>NZ_CP133190.1:0-2552500 GCF_030913705.1 Anaerocolumna sp. MB42-C2
ACGAAAGAAAAATAAAACGGTTGAAATTATTTATTTAACCAGTTATACGGGGCTTACCAAGGAAGCACTTTCTGTACATGCTTTTGATTATCTGGAGAAACCTGTAACAAGAGAACTAATTTATAACCAACTGGACGAAGTGTTGGAAAAAATATTGCGGAAAAAATTAAATGACGAATATAAATATCATATCGTTGCATTCAATGCAGGAAAAAACTGTATAAGGCTTTCGATTGATGATATTTACTATTTTGAACGAGTTGACCGCAAGCTTAAGGCAGTTACGAAAAAGGGTAATTTTATGTTATCAGAAACAATAACTTCAGTAGAAGAAAAGCTGCATCAATATGATTTTGTTACACCTCATCAAAGTTTTGTTGTAAACATAAACAATATGAAAGATTACGTGAAAGATGAGATAATTATGTTGAATTATGACATCATACCGGTAGCACAAAAAAGAGCTGCAGATTTCAAACGGATTATGAGGGAATTTTTACAAAAGAAACTGGAAAGTAATTGATAGTTTTAACAAAGCAGAGGTGTAGTAATGAAACATATAATTTATTTGGTTGGATTGTTTTTATCCGGTATGGTATCTGTCAGTATTATAATGGATTTTCTGGATAAATTATTTGAACGGAGTTATCGGGATAAAAAGTTATATCGTTTGGTAGAAGCAGCATTTATATGTATACTGGCCGGTGTCAATGCACTTAATAATGTTTGGATTAATTTAATATCCGTTATTATTATTTCAGAATATATTGGAGTTAAAATTTATATTGGCAGTAATAAGAAAAAATTAATTTATATTGTAAGTATTGTAATTTGTATGAGTGCATGTGAATCGATTGGAATTGTTTTACTTAATTTTTTATATAAGACGCTGCATATTACGACAGCATCTCTTAAAATGAAATCGTTATTTAATATTACGATTTCTCAGGTAATTGTAATTTTTATCAGCCATGCAGTAATTCTTCAAATAATGAAAAAGAAAAATATTAATGAATTAACCCATCAACAATATTTTTTTACCTTTGTATATGCTATTTTTAGTGTAATTAATATATATACTCTATCCATTTTGCTGAGGGAAAATATATCCGACTGGTATACAGTGCTTTCACTGATAACGATTACAGGGATAGTAATAATTAATACTGATTTTTTAAAGATCCTGGAATTTGCTTCAGAAAATAACAGACTGCAATATGAGAACCATTTATTTATGCAGCAATCCAGAATGCAATATCAGTATTATGATAATATAGAACAACAATACCGGGAATCGTTAAGTATTTTACATGATGTAAAAAGACATATCCGGGCTATTGAGGAACTTTATAATCATAAAGAAAATGATACTGCAGCCGAATATTCCAAAAAAGTAAGAAATAAGCTGGATTCCTTTAAATTGAATGAATATACGAATAACCGTATGCTGAATATTATTCTAAATGATAAGATACGGATAGCGGAACAGGAGCATATTAATTTTACCTGTAAAATAGAAGAGGTGAATCTGGAGTTTATTGATAATATAGATTTAACCACCATATTTGCCAATTTACTGGATAATGCCATTGAGGCCTGCCAGGAAATGGAGGGTGAAAAATCAATAATTGTGCAGGTGGGAGCTTTTAATAATTTAATCGTTATCAGTATCAAAAATACCATGAAAGGATCCTTAACTGATATCGGTTTGAATATGAAGTCCGATAAGAAAAATCACAGTGGTATCGGAATACCAAATGTTACTAAGGTAGTCAGTAAGTATAACGGTGATTTCAATATTCAAAAAGAAGGTAATATGTTTGTATGCAGTATTATTCTATCCAAACAAGGGCGGCAGGAGGATTAAGAAGTGAGAATAGAAGAAACAGGAAGTTAGGGGTGGGATGTTAGGGTGCCTTGTGGAGTATGGAGGATAGAAGAGTTTTTGCGCCGAGGATTGAGAATCGAGAACCTCAATTGTAAAATAACTTTCCCTTTCGGACGGGAAAGTTAGGTACAAATATTTGAAAATAGCATAGAGAAATTCGTGTTTCAAAAGGCAGGGCGCAGTCCCTGCCTTTCGTGATATACTGAACTTAGCCGGTTGGGAAAGGAGACACTATGGCTAAGTTTTTATCTTATGAACACCGTTTGGAGATTGAAAGTGGACTGAAGGAAGATCTGACTTTTACAGAGATAGGCAAGAAGCTGGGGAGGGACAGAACTACTATTACAAAAGAAGTCCGCAACTATGCAGCAGAGCAATGTACAGGATATTCAGTCTATCCCCATAATGTATGCAAGTATCGAAAAGGATGTAAGAGAAAAAAAGTGTGTGGAACAAATGAATGTAAGCATCCTATGGTAACCACATGCAGACAGTGTGAAAGCCTGTGTAACAGGTATTGCGAACAGTTTGAGGAAGAAGTATGTACCAGCAGATTTAAAGCCCCCTATGTATGTAATGGATGCAGTGAAGTGAAGAAGTGTACACTGACGAAGACAATCTATGACGCATTGGAAGCCCATTGTCAGGCATCTGAAAAGATTGCGGAATCTAGAAGTGGGATTCTTTCTACTGAAGGAGAAATTGCCAGACTGAATGAGATCCTGGTTCCGCTGATCAAACAAGGACAGTCCATACATCAGATTTATTTAACTAATAAGGATGAGTTAATGTGCAGCGAGAAGACTTTATACAATTACATAGATGGAAGTCTATTTGATGTGCGGAATATTGATCTCCCACGGAAAGTAAAGTATCGACCGCGTTATAAAAAACCAGAGCTGAAGGTAGACAGGGGCTGTCGTGTGGGAAGAAACTATCATGATTATGAGGTGTATCTGGAGCAGCATCCTGATACAGCAGTGATCCAGATGGATTCTGTGATAGGAAGCAAAGGTGGAAAGGTTCTGCTTACATTATTCTTTGTAGAAACGTCCTTGATGCTTGCATTCCTAAGAGACGCCAATACCTCTAAGTCAGTAATCGATATTTATGAGGAACTATATAATAAGCTGGGAGGACAGGACTTTCGAAAGTTGTTTCCAATCATTTTGACTGACAACGGAAGTGAATTTTCTAATCCGAAGAGTATAGAGTATGGTCCAGATGGTAAAGGATTTCAAAGAACCAGAATCTATTACTGTAATCCAAGTGCACCCTATCAGAAAGCGGAAATAGAGGTAGGCCATGAATTCATAAGAAGGGTATTTCCAAAGGGAAAAAGCTTTGATGAACTGATGCAGGAGGATATCAATCTGATGATGAATCATATCAATTCCTATAGAAGAAAAAAGCTGAATGGGAAAAGTCCGTATGAAGCATTCTGTTTTTATTATGGAAAAGACCTGGCTGATAAATTAGGATGCCACGAGGTTGCCGCCAACAGCATCAATTTAACACCAGGCCTTTTGAAAAAGTAGCAAGATAATCTTAAGATGAAACCACCGGCTGGAACGAAAAGACAGATACCAGCAGACGTGAATTTTGGAGTACAAAATTTGTAAGCCAAAATTCACGTCCGGTTTTTGTGCGCCAAAATCATCCTGTTACCAGAGATTATACCATGAAAAGCAAGAGAAAAACGTGAAAGTCATAACAATCGTGGAATTTCGAGTTCAAAAATGGAAGGTTGATTTCAAAATGTGAAACTCGATTACAAAACGGGAAGCTCGGATTGCAATTGAGCTGAGAATCGAGAATTTATAAAAACAATATGTAGAATAGACAAAAAACGTGTAGAATAGACAAGCTATATTGAAATATTTACCAGTTAAAGGTAGAATACAAGTATCAGATTTAACAAATGCATTGGGGTAAAAAAATGGGGGGGTTTTATGTTAGGTAAAGTATCTGTGAGTCTTACAAACAGATTAATTAAGAATAATATAATTAAGCAGGAAGATTTTGAAATTTATCAGTTTGGGATCGAAAATTTTATGATGAGAGCTTGTCATATTATTTCTTATTTGATTTTAGGTTTAAGTTTTAATCTTTTACCGGAATTATTAATTTTTTTAATAGCATTTATGCCGCTTAGGGAAAATTCAGGAGGTTATCATGCAAAGACACCGCTAAAGTGCTATATTTTATCTTGTGCAGCTATATTTATTTTTTTATGTCTGGTACGTTTTACTCCGGCGGAAATTATGGAATACAGTGTGATACTTTCCCTGGCTTCCAGTTTGATTTTATTTTTAATTGTCCCGGTGGAATCTGAAAACAAACCGCTGGATGATACAGAATTAACCTATTATAAAAGCAAAGCAGGTTTTATTATCATAATAGAGCTTGCACTTGTGTTGATTTTTAAGATGTTATTATGGAATGAATTAAGTTTTATACTCGCATTAAGCTTAACCTTTGAGCTTCTGGTTGCATTAGCCGGTATCTATTTTAAAATTTATGACCTGAAATCTATCTAAAACCGGAATAAATTATGCCTTACGATTTTATGAGCTGCACTCACTTGTTTAGGACATGTAGAATAGACAAAAAACATGTAGAATACGCAAAAAGCATTGTAAAATTTACTAATTAATGTATAATTAAAAATCATAAATACCATTACATAAAACTATAAACCAATTATTAAAAAAATGGAGGTAGTAGTATGAAAAATGAAATGGAAAAAAAGGTTTTAAACGTAGTATCAAAAGTAGCTATGGGAACTGCTAAAAAAACAGCCAATTCAGCTTGCGTATTTTTTGGGTATCAGCCTAAACTTCCGCAATCCGTTAATAAATTAAGAAAATTCTAATTTATTAAGGATTAAGGTACCGAGTATTTTCTATCCATTTTTTTGCTTAACATCCTACAATTAAATGTCTTGGGTTAAAGATGGGATTATGTAAAAACTTAAAATTTATTGCAGACATTAGTTAATAATGATTTCTGATAAATGAAAGATTTTACAGTTACCCCATCTTTTTCTGTCAAATGCTTGTTTCTAAAACTTTCCTATGTTACTATATAATATGAATTCATTTACATACAGATTGCAGAATATACGAAAGAAAGGGATGAAATATGGATATTATCAGCAGCAAAAACGTGGTTAATATAATCAGAAAAACCCTTAATTTAATTGATGACAGACTTATTCATCATGGGGAAAGGGTATGTTATATACTACATAAAATGTTATCCTGTGAAAACGGGTACACCAATGATCAAATCCTTTCCTATACTTTTACAGCACTGTTACATGATATAGGTGCTTATAAAAACGAAGAACTTGATAAAATGATACAATTTGAAACAATCAATGTATGGGGGCATTCCATTTACGGATATCTGTTTCTTAAATATTTATCACCTCTTGATGATCTGGCGGAAATAGTATTGTACCATCACCTTGATTATTATAAACTTAACAAGTTAAATAGTCCATTTGGTAAAATTGCAGGATATTTAAACCTGGCAGATCGGATTGATGTTTGTCTGATGAATTCTGATAATCCGGATATAGAAAAACTTGTTAAAGATTATAGTGGTGTTAAATTTTCACAGGAAGCTGTAGCAGCATTTAAAAGAGCTGATGAGGTGTTCCATATAATTAAGCATATAAAGAACGGGTCATATCTGGAAGAACTGAACCGGATTTTAGAAAAAGTTAACTTTTCGCAAAGTGAAATTGAAATGTATCTAAAAATGCTAATTTATTCTATCGATTTTAGAAGTGAATATACCGTAATGCACACGATTACTACGGTAAGTGTAGCGGATGAGATCGGCAAACGAATGAATTTAACGGAATATGAAAGAAGTATTCTGCATTATGGTGCTTTATTGCATGATATCGGTAAAATTTCAACTCCTATTTCCATATTAGAAGCTCCCAGAAAATTAACGGATGAAGAAATGAATATTATGAAGAATCATGTGTTGATGAGCGAACATATATTAAAAGATTACATACAGCCGGACATCTTAGAGATCGCCGTAAGGCATCATGAAAAATTAGATGGTTCCGGTTATTATCGTGGTTTAAAAAATGAACAGTTAACCCTTCCGCAAAAGATTCTTGCAGTTGCGGATATTATCAGTGCATTGTGCGGTAAAAGGAGTTATAAAGAACCCTTCAATAAGGAAACAATTTTAAATATTATTACCAAAGATTCGGCAAATGGGAAAATTTGTCCGAAAACGGTAGGGTGCGTTACATGCTATTATGATGAAATTATGGATAATGTAAATAAAAATACAAATAAACAGCTGCATATTTACGCAGATATAAAATTAAAGTATGGAAATCTATATAAAAAGTTAGTCTCTTTGGATTTAAGTGGTAAAGTAATTAATTATAATGTATAAAAGAAATGATTATTTATGAAAAATATTTAATTCTTACTTGTATACCACAAACATTTGGACTATAATGTATCTGAGATTTTGCTGTAGAATTGTAAAACATTCTGTTTACAATTCTTGGCATATAGAATAAAGAAAGGTCTGCCTTAAAAGGACAGGCTTTAAATGACTGCCTAAAAGGCAGTGTTATTTACGAAAGGAGATATTGACGTGGGATTTATTGACGTAATTAAGGAAAGAGCGAAACAAAACAAAAAAACGATTGTTTTACCGGAAACCAGTGATAAAAGAACCTTAGAAGCTGCGGCAAAAATATTAGAAGAAGGTATCGCAAATATTGTTCTTGTTGGTAATGAAGAGGTTATCAAGAAAGAAGCTGCTGGATTAAATCTTACAGGAGCTGTTGTTGTAGACCCTGCGACTACTGATAAGTTAGAATCTTATATTAATCTGTTAGTAGAATTAAGAAAAAGCAAAGGTATGACTCCGGAAATTGCAAAAGAAACATTAACTAAAGATTATTTAACCTTTGGTGTTACTATGGTAAAAGCTGGAGATGCTGATGGTATGGTAGCAGGTGCAATTAATGCAACAGCTAATGTATTAAGACCATCTCTTCAAATTCTTAAAACTGCACCCGGTACAAAATTAGTATCGGCATTTTTTGTTATGGTAGTACCGAATTGCGAATACGGTTCTAATGGAACTTTTATCTTCTCCGATGCAGGATTAAACCAGAATCCAAACGCAGAAGAATTGGCTGCTATTGCGGGAAGTTCAGCAAAAAGCTTTAAATTATTAGTTGGAGAAGAACCAGTGGTTGCAATGCTTTCTCATTCAACAAAAGGCAGTGCAAAACATGCCGACGTTGATAAAGTTGTAGAAGCTACCAAAATAGCAAAAGAAGCTTATCCTGATGTAAAATTAGACGGTGAATATCAGTTGGATGCAGCCATTGTTCCAAGCGTTGGCGCTTCAAAAGCTCCTGGCAGTGAAATTGCCGGTAAAGCTAATGTTCTAATTTTCCCTGATCTGGATGCCGGTAATATTGGGTATAAATTAACACAAAGACTTGCGAATGCAGAAGCTTACGGACCAATTACCCAAGGTATCGCAAAACCTGTTAACGATTTATCCAGAGGATGTACTGCGGATGATATTGTAGGTGTTATTGCCATTACTGCTGTTCAAGCAGGTGCTTTATAATTTTATAAGTTGGAGGTAAAAGGTGGGAAAGTAACAGGACCTGCCTTTTCCCGTTTATTTTGAAACTGGTATATTCATACAACAGAGTGATATTATTTACCTTAAAGGAGAAAAATGATGATAGTTTTAGTAATTAACTGTGGAAGCTCTTCCCTTAAATATCAATTAATTGATTCCGAGAGCGAGAAAGCATTAGCGGTTGGTTTATGCGAAAGAATCGGTATTGACGGACGTTTAAACCATACACCTGCCGGTGGTGAAAAAGTAGTAGTGGAAGCTCCTATGGAAAACCATGAAGCTGCGATTAAAATGGTACTTGATGCACTTATCGATAAAAACCATGGAGTTATAAAATCACTTAGTGAGATTGGTGCCGTTGGCCATAGAGTAGTACACGGCGGCGAAAAATTCGCATCTTCCGTAGTTATTACAGAAGAAGTTATTGCTGCTATTGAAGAATGTAATGATTTGGCCCCGTTACACAATCCGGCTAACTTAATCGGTATTCGTGCTTGCCAGGCTATAATGCCAGGTGTGCCTATGGTGGGTGTTTTTGATACCGCTTTCCACCAAACAATGCCTCCTAAGGCATATTTATATGGCCTTCCGTATGAATATTATGAAAAGTACAAAATAAGAAGATATGGTTTCCACGGAACCAGCCATAGCTATGTAGCAAAGAAAACCCTTGAATTAACCGGTCTGGATTCTAATAACTCCAAAGTTATTGTATGCCACCTGGGTAATGGAGCAAGTATTACAGCTGTATTAAATGGTAAATCTGTTGATACCAGTATGGGATTTACTCCGCTGGAAGGTTTAATAATGGGTACAAGAAGTGGCAGCATTGATCCGGCTATTATAGAATTTATTGCAAATAAAGAAGGCAAATCCATCGAAGAAATCATGAATATTTTACAAAAGAAATCCGGTGTATATGGTATGTCCGGTGTTTCAAGTGATTTCAGAGATTTAGAAGCAGCCGCTAATGCAGGTAATGAAAAAGCAAAAATAGCGAAAGAGGTATTTATTTACCGAGTTGCCAGATATATCGGTTCTTATGCAGCAGCCATGAATGGTGTAGATGCGATTTCCTTTACAGCTGGTTTGGGAGAAAATGATATGAAAGTAAGAGCGTCCGTTCTTTCTTATTTAGAATTTCTTGGTATAAAATTAGACGTTGAGAAGAATAATACAAGAGGTAAGGAAATTATAATTACTACGGACGATTCTAAGGTTAAGGTATGTGTTATACCTACCAATGAAGAATTAGCAATCGCTAGAGAAACTGTAGGATTACTATAATTGTGTTACTGTTCACTCCCCTGCAAAAACAGCAGTTCCGTGAACAATAACACGCTTCGCGATGCACACAAAACGCGAAAACAGCGTTTTGGCGCTGCAATTCTCCGGTTTTCTGTGACTTTCGCTTCGCTACACTCACAAAAAACACGTCGCGTTTATTAACCTGTGAACAGTAACATAATTGTTTCATAAAAATCTCAAATTATAAAATAGTTATTGACAAAACATGGTTGCCTGACTATAATATAAGAAGTGCGAATTTTTGAAGATAGGAGATTGTCATGATTATTAATTTATCAGAGATAATGTCTGTAAAAGGCAAAATCGAACATATACAAGCACCTATCGAACTAGATGATTTTTGTTTGGAAGGAATTAAATATCCTTTAGCCAGTAAATCTTTTGTTGATTTAACGATATCCCACTTGGGTGAACGTAAGATGAAAGTGGAGGGTGAAGCAAAATTATCAGTAATAATTCCGTGCAACCGATGCCTTGAAGACGTAGAAACCTGGTTTGAACTAAAGATAAATCAAAATTTAGATTTAGGTCAAGGGTCTGAAGACCGAATTGAGGAATTAGATGAAAAAAATTATATTGATGGATATAATCTGGATGTAGATTTACTGGTTTATAATGAAATACTTATAGACTTTCCCATGAAGGTTCTGTGTGATGAGGACTGTAAAGGTATATGTAAAGTTTGCGGAACAAATTTAAATAAGAGTTCCTGCAGCTGCGAAAAGGAAGTATCTGATCCCAGAATGTCAGTTATCCGAGATATATTCAATAATTTTAAGGAGGTGTAATCATGGGAGCTATCTGTCCAAAGAATAAATCTTCAAAAGCTAGAAGAGACAGTCGTAGAGCAAACTGGAAAATGTCTGCCCCTAATCTAGTTAAGTGCAGCAAATGTGGTGCATTAATGATGCCACACAGAGTTTGTAAAGCTTGTGGATCTTATAACAAGAAAGAAATTATTCCTCAAGACTAATAAGTATTTATTTAATTGAACTTATTTTTAAAATAATAGGAATGACAAAGAGTTTCATTAAGATGCCTAAAACCGTATTTGGTTTTAGGCATTTTAAATTGTTTATTTTGTAATGATTAATCTCCACCAGGACCGTCTCGCCGTTCTCTATCATCAGGTAATTTGCTGGTACTGGTAAAAGATGGCATCTTCCTTGTATCGGTACCGGTATTTGTTTTATTGGTTGTTTTGTTCGTTGCAGTATTTTTAGCTTTGTTTTTTGCCATAATTATCTCCTTTCTAAAGATAACTAGAATATTAAAAGTTATCGTTTGGTGATAGTATGGTATGTTTTAAACATATTATTCAGGTGATACTTTTATCAGACAAGTATGACCGATAGATTAGGTTCTGTTGGCAATTAAATTTAATTCTTATTATACTATTACCTTGGTTTCCCTGTTACCGGTAATAAAATGAAGAAGTGATTTTATATATATAAATAATTTTGAATCATTTTGAAATTCCTCATTTGTCATTTCAAAGAAAGTAAGTTTATCCATATTATTTTTTTTGAAGAATGGGGTATAGCATAGTTCGGTTTGCGGCAGAAATATGCTGGTTTTTTTCATATAACAGGTACTCGGTTTTGCTTTTATTTTATATTCACTATCTACATATTGGGCTACGCTTTTATGAATTGCAGTATCTTCCTTTGGAAGATAATAATAATCTCGATAATTTTCATAAAAGTACTTTAAATCACCCTCATATAAAGGAAGTTCCATCGTCAGTATATCATTTTCTATTTTTATTTTAAGGTAAAAACTGCTATCTTTATCCTCGATTTCTTCAGCACCTCTGAGCTGTAAACCTGGCAGGGGAGAAGAGAGTAATCCACTTAACGGTGTGATTAAAGTAATGGATTTGAGTAAAGTGTAGGGGAGTTTAAATTGTAGACTCAATTGATTCCTTCTTGACTTATCTGTCTGAAGAAAGTCTGATTCTATGGTTTTAGTTATTTCTTTCTCCTGTAAAGTTAAAAGAGATACCGGATCTTTTTCAAAGATATCCGTATAATATAGAATATCTGAAATCTTATGGAGACCTTTTACATCTTCAAAATTATGGAGAAGAATAAGCTTAGCTAGTTCATCGGAAGATAGATTTTTAGTATTATCTTTATTTATATGGGTTATACTATTATCCACATTGGTTTTTGTATTGGCTGATATAGCAGTGTCGTTTTTTTTCTGCAGTTTTTCAATCTGCAGACGGCCTAAATAATTGGCATAAATTTGTATCAGATCTTCTCCGGTATAATTATCTAAACGTTTTAAACCTGCATAATTTTCAATTGTTTTTAATTTATAATTTGGTAAGGGCAGAACTTTTTTATATGGAATTATTTTTTTATATAAATCATAACTTTCAATTGATTCAATTATATTAGTAATGGAATGTTGTTTACATTTTTGCAGGATAAATGGAATATCAAAACCACTGCCATTAAAATGAATCAGCCGCTTGTATGACTGAATCATTTGAAAAAAGGCTTCTATTATCAGAGTTTCGCTAATCATGTCATCAGCAAGCCACTGTGTCATCTCCCAGGTATTATCTTTGTAATATAAACATCCGATTAAATAAAGGTAGGAATTCTTTGAAGAAAACCCTGTGGTCTCTATATCAAAAAAGATAATATCCTCCCAGGTATACGGATTTGCCAGGGGATAGGACGGATTTATATTCAGTTTTGTTTGGTAAGTTTTCATAGACATTTCCTTATCTTAAAATAATTAATCTTTTATTAATTATTTTATCATAAATGGTTAACTTTACAAGTGTCTCTTAAGAATGTAAAATAAATGTGTATTTCGTGTGATAAATATGTTAAAATATGCATAATATCTTTTGACATTCTATTTAAGGATTGAGGACTGCCATGTGGAACGTAAAAATATTTGGATTTGAATTTATCAATGTTTTCTATAATTTTATAATATATTCGTTTTTAGGATGGGTATACGAAAGTCTATATGTATCCTTACTTAAAAAATCATGGGTAAACCGAGGGTTTCTAAACGGACCGGTTATTCCTATCTATGGTGCCGGAGCTACTTTGGTTTATATCGCTTTTTGGCCATATAGAAATCAGTATCTTCTGATATTTCTAGGAGGTATGTTACTTGCTACTTTGCTGGAATATATAACTTCCCTTTGTATGGAACTTTTGTTTCATGCAAAATGGTGGGACTATAGCGATAAAAAATTTAATATAAACGGTAGAATCTGTTTATCGGTTTCATTTTTCTGGGGGTTTTTATCCGTTTTTATGACATTAGTTCTACAGCCTCATATAGTTCGGATCTTAGATGCTATACCAGGATTTTATGGTGAATACATCGGTTATTTCATATTAATTATATTCATATCCGATACTACAATTACCGTTATACATACGCTGCAGTTGGATGTAATACTGTCGGATTTACAAAAACTGAAACAGGACCTGCAGGATTATATAGAAAACAGCAGAATTTATGAAACAAAGGAAGAATTAAAGCATAAATTATCTTCTTATAAAGCTTCAGAACTATTGGATAATATTAAGTTATTTATGGAGGAAAATAAGGAAAAATTAGTTGAAAGAAATATATCAATAGAAGGTTTTGAGTTTAAAAAATTGCGTAACGATATGGAACGTTATGTGAAAGATTATATAAGCAGGTTACAAGCCAGGGAGAACAAGACAAGTTATATCCAAAAACGTTTATTAAAAGCCTTTCCTAATCTGCATTCCATTCGACATGAAATGGAATTAACTAATTTACGGGAAAGATTTTTTATAGGTATTGGTAAAGAGAGGTGGTTTCGAATGAGCAATATTCTGAATGAAGATCTAAAAGGTACCTGCAAAAGTTATTTGAGCGGGTTTTTACGTGTTGCATTGGTTGGAATATTGGTTCTGCTTCAATTTGCTGTTTTATTTTTACTTACATACTGGTTGAGTGGATCTACAATTTATATCTACATGATTATCGAGATTTTCAGTATATTTGTAATAATTGGACTTGTAAATGATAACAGAAGTCCATCTTATAAAATCAGCTGGATCTGTATCGTATTAGTACTACCTTTAACTGGCCACATAATGTATGCATTATGGGGTAAGGCAGGATCGAAAAAGAAAATCGAAAAACAGGTTCTGGCCAGGATTCATCATGGAGCGCAATATTTACATTATGACGCTGAGTTAGCGAAAGAGTATGCAGAAAAATATCCTACAAAAAGCCGCATCTCCAAATACATGGAAAAGCAACATTTTCCAATATTTAAAAACAACCAGATTCAGTATTATCCTATGGGAGAAGATACCTTTGAGGCTATTTTTGATGATATTAAACAGGCAAACAAGTTTATTCTGATAAATTTCTTTATAGTAGGAGAAGGTGTATTGTGGGATAACATGCATAAACTTCTACTGAACAAAATAAGACGGGGAGTTCAGGTTAAGTTCATGTATGATGACTTTGGTGCGACCTTAAGAACTCCAAAGAACTTTCGGAAAAATCTGGAATCAGAAGGCTTTGAAATTGCAGTTTTTAATCCCATCCATAAATATACGGATAAGCTGTATATGAATTACAGAAGTCACCAGAAGATTATAGTAATTGATGGAAATATAGGATATACCGGTGGTATGAATCTGGCAGATGAATATGTCAATCTGGTACAAAGATTCGGAACTTGGAAAGACAATGCGGTCAGGGTGGAAGGAGATGCAGTCTGGGGGCTTACGGTAACATTCCTTCAGATGTGGGAGATATGCAACAGCGGAACGAGAATAGATTATAATCCATACAGACCTACTAAGGAATTTCCACCCAGTGATGTCTACTGCCATGTAATTGCCGATGGACCGGCAAATAATCCTAATAACCCAATAGAGATAATTTATAAGCAGATAATAAATTATGCAAAAAAATATGTGTATATTACTACACCTTATCTTATTATTGAAGATGATATGAAAGAAGCATTGATAACGGCTGTGCAAAGCGGCATCGATGTCAGGATCATTACACCATATATTCCGGACAAGAAAAATGTTAAGAGATTAACCAATTATAATTATGGTCAATTATTGGAGGCAGGAATAAAAATTTATGAGTATAAGCCTGGATTTATTCATGCTAAAACGATTATAAATGAAGATTGTGGTATTGTCGGTACTATCAATATGGATTATCGCAGCTTTTATCTTCATTATGAGTGTGGTCTTTGGATGTGTAACAAAGAGGTCATTGATGTAATCAAAGATGATCTGTTAAACACAATGGATATCAGTTTAGAAATTACTTATCAGGAATGGAAGAACAGACCATGGTATCTAAAGACCTATCAGCGGATATTGAATTTATTCTCCACACTGATGTAAGCCACGTTTAGGTCAGATGAAGCTATTATTCACGGAATTGCTGCTTTTGCAGAGTGTGAACAGTAATTAATGAATGGTATGATACGAACGTTTGTTTTTAAAGTTCTTGCTTAATTCCTTTGCAGAGGTTATAATGGAAGGTAAATTAAGCAGGAACTTGAATCTAATAAATAGTTTCCTTGCTTTGAAAGGTATTGGTGTACATATGATATCATACATAAAAGGTGAATTAACGGAAATTAGTGAAGAGGGAATCATAGTAGAGGCAAACGGCTTGGGATATGAAGTACGTATGCCCCTTTCTTCTTTAGATGATCTGCCGAAGAAAGGCAGTTTTATTAAGATATATACCTACCTGCATGTTCGTGAAGATGCAGTTGGATTATTCGGATTTTTAACTCGGGATGATTTAATGGTATTTAAGTTATTAATTACTGTTAACGGAATTGGACCGAAAGGTGCTTTAGGTATTTTATCCGCGATTACCCCGGACGATTTAAGATTTGCGGTATTATCCGATGATGTAAAAACTATTGCGAAAGCACCTGGAATCGGCAATAAAACTGCAAGCAAACTGATTATAGAATTAAAAGATAAATTAAAGTTAGAAGAAACCTTTGAACAGAAATTAATGAATCAGATGGATGGACAGCTGAAACTAACGGGTACAGAAGTAAATACGGGAGATATAAGGAAAGAAACAATTGAAGCACTTACCGTATTGGGCTATTCTGCTACCGATGCGGCAAAAGTAGTCAGGAATATTGAGATAAAAGAGGGTATGAATGCGGAAGATGTCTTAAAGCAAAGTTTAAAAAGGTTAATTTGAAAGATATGGGTATTAATATGGGAAAACGTATCATTACAACAGAATTAATGGATGAAGACAAAAAAATAGAAAGTACTTTAAGGCCGCAGTTACTGGATGATTATATCGGACAATCCAAAGCGAAAGAAAATCTTAAAGTATACATTGAAGCAGCAAAACAAAGAAACGAATCCTTAGATCACGTTCTTTTTTACGGACCGCCGGGACTTGGTAAAACTACGCTAGCCGGAATTATTGCGAATGAAATGTCTGTTAATATGAAAGTTACATCAGGGCCGGCTATAGAGAAACCGGGTGAGATGGCAGCAATACTTAATAATCTCCAGGAGGGAGATGTTTTATTTGTTGATGAAATCCATCGTCTTAACAGACAAGTGGAAGAACTGTTGTATCCGGCTATGGAAGATTATGCAATTGATATTGTAATCGGTAAAGGAGCAACTGCTAAGTCCATACGTCTGGATCTGCCTAAATTTACTTTAGTGGGAGCTACTACCAGGGCGGGAATGCTGACCCCTCCGTTAAGAGATCGATTTGGTGTAGTGAACCGGTTGGAATTTTATACGGTAGAAGAGCTTAAAGTAATTATCTGCCGGTCAGCCAATGTCTTTCAGGTGAAGATAGATGAAGAGGGAGCACTGGAACTTGCCAGACGTTCCAGAGGAACACCTCGTCTTGCTAACCGCTTATTAAAGAGAGTACGTGATTTTGCACAGGTAAAATATGATGGAAATATAACGAAAGAGGTTGCTGATTTTGCTTTGGATTTGCTGGAAGTGGACAAGCTTGGACTGGATAATACCGACAGGGAAATCTTATTTACCATGATAGAGAAGTTTAACGGTGGTCCCGTTGGAATAGAAACCGTAGCAACCACAATTGGAGAGGATACCGGAACTATAGAAGAAGTATATGAGCCTTATTTAGTTCAAAACGGCTTGATATTAAGAACACCCAGAGGGAGGGTTGTTTCAGAGCTGGCTTATAAGCATTTTGGACTGTGTCAAGAAAAGCTTGTGTAACCGTAATGGATAGTTTATAATGTTATTTATCAGAAATTGTTTTGCTTCTGATAAAGATATGTTAACGCTGTGTATCAGCAGAATGAGATTTTAAGTTACTAAAAATACATGGCAGTAAAAGTATGGACAAGTATTTAAATATTTAAGCAGCCTTAATTGATGGCTGGAACAATAAACTCTGAGAGGCGATTACATGAATAAGATGAACAATATCGAAGTAATCATTAATAACAAAAGATATACTTTACGTGGGTATGAAAGCGAAGAATACTTACAAAAGGTTGCATCTTATATAAATAATAAACATGCTGAATTTAAAAAACAGGATTTTTACAGATCTCTGGATACGGAGATGAAAAGCGTCCTTATGGAAATAAACATTGCGGATGATTATTTTAAAACCCGTAACCAGATAAAAGAAATAGAAAATGATAATGAGAGCAAAAGCAGTGAAATTTTTGAATTAAAACATGAATTAATATCCGCTCAGACCAAGTTAGATGTTGCAATGAAAGAGATCGCAGCGTTAAAACAGGAATTAAATGAAGCACAAAAAAATATCATTCGGTTAGAAACCGAATTAATGGATAAAAATAAATAAAAATATAAGAATGAAGAAGCTGTTGCAAAACTCATAGTTTATTCTATCCGCGTAAGATTAGTTCATTACGTAAGGAATTAACTTATCTTTGCTACAGCTCATTTTTTAAACTTACACTCCAACGAACAGTGAGTGGGGAAATGGAGATACAATGAGAAATATCGAGATTTTAGCTCCGGCAGGTTCTTATGAAAGCCTGGTAGCGGCAATTAATGCTTCCTGCGATGCCGTTTATATCGGTGGAACCCAATTCGGAGCAAGGGCTTATGCTGATAATTTAGAAGCAGAGAATATGTTACAGGCGATTGATTACGTTCATATACATGATAAAAAAATCTATCTGACGGTTAATACTTTATTAAAAAACAGTGAGTTGGAGAATAAACTGTATGAATATATTTATCCATATTATAAGCAAGGTTTGGATGCAGTTATAGTACAGGATGTGGGTGTGATGCGGTTTTTACATGAATATTTTCCGGATTTACCGATACATGCCAGCACACAGATGACATTAACCATGGCGGAAGGTGCAGAAGTTTTAAAAAAGATGGGCATAACCAGAATGGTTACTTCCAGGGAATTAGGTCTTAAGGAGATACAAAATATCAGGGAGCATACGGATTTAGAAATTGAATCTTTTGTTCACGGAGCTCTGTGTTATTGTTATTCCGGTCAATGTCTTATGAGCAGTATGATTGGCGGGAGAAGCGGAAACAGAGGCAAATGTGCTCAACCATGCAGAATGCCGTATCAGTTTACAGAGAATGGCAAGAATCTATCCGGTGCAGATGAAAAATATTTATTAAGTCCCAAAGATATCTGTACCATAGATATGATACCTGAACTGATTGAAGCCGGAATTGATTCCTTTAAGATCGAGGGCAGAATGAAACGTCCGGAATATACTGCAGGTGTTACGGCAGCTTATCGAAAATATACGGATAAATACTTGGAACTGGGCAAAGAAAAGTATAAATCTTATCTGACAAATCACAAAAGTGAAATTGAAAAAGATATGATAGATTTACAGGATTTATATAACCGTGGAGGATTTACCGGGGGTTATTATGCAAAGAGGAACGGCAGATCCATGATTTCACTTAAGAGACCTAACCATAGCGGTGTATTTATCGGTAAAATTGCTGATTTGAAAGGAAATAAAGCCACCATTCTGTTATCCGAAGATGTAAATGCACAGGATGTAGTGGAAATCAGGAATTCTTCAGAGAATCTTTATGAATTTACCGTTAAAACAGATTACAAAAAGGGAAGCAGACTAGAGACAAATTTTAATAAAGCTTCTAATATTAAACCAGGTAATGTTGTTTATAGAACTAAAAATAACAAGTTATTAACCGAGTTTGCCAAAGAGTATTTAAGCGATGAAAAAAAGATACCTATTTTCGGAGAATTAATCGTTTTTGCAGGCAAAACACTAATATTAAAACTGCAATGCAGGGATACGTCCGTACAGGTAGAGGGAGAATTAGTAGAAGAGGCAAATAACCAGCCAATGACAGAGGAAAAACTTAGAAAGCAAATTCAAAAAACCAATGATACACTGTTTTTGTTTCAGAATTTATCAGTTACTCAGAGTGGCAATGCATTTGTTCCGGTACAAAAACTAAACGAATTAAGGCGTACCGGACTGGCTGAATTATCATTTGCTCTTGCTGCTAAATATCAGAGAAATGATTTCTATAAACAAAAACCGGTTCAGTTACGCAATGAAACGAATCAGTTTAATGGTCAATTGGGTATCAGTGTAGCAGTAAGTAATAGGGAACAGCTTATGGCAGCTTGTGAAAGAAAAGAAGTCACAAGTGTTTACCTGGAAAGTGATGCCGTTCCAATACAGAATTTATTGGAATTGACAGAAATTATTTGTGAAAATGGGAAAAAATGTTATGTGATTTTACCCCATATATTCCGAGCAGCTACTTATGAATATTTTTTACAGAATAAAACTATATTGACAGACAATACTATAAATGGATATATTTTACGTAATTTTGAAGAATATTATTATATTACCAAGGAACTTAAGGACCTTAATAAATACAAAGAACTGATAATGGATTATACCCTGTATGTAATGAATCTACAAGCAGCACAGTTCTGGAAAGAAATGGGTATTAATAAGTTAACAGCACCCTTGGAATTAAATTATAATGAACTTAAGGAAATGTCAGGAACCTATTACGATATTATAGTTTATGGCAGTATCCCTCTGATGGTATCTGCTCAGTGTTTAGCCAAAACAATATCTGGAGGTTCTGACAATAATTATGTGAAAACCAGTGAGGTTCCATGCTGCAAAAAGGAATTTAGCAGTATGGAGCTGGTCGACCGTTACAAAGAAAAACTTCCTGTAAAACGTCATTGCAGGGAGTGTTATAATACAATTTATAACAGTAAACGATTATCCTTACTCTCCAATGAAGATGAAGTAAAGGAATTAAAGACAAGAAATATACGTTTGAACTTTACTTTTGAATCCTATGAGGAGACGAAAAAGATTCTGAGGGCATTTATTGATGTATATCAATATAGCAGCAGGGATTTTGGTGAAATAAAAGAATTCACACGAGGTCATTTTAAGCGCGGAGTAGAATAAACGATTCGCATAAATCACAAGAAGCCATTTGACCGGATTCAGCTAATTACATTAAAGGGGGTGAGTACTTTGGTAAATATAATTATAGAATTTTCAAAATACCTTAATATTATATTAATTGCCATATATACTTACTATGCTTTTCGTGTATTCGGTTTCAGCGATAAAAAGAAGCAAAATAAAACTTACCGGAAAATGAGTTATATTATATTTAGTTTTCATTTTATATGTTATCTGATACTTTATCTTACAACTAAAAATGTAAAAGTAGTTTTTTTATATGGTCTGGAATTAATAGCACTGATATTGGTTCTGACGTTATACCAATGGATTTATGTGAATCTGTCAAAGCAGATACTTCATAACATGCTGTTTTTATTAACCATTGGTTTTGTGATGCTGACCAGATTGTCCTATGACAAAGCTATAAAACAATTTATGATTGCTTCTGCAACCTTAGTGATATGCCTGATAATCCCCTTGTTAATAGACAAAATGAAATATTTATCCAGATTGGGTTGGGTTTACGGTATTGTCGGCATCGTAATGCTTTTATCCGTACTCCTTTGGGGTGTGGAGAATTACGGTGCCACAAACTGGATTCGTATTGCCGGTTTTACCTTTCAGCCTTCTGAATTTGTGAAAATATTATTTGTATTCGGTATCGCGTCCTTATTATCCAAAAGAACCGACTTTCGTTATATCGTATGTGTAACAGCCCTAGCAGCATGTCATGTATTGATTTTAGTTTTAGAGAAAGACTTAGGCGGGGCATTGATTTTTTTCATAACTTATCTGGTTATGTTATTTGTAGCAACATCGGAACCTTTGTATTTCTTTTCCGGATTATTGGCAGGCTGTGCAGCTTCCTATTTGGCATATCACCAATTTTACCATGTAAGAGTAAGGGTTATGGTTTGGCGTGATCCCTGGTCTTTGATTGATAACGAAGGATATCAGGTATCACAATCCCTTTTTGCCATCGGAACCGGCGGATGGTTTGGAATGGGGTTATTTAAGGGATTGCCGACCAGCATTCCGGTTGTAGACAGTGATTTTATATTTTCTGCCATATCGGAAGAAATGGGTGGGCTATTTGCAGTCTGTCTTATTTTAATCTGTATCAGCAGTTTTATTATGTTTATTAATATTGCCATGAAACTAAATAATACCTTTTATAAACTGATAGCATTAGGATTAAGTATTATCTATATTTTTCAGGTGTTTTTATCTGTAGGAGGAGTAACAAAATTTATCCCTTCAACGGGTGTTACCTTTCCGTTAATTAGCTACGGAGGTAGTTCCATATTGAGCAGTATTATAATGTTTAGTGTGATTCAGGGACTTTATGTTTTGGGTCAGGATAGGAATGATAATATTGAAAAAAGAAAAAGTAAAAAGAAAAACACAACTGAATAAAAGAAAAAAAGATTATAAATCAGATCAGCTCATAGGCGGTAAAAATGTTGATGATGCAGAACGGAATCAACCTGAGGAGAAGCCGGGAGCCACGAAAAAGGAACAGACCAATAAAGAAATAATGTTGGTTACTTATATTTTCATTGGTTTGTTAGTGCTCGTATTAGCTTATATTACTAAATTTATGATAAGCGATAGTTCTGAGGTCATAAATAATGCATATAACGGTAGACAGGACCTTTTATCGGAACAAATAATACGGGGAGATATCATTTCTTCTGATGATAAAATCTTAGCACATACCGTTACAGAAAAAAACGGAAAGGAAAAGCGTGTCTATCCTTATGGAAGTATGTTTACACATATTGTAGGAAGATTTTCTAAAGGTAAGACAGGACTTGAAGCATCTGAGAATTTTCATCTGTTAACTTCTAATAATAATGCGATCAGTAAAATATTTAGAGAATTATCCGGTGAAAAAAATATAGGCGATAATATTATTACCACGCTGGACAGCGAACTGCAGAAAGCTGCTTATAATGCACTTGGTAATTATAAAGGCGCTGTTGTTGTTACGGAACCAGCTTCCGGTAAAATTCTGGCAATGGTATCAAAACCGGACTATGATCCAAATAATATTGATACTTTATGGGAAGACTTATTGGAAGACAGTGATAATAATTCAGCACTTATCAATCGAGCTACCCAGGGATTATATCCACCCGGTTCAACCTTTAAAATTCTTACTGCATTAGAATACATGAAAGAAAACCCGGATTATAAGAAATATACTTATAACTGTGTTGGAAAAGGTAAATTTAATAATGTGACCATAAATTGTTACAATAACAAGGTTCATGGAAAAGAAGATATCAAAGAGTCTTTTGCAAAATCCTGTAATTCTTCCTTTGCCAATATCGGAATCACTTTAGATATATCATCATTTCGCAAATTATGTGACAGTTTTTTATTTAACGCGCCACTGCCAACAAATCTGGTATATAATCAAAGCAGTTTTGTCTTGACTAAAAAATCTTCAAAAACGGAAATACCGCAGACGGTTATCGGGCAGGGAAAAACGCAAATAACACCGCTTCATAATGCTCTTATTGTTTCAACAATAGCCAACGGCGGTGTTATGATGAAACCTTATGTTGTTGACCATATTGAAAATCAAAACGGAAATATAATAAAAAAATATATGCCTGAAATATACAAAACAATAATTACACCGGATGAAGCGGGTATTTTAACTGACTTCATGACGGAAGTAGTGAAACATGGTACGGCAACTTCTTTAAAGAATGATAATTATACCGTGGCGGGTAAAACCGGTTCCGCTGAATATAAAGAAGATAAACCTGCCCATGCCTGGTTTATTGGATTTGCACCGGCAGAAAAACCTGAAATAGCAGTTAGCATTATAGTTGAAAGTGTTGGTACAGGAAGTGAATACGCCGTACCAATTGCATCTGATATATTTGAAACTTATTTTAATAATAAGTGATTTTATGACAAAGAATTTAGGGGTATGTTATAATTGTATAAAGTAAAACTCTTGGTAGCCTGGATATATTTGTTAGAATTGCATAAATATTAGTTGAACAATTATGTAAAATGATGTATACTGTTAATAGGAAATCGACTCACCAAAATACAGGAGGAATTGCGATGATTGAGGCAACGAGCTGTGGCGGTGTAGTTATATTCAGAGGAAAGATTTTACTACTGTATAAGAACTATAAAAACAAATATGAAGGATGGGTTCTGCCAAAAGGGACTGTGGAGGAAGGCGAAGAATATAAGGAGACAGCCATACGTGAAGTAAAAGAAGAAACAGGAACGGATGCTTCTATTATTAAGTATATTGGAAAAAGTCAATATACATTCAGCACACCGCAGAATACAGTAATAAAGGATGTTCATTGGTATTTAATGATGTCTGATAGCTATTACAGCAAACCACAAAGAGAAGAATATTTTATGGATTCCGGATATTACAAGTTTCATGAAGCATATCACATGTTAAAGTTTTCCAATGAAAAGCAGATATTGGAACGCGCTTATAATGAATATGTAGATTTAAAAAAAAGTAATCTATGGGGTAACAAAAAATATTTCTAAACAATTTGATGGAGCAGATCAAATTTATGATTAAAATTAATACGAATTAAAAGACAAGCCCTTGTGCTTGTCTTTTTTAAAGGGGAAAGAGTATGTATAAAGTGTTAGTTGTAGAAGATGATGAGGATATTAATAGAATCTTAAAAAGATATTTAGAAAATCATGGATACCAGGCTTTTAGTGCTTATTCAGGAACAGAGGCCAGGCTTTTAATGTCAATGGGTCATTATGAACTGATTCTTCTGGATCTAATGATACCCGGAATAACAGGAGAAGAACTGATTAAAGAAATCAGACAAAAAGATAACACTCCGATTATTGTCATTTCCGCGAAAAGTACATTGGAGGATAAAGTTAATACATTAAAAAGTGGTGCCGATGATTATATAACAAAACCTTTTGCACGGGAAGAAGTTCTGGCCAGAGTAGAAGCAATGCTAAGGAGAAGCGATCGTCCCAAGATAAATAATGGGAATGTTGAGGTTTACACTTTTAAAAATTTAATAATAGACCCAAAATCAAGGGAAGTAACAGTAAATGGAAATGAAATTACCCTTACAGCATTTGAATTTGATATTTTATTATTGTTAGTAAGAAATAAAGAGCAGGTATTTACAAAAGAGCAATTATACCAGGAGATCTGGCAGAATGGTTATTATGGTGAAGATAATACAATAAATGTCCATATCAGTAATATCAGAAAAAAGGTTAAAGAATTCGATGATATTTCTTACATTAAAACAGTCTGGGGAATAGGATTTAAAATGGATACGGCTGTAATGTGAGAAAAACGTATCTTTATACTTTCTTTAAACTTTATTAAGTACTTATTAAAATGAAACAGGTATGATAAACAGGTAAGGAAAACAGTTTTTAGGGTAATTGCGAAACAATATAGTTATTTAAATATTCCATACAATTCATACGAATTTTATATCTTCCGTTGCCTTTAAGGGCAAGATTCAGCTCTAAAATTGTATAATTGCATGTCATATAATTGCAAATTTTGAGTTTCGCAATTGGCTAATATAACAGTTTTTGTGAAAGGAGAAAAAATGAGGAACATAGTATTAACAACGAAAAACCTTACTAAGAAGTATAATAACATACCTGTTTTAAGCGACATTAATATGGAATTAAAGCAGGGTGAAATCTATGGTCTTGTTGGTAAAAACGGTGCAGGAAAAACTACGCTGCTAAGGCTTATAACAGGCCAGACATTTCCAACGGAGGGAGAAATATCTTTGTTTCATGTTTCGGGAGAAAAAGCGTTAAACAAAGAAAGAAAAAGAATAGGTGCTATTATTGAATCACCGAGTTTCTACTCTTACCTGAGTGCGGAACAGAATCTGGAATACTACCGGGTTCAAAGGAGTATACCGGGTAAGAATTGTATTAAGGATGTTCTAAAAGAAGTCGGTTTATCTGATGCAGGTAATAAAAGGTATAAAAGCTTTTCCCTGGGCATGAAGCAGAGACTTGGAATTGCTCTTGCACTTTTAAATAATCCGGAAATTTTACTTTTAGATGAACCGATTAACGGATTGGATCCTTTTGGTATTGTAGAGATCAGAAATTTAATGTTGAAGTTAAGCCACGAAAAAAATATTACCATATTAATATCCAGTCACATATTATCTGAGTTATCTAATCTTGTGACCAATTATGGATTTATTCATAATGGAATTTTACTTAAACAGTTATCCCATGACGAATTATCAAAAGAATGCAGCAAATATCTTGAAGTCAGAGTGGATCAGGTGGAAAAAATGACTGCTCTGTTAGAAAAAGAGTTAAGCTGCACCTCTTACAAAGTTACACCGGAGTATGCCATTCGGATATACGACTATTTAGACCGCCCGGCGATCATAAGCCGTCTGGCAGTCAATTATGGCATTGAACTTAATTCCATTCAGGTTCAGGAAATGAATCTGGAAAATTATTTTATTCAGTTAGTAGGAGGTTTAGAAAATGGTACCATATATTAAAAGTGAAGTTTATCGTTTGATACGATATAAATGGATTTATGTATTTATAATTATTTGTTCTGGCTTATTGTTAAGCTCTAATATTATATTAGCTGCTGTAAAGTATGCTGACAGCAGTTTTATATGGGCAAATACTTATTTTTCCTTTTCCAATGTTTATAACAGTATGGTAATGGTTTATATCTTATGTATCATGGTTTCAAACATGATATTTGGTAATGAGCATACTAACCATACTATGAAAAATAGTATTTCATACGGTATTTCAAGAGGTACCATTTATTTTGGAAAACTACTGGTTCAAATGGTTTATTCTCTTATAGCTTTTACAATCATTATTGGAGTGCATGTAATTAGTGCTTATCTTTTGCTGGAACATTCCGGTACCAGCGAATTAATCATGCTGATAAGGTCTTGTACAGCTTGTACGCCCTTATTGCTGTTCGGGTTAGCAGCATCCAATTGTTTTGTATTTAATATCGAAGGTTCCGGAGCGGTAGCTGCTTCCAGCGGGCTAATGATAGTATTACCCCTGGTCAGTAATATGTTGGGAATGAGATTTCGAATGTTTGCTGAATTAAGTAAGATTTTACCATGGAATATCATGAATTATTCCAGTTATGATCCTGCCCTTAAGCAACTTTTCATGTATTGGAGTACTAATTCCGGTTATCTGAAATGCTGGATATATGGAATGATACAAATGGCTGTTATCGCAGTAATAGGATATTTCTGGTTTAGAAAAAAGGAGATTAAATAGGTAAGATTTGAAATTATATCATATCAGAGTGTTTGGAACAATTATTTTATTGCGGTGAAATATATAGATAAGAAATAAAAACATATAGATAGATTATATAGATAAGAAAATTATTTAGATAAAAAATAAAATCATATATAATATATCATAAAATTTCTGTGCTACGGAATAGATGTTAGAATTAAGTATTATAAATAAAAAAATCTTTTTGACAGGAGGATAGGCCGGATGTTATATATCATAATTGGTTTAAGTGTATTATGTATTTATTTTGCGGTTCGTTTTATAATCCTTAGTCGGTCAATCCAAAATACCGCAGAACAGATGGAAGAAATCCAAGCTATAAAAGACAGTAATCGTATATTAAAGGCTATATCAACAGATAAACCCATGGAAAAACTTTTGCAAAGGATTAACATACTCTATGATTCCGGACAGAGGGAAAGAATCCAATATCAAAGAAGGGAAACACAGATCAGAAAAGAGATTGAGAATATCTCCCATGACTTGCGGACGCCTTTAACCTCAATAATGGGATATGTGGATCTGATACAGGATCCGTTGTCTACAGAAGTAGAAAAAGAAGAATATTTGAATATCATCTACAAAAGAGCAAAAGTGCTCCAGGGTTTTATTGAGGATTTTTATGAGTTATCCAGAATGGAGGGCGAAGAGTATCCGGTTCATTATGAAATAATATCTGCCGGAACTATTTTAAAGGAAGTTGTGGTTTCATATTACCAGCAATTTGAAAAAAAAGGTATTCAGGTTGATATTCAAATAGAAGAAAAACCATGTTATATTATTGCCGATAAAATACAACTTAACCGGATCTTTAATAATCTGATTCAAAATGCTCTGAAATATACGAAGTCTTTTTTTAGATTAAAACTTTATAGTGCCGAGGAAGAATGTATTATTCTATTTCAAAATGATCATAATTTATTAAAAGATGATGAGATAGAGCATATATTTGACCGATTTTACACCGGCGATGAAACACGGAACGGGCAAAGTACCGGTCTGGGACTTACCATTGCAAAACTTCTTACGGAAAATATGAAAGGTAAAATTTCTGCAAAGATTAAGGACAATCTGTTTACAATTGAGATAAACTGGAAAATAAAATAAATAAATTGGAAAATCAATAAAGAAAATTGGAAAATCAATAAAGAAAATGCTTGCCAGATATTGAAACATGTGTTATAATTCATATGCTAAATTGCACGTATGTTGATTTTTGACACGGTGCCCACGGGGTCTGTCAAAAAAACGATACATACGGAAGAAATCAACCAAATGGAGGACAATTATGAGCGTTATATCAATGAAGCAATTACTTGAAGCAGGTGTACATTTCGGACACCAGACAAGAAGATGGAACCCTAAAATGGCAGAGTACATCTACACAGAAAGAAACGGAATCTATATTATCGACTTACAGAAATCTGTAGGAAAAGTGGATGAAGCTTATTATGCAATCAAAAATGTTGTTGCAGAAGGCGGTAAAGTTCTTTTCGTAGGTACTAAAAAACAAGCTCAGGATTCTATCAAATCAGAAGCAGAACGCTGCGGTATGTATTATGTAAATGAAAGATGGTTAGGCGGTATGTTAACAAACTTCAAGACCATCCAGAGTAGAATTGCAAGATTAAAACAAATCGAAACTATGTCCCAAGACGGTACTTTCGAAGTTCTTCCTAAAAAAGAAGTTATTGAACTGAAAAAAGAATGGGAAAAACTTGAGAAAAATCTTGGCGGTATTAAAGATATGAAGACTATTCCAGATGCAATCTTTGTTGTAGATCCTAAGAAAGAAAGAATCTGTATCCAGGAAGCACATGTATTAGGTATTCCATTGATTGGTATTGCAGATACAAACTGTGATCCTGAAGAATTAGACTATGTAATTCCAGGTAATGACGACGCAATCAGAGCCGTTAAATTAATCGTGGCTAAGATGGCAGATGCAGTTATTGAAGCAAATCAGGGTGTTCAGATGACTGACGCTGCTGAAGATACTGTAGAAGCAGCAGAAGAAAACGCAGAAGCAATAGTAGAAGCATAGTGTTGATTCAGCCGCCTGCGGTTCTAGGAACAACGCATACATGCGTTTATGTACACAAAACATGAAATTAATGCATGTTTTGGTACGTAGATTAACTCGAAATTCTGTGAACTTCTTCAGTTAACTGAATAGTTACAAAGCATAATCAATTAATGGAGGTATATTAACATGGCTATTACAGCAGCAATGGTTAAAGATTTAAGAGAAATGACCGGTGCCGGCATGATGGATTGTAAAAAAGCTCTCGCCGCTACCGAAGGTGATATGGATAAAGCAGTAGAATTCTTACGTGAAAAAGGTCTTGCAGCGGCTGAGAAAAAAGCTGGAAGAATTGCAGCAGAGGGTGTCTGCGCAACTTCTATCAGTGAAGATGGCAAAACTGCAGCTATTGTAGAAGTTAACAGCGAAACAGATTTCGTTGCTAAAAACGAAACATTTAGAGCCTTTGTTACTGCTGTTGTTAATCAGGCAGCAAAAACAACTACAACTGATATCGATGCATTTTTAGCTGAAAAGTGGGAATTAGATTCCTCTAAAACTATTAAAGAAGAATTATCTTCTCAGATTGCAATTATCGGTGAGAATATGAACATCAGAAGATTCCAGAAAGTTGTTGCAGAGAACGGATTTGTTGAATCCTATATCCATGGCGGCGGAAGAATCGGTGTTTTAGTTGAAGCAGAATGTGCAGTATATAATGACGCAGCAAGAGAAGCAGCTAAAAATATTGCTATGCAGATTGCAGCTATTTATCCTAAATATGTTCAAAGATCTGAGATTCCTCAGGATTATATCGAACATGAAAAAGAAATTTTAAAAGCACAGGCTATGAATGAAAACACCGGCAAACCAGAAAATATCATTGAAAAAATGATTGAAGGCCGTTTAAACAAAGAACTAAAAGAAATTTGCTTAGTTGATCAGATCTATGTAAAAGATGGTGACTTAACAGTTCAAAAATATCTTGATGCTGTATCTAAAGAACTTGGCACTCCTATTGCAATTAAGAGTTTCGTACGTTTTGAAACAGGTGAAGGTCTTGCTAAAAAAGAAGAAAACTTTGCCGATGAAGTTGCAAAACAAATGGGAATGTAATAAAAGCTGAAAGGCAACTTCATCGTAGGAAGCTTGCAAAACAAATGATAATTTAACTTAATATTTAAAAGAGAGTTTAAACCACCGGAAACTTAGTTTCCGGTGGTTTTCTTGCGTTTTTAGGGTATCGTAAAATACCGCAGGTTTTCGGGGCAATGCTTCGGTATATCTGAATATGGTTTTTGGTGGTTACTATCAGATGGTGAATGCCGGTAATATTATCGCGGGAAATTTGGGGGGTAAGGACGATATTCTTAGTCAACAAGAAATTTTAAAGCAAGCCGAAGAGATAGGGCGAAAACTAAACTGACTGTACTAAATAGTGATAGGTTATATCGTATGGGCCACGGGCGGTAGCATGGTTCCGGAAGATGTGATGAAGGAATATATCCGCAAGGGAGAGAAGGGGTAGAAGTTCCCGGTCTGCAAACATGTTACAACAGTATTACGAGTAAGTCTCTCAGAACCTTTAAACTGCAAGGCCTTGAGGGACTTTATCGGTATTGGTTGAGTATTCTGCACATTAAAAGTCTCGGGGTATATCCCATGAGTTGACTACTTCAGAATCCCTATTCTCCGTGTGTTTGCGTGCAACTTATGGTATAAGTCTTTATATATTGTGCTTCCCTCGTAGAGGTTCTACACATAATACCTGCGGTACTATGCCGTTGTTCTTAAACCACTTTTTAGTAAGGGAAAAAATCATTTTAATTGGAGGACACGGCAACATTGGGACACACTTGATGGAGAGATGGATACAGGCCGATCCGAAGGTGGGGTTTATTAGTATCTTCCGCAGCGGCAGGCCGGAGAAGCTTCCTGCAAGTCTTACCGATACAAAAAGGTATAATGGATTTCGGTGTACATTTTAAATGTGGATTCCTATATTGGCAAAGTGCCGGAGCATGCCGATGCCATTGTGGATTTAGTCGGTACGGCCACCGTAAATGGCGTTTAGACATTTTAAAAGCTGAATGTCGAGCCTGTTAAGGTTATGATTAAACTCATGGATCGCTTGTCCATTCCAAGAGACTACTATATCTTCGGAATTATTGAAAAATTGGAGGTTGGTAGGGGTCTATACTGACGATTGCAGCTCAGGTAAAAACAAAAATGATTTCGAAAAAACTGCTAAAGCTTTGTGAAAGCAGAAAGGTTGATGTAATAATGTGTAGTACCCAAACGGATTTACCTGAAAAGACGATGCTGTTAAATGAAATTGGCATTCCTATTTATGTTCTGGAGGAAAGCCGGATAATTGATCATAAAACGGCGGATGATTCGTTATATTGATTAAGTGTTCTAGACCTGCCAAGCTCTCTGTGGCAGGTCTTTTATTTGTTTCAGTAGAAACCTGCACTGTTCTTGGGTTACCAATCATCTATTTGGTGTCATATCCGTTAAAACACCTGAGCATGTAAACAAATGATTCAAGGTCTGAATCTTCCCATTTTGAAATGCGCTTATAAAACTCTTCTTCTTTTTCCTTAATAGCCTTTAACGCTTTTTCACGGCCTAGTTCTGTTAAAGATAACAATACACCGCGGCGGTCTTCCGGGTGAGTCTCACTTTTAACATAGCCTAGGTGTTTCAGCTGGGCAACAAGGCGGCTGACGGAGCTTCGATCCATAGCAGTTGATTCGGCTAAAAGAGTAGCAGCAGCCGGTCCGTTGGACAGAAGCCAACGGACAATCAGGAAAGCAGCCGGTTGTAATGTCGGATCAAAAACGGCTGCCGTTCTTACATTTAGCGCATGTGATGCACTAAGCAGCGCATTTAGCTGGTCGCCAAGGCTTAGCTCAAGCTGCATTCTTGATGAATCCGGTTTTGTAACGATATTTTCTTCCATAGATTTACCTCACACGAATATACTTGACATATGTCAAACAATATTATATACTTGATATATGTCAAGTATATTCGAAGTTTTGATTCGTGTCAAGTAGTCGAATGTCGTATCGTATACAGCAATAAACCTTTGCGTTTAGCACTGGGAATTAAGGAGGATTATATGTCAACATACCCAATTGCAGTAGTAACTGGTGCTACCAGCGGTCTTGGACAACTGGCAGCAATTGAATTGGCCAAACGCGGAAAACAACTGGTATTAACGGCCAGAAATGAAAAACGCGCGGAAGCCGCCGGAAATATTATAAAGGATGCTGTACCTGAAGCAAAAATAGACTTCTATTTCGGTGATCTGTCACTTATGGAGGACGTAAGAAGAATTGGGAATCAGATTAAAGCTGCACATCCCCAAATCGATATATTGGTGAACAATGCAGGACTGCATGGCTTTGAACAGCGAATAACCAAAGAGGGATTTCCTGAAATGATCGCCGTGAATTATCTGGCGCCATGGTTGTTAACACATACGCTATTAGATTCATTAAAAGCTTCAAAAAACGCACGAATAGTTAATGTCTCTTCCGAAGCATCACGCAATCATGGTGAACTTAAATTGCCAGTGGATTTAACAGATACTACAGAATTTACTGCCAGGGGTTCATCTATGCTTTATGGAAAGACAAAACTGCTTGATATTATGTTTACAGGTGAGCTTGGCCGTCAGCTTGATGGAACAGGAGTCACCGCCAATGCATTGAATCCTGGTTTTAATGTGACAGGTCTTGGCCGAGAATTAGGGTTTTCTTCTGTTCTTTCTAAAATATTGAAAACGCTGCATATAGGAGACCCGAGAAAAGGTGCCGATATCATCGTCCGTTTGGCGACAGACTCACAGTATCAGGGCGTGACTGCGGGATATTTTAACGTCGGTACCGGAAAATCCATTGTGCCTATATATCCGGGCGGCGACACCGCCATGCAGGATATTCTATGGAAGGCTACCAAAAGCTTACTGGAACTAAGAGGATACCTTAAATAAACACACCAACAGAGAGGCAGAAACACAGAATGATGCAAGAATTGGACTACAGAAAAATTAAAAAAGGACCGCTGTTGTTCATTATGATTTTAGGCGCATTTATTGCCGTGTTGAATCAGTCTATTATGAGCGTGACCATTCCAAAACTCATTACTGATTTTAATATTGAGACTACAACAGCAGGATGGCTGACTACAGCAATTACTTATGTAATAGTTGTTCTGGTTCTTGCAGTGATTGGAGGAACCCTGATAGAGAAGTTCGGTATGGAAAAGAATGTGGAAGAGTTCGCCACAGTTGTGGGAAGAAATTCATTGTATTCCAAATACCACATCCGTTCAGCTCAAATTCCAATACATAATTTACCCAGGCATCCATACTTCTTGCATCACAAAATCTTGCTATATATTCGTCTATTGAGATATATTGGAAATATGCAGAATTTGTATAGTAATCATATTGTATTTCAACGTTATTATCATAAGCAAGTTCAACAGCCGCGCTATAGTTGATTGCCATTCCCTTTGAAATCCCGGCCTCGTATGGAAGACCCCATAGATGGCCAATAGTTGATATACCGATCATGAGTTTTTCAGGAGGTATTTTCTGCGTCATATAGATAATGAATTGTCTTACGGTATCATTGGATATAATGCCGGTTGGAAGACCGGGAAGATATCCCCATTCGTATGATATCAACATGGTGTAATCTACCATCTGCCCAATTTTATCATATTCCAGCTCCTCATAGATAACATCCGTTAAAATCTCAAAAGCATTTAGACTGAAAGAGTTGAAGACTTTAATGCCTTCCTTGGAGATACGACTGGAGAATTTTCTCATAAACTCAACATACCGGCTTCGATCCTCCGGATAAATATAGGGTGTACTGATATTAACTCCATAATAGCCTTTGGATTTTAAGATTATTAATAGATTATCAATAAATTGTTCCTGACTTACCGGATTCATGAGAATCGTATGGGTTACATTGCTTTCTTCGGTCTGGCTTTCCCCCGCCACCACCATCATGATTGGCGCAGCCCCGAAAGCATTTGCCATCTGTATTAATTCTTCATCATCTATATTATAAATTTCCCCCTGTTCAGATACTCGGTAACTGAAGATTGTAAGATAAGTTAAGTAAGGTAGTATTTTTTTCAAGGTAGCTTGGTCGACAAAGGGATATACATATCCATTCACGGATATTGTAGCCTTTTTGGCATCCGCATAACTTATCACAAGCGTTTCTCCCTGATAAATATACTGCCGGTTAGATAAATAAGCATTATTTCGTAATAGTTGCATGACCGTAACATCATGTTTATCAGCAATGCTTCCTAAGGTATCGCCTTCCTGAACTGTATAGGTTATTTTCGGATATAAAATCACCAGGGTTTCACCCACAACTAATTTATCCGGATCACTTATTTCATTCTCAAGGAGCAATCTTTCCTGTAAAACCCTATATTGTTCTGCTATAGATTGGGTTGTATCTCCTTCTTGTACCACATGAATAATCATAGATACTCCCTCATGCTGTTAACTTATATTATTATATGATAACTGAAACAATGCGTACCTAAGCTATTAACTTTGGAGCCTACAATCTAACACTGTAAAGTAAATATTCTAAATGTTATTACAATTATAGTCATAGTAAACTTCATAAGTTGATTACATATAATGTATTATAAATTAATAAAGGGAAAATAGCATGAATGAAAACGGAAAATACTCATTCTATAATAATATAAACTCATCAAGAAATAACATGTATAATGAGAAGTGCCCCTCGGCATTTTATCTAAATTCTTATTATACTCAGACATATGACAATAACGTAAATTATATGAAGCAATTTCCTAATCAATATAATTCATATTTTTATGGGACGAAGCACAATAATTATTGTAATTGTTTTCATAAAACAACTGATTATGGACCGGAACCGTTTGTAGTTAATATAACAGAGGCTACTAAACAAAACAATACGTTTCGTACTGCTTTATGGACAGGAAACTATTTACAACTCACCTTAATGAGCATTAATTTGGGAGAAGATATAGGTTTAGAGATTCATCCTGATCTCGATCAATTCATACGTATTGAAGAAGGCCAGGGAATTGTTCAAATGGGAGATCGTAAAGATAGATTGGATTTTCAAGTAAACGTCTATGATGATTTTGTTTTTATCATCCCAGCCGGAACTTGGCACAATCTCATTAATACTGGGTGTACACCACTTAAATTATATTCAATTTATGCACCACCTCAGCACCCAAAAGGCACTATTCATGAAACAAAAGCAGACGCAGAAGAGGCCGAAAACGGATAATAAAAGATAATTCTAATAATCAGACCGATATCCGACATCCCTGAAATACACATAAAGTGAAAATTTAACCTTATGTATTTCAGGGATTTTATTATATACAGATTATTCAAGGTCTTTTCTTACTTTATTCCAGTATGGCTTATAGATAAAAATTGTGTGATACGGTCACAGATTTTTAGACAAGTTTATTTATTCTGGTGTTAATGGATCCGGAACTGTTTTTAAACAGTATAATATCGATGTACGCATAAATAGTGAAGTTACTGCAATCGATCGGAAAAATAAAATGGTAACAGTAAAGAATGCAGATTCAAATGAAGAATATACGGAAACATATGATAAATTGATATTATCCCCCGGAGCCTCTCCTTTAGTACCAAAGCTTCCGGGTATAGAAAACGTAAATATTTTTACGGTACGAAATGTAGTTGACATTGATGAATTAAATCAATTTGTAAAACAAAAGAATTGTAAGAAGAGGTATTGATTCAGTGCGAATGAAAATATTTTTGGTTTCTATTGGTTATAACCTTTATAAATATCACAATAAACAGATGAAGCTCCGAAGGACAGCCTAGTCTAAATATACGATTGTCTATGGGGATGGGGATTTATGCCCTTTTATAATCAACATGACTTCTTATTTCAAGGAAAAGAAGCCATGAAAAAATGATTACTCATTTTTTCACAGCCCCTTTTTTATAAGCAGATTTACTCAGTAACGATATCATATTCCCAATCAATGATACCACCAAAATCGTAGACCTTTAAGTATCCCAGTTCAACAAGGTCGGCCGCAGCAAGAGCGCTTCTTCGACCACTACGGCAATATACCAAGATAGTAGCAGATTTGTCAGTCAATGATTCTTCGGCCTTTTCTAAAATTTCAGTATCAGGAATGAGAATTGCGCCCTCAATATGACCTGTTTTATATTCTTCTTCTGTTCTTACGTCTAAAATAGTAATAGAGCTGTCATCATCCATCATTTCTTTTGCTTCTTTTGCAGTTAGTTTAGAATAACCAGAATAAGAAGAATCATTTTCTCTGCCACACCCGCTTAATGTAGTTGTGATGAGGATTAGTAATAATATCAATAAATATTTTGTTTTCATTCAAAATCCTTTCTTTAAACAATTGCAGATTCATAGGAGCGAATAAATATAGACGGTTTCAGATATGACTTTTTGTATAGTATATAAGTATAAAATTATAATATCTGTGACACAATCACATTCAAGCCAAAAAATGAATCCAATGATTTTATCTGGTACTACAACGTTTCATGAATTCTATGGATGATGGTTAAAGAAATTTGCTTAACTTTTTATACTATAAAAAATAATTTTTATCAAAGGAAAGTGTGCCAAAGGAGAAGAAAAGTTCTTACTGTTTATTAGATGAAATGAGAAAAATTTTATAAATATTATATTTTTATTGTTAATTATATACATGGAAATTATAAAATAAAGATGTTATAATTGGCATATGCTTAAAATTAAATAAGAAATGGACAAACAAAAGCGTTTCCCTTTTATAGGAGGGAAGCGCTTTTTTCTTAACATAAGACATCTGTCATGGGTAGACATCGCTGTTTAATTATAAAAAGAATTTATAAATTTCTTATTTGTTTTCAAGTATTTGTATCAGTTACTGCATAATTCGTGATTAGTAATTGAAATTGTCAGTGCTGAAAGTTAATTCACATAATTTTAAAAGGAGGGTTCGTATGAAAAGAGGAAAAATAATCTACATTTTAATTTCTATTTGTTTTGGGGTGGTTATGCTTACTGCATGCACGTCGAAAACTATAACAACTGAATCTGCTAACGAAAAGGATACAATTGAGACGGATGATAAGAGTAATGATATGGTAACTACAGAAGTACAAAGCACATTAGAAGGTAAGACACTATTTGTATATTGCGGAGCGGGAATGACAAAACCATTTACTGAAATAGTGGAGGACTTTCAAAATGAATCAGGAGCAACAGTAGAAGTAACTTATGCAAATGCAGCACAGATAATTTCACAGATTACTGCTTCTAATGAAGGTGATTTATTTATTGCAGGTGATCAGGGAGAACTTTCTGCTATACAAGATGAGTATGTTGCAAATACAAAAATTCTTGTAAAGCATATTCCCGTAATTGCAGTTCAAACAGGGAATCCCAAGGAAATCAGTACTTTGATAGACTTTGCAAATGAGGGCGTCAAAGTGGTTCTTGGAGATAGTGAGGCTACACCGATAGGAAAAATTTCTGATAAGGCTTTAACGGATGCCGGTGTTCTTGATAATGTAAACGTAATTGCACGGACAACAACTGCTCCTGAAATTACTACAGCTCTTTCATTAGGGCAGTGTGATGCAGCAATAATATGGAAGGAGAATACAAACGCAGAGGGAATAGAAGTTGTTGAAACTACGGATATGGATCAATATATAAAAATCATTCCGGCTGCCAGTTTAAAATGCAGTACAAATACAGAGGTGCTGGAAGCTTTTCTTACATATCTGGATACTGACGCAGCAAAAAGCATTTGGGAAAGTTATGGGTATGAGCTAATAAATTAGCATACATAGGGAAGTGTGAAAGAAAATTTAAGTAAGAAAGGTTGCCATATGTGGATTCTTTCACCCTTTTATTATTTGTGGCAGTATCGCAGGCCGGCCTGCGATATGCAATGGGTGTAAAGAGTGAAAGAAAAGCATTTTCACTCCGAAAGAACCCATAATACGGCTTCTTTCATTAGATATTACGCCGCTGTGAGCGGCAAAATGAGAGGAAAATATGAAAAAAAAACCTTTGCGTTCAAGTATGTTTGATAAATTCACAATAGCAGTAGCATTTTTTGTGATTACTATTATTTTTATTACAGTAATGACTATTATTATTAAAGGTTTTCCTTATATAGGATGGACTTTCCGCTCGCAGGAAGTGATTTTTGCAATTAAACTCAGCTTGTATACTGCTAGTGTGTCAACTGTAATATGCATTATTTTAGCAGTTCCCACAGCATATGCCTTAATCAAAACGAATATGCCTCTTAAGAGGTTTTCACAAGTTTTGCTTGAACTACCGCTTTCCCTTCCATATCTGGTTATAGGTCTTAGCCTTTTACTGATTTTTTCCTCTGATCTTGGTAAATGGCTGAATACTATAGGTTTTAAAGTTGTCTTTTCTCAAAAAGGAATTATCATAGCACATATCTTTGTTAACCTGCCTTTTGTAATTCGAATTGTTAAGACCGCATTCCAGGAAGTAGATGTTCGTCTTGAATTTATAGCCAGAATGCTTGGGGCAACGAAAGCACAAAGTTTTTGGACAGTTACAATGCCCCTTTCAAAAAACACCATTATAGGAGCTATTATTTTAGCATGGTCCAGAGCTTTAGGAGAATTTGGCGCCACCTTAATGTTGGTGGGAACAACCAGAATGAAGACAGAAACACTGCCGGCAAGTATTTACTTAAATATGGCAACAGGTGATATGGGTGCGGCTATGGCTTCGGCAGTAATTCTTCTTTTAATCTCAGCGATTTCTCTATTCCTATTTAACAGTCTAAACAGAAATTCGGAAGGAAATAGAATTAAACTTTATTAAGGAGGCTGCTGTAATGATTCACGTTAATCGTTTTTCAATACGGATTCATAATTTTAAATTGACTAATATACAGCTTGAAATATCTGAAAGCGAAATTTTTGCAATACTAGGTAAAACAGGATCAGGTAAAACCATGTTACTTGAATCAATAGCAGGTTTTTACAGGGGGGATTCCGGTGCTGTCTATATACAGGGAACCGATGTCGTTGATATAGAACCGGAAAACAGGCAGATAGGGTTCGTTTACCAAGATTTTGGCCTTTTTCCCCACATGACAGTGTATGAAAATATACAGTATGGTTTAAAAATGCATAAGATAAATAAAAAAAATAGCGACAAGACTGTACGTGACATGGCTCAATTATTAGGTATTGAATATATCCTGGAACAATATCCAAGTACTTTGAGTGGTGGAGAACGCCAGAGAACGGCATTAGCCAGAGCGCTTGTCCTAAATCCTAAAATCCTGCTTATGGATGAACCATTTTCAGCACTCGATCCCAAAACTAGAAATCAAATGTATGAACTAATAAAGAAAATTCATAGTACATTTCATTGCACCATACTGTTTGTAACACATAATTTTCATGAAGCACAGCGGATGGCAGAACGTATCGGCATAATGGTGAATGGAGAACTTAGAACTGTTTGTAAGTCAGATGATTTATTTCAAAGATATGAGGATTTAGAAATCGAAGAATTTTTAGGAGAAAATTTTAATGACAATTGAACAAATATATAAAGTGTTAAGAGAAGGGTTAAGAGAAATTATAAAACAAAATAATTTAACAGAATCGCAGATTTGCATCACATCGAAAGCTCTAACACCGGAAGAAGCCATTGGCATTACACAAAGAAAGGATTTTCCAATATTAGTAGGAAAAGAAATTATGCTGCAAGCTTTATTTCGGGAGGGAGAGGGACAGTCATTTACAGACTCCCCGGCAGTCTTTTACGGAGGTCTGGATGAAATATTAGAGATGGATATTGTGAATGATGCACATGCAAGAGGACTTTTTATAGCTACCTTAAATGCAGTAATGAAACAGGTAGGATTAGTCGAAAATACAATTCATTGTAAGAATAAAGAACCAGAGTTATGTGCTCAAAAATTTGTTACCCACATCCGAACAAATTACGGTAACCCTAAAATTGCCTTAATTGGGTATCAGCCGGCATTATTGGAACATTTATCAAATGAATTTAATTTGAGGGTTCTGGATTTAAATCCGGACAATATTGGAAAATAAAAATATGGTATTGTTGTAGAAGATGGATTGAAAGATTTTGAACAAGTTGTAGTAAAATGGGCAGATTTGGTTCTTTGTACAGGAAGCACAATCTGTAATGGTTCAATTGTAAACTTTTTGAATTTAGATAAAGAAGTATTATTTTTTGGAACAACCCTTGCGGGTGCAGCACAGATGTTAAGCCTAAAAAGAGTGTGTTTTTATTCTTCGTAATTGCATTAAAAATTATTGTGTGTAATGAATCAAATACCCGATGCGTGTATTCTCCGGAGCAGGAGAAAGATATTGATGGGCTGGAAATCTCATTTCTTCCGCTTTCAGTTAAACTGAAAGAAAACAGTATTATTTTTAATGACAAAGCCGAATGTGACTTTCATGATAATAAATTTCTTATTCAAACCTACCATAGTACAGTAAAAAATATGTGCTCAGATTGTTCCAGTTGCCGTCAATGCCACTAATAAAAAAATAAATCCTATCATATTGAGAAGATTTATTAAAGGGGGGAAAATGGTATTAATTTATATCTTTCGCATTTTCATAAAGTTTTTATATTTCATTCCATGATACCATTTTTGATAAAATAAAGGCGATTATGATTCTTGAAAATGAGACAAATTTTTAAATTGCAGGTTATAAATTGTATTTATACGGTTACTGTATGGAATGTCAGAAAAAAATAATATCGAAAATATATCAGAATTTAAATTATCATTTTAATAAATAAAAAAGGTATCTAAATAGGATATCTTTTTTATTGCCTTTTAATTGAATGGAAACTGAATATTGAGTGAGACACAAAAAAATAGATTGATATATTTTTAAACTGGATATAGAATAATAATGAGCATATGATAATAATCGTAACAATATACAATTAAAATATAATTATTTTAATTGTAGAAAGACATTTGGTTTTATAAAAATTGAGAGTTGAGGTAGTATGAATATGTTACAAAAATTTAATATTACGGGCATGACATGCTCGGCTTGTTCTTCTCATGTAGAGAAAAATGTTGCTAAATTAGAAGGAATAAACAAGGTTACGGTAAACCTGTTAACTAACAGTATGCAGGTGGATTATGAAGAGAGTGCGTTGACTTCGCAAACAATAATAAAAGCTGTAGAGAATGCCTGATATGGTGCAAGTATTTATGACCAGACGAAAGCGGCAAGTTCATCGAAAGGTCAGGATGAAAACCGTCAGCATTTGGACGATGAAATAAAAGGTATGAAAAATAGATTAATATTATCGATATGTTTTTTAATTCCGTTAATGTATCTATCCATGTATCATATGTTTTTCGAGTGGTTTGGATTACCAATACCTGATTTTGTAAAAAACTATTTTTATGGGAATAGGAATGCAATAACACTAGTTTTTTCACAATTTTTATTCGTTTTACCAATATTATTTGCTAACCAGAAATATTATAGAGTAGGATTTAAAGCACTTTTTAAGGGCAGCCCTAATATGGACAGCTTAATTGCCATAGGTTCATCGGCGACGGTTTTATATGGAATATATGCTATCTTTCGAATTGGTTATGGACTAGGTTATGGCGATATGAATGCGGTCGGACAGTATAGTCTGGATACTTATTTTGAATCAGGAGGTATGATTCTTACATTAATAACTGTTGGTAAATATTTAGAAACGAAATCCAAAGGTAAAACAAGTGAGGCAATTACAAAATTAATGGATTTGGCACCTAAAACGGCGACAATAGAAATAGACGGTAAACATAAGGAAATACCAGTTGAAGAAGTGCAAATAAATAACATTATATTGGTGAAACCCGGAAGCAGTATACCTGTTGACGGAGTTATTACCGAGGGTACAACCAGCATAGATGAATCTGCAATTACAGGAGAAAGTATACCGGTTGAGAAGAAAACTGGGGATAAAGTAATATCTGCAACTGTAAATAAAACTGGCTTCATAAAATTCAGGGCAACTAAAGTCGGTGATGACACTACCTTAGCTAAGATAGTACAGCTTGTTGAAGAAGCAAGTGCAAGTAAAGCACCAATCGCCAAAATTGCAGATAAAATAGCAGGGATTTTTGTACCGATTGTAATCACAATAGCAGTTATATCTTTTATAGTTTGGATACTTCTTGGAGCAAGATTTGAATTTGCAATGTCTATGGGGATTGCAGTATTGGTGATTTCCTGTCCATGTGCATTAGGACTTGCAACACCGGTGGCCATTATGGTAGGAACAGGTAAAGGTGCAAATCTTGGAATATTGATTAAATCGGGAGAGGCATTACAAATTACAAAAAGTGTCGATACGGTTGTCTTTGATAAAACAGGAACCTTAACAGAAGGAAAACCGGCAGTGACAGATATTATATGTTTTACAAACGGAATCGATACGGAGAGATTCTTACAAATTGCTGCAAGTATTGAAAACGGAAGTGAACATCCTTTAGCAGAGGCGATTGTAAATGAAGCACAAAGGAAACATATTGAATTATATATAGTAGATGAATTCCAAGCAATCTTTGGTAAAGGAATTATGGCACAGATACAAAATACAAACTATTTGGCAGGAAATTCTAAATTGCTGGAGGAGAATCAAATATTTTTATCGGATGAACAAAAAATACAAATGGAAATTCTTGCAGGGGAGGGAAAGACTCCGCTTGTATTTACAGAGAATAATATACTGATTGGAATCATTGCTGTAGCAGATACCTTAAAAAAGACAAGTTCAAAGGCAATAGCCGAATTTAAGAAAATGGGAATCAAGACTATTATGTTAACGGGTGATAACCAAATAACAGCATCGGCAATACAACAAAACCTCCAATTAGATGAAGTAGTGGCAGAAGTGCTTCCGGAACAAAAAGAGGAAAAAATACGGCATTTAAAAGAAGCAGGGCATAAGGTTGCAATGATTGGTGATGGTATTAATGATGCCCCGGCACTGGCACAGGCAGATGTGGGAATAGCGATTGGAGCAGGGACCGATGTTGCAATTGAAAGTGCAGATATTGTTCTGATGCATAATGATTTATTGGATGCAGTGACGGCAATCAGGTTAAGCAAGGCAGTTATACGTAACATTAAGGAAAATTTGTTTTGGGCATTTTTTTATAATGTGGTTGGTATCCCATTAGCAGCTGGGGTCTATTATTCGATTTTTGGATGGAAACTGAATCCGATGTTTGGAGCAGCAACTATGAGCATAAGCAGTATTTTTGTGGTAGGTAATGCACTGCGTTTGAGATTCTTTAAAGAGAACAAAATAATTAATATACAGGATGAAAGAAATCTACAGCAGACTGTTAAAGAAAACGGAAATCAGGAGAGGAATGAGATAAAAAAAGTATTAGTGATTGAGGGAATGATGTGCGGACGTTGTACAGGAAGAGTTAAAGCTGCATTAAAAGAAATTCCAGAAATTTCTGCTGTAGAAATGTGTTTGGAACAAAAAACAGCAAAACTTAGTTTAGAAGAACCGGTGGCTGATGAGTTATTGATACGTACAATAGAGTCAGTAGGCTATCATGTAATAAAAGTAATATAATTAATTGTTAATTGACTTGATTTTTCCACCCGTAGGTTACAAATACATTTGAATAATAAATTGATAAATCTATTTTTTATTTCCTAAACAGTATGGAAATAAAATGATATATTAGGGGGCTTTTAATATGCAAGTCCCCTTTTTGTATCATGCATTAAATTGTTTCGTTGTAACAATAAATTGATTTATGATATCAGATAGGTATTTATTTTTATGATAGCAAATTTTAAAATTACGTTTGAATTCAATCCCTGCAATAGGAATTCGGATAAGCTCGCCTCTTTTAATTTCATTTTGTACAATTCGTTCTGAAATTACGGTTACCCCCAGCCCTTTTTCTACCACACTCTTAATAGTATCCGAATTATTACAAGTCCAACTGGCTTTCCAGGATATTTGATTTGCGGCCATAACATCTTCAAATGTATCTCGGGTTCCACTGCCTGTTTCACGTATTATAAAATTTACATTTTCTAAATCCGTAGGTACTATTTTCTTTAAGTTTTTAAATCTATGCTGTTTTCCACACACGAATACTAATTCATCATCCATAAATGGGATACTGATGATATCCGAAGAATGAATTGATCCTTCTACAATACCCAAATCAATTTGATCCTGTAGAATTAAATCTTCAATCTTTTTAGTGTTATTTTCATAAACTTCCACATTAGCCTTAGGTTTGATTTTCTGAAATTCCAATATCACTTGGGGCAGAAGACAGGTGCATATGGTTACGCTTGCTCCAATCCGTATGAAACCACCCTCTTTAAGCATCCTCATCTCGCTATCTGTTTCCTCATTCATACGTACTATATGTCTGGCATAGCTAAGCAGCTTTTGACCTGCCTGAGTTAAATACAATTTCCTTGATAATCGTTCAAACAGTTTTGAGTCATAATGATTTTCCAGTTCCGCTATCGCCTGGCTTACAGCAGATTGTGACAAATAAAGTTTTTCACCAGCGGTTGTCATATTCATGGTATCACATACGGTAACAAATATTTTGTAATGTCTTAATGTCAATTAATTCACCTCATAGATTAGTAATTACTTATTATATTAATAAGATAATAATATTTTACTTATTGTATGTCAAGGATTATGATAAAGAAAACATCTAGGAGGACATCGAAATGAATATATTAAGAAAGAAAATACCCGGAATAATATTAGCCTTTATTATTGCAATTCCTGCATGGTTGATAGGAAATGAATTCCTTGTTATTGGTTCACCGGTATTGGGCATTTTATTGGGAATTCTTTTATCTGCTTTGAAAAGACCGTTTATTTTTGAAGACGGAATTAAATTTACGTCTAAGAAAATACTTCAATACTCAATTATCTTATTGGGTTTTGATATGAACCTATATCAGGTTTTAAGTACAGGAAAGGAAACTTTGATATTACTCTTTTTTACTCTTACAACTACATTTATAATTGCCTATATTGCAGGCAGGTCTTTAAATATTGATCCAAATACAAATATCTTAATAGGTATCGGTTCAGCAATATGTGGAGGGTCTGCTATAGCAGCAACTGCGCCTGTCATTAAAGCAAAGGATGAAGAGATAGCACAGGCAATATCAACTATTTTTCTTTTTAATGTGATTGCAGCCTTTCTATTTCCTTTTATTGGTCATGTTATGAATATGAATGATCATAACTTTGGATTGTGGGCAGGAACCGCGATTAATGATACCTCATCAGTTGTAGCTGCAGGATATACTTATAGTAATGCAGCAGGCAGTCTTGCCGTAATTGTTAAATTAACAAGAACGCTTATAATTGTACCAGTTACACTTTTTTTAGCTCTATACACTTCCAAAAAAAATTTGGAAAATAGTAGGACAGAGTATAATATAATTAATATATTTCCATGGTTTGTTATAGGTTTTATTTTGGCATCCATTCTTAGTACATTTTCGCCAATTCCGGCTGAATTCAATTATTTGATGACTAAGATTGGTAAATATCTCATTGTTATGGCAATGGCCAGCATAGGTTTAAATACAAATATTGTTAAATTAGTAAAAAACGGAGTTAGACCTATATTACTGGGATTGATTTGCTGGGTTTCTTTAGCCATAGTTTCCCTCGCAGTACAATATCTGATATTAAAATAAACACATCATGGTTTACAACTATGACATTATTACATTAAGTGATTGACAAGAGATGAAACTTCCGGTGTTCTGATGATGTATAGATTTCCGGTGAGATAGAGTAGGTAAAATAATTAATATATTAAGTCTGGCAGTTCAAAAAGGAATGACTGCAAATGAGTTGAATACATATCAGGTAGCAACGCATCCGTTACTTACTGCGTCGTCTATGGCTTATCCTATAAATACAGCCACATGGTGCTTTAATATATATTAGAATAATTTATTTGAATAACAAAAAATTATTGTTTATTATTAGAAAAAGATAGGATCATTTACATCCTGTCTTTTTTTACATTGTAAGAAAAGACTGCATTAGTAAGCTTTTTTATATTGTTAAGATAAATTTTATCAAGTCCTCTTTAAATGTTTCAAGCATAATGTTATGATAGATAAATGATACTTGTGTTTATCTAAATGATATAAATTTTATGTTCAATAATCTGCAAGAGCAATAAATGATACTAACATTACTTTAATAGGCCTGCATAAAATTATAGGGAGGATTGGTATGCCAAGACCAATGAAATTTAGAAGAGTAGAATATTTTCCTAAGGATACTTATTTTGTGCCCTTGGGAAAACCCAAATGTGAATTAGAGGAAATAGTTTTAAAAATAGAAGAGCTTGAGGCTATGAGATTAAAGGATATAGAGGGTTTAAATCAGGAAGAATGTGCCGAAAAGATGCAGATATCCAGACAAACGTTTCAAAACATTATTGATGAAGCTAGAAGAAAAGTTGCAGTAGCATTAAGCGATGGGAAAGCGATTAATATTAACGGGGGTAACTATATTTCCAGTCATTGTAAGTTTAGATGCATGGATTGTGGAAGCGTTTATCAATTGACTTCTGCACAGGATAAAATGTCATGTCCGGATTGCAGTTCTAATCGAGTAACATGCGGAAAAAATTCTGAATTTTGTAAAAGCTGGTGCAGAAGTGACTTAGGAGAATGACTAGTGGGAATTATAAAGGTAAGGTATATCATGGTAAATATTCTTTGTAATCTAAAGAGATAAAAATTTATTTAATAGGTAAATTCTGTGATTTTATTAATAAAATATTTGACATATGTATATAATCTGCTAAAATATATTAAGGGCATATGCTTATAATAACCCAATATATTAATAAAAGAAACAGAAAGTTATGAGGATTAACGAAATGGATACAGAGCTGGATATTACAGAAAAATCACATTCCGAATTAGCAATGGCATTTTTTAAGGAAGGTTACAATTGCTCACAATCAGTATTTTTGGCGTTTTGTGATGAATATGATATGGATTTTGAGATGGCTTCAAAAATCAGTTCATCATTTGGTGCAGGAATGGGAAGATTAAGAGAGGTGTGTGGGGCGGTAACAGGAATGTTCATGGTGGCGGGAATGATATATGGATATACGGATCCAAAAGACCAATATTCCAAAACAGAGCATTATAAAAGAATCCAATACCTAGCAAAAGAATTTGAGGAAAAGAATCATTCTATCATATGCAGGGAGTTGTTGGGATTAAAAGCCGATAAGGATAGCCCTGTACCTGAGCTTCGTACAGCAGAATATTATAAAAAACGGCCGTGTATAGAACTTGTTGGAATGGCGGCAGATATAATGGATAAATACATAAAGGAACATAATTAAATTTTTATAAATGAAAAAAAGTAAACGGATTTATATGCTGAAAAGTGTATAAATCTTTTTTTATTCCTTAGAATAGTTCTCCGAACCTCCCTAAGAAATAAAAAGCCCTGCCGGGCAGGATGCACATGACGCGCCAGATGTATATTGTCACTGGAGTGTCAGCGCGTCATCGCTTGATTCTAACGAGCGAAACTTTTAATGAGATGTGTAACAATAAAAATTAATTAAACGAAATTGGCATTTGACAAAAACTCAAATAAATAGTATTATGATAATTGGCATATGCTCATAAAATATAGTGCAAATGGGAAGAGAGGTTTTTTAATGAAAATTGCAGTTTCAGCAATAGGAAAAGAGAAAGAAAGTCTTTTAGACAGACGGTTTGGGAGATGCGAGTATTTTTTAATTTTCGATATGGAAACAGGTAACATAAAAGCAATTGGGAATGACGGATTATCTTCAGGCGGTGGCGCAGGAATTGCTGCAGCGAGCCAGATAATAGAGGAAAATATTTCTGCTGTTATTACCGGCAATTTAGGTCCAAATGCATTTGAACTGATGGAAAAGGCAGGAATCAAGGCTTATAGCTGCGATATAGTACCAGCCTTTAAAGCAGTTGATCTGTTACAAAAAAATAAGCTTTCTGAAATTAATACTGCAGTTGGCGCACATAATGGTATGAGATAAATAGAAAGAAAAATAATAAGGTGTAAATATGAATATAGCAATACTCAGCGGAAAGGGAGGGACCGGAAAAACAACGGTTTCTACGAATCTTGCATTAACAATAGGTGTTAGTTATGTTGATTGTGATGTAGAAGAACCAGATGGATTTATTTTCCTGGATCCTCCAATTCAAAAAAGGGAAGATGTGTTTGTGGAATATCCTGTTATTGATACGGAAAAATGTACGTTATGCGGGTCGTGTGCGCAGGTGTGTCAGTTTCATGCACTTGCGAAAGCAGGAAAAGAAATCGTTATTTTTGAAAAGTTATGCCATGACTGCGGTGCGTGCAAATTAGTATGTAAGACAGGAGCATTATCTTATGGGAAACGTTCCATAGGAAAGCTGGAGGGCGGTACAACCCAAAAAATCAGCTGTAAGAGAGGTATCCTAAACGTTGGTGAACCTATGGCAGTTCCGGCTATAAGAAAATTATTAGGCAGTTTATCAAAAGAAGACCATCTTCTGGACTGTCCTCCCGGAACATCCTGTAATGTAGTAAATACCCTGAAATATGCAGATGCAGCTATTCTGGTTACAGAACCGTCAAAGTTTGGGCTTCATGACCTCATAATGGCGGTTGAGCTTGTAAAGCTTTACAAAATACCGTATGGAATTATAATTAACAAAGACGATGAAAAAGACAATTTAATTAAGAACTATTGCAAAGAAAATGAAATCACACTACTTGGAACTATCCCATATAAAAAATCAGCTGCAGCAATTTATTCCAGGGGGAATATGTTGTGTGAGGATGAGTTCTATAAAAATATTTTTATATCCATTGCAGCAAAGATAAAGGAGGCTTTCCCATGGTAATTACAGTGTTAAGCGGAAAAGGCGGAACAGGAAAAACAACTGTGGTGGCTGCTTTAGCGGAACTTGCAGGAAAAGTAATTAAGGTTGACTGCGATGTGGATGCTCCGAATCTTTATCTTTTTTATAAAGGAATGGATATAGAAAAGAAAAATTTCTATGGCGGTAAAAAAGCAAGGATAAATAAAAGCCTTTGCATCAGCTGTGAAATCTGCGAAGAAGTATGTAAATTCGGTGCTGTTAATAATGCATCGATCGATCCGTTTGCCTGTGAGGGGTGCGGCGCATGTACTTTGGTATGTCCGCAGAATGCAATCGTTCTGACAGAGGAAAAATCAGCGGATACCTATTTAACCAGAACAGAGAAAGGAATCATATCAAGGGCATTTATGGGAGTTGGGAGTGACGGTTCCGGTAAGCTGGTAACATACCTTCGAAAAAATGTGAAGCGGTTTGAAGAAGATAATACGATTACAATTATTGACGGCTCTCCGGGAATCGGATGCCCTGTAATTGCTTCTATTACCGATACGGATATTGCATTGATCGTTACGGAACCAACCAGGTCCGGACTTGATGATTTGAAAAGAATCTTAGAATTGGCAGAACGTTTTGAAACACAGGTTATGGTTTGTATCAATAAATATGATATTAATACTGATATGACATCACAGATTGAAAAATATGCACAAGAAAAGAACCTTTTTGTGGTGGGAAAGATACCGTTTGATAAGACAGTCATGGAATCTGTTAATGCATTAAAGCCGATTACGGAATTTAAAGACAGTTCTGCAAGAAAAGCAATCGAAGAATTATGGATTTATATGAATAGTATAATGATTACCAAAGGTTTTTTAAAAACAAAAAATTAACGGAGGAATAAAAAGATGAGAGTAGCAGTAGCAAGTGATGGAAATATGGTAAGCGGACATTTTGGGCATTGTGAAGGTTTTACATTGTATGATATCGATAATATTAAAGTAACAAATAAAGTTTTTGTAGAAAATCCCGGACATAGACCCGGATATCTTCCAGTATTTTTAAAAGAACAAAAGGCAGACGTAATTATAGCAGGAGGGATGGGTGAAACTGCACAGGAACTGTTTGTCCAAAATGGTATTGAAGTCGTAGTTGGTGCACAGGGAATCTCTGACGATGTAATTAATCAATATATTGGTGGAGTACTTAAATCAACCGGCAGTATATGTACCGAACATGCACATGAGGGTCATTGTAATGATTAAGACAGGTGGGTCTTATTGAAAGAAAATCTTATTTGGTATAAAGAAATCCTGGCGGATCATGGAATTAAAAATACCAGGCAGAAAGAATTGATTCTATTGGAATTAATGCAATCTTCCTGTCATTTAACGGCGGAAGAGATATATCAGCATCTGAAAACTAAAAGAATAGGGCTGGCAACGGTGTACCGCTGCCTTAAAGTTTTTGTAAATTTGGAAATTGTTAAAGAAATTCCAATGGTAGAAGTAAATTATTATGAGTTAAAAATATTTAGTAAAAAGCCCTTGCATATTCATTTTAAATGTTCCAACTGCAACGTTATGTTTGATATTGACGATATCGATATTAATCTAGATTACATTAAACTAAATGAAAAAGTTGAGAAGAAAAGAGAATTTGAAGTAAAGGATGCAAATATTACTTTAATGGGTCTTATTTTCTGTTCTTAGGAAAATTATTCAATCTGCCAATATTTTTTCAGATATATAATTGTGCTACATAACTAATTTACTATTTAAGATGTTAGGAATATTTGAGGATAATATAATGGAAATACGGATAACAACGTTGATTGAAAATAATATGGATGATAAAAATGAATTGTATAATGAACATGGACTTTCATTGCTTATAGAAGCAGATGGAAAACAAATCTTGTTTGATACGGGACAAAGTGGGGATTTTATTAAAAATGCGGAAATTATGGAACATAATTTGGAAAATTTGGATTATGTTATATTCAGCCATGGTCATTACGATCACAGCGGAGGTTTCAAGAAACTGGCAGAAAAATTTAAAATACCGCAATTGATTGTTGATAAAGAATTCTTTAAACCAAAATATAAAATCGTATCTGAAAATGAATACAAATTTAATGGAAATACAATTGATGAAGAATTTATTACCCAAAAAGGAATCTATTTAAATAAAGTGGATACAGATATGATTTATTTAACGTCTCATCTTATTGTCTTTCATCATTTTCGAAAGAGTAACGATTTCGAAAAACAAAAAAATAAATTCTTTATTAAAGAGAATGATTCTTATATACCTGATGCATTTAATGATGAGATAGCATTTGGCATTATGACTGAAAAAGGATTCGTTGTTATTGTAGGCTGTTCTCATGTAGGGTTGATTAATATATTAAACTCAATAGCTGAAAGAATAAGTATTCCGATTTACGCTGTGATCGGAGGAACTCATTTAATTGAAGCGGATAAAATAAGAATACAAAAAACCATAAAAGAACTGAAAAGCATGGAAATCCAATTAGTAGCCGTATCTCACTGCACAGGAGAAGAGGGTATTTTTGATATCAGTCAGGAATTTAAAGAGAAATTTATTTATAATAATACCGGTAACAAGATTGTAATATAAAAAGATGTTATTCAGAATGTTTTACGAAACTTTTATAATAAGGTATTTTGAAACAAAAAATACTTTCCTTTTTTAGTAGAATAAATAGTAATTGATGCATTTACAGAAAGATTTGAAAAATAAATTAAGGTATTTAAACAAAACATTGCAAGTACCCGGTTGAATGTACTACGTGCCATTTTAGATGACCTTATGATGATAATATTGACATTTATATTAAATCAGATATTATTATAAGTAAGGGCAAGATAGTTAGAATTTCCGGCTGATAAAAAATTATCGAAAGAAATGCCTTAAAGTTATTTTTATAATATTTATTTGCAAGATATTTATTCAAAGCGGATATTCGCAATATAAGGAGAAAAAGATGGCGAGACCCACAAAATGGAGAAAAATTGAACATATACCTGCGATACCTTATTTTATACCTTCTGAAACAGAAGTTGCCGAATTGCCTGAAAACATCCTGAAACTGGAGGAAGTGGAAGCAATAAGGCTTAAGGACCTGGAAGGATTGGAACAGGGGGAATGTGCAGAAAGAATGGAAGTATCAAGACCTACCTTTCAGAGAATTTTACTTTCAGCTCGTGAAAAACTGGCAGACAGTTTAATTAATGGTAAAATGATTCATATAGAGGGGGGGAATTTTACCCGAAATATATGTCCTATCCGATGTTTGGATTGCGGAAAAGAATGGAAAGAAAGTTATGAAAACCTCGATCTGATTAAAAATGGTCAGTATGTATGCCCGGATTGCGGTTCTGTAAAAATCATATGTGTAGACAACTGCAAAGGAAAATTCTGTCATAAAAATTGTTGGCGTTATGGAAGAATGGATTACTAATATTTAAATATATTTAACATATTAAACTGTCAATGTACTCTCAAAAGGGAAGTACATTGACAGCTTTTTTATTTACGCGATAGTTAAGTGAGTATTTACCAGCTTATGATGGCAGTTGCATCAATTCGAACATGCTATCCAAATCAGAGAAACTCGCACACCGTATTTCTTGCGGTTTATCTAAAGAAAGGCCTGAATCTTAAAAATGGATATTGACATATGCCCGAAATTGGACTAAACTAAGTTAATGAGCATACGACCAAAATGCATAGGAGGAAAAACGGTGATACATGTCTACTCACTGAATGGTTTCAATATAGCAATTGATGGCAACAGCGGAATCATTCATGTATTGGATAAATTAACATATGAAATTTTAAAAGATAGTAAGGAACTTCCTTTACTTAACAGTGTAATGAAAAAATTATCTCATAAATATGACAAAAAAGATATTGACGAGGCGTATCATGAAATTGAAATGTTAATAAAACAGGGAACACTTCTTACTTCCGAGAAAGAACTGGAACAGTCTGTTTCTATGAAAAATATCAATAAAAATCTGAAAGCTCTATGTCTTCATATATCATTTGGGATTTAAGGAAATTTCAGTTGAACCGGTTGTTGGTTCAGGAAGTGATTTATATTTTACGGAATCCGATATTCCTGAATTATTCCAGGAGTATGAAAACCTGGCACTGCAATACATCGAACGTTTGTCCGGTGATAAAAAATTTCGGTTTTATCATTTTAATATCAACCTGGAAGACGGTTCGTGTTTATTTAAAAGAATTACGGCTTGCGGTGCAGGTTACGAATATTTAGCCGTATCCCCCGAGGGAAAACTTTATCCTTGCCATCAGTTTGTTGGAGAAGATAAATTTATAATTGGAGATATATATAACGGTATATCCAACCACGAATTAGAAAAGGAATTTGTGGAAAATACCATAATAAAGAAAGAAAAATGCAGGGACTGCTGGGCTAAATTATTTTGTTCGGGGGGTTGTCATGCAAATGGTTATTATACCAATGGATCCATAGCAGAACCGAATGATATCAGCTGCATTTTGCAAAAGAAAAGAATTGAATGTGCAATTATGATAAAAGCATGGCAGTCAGAACATAAATGAATGGTAAGGCAGGGTGTGGTTATATGAATTTGGGATTATTTTCTGATAAGGTAATTGAGCATTTTATGTCGCCCAGAAATGTTGGAAGTATGACGGATGCCGACGGAGAAGGGAGTTTTGGGGGAACCGGAATGCGGCGACTCATTGACTATTTACATAAAAGTAAAGGACAATATGATTGCGGACATAAGTTTTCTGGTTTTTGGCTGTGTAGCTGCCGTAGCGTCAAGTAGTATGACCACCCAGCTTGCAAGAGGAAAATCATTGGAAGAAGCTTTGCAAATAACAGATAAGGATATTGCCGATGCTTTAGATGGACTTCCTGAACATAAGATACATTGTTCCGTATTAGGCGCAAGTGCATTGAAAAATGCTATTGAAAATTATTATATGAAACATAGGGATTGGGAGGTGAAATAGTAGTTTTATTTAATATTATCAGTCGTAGTTTTTTTAAATGAAAATTATTAATTGAATAGGAGTGAAAAGTTATGCAGAAGAAAGAAGCAAATAAAAAAGGAGCCTTACAACCGGCACCGAAAGTTTTAGTATCCTGTCGTGGATTAAATGGGGAAGATAATGTTCTGGCAGTAGGATATTGCGGGAACTGCAGTTATACACCTCCCATGGTTATGGTAGGAATTGTTCCAGCAAGATACTCTTATAAAATGATTAAAGAGTCAGGCTGTTTCGTTGTGAATCTTGTGGACAAGAATTATCAGGAAACCTTTGAATATTTGGGCAGTCACAGTAAAAGGGATTGTGATAAATTAAAGGAGAAGAATGTAAAACTTAAAAGTGGTGAAAAGGTTAAAGCTCCATTATTAACCGATTGTCCTGTAAACATTGAATGTACGGTTGTTGATTCCATTATGACAGGTTCACACGAAATGTTTATTGGCAGAGTTGAATATGTTCATGCAGATGGAAATCTGGTTGATGAAGAAGGAAATATTGACTTTTCTAAAATTAACTTTATTTAACCTTACAAGTAAGTCCACCGCTTCCTGGCGTAGGGGACCTGAGAATATCCGCTTTGACTTACTTAAAATAAAATGAATAGGAGCTTGATAATATGTCTGAAAATAGTAGAGAATGTTCTGATAGCGAATGTAGTAAAGAATCCTGTGAGGGATGTGATAAAAGTCAAAAAAGTATGATAGAACCAGTAAATGCGTATAGTACCGTAAAACATGTTATTGGTGTGGTCAGTGGTAAAGGTGGAGTCGGCAAGTCGTTTGTTACCGCTATGCTTTCTGTATTGTTAAGCAGAAAGGGGTACAATGTGGGAATATTGGATGCAGATGTTACAGGACCATCAATCCCTAAAATGTTTGGTATTACGCAAAAAGCCAAAGCAAATGAATTTGGACTCATTCCGGAACATACACATAATAACATACAGATTATGTCTGTTAATTTACTTCTTGAGCAGGAAGATACTCCGGTAATTTGGAGAGGGCCTTTACTGGCTAATACGGTAAAACAGTTTTGGACAGAGGTTGTTTGGGGTGAGTTAGATTATTTGCTTATTGATATGCCTCCCGGAACAGGGGATGTACCTTTAACTGTATTTCAATCAATTCCTTTGGATGGCATTATTGTGGTTACTTCTCCTCAGGATCTTGTTTCTATGATTGTAAAAAAAGCTTATAACATGGCAAAGCAAATGGATATTCCGATATTAGGATTAGTAGAGAATATGAGTTATGTGAAATGTCCAAAATGCGGAAATGAGCTTCCGGTCTTTGGTGAAAGTAAACTGAAAGAAATATCGGATGAGATTGGTGTTGACATTTTAGGGAGAATTCCAATCGATCCGGAAATTGCAAAATTAGTTGACGCTGGAAACTTCGAGAGATTTTCCTGTGATTATTTATCAGATGCTCTGAAAAAGATAGAAAATACGTTATAGATGAGAGAATATAATGGAAACTACAACCAGATTAACAGCCAGATATGCAGAGACGGATCAAATGGGAATTATTCACCATTCAAAATTATGCAGTGTAGTTTGAAGCAGCCAGACTATGCTCATAAGCCTAACGAAAGTTCGTATTATTTTTTCCTATGCAATTACCAATGTCTATAGTCAAAAGGTATTGGCAGCAGGCGAAACGAAACATGCATGGACGAATAAATCATTAAAACCGGTTAATGCGGAATCCGAACTTCCGGAGGTTTACTCATTATTGAAGAAAATAATGGAAAAATAGTTTATTTTATTATACTAAGTAAAAAAATAATGTAATAATTCAAATACAAACAGGTGGTTGCGAAACATAAAGTTACATAACTACCTGTTTCAATACAAATAATATGGAGACAGTAACTATGAAGATTCATTTAAAAGATGGTTCAACAAGAAACTATGAAAATCCGGTTTCCGTTCTGGAAATTGCAAAGGATATAAGTGAAGGCCTTGCACGTGCCGCCTGTGCAGGCGAAGTAAATGGTACAGTTGTTGATATAAGATATAAAATATCAGATGATTGCAGTCTTTCTATCTTAACGTTTGATGATGATAAAGGGAAATCGGCATTTAGGCATACTACTTCCCATATTCTGGCTCAAGCGGTAAAAAGACTGTATCCGGATACAAAACTGGCGATTGGTCCATCGATTGAAGACGGTTTTTATTATGATTTTGAATTCGATAAACCATTTACTAATGATGATCTGCAGGCTGTGGAAAATGAAATGAAAAAAATAGCGAAAGAGAATCTGGAAATCAAAAGATTTACTCTAAAAAGAGATAATGCTAAAGCACTTATGAAAGAAAGAGGAGAAAATTATAAAGTAGAATTGATAGAAGACCTGCCTGAAAGTGAAGAGATCAGTTTTTATGAGCAGGGAGAATTTGTTGATTTATGTGCGGGACCTCATTTACTCAATACCAAAAATGTTAAGGCTTTTAAACTTACAACGATAGCCGGGGCTTATTGGAGAGGCAGCGAAAAAAATAAAATGCTTACCAGAATATACGGAACCTCATTTCCCAAAAGTTCAGAATTAGAAGAGTATTTATCAAGAATAGAAGAAGCAAAAAAAAGGGATCACAGAAAATTAGGAAAAGAACTTGGATTATTTACTATAATGGATGAAGGACCGGGTTTCCCGTTTTTTTTGCCAAAAGGAATGATCCTTAAAAATATATTAATTGATTATTGGAGAAAAATTCATGAAAGAGAAGGATATGTAGAGATATCAACACCGATGATGCTGAACCGGAATCTATGGGAAACATCAGGACATTGGGACCATTATAAAGCAAACATGTATACAACTAAAATTGATGAGGAAGATTTCGCCATAAAACCAATGAATTGTCCGGGAGGTTTGTTAATCTATAAATCCGTTCCCCATTCCTATAAGGAACTTCCTATCAGAATGGGAGAATTAGGACTGGTCCACAGGCATGAAAAATCAGGTGCACTTCATGGTTTAATGCGGGTACGCTGTTTTACTCAGGATGATGCTCATATTTATATGACAAAAGAACAGATAACGGATGAAATCAAACGAGTTGTTCGTCTGATAGATGAAGTATACAGTAAATTCGGATTTAAATATCATGTTGAGCTGTCAACAAAACCGGAAAACAGTATTGGAAGCGATGAGGATTGGGAGGTTGCTACCAATGGTCTAAAAAAAGCACTTGATGAGCTGCAAATGCCCTATGTGATAAATGAAGGGGATGGAGCCTTTTATGGGCCCAAGATTGATTTCCATCTGGAAGATTCCATCGGCAGAACCTGGCAGTGCGGAACAATACAACTGGACTTCCAACTACCCTTACGTTTTGAAGCGGAGTATATAGGGGCAGATGGTGAAAAGCACAGACCGATCATGATCCATAGAGTAGTATTTGGCTCTATTGAAAGATTTATCGGTATTTTGATCGAGCATTATGCCGGGAAGTTTCCGGTCTGGCTGGCGCCGGTGCAGGTAAAGATCCTGCCAATTTCAGAAAAGTTCGGTTCTTATTCAAAAGATGTAATGATGAAATTCAAAGAAAAAGGCATCCGCTGTGAAATGGATGAGCGGGATGAAAAAATAGGATATAAGATACGAGAAGCACAGCTGGAAAAAGTTCCTTATATGCTGATTTTAGGGGAAAAAGAAACAGAATCAGGAAAACTGTCAGTTAGAAGCCGGGAGAAAGGTGATATGGGAACCTTAAGTTTTGAAGAAGTTTGTGAAATAGTACAAGAATCAGGAAAGTGATAGAATTATTAGAAAGAGTATATTAATAAAATACTTGCGAAGCAATTTTATCGGAATAACTCGAAACAATACCCAAAGTCTAAAAAGATATAGATCTTTATTTTGACGGATACTGGGTATTGTTTTTTTACTTAAAAGCAGTGAGAGGATTTTATCAGCTCGATAATTGTAAAAGAACTGATTAGATAAAATATTCATTATTTTGCATTTTGTATCCTTATGGGGGGCTTGTTGGCAGCTTTTGGAAGTGCTAGACTAATTTAAGATTGGAAATATAAAGATTAAAATATGGGAGGATATCAAAATGGATAATGATAAACAATTATGGAATAAATGTGTTGAATTTCACGGACACATATGCGGAGGATTAACAATTGGCTACAAAGCGGCGTTGTATGCGATCCAATTATTGGATGTGGATTTTTCTGAAGATGAGGTGTTGTCTGTGTGACGGAAAATGATGCCTGTGGAGTAGATGCGATTCAAGTTATCTTAGGCTGCAGCGCAGGGAAAGGAAATCTCATATTTAGGATTAGAGGAAAACAGGCATATTCCTTTTACAACAGAAAAACAGGTAAATCTGTCAGAGTGGTTCTTAAAAGCATGCCAGATATGGTCAGGGAAGAAAGAGAGCGATACCTTATGAATCATGAAACCTCCGAACTATTTGATGTAAAAGATACAACTTATACATTACCGGAAAGAGCAAGGATTTTTAAGTCTGTAAAATGTGAAAAATGCGGTGAGATGACAGCGGAAAGTATGATAAGACTGGAAGACGGCAAAAAGCTCTGTCTGGATTGTTACTCACCCTACAGCAGATCTATTTAACCATACAAGTAATTTTTCCGCTTATAAGCAAGCATAAGTGGCGGGTAGGGGGTTAACTTTTTTCAGTCAGATAGTAGGCTCCGATGGAAATGTCTGTGCGGCAGGTATAAAAATCGAGAGCAGCGCAGAAGACCCAGAATCTCTGATTTAACGAATTAGAAGAAATGAAATATGCGTATGAGGTGTACATAAATAATGAAACTGAATTTAGCTAAATTAGTAACACTTATGTTAATAATCACCACACTTATTACAGGATGCGGTAATCGCACGTCCTCTGCCGATAATATAAATGATAAATCAGCTGCAACAAGAGTGATTACCGATGCTTCTGGAAGAGAAGTTGAAATACCGGAATTCTATGGTAGTCGTATTACTTTTGTCCGGACTTAAAAGTTTATCTCCGGAATCCCTGATACTTGCCGGAGTTGCCTTAAGTTCGTTATTCAGCGGAGGTTCTGCCCTGCTTCAATATTTTGCAGCGGACGTACAGGTAGCTGCTGTTGTGTTTTGGACATTTGGAGATATTGGCAGAACAAGTAAAATTGGTCTTTTGAAGAGGCTTGTGGTATGTATATTAACCGTGCCAGGACATATAAGAACATAAACAAGGATGAAGAAGAAAAGATGAAGCAATTTCTTAAGTCAAAACTGAAGGATGGTTTGATTGATGAAAGGGTAAATACTACGATTACAGCCTTATACTGGAGTAAAAAATAGTTTACGCGATTGATGGTAACAAAGTTAAAAATGGCTTACTTCAAAGGGTAAGCCATTTTTTCGGATATCATTTATTAATCTGCAAATCATATTATGATATAGATGGAGGAAAATTCCAGCTCATAGTCTATTAATTCAAGTCCTTTGCTTTTTCATAAAGAACTTCAACTTCATTTTTAGAGATTATTTTCGAAAGAATAAAAGCGATTATGATAATACCGGGAATATCAATTAAAAGTCTGGTTATAGCAAATCTACTTCCCAATGCAGCCGTTTCGAAAAGAAACATAGGAATTTTGGTGTGGACCAGGCACCTATAAAAATTAAAATATTCATGAATTTTACACCTTTTTTCATAAATACTGCTGTAACAGGAAATGCACCGTACAGAGGTCCGGCAGCGGCTGATCCAATTAAGATGGCTAATAATACACCTTTAAGTCCGGAACCTTCTCCCATATATTTTACCATGGTTTCTCTTGGTACCCAGACGTCAAGCAGACCAAGTAAGATAAATATAGGCGGAATTACATGTAACATTTCTTTTATTGAATTTCCTGTAATAGTCAGAGCATTCAGCCCTATTTTGGGGATAAACAGGACAAGTATAACCATCATAACCAGTACAATTATAAAAACACGATATCTTTTTAACCATTTTTTCATTTCTAAATCACCACCAATCCAATTATGATTGCAACGATAAAGGAAAAAATAAATGCCAGGATATTTCTGAAAATAGATATTTTTTTACCAAAATATTTGATTTCAACAGGTTTACACAGACGCAACTTTCAAATGGGGTGTTAAATCAGGAAAAGAGCTCGAGAAACTCTGTGATGGCCTGTTGCTTATTGATGAAAAAAGCTTTAATTGCAAGATGAAAAAATTTTCTATTAGAGGAAGACTATTTGCTGTTATTCCTGTGATATGAAACTTTAATAATCGGATTGCCATTTTTTCGTTATAATGAAAGTAACAACAACTAATTTCTTTCTATTGCTGTCGAAGAGGGAAAGCTTATGGTCTATACATCATTTTATCCATTTTTCTGCTTAACATTCTCGCTATTATACTAAAGCTGAATACTAAAAGAATCAGAATTGCCGAAGAAATATTAGCTATCTGTACTGCATTAGGAGCCAGAGATTCTGTTCTGGAAGCCCAGATATGTAATGCCAGGGTTTCTCCCGGACGGAATGGATTAATAGGGCAGTTTGGGGAAGTAATATCCCAATTAGACCAATTAATATCCGTACCCATACCTGCAGTATATAGAAGCGCAGCTGCTTCACCAAAACCTCTTCCAGCTGCTAAAATTACTCCGGTAACGATTCGTGGAACACATGCCGGGAGCAACACACGGACAATTGTCTGCCAATATGTGGCCCCAGTGGCCAAGCTGCCTTCTTTATATGATTTTGGTAATGATTTAAGAGCATCTTCCGTAACTGTTGTTATTAAAGGAATGCTTAAAATTGACACTGCCAAAGCACCAGCCATTAGATTCCACTTTGAACCGGTCATAACGATAAATACGAGATAACCGAATAAACCTACCACGATGGATGGCAGAGAAGAAAGTGTTTCAATACAGATTCGTATAAAAGAGGTAGTTTTATTCTTTTTTGCATATTCTCCCATATAAATACCTGCAATTATACCAAAGGGAACACTAACTAATAAGGATAGAAATACTAAATAAATTGTATTAAATAATTGATTTCCTATTCCTTTTTTATTAAAAGCCAAAAGCGAAAAGTCAAAATTTCGGAATCCTATCAATAAAATATATACTATAAATAATGCTAAAAAGAGAATAAAACAACTGGCACCTATTATGATTCCCGTAGTCATCATTTTATCTATTAACTTAGCTTTGTTATACATTTCTTTCAATTTTTTTGGTTCCTTTCCGCGAGATAAAATGTACAAAGAATATAAAAATAAGTGAAATAATAAATAAGAGTAAAGCCATTGTCCATAATGCCGTATTATATTCCCCACCTTCCGCAGCTCCACCCATGTCCGATGCAATGGCAACTGTCAAATTTGAAGTGGGGGAAAGTATATTTTTTGGAAAGGCACGCATTTTACCAATTACCATGGCTACTGCCAATGCTTCACCAAAAGCACGAGCAAGTCCCAATATAATACCTGTCAATATTCCTGATTTGGCTGAAGGAAGTATAACATGGCAGATGGTTTGCCAGCGGGTAGAGCCCAATCCATAAGCTGCTTGTTTATATTCATTTGGAACACTGGCGATGGCATCCGATGCAACTCCGGTTATAGAGGGGAATATCATTACTGCTAACACAATTCCGGCTGCCAATACAGAAAATCCAAGTGGCGCTTTTAAATACTTTTGAATAAATGGAACCAGGACAGTAAGACCGATCCAGCCATAAATAACCGAAGGAATTCCTACAAAGATTTCTACAGCAGACCGAAATAAGCTTCCTACTTTTTTTGGTGCAATTTCTGTAAGAAAGATAGCGGAAGCCAGACAAAAAGGAGTTACAATTACTAAAGCAAGTAAGCAGGTACTTATAGAGCCAAATATATAAATAGCAGCACCTACTTTACCTCCGCCTTGAAAATCATCAGCGGGTGTCCAAGCTTGTGAAAATAGAAACTCTGTCACGCTATGATGATATTTGGTAAAGGTACCAATTCCTCTATAAAATAAAAAAGCACCAATGGAGAGAGTAAGTATAATCATTAAAAATCCACATGCTGTTACAATACTTCTTCCTAAATATTCTTTTTTAAACATAGTATACTTGAACAATGAAGTATTCCTCCTTGCAAAAGAAACTGCTGCAATGAATACTAAAACAGCTGAAAATTGTTTTTACGTATCATCCTTGCATCAGTTCCTTTCAATTCTTATAAATGATGTTCCCTTTATCTGGTCACTGTCATTTTTGAAGCAGTATTATAACCAAGAGATTCCATAACCTGACCATATTCATCTGACATTATATAATCGATAAAAGCTTTTACAGCACCAGCAGCTTCACCTTTTGTATACATATGCTCATATCCCCAAACAGGATAACTTCCATTGTATGTATTTTCCAGTGTTGGCTCAACCTTATCAATGGCCATTGTACTTACGGTATCATTATTAACCAAATATGATAATGCGACATAACCGATAGCACCTTTCTGGTTAGCAACGGTTTGTAATAAGGTACCGGAGTCATCTGTTTCCAAAGAGGCATTAGATGCTTCTTCATTGTTATCTAAAGCATATTCTTTAAATAATGCACGAGTTCCGGAAGTAGTAGGACGGGTGACTAATACAATCGGTTCATTGGGACCGCCGACATCTTTCCAATTAGTGGTTTTTGCAGTAAATATATCAATTAATTGTTGTTTCGTTAAACTTTTTACTGTTTCGGCTACATCTTTATTAACAATAGGTGCCATAGTGATTACACAAACTTTATGGTCAACCAAATCCTTAGCCTGATCAGCTTCTAATTTACTTTCAGCTTCAACATCAGAATTTCCGATATCTACACTGCCTTCTGCTACTTGTTTTAATCCCATACCGGAACCGCCGGCACTTAAAGTAATGGAAACATCAGGGTTCTTTTCCTGAAATTTATCAGCTGCATCTTGAGCCAAAGGTAATAATGCTGAAGAACCGGAGCCTGTAATACTGCCGCTTACGCTTTCCTGTGTCGCTGCGTCTGTTGGAGCAGTAGTCTGTGTATCAGTTGATTGAACTTCTTCTGTAGGCTGGGGTGTATCCGTAGGCTGATCGGACCCAGTTTCGCTTTGAACATTACCGCTTCCTGTTTCTGTGTTTGAATTCTTCGAACAACCTGCCATGCTAATTGCTAATACGGATATTGTTACTAATGCAATCAATTTTTTTAATTTCATAATTCTTTCCTCCTATATAATAATTAGGTAGTTTTTCTACCCAAGGAGGAATTATAGGACTAAATTGTAAATTTAAAATTATGCTTTTGTTAATTTATGTAATACTAATGTAAATATAAATTAAGGTTATATATAATTTTTTCAATCAATAACTAAAATGAAAAATTATATTTACCAATTTCAAAGTTGGTAAAATAAAAAAGAAAAAAAGGAATAAATCGCATAAATTCAGTATTCTTGTACAAAAGGTAGCAAAACAAATGGGAATGTAATAAAAGCTGAAAGGCAACTTCATCGTAGGAAGCTGCAAAGCAGATGGGAAGTATTTAGGCTTTCTAACTAGGTAGGAAATGAAGCATTTGAATACACGAGAGTATTAGAATATTAAAAGTTAAATAAACCGTAGCCTTATCTTTTAGGGTTACGGTTTTTTATATTTATAGCTACAATAATCTGATTATCCTTGTAATTTAAACCAAGCTACTCATAGTTCAAGTAAATGAAAGCATAACATATTTTGGTAGAAGAATGGATAATAATGGGGTATAATAATATAAAAGTAGCTCTACATATTAACAAACAATAAAATATCATTATAAGATAAAGCGCAAGTTAAAGTAATTAATTGATGTGCTAGATATTAAATTTCAAAAAGCCTTTACTACTTTTTCTGATATAGCTTCTTCATTGCCTCAAGAATTGTTAAATTTGTTAGCTGTTATTATTTCCTTAGTAGCAATGTTAACAGTAATTCGTAAAGAATATTACCTTGTTTTTTCTATTGCGGATGTTTTGGAGCAATACAAGTTTAAAAATAGAACATTATCTATATTAAATCTAATGATTATCGTAAAAATATTTGATATTGCTAAGGACTGTATGATTTAACCAACCATATAACGCTGCTTTTTTGATGTATTTACTTCCGAAGTGGACGACCATGGAATTGATTTTGTAGTAAGGGGAAAGAAGAGCTATTGATTTGATACTGTTTCAAAGGGCGAAAATGCTTTTATAAAAACGTAGTGTAAAACAGAAATTTTTAGAGAAGGTGAAATCGTGAAGATTTTTTTATGTATGCATCCCAAGAATCGCTTATCCTCTGTGCAACTATGAAATTAATATTGTACAGAGGAGTGTATATTAAATGAATAGATTAAATAAACCAGTTATTACGCGTGAAACAATTAAAGAAATGGAAGATATGTCATTCTTTATCCATGCTAAGATTTTTAATGTCTTATTAATTGTTGCACAAAAACAGACGAATTGTTTTGTACTAAAATCAAGTGAGGGTCTCATAGTAATAGATGCCATTTGGCCGGCAAAAGAAGCTTTTGAGGCAATAGTTGATGCAATCAAAGATGTAGGGTGGAACCCTGACACAATAAAAGTACTAGTTTTAACACATGGACATGTTGACCATACAGGATGTGGGAGATGGTTTGTTGAAAAATATAATGTTACCACATATCTTTCGAAAGCAGATGATAATTTTTGGAGAGAGCATCCTACAAAACCTGATAGACCGGAAACGTGGAAAGATTATAAAATCGATGTTTATATTCATGATGGTGATACCATTACATTAGGCGATAAAACAATATATGTCTACGAAACGCCTGGTCATACTCCGGGAGGATTAAGTTACATATTTCCAGTAAAGGAAGATAATGAAATACATATGGCAGCATTATGGGGAGGTACAACACCACCGTGGACAAAGTATGAAGTGGAGCAATATGTCAAGTCATTAGATTATTTTATCAATGTAGCTGTATGTAAAAAAGTAGATGTTGCTTTGAGTAATCATATAGCTGTGGATAATGGCTTGGAAAGAATTATGTATTCAAAAGCAAGAATGGACTATATGCCCAATATTTATATTATCGGGCAGGATGGATTTTATAATTTTTGTCAGGTATTTCGTACACTGAGTTATGAGATGCTGGAAAAATTATGAGAAAAGCACGCCTATGAACTTCAGTTTGCCAAGATATTATATTTGTTTGATTTTCTGAAAGACAGTCATATGAGTAATTAGAAAAGTCAAAATGAAGATAAACCTATCAACTATCAATTTTTCTGGTTGGTAGGTTTTTCATATCTATGAGACATATTTTAAGATATCGATTATGATATTTAAAGGAATAAAGATTTAAAAATGCGCAAATACGAGAAAATATAAGTGACAACTGGTTATTTGTTGAGGGCAAATGGAATAAATAGGTAGAAATCTATTTTTGGTGATGCTATAATTTGTTTAATAGTTCGAAATTAATGGCAACTGCTTATGAATTTGCATCAATGATATGACAAATAAGAAATTGATTAACTGCAGGAGGATAAATTTATGAAGATTTTATTTATTAATCTTCCGTATTATGGTCATGTAATTCCAACACTTGATAAATCTGAATGTTTGAATTGGAACGAGGTGCTGAATGAATCAAGAAATTGAACGTATTTTATTAGAAAATGGTGCATCTATGGTCGGCTTTGCAAAGATTGATGAACTATATAGTAATGTGGATTTGAATGTACCAAGAAGTGAAGATACGGCAACAGAGCCAATAAACATACCGAATTATCCATTTGGAATATCTATTATTCTTGCCCACCCCAAAGATGTTATAAAGAACATTCATCATGCTCCTACCATGGATTATTATAAAGCATATCATAGATTAAATAATAAGCTGGATAATTTAGCAATTCTATGTGCTGAATACATAAAGGAGCAAGGTTATAATGCATATCCGCAAACGGTCTCAGCTACGAAAGAATATGGTATATTTCGAACAGTAATGCCTCATAAGACAGTAGCCGTTCATGCAGGATTGGGCTGGATTGGAAAGAGTGCATTATTTATTACAGAAAAATATGGTTCAGCTGTTCGATTAACATCGGTACTGACGGATGCTCCATTGGAATATAACAAACAAATAATGACATCAAAATGTGGAAGCTGCATGCTCTGTACATCCGCATGTCCAGGGAAGGCTATTTCCGGACGTGTTTGGAGTCCTGGGCTTGACCGTGATGAATTTTTTGATGCTATGGCTTGCAGGAAGAAAGCAAGAGAAATTGCAGCTAAAACGATTGATAAGCAAATCACACTGTGTGGTAAGTGTATCGAAGTATGCCCATATACCAGAAAATATACACTCGATATATGACAAAGAAATACAAGGGAATGCGGAGGAAAAAATGATAATGAATTGTGAATTTTGGTTGGCATTAGATAATTTAATAAGTCAATCTGAAATAGTAATTGATAGACCAAAAGGGACTGCTCATCCAAGATATCCGGATTTTATTTATAAAGTGGATTATGGCTTTCTGAAAAATACTACCGCTATGGATGGAGCAGGAATCGATGTATGGGTTGGAACGGATGAAAGAAAAAGCATCGATGCAATCATATGTACCGTTGATTTAATGAAGAGAGATTCAGAAATTAAGATACTGATTGGATGCACGGAGGAAGAAAAAGAAATTGTTTATAAAACTCATAATGAATCAGAACATATGAAAGGTATTTTAATAAGACGGGAAAAATAAATAATAGATTCTTAAATTATAATTTTACTGATTGTAAAACAGGGGAGATGTCTATGCTAAAAGTAAATTTTTACGATAATATCGATGACAGTTTATTGAAATTTGCTGTTATTGTATCGAAAAGTCAAGGTAAATGGGTGCTCTGTAAGCACAAGGAACGAAGTACCTATGAATGTCCAGGCGGGCACAGAGAAGCGGGAGAGGATATTTTATCAACTGCAAAAAGAGAACTTTATGAAGAAACCGGTGCAATAGAATACTCCATAATGAAGATATGTGTTTATTCGGTATGTGGTAATGATGGAGTTGTTGAAAATAGTACAGAGACTTTTGGTATGCTATATTTTGCTGATATTACAAAGTTTGAAGAACTGCCGGTATTTGAAATGGAAAAGATAGAATTATTTAATAATCTGCCTGATAACTGGACTTATCCAGAAATTCAACCCAAATTAATGGAGAAAGTACTTAGTGTTATTGAATATGTATAAAGGACTCTATAGAATTATATAGGCTTCTAAAAAAGGAGGGCGTATTTATAACGGAACAAGTCGGTGGTGATAATGAGAGGGATTTGGTAGAAATGGTTTTGCCAGGAACTGAAAAACCATTTCCGCATTTGAATCTTAAAGAACAGCGTAAAGTATTTGAAGATGCAAGATTTGAAATTATCCGGGCCGAAGAAGCCTATAGACCTATTCAGTTTTATGATGTTGGTGCATTTGTATGGTTTGCACACATTATAGAATGGGAGTTTCCGGATTTTTCAGTGGAAAAGTGTTTTTCACAGTTATTAGAAATGCAGAGAATAATTGAAAAAAGCGGTAAAATTAAAGGAACTATACATCGATACTTAATTATTGCGAAGAAATAAGTTTTTTATGCCAATAATATTAACAGCCACAGATATTTTAATCTAATAACGTAGAATTTACTAAAGGCACAGAAAATTCCGTGTCTTTAGTCTGTATAAATAACTCTATTGACTTTTAGACTTATATACTCTAAATTTTGTTTATGAGGAAATTTATGAAATTTTATAAGTATTTTGAAAATGATATTATTCAGGCAAACTTATCGAAAGGTAAGGATGCAAAGCTAAAGGACCGCCAATAATACGGTAGCCAGTTGCGATACGGTTATTACCCTGGTGCCAAAACGCATCGGGGTTTTTCTTTGCAATAGAGAAAATACAAAATTTTTTTCACATTTATAAAAACCAACCTCTCTCCGCATTCGTTTTATTAATATAGGGGAAAATAAGAAGGGAGGTAAAGGATAAGAAAATGAATTTGATATCAAAGATACTAAAATAAATCGCTCTGGAATTTCGAATTCCAAAAGAAATTGATAAGAATTTGTTTCAAAGAGGCTTCTTTTGTTTCTTCTTGTTGTTCTTATATATATCGGAAACTTAGTTTCCGGTGGTTTTCTTGCGCTTTATGGTATCGTAAAATACCGCAGGTTGTTAGAGAGGTATGACCTCCGATACAGGAATTATCTACGGGAAAATTTAAAGGCATCAGGACCGCAAATCTTGATGCCTTACTTTGCAAGTAAGTGAGAAAAGCTTACAAAATGTATTTGTTAATTTAGCCCAACCCTAATAAACGTACTGTACTGGCAACTATAAAGCAAATAACTACACCGGATAGTGTCGGGATAAGAAATGAAACTGCCGTCCATTTTAAACTGCCGGATTCTTTCCGGATTGTCAGGCAGGTGGTACCGCAAGGCCAATGCATTAAAGAAAATAACATAGTACATATGGCTGTGAGCCAAGTCCAGCCATTCGATACCAGTAATGTTCTTAATTCTGACAGGTTATCCAGTTCCACCATGCTTCCTGTGGCCATATAACTCATGATAATAATGGGCACAACAATTTCGTTGGCGGGAAAACCAAGGATAAATGCCATCAGGATATATCCGTCCAGTCCTAATAATTTTGCGAAAGGATTTAAGAAAGCCGCACAGTGAGACAGCAGGCTTAGATCTCCTATCTGTATGTTAGCCAAAACCCAGATGATAACCCCGGCAGGAGCGGCAACGAGAACTGCACGGGCCAGAACAAATAATGTCCGGTCAAAAATGGATCTAACAATTACTCTTGCCACTTGAGGTTTCCGGTAGGGAGGAAGCTCCAGAGCGAAAGAAGAGGGAAGGCCTTTTAGTAGTGTTTTGGAGAGTAACTTAGAGATTAGCAAGGTCATTACTACGCCCAATACGATAACTCCTGTTAGCATTAGTGCAGCTAGTATTGATTGGAAAGGTCCTGCCACTCCTATAAAAAACATGGTTATAATCGCGATAAGGGTGGGAAATCGACCGTTACAGGGAACAAAATTATTCGTTATCATTGCAATCAGCTTTTCTCTCGGTGAGTCTATGATTCGGCAGCCGATAATACCGGCGGCATTGCAGCCAAAACCCATGCACATAGTAAGTGCCTGTTTTCCGTGGGCACAGGCCTTTTTAAAGAAATTATCCAGGTTAAATGCCACCCTCGGCAGATAACCCAAATCTTCCAGAAGTGTAAAAAGAGGAAAAAAGATTGCCATAGGCGGAAGCATGACAGAAACAACCCAAGCCAAAGTACGGAATACACCTAATACCAACAGACCATGCACCCAGGAAGGAATTCCTGCCCAGTGACAAAATGAGGTGAGACGGTCCTCCGTCCAAAACAGAAAATCAGCAATCATACTGGAAGGATAATTGGCTCCGGTAATTGTCAGCCAGAACACGATACCCAGAAGACCAATCATTATGGGAATACCAAAAATCCTGGAAGTCAGAATATGATCGATTTTACGGTCTGTCTGGTTATAGGTTTCATCTGTGTAAGTAACAACTTCTTTCCCTATATTTTCTGCTATACTTACAATTTGAGATACGATTTTATCTCTCAGGTCATCCTCATTGATACCGGCTTTCATTAATTTATTTTTTGCTTCTTTTACATTAAGGGAAATATTTTCACAAGACATAAGATTAACTTTTAAGTACTTTTGCAGAGGCTCTAATAATGATTCATCTCCATCAAGCAGTTTTAAAGAAACCCAACGGCTGTTAAGTGTATCTTTTATAAGCTCTTTTACGGATGGTTCCAAAAGCGCAATTGCTTCCTCAATGATATCATCATAAGTTATTTTAATAGGTGTATTTATCCTTATTTTATTTGTAATATCATAAACAGAATCCATAAGTATATTAAGTCCCTTTTTGCTTCTTGCATTGGTACCGATAACTGGAACCCCCAGTAATTCAGACAGTTTATTTAAGTTGATATTGATTTTCTTTCTCCTGGCTTCATCTAAAAGATTAACACAGACTACAACTTCAGAAGTTATCTCAAGTGTTTGAAGAACCAGATTTAAATTTCTTTCCAAGCAGGTTGCATCGGCTACGATTACCGTAGTATCCGGATTTCCAAAACAAATAAAATCCCTGGCGATTTCTTCTTCTTCCGAATTGGCCATTAAGGAATAAGTACCCGGTATGTCTACTAATATGAAATCGGTGTCCTTATGCCTGTATTTCCCTTGTGCATTTGTAACTGTTTTGCCGGGCCAGTTACCGGTATGTTGGTTCAGCCCTGTAAGGCCGTTAAACACAGTACTTTTTCCTACATTGGGATTTCCACCAAGTGCGATTACTTTTTCTTCACTGGTATTTGCAGTCTTAAGTCCTTTTTCTAAAACGCCAGCTCCTGTAGAATGGCTAGTCAGCCCCATTTTTATGTTACCTCCTGATATAAAATGAATAAGTTAATAAAATAGAATATATAACCATGACCAGAAAATGTGGCTTCATGGTATATATTTAATTTATAGAGCTTCCACCAGGATTTTTGAAGATTCTTCTGTACGTAACGCAATAACAGCACCTCTGATCCGGTATGCAATCGGGTCTCCGGAGGGACTCTTTTGTAAAGCTTCTACCTCTGTCTCCGATATTAAACCAAGGTCCAGCATTCTTCTTCGGCTCATACCGTTTGCGGTAAGTGCCTTTACTTTTGCTTTTCTGCCAACCGGAAGCAGGCTTAATGGAATCATATTTTCATTCATAATGAAACCTCCTAAAAAAGGAAACTTATAAAGTTAGTCGTATCTAAAAATTTTAATTTACACTAACATATGAAAATTAAATGAAAGTGTTACGCGTATAAAGATATAATAATGATATAATTTTAGAGGACTAAGGTAAAATTTTACTTGATAATCAAATAAAAAAGTATTATATAAACAGTGTTATGAAACACTGTTTTGAATCTGGGAGGAAAATGCAGTTATTTTTTGCCCAAATTTGGGTATAATAAAGCTTAAGCTTTAATTAAAGGAGGATTTATCTATGAACAAGTTTATTTTTAATGATTATTTTCATGAGCCACAGGGAAAAATTGCCAAGCGAATGCTGTTCAAAAGCGATAATGTAATTGCCTTTATTCTAAACATTGCAAAAGGGGAAATACTACCGGGGCATACACATCTAGAATCAACCCTATTCCTGCAGGTCATGGAAGGAAATTCCAAGGTTGTCACGGATGGCAATGAAACCTCGTTGCAGGTGGGCGAGTTAATGCAGGTTGATGGGCAGGAAAGTTTGCAGGTTATAAACACCGGTGAAGATGTCTTGCGCCTTTACGTCACAATTTCACCAATGGGTTCAGAGGCCTTTGCAACAGATGCAAATATTTAATAACTTATCTTTATACTTGCTATGAGATAAACTTTTTATCGGTATTGAAAACGGCTGGACTTTCCAGCCAAAAAACGGTATTTATTTCCGGTCATTTTTAGGCAAATAAAATCCAGCACTTTTCATATGTTGATAAGCGGTTTAAGCGATTGCCTTTGAGCACTTCATTGTATTAGCTATAGCTAAGCTTCCATAATAATCGGTAAAATCAGTGGACTTCTCTTCAATTTCTTCCATAAAAACTCATTAAGGTCATCTTTTATCTCTGTTTTAATTTTGTTCCACTCGGTTATATTATTGCGAATACATCTATCTAAAGTTATATTTACTACTTTCTTGGCTTCAATCATTAATTCCTCGGATTCCCTTACATAAATAAATCCACGGGATACCATATCAGGGCCTGATAGAAGTTGATTCGTTTGTTTTTGTAAAGTAAGCACAACGATGATAAGCCCATTTTCTGAGAGATGTTGTCTATCACGAATAACAATGTTTCCAACGTCTCCGACACCAAGACCGTCTACAAAAATGCCCTTAGCCGGAACCTGAGCTATAATTTTTCCCTTTTCTCCTGATAATTCCAATACATTACCGGATTCCAATACAAAAATATTTTCTTTTTTGATTCCTAAAGTCTGAACTAATTCGGCCTGAGCGGTACGATGCCTATATTCTCCATGGACAGGAATTGCATATTTAGGTTTTAGTAATGCATAAATTAATTTGATTTCCTCTTGGCAGGCATGCCCTGAAACATGGGTATCCTGGAAAATTACATTTGCACCTTTCCTGGATAATTCATTGACTACTTTTGAAACTGCTTTTTCATTACCAGGTATTGGTGTAGAGCTGAAAATAATCGCATCACCTGGTTTTATTGTAACCTTTTTATGGCTTGAATCGGCCATTCTGGATAGTGCAGCCATTGCTTCCCCTTGGCTTCCTGTAGTTATAAATACCAATTGTTCATCCGGATAATTCCTCATTTGTTCCACTTCAATTAACGTCTTATCCGGTATTTTTATATATCCTAATTCAGAAGCAACGTCTATTACATTTACCATACTTCTTCCTTGCACGATAACTTTTCTGCCAAATTTATAAGCCGTATTGATAATTTGCTGGACACGGTCAACATTTGATGCAAAAGTCGCAACAATAATTCGGTTTTTCTTGTTTTCCGTAAAAAGATTGTCAAAAGTTCTTGCTACCATTTTTTCTGATACTGTAAAGCCTGGTCTTTGTGCGTTGGTACTATCGCAAAGAAGAGCAAGTACGCCCTTTTTCCCAATTTCTCCAAATCTCTGCAAATCAATCGCATCCCCAAATAAAGGAGTATAATCAATTTTAAAATCTCCTGTATGAACGATAATTCCTGCCGGAGAATAGATCGCAAGGGCAGATGCATCTGCTATACTATGGTTCGTCTTAATGAATTCAATTCTAAAAGCGCCTAAATTTATGGAACCACCGTGTTTTACAACTTTTCTTTTTGTCTTTTTTAATAAATTATGTTCTTTCAACTTGAGATCAATTAGACCTACCGTTAGTTTAGTCGCATAGATGGGTACATTTAACTCCTTTAAAATATAGGGCAGGGCACCAATGTGATCCTCGTGTCCATGTGTGATAATAAATCCTTTAACTTTCTCCTTATTTTCCATTAAATAAGTAATATCCGGTATTACTAAATCGATACCTAACATGTCATCATCCGGAAATGAAATGCCGCAATCCACGACAATAATACTGTTTTCATATTCAAAAGCAGTGATATTCATACCAATTCTGTCTAAACCTCCAAGCGGTATGATCTTTATTTTGTTATTTTTTATTTCTTCGTTTTTTTTCAATCCTTTATTCCTCCAGTTACTATTTGAGTTTTTAAACTCTAAAAAGACTTATTTTATATGGATATACTGTGCTGGAAAGCATAGTATATCCAAATTTGTACCATGATTTACCTAATCTTAATGTTTCAGTTCCCATTCATAAAAACTTCTACATATAAAACATCTGATTTATAACAACGCTTCAACTGTTTTACTTTTATTTTTCTGGTGGCATAATTTTGGCAGGGAATTGCCGATTATAAATTAATTTACATTACTTTTCACAAAACTGTAATATCGTTTGATAGTACAATCTTTTAAAAGCTTAGACAGGTATTGCAAAATAATTCCGGACACATTAGTGCATTTATTATAGCAGTTCTTTGTCTATAAAGTCAAATGATTTATAAAAGCAAGCTATTAAAAGATTTTTATAATATAATTATTACAATGTTAAAATCGTCTTTGAAATAATTCTTGATATAATATTGATACACTAAATGGGAAAGCTAATCCTATAAAATATTTTTTGATTATACTAAATTTACATTAGCATATTGACAACTATCAATATCAAAGATATAATCTGAATATAGATATATTTCTATATCATAGACAAACTTCTATGCGAGGTGATAAAAATGCAATATCCATATACTGATTATGTACCAATCTTTAAAGCGCTTGCTGATGAAACAAGACTTAAAATTGTAGAAATGTTATCCTGTGGTGAAATGTGTGCCTGCGATATATTAGAACCCTTTCAGATCACACAGCCAACATTGTCTTACCATATGAAAATCTTAACCGAATGTGGTCTTGTTTCAGGCAGGCGTGATGGAGCCTGGATGAGGTACCGTGTGAATGAAGAAAAAGTAAATATGGTAAAAGAGATGTGGAATTATATAACAACAGATACGCAATCCTGTATCTGTAAAGTGAAAAAGGAGGTAAATAAATGCGAATAATAATTATAGGGGCAGTAGCCGCCGGTACCAGCGCCGCGGCCAAAGCCAGAAGAAACAATGAAGAAGCTGAAATTATTATTTATGAAAAAGATAGCTTTATCTCTTATTCCGGATGTGGTATGCCATATTATATCGGGGGTGAAGTGGAAACGGCAGAAGAACTGACTCCAAGAAATCCGGCTTTTTTTAAGAGTAAATACAATGTAGATATTTTTATAATGCATGAGGTAATAGCGATTCATCCGGATGATAAGACAGTTATTGTCAAAAACTTATGCACCGGAGAGATGTTTACAGATCATTACGACGGGCTGATCGTTGCCACCGGAGCAAGAGCAGTAGTGCCTCCTGTTAAAGGAGCAGATAGGGAACATGTTTTTACCTTACGTAACATAGGAGATATGAATCGAATTAAAACATATATTAACATGAAGAATCCCAGTACGGCGGTGATTGTGGGTACTGGTTTTATTGGTCTTGAAGTCTGTGAAAACTTAAAAAATCTTGGTATAGAAGTAACTCTGATGGAAAAACTGCCACAAGTCACACCCGGGTTGGACAGTGATATGGCAGTGTATGTGAAAGAACATATCGAAAAGAAAGGTGTTACAGTATTGACCGGTGTCTCTGTTAGTGAGATAACCGGTGACAGCGTAATTTTATCTGATGGGCAAGTAATAGAGGCAGAAATGGTTCTTCTCTCCACTGGGGTTCGTCCGAATACAGAGTTAGCGAAAACAGCGGGGATTGAACTTGGTGCTTCAGGAGGTATCAAAGTAAATAGTAAAATGAAAACCAGCCAAAAAGATATTTATGCATGCGGCGATTGTATAGAGCAATTTCATGTAATAACAGGAAAACCTATTTTTCGTCCGTTAGGCTCCACTGCCAATAAAACAGGACGGATAGCAGGGGATAGTATTACAGGAGGAAACTTGGAATTTAGGGGCATTCTTGGTACCGGAATTTTCAAGATTTTTGATTTGTCAGTAGGACAGACTGGGCTTTCTGAGCGGGAAGCAACGGAGCAGGGATATGAAGTTGTCATATGCCATAATATTAAACCGGATAAGCCGGAATATATGGGCGGTCAGGAATTAATAATTAAAGGAATTGCCGATAAGACAGACGGAAGAATCCTGGGAGTTCAAATCATTGGTTCAGCGGGTGTTGATAAACGCATTGATGTATTTGTGACTGCCATTACTTTTAAAGCAAAAGCAGAGGATTTATTCCATCTTGATTTGGCTTATGCCCCGCCTTTTTCCACCACGAAAGATCCAGTTATGTATACAGGTATGATACTTGAGAATGCGATCCATGGAGGCAGACCGCTTTTGACCGCGAAACAATTGGATAAACTAATGGCATCAGGAGAAAAATACACACTGATTGATGCCAGGGTTTCCCCGCAATATGAAAAAGAGCATGTGGAAAATGCAAAGAGTATACCTCATGCTAATTTAAGAGCTGCTGTCGAGGAATTAGATAAAGATACCATTGCAATTACTTATTGCAATAAGGGGGTTACCGGTAATGCAGCCCAGAATATTCTAATTAATAATGGATTCAAAAAGGTATACAATCTTTCCGGTGGGCATAAACAATATAAAAAATCACATAACCAATAAAATCATATAACAATTGTAACAAATGGTTTTATAAATGCATACTATATGATTAAATGCTCATATGCAAATATAAAAATACAGGAGAGGTTTAAAGATGGTGGATATTTTTAAAGCTTTGTCGGAGCAAAACAGATTAAGGATATTATCTTTACTGCTGGAAGATGAATTATGTGTCTGTGAAATCATTGAATCTCTTAAAATGACTCAGGCCAATGTTTCACGCCATTTAACAGACCTAAGAAAATGCGGTATATTGGAGAATTATAAACGGGCCCAATGGACGTATTATAAGATAAACAACAGATTTATTATCGAGAATGGGGAACTTTGGTTCTATCTTAAAAAAAATCTGAAAGAACTTCCATCTTACACGGAAGATATGGAAGCCTATCAAAAATGCAGAGCGCAGGATTTATGTAATTGTATGAAAAAACCACATTAAAATTAAAGGAGTGATTGTAAGAATGAGTAAAGATAAAACACAGGGAATTGGATTTTTTGAAAAATATTTAACGATTTGGGTATTACTATGTATGGTGGTTGGTGTATTAATCGGTAAATTTCTGCCTGCCGTACCAGAATTCCTGGGAAGATTTCAATATGCTCAGGTGTCAATTCCCATTGCCATATTAATCTGGCTGATGATTTATCCGATGATGATGAAAGTGGATTTTGCCAGCATCAAAAATGTAGGCAAAAATCCGAAAGGCTTATTTGTTACCTGGGTTACAAACTGGCTGATTAAACCTTTTACTATGTACGGAATCGCTGCGTTTTTCTTCTATACAATATTTAAAGCAATGATACCGGCTGATTTAGCGAAAGAATATCTAGCTGGAGCAGTACTTCTTGGTGCGGCCCCTTGTACTGCAATGGTATTTGTATGGAGCCATCTTACCAAGGGAAACCCGGCATATACCGTAGTACAGGTGGCTACTAATGATTTGATTATTCTAATTGCGTTTACACCGATTGTAGCTTTCCTTTTGGGAGTCAGCGGAGTGACGGTACCATGGGATACTTTAATTCTTTCCGTGGTCTTATTCGTAGTAATCCCTCTGGTGGGAGGAATTTTAACCAGAGTGCTAATCACGAAAAATAAGGGGTTAGACTATTTTGAAAATAAATTTATTCCCAAGTTCAACAACGTTACAATAATCGGTTTGTTACTGACATTAATTATTATCTTTTCTTTTCAGGGTGACGTTATTTTGGAGAATCCGCTGCATATTGTTTTGATTGCAGTGCCGTTGATCATTCAGACTTTCCTTATCTTCTTTATTGCCTATATTGCTTCAAGAGTATTGAAATTACCTCACAATATTGCGGCACCTGCAGGGATGATCGGTGCATCTAATTTTTTCGAATTAGCTGTTGCAGTTGCTATTTCCTTATTTGGCTCCACATCCCCCGCAGCCCTGGCAACGATAGTAGGTGTACTCACAGAAGTACCGGTCATGCTGATTCTTGTTAAAATTGCAAATAAAACGACCCATTGGTTTCCACATGGGAAGGTTAATCTGAAATGATAAATTAAGCTTTTAAATAGTAACTACAAAAGTTGCTTTAAGATAAGAACCCGTAGATATGAAATGTCGAATCCTCAAAACAACGCCTCAATGCTATTAATGGTGAGATTGGAAAGCCTTTAAATACTTGGTATAATACTATTACCCTAATAAAATATGAAGAACATATTGACATAAATAGATTTGAAGAATATACTGAAATTATGATATCGAAGAAAATAGATTTGAGGTGATGAAATGGAACGTACGTATGCGGAAGATGCCAAGGTATTTAAGGCTTTTTGCGATGAAAACCGTTTGCAGATTCTGGAGATGCTTCGCAGTGGTGAAAAGTGTGCATGTAAACTATTGGAGAATTTAAATATAGGGCAATCTACTTTATCCCATCATATGAAAATTCTCCTTGATTCTGGTATTGTCAAAAGCCGCATCGAAGGAAAATGGACGCATTATTCCATTAATGAGGAAGGTACTGTCTATGCAAAGGAACTTTTAAATACTCTGACAACTACAAATATTACAAATGAAGTCTAATGTAACATATACAAAGATGAGCATGATGAAAAGCCATATTCGTTTGGCTTTTTATGTATTAGACATATCGATTTTTATAGATATGTTTCTAAACCTGCAGAAAGAAGGAAAGATTATGCAATTATTAGAAAATATCTGGTTATTTTTTCAAAATCAAATACTTGGTATGAAATGGCTTAACACGCTGATTGGTAATGCACTAACTGCTGTCGGTTTGGATATAGAGGGCAGATTGGGAGGCAGTATACAGTTTTTTATTTATGATACGGTTAAGATTTTTATACTCCTGTCCGTCCTGATTTTTTTTATTTCCTATATTCAAAGCCATTTCCCGCCGGAGAGGACAAAGAAAATACTGGGACATTTTCATGGTATTACTGCAAATTCTCTTGCGGCTTTACTCGGAACGGTTACTCCTTTCTGCTCCTGCTCATCAATTCCGCTTTTTATAGGCTTTTCCAGTGCAGGCCTGCCGATTGGTGTTACCTTTTCCTTTCTTATTTCTTCCCCATTAGTAGATCTGGGTTCGCTGATCCTGCTGATGAGTATTTTTGGAGGGAAAGTTGCAATTACTTACGTAATTGTGGGTCTGGTTCTTGCAGTGATAGGCGGAACCCTGATAGAGAAGCTCGGCATGGAAAAGTATGTGGAAGAGTTCGTAAAAACTGCCGGAAGTGTGGACATTGAAGCTCCGGATTTAACCCGCAGGGACCGGATTTTCTATGCAAAGGATCAGGTAAAGGCAACAGTAAAAAAAGTTGCACCCTATATTTTTGCAGGTGTAGGTATCGGTGCGATTATACACAATCTGATTCCGGAAGCCTGGATACAATCTATTCTCGGCAGCAATAATCCATTTTCAGTTATATTAGCAACTCTTGTTGGCGTACCAATGTATGCAGATATTTTTGGTACAATACCGGTAGCGGAGAGTTTATTCGCAAAGGGCGCCGGACTTGGAACTATACTCAGTTTTATGATGGCTGTTACTGCTTTAAGTCTGCCCTCCATGATTATGCTGCGCAAAGCCGTAAAACCTAAATTGTTAGGTGTATTCGTCAGTATTGTAACGGTTGGAATAATATTTATTGGTTATTTATTTAATGCGTTTCAATTTTTATTTATATAAGGAAGAATAGAATGAGCGTAGCTAATGGTATAAATCTTGAGGCTGCCATTCTTATATTGACTGTAGACCAGCCTAATTATATATTTATAAGAAGTACTGGAAGTAGCACAGAAACAGCTTAAACATAATTTAATATAGGATATAATTAAAATTAAATCATATCAAGGAGGATTTACTCATGTCACTTTTTGGAAAAAAGAAAGATGAAAATATCGGATGCTGCTGCGAGGGTGGTTGTGGTGCAAAAACTATGGAAGAAACAAGGCAGGTACAGAAAACAGGTGGCTCAGTTAAGGTTCTGGGCTCCGGATGTGCAAAGTGCAATGAACTGGAGGCAAACACAAAGGCAGCGCTTGCGCAGCTTGGTATGGATACTACGATTGATCATGTGACAGATTTTATGCAAATCGCCGCTTATGGGGTAATGAGCACCCCTGCATTGGTGGTAGACGGCAAGGTAGTAGCCTACGGAAAAGTCCTGAAGACACAGGAGGTTATTAAAATACTGCAGAAAGTTAGATAATGCTAACAGTTTTAAACAATGTGTTTTAAGATATGAAAAGAGTAAGGTTGCAGATTTACTTTAGATGCCATATGATAAGTGATTTAAAAGGAATATTATGAGTTATAATACTTTTCATTGAAATAGTAAGGAAACATGATATAATGGGTTAGTAAACACTAACTAAAATATACTGATTTTAAACTTTTATTTAAACATATAATGGAGATATTAATGTTAGAAATTTGTCCGAATCAAAAATAGCTTATTAGTGATTGGAATCGCAGGAAAGGCAATCAGCCAATATCTTGTCTACAGACTTCAAAGCACGGCTGGTTATGAGGCATGTGTAGACTTTAAATGTTTCTAACCGGATCGTTAAATGTTAATTGATTAAGTGGAATAAGATTCATGAAAAATACACCATATTTTACTTGACAATTGAATCAAGAAGTCCTATATTTAAAACAGTGTTATGAAACACTGTTTTAAATATAGGAGGAAAATACATGGCAAAGCAAATTGAAGGTGTATATGAGAAAGTGTATGAGTGTGGGAAGAAGGAATTCTTAAGTAAAGGATTCAAGGATGCATCGCTTCGTACTATAGCACAGGAAGCTGGTACCAGTACCGGTTCTATTTATACACGTTTTCAGAATAAAGAGGGATTATTCCATGCCATTGTATATCCAGTTGTGGATGAATTGAAATCATGGTTCTTAGAGGTGCAAGAGTTATTTCACAAAAAGGATTCTGATTATCAGAAGAAAAATATGTTTCATTATAGTGGAATGGAAGCTGAAAAATTAGTGTCTTATATTTATGATAACTACGATATATTCAAGCTGTTGCTAGAATGTGCCGAGGGAACAGAATTTTCTGATTTTTTAAATCAGCTGGTGGAGATTGAAATGGAATATACGGTGAAATACATGGAGGTTACAAAGGATGATGCACTCAAAAAGGAGACGATTACATCTGAATTTCTTCACATCGTAACCAGTTCATATTTTTCCGGAATATTTGAGATGGTACGACATAATATGAAAAGAGAAGATGGTATGTTGTATGCAAAGCAGTTAAGAGAATTTTATTATGCTGGATTTGCTAATATTTACAACTGGAAATAAAAACATGCCTGAAAAATACGGGATTACCCGTAATTTTTTTAAACACAAGGTTAGACATAACTAACTAAAGGAGGGTTTATGGAACAAAAAAATCAAAGTCCGCTGAAACGAATATGGGCATTGGCAGAAGTAGAACATAGAAGACTTCGGTTTTCAGTTATTATGGCGGTTTTTGGGGTAATGTCAGGTCTCATCCCTTATTTCTGTGCAGGGAAAATCATTATAATGTTACTCGAACAGACAGCAGATATTAAAAGCTGTATACTTTGGCTGATACTGGCTTTGACAGGCAGTATAGGAAAAGTGCTGCTTACTACTTTTTCAACTTCACAATCCCATAAGGCGACCTTTGCAGTATTGGCAGAGGTACGAAATAAATGTGTACATAAGCTGGCAAAACTGTCTATGGGAACTTTACAGAACCAATCTGTGGGAAGATGGAAGAGCATATTGGTTGATCAGATTGAGAGCATGGAAACAACACTTGCCCACCTTTTACCTGAAATGACGTCTAATGTTTTATCTCCGTTATTACTAATTATTACCTTGTTTTTTCTTGATTGGCGGCTGGCATTGCTATCGGTTGCCACCCTTCCGATTGGTATGATATTTATGATGACTACCATGAAATCCTATCCGGTAAAATATCAGGAATCTGTCCAAATAGGTAAGAAAATGAACGATTCTATCGTAGAGTATATTAATGGGATTGAAGTGATTAAAGCTTATAATCAGGGTCAGGTAGCTTATACAGGTTATGTAAATGCAGTTAATGCCAATGCCTCATATTTTTATAATTGGATGAAAAGTGCTCAGTTTGGCATGGCATGCTATCGTAATTTCAGCCCTGCTGTTTTATTTGGGGTACTACCTGTGGGATTAGCATTTTATCTTGGTGGAAGCATTACATCTTCTGAGTTTATTATGATAATGATTTTATCCATGGGAATTGTGGGACCGATTATCGCAGCTTCCAATTTCATTGATTCACTGGCCCAGACAGGTACCATTATCGAATCCATTGAAACCATATTAAAAGCACCGGAACAACACCATCCAAAAGATCCGGTACAATTAAACGGAACAGATATTGAAATGAATCATGTTTCTTTTTCTTACGAAAAAGAGCAGGGAAATATTTTAACAGATATTACATTAAAAATCCGTCAAGGTACAGTCAATGCTTTTGTCGGACCAAGTGGAGGCGGGAAATCTACGATTACAAAACTAATCGCTGGTTTTTGGGATATTGAAACAGGAAGTATCAAAATCGGCGGAACAGAAATCAGTGATATTCCGCTTACACAAATAGCGGACCAGATTGCGTATGTATCTCAGGATAATTTCCTATTTGATGATACCATCCGGGAAAATATACGCATGGGAAAAGAATATGCTACCGATGAAGAAGTGGAAGAAGTAGCAAGCAGGGCAGGTTGCGATACTTTTATTCGAGGCCTTGAACGTGGGTATGAAACAAAAGTAGGTGGTGGCGGAGCTCACCTTTCTGGCGGCGAACGGCAGAGAATTGCCATTGCAAGAGCCATGCTAAAAGATGCACCGATTATAATACTAGATGAAGCGACGGCTTATATCGACCCGGAGAATGAAGCAGTTCTTCAAAAAGCAATCATAAAACTGGTACAAGGAAAAACCTTGATTATGATTGCTCATCGGTTATCGACGATTGTTGATGCAGATCAGATTATTCTCGTGGATCATGGGAAAATCAGTGCTGCCGGAACTCATAAGCAGTTATTACAGGAATCTGAATTGTATCAGAATATGTGGAATGCCCATATCGGAGCAAAGGATGGTGAACAGGAATGATAGAGATTTTTCGAAAAATATGGAGATTCGCCGGTGAGGAACAAAAAAACATTCGTAACTCTATCCTCATAGGATTTCTGAATGCAATCTTTCATATGCTGCAGATTGGTGCAATTTTTCTTACTATTTCGGCATTGGTTGAAAAAAGTTCTGACCATACAACAATATGGTATGTGTTTGGTCTGATTGTGGTAAGTATAGCAGGTAAAATTGTCACAAATTATTTCTCTCAACTGCAACAAACGCATGCTGGATATTTTATGACTGCCAATAAAAGAGTTTTTATTGGAAACAGAATGAAATTAATACCAATGGGATTTTTTAACCAGAACAGTCTAGGAAATATTATGGGTATTAGTACCACGGTATTGGGAGATGTAGAAACCACAGCACCAATGGTTTTGGTTTTGACTTTAGGCGGTTTTATTACAACTATAGTATTTACGGTTTACATGCTGGTGTTTGACTGGAGAATGGGCTTAATTACAGTGACAGGTGTTCTTTTATTCTGTCTGATTACTTCTGCCATGGAGAAAAAATCAAGAGGTACCGCACCCAAAAGACAAAAAGCACAAGCAGAACTTGTAGAAAATATAGTTGAGACCATACAGGGAATGGGAATCGTAAAAGCCTTTAACCTTACAAAAACTGATAACAAGAAGGTAGATCAAGCAATTGAAAACAGTAAAAAAATGAATCTGGCAATGGAGCAGCTGATTACTCCTTATACGATTATGCAGGCAGGAATATTACGGATATTCAGTGTGATTTTGATGGCGGCAGCATTATATTTCTATTTTGATGGAACCATGCAGCTTACATATTCCCTGATGTTTATTGTGGTTTCATTTATTATATTTGAACAGATAGAATCCGCAGGACACGGAGTTGCAATCCTTCGTGTGTGTGGCAGTTCCATTGAACAGGCAAATCAGATGGATGACGTACCATTAATGGATGAAAAAGGAAAGACAATAAATCCAGAGAATCAGGATATTATATTTGAACATGTGGACTTTTCCTATGAGAAGAGACAGATACTAAAAGATATGAACCTTAAGATCAAGGATAAGACAATGACAGCCATTATTGGTCCAAGCGGTTCTGGAAAAACGACCATCTGTAACCTGATTGCAAGATTCTGGGATGTAGATGGCGGTAATATCAAAATTGGCGGAAAAAACGTCAAAGATTATACACTGGAATCATTAATGGAACAAATCAGTATGGTATTTCAGAATGTATATCTTTTTGGAGATACCATAGAAAATAACATCCGCTTTGGAAGACCAGATGCAACCAGAGAGGAGGTTATAAAGGCAGCAAAAAAAGCATGCTGCCATGAGTTTATCAGCAGGCTTCCAAATGGATATGAAACGGAGATTGGAGATAAGGGTTTTGCTCTTTCGGGAGGTGAAAAGCAGAGAATTTCTATCGCAAGAGCTATTTTAAAGGATGCACCAATCATCATTTTTGACGAGGCGACAGCCAATGTAGATCCGGAGAATGAAGTACACTTGCAGAAAGCTTTTGAAGAACTGACCAGAAATAAAACAATTATCATGATTGCGCACCGATTAAAAACAGTCCGCCATGCAGACCAGATACTTGTAGTAGATGGAGGGAAAATTGTTCAAACAGGGAAGCATGAAGAGCTGATTAAACAGGAGGGAATCTATAAACGTTTTGTTGGTGAAAGAAAAGAGGTTGTTTCCTGGAGCATCTAAAAATAACAGATATCAAAATAATTTCATGGGCAAAAGATGTAAAAACTATATACTATAGTAGTTAACTGAATAAACGGAAAGTCTGGTGATAATGATGAATCAAAGAAAGCATTTGCCAATATTTGGTGTGGGTCCAATTTATGGGGCGGCGATTATATTTTTATCAGTAGTAGGCATTGCGATATCAGAAAAGGGATATCTTAACAGCGGCAGAGTAGGTATGCTCAGAGTGCCTTTTTTAATATTGGGTGTTCTACTGATTGTTTTTGGAATATTAATCTGGCTTGAAGCAGTTTTAAGGTCAAAGATTGATGAGAATATAAAAAACAATCATCTTGTAACAACAGGCATATATGCCAAGGTGCGTAATCCATTATATTCTGCATTTATGATAGTATGCACTGGAGCAATCTTCTGTGCTGATAATCTGTGGTTACTGCTTTTACCAATCCTTTATTGGATTAGTATGACCGTGCTTATGAAAGCTACTGAAGAAAAATGGCTTAAGGAGCTATATGGAATGCAATATATCGAATATTGCAAAAAAGTAAATCGTTGTATTCCTTGGTTAACAAAATGAGTAAAAAGGTGATGGAAATTAATAATTGTAACGTTTGGTATCAGGATACCGCGGTATTACTAGAAGAAAAGAAAGACTATTCCGTATATAAATTCAAATGTACGGGAAAAGGTATTTTGTATACGTATAACATTTTTGATGAAATTGATGTAATCTTTGCAGAAATTGACAGTAAAGATGTTTTTATCCCTGAAATACCCGATAAAAATATCATCGAAATCTCATGGTGTAAAAAAGGACGTGTAGAGTGTGAATTTTCAGATAATACGGTAGCATACATACAAGAGGGAGATTTCGGCATTGATGCAACCAGTTATACTCCAAGATGTTATAGTTTTCCAATGGGTACTTACGAAGCTGTGACAATTGCGATTAATAAGGAAAGATTTTCACATGATACAAGGAAAATCATGAATCAGTTTTCAATTGATATTGATCAAATTTGCGATACACTTGCTGCCATTATAGGATTAAGAAATATTGAAACAGTAGAAGAGGGAAATAAAGAACAATTTTTGGTAAACAATATTGAAATAAAAGATATTACTTTTGTTTATGATAAAGAGCCTGTTATTGAAGAACTGTCTTGTAGTTTGAAGAACAAAACCACTACTGCTATTATAGGTCCATCCGGTTCTGGAAAAACTACGTTATGTCATTTGATTGCGAGATTTTGGGATATTCAAAGCGTTACAATTATGATTTCAGAAAATGATGTAAGAGAGTATCGGTATGATAGCCTCTTATCAAATATCACAATGGTCTTTCAGGATGTTTATTTATTTGCAGATACGATACGAAATAATATAAAATTTGGTAATCCGGATGCAACAGAGGAAGAGATCATTGAAATTTCTAAAAAAGCATGCTGCCATGAGTTTATTATGAAGCTGCCAGAGGGATATGATACGGTATTGGAAGAAAACGGTGCAAGTTTATCCGGTGGAGAATGGCAGAGAATTTCAATTGCCCGCGCTTTGCTAAAAGAGTGCAATCTTGTGATTTTGGATGAAGCAACTTCAAGTATCGATCCGGAAAACGAAGAAAAGTTAATGCTTGCAATTAAAGAATTATTAAAAAACAAAACAGCCATTATTATTGCTCATAGTTTAAATACAATCAGAGAAGCGGATCATATTATTGTAATTGATCATGGAAATATTGTACAGGAAGGTATTCATAATCAATTAAAAGAAGAGGAGGGAATATATAAGAAGTTTATTGCCACAAGACATAAAGAGCTTTCATGGAAAATATAAATGATTTCGTTTTAAGCAAAAGCAAACCAAAGTTTTCCGGTTTGCTTTTGTTTAGTGCTTATACCAGAGGCTTACTCGAAATTCAAAGGCTCTTTATCGCATAACTTTTCGGTACTCTAAAGGCAGAATGCCAACATTTCTCTTAAAAAGCTCTGCAAATCTGCTGGCATTGGAATATCCAATGGTCTGTGCAATCTGTGCGATACTTAAATCGGTATGAGATAATAAGAATTCAGCATGTTCGATTCGTGCCTGTTGGATAAATTCAGTAATAGTACAGCCATGAATTAGTTTAAAACTCTTTTTTAATTTCGTTTGTCCCATACATGCGATTCTTGATAGTTGTTCTAATGTCAGCGGAAAAGCAGCATGATCTTTAATGTATGCTGAAACATTCGTAATCTGTTCGATATCCTTATCCGAAAGGTGGGATTGGTTCTTTCCATGTCCATGAAAATGCTCCACCACCAAAGAAACCGCCTCATTTACCTTTGTTTAAAAAGGCGGGAATTACAGCGTGAGAGGAGTACATTTTGACCCGAGGACAAAGCTGTTTTTGTTATTGCTCTGTGTTATTTGCACCATGCTTGCACCCTCCTTACGATATGAATTGATTCTCGTTTGTCTGATTGCAGTATTTTCACTGTTGTCAGGGAAACCTGGTCATGCTGCAAAAGGCATATTGTTTTATGGGATGATTTATGGAATTACTCTGCTCTCAATGTTTAAAATGACAGGAACCACACAGGCAATTTTTGCTGCATTTTTGGGGCTGGTAAATAAAGTATATCCATGCGGTTTTATGGCTGGGCTGATGATCAAAACCACAAAAACAGGTGAATTCATGGCGGCCTTCTATAAAATACATATGCCGGATCGATTGGTGATACCTTTTGCGGTTATGATGCGGTATCTTCCGGTAGTGAGAGAAGACTGGCGTTATATTAAGGATGCCATGCGTATGAGAGGTATCTCATTATCCATTCAAAATATCTGTCTGCGTCCGATACTGGTAGCAGAATGCCTGTATGTACCGCTTATGATGGCAGCCTCCAATACAGCCGATGAATTGTCCATTGCTGCCGTAACACGCGGAATAGAAAACCCGAGTCCCAGAACAAGCCTTACTGAAATTAGATTTTCGGGAAAGGATCTGATTGTCATTATAATTTTTATCAGTTATCTTGTCATGGGACTTATGAAAGTGATTTAAGGAGGGCAAATGTTAAGAAAAAGCATCTTTACAGTCCTCAGTCAAACATTATATGCACAAAATGCAGCGTAGAAAGGGAGGAAAAGATGGAGAAAATTCAACTTGATAATATTTCTTTTTCCTATGACGGAACAGAAAATGGGATAATTAGAAACATTAGTATATCAGTTCCAGCAGGAGGGTGCATAGTATTAACAGGACGCAGCGGCTGCGGAAAAACTACTGTTACAAGATTGATCAATGGACTGATACCTGAATTCTTTTCCGGAAAATTAACAGGCAGTGTATTTATAGACGGTGAGAATCTTGCAAAGAAGCAGATTTATGATATAGCTAAAAAGGCTGGATCTGTATTTCAGAATCCAAAGACCCAGTTTTTTAATACGGATACGGATGGTGAGATTGCCTTTGGGTTAGAGAACTGTGGAGTGATACGACAGGTCATTGTAGAAAAAGTAAAGAAGACTGCAGATGACCTGAACATCAAAAATCTTCTGAAACGCAATATTTTTTCCTTATCGGGTGGCGAAAAACAAAAGATAGCATTTGCTTCTGTATATGCCATGAATCCTGACATATACCTTTTGGATGAGCCGTCCTCCAATCTTGATACTGATGCAATTATTAATTTACGGGAATATATTCAAATTCTGAAAAATCAGGGAAAGACCATTATCATTGCAGAACATCGTCTATATTATCTAAAAGATCTGGCAGATAAAATCTACTACATGGATGCAGGAGAAATCAAGTATCGGTGGAGACAGGAGGATTTTTTAAAATTGTCTGTAAAGGAAAGATTGAAGCTGGGACTTAGAAGTTTTGAATATGAAGTACCAAAACTGAATGAAACTTCATCTTTCAATGGCAATGCTGCTTTTGAAATTAGAGATTTATCCATTGGTTACGGGAAAAAGGAAGTGTTAGGTGGAATTCAATTTAAGGCAAACAGGGGAGATATCATTGCAGTAACCGGACATAACGGGGTTGGTAAATCTACGCTGTTAAGAACTATATGCGGATTGCAAAAAGCGTTGGAGGGGACTGTATTATGGGATGGAAAAGTTCAGCATCAAAAAAGTATGCTAAACAGAACTTATATGGTTATGCAGGATGTGAACTATCAGTTATTTGCTGACAGTGTGGAGCATGAAACCTGCTTTGGACTAAAAAAAGCCGATTCAAAAAAGGTGGAACAGATATTAAAGAAACTGGATCTATATGATTTAAAAGAGAAACATCCAAATACATTATCAGGTGGGCAAAAGCAACGTCTTGCAGTTGCTGTTAGTATGTGTTGTGATAAGGATATTCTGGTTTTTGATGAACCTACCAGTGGTCTTGACTTAGAAAGTATGGGAATGGTATCGGAATTGATGAAGAAGCTGGCAGGCATGGGAAAAATTGTTTTTGTTGTTACCCATGATTTTGAATTGGTTACTCTGGCGTGTACAAGAATGTTCAAATTAACTTCTCCATGATAAAAAATTATTATTAAATCAAAGAGTTGATCATGGAACAGGAAACAGTGAAAATAGAGCAGGATCACATGTTATCTATAATAGCATTGGATATAAATGAATCGGAAATATCATTATCGATTAAAAATGCTTATGGTACTGTATTCCTAATATAATAACTGAATACAATTTATAACACGAACATAAGAAATAGCACAGGGTATGCTTTCTTTATATTACGGTTCATATTAAGATATGTAGCTCCGAATAAAAATCCTTTAATTGCGCAGAAAATTCCAGCATATAGGCTTCCTTTGGTCAGAATATGAATAAGGCCCCAGGTCAATGCAGTAATAATTCCTCCATATGGAATATTTTTTATGGAAAACCAGCATTCAAATGCTTTTTGTGCAAATATAATAATTAATGAAAAAATCATGGTTTCAAACATATAATAGACATATTGAAAAATAAATAAAAGTGCACCTCGATGCTTATATTCCAGCAATATTTTAAAACCATGCCAATCCATGTAACTTAAGATCAAACAGAATATTATACTAAAAAGTACTAGAAAAATCTGAACGAAAGTTAAGGGTTTTGAAGTTTCAAGTATTTGAAAATTACATCTTTTTTGTGCGGTGCGCAGAAAAATCATAATAAAGACACCCCAACTTATACAAGTTATAACCCAGTGAATAATACTCTGAATTGTACCAGCATCATTAATGAATGTATCAAATAACAATGGCTCTAAAAGATAGCCATAGATTCCCTCTATGCAAGCGCAAAGGAAAATGCCCTGTGCCAATAGTAAATAAGTGAGTCCTGTGTGGAAAGATGATTGTAAAGTTAATTTTTTTTCTTTCTTGATAGGTGTCATATTTAATAGACCTCCATTCTTAATAGACATATTAGTATGTATTCAATTTTGTTGCTTAGTGAAGTCCTATGATAATTAAGTTTAAGTTAATTATTCAAAGAATCAAGAAGCTTATTCATTTCCTTAGCTTCTTCTTTTGCCATATGGTAAAAATAAATATGGATGATAGATATAATACTTAAGTAAATCAGGCTGTTGGTAATAAGATTGCCAATATGAAATAAAAACCAGTGGCCAAAGTAAGCAAATGCGAGAGTAACAGGATAGAGCAGCATGGTTTCAATTAAGAAATGAGTGAGAAACCTGGTGAAAACAACATGATACAATATAGCATCCAATGTAACTGCAATAATCAAATAAACAACAAGCTCAAAATGTAAGGAGGAAAAATTAACATTATAGATTATAAGATTAAAAAAATCAGAGATGAGTGTAATAAATAGATAGGCGATAGCAACAGCAGAAAGATATTTATTAAAGATATGTTTCATGTCAGATTACCTCCTTTGTCATAGTTCTTAATTTGATTTTTAAAGTAGCAATATATTGCCTGGAAATAATTAGTTGTTCGTTACTTTTAAGTGTTGCAAGCATTCTGTGATTTGGATATGGTACAACTTGCTTTAAATAGTCCAGGTTCAGAATGCAGTTTTTACTAATTCGGATGAAGTTAGTCTGGGGTAGTTCCTGTTCTAAATTCTTTAGTGAATTTTTTATTTCATAGATTTTATCTTTGGAATAAAGAAAGGTTGATCCATCAGTTGAATCAAAATATAGTATTTCCTTTAAGGAAATCATTGTATATTCAGATCCGTTATATCCTTTTATATAATAATCATAATTTTGGATATAATTTGCTAAACACTTCATATGATGGTCCAATTTTGTACATATCAGTATAGCTTCATTTTCTTTTACATGAGGATTCTCATGGATTGTTAATTTCATATATGAATTCCTTATCTATTTGTTATTATGTAATCACAGATTGCATTATAGTAATAAAACATAAAACTTTCAAGAGTTGAAAAGTGAAATACCCTATAACTTATATAAAATACCATCGATTAAAAAATACTAAAAATTGAAAGGAATTGCAAAAATGATGAAAAAAAGAGAAAATTCCATAGGTCTGCTTTTGACATGGGCTGGTAAAGATAGATATTTTCTATATTTGTCCGTATTTTGTTCCTTGATCAGCGGACTTTGCACCATGGTTCCTTATTATGGAGTATACCAGGTGCTGACAGCAATTTATCAGAAAGCATGTACAAAAGAGGTGCTTGTTCATAATAGCCTAATAATTTTTGCAGCAATCGTGGTTCGCTTTGCGTTATTTGGCTTTTCCACAGGATTATCACACAGGGGGGCGTATCGTACGCTTTATAAGGTTCGGTGCATGATCCTGGACCATATGGCAAAGGTTCCGTTAGGCGTGTTAAGTGAACATAATACAGGTTCTATGAAAACAGTATTAAATGAGGATATTGAAAAGCTGGAGTTATTTCTGGCACACCATCTGCCGGAGTTTATTTATTATATGTGCGGTCCGGTAGCCATATTTTTTTATCTGTGTTCCGTTAATATTGGGTTGGCCCTGGTTTCCTTAATTCCGCTGGTGTTTGCAATGGCAGTGATGGGAATTATGTTTTCCGGCATGTCAAAGGTGTTAGGTGAGGCAAACCTGTCCCTTGTAAATTTAAACTCGGTAATCATTGAGTATATAAGCGGTATGAAGGTCATAAAAGCATTCCATATGGGAGGCAGCTCTTTTCAAAAATACAAAAATGCCATAGTTAAAGAAAATACCATATGGAATCAGATATCTAAAAAGATGGGACCTTCTTATGCGTCCTATATCGTGATAACAGAATGCGGACTGCTTTTTATGGTACCCATTGGAGGTTATTTTTTTTTGCAAGGCACCCTTACATTAAATGTATTTCTTCTTTTTCTTTTTATCGGATCGCTGTATCTGACAGAGCTAAGACCGCTTCAGGAGCTAGGCTCAAATTTTGCCAAGGTGTTACAGGCGGTTACAAAATCAAAAGAAATCCTGGATATTCCTGTTTATGAGGGTGGTGAGGATTTTCCGAAAAGACATGATATCAGCTTAAATAAGGTAAGCTTTGCATATCCGTCCAATGAAAAGGAAGAGGTCCTGAGAAACTGTAAGCTGTCGATACAGCATGGCGAGAAGGTGGCATTGGTCGGAAAATCCGGTGCCGGGAAAAGTACCATTATTCATATGATTGCCAGATTTTATGATACAGGAAAAGGCAGTATCACCATAGGCGGTAAGGATGTACGGGAATTAAACTATGAGCAGTTGTTAGAAAATGTATCCATCGTCTTTCAAAAGACCTTTTTAACAAGGGACAGTGTGATTGAGAACATTCGAATGGGAACACAGGCAACGTTGGAACAGGTAAGGGAGGCAGCTAAAAAAGCCCGGATTGATTCCTTTATTATGAGCCTGCCAAATGGATATGATACGAAGGTTGGAAGCTATGGCACACGTTTTTCAGGGGGAGAAAAACAAAGAATTGCCATAGCGAGAGCCATCTTAAAGGATGCTCCTATTCTGATTCTGGATGAGGCAACTTCAGCAGCAGATCCCGAGAATCAACTGGAAATAGATAAAGCAATTAATAATCTGTGTAAAGGAAAAACGGTTCTTATTGTTGCCCATCGTCTCAGTGCATTGAAGATCTGTGACCGGATTGCCGTTGTAGAAGACCATAAGGTAAGTTTCATTGGTAATCACGAAGAAGTTTTAAAAGAAAATACTTATTACCAAGGAGCCTGGGAAATATTTCAAAAAGCACGAAGCTTTGCCTATCAGATGGAAGGAGGTACTCTACATGAATAGAAATCGGCCAAGGAAGTGGAATAAAGAACTCTTTATTTCCATATTTTGTGTTATGCTGGAAGGACTGTTATCCGGGTGTAATTTTATGGTAATGTATTATGTATTTCAGTCTTTGTGGAACCGTCAGATGGCTATGGGAAAAATACTTGAAATCACAGGAGGGATTGCTGTTATTTTTCTTCTTAGACTTATGATTTATAGTTATGGTTATGTAAAAGGGCAGATAGGCGGTGCTAATGTCAGCAAAGAGATACGGTTATTTCTTGGAGAAAAATTAAGAAGAATCCCTCTTTCCAGATTTCAGAAATCTCAAACCGGGGAATATATTAATGTTGCAACCGAAAATGTGAACAGCTATGAACAGATTTTGACACATAAAATGGGGGATATCATTAAAAATATGACACTTTCTGTTATGCTGGTTATTTTTGTGGCAATCTTATATGCTCCTTCGGTATGGATTTTATTAATTGCAGAACTTTTATTCTTACCTGCGATTGCAATTTCTTTTTATGCTGTAAAAAAATATGGGATGAAAAAGAATGCGATCTGTGCGGAAAATGTCAGCAGTATGGTGGAATATATTACCGGAATACAGACTTTTCGGGCATATGGAATCGGAGGAACAAAAAATAAGACCGTTACGGGTTCTATGAAACAATTTAGTGACATCAGTTTTATTTATGAATTAAAAATTATTCCGGTTGGAGTAATTTATAGTATTTTAATCGGAAGCACTCTTCCGTTAGAGATATTAGTTGCCGGGAATGGTTGGATAAGCGGAACACTGGATACCGCTCCGTTTATCATGATTTGCCTGCTGCCATTATTTTTATCAAAATTATTAAGTACTATATTTGTAGATATGACAAGTTATAAAAATTTGATGATTGCAAAACAAAAAATCAACACCGTCCTTGAAATTCCTGAAGAGCTGCAAACCAGCCGGATATTTGATCCGAAAAGGCACGATATTGTCTTTGAACACGTTGGTTTTTCTTATGAGAAAGGAGAACCTGTCTGCAAGGATATGAATATTCAGATAGAGAACCAAAAACTGACTGCAATTGTAGGGGATTCCGGGTCTGGAAAATCTACGGTTTTAAATCTGATTGCTAAGTACTATGATCCGGATTCCGGCACCATCCGTATAGGCGGACATTCCATACAAAACGTGGGCACAGAGCAGGTGCTTTCACAGATATCCATAGTGGAACAGGATGTATTTCTCTTTGATGATACCATAAAAAAAAATATCCGGTATGCAAAAGAAACAGCTACGGATGAGGAAATAGAGTGGGCTTGCAGGGAAGCAAACTGCGATGAGTTTATACGAAAAATGCCCCGGGGTTATGAAACAATGGCAGGCGAAAACGGAAATCAGTTATCGGGAGGCGAAAGACAGAGACTTTCCATTGCAAGGGCCCTTTTAAAAGACGCTCCAATTCTTTTATTGGACGAAGCTACGGCAAATCTGGATGTGGATAATGAATTAGCTGTAAAACAGGCGATTGCAAACCTGCTAAAAAAGAAAAAGACAGTTGTGATGATTGCCCATACCATGTCTATTGTAAAACAGGCAGATCAGATTTTTGTGATTGCTGACGGGAAAGTCAAAGAAGAAGGAACACATGAAGAATTGCTTCACAACAATGGAAAATATGCTGCTATGTGGAAGGCTGAGCAGCAGTTATAGAAATAAACAATCGGAAAACTATGCGATGATACTTATCAAGAATTGGTTTTATGTGATTATCCAGTCCAATCGGAATAAAAAAGTCTGATTGGACTAGATTTTTAAAATGACTTCCTATATCCTAACAAATGGAAACGCTCTGTGAGCGGTTTTATCTGACATTCAAGTTAGTCGCAACTAATTAAAAGGAGGAATCATTAATGTTACAATCAGCAAGTAGCGGTAGTCTGAGAGGAAAGGACCTGATTACAATTGGTATCTTTTCAGCAATTTATTTTGTCATCAATTTTATATTTATGCTTATGGGAGGGTTACATCCTATCATGTGGATCCTTATGCCAGGGTTTATCGCCCTATTTACAGGAGTTCCTTTTATGCTTTTGTGTTCCAAGGTTCAAAAAATGGGAGCCATATTATTAATGGGAATTATTACAGGTTTGATCTATTTTGTAACAGGTATGTTTACCGTTGTGATACTGGTCACATTTATGATTGCCTGTGTTTTAGGGGAGATGGCACGTTTTATCAGCAGGTACCATAGTGTAAATGGGAATATTGCAGCGTTTGTCTTTTTCTCTCTTGGAATGACAGGATCACCTCTTCCAATCTGGATGATGCATGAAAAATTCATGGCACAGATTAGTGGGCAGGGGATGCCGGACAGCTATATAAATGCATTGGAAAGTCTTTCCTCTCAGGTTATGCTTATTGTTCTTTTTCTAGCACCGGTGCTTGGGGCCATTCTTGGGGCATGGATTAGCAAAAGATTGTTCCGTAAACATTTTGAGAAAGCAGGAATGGTTTCTCATGCATAACCCGGTAAGTAGAAGTTCCATTTTAGACCCGCGGACATTTTTATTGCTTTTGCTGTTTGCAAATGTGATTACGTTCTTTCAAAATAACTTTTGGGTTGAAGTCGGATGGATTATGTTTATAGATATTTTGATGCTGGCAGCCGGGAGATACAAAATGGCAGTTCAATGGATAGTATCATTTTGTATCCTGTTACTATTACAATACATAATATTGCCGGCAGCACCTGAAGTGATAGCTATGATTTTTGTGATATTAGTGAATTATTCTATTCGGATGTTCCCCTGTTTGATGGTAGGTGCACTTATGATAAGAGAAATATCTTTACGAAGATTTGTTCTTGCTATGAGAAAATTACATTTTTCAGAGAAACTAATCATTGCATTATCCGTTACTATCCGCTATTTTCCGGCAATTAGAGAAGAAACAAACTATATCAAAGAAGCGATAAGTCTAAGAAAAATAAAATCTTCTAAGAAGCTGGAGGTTATGCTGGTACCACTTATGATGTCTGCGACAGCGACTGCGGAAGAATTATCTGCAGCAGCTGTAACAAGAGGAATTGAGAATCCTATTAAAAAGACAAGTTTACTCACATTGAAATTACACTGTATAGATTATGTATGCTGTGTGATTGGAGGTTTGTTTCTTGTCGGAACTTTTATAATACAATAAGGAGTTAAGGTTATGGTATCCATACAAGATGTATCCTTTGGATATGATGGACAGGATCAAATACTAAAAAATATTAATTTGGAAATAAAAGAGGGAGAATGTATCCTTTTATGCGGAGAATCAGGCTGTGGAAAAACAACGATGACAAAACTGGTAAACGGTCTGATACCTCATTTTTGCGGAGAGTGTAAATTAGAAGGAACGGTGCGGATAAAAAACATAGAAGTATCAAAAACCAAATTATACAAAATAGCGGAATCAGTCGGTTCTGTATTCCAGAATCCCAAGAGTCAGTTTTTTCAATTGGATACAGATAGTGAACTAGCGTTTGGAATGGAAAACCAAGGGAAAAGTATGGAGAAAATGAGAACGAGATTTCAGAATCTTCATCTGGAGAAACTATTAGGCAGAAATATATTTGAGCTATCTGGAGGAGAAAAGCAGATATTGGCATTTGCTTCGGTATACGCTATGAATCCCTCTGTCTATGTACTGGATGAACCTACGGCAAATCTGGATTTTTCTGCAATTCATTCGCTAAAAAAGTTACTTCAAATCCTAAAACAGAAGGGATATACTATAATCATAGCGGAACACAGGCTATCCTTCTTGTATGATTTGCTGGATAGAGCAGTCTATTTAAAAAATGGAGAGCTGGTACAGATTTATTCCAGAGAGGAGTTCCTGGCCCTGCCCGAACAGACACGTAAAAGTATGGGCTTGAGATGTTTAAAAGAGCAAGACGGAGAACTACCTGAAGCTCATTTGGACAGAAAGACCTGCGGATTATCTGTTGAGGCACTTGCGGTTGGATATAAAAAGAAGTCACCACTGTTTCAGGACATTTCTTTTTCAGCGGTTCCTGGTGAAATACTCGCCATAACAGGGTATAATGGAATTGGAAAAACAACTTTAATTCGCAGCGTCTGTGGGTTAATGAAACAAATGAGCGGAAATATATCATTGGATGGAATTGTTATGTCTGAAAAAATGAGACGTAAGAACTGTTTCCTTGTTATGCAGGATGTTAATCATCAGTTATTTGCGGAGAGTGTATGGGAAGAATGTAAAATGTCAGGTGATGGGCTGGAGAATTCTGTAATACAATCTGAACTAAAGCAAATGGGGTTATTGGCGTTTGCAGATAGCCATCCTATGGCACTTTCCGGAGGACAAAAGCAGCGTCTTGCTATTGTTACGGCTATTCTTTCTGATAAAAAGATTCTTATTTTGGATGAGCCAACCAGTGGGCTGGATTATGCAAATATGATAATTGTATCCACCCGTTTAAAGAAACTTGCAGATTCCGGACGAATTGTAATTGTGGTGACCCATGACAAAGAGTTTATGCTGTCTATCTGTGACAGGGTTCTTAGGATATAAGGTATCTAAAAACATGTAGAAAAGCAGATTGAGAATATCCGTTTAAAAAAGGGGTGAGTCCATGAAATTTCAGGAAACAAAGGAAGAGGAACAGATGGTTCTTTTGGCAGAATCAAAGGAATGCAGTGTTTTTCAAATGAAAAATAGTACCGGAGAAGGTATCATGACCATGTATCAGGTATTTCCGGGAGTAAGTATTTCTTACAATGATTATCATATGGAAAGTTTTGATTCCACTTATACCACAAACAGGAATCTGTTCTGTATTGATCATTGCAGAGAAGGCAGACTGGAATATGCATCGGCACAGGGAGCTTATTCATACTTTGAGGCGGGAGACTTAAAATTAGACCGAAGAATTACACATCAGGGACATTTTGAATTTCCGCTTGTACATTATCATGGGTTGATGATTACGTTCGATATGGATCAGGCGAGGACGACTTTAAAAGAAGAAATAAGGGATTTCCCCGTAGATCTATTAAGTTTACAAAAAAAATTCTGCAATGGAAAACAACCTACGGTAATTCATAATGCACCTGCAATTGAACACATTTTCAGTGAACTATATGTGGTGCCGGAGAAGATTCGTATCCCCTATTTTAAAATCAAAATATTCGAGCTGCTGCTCTATCTGGATGTACTGGAACTTCCAAAGAACAGAGAGGAAAAACCTTATTTTTATAAAAATCAGGTAGAGAAAATAAAAGCGATGCACAAATTAATGACGGACAATATGGAAAGACATTATACTCAGGAAGAATTAGCAGCGCAATTTGACATTCCACTCACACCAATGAAAAATTGTTTTAAAAATGTCTATGGAAGCCCAATTAATACCTATATGAGAATATACCGGATGAATCAGGCGGCGGTGTTATTAAAAAGTCAAAGTGATATGAGTGTTACGGATATTGCCGGTAAAGTTGGGTATGACAGTCCAGGCAAGTTTTCAGCAGTCTTTAAAATTATAATAGGAAAAACGCCGTTGGAGTACCGTAAAATATTTGGTCCAAATGGAGCAAAGTAGTCGGAACGGAGAAGTAAAAAGAATAGTAATTCATTATGATATGGATGGTCGGATAATTTTGGCTATCCATTTTTATATGGAAAAGGCAGAATCCGATTAGAAAGGAAGGAGAATATCGTATATGGAAAAGAAAGAAAAGTATTGGTTTTCCTGTCTGATGAATTATGCAGATGGAGGCAAAGGTAAGCTTATGCTGTCGGTGCTGCTGTCGGTAATAAGCATCGTATCAGGCCTTGTACCATATTATTGTGTCTACAAAATGATTGCGTTATTTACAGAAAACAAGGTGACTAATGATTCATTGGTTTATTGGGGTGCAAGTATCCTTATGGCTTATGTAGTAAAGGTGATTGCCTTTGGACTTTCAACGGGAATTTCACATCAGGTGGCATATCATATTCTTGAAAAATTAAGACTTCGTGTCTCGGATGTATTTATGCATGCACCGCTTGGAGAGGTCACAAGCCATTCGATTGGAGAAATTAAAAATGTTATGGTTGATAAAATTGAGAACATTGAGCCTCCACTGGCACATATGATCCCGGAGGGAGCGGGACACGTTGTATTGCCAATAACAAGCCTTGCAGGACTTTTTATCGTAGACTTTAGAGTTGCACTTGCTTCACTGGTTACCCTGCCGTTTGCGTTCCTATGTATGCTGCTTACCTATAAATTCAGTGGAAAGAGCTTTAATAAATATAACGAGGCCAATAGTTATATGAATAGTGCGATTGTCGAGTATATTGAAGGAATTGAGGTGATTAAGGCATTTGGACGGGAGGGAACTTCCTATGAGAAATTTGCCAGATCGATAACGGAGTACCGTGATTTTATCCTAAAATGGCTTTCTTCCACCTGGATTACCATGAAATTAGCATTTGCTCTTTTTCCGTCCACACTGCTTGGTACACTTCCGGTTGGGCTGCTGTTATACAGTAAGGGAAGTCTATCTCCTGCACAGGTAGCGCTCTGCTGTATGCTGTCCATGTCCATGATTGGTTCCCTGGCTAAGTTGGAAGTATTTAGTGAGGGCATTAGGGAAATGCAGTTTACCATAGAAAATCTGCAGCAGTTTCTTAATATGCCCTCCTTATCAGAAGCAAAAGATAAGGTAAAGCTACAAGAATATAATATCAACTTTCATAAGGTTACCTTTTCTTACGACGGAAAAGAAGAACATGTGGTATTGCATGGAATCAACATGAGTCTGCCGCAAGGAAGCTTCACGGCGCTGGTAGGACCATCAGGCGGTGGTAAGTCTACGATTGCCAAATTACTTGCGCGTTTTTGGGATGTAACAGGCGGATCAATAGAAATAGGCGGCATAAATATAAAAGACATTCCGCTTAAGCAACTTGCAGATACGGTTAGCTTTGTAACTCAGGATAATTTCCTTTTCCGATGTTCCCTGCTTGAAAATATACGACTGGGAAATCCAAAATCATCCGATGAGGAGGTATATGCTGCAGCCAAAGCGGCCCAGTGTCATGAGTTCATTTGCAAGCTGGAGAAAGGATATGAGACTTCTGTAGGAGAAGCCGGAAAAAGATTATCAGGGGGAGAAAAACAGCGTATAGCAATTGCAAGAATGATATTAAAAAATGCACCAATTGTCATTCTGGATGAAGCAACTGCTTTCACCGATCCGGAAAATGAAGAAAAGATTCAGCGCAGTCTTGCGGCACTCACGAAAGGGAAGACGCTTCTTGTGATTGCACACCGACTTTCTACTATTAAGAATGCAGATAATATCGTGGTTCTCCAAAATGGTAGAATAAATGCAGAGGGAAGGCATGAGGAATTACTGAAAAATTCTCAATTGTATGCAGATATGTGGCAGGCTCATATTGGAGCAAAGTACTGGTCTGTCGGATTACAGGGAAAGGAAGTGGGGCAAAATGTTTAAAACAATAAAGCGTATTATTGACTGGTGCGGTGAATTGAAAGGTAAATTATATATTGGGTTTCTGTTTTCCTTCTTTTCGGGATGGTTTAGTGCGATGCCCGTTATTATAGCTGCTTATACAGTAGGCAAGCTGATTGAGGAGAAAAGAGGAACTGAAAAATTTGATTCAAAATGGATAGGGCTTAGTTTCTTTATAATGCTGCTTTTTATATTTCTTCGTTTTCTGTTTGACTATCTCAGGGCGAAATTTCAAGAAGCAATCAGTTATGAGTTGGTTGCCAGAGACAGACTTGCAATTGGTGATCTTTTAAAACGGGTATCTTTAGGATATTTTCAGAAGGTGAATACTGGCGATATCCTAAGTTCCATCACAACAGGATTACATACGTTAGAAAATATGGGCATCCGTATGCTTGATAATTTTATTGGAGGGTATCTGAATTTCTTGTGCATTTTTCTATGGATCACTATAATCAATCCCAGGGTATCTTTAATAACAATGGCAGCGGTGGCAGGTTCCTTTTTATTTTTGATGGTAATTTCAAAGCATAGCGTACAAAATGCATCCGTATCTGCGCAGGCGGATCGTGAACTGACCAGTACGGCAATTGAATATGCAAGAGGGCTACCTGTTGTAAAGTCTTTTGGACAAGATGGTGCGGCCTTAGTTTCTATGAGAAAGGCTTGTAAAGAGAGTAAAAGGATTCATTTAAAAATCGAATGGGGATTTGTACCCGCCAATTGTCTTCACCAGATTGTGTTAAAGATAGGTTCTATAATGCTTCTGCTGTCATCTGTTTATCTTGGATGGATGAATCAGTTATCAATTACGAATATGCTATTATTATCGTTTTTGTCTTTTGATGTATTTGCTTCCATTGAACCTATCAGTGATAGTTCACATGTATTAGGAGTAATTGAAGATGCGATGAATCAATTAGATGCCTTAAGGTCGGAAGAATTTATAGATGAGGGAGGCAGGGAGATTTCGCTTACTCAATATGGAATCGAGTTTCGTGATGTATCTTTTGGTTATGATTCCAGGCTGATACTAAACCATGTAAGTTTTGTAATTCCAGAAAAAAAGACAACGGCAATCGTTGGATCATCCGGGAGCGGAAAAACAACAATCTGCAATCTTATTGCAAAGTTCTATGATGTAAATAGTGGAAATATTGAATTAGGCGGCGTGAATATAAAGGAATTTACCTGTGACAGTCTGCTGTCTAATATTTCTATGGTATTTCAGAATGTATATTTATTTCATGATACAATTCGTAATAATATCTGTTTTGGAAATCCGAATGCCACAGAGCAAGATATGATGCATGCAGCAAAAAAGGCCTGCTGTCATGATTTTATTATAGCCCTGCCAAACGGATATGATACAGTAATCGGAGAGGGAGGAGGAACACTATCAGGTGGTGAAAAGCAAAGAATATCCATTGCAAGAGCAATCCTTAAAGATGCACCAATTGTTATCCTGGATGAAGCTACTGCTTCAATCGACCCTGAAAATGAACACTATATTCAGGCAGCAATTTCAGAACTGACAAAAGGAAAGACGATTATTACAATAGCACACCGCCTGGCAACGATAGAAAATGCGGATCAAATTTTGGTTGTGGATCATGGAGAAATTGTGGAAAGCGGAACTCATAAGGAATTAGTGAAAAAAGAAGGTGTTTACAAGAAGTTTGTTGATATACGGGAAAAGGCTGAAAGATGGAATATTGCATAAAATAGAAAAAATCTCTTGTTAAAAAGAAAGTAAAAGCAATACGGAAGCTTAAAGTTTTCCATATTGCTTTTTTAGAAATCGCTGTTACATAAATATTTTTTGATACACTGATAGCTTTCGTTGCTTATAACATGTTCTATTCTACAGGCATCCTCCGCTGCTGTCTCTTTGCTGACTCCGGCAGAAATAAGCAGACTGGTAATTGTCTTATGCAGCAACTAACTATATATAGGGTTATAAATATGAAAGGAACTTTAAATGGATATTATTGATAAGGATTTTGGATTGCGAATCCTATATGAAAATGCAGAACAAACTACTTATTCTTTAGATACTGAAAATTCCACCAGCAGAATGATACGGTATCGCTTGTATCCGGGGGTGGATATAATATTAAGTGATTTTCAGGAAAGATATATCTGGGCAGGAGAATGGAAGCTAACTTTTTTAATGTTGCATCGGTTATGTAATAAGGAATCTAAAAGTAGTGCTTGTAGTTGATACAAAAGGAACAACGCCATTCCACTCTATCCAAATTTCATCAAGATCATGATTATGAATAATATTATGAAGTTCTTCCATAATACGTTTAGGCTGCTGTTCCAATAAGCTGATAGGAAAGGTCTGGGTACTGCTCCTAAAAATCCTGATATTATATATATGTCTGTTTTCATATAATACCTCACTGAATAATTATTTTAGGGGGAGAACAATCAGTGTTGATCACAATCCTTACAAACTCCAAATATTTCAAGGTTATGTCCCATTACATGAAAATTTTCATCCTCCAATTTTGGTATAAATTTTTCCATTGGACAATTGTCTAATGTTATAATCTTATGGCAATTTATGCAGACGGCATAATGTTTATGCTTAAATTGATTTATTTCATATACAGCCATTTCATTACTCATCATGTTGGTCTTAATCACAATACCTTTTTTTACGAATAATTCCATTATTCTGTAAATAGTAGATAACCAGACCGGTTCATCGGATGTTTTCTCCATCTGAGTGCATATTTCAGTTGCACTTAAAGGTTTGTCTGAGCTTTCAAGTATTGTGAGTACATTTTCACGCTGTTTTGTTCTTTTTATACCGGCTGGCCAGTTTATTTGTATTTCTTTCATTTTTCGCACCTCGTCTATATACTTATTTATAGAGTTTAATTTATCTTTAAATTTATAAATGAATTTCATTCGCATTTGCAAATAATTATAGAATGTAAATAACAGGAAGTCAAGAGCTTTAAAAACGATATAAATGTACTATTTACTTCGAACAGAACGTATAACTGACTTAAGCTTTTGGGTTATTAATACTATTACAAGAATGCCGACTGAGATAAGAGCAGTAAACCCGCCGGGTGCAACATTGAGATAGTAGGAAAGAAACAGGCCAAGCATAATATCTATGAAACTGAAAACAACCGAAAAGATTAAGGTAACCTTAAAACCTTTCCCAAGCTGCAATGCAGTGGCAACAGGCAGGGCAATCATAGAGCTGAGGACCAGGACACCTACGATTCTGATGGATACGGATATGGCAGCGGACACCAGGACCGAAAAAACATAATTAATCAATTTCACTCTAACACCTGCAATTTTAGCTGCTTCTTCATCATAAGCAATATAAATCATCTGATGATATAATATAATAATTGTTAATACTGAAATTACACTGAGTATTAATACCATAATCATATCAAAGCGTGTTACAGTTAATATACTGCCGAACATAAAGGAATCCGCATTTGCATGAAGTTTCCCGGAACTTATAATGGTAATAGCAGTACCTACACTTAAGGACAGAACAATTGTGAGAATTAGATCCGTATACTTTTTAAAATAACTTCTAAGAAATTCTATCAAACCTCCACAGACAGAGGTAAAGAGAAAGGCTCCAAGAATCGGGTTTTGATTTGTCATCAGACCAATGGTGATACCTGCTAATGATGCATGAGACAATGTATCACCAATCATGGAATACCGGCGAAGAACTAAGAATATACCAATACACGGGCATAATATTGAAATAAATATTGAGACAAAAATTGCGTTTTGCATAAAGCTATACTGAAACATAGTTTTCTTCATCCTTTCCTTTATTATTTATATATTCGTCAGCGTACTGTATGGGAGTGCAGAGATGACCCTGCCCATCTACTAAATGATAGATTAAAGTTGAGTAATTAATAGCGGCATCCAGATTATGCTCTACTGAAATAATTGTGATATTGCTTACTTTATTTAATTTTTTTAAGAAAGCATAGATTTCTCTTTGACTTTTAATATCCACACCAGTTGAGGGTTCATCCAGAATCAGCAAATCAGGGTTTCCCATCAATGCTCTGGCAATCAATATTTTTTGGTTCTGACCGCCGGAGAGATTACCCATCAAGGAATCTTTAAAATCGGTCATTCCAATCTGCTCAAGACTTTCCATTATTATACTGTTATTTTTAAGTTTTAATAATTTTCGATAGGAATTCAGTACTTCATAAACTGTAATTGGAAAATTTGAATTTGTAAAATCATTTTTTTGGGGGACGTATCCAATCCTTTCCGCCTGGATACTAAGTTTTCCTTTTGTGGGTTTTATAAATTTTAGAATCAAACGCATTAGAGTACTTTTCCCACTGCCGTTTTCACCTACTACAGACATGTACTCCCCATTATGAACTTCCAAATCAATACCATCCAAGATATACGGCGGTATACCGGTATAAGAAAAACATAAATTCTCTGCTTTAATCATATGAGCAACACCTTTCTAGATAATAAATATTATTATTAACGCAAATGCGACGCATTTGCACTTGACAAATATATCCTAACAAGTTATTATGTTAATGCAAATGCGATGCATTTGCAAGTAGAAAATTGGAGGTAGATAAAAATGTTGAAAAAATGGACTACAATGCTACTATGTGTAATTATTATTGTCAGCTTTTCTGGTTGCAGCAATAATAAGCAGGTAAACGCACCGGATGAAAATACTGTGTCTGTTAGCAGTACTGATCAAACAAGTGAATCGGTAGAAAGCACTGAATCTGAGAACAGTATGGAACAAACAAGTGAATCACAGTCAAACTCACCAGATAATAGTAAAATTAAAGTTTCTGTAACCTTTAATGCAATGAAAGAATTTGTTTCAGCAGTGGGAAAAGACAAAGTTGAAGTTTCAACGATTATACCCGATGGTACGGAACCGCATGATTTTGAGCCAAAAGCCCAGGACCTTGCACTTCTTAGTACAGCCAACATGTTTGTGTACAGCGGGCTGGGAATGGAAGCGTGGGTGGATGATGCTGTTAAAGCCGCCAATAATACTGAACTGATTACGGTAGAAGCATCCAAAGGTATTGATGCTATCGAAAATAAGGATCAGGAAGAAATCGAAGAACATGGACAATATGATCCCCATATCTGGCTAAGCTTAAAAGGTGCTAAAACCGAGGTTCAGAATATCAAAAATGCACTTATACAGGCTGATCCGTTCAATAAAGATTATTATGAAGCAAACAGCAATGAGTTTGTTTCACAGCTAGAAAATCTGTATAATGAATATAATGACAAATTCCAGTCTGTTGAGAAAAAGAGCTTTGTAACAGGACATGCCGCTTTTGGGTATCTGTGCAGAGATTTCGGCCTGGAACAAAATAGCGTGGAAGATACATTCGCAGAAGGCGAACCCAGTGCCCAGCAATTGACCGAACTGGTTGATTATTGCAAGAAAAATAACGTTAATACTATCTTTGCCGAAGAAATGGCAAGCCCTGATGTATCAGAAACTTTAGCCAACGAAGTAGGTGCAAAAGTTGAAACGATTTATACGATTGAAAGTAATGAGGATGATTTAACATATTTAGACAGGATGAAAAATAATCTGACTAAGATTTATGATAGTTTGAAATAAGTTATTAAAAGGTCAAAGCTAAAAATAGAATAGCAGTGGAATCTCTTAGGATAGTATTTCATTTAAAACCTACTATTTACGCTTATATAAGGCGGTACGAGATATTTAGAGAAAACCTTAGTTAGTTTACTCAAGAAAATAATAATATAAAGGGCCTGAATTAGTGCTAATAACACAAATTTGTGGTCCTTTTCTGGTTAGCATCCTATGGCTAAAGGCTGCCTTAATAAAAAATTAATAAAATGAACACACATATGAGAAATAAAAGCATTATAATTAATTAAAATAAAATTGGTTAAAGAAAGGGCTGCCATGGATAATTATAATTTATTTAGTGTGGCTGACCATTTGTTGTACAATGGTTAATCAGTAGGTGATGAGAATGATAAAAATAGATATTATATCCGGATTCTTAGGAGCCGGTAAAACTACCTTGATTAAAAAGCTGCTGGAGGAAACCTTTGAAGGAGAAAAGCTAGCCCTGGTAGAAAATGAATTTGGTGAAGTTGGAATTGATGGCGCAATTTTAAAGGAATATGGGATAGAAATCAGGGAGATGAATTCCGGGTGCATTTGCTGTACCATATCTGGGGATTTCAGCTTGGCATTGAAAGAAATCTTAAAATTACATCATCCGGACAGAATTATAATAGAACCTTCCGGAGTAGGAAAATTATCGGATGTTATAAATGGCTGCAAACCGTTTCTCAAGGAAGGGATTGTGGAATTAAATATATGTATGACAGTAATTGATGGTATGAAATATAAAATCTATATGAAGAATTTTACTGAATTTTATAAGAACCAATTAATAAATGCCAGAACCATCATATTAAGCAGATCACAGAATATGGAACCGGAAGCGATTGAATATATTATTCATGACATTAAAAAGTATAATTCAAAAGCACTGATTATAACCACTGACTGGAATCAGATAAATGGCAAAACAATTATAGGACTGGCAGAGAATGAAGAAGAAAATAATCTGGAGAGTAAAATTTTAAAAGAACTCAATTTTTCAAAACAGCGTTTAAATGCTCCAAAGAAAATTATAAGTGCGAAAATGCAACTGGATAAAAATCAGGAACACCATCATGCAGATGAAATATTTTCAGTATGGGGAAAGCAGACTGCAAAAGTATTTAATTTTGAAAAGCTAAAAGAAATCCTAAATGGTTTGCAAAATACGCAAGGCACTGTTCTTCGAGCTAAAGGTATTATAAGAATAGAAGATAATAGTTGGATTCAATTTGATTATGTGCCAGGTGAAAGCAATATAAAAGAAACCGTACCCGATTTTACCGGCAGGATCTGCGTAATAGGAGAAGATATTAATGAAACCGAATTATCAGGTTTATTTGGTTTATAAGGAGTAAAGATGGCTGCTTATATCGATGTTATAACGGGTTTTCTGGAGAGTGGTAAAACAAGTTTTATCAAAGAAATCATAGATAAAAATAGCCTTATGGAATATGATAAAACGGTATTACTGGTATGTGAAGAAGGTTTTACGGATTATGAAAAAGAATTGCTTACAAATCACAGGATTGAGTTGATTATAGTGAACGATGAATCAGATTTGAATCATCAGCTTTTTCAAAGAATAAAAAGAGAGTATTCTCCTGACTATATCATGATTGAATTTAATGGAACGTGGGATATAAATGCACTATTTAGCATAAAGACTCCTTTTAATTATAGTTTTAGGAACGTAATTTTTGTAAGTGATGCAACAAAATTCACTGAATATTTAAAAAATATGGCATCAATAATACAACCGCATATTTTAAATAGTGATATTGTTGCAGTCAATCGACACGAACAATTAAGCAAAAAGCAGAAGAAATACCTACAACTGGATATAAAAAATATTAATCGAAAAACAGAGATCATTTACGCTGGAGAATCTTCTGAAATAAATATGATAGAGAAATACTTTGCCCCTTTTGAGAAACATATTAAGATAAGTAAAGGAATAATTGCATTTACAATACTTTTTGCCTGCACTGCGATTCTTCCGGATTTTATGCTGATTAAATTATATGAAAACCTTCAATCAACTGCTACTATTTTTTTAAGCATTTTGATTGAGGCAATACCGTTTATTTTATTGGGTGCGTTTATTTCTTCTATTATTCAAATCTTTATACCGTCCGGATGGATTATGAAAAAGATGTCAGGGCAGAGATTCAGTTCGTTTCTTGCGGCTTCTTTAGCAGGTATATTCATGCCAATCTGTGACTGCGGTACTGTTCCTATTGTTTTAGGACTATTAAAAAAAGGTACGCCTTTACCACAAACATTAATATTTTGGCTGGCATCTTCTGCAGTTAATCCGGTGGTATTAATGACTGTATATTATGCATTTCCTGATAAGCCGTATCTAGTTTTCCTGCGAATGTATGCAGGAATCTTAATCGCACTTGTTACAGGTCTTATTCTAAGTATCAGCAAAATTGAAACAAAAGATGTTATAAATCATAATAACACGGGTCCTAAAATAGGATCAGACATTCTGGATTTAAAATATGAGGGTAAAATCGGTAAATTGGAGGCGGTAGTTAAAGGAGCTAGATTAGAATTCTTCAGAGTAATGAAATATTTAATTATTGGTGCTTTCTTATCGTCCTTTCTGCAGACCGTTTTATCTCAGACATTAAAAAATTTACTTAGTACAAATCTCTCTTTACAGTTTCTTATTATGATTGCAGCTTCTATTTTTATGTCTACCTGTTCCACCTCAAATGCATTCATAGGCAGAAGTTTTCTTAAGAATATATCAATTATGCCGGTTATGTCATTTATTGTTCTGGGGCCTATGCTGGATTTTAAAAATATGTTGATGCTTTCAGAAACAATAAAAAAGAAATATCTGTTATTATTTGCTCTGATTGTAAGTTTATTAGGGTATTTACTGTTTTATACAATCACTTTATTATTATAACTTATAATATCGATTATATATTTAAAGATATTTCCTGATTATTTAAACAGAGGGAGTAAGGATGAAAAAAACGAATAAAGAAGTTATCTTACAATTAATCATATTGATTTTTACTATAACATTATTATTATATGGGATGATAAGCGGTAAAATAAATCAATTTGTACATCCCAGATTCCGATTTGGTCTTTGGATATCAATACTTGTGCTTATGTTATTTGCTTTTAGCCTTTTAACGGATAGTAAGAAAGGCAGACATAATATTAATCTGCAAAAGTATTTTATTTATATTATCCCATTGATTTTCGCCCTTATTTTTCCTCCTATAAGCACAGGCAAAGCAGATATCGTATTAGCAGACAATATAACTTCTGCTAAACCCGATGAAACTAACGGTCGGAGAGAGAATATTGCTTCTACGGAAGAAAATATAAATCAATCCAGTGATGATAATCTTACAGATGATGTGGAGAATAATAGTTATACCGAAGAATCGGATGAGAGTACATCTACTGATAATACGGAATATTCTGACGTAAGCGAATATTTAAAGGATACCCAGGGAACCCAAGACAGCAAGGATAAAAAGAAATTATCAGATTCATCTTTAACATATGATTCGAATAATGTGAACGGCATTTATGTTATCAGTGATGCCGTATATGCAGATTGGATTATGGATATATATGACCACCCCGATGATTTTTTAGGAAAAAAATATAAATATCTGGCGCAGGTATTTTCCATGGACGGGTTAAAAGAAAACCAGTTTATAGCCGGGCGGTATTTTATGGTTTGCTGCGCAGCTGATTTAGTTGGTTATGGTGTAATATGCAATAGTGATATTAGAAACAAACTTAAGGAAGATCAATGGATTTATGTTACAGGTACTATATCGAAAATTAAATATGAGGGGACGTATGTTCCTATAATGAAAGACGCAGTTATTTCAAAAGCCAAGGCTCCGAAAGAGGAGTATATCTATTATAATAACTATTGAAAATCTATATGTTTAATATTGAAATGATAGGAGAGAAATATTAATGAAAAATACAGTAAAAGATAAAATACCGGTTACTCTGATTACGGGATATCTGGGTTCAGGCAAGACGACGCTAATGAATGAACTTCTAAAAATGCAGTCGGATAAGAAAATCGCTATAGTTGTAAATGATATGGGTGCAATCAATATTGATGTTACGTTGATTAAGAATAAATCCCTAACCAGATATCCGGATATGGAACTAATAAACATGCAAAACGGATGTATTTGTTGTACCTTACGTGAAAAATTCATGGAACAGATAATCGAATTATCAAATAAAAACATTGATGCTATTCTGGTAGAAGCCTCTGGCATCAGTGACCCTGTGTCCATCGCAGATGCTTTTCTGGCTTATGAAGAAACACAGGAAGACACACCGGTATACCTGGATTCCGTTATAACTGTCGTAGATGCTGACAGGATATATTCAGAATTTCTCGATGAATTAAGTGATAGAACTGACCTGGAGAGAGACGACCTTAAGACAGAGGAAGAAGAGAAAGACCCTGATATCATTAATTTGATAATGGATCAGATTGAATTCTGCAGTCTCATTTTGCTTAACAAATGTGATTTACTGACAAAAGAACAATTAGGTGAAGTGAAAGAAATCATTAAGATACTTCAACCAGAAGCAAAGATATTTGAAACGAAATATTCTAAAGTAGAATACGATGATATTGTTTCCCATAACCCTTATGATTACGACAGAATCAGGGATTCTTCATTAATCAATAAAACTTTATACAGAAGTAATCATAAGGAAATAAGAAAGGATGGAGTACATGAAGAATATGGAATATCTTCGTTTGTATATACTGAACACCGTCCATTTATCTATGATAAATTTATGAACTTTTTAGAGAATGAATATCCGGAAGCTTTAATACGTGCTAAAGGGTATATCTGGTTTGCAGATGATGATATACATACACAATTGTTTGAACAGACAGGAAGAAATGCATCTGTAACTGAAATATCAAACTGGGTAGCAGCATTACCCAAAGAAGAACAAGAAGAAGCATTCGCTAATTATCCCGAGATATTAGAAGATTGGGATGAAACCTACGGTGACAGGATGAATCAGATTGTTTTTATTGGAAAAGATTATTTAAAGGCCGAGATAATAGAGAAGCTAGATCAATGCCTAGGAACTTATATGAATACTTAATACTGATACGTAATAGATGAGAGGGTGATAAACCACTTTATCGTATGAAGCTTACAAAACAGATGGGAATGTTACTAAAATTAAAAGAATATTTAAAGCCGAAAACCCAGTGCTTTCGGCTTTCTTTAGATGTGTTGTGTCCAGCGAAACTGGACTGCGCAGCATAGGCATAACCAATCAGTTAAAAGTCTGATCTTCAGAAAGCTTAATATAGAAATGTGAACAGATGTTTTTAATTAACAGGATTTACCCTGTTTTGATTCGCCTAGCAGGATAGAACTTCTGTCATTTTGGTTAAAATACTGCAATTAAGTTAAATATCTATTATTGTGATAAATTTGTAGAAGAATTATAATTAACTACAGATTAAACAAATAAATTTAAGCAAAATGACGGAAAGGTGTTGTGCACTATGTCGATATCAAAAAAGATGCAAGTAAATTTAACAATAAAAAGGAAAGAGAAACGGACGGTATTTATAAATCTACTAGTTGAGAAGCGCTCATCCTAATATTATGAAGACTGCTAACAATATATGAAAAAAAGGTTGACAATAAATGAATGATCGTTTATTATAAAACTACGTCGAGGTGATATCATGAGAAGAAAAGATGATGAAAAAGAAAGAAGCATTAAAGAAGCAGTAATCAAACTGATCCTTCAAGAAGGTTTTCATGGAGCTTCCATCTCTAAAATCGCGAAATTGGCGGGGGTTTCGCCGGCAACAGTTTATATCTATTTTGAGAATAAGGAAAACATGCTGCAGGATATCTATACGGAATACTCAGAGGAAATTTTTGATTATTTATTAGACAGAGTAGACTTAAAGATGAATGGACAGCAGATGATTGAAATACTCATCAGGAGCTATTACAATTATATAATCGAAAATAGAGAAATCTTCAGCTTTGTGGAACAGTTTTCTAACTGTCCCTCGTTAGCCAGCGGTTGTTCAGGAAGAAAAAATATCTGTAACATTCATAATCTGATTGAAGAAATGAAGAAGAAACAGATCATTAAAAATTATAGCGACGATAATTTACTTGCTATCATATTTTATCCAGTTAAAGCAATTGCGGCAGATAATCATAAAAGCGAAGCAGAAAGAGCGGATTTGCTGAAAGAGATGATTATTATCATACAGGATGCAATATTAAACCATTAAAATTTAAGCGGGATCATTTTGTAATGAATTTTTCAAAGTAATCTCGCAATAATTTAACTTTATTAATAAATGAATATTCATTTAAAGGAGAGGATGATAGTATGTCAAATATATATAATTCACATAATCAAGGAATAGTATTTCCGGTTTCCAATACAGTTTTATTACCTGGAGTTGTTACAAAAATATACTTAAATACAGTCAATGATCTGCTGACTGAATATCTGAAGGAAGAAAATGTTACCAGGATAGCTTTACCGTTAAAACAGAATTCCGAACAAAAAGAATTAAAAGAAGAGGACTTTTACAGAATGGGAGTAACATTTTATGTAAAAGAGATTGAAAAAACGGAAAAAGGAGTTCAGCTGTCAGTCCAAATAAAGGACAGGGTTGAAATCAAGACGGTCCGGTTCGAAGATACTATCATACATGCAGAGTATGAGTTAAGTCCGGATAACATAGATTTAAATGATAAAAGCAGGGACGAAATGCTGGATTATCTTAAGAAAGTCGTACATGAGATAAGCGGTAAATTCCAGGGCGGTGAACAATACAGCCGGATTATAGACGAGTTCAGGGACTTAAATACTTTGATGGTGTATTTGAGTCATTATATGTCCATACCCAACGAGGAAAAGTATGAATTATTGGAAATAGAATCCTTGAAAGCCAGAAGCCTTCGGTTTATGGATCATCTGTTAAAACAGAAAGAAGCCATAGAACTGCAGCTGCAGATTAATGAAAAATTCTCTGAAAAAGCAAATAAATATTATAGGGAATCGGTACTAAGAGAACAGCTGAAAGTCATTCAGGAGGAACTGAGAGAAGGCAGGGATGAGGGAAACAAAAAGGATAAAGATTATATGACGAGGATTAAAGAGTCAGGGATGCCGGCGGAGATTGAAGAAACGGCATTGGAAGAATTGGACAAACTGGAGGCACAGGGTCCAAATAGTGGCGAATATAATGTTATCCGCAATTATCTCGATCTCCTGGTTTCCCTTCCCTGGAGAAAGGCCGAAACGAAACCGATTAGCCTTGAAAATGCAAGAAGAATATTGGATGAACAGCATTATGGTCTGGAAAAAGTTAAGGATAGAATCATACAGCATTTGGCGGTAATGAAACTGAAAAATGATAAAAGAGGTTCCATACTACTGCTGGTGGGACCGCCAGGAACAGGGAAGACAAGCCTTGGCAAGAGCATTGCAGAAGCGTTAGACAGAAAGTATATACGTTTAAGTTTAGGCGGAATCAGAGATGAAGCAGAGATCAGAGGCCACCGCAGAACTTATATAGGTGCTATGCCGGGAAGAATTATACAAAGTATTAGAAAGGAAGGCGCAAACAATCCGGTTATGGTTTTGGATGAAGTAGATAAACTCTTAACAGGAGGTTATAGCGGGGATCCTGCCAGTGCTTTGTTAGAGGTGCTTGACCCGGAGCAGAATAATAGTTTTACCGACCACTATCTGGATCTGCCTTATGATTTGTCGGATATTTTCTTTATTGCAACGGCAAATTCGCTGGAAAGCATCCCCGGCCCTTTATTGGATAGAATGGAAATCATTCAGGTATCCAGTTATACTATGGACGAAAAATTCCATATCGGAAAGAATTATTTGCTGCCCGCCGTATTAGAGGAGCACGGACTGACATCGGAGCACCTTGCGGTTGAAGATGAAGTTCTTTACAAAATTATCAGTGACTATACACTGGAAGCCGGAGTCAGAGGTCTGAAGAAACAATTAGCCGCATTAGCGAGAGTAACCTCTGAAAAGATTGTATCAAATAAAGCAGAACTGCCTTACAAGGTTTTGGAAAATGAGTTGGAGGAGTTGTTGGGAAGAAAGGTTTCAAGACATGATAAAGCACAGCTGGACAATCCTCCGGGAGTTGTAACAGGCCTTGCCTGGACACCTGTGGGCGGTGAAATACTTTTTATAGAAGCAACAGATATGCCGGGCAGCGGGGCAGTTACATTAACAGGGAAACTGGGAGATGTGATGAAAGAATCAGCAAGAATTTCTCTTAGTTTGTTAAAGTCTAGGTTACCCCTTAATTCCGTGAATTTTAAAGAAAGAGATCTTCATATTCATGTTCCCTCAGGGGCAGTTCCCAAGGACGGTCCATCTGCAGGCATCGCCTTATTTACCGCATTGGCTTCTTTGGTTATTGGTAAAAAGGTAGATTCCAAGATTGCCATGACAGGTGAGATTACATTAAGAGGTGCCGTACTGCCAATTGGCGGATTGAAAGAGAAGTTGCTTGGTGCCCAAAGGGCGGGTATTCATAAAGTGCTGATTCCCAAAGACAATAACATTGATTTAAAGGAAGTACCCGAAGAAGTCAAAAATCAGCTTATAATCATACCTGTAGAAACCATAGAGGATGTATTAAAAGAAACCTTAGGGATCACTCTGCCAAGAATTGAGCATGTTTTTAACCAACAGACTACAGGAGTATTGTCGTTTGAGGTATAAATAATATATTGGATTAAAAGAAATTTTGAGAGCGCGGTGCTAAATAACGGTTAAAGTTAGAAAACGCCGCGCTTTTTCTATTGGAATAATTTGAAAAAATAATTTTATCAAACAGTCACATGGCAATGATATAACAGTATATCCCGTTTTATATAACTTACGTCAGGTCCGATAAAGTACGTGTTAGAAAGGAATATTAAGGGTGTTACTGTTCACTTCCCTGCAAAAAGCAGCAGTTCCGCGAACAATAACACGCTTCGCGATGCACACAAAACGAGGAGGCAGCGTTCCTACGCTGCAATTCTCCGGTTTTCTGTGACAATGCACTCATAAAAAACACATCGCGTTTGTTGCCTGTGAACAGTATCTTAAGGGTCAATGGACTTACATCAGAAACATCTTTAATTACTGTTTTGAATGTAATAATTCATATTCTCCATTGCCCATTCAGTATTATATGAATGGTTCACCATAGAACTGGGATCGTAAATGGATGCGCAATAAGCAGTTCTTTGTCCTGCTGCAAGCTCTCTAAAAAACTCTAGGTATTTCCATTTAAATTTATTGACAAACGGTTCATTTTTATAGGACCTGTTATGAATATTAAAACAGGTATTGGTAATCTTATCCTGTTTACAATATCCCTGTACGGTACATCCAGCACAGGGTATCATCTGTGTCATATCTATATCAATCAGAGGATTCATATATTGATCGCTCATATAACCTGCCTTGAAACCGGTATAGTGCATCACTCTTGGGGTAAGCTCCGCATCACCATAACAGGTCTCTTCACTCCAATAACCTATCTGCTGTATTAGTTCAGGCCTCATACCCATGCAGCACCCATGTACAAAGTCCAGTACCGCATCAATATAACCATTTGTCAGTTCTAGATAGGTAACACCGCCGATTGATTTAGCAATTACTGGCGGATAGATCGGGATGTACGGTGCAGTCCTTTGAACTCCCAATAATCCTACATCAGGAAACGTATTAAATACTCGCATAAAACGTGTAAGCCAATCCTTAGTTCTTATAACAACATCACTGTCAACGGAGAAAAAATACTGATCAGGCCTTCTTTTAGAGAGATTCAGGTTTAAAGCGAATATTGGCCCTGAATTAAGGGGCAGCTGCGTTTTTGACTTAATACGGCTGTCGGTCAGTGACTGAATAAATCCCCACGTATCATCCTTGGAATTGCTGTCAATGATATGCATTTCAAAATCTTCCGGTGTATCCAGGATGGATTTTAGGCTTCTAGCTGTTAAACCCATACGATTAAATGTAATATAACTTAAAAAAGGTGGAACCATATAATCAACCCTTTCCATAATTTTTATATCACAATCTATTTTATGTCAGTAGTACAAAACAGTTACCACTTTATTCTACTAAATAATACAAAATTAGACATTATGAAAATTGATATGATTATTTTCTTATACATATATCCTGGCTAATCCAATATTGTAGATACATTCACATAAGATAATAAGAGATTGTTGTCAAAAAAGAACGAGAAAAGGAATTGGCGTGATGCGGCAAACTGTCTTAAATATCAATAAGCAACTACTAATAACTATTTATATTAAAAATTCTTCACTGTTTCAAAAAATACACCTACCTTTTCTCATTTTGACATAGGCGGGATATCACATCCGGAAGATATACCTTTTCATAAGAGGTAGTTTATCCTGAAATATAATATTGGTTGGTTGTAATTTTTTAAATTGGAGGTTGAAAACACAGGGGTTACTTGTTATAATGTCAAAAAGGTTGAGACCAAAGGGAGATATTGGTATGGAAATAATCATAGACAAGGCGGCTAAGCAGCCAATTTATATTCAAATTTATGAACAGATAAGGTTGATGATAATTTCTGGCGAACTGGAAGAGGGAATCGTATTACCGCCGGAACGAAAACTGGCAGCTGAACTTGGTGTCAACCGAAGTACAATATTAAACGCATATAACCGCTTAAAAACGGATGAATTCATTGAAGCCAGAGTCGGGCAGGGAACCGTAGTATCTGTAAAAGCAGAAAATAGGAATGAAATTGTAAGTCCAAAATGGAATCAGTTATTTAACAGTCGGCTGGATGACTTTAATAATAATATGATAGGCAGGTTGTTCCCATTGCTTGGGAAGAAAGACATTATTTCCTTTGCACTTGGAATGGCTAGTCCGGATTTGATACCGGAATTACCTTTTGAGTCATTAGCGGACCTTACGAAAGCTAAGGCAAACAGAGAGATTTTATCACAGACACCGGTGGCAGGAAATGAGGAGCTCAGAGAGAATATCTGCACACTATTGGCTAAAGAAAATATAAACAGTACACCTGAAGAAATTATGGTGTTAACAGGTTCACAGCAGGGTATCGACATAGCAACCAGAATTTTAATTCAACCCGGTGACGTGGTAATTGTGGAAGCACCAACCTATTTTTTGGCATTAGAAAGTTTTAAAGCGGCAGGAGCAAAAATTATTGAGGTGCCAATAGATAATAATGGAATGTTGATGGATGGGATAGAACAGCTATTTATAAAATATCATCCAAAATGTATTTACACTATCCCGAATTGTCAAAATCCATCCTCTTATTCCATGAGTTTGGAAAGGCGAAAGAAATTACTGGAACTGGCATATCGGTATGATGTTTTTATTTTGGAAGATGATGCGTACGCCGGTCTTGATTTTAAAGAAAAAACACTGCCTACGCTTTATCAGATGGATACAAACGGATATGTCCTTTTACTTAGAACTTTTTCAAAAACAATTTGTTCCGGTATAAGACTGGGTTATATGGCTGCGCATAAGAGAATGATAGCCCAGTGCTGTTATGTGAGGCAGAATATGGATATTCATCCCAATACTATATCGCAGTGGTTAATTTGTGAATATATAAAGGGCGGTACATATGAGACACATATGAAGAAAATAAAAGAAGAATATTTAAAAAAATGCAATCTGATGCATAACGAATTATTAAACCATGCGCCAAAAGGTTTGACATGGTCTAAGCCATCCGGAGGTTATTATTTCTGGTGCCGTTTACCGAAAGAAGTAAGAACTTCAGAATTACTGGTATTATGTATCAGGGATGGAGTAGCCTTTATGCCTGGTATACCGTTTTTTACATATGAATGTGGTGAAAATTTCATGAGACTTAATTTTACTACTCCTACAGCCGGGCAAATTCATAAGGGAATACCAATCTTATGTGCCAACATTAAAAAATTAATTAATACGGAGACAAAGGAAAACAGAGTAAGCCCAAGTAACTTTCTACCGCTCTATTGAAAATTTGCTGCCCCGATATTTTGTTAATAGTAAAACGACCGGTGTATCATCACCCTGTCGTCAGACTCAGAATGGAGGATATATGAATACAACATACTCAGAACGGATACTTAAAACACCGAAATCGTTTATCAGGGAAATATTAAAGGTTACAGAAGAAAAAGATATTATCTCCTTTGCAGGAGGTCTGCCCAATCCGGTTTCTTTTCCGCAGGATATATTGCAGGAATCTATGAACCGTATTGTTAATGTGGAGGGAGCTAAAGCATTTCAATATTCTACAACAGAGGGCCTTAAACCATTACGGAAATATATTGCAGAGCGGTATGAAAAACTGCATAATTTGAAAGTCTCTGCCGAAGATATTCTGATAACAACCGGATCGCAGCAAGGACTTGACTTGATGGGAAAAGTTATGGTAAATAAAGGAGATGTCATACTTCTTGAAAAACCTGGTTATCTGGGTGCGATTCAGTCTTTTAGTTTATATGAACCGAAATTTATTCAGATAGACCTTAAGGAGGACGGGTTAGATACGGATCAATTAGAACAGGAATTGAAAAAGCAGCAGGTAAAGTTAATCTATACAGTACCAAATTTTCAAAATCCAACCGGCCTTACCTATTCTAGGGAAAATCGAAAAAAAATCGCAGATATTCTGTCCGGGTATCCGGCTGTCTTAATAGAAGATGATCCATATGGCGATTTAAGTTTTGATGGGGAAACTTATCCGTATATATCAGATCACACATTAGAAAACGGAGTTCTGTTTGGTTCTTTTTCCAAGATTATAACACCGGGAATGCGTATCGGCTGGATCTGTACGAAAAACAGAGAACTAATGAGTCATCTGGTTACTGCCAAACAGGCCGCTGATCTCCATACAAATATTTTTTCTCAATATCTTATAGATGATTATGTGCGACATAATGATGTGGATACACATATCCGTAAAATAAGCAGCCTATATAAAGATCAGTGCAGAGCAATGTTAAATGCCATTGATAAATATTTTCCAAAGAATGTCCGGGTAACGAGGCCAAAGGGAGGTATGTTTCTCTGGGTTACGCTGCCTGACGGAAAGAGTACCATGGACCTTTTTTATCATGCCCTGGAAAGAAAAGTGTCTTTTGTTCCGGGTAATCCTTTTTATGTATCAGGAGAGTATTTTTCTACAATGCGGTTAAATTATACGAACTCAAGTAAGGAGCTGATAGAAGAGGGTATAAAAAGACTGGCTGATGTAATGTAAACATTACTGCTATTTAGTAAATAATTAATAACTCACAGGAAGATTGATAAGCAGCCCCAATATAGAAATTGAAATATAATAATTCAATTTCTATATTGGGGCATTTTCAAGTAATCACCTGCGGTTGAATATATCATATATATAGTTACTGCTCACTCCCCTGCAAAAAGCGGCAGTTCCGTGAGTAATAACACTCTTCGCGATGCGCACAAAACGAGGAGAAAGCGTTCCTACGCTGCAATTCTCACGGTTTCCTGTGACAATACACTCACAAAAAACACGTCGCGTTGTTGCCAGTGAACAGTAACTATATATATTATGAAATTAATTTTTTATAAAAATTATATATATTATTTTTCATCATAATGTGTTAAAATATTCCTAGTATAAATGAATGGTAATTAAAGGGGAAAAATTTTGGACAAAGCAAAGCAGAATTGTAATAGTAGCTCCAATACTCCAAGAAACAACCGTGTTAAACGAATAAAGTTGTGCATTATTATCATTGCTTTGGTTTTATTAATTCTGCCGACTATCTTATGTATTGTATTGTTTTTTAGATTAAATTATATTCAAAAACAGTTAGATATCTTAATGATAGACAAGTATGGGGTGACTTATAGCAGCAAAAATTGTACCAGCAATGAAACTGTAACTTATTCGGCTACTACATATAAAAGCAGTGGGGGCGCTGGTTTAACAAAAAAGAAACCGACGGAAGATAAAATTTCAGTATATGATAAATTACCTTCTCTTGAAGAAAATAGCAGGAGCGAGTATAATAATAACGGGCAGAACAATAGCCGCAATAAGAACGGTAAAATGGATCAAAAAAAATCCATGGATCAAAATAAATCCAGGAACAAAAATAATTCAAAATATGCTGCAGTCGGGGTAATCGGCGGTACAGCGGTATCTACTAAGAAAACCGGAAATACTGCGAATAAGGATAAAACATCCGATACTAAGGTCCGTTCAGATGGTGCCAAAGCTTCTGTTAAAGATACTGCCAAAAAATCAGACTTTGACAAATACAAAGATTTTGATAAAAAGACAGTATATATTACTTTTGATGACGGACCGAGTAAATATACGGATGATATCTTAAAAATTTTAACAGACTATAATGTGAAAGCAACTTTCTTTGTTATAGGCAAGGCGGATGAACATTCTAAAAAAATGTATAAAGAAATATTAAAAGAAGGCCATTCACTTGGGATGCACTCCTATTCCCATGACTACAATAAAATTTATAAATCAGCAGAAGATTTTGATAAGGACTTTACAAAGATAAGGGATTTGTTATATGATACTACTGGATACTTTTCTTCTATTTATCGCTTTCCAGGTGGAAGCAGCAGTAGTGTTATGAAAGAAGATGTTTCTGTATTTATTAAATATCTGAACCAGAAATCTGTTGTATATTTTGATTGGAATGTTGTGAGCGGAGACGCAACGGGAATGGATTATACTCCGAAACAATTGTATAACAACGTAATAAATGGAATTAAATTACATAACAGATCCATTGTATTAATGCATGATACTGACATGAAAGAAAATTCAGTTAAATCCCTAAAGATGATATTAAAGACATTAACTGAACAAAGAGTAAAAATATTACCATTGAATGAAAATGTAACACCCATACAACAAGTAAAACTTAATTCAAATCTATCAAAAAAGTAATAGGAATTGTATTCAGGAGGATGAAATATGGGGTTTTTTAAGGATTTCAAGGACGATTTATCTCAGGCAGTAAATGAACTATTGCCAGAAGAAGTGTTTGATGGCGATGCGAAGGTTAATACTTTAGAAGATGGAGCAGAAGGAACAGATTCAGAAATTGCTGCTGAAGAGATAGCAGATTCAGATCTGGATGATGACAATGTAGACATGGATATTTTGGATGCCATATTAACTACGGATGAAGATACAAAAGAAGAAAGTCAGGAAGAGAAAGAAGAAACAGAAAACGAATCTGATCAGGAAACTAAGAAAGATACTGACTCCAATGAACCGCCCAGAGATAGCAGTGACGAAGTAACTGTAATAACCAAGGGAACTATACTAACCGGTAACATTACATCAGAAGGTTCTCTGGAAGTTATGGGTACAATAAAAGGTGATATCGAGTGTCAGGGTAAACTATCTATTGTTGGTTTAGTAACCGGAAATTGTATTGCGGCTGAAGTTTATATTGGGGCAAAACGCTTTGAGGGCAGTATTACCAGTGAAAGCAGTATAAAGGTTGGCCTTGGTACAGTGGTAATTGGTGATGTAACAGGCACTTCCTGTGTAATAGCGGGAGCTGTTAAAGGGGATGTGGATGTAAGCGGACCTATAATAATAGATTCTTCAGCAGTAATAAAGGGAAATATTAAAGCCCAATCCATCCAGGTCAATAATGGTGCTGTGATTGACGGTTTCTGTTCTTTATCCTATGCATCCATAGATATTGATAATATCTTTGAATAATGGAAATCTTTGTTCGGATTAACGACTTCAATATCTAGAGCGGATTGTTGAAAGAATAAAATAAAATAGAAAGGACGCCACATTCTGATTCTTTCAACCTATTTTATTGTGGCAGTACCGCAGCAGCTGAGCGGTATATAATGGGTGTTAATATGAACAGATATAAAAGAGTCTTACTGAAATTAAGCGGAGAGGCTTTGGCAGGAGATAAAAAAACCGGTTTTGATGAGACTACCTGCATAGCAGTAGCAAATCAGGTGAAACAGCTGGTAGAAGATGGCGTTGAAGTTGGAGTTGTAATTGGCGGCGGTAACTTCTGGCGGGGAAGGACAAGTGAAACGATTGATCGCACAAAAGCAGATCAGATTGGTATGCTTGCAACTGTCATGAATTGTATTTATGTTTCTGAAATTTTTCGGCATGTCGGAATGAATACGCAGATTCTAACACCTTTTGAATGTGGCAGCATGACCAAACTTTTCTCTAAGGATAGAGCTAACAAGTACTTTAACAAAGGCATGGTAGTTTTTTTAGCAGGCGGTACCGGTCATCCTTATTTCTCCACGGATACCGGTGTAGTTCTGCGTGCAGTTGAATTGGATGCAGATGTTATTTTAATGGCGAAAGCTGTTGATGGTGTTTATGACAGTGATCCAAAAAAGAATCCGAATGCAAAGAGATTTGATGAAATCAGTTTACAGGAAGCCCTGGACCGTAAGCTTGCTGTAGTAGATCTATCAGCAACTGTTCTTAGCTTGGAAAACAAGATGCCAATGCTTGTATTTGCCCTTGAAGAAGAGAATAGTATTGTAAAAGCAGTTCGCGGTGATTTTAAAGGAACCAGAGTAACTGTATAGTAAACGTATTAGCGACTATTCAGCCGCTTAAGATCAACAAATATTGGGATGAACTGAATAGGTGCGAAAATATATCATTGGAGGAATTATTATGGATTCAAGAATCGAACAATACGAAAGCAAAATGATGAAATCTCTAGATAATTTAAAAGAGGAATTTTCAACGATACGTGCAGGAAGAGCAAATCCGCATTTGTTGGATAAGATTAGGGTAGATTACTACGGAACACCGTCAACTCTTCAATCCGTGGCTAATATTTCAGTACCGGAACCAAGAATTATTCAGATACAGCCGTGGGAGAGCAAGTTGATCAAAGAAATTGAAAAAGCTATCATGGCCTCCGATTTAGGTTTAACACCTAATAATGATGGTAAAGTTATTCGTTTAATTTTCCCTGAATTAACAGAGGAAAGAAGAAAAGATTTGGTTAAAGATGTTAAAAAGAGGGCGGAAAATGCGAAAGTAGCAATTCGTAACATAAGAAGAGATGCAAATGATGCCATTAAGAAAATGAATAAAAACAGTGAAATTTCCGAAGATGAAGTAAAAGTGTTGGAGGACAGCATCCAAAAAGTGACAGATAAATATATTAATGATATAGACAAGACGACGGAAGATAAATCTAAAGAAATTCTGACTGTATAAGAATTTAAAAGAGGGGCTGTTGCAAGTGAAATAACACGATGAATAGCAACAGTCCCTTAACTACGAATATTATTTGGAGGTCTCCATGGGAGATAATTATGATCAGGAGGGTATGAAAATACCGGAACATGTTGCTATTATACTAGACGGCAACGGCCGTTGGGCTAAAAAGAAATTAATGCCCAGGAATTATGGGCATGCGCAAGGTAGTAAAAATGTAGAAAAGATTTGTGAAGAGGCATATCACATGGGCGTAAAATATTTGACGGTATACGCGTTTTCTACGGAGAATTGGACCAGACCACAGGATGAGGTCGATACACTTATGAAATTGCTGCGAAGTTACATGAAAGATTGTCTAAAAACAAGCAGTAAAAATAATATGAAAGTAAGAATATTAGGGGATATTTCCAAATTAAACAAGGATATAAAAGAGAGTATTTTAGAGTTGGAAAAAGCATCAGCAGAGAATACAGGACTAAACTTTCAGGTAGCTTTGAATTATGGCGGCAGAGATGAGATTATTAGAAGTATCAAAAAAGTCGCGGCAGATGTAAAAAGTGACAAAATAAGTTTAGATGATATAGATGAAAATAGCTTTAAGGATTATTTGGATACCAAGGGAATACCCGATCCGGACCTTTTGATCAGAACAAGCGGAGAACAGAGGATTTCTAATTTTTTATTATGGCAGATGGCTTACACGGAATTTTACTTTACAAATACATTATGGCCTGACTTTGATAAGAATGAATTAAGGAAGGCATTTGAATACTACAATAGTAGAAATAGAAGATTTGGTGCGGTATAATAGGAGGAAGAGTATATGTTTTGGGTAAGATTCCGTAGTTCCGTAATTCTTGTTATCATTGCAGTAAGTACACTTATATTAGGCGGAGATGTATTGTTTTCTGCAATTTTGGCTATTTCACTCATAGGTATGATGGAGTTATACCGGACCATGAAGTTAAATAAATCTCTTATTGCAATTCTTGGTTACTCAGCAGCTGTATTATTTGATCTTATTATAAAGTTTCACATGGATAAGTATAATATGCTGTTTATCATCCTGTTCTTATTGTTACTAATGATGATTTATGTATTTACTTATCCTAAATACCACGTAGAGGAAATATCAATGATATTTTTTGGTTTATTTTATGTGGCAGTTATGCTTAGTTTTGTATATCAGGTAAGAATGCTTAATGATGGGTTTATACTGGTATGGCTGATTTTTATCGGAGCCTGGGGTTCCGATACCTGTGCTTACTGTGTGGGTATTCTTATAGGTAAACACAAAATATTACCAAAATTAAGTCCTAAAAAATCTCTTGAGGGTTGTATCGGTGGCGTACTTGGAGCGGCGCTTTTAGGTTTTATCTACGCGGTTGTTTTTAGAAACAGGATTGCAGGGGATGGAAATCCTCAAATAGCTTATGCAATAATATGTGCTATTTCAAGTATTATTTCCCAACTAGGTGATTGGGCGGCTTCTGCTATTAAAAGGAATCATAATATTAAAGATTATGGTAATTTAATTCCTGGGCATGGTGGTATCTTAGATCGTTTTGACAGTATTATTTTTGTAGCTCCGGTAGTTTATATGTTATCCAATATGATATGATTATAGAATTATGAAAAGAGAAAATTCAATACGAACCGGAGAGACATATAAACTGTTTCTTCGGTTGTAATCATTTAAAATACATTCGGAAAAATATAACAGTAACAAATATTCAGTTCTGGTGTAATATATATGATAGGGCGTTAGTGTGAAAGAAAATATAATAAACGAAAGGAATGCCACATATTGATTCTTTCAACCTTTTTATTTGTGGCAGTAACACATCTGTGAGCAGATGTGTTATGCAATGGGTATTATGATGAAACATATTTCTATTCTTGGGTCGACCGGTTCTATAGGCACTCAGACTCTGGAAGTTGTCAGATGGAATCAGGATATAATGGTTCATGCGTTAGCAGCGGCCAATAATATAGATTTATTAGAAACGCAGATTCGGGAATTCTCTCCGAAAATCGTTTGCGTTTGGGATGAAAAAAAAGCGAAAGAACTTGCTCTAAGAATTAAAGATTTACCTGTGGCAGTGGTATCCGGGATGGATGGACTAATCAGCTGTGCGACAGAGAAAAATACGGAGACAGTTGTAACCGCAATTGTTGGGATGATAGGAATACAGCCTACTATTGAAGCGATAAAAGCAGGAAAAGATATTGCTATTGCGAATAAAGAAACGTTAGTAACCGCTGGACATATTATTATGCCATTAGTAAAGGAATACGGTGTTAAGCTGTTACCTGTTGACAGTGAACATTCTGCTATTTTTCAAGCGCTTAACAAAGAAGAGACAAATGCGATCAGCCGAATTATTTTAACAGCGTCCGGTGGACCTTTTCGTGGTAAAAAAAGAAATGATTTAGAGAACATACAGGTGGAAGACGCACTGAAACATCCTAACTGGTCTATGGGAAGAAAGATTACCATTGATTCATCCACTATGGTCAATAAAGGGCTGGAAGTTATGGAAGCCAAATGGTTATTTCAAGTTGATTTGGATAGAATACAAGTAGTAATACAGCCCCAGAGTGTAATTCATTCTGCCGTAGAATTTGAAGACGGTGGAATTATTGCCCAGATGGGTACACCGGATATGAAACTTCCGATTCAATATGCCTTATATTACCCGTCCAGAAAAAAACTTCCGGGAACAAGGCTTAACTTTTTTGAACTTGGGAAGTTAACATTTGAAGAACCGGATTTCGAAACCTTTAAAGGGTTAGCTTTGGCTTATCAGGCAGCGGTCGAGGGCGGCAGCCTTCCAACGGTTTATAATGCTGCAAATGAATTAGCAGTTGCCAAATTCTTAAACAGGGAAATTAAATACCTGGATATTGTTGATCTTATTGAGGCAGCTGTAAGAAATCACAAAACCATACAAAATCCATCCGTTTCTGAAATTCTTAATATTGAAACAGAAACATATGATTTTATTAAGAAACTTACTGCAAAAAGATAAATGTGATTGGAATTTATTTTTTTACTAAAATAGAGGAGGTAAGGATGAATATTATTATTGCAATTTTAATATTTAGTTTAATTATTGTTATTCATGAACTGGGTCATTTTCTTCTTGCTAAAAAGAACGGTATATTTGTAACTGAGTTTTCCATTGGTATGGGACCCAGAATAATCTCTTTGGTTAAAACGGAAAAAGGGTATCGACCCAGGCTTTTTTTAAACCAGCATGAGTTTGAATCTACCCCTGAGTGGAAAGATACTACCAAGTATTCCTGGAAGCTGTTTCCTATCGGCGGTTCCTGCATAATGATGGGTGAGGACGAGATTGTTGAAGATGATAGAGCTTTTAGCAAAAAAGGTGTATGGGCAAGAATTTCTGTAGTTGTAGCCGGACCGTTTTTTAATTTTATATTAGCTTTTATATTAGCGATGTTTATAATCGGTGTTGTTGGTTATGATCCTGCATCTATTACAAGTGTGGCAAAAGATTCACCTGCAGCGAATGCAGGAATTCAGGTTGGTGATGTAGTTACGAATATTAACGGAGATAACATAGATATTGGCAGAGATTTATTAACTTATCTGCAATTTAACCCAATAAACGGTGATGAGGTAACTTTAACTTATCAAAGAGATGGTAAAAAAAATCCAGTCACCTTAAAACCGCTTATGGTGAAAACATATATGCTGGGATTAGGTTATACACCAGATAATGCAGCAGCAACGATCAATACCTCCGGTTATGAAAATATGCCTTTATCGAAAGCCGGCTTGCAAAACGGTGATGTTATCGTTAAGATTAATAATACCGCTATTAAAGACGGCAATGCATTAAATCAGTATTTTCATGATAATCCATTATCAGACCAGCCAGTTTCCATAACATATACCAGGGAAGGAAAAGAGACAACTGTGGAAATCACACCTGTTTTTATTAATGAAAATTACAGTATAGGAATATCTGTAAATTCAGCGAGAGTTAAAACAGATGCTTTCGGGGTTGTAAAATATAGTGCAGTTGAAGTAAAATATTGGATTAAAACCACAATCCAGAGTTTAGTTCAGATTATTAAAGGTAAAATCAGCAAAAATGATATTGCAGGCCCAGTGGGTATTGTAAGTTATATTGGTGATACTTATCAAGCCAGTAAAAGTGAGGGAATTTTATCCGTATTTTTAAGCTTGTCTTATATAAGCATTTTACTTAGTGCCAACTTAGGTGTTATGAACCTGCTGCCTATACCGGCACTGGACGGAGGACGACTGGTATTTCTTATATTAGAATTATTCCGTGGTAAACCTGTGGACCAGAATAAAGAAGGTCTAGTTCATATGATTGGCTTGGTTGCATTAATGATACTCATGGTATTTGTAATGTTTAATGATATCAGCAGACTTTTTAATTCATAAGCTGCATTATAAACATAGACTAATTGTTTTAGGCTGGATAACATCTGTCTTAAGGCAGTTAGTCTATGAGTTTATAGAGGATAATAAAGGAGAGCTTCTTTTATGAGAAAAAATACAAAATTAATACAAATTGGAAATAAAGTAATCGGCGGAGGTAATCCGATCCTGATTCAGTCTATGACAAATACGAAAACGGAAGATGTACAAGCTACCGTTAAGCAAATATTAGAACTGGAAGCGGCGGGCTGTGAAATAATAAGGAGTGCAGTTCCTACCATGGAAGCAGCCAAAGCCTTTCGTGAAATTAAAAAACAGATTCATATACCGTTGGTGGCTGATATCCATTTTGATTACCGCCTGGCGATAGCCGCAATGGAAAACGGTGCTGATAAAATCCGTATCAATCCGGGTAATATAGGCACTAATGATAAATTAAAAGCAGTAATTGATACGGCGAAAGAAAGAAATATACCGATTCGTGTTGGAGTGAACAGCGGTTCCTTAGAAAAAGAACTGGTTTCCAAATACCGTGGGGTTACAGCAGAGGGTCTGGTTGAAAGCGCTTTGGATAAAGTTCATATCATTGAAGACTTGGGTTATGACAATCTGGTAATCAGCATTAAATCTTCAGATGTATTAATGTGTATAAAAGCACATGAGCTTATAGCAGAACAGACTGTATATCCTTTACATGTGGGGATTACAGAAGCCGGTACCGTAATAGCAGGTAATATTAAGTCTGCTGTTGGATTAGGGATAATGCTTTATGAGGGAATTGGTGATACGATTCGAGTGTCATTAACAGGTAACCCCTTAGAGGAAGTGAAAGCTGCAAAAATAATATTAAAAACCTTAGGCCTAAGAAAAGGCGGTGTGGAATTGGTATCCTGTCCTACCTGCGGAAGAACCCAGATTGATTTAATAAAATTGGCAAGTGATGTAGAAGATATGATTCAGGATATAGATCTTGATATTAAAGTAGCGGTAATGGGGTGTGCGGTAAATGGACCTGGTGAGGCGAAAGAGGCTGATATCGGAATTGCCGGCGGAAGAGGAGAAGGTATCCTTATTAAAAAAGGAGAAATTATCCGAAAGGTTCCGGAACAGGAACTGTTAACTGCACTCAGGGAAGAATTATTAAAAATGCAAAATTTATAAATAAATCATAGTAACAATAATCAAGTCAGAAACAATATGACAATACTGGTTGTTACTGTTTGCTCCCCTGCAAAAAGCAGCAGTTCCGCGAACAATAACACGTTTCGCGATGCACACAAAACGAGGGGGCAGCGTTCCTGCGCTGCAATTCTCCGGTTTTCTGTGACAATTCACTCACAAAAAACACCGCGTTGTTGCCTGTGAACAGTAACTACTGGTTTCTCAGGTTAATAAGTACTATAAATACGATGTTTAAAGCAATTAATAGAACTGCTATATTGAAATTATTATATATAATTTTCAATGTAAATTATTAAGAAAAGGGGATTGGATATGGGGATGCTTTTTTTTGAAGTCTTTGACCAGTTATCAGATCTTCCGAAAAATTTGGAGAATTTTTTTGGGGAAGTTATAGTAGAAAAAGTTTCCGTATCTAAATCTACTGCGGAAGTTAAAATATATATGCAGAGTAACCGGCTGCTTCAAAGACAGATTATTAAAAAAATGGAATACCAACTTAAAAAACAGCTTTTTGCGTCAGCTCCGAATTCTGTTGTATTATGTGACAATTACATATTATCAGCCCAATATACACCGGAGAAACTATTTGAAATTTACCATGAGAGTATATTAGAGGAATTTCGGGAAAGAAGTATATTAGAATATAATGTTTTTGAATTAGCTGAAATTACTTTCGAAGAAAATGTTATTATTTTTAAATGTGAAGAGAATTTTCTTATTAGAAAGGTATCCGGCGATGTTATAAAACATCTATCGGATATGTATAAAAACAGATTTCATTTTGATGTAACGGTTCGTTTTGATTATTATGAACCGGAGAAAAAAGATGAAGCCGACAAGCCGGAATATGAATTTGTTACCAGAACAGGTGAAATAAGTCGTGAAACTCCATCTTCTTATGCCAGAGCAGAGCAGAATAAAACGGATGATTTAGCTGCTGCTGCATATGTACAGGAGTTAAGAGAGAATCAGATATCTCAGGGCGGAGAAACTGTTAAATCCGTTACTACGAATACCTCCATGGATATCTCCACGGATATCTCCATGGATACGAAAGCAGTTTCAAAAGAGGCCCCTGGTGATAATAAAAACGCGTACGGGAAGAAATCCTATGACAAAAGTAAATATAGTTATAAAAAGGTGATTAATGATCCGGATACCATCTATGGGAAAGGATTTGAAGGAGAAGCAATTCCTATTTCGGAAGTTCAGGATGAAATAGGAGAAGTTGTTATCCGCGGTAAAATATTAAATGTAGAGGCCAGGGAACTTAGGAACGAAAAAACCATTATTATTTTTACCGTTACAGATTTCACCGATTCCATACAAGGTAAAATTTTCATTAAAACGGAAGAAGCCGGAGAAGTAATCAATGTATTAAAAAAAGGCCGGTTTATAAAACTTAAAGGTATGGCTTTAATGGATAAATATGATCATGAAGTTACTATAGGTTCTATTGTAGGTATTAAGACAATACCGGATTTTACTACAACCAAGATGGATACCAGTCCTGTCAAACGTGTAGAACTCCATGCCCATACCATGATGAGTGATATGGATGCCGTGGTAGATGTAAAAGATTTAGTAAAGAGAGCATTTGCGTGGGGGCATAAAGCGGTTGCCATTACGGATCATGGAGTTGTACAATCTTTTCCGGAAGCTAATCATACATTAAGTAAAAAGGATTATCCCGAATCAGAATGGGATCGACTTAAAGAGTTTAAAGTGATCTATGGTGTAGAAGCATACTTAGTTGATGATTTAAAAGAAATAGTCGTGAATCAAAAGGGACAATCCCTAGATGATTCTTATATAGTTTTTGATATTGAAACTACTGGTTTTGGCCCGGTAAAGGATAAAATTATTGAAATAGGTGCGGTGAAAGTAGTTAACGGTGAGATCATTGACAAATTCAGTACCTTTATCAATCCTGAAATACCGATTCCATATGAAATAGAAGAACTCACCGGCATAAAAGATGAAATGGTGTTAGATTATCCGACTATTGATATAATTTTACCTAAGTTCTTAGATTTTTGTTCAGGATGTGCTTTGGTTGCACATAATGCTAACTTTGATGTCAGTTTTATTACTAAGAAATCAGAAGAACTTGGGATTGAAACGGATTTTACCGTAATTGATACGGTTGGATTAGCACGTATTCTATTGCCGGATTTAAGCAGATATAAATTAAATACGGTTGCAAAGGCTTTAAATATATCCCTTGAGAATCATCACCGTGCCGTAGATGATGCCGGCGCAACAGCTGAAATCTTTGTAAAGTTTGTTGCAATGCTAAAAGATATGGATGTACATAATATTGATATGATCAATTCTCTGGGTAAGTTGTCACCGGATGCCATAAAAAAACTTCCTACGTATCATGCTATTATTTTAGCATGTAACGATATCGGAAGAGTTAACTTATATAAATTAATATCACTGTCTCATATCGAGTATTATAATAAACGGCCCCGTATACCTAAAAGTTTGTTTATGGAAAACAGAGAAGGCTTGCTGATTGGATCAGCCTGTGAAGCGGGAGAATTATATCAGGCGATATTAAGGGAGCAACCGCCGGAAGAAATCAACAGACTGGTGAATTTTTATGATTACCTGGAGATACAGCCACTAGGTAATAACGAATTCATGATAAGAAGTGATAAAATAAATATTAATTCTAAAGAAGAATTAATGGATATTAACCGCAGAATTGTGAAATTAGGTGAAGAATCGGGTAAGCCGGTAGTTGCTACCTGTGATGTGCATTTTTTGGATCCGGAGGATGAAATTTACAGAAGAATTATCATGGCCGGTAAGGGATTTAAAGATGCGGATGACCAGGCACCTTTATATTTCCGTACAACCGAGGAAATGCTGGAAGAATTTATGTATTTAGGCAGAGACAAAGCATATGAGGTTGTTATTACCAATTCTAATAAAATAGCAGATAGAATAGAAAAAATATCTCCGGTACGTCCAGATAAATGTCCTCCGGTAATTGAGGATTCCGATAAAACACTGAGAGATATCTGTTATAATAAAGCTCATTCCATGTATGGTCCGAATCTGCCAAAACAAGTAGAAGAACGTTTGGAACATGAGCTCCATTCTATTATTACCAACGGTTTTGCCGTTATGTATATTATTGCTCAAAAGCTTGTTTGGAAATCCAATGAAGACGGATATCTGGTAGGTTCCAGAGGTTCCGTAGGTTCCTCTTTTGTTGCTACCATGTCTGGTATTACCGAGGTTAATCCGTTGGCGGCCCATTATTACTGCACGAACTGCTTTTATTCGGATTTTGATTCCGAAGAGGTGAAAGCATATTCCGGCAGTTCCGGATGTGATATGCCGGATAAACTGTGTCCGGTATGCGGAAAACCTTTGAGTAAAGATGGTCATGATATACCGTTTGAAACATTTTTGGGATTTAATGGAGATAAGGAACCGGATATTGACCTTAACTTTTCCGGTGAATACCAGAGTAAGGCACATGATTATACGGAAGTTATATTTGGTAAAGGACATACTTTCCGTGCCGGAACTATTGGTACTCTGGCCGATAAAACCGCATACGGATATGTCTTAAAGTATTATGAAGAAAGAGGCCAGCATAGAAGAAGAGCCGAAATTGAACGTATTGTAAGCGGCTGCGTTGGCGTCAGAAGAACAACAGGTCAGCATCCGGGAGGTATTATTGTATTACCCCATGGAGAAGAAATCTATTCCTTTACACCGGTACAGCGTCCGGCTAATGATATGACAACGAAAACTATAACCACTCACTTTGATTATCATTCCATTGACCATAATCTTTTAAAATTAGACATTCTGGGACACGATGATCCTACCATGATTCGTATGTTAGAAGATCTAACCGGATTAGATGCGAAAACTATCCGGCTTGATGATGAAAAGGTTTTATCCTTATTTGATAACTTAAGTGCGCTGAGTTTAAAACCTGAGGATTTGGGTGGCTGTGATCTGGGATGTCTTGGTATACCGGAATTTGGAACGGATTTCGTTATGCAGATGCTTCGTGATACAAAACCCAAGAATTTCTCAGACCTTGTCAGAATATCCGGACTTTCCCATGGTACTGACGTTTGGCTGAATAATGCCCAGACATTAATAACGGAAGGAAAATGTACCCTTGGAACAGCAATCTGTACCCGTGATGATATTATGACCTATCTCATTCATACAGGTGTAGACAGCGGCCATTCCTTTAAAATAATGGAAAGCGTGCGTAAAGGAAAAGGCCTTACTTCTGAAATGGAAGAAGAAATGCTTGCAGCGGGAGTACCGGATTGGTATATCTGGTCCTGTAAACGTATTAAATATATGTTCCCGAAAGCCCATGCAGCCGCTTATGTTATGATGGCTTTCCGTATTGCTTACTTTAAGGTTTATTATCCTTTGGCTTATTACGCCGCTTATTTTAGTATTCGTGCTTCTGCCTTTAACTATGAATTAATGTGTCTTGGCCGTGAAAGGCTGGAACGTTATATGGCAGATTATAAGAGAAGAGGTAATGAATTATCCAAGAAAGAACAGGATAGTCTAAAAGATATGAAGATTGTTCAGGAGATGTATGCCAGAGGTATTGAATTTATGCCAATTGATATTTATAGGGCGAAAGCACATCATTTTCAGATAATTGACAATAAATTAATGCCCTCCTTAAGCACCATAGACGGATTGGGTGATAAAGCTGCTGATGCGGTAGTGGAGGCAGTCGGTGATGGTAAATTCCTGTCAAGAGATGATTTCAGAAGCCGCTGTAAGGTAAGTTCTACAGTTGTAGACTTAATGGTGGATTTAGATTTATTGGGTGATTTGCCGATATCCAATCAGATTTCCTTGATGGACTTTTTACAGTGAAAATTATCAGCAAGTAAAATGATGCAAAACAGAAAGAAACTGCCGTACTAAGAAATTAGAGCGGCAGTTATGCTTAAAATCAATATCTATATATAATATTGATCAGTATAGTTATTATATAATAAGTGATTTACCATATTGAATCTATTATTAAAATTTTTTGAAAAACTTTAATAATAGTACTTGCAATCTTAATAAAAATGTTATATAATACTAAATGTTGTAAGGCTCATTGGTCAAGTGGTCAAGATGTGGCATTCTCAGTGCTGAGACAGGGGTTCGACTCCCCTATGAGCTGTTTTAAATAAATAGATATAAAAAAACTGAAACATATTTTATGTGTTTCAGTTTTTTAGTGTCCGCAAAAAAAGGATAGACATTAATTGTCTATCCTATTAGGTAATATTAAATACTACTTATAAGTATTATGATATTTGTTCGAAGATTTAAAATTATAGATCGGGCATAAAATTCTCCATTTTTTGTGAGAAAGAGCTCTGGAGCTACCGGATCGTATGAAGCGGTAATAGGAATAATCCAAAACTTTATTAAAAATAAAAACTGTAACAGCAAAAATAACTACCCAAGGAATAATGGGTTCAATCGGTAATAAAAAATATTTTATATAAGTATTCCAAATCATCTCATTGGTTAATAAATCAGCTAACATATCCTACCTCCGTTTTCTTAGTGCATAAATACCTGCTTTTGGCAGATTCCATTTAAATTATATATAGTATAGTGTATAAGTGTTTCACTGTAAAGTTAGAATTTGATTAAAATAGATAATGTTGCATTCATTAGTTACTGTTCACTGGCAACAACTAGACGTGTTTTTTGTGAGTGTATTGTCAAAGAAAACCGGAGAATTGCAGCGCAGGAACGCTGTCTCCTCGTTTTGTTTGCATCGCAAAGCGTGTTATTGTTCACGGAACGGCTGCTTTTTGCAGGGCAGCGAATCTACATATCCCTAATAATTTATCAAAATATGTAACAATAGGCAAAATAAGGTATTATATTGACGACAAGATATTTCCATATAATCCCTGTTTAAATTGATTCTCCGCTGTCCATATGTTAAAATTCCTATAGGAGGAGAGCGGTATGAGGTTAATTGATTTGCCGGATCATGCTAAATTGGAGCTTCGTTTTATGTTTAAAGGTAAAAATTATAGTATGAAAGTGGAAGCACAGATGAATTTAGTAAATACCATATTCATACAAGCAATTAGTTGTAATGGGGCACCTATAGATAATATGGAAGTAAATGATCCGGTTTTAATTTATAAAACTGAAAAGGGATTATATTTATTTAAAGATGCGGAATATAAACTGGTACATATTAAAGGAGTTAATATGTATGCTGTAACCTGTCAGAAGGAAGCAGATAAAATAAATCGTCGATCAGCATACCGCGTCTATATTAATGAACCGATAAAACTGAAGTTAACCAAACTGAACGGAACTAAAATTGAACTATCAGGAATTTTAAAAGATCTAAGCTTAACAGGTATGGGTATTATTTTACCATATAAAGGCGATGACATAAAAACTATGGAGATACAACTGGAGCTTGGTAGAAACACCGATATAAACTTAATCGGAAGAATAGTAAGGATAAAGGAATTGGCTAATAATAAGGGTTATCTTTATGGCTGTAGTTTTCAGACACAAAAAGAGGCGCTTAGCCGTTACATCATCAGCCGGCAAATGCGTAACAAAATCCATGAGTAATAAAATCTAAAAATAACAATAATAAAAATCATGAGTAACAATAAAAGGGCAGGACGCGTTCCTGCCCTTAATAATGCCGGATAAAGAGATTATTTTGATTACTGTTCACAGACAACGCAACGTGTTCTTTGTGAGTGTATTGACACAGAAAACCGGCGAATTGCAGCGTAGGAATGCTGTCTCCTCGTTTTGTGTGCATCGCGAAGCGTGTTATTGTTCACAACACTGCTGGTTTTTGCAGGGATGTGAACAATAACCGTATTTTATTTTACATTCTGTATCAATCCGTACATTTTATTGACAAATATTTAATTAATACTTATAATAAATTACTAGCGATTCACCTAATTAAGGGAATTAACGAAATATGATAAATTATGCGCAGGAGGCAGATAGAGTGAAGGCATACGGAGTAAATGAACTAAGGAAAATGTACTTAGATTTCTTTGAAAGCAAAGATCATCTTAAAATGAACAGTTTTTCTCTTGTTCCTCAAAATGACAAGAGTTTATTATTAATTAATTCAGGTATGGCACCATTAAAACCATATTTTACAGGACAGGAGATTCCGCCTCGTAACAGAATAACTACCTGTCAGAAATGCATCCGTACCGGCGATATTGAAAATGTCGGTAAAACAGCAAGACATGGTACTTTCTTTGAGATGCTGGGCAATTTCTCATTTGGGGATTATTTTAAAACGGAAGCAATACATTGGTCCTGGGAATTCTTAACAGAAGTTGTAGGGCTAGAAGCTAACCGCCTATATCCTTCAGTTTATTTAGATGATGATGAAGCTTTTGATATATGGAATAAAGAGATTGGTATTCCGGCAGAAAATATCTTTCGTTTTGGTAAAGAGGATAATTTCTGGGAACACGGTGCAGGCCCTTGTGGTCCTTGTTCTGAAATCTATTATGACCGAGGCGAAAAATATGGCTGCAAAAAACCGGATTGTACGGTAGGTTGTGAATGTGATCGTTATATTGAAGTTTGGAATAATGTTTTTACTCAGTTTGAAGGGGACGGCAACGGTAATTATACGGAACTAAGTAATAAAAACATAGATACCGGTATGGGTCTTGAGAGGCTGGCAACAGTAGTACAGGATGTAGACTCTATTTTTGATGTGGATACAATAAAGGCTCTTCGTGATAAAGTATGTGAAGTAGCTGGTGTTGCTTACAAGAAGGATGCAAAGATTGATGTATCTATACGACTGATTACGGATCATATCCGTTCCGTAACGTTTATGATCTCAGATGGCATCATCCCGTCAAACGAAGGCAGGGGTTATGTCCTCAGAAGATTATTAAGACGTGCTGCTAGACATGGAAGATTATTAGGGATAAAAGACCGTTTTCTTGCCACGCTTAGTACAACCGTTATTAAGGAATCCAAAGACGGATATCCGGAACTGGAAGAGAAAAAAGATTATATCCTAAAATTATTAACCATAGAAGAAGATAATTTTAACAAGACCATAGATCAGGGGCTTACCATTTTATCAGAATTAGAAGATACGATGGTAAAGGATGGAACAAAGACTTTATCCGGTGAGGATGCATTTAAGTTATATGATACCTATGGATTTCCACTGGATTTAACAAAAGAGATATTAGAAGAAAAAGGGTTCAAAGTGGATGAAGAGGGCTTTCAGAAAGCAATGAAAGTCCAGAGAGAGACTGCAAGAAGTGCGCGTGCTGTTACAAATTATATGGGAACGGATGAAACAGTATATCAGCAATTAGATCCTGTCTTAACTTCCGCTTTTGTTGGATATGATAAGGTTTCCCATTCTTCAAAAATCATGGCGTTAACTACGGAATCAGAAGTAACAGAGGAATTAATAGCTGGACAGAGCGGAACCATATTTACAGAGGAAACTCCGTTTTATGCAACCAGCGGCGGTCAGGCTGCCGATACCGGTATTATCACTACAGTAGATGCAGAATTCGAAGTAGAAGATACCATTAAATTACAAGGTGGCAAAATCGGACATGTCGGTAAAGTAACCCGGGGTCTGTTTAAATTATCAGAAAAAGTTAATTTGAGCATAGATGTTAACAGAAGATTAGCTACCGGCAAAAATCACAGTGCAACTCACCTTTTGCAGAAAGCCCTGCGTTTAGTATTAGGTTCTCACGTAGAACAGGCAGGTTCTTTAGTAACGAATGAAAGACTTCGCTTCGACTTTACTCATTTCTCTGCCCTGACTAAGGAAGAAATCCAGAGAGTAGAAGAAATCGTTAATGCTGAAATAGCGGAAGCTCTGCCGGTTCATACGGATATTATGACAATTGAAGAGGCTAAGAAAACCGGTGCGATGGCACTATTTGGCGAAAAATATGGTGATAATGTAAGAGTAGTATCCATGGGAGGATTCAGCAAGGAATTATGCGGCGGAACCCATGTAAGTAATACCGGTAATATACTTGTATTTAAAATTGTATCTGAGACAGGTGTAGCTGCCGGTGTAAGAAGAATTGAAGCACTTACTGCTGTTGGAGTTTTCGCTTATTATAACGAACTTGAGAAAGAGTTAAATCTTGCAGCAAAAGCAGCTAAAACTGAACCGGTTAATTTAACCAAGAAAATAGAAGCTTTCCAGGAAGAAATCAAGGCCTTGCTGTCTGAAAATGAAAAATTAAAAAATAAATTAGCAAAAGATGCATTAGGTGATGTAATGAATCAGGTTACGGAAGTGAAAGGTGTTAAATTATTAGCAGCAAAAGTGCCTGATGTAGATATGAATGGATTACGTAATCTTGGTGATCAATTAAAAGATAAATTAGGTGATGGTGTAGTAATCTTAGCTTCGGCAATGGCTGATAAGGTCAATTTAATAGCTATGGCAACGGATACTGCAATGGCAAAAGGTGCTCATGCAGGAAACCTAATTAAGGAACTGGCTGTTTTAGTAGGCGGTGGTGGTGGCGGCCGTCCAAATATGGCGCAAGCCGGCGGCAAGAATCCCGCGGGAATTGATGCTGTAGTGGAAAAGGCACCAAAAACTTTAGAAAACCAATTAAAATAATTCATAAAAAATTAAAACCATGTATAAAAAATGGTTGACGAAAAAAAATTTTATGCTATAATCATAATAGTGCTATTCAAAAAATACCCAAACAGTTGTATAGGCACAATACACAACTGGAGGGAGGTTAGGTGTGAGACTATGTCAAATGTTATTGTAAAAGATAATGAGACTTTAGATAGTGCTCTACGTCGATTCAAGAGAAACTGTGCGAAGGCAGGTATTCAACAAGAAATCCGTAAAAGAGAGCATTATGAAAAGCCGAGTGTAAGACGTAAGAAAAAGTCTGAAGCAGCTCGTAAGCGTAAATTTAAATAGTGGATAATATCTACAAAGGTAAGCCCTTGAGCCCATATGGTTCAGGGGTTTTTATTTGCGCATGTTATGTCATAAGACATGAATTATTCCCATATATTCTATAATAGCACTTAAATAGTATGGAGTGGTATGGATGAACAAAAAAGTCAAATCCAATCATAAGAAATTCAAGCAAAAATCCAATAAAGAATTATATAATCATATTGATAAAAAGAAAAAAAAGGAAGAAACAGAACGTATAACTTATCTCGAAATACTCTCCAGTCAATTAAAACTCCCCTCCGATATGCTGGCAGGAGCTCCGATTGTTACTGCATTAGGCAGAAATGAGGTATGCATAGAGAATTATAAGGGAATTCTTGAGTATAACAGTGCACTGATTAAAATACTTACTAAAATTGGATGTATTCATATTGAGGGTAAAAATCTTAATATTTCCTATTTTACCAACGATGAAATGAAAATAACCGGCATGATTTTTTCTATTAATTATGTAAACAATAAATAATTCTGCACAATGAAACAAAAGCAAAATCTTAAATTTTTAGTACTGGAGGTCCAAACATGCTGATAAAGCTATTTCGCTGGTTGCGCGGTTACTTATTGATAAGAATGAAAGGTCAGTCTCCGGAGCGGTTTATAAATCTATGCAGTAATCGATACATATATCTTTGGGATTTAAATAATTTTGAGGGAGAATATGAATTCCGTATTCTGCTGAAGGACTATTTAAAACTGAAACCGATCGCGAAAAAAACTGGAACAATACCATATATCAAAAAAAAATATGGTTTACCTTTTATTGTTCATAGATATCGAAAAAGGAAAGGATATGCGGCTGGGATTTTGCTTTTTTGTGTTATACTGTACATACTTTCTCTTTATATATGGGATATTAGTATATTAGGCGGACATTCCTATACACCTGAGGCTATGCTGAAATTCTTAAAATCCAATGAAATTTATATCGGGTTACAGAAAAGAAATATAGATTGCCAGGAAATTGAAGAATTGATAAGAGGAACTTATAAGGATATCGGATGGGTTTCTGCCGAAATAAAAGGTACAAGGTTAATTGTTAAAATTACGGAAACGAATATGCCTGCACCTGCAGTTACAGCAACAAAGAATTGCCACATCATAGCATCAAAAGATTGCATTATAACAAAAATAATCACACGGACCGGAACTCCCAAAGTAGAAGTAGGTTCCGTGGTTAAAAAGGGTGATATACTTGTATCCGGTGTTGTGGATATAATAGGTGATAACGACATTTTATTAAATCGGAAACCTGTAATTGCCGATGCTGATGTAATAGGTAAAACGTTATATAGCTATAAAGATAAAATACCTTTAAATTATATCCAGAAATCGTACACCGGAAGAAGTAAAACCAGTTATAATATTTCATTTTTTCTGAAAAAAATAAATTTATATAAACCTAGAATTCCTTATAGTAAGTATGATATAATTGTGGATGAATCTATGCTTCATGTGACTGACAATTTTTACCTGCCGGTTAGTTATTTCAAAATAAAATATCCGGAATATGTAGAAATTAAAAAGAAGTACTCAAAAGAAGAAGTAACGGCTTTAGCAAAAGAAAAATTAAAACGATTTTTGGATGAATTGAAAGAAAAAGATGTTTTAATTTTAGAAAATAATGTTAAAATAGCAATAGAGAATAATACCTGTATAGCGTCTGGTAAAATAGTCGTACAGGAATCTGTTAAAGATTTTAAATCTATTGACGACAGCGAGTGGAGGATTATAGATACAGATGAGTCTGATGGAAACGATAATTGATGTGCCGGCTGAACATGAAAAGAATATATTCGGACAGTTCGACGCTTATGTGAAAATGATTGAAAAGACTTTAAATGTGACTGTTATAGTGAGAAACGGTGAGATAAAACTAATAGGGGAAAATGATAATGTCTCGAAAGCAAAAAGTGTTTTTGTACAATTAATTGAATTATCCAGAAGAGGAAATACCATTACCGAGCAAAATGTAAGTTACGCACTTTCCTTATGTTTTGAAAATAAAGAGTCTGCCATAGTTGAGATTGATAAGGATTTAATCTGCCATACTATATCAGGCAAACCGATAAAACCAAAAACTTTAGGGCAGAAGTCCTATGTGGATTTGATTCGTAAAAAGATGATCACTTTTGGTATCGGCCCGGCTGGAACCGGTAAAACTTATTTGGCAATGGCAATGGCGATAACTGCTTTTAAAAATGATGATGTAAGCAGAATCATATTAACGAGACCTGCAATTGAAGCAGGAGAAAAACTGGGTTTTTTGCCGGGAGACTTACAAAGTAAGGTAGATCCATATTTAAGGCCGTTATATGATGCATTGTATCAGATTATGGGTGCAGAAGGATATCTTAAAAATACGGAAAAAGGTCTGATTGAAGTTGCTCCTTTAGCGTATATGAGAGGCAGAACTTTAGAGAATGCGTTTATAATCCTGGATGAAGCACAGAATACTACACCGGCACAGATGAAAATGTTTTTGACTCGTATTGGATTTGGGTCCAAAGTTATTATCACAGGAGACTTATCTCAAAAAGACTTACCCATGGGGACACAGTCCGGATTAGATACCGCAATAAAGGTTCTAAGCAAAATTGATGATATAGGATTTTCTTATTTGACCGGACAGGATGTTGTAAGACATCCTTTGGTTCAAAAGATAGTTATGGCTTATGAGGCCTACGAAAGTAAAATCAGTAAAACAGATGTTAAGGAAAGTCGCTCAAAATTTCAAAGAAAACATTTAAATGGCACAAAGGTAACTAACTACCAGCATAATACAGATAAAACAAATAGACGAAAGAGATAAAGTCTGTTAAACAGACAGATGGGGGTTTTTGTGAAACATCTTAGTACTGCCGGGAAAAGTCTGCCTATGTCATCACTAAGCGGAATATTAGGAATGCTGTCAGTTCTCGTTATAGTATTCTTTGGCCGTATGAATGGTGCAGACTTAGCTACAATTTTAAAAGTAAGTGTACTTTCCGTAGTTCTCTTATTCATCGCTGTGTTTTATATCTTGTATCAGCATAAAGAAATCAAAGAGCTGCCGGGTTTTTCGATTATTTTTACAATAATCTATATAGGTTCCTTAGTGATTATAATGATGACAAAAGAAAGACCGGAATTAACGGTATGGATGTCCGGCGGTTTGTTAATAGCAGTTTTGTTTAATATGTACCTGGGTTTTTTTGTTATGTTTAATTTCATATTGATCAGCAGTCTGGCAGGAAAACTGGATATAGAATATATTGTGTATCTGCTTATTCTGGGTGCTTTGATGTGCCTGCTTTCCGGTTTTATGAAGAAGATGACAACACTTGGGTATACTGCAATTATTATTTTGTCCATGCAGCTTATTCTAATTTTTATCATTAACAATTTTATACTGAAAAACTCATTGAAGATTACTGCTTTTTATTCATTAGCGTCCAGTTTGTTCTCCATTGGTTTATCCTATGGGATATATAACATTTATATAAAAAAGTATAAAGCTGCCTTAAAATCTCAGGTGGATGAGCCAAACATATGGAATAAAGAATCGAATCATAGGATTGATACTGTTATTACTGATACCGAAAGTGATAAATTAACCATGGATTACAATACAGCAGAATTCTCTGATGCAGAAATCTCTTCGGAGCAGATGCAGGTACATACTATGGAAGAAATACTGGATTCAGAATTTCCTTTACTGCTCCGCTTGAGACAACATTCCTTAAAAGTGTACAAGCATTCTCTGCTAATCAGTGAAATTGCAGCGATGGCTGCAAAAGCGGTTGGAGCGGATGAAAATAAGGCAAAAGCCGGTGGTCTTTATCATGAAATTGGAAGAATAGAAAATAAAGAATATGTGGAGGAGGGAGTAAAATTAGCAGAAGATTATCACCTGCCTGCTTTTATTACTGATATTATACGTCAGCATAATATAAAATATGAAAAACCAAAATCTCCCGAAGCTGCTATTATTATGATAACCATCAGTGTTATCGCTACCAAAGAGTATCTGGAAAAGCAAGGGCAAGGTAATGGCGTTGACAAGCAGTCAGTTATTATCCCGATTGAAAAGATAGTTGATAATGTTTTTCAAATGCGGTTAACCAGAGGCAGTTTGGACGAATCCGGATTAACATTAAAACAATATAATCATTTAAAAGAATTTTTTCTAAATATGGAACAGGTTTTATAAGCAAAAGAAATAGTTATAATTACATAACAGTAATTATAATGTTTCAGAATCGAGTGGGATTAGGATAGAGAGGAACTATAATGACGTTAAATATAGAATATGAGACGGAAATAAAATTGGATTTTGATTATGAAAGTATTATTGAAAAAGTAGTTAAAAAGTCTCTTGACAGGGAGAAATGTCCATATGAAGTGGAACTAAATGTGATTTTAACGGGTAATCAGGAAATGAAAGAAATCAATAAGGAATATAGGAATATAGATACACCTACTGATGTGTTATCATTTCCTATGATTGATTACGAAACCCCGGCAGATTTCTCCGGCCTTGAAGAAGAGGAAGATAATTATTTTAATCCGGAGACAGGTGAACTTTTACTTGGGGATATTATTATATCCGTTGAAAAGGTTATGGAGCAGGCAAAACAATATGGCCACTCTTTAAAGCGGGAGCTTGCATTTTTAACGGCACATAGTATGATGCATTTATTCGGATACGATCATATGGAAGAGGAAGAAAGAATAATTATGGAAGAAAAGCAAAAGAATGTGTTGGACGAGCTTCAAATCTATCGCTAAAGCTTTTAAAAACAGGAGATAAAAATATGAAAAAGAATATAACTTTATTAATTGTCTTTGTCTTAATTATGATCCTTTCCATGGCAGGATGTAAAAAGAAAGATAATAACCAAATCGAACCGACAATTACTCCGACAGTTACAGCGACTGTAACCCCGACAGTTACTCCAACCCCAACGCCTACCGTAAAACCTGAAAGTCACGATGGAGAAACAAAAAGTAAGTTAACCGGCTTATGGGTTTCGAAAAAAATTAGTAATAAAAGACCTTATGCCATTATGTTTAATAATATTAAGAAAGCTTCCCCGCAAAGTGGAACTTCTGAAGCATCTATTCTATATGAGGTTTTGGTAGAAGGCGGGATAACCAGAATGATGGGTATATATGAAGATCTCAATAAAACCAGAATCGGATCGGTCCGCAGTGCAAGACATTATTTTGTCAGTATCGCAGATGAATATGATGCAATTTATGTTCATTATGGAGAGACTACCTATGCAACAAAGAAAATAAAAGCTTTAGGTATTGATAATCTGAGCGGTTTGACCGGTATTGGGGATACGGTTTTTTATCGGGACCATTCCATACCTGCTCCACATAATGCGTTTGCAACAAAAGAGGGTATACTTAAAGGAACGAAAATGAAAGGATATGAAACAGAGTATCCTAAGGATTATGAAGGGCATTTTTCTTTCTATGATGAGGATAAGGATTTAAGCTCAGATAAAAACGTCAACAAATTAACACTTAAATTTTCCAATTATGCCAGTCCATATTTTATTTATGACAGTAAAGAAAAGTTATATGATCGTTTTCAATATGATACCAAGCATATAGATTATAATACAGGCAAACAGTTGGCCTATAAAAATATTATCGTTCAGTTTGTCAAGGAATGGAACATAGATAAAAATGGGTATCAAACGATGGAACTTGAAAATGCGGAAGGAAAGGGTTATTATATAACGAACGGCAAAAAAGTTGATATTACCTGGAAAAAGAATGAAAGTACCAGAAAAATGAGGTATTATGATTCACAAGGGAATGAGTTAACAATTAATCCGGGAAAAACATATATAGCGCTTTTCCCTAAGGACAGAACAGAAGATGTAGTACTTTCGGACAAAGGGCAATAAAAGATAATCTAATTTATTTGTTTAACTAAAGAATAATTATCATAAGCCGCCCCTCTTCAGGCGGCCGGCTTATGTTTATATAGGAGGATTTTATGGGAACAGGTAAGAAAAGTAACAGTTTTTTGGTGCAGGGAGGAATCTTGGCAGTCGCTTCCATAATAGTGCGGCTAATTGGCCTGCTTTATCGTATTCCCTTAAATAACATTATTGGAGATGAGGGAATTGGTTATTATTCCAATGCATTTAATATTTATAATATTGCTTTAATTCTCTCTTCCTATAGTTTACCTCTTGCCGTTTCAAAACTGGTTGCAGACAGGAGGGTTAAAAAGCAGTACCGCAATTCCTACCGTATATTCCTGTCCGCTATGGCTTTTGCCATAATCATAGGTACCATAGCATCTCTTATTATTTATTTTGGTGCGGATTTTTTGGCTAATGCATTAAATAAGTCACCTCGAAGTGCGATACCTTTAAGAATCTTGGCGCCGACTATCTTTGTTTTTGCTGTTATGGGAGTTTTACGGGGTTTTTTTCAGGGAAAGAACACAATGCTGCCAACTGCCATATCACAAGTACTGGAACAGATTCTGAATGCGATTGTCAGCATCGTAGCAGCATATTATTTAATGAAAGAACACAGCGCTTCGCCGGATATAGCAGCATTTGGAGCCGCGGGTGGTACGTTGGGTACCTTTATTGGAGCTTGTACGGCACTTATTTTTCTGGCATTTATTTTTGCCTTATATAAACCGATTATAGATAAACAGCTAAGGAGGGATACGGAAAGTATACGAGAATCCTATCCTGATGTGTTCAAAGCACTTTTAATTACCATAGTACCGGTTATCTTAAGTCAGACGGTATATCAGATCAGTGGAGTGATTGACGGATCTATTTTTGGACATGTCCTCGCTGGTAAAGGTCTGGAGGAAACGGCAAGAAGTGAGTTGTGGGGTATTTATTCCACGAAATATAATTTGCTTATTAATGTTCCCGTATCCATTGCATCCGCTATGGGTGTAGCCATTATCCCAAGTCTTGTAGCTTCAAAAACAGGTGGAACAAACTATGAAGTGAAAAACAAAGTACATCAAGCCATTAAGTTTAATATGATGATTGCAATACCGGCAGCGGTAGGTATGGGAGTATTAGCCTCACCGATTCTGCAGTTATTATTTAGGGATGCAAGGGTATTACCGGCAAACCTATTACGTATTGGCTCTATAGCTATCGTTACATATGCACTATCAACCATTACCAATGCGGTTTTACAGGGAATTAATATGATGAGGATTCCGGTTATTCATTCTGCAATATCACTGGCTATTCACATAATCCTGCTCTACATACTATTACAATTCTTTAATTTAAGCACTTATGCATTGGTTATTGGAAATGTGACATTTTCATTGGTCGTATGTATTTTAAACTGGATTTCAGTTGGAAAGAATCTAAATTATAAACAGGAAGTAAAAAACACTTTCTTAATACCGGCGGTTTGTTCTGTGATTATGGGAGCACTTGCTTTTTTAACTTATTTAGGAATGCACAGATTAACCGGAATAAATTCCATCAGTACATTGGTTGCCGTTTTTGTTTCTGTTTTAACATATGGTTGTTTATTATTATTATTTAAGGGACTTACTGAGGAAGAATTACGAGAAATGCCTATGGGTAGAACGCTTGTTCGGATTGCAGATAAAATACATTTGTTGTAAGAAAAAGAAGTAATTAAATTTTTTAGAAGATAGAATTAGAAACAAGGAAACGATATAGATGAAATTATAGATTATATTTTGTAGTATAAAGTGGGAAAAACTAGTGAATACTTAATGCCAAAGGAGTGATTTTTGTGAAAATCAAGAAGGCATTAGTTTATTTCATTAGTTTTTTTTCATTATCAGTAATGTTCTCCGCCTGTTATTATATAAGTTATAAAAATGCATTAAAAGATTTTAATGAAAGTGCGGTTGAAAGAAATAATGAATTAATAGCTTCACTAGAGAAAAACGGATATCTGCAGATAGGTGGCCAGATTGCAGAAGACAAGCAGTCAAAAACACAGGAGACGGTACAAAGTACCGAAGCTGATGCGGAAAAAACAGTTGAAAATACGACAGATACAAGTATACCGGTCGATCAGGTGAAGGAAGATACTATCCTGCCTACAACCCAATATACCTTACAGACATACGATATAAAGACTGGAGTTACCAATGAAGAAGTATTACCAACACCAAGTTATTTAATAGGTTTAGACCGTGAGGAAGTAATCCAATACCTCAACGATTATATGCAGGATTTGCCGTTAAATGAATTTCAAAAAGGTTTGATTTCCTTTGAGGTTGTTAAATTTTCTAAAGACGATATCACTTTGAAAAAAACATATAATGCAGATAATGCGGTATATAAGTATTATCTTAAAGCACAGAACGGTTATATCATTGCTTATTACGGAGATCAGAAGACAGTATTTGATTATACGGGAGTATCAACAAATAATCTTTCTGCTACTGAACAGCAAAAGCTTGAAGAGGGTATCCCTGTCAAAAACCTGGACGAGTTATATGCCCTGCTGGAGAACTATTCCAGTTAAAAAGATAGTATTAAATTTTAGTTAGAAAACAGAATGAATGTGCAGATAAGTTTGTCGATTGAAAAAGGATTTGCTATTAATAAATTTGAGTTAATTTCTGAAATTTATTAAATAGTAAATCCTTTAAATTTTATCCTGAAGGATGTAACTATTTCGCCATTCATAGATAAGCTGTAAATGTTGCAATTTAGTAAAAAATGTAATAAACTACTTAAGGATGGCGTAAGATTTACACTTAGAGAGCATGGACTTTAGTGTAAATAAGGTAGAAAAAGTGGGAGGATTATATATGATAGATAGTGTCGTTTTTGATATGGATGGTGTATTGTTTGATACGGAAAGAGTGTGTAATGACGTCTGGCTTCAGGTTGGAGAAGAAATGAAAATAAAGGATATGAGTATAGCAATAACAAAATGTGTAGGATTAAATACAGTTGATACTAGACAGTTCTTCTTAAAACAGTTTGGAGCTGATTTCCCTTATGAAAAGTTTAAGGAACGTTCGTCCGTATTATTTAAGGAAAGGATAGAAACAGAGGGGCTTCTGATAAAACCTGGCGTGTTTGAAGTGCTTAATTTTTTACAGGAGAATGATTATAAAATAGCATTAGCTACGTCAACAAATAAAGCCAGTGTTATAAATTACCTTAACAAGGCAGAACTTGCTCATTATTTTCAGGCAATTGTAACGGGAGATATGGTTGAACATGGCAAACCAAATCCTGAAATCTATCAAAAAGCATGCATGGAGCTTGGCTCCAAACCGGAATTCAGCATCGCCATAGAGGATTCCCCCAATGGTTTAAAAGCTGCCTATCATGCCGGTTTAAAACCAATTATGGTACCGGATTTAATTCAGCCGGATGAAGAACTTAAGAAATTAATTTATGGCAAATTTGATTCCTTGTTTGAAGTAAAAGATTACCTGCAAAACCTTAAGTAGAGCGTTGAATACATATCAATATACCGGTATATAATTAAGTTTTCTGTATTTTGCCGGTGTAATCCCTTTATATTTCTTAAAGGATTTGATAAAATAACTTAAATCATTAAAACCGACGCCATATGAGATATCCGTTATGGACGTGTCTGTATTAAGCAATTGGTAACAGGCACGTTCCACACGGTAATAATTTAAATAATCAATCGGACTTTTATGAGTCATTTCCTGAAAAAAGCGGCAAAAATATTTTGGTGACATACCGGCTGCCTTAGATAACTGATCTAAGGTAATCTGGTCAGGGTAGGAATTTTCTATCAATTCCAGCACCTGTTTTAATTGAAGAATACGTCTATGATTCTGCGGTGTCTGCAGGGAATCGGTCACATAATCACCATGTTCTAATATAATACCCAGAAACTGATAGAGGCAGCCTTGTACGATAAGCTGGTATCCGTAGCTTTTATGATCCATTACGTCAAATAATTGCCAAACTGCTTTATGAAATTCAGATGATTGCTTTTTATAGAATTGATTTATATTAATGACATGGTTCATAATATCCTGGATATATTTCTGGCAGACAGTATCTTTTTTCATAAGCATATTCATATCAAATACAATGCATTCGTATATACAATTATTTGGTATACCGGCATGTAACGTCCCGCTGTTAATAAATATTACATCTCCGTGTTCTGCCTGAAATTCATTTTCATCCAGAGATACGGTAAAAGAACCCTCTAAAATACGAATAATTTCATATTCTACATGCCAGTGATACGGCATGGCATATTGGGGGTGCTGACTGTCGATATGGTAAAATTCTATAGGAAAATCAAAGGTTCCGCGTATTTTTCTTTCATTATAATCTATATATTGCATATGATCCCCCGAATGTGAAAATTGTTATATTTTTTGCTATTATATCACAAGTATTAAAATACATTCAAGTATATACTATAATAGAAATGAAGTTAGTATTACCTGTCAAATTATTTTATTAACGGAGGTATTTTATAATGGCTAAAAGCAGATTAATTGGAGATTATCCTGTAATCGGAATCAGACCCACTATTGATGGACGAAGAGGAGTTCTTAAGGTACGTGAATCACTGGAAGAACAGACTATGAATATGGCTAAGGCAGCAGCAGAACTGTTTACTAAGAATTTAAGATATTCCAACGGAGAACCGGTGAAAGTTGTTCTAGCCGATACTACGATTGGACGTGTTGCGGAAGCAGCAGCCTGCGCTGATAAATTTAAGAAAGCAGGTGTGGATATTACTCTTACTGTTACACCTTGCTGGTGTTACGGTTCTGAAACTATGGATATGGACCCAATGACGATTAAAGGTGTTTGGGGATTTAACGGTACAGAAAGGCCGGGAGCAGTTTATCTGGCAGCTGTGTTAGCAGGACATGCACAAAAAGGACTTCCTGCATTCGGCATATACGGACATGATGTGCAGAATGCCGATGATACGGATATACCTGAGGATGTAAAAGAAAAGTTATTACGTTTCGGACGTGCAGCTGTTGCAGCGGCAACTATGAGAGGTAAATCTTATTTACAGATCGGTTCGATCTGTATGGGTATTGCAGGTTCCATTATTAATCCTGAGTTCTTTGAAGAATATTTAGGAATGAGAGTTGAATCCGTGGATGAAGTTGAAATTATCCGCAGAATGACAGAAGATATTTATGATAAAGGGGAATATGAAAAAGCATTAGCCTGGACAAAAGCAAACTGTCCGGAAGGCTTCGATAAAAATCCGGCAGAAATACAGAAATCCCCGGAACAGAAAGAAAAAGACTGGGAATTCGTAGTTAAAATGATGTGTATTATCAAGGATTTATACAACGGTAATCCAAATCTTCCCGATGATGCTAAGGAAGAAAGAGTCGGTCATAATGCAATAGCAGGTGGTTTCCAGGGCCAAAGACAATGGACTGATTTTTATCCAAACTGTGACTTCCCGGAAGCAATGCTTAATTCTTCTTTTGACTGGGAAGGTGCAAGAGAGCCTTATATTCTTGCAACCGAAAATGATACTTTAAACGGTACCAGCATGTTATTCGGTAAATTATTAACCAATACGGCACAAATTTTTGCTGACGTAAGAACCTACTGGAGTCCGGAAGCAGTTAAAAAAGCCACCGGATATGATCTTGAAGGAGTGGCTAAGGAATCCAAAGGTTTCATACATTTAATCAATTCCGGAGCAGCCTGTATTGATGCCTGTGGTGAAGTAAAAGATGCCAAGGGTAATGGTATCATCAAACCTTTCTGGGAAATGACAGAAGACGACCAAAAAGCCTGCTTAAAAGCAACTACCTGGAATGCAGCCGATATCGGTTATTTCAGAGGCGGCGGATATTCCTCCAGATTTTTAACAAGAAGTGAAATGCCGGTTACCATGATGCGTTTAAATATTGTAAAAGGGTTAGGTCCGGTAATGCAATTAGTTGAGGGTTATACAGTAAATCTTCCGGAAGAAGTTTCAGACAAGTTATGGAAGAGGACAGACTATACCTGGCCATGTACCTGGTTTGCTCCAAGACTTACCGGAACTGGTGCATTTAAATCCGCTTATGACGTTATGAATAATTGGGGCGCTAACCATGGTGCTATCAGTTATGGCCACATCGGTGCCGATATCCTCACCTTATGTTCCATCTTAAGAATACCGGTATGTATGCATAATGTGCCGGAAGATAAAATATTCAGACCTGCAGCCTGGAATGCATTCGGAATGGATAAAGAAGGCCAGGATTACAGAGCTTGTGAAGCTTATGGTCCGCTTTATAAATAATAAAGGAGGGTTTAGCCGTGAAAAAAGTATTAGCATTTGATTTTGGAGCTTCCAGCGGAAGAGCTATGCTTGGTATTTACGACGGTTCCTCAATACAGTTAAAGGAAATTCACCGGTTTTCCAATGATCCCGTTATGGTTAACGGAACGATGTACTGGGATATTCTCCGATTATTTCATGAAATAAAGCAGGGATTATTAAAAGCAAAACATGAGTCGGAATTTGACAGTATCGGAATCGATACCTGGGGTGTTGACTTTGGTCTGCTTGATAAGGATGGTAATTTACTGGAGAATCCGATACATTACAGGGATAAGCGGACTTTGGGAATGCTTGAGAAAAGTTTTGAAAAATTGCCGAAAACAGAATTCTACAGCATAACCGGCAATCAGTTTATGGAAATAAACACAGCGTTCCAGTTATTATCCCTGAAGCTAAACAGAACAGAATTATTAGATCGAACAGATAAAATGCTATTAACACCGGATTTATTTAACTTCATGTTAACCGGAGTAAAAGCATCGGAATATTCTATTGCTTCAACCAGTCAGCTTTTGGATGCAAAGAAAGGTATCTGGTCAGATAAGGTTATTGAAACTCTTGGTTTACCAAAGAAAATATTTGCGCCGGTTGTGGCAAGCGGAACTAAAATAGGAGTTCTTTCGGACGAAATCTGCGAGGAACTTGGTGTTAAAAAATGTGATGTCATTGCCGTAGCCGGACATGATACTCAAAGCGCCTTAGTTGCAGTACCGGCAGAAGAAGATAATTTCATATTCATAAGCTGCGGTACCTGGTCCCTGATCGGAACGGAACTGGATAAGCCTCTAATCAATGAAAAATCCGATTATTACAATATAACCAACGAAGGCGGTTATGGCGGTAAAGCTTCTTTTCTTAAAAATATAACCGGTTTGTGGCTGATACAGGAAAGCAGAAGACAATGGATCAGGGAAGGTCAGGAATACAATTTCAGTAAATTGGAAGAGTTAGCGCTTGGTGCAAAAGCATTTGCCTGTTTTATTGATCCGGATGCCACAGAATTCTCATCCTCAGGGGATATTCCCTCGCGAATCCGGGAGTACTGCAGACGCACCGGACAGATGATACCGGAATCAGTGGGTGAGATAGTACGATGTATCAATGAAAGTCTTGCTTTAAAATATCATTATGCACTGGAGCAAATCAGCGATTGTACCGGACATGTATATAATAAGATTCATATGGTAGGCGGAGGAATCCAAAGTAAACAACTTTGCCAGTTTACGGCGAATGCAAGCGGATGTTTCGTAACGGCCGGACCGGTTGAAGCTACGGTTCTTGGTAATGTAGCCCTCCAGCTAATGGCATCCGGTCAGATTAAGGATATAACCGAGGCAAGAAAAATAATCGGCCAGTCACCTGACATTGTAAAATATGAACCTAAAGAGAAAGAGGCCTGGGAAGAAGCCTATAAGCGTTATAAAGAAATCGTCCTGAAGTAAGAGTGTTTTTTATAGAGCAAAACTGCTGTGTAAATAATTAGTACAATAAATTTATGGAGGTCATTATGTTAAAAGGTATACCAGCAATTTTATCACCGGAGTTATTAAAAGTACTGTGTGAGATGGGACACAGTGACCGTTTGGTTATCTCAGACGGTAATTTTCCTGCGGAATCCATGGGAAAAAATGCGATAGTTATTCGTTGTGACGGACATGGAGTTCCGGAACTATTAGATGCTATATTAAAAGTGTTTCCTTTAGATACTTATACCGATAAGCCGGTTAACCTCATGGAGGTTATGCCTGGTGATGCGGTTGAAACACCTATTTGGGATACTTATAAAGAAATTGTAACAAAATATGATAATCGCGGTGAAAAAGCAGTAGGAGGTATCGAGAGATTTAAATTTTATGAAGAAGCTAAAACAGCTTATGCTATTATAGCTACCAGTGAAAAGGCCCTATATGCTAATATTATGCTGCAAAAAGGTGTTGTTGTAGAATAACCATTTTTTTATATCCGTTATTTTAATTCATAAATACTATTAATAGAAAACGGACTTGATGTTTGAGGTGTCATAATTTTTATTAACCTCAATATATCAGGTCTGTTTTTATTTAACAGGATAGTTCTGAGAAATTTCTTGTTAAATAAAAGTCAAATAGATGAAATTCTTGTTTATGTTTAAAAAGTTTATGATATAATGAAAGCGGAATGAGGAATTGCAAGTCGTCTTGCAATGCCGATTGGAGCAACAAGACCATGAACATGAATTTTGTTCATGGTATAATGAAAGCGGAATGAGGAATTGCAAGTCGTCTTGCAATGCCGATTGGAGCAACAAGACCAGGAACATGGTTTTGTTCATGGTATAATGAAAGCGGAAAAAGGAACTGATGATCTGGTATGTAATTATGATTCATTGTTCTGACAGAAATACGCGGGAAACAGACAGAGAGAGGTTTACCAATGAATATTTATAATATTAGTATAAGTTATAAAACAGCTCCCGTTGAAATAAGAGAGTTATTGGCATTTCAGAAGGAAGAAAAAATAGATTTTATGAAAGCTGCACTGCAAAAAAGTGATGTCAGTGAATGTGTCCTGATAACCACCTGTAATCGGACAGAAGTATATGCTGTCGGAGGTAAAATGGCGTCAGATCAGATTATGCAGTTATTAGTGGAAAGAAAAAGATTAAATTATGACCATGTGATAAAATATTATTTTAGGTACCAGAATGAAAAAGCAGTGAAACATTTATTTCAGGTTACCTGCGGTTTAGATTCTATGTTGATTGGCGAAGATGAAATTCTGGGTCAGGTAAAAGAGGATTATCAATTAGCCTTACAGGCGGGTACGACGGATTTTTTACTGAATACCTTATTTCGAATTGCTATTACCTGTGCCAAAAAAGTAAAAACGGAAACCAAAATTTCGAAAACCTCAATTTCTATCGGTACCTTAGCAGCAAATGAAGTAGTTCACTTTTCAAATAAAGATCAGTTGAAAAAAGTTTTAATTATAGGATTATCCGGTAAATTCGGTACCATAGTAATGAAAAATTTGTACCATAATAAAAATGTTGAAATTATGGGGACGATACGTAACCATAATATACCGGACGAATTAGTTATATCCTACCCTGAAGTTAAAATGATTGATTATCATAAACGGTATGATACAATGAAAGAAGCAGATGTCATAATCAGTGCAACTTCAAGTCCGCATTATACCATTACAGCAGAAGAATTAAAGAAGCATATATCAGATAAAAAGGAACAATTGTATATGGACTTGGCGGTACCAACAGACATAGACAAGAATATTGAAAAATTAGAGAATGTGAAGCTGATAGATATTGATTATTTTAAACAAGTTGCTGAAGTAAATAATAATTTAAAACTTCAGGAAATTGAGGCAGCAAAACTAATCATTGATAAACAGGTGGATGAATTCTATAAAGAAATAAATTTTAGGAATTTTATTCCCCGGATGAATGAATTAAAAGAAATATTTGAAAATCAACCATTTGAAAGTATAATGTATAAGATCCGGAATCAAGTAACCAATGATGAGTTGAAAGTGATAATACAAAGCTTGACAAAATTAACTGAAAATAAATAATACATAAAGGTTTAAGGAGATTTAACGTGGCATATTTTCCAATGTTTGTGGATTTAAAAGATGAATTGTGTATTGTAATCGGCGGTGGAATGGTTGCCTGCAGGAAAATAAGAGTCTTATTGGAATTTGAAGCAGAAGTAGTTGTTGTTGCCCCGGAATTTTGTGAATGCGTAATGGTTTTAAAGGATAAAATCACATTGATAAATAAATTCTATGAAGCTACTGATATAAAAGATGCATTCTTAGTAATAGCAGCGACAGATGACATACAATTAAACACAAGGATATCCAGGGAATGCAAGGGACTTAGAATCCCTGTAAATGTAGTTGATAAAAAGGAAGAATGCAGTTTTATATTTCCGGCCTACGTTAAGAAAGGTGCCATAACCGTGGGTATAACCAGTTCCGGCAAAAGTCCTGTTATTTCAAAAAGAATTAAAAGCAGAATAAAAGAAGTTATACCTGATTACATGGAAGAACTGGTTGAGATTCTCGGCGATATAAGGGATGAGGTACAGTTCTTGTTTGAACAGGAGGCAGAGAGGAAACTGGTTTATAAACAGTTAGTGGAATTGGGCTGTTTAAAACAAGGTAAACTGACAAAAACGGATATACAGGATGTTATAAAGAGAGTAAAAGAAAATCAGGAAATCTAACGAATTATTGCGGAGGAATCAGTGAAACAACATATTAAAATAGGAACAAGAAAAAGTAAACTTGCAATGGTACAAACGGAAATGGTTGTGGATGCAATAAAAAAAGCAAATCCTGATATAGAAATTGAACTGGTTCCGATGACCACTATGGGAGATCAGATTTTGGATAAACCGTTAGAAAGTTTTGGTGGTAAAGGAGCGTTTATCAATGAGTTTGAAGATGCCATGCTTACGGGGAAAATTGATATAGCGGTACATAGTGCAAAAGATATGCCAATCAATCTTCCAAAGGGACTGTCAATTCTTGCCGTATCCTTAAGGGAAGACTTAAGAGACGTACTTGTAACCAGAAAAAATTGCCCGCTTCCACCTAACGGTATCGTCGGAACCAGCAGCTTAAGAAGACAGATTCAGATAGAGGAATTATACCCGGTACAGGTAAAAAACCTGAGGGGCAATGTCGGTACCAGGCTATTAAAATTGCAAAATGAAGAATACGACGGTATTATTTTGGCGGCAGCCGGCTTAAAAAGGCTTAACCTGCAAGAGGATAAGGAATATGATTTTGAATATTTAGATGAGGAGAGATTTATTCCTGCGGCTGGGCAGGGTATCATAGCTATAGAGGGAAGAGCGGATGCTGCCTTACAAGGAGTATTGCAATCATTTAATAATATGGAATCCATGTATAATCTGGAGACAGAAAGAGAAGTATTAAAACTTCTTAATGCAGGATGCAGTGAGCCTATCGGAGTTTATTCCCATATTGATAAAGATAAGATAACTCTTCGAGTAATATATAAATATAAAGATAAAGTAATCCGGGTTAAAGGAACTTCCGGAATCGAAGAAAGATTACTTTTAGCAAAAAAACTGGTAAATGAAATCCTTAATCTGGAGTAATCTAGTTTAGTTAAAAAGTTTTTTAATTCAGATTAATGAGGTTTTATTAAAACGTATAGGAACCACTACGAATTAAATGTATACTGGCAGGAGATTTATATGGATAAAAATGGGATGGTTTATTTGGTAGGTGCCGGACCGGGTGATCCGGAACTGCTGACCTTAAAAGGAAAAGCAAGATTAGAGGAATGTGAAGTAGTAATTTATGACAGATTAGCTTCTGATTCTTTGCTGGATTTCGTGCCTTTAAAAAGTGAGAAAATTTATGTAGGTAAAGAAGTCGGAAGACATAGCTTTAATCAGGAAGCCATAAATCAAATTATTGTAGAAAAAGCCTTAGAGGGGAAAAGGGTTGTTCGCTTAAAAGGCGGTGATCCTTTCGTATTCGGAAGGGGCGGAGAAGAAGTAATGGCTTTACAAAAGGCCGGTATACCATTTCAGGTAATACCGGGAATCACATCAGCGATTGCAGCTGCAACATATGCGGGAATACCCGTAACCCATAGAGGTATCAGCAGAAGTTTTCACGTTGTTACAGGTCATACGAAGGATACTGATAATGAGCTCGCGGAAAATTTTGAAACTTTGGCTAAATTAGAGGGAACTCTTATTTTTTTAATGGGAATGGGCAATTTATCGCGTATTGTTAAGGAATTGATAAGATATGGTAAGGATGGCAATACTCCGGCAGCAGTTATTTCAAAGGGGACTACAATTCAGCAAAAAACGGTTAGGGGTACTTTAGTTACCATAGAGGAAAAAGTAAAGGAAGAGAAGGTTGTGGCACCGGCTGTTATCCTTATTGGAGCTGTTACGGATCTTGATATGAATGCGGTACAATATGGCAAGTTGTCAGGGTTAAAGATAGGCGTGACCGGCACTCCTGAATTAGCGGAGAAAATAGCGAATCAGTTAAGAAATGAGAAAGCTTATGTAGATAATCTAAGCTTTTTATATGTGAAAGAATCGGAGAAACTTGCTGAACTAAAAAGCGCTGTCGATAGTATTTCAGAATATACCTGGATTGTGTTTACCAGTACGAATGGAGTTGATCTGTTTTTTCAATATTTAAAGGAAAACCAATTTGATTATCGTAAGTTAGGTCATATTTCTTTTGCGGCAGTTGGAAATGGGACAAAAGAAGCCCTTATGAGGCAGGGATTTATGGCAGATTATGTGCCGGAGTTATATACAACCGTATTCTTAGCTAACGGACTGGTTAAATTATTAACAAAAGAAGATAAAGTACTGATTCCACGAGCTGCGAATGGTTCAAAGGATTTAACGAAAATTTTAAGCGATTATTTAGTACCTTATACGGACATTAAATTATATTCAATTGAGATAGATCAGGAAAAGCGTAAAAGGATAATTTCAGAACTGATAGATTATGATTATATAACTTTCGCCAGTGCTTCAGGTGTTGAGGGTTTTTTTAAAGAAGCAGACAGTTTAATACTTAATACCGAGAAAACTAAGATTATCTGCATTGGTGATATTACAGCGAAGAAACTACGAGAATACGGAGTAACGAATTACTGTATAGCAAGAGAATATAGTGTACCTGGATTGGTTTCTTGTATTATAGAAGATACCAATAGGATATAGGATTTAATTTTAATTAAAGTCTGGGTACGTTTACACAACGTGACACTAATTGACCTATGCAACTTTAATTATATGATAAAAAAGATATATAAAACGATGTTATTCAGGAGGATAATATGATTAGGAGAAGACGGCTTCGAGTAAATGAAACGATACGGGCATTAGTCAGAGAAACCAATATACAGATAACGGATCTTGTATATCCAATCTTTGTAGTGGAGGGGGAAAATCAAAAAAATCCTGTGGATTCCATGCCTGGAATTTATCAATATTCTATAGACAGATTGGAAGAAGAATTAGAGCGTATTAAAATAAGCGGAGTAAAAAGCATACTGATCTTCGGAATTCCGGAACATAAGGATGAAGTGGGTAGTCAGGCTTATGATGAGAATGGAATTGTACAAAATGCAATCCGTTTTATAAAGGAAAACTATCCGGATTTCGTTGTGATTGCTGATATCTGCCTTTGTGAATATACGTCTCATGGTCATTGTGGTTTAATTAAGGACGGAATGATACTAAATGATGAAACATTACCTTTATTAGCTGAAGCTGCGGTTACCTGTGCAAAAGCAGGAGCTGATATAATAGCTCCATCCGATATGATGGATGGTCATATCCATGCGATCCGTATTGCACTGGATGAAAAAGGATATCTTCATACTCCTATTATGGCCTACAGTGCGAAATATTCTTCCGGATATTATTCTCCTTTTCGTGATGCGGCGCATTCCGCACCGGCATTCGGTGACCGTAAAACCTATCAGATGGATTATGCTAACGTGAAAGAGGCTGTGCGTGAAGTAAAGGATGATATTGAAGAGGGGGCCGATATTGTTATGGTTAAACCAGCTTTAGCTTATTTGGATGTCATTAAAACGGTTGCACTTGAGACAGATTATCCTATTGCTGCTTATAATGTAAGCGGTGAATTTGCTATGGTGAAAGCAGCAGCTTTAAATGGATGGATTGATGAGAAAAAGATTGTGATGGAAAATTTGATTGCAATGAAAAGGGCAGGTGCTAAAATAATTATTACCTATCATGCACTGGATGTTGCCGGCTGGATAGCCACTAATGAGTAGTTATGAAAATTAGATTAGGAAAGGTTGCCGTGCTGTGATTCTTCACATATTACGTGGCAATATCACAGATTGATTTAAACGGTATTAATGGAGACAGAACATGAAAAATCAAACATCAGAAATATTGTATAAGGAAGCAGTCGGAATTTTACCGGGTGGTGTGAACAGTCCGGTCAGAGCTTTTAGAGCGGTAGGCAGAACTCCGGTTTTTATAGAAAAAGCAAAAGGCAGCAGAATTTATGATGTAGACGGTAATGAATACATTGATTATGTATGTTCCTGGGGTCCTGCTATTTTAGGTCATGCCCAGGAAGCTGTTATAGAAGCGGTTAACAAGGCAGTAAGGGATGGTTTGACTTTTGGAGCGCCTACTAAAAAAGAAGTGATATTGGCTGAATTAATCAATCAGATAATGCCTTCCATGGAAATGGTACGTTTAGTGAGTTCTGGGACAGAAGCCGTTATGAGTGCCATCCGGACTGCCAGAGGTTTCACAAAAAAGGATATGATAATCAAATTCAGAGGGTGTTACCACGGTCATTCAGACGGTTTACTAGTGAAGGCAGGTTCCGGAGCGCTTACCCAGGCAGTACCTGACAGTGCAGGTGTTCCTAAATCATATACCAAGAATACCCTAATTGCAGAGTATAATGATAAATCATCCGTACAGCAATTATTTGATGAATATAAAGGAAAAATTGCCGCGGTTGTTGTGGAACCGGTAGCCGCCAATATGGGTGTGGTTCTTCCGGAAGAAGATTTTTTACCTTTCTTAAGAAATATTACGGAAGAGAATGATGCTTTACTTATTTTTGATGAAGTAATTACAGGCTTTCGTTTAGGAATCGGCGGAGCTCAGGATTATTATAAAATAAAACCGGATCTTACAACCCTTGGGAAAATTGTAGGCGGAGGGATGCCAATCGGAGCTTATGGCGGAAGAAAAGACATTATGCAGATGGTATCACCCTTAGGACCTGTTTACCAGGCAGGAACCTTATCAGGAAATCCCGTAGCAACAGCGGCCGGAATAAAAACTCTTGAAATATTAAATGATAATCCTCAATATTATAAAGAAATGGAATGGAAAGCAATGCAACTAGCAACTGCTTTTACGGAACGTAACAAAGACAAAAAGGAATCGATTCAGGTGAACCGGATTGGTTCCCTGGTATGTGCTTTTTTTACAGATCATAAAGTAAAAGATTATAATTCTGCTATTACTTCCGATACCGCTAAGTATTCTGAGTATTTTGGAAAAATGATGGATAATGGAATTTATATCGCTCCGTCACAGTTTGAAGCCATGTTTGTATCGGCTGCCCACACAGAGGCAGATATTAAGGCAACCTGTCAGGTAATAAAAAATATATAAAAGCAGTTTTTGCATTTAATAGTTAAAATAGATCTGCTGCAAAATAAAAAATAACTTTACTTATGCTCAAGTAAAGTTATTTTTATTTTGCAGTCAGTCCGAATTTAATAATACGAATCAAGGAATTATTCCTTTATATTAGATATTGTCTTTTCATGAATCATGTTAATAAAATAGCTATGAATCGCTGTGTTATCGGTAAGTTCTGGGTGGAAAGCAATCCCTAATTGATGCTGATACCGTACAGCAATAATCCGGTTTTCTACTACAGCTAAAATGCTGACTTCACTATTTACTGATCGAATATATGGTGCCCGGATAAATTTCATAGGAACGATTCCTAAATCAGCAAAATTACTTTCCATATAGAAACTTCCGGTTTGACGCCCGTATGCATTTCGCTTGACAGTAACTGGCAGGGTTCCGAAATGAACCGTATCGGAATCTGAAATTTCCGAAGCAAGCAATATTAATCCTGCACAGGTACCCATTACAGGCAACCCGTTAATGAGTTTATTTTTGAGTGGCTCATAAAGTCCAGCATCCCGTAATAACTTACCCATTACAGTACTTTCTCCGCCTGGCAGGATGAGTCCGTCTAAATGTCTTTCAATATCTGAACGTTTGCGTATTTCAAAATAATCAACATCTAATTTTTTCAGGGTATTTTCGTGTTCGATAAAAGCTCCTTGAAGTGCCAAAACACCGATTATCATTTAGATACCCCTTTCTGCCATAAGGAGTTTAATTTCATTCTCATTAATTCCAACCATAGCTTCACCCAGGTCTTTGGATAACTCAGCTATCAGCTTAGAGTCATTATAATTAGTGACGGCTTTTACAATAGCAGCCGCTCTTTTTGCCGGATTACCGGATTTGAAGATACCGGAACCTACAAAGACTCCCTCTGCTCCAAGCTGCATCATCAGTGCAGTATCTGCAGGTGTTGCAATTCCGCCGGCTGCAAAATTGACGACCGGAAGTTTTCTGCTATTATGAACAAACAGAACTAAATCATATGAAACCTGCATTTCTTTAGCTGCCTGATATAGTTCATCCTCTCTTAGTGCAGTTAAACGAGCAATTTCTCCGTTCATCCGTCTCATGTGCCGAACTGCCTGCACAATATCCCCGGTCCCCGGTTCACCTTTGGTGCGAATCATGGAGGCACCCTCATTAATACGTCTTAAAGCTTCTCCTAAATTTTTTGCACCACATACAAACGGTACAGTAAACTTTTTTTTATTTATATGATAAACATCATCTGCAGGTGAGAGAACTTCGCTTTCGTCGATGTAGTCAATATCGATGGCTTCTAAAATCTGTGCTTCTGCAAAATGACCGATTCTGCATTTAGCCATTACCGGAATAGATACGGCTTCTTGTATGCCTTGTATCATTTTCGGATCACTCATTCTAGCCACTCCACCGACGGCTCTGATATCTGCCGGTATTCTATCTAATGCCATAACAGCACAAGCACCTGCTTCCTCTGCGATGATAGCCTGTTCAGGTGTAGTTACATCCATAATTACCCCACCTTTTAACATCTGGGCTAATTCTTTATTCAGTTCATATCGGTTCTCTTTCATATAACCTCCAATCAATAATCATATATTTAACACTTATCCGGATAGTATAACTGTCTAAGCAGTTATAGTTATGAGAACAGTATACTGCATTCTGACACTGTTAAAATAGCCAATATAAATTATTTTAACAGTGCCAGATTTGAATTATTTGAAAACAGATATTAATATAAATGAAGTTTTGGTTTAAATGTGATAAAAATACTCTTTTTTGTATCATTTTTAACATGACAGATGGTTATTTAACTGGTATGATAGTAAACATATTGTTTTTTTCAGAATGTCGTATGGGAGTGAACAGTAACGGTTTGCTCACTATGAATATATATTCTTTCATATAATGCTTGAAATAAACATAGGATTATGGTTAAAATATAGTTAACATATAGCTAATATCAGGAAGAATATATAATTCTTTTATTTGATCCTTATTATTAATTAAAATAAGCTGGGAGGATTCCCTTAATGAGTAATATAATAATTATCGGGGGCGGTGCATCCGGACTGGTAGCAGCAATCTATGCAGCCAGGAATAATAATACGGTCACCATTCTGGAACATAAAGATAAGATTGGGAAAAAATTACTGGCTACCGGTAACGGAAAGTGTAATTATACTAATAGGAACCAAAAGGCAGAACATTACAGAGGAAATGACATTTCATTTGCTATGAAAGTATTGTCTGGGTTTGGAGTAGAACAGACTATAGATTTATTTAAAGAACTTGGAATTTATCCAAAAGAGAAAAACGGTTATGTATATCCCAATTCAGAACAGGCATCTTCCGTGGTAGAAGTACTCCGTTTGGAGCTGTTACAGCTGAAAGTCAGGATTATTACCGAAACCCATGTAAAACAGATAGTTAAACAAACGGATCAATTTCAAGTTATAACGGACAAGGACTCCTATTTAGCTGATCAGGTAATATTGGCGGCAGGCGGCTGTGCGTCACCGAATCTAGGATCCGACGGAAGTGGTTATCAATTAGCCAAAAGTTTAGGTCACCGGGTTATAAAACCCTTGCCGGCTCTGGTGCAATTAAAATCCGGTTCCAAATATTTCAAAACTTTGTCGGGTGTCAGGACGGAAGCGCAGATTGCTTTATATATCAATGATATGTTAGCTGTAAAAGAGCAGGGTGAGTTATTATTAGCAGCTTACGGTCTGTCCGGAATTCCAGTTTTACAGATTAGCAGATTTGCATCGAAAGCATTAAGTGAAAATAAAAAAGTACATCTTGTTATAGATTATCTGCCCCATATGACGTTTGAAGAGGCTTACAAACTCATATCTTCCAGAATAACCAGAAATCCTTACAGAACCGTGGAAGAGAATCTGATTGGATTATTAAATAATAAATTAATATTTGTTGGATTAAAAGAGGCCGGAGTGGAACCAACTAAACTCAGTAACTCTGTTAATAAGAATCAAATAAATGATTTGGTAAAGCAATTAAAGGGATGGCGTGTTATCATAACAGAGCCCAATTCCTTTGAACAGGCACAGGTTAGCGCCGGAGGGGTTGATACAACAGAGATAAATCCGGAAACCCTGGAATCAAAGTTAATAAAAGGATTATATATTACCGGTGAAATAATCGACGTTGATGGAACCTGCGGAGGTTATAATCTTCAGTGGGCCTGGTCCACCGGTGTTTTAGCCGGAATGAATTGCGGAATGAAATAGTTGGATGTTGAAAGAAAATATTCAAAGAGAGGAATGCCTTAAGGATTCTTTCAACAATTAGAGGCAGTATTGCAGGATTACTTGTAGTACTAAACGATTCATATGATTCAAATAAATCAGTTGAAAATAAAGATTGATCACTCAAGGGAAGAATTAAAGAAATTAATTGCGAAACAACTAAAGATATCCGAGTCTGAAATTATAGAGTATTCCTTAATTAAAAGATCCATTGATGCAAGAAAAAAGAATGATATCCTTTTTGTATACAGCGTGGAAGTGAAAGTTTCTCAGGAAAATAAGGTAATAAAGCGGGTTCATAACCCCAATATATTATTGGGAGAAAGAAAGAAATATAATTTTAAAGCAACCGGTGAAGAGAAACTTAAAAACAGGCCGGTTATTATAGGAACCGGCCCGGCAGGGCTGTTCTGCGGACTTATGTTAGCGAAAAACGGGTATCGGCCTCTTCTTATCGAACGGGGAGATGAAGTAAGAAACCGTATCAAGGCAGTTGAACAATATTGGGAAAACAACGAATTAAATCTTAATTCTAATGTACAATTCGGTGAGGGCGGCGCAGGCACTTTTTCCGATGGAAAGCTTAATACCTTGGTAAAAGATGAATACGGAAGAAATCTGAAAGTTCTGGAAGTGTTTGCGGAACACGGTGCTCCCGGTGAAATATTATATCTGAATAAACCACACATCGGAACGGATCAGCTTAGGTGCGTTGTGAAGGGAATCCGTGAAGAAATCATATCGTTAGGCGGAGAGGTAAGATTTAATACCTGTCTTACTGACATATTTATAGAAAACGGTCAATTAACCGGTATAGAGGTAAATGAGACAGAGCGGATTGATTGCGGTGTTTTAGTTATAGCAATAGGACATAGTGCAAGAGACACCTTTGAATTAATATATAAGAGGGGCCTTAAATTATCTTCTAAATCCTTTGCCATCGGTGTAAGAATTGAACATCCGCAGTTATTAATCAATAAAAATCAGTATGGAGAGTCTTTCCCAAAGCTCCCGGCTGCAGATTATAAATTGGCCTATAAAACCAGTACAGGAAGGAGCATTTATTCTTTCTGTATGTGTCCGGGAGGTTTTGTAGTGAATGCTTCTTCTGAAAAGGGAGGAATTGCTGTAAATGGTATGAGTAATCATGCAAGGGATGAGGAAAATGCCAACAGCGCTTTAATTATCACCGTAACTCCGGCGGATTTCCCTAAAATAGCAGAAGTTCCGGAAGTTTTGTCAGGGGTGGAATTTCAACGCACTTGGGAAAGAAAAGCATATCAAATCGGTAATGGAAATATACCGGTACAATTATTCGGAGACTTGTTAAATAATCAGCCGAGTGTTACAATAGGCCATATTAAACCCAACATAAAAGGAAAATACGAACTTGCGAATTTAAGACAATGCCTTCCTGAATATGTAATAACATCCCTATCGGAAGGAATTAAGGCTTTTGACAGAATGATACCCGGTTATGCCGATGAGGAAGCAGTGCTCTCAGGAGTGGAGACCAGGACTTCTTCTCCGATTAGAATGGAACGAAATGAACAGTTTGAGTCCAATATATCCGGAATCTATCCCTGCGGGGAAGGAGCTGGGTATGCCGGCGGCATTACATCCGCTGCCATGGATGGTATTAAAGTTTTTGAAGCTATCGCAAATCGCTATGCAATTACCTAAGATTTTTAAGTTTGAAAGGAGCATTTTATGTCTTTTAACAGAGCGGCAATTAAGGATAAAAAAAGAATAGTAATAAAAATCGGTTCGTCTTCATTAACTCATGAAATCACAAACAGCTTAAATTTGTCCAAAATGGAAAAGCTGATAAGAATATTAACAGATTTAAGGAATCAGGGTAAGGATGTGATATTAGTATCTTCCGGAGCTATTGCAGTAGGAAGGGAGACCTTAGGATTAAAAGAAAAACCCAGAGATAAAACCGTTAAACAGGCTTGTGCCGCAGTGGGACAGGCCAGATTAATGATGGTATACCAGAAATTATTTGCGGAATATAATCAGGTACCGGCACAAATTTTAATGACTAAATATACAATGATTAATGATATCAGCAGAAAAAATGCAAGGAATACCTTTGAAGAATTATTAAATATGGGAGTTATTCCTATTGTAAATGAAAATGATACGGTATCCACCGATGAGTTGGAATTTGGTGATAATGATACCTTATCTGCTCTCGTAGCAGCACTTGTAAATGCAGATATGCTGATTTTGTTATCCGATATTGACGGGTTATATACTGACGATCCACGTAAAAATAAGGATGCTGCCTTTATTGATTATGTAGAAGTCATTGATGATAAACTCAGTGAGATGGGGAAAGATTCATCCACATCTGTAGGAACCGGAGGTATGGCAACTAAAATTTCAGCCGCCAGGATAGCAACCGATTCCGGCGCAGACATGATTATTGCAAATGGAGAAGATGTATACATAATTAATGAAATTATGGAAGGCAAAAATGTGGGAACCTTATTTAAAGCTCATAAAGATGAGCATTTTGTTTTATTGGATTATATACGTACAAAACAGTATCCCTGATATTTGGGGGAATATTTGAAAGTACTACAAATGCTTAAGAAAGGTAATTAAGGTGCAGAACCGGGTAAAATATAGGTATGCATGGGTAAAAATATGGATGATAAAAAGTTAACCAGGATAAATGAGTTATATCATAAATCTCAAAATGAGGGATTAACAGAAGAAGAAAAGATAGAACAGGCAGATCTAAGAAATGAGTACATTCAGGCGGTGCGAAAAAATCTCAGAGGTACGCTTAATCAGGTTTCGATTTTAAATCCGGACGGAACAGTTACGGAATTGGCTAAGAAAGATAAACAATAGATGGAAAAGAATGAAATACGTAAATCCATAAAAGAGTTAAAAAAACATTTACCGGAATCGGATCGAGTGGTTTATAGTGAACGTATTCTGGAGCAATTATATGAAATCTCTGAATTTAAGAAATGTAAAAGGATCTTCTGTTATGTATCATTTAATCAGGAAGTCATAACTACTTCCCTTATAACAACTGCTCTAAAGCAGGGTAAAAAAACAGCGGTCCCCAAAGTAACACAGGAGGGTTTGAAGTTTTTTTATATAAATTCACTAAAGGATTTAACCCCGGGTGTGCTTGGAATATTGGAACCAACGACGATAGAAGAAGCGATTCCCGATCCATTGGATGAGAATCTGATTATAGTACCCGGATTGGCATTCGATGAATATAAAAATCGAATTGGATATGGCAAGGGTTATTATGATTCTTTTTTTAGACAATATGCTTCCTGTCCTTTAAAAAAAATTGCGTTAGCATATGATTTTCAAGTACAAAAGAAAATACCGGTCGAAGAGTCTGACATTAAAGTTGATTCTATAATAACTCAATACGGCATAATCAAATAATATTTTTATTTAAATTAAATTATGAAAATATAGAAAGGATGGTCCTATGAAATATTTAGAAGAAATCGGTTTTAAAGCGAAAAAAGCGGCTGCTCTGTTAAATGTTTTAGGCGTGGAACGCAAAAATGAAGGACTTCAAAACGCAGCCAGGTTTTTACTTGAGAATGAATCCGATATATTAAAGGCGAATGAATTAGACATAACAGCAGCCAGGGAAAATGGGATGACAGAGGCCTTAATTGACCGTTTACGCTTAAATCAAAACCGTATTGAAGCCATGGCTAAAGGTCTGCTTGCAATAGTTGATTTAAATGATCCGGTTGGGGAAGTCATTTCCATGACTACAAGACCAAACGGATTAACGATTGGCCAAAAAAGAGTACCGATAGGTGTGATCGGAATTATATATGAATCCCGCCCTAATGTTACAGCAGATGCTTTCGGATTATGCTTTAAGACAGGAAATGCCGTTATATTACGCGGCGGAAGTGATGCAATCCATTCTAATATTGCAATTGTAAATGTAATCAGGGAAGCGCTGAAAAAAGTTGGCCTTTGTGAAAATTCCATACAGTTAATTGAGGACACTGACAGAGAAACAGCCAAGGAAATGATGCGTTTAAACCAATACATTGATGTATTGATTCCAAGAGGTGGGGCCGGGCTAATTCGTACCGTTGTTGAGAACAGTACAATTCCCGTTATAGAGACTGGAACCGGTAATTGCCATGTATATGTAGATGAATACGCTGATTTTGATATGGCGTTAAATATTATTGATAATGCAAAAACACACCGGTTGGGTGTATGCAATGCATGTGAATCTCTTGTAATACACAGCAAAGTAGCTGATAAATTTATCCCTCTGGTATATAAACGATTAACTGATAAAAAAATTGTTTTTCGCGCCGATGAAAGGGCAAGAATAATTTGTGATAAAATGGAACCTGCTACTGAAGAGGATTATGGAAAAGAATATTTAGACCGTTTTATCTCATTAAAAGTTGTTGATTCCATTGACGAAGCAATTGAACATATTAATTATTATAATACCAAACATTCTGAGGCAATTATCACGAATGATTACAGCCATGCCCTGAAGTTTTTAAATGAAATCGACGCTGCTGCGGTTTACGTTAATGCTTCTACAAGATTTACAGACGGAGGCGAATTCGGATTTGGGGCAGAAATCGGAATCAGCACGCAGAAATTACACGCCCGAGGCCCTATGGGGCTGGTAGCGCTGACATCGACCAAATATATTATATTTGGTAATGGGCAAATTCGATAGATTTAAAAATTATTTAGAACTAATGTTATATGAATGTCTTTGGGATATGTGTTAATGGATAAGATGCTGTGCTTTATCTTTAACATGTATCCCTTAAATTATGTTTTTATTAAAAAATAAGAATAGACAATTGCGTAAAAACATATTTTTATGCAATTGTCTATTAATATTGGGAGTATAAGGAGTTATTACAACAGCAGAGAGATTTTATAAGTTAACTGGTTCAAATTTTTTTCTTGACTGACAGGAGGTTAAATTATGACTAAATTGCATAGGTTGATAAAAAGATGTATAGAACAAAACAACCCAAATCTAGGAACGGCTGAATCATTTAGTAATGCGTTGAAAGATTTAGGACGGTGGGTATTAACTCTTTATAGTAACGGAAAATTAACATTTGAAGGTGATAAAAAACATAATTTGAATCTACATGAAGTTTTAAATATCAAGGATTATGTAAATGAAATAGGGGAACAATTTATAGGACTTGGGTATTTTGACGGCAGAGAGAGAGATTTTTTTGAAATGATAGCATTGTGTCACAAAGATTTATCACAAACTTTGGAAGAGTTTTATAATGGGTATCACCCTTGTTACACTTATTACAGGGAAGATAGTGAACCAAAAGGTATACCGGCAGAATTAGCTAATGTTATAATAAGGATATTTGAGATATGTTATCAATATGATATTGATATTGAAACGTTATTGTTAGAAAAATTTGAATATATAAAGCATAAAAATTCTGCCAGTACATAAACGGGAGATATAAAAGTGAATGAATAAAGACAATATAATAAGCCTGGCGATGAATCTTACTTAATGAAAAAAACATAAAAATATAAACCAAATTATCTATATCAAATAGATTGCATTGGGTTGTAATTTTTCTGCGATTCATATATAATCTTACTGTTACAGAGTGCTATCAATAATTTGCCGGTACTAGTAGAGAAACCTTTTATCTGGCTTATATGATTTTTAAGTATTTTAAAAATCATGCCAGTATATATTATTTAGAAAGTTGAGATTAGTTATGAATTATATGGAAATTGATTTAGATAAAATAAATTGCTTAGGAGTTGAGCCCAGCAAAGAACCGGAACGTCAATATTATTTTATGGCTAAATGCAGGGAATGGGTAAAAGCTAAAGAAGAGGAAACAGGTAAACCATTAACGTTCATTACCCAGACATTTGGGTGTCAGATGAATGCGAAAGATTCTGAGAAATTAGCAGGAATTCTGGAAAAAATTGGTTTCCAAGAAACGAATACCGAAGAAGCTGACTTTGTTATATATAATACCTGTACCGTAAGAGAAAATGCAAATACCAGGGTATACGGAAGACTGGGTTACCTGAATAGCCTAAAAAAGAAAAATCCCAATATGATGATTGCATTATGCGGCTGCATGATGCAGGAGGATGCAGTAGTTGAAAAGATAAGAAAAAGTTACCGTTTTGTGGACATCGTATTCGGGACTCACAATATATTTAAACTGGCTGAATTAATCTATAACAGATTATCCTCCAGGGGAATGATTATTGATATATGGAAAGATACGGAACAAATTGTAGAGGATCTTCCAAGTGAAAGAAAATACAAATTTAAAGCAGGGGTTAATATTATGTATGGCTGTAACAATTTTTGCAGCTACTGTATCGTACCTTATGTACGGGGCAGGGAAAGAAGCCGTAATCCGGAAGATATAATAAATGAAATTAGAGATCTGGTAGCAGATGGGGTTATGGAAATTATGCTTTTAGGCCAGAATGTTAATTCCTATGGTAAAACCCTTAGCACACCTATGTCTTTTGCAGACCTGTTAAAGGAAATTGAAAAAATTGAGGGACTGAAAAGAATCCGTTTTATGACTTCCCATCCGAAAGATCTATCCGATTCTTTAATTGAAGTCATGAAAAATTCCACTAAAATTTGCAACCATCTGCATTTGCCCGTACAGTCAGGCAGCAGCAAGATACTAAAAATAATGAACCGCAGGTACTCCAAAGAAGATTATTTATCCTTGGTTGATCGCATAAAAACCGCAATGCCAAATATTTCCCTGACAACAGATATTATTGTAGGTTTTCCGGGAGAAACGGAAGAGGATTTTTTAGAGACTTTAGATGTGATAAAAAAAGTTAGATATGACAGTGCATATACATTCCTATATTCCAAAAGATCCGGTACTCCTGCGGCTAATATGGACAATCAGGTAGAAGAATCAGAGGCCAAGGAACGGTTTGACCGGCTGTTAAAGGTTATTCAGGAGATATCCGCTGACCTTACGAAGACCCAAAAGGGTGAAATACAGGAAATTCTGGTTGAAGAAGTAAATGATCAAAATAATTCCCTATTAACCGGAAGATTAAGTAATAATATGCTGGTGCATTTTAACGGGACTCCGGATATGATTGGCACTCTGCTTAAAGTAAAACTAACGGAATGTAAAGGCTTTTATTATATTGGTGAGAGAATATAGTGAAAATGATCTATTTTGATTCTTATTTTTATGTAGGAAACTTTTGATAAGAAGATTTTTACTTTTACACTGTAATAGGGCGATTAGTATAATAATTCAAAAAAATATCGATTATTTTCGTTATATTATGACATAATGCATAAAAATTTAGGAAGTATACTTGACATACTGAGCAAAACAGTATAAAATTTAAGTGTTGTATCTTTGTACAATGAAAATTAAATAAGGAGGTGCTCCTGTGCAAGAAATACTAAAAATAGTTATAGCTATTTTAGTAACCTTGGTAGTAGTTGCTCCTCTTGTTTGGCATTTTGCTATAGCCTATCGAATCAAAGTCGTTGAGGCTAAGATTGGATCTGCAGAAGAAAAAGCAAGAGAAATCATAGATGAAGCTTTAAAAACAGCTGAAACTAAGAAGAGAGAAGCCTTACTCGAAGCAAAAGAAGAGTCCTTAAAGACTAAGAATGAACTAGAGAAGGAAACTAAGGAAAGAAGAGCAGAAGTGCAGCGCTACGAGAAACGTGTTCTTTCTAAAGAAGAAACTTTGGACAGGAAGACGGAAGCACTTGAGAAGAAAGAATCTAAGCTTACTGCAAAAGAAGCAGAACTTGACAGAATCAAGGCAGAAGCAGAAGAACTTCACGGCAGACAATTGCAGGAGTTAGAAAAAATTTCTGGACTTACCTCCGAACAAGCGAAAGAATATCTTTTAAAAACTGTTGAAGACGAAGTTAAACATGAAACGGCAATGTTAGTAAAAGAACTTGAAAGCAAGGCAAAAGAAGAAGCTGACAAAAAAGCAAAGGATTATGTTGTAACAGCAATTCAAAAATGTGCTGCAGATCATGTAGCAGAGACAACCATATCCGTTGTTCAACTTCCAAATGATGAGATGAAAGGAAGAATCATTGGTAGGGAAGGGCGTAATATACGTACTTTGGAAACCTTAACCGGTGTTGACTTAATCATCGATGATACACCGGAGGCAGTTATTTTATCCGGTTTTGATCCAATCAGAAGAGAAATAGCAAGAATTGCTCTTGAAAAACTGATTGTAGATGGAAGAATCCATCCGGCAAGAATTGAAGAGATGGTTGAAAAAGCTCAAAAAGAAGTTGAAGTCATGATTCGAGAAGAAGGTGAAGCAGCAACACTTGAAGTTGGTGTTCATGGAATTCATCCGGAACTTGTACGATTACTTGGTAAAATGAAGTTTAGAACAAGCTATGGACAAAATGCTTTGAAACATTCGATTGAAGTAGCCCATTTATCAGGATTATTGGCTGGCGAAATCGGTGTAGATATCAGGATGGCAAAAAGGGCTGGATTACTACATGATATTGGAAAATCTGTTGATCACGAGATGGAAGGCTCACATATTCAAATTGGTGTTGATTTGTGCAGAAAGCATAAGGAATCTCCGATTGTTATTAATGCGGTAGAGTCACATCATGGTGACGTTGAACCTGAGTCATTAATTGCTTGTATCGTACAGGCTGCCGATACTATATCAGCGGCAAGACCTGGTGCAAGAAGAGAAACATTGGAAACATATACAAACAGATTGAAACAGTTAGAAGATATATCAAACAGCTTTAAAGGGGTAGATAAGTCATTTGCAATTCAGGCAGGTAGAGAAGTCCGTATTATGGTTATACCGGATCAGATTACAGATGCCGATATGATTTTACTTGCGCGTGACATATCAAAACAGATTGAAACGGAATTAGAATATCCGGGTCAGATTAAAGTAAATGTAATCAGAGAATCGAGAGTTACTGATTACGCAAAATAATTTTATTAAGTTTATAGCGAAATCTTTATAGAGAAATTTATAAAGATTTCGCTTTTTTTATTTCACGGGAAAGTTCTCCGAACTTTCCTGTGAAATAAAAAGCCCGACCGGCAGGATGCGCATGACGCACTTAAGGAAGATGTCACTGTCGTGGCAGCGCGTCAGCGCTAGAGTCTGGCTTGCCAGACTCTTATTCATTCCATAGGAAAGTTCTCCGAACTTCCCTATGAAATAAAAAGCCCGACCGGCAGGATGCACATGACGCGCAAGGGGTAGATTGTCACTAAAGTGACAGCGCGTCAGCGCTAGAGTCTGGTAAACCAGACTCTTTCTTGTTTACTGGAAAAGTTCTCCGAACACCCTTATTAAAAACCTTATCGGGTTGGATATGTAGGAACACACCGCGGTTTTTTTTGGAGGATTGAGCTAAGTTTCCAGTAATTAATAGCTTTCCCGCGAATTTGAAGTACATGGATCCTGAAATGTCTTTTATGCAAAAACAAATGTATGCTTCAGATTTACATAAATTTTAATTTTTTAATAATTTTTACTTGAAATCTATATCCAGATATAATACAATACTAGAGAAACTTTAAAAAGTGTATATTTGTATACAATAAACCAATTGTAAGACAGCGAATTCTTTGGAATGTTCAATTCCATTGAAGCGCTTTATAAGGAGGATAACGATGTCATTAGAACTATCAAAGAAAGCGCAGGCAGTAAAGCCTTCATCAACTCTGGCAATCACTGCAAAAGCAAAAGAATTAAAAACACAAGGAATTGATGTAGTAGGATTTGGAGCAGGGGAACCGGATTTTAATACGCCTGACAATATTTGTGAAGCAGCTATTAAGGCAATTCATGATGGTTTTACAAAATACACTGATGCATCAGGTACCTTAGAGTTAAAACAGGCTGTTTGTAAAAAATTTGAGACTTTCAACAAATTAAGTTATAAACCAAACCAGATTGTAATAAGCAACGGAGGAAAGCATTCTTTAACCAACGTATTTGAAGCAATCCTTAACCCCGGAGATGAGGTAATCATTCCTGCACCATTTTGGTTAAGTTATCCTGAGATTGTAAAACTTGCAGGTGGAGTTCCTGTAATCGTTAATGCCAGTAAAGAACAGAAATATAAAATCACGGCGGTACAGATAGCAGCGGCCTGCACTGAAAAAACGAAAGCATTTATCTTAAATACACCAAACAATCCGACCGGTATGATATATACACGGGAAGAATTAGAGGCGATAGCCAAAGTTGCAGTTGAAAAGGACATCTATGTAGTTGCAGATGAAATGTATGAAAATTTAATCTATGGAGATGAAGAACAAGTCAGTATAGCATCCCTTAATGATGAAATTTATAAAAGAACTATTACCTGCAGTGGTGTTGCAAAAAGCTATTCCATGACGGGATGGAGAATCGGTTATACAGGTTCTTCCGCAGAAATTGCTAAATTAATGGGCAGTGTACAAAGCCATCAGACTTCGAATCCTAACTCAATTGCCCAGAAGGCAGCTACCGAAGCTTTAAATGGCCCTCAGGATACGGTAGCAGCGATGAGTAATGAATTTAACAGAAGAAGAGAATACATGGTAGAAAGAGTTGCATCCATGCCGTTAATTGATGCATTAACTCCACAGGGGGCTTTTTATCTGTTTGTTGATGTAAGTAAAGTTCTTGAGAAAGAATATAAAGGTAATAAAATAGCTACAGGAGATAAACTTGCAGAAATTTTAATTAACGATTATAATATAGCTGTTATACCTTGCGGTGATTTTGGTTTTGATGATCATATCCGTTTATCTTATGCCATCAGCCAGGAACAGATTAAAAAAGGTATGGACCGTATAGAAGATTTCTTAAAGACATTATAATAGTGAATAGATAACTAAATCAAGACTTTCAAGGTGAATTAAAATTCAGGAGGATAATGCAATGGCGATGATGGGATTTATTGGAGCTGGTAATATGGGATATCCCATGATACGGGGAGCCAAAACGGCTTTTGGTACGGAGCAGGTCATATTTACAGACGTTAGTTTAGAAAGATGCGAATTCGTTAAACTGGAAACAGGACTAAATTATGTTCGTGATAATAAATCCATTGCTGCCGCCTGTAAATATATTGTATTAGCAGTAAAACCTCAATTTTATGAAGATGTTTTTAAGGATATAAAAGATATTTTAACAAAGGAACAGGTAATTATATCCATTGCTGCCGGTATAACCATTGAGAATGTTAAATCGGGATTAGGCGGCACCGTAAGGATAGTGAGGGCGATGCCTAATACACCGGCTATGGTAACGGAGGGTATGTCTGGAGTTTGCTATTCACAGGATTCTTATAATGATGAAGAAAAAGAAATAATCCACCGATTATTTTCGTCTTTCGGACAGTACCAGATCTTTGATGAGAAGTTAATGAACGCAGTGGTATGCGCAAATGGAAGTTCTCCTGCTTACGTATATATGTTTATTGAGGCTTTGGCTGACAGTGTAGTTAAGTACGGAATTCCAAGAGATAAGGCATATACTTTGGTTGCGCAGACAGTTCTTGGAGCGGCTAAGATGGTATTAGAAACCGGAGAGCATCCCGGTAAATTAAAAGATCAGGTTTGCTCACCGGGAGGAACTACAATTGCTGCAGTAGCCGCTCTTGAGGAATATGGATTCCGCAATGCTATTATAAAAGCGACGGACGCCTGTTATGAAAAGGCTATTTCCTTAAAGAAATAAGTAAGGTCTGATACGATGTAATAATAACAAGTCTTATATTAATATATATAACTGATTTATATAGTCTTATATTTAGTTTGAAACTACCCGGACTTTGTTACTTATAACATACCAGATACATAAATCATATAATAAATTAATCATACTTTGATTCTAAAAGTCCTAAGTCTGTTATTACAAAGATTTAGGGCTTATACCATATAAATAGGGGGATGTTTAGTGAGCGAATATAAAAGGTTAAAAAGGACATTGATAAATAAAGGACATATAATTGATTTTTATAATGATACCATGGAATTACCCAACGGTAATACTGCGGACTGGGATTTTATCGGTCATAAGGGAGCTGCGGCTATTATTCCGGTGGATAAAGATGGCAAGATTATTATGGTAAGACAATACCGTAATGCAATTGAAAAATATTCTTTGGAAATTCCTGCCGGAGGTATTAATCCGGGGGAAGATATGAAATCCTGTGCTGCGCGGGAATTGGAAGAAGAGACGGGATTTCGTACGGATTGTGTGGAACATTTAATTGATTTATATACTACCGTAGCCTTTAGTAATGAAAAAATCGGTATCTATTATACTACAAATTTAATTCCCTCTAAACAGAATCTGGATGAGGACGAGTTTGTAACCATAGAGAGATACTCGGTAGAGGAATTAGTGCAGTTCATATTTGACGGAATCATTGATGACGCTAAAACTATTTCAGCTATATTAGCATATAAAACTAAAATGGGTTTATAAAGAGTATGCATAAATTCCAGTAAAATTTTTCAAAAGTAAACATAGATTATATTATTCGCTGCAAAGTAAATAAAATGTTGTAGAAAATGCCGATATCTATTTCCTATCGGCATTATTTTTATTCTAAAGACATATGTTAGTGTTAGCAGTCAGTAAATTGATCAAGCATTACCTAATGTAAAAACCGGAGGGATTTTATGCGTTTTATACGATTACAATTAAGAAAACTAGGAGAGGTGAAACTAGGTTTATTTATTTTGGCGACAGGTATCGTGTTAGGGTTTCTATTTTCCAGGATTTTCAAGGGATATTATTGGAACTCCATGGAACTCATTAATACGGATTATTTATATAAAATAAGAGATACGGCAATTGATTATCCGGTGTTATTAAGGTATGTTTTGTGGAATATCTACCGCAGTTTTATTTTGTTTTGGATTATCAGCGCTACTGCAATCGGTATACCGTATATGGCACTTTGTATTCTTTATGGAGGATTTCAGTGCGGGTTTTTCCTTACGGTTATATTAATGCGATATAACCTGAAAGGAATATTGCTTATATTTGGTTATACTTTTCCGCATTACCTGATTTATATACCGGTAGCTATTTTATGTCTGCGCACCGGATATTGGTTATGCCGGAGTATGTATTATGACAATAAATTAGGACGAAAAGGAAAAGCGGAAAAAATTGCAAGACATATTATATTAATTATTCTGCTGTCATTGGTATTACTTATCGGTGCTTTATTAGAAACCTATGTTTCTTCTTTTCTGTTGAAAAAAATACTGCTGTTATTTTAGAAATTTCCAATAATTTATAATTTAAATCAAAAATACAGTTTGCATTTATAGTTGGTACCAACTATAATGTAAAGAGTGAATAAAGCATAATAGATAGGTGATCTATCATGTATAATAAAGGAGATAAATTACATGAAGGCGGCATTGCAGGATTTTATTACATATATGTCGGAAGTGAAAAAGGCATCTGTAAATACAATTATGTCTTATCAAAATGACTTGACCAAATTGATAAAACATTTGGCTGATCAGAACGTTACAGACATTGGGAAAATAAACGAAACAAACTTAAACTCCTATATATTAAATATGGAACGGGAGGGTATGTCCCCGGCGACGGTTTCAAGAAACATTGCCTCCATTAAGGCATTTATCTTATATCTGGTTAGAAAGGGAAGATTGCAAAATGATCCGACTGAAAGAATGCATGCTCCCAAAGTTGAAAAAAAACCGCCTCAGACATTATCTCTGGACCAAATAAATGGATTAATGGAACAGCCCGATATTACTACAATGAAAGGAATTCGGGACAAAGCGATGCTGGAGCTTTTATATGCTACAGGAATACGAGTATCCGAATTGATTTCAATTCGCCTGGAGGATATTAATTTAAAAAACAGATTTTTAACATGTTGTAATGCCAGTAAAGAGCGTATAATACCTTTTGGCAATATGGCAAAACAAGCACTTGAGAATTATTTTATGAAAGCCAGAACAGAACTGGTTGGTAATATGGACACGAATATCTGTTTTACTAATTTATCCGGCGAACCTATGAGCAGGCAGGGATTTTGGAAGATAATCAAAAGTTATGGTAAGATTGCAGGGATTGAAGATGAGATTACCCCTCAGATATTAAGAAATTCCTTTGCAGTACATATGATTGATAACGGAGCTGACATTCAAAGTATTCAGGAACTATTAGGACATTCTGATGTAGCCACCACCCAGGTATATATGCAGAATAGAAATAAAAAAGTAAGAGAAGTTTATGCACAAGCTCATCCAAGAGCCTAAATAGTGTTTTGCAATGAGAAAATTAAGAAAGCAAGAATAAGTAAGTTAGTCTTAAGAGGTTCGTTATAAAGGGCGTGTTGCAAAACTATTACATTGATGGTTTTACAGCACGCTTTTATAATAATATTAAAAGTCTCCCATAACTTACAGATGGTCAGCTATTGTGTAAATCAGCTTTTCTGATTCGTCCCAACCCAAGCAGGCATCGGTAATGGATTTACCATAGACATGATTGGATACTTTTTGATTGCCCGGTTCAATATAACTTTCTATCATAACACCTTTTACTAGTCCTGAGATATCTGAATTTACTGAACGGCTGTGTAATACTTCCCTTACAATTCTTGGTTGTTCATAATATAATTTATTGGAATTAGCGTGGTTTGCATCTACAATTACAGCCGGATTTGCAAGATCCCTTTCATTATACATCTCAAGGAGACGTATCAGATCTTCATAATGATAGTTGGGAATGGATTGTCCATGTTTATTGACTGCACCTCTTAAGATAGTATGGGCAAGGGGATTACCTGAAGTCTGCACTTCATAAGCACGATACAAAAATGTATGATTGCCTTGGGCTGCAACACAGGAATTCAACATAACTGAAAAATCACCGCTGGTAGGATTTTTCATTCCGGCCGGACAATCCATACCGCTGATCGTTAATCTGTGCTGTTGATCTTCTACAGAACGTGCGCCAACCGCAACATAGGATAAGATATCTTCCACATAAGGCCAATTTTCCGGATAAAGCATTTCATCCGCGGCTGTTAATCCGGTTTCTGCTATAGCCCGTAAATGCATTTTACGCATAGCAATCAGGCCTTCCTGCAAGTCAGGTTCCTTTTCCGGATCCGGTTGATGTACAATACCTTTATAACCCTCACCGGTTGTTCTTGGCTTATTGGTATAGATTCTTGGAATGATAATAATTTTATCTTTGACTTTATCCTGCACTTTGGCAAGTCTGCTGATATAATCACAGACAGAATCTTCATTGTCTGCGGAACACGGTCCTATAATAACGATAAATTTATCGGAGCCCCCGGTAAAAACTTCTTTAATCTGATTATCTCTTTCCTTTTTTACTATAGCATCTTTTTCCGGTATTGGATACATCTGAAGCAATTCAGAAGGTGAGATGACTTTTTTCACAAACTTAAAACTCATAGTAAAGCTCCTTTCACTTTAGCATATTTATTAGGTAATTGCGAAACTGTATAGCTTTTGAATATACCATGCTATTGATACTTGTTTCTAACTTCGGAGGCCCTCCGGGATAGATTCATCTCTAAAATTGCATTAAGTACATGACATATAGAGATTTTATGTGAGTTTCGTAATTTACTCTAGTGTATTAATATACATTTAGTGTATTTTAAACTTTTTTAATTAGTAAGTCAATGAAATAAATATTTTCTTTCTTATTTAACATTCACATATTCTGTAACAAAATCTGTAAAAAGAATTCCGTTTAAATGATCGATTTCATGGCAGAAGCATTTTGCCAGATTTCCCGTACCTGTAAGAGTAATAGTTTCACCCTTTTCATTCAAAGCCTGTATGATTACTTTCGCAGGTCGGTTTAATTTTCCCCAGGTACCAGGTATACTTAAACATCCCTCAATTACTTCCTGTGTGCCCTCTTTCTCCATAATGACCGGATTAACCAGTTTTAACAGTCCATCTCCCATATCAATTACGATAAGCCGTTTTAATATACCTACCTGGGGAGCGGCCAGTCCGCCGCCGATTTCAGAATAATACATAGTTTCCGCCATATCATCTAAGAGCTGCCGTATCTTATCATCTACCTGAACTACATTTTTACTTGTTTTCCTAAGTATGGGGTCATTTTTCAGACGTATCTGTCTTAATGCCATAAGTATTTACCTCCTCTTTGTACAGACCTGGATTTATGCTCACTCGCTTCAAACAAAAATACTTCTTCTATAGGAAAGCCAAATACTTTCGATATATCGTATGCCAGCCAAATAGAGGGTTCATACTTTTCCGTTTCAATGGCAATAATTGCTTGTCTTGATACGCCCACAAGAGCTCCAAGCCGTTCCTGGGTCATTCCCATGGATTCACGAAGTTCTCTAATTCTATTTTTCATGAATTGTCTGCCTTTCAATTGATATGCTTTTATTTAAGTAATGTTTACCTTACAATAATATAACATTCAATATTTCATATGTCAAGCCAACCTTACATGCGAAAATGAGTTGTAGTTGAATAATTTTATATTAAATTATATAATGACATGTATGAGATACATTATAAAGTAAATATTTAATAAATAATGTTTTTTAAGTGTTACTTCAGATAATGCAAAAAAAGTATTGTAGTTAATTAGGAGGTACCATTATGGGAATGTATGATTTAATCATGAAAAAGAAATCTGGAAAAACTTTAACAGAAGAGGAAATAACATATATAGTAAATGGATTTACAAAAGGAGAAATACCGGATTACCAAATGTCCGCATTTCTTATGGCAGTATGTCTAAAAGGGATGAATAAAGCAGAGACAATCGCTTTAACCATGGCTATGGCACACAGCGGTGATATGCTGGATTTATCCGAAATTGAAGGCATTAAAGTAGATAAACACAGTACCGGTGGTGTTGGAGATAAGACATCCCTTGTACTAAGCCCAATGGTGGCAGCCTTAGGAGTTCCGGTTGCTAAAATGTCCGGACGTGGATTGGGACATACCGGTGGAACCATAGATAAATTAGAAAGCTTTCCCGGCTTTTCCACCGCTATACCTACCCGGCAGTTTATTGAAAATGTCAACCGAATGAAGATGGCAATTGTAGGGCAGACAGCGAATCTTGCACCTGCAGATAAAAAGATATATGCTTTAAGGGATGTTACAGCAACGGTTGATAATATTTCACTTATTGCAAGCAGTATTATGAGTAAAAAGATAGCCTCCGGAGCCGATGTAATTGTATTGGATGTGAAAACAGGCAGTGGTGCATTTATGAAAACCTTAGAAGATTCCATCGCTTTAGCTGAAGCAATGGTGGAAATCGGGAATGGAGTCGGAAGAGAAACCTATGCCGTTATAACCGATATGAATCAGCCGCTGGGACGTGCTGTGGGTAATTCCATAGAAGTAGCCGAAGCAATTCAAACACTGAACGGAAATGGTCCCGAAGATTTATTGGAAGTTAGTTTAACACTAGGAAGTTATATGTTACTTGGTGCGAAAAGAGCAGGTTCTGTGGAAGAAGCCAGAAAATTATTGCAGCAAACCATCTCAGACCGCTCGGCACTGAACAAATTAGGTGAGTTCGTCCGTACACAAGGCGGGGATAACAGTGCGGTTTATAATACGGAGCTGTTTCCGAAAGCATCTATAATGGAAGAGGTAATTGCAGACAGAGAGGGTTATATATCCAAAATTTTTACAGATGAGGTTGGTATGACATCCCTGGTATTAGGCGGAGGGCGAGAAACCAAGGATAGTATAATTGATTTAAGCGTAGGTATCTATATCCATAAGAAATTAGGAGATAAAGTAAAAGCAGGTGAATCTTTAGCAACTTTATATGGTAATAATGCAGAGAAAGTAAAAGCAGCAAAAGAGAGATATCGCAAAGCTTATACTATAGAGGAGTCTAAACCAGATCTTATGAAATGCGTTTATGGAATTGTTACGAAAGATGGTCTGATTCGATTTTAATAACTGGAAGGAATAATCTTTTATGGGTAACAAGCAGGATGAAGTCAAATTTTTGAAAAAAACGAGAGAAGACAAAGTAATACAAAAGCAGCGAAAGGACGATGATAAGTTAAAAAGGCAGTCCAGGATGAAAGAAATGTTCCAAAGAAACAAGTTAAAAAAAGAGCAAAAGAAACATATTATCTATCTGAATATTATTCAGACTGGTATACTGGTTGTTGTAATTTATACGGAAATACTTTCATTTTACGGATATGTTTCCAAGGTGTATTCAATAATAGGGCTATTCATTTTATGCATCAGTTGTATCGTTATCATGAAAAAGATCAAGAAAAAACTGCAACTATAATATTCGTATGAAAGCAAGGGAGGAAAAAGATTGGAACAGGAAAGAATACCGAAACCAGGTCAGATTTATAGACATTTTAAAAATAATTTTTATCAGATCATTACGGTTGCCACCCACACGGAGACCGAAGAAAAAATGGTAGTTTACCAGGCTCTATATGGTAATTATAAAACCTATGCAAGACCACTTTCCATGTTTATGAGTGAAGTAGATATGGTGAAATATCCCAATATAAAACAAAAGTATCGTTTTGAGCAGGTAATTATCAAAGAGGAAGATGTTAAAGAGTCTTTAGACAATTTTGCATTAACAGCAAATGAAGAGGTAAAAAAGAATACTGCTTCGGACCTAAAGGTATCAGAACAGGGGATAAACGAAGTTCATGAAGAAGGCAGCATTAATCCTGTACTCCTGGAATTTTTAGAAGCAGATTCCTATGAAGAAAAGCTCGCCATTCTTACTCACAAAAAGAAATACATTACGGATAAGATTCTGAATGATATGGCTGTATCCATTGATTGTACTTTAGATGAGGGTGCTATAGAGGAACGAATTGCTGAGTTTGCTTATTGTCTGCAAACCCATGCGCGTTTTGAAAATAGGCGATTACGATAGGAAATAATATTAATAACTGACTAGATATGTAAACAGTAGATAGGAAAATTAGTTTAAACTTATTAAACTACTGAACCCAAGTTTAAAAGTAGCTTACTTAAGAAAAATTTTTAAAAACCGAAGGAACACCTACAGTGTGTTTTTTCGGTTTTTTGCACTTATTATTGTAAACAGCATATGATACTTAGAAGCACTTTTTGCGAAAAAAGAATAAGGAGCTGATTATCTTGAAATATATAAAATTAAATTTTGAGATAAAAGATATTGAAATTCAGTTTCATGTCCACGAATTTCAAGGATACTTAAAAACAGCAGAGGGGCATTATCACAGATGTACTGGAATAACCGGAGAAGCAATTCCAATAGATAAAGTGGATCACATTCACGAGATTGTTTTTCGTACTGATTTTGTAAACGGGCATTACCATGAATATATCGGACGTTCTCAAGGCGCCATACAGATTGGGGACAGACACATACACTATATTGAATCATTTACCAATGCCGCGTCAGGCCATCAGCACGGTTTTCGTCTGATATTGTTACCTCATGACCCAAATGGGGAATGAATATTTTTACAACTGCGTTGAAGATATTATTTTTTTCTGCTATAATATAACGCAATATGAAAAATATAGCATGGTAAATAGAGGCAAGAAGGAGATTAACATGAATCCAGTTTACGAAAAATTAAATCAATGTTATAAAAGTTTCAGTGAAAAAATCAATTTTCACCCTAAAGTAGCCCTTATTTTGGGGTCTGGGTTGGGAGACTATGCTGAAAGCATTAAAATTGAGGCAGTTCTAGACTACAGTGAAATAGAAGGGTTCCCGGTATCCACTGTAAAAGGTCATAAAGGAAGATTTGTATTTGGTTATGTTGGTGCTGTACCGGTCGTGATTATGCAGGGAAGAGTACATTATTATGAAGGTTATCCAATAACCGATGTTGTCTTGCCAGTCAGACTAATGAAGTTAATGGGGGCAGAGGTTTTATTCCTGACGAATGCAGCAGGCGGAATAAATTATTTTTTCAAAAGCGGTGACTTTATGTTAATCACTGACCACATATCTAATTTTGTTCCATCCCCTTTAATTGGTGAAAATATAGATGAGCTTGGTTTGCGTTTTCCGGATATGAGCCATGTTTATGATTTGGACTTACAGGAAATTATAAGGGGCACAGCCCAAAATTTAAATATACCGTTGCAGGAAGGTATTTATGTTCAACTTACCGGTCCTAATTTTGAGACCCCATTTGAAGTTAAGATGTGCAGAATACTGGGAGCAGACGCTGTTGGTATGAGTACGGCCTGTGAAGCGGTAGCCGCTAACCATATGGGGATGAAAATATGCGGAATTTCCTGTATATCCAATTTATGCGCTGGAATGATGGATCAACCCCTGACTCATGAAGAGGTACAGGAAACCGCTGATCGTGTAGCTCCTTTATTTAAGAAATTAATTACGGAAACAATTATAAACATTGGTAGTTCACTGGCATAAAGGAATTACATGAATCCCGAAAAATATCCTTAACGGGCTAAGTAAAACCGACTGGTCAAAAGCTCCCGCAATGCAGGAAAATAAAACTAATATGCACAGCCTTTACATATAATTTATGCTGATAAACTGGTGCGGTATAGAAAAAATTCAAAAAAAGGGAGCAAAAACATCATTGCAAATTAAAGTTTTGAGATTAATTTAAGTAAGAAGAAAGAACGCTGTAAACAGATTTTTTCCAACATCTGTTTGCGGCAGTTTCGCAGGCTAACCTGCGTTAAAAGTACAGCGGTGCTTATTTCTAACTTCTTTCATCAGATTATGTGCCGCCGCTGACGGCGGAATATGAGGTAAATATGAAAGCATTATATTATGATAAGGTGGCAATGTACCTTGAGGATTATAACAAACCTGTTCCTGGTCCAAAAGAAAGCTTAATTAAAATATTAATCAGTGCAGTTTGCAATACGGATAAGGAGATACTGAAAGGATATAAACCGGATTTTTTTGGTGTTTTAGGACATGAATTTGTTGGAGTGGTTTTAGAGTCGAACAACAGGGATTTCATTGGCAAACGGGTGGTTGGTGAAATTAACGCAGGTTGCGGAGAATGTATTTATTGTAAAACCGGCCGCAAAACCCACTGTATTAACAGAAAAGTGATTGGTATTGCAGACAAGGACGGTTGTTTTGCGGAATATATGACCATAAACACGGAATTATTACATCCCGTACCGGATGATATCCCATCAGAGGTAGCTGTATTTACGGAACCTTTGGCCGCCGCACTGGAGATACTGGAACAAGTTCATATAAAACCGTCTCAAAACGTGGCGGTAATCGGCGATGGAAGATTAGCCTATATGATAACACAAGTTATATCATTAACAGGAGCCGACCTGACTGTCATTGGAAGACATAAGGAAAAATTAGTAAATTTTAATAATTTTGCCAAAACCGCAATAGAAACGGAGGAGACTTTTGAAGTTGTAATTGATGCTTCCGGCTCACCTACAGGAATTGTAACTGCCGGCAGATTAGTTCGTAAAAAAGGAACAATTGTTTTAAAAAGTACTTATGCCGGTAAAACTAATATTGACATGAGTTATTTTGTAGTAAATGAAATTACAATTAAGGGCAGCAGATGCGGTCCTTTTGAACCTGCCTTACAGCTGCTGAAACGAGGTCTTATAACCTTACCGCCAATCGAGTTGTACGAACTTAAGGATTACGAAAAGGCATTTGAATCCAAAGCGTTTAAAGCAGGTTTTGAATTTAAATAAATCGACTATGAACTATTGTTTTTACCAGGCAAACAATAATACAGGATTGGACTATTTATTGTATTATAATTACCATTACGAAACGGAGAATCTATGATTAAACTAAATGAAGTTACTCATATTGATAATGTAAAATTAAGTGAAGACGGTAAAAAAGTCATAATAATTGATCAGACAAAACTTCCCAATGTAACAGAATATTTGGCGCTTGGAAGTGATAAGGATATCTATGATGCCATATTTGAATTAAAGGTAAGAGGCGCCCCGGCAATCGGTATCTGCGCAGGATACGGTATCTATGTATTGGCACAGAATATTAAAGAAGACACATTTGATGAATTTTACAGGGAATTTGTAAAATACAAGGAATATTTAAATTCATCCAGACCAACAGCAGTTAATTTAAGCTGGGCCTTAAACCGGATGGAGAAAGTTGTACTGTTAAATAAGGATAAAACTACCGATGAAATCATTAAATTATTGGGCGAAGAATGCAGAGCAATCCATAAAGAAGATATTAAAATGTGTGCTGCTATTTCTGAATATGGTTTGTCCCTGATTCATGACGGTGATGGTATTCTGACTCATTGTAATGCCGGACCGTTAGCAACCTCCCGCTATGGAACAGCACTTGGGCCTCTGTTCTTAGGAAAGGAAAAAGGGTTCAATTTCAAGGTTTTTGCAGATGAAACCAGACCTTTACTACAAGGGGCAAGATTAACCTCGTTTGAGCTTGAGAAAGCAGGTATCGATGTTACCTTAATCTGCGATAATATGGCTAGTATAGTTATGAAAAACGGATGGGTACAGGCCTGCTTCGTCGGCTGTGACCGTATCGCTGCCAATGGTGATGCAGCAAATAAAATCGGTACAAGCGGAGTAGCGATATTGGCGAAATATTACGGTATTCCTTTCTATGTATTAGGACCCACCTCAACAATAGATTTGAATTGCAGAACCGGCGAGGATATTGAAATTGAGCTCAGGGATCCGGAAGAAATCAGAAGTAAATTTTATAAAGAACCGATGGCTTTAAAAGAAGTGAAATGTTATAATCCGGCATTTGATGTTACAGATCACAATCTAATAACGGGAATTGTAACAGAAAAAGGTATCTGTTATGCCCCTTATGAAAAAAGTATTAAGGAACTTTTTGAATAAAGCATCATAATGGTTGCGTATAAAATTACATAAACAAGGTTATTTATTAGTTTTACTAAAAGATTAATGAAATTTATTAATGAAATTTATAAATAAATATAATAGCATAATTTACCTGATAACTTATTGTCAAACGTTCTTAAATGTGTTAACATTGAGAATCATTAGATAGTTTGGGCAAAAACGCTAAGTCCATTCTATCTTTTTTGAGAATAACCCGAATTCGGGTATGCCAGGGAAACTAAAGTCAACCAATAGGAGGTACATATTATGAAAAAAAGTAAGATGCAAGTTTTGTTAGTATTTGCTACAGCTTTAACCTTAATGGCTGCCGCATTTACAGGCTGTGCGAAGAAAGATACCACAACAAGTGCGGGAGGAAACCAGACAGTTACGGAAGATGCCACTGCTACAGAAACTGCTGATTCAGAAACAACGGCTGATGCAGCAACGAGTGAAGCAGCGACAGAATCAAAAACCGATGGAGCTGCGTTAAAGATAGCTATCGTTACCAGTCCATCCGGAGTAGATGACGGTTCTTTTAATCAGGATAATTATAATGGTATCTTAAAGTTTATTGAAGAAAATCCTAATTCGACTGTAACACCGGTTAACGAACCAACCGGAGATACCGCAGCTGCTGTTCAGGCCGTTGCTAATATTGTTGCAGATTATGATGTAATTGTATGCCCTGGATTTCAATTTGCAGGAATCTCCAGCATTGCATTAGAAAATCCTGATAAAAAATTCATATTAATCGATTCCGATCCTGCAGCTCAGGGAGAGCAGAAAGAATTTGATAATATTTATGCAATGACTTTTGCTGAACAGGAAAGTGGATTTTTTGCAGGTATGGCAGCAGCATTGGAATCAGCGTCAGGTAAAGTTGCCGTTGTAAATGGTGTTGCATATCCATCCAATGTTAATTATCAGTATGGATTTGAATCAGGTGTTAATTATGTGAATGCACTTTACGATAAAAAAGTGGAATTTGTTGAGCTGCCGGCTTATGCAGGTACCGACGTAACAAATGCTAATGTTGGCGGTAACTATGTAGGTTCCTTTGCTGACGAAGCAACCGGTAAAGTGGTTGGTAAAGCTTTAATCGATGAAGGTTGTGATATTATCTTCGTTGCGGCGGGTGCATCCGGTAACGGTGTTTTTACAGCTGCAAAAGAAGCAAAAGGAGTTAAAGTGATCGGTTGTGACGTTGATCAGTATGATGATGGTGCCAACGGAGATTCCAATGTAGTACTTACTTCTGCTTTAAAGGTCATGAGCATCAATGTAGACAGAGCATTAAACACTGTTAAAGACGGCAGCTTTAAAGGTCAGAATGTACTTCTTCAGGCTAATACCGATTCTACCGGATATGTAAGTGCAGATGGCCGTCAGCAATTATCTGCTGATACGATATCTAAATTAAATGAAGCTTATGAATTGGTGAAAGCAGGTACAATTGTACCGGCATCCAACTTTAATGGAATTACTTCGGATGCTTTTCCAGGACTTCCTGAAAAAAAATAATAGTTTAGGCGGCGGAGAGTTTTAGCCATGTATATGATTAGGGATATATTTTTATTCCTTTGAATAAGACTTTTAGAAGTTTATTGTTTACTACTTGAAAAATTGGTAGAAAATGATAAACTTCTTTTGGATAAGATAAGTTTTTGCTAAAGGAAATGCTCGCCAGCGCTAGAGTCTGGCTTGCCAGACTCTTGGTTCTAAATAAAAGAAACCAGTAAATATAAGTTAAGGAGACCTATAATGCCTGAGTATATTGTAGAAATGAAACATATTACAAAGAAATTTCCTGGGATTGTTGCTAACGATGATATTACGATCCAAATAAAAAAAGGGGAAATTTATGCATTGCTTGGTGAGAACGGAGCCGGTAAATCAACACTTATGAGTATGCTTTTTGGTATGTATGAACCGGATGAAGGGGAAATATGGATACGCGGCAGTAAAGTTAAGATTGATTCTCCAAACCATGCTGCAAAATTGAATATAGGGATGGTTCATCAGCATTTTAAGCTGGTACAGAATTATACTATAGCAGAAAATATTATTCTGGGAATAGAACCTGTGAAACGATTCGCAGGTATTTTCCCTTATGTAGATGTCCGAAATGCGAATCATAAAATCGAGGAACTATCTAAAAAATATGGATTAGAAGTAGATCCGACAAAAAAAATAGAGGATATTAATGTATCCATACAACAGCGTGTTGAAATCTTAAAGATGCTATACCGAGAAGCAGAAATATTAATTTTTGATGAGCCTACGGCAGTTCTGACTCCACAGGAAATAGAATTTTTACTGGAAATAATTAAAGAGTTGAGAAAAGGCGGTAAAACCATAATACTGATTACCCATAAACTGGAGGAAATTAAAAAAGTAGCTGACCGCTGTGCAGTTTTAAACAGGGGAAAACTGGTAGACGTATTGGATGTAAAAGAAACCTCCACTAAGCAAATGGCAAATCTTATGGTCGGTCGGGAAGTTAATTTTGAAACGGAAAAAAAACCTGCCGAAATGAAAGAAATTGTGCTGCAGGTTGATCATATGACTTTGAAAAATCAGGATAATTTTGAAGTCGTAAAGGATGTGTCTTTTTCCATTAGGGGCGGTGAAGTATTTGCTATTGCAGGTGTATCCGGCAACGGACAGGTCGAAATTGCCGATGCTATTGCCGGCTTAACTAAGATAAGCAGCGGAGTGATCAGGTTAAAAGGAACGGATATTACTAATTATAATATCAGGAAACGAACTTTGTGCGGAATTTCCTACATACCGGAAGACAGGCAGAATTACGGTTTGGTATTAGATTTTTCTTTGTCGGTAAATTTAGCCTTAAAAACATATTTTCAAGAAACCCTCTCACCTAAAGGCATTCTTAATAATGAAGAAATCGATCGTTATGGCAATAAATTAATAAACAAATATGATATCAGAAGCGGTCAGGGAGTTAAGACAAAAGTTCGTTCCATGAGCGGCGGAAATCAGCAGAAAGCTATTATTGCAAGAGAAATTGAACTACAGTCTCCTTTGATGATATTTGTTCAGCCAACAAGAGGTCTGGATATTGGAGCAATCGAAAATATACATAAAATGATTTTAGAAGAACGGGATAAAGGCAAGGCTATTTTACTGGTATCTTTGGAATTGGATGAAATTATGAATGTTGCAGATACCATCGGTGTCATATATAACGGTCAGTTTCAAAAGATAGCAGATGCAAAATCACTAACCACCAATGAAGTCGGAGAATTTATGATGGGGGTAAAGCATGAAGACAGATAAATCAAAAGCAAATAAAAAAGATGAGAAGCAAATGGCAGATACAAAATCAAAAGCAGTCTCCTTTCATTTATTAAGCAATGAAAAGTGGCAGCCGATAACCATACCTTTATTCTCAATACTGCTAAGCTTAATTGCAGCTTCTATTGTAATATTACTCATAGGTAAAAACCCACTGGGGGCTTTCTATAATTTACTTCAGGGAGCCGGGATATTGCCGAAACCTTCTTATGCAGGGTATAAAGGGATTCTTACCGATTTTTTAAGTCTGCTGAATGCAATGACACCTCTGTTATTTGCATCCTTAGCTGTTGCGGTGGCATATAAGGCAGGTTTATTTAATATTGGTGTATCCGGTATGATGTTAGCGGCCGGTTTTACTGCAACAGTAATCATCGGTTACAGTCGGATAAACAGCTTTTTAGCAAAACCCATTGTATTGGTGATAGGAATCATTGTTGGCGCACTTATGGGGGCGTTGGTTGGCTGGTTGAAATATAAATTTAATATTAATGAAGTTGTATCAACGATTATGCTAAATAATATAACCCAATATATATTTGGTTTTTTTATTAACATGTATTTTATAGATCCGGTATCCAGACAGTCCAGATACATATTGGATAATTCCAGGCTGACGCTGATTAATGTGGAATATGGCGGCCTGAAGATGGACATTCCCTTAGGATTTATTTTAGCAATCGCAGTTGCTTTTTTTATCAAATTTTTTATGGATAAGACCGTGCTTGGCTACGAAATTCAAACAGTAGGTGCAAACCGTAATGCTGCAAAATATGCAGGTATTAATGTTGGAAAAAATATTGTCTTAGCTATGGTAATATCCGGAGCTTTAGCCGGATTGGCAGGAGTTACGTTCTATCTTGGCTACTTCTCCTCTATACAACCGAAAGTTCTATCCAGTGTGGGTTATGATGCCATTGCCGTTTCTCTGCTTGGCAACTCCAATCCGGTGGGAATTATTTTTTCCTCTTTGTTAATTTCTATCATTAGTAAAGGAAGTACTTATATGAGTTCGATTGCAGGTATTGATCAGGACATAGCTTCTGTTATAACCGGAACCATATTATTATTTAGTGCCTGCGGTGAATACATAAAATATAAACTTAACCGAAGAAAAGATAAACATCTGGAGAGAAAGGAGAGTGAAGCTTAATGGATTCAATAATAATTGACGGTTTGTCCTTTGCTCTGCCTCTCTTTATTATGGCAATCGGTGGTATTTATTGCGAAAAAAGCGGTATTACCAATCTTGCGATTGAAGGCTTACAGGGTTTTGGAGCATTTATAGGAGCTTTAGCTGTTGTGCTGATTTCGAAATTTGCAGGTATGGACTTAGAATCTTTATTTTACATTGCGATTCTATTTGCTATGATCGGAGGTATGTTATTTTCTGTTTTGCATGCCCTGTTATGTATTAAATTTAAAGCGAATCAGGTTATCAGCGGTGTAGTTATTAATATATTATCAGCTGCACTCACCAGTTTTTTGACCAGCCAGATCAACAGTAATGTATTTAAAGCGGCTTCTGATAAGTTCCAGCTTGGAGTGTCCAAAAGATTTTCTATTGATGGAATTTCAGATATACCGGTATTTGGTGCAATATTTAAAAATATCTATCCTTTTGAAATTGTTATCATAATAATTGCTTTTTTTGCATGGTATGTATTATACAAAACTAAATTTGGCTTGCGCTTAAGAGCTTGCGGTGATAATCCTCATTCTGTTGATGCAGCGGGTATTGAAGTATCCAGAATTCGATTTGCTGCCGTTTTGGTATCTGGTGCTTTATCCGGTTTGGGTGGAATGTGTTTTGCTTATTCCATATCTGCTAATTTTTCCTCTAACATCTACATGGGATACGGTTATTTAGCAATTGCTGCTTTAATATTCGGAAACTGGAAGATATTACCGGCTCTGGGAGCTTGTTTATTATTTGGTTTTGCAAAATCAGGTGGTTACCGAATTGTACAACTAATGAAACTGCCCAGCGCTTATTCCGATTTAATAATGATTTTACCATATGTTTTAACTTTATTGCTTTTAATCTTTTTCTCCAAAACGAATCGTGCACCAAGAGCATTAGGTGAAATCTATGATAAAGGAAAACGTTAAAAGATCATAATTAAAATTGGTTTTCGGCGGGCGAAATTAAAATATAAACTTATAATAATATGGTATACAGGAGGTATAAGGCATTTTGAAAATAAGATTTTATAATGCTAAAATATTAACATTCACAAAGGATGATCAAATTATTGAGGGTGAATTATGGGTTGAGGACAGCAGAATTACCTATGTGGGTAAAAGTATAGTAAATACTGAATGTATCTTTGACAGAGAAATTAATGCAAATGGAAATCTTATAATGCCGGGATTTAAAAATGCCCATACACATTCGGCCATGACATTTTTAAGGTCCTATGCGGATGATATGCCCCTTATGGACTGGCTTAATACACAGGTGTTCCCTATGGAGGCAAAATTGGACGGAGAAGAGATGTATCACCTGTCAAAACTGGCGATTTTGGAATATCTGACCAGCGGGATTACAGCTAATTTTGACATGTATTTCTGCCCGGAAGATGTATCAAAGGCCTCTATAGAAATGGGATTTCGTACTGTCATGTGCAGTGGTATCAGCCAGTTCACCGGAGAGACGGATTATTCCCTTGACCTATTGGACGGGTATTACCGGAAGTTTAATCAATATCATGAGCGGATCGGGTACTGTTTAGGATTTCATGCGGAATACACGGCAACCAGGCCGTTACTTGAAGGAATTGCGTCCTTAGCAGAAAAATACAAAGCCCCGGTATATACTCATAACTCCGAAAGTCTGGCAGAAGTAGAGCAATGTATCAGTCGTAACGGTTTGACTCCCACAGGATATCTGAGCAGTCTGGGTATCTATAATTACGGAGGAGGCGGTTTCCATTGTGTACATATGACGGAAGAAGATTTAAAGATCTTTCAGGAAAAAAAACTAACGGTTATTACCAACCCTGCTTCTAATGCAAAACTTGCCAGTGGAATTGCACCTCTAAAGAGAATGTGTGATTTGGGGATTCCAATTGCAATCGGTACGGATGGTCCTGCAAGTAACAATTGTCTTGATATGTTCCGTGAGATGTTTTTAACGACAGCGCTTCAGAAATTAAGAGAAAATGATGCTTCAGCTATGAACGCGGACCAGGTATTGTATATGGCAACGATTGGCGGTGCAAAGGCAATGGGATTACAGGATTGTGATACCTTAGAACCAGGCAAGTATGCAGATTTAATAGTAATTGATCTGCATCAGCCTAATATGCAGCCGTTAAATAATATTACTAAAAATATAGTTTACAGCGGAAGCAAACAAAATGTAAAATTGACCATGATTAACGGACGGATTTTATATGAAGATAATAATTTTTATGTAGGAGAAGATGTAGAAAAGATTTATTTAAAAGCGAATGAAATAATTAACCGTAAAAGGTAATACTATAGTTTAATATAGAGTAAAATCAGCTTGTCACTTAACTTATATTCTTGATATTGTTAGTAATGATAGATATCAATGAAGAATAAATAAGATGACAGGCTTTTTTATTTATATAGGATGATTTGTGATTATAATTATGGAACAGGAGTAAATCATGGCAGCATTCATTGAACTAAAGAATGTAAAAAAGACTTACAGGATGGGTGAAGTTATTATTCATGCTGTAGATGGAATTGATTTTCAAATAAGTCAAGGTGAATTTGTTGTAATTGTTGGGCCAAGCGGAGCTGGTAAAACAACAGTATTAAATATTTTAGGCGGTATGGATACCTGCAGTGAGGGAAGTATAATGGTTGATGGAATAGATATCAGTACTTTTAACCGAAAACAACTTACCATGTATCGACGGGAGGATATTGGTTTTGTATTTCAATTTTATAATCTGATGCAGAATCTGACTTCTTTGGAAAATGTGGAATTAGCATTACAAATATGCAAAAACCCTCTGAATGCGGAAGAAGTTTTAAGTCAGGTAGGACTTAGTGAACGGGTAAATAATTTTCCGGCCCAATTATCCGGAGGTGAACAGCAAAGAGTATCCATAGCCAGAGCTTTGGCAAAAAATCCGAAATTATTATTATGTGATGAACCGACTGGTGCACTTGATTATAATACGGGGAAAGAAATCTTAAAATTATTACAGGATACCTGCAGGGAGAAAGGTATGACAGTTATTGTAATTACTCATAATTCGGCGATTGCGCCTATAGCCGACAGGGTTATAAAGATTAAAAACGGTATCGTAAGTAATATCATAATTAATGATAGTCCGGTTTCTGTAGAAACGATTGAATGGTAAGCAAAGAAAGCATTTTGTTTGATAATATGACTAGAGGGTTGAATATATATGAAAAAGAATGTCTTAATACAGGATTTTAAAGTGGAAATTAAGAGAAGTATAACTCGTTATTTATCTATTTTATTAATTGTTGCCCTTGGAGTTGCATTTTTTTCCGGAATCCGTGCGTCTCAACCGGATATGAAACTATCTGCCGACCAATATTATGATGATACGAATTTAATGGATATTCGTGTTTTAAGTACTATGGGTCTTACATCAGAGGATGTAAAGGCAATAAAAAATGTGAAAGGTGTCCTTGTAGCGGAACCCTCTTTATCAATGGATGTTTTATGTGATACGTCTGACACGGAAATGGTTGTTAAATTAATGTCTCTTACAAAGATAATCAATAAAATTTATATCACAAAGGGCAGGCTTCCGGAAAAACCAACAGAATGTCTGGTTGATCTTAAGTTTCTGGAAGACTCCGGATATAAGATTGGTGATTCGATTCGTTTTAGATCGGGTACCGATGAAGTTTTGAATCAAAGCTTGAAATATAATGATTTCAAAATAGTTGGTGTGGGAAATACTGCTTTATACTTATCTTTTGAACGTGGAAACAGCTCTATCGGTTATGGTAAGATTAACAGTTTTATCATCATTCCCTCGGAAGCTTTTAAATTAGACGTATTTACGGAGATTTATACAACGGTTAACGGTGCTGCTGAATTAACCAGCTATACGGATGCGTATGATGCCGCAATTGAAGAAACCGTAAATCAAATAAAAGAAATTGAAGCGGTAAGAACAAAGGCAAGATATGAAGAAATTCTTAGTGAATCACAAAAAGAAATAGCAGAATCTAAAGCGAAACTTAGAAAACAAGAAGAAAATACAAACAAAAAATTAGCTGAAGCAGCGAAAAAACTGGAAAAAGGAAAAAGGGAAGTAGCTGCTGGGGAAGAAAAGCTGATCGACGGGAAGAAGACTTTGGAAAAAGGAAAAGCCAAGTTAACCAATAGTAAAAGGAAATTACATGATTTTGAGGCAGAATTACAGGCAGGAGAAAAAAAGCTGAATTCTTCACAAGCAGAACTGACTGCCGGCAAAAAAATACTAGTTGATAAGCAAAAGGAATATCAGACTGGTGTTGCATTACTTGCAGCCGGTTATGAACAATGGAATGAATCAAATAGTATATGGTATAAAAATAAGGAAGAATTAGAGCGTAATAAAGTGATTGTGAAAGAAGCTTTGGTTAACCTATACAAACAAAAATCGGAATTAGAAGCCTTTAAAGACTTATATCGGGATGAGTGGCAGAAGCTGCTCGCCACGGAGGAAAATTTATTAACAAAACAGCAAGACTTAAACAAGGGAAGCGAAACCCTTGAACAGTCCAGAAAAGAACTGGATACAGTAAAAAGAGAACTGGACCAGGAACAGAATAAACTTGATACAGGAAAGAAAGAACTAGCGAATGAAGAGAAAAAAATAAGAGCCGCCGAAGTTGTTTTAGCAGATAAAAAAACAGAAATCAATCTCAGTGCACAAAAGATTAAAGCAGGCCGGAGTGAGATAGCTGATGCCAAAACCGATATTAAGAAATCAGAAAAATTACTATTGGATAAGGAAGCAGAGCTAAAAGAAGCTAAAGCCACAATAGAAAATAAAGATAAAGAATATCGACTTGCCACTTGGACAGCGGAGGAAAAAATATCGGATGCGAAAGAACAAATAGAAGATGCAGAACAAAAATTAAAGGATATCCCTTATCCCAAGTGGTATGTACTTAACCGGAACAGCTTACAGACCTATGTGGAATTTGGGCAGGATTCAGAAAGAATAGGAAATATAGGAAAAGTTTTTCCCGTAATTTTCTTCCTGGTTGCTGCGTTGGTCAGTTTAACCACAATGACACGTATGGTAGAAGAGCAGAGAACCCAGATTGGTACTCTAAAAGCTTTAGGGTACAGTAACATCTCCGTTGCCGGAAAATATATATTATATTCCTTATCTGCAAGTATGACCGGCAGTATCATGGGGGTACTAATCGGTGAACAGATTTTACCCCAGGTAATCATAAAAGCTTATGTCATACTATATAAAACCTTACCTAAAGTAATAACACCATATAACCTGTATCACGGAATTATTTCTGCCTTGATTGCAGTTTTCTGCACAACATTTGCAGCTTATTTTTCCTGTTATAAGGAATTAATGTCATCCCCTGCCGGACTTATGCGTCCGGCTGCTCCTAAATCAGGTAAAAGAGTAATCTTAGAGCGGATTCCATTTCTTTGGAAGCATCTAAGTTTTACAACCAAGGCTACCGTTAGAAATCTGCTGCGATATAAGAAACGTTTCTTTATGACTGTTTTTGGTATAGGGGGATGTATGTCATTATTACTGGTAGGATTTGGTCTGAAAGATTCCATTGGTGCAATGTCAGATATCCAATATGTAGAATTATGGCACCAGGATGTTTCCTTAATGACTAAGGATGATGCAGAGAACTCGGGGGCAGAGAAATTATTGCAACAGCTAGGTCAGGATAGCAGGATAAAGGAGGCAGCTTCAGTTCTTGATCTTGCTGTAAATGCAGGAAATGGAAAGCTTATGAAAAGCGTATCATTGATTGTCCCAAAGAATACGGATTCAATCAATGATTATATTGAATTCCGAAATAGAAAAACACACAAATCGGTTCCTTTAACGGATGGTGGAGTCCTTATAACGGAGAAACTAGCAGATTTATTAAAAATATCAGTTGGTGATAACATATTAATAAAAGAAAACGATACAAAAAGCATTACAGTGAAAGTAAACGGTATTGTTGAAAATTATATGCTTCATTATATTTTTATGACACCGGAATTATATGAACGATTATATGAAAAATCTCCAGATTACAATAAGATATACCTGAAATTTAAAAATAAAATTAATCTTAACGAAAAACTTTTTGCATCAGACATTTTAAGAAATAATGTCATAAGTTCGATTAATTTTACCTCAGAATTTATTAAGCAGATAAATGATATGTTAAAAAACTTGAATCTCGTTGTATACGTTTTAATAATAGCGGCCGGATTATTAGCCTTTATTGTTTTATATAACTTAAATAATATTAATATCAGCGAACGAAAGCGGGAACTGGCAACGCTAAAGGTATTAGGTTTTAAAGATATGGAGGTGGCTGCTTATGTTTACCGTGAGAATTCCATTATAACTGTCATTGGCGCTTTATCCGGAATAATTATGGGAATTGGTCTTCACAGACTGGTTATCCTGACTACAGAGATAGATTCGATTATGTTTGGCAGACAGATAAAACTAATCAGTTACCTGCTTAGTATTATGCTTACTTTTTTATTTTCTGCCTTAGTAAACTATGTAATGTTTTACAAGCTACGAAAAATTGATATGGTAGAATCTTTAAAAAGTGTGGAATAATTTTATTATTATGTAAAGGTAATAAAGTATAGATTTTAAAAGTGTTATGAATACAGTCAATTATAATTTAATAGAATGTTAGAAAGACAATAAGGATTCATAAATTGAAAAAAAATAGTTTGAGTAAATTATTTCAATTTCGAGGAGCTGTATCCATCCTTTATTATATTGCTTTTGCTGCTTTATTATGGTACCTCATTATACCACATACTTCCTTGTATTTTGTAAACAACATTTTTACCCCTTTTGCCAAACGTTTGAATGCAGAAGATATAACTTTAGTAAAAGGAGAGGAATTTAAACTTCGGGTTATGAATTTTAATAAAAGATTATATTTTTCCTCAACAGATATAAAAGTGGCGGATGTAAGTATTTTTGGAAATGTAACCGCTTATCGAGCAGGTGTAACCATAATCAGAGTTAAAATGAGGGATGATGTATTAAAATGCAGGGTACGTGTAATTGATATAAATAAAAAAACATTAACCTTAAAAGCCGGTAAAAGTTATCGGCTGAATGTAAAAGGGATCTGGTTTGGCGTGTCATGGTCCAGTGGGAATACATCCATTGCCAGGGTAAGCCGCTATGGTAATGTAACAGCCGTATCAAAAGGTACAGTAAAAATATATGGAAAGGTAAGGGGTAAAACCTTGTCCAGTACGGTAACAGTAAGATAAACTTGCAATATTTTGAAAATATGAAAGTCTTGTTGTGTCGCAATATAGGTTATTTACCATATTGCGGCATATTTTTGTACAGAAAAACTAAGGAAGAAAAACTTAGTAAGAATAACTTGACAAGAAAACTTGGCAGAGGTACAATAACAAGAAAACTTGGCAAATATTCTGGGAGTGTATTTTATGAACAAAGATGAAATATTATCAAAAAGCAGAAAAGAAAATAGAGACAAAGATTTATTTGAAAGAGAAGTTCTGGTAATATCCGGAAATGTCGGCGGCATCGTAGCTACATTACTGGCCACTATCTTTTTTGTGATGCAGAGACTTGTTGGAGATGAGTTTGATTATGGTCTGTATGCTGTTATAGTATCTGTTTCCGCCGGTGGATTCATTTTAAAGGCGATTCGTATGAAACGTAAGCGGGACATTGTATTAGCCCTCATCTATACACTTGCTACATTTGTTTTGTCGTTTGTCCATATTTATGGATTATTAAGAACTTATTCATTTGCTTAAGGTGTGCTTATGGAAGATGAATTGATTCTAAAAAACAACCTGAAATCAGTAAGGGCTGAAAAGAATTTATCACAGGTGGAGCTCGCAAAAATGGTTGGGGTATCTAGGAATACCATTAGTTCAATTGAAACAGGACAGTTTAACCCAACAGCGAAGCTGGCTTTGATACTTTGTATAGCATTGGATAAAAAGTTTGAAGAGCTTTTTTATTTTGATTGAAGTTAATGAAAAACTGAACTGTAAATTTATAAATTATCCGAATCAAATGTAATAACATCTAATTATAAATTTTTGTTCATAATTATTTTTAAAAATTTAACTATATTTTAACAAAAACCTCAGTGTTTTATTAATACTTTCACGACACGTTCACAGAATGTTCACTTTTTTTCAATAGAATAAAATGGAAAGTATATTATGTAAGATTTTAATATGTGAAGGAGACTGAAGATGCAAAGAAAAATTATAACACTATTACTTGCTGTGACTATGCTGATTGGAACCATTGCAGTTCCGGTGAAACCGGCGGAAGCTGCCTCCAGTACGAATAATGCAGGAAAAGTTATTGATGCCTTAGAAATTATGGATACGGATCAGGGGAACAGTACGAATCCGGCCGCAAAAGTTACAAGAGCACAGTATGCACAGATGTTAGTCAATATGTCGGCCTTAAAAGATCAGACCTCTGCGAAAAGCAATGTATCTTTATTTAAGGATGTAACGAAAAAATATTGGGCAGCAGGCTACATACAGACAGCAATTAACCAGGGATGGATGTCCGGTTACATGAACGGCACATTCAAACCCTCTCAGAGTATTACCTTAATGGAAGCAGTGAATGGTGTTCTGAAGCTTTTAGGATATACCAACAGCGACTTTACCGGTAATTTAAACGCGGCTGAAATGGCACTGTACGAATCAAAGGACTTAGACAAAAATATAACGAAAACACAAAAACAAGCACTGACCAGAAAAGACTGTATGAATCTTTTCTATAATACCTTAATTGCCAAAACCAAAGACGGCAAGATTTATGCGGAAACCCTCGGTTATACGGTTGATTCCAAAGGGGAGATGGATTATCTGTCTTTAGTTAACACCAAAATGGAAGGACCGATCTTAGTGGATAATGACTGGAAGAGCCAGATTCCTTTTTTCTTAGGGGAGGCTACCTTTTATAAAGACGGTACATTAGGAACCCTGAATGATATTCAGCAAAATGATGTGGTTTATTATTCCAAAAATTTAAAATCCGTTTGGGCTTATGATAATAAGGTCACCGGTTCCATCCAGACCATTCTGCCGAACCGTTTAGCTCCGACCTCCGTGAAACTAGGCGGAAAAGAATATTCCTTAGGTTCTAATGATATGTCCGTCGCATTCTCCTCTTTAGGTAAGGTGGATGAGGGTGATGTAGTAACTTTAATCTTAGGCAAGGACGATACGGTAGTTGATGTATTGGGAATTGATGAATATAATGTAACGGTTACCGGAATTGTAGTAGATAACGGAGAGCGGGTAATGACCAATGATAAGGATGAACTTGTAAGTTCGAATTATGTGGCATTCGTGGATGCAGGCGGTAACAAATATGAACAGGATTATGACCTTACCGCAATCACATTTTCAGAAGGAGAAGTTGTCCGTGTCACCTATGATAACGGAATAGCTTCCGTAAATAGTTATAAAGCAGGCAGTACTTCCTTCGGTTCAAATACCTTTTCAAGCGACGGAATGAAATTAGGAAGTTATAAGTTAGCATCAAATGTAAAGATCTTAGATTATTATAAGGGCAGCTATAAAAGCATAAAGCCAAGCAGACTTGCGAATATAACATTAGGGGATGCCAGTGTTAATTATTACGAGTTAAACAGTTCCGGAGATATATCCAAGCTGATTCTAAATAATGTAACAGGTGATGTATATAAGTATGGTATCTTAACAGGTATATCCAGTCAAGGTTCCGATAAAATGAGTTTTGATTATAATATAAACGGAACGACAGGAACAGGAATCGGTGATGAATATGACGTAAAAGAGGGGCCGAAAGGATTTATATTCGATGATGATGATTCTACGCAGATAGAAGACCTGATTGACCTTACAAAAGTGAATGTCAGAGCGATTGGAGCTAGTATCGTACAAGATAGTACACAAAAATACATGATAGCAGATGAAGTCGCCGTATTTTTCCATGATGCCGGAAAATACTCAGTCGCAACTTTAAGTGATGTATCCAATTTAAACAAATATAAATTAACTGCCTATTACGATGGTTCTATGGCTTCAGGCGGCAGAATTCGTGTTATCATTGCAGAAAATATCAAATAATCAGGGGAGTTGAAAAATGGGTATTAAAATGAAATTATTTAAAAAATCCGACAAATTAACCAGTACAGACCAGTTAATTGTGCCTAAAAAGTCAAAAAAGAAAAAAATAATAAAGATAGCAGCAGTTTTAATTGTTTTGATACTGATCATCAGTGTCGTTTATAATCGTTCTCTGGGTAAAAAAGCTGTTTTGACCGGTGCGGAGTCCGGTTCTCAGATAGCAAAAGTGGAGAAACGGGATATTCAAAGTATATTATCATCTTCAGGCACGATTGAACCTTTAAATAAATATGATGTTAAAACATTAATAGAGGGCGAAGTTATTTCTGCAGATTTTGATGAAGGAGATCAGGTAAAAAAAGATGATGTTTTATACCAGGTAACCACAGATGATATTGATAGCAAGATTAAAACGTCGAAAACTTCTGTTGAAAGAGCTAAAGATAGTTATAAAACAGCCGTAGATAATTATGATAAAGCAGTTAAAAAATATAATGATGCATTAGCTGATTACAATGATGCAGAAGAAGAATACAGTGACTTGGCAATTAAAACGAAAAAGACCGGTATTGTGAAAAAAGTCTATGTAGAAGAAGGAGATAAAATACAAATTGGAACACAGATTGCAGATATTTATGATAACAGTTCTATGTTATTAGAAATACCTTTTAATTCTGCCGATGTATCCTCCTCTTTAATAGGTAAAACTGCTAAAATTGAGCTTACAGACGGCAACGAAACACTGGAGGGAAAAGTAACAAAAGTCAGTAGCATAGAAGATGTATTAAGCGGTAACCGTGTCGTTAAGAAAGTAACCATTGAAGTTAAAAATCCGGGAGGATTAACTGCCAATACATCAGCAACAGCTTCTATTGGTGATCTTTACAGCAGTGGTGACGGTACTTTTTCCGTATTAGAGGAAAGTACGATTACAGCAGATAAAGCAGGAGAAATACATTCTTTAAATATAGAAGAGGGAGAAAAAATTAATACCGGTAATACGGTTATTATTTTAGACAGTGATACTTATAAGGATCAATTAGATTCCTATCAAAAAGCCCTGGATAGTGCAGAGGATGTCGTTGATAATGCAAAAAATTCAGTAAAAGACGCAAAAGATAAAATTGAAGATTCAGAAGATTCCTTGGATGACGTTATAGATAATAAAACCGATTACAGTATAACGGCACCTATTTCCGGGCAGGTTGTCAGCAAGGATGTTTTAGCCGGTGATACCATTAGCAGGGAATCTACAACAAAACTTTGTACGATTTATGATTTATCTGCAGTAACATTTGATATGCAGATTGATGAATTGGATATTATGAAAGTGAAAGTCGGACAGAAAGTTAATATTACAGCGGATGCCCTGGAGGGGGAAACATTTACTGGTGAGGTAACGAATATCAGCCTGGAAAGCACTACTAAAGAAGGTGTAACCCAATATCCGGTAACAGTAAGAATTAATGAAGTTGGTGATTTGTTACCAGGTATGAATGTAGACGGTAAGATCATATTAGATGAAGTCAGTGGTGTACTTGCAATACCAAGTGATGCTTTAATGCGCGGTGATGTTGTATATGTTAAAGATGATTCTGTTAAAGAAGCTGTGGGTGATATACCTGCAGGTTTCAAAGAGGTTGAAGTCAAAACTGGTCTTTCTGATGATAATTATACCGAGATTACAAATGGACTAACCGGGAATGAAGAAGTTTATGTTAAACGTAATGCTACGGGATTTCAGATGATGCCAGGACAATATGGTCCAGGCGGAGAAACAAGAGGCCAAGGTGACGATCAGGGTGAAGCTCGTCAGGGTAACCAACAGGCTAGAGCTGCTTCAAGACCTTAATAGGAGGGGTGTTAATGGACGAATTGAATATGGAGGAAACAAGAACCCCACTTATTAATTTGGTTGACATTTATAAGGTTTACCAGATGGGTAACACAGAAGTACGTGCAAATAACGGTATTAATCTTAAAATTTATCATGGTGAATTTGTTGCAATCGTTGGCAAATCCGGCAGCGGAAAATCAACTATTATGAATATCATTGGTGCATTGGATGTTCCTACAAAGGGTCAGTATATCTTAAAAGGCCAGGATGTCAGCACTATGAAAGATGATGAACTGGCTGAAGTAAGAAATAAAACCATCGGATTTATCTTTCAGCAGTACAATCTGTTAGCCAAACAGAATATGCTGGAAAATGTGGAATTACCACTGTTATATGCAGGAATTGGAAAAAGTAAACGAAAAGAGATGGCTATGGCAGCGCTGGAACGGGTCGGAATAGCGGATAAGTGGCATAACAAACCGAACCAGCTCTCAGGTGGTCAACAGCAAAGAGGATCAATTGCCAGAGCACTGGCAGGCAATCCGTCCCTCATCCTTGCGGATGAACCGACGGGTGCACTGGATTCCAGAACAAGCCGTGAAGTTTTGGACTTTCTTAAAAAATTAAATGAGGAAGGCAATACTGTAGTTTTGATAACACATGACCGTGCAATTGCAGAAGAAGCAAAACGTGTTGTAAAAATACACGACGGACAAATCGTGTTCGACGGACCGGTAGAAGATTATAAAAGGAGCCAGCTATGAATATAATCCAATCATTTAAATTAGCAGGAAGAAGTATCATAAGCAGTAAAATGCGTTCATTTCTTACCATGCTGGGTATGATAATCGGTGTAACGTCGGTTATAACATTAGTTGGACTTATGAACGGTGTAACAAACTATATGTTATCCATGTTTGCTGATTTAGGAACCAATTCGATTACCGTGCAGTTAAACAATACGGATACCAGGCATGTAGATGCTGAAGATATCTATAAATTTGTCAAGGAAAATAGTGATATCTTTCAATATGTAACACCACAGGTTAGCGGACAGTACACGATTAAAAACGGAACAGAATCTACCACAACTTCGGTATCAGGTGTTAGTGAAGACTTTGCGGATATGAATAACCTGGATATATCAGACGGAAGATTTATTCAATATTCCGATATTAAAAACCGGTATAAAGGATGTGTAATCGGAACTTACATTGCAAAAGAATTATTTGACAGTAATGTCAAGGTAGGGGATACGATTAAAGTCAATGGGCAGGTATATAATATAATTGGTATTTTGAAAGAAAAAGCAGACTCCACCCAGGGTTCCTCTGATGACTGTCTTTATATACCTTATACAAACGCTGTAAGAATGTCCGGTTCTGCTAACATTTCAGCGTATACTTTATCAACTTTCAATACCGATTTAGTTAATAACGGAAAATACTTATTGGATAATTTTACTTATAGTATTATGAAAAACGAAGATTTATATAATATTTCGACAATGGCTGAATTATTGGATCAGGTTAATGAGATGACCGGTATGTTATCATCAATTTTGGGTGGTATAGCTGGAATTTCTTTATTAGTAGCCGGTATCGGAATTATGAATATCATGCTTGTATCAGTTGTTGAAAGAACTAAAGAAATTGGTATTCGTAAATCCTTAGGTGCGAAAAAGAAAGATATTATGAGTCAGTTCGTTATTGAGGCTGCAACTATAAGCACCATTGGTGGAATTATAGGCATTATTTTTGGATGGATTGGTACGGTAACCTTAGGTAAAGCATTTGGTTTAGAAGCTGTACCAACAATTGGTTCCATTATTTTAGCATTTAGTGTATCTGCCGGAATCGGAATCGGATTCGGATATATGCCTGCTAATAAAGCGGCAAAATTAAATCCTATCGATGCTCTAAGAAGCGAGTAAAAGTTGGTCTAAAATCTACCTCCCTTGCTTAAAATAGTAATATATTATTTGGACGTGAGGTTGTAAATGAAGAGATTTGGAGCGCTTCTAATATGTATTCTTTTACTGATGAATTCTCTGTTTGGCATTAAAGTTTATGCTGCTCCAGAGGATAACCAAATGAACATTACTTCCACCTCTGCGGTCTTAATCGAAGGTTCTACCGGCTCAGTCATATATGAGAAAAATAAAGATGAAAAGCTAAAACCGGCCAGTATAACTAAGATTATGACATTATTACTGATATTTGAAGCATTGGACAGTGGAAAAATTAAGCTTACGGACGAAGTTCCCGTGAGTGAATATGCGGCATCCATGGGAGGTTCCCAGGTTTATTTAGAACCATATGAAACACAGACAGTAGATACAATGATAAAATGTATCAGTATAGCAAGTGCAAATGATGCTTCTGTAGCAATGGCAGAATTAATTGCTGGTTCGGAAGAAGAATTTGTAGCACGGATGAACGCCAGAGCAAAAGAACTGGGAATGCTAAATACTCATTTTGTGAATTGCTGCGGTCTGGATGTAGATAATCATTATTCTACGGCTTATGATGTCGCATTGATGTCACGGGAATTAATTATGAAATACCCCCAAATCAGCAATTATTCCACTGTTTGGATGGATACAATCATTCATACAACAAAAAAAGGTCAAAGTGAATTTGGATTAACCAATACGAATAAATTAATTAAACACTATAATGGGATTACAGGTCTAAAAACAGGCTCAACAAGCCTGGCAAAATACTGTCTATCGGCAACAGCAAGACGCAATGGTATGGATCTAATAGCTGTAATTATGGCAGCTCCGGAGACAAAAGTACGTTTTGCGGAAGCATCTAAAATGTTAGATTATGGTTTCGCTAATTGCAGTATCTATAGAGATGCCAATAAGGAGCTTAAAATAGTTCCCATACCGGTGAAAAAAGGCGTTTCAGACGGAGTTAATTACAGGGTTAATGATGAGTTCTCCTATTTATGTTTAAAAGGGACTAATCCTGCTGATATCACGAAAGAAATTGCTATTAATGAAACTGTTACGGCACCGGTTAAGGAAAATGATAAAGTAGGTGAAATTACATATAAATTAGGAGGCAGCAAAATCGGGTCAGTGGATATTGTTGCAGCTGAGAGTGTAGAGAAAGCTAAATTTAAAGATTATTTTTTGCAGGTTATCTCAAAACTGCTATTATAAACAATATTTTTACTTACTATAGACCACAGGATAAGTCTGTGTTATAATTTATAACGGACTTTTCTGTGGTTTTGTAAATCATAGGAAAAGATTTTGGAGGTAGTCATGGATCGCACCCTAATTACAGTAGTAATATTGCTGATTTTTATACTATATATTGTTTATGAAAATCATAATTTGGAGATTACTTTTTATACTATTCGATCAAAACGAATTCCGAAAGCATTCCATAAGGTTAAGCTGGTTGTCTTAGCAGATCTCCATAATAATAAATATGGCAGGAATAATGAAAAATTATTGAATCAAATCCGCAAAATAGATCCGGATTATATACTGGTCGCAGGTGATATGATAGTAAGCAGTGAACCGGATAATCTATCTGTACCCTACCAACTTTTATCGGAACTGGCTAAAACATACCCTGTTTACTACGGCTTAGGAAATCATGAACAGCGATTATTGCCCAATAATACGATTCACTATAAAAATTACGATTCATTTAAAAATGATCTGCAAACGCAGGGCGTCATATTTCTTGAAAATGAACGTGTTTTAGTGCACAGAAACGGTGAAACTGTGGCATTAACCGGTTTAGTAATTCATATGGATTATTTTAAAAAACTAAAACAGCCGAAGATGAATAAAGGTTATATAGAAAAATTAGTAGGAATTCCCGAGGAAAAATGTTATAATATATTAATTGCACATAATCCCGTTTATTTTAATTTTTACACTTCATGGGGAGCAGATCTGATTCTTTCCGGTCATCTGCATGGCGGTATTATCCGAATACCTGGATTAGGAGGATTTATTTCACCTCAGTATAAATTCATGCCGAAATATGACTCGGGAATTTATGTGAAAGATGGTAAAACTATGTTAGTATCCAGAGGATTAGGACTGCATACGATTAAACTCAGGATCCACAACCGTCCTGAATTAATGGTTGTAACCTTAGATAATATTGAAGATTAAAGGAGTTACTATGAAAATACAGCTAATAAGAGTGTTGGCCGCTTTTATAGCCGGTGGAATTGTAATGATTCTTCATGAATTTCCAAAAGCTTATATATACAATCGGCTAAACCCGACACAGGATATAAAACGCAAGCGAGGCATATATAAACTGCATCATTATATTGATCCCATAGGAATTATATTATGTATTACCAATCAGGCCGGGTTTTCAAAACCTTATATGTATCGGATTAAAGATAAAAAAACTAATTTAATTTTAGGGATGACCGGATTAATCACACTACTGGTCATTTTTATGGTAAGTATGGCAATTCTGCGGTATGGAATCGGAGTTAATTCCAATCTGAATTATTCGGAAACAATTAGCATCAATGAATTAATACTCCAATTTATTACAGTATATATTGCTTTGATCAGTATCAGCATGTTTATTGTAAACTTATTTCCCATATCAACCTTTGATATGGGATTGTGTATCGCTGGCAAATCGCCATCAAAGTATTTTGTTATAATTCAAAATGATTATTTCATAAAAATGGTTCTTTTATTAGTTATTATGTTTCAATTTATCACAAGCTTTAGTACATTGATAATGTCTTCATTTTTATAAAACAACACGATAACTGCAAGTAATAAAAAACAAGTATAAAGTATTAATCTATTATGATATAAAAGGAATGGACAACTTATGAGTATATCCGTGAAATTAGATGTCTTTGAGGGACCGCTGGACCTTCTATTACACTTAATTGATAAAAATAAAGTTAATATTCATGATATACCCATTGCTATTATAACCGAGCAATATATGGAATATATCCGTCAAATGAAGACTAAAAATCTGGATATCATGAGCGAATTTCTAGTTATGGCGGCCACTCTGATTAATATTAAATCCAAGATGCTGTTACCTAAGGATGAGACAAAAGAGGAAGAAGAGGAAGATCCAAGACAGGAACTGGTTGAGCGCTTATTAGAATACAAGATGTATAAATATATTTCTCTGGACCTAAAGGACCGGGAAATGGATGCTGCTAGAATTTTGTATAAGGATGCAACGATTCCCAAAGAAATTGAAGATTTTAAAGAAGAAATTGATCCCAGAAGTTTATTATCAGATCTTACTTTAGCTAAACTACATAAAATATTCGAATCAGTAATAAAAAAACAAGTTGATAAAATTGACCCTATACGAAGCAAATTTGGGAAAATTGAAAAAGAAGAAATAAACCTGACTGAGAAAATATTAGACATTCAAAAATATGGATTAATACATAAGTCGTTTAGTTTCAGAGGTCTATTAATGAAACAATCCGGTAAGATGGATATTATCGTCACTTTTTTGGGTGTATTGGAATTGATTAAAATCGGACAAGTTAGGATTAAACAAGATAATTTGTTTGAAGATATCATGATAACTTTTACCGGAGATGTAATTACTGAATTAGAGAATGATCTGGTTTTAAATTAAGGTGACTTTCTATTACAAAATAGTTACTATTGGAGGATTTATGGAGATAAAGAGACTGGAAGCGGTTATTGAAGCTATATTATTTACAATGGGGGAGGCGGTGGAGTTAGAGCGCATCGCTGCTGCCATTGAACATGATGTCGATACCACCAGAAAAATTATCAGGAATATGATGGATCAATACGACACCCCCGAGCGTGGAATACAAATCATTGAATTAGATGGTGCTTTCCAGTTGTGTACCAAAGCGGCTATGTATGAATCCATTATAAAGATTGCCCATGTCCCTAAAAAACATATATTGACAGATGTTTTGTTGGAAACCTTGTCTATTATAGCATACAAACAGCCAATAACCAAGTTGGAGATTGAAGCAATCCGTGGAGTAAAATCAGATCATGCGGTAAATAAATTAATCGAATATAATTTAGTATGTGAGGTTGGAAGAATGGATGCTCCGGGAAGACCGATTCTGTTTGGGACTACGGAGGATTTCCTTAGAAGCTTTGGAATACAGTCATTGGAAGATTTACCGATTGTGAATCCTGAAAAAATCGAGGATTTTAAACTTGAAGCAGAGGAAGAAATTCAATTAAAATTAGATATATAGTAAGACATTAATCATTCTTTAAATACTTACCTTTTAGATACGGTATAAGAATATTTATACCAGTGTATAAGAAGGGTAAGTATTTTTTTGTTGCAAATAATATAAAAAAAACTGGATATAATATGAAAGAGATTTGTTCCAAATGGTTCTTAAGGAGGTCTAAATGAGTCTTTTACATGATGAACAAAATAGAATAACGGCAATAATGTCCAAAGATTTAGGTGAGAATATAGATACTATAAGTGCATTATTTTCGGACTGTGCAGATGTAACGAAACGCAAACTAACAGTCGGAGATACCAATAAGGTTGATATTTATATCGTATATGTAGACAATATGATAAACAAAGGTTTACTGGAAGAGGTAACTGTCCAGCAGCTTTTTACCAGCCTGACAGATCTGCCTGCAGAGGGCCAATTTGATTATATTAAGGAAAAGGGCCTTAGAACGGTAGATGTAGCCGAAGTTATTACTATGAATGCCATTATAGAGAATATACTGTCCGGTGATACGGTAATCCTGGTGGACGGTTATGATAAAGCAATTAAAGTGTCTGTAAGGGGGATGCCAAACCGAGGTGTTCCGACCAGTGAAAATGAAGTTTCCATTCGTGGTTCCAAAGAAAGTTTCAGTGAAGCCTTTTATATAAATCGTGTTTTATTAAGGCGAAGAATTAAAGATACAAATCTTAAAATAAAACAATTTAAAATCGGTGTAAGAAGCCATACAGACGTTGCAATCTGTTTTCTGGAAGATGTGGCAAAACCGGAAATAGTGGGGGAAATTGAAAAACGCCTGAAAGAATATGTAATAGACGGAATCTTTGACAGTGGGATGTTAGAACAACTTACGGAAAGAAATGTTTATTCGCCTTTCCCGGAATTTCAGACGACAGAAAGACCGGATAAGGCCGCTTCAGCTATTTTAGAGGGAAGAGTGGCTGTATTGGTTGACAACTCACCTTTTGCCTTACTTCTTCCAACAACCTTAAACTCCTTTTTTCAGGCTTCCGACGATTCTTACACCAGATGGGAAGTTGCAACATTTACAAGAATCTTGCGCTATTTCGGTGCTTTTTTATCCATCGCACTACCGGGACTTTATATTGCAGTTATTAATTACAATGCAGAAGTACTGACCTCACCAATGGCATTATCTTTCGCGGCCGCTAGAAATGGTGTTCCTTTTTCTGTTTTATTTGAAGTTATTATGATGGAAGTCGCATTTCAGATGTTATTGGAAGCAGGAATCCGACTTCCGGGGCCAATGGGAAGTACGCTTGGTATTGTCGGGGGTTTGATTATCGGTGATGCGGCAGTCAATGCTAACCTGGTGAGCCCTATTGTTGTCATTGTTATTGCCTTAACCGCAATTTCAGCTTTTACGGTACCAAATGAACCGTTTGCTTCTTCGTTTCGAATTGTTCGGTATTTAATAATTATTTTGTCGGCCTTTTTAGGATTATATGGTTTTATATTAGGAATTATGCTGTTATTAAACCATTTGGGTGGTTTAAAAAGTTTTGGTATGCCATATCTGGTACCATTTGCCGCATCCGGTATCAATGAGGGTACTGATACCAAAGATGCAATTGTCCGATTACCTTTAAGGAATTTAAAGAGGCGTCCTATTTTCTCTAAAAAAGACGAAAGGACCAGACTTGTTAAAAATAAAGATGAATAACGATTATATACTCATTAAAATGATGTGTCGGTATCGTTTCAGATTATTTAGAAAGGCATAGATCAATATGTTTTCAGACAATGAAAAAATCTCCTTAAGACAATTAAAGCGGTTATTGGTTTTTGATTTATTCAGTGTATCAGGAATCATAGTACCGCGTATAGCAACAGCATCTTCCGGTAAAGATGGACTTATCGCCATAATACTTGCTATTCTTTTTGCAATTTTTTATGCTTGGATTCTTTTATCCTTATCAAAGTGCACCGGCGGTAATTATCTGGATTATTCCAAGAGAAGTATAGGCAGTTACCTTACTTTCATAATCGGAGTTCTTTACATTATGAAATTATCAGTATGTTGCATATTTGCTGCCCGATTATTCGGAGAAGTGATAAACGAAACTTTATTGGAAGATACGGGTCCGAGAATTATCATTTTACTTCTATTAATTGTATCAGCTTATGCAGCATCAAAAGGTTTTGAAGTTAGGGCAAGAATTGCTGAAATCCTGTATTTTATTGTTATTGTTCCTATTTTTATTTTTTTAGTTTTAGGCCTTAATAAGATTAAGTTTACGAATCTAATGCCGTTATTTACAGAAGGAACTGCCAATATTTTATGGGGCGGGTACAGCGTATTTCTGACCTTTAGTATATTAGAATTAATTATGTTTACAGGTCCATTGATTAAATTTAAGAAATCCGATCTACGTCAGCGTGGGTCTGTAATGCATTTTGTAACCCATGCAATTGTAGTGGTAGGAATATTGGATATACTATTATTTGTTGTTACTTTAGGTATTTTGGGGAGAGGAGAAACGGGACAGAAATTATGGTCTATGGTTAATATGATTCAGGTGATTAAATTACCCGGAGGTTTTATTCAGAGACAGGATGCAATTATTCTTGGCTTTTGGATGTTAAGCATTTTTACCATAATAAGTGCTTTCTTTTACTATATTAGTTTTATAACTAAATTTATCTTTCACATACCAAAACAAAATTATTTGTTGATTCCTTTTATCATATTATTGTTTTTGGCCTCAGTAATACCGATTGAAACGGAACAATTTTTCTATTATTTTGAATATTATATGAAATTTATAGGTATGCCGCAGTCAATTTTATTACCTGTTTTTATAGTATTTATAGGTAAAGTAAGAAAAATAAAAAATACAAAACCTGTTATTAAAACCCTGTTATTACTGACAACTATATTATCAGTAACCTCATTAACAGGATGCAGTGACATGACAGAAATTGAAGATCGTAATTTTATACAGGCGATGGGAATAGATTTAAACGATTCCGGTGAACTGACAGTTTATTACGTATTGCCGGATCTAAAAGCGTTAACAGAACAGGGAAGCGAAAATCCTGAAAAGTTAATACTCCAGTTAAACGGGTTTGATTATTGGGGAATCGAAGAATTATATAATTTGGAATATAATAAACGACTGGATTTCAGTCATTTAAAGGCTATCATCATTGGAAAAAAATTAGCTGAAGATCAAAAACAGCTTACTCAGTTTTTAACCTACGTTGAAAATAAATATGAGCTGGGTAGAAATACCCTGGTTTTTACTTCTGATTCCACGGCTAAAGATATTATTTCCTTAAACAAGGAATTGGAGGGAGGTATCGGTGATTACCTTGACCGTCTGTATAGAATTAATTTAAAGAATAGTGGAAAAGAAGTTATTACGATTGGTGATTTGGTTTATGCTATGAATGAACAAAATCCTGTAGTTGGTGTCCCTCTCGTAAAAGCCGGGAAAAAAACCATGGAAACGATCGGGCTTGGTATGTACTATCATAACCAGTTAGTTTATGAAGTTAATAAAGAGGAAGCAGACTTTATTGATATAGCAAATGGTTATGGGAAAAACAATGTTATTTTCCTTTCAGAGTATACGGAAGAAGATTTAAAGGAAGAGAACAGTGAAGCAGTTTCAAAGTATGTAGTTAAAATTAATAATATTACCAAGACACTGGATTTTACCAAGGTTAACAATAAACCTCAATTAACCATTAAAATCGAGGGTATAGGAATTATTGAAAAAGGCTTTAAAGATACCGGACAAACCAGTAATAAGGCCAACGCTAATGTAATTGAGGAAATAGAGAACCGATGCAATACCATAATAAAAACAAAAATTGCAAAGAATATTGAGATAATTACGAAAGGCGCTCATGTAGATTTTATGAACTTATATCGTATGACAAGCTATAAGGATAGAAATCTGTATTTATCTTATGAAAATAAAGAGGATCAATTTATAAAGGATTTACAATATACCATTGATGTGGATTTAAAAATACAATAATATATAGCTGTTACAAAATATAAAATTATATTCTGCTTCCGGGCAGAATCAATTATTTAAGAATTTGTAACAGCTTTTTAATTTACCTGCGCGTAAGTGTCAGCATGCTGGCACCTTATTCTATAACTTTTTGACTTGACAGTGTTTATAAAAGTGTTATGATTTATTTTATCGTATAAATTTTGTAGTATACAGGGTTATTTCCGTATCATTATTAAGCATTTAAAACGGAGGGGAGATTAATGAAAAAGATTAAAATTATTGCTGACAGTACCTGTGATTTAACAGATGAGATTCTTCATAAATATAATATAACCATTATTCCATTATGATATCCTAAAACCTTTTATTGAGCAGAAGATGGATATTATTTTTATCGGAATCTCGGAAGATATGTCATCAACCTGTAATGTGGTACGCCTTGCTGCTGGGATTTTAAATTATAAAAAGGTACATATTATAAACTTCGGAAATTTATCTACAGGAATTGGTTTACAGGTAATGAAAGCAGCGGTGATGGCGGAAGATGGACATTCTGCGGAAGAGATAGAAGAATATATAATAAATACCATGCAGGAAAAGGTAAAGACGAGTTTTATCGTTGACACATTAACTTATCTTTACCGGGGCGGCCGTTGTTCATCGAGATTATAATAACAAAAGCCGGTGGAGTAATATCCAGCCATTGCGGTCCTAAAACGTTAGGCGTTTTATTTGTAAGTTAAAGATTAATAAATATGAAGCGATTTGCCAAGAATATCTGTAATAATATATAAAAGGCAAAGGAGCATGAAGTTATGTTAAAATGGGCTATTATATTTTTAGTAATTTCCATTATCGCAGGTTTATTTGGTTTTACTGGTGTTGCAAGGACTTCGAAAACCATAGCGAAAGTATTATTTTTTATTTTTATAATTATATTTATATTAATCCTATTGTTAGGCAAACTGATTTTTTAAATTTCATGAAAAGGAGTGTTAGCATTAACATTACTTGGTCAAATTTTTAAAGAGTTCAGCCCGGTTATGGTAATATTTTTTTTATTATGCTATAATCCTTTAGTAGAATAAGTTAAAAAGTAAATACTGGAGGGAATATGGATGAAAAAATTAATTTTAGTAACATCTCCGCCTGCCTGCGGTAAAACTTATGTATCAAAACAGTTGGCAAAAGCTCTGAAACATGTGGTTTATCTGGATAAAGACACATTAATCTGCTTATCGAAACAGATTTTTAAAGTAGCAGGTGAAGAATATAACAGAAGTTCAAAATTTTTTGAGGAAAATATCCGTGATTATGAATATGAAGCAATTGTTGCTTTGGCATTGGAAGCCTTGGACTACGATGATACCGTACTGATTAATGCTCCATTTACCAGAGAAATCCGGGATACGGCTTATATTGATAAGTTAAAAGATAAATTAAAAGAAAAAGATGCGATTTTGACGGTGATATGGGTTGAAACTACAATAGAGGTATGCAGGCAGCGTATGATTGAAAGAAATTCTGATAGAGATTCCTGGAAGCTTGCGAATTGGGACAAATATATCGCCGGTTGTAATTTCAATATACCCAGTGCTTTAGATAATCCAAACAATTCAAATGATTTATTAATATTTAAAAATTCCTCTGAAGATGAATTTACGGAGTCTTTGAAAAATATCGTAAGTATTCTTGAAAAAGATCCATTCTAAAGCGAACAATAAATATATAGTATTAATTTATAGGCAGATTGGTTAACGGTAAGTCCGTCCAATCTGCTGTTATTGTTCACACCCCTGTCAAAAACAGCAGTGTTGTGAACAATAACATGCTTCGCAATGCACACAAAACGAGGAGGTAGCGTTCCTACGCTGCAATTCTCCGGTTTTATTGACAATACACTCACATAAAACACGTCGCGTTTGTTACCTGTGAATAATAACAATCTGCCCTCTTCCATATACGGATTTATTTCCCTAAGTGACAACCTATTAATTAAATTGTATAATATCTATATATTAAGATAGAAACTGAGTGTCAAAGGCCGTTCTTATATATAAAAAAATTATATTGTTTGTTTCATAGTTACTATAGAAAACAGAAAAGAAAAGAGGGGTTTACGTTGTTAATTTATTCAAATAATTTTAATTTAAAACATATAGCAGATTCTGGACAATGCTTTCGTATGAATCCGGTGGAAGATGCTAAGTATAGTCTGATTGCATATGATAAATACATTGAATTAACACAGGTTAAAGATAATTGTATCGAGCTTTCCTGCAGCGAGGAGGATTATAATCAGATCTGGAAACATTATTTTGATTTGGATTTTAATTATGAACAAATCGTTACAGGTTTATCAGAAGGCCAGGATGATTTTTTAAAAAATGCCGCAAAGTTTGGAAACGGGCTTAGAATATTAAAACAGGATATTTATGAGACGTTAATCAGTTTCATTATTTCCCAGCGAAAAAATATTCCGGCTATTAAAAACTGTATCGAAATACTTTGTGTGAAGTATGGTAAGCGAAAGATAAGCAGAGAGTGTGGAGGTAAAGAATACTATACTTTCCCTTCGCCGGAAAGTTTAGCAAATGCATCAGCCCAGGATTTAAAGATAACCGGTTTGGGTTATCGTGATCGTTATATTTTAAAAACTTCTCAATCAGTTTTAAAAGGTGATATTGACCTTAAAGCTTTAAGACAGTTAAGCTTTGAGGAAACATTAAAACAATTACAAACCTTATCCGGTGTAGGAATAAAAGTAGCAAACTGTGTAGCTCTCTACGGCTTACATCATATTGAAGCTTTCCCTATTGATGTATGGATTGCCAGAATATTGAAAGATATCTATAATGATCAGTTTAACTTAGAACCATATAACGGTTTTGCCGGAATCGTTCAACAATACATGTTTTATTACATAAGAAATAAAAAGTGATTTTTTCTTTGTCGTTCTTTAAGAATTCATTATCTTTCTGAATGATTCAAAATTTCCTGTACATAATAAATAAGTAGAATAAGAGAACAACCTGGTAATTAAAGGTAATTCCTCTGTGAGTAACTTGAAAATGAGCATAGCTTGTTTCAGTTTAAAATTATGTTTTATGTATAGGAGATTTATATAGAATGAGTAAATATAAAATAGGATTAGATATTGGTTCTACGACTGTGAAAATAGCGGTCCTGGATGAAGACAACCGTTTAATCTACAGTGATTACAAACGGCACCTGTCCGATATAAAAAGTACGATTATCAGTATTATAAATACCTGCTATAAAGAACTGGGAGACATAAAATGCACCATTAGTATAACCGGATCAGGTGGTTTGTCTGTCTCTGAATGGTTAAAAATCCCTTTTGAACAGGAAGTGGTATCCTGTACCAAAACTGTAAAAAGTCTAATTCCAGAGGTCGATGTGGTTATTGAACTTGGCGGAGAAGATGCAAAAATTACTTACTTAAAAAATGGGTTGGAACAACGAATGAATAATAGCTGTGCCGGAGGAACCGGCGCATTTATTGACCAGATGGCTGTTTTACTTAATACAGATGCTGCCGGACTCAATGAATATGCTAAAAAACATAAGGTTATTTATCCTATAGCTTCCAGATGCGGGGTATTTGCAAAAACGGATATTCAACCGCTTTTAAATGACGGTGCCGGTAAAGAAGACATTGCTGTCTCAATTTTTCAGGCAGTAGTCAATCAGACCATCGGAGGTCTGGCTTGCGGTAAACCGATACGCGGTAAAGTTGCATTTTTAGGCGGTCCTTTATATTTTCTTCCTGAGCTTAGAGAACGGTTTATAGTAAGCCTCAATCTAGCACAGCAGGATGCGATTATTCCGGAGAATGGAATTCTTTACCCGGCTATTGGTGCTGCACTTTTATCAGGAGAAAAAAAAATAACTGATACTCAGCAAACGGATGAAGTCAGTTTAAAATTAATAATAGAGAAAGTCCACGGTATAACAAATATTAAGGATAATGATGTACGTAACCTTCCGCCATTATTTAAAACGGAAGAGGAGTATCAGATTTTTAAGGAAAGACATAACCATGCTACAATAAAAAGAGCCGTATTGTCCGAGTATCAGGGAAACACCTTTCTGGGTGTTGATGCAGGATCGACTACGACAAAAGCAGCATTAATCAGTGAAAACGGTGAACTTTTGTACAGCTATTACGGCAGTAATGAAGGGGAGCCAATTAAAAAAGTAATATGGATACTAAACGACCTATATAATAGATTACCAAAAGGAATCAGAATTACCAGAAGTACAGTTACCGGCTATGGAGAGGGGCTGATGAAAGCCGCACTTCATATTGATTATGGAGAAATAGAAACCATTGCTCATTATAAAGCCGCTGAATATTTTTTGCCGGGAGTTGATTTTATCCTGGATATCGGCGGACAGGACATGAAATGTCTTAGGATAAAAAACAATACCATAGACAGCATACTGCTAAATGAAGCCTGTTCATCCGGATGCGGTTCTTTCCTGGAGGGGTTTGCCGCATCTTTGAATATGTCGGTGGAGCAATTTGCAAAAGCAGCATTATTTGCAAAATCGCCGGTAGATTTAGGTACCAAGTGCACGGTTTTTATGAATTCAAAAGTAAAACAAGCCCAAAAAGAAGGAGCAGCGATTTCGGATTTATCAGCCGGATTATCATACTCGGTTATAAAAAATGTCTTATTTAAGGTTATTAAAATACGGGATGAAAAAGATATGGGTAAAAAAATGATCGTACAGGGAGGTACTTTCTATAATGATGCCGTATTAAGATGTTTTGAAATGATATCTGGCAGGGAAGTAGTAAGACCGGATATCGCAGGTTTAATGGGTGCCTTCGGTGCTGCGTTAATAGCGAAAGAAAGATTTATAGAGGAATCAGAAGAACTGGTCCAAAAGGGTGTAATAGCTTCCGGTAATCAGATTTTTATTAGTCAAAGTATAGCTGATTCCGCTTTACTCTCACGCTGGCAATTATCCGGTTTTGAAACCATTGCTACGTTTAAACGATGTGAAAAATGCGGAAACCATTGTCTTTTAACCGTTAATAGGTTCTCAAACGGAGAATCCTTTGTATCAGGAAACCGATGTGAAAGAGGATTGGGTACTGATGCGGTTAAGGCAGCCGGTTCTGTTAAGATGCCAAACCTTTATGAATATAAATATCAAAAGACCTTTGCTTATAAACCTTTAAGTCTTTCCAAGGCAAAAAGAGGGATAATCGGAATACCAAGAACTCTAAATATGTATGATAATTATCCATTTTGGTTTACACTTTTTACCAAATTGGAATTCCGTGTTGAATTATCGTCACCATCCAATAAAATAATGTATGAAAAAGGCCTTGGTACCATACCATCGGAATCTGTCTGTTATCCGGCAAAACTTAGTCACGGTCATATTTTTGATTTAATAGAACGGGATATTCATACTATATTTTATCCCTCTATTGTATTTGAAAAGAAAGAATATGAGGATGTAGATAACCATTATAACTGCCCGATTGTTATTTCTTATTCCGAAGTAATAAAAAACAATATTGATGAATTGCATCAAATTAAATTTATCGCTCCGTTTCTATCAATGAATGATGATAAAATTCTTGCGCAAAGAATGACGGAAGTATTATCCGATTATGCTATACCTCTTTCGGAAGTAAAAAAAGCAGTTAACGCTGCAAGAACGGTACTGGAATCCTATAAGCTTGATATACAGAAAAAAGGGGAAGAAGTAATTGAATTTCTGAAAAAGAACCATAAAAAAGGGATAGTCCTTTGTGGAAAACCTTACCATATCGATCCCGAAGTACATCACGGCATTCCTGGACTGATTAATTCTTTTGGTATGGCAGTTTTAACAGAAGACAGCATATCCCATTTAACTCCTTTGAAAAATAAATTACGTGTTGTGGATCAATGGACTTATAACTCAAGGTTATACCGGGCAGCCGCTAAAGTGGCAGAGGAACCGAATTTGGAACTGATACAATTGAATTCTTTTGGTTGCGGTCTGGATTCGGTTACCTCGGATCAAATAGCAGAAATACTGGCATCGGGTGGTAAAATCTATACTATGTTAAAAATAGACGAGGGCAATAATCTGGGAGCAGCAAAGATAAGAATCCGTTCTTTAAAGGCAGCAATCGAAGAACGGGATAAAAGGGTATATCAGCCCGCGATAGAAGATATGAATTACGCTACACCTATTTTTACCAAGGAGAAGAGAAAAGTTCATACTATTTTAGTCCCGCAGCTTTCTCCGGTTCATTTTGATTTGATTAAAGAGGCTGCAAGATCAAGCGATTATCAATTTGAAATTTTACCTGGTATCGATCAGGCGGCAGTAGATGAAGGACTTAAATATGTAAATAATGATGCCTGTTACCCCGCAATCCTGATTATCGGACAAATTGTACATGCCTTAAAATCAGGAAAATATGATGTAGAAAATACTTCTGTCATTATATCCCAAACCGGCGGCGGCTGCAGGGCAACGAATTATATGGCTTTCTTAAAATTAGGTTTAAAACAGGCCGGTTTTGAAAATATACCTATAATTTCTTTAAATGCAGTGGGGCTGGGTGAACAACCGGGATTTAAATTGTCAATTCGTTTTATCAATAAATGCATTATGGCTTTAATCTATGGAGATTTATTTATGAGAGTCCTGTATGGTTCAAGGCCTTATGAGGTGCATCCCGGCTCCTCTGAAGCTTTATACCGTAAATGGAACGAATTGGTTAAAGATAATATCAGAAACGGTAACAAGAGAGAATTTGACCATAATATTAAAAATATAGTAAGAGAATTTGATCAATTGGAAGTAACGGACATTAAAAAGCCCAAGGTTGCTATTGTAGGAGAGATATTGGCCAAATACCATCCCATGGCAAACAACGGAATAATTTCCTCTTTAGAAGAGGGCGGCGCGGAAGTGGTTCTCCCGGATCTGCTGGATTTCTTACTTTATTGCTTATTTAATTCAGAATTTAAGTTTAAATATCTGGGCGGAAAAAGGATAAAGAAAAATGCCTGTGAATTCAGCATGGTATATCTGGACCGCTATCGAAAAGTTATGAAAGTAGAATTGGAAAAGAGTAAACGATTTTCTCCTCCTACGCCAATTCATAAATTAGCGAATATGGCTTCCTCGGTATTATCCCTTGGTAATCAGACAGGTGAGGGCTGGCTTATAACTGCTGAAATGATTGAATGTATAGAAAGCGGAATCAACAATATCTTATGTGTACAACCTCTGGCCTGCCTGCCCAATCATATAACCGGAAGAGGAATGTTTAAACCGTTAAAAGAAAAATATCCAATGGCCAATATTATGCCAATTGACTATGATCCGGGTATATCCCATGTTAATCAATTGAACAGGATTAAATTAATGTTATCCGTCGCTTTAAAAAATATATAAAGGTATTTCAAATTATGTAACAACCTCTAGCCAGATGGTTCATAAGGTCAGGGGTTGTTGCAAAAATTCAGCTGACATAGATGCGTTTAAGGCGGTTACCAAGTCTGGTTAATAATTCATTGGTAATCGTATGGGAATTTGTGGCTATTTCTTCGGCTTTTATCTGATTTGTTCCGTTTATGCCAATCACAGTGACAATTTCATCCGGTACAACACCCGGTATATCTGTAATATCTATCATCAATTGATCCATACATATTCTTCCAATGATCGGCGCCATAGATCCTTTTACAAGGATATATCCATTCTCTAAATTTCTTGGAATTCCGTCAGCATAACCTATTGTCACTGTAGCGATTATTCTCTCCTTAGAGGCGGTAAAGGTTCGTCCATAACTGACAGCATCCCCTTTTTCAATGGTTTTGATCATAACAATTCTGGCTTTCACTGATAATACCGGTTTTAAATTAATAGATACTCTGGTCTTATCATAAGCTGAACTTAATACCCCATAAAGTGCAATTCCGATTCGGGCGTAATCACAGGAAAGTTCCGGATAGTTTAAAACACCGTAACTGCTCTGAATATGAAGTTTACCGGGATTATAACCGGAATTAACAAGTGTTTGTATTGTTCTATAAAAATGCTCTATCTGGGATTTCGTAAAAGCAGTGTCTTCTTTTGATAAACTGTCTGATACGCTTAGATGAGTATAAGTCCCTAATATAATCAGATTTTTTAACTTAAAGATAGCTTCCAGATTGGAGAGATTAGTGTAGTTTTCACCTAAACGGTGCATACCGGTGTCAATCTTAATATGAACCTTAAGTTTACTGCCATAATGATTTAAAATCTGGGCATATTCCAAATCAACCACGGTTTGTATTAAGCGGTATTTTACCAGGAGCTTAAAATCCTGCGGATGAGTATAACCAAATATTAATATTTCCCCTTTTATTCCTCTTTTTCTAAGGTCTACGCCCTCTGACAGGGTAGCAACTGCAAAGGAAGAGACCCCAATTTTATTAAGCCCTTTTGAAATCTCCACATCCCCATGACCGTATGCATTGGCCTTTACTACTGCCATTAGAATACAATTTTTAGGTAAGATGGATTGGAATTCTCTTACATTATGTCTTAAATGGTTTAAATTTATTTCAATCCATGCTCTTCCTTTAATATCCGGATTGCCCTGCTTAATATAACGGGTTGCATATATATATAAATATCCGAATGTTAAGGACAGAAGACTAACAACCAGGTAATGGAGAAGACTGTTATATACCAGAAAACGTTCTAAACTCAAGACTTTTGCAAAACCTCTGACCAGTATGATGGAGAAAGGATGTATAATATACACAATCATGGAAATAGTACGAAAGTTTTTATAGTGATTCCCTTTAAAGTGTAAAAGTAACTGAAATAGAAAATACATACAGGGAAGTAAAAACAAATACATGCTGTCATGGCGCTGCAAATTATTGGCATGTAATAACAATCCCTCTATAAAAAACGGCACGGAGGAGGCGGTTAAACCGGTAATACACTTTCCTAAAGACAGAGGTTTCAAAGAGCAGGCAATGCAGGCACCCATAACCAAAAATATAGGAGCATAAAAAATTCCATTTCTGGTATAATCAAATAATTGGAATAATAAATCATAAAAATCCTTTAATACGGGAATTGATGAAGTTATTCCGTAATAACTGTCGCCTAATAAGCCGATAAGATAGAGTAGTATGCTGATCAATAGCAGCATACTACTTGTACCCTTACTTATTTTTATTAGAAAATATACTAATATTACACCTAAAATAACAGCCGGTAAGTACCATAGATGATACATGGTACCATTAAAAAGGATATCTTTCACTAACCTTAAAAACATATTATTTTGTTTGAAATATCCGTTGTAAAGATTAACCGGGATGTAGAGTAACATGGCAATTCCATAGAGAACTGTAGTTTTATTCAGGTATTTCTTTAAAGGAGACCTGTCAGGGTTTATGATATCTTTTTCGCCTCTTATATAGGAACTTTCTTTTAATAGTCCTGATAAAATAAAAAATCCGGTAACCATAAAAAAGAAAGGAACTGCAACCCGTGCAATTATCCGGGTGAATACAAAATCAGCAGTTGTATTAAGTGATGTAAGAGGGGAGGTATGTATAGCCACAATTAGGAATGCTGCAATCATCCTAAAATAATCTAAACCATCATAATTTTCTTTTATTAAATTTGTCTGCCCTACACGAGTGGGATTGATAGGATTCATATGGATTCCTTTCTGTTTTTTTATATAACCTAATATCCATGCCTTTTGAATATAAAAATAGTTCGTTTATTTTCGCAGTTTATTTAGACTTTCTTAATGTAATAATAAATCCATCTATGTTATTGCCCGAAATCTGATATGGTGTGTTGGTGGGTAAGGTTAATGGATTCTGTTGTATGAATGTTAGACTGCAATAAAAAATTTCATACGTGTATTCATAATTAAAGAATTTTAAATGTTTCCCTTTATAGGGAAACATTCTGATATATTCTATATATTCCTCCAAAGTCAGATTTTTCATACTCATGATTTCTGAATGAGGGTAACCTACATATCTAAAATGCCAGGGTTCATGATAAATTCCTGTAATTTCTTCTTTCCCTTTTGGGTAACGTTCAATAAATCCATAATGTATTGCTTTTTTACGAAACTGCAGACATATACCGGAATATGGAAAGTGAGGTCTTATAAAATCATATTCACCATTATTTTCTGCCAGATCAATAGCCAAGCCTGTCTGGTGTTCACTCCTATTGGGAAGAGCTACATATTTTTCTGTAAATTCAGCCCCATTTTCATTGATGGAATTCGAATAGATCTGTTTTTGTTCGGATAGAGTCCGATAACCGCTTACAGGCAATATTTCATAATTCGCATTTAAGAGATTTATGATTTGTGATAATTCTTTTGCCGCAATATAATCTAATAATATTTCAGGATAACTGGAATTGACAGAAACCAGGGAGGCTGAATATTTATTTTCCCTTCGCGTAATTGGATGTTCTTTGTTGACAAGGATCAGATTACCTCTGTATATGCTAAGCGTATCCAAATTTAAAGTTCTCATTTTACACCTCGCATAACATATCTGCCGGCAGATATGTTACACCCTCCCTTTTCTAATTATTTTTTAATCGCCAATCGTATTAGTTTGTCCAGTATGGTTTCAAAATCAAGGCCTGCACCTTTTAACATATTGGGATACCTGCTATGAGATGTAAATCCCGGAATGGTATTAACTTCATTAAAAACAATGGCGTTCTCCGGTGTTAAGAACATATCAACTCTAGCAAAACCACAACATCCTAATTCTCTATAAATCCGAAGAGCGGTTTCTTTAATACGTTTTGCTGTTTCTTCGGAAATTCTTGCAGGCATATGGATACGGGAGGTTTTTAACGTATACTTTTCCGTATAATCAAAGAATCCGTGGGATAATTCTATTTCATCCACTTCTCCTATAATCAATTCCTCTGTGCCTAATACAGCACAACCTACTTCAAAGCCGTTAATATTTTCTTCAATTACAACTTTTGTATCATGTAAAAAAGCTGTATGGACTGCTTCCACTAAAGCTTCCTCATCTTCAATTTTGGTAATACCGAATGAAGAACCGGACTTAACAGGTTTTATAAATAAAGGATAATTTAAATGTTTTGTCAGCTTTTGTAGTTGGGTTGTTGGTATTCCTTTCCGAATAACTACGGAAACCGGCGTTTTGATTCCTGCCAAAGACACTATTTTGTGAGCGTAATCCTTATCCATACAAAGAGCCGAGCTTAAGGTATCACAACCAACCAGCGGGATACCGGCAAGCTCAATCAGCCCCTGTACCGTACCGTCTTCCCCGTTTTTACCATGAAGCACCGGAAAGGCTGCGTCTAATTGTGTGATAACAATTTCATCTTCTTTGAATTCTATTACACCATGGTCTGATCTGTTCGGAGATATGAACGCAGGAGAACAGGATAGATCCATAAACCACGTATTATCTAATAATTTTGAGGTATCTCCCAGATAACGAAACCAATTGCCCTCTCTGGTAATTCCCAGCATAACAACATCATATAATTCTGTATTCATATGAGTAATAACCGCATAAGCCGACTGCAGGGAGACATCGTATTCGGTAGAACAACCACCAAATAAAACTGCTATTTTTATCTTTTCCATTTTTAACCTCTTTTCTGTTATAGGAGTAAATTATAAATTCATTTTCCTATTCTTATAGAATAATATATCTGTAATCTTATTATTCAAAAGTTCAGATTTGATTATACCAGATAAAATGGGAGTGTTTTTTAAGTTACTCTTATAAAGTATTAAGAAATACTTATGAAAGCCTTAGTATATTCTTTTCAATTATTAACATAAGTAAATAAATTCAATATATGGCAGGTTATACTAACTTTGACACATAAATAGGTAAATGTTATAATTTATTTAAAACCAAAGAAAAAGGTATAAAGTAAATTAATAAATAATAGAGCTATAAGAAAAGAAAGCAGGAAATCGGAGGCGAATATGGGCAATATTATTCTAGAAACAAAATCATTAAGCTTTCAGAACATGATATTTTATCAGGATATTCAAATCTATGAAAATGAAGTAAACTTCATTGTAGGCAAAAGCGGTACCGGCAAATCCACTCTGCTTCGGTTATTTAACGGAACCTTGTCACCAAGCGGAGGTTCTATATATTATCAGGGTAAGGATATAATAACAGTGGATACTATTAACTTACGAAAGGAAATATTATTAATAAGCCAGTCTTTATATCTCTTTGATGAAAGTATTAAAGAAAATTTTTGTAAATTCTATGAATATAGGGGAAAAACTGCTCCGTCAGAGCAGAAGATGAAAGAATTTTTAGATATTTGCTGTATCGATTTTTCGTTGGATAAAGACTGCCTTACCATGTCGGGTGGGGAAAAACAAAGAGTATATACGGCCATCTTTTTATCATTTTTACCGAAAGTAATTATGTTGGATGAACCCACCTCCGCTTTAGATAAATATAACAGTTTTAATGTAATACATAATGTACTTGCGTTCTGTAAAGATAATAAGATTACCGGTATTATTGTCAGTCACGATGAGGATTTGACCAATTCTTTTGCAGATAAAATAATTACAATAGAAAAGAGGGTAAAGGCATGAAGGAAATCGTGGAATTAAATATACTGCAATTTAGTCTGGTTTATTTATTGTTATTAATTGTACTTTTTATCATGAAAAAATCAAAAATAAATCAGACGAAATTATTGCTTCTGGCGAGTTTACGTATGACGGTACAACTTGTTTTGGCTGGATTAATATTAACTTATATCTTTGGGAATCCTCACCCGGCCTTTGTTATCTTTTATATTATTATGATGATTGGGTATTCAATCCGAAGAGTGTTAATGAAAAATAAAAATATTAATAAAAATTTTAAAATAGCAGTAGCTTTATCTATGGGTTTAGCCGGTATTATCGTACTAGCTTTTTTTGTAATGGCAGTAGTAGGAGAAAATATTTTTAATCCCCAATATACCATACCTCTGGCCGGAATGATTATCGGTAACGCAATGACTGGTATGACATTAGGATTAAAAACATTTACAGAGAATATAGAAAAACAAAGAATTAAAATTGATACTTTATTAAACTTAGGTGTCACACCTAAAAAAATATTATTGCCCTATGTCAATAATGCTTTAGAAACAGCACTTTTACCGACCTTAAATAATATGCTTGGGATGGGAATCGTATCCTTACCGGGGATGATGACCGGCCAGATCTTATCCGGTACTTTGCCCACAACTGCCATTATGTATCAGATAGCTATTATGATAGCTATTTGCACCGCAGTCTGCTTAACGGTATTCTGTTCCTTGAATTTTGGGTATAAGACATTATACAACAAGAGGAATCAATTTATTTTTTAATCTATTTTCTAGGAAGTGAGGTATAAAATAGTTGTTTTGATTAGCAAAACTCTTATGTGTAATGTACGGAATTAACATTGCAAATTAATATTTCAGGGCATATAATAGGAAGAACAATTACTTATATGCATAGCAAAGCGGAGGAATCATTTTGAAGAAAATATTGGTTCTTACAACCGGTGGGACTATTGCCAGTTTACAGACTATGGATGGTTTAAAACCTGATAATGAAACTATTATTCATATATTATATGAAAAAATCTATAGCTTGGCAGGTGACTATGATATTACAATCGAACCTATTTTTAATAAAGACAGCAGTAACATAATTCCGAGTGACTGGTATGTGGTAGAAGATTCCATAAGGAAACATATCAACCAATACGACGGTATCGTAATATTACACGGTACCGATACGATGTCTTATAGTGCTGCAATGTTATCTTATCTGTTCCTTGGGATAAATAAATCCATTGTACTGACCGGTTCACAATTACCTATTGTATATGATAACAGTGATGGTGTTAATAATTTAATTGATGCAATTATTACTGCGGGAGATGAAAGATTAACCGGTGTCTTTGTTGTCTTTTTTGATAAAATCATAAATGGAACCAGAGCTTACAAACGCAGTTCCATAAATATGGATGCCTATATTAGCTGTAACTATCCATACGTAGGTGTAATAAAGGACAGAACACTGTTTATAACTTCTGATTTTATGAAAATTAAAAAAAATGAATGCGGATTTAATATATTATCTATTCATAAAAAGACTGTGACAATGATACCAAAAATTTATCTGCTTAAGATGACGCCGGGTATTGATGAGGGCATAATTGATTATATCCGGAATGAGAATTATCAGGGGTTGATAATAGAGGGGTATGGTCTTGGCGGTATGCCGGTTGCCAATACAGAATTGATGAATAAACTGGAGGTTTTGATTAAAAGCAAAATACCTGTTATTATGGCTACTCAATGTGTTTATGACGGAGTAAATCTGGATACTTATGAGGTTGGTATTAAGGCAAATAAAATTGGTATGATTTCCGCATATGATATGACTACAGAAGCGATTTATACAAAACTTATCTGGGTATTGAGTCTGACAGAGACCTATGAAGAAATAATTAAAATATTACAGACTAATTTATGCGGGGAATTAAATACTAAAATTAAATAACTAAGTCAGTTATCTTAAAAATATTAAATTGTGGAATATATTTCTTGTCCTTTTTGGTAATTTATGTTATTATTTTTTTCGCATACCTGTTAATTTGTATTGTTATAGGTGTTATGTGTAATATAATATAAATGGATAGAATTTTATTTAGGAGACATTATGGAAAGCATCTTGTATACAGAGCTTAATATATTCGCTTTTGTTATTTTATTGCTTATATTTATTAATGTCCACCATCAAACGGACACTTATTTTAATGAGCAGAAACTATTTCTGGCTTTATTATTCTGTAATGCTTTGATCCTCATATTTGATACATTTATGTGGATTCTTGATGAAAAACCGGGTTATATTAATTATATTGCATTATCTGTTGTTACAACGATATATTACATATTAAATCCGTTGATATGTATGGTATGGTCAATTTACGCTGATTATCTGATTCATCAGGATGATAATAGAAATAGAAAATTAATTAAAATTCTATTTGTTCCGATTATTATCTTTGCAATTTTAGCAATCTTAAGTAATTATAACCGAAGCTTATTCTACATAGATGCAAATAACCGTTATCATAGGGGAATTTATTTCATATTAATGGCTTTAATCTGTTATGTTTACTTAATGTATACATTAATTTCTCTTATTTACAGTCAAAAAAAAATGAAAAATGAAAAATTTTTACCGATTCTGATTTTTGCATTTCCGCCAATTATTGGAGGATTAATACAATTTGCTTATTATGGTATATCTGTTATCTGGATTTGTATGACAGTATCTATCCTGATTGTATTTATTAATATTCAGAATGATCTGGTATATAAAGATTACCTGACGGATTTATATAACCGCAGACAGTTGGATAAGTATATGAAAGAAAGAATTGATAAAAATAACCGAAAAGGTTTATTGGCCGGAATTATGATAGATCTGAATTATTTTAAAAAGATTAATGACCAATACGGACATTCTGCCGGAGACGATGCTTTAAAATATATAGCTAATATTCTAAAAAAGACATTTCAGAAAAATGCTTTTCTGTCCAGATATGGCGGCGATGAATTTATTGTTATTTTAGAAGTAAAAGAAAAGGCTGAACTTTATCAACATATGGACCGGCTGATTGAAAGTATTGATAAATTTAACGATAAAAAGTTAGTACCCTACCAACTTAATATAAGTTTTGGAGCAGATTTTTATGATATGGAATCAAATATGACGGCATACGAATTTCTAAATTATATAGATCAATTAATGTATCTGGATAAGGAAAATAATCATTTATAATGGTAAGAGCTGGAATAGTAATTTTAATAGATTAGAAATAAGCTAATTTATAAGCATATTATTACGGATTTTCAATAAACTTTAATTAAGTATATTTGTGGGAAGTTAATAAATTGAAGAGGAAAATTTTTGGTATTATTATATCTATAATCGTTCTGTATTTTATGGGAATTACATATTTTGAGGGTATTACAGACAAACTTCAAACAGAAAATATGAATCAGACCAATACGGATAAATCATCCGTAGCCGAAACCAATCAGGAATTAGAACAGCTCGAAAAAAAAATAATGGAGTCCGCAGATTCAGCAAATAACGAAAGTATTAAATTATACGCCCAATCAGCGGCCTTGATGGATGCTGATACCGGGCGTGTTTTATATGAAAAAAACGGATATAAGAAAATGCCGATGGCAAGCACTACCAAAATAATGACGTGTATTGTAGCCTTGGAAAACTCTAAATTAGACGATGTCGTTACCGTATCAAAATATGCATCCACAATGCCGGATGTACAGTTAAATATCAGGGAGGGTGAGCAGTTCAAATTAAGTGATCTTTTATATTCTCTAATGCTTGAGTCACATAATGACGTGGCCGTAGCTATAGCGGAACATGTAGGCGGTTCTGTAGAAGGGTTCGCAAAGATGATGGATAAAAAGGCGAAAGAATTGGGATGTGAACATACTCATTTTGTTACACCCAATGGATTAGATGCTGACGGACATTATACTACAGCAGTAGAGCTTGCTAAAATTGCCAGTTACGCCATAAAAAACAAGGAATTCATTAAAATCACCAATACCTCCGCCTGGGAATTTAAGGAGTTAAAAAACGGAAGAACTTTCTCTGTCAGCAACAAAGACAGATTTCTGTATATGTATGATGGCGCCATTGGTGTTAAAACAGGTTTTACGGGTAAGGCCGGTTATTGTTTTGTTGGAGCAGTAAAAAAGGATAACAAAACTTTTGTATCAACAGTATTAGCCTGCGGCTGGCCGCCACATAAGAGTTATAAATGGGCTGATACAACAGAATTAATGGACTTTGGCAGTAATAATTTTGAATTAAAACAAATATTTAAAGCAGATAAAGTATTTGACCCTGTTTATGTAGAAGATGGTAAGCAAGATCATGTTAATCTTTATTATGATGGAGATATTACTTTATTAATGAGTGATACTGAAAAAGTAAATATAATTTATAAAATTCCATCGATTATTAAAGCTCCCGTGAAAGCGGATACCCCTGTAGGTTTTGCAAAATATTATGTAGGAAAAGAATTTGTTAAAGAGATTCCTATATTAACGAAAGAGGATGTGGATAAGATAGATTTTAGCTTTTGTATCAAAAAATTATGGAATACCTGGTTAATGCATTAATACATAAATCGTATAATTATAAAAAGGCGTTGAACAGTAACTAATAGATGACCAATATCCAGATACTAAGTATTATTTCTATTTATTATACCGGATATATGATATAATTAATTGGAAAAGGTGTTTTATGGGCATAAATTCTGAAGAATAGCCGGGTTTTACTATTCTTCTAATGCCTCGCATGTCTTTTGTGAGACAATTCTACTAATATACTTTAGACTTAAGGAGTTTAAATGGAAGACATTTTATTTAAGAAAGAATTTCATATAGAGATAGAACCGAAAAATGTATTGCAGTTAATCCAATGTTATGAAGATAATCCGATCTATGAGGAAGTTCTTGAAGAATATGAACGGTTGAAACCTTTCGTTCTTAACAGAATCCGCCCCAAAGCCGTGATCTGTTTTACAGAGGTGAAAGAGGACTATGCCATGGTACTGCCTAAGGAAAGTCCGGTATTGTATTCTATTGCAACGGTTGGAGAGGAAATCGGAGAGTTAACCAGCCAATACTTCGCTGAAGATGAGTACTTGAAAGCTATGTTAGTGGATGCCATAGCAGATACTTGTTTATTTGGGATGGAAGAAGAATTAAAAACCTGGATAAAAGAAGAATGCAGAAAACGTAAATTTGGAGTCAGCCATCGTTATGAAGCACCTGTTAACATTCCCATGGAAGCGCAGCAGATAGCTTATATGGAAACAAACGCGGCAAAAAATCTTGGTATTTCTATTACTTCAGCATATATGTTTGATCCGGTTAAAACAAACTGCCAGGTTTACGCTCTTACAAAAAATGAACATATGTTCCGCTTGGATCATGACTGCAGGGAGTGTGATAATGTGAATTGTAATGTAAGAAATGTTTTACCCGTTATTGTTACGGCGGTTACGGATAAAGGAGAACAGGAAATCGAATGCAAAGAAAAAGAAACCCTGCTGGAAGCGATGATCCATAGTGGAATCTACCTTAGTGCCGTATGTGGAGGCAATGGTACCTGTGGAAAATGTAGAGTTAAATTACTGGATGGAGAGTTAAACATAACTCTTGCTGATGAAGCATATTTTTCGAATGAGGAATTGAAATCAGGATGGAGATTGACTTGTCAGGCATACCCAAAGGACGCCTGCAAAGTCCTGGTTATACAAAAAGATGAATCGGATTTTGAGGTATTATCAGGTTTTAAAGAAAATACAGAAAAGAATGTATACAAATATGAAGAAGATTATTCCATTGCAATCGACATAGGGACAACCACGATAGCAATATCTTTAATCGGAAACAGAGGTATACACTTAATAGACACCTATACTGCAGTCAATCTGCAGCGTGCCTATGGAGCAGACGTTATTTCCAGAATGCAAGCTTCAATAAACGGGAAAAGAAGCGAACTCAGACTAAGTATTTGCAAGGATTTATTAACGGGAATTAAACAGCTTTTAAATCGCAATCATTTAGATAAAAATAAGATTAGTGAAATTGCTATAGCCGGCAATACCACTATGGGTCATTTGTTATTGGGTTACGACTGCAGTAATCTTGGTATATATCCCTTTACTCCGGTGGATATTGGCCTGATAAGACGATCTTTTTGTGAGGTATTTGGAGATTCCTATGGAATGAATTGCAATGTTACCCTGTTACCCGGTATTTCTACTTATATCGGTGCTGATATCGTATCGGGTTTCTATTTCTGCGGATTCCATGAAACGGATCGTATTAATCTTCTGATTGATCTAGGTACCAACGGAGAGATGGGAATCGGCAACCGTGAAAAAATCCTTGCTACTTCCACAGCGGCCGGGCCGGCATTTGAGGGTGGTAACATTACCTGGGGAACCGGAAGTATTCAGGGGGCTGTTTGTAATGTGGATTTGACTGCAAATCAGGTAAGGATACGAACCATTGGGGATAAGGAGCCTATTGGCATCTGCGGAACCGGTGTGATTGAAGCCGCTGCTGAACTAAGAAAGGCTAAAATAATTGATGAGACAGGGCTAATGGCAGAAGATTATTTTGAAGAAGGGTTTTTGCTAGCGAAGACACCGGCAGGGGAAAGTATTATGTTTACCCAGAAGGATATCCGTGAGTTACAGTTGGCCAAATCCGCAATAAGGGCTGGGGTAGAAACTTTGATTTTGCGTTATGGAGTAAATTATGATCAAATTGACAAGGTATATTTGGCAGGTGGATTTGGTTTTAAAATGGACCATGAAAAAGCTATCGCAATAGGTCTTCTGCCGGAAGAATTCAGAGGCAAAATTGAAGCTGTGGGAAACAGTTCCTTAGGAGGAGCTGCCAAGTACTTAACGGAAGAAAATTCCAAGGATGCCCTTTTGCATATTGTAAAAATATCTTCTGAGATTAATCTGGCAAATGACATAGCTTTTAATGATTTATATATGAAACATATGTTTTTTGGGGAAGACGAATAACACAACAGGGTGTTAAAATAATTATTTTGGGCGCTGCCTCACTCGGGTAAAAGATAATATGGAGTTAAATACAGAATACCCTTTCGGGATAAGTGAGCAGGTTATAGGAAAATCAGAATTGAATATATCATTGCTAAAAAAATTAGTAATATTATATCTGAGATTTAATAACCATAAACATTTTAAATTATCTATATTTGTTAATTTAGAAGCAAAAATGATTTCATAATAATATAACTTAAATTTTTTAAGTAAGATATTGACAGTTAACCGACAATATGCTAAGTTAAAGCTATTCACTAATAAAAGCTTTGAAGGCGTTTAGTAGATGTTTATATTCTATCAGAGAGAGGAAGTCACCGGCTGAAAGCTTCCTTAAGTTAAGATAAGCATTGAATTTTCACGCTGGAGCTTCATGTCTTAAATGCTGTGGCAGAGTAGGATATGACGTATGTTGCACGTTATGCATAGAAAAGTGTTCATGTCTTAGTAATACAAGATTATTTGCAGAAGAAGCGTAATAATCAGTATTATATTCAGTCATGGGAAACTGGGTGGTACCGCGGATATAGAGATAAATCCGTCCCTGTTATTTTAACAGGGACGGATTTTTTGCGTTGTAAATTAACTGGCTTAAAATTCGTTCCTGAAAACAATTATTACGAAATGGAGGTATTTTTATGAAAGAGAAAATCAAACTGCTTAAGTTTAATTTTCAGGAGGAAATGAAGGCAGTAACGAAAAAAGAAGAAGTAGAGAGAATCAGAGTAAATTATCTGGGTAAAAAAGGCTTTGTTACGGAAATCTTTAATGAGATGAAAAAACTAAACACTGATAATAAGAAAGAAATTGGCAGGGAACTAAACGTCTTTAAAAATAATATTGAAAGAACCGTGGATGAATATAATAAGATGTTTGAAGAAAAAGATTTGGAGGAAGCCTTAAAAAATACGGAAAAATATGATTTTTCCATAATTTCTCCAGTAACAGAAGGTACTCTCCATCCCATTACGATTGTACAAAGACAGGTGGAAGAAATCTTCAAAACCATGGGTTTTATCATTGAAGACGGATTGGAAATACAGACAGAATTTGATAATTTTGAGGCTGTCAATACTCCAAAGAACCATCCGGCCAGAGATATGCAGGATACCTATTATCTGGAAAACGGCCAGCTTCTTAGGACACAGACCTCAGCTGCCCAGAATTATATCATGAGAAAATACGGTGCACCAAAAAAGGGGGATACCCTTAAGGTGCTCTTACCGGGAAGGTGTTTTAGAAATGAGAATATAGACGCCTGTCATGAAAATACTTTTTTCCAGATGGAAGGAATGATGATCGGAGAAGATATATCAATCGCCAATCTTATCTACTTCATGAAATTGCTGCTTTCGGAAGTATTTAAAAAGGAGGTTAAAGTAAGATTGCGGCCAGGATACTTTCCCTTTGTGGAACCGGGTTTTGAGCTTGACATTAACTGCCTCATATGCGGAGGAAAAGGTTGTCCGACCTGTAAGCATTCGGGCTGGCTAGAGCTTCTCCCCTGCGGAATGATACATCCCAATGTCCTTCGGATGGGAGGAATCGATCCAGAACATTATACCGGTTTTGCTTTTGGACTTGGACTGACAAGGCTGGCAATGATGAAATATGAAATTAAGGATATCCGTATATTCAACAGCGGTAACCTTAGAATATTAAGACAGTTTGGGGATAGATAGGAGGTAGAGTTTATGTTGATTTCAATGAATTGGATTTCGGAATTTACGGATCTATCAGGAATAGATTTGAAAGAGCTGATAAATAGATTTACACTGTCAACAGCAGAGGTGGAAGACGTATATGAAATGGGTAAAAATATAAAAAATGTCGTGGTGGGCGAGATACTCTCGGTAAAAGAGCATCCTGGTGCAAACAAACTGCATCTGTTAAAGGTAAATACAGGGGATGAAATTGTGGACTGTGTATGCGGTGCTCCGGGCGTTACAGCTGGCATGTATGTTCCTTTTGCCAAAATCGGCGGTCAGGTAGGTGATCTGTTAATTAAAGAGGTTATACTAGCCGGAGAAAGAAGCTGCGGCATGTGCTGCTCGGAAAAGGAAATCGGTGTCAGTGATGATAATTCAACTTTGATGGTTCTTAGTAAGTCCCACGCTCCGGGCACTGATATCAAGGAGTTTATGGAGCTTGAGGATGTTGTATTTGAAGTGGATAACAAATCACTTACCAACAGGCCGGATTTATGGGGACATTACGGGATTGCAAGAGAAATAGCCTGTCTGAACGGGCGTCCGTTAAGGCCTTTGGAGTTACATGACACTAAGCAGTATGCAGGTCTTCCCAGGGTATCAGTTACGGTTGAAGATACTAAAAAGACTTATCGGTATTCAACGATTACCGCCAGTCATATATCAAGGAAGTTTTCACCCACAGTTATAAAGATTAGACTTACCTATTGCGGAATGAGGCCCATCGATTTGTTAACCGACCTTACCAATTATATTATGCTGGAACTGGGACAGCCGATGCATGCCTTTGATCACAGCATTATAAAGGATATCCGGGTGAAAACCTTTGATAACCCCTTTAAATTCATGACTTTGGATGAAGTGAGCCGAATCATTGATAAGGATATCTTAATGATCTGTTCTGCAGATGGTAAACCTGCCGCCGTTGCCGGTATTATGGGAGGTGAACGCTCCCGAATCAATGAAAATACGACCAGTCTGCTTCTGGAGTCGGCCAATTTTGACAGTGTTTCTGTCAGAAAATCAGCAGCAAGGCTTGGTATACGGACGGATGCCAGTGCAAGATATGAAAAAACAATGGATCCGGAAATGACGGTACCGGCTGTAGAGCGGTTCTTAAAATTATTAACTGAAGCAGATGAAGAGGTTCAGATTACCTCTTCTCTTACCGACGTATACGTAAGAAAATATAACAGCATAACCATTGACTTTGATAAAGCATTTGTAGATAGATATACAGGTATTGATATCAGTACGGATTTCATTATTAAAACGCTTACTGCTCTTGGATTTGGAGTAAATCATAACGGAAGAAATTTCTCCGTAGCCGTTCCTTCCTATAGAGCCACGAAAGACGTTACCATAAAAGCAGATATTATAGAGGAAATAACCAGAATTTACGGATATGATAACATTAAGATCAAATCTAATAAATCCCTGCTGTCACCCGTCCGTCACAGCAGCGCCCGTGAAGATGAATACAGAATTAAACAGCTTCTGGCAGACAGGTTCTGTATGAATGAAGTACACACCTATATCTGGTATGATTCAAAGCTTAATAAGGAGTTGGGAATTGAAACACTTCCTAATGTCCGTGTCATCAACTCTGTAACAGCTGAAAATGATACCGTTAGGGCAACCTTGATCCCTTCTCTGTTAAATATCGTAAGCAGGAATACTGTACTTATACCGGAAATGAGTATATTTGAAATCGGACGGGTTGCAGAAGGTTTTAAAGAGGATGGATTGTGCAGGGAGAGAAAGAAACTTGGTATTGTAATTGCAAGCAGGGAAATGACGGAGAAGCAGACCTGTTTTAAGATGAAAGAAGTAATTGAGAGTATAACCTGTTCCATCAAGAACTGCCAGCCAAACTACCACAATACTGATATCAGTAAGAACTGTAATTATGTCCATCCAGTCAACTTGGCAGTGATTACAATTAATGGAACTGCTGTTGGATATTTCTCCTGTATTCATCCAAAAGTAAGAGATAAAATAGATAAAAAGCTAAATATAGCTTTTGCAGAGATCGATATGGATAACTTCACTGCAGTGGAAAAGGGAACTATTATCTATAGAGAATTATCCAAATATCCGGGTATTTATATTGACTATAGCTTTTTGGTCGATAAAGAAATGCGATATGAAGAAATACAAAGGGATATAGCTGCCTTTCAATGTGAGTACCTGAAAGCATACGGTGTTATTGATGTATACGAAGATGATACCTTATTAAAGGGCAAGAAGAGTATGACTGTCAGGTTTGAATTCGGTTCCGATGAGAGAACCCTGGAAAGCAAAGAAATAAATGAAATGACAGACGTCCTTCTTACAATATTAAAAGAAAAAGGGATACAACTAAGATAAGAAACAACATAATAATTGGCATTTTCTTTGTACCATACGGTTATAGGACTCGCCAGAGTTCCTATAACCGTATAGAAACAGTAGTAAGAGTAAGACCCTTTCGGTATAAGCAATCAAAATAGGACAGTATAATGAACCCGTAAAAGAGAGCTTACTCTCAAACTATTATATATCACAAGATTCTCTTTAAAAACTCAGTTTATCAATACCAATTATTCACTCGAATCCTATAAAGAAAATGGAATATAAAAAAACAACGAGAATTTTCCGTCCTTCGTCTCAATTTCCAACTGTCCCAGGTGCCGTTCTACGATTCCCTGAACACTTCGAAGACCATAGCCATGAGAAGTCTTATCCTCTTTATTTGTAACTGGAAGTCCTTGCTTCAGTTTGACCGAATCATCCATGGGGTTAACGATACGGCTGACCAACAGGCCTTTCTCCGCACGGACCTCCAGAGTAATTTCGCGTTGATCTACCGGAAGTTTCAGACAGGCTTCTATAGCGTTATCAACGATATTAGCGAAGAGAGCACATAATTCGGATTTATCCATATTTCCTCCCTCGGGTACAGACAGAGTGTGGTAAAATCGAATGTTTTCCTGTTCAATCAGGGTTATTTTTGCATTTATTACCGCGTTAATTACGTGATTTTCACAATAGTGAATATTGTTTTGCATTACGGGAAGATGAATTAACTCTTCAATATAGTTGTTTTTTTCTCCCTCCGGTAAAGAAATCAGAAGCTGAAGATGATTTGCCATATCGTGGCGGATGCGTCGAATCTCATACTGCTGCTGTTCAAGGGCCTGATAATAAGCGCGGTTAAGTTCATAGAGCTGTTCCTGCTGTTCTAATCTACGCTGCTTTGCCAGAACAGTTACCGTCCAGAGAAGACCAACAAAAGAGAGGACTGCTATCAGCAGCAGGACGAAATTGGATAGTATGGTAGAATCGGAACTGTCATAGGAAGGAATTTGGAGCAGGACCAGGGACAATACAATACCAAGTGGTGTGGCAGTCAGCAGCAGAAGCAGCCACCACATGGACGGAGTAAGTTCATAATTTTTTTGCGGCCCATAGTGTGACATCAGCAGATAGAGAAGAAACCAAAAAAGTAAACGGGGCAGTAAATAGCTTTCAATTCGAAAGTAAGTATCTGACAGTGCATTAAAGGCAAAAGCGGTGCTTGCAACCATAAGTGCAACTGTGATTTTCTGAAGTCTGGAACCACAGCACCCAAAATATACCGTTATAAGAAAAATTATAATAGTGGGCGGCAGGTTGGCAATATCACCGATAAAAATGATCATACCCGTCAGAAGCCAACAGCCTATAAAAAGAAGTATTTTCCTAAAAGACTCTTTTCGAAACGGCACCAGGATATTCAGTACCCTGGAGCAGAGAAACCCTATCAGTGCCTGGACCGGTAAGCCAATTATCCAATAAAAAATTTCATTCATAATCTTTTATCTCCCAGCATAGCTTTCGCAAGTTTTGAGGAAGCTTGTGCCTTCAAGGAGCGGCTCAAAGGCAATTCCTGCCCGTCAACCACTACTAACTTATTATTAATCTGTTCTACAGCAGCGGCATTGACCAAAAACCGCTGATGGATGCGTATGAATTCAGCTCCAAGCTGATTTTGAACCTCTTCCAGTTTTGCATAAAGAGAAAGGGTTTTGTTCCGTGTCACCACAAATACCTTGCGCCGGTCGCTGAAACAATAAAGAATATCCTTCAAATATAGCCGGTAGGTACCGTCAGCATTCTGGAATGTGAACTGTTCATTATAGGAATCGCATACTAACTTTCGGACTAGATGAAGCACTTCAGACAGGCGGACCAAATTCGTTGGTTTTAGCAGGTAGTCCAATGCCTGAACCCGATAACCATCAAAAACGAAGTCCGGATATCCAGTAACAAATACTATTTTTAAATTTTGATCAAATTTTCTAATTTGTCTTGCTGTCTCTATGCCTGAGATACCCTCCATCTCCACATCCAGGAAGAGCAGATCGATCTCTCCCGGGTGCTGCTTCAACCAGCGAACCGCGCCTGCACCGGAGGAAAATTCGTAAACCACCTCTTCTTTATTCTCCTCCAAGATCTTTTCCAAAGAGAACCGGAGCATATCCCGTGCCCGGTTCTCATCATCACATATAGCAATTCTCAGCACAAAGTTCACCTCACCTTATTTAAAAGACACCATTATCCTAAGTTTCTATGTTATTCTTTTATATTATACCATATCTATCCATTCGTTTGAACGATTAACTTTTTGTATGCTTTACCAAACTTTACATTAGTCCTGCAGAACTTTTCACATATTACAAAAACAAGTCAATATTGACATCAAAGTTGCTGTTTATGACTGGGCAAAACCTGCTTTTATACATTTGTGATATCCTAAAATCAAAGTGACTGATCCAGTTATAGGGTATTAAGTATAGTAATACGATCCTTTCCCGAATCAACTGAATCGTTACAAAAATATATTGGAAAAGAGGTAATGTTATGTTATATGTAAAAAATCTCTACAAAACGTATCGGGCCTTGCATACTCAGTATGAGGTTCTTAAAGATGTCAATCTATGTATCGCACAAGGTGAGTTTGTTGCAGTTATGGGTCCCTCCGGCTCCGGTAAAACTACGCTGCTCAATTGTATTTCCTGCTATGTACCTTTTGAAAAAGGACAAATCTCCCTAGGAGGACAGGAGATATCTGATCTTACTCAAGATGAGCTAGCACAAGTACGCAACAAGAAACTTGGATTTGTATTTCAGGACTTCATGTTATTAGATGGCCTAACTGTAAGAGAAAATATCCTGCTGCCGGCCATCATTGGAGGAGTGGTAAGCAGTAAAGCAGAAGAACGGGCAGACCGGTTGTGCACTGTGTTTGGTATCCATGACATTAAGAACAAATATCCTGCAGAAATCTCAGGTGGAGAAAAGCAGCGAACAGCTGTGGCCCGGGCACTCATCAACGAACCACTGGTAATTCTGGCCGATGAACCTACCGGTAATTTGGATTCCAAATCCAGCCGTACCGTTATTGACAGCTTTCTTTCCGCAAAACAGAATCTCGGAGCTACCATTTTTATGGTAACACATGATTCTTTTGCTGCTTCTTTCTGTGATAGAGTAATCATTATGAAAGATGGTACGGTAGGCAGAAGTTTAAAGCACACCCGAATAAGGAATGAAAATCATGATCGGATTGCTTTTCAGGATCAGCTTTTAGAGGCTATCAGGGAGTTAAATGAAAGAGAGGAGGACTAAATTATGACTTTTGCAAGTGTTTACATTAAACTGCGTCAAAAAAATCGAAATAACTATCTGCTGCTGACAGGCTGCTGCTTTTTTTCTGTATTACTTATTACTGCTTATGTAACTATGATGTCTACTCCTACCGTTCTTAGTGTGCTGCCTGAGGGCGGGGACTCCCGAAAACAGGTCATGATGATCTTTGTACTGGTCGCAATTGGCTGCGGGGCATTCACTACCTATGCTTCCGGCCTTTTCTTTCACTCTAGGGCAAAGGACACGGGAATTTATCTTGCTCTCGGTGCATCCCGCAAACAGATGAAACATCTTTTATATCGGGAACTTGCTTTGATTTCATTCGTCTCCTGTGGTACGGGTGCTTTACTTGGAGTTCCTCTGGCCTGGGGGTTGTGGCAGATCTTTCGTCTTTTTGTAGTGGATACCCAGGAGATGATTTTTATATTTGAACCCAGAGCACTGTATTTTGTACTTTTGTTTTCACTATTTGTAATGATTATGCTCTTTGGGATGGGCGGGAGATTTATCCGGCGTACTAATATTATTGATATCCTAAACGAAGCCAGAAAATCAGAGCCTATACACGCTGTACCGAAGTGGTATGGCCGGATGGGTATTGGACTAATGGTATTTGGCGGTATCACAGGATATTTAATGCCTTCTTTTTTTATCAAAGTACTCCACTGGTATCCTCCGGAAGGATTCGGCACAATCTTTTACATACCGCTTTTCGTGGGGCTTTATGTGGTTCTACTTCACACAGTGGTAAATGGCTGGAGCAGAAAAAATAAACATTATAAAAATATAATAGCAACAAGTATGATGAAATTTCAGGGACGCCAGACCGTCCGCAATATGCTGGTCATGACAGTTCTTATAGCAGGTGCCTATTTTGCCTTGTTCTATACGCCCATGATGGCTACTACTGCAATGCTTGGTTATGATACCCGCCCTACGGATTATGTATATCACTACCGTATGGATCAGGATATGATAGGGCAATCAGAAACGGAAGTTTTAGCTAAAGAATATGGTGTATCCCTTAAAAATTGGAGGGAGGGGCAGTGTGCCATTCTGGGACAGGATGGATTTAAATACATCGAAGATACAAGGGCTATGGGCATTACCTGGCGCAAGGAGTACAGGGAACTGCTGAGTGGCGATTGTTATATGTCTGAAAGGACCTACAATCATCTTACCGGTGAGAATGTTGATGTTCTGCCCGGAACTTTTCGTCCGGTCTTAGGTCTAAACGGCGAAGGTGACTACATGGTTTCTAGCGATCAGACGCTCCTTTTCAACATGGTCACCGGTGAGAAACTGGCTGCCAGGTTTTCCGGATATCTCTATAATGCCATGCTGGCCACCAAGGTACATGTGCTTGATGAAAATGACTATGACCGTATTACTGCCGGTTTAACCAATGAATGGCTGGAGAATTATGTTTTTTTCGATGATTGCGATAAGGGTGATTTATATGGATTCTCCAAGAAATTGTTTTATACCATCGTTGACCGGTCAGGACCAGAGGTGGAACAAGGAGATAACTGGGATCAGGTGGCGAAAAAGATAGCAGAGGATGCCGGAGAGAAGTATGAATATGATAAAGAATCTATTAAAGAACATGGCTTCTCTGCAATTTCTTACCAACAGCGGGATAGCTCAGAATTTCGTATGACCTGGCTTTATATGCCCCATTTCCGTGTTTTGGATAAGGCTGACTTTATTAAAACAATGGCCGTGTTCTTAATGCTTTTTATTTTTATCGCTATTGTCTGTTTTGCGGCGGTTATTGTGATTGCCTATACCCGCTGTCTTACTATTGCATTGAATAACAGGCAGGTCTATGAGGATCTGCGGCATCTTGGAGCTAGCGGTGATTATCTGCGTAATTCAGTGCGGGGTCAGATAAGCCGTGTGATTTTAGTACCCTCATTGGTAGGTACCATTGCTATGTTTGCATTTTATTCCCTAATTATATTTTTCAATGACGGTGGCAAATTTACTCCGGGTGAGCTGGCTGGTATGGGCAATTGTACCCTTTTAGTGGCGATTTTAAGTTTCCTTCTCTATGCAGTTTACCGACTGGCTTATCACAATATTCTATATCTACTTAAAATAGAGAAAGCAACTACAAAGAAAGCGGCTTGATAAAGGGTTAATTTTAATTCCTTCGTGTTTCAATCGGTTTAAAATTTACATAATCTTAACCTCACCATTTATCGTAATTTACATGAATTTTATATGATGATAATTAGATGAAAGTTCACATATGATCGGATAATATTTTATAGATGTTAGTTGTGACTGTAAATAAGATCGGTTCCGTAATATGATCGGTAACTGTATCGAAAACGGAGGAATTTATAATGTCAGATGTTATATCAGATATTATGAAACAGGAATTAGATTATATCATTGAAAAAAAACAAATTAAATCAGTATTTCAACCAATAATTTCTCTTAAGGACGGTAATATATTGGGATATGAAGCCTTAAGCAGAATTACTTGTAAATCAATTATCTCAAATACGGAAGAAATATTCCGTTTAGCAGGAGAACATAATCGCTTATGGGACCTGGAGTTATTATGCAGGGTAAAATCCCTGGAAGCTGCATTCAATCAGATGAAATTTCCATATGACAAGAAATTATTTGTGAATGTAAATCCCAGGGTTATGCATGATATTAAATTCCGTGATGGTTTTACGAAAGAGTATCTAAATAAATATAATATCACTCCGGAAAACATTATTTTTGAGATTACGGAGAGAGAAGCAATTAACGATATGGAGAGTTTTCAAGGTGCAGTGGAGCATTATAAAAAACAGCATTATAAGATTGCCATTGATGACGCAGGAGCCGGTTATTCCGGATTAAATCTTATTAGTGATATTCACCCGCATTTTTTGAAATTAGATATGAAAATGATTCGAAATATTGATAAAGACAATTTTAAATATGTATTAGTGAAATCACTGATAGAATTTTCAAGAATAACAAACATCAGTTTAATAGCGGAAGGAATTGAAACGAAAGAAGAGTTAAAAGCTTTAATAAATTTGGGAGTACAATATGGGCAAGGTTATTATATTCAGAAACCAAATGAAGTTATGGCGAAAATCGATACAGATTTGATCCAATTTATTGAGGGAACGAATCAAAAGAAAAATAATATACAGGGCATAAAATTATCCGGCTTATTTATTGAAAATATTACAAAACAAACTCCGATTATTTCCCCTTTTAAAAAGGTTGAAAAAGTTTTTGATGATTTTAAAGAAAATTCGGATATTTACGGTATGTGTGTTGTATTAGAAGACAAAGTCATGGGAATTATTACCAGAGAAAATCTTATATTAAAAGTCAGCGGGCGATATGGGTTCAGCTTATACCAAAGAAAAGATATCTCTGAAATTATGGATAAAGAATATCTGGAGGTAGATTATCATACTCCCATTAATACAGTTTCCTATCTGGCTATGGAAAGGGATAACAGTAAGATCTATGATATGATAGTGGTAACAAGAGACGGAAAATACTTTGGTACCGTTACCGTTAAGGATCTGCTTCAAAAAACGACTGAGATAGATATCGCCAACGCTAAAAATTTAAATCCTTTAAGTGGCTTGCCAGGTAATCTCATAATTGAGAATGAGATCTCCCAGTGTATTACTTTTAGAAGTGAATATAGTATTTTATACATAGATATCGATAACTTTAAAGCATACAATGATGTTTACGGTATTGAAAAAGGAGATCAGGTAATTAAGGTCCTATCTGCTATTTTATTAAATTATAAAGAGGAGACTACTTTTATCGGACACGTGGGGGGAGATGACTTTATTATAACACTGGATAATTACAAATGGGATGTTATCTCCGATTCTATCATAAGTGATTTTGAAAAAGAAGCGCAGCTTATGTATAATGAAGAAGACAGGGAAAGGGGTTTTATTACATCTGCTAACCGGCATGGAGTTATTGAAGAGTTCCCTCTGGCTTCATTAACAATATCTGTAGTCAGCAACAAAAACAGAACTTATTATAACGGTAATGAATTAACAGAGGAATTAGCAAGGCTTAAGAAAAAGGGAAAGCAATATAAAGGGAGTATTTGTTTCTCCGGTGATACAAATTAATTTAAATATATAGGTTATTATACAGAAAATCCGGATATCCGGATTTATTTTTTTATTTCATAGTAAAGCTCATCCTATATGATAAAGCTCTCCGGGGATGCGCATTCTTGCGTATGGAATTATACCAGCCAGGCTTGCCCACTTTGTTCTATTCATATCTGCCTAAAGATATATATTTTGCTTTAATACGATTGCTATAAAATTATTAATGTAATATAATAAAGAAAATAGTCATTTTAACAAAAAATGTCTACAATTAACTCTGATAAGTAGAGAAAATTATCTTTTTTTTCTTAAATGAAAACCGAATATGTCTATGTCATTTACAATAAGAGAATAAAAGGAGACTATTACTTTGGATATGACGTATAAAGAAGACAATAGTAAGCTTCAGAATGAGTTAAATGAAAGCCATAATACATATAATGGGGTTTATCCGATATTTCGTGAAGAAAGGGATAACCAGACACAATTATTTAATAAAAAAACAGTATTAAATAAAATCGAAAAACATCTAAAAGAAAACCTGAATAAAAAACTCATTGAAAATCATTCCTTTTTGTTAATCGATATTGACAATTTAAAAAGGATAAATGAAACCTGTGGACATATATATGGTGATATTGTTCTTGAAACCTTTGCTGCATATTTAGCGCAAACGGTAGAGGATGGGGATATATTAGGCAGAATTGACGGAGACGGATTTGTAGTAATACATAATACCATAAAAGACAAGGATGATATCTATTATATGCCTCAAACCATATGCAGCTTGGTAAGAGAAAATCTTCCCGGGCTGAAGGAAGATGTCAAGTTAACCGTGAGTATTGGAATATCAAATTTCCCAAAGGATGGGACAACGTATGAGGAACTGCTTCAAAAAGCAGATATTGCTTTAAATAAAGCCAAAATAAGCGGAAAAGATAAATTTGTCATCTACAATTCTGAGTTGAATATAAATATCTTTGAAGGGGAGATGGAACAGAAGAGAAATAAGAAAAAGAAAAAGCAGAATTACGAAGATATCTTAGATGCGGAAAAAAGGTTATTAAATTATGCTTTTGATATTTTAAGTGAAGGAAATTCAGTTGAAGTATCCATTCATAAGATATTTACGGAAATTGGAAAATATTATAATTTATCCCGAATTACTATATTTGAAAATGAGACAATCAATCAGAAAGCAAGAGTTACTTATGAATGGCTTAATGCTGGAATTTCCCCCTGCATAGCAATTCCCAAAAGTGATTATCTGGCAAAACAATATAAAGAAATGTTTATTAATAATAGTATATACTATTTTGAAGATATAACCAGGATTGATATTAGTTCGGAATTAAAATGGTTCTATGAACAAATGAATATTAAGTCCTTAGTGCAATGTGCCATTAATGATTCCAATCAATTAATAGGTACCGTTAATTTTGAAGACTGTGAAAAAGCCCGTATCTGGCCCAAATCTCAATTAAATACTCTCTTAATTATAACAAAAGTTGTAAGTAATTATATCTTGCAATTACGAAATAAAGAAGAATTAGATAACGAAATATTGTTCACCCAGGCGATGTTAAATAATCAAAAGTTAAGTAATTATGCCATAAAAGCAGGTACCTACGAATTATTATATGTCAGTGAGTATACGGAAAAACTGTTCCCTAATGTAAAGTTGGGAGAATTATGCTATAAAGCTATTTTCGGCCGGAGTAAACCATGTGATACCTGTCCTTTGAACGGACTGGATCATGCAAATAAACGGTATTCTGTCGAAGCTTATAATAAGAAATTAGGTGCATGGCTTAGTACAACCGCCTCCACTTTTGATATGCCTAACGGGCAGAAGATGAATCTGCTTTGTTCCTCCGATGTTACAGGATTCATGGAACGGGTTAAATCCAAGGATAATTTAACGGGTCTGCTTACCTTGTCCAAATTTGAAGCAGAAGCAATGAAATTGATTGCAAGTTCAAAAGAATTCCAATATGCAATTGTATATTCTGATTTTGATAAATTTAAATATATTAATGATGAATGGGGATATTCCATAGGGAATGATATTTTAAAATTCTACGCTGAAAAAATATTAAAACATCTTAATCCGATGGAATTATTCTGCAGAATAAGTGGAGATACATTTGTATGCCTGTTTATTTATAAAGACAGAGAAGAGATTTTAGACAGAATAAAAATTATATTACAAGCTATAATTCAGGATTATAAAACCTGCTATCCCAAAATTAATCCGATTATAATCAGCGGGATTTATTTTATGACTAAAGAGGATAAGGTTTTAAGCATTGCTATGGACAAGGCAAACATGGCAAGAAAAAGGTTAAAAGGGTTTCATAAAAGTACCCTATCCATCTATGATGAGAACTTACATAAAACCATTTCCAAAGAGAAAATGATTGAAAACAGAATGCATACGGCTCTTACAAACCATGAATTCATCGTTTACATGCAGCCGAAAATTGAACTAAGATCCTTAAATATAATCGGTGCAGAAGCTTTGGTCAGATGGAAAACACATACTGGTGAGATTATGAATCCATCTGAGTTTATTCCTATTTTTGAGAAAAATGGTTTTATATTGGAGTTGGATTTTTATGTTTATGAGGAAGCTTTTAAAATGTTAAGAAGATGGCTGAATCTCGGAAAAAATCCATTAATCATATCTGTAAATGTATCCAGGCTTCATATTGATGACGATTTATTTATTCAAAAACTGGAGTTTCTAATCCGTAAATATAATTTGCCCACTAACTTAATTGAAATAGAAATAACAGAGAGTATTTTCTTAAATGGGTTGGACCGTTTAAAAAGATTTTTAGGAAAACTGTCTGATAAAGGATTTCTCATTTCCATTGATGATTTTGGTTCCGGTTTTTCCTCCTTGAATCTGTTAAAAACTTTACCGGTTGATATCCTAAAGCTGGATAAAGACTTTTTAACTTATGATGTTATGGGTGAAAAAGATAAAATCGTGATTGCCAATATCATTAACCTCGCTAAAGGGTTGGGTTTAAAGGTAATCTCAGAAGGGGTGGAGACATTGGATCAGGCCAGATTTTTAAAAGAAAATCACTGCGATATGGTTCAGGGTTACTTTTTCTATAAACCAATGCCGATGGAGGAATTAGAAAAATTATTAAGTTAATATTATAAAGGGGTTCATTATTAATAACAACTTTTATTTACCTGTCACAAGCAGTCTTTATACTTTGTGACAGGTTTTTTATGCAATAGTAAGATTTTGTTTCTATTGAATAAAGGTCCAACCGGGCTCCGGGAGGTTCTAAGTATTATTTGATACTATATTTATATTTTCTACAAATTTATTAAAAATTTTGTAAGAATCGTGAAACTTTTTTAAGGTTTCAATCGTTATATATATAGATACTATTTATTCACGTAATAATAATGGATTTTTTCGTTAATGGTTTTATCAGAAGCATAGGAGTTTCGTTATGAAAGAAATTATATCAGCAATTCGAAAAAGCAAATATCATAAAGTAATTATCGGTGCATTATATGCACTTATGGCTATTCCTTTCTTTCTCTGGGGATTTTCTATTATAATACTCTCAAAAGGGACCTATATGGAATTAGTAATATCATTACTGGGTATATTGTTTTGTTTAATATCCGGTCTGTATTCTATGTTTCGGAAAGATAAAGCCGTCAAAGCGGCCTGTTAAATCCTTTTAAGATTTTATTTGTACTGACTGAAATGATTAGGTTTGAAAAAATACTTATAAATTCTCTGATATTCCTCTCATATTATTTAAATCCTCTACCTTTTGTGTGCATCGCAAATATTGTTCACGGAACCACTGCTTTTTGCAGGGGAGTGAACAGTAAGAACTCCTTTTATATTTCTTTGCAAAAACAAAATATGAATATACTTAACATTTATCCTAAAATTGTGGTATAATAATAGGATGCAAAGATTGGACAAGGAAAAAGGAGTTTCAAGATGATACGATTATCCAGAATGGGAATAAGAAATTTAGCTGCAAATGAAACCGTTTATGCAAGAGGCTTGCAGGATTACAAACAAAGCCATGTGGTGAATGCCACTTGGTCTAATTCTAAACAGCAATATCGTATTACAGTCAAGGATAATTTCGAATATTTGGTTACAATTCGTGTTTTTGAAGATGGGTCATTTGAACATAATTGTAATTGTTCAGAGCATCTAAAGGAAGAGGGAGCATGCAGGCACGTGGTTACTGCACTGTTTTTTGTATTAAATTATGTGGAACGTTCTCTGATGGAAGAACCGGATAATCCTGCTGAAAAAACGGTATATCAGATCCTTGGTTATTTCAGTAATCAGGAAGAAAGCGTAATGCAGGGAGAAACTTACCATATAAAGGTATCTTTATCTATTCCCACTATCTTACGTCCTGAAACCGGTTCTGCGATCCTTTCGCTGAGAGTGGGAAATCATCATTATTATAAAGTACAATCTATAAAAAAATTTCTAACAGACTTCTATAACCATGAAAATGTTATGTTAGGAAAAGAGTTTAAATTTATTCACGGAGAGAGTAAATTTGATAAACAATCTAAAAAAGTTTTGGATTATATTCTGCAAATATATGAAATCCAGGAAGCAATCGATAAATTGTTTTATTCAAAACTATTTGCTAAAGCCAATATCATTTTAACCAAAAATATGTTATTTCGTCTATTGGATATAATGGAAGAGAGTACATTCGATCTGGAATTATACGGAAAGGAATATGAAGATGTTATCTATACCGCAGCCAATCCAAAGATAGAGTATGATTTATCTTTAATCGATGACGGAATTGTGATGGATTATCATGGTAAATACAGTGTAGTTCCCATAACTGAGGCAGGTGAACTTCTTTTTTATAATAGTTGTATCTATAAACCGACAAAGAGGTTTTTAGGAAATTATCTGCCTTTTTATAATAATCTGGGTGCCAAAAAAGAACCTTTAATATTTAAGGGTTCTAATAAAAACAAGTTTTTGGAAACGGTACTCCCTAAAATAAGTGAAACAATGGAATTAACCGTACCCCAGGAAATTAAGGACAGATTTATTACTGAAGAATTAAAACCGGTCATTTATCTGGATAAAGTTAAAAATTACATTCAGGCGGAATTACGATACCGGTATGGAGAACATGAATTTAATGCTTTTGAGAATGCACCCTCTGATAATTTTATTATAATCCGCCAGCCTCATAAAGAAGACTATTATATTGATCGACTGGAGAGAATTGGGTTCCAGCCAAAGCAACATGGCTTTATTATGCGTAACGAAGATGAAATTTATGATTTTTTAATCAATCACATTCATGAACTGGCGAAAGAATGTGAATTATATTATTCTGATTCCTTTAAGAAAATTAATATAAAATCACCGGGTAGTTTTAAGGCAGGATTAAGGGTAAGCAACGGTCTTGACCTATTAGAAATGGACTTAAATTATGATGAAGTACCAAAAGAAGAGTTAAAAGATTTATTTAAATCCTATCGTATGAAGAAAAAATACTACCGATTAAAAAACGGCAGTTTTATTAATCTGGAAGAAGAAAATATTAAAGAAGTCTGGGATATATTAAGTTACCTGGGAGTTTCCGGCAAAGAATTAAATAATGAAACGATCGGTTTATCTAAAAATAAAGCTCTTTATCTTAATAATGTATTCCAGGAAAAACATCTCGAAGTGGAGAAAGATGAGGATTTTTCACAATTAGTGGAAAAAATCTTAAATCCGAATATTACGGAATATAATATTCCCGATGGTATCCAGGCCGATCTTCGAGGATATCAGGTCACTGGTTATAAATGGCTTCGTACCTTATCAGATAATAACCTCGGCGGAATTCTGGCAGATGATATGGGATTAGGTAAAACATTACAGACAATTGTATATATAGCTGCGATTAAAAAAATAATTCAATCCGCCAGATTTTTAATTGTTTGTCCTTCTTCCCTGATTTATAACTGGCAGGACGAACTGGAGAATTTTGCACCTGCTCTTACCTCATATGTTGTTACAGGGACTCCAAAAGAGCGTAAAGAATTAATTGAAACAGAAGAGAATATTGATATTCTAATTACTTCTTATCCTTTAATGCGCCGGGATATAAATTTATATCAAAAGCTGCGTTTTCACACAGTATTTATAGATGAAGCCCAATATATTAAGAATGCAGATTCGCTTAATGCAAAATCCGTCAAATTATTGGAGGCAGATCATAGGTATGCACTTACAGGAACCCCAATTGAAAATTCCTTATCCGAGCTATGGTCAATTTTCGATTTTATTATGCCGGAGTATTTATTTAGCCATACTAAATTTGTGAATCAATATGAAAAGCCTATTATGAGATCGGAAGAGGGGGTATTAGAAGATTTAAACAGGCGGATTCTACCCTTTATCCTGCGTCGTATGAAAAAAGATGTATTACAGGAATTACCGGATAAAGTAGAAACTAAAATGCTGAATGATATGGTTGAAGAACAGAAAAAAGTATATCTTTCCTATGTTGAAAGTGCGAAAACCGAATTGGATAATGAAATTAAAGAAAATGGATTGGAAAAGAGTAAACTTAAGATACTTGCAGTTTTAACAAGATTACGCCAGATCTGCTGTCATCCGGGTACCTTTATAGAGAACTATAACGGCGGAAGCGGTAAGTTAGAACTACTAATGGAAATCATTACGGATGCGATTGCCAATGAACACCGTATCTTGGTATTCTCTCAATTTACCTCCATGTTATCCATAATTGAAAAGGAATTAAAAGCCAAAAATATCCCAGGCTTTTATCTGGAGGGTTCTACCAAAATGCAGGATCGGAACGATTATGTGAAGCGGTTTAACCTGGGGGAAGGAAAGGTATTTTTAATTTCATTAAAAGCCGGCGGAACGGGACTGAATCTGGTTGGCGCAGATACGGTAATTCATTACGACCCCTGGTGGAACCCTGCAGTGGAAGATCAGGCTACGGACCGTGCTTACCGAATCGGCCAGGTTAATTCAGTTCATGTTATTAAATTAATCACTAAGGGAACCATAGAAGAGAAGATATACAAACTTCAAATCAAGAAAAAGAACTTATCGGATTCTGTAATTCAATCCCAGGAAGTATTTATTAATTCGCTGACGAAAGAAGAGTTGGAGGATATTTTCGGATAAGGATATTCTGTCTGCTAAATTTGTTTCAATGGTTAATCAGAAATCTAAAATAGATAAAGACAAGCCGTATATGGTAAGCAACCATATGCGGCTTGTTAATTTTGGGTTTCATAATTTGGATATATAATAACCAAAAACAGATCATATTTAATAATTACTAACGAAAGATTATTCTTCCGACTCCTGATTTGTCTCAAAATGATTGTTGTAATATTCCTCTACTAAAAGATCTAAATAGGATTCGTTCATTTCACCAAATTGTGCAGTAATCATTTCTTTCATTTTCTCAAGCTTATGGAAGAAACGGATTTCTGCGGTATCACTGGGATCGGTCAGAGCATCCAGTTGTTCAGCTGTTATATTCCGGCTTAGCCAGTCATTAATAGACTGCGTCACATTATTTTCAGCATCAATTTCTTTTTCTATTTTTTGTGCTTTTGCATATGAGGAAATACCAACATATAAAAACGCAATAAATAAAGCACCCATTACGATATAAGGCATCGGTCCGGCAAAGATATGGATGATTCCAACGGCATTTAATATAAGAACGGCAATACCTAAAATGGATACCACTACAAATGTGGAAGCAGAGGATTTGTAATCCCTATATTGCTCTTCTTTTTTAACATAAACGGTTGAAGGCGCTATTGGCTTAGGTTGCCTGCTATCCACAATATTTTTCAACTCATCTTCACTGAACATGGATTGATATTTCGAATCCGATTGTTCATGAACGGAAGTTTTATCATCCGGATATTCATTTTCGTCAAACTCATCATCGTAACTGTCGTCCAGATCCTCATCTAAAAATTCTTCGTCCTCGTATGCTTCTTCAATTTCAAGCTCAGAGTCAGTTTCGCTTTCCTCCATCTGATGATTATGATTACCCTGTAAAGAGGAGAGTGCATTATCAGATTCCACAGAATAAAAAGCATTATAAAGTTTAGTAACCTGTTTTACTGATTTTTCGTCAATTGTAACGATCCATTGTTGTTTCTCCTCATTAAAGCCACAAGTAGCAGATTCAACGTTTGAGTAGTGAAGAAATTCAACAAATTTTTTAGCAAATAATTCTTTCTCCGTTTCCATGAAAGATATCATAGCTGGTTCTTCCGGTAAATTTTCGACCAATTCTGTACCACAGTCAGCGCAAACTGTTATACCATCCACGTATTCCTCTTTACAATTAGGACACCAAGGCATTTTAATCACTCCTATTCAAGGTTAATTTATTTTAAAACAATGATATGCTTTTTTGCCTTTTCTTACAAGTAAACATCCGTCTGCGTCAAAATCATTGCTTGTAAATACTTTATCAAATTCAGTAATTTTAACATCATTAACGGTAACACCACCCTGCACAATATTTCTTCTTGCATCAGAACGGGATATTGCCATTTTGCTGTCCACTAACAGAGTAATTAAATCAATTCCCACATCAAACTGTTCTGCGGAATAAGTAGTAGTAGGAATATCTTCCGACTTCATACCACCGCTAAATAAAGCTTTGGAAGCTTCCATTGCTTTTTTTGCTTCTTCTTCACCGTGTACGATTTTAGTGATTTCAAAAGCAAGTACATCTTTCGCGTAATTGATTTCGGCATCTTTTAAAGCGCCTAACCTTCTTACTTCATCCATAGGCAGGAAAGTCAGAAGCCCGAGACATTCTTCCACTTTAACATCTTCAATATTTCTCCAGTACTGATAGAATTCGTAAGGTGAAGTTTTATCAGGATCCAGCCACACGGCACCTTTCATGGATTTACCCATCTTAATTCCTTCACTGGTGGTCAATAACTTAAAGGTTAAACCGAAAGCTGGTTTTTGTTCCTTTTTACGGATTAAATCTACACCCCCTAAGATATTGGACCACTGGTCATTACCGCCTAACTGTAAGGAACAGCCGTAAAGCTGGTTTAATTTCAAAAAGTCGTAAGACTGCATAATCATATAGTTAAATTCAAAGAAAGTAAGTCCTTTTTCCATTCTTTGTTTATAACATTCCGCAGTAAGCATTTTATTAACAGAAAAATGAACACCTACATCTCTTAGAAAATCTACATAATTTAAATTCAACAGCCAATCCGCATTATTTGCAATAATAGCTTTATCATTATCAAAATCGATGAATCTTGAAAGCTGTTTGTGAAAACAATCTGCATTATGCTGGATTGTTTCTTTCGTCATGATGGTTCTCATATCGGATTTACCGGTAGGATCTCCAATCATGGTTGTCCCGCCGCCAAGTAATGCGATTGGTTTATGACCTGCTTTCTGCATATGCATCATAGCCATAACAGTTAAAAAATGACCGGCGGTTAAACTATCGGCAGTTGCATCAAAACCTATATAAAAGGTAACTTTTTCCTTCCCTAATAATTCCCTGATTTCTTTTTCGTGGGTTGTTTGCTCGATAAATCCACGTTCCAATAAAATATCATATACATTGGTTGACATTTTATATTCCTCCTTCAATAAGTTATTTTTCATTATAAATGATATTTTCCTATTTTTCAACGTTTTTGATGGATTTCACCGGGACTTGCATAGGTTGTAACTCTTTTTAGAACAATATATAGTATTCCGGTATCAATGGGGAGCATAAGGATTGCTTTTAAGAGACGCATGGGCAGCAAAATGAGAAATGCTTTTCCATATAAAATGGATAGCCATGTAGTTGTAAGAATTAAGTCAACAAAGATAACAACCGTTAATTTAGCCCAAAATACTCTTTGGATACTGACTGGTTTCTTATAAAGATAGAAACCATAAATGAAACCCGATAGAATTGAACTTACGGTGAAACCCGGGAAAAAAGGGCCTGTCGGTTTAATCAGGTAATTTAAGATATCACAAGTACCGCCCAATATACCGGCAATAACCGGACCATAAAGCATACCGGCAATTCCTATAGTGAGAAAGGAAAAACCTATTTTAATAAATTCACCGATGGTAATCGTGAAAAAACCGATTACCGTATTCATAGCCGCGAGCATGGCTGATATAGCCAAATTATGTACTTTCCGCAATTCTTTTGACGATTCTTTGAAAGAATAAATAAAATTATGCATAATATACCTCCTTTTTCTTATATTTAGCTGTCGTAAAATATTGTTACTACTAGAAGGTATAATGCCTATCACGTAGCAGCGGGATGCGAATTTTGCACCGCAAGGAAACTTTTCGTTCATCGGACAACTCCCCGTTCCGTTGACACTTAACGCACAAAATCCTACTCTGCTATCAGTATTTTAGACCTATTTACTATACCAGAACTGGCATATTTTATCAAGAACTCACTTTAAAGCAATTATTGTTAAGCAGTTTCAGGTTTGATTTTAAAGGATCAGAGATTAAAAACCGGTTCAACTTTGAATCTCTGATTCCAGTGACTTATAGATTCCTAAAATATTAAATATGTTAGACATATAATGGAACAAGTCATGAATATATTTTAGTGTGAGAAAAATAAATAAAATACTATAACAGCGTTGCTTTAAGGCGGGTGCCCGTTGAAAATAATGATAGGAGGATAAATATGGACAATCAAGAGCATATGAGAGCTCTATCCAGGGATGAATATATAAGAATGGCAAGAGAGAGCTGTAACAGAAATGCAGGTTATAACAGCAGTAATTCCAAAAACCATGGAACAAATAAAAATAAGGGTTATTTGAATTCAGAAAAATTCAGAACCTGGGACCAGGCTGCTCCTGTGAGCAGACATAACCTTAGTGAAGACGGTCTAAATATGACAGCCGTCAATATAAAATCCTTATTAATCCGTACTATATGTGCGTTGATTTTATTTTTAACAGTTTTTATATTTGATAAATTTGATCTGAAAGTTAATACTTTTAATACCAAATACATACAGGATATGGTTACCTCCAATCAGAGCATAAATCAGGCAGAAGATTATTTTGTATCATTATTCGAGAAGTTTGTGAAAAAGGAAGAATAAATCGTTCTTATTTATAAATTGTATTTTCTATTATTATAAGTTATAATAATAAATAATGGTGGTTCATAGCCGCTGCTGTACAAAACACATTGATTTACATAATTATATTATGTTAACCAATGTGTTTTTCTAAGAAATAGATACTAAGGTTGAAAGAAATTCACTTCAATCTCAAAATGGAGGTAAAAATGAAAAAATTAGCACTATCCGATGAAATCTTATTAACTGTTGATAAGCCTGCCAGATATATCGGCAATGAGATCAATATGTCTATAAAAGATTTGAACAAGATAGATATACGTTTTTGTATGTGTTTTCCGGATGTTTATGAAATAGGTATGTCCCATCTTGGAATCCAGATATTATACGATATGTTTAACCGGAGAGAAGATACGTATTGCGAAAGAGTATATTCTCCCTGGGTTGATTTAGATAAAATATTAAGAGAAAAGCAGATTCCGCTGTTTGCATTAGAATCACAGGACCCTATTAAAAATTTCGATTTTTTAGGGATTACCTTACAGTATGAAATGTGTTATACAAATATACTGCAGATACTTGAATTATCCCAGATTCCTATCTATGCAAAAGACAGGGGAGAGGATGACCCAATTGTATTAGGCGGAGGACCATGTACCTATAATCCCGAACCGGTTGCCGATTTCTTTGATTTCTTTTATATCGGTGAGGGTGAGACTGTGTATGACCAGATATTAGATGCGTATAAGGAAAACAAGAAAAATGGCGGCAGCCGTAAGGACTATCTGGAAAAAGTAGCAGAAATAGAAGGTGTTTATGTTCCGTCCTTTTATGAAGTGGAATATAACGAAGATAACACAATTAAAACATTTTATAAAACTAATGGACATGCTAAGGATAAAATCCGTAAACAGGTTGAAATGAGCCTTAGTGACACTTTTTATCCCAGAAAACCTCTGGTGCCATATATTAAGGTAACCCAGGACAGGGTAGTATTAGAGATTCAAAGAGGCTGTATCAGAGGCTGCCGTTTCTGTCAGGCAGGTATGATTTATAGACCCATAAGGGAGCGGGATGTGGCATTTTTAAAAGACTATGCTTATCAGATGTTAAAAGCTACGGGACATGAAGAGATTTCCCTTAGTTCTTTAAGTTCAAGCGATTATTCTGCCCTTCAGGAATTAGTATATTATTTAATTGAGGAATTTAGCTCCAAAGGCGTTAATATTTCTTTGCCATCGCTTAGGATCGATGCTTTTGCATTAGATGTTATGAGTAAAGTTCAGGATGTAAGGAAAAGCAGTTTAACCTTTGCTCCGGAAGCCGGTTCCCAGAGGCTCCGAGACGTTATCAATAAGGGATTAACGGAAGAGAATATACTAAGTGGTGCAATGGATGCTTTTCAGAGTGGATGGAACCGTGTTAAGTTATATTTTATGCTTGGATTACCTACAGAGACGGAAGCAGATATAGAGGGAATCGCTGTCCTTTCTGATAAAATAGCAAGAGAATATTATACGATTCCTAAGGATCAGCGAAACGGCAAAGTCAGTATTGTTGCAAGTACTTCCTATTTTGTTCCCAAACCATTCACCCCATTCCAATGGACCAGAATGGATACGCCTGAAGAATATATAACGAAACAGCGTTTCTTACGGGGTAAAATCAATGATCAATTGAACCGTAAAAGTATTAAATATAATTGGCATGAGGCGGAAGTCAGCATTTTGGAAGGAGTATTTGCAAGAGGTGACCGTAAGCTAAGTAAAGTTATCCATGATGCGTATAAAAACGGTTGTCTTTATGATTCCTGGTCAGAGTATTTTAAATATGATGTTTGGATGAGAGCATTTGATGATAATAATATTGATATACCTTTTTATACCAGCAGGGAAAGAGATAAAGAGGAAACCTTACCTTGGGATTTTATAGATGTGGGTGTCACAAAGGAATTTTTATGGCGGGAATACAACAGAGGAATTCAGGAAAAGGTAACACCAAACTGCAGAAAGGCCTGTGCCGACTGCGGTGCTAAGGTATTTAACGGCGGAGTCTGTTATGAAGAAAAAGGACAGGAGGTTACTGCATAATGAAAGTTCGTATCAAGTTTAGTAAATCAGGTCCTTTAAAATTTATCGGTCATCTGGATGTCATGCGTTATTTCCAAAAAGCTTTTCGCAGAGCCGAACTAGACGTAGAATATTCCCAGGGCTACAGCCCCCATCAATTAATGTCGTTTGCGGCACCTTTAGGTGTCGGTTTAACCAGCGACGGAGAATATCTGGATGTTTCCATGCTTTCTTGTGATTCTCCGGAGCTGATGGTAAAAAAAATTAATGAAGTTATGAATGAAAATATCCAAATTGTGGATTACAAAATCTTACCCGATAACAGCAAAAATGCCATGTCCATCGTTGCAGGTGCAGATTACCTGCTTTCTTTAAAGGATGGTTATGAATTTATGGACAAAGCAGTATTTGAACAGAAATTTAGCGAGTTTTTTAAGCAGGATAATATAGCAATAACCAAGAGATCAAAAAAAAGTGAAAATATAGTAGATATAAAACCAATGATATATCATATTGCTTTTGAGGGGGATATCTTCCGGGAACGTATTGGTTATGTGAAAGAAACAAAATTAATACAAACAGTTGCGGAAACTTATGAGAACAATATTAAGGTATATATGCAGCTGGCTACAGGCAGTGTCAATAATCTGAAACCAGAATTAGTTATGGAAGCATTTTGTAATTATGCGGAAGTGGAATTTAAACCATTTGCTTTTCAGGTTCACCGGTTAGAAGTATATGCAGATCTTAGCGATGAAAATAATAGAAAACTTATTCCATTAGATCGTTTCGGGAGTCACAATGAATCATAAATTAATTATAACAAAACTGGATAATCATATTGTATCTGCAGTATTTGCGGAAAATGACATGCTCCAGGTTAATCTGGATAAAACGGATAAACAAAGTATATTAGGTAATATCTATAACGGTAAAGTCAAGAATATCGTAAAAAATATAAATGCTGCTTTTGTCGAAATTATGGATGGAAGAATGTGTTATTTAGCAATAGAAGAAAACCCCAAACCGATCTATGCTAAACCAAAGAAAACGGACCGAATTGTAATAGGGGATGAAATTCTTGTACAGATATCCAAAGAAGATGTGAAAACGAAAGCTCCGGTGGTTACGACAAATTTAAATTTTACAGGAAAATATGTAGTTTTAATCCATGGGAAATCTACTTTGGGAGTATCATCAAAAATTGACGATGAGAACGAACGGAAACGTCTCAAAGAAATTATGAAACCCTTTAGACAGGAGACCTATGGTTTTATTATTCGAACGAATGCAGTTTATAAACCGGCAGAACAGATACAGGAAGAAGTTACAGAATTAATCAGGCAATATGAAGAAATAAAAGAATTCGGTATTCATAAATCGGCTTTTTCACTAATTTATGAGACACCTCCTGGCTTTATATGCGATATTCGGGATGGGTTTGCAGATAAAATCAATGAAATACAAACAGATAAACAGGAAATTTATGATAATATTTATTCCTATTTAAAAAGTTATCAAAAAGAAGATCTGCCTAAACTTAAATTTTATGAAGATAAACTAATTACCCTTGGTAATCTTTACGGTATTCGTACTAAACTGGATAATGCATTACGGGAAAAGGTCTGGTTAAAGTCCGGAGGAACTATAATCATACAACCGACGGAGGCATTAACTGTAATTGATGTAAATACCGGTAAAGCAATCAGCGGTAAAAAGAAAGCGCAGGACACCTTTTTAAAGATAAATATGGAGGCTGCCACAGAGATTGCAAAGCAAATCAGGCTGCGGAATCTTTCGGGAATTATAATAATTGATTTTATCGATATGGAGGAACCGGACTATAAGAACCGCTTAATGAAAGAATTAGAAGAATTATTTAAAAATGACCCAATCAAAACAACATTAGTTGATATGACGGCCCTTAATCTGGTAGAGGTAACCAGAAAAAAGGTAAGAAAACCTCTGTATGAGCAATTATAATTTATAAATAAGGATAGTGATTCATATGATAAAGACAAATGTAATGCGTTTGTTAGATCAGGCAAAGATCAGTTATAAAACATTGGAATATGAAGTGGACGAAAATGATCTTTCAGGGGAACATGTTGCAAAACAAATCGGTTATCCTGTAGAACAGGTCTTTAAGACCTTAGTAGCAAGAGGAGAGAAAAAGGGTATTCTTGTATACTGCATACCGGTAAATACCGAGCTGAATTTGAAAAAAGCAGCGGCAGCAGTAGGTGATAAAAGAATTGAGATGATTCACGTTAAGGATTTATTAGGGCTTACCGGTTATATTAGAGGTGGATGTTCTCCAATCGGTATGAAGAAAAAATACCCCGCCTTTATTGATGAGACTGCAATCCTTTTTGATGAAATAACCGTTAGTGCAGGAATCCGGGGTTGTCAGATTATTATCAACCCGGAACAGTTAATAGAATATATCAATGCCAATCTTTTTGATTTAACGGATTGATATATTCTACACAGTAATTTTAACTAACCCCATATTCGCTAACACAAAATAAAACCTATCTGATAGGATTTAAATTTAAAATCTTCCCAAATAGGATTTCATATTTAATTTTTATCCAGTTCTTAACAATATAAATGGAACGATTCACCATTTTAATTCGTCTAATTAACACAAAGAGAATTAATTTAAGGAGGATTGTTTATGAAAAAGGAAAAGTTTTACTTTATCAATGTGTTTTTAATATTGATTTTAATCGTTATCAGCCTAGCCGGGTGTTCCGGTAAAAAAGCAAATCTGGAAATCACCGATTACACTGCCGGTACAAATGTTTCAGGAGGTCAAGCGAATGGTGCCAATACGATTGTATCAGAAAGTCAGGTTTATAACCAGGATATGGATTCATCTATAGCTGGCAGTAAAACTGACGGTAATACGGGATTTACCGGCACAGACGGAGTGGAAGCTAAAATTCAGGTGGATGTATATGGACTGGGAACCTGGACTGAAGAAAAAAATTATGGCTATCCAAACTATAGTGCAGAAGAATACAATTCAATTGTAGAAAACGATTATGTATCTGTTTTAAATAATCCTTTATCTACTTTCTCAGTTGATGTGGATACGGCTTCTTACAGTAATATCAGAAGGATGATCTATGGAAACCAACCAATCGATCCCAATGCGGTAAGATTAGAGGAAATGATTAATTATTTTAAATATAATTATAAAGAACCGGAGTCAGGAAACCCATTTTCTGTTAATACTGAATTATCCGATTGTCCCTGGAATGAAAATGCGAAACTTTTGTTAATCGGTTTGAAAGCAAAAGAGATTGATATGAAAGAACGTCCAAGTTCCAATATTGTATTTTTACTGGATGTTTCCGGTTCCATGGATGAAGGAAATAAACTGCCTCTTATGCAGAAGGCATTTATTATGCTGACGGAAAATCTGAATGAAAAGGACCGTATATCCATTGTTACCTATGCTGGAGAAGAACAGGTAGTCCTTAAAGGGGCAAGAGGAGATGAAACGATGAAAATATCCTCTGCGATCGAAGATCTGACGGCAGGCGGGAGTACGGCCGGTTCAGCCGGAATCGAAAGTGCTTATGATTTGGCGGAAGAATATTATATCAAGGGTGGTAATAACCGGGTTATATTAGCAACGGATGGTGATTTAAATGTAGGTATTACCAGTGAAGAAGACCTCACCAGATTAATAGAAGAGAAGCGGAAAAACGGCGTATTTCTGTCCGTCCTGGGATTTGGAACGGATAATATAAAGGATAATAAAATGGAAGCCTTAGCGGATAACGGTAACGGAAATTACTCTTATATTGATTCTCTTCTGGAGGCGAAAAAAGTTTTAGTAGAAGAAATGGGAGGAACCTTATTTACTATAGCCAAGGATGTAAAACTTCAGGTGGAATTCAATCCGGAACAAATAAAAGGTTACCGATTGATAGGTTATGAAAACCGTTTATTGAATACGGAAGATTTTGAAGATGATACGAAAGATGCCGGCGAGATAGGGGCCGGACACCGTGTAACTGCTTTGTATGAGCTTCTTACTGCAGATTCTGTACAGAAGTTACCGGAAACCAGGTTAAAATATCAAAAGAAAGAAGAATTACCGGACTTTACAAACAGCAAAGAGTGGCTTACCATTAATATACGGTATAAAGATCCGGATAAAAATAAGAGTAAACTCATGTCTGTGCCAGTAGATGGCGGCATTTATACAAAATCTCTGCCGGATAATCTTGCTTTCGCAAGTTCTGTTGCTTCCTTTGGAATGTTATTAAGGGACAGTAAATGGAAAGGCAGTTCTTCTTATGATATGATTTTAGATAACTTAAACAAAGCAGATACGTCTTCTGATGAATATAAAGACGAATTTGTATCCCTGGTAAAAAAAATGAAACGATATAATACGGATTCCATGAATCCTAATCTTGACGGAATCGATTAATAATCGAGAAGAAACTGTATTGTTTCAGTAATCTGCTTGAAACCTTAATTTACCTTATTAAAATTGCGGAGATATAACTATGAGTTTATCTTCATTACCCAATATAAAAAGCCTGTATATGCCGTAAAAGACTGGAACTCTTGTTTTAGTCTTTTACAGCATATAAACAGGCTTTTTGTTTCTTAGCACTTATAATCAAAATAAATTATATCAGTGCAAATTAATATATATCATTATTTCATTATAAGAATCCGGCTATTTCAAATTTTTATATTATTAATAAAGGCCTCAATATCTTCTTTTTTACCACGAACAGATCCTTGTACCATTTCTTTGGAACCACCGCCTTTTCCACCAAAGGTCTCATTAAGACTTTTGCCTAAAGGACGTACATCCATTGTTTTAGAGGCAAGTACATATTTGTATTCCTGATCATCCGTAGTTGTAAATACTGCACAAATTCCCTTACAAAACTCTAAGAGCAGATTCCCATAAGTTCTTAAAGAAGCGGATGCCACATCCTTATCAAAAACACAGATAGAATCAGTACCAGTCTGAAACGCAGCAGCTTTATATGCTAATATCTGGTTTTGTACATTTAATAACTGGCCTTTTAAGGTTTGATTTTCATTTTTTAAGTTTTTTACGGCATCTTTAACTTCATCCGGTTTCGCTGATAATATAACGGATATATCCGTTACACTTTTTTCTTTTTTGTTATAATCTTTGAGTGAGCGGATTCCGCTAAGCATACTGATTCTGACTCCACCTTTATATTTCTGGTAAGAGGTTATCTTAATGCCTCCTATTTCGCCGGTTAAAGCTACATGGGGTGCACAGCAGGCACAGATATCATAACCTGGAATTGTTACGATACGAATATTACCGGAAAGCTCTTTTTTGCTTCGGTAATCCAGTTCTTTTAATTCCTGGGAGCTAGGATAAGTTACCTTGATCGGAACATTCTCATATACGGCCAGATTTGCTTTTAACTCTATATTCCTAATGTCTTCTTCGGTTAGGTTCCCATTAAAATCAATGGTGACCACTTCACTGCCTAAATGAAAGCCTACATTATCATAGCCAAAATATTTATGAATTAAACCGGAAATAATATGTTCCGCCGTATGATGCTGCATTAAATCAAAACGCCTGTCCCAGTTTATCTCTCCGGAAACTGTTTCACCTATGGAGAGAGGAGCTTCCATGATATGATAGATGATTCCGTCATCTTCCTGTACATCTATAACGATAATACCATTTATATTGCCGGTATCGGAGGGTTGTCCGCCTCCTTCCGGGAAAAAAGCCGTAACATCTAACGTAACAATATAACTTGGTTTATCCGGCTGTTCTTCTTTTAGCTGCTTTACACAGGTTAAAACAGTAGCCTGAAATGTTTTTATATAACTGTCTTGATTATATAATTGAATGGTTGGTTCACTCATTAAAATCATCCTTTCTTATATCTATACTATTCTGTCAGCAGTCTGACTTCTGCAAAAAATACATTGAATGCTGCTGATTTGATTTATTTAATTTACCAAGTATTATAATACAGTGAAAGCTCAATGGCAACTATCGAATAAGGAAAGAAGTAAATTGCAGTTACAGTGCCTGGAATGCATATAAAATTAATCAGATTTCTGCCGGAGGAAATCATTATTATAAAATATTCAGCAGAAAAAATCAGGTTTGTATCGTTAAATATACTATAAGTGCCCAATTTAGTTCTCCTGTATTAAGAAAATATATCAGCAATCCCGATATTTTTATCTGTGTAACTTATGTCTTGTTTTTAATAATCTGGGTATTCTACCTGTCATCCGGATTTAGAAGACTTTTTCAAAGGGAAATGAATCAACTCATTGAGATTGCAAAAGAAGTGAAAAAGCAAAATTTGAATTTTCAGATTCAGCCATCCCGTATACAGGAAATTAATATAGTTATGGATTCTTTAAATCAAATGAAGAACTGCCTGCAAGATTCATTGGAAAAACAGTGGAATATGGAGCAGTCAAGAAAAACACAGGTATCTGCTTAAGCACATGATTTTTAACTCATCTCGAAAAAGAGGCAAAGAATCTGGGTTATAAGAGACTTAAGCTGGAGACAAGATTAATTAATAAAAATGCGGTTCTGTTTTATGAAGCCATGGGTTATAAACGGATAGAGAATTATGGTAAATATACGGAGAATAAAGAAGCAGTCTGTTTCGAAAAATGTATTGACAAATAATGTCTTATATGCTAATATACATTAGTGTGCCGCACAACGAGGTTCTAAAATTCTGTGTTTTTATAAATAACAGATACCATAGTTGGCGAGTAATGATAATAGGAGGTGCCATATGTACGCAATTATAGCAACAGGTGGTAAACAGTACAAAGTAGCCGAAGGCGATATCATTAAAGTAGAAAAGCTTGGTGTAGAAGCTGGTTCAACTGTTTCATTTGATCAAGTTCTTGTAGTAAACAAGGGTGAATTAGTAGTAGGAAATCCTACTGTAGCTAATGCAACCGTTACAGCAACCGTTGTTGAAGAAGGTAAAAACAAAAAGGTTATCGTTTACAGATACAAGAGAAAAACCGGATATCACAAGAAAAACGGTCATAGACAGCCATATACTAAGGTTAAGATTGAAAAAATCAATGCATAATAACTAATACAGGTAAATGATATGATTAAAATATCTATTTATAAAAATGCAGAGAGTAAAATTATTGGTTTTCGGTGTCTAGGACATGCAGGGTTTGCCAAAAGCGGACAGGATATTGTATGTGCTGCAGTATCGGTACTGGTAATTAATACTGTGAATTCTATAGAACATTTTACTTCAGATACCTTTGATTTAAAGGAAGATGAGAATAAAGGCGAGATAGATTTCAAGATTGTTTCAAAACCTAGTAAGGAGTCAAGTTTATTATTAAACTCTTTATTTCTTGGTTTACAAGGAATCAAAGAGGATTATGGTCAGGAATATATTAAGTTGATTTAGCAGAATTGATAATCAATTCTGTAGCCAAACATTCAAGGAGGTGTAGGTTATGTTAAAGATGAACCTTCAATTTTTCGCTCATAAAAAGGGTGTTGGTTCTACTAAGAACGGTAGAGACTCCGAATCCAAAAGATTAGGTGCGAAAAGAGCTGACGGACAATTCGTTTTAGCTGGTAATATACTTTACAGACAACGTGGTACTAAAATTCATCCAGGCAATAACGTTGGACGTGGCGGAGATGATACATTATTCGCATTAGTAGACGGTGTTGTTCGTTTCGAAAGAAAAGGCAGAGACAAGAAACAAGCTTCTGTTTATCCAGTAGAAGCTAAATAATATGAGATGATTATGAACCCCAAATTCTTGATTAAATCATGAATATGGGGTTCATTTTTAGTTATATTAATAAATAATAACAGGTTGCAGATATTACATGAAACGTATTTTTTCTTGTAATTTTTGCTAATTCCGATTATAATAAAACACATGAAAAAGAGGTGATATATCATGTTTGCAGATAGTGCTAAAATATATATACGTTCCGGAAAAGGCGGTGACGGACATGTAAGTTTCCGCAGGGAAATATATGTACCTGCCGGCGGACCGGACGGAGGTGACGGCGGTAGAGGTGGAGATTTAATTTTTGAAGTGGATGAAGGTTTAAATACATTATCAGATTTCCGTTTTGTAAAAAAATTCAGTGCCGAGGATGGCGAAAACGGCGGTAAAAAACGCTGTCACGGTAAGGATGGCGAAGATTTAGTTATTAAAGTTCCGGAGGGTACCGTAATTAAAGATACCGAAACCGGTAAAGTGATAGCCGATATGTCCCATGATAACCGGAGAGAAGTTATTTTAAGAGGCGGCAACGGTGGAAAAGGCAATCAACATTATGCAACGCCTACCATGCAAGTACCTAAATATGCTCAACCTGGACAATCCGGTAAGGAATTATATGTAACATTAGAGTTAAAAGTAATTGCAGATGTTGGTTTGGTTGGATTTCCTAATGTGGGTAAATCAACACTTTTATCCAGGGTAACCAATGCAAGACCGAAAATCGCAAACTATCATTTTACAACCCTGAATCCCAATTTAGGTGTGGTAGATTTAGATGGTGGTGACGGATTTGTAATGGCAGATATCCCGGGATTAATTGAGGGTGCTTCGGAGGGCATTGGTTTAGGCCATGAATTTTTAAAGCATATTGAACGTACCAAAGTTATTATTCATATGGTAGATGCAGCATCTACAGAAGGAAGAGATCCGATAGAGGATATTAATACTATTAATGCAGAGTTAGAAGCTTATAATGAAGATTTGTCACATCGACCACAGGTCATAGCGGCAAATAAACTGGATGTCCTTTATGGTGAAGAGGAAGAACAGGCGGTTCTTAAGTTAAAAAATGAATTTGAACCAAAAGGAATTAAGGTGTTTCCTATATCGGCAGTCAGTGGGAAAGGAGTCAAGGAACTTCTTTATTATGTCAAAGAACTATTAGATTCTATTGATACGGCGCCTATTGTCTTTGAACGGGAATTCTTCCCCGAGGAACTTAATTTCTCCAATGAGCCATATACGGTAGTGAAGGAAGAAGAACATCTTTTTGCTGTAGAAGGACCAAGAATAGAACGTATGCTTGGTTATACCAACTTAGACTCAGAAAAAGGATTTGAATTCTTCCAGCGTTTCTTAAAGGAAAGCGGAATTCTGGATGAACTGGAAGCCCAAAATATTCAGGAAGGCGATACGGTAAGAATGTACGGTCTTCATTTTGATTATTATAAGTAAAAGAATAAGGAGATTGAATAATGACAAGTAAGCAAAGAGCTTATTTAAAAGGATTAGCAATGAAAATTGATCCGATATATCAGGTAGGAAAGTCAAGTCTGACACCTGAAATTACAAAAGGGTTAGATGAAGCATTAGAAGCCAGGGAATTAATAAAAATAAATGTATTAAAAAATTGCCTGGATGACCCGGGTGAAATAGCGCAGATTATAGCTGAGCGAACCCATTCTGAAGTAGTACAAGTCATAGGCAAAAAAATTGTTTTATATCGAGAATCAAAAGAAAAAAAGAAAATTGAACTTCCCATTGAAAAAAAGAAGAAGTAATATTTGATTGATACGAAAGGAAAGCCTAATGAGTAAAATAGGAATTATGGGTGGAACCTTTAATCCAATTCATTTCGCCCATTTGATATTGGCTGAAAATGCATATGATGAATGTAAACTGGATAAGGTACTTTTTATGCCATCCAAAAAGCCGCCTCATAAGCTTCATGAGAGTATCGTAAAGGATGAGCACCGGGTACAGATGATAGATCTGGCTATAAAAGATAATCCTCATTTTGAATTATCCTCTTTAGAACTGGAACGGGAAGGCATAACGTATACAGCCGATACTTTGGCAGAATTAAATGCAAAATATCCTCAGGATGAATTTTATTTTATAATGGGGGCGGATTCTTTATTTCAGATAGAGGATTGGTGGCATCCGCAGAATATATTTAGTCTGGCTAATATTGTAGCAGCTGTCAGAGACCATGCGACTAGACGAGAATTGGACAAGCAGGTTAACTATTTAACAAATAAATATGAGGCAAAAATTCATTTATTAAATACTCCTAATATGGATATTTCCTCTAAAATGCTCCGGCAAAATATTAGGGTAAATAAATCCATACGGTATTATGTTCCTGAACTGGTAGTTCAATATATTACGGATCATAACCTGTACGTTGGAGTGGAGGGTAATAATGGATTATGATATATTAACTTTGCAGAAGAGTTTAACGAAGATTATGACTGAGAAGAGGTTTTATCATTCTCTGGGCGTTCAAGGTATGAGTTTCGCATTAGCTATAAAATACGGTTATGATATGGACAAAGCTAATTTAGCCGGTTTACTGCATGATTGTGCGAAAGATATGAAAGATGAGAAATTAATCTCTGAATGCAGAAAGTACAATCTGCCGATTCGTGAAGTGGAAAACCGTAATGGATTTTTGCTGCATGGGAAACTGGGTGCTTATTATGCAGAACATAAATATGGTATTACAGACACAGAAATCCTTTCTGCAATTTATTATCACACAACCGGCAAACCGGAGATGACACCATTGGAAATGATAATTTTCGTATCCGATTATATTGAGCCAAACCGTTCTTCAAAACGGATACCTGCATTAAATTCCATAAGACAAACTGCATTTATTGATTTAAACAAAGCCACAGTTGAGATACTCGAAAATACTCTTTTGTATTTAGAAAAAACAGGTCAGGAAATAGACCAATTAACAGTAGATGCATATGAATATTATAGAAACAGAGTATAGAATTTATGATATTGAAAGGAGATTTAAATGGATAAAATTTCGAAAGAGATAGCAAGAATTACTTACAATGCATTAGATGAAAAAAAAGCAGAAGATATTAAAGTAATAGAAATAGGTGATATAACCGTAATTGCCGATTATTTTATCATTGCCAATGGTACCAACTCCTCACAGGTACAGGCATTAGTGGATAATGTACAACAGGTTCTTTCAAAACATGGATTTGAACCCAAAAGGATTGAGGGTGTTCGTTCAGCAAGCTGGATTCTGTTGGATTATGGTGATGTTGTAGTTCATATATTTTCTAAAGAAGACCGTTTGTTCTATGATCTGGAAAGAATCTGGAGAGATGGAAAAGTAGTTGAAAAAGAGCAGCTGGAAGATTAAAAGAGTCTGTTTATCCAATGCTAGTGTATTTTACACTGCTGCCTATAGGTTTTCAAAAAGCCCTGACCGGTAAATGGAGTAATTCTCCAAACTGGTTCAGGGCTTTTTCTATACTGGCAGTAAAACGAAATATTGGCCGGTAATCGATATTATTTACTTGACATTATAATTATATGTATTGTACCCAGCAGTACTATTGAAACATACGGAATAAACCGATTACTTTACCCAATATATTTAATTCCGGTACGATAATCGGGTCCATGGTATCATTCTCGGGTTGTAATCGATAATATCCATTTTCTTTATAAAAAGTCTTAACGGTAACCGAATCCTCAATAAGAGCAACTACAATATCTCCGTTGGAGGCAGTGGACTGTCTTTGTACAAGAATTTTATCACCGTCAAATATACCCACATTAATCATACTTTCACCTTTTACTTTTAACATAAAGGTTTCTTCGTTGGGCATATATTCTGTTGGAATGGGGAAATAACCATCCAGATTCTCAACCGCTAATATCGGCTGTCCGGCGGTAATCGTTCCAACAATCGGCACATTCACAATCTCTCGTCTGGTTATATTAAATCCATCGTCAATAATCTCAATTGCCCTGGGTTTTGACGGATCACGTCTGATATATCCGTTTTTCTCAAGTGTTTCTAAGTGGGAATGCACGGAAGAAGTTGATTTTAATTTAACTGCCTCACATATTTCTCGTACAGCAGGCGGATAACCTCTGTTCACAATTTGTGATTTTAGATATTCTAAGATTTCTCTTTGTTTTGCACTTATCTTACCATAACTCATATAGTAACCTCCTAATTATTTAAATGATATCGAATTATCGAAAATCAGATATGGTCATTCATAGAATACTCATTAATTTATCCCATTATAACATAGATATTGATGAAATGCAAAACTTATGTTCGCTAATTTAATAAAATTTTCCGTAATTGGTATTGACAAACAAATGTTTGGTTTGTATAATTACAAATATAGAAACATTTGTTCGTATCATATGTTCGATATATCTATTTTAAGGAGGGTATTTCTATGACTTACAGAAATTTTTATGAAATCAGGAAAATGACATCATTTTCAGCGAATTTAATAACATTTATAGAGAAAAAAAGAGCTATGATTTTAATTGGTTTACTGATAACTTGCAGTATAATACTTTCCTTAAGTATTATATCCACAAAAGTTACAGCAGAGCGTGCTGTAGATCGTGAAAAATACGTTACCAGTGTAAAGATAGAAAAAGGAGATTCCTTGTGGAGTATAGCAAGTAAGTATATTACTGAAGAATATGCTGATATGAATTCTTATATAGATGAGATTAAGTATAGTAATGGTTTAACTTCGGAAGTGATTCATGAAGGACGTTATATTATCGTTCCTTACTATGCGGTGAAGAGGTAATTATAGAATAAACAAATACATATTTTTTATTAAAGCGGGTTGTCAAGAAGCATTTATTTTTAAGCGGCCCGCTTTAACTATATCATTTTATCAACTGTTATGTTATACTTTTTAGAAAAATGTGGTTAAAATGCGGTTCTAATAAAAGAGGAGGGTTGCTAACATGAAACTAGTGATACATGATTTAGAAAGCCAGGATTTTGAGAAGTTTTTTCCGAATATAAGCAATGAAGTTACTGTTATTTCGCCAAATGCTCCGATACATAATTGCATCGGCTGTTTTGGGTGTTGGGTCAAAACACCTGGAGCCTGTATTATCAGGGATTCCTATGGTGATATGGGTGTTTTATTGTCTAAAAGTGAAGAAGTAATTATTATCAGTAAATGCCGTTATGGTTGTTATAGCCCTTTTATTAAGAATATTTTAGATAGAAGCATCTCTTATATTCATCCATATTTTACTTTACGCAACAATGAGATGCACCACAAAAGCCGTTATAATAACAGGTTAAATCTGACCGTATATTTTTATGGACCGGATATAACCAGCTCTGAACAAAAAACAGCAGAGAAGTTAGTCACAGGTAATGGAATTAACCTGAATACGCATAAATCAACAGTTCGATTTTTCAAAAAGTTAGATGAAATGGAGGGAATCAAACTATGAAAATAGCCTTAATAAATGGAAGTCCTAAAATTAATAACAGCGCATCCAGATATTTGCTTAGTGAAATTAAAAATTTAATTAAAGACATCAGACGGGATTTAAATGAAACATTTGATAAAAATTTTGAAATAAAGGAATTTAACATACACAAACCAGAAATCGATGAAAAAGAATTGAAACAACTTTATCAATGTAATATATTAATTTTTGCTTTCCCTCTTTATGTAGATTCCATTCCGTCCCATCTTCTTAATGTGCTGACAATATTAGAGAATTATTATAGTTTAAATGGCGGGAAGAATACTATTGTATATACGCTTGTTAACAGTGGCTTTTATGAGGGCAACCAAAATAAAATCGCAATAGAAATTATGCAGAACTGGACATATAAATCAAGACTTACCTGGGGACAGGGGATTGGTATAGGTTCAGGTGGAATGCTGTTATCCTTAACAAATATTCCGTCAGGACGAGGACCGAAGAAAAATTTAAGCAGAGCTTTGGAAAGTTTTACAAAAGAGATTCTGTCTAATCAATCCGAAACGATCCCAACCTCGAATAAAACAACAGATAATCTATACATTAATATGAATATTCCACGATTCGCCTATATCCAGGCAGCTCATTTCGGCTTTAGAATGTCAGCCAAAGAAAATGGGTTAAAACGAAGAGACTTGTTTAAAAGAATGTAGATTTGGAGGGTATCAATTTGATAGAGATTGAGAAAGAAAAACGATATAAGATAGAATATTTATTTAAGAACGCGCATGATACGGTGATTCTAACCTGCCTGCAAGGACATATGGGAAGAGCATTTACCGATGATTTGCAAAACCCGACCTGTGCAATGATTCAAGGAGGCGACTTTTGTTTCCTTAACGGTGATATAACCAAAGAATCGACAAATGAGCTTATTAGCCAGATTCTAAATTTAATCGAGCGTCCGTTAGCATTTGTTATTACGGATAATCGTGATATAGGTGATAGAATAGAACAAATCTTTGGTGAAAATTGCAAAAAAATCAAGCGATACAGCATTAAGAAAAAGAAAGATGAATTTAATTTAGAATACCTTAGAGCTATTGTTGATCAATTGCCAAACGAATATACTTTATCACCTATCAATGAAACGTGGTATGACGAAGCACTACGTGAAACCTGGTCAAAAGACTTTGTGTCTAACTTTTTATCCAGGGAAGATTATTTAAATAGAGGTATTGGCAGGGTTATTACATATAATGGTAAAATAATAAGCGGTGCTTCTTCCTATACCATTTATAATGATGGTATCGAGATTGAAATAGGAACCCGTGAAGAATTCAGAAATAAAGGGCTTGCCCAGATTGTCGGGGCAGCATTGATTCTTGCCTGTCGGGAAAAAGGCTTATATCCAAGCTGGGATGCCGCTAATTTGACATCGGTCCATCTTGCGGAAAGATTAGGATATGAATATGATAAACCTTATGATACCTATATGCTAAGAAGAGCAGTAGAACAATAAAGCTAATTTGATTGTAAATTAATTACTGCAGTAATCGTAATTATAAATTTTTATCAGATTCTAGGGCTTAACAGAAGAATCTCGCATTTAACATGAATATAATAGATTAATATTAGATAACTGATTCTTAATCAGGGAAAAAATATGAAATTTATAATAGATAACACTATGGATATGAAACGATTCAGAATCAATATTAATCGGAATATTTTATAATAGAACATAGGAATGAAATTCTGAATTTATATAAAAAGCTTATAAAAAGTATTGCAGAAACCAATTTACACCTATCTCTTATAAGATGATGTTTACTGTATTTTATATTGCACCAGATAAATGTTCTTTTGCAGTAAATAAGCTGCATAAATTTACCTAAAATTTATGGAAAGGTTATGGTGTATTATGAAAGTGTTGTTATTAACGGATGAAGTGTGGAATGATACTGTTGATAAAAATAATATTCTCTCAAACTGGTTTACTGATTCAGCTTTTGAACTTGCCAATATATATTTAGCACCTGGATCACCGGATAATAAGTGCTGCAGCAAATACTTTCAGATAACTGATAAGATGATGTTAAAAAGCTTACTTACAAAACAAAAAGCAGGTGTCCAGTTTTCTACATTCGATAAGGCGCAGGATAAAAATAAAATTAAAACAATAAAAAAAGGAAACAAAAAGTATTCCAGACCTCATGTAAAATCTGCTTCTGCAGAATCTATCCGGTTTTTTAATGATATTGTCTGGCAAAGGGGTAGATTTAATAAAATCAGTCTTACTTCCTTTATTCAGGATTTTAATCCTGATATTATATTCAGTTTGCGGCAGGCTTCCAGAAAAATGCTGAATTTAGAAAGAGTAATAACAAGCCTTACGGATAAACCGATCGTAGCCTATTCAGGAGATGATGAGTATATATTGGATCAATTTAAACTTTCTCCGCTTTATTGGCTGCGGAGGTATAATCTCAGAAAAGATCTTAGAGAAAATATGAAGCTTTATAGTAAATATTATACTCTCTCGGAGAAACAAGCAGATTTATATAAGAATATATTCAAAGTTGATACCGACGTTTTAAGGAAAAGCGGCGAGTTTAAGGATGATTTCAACATTAAGGAAGTACATTTTCCAGTTAAGTTAGTTTATGCAGGCAGTTTAAGTAATAATCGGTGGAAGACATTATTGCAGGTTAAAAAGGCTCTTGAGAAAATGAATAAAAATACAACCAGAATGACATTAAGTATTTATGTTACGGACAAAATCTCAAGACATCAAAAAAGACTGTTAGACGACGGTGTACAAACTTTTATTAAGCCACCGGTTGCAGCAGAAAGTTTAACAAAGGTATATAAAAATGCCGATATTATTCTCCACCTAGAAGCATTTGACAGAAAAAACAGGAAGCAAAAAAAATTTTATTTCTCTGATAAAATAGTTGATTGTCTGGCGAGTAACTGCTGTACTTTGGCAATCTGCCCTGTTGATAATCCGGGTTATGAATATCTGAATAAAAAAGATGCTGCCGTGTGTATAGAAAATACCAGACGAATCTACAGTGCATTGAAAAAATTATATCTTCAACATGCTATGTTGTATGAATATCAGAAAAAAGCATGGGAATGCGGTGTTTACAATCATAAGAAATCAGTGATTCAGGATAAACTATATAAGGACTTTAAAAATATTGTTGATACAAAGGTCTGAAAGATATTCAGGAAGTAACGGAAATTATGATACTCAAATTGAATCCGATCACTAAAATGAACTGATTGATAAGCTTTTACTTATCAATCAGTTCATAAATCTATTTTTTTGAATGGAGGATGATCATAATTGATAGATTTAGTTAATATATAAATTACTTCGAAAAATATAACATACCATTTCCTTCATTCCTTTTGTCGAAACCAAGAGAAGTAGTATGCTTTACTAATTGGGCGTAGATTTCAGTCTCCGTAAGAGTTCTGCCATATTCCGCTTCACACATATTTATAATTAAGGCGGCTGCACCGGATACATGGGGTGTAGCCATTGACGTTCCACTTAATTTTGCATATTTACTGTCAAGATAGGTTGATATGATTTCATTGCCTGGAGCTACTAAGTCTACATTATTATTGGAATTACTGTATTTTGTTATCTTTTTGTTAAAATCAACAGCACCTACGGATACAGCTTCATTATAAGCAGCCGGATAATTTAACTCATCTGTTTTAAAATTGTTATCCCCATTATTACCGGAAGCACAGACAACAAGGATATTATTATTCACTGCTTTTATTACGGCATCATGTAGTTTGGGTACATCCGCATCTCCGCCTAATGACATGGAAATAATTCTGACCTTTTCATTCTTAGGACCGCGCCACTTAATTGCATAATTAATAGCTTCAATAATATTTTGATAATTTCCACCGCCGGATTTGCCAAGAACCTTTAAAATCAGGAGTTTTGCCATAGGTGCAACCCCAAGAACTCCATTACTATTTTCTGAAGCAGCAATGGTACCGGCGACGTGTGTTCCATGTCCATTATTATCGGTAAAATTATTCGGGTCACCATTAAAGTCTTTCGTAAAGTTTCTCCCGCCAATGATTCGATCTCTTAAATCAGGGTGGTCAATCTGGCAGCCTGTATCAATGACTGCGATAACAACCCCTTCCCCTTTCCGGCTTTTATCCCAGATAGCAGGAGCTTGAATCATCTGAACTCCTTGTGGTATCTCATTAACATTCTCTATAATTTCTTTAACCCTAAACGGAACTAAACGTATTCCTTTTCTTATCAGAAAAATATTAGAAAGTTTAGACATTACAATATTCCTTTCCGGAATTATCTTTATAAGAGGCTCCAAATACAGATACCTGTCTATTTGGGTTAAGAAAATTCGCTTAATCCTATTTCATAATTCCTTAAATGAATTTTAGTGATAACAATCACTACTATATTATATTAAGTAATGTCGAAAAATGTTTCATTTTGAGTTAATAAATAATTATAAAAATACAGGTTAATCCTAAATTTAAAATAGGATGTAACGGTAAATCTTATCTGATTGATAAGATTAAGTGGGTCTTATCACTTAGGAAATATTTACATGTATACGGTAATCAATCTATCTACTATACTTTAAATATAACGAATGTGCCTACATAAAAAATGAATAGAAACGGAAGTTGACAGAGAAAGGATATAAAACTAATGATGTTATGTAAGAATTAAAATAAAAATAATTTAAAAAACTAATTTAAAAATTATAAGGTGATCGTGATTATGAAAAAAAAATTGAAAATATTAGAAGCGCTTTATAGCAGGAAATTACCAAAGAGGAATTTAATCAGCTGTATTTTGATTCTTTCTATCTTAATAACATTAATTCCGTCAGTGCATTTAAAAGCTGTTACCGGAATAAAACTATATAATTATACGAATAAAAGAGAAAGTTATTATACAGGGAAGCAGATAAAAGTTACCTGTAAAAATATTAAAATCAGTAAGGATCTTAGCCCGGGTATCATAACGGATGGAATAACAATGGTATCTGCCTACGATATTTTTGCAAAATCTAAAATTGGTGCAGCTTATTCTTATAACAAAGCAAAGGGTAGTATTGTATTACAAAAAGATGGGAATCGTATCAGTATGACTCTTGGAAGTAAAGCGGCAACGGTAAACGGATATAAGGTGACAATGCCTGCTGCACCGGTGTTAATAAAATATGTAAAGGCGAATGTAACCAAAATATTAGTGCCGGCAAGGTTTGTCACAGAAGCATTTAATTATGGATGTACGCTGTTAAACAGTAAAAATGAACTTATAATTCAAACAGATCTTTATGGTAATACACCCGGTAATATAGCACAGGGTGGTAAATTTATTTATTATGACGGATTAATCTACACAACTGAATTTGATTTTTATTTATCTCGAATGAAACCGGACGGTTCCGGAAAGAAAATGATAGAAGCGATATATCGGCCCCAATATTTAAACATAAAAGATGGATTACTCTATTATTATAGCCAGGGCAGTTTATACCGCAGTACAATAACCGGCTCAAGCAGAAAAAAAATTAATGATTTTAATAGTATTACGCAATTTATTATTTATGATAAATATATTTATTACATTAATCATAAGGATAGTAACCGTATATACCGTATGAATCTGGACGGTTCCGGCAGAAAAAAACTATCAAGCGACATAAATATGAAGAATCTAAGTATATCAAACCGTTATATTTTTTATTCTTCTAATCAGGTGCTGTATCGAATGAATCTGGATGGCAACAGCAGATTAAAAATATCCTCTCAGGGAGCAGAGAATATCGTTACCGATTACAGATATGTTTATTATATAGACCAGGCGACCAGAGATATTATGAAAGTGAAATTTGATGGCACCGGAATAACCAGATTAAGCCACGATAATGCAATAAATCTGAATATTTCCGGAAATACTTTATATTATTCAAACGGAAAAGATTATAACAAATTGTATGCAATCACAACAGAGGGTAAGATTAAAACTAAAATACTTGATGTACCGGTTTATTACCCCAATATTGTAAATGGTTACCTCTATTATATTCCTGATGAGCATAATGACGGTAATCTTCATAGAGTTAAACTAAGAACATTGACTGCAGAAACAACTAATTCTAAGACTGCCGGTAATTATACCGGTAATATCATTAATGATGCATTTACTGCTGCCAGCGGCTCTACTCTATATTTTTGCGATCCCTGGTTAAATCGTGCTCCATTAAATTATACTAGTAATACCTCATTAAAGAAATATGAGAATAAAGATTATACCGACTTTTACGAGATTAATATTGTCGATAAGTATATGTATTTTACCATGTCAAAACATAATACTAATGGAATAGGCGGTATCTATAAGATGAGAACGGACTGGTCGGAAGCTCCGGTCAGACTGACGGATTTAAATGCAGACAATTTAACGGTCATTGGCGGATGGATGTATTTCACAAATTATTCCGGAATGAATCATTATGTTGGAAGCGGTACGATCTACAAGATGAGAACGGATGGGAGCGATTTACAGATGATTAATCCCGGTAAATCCGGCCAGGCAGGATGCTTAAATATTACAGGAGATTATATTTATTACATTAATGAAAGTGATAACTGCAGCATATACCGCATGAACCTTGACGGCAGCGGCTTAAAAAGGCTATCGGCAGATGGTGGTATCATTACCTTTCAAGTTTACGGTGAAGATATATATTATAGAAATCTTAATAACAGAAGTATTATGAAAATGCCAGTAGGTGGCGGTATGGGTTCTGTTATAATACAGAATGCAGACACAAAATTAATTGTATATCAAGATAGAATCTATTTCTTCAAGCTTAATTTAACCGATTTATCCTTTTCACTCTATTCCGGTGATTTAGATGGTTCTGATCTAATTGAAGTAAAAAGTAATGTATTAGAACATGATTTAAATATTACAGCCGGATTTGCTTTTGTAAAAGATAAAAATCATACCGTAATAAAGGTTAATCTAGATGATATATCAACAATAAAATAAAAGTTATTGTTTAAATATTTTGATAGCTTATGCGTATATATGTTCATATAATGTTTGATAATTTGATTTTAACTATATTTTATATCAGAATCCTCTGGGATTAATACTAAGTGGTATTAATCTTAGAGGATTTCTTGTATACTGCCGCAGATAGAAGCAACTATGAATCAATGCAAGTACTATATATGTGATTATGTACTATTCCTGAATAATAATCATTATCTATAACATTGTTAATTGACTATTCCTTTTAAATACACATTGATTTATATGGTAAAAAATAGTAATATTGTTTTATAAAAGAATTGATAACAAAAAATGATGTTAAAAATTCAAGAATGATTAACTTATACTTTGATTTGGAATATTTATAATTAAGAAAGAACTATTGCCTATATGGGGATTAGTGAGGTTATATATAATGATAAATAGCAAAACTTATTTAAAAGTTAATGGTGGTAAAGCACTGCAGGGCAAAGTAGAAATTAATGGCTCAAAGAATTCAATTTTAACCTTAATACCCACTATGTGTTTAGGAAACGGTAAAGGAACCTTAACAAATATTACTGAAATTTCTGATATTGATGCAATGAGAGGTATTTTAGACGAAATCGGCATACAACTGATATTGGAGAATAATGCAGTAATTATCAACGGAAACATGGTATATTCCGATTTAAGTAAACAATATGTGTCTAAAATCAGAGCATCCAACTTATTCCTTGGTGTCTTACTGGCCAGATTCGGCAAAGCAACCGTACCTCTTTCTGGCGGAGATAAGATAGGCAACAGACCAATTGATATTCACTTATATGTTTTTAATAAATTTGGAATTCATACGGAAATCGTTGACGGATACGTGAAATGTAAGGCAACACAATTTCCTTATAAGGGCCAAAAGATATTCTTAAGATTCCCCAGTGTGGGTGCAACAGAAAACGCTATGTTAGTTGCAAGTGCGGCCGATAGTGAAACCGTTATTTATAATGCTGCCATGGAACCGGAGATAGTTGATATGGCTATTTTATTTAACTCTATGGGAGTTAAAATATCCGGTGCAGGTACCCCTGTTATTCATATTAAACCATCGGTAAAGAAATTAAAAAGAGCAATTCATGAAGTTATGCCTGACCGGCTGGAAGTCGGAACTTTTTTATTTATGATTGCGGCAACAAAAGGTTCAGGAATCATTAAAAATGTAATCCCGGAGCATGTAATATCAGTACTTACCATATTATCTGATTCAGGTGCCGATATAAGAATAGAAGAGAATACTATTAGTATAGATGCAGCTAATTGCGAATTAAAACCAATTAATATTGATGCATTGCCATTTCCGGGTTTTCCTACGGATTTACAACCATTTGCAACCGTTTATGCATTAAATTGCAGCGGTACCTCTACTATAAAAGATACCATTTTTCCGGTGAGGTTTAATCATTTATTTGAGATGAACAGAATGGGTATGGCATATGAAAGTGTATATTCCCAGGTTATAATTAAGGGTATTCAAAAAATATCCGGAACAACAATGACAGGAACAGATATTAGAATGTGCGCCGCATTGGTTATGGCTGCATTGATTGCAGAGGGTGAATCAAAAATCTATGGATTGGAGCATATTTTAAGAGGTTATGATAATTTTTTTAACAAACTGATTGATTTGGGTGCAGATATTGCCATTATTGATGAAGAATATCCTGAAATAAATAAAAAAACCCAATATATTTAATTACTTCAGTTAACAAATCGATATCAGAAGAACCAAACGGCTTTGGGGATAATCTTAAGATTATTCTAAAGTTAAATTTGAAAGAGCTGTCTCAAAATTTATAGGATATTTTACTTGGCAGAGATTACATACGAATATGATATATTCGCTGTAACAAGTTTATGCATTTGTAACAGCTCTTTCGTACCCGGTTTAAAGAAGCTGAATAAGAAAAGCAGGACTTTGAGGCGGAATGCTCAACGTTTGAAAGATGGCATGTTCCACCATGACGGATTGCCCCGGTTGTATTTCATTTAAGGAGATCTGGTTATAATTCTGATCCAGTATAAATGTTTCTTCAGAGACGGTAAATATCATTTGATCATTAATATCGTAGGGATTCCCTGTAATAAAAAAACCGTTTATATCATCAATACTTACTACACGGTCAATCTTAATGATTGAGTCCGGAGCCACCGTATTAGCAATGATGCTAAAAGCCCTTGCCTGAGGGGGAATGCTTCTTGTCATGGCAGGAGAAAATTCGGCAGCTACCGTAATACCTTTCTCAAGATCACACAGACAAAGAGATTCTCCGAACTGATTCATAATCTGAGTATCTTTTCCTACGTTTAACCTGAGAAAATCCCGGTACCTCCAATTCTTACGTTCCTCTGCGCCGTAAGATATGAGAACATAACCGGTTCTTTGGCTTGATATATATATTTCTTCAATAAATGCATTATCAATACGTTGGACATTACCATTTTGTAATATTGTTTTCTGAAAAGCTTCCTTGTTATTGTCCATAAACTCCTCTAAATTACTTATTATTATAATTCTATTATATGACATAGGTTAACATCTGGTATTCAATCATTATAATAATAATTTTGAATTTACATTATCTTATAGTAAAGTTCATATTTTAAGTATAATTGTTATAACAATACATTTATTCCAAAAGTTCATTACTTAAACGTTGTTTTGCGTAAATAAGTAATGTATAATATTACCATATAATTATATCCCATCATTAATATTACAAATTAATTGTTAAATTTTGAAAGGAGTGTTATCATGCGAGAATTGGAAATAAAAAATGTAAAGACAGCGCAGTACCGCGATTTTAATTTGAATCTAATTTATAATTACATTGATAAGGGTGAAAAATCGTTCGAATTTCAAAGGAGTGAAAGTGTTTCGCCATACATAAGTGGCGAGGGAAAACTCAGTGTTAACTTCTATACGTTACAACCAGGAAAAAGTAATTATCCATATCATCAGCATACAGGGAATGAAGAAGTTTTCTATATTATATCAGGGACTGCTACATTAAAAACACCAAAAGGTGATATTAATGTTTCCGAAGGTGATGTAATTGTAATGCCGCCAAATGAAAACGGCGCGCATATGTTGACCAATAATTCAAATGAACCGCTTTTTTACCTTGATGTTCATACAGTTAGTTCACCTGAAGTAGTTATCTATCCCAATACAGGCAAAGTGCGTATTCTTACTGGAGACATGCAAAAATCTTTCAAAATAGAATCGGAAGTTAACTATCTTGACGGAGAATGAGACGAATCTTGTCCTTATTGTTATAAAGGCAGAGTCCTTACGGGGTTCAATTACATAATAAAGTTCATAATAAACTATATTTTCTTAAAAATTTTATTTAGTTATTCTTTTCCCTTAACTTAACTTTACTCGCGGCACTCCGGCGTCTGGAGTCTTCTATGGCGGCATAGTGTTTTTTGGTTGTATTTACATCTTTATGGCCTAAAACATCAGCAACGAGATAGATATCTCCGGTTTCCCGGTAAAGACTTGTACCATAAGTACTTCTTAATTTATGAGGAGTAATTTTTTTAAGTCTTGTAACCAAACCGGCATATTTTTTCACCAGATTTTCAACTGCTTTTACACTGATTCTTTTTTTTTGGATGGATAAAAATAAGGCATTTTCACTGCCGGACGCCGGTATAACAGCCTCCCGCTCCAGCAAATAACTTTCCAGAGCCTCCTGTACTTCTTCACCAAAATATATAATAGATTCGTAACCGCCTTTACGTCTGATTTTAATACCGTCATTATTAAAATCCACGTCATTGATATCCAAACCAACACATTCACTGACACGGATACCGGTGCCAAGAAGGAGTGTTATTATAGCCAAATCCCTTACTTTCGTTTTATTATGGTACTTTTGCTGGGATTTTGTCATATTTTCTCCGGTTTCAACTTCGTCTAACATTTTTGCAACTTCATCAATATCAAGCCGGATAATTTCTTTTTGATGAAGTTTAGGTATATCGACCAGTGCGGCAGGGTTATACTGAATCAGTTCTCTTTTATAAAAGTAATTATAAAAGCTTCGTAAGGATATTAATTTTCTTTTCTTACCATTTTCCTGGTTTAAGATTTTTATGTCCCCTTTTTGGTAGTAGGAGAGATATTCTAAATATTCTTCTAGATCAATCGGCTTAATCTGATCTAATATTTCAACCTTTAAATCTCTGATTGAAGTATTTTTAAACAGGGGATTAGAATTGCACAAAAACTGAAAGAAAACTCTTAAATCATAGGCATAAGCAATTCTGGTCAAGGAAGAAGTTGTCGGCTCAATACCACGGAAAAAATCGCTGCAGAAACGAGGGAGTTCTGCTATGATTTCACGTAACTTAACTGTATTTTCAATATTTTTTTGGTCATGATAATTATTCTCAATCATTTCTGCTATCCTCTCAGTGAAATTTCATAATTATTGTAATTATAACATAATTTTAATAATCTGACCATAAAATTGAAAATCAACAAAAAAATGACATACTTTTAACACTATTTAACAGTATTGTATAAATGTATTAGGAAAATTATGCAAAATTAACAAAGAAATAGTGTAACTGGTTTTGATTTACTGATGGGAGGTGTTAATCGTTAAATTTATTACGAAAGAAAAAAGGTTTAACTACTGAGTAATCACAAATGAAAAGACGGTAATAAAAGCATAAAAGTAATAAGTCCGCTGTTTCATTAACAGCTGCCTTATGTAAATAAGAGAAATAGGAAAAGATGAACATGTAATACCTGAAACTAGTTAATACATGAATCGGATAGCATGACATTATATTACATTTATTTACGGCATGTAGTCCTGTCGTAAGCGGTCTATTTTTATGCTATGCAAAGTAATGATAAAATACAAAAGGATGATTTAGATATGTATAGGAAATGTAACAATTTAAAATTATTGCTGATTTTAGCAGTTGTGCTGGTATGTTTGCCGGTAACAAGTGCACTTGCTGCAACGAAACTTAACTTATATTATTACGGGCCAAATAAAAATGTAACCTATACAGGCCAACAGGTTAAATATACATATAATGGCTCTGCTATCAATATGAGAAGTACTCCTGGGATTATTTTTGACGGCACTTCCCTGGCTCCGTTTAACGACGTTTTTGTTAAATCAGCCATAAAAATGGATTATAAATATGATGACACAAAAGGCAAGCTGACCTTATCCCAGAACGGTACAACTTTAGTTTTAACAGCAGGAAGTAAAAAGGCGACCTTAAACGGTAAATCCGTTACTTTGTCTTTAGCTCCCATGAAAGTAAAATATAAAGATCAGAAAGTTACCAAGCTCTTAGTACCTGCAAGATATGTTGCAGAGACTTTTGGTTATAAATATGACTGGAACAGTGCTGCATCAACTGCTTCCATAACATCACCGATGCATCTGTATTATAATAATAAAAATGTATCTTATAATGGAACAGTAGGTAAAGTTACCGTTGACGGCAAATCAGTAAATTTGGGTACTATGCCAAGTATTGTTATTGATAATACGGCAATGCTTCGTGCATATCAAGTATTCAGTGCATCTTCCATCAAAGCTGGATACTCTTATAACAGCAGTACGAAAGTTGTAACGTTAAAGCTAAACGATACTGTTGTTAAGCTGACGCTTGGCAGTAAAACAGCTAATGTAAATGGTAAATCCCGTACGATGGATACTGCTCCCCTGTTAGTTGAGAATAAAGATTCAAAAGTATCTTATGTCATGGTTCCGGGAAGTTTTATTGCTTCTTATCTGGGTTATGATTATGCCTGGAATTCCTCAACCAAAACTTCGGTGATTACATTAAGAGCACCGGAAGATGAGGGAAATCAGAATGGCGAAGACGGTCCCGAATTAGGCGGCGATCCTGTACCGGACTCCATTGCTTTTAATTGGGGTATCTCATCTGATTTTACAGAAGAATATAATAAAGCAAACAGTCATAATACTGCATCCGAAATCTCTGAAGACATTGATACGTCTTCTAATATTACTTCAATAAAAATGGATTCCCCATTCAGCAGCAACATTGAAGTATATGCCATTAATTCCTATGCACCTTTTAGTAAATCTACCGTTAAGATTAATGGTCAAACATTGAATCTGCATATCAACAATTCATATCTTGCAGATGGTGATAGTAAAGAATACAGTTTAGGCGGTAAATTAACCGATCATATCACAGCTGCAACAAATTATGCTGATACATCTACTGATATAGATTTTGATTTAATGGATCCGAATACCAGTTATGAATTATCATTATCCGATGATAGCTGTACCTTATACCTGACTTTATATCCTAACTACATTTCTAATATCGAGGCGGGAACACAAGCTGGTAATGATTATGTAAAGATTACAGGTTTGAAAGAACTTAACGTTGATTTAACAGAAAATGGAAGCTCTATTTCTTTAGAAATACCTAATACAGTTAACAGTGTAGGTGAGCAGTATTTAAATACAGCATTAAATACACTGCAATCCGTAACCAGCACCACAACGGATGGCAATACTACTAAAATTATTTTAGAAACATCCGGTTCAGCCAATTATGAAGTAACTAATACCGGAAATACCTATTTACTTACCTTTACCGGAGATAGCTCCAATCAGGATTTGGATTACGCTTTAAAGATTAAAATTCCGGACGAAGTATTTTATTCTGAAATAACCAATGAGGACCTTTATTATCAAAATCAAATCGTTCTTCGTATACCTGGGGATTATAGGGACATTTATAATACATATCCAATCAATTCCTCTAATAGTGTGATAAGTGATATATCTGTCGATTATAAAAACGATATGACAGAAATTGTTATCAGTACTACTAAACTTCAGGGATATAAATTAAAAGATATGGACGGATATGTTGGCGTAGCGCTAGGAAATCCAAGAGATATCTATAAAAACATTGTCGTTTTGGATGCCGGACATGGCGGAACAGATCCGGGAGCAATCCGTAAATTAAATGGTGTAACAATAAATGAAAAGGATTTAAACTTTAAAATTATGTATCAATTAACACAGAAATATTTTAATGCTGAGGATTCAGAAATTAAAGCATATTATTCCAGATACAATAATACGAAAGTTGACTTATATGATCGAGCTGCTTTTGCAAAAAAAGTTGGAGCCGATTTATTTATCAGTCTCCATATGAATGCAAATAATAGTTCATCACCAAAGGGTACCGAAATCTATTATACAGGTTCTAATAAAGCAACAACTGAAAATGGCTTAAACAGTAAAATCTTAGCTACTATGTTCTTAAATTCTTTACCGGCTAAAGTCGGTACAGATAAAAGATATATCAGTGACCAAAGTCTTGCTGTATGCCGAGCCAATACAGTACCGGCCATATTAATTGAATTAGGTTTTATGTCTAATACAAGTGATTTGACCAAATTAACTGATCCGGATTTTCAGGAAGCATCCGCACAGGCAATTTATGATACATTGTGTGATGTATTTAGTGCCTATCCCACTGGAAGATAAGTAATACAAACGCCTGTCAGCAAAAGTCAAGGAATCTGTGCTTAATAATTATTTGGCTTTTAATGGCAGGCTTTTTCATATATAATTTGCCATTTGGAACAATAATCCAAATTACATAAAAGGAGCGAACAGTTTAAATGAGAGGATATTTAAGGGGATGCCATAACATTTTCTGGAGGGAATTTAGACAAATGATAAACAAGAACAAAACACAATGGTTTTCTGGACTTTTCATGATTTTTATTATAGGAGTGGTCATATTCACTTCCGTGCCCGTGTATGCAGCGGCCGATAAGACAGCTCCTGCAATTACATTAAAAGCTGATACAAAAGAACCAACCAATAAACCAATTAAAGTTGAGGTCAAAGTATTCGATGCCTCCGGCATAAAATCTTTAAAATGGTCTTCCGGCAGTAAAAAAGCCGATTATTTTAAGAAATCTGGTAAATCACTGACTTTAAATTCTAAAAATGTATATACTGTTACAATTACGGCGAATGGAACATACTCTTTTTACACCGTAGATAAAGCTGGTAATGCTTCATTAAAGAAGATCACAATTTCCAATATGGATACCTCAAAACCTAAGATTAAAGTAACAAAAAGTACCAGGGACTTAACAAAAGGGAATGTAATCTTATCTTTCTTAATTGGCGAAAAAGGTTTAGGCATTAAGCACTTACAATACCTAACCGGAACGAAAACAGCAGCTGATTTTAAAGATGCGGGAAAAACTATCAGCTTAACTGAAAACGAGGTAACCAACCCAGAGTATAATTATATGTATAACGGTAAGCTAACGGTAAAAACCAATAATATATTTACGTTTTTAGTAGAAGATACCGCCGGTAATAAGACTTTAAAAGTGGTAACCGTAGAAAATATAGATAAATCATCTCCTGAGATTGCCTACACCTTAAGTACAACAAAACCAACGAAAGGTTCTGTTACGGTTAATCTTACCGCTGCCGATATAGGATCCGGTGTCAAGGACGTTAAATATCTCTCCGGTGAGCGGGCATCTGGGGATTTTACGGATGCAAACAAACAATCTGCAGTAAAACTGGACAGCAACGGTAAAGGCAGTTTTAAAGTAAGCAATAACGGTAACTACACTGTTTTGGTAACAGATATAGTTGGGAATCAATCGATAATAGTTATTACCATATCCAATATTGATACGGCGTTACCTACACTTTCATTAAATTATACGGTTGCCAATCAGAAAGCAATTATTACATATAATGCAAAGGATACTACTTCAGGTATATCCAGTATTAAGTACTTAAAGGGAAATATAACAGATATATCCTCAGACAAGTGGAGTAGTGCAAAGGATGTAACGGGTACAGGGAAATTCACTGTTACAGCTTCTGGTGATTACAGCGTTTTAGCAACGGACAAAGCAGGTAATTCTGTAATTAAAGTAATTAATATCGTCTTGGAGTTTCGTGCAGTTTGGATTTCTTACTTAGAATTTATGAATTACGGTAAAGAGGGATTTACTGAAACCGGTTTTGAATCTACTATTGATAAGATGTTTGATAAAGTAGTTGATATGAATATGAATGCGGTTGTTGTCCATGTAAGACCTTTTGGTGATGCCATGTATAATTCTAGTTATTTCCCATGGTCAAGATATGCATCCGGTACACAAGGTAAGGATCCGGGATTTGACCCTCTTGAATATATGGTTAAAGCTGCACATGAAAGGGGTCTGCAGATTCATGCCTGGCTGAATCCTTACCGTGTAACAACAGCAAGTACGGATTACACTAAATTATCCAAGGATAATCCTGCCAGAGTATGGCATGATGACAAAGATGAATCCAATGACCGTAATGTATTGTCTTATGCAGGTAATCTTTATTACAATCCTGCCTCAAAGGAAGTTCAGACTTTAATTACGAATGGAGTGAAAGAAATCGTACAGAATTACGATGTAGACGGAATTCATTTTGATGATTATTTTTATCCTTCTTTAGGAAGCAGCTATGCAACTAATTTTGATGCGCCCGAATATAAAACCTATGTTTCAGATTGTAAAGATAGTAATAAGACTGCTTTATCCATCGCTGATTGGAGAAGAAATAACGTTAATACCTTAGTGAAAGGAATCTATTCTTCAATTAAGAAGATAGATACTTCCGTTCAATTTGGTATCAGTCCGGGTGGTTTTTATGATTCCTTAACCAGTAATTTAGGTTATTATGTAGATTATAAAACCTGGTTATCCTCTGATAAATACATTGATTATATCTGCCCTCAGATTTACTGGACTTTTTCCCACAGCAGTTATCCTTTTGACAAAACTTTGGATAAATGGCTGTCTTTCCGTACCAGTTCAACGGTTAAAATGTATGTTGGAATTGCCACTTATAAAGCCGGTTCAACCTTAGAAAAAGATTGGAAAAACAATACCAGCGAGTTAAAGGACCAGGTAGAATACAGCAGAGAAACAGGCAAAGTTGATGGATTTATATTCTTCCGTTATGATTTCTTTAATAATAAAACAACAAAACCTGGTGTTGATAAATTATTAGAAATTATGAAATAGTCTGGTATACTGCAATTTAGATCGGGCTTATAATAATTACATTATAAAACATTACATAATAGTTCTTCTTTAAAATACATATTATTGGAAATACAATTATTTCTAATGATATGTATTTTTTAAGTTTATTAAATTATTGTTAAATAAAAGACATGCTATGTTAACCCAGAACCGCAATATATTTATTATTTTCGCACAGACGGTCAAGAAAATTATGTTAAAATAATATATCCTATATCTATCGGAGGCGCTAAAGTGTGAAAAAGAATTTTGAAAAAGTCCAAAATTCTTTCGAAGAACTCCAAAATGAAATTCATAGTTGTTAAGACGTTTTATCTTAACAATTTGGAATTCTCATTTTGAACTTCTTCATCCATTATTTGAGATGCCGCTTTGCGGCATCATGTTTGGAAGTGTGAGGGCAAAAACATCTTGACATTGGAAGAATTCAAAAACGAACACAGCATGTGATCGTTCCAGCTTTCTTCCTTATTATCTGAAATGCCGCCTTACGGCATCATGATTAAATGGTTGAAAGTAAAAGAAAAAAGAAAGGATAGCCATTATAGATGAATAAAGCGGAATCAGCATATATGGTACAAAAAGTGCAGGACTATATTGAACGGAATATAACAAAACCTATAACCATGAGACAACTGTCCGTTGAGGCTGGGTACTCATCCTGGTATCTTGCCAGAATATTTAAAGAGGTTACCGGAAAAGGGCTTTTTGAATATATACGTTTAAGAAGACTTACACAGGCTGCGATTATATTAAGAGATGAAAACATAAAGGTGATCGACGTCGCACTGGATTTTGTTTTTGACAGCCAGGAGGGTTTTACCAGGGCATTTTCAAAAGAGTTTGGAATTGCTCCCGGTAGATACAAACTCAAAACACCTCCTATTAAGTTATTTTTGCCTGAAAAAGCTTATGATACCTACCGAGCATTTCATAATTTAAAAAAAATAGAGGAAAGGATGGAAATTATGACAAAATCAATATTTGTGCAGATTATTGAAAGACCGGAAAGAAAATGTATGCTAAAGCGAGGAAAAAAAGCAGAGGATTATTTTGAATTCTGTGAAGAAGCAGGATGTGATGTATGGAGTGTATTATCCAGTGTAAAAGAAGCCCTTTATGAGCCTATCGGTATGTGGCTTCCGTCCCATTTAAAACCTGAACATACCTCCTTGTATGTTCAAGGAGTGGAACTTCCAATGGACTATAATAAGGATATTCCGGATGGATATGAATTGATTGTATTACCTCCTTGTACGATGATGGTTTTTCAGGGGGAACCCTATAATGATGATGATTTTCAATATGAGATCGGTGAAGTATGGAAACATATAGATAAGTTTAATCCTGAAGTGTATGGATATGCGTGGGCTCCTGAGCAGGCACCGTGTTTCCAGCTGGCGCCTATGGGATACAGAGGTTATATTGAAGCCAGGCCTGTAATAAAATGTAACAATTAAAGTATATAAGATTCGTGATATAAACCCCGTATGGTATGTATACCTTACGGGTTTATATATTTATATACAGCCGTTTTATTATGACATAAACGAATCCTTTGCGTTTTGTGTGTATCGGTAAGTCTGTTACTGCTCACGGAACTGCTGACTTTTTGCAGGGAGTGAACAGTATTTATGTTATTGTTTATCCCGACTGCATATAATTTATGATTGATTTTTTATTTTACTGTAGTATAATTTAAATAAATACAAAGGGGAGCTTGCGAAAAGCAGGCTGAGAGTAAGCTGTTATGCTTAGACCCGTAACCTGATTTGGATAATGCCAACGTAGGGATATATTTTGTGGAATTTTCTGCATATATACTTTATTGGTATATGTGCATTTTTTTTGCGAAAGGATTGTTGACATACCTTTCAGTTTGTATTTGCGAAAGGAGATATCATGTTTAAAGAATGTTTGGAAAATGTTCGTGAACTCAAACCACTCGTTCACAATATAACAAACTATGTAACTGTTAATGATGTAGCTAACGTACTTCTGGCTTGCGGAGGAAGCCCGATTATGACAGATGATCTTAAGGATGTGGAAGACATTACTTCAATCTGCGGAGGACTTAACATTAACATTGGAACACTGAACAAAAATACAATTCCCTCCATGTTTCTCGCAGGAAAGAAAGCAAATAAACTTGGTCATAAAGTTCTTCTTGATCCGGTAGGTGCAGGTGCCAGTAGACTTCGTACCGATACTGCAGTTAAACTGATGCAGGAGATTAAGTTTAATGTAATTCGCGGAAATATTTCCGAGATTAAGACTTTGGCCTACGGAAGCGGCAGTACCAAAGGAGTGGATGCTGATGTATCAGATACAGTAACAGAATTATCCCTTGATAAAGCGGTTTCCTTTGCTAAAAATCTTTCTTTAAAAACAGGCTGTATTATCGCCGTCACAGGTGCAATTGATTTAGTTACCGATGGGAAGCAATGTTATGTAATACGGAACGGCAGAGCCGAAATGGGTAAAATAACAGGGACAGGCTGCCAGCTTTCGGCAGTGATAACGGCATTTCTGATTGCCAACCCGGATAATGAACTGGAAGCTGCAGCTGCAGCGGTATGCACCATGGGGCTTGCGGGGGAAATCGGCTGGAACAATATGCAGCCTACCGATGGAAATTCTACATACCGAAACAGAATCATTGATGCTATTTATAATATGGATGGGGATACTCTGAATAAAGGAGCAAAGTATGAATTGCGATAAAAAGAATCTGCTTTTATATGCCGTTACCGACAGGTTTTGGCTTGGATGTGAATCCCTCTATAGTCAGGTCGAGAAAGCCTTAGAAGGCGGAGTTACTTTTCTTCAGCTTCGCGAGAAAGAATTAGAAGAAAGTATATTTCAAAAGGAAGCTATTGAGATAAAGGAATTATGCAAAAGATTTCAGGTTCCTTTTATCATCAATGATAATGTAAATATAGCGATTGCTATGGAGGCTGACGGAGTACATGTAGGTCAGAGGGATATGGAGGCCGTAAATGTTCGTAAAATCATTGGTCCTGATAAAATTCTTGGAGTATCGGCTCAAACGGTAGAACAGGCAGTTTTGGCAGAAAAACAAGGAGCTGATTATTTAGGGGTTGGAGCTGTGTTTCCTACCGGTTCCAAAGCTGATGCAGATGATGTCAGTTATGAAACATTAAAAGCAATCTGTCAGGCCGTGAGCATTCCAGTGGTAGCAATCGGTGGTATCAGTAAAGATAATATAATGGAGCTTACCGGCTCCGGAATATGCGGAGTCGCTGTTATCAGTGCAATCTTTGCACAGCCGGACATTAAAAAAGCTACTGCAAAATTAAAAGAATTGACAAAAAAGATGGTGATAGAGTGATAACAGGGGCAATCTTTGATTTGGACGGTACAATACTTGATTCTATGTCAATATGGGATAAAGCCGGTGAACTATACTTAGGAAGTTTAGGAATAAGGGCAGAACCTGACCTCAGTAAGATTATGTACTCCATGAGTATGAAAGAAGGCGCTGAATATCTAAAAAATAGATATCAGTTGGACTTGACTTCCGATGACATTATAAATGGGATTAATAATACAATCGAACATTTTTACCGATTTCAGGTTACATTAAAAGATGGTGTATTGCAGTTTTTAGAGGAGTTAAGAAAAGCAGGTATTACAATAACGCTGGCAACCTCCAGTGACCGAAGGATAATTGAAGCAGCTCTTAAAAGGTTAAAGGTTTTAAATTATTTTGACAGGATATTTACCTGTACGGAGATAGGAGAAAGTAAAGAAAAACCTGCTATTTATCTTAAGGCAGCTGAGTATATGAAAACTGATATTCAATCTACCTGGGTGTTCGAAGATGCCTTATACGCAATTAGAACAGCCAAAAATGCAGGATTTAAAACTGCAGGTATATTTGATCCCTCCAGTATAACAGATCAGGTTATGATTAAAAGATATAGCGATATCTATATAAAAAACTTAACCAATATTACTATGTTTTTAGAAATAGCAGCTAAAACAGAATGATACATAGGCGGTAAACCGGGGGCACCACCTTTTGCCGCTTTATAAAATTAATGCTTGTACTAAAATAATAATAAGGATAGAGCATAGGGATGTTACAAAAATATCATATTTTAGGTTATTTCCCACATCCCTTGTTACGGTGATAAAATGAGAACAGCATTAACAATTGCAGGCAGTGATTCCTGCGGAGGCGCCGGCATCCAGGCAGATATTAAGACGATGACCGCCTATGGCATTTATGCCATGAGTGCGGTTACTGCGCTTACTGCCCAGAATACAACCGGCGTTACTGGTATTATGGAAGTAACAGAAGAATTTTTAGGCAAACAGTTAGACAGTATTTTTACGGATATTTACCCGGATGCAGTTAAAATAGGTATGGTTTCATCAAGTAATCTAATAGAAATAATATCGGAAAAGTTAAAATATTATAAAGCGAAAAACATTGTTGTGGATCCGGTAATGATTTCCACCAGTGGTTCAAAGCTGCTTAAAGAGGATGCCGTAGAAACCTTAAAATTAAGTTTGTTCCGGCAGGCGGTATTATTAACTCCTAATATACCGGAGGCTTCTGTGTTATCAGGTATATCCATTACAGAAGAAGAAACTATGATTAAAGCAGCAGAAATCATAAGCAATGAATTCGGTTGTGCTGTTTTATTAAAGGGCGGACACAGCATCAATGATGCCAATGATTTATTATACCAGAATCACAAGTACACCTGGTTAATCGGTCAGAGAATTAATAACAACAATACACATGGAACAGGGTGCACTTTATCCAGCGCCATCGCTTCCGGTCTTGCTAAGGGTCTTAATCTGGAGCCCTCAATACGATTGGCCAAAGAATATATATCCGGAGCATTAAAAGCAAACCTCAATCTTGGTAAAGGAAACGGACCGCTTAATCACACATGGAATTTATTTAAAGAGGAGACAGAACAATGAGAGAATATGCAACACAAATGGACGCAGCAAGAAAAGGGATTATAACGAAAGAACTAGAAATCGTGGCAGAGAAAGAACTTATGACTGCCCAGGAATTATTACCATTGGTAGCTTCCGGAAAAGTAGCAATATGCGCAAACAAAAATCATAAATGTTTAGAACCCCAGGGGGTGGGCTCTATGCTGAAAACGAAAATAAACGTGAATCTTGGGATTTCAAGAGATTGTAAAGATTATGATATTGAAATGAAGAAAGTGATGGAAGCGGTTCATATGGGAGCGCATGCAATTATGGATTTATCTTCACATGGTGATACGATTCCTTTCCGTCGTAAACTAATCGATGAATGCCCTGCTATGATTGGTACAGTACCTATATATGATTCTGTTATTCACTATCAAAGAGATCTGGCTGATCTTACGGCAAAGGATTTTATTGATGTAGTAAAACTGCATGCTGAAGATGGTGTTGATTTTGTAACTCTGCACTGTGGAATAACTCGAAAAACCATCGATCAGATCAAGTTACATAAAAGAAAAATGAATATAGTATCCAGAGGCGGTTCCCTGGTATTTGCCTGGATGTGTATGACAGGGGAAGAAAATCCGTTTTATGAGTATTATGACGAAATTCTTGATATCTGCCGTGAATATGATGTTACCATATCATTGGGAGATGCCTGCAGACCGGGATGTCTTGCTGATGCATCGGATGTATGCCAGATTGAAGAACTGGTACGCCTGGGTGAACTTACCAAAAGGGCATGGGAAAAGGATGTACAGGTTATGGTAGAAGGCCCCGGTCATATGCCTATGGATCAGATCGCCGCAAATATGAAACTGCAGCAGACCATCTGTAACGGAGCACCTTTTTATGTATTAGGACCATTGGTAACAGATATAGCTCCAGGTTATGATCATATTACTTCTGCAATCGGCGGAGCTATTGCAGCTTCAACCGGCGCAGCTTTTTTATGTTATGTAACTCCGGCAGAACACCTGGCACTGCCGAATCTGGATGATGTGAAACAAGGTATCATAGCATCCAAGATTGCCGCTCATGCCGCTGATATAGCCAAAGGAGTAAGGGGAGCAAGGGAGATTGATGATAAGATGGCAGATGCAAGAAAAGTACTTGACTGGGAAGCACAATGGGAGTGTGCAATAGATCCGGAAACAGCTAAAGCAATTCGTGCAAACAGAAAGCCGGAACAGGAAGATACCTGTTCCATGTGCGGAAAATTCTGTGCCGTAAGAAGTATGAATAAAGCTCTTGCGGGAGAACATATTGATATTTTATAGCAGTTCCTTTATAAATATTAAATTTACCGTCTATGATATAAAAGCATGAGAGACAGCCTAAATGGATTACAGCCATTTAGGCTGTCTTATTAGGTAAGGGAATATTGTGTAAACAGTAACTATTGCTTTCCTTCCAGAGCTGCTTATTTTGAACAATACTTGCATTAATTTAATCAAAAAGTTATAATAAATATATTATTGTCAAATTATAAACTCAGGTACGTTAATATAATTTGTGCTGTTGGTTTTATGAAAGGAATAGTAAAAATGGCAGAACAGTCAAATACAAAAGATAAAATTGTAAATGCAGCATGGGAATTGTTTCATGAAAAAGGATATGAAAATACTACGGTAGAAGATATTATTGCAGCCGCTAAAACTTCCAAAGGAACTTTTTATTACTATTTTGATCGAAAGGAGACTCTTTTAGATACTCTATCCACTATTTTAGACCATGAATACGAGAAACTTGAGAAAACTATGGACCCTGATTTAAACAGTTTTGATAAACTGCTGAATATGAACTATCAAATGCATTCATTTATAGAAAAACATATCGATATAGACCTGATATCCTCACTGTATTCAACTCAATTGCTGCCAAAAGGGCAGACTAATTTATTGGATCAGAACCGTGTATATTATAAACTGGTAACGGATATTGTAGAAGAAGGTCAAAAAAGAGGACAGATTTCAACAAATAAATCAGTACGGGAAATCACAAAATATTATACTTTATGTGAACGGGCATTAGTTTCCGACTGGTGCTTAAACCGTGGAAATTATTCCTTGGAACAATACAGTAAAGAGTATATGCCTATTATGATGCAGGCATTTAAGCATATCGATTAATATTATATTTATAAGCATAAAAAATGGGACTGCTATAATATCTGATAAATTCTCACAAAAATCAACAGTCATCAGATATCTATAACAGTCCCGCAGCAATTATCTTTTACCCATAACAGCTTCTATCTCTTCAATACTTCTGGGCGTGATTGCCGATAGGTTTTCACAACCATTCTCTGTTATCAGACAGTTATCTTCCAAACGAAAGCCAATTCCCCAGTCCTCACAGTAAATTCCTATATCTACACAAAAAACCATTCCCGGAGCCGTAATCATATCTTCCATGGGGGATACCCTGTCATGAACATCATATCCCACATGATGAGCACCTCCATGCCAGATATATTTTCCAACTTCTTCATATTTTCTGCACAGGCCAATCTCTTTTAATTGTTCAAAATTATGTTTTCTTGCAATTTGATCTACCTCTTTCATGGGTAAACCCGGTTTCAGGATATTAAACATATAATTGGAGGTATCATAAGCACATTCATATAACAGGCGCTGCTTATCGTTAAATTTGCCGTTGCAGGGCCAACCTCTGGAAACATCATTAATGATATTATCATAACAGGCTCCCACATCATTTAATATCATATCACCGTCTTTTGCCTGCCCTTTATAAGAGTAGTAATGGATACAGAAATTGTTGTTTCCCGCTGAGATAATGGACGGAAATCCGGGAGAGAGGACTCCGCGTTTTGCCAAAGCATAATCAAATTCCGCTTTATATTCATATTCATACATTCCCGGTTTGGAGGCAGTCATCATTGCTAGGATACCTGCTTGTGTAATTTGTTCCGCTTTTCTCATAGCTTCGATCTCACAAGCTTTTTTTATGGTCCTTTGTTTTCTGATTTGTATTTGTAAATTTTTAATCTTTATAAATGGATATCTTGTTTTTATGTAATTTGCTAATTGATAGGAATCATTGTCCGGTTCCTCTTCGGTTAATCTATCAAAATCCAAATACAGTGTTTCCGCCAGACCTGAACCTATAAGCTGGTCCAAAGACACTTTAAAATTCTCAATGTATTTTACCGATTCAATTCCGGAAATATCAGAAGCTTCCGTATCCGTTAGCCTTCTGCCGGTCCAGCGTTCTTTTAATAAATCCGGAGGAAGCAAAAATACAGTATCTTCAGTGGTTGTTCCATCTTTAAAAGCCATAAGAATACTATTTTCCTGCTCTATACCTGTCATATACACGAAACTTCGGTTTGCAAAAAAGGGATAATATTCGTCACTGGTTTTCCTGGGTGCTCGTCCGCTGAACATTACCGCTATGGACCCTGATTCCAGGCTGTTGTAGAGGGTTTCTCTGTTTTCTTTGTGAAATTCTTTTTTCATTTTTATACCCATTACCTATCGCAAGCTTACTTGTGATACTGCCACAAATATATCGTTGAAAGAATCTCTTTTGTGGCATCCTTTCTATATTTTTAATTTTCTTTCAACGTTTCTCCCAACATATTACTAATTTCTTTTTCTTTAATTAAAATCAAATCAATTTAACAAAACAGAAACTACATTTTTTTCAAATTTAATCATTTAACGAATTAACCAATTAAATTATTAAAAAAAATAAAAAACGTGTTGACAAAATAAAAGCTGCTATTTATAATATAGACCATAGTATAAAACATAGTATAATACAGCTCATAACTAAATTCAAGTTAAAAATTAAAAGAGTGGCAACGCAGTCATCTACGGCTGAGTTGCCACTCTTGTTTTATCAATATATTTTAAATTATGAACTGATCGAACTATAAGCAGGAAGAACATGCGAAAAAATTACAGGTTTATGGACATTCTTAAAAAATAGTATGTAGAGAATGTTAATTATAATTATATTAAAGGAGGAACAGTTATGAGTAAAAGAAAGTTATTAACACTAGTTTTAACAGCTGCATTAAGTATTACTGCCTTAACAGGATGCGGTGTCTATGAGAAAGACTCCCAGGTAAAAGACACAAGTGCTTCACCAACTGGCAATAGTACCGATACCGGTTCGGCAGACATCGGCACCACCGAATCGACGGGAACAAAAGAAATCAACTATTCAATTTCCAATGAACCGCCGACGCTTGATCCTCAATTAGTAAATTCCATGTATGGAGCAACACTGGATTATCATTTATTCGAGGGACTTATGAGAAATAATGATGGGACTGTTGAACCGGCCTGTGCAAAAAGTTATGATCTATCCGATGACGGTCTTGTATATACGTTTCATTTAAAAGACGGATTGGTATGGAGTGACGGACAACCATTGAAAGCGGAAGACTTCGTCTATGGTATGCAGCGCCTGGTAAATCCTAAGACAGCAAGCCCTTCCTCCTTTATGGGCACCATCCTAAAAAATGCTTCGAGAGTAAACAGCGGTGAATTACCGGTTGAAGAATTAGGAGTAAAAGCAATTGACGATTCCACAGTTGAAATAACATTGGAGAATCCGGCAGGTTATTTTCTTGGTGTCTTGTCTACCAGCGGATATTATCCCTGCAGAAAAGATTTAGTTGAGAAATATGGGAAAGATTTTGCTGCAGATGCAGATAAAAATGTGTATAACGGCCCTTTTACCTTAACCAGCTGGGAACATGCTAGTTCGCTCACTTTTACTAAAAATGAAAATTACTGGAATAAGGATATTGTTAAATTAAATAAAGTGGATATATCCGTAGTAACGGATAAAAATACCGCACTTGGCTTATATGAAAACGGAGAATTGGATTTTGCGGAAATTCCCTCCGAGCTGGTTGCAAATTATCCTGATGCCAAAAGTTATTATTCCGGTGCCGTGGAATATTTACAGATTAATCTCAGTGCGAATAAAATCCTTGCGAATAAAAATTTCCGCAACGCCATGAGTGCGGCCATAAACCGGCAGGAGTTTGTAACGTTGGCAACCTCCAATGTGAATAAAGTAACTTCCAGATATGTACTCCCACAGGTTTCAGGTGTAGAAAAAACTTATGGTGAGGAATACCCCCTTGAAGCTTTTGGCGCTACCAATGATAACGAAAAAGCAAAAGGATATTTAGATGCAGCTATGAAAGAACTGGGTATATCTTCCCCTTCTGATATTAAGGTTGTATTAAACACAGCTGATGCAGATTCTTCAAGAAAACAAGCCGAAGTAATCCAGGAACAGCTGCAGACAAATTTAGGTATCGTAATCGAAATTAACCAGGTCCCTTATAAACAATTATATGAACTTCATTCCGCACATGATTATGAAATGATGTTCACCGGCTGGGTACCGGATTATTCCGATCCTTTCAGTTATCTGGAGTTTTTTGAAACGGATAACGGCTATAACAACTCCGTATACAGCAACAAAGAATATGATAAGTATATCCAGGCAGCGAAAGCTTCCCTTGATCCTAAAAAGAGATTGGATGATTTATATGAAGCAGAAAAGATCCTGTGTCAGGATTTACCCATCATTCCTCTTGATATGGTATGTTCCTATTACTTATTAAATGAGAAGGCAACAAACTTCAAACCATATTTTGTCGGTACCGGATTAAATTACATACAGGCAGATATTACAGAATAACAGGAGTAAATCATATGGGAAAATATATCATTAAAAGAATAGGAATTTCCTTGATAACCATTTTTGTTTTGGTATCTGCTGTATTTTTCCTGATAAGACTCATGCCTGGCGGCCCTTTTGCCAGTGAAAAGATGACGCCGGAAATTAAATCGGTTATGGAGGCCTATTATGGCCTCGATAAACCGGTAATTGTGCAATATTTTACCTATCTGGGTAATCTACTCCACGGTGACTTCGGATACTCCATGCTTTATATGAACCGCACAGTGAATGCAGTTTTGCTTGAGTCTTTTCCATACTCCTTTGATATAGGCATAAGGGCGCTTTTATTTGCCCTATCTTTCGGCCTAGTATTAGGAATTATCGCGGCATTAAACAGAGGGAAAAAACTAGATTTTATCTGTATTATTATAGCGATCCTCGGTACCAGTGTTCCTGATTTTATTATGGGCGGTGTGTTACAGTACTTCTTCGGAATCCGCTGGGGTCTTCTGCCGGTAGCCCAATATAAAGGATTTGAATATACCATTCTTCCCATGATAGCGTTAGGATTTGGTACACTTGCCATGGTATCGAGAGTAATGCGCTCCAGTATGTTGGAAGTTGTGAACCAGGATTACATAAAGACCGCCAAAGCCAAGGGATTATCCAAGTTAAGAATTGTCTATAAACATCAGGTACGTAATGCTATTTTACCGGTTATAACGGTTATGGGGCCGGTGGTGGCTTCCATATTAACGGGTACCTTTGTAATCGAATCCATTTTTGCCATACCGGGTATGGGGAGATATTACGTGGAAAGTATCAGTGGTCTTGATTATACCATGGTACTCGGTATGACGGTCTTTTATGGGGTATTCTTAGTGATTGCCAATATGGTTGTTGACATCCTGTATGGATTTATCGATCCCCGTATCAGGGTAAATTAAGGAAAGTGGGGAATAGAACATGAATACAGACGAAATAAAAATAACACCGGATAAATTTAAAACCGTAGGAAAAAACATTGAGCAGATGGAAAGCATATCCAGGCCTAATCTGTCTTACTGGCAGGATGCCTGGAGACGAATCAAAAAAAACAGAGTTGCGTTCTTTTCCCTGATGTTAATGATTTTTTACATACTTTTTGCAATTTTTGCACCTATCTTCAGTCCGTATGATTTTGCAAAACAGGATGCTTCCTCAATAAATGCTCCGTTTTCTTTAAAACACTGGTTTGGAACCGATTCCCTTGGACGTGATCTATTCGTAAGGCTGTGGAAAGGAGCCAGAGTATCGCTGTCAATCGGTTTTGTCGCGGCTATGTTAAATGCCATTATCGGAACAATCATTGGAGGTATCTCCGGTTATTGCGGCGGTAAAGTTGATATGCTAATTATGCGGATTGTTGATGTTTTATATGGAATTCCCAGTCTGATCGTTACGATTCTGGTAATGGTAATCATCGGCCGCGGTGTTACCAGCCTTATTATAGCCATGATCATAGTAGGCTGGATTGGAAGCTGCCGTTTTGTAAGAGGCGAAGTATTACGGTTAAAAGGACAGGAGTTCGTTCTGGCAGCTAAAGTATTAGGAGTATCTGATATCAATATTATCCTGCGTTATCTGATACCGAATATTATGGGTCTTATTATCACAAACCTTACTATGGCAATCCCGTCTGCGATATTCTCGGAAGCATTTCTAAGTTTTATCGGTCTTGGCATGGCCCCGCCAAACAGCAGCTGGGGTATCCTGGCCAAAGAAGGAATTAAGTTGTTAAGGATTTCACCAATGCAGCTTATCATTCCCTCCTTTTTTATCTGTACCACCATGCTGGCATTAAACCTTTTAGGCGACGGATTAAGGGATGCATTTGATCCCAGGTTAAGAGGTTCGGAATAAAGAAAGGAAAAGGAATCCTATGAGTGATAAAAATATATTAGAAATAAAAAATCTCAGCTTTTCCTTTCACACCTATGGCGGAATTGTAAAAGCGGTCAGAGACATCAGTTTTGAAGTTAAAGAAGGTGAAATTCTTGGAATTGTAGGAGAATCCGGCTGCGGTAAAAGCGTTACGGCCCAATGTATTTTAAAATTAAATCCGGAATCTGTCGGTTTTTTTGAAAGCGGCTCCATGTTATATGAAGGAAAAGAACTTATAACAAAATCCGACAAGGAAATGAGAAAAATCAGAGGAAAAGAGATTGGTTTTATTTTTCAGGATCCAATGACATCCTTAAATCCTACCATGAGAATCGGAAAGCAGATTGAAGAAATTTTTCTCGGACGGACCGGTTTAAGTCATAACCAGATAAAAAAAGAAACATTAGAGATATTGGAGAAAGTCGGTATAACAGATCCGGAACGGAGACTAAAGCAATATCCCCACGAACTCAGCGGGGGTATGCGGCAAAGGATAGGTATAGCTATGGCCCTTGTAGGAAAACCGAAAATCATTATTGCCGATGAACCAACGACCTCCCTGGATGTAACCATTGAAGCTCAGATTTTATCACTGTTAAAATCACTTTGTAAAACCATGAACGTAGCAGTAATGATTATTACCCATGACTTAGGAGTCATAGCTAAAATATGCGACAGAGTTTTAGTTATGTACGGCGGTAAAATTATGGAGAGCGGTTCCAGTGATGATATATTTTATAAAAAAGCCCATCCCTATACCAAAGGACTTCTACAATCCATTGCCCGTCTGGATATGAAAAAAGAAGAGGAACTGATACCTATAGAGGGAACACCTCCGGATTTATTTTCACCTCCCAAGGGATGTCCCTTTGCCGTACGGTGTGAACATGCAATGGAAATATGTTATGAACAAATGCCTGAGCAAACGATCTTCTCAGGTCTGCACCTTACCTATTGCTGGCTGCAGCATCCATATGCACCTAAGACAGAGGGTATCTATCAATTAAATGAGGAGGAAAAAGCGGATGACCTTAAATAAAAGAGAACCAATATTAAAGGTGGATGGGTTATGTAAATACTTTTCTATTTCCTCGAAAGAAACCTTAAAAGCCGTGGACAATGTTTCCTTTGAAATATATAAACAGGAGGTAGTTGGGATTGTAGGTGAAAGCGGCTGCGGGAAATCAACCTTGGGAAGATGTCTGTTACGGCTGTATGAACCAACAAAAGGCAGTATCTATTATGAAAATACAAATCTAAAAGATGTTAAGACAAGATCACAGAAAAAAGAGTTTTGCAAAAACGTACAAATGATCTTTCAAAATCCTTATGCTTCTCTAAATCCCAGGATGACGGTAAAAGAAATCGTCGGGGAAGGAATGAAGCTGTACCAGAGATATTCGCCAAAAGATTTGGATGATAAAGTAATTGAACTCCTGGGTAAAGTGGGAATGAATAAAGATCATATGTCTCGGTTTTCCCATGAATTCAGCGGAGGGCAAAAGCAGCGTATCGGAATTGCGAGAGCTCTGTCCGTAGGTCCCAAACTTATTGTATGTGATGAACCTATATCGGCTTTAGACGTGTCAATACAGGCTCAAGTTATCAATATGCTGAAAAAGCTCAGGGAGGAGATGGGCTTAACTTATCTTTTTATCGCTCATGATCTAAGTGTGGTTAAATATATATCAGACCGGGTAATTGTTATGTACCTGGGAATGATAGTAGAAATTGGAGAAACTGAAGAATTATATGAACATCCGGCACATCCCTATACACAGGCTATGTTATCGGCTATCCCAATCGCCGATCCCAATCGTTCCAGAAATCAGAAGGGTATTCCTATAATAGGTGAGGTCCCAAGTCCTGTTAATCCTCCGGAAACCTGCCGTTTTGCAGAACGCTGTCCAAAAGCACAGGAAATCTGCTGAATGAAAATACCGGATTTAAAAGAAATCAGAGGTGGTCATATGGTCGCCTGTCATTTTTCTGATTCGGTATAATATGCTTTCTAAAGACAGACGTTCTTATAAAAGTCTGAAATACAGATAAATAAATTAAGAAAGGATACCACGATATATTCGTTTCCGTATTTATCGCGGATATCATACATTAATTATTGTATGATTTGATTGGTAAAGATATGAAATTAGGTTTTATAGGCTGCGGCAATATGGCCTCAGCAATGATAGGCGGAATTATTAATAACAAAATATGCAATCAGGACAATATTATAGCTTCTGATGCTTACTTCCCTGCCTTAAAAAAAGCGGAAGAAACTCTCCATATTCAAACCAGTTCTGATAATAAAGCAGTAGTCCTACTGGCGGATATTTTATTTTTGTCAATAAAACCTCAGTATTACGAAACCGTTATTAAAGAAATAAAAGACAGTATATCAGAGAATCAAATTGTAATAACAATTGCTCCGGGTAAAACTTTAAACTGGTTATCTGATAATTTTGATAAACCCGTAAAGATAGTTCGCTGTATGCCAAATACTCCTGCGCTGGTATGTGAGGGGATAACGGGGGTTTGCGCTAACGAATTGGTTACACAAACGGAGCTGGAGTTAGTTTTGAAAGTGTTAAGCGGTTTCGGAAGTACAGAAATTTTATCAGAAAACCTTATGGATGTCGTTGTATCTGTCAGCGGCAGTTCACCGGCTTATGTATTTATGTTTATAGAAGCTATGGCAGATGCAGCGGTAGCCGACGGAATGCCCAGGACCCAGGCATATAAATTTGCAGCCCAGTCAGTACTCGGCAGTGCAAAAATGATATTGGAAACAGGAAAACACCCCGGTGAATTAAAAGATATGGTTTGCTCTCCCGGCGGAACCACCATTGAAGCTGTACGTGTTCTGGAAAAAAACGGCTTTCGAAGTTCTGTAATTGAGGCTATGAAAGCCTGTACCAAAAAAGCGAAAGGATTATAATATATGAAATTTGAAAATGTTGATATTACAAAAGAAGCAAATATTTATTTTGATGGAAAAGTTACCAGCCGTACTCTGTATCTTAAAAACGGTGAGAGAAAAACCTTGGGATTTATGCTCCCCGGAGAATATGAATTTGGTACCGGAGCCAAAGAATGTATGGAGGTTTTAAACGGAGAGATGGATATTTGCCTTCCGGGAGAATCCGTTTATACAACCTATAAAAAAGGAGCAACTTTTATCGTTCCTGGGAATTCCAAGTTCAAGGTTAAGGTCAGCACATTTGGAGATTACTGTTGTTCTTATATAGAGGATTAAAATGAGGTTGTTATATTCCAGAATTTATTATTACGCTGTGTTCCAAAAGCAAGTGTAATACAGTTATTTTATTTTGTCTGGAATTGAATAGATTTTTAGAAAAAGGACGTGGTATCTGTTTCCCTTTTATGAGGGAGCTAAACCTTACGTCTTTTTTTATTTTAATCATGTTAAGTGAATCTTGACAAACAGAATAAAAGAGGTTAAAATTTTAATAGACTATAGTATAAACCGAAGTATAAAGGAGGGAGAAATGAAGAAACCTTTGGTTACGGATCTGCAAAAATATTGTATTCATGACGGTACTGGAATCCGTACAACAGTTTTTTTTAAAGGATGCCCGCTGGCATGTACCTGGTGCCATAACCCGGAAACTCAGACCTATACAAAACAATTATTAGTTAATACCGAAAAATGCACCGGCTGCGGCGCCTGCATTAAAGCATGTCCGACCAACTCTGTTGTTTTGAGAAATGGTATTTCCGAAACGAATAGGAGTTCCTGCCATACGTGCGGATTCTGTCTGGATTACTGTGACAGTAATATCCGGGCATTGACGGGAACATTTTATACGGTGGATGAACTGATACAGGAAATCGAAAAAGATAAGGTGTTTTATGACCAGTCGGACGGCGGAGTAACCTTATCCGGCGGAGAAGTTTTGGCCCAGGATATGGATTATATGGAAGAATTATTAATGAAACTTCATAATAAAGGATATCGCGTTAATATAGATACCTCAGGTTATGCTCCTTTTGCCGTAATAGAAAGAATATTACCCTATGTGGATACTTTTTTATATGATATTAAAATGATGAATCCCGACTTACATAAGAAATATACGGGTGTTGACAACGAACTGATTCTTAAAAACTTAAAACAGCTGAGTCTTAAAAAGGCTTGCGTGTGGATTCGGATTCCCGTAATTGTAGGTGTGAATGCTGCTGCCCACCATATGATTCAAATTGCGGACTTTTTAAAAGCAGAACAAATTTCCTTTAAACAGATTAATCTGCTGCCGTATCACAATACGGGAAGGAATAAATACAATAGATTGCAGCTTAATTATGAGGGGGACTGTTTTAATACTCCGGCACAGGAAGAATTAGAAACCTTTTTGGCTGTATTTAATAAGTTTAATTTTACAAATGTTAAAATTGGAGGTTAAATGTGAAGAAAAAGCATCTTCACATTTGCTATTTGAGATGCCGCTTAAGCGGCATCATGGCTGTGGGTTGAAAGAAAATAATAAGAAAGAAAGGCAGTTGTGATATGCAATGGGTATAAACATGGAAAGAGGAATGAATAAACGGATTCAAAATTTAAGAAAAATCAGTATGGAGACACCTGCCCATATTGATATGGAACGGGCCAGATTATTTACGGAGGCATATAAGACATATGAGGGAAGTGTTTCAATACCCGAACTCAGGGCTTTGGCACTGAAACATTACTTTTCCAATAAAACTCTTTTCATCGGTGAGGGTGAATTAATTGTGGGAGAGAAAGGAAACGGCCCCCAGGCTTCGCCCACCTTTCCGGAACTGTGCTGTCATACCGTAGAAGATCTGCACGTTATGAATGACCGGGAATTAATTAATTTTAAAGTAAATACAGAAGATTATCAATTCCAGAATGATTCCATCATCCCTTTTTGGGAAAAACGTTCCATCAGATATAAAATTTTAGAGCACATGTCAGATGAATGGAAGAGAGCTTATGAAAATGGAATCTTTACCGAGTTTATGGAGCAAAGGGGACCGGGACATACCGTAGGTTCGGAAAATATATACAATAAAGGATTTATGGAATATAAAGTAGAGATTGAAAACGCGATTCATAAGCTTGATTATCTTCATGATATGGAAGCACTTAATAAAGAAAATCAGCTAAAAGCAATGTCAATCGCATGTGATGCCATTATGATTCTTGGGAAACGGTATCATGATTATGCCATGGAACAATACAAACAGGAAACAGAGGAAAAGCGGAAAGCAGAATTACTTCAAATTGCTGAGAACTGTAAAGTAGTTCCTGCCGGAAAACCCGAGACCTGCTGGCAGGCCATACAGATGTATTGGTTTGTCCATCTTTCGGTAACTACTGAATTAAATCCCTGGGATGCGTACAGTCCGGGAAGACTGGATCAGCACCTAATACGATTTTATGAAAAGGATGTAAAGGACGGTATTCTTAACAGAGACGGGGCAAAGGAATTGTTAGAATGTCTATGGATTAAATTCAATAACCAGCCTGCACCGCCCAAAGTAGGAATAACCTTAAAAGAAAGCAGCACCTATACGGACTTTGCAAATATTAATACGGGAGGAATCACACCGGAGGGACAGGATGGTGTCAATGAAATCAGTTATCTGATACTGGAATGTATGGATGAGATGAAACTGCTGCAGCCAAGTTCCAACGTTCAGATAAGTAAAAAGACCCCAAAGGCGTTTTTGTTAAAGGCATGTGAAATTTCCAGAAAAGGTTGGGGTCAGCCGGCATTTTACAATACGGAAGCTATTATACAGGAACTTCTGAATGCTGGAAAAACCATAACCGATGCAAGAAAGGGCGGAACCAGCGGATGTGTGGAGACCGGTGCCTTTGGCAATGAAGCTTATATTCTTACCGGTTATTTTAATCTTCCCAAGATATTAGAACTGACTTTATACAATGGAATCGATCCAATGAGCGGGGAGAGTCTGGGCCTTACGTTAGGTAATGCAGAAGATTTTAAGACCTATGGTGAGCTTTTTGAAGCATATAAAAAACAGGTTTTATATTTTCTGGATATAAAGATACGGGGTAATAACATAATAGAAAAAATCTATGCAGATTATATGCCGGTGCCTTTTTTATCCATTATCACCAACGATTGTATCTTAAAAGGAAAAGATTACAACGGAGGTGGCGCAAGATATAATACCAACTATATTCAGGGTGTTGGTATCGGTACTATCACAGATTCTTTAGCTGTCATCAAATATAATGTTTATGAACAGAAGAAGTTTACCATGTCCGAATTGTTAACTGCCATGAATGATAATTTTGAAGACCATAACCGGATACTTAACCTGGTTCGCAATCATACTCCGAAATATGGCAACGATGATGAGTATGCAGATAAGATTATGAAAGAAGTATTCGGATTTTACTGTGATAGTGTGACTGGCAGACCCAATGTAAAAGGAGGCTTTTATAGAATCAATATGCTTCCGACTACTTGTCACGTATATTTCGGTGATGTAATGATTGCAAGTCCTAACGGACGTCTTGCACATAAACCGGTATCGGAGGGAATATCACCGGAGAAAGGTGCCGACATAAAAGGCCCCACTTCCGTATTAAAGTCGGCCTCCAAGATGGATCACGTAAAAACCGGAGGTACACTGCTGAATCAGAAATTTACTCCCTCTGTAGTTGCGGGTGAAACCGGCCTGGAACAAATGGCTAATCTGATCCGTGCATATTTTGAGCTGGATGGTCATCACCTTCAGTTTAATGTGATAGACCGCAAAACTTTGCTTGATGCCCAGAAGAATCCGGAAGAATATAAGGATCTAATCGTAAGGGTTGCAGGTTACAGTGATCATTTCAGAAATCTCAGCAAAGCCCTTCAGGATGAAATAATAGAAAGAACAGAACAGGCATTTCATTAACGATTATTCAGAACCCTAAAGGAGAAAATAAGGTGTGTAACAAGAATACAAGTTCAACCAAAGAATTGCTTTTACAGCAGGAAGCAGATTATCTGCAATTACCGGATTTAAACCATATTTATAAGGATGTTAAACTTCCCTGTAAAGGAAAATCCGGTTGTACCATTCGTTGGGATAGCAGTGACCCTTTTCTTTTATCCCCAAGCGGTATTGTTTATCGACCGGAAGAAAAGGATGGAAAAAAGACGATTACTCTGACAGCAGAATTAACCTACAAAGGAATCGTACGTAAGAAAACATTTAATGCCATCATTTTGCCGGAATATAAACATAAGAAAGTGACTTGGATTCCGTTTCTCAGATTAGAAACGGAACCCGGCATCAACCCGGTTTTACCTAATTATGTGTGGATTGAATATAATAATGGCACAAAAAAAGAGGAACTGGTTATCTGGGAGGGGATTCCAGAGGGTGAATTAAAGAAAAAAGGCAATTTTACTGCGAAAGGCCATTTGAAATCAAATCCAAGGATTACGATACCGGCTTATATATCGGTAAAATATAATAGTATTGACCGGCAGAAAAAAGGATCTGCCGTATACCTGACGGAGGTTAATCTAATACAGGATACCATATTTACTCAGAATAATAAAAGGACGCTTGCTTATTTAAAATTACTGGACCCAGACCGTATGCTTTACTCTTTCCGGTCGACTTTTCATATGGATACCAAAAATGTTAAACCTTTAGGAGGCTGGGAGGAACCAATAGGACTTTTAAGAGGACATTCCACGGGGCATTTTTTATCGGCCCTGGCATTGGCTTACAGTGCCACAGGGGATCGGGAAATAAAAGAGAAACTAGACTATATGGTAAATTCCCTGAAAGAATTACAGGATCTGTCAAGCGGAACTCCCTCTAGGTTTAAGACACTGTGTACAAAAGAAAATGCAGATCAGTCCTTATGGGGACAGCAGGTTTCTGAATGGGGAAAAGGATATTTAAGTGCTTATCCGCCGGACCAATTTGCACTTTTAGAGGAATATACACCTTATCCCACCATATGGGCGCCATATTATACATATCATAAGCTTTTGGCAGGGCTGCTTAATTGCTATGAATATGCACAGAATGATATCGCCCTTACCATCGCCTGCGGAATGGGTGACTGGGTTTACGACAGGCTTTTGGCACTCCCGTCAGAACAGCTTAACAAGATGTGGAGTATGTATATTGCCGGAGAATACGGCGGTATGAATGAATCCCTGTCGCAGTTATATCTGTTAACCGGCAACCTAAATTATCTTAAAGCTTCCTTATTATTTGATAATCATAAAGTTTTTGAGGGTTTGGCTCAGAATATGGATAGTATTACCATGTTACATGCCAATCAGCATATCCCGCAGATGATTGGAGCTTTAAAGGAGTATGAAGCAACCGGTGAAATACATTATTACCTTACTGCTTATTATTTCTGGCATCTGGTAACTAAACATTATGCTTACTCCATAGGCGGTGTAGGAAGAAGCGAAAATTTTAAGGAAATCGATATATTAGCCGGTAATATTGATACCGATAGAAATTGCGAAACCTGTGCCGCTTACAATATGCTGAAACTGTCGAAAGCCCTCTACTGCTATGAACCTGAAAACAGTGAATATATGGACTATTATGAGAAAACACTTTTTAACCAGGTTATTGCATCACAAAATCCGGTCGTAACAGAGCATATGCATCATGGCGTAACCTATATGCTGCCTATCGGACCCGGGCAGCACAAAGAATACGGGACAGATTATGAAGAGTTCACCTGCTGTCACGGAACAGGGATGGAAAATCATGTAAAATATCAGGAAAATATCTATTTTCTCAACAAAGAAGAGAATAAAATATATATAAATTTATATATACCCTCTGTCCTGCATTCTTCAGAATTAGGTACGATACTGACTATCTACGGTAAGTTTCCCGGAGAAAAAACAACCATAACCATAAAAACGGAAACTAAAATTACCTGTTGTTTCCGTATTCCCCATTGGTGCAGAACTAGTTTCCGTTTAGTACTTAACGGAAAAGAAATACATCCGAATGAAACAGGATCCGGTTATGTATGTTTAAGCAGAACATGGTCAGAAAACGACAGACTGGATATTTATACCCCATATGAATTAGCACTTGTGTACACGCCTGATGATTTGGATCTTCCTGTAGCCAGTATAATGTACGGTCCTTTTGTTATGGCAGCACTAAGCAGTATAAAGGATTGGATTACCCTGATTCTGTCTCCCAAGCTTAGGGATTGTTTCCGTATTGAATGGCAGAAAGATAAACCGGTCCTATATTATGATGATTTAGAATTTATTCCAATCTATGCGGCACACCACGTGGATTATCATACATACTTTAAAATCAATATACCCTATGTGGATTAAGTAATATCATGTTAAGACAGGACATGTCGCTGTAAATTGATGAATCTAAGTTATTTGTAAGGTTTCGTTATTAATCACGGAACTGTTGCTTTTAGCAGAGGCGTGATCAATACTGACTTTTAATGCTCCAATTGAATTAATGAAAAAATACTTGACAAATTACTAGAACGTAGTCTAGAATATAGTATAAAGTTATAGAAATGTATCGAAATATAATAAAGTATCGTTGATAGGACGAAGGTGTCGCATTTATTTGTGCCACCTTCTTTTTATTTACTGTTAAGGTTCTCCGAATCTTCCGGAGTAAACCCTAACGTGCAGGAGGCAGACATGGACCTGAAACCAAAGCAGAAGTTAAGTTACACGGTTTTTGAAACAGTAGATTCCCACACTATGGGAGAACCTACCAGAATTGTTACAAAAGGTTTTCCCGAATTGTTGGGAGATACCATGATTGAGAGAAAGAAATACCTGGAAGAACACTTTGACCACTATAGAACTGCACTGATGTTAGAACCAAGAGGGCATAAGGATATGTTCGGAGCAGTTTTAACGGAACCAATCAGTAAAGAAGCTGATTTGGGTGTAATCTTCATGGATACCGGCGGATATCTGAATATGTGCGGCCATGGAAGCATCGGTTCCTCAACGGTTGCCGTAGAAACCGGACTGGTAAAAGTAACAGAACCTTATACTGACGTGGTATTAGAAGCCCCGGCAGGATTAATTCATGCAAGAGTGAAGGTAGAAAATGGCAGAGCCATTGAGACCAGTATATTAAATGTTCCGTCTTTTCTCTATCAAAGTGATGTTGAAGTACCAATAGACGGTTATGGTAAAATTAATTTAGATATTTCTTTTGGCGGTAGTTTCTTTGCAATGGTAGATGCCGAGAAAATGGGATTGTCCGTTGGAACGGAGAATATTGAAGAAATAACGGTTCTTGGTATGAAGATCCTTAAGAAAATTAATGATACTGTTATCGTAAAACATCCCTATTTGGATATCAATACCGTAGATCTGGTGGAGTTTTACTGCAGAACAGCCAATCCCTCAGCAAATAAAAAAAATGTAGTTATTTTCGGAGACCGCCAGGTAGACCGTTCACCTTGTGGGACAGGAACCAGCGCTAAATTAGCTCTTTTATATGCTAAAGGCCAAATAAAGATCGGAGAAGAATTTATCTATGAAAGTATTACCGGTTCAATGTTTAAAGGCATCATCATGAAAGAAAGCCTGGTAGGGGGTTATAAAGGAGTCATACCACAGATAACGGGCAGCGCCTATATTACCGGATTTAACCGATGGGTCATAGATGAAACAGACCCTTTAAAAAATGGATTTATTTTTGGCAAAGAAGTTAAAATGTAATTTATTTTTTTTAACTATATATAGACCGTAGTATATAACTGAGTATTAAATTAAGTCTATGATATAAGTAACTATTAACTATAAATGTACTGAATCAAGAATTAATTAAAAGATGTAAAGAAAGGATTGCCATGTTTTCTTTCAAAAAACATCATGGCAGTGGGGTTTAAGCCCCGGGGAAAAATAATGGAACAGGAAATATACCGAATCTATCTGAATCAGCATATCGGCAGACCTGCCCTAGCTTGTGTAAATCCAAAGGACGAAGTTTTAAAAGGTACATTAATTGGAAAAGCAGATGAGGGACTGAGCTTAAATGTCCATGCCAGTGTATCAGGTACTGTTACACTGGTAACCGGTGAATATATTGAGATACATAAGAACAGGACAGAAACCGGCGGTTACCTGCATTTGACATCCCAAAATCCCATAGACCTGGTGCAGGAAGCCGGAATATGTGGTATGGGCGGCGCGGGATTTCCCACTTATGCTAAACTAAAGACCAAGTTAAAGGAGGGCGGAATCGTAATAGTAAATGCGGCGGAATGTGAACCCGTTTTAGGACATAACTTAAAAAGAATTATAACCAATCCTGAAGAAGTGGTGGAGGGACTCGCCATTGCCATGGATATAGCAAACGTTAATAAAGGTGTCATTGCCATAAAAGGTAAACATACAGCGGCTGTGCTGCTCCTAAAAAAACATCTTAAGAAAAACATGGGAATTTTTCTGTTACCGGATCTTTATCCCATGGGAGAAGAAAGAGCAGTTATTCGGGAGATAACAGGAAAATTACTGGATATCCACTCCCTGCCTCAAGATGCAAATTCTATTGTTATTAATCTGGAAACTATCTTTCGCGTATATGAAGCAGTAACCCTTAAAAAACCGGTTATTTCCAAAGATATAACAGTAGGGGGAAATATAAACCGCGGAAACAAGGCAATTCTAGATGTACCGGTAGGCACTCAGGTCGGAGAGCTTATAAGGTTAAGCGGAGGAATTGGAAAAGATGTGGGGGAATTAATCCTGGGAGGCCCCTTCACCGGCAAACGTATCTCACCGGATACTTTTATAACCAAAACTACGGGTGGTATCTTAGCGGCGATGCCTTTCTTACAGGACAAACGTGATATGGGATTACTGGTATGTGCCTGCGGCGGGAATGAAGACAGACTTCGACAGATAGCCGCTTCCATGGGAGCAAATGTTATTGGTGTGGAATTCTGCAAACAGGCACACCCGGTTAATGGCAGACTAAAATGTGATAATCCTGGCAAATGTCCGGGTCAGTCTGTTAAAGTTTTAAATCTAAAAAAGCTCGGAGCAAAAACCCTGTTAATCAGTACTTGTACCGATTGCAGCAATACAGTTATGTCAATTGCACCAAACCTTCAAATGCCGGTCTATCACTGTACGGACGGAGTACTTCGAGGGGCAGGTTTTAGTTTGGTCAGAAAAATACATTTACATTAAAGGAGAGAATATTATGTCACTATCAAAAGACACGATGGAAAAACATCTGAATGATCCGGCAATATTTTGCTGTCAAAGGAAAAAAGGATTGGTAATCAGTGAGGCCGATCTGGAAGATCCCATGATATTTCCGGATTTAGTAGAATCCCAGCTGCTAACTTTAACTGACGACGGATTAACCATAAAGGAAGTGTTGGGTAAAACCTTAAAAACGGATACAGAAGCATTAACACCTATAACCGCTTCCATGCTGGAAGAGAACATTAAGCACCAAACGGAAACTGAGTGTTTAAAAAGCGGAAAGGAATCAGCAGAAAAAGAAACATCAATAAATGAAGTTGATAGAAAATTTACAGGAGGCGATAAGATGATTCATTTAGAAATTGATGAACTGAAAGGATTAAAACTTGATATTCCTCTTCATTCAATCAAACAGTTTGGTTTTTCCCCTGCAGAAGAAATCCAATTAGCTGCGGGACAGGTATTACCGGAACCCCAAAAAGAGGATAAGGTAATCCGCACCTTACATCAGAAAGAATATCAGGTAAAGAAAATATTATTAGGAGATTCCACTTCTTTTGAAAGTGGAGTGCTGACCATAAACAAAGGAATAATTAAAAAAGCAAAGGACTGCAATCCATTAGTAAAAGAAGTGGAAATGGATATTATTACACCGGATAATCATCATATATTTACCAATACAATAATGGATATCATTCCGATTGCAGCAAAAGTAAACGGCAGATTGGGAGAGGGCGAAACGGCTGTCATTAGCGGAGCAGTTTTCTGTCTTACAGGTTTGGATGAAAAAGGGGTACAAATACATGAATTTGGTTCCTGTGAAGGATACATCGACGAAAAAATTGCATTTGGCAGACCCGGCTGTCCGGACGATACCGACATTATGATTCGTATTAACGTAATCATACAGGAAGGAACCGGTATGGAGAGAAGAGGGCCTTTTGCAGCACACTGTGCATGTGACGTCATTATTCAGGAAATAAGGGAAGTATTAAAAAAGACAAAAGAACCGGTCTATAAGGAGGACATTTTCCGGGATGTACATAAATACGGCCGCCCAAGAGTTGTACTTGTAAAAGAAATCATGGGGCAAGGCGCAATGCATGACAATATAATCTGTCCTACGGAACCATCCGGTGTACCCGGCGGACAAAAAAATGTAGATTTAGGCAATATTCCGGTAATGCTCTCACCTAATGAGGTACTGGACGGAGGAATTCATGCTCTTACCTGTATAGGACCTGCAACAAAGGAAATGACCAGACATTATTTCAGGGAACCTCTGGTGAAAGCATTAGCTCAAGATAATGAACTAGATTTGGTAGGAGTCATATTCATTGGAAGTCCTCAGGTCAACGATGAGAAAACCTTTGTAACGGAAAGACTGGGGGCTTTAATTGAAACCCTGGATTTAAAGGGAGCTATTGTTACCACAGAAGGTTTTGGTAACAATCATATTGATTTTGCAGGAAATATAGCAGCTATCGGAAGCAGGGACATTCCGGTAGTCGGTGTTACTTTTTCCGCTTATCAGGGTCAGCTGGTTGTTGGTAATAAATATATGGATGCCATGATAGAACTAAATAAAGATCCGGAGGGTTTTGAAAATGAAGTTCTTGGCTGCAGTTCCATATGCCCTGAAGATGCAAAAAGAGCCATTCTGATGTTAAAAACCAAGATGGCCGGTATCCCTATCGAACCGGCTAACAGAAAATGGTCCCAGGCAGTTATTGATGCAAATCAAATACTGGTGAAATAATAAAGGAGGGCGAAATTTTAATGGTATCTATAGATTTAATACCCCAACTGACGAAAGCTAAAATAACAGAACTTAATGAAACTGCTGTAAAAGTCAGTATTAAAGGCAGACTGGGTGTAATCACCGTTCCTTTAAGATGGATCATTACAGAGAAAGCCTTAGCAGTAGGGCAGGAGGTAGAATTTTATTTCAGCTATATGAAAGCAGGCCTTTAACTTTAGCTTATAAGTTTTACTATATATAAAATTAATAATTGATTGGAGGATATGATATGGAATTAACAACGGCAACAGGATTGAAATCGGAAATATTCGTACCTATTACACCGGAGGCTGTATGGACTCCGCTTACCAAACCGCTTGATCAATGTAAGGTGGCCTTTATTACGGCAGGAGGAATTCATCTGAAAACCCAGAAACCATTTAATACGGCCGGGGATTATTCCTTTAGGGAAATCCCCTCCGATACACCAACCGGCAATCTTATGGTAACCCATGGCGGCTTTGATAATTCCGATATTAACAAAGACCCAAATGCCATGTTTCCTTTAGACCGTCTTAGAGAACTGGTGGCAGAGGGTTATATCGGAAGTCTTGCGGATATTATGTTCGGTTTTATGGGCGGTGGCGGAAATGTGGATAAATTCACTGACGAAACCGGTCCTGAAATTGCGAAAAGATTAAAAGAACAGGGTGTAGATATAGTAGTTTGCACCGGAGGCTGCGGTACCTGTCACCGTTCTGCAGTAATAGTGGAACGTGCCTGTGAAAAGTTGGGTATGTCAACAATTATCATAGCTGCGCTCCCTCCCATTGCAAGGCAGCAGGGAGCTCCCCGTATAACTGCTCCCCATGTCCCAATCGGTTCCAATGCAGGAGAACCAAACAATAAAGAAATGCAGACAGCAATTTTAAAGGAAACTTTACAGGCCGTGGCCAAAATGCAGTCTTTTGGGGAACTGAGAGTGCTTCCTTACGAATACCGGCATAATGTTTAGCTTTTAGATGACCTTACTAAATTAAGGAGGTGGAATCTATAAAACAGGAAATTTCCAAAAAGAAAAAAATCATTGATACTGCCTGGAAATTATTCTATGAGCAAGGTTATGACACTACGACAATTGAACAGATCATCAGTGAATGCAAAGTTTCCAAAGGAACTTTTTACCACTATTTCAGTGCGAAAACAGATCTATTCAGCTCTCTTTCCGATTTGTTTGATGAACAGTACCGGATTATTATAAAAGATCTGGATCCGGTATTACATAGTTTTGATAAATTGATATATATGTCAAGGCATTTGTTTAAATTCATCGAAGATAAAGTACCGGTGGACATTCTTGCATATCTGTATTCCTCCCAGGTCACTAAAAAAGGAGAAAAACACCTTCTGAATCAGAACCGGTATTACTACAAAGCCCTGATGCAGATTATTGAGGAGGGCCAGCTAAAAAATGAATTAAAAAGTGATCGTTCCTCCAGGGAATTAATGAAGATTTATGCTATGCAGGAACGTTCTATATTATACGACTGGTGCATCTGTGAGGGAAACTATCCTTTAGCATCCTATGGGATTGAATTATTGTCTATCTTTATGCAGGGGTTTATAGCAAAACCTTTGATACCCGGGTAAATATAATTATGATACCAACTAATAATTTAAATTAACTGAAAAATAAATATGAATCAATCCATACTTTTGTTATAATTGGAATATGTATTAAATTAACCAAATTATAACAGGAGAAAAAGATGATAAGATTTGCAACCATAGGAACAAGTAAGATTACAAGGCAATTTTTACAGGCTGCCAAACTGGCAGATCATTTTAAATTAATAGGCGCTTACTCCAGAGAACTTAACAAAGCCGTAAGTTTTGGCCAGGAATTCGGTGCGGAACTTTTCTTTGACAATCTGGACGTTTTAGCTGAGTGCTCCATGATTGATGCCATATATATCGCCAGTCCAAACAGTCAGCATTATGATCAGGCTGTTACGATGCTGCGTTCCGGTAAACATGTTATATGTGAGAAATCACTGGGTTCCAATGTAAAAGAAGTAGAAAGTATGTTACGAATAGCAGAAGCTAACAACGTAAAACTATTGGAGGCTATGAGGCCTGTTTTTGATCCCGGGCAGCAATTAATAAAACAAAATCTAAGCAAGCTTGGAACCATAAGAAGAGCAACTTTGGATTTCTGCCAGTATTCCTCAAGATATGATGCCTTTAAAAGAGGTGAAAATACGAATATCTTTGACCCTCAATTATCTGCAGGGGCATTGATGGATATTGGTGTTTATTGTATTCATTCCTTAATTGATCTGTTCGGGCAGCCTGATTCCGTGGAGGCAGTTTCGGTTGTTTTAAATAATAAAATTGACGGAGCAGGCAGCATCCTGGCCAACTACGAAGGTATGATTTCTGAATTAATTTATTCCAAAATTACAAATTCACAAGTCCCAAGCCAGATACAGGGCGAAAACGGTGCAATGCTCATTCCTCATATTTCAAACCCAAGAAAAATAACGATTAAATACAATGATAATACCGAAGAAGAAATTATTGCAGAAAACTGTGATAATAATATGATTTATGAACTTAATACTTTTCTTAAGGCTATTGAGAAAAATGAAAAACTGAATTATTATAATGAAATATCATTAAAGGCAATAAAAATTATGGATCAGGTTCGAAATCAAACGGGTATTGTATTTCCATCAGATTATAGAACGGATATGTTATAATTGCAGTCGTATACCGAATTATAACCTATGATGCACAGAAAAAATTCAGTCTGCTTATTTCTGTGCAAGTATATTTCAGGTTTTTAATTAACGTTCGTTTAAATTTACTCACAACAAGCATCTCGCGGTGCCTTAGGCTGAACTATAACACTGATATCTATAATAGTTAAATTTATCCTTGACAATTTAAGGAAGAATGTTATTATATAAATAATAACATAGGAAAAGCGATGACGGAAAAAGTAACCTGTATGAAACATCCAGAGAGAAGAACATTTGGTGGAAGTTCTTTATGAAAGAATACAAGTGAAAACCATTCCTGAGCTGTTGCATTGAAAGAATTACGTATCGTAATTTGTATGTGTTACCGTATGTCTGCGTTAAAGAATAGGATTTGATAGAATCTGAAGTGAAAAGTTAAGGTGGAACCGTGCAATTATAATTTAAGCACCCTTAATAAATGACTAAAAGTCATTTATTAAGGGTGCCTTTTTTATTTCATAGGAGAGTTCTCTGAACTTCCCTATGAATAAAAAGCCCGACTGGCAAGTCCCTTTCCTATGTTATCGTTTCATTCATATTAATTTATTAAGAATCGAAAGGAGAATATAAGGAATGATTATTACAATGAAAGATGGTTCTACACGGGAAATAAATGAGGTTAAAAGTATTATTGAATTCGTCAAAGGAATTGATAAACAATTGGAAAAAGATGCTTGCGCCGCAGAAATGAATGGAGAAATTGTTGATTTAAGAACGATGATAACCTCTGACTGCTCTTTAAATATCTTAACCTTTATGGATCCTGAAGGGCGGGCAGCTTTTCGCCATACGGCAGCTCATATCTTAGCACAGGCAGTGAAACGATTGTATCCTGATACAAAGTTAGCCATCGGACCTGCAATTCATGATGGGTTTTATTATGACTTTGAGTTTAATTTTGATTTTACTATAGAACATTTAGAAGCACTGGATGTGGAAATGAGAAAAATAATAAATGAGGCACTAAAGTTACACCGGTTTTCTTTATCAAGAGAAGCTGCCTTTAAACTTATGGAAGAAAAAAATGAACCTTATAAGACTGAATTAATAAGAGATTTACCGGTTACCGCAGAAATAAGTTTTTATGAACAGGGAGATTATGTTGACTTATGTTCAGGACCACATTTAATAAGTACTAAAAGTATAAAAGCCATTAAACTTATGACTATTGCAGGTGCTTATTGGCGGGGTAATGAGAAAAATAAAATGCTGACACGTATATATGGTACAGCGTTTCCAAGAAAAAGTGATTTAGAGAAATATCTTTTACAGTTGGAAGAAGCCCGCAGACGGGATCACAGAAAAGTCGGAATGGAAATGGGGTTATTTACCATCATGGAAGAGGGCCCAGGTTTTCCCTTTTTTCTTCCCAAAGGAGTAATTCTAAAAAATCTTTTAATTGACTATTGGCGTAAAATTCATGAAACGGAGGGATATATTGAAATAGAAACTCCAGTCATACTGAACCGAAAACTATGGGAGACTTCAGGCCATTGGGAGCATTACCGTGAAAACATGTATACGACTATTATTGATGAGGAAGAATATGCAATTAAACCAATGAATTGCCCCGGAGGTATGTTGTATTATAAATCTTCCCCGCATTCCTACAAAGAATTTCCAATCAGAATCGGTGAATTAGGATTGGTTCACAGGCATGAGAAATCAGGTGTTCTGCATGGATTGATGAGAGCGCGGTGCTTTACTCAGGATGATGCTCATATCTTTATGACGGAAGATCAAGTAACAGATGAAATAAAGGGTGTTATTCGATTAATAGATAAGGTTTACAGTAAATTTGGATTTAAGTACCATGTGGAATTATCTACCCGTCCTGTTAACAGCATAGGCAGTGATGAAGATTGGGAGATTGCAACAAATGGATTAGTGCAGGCATTGAATGAACTTAACATGAATTATATCATTAACGAGGGAGACGGAGCTTTTTATGGCCCAAAAATTGATTTCCATTTAGAGGATTCCATAGGACGGACATGGCAATGTGGTACCATTCAACTTGATTTTCAACTTCCATTACGCTTTCAGGCAGAATATACAGGATATGATGGTAGGAAACACAGACCGATTATGATTCATCGTGTTGTATTTGGATCGATAGAGCGTTTTCTCGGTATCTTAATTGAACACTATGCCGGGCGGTTTCCATTATGGCTTGCTCCGGTTCAAATAAAAATATTGCCGTTATCCGATCGATTCATAGAATATTCTGAATCCGTAATGATAAGATTAAAAGTTTCCGGTTACCGGTGTGAAATTGATAAAAGAGATGAAAAAATAGGATATAAAATCCGTGAGGCACAACTTGATAAAATACCATACATGATAATCATTGGCCAAAAAGAAAAAGAATATGATACGCTATCGGTTAGAAATCTCGAAAAAGGCGGACTGGGTGAAATGAACTTTTCAGAGTTTAATAAATTGTTACAGGAGGAAAATACTTTTTGACCCTATATGCAGTTAAAGCTATGATAGATGACAATTTATTTGGTTCATTATAAATGTATTTTATACCAATTACTTCAATTTATGATAGGAGATGTTAGATAATATGAAAGCTACCATTGTATTAATAGCTAATAATGAAGCCGAAAATTACGGCAGAAGATTAATGTTAGAAGCTCATAAAGCAGGTAACCTTGGTTTTGAAATGGCAAGGCTGCCTCAACATGTTTCTTTAAAACAGCCTTTTTCAATTCCTGATTTAGGACTATTCGAAGAATTCTTTGATCAATTTGCCAAGGATATTAATCCAGTCAAAATCGAATTCAACGAGGTTACAATTCATCCAAGTAATGTCTTAGGTTATGAATCTGGATGTATGTCAATCCACGCTGTGAAATCAGAAGAATTGGCTTATATTCAAAACAATCTGTTTCGGTCTTTGGAAAAGCGATTTGGTAAATGTCCAGCGGATCACGATGACGATTATGAGTTTCATATGACCATAGCAATCGGTGGTGCACCTTTTGAAAATTATAAAAAAGCATTCCAGGAGATGAATAGAAAAGATTATCGAAAAACATTTCTCTTTAACAGGCTTGGACTTCTTTATTATGATGATGACAGTATCAAACCAGGAACTTACTTCTGTTATAAGATCGTCAATCTATAGCTGTTAATTTCATAATTCCTATTTATTCCAGTGTAAATAAGTATAAATTAATGAAATTATACTTGTAATAATCATTTGCAAATAGTATATTAGTTTTGATTTTATTTTTATTTACGAAAGAAGGATTTTAATATGCAATGGAATATTTTAATAGGACCTGCAATAGGAGCGGTTATCGGATACGTTACAAATTTAATAGCAGTACAGATGTTATTTCATCCAATCAACCCGGTTTATATCGGGAAATACCGTGTTCCATTTACACCGGGAATTATCCCCAGAGGGAAAGCCAGGTTTGCTAAGGCTATTGGTAATGTAGTAGGGAATAATCTTTTAAATCCGGTAATTATCAAGGATACTTTATTATCCCCTGATAAAGAGCAAGAAATCAGAAAACAACTCGATCTCATTTTTCAGAAATTATCTGATGATGATACCACATTAGAAGTAAGATTAAATTCGATGATAGGCGATTCTGCTCAGACAAAACTTGAATCGGATCTTGTGGTAAATCTCACTCAGAAAATCAGCACTGAACTTATAACAATGAATTTAGGGCAAATAATAGCTGCTGAAGTAAAATCAGCAGTTGTAGAAAAAGTTCAGGGTACTATGTTAGCAATGTTTTTAAATCCTACCGTATTAGAACCAATTGAAAATGCAATTGGGGAACGAGTTAACAGATATATAGAAGAACATGCAGAAGAAAAAGTAAACAGTCTTATACAAAACGAATATACAAAATTAAATCAACAGACTATTTCCTCATTCATGAGTCAAATTAATACTGCTGAATTAAAAGATACAATCTTAAAAGTTTACCGTTTGCTGATTACTGAATATTCGGAAAAAATATTATCCTCCTTAAACCTTTCCAGAATAGCAGAAGAAAAAGTAAATGCAATGGATACAAAAGAGGTGGAGGAGCTTGTTCTTACTATTATGAAAAAAGAATTGGGAGCTGTTGTTAACCTTGGAGCTGTAATCGGTTTTATATTAGGGTTAATTAATCTATTCTTTTAAAATATACTATATTTAAAGGAAACAATATGAATTTACAAGATAATAAATGCATTTATTGCGTAACTAATATATGGAAGCAACTATTGAAAGGAGCGATAATATGAATCCCAGGTACAGCAATTATATAAAGAGCGCATTGTTTTTCATTACTTTATTCGTTAGTCTGATAATGGCTCCAAAAGTTTACCAGGCATCCGAAACAACCAAGGAGTTGGATGGAATTAAGACTTTATCAAATGACACTGTTTATTACTATGACTTAAATGGTGACGGAAAAACAGAAAAAATTTTGTGTAAAATAACTGTAAATTACGATAAACGTAAAACAACTCTAAAGTTATATATTAATGATGCGTTAAGTTTATCCAAAATTGAGGATGGATTATTTTTTTTAGTAACGATCCTTGATCTTGATAAAAGTGATAATTACCTGGACTTCTTTATAAGTACCACAATGGAATCAGGCTGTATGGATAATTCATTTTTTACACGATATGACGGTACTAAATTTTTAGATTATGTAACTTTTGATATAAAAACGTTAACGAAAAAATTTGATTCCTCGCGATATTATATAAATAAATTAAACGGTGATGGTAAGTTTACCATGGTAATCGATACCCCTATTTATTCCCCGGCAATTGGGTGCTATTTCTGCTATGTACCTTTCCGGTTAAAGGATAATGTATTATCGGCAATTACAACTAACACTTACACCCTAACCGCCGATTCTTCAAACTATAAATATAAAGCAGTAAAAAGTTTTTCAGTTTATAAAAAAGCCGGTTCAAAAAATGTTGTATATAAGGTAAAAAAAAGTGATAAAGTTTTTTTTGATAAAATGTATATATCAAAATCAGGAAAAGCATATTTCAGAATCATAAACAATAAGGGAAAAAAAGGCTGGATTAAATCAGATCAGGAAAACCTTTTTGCAGAGTGTCCGGCCTGGGGTTAATAACCGCATATTTTTTGTAATGATAAGCACGTTTTTAAATTTTTGAAGGAATCATTATGTTATTTCTTGAAAACGGGTTGTTGAAAGTGAGCAGTGTATCACCTGACTAATTTCAGAGTACTTTGGTAATATATGTATAAATTTTTAACAGAGGTATTATAAAATACCTCTGTTTTTTATATTGACAAGAGACAATATGTCACTTATAATAACGGAATGTAAGAAACACTGTGTCACATAATTAGACTTGAAAAGAGGTGTTTGTATGAAAAAGAGTATTGTTATATATCTTAAACATAAAAAATGAGTTTATGAGAAACCGAATAATATTGTAGATACATATTAAAGTTAAATTAAGGAGACTGAAGATGCAAAGAAAAATTATAACACTATTACTTGCTGTGACTATGCTGATTGGAACCATTGCAGTTCCGGTGAAACCGGCGGAAGCTGCCTCCAGTACGAATAATGCAGGAAAAGTTATTGATGCCTTAGAAATTATGGATACGGATCAGGGGAACAGTACGAATCCGGCCGCAAAAGTTACAAGAGCACAGTATGCACAGATGTTAGTCAATATGTCGGCCTTAAAAGATCAGACCTCTGCGAAAAGCAATGTATCTTTATTTAAGGATGTAACGAAAAAATATTGGGCAGCAGGCTACATACAGACAGCAATTAACCAGGGATGGATGTCCGGTTACATGAACGGCACATTCAAACCCTCTCAGAGTATTACCTTAATGGAAGCAGTGAATGGTGTTCTGAAGCTTTTAGGATATACCAACAGCGACTTTACCGGTAATTTAAACGCGGCTGAAATGGCACTGTACGAATCAAAGGACTTAGACAAAAATATAACGAAAACACAAAAACAAGCACTGACCAGAAAAGACTGTATGAATCTTTTCTATAATACCTTAATTGCCAAAACCAAAGACGGCAAGATTTATGCGGAAACCCTCGGTTATACGGTTGATTCCAAAGGGGAGATGGATTATCTGTCTTTAGTTAACACCAAAATGGAAGGACCGATCTTAGTGGATAATGACTGGAAGAGCCAGATTCCTTTTTTCTTAGGGGAGGCTACCTTTTATAAAGACGGTACATTAGGAACCCTGAATGATATTCAGCAAAATGATGTGGTTTATTATTCCAAAAATTTAAAATCCGTTTGGGCTTATGATAATAAGGTCACCGGTTCCATCCAGACCATTCTGCCGAACCGTTTAGCTCCGACCTCCGTGAAACTAGGCGGAAAAGAATATTCCTTAGGTTCTAATGATATGTCCGTCGCATTCTCCTCTTTAGGTAAGGTGGATGAGGGTGATGTAGTAACTTTAATCTTAGGCAAGGACGATACGGTAGTTGATGTATTGGGAATTGATGAATATAATGTAACGGTTACCGGAATTGTAGTAGATAACGGAGAGCGGGTAATGACCAATGATAAGGATGAACTTGTAAGTTCGAATTATGTGGCATTCGTGGATGCAGGCGGTAACAAATATGAACAGGATTATGACCTTACCGCAATCACATTTTCAGAAGGAGAAGTTGTCCGTGTCACCTATGATAACGGAATAGCTTCCGTAAATAGTTATAAAGCAGGCAGTACTTCCTTCGGTTCAAATACCTTTTCAAGCGACGGAATGAAATTAGGAAGTTATAAGTTAGCATCAAATGTAAAGATCTTAGATTATTATAAGGGCAGCTATAAAAGCATAAAGCCAAGCAGACTTGCGAATATAACATTAGGGGATGCCAGTGTTAATTATTACGAGTTAAACAGTTCCGGAGATATATCCAAGCTGATTCTAAATAATGTAACAGGTGATGTATATAAGTATGGTATCTTAACAGGTATATCCAGTCAAGGTTCCGATAAAATGAGTTTTGATTATAATATAAACGGAACGACAGGAACAGGAATCGGTGATGAATATGACGTAAAAGAGGGGCCGAAAGGATTTATATTCGATGATGATGATTCTACGCAGATAGAAGACCTGATTGACCTTACAAAAGTGAATGTCAGAGCGATTGGAGCTAGTATCGTACAAGATAGTACACAAAAATACATGATAGCAGATGAAGTCGCCGTATTTTTCCATGATGCCGGAAAATACTCAGTCGCAACTTTAAGTGATGTATCCAATTTAAACAAATATAAATTAACTGCTTATTACGATGGTTCTATGGCTTCAGGCGGCAGAATTCGTGTTATCATTGCAGAAAATAAAGACTGACAAAGGAGTGAATATATAATATGAGTAGGAATAATAAAGCAGATAAGAAGTCTTTGCATACTGAGAATACAGATGAAATAAATAAAAAGGGTAAAGGGATAAGTTTCATTAAACCATTGGCTTTACTCGTATTTCTTATATTCATAACGTTCGTAATATTTGGCAGAATCAACGGCAGTGCAGATAAATCCAATGCGAAAGAAGTAATACATACAGTAAAAGTTGAAAACAGAGATATTCAGTACATACTGTCTTCTTCCGGTATCATAGAACCTTTAAATACTTATGATGTTACCAGTCAGGTGGTTGGAGATGTAATTTCCGCTGACTTTGCAGAAGGGGAACAGGTTAAGAAAGATGAGGTATTATATCAGATAACAACAGATGATATAGACAGTAAACTGCGTAATGCGGAAAATGCGGTTCCAAGAGCAAAAGAAGATTACAAATTTGCCAAAGACAAATATGCTGAGGCAGTGCAGAAATATAATGATGCATTGGATGATTATGATGATGCAGCGGATGATTATGGTGATCTAACCATTAAATCTAAAAAAGCAGGAGTTGTCAAAACATTATTTGTTGATGAAGGAGATAAAATACAGATTGGAACACAGATAGCTGAAATCTATGATAACAGTTACATGGAATTAAAGGTACCTTTCAATTCTGCTGATGTAAAGCAATCTCTGATAGGAAAAACTGCAAAAGTTGAAATAACAGATAGTAACGAAAAATTAGAAGGAAACGTAACTGAAATAAGTTCGATTGAAGATGTTTTAAGCGGAAATCGAGTTGTTAAGACGATAACCATTAAGGTTAAAAATCCAGGCGGTTTAACTGCCGGTACAAAAGCTACGGCATCAATCGGCGATTTATACAGCAGCGGGGAAGGCATTTTTAACGTATTGGAAGAGGGAATTATAACTGCTGATAAAGCAGGCGAAATCCATACTCTTAATATAAAAGAAGGAGATAAGATATCTGAGAAATATCCGGTAATCGTATTAGACAGCGATACCTATAAAGATCAGTTAGATGCTTATCAGAATAAAGTGGATAATGCAAAAGATATAATGGATAATGCAGAAAATACTTTGGAAAAAGCTCACGAAAAAATCGATGATGCCAAAACTTCTCTGGAGGATGTCATAGAGGATAAAACGGATTATAGCGTAACGTCACCTATTTCCGGTGTGGTTGCCAGTAAAGATGTTTTGGAGGGTGATACAATCAGAAATACAACACCAAAACTCTGCACTATTTATGATTTATCTGCTGTCAAGTTTGATATGCCGGTAGATGAATTGGATATTAAAGCAGTTAAGATCGGTCAGAAAGTTAATGTTACCTCGAATGCTTTAGAGGGACGCACCTTTCATGGTATCGTTACTAATATAAGTCAGGAAAGTACCTACACGAACGGAGTACCGGAATATCCTGTTACCGTACAAATTGATGATTTCGGTGATTTATATACTGGAATGAATGTAACAGGAGAAATTATTATTAATGAAGTACAAGATGTTATGGCTGTACCGAATGGTGCTTTGATTCGTGGAGGAGTAGTATATGTAAAAGATCCTGCTGTGAAAGAAGTCGTGAACCATGTACCGGTTGGATTTAAAGAAGTCAAAGTAAAAACAGGACTTACGGATGGTAAATATACAGAGATTTTAGACGGATTAACTGGTGAAGAAGAGCTGTTTGTTCTTGGAAATGTAACGGAGCTTCAAACGGGAGCGCTAAATCAGGATAAAAATGAGCAAAACGAACAAATGAGTAACGAAAGCCAAGATGACGGCACAACTGCCACACCGTAATTAACACAAACGTTATTTAGTATGACAGTTTGAAAGGGACATAAAATGGATAGAGTATTTAAATATATATCACGATATTGGGTTCTTGTTCTGATGGCAGTAATATTACTTTTTATCCAGGCAATGTGTGAACTTACTTTGCCGGATTATATGTCCGATATTATTAATACCGGAGTTATCAATAGCGATATTAGTTTTATCTTGGATACAGGAAGGAAGATGCTGATTATCAGCCTTATCGGAACCTTATGTTCTATTTCTGTGGGTTATTTTGCATCCAGAGTAGCAGCACAGACGTCCAGAGATTTGAGAAGTGATGTATTTCGAAAGGTCCAGAGCTTTTCAAATGAAGAATTTGATAAATTTTCAACTGCATCTTTAATTACTCGAACGACGAATGATATTACACAAATTCAGTCATTGATCGTAATGATGGTAAGATTACTTTTTTATGCACCTATTCTTGGTATCGGAGGGACAATAAAGGCTGTTTCAAGCAGTTTGTCCCTCTCCAGGATGATTGTACTTTCCTTGATTGTTATTTTTATGTTTATCATATTCATTTTTGTAGTTGCAATGCCTAAAATGAAAATGGTTCAAACTCTCATTGACCGCCTAAACCTGGTAAGCCGCGAGAATCTTGAGGGTATGCTGGTAATTCGAGCTTTTAACACACAGAAATTTGAAGCCGAACGGTTTAATAAGGCAAACAAAGAATTAACGAATACCAATTTATTTGTAAACCGTGTTATGACAATTATGATGCCAACCATGATGTTAATAATGAATATAACCATTGTTCTTATTGTGTGGTTTGGTTCTAAACAGATATCAAAGCTGGAAATCGATATCGGTACAATGATGGCATTTATGCAGTATGCCATACAGATTATTTCAGCGTTTTTAATGCTTTCCGTCATGTTTATAATGATACCCCGTGCCGCAGTCAGTGCCAACAGAATCAAAGAGGTGTTGGATATGAAACCTTCCATCCGGGATAAAAAGCACACATTATCCTACGATGAAAATTTCAATTCTGATGTTGAATTTAGGAATGTTAGTTTTACCTATCCGGAGGGGAATGGCCATGTACTTGAAAACATAAGTTTTACTGCTAAAAAACACCAGACAACTGCTATTATCGGTGCAACCGGTTGTGGCAAGTCAACGGTTATAAATCTTTTGATGCGTTTTTATGATGTATCGGACGGACAGATCTTAATTGACGGAAAGGATATCAGAGATGTAGACCGTCAGGACCTTAGAAGTAAAATCGGTTATGTACCACAAAAAAGTATTCTTTTTTCTGGAAATATCCGTTCAAACCTATATTATGCCGATAAATGCAGTACGTTTGAAAATATTCAAAAGGCTGCCAAAATAGCGCAGGCAACTGAGTTTATCGAATCAAAGCCAGATACTTATGATGCATCGATTGCACAAGGAGGCACTAACGTATCTGGCGGACAGAAGCAAAGATTATCTATTGCAAGGGCACTGGTTAAAAATGCGCCCATTTATATATTTGATGACAGCTTTTCAGCACTGGATCTGAATACGGATAAAAAGCTTCGTGCAGCATTAAAGAGTGAGACAGGGGACAGCACAATAATACTGGTCGCTCAGCGTGTCGGTACCATTATGAATGCAGATCAGATTATTGTTTTAGATAATGGTACAATTGTGGGAAAAGGTACCCATAAGGAGCTTATGAAAAGTTGTATGGTTTACAGGGAAATTGCTTTATCACAAATGTCAAAGGAGGAACTTGACCAATGCCTAGAATGAACATAGTAATGCAAAGCAAGGCCAATGACTCAAAAAATACAATCAGAACCCTTGGAACTTATCTTTTTCCCTATAAACTGCAAATCGTAGCGGTGCTGATATTTGCTGCCGTATCCACTTTATTTTCCATACTAGGGCCGAAGCTGCTTGGTAAGATAATTACGAAACTGGCAGATGGTCTGGTTGCTTTCTACCTGCATACCGGACTGTATATGGATTTTGACTATATGGGCAAAATGACTATTCTGCTTATATTACTGTATTTTATTTCGACGCTGACCTCCTACATACAAAATTTTATTATGACAAGAGTTTCTATGGAGGTTACTTTTAAACTGAGAAAAGAAATTTCCCAGAAAATGCAGAAAATACCTCTTAATTATTATGATACCCGTACTTATGGTGAAGTCCTGTCGAGGATCACAAACGATGTTGATTTAGTCAGTCAGACCTTAAATCAAAGTTTAACACAGCTGATTACCTCTATTGCTACAATCATCGGTGTGTTTTGCATGATGCTTTCAATTAGTGTTTTAATGACGATAACTGCACTGATTGTAATCCCCATATCCCTGGTTATCGTCAATATTATTATTAAAAATTCTCAGGGATTTTTTAAATCACAGCAAAAGTCGCTTGGTTCACTTAATGGGCATGTTGAAGAAATGTACAGCGGACATAATGTAATTCAAGCCTTTAACAGACAAGCGGAATCCGTGGAGCAATTTGAAATTATAAATAAAGACCTTTGTGAAAGTGCTTGGAAATCACAATTTGTTACGAGTATTATGCAGCCTATTATGAATTTTGTAGGCAATCTCGGATATGTACTTATCTGTATACTCGGTGGATACCTTGCGGTAAAAAAAGTGGTTGAAATCGGTGACATCCAGTCTTTTATACAATATATGAGGAATTTTACCATGCCAATTACGCAGCTGGCATCCATATCAAATACTCTTCAGCAGACAATCGCAGCCGCAGAAAGAGTATTTGAATTTCTGGAGGAAGAAGAGGAAGCAGACGATGCGGATAGTATACCGGATTATGAATTTCACGGCAATGTAGAATTCAAGAATATATTCTTTGGATATAACCCGGAAAAATTGATCATACATAATTTTTCGGCAAACATAAAACAAGGGCAAAAGGTGGCAATCGTAGGTCCGACTGGTGCCGGAAAAACCACCTTAGTAAAATTATTAATGCGTTTTTATGATATTAATTCAGGAGAAATTCTGATCGACGGGCACAATATCTTTGATTTTAAACGAAATGATTTAAGATCACTGTTTGGGATGGTCCTACAGGAAACATGGCTGTACAATGCTTCCATATTGGATAATATAAAATACGGAACCTTTGATGCCTCAAAAGAGGAAGTTATCGCAGCTGCAAAAGCAGCACATTGTGATGAATTTATCCGTACTCTGCCTGATGGCTATGATACGATTCTGAATGAAGAAGCAAGCAATATATCTCAAGGTCAGAAACAGCTATTTACGATAGCCAGGGTAATACTTGCTAATCCTAAAATTCTTATATTAGATGAGGCTACCAGTTCAATTGATACACAAACTGAAATATTAATCCAAAAAGCTATGGACTCACTTATGACAGGAAGAACAAGCTTTGTTATTGCCCACAGGCTTTCAACAATTAAAAATTCTGACTTAATCCTGGTTCTTAAGGATGGTGATATCATAGAACAGGGAAATCATGACGAATTATTGGCTCTAGAGGGCTTTTATGCCGGATTATATAACAGCCAGTTTGAATAGTGAAGTCACTTGACATCAAGCAGAGAAAAAGGAGGATATAAAAATGGATGAATTTAAAGACGAGATGAACGAGACAAAAAAGAAAAGCAAGAAAGGTATCATTTTAATAATCGTAGCAATAGTGGTAATAGTCGGAGCGTATTTTGGCTCAGAATATTATATTGAGAGTACAAAATTTATATCAACCGATAATGCAAAAGTTGATACTAAAATATTTCAAATTACATCGGGTACTAGCGGTAAACTGACTAAAATAAATGTAGCCATAGGTGATTCAGTGCAATCAGGGCAGATTCTTGGCAGAGCAGAGGGAGGCCCTTATATTAAATCACCTATTGATGGCGAGGTTATGGATATAAAAGCAGATCTTGGCCAATTAGTATCACCTTCTGATGTAATTTTTGTAGTCGCAGGTGTAGATGATATGTACATAACAGCCAATATTGAGGAAGACGATATACTTAAGGTTGCAGAGGGACAGGAGGTTGCAGTCAGCTTGGATGCATATGGTAATAAATCTTTCTCGGGATATGTAGAAAAAGTTGACAAAATAACTTCAAATAAATTATCAAATATGACCACCAGTTTTACAACCTCCGGTACCTATACAAAAGTAACACAACTTATTCCCATTAAGATTAAGCTGAATGAAAACATCAATCTCAAAAACATAATTGGTACTAATGCAAATATCAAAATAAAGATTAAGTAAAAATAGAGTTAATGAAGATAAGTTAGACAATATTAATTTGCTTAATATATAATTAATTTTTATATTTATATATGGTAATCCCCCTGGTTGGAACCTCAGAACTTGTCCTATCAGGGGGATTTTATTATGTTCAAGTATTAAAAATTCCTACCAGTAAGGTTTTTAAAAATTCTTGAAAAGAAACTTTAAAATCAGGTAATGAAAGCTTTTTATTGCATTGATTCGCCATTTCCTCTTTGGCTTCATTATCTCTAATAGCAGGTGAAAATCCAGCGATAAAACTAAATTGATATTGGCAGAAGTGTTGCACCTGCTTAAGCGTCAGACTGGGAAATAATAAATGTAATAAGCTATTCAACTCGTGATAATGTATTAGAAAATTCTGCCTGATTTTAGTTAAAGATTCGTGGGGGATATTTTGAGCATATAAAGGTGTCAATCTGGCATAAAGGCCAATCATTCCAAGATGTTTGCACGTTATATCAGTCCAATACTGGCAAAATGTCTCAATCTCAGAGGTTGCAATTGCATTATCAGGACTCGCTTCTTTCAGTTCCTGTATCCATTCAGCAACTTCATCAATCAGAATGGTAGCGAAGATTTCTTCCTTTGTACTAAAATATTTATATAAATTCGAACGCGCAAAATCCAATTCCAAAGAAATTGATTTAATCGTAATTTTGTCATAGCTTAACGAATAAAATTGCTTCTTAGCGACATCCTTAATTTGATTTAGTCGAACATCTTTTTGTTCGTCACTTCTTGCTCTGATAAAATCCATATATTTATCACTCCAGTAAATAAAATACTAAGTTTGAAAGTAACATAGAAATACCTTTATAGTATATCATATAATAAATAAAATAGCAAGAGACACCGTGTCACATAAGTAGATTTATTGTTATCTGACTAATAAAATCAATATTACAGCGGAATGACAACTCTATGGATTTTTAGTGTAGAGAGTATGCGGCTGCATTATTTGCGCAAGAGATTGATTAAAATGAGACATCGATAAAATTACTAATAGTATAAATTAGTTTTGATGATAGATGTTAGTATAAAGAAAAACATGAAAATTATAGTGGTTATACATTTTTTCATTCAACTATTCGTTAAACTTGTGTTTTGCGAATAGTTGTTTTTATGCCATAACCAGTTATAACCAAAAAAATTTTTACCCTTTTGTCGAGTGTCAAGGGACATAAAAGTTTCTAAATCAAAGACAACATTCTTTCTAAACTGGTTACATACACTTTAAATCGTACTCTTCTAAATTAGAATACGGACATAAATCTGTCTAAAAGCTGATATTTTAAATCTCAAAATAATTACCTATTAACACATCGTACAGTATTAATTATTATTTTGAATACAAATGGACATAATAATCAGTAGCATCACCCCTAGCATAGCTACCTGTTAAATACACCATAACTAATCGTTTTCCAAGTTTATCTTGAATTTGTGACACAAATTCTTTTAATACCCTTTCATAGTCATGGCTTACAATATTGAATGGTATTTCTTTTCTCATATGGTATTATCTCTATTTTGTTAATCAGTAATTTCTGGGTCTCCAATTTCTTCATTTCCTAAATATACCTTGTATTCTTTTCCCTCATATAAGTTCATAATCTGTCTTCGCAATTTTGAGGGATAAAGGGGTAAACGATTCAGCGTCTTTATCTCAAGCCAATCATATCCCACTTGGTTCGTATCACTATGTAATACAGCGTTTTTGATTTCTCCAATATATTCACATAAAAATACCATGTCTACTCTATGATATCTTTCTCCATTTACACCTTCAATAACAAAAACTAATTCTTTTGCTTCCACATTCATTCCTAACTCTTCAGCGACTTCTCTACATACTGCTTTAGAAAGGAGTTCTTCTGTTTCCTGTCCACCACCAGGCATAATGTACCACTCTTCATTTTCGTCCTTTATTTTAATTGCAAGCATCTTTCCGTCTTTGATAATTAATGCCTTGGCTGAATTTCTAATCATTCTATCCATAAATACCTCCACATATATTGTCTGTAAGAATATTTCCTTAAATTGTGTTAAAACCATTAAGATTATACCATAAAATGTCATTTATTCAATTGATTTTATAGTTATTATTGGATACTATTATATTTTTCCCGTTGACCAATATTTTAGCAGGGATTAGATTTTGTTCCGGTAAAATATATTCAGGAACAAATACTATTTGATATTTAGATACAGGGTATGTTACAATATAATAAAAACGGACAGGGGGTCATATTTTGGATAATGAATTAAAGGACATATTGACTAATATTCAAGGCGAATTAAATAGTATTAAAAAGGAATTAGCTGATAATAGAGAGGAAATAAAAGTAATAAATTATAAGCTTGATAGACATTCTGAAAGATTTAATAGTTTGGATTTAAAAGTGGATAATCTGGATTTAAAGTTACGTAATACAGAGGTTAATATTCGTAAAGATATCAAAAAGCTATCGGATGATAATGAAACTATGATAGAAGTTTTAAGACAGCATGAATTTTTACCTAATTAGCTTACTGCTCCAAGAAGTAAAATGATTTCAATTTAAAAAACTAAGCAAAAAGCCTAGTCTTTTTTCTATGCTGCTACTATTCTATTACCTATATTCCTCTTATTAATTACCTATGTTTATCTATCCAGTCTTGGAATTAGTTGACTTTCTTCAGCTTGTAATACATTTGATCCATGTATTTCTTAGTTCCTCATAAGTCTGGGATTGTAACATGATTTTTTTTGATTGTAATAGTTTTTCTTTTTGAAATTCATAATTTGGACGATTATATATTAAATCTGGGAATTTGTCCATAGGTTTCTGCGATACCTCCCTATCTTCCTTAACTTTAAATGTGCATATTAGAACTTAATCAAAATAATGTTAACTAAATATGTATAAGCTCAATTTCTATATTATAGCATATTTCTTTAAAAAAATGTCACAATATGGAACCATTGAAAGGATTAGAATAGGAGTACTAGATCTCTCCTATTCAACTTCCAAGATATCAAAATATATATCTCTAAAAACCACAATATACTCTGGAATATTCATTAGAACAGTTTTACCTTTCTGATAAATCTATAAGATTGATTACTGCTGGAACGTATTTAACAGATTCCAACTGTAATCACCTGGGCGGCAGGTTATAGTTCAAGAATTCCAAACAAAATTTAAAATCAGAATAAACCTACTCATTATTCTCTTCTATTTCCTTCAGTATTTAAACCTAATGGCAATTTCACAATAAAAACACTACCTTTTCCAAGCTCACTTTGTACTTCAATAGTTCCTTCACATAATTCGGTAATTTTCTTGACTAAAGTCAAGCCCAATCCATTTCCGGCTAATGTATGGGATATGTCTCCTTGATAGAATTTATCAAATATATGAGACATAGTATCATCATTCATTCCGCATCCGTTATCCTCAATCCGAAAGGCTGCCTTTTGTCCGCTCCGCCATAGTTCTATTTTTATTACTCCACCAGTGTTCGTAAACTTGATGGCATTGTCAAGAAGATTAACCCAAATTTGATGGATTAGATTTTTTTCGCCAAATATTTCAATTTCATCTTCGAGTCTGATGTCAACGTGAAGCTTTTTATAACTCCATTTTGGTTCTAACATTACAATCGCAAGTCTAATTTGTTCATCTAAACAATAGATGTTTTTTTCGCTTATAATTTCTGTACTTTCTATTTTTGAAAGATTAAGAACGTTAGTGGAAAGATGGACAAGCCGTTCTGATTCCTGCACAATTATATTCAGGTATTCCTGCTTTTCCTCGTCGTTTACATCTCCCGCCTGCAAAAGTTTGGCAAATCCACTAATCGAAGTAATCGGTGTTTTAAATTCATGAGAGAAATTTCTCACAAAGTCGCTACGCAGAGTTTCGATACCTTTTAACTCCTGCACCATCTTATTGAAGCTCCCGGCAAGTGCATCCAATTCAAAGACAAAACTGCCTTTTACCATAACCGAGAAATCGCCCTGAGATACCTTTTCAGTGGCTTTCATCATATCTTGAATTGGCTTAACAGAACGCCGGCTTAATAATGTTGCTATTACCACGCCCAAAAAAATACTGATATATACCATTATAGAGATTGCCCGGATTGGACTTGCGGTACTATTTATATCCAGGATGCCTATTTTTATTAGTAAATAAGCAATCAAACCAGCAGATAAAATGGATAAGAGCATGACCAGAAAAACCAAAGCTACCAAGGAAACTGCAAGACTAATTTTCGGGGAAAGTCCTTTTTTTATTTTCTTCATAAACGTCTCCCCATTTTATACCCCAAACCGCGCACGGTTACAATTTCAAAATCGGGGTTGTCTCTAAATTTATCCCGTAATCTGTTTATATGAACATTCAAGGTATGCTCGTCTGTTTCAGTCTCTAATCCCCAAATTTCGTCCATTAGTTGATTGCGTGTGAAAATCATATTGGGATAACTCATGAGCTTAAAGAGAAGTTGAAATTCTTTCTTTGGCAAAATATATTGTTCACTTTTCCATGAAACAGTAAGGGTATTGTAATCCGCTGTGGTCTCACCCATGATAATTCTATGTTCGCTGGCAATTTGTGCCCGACGTAAAAGCGCCTTTACACGGAATAGCATTTCTTGTTCATCAAAAGGTTTCGTCATATAATCATCAGTTCCAACCAGAAAACCTTTATGCTTGTCTTTGGTCTCCTGATTGGCTGTTACCATCAGTATTGGAATGTTCTCTCCCACACTGCGTAATTGCTCACAAAATTCATAACCATCCATACGAGGCATCATCAAATCTAAAACAATCAAATCAAATCGCTTTGTTTCCATCCTGTCAAGTGCTTCAAGACCATCTTTTGCAATATATGCGTTATATCCGCCGCGCTTTAGAACAGCGCACATTAGTTTTTGGGTATTTATATCATCCTCGACAATTAAAATATCAAACACTATAGGTCACCTCCATTAATAAATATTATATCACTTAAAAGTAAACTGAACATAAACAAAATTTTACATAAAAATTGAGATTCAGTTGATGTTTCAAGATTAAAGTTCATGATAGCGTTAATTAAATAAAAATCGCTAAAAAATACAAAAGGAGTATATAAAATGGTAAATTTAAGAAAAAACGGCTCAGCTGCAATACAGTTAGATCGTCTCACAAAAAAATTTAGAGATTATCATGCCGTTAACAATCTTTCACTTGAGGTAAATGGCGGCGAAATATTCGGGTTTCTTGGTTTGAATGGTGCAGGCAAATCAACCACAATTAAAATGATGTTGTCATTGCTCAAACCCTCATCCGGTAATATCTATATGCTGGGGAATAAAGTTGACTCCGGAACTCACAAGTTGTGGGAGCAAGTTGGATATTTGGAGGAAGCTACTTATTATCCGGGGCTTACGGTAATAGAGAATTTAGATATTGCCTGCAGAATGCAAATGATATCTGACCGTCAATCCATTACCCGGGTGATACAAAAACTCGGTTTAGAAGCTCATAAAAATAAGAAAGCGAAAAATCTTTCCCTGGGAAACAAACAACGGTTAGGGTTAGCTAAAGCAATGATTCACAATCCAAAGATTTTAATTTTGGATGAACCTATCAACGGCCTTGATCCCGCTGGTGTCGTAGAAATCCGGCAAATGCTTTTCGATTTATCCAAAAATTTTGGTGTTACTGTTTTTATATCCAGCCATCAACTGGAAGAACTCTCAAAACTGGTTGATCGAATTGGCATCATCCATGAAGGTCGGTTAATCCAAGAAATCAAAATGGCACATTTGGAGCAGTCTTTACAAAAACACTTGGTTCTGGATGGACACGATAAGAATGCAATGGAACATATACTAACAGAACATGGATACAGTTATGAAGAAAACACTGATGGACGCTTATTACTTTTTGAAGGCTCCGCAACTGAAAAACCTGAAAGGTTGGCCGAACTACTGGTTCGTTTTGGACAACCCCCAACACAACTAAACATCGTTACGGAAGATTTGGAAGGTTATTTTTTGCGGATAATTCAAAGTACAAGGAGGATACACGAATGAAAATATTGTCATTTATACATTGCGAAGCCCTTAAAGTATTGCGCTCAAGTGTTTTTTGGGTTGTTGTTGCAGCATTTGCCACTATGCCAATTATGCTTGGTTTAGTCACATATATCAATACCGTAGATGCCGGATGGGCGCCTTATTTAACAGATTTACTTGGATCAAGCACTGCTCTTTTGGTGATTGGATATTCTTTCACCGCATGTTGGGTTTTCGGACGGGAATATACAGATAAAACGATCAGTGAATTGCTAGTGAAACCAGTATCTAAACTTTATGTGGTACTTTCAAAATTCATCGTAATTTTTCTTTGGGATGTATTGTTGGCCTTATTCATGTTTGCGGTAGTATTCATTATGGGTATCTTGATTGGACTTAATGGTGGGACATGGTTACTTATCATGAATAGTTTTCTTGCTTTTATAGCAGCATCGCTGCTAACTATGGTTGTCAGTACGATAAGTGCCCTATTGGCGAATATCAGTAAAGGATATTTAGCCCCTATTGGACTCGCGTTCCTTATTGTGGTCATTTCCAATGTCGTTGTGCAGGCTGGACTGGCAGCTTACTTTCCCTGGACAATTCCGGCATTATTTATTTCCAATGTTCCTCTTGGCTTTGCCAGCATCGCCATACTTGTTATTACGGGAATAACGGGTGTTGCCGGAACAGTCGCATGGTGGAGGTTTACCGAACAGCAATAGGTTTAACCGTGCTTTCAGTCACGAGTAAAAAGGGATTCCGATTGGAACCTCCGTTAAAACCTCTTAAACACTTAATGTGTACAAAATGCCACTATGAAGTTTTATCTTCACAGTGGCACTTTTCAAGCAGGTTTTATTTAAAGTCTATGAAAAATCTTTCTTGATTCTATTTCGCTACAATATTTAATATTCTTCCTGGAACATAAATTACTTTTACGACATTTTTACCGTTTAAAGCAGCTTTTACGGAATCCAATTCTTTTGCTTTTGCTTCCACTTCTTCCTGTTTCTCATCTAAGGAAATAGTCAGATTAGCTTTTACCTTACCATTTATCTGTACTGCGATTTCCACCGTATTTTCAATGGTTTTCGCTTCTTCATAAACCGGCCAGATTTCCTGGTATACTCTTCCCTCCTCCCCGATTATCTGCCATAATTCCTCTGTAATGTGAGGTGCAACCGGGTTAAGAAGTAATAATAGTGTTTTGAATTCCCCTTTTGTAATGCTGCCTACACGGTAAAATTCATTAACCAGGGACATCATGGCAGCAATGGCGGTGTTAAATTTCATGGTTTCAAAGTCAGTAGTAACTTTTTTAATGGTCTGGTGCATCTTAATCTCAAGCTTTTCCGAATAAGCTTCTTCAGAAGTTACGATATCTTTTAACTTCCAAACCCGATCCAGGAAACGGCGGCAGCCTTTTACCCCTTCAATAGACCAGGCTGCACTTAAATCGAAAGCACCGATAAACATTTCATAGGTTCTTAAAGTATCAGCACCAAATTCACCTATAATATCATCCGGATTAACTACATTTCCTCTGGATTTGGACATCTTTTCATTGTTCTCACCTAAAATCATGCCGTGAGACGTTCTCTTTTTATAAGGTTCCGGAGTATTAACTAATCCCTGATCATAAAGGAATTTATGCCAGAAACGGGAGTAAAGTAAATGGAGGGTTGTATGCTCCATACCACCGTTATACCAGTCTACCGGAAGCCAGTATTTAAGTTCTTCCTTGTCAGCAAAAGCTTCGTTGTTATGTGGATCGATATATCTTAAATAATACCAGGAGGAACCTGCCCATTGAGGCATGGTATCCGTTTCCCTGTGAGCGGGGCCTCCACAGTGCGGACAGGTAGTATCCACCCAGTCGGTCATAGCTGCAAGAGGGGATTCCCCGTTATCAGTAGGTTCATAGCTTTCTACTTCCGGAAGCATTAAAGGCAGTTCGCTTTCCGGCACGGGAACGTATCCGCACTTTTCACAATGAACAATGGGTATTGGTTCACCCCAATATCTTTGGCGGGAGAATACCCAATCTCTTAACTTATAGTTTACTTTTTTATAACCGATCCCTTTTTCCGTTAACCATTCCAGTATCTTTTTCTTCGCATCTGCAACTTCCAAGCCGTTTAAGAAATCGGAATTCACTAATTTACCGGTTGAAGTGTTAGTAAAGGCCGCTTCATTTACGTCACCGCCGGCAACTACTTCGATAATAGGCAGATTAAATTTTTTGGCAAAATCCCAGTCACGTTCGTCATGGGCTGGAACCGCCATAATAGCACCGGTACCATAGGTCATTAATACATAATCGGAAATCCAGATAGGAATTTCTTTGCCGTTTACCGGGTTAATTGCTGTTAAACCGTCAATCACCACACCGGTCTTTTCTTTTACTAATTCCGTTCTTTCAAAGTCAGACTTTTTAGCCGCCTGTTCACGGTAGCTGATTAAATCTGTATAGTTCTTTATTTCATCCTTATATTTATCAATAAGAGGATGTTCCGGTGATATAACCATATAGGTGGCACCAAATAAGGTATCCGGTCTGGTAGTAAAAATGCGTAAGTTCTCTTCTTTTCCGGCAATCTTAAAATCTACTTCCGCACCTACGGAACGACCGATCCAGTTAACCTGGGATACTTTAATCTTTTCGATATAATCTACCATATCCAGGTCGTCGATTAATTTATCAGCATATTCTGTAATTTTTAACATCCACTGGCTCTTAACCTTACGTACCACTTCACCGCCGCAGCGTTCACAGACACCTCCTACAACCTCTTCGTTGGCAAGACCAACTTTACAGGAGGTACACCAGTTGATAGGCATCTCAGATTTATAGGCAAGACCTTTTTTAAATAACTGTAAAAAGATCCACTGGGTCCATTTATAATAATTAGGATCCGTTGTATTAATCTCTCTGTCCCAGTCAAAGGAATAACCAAGAGCTTTTAACTGTTCCGTAAAATGTTCAATGTTTTTCTTGGTAACAATCTTTGGATGGATATGATTTTTAATTGCATAGTTTTCCGTAGGAAGACCAAAGGCATCCCAGCCCATAGGATATAATACATTGTATCCTTCCAGTCTTCTTTTTCTTGCTATAATGTCCAGAGCTGTATATGGTCTTGGATGTCCTACATGGAGACCCTGACCGGATGGATAAGGGAACTCAACCAATGCGAAGAACTTCGGTTTACTTTTGTCAGTTCCTACCTTAAAGGCTTCTTCCTTTTCCCAGATTTTCTGCCATTTTTGTTCAATGTCCTTTGGTGAATAAAACTCACTCATTTTAAATTCCTCCTAATTTTAATACAATAAAAAACCTCTCCATCTCTATTAATCTAGAGACGAAGAGGTTCTATTTGTTAAGAACTGCTATCCGCGGTACCACTCTAGTCCATAACCATAAGGTAATGTACTCGTATAATCTGTAACGGGATCTCCCGCTCTGCCTACTTTTGTTCAGTCAGAGAGCTCAAAGGCGAGTTCAAAGTTTTAATCTGCCATTTTCCACCACCCAATGGCTCTCTGTAAGATATCAAGCTTTTACTATTCCTTATCATCGCTATAATAAAATGTGAAATTATTAGAGATTATTAAATATATTGTATCATTTCTTCCTTTGTTGTCAAGTCCTTTTCTTACTGTAATAATTTTATTAACTTCTCAATAGCGGTTTAGAATGGTATCTCTATCACAAGAGTATTAAAATATCTATTCAGCCCTAACCAACCATCCAAACCTCCATAGAATTACCATAAGTCTAAATTGTTTAAACCGCTTCTTTTTTGACTTCTTTCACAAAGATTAGATAAGTTAACATAAAATATAAAAAATATATCATTCCGAATCCAAGAAGAGATCCTATCATATAACGAAACATCATCCGTTCATTAACATAAGAATTAAAAATATGGCCGATGGAGTTGAACATAGATATAGAAATGGGGAGCGAAATAATCAACGGTACTGCAAAATGTATTAACATCTGTTGCAGAATCATACAATCAATACGTTCTACAGACATACCCAACTGATACAATCTCATATAATTGCGGCGATGCTTTACCAAATCTCCAAGCTGTTGAATTGCCATGATTGCAGACATCACGCAAGCAAATATTAATCCGATATAAAACATGGTAAAAGACACGATAAGGACAGCAGTCACGTTATCTGCCTTTAGTCCCCCCTTTACGCTCAATCTTTCATGAATATTCTCTCCAGGAGCTATTTCCAACCGCTTTTGGATGTTACTTCTGGTAGCTTCCGTTGTTTCTTTCACTGTTGATATCGCCATAACAGTATGGTTTACCCCCAGTTCTGAAGCTGTTTCATCCGGGATAACAATAACAAAATAAACCCCATTCATTCCTTCAAGTCCAAAGCCTTCGGTATAGATTGCATGTAATTGGTAGGTCTTGCCGTTTATAATCATATCCGTATTATCCTGCTGGGATACCTCATTTTTAACATATCCCACACAATGCAGCAGGTACCCGTCCCGGTTATTAACCGGCTCTTTGTATCCCAACATCTTTCGAAGTCTTGCATAATCACTGTACTTCATATAGGTACCCCAGTCTGATTCTGTTACTTCCCTCCGAAAAAAGCCGTCGATATCAGCCGCGCCTGCATCATATATATTATATTGATATTTATCGCGTATCCCCTCCTGACTTTCCAGGTAATCCGTAATTTTATTAAAATCTTCCTCCACATTAACACTGGTACACATGACATCAAAAGGTGCTCTCGATATAAAAAGCTCATCCAGAAAGCCCTTCATCAACATTCCGGTTTGAACTGCCAGAAAGGTTAGTGTTATCAGCACTGCAAGATTCCCAAGTGTGAATTTCATTGTATTCATTTTTGCTGCCAGTGCTCTGAATATAATCATACGGTTTCCTTTGTATTTGCGGTTTCCGCAAAGGAAAAGACAAACCATCGCTGGTGATATGCTGAGATAACATCCATAGATACAAGCAAGAACACATATAATACTGATTAACAGGTTTGAAAAAGTAGTTAATTCCGGTTTTATAGCTGTAATATAATACATGAAAATCAATCCGAAAATTCCAATCAAGCAAAAAATAATAAAACAAATGATATTTCCGGTACTTTTTGTATAAACTTCCTGTACTTCATTTTTCTTTTCGTTACACATCAGCTCATAAATACTCATTTTTCTTAACTTACGGCTATTGGAAAGCAGTGACAAAAGCATCATGCCGGCTGCATAAGCTGCAGTAAGTCCAAAGGCTTTCAATGAAAAGAATATAACCGGGTAATAATCTACCTCAAAGACCTTCATGATAAGAATGGATAAGACCTGAAAAAGCAGGCTGCCGAAAAAAATGCCCATTACGAACGAAGCCAGGCATAGCAATAAATTTTCTATAAAAAAAATACAATAAATATATCTGTTTTTCATTCCAAGCAACATATAGATGCTGAATTCCCTTCCTCGTTGCTTGATCATATAACGAATTATATAATTTATCAACCACCCTATAACCAAAATAATTATAATTGCTAACAGCTTATTTACTTCCCGAAAATCTTCCATTGACTCACTAAGCTTCATTAGATCAGGGGAATAACAGATTAAGTGAAAGGCATAAATTAGAGTAAAGGAAATCGTTAAGGTCAGCATATAGATGCTATAGTCCCGTAGAGATCGCTTCATGTTTCGAATGGATAATTCAACCAACATCTTTCGCGTCACCTCCCAGTACCGTAACTACATCCAGAATCTCTCCAAAGAATTCCCTTCGGCTCTTATCTCCTCTCAAAAGCTCATTAAACAGCTTACCGTCGCGAAGAAATAAAATCCGGCTGCAATAACTGGCAGAGAAAATATCATGGGTGACCATTATTATGGTTGCATTTCTATCTTTATTCATGTTAGAAAGAGTATCCAACAGAGTCTGGGATGATTTCGAGTCCAGCGCTCCGGTCGGTTCATCTGCAAGTATCAGTCCTGGTTTACATATCAGAGCTCTTGCACAGGCACAGCGCTGCCTTTCTCCTCCGGAGACCTGATACGGAAACTTATCAAGCAAATGATGAATTTTCAGTGCTGCAGCCACCTCTTCTACCATGGAAGCAATCCGGTCACGTTTCATTTTTCCGATTATTGGTGCAAGTGCAATATTTTCCCCTATTGTCAGGGTATCCAGCAGATTATAATCCTGAAATATAAAACCGAGATTACTTTGTCTGAATTCTGCGGTTTTTGATCCGGGTAATGCGGTTATATCCATACCTGATAGATAAATATGTCCGGATGAAACCGTATCAATCGTTGAAATGCAGTTTAATAATGTAGTCTTGCCGCTCCCTGAGGCACCCATGACAGCAAGAAACTCTTTTTCCTTTACTTCAAAGGATAAATCATTAAGGGCCTGTGTAATAATGTTTTTACTGCCATAATACTTTACAACATGCTCAACCTTCAATAATTTTTCCATATGGAACCTCCCCTTGCCGAATATTATTTACCAGATAATAACACCTTCGGGATTTTATGTCTACTTACAATTCTGTAAGCGGTCCACATGGAAATGATATTATTATTTTTGTTCCGCGATTTACTTCCGATTCTGCTGAAATTGCAAGTCCCATTTTATCGCAAAGATTTTTACAGATATACAGTCCCATACCGGAAGCATTTAATTTTTTCCGATCACTGCCTGTAAATCCCCGTTCAAAAATGCGCGGCAAATCAGCTTTCGATATGCCGATCCCATTGTCTTCAACTATTAATAAGACATTATGAACTGCCTTTTCTGCCGTAAATTTTAATACCGGGTTATACTCCTTAGGATATTTGACTGCATTGGAGATAAGCTGGCTGAGTATAAAGGTTACCCATTTTTCATCAGAACAGACACACACGTCAGGAACGAAGTCTTCTATTGTAAAGCCACAGTTTTGCAGCAATGTCCGATTTCGCAGCAGTGCAGCATTAATGACGTCCGATAAACTGAATTTTCGAACGAAATAGTCCTTCTCCACCAATTCGCTCCTTGCATAATAAAGTACCAGCTCCAGTAGATAAGCAATTTCTTCCATTTCCCTGCTGATTTCCGTCGTTACCTCTTCAGGATGATTAAAACATAAAAGCTTGATTGCAGATACCGGATTTTTAACCTCATGAATCCATTCTTCGATATAACTTTTATAGTCAGACTGGTTCCGCTTACATTGTTCTACCTCATCATTCATTGATTTACAGGCTGTTTTCAGCAAATCATAATATATTTTTTCCTGAATATTGTCAGGTTTTGAAATCATGTCACTGATCATAAAAGATTTTTCCAGCATTTTCATAATCTTATTACAGTGGTTTTGACGTTCCAGAAGCCGGAAATACCCGATAAACATATATATTCCAAAAAAAATAAAGCCGCTGATCCAGATAAAACCAATCATAAAGATATCACATCCGTATAGCAGGAGCAGTACTCCAATAAAAAATTCAAAAATCACACTTAATATTATAAATATCAGCTTGTCCTGTATATATCGAATCAAAGTCATATGATATATCCCTCCTGGGGAACGGTCTTTATAAAGTCCGACAGTCCAATCGCGGATAAGCGTTTACGAAGCCTTGATATGTTAACATTTAAAATATTATTGTCAACATATAATTTATTTTCCCATAAAGCTTCTATCAACTCATCCTTGGTAACAGTCTTTCCTCTGTTAATAAATAGATAATATAAAATACGGCATTCATTTTTCGATAATTCAATTGTATGATCCTTTATTTTTAAAACCATAGCCGGCACATCCAGGCATATATCTTCCACTTGCAGTACATGTGCTTTTTCATAACGTTCTAGGATTCTTCGAATACGTGCAAGAAGCACCGGTAAATGATATGGTTTACGTATAAAATCATCTCCTCCCAGTAAAAGTCCTCTGAGTTCATCCTCCTCGCTATCCCTGCAGGTTACGAATATAACAGGTAAATCGGAAAACTTCCGAATCTTTTGACACAAGTGAAACCCATCTTCCCCTGCCAGATTGATATCAAGCAGTATCAGGTCCGGACTACTATTTCTTATAACCTCGTTTATTTGAGTAAATACGGACGGTGTAATAGTCTCAAAGCCGTTTTGTTGTAGAAATACGGACAACTCCCTGCAGATACTGTCATTATCTTCAATAATCATTACTTTGTACATATGACTCCTTCTTTAAGTGTACATTTCTTAAGTCACACATCCACCAACTGTGAAGTATTACTCTATCTATGTAAATATTCTTATAAACATAATGTCTAAAGCTGTAATTATGGGTTATTGGTATTTAAGATTTTATTTCCCAATGAATTTAATTCTTCACAAGGCCCATATTTGGTTTTATATCCAACGCCATCAATGATTAAAAATGGATTGTAGGCTGTAATTTCTATTGTTGTTCCATCTTTTTTATTTATCGTATAATGAACAGCTTGACCAACGTAATCCGTATAGGAATTATCTTTCATATAAATAACGCAGGAATTGACTATTTTAACTAGTTCGGCGATGTCAGCATCTGTTAAATCAAATGTTATATCTGGTGGCATGAGTTTAACGGTTACTTCCGATATTTCATTCGTAGTTAAGTCCTTAAACGGTTGTTTTGCCCATGGATGCATTACTAATACTGTCACTATTGTTACTATAATTATGAAAATGGCAATAAACAAACTTTTCATTTTTAAATTCATATTGAAAAACACCTCCCTATATATTAAAGCGTCAAAAACATTTCAAATGTTTAACGTAAATATAAAAATTATATCATTAAATTGTTAAAAAAAAATCTGAATAACTAAACTCCATCTATAACCCTATTCCCAACTAGATCGTTTACTTCCGAGATGGCGAGTTAAGTACTACTCACCGATATTAAAGTACAAACAAGATTATGAATATTTATTAAAACATCCTTATGATTCTTAACAATGCCTCTTTCAAACTTATCTTTATCAATAAAATACTCGACAAGTATTTTATTTCCATCACTGTAGGACGTAAGTAAATCATTTATAGACAGAGGATATATACCTGTTTTGCAAAATCTCTCTTGTCTTAATGCAAACATCAATGGTTTTAATACATATGTTTTTATTCTATCATGTAAGTCTTTTTATTAAAGAAGAAAATTCTATCAAATACTCTCCTCAACCATATTTAACTAAAAAAATTGGAAGTATAGATTACAAAGGATCCGTAATAACATTATTTTCTTTAATAATTTATCAATTGCCCATTATTTCCAATATATGTAGTTTAAATATATCACTATATGGATAAGATTTCAAATCATATATGTTTTAATTATTATTAACATACCTATGTGAAGGGAATGACAAAACTACTTTAAACTAAATTTATGATCTTAAGGTAATAGATCTGTCCCTAACCATTATTATCTATAATCTTTCTTATGAATCAAAAGCTGCCTAACAAATTATGTAGGCAGCTTCTGAAAGTATAGTTTCTTTAAAAATAGAATTAAAAAAATGCCAAATTACTAATATTACTTATTTAAATTGCTAAAAGTTTATCATCTCTTATATCTTCTGCAGTCCATCCAATAACAGCAAAATTTCCATTGGTATATTTATCTACTTTATTAATCCATTCAATTTCATTACTGGCTTTCACCGACAATAGTTGATTTGTGGTTTCTGTCCGGTATAAGGATGCATTAATTACCCACCATTTACTTGATATTTTAGCACGTTTTAAATCCTCTTCTAAACGTTTTGCTTCAAATACCGGTGTAGCTTCGGCAAGTGTAACAATTATTACTTCTGTTTCTTCCGGATTTCTAAGCCTTGGTAACAGTTTTTTAGCTGAATCCGGAATGTCACCTTGAGAACGTTTCATTTCCTGGTTATAGCTTTGTGTTGAATCCAATAATAACAAGGTATGACCTGTAGGCGCTGTATCAATTACTACTACCTGATTTTCAGCTTTATCCACAATATCTGCAAAAGCCCTGAAGACAGCGATTTCCTGGGTACAGGGGGATTTTAAATCTTCCATCAAATAAGCTATGTCATCCTCTGACATAGTTTCCTTTGCTTTGCTTAGTACCTCATTCCGGTATTTTCTTAATTCTTCCTTTTCATCAATATGACTCATGGTAATACCCGCAGATTCATTAATAACGAATTTAAGATGGGCTGCCGGATCAGTTGTAGACAGATGTACCTTTTTACCCCTGTTTGCCAGCCCCAAGGCAATGGATGCAGCTATGGTGGTTTTACCGACACCACCTTTTCCCATAGTAAATATTACTTTTTTATCCGAAGCACACAAATCCTCTATGATATCATTTAAATGAGGAAAAACCTCTGTATTAATGTTTTCTTCACGGAATTCAAAATTATCCTTTGTTAATAAAGCTCTGACATTTTCAACCCCTGTAATGTTATATGCTCTTAATGGAATGGTATAAGTACTTAATTTCTTTAATCCCTCAGGCATATCAGAAAGTGCATTTTGCTGTTTTTGATATAAACTCTCAGATATTTTGTCATCATATGTTGTAAGAACACCATTTATGATTAAAATCTGGTTGTTGATACCTATCTCTGCCAGTTCTTTTGATGCTCTCTCCGCTTCTGCCAAAGGAGTTTTCTCCGGTCTTGAAACCAGTATTAGCGTTGCACTTTTCTTATCTGCTAAGGTTTCTACAGCTTTTTTATATATTTCCTTTTTGCTTTCCAAACCTGATAATTGGCCAAGGCAGGATGCACCATGGGTATTTTGACTAATAAAATTACTCCAGGCAGAGGGAAGTTGAAGCATTCTTAACGTATGTCCCGTGGGTGCAGTATCAAAAATGATATAATCATAATCCCTTTCAACCTTTTCATCTGTAATAAATTTAGAAAATTCAGTAAATGCGGCAATTTCAACAGTACAGGAACCGGATAGTTGTTCTTCCATATTATTTATTACCACATCCGGGAGCTGACCGCGATATGGGGCTATAACACTTTCCCGATATTCCGCAGCTGCTTCGATAGGATCCAGATTAGCCACAACAAGGTTTGGAACATCTTTTATCATAATCCCTTTATTGTTCAGCTTTGTTTGGAAGACATCCTGTAAATTAGATGCAGGATCCGTACTGATCAGTATAACTTTTTTCCCGCTATCAGCTAAAGATATGGCAGTTGCACATGCTGTGGATGTTTTTCCTACTCCGCCCTTACCGGTAAAAAAAAGATACTTTGTCAGTTCTATTTTATTAAGATCGAATTGTTCCATATTTTATAAACTTCCTTTCCGTATTCACAATTCTGTTCCTCAGCTATGAAAACCATACAAACAAACCAAGTGAAACTATCAACAATCTCCTCCGGAACAGCCGCACCCCCGGGGTTTTTTAATTTTTGCATTTACTAAATTAGGTTTTACACCTAGATAAATTCTAGGAATGTTAAGCAATTTTACAAATTCGTCGTTGGTAGGGTATCTTCCTGTGATAACAATTTCATCATCTAATACGATAATCGGCAAACTATCTACACCTTTTTCCTTTAAACAATTATTCACTGACTTGTTATTTACAAATTCCTGTGGTGCATTCGTCAGGTTATACCTGTTAATAGTAATTCCATTCTTTTTCAGTGTATTCAGTACTGTTGAAATTCTCATAAGTTCCGGATCTACTCCAACGCCGCAAAGACCAGTGGGACAACACATTGCCGGTTCAAATATTTGCATTTTTTTCATACGATAACCTCCTGGGATTATTTTTCATAACTTTATTTTTACAGTTAACTTTTTAATTAATAAGTTCAAAACCTTTCAATATATATATAATGGATACTTTTAAATATAAGTATATTATATAAATTCACATCTTATAGACATTTTTCAATGATATAGACAATTATCTATACTATTATTATACGAAACATATAGATAGTTGTCAATATGTTGCTTTATTTATTTATATATGTTACTCTATTTTATAATAAAAAAACCCTTTAAACTTTCAAGTGTTTTAAAGGGTTATAATATAACTAAGCAAATTTATTAAATTATGATGCTTTGCAGTAAAGCTTACTTCTTCTGCTTCAGCATTCTAAATTGCAAAATACATCATACCTTAATAATCCATTGCTTTCTATTAAGGCGTATCCAATTGTAAGTACGCTAATTAATAAAAATAATATCGCCATGCAGATTCCTCCTTCTTTAGTTACCGATATGTTTACTTCTACGTTCCATAAGTATAACATCATGCCATTTACCGTTATTCATTTTTCCAAGGTTTTCTCTATAACCGATTTCTCTAAATCCGCATTTTTTATGTAAGTTCCTGCTAGAAATATTCTCTTTAATGATTCCTGATTGTAAAGTCCAATATCCCTCTTTTTCCGATTGTTCAATCAAGTAATTAAGAAGTGCAGTACCAACTCCCATACCTTTATATTCTTCTCCTATATAAACACTTACTTCGGCTACCCCTGCATAAACACAGCGGCTTGATACAGGAGATATAGCCACCCATCCTAATACATTATCCCCTGCGCGGGCAACAAAACGACATTTCGTACTATGCCCATGATTCCAATCTTCCCAAGTCGGAACATCATTTTGAAATGTAGCAATTTCCGTTTTTATTCCGGCCAGGTAGATCTCAGCAACCTGCTGCCAGTCTGTTTCTTTCATATTGTCTATTATAAAGTCCATAGGTTCTCCTCTCCTTTGTGCACATTTACTAGTACACCTGTAAAATATTTTACATATAACACCAAATTTCCACCGATCTTTAACTCTAATTATTATCTCTGACTGACTGAACTAATATCTGCAGACTATCCAAAACTTGATTCCTTTTATCTTCCGGAATGGTATTAAAAATGCCTGCGTAATAAGTAAACATATTATCTTCAATGTTTTTAAAAACTGCCGCTCCTTTATCCGTTAACTGAATTGATATATAACGCCTGTTTTCTGAATTGGTTTCCCTTTTTACTATTTCTGCATCTACTAAATTATTAATTGTCCTGCTCATGGTGCTTTTGTCCAACTCAAGTAACTCAGCCAGATCAATTAACGAGATTTTCTCTGCTCTTCCGATTTCTACAATAGCATGACATTGAGAAATCGTTACACCGCAGCACAAGGCATCACTTTTTTCCAAAATGCCTAAATTCCTTACCAGTATTCGCAAAAGTTCTCTCAAGGTTTCGCTTCCCTGGTTTGACATCTGTTCACCTCTTTTCTCTATATGAATGCATTATACCATACAACAGTTGTGTTGTGCAACTGTTGTTTTGGCATGTCTTAATCATTTTCAGTCATCTCCGGCACTTTTCAAATTCATCCAATTTCTATTCCAATAATTTTTTAATAACTTGAATATTATATTCAACCAATAAGAAAAAGAGGTCTTTTTTTGTATTAAAATCCAATCGATTAAAATCTTTTTTGATCTTTCTGGTAAAGTTTTTAGATAAATCTTCCCTCATACTTATTGTAATAAAAGCTTTTAATAAATCATTTGAAAAAGATCTGGAATCCTGATTCCTATTTAATACTTTCATAATACGCTGTACAGCTTCCCTATATTCAGGAGCTATATAGGTATTAATGATAGCATTCCTGTTAAAGGTATAGGTTATATTTAGTTTATTTTTAAAACAATATAAATCACTTATATTAATTAAATCAATAAATTTAAAATTGTCATTAATATAGTACAGATTATTCTGAAAGAATTTACTTGTTTTTAAAATAATTAATGGAAGGTTTATTCTCCCTAAATGAATTTTAATTACTTTCAAAACCAACTTGTCATTTATTTTTACCGTTTGTAACGTTAAATTCAATCCAAAACAAATAACATAACCTTTCATCGAAGTTTTAACAATAATATTATTATCAGTCAAATCAATAGACAAACCCTTAAGCAGAAAACCCTGAGGCAGCTTATTCTGTAGTTTTAAACTTACATCTTTGGCTATTAAACGATTTAATTCATTTTCTGTTATTGTCAAATTATTTACACCAAATAAATCAGGTTCTGATTCTATTAAAATCTTTTTAACTAAATTATATTCTTTATCGGCAGTACTGACATTTGATGGTTTTATTAGATATAGAACCAGGCTGATCAATATAACTATTATTACTAATACAATGAATTTTCTTCCTACCCTCATAATTAAGGTCACCTCAAGTAATTATTTATTAATTAATATCATTATCCTGCTTGTAACAGATATACAAAAATATTCTATTGGCCACAATATAATCTTATAAATTCCGGTATATCTCTTCTATTGTATGTCCGATTCGGGCTAAATAACTGCATGAATTTAAAAAAGCTTTTCTTGCAAACCATTAAGCCTGTAAATGGATTGGAAGAAAAGCTTTTTTTTAGTTTAAACTTCTGCTGATTTTTCTGGCAAAATAACTGATAATATTAAGGAGATACCGGTTAATACTATAAAGGTTATAAATAAAACAAACATTGAATTATTTAAAGAAAGCTTTATCCGGTCACTGCTGATTAATAAATTTTGCGCAGAGGATCCGTATAGATCGTTGGGGTTTATATCTTTTAAGCCTATTCTATTAAAATATCGAACTATATTAATATTAAATATATTTCCAAATACGCTAACACCGATTGTTTGGCCCAATGTCTTAAGCAGAGCATTCGCTCCTATTGCGGCTCCTCTCTTAGTATAATCCACTGACTCTTGAATTATAATCGTTAACACGGTAAAGGCACCACCAAATCCGAATCCTATTATAAAAACATATACTAATACCAGTGCTAGAGGTGAATTAATTCCTAAGGTAGAAAGCAGTATTATACCGACCAATAAAATAATCACGGATATTAAATTCACCTGTTTCCCGCCGTTTTTTACTATTCTGTTACCTAAGACAAAGGAAGCCAAAAGCCAGGAAAATGACATGGAAACTAAGGCCAATCCGGATACGGTAGCACTTAAACCCAGTATGTTCTGCAAGTAAATCGGGATATATACGTTAATACCTATTAAAACTGCTGCTATAAACAGGCTTATCATATTAACTATAACACTGTTCCAGTTAAAAATGTCAAAAGGAATTATGGGTTCATTTACTCTTCTTTCTATCAGATAAAAAAGCACCAACAATAGGATCGTTAATACAACAGAAATTCCGATTAATAATTTATTTATATCAGTTGCTAAAAAAATACTTAAAAATAAGATTAATGCTGCAGATAAAGTAAATACCCCTGCATAATCCAGATTGTGTTTCCTTTTTTCGAAATCTTCTTTCAGACTTCTATGCAATAATATAATGGATAAAATACCAAATGGAATATTGATGAAGAAAATCCAATGCCAGGAGAGCACATCAATTAAAGTGCCGCCTAAAAACGGACCAACCAGACTGGCTATCCCCCAAACTGTACCTAAAATTCCCTGAATCTTCGGTCTTTCCTCTATATTATATACATCTCCTACAATCGTATAAGATACGGTGAATACTGAACCTGCTCCAATGCCTTGAATTGCACGAAAACCAATCAACATAAACATTGACTGCGACAACCCGCATAAAAAACTTCCGATTAAAAATATAATGATACCAATAGAAAGTACGTTTTTCCTGCCATATAAATCAGATAGTTTACCGCATATAGGAGTTGATATTGCGGATGTTAATAAATAGGAGGAAAATACCAAACTAATAATCTCAAATCCGTGCAGTTCTTTGGCAATTGTAGGAATCGCAGTTGTCACCACTGTTCCCTCCACTGCTCCTAAGAACATTGCTAACATTAACGCTATCGCTATTTTTTTCTTTCTTAAATCCATACTTTGCTACTTCCTATCAGTTATTTTTTCCTAAGTTTCTTTAAACGTAGATTCTTATTCGTTTTTGCTCTAACAGAGAATCTTAGTAATTATAATGGAATATGTATTTTTTGTCCAGCTATAATATTTTGTTTCATATTTATTTTATAGGAAATAAATACAACCCTAAGCAATTCAAGAGCTTCCTTAACTTTCTGAGTATTATTCAAGTCTTATGTGTTAAATATTGGTAGATATTATTATATGTTAATAGTATAATCAAAACAAAACTAATATACGATATCGTAATGGAATGTTAATTATTTATATTTTAGGCAAAAACCTTGCATGAATGAAACGAAACGTGCAAGGATTTTTATATAATTATCTACTATACTGTTTTTGAGAGGAGGGATACGTTTGAACTGGTACGATCAAATAAACAAGGCATTAGACTATATTGAAAATCATTTAGACAGCAGCATTGATTTAGATAAAGCTGCTTCATAAAACATACAGAGTATTTCTATAGTGACTTCAATCCGAATAACCCTCGGAGGGAGAAATTTTATTATGTTAATGCGAGTCTAAAGTAAGAAATAAGCATTATCTGCAGAAATTTAATACATATTTTCTCAAATCAAGAATTAAGTTAAAAAGTATTCTATCATTATTTAATTAAGAACGGCTTCGGCTGTTCTTTTTTATTCTCATTTAAAGTCAGTTTTATTTTCGTCGATTCCAAACTTATAATCGTTAATATGATAAGAGTATAATATAATTTCATTAATTATAATTTTTTTAGCTTATTCAGATTGATGAAATTAATGGTAGTATTTATAACTTAATTGCTCTATAATAAAAATGTATACGCTTTAGTTTATACTGTATGAATTGTCTCGCAAAAGACATGCAAGCCATTAGAAAAATGATAACTGAAAGGAAAGCCGCATGTTGATTCTCTCACCTTTCATTATGTGGCAGCAACATATCTGTAAACAGATGTGTTATGCAAGGATATTAAGATGCAAAATATTTTACTTTTTATTTTTACTCTATTCGCATATTTTGTTAAAGCAATTACCGGCTTTGGTAACACCCTTGTGATGGGTTCTTTATTTTCCTTTGTAACATCCAATAGATTCACTACACCGATAGACCTAATATTTAGTATTCCAACTAATATTTATATTGTATGGAAAGAGAGAAAAAATCTTTCTGTTAAAATTGTTCTTCCGCTGTCCCTTATGCTGTTAGCCGGTATAATACCGGGCACCTTTTTATTAAAGGTTGGTACTGACTGGATACTGAAATCTATATTAGGTATTATTATTGTTGGACTGGGAGTAGAAATGCTCACCAGAAAATCAAATGAAAATAAAGTATCAAAAACAAATCCCGCTGCTCTTATAGTTATCGGCGTCCTTTCCGGAGTTTTAGCCGGTCTTTATGGCATCGGAGCTCTTCTGGTATCCTACATTATTCGAACTACAGATAATAAGGGGCAATTTCGAGCTAATATCTGTTGTGTTTTTTTAGTAGATAATGTATTCCGATTTTTCTTATATTTATTTACCGGTATATTAAATAAGGAGATTCTACATACTGCAATTATTCTGGCACCGGCTGTACTAATAGGTATGATGATCGGTGTTAAAGTTGATGCAAAAATGAAGGAAGACAATGTGAAGAAATCTGTCATTACTTTGCTTATCATAAGCGGTACCGTTTTGTTTATCAAGAGTTTTTTTAACCATTGATTAGAATTTCTAGACTATTTTATTACCGTTTGAGGTATAGCCATGCTCTTCCATTACTTTTGAGAAAATGGTTTTCTCTATTACACCTTTCAGCCATTTTACTTCGTCAATATGATGATTTTTAAACACCTCATTCTGCAGCTCGGAATATATTTCACATAGAAGCTGATACTCCGTTTTTTCTGATAAACATGTTATTACTTTTTTCTCTCCAAAAACCTTTACCGCCCTTTTTCTGTCTCTTTCAAGACATTTAATCACCGCATCTTTCATCGCTTTATTCTCCTTTCTCTCTTAATATCCGGTTTTATTGCTCTGATCTATTCGTTCTATTTCTGTATTCCGTTGGTGTCATACCTCTTTGCTGTTTAAATAACCTGCAAAAAGAAGGCAAGTCATAAAATCCGCAGGATAAAGCGATTTCTGTCATATTATATTTCGTATTACCAATCATATCTTTCGCCGCAAGGAGACGGTATTCAATTAGATATTTTTTAACAGAAGTGTTCTTGTATTTTTTAAATATTTTAAAAAGATAAGTCCTGTCTATACCCACATATCTGGCAATATCAGAAACATTAATATCATAACTGTAATTTTGCCGGATATAAGATACCGCTTTATCCAGGTATCCTTGCTCCGGGACTTTTTTTATTCTCGTTTCCGTTCTTGCTATCGTTGAAAAAACAAGATAAAACAAACCAATTAATTCATACTCATGATATCCGGGATTTTGGAATCTTTCAATCATTTTCTCTAAATAATTACTGCATTCATCCAGCTTAAATATATTACAGACAAGATTTGATTTTGATAATCCGGCGGTTTCCAGCATCTCATCAGCTTCTTCTCCGTCAAAAGCAACCCATGCATACTCCCACGGTTCTACCTTATCCGCTTGATAATATGTAATTTCATTAGGAAGAATTAAAAAAGCACCTCCCTTTTTCACTTCATATACTTTATCTCCAATCTGATAGATACCTTTTCCATTTAATATAAAGTGCATTAAATAATGTGGTCTGACCGCCGGTCCGAAATAATGCCCCGGCACACACTTTTCCTTACCGCAATAATAGACGTTAATGGGTCTTTTTATTGTATTTTTCATGATATTCTCCTATAATCCATTCAAAAGCAATTCCAACTTTTCAACAAAATAACAAAGATAAAGAAACAAAATTCAAAGACATTTTCTACTACTAATTATATAATGACTTTAAATTCTTAACAAGATGAAAGGAAGATTTTTATGATTAAAATTACTTTTATGGGTGCCGGAAGCACTGTTTTTGCCAGAAATGTACTGGGTGACTGTATGTGTACCCCGGCACTCTGCGAAAGTGAAATAGCACTTTATGACATTGATGAAAAGAGACTTAACGATTCCAAAATTATTTTGGAGGCAATCAACAAAAACGAAAATCAAAGCCGCGCGGTAATAAAGACTTATTTAGGTGTAGAAAACCGTAAAGATGCATTAAGAGATGCTAACTTTGTTGTTAATGCTATTCAGGTTGGCGGTTACGATCCCTGTACGATTACTGACTTTGAAATACCTAAGAAATACGGCTTAAGACAAACCATAGCAGATACTTTAGGGATCGGCGGTATTATGCGTGCTTTACGTACTCTTCCGGTTCTTGAGGAATTTGCAAGAGATATGGAGGAAGTTTGCCCTAATACTCTATTCTTAAATTATACAAATCCAATGGCCATGTTGACCGGATATATGCAACGTTACACTAAGATACAGACTGTCGGACTTTGTCACAGCGTTCAGGTATGTTCCGAAGGGCTTTTAAAAGCACTTGACATGGAAGATAAACTAGAAGGCCGCAATGAATTAATAGCCGGTATTAACCATATGGGCTGGCTCCTTGATATTAAAGATAAAGACGGAAATGATTTATATCCCGAAATTAAAAAGCGTGCTTTAAAAATGAATGCAGAAAAGAAACACAATGATATGGTGCGTTATGAATACATTAATAATCTAGGATATTACTGTACTGAATCCAGTGAACATAATTCAGAATACAATCCTCTTTTTATTAAGTCCAGATATCCCGAAATGATTGATAAATTTAATATCCCCCTTGATGAATATCCTCGCAGGTGTATCAAACAGATTGCGGAATGGGAAGAAGAACGTGCCCGTATTCTCGATAACGGTCAAATCACGCATACACGTTCCAGAGAATATGCTTCTTATATCATGGAAGCAGTTGTTACCAATACTCCTTATAAAATCGGAGGTAATGTACTAAATACCGGTCTAATTGATAACCTTCCTGCAGATGCCTGTGTTGAAGTTCCTTGTATGATTGATGCAAGAGGCATTAATCCCTGCCATGTCGGAAGACTTCCGGTTCAATTAGCAGCCATGAATATGACTAATATTAATGTACAGCTCTTGACCATAGAAGCATGGGTAACGAAAGACCGCAATCATATCTATCATGCCGCCATGCTGGATCCTCATACTGCTGCCGAACTTAATATGGAAGACATCAGAAATATGTGTGATGAACTGATCGCAACTCACGGAGATTATATGAAGGATTTCCAATAAACTAAATATTTACCTGTTTGTATCTTATGATATTGTAATAGAAGGTATGGGATTTATAAGTTCTATCCTATACCTTCTATTTTTAACGGTAACAATATTCTTCCTTTCAGTTTAAATTGAAAGATAGGTGATTGCGAAACAATATAGTTATCTAAATATTCCATACAATTCATACGAATTTTATTGCTTCAATTGCCTTTAAGGGCAAGAGATTGAACATCTTATATTTACAAATCAATTATCTTGTTAGCAACATTATAACCAAACCTCTCATCGTGTTCAACAAAAACAATGGTAGGTTGATACGTTATTATTGCTTTTTCCAGCTGCTCTCTAAAATATATATCCATATAATTCAGGGGTTCATCCATAAGTATCAATTGATTATCCAAAGCTAAAGCTCTGGCTGTTTCAATTTTTTTAACTTCACCGCTGCTGAAAGTTTCGATTGGCCGTTTTAAAGTTTCTTCATCTATATCCAGGTACTCACATAAGGTTTTAAATTTTTGAAGTCTAAAACAATCCATAAAGTAATCGTTAATGTAACCTGTAGTCCAGCCAGGTTCCTGCAAAATCTGAGTAATAATTAAATGTTCCTGAAATGTAATATTCTCTGCATCAATACATTGCCCCAGGATTTTCAGTAAAGTACTCTTTCCACTTCCATTTTTTCCTCGCACCCATATTCTGTCACCTTTATTAATCTTTAATGATATATTTTTTAAAACGTATTCTTTTGTATACTTGAAGCTCAAATTCTTAATTGATATAAGTGTAATTATTTCAGAGCTTTGCTGTTCAAGATTTAAATCCTGTGTAATTTCATAGTTTTTTAATAATTCTTTTTTATATTCAATGTTTTTTCTTATAGCCAATTCAGATGCCTTTGCCTGCCTCATAAATTTAGCGGCACGGGAACCATTCCCGCGGTTATTGGACGCATATGGATTTTTCTCTTTTTCAGCTATAGCTGCCCAATTCCTATTTTGGACAGAACGGTTTTCTAAGCTGGTTATCTCTCTTTCCAGCCTGGTTTTTGTTCGTAATTCAAATACCTCTGTTTTATCCTTATTGCTTTTCCAGGAAGAATAATTGCCTTTTTCCAAAGTAATATCAGCCTTATTAATGGCCATTATATGGTCTGTTACCATGTCAAGAAATTGACGGTCATGGGAAACAATCAAAAATCCGGTTTTATGCTTTAAATAATCAGACAAAGTCCGCTTACCCTCTACATCCAGATGATTGGTCGGTTCATCCAGTAAAATATATCCATTTTTTCTTAAAAACAGAGAAATAATAAGCATTTTAGTTTTCTCACCGCCGGATAAGGAATCAAAGTCCCTCTCCAGAAGTTTTTCCGATAGATGCATCAGATTCAGCTCTCTTTTTATTCTGCTCTCCATCTCAAATCCGCCACTCTGTAAATAATTTTCAAATACAGTTTGATATTCCTCCAATCTGCTTTCCATATCCTCAGCCAAAATTGATTCCATCTTATCTTCCATGCTTTTTAGAAAACCAATGTTTTCTTTGATAACATCTATTGTCTTACAATAGCTTACCTTGTTAATAAAGGGGAAATATAACATATCCACTTTCTTAATTATATTACCTTTGTCCGGCTTTAACTCACCCAACAGGAGTTTTAAAAATGTTGTTTTTCCTCTTCCGTTTCGACCTATCAGTCCTAATCGCCAGTTCGTATCCAGAATTATATTTACATTATGAAAGATAGGATTATAATAGTTCGTATAGTGATAACTCATTTCATTTATTATTATTTTCGACATAGATAACCTCCTAAAACTACCTGGCTATCAATCGATTCATATAATCTAATCAGCCAGGCGCTTATTCTTTAAAACACTTCTCCTTAACCGAATCATCCACATCATAGATACCTCCTTGCTTTTCTTTATCATAATTAAAAAAAGAGCCCAAGAATAAAATTGGACATAAAAATAGATTCCTTATACAATAAATGAACCATAGACAAAAAACCTTTTCAGCCGGATAAAGGTTCATTATCACCGTATTCATTGTGTAGGAATCATTATTTATGAATCAACATTATATTCTTAACCTCTTATCTTAATTTACTAATACTATTACTATACTGTTTTTTTTAGCGGGTGTCAATTATATTTTTTAAATCGACAGTTACAAATTTTGATTTCTTAACATTTTTCTTAACTAGTTACTTCACACATTTACATTATTTTTAGGTGTCTCTTTTTACATTTTCAAGTTTATGATTCGCAGATGACGGAGCTGGTTCACCGCTGACATAATTTCTGGCAGTTCTTATATTATAATCTTCCATGCCTCTCTTTTCGTTCTTATCTTTAGAACTGTTTTGTTTTTTCATATCTAACCCTCCGCTTTAATTGATCTTTTGTATTTTCAATTTAATCCTTATTATACACACTCTGAATAAGGTTATACGATAAATTAATAAAATATCTGTTCCCTTAAATTTCATTGCTATTTATCGTTCTCCTGTATATAATAACTATATTAATTTAAGCATAAACTTTCATCAAAGATACAATATAAGGAGTAAAGACCATTATGAATTATACTATAAATAAAAGGAAAACAAGAAATTTAGTAAGATTTTTAACAGTTTTTCTGATGGTCCTGCTATTAATTTTACTCGCCCGGTATTTTTATTTTCTTTATTTTCCAAAAGATAATACACAATATTCCCGTAATAATTCAGATAAAGATCAGACTTTCTATATTGCTTCCGATGTACATTACCTGTCAGAGAAACTGACAGATCATGGTATTGCCTTCGAAAAATATATATCCTCAGGTGACGGGAAACAATTAAATTATATTGATAGCATTTTAAAAGCGTTTATAACTGATATAAAAAAGACAAAACCGGATTTTCTTATTATAAGCGGAGATCTAACTAATAATGGTGAAAAAGAAAGTCATCTGGATCTGTCCAGAAATTTAAAAACAATTGAAAAAAACGGGACGTCTGTCTTTGTAATACCAGGTAACCATGACATTAACAACCCATGGGCAAGACAGTTTAAAGGTGAAAAACAGTACCTGGCTGATTGTATCTTTGATAAGGATTTTAGTAAAATATATGCTGATTTTGGTTATGATGAAGCTATCTCTAGAGATGAAGAATCTCTAAGTTATCTTGCTGCTCCAACTGATAAACTATGGCTATTAATGCTGGATACAAATAAATATAAGGACAATCTATCCGTTGGTATACCGTCTGCCGATGGTCTCATAAAACAAGGAACCTATGACTGGATTTTAAAATGCCTGGAATCAGCGAAAAAACATGGCTCGGAAGTAATCGCAGTCATGCACCACAATATTTTGGATCACAGCGAAGTGATACGGGATGGTTATACCTTAAATAATCATGGTCAAATATCAATTTTATTTAAGGAATACCAGGTCCAACTGGTCCTTAGCGGTCATATCCACGTTCAGGATATCAGTTCAGATCATAAAGCAATAAATCCTTTGTATGATATTGCATCCGGTGCATTATCAGTATATCCTTTTCATTATGGTATTCTAAAATATTACGTTAAAAGTAATAGCTTAAAATATTTTACCAAAACCGTAGATGTGGAAAATTGGGCCAAAAATAATCACATAAAAGATAAAAACCTTTTAAATTTTAATCGTTTTTCGAAGGAATACTTTGGTAATGCATCTTCTGCTAAAATCAGCAAATCATTACAGGAATCCGGTTATACAAATAATCAGATTAAACGAATGCTTGATATCCTAAAAACATTGAATATCAGATACTTTTCGGGAACCGAAAATTTAAATGAAAAAGACTTGCTCCATTCGGAGGGTTATAGACTATTAACTGAGCTCCCTGACAGTTTTCTAAAGAGTTATGTTACAAGCATAATAAGTGACAAAGATATTTATGATAATGAATTAACAGTAGATTTCAATGATTAGTATACGTTTTTTGAATTTCGTTTACCTTATCTTTACCTATATTTAACATTAATTGGATAGTTCTATGTTATACAAAATGCTATTCTTGATCTGTAGGATACTTTATATCCGGTTAATTTATTTTAGGTAAAGGGGTGAGGAATATGACCATTCTCTATTTTATATTTCTATTACTATTAATCGTTTTTATTGGCTGTTCCTTTTATATTCATTCAAAAAGGACGGATTCTAAGCATTTGGATTCCTATCGTTGGTTTGTAAAAATTCTTAAATAAAACCTGTGAAAAAATTATACATTAAACTAAAAAATCCATAAAACACATTCAGGACAGGAAGTTAAGCCTCTATGTGTTATATGGATTTTTTACCCTTTAGGGTTAGATTTTATATCGATATTTTATACCTAGGATATGGTGTTCGTGTTTCCTGATAACATTTCAATCAAACTTGTTTTACATAATCATCCGTTACTGGTTCTTTACCATTTAACATCGGTATTGCTACATGTTCGATAAACCATTGAATTACCGGTCCCATAAAAAATGCAGTAAGCAGTGTTCCAATACCAATGGTAGCTTTAAATATAAAGCCGATAATAACACAAATTACATCTGTACTGATTCTGCATATACGAAATGTTATCGGTGTTTTCCTGGACAGAATCAGCGCCATAGCATCATAAGCAGAAACTCCTAAGTCGGCAGTAAAATACAGTGATGATCCAAAACATAATAAAACTAAACCAAACAGCAATAATAATATTCTCGCCCACAGAGGTTCATTATGAAAAATAAGTGCTAATGAATCCATTGTTATCTGCCCTACTAATCCAACTCCGAACAAATTAAAGATAGTTGCGATACCTATATAATGCTTATCTATAAAAAATACAAATACCAGACATATCCCTGTAACAATCGGGTAAACACTTCCGTATTCAAATCCAAAAATATTACCGATGCCGGTTACAAATACAGTAAAAGGATCCGCTCCCAACACTGCCGTATTAAATATTCCTACACAAATTCCACTGATTGTGACACCTATTAAAGCCATTAAAATTCGTTTTACTTTCTTTTGCATGCATAACTCCTAACTTTTGCCTTAATCCATCGGGTCATATTTTGTCATTCACCTGATATTTCTTAACGCTAATCTTCTATTTGGACTTCGTCATTATTTTAACGATAAAACCTTTCCTATTATACAACGAATATTTGTAAAACTCTATGGCCATTTTATACATTTTTTTAGGATTTTAAGTTTGATTTAGAGTCAGAAGAAACAAAATTTGTGCCTGCCAACATAAACAAAAAAGCAATGGCAAAAGTTATTGATGGTTTTTCTCTAAGAACGATATTGGAAAAAATAACACCGATAAAAGGTGCAAAAGCATAATAGGTACTTGTTTTAACTGCTCCAAGCTCCCTTTGGGCATAAATGTAGAAAAAAATACTTAATCCATATGATAGAAAGCCTATTATTAAGGCAAGAATCATATATTTAATATTTACTAATTGCTCACCTATAAATAAAGCAATTACAAGTGAGCAGAATCCGGATCCAAAGCCTTTAATAACTACAATTTGCATAGGGTCTTTTGCTGAAAGCATCCTGGTGCAATTATTTTCTAAGCCCCAGCATACACAGGCGAGAATTACTAAGATAGATCCGGCTGAAAAAGAGAGGCTGCTGCTATCCTCAAAAGATAATATCAAACTGGAAAAGGTTATTAATCCAATTGCAATCCAAAGCTTTTTATGAATCGTTTCATGGAAAAATAATAATGCAATCAAAGAAGTTGATACAATCTCAAAGTTATTTAGAAGTGACGCATTTGCTGAAGTAGTTTGGTCTAAACCGAACATTAAAAAAATTGGTGCTGCTATGTCTAAAACAACCATTCCAACCGTATAAGGAATTTCTTTTTTTGTTAATATTTGTTCTTTGGATATTGATCTGAATTTTATACGGAATAATCTTATCACATACATTCCTATTCCGGCACCCAGGTACAAAAAAGAAGCCATAATTGTTGGTGGTATATGTTGCAGAAGTAATTTTGACAGTGGAGTACTAACAGCATAAAGTGTAGCAGCTAAAATTGCCCATATAAAGGAAGTTTTTTGTTTACCGTTCATACTGTTATCTCCTGTTTCACAGCATCCCCCCTGGGGGGGTTATGTGATTATACTATCATAAATTATTACATTTGTAAACTGAATAAGAACTATTCTATATATTTCAAGGAATAAACAATCTTTGGTAAACAATCTGCAATAGATTGTTATGTTCCGCTAACTATGATATTCAAGTAAATATTAGAAATTTACATAAATAAAACCCTAAGCTTAGACTCTCTTTTTTAAGCTTAGGGTTTTATACTGTTAATTAAATAACTGTAATATAATATTTTATTTGATAGTTTCGTTAAATGTATAACTCATAAATATTAGGATATTTCATCCAATTTCCGCAAATTTTTATTCATTCGAAAAATACAACATCCTGCAAATCCAATTATCCCCAAGCAAATATAGAGCAAAGCAATTCCATTACCGGATCCTTTACCAACGATTGCTTCAAAAAATGTTAAAAAAGCAGAATTTTTTTTCATATATGGCTCGAAAACATGATCTGCCAAAAAACCACCGGTTATATTACCAATAGGGATGGAGGTATATTGTAAAGTATTTCGCGCCGAGAACACTCTTCCCTGCATATCTACCGGAATTTTGATTCTCATAATATAATCAACATTTGCCAGCAGCAGTGGTATTAATGCATTTCCTAAAAATACGGCACTAGTCCAAATATAATAATTTCGACCAACTCCCAACATACTATTACATATTAAAAAGGAAAATGACATTATGTTTATTATTAATGGTATTCTTCTGGATGTCTGCTGAACTTTCGATACGATAACGCTGCCAAACAGTCCGGCAATTCCAACGGCACTTGTAACAATGCCCAATTGAAAATCGTTATTTCCATTTCTTAATAATATCATAGGTGTCAGAACAGCATTATAAATTGCAGCTATAAGATTAATAAATGCCATAAACTGGATTAAACTAAAGATATCTTTTCGAACAAGGATATACTTTATCCCAATCTTACACTTTCCCCACAAGGACTCTTTCTCGACATTTGTAACCGATATTCTTGGAATCTTAACAAGTGTTAATAAAGTAATAATTGCAAAGAGAAAGGTTGAAAGATCAATTAATATTACATTTCTTAAACCGCTGAACGCATAGATGGAAGTTGCTGCCACTGGCGCAAAAATTCCTGAAAAGGAATTAAAAAAAGATTGCAAACCACTTGTTTTTATATAATTTTCTTTGGATACGATTACAGATACGGTAACCGCCGATGCCGGAGATTGAAAGGAATCTGTTATACCTAAGATAAAATTAATCAGGTAAAGATATTCCAATCTTAATGATTTTGTCCCTAATAAAATAAATACTCCAAAAGAAAATATAGCTGCAATGGAATCAGTTACAAGCATGATTTTTTTCTTATTCCAGCTGTCACTTATCGTCCCTGCTATAAAACTGAAAAGAACTTCCGGAAATAAATAACATACGGTCAGTAAAGATGTTGATAAAACGGACCCGCTCTCCTTATAAGACCACAGAATTAAACCAAAACTTGTCATTTTACTGCCAAATTGAGAAGCAAATTGTCCTATTGCAAACCAATAAAAGTTAAATAATTCTTTATCCTGTTTTTTTATTTTCACTCTAACTTTACTCCTATTCTTTTATCTAATAGAAAGTACAAAGTCAAAATGAGATAGATATTATCTTATATCCTCCATGCAATCTCTACCTTACCTGACTTTGCATGGAGCGAGAACAATACACATTTTCATTTTATTACCTCCGTAATTTTGGGATAATAGCTCCTTTGCAACAAACTCACGCTAGGATGGCGTACGTAGTTTGTTACACTGGAGTATACTAATATATGAAAGTAATTATATTATATAATGTTTCATCGCACAATAATTCATTGAAATATTTTTGTAAAAAAAAAGGTGGATTTAGGTTACCGTTCACAGGCTTTATGCAGGGGAGTGAACAGCAACAGGATTTAATCGATTTATAATATCCTTTTTTTATTTCATGTTCATGCTGCCTTATCAATATTTTTAGTAATTATGATATCGGCATCCGTACCTGCAACATTTTTAATCACTTTATCTCCTACATGTACCGGAGCATTTATTGTACAGGATTTTATTGCTTCCATACACTCTTTGATTTTGTCTTTTGGTATGTCCTTACTGGTTTTAACTGAAACCATTGGCGCAGTACCATTGAGTACCCTGATTGATGAGGTGACAATCCTGGTTGGATTTGTTACTTCTTTTCTGACATAATCCTCACCTATTTTACATGAATTACCTGTTATGTTACTGATTAATCCATTTTGCATCTCTACCTGAATCATACAGCCTAATGGGCATCCAATACAGATTAAATCTCTCTTTTCCATCATAACTCTCCAATCTTGCTTTAAACTTGTTATACAATTGATCCAGCTGTTATAACTTTTTTAATCTTCAATTCTAACTATGATTTTATTTAAGGATGGGTAACGGAGCAAATCCTGCTTTTTCAGTTTTATTTCTTCCATTTCACCGGGCGCCATTATTTTCTTTTTTCTTTTTGAAAGAAGGCAGTCATCAAAATAAACACTTATATTTTTATTTTGATAGACATTGCCGACTCGAAAACGAACTGTTAAAATTTCTTCCATATTCTCAGAGTTTATCCATTGAGGTACGGTGTATCGTACTCCATTTTCCGGAATAAGTGGAATAACTTTATCCGACATATTATCTGGCTTGGCATTAAAACTTTTCACATATTCAGAAGCATTTCTTCCTGCCACACTCGCTTCTTTGGAAACAAAATCAACCAGGTCATGCACATGTAATACATTACCGCAGGCGAATACTCCCTTTTTGTTCGTCTCTAATTTATCATTTACAATTGGACCTGAGGTAACCGGATCTAATTTTACACCCATACCTTGTGAAAGTTCATTTTCCGGTAGCAGTCCAACCGATAATAAAAGGGTATCACAAGAAATATACTCTTCCGTACCTGGTATCGGCTTTCGGTTTTCATCTACTTTCGCTAACGTAACACCTTGAATACGCTCTTTACCATCAATATCTACAATCGTATGATTCAATTTAAGAGGTATCTGGTAATCATCCAGGCATTGGACTATATTTCTCTTTAAGCCGCCGGAGTAAGGCATTAATTCAGCTACAACCTTAACCGTTGCCCCCTCTAAAGTCATTCTTCTGGCCATTATTAATCCAATATCTCCGGAACCTAAAATAACAACTTCTTTTCCCGGCATAAGTCCCTCAATATTCAGTAAATGTTGAGCTGTACCTGCTGAGAAAATACCTGCCGGACGGTATCCCGGTATATTAAGAGCTCCCCTTGCCCGTTCACGGCATCCCATAGCCAATATAACAGCCTTTGCTTTTAGGGTAAATAAACCCTCTTCTTTGCTCATGGCAGTAATCTGTTTCTCTTCATTTATGTCAATTACCATTGTATTCAGCTTATATTCTATCTTTAAATCATTCACCATGGTAATAAATCTGTCCGCATATTCCGGACCGGTTAGTTCTTCTTTAAAAGTATGCAATCCAAATCCATTATGAATACATTGATTTAATATCCCACCCAATTCTTTATCCCGTTCCAGGATTAATATACTGCAACATCCGCTTTTTGAGACTTCGACGGCTGCTGCAAGACCTGCCGGTCCGCCGCCAATAATGATGATATCATAATTTTTCATAATAAGTGTTTCCTCTTTCCTATTATTTTTCATTTAATTCAACCTCCATACTGACCTTTTCCAAACATTTGTTCTTCTTGGCCTGCTTTTCTCAATCCATATCCGGTTTTAGCAGAATATTAGATTTTCCACCACATTTCGTAATATCTTTTCTATCAACATGAAGTTCTCTCGCAAGAATCGACATAGTTTTTGGCAGGCAAAAGCCGGCTTGACACCTACCTGAACCGGCTCTGGTTCTTCTTTTAATACCATCAAGAGTATCGGCACCTAAAGGACGATTTATGGCATCCATAATTTCTCCTTCTGTTACAGTTTCACATCGGCAAATCACATTGGCATATGCCGGGTACTTTTTAATGAATTCTTCTCGTTCCTCATAAGTTAAAGCTAACGGATTCATTACACCTTTTCTATGGCTGATAAAATTAACCTTCTTTTCAGATGGCAGTATCTGTAACACTATTTTTTCTACAAATCTGCCAATTGCAGGTGCAGAAGACAACCCGGGTGATTCTATTCCTGCCACGTCAATAAATCCCGGAGCGTCTTTCACTTCTTCAATGATAAAATCCTCCTGCTCAGTATGGGCACGAAGTCCTGCAAAGGATGTTATGATTTTATTAGCCGGCAGCTTATTAACACTTTTCTCTGCCTTTTTTATTACTTCATTCAGGGCATCGGCAGTTGTATTAATTAATTCCTTATCCTGAATATCCAGAGCTGTTGGACCAATTAGAAGGTTTCCATGAATAGTTGGAGTTACTAAAACTCCTTTACCATATTTATTCGGTAATTGAAAAACGGTTTTATTAACAAAATTCCCAACCGTTTTATCCAGAAGACAATATTCTCCTTTTCTTGCTGTGATAAGCATCTTATCCTCACTGACCATGTTATGGAACTTATCCGCATACACTCCGGCTGCATTAATAATAATTTTAGTATCAAACTCTCCTTGCTTCGTTTTTACTTTGTAACAATTATCATAGGTAGTCCCTTTTATTTTTTTAATATCCATAACTTCCGTATTCAGTTTAAATTCCACTCCATTAACAAATGCATTTTCCGCAAGTGCTATTGTTAAATTAAACGGGCAGACGATACCTCCTGTAGGTGCATATAATGCAGCGCAGACCTCATCAGTGATATTTGGTTCCATCTTAATAATTTCCTCTTTTTCAAGGATTTTAAGACCGGTTACTCCATTTTTAAGACCATTATCCAGTAACTTTTCCAGCTGCTCCCGTTCCTCTTTCTGAAAACATAGGACCAGGGAGCCATTTCTTCGAAATGCAAAATCCAGTTCATGTGACAAGTCCTCCATTAACTTATTTCCTTCAACATTAAGTTTTGCTTTCAGACTGCCTGCCTTAGCGTCATATCCCGCATGTACGATTGCACTGTTTGCTTTTGATGTGCCTTCGCACACATCGCTCTCTTTATCCAGCACAAGAATTTTTAACTGATACCTTGATAATTCTCTTGCAATTGCACATCCGACTACCCCTGCTCCTATAATAATTACATCCAACATATGTTTTCCTCCTAAAAAGACATAAAAAAAAGCAAGCAAACAACATCTTGTAAAGATATTGTATTTGCTTGACTCCAATTCTCACGCAATAATTATTTAATTAACTAAATCATATCATATCGATTGGTAAATTACAACAACTTTTTTACATAAACCAGACCTCCGGATTTGTGGAGGAAATAGAAACCGCACCGGCAGATAGGGCAGCAATTACATCTTCTTTATCTGATATAAGTCCTCCGGCGATAACCGGTACATTGGCCATAGTGCTGATGCGCTTTATCACTTTGGGCATTACACCGGGAAGTATTTCTATATAATCCGGTTTTACCATCTCACTTTGTTTTTTTATATGTTCAAAAGCCAGGGAATCAATAACAAAAAACCGAAACACGGTAAATAGACCAAGTTCCTTAGCATGTTTAATCAATACCTGCTTCGTCGAGATAATTCCGTCTGCTTTGGTGTTATTTTTTATAAAATCTATTGCAATTTCCTTAGAGCTAAGTCCGCCTATCAAATCAATATGAATGATAGCAATACGTCCACTTTCTTTTACCGTTCTAACGATATCGGTTATTGTCAGTATGTCTCCGAATAATATAAATATGATTTTACTTTCTGATTCCAGACATTTATTTAATCCATCATAATCTTTAACAGCCGCAATGATCGGACATTCCTCCATCATATCCATAAAGCTTTTATTCATAGTAGCATTCCCCTTTCAGCAATTTCCCGCTTATGTCCTATTATACTTTTAAAATTAAGTTAAACTAAGTATACTAATGTCCAAACCTTTATGGGCATAAATCCCGAAAATAGCTTCTTTTGCTATTTTTCGTTGTCTCGTATCCGAGGCTTTTGGCTCATTTGTTCCTAGCAAGACTATTCTCATTAATTATATCATAAATCAGAAAAAATGATAATATTATTATTTAAGTGTTTCATATAAACACAAAAAAGCTTCTTCTGCCTTTTTAAGTAGTAAAGAAGCTTTTATATGCCGGATAATATTATTCTTCCTTTATTGACAAAGCCGTTTTAACAAACTCCGGAATCTGGTCTTTTTTAAATAGAAACGATTCCTGTCCTTTATTACCATATTCATCTTGAATAAAGGTGACAATCACGTTAACCGATTCATATGCCTCTATAAAACCAGTATTATTCCAATAATAATCCTCTGGTATTAAAGCTGCATAGATTTCTTTCATTTGTTCTTTATCCTTAAACGACTTGGTAATACCGGATACTGTTTGAGATTTACGTTCCATATCCATCTGCTTTTTGTCCATTACCTGATTATTTGATACTACTATTTCATCGATATTAGTTACATCCATTACTGCATCAGCATTAAACCCATGTTTCTTTAAGAAATCTATGGTTTTAATGCAGCTTGGATAGACATTATATTGAGCTCTGTCGTCTTTAAATTCAAATATAATTCTTGCAAGCGGAATAGTATCTCTTAAATCATCTAAAGAAAGAGTAAATAATTCTTCTTTATAAATATCAAGTAATTGTTGCTTATCTTCGTTACTGAAATTGAATTTTTTATATTCGAGTACATTATCGCAGGATATAGTTTGAATATCCTGGACTTTCCATTGATTAATTGGATAATGTCCTTCTTTATACTCTTTCCTTGCAAAAATATTTTTTAGACTATCATAATTACCTTTTAAAACATACGTTCTATAAACTGTTCTTTTGCTTTTTAAATTATATTTTACATAATAAGTATATGACTGCCGTTTCTCGGTTTCTTTTAATGGTTTTTCTAACCCTTGTTTTACTAGTTGGTATGTCACATCAAAATCGGTTAATTTCATATTTTTCAGTTGGTAACTAACATTGCTATAGTTCCTGATATCAGCGCTGTAATAATCCATATCATCATCCACGCCGGTAATTGCAACACTCATACTCTCTATTTTGGCTTTATCCGGAATATAACTATCATATCTTAAAACATCGAATCTAAAAAATCCTGCTATTAATACTACCGCTATGGCACTAAATAAAATATGTTTCTTATTATGAAATGCGCAGCGGATATCAAAATTATAGATTATCTCTATTAATGCATAGGATAATAAGAAAGAAAATATCATTCCGAACAACCACCAGCCATCCGCTCTGTTATAGGATATTTCCCTGAAAATAATTCCTCCTCCCATTGTTATAGGGATGACAAGTAAAAATTTGATGATTGGTTTGGATATGGAGAAGGCCATAGCTTTGCCCGCTGCTTCCGACGGCCGTTCCTTATATAAAAACAAAGCAAACCCTATCATTAGAACTATAACTATAACAGCACTGGTTATATTAAAAAATACATCTTTATTTAGTACCTTGTTTATTTTTTGTACGGCCTCAACATAACTTCCGAGAGGGGATAAGAATAAATATTTCGATTCAAAATCATTCCTTGCGTAATATGTTTTAAAAAAATCACTAAAATACATTTCCTTAATCAGTTTGACCATTGGTCCATACAATATAAAGACAGCAGCTCCAAAACAGTTGATAATAAAATTACCCGTTAACATAGCCGCAATTACTAAAAGCGTATAAATTAAACAGTAATATAGTAAATTCACAACTAAAGCTGATAAAGCAATAGCGAGAATGGAACTGCTCATAAAACCGTTTATCTGTAATACGATAAAACACAATAAAAGATTAAAGATATAAGGTACAATATAGATCAAAATTCCGTTCAAATAACAAGCAGCAAACATAGTTTCCCGCTTTATTGGAATACTGTGATATAAATCTACTTTCTTTTTTGAATGCAGATAGAAAAAACTGCTTAAACCACAGATTACGGCTCCGGCAATTGTAATCATTATAAGCAATACTGACTGGGATTCCAGTAAGTTTGTTAAGGAATTAATGATATACGTGCGGGATATAACATCTCTGTAATTTCCAATCATAATAGCACAGGCAACAGGTAGAAACAAAAAAAGTACTAAAAAAGCCAGTGCTATAGCCCATATTCTTCTCTTTAAATCTTCTTTTAAAAATTTAGAAAATAAGTTTCTTGATGTCATAACCAACTACCTCCGTTTCACTGATAAAGATTTCTTCCAAGGTCAAGGGAAGAACTTCCGCAAAAACCGGATTAACGTCTTCAATCCGCTTAGTTATTTCTTGACCGGCTCCCCTGGCTGTTATGGTATAAAGAGAACCTCTTTTGTCTATTTTCAGAACTTCTATCCCCTGAAATACAATATTAACGTCCTCTTCTTTTTGAAATACACATTGTATCTTGTGAATACTTAATTTCATATCAAATAAATCTTTTGAAAATAAAATACCGCCTTTGTGAAGCAATCCTACATGATCACAGATATCCTCCAGTTCACGTAAATTATGGGAAGCAATTACCGGTGTCATATTCCGATCAGACATTTCTTTTGCAAATATACTTTTAACAGCCTGCCTCATAACCGGATCTAAACCGTCAAAAGTTTCGTCACAAAATATATACTTCGTATTGGCACATACCCCGCAAATAACAGATATTTGTTTTTTCATACCCTTGGAAAAGGTATTTATTTTCCGTTTGGGATCTAAATCAAATTGTTTCATCATCGTATCAAACCGTTTATCATCAAAGTTCTTGTAACTGATCTTATAAAACTTTCTCATATCTTCCGGAGTGGCATTACTAAAGAAGTACTGGTCATCCGATATATAGAAAAACAATTCTTTAGCCTGGGTAGCCTCGTATACCTCCAAACCGTCCACTTTAACAGATCCGGTATCCGGTTTTAGAATACCGCATAATATCCGCAGAAAAGTACTTTTTCCTGCTCCGTTGGTTCCAATTAAACCAAATACATTACCCTCCCGTATGGAAGCTGTAATCTGATCTACGGCTATGATCTCATCAAACCGCTTTGTAACATTTGAAACTTCAATCATCTTTGATAACCTCCTTGTATCCCTCGTCTAATTTACTCATAAATTGTTCTCTTTTTATCCCTAATTCTTTACCTTTTTTTACTAATGTCAGTAATTCCTCTAAAAGTTCTTCTTTTTTACATTCAATCAGATTACCGTTGGCTGCTATAAAACTACCTCTTCCTTTGACAGAATAGGTAAAACCTCTTCTCTCTAATTCTGTATATGCTTTCTGAATTGTATTCGGATTGATGGATAATTCCATAGATAAGTTCCTTACGGAGGGCAGTTGGGAATCCGGTTGTAATACTCCCCGCAAAATTAAATCCTGAAATCGTTCCACTATCTGTTCGTATATAGGTCTGCGGTCTTTGTAGTCAATAATGATCATAAAGGCTCCTTTCTTTTAATTATTAAATCGCATAATTGTAATTAATTAATCAATTCGCTATAAATCATTTATAAAGTATCGTTTATTATTTAATCTGTTCTTTATTGTTTTTAATTACAATCTAACTATAGTATATTCCATATCGCGTGTACTATTCTTATTAGTACACTTAGTATATAGATTTCTATAAAAAAAGTCAAGTAAAAAATAGGCTGTAACATAATAGTTTTCTATACTTGCCTAAAAAAATAAAAAACATGTATATTCTGCTATTTGTTACAGCTTATGATATTTTTTAGTGACTTAGATTTATAACCGTTGCTTTAACCCTAGTCATTGCTTCGATGGAATAACGGATTCCCTGTGTTCCTATTCCGGATTTTTTAACTCCTAAAAACGGAAAATGGTCCGGTCCACGCTCTGTTTTATTATTTACCTGAACTGTACCTACTTCCAGTCTGCTTGCTACATGAAATGCATCATGTAAATTCTCTGTAAATACGGAGCTCTGCAATCCATATTCGGATTGATTTGCCAGATTCACTGCTTCATCTATACTATTAACACGAAGAATCGGTAAAACCGGTCCAAATGGTTCTTCCCAGGCAACTCGCATATCAGTAGTTACACAATCAAATAAGGTTGGATAAATAAGATTCTCTTCTCTCTTTCCTCCATATATTAACCGGGCACCTTTTGCTTTCGCATCTTCAATTAAATCCCACACATAATCAGCTGCTTTCGTATTAATTAAAGGTACGATATCTACTTGTTTCTCTAGAGGGTTACCAACCTGTAATTTTTCAATTTCATCTTTTAGATGGGAGATTAATAAATCTGCCACTTCATCTAACACCAGGATTCGTTTTACAGCGGTACAACGCTGCCCTGAATAAGAAAAAGCTCCTGCAATTATATTTTTTGCGGCAAATGCTAAATCAGCATCCTTTAATACGATTGCAGCATCTTTACCGCCTAATTCCATTAGTAAAGGAACCATATGGGCTTTTTCTGAAATACCGATACCAACTTCTGTACTTCCGGTAAAATTTACAAAGTTTATGTCCGGATGAGTTACAACGTAATCACCGATTACACTTCCTTTGCCGGTTATTATATTTAAAACTCCCTCCGGCAGTCCGGCAGCTTTAAATATGTTTACTAATTCAACTCCACATAAGCTTCCGGTTGTAGCCGGTTTAAATACAACCGTATTACCTGCTATCAGTGCCGGTGCTATCTTTGAGGTTGCAAGATTAATGGGATAATTAAAAGGCGAAATGGCAAGAACAACTCCAACAGGTTCTCTGGTAACCACAGCAAATTTTTCTTTATTAAACCCAGAAAAGGTATCTCCCTGAATACTTTCTCCATGTATACTTTTAGCTGTATCTGCAGTAAACCGGATAAAATCTGCAGTTCTTGTTATTTCAGCACCCGCGCTTTTTCTATCTTTACCTACTTCTCTCACTAATAATTCTGTGAGTCTGTCTATATGTTCCACCAGGATATCCGCAGCCTTATATAAAATTTCTGCTCTTTCATTTAGGGGTACATTTCTCCAGGAGGAAAATGCTGCTTTTGCCGATTGAATTGCCAAATCAGCTTCCTCTTGTGTTAAAGCCGGCACTTTTCCTATTATAGAATTATCTAATGGTGAAGTAATCTGTATATATTGACGATTCTCATTTTTATCCGTTAAGTCATTAACGTTGTAACTGTGATTGCTCATATTGTGTCTCCTTTCTTTATGCAATACTTATATAGCCATTAATATTATATATTAAAATATACTTGCTATGAATAGTATTCAGATTTTCAAATAATTTATAAGTAATATGGTTTGTAAGAAGAAATATAATTTTTTGTGTTTAATATATCACAATGATAAAAATAATTGAAAAAAGTTTAATACTAAATTATTAATCGAAATAAATCTCTCTTACCGGTACTCTGTACTTATTATTAATTCTTATGATTCTTAACTGTTTTCTAAATCACAGATTTTGTTTGCTGTTAGGATTATCTTAATAAAAAAAAAGTGGTTTGTATGTGATTTTATCACTTTCAATCCACTCTTTTTCTTTTATGCAAGCTATTATAAACTACTATAATCTGTTGCCGAAAGTATTTTTACCTTATATTTTTTATTTTCTCTAATTTTTATCCTTTTAAAATATAACCCCTTATATATTTTTACCTTATTAAAATTATTATCTTAAATCTTTCTTTTCTAACTTTTTGTCTCCTTATAATTTCTGCTCGCTTACAATTCTCTCCATCTCAAGCAGTTCTCCAGGTGATAATTTTTGATATTTCAAATACTCGGATAGAAAAGTATTTAGAGAGCCATTATAAAATTTATTTAGTAATGCCTTGGTTTCAATGTTTTGAACGGTTCTCTTAGAAATCAATGCCTTGCATAAGAATCCGGGATCTTCCCGTTTAATAGCCCCTTTATCAATTAAACGTTTTATTACCGTGTATGTTGTATTTTTTTCCCACCCAATATATTCTTTTATTATTTTGGAGATATCTTTTGCTGCTAAAACTTTATTTGACCATAATAACTCCATAATATTTAATTCCCCCTCGTGTAGACGTATTTCATTCATCCTTTCTCCTATCTGCACGTTTATGTACAAACCACTTGCGTGCTTTGATGATAAAAAATATCTATATAAAATTCATTTAAGAATATTAAGAAAAAAATATGTACACTACAATTGTAGAACATTGGTCTGATTATAAAAACTCTATCCTGAAGTCTATAACATATCTATTAAGAAAGTTCTTATTATTATATTAAACGTAATAAGCATAATATTTTTATGTAAATTATAATTATTGTGAAAATAAAATATTAACATAATTCTATATAATAACTATAATTTCTGCAAAGTCTTTGTTATCATCAGTCTACTATTGTCGAATGATGTTTATTAAACTCAATGGTTGTAAACTACGCAAGTAGATTACAACCATTGATTCAATTCTACCCAAATAGAATTCAATTGTCAATAACTTTTCATCTCATAATTTAAAAATTGGTATATTTTACATGTTTAATATTCTATATAATGGACACATAAGATAAAAATAAAACCTAATCCAACTAATGAAGTGCCCCCCATTAGTTAGTCCTTATTAGCTAACATATGGGGGGCACTTCAAATATTGGAATAGGATTTTCTTTTACGCTTTTATAACTTTCTTGCTATAGATTAAATACAAAAAACTGCATAAATTGGAACATATTTTACATGATTGCAGTATTCAAAATTTCTAGTGGATATTTTAATGGAATCTGATACCGATGTAAATTTACTGCGAAATATACTTACATTTCTGGAACGTGTCTGATCATTCGATCTGACTTCTATCGGTATGATTTTATTATCCTTTTTAATTATAAAATCAATTTTAGCCTGAGAATCAGATTCCCAGAAATATAGAGGATACCCTTGCGCAGTCAGACATTGAGCCACATAATTTTCTAAAATCCCCGCCAAATACTGGTCTGAAATTTCAATGTATTGTTTCTTTAAAGCAGAGTATAAAATCCCTACGTCCAGCATATATAATTTAAAATTAAGATGCAGATTCTTCTTATGAAATTGGATTGCTTCATCAAATGGATTAATAGTATCCTTGGTATTTAAACCCATAAGACTATCATCTCCCAGCTTATAACAGCCAATACCATATCCGGTATCCTTTATGTATTGAAGTGCATCTGCATAGAAAGCCTGAGTTGCACCTTTACGAATTAATTTGTATTGGAACTTACGGTTATTTTTGATAAGTTGCTTGTCAATGGTGTTAAATGTCTGACTTATCTTTAAGAATTCTCCTTCTGTATTGAACCGGTAACTATCCGATAAATAGGAGTTAACTATAATTCTATGCTGCTCAGGTACATTAAAAGCAGAACCGGTATTGATATATTCATTTACAGCCATGGGCATTCCTCCTATTTGATAGTATAACTCAAATAAGGTAAGCAGTTCCTGATGAACAATATCAGGTATCTTTGTATCAGACGCAAAATGTACTGAAATTACTTCGATATACCATTCATTTCCGGTTGCAATCAGAAATTCTTCAAAATCCATAGGAAAAAGTTCAAGTTGATAAAACCCAGAATCAGTGAAAATTTGCTGTGATATATTACTGGTTATGGCAATAATATGATTCATATATTCTGTTTTTAGGAATTTATAAATCATTATATTACTATCCGGGCATCTGGTTATTTCATCCAATATTACTAAAATAGGTGACGAAACCTCTGACAAATGAAAATAATCCCTCAAAACAGTCTCAATGGAGGGATTATTAAGAATTAATTCATAAAAGTGGGGGTCACTTTCAAAATTAATATAGATATATTCTGTATAAAAAGTTTTAGCAAAATCGTACACGAAATAAGTCTTACCAACACCACGGCCGCCGGTAAGCAAAATCGGCTTTTTATGAGTTTCTTCTTTCCATTCTAATAATTTACTAAGCAGTTTTCTTTTCAAAGCTATACCCCTAAATATTCCCATCTTATAATAATACTTAAATAAAATATATAATTCGATTCAATGATAGTGTTATTATTTTCTTAATTTTTCTAATAAGCTCATATAATAGTCCGGTAACGGAGCCTCAAATTCAATATAAGCTTTTGTAGTTGGATGTATAAAACCTAATACTCTCGCATGCAGCGCCTGACCTACCAAATGAAAACTATCCTTTGCAGGGCCATAAACAGTATCTCCCAATAAAGGATGTCCAATACTTGACATATGAACTCTGATTTGATGTGTCCTCCCTGTTTGTAAAGAACACTCAATGTGGGCATATCGATTAGAGAAGTTTTCCAATACTGTATAATTTGTTATAGCATTTTTTCCTTTTTTATTTATAGACATTTTTTTACGGTCAACCGGATGTCTGCCGATTGGTGCATCAATTGTACCTTTATCTGTTTTAAAAGAATTATATACAAGGGCATTATACTTTCTTGTGATAGAATGAACCTTAAGCTGTTCTGCAATAAATTGGTGAGCTTTATCATTTTTACAGACTACAAGAACACCTGTAGTATCTCTGTCAATACGATGAACGATACCTGGCCTGTATACACCGTTAATTCCTGATAATTCTTCTTTACAATGATAAAGCAGACTGTTAACCAATGTACCGGAGTAATGACCTGCTGCCGGATGTACCACCATACCTTTTTCTTTATTAACTACGATAATATCCTTATCCTCATATAAAATATCGATAGGTATATTCTCCGCATTAATCTGCAAATCAATCGGGGGCGGCACCTGAATAAGGATAGAATCTTCCGCAGTTACTTTATAATTTGCCTTGACCGTTTTATTATTAACCAATATCATTCCATCCTGAATCAATTTCTGAATGTATGATCTGGTCAGATCTTCTATGTTATCCGCAATATACTTATCGATTCTTATACCGCTCTCTTTGACATCTACAATTAAATCGACAACCTCATTATTCATGTTTTTGTTCTTCTTTCCTGTTTAAGAAAGCAAAGTCCTCATCTTTATAATAAAATAAACATAAAATGATTAAGAAAGCCGCTGCGCCGGTCACATAACAGTCCGCTAGATTAAAAATAGGGAAGTCTATTAATTCAAAATATAGAAAATCCACAACATATTTATTAACGCTGCGGTCAATCAGGTTACCTATTGCTCCGGCTGAAAGAAATACTAAAACAATACGCATATAATTATAACGTTTTCCGGCAGGAATCTTTAAGTAAAAGAGTACCATTCCAGTCATAATTATGATTGTAATAATTATTAAAAAGCTTATTTTGCCGCTCATAATACCCCAGACTGCTCCGTTATTTTCATGATAATATAAGCTAAATACTTTAGGTATGACCGGGAATGGTCCGTCAACTTTAAGTATTGTTGCTGCCAAATATTTTGTAAATTGATCTAATGCAATTAGAAGTACCACATAGATCAAATGTATGATTTTTTTCATATTTCCTCCAGTTATTATCTTTAGATTATTTTATTATAAATTCAATTGCTTCTAACATATCAGCTTCAGTAACCGTTGTGTCGATACATGCATCGCCAATTTTAGACAACAATATAAACTTAATTTTACCTGATTCCATTTTCTTATCATGTAAAGTTACCTTTAAAACATCCTCTGTGGCAATACCGGTTGCGGATACCGGAAGTTGATAGCTTTGAATAACATTAATAATATCCTGTAATTGTTCTTTCGTAATATGCTCTCTTTTATAGGATAAATAACTGGCAGCGGCCATACCTATTGCAACACATTCTCCATGTAATAATTTAAATTCCATAAGTTTCTCAACAGCATGTCCAATTGTATGACCGTAATTTAATAAAGCTCTCTCTCCTAATTCTTTCGGGTCTTTTTCAACTACTTCCCGTTTTATCAGACAGCTTTTGTAAATCATTTCCTTTAAAATATTCAAATCCCGTCTTTTAATTGCCTCGCTGTTATCTTTTAACCATATATAGTAGTCTGCATCCCTAATCAGACCATGTTTTATTATTTCACCTAATCCTGAAAAATATTGTTGGTCATTGAGAGATAATAATGTTTTCAGATTCAAATATACAGATTTTGGCTGATGGAAAGCACCCACCATGTTTTTAAAGCTAAGAAAATCTACACCGGTTTTTCCTCCGATACTGCTGTCAACCATAGCAAGCAAGGAAGTAGGCATCTGTATAAAGTTAATTCCTCTTAGATAAGTTGCAGCCGCATAACCAGTCAAATCTCCAACAACTCCACCACCCAAAGCGATTAACAGATCTTTACGGTCGAAACCGGATCGAATTAATCTCTCATAAAGCTGATATACGGTATTCAGATTCTTACTTTCTTCTCCTGCAGGAAAAGTGAAAGTTTCTACCTCTCTGGCATAGTTTTTTACTATTTCCATAACTTCATTCAAATATAATTTGCTTATATTTGAATCCGTTACGATACATATCTTTTTATTTTTAGTATCCAATTTATTAAGTTCACGATAAATTGCACTATAATCCTGTTCCAGAACAATATCATAGACAGGCATCTCATTATATTTTACCGTAATATTTGTATTCATTTAGGTTACTCCTGTTCATCCTCATTTAGATTATAAAATTCAAAATCTTCGTCCTCAGTTTCAGGTTTAATCTGTTTTATTTTAACTTCTTTATTAAGGTCTAGTGATTTAGATTCGGGTACTTCTTTCGCTTTATTGGGTTCTTCTCTCTCAATAAATAAATTTAAATCAGCGATATGTATCTGGAAACTTTCACTTTCCAAAAGTTCACATTGGGAAGCGGCAAGGTGTTTAAACTGTGTTTTATATGCTTCGTATTGTCTGATCAGTTGTATCGTTTGCTGTTGTATTTTATTAAATTCATTCGAAGCATCAGAAAGGATTAATTGTGCTTTGCCTTTAGCTTCCTCTACGATAGCTTTTGCCTGTTTTCTTGCAGATTCTTTTGTATCTTCAGCAGTTTGTTCTGCAAGTACAAGAGCTTTTTGTAATGTTTTTTCAATTGTTTTATAATAATTTAATCCCTCATTTAAGGTATTAATTTTATCGCTTAATTCCATCTTTTCTTTATAAATAGTTTCATAACCTGACTGTAACTCATTTAGAAAATTATCTACATCTTTTTTATCGTATCCAATACCGTTTTTAAACGTTTTACTTTGAAGTTCAATTGGTGTAATCATTTCTTCTCCTCCTAAAATGCTTTTAGATAAAATCTTTTGTAATCAACTACCATATACTGACTGAAAATAGATAAAGTATCTTTTAACCTTATGCATTTCTATTTTAAGTCATCTGGCTCTAACTTACCGACTAGATATATTTTAATAATGCCACAAAATATCTTCCTTTTTTGGACTGATTCTGTTTACCTTTATAAATAAATTTCCCCATCCCCCGTACAGATACCGTTTCCTCTTCTTTTAACATATAGCTGTTGGATTCTATTAACTTACCATCAACGAAAACTTTTCCTCCCGATATTAATCCCAATATACTGTTTCTGGAGGAATTAAACGCTAACGCAATAACTGCATCTAATCTGGCTGATGATACAGAACCTCGTATTTCCTGAAAGTTTGGTTGTATATCCGGTGATTCATTCTCCATAACACTGCACTTTATATTAGTATGCTTTACTTTATCCAAATTATCTAGGATAAACCGGCTGATCGATGACTCGCAAAACACATAACCCTCTTTTTCCTTAACCAAAATATCTCCAATTTTACTACGGTCAATTCCAAGGTTCATAAGTGAACCTAAAAAATCCCGATGATTTAAATCATCGCTAAATTTTTTATTTAAAGGAAGAATTCGAATACAAGTGATATAATCTGAAAAAGCTTTTACAGAATTATCTCCGTAAAAGCACAATACTTTCCTTTCAGCACCATTATAGCCGCCGAACAGGTCATAATTCACATTCGGTATATCCTTTTTCATACTAAAGAATATACTGGCTTCATTCAGGTTCAGAAAGTCAGTATATGTACATATATCTTTATTATCAGCTGCTCGTGCTAAATCAAGAATCCTCTTTCGAAGAATCTGTTCCTCTTTATCACTATTCATACCTATCTCCTGTTTTTCATCGATTAAACCTTTCCTATTCTTAAATTGCTTATTTATTTAAGAACATAGAAAAATTCCTGCAAAAATAAAATTACAACAAAACCGATTACCGGTGATAAATCTGCAGTAGGTGTATTAAAAATTGAGTGTTTTAATAAATATCGAACCGGTACTAAGATAGGATCAATTAGAAAACTTATAATACTTTTAAAACGATTATTAACCGGAAACCACGATGTTATTACATATAAAAATAAAACTATCTCAAGTACAATAAAAAAAATATACAATGCATCATACATCCTATTAATCATATCTGTTAAAATTCCTTATTAAGAGTTGGCACTTCAAATCCATCACTGCGGATTAAGTCAAGATAATCTCCCGATATATCAACGGTTTCCGGTGAAATAATAAATATATAACTTGATATCTGATGAAGTTTTCCGTTCATGGCATATACTGCGCCAGAAATAAAATCCATAATCCTCTGAGCTAAGTCAACATCAAAACCCTCCAGATTAATAACAGCAGCTCTGCCGGATAAAAGCATATCGCAAATATCCTGAGAATCTTCAAAAGTACCAGGTTTCATGATACATACTTCAAAACCTTTTGGTGTTGTACGAATAGGCACTACTTTATTAGTTGTAGTTCTCTCCATTTTTGTCACTTTATCTTTGCGTAGATCATTTGCCATGGAATTTAAAACAGACGTCGGTTCTTCTCTTTCGTAAATAGGACGGACCTGTTGTTTGGAAGCTTTACGTTCTATTCTTTCAATACGTTTTGCCTCTTTTTCTTCCTCTTCACTGACGTAATCATCATAATCATCATCTTCTGTCAATTTTAGTGAATCTAATATGTTTTTAAATATATTTGCCATATGTCAAATCTCCTATCCAATATAATTCTACCTAACGAATTACTTTCTATTTTATATATTAGTTATATCGAATAATCACGCTCTCCGAAAATGCCTGTCCCAACTCGTATCATTGTTGCACCCTCTTCAATGGCAACTTCATAATCTCCTGTCATACCCATTGAAAGTACATCTATATTAACATTATCAATGTTTTTCATTTTGATGTCAATCATTAATTGTCGCAAATTTCTAAAATGCTCCCTATTTTTCTCGGAATTATCTACAAAAGGTGCAATTGTCATAAGCCCTCTGACACAAATGTTTTTTAACTTTGCTATCTCTTTAATTACTGGATAAGTTTCCTCAGCAAATACACCGTATTTAGTTTCTTCTCTGGCAATATTTACTTCTATTAAAATATTGCTGATGATTCCCTTTTTGGCAGCTTCTTTATTGATCTGTTCCGCGAGTTTATAGGAATCAACAGAATGAATGAAAGCTGCTTTATCTACAACATATTTTACCTTATTTGTCTGCAAATGTCCAATTAAATGCCATCTTAAATTATTTGGCAGCACGTCAAATTTGGAAGTTAATTCCTGTACTTTATTTTCTCCAAAATCCAGTATTCCCTCCTCCAGAACTTCTTGAATCATAGAGACCGGTTTAGTTTTACTTACTGCTATTAAAGTGACCTCTTCTCTTTTTCGTCCAGCCCTTTTGCATGCTGCCTGTATCTTCTGCTCTACACTAAAAAGATTCTCTTTTATCAAAGTGATATCCCCCCTTCAATTAAACTTAATCTATAAGTTAAGTTAAAAACTATTCTATTATTATATCTACAACTATTATGTATCCATCAATAAATAATTTTTTGTTCGACAGCTGTTCTTCCATCCAGTGCTATATGGTCATAAACTGACAAACCATATTCGGTGCCTTTTTTTATTATACAATATTCCTCATTTTCATATAAAACCTCAATACGCCTGAAAACCGCATACCCTTTATTTACATTAAATACGCCCTCTAAAGTTTGTTTCTGACTTATGTTAAATTGCTTGTCTGTTTTCTCATTATGGATTCTATCACCGGATTCGAATAGTCTTGCATCAATGTAACCATACTTTTCATCACGGTAATATATATCAGCCGGAACAAATACATAATCTACATCACCATTATCTTTGTAAGTTTCTTTTATTAAACCGTTACTTCCACTGTCTCCGCCAATGGTGAAGTATTCCAAAGGAATTTGATAAAACTCTTTTTCTACAATAGAAGAAACCGGAATTTTAAGACCTTCTGCAGCATTTACTTCTATTTCAACATTGATAAATCTCTGATTAATATAACGAATCATAAATTTATCCAGATCCAGTTTTGCAAAATAATCAGTGCCTTTTTGGTAAACACTTATAGGTACCGTAGTTGACAAACCATCATCCGAAAAAATAATACGAACGGATTTCTTATCATTTAGTTTCTTGTATTGTTCTTTATCAAGCAATAATACAATACTCCAATTGTCATTTTTAACAATTTTGTAAACCGGCCTGCCCTTTTCAATCAGGTCCATAGTACGAAGCTGTGTCTTTTTATAAGAATCCGACTTAAAATTTTCTGCGGTTACGGAGTCAACGGCAAGGCCCTCCATACCATCTACACTATATGTAATTACGCCGCTTGTTTTTGATTTTACTACTTTAAATGTACTGCTTGTCCCATTATCTTTTAATACACTTTGCAACTTAGCCAGTTTACTGTTGTTTACGATTTCTAATACAGAATTTTCCATATTGTATTTAAAGTCATAAACGGACTTATAATTACTGTCCTCATAATTTTTTTGGAAACCGGTTATCTCATTCTTTAATTTAATGGTATCTTCCGGAGATAAACTTACTGAATTTTCACTATTACCGATTAAGTCGTAGGAATCTTTATTTTCATCCACTGAATATATAGTTGAATTTTTTGATACTCTGTCACCATCTCCATGGTAATAGTTAATATATCCTGCTATACTTGTGTTAATAATTTCTTCATCACGAAAAATTATACCTGTATATAAACTATCATCAGATGTTGATCCTTCTTTTACTTCGTAAATAGTTAAGTGGTCTTTTGTTAAGTATATAGATACACTTATTAAAACATAGACAAATATAATTAGGAATACCAAAAAACCAATGTTAATACTTTTGCGTTTCCGATATCTGGCGATTTTTTTACCCGAACTCAAATAAATATCCTCCTTGCCATTTCCTAATATTATAGAAAAACATATTCCCATAATAAGAATGTACGGCGCAAATACAGCGCCTTTTATCAGAAATTAAAAGGCAATTTCTGATAAGTTATACTATAGGAATAAAAATACATTCCTATAGTCGGATGTACGGCGCAAATACAGCGCCTTTTATCAGAAATTAAAAGGCAATTTCTGATAAGTTATATTATACTTTTATTTATCAAATAATTAAAGCCCTAAATGTACTTTTTTACAAATTCTCATTAGGAATATTAAGCATAAAAATGGTAACAATAATTAATGCAACAAAAAGGAGGTAATCAATTGAAAACAGTAGATTATATAGCATTGTGTTTAGTTATTATCGGAGCCATCAACTGGGGCTTAATCGGATTCTTAGGATTCGACCTGGTAAGAGTAATATTTGGTGATATGACATGGATATCAAGAGTTATCTATGCCATTGTAGGTATTGCCGGATTATATGCATTAAGTTATTTTGGAAGACTTCGTAACGAATAATTAAGCAAACCGAAAGTATTAATTTAAAAACCTAATGATTTGTTTGTAAAAAGTTTCAAAACTAATACTTTTTCAAACAATTTGACTTTGGAAAAACGCATATTAAATTAAGTTGAGTTTTTTTATTTATACTTTACGTTTTTCTAATGTCAAAATTTAAGACATCTGCTATTAGCGGATGTCTTTTATCATGTCAAAAAAAGTCATATAAGAACACCTGCATATGAGCCCGAACAAAAACCACATCTGTTGGTTTTTGCCTAACAGACGTGGTTTTTGACTCTTACTAATACTTCTAATTTATAATATCACCTAATCTGTAACTTCATATTATTTATAAATACCATAAGCTTTATTTACATCCTGAACATAAATAATTCCTTTCCCAGGTTCATCTATCTTTAAATCTTCCCGAATACCGGTTACTATAGCTTCAGTCGCAGCTACTTCTGCAAGAATAATCACAATTTCTTTCTCAGGTTCAATATCCATAGAAAACAATTTACTGGTTTCATGAATTCCAGACCCTCTTCCGTTAACTATGGTTCCTCCCTTCGAACCTGACTTTACTGCTGCTTCTATAACATCCTCAGCTTTGCCTTTCTCAACAATTATAGTTATTACCTGATACATCGTATTTTCTTCACCTCTTTCCAGTTTCACATTATCGCATTTACACATCCTGATTCCCATTGTGGCACTAATGGATGTTGTAAAGGCAATACCATGATTCGGTTTGTTTAACTTATATTCCGTATTTATTTTATCTAACACTTGGTCTGCTGCGTCCTTATTAGCAACCATATATAAGATTTCTTTTCTTTCATCTGAAAGGCCCAAATAATCCCATACTCGGTTGTTTGCGGTACCTCTTGCCAACGTTATGGTTCCGCCGCAAATTCCATATTTTTTGGCAGACCTTAATATTTTGCTTCCCATACCGAAATTAGCGATAACACTAATAAGTTCAAAATCCCAAGCTTCCGTTTTAATTTCCATTATTATCAAGCCCTCCTTTCCTGGATTTAATCTTAAAAATCAATCCTAATATTTGCAACGCTATTAGTGGTGTCATAGCAACCATAGCAATTACTCCAAAACCATCCACCAGCACATTTGCTCCCTCTACTGCTTCTGCAGCACCTTGCGTATATGCCAATATAAACGTAGCCGTCATAGGACCTGATGCAACCCCACCGGAATCAAATGCAATACCTACGAAAAGTTTAGGTGCTAAATAACTTAATGCTATGGATATTATATAGCCTGGCAGAAGATATTGCCATAACTGCAACTCCGGAATAAGGATACGTATAACAGATAATGCAATAGCTATGCCGACACCAATTGCCAATGCAAACATAACAACACCTCTTTTTACATATCCACTGGTAACATCCTCTATTTGATGAGTTAATACATATACAGCCGGTTCTGCAAGTATTATGACAACTCCTAATATAAAACCAACAAGAATAACATACATCCTATTATCTAAAGACGCTATGCTATATCCGATAGCACTCCCGACCTGCATAAACCCTGCATTTACGCCGACCAAGAATATTACCAGTCCTGTAAATGTAAACAGTACTCCAAATAGAATCTTTCTCACCTCTCTCTTAGAAAGTTTAAAAGAAATTTTTTGGGCTGCAAGAAATAATGCCAAAATAGGAAGCAATGCTACGATTACTTCTGGTACTGCTTTAAAAAATTCATGAACAAAGGGTAAAATAATGGAATTCGATAGACTTTCCGTTTCAAGCACGCCCGTAATTTTATCCGTTTTTGATATTATACTCATAATCATAACCGATAAAATAGCGCCTGTTGATGCAATGGCTACTAATCCAAAACTGTCCTTCTCTGATGCTTTGCTATCCTTTTTCAATTTCGATACACCGATTGCCAGTGCCAGAATAAAAGGTACTGTCAGCGCTCCGGTTGTTGCACCCGAGGCATCAAATGATATTGCCAGAAATTCACGTGAAGTAATGCAGGCAAATATAAAAACAATTCCATAAATTAATGATAATAGTTTATACAACGGAAAATTGTAAACAATTCTGCCAAGACCTATTGAAAGCATAATTGCTATACCAATAGATACTATCACTACAATACTTTCTTTTGATATTAACCCTGACGAAACAGTATCAACCTGTCCGGCTAAAATATGAAGATCCGGCTCCGCGACCGATATAAAAAAGCCAAGTATCAGGCCCGCAATTATAACAAACCACAGCTTATTGGTCTTAGCAAGCGCTCCCCCCATATTATTTCCAATTGGAGTAATTCCGATATCTACTCCGATCAGAAATATCGTTAGTCCGATTATTAGTAATACCGCCCCTATTAAAAATCTTATTAAAATAGGTGTCTCAAGAGGTGTTAGTGTGAAATTAAGTATTAATACAATTATTGTGATGGGAATAACGGATAACAAGACTTCTTTAAACTTAGTAATTATTACATTCAAATATTTTCCATCCTTTCTTGCAATTTTTAGCCTGCGTATAAATCACCTATAGATTAAGAAGAGGATTCCTTATGTCTGACTTATTTTCTGATATAGCTGCTGATGAGATGATGTTTTTTCAATTGCGTACATATAACATTTACCTTGTTGAACATAATTTAAAAACAAGGTTCCTAATAAGAGTCTGTCTTTTACTGCAATCCTGTTCCAAACATACCCCTTAAACAAATCTTTCAATAAAAATATTTCTCCATCCATTAAATTATCAGTTTCACTTATAGCTTCTTCTAATAAATCATTTACATTAGACATGCGAGTACTCCTTTTAACATCATTGTTATGCACATTGTTAATACCATTGTAAATATTTTTATTTAAAATGTCAACTTTTACCCATAATTTATTCCTAAATATTAAATATCTTATGAACTGATAAATAAAAATTGAAATCCAATGCTGGTTAAAGCAGATTCACACACAGCATAGAAAAACAATAAAAAAATGAAAAATGGAATAAGAAAAAAGCGGCACTAATGTGCCGCAGCTGTTTAAAACTAAACTTAAGGTAATTAAGATTTAAATTCTTAATTTTTCATTAAGGTTCATATTAATATTTATTTATAAGGATACAACAATATTATTTTTGACGTTTTCGGGAAAATCAGATTCATTCAAAGAGATACTAATTACAAAATCTATATTAAATTCTTTAGATATACGTTCTAATTTCTCAAGGATTAAGGAGATATTAGGGCCTTCTGAATATGCAATCTTCAAAAAACTATCCAGATAAATTGTTTCCAAGTCATGATCCTGTGAAATAAGTCCACATATAAAGCCAATAAATTCACTGTAATTTTCAATACAATAGTCTTTTACATTAATTAATCTTATCTTATTACTTAATTCGTACATATGCTTGTTGCTTTTGTCAAGATAAACAATACTACCTTTTGCTTCTTTTACTGCGGAATTTGCTTTTTCAATTAAGACTTTGGTCTTGCCTTTACCTTTTTCGCCTGCAATAATCTGTATCATTGTAATCTCCTCCTTAAGATGTGTACAAAATTTGGGTGATATGTATAAATAAATAATTAATATAAAATAATTATAGTATATTATCACTCAAAAAACAACCAAAAAATAGAAATTGATTAATTAATCTTATCTAACAAATGAGTCATTTGTGAAAATAAACTATTACCACCATCTGCTTGTAATATTAAAGAGATATAGGATTTTTTCTTGTTATCTTTACTATAAAGAATAAGGCAATTGCCTGCTTTACTGGTTGTACCAGTCTTACCTCCGACGACCGTAACACCATCCGGAGCTTTCTCCGTTCCTTTTAAATAACGGTTTGTAGTAGCAAATTCTTTCGTTATATCCTGGCCTTCTGCGTCTTTATAAGTAGTAGTATAACTTTCCTGATTAATAATGGATACAAATTTATCATATTTTATCAGTTCATTAAAAATCAGATACAAATCGTAAGCTGTAGTATAATGATTATCATCATGTAATCCGTGGGGATTAACGAAATTTGAATGTACCGCACCCACACTTTTTGCTGTTTCATTCATCTTTTTTGCAAAGCCTTCCAGGCTTCCACCTACATGCTCGGCAATAGCAACACCGGCATCATTACCGGAATAAACTAATAGGCAATTTAATAAATCGTCTAAATTTATTTTATCCCCTTCCTTAAAACCGCATAATTTCGCACCACTTTCCGTTATATGGGAAGCATTATAACTTACCGCTACCGTATCTTTTAAATTAGCTTCTTTTAATACTACTAAAGCAGTCATTAATTTGGTTAGGCTGGCTGGATACATACGTTCATAAACATTATTGGCATATAGTACTACATCATCACTGGTATTAACAATTAGTGCTGATGTAGCAGTTATACTGGAATCATCCATATGATTAAGTTCATCAGGAATAATTGTCAGATCACTAGCAAAGAAATCTGATACTTCTTCCGTGCCAATATTATTTTCATGACTAATTAAATTATCTGTTTCAGAATAAGGTAATAAAACTTCGGTAGATCGTGAACACCCTGTTAAAATTGTGAGGGCTATAACAATACAGATTAACTTTTTCTTCATGATTTACACCTATTCCACATTGCAGGCTGTACCTGTTATGCTTTAAATATTTCGCGCCAGTCCAGATCTCCACGGTCTAATGCTTTAATCAGTAATTCAGCAGTCGCTAGATTGGTGGCCAAAGGTATATTATGAGTATCACACAATTTAACTACATTATTCACATCCGGTTCATGAGATTTCGGTGAAAGCGGATCTCTTAAAAAAATGACAAGATCTATTTGATTATGTTCAATTTGTGCTCCCATCTGCTGTTCACCGCCAAGATGTCCTGCAAGATATTTATGAACATTCAGATTTGTTACTTCTTCAATTAATCTTCCAGTAGTCCCTGTCGCATACAGCTCATGTTTATTCAGTATTCCACGATATGCTATACAAAAATTCTGCATTAATTTCTTTTTTGCATCATGTGCAATCATACCAATATTCATATGGTTTTACCCCCTTTTATTTTTTCTTTGTAAACTAATATTCATAACTAATCCAATTGCAATCATACTGCTGACTATGGAACTTAGTCCATAACTTACAAAAGGTAATGGAATTCCGGTATTAGGTATAAGTGCCGTAGCTACACCTACATTGACAAATACTTGAAACATAAACATAGATGCAATACCTGTTGCTATTAACATACCTTTAGCGTCTGGTGCATGACGAGCAATACTGATACATTTGAATATAATTATAGATAATAATGCTATTATAACACAACTTCCAATAAATCCAAGTGATTCTCCAATTACTGAAAAAATAAAATCACTTTCAGAAACTGGGATAGAATCACTTTGAAGAGTATCTTTTCCCTCTTCTAATAATTTTCCTGTTAATTTACCGGATCCAATCACTGAGATTGAATTGTGTTGCTGATACAAAATGTCTGTAGAGCTATCCGATTCCGGATTTAAAAAAGACATAATTCTGTTTTCCTGATAAGTGGTTAAGAAAAATACATCATAACCCTGCTCAACGCACCATAGAGTCCCAAATATCAGTGGAATTCCAATTAACAAGACCGGCAAAATAATTTTGTAGCTTAAGCCGCCTGCAAATATCATCATTGCAAATACAAACATAATTACTAAACTGGTAGATAAATTAGTCTGAATTAATATTAAAAAAGTCGGAACTGCAATTAGGATACCCATGATCAACAATACATAAAATTTATTCATCTTATCTTTAAACATAACCAGTAGCTGAGCCAAAAAGATAATTAAAATGATTTTAGTCAACTCTGACGGCTGAAACATAAAGATTTTCAAATTTAACCAGCGTGTGGAATTATTAATTGTTGTACCTGCAACTCTTACAGCAATCAATAATATTAAATTAATAATATAAAGAACTATATAAAATTGGCTGATAAAATGATAATCTATCAAAGAAACTATAATAATAATAATTAGTCCCAAAATAACTCCTGCTATCTGTTTCGTTGATAAACCTTCTCCCTCTTTCTCAACAAGACGAATAAGAAAAACACCAATTCCACTTAATAGCATTACTATTAGAATCATCCATATGTCATAGTTTCTTATATTGTACTTCTTAAATTGAAACATGCAAATCATCCTTATTTTTTGTTGGTTTTAAGATCTTTTATCGGAATATTTGCAAACAGCGCCGGAACAACTCCGTTATTTCCTTCTGATTCAGTCTGGGTTATCTTAATATCTAATCCCTCTAAATCGATCTCAATATATCTTGATATTACTGTAATAATATCATTTTTTATCTGTTCCATAATCTCAGGAGAACAGCCGGCACGATCAGAAACAAGTACTAATTTCAATCGATCTTTAGCCACGTTACTGGACGTTTTTTTCTTGAAGAAATCCGCCAAACTCATCATACTATCTCCTCTCAATTAGTTTTTCTTTAGTAGATTAGCAAGCTTACCAAAAAATCCCTGTTTTTCGTTTAAATCCAAATACGGAATATCCTCTCCAAGTATTCTGCGGCATATATTTAAATATGCTTGTCCGGCTAAAGTATCGGAACCAACTAAAGGTTCACCTTGGTTCGTTGAAATAACAATATTCTCATCATCCGGAACAACTCCTATTAAATCTACAGCCAGAATTTCAACAACATCAGAACTTGACATCATATCTCCTCTTTTTACCATATCCATTCTAAGTCTGTTTACGATTAAATGAGTCTGCTTCATTTCATTTGCTTCCAGTAAGCCTATAATACGATCCGCATCACGTACTGCGGATACTTCAGGAGTAGTAACTACTAATGCTCTGTCTGCACCGGCAATTGCATTTTTAAAGCCTTGTTCAATACCTGCTGGACAGTCCATTAATATGTAATCAAATTCATCTCTTAATTCATCTGCTAATTTTTTCATCTGCTCCGGCGTTACGGCTGTTTTATCCCTAGTCTGTGCAGATGGCAATAAGTAAAGGTTTGGATACCGTTTATCTTTTATTAATGCCTGTTTGATTCTGCAATTTCCCTCGATAACATCTACAAGATTATAGACGATTCGATTTTCAAGTCCCATAACTACGTCAAGATTTCTTAATCCTATATCTGTATCAATTAATACTACCTTTTTATCTAGTTTCGCTAAACCGGTTCCAACATTTGCTGTTGTCGTTGTTTTGCCTACTCCACCCTTACCGGATGTTATTACGATTACTTCACCCATTACTGTTTTTCCTCCAAAAGATTTTTTAACCTAATTATATAATAAATGAAATACTATATATTGATATCATTTAAAACCTCTTTGCTTAAAGGCTCTATATAGATATTGCCATTCTCCAGAAACGCAATTTTAGTTTCTTTTAAGCCGTCTTTCGCAGGTTTATCCGGAGCTCTTGCAATCGTATCCGCGATTCTGATTTGAACCGGATTCATTGCAAGGGCCAGAACAAAAGAATTCGTATTACCGGTAGCACCGGCAAATACCGTTCCTTTTAATGATCCTAATACAATAATATTACCTTTTGACACAATACGGGCACCCGGGTTCACATCACCAATAACAATTATGCTGGTTTCTGATTCCAAAACCTGGCCCGATCTGAGATTTCCTTTATAAAATTGACCTGTCGTATTCGAAAGTTCCATCAATTTTTCATCAAGGGCTTTTTTAAATACTTCTTCTTTTTGCGGGTCATTCTCTATGACACATACAACATGAAGCTCTGTTTCATCGGCAATAATATTTAAAATATCCCGCTGTTCTTCATTGGTTAAGTTTCTTCCCTCAAAACTGATTGCCATCTGTGCTTTTTCAAAAAATTTTGAAGAATCACGAAACTTTTCCGCAATTTTTTCTTTTAGTTCTTCAAATTCCATTTCAGCATCCAGTACTACAACGATGCCATATTTATTACCCTTTATAATGACTGGATTATTCATGAATACCTCCCGGATGGATTACTTTATTGTAACTATTCAGGCCGCCCGATACATTCTTATGTTCTTGTCTGTTAGAACAGCAGTGTCTGAATAGTTAACGATTTTATATAATGATTCACATTAATCCGTAAAAGTCGGTGAATCAGATTCCGGTAATATTGCACCACCGTTAACTAATTTTTCTTTATCTTTTACATCAAAATAATAGCTATAAATATCACGTGCCAGTTCAACTGCATTGCTGGAAGCATAACCATTTGGAATTACTACAGCAACTGATATTTCAGGATTTTCATAAGGTCCATAAGACAAAAACAAAGCATGGTTTGCTCGTAAGGTGCTTTCCTGTGCAGTACCGGTTTTGCCGGCTACTTTATAAGGCAGATCCTTAAACACATAAGAAGAAGAACTCCGGCTGCCGTTGGCAACCTTATACATCCCCTCATGTAGTAAGTTCCATGTAGTATCACTTACTTGTTTTAATTTTTCTGATTTTGCTTTATTATCCAATATTACCGAACCATCTTTATCAACAACTTTGTCGATTAAAGTCAACTCATACAGTGTTCCGCTTGTTGCGACTGCTGTCAAATAACGTGCCAGCTGTACAGGAGTATAGTTATTTGTACCCTGTCCGATAGCTGAACGAATGGAATCCTTATCGGATATGTGCGGTTCCGCTTCTTCCAATTCAATTCCCGATTTTCTGTTTAACCCATATAGAGCGGCGTATCGTGAAAGTTCTTTCAATCCATTCTGATCCCTGTTAGGTCCTGCACTGCCACCTCCCAGCCGCCAGCCCAACTCATAAAAGAAATAATTGCAGGAAACTTCAAGCGCTGTAGTGACATCTATTTTACCATGACTGGTGGTGGACCAGCAATGTGGTCCATTGGAGATTTTATCAAATTCATACTGATCTAAGATTGTTTCCGTAGGTCCAAGTACACCCTCCTCCAACCCAGCCGTAGCGGTTACCATTTTAAATGTAGAACCTGGAGCTGTCCGTTGTTTCGTAGCTCGATTATAAGAAGGAACTGTTAAATCATTCATCACTTTGGTATAATAAGCAGGATCAATTTTATTAGCAAATTTATTATTGTCATAACTTGGATAAGATACCATTGCTAATACATCACCTGTTTTTACATCTGTTACAACAATTGATGCACTGCAGGGATCTAATGCCAATTGGGCAGGTGTGATTTCAAGCTTTTTTATCTTACCAGTTATAAATGAATATGCGGAAGTAGTCCCATTCTCTAGTTTTGAAATTTCTTCCTCATTATATTTTAACACACCTTGGTCAAATAATAAAAGACAAATTTCTCTTCCTGATAATTTGTACGAATATACCAAATCCTTGTATATTTTTTTATGAAAAATGTTGTCTTCTAATAAAAGATTTTTAATATAATCTAAGAGTTTTTCATAAAGTTCATCTGTACTAAAATATGCATCTCCAATATTTAATTTTGTTAGATCAATCCAGTTTTTAGATATTGCGTATTGCAGGAATTTACTGAGACTGATTTTATTCGCTTGATAATCTTTATACGTATTGTCATTCTGGTCTATGGCAGACACCAAAGTAGTATCATTATTTATTTGTTTCTTAGAAGTTATTAGTACATCTGCATCTCCTAACTTGGTATAGATATAAGATAAATAATCCTGCATTTCCTCAGAAGCCGAACTGTTAACCGTTGTACTGTTTATATCCAGCAGATTGCCCAGCTCACCAAGGACTTCTTCCTGTTTCGTTAAAAATTTTTGATGTACCTGTTTCTCCAAGCTGGTTGCATCATCTTCCGTAAAGGCATTCACATCAATTACATTATTGTTTATTAATGCATAGTACACATCATAAATTGGTATTCTGATATCTTTTGAAGAGGTGCCTCTGGTTCCGGCATCCGTACTGTTATTAATTTTTGATAGAAGTATTCCTGCCAAATGTCTTTCTATAATCTTATAAAAAGCTTTTTGATACATGTCATCAATTGTCAGATAGACATCTCCGCCTGCAATCGGATTCTTGCGCTCTAAAATGTTTAGAAACTTACCGGCTGAATTAACTGATATGGTTTCAAGACCTTTTTTTCCGGCTAAATAAGATTCATATACTTTTTCAATACCGGTCTTACCGATAATATCTGAATTATTATATTCAGAACCTTTCGGCTGAGCTTCCAATTCATCCGAGTTAATCAATCCTGTATATCCCAGGATCTGCGAATTATAAATGCTGTCATTATAGACACGGTTTGTCTGCTGGGCAATTCCGACACCCGGAAGAGTGGAACTGTTTTCATATATTGCAGCTACTGTTTCATTACTTACATTGGAAGATATAATGATCTGATTATATTTCGGATAATTTGCAAAGATGGCATATCTTAAAGTCATAATTTTTAGCGCGTCTTCCAAAGAATATTTGTCAGAAATATTAAACCATGTATTATATTTCTTATCCCCGTAACGCAAATAATCGAACACATCTTCAGCTGTCGCAGCTTTTTGTTCTTCTGATAGTTCATCTATAGATTTCTTTCCATAGACATCCCTCTTAAACCTTAGTTCTGCTTTTTCATCAACAGTAAAATATAACTTGCCATCTTTATCAATGGCTATGCCAAATTCATTTTCTATAGTATTGCCATACTTTTCTAATAATAATATTAAATGAGAAAGCATGTCATTTTTTTCTTCGTTAGTTGTAAGCTTAGTGCTTTCTTCCAATACCACGGAATAGCTCAATTTGTTATAAGCCAGTAAAATTCCGTTTCTGTCATAAATATTACCTCTGGTGCTTTTAATTTCTCTGGTTTTTGTGTATTTTAAAGAAAGTTCCGTAGAATGTTCTTCTCCCTCAACTATCTGAAGGGTAAAGATCCGGTTTACCAATAAACTGAATAAAAATATAAAAATCAGTGAAATAGGAAGCAGTCTGGAAGAAAGTACCTGCTTCACTTTTTCCCAAATAATGTCAATCAATTCGCTACACCTCCTCTTCCTCTTTACGGTCCAGCCGCGTATTGATTATGTTCAGTAACTTGTATAATACAATAGAAACAACTACCGTATAAATAATTCCCGGCAATCCAATACTAACAAGATAAAATAATATGTTCAATTTACCTTTTAATAAGAATTCAAAAATATAGAACAAAAAAAAGTATACAAACTGACTTACTCCTACCAAAAAAATCGGAATCGTTAAATCATCTTTCACAAATATCCTATGACTATAGCCGTTTAAATAACCAATTATCATGTAAATTAAGGCATATAAGCCGAGTATATCACCATAACAAAAATCAATCAATAACCCGCATACAAATCCTACAATGAGGCCCTCGGTTCTTCCCCGCATCAAACCAACCGCTACCGTTAATATAAGCAGGAGGTTTGGAGTTACATGGGCAAGAGCTAACCATTGAAATACCGTTGTCTGCAATAAAAAGCATATTAAAATTTCAATTATTACTACTATAAACCGTTTCACTAATAATTACACTCCTGCCTTTTATGGTGTTATTTCTTTTTTGTATCATCTATATCTACCAATGGTTCCTTTAATTCAGTGATGATAAGCACTTCTTCTAATCGGTCAAAATCAACAGCAGGAGTCAAATGTGCTGTTTTGGTAAGATTATTCGGATCAACGGTTAAGTCACTGATATAACCGATAAGTATTCCCTGCAGATATTTATCACTGATTGGCGAGGTTACTACTTCATAACCGTCGGATACTTTTGCATCCTTACTGATTAATTCTACGCCGATTACTCCTGAATTATATAATTCCAAATCACCATTTACAATACATTGATCTGATGTTTTTAAAAACATTCCGCTTACATTACTGGAATCATCAATTATAGATTTAACTCTTGCCCAGTTTTTACCTACTTCTTCAACAATTCCTACCAGCCCGTTTCCGGCAATTACATTCATATTAACAGCGATACCATCATCCGCGCCTTTATCAATTCGAAAACTATTATACCAGCTATTCGGATCTGCATCAATTACCCTTGCACCGACTTTTGGATAATCTGCATATTTCTTATCCAATTTATATAAATCGCGGAACCGGTCTAATTCATATTTATCCTGTAATAATATTTTATTTTCGTAGGATAAGTTACCAACCTGATTCTTAAGAGTTGCATTCTCTTTTAATAATTTATTTAAACTGGATAATTTCTCAACCTGATCTGAAATTGCATGGCCTATGGAATTAATACCATTCTGCATCGGTGATATAACGTTTCCTGCCGCTGTTTTTACTGGTGATAATTGTTCTTTATATTGAAAGGAAACAAATATTAATACAAAGCATAATAAAGCGCCTGATATAAATAAATGCTTTGGATTTATATTGAACTTTGTCCTTCTTCTCATAGATACCTCTTTTCCTATAATCCGAGTAACATTTTTATCAGATAAACTGTTGATGTCAGTAAATCAGATTATTAAATATTTAAAAATGTCCGACCTTGGTATATGTTTTAAAACAGCATACCCTTAGGCCGGATTATTAATATACTAAATTAAGGATTAACCGCTAAAATTTGTTTGTTTTAAGGAACAGGCCAGTGAAAAGAGTTTCTTATCTTCAATGATTTTGCCAAGTCCATTTACTACCGTGTCAGTGGCATCTTTACAGATATTCACATTTAGTCCCGTTTCTTTGGCGATTAATTTATCCAGACCCGATATTGATGCAGACCCGCCTGTTACAAAAATACCGGAATCTATAATATCCGATGAAATTTCAGGGGGAGTTCTTTCTAATATTATTCGGATAGCATCAACGATTGTAGACAGATATTCCGTTATGGATTCATATACACTGGCTGAATTTATCTCAACTTCTGCGGGAAGACCGGTAACAACATTACGTCCGTAAACTTTAATACTGTTATCTTCCATTGGTAAAGCAGATGCCAACTCCTTTTTAATACCCTCTGAAGTTTTATCTCCGATAACCAGGTTATAATTTTTCTTTACGTAAGATTTAATGGATTCATCCAGACGGTTACCTCCAATAGGGATCAACTTACTAATAACTATCCCGCCCAGGGACATAATGGAAACTTCTGTTGTATCAGCACCGATATCCACCACCATAACCCCTTTCGCATTAGTTACGTCAAGTCCGATTCCAATAGCATCTGCAATAGGTTTTTCAACTATTTTTATATTCTTAGCCTTGAAATTAGAACTTGCAACCAGATCAAAAAATGCTCTTTTCTCCACTTCTGTTATATCTGAGGGGGTTGCTACGATAACAGCCACTGCCGATAATTTTTTGCTTTTTTTATTAATTTTACGTATCATATAATTTAATAATTCTAACATATTAGCTATATCAGCAATTACACCATTTTTTACCGGATAACTTACGTATATGTTAGAGGGTGCCTTTTCATACATTTCAAAAGCTTCATTACCAGCCGCTATCACCTGTTTACGATTTGCAACCGCTATCATATTTTTTTCATCTAAGATGATCCCATCATTTTTATGATATATTTTAATGGTACTAGTTCCAAAATCAATACCATATACCTTTCCTGCCATACCTGTTGTCTCCTTCCAAACTTGTTAACCGACGTAAAATACTACTTTTACACACAATTGCATGTATTGTTCATCAGAACCGAGTGGCTGACAGCCACAAAATTTATTATTTTACTCTACCACCCTAAAATATTATCAGATTCAAGATAACTGTACTATATATAACCAGGTTAAATATAACCTTGCTCACTTAAGCTTATATATTTATTATCTCCAATAATAATATGATCCATAAGTTTAATTCCAATTAAATTTCCAGCTTCTTTCATTCTTTTTGTAATTTGAATGTCTTCCATACTGGGAGTAGGATCACCGCTTGGATGATTATGCAGTAAAATAACAAATACCGCTTCATATTTTAAAGCATTCAAAAAAATTTCCCGGGGTGATAATAAGGAACTGTTTATCGTGCCGGTAGAAATTATCATATCTTTTAAAATCTTACTTTTGGAGTCTAACATGATAAGCAGAACTCTTTCCCTTGATAAATGCCGCATGTCCTGCATATAATAATGAGCAACCGCTTCAGGAGTGTTCATTTTCAATCTTCCCTCATTGGTTGCTTTCGCCATACGTTTTGTCAATTCGGCAATACATAACAACTGAATTGCTTTCACTCTTCCGATACCTTTTATTGACTGCAATTCATTCATATTCATATGATTTAACCCAATTAACCCGGGATAACTTCCAGAATAACCCAAAACTCTGGTAGCTAAATCTACTGATCTTTCATTCCTTGAACCGGAACGAATGATAATAGCCAACAGCTCTGCATCTGACAAAGCAGACGGGCCTGATTTTTCATACTTTTCATAAGGTCTTTCAGAAACAGGCAACTCTTTCACAGTATAATACTTTTCTATCATATAACCTCCCGTTTATTCTCTCTCCAAGAAAATAAATAGGAAATCTATTCTAAAGCTTGCGATATATTATTATGGCTAAGACTACACCTATAATGCTGGCAATTGTAATCTTGATCGATAACCCGAAGCTAATAACCATAACTCCTAAATTTAACCGTATAATTCCGGCACCATTCGTATCTCCGAGACTAAAGTTTTGTCCGTAGTTTAACCAGGATAATCCTGATACATCTTTAGCCAGATATCCGATAAATCCACCTAATACTATACCAGCTAAAATCAACAGTAATAATGCCCATGAGTTCTTACCGCTTACTCTTGCCATAACAATATTACCTCCAAATACCAGATTTCTATTGTCCATTCTAACATAATTCATCACGTTTGTATACAAAAATAGCATAAAATACCTAAGGTAACTTTGATTATATTAGCACATTACCTAATATTCTTGTATTAAAAAGTACTTCTACATTTCATTTATATGAAGATGTATAAAATCGTTTTAACTGTTATTCTACACCTTAATAGTATCAGCATATAGTTATCCTATTAGCATATAAAACATATTATAGAATCATCTATCTAAATGAATTAAATTCTCTTCATATAATTTCTGTACCGACATAAGAATACCGAATTTCGCATGATACCAGGTCAGCCCTCCCTGGAAATAAACCGCATAAGGAGGTTCAATTGGTGCATCCGCACTCAGTTCTATGGATGCGCCCTGAATAAATGCCCCGGCGGCCATAATAACATCGGAATGGTATCCCGGCATAGCCCATGGTTCCGGAGTTACAAAACTATCTACCGGCGCAGCAGCCTGAATTCCTTTGCAGAAAGCAACTACTCCCTCCGGAGTTCCTAAGGTTACTGCCTGTATAATATCATGTCGGGATTCCGTACCATTTGGTATAACGGGAAAACCTAGCTTTTCATAAATATTAGCCGCATAAATAGCGCCTTTTAACGCGCCGGAAACTACAACGGGTGCCAAAAATAATCCCTGGTATAATGAGCCGTTAATACCCAGTGTTGCTCCGACTTCTTTGCCAAGGCCGGGAGCTGTTAAACGATACGCCGCATTATCCACAAATTCCTCTTTCCCTACGATATAACCGCCGATTGGCGCTAAACCGCCTCCCGGGTTTTTAATCAGGGAACCTACGCAGAGATCGGCACCTACATCCGTTGGTTCCGTAATTTCTACAAATTCACCATAGCAATTATCTACCATACAGATAACATTAGGATTTATTTCTTTTATAAAATGAATTAATTCTCCAATTCGCTGTACTGACAGTGTCGGCCTGGTTTGATATCCTTTGGAACGCTGTATGGTAATTAACTTCGTGCGTTCATTCATTGCTCCCCGGATTCCGTCATAATCAAAACTTCCATCAGGCAGTAAATCAACCTGAGAATAGGTGATACCATATTCTGCGAGAGATCCGGTTAAACGCCCTGCTCTCTTGCCCTGCTCGGCTGTTACGGATTCATTCTTTCCATTGGCAGGCTCTTCTTCCGTATCCGTACTTATTCCAATTACTTTCTCTAACGTATCATAAGGTTTCCCGACTGGTGATAAAATCTCATCTCCGGGTCTTAAATTACCGGATAAAGCTATAGTCAAAGCGTGTGTCCCACTGATCAACTGTGGTCTTACCAGCGCGGATTCGGTGTGAAAAACATCTGCGTAAACTTTTTCCAAAGTATCACGTCCAAGATCATTGTAACCGTAACCGGTTGTTGCGGCAAAATGTATATCGCTAACACGATTATCCTGCATTGCTTTTAAAACCTTCAGCTGATTGTACTCTGCTACTTTATCAATATCCTCAAACCGTTTTATTAATCCGTTTTCAACAAAACTGCAGTAATTTAAAATAACTTCATCAATATGCAAATCTTTATACATTTGTTTATATAAATTATCCATGTTTAACCTTTCTCTTATGAGATCATATCAGTTTTTAAAGACGCAAGGAAAGCGTATTATATTAATAATTAGAAGTCTGCTTCTGATTAGTTATATGATGTTTTTTTTCTTGATTTCCTGTAGAAGTACTTCCAATATTTTATTTTCATCATTGATATATTCCTGTTTATTTATCCAAATAACTTCCTTTTCCCGTTTGAACCAGGTAAGCTGTCGTTTTGCAAAGTGTCTGGTATCTCTTTTTAAGGTATATACCGCATCTTCCAGAGAAAATTTCCCTTCTAAATATGAGATAATTTCCTTATAACCTAAACCCTGCATAGAAACCATATCTTTCGTACATCCCTTATCCAGTAAAGATTCTACCTCTTTTACCAGACCGTTTTCTATCATTAAATCAACCCGTTTGTTTATTCTTTCATACACAATTTCACGTTCATTGTTTAATACGATATAACAGAAATTGTAAGGTGATTCATTCTGCCGCTGTTCTTCATTATGTTCTGATATCCTGCTGCCGGTCTGATAATAATATTCCAATGCCCTGATAACTCGTTTCACATTATTCGGGTGAATCGCTTTTGCCGATCCAGGATCAACTTCATCCAGTTTTTGATGGAGAGAAGCTGCACCCTCCTTTACGTATAGTTCTTTCAATTGCTTTCGGTAAATCGTATCTTCACCGTTATCTTTAAAATCGATACCATAAAGGACTGCCTGGATATAAAAACCGGTGCCTCCCACTATAATAGGAATCTTACCTTTAGAATAAATTTCATTCATATACTTTACTGTAAGTTCTTTAAATTTAACTACATTAAATTCTTCTTCCGGCTCCAGTTCATCTATCAGATAATGTTTAATTCCCTGCATTTCATTGATAGTGATTTTCGCAGTACCAATATCCATATCTTTATATACCTGCATGGAGTCTGCAGAAATGATTTCTCCATCAATAGCTTTTGCGAGTTGAATGGATAATTCTGTTTTACCTACAGCTGTAGGTCCTGTTAGTATAATCAAAGGTTTCTTCATGTTTTACACCCATTGCATATCGCAGGCCTGCCTGCGATACTGCCACAAATAAAAAGGAGTGAAAGAATCACACAGTGGTAACCTTTCCTTTTCAAAATTTTCTTTCACTCTTACCTCGCATTCCGTCGTTAACGGCAGCACAAAATCTGATGAAAAAAGTTCAAAATGAGTTTCAATGTGATTATTTTGAATATCTTCAGAGTGATATGTTTTTCTTTCACTCTTTCCGTACACCGTTGTTTTCATCACACTACCAAACATGTTCTGCAAAGCATCATCTCAAATAATGGAGGAAGAAGTACAAAATGAAATTCCTAAAATTTCATTTTGGAGTTCTTCGAAAGAATTTTGGCCTTTTCAAAATTCTTATTCACACTTAAGTATCCGTTATTTATACAATTCTTTTAAATTTTTTCTCCAATTCATATTTGCTCATGGAAATAATCGTCGGTCTCCCATGGGGACAGTGATAGGGATTATCTAAGGTTAATAATTCCTCAATTAATGCCCCAGCCTCCTCACCTGACAGCCGGTGATTCCCTTTTACTGCCGCTTTACAGGACATGGACGCAATTTTTTCCAGAATCAGTTCCGGCGTATCATTATATACCTCCTGGGCGAATCCGTCAATAAGTTCTATTAATATTTCATACTGTGCCAAACCAAATAAGTCACTGGGTACAGCCCGGACAGCGTATTCTTTTCCGCCGAACGCTTCAATCTCAAAACCGATATTATTTAGAGAAATAATATGTTTTTTAAGTGCTTCCTCTTCCCGCATGGTCAGCGACAAAATAATCGGAGGTTCTAAAAATTGGGATGTATAAGTCTTTTCCTTTAAAGATTTCATAATCTTTTCATAAAGTACTTTCTCATGAGCTGCATGCTGATCTATATAAAACAACTTGTCACCGAATTCAACAATCCAATAAGTTGAGAAAACCTGGCCGATGATACGGTGGCTTTTTATCGCTTCTTCCGATAGAAACGATAATTGCTCTGCACTGTCTATAACTTGCGGCTCCTTATTATATTCCGGACTGTCCGTTAAAACTTCCGTTACCTCCTCTTTCTGAATCTTATTTTGTGAGGAAAGAATTTCTTCTTTTACATAAGCCGGCGCATCGCTTACCACTTCATTCAATTTGCCTATCTCTGTTTCTCTTATTAAAACCTTATCTTCTGCAGAATATTTATTTTGAAATCCTGATTCTATTGTTGTAGAATAGTTTCCTTTTACATGATTTTCATTACTCTTAAAGTTTGCATTTCCATCGCTCCGGTTAGAATTGATAGAATCTTTATTCTGATTTTTATAACTTTCCTGTCTGGACGGAGGATTATTTAATTCACCGTTATACTCCTGCCTGCGTTTTTCTTCAAAAGGTTCGGGAATTTTTTGATCAATTTTGATTTCCTGTTTTTCTTCCGTTAAATGTACGGCAGGAATCATTTCTTTTCCTTCCAGCGTACTTTTTATCGTATGGTAGAGAAGCTGATACAACTCCTCTCCGTTTTTAAAGCGTATTTCTAATTTGGCAGGATGTACGTTGACATCGATTAGTTCACTTTTGATTCGAATATGAAGAGAAGTAAAAGGATATCTGTGAAGCATGATAAAGGGTCTGTAAGCTTCTTCTATCGCCTTGCTGATTAAAGTGCTTTTTACGTATCTTCCGTTTATATAATAATTTTCATAGTTCCGATTACCCCTGGATACTAACGGCTTTGCAATATACCCTTCAACAGAGATCTGTTCATTACTGCTTTCTGCTAATAACAGGTTTGCCGTAATATCACGGCCGTAAACATTATATATAATATCTTTTAGATTGTTATTTCCTGAAGTATGCAGCCTGATCTGTCCGTTGTTTATGAATTTAAAGGAGACATCCGGATGAGATACCGCCAAGCGCTCCATTAAATCATTTATGTACCCCGCTTCGGTTACAGGGGATTTAAGGAATTTTTTTCTGGCCGGTGTATTATAAAAAAGATTGCGTATTATAAATGTCGTACCGTTAGGACAACCGATATGTTCCAGACTTTTTTCTTCTCCGCCGGCAATTAAATAACGCAGTCCGGTAAAACTCTCACTGGTTTTTGTGACTAATTCTACCTGGGATATAGCTGCTATACTTGATAAGGCCTCTCCTCTGAATCCCAAACTGGTTACCTTAAGTAAATCTTCTGCTGTCCGTATCTTACTGGTTGAATGACGCAGGAAAACCAGCGGCATATCCTCTTTTTCAATACCGGAACCGTTGTCTGTAATACGTATAAAACTAATACCGCCCTCTTTTATTTCCACCGTAACTGCATTAGCACCTGCATCAATTGCATTTTCCACTAATTCTTTCACTACAGCAGCAGGACGTTCGATTACCTCTCCGGCTGCAATCTGATTGATTGTATTTTCATCTAATACGGTTATCTTAGGCATAGCTTAACCTCCTGTCCTACAGACGACTTTTGATCTTTTGCTGTATCTGGTATAACTTATTCATAGCTTCCATAGGAGTTAACGTATTCATATCCATTTCTTTTAACTCCATAATAATATCATCGTTTGAACTCAAGTCAAATAAGGACATCTGATCCGGAATTTCTCCATGCCGCTTTTTCATTTTGGCTGTGAGATCGGACATGTTTTGTTCTCTTAGGATAATTTCTTCTTTGTCTTTCACAGGAACTTTTTTATCTATATTTATGGATCTGGCTTTTTCAGCAATATCATTTTTACTTAATTCATCAACGATTTCGTGGGCACGTTTTAATACACTATCCGGTACACCGGCTAATTTTGCCACCTGAATACCATAACTTTTGTCCGCTCCGCCCTTAATGATTTTACGCAGAAAAATAATATCTTCACCATGTTCTTTTACAGCGATACAATAATTGTTAACACTGTCAAGTTTCCCCTCTAATTCCGTCAATTCATGATAATGAGTAGCAAACAGCGTTTTAGCACCAAGCAATTTTGGATTACTGATATGTTCCACCACGGCCCATGCAATACTTAATCCGTCAAAAGTACTGGTACCTCTACCGATTTCATCTAAGATCAGGAGGCTGTTCTTGGTAGCATTACGCAAAATATTTGCCACTTCTGTCATTTCAACCATAAAAGTACTTTGACCGGAAGCTAAATCGTCAGAAGCACCGACCCTGGTAAAGATTCGGTCTACAATACCGATCTCGGCATGGGCCGCCGGTACAAAACTTCCAATCTGTGCCAATAATACGATTAAAGCAGTTTGACGCATATAGGTAGATTTACCCGCCATATTGGGACCGGTGATAATAGAAATACGATTTTCTTTATTATTTAGATAGGTATCATTGGTTACAAACATATCATTCGATAACATCTGTTCAACCACAGGATGCCTTCCGTCTTTAATATCAATCACACCGTTTTCATTGATGGATGGTCTGGTAAAATTATTCCGTTCTGCAACCAATGCCATGGAAGCAAATACGTCGACCTTAGCGATTGCTTTCGCCGTTTGTTGGATCCGGTGTACCTCGTTCCCAATCTTATCCCTGACTTCACAGAAAATATCATACTCAAGGGAATAAAGCTTATCCTCAGCCCCTAAGATGACATCTTCCAGTTCTTTTAATTCTGGTGTAGTGTATCTTTCTGCATTAGCCAGAGTCTGCTTTCTTATCCAGGTATCAGGTACCAGATTCTGGTAAGAATTCGTTACCTCCAGATAATAACCAAATACCCGGTTAAATTTAATTTTTAAATTTTTGATCCCTGTATTTTCTTTTTCCTTGGTTTCCAATTCGGCAAGCCATGTTTTTCCTTCCGTTTTGGCTTTCCGTAATTTATCTACTTCCTCATGATAGCCGTCCTTAATAATACCGCCTTCCTTAACGGCAAGAGGCGGCTCTTCCACGATAGACTGTTCTATTAAATTAAAAATATCTTCTAACGGATCTAATTCCGTATAGATTTGTTTTAATAATTGACTGGAAGTATATTCAAGAAGTCCTTTAATATATGGCAACATGGATAAAGAAGATTTAAAAGATATTAAATCTCTGGGGCCTGCACTTTTATAACTGATACGGCCGATTAAGCGTTCCAGGTCATAAATGGGATTTAAATATTCTCGAATCTCTTCTCTGGTTATTACAGTATTATTTAATTCGGCAATCGCATCCAGTCTTTCATTAATTTCACTCTTATCTATTAACGGCTGCTCCACATAACTTCTTAATAATCTGGCACCCATGGCAGTTTTGGTTTTGTCAAGTACCCATAACAGGGAACCTCGTTTCTGCTTTTCTCGTAAGGTTTCCACTAATTCCAGATTTCTTCTTGTTGAACTGTCTAATAACATATATTTACTGGTGCTATAAGGGGTTAGTCTGGTTAGGTGGCTTAAGGAGTTTTTCTGGGTTTCATATAAATACTGCATAACGGCTCCTGCCGCAATCACTCCAATAGTATAATCCTTTACTCCAAGCCCTGCAAGGGAGGATACTTTATAATGCTCTTTTAAAGAATTAACACATAAGTCATCATCAAAATACCAGGGTTCTAAATCAGATACCGATATCTGCATCCGGTTTTTTAGATCTTCTATATCAACTCCGCTTACCATAAATGTGCTGTTACATATAATTTCAGAGGGATTGAATTTATTAATTTCATCTAAAAGTTTCCGATCCGTATCTACTTCCGTAACATAAAAATCTCCGGTAGTTACATCTACGGTTGCGATTCCATAAGCATTTATGGTATGTACGATTCCCATTAAATAATTATTTTTACTTTCATCCAGAGCCTGGGGATTTAAATTGGTTCCGGGCGTAACTATACGAATTACCTCTCTTTTTACAATCCCTTTAGCAGCTTTTGGATCCTCCACCTGTTCGCAGATTGCCACACGGAATCCCTTACTGATTAATTTATTCAAGTAACTTTCTACCGCATGATAAGGTATCCCGCACATGGGAGCACGTTCCTCTTGTCCGCAATTTTTGCCGGTTAAGGTGATTTCTAATTCTTTTGAGCAGGTTAATGCATCCTCAAAAAACATTTCATAAAAATCCCCAAGACGGTAAAAAAGAATGCAATCTTTATATTGATTTTTAATTTCCATATACTGCTGCATCATAGGTGTTAATTCAGCCATATTTGTTCGTCCTTCCGTATCTTCCTGATTCATGTTTTATCTTCTAAGTTTATTCTAACCGGAAGAAACTTTTCTCTTGTTTCCTGCCGATTCTATTTGCGTGAAAAATTAGCAAATGTTTATGCCCTTAAGAAAATGCACATCTCTTTTGCAGCTTCCTAAGCGATTGAACAACTCTCTTAATGTCCGCAAAAAATACAGCTTACCGGATAACATCGTCTGCTAAATTATCCCCGTCTGCTGCAGTAGTTGCTAATACATCGCATCTTTCATTCTGCGGATGTCCGTCATGGCCTTTCACCCATATAAACCGAACTTTATGAGGCTCTATGGCTTTTAAAAGTCTCTGCCACAGATCTACATTTTTCACCGGTTCATTTTTACCTCGTTTCCAGCCTTTTTTTATCCAGCTCTCAAGCCAATGCTCATTAAAAGCTTTGACTAAATATTGTGAATCAGAATATAAATCTACTTCACAAGGTTTTGTCAACGCTTCCAGTCCAATGATGGCTGCCATTAATTCCATTCTGTTATTCGTAGTTTTTTTGAAACCACCGGAATATTCTCTCATATGTTCCGTTCCATTCGAATCTATATATACTAATATAGTTCCATATCCGCCTGGTCCATCCGGATTACCTCTTGCAGCTCCATCGGTATAAATTGTTACTTTCATTTACTTCCTCCAAAAAAATGCTTGCTTTTACTATAATCTATTCTGTTAACATTTCAAACTTCAGATTCATCTGGTCAAAATTCAAAGATATTATATCATAATTGCAAAAGTAATGCAAAAACTGTTCTGTTAATGAAAAATTATATACAATTATCGGTGAAAATCACTCTCCAATAATTAAATCAGATGCATACGGAAGTGTATGTATCCAATCACATACAATATGCCACTCATTTAGCTTATGATTTTTCCTAGAGTGATAGATATTCAAAAGGGTTTCATAATTTAAGGTACAGGTTCTTAGCTGGTTATAGCTGGACGGTAACAATTGAATCATATTATACCAAATAGTTTTATCTTTATTTTCGATATATCTGATTCTTAATTCTTCTAAGTATTTAATTAAAACTAAGAATAGTTCTTTCGATTCTGTGTTTAGTTGATCGTAACTAAAATCATCCAATTCAAATGATTTACTATGTATTTTATGCATGGTGCTGGTGGAATTAGATACTGTTGCAACTTTATAAGTATCAAACTCCTTCCACCAATATAAGGGTGCGGTAATATCTACAGACACCAAAATCTGACGTATAAATTTCCGATGGTCACTTCCGGCACGACATAGTTTTTTAACCAGTGCTAAATCTTGTTCACCTAATACATACGATCCATCTGCTGAATAATAACTGTCACTCTTCTCCCAGCTGTTCATAGGGTTTCTTGCACCCCGTATGGAATTGTCCAAATTCATTACACTCGTTTTATCAATTATTAACATATACCCTCCAATAATTTCGACATTTTTAACTCTTGATACGATTGCCATCTTTCGTAGTGGCCATTTCTGCCATGCCATATATAATGGTATGAAAAGGAACAAGTGAATCCCATATAAAACGGTTATTATCTACCGAAGATTCTCCGCAGTCTATAATCTTAGTATGTTCTCTTAGGTGCTCTAAAGTGTCAATAACCGGTTTTAATTTATCATGGGAAATAGAATCACTAAAATCACTGATATTCTCTAAGATAGTATCTACAAATACATGAGCTATGATCTCTATAGCCAAAGAGTGGTTACTTATCTTTAGGGGTTTCTCGAATATAGTTTCATAGGTGTTTAAAATATGCTGAGATAAAAAATAAGAACCATGAGATGGTAATTCCAGGAAATTCATCAGCATATCGTCAGCTTTAATACGAACCACACTATCCTCATATTGAATCGATATATTGCTAAAGTCTTTATTCCACATTTCCATATTAATGATTCTCCTTTGTATTACTTAGTGTTACGACAACCAATTCCGGCCTGTTAAAGATTCTTACAGGTATTACACTATTGCCAAGTCCCCTGCTCACAACCATAGAGGTACTTATTTTTAAGGTTAAGCCGCTTGTATATTTTGGTAAAAACCCTTGATTCGGAGCATAAATTCCGCCAACAAAAGGTATTCTGAACTGTCCGCCGTGGGCGTGACCGCAAAACACCAAATCAATCTTATTCGCAGCATAAATATCTATTAACTCAGGCCTATGGGATATTAAAATCTTAAATGTATCAGCAACTTGATTTGATACCGAATCTGCCATTTTACTTAAGCATTCATTGATTTCTTCCTTTTGCGTTAATGGAAATGGATCGCCTAATCCCATAAGAACAATTGATTTCTTATTTCTGGTTAACAACATAGCTTGATTATCCATTATAACGGTACCGGCTTCAAGCAACTGTTTCTTTAATTCTGAATATTTATCAGACCATTTTTCATGATTACCGGTTACAAAATAGACAGGAGCAATTTTTAAAACCTGTCTTATATAATCCATGGAAATATTTATATTAGTATGGTGGCTATCAATCATGTCACCGGTAATAACAATTATATCCGGTTTTATTTTTTTAGTCAGTTTCACTAATTTTGCCTGGTTCCGTCCAAATTCTTTATTATGCAAGTCAGAAACCTGTAAGATTTTAAACCCTTGAAAAGCCTCAGGTATTTTTTCATTTGAATACGGAATAGTGGTAATTGTTATGTCATTATTTTGCCAATAGAAAAACAGAATCAGTGAAACGAATGTAGAAATTAATAATAATCTATTCTTCTTAATATATAATCTTAATTTCATCTACCTTTCCTTTCAGTATTACTAATTCAGATTCTTTATTATCTTATTACTAGCCCGTTTAAAACGAATTATCTATGCCGTTCTATGCATAACTCAACTAAATATACTAATAAAGTTATTTCTATTAATTCAGTTTATCTTAATATATCCCAGGTACCCTCCTCTAAGAAATGATTGGCACTGCTGGCAGCATTATCTATGATATCTTGTGAATATCCCATAACACCAAGGAGTTTAATTGCATTTTTAGAGATGGCCCTTCCGGAAAATAATTTATAATCAAATAAAACATTATTATCAACCACCTGTTCCTGGAAATGGTAATTCGAATAATAATTTTCCAAAATATGCGTTAATTCAATATCATGTGTTGCCGCAAAACACATGGCATTTCCCTGCGATAAACTGTATAATATCTGAGAGGATGCCGCTATACGTTCCAAGGTATTCGTTCCTCTTAACACTTCATCAACAAAACATAAGGTAGGAACTTTGTCATTGAGACGGTCTAATATTCTTTTTAATGATTTTATTTCAACTATATAATAACTTTCTTTGCTGAAAATGCTGTCCTGCAATGCCATGGAAGATGCTATCTGGAAAAAGCTCGCTTTATAACTTTTACTCATGGAAGTGTAAATCGTTTGTGACAGGATTGCATTAATAGCAAGGGTTTTTATAAAAGTAGATTTACCGGATGCATTAGAACCGGTAATTAGTACACATCGGTTTTCGTTAATAGAATTCGTTACGGGATCTTCAATCATTGGATGAAATAAATCTGTTACGTTAAGAAACGGAACTGAATCCTTAGTAAATTCAGGAATACAGTAGTAATCAAGCATGGTCCTAAAAGAGGCGACTGCAATCATACTGTCCAAAATTCCAATCTTAACATACATTTCATTTAACACAGCACGATTTTGCTTAAATGTGTTTAACATTGAATTAAACTTGATTAAATCTGTATGAAATAACATTCTTTCATAATCTAAAATCAGATCCAGCAAATCACCGTTGGGATTTTTACCGGCAACTACTCTGGAACCTTTTTTAAATTTTGAAAACTGAGAACGTGCTTTCTCCAATTGTTCCGTATAAGTTTTAATTTCCGGTATTTCCAGTTTGGTTATATCCTTTACCGAATTTAACAAACGGATTATATAAGAACAAACACTGAAGTATGAGTCAATTTCTGCCTTACGTCTATAGTACTGAATTATGTTATTGGCTACCATTACAAAAGTTAAAAAACCACCTGCTGCCGGATTAATGAAAATAAGCAAGATAGCTGCTATTAATCCGCCGGCCATAAAATAATGGGGAAGGCTGCTTTTTAATTTTAAATTATCTAATTGATTAATATATTCATAAACTGAAATATGCCTCAATTTACCCATTCCACGTAAAGCCACCTGTAACAGAATCCTTTTATCTTCATTTTTTTGAAAAAATTCAATCAGGCGGTTACGTTCTAATAAATCCTCTTCGTTAAATTCAATTTTTCGTAAAACAGAATATAGATACTCCTCACCCATTGCGCTTCCCGTATTGTTAATCAGCATAAAGATCTGATCCATATCAATATCGTTCCATGTAATATCATCAACATCCTGGCTATCTTCTTTAATGGATCGGTAATAACTGGATAGAGATTTTAAGGTCTCGTAAGTATACTCCTCTTCAGGTATCTGTCCCCATTCACTTTTAAATTTTTGTATTAATTTAATTCTGTTGTTTTTCTTATCATAAATGCTTTTCCCTATAAAAGCTGCAATAACCGCAAATCCAATAATTATAAAATCCATATTTCTCCTTACCGTATGCTTTCGCATAACTCCCCTGACGGGTTTGTTTTTCTTATGTTTTATTCTGTATAAACATCATTCAAATTATTATAAATTTTACAGTTCATTATGTCAACGTTTTCTCATTTACATATATTATAATATTCTGATTTAAATTAAAACTAATTAACTATATTAGCGTGCATCCCATCGGTCGTGCTTCTAATTCATGGGGAAGTTTGCAGGACTTTCCTCGTATGAAATAAAGCAAGGATGGAATTCTAAGAATTCCATCCCGTAAAATAATTTTTTAAATTATTACTTAATCATTAATAAATCTTACTACTTTTATTGGAGATCTGTAATACATATTCGAAATCTTAATACCCGTTCTAGGGTTACTTGCATGAATAACCTGACCATTACCAATATACATGGCAACATGACTGATATAACTTCCACTTCCATAAAAGACCAGGTCACCAGGTCTTACCTCTGATGAATTAATCGAGAATCCGGCAGTAGCCTGCCCTCTGGATACTCTTGGGAGATAATAACCAAAATGCGAATATATTCCTCTGGTAAACCCGGAACAATCAACTCCGTTTGTTAGACTATCACCGCCCCAAACATACGGATTACCTAAAAATTGTTTTGCGAATGCAACCATATCCGCTCTTACCCCGGATACTCCGGCCTGTAATTCTTCAACCGTAACAGCTTTTTGCAACGCATAGGACAAATCGATATACTGTCTGGCTACATACCCTTCGTCACTATCAATATTAACTTTAATCCAATCGGTACTTACTTCTTCCACTTCTAATTCTTCATCTATCGGTACGCTTGTGAGAACTTCAGATAATAGACTTTCATCTGTTCTGACATTCAATGTCTCCGTATTAACAGTAGCGATTAAACTTCCAACTTTCTTAGCAAGTTTGACTGCTTTATCTCCGGTAATCAAATAAGATTTCATTACATATCCGGTAACCTTACCGGATTTTATCTTAGCCCATCCATCCTTATCTACGTCTAAAATAGTACATCCTGCATTCTTTGGTAACTTTCCAATTATCTTCTCATCTTCGCCCGGACCGCTTCTAATGTTCAAGTGATTTTCTACATCTGCAATACCTAAATTACTATAATCATAAGCTGCAACACTGGATTCCAGGGTTGCTATCGTTATCTCAGAAGCAGCGGCAGTGTTGCCTGAATTATAATAATTGTCCAATGTAACCGTTATTCCTGCAATAGGTTGCTCCCCATATACAGTTTCAGCACTTGAAGTTTTAGAATTTATTGCAATTAAAGCGGTTCCAGCGATACATAGGCATGAAATCTTCAGAAACTTTGCATTTACTTGGTTCATCGGTTTCCTCCTTGGAACATTAATTTAATATGTACCTGTAACAGTTTTATCTAAGTTGTTACAAATATATTAAATTTATTTCTAACTTATTATAGCAATAGTTCATAAATTTGTCAACTATGTGTCAGAAATATTTTACAATTTTGTTAAATCGAATAATATTTTTGTAATACTGTAAATTATAGGTAAAAACAAATCATATCTTCTCACCTACCACCAAATACAATTTTTATTTACGACTTAGTTTATGTGCAGCAACTAGTAAGTCCTTTCATAGTAATATCATAATATCATAAGACCAGGGAATTTGGATAAGTTTAGAAAATCCATTGAAAGCATCCGTTTCCTATGATATAATCTCTAAAGTTATGACTACTAAGAAAGCTGGTAAACAAATGAAAATACTTACAAATTTCCATCATGAACGGGACTTTAACTTCTTTTTGCTTGCAGGACTATTCTCTGGAATTGGAGCAGGCATTAATACATCCATTTTCAATAATTATTTAAGTGATATCTTCAAACTATCCGAAGATACCAGAGGGTTCCTTGAAGTACCCAGAGAAACACCGGGCTTTTTAATTATGATAGTTCTGGCAGTATTAAGTTCACTCGGCGATGTACGGATTGCGATGCTTGGTATGGCGGCCGCAGGAATGGGTATGCTTGGACTCGGTGTGCTCTCGCCCACCTTTGCAGTCATGATCATCTGGATGATGATGTACAGCCTGGGTACACATATGATCATGCCGGTTACTCCATCCATTGGCATGTCCTTGTCCAATCAGGAATCCTTCGGAGCCAGACTTGGAACTGTCAGTGCTTTTGGCTTGTCCGGTAGTATTATTGCTTATGTCTATATTTTCTTGGGCTTTAATTTTTTACATATGACTTATCAGACTGCTTTTTTGACCGGCACTGTTTTCTATATGTTTGCTGCTTTTGCAGTGGCGATGATGAAAAAGGGCGGACCGGACGTCAGAAAAGTAAAATTTGTATTCAGAAAACGTTATTCTCTCTATTATGTACTGGCTGTCGTCAGCGGAGCAAGAAATCAAATATTTTTGACGTTTGCCCCCTGGGTACTGATTAAGGTGTTTGACGTTAAGCCTCAGATGTTTGCTATCTTAGGAATGGTGGTTGCCTTTATCAGTATAGGCTCACGGAAACTAATTGGTAAATTGATTGACAACCGTGGTGAGCGGTTCGTACTGACTTTGGAAGCGGTTCTGTTATTAGCCATTTGTCTCGGATATGCCTTCTCGGGCAGAATTTTCTCCGCCAGTGTCGCCGTGATAATTATCGCCGGCTGTTATGTCATTGACAATTCCATGTCTGCGGTAGAAATGGCGCGTTCAACTTATGTACGTAAAATTGCCGTAGATCTTGCCGACGTGACTCCGACGTTGTCAACTGGTGTAAGTCTGCAGCACATCGCCTCAATGGTCATTCCTATTTTCGGCGGTCTTTTATGGATGGAAGTCGGATATCAGGCTGTATTTATGGCTGCTGCTGTTATCGCGCTCTTGAACCTGATTCTTTCCAGAAGAATTAAGATTGTATAAAATACTTAAACCAGTATTCACTGCAGAAAGGTTTCAAATAATTCCAGTCGGTTCCTTCTCAAAGCTGTTATTCTTAAGCTTACGCTACACTGCCAGCCTCTAACCTACTGCTGAACAAAAAATTCAGTCGAAGCATGAACTTCGACTGAAAAGTTAAGACCCAAACCTATTACTTAAGCGCCGTAAAGAAGCGGATACTCGCTTATAAGATTAGATTATAATACAGATAATTCCTCCATTGCTGTCATTAATAATCTTCTGCATCGTTTCCTGAAGTTTTAACTGGCTTTCATCTGTCATCTTATTAATCTTAGTACTAATCCCCTCATCTACTAATTGCTGAATCGATTTTCCATAAATATTAGTTTCCCAAATACCATTCGCATTTTCTGCTGAATTCTTTTTAATATAAGCAATCAGATCATTTGCCTGCTCTTCACTGCCGACAATAGGAGCAATCTCCGTTTCGATATTTGCATTTATCATGTGTATGGATGGTGCCTTAGCTTTAATCTTTACACCGAACTTATTACCATGTTTCATAATCTCAGGTTCTTCGATGGTAATTTCATCCCTGGTTGGCGCAACTACTCCATACCCTCTGGAACGCACCTGGTTGCAGGCACTGCTTACTTTTTGATATTCATTTTTCATATCAGCAAGTTCCCTGATGGTACTGATTAACTGATATTCATCCGCAATTGGAACACCGATTAAATCACTCAGTATTGTATAATAATAATTATCATCAAATTCTACATTGACTTTGACTTTACCGTTTTCCATTTCTATTTTATCGATATTAAATTTTTTAACATACTGGCTGTCTGTTGTTAAATTATCTGTTCTTGCATCACGGATTAAAGATATTTTCTTTAGCAGCTGCTTCACTGATTCTATTAAATCCATTTTCAGCCAATGATCATCGGGTAACATCTCAGCCCATTTTGGTATGTAAAAATTAATTTCGGATACTGGAAAAACAGATAATATGTTAGTCATAATACGATGAATATCATCTTTTTTTAATTGCTCACAGTTAACCGGCATAACCGTCACATTATATTTCACCGCTATATCATTTGCTAAATTTAGTGTACTTTCGGAATAAGGCCTATTGGTATTGAGTAAAACAATAAACGGTTTTCTAAGTTTCTTTAATTCCGCAATGGTTTTTTCTTCCGCCGGAATATAATTATCTCTTGGAAGATCGCCGAAGCTTCCATCCGTTGTTACAACAATACCTATGGTTGAATGATCATTAATAACTTTCTGGGTTCCGATTTCTGCTGCCTGGGTAAAGGGTATTTCATAATCAAACCACGGCGTTTTTACCAAACGCTCCTGCTCATTTTCAATATGACCGGAAGCTCCCTCAACCATATAACCCACGCAATCGATTAGACGAATGTTAACTTTTGTATTATCCCCCAATTGAATCTCCGCGGCTTCTTTGGGTATAAACTTTGGTTCAGTAGTCATTATGGTTTTACCGGCAGCACTTTGGGGCAATTCATCTATTGCCCTTTCTTTGTTATGTATATCCTGAATATTTGGAATAACCAATAGATCCATGAATCTTTTGATAAAGGTAGATTTTCCCGTCCTAACCGGCCCCACCACACCTATGTATATGTCACCGCCTGTCCTAGCCTTAATATCATTATATACGTCGTATATCTGATTCGATAAGTCAAGTGACGAAAATTGCTCTAACATATGCCATCCTCCTTTCGGTTCTAATTAAACATATGCTAGAGCAAACTTTTTTATTCTATAGTTGTATATTACATTTATATAATTTTTTTCTTGAAATGAATTTAAGAGATATTATTTTATATTCAATTAAATTTCGACTATTATTTATATTCTACAATCAGTATAAAATATACCGCTTATTTATTCCATTTTAATTCGCTATATTCTCTTCTTTTATCTCGAAGCAGTAAATCGGCAACTGCTTCTTCTGCAGATTTATTTTCAAACAGAACCAGATTAATCTGTTCTACAATAGGCATTTCTACATTATATTTCTTAGCCAGTGCAAGCGCTGCCTTTGCGGAATAAACACCTTCTACAACCTGCTTTACTTCTGCCATAGCTTCACTCATGGTATATCCTTTCCCAATGAGATAACCGGCATTACGATTACGGCTATGCTTACTTGTACAGGTTACAAATAAATCGCCGACTCCGGATAAACCTGCAAAGGTTTCAATCTTCCCCCCCATGGCAACTCCAAGGCGACTAATTTCTGCAATACCTCTTGTCATAAGAGCAGCTTTTGTGTTATCGCCAAAGCCTAACCCATCTGCTACACCAGCGGCTAATGCAATGACATTTTTAATGGACCCTCCAAGTTCAATACCAATTACATCCGGACTGGTATATACCCGGAAACGTTCACTCATAAATACATCCTGAATAAAATAAGCAGTGGCCTTAGAATCAGCTCCAACTACACAAGTTGTAGGAATTCCCCTGCTTACTTCTTCCGCATGACTTGGCCCAGACATAACAGCCACATCCGCGTTATTTAATTCTTCTTTTAATATATCCGTTAGTGTATCAAGGGTTGTTTCTTCAATCCCTTTTCCGACATTAACAACAATTTGAGTTTCTTTAATAAATGGTCTTGCCATTTTAGCTGTTTTCCTTACATATGGAGAGGCTACCGCAAATACAATTAAGTCTTTCTCCTTACAGGAACTTTCCAAATCATCGGAAATAGTTACAGAATCCGGAAGTTTTACGCCGGGAAGTTTATCTTTTAGTTCCCTTTCATTCTTTAAGAGTTCTACTTCTGCCGGCAAAGCAGACCAAAGTGTAACCTCATGTTCATTATTTCCTAATAATATTGCTATAGCAGTTCCCCAAGCTCCAGCTCCTAAAATGCTTACCTTTGCCATTTATTTGCCTCCTTATTTTTCAATCTTTACCTTTTGTCCAATTTTATTTTCAGTTCCGTTTAAAAGCCTTGTTATATTGGAACGATGTTTAATAAAAGCTGATATTGTAAATACCAAGCTGACAATAAGCATATGTAAGTTACCCGGATACAGAATTAATATCCAAACCGGAAAAAGAACGGATATCATTAAAGACCCAAGTGATACATATCTGGTTATAACTACAACAATGACAAATAAAATGAATGCAGCAACACCAAGGCGCCAGTCAAAAGCAAACATAACCCCTCCGGTTGCCGCAATTCCCTTTCCGCCTTTAAACTTAAGCCAAAACGGGAAATTATGTCCCAGTACAACCCCAAGTCCTGCATAAAGAGGCAGCAATTGTCCGTAATTGTCGTTCTTAATGATAAAACGAACCAGTAAGACAGGGATAATTGCTTTAACCGCATCACCTAAAAAAGTCAAAAATCCTGCCTTCCACCCCAGCGTTCTAAGGGCATTCGTCGTACCGGCATTTCCACTACCGTAATTTCTGATATCAATATTATTTGCCTTACCGATAACATAAGCGGTTGAGAAGCATCCGAAACCATATCCAATGATTAAGCAAATCAATATTAAAAGTAGCATATTATTCTTTTTCCTTTCGCTCCCTAATAAAAAACTTCAATGATGTACCTTTAAAACCAAAGGCTTCCCTGATTTTATTCTCTATATACCTGGTATAGGAAAAATGCATCAAGGATTTATCATTAACAAAAATAACAAAAGTCGGCGGTTTAACGGAAACCTGCGTGATATAATAAAGTTTTAAACGTTTTCCTTTATCTGAGGGCGGCTGTTGAAGTGCAACTGCTTCCATCATAATTTCATTTAATACACCCGTTGCGACACGAAGATTCTGATTTTGAATTACCTGCTCTATTAAATCAAATAATTTAGGCAGTCTTTGACCGGTCAGTGCTGATATAAATATCATCTCTGCATATGGCATGTAGGAAAGGGTTTCTTTTATCTTGGCCGTGTACTGATAAATAGTTTTATCATTTTTTTCAATAGCATCCCATTTATTGACTGTTATAATAACACCCTTACCCCGTTCATGGGCAATACCGGCAATCTTAGCGTCCTGCTCCGTAACTCCTTCTTCCGCATCGATTACAATTACAACTACATCTGCACGTTCAACGGCAGATACGGTTCTGACAATACTAAAGCGTTCAATATCTTCCTTAATTTTACTCTTTCTGCGAAGACCTGCCGTATCAATAAATACATACTCTTTTCCATGATATTTCACTGTGGTATCGATTGCGTCTCTTGTAGTTCCTGCGATATCAGAAACAATAACCCGTTCCTCACCGATTAATTTATTAATGATGGAGGATTTACCTACATTGGGTTTACCAACGATGGCTATTCTCGGCCGTTCATCTTCCTCTTCTGTCATATCTTCCGGACGGAAATGTTTAATCACTTCATCCAGCATGTCTCCCAAACCCAGTCTTGAGGCTGCGGAGATTGGCATAGGATCTCCAATTCCTAAATTATAGAATTCATATACATCCGGCATTAACTTTTCAAAACTATCCACTTTATTTACGACTAAAACAATTGGTTTCGTAGAACGTCTTAACATATCTGCCACTTTAAAATCATCATCTACGAGACCTTGCCTTACATCTACAATAAACATAATAACATCTGCGGTATCTATAGCAATTTCCGCTTGTTGTCTCATATAGGAAAGTAATACGTCATCACTCTCTGGTTCAATACCACCGGTATCTATCATGGTAAATTGCTTGTCCAGCCAGGTCACATCCGCATAGATACGGTCTCTTGTAACACCTGGAACATCCTGAACTATGGCAATTCTCTCTCCTGCAAGAACATTAAATAAAGTTGACTTTCCTACATTAGGCCTGCCAACAATTGCTACTATCGGTTTACTCATATTATTTTCTCCTTATGTCTTAATTCACTACAGCATTGATTAAGGACTTTCCGTCTGATTGTACAATACGGATTTCAGTTTGTAAAGTATTTTTCAAATCATCAACCGTAATATCATCCAATAATACATTTTCACCGTTACGCAACAGTACGTCAGGTAGTATCAGATAATCCCCTAATTCTTTTTCTTTTAACTGGTCCATTATATCTTGACCTGTTAATAATCCCGCTACTGTAATTTCTTCTCCAAAGAACTTATTAACTATAGTATATACGGTTATTTGAATATTAGGATATTTTTGATTTATTTGAGCCATTAAAGTTTTGAGAATAGGTGCAGCAAGTATACCAGTTGCCATAGATACAGTTTTTGTACGATTATCACCTTTCATTGTAGTGTAATAATCATCAAATTCGTCCATTAAAGAGCGGACCATACCAACTCCATTTTCAATCTGTAAATATCCCTCATAATTATCTGCATCCGGAATCGGTAGTTCAGCCGTAATATACCACTCATCACTGGCATGTATAAATCGTGTACCGTATTCATTATATAAAGTATTCTGCCAATAATGAATTATATTAAGTACTTCCAAGGCGTCCTCTTTATTGAATTTCTCAAGATGAGTTAAATTATCCCGGTATTTCGTTAAACCTACCGGAACAACAGATACGCTTTGCATATGAGGAATATATGCCGCTAAGTCATGTATGGAACGAACTAATTCTTTACCGTCATTTATTCCCTTGCAAAGTACAATCTGCCCATTCATGGTAATACCGGAATCAAAAAGCTTTTTTATTTTATCCAAAGCTTCACCTGCAAAGCGGTTATTTAACATCTCACAGCGCAGTTCTTTATTTGTAGTGTGAATGGATATATTGATTGGTGATAATTTATAAAATATAATACGGTTGATATCCTCCTCAGACATATTTGTTAACGTAATATAATTACCCTGTAAAAAGGATAATCTTGCATCATCATCTTTAAAATATAAAGTTTCTCTCATTCCGGGAGGCATTTGATCGATAAAACAAAACATACATTTATTTCTGCAGGAACGATAGGAATCCATTAAACTTTCTTCAAATTCAATTCCCAAATCTTCCTCATACTCTTTTTCTATTTCTAATTCCCATTCTTCACCATCAGGCTTTCTTATGAGTAAGACTAAATACTCGTCATTTACAGCATAATGATAATCAAAAACATCTTTTATTTCTTTCTCATTAACGTACAGCAGACGATCTCCGGGTTCAATTTCCATTTCTTCGGCAATACTTCCTGCTGCTACAGTTTTAATGAGATGACCTTTTTCATTCATTGTAAATCTTGTCCTCTCTAATTTTTACCTTATTAGTATAGCAGTTGTACTAAAAATTATCAAATGAATTTTCTTTCGGATTAGGTAGTTTATACTATTTTGATGGAGAATCAGACGGACACTTTGCCTGGAAGGTTATTGAAAGGGAGGAGGGATGGATTTCACATTTTCACATAGTTTTATGTTCTCAATACTTTGTATAGTTTATAATTCAGTTTCAAAGTTTCATTAATTTGTATTAAGTTATACTTTATGGTATTATGTGGTTATTGGTTTTGATATTAGTTTTTAGTATTAATAATTGGTTCTTTAGTATTAATTGTTATTTATTATTTTTAATATTAATTATTTTTATGTTATTTAGTATTTATAATTGTAGGATTAATCTGATAAAAGCTTTCATAAAATACGTATTGATTGAACTATCCAAAACCTAATTATTATTAAATCTTTATTACTTATTATATATTTATTCGGGAGGGTTATTTATGAATATCACACTAAATCATACTATTTCAGTGAAAGATTATAATATGCTTCGTAAAGCGGTTAATTGGCTCACTTTGGAAGAAGAGCAGGCAAGGCGCGGAATTGATAATACTTATTATTCAGTGTGTGCCATAGACGGTGATAAAACGATTGGTATGGCAAGGGTTATCAGTGACGGCGGTTATGTTGTTTATATTGCGGATGTTATCGTTTTACCGGAATATCAAGGTAAAGGTGTTGGACAATTAATAATGGAAGATGTTATGAAATACATCTATGAGGTTATATCTGACGGAGCTCCGGTTATGGTAAATCTTATGTCCGCTTTTAGTCGTGAAAGTTTCTATGAACAGTTTGGTTTTGTGAAACGACCGACCAAGGAAGTTGGCGCAGGTATGTTTCAATGGGTCAATTTAAACAATTAATCCCTATAACTCTAGTCTAACCTGACTTTCATTTGAAAATCAAATAAATCAGTATTTTCAAATATTCTATTTATTCAAAAAATATTGTGAAATATTTTTAAATACAAATATTTTGATTATTTTGAAATTTCCTATTGACCGTGACCTAACGTAATCCCATATAATTACATCACAAACCAATAAGGAGGATGTAATTTATGAAAACTTATCTAGTAACCGGAGGCGCGGGTTTTATCGGCTCAAATTTTATACTTTATTTATATCAGGTATATGGAAATGATATAGAGGTTATTAATCTGGACCTTCTAACTTATGCCGGAAATCTTTTTTACCTTAAAGCTATTGAGAACGATCCTGACTATCATTTTATTCAAGGGGATATTTGCAATACAAAGCTGGTGGAAGATATTATGAAAACCTATGATATTGACTATGTGGTTCATTTTGCAGCAGAATCCCATGTAGACAAAAGTATCAAAGATACTGATGTATTTGCTAAGACCAATATTATGGGGACATTAAATTTATTAAATTGTGCTAAGAAATCATGGGAAATTGACAATGGATTTAAAACCGGTAAAAAATTCTTATATATCTCCACAGATGAGGTATATGGTGAATTAGGCAAAGAAGGGTATTTTACGGAAACATCACCAATTTCACCAAGAAACCCTTATTCTGCAAGTAAAGCAAGCGGAGATATGATGACAAAAGCCTATTCCGAAACCTACGGTTTCCCAGCTGTTAGAACGAGATGCTCCAATAACTTCGGACCGCATCAATTTTATGAAAAACTAATTCCCTTATATATTAAAAACTGCCTGCTAAATAAAAAGCTGCCTGTATACGGGGATGGCAGTGCTGTTCGTGACTGGATCTATGTTTCAGATCATTGCAGCGCCATTGACTTAGTCCTTCAATCCGGTAAGCTGGGTGAGGTCTACAATATCGGCAGCCACAATGAAAAAACAACCTTGGAAATTGCAAAGACAGTTACTGAAATATTAAAGAATGAATATACTATTAAAATTCCCGAGGATAGGATTGCTTTTGTAAAAGACCGGAAAGGCCATGACCGCAGATATGCAATTGATTCCTCCAAAATAGGCAGGGAATTAGGTTGGAAACCATGTAAAACCTTTGATGAGGGTATCAGGGAAACTATAAAATGGTATCTGAATCATATGGATGCTATTAAAGATTGATTTATTTGAAGTTTAATTATATATGAACAAGATTTGAGTGTCAAAAGACATATAGATAATTTACATTAGTCCTATGCCCCTCTACACCGCTTTTGCCACTCAAAAATCTATACAGAAAGCTGTGAAAGGCCGGACGCCCCTATATGAAAGATAATATGTATTATTCTACCGGAGAGTTTGCAAAAAGAGCAAGGGTATCTATCCGTACAATTCGTTATTATGACAAACAAGGTATATTGAAACCCAGTTTTATAAATGAATCAGGGTATCGTTATTATACTGATTCCGATTTTGGTAAACTGCAAAAAATATTGACATTAAAATATCTGGGGTTTTCCCTGGATGAGATTATGGATATTACAGGAAATAATAATGATCAGAATTATGTTAAGCAATCATTTCAATTACAGCTTAAACTGGTACAGAAAAAAATCGATGAGCTTCAACTGATAGAACAATCCATAAAAGATACCTCAAAAATTTTTGATGAACACCAGACGATTGATTGGAATAAAGTAATAGATTTGATTCATATTACTAATATGGAAAAAGATTTAATCAAACAATATAGAAATTCTGTTAATGTAGATATACGTATCAGTCTGCATAAAAATTACTCCAATAATCCCATTGGCTGGTTTCGATGGATTTTCTTAAATTTTCTTTTAAAACCGAATGAAGATATTCTGGAGATCGGCTGCGGAAATGGTGAACTATGGAGGGTTAATAAAGAGTTTCTTCCAAAAGGCTGTACTCTCCTGCTTTCAGATATTTCAGTCGGTATGATAAACGATGCTAAAAAAAATCTTATAAACTTTGGAGATACTATAAACTTCCAGGTTTTTGACTGTCATGAGATTCCTGCACCGGATAAATCCTTCGATCATGTCATCGGCAACCATATGTTATTTTATTTAAAAGACCGCGAGAAAGCGTTTCATGAAATCATACGAGTTTTAAAGGAGGATCGGTACTTTTACTGTAGTACATATGGTAAGGATCATATGAAAGAAATTGAACAGCTGGTCAAAGAATTTGATTCCAGAATTGCACTTTCCGATATAAATTTATATGAAATCTTTGGTCTGGAAAATGGAAAAGAAGAGCTTTTAAGATATTTTAGTGAAGTCGAAGAATTAAGATATAACGATTATCTAATTGTTGATAAGGAACAGGCTATTATCGATTATATTTTATCCTGCCATGGAAATCAGCACGAATTTCTGAAAGACAGATATACCGAATTCAGTGATTTTATAAAGAAAAAGCTGCATAAAACAGGAACTCTGAAAATTACAAAAAATGCAGGAATATTTCGCTGCAGAAAATAATGGAATTATTTTACATAAGGGATCAGAAGTACATTTTTTGTTACTGTCTACAGGCAACATCACGACGTTTTTTTTGAGTTTAGCGAAGCGAAACAGAAAGCGGAGAATTGCAGCGTATGAACGCTGCCTCCTCGTTTTGTGTGCGTCGCGAAGTGTGTTATTATTCACGGAGCTGCTGCTTTTTGCAGGGGCAAAAATACAACCAGTTATAAAATTTATTTCACATATTACTTTGTTCTTTATTGACGAATGGATTTCGGAGTGTTATAAATAGTATGATAATGATTTCTTTGGAGGCTTTTATGACAACCACAAATAATAATATAGAAACAATTCCCGTAGCACCTTTAAAAATAATGTCCCTGGATAGCTTTCGTCCTCTGGCAGAAAAGATAAATTCCCTGATTGTCAAAGCAAGACATGACCAGGCTTTGGAATATACCAATTTTCCTGCTTTTTTAGGTTATGAAGCTGATACTTATTTGGTAGATGCTGATTGTCCCAGATTTAATTCCGGGGAAGCAAAAGGTATCATCCGTGAGTCCATTCATGGAACAGATTTATATATTTTAGCCGATGTAACAAATCACAGTATATATTATAGTTTAGATGGTATGAACAATATGATGTCACCGGATGATCATTTTCAGGATTTAAAGCGTTTAATCGATGCTTGTAACGGAAAAGCACATCGTATCAATGTTATCATACCTTTTTTATACGAAGGCAGGCAGCATAAACGTACTCACTTGGAATCTCTTGATTGCGCAACTGCCCTTCAGGAATTAGCCAAAATGGGTGTAAAAAATATAATTACATTTGATGCCTTAGATCCCCGTGTACAAAATGCCATTCCCATAAAAGGGTTTGATAACTTCTATACCTCATATCAGTTTATCCAGTCTTTATTGGCTACGGAAAAAGGATTAAAATTAGACAGCGAACATCTAATGATTATCAGCCCGGATGAAAGCGTAATGGCGAAAGCAATTTTTTATACCAACATATTAGGTGTAGATTTAGGAATGTTTTATAAAAGGCATGATTATACAGATTCGGAAAATGATGTCAGTCCTGCAGCGGTATATGAGTTTTTAGGCTCCGACGTAGAAGGAAAAGATGTTTTAATTGTAGCAGATATGATTTTTACAGGAAAAAGTATTCTTGAAATCGCATTAGAATTAAAGAAAAGAAAAGCTTCCAAAATATTTATTGCTGCAACCTTTGGTTTATTTGCTGAGGGTTACGCTTCCTTTGATAAATTCTATGAAGATGGAATCATAAACCGTGTTTTTACTACAAATCTTACTTATTGCCCTCCCCAATTACTGGAGAAAGAATATTACACCAATGTAGATTTAAGCAGATATCTCGCGCTTATCATCCACACCATCAATCACGACCAATCCGTTGATGGAATTCTAGACTCCAAGACCCGAATCCAGGATATCGTAGCAGATTATCAGAAAAACAATTAGAACAATCCTCCGCCTAAGGTTACCGATTTATTACTTAATAATAATTGGCACCAGATGCGGAGGCTATTTTTCACCTAAAAAAAATACCTATGAAAAGAACTTATGACACTCAAATTATTCTTTTATCATTAAAAATGCGGCTAGCGTGCCGCGTTTACCTTTCGTTGCCCGGTGTGAAAACAATAAATCGCTGTTGCATGAGGTACATACGGAAGAAATATGAATGTTTGTATCCTTAACTCCGGCATCTATGAATATATGACGATTGGCCTGCCATAAGTTTAATTGATATTTATCATTTCCTTTATCAAGTAGAATATCTTTCATTTGCTCCGGATTAAATTCATTAACAAATGCCTCTGCTACATCTTTACTAACCTCATAACAGTCCATACATATGGAGGGTCCTATTAATGTTATAACGTCTTCCGGTTTTGTATTAAAATTCTGCTGCATAACCTCAAGGGTAACCTTACCCATTCTTTTTACAGTACCTCTCCATCCGGAATGACTTAATCCGATGGCCTTATTTTTCATATCTACCAAATATAAAGGAACACAATCAGCATAATAGGTAGCCAATGTAATACCGGGTTCATTTGTAATTAATCCATCAATTCCTTTATAGTCTCTCTTTTTAACTACTCCTTTTCCCTTATCTTTTGCTGTAATCAAACGTATCTCTGTATTATGTACCTGATCCGTCGTAACTATATTCTCCGTTGAAAAACCAATACTATCACTGATTCTTTTATAGTTTACCGTTACACTATCAGGATCATCTCCGTTACTGAATCCAAGATTCATAGATTCATAGATACCGGTACTAACCCCTCCAAGTCTGGTTGAAAAACCATGTTTGATAAAACCGATATCGGATAGAATTGGGAATGTAATAAAAGGTGCAATTTTATCTGTATTCAGTACAGCCTGTTCATTATTTTTAAATTTCATAATAACCTCTTTCTCTATCCCTAATACACAGCTTCAAAAGCATTTTGAATTAAAGAGATCTCCTGATCTAATATATTCACCACATCAAATCGGCACGGAGTATCCGTTGGAATCCGTTTTATCGTCATGTAATAAAGTGCGGTATGAGTAATTTTTTTCATTTTATAAAAATCTACTGCTTCCTGGGGAAATCCTTTTGCTGTGTCCTTGCGATATTTAACTTCAACAAAAATAAGATAATTTTCTTCTTTTGCAATAATGTCTATTTCACCGGTTCTGCAGCTAAAATTCTGCTCCAGAATTATATAACCGCTTTTTTTAAGATAATCAGCGGCAAGCTGTTCTTTTTGTGTTCCGATAGTTCTTTTATTGTACAAAACTATTCCCCTTTCGGAAGTACCTTGGATTTAATGCGATCCATATTATCAACAAATAATAAGATTTCAGATACAACATCATATAACTCAGGCGGAATATAATCTCCTATATCTAATTTAGAGAGCGTAGAAGCTAATTGTTCGTCTTTATGAACCGGAATTTTATTCTCATTTGCCTTTTTAAGGATTTTGTCCGCCAAGTATCCTTTCCCTGAAGCAATAATTCTGGGTGCAGCTTCATCCGGATTATATCCTAGTGCAATAGCAGTTTTATTTATTGGATTGGTATTTTTTTTATTCTGAAATCGATCATTGCTTTCAGCCATTTACCTTGCTCCTTTGTCTATCCTATGAAACAGGAATATGTAAATATTACAGTATAGTTCCAACCTAAAAGAAATTTTTAATAAAACTTAATCGATGAATAGGGGTAGGCCCTAACCTTTTTAATACCTCAATATGCTCTTTAGAACCATAACCTTTATTAGATGCGAAATCATACTGAGGAAATATACTGTCATAAGCCACCATGAGACGATCTCTTGTTACTTTCGCAATGATACTGGCCGCTGCAATCGATATACTTTTTGCATCCCCTTTAATGATTGGTACTTGCCTAATCGTTATTTCCGGTATAGTAACCGCATCAATAAGTAATATCTCCGGTTTCACTGACAGATTGGCAATCGCCTGACGCATAGCCTCATAAGTTGCCTGTAATATGTTAATTTCATCAATTTTTGAGGGCGGAATGCTGCCTACACCTACCGCTACTGCCTGCTCCATGATTAAGTCATATAATTCTTCCCTTTTTTTCTCTGATACTTGCTTGGAGTCATTGATATAAAGTATATTGCAATCTTTGGGTAATATTACCGCTGCCGCTACAACGGGGCCTGCCAAAGGCCCCCGTCCAACTTCATCAATACCACAAATGTATGTATATTCATTGTATTTATTCTCATACACTTTCATCTGTTCGGATCTTTTTTGCTCCTTTATCAGTTTTTCTCTCTCTCTGTCAAATTTCTGAATTAATTTTATAACACCGGTTCGGGTATCAGATCTATATTTATTAATAATATCGTCAAGTTTACTTGCATCCGTTAACTCTAATTCATTTTTAATATCACTAATTTTAATATCCAAAATAATTCTCCTTTTCCTTAGTTACTTAAGAAACCAAACCGATTAAGCGGCCAGACGCGAACCCATGCTTTACCGATAATTGCTGATTTGGATACATTACCGACCGCAGGATCCCTGCTATCCATACTATGATTACGATTATCCCCTAACACAAAATACTCATTATCTCCAAGCACAATTGGTCTTTCTGCTATTCCTTCCCTGTCAAGAGAAATCTCTTCTTTGCCATAGTGTTCATCCAATAATTCATTGTTAATGTATATCTTTCCATCAAATATCTGTACTGTCTCTCCCGGCAGTCCGATGATTCTTTTAATATAAAAAATATCTTTAGTATCATCTTCCGGAAAAACAACGATATCAAAACGGTGAGGTTTCATAAAATGATAAGATAACTTATCGACGATTAAGTTATCCTGATTGGAAAGCGTATTCTCCATAGACTGACCGAGGACCTGCGTCCTTTGGCCGACAAAATGTAAAATTAAGAAAGTAGAAAGAATAACTAATAGAATATAAAACAATATATGCAGGCTCTCTGAAGCAATTTTCTTTGCTTTCTCACTATTGCTTCCATCGTTTAATTCTAAATTTTGTTGTTCTGACACATTACCACCGCTTTCTAATCAAAATCAATTCGTTTCAGAAATCTCAGGAAACTCTAAAGTGATATTACCTAATCTTCCATTCCTGAAGTCATCCATAACAAAACCGGCTGCTTTATTTAAGTCTAATTCACCGCCCTTAATTCTGCAAGCCCTTTTTTCTGCAATACGGCTTAAAGTTTCTATGGCTGAATCATTCTCTTCAATTCCGTAACGTCCTGCCAGGTACCCATTGTAGTTGTTTAATAAAAAGTTTATTAACTCGATGGACAGTTCATAAATATTCAATATTTCTTCCCGAATAGATCCAATAAAAGCCAGTTTTAAACCAACTGCCTGATCTTCAAATTTAGGCCATAAAATTCCGGGAGTATCTAAAAGTTCTATGGTTTTATTTATTTTAATCCATTGTTTTCCTTTGGTTACACCAGGTTTATTACCAGTTTTTGTAGCCGCTTTGCCAGCTATACTATTAATGAAAGTTGATTTACCAACGTTTGGTATCCCTACGACCATAGCACGAAGCGGGCGATTTAAAATACCTCTTTTTCTGTCTCTTTCAATTTTTTCCTTGCAGGCATTCTGAACAACATCATTTACTTTTCTAACCCCGTTTCCGTTTTTAGAATTTACCAAGGTCACATAATATCCCTTACTTTCAAAATAAGCCTTCCAATTTTCTGTATGTTTTTCATCAGCTAAATCATATTTATTTAATAAAATAACTCTTGATTTATTTTTCGCCATTTCATCGATATCTGGATTTTTACTGCTAAGCGGAATCCTTGCATCAACCAGTTCTATCACTACATCAATTAATTTCATATCTTCCTGCATCATACGTTTCGCTTTTGTCATATGACCGGGGTACCATTGAAAATGCATTCTTTTTCCTCCCTTTTATTGTTATTGGAGTTTTTATATATCAATTAAAATTTTTATTGATTTTAATTACTCTTGTACCGTTTCTTCAACTGTTTCTAAAGAGTTGTTTCCACCTGAACTATTTTTATTGTGTATATTATTTATAAAATCAAAATTATTAGTACGTATCCATGCCTTACCAACGATGTCATCAAATAATATATTACTAATATTGGCAAATCGACTATCTTCACTGTTATTTCGATTATCACCTAATACAAAATATTCATTGTCATCGAGCTTAATTTCTTCAGCAGCAAGCCCACTGTTTTTTATAGGTTCTGTAATAAAAGGTTCTGAAAGAATTTCTCCGTTAATACGAATATGACCATTTTCAATTTGAATCTTTTCTCCCGGAAGACCAATAATTCTTTTAATATTAAAATAACTATGTTCTTTATTCGTTTGTTTAAATACAATTACATCAAAGCGTTTTGGTTTTGCAATCTTATAAGCAAATTTATTTATAATGATTTTATCCTGATCCTTTAAAGTTGTTTCCATTGACTCACCTAACATGGTAGTTTTTTCCAAAGCGTAATTCACTATGGTATATGCTATTGAAACCACAATAACAATCTCAATAATCCAAATGATTATGCTGACAATAATTTTTTTAACGAAAGGTTTCTTACTATCTCTATCAAAATCAAATTCCATATCTAACTCCTATAAAACCAACGGATTGGTCAGTTCACTTCCTATGTTAAAAAGGGACAATACCTAAGTAGTTGTCCCTTCTCGTTTTTTTGTTCATTCTGTAATGAATTATTTTACGATTTCTTTAACTTTTGCTTTCTTACCTACTCTATTACGTAAATAAGTTAACTTAGCTCTTCTAACTTTACCATATCTGATAACTTCAATCTTCTCTACACTTGGAGAATGTAATGGCCAAGTCTTTTCAACGCCAATGCCGTTAGATGACTTTCTTACTGTAAAAGTTTCTTTCGCGCCACCGTTTTGTCTTTTTAAAACAGTACCTTCAAATATCTGAGTTCTTTCACGGTTACCTTCTTTTACTTTAGCATATACCTTTACAGTATCGCCTACATTAAAACTAGTTACGTTTTCTTTGAGCTGAGCAGCTTCAATGTTCTTAATAATATCGTTCATTTTGTGACCTCCTTAATATTTAGATGTTCTTAATACCTTGCCTGCCGGATATGTAATACCCTGTCCCAAAATCAGAAAAGCGGTGTATCAGAGGACCATCCCATCTCACAACATCTTACTTTAACATATTCATTTATCGATTGCAAGTATTTTATAATGTTCCAGGCATATTTTTATTACTTACTGTTCACTCCTCTGGAAAAAGCTGCTGCTTCGCAAACAATAACAGACTTTGCGATGTACACAAAACGCATGGGAAGCGTTCCTACACTGCAATTCTCCGGTTTTCTGTGACAATACACTCTCAAAAAACACGTCGCGTTGTTGCCTGTAAACAGTAACTTTTATCTTGCACTAAATATTTCGCTTTTATACAATATATCCAGCTTTTATACAATTTATCCAGTCTTTATACAATAAACAGTCTTTATACAATCTATCAGTTATTCGACCGGTTTATTCAGGTAATCAAATAAAAACTTCTTTTCTCTAACGGTAAGTACTGCCTTTTCCAGCAGATCAGGTCGTGTTTTCGCCGTCCGAAGAATCGATTGTTGTTTTCGCCATTCTTCTATTTTGGCATGATGTCCGGATAATAGAATATCTGGAACGGATTTTTCCATAAAAACCTCCGGTCTCGTATATTGGGGATATTCTAATAAATTATCCTGAAATGATTCAAATTCTGCAGATACATCATTATTTAATACTCCCGGTACTAATCTGGCAATGGCATCAATCATAACCATAGAAGGTAATTCCCCTCCTGTCAGAACGTAATCTCCAATGGAAACATAATCAGTAACAATCATCTCGAGTATCCGTTCATCAATACCCTCGTAATGTCCACACAAGAATATTAAATCTTCCTCTTTCGCAAATTCTTCTGCCATCGTTTGATTGAATACGCTCCCCTGAGGGGTTAGATAAATTACCCGGGTTTTTTTAGGGCATAGATTTATGGTATTTATATCATCATACTCCGTAGTATGATGATTTCCATTTGTAAATTCCGCTGAATTTTTCTCGGTTCGGATTAATTCTTCTACATATTGGTGGGCACGGTATACCGGCCCGGGTGCCATTACCATACCCGCACCTCCGCCGTAGGGATAATCATCCACCCTATTATGTTTATTTTCTGAAAAATCACGGATATCTACCGCCTTAAGGGACAAAAGTCCTTTTTCCAAGGCTCGTCCAATAATACTTGTATTAAGCCCCTGCTCTACCATTTCAGGAAATAAAGTCAAAACATAAAAATTCATGAAAACTCCTTCCTAAATTAAACCGGGCAAAACATGAACTTTAATTATTTTATTGGTAACATCAACATCTAAGATACATTCCTTGATAGACGGCAATAAAACTTCTTTGCCTTCTTTTGTTTTTACAATATACACATCGTTTGCACCTGTTGCCATTACTTCCGTTAATTCACCTAATTCAGTTCCCTCTTCCGTAATTACTTTTGAACCGATAATATCATATATAAAATATTCATCTTGTTCAAGTTTAACGGCATTTTCTCTGGTAACAAGCAGGTCTTTACCTTTATATTTTTCAATATCATTTATATTATCAATTCCCTTGAATTTAAGAATGGCCTGTTGTTTAAAAAACTTCACTCCCTCTACTTCAAGTTCTAACTGTTCTTTTCCTGTATCTAATATAACATGCTTCAAAGTTTTAAATCGATTAATATCGTCAGTTGTAGGGAAAACTTTCACCTCTCCACGGATACCATGGGTAGAAGATATTACTCCAACTCTTATATACTCGTTCATTACGGCTCCAATCTGTTCCTGGTTTTATTTATATGACAAAACAAGAACCCATGCCAATAAGGCTAGTCCGATAAGACTGGGTTCTTGTAAAATATAACGGAATCTTTAAAAGGATTCCGTAATTAAACAAAGCTTCTGCTCTAGCATTCGACCTTTGTTTTTTAGTTGGAAATTTATTTATTGTAGTATCTCAACTACAACTTTTTTATCATCCTTTGTAGCTGCTGCTTTAACAACTGTACGAATGGACTTTGCAATACGGCCTTGTTTTCCAATGACTTTTCCCATATCTTCAGGGGCCACTTTCAATTCAACAATAATAGACTTATCGGTTTCCTTCTCAGTTACAACAACTTCTTCAGGGTGATCAACGAGTGATGTAGCAATTACTTTAACTAATTCTTTCATTACTCTTCACCTCCACTGGAATGTGAAATGCATAGTACAAAACTGTACGATCCTTGTAGCAACTAATCCGTAAACATTATTTTGTAATGCCTGCTTTTTTAAATAAATTACCAACTGTTTCAGTAGGTTGAGCACCATTTGATAACCATTTTTTAGCTGCTTCTTCATTAACATTAAAAGCACTTGGTTCCTGAGTTGGATCATAAGTACCAATCTCTTCAATAAACTTACCATCTCTTGGTGATCTGGAATCAGAAACTATGATTCTATAGAAAGGAGCCTTTTTTTGTCCCATTCTCTTTAATCTAATTTTAACTGCCATTGTATTCACCTCCTTATATTAATATCTCTTAATATAACTTATCAGAAGATGCCTTTTATCTTTCCATAAAAGACGCTGTGTTGCGCCGTGCATCCGATTATAGGAAATATGGTCTTATTCCTATAATATAAATTATATATTAAGTCTCTATTGTAAAAGTTATAACAAATAGTTTGTATAACATACAACCAATTAAAACCCAAAGGGCAACTTAAATCTTCCTCGTTTTGCTCCCTTGCCGCCCATCATGCCGGAAAATTGTTTCATCATTTTTTTCATCTGTTCGAATTGTTTTACCAGCTTATTTACTTCACTGATATCAACTCCGGCACCTTTTGCAATACGTTTTTTTCTGGATGGATTAATGATATCCGGATTAGCACGTTCTGCTTTGGTCATGGAATAAATAATTGCTTCAATACCGGAAAGAGCATTTTCATCAATTTCCGTATCTTTTAATCCACCACCCATACCACCGGGCATCATCTTTAAAATATCACCGATGCCGCCCATTTTTTTAATTTGCTGCATCTGTTCCAGGAAATCATTAAAGTCGAATTCGGCTTTTTTGATTTTCTTCTCTAATTGCCTTGCTTTATCTTCATCAAAATCAATCTGTGCTTTATCTATTAAAGTCAGGATATCTCCCATGCCTAAAATTCTGGATGCCATACGGTCCGGGTAAAATTGCTCCAAATCGGATAATTTTTCACCCATACCAACATAAAGAATAGGCTTCCCTGTTACGGCACGAATGGAAAGAGCAGCACCACCTCTGGTATCACCGTCTAATTTCGTTAAAATTACACCATCAATACCAATTTTATTATTAAACATCTCCGCAACATTCACGGCATCCTGCCCGGTCATGGAGTCAACTATTAATATAGTCTGATGTACATTAACATTCTCTTTAATCTCGATTAACTCATTCATCATATCTTCATCTATATGAAGTCGGCCGGCTGTATCTAAAATAACAACATTATAATTATTTTTAGAAGCATGTTCAATCGCAGCTTTGGCTATATTAACGGGTTTGTGTTTATCACCCATAGTAAATACGGGAACACCCTGTTTATCTCCATTGATTTGGAGTTGCTCAATCGCAGCCGGTCTGTAAATATCACAGGCCGCTAAGAGCGGTTTTTTGCCTTTGGATTTAAATTTGCCAGCCAGTTTTGCTGTCGTAGTGGTTTTACCTGCCCCCTGAAGACCACACATCATAATAACGGTGATTTCATTACCGGGTTTGAAAGATATTTCAGTGGTTTCTGAGCCCATCAGATTAACCATCTCTTCATTAACAATTTTAATTACCATCTGTCCCGGAGTTAAACTTGACATAACATCCTGACCAACTGCTCGCTCCTGAACGGATTTTATAAAATTCTTAACAACCTTAAAGTTAACATCTGCTTCCAGCAAAGCCATCTTTACTTCTTTTAAAGCAGTAGCAACATCTGCTTCTGATAAACGTCCTTTGCCTCTCAGGTTCTTAAATACATTCTGTAATTTTTCGGATAGGCTATCAAATGCCATGCACAACCTCCTGATTATTATCACATCTCAAATCGAGAATACAACTGTATTAAAATTTACAATAGTTAGCTGGGTTAGTTTCCTTGTAAACTATAAATCTTTTAATATTTTATCTGATATCATGATTATCTCTTCCAGGCAGTTATGATGATTTGTTTCCATCATTTGTTCAGATATTTCCTTAATCTGATTTACTTTTGCTTTTGTCTCTTCAAACTTTTTCACCAGACAAAGCTTTTCTTCATAATCCTTTAACTGTCTGCTGCAACGTTTTACGATATCATATACTCCCTGCCTGCTGATGCCTTGATCTTCTGCTATCTCACTTAAGGACAAGTCATTCAGTATATAATCTTCAAATACGTGTTTATTATGGTTTTTTAACAATTCACCGTAGAAATCAAATAAAATCGAAAGTTCCACTTTTTCTTTAAGTTTATCGTCCATAACCATATCTTTCATTTCAGCACCACCTGTAAAGCATTTTTCTTTACAGGTGATAGTATAACTTTTTTTAAATGGTTTGTCAAGTTATTTTCTTGTCATTATTTTTTACTTTTTCTTTAAGTAATAGTATTGTTTTTCAATGAATCTTATTAACAGCACTTTGATATTCATTTTTCAGGAATTTTTCGTCCATTTTATGTATAGGTATTACAGGGGTGGGTTCTCCTATAGTTTCTCTCAGTCTTTTCTCCATAACTAACAGATGCCGCCATTCACCGAATTTGTATGCAGTATTATAATAAGTCCCAACTTCGGTAAATCCATATTTTCTATGCAATGCGACACTGCTTTCATGGGGAACACAGATTAATGTGTAGATATTATATATTCCCTGCTTTTCTACAATATGAAATAGTGCTTCATATAATGCAGTTCCTATCCCTCTTCGGTGATATTTTTCATTTAAATAAACAGAACACTCACAATCCCATCCAAAAGCAGCTCTTTCCAAGTGAGGTGAACAATAGGCATATCCGGCAATCTCACCATCAATTAGACACACTAGCCATGGGAATTTATCCATAACTCTCTTCATACGTTCACGAAAAATTTCAACCGGAACTTTATCATATTCAAAAGTAATAACTGTATTTAGGATATAAGGCTCATATATTTTATATATTTCCTTTGCATCTTCTAATTCTGCCATACGTATGACTACCTGACTCATATTAACTCCTCTTATTAATATTTTATATAGATAATTGCGAAACTCAAAATTTGTATTAATATGACATGCGATTCATACAATTTTAGAGCTGAATCTTGCCCCTAAAGGCAACTGAAGCTATAAAATTCGTATGTATTGTATGGAATATTTAGATAACTATGTTGTTTCGCAATTACCTAATATGATTAGGGTGTCAAAAGGTTCTTCCCTAAATTAATAATAATATTTGTACCTTGAAAATTTAACACAAACACAAATCAATCTCGATTATCTGGTATAATTGTATTATCAATTAACCATAGATGAGATATGAAAAAAGGCTTTTTCTCTAAAGGATTATAATCAATTTTCCATAGATAATAGTATATTTTCTTGTTTTGCATTTAGCATAAATATTTTCTTGTTTCCCTATTCTAATCCTTGATGCGTAAATATAAACGTTCCTATTCCTACTGCAATGGTTATATTTAATGAATCTACATCCGGAGATTGTGGGATACATATACTGGTTCCTTCTTTTAGAAAAGAATCATCTAATCCAGTGGCTTCGTTACCAAAAACAAGGGAAAATAGATCTGTTTTGGGACAGTTTTGTATTTCCAGAGTATTAGTTCCGTTAAGCATAAAAGTAAACACATCATGTTTTTGGTATATTTCCCTATATTCCTTAAAAGAATCAAAATATTGATGCCGTAACTTAAAAAGAGCACCCATGGACGATCGTATTGTTTTTGGATTAAATACATCTGCGCATGGTGTAATTAATGCAATATCCTGAATCCCCATTCCCAATGCGGTACGGATAATAGTACCTAAATTACCCATATTACTCGGATTAACTAAAACGATATGTGATTTATTTCGATCCAGAATACATTTATATTTATCAAATACTCCGATAACAAAGCAATTCTCTTTATCACTTAATTTACGAAACAATTTATCATCTGTTAGAATCGGTATTTTATAATTGTTACATAAACTGACCAAGCTGTCCCGATCAGTAAATGTAGAGTGTAAATATACTGCCTGTACCGATTCCGGATGCCCCTTTATTAATTCAAACGTTGGAAAAGCTCCTAAGGTGTAGGAATACTCTATACCTTTTTTATATGGTTTAATTTGATCCATATACCATCCTCCAAAATTCTTATTTCTAATAAACTTTTTAATAGCATTGCTATTAATTTTCACACGATTTTTCATTCTTTTTTATTTGATATTGCTTTTTAATTTACTTATTAATCTTAATTTTTGATTTTGTTTTATTAATCAAGCATTTTATATTATTTTTAACTTACTTTTTCATAATTTTCGATGCAACTGTTTTAATCTGCTTTTTAATATTATTTTTTAATCTTACTTTTTAGCTTATCATTTTATCCTACTATAGTAATCTATTTTTTATCATAAGTAAATAGCATATTAGCTTAATATTAAATTATCATTAAGTTAACATAATATTATTATGTTAACTTAATGATAATTTAAATAGTATTACTGAAATTAACATATTATTATAACATATAAAAGGTTAAGGGCAAATTTCATTTTAATGAAATTTGCCCTTAAATAATACAATTAATCAGTTGTTATTATACTGGATAAGCTTTATTTTGTGTATCCGCAGCAGATAAATCTACTTTTGTTTTCTGAGCCTGACGATACTTAAAGAATTCAGTTGCGACCTGAGGGAATAATGCATAGGATAATACATCTTCATCCTGTTCTTTCCATTGTTCCATTTCTTTTTCAATCGTTTTTAATTCAGGTTTTAAAAGGTCTGCAGGACGGCAGGTAATTGGTTTCGTATCTCCGATAACTTTCTTTTGAACATCAGGATCAAAAGGTTTTACAGTACGGCCATATTCTCCTGATAATACTGCTTTTGTCTCTTTTGTTACCATCTTATAACGTTCTCCCGCAATAACGTTAAGCACCGCTTGAGTACCAACGATCTGGCTGGATGGAGTAACCAATGGCGGTTCACCGAAATCTTTACGTACTCTAGGAATTTCTCTGAGTACATCATAGTATTTGTCTTCCGCTTTTTGTTCTTTTAACTGAGAAACAAGGTTGGATAACATACCGCCCGGTACCTGGTATAATAAAGTTTTAATATCAACGCCCATAACCTTAGGATTTAACAGTCCGGTTTCTAATGCCTTATCTCGCATTGGTCTGAAGTAATCAGCGATTTCAGCAAGTAACTGTTGGTCATATCCGGTATCATATGGGGTTCCTTTAAAGGTTTCTACCATAACTTCCGTCGCCGGCTGACTGGTACCCATAGCAAATGGAGACATAGCGGTATCAATGATATCACATCCTGCTTCTACCGCTTTCATATAGGTCATGGCTGCAACACCACTTGTATAATGAGTATGAAGGTCAATCGGAATACTTACTGCAGATTTAAGTGCAGTAATTAGATTAGTTGCTTCATACGGAACTAAAAGACCAGCCATATCTTTCAAACAAATTGAGTTTGCACCCATCTCTTCAATTCTCTTAGCCATATCAATATAAAATTCTGTAGTATACGCATCACCTAATGTGTATGATATAGCAACTTGAGCATGACCTTTTTCTTTATTAGCAGCTTTTACAGCACATTCTAAGTTTCTTAAGTCATTTAATGCATCAAAAATTCTAATGATATCAATACCATTGGAGATAGATTTCTGAACAAAATATTCTACTACATCATCTGCATAATGACGGTAACCTAATATATTCTGTCCTCTGAATAACATCTGTAATTTCGTATTTTTAAAACCAGCTCTTAATTTTCTTAGTCTTTCCCAAGGGTCTTCTTTTAGGAATCTTAAAGAAGCATCAAAAGTTGCACCACCCCAGCATTCAACTGCGTGGTAGCCGACTTTATCCATTTTATCAATGATGGGAAGCATCTGTTCTGTTGTCATTCTTGTGGCAATTAAGGACTGATGTGCGTCACGTAATATAGTTTCGGTAATTTTTACCGGTCTTTTTGCTTGATCTGACATTCTTATACCTCCTGCTGTATAATTTTATAATTTATTTCAAGTCCTGTAAATTTAGAATTGATATAAATACTTTTGATTGAATTAATTAAACCCCAAAAACAACAAGGTATGTGTATGTTAAGTAATGAATGCAGTTTGTTCCGGACGCTTTGTTAAAGCCTTAACAAAACCATATTAGGAATAAACCTTGCTTTCATTACCGTGATTTTATGCGCTGTATAATCAGAATTTAATTTATACGATCAATTATTTTAAAGTAGCTAATAAAGTATTGGATTCTACCATATCACCACCAGATACATTAACGCTGGCAACAGTACCATCATCAGGTGCAACAATTTCATTTTCCATCTTCATCGCTTCTAATACAAACAGTACCTCCCCGCGTTTTACAGCTTGACCAACACTAGCTTTAACAGCTAAAATTTTTCCTGGCATAGGTGCATTTACTTTAATGTTTCCAGCTGCACCTTGAGAAGCTGCTGGAGCTGGAGCTGCCGCAGGAGCTGGAGCTACTGGTGCTGCAACTGGTGCTGCAACTGGTGCCGACTGCAATCCTTCTTGTACTGTTACTTGATATGCTGTTCCGTTAACGGTAATTGTATAATTCTTCATGTTTAATTTCCTCCTTGTATTCATGCAAATATACTAGGCTCACATCGAACCGTATTATTTATCCTTATTCCGTTTAAGCTAAAACATTTATGCATTCTGCCATCTTTTATTATTCACTTTTCTTATTGACCTTACAATTAATCCATCAGCAGGTGCTTCATCACCCATAGATGCCATAATTGCAGCGGTAATAACAGCTACTAATTCGGAATCATTAATTAAATTCTTACCAGCTACTTCATCAACTGCCGTACTAACCGGTTTTACCGTATTAGCGGGAGGATTTTGATTCGTTGATGTTCTATTTTGATTATTTGACCCTGAATTTGATATATATTTAAATATTGATATCACTCCGGCAATGGCAATTATTGCAGCCGCTATCATTCCTATACCGGCCAGTATATTTACGATTGGCTGCGGAATACCATCTGTAAAATTCACACTGGTATTTGCAGCTAACATGGTCTTATATAATCCTAAATGTAATAAACTCATAATTTGCTCCCATCTGCGCTGCCTGCGCAAGTTCTATCAGGGATGTAATTTACTATACTGTACCGTGTTTTTTACTTGGACGGCTTTCTCTCTTAGTAAATAACATCTCGTATGCGTAAATTAAATGTTTCCTTGTTGATGCTGCATCAATAATACTATCAACATATCCGCGTTTCGCTGCAGCCACTGCACTGGATTGAAGTTCCGCATATTCATCCGCTTTTGTATTGACTGCAGATGGATCTTTATCACAGATGATTTGTGCAGCTAATTTAGCATCCATCATTCCTATTTCCGCACCTTCAACAGCAAAAACAAGATCGGCACCGATATGTTTGGAGTTCATGGTTAAATAAGCACTTCCATATGCTTTTCCAGTTATTACATTTACTTTAGGAACCGTTGCATTAGCAAACGCATAGGTAAGTTTTGCTGTTGCAATACCTATAGATTTTTCTTCTGCTAATGTAGCTTTATATCCTGTAACATTCGTTAAGGTTAAAATCGGTATATTAAATGAATCACATATTTGAGCGAAGCTTTCTGCTTTATAACATCCTGCTGTAGTTAAAGAACCGTCGAATTTTTCTGCTGCTTTACCGTTTTCATCCAATACTTCCGTACGATTAGCAATTGCACCTACGGTCATACCATTAAGGCGTACAAATCCTGTAACCATTTCCTTTGCATAATCTGCTTTTACTTCAAGAAAATAATTATTATCTGAGATTTGCTTTAGTGCAACGGCTGCGTCGGTAAATGATGCAGAAAGCCCAGGAACCATTCTGTTTAAGTCATCTGTACATTCATCATAAGATGCATCATCTTCATTATTAGATGGCAATATGCTTACTAGGTCCCTGATAGAAGCAAGTACAGCCGCATCATCTTCAAGAACAAAATCTACAGTTCCTGATTTTGATTGGAAATCAGCTGAAGCTGTATCCAGTTTCGATGTATAATTACCCTCTATTGCATTCGGTGAATTAACAAATAACTTAGCGCCGTTCTTAGCCATAAATGAAAAATCACTTAAGGATGTCATAACTGCTGATCCTCCACCAGAAGTACCAAGTACTGCTGTAATTTGTGGAATAACCCCAGATGCTAAAGTCTGTTTTAAATAAATCTCACCAAAACCGTTTAACGCATCTGTTGCTTCTTGCAGTCTTAAACCGGCACAATCAATTAATCCAATGACCGGCGCTCCTACCTTAAGTGCTAAATCATAAATATGTGCTATTTTTTTTGCATGCATTTCTCCAATTGTTCCATTTAATGCCGATTTATCTTGACTATATACATATACAAGATTACCGTCAATAACTCCGTAACCGGTTATAACACCATCAGCAGGAACCTCATTCTGCTGCAGATTAAAATCGGTACTTCTTCTTGTTATTAATGCACCGACTTCAACAAAACTATTGCCGTCAAGCAAAGAGTTTATTCTTTCTCTTGCTGACAATTGCGCTGTCGTATTCATTTTCTGCCCTCCGTTTTTCTATTTAGTAAAATTAAAATCAAATTTTCTGCCGATTATAAGTATATTCCTTTTTTACCAAAATTTCAATACTTAAATGTATAAAACTTCAATTTTGATTATATTTTAACAATATTAAATTACAAATAAATCAAAACTATTCCAAACCGCTTACATATTTTTTGATGGCATCCAATTGAAATCCTTTTCGATATAAACTGGAAATCAATTTTGCTTTTTCTTCCTCTGTTAAATTATTAATATCACTCGTTTTTTTCTTTATAGCTTTTTGTAATGCTGTATCTTCATCTTCATATTCTTCACAAAAAGCCTGCTCAATATACTCTTTCTCCACACCCTTTTGTATAAGCTCTCCATAAATCTGACGTTTGCTTTTTGTTTCTTTTTTAAACCGTATATAGTTAACAGCATATCTTAGATCATCGATGTAATGATATTTTTTAATATAGGTAATTACATCGGCTATAATATTATCCGTATAATCTGCCTGTTTTAATTTCAGAATTAATTCCTGTTCCGTCCGGTCCATGTATTTTAAGATAGCCAGTGCTTTCTGTTTCGCTCTTTTTAATATTACATTTATATAAATATCCTGATAAACCAAATCAGATATTATATCCGTTTCTCCCAGCTGATAAACCATTAAATCCTTATGATACAGACAGAAGTGAAATTCGTTGTCGATATATACTTTTACTTTTCCTTTATTAATTTCATCTAATTTTGTAATTATCATTATAATTCCTTTCTTCTGGATTATTACTATGATTTATGGATATAAAACCAGAAATATAACCTTTATTATTCCTTTCTCACCTTGAATGCAAGGGTTTTGGATCGTTTTTGTAAATCCCATATATCCAAACACACGAACGGAGAAACCTGCTACGCTAAGTTTCTCCGGTTAATTAATTGATATATTCCACTAAATATCTGCGAAATTGTACTTTCTTAATTATGCTTTCTTAATTATATCTTAAATGTTCCTGCTTATTCTTTTTCTTCCGTGTTCTTAGAAAAATCAATTATATCATCGGCAATATTATATTTATCGCGTACTTTCTTATCAACTTCAGCGAAAATAACAGGATTGTCTTTTAAGAAAAGTTTAGCATTCTCACGTCCCTGTCCGATTTTGGCATCATTATATGCATACCACGCACCACTCTTGATTATAATATTCTCGTTAGCAGCCAAATCTAATACATCGCCTTCACGGGAAATTCCCTGTCCAAACATAATATCAAATTCCGCTTCCTTAAACGGAGGTGCAATTTTATTCTTAACCACTTTAATTCTTGTCCTGTTACCGATTATATCTCCGCCTTGTTTCAGGGATTCAATTCTACGTACATCCAAACGTATGGATGAATAAAACTTCAAAGCTCTACCGCCCGTTGTCGTCTCCGGATTACCAAACATAACGCCGACTTTCTCACGGAGCTGATTAATAAATATAACTATACAGTTAGACTTACTGATTACAGCCGTTAATTTTCTTAATGCCTGTGACATTAATCTGGCCTGCAAACCTACATGGGAATCCCCCATATCTCCGTCTATTTCTGCTTTAGGAACTAATGCCGCAACAGAGTCTACTATGATAATATCAACCGCTCCGGAGCGAACCATAGTTTCGGTAATTTCCAAAGCCTGTTCTCCGTTATCAGGCTGTGAAATATATAAATTGTCAATATCTACTCCGATATTCTTGGCATAAACAGGGTCGAGTGCATGTTCCGCATCAATAAAGCCGGCTATTCCTCCCCTTTTCTGAACTTCCGCTACCATATGTAATGCTACTGTTGTTTTACCACTGGATTCCGGTCCATAGATTTCAATAATCCTGCCCTTGGGAACACCTCCAAGACCTAATGCTATATCCAGACTGATTGAACCGGTGGGAACTGTCTCGATGTTCATGTGAGCAGCTGTATCTCCTAATTTCATTACCGATCCTTTACCATATTGTTTTTCTATCTGTGCTAATGCTGATTCTAATGCTCTTGTTTTATCTTCCTTTGACATAATTAATCTCCTTTGCGTTCACGAACTTATGTTCTTGTTATTATAATAACTGATTCCGTTCTTTTTGTCAATATTGAATTATGTTATAAGTTATGGCTGACCTATTCAAGAGTGAAAGTTTATATCAAAATCCCCCCTTTATACTTCCCATGACATATGTTGTTTCCATTGTTTTCTCATTTAATTAAGTTGTATTGGGATAATAGTGAAAAAAAGAAATTCGTATTAATATAAAATCGCTGACGATTTATATCAGAATATAAAGACATTATAATTGTAGCATAGGATCATATTTCTGTAAATATTTTCTTCTAGATTTTTTATCATAATCTTAAGTTACTGTTCATAGGCAATAAACGCGACGTGTTTTTGTGAGTGTATTTTCACAGAAAACCGGAGAATTGCAGCGTAGGAATGCTGTCTTCGCGTTTTGTGTGCATCGCGAAGAGTGTTATTGTTCGCGAAACTGCTGCTTTTTGCAGGGAAATAGTAGCAATCTTAAGTATAATAAGCTTAAGTATATTTTATTTTGGGTAATCTCTCTTTCCAGTTCACAGATAGTATTTAGAAATATTGTATCATTGTCTGGTCTTTAATAAATCAACCAGGCAATGGTACAAATTCATACGTTATAATGAATCAGCTATTCATTTTATTAATTATATTTGTCATATACTTAACGGTAAGTATTCTTAGGTTGAACAATCTTAGGATTATATCCTTTATCTTTTAACGCTTTTACAATCGTATCTTTGTGCTCGTGTCCGAATGCTTCCATGGTTATGGTTAATTCAACAGCGCTGTTTCTGTTTATACTTACAAACTGGTTATGATCCAGACGGATTATATTACCCTGATTAGCCGCTATTACGCTGGATACATTTACCAGTTCACCCGGCCTGTCAGGAAGAAGAACCGATACGGTAAAGATACGGCCTCTCTGAATCAGTCCATGCTGAACAATGGAGGATACGGTTATTACATCCATATTTCCGCCGCTTAGTATGGATACTACTTTTTTATTTTTACACTTTAAGTGTTTTAAGGCTGCAACTGTTAACAGACCGGAGTTTTCTACCACCATTTTATGGTTTTCGATCATATCCAAAAAGTTAACAATCAGTTCATGGTCATCAATTGCAATTACTTCATCAATATTTTTCTGAATATAAGGGAATATTGTAGAACCTGGAGTTTTAACTGCAGTACCGTCTGCAATAGTTTCAACACTATGTAAGGTTACAACATGGCCTGCTTTTAAGGATTCCTGCATACAGTTGGCTCCCATAGGTTCAACACCGATAACTTTAACATTGGGATTTAATAATTTAGCCAAAGTTGATACACCAGCCGCTAAACCGCCGCCGCCAATCGGTACTAAAATAATATCTACGGTTGGAAGCTCTTTAAATATTTCCATAGCTATTGTTCCCTGACCGGTTGAAACAACCTCATCATCAAAAGGATGAATAAAGGTATAACCTTTTTCTTCTGCTAATTTGAGCGCATATTGACAGGCATCATCATAAACATCACCATACAGGATAACTTCAGCACCATAACTTTTGGTCCTGTTCACTTTAATCAACGGTGTGGTTGTAGGCATTACAATGACAGCTTTCGCATTGTACATTTTAGCAGCATAAGCAACTCCCTGAGCATGATTACCGGCAGACGCTGTGATTAATCCTTTATTTCTGTCTTCATCCGACAGGGTACTAATCTTATAATAAGCTCCGCGAACCTTATATGCCCCGGTAAATTGCATATTTTCCGGTTTCAAATATACTTTATTACCGGTGGAATCCGAAAAATAATCACTGTAAATCAGTTTTGTTCTTAACGTTACCTTTTTGACGGTTTCTGCAGCTTCTTCAAACTTATCCAATGTCATCATAATCTTTTGTCTCCTTTTAATTGAACAGCGCGTTTACAAAATCTTCTGCGTTGAATTTTTGCAAGTCATCAATATGTTCCCCTATTCCAATATATTTTACCGGTATACCCAGTTCTGATTGTATCGCGATAGCAATTCCACCTTTGGCGGTACCGTCTAATTTAGTTAAAATAATACCGGTTATATCTGCAACTTCACTGAATTGCTTAGCCTGTGCAAGTGCATTTTGTCCGGTAGTACCATCTAAAACTACTAAGGTTTCACGGTAAGCATCCGGATATTCTCTCGTAATTACCCGATCAATTTTCTTAAGCTCTTCCATTAAATTCTTTTTATTATGAAGTCTTCCTGCTGTATCGCATATTAAAACATCCGTATTGCGTGCTTTTGCAGCTGTAACCGCATCGTAGATGACAGCGGCCGGATCGGATCCCTCCTGTTGCGCAATGATTTCCACTCCTGCACGGTTTGCCCATTCCGTTAATTGTTCAATCGCAGCAGCCCGGAACGTATCGGCAGCAGCAACTAATACTTTTTTCCCTTTATCTTTTAACTGCCCTGCTAACTTACCTACCGAAGTGGTTTTACCTACTCCATTTACTCCGATTAATAAAACGATGGATTTTCTATTCTCAAATTCATAAGCAGCTTCACTGATTTTCATCTGCTCCATAATGCTTTGAATCAACAGATCCTTGCATTCTTTGGGTTCTTTTATTTTCTTCTCTTTTACTTTTCTTTTTAAATCTTCAATTATTGCACCTGTCGTATTAATACCCAGGTCTGCCATTATTAATATTTCTTCCAGTTCTTCATAAAACTCATCGTCTATATTAGAAAATCCGTTAAAAATGGACTCAATACCGGCAACAATATTATTTCTGGTTTTGGATAGGCCGGCAACTAATTTACTGAAAAATCCTTTCTTTGTTTCTCCCATGGTATTACCCTCCTGTCACATTATTTATCTAAATCATTTTCTATTAAATTAACGGATACCAAAGTTGATACACCCTTTTCCTGCATTGTAATGCCGTATAAAATATCAGCTGCGGCCATTGTACCTCTTCTATGTGTAATGATTATGAATTGGGTATCTTTTGTTAATTTATGTAGATATTTTGCAAAACGCTTAACGTTTGAATCATCTAAAGCCGCTTCAATTTCGTCCAGCAGACAGAAAGGCGAGGGTTTTAAATTCTGTATGGCAAATAATAAGGATATTGCAGTTAACGCTTTTTCACCACCGGATAGCTGCATCATATTCTGCAATTTCTTACCAGGCGGTTGTGAAGTGATAATAATACCTGCCTCTAAAATATCTTCCTCTTCCGTCAATTCCAAAGTTGCTTTTCCGCCTCCGAACAATTCTTTAAAAACAGTATCAAACTGCAAGCAAATAGAATGAAATTTCTCTTCAAACTGTTTTCGCATCTCATCATCCAGTTCTTTAATTATTCCCAATAACGTTTCTTCTGCTTTTAATAAATCATCTCTTTGATTTCTTAAGAAAGTATATCGTTCGGTTAAATTCTTGAAATCTTCAATGGCATTAACATTAACATCACCAAGATTTTTAATTTTTCCTTTCATATCCAAAATATTCTTCTTGGCTTGAGGCATATTATCAATGGAATCCGACTTAAATTCCATTGCAGTATGAAGAGTAAGTTCATATTCTTCCCAGATATAATTTATTTTTTCATCACATTGCTCGGTAAGTTTTTCTAATTGATTTGTTAATCGAAATACCTCTTTATCCAGATTGTTGATTTCTTTGGATAATTCTTCTCTTTTCTGAAAGAAATTCTTATGATTTCTAGATATTTCTTCTTTAACCACATTTAATCCTGTTATCTTTTCTTCAAAGTCCCTGACCTGATTCGTGAATATCTCTATTTGTGCTTCTGTATTTTTAATCTGCTCCAGCTTTTCATCTACTTGAACGGCTGCATCTTTCTTGTTCGTATTAAGAGCCGTTTCTTCTTCATAGAGTTTCTCTAATTCCCGTTTAATACGTTTGATGTGTTCCAGCGTATTTTGATTTCGTTGTTCCAAAGCAGAAAAATCAACACGTAGAGAAGCCCCTTTTTCAACTATTTTATTTTCCAGAACTTTTTCTGATTCCAGTTTTTTATTAATATCTTCTATTTTTGATTCATTTTCTTTGCTCTTTATCTCATTTAATTGTAAGGATTCCTTTAATTTATTAATATTATTATTTAATTCTACACTTTGATGTTCAATTTCTTTTATTTCATCGGTAAATTCTTTGTAAATTACTTTACCTTCTTCTTTCTTTTTTAATTCCTGATCCAGGTTCATTTTTATCGTATTCTGATTCAGATAAAAATCCTGTAAGGTAACTTTATTATCCTCGATCTGATTTCTTGCTATATTCCGTTTATTCTTTTTATTTTCTTTTTCAGAATTCAGGTTGAGTATAGAATTTTCCAATATTTGAACATCAGCTTCCAATTCTTCTATTTCCCGGCGTCGGCTAAGCAGATTACTGGAATTTTTATAAGCACCTCCGGATAAGGAACCTCCGGGGTTTAATAATTCACCGTCTAATGTAACAATTCTTAGAGAATAGTTATATTTTCTCGCTAATTTTAAGGCATGTTCAATATTATCCAAGACAATACTCCTGCCAAGCAGATTAGACATAAGTCCGCCGAATCTGGGTTCGGTACCTACTAAAGTATTGGCAAGACCTAATACACCGTCTTCGGATAATATTTTATCGGTATTCATCATCTCCCTGGCGGTAACGCTGGTTAAAGGTAAGAAAGTAGCTCGGCCGAATTTATTTTTCTTTAGATATTCAATTAAGCTTTTTGCCGTCTCTTCATTATCAGTAACAATATTTTGTATATTTCCGCCTAAAGCGGTCTCAATTGCTGTTTCATATTTCGGTTCTACCTTGATAATATCGGCTACAACACCTAGGATGCCAGACTGGGCCTCTTTTCTTTCCATTACTCTCTTAATACTATTGCCATATCCCTCATACCGTTCAGTCAGGTTTCGTAAGGATTCTAATCTAGATCTTTCCTGGTGGTACTTCTGCTGATTCTCAGTAATCTGTTTAGTGAGCAGATCTATATCTTCCTGAAAAACCGTTACAGACGTTTCAATTTCTTTATTTTCTAAATTCATTTTCTCTATTTGCGTTTCTATTTTCTGTAACTTTTCCTGTTGTTCGGATATGGTAATATCAATAAATGCTTCTTCACTTTTATTTCGTAAAAGCTTCTGATTTAATTCCACTTTTTTGATATTATTTTGTTCCAACATGGTTTCATATCTCTGAAGGTTTGTTTTGATATTTGAATTTTCACTAAGGAATTCAAATATTTCACTATTACATTCTTCAATTTGTTTGGTGCATCCAGATATATTAATTCGAATTTTCTCAAGTTCATTTGTAACAGCTAATTGTTCCTCGTCCAATTGATCAAGCTTTATATCCAGTTCTTTCTTATCACGAACAAAACTTTCCTGCTCCTCTTTTCTAACCCTGATATCATTGTTGATTGTCTGAATTCTTGACTCATAATGCATGTCGTTTTGTTTAACCGCCAGAATCTGCTCATTTAAAACCTTTATTTTACCTTCTTGTTTCTCTTTAGCAAGTTTACTTTCACTTAACGAATTTTTATGCTGCTCTAATTCCTCATTTATTCTTTCAATCTGTAATTCCAGTTTTTCATATTCTACTTTTGTATTCTCATAATTTTTATTACTAGCTAATAAAGAATCCTGAACAATCTGAATTTTTTCTTCGATTTGCTTTTTAGAATCCTCCAATTTTTCATTTTCCAAGAGGAACAAGTTTACTTCCAGAATTCTCAATTCATCACGGAGTTTAAGATATTCTTTTGCAACAGCGGATTGTTTTTCTAATGGCCCTATTTGCTTTTCTATTTCTGTTAAAATGTCATTAATACGATACAGATTTTGCTTTTCTTCTTCCAGGTTTTTCTCGGCCGATTGTTTCCTTTTTTTAAATTTAACAATACCGGCTGCTTCATCAAAAAGTTCTCTTCTGTCTTCAGGTTTTCCGCTTAGAATTTTATCAATCTGACCTTGTCCAATGATAGAGTAACCTTCTTTGCCGATGCCGGTATCCAGAAATAATTCTTGCACATCACGCAGTCTGCAGACGTTCCCATTAATTAAATATTCACTTTCACCGGATCGGTAAACACGTCTTGCTACTGTTACTTCGTCAAATTCAATTGGCAGTTTATGATCTGAGTTGTCAAGTGTTATAGCCACATAAGCATATCCCATTGACTTTCTGGTTTCCGTACCGGAGAATATAATATCCTCCATCTTAGCGCCTCTTAACTGCTTTGCACTTTGCTCACCCAAAACCCAGCGAACCGCATCAGCAACATTACTTTTTCCGCTGCCGTTTGGGCCTACTATACCTGTAATACCATCGTGAAACTCAAATGTTATTTTATTGGCAAATGATTTAAAGCCATGAACTTCAATGCTTTTTAAATACATTATTTTTCCCCCGACAGTATAGATTTTTTCTTATTCATTTTAAGAATGGATTGATAAGCCGCTTCCTGTTCAGCTGCTTTTTTCGTTCTCCCAACGCCAATTCCCAACTGAATATCATTTACAAGAGCAACTACCGTAAATTGCTTATTATGATCCGGGCCTTCTTCCTTGATTAATTCATAAGTTAACTGTTCTTTGTATTCACTCTGAACAATTTCCTGTAAGATAGTCTTGCTATCAAAAAAGAGTTTTTTATTTTCAACATCTGCTAAGATATAGTTACAGATAAACTCTTTTGCATTAGTAAAACCACCGTCTAGATAAATAGCCCCAATTATTGCTTCCATCGCATCAGAAAGTATGGAAAAACGTTCGCTGCCTCCTGTTGCAGCTTCTCCTTTTCCCAGAAGAACATAATTGCCGACCTTAATATCCCTTGCACAAGCCGCTAACGTCTGCTCACATACTAATCTGGCTCTTAACTTAGTCAGATCCCCCTCCGGCATTTTAGGATTTTGCATATATAAAAATTCACTAGTTACTAATTCCAGTACAGCATCCCCAAGGAATTCAAGTCTCTCGTTATTCTCAAGCTTATTCATACGCTTTTCATTGGCATATGAGCTGTGGGTTAAAGCATGTTTTAATATTTTTCTGTCATTAAATCGGTAGTTTATTGTTTCCTCAAAATATTTTAATTTTTCTAAACCAGCCTCTTCCGATCGCTTCATGTTATTCCTCCTTTCAATTCAAAATAGATTAATATAGAAGTTTGGTAATTGCAAAACAAATAATATAAATCAAAAACTTATTTTGTTTTACATTTGCCTGGATTATTAAAAAGTATATGAAAAACCCTTTCAAAAAGGCAAAGCTCCTGTAAACAAGAGCAAGGCCCTATTGAAAGGGCTTCAAATAAGTAAAGTTACTTATTGGTTAAGTGCGTTTTTGATTTGTTCTACTGCATCTCCTACAGTGACGATATTCTCTGCTTCTTCATTCGCAATTTCAATATCAAATTCTTCTTCGATTCCCATAATAATTTGAAAAAGGTCCAAGGAATCCGCTCCTAAGTCATCCACAAAGGTCGTTTCCATTGTAATTTCATCTTCTTCCACGTTTAATACTTCACTGATTATTTTTTGTAATTTTTCAAATTCCATTTCTATCACCTTTCTTTGCCTTTATTCTTCTTGAATATTCATTCTAATTTTTTCGTTTATTTGTTGTTCTGTGAATGTAACACATTGAATGATTGAATTTTTAACTTCAACACTCTTGGAATTTCCATGGGTTTTAACTACCAGACCGTTTAAGCCTAATAGCGGGGCTCCGCCATACTCAGATGCATCAAAGGACTTTAACGTTTGTTTTAACGCCGGCTTACAAAGCAATGCACCAATTTTACTTTTGGTTGTACTCATTAACCCAGTTTTAATCTTACTGATTAGAGCACCTCCAAGGCCTTCATAGAGCTTAAGAATAACATTACCAACAAAAGCTTCACAAACGATTACATCCGCAGCTCCGTTCGGTATTTCTCTTGCCTCAATACTGCCGATAAAATTAATATCATTGCAATTCTTAAGAAGCGGAAACGTTTCCTTAACCAACATATTACCTTTTTCCTCTTCCGTACCAATATTAACAATTGCTACTCTTGGATTTTTAATACCAACAACATGCTCCATATATATAGAACCCATCTTAGCAAATTGCACTAAATGTGTTGGTCTTGCATCAACATTAGCTCCGCAGTCTATAAGTAAGGAAACACCGTTCATCGTAGGAAGTAGCGGAGCTAATGGAGGTCTTTCTACTCCTTTAATCCTACCAACTATAAATTGTCCTCCTACCAAAACTGCACCTGTACTTCCTGCAGATACGAAAGCATCGGCTTCCCCGTTTTTAACAAGATTCATTGCTACTACTATAGAAGAATCTTTTTTACGGCGAATAGCCATAACCGGTGCTTCATCATTGGTAATAACATCATCGGCATTCACAATGATCAAGCGTTCTTTATCATAGTTATAGTTCTTCAACTCTTCCTTGATAATCGCTTCTTTTCCTACAAGCAGCACTTTGATATCTTTTCTTTCGTTAACTGCTTCCACTGTACCCTTTACAATTTGACCAGGAGCATTATCACCACCCATTGCGTCAACTGCAATTCTTACATTTGTATCCATCGCCTACCCCCGTCTGCGCATTTATTACTCCTATACTGATTCATATAAGTTCCCATAACATTCGATAATAAGGTTGATATGCTATTTATATTCCACCTTTTTCCAATCCATAAGACTCCCTGTCAGTATCTATACACAATATACTAGATATTATTATAAAAATCAACCACAATTTATTAAAAAAAATGATATTCCTATGTCAGTATGAGGCTTTTTCTAAAATTTATAAAAATTCATAAATTTATTCCAAATCCCGAAAATATATTACTGTTCACTCCCCTGTAAAAAGCAGCAGTTCCGCGAACAATAACATGCTTCGCGATACACGCAAAACGAGGGGGCAGCGTTCCTACGCTGCAATTCTCCGGTTTTCTGTGACAATACACTCACAAAAAACACGTCGCGTTGTTGCCTGTGAACAGTAACAAAATATTCTTAAAAAGTGTCTGGCTCGCCAGGACAACCGAGCCGCAGCGGGTTGCGGAGTAATAACTACCATTCCACCAGCGGCGCCTATCGGCACACAGTGCCTTTTGTATAATAGGGAAATTCCGAGAACTCCTAATTATTTAAGAAAGAGTCTGGCTCGCCAGACTCTAGCGCTGACGCGCTGTCACTTTAGTGACAACTTCCAATAGTGCGTCATGCGCATCCCGCCCGGAGGGCTTGTTATTTCATAGGGAAGTTCGGAGAACTTTCCTATGAAATAACAAAGGTGTCAACATACTGACACTTTCGCTCCTGGACCCTGCAGCTATATATATCCTTTCTGAGAGGTGTTCACTTGACGGTCCAGCTACTTATACATCAAACAGTTACACCCTATTGCATAAAGAAAGAATCTTCATCCATATATTGGTTGAAGATTCTTTCTCTAGCAATTAAGTAAATATATTAATTTATAATAGATTCAATGAATAAAAATTATAATAAAATTCTATTATATTTTTTTATAGAAGAAAGACTTATAGGTAGCAAACTGCAGATTTTGGGGTTGAATAATTTGTTCCGTACTGCCTACAAATAATATTGCATCTTTTTTTAAAGCCGCGTTAAATTTTTTATAAATATCATCTTTGGCTTCTTCCGTAAAATAGATTAAAACATTCCTGCATATAATCAAATCACATTGACTTGGATAGGAATCTTTTAATAAGTCATGCTGTTTAAATTCCACACAAGCTTTTATACTATCTAATATCTGGTAGGTACTATTATTAACTTCCCTAAAATATTTTGTTACAAATTCCTGAGGAAGTCCTTTTAAACTTTTGATATTATATAAACCTAATTTCGCTTTCTCTAGTATCTGTTTATCAATATCAGTTGCAATAATCTTTATACGGGAAAGAGGCATAAACTTGGATAAAAGCATAACCAGCGAATAAGGTTCATCTCCGGTCGAACAAGCGGCACTCCATATTTTTAAACCATTGCCAAATCTATTAAATAAATAGGGCAGCACTTCAGCTTCCAATAAATTCCATTGTTCAGGATTACGATAAAATTCTGATACATTAATGGTCAGATAATTGACAAATTCTTCAAGCATAACAGGATTCTTCTTTATCGTCTCTACATAACCAGTATAAGAAGTAATCTTATGTTTTGAGATTAATGCATCAATTCTTCGTTTCATTTGGCGCTCTTTATATGAATTTAAATCAATTTTGGTGATATGGTAAATCTGTTCCTTGAATACCTCATAATTATCTGCCAAATAGAAAAACTCCTTTTTCTTCTGTATAGTCTTTAATGATTGATTATTCCTCTGTTGCGGATTCACTTACCTCAACAGATTCAACAGTATCTTCCAAGGCTTTTACGCTTAAACTGATCTTCTTTTCATCATGATTAAAATCAACAACCTTAGCTGTTACCTCTTGTCCGACTTTAAGAACATCCGATGGTTTTTCAACATGTTCTTTGGAAATCTGAGATACATGTAATAAAGCATCTACACCTGGTTCTAATTCAATAAATGCACCAAAATCAGTCATACGTGCAACTTTACCAGTTACAACATTACCTACTGCATATTTTTCATCTGCTTTAAGCCAAGGATTAGCGTCTTCAAATTTTAAGCTGAGAGCAATCTTTTCACCGGAAATGTCTTTAATAAGAACTTTAACCGTATCCCCAACCTTAAATACTTTTTTTGGATTCTCTACTCTGCCCCAGGACATTTCAGAGATATGAAGAAGACCGTCAGCACCGCCCAGATCGATAAATGCACCGAAATCTGTAACATTCTTAACAACACCTTCTACTGTCATTCCTATACTGATTCTTTCAAATAGTTCTTTTTGCATCGCTTGTTTTTTCGCAACGATTAACTGTTTGCGGTCACCGATGATTCTTCTCTTTTTCGGATTAAACTCGGAAATTACAAATTCAATTTCTTCTCCGGCATATTTTGCTAGGTTTTTTTCGTATCCGTCAGATACTAAACTGGCAGGTATAAAAACTCTTGTTTCATCAATAATAACACTTAAGCCGCCTTCTAAAACAGCAGCTACTTTTGCTTTTAATACTTCCTTGTTATTAAAGGCTTCTTCCAGTCTCTTGCTGCCTTTTTCCGCAGCTAATCTCTTATAAGTTAAGAGAACTTGTCCTTCACCGTCATTTACCTTTAATACTTTAGCCTGCATTACATCGCCTTCTTTAACGAGTGTAGTTAAATCAGCATTTGGTGTATTGGTATATTCACTTCTGGTAATGATACCGTCTGCTTTGTAGCCTATATTTAATACGATTTCGTCTTCTTTTACACGTATTACAGTGCCCTCTACTACCTCTCCGTTTTGTATTGTTTTTAATGATTCCTCCAATAATTGTTCAAAACTCATTTCTGACATGCGGTATGAACCTCCTTGATAATATTGTTTGGGGTGGATGCCCCTGCTGTAATACCTACGCTACGAAAAGATTTGAGTTCCTCCAAATCCAGGTCTCTAAGTGTCTGTATATAGTAAGTATTTTCACATTCTAATTTAGATATTTCGTATAGCTTCCTGGTATTCGAACTATGTTTACCGCCGATAATAATCATAGCGTCAGATTCTTTAGCAAGCTGCCTTGCTTCCGTTTGACGCTCTTCGGTAGCATTACATATCGTATTTAAAACAATTATATCATAACCCTTTTTTGATATAATTTCAACTAAATCTTGAAAATTCTTGTAATTAAATGTCGTTTGGGATACAATACAGATCTTATCAACCCCAGTTAAATTCAAGTTTTCCGCTTGTTCGGCATTCTCAATTACTGTATAATTATTCGAACACCAGCCAATAATTCCTTCCACTTCAGGATGATTATTATTGCCGATTATTATGATGTGACGCCCTAATTCGCCTTGTTCCTTAACTATTTTATGGATTTTTATAACAAAAGGACAGGTTGCGTCAACTATTTTTAAACCCTGTTTTTCAATGATATCATAGATTTCCTTAGATACTCCATGAGAACGTATAATTATTGTACCCTCTGTAATGGATTTTAATTCTTCTAATGTATTAATGAGTCCAACACCTTTTAAAGTTAAATCAGCAACCACTTCATCATTATGGATAATAGGTCCATAAGTATAAACTTTGGTGCCTTTTTTTATTTCCTCATACACCAAATCTACTGCACGCTTTACTCCAAAACAAAAACCTGCGGTTTTAGCAAGTACTATATTCATAACATATCACCATTATATTTTTCTTTAAATAATAAAATTATTTTATCAATTACTTCTTCTATTGTCAAATCGGAGGAATCAACTAAAACAGCATCTTCTGCCTGCCTTAGAGGAGATATCTCCCTATTCATATCCTGTCTGTCTCTTTTTATGATATCGGTTTCGATGTCCTCTATCTTACTTGAAATGCCCTTGTCTTCCAGCTCTTTCCACCTTCTGAGTGCTCTTGTCTTTGAACTGGCAGTAAGATAAATTTTAAGATCAGCATTCGGTAATACCACCGTCCCAATATCTCTTCCATCCATAATTACATTAGAAGAAGACGCTAAACTTTGCTGTAATTCAACCATCTTTTCTCGTACAGCATGATATCTGGCCACTACGGAGGCATTCTTTCCCACTTCTTCATCGCGAATGAAAGCAGTAGCATTCTCGCCGTTTAACTTTACCTGCTGTTCTCCGTCTATGTATTCAATTGTTATATCTATCCGACTGCATGCTTTCGATACAGCTTCTTCCTCTGCCGTGTCTATACCATTTCTTATCATATATAAAGCCATTGCCCGGTACATAGCCCCTGTATCAACATAGATATATTGTAATTTTTGTGCGATACTTTTTGCTATGGTACTTTTACCCGCTCCGGCAGGTCCGTCAATCGCTATATTATAATTTTTCATTATAGCCCTCCTGTTTATACGAATATATATAACAAGTTAATCAGTCACTTTATTTGAAGTTATAATTACTTATTACTCGTATATCTTATCTAATCAATGTCTGTATATTAATTATTAACATGATTCGGTTGATTCTTAAACAGCATTGCCAGCAGAATAAGCAGTGGACCATGCTATCTGCAAATTAAACCCTCCGGTTAATGCATCCAGATCCAATACTTCCCCTGCAAAATAGACACCGGTAATTAATTTTGATTCCATAGTGGATGGATTTATCTCTTTTACCAGAATTCCACCTCTTGTGATAACGGCTTCATTGTAATCTCTTAAACGGGTAATATGAAATTCCATTCCTTTCAGCAGTTCTACCAGGCGGCTTCTTTCTTCTTTGGTTATTAAATTAACCTTTTTTTCCGGGTCAATGTTGCTTAATGCTATTATAACTTGAATTAGCTTACGTGGCAATAGTTGATCCAGCGCATTCTTATATTGTTTATTGCTAAATTCATCAAAATCCCTTAAAATTCTGGTATCTAACTGTTCCTTTGACAGGGCCGGTTTTAAATCAATTGATAAAACCAAATCTTTGTTTTCCATATATGGAATACAGTAACTGCTGGCACTTAATATTACCGGACCGCTTACTCCGAAATGAGTAAATAAAAGCTCACCGAAATCAGAATAGATTTCTTTCTTTTTCGACGTAATCGTAATATGAATATTTTTTAAGGAAAGTCCCTGTAATTCTTTTATGGTACTTACTTCTGCCACATTCATTGGTACAAGGGACGGATATAATTTGGTAACAGTATGTCCCATATTCTTAGCAAAACGATAGCCATCGCCGGTAGATCCGGTAGCCGGATAGGACAAACCGCCAGTTGCTATGATAACTTTATCGCCATGGACTATTTCCGGTTTACTTTTTATTTTTATTCCGCAAAAGCAATTATCCTTAACTAAAATCTCTGATACTTCACTGTTGTATCTGATATCTACTCCAAGATGTTTTAGTTCTTTTAATAAAACAGCAAGAACATCCGAAGATTTATCCGATTCCGGGAATACACGGTTACCTCTTTCAATTTTCGTCTTTAATCCTATTTCTTCAAAAAAATTTATTATATCAAAATTATTACAGGCATAAAATGAACCATATAAGAATTTTGGATTAGTTACTACATTTTGAAATAAATCATCCATATCACACGCATTCGTTAGATTGCATCTTCCTTTACCGGTTATATAAAGTTTTTTACCCAGCTTATCATTCTTTTCCAATAAAATAACCTGATTACCATTTCTGGCTGCAATTACAGAAGCCATCATTCCTGCGGCACCACCGCCTACTACTATAACTGTGGTATTATTTATACTCATAATATCACCTCCTGATTAAATACACTCTGATAATCAATATAATGAAAGAATCCCAATTCTTATTAATGTAAGAATCAGAATTCTTCCAGATTCGTTTGAACTGTTTATATGACATAAATGAATTCGTTATTAACTATAGGATGTCCTGCAAAATAAAAATTATTATTTTGATTTACTGTTATCCAGATATACTTCATCCAATCCATATGCAAGATGTCCGGACTCATAGGCATGGCCTTCCACTCTGAAGATAACTTTGGGATACTCCGGTAAATTATCTACCAGACTTTGTGCAATGGCATCCAAAATAGTTTTCTCCATCCCACTTCCGACATTTGTTAAAGGAGGCTGGTCCGACTTAAAATTAACAATTACCGTATCCTGTTTCGTCTCCACAGAGTCAATCCCAACAGTAATAAGTCTGTCCGCTAAAGAATCTGTCACAAGGTCAATAATTAACTGTGGATTGATTTCATTGCCTTCCGGAACTAAAGCAACGACAGATTCAACTCCCTGGGTATTTTCATTGATCGTATAAATGGACACTTCCTTTGTTGCTACCCGTTCTACTGTTTCTGAATCTTCTTTTGTAGACTCAACCGAATCTGAATCCTGTGATTTAGTTGTTTCATCCGTATTACTTTCTTTGGTCAGTACATCCTTATCAACTGACTGGATATTTTCAATGGTCTGTTTACCATCATTATTTGTATTCCCCAATATCTGCTTGTCTGATTTTAAACTACACCCGTTTGCAGCAATAAACAAGGAAAATGTAGTGATTAATAAAATTCGTTTCATATAATTATGTCGCATAACTATCACTCCTGACTTAAATACTGATTCCTTTCGCTTATAAAAACAGCTAGCTTGATTATGTTATTTTAGAAATATTACAAAATTACAATTTCATAATTTATATAATATTCATTAACTATGTCATTTTTATGTTAAAACATGGGTAATTTAATGGTCTTTTTCAAGTTACTAATCTTTTAGCAAAAGCTTATTTAATTCAGTAAATAATTAAGGAATTAAAAAAATCAAAATTTTATTTCTCGTATCTTATCATCTTCCATATTGTTCCAGAATTGCATTCCTAAGAAGATCCAAAGCATAAATTACAGTCAAATCTCTTATTTTTTGACGATTCCCTTTTAATCGGTATTCTTTAATATGAAGTTTTTCATTTACAGTGCATCCAATATATACAAGTCCTACTGGTTTTTCTTCCGTTCCACCGTCCGGACCGGCAATACCGGTTACGGCAAGTGAAGCTTTGCTTCCGGATGAGGCAGCTGCTCCCTGTGCCATTTCAGCAGCAGTTTCCCTGCTTACCGCTCCGTATCTCATTAAGGTCTGCGGACTGACTTTCAAATACTTTTGTTTCGCCTCGTTGGAATATGTTATAAATCCTTCACCTAAAACAGCAGAGGCACCGGGCACATTAACAATTCTTCCGGCTATTAATCCGCCAGTACAAGATTCTGCAGTGGTTAACATAATATGATGTTTTGCTAACATCGAGACAACAATATCTTCCAGATTTTCATTTTCATCCGTTGTATAGATTGCATCCGCAAATCTTCTCTTTAATTCATCCACCATTGGTTTTACCAGTGACTTACCACTTCCTTCACTATCGGCAGCCGCTGTTATTCTGATATGAACTTCTCCATTTTTGGCATAGGTAGCAATGGTTGGATTTGTCTGCTTCTCAATTAAATCCTTCACCATAATTTCCGCCTTGCTTTCACCGATGCCGCATATTTTCACCATTTCAGAATAAAGAATACCTGGTTGTAATTTTCTAAGGAAAGGAATAATATCATTTTCAAACATAGGAATCAATTCATTAGGAGGTCCCGGCAGTAAAATAATCACTTTATTATTATAGGTATTCTTAAGACCACTGTCATCTTCTGACTCGTTCATCTCAACAATCAGTCCTGGAGCCGTGCCATTATGGTTATCAATTACCAGAGAACTTTCTATAATTAATGCCTGCTTCCAATTATTTTCAGGGATACTATCAAGTTTTCTATCTTTAAAATATTCCTGGATTCTTTCTTTGGAGTGAGAATCCTCAATGAGACTTCTTTGTAAAACTTTTGCAGTTACCTCTTTTGTTAGATCATCCTTGGTTGGTCCCAATCCTCCTGTTAAAATAATAATGTCCGAACGGGATAAGGCCAACTTCAAAGTATTACTTAACCTGTCTTCATTATCTCCGACAGACACTTGATAATAATTCGATATACCCAGCTGTGCACATTTTACTGCAAGGTAATTGGCATTGGTATTCACAATATTGCCAAGCAGTATCTCAGTACCGACACTAATGAATTCTGCTATCATATTCTTACACCTATTGCATATCGCAGACCATTCTGCGATAGTGCCTCAATATTAAAAGTTAAACATTATTGCGGCAACCTTTCTTTATAAAGTTATTTTATATTTTTTTTCATATATACATATTTCTTAAATTTCATTTTACTCCTTTAGAATAGCCATCTATGCTATTCTAAAGGAACCCTATATCCAGGCTTTCGGCCCGCTCGTTCTATATTGGCCTATTTATTTCTTTCATTTATTATTTTCTGATAAAACCCTCCTATTTTTAAACAGATAATCTACCAGGGATATTAAAGTTAATATCAGGGATAAATAGATAAAAATCTGTTCCAATATATTAAAAACAGGAAGATTAAAATTAACGATTAATAAAACTGACATAATCATCTGGGCAGTTGTTTTGAATTTAGCAATATTACTTGCCGCAATAACTACACCGTTATCAGAAGCCACAAGTCTGAATCCGCTGATAATGAATTCTCTTGATATAATGACAATGATAATCCAGGCCGGAACCAGTTTTAATTCTACAAAACATATCAAAGCCGCGGACACTAATAATTTATCAGCCAATGGATCCATAAATTTTCCGAAATTAGTCACCAAGTGATATTTCCTTGCCAGATATCCGTCCAAAGCATCTGTCAGACAGGCGATAACAAAAATTGCCGCAGCAATGTAATTACCAAAAGGGATATTTGGCACCAGGTAAATGACCAAAAATAACGGAATCATAAATACTCTTGCAATTGTAATTTTATTTGGTAAATTCATAAAAACACCCTTTCTCCCCATGGGGATTTTATATTAATTCTCCTATCAAATCATATTCTTTTGCATCGGTTACTAAAACATCAACAAAATCACCGGACATTAATTCACCGCGGGCCGAAACGAAGATATATCCGTCAACATTTGGAGCATCCATATAAGTCCTTCCTATATATATGCTTCCGTTTGCCATAAACGGATCCTGGTTTTCCAATAATTGATTATCCATCACATCTTCCGGTAATTTACCTTCAATCATAACTTTTAATTTCTTTCCAATCATATCTTTGGCATGCTCGAAAGCAATCTTTTGTTGTAATTCCATTATTTCAGACTGTCTGCGTTTTTTAATGTGTTTATGGATCTGGTTTTTCATTTTGGCAGCTGGAGTATCATCTTCTTTTGAATAAGTAAAGACACCTAACCTGTCAAATTTCATCTCCTTTAAAAATCCTTTTAATTCTTCATGGTCTTCTTCAGTTTCACCCGGAAAACCAGTTATCAAGGTAGTTCTAAGCGCTATATCAGGAATCTTATTACGAAGTTTGGTAATAATCTGTATTAGCTCTTCTTTGTTGGTTCTTCTGCCCATCTTCTTTAAAATAGTATCACTGGCATGCTGTATTGGCATGTCAAGGTAGTTGCATATTTTATCTTCTGTCCGGATTACTTCTATCAATTCATCCGTAATTTCTTCCGGATAGGAATAAAGAATCCTAATCCAGTTTAATCCCTCGATTTTACATAATTCTCTTAATAACCTGGGAAGCCTCTTTTCATTATAGATATCTTTACCGTAAAGGGTAGTTTCCTGCGCAACTAATATTAATTCCTTAACGCCACCCTGTACCAAATTCTCTGCTTCCTTAATCAGCCGTTCTATGGGGACACTTCTATAATTTCCCCTGATTTTAGGTATAATACAGTAAGTGCAATGTTTATCGCATCCCTCCGCTATTTTTAAGTATGAAAAATAACCTCCGGTGGTATTAATTCTTTCTGCATCTACAAATGAAATTTCATCCGGTTCTTTGATTGATACCGTTTTTTCACCTTCCAATACCCGGTTTATCACACCTACGATTTCATTATAACTGGAAGTTCCTAAAATAGCATCCACTTCACTGATTTCTTTTTGAATATCTTCTTTATATCTCTGACCTAAACAACCGGTTACAATTAACCCTTTCAGTTTTCCGGTTTTTTTATACTCGGCCATCTCTAAAATAGTGTTAATACTTTCTTCCTTTGCATCATTTATAAAACAACAGGTATTTACTACAATGATATCTGCTTCCTGTTCATCGTTAGTAATCTGATACCCCTTTTCCCGTATTAAGCCTAACATTACCTCGCTGTCCACTAAATTTTTATCACAACCTAGTGAAACAAATAATATATTCATGTGTACCTCCAAATAATATAGTAAAAATATTTTTATATATTCAGTGATATTTATTCTTACACTGTTTTATTATATATAAAAAATATCATCCTTGACATTTTAACAGTTTTTAAATAAAAAGGAAACTATTATTTTAGTTTCGCATGGGATTAAAATAATATTATCTATTTCTAATCTATTTATAATTGACATTTGCCTTGTTTTTGTTATTATTATAGCAAATAAGAAAAGATTGGAGAATCCAGGGCAATGATTTTTCAAATCTTACACACAAAGTTTAAAACTGTTTAATATCTGGTACAAACTTTATATATGCATCATGTATGCATTGAAACGGAGGAATTTATGTTAAAGTCTTTAAAAATATTTATTTCTATTGTTATTCCATTAATTGCTGCGTACATTTATTATTATATCACATTACCCGCAGTTAATATCCATTCACCAGGATTTTGGTTTTTTATTATCGGAGCTTTAGTTGTATTCTGCGTTGTAATCGGTTTAATCGCAGCTAATCGGAGTAGCAGCTTATACCGAGGATCGGTTTTAAAAAGCAAACTGTTCACTGTCCTATCTGGAATCACCATAATCGTTGTATTAATATATATCGTAGGAAGCATCTTATCTTCACCAATGATTAACGCGAAAAAGTACCAGCAGATGTTAAAAATTAAAGATAGTAATTTTACAGAAGATATAAAAGAAATATCTTTAAACAAAATACCAATCCTGGATAAAGACTCCGCCGCTTTGTTAGGCTCCAGAAAAATGGGCAGTATCGTGGAATATGTATCCCAGTTTGAGGTTGGCAACAACTATACCCAGATCAATTTTAAAGGTATTCCCACAAGAGTCTCTCCTTTGCAATACGGAAGTTTCTTTAAATGGATCTCCAACCGTTCAGAGGGTATCCCCGCTTATATGCAGATTGATATGACAACTCAGGAAGTTAATCTGATGAAATTAACCAAAGGGATCCATTATTCGGAATCCGAATACTTTGGCAGAAACATTCACCGTTATTTACGTTTTAATTACCCTACCTATATTTTTGATACCATTAATTTTGAAATTAATGATGAGGGTATCCCCTATTGGATCTGCCCTGTTAAAGATTATACGATTGGATTATTCGGAGGACAGACCATTGGCAAAGTCGTTATGGTAAATGCAATTACCGGAGAAACAAAAGATTATTCCGTATCGGACGTACCCAAATGGGTAGACCGGGTTTTTTCAGCCGAACTATTAATTTCCCTGTACGATTATTACGGAACCCTTAGGCATGGGTACTGGAATTCCGTAATCAGTCAGAAAGATGCACTGCAGACCACCGATGGTTATAACTATGTTGCCTTAAATGATGATGTCTGGGTATATACCGGTGTAACCAGTGTTGCCAGAGATGAATCCAATGTAGGTTTTGTTCTTATGAATCAGCGAACCGCAGAAACCCGTTTTTATCCTGTATCCGGAGCAGAAGAATATTCTGCCATGGCTTCTGCGGAGGGTCAGGTTCAGCATCTGGGTTATAGGGCCACTTTCCCGCTTTTACTTAATATCGGCGGTGAACCTTCTTATTTTATAGCTTTAAAAGATGCTGCAGGGCTGGTTAAAAAATATGCTATGGTTAATATATCCCAATATCAGATTGTTGCCATAGGTGATACTGTTAATGAATGTGAAAAAATATATCTGGAATTAATGAAATCTAATAATATTAAAGTGGAAGACACGTCGAACCTCCCGCAAATCACCGGTACTATTACAAAAATTGCAGAGGGTGTTGTTGACGGCAATTCCCATTATTATATCCTGTTAAATAGCAGCAATGCAATCTTTGATGTTGAAGTGGTTAATTTTATCAATATCATTAAATATAATGTCGGTGATACAATAACTTTCTCTTATTCAGAAGGAACGGAGTCCAATACCGTACTGGGAGTTAAATAAACTTCTATAAAATAAAAAGCCTGTTACTGACCAAACAGTTTGTTGAAATGGTCAGTAACAGGCTTTTTACTGGTTTTTCTTATACTTATTAATTAGTATTTACCTTTATATCTGAAAAGATTTTATACGTGAATAATAGTTTTTAATTTTCTGAGCATAAGATTGAAAAGGAATTTTCTTCTTATTACTGCATTTACTCATTTTACCCGGACGATCATAATCTCCAACAAAAGAAAACTTAATATAATGCTTTATACATTTCATATCCCTGGTTTTATTTAAATTTCTAAGACCTAAATCAAGGTTTTTTCTAACACGTAGCATTGCTTTACTATGATCAATCGTTGTAACCAACCTGCCATCCTGAAAAATAAGTTCCCAAACAACTTTATAGCTGTAGCAGGGAATCTCATCTTCTGTACCATAATTTTTTATGAAAGTATTACCAATCACAATTGCGCCACTGAATTTTACCGATATCATAATATTATTATACTGCACCGTCTCCGGTCCTTTTTCAGAATAAAAAGGTTCCGGTTTAATACCGTTTATGATTGGGTAACCAATGTCTCCCGTTATTATTAAGTTCTTTAAATACAATTGATAATCTTTTATTTCAAAGTCAGAGTTGTATCTAAAGTTCGGATCGTTTGACCATATTGGCGATATGCCAACGTTTTCCGGTTCAAATATGGTTTTCATATCACATTTTAAAATCAAAAAAGTTGATTCATCAGAAATTATAGTATCTTGCGCATCCATCCTTCATCTCCTCTACCATTATTTCCGGATACTTTCAACACAATTATTCATAAGCATGGCTATGGTCATCGGCCCAACTCCTCCTGGTACAGGGGTTATGGCACTGACATGATCAACTACGCTGTTAAAATCCACATCACCGCATAACTTATTGTTTTCATCTCGGTGAATTCCAACATCTATCACGACAGCCCCCTCTTTTATATAATCCTGATTGATAAATCTTGGTTTGCCGATTGCTACAATCAATATATCAGCTCGTCTTGTTACTTCTTTTAAATTTGCTGTCTTGGAATGACATATGGTTACCGTACCGTTTTCTCGTAATAACAATAAAGCCATGGGTTTCCCGACGATATTACTTCTTCCTATAACAACACATTCTTTTCCTTCTATTTTGATACCGGAACGTTTTAATAATTGAATTACACCAGAGGGCGTACAGGAAACAAAACCCTTTTGTCCAATACTTAAGGCACCGACACTTTGGGGGTGAAATCCATCTACATCTTTATCCGGTGCAATCGTCTGTATCACCAAATCTTCGTTAATATGTTTCGGTAGAGGCAGTTGAACTAATATACCATTAACATCGTCTCGTAAATTAAGTTCTTTCACTAGATTCAGAAGCTCTGCTTCTGTTGTTGCTTCCGGAAGCTCATATGCCAAAGAACGAATTCCTATATATTCACAAGCTTTCTTTTTATTTCCAACATAAACACCGGAAGCCGGATCATTACCTACCTGAATTACCGCAAGTGTAATCTGGATTCCCTGAGATTTGAAAACGGATACTTTATCTTTTAATTCATCCTTAATATCCTGGGAAACTTTTTTACCATCAATAATTAATGCCATTCTAATACACCTAACCTTTCCATTTGATTCCTAATGGGCGCCGCTATGGATTAATCTGAATCGGCAATCTTAACAGCATCCCTATTTCATTTATTTATAACTTAACTCAATCCAGATAACCCATTGTTTATTGTTTATTAATATCACGATAAAAGTTAATTAAACAACCTTTTTCAACGATAACTCTCTCATCATCTGTTAGTTCTCCCAGCTTTAAAGTAAATTCCTTCATGTCCTTATTTACTACATATGCCTTGATTTCAGATATTTTATCGATGATAGTTTTTTTAATATCTTTAATCAAGATGTAATCTCCGTTTTCAAACGGTAATTCTTCCGTTAAAATAAAAGGCAGCATACCCCAGTTAATTAAGTTAGAGCGGTATCTTTTCGTTGCATATTCTTTTGCAATATTGGCTAAGCCACCAAGAACTTTCTGACAGCTTGCCGCCTGTTCTCTTGCTGAACCGTCTCCCGGTTTTACCGCATAGATAACACTTCCGATTTCAGTAGATTTTTCATCAATCTGGAATTTAGTATTAATTTTATCAAAAATATCTTTTATTTCTGCATTGGAATTAAATACATCTTCACCGTTTATTCTTGCTTTCTCTGCTTTTTGTATTTCTTTCGCACGTCCGACATATGCCGGATCTTTTCTGGATAAGGTGAATTCCGCAAGTCCTAAAGGATTGGAGCGGTAAGAGGATGTCTCTCCTGATGGAATTAATTCATCCGTGGTAGTAACCGGATCCTGTATAACTGAGACAACTTTTAATACCATATCATCGGTTAAACAAGATATAGCCGGCCAGTCTACAATTCCAGGCCCAAACTTAACTTCCACGTCGGTATCCGGTCTGCCTGTACCATCATAAACACGATTTTCATATATCTTACTGTCAAAGAAATATTTTGGTTTTGAAAATTCAATATCTATATTTTCTGCAGAAGTTAAATAACCTTTGTTAGCAGCTGTTGCAGCAATGGATTTCGCATCCATTAAAGCTACGGATGCAATCTGTCCGCTGGTAACCTTGGAACCCTCTCTATTCGGGAAGTTTCTGGTGGAATGACGGATACTTAATCCATTATTGGGCGGAACATCTCCTGCTCCGAAGCAAGGGCCACAGAAAGCAGTACGGATTGTAGCACCTGTCTCCATTAATTTAGCCGCCACACCATTTTTCACCAATTCCATAAAGATAGGCTGGCTCGCCGGATATACACTTAAAGAGAATTCATCCGCCCCGATATATTTACCGTTTAAAATATCTGCCGCATCACATATGTTTTCAAAACCACCGCCTGCACATCCGGCAATAATACCCTGGTCGATGTACAATTTACCGTTTCTGATTTTATCTCTTAGAGTATATTTAATATTGTTATTACCAAGGCTGATTAAAGCTTTCTTCTCAACTTCTTCCAATATATCGGAAAGATTTGCATTAAGTTCATCAATGGTATACACATTGCTTGGATGAAAAGGCATTGCAATCATAGGTTTGATTTCTGATAAATCCACATAAATCATACCATTGTAGTACGCTACTTTCTTAGGTTTTAATTCCTTAAATTCATCCGGTCTGTTATGGATCTCATAAAATTCCCTAACAGCATCATCTGTGATCCAGATAGAAGAAAGACAAGTTGTTTCCGTGGTCATAACATCAATACCGATACGATAATCCACGCTGAGGTTTTTCACACCGTCACCGATAAATTCCATTACCTTATTATTTACATAACCGCCCTCAAATACAGCACCGATAATTGCTAGAGCAACATCCTGCGGTCCTACGCCTTTCCTTGGTTTACCGGTTAAATAAACGCCAACCACTTCAGGCATATTGATATCATAGGTTCTTGATAAAAGCTGTTTTACTATTTCGGGCCCCCCCTCACCCATTGCCATGGTACCTAATGCACCATAACGGGTATGACTGTCAGAACCTAAAATCATCTTACCGCCGCCGGCAAGCATTTCACGGGCAAATTGATGAATAACTGCTTGATGAGGCGGAACATATACTCCACCATACTTTTTCGCACAGGATAAACCAAACATATGATCATCTTCATTTATGGTACCGCCTACGGCGCATAAACTGTTATGACAGTTAGTAAGTACATAGGGTACGGGAAATTTCTCAAGTCCGCTTGCTCTTGCAGTCTGAATGATACCGACAAATGTTATGTCATGAGAAGTTAATTTATCAAATTTAATCTTTAATTTATCCATATTGCCGGATGTATTGTGAGCTTTTAATATATCATATGCCAAAGTATTCCTGGCAGCTTCCTCCTTTGAATAGCCGACGCCAAGCTTAGCGTTAAGCAGCTCTGCAGATACTTCTTTTTCATCAATTATCTCATTGCCATTTAATACATAGGCACCTTTTTCATATAATTTAATCATATTTCTTATCTCCTTCTGTGGCTTTTTGTTCCTATGGTATAAAGTTTCACACTGCTTTTTATTAAAAGTTACTATGATTGAGTAACAATTTTAACCAGAGAAATCTTATTGTCTCAATGTAAAATTAACATGTCATTCCTAATGATAATATTTATAGAGGAAATAATCAAGAATTTTTTATTTTTTTATAAAAAAATTCATTATATATGTATATATATGCATATTCTAATACCTAGGCAGAATAATTTAAGGGAAGTCAACCGGCTTCCCTTAGTGCTATATTTATCTTATAATATATTCCAGTCAAAACCTTGCCACCCTTTCACAATACTTACATATAACAGTTGTTTTATCCCTCCTTTGCGGAGATATTTTGATAAATTTCTTCTAAGTATTTTCTGGCAGTAACTGACTCAGAAGGTTTAGTACCTTCTAACAACACATGTATAAACGGCTTTTGCTTTTTTATAAACGCTAATAATAATTCATGATGAAAAGAACCGCATCCTGTAGCAGTTTCCACAATCTCTTTATTCTCTACACGAAAATCCTTAGAATGTATCGCTGCAATGTCTTTGCCAAATAATTGAAAAGCACCTTTTATTATGTCGTCCTGTTCCTTATAATTATCATAACTCAAAAGGTTCACAGGATCGAAAATAATCTGCAGATTTGGAGATTTCACTTCACTAATAACTCTGTATGTACGCTCCAGATTAGATACGATATGTTTATATACAGGCTCTATACCGATAATAACACCCATTTTTTCCGCATAATCCACTAATCTCTTAATATTTTCAATAAATATATCCAATGCTGCTTCCGAATGATTGGATTTTTTAAAAGTATAATCCGGGTTAAGCGATCCAGTCTCGGTCCCAACCATACCGCAGCTAAGAAGACTGGCAAATCGGATATGGGTTTTATATGCCTCCAATATTTGTTTGCGTTCCTGATCTATTAGATTCGTTAGATTTAGGTAACACCCGAGAACCGCAATATCCACTTTATTCTTTGCAAATATTTCCTTAATATAGAAAGCCATACCGGGAGTCATGGCATCTATATCGACATTAAATTCAGAAATCGCTTTCTTTACGGCAAGCTGGGCACAGCAAAACCCTTTGCTACTTATATTCTGAATCATTTCCTCAAAAGGTGCTCTCTCCATATCGTGTACACGTATACCAATCCTCATATCTGCTCCTCCCTGTTCTTAACCCTGAAATCCTGTTTACACCAACTGTTCATCTCTAATTTTACTATAATCGCTTTAAAAATACTACCATTTATTATCAATATAATATATTTAATTAAAGCGTAACACCTTTTTTAAATATAGCCATATCGTGGTATCCCTCTTCTTCTGCTTTTACTTTTTTTCCGGAAGCCACTTCCATTACATAGTGCAATAACTGCTCTGCTAACTCGTCCATACCGCTGCCCTCCACCAGCTGACCAGCATTAAAATCAATCCAATTTGCTTTTTTCATAGACAAAGGTGTATTACTGGCTATTTTCACCGTAGGAACCGGTGCTGCAAACGGTGTTCCCCTGCCTGTAGTAAAAAGAACAATATGTGCACCAGCTGCAGCTAAAGCAGTTGAAGCAACCAGATCATTACCTGGAGCGCTTAAGAGATTCAATCCTTTTATCTTTACAGTTTCACCATATGAAAGTACATCGGAAACCGGTGCATTACCCGATTTCTGAGTACATCCCAAAGATTTATCTTCAAGGGTTGAAATTCCCCCCTTTTTATTACCCGGAGATGGATTTTCATAAACAGTCTGGTTATTGCTAATATAATATTGTTTGAAATCATTTATTAATCGAACTGTCTTACCAAACAGCTCATTATTCTTACAACGGTTCATAAGCAGGGTTTCAGCGCCGAACATTTCGGGTACTTCTGTTAAAATAGTAGTTCCGCCTTTGGAAATAGTTAAATCCGAAAAGACTCCTACCAAGGGATTGGCTGTAATTCCGGAGAATCCGTCAGAACCGCCGCATTTTAAACCAATGATTAATTCTTCCGCACTTATCTGCTCTCTTTGAAAGGAATCCGTATAATCCGCTAAATCCTCTAATAAAGTCATAGCTGCTTCCAACTCATCATCAACATCCTGGCACTGAAGAAATTTAACACGCCTCTCGTCATACTTACCGATATAAGGCTTTAATTCAGCAATATTACTATTCTCACAGCCTAATCCTAACACCAGTACCCCGCCGGCATTTGGATGATTGATCATATCTGCCAGTATTTGTCTGGTATTTTCCTGATCATCCCCCATCTGGGAACAACCGTAGGGGTGGGGGAATGATACGATTCCCTCTATATTATTCCGTACAAGGGATACTGCCTGTTTCTCTAATGCAGTTGCTATGGAATTGACACAGCCGACAGTTGGTATAATCCATATCTCATTACGGATTCCCACTTTTCCGTCGTTTCTTTTAAAACCCTGAAAATAGACTTTTTGTGATGGTTTAATATCTTTAACTTCCGGCCGGTATTCATATTCCTGACTTTCATCCAGGGTTGTCTTAATATTATGAGTATGAACCCAGCTGCCGATTTTAATGACTTCTTTTGCAACTCCAATGGTTGAACCATATTTAATAATTTTATGATTAAATCCAATCTCTTTAATGGCAAATTTATGACCTGCCGGAATTGCCTCTATTAACCGAATACTTTTATCATCTATTGGTATAGTGACTCCCTCCTGCAAATCAGTTAATGCCACAGCCACATTATCCAGTTTATGAATTCTTATAAATTTCTGCATATTAGACTCCTATCTTTACCGGGAAACTTTTTTCATCGCTTTACGCATTCCGTTTTTTTCTATATCTTCCATGTATAAGGTAATGATATCAGCCAGGCTTTTGTATTTTTCTATATCATCTCCAAATAAGGACTTATCATTAAGATATGCCTCCACCATTTCTCTGGTCGGACGTTTTGAGTATTTAGCAAAAAAATCCAATACATATTTATCATCCAAAATCATATAAGTTTCATTATCCCTACGGCCGATTAAACTATTTTCACCACGTTCCTCACTGCGGTAGAAACTAAGTAATGCAGCTAAGGAAAAAGTTAAATGAGACGGGATTCTGCCGAATTTACTAACATAACCCTGAAAACTGGGAAGACAGCGTGCTTTCCATTTGGATACGGAATTAAGAGAGATGGATAACAAAGCGTGTTTGATAAAAGGATTTTCAAATCTCTCAATCACCGATTCTGCAAAGGTCATCAGTTCTTCCTTAGGTAAAGATAAGGTTGGTATAATTTCATCAAATAGTGTTTTAGTCATAAACGTTTTAACATCTTGATCTTCCATGGATTCCCGTACATAGTTATTACCCGCAAGATAAGATGCAAGCACAAAAGAAGTATGGGCACCATTTAAAATTCTAACTTTTCTCTCTCTGTAGGGCTTCTGATTCTTGGTAAAGATTACAGGAAGCCCCGCCTTATCTAAAGGTAATTCATTCCATATCTCCTTCTCACTTTCAATTACCCATAATCCGAAGATTTCACCGGTTACTAATAAGGCATCTTCATATCCTAATTCTTTATATATTGCTTCCGATTCCTCTTTGGGATAACCCGTTACAATTCTGTCTACCAGTGTGCTGCAGAATATACAGGCCTCATTGATCCAGTTAAGAAAACCTCCGTCCAGTTTCCACAAGTCGGCATATTTGAAAATGCATTCTTTTAAGGTTCCGCCATTATTTTCAATTAATTCGCAAGGGATCATCACCAAACCTTTGGTTGAATCACCTTTAAAATACGTAAATCGTTCATATAAGAATTTTGTTAATTTACCAGGGTATGTTTTAGGCGGATTTTCTTTAAAAGAATCTGTTTTATCAAAAGCAATACCCGCTTCTGTGGTATTGGATACTATAAATCTTAAGCTTTCCGATTTTGCATACGCACTATATTTATCATATTCCTTGATACAGTCTATCGCATCGGAAACACTAGTAACAATCCGGTTTAATACCTTTGTTTCACCGCTTTCCTTTCCTCTTAAAGAAACGGTATAACAACATTCCTGTTTAAAAAATGCATCCAGATTGCCGTAAGCAATCGGTTTTACAATAGCAATGTTTCCGTTAAAAATTCCCTGCTCATTGGCAATATCAATCATATAATCTACAAAAGCACGCAGAAAATTACCCTCTCCGAATTGTAATATCTTAACCGGCCTTTCTTTCGTGTTCATAATTGATTTGTTCAAACTTTTCATAATCGTCTCCTTGGCTTTTATTTAATAGTATTATTGTCTCTCATTTCCATGGTTTTAATATATGTAAGCACTTACATTTTATTTTAATAGCAATACATGTTGGTGTCAATCCTTTATCAAAAATATTATAAAATATTATGTTAATCTAATGTTATTACCAAAATTTTATTAGATTCATGTATTGTAACTGAAGTAATTATATAGTATAATAAGTCCAGGTTAAGAATCTAATTTGCAGTCAATGTAAGCATTTACATTAATTGAGGTGATTTATGAATATATATGATGTTTCAGAAAAAGCCGGAGTATCCATAGCAACCGTCTCCAGAGTTATCAACAAAAATTCCAAGGTAAGCGATAAAACAAAGCAAAAAGTTATGAAAGTTATGGAAGAACTTGGTTATACTCCTAACGTTTTTGCCAGAGGTCTTGGGTTAAATACTATGAAAACCATAGGAATCATGTGTGCTGATTCTTCTGACCCGTTTTTAGCCAATGCTGTTTATTATTTAGAACGAGAACTTCGTAAAAATGGATATGACTCCTTCTTATGCTGTACCGGATATGAACTAAAGAATAAGCAGAATTATCTGAAACTTCTGCTCTCTAAACGAATAGATGCTTTAGTAATAGTCGGTTCCTACTTTTTAGAAACAAATCCGAAAGATAATACCTATATTATGGAAGCTGCCGAGGAAGTTCCAATCATGCTTATGAACGGAGCTTTAATTAAACACAATATTTATTGTACCTTATGCGATGACCATCAGGCTGTTTATGATGCGGCTTCCCTCTTACTCAATCAAGGGAAAAAAGATATCTTATTCTTATATACCTCCAAATCCTACAGCAGTATTCAAAAAATAAATGGCTTTAAAGCTGCTCTTATGAATCATATTCATACAGTAAAGGAGGAAAACATCTATAAATGCCCGGCTACCATAGAGGGTACCAGGGATTTATTGCTTCATTTATCATCAAATGGTCTTATCTTTGATGCTGTTATCGCCGCTGAGGATATTCTTGGAGTTGGTGCCATTAAATATGCTAAAGCAAAAGGACTTCGTATCCCGGAAGAATTAAGTATCATTGGTTATAATAACTCACTGTTAGCAACCTGCTGTGAACCGGAGCTTACTTCCATCGATAACCATGTAGAAACCTTAAGTATAACAACGGTTAATTCCTTAATGCGCGTAATAAACGGCCAGAAAGTACCAAACAAAACTACCATATCCAATGATCTGGTAGTTCGTTATACAACAAATCTATAATATCAGGAGGATCTAAAAATGAAAGCTTTTTTGGATAAAGATTTTTTATTATCTACCGAAACAGCAAAAGAACTATTCCATAATTATGCGGCTGGTATGCCAATCATCGACTACCACTGCCATATCAGTCCAAGAGAAATTGCAGAAAATATCAGTTTTAAAAATATTACACAGGTTTGGCTTGGAGGCGATCATTACAAATGGCGTTTAATGAGAGCCAATGGGATTGAAGAAAAATATATTACCGGAGATGCCCCGGATAAGGACAAATTTATAAAATGGGCCGAAACGCTTCCAAAGGCAATCGGGAATCCGTTATATCATTGGAGTCATCTGGAATTACAACGCTATTTTGATTATCACGGTGTTTTAAATGTAGATACAGCTGAGGAAGTCTGGAATTTATGTAACGAAAAACTTAACCAGCCTTCCATGAAAGTACATAATATAATAAAGCAGTCCAATGTGGAAATTATCTGTACCACCGACGATCCTGTGGACTCTCTTGAATGGCATAAAAAAATAAAAGAAGATTCTTCTTTTGATGTTAAAGTTCTTCCTGCTTTCCGTCCGGATAAGGCTATGAACATTGAAAAACCGGAATACCTTGATTATTTGTCTGATTTGTCTAAAGCAAGCAAGATATCCATAACTGATTTCGCCTCCCTTTGTAATGCCCTGGGTAACAGAATTAAATTCTTTGATTCCATGGGCTGCAAAATATCGGATCATGGTCTGGAATATATTATGTATCAACCTGCCGGAATGGATGAAATTGAAGCTATTTTCTCAAAAAGGATGTCAGGTATGTTACCAGACGAAGCAGAACAATTAAAATTCAAAACTGCTTTTATGCTATATGTTGGAGGGCAATATAATAAATTCGGCTGGACCATGCAGCTGCATTACGGTACAAAACGCAATAACAACTCCATACAATTTAGCAAATTAGGACCGGATACGGGATTCGACTGTATAAACAGCAACTCTTCTTCCGCACAGATGTCAGAATTTTTAAATGCTTTAAACCGTACGGACGAATTACCTAAAACCATCATCTATTCCTTAAACCCGAATGATAATACAACAATTAATACCGTTATCGGTTGTTTTCAGGATGAGAAAGCCATCGGTAAATTACAGCATGGATCGGCCTGGTGGTTTAATGACCATAAGATGGGTATGACAGATCAGATGTCTGCTCTTGCTAATGTGGGACTTTTATCTAATTTCATTGGTATGTTAACAGACTCCAGGAGTTTTATTTCCTATACAAGACATGAGTATTTCAGGCGTATCCTGTGTGACATGATTGGCAAGTGGGTTGAAAACGGTGAATATCCTCATGATATGAACTATCTGAGTCAGATGGTGAAAGATATTTCTTATAATAACTCTAAGAGATATTTCGGCTTCTAGTCCGTTGAATACATTTCAAACCAGTTTACAAAATTACATAATATGCTAAATAGTTAAAAGGGTTAAGTGTATTTACGTATGGATGATTCCATTCGATACCAATACACTTAACCCTTTTTTAATCCACATGGAAGCAAAGTCAGATTTTACATACCTTTCTTCATGTTATTACGATTATTTTTATATTACTTTGTTATTAATCTAAATCAATTGCACTTGTGGGACAACTGTCACGGGCATTTTCAGCCTCAGCCAGCTTCTCTTCCGGAATGTCTTCCTCGATAGCATGTGCATAGCCATCATCACCCATGCTATATACTTCAGGACAAATATTCGTACATAATTCACATGATATACAAAGATCTGGATCTACTTTAGATTTCATGCTAATTTCCTCCTTAACATAAGACGTCAGAGTTTAAAACGTCATTATTTATTATCATATTTATTATAACATTTTTCTGGATAAAGTATACATATATTCAGTCGACTTTGTTTATCCAAACACATTATCTTCATTCATCATCGAAAATACCTGGTGTTTTATAACAGAATTCTTAAGGAAACGTGCTTCTCTCAACAGTTTTATTTTTATCTAAGTGAGTTAATTTAATATCTATAAGTCAACAACAGTTTTAAATAACGTTTACTGATGATACAAATTATTAGAAAATAGCAAAGATATAATATTGAAAAGCAAATAATAAACCATCCGACAGACTTTATTATTGAATTATGTGCAATATCAGGTAATATCATATTTATCTTATAGTTAACCAATGGTGTGCAAATCAGTAAAAGTACGAAACACATCAATGTTGGCACAAGCAACTTTAGCATTACTTGCGTTTTAAGTAGAAACTTAATCTGAGCCAGACTTTTTCCCATATAGTGAAGAATAAGAATACTTTTTGCTTGTCTCTTTAGCCCAATAATTAGCTGTAAGGATAAAATCGAAAAATAAATTGTCATAAAAATTATACTTATGCTAATCTGCAAAAAACCCATCCAATGCTGCTTTACAGGATTATTAATTACTACGCTCTCATTAAGTAGAAGCGCTCCATTTACATAGGCCATTATTGCGAAAAGTAAGCAGATACTGAAGACAGAATTCAATAAAACATCAGTTTTCGTTCCTGTTGTCATTTCCGCAATACGATAAATCCGATTTCCTTGGTATAAATGCTCTGATAGCTTTAGTCGTTTCGATGAAAAATATGCATATAGCCATTTATAAAATGCAACAATACAACATAGCAAAGGGATAGATATAAAGGGGATAATAGCATAAGTACTTTTTTCTGATAAAAATGTAACTGAGCATAATAATACAAACAGAATTAAAAAGCTGATAGTACACCCGATTAACCAGAAGGTTTTTCTATCCTCTCTCAACGATTGGTTGCGGCGATTCTCAATCATCAATTCAGAAATTTGCAATCCGTACATTTTTTTCCTAATACGAACCGCAGAAAGTCCCTCGACGATAACTAAATAGATAAGTGTATGCAAAATACTTTTAATCATAAATAGCTGTTGAAGTTTCGGACCTCGAAAAGTATTGAATAATATAACAAGATAAGCACCTGATCCAAGTAATCCTCCAAAAACAAAGCATATAATCCCAATGAAACAAAACTCTATAAGAAACATCTGTGATAGTTTGCCTTTTTCCATACCAAGCAATAAGTAGTTTGCAAATTCCTTTGCTCTTAGTTTTATCATAAAAGTATTAATATAGTTCACCAAAACTACCATAATTATAACGATTAGCAATGGTAGCGATGCGGTTTGAAATCCTTCCTGTATATCCCCTAAAATTGCAATACAATTTGATAAATGCATTATGGCACTAAGAATTGTCATGGTTATAATGTACATCAAATAATCAAACGTTGAACGTTTAAAATTACGCAAAGCAAGTTTAATATACATATCCACCCCTTTCTGTAAGCCTAGCCATTACATCTAAAATATTAGCAAAAAAAGTATGTCTATTTTCCTGCCCTCTTTCCAAAACCTCTTTTATTTCTCCATCCTGCATAAATAGTATCTTGTCACAATAACTTGCTGAAAATGCGTCATGTGTAACCATTAAAATCGTAGCAAAGAATTCACTACGAAACATTAATAATATCTCTAACAGTTGCTTAGCAGAATGACTGTCTAATGCCCCCGTAGGCTCATCCGCGAGAATTAGACTTGGATTCACCGCAATCGCCCTTGCACAGGCACAGCGTTGGCGTTGTCCTCCCGATACCTCATAGGGAAATTTATCCAGTACGTCTGCAATTTCAAGTTTATCAGCGATGGCTAAGATCTTGCGTTTCACACTTTCTTTAGGAAATTTCTTTATTGTCAATGCCAGAGCAATGTTTTCGTAAATTGTCAATGTATCCAGTAAATTATATTCTTGAAATATGAAGCCTAAATGCTCTCGACGAAATGCAGCTAAATCCTTTTCTGAAATTTCTGCAATATTTTGACCGCTGATTTCAATTGTCCCACTAGTCGCCTTATCTATGGTAGCTATCATGTTCAGAAGTGTGGATTTTCCAGACCCGGATGCTCCCATAATACCCAAAAAACTTCCTTTGTGAATCTCTAAACTAATGTCATTTACAGCCTTAGTTAATGAATTTTCTGAATTATATACTTTTTTGACGTTTTGCAATCTCAAAACCAGATCTTTATTGTCATATTCTGTGCGTAAATCCCACCGATCTTTACCGAGCCAGCTTGTAATTACTTCTAAAAGAACTTGATTTGACTTTTCTTTTAAATTTTCTTCTAAAATAAAATCACCTAACAACAGTTCATTTAAAGTGATTTCCAATAAATCGCACAATGAAGTAAACAAAGATAAGTCAGGCATAGATTTTCCAGTTTCCCACTTCGATACGGCTTTATCAGTAACGCCTAGCTTTTCAGCTAACTGACTTTGAGTAAAGTTATGTGCCTTTCGGCGCGCAGCAATAAAACTCCCTATTTTCATTTGATTCATTCGATTATAGACCTCCTTTTTGATACTAATCTTACACTATCTATACAAATTGTACACCTACTAACAGTAGAGTAAGCGCAAAGATCAATAATTTCGTATCCTTATGAACCCTCCTCATTATGACACAAATTATGTTATTTACTTATTATATTTTTTAATAAGTATTAATTATATTAATTAATTATAAAATATAAAATGGTTATTGTAATAAAAATCATACTATAGTATAATATGCAGTTGAATAATAAACCTAATTATACGGAGGTGCTTATGAAACATCTGATCAGTCCCCTAGACTTATCTGTTTCCGAATTAAAGGAAATTCTGGATTTAGCGGGTGATATCATTTTAGATCCGGGAAAATATGCTAATGTGTGCCATGGCAAAAAATTAGCGACTCTATTTTATGAACCAAGTACAAGAACCAGATTAAGTTTTGAAGCTGCCATGCTAAATCTTGGCGGCAGTGTTTTAGGTTTTTCTTCTGCAGATTCCAGTTCAGCTGCCAAAGGCGAAAGCGTCGCCGATACAATTCGAGTTATTTCCAGTTATGCTGATATTTGTGCTATGCGTCATCCTAAAGAAGGCGCTCCCTTAGTTGCTTCTACTTATTCTTCCATTCCAGTAATCAATGCCGGTGACGGCGGTCACAATCATCCCACTCAAACACTTACCGATTTATTAACAATTCAAATCTTAAAAGGACGGTTAGATAATCTTACCGTTGGCTTTTGTGGTGACTTAAAATTCGGCCGAACTGTCCATTCCTTAATTAATGCATTAGTTCGATATGAGAATATAAATTTTGTATTAATTTCACCGGATGAATTAAAGATTCCTACTTACTTAAGGGAAGAAGTACTGGATGCCAATCATGTATCATACAAAGAAGTCAAAGTATTGGAAGAAGTTATGCCGCAACTTGATCTACTTTATATGACCAGAGTACAGAAAGAACGTTTTTTCAATGAAGAAGATTATATCCGCTTAAAAGATTCCTTTATTCTTGACACTAAAAAAATGGAATACGCTAAAAAAGACATGCTGGTGCTCCATCCTCTGCCCAGGGTAAATGAAATCGCCACTGAAGTTGATAAAGATCCGAGAGCTGTTTATTTTAAACAGGCTGAGTTTGGAGTTTATGTACGAATGGCACTGATTATGAAATTATTGGAGGATGAATCATGTTAAATATCGGTGGATTAAGTCAGGGAATCGTAATTGATCATATTGAAGCTGGCGGTGCCATGAAGATCTATTCTTATCTAAACTTAGAGAAACTGGACTGCAGCGTAGCAATTATTAAAAATGCCAAAAGCAATAAAATGGGAAAAAAAGATATTATAAAAATTGAGGGTCATTTAGATATTGATCTTGATATTCTGGGTGTTTTAGACCGGAATATCACTGTTAATATCATTGAAAACGGGCAGATTATCACAAAACGTAATTTAAATCTTCCAGAAAAAGTTACCAATATCATTAAATGCAAAAACCCCAGATGTATTACATCCATCGAAAGAGAATTACCCCATAGTTTTAAATTAACAGACAAAGAAAAAGGAGTCTACCGCTGCATCTATTGCGAACAGGCTTTTAAGAGAAATTAATAGTAGTCAATAAATAAAATAAGGCAGACAAAGTATTTATTTGGCCTCCTGATATAAATCATAGGAGGCCAAATTATCTATTATACTGTTGCGATTATCTTTCAATATTCTCTGGTTAAATGTTGGAACATAAGTGATACCCAGTGCATTAAGACACTAACAATGAAAAGTGTATTTTTATCTCATTAGTATAGTTATCTCAGATAAGTTATATCATCACAAGCTTTCAATTCGATCCTTTACGACGCTCCAATCAATATTCTTCATAAAATTGTCTATGTACTCCGCTTTATTATCTGCATATTGGAGAAAATAGGCATGTTCATACATATCCAGGACTAATAATGGAATTGACATGGCTACATTACCGTAATCATGTAAATCCAGGCTTAAGTTTCGCAGCATATCGGAACGGGGATCATAGCTGAGGATTACCCACCCACGGCTGGCTTTTGCTGTAGCCACAAAATGTTTTTTCCACAGATCATAACTTCCGAAAAATCTGGACAGGAAATTCATCTCCACTTCATCCGGTTCATTATGAGTAGATCCGATATTCTCAAAGTAAAACTCGTGTAAAATGACTCCATTTAAAGCATAGGTTTCGCCTCTTTTAATACCTCTGAATTCACTGTAAGTGGCATTTGCATCTTCTAAATCCGGATTATCCGCAAGTAATTCATCAATTTCATTTATTTTTTTAACATAACCCTCATACAATCTCATATGTGCCTCAAATTGTTCCTTATTGATTACGGTGACATCATCTGAATATTCAAAATTCAGCTTTACTATCTCCATTACAAATAAACCTCCATGTTACTCTTATTTTATAATATAAGTATACGCAACACTTGGAGGTTTATTATTAACTATTATGGTTCCAGTGTCAAAAGGTCAATTTAAATTATAGTTCGCTAATTTGCACAATTTTATTTCTGATTACGTGATAGAGGTGCAGATGCGTAATTGACGAACGTAAATTATTTAAATGACTTTTGACACTCAAACCTATTATTTACTGCTTATTTTTCAGTTTCTAGATTCATATCCAAATTAGTTTAACCTAAGGACGTCCTTTTGGTATAATTCTTTAAAAATTTAGAATAATCCGGTTATAACACCATCACTGTTAACATCAATGCCCTCCGCCGCCGGTTTCTTAGGAAGTCCTGGCATAGTCATAACCGTACCGGTTATGGCAACCACAAATCCGGCACCGGCAGAAAGATAAACCTCGCGGATATGGATATTAAAACCGGTTGGTCTTCCAAGCTTAGACGGATCATCCGATAAGGAATATTGATTTTTTGCCATACATACCGGCACTTCTTTAAATCCTAATTCTTCAATATGAGCTATTGCCTTGTCAGCAGCAGGATCATAGGAAACAGTTGCGGCACCATATATTTCTTTAGCAATGGTCTCTATTTTATCTTTCAGCGGAATGTTTAACTTGTATAGAGGTTTAAAATTACTTTCTTTCGTTTCAATAACCTGCAATACTCTGTTAGCTAAATCAATTCCGCCCTCGCCGCCTTTTTCCCATACTTCGGATAAGGAAAAATCACAACCTTTGCTTTCACAGAATTCTTTTACATAGTTTAGTTCTGCATCCGTATCTGTTACAAAACGGTTTAAGGTAACAACAACCGGCACCCCATATTTTTGAAGATTTTCTATATGTTTTTCCAGATTTACAATACCATTCTTTAACGCAGCTAGATTCTCGGCAGCCAAATCTTTCTTTTCTACACCGCCGTTATATTTTAAAGCACGAACCGTCGCTACTAATACAACTGCACTTGGTTTTAAACCGGCACTGACACATTTTATATCAAAGAATTTTTCTGCGCCCAAATCTGCACCGAAACCTGCTTCCGTTACGACAATATCCGCTAATTTTAGAGCAGTTTTGGTGGCTCTGACACTATTACAGCCATGGGCAATATTAGCAAACGGTCCGCCGTGTATAATAGCCGGAGTATTCTCTAAGGTCTGAATAAGATTCGGTTTGATTGCATCTTTTAATAATGCTGCCATCGCTCCTACCGCATTTAAATCTCCGGCTGTTACAGGTTTACCCTCGTAAGTATAGGCAACGATGATTCTGCTAAGTCTATTTTTCAAATCATTTAAATCATCGGCAAGGCAAAAGACTGCCATAATTTCAGAAGCAACCGTTATGATAAAATGATCCTCTCTTACCACACCATCTGCTTTTCTTCCAAGTCCTACCACAATGTTTCTAAGTACTCTGTCATTCATGTCAAGGCAGCGTTTCCATACTATTTGATTTGGATCAATGTTTAATAAATTTCCCTGCTGGATATGATTATCCATCATAGCTGCCAATAAATTATTTGCAGAAGTAATAGCATGAAAATCACCGGTAAAGTGTAAATTAAGATCTTCCATGGGAACTACCTGAGCATACCCTCCGCCGGCTGCTCCTCCTTTAATTCCAAAACACGGTCCTAAGGAAGGTTCTCTTAGTGCAATTACCGCCTTTTTCTCAAGTAATCCCAATGCCTGTCCAAGACCAACTGTTGTAGTTGTTTTACCCTCTCCGGCTGGAGTAGGATTAATCGCGGTTACCAGCACCAGCTTACCATCCGGATTATCTTTTATCTTATCCCATAATTCATCCGAAAATTTAGCTTTATATTTACCGTAATAATCCAAATCTTCTTCCCGTATATTTAGTTTAGCAGCTACTTCTTTAATATGCTGCATTTTTGCTTCCTGAGCTATTTGTATATCGGTTTTCATAAGGTAAGCCTCCTGATTATATTATAATTTACTATTAAACTCATTGCATTTTTTGATAAAAGACGTCATTTTTTGCTGCTTAACATCTGATTATAGGAACAGATTTTTTCGTTTCTATAATATGTTAATGTTTCCAAATCTATTATAGCAAATTAATTTGAGAAAGAAAGGCTTATATTCATTAATATTTGAGATTAATTTCATTAATAAATATACTTTGACCTTATCAATGGTTAGAGTTATAATAAATTTGAATAGCTAAAATGTAATTTAGCAGGGTAATGCAGTAAATTATAAGATTCTTATGCACTACAATTATTTATTATAATTTATTTTAATTCTATGATTTAGGTATCTAATCCCTGCTGCAAAAGAATTGGATTGGAGAAACAAATGAAATATAACACAATAATTTTTGATTTAGATGGTACACTTTTAAATACTCTGGAGGATTTAACCGATAGTGTTAATTATGCTTTAGGTAAATTCGGTTATCCGTTAAGATCTATAGATGAAATTCGCCGGTTTGTCGGCAACGGCGTTAAAGTATTGATAAATCTTGCTGTTCCAAACGGTACCTCTGCCGAAGAATCCGACAAATGTCTGGAACTATATCGAAAACATTATTCCGAAAACTTGCAGAACAAAACCCGTCCATATGATGGAATATCAGAAATGTTAAAATGCTTAAAAGAAATGGGTATAAAACTTGCAGTTGTATCAAATAAGTATGACACTGCGGTAAAAGCTTTATGTAACGATTATTTTAGGGAATTTATCGAAGTTGCCATTGGTGAATCACAGGGTGTAGCAAAAAAACCTGCTCCAGACAGTGTATATGCCGCTCTGAAAGTACTCGGTTCAAATAAAGAAGAAACCCTTTATGTAGGAGATTCAGATGTAGATGTTCATACGGCTCATAATGCAGGTATAAAATGTGTTGGTGTGACCTGGGGTTTTCGTAACCGGGATATTTTAAAAGCCGAAGGTGCTAATTATATCATAGATAAACCGGAAGATTTGTTGCAATATGTGAAATAATATTATTAAAAGATAATATTCTACTATGTACTATTGGGAAAATTTAATAATTTGTAAGAGGAGCCAGTTTATATCTCCTCTTACTTCGTTTATAAGATTAAAAAAATTATATAATTTTACAATTACCTAAGTTAGCAGGGTTAAACCACTTCCATATCAAACAAAAAATTTAGAAATAATCTTTCCCAATGCTCTTGCTGTTTTACTTTTAATCGGTAAACATTTATGATCTATATAATAATTACAATACGGCTCTAACCAACCTTTCGTTTTCCAATACTCATAATCCAGTTTATTTCTCTTACTACTTTCCTTTTGCCAGTAAGTTTGCTGTATTTTAAATATCATATATGAATAGACGGTCGGATGCAAAGGTTTATAATTATCTATGGAATTAAAAAAAACGGTTGCTAATTTATTTACTTTGTCACTATACTTTTTGATAACATCCGGTTCTGCTACTAATGGTCCACCCATACGAAATCTATATTCTTCTGCTATATAAAATCCCCATGTACATAGAGCATTTCTCATAGTTTTTAAGGCATGTTTAGTGGAACTCGCACCTGAAGTTGTAAAAATAAGTGCAGATTTTCCGTAATATGCAGGACGATGGCAATTAAACGCCATACGATCTATCAAATTTTTCATCAATCCATTTACATCTTCAACATATACAGGGCTTCCAAGAATTATTGCGTCTGCTTCCTGTAATTTACTTCTAACCAGAGCAAGATTATCTTTCATTGGGCACAGATCTTCACCTTTTTCAAAACAAAGCCGGCATCCACGGCATGGCTCGATATTTGTTTCTCCAAGAGAAAAGTATTCAATCTCTAGTGTTTTTCCTTTTTCTTTCGCTATTTTAAGCAGGGATTGGTCCATTAGTTGAAATATTCGTTCAGTATTTCCATGTTTTCTAAAACTACTGTTAATTGCAAGAATCTTCATAACATCTCCCATTTTTTTATTAAATGGTTATGAGCTTTTCATCTTCTTTTAAAATTTCAGTTAGCCCCTCTCCCCAGTATTTAACCTCAATCCCTAATTCCGTCAGCTTTTCCGTTACATTTAGCTGTTCTGCGCAGGCCTTGCATGCGGTGAATTTCACACCTGCATGGAGAGCTATTTTAATTTTCTCCTGAATCATCGTATTTTCACTGACAAGTTTTGCTGTTGCACCCCATATAATCACTATTACCTCATTCCACCAATTATTCAGTTTACTATTTAACGCATACATAAGTACCATTTTTTCAGAAGTAATAATATTATCATTCGTCCATAAAATATTTAAAGTATTCGCTTGCTTCATTAGAGAACCCTCCTATAATTTTATCAAGATGCTAACAGCGTAAGCAGTTACATTTAAAAGTTATTTTAACATACTCTGCTTCCATCTTACTCATCTAATATAATACCACATTTTGGAATTCATGTACATTTATTTAATTATGGCACCAAACGGTTCTGGTCTCTTGGAAACAGGGACGCTTCTCTTACATTCTTTTGATTTAACAGACACATAGTAAAACGCTCCAATCCCATTCCCAGACCGCCGTGCGGCGGCATTCCATACTTATGAATCATTAAAAAACTTTCAAATAATTCAGGATTCATATTCCGATATTCCATTTTAGCAATCTGCTCTTTATAATCGTGAATTCGCTGCCCTCCGGTGGTAACCTCTACTCCGCGAAACAATAAGTCAAAGCTAAGTGTATATTCTTTGTTAGCAGGATCCTCCATAGCATAAAACGGTCTCTTAGCTGTCGGATAATGAGTTACAAAAACAAATTCACTTCCGGTGGATTTCTTTATACATTCGCAGAGTAAACGTTCTTCCTCCGGTTCAAAATCCCCCATATCTTTAATTTCCCTTTGATAGGTTTTACTGATTAACTCTTTTGCTTCTGTAAACCGTATGGAGGGTATCTCTGTTAAGTTGGGTATATTCACCTTTAATAATTCAATTTCCGGAGAATAATTTTTTAATAAATGATCCATAACATTCTGCAGCATTCGGACTTCCATTTCCATTATATCTGTAAAATTATCTATATATCCCATTTCAAAATCCAAACCGGTATATTCATTTAAGTGTCTGGACGTATCATGTTTCTCTGCCCTGTAAACCGCACCGATTTCATAAACTCTGTCATATACACCAACCATCATCTGTTTATAAAATTGTGGACTTTGAGCCAGGTAAGCTTCCCTGCCAAAGTAGTCCAGCTTAAAAATATTCGCTCCGCCCTCTGCGCCGGCATATACTATTTTAGGGCTATGAATTTCAGTAAATCTCTGTTCCTGTAAAAATTTTCTTGCCGCAATACAGATACCCTCTTGTATTTTGAAGATGGCACGTTCTTTTTCATTCCGCAAGGTAATAGGTCTGTAGTCGAGAATTGTTTCCAGGGATGCTTTGATCTCTTTATTATTAATTACTACCGGCATTTCTTCTTCCGGTTTCGATAAAACTGATATATCTTTTATACGTACTTCGTACCCCGTCTTGGAACGGCTGTCTTCAACGACCTCCCCGTCTAAATGAATGCAGCTATTTTCTTTTAATTCCTCTATATTATAATCTGTAAATTCTTTACTGAAGATACACTGAACAAGAGAACGTTTCATTCTAAGTATAACGAATGAAAATCCGCTCATATTCCTTATTTTATATACAGAACCTGTTAGTGTAACTTTTTTTCCTATATAATTGTTTAACTCTTCTGCTTCCATATTCTGTTGTATTGTACCTGTTATTTTCATCATAATAGATTCCTCCTTATTGGAAATAGACTTTATAATCAAGCGTTATAACTAATTAATTTCTTAAACATAACATAATTTAAGTCATCGTTCAGCCTATTATTAGATCCTTTCCAACATAATCTATATGCTGCATACTATCACGCCCCTTTATTCTAAGAATATTATGTAAAAATCCAGTTTACCGGACTTTATTGACAACCAATCAGGTCCACCAATTCGTATTTTTTTGAAATAGCCCTACAAAAAAAACCGCATGGATATAATAAAAATAAATTATTATACCAATGCGGTTTTAATTCGTATATTATTAATATGAATCGAATATTAACTCCTGCACAGGTACAAGCCTTTTAGCGCTTATACCTATGGAAATCCACAGCTATAAGCGCCGAATATCGTCGTCCCTATTAAACTGAAAGCTAAATAATTGAATCATATTATAATCTCCTGAAGTCGAAATAAATTTTTCTTAGTTTAGCACCTTACATAGATTATGTCAATGTTATATTTCTATTTGAATATAATACTTTAGATTTTATATAATCCAAATATAAACCAACCAAGTTAATATTGCTGGTCTGATACAGCATTCTTGCGCCAACAACATCCTCGATTTCATTGAAGATCAGTTCATTCCTATCACCAATGATAAAATCGATTCCAACCATACCAAAATCAAACTTGGAAATTATTTTATTCACTAATTGTATTTCAGTGGAGTTCAACTCATATCTTTCTACGTCACCTCCCAATGAAAAGTTCGACTTAAAACCCTCTCTGGCAGTGCGAAGTACACTGGCTATGATTTCTTTTCCAATGATATATACCCTGAGATCCTGATGTCTGGACCCAATGAGTGGCTGTATCACAACATCTGAATTATTAAGTTTCTGATAGAAATCATCCTCAAAATCATTAATATCACCCGGCTTCCTTAAAAAGACCTGGCTTCCGCCATGTCCGGCTACGGCTTTAATAACTGCCGGTTCAGTTATGTTTTCCAATTCCTTTTTTATCAAGGAATTTTTTACGAATTTAGAATCTATCATTGGTATTCCAAGCTGAGCTATATATTGATATGTTTTCGCTTTGTTATTACATATTTCCGCAATATGGGAGTTATTAAAAACCGGTAATCCCATATACTCCAACTGTGCGTTTAACAGGGGATATATGGTTCTGCATATAGCAAAATCCGGAAGTTTTATATCGTTCCTGTTATACGTTAGATACCAACTGTCCCCTCTTACACCAAATACTAATTCTTCAGCTAATATCAATTGTATCGTAATATTGCGAAGCATACCTTCCTCTTTATAAAATTGGATATATCTATGATTCTTTTTCACATCCAGTTTACTATATATCAGCCATCCAACCATGATTTCTCCCAATAAGCTTTTATTAACATCGTATTTACTCTAATTCTAATATTAATAACTGCACCTTACAAATCGATTATCTTAAATCGCAAATAAAATAATTCTATTCTTTTAATACAAAACTTTTCAAGAATTTAATCTTATCTCTTTCCAATACAAATTCTTTTTATTATATAAGCCAGTATAGAGTCTGCCACATTAATTCCGGTACATTCAAATATATTTTTAAAATGCGCATTGGAATTTACTTCACATACAATTGGTTCCTGATTTTTTCCAAATAAAAGATCTACACCTGCAAAATCAAGTCCCATTATTTTACAGCACCGTAATGCTAATTCTATTTGCTTCTGATCCGGTTCATATGGTTTCATTTTACCGCCATTGCTTACATTAGCTCGAAAATCTCCATTCTCTGAATAACGGTACATGGTTGCTACCACTTGATTTCCAACTACCTGCAGTCTTAAATCTCTGCCTTTGCTGTTTTGGATAAATTCCTGAAACAGCATAGGTTTAGCACCAATATCAGTAACACAGTCTATAAGTTCTTGTCTGTTCCCTGCTAAATACACCTGTTGACCAAATGACCCAAAACATTCCTTTATCACAATTGGATAACCTAATTCCCTTACAACACAGTCTAAAAAATCAAGATTTGTATACCCAATATTGGAAAAAGTCATAGGTGCCACAATGGTGCGGGGCATCTTAATACCTGCACTTTGCAGATACAGATGTGTTAATGATTTATCATCACATGCGGCAATAGCCTGGGAAGAATTAAATACTGAAAAGCCTTTTATCTCCAGATATTTTGCCAGTCTGACATCTTTATCCCAGAATAAAATAAAATCCGGTCTTTCATGAGAATTCTTTGATTCTACATTAGTAGAATTTGAATCCAGAAGCACTAAAACTTCTGCATTCGTTTTAATTATTAATTCTACACCCAATTTTTTTGCCGCTTCTGTTAACCAGAGATGAATTTCCGTAAATTTATGGGTATGTAAAAAAGCATTGGTAATTAGCCAGCCCCTCATAATATACTCCTCTCATATCTAACTGAAATAGACGTTGCAAAATTATATTACTTTGAAATACTCCAAAGCTTCTTTAGCCATTATAATTTCACAAATACCTGTTACTTAGATATATTCATCTACATATTGCTCAAACTCCTCCAGGGACATTAATATCTTCCTTGGTTTTGTACCTTCCTCAGGACCTACAACACCCGCTTCAGAAAGCTGATCCATAATTCTTGCAGCCCGGTTAAATCCAATTTTATATACTCTCTGCAACATTCCAATAGAGGCTTTATCTTTATCTATAATAAACTTCCCGGCTTCAATAAAATAGTCATCACGGTCATTTGCAGCAGCACTCGTAGAATTTTCAACTGCCTGTGCATTGGAAATTTTATTGACCACCTCTTCGTTATATTCCGCCGCACTATTCTGGGCCGTTAAAAATTCCACCACAGCACTTACCTCTTTATCTGAAATAAAAGCGCCCTGTACTCGAACCGGTTTGGGATAACCGGAAGGGAAAAACAACATATCTCCTTTACCCAGCAGCTTTTCTGCACCTGAACCATCTATAATCGTTCTGGAATCGATAGCAGAAGATACTGAAAATGCAATTCTGGAGGGAATATTTGCTTTAATAAGGCCTGTAATAACATTAACCGATGGTCTCTGGGTAGCTATAATTAAATGTAACCCAGCCGCACGTGCCATCTGAGCAAGTCTGCAGATAGCATCCTCTACTTCCCCGGGGGCGACCATCATAAGGTCTGCCAGCTCGTCTACGATTATTACTATCTGAGGAAGTTTCTGATATCTTTCATCCTGATATTCAGCAACCGTTGCAACCTTTTCATTATAGCCCTTTACGTCTCTTACTCCTAAGTCAGCAAACTTATTATATCGCTCCGTCATCTCCATAACCGCCCAGTTTAAAGCAGCAGAAGCTTTTTTAGGATCTGTCACAACAGGTATCAAAAGATGAGGTATACCATTATAAACACTTAATTCAACAACCTTAGGATCCACCATAATCATCCTTACATCGGATGGTTTCGCTTTATATAAGATACTCATAATCAAAGTATTGATACATACCGATTTACCGGAACCGGTAGCACCGGCGATGAGTAAATGAGGCATTTTACCAATATCCGTTACAATGGTTTGACCACCAATATCTTTGCCGACCGCAAATGCTATATCGGAAGGATGCTGCTTAAAATCTTTACTTTCGATTAATTCCCGAAACATTACCGCTGAATTCTCTTTATTAGGTACTTCGATACCCACCGCAGCCTTACCCGGTATCGGTGCTTCGATTCTTACATCCGCAGCCGCCAGGTTCAGTTTAATATCATCAGCCAAACCTGTTATCCTGCTTACTTTCACACCTTGTTCCGGCTGTAATTCATATCGGGTTACGGCCGGTCCGCAGCTTACATTGGTTACCGTTACCCGAACTCCGAAACTTTCCAGTGTTTTTTGAAGTTTTAGAGCAGTCTCTTTTAAATCTCTGTCCATCATACCTTTTGTATCATTCTTGGGTTTTGATAATAAATTAAGGGGCGGAAAAATATATGTTTTCTTTTCTTCCGAATTTTGATTAATTTTTATTTCATCCAGATTCGATCCGCCCTCAGCCGTTATAAATTTCTTTTCAGACTTTTCCATAGAGTTTCTTGAGAAATCTGTGGTTTCTGCCGCATTACCGGGTTGAGTTGTGGTTATTTGAGGTTGTTCATCATTTTTAAATGCTTCTGCAGCTTTTTCATTCGTCTGTAATTCAATATCCTCATTTGCAGCATGAAGAAGTTTCTCTATGTCTTCGTCAATACCGGGACGTTCTACATTTGGTTGCATCTCATTTAATTCTTCGGTATTTTTACCGAACTTCAATTTCATCTGTTCATCGATTGTATCTATTTTATCAACAGTGCTTGTCCCATCCGTATATAAGCCACTGCGCTGTATGGAGATATCACTGACCGTACTTGATGTAATCTCTTCCATATCAAAATTAGCTGCGTTGATCGTATCCTCTTTGCCAGGTCTCGTTTTTTTCTTCTTTAACATGCTAAGGAAGCCGTCTTCTGCAGCCTTACCGGAGTTATTGGCTGTTGAATCTTTTATATCTGTTGATAAGTCATTTTTCTTAAGAAGTACTGTTCTGGCTTTTCTTCTAGGAACAGCTTCTTCCTCTGCATTCTCTTCATAAACATCCTCTTCCTCCTGGCGTATTCTTCTCTCCCGTATTTGATTCAGTGATTCTTCACTTTTAGAACTTAAGTATGCAAACAGTGCTTTACCTGTAATAAACATAAAGGATATTATCATAAAAGCGATTAAAATAATATAGGTTCCAACAGCTCCAAATAGCGGATATAATAAACGGCACAGTAAGCCTCCAATAATACCTCCGCCGTTTTTTAATTTGGCAGAACTAATATAGTATTCAGTCAATTTAATATCGGATGAATAGCCAACGATAGTCAGTTGAATTAATGCCGTAAAGATAATACCTAATATAATACTACTGATTAACTTTCGCAGAGCGATGGGATTTCCTCTGTTCGCAATATAAAAGGCAATGCCAAAAAACAGAAAAAAAGGCAATAAATATGCAGCAAATCCAAATAACCCAAAAGTAATTCCGTTAATGGTTTTGCCAAAACTTCCACTCAAATTAAAATTACTTAATATTAGCAGCAGAGATATCACTAAAGTAATTATTAAAGTTATCTCATCATGGTACAGTTCTTTATTAGGATCATCATTTATCTTATTATGTACTTTTTTGCTTCCGGTAGATTTCCTTTTTCCTGTTGTACGATTTGTCTGCCTTTTCGAACCTGATTTGTAACTTTTATTTTGACTTGCAGCCACACCATATCCTCCTTAAGCTACTATAAGTATATATGTTAATATTTTATTTCCGTAATTATATAAAATAATTGGTTCTTTCATTACAATCGCGTAAATAAGAATTGATTCTAAGCCTACCTTCCAAATTGGACAGGTTAACATAGAACCAATTTTATTATACCCTTATTTTACTATTGTTGCAAGGAAAAATATTGAAACTGTCGAAAAAACGTTCGATAAAAGTAACTGTTCACAGGCAACAACGCGACGTGTTTTTTGTGAGTGTATTGTCACAGAAAACCGGAGAATTGCAGCGCCAAAACGCTTTCTTTGCGTTTTGTGTGTATCGCGAAGCGTGTTATTGTTCGCGGAACTGCTGCTTTTTGCAGGGGAGTGAACAGTAACCGATAAAAAACGTAAGAAACAGACCGTAAGTCTTGGTCTGATCTCCTATTAATCAGGAGTAATTACAGATCCGGGAGAATATTCTTTTTTTAGATAATCCCTCATATCTGTAGAATTAATTCCCTCCACTATATAATTTTCCCCCTCTCTTCTGGCACTGATTTTTCCATGTTTCAACGTTATATCCTTAAATTCTACAGCTGTATCCTCTTTTTTATCTTCTTTTTCGTGCGTATTAATTAAGAGACTCTCTGTTCTATTGCTGTAGATTCTTTCTAACGGAACTACGGTATATAACATTATTCTTCACCTCTTCCGGCCATTTGATATAATTTGTTCAAAGCTTCCTTAATTCCGCCGACCTCGTCGATAATTCCCATTTCAATTGCTTCCTTACCGATTAAAATGGAACCCACATCTTTAGCCAGTTGCTTGGTATTATGCATTAAACTTTTTAGTTCTTCTTTATCTATTTTGGAATGGCTGGATACAAAATTTAATATCCTATCCTGTATTTTCTCAAAATAATCGTAAGTCTGAGATACTCCGATTACCGTTCCATTCATTCTGACTGGATGAATAATCATAGTTGCCGTCGGAACAATAAAACTATATTGTGCAGAAACAGCTAAAGGTACACCAATGGAATGGCTTCCGCCTAAAACCAGCGAAACTGTTGGTTTACTTAATGATGCAATCATCTCTGCAATAGCAAGACCGGCTTCCACATCTCCTCCAACAGTATTAATCAATATTAGTAGCCCATCAATATCAGAGCTGTCTTCAATAGCTGCCAGTTGCGGTAAAACATGCTCATATTTTGTTGTTTTATTATGTTGAGGAAGACATTCATGTCCCTCAATTTCTCCAATAATGGATAATAAATGTATTTTAGATTTTCTTTGCTCATTTACAAGTGTTGTTTGTCCATACTCCCGGATTTTACCGTCATCCAATTCTTCTTTCTCTTTTTGCTCTCTTTCCTTGTCAATGTTAGTTGTATTGTTTTCCATATAAATCTCCTTACGAGTTATTATTTAACATAAATATTTTGTTTTATGTCAGCTTTTATTCAGTGTTTTTCCGATAGATAGCATAATGTATAGAAAAAACAGAATTAATCTATAATACTAACTTATTATATGGAAATTTATAATTTTTATTTATCCAGATTTAGTTTTCAATTGACTAACATGATTTGAGCGTCATAGTTCCATTATATATTATGCTTCCGTCATTTATAATTTGTATGGCTTTTGACACTTAATCCTAATAAATAAGCACATAAGATTTAAAAAGATTTTTATTGTATAATAAAAAATGGGGGCTTTTATGAAAAGCTCCCATTAAATAATATTTAAAAAAGTTGTATTAATTTTGTCAGTCTCATAAAGGTAAGCCTGTTTCTAACATAAGGGGATAAGCAGATTGTTTTAGGAATAATATGTTCATCTAACCCAATTTCATGAACGTATTTAACACATCCTCCTTTAGTCAATAATTCATCTATTCGGTCAACGGAAGGAAGTTTATCCAATATATCAGCAATCTGAGGCAATATCCTTTCAAATTCCATAACATCGATCTGTTCCAGCGGGTCCGGTGTATTTTCCTCTAACATTCCCTCGTATAAACCTTTAGGTCCAAAAGATTCCTTTAAATTCAAATAATCTAAACCATTATAGGATATCATTTCATATTGTCCGTTACGTATTGCTTCTTTCATGGTATGGTAAGTTTCAGCAGCAATCATAAGTCCGATAGAAACTTTTTCACCATGATAGGCATCCAGAGGATGGTTAATAACGTCCATTTCCCAGAGATGAGATATATGGTGTTCCGCACCGGATGCCGGCCTGGAATTACCAACCATCTGCATTGCAATACCGGATAAAAGCAAAGCATACATCAATTGTTCATATGCCTTTAATCGTGCTTCTTCGGATACATCGCCCCGCAAATCTTCTAAACAACTGCAAACTTCATTTAAAGCTGTTAACTCTAAATCGCAGACCCGATTGCAGATATATTCATCCGTAACCAGATGAGCGACCTCCCAGTCAACTAATGCCGTATATTTACCTAACAGATCCGAAATACCGGAAGCTGTCAGCCTGTAAGGCGCTTTTGAGAAAATGGTGCTGTCCGCCACCACAAGAATAGGCGAAACTGCCGGAAATGTTTTTTTAAATCCATTCCAGGTCATTGCAGCAACAGTGGAAACAAATCCATCCACACTAGCTGCAGTCGGTACGGAAACAAAGGGAATACCTCTTTTATTTGCAAGGTATCTGCTTAAATCATGTATGGTACCGGAACCTACTGCAAGGATTAATTTAATATGATTCTCTAATTTTTCTTCTGCCAGCTTAACACCGTGATTATCAGCATGAAGTCCTTTAGATGGTAACACGATTACCTTGCAGCCTTTTACTTTATCTTCTACCTGCACTCCGGCGGCCGAATATGTATTATCATCACATATAATACAGATCTCCTCCGGTTTTCCGGTAAAGATTTCAGTTAACAATTCGGGTATTTTATTGATTGCTCCTGCTTCAATTAAGATATCTTTTACATGAATCTTATGTTCTCTGCCACATGGACATGGAGCCGAAAAACTACTTACATCAATTTTCATAACAATCTCTCCCTTAAAATTTTACGTCATTCCAAGTTTACAGTTACGCCAAAAAGTCCCATACAGAACATTATATATGATTGCACTTTTTTCTTCAATCCTATTTTAAGTTTAAATAAATCACATTTCTCTTCTTCTGAAAAAGAGATATAAAAATATCCTTTTGTCTGAGTTACGAAAACCGTTATTTTATAATAAACTTATAATACTATGAAAGAATGTGGATTACATATAATATAATCCACATTCTTTCAATTAGAATAACGTATAAATTTTAGCTGAGGTTCTGTATTAGTAAAAGAATTAAGCAGATATAATTTAATTTAATATGATAGAAACAGCCTGCTTCCAACCCTGGTATTTGATTTCCTTATCGGAAAGATTCATGGAGGGTTTAAATTCTTTTCTATTGATATTATTAAAAATGTCTTCTTTCTGATATAATCCATATTTAATACCTGCACCAAATGCCGCACCCATACCGCTTAATTCCTCTACTTCGGGGACCTGAACAGGAATATCGGTTAAATCACTTTGCAGCTGCATTAAATACTCATTACGGGTGGGACCCCCATCAACCCGTAGACTATCTATTTTAACAGCCGAGTCTTCTGCCATCGCCATAATAATATCTGTAATCTGATAAGCGATACAGTCCAGACCAGCCTTAACAATCTCTGATTTACCGGTTGTTCGGCTCATTCCTACCAATATTGCTTTTGCATCATTTTTCCAATACGGAGCACCTAAGCCGGTAAAAGCAGGAACCAGATAAGTCGTATCAGTAGGGTTTGCTTTTTTCGCCAATTCTTCTGACTCCTCCGCAGAACTGATTAACTGCATATCATCTTTCAGCCAGCTGATAACAGAACCAGAATAATTTAGATTTCCCTCCAATACATATTGAACTTTCCCGTCAAATCCCCAGGCCAGGGATGTAACTAACCCATGGTTACTTTTTATGGGCTTATCTCCTATATTCATCATAATAGAGGAACCGGTGCCGTAAGTAGCTTTTATCATTCCCTTAGCATGACATCCCTGGCCAAAAAGGGCTCCATGTGAATCACCTATAGCGCATAGAATTGGAATCTTCTTATTTAAATATCCGTTAAAATCAGTTTCACCAAAGAATTCATCTGAATTGCAAACCTCAGGTAAATTAAATGTATTTATTCCGAACAGTTTGCCAATTTCTCTGTCCCATTGTAAGGAATACAAATTAAACAACTGTGTTCGGGAGGCATTGGAATAGTCTGTTTTATAGGAAGTGCCATTAGTCAGCCGATAAATTAAATAACTATCCATGGTTCCATATCTTAAATCACCGGCGAGGTCTGTCTCTCTGGCACTGTCTACATTACCAAGTATCCAGGATATTTTTGCTGCAGGAAAATACGGAGAAAGAGGAATCCCTGTTTTTTCTTTCACCAGATCCCCATAACCTTTTTCCGATAATTTTTCTGTTATTTCCTTGGCCCTGGAACACTGCCATACAATAGCCGGTGTAATGGGAAGTCCGGTATTTTTATCCCAGGCAATGGAAGTTTCCCTCTGATTGCTGATACCGACACAGGTTATGTCATTTTTATCAATGGAAGCTTTTTCAACCACCATAGGTATGAGTTTTATGACATTTTCAAAAATTTCATTACCATCATGGGAAACCCAGCCTTTATCATTTACCATTTGCTTATGGGGAAGATCACATCTTGCAACCAGAAAGCCCTCGCTGTTAAATAACAGAGCTTTTGTGCCCTGGGTACTTTGATCAATTCCTAATACATATTTTTCAGACATTTCTCATCAGCTCCAACCCTATTTTAGCAATATTTTCTGCATTTAAACCATAATGGTTAAATATCTCTTTAGAATTACCGGTTACAACCGGAGCATCAGGTAATGACATATTGATGACTTTTTTCGGACATTCGCTGCTTACAATCTGACTTACCATTGCACCAAGACCGCCGATAAAGGTATGCTCCTCTACTGTAATAATTGCTTTTGTTTCTTTTGCTGCTTTTATAACGGCATATCTATCGATAGGCTTTACGCAATACATGTCTATAACTCTTGCGTGTATTCCTTTCTTTTCTAAAATGTCAGCCGCATCTTTTGCAGGTTTTACCATTTCCCCGCAAGCAATAATTGTAATATCATTACCTGATTTAACTTCTGCAGCCTGATCCATAACAAACGGTGTATTAGATTCTTCATAAACATCTTCCACCGGATTTCTTCCTACCCTTAAGTATGCTGGTTTTTCATCCTTAAGCAAAGCTTCTACCAGATATCTGGTCTGAAATCTATCGCTGGGAATATACACACGCATACCCGGAATGGACGCCATAGTAGCAATATCCTGGGCGGAATGATGAGTCATACCCAAAGCACCATAACTTACACCACCGCTGATTCCTATCAGGGTAACGTTAGTACCCGAATAAGCCACATCAACTTTAGCCTGTTCCATACTTCTGGTAGATAAAAAGCAGGCAGGAGAAGCTGCAAATGCTTTTTTTCCACATTTGGCCAGGCCGGCAGCTATACTTACAAGGCTTTGTTCTGCAATTCCTACTTCCACAAATTGGTCCGGATGAGCAGCAGCAAAACCTGTCATAGAGGCAGAACCCCTGGAATCGCTGCATAAAACAACGATATCTTTATCTTCATTTGCTCTTTCTAATAGAACATCACATATAACCTGACGATTTGGAATATTATTCATAGGATGCTTTCCTCCTTGCTTCCAATTCAATAACTGCCTTTTGATACTCTTCTTCACTTGGTACTTTATGATGCCATGGTGCTGAATTTTCTATGAATGATACTCCATAACCTTTAATCGTATCTGCAATTATAACAGTTGGCTTACCCTTAGCAGATTTTGCTTCTTCAAAGGTTTTATCTAATGCTATTATGTCGTTTCCGACAGCATGAATTACATTCCATCCAAAACTTGCCCATCTATCATCCTGTGAGTCCTGGGACATAACTTCTTCCGTACTGCCGGAAATCTGCAATCTGTTTCTATCCACCACCGCACATAAATTGTCTAAATGATAATGGCCGCCTGCCATAGCCCCTTCCCATACGGAGCCCTCTGCCAATTCACCGTCTCCCATAACCGTATAAACACGGTAAGAAGCTTTGCTCATTTTTCCTGCCAAGGCCATACCAACGGAAACGGATAACCCATGGCCCAGAGAACCGGAATTCATCTCGATACCGTTTATTTTATTATTCGGATGTCCTATATATTTTGATTGATACCGAGAATAAGTGAGGAGATCTTCTTTCGGGAAAAATCCTCTATCCGCCAAAACAGCATACAGCGCTTCCACGGAATGCCCTTTACTTAAAATGAATCGGTCACGCTTTGGGTCATTTACCAGTTCTGGGGATATGTTCATCTGTTTATAATAAAGTGTTACTAAAATATCAAGAACACTGAAATCTCCTCCGATATGTCCGCATTTACCGCGGTATATCATATCCAGAATATCTTTTCGGAGTTCATATGCTTTTGCAGTTAAATTTTCCATAAGTTCCTCCTAATTTTCTCCGCGAAGATAAGCTTTTACCTCTTCTTCAATGGGATCGTAAAGGTCCGGTTTCACTTTGATATACTTACATGCTTCATATAAAACAGGTACTACATCTTTATGAATACCGACACAGTGATGGATATACGGTCCTTCAACAATTTTTGCTTCCAGTCTCTTCAGGTTTTCTACTTCTACCCATACAAAAGTACCTTTTGTATGAGGTCCGTCCACACCTTTGGCACGGCCTAACAATAAGGAATATTCTCCGTTGTCTCCATCAAATCTGCAAAGTGTCATATTTCCCTGCTTTGCTTCTGCTTCCACTGCTCCCGGATGTTCAAAAGCAAGAGGATAACCGATGGTAGGTTTTTCTTTCGCAACAGAGATAGGCCATGGTCCGCAGTGCTGAAGCAATTCTCCATTTTCATTATCCGGATGGCGTACGGTCCAATCCGCAAAGAAAGATCTGGTATCATCTAAAGCAGCAGCTTCTACCATTAATGCGGTTATGGCACCGTGTATATCTGTCTCACAGACTACCGGAATTCCCTCTTCATTTAATAAAGAGTTAGCCGCACAGGGCATGATTCCAATCTCACCCTGTAGAGCGTTCCAGCATTGGATTGCAATTGCATTACATCCGTAATGTTCAGCCAGTTGTTTCATTGCAACTTTAAGCGCTGCCACATTTAGAAGCTCATTTTCCTTGATTTTTACGTTCATATTCTCTTTAAGATAAGCAATTACTTTGGCTACTTCACTGCCCTCTGCTTTAACCTTCTTTACTTTCTGTGTTAATTCAGGCATGGGGATAGGGGAAAGCTGTATATTAAATTTTTCCAGCAATTCTCCTTCATTGCACATAGTTGACCAGAAATCAAACGGCCTGGGTGCAATTTGAAGAATTCTGGTATGTTTAAATACCTTAACAACGTTACATACTGCTAAAAAGTCATAAATTCCTCTGGTAAACTCACTGTCTTCGAGACGGCAGTTATTCATATATGTAAACGGTACCTGAAATCTTCTTAATACCTTACCGGTAGCAAATAATCCACATTGGCTGTCACGTAAACGAATACCATTTTCATCCGGCCTTTCATCTCTTGGTCCCCAAATCAGAACCGGAAGATTCATCATTCTGGCTAATCTGGCCAGAACATATTCCGTGCCAAAGTTACAATGGGGAAAGAATAACCCATCTACCTTTTCTTTCGTAAACTTTTCATAAACCTTTTGCATATCCTCATCGTTATATAATAAGCCTTCTTCATTAATATCTGTTATATCAACAAACTCTACACCAAGTTCCTCTAATTTCTTTCGTGTTAGATTTGCGTATTTTACTGCATCCGGTGCACTGAAAATGCTTCTTCTGGTTGGTGCAAACCCTAGTTTTACTTTTTTCATCCTGCTCTCCAATCTGTTCACTAATAGGAACGAAATAAATTTGGTATTTACTTTACTACTTAATTTATTACTGAATTTATAATTTAATTATATTTAACATTTATTAAATTGTCAATCTAATTAACTTAATTATTTGTTGAATTATTAAATAAATTTATTAAACTTAAATTTTCATTGACGTAGACAAGATTTTACTGTACTCTATTTTATGTAACAGGAAATTGCATCCTATTACATAATTAAATTACATATTACGAATAGGTATGTGAATGGAGGTTTTTTATGCCAATCTCTGCAAAAGAACTTGCTGAAATTTTAAATTTATCACCTGCAACGGTTTCCATGGTATTAAATAACAAACCGGGAATAAGTGAAAAGACCAGAAAAATAGTATTGGATACTGCTGCTGAACATGGGTACCAATCTTCAAAGAAACAGCTTCAAAAAAATACTAACAGAACCATTCAATTTGTTATATATAAAAAATATGGTACAGTAGTTACAGATACGCCTTTTTTTTCACAGGTAACAGAAGGTATTAATTATCAATGTTCCGGAAATGGTTATCATCTGCAGATAACATATTTATATGATAATCAGGATAAAAACAAACAAATTGAGGGATTAAAGAAATCTAACTGTGACGGAATTTTACTTTTGGGAACAGAAATGACGGTAGATGATTTAAACCTATTTCAAAGTTTAAAAATCCCATATGTGATTGTAGATAGTTATTTTGATGATATCAATTGTGATTCAGTGTTAATTAATAATGTTCAGGGAGCTTATCTGGCTACGGAATATCTGGTTGCAAAGGGCCATAGAGAGATTGGTTACTTAAGGTCCAATACCCGGATAAGCAACTTTACCGAACGCGAAGACGGTTATTATAAATCTCTGCGCCATAATAATATTCCAACCAGTCACCCTTATGTAGTAAATATCACACCCACAACAGAACAGGCATATATCGATTTTATAGAATATTTAAACGTGGGTCCTGCATTCCCTTCAGCATATTTCGCAGACAATGATATCATTGCCGCAGCAGCTATCAGAGCATTTAAGGAATTTAATATAAAAGTTCCTGAACAGATCTCTATTATAGGTTTTGATGATATGCCAATATGTCAATTTACCGATCCCACTTTAACTACCATGTATGTTCCAAAACAAAGACTGGGTGCTCTTGCAGTTGACCGGTTATTAAACCGAATAGAAGAATCTAATACAGATAATATAAAGATAGAATTAGCAGTTCAGCTGATTGAACGAAATAGTGTAAAAGTAATATAACTCTTAATCTTATCAGATTACATTATATAATAAAACTGGGCTTGGCAAAATCAGACATCAATATAACTGATTCTTTCTTTTGCTTAAGCCCAGTTCTTATTTTTTTATTTTTTAGCCATTGTAATTAGCCTTTCTAAATATATGGATTTCATCTGCTTACTGGCCATAGCCTGCTTTAACGGCGGCATTTTTAATATTGCTGACAAAACTGCTGCCATAGCTCTGTGACTTCCAAAGGCCTGATTATCAAAAATCAGATTCTGCAGGGTTCCTTTTTCTATTGCCATAAGTACGGTTCTATGAACGGAATTTACCGGGGTTATAATTTTCTGGTTTCTTCTTTGAAGCATAATACTGTTCTTACTGCAATTTCTTACACAAACTCCACATCCCAGACAGATATCCTCATTAATTTTCATAAACTGTGTTCCTTTTTCATCTGTAACTTTCTCAATTGCACCGATCGGACAGACTTTCGCACATTTACCGCAATTAATACAGGTATTATCATTAATTTTAGGAATAAAACTAGTGGTCTGTACCGGATGCAGCATACCAAATTTCTTAGCAGCTATCATTGCCTCACAGCAACATCCGCAGCAATTACAGATAAATGTTACATCTTCCCTGACATTTTCACCGCACTGAACCAGATTATGTTCATAAGCTTTATGAAGAAGTTCGATACCCTCTGATGCATCAACTCTTCTGGCATAATTATATTTAATCAGGGAAGCCGCAGCATTTCCAAATGTCATACAGATATCCATGGGGGCATCGCAGGCACGTCCCACATGATGCATTTTATGGCGGCAGTAGCAAGTACTGATTCCAATATGTGATGCACTTTTAATGATATGGCTTGCCCTCTCAAAATCCAGAATCTGTACTTCATTTTCATTAGTAAGCACTCCCTCCTGAACAAAAACTCTGCCAAGTCTGGTTTCCGTACTTAAAAATAATTCCTTAACAAAATCTTCTTCCACATTCAGATATTGATAAAACAATTCTCCCAGCAACTTCTGATCAATATCATCACGAGTTCTCATCATAGAAAACTCAAAAAAACCCGCCATAGGAGGCGGCAGCATAAATTGTTCCGTGCCATGATTATCCATATCCAGAAGTAACGCCCTGCTTGCAAGCTGCTGTAAGAGCTTTCTGGTACTTACTTCATCCATCTTCCAAGCCTTAGCTGCTGTTTTGACAGTAAATGGCCTGATAGGAAGCTGAGCCACGTAAGCCGCTTCTTTCTCGCTAAAAAGTATACTTAAAATCTTATAAAGTGTTTTAGAAGGCGGCGCACCTTGCGGAAATTTATTGATTCTTTCTTCTAAGCTTTTATAAGCTGATTTACCTACTATATGGGACATTTTTCCACCACCAGTCATTTTTATTAGAATATATCACATAAAAATTTTTTAGTAAAGTAACTTTACATAAAATTCGTTACGATAAATTGTACATTTATTACTGTTCACGATGCTGCTGCTTTTTGCAGGGTGAGTGTACAGTAACGTACCTTCTTATACTGATTTCACAAATAACTGCATACTTCTGTATTTTTATAATATAAATTAGATGCTAAATCAGAAACGATTTTTAACTTGAAACTAAATACATGAAAAAGGATTTTAAATCAAGTCTTAAATTCACTAAATTTAAAACGTAATATAAAATCCTTTATATAAATTTAATAATATATTTATATTAGCTCTAATGCCTGTTCTATATCTGAAATAATATCATCTACATATTCAATCCCAATGGACATACGAATTAAATCAGGCGCAACTCCGGCGCTTACCAGTTGTTCATCCGTTAATTGTCTGTGGGTAGTACTCGCAGGGTGAAGAACGCTTGTCCTCGCGTCGGCAACATGAACAACGATAGCTGCTAATTTTAAATGATCCATTAATTTAACGGCGGCTTCTCTTCCACCCTTAACTCCGAAAGATATAACGCCGCAGGTACCATTAGGCATATATTTCTGAGCCAGGTTATAATACTTGCTGCTTTTCAGCCCCGGATAGTTCACCCAGGCAATTTTATCATTTTCCTCCAGCCATTTGGCTACCGTTAAGGCATTACTGCAATGACGCTCCATTCTTAAATGTAAGGTTTCCAGACCAAGGTTTAATAAAAATGCGCTGTTAGGTGACGGGGAGGAACCAAGATCCCTCATTAACTGCACTCTGGCTTTAACAATGTAGGCACTTTTCCCGCAGGCTTTCGTATAAATCATTCCGTGGTAGGATTCATCCGGTGTTGACAACCCTGGAAATTTACCGTTATCCCAGTTAAAATTACCGCTGTCAACAATTACTCCGCCTAATACTACCGCATGTCCATCCATATATTTTGAAGTAGAATGTACTACAATATCCGCGCCAAATTCAAAAGGCCGGCAATTAATCGGCGTCGCAAACGTATTATCAATAATTAAAGGTATTCCGTTCTTATGTGCAACGGTTGCAAACTTTTCAATATCCGTTACGACTAAAGCCGGATTTGCAAGAGTTTCTGCAAAAATCAGCTTAGTATTTTCTCTAATTGCTTTCTGTAATTCTTCTTCGGTAGCTTCCGGATCTACAAAAGTTACTTCTACTCCAAGCTTTTTTAATGTAACAGCAAATAAATTCGTAGTACCTCCATAGATAGCAGCAGATGATATCATATGGTCGCCGGAACCGCAGATGTTTAATATGGCGATTAAACTGGCAGCCTGTCCGGAAGAAGTACACATGGCACCAACCCCTCCCTCTAATGCTGCTATTTTCTTCTCTACACAATCAACTGTAGGATTTGCTAATCTGGTATAGAAAAATCCCTCTTCTTCCAGATCAAATAGTTTTCCTACATGTTCACTGGAATCATATTTGTAAGTTGTGCTTTGATAAATCGGCAGTACTCTGGATTCGCCGTTCTTAGGTGTATAACCCTCCTGAATACATTTGGTATTAATGTGATAATTCTTCATTTTTTTGCCTTTCTTTCGTTCGTTATTTGTATGGAATGTATTGTTGCCCTGGTTAGAGGCAGTAACACTTCTGCCCGCAGATAGTTATGCAAAGGGATCTTTTATGGTAAGAATTTAAGTTTGTCAATGTTTTCTATGTTACCGACTAAAGATACACTGCACTTATCTTTCACTAGATATTTTCTGGTAAAATCCATAATTTCATCTTTCGTAACTTCGTTTACTTTGTCAATCGTTTCTTCCAATGGGATAATATAATTTTTAAGAAGAGTGGATTTGCCGTTACTGTTCATCCTGTTTTTAGCACTTTCATTACCCATGATCAGTTCAGTTTTAATCTGTTCTTTTGACATGGATAACTCATCTTCCGTTAAACCCTTCTCTTTTAAATCTTCAATAACATCAAAAGAATTTTTAAATACCTGTTCCAGCTGGTTAGGATTCATAGCTCCGTATATATGCAGTAAACCGGCTTTTTTATAGGAACTCCCATATGAGTATATAGTATAGGTAAGTCCTAGATTTTCCCGGATAACCTGAAATAACCTGGAATTAATACTGCCGCCTAATACGGAATTTAAAATGGTTAAAGCGTACTTTTCATCTGCATCTGCTACAACGGACTCAAAAGCTATATTTAGATGAAGCTGTTCCACATCTTTTTCCTTAGTGTAAATGGAGGGGTGATAGATTGGTACTGTACAGTCAGGTTGTCTTTGCCCCGCAGGAATACCGGAAAAGCTTGCTTCTAACAGATCCATTACTTCCTCTTCGTTGATATTTCCCGCTACTGATATAACTATATTCTCCGAAACATAATACTTATCTATAAAGTCTAGAATTTCCTGTCTTGTTATTGCTTTGACCGTTTTTTTACTGCCTGAAATCTGGTATCCTAAAGGATGCTTATCCCATATTTTCATTTGAAGCATTTCGTGAACCAAATCTTCCGGTGAATCATCATACATATCGATTTCTTCTATAATAACACCTTTTTCTTTCTCCAGTGCTTTTTCATCAATCAATGAATTATTTAACATATCACCAAGGATGTCGATCGCTATCGACAAATGTTCATCCAAAGTTACCGCATAAAAAGAGGTGCATTCCTTACTGGTGTAAGCATTGATATCTCCTCCGATTCTTGCCATATCATCGGCTATTTGTTTTGCCGTACGATTTTTAGTACCCTTAAAAAGCATGTGCTCAATTATATGTGAAATACCATTATTTTTTTCATTTTCATTGGATGATCCTACCTTGACCCATACACCAAAAGCAGCACTCCTTAAATAAGGCATTGTCTCTAAAACTACAGTTATTCCATTTGATAACTTTTTACGGTTAACCATGAATTACTTCCTTTCTATTTTTCATATAGCCTAAATTGTATCACTAACGATAAGAATATACAATATAAGATTAATTGTAACCGATATAATCTTTGATATTTAGGAAAACATAGCGCATTTTTATGAAATTGGATACAACCTGTTAATTTAAAAAAGACCGGAATTTTCGCAAATCCAATCTTTCTTATCCGATCAATACTGTATAGTATTACATTCATTAAATCCAGCAAATCTGTTAACTGCGCGCTTCAGATTTTCAGCTAATTTTTCCGTTGATTTAATCCCATCTTCCAACCATATATTTTTGACCTGAAGACATTTGTTTTTCCGGTCATTTATAAGCTCTATCCTTCCTATAAATGAGTCACCGTATAAAACAGGGAGTACATAATAACCGTACTTGCGCTCTGTCTGGGGCGTATAGATTTCCCATTTATAATCAAAGTTAAATATTACTTTTATCAGTCTTCTGTCCCATATCATGTTATCCAGGGGAGCGATAAATTCCATACGATTTTTTAGTACGGGATTACTCTGGATCTGTTCTAATATCCTTAAGTCTGATTTAAGACAATAAAACTTCTCTTTTATGTCTTCTACCGTAATTTCCAGAATTTTTTCTTCCCGGAGTAAATCATCAAATACCTGATTTCTTTCATTCGCTTTCATATTACGGATAACTAACCAGGCATCTGAGGGTTTATTCCATAACAGTCCAACAGCTGAAATCCTGCGTAAAACATTCCATTTCATGTATTCCAAATCTACCTGGTTTGGTTCTTCTGCTTTTAGTATCCCCTCAGGTATGTAATCCTCCGACAGAGCATAATATTTTATCGCTCCTTTTTTATGATGGATGATTAACTCACCACGAAAATACATTGTTTCCAATGCCACTCTTGACAGACTGGTACTGTTCCCCCAGTACCAGTCTATCTTCTGACCAAAGTCTATATCTTTGGAGCAGGCCGGTCCGTTTTCTCTTATAAAATCTTTAATCCGATCAGCTACCGCATCTACCGCAGCCTTATTTCTGCTGCTATTTCTATAATATTCCCTGATCCGTCCGAAATATTTCCAATCCTCAATCGCTATTATTGCAAGGTTTTTATCATAGTAATCAATTAATAACCGTTCTTTATACAGTAGTTCATAAAGCATCTGTTTTGAGAATCCTTTAATCCTTGACTGTAATACCAACTCGGCATTTTTACCGCAGATATCAATAGGATCAAATTGAATACAGCCTGCCTGTCCGATAAATTCTAATATACCTCGTTTACCGGAAAACATAAAACTTCCTATCAGACCCTGCTTAAGCAAAATAAATCTTCGTGCCTGTTTATTTGTTAGATATATTGGTTCCATATATTACTCCCTATAATCAATCATAATTACCTATTGATGCTTATTTTGCATATTTACTATTTAATCCATTATGTAATAAATCAATAACTGCTTCTTCATATTCTAAATTATCATAATCTTTGTTCCAACCATAAATAATACCAATTTTTTGATTTTCAACAACATATTCTGCTAGTTTTTCTATGCTCTCATTTTTGGCTACTTTTACAAAAGTGCGATTTCTAATATCGTGATTTTCACCGAACATATCTCTATCACAAGGTCCTTCTTCACATTCCCAACAACCATTTATCCCTTTTTTAACACAACAGTTAAATTGAAAGCAGCCTTCATCACTTAAATATTTCCCGCAACAGTTACTTTCGGATTTACATCCAGCACATTTATCCGCCTCATGGCATAATGTACAGACTAAACCGCAATACCCTATATTTTGAGCAATATGTGTTATATCCACTTAAAATCCCCCTTGCTTAATCGGTTCGCTACATGATACGATTACTTTTCATTTCTTTTTATCTTATGTATTAATCCCCATATGGAATAATGGAACCATTCTCTAATTTAGAATATCCGCAGTTTAAAAGTGCTGAAATTCTTTCTATCGCCGTAGGAATTGCTTTTGTAAATACTTTATTAACTTGAAATAAATCATAGAGATTTTTATTTACTGCTTTTATAAGTTCTGTTATAATCTCTTCTTTTTCATAAGAAGAGGAGATATCTAATCGTAATACTCCTAATTTCCCAAACCCCTCTGCCTTTTTTAACCAAGGGCAAAATTCTATGATTCCAATAACACGCTTATTGCTTTTATCAATAATACTAAACCTGACATATACTTTATCCAGATATTCACGTTCCCATACATTCATATATGCCAACATCTCATTAAGGGTCTGAAAGTAAAAATTAGTATGGCAATTATCTGCATTAAAAAACTTTACTGCTTCCTGGTCCGAATAACATTGTAAAAGATCTTCTGCATCTTCCGGTATTGTCTTTCTTAACTGGAAATTGACGGTTTCAAAAGACTGGCATTGTTCAAATGGATTCATTTTAGACATAATATATACCTTTCAATATGTATTGGAATAACAAAACCATGATACTTACCTGCTTTATTTTGTTATTCCTGAAAATATCTTATCATAGGATATACGACATCAGTATGTCAGAGTTATTGATGTGCAAATCGACGAATATAAATTGTTTGTATGGCATTTGACGCTCAAATCATATTATGTATATAAATCATATAACCCACGAGCAACGGTTTTCATCCGCTCTTTTAATATATCAGGCTCAAGAACTTCTATATCCTTTCCAAACCCCATTAATAAAGAAAACCACATTCTTTCCTGGGTTGGTTCCTGTAACTGAAGAATAAAAAAATTGTCATTCTCTTCCAATATAACACCTCTTAAATACTCCTGAACGGGTATTTTGACTTCATTTTTGCATTTTAATTTTATAGTTATATAACTCTGATTATCTTCCGCTTCTATTCGTTTTATTAATTGCTCAGCAGCTTCATGTTCTCTGGAAAATGGTATATTGGTTTCAACCAGTTCACGCATACGGATCAGTTTATACCACCTGTAATTTTTACTCATATGGCAGTAAGCAAGCAAATACCATGCATACCATTTATATTGCAAGGCAATTGGCTCTACTTCTTTCGCCGATGTCTGATTATTAGAATTCGTATAAGTAAATTGGATACAGTTTTTATCCGTTATGGATTTTTCTATACACTTTAGGTAATCATCCATATAATTGCCCTCATGACATACGGTTAAATCCATGAAAATATTCTGTTTTATTTCTTTATCCGATGTATTATGTAATATTTTTTCAAAAGTATCCCGTACTCCTTTCTGATTATAACCGGACTGAAACCCCTGTAATGCAGTGAGAATATAGGAATAATCTTCTTCATCCATAAGCTTGCTGTCTAATTTATAATTATCCAATATTTTATATCCCCCGCCGGTACCGTACAGGGACGTGATCGGAATACCGGATAAGCTGAGAGTTTCCATATCCCTTAAAATAGTACGTATGGATACTTCGAATTCTTCTGCCAGTACTCTGGCACTGACCACACCATGATTCAACAGATAAATGGTTATTCCTAGTAAACGGTCAATTTTCATAATACCCCCATTGCGTAACACATCTGCAGGCAAATGTATTACTGTCATATAATACACGAAACATGTTACACCAGATTTTAATTATCCGAACAAAGTTTCTGTTCATTATATTGTAATATTATATATTTAAAATATCAAGTATAATCGGCTGTAACAAACTTTGTTCATTTACCGGCACAATTAAAAAAGCCTTCCCGGAATACTCCGAGAAAGCTTACTTTTCTCAGGCGAATCATATGATATTATTATTCATTTTTTCTTTTTATCCTCAATTACTACATTAGCTTTATCTAAAAGATCATTTGCTTTTCCTACTACATCATCTTTCATATCATCTGCTTTTTCCCCAATGACAGCTTTCATACCTTGAACTTTACCCTGGAATTCCAGATCTTCATCATCCATCCATTTCCCTGCTTTTTCTTTCATTTTACCTATGGCTTTATCTTTGCCATTCTCCAATTTGTCCATCATATTACTTCCTCCTAAACTAATTAATTTATGTTAATAATTGTGTTATAGGAACAAAAGCGTGTTCCTATAATCGGAAGCACGGCAAAAAGCACCGGCTTATATCGGAAAATAAAAGCTATTTCCGATAAGTAATAATATTAGCAAATTGATGAAAGACTATGCAAAAGGGACCGATTGCTGCAATATATTAATAATTTTAGTTAATTAGTGTTTCTACTATGTCCTTATTCTCAAACAGGATACAGCCTCCTTTATGTTCACCCAATAAAATATTGTTGTTTCTTAACTTTTTAAAAAAAGGCGACTGTAATGCTTCTTTTAACGTTATTGATTTTAAATTTGTGTCCGAATAGGGCGAGAAAGGACAAGGCTCTACCCCACCCTGATAATTAATATGGAAAAAACCCCTTCCAGCCGCCAGGCATCCTCCTGATGACTTTTCATCTCCGGGAAATGAGATAAAAATCATATCGTCATAGATTTTTCTTAAGGCTAATAATTGTTTCTCCAGATACAATCTGTCATCTTCTGAGGGCGCTATATCTATGGTATCTGTTGTTACAGGAACATATTCTACATAAAATATTACCTTGCAGCCCAAATTATTAAGAGCGGATAAAAAACTTTTTTGGGTTACTTCTTCTAAATTCTTTTTACTAACTGTTATGGATGTTCCATAAAGAATTCCTTTATTTTTCATTTCATTCATACCCAACAATAATTTGGAATAAATACCAGCTCCTCTTCTTTCATCCGTCGTTAAAGAATCACCCTCTATACTAAATACTGGAATTAAATTTCGGTTATGATTTAATAACGTTATGTAATCTTCGTCTATTAAAGTACCATTTGTAAAAATGGGAAATATAATATTTTTATGTTTGGCTGCTGTCTGAATTACTTCTTTACGTAACATGGGTTCACCACCGGCAAGTAAAATAAATGAAATGCCGATTTCACCTGCCTCTTCAAAAATCAAATTCCATTCCTTATCTGTAAGCTGATTATCAGGATCTTTATCTGTACAGGATTTATTTGCTCTGGCATAACAGCCTTTACAGTGAAGATTACAGGAATTCGTAATACTTGCAATAAGAAATGGCGGAATATGTTCTCCTGCAGCCTCCTGTTTCTGTCTGATTTTTCTGGATTTTTTAACCTCCAGCATATAATTTGCTATAAATACACTTTCTTTTGGATTCTTTAATGAAGCTTTGATTGCACCTTTTACTATATTTTCCACACCATTACTTAAGTATTCTTCTAACTTAAATTCTATATTCATCCCTGTCTCCCAACTTAATATTTTTCATGCTGCTTTCTAGCTTTTAATTGCCTTAACCATATTTTAATGACTTTTGTTTTGATCTAATATTTTTATTTTACCACTATTATATTCACATTTCTATCTTTCGGTAAATCCTAATGAAGTTTTAACGTTTTGTTAATCTGTTTTATTACTCATTTATAAGCCTTGGCAGAAACAGAAAAAACCGGTCGAAAAGATGATATTGTACCTCATCTGCATCAACCGGTTAATATAAATATGATTACTGTCGTGTCTATTCAGTCTCCTATGTTCTAACTTTATGTATGTTAAACACTTAAAAACTTTATTTAAAATTATAGATTATAAAAAAATAATATTTATTCCAGTAACATCAGATGTTCTTTGGGCAGCCTAATATAATCAGGTAATTTCTCATTTAGTGTATTAACCCAGTAAGATTTACTGATTTTCCACCATAATTCATTGGAATTACTGTTAATAATTAAATTTTTTTCAAAAGGACTATCAGTTATACGAATACTATTGCATGGCAGTGAATTTTCCATTGTTTTATCCTCAGAAGGCCGGATATCATGAGCACGGATTCCTACATATCTTATATTTTCATTAACTTCTTCTTTCGTTTTTAATAACATTCCCCAGTCTAAGGCTTCTACTGTATAATCCGACTGTTTTTTTACTCTTGATATATTCTTACATCCCGTCATTCTTGCCGCTGACAGTTTAACGGGTTTATCAAAGAGTTCTTTCGTGTTACCGCTTAATATCAAATTACCTGTATCCATAATAGCAATGCTGTCACATAAACCATAAATCTCATCCCTGTTATGGGATACAATAATAGTATCTCCGTGATATACTTTTAAAACTTCTAACAGTTCCTGCCAAAGATTTTCCTTAAGATAAGAATCCAGCGCTGAAAAGGGTTCATCCAATAAGACTACATCCGGTTCATACGCCAGTATTCTCGCTAATGCAACTCTCTGCTGCTGGCCGCCGGATAACTGCATGGGGTATCTTTTTTCTAAACCTTTTAAATGGAGGAATTCTACCATTTGGTCAACTCTGGGTTTTTTATTTTTTCTAGAGCCTTTTAATCCGCATCCAATATTTTCTTCCACTGTCATATTGGGAAATAGAGCATAATTTTGAAATAAATAACCGACATTTCTTTCCTGAGGCGGCAAATCAATCTTCTTTTTTGAATCATATAATAACCTGCCATTTAAAATAATACTTCCTTCATCCGGCTTTTCTATTCCGGCTATGCATTTTAATGTCATACTTTTGCCGCATCCGGAAGCCCCCAGGAGTCCCCTTCTTTCTTTATCCATATTCGTTTTAACATTCAGTGAGAAATTTCCTAATTTTTTTTTGATATCCACGGATAAGCTCATTTAATTTCCTCCCCGGTTCCGAATTTTTTCTTCCTGTTTGGCAGATAATTCATAAAGAAAACAACAGTAAATGATATTAAAACAATCAGTATGACCCAGATAGCGGCCCGATCCATCCTGCTTCCCTGAACTGCCATATAAATTGCAACTGGAATCGTCTGGGTTACTTTAGGTATATTACCGGCAATCATAAGAGTCGCACCAAACTCTCCCAAGGCCCTTGCAAATGCCAGTATTCCCCCTGATATGATTCCCGGAAGTGCAAGGGGCATGGTAATCTTCCAGAATATTTTCCACTCAGATATTCCCAGTGTCCTGGCTGCAAATAATAAATTGATATCAATCTGCTCAAATGCCGCCTTTGCGGAACGGTACATCAGAGGAAATGCGATCACAACCGCCGCCACCACCGTAGCAGACCAATGAAAGACAACCTGTATGCCTATGAAAGATAAAAGTTTACCCCCAGGACCGTGCTTTCCTAGCAAAACAAGGAGGAAAAAACCTGCTACGGTAGGCGGTAAAACAAGGGGAAGAGTAAACAAACCATCCAGAAACCATAGCAACCTGCCTCTTATTTTCAGAACCTGTTTAGCTGTATAAATACCAAGAAAAAATGTAATTATGGTAGCTGTTATTGCAGTTTTTAATGATATCAATAAAGGTGACCAGTCCATTTTCTTTATTCCTTCCTTTTATTAGTTTAGCTATATAAGTATTTGCGAAACAAATTATTGCACCTGTATACCATATAATTTATACAATTTCAAACTATATCCAGCCTTATTTATAAGGCGTAAATCCATATTTTTCAAAAACACCCTGAGCTTCCTCCGTTGTCAGATACTCTACAAATGCTTTAGCAGTTTCGGCTGCTTTCGTATCTTTCACAACAGCAGCCGGATAAATCACCTTAGAAGTACTTCCCTCCGGAGCTTCTGCTACAACTGTTACCGCATCACTGGATTTGGCATCCGTAGCATATACAACTCCTGCATCTGCATTACCGGTACCGACCCAGGACAATACTTCCGTTACATCTTTACCATAGGTTGCCTGTTTTTTTACATCCTCTAAGTTATTCAAGGAAGTAAATACTTCTTCCGCATATTGTCCCACAGGAACACTTTCCGCATCCCCTAAGGCGATTGTAGGTGCTTTTAATATATCCTTAAAACTAGTAATTCCAAGTTTACTGTCTTTTGGAACAATTAGTACTACCTTATTTTCTAATAATTCTTTTTTGGTTCCATCTAAGATCAATCCTTCTTGTTCCAATGCCTCCATTTGTTTTAATGCCGCAGACATAAATACATCCACCGGTGCACCCTGCTCAATCTGTTCCTGTAAGGTACCGGAACTGCCAAATGTGTAGGTTACCGTAATACCCGGGTTTTCTTTCTGATAGATTTTACCGATCTCTTCCATAGAATTTTGTAAGCTGGCGGCAGCCGCTACAAGAATCTCAACCGGTTTTGTCTCATTTAATCCGCTATCCTTAGTAGAATCGGTAATTTCCCTTGCTGCTGTATTACTGTCCGTATTACTTTCTTCGTTACTGCTTTCTGCCGTATCCTTTACAACTTCAGCTGTAGAACTGTTTGCCGAACCACTGACTGCATCGGTATCCTTTGCAGTACATCCGACTGTTAACAATACTGTCAAACAAATAATTAGTAATAATAAATACTTTCCTTTTTTCATACAAAGGTACTCCTTCCATATTGCTAACTAAACACAACCTAATATATACGCTTAACTGAGAGGTGTGTATTTCCCACCCGGAGGGCTTTTTATGCAATAGGACGCAACTACCTATTGCATAAAAAAGTGCCTAAGACATATTGTCTTAGACACCTTTGTCTTACCACAGTACTTTGTTTAAATTCATAGGTACTAATGGCAATTTAATTATTAATTTTATGTTTTATTAAGTTCTATTATGTTTAGTTATGTTTTGACTTGTTTCGTTTGTTTTTATGTTCTGTATTTTACTCGTATAAAAAAAGAATGTCAAGTAAAAAATATTATTTAATCATAATTTTTAATTATCTTTAATCATATCATCCATTCACGCTAAATTGTATTTAAAAAGCCTGTATAAACCTATTACATGCAAATTAAGATTATATAATAGTATCTACAGGCTTTTCTGTATTTTTGTTTTATTTTTAATCTAATATCTTTCCGATATCCGTAATATCATACCCGGATAAACCCTCTAATTCTTCTTTAAATTCCCTGGAATTAATAATCTGAACTAACGTATGATACCAGCTATACCTGGTTGCTTCCATTTTTACAACCATATCATAACTTTCCATCTGGATAGGTATAAATTCTATTCCCTTTAACTCTTTACTGTTCCGCTCATTACCCATCGATACATCTACGCTTCCTCTGGCAACTGCTCCTGCACAAGCAAGATGGGATGTTACTTCTTTCTCATACCCCTTAATCTGTGACGTTTTAATCCCCATTTTTAATAAATACTGATCTAATAAAATCCTGGTTCCGCTGCCTTTCTCACGGTTTATCATAATAACATCCTCCCGGACCAGATCCTTAAAATCTTTAATCTGCTTCGGGTTTCCTGCTCTTACGTAAAATCCCAACATCCGGCTGACTAGATGGATTCTCCGGTATGGAATTCCGGGAAGCATTTTTTTAACATATTCTTTATTATACTCTCCTGTCTCACCATCCCATAAATGTGCAGTTGCTACATCCACCTTTCCCTGATATAACGAATACAACCCATTATAACTACCAAGATAGGACCGGAATATAGGAAGCTCCTCAAATTGCACCGAGAGATAATTACATAATATTTCCAGCAAAATATCCTGTCCGCAAATAATAACTCCGCGATTATTATAAGATTCCCTGGTTATTTCCTCCCGTCTCTCCAATCCCGGATTTACATGCATCTCTTCCATATTTTGAAACTCATTTGTTTTTTCACTTTCCATTGAATGCTGAATATAAATTTCCTTTTCCAACGACTCCGATTTAGCTGCATTCAAATATTCTTCCAGATCATCATTACGGATCCTTAATTGTTTTCCTATCTTTCTGCATTTTAAGTCACCACGTTTAATAAGCTCATATACTGTATTCTTTTTGATTTTTAATAAGTCAGCTACTTCCTGTGGAGTAAATAGTTTATCACTCAATGTAAGCTCCTTTTTGTAAGCAAATAGTATGATCAATTGGTATCTTATATAGAAACTTTTATTTCAGACTTTTTATAAATTATAGTTGCAGGTGAAAATTTTGTCAACTCCAGAAAAGCACAAAAAACGAGGCAGTTACACATAGCATTTTTACGGCTAATGAATAACTACCTCAATTGTATATTAGTAATCTTATATCTTGCCAGATTATAAAAGTAATTCTTGCATTTTATTTTACATCCTTCATGCTAAAGCTGATTCTTCCCATTTTATCTTTACCAAGGCATACGACTTTAACAACATCACCCAAAGTAAGGACATCTTCAACACGGTCAATTCTATCTTTTGAAATCTTAGAAATATGAACCATACCCTCTTTACCTGGTGCAAATTCAAGGAAAGCACCAAATTCCTTAATACTTACTACTTTACCCTCAAAGATTTGACCCTCTTCAAAGTCAGTAACTATGGTCTGGATGATTTTAATTGCTTTCTGAATGCTATCGGAATCAACTCCGCAAACAGAAACAGCACCGTCATCCGTAATATCAATCTTAACACCGGTTTGGTCAATAATTGCGTTAATAGTCTTGCCTCTCTGACCAACTACATCACCAATTTTAGTCGGATCAATCTTGATCTGAACAATCTTAGGTGAATAAGGTCCTACTTCCGGACGAGGTACGGAAATACAAGGCGACATAATGTCATCTAAAATATAAGTCCTGGCTTCTTTCGTTCTATAGATCGCTTTTTCAATAATTTCTCTTGTTAATCCATGAATCTTGATATCCATCTGAATTGCTGTAATACCTTTATGGGTACCGGCTACCTTAAAGTCCATATCTCCAAAGAAATCTTCCAGACCTTGAATATCCGTTAATATAATATAATCATCATCACTTTCTCCGGTAACAAGACCTACGGAAATACCGGCTACCATTCTTTTAATGGGTACACCTGCAGCCATTAAGGATAATGTGGATGCACAGATACTGCCTTGAGAAGTAGATCCGTTAGATTCTAAAACTTCAGAAACGGTACGGATTGCATAAGGGAATTCTTCTTCTGTCGGAAGTACCGGAATTAATGCTCTCTCTGCTAATGCACCATGACCGATTTCACGTCTTCCCGGACCTCTTGATGGTTTTGTTTCACCAACAGAGTAAGACGGGAAATTATAGTGATGCATATATCTTTTAGAAGTTTCATTCTCATCGATACCATCTAATTTTTGAATTTCAGCCAAGGCACCTAAGGTTGTTATGGTAAGAACTTGTGTCTGACCACGGGTAAACATAGCAGATCCATGAGTTCTTGGCAAGATATCCACTTCTGCTGCTAAATGTCTGATTTGAGTAATGTCTCTTCCATCCGGACGTTTCTTATCTTTTAAAATCATCTTACGAACTGTCTTCTTCTGGAATTTATACACGGCTTCATCAAGAAGCGGAATCCAGTCGGGATTCGTTTCTTCATATCTTGCTGTTAATTTATCCTTGATTTCTCTGATATTGGCTTCTCTTACCTGCTTAACATCAGTAAAAACCGCTTCTTCCATCGCTTCCGGTGTGATAAAGGAAACCATATCCTTCCATAACTCATCCGGTGTATCACATTTTACATAATCATGTTTTGGTTTACCGCATTCCGCTACAATCGTATCGATAAATTCAATAATTTTCCTGTTTAAATCATGTGCCGCAAAAATTGCTTCTATCATTTTATCTTCCGGTAATTCATTGGCACCGGCTTCTATCATGATAACTTTATCTCTTGTAGATGCTACGGTTAAAGATAAAGTTGACTTTTCTCTTTGAGAACTTGTCGGATTAAATACGAATTCCCCATCAACCATTCCAACCATTGTGGAAGCGGTAGGACCATCGAAAGGAATATCAGAAATTGCGGTTGCAATTGCAGAACCTAACATAGCGGTTAATTCAGGACTGCAGTCCTGATCCACACACATAACCAGGTTATTAAGCGTTACATCATTGCGGTAATCTTTAGGAAATAACGGTCTCATTGGTCTGTCAATTACACGGGAAGTAAGGATGGCATTATCGGATGCTTTTCCTTCTCTTTTGATAAACCCTCCCGGAATTTTACCAACTGCGTATAATTTTTCTTCATATTCAACACTTAAAGGGAAGAAATCAATTCCCTCTCTTGGCTTATCGGATGCTGTTGCTGTTGATAAAACAACCGTATCGCCATAATGCATAAATGCAGCACCGTTTGCCTGTGCCGCAACTCTACCTACTTCAACGGTAAGAGTTCTTCCGGCTAAATCCATGGAAAAACTTTTGTACATATTTTGCTCTCCTTTGAAAGAATAATTTTTGTTGGAGATGCCGAAACTACTGAAAAACTCACCGAATCTATAGAAAAAAGTATTAAAAAAATTACTTTAACTCGATAATCTTTTCAGAAGTCTCGGAATATATCTCCAACATTCACTGATTAAAAAGGGTAAAAAGGCCCTCTAATAGTATATTATAGCACTAAAATGATAAAATTACTACTAAATTTTTCATTTTTTCTATCAATCTATTCCATTTTTGTTACTGTTCACTCTCCTGCAAAAAGCAGCAGTTCCGTGAACAATAACACGCTTCGCGTTGTTGCCTGTGAACATTAACCCATTTTTTAATATATAATTATAATTATAACCAGTTTTTCAAAAAATCCGATTCTCTATTGATTATTCGTATTTTTACTGTTGTACACACCGCTAATGTTTATATAACTCTAATTAACGAAATATATATTTTCTTGCATATTTATAAAATCTATGATAGAATTTCTGTTGGCAATCAGACATAAACACAGACGGTATTTAAGCTGAAACTAATTATTCAACTTAATATTAACGAATATCTAATCAGGGATATGATATTCAGAAAAGAGGTTACTATGCAAAAATATGATGTAATTATTATAGGAGCCGGCCCATCCGGTATTTTTTGTGCTTATGAATTAATAAAAGAAAATAAAGATTTAAAAATTTTAATGGTAGAAAAGGGACGTCCCATTGAAAAAAGAATGTGTCCTAAACGAACGACAAAACAATGTGTAGGTTGCAAACCCTGCTCAATAACGACCGGATTTGCAGGCGCAGGTGCCTTTTCAGACGGTAAACTTTCCTTATCCCCAGACGTTGGCGGGAACCTTCCTGACATCTTAGGTTATGAGAACACCATTGAACTGTTAAAGGAATCCGACGACATCTATCTTAAATTTGGTGCTGATACCAATGTATACGGAATCGATAAAGAGAATGAAATACATGAAATAAGAAGACGTGCGATCAACGCTAATCTTAAGCTAATCGAATGTCCTATCAGACATCTGGGTACGGAAGAGGGTTATAAAATTTATACCCGCCTGCAGGAACATCTGTTAGCTTCCGGTGTTGAGATGTTATTTAACACCATGGTTCAGGACATTGTTATAGAAGACCAACAGGCGAAAGGTATTATCATCAGTGACGGAACTACTTATTATGCCGATGAAATCGTATCTGCTATCGGCCGTGAGGGTTCGGACTGGTTCAGCCATATTTGCGCTTCCCACGGAATAGAAACAAAAGTAGGCACCGTCGATATTGGTGTTCGTGTTGAAGTTCGTGATGAGGTTATGGAGTTTTTAAATAAGAATCTATATGAAGCAAAATTGGTTTATTATACGCCAACTTTTGATGATAAAGTACGTACATTCTGCTCCAATCCATCCGGAGAAGTCGCAACAGAATATTATGAGAATGGTCTTGCGGTAGTAAATGGCCACGCTTATAAATCCAAAGAATATAAAACAAATAATACGAACTTTGCTATCCTGGTTTCCAAAAATTTTACAAAACCATTTAAAACTCCCATAGAATATGGTAAATATATTGCACAGTTAAGCAACATGTTATGTGACGGCAGGATTCTCGTACAGACATTCGGTGATTTCCAAAGAGGAAGAAGAACAACGGAAGAAAGGCTTTGCAGAAATAACCTTATTCCTACTTTAAAGGATGCCGTTCCAGGAGATTTATCCTTAGTCTTCCCACATAGAATTATGGTAGATATTAAAGAGATGATTCTTGCTCTGGATAAAGTAACACCTGGTATTGCCAGTGATGAGACTCTGCTTTATGGGGTGGAAGTTAAATTCTATTCCAACAAAGTAGTGGTAAACAAAGATTTTGAAACAAGCATTAACGGACTTCGAGCCATCGGTGACGGTGCTTCCGTTACCAGGGGATTACAACAGGCATCTGCCAATGGAATCAGTGTAGCAAGAAGTATCCTGTTTAAAATGAATCAGTAATTAAAAAAATGTTTCCTGCCGTCAGTCAGGAAACATTTTTTATTAAAATTCAGTTGCAACTAAATTCCTCAGCCACTTTTTCTTGCGATAACGTTTTATCCCAAGAATAAATTTATATACTTCTTCTATTAATACCATTGCATATACCGTATAAATTGGTAAATGCAAAACTAATCCGCCGATAAAAGCCATTGGTATTCCAATAAACCAAACTCCGGTACAGTCTAAGAATAAACAGGCTTTCGTATCTCCACCGCTTCTTAAAATCCCGACAATATTAATTGTATTAAACATTTTAAAGGGAAGATATAATATAAACACCATAAAGCATAATTTTACATATCCGGCAACTTCTGCTGTAGCTTCAAATAATCCGATTACAGGCTGTCTTATAAACAGACACAGAATACCTACAAATACAGTTAAGGTCAACTGAATAAATACAAGGTCTTTTGCATGCTTTTCAGCATCTTTTAAATGTCCTGCCCCCATTTCATTTCCAAGGATAACCGCAGCCGCATTACTTAACCCCATAAAAACAACCTGCATAATCTGTTCAACCGTCTGGGTAATTGTAATTGCTGCAACAGCAGTATCTCCCATTCTACCATATGCCAGTGAATATAAGGTTACTCCCAATCCCCACATAAATTCATTGGCAATAACCGGTGATACCGTTGTAAAATATTTTTGTATAAAATTCATATCAAGTGATAACATTTGCTTTATCTTTCCTGCCGCCGGTCCATTATCCTTATAAACATATATCAGCAAAACAGTACATTCAAAAATCCTAGCTATTAGTGTACCAATCGCAGATCCTGCAACACCCAGTTCAGGGAACCCATATTTACCATAAATCAGCAAGTAATTAAATGCTAAATTAATTAATATGGAAATACTGCTGATGACAACCGGAGCTTTGACCTGATTGATTCCTCTTAGCAGTGATACGTAAGCATTGGTGATCGCCGTAAACGGGTAACTGATCACAACAACAGCAAGATAGATAGCTCCTAATCTTATGGTCTCTTCACTATTGGTAAAAATACTCATCACAAATTTGGGAGCTAAGATACACGGCACTACAAAGAAAACAGACGCAGATAATACTAAAAGCAATGAGATTCCCAATACTTTGCGTATGTTAATGATCTCCCGTTTTCCCCAATATTGAGCTGTGAGAACTCCGGAACCGCTAATAATTCCAAAAACAAGAAGGGTAAATACAAAAAACACCTTATTTGCAAGTCCTACCCCTGCTATGGCATTTTCACCCAGTTTACCTATCATTAAAATATCAGCAAAATTCAGGGAAGTATTTAATAGTCCCTGAAATGCTATTGGGATAGCTATTGATATGGTTTTACTAAGAAATGACTTATCCTTAATTATATTTTTAATTCTATTTGTTATGTACATTATTTACCCCTAATCATTTCATATTTCTTCGAAATAAGATAAGAAAGAGTCTGGTTTACCAGACTCTAGCGCTGGCGCGCTGTCACTTTAGTGACAATCTACCCTAAAGGATATTATCCTTTTGCGTGTTCATGTGCATCCTGCCCGGTAGGTTTTTCAAACTTCTAAAACATAAAAAAGGATGGATAAAATCCACCCTTTCCGGTTTTTAAAACAGAATGTTCACGAAGTTATAATCTATGTTCCTGTAAAACAGCAACGAATCCTAAAGTTTTGAATTATTTTCTTAATCCTAAACGTTCAATTAAAGTACGATATCCTTCAATGTTCGTATTCTTTAAGTATTCCAATAAACCTCTTCTTTGACCTACCATTTTAAGAAGACCTCTTCTGGAGTGATGATCTTTCTTGTTAATCTTTAAATGCTCTGTTAATTCATTAATTCTAGCGGATAAAAGAGCGATCTGTACTTCAGGTGAACCGGTATCTTCCGGTGTTCTTCCATAGTTTGCAATTATTTCTTGTTTCTTTTCTTTACTAATCATGATTTTTTCCTCCTAAATTTTAAACGCCTGATACTAAGATTAAGGTCGGAGTGTCCTTATTCTGAGCATTGGCTTATTGACGTTTTTTATCATAGCATAGTATCGGTAAAAAGTAAACAGCTAATTCAAGATTTATATTATAAATACGTAAAATTTACATTTTTAGATTCCATTTTCTTCCATTATATTCCGAATAAATTAGACTAAACTCATATATTGTCATATAAAAATTTACGTTATCCATAATAGCCATGGATTATACAAGAACTTTTTCAATGAAATACCATATATTGAAGCATGCAGTACTTATTAACTGAAGAGTTTTTATAAACATTTTAATAAATTTGGGAGGCTTAGTATGAATCCTACTAGTTATGATTTTGCAATTATAGGCGGTGATAAGCGGCAGATATTTATGGCAAATGATTTAATCGCCCGTAATTACTCTGTTATTGTATACGGTCTTATGGATCAATTATTGGACTTAACCTGTACTACTGCCGATTCCTTAGCTGACGCTATTGATTCCAGTCAAATCATAATCACCCCAATTCCCGTTTCAAAGGATGGAAATAATATAATTGCTCAAACCACACAATCTGATTTAACAATACCCCAGTTGTGCAATTTACTTTCTTCCGGTCAAAAATTATATGGTGGGTGCCTTACAAAGGAAATGAAAAAACACTGTGATAATTCAGGTATCTATTATCATGATTTCATGGAACAGGAAGAAGTTATTCTCTTTAATACAATTGCAACTGCCGAGGGTACTATAGCAGAGGCAATTTTAGCAAGTACTACTAATCTTCACGGAAGTTCCTGCCTTATTCTGGGATTTGGACGTTGTGCCAGGACTTTAGCTGATAAACTTAGAGGTCTGTGCGGTCATATAGATATAGCTGCCCGCTCTCCCTTAGCTTTAGCTGCTGCAAATGCAGCTTCTTTTGGTACAGTGCCTCTTTTGACCCTGGGAGAAAAAATTGACCAGTACGATTACATTTTCAACACCATCCCCTCTCTAATAGTAACAAGAGAGCTGCTGGTCAAAACCAATCCAAATGTTGTAATTATCGATATCTCCTCTGCACCAGGAGGAATCGATTATGAAGCAGCAAAAGAGTTATCCAGAAATGCCAAACTCTGTCTTGGGCTTCCGGGTAAATATGCCCCTAAATCCTCTGCGACTTATTTAATTAATTACCTGCTAACTAATCTAGAAAGAAGTGATTCGTATGTCTTTGCATAATAAAAATATAGGAATAGCATTAACCGGTTCCTTCTGCACCTTTGATAAAGCATTTGATGAAATTGAACACCTTCTTGCCGAAAATGTCAACGTTTATCCGATACTTTCCTTTAATTCACAAAAAATTAACAGCCGGTTCGGCAAAGCCGCCGATTTCTACGACAGGTTAAAACAAATGACCGGCAAAGAACCGATAACTACCATTGAGGATGCCGAACAGATCGGTCCGAAAAGTATGTTCGATATTATGGCTATCATTCCCTGCACCGGTAATACCTTGGCAAAACTAGCAAATGGAATCACTGATACACCTGTTTTAATGGCAGCAAAAGCTCATATCCGCAACAGTAAACCGCTGGTAATATCCGTTGCTACCAACGATGCTCTTGGTTTAAACCTGAAAAATATTGGAACTTTATTAAACACGAAAGATATCTATTTTGTACCTTTTGGTCAGGATAGCCCGGACAATAAACCAAAATCCATGATAGCACATACCCACCTGTTAAAATTAACAATAGAAAGCGCCCTGGAAGGCAAACAGCTGCAGCCGGTTGTTATTAGTCCATTCTGATAGCCATCCTTCTTAAACGATTCATTCTCTTAATTAAACTAATCCTAACAGACAATATATGAAATTTAATTCTGTTATAAAGCAATTTGATAATTATGGGATACATGTATTAATTTATAAGATTATTCATGATATCCCTTACATATATTTTAGTTCGTCGCTTTGTTCTATCAGCCCCCCCTTGTTACGTCCTGGGTCTGGTACCACTCCAGAGCTTCATATAAATGCTGTATTTTAAATTCCGGCCACATATCATCTATTATATAAAAATCAGCATATATAGACTGAATTGGTAGAAATCCACTTAACCTTCTCCTTCCGCCCCACCTTATAATTAAATCAATTCTTGAAATGTCTGAGGACGCAATACCGGTATTAAAATAATCTTTCTGACCCTCCCGCGCGTTTTTTATGGATTGACTTAAATCCCAATCCCACCCATAGTTAACCAGAAAATTTACATTCATTAGGCCCTTTCCCAGGGTTACCCTCTTCGTAAAGGGAAGCAGTTCCTTAGGAAATAAAGGAGAACCGGTATTTCCTACTACCAAAAGATTTGCGTCCTGTCCCGTTAACTGCATAACAGAATCTACACAGGCTTTTTGAAATGCTTTCGTCTGAATGGCAGGCCTTTTGGTATTATCCTGGGTGAACCCATAAAAAGTCATTTCCTTAATACCCAATTCAATACATTCCCTATATAATTCAAACCCCGGGTTTATACCATGCTCGTATCCATCTTCTTTATTTAATCCGTTACTTAATGCCCATCTTCTATTTCCATCTGGTATGATACCAATATGCCGGGGAAGTCTTTTGAATTGCTGCATTTTTATTTCCTTTCTTTTTGACAAATGTTCTTCTTTTGTATAAGTTTCCTTGATGTATGTTTCTTTTATCATAGTACCAATAATATGTCTTGTTGTCATCCGTTTCTTTTACCGCAGTACATTTTTTTGTTTTAAATTAAGGTATATAACGTATGATGATACATATTTGGAATTATTATACGGTTATATGATGTTAAAAGTAGCATTTATTCTTAACCTGGTTTGAATAAACCCCATAAAGAAAATGACCCACAGCAGATGCAAATGGATCATTTTTAAAATTATTTTCAGGATTTAAGTGTCAAAAGGTCAATCTTGCTTTTTTGAATGAATACCAGTATATATTTAATTTAGCTGCCTGGCTTGATTTCTGGTCAGAGTAAAATATAAGTTATATATTTTATTATGTATTATTTAGTAAATATATTGATACAATAAAGTTTTAACCTGTTATTTTATATGAAGTGATTCAAATTGCTCAAGTAATTCAATAAATTTAGCTTCATCTCCGCCCGCATCCGGATGATAGATTTTAGCCAGTTCGCGAAATCTTTTCTTAATTGTACTTATGTCCGCATCAAACGGCAGTCCTAACTGTGCAAGTATATCCGGATCGTAAAAACTCATGTCCAGCATCCCGTTATCTTTATAGAACTGATAATAAACACCATAATAAAATTCACTAATGATATTTTTCAATTCATCCTTGTTCATTTTAGCTAATCGTTTTAACGGATATTTAACCGATTTTGAAGTACTCTCATGAAGGTCAAAGAAATCATCCCAGATCAGATTGGCATTGTTCATTTTCGTCCATATATTTTTATTATTACTATCAGAAAAATCCATTACATGAAAACGTATCTTAAGTTCCACTTTCTTTAAATTTCTAATTTTACGTTTAATATCACCATAACTAATATAACAATCCGACATTTCTACCCCCACGGCTTTGTGATCCTATTTTATGAAAGCAGGTTAATTAATGTTATTGTAGACTTTTACTCTTGTAATTGCAATACTAATCTGGTTATTCGAGTTTAATCCTATCTAATCGTATCCTTCCTTTTTCGCAGATTAAATTAATTTTCTTCTTACTATCTGTATCACACCGAAAGATAGCTGTATATGTTTTACAGATACCTACCGTATATTTTATTATTTCATCATCAATCTGAATCCGTAAGGTACCGCATCCGCTTGCAGTAACAAAAGCTGTAACAATTGGCTGCTTACTTATAAATTCATAACCGACAAGATCACCGGCGGTAAGCTGAATACAAATAGTTTCATTCTCAGGCTGTTCTTCTCCTCCATATCGTTTATAATCAACCTCACCGGATTTGCCATTTTTAAATAATAATGTTACAGGGTCTGTCATTCTAAGTATAACCCCCGGAATTCGAATTGATCTGATAGTAAAATCATCATAAGCTTCACAAGGAATATTTACCGGCACCTGTCTTTTTAAGGCACAAAAAACATTCCGATTTACTTTTCTTAAGGATATACAAGCAAGAAATTGATTAAATATCTCCTTCGCCCTCGTTGTATCCAAATTTTTTTTACCTTCGATCCAGTCCATCAGTTCATTCCAGCCAGCGGGTACAGAAAAGGTGATAGGGGAATTATCACAATCCATTTTCTTATAGGACCAGAATGACCAGCTAATATTCAAGCGTTCGTACAAAGGAAACATTGTAGTATACCATTCACAATTATTTTCTCCGCCTTCTCCCATATATAAAGGCACCTTAAGCCTTTTAGCCGTATCTGTAAAAGATTCCAGACTTTCTTTGTCCGGATTACTCCAGTATTTATGAAATTGCAGCATAATATTATCTTGGGCTTCTTCTTTCGTAAATTCCTGAAAAATACAGAAATCAGTTGCCCAATGAACTCCTTCCAGAATAATCAGATGGTTTTGATCTACTTTTCTTATTTCCTTAATCAGTTTACGGTATAAGGGCAAAACCATATGATTATATTGACTAAACCAGTTTGGCAGAGGTTCGTTTATTAAATCATAACCTGCAACCACTTCCTCATTTACATATCTCTCTGCAAGCTTTACCCAGATAGCTGCCAATTCTTCCTGGTATTTTACTTCTATAAATAATCCCGGTTCATCATTTTCACTGTCATCAATATTCTGCCCGGTTTGTCCGCCCGATGCTCCATGCATATCTAATATAACATAGATATTATATTTTTTACACCAGTCTATTAATTGATCAATTCTTTCTATTGTTTCCTTTATAAATATCAATTCACTATTATCTCTATCGCATAGTAACCTTGCATTGAGTGGTAATCTTATTGAATTAAATCCCTCTCCTGCTATTAATTCTATATCTTTCTCTGTTATATAACGTTCAAAATACTGATGCCAGAAATAATCAGCATATGTTTTTCCACAGAGTTCTTCAATCATTTTTTCCATTCTGCGTGGTCTGTCGCATTTCGTATAAAGTTTCCACATATACCCTTCCGGTAAAAACCAGCCGCCAAGACCAAAACCCCTGAGCAGAATTGGTTCTCCTTTGCAACTAAGTCCATTTGGAGTTGCTTTTATAAAATCCATATCTTCCTCATTTCTATCCTTTTATTGCACCGTCTGCGATTCCTTTTAATATTTGCTTTTGGAAAATGGCGTAAAAAATAATAACGGGAACCGCCGCTAATATCAGTGCGCTTAAGATGGCGGTCCAATCGCTGTTGTACTGACCGAATAATGTATTCGTCGATAAGAGTAAACTATATTTTTTGTTATCTGATATCGTAATTAATGGTAATAAGAAGTCGTTCCATATCCATAATACATTGGTAATGCAAATGGTGGCAGTAATTGGTTTTAGCATAGGCATTATTACTAATAGAAAAGTTTTAATCTTACTGCAGCCGTCAATGGAAGCTGCTTCCTCAAGCTCCGTTGGTATTCCCTTTACAAAACCATGATATAAAAAGATAGCCATACTGACTCCAAGACCGGCATATACAAACGAAAGCCCAAGAAGAGAATTCTTAATATGTAATAGTAATACCACCCTATACAACGGAATCATAATGGAGCTGAAAGGAATCAGCATAGAGACAACAAACAGACCGAATATTACAGTAGATAATTTTGTTTTCGTACGGCATAATCTCCACCCTGCCAGTGCGGAAAATAATATAATCATTCCCACACCGGTAAAAGATACAAATACCGTATTCATAAAACTGCGTATAAAATGCATCTTCTCTATGGTTCGTATATAGTTATCAAAACGGATAAAAGCCGGCAGGGATATTACGTTGGTTAGTAATTCCCCATTCGTTTTAAAGGAGTTCATAAAGGCCATCATTAATGGATAAAGCCAAAAAAATGCCGTTAGAATAAGGAGTGTATAAATAATTATGTTATTGAATAATCTTTTCTGCTTCATTTTATAACTCCTGCTCCCTTCTTTTCATTAACATTAATTGAATAACTGTGATAAGGAGTACGATTATAAATAAAACCGTAGACTTGGCTGTCGCATAACCAAACCGTATATTACCTGTAAAAGCTTCTTCATAAATATTAATTGCTGCAGATTGTGTTGCACGTCCGGGCCCGCCTCCCGTGAGAGAATAGATTACGTCAAACACCTGGAAGGATGAATTTAGCGTCCAGAATACACAGATCGTAACTGCATGCCGTATCATAGGAAAGGATACCCTCCAAAATTTCTGCCATCCGGTTGCACCGTCTAAGCCGGCGGCTTCTATCAAATAAACCGGAACTCCCTGTAGTGCTGCCATATAAATAATCATTAAATACCCTGCCATTCCCCATGCTGATACGATAATAATCGCTATAAAAGAATACTTCGGATCACCAATCCAGGATTTATCCAGGAATTTAATATTCCAGTTATCTGCCATATAATAACACACCTTTGTAAAGATAAAAGTCCACATATAACCTCCGATGATCATACTGATCATATTAGGCATATAAAAAAGGGTGCGGAAAAATCCTTTCCCCCTCTTCCTGCTTTCAATTCCTACCGCTAATAATAGTGCTACTATATTTGCAGCCAGTACCATTACGAATACATATTTTATAGTAAATATCATGGAATTCCAGAAATTAATATCCTGAAAAATCTCGATAAAATTAGTAAGTCCCACAAAATGATATGTTTTATTCAAACCATTCCAATCTGTCATGGAATAAAAAATTCCGGAAAATGCAGGGAACAGTTTAAAAATAATATAAACTATCAAAGCAGGAGCTGTAAATAATAATAAACTGAGATTTTGATTTTTTTTCTTAGTCAAATTGTCTTTCTCCTTTACCTTATTAAGGGCGGGCAACCCGCCCGCCCTCTATTTACCTGTGCGAAAACAAACCTGTTTTTAGTTCAAAGCATTGGCATCTTTAAAGGTCTTATCCAAATCTTTTATAATGTCCTCTTTCGTTATAGAACCAACATAATATGCCTGCAAAAGTTTTCCCTGCTCATCCGTTACTGCGGATGGTAACACTAAATCCTGATATGAACGCCCCTCCTCCACATATTTGGAGGCCTCAGCCACCCATGAGGAAGATTCATAATTATGACAAGTTGCTAAAGGATTAAAAGAACAGGATTTAAACAAAGCAGAGGAATCTTTGTCATCTAATACATAATTAGCAAATTTTAATGCTAAATCCAGCTCTTTACTACCTGGATATACGCCTAAAGTAGTGGAAGTTGAAAGATTAACTAATGTGCAGTCTTTATTATTGTTGATCGGTAGTGGAAATACACCCATATGCATATCCGCATTGGTTGTCATTATGGTTTGTGCCGCCCAGGTACCCTGAACAAACATAGCCGCTTTTCCGTTTGCAAAGTCCGCACTGGCTGCTTCACTTCCTTCTTCCATTGCTCTGTCTGTACCATTAGCAATAATCAGATCAATCGGATCAAAGATGTCTTTGATTTCCTCATAAGAACCCTGATCCTTGTACATACGTTTAAGCCAATCCGTTGTTTCACCGGAAACTTTACCGCCTATGGTAAGAGCCGTCATTAATTGAGGAACCCATTGTTCCTGAAATGCTAACAGAAATGGAGTATACCCTTTTCCTTTTAAAACTTCACACACATTTTTCAAATCATCTAATGTCTCCGGAACGCTTAACCCACAATCTTTAAATATATCCTTGTTATACAGAACCCCCCAGGCCTGGCTTTCAATCGGTACTGCATATAACTTTCCATCTGTGGATACGGTTTCTTTCACATTGTCATAGATTTTATCCGCTAATGCTTCTTTTGATATATCTGCCAAATTACCCGCCTTCGCATAGGCAGAGATATTGTTACTATGTAAAGTATATAAATCCGGTGCATCATCCCCTGACAATCTCGCCTGAAGTACACTGTCATACTGATCGGAACTTGGCATTTCAAGATTTACCTTTACTTTAATATTCTCTTCTTTTAGCATCTTATCTTCAAATTGTTTGCAGTAAGTTTCCCACTGATCCATATATTGCGGAAAACTCATCATAATATTTAATTCGGCTTCCTTAGTGACCTGTTCCCCATCGGTTGCTTTTGATTTACCGCAGGCAGCTAGAGATACTGCCATACAGATTGTAAGTGCTAGTGCAATAAACTTTTTCATATTTTACACCCATTGCATACCGCAGACAGGTCTGCGGTACTGCCACAATAAAAATGGTTGAAAGAATTCATATGTGGCATTCCTTCCATTTATTAAATTTTCTTTCAACTTTTTCCTCTCCATGTTCTTTTTACATATAATAATTTGGGGTAGCTACACCTGTAGTTAATACAAATATTGTGATTAACTATAGTAAGATAATACAACTATTACTGCAAAAAGGCATTTTCTATTTTAAGTATAATTTATTGTCAATTATTAAACTCCCTTATTTCTCCGGGTGTTTTACTGTAATATTTCTTAAAAGTTTTATAAAAATGAGCCTGATCCACATATCCGACTAAACTTCCCGCCTCTTTTATTGGTATTTTATAATCCAGAATTAGCTCCTTTGCTTTTTCCATTCTTAAAGCCGTTACATATTCCGAAAAGCCTTTCCCAATGGATGCTTTAAAAGTTTTACTTAAATATTCTTTACTGACATAAAACAATTCCGCAGTTTGTTCTAAGGTGATTCCCTCTGTATAATGTTCCATAACATAACCTTTTATTTTCCCGATATCCAGTTTATTTCGGTTTCTGGTCAATTCCTGTATCACTGAGGCAGCTTTTAAGTATAAGTGACAAACGAAAGATAACATCTCCTCTAATGTGCTTTCACTGCTGAAAACAAATGTTGTTGTTTCATCGGAAAAGACTTCATCCGGTTCATATTCCCTGCTTATGATAAATCTCTGTAAAACATTCATCAACGTATAATAAATACAGATCATATTTCCTTTTGATAAAGGTATATTCTGATTTTCCAGGATAATTAACTTCCTGACCGCCTCAAATTTCTGCTGTATTACCTGTAAATCGCAGGAGCATAATGCATCATATAACGCATCCCTTAAACCGTTAAATTTACCTGCCCAGCTTACATTAAGAAATCCCTCTTCTATATTAATAACTGCCCTGGTACTTTCTTTTTTATCCGATAGTAAGGCCAAACAATGGTCCAGCTGATTATTTAATTCTTCTTTTTTAATTGGTTTTAACAGATAATCTACCACCTCCAATTTAAGAGCACTACGGATATAGGCGTAATTATCATATCCGCTGATAAATATTACCAGTGATTTATTACCCTCTCTTCTTAAACTATCTATCAATTCGATACCGCTTAGCTGAGGCATCTTTACATCCGTAAGTATTATGTCCGGCGACGTCTGTCTGATTAATTCTAATCCATACTCCCCGTCCGAGGCTTCGCCGACAATTTCAAGTCCCTTATTCTCCCACTCCCCCAGACTTTTGATAACTTGTCTTGTCCATGGCTCATCATCAATAATAACTACTTTATATCTGATCATAATATACAACCTCCTTTACTGCTTTTAATAATACTTGTACCTTGGTTCCTTGACCGGCTGTACTGTCAATCGTTACGCCATAGTTATCACCGGGATACTTCAGTTTTATACGGGAATGTACATTACAAAGTCCTATATGGGAGCTTGCTTTTAATGCTTTTTCTGCATCATTCCCTAACATCTCTCTAATATCCTTTAATCTTTCTGGAGTAATTCCAATCCCGTTATCGGTAACGATCAAAAGCAAATCACTCTGCTCCGTTATAAGGCATTCCAGTTCAATGCTCCATTTACCGGATTTATTCGTAAGTCCATGCTCAAAACTGTTTTCCACAATTGGCTGTAAAATTAATTTTGGTATCATATAATCCATTAATTCTCTGGATATGTGCAAGTTTAAGTCGATGCGGTTACCAAATCTTTCATTCTGTATCATGAGATAACTTTGCAGATAATGAATTTCCTCCCTTAAAATAACCATTTCCTTAGAGAAATTTAATGTGTACCTCATGATATCGCTTAAAGCGGTAGTAACCGAATAAATCTCGGGAGCCTGTTTTTTAAGGGACATCCCTCCGATAACCTGAAGCGTGTTATACATAAAATGAGGATTGATCTGAGCCTGTAATGCCCGCAGTTGTGCATCTCTTTTATCAATTTTGCTCTGATATTCCTGCCTGATCAATCTCTGGTTACGTTCCAGCATGGTTGCAAAGCTATCCTGCAAAACACCGATCTCATCAGCTCGTTCTTCTGATTTCACATCTGAGTAATCATCCAGCATGACAGTAGTCATTTTTGCTGACAATTCAATTATTGGCTTGCTATATACCCGTGAAAAAAGTATGGATCCAATTACAGAGATGATAACGGCAAAAAACGCCACTAATAAACCACCCAATATAGTATTACTTAATGCAAATACAATGGTGCGGTTCGGAACAGTTAAAAGAACTTTTAATTTGGCGCCGTTTACGGATCTGTAAAACCAGAAATTGCCGTCTTCAAATGTTTCCTGCAAATGGGATTTATCCAACTTCGACATAATATGAACTGCCTTATCTGCATGTATTACCGAATTATTTCCGTAATCTGCTTCGATTAATTCATTCTGGTCATTATAAATCATAATGGATTCGTCCGCAGTCATTTTAATGTCCTCTAAAATGTCCTGAATTTCGTACGGACGCATTTGCATGGTAATTAAGGCAATCGGCTTATGGTTATAAAAATTATAAATTTGATGAGCGGCAGTAATTTCCTTACCATTTCTTAAGAATACCAGATTGGTCTGCAGACTGGAATCTCTTTGTTTCCACTTTGAAAGTCTGTCATCAGTCGGCATCAGGGAGGCTCCGGACCGTTTTGCCAATAACACCAGATTGCCTGACAGATTATATAATTCCATGGAATTAAGATTACTGTCCATGCTGATGGTTTCGTTTAAGGCAGAAATCAATCTTAATTTAGATTTATAATCCAATTCGTTTAATCTGCACCATTTTTTAATATCCGTTTTAATATCTTTATCAACTTCAAACTCATAAAAACGGTCCGTGTAATTCTTAAGTTCCAGGTCCAACCTGTCCTGCACCCATCGTACACTCATCCTGCGGTTATAGATTAACTGATCTTTCATTGTGTTATATGTAATATAAGCTGCTATCACAGTAATTAAAACAACCAGAAATACCGAGAAAGTTAACATACTGATTAATAATTTTTTGCGTATGGATAAGTTTTTGTTTCGTTGCATTTTGCCCTCCCGGCATTATATTGGTTTATATTTTATGTTATAATTTACTATTATATCATGTAAAGCTAAAAGCATAATGATTTTCTTTTGTATTTATTTAATCTGGATTATTGTATTTTATTAAACTTAATTACAAATCGTTTTTTTATTTTATGGGGCAGTTCGCAGAACCCACCTATGAAACGAAAAGAGTCTGGCGAGCCAGACTCTAGCGCTGACGCGCTGTCACGACAGTGACATCTTCCTTAAGTGCGTCAAACGCATCCTGCCTGGAAAGTTTTTTTATTGCATAGGTAAGTTCGGAGAACTTTCTATGCAATAAAAAAACCAGCATCACTATCTGATACTGGTCTTACAAAATTTTTTTACTTCCATATAATCTGTTAACAATGTTTATGTTCACTTTCAACCGATTGGCCACTAAGTAATTAATTTAGTTTCTTTTCTTTGGTAATCTGTTTATTATCATACATATATTTATCAATCAATTTCTGAAATTCTTTCGTACTTAGGTTCGAATTAAAATCATAAACAGAATAACCCATACTGAAGCTTAAATTAAAAGGCTCCGCATTGGTACAGTTATATTTTTCTAAAGCATATCTGATTTTTGTAACAGTCTCTTCTAGTTTTATTTCATCCGATATATCAAGAATGACACAAAACTCATCCCCTCCGAAACGCGAAATGAAATCATTTGAACGTAAGCACCCTCTTAATAATTTGGCCGATATCTGCAAAGCACGGTCACCTGTATCATGTCCATAGGTATCATTTATTGATTTAAAGTTATCCAAATCCAGCATTATTGCGGAAAAGGTCCTGGCGTTCGTACTTAAACTGATTTTCTGTTTTAAATATAATTCGAGTTTTTTTCGGTTATATACCCCTGTAAGATAATCAGTATATATATTATTGTTTTGGACATACAATGCCACAATTAATAAAGAAAATACAATTCCATGTAAAACAATGGATAAACCATAGAAATTAATCTGTATTATAATACAGACAAACGGTGAAACACCGCAAAAAATAAGTGAAAAAAAATGTTTCTTATCAATTCTGTCCCGATTGATTAGGGTTAGTATAAAAGCTGCCAGAACAAAACCTGTAGTCACAAGTGCTGCAAACAAAAAAAGTGGACCTCTATGATATATATTATCGGTATCAATATAATAATACCAACCGAAAAATTGTGTGCAAATTAGTAATACCAGATTCAAACCATTTACTGCATTTATTAATAATAGCAGGTATTTGGGTTTTTCTATTTTATGATATATCTGGTCATATACATAAACCAGCCATAAAGATGACATAATCGGGTTAAGCAAAAATACTACAAAATTACCAATATGGTTGATTAACGGGTAGAAAGGTTCTGTCTTACCGTCAAATCTGCTTAATATATCTACGAAAAGCATCAATATGGTGATTTTCAACAGCCATTTATATAGTTTATTCTGAAGAGAATTTTCTTCATTATGTTTTAATGAGAAGATATAGATGACTATAAGAATCCCGGTCGAATACATATTTATAATAATGTTACTAGCTAAATTCATATGCATGCTCCTTATTATAATTACTGGCTATAAAAGTTTTATATGTATTAAGTAATAGCTATTATCATATTCTCAATATATACTTCTATAATTCGATAAAACTATTTATCTATTAGAAATAAACTTTTTCGATCCCTGTTAAGCTGCTTTGAAGAAAGATGTATTAAGGTTTCTTCCAATGCGGATAAAACTGCTATGCAGATCAGCCAAAAAATTACACTCTGATGAGTAAAACTGATTATAGGAATAAAAAAGACAAATAATCCGGTAAGTTTATTACCCCAGGTATGTAATATAACAAAAGTATGATATTTAAATATTCCTATGCCAATATTAATCAGGCGAATAATCAAAATTAGTATAATAAATGGGATAAATCTGATGAAATCAATTCCCATCCACAATATAATGGATACCATGATTACAGCAAAAAAGAATAGATCAGCAATGGAATCTAATTTTGCCCCAAGTTCGGTTTGAGTATTTGTTTTTCGTGCAATATATCCGTCTAAAAGATCACTCGCGCCGCAAATAATATATAAGATTATAAATATCTGCGGATATCGGAACATAAAAAATAATATGAGGGATAAAAAAATTCTTGATACCGTGATTATATTAGCTATATATTTCAATGTTTACTCTCGCTCCTGTTTTCTTTCTCTCTCACTAAATCATTTAACTGGAATCTTCCAATATGTGGCATACCATTCTTTTATTACAATTTTTTTACGCTATGAATCATTATACCATCTTTTTTAAATTTTACTATATAAAATGTTAAATTTTCTCAAATTTAGGCAAATCTTGAAACTGGGGTTTGGTTCTCCATTTGTTATATCTCTAGTATTATGGCAAGTGAGGCTCCAATATTTACACTTTAATTTTATGTAAATAAAAACAGCTTTCCGTGATTCATAATACCTCAAATCACAGAAAGCTGGCACTTAAAACTATATTAACAGAAAGATTTAAATCATTTATAATTAATGTTATGACTACTGGATTCCTATATTATATGGCAGCTAAAATACTCTCGACTCGGCTTAATTCCTTACGGATTTTAAGCTTCTGAGGACATTTCTTTTCACAGAGGCCGCAATTTTTACAATTTTCAATTGTTTTGCCAGCTTCTGCTTTATATTTATTCATTTCTGATTTTGCATAATCCGTTAATCCATATACATTATGATAAGTATATAGGTTAAAAATGTGAGGAATATTAATACCCACCGGACATGGCTGGCAATAAGAACATCCGGTGCAATATAATTCACTGAATTTTTTAAGCTGCTCTACCGCATCACCTAATTGAGTCCATTCTTCTTTGGAAAGTAACGTATTATCACTACCGATAGCTAAATTTTTCTCTACCATATCGATATTCTGCATTCCTGACAAAGCACAGCTTAAATACGGATTACCTAATACAAATTTAAATGCCAGTTCATATGTAGCAATGGAGGGTTTACCGGTTAATTTGGTATAAAGGTCCGTAGGTGCAGCAAGTCTTCCTCCGCCAACCGGTCCCATTGCTACTACACCAAGACCTTTGGCACCTGCATAATTTATCATCTCTTCATTACTTCTGTCAAGCAGATTATACTGGACCAGCATGGTTTCCATCGGAATACCTTTTTCTTCAGCAGTATCAATAATATACTTAATATTCTGTGCATCATCATGAAATGAAAAGGAAATATGACGGATTAACCCTTCCTCTTTCGCTTTCTTAGCTTCTTCTAATAAATGCATTCCTATAATTCCCTCATCAAAAGATTTTTTATTGATACCCCAGAAATGATAAAAATCTATATATGGTGTATCTAATTTAGCAAGACTTTTTTCTAAAAATTTTCTGTAATCTCCGGTGGACTTACAATCAGTTACCGGTATCTTTGTAGATATCATAATCTTCTCGCGAACAGCCTTTAACGCTTTTCCCACTGCTTCTTCACTGTTAGAATGACAATAATATGGCGCAGTATCAAAATAATTAACTCCATTTTCATAGGCATGTAACAACATCTCTGTTGCTTTTTCCTGATCGACAAACCATTTACCGTCTTCTTCGTATTCCGGAAGCCTCATGCAGCCAAATCCAAGTGCAGATATTTTCTCACCGGTATTACCAAATTTTCTGTAATTCATTTTAAACTCCTTTCAAACCAATACATAATAGCTTATCATAAGTTACTTATCAAGCTTCTGATAAAAGGCGCTGTTTTTGCGTCGTGTATTTGACTATAGGAACAGATTTTTGCTTCTATAGCATAAACATAATTCGAGTATAGTCCATAGAGTTAACTCTAGGTCAATGTTTTTTTCTCATTCTATGTAAAATGAATAACCAGATATATGAATGTTATATCAAAAAAACGTATGATAATTGACACAATTTTTTTAATATGTTATTTTATATAGGATGGGGAAACTTAGGAGACAATGGAGGACGTTAGCATGGAATATACGATAAAACAGGTTTCAGAAAAAACCGGACTTTCCATATACGCTTTACGATATTATGATAAAGAGGGTTTATTGCCTCTGGTGAAAAGAAGCCCAAGTGGGATACGGAAGTTTACAGATAACGATATTGATTGGATTGGGTTAATCTGTTGCCTGAAGAATTCAGGAATGTCAATTGATAACATTAAAGAGTTTATGAATTTGTGCTTGCAAGGAAATGAAACAGTGGAGATACGAAAAAATATTCTTTTAAAACACAAAGAAAATATATTATCACAGATGAAACAATTAGAAAGCAGTTTAAGTACTGTTAATTATAAAATAGAACATTATAAGGAAATCGGAATTTTTCATATAGACAGTGAACACTAATTCAATTGAAATTATTAGGACTAGGTGCTTATAAACCAACTTAAGCACCTATTTGTTTCTTACACAAGCACTCTGTCATAACCTATACTGTCAGCCGGCTGACGCTCTATCTATAATTCTTTTATTTGCCTGTATATTCAGCTTTATCCAATAAATCCCCGCAAACCGCAAATATAAATATTGATATAACAATACAGCAGAATGTAAAAGGCACTGTTCCAAGAAACGAAAATGCTTTTGGCAATAATAGGATTGCTGCTACACTTGTACCTATTCCGGGAGCCATAACAATCATAAATAAAGACAGACCTAACATTGATGAAATTACTTTATTAGGCTGATTTCCAAGAACTCTCTGACACAATAAGGTATAACTGACAAAAATAACACCGGAAGAAGCATATGCAAGGCCCAAAAATATATTTAAGAGTGGTGAAGTTTTACTGATTATAGTGACGACAGTAAATATAATAACAGCATCAAAAAAAGGTTTGATAATACTGGTCATTGACGCCGATAACACTTTCCTAATTGACTTTTCAGGTATCAGATAAATATATGGCTTGGATAATTCATCCGATAACTTGCCCAATACAGTCAAAAAGAACTGGATATAAACTATAATTCCAAGTACAATATAAACCGAGTACTCCGTTTTCATAAAATAGCATAAGAAACCGGCACCTGCTGCCGTCAAAATCGTATAAGTATCAAGAAAAAGGAAACTGCTGGTTCTCTTCTGTTCTAATAAATGTTTATAGAATATGGCACTGTATCCTTTACCGCCCTGCAGCCCGATCTGTTCTTTTTTTATTTTTACCTTTTTTCTATTAGCTGCTCTTTTACCATTTTTAGCATCCTGAAGCCTATTATATGTCATCTCCGTGCTGACCAATACATCTTCATAATAATCAGCTTCACCAGTCGTAAACATGGATATAATAATGATACTGCTTATTAAAAATAACAATAAAGAAAGAAGCAGTGAAGCAACATTGCCCTCCACTGTAGCACTCATGAATAATACTGACCACCCCACAACAGGCATGAACTGAAATGGTTTATAGGTCATTAAATTTAATAAAGCATTTAATATGGTCCCACTATGTTGTAAATATTGAACATAGATTTCCAAAGCCGTTACTATAAACAATCCATATAAAACTGAGCTTATCAGATTCTTTCGTCTTTTATTCCCATTGGTAAATATATAAATTCCAATAGATAATAATTGGCAGAAAAATATGACTATAGCATAGACTAAAAATAAACTAAAGATAGCACCTAATCCCAGTCCAAAACTACTCCGTATTGATCGTATTTGGTAAAATATAAATATGGCACTTAAAAAAGTGGCAGCCATTTGCTTAATCAGTCCATAAATCAGTATCTTTCTTGTAGCTATTGGTGCCACAAAAAGAAGTCCAACATCTGCCATGGTAAATAAGGTAGATCCCGTTGACAAACCGGTATTAACAAAAGAAAATAAAAATATTGCTCCAATGCCTGCTACAATAGCATATAAGACCCGAATATCCGAATAATGTTTCGAGTTAGAAACACTACTTCCCGTTTGTATGGAAGAAATTATCATAAGCACAATTACAACCGCTATAATACCATACAAAACTAAATATGCAGGTTTTTTCCTAAGATTTAATATTCTGTTTTTAAATGTCGTTCTCATAAGGTAAATTAATGCTTTCATACTTTCACCTCAACTTGAGCATTTTTATTTCTTTCCGTAATTTCAAAAAACAGTTTTTCTAAATCTTCTCCGGTGCCCTCTATTTCCCTGCGCGATCTGGATGCAACGATTTTACCATTCATCATAATGTTTGTACTGTCCCAAAATTCAGAAACACTGTCAAGCATATGAGTACTTAATAATATTGCAGTACCATTCTGCTTGTATTCCACAAACAGATTTTTTAATTCTTTAATGGCATGCGGATCTAACCCAACTAAAGGTTCATCAAATAACAGTACTTTTGGATCTGGCAGAAGACCGCAGCAGATACTTACCTTTTGCTGCATACCTTTTGACAGTTCATTACCTAATTTATTCTTTTTATCATCCAATTCAAACCTTTGGAATAATTCTTCCGCCTTACCTTTCCAATTCTCAAGAGAATAAGCCCTGGCTATAAATTCCATATGCTCCCATATCGTCAGCATATCATAAAGGGCAGGTAATTCTGGAATATATCCTAAGTTGCGTTTAGCCTCTGTTGTTTTATTCTTTTTACCGCAGATTAAGATTTCACCTTGAAATCTTAATAAACCGGCGATACTTTTGATTATGGTAGACTTACCAGCTCCATTAGGACCAACCAGTATAGAAATTTCACCGGGAAAAACCTTAAAACTCAATGAATCATTCGCCAGGAACTTACCATATTTTTTTGTAACGTTTTTAACTTCTATCATACTAAAAATTTTTGCAGAACTACCGCAAAATCCCTCCTTTATTTTTATATAGTAACAGGCAACTGCAATTTGAAACATTTAATAAAATCTTAAACAATGAGTTATATTATTTCTGTATCCTTAATGCTTTCAGCTCTAAAAATCCGGAAATACCTGTACTACATGGTTTTGATTATCTCATACATATTATGGAAATGCAATAATAACTTGCTAAACAATTAAACAACTGGTATGATTCTATTATTATATAATTAACATTGTTACCATACCAATTTAGGAGGTATCCACATGCTTACTATTAATATTGATCCCCATTCATCCCTGCCAATGTATGAACAAATCTATAATTATATAAAAAACGAGATTAAAAACGGAACACTTCCTTATCGTTATAAATTACCTTCTACCAGGAGCTTAGCAATAAATCTGCAGGTAAGCCGGAATACGGTGGATATGTCCTATTCACAGTTGGTTTCAGAAGGATATATTGAATCCATACCCAAAAGCGGATATTATGTGGCTATGGTATCCGACCTGATGCATATAAATCCACATGGTCCTTCAGTATTAAAAACATCAATACAAACCAAACAGCAATATCGGTATGACTTCTCACCGTTTGCCATTGATATTAATAATTTTCCTTATAATATCTGGCGTAAGTTGTCTAAAAACTGTATGAATGAGTATAATAACGCTCTGTTTCTCTTAGGCGATAATCAGGGTGACGAAAGTCTTCGATATGCCATAAGCCGATATCTTTTTGAATCCCGCGGTGTTAATTGCAGTGAAGAGCAGATTATTGTTGGAGCAGGGGCGGATTACCTGCTTCAGCTGCTTTCCCAGCTTTTTCAATATGTAAATACCATTAGAACCATAGCCATGGAGGATCCAACCTACAAACAGGCATATAAAATATTTACCGGACTGCATTATTCCGTATTACCAATAGACTTAGATCATAATGGTATTAAGATGCAGCCGTTATATGAATCGGAAGCCAGTGTAGTATATGTAACTCCCTCTCATCAATATCCGCTTGGAATTGTTATGCCAATTAAACGCCGTATGGAATTATTACAATGGGCCGATAAGGATCCTGACCGTTATATTATTGAAGATGATCATGACAGTGAATTCCGATACAAAGGAAAACCGATTCCGGCCTTGCAGGGTATTGATTCCTCCGGTAAGGTTATTTATCTTGGAACCTTTTCCAGAGCAGTAGCACCGGCTATTCGTGTTGGTTATATGGTCTTGCCAAAAAGGCTTCTTGAATTGTATAAAAAACATTTATACTATTACTCTTCTACGGTATCCCGAGTAGATCAGAACATAATTACACACTTTATTACGGACGGATACTTTGAACGGCATTTAAATAAAATGAGAAAAATTTATAAAAGTAAACATGACCTGTTAGTTCAATGTTTGAAATTATTCAGAGAAAAAGTAGTTATTGAGGGCGAAAACGGTGGTTTACATCTAGTATTGCATTTTAATAGTAAGGCAACCGAGAATGAAATAATAGAAATAGCTAAAAAAAAGGAAATTAAATTGTACGGACTTAATGAACATTATATAAAAAAGGTTGATACTTTTTCTTCACCCTCAATTCTGTTAGGTTACGCCAATGTACCGGAAGATACTATTCCAGACGGAATTAATGCTTTATATGAAGTACTAAACAGTTACCTGGATCCTATGTTATAAAAAGAATATTATATTTTCACGACGCGCGCAGTCAGCAAATCTGTCAGAATATTGCACAGGAGTGCACATAATGAAAGGGGGAATAATATTCCCCCTTTCATTATGCTTAATTTTATAAAGTTATTTTATCCAAAAATGAATCAAAATATTTATTAGATTCTTGTTTATTTGTTAAAAGTATTATTGCTTTAAAATAAACAATTCCACAAATTATATTTTCAAAATAAGTTTTAAATACGAAGCATTAAACCATAAAACCTAAATTATGTAAATAAAAAATCCATATTTTCCGCTAATACTACTTTTTTAATACGGATAAAATTAAATTAGCCGGAAATAACCGTTGCTCGAACAAAAGAGTCAAAGATAATATACCTTGAACGAACCCTATCAAAAAAAATATTACATGAAGGGACGCAACAGCCTGAAGCATAATACATTGTACAATAATCCAAATAACTAACGCTCCGCTTATAACTCCGCTAAAATACCCTTGATACCGTATCTTAAAGCGAAACAGAAAAGCACAAAAAATATTTCCCAGACCCATAACGATAAACAATACGATCCCAGGTATAAAAAAATTATGAAAAGGGGAGAGTTTCAGAGCCTCGACTGTAATACCAAGAGGATTCCACGGATTGGATATCGCAGCATAACCACCTGCCATAGCCCCAAAACCAACAAATAAATGCAGTATCAGTAAAGTACGGTGTATTATTTTCATTCTTATTCCTCCTCATTATAATAAAAGGCAATTTCTTTAATACTTTATCTTTGAAAAATATTCTCGTCCGAATAGTATATCTTTTTGCATCTGCGCTTTCAGTTCATCTAATGACTGAAATTTAACTTCACGTCTCTCTTGGTTATATAAACAAACTTCAATGGTTGTACCGTATAAATCCGAATCAAAATCAAAAATATATGTTTCAACCCTGCGTTCCGGCGTAGTACCCACGGTCGGATTAAATCCAATATTGGTAACACCGGGATATTTTTTACCGTTTATAATAGTAATGGACGCATAAACACCATTCGGAGGCAATAATTTATGTTCTGCCGGGATCAGATTCGTAGTAGGAAATCCCAACGTACGTCCAATTTTTCTGCCATGCTGCACCTCTCCGATTATGGAAAACGGTCTGCCTAACATGGAGTTCGCCTTTTCTAAATTGCCTTCCAAAAGTTCATTCCGTATATAAGAGCTGCTGATTACCTGATCTTCCAATTTTATTTTATCAAATACAACTAATTCATAACCATAGATACCGGACATAGCTTCAAGCAAGGTTACATTTCCTCTCCGATTATGTCCAAAGCGAAAGTCCGAACCGACAACTATCATCCTTGCATCCAGGTTGTTAATTAAAACATCTTTTATAAAATCCTCCGGTTCTATGGAAGCGGTTTCTTCCGTAAAAGGGTATGAGACTAAGACATCCAAACCGCTTTGTTCTAATAAATACCGCTTTTCCTCTTCCGTATAGATGATATCAATTTCTATATCTGAAAACAGGTTGTTTGGATGAAACATAAAAGTAAACATCACAGCCTGATATCCTTTACTTTTTTGCTCTAATATCTTATCCAGCAAAAGCTGATGCCCGCGATGTATTCCATCAAACTTTCCTAAAGATACGACTGAATTATGAAGTTTAAAATCCGTTTTACCAGTTATATATTTCATATTTTCCACCCATCGCATATCGCAGGCCAACCTGCGATACTGCCACAAATAAGAAAAAGTGAAAGAATCCACATGTGGCATCTTTCTTTTCTAAATTTTCTTTCACTCTTCCAGACATGATGCCGCTCTGGCAGCATCCCAAATAATACATGAAGAAGCTTGCAATGAGTACCTTTTGCTCTCATTGTAAGGTTCTTCCAGTGGGAAAGCGTTTTTCTATCACGCTTGTACTTCTATTAAACTTACAAAAACATTTTTACCGGTTTAAATACTTTCTCTTTAAATACATATTCATATATCCCGATAAATTGATACTGCCAGTCATAAACCCGTAACTTTCTGTTATTATCATAATTTACAACAGTTTCTTCTTTTATCTGCTCCTTATAAAAAGAGTTCCCGTTATAAATTAATTTCGTATATTCCTCAGATACAATAATTTGGGGATAATCAGGGAACATATCATCTACTTTTATTATATAATTCTGTAAACGGTCTTGCACGAAAGCATCCTGAATTTCAGATAATTTTAAACTTTTTTCCAGAGAAAAGGCTCCGGCTTTGGTTCTTAACAGACTTTTCATACAGCCGCCGCATCCTAAAAAGGCACCGATATCATGGCATAAAGTTCTGATATAAGTACCTTTTGAACATTCCACTGATATTCTTATTTCATGTTTTTCTACATTAAAATCAAGAATTCGGATATTATGTATCCTTACTTTCCTGGTCTCCCTTTCAATCTCTTTGCCTTCCCTGGCCAGTTCATACAAGCGTTTACCGCCAACTTTTATAGCAGAATACATAGGCGGTAATTGATTGTAATCACCTACAAAACTAAAAATAGCTTTCTCAATCTGCTCTCTGTCTGCAGTAACCTCAGAAGTATTTAATACAGTACCGGATATGTCCTGCGTATCCGTAGTGAATCCAAGTAACAGAACAGCTTCATAAATTTTATCCCTTTCTGTCAGCATATCACATAGTTTTGTTGCATTTCCAAGACAAACAGGCAGTACCCCTTCTGCATCAGGATCAAGGGTGCCGGTATGTCCGATTTTTTTCTGTTTAATAATACCTCTTAATTTAGCAACGACATCATGGGAAGTAAATCCTTTTTCTTTATATACATTGATAATTCCGTTAATCAATATTCCGACTCCTGTTCACTTGTTAAATTCGCTAATTGATGTTCTATGTGCCCAGTCAGATTATTTACTACGTCGTGAATGGTACCGTGCATCGTACAACCGGCTGCCTTAATATGTCCTCCGCCGCCGAAATAAGAGGCGATCTTTCTGACATCAACTTCTCCGTTGGCTCTCATACTTACTTTGTATTCGTGAAAATCTGTTTCATAAAGCAGTATGGCTACCTCCACACCTTTCGTAATCCTGAGCTGGTCTATAATACCATCCAAATCTGCAGAGGTTGAATCATAAAATTCCAGCATTCTTTTACTAACGGAAGTTACAATACACTTGCCGCCCAGAATTAATATACTCTCTAACAGACACCGGCCTAAGATCTGGTTCTGATGATAGTTTTTTATATAGAATGTTTCATCAATTATTTGAGAAAAGGGAACACCTTTTGAAATAAGTTTACCTGCTATATTCATGGTTTTCTCCGAAGTATTGGAATGCTTAAATACCCCGGTATCATGAATAATTCCGAGATATAACGCTTTTGCTATGGATATTTCAATTTTATCTTCTTCAAATAAATCAAAAAGAACTTCACAGGTTGAACTTGCTTCCTCTTCTACGTGATTGACATCAGCAAAATTCAAATTACTGATATGATGATCTATATTTATAGTTTTATGTGCCTGCTCAAAATAAATCTGTGCAAATCCTAAACGATCTAAACTGCTGCTGTCTAAAGATATAAAAACATCATAAATAATACCTTCGGTATTCTCTTTCTTAATTACTTCGGTATCTCCAATGATTTTAAACTTCTCAGGAATTGTCTCCAGATATAAATCGATAACCGGATTTCCAGACAGATTTTTCTTTAAATAATGATATAATGCCAGACAGGAACCTGCACAGTCACCGTCTGGTCTAATGTGACCTGCAATTCCTATGGTTCTGGCATCTCTCAATTCATCTAATACATTTTTCATACTAACCTCCATACACAAACAATACCAGTAAAGCAATACAAATTCTGCTTCTTAACTACTTATGCCGCTTCTTAAGGTATCCCTCCATGTTTGTACCATTTTGGACTGTTTTCCTTTTTGTTTAGAAATCATTATTCTTCATCTGGTTTTGATTCATTTATTACTTTAATATCGTCTTCTACATCGTCTTCTACATCATCTTCTGACTCTTCATCAGAGTCATAACCGTCATCTTCCACTTCCGCAGAAGAATCCTCAGTTTGTTCATCTTCTAAATCTTTATTAACTTCATGAATCAACCGGGACATATTAACACCATATTCTATAGATTGATCTAAGATAAAGGTAAGTTCCGGTGTATTGCGTAAATTGATACTTCTGGCTAACTGTCCTCTCATATAAGGAGCTGCACTTCTTAAACCTGCCAGAGTGTTTTTCTGTGACTCTTCATCACCCAGAACACTGATATAAACTTTTGCATGTTTTAGATCCGGAGCTACTTCAACAGCAACTACTGAGGTCATTGGATTAATTCTTGGATCCTTAATTTCTCTGTTAATAAGCTGACTTAATTCCCGCTGAACTTCACCGTTAATTCTGGTATTCTTAATACTGTTTTTTCTCATTTTTACACCCATTACATACCGCTAACTGGTTTGCGGTACTGCCTCAATGAAAAGAGGTTGAAAGAATCCATCTGCGGCATCCTTTCACTTTCTATATTTTCTTTCAACCTTTCCGACATGACGCCGCTTAGGCGGCATCTCAAATAATGGAGGAAGAAGTCTGGAATGAGCACACTTTGTGCTCATTTCGAGGTTCTTCCCAAGTGAATTAATATGCATAATTCACTTTGTGAAGATGTTTTTTTCTTCACATTTAACCCATTGCATACCGCAAGAAAAATGCCTCAATTAATATAGCAGCGCCATAAAGGTACTATATAACAGCCCGTTTTTATGGCGCATATATTTTATCTTATTTATAAATTGGTATAATTACACGTATTTATTATCTGGGAACTTCCTGCATAATATACAGTTCTACCATATCAAATTCTTTAATATCATTGAATTTTTCAAATACAAGACCACATTCATATCCTGAAGCCACTTCTTTTACATCATCTTTAAATCTCTTTAAGGAAGCCAGGGTACCCTCAAAAATAAGTTCACCCTCTCTTGTTATTCTTGCAGAACAACCTCTCGTAATTTTTCCGTCAAGAACATAGGAACCGGCAATCGTTCCAAGTCCGGAAGCTTTAAATACCTGCCTAACTTCTGCATGACCGATTACTTTTTCCTCATAAGTAGGATCAAGCATACCTTTCATGGCGGCTTCCACATCTTCTATCGCATTATAGATTACACGGTATAATCTTAAATCTACCTTTTCACGGTCTGCAAGTTCCTTAGCCGTATTGTCAGGACGAACATTAAAACCAATGATAATAGCGTTGGAGGTACTTGCCAGTGACACGTCGGATTCATTAATAGTACCTACACCACCATGGATAATACGTACTGCTACTTCATCATTGCTAAGTTTAACCAAACTTTGTTTAACCGCTTCCACAGAACCCTGAACGTCCGCTTTAATAATCAGATTAAGTTCTTTCACATTGCCGGCTTTAATTTGTGAGAATAAGCCGTCTAACGATAACTTTGCTTTGGTATCAGCTAAAAGTCGTTCCCTGCCTTGTGATATATAAGTTTCTGAAATGGAACGTGCTTCTTTTTCATTATCTGTTGCAATAAAGATCTCTCCTGCATCCGGTACTTCATTTAAGCCTAATATTTCTACAGGAGTAGACGGAGTTGCTTCTTTTACACGTCTACCTTTATCATCCATCATCGCCCTTACTTTTCCGTAGGATGATCCTATGGCTATGGCATCTCCCACATGTAATGTACCTTTTTGTACAAGAATGGTGGCTACCGGACCGCGTCCTTTATCTAATTCCGCTTCAATTACAATACCTCGGGCATTACGGTTAGGATTAGCTTTTAATTCAACCATTTCTGCAGTAAGTATGATCATTTCCAATAACTGCTCAATACCTTCCCTGGTATGGGCCGAAACCGGAACAAATACCGTATCACCGCCCCAGTCTTCCGCAACCAGTTCATATTCTGTTAATTCCTGCTTCACTCTTTCGATATTAGCACTTGGTTTATCTATTTTATTAATTGCTACGATGATTTGAATACCGGCAGCTTTCGCATGACTGATAGCTTCAACCGTCTGCGGCATAACACCGTCGTCGGCAGCGACTACTAAAATGGCAATATCCGTAGATTGTGCTCCTCTCATTCTCATAGAGGTAAACGCTTCATGACCAGGCGTATCTAAAAATGTAATTTTTTCACCGTTAACTTCAACCACATAAGCACCAATATGCTGGGTGATTCCACCTGCTTCATGGGAAGTCACATTCGTTTCACGAATCGCATCCAAAAGTGATGTTTTACCATGATCAACGTGACCCATAACGCAGACAACCGGAGGACGTTTTACTAAATTCTCTTCATCTTCCTCTTTTTCTTTCAGCAATTCTTCAATAACGTCTATCTTAACTTCATGTTCTGCTATAATATCAAATTCAATTGCAATTTCTTCTGCTTCTTCAAATGTTATCTCCTGGTTAATAGATACCATTTTACCGGCTAAGAATAGTTTCTTTACCAAAGCAGAAGCAGGTAATTTCATTTTATCTGCCAATTCCTTAATCGTTAAAATATCCGGAAGTGTTATCGTTTTAATCTCATCTGCTTTTGCTTCCTGTATTTGAACCGGCTTTGGTTTAATAAACTGTCCTTTTTTCGGTATTTTAATTTCATCTAAGTTTTCCGTATCGATCTGTTTATGACTATAATTATTTTTCGTGTTTTTAACACTTTTATTAGCTCTGCTGTTTCTGTTGTTTGCAGAGTCACTTCTTGACATTCCTATCGGAGCATCAAATTTCTTTGTGTCACCGCTTCTGGTATCTGATCTGCCGGGCGTTCTTTTTCTAGCGTCTCCATCTTTATTATAATCATCTTTGTCTTTGTTCATACCGCCGTAACCGGGAGTATAGTTTCTATTCTGGTAACCGCCGGAGCCCTCTGAACCACCCTGTGGCCTGTTATAGTTATTGTATCCGCCGTTTTGACCCGGTCTGTTGTTTTGAGAATTATAGGGTCTTGCACCGCCTTGATTCGGTCTGTCATTTCCATTATTATAAGTATTCGGTCTGCCCTGTCCGTTATTCATTGGACGGTTTTGATCCTGATTATAAGGACGGTTTTGACGATACTGTCCGCCAGATTGATTATTCTGACCATAGGGACGGTTCTGTCCTGATGATGCGCCTTGACCGGCCGGACGATTCTGACCCTGTCCACCTCCCTGACCATAGGAATTGCCCTGATTATACGGACGACTTTGGCCCTGCCCATTTTGATTATACGGACGGTTTTGGCCTTGCCCATTCTGATTATACGGACGGTTTTGGCCTTGCCCATTCTGACCGTAGGGAGTACGGTTCTGATCGCCTTGATTATTCTGATTATATGGACGGTTCTGACTCTGCCCATTATTTTGCCCGTAGTTACGGTTTTGGGAAGAGGAATGTTGATTACCCTGACCGTATGTTCTCATACCATTGTCACCGGTATTTCTCTGACCTTGCTGATCTCCCTGCGGTCTGTTATACGGACGGTTTTGGCCTTGCCCATTTTGATTATACGGACGGTTTTGATTATATTGTCCAGATGTTCTTTGATCGCCTGAACTACCCTGGTTATACCTGGTATTTCCCTGGTTATTCTGGCCGGAATAACCGTTTCCTGCTGGTCTGTTGTTTTGCTGTGTAACTGAAGCTGTATGAACTGCAGTATTGGAAGCCGGTGCGGATGGAGCTGGAGCTGTTTTGGAAACATAATCTGTTTTAACTGCCGGTTGAGCCTCTGCCGGTTTAACATTAGGTCCAAAATGACTTTTAACCATAGAAACAGTACTATCATCAATACTGCTCATATGACTTTTTACTTCCATACCCTTTTCATTTAAAAAAGTAATAATATCCTTACTATGTTTATCTATTTCTTTTGCTAATTCATATATTTTAATTTTTGCCATACTTACTACCTCCACTTTTTACGACCTGGTGTATGTATCCATACTACCATCCTTGTTGATTGTGTTCAGTTGCTTTTCTACCATATCAGCCAAGCCTTGGTCTAACAGAACCAGAGATGCTCTGAATTCTTTTCCTATTGCATGGCCGAGATTTGTTTTTTCACCAAAAAAGTAAATCGGCACTTTATAGTAAGTACACATATTGGTAAACATTTTTTTCGTATTATTTGATGCATCCTCAGCAATAATTACTAATTTGGCTTTTCCTTCCTTAACGGCCTTTTCTGTCATAAATTCACCGCTTGTAAGATAACCTGCTTTGGCTGCTATTCCAATATAAGAAAATACTTTTTTTTGTGCAATAGGCCTGGGCCCGGTACTATCCTTTTCATAATTCAAGTCCACTCAGCTCCTTTTCTAATTCCTCATAGACTTCACGAGGAATACTCACCTTTAAGGAACGTTCCAGTCCACGGCTTTTTGCGGCTTTCTGAAGGCATTCTGTCGATTTGCATATGTATGCTCCTCTTCCGTTCTTCTTGCCGGTAGCGTCGATAATGATATTCTCTTCCGGTGTTTTTATAACCCTGATCATATCTTTTTTATTTTTCATTTCCCCACATCCGATACATTGTCTTTGGGGAATTTTTTTCGCAACACTCATTAATTACCTACTCCCATCCATACCCTTCTGCTTGCGATTCACTCTTAATATCTATTTTATAACCGGTAAGTCTGGCAGCTAATCTTGCATTCTGGCCTTCTTTACCGATGGCAAGAGATAATTGATAATCCGGCACGATTACGCGGGCACTTTTCTCGCCCTCTTCAACGTAAACGGATACTACTTTTGCAGGACTTAAGGCATTTTCAATTAAAATAGCAGGATCATCATTCCAATTAATAATGTCTATTTTCTCGCCTCTTAATTCACTCACAATCGCATTTACCCTGGCACCATTCATACCAACACAGGCACCAACAGGATCTACATCCGAATTATTGGAATATACCGCCATTTTTGTTCTGGAACCTGCTTCTCTGGAAATACTCTTTATTTCCACTGTACCATCCTTTACTTCAGTTACTTCTGCTTCAAACAACCTTTTTACCAATTCCGGATGGGTTCTTGAGACAGTGATCCTGGGACCTTTTGTAGTATCTTTTACTTCTAATACATATAACTTAATACGATCCGTAGGTTTGAAATGTTCTGTTTTAACCTGTTCATTTTCCGTTAGAACAGCATCTACTTTTCCAAGATTGATACTTACATTATTGCCTACATAACGCTGAACAATACCGGTTACTACATCTTTTTCCTTACTGTAATACTGATTAAATAAAACTTTTCTTTCTTCTTCCCTGATTTTTTGTACCACTACCTGTTTGGCTTTCTGGGCAGCAATACGTCCGAAATTTTTAGGAGTTACTTCAACATTAACGATATCACCAATATTATTTTTTGGATATTTTAATTTTGCTTCCACGGCGTTGATTTGTGTTACAGGATCCACAACGGTTTCAACAATTTCCCTTTCGGCATAAACAGCAACTGCACCGGTATCCCTATTAATATTTACCCTGATATTATCTGCTTTGCCGAAATGATTTTTACAGGCTGCAACTAAGGAATTCTCCATAGCTTCCAATAATATTTCTTTACTGATATCTTTTTCTCTTTCAATCTGATTTAATGCATCAATTAACTCTTTGTTGTTATTCATTTTCTGCTGATCCTCCTCATAAATGTTCTTATTTCTATCCCTTAAAATTAAGTCTTAAAAATCAAAAGCTAAACGAATGAGTGCCGTATTGGAACGCGGGATATCTATAGTACTTTCATCATCCAGTTTAATTATAAATTTGTCATCATCGTAACCAACCAGATAACCTACGATTTCTTTCTGTTTATTAATCGGTTTATAAAATTTTATTTCAACTTCTTTATTTATACTCCTTGCATAATCCTTTTCTTTCTTTAACTGCCTGCCTAAACCAGGTGAACTTACTTCTAGGATATATGCATCCGGTATATAATCAAACTGATCCAATAAATCACCCAGCGCTCTGTTTACCAGTTCGCAATCATCTACCGTAATACCGCCTTCCTTATCAATATAAGCACGAAGGTACCAGTTACCGCCTTCTTTCACATATTCCACATCAACAAGTTCAAAATTATTTTCTTGTATTATCGGTTCTAACAGTTTTTCTGTTTTCTGTTCATATTCTTCTCTTTTAGTCATATAATAACCAAACCTTTCTCACAACCAGCAAACTTTGAGCCGCAGGCACAAATATGCGTGTGAAAAATTTATTTTCCACACTAACGTCAATGCTTTATGGGTATAAATCCTTAAGAATAGCTGCTTTTGCTATTCTTTTAATGGCTCGCATGTTCTTGGCGAGACTATTCACACTACACATATGCTCTTTGGGTTTAATTCCGGAAAAACATCGCTTTTGCCATTCTTCTGGAGTCTCTTATCCGAAGCTTTTGGCTCGAATATACTATGCGAGCCTATCCACACAAATATAAAGAGTGGACTTTCGTCCACTCCCATTCGTCACTGTATCATACTTACATTAGCATATTATAGCACTTATCATTTTATAATGCAAGTGATAATTTAAAAATTTTTCCATTTCACTTATCTTCTATGTGCAAGTTCCTTGACAATGTCTGACCAATCCAAGTTACACTCCGCCATAAGTACCATCATATGGTAAAGAAAATCCGATATTTCATATTTTAGCTCTTCCGAATCCGGGTTCTTAGCTGCAATAATTATTTCTGTAGCCTCTTCTCCGCATTTTTTTAATATCTTATCAATTCCTTTTTCAAACAGATAATTGGTATAGGAGCCTTCCTTGGGATTTTTTTTACGATCCAGAATAACATTAAATACCTCATTAAATACTGTAAGCGGGTTGGTATCATCATATTCTTTCTTAACCAGTTCCGTATAAAAACAGGATACATTACCGGTATGACAGGCGGGACCAATCTGGAAAACTTTTGCTAAGATAGTATCCTTATCACAGTCTAACATAAGTGCTTTAACGTATTGATAATGCCCTGAGGTTTCGCCCTTGGTCCATAATGTGCTTCTGCTCCTGCTGTAATACGTCATTTTACCGGTTTCAATTGTTTTTCTAAAGGCTGCTTCATTCATATAAGCCACCATTAAAACTTCGCTGGTCTTATATTCCTGGACAACTACCGGAATCAAACCATCCTTATTTAATTTAAATTCATTGAAATCAATACTGCTGTCAAAGGTATTCACCTCTATATTCTGCGCTTTTAAAGACAACTTTGCCTTGAACATATCTTTATTTTTAAAATAATTGGTTGAAATACCAAGTACGGTGACCGGTTCTAACAAAGAGGCTATATCATTATTGGAAAGACTGTCCCGTATTATTACCGGTAGTTTAATTGAATTAATCGTGTTAATTAAATCCTTGGTTAATTCAACATGTTTTAGTAATAAAGCATAAACCCCCAAGTCTTTCATTGTGTCTATAAATTCTTCATTCTGAATGTCCTTATAATTTTCCAGTTCAAGAATAATAGTATCCTTACCGAATCGTTCGGAAGCTTCTTTTACTACATTATTGTTTTTGAGTAATGAGTATTTTATCATTACATAGGAAGCACCGCTATACAAAGCTTTTTTAACATCTTCAAATCGTTCCACATAACAGCCTATATAAACAGGTATGTCAATCTGTTTAGTAATTTCTTTTACTGCACCTAAAAATTCCTCCCGGGATGTTTCATCCTTAGAATAATTATATACAAATAATTCATCTGCTCCGCCGATTTCATACTGAACGGCCTCTGATATAACATTAACCGGCAGTTCATTTTCACAATTTATAAAAGGAATAATTTTTTTATACAATGCAAGACCTCCAAAAATGCTATTTTTATTACTAATCTACCGTACCTTTCGTTGAAAGTACATCCGATATCCGGGCATCCTGTCCGACAGCTTCATCAAGTGCCCGAGCAAAACCTTTAAATGCAGCTTCTATAATATGATGATTGTTTGAACCATGAAGCAATTTTAGATGCAGATTCATTCCCGCAGCATAACTTACCGCATAAAAAAATTCTTTTACTAATTCCGTATCCATATAACCCACACGGTCTATGGTTAATGGTACATCATAAACCAGAAATGGTCTGCCTGATAAATCAATCGCACACATTACCAGTGAATCATCCATAGGAAGGATGGAATCGCCGTATCTTTTTATTCCTTTTTTATCTCCCAAAGCCGCTTTGATGGCCTGACCTAATACAATTCCTGTATCTTCCACAGTATGATGGGCATCTACATGCAAATCTCCCACAGTATTTAACTTTAAATCAAAAAAACCATGTCTGGCAAAGCTGTTTAGCATATGATCAAAAAAACCGATTCCTGTATCGATGTCTGATATTCCGGTTCCATCTAAATTAAGCTGTAATACAATACTGGTTTCATTTGTTTTTCTTTGAATTTCCGCTGTCCTTTCCATTTTTATCCCTCCTTTTTAAGATTCAAACCGAACGGATATAGAATTAGCATGGGCCGTCAAACCTTCTGCTTTAGCAAATCTGACAATATCCGGGTAGATTGGTTTAAGTGCCTCTTTAGAATAAGAAATAATGCTGGATTTTTTGATAAAGTCATCCACACTAAGGGGCGAGAAAAATTTAGCAGTGCCATTGGTCGGTAAAACATGGTTAGGTCCTGCAAAATAATCTCCTAAGGGTTCACTGCTGTATTCTCCTAAGAAAATAGCACCGGCATTATGAATTTTGGTCATAATTAAAAACGGATCTCTGGTTATTATCTCCAAATGCTCGGAAGCTATATCGTTAGCCGTTTCAATTGCATCCTCCATAGAATCAGCTAATAAAATATAGCCATAATTATCTAACGATTTCTGGATGATATCTCTTCTTGATAATTGTTCCGTGAATTTAGCAACTTCAACAGATACCTGTTCTGCGATTTCTTTGCTGGTGGTGATCAATATGGCAGAAGCTAGTTCATCATGTTCAGCCTGAGACAAAAGATCGGCAGCGACATATCTTGGATTTGCTGTTTCATCAGCGATTACTAAAATTTCACTGGGACCGGCTATAGAATCTATGCTTACATGTCCATAAACTGCCTTTTTAGCTAATGCAACGTATATATTGCCTGGTCCGACAATTTTATCTACTTTTTTAATACTTTCCGTCCCATGGGCCAAAGCTGCTATTGCCTGTGCTCCACCCACTTTATATATTTCCGTAACCCCTGCTTCCCTGGCAGCGACTAAAGTTCCACAATATACCTTGCCGTCTTTATCCGGAGGTGTTACCATAGCAATTCTCTTAACGCCGGCTACTTTGGCAGGTATGACATTCATTAATACGGAAGAGGGATAGGCAGCCTTTCCGCCCGGAACATAAACACCCACAGATCCGATCGCAGTTACCTTCTGTCCTAAAATAATACCATTAGGCTCACTGTCAAACCAGCTGTATTGTTTTTGTTTTGCATGATATGTTTCTATGTTAAAAGCGGCTTTACGGATTACCTCCAAAACGGATGGATCAATTAAAGAGTATGCTTCCTTAATTTCTTCCTCAGTAACACGAATATTCCCTTCATTTAGATCTGCTTTGTCAAATTGTTTCGTATAGTAGAATAATGCCTGGTCTTTTTTGGATTTAACCTCTTCAATAATTTCACTTACTGTTTTCGCATAGTTTTCATATTGACTGGGACTTCTTTTTAGTAAATTCTCCAGAATACCTTTTTTAGATTCTGAATCCAACTTAATTATCTTCATGCACTTAAACCTCCTTGGTACTTAATAGGACTTCCTTTAAATCGTTTATTAATTTGGTTATCCTTTCATGTTCCATCTTCATACTTACCTGGTTCACTACCATACGTGCGGAAAGCTGGCATATTTCTTCCAATACTTCCAATCCGTTCTCCTTAAGTGTAGAGCCAGTCTCAACGATATCAACAATAACTTCAGACAAGCCGACAATTGGGGCTAATTCGATGGAACCATTTAATTTAATGATTTCGACCGTCTGATGTTTTTTATTATAAAAATAATCCTTAGCTATATTGGGGTATTTCGTTGCAACACGGATCAGTTCACCATGCCTTAATAATTCACCGGCTTCTTTCGGGCCTGCCACACACATTCTGCATTTACCAAGTCCTAAGTCAATTACCTCATATAACTTACGGCCTTCTTCCAGTATAGTATCCCTGCCGACCACACCGATATCAGCAGCCCCATATTCTACATAGGTAGGTACATCGTTGGCTTTTGCAAGAAAAATTTTAATTTTAAGCTCTTCATTAACAAAAATTAATTTCCGGGAATGGGGATCTTTCATTTCTTCACATGTAATTCCAATTTCTTCCAATATCTCAAGGGTCTTTTTTGCTAATCTGCCCTTAGCCAAAGCAAATGTTAAATATCTCATAAAACCTCCTTCTCTAAAACCTACCTCATAAAATCCTGAATATTTGCCTCCTGTACTTCACCGCTTTCCGAATTAATTACTTTAATCAGTTCCGCAGATTCGTAATACAGAATACCTCCATTTCCGTTACGTTTTGAATATGCTATATATTCTTCCAAGAGTGTATTCTCTTTTACACGTAATAATTCTATATTCATTCCCTGGTTTCTGAAATGATTCGCCAAAACGATGGCATTCTCTAAAAGGTTATGTTTATATAAAATCAAGGTATTTTCTGTTTCCGGTTTTATGTCAATCTTTTGTCTGGACAAAGCAAGCATAAGCTGGTCGACCATAATGGCTAATCCAATTGCAGGTGCATCTTTACCAAACTGCCCCACCAGATTATCATATCGTCCTCCGTTTGCAATGGTATCACCGGTTCCGTAAGTATAAGCCCGGAAGATAATTCCTGTATAGTAATTATATTTACTTAACATACCAAGATCAAAAGTAATATACTTCTCAAGACCATAAGCCGTTAAAATAGTATATAATTGTTCCAGACGTTCAATCGCATTTAATGCTCTATAATTCGTTGTTAATGACTTAGCACTAATTAGTTTATCTATTGTTCCAAATAATTCGGGCAAAGTAAGAAATACATTTTTTAATTCATCACTGATGTCTTTGCTGGAAATTAATTCTTCAACTCCAAACATATTTTTCTTTTCAATTAATATTCGCAGCTGATACTCTTCTTCTTCATCAAACCCGGCCTCTTCCACTAAACCGCGGAAAAAGTCTGCTTCTCCGATTTCAACCTGAAACTCGTTAAGGCCGGCTTCCAATAAGCATTCTATCGTTAAGGCCAGCATCTCAGCATCGGCATCCGTGGAACTGTCATTGATTAATTCTGCACCTAACTGGGTAGATTCCTTTAATTTCCCCTGATAACTGTTGTTGTTGATAAAGGTGCTGCCTATATAGGATAACCGTATGGGAAAAGACTCTTCTTTATAATATTTTGCAGCACATCTTGCTATTGATGGGGTAATATCCGGTCTAAGCACTAAAGTATTACCATCTCTGTCAAAAAATTTATACATATCTTTTGCAGCAACCGTACCACGTTCTTTACTGAATATATCAAAAAATTCAAAAGTTGGTGTCTGTATATCCTTAAAACCATGGAGTTTCATAACATGATGCAGACGGTTTTGTAATTGTAATTTTCTCTCGCATTCTGCATTATAGATATCCCTTACCCCTTCCGGCGTATGTAGTAATTTTTCTATCATAGTTTCCTCCAAGCTTTCATAAATATGCTTCTGTTTCATGGTGCTTTCATTTGATTTGCTTCATTGTGGTAACGTGATAATTCACTACCACGATAATGTTAACTATTATAGTACAATCATTTCATTAAGTCAACCGTCTGAATCTTTTTTGTAAGTCTTATTCTGTCTGATTTTATCCTGTCTGATTTTTTTTATAAGTCTCATCTGATATATCTTAAATAAAAGCCTTATCATATTTATAACCGTCCTGGCTTATTACATATATCTAATCTGTTGTTATAATTCAAACTTAATTAGACCGTAACGCCCTAATTCGTTATTTTACTGGTCCGGCTCTCTGCACTCTATATCTTTAGCGATATTCTCAAGATAATGTATAAATAAATTATTTTTACATGGTATTTCATTTTCCAAATCTAATTCCTCAAAACGAAAGCTCTTTCTTCCGCCGGTTTGAGCTCGATCCCAAAACCAGGACAATTGTTTGAACGGAAGATAATAATAAAAATTTCTCTTGGAATAATAAATCAACAGGAAAGCAATTCCTCCCTGTTCTTCAAAATCCCTCATAAAGTTGACCTGATGTTCATGTACATTCTGCAGTGCAAAGGTATCGGCCGCGCATTCTTTCGCGTCAAAGCATACCGGTACTCCCTGGACAACACCAATATAATCTACCGTACTTTTCTCTTCAAAATAAGCAAGTGTAATATGTCTATTCTCTTTATCAATATTGGTTGGTGTAATTGGTGTAGGAATCTTCTGTATCAGCGCCAGTTTTTTTTCCCGGTATCTCGCATTAGTCATATTAATTAATTCTTCCAGTGCAGAACCTCTAAGGCCTCTGGAATTCCATGAAGGCATATGCTTTCTCCTTTACTGTGCTACAATAATGTGTTCTGTATATTTTGAAAATAGTCCGGCACCTTAGCGATCAATTCTTTTCCTGACAAATCCTCAAATTCACTGTACATTTGCGGAAATATAAGCTGATAAGCATGTAATAACTGATGTTCTAATCCAAACTCTTTTCTTAATTCGGCATTAAGCATCTTATTTCCATATTTACCGTCTCCTGCTATAGGATGTCCTATACTGCTAAGGTGTGCACGTATCTGATGTGTCTTACCGGTAATCAGCTTGACCTTTAATAAGGTATATTTATCATTGTACCTAATCGGCTGGTATTCGGTCTGAATCGGCTCACTTCCCTGCAAATACATATCTGTTATTGATACTTTATTTGTTTTCTCATCTTTTTTTAAATATCCGGTTATTTTCTGAAATTCTTTAATCGTACCTTTCACGATACATAGATAAAATTTATCCAAAGTCCTTTCCCTAAACAACTCCGACATAGTCTGTAAACCCTGCAGCGTTTTGCCTGCCACTACCAATCCGCTGGTATTTCTGTCTAACCGATTGCAGACTCCTGGTTTAAAAGTTTGAAGTTCTTCTATATTAATCTCACCTTTTGATAGTAGGTAGGAAATTATATGCTCCACTAAAGATACGTCATCTTTAACTGCTTTTTGAGATAATAATCCGGCTGGTTTATTAACTACAAGGATATTGGAATCCTCATAAACAACTGTAAAATCATATTCTACAATCGTAGTGCGGAATGATTCGCTGAAATTTTCTATCGTTTCCTCAGATAAAAAAAGCTTAATTTCATCATTGAGCTGTGTTTTCTCAGAACCGTCCGCTTTTTTCCCGTTTAGAGTAATATTTTTCTTACGGAGCATTTTATAAATGAAACTTTTCGGCGCTTTATTTAATTGTTTTAAAAGAAGCTTATCCAGGCGCTGACCAGCTTCATTTTTGTCCACTGTTATTATTTTCATGTTTTTCTTCGTTTCCTGTTAAATATATTTAAATGAATATATTTACATATTGTTATTCTAAAAAAAAGAATCTGTCAAAACAGTTCTATGAAAGATTCAATATAATAATCTGCAAGCTCCTGTTTCTTATGGTTATCTTCCCTGGTAAAATGATCATAGACTGCACAAACTTTCATACCGGCATTTTTACCGGCCATAATTCCCTGTATAACATCCTCAAAAACCAGGCATTTATCCGCAGATACCTTTAAATCATTAGCAACTAACAGATAAATATCAGGTGCCGGTTTCCCCTTTTCTACCTCACAGGAAGTACGGATTGATGAAAAATATTCTTTCACATTTAATTTGTCAATTACTAAATCAACCAGTTCCCTTGAATTACTGGTTGCTATCCCCGCTTTGATCTGATTGTCCCTTAAGAATTGCAGCAGCTTAAAAGCCCCTGTTTTTAATGGAACCTGTGTCATATATTTTTCCCACGCCATCTGATTCCATTCTGTCTTTATTTCTTCAATGGTTAACTTCAAAGCAAAACGTGTTTTAAAATATATTGCCGTTTCCGAAAAACTCATTCCTTCTATTTCACTCTGCAGATTATCAGGAAATTCTATCCCGTATTTACTCAAAAACTCAATATCAATATCACGCCACATCCACATAGAATCAACCAAAGTTCCATCCAGATCAAATATCACAGCGTTAATATCTTGAAACATTCCATCCATTTTTTATACCCATTCCCTATCTCAGACAAGTCTGGGATAGAGAAATTTCTTTCCTGCTTATTCATTTCCTTTTAATTTATTTAATTCATATTCGGTAAGCTTACGATACTCTCCCGGTGCCAGAGATTCGTCCAAATATAATTCCCCCATACTTAATCTTTTTAAATAGAGAACCTCTTTAGAAACTGCCTCAAACATTCTCTTTACCTGGTGGAATTTCCCCTCATAAATAGTTACTTTAATATCTGAGATATCACCGGCTTCCAATATATCAAGCCGCGCCGGAAGCGTAATAAAATCTTCATCTAATTGTATACCCGACCTAAATGTTTCTACATCTTCCTTAGTTACCATACCTTTTATTCGTGCATAATATACTTTGGGAACATGTTTTTTGGGAGAAAGTAAACGGTGTGCCAAATCACCGTCATTAGTTATTAATAATAACCCCTCCGTATCTTTATCCAGCCGGCCTACCGGAAATAAATCTTTATTCCTGCCGCTTTTAATTAATTCTACAACTGTCTCACAATGGTTATCCACCGTTGCAGATACCACACCGGCAGGTTTATTCAGCATATAATATTCAACCGTTTCGTATACAATAGGTTCATTATCAAAATATACTTCTGAACTTATGGTGTTAATCTTGATATCCGGCTCTTTTACAATAATTCCGTTTATCTTTACTCTTCCCTTTCTGATATAAGTCTTGACTTCGCTTCTGGTGCCAATACCCATATCAGCAAGATACTTATCTAATCGGACTGGTGTACTCATACCCGCCATCCTCTCTTATTTAATTCATTTTCAGGTAATTACAAAACTTGCCCTTAGGGCAACTGAAGCTATGAAATTTGTATCAATTGTATGGCAGATTCTAAAAACTATATAGTTTCACAATTGCCTATAAATTTATATTACATCCATCGCCAACCTGGAAGATATTTATTCTTTAAGACATTATTGGTTAACTTTCCCCAACCCAGAGGATATCCATCAACATTTATCAGGTTCCAGCTTTCCTGATATTCACCTGTAACCGTTATCGTTTCACATTTTAGATATTTTATTACATCCGGATTGTCTGCCGTGAAATTAATGCTTTTCGGATAATCCCAGCTTTTTAAGGCACAGGCTAAAGCCTGGCTCGGTTCAAACCGGTTCTTTTTCATTTCACCGAGGAATAATCCAGGTCTTAATATGCGTAGACCCTTAATACTTGGAATATCTTCAGGTAACAGATATATTTTATCTTCTCTTAAACTCAGGTTTTTATAATCTATGGTCAGCCCTAGTTGATTTAAGAATTCCACCGCCTCCCCGGATAAACTTACTTTATCCTTATTCTCTCCATAAGAACCTGTCACTGTACCATCCGATGCTTTCTCCAACAAGGTTATAAAATGCCCTTCTCCATGTATTCGGTGAGGCCATAACCGAATACAGTTTGATAACTCCTCCGGTCCCTCCACCCATTCCGGCCTACCAAAAGAAAACCCCTCATATGAAACATCATTTGCATATTCGTCCTTTAACGGATTTAATATATGAAAATCCGGATATTGCTCCAGTAAGAATTTAATGGTACCCTCATTCTCTTCCGGTGAAAAGGTACAGGTAGAATAGAGTATTTTGCCTCCTGGTTTTAACATTCTGGCAGCGCTTAATATAATCTCTTTTTGCAGCTTATTATAATAATCCACACCATACTGTTCCCAGTTTTTCATAATGGAGGGTGTTTTTCGAAACATTCCCTCGCCTGAGCAGGGCGCATCTACTAAGATCTTATCAAAATATCCCTCAAAATAATTTACTAATTTTGCCGGAGCTTCACTCACCACAATCGCATTCTTAACGCCAAACAGTTCTATGTTTTTTAACAGTGCTTTTGCTCTGGAATTACTGATATCATTTGCAACCAGTACTCCCTCTCCTTTAAGCTTTGCTGCTAATTCCGTACTTTTTCCGCCTGGAGCGGCACATAAATCCAAGACTTTATCTCCAGGTTTAACCGGGAGTAAATTAGCAGGCGTCATTGCGCTGGGTTCCTGTATATAATATAAACCGGCATAATAATACGGATGCCTTGCCGGCTGTTCTTTTCCAATATAATAATAGCCATTTTCAATCCATGGAATTCTTTTGATCTCAAAAGGACAAATTTTTTCAAATTCTTCCGGTGTTATTTTTAAAGTATTGATCCTTAATCCACTGTAATGTTTCTCTTCAAAGCATTTTATATAATCTTCATATTCTTCCCCTAACAACTCCCTCATCCGGTTCTCAAAAAGCTTTGGTAATGTCATCTGTTTCTCCTTAAACTGTACTTTTCTTATCTTAGGCTTTGTGCCCGATATCCCTCCGATATAATATCCAATTCTTTGTTAAAACGTTCTAACTGTTCCAAATCGCCGGATTCGTAAATTTGGAAGAACTCATCCTGTATCTTAACAACTTCTCTTTTATTTGCCACTTTATATAGATTCTGAATGTTGGTCAATATATCTGCAACCATATTGGCCTTAATTTTAAAAGAATTTTGGGCATCCATGATTTCATCCCGGACAGAAGACATCTCCTGGTCTAATACAATAACAGCATCTGCTGCTTTGGAAAGCCTGTCCCGGATATGCTCCGGCATATTCTGCTTATATTTATATTGCAGGGAATGCTCTATCGTAGACCAGAAATTCATAGCCAATGTACGTATCTGTATTTCTGCCTGTAATTCTTTGGTCCCTTTAAGCGTCTGAACGGTATAATAAATTATAATATGATAACTTCGATAACCGCTTGGTTTCATCTTTGTAATATAATCCTTTTCACTTTTGATTCTCATATCGGTTCTTTTCTTAATTATCTCCACTACTTTCTGGATATCTTCAACGAACTGGCAGATAATACGGATTCCTGCAATATCTTCCACCTTTTCTTCCATATCCTCTAAAGGTATCTGCTTTTTTTGTGCTTTCTCCAATATACTGGAAATAGTTTTAACACGGCCGTTAACCTGTTCAATAGGGGAATAATCTCCCATCTTCCGATATTCTTCAATAATATGGTTAAATTTTACAACTAATTCATCTACCGCTAAAAAATATGGATCCAGTATTTCCCTCCATAATTGTATTTCCATCTAACCTCACTCCTTGTCCCCCATAAAATTAATACTTATCATAAACCAAAACTCCTATTTATGACTCTTGTTATAATTGGAATTTACTAGTAATCAGGCAATTCCTCATTCCGCTACATTATAACATAAACCCATTTGTTTGTGGAAAATATTTTATATTTACGACGATTTCAATGGAAGATTGTATCTGTCCCACCGGTTATTTTTTTTGACTTTTGTTTATGGAATCTAAATAAAGCAGAACAGAATAGGGATTCACGCTTAATTCTCCAAAATCCGTTTCAACATAAATTCCCACATGCAAATGAACATCAAATTTACCGACGGTTCCTTCTGTCCCATATCCGCTGTCTCCCATGTATCCTAAGAAGTCTCCTGCTTTTATACTGTCACCGATTTTTAGACCAGGCGCATACGACTCTAAATGTGCATAATAATAATAAGCACCATATGTACCGCGGATTCCGATTCGATAACCTCCCTTCTCCAGCCATCCCAGCTTTTCTACGGTTCCGTCCGTCATACTGACAATCGGATATACTCCTCTTATATTTTCCTTAGACATAATATCTGTACCCTCATGCCTTCTGCTGCCACCGTAACTTCGGTAGGCATTCCAGGTATCGATAAAATTAACATTTAAATCTCCGTCAGAATCAGGAATTACAGGGAAACATATGATATCGGAAAGTATGGCTTTATAATATGCTTTCAATTCCATAAAGCTTTTACTTTGAAATAACCTGCTTATTAGAAAATCACTGTTACTCTTACCAATTTTTCTGGTATTATTTAAATTATATCTGTTTAGCAACATGTCTAAGGTTATATAATCCATCGTATCATATTTCTGTGATTTATTATTTTCATATTTATTATTTTTTTGATATTTTTCACTTTTTTCATTTGTTTCTAATTCCTTATCCAATTTTCGTTTTATATCTTTTATCATTTTTGCCGGTATTAACATCTCGCGGAAAGAATCATAATCAATTCCCTCTTCCTTTACCTGTTGAACTACAATATTTAATTCAATCCGGTTTAAGGTAATTCCCACGATACATGTGCTTATGATAAATAACAGAATATAAAATCGAAGCTGCCCTCCGGTAATGAAACTATCACCCTTGTTATATCTATTAAAAGCATAAGGAATAGACTTTCTATACTTATATTGGGTTTTTCTTCTTATATAACGATTCTGTAATCTCCTGTTATTATAGATTTTTTTGCTCGTAAACATAATTATCTCCGGAAATAGTCTGGACGTCCTTATTATTATATGTTTACACAAAAAAGATATGCTAAAAACACAGTACGAAAAGGGCAATTGTAAGATTCTTATTGTATAAACCTGTTGTTACCAAGTCTTTATAATAAAAATTTACATCGCCCTTATTAATAGTAAGCCGGTAAAAGCCATTATTTATTTGAAATGTATTTCTTTCCAAAAATGAATTCATGTAATATCTTAACATTCTCCTGAAGGTCCGGAATTAAAACGGACATTTTACGTACATACCCCTCATCAAAAGTATGATCGGCAGGAAGTCTTAAATTTTGTATTTCTGTTAACCCCAATGACATGGCCGTTCTTAAATAGGTTTCAAAATCATCTTGTTTAATATCAGTCGTAATCAGGGGCAATATATCATTCATTAATAGTACCAGTTCCGGCATACTTTTAGATTTGTATTGATCAAAGATGGCATTTAATACAATTCTTTGTCTGGATGTTCTTCCAAAGTCATTAATTTGATCATCTCCTGTTGCTACATAACGAACTCTGCAATAGCCCAATGCCTGATTTCCATTTAAAACCTGGGAACCGCCCACGACATTTCTGAATTCCGGTTTTGAGATATAATTTGTCGTATTTAAATAATTTGCTTCCTCATCCGTTAATGTGATTTTAACCCCGCCAAGTTTATTGATAACATTTTCGAAATCATCAAAACCAACTAAAACATAACCATCTAGTTTAACATCAAAATTCAACTCTATTGTTTTATAAAGTAAAGGGATTCCCCCAATCTCATAGGCTGCATTTAATTTATTATCTTTATTATCCGGTATCTGTACCAGCATATCTCTCATTAATGAAGTTAATTTAAAGGATTTATCTATTGTATTCATAGTAGCAATCATCATTATATCCGTTCGACCCCGACCATTGCCGGAATCTATCGCTTCTTCTCCTAATAACAAAATGTTGGTTATCCCCTCTTCTATTCTGGCACTTTCGTCTGTTGTATTGGTATCCCATTGCACCGGAGTTTCCGTAGGTTTGACCGGTAATTCTGTTGAATCTTCTTCCACATCATCAACCACTTCCTGGGCAACTACATTTAGACCATCATCATAATTCATTTTACCATAAGCATAATTTGCAGCAGTCTGCCACAAAAAATTTCTGCCTAAAGGAGTCAAAAATAAAAATACAAAAATAAATAAAAGAGTCCCAACACCTGCAAGTGTATATTTCATCTTAGATGGCTTACCCTTTTTTCCTCCTTTTTGATCCATCTTGCTTTGTATTTCCATTTCAGTTAAAACTTGTCTGCCTAATGATTTATTTAAATTATCAAATATCTCTTCATCATTATTAATAACGATTTCTTTCTCTATAGGTTCTTCTGCCATTAGCTCCTCAATAAACTGCATATAATCAAATTCTTCTTCGGATAACTTGTCTGTTTTACCTTTATCGAATGTGGATTCCTCAGATACATCTGGGTTATTTTGGTTCTGCTTCTTCATATAATAACTCCTGCATATTTTTATTCGCAATTTATTTTCCAAATACTGGTATGGAATATTATAGCATGGTTCCCACAGAATGTAAAATTGTTTTTAAGCAAATGTAAATTATTCTATTACGGTGCTACTGTTCACTCCCCTGCAAAAAGCAGCTGTTCCGCGAACAATAACACGCTTCGCGATGCACACAAAACGAGGAGGCAGCGTTCCTACGCTGCAATTCTCCGGTTTTCTGTGACAATACGTCACAAAAAACACGTCGCGTTGTTACCTGTAAACAGTAACATTACAGTACTATAAAAACTCCCTTATTATTAGAGTTAACTATATTAATCTCTAATAATAAGGGAGTTTTTATTAACTTTAGGAAATTATCTACAGCGCAATATAGTTCTATCAACTTTTCTCCAATATATCTATTCCGAAATAATATTACCCTCTTCATCAAAATGAATACCGAAAGAGATATTCGTCATATACTTATAAAAATCATTTTTATCCGAATCGTTATCCAGTCCAATCGTTCGGGAATTTTCAGCTTTCCCTGGAAGTAATCGAATTTTTGCTTCATTTTGTTCATTCAGACTTACTTTCAGGAGGGCTGTTTGCTTTATAGAACTATAGAATATGAAATTGCCTAAACTATATATGATTGGTTTGCCGTTGTAATATTCAATTCCCTGTAATACATGGGGATGACTTCCAATAATCAAATCAGCTCCCGCATCTATGTATTGTTTAGCCAGATTACGCTGGTATTCTTCCGGTGAATCGTGCCTTTCTTTTCCCCAATGAACATAAACTACTACAAAATCACTTTGCGATTTGGCAGTTTTAATATCTTCAAGAAGAAACGCCGGATCATAGGTGGTTAACATACCTGGCTTAGTTTTATAAGCATTCCATTCAGGCTTTGGAATAACTCTGGAAGCTGCCAGATATGCTATCTTTTTACCATAAACTTCAAAATAATTTATATTTCTGGCTTCGTCCAAGTTATTACCTGCACCGGCATATTTTATGCCGGCGCCTTTTAAGGTGTTAAAAGAATCGGTTAATCCCTCTATTCCAAAATCCATGGTATGATTATTTGCCAAGGCAACCACATCGATCTGCATATCCTTAAATACCTGTACATTTTGAGGATCTACACGAAAGGTATACTGTTTATCTTCTGCTTTTTTCCCTCTGTTGGTGAAAGCAAACTCCTGATTAACCATAGTGATATCAGCAGTATGAAATTCTTCCTGTAAATCGTTTGAAAGAATACCGCTTAACCCATTTTGCTCATACTGATTTAAAACATAATCAGATAAATAGATATCTCCGCAAAAAAGCAAGTTTATATCTTTCCATAGGTGTTTAGTTTCATCGGTTTGGTTACTGTTTGTATCTTCTATTGTTTCGGGCAAAACGGCAGAATCAGTCTCCCCATCCCGTGTGGAAGTATCTGCTGATGCTGATGTTTCGCTTAGATTTCCATCAGCCGAACTTTCTGGTTTACTGGCGGTTTGTAATTCATTATTCGTTTGCTCTTCTGTACGATTTAAATATCGGTTAAATTCTACAGTTATTACAACAGCCAGTAAGCCAAATGTAAATAGTATAAATGCCAATAGACGATACATCTTCTTTTTACTCATTATTATTTCAATCCTTCAATTGCTTTCTCCAGGTATTTATAAACACGAATCGCTGAAGAAATACTTAGACGTTCTTTTGGTGTATGAATATCAAACATATCAGGTCCCAGAGATACAATATCCACGCCTGGAATTTTTTCTGCAAAAAAGCTGCATTCCAATCCGGCATGAATCGCTTCCAATTCAGGTTCCCTGCCATATTGTTCTTTAAATACTTTAATTAAGTATTCTCTTAGTGGAGATTCTTTTTTATATTCCCAGGCAGGATACTGTGACCTTACATAAAATTCTCCCCCAAGGAACTGGGACATATAACCTAATTTATCACATAAATATTGCTTATAGCTATTTACAGAACTACGCACGGAGAAACAGAACATTGCTTTCTCTTCCTCAACACGAAAAACTCCTAAATTAACGGAACTTTCAACCAGCCCAGGAATATCTGTGCTCATTACCTGTACGCCATTTGGAGTATTTAACAGCATAAATAACATTTTTTCAAAAGAGGTCGGATGCAGGTATTTAAACTCACCCTCTCCTAAATCATTCATCTGTATCTCCAGATTAGGTTCACTGGATACTAATTCATTTTTATATTTTTTAACCAATTCCTCAAATCCTGATTGAAACTCTTCTAAATCCTCCGGCTTTAAAAACAGATTAGCCACTGCATCCCTGGGGATTGCATTATCTTTTAAACCACCCATCATGTCAATTAATCCGAAATGAACATAATTTCTTAATTCAAACAGCATTCTGCCCATTAGTTTGGTTGCATTCGTCCTGTTCTTATGAATTTCTGCACCGGAATGACCGCCTTGTAATTCACTGACTGCTATATTAATTTTGATACCTTTAGCAGAAATACGGTTCACAGGCAAATCACAGGTACCGGTAAGTCCTCCTGCCGAACTGGTCCATAAGGAACCCTCATTTTCTGAATCAACATTAAGTAGATACTTTCCTTTTAATACAGAAACATCAACTCCGATTGCTCCATCCATTCCGGTTTCCTCATCTGTGGTGAAAACCGCTTCAATTCTGGGGTGCTTTAAACCTGCATCATCTAACAGCGCCAAGGCATATGCAACGGCTATTCCATTATCTGCACCTAAAGTAGTACGGTCTGCATGAACATAATCCCCATCTACAAATAGTTCAATCCCTTGCGTCAGGAAATCATGTGTACAGTCGTTGGTTTTTTCACAGACCATATCCATATGTCCCTGTATAATAATGGCCGGAGCATTTTCATATCCAGGGGCTGCTTCCTTTATTATTACCACATTTTCAAATTCGTCCTGAACATATTCTAAATTCCGCTTCTTGGCAAAATCCGCCAAATAGTTACTGATTGCTGTATTATTCCTTGATCCTCTGGGAACAGCTGATATTTCACTGAAGAAATGAAATACATTTTTATAATCCAGTTCTTGTAATTGCTGATTCATAATGGTAACCCTTTATACCGCATACTTTTTTGCGGTACTGCCACAACATAGAATGTGAAATAAGCTTCACAGGTGAAAGAATTCCTTGTGGCATCCTTTCTATCCATATTTTCTTTCATTTATTGATATTAATTTTAATTACATAACATAAAGCTTTGCCCTTTAACAGAAGTTAAAGGCAATTTCCTATAAATTCTATTAACATAAAAATCATTAATTTTTAAAACTATGAATTGGAGCAGGGATTCTTCCGCCTCGGTTAATAAATGCATCACAGCTGAAAGAATTTACCGGCATAACAGGAGCATATCCTAATAAACCTCCGAATTCAACCATATCTCCAACCTTTTTACCGATAACCGGTATCAGACGAACTGCGGTTGTCTTCTGGTTCACCATACCGATAGCCATCTCATCCGCTATAATTCCGGATATAGTCGTAGCTTTCGTATCTCCCGGTATTGCTATCATATCCAATCCAACGGAACATACACAAGTCATAGCTTCCAGTTTCTCTAAGGTAAGCGCTCCTGCCTGTACCGCATCAATCATTCCCTGATCCTCACTAACCGGTATAAATGCACCGCTTAATCCTCCTACATAAGAAGATGCCATAACACCACCCTTTTTTACCTGGTCATTTAAAAGCGCTAATGCGGCAGTTGTACCCGGAGCACCTGCATGTTCCAAACCAATTTCTTGAAAAATTTCAGCGACACTGTCTCCGACTGCCGGAGTAGGTGCTAAAGATAAATCTATAATACCAAACGGAATATTTAATCTTCTGGAGGCTTCCTGGGCAACTAACTGTCCGACTCTGGTTATTTTAAACGCAGTTGTCTTAATTGTTTCACATAAAGTTCCGAAATCAGCACCTCTGACATTCTGTAAAGCCGTTTTTACAACACCCGGTCCGCTTACACCTACATTAATAATAGAATCTCCTTCCGTAATGCCGTGGAAAGCTCCTGCCATAAAGGGATTATCATCCGGCGCGTTACAGAATACAACCAGTTTGGCACATCCTAAGGAATCCCTATCTTTCGTCTGTTTCGCGGTTTCTAATATAATTTCACCTAATAGTTTTACCGCATCCATATCAATACCTGTTTTTGTAGATCCTACATTAACCGAACTGCATACTCTTTCCGTGATAGCTAATGCTTTCGGAATTGAATTAATTAAGTTCAGATCACTGGTTGTCATCCCTTTGGAAACCAGAGCAGAGTAACCCCCGATAAAATTAACGCCTACTTTCTTTGCCGCATCATCCAGAGTCTGAGCAATCGTAACATAATCGTCCGGGCTTTTACATGCTGCTGCCCCAACTAAAGAAATAGGAGTAACGGAGATCCTTTTATTTACAATAGGAATACCGAATTCTCTTTCAATCGCTTTACCGGTTGCCACCAAATCTTTAGCAACGGTAGTAATTTTTTCAAAGATTTTTCGATTTACTTCAGCTAAATTATTATCCGCACAATCCAATAGGCTTATTCCTAATGTAATCGTCCGGACATCCAGATTTTCCTGTTCTATCATTTTATTGGTTTCAATAACTTCATTTATATTTATCATAGCAATACCCATTGCATAACACATCTGCCAAAAGATGTGTCACTGCCACATAATAAAATGTGAAACAAATTTCACAGGTGAAAGAATCGATGTGGCATACCTTTCTTTTATTATATTTTCTTTCGTCGCAAGCGGTGATCCTAAATTATCGAATTATTTATAGACGATGCATTTTATTAAAGATGTCCTCATGCTGCGCTTTAATGATAACACCAATTTCTTCACCAATCTGCTCTAATTCTGTTGCAAGATCTTCAAAATTCTTCGGAGCATCATTGGCATCAACGATCATCATCATATTAAAATATCCCTGTACAATGGTTTGGGAAATATCTAAAATATTCACTTTATTATTCGCCAGATACGTACATACCTTTGCAATAATTCCCACACAGTCTTTTCCAACAACAGTAATAATTGTTTTTTTCATTTTTTATCCTCCATAAATCTATGATATTAATTATAATGACGATTAAAATATCGCCCTAATGTATCTATAAGGTTGACAGCATGTCGGAAACCACATCTCTTTTCGCAACACTTAATATGGATTCTAAACTTTTATCCTGGGTATACTGGTTTAATTCTACCCGAACTGTCTCATATGCTAACTCTTCATAGTTATTTTCCTTACTTAAGTGAGCTAAGGTGATATATTTTAATTTTTCATGAAATAACCTGCAAATTAACCTGGCGGAATTCTCGTTGGATAGATGTCCCCTGTCACCTAAAATTCTTTGTTTTAAGTAATAAGGATAACCACCTACCATCAACATATTCACATCATGATTTGCTTCTAATAGAAGGATTTCAGATTCAGTTAATTTTGATATAATGTAATCGTCATATTTTCCCAAATCCGTAGCCATACCGATTTTATGACCGTCTGCCTGAAAGGTATAGCAAACCGGATTCGAAGCATCATGAGAGGTTGAAAATGGCTCCACCATAATATCATTTATCTGGAAAGCTTCATCCGGTACCACATAATGCAGCAACTCATCCGAAATACGTCCGATACTATTCATTTTAAGTATGGAATTAATGGTTTCTGCAGTACCATAAATCGGAGTATTGTAACGCCTGGCAAGTACACCCAGACCTTGAATGTGGTCTGCATGCTCATGAGTTATTAATATTCCTTGTATATCCTGCGGCGAAACATCTATACTGTTTAAACCGTTTTCAATTTTTTTCCCGCTGATTCCCGCATCCACCAACAGTTTTGTATGTTCGCTGCCTACAAAGGTACAATTCCCACTGCTGCCGCTTGCTATACTGCATAAATTCATAAGTACCTCCCTGACTTGATTTCAATAAAATTATGTAACTTGAGATTCTTTGATGTGTTACTGCTTAATAAGTATGTTATACACTTTGTTACATTACTTATTATGTCGGTTATACATCTTGCTGTATCATGAAAAAGTATCCCCTATTCCGTATGATTTGTCAACATAATATTTTCACGGATAAATCTGCTTTTAATGTTTATTCTGTTTTGCAGGAATGATTGGATTATTCCTTCCAATAGAGTTCAATTACATCCCGTTCTTTTAAAGGAGACGTAAAATCAGCTTTTTCCCCATTTAAGTTTACCACCAGTTCCGAACCTCCAATCTTTTTTAGATCAAAAGGATAGAAATCAAAGATATCAACAAATATATATTTACTTTTATTGGATAGTTTTACCGGTTCCTGATTAATAATTACATATAAGTCCGTTTTGGGATCGTTTCCCACTTTTTTACTGTTTTCTGTTTCGTTATTCTTAACGGCAGCAGCTGACACTTCAGTTTTAGAATTTAAGTCCTCGTACTCAGATTCCTCATATTGATCAGGCATTTCGCCCATGGCATCAAAAATCTCTTCTGACTGATCTTCTTTTAATTCACACTGAATAGTAAAATTTTCATAAACCTTTTCATCCATTTTAGCAGGCATATTATTTACGTATATGGTACCTTTAGTTTCTATATCCATAAATTCCAGTATCTGCTGCAAGGTATAATAATTCAAAATTTGAATTTCATCCTGATCCTCAATATTATAGAATTCAGAAACCAGCTTCCCGTTTGCCATAACAAATTTAGGGCATAATATACTTTGCCCGTTACATATAAATGATATAGTACCATTATATTCGGAAAGTTGTCTTACTTCGTAAACAGCATCTTCACCCACTGTTGATTCTATAATCTCGATTTTATCATTTTGTACGATACTATGGCTGATTCCAACCAACTCACCGTTTAATTTTACAACAGCTGCTTCACCCAGCTCGCCACGGACTAATCTCTTATTTCCGTTTAAGGTAAAATTAATCGCTTTTCCTCTTCTTGGAAATAATTTTTCATTGGGGAATCCTACTTGTATTGCCGCATCCACAATGGTAAGTTTATTATTATCATATAATTTTACACGTTCACCGTTCACATTAACAAAGATAAAATTATTGGTTTGATCATAGAAATTCAGACATATTCCAATCGGTGTTACCAGAAGCGGATCTTTTTTTATATTTTCCTGAAGGAAAGTAACATCTCCCAACACCTCTTCTCCACGAAGAGCGACTCTGTCCTTAGGAAGATTCAAATATTCTGCCAGACTGGTTACAAACCCGGGTATTTTTCCGCCACCGCCTACTACAAAAACGGCACTGACGGACTTTCCGCCATTGAGTTCAATAATTTTCTCCGCAACGCATTTCGTTATCTTATGTACTGCTTCGGAAACCGTATCAATGATTTCCTCAGTAGTTACTTTATGGCTGATTCCCATAATATCCTTATAGGTAACTTTTTTCTTCCTTAAACAGGCCAATTTCATAACTTCTGCCGTTTTAAATTCCACCAGATAATTTTGCACAATTGCATCTGTTATTTCATCGCCGGCAAAAGGAATCATACCGTAGGCAATGATACTTCCGTCCTTGGTTATGGATATATCCGAGGTTCCGGCCCCTACATCAATCATAGCTATGTTTAATAGACGAAATTTCTCCGGAATGGCCACATTAATAGCCGCGATAGGCTCCAATGTCAGATTCGCTACCTGCAGACCGGCGCGTTCTACAGCTGTATACAAACCATCAATAACCTCATCCGGTAAAAAGGTGGCTAATAATTCCGTCCCGATTTTACTGGCTTTATGCCCTTCTAATTTTACCATGGAATAACCGTTTAAAAAGTATCGTATCACAGAATAACCTACACAGTAAAAATTAATTTTATCATCTTTAACCTCTTCCCTGAGAGTATCGTATGCTTTTTCCACGCCAATTAATTCCAGGGAATGTATATGTTCTTCATTTAAAGTTGTTTCACTAGGGAATTCATATTCTGCACTTACCGTTACTGTTTTTAATACCCTGCCGGCGGCCGCAATACAAACATCCGTCAGCTTTCTGCCAATCTGGGCTTCTAATTCTTTTTTTACTTCAAGAATTGTTTCGGAAACTTTCAGAATATCGTGAATCTGTCCATCCATCATAGCACGTGTCTCATGCTCCCTTACACATTGGGCAACTACGATGAAATTTTGGTTGTTCTCCCGGTAGCCTACTGTGCCAACAATACTTCTGGTTCCGATATCTAATCCAAATACTAAATGCTCCGGATATCTTTTGTTTTCCATATAAAATCCCCCACAACTTATGCCTAAATTATTGATTGTTTAATCCTTTCATGAATATTAACCATGTCCATGAGCTTATTGTTCCGTTCTAAAAATGCAAGTAAACTTGTATTTTCCTCTCTCCGTTCTTATTATATCGTAACTTTGGTTATTTCTCTAGTAAAACTTCGATTTGCTCCAGTATTTTTTCCCTGGAGCAATCATTAATTATTACCTGGGTGCTGTTGTTACGGTACTCTGAATCGCTGATTTGATTCTTAAATATTTGATCTATTTTTTGCTCATCATAATTTCTTGATTGTTTCAGACGGTCCCTTCTAATATCTTCCGGAGCAAAAACATACCATATAGCATCGCAAAAATCTTTAAGTCCCGCTTGCAACGGTAAAGCAGTTTCCACGCAGATCAGATTCTCATCTTCTTCTCTTTTTTCTTCAATTAGTTTTTTTACATGAGCCATAACATAGGGATGAGTAAAAGAATTTAATATCAAGAGCTTTTCCGGTGTTTGATAAACGATGCTCCCTAAAGCTATCCGGTTAATATCACCGGATGAATTTAAAATTCCCTCCCCAAAATAATTAACTATGAGATTGTAACATACCTTTCCTTTTTCCATCAGTGCATGCGCAATCTGGTCCGTATTTATCAAATAAGCATGATAATGCTCTTTCATAATCTCTGCGATCAAGGATTTACCGCTGCCAACACCACCGGTAATGCCAATTACTTTCATATTCTTCTCCCGTATATAATGTTAGTTCGCTGTTATTCAGCCATAGATACATCGAAATCTCTTATGAAATGCTGCTAAACTGTAAGGCTTGGAATCGGCTTTATTTTGCTTCGTACCAGTTCGTACCTGTTTTAACTTCTACCTCTAACGGTATACTCATATCAGCAGCTTTCTGCATCTCTTCTTTTAAGATGCCGCTCACTTCATCCATTTCATCCTTAAAAGCTTCTATTAATAATTCATCATGAATCTGTAAAATCAGTCTGGAGCGGAGTTTTAATTCTTTCAGCCGTTCGTTGACACGAATCATGGCAATTTTAATAATATCGGCTGCCGTTCCTTGAATCGGTGAATTCATGGCAACTCTTTCTCCAAATGACCGCTGCATAAAGTTAGAAGAACTTAATTCCGGTATTGGTCTTCGTCTGCCGAAAAAGGTAGTAACATATCCATCTTTCTTTCCATTTAAAACCAAATCATCCAAATATTGCTTTACCCTGGGATAAGTTTCAAAATACCTGTTAATATAATTTTCGGCTTCTTTTCTGGATATATTTAGACCTTGTCCTAATCCGAAAGAGCTAATCCCATATACAATACCAAAATTTACTGCTTTTGCATTACTTCGCTGTAATGGAGTAACTTCATCAAGAGGTGTATGGAATACCTGGGAAGCGGTGATTCGATGAATATCCTGAGCCTCTTTGTAAGCAGCAATCAATCTTTCATCTCCCGACATATGAGCTAATACCCTTAGCTCAATCTGTGAATAATCCGCATCAAGAAAGATATATCCCTCTTCCGGAATAAATACCTTTCTTATTTCTCTGCCCAATTCCATTCGTATGGGAATATTCTGAAGATTTGGTTCCGTACTGCTGATTCTTCCCGTAGCGGCAATCGTTTGATGAAATTTGCCATGGATTCTTTCGTCGTTATCAATATATACAGCCAGCCCATCTGCATAGGTGGATTTTAACTTAGTTAACTGCCTGTATTCCAGGATCATGCTGACAACAGGATGCTCATTTGCCAGTTTATCCAAAATATCGGCAGAAGTGGAATAACCGGTTTTTGTCTTTTTACCAAAAGGAAGTCTTAATTTTTCGAATAAAACCACACCCAATTGCTTTGGAGAATTAATATTAAATTCTTCTCCTACCAAATCATAGATTTTAGATTCCAACTCTGCGATTCCCACAGCAAGTTTTTCCCCGTATTTCTTTAATTCCCCGCGATTTATATGAATTCCCCGCACTTCCATATCATATAGCGTATAAACCAACGGCATTTCAATTGTAACGAATAATTGATACATGTCCGTATTTTTTAAAGCACCAACTAAAGGCTCATATGCTTTGTAGCAGACATAACTCTGATAGCAGCAGTAGTTACGAAATTCTTTATTATTTTCAGGGTTTAAGTCCGCTATATCCGTTTTCCCAAATAAATCATTCATGGATGGTATAGTCATTTTCAAATAATCTCGTGCAATATCATCATAATAATAGGTACTATTTAAGGGATTTAAAAGATATGCGGCAATCCCTTCATCAAAAACATTACTTTTCTCAGTCGCCCTGATAAAATCTAATTGTGGTTTCAGATTTATTGTAGTCAGGCAGATAGAAGTGTTAAGCAAATTGCTTACCTTATCCTTTAAATATTCCTCGGTAATAAAGCCTTCCACCCTAATAAAGTAAATATCTTTATCACTGTAGGTTAAAGATAATCCTAAAATCTTATCACCTGCTGTTATAAACTGAATTCCTGCTGTCATTTGCGCTGATTCTGACTTTAACAGTTTATTAAAAACTGTCTCTGCCTGCTCCAAATCATTAAGTACTTTAAAATATTCTTCAATTCCCTCATAATGGGTCACTTCCAATTGAAAACGGTTTAACAGACTCTTAAATTCCAGTCTTTTGAAGAAAGAATAGGCACCTTCATTATATAAATTACCTAACAGCGCATCTTCCAGATGAAAATCGATGTCGCAATCTATTTTAATAGTTGCCAATGCCTTACTCAAAATGGCCAAATCATGGTTATTTCTTAAAGCTTCTTTTGCTTTGGCAGGGCCTATTTCTTCTAAATGTTCGTAAGCATTTTCAATGGAATCATAAGCGGATATGATTTTTCCAGCAGTTTTCTCTCCGATACCGGGAACCCCTGGTATATTATCGGAAGTATCTCCCATCAAACCTTTTAAATCAATAAATTGCTTGGGTGTCACACCATAGGTTTCTATAACATCCTTGGTGTTATAGTTTTCAATTTCAGTTCCGCCTTTTTTAGTTTTTGGAATACGTATTTTGATATTATCACTGGCCAGCTGCAATAAATCCCTGTCTCCGGATACTAAAGATACCTGATATCCATCCTGTTCACAGGTCTTTGCTATGGTCCCCAGAACATCATCTGCTTCAAAACCCGGCTTTTCCATAATGGTTATACCCATGGCTTTCAGTACCTCTTTCATAAGCGGAACCTGTCCGCGCAATTCCTCAGGCATAGATTTTCTGGTTCCTTTATACTGTTCAAACATCTCATGACGGAAAGTCGGCTGATGAACGTCAAAGGCTACCGTAAGATATTCCGGTTTCTCCTCATCTAATATTTTAAACATAATATTTAAGAAACCCAATATGGCATTGGTATGAATACCCTCGGAATTGGTCAAATCAGGTATCGCATAAAATGCACGATTTAATATACTATGGCCGTCAATTAAAACTATTTTTTTCACTTTGCTTCTCTCCTCATTCCTATTTAATAATTCCACAAAATCCAATCATTTAAGTCAAATTCCATTCCTATGCTTTTCTGAATTTCTGTATCTTTCCAAATCCGGTCGCCAAATTTTTCTTCCATTCGTTTTGCTCCATCCGGATCCGTTGTTTTAAGATAAACATATATATCAGATAGGTGCCTTACTGCTGTACCGGATAAACTATTCGTATCATACTCTTTATCTGTATTATTAAATGCTGCCGGTTTGTCTACCAGAAATATATTTTCTACTAAGAAATCGCTTTTCTTATTATCATTATTTAATACATCCTCTACTACAAATTCACCAATTCGGAAACTTGAGACGATTGCTACTAAAGTAATCACGATAATTAATATGATCCGTTTTCTGATATGTAAAAATTTGTCATGTATAATCCGGTCTTCCGCCAGTCTTAATATATCCATTAAATCCTGATGAAAGTTATTAGACAGCTCTTTGTCCTCGTCTAATTGTTTCATCCCGGCTAAAAGTACATAATGTACTTCTAATTCTTCCATGCAGTTTGGACACGAATGAACATGATGAATGAATTCCTCCAATTGACTTATATTTAATTCATCATTTATAAATGGCACAATGAGCCTTTGAATATCACTGCAATTCATAAATATCCTCCTGCGTATACAACTAGTAAATATTGTATCCGTTAATAATTCATTTTACCCTTTTTTGCGCAAGGTTTCAACTAATCTTTTGCATTTTGTGAGAATCATACGGCTCTTATTCAAATATATAGATAATTTAGAATTTTTTTCATTTCTTTCATATTAAGACTTGCATTATGAAATTAATTATGTTAGAATAATCTTCGCTGGTTCACGCGGATGTGGCGGAATGGCAGACGCAGCAGACTCAAAATCTGCCAAGGGTGACCTTGTGAGGGTTCGAGTCCCTCTATCCGCACTTTTAAACTCCTCAGAGCTTTGTTGTTAAAGGCTTTGAGGAGTTTTGTTGTTTCAAGAGTTAGATTACACTATAGTTCTTCTGAGGTAACAGAATTTTTACAATAAATATTTCATTCATCAAATCGTCTCCTCATATCTGTGTCCACCGGGGCATTCATAGGTACTTCGTTACTCGTGCTTACAGAATGCCCATTTCCCTTGACTTTTAGAAACAATAACATCAAATTTTAATAGAACTCTTTCCTATTTAACTTTCTCTGAACCAAGAAATCCCGTACTCTTTTTGTCTCTTCTTTGTCACAAATAAAGTTAAAGTGTTTTGCAACCTCCGATTCCAGTTCTTCAAAATAATCATACATGAGAAAAAGCTTATCCCATATATCTGCATACTCTCCATTTGGAAAAACACCTTGTACACGTTTCATTTCTTCTTCTGTAAGATACCTTTTTAAGTACTTACTATGTCCTCCGGTTGTAACCTTAAAAGCATAATGTATACCGATTTTCCAATTTAACATTTTTATGAACATTTCCATGATAAGAACCTCGTAACTGTATTTGGAATAATAGAATTCTTCTCTACATAACCCCTTCGATATGTAAATTGACAACCATCGAAATTCATTGGTAGTGTTATAGAATTCCATCTCTGTTGGTGCCTTAATATAAAATGCATTTTCACTCTCGATTGGTATCAGCTCTTTATAATTATCCTTGTTCAACAGAATGATTCTAGGCTCATCATTGCATTTTTCCTTTTCTATATTACATATATCTACAATCGACAGGTCAATTCGATTACCGTCTGCAAATTGTATCAGATAAGCGAATGTATCTCTACTTGTATAGTCATAGGGGTGCGAATACCAATCCATTGAATACTGAACAATCAATATATCACCAAAACACTTAACCCAGCTTTTATCTTTTGTGAATTCACGAACATCTGTGACAAAATAGACAATATCAAAGTCACTATATTGGTCATGAACAGCATTTCTATTTGCTCTTGAACCATCCATGGTAACAGCGCGTATTCTATCATCATTCATCGCCTTGCCCATAATTAAATCCATCATCTCTGCTTCTGTACGCATAAATTATTCACCTCCACTTATTCAAATCTTCAATTCCAGTCTATCTAGACCGCCAGATTGCTTTATTATCATGAAATGTAACATTTAGATTTGCTCGAACAATATTTTTCAAATAACCGCTGCACTATTTTCGTCTACCATACGAGCAACCTTTAAAAATTCTGATTAGCTTCTGTTATTGATATCAGATTCTTTAAATCAACTATATAATAACACAGTTCTATCCGTAATAATATTATATCGTTTTTCTAGGATGATTCAACCTACAATATGAATATAGTTTTAGTATTGGAACAAATAATGACGGAAATACGTTGGAAAGAAATATGAAAATCGAAGGATGTTAAACAGAAATGATACCAAAATATAATAAAGAGTAATTGTAATTTCCATCATAGAATAATTCTATTTATTTGGGGTAATAATTTAATGAATACAAGATATCATTATATGTATATAAGGAGGCTAAACAATGAAATTTAAAGTCTTATTTTTAACTTTATTATTATTCACTGTATTATTTACAGGTTGCACGAAAAAAAATACTGATCAAGGTCAGAATACCCAAGGTGAAACAACACCTACCGCAACACCTGCAGATACTAATACTGAAACTGATACGGCATCAAATACAGGCGAAACCACAACGGATGATCAACCGGATACGGTAACAACTGCTTCTATCGTAGATTCAGAAGATGCATTTGTTAAAGCAATTAGCAAAGATGGAACCTGGATTATCGCCACATTAAAGGATTTAACTATTAATCAGGATCTTAACTTAGAGGGTGAATTTAAAAACGGTAAAAAAGATGATCAGGGTAAAGATGTAATCCAACGTAAAATAGCACTATATACTCAAGATGAAAATAGAACTGTTACCGCAAGATTTACTTTAACCGCACCGAAAATAACAATAAACAGCCCTATGGCCAGTATTCAGCATGGTACCTTTAAAGGGGATGTATATGTAAATGTAAGTGATTTTCAATTAGTTGATGCCACTGTAGACGGAAATGTATATTTTACTACCGATGAAGCCAAGTCCACTTTCAAAATGGATGAAACCAGTAAAATAACCGGTAAACAGGAATTAAAGAAGTAATTTTATCGTTATAATTTGAGGAAGCTGCAGTATTATTAAAGATATCGGCATAAGATTTATTTAAGTCTATTCTTCATAATCTAACAGCTTCCTAATATTCTTTCTAATTTGCTGCTCCTGGCGCTGATACGCTTTCACTTCAATGACAGCTAAAACTTGAGCGTTATGTGTGTCCTGCCGTTCGAGCTTTTTATTTTCATGGAAAGTTCGGAGAACTTTCTTATGAAATAAAAAAGACAAATAACTTAATACGATAAATTATTTGCCAAGTGTTCCTGCTCATATCTTATTTCGTTATAATAGCATCTGCTATATCTTCATAAGAAGAGTATTTTTCTATCTGATATTCACCAATATTAATATCGGTAGTATACTTATTGATTTTTAAATATTGATTAAATGCTTTAGAATCTTCAATAATCCCTTTATTTTTTAATAGATTAGATACATCTTCCGAAGTCATTCCTGATGTAATTCGAAACGTAATACCTTTTTGATCTGTTTTATTCACTTCCGGTGTTGCAGCAGACGTATCGGTATTAGTTGTCTCCGGTTCATCTGCAGGTACAGAATCCGGGCTTTTTGCAGGTTTCACTTCCTTTGTATCAGTGGGTTTAACCGTAGGTTCAGCCGTCGGAGTCGCGGTCGGTTGTACTGTAGGAATTGCGGATGGATCCTTGGCAGGTTCTGCGGCAGGAGTTACTGATGGTTTAATAATATCATCCAAATCAGTATCACTTTGTTTTACCATGCCCAGATTTTCTGCCCGTTTAATAATCTCATCGTCGGATAACTGAGTTTTAGAGGATACATGATAAGAAGTTGCTAAAATAACGGTCGCAAATAAAATACCCACTCCCATACCTCTTAAATAATACTTTAGTTTCATATTAAATTCAAACCTTTCAATTTTCTAAGACCTACGATTATTTATCTTTATACAAATCAATAACCAGCTTTACTTCACCTTGTCCAAGTTCTAAGGTTCTGGATATATCTATCACAGAAAATCCTTGCGAATACATTTCAAGTATTTTTTGATTATGATTATTTAAAGTTTCCGTATCCGTATTTACGTTTAGGTTTTCTATCTCCTCTTTTACGGCTTTACGACTGACAGATTTAGAGTTGTTTTTAGCTTTAACGGCTTCCGGCTCCGTTTTATTCATTTCTGCTAAATTCATTTTTGCCTTATCAATATTCTTAACAGTTTCTTTTAGTTCTGTTTCTTTCTCGTTCAGCATATTGTATAAAAATACAACTTCCTCGTGATTTTGGTTTATTTTCTCCATTACCTGATTTGAAAAATCATTTACAGCAATAATCTTTTCATTTGATAACTGACTTAACTTATCTTCTGTTTTTGCTGTGATTTGCTCGGAAACTTCGGAAATTAATGTCTCAACTTTATCTTTTATGCCCTCCATTTCAGTCAGGCTTAATTCCCGCGCATTAGCAAGTGTTGCGTAGACATCACCGCTATTGCCTGATTTATCTACTAAGAAGCAACTCAGTATTAGGATTCCTGCTCCTACTATGATTAAAAAAATTACCAAAGGTGTCATTCTATTCTCTCCTGTTATATTTTAATATCTATGGAACCAGATCGAAATTTATCTTTAGGTACTGCTCCTTTGTTGTTCTTCTTTTTTTTCTTTTCTTTCGAACCGGAATAAGAATTATTACCTTTTTCTTTCGCATCATAACGGTATTCCTTATTCTCGCTTTTAATTGTTTCCACGGTTTGTTGGCTGTTATGTTTAATATGATTATTAATTTGCTGCCCTATCACGATCTGATCATTTAAAGGCTTTTGACTTTCCTGATGTTTATAAAGAGACGCCTCTTGTGATTTGGGAGCCATCGCTGCAATTTCAATCGGTGTAATTGGCATCGATATTCCCTCCTTTATAATCCCACTATCTTAATATCCGCTCTGTCACGAACGAACTTAGAATAATGAACTTCGCTGCGTACGTAATAATTGACATTTGAAATTACTATTTTAACACCGGGATAAGCAATGTTTTCTACTTTAATACTGCCGCTGTCACTGTTATTCATTTCAATTCGTAATTGGTCATATCGAATATTCGATTCTTTAATCTTACTTCTGAGAGTAAGGCAATTTTCCGTGGCGATTCTGACATAATCAAGTTTATCCTGTGACAATTTTTCTCCGGAGTTCAGTTTCTTCTTATATGTCTCCAGAATTGGCAAAATTTTTTCCATATCCGCATTCATACTTTGAATATTTTTCTCAAGATTTCGAAACTCTTCAATGATAGCAGGATCGATACCTACTTCCAATAAAGTACTGGTTCCCATAGTAGAGCCTGCGTTTTTGACGGTTATTGTAGTACCTGAATGGATTTCACCACCAGTAATAAAACCTTTCTTACCACCTACTATGATATCTCCTTTCGCAGATACTTTACTATGTAAAATTGCCTCCGTCGTAATATATCCGCCTGCTTTAACCTCAGCATTTTCTATAAATTTAGTGATAATATTACTTCCGGCTTCCATCTTACCTTTACTCATTCCCTGCATACCCCGCTTAAGAATGATTTGCCCTCCTGCAACCAAGTCAGCTCCTTCGACAACACCGTTTACGATAATATCACCTTTTGCCGTTATGGAGTATCCTGTTATCACATTCCCTTTGACGGATACATTACCCTCATAAACAATATCTCCGGTTGAAGCATCTACATCCGCCAGTACTTCGTAAGTATTCGATACGAAAACTTTTCCGTCTGTTACCACAGCATGTCCGCTTACATCGGAGTACATAACTAATCCATCCTCGGATAGATGAATATCACGCCCGTGTTTTAATATTTTATTTATAACTTTTTTAGGTGGAATAGGATTACCGCATACATCCATTCCTGTTTTCCCCTGTACGGCAGGACTTAAGGTAGCCAAAATATCCCCTTTGTTGATAGAACTAATCGTGTCCAATTGATGAAAATCTACAGTACCATCCTCATTTAACTTCGGTTTCAAAGTATTGTCAGTATTAAAATTATATGTTATGATGGCATCTTTACCTTCTACAGGATTTACGCCTCTTGCCAGTATATAGTCTTCACAGTATTTTCGATTAGTTAAAAAAGACTCAATACTGTTAGCTTGAATCCCATACTTAACGCCCGCCTGTTTTAAGCTGTTCAGAATATCATTCATCGTTAACGGACTACCCTGAGTAGAGGGCGGATAAAATCTTCCGACGGCATACATCCTGTCCGGATAAACATTAATTCTTACATATTCATTTTCCGGTAAAACGCTAACCGGAGTCAGTTTAACTTCAATTATCTGGTCACTTAAAGCAGTAATAGCACGCCCCAATGCTTTGTCGTCATAATCATAAATTCTTTTGTCATTTAAATAATTGTTGATTTCATCATAATTAATTGATTTTCCGATTCCAACTGCAGGATACAGTTTTAAATAGGTTCCATCCTGTTTTAAAACAAGACTGAAATAACTGTTTTGACTCTCCATAAGGTTCCCTCCCCATTAAGTCCTTATTAAAATATCAACATTACTTCCAAGCTTTAGCTTCATCTTCTGTAGCGCTTTTGTATGCAGTTGAGAAATTCTAGACTCCGATACTTCCAATATTGAGCTAATTTCTTTTAATGTTAAATCTTCATAATAATATAAAATTATCACCTTTTTCTCCTTTTCCGTTAAGGAATCCAAGGTTTTAATTAATATTTCTTTTAATTCCTGTTTTTCAATAATTTTTTCCGGAGTTTCATATTGTGCACTAAGGCTCGATTCCATCTTAACCTCACTGCCCTGTTCCATATACTCATCTAGAGAAAGGAGATTCGATACTTTTGTCTGGCTTTGCCAAACATCAAATTCTTCCAATGAAATCTCCAATTCGCTTGCAACTTCTTCGTCAGTTGCTACTCTTCCTTGCTCTGATTCTATTTTTTGGTATGCAGCATCAATTTTTCTCTGTTTTTGCCTTAAGGTTCTTGGTATCCAATCCATCTTACGGATTTCATCCAATATTGCCCCACGTATCCTGAAACTCGCATATGTTTCAAATTTTACACCTTTGCTGTAATCATATTTATCAACCGCATCGATCAACCCGAAAATCCCATATCCGACTAAATCGTCATATTCCACATTATAGCCTAAATACATGCTTAATCGTCCTGCCACAATTTTCACTAAACCAGCATATTCAATTATGATTTTTTCGCGACTTTCGGTAGATTTATATTTACTATAATCCTCCCAAAGTTTAGCTTTGCATTCCGCATTCATAATAGTGCTCCTTTTGTATCATGTGTTTATACGTCCTTATTTTCTTCTGTTTCTTCGGTTATACCTTCTTCTTCCATTGGGATGTTTTCTTCTATACTATCAGGTTCTTTCTCTGTCGCTGTTACTTTTCTAATGATTCTGGCAGCGATTCTCCCCAGTATGTAAAATAAAATCAGTACGAGTAATAATCGTTCCAGACCTTTTAAAAAGTCAATACCATTAATTATATTAAAAATGCTGACTACTGCCCCTGCAACCAACATAATGGCGGGAGCAATATATCTATCCCTCATATCATCACCCTCTTCTGATTAACATAAATCATTTGTTTACCTATAATATCTTTAGCGGTTTCCCTACTGATTTTATGTACAACTGTCCCGTTTCCGGATAAAATTCTATGGTTCTACCATAATCTAATCCGGTATCTTCAGCCATAATACGTATCCCTAAGGATTGCAACTTTAATTTACTGGCTTCCGTATTCCGTTCACCTATACGTAGCATATCATTATTTGAACTAAAAGCGAACATTTGCGCTCCGCCCGCTATCTTGGCAATTAAACGATTTCTGTTAGCTCCTATGGAAATTAATTTAGAAATCAAAGCATCGATTCCTGTGTCAGCAAATTTTGCTACATTCTCATTGTTTTTAATCTTGGTGCTGTCCGGTAACATAACATGCACCATTCCAGCAGTTTTACTCAATGAGTCATATAAAACTATACCGACACAGGAACCAAGTCCCAGTGTAGTCAACGCTTCCGGCGCCGCACAGACATTTAAATCTGCCATTCCAACTTTTATCATTACACTCATATTCCCCCTATAATCCCAAAGATGTCAGTATTACATCATATGATTCTATAGTAGGGATTAATATGAAATAACCATTTACATCAGAATCGTCTTTACTAAATTGTGTTTCAATAATTAGAGCTTTGTCACCGACTTTTCCAAATTCGATAGCTGGAACGCTTAAAATAGCACCGGCCATATCAATAGACATATATGGAACACTGGCATCGATTCTAATATTAATCAGTGTTGACAGGGAGGATAGATACGCCCCTGCGATAATGTTGCCGATTTCTTTTAATGCTGATAATTCCATTTCGCTAAATACCTCGTTTTCAACGGAATTTCCCATTAAAAGATTGACTAAATGATAAGCAGATTTTTGTTCCATCATAAACATCATCATACCGCTAATTTCCCCCTCCAGGGTAATTAAGATACCAACAACAATATTTTCTGCACCGCCTACCATATCAGGAAGCTCTTTAAATTCAAGTAGTGCAACTTTTGGAACACACATATCTACCTTACCGTTTATCATGGTAGAAAGGGCTGTAGTAGCATTACCTGCACCGATATTTCCTATTTCTTTTAATACGTCGAACTGCATACTATCAATTTGATCAAAGTTTATGTTTGACAATGGTAACACTCCTTAAACTGTTTCTTTTTCAATGATTACGCTGGAAATATTCAATAAGGAAATTAATCCTTCTTTATGTTTACCGATTCCGCTTAAGTAACCATATTTATCTTCTACGGCACTGTTTGTAACTTTCTCTATCATTGTATCGTCCAAAGTAACAACTTCCTTAACCTCATCCACAATAATACCTACGGCTGACTGGGGTTCTAATTTAATAATAATTATTCTGGTAGCGTTGGTAACCACATCATCTTCCAGTCCGAATTTCAGTCTCATACTCATAACCGGAATAATCTCACCTCGGAGATTGATAACACCTTTAAAAAAGGACTGCGCCTTAGGAACTCTGGTTATTCTCTGCATTCTAACAATATTATCCACATATTTAATATCTATACCATATTGTTCAATACCAATTTTCACCACTATAAACTGTTTTGAATCATTTACATTTGCTTCCATCGTTTCCACCCCCTAGACTAAAGTATTTACATCAAGTATCAGGGCAACTTCGCCATCACCAAGAATGGTTGCACCACCAATAATTTTATTATTGTTAATGTACTTACCAATGGATTTAATAACAATTTCCTGTTGTCCGATTAAGTTATCTACCACAATGCCGGCTAACCTGTCTCCCTTGGAAACAATAACTACTGTAAGGTTTTCCTGTTGTTTTTCTGTTTTTGGCACTTCCAACAGATTATCCAGCCGGATAAGTGGAATAACAGTGCCTCTTAAATTAATTACTTCTTTGGAATGTACATATTTAATTTCCGAATTAGCAACATCTTCTATAGTCTGAATACTTCCTAATGGAATAGCATATTTTTCAGGTCCCAGTTCCACCATAAGCGCCTGTATAATAGCAAGAGTTAATGGAAGACGGATAATAAAATTACTTCCTTCTCCTAATTTTGTCTTTGCTTCAATATCACCGCCAAGTGCCTCAATCTTAGTTTTTACTACATCAAGACCTACACCCCTGCCTGAAACATCAGATATTACTTCGGCAGTAGAAAAGCTTGGTTTGAATAACAAATCAATAACTTCCTTATCGGTCATTACTTCAGCCTGTTCGACAGTAATCGTTCCCTTTTCCACTGCTTTTTTCTTAACTTTCTCAACATTAATACCGGCACCGTCATCCCGAACCTCGATAACTACATTATTACCATCCTGGTATGCATCCAGGTAAATAGAACCCACCGCAGGCTTACCGGCAGCAACACGCTCTTCATTACTTTCCAGACCATGGTCAGCTGCATTACGAAGTAAATGCATTAATGGATCACCAATTTCGTCAATAACTGTACGATCCAGTTCTGTTTCCTCACCGGTCATATACAGTTCCATCTTCTTATCCAGTTTTTTAGATAAGTCACGGATCATTCTAGGGAAGCGGTTTACTACACTTTCAATAGGAACCATTCTGACTTTCATAACTGATTCATGAAGATTGGTCGTAACTCGTTCCAGATATTCAATCTGTTCATTAAATCCGGACTCATTTTTCGTATTCTTCTCATTGGCGCTAATAGACACCAATCCGTTTTTCGCAATGATTAATTCACTAACTAAGTTCATTAAAACATCCAGCTTTTCAATATCTACACGAACAGACCGGTTAACAACCGGTTTCGATGATGATTGTTTCGCTGCCGCTTGGGACCCTTTGCCGGTTAATACTGTCTGACTTGCTGCCTTTTCCTGATTTGTTTCCACTGTAACGCTATTTTCGTCAACATTATCGTTAATCTCACTATTGTCTACTCTGATTTGTTCAATAGCAACATCTTTGACTTCGGAAACATTCATAATCAGGCTTTTAATCTTATCTACATTTGCTTTTGTTAATAAAATTACGCTAAAATCCAGATCAAATTTTTCATCTTCAATATCCTGTACTTCCGGTTGGGATTTTATCACATCACCAAGTTCTTCCAAAGCTTTAAATACTAAAAATGCCCTGGCTGCTTTTAAAATACAATATTCCTGAATAAAAACAGTAATTCCGAAAGCATTGATTCCCATACCCTCCGCTTTATTAATTGCTCTTTTTTCATAATCGGCAATTGTCAGGTTATTATACTTAATGATAGTATTCTTCGTTATATTAGCTGCAGTACCGGCTGCTGACACAGTCGATTCCGCTGTATCTTTCTTGGGTTCCTTAGCTGTCTCTTTGCCTAAACCAATATTTAATATTGTATTTAATTGATTTATTATGTCTTCGTAGTCTTCGGTTCCCTCGTCCGCACTTTCCTGTATATTACTTAAATACGCTTCTAATGCATCCAGCCCTTTAAACAATACATCTACTAAATCTGCAGTAACGCTCATCTTACCATTTCTGATTTCGGAAAATACATTTTCCATATCGTGGGTAAGTCTCTGCATTCTCTTATATCCCATGGTACCTGCCATACCTTTAAGGGAGTGAGCGGCTCTGAAAATTTCATTAATTGTTTCAGTATTTTCCGGCTCAGTTTCTAAAACCAATAACTGTTCATTCAGACTCTGTAAATGTTCTTTTGTTTCATCGATAAAAATTTCAAGATATTGACTAACGTCCATCTTAACGCACCCCCAAGTTCTTTAGTATAGCACCGGATATTTGGTCTAAGGGAACAATTTCGTTCACAAGACCTGCTTCTGCAACTACCTTTGGCATACCATAAACCGTACTGGTTGCTTCATCCTGCGCTATAACATAAATATTTTTTTTCTCTTTTAATTTTTTGATACCTTTTGTACCATCGCCACCCATTCCGGTTAATACAACACAGATGATTTCCGTAAAATCCGTATCAACTAATGATTCATACATAATATCAGCACATGGTCTTAAGCCGTTCCTTGCCGGTTCTTCCGTAACGGATAACTGCCATGAACCATTTCCTGCCGGTGTTAAACGCATCTGTTTACCACCTTTTGCAATATAAGCCGCTCCGTTTTTAATTATTTCTTTATCTGCCGCTTCGCTTACCTGAATTTTACTCATCTCATTCAGCCGGTTTGCTAAGGAAGCTGTAAATCCTTCCGGCATATGCTGGACTATCAGTACACTGCAACCCAAATTATCCGTTAATAAAGGTACAACCTGTGCAAGTGCTTTTGGCCCTCCTGTAGAACAGGCAATCGCCACTAGTTTTTTAGTATTTAATGATTTATTAACAGGTCTTTCTGCTTGTACTAATTGAATGTTAGGCTTTTTCTTAGATTCATAGGGAATGATTTTTGGCATGTTCGGCTGTTCCTGAGGTAACACATCTTTTGCCGTCTCCTGGTATAGTTTCGTTGCAACTGCCAGGCAGTCGATAATCTTATTTTTAAAATTATCACTTTTCACATCAAAAAAGCTATCCGGTTTTGTTACAAAATCAAAAGCTCCTAATTCCAATGCACGGATTGTTTCTTTCGCACCTTCTTTCGCTACCGTACTTACTATAATTACTGTAGCTTTTACTTTATGCTTATCTAATTGTTCCAGTAATTCCAGTCCGCTCATCTTAGGCATATTTATATCTAATATGATAGCGTCATAAACTTCTCTTTCCTGAACTAAAAGATTAAATGCCTCCAACCCGTTTATTGCTATTTTTGTAACATGAAACCTTGAATCTAAATTTATTATATCAGAGAGCACTCTTCTCATGAGTGCAGAGTCATCAACAACTAAAACTTTTTTCTGCATTTTCCGCCTCCATTATACTAAGTTCGCCCTTTTTCTTTTTTTCTTTGACGACGTTCCTCTTCAAAAATAAATTTTATAATAGCCTCTCTCTCTTCTTTTAAGATATCTATGAATTGAACACGATGTTCATAAAATCCCTGACGATTTATCATTTTATTTGAAGATATAATCATAGCCTGTATAGTAAAATCTTTTGTACCTAAGCTGTTATTAAATTCCACAGACATCTGTACCATATTGCCATGTTCATGTCCATGTTCTGAAACAAATCTTGCTCCTCCGCCGCTTATATCTAAAATCGTCCCGGATAAACATTCTTTTTTTAAGTTATCCAAGGTTTGGATGTATTCTTGCTTTTCTTCTTCATCTTTAAAACTATTATTACGCAGTTTATTTAAAATCGATATTTCCATATCGGTAATTAAATAATATTTAAATTCCAGTAAGTATTCTAGTCTGTAATATTTTCTTCTCTGGTATTTTTCCAGATCTGAAGTGAATTGAACGTTCAAAATATAAATATTATTAATCCGTCCACGTTCTGTTATTACACATTTACATTGAAAAAGGCCTTTTTTGGTAAAAAAGCAAATATTATATTTGTCACCAACTGATAAAGGGATTATCCTGCCTCCTTCTATGGGCATTAAAATACTGGCTGTATCATCGCTGATAAAATCTAAAACCTGACTTTTATAAACTCTTTCATCTTCAACTTTTTTTGTACTGAAGTTTAATAATTTTAATTCCAGTTTATCACCTATGGATACTACATCACTAACCATAAACAGCCTCCCTGCCCATTATTTTTTGAATTTTAAACGTATTAAATTAGAAAAAAGTCCTGTTATTCCATTTATGGAATGTACTTTATTTGTAACGTTATTACACAATATATTAGCCAACTCAAAAACTGCTCTGGAAGAGGACGAATTGGGATACAAGGTAGAATAGGGTTTCTGTTGCATTACAGCTTTTGTTACATTAGAATCCTGTGGAACTGCCCCTAAAAAATCCATCTTTACAGTAAGAAACTTCTCTACTACCAAGTTTAATTTAGTATATAATTGCTTGGCTTCCTCATGGGAATCCACACGATTCGCGATCATTTTAATCACTGTACTCTCCGAAGAAATATCCATTTTACGGTTCAGGGTTTTAAGTAATGCATAGGCATCCGTTATAGATGTAGGTTCCGGCGTCACTACCAATAATACTTCCGAACTGGCAGTCACAAATTCCAGCACACTATCCGTTATACCGGCTCCGGTATCAATAATTATAATATCAGCTAATTCATCCAATTCATAAAGTTTCTGTGTTAAAAACAGTATTTGATCTCTGTTTATATTAGCTAATTCATGTATACCGGAGCCACCGGATATAAATCCAATATTCTCGGGACCTTTCGTAATGATATCCGAAATACCCTTCCCCCGAAACATTAAATCTGCCAAATTAAACTGTGGTCTGATTCCCAGCATAACTTCGACATTGGCTAACCCAAAATCAGCGTCCAAGATAATAACACGTTTTCCCAATCGGCTCATCTGTATGGCTAGGTTTACAGATATATTAGACTTGCCAACACCGCCTTTCCCGCTGGTCACAGTTATAACGCGGGCCATTTTTCTGGGTTGGTTTTGGTTATTAAGAGTTGGCTGACTCTGGCAGGCAGCGTTTTTTTTAATAATATTCCTTAATTGTTCTGCCTGATCCATTAATCATTGCCTCCTAACAACTTCTTAGCAGTTTCCTGAGTGTCAATCTTACCAATATCATCCGGAACATTTTGTCCATAGGTCGCGTAAGATAAATCAGCATTGGTTAACATTTTAATATTAAATATATTTCCAACCGATATGGTTTCATCCAACTTAGTAAAAATAAGCCTGTAATTGGTTATCTCAGAATAACTTTCCGTAATTTTGATTAAATCTTTATATTTGGTGGTAGCACTTAAAACCAGATATATTTCTCTTTCTTCTATATCTGCCGATTGGATTAAGCGTTCGATATCATCTCTTTGTTCACGGTTTTTATGGGACCTGCCGGCCGTATCGATTAGAACCACATCATAATCTTTAAATTCTTCTTTGGCATCCTTAATTTCATCTTCGGAATAAATTACTTTCATGGGAACTCCCAGAATATTAGCATAAGTTCTAAGCTGTTCTACAGCGGCAATTCGATAGGTATCTGAAGTCAACATAGCTACTTTAGCCTTTTTATTCAACTTTAAATTAGATGCAATTTTAGCGATAGTAGTGGTTTTTCCAACCCCTGTAGGTCCGATAAAAAATATATATTTTGTTTGATTATCCAACAGTTCAATTGTTTTAGGCTGCCCTAATTTCAAAATAATCTTTTGATAGACATTTGCCAGAACATTATCTATGGAGGCATCTTTTTTAAACTTATTTTCTATTTCACTTAATATTTGATTTGCATATTTTTCATCCATTTCATTCCTGACAAGTTGATTGTAAATCAGCTGAACATAGGGAAGATTTTTGTCTTCCTCTTTTTTTATCTCAGTCTTTTCCTCCATTTTTTTCTCATTCAACTGTCTTTCTAATAAATTCTGAAGATTATTCAATTTTTTTTCAATTGCTGAGGTTTCATCCGTGTCTTCTGTTAATTTATTTTCGTTTTCAATACCGGTTAAAGAACTTTCATAAATAATATTAGGATTAAATTTAAAACTACTCTTTTCTGTTTTCGTGATATCTTGTTTCATAGTATCTTGATTAGCAGTATCCTTTTTTGGGGTAACGGTATCATCAATTGCTGCCGTTATCTCAACAGAAGCTTTCCGGAATAGTTTATAAATTCCTTTGGGTGAAACTGTTTTTATGTTCATTACAATAGCGTCTTTACCCAACTCATCTTTAGCAAGCATAATAGCCTCAGTTTCTGTACCTGCTTGAAATTTCTTGATTATCACTATACTGTCACCATCCCTACCGACTGTAATTCTACATTAGATTCAATTTCATTATAAGATATAACAATTAAATCTTTAAAATAGTCTTGTGTTAATTTTTTAAAATACATTCTCACGATCGGAGAAGTAATAACAATAGGATTTTTACCGATATTCTCTAATTTCTGTATTTCTTCTTCCACAGAATGTATTATGTTTTGCGTCTTATCAGGATCTAATGCCAGATATGCACCCTGTTCTGTTTGTTTTACAGAACCCATGATTTCCTGTTCAATCTTTGGATCAAGAGTCACGACACTAGTAGTTTCACTGGAAGGAAAATATTTATTTGAGATTGCTCTTTTTAAACTTTGTCTTACATACTCTGTTAATACATCCGTGTCTCTGGTGGTAGCCGCATAATCTGCCAAGGTTTCAAAAATAGTTATTAAGTCCCTTATAGAAATACTTTCTTTCAGAAGATTTTGTAATACTTTCTGAACTTCACCCACACTTAATAGTTTTGGAACTAATTCTGTTATCAGCGTAGGATTTGCTTCCTGTACATTATTAATAAGGTTTTGTACATCCTGTCTGGTTAATAATTCATGTATGTGACCTCTTATAATTTCCGTTAAATGTGTTGCGATAATCGACGGAGGATCTACTACGGTATAACCCACAGATTCAGCTCTTTCCCTCTGATTTTCTGTTATCCAGATTGCGGGAAGATGGAATGAAGGTTCAAAAGTTGGTATTCCTGTAATTTCTTCTTCTACAAAGCCGGGGTTCATTGCCATATAGTGATCAAATAAAATTTCACCGTCGCTTACCGGTATTCCTTTTATCTTAATTACATACTGATTCGGATTAAGCTGGATATTATCCCTAAGACGTATCATTGGTACAACACAGCCAAGCTCTAATGCTATTTGTCTTCGAATCAGAACAACCCGGTCTAACAAGTCACCTCCCTGATTCACATCAGCAAGCGGGATGATACCATAACCGAATTCTAATTCAATTGGATCAACCTGCAACAAAGAGACTACATTTTCAGGCTTTCTGATTTCTTCTCCCGACATTTCATCCATAGAGGCCTGTTCTTCAATATCATCAACTTCAATCCTTCCGGCTATAACCCTTCCGCATATAATAAATACCACACCATAGGTACAGAACACAAGAGCGCTTAACGGGGTAACAATACCAAGAAAAATTAAAGTACCGCCAACCATGTATAGAACTTTCGGTATGGAAAACAATTGCTTAACCAGTAAATCTCCAAAATCTGCTTCTTTAGATACTTTTGTAACAAGAATACCGGTTGCCAAAGAAATCAACAGGGATGGTATCTGGCTTACTAAGCCGTCACCAATGGTTAATATGGTATATTTATCAAAAGCTTCTGCCATTGGAATCCCCTGTCTTATAACACCCATAGCGATTCCACCTGCAAAATTGATTACTGTAATGATTAAGCCGGCTACCGCATCCCCTTTTACATATTTGGTAGCACCATCCATAGAACCGAAGAAGCTTGATTCTTCCTGAATTTTTTCACGCCGTTCTCTCGCTTGTGTATCCGTAATCGCACCAGTGTTAAGATCCGCATCAATTGCCATCTGTTTACCGGGCATTGCATCTAAGGTAAATCTGGCCGTAACCTCTGCAACTCTTTCAGAACCTTTATTAATTACCATAAACTGAACTAAAATAAGAATGATAAACACAACAATACCAACGATCGGATCTCCGCCACCGACAAATCTACCAAAGGTCTCTACCACATTACCTGGTTCACCGGTTGTAAGAATTAGTCTTGTGGAAGATACATTTAAAGAAATACGGAAAATTGTAGTAAATAACAGGATAGTTGGGAAAGAAGCCATATTTAGTACTTCTTTTGTAAATAAAGCGTTAAAGAGGACGATTAAAGCTACTGAAATATTCATAGCTAATAAAATATCCAATAAACCGGAAGGAATTGGTACAATCAGAAAGATTATTGCAGCCAGAAGATACAGGCCTATGGCTAAATCTGCTTTTTTCATTTATACACCCATCGCATATCGTAAGCCTGCTTGCGATATTGCCACTAATAAATGCGGTTGAAAGATTTATAAAGTGGCATCCTTTCTTTCATTATATTTTCTCTCAACCATCCATTATGATACCGCCCGACATCTCAGCTCATAGAGGAAGAAGTTTGAAATCGGCACCTTTTATTTCCATTTTATTCTTCTAATGGCTCGTTTTGTCTTGGCGAAGCTATTCATACTTGCTACCCCAGGTAATCTTAGCAATGCATATTAAACCTGTTTATTCTTTAAACTATATACATAAGCCAGAACTTCAGCCGTCATCTGGTAAAGCTCCGGCGGAATCTCATTTCCAATTTCCACATTATAGTATAACATTCTTGCAAGAGGTTTATTTTCTACAATTTCAATCTTGTTCTCCCTTGCGACTTCTTTTATTTTTTGTGCTAAATAATCCGCACCTTTTGCAATAAGAATCGGCGCTTCTGAGGTTTCTTTATCATACTTAATTGCAGCAGCAAAATGAGTTGGGTTTGTAATAACTACATCTGCTTCCGGTAAATGCTGCATCATTCTTCGTTGAGAAGCTTCTCTCATCTTCGAACGTATTTTACCTTTAACCTGAGGATCTCCTTCTGCTTGTTTGTACTCATCTTTGACTTCCTGCTTGCTCATCCTCATATCTTTTTTAAATTTAAATTTCTGGTATATGTAATCAGCAAAACCAATCATAAGAAATATAATACTGATCTTATAACCCAAATCTAAGACGATATTACCGATTAAATAAATCGCCTGTAATAATTCCATATCATAAAGTTTTAAAAGCAAATCTTTATGTTTTATTAGAGTATCGTAAGCAAGGTAAATGATAACTCCAATTTTTATAACTTCTTTAATCAGTTCTACGATTTTATCTTTTGAAAATATCTTTTTAAATCCTTTAATCGGATTAAATTTACTGAATTTGGGCTGTAGCGGTTTGCCTGTAATCTGCCATTTTACCTGTGCTACATTGGTTATGATTGCTACTACAAAAGCTGATATAAATACCGGTATGGATATTCTGATAATTGTAAATGCTGTATCCTGAAAGATCCATTGCGCCGTGGCATGAGTAAAATCATCTTTCGCAAAGATTTCTATACTGTTATAGGTTTTTATAAATGTGCCGATAAAATTGTTTCCAATTGTTCCAACGAAAGTCTTTAAGGTCCAAAATAATGCTAAAAGCGCTGCTGCCGTAATTAAATCTGTACTTTTCGCAACCTGGCCTTCTTTTCTTGCATCCGTCAATTTTTTGGAGGTAGCTTCTTCTGTTTTTTCCCCCCCGGCTCCTTCTGCAAAATATTGCAGATTATACTTTAAAAGCCTCTCCATGCATTTAACCTCCCATACACTCCCTTAAGATAATGCTTCTATCGCTGATTTCATCATGGTTAACATCTCATCAAATATAAACCCTGAAACCGTCTGCGTAAAACCTACCAGCAGAAACAGTATTAATAACCCAACAAAAACTTTCAGCTGTAAGCCGATTACAAACATGTTTAATTGAGGTGCTATTTTTGCTAAAATTGCCAAAATAGAATTTACGATCAGCATTCCTGCAAATACTGGTAAAACAATGCGAAATCCAATAATAAAATAGTCTTTTATAAATTTCAGCATAAGAATATATAAATTGGGGTTAATAGAGGCTCCTCCTACCGGTATTACTTTAAAAGCATCAACCATTGCAATAATAATGTAGTGATGTAAATTTGTTACTAACATCATTAACATGACAATATACGAATAATAATTACTGGTAATAGTTGTCTGTATATTGGATACGGGATCGAACTCATTTACCATGGAAAATCCGATTTCCATATCCATCATACTGCCTGCAAAACTTAATATATAATAACTGACATTAGTAAAAAAGCCAATCACTAAGCCAACCATCATTTCATTGAATACTAAAGCAGCAAAACCAATAACTCCATCATATTGTATCTGTCCCGGTACTGTCTGAAATAATATCAACGAAAAGAACAGGGAAAACCCTACTTTAACTTTCTGAGGAACATTCTTTAAGCTAAAAAACGGTGCAACATAGATGAATGCTGTTATCCTCACTAGTATCAGCAAAAAAATCTCAAAATTATGTACTGTAAATGTCATTAGGACTTGATGTAGTAGCCGATATTTGTTATCAGATTAATTGTAAAATCTCTGACTTCTGTCATAATCCAACTTCCAAATAACATAATAACTAAAAACACGGCAATTAACTTTGGAACAAAAGTGAGGGTTTGTTCTTGAATCGATGTTACTGTCTGCAGGATACTTACAACAAGACCTACTATTAAGGATGTTAGCAGCATCGGTGCTGATACTTTAATAATTAACCAAAGTGTATCTCGGGCAATGTCAATAATAATATTTTCATTCATTTTAACCTCTCTTCCTGATAACTCCTTTCTGACTAAAGTACATAATAAATCAATAAAATGTTTTTACTAATTCACCTATAATCAGTCCCCATCCGTCTGCCAATATAAATAACAGTATTTTAAATGGCATAGATATTGTTGTAGGGGGAAGCATCATCATACCCATAGACATTAACGTCGATGCAACGACCATATCTATTACTATAAATGGGATATAGATAACAAAACCTATTATAAATGCAATACGTAATTCACTTATAATAAATGCAGGAATTATAACTGTTGTTGGAATCTTGTCGACTGATTCAACAGTCCCAATTTCAGCAATATCCATAAAGAGTTTTAAGTCTTTGGGTTTTACCTGTTTTAGCATAAACTCCCGAAGCGGAGCAACACCGGCTGTGATAGCCTGCTCCTGGGTTATCTCCCCGTTTGATAATGGTTTTACAGCATCATTATTAATTTGTGTAAATACCGGTGACATTATAAAAAATGTCAAAAACAATGCTAAGCCGATTAATATTTGATTCGGCGGAGTTGTTTGTGTTCCAAGAGCAGATCTTACAAAATGAAGTACTATTAATATTCGGGTAAAGGATGTAACCATTATGATAATGGAAGGGGCTAAAGATATCAGGGTTAAGACAACTAATATCTGCAAAGTGGAGGTTAATCCGCCATCCTCTCCTCCGGTATCCAGGTTAAATTCAAAAGGTCCTATATTACCCTTCAGATTCGAATCGGAATTATTTACTGTGTTTGCATTTTCTTCCGTCTTGGTATCTGGCGTTTTATTGTTACCCGTTTCCGTAGCATAAACAGGCGTAGCAAAAATAAAGGTTAATATACATATCACAAATAAGATTCTGATCTTTTCATACATGCTTCTTAAGTGCCGTTTAATAGATATATTCATGAATACCAACCTTTACTATTGATCATTTTTCTGATCATTTTTATTTTTATCTTTTAACTTCTTTAGTGAACTATTAAACAGATCCGTAAAGCTGCTTTTTTGCAGTTTTATATCATCCTGTTTTAAAATTTCATTTTCATTTAACTCTGTTAAAAACCGAATGTCATCTTTACTAACTGAGATAACAAAATATCTTGTACCTATTTGAATTAACTGAAGATATTTATTCTGAGCAATTTTATAAGTCTCAAGTACTTTAAAATTACTGTTTTTTGTAATGCTTAGCTTGGCTCCGCCAACAAATTTTGTTGTATAATAAGTTATAACAAGTATAAAAATAAATAAAATACTTACTCCAAGTAATTGAAGCAGATTATCTATATTTGAAATTCCTGCCGTTAAAATTATCATAATTGCTCCCATTGCATTACTGTAAAATTAACCAACAGCCTTTTTAACCGCCTCAAGTACTCTATCTGCCTGAAATGGTTTAACAATAAAATCCTTTGCTCCGGATTGGATGGATTCGATAACCATGGCTTGCTGTCCCATAGCAGAACACATAATAATATTTGCACTGGGATCTGCAGCTTTAATTTTCTTTAAAGCCTGGATTCCATCCATCTCAGGCATAGTAATATCCATCATTACTAAATCCGGTCTGGTTTCATTATATTTTTCTACTGCTTTTACTCCATTTTCAGCTTCGCCAACGATTGTATAACCATTCTTACTTAAAATATCCTTAATCATCATCCTCATAAAAGCTGCATCATCACAAATTAATATACTTTTTGCCATTATTTTAATCTCCTATCATATGTTTTATATATTAGTTTATTTAATTATTTCTGTAACCCGGATACCAAAGGATTCTTCGATGACAACAACCTCACCTTTTGCTACAAACTTACCATTTACTAAAACATCTATCGGTTCACCTGCAAGTTTATTTAATTCAATAATAGTACCAGGCGAAAATTCAAGTATTTCTTTTATTGATTTACTTGTTCTTCCTAATTCAACGGTTACCTCTAACGGTACATCCATTATCAAGTCTATATTTTCAGGCTGAATAACCGGATTCTGAGGTACCATAAACGGTTGGAACTGAGCTGGCTGTACATTTACATCTTGAACTGGTGGCATCATAAAATTCATCCCCCCATACATATTTTGTGTGCCTTGCATTGGCTGCATATACGGTATCTGTCCTTGCGGCATCTGCGTATTACTGGATGCGGTGTTATTTACCGGTTCTGCTTGTTTTATCTGCGGCTGCGGCACTTCTGCAGCTTTTTGTGAATTATTTTCTGACTGATTTTCTTTAATAAATTTTCTATATAAATCCCTTGCAAAATCAAACGGATATAATTGTAACAATTCGCTGTCTACCAAATCTCCTATTTGCATTTTAAAAGATACTTTCGTGAACCGGCTTTTCAGGAATGGAGAAATATCTGATGCATCAATTGTATCATTCAAATCAACCAGCTTGGCAATCGGAGGACTGATATCCACTCTTTTTTCCAACATCGATGAAATAGATGTTGACGCAGACCCCATCATCTGATTCATAGCTTCACTGATTGCACTTAAATGCAGTTCGGAGAGTTCACCATCTACATTAGTACCGTCCCCGCCCATCATTAAATCGGTTATGATCTTAACATCGGACTCTTTGAGTATTAAGATATTATTTCCATCCAATCCATCCTTATAATAAATCTGAATAAAGACACAGGGCCTTGTATAATTATCTGCCAAGTCATCCCATGTAGCATAAGAAACCACCGGTGTAGTAATAATAACCTTTTGATTAACCAGGGAAGATAAAGTAGTTGCTGCTGTTCCCATACTTATATTAGAAATTTCACCTATTGCATCTTTTTCAGCATCGGATAATGATTCTAAATCTGTGTTAGTTTCCGCACCCTCTTCGTTAGAACTCATCCCACTTAGAAGCGCATTAATCTCTTCTTGAGATAACATACCATCCATATTCTGTTACTCCTCTCTCATAATTGATGAAATTCTTACTGCATAAGAATCTGAAGATGCACCCGGTAATGCTTTAAATTTATTGATATTTCCAACATAAATATTCAGCTCATCCTCTACTTTTGTATTTAACTTAATAATATCGCCTCTCTGCAAACCAAGAAAATCATTAACTGAGATCGCGCTTTTACCAAGTACTGCTTTAATAGGAATTTTCGCTTTTGCTATTGCAACTTCAATTAGTTCTTTATACGTTTCGTCATCTTTAACCTGCATAGTTGAGAACCAGTATTTCGTATTTAATTTATCTATTACACTCTCCAAACACGCATATGGCAGACAGACATTCATCATACCTTCCACATTACCAATCTTTATATTCATAGTTACTATGGAAGTCATTTCACTTGGTGCAATAATCTGCGCAAACTGTGAATTCGTTTCGATTCGAATTAATCTTGGGTCTACGTGAATGACATTCTCCCATGGTTCACTTAACAGATTGGTACATACATTAAATATTCTTTCAATAATGGTTAATTCAATCTCGGTAAAATCTCTTGCTTTCTCTAATGGTGCACCACCTCCGCCTAACATACGGTCAACCATCGCATATCCGAGATTGTCTGCAATTTCAATAATGATATTACCTTCCAATGGTGAGAAATCTACGATTCCTAATAAAACCGGATTTGACAATGCATTGGTAAATTCAGAATAGGCAACTGCCTCAGAATTCATAACTTCAACCTGTACATTTTTCCTAAAATATGCCGGTAAATTCGTAGAAAGCAATCTCCCATAATGTTCAAATATAATCTCTAAAGTTCTAAGATGCTCTTTTGAGAACTTTGACGGTCTGGCAAAATCATAATTTTTTACCTGTTTTTCACCATTCCCCTTAAATTCGTCCGCGTCTAGTTCGCCACTGCTTAACGCCTTAAGCAGATTGTCAATCTCATTTTGAGACAAGACGTCGCCCATTGTCATTACCTCCCGGGTGATTACTTAATACTATATTATCACATAGTTCGAATAAAATCACCAAAATATTTTATTCAACGACTAATTTCCCGACTGAAATACTTATTATAAAATCTGATTTAAAATGTTCCTGTATCTTTTTTAATATCTCAGTTTTTATTTTTTCTTTATTATCATTTACAGTGGAAACCGTGTATTTCGAAAATTCATCGTTAATAATTTCTGTAATTGAACTTTGATTCGTTGCAATTGTGGGTTGCAGAGATTTATAATCCTCCGATTTTGTATTAATAGACAGGGATACGGATACTAATGCATAATGACTTTTTGTATCACCCGGGTCCTGCTTCAGGTTTATTGTCAAATCCTCCGGTATCTGATAAACCTCAATGTCAGCAATATCAACCTGCTCTGCATCCTTTTCATCCGGACTCTCAAGTTCCAAGTCAATGGTTGATGCTACTTTGGATATCAGATTGTTTGTTCTCATCGTTGTAGGTACTACAGCAAATACAATAACAGCTGTTAAGATCATGTTTAATATCCCTAATGCTAAGATGATAATCGTTAAGAAGTTTTTTTTCATAGTGTCTCCCATCTGCCTATTCAGGCAAGTTTCTTATGTCTTAATTATTTATATTATTATATATTTTAATCTCAACACGTCTGTTCTTTGCTCTGCCTTCAGGCGTAGCATTACTTGCAACCGGATCATATTCTCCCCTGCCTGTCCAGCTTAACGTTTTCGGATTTAATCTCTTTTCGTTCATTAGATAGGTAGCAGCATTTAATGCTCTGGCAGAAGATAACCAATTATTATTTTTAAAAGTATTGTTACGATTCACCGGTACATTATCCGTATGCCCTTCTAATTCAATATGATAATCCTTATAGACTTGTAAAATATCCCCCACCTTACTAAAAATTGGTACTGCTTCAGGTTTGATATCAGCCTTTCCGGAATCAAAAAGAATGGAACCGCTAAGTGAAATTTTAACAAACCGGTAATTGGTGTCTATACTTAATTCAATATAATCATCCAGTTTTTTTTGTTCTGCTAAATCAGAAACTTTATCATAAATAGCTTGGGTGGCTGCTTTATTTTGCTCTAATAATTCCTGCATGGCTTCAGATTGTTCCTCCTCACTGGGAGATGACGAATCCTCCGTACTCTTTCCAGTCGTATTATAATAATCGGATAAATCATTCAGCTGTGATATACCTGTTGAAATTAATCTTCCCTCATCTATGGCAGAACCGCCGCCGCTAAATATACTAAAACTGCTTGACATGGAAGCAACTATTTCTTCATATTTTTCGGCATCTACTGTGGAGGAAGCAAAAAGCAAAACAAAGAAGCATAGCAGCAGATTCATTAAATCTGCGAAAGTACTTAACCATGGGGCACCTGCACCACCGTCTTCCGCCTTTTTTTTTCTAGCCATCTATTTCACCGCCTTCAGCCTGATCAAACTCCAGACGATTTACAGGATTTAAGAAAGATTTTAATTTTTCTTCAATAACTCTTGGATTTTCACCTGCCTGAATCGATAATAAACCTTCAACAATAACTTCTTTCATCTGTATTTCAGAAGAATTGGTTATTTTTAATTTATTTACGACCGGTATACATACCCAGTTTGCCAACAAAGAACCATAAAACGTAGTAACTAATGCTACTGCCATATTCGGACCAATTGTAGATGGGTCATTTAAATTTTTTAACATGTTAATCAAACCGATTAAGGTACCGATCATACCCCAGGCAGGACCCATTGCAGAAAGCTTATCCCAAAATCCGATTACATCATTATGCCTTCCCTCAATGCAATTAAGTTCTGTTTCCAGAATACTTCGTACTAATTCAGGGTCAGTACCATCTACAATTAGTAAAATGCCCTTTTTTAAAAATTCATCTTCAATGCCATTCGCTGTTTCTTCTAATGCTAAAAGACCCTCTTTTCTGGCTACATTGGATAATTCAATAATACTTCTAATCGTTTCAATATCATTTACAGCAGGAGTTTTTAAAACCAGGCGGAAAGAAGCTAACTTTTCCAAGTAAGATTTCAAGCTTGGTTCCATAGTGATTAATGTGGTAAAAGAGCCACCGAAAGTTATTAACATTGAAGGAATATCTAAAAAATTCATTATTTTATGAAATTCAAAACTCATGGTATCCTGATTAAATACCATACCAAAAATCATTATTATAATTCCGCTTAATAAACCTAAAATAGAAGCTATATTCAAAACGCCACCTACCTAACTGTATTCTTTATCGTTAATATAACGCGAAAAAAGTTCTTTTTTGTATAATTTTACAAGATTAACAATCTCTTGTCTACTCTCTTTTACCAGTAATTTCTTCCCAGTCGTAAGTGTAATGACTGTATCAGGAGTTTCTTCTATTGTCTCAATAAGATCTGAATTTATTGTTATATTCATATTATTCATTTTCGTTACATTAATCATTAAACTCCCCCTATATTCGATATAAACTTGTTTGCTTTACCATTTTGGTTTTCTGATGGCAGATAACTGTCTGCCATCAGATATGTATTATATTACTTCTAACGTTTTAAATTAATTAATTCTTCTAACAGTGTATCTGAAGTTGTTATAATCCTGGAGTTTGCCTGAAACCCTCTCTGGGTTGTAATCATATCTGTAAACTGGGCTGATAAATCCACGTTGGACATTTCCAGGATACCTGAGGTCATAGCGCCGCCGTCACTGGTAACATCGTGACCGATTCCATCAAAATTTCCTGAATTCTGAGTCTCCGCAAACATATTGTCTCCTACCGATTCCAAACCTGAGGGATTCGAAAATGACGCAACTGCAATCTGACCTAATAATCTGCTATCACCATTGTCGTATTTACCATAAATTTTACCGGCTGTATCAATGCCGATACCGTTCATGGTTCCTGCTTTTCTACCACCGTTTTTGCCATCCGTAGTACCATTATCTCCTTCTATTGTGGTTGTTCCACTGGCACCGTATTGGGTTATGGTGGAGAAATCAACATTAATATTTTTAAAGGGATTATTTCCGGTAACGGTAATACTTAATTCTAATTTCTTTGATGTATCAGAAGGCGTGGTTGGAGGTGTCGCCGTTTCATCAATACCGATAAACTTACCGGCTGCATTAAAAGACATCGTATTATTTCCGGTGGAAGCCGGCCATGTTATTTTACCTGTTACCGGATCCACATTCGTATCCGTTATTTTCGGTAATGTCTGACCGCCGAATTTAACATTACCGATTGCAGTATTGGCTACATATTTTTTGTTGGCTTCATCATATTTTACAAATATAGATTTACCGTTTTTATCTGTAATATCTGTTAATGATACATCATATGCACTAGTAGAACCTCCTGTCTGTAATACCTTATATTTAGCAGTATATTCCTGTCCAATACTGTCATAAAAAGATGTTGAAACAAATTTACCACTTCCGCTGTGAACAATGTCCTTATCCTGAGGATCAATATTACCTGCGATATTTGCTTCTGTCGTAGCCTCCGGAGGAGAAAACAGATTCTCCGGTGATATAATTCTAAGAGGTGATACCGTATCTTTTAAGATCGTTGTCGGATCAGCGGGATCCGGTTTCCAACCCATAACGACGGCACCGCTTGAAGTAGCTAATGTACCATTTTTATCCGGCAGAAAATCACCGGCTTTGGTGAAATAGTTCGTGCCTCCTTTGTTAACGATAAAAAATGAATCTCCCGAAATCATAACGTCATATGGATTATCCGTTCTTTGAGATCCTCCGGTCTGGGTAATTGATGCAACGATGGAAGCTACACTTGCCCCAAGACCGATCTGTTTTGCATTTTGTCCTGCTGCACCGGTTGTTTCATTTGGCCCGGTTGCACTTTGTAAAGTCTGATAATATATATCGGAAAAATTTACGGAACTGGCTTTAAAACCAACTGTATTAACATTTGCTATATTGTTACCTATAACATCCATCTTTGTCTGGTGAACCCTTAAACCCGAAACACCAGAATATAATGACCTCATCATAATGAAATGACCTCCTTATTATTATGTGCTAGCGTACCCAATCAATCAGTCAAGGGTACTATGCCTCCCTTAGGTCCGGCATATTTAAATAATGATAGCACCGTCAATATTTGTAAAAACTTTATCATCACTGTCATTTACAGCAGTTACCACTGTTTTATTTTTAATGTTAACAATAAAAGCTATATTGTCAACCAAAACCAGTGACTCATTAATTCCCTTCTCTTGTGCCTTTTTAGCACCAGTGTTCAGCCTTTCCAGCTGTTCTTCGGACAAATCAATCTTCCGGCTGGTAAGCCTGTCATTGGCATGTTTTGAAAATTTTAATTTACCAGTTTCAACAGCCTGCTGTTTTTCCAATAAATCCAGGAAAGAAACTTTGCTGCTATCTGAAACCTGACTTGTAACGGTACTCTTATTTTTTAAGAGCTGTCCAGTCATTGACTCAATGGAAGTAAAATTAGCTTGTGATATAGGATTCATACAAACCTCTTTTCTGTCTTGTCAGTACTAGCCTTAACAATCACTGATTATATTAATGGTTATCTATTAAACTGTTCCATCCCCGGTATCAGGCTCCTCCTTTGTATCTGGATCCTCTCCTGTGTCTTTATCATCCCCGGTATCTGGAACCTCCGCAGGTGCTTCACCTTTTACTGTTATGGCTATTTCATCTGTAATTGTGGTATATAACGCATCATTAAAAACTAAAGCCGGCTTATAAACTCCATTCTCTAAGTCTTTAAAAGCTTCTTTCTTGATCGTTACTGTAGTACCTTTAACCGATACCAGCTTTTCATCCACTGCTTTTCCTCCAATGACTATTGCCACATCGGTAGCTACCGTTTCACCTTTACCTAGATTAACCTCGAAGGATATGTCCTTAGGATCTGATTTATCAAAAGTCGCCTCAACTTTCTTAGGTATATAGGGAAGACCTTGTTTAATCAGATAAGTATTATCAATTACCTGCTCTAACTGATCCAGAGTATATAAATTCTTCAAATCACCGTTAATTGCTAATTTAGCGGTTCCGTTTGTTATAACTACACAATCTACTGTTCCGCTGGTTTCAATACTCTTACCGGAAGAATCCGCTGTTTTCACAATAACATTCTTACCAACTAATCCAAATGCCTGGGAATTGGAATAAGTCTGATTCAGATTCTGCATCTGTTCCAACTGGGAAAAGGTTGCTAATTGTTCTACAAACTGAGTATCTGAACTAGGATTTAATGGATCCTGGTATTTCATCTGGGTTACCAGTAACTGCAGAAAAGCATCTTTACCTAAAGAGCTGTCTCCGGTTTTTGATGATGATTCTCTGCCTGCATTTGCTTGGTTTCTCAAACTATTAATAATTGATTGTGTTGTTTCGCTCATTCTTTTCTCCTTTCTCTTAGATTAAGCGGTATAATCAATACTGCTGCCGGTTTGGTTCATCGAACCGTTATCCTGCGTTTCATTTTCATTGGCATTCATAAGTTGATCTGCCTCAGCCGCATTCAGTTCATGATTCTCTGAATGATTCTGCTTCCCTTTTTCACTTTCGCCTGGCGTCTGACTGCTTTGGTCAAAAGAAAAATCTGAAACCGTTACTTCGATGGATTCAACTTTTAATCCCTGATTGTTCAGGTTATCCTTTAAAACCTGCATTTGACTTTCGATAGCTTCTTTCGCTAATTCATTTTGAGCCGTAAAATGTGCTGTCATAATACCGTCTTTAGCAACAACGGACAGATTGATTTTGCCAAGGTTTTCCGGATTTAATTGTATTTCCATGGAAGTCTGTTCAGGTTTAATAAAAATTTTGATCTGTTCTACGATTTGTCTTGTAATATCCTGCATTTGTCTTACATTAGCAATCTGTTCCGTAAAACTTAACCCGTTATCATTTCCCTTAACAGCAAGATTCTGAATAAACGTCTCAATAGGTGATTGAGTTTTTACTTCTGATTTTTTCTGATCGGAATCCTTGCTGAAAGACTGATTTGAATCTGTATCAGCATTCTTATCCGTAAAATTATGTATTTCAAAATTAATATCCTTTTGTTTATCATCTGTTACGTTGCTTATTTCAGGATCTTTTATTTCCGGCATTGTTTTTAATTCAGCAGCCTGAGCCGGTGTATCAGTTAATTGATCTTTCTGAAAGCGGCTTATAATATCTGAAAGCTCCTCTTTTGATATCGGTAAATCCGGATTCTCTTTTAAATCTTCTACAGCCTGTAGAAGCTGGTTAATTGTGTCAGCCAGATTTTCATCCGTTAAAATGTCTGAAACGTCATCGACTCCATTTATTTGCAGAACCAACTGCTTCAGTTTATCCGGATCAAATAAATCCATTGTTGTAAAACCAAGGTCTTCCATTGCCTTATTAAGTTCATCTTCATTAATTCCCAGACTTGTTTGTACTGTATTTTGCAGCATGCTTAGAATATTTTGAATAATTTCCATATAACCGGCTGATTCTGTGTTATTCTCTGCAGATTCCTCAGTTTGAAGTTTATCCGGTTTTTCATTATTTACCTTTTTACCGGTTGCCTGAGCATTATTATTAACCGTCTTAGTATCTACAACAGTATCTTGCCTTGTAACAGTTTTATTATCTGTATCCGGTGTTTTGGTATTGCCTTTACTGTTGTCAGCCTTATCATTCACAGTACTTTTCTCGTTTTTATCGGTACCTTGGGATTTTAAATTGCTGTCCATAATACTGCTGAAATTTTTACCGGAACTTTTAGCCACTGAAGATGTGTTACCGGCTTTTAAATCAGAGAATAAATTAACTGTCTGCGCTTTTATGCTTTGGGGCGTCATAGGTTCTCCTCCTTTCTCTCATAATATTTATACTTAAGCGGTATGAATAGGAAATACCGACATAAGTCTCTGGTAAAACTAGTTATTTGATGTACTGTCACTTTCCGTCGAATTTGTATTTGTTGTTTTCCTTATACTTTTATTCAGCTTTTCAGCATCCATATCAAGCATCTTTTTTGTAATTTTTGCCGCAGCTGTCGGATCCATCTGAGCCAATATCAGGGAACTTTCCGATGGTCTCATCGCTAACAGCATCTCGGATACAAAATCTATATCAGCAGTCATTGTTTGAAGAACCGCGGCTGCTTGCGCAGGTTTCATCTTACGGTAAATATCGGCTTTCTCCTTAATAGCTTGTGAGTATTGCAGCTGTTCAATAACCTGTCTGTATATTTCCTCCGCATGAGTCGGGTCAATACTCTCATAATATTTTTTATATTCTTCAATGTCCGGAGCCTGATCCGCAAAAACCACATTATCCTCAAATTCTTTTACCTTTTCTTCAAAAGCAGTTTGATTATCTTCAAAGACTTTTAATCTCTTAACCTCGGCGTTTAATTCTTTCACTTTATCAGCAGTGGACTTTTTGCTCTCTTTTTGAGTATCAAGTTCTGCTTCTAATTCTTTAATGCGATTAATCGCCTCTTCCAAGGTGGAATAAGGATAATCTTTTTCATAAGCAATCTGTTCTTCAGGCACATCCGGAAGAATCTTATTTACTAATGGCACATCTTTTAATAAAGGCCTAAGAATCGAGTTACCAAATCCGCCTACATCAAGTTTAATCAATACCGCAAAAACTGCAAGCCAGATAAGAACAATAAACAATACGATAACGGCTGCAATTATTTTACTCCCCGCGCTTTTTTCATTGTCATTATTATCAAGTTCCTTATTTTTTTTAGCCATTTTCTTTCCTCCTAGTAATCGGTAGGATTATTATATTTAAAACTGATTAATTCATCGATTTCTTTTCTTTGATCTGATTCATATTCTATAAAAAAATTAGTCAGAGCATTTTCTTTTAATTTTTCATGGGTTTTACGGTCAAGCATTGCGGCATTTAGGCGTACACGCATATTTTCAAGTTGTTTCTCCGCTTTTTTTACGGCATTTTGCTGCTGCTCGATCAGATGTTTCGTAACCTCAATTGCTTCCTCGCATTTTCTTATTTCAAGAAGTTTTAATCGGGATAACATGAGATTTTTTTTATGCTCCTGGTAAAGAATTGACTTATTTTTAAGAGCAAATAATTTATCTTCCTCTTCTGTAAGTTTCATACGTGCTAAACCGTAAGCTGTTTTTGCCTGATCTTCCATTTTATATTTAACGGATAAAATATTTTCCATCTTATAGACAAACTTAGTAGCCATTTAATCACCTAATCCTCAAAAATCTCCGCTAAGGAATCTATGATTTCTCCAAATTCCAATTTATCATCAACATCCTGTTTTAAAAATTCATTTACTGAATCAATTTTAGATATAGCATAATCAATGTTTTTGTTGGATCCGTTTTTATATGCACCAATATTTATCAAATCTTCCGCTTCACTATAAGTTGCTAAAACCATTTTTAACTTTCCTGCGGCTGTTTTATGTTCTTTTGTAACAATAGATGACATAACCCGGGATATACTCTGCAGTACGTCAATAGCCGGATAGTGGTTTTTGTTGGCTAATTTTCTGGTCAGCATAATGTGCCCGTCTAATATTCCTCTTGCTGTATCCGTTATGGGTTCGTTAAAATCATCACCATCCACCAATACGGTATAAAGACCGGTTATCGAACCGTGTTCGGAATTACCCGCACGTTCCAATAATTTAGGCATTTCAGAATATACACTGGGCGGGTATCCCCTGGAAACCGGCGGTTCACCGGAAGCTAAACCTATTTCTCTTTGTGCCATGGAAAAACGGGTAAGAGAATCCATCATTAACAATACGTCTTTCCCCTGATCCCTGAAAAATTCTGCTATGGCAGTTGCCGTTTTAGCTGCCTTTTTACGGATTAGAGCTGGTTTGTCCGAGGTAGCAACAACCACCACCGAACGTTTTAAGCCTTCTTCACCTAAATCTCTTTCAATAAATTCCCTTACCTCTCTTCCCCGCTCACCGATTAATGCGATAACATTGATATCCGCTTTCGTATTTCGTGCAAACATGCCAAGAAGAGTACTCTTTCCTACACCGCTGCCGGCAAATATTCCAATACGCTGTCCCTTACCGACTGTTATCATAGCATCTACAGCTTTAACCCCTAACGGAAGTACTTCATCAATTAATTTTCGTTTCATAGGATCCGGTGGTTCTGCTTCAACCGAATAGCTTTTAGCTAATTCTATACCGGAATTATCTATCGGCCTTCCTAATCCATCTAAGGTTTTACCGAGAAGACTTTCACCGACCCATACTTTTAACGGTTCTTTGGTGGATTCCACCGTACTTCCAACCCCAACACCTTCCACATTACCATAAGGCATTAATAAAATCCGATTATCCCGAAATCCTACTACTTCTGCCATAACTGTCTGCTTTTTGTCTTTTGAAACAATTAGGCATAAATCATTCAGATTTGCTTTGGGACCAATGGATTCAATGGTTAAGCCAACAACTTTAACTACTTTCCCCAGAGATTTTTCATATGATTTGTCAACTAAATTCCTGTACTTATTAAAATCTACAGTAATCATAAATGGCTCCCATTTCATAGTTTTATATTATATATAAATCTGCTAATTTAGACTGCTGGATAAAAGTTTAATATCCTGTATTAAATTGCTTAATTGAACATCCAGACTGCAGTCAATTACACTTGCATCCGTTTCAATCAGACATTGATTTTTTTGAAGTTCTTTATCCAAAATAATGTCAACTGTGGTATCTTCTTTTCCAAGAGCTATTAATTCGTCTTTTTTCGACATTATAAAGTCGAAATCATCCGCCGAAGATCTGATTGTATAGGTTTTACTGTTATCAGAATTTAACATTGCTTTATGTATCAGATAATGGATTACTTCCTTTTTATCTTCCACAATAATTCCGGTAACCCGTTCAACCAATAAAGCTACGATTTCAGCAAACTGTGGTTCCAGCTTATTGATCTGATCCAGGTATTCTAGATTCTGTTTCTGGGTTAACTGCTCCAGTTCTATTTCTTTTTGCTGTATTTCTGACATTCCTTTTTCAAAACCATCCTGATACCCTTTATTACGTGCTTCCTCATAAAGTAATTCGCTGGTTTTCTTTGCCTCTTCCTCTGCTGATTTTAAAATTCGCTCAGCTTGCTCTCTTGCTTCGCTTAAGATTTCTTCCCGTTTCTGGTTCGATAATTCATCTTCCTCTACCTCTGAAACAGTCTCAATAACAGTTGCATTAATACCCTCAATAAAAGTTATATTTTCCTCTTCTTTTGTGGCTGCTGTTTCTTCCCTGACGGATTCTGTTTTCATTTGTTTCGTAAGATTGATTAGGCGAAATTGTTCGCTTCTTTCATTTGAATCAATAACTTTTTTATTCTCACCATTTAAATAAATAAACCTTGACTTTATAATATTAGACAATAATCTCATCACCTCCACCTCTGGAAATAATAATTTCAGCGGAGTCCTCTAATTTTCTTATTATATTAACAATCTTTTGCTGTGCTTCTTCAACATCTTTTAATCTGATAGGACCCATAAATTCCATATCTTCCTTAATCATTGCGGCAAGACGTTTTGATAGGTTGTTAAATATAACTGTCTGTACTTCTTCATTGGAGCCTTTTAAGGCAACTGCCAATTCGTTATTGTCGACTTCTCGAAGCACTCTCTGTATCGATTTATCATCAAGAGAAAGGATATCTTCAAATACGAACATCTTTCTTCTTATTTCATCAGCTAATTCTGGTTCTTCGATTTCCAATGTTTCCATAATATGTTTTTCAGTACCACGATCAACTGTATTTAATATAGCTACGATGGAATCTACACCACCAACGATAGTATAATCCTGATTTACCAAAGAGGATAACTTACGTTCCAATACTCTTTCCACTTCTTTAATAACATCTGGTGAAGTACGGTCCATTTGAGCAATACGCTTTGCTACATCTGCCTGTTTATCCGGAGGCAATGCTGAAATTATGGATGAGGCCTGACCCGAAGAAAGGTAGGACAAAATAAGGGCAATCGTCTGTGGATGTTCATCCTGTATAAAGTTTAACATCTGACTGGCATCGGTTTTTCTTACAAATTCAAACGGACGAACCTGTAAGGAAGCTGTCAGTTTGCCAATTACATCTTTAGCTTTTTCTTCTCCTAAAGCTTTTTCCAAAAGTTCTTTGGCATAAGCGATACCACCTTCGGCAATATACTGCTGAGCTAAACAAATTTCATAAAATTCATCCAAGACCTGTTCTTTTGTAGCCGGTGAAACGCTACGGGTATTGGCAATTTCTAATGTCAGCTGTTCTATTTCATCTTCTTTGAGGTGTTTAAAAATACTGGCCGATTTTTCGGGTCCAAGGGCAATTAAAAGAACCGCTGCTTTTTGGACTCCTGTTATTTCACTATTCTTAGCCATATGGTATACTCCTTTAAGTTACTTACTAAAAACTGTAATACAGTTTCATTAACCCCATTCATCATTCAGCCAGTTTCTCAATAATTGAGCCACTGCTTCAGGGTTTTCATCCACAAATTTTTCAATCATCTTCTTAGTCTCAGATTTTTCACTAAATTCTATATCATCCAAAGATTGATTTTCTTTTGTTGTAGCCAAAAGCTGTTCTACCGATAATTCCGGTTCTAATTCTGTTACTTCAACCGGCGAAGTGCCTTTAAATACTACATATACTAATAAGGCTATAATTAACAGTGCAAGAATAATCTGGAGATAAAAAGTGAGTCCTCTTCCATTTGATTCTATCGGTACAAAAACCGGTTGTTCATATGCAACAATTGATAACCGGTCCACTGGTATACCCGTAGCATTTGAAACCATATTGTATATATCATCACCGATCGTAATCGGCTTTCGTTCCTGATTTTGTGCAACATATTGATCAAACGTCATATTATCTAAAGCACCTTGCGCTTTTAAGTCTTCCTCTTTATAAGTTACAACTTTGGTACATACGATACTTCCTGAAGATTGATCCGGTACTACTGCACCTACTTCATATTCCGTATTGGTTACTCTTTCACTTGGTAAATACTCTATTTTAACTTGTGAGGATGAGGAACCTTGATTCTTATCTGTCTGTACATCATAAGAAGTTTCATCATTAGAATCGGTACCCGGTGTCCCCCCTGCATCATTACTTGTGTTTTGGGTATCATAGGAATAATATGTTTTATATAAGCCCTGATCCGAACCTTCTGCCGGGATTTGTTCAGTATATAATTGAGTAACCTTATCCATATTAAGCACCCAATTAAACATAGGCTGAACGTCATTATATCCTAATTTCATCATTAGCATATAGATATTGTTGTTGTATGTATTCTGAAGTTTTTCGCGATAATCCAAGACAGAGTTGGCACTTCCAGAATACAAATCATCTTTGCCACCGAATAAGAGGTTGCCATTCTGATCAATTACCTTTATTTTCTCTGTAGATTCGTTACCAATTGCCGCAGCAACATATTCTGCAACAGCCTGGGCCGTAGATATATTAAAATCATCTGTAATGGTTAAAGCTACACTGGCCGGATAATCCTTTTTTTCAGATAAAACACTGAAAGTAGTTTCCTGAGGTACATATGTAACCTGTGCATCTTTAATACCAGTCATTGTAATTAAATATTTTCTGATTTCTGATTGTATATATAAATGGTTCTTTAAATTTCTGTCACTATTAGTAGTACTCAAGTCATTTTTCATCAGTTGTTCCATGGTTAACCCAGAGGTAGGAACATCACTGCTGTAAACTAAAAGAAGTGCATCCGAATATTTCTTTTTATCTACCATAATAGTAACTTTATCTGCATCAAGTTTGTACGGAATACCCTTGTCCTCTAATAGTTTGGCTACTTCACTTGCATCCTTTGTTGTTTCATTTTCAATTAAAGTTTTATACTGAACCCGATTCATAAGTGTCACTACAATAATCAATGCCAAAAAAACAGTCGCAATCACACAAATAATTATTGTTTTCTGCTTACTGGTATATTTATTCCATTGATTTAATAGCTGAACCGGAATCTGCTTTAGTTTCTCTACCATGTTACTGCTCCTCTAGTCATCGAGTTAGAATTGGAGATTCATAATCTCTTTATAAGATTCTAATACCTTATTTCTTACTGCTACTGTATATTGCAGTGATAGGTTGGCTTTTTGCTGTGCAACCTGCAAATCATGGGTATTTTCATTAAAACCCAATGCATAAGACATCTCCGCATTCTTTGCAGCATTCGTTAAATCATTTGTATTATTCACCATGGAGAGCGCTGATTGAAACAGGTTTTCAAAAGTTTCATTCTTATTTGTTTTATTTACTGCAGCTGTATTTCTGTCAAATGTACTAAGATCCGATATACCATTTAATAATGCTATGTCCATAAGTTACCCCCTATTATTTCCCTACTTCTAATCCCTTCAAAGCCATATTCTTAGTAGCATTAAAGGCTGTTACATTTGCTTCATATGACCTGCTTGCATCAATTAAGTTTGTCATTTCTGTTACTGCATTCACATTTGGGTATGCAACATATCCTTCTTCATTTGCATCAGGATGAGAAGGATCGTAAACCATCTCCATTGGCGTCTTGGTATCTTCTATAATCTGAGTCACTTTCACTCCATTACCAACTCTTTCTCCTGTTTTACTATGTAATATATCTGCAAATGAATCCGTTCCTTTTTCTGCAAATACTACCATCTTTCGTCTGTATACTTCCCCGTTTTCATCCCTTGTTGTCTTAACGTTCGCAATATTCTGTGAGATGATGTCCATTCTTAATCTCTGTGCAGTCATTCCACTGGCACTGACATTCATTCCATCCATTATAGACATATACTACCCTCCTAATTATTCACCAAAACAGATTTAATTCTGCTAAATTCCTGTGTCATAGAATCTAATAAAGCATAATATCTGATCTGATTCTCCGCCTCATTTGCTGATTCCGTATCAATATCAACATTATTTCCGTCAAGGCGGTAACTTAATGAAGCATGATCTGTATATACAGATGCTTCCAATGAATTCAGGTCTATCCCGGCAACTTTCTGATCTAAGGTACCCTCCCCTTTTAGCTCATCTGCCAGATAAGTCTGAAATTCTATATCTTTTCTTTTATAATTAGGTGTGCTCACGTTCGCAAGATTATTGGTTATTAACTTATTTCTCATCCAACTGGCATCTGCTGCTTTATCCAAGACATTGATATAATTAAATGCATTTGAACCTATCATTTATTTACACTCCTTTCGTATCTGGTATAATTATAATTATTTTATGACAAAAAAACAAGCAATTTTTAAACAACTAGTACTATTATATCATAAAATGTAGTATTTTATCGACAAGATTGTAGTAAAACATCAAAAAAAGAGATTTATGAGTTAAATTCATCATAAATCTCTTTCATTTTTTAAGATATTGTTTCAATTTTTTAAAAAACAAAGTCCAACTGTAATTATTTTATTTTATTTAAAATAAAAATTTATAAATTTTCAAAATATTAATAAAATTCATTATTATAATTATTTATTCAATTTTTTTAATTCATCAAATACCACATCATTTAACACTTTAATATAAGTACCTTTCATTCCGGAGGACCTGGATTCAATTACTCCAGCACTTTCGAACTTGCGTAATGCATTAACGATAACGGATCTTGTTATACCAACCCTATCAGCTATTTTACTGGCAACTAAGATACCCTCATTGCCTTCTAACTCTTCAAATATATGAATAATAGCTTCTAATTCAGAAAATGACAGTGTACTGATAGCTGATTTAACAATTTGAACTTTCCTGCTCTCTTCAGCATTTTCTTCATTCACAGAACGCATCATTTCAAGACCGACAACTGTGGTACCATATTCACTCAATATAATATCATCCAGATCATATTGTTTACTGCTTTTATATAGGAACAAAGTTCCAAGCCTTTCACCCGCTATATCTATTGGGTTTATGATCGCCTGATAATTATTCCCCTCTATAAATTCAAAACCTAAAGTCAGCAAATTAACATTCTCTTTTGTAGACAATATATTCAGCAATCTTTCATTTAATAATTGGTCGATATATCCGCCTACGGTGTCCTTAATTAATTCCTTGATTTCAGTGATATCATCCCTGTTCTTAATGCCTAATACTTTACCTTTTTTACTAATTACAAGAATATTGGATTCCAAAATTTCACTTAATACTTCACAGATATCATTAAAGACAACCTTATGGGAATTATTATTGTGTAATAGTTTGTTAATCTTTCTTGTCTTGTCTAGCAACTGTACGCTCATGAAACATCCTCCCAGTACCCCCACCGATTTGATACTTATCTTTCTCCCAGTATCCATCTGTACTAATTCAATAATTAATTTACCGACATTCAATTTTTGAAATGCTGATAAAGGCGGTGTACCTTACCGCCGTACATCTGATTATAGAATCCTATCATATTACTTATCAGAAGTTGATTCTTAAGCTTCTGACAGTAGGCGCTGTTTTTGCGCCGTGCATCCGATTATAGGAATACGATCTTTGTTCCTATATTTATTACGAATATGCCTTACAATTGTGTCATCAGATAAATCTTACCATACATTTTTCATAAAAACAATAGTTATTCACGTATTTTGACACATGCACACTAAAAAAATTGATATTTTTAACTTATTTATCAGTTTTTCGCAATAATGCATCCGCATTTTTCGTCATTACATACTAAACTCGTTCCCTTTTCAACCATAATTCCATTACATTTTGGGCAGCTTACTTCTGATGGCTTTTGCCATGTCATAAATTCACATTCAGGATTATTCTCACAACCATAATATCGTCGACCTTTTTTTGTCTTACGGATAACTACATCCTTACCGCATAACGGGCATGCTATCCCAATCTTCTCCAGATAAGGTTTTGTATTCCGGCAATCAGGAAATCCCGGGCAAGCTAAGAATTTGCCGTGAGGGCCATATTTAATAACCATATTACGTCCGCATTCTTCACATATTACATCGGTTTTCTCATCTTCTATCTTAATCTCATCCAGGCTTTCTTCTGCTTGAGATACAGCAGCCTCCAAATCAGGATAAAAATTACGAACTACCGTTTTCCATGCAACTGAGCCATCTTCAACCCTGTCGAGGAGAGATTCCAGATTCACCGTGAAATTTACATCAACAATACTTGGAAACGCTTGTTTCATAATATTATTAACGACTTCTCCAAGCTCCGTTACATATAAATTTTTATTTTCTTTCACAACATACCTGCGGGCCAGTATCGTTGATATAGTAGGCGCGTAAGTACTTGGCCTTCCAATTCCTAATTCCTCTAAAGTTTTAACCAGAGATGCTTCCGTATAATGTGCTGAGGGTTGCGTAAAATGCTGTGAAGGACTATAGTCCTTTAATATTAGTTCGGCATTTTCCGTTAAATTCTTTAGCATAGAATTATTTTGCTTTTCATCTTCTTCTGTTGTATATACGGACATATAACCATCGAATATTAATTTAGAACCTGAAGTAGAAAATCGATATCCATTTCCTTCTATTTTAACAGAAATTGTTTCGTATTTAGCAGGTTGCATTCTACTGGCTATAAACCGTTTCCAGATTAACTGGTATAAACGGAATTGATCCCTGCTTAAAGAATCTTTAACCAATACCGGTGTCAGATCAACATAAGTAGGACGGATTGCTTCATGAGCATCCTGTATTTTTTTGCCGTTATCCTTACTTTTTTCCTTATCTGCAACAAAGTCACTCCCATAATTGGTCGAGATAAAATCTCTTGCAGCTACATCGGCTTCCTCTGAAATTCTGACAGAATCTGTACGTAGATAAGTAATTAAACCAACCGTACCGTGATTTGTAACGTCCACCCCTTCATATAATTGTTGGGCCAAACGCATGGTTTTAGAAGTTGAAAAATTTAAATTCTTAGCAGCTTCCTGTTGCAATGTACTGGTTGTAAAAGGAAGCGGTGATTTCTTCTGTCTTTCTCCCCGTTTTATTTCATTAATTTTATATTCGGCATCCTTAAGCTTATCTAAAATACCATTTAATTCATCTTCCGAATGAATTACTATTTTATCATTGCCATAACCGTTAAATTTAGCCGTCAGAGAATTTTTGTCTCCTTTTACATCAAATACAGCTTCCAAATTCCAGTATTCTTCAGGTACAAAGGCATTAATTTCTTCTTCTCTGTCACAAATAATCCGAAGAGCAACAGATTGAACGCGCCCCGCACTTAATCCGCGTTTTACCTTAGCCCATAAAACAGGACTGATTCCATACCCAACCATACGGTCCAATATTCTTCTGGTTTGCTGAGAGTCCACCAGATTCATATCTATATCTCGCGCCTGTTTAATAGAAGATTTTACTGCATTTTTTGTAATTTCATTAAAAGTGATTCTGCTGGATTTTGTTTCATCTAATTTTAATGTTTTTGATAAATGCCAGGAGATAGCTTCTCCTTCCCGGTCAGGGTCAGTTGCTAAATAAACTTTATCTGCTTTTTTCACTTCTTTTCTAATTTTAGCTAATAATTCGCCTTTTCCTCTTATTGTAATATATTTAGGTTCAAAATCATTTTCTACATCAATCCCCAACTGGCTTTTGGGCAAATCCCTCACATGTCCGTTTGACGCAATTACTTCATAATTATTGCCTAAGAACTTTTTTATCGTTTTAGCCTTCGCCGGTGATTCCACTATAACTAGATTTTTTGACATATACCCACTCCCCTTATTTGGTTCTAATACATTTTAATATATAATTAAGATATATAAGCATAGTAATTTTTTCTGATCTGTTTAATGTAATTTTTCATTTCTAAATTCATAAGAATTTCCGTTAATTCCATTATACTTAGATTAGTCTCTCCAGCTATTTCATTCATATGCTTGGGAAAGAAACTTAAACAAGCATACACTATTTTTTCTTTGGTTTCAAGTAATTTATCAATTTTTTTCAATTGGGTTTTACAATTTTTATAAATTATCCCATAATCATCCAGTATATCTTCCGGTCCTGTAACCATTTTGGCACCTATTTTTATGAGATTATTACATCCCGCACTAAAAATATCATTAATACGTCCCGGAATGGAATAAATATTTTTCCCCTGCTCCAAGCCCATATCCACTGTAATCAGAGAACCGCTTTTTTCTTTTGCTTCTATTACCAGTATACCATCGGACATACCGCTGATTAAGCGGTTTCTCATTGGGAAATTACCGGCTTTAGGATAGCAATTTAGTCCGTATTCCGATATAATTCCTCCTTTTTGCTGCATTTCCATATAGATGTTAAAGTTCTCTTTGGGATAACAGATATCAACACTGCACCCCTCCACTGCACAGGTATAACCTCCTGCTAAAAGAGCACCCTCATGAGCATAACCGTCAATTCCCCTTGCCAATCCACTAATTATCTGGACACCAGCACTTGCCAATTCGCTGGAAATATTTCTGGATATCTCTTTACCATAATCAGAACAGTTTCTGGCCCCTACTATTGCTATACTTAACCTGTCCTCTTTCGGTAATTCCCCTTTAACATAAAGTCCATAAGGCGGATTGTATATATTATGCAGCTTTGATGGATAATGAGCCTCATCTTTCGTTAAAAAATATATGCCTTTGCTAATTAATTTAGCATAGTTATCTTGTATTCTTCCCACGTCTTTACTTTTTATAATTGTATTTCTATCAGCTTCTGATAATATTCCGATTTGATCAAGCCCAGTACCTTTATCCATAAAAGCCTGTTCGGGTGTTTCAAAAAACTCTAAAATAGCCTGCGTTTTCTTTATACCAATCCCATCCAGATTGCATAACCAAAACCAATATTCTTTCTGTATCATCTTTTTCCTCACTTATTATAAATTCCTTTATATACAAATCAATCTTGCTTATGTATATACTCTCGTAATGCTTATTATTTATCTAATCTTCCCAATATTTCCTGTCTAATGATCTATAACAGATAGCTTCACTTAAATGTTTTTCCTTAATATCCTCCGAACCATCCAAATCAGCTATCGTTCTCGATACTTTTAGTATTCTGTGATATGCCCGCGCGCTTAAGTTCATCTTCGTAAAAGCTTTTTCTATCAGACTCTTTTCTTTTTTACCCAGCTTGCAATAACGGCTTATTGTTTTAGGTGTCAATTGAGAATTAAAATAAAATATTTCATCCTTGTAACGTTCTAACTGTATATCTCTGGCTGCCATTATCCTCTTCCGGATATTTTCCGAAGTCTCTGACAGTTTATGATTCTCCAGTTCTTTATAGTTAACCTGCAGAGCTTCAATACAGATATCTATCCGGTCTAATAATGGCCGGCTTATTTTTCCTATATACCTCTTTACTTGATTTATGGAGCAGTTACATTTATTACGGTCCGGATAATATCCGCAGGAACATGGATTCATTGCGGCAACCAGCATAAAATCCGCCGGATATTTGTAAGTTCCGTAAAGTCTTGCAATAGTAACTTCGTTTTCCTCCAGGGGTTGTCTTAAAATTTCAATGGTATTACGGTTAAATTCAGGAAATTCGTCCAGAAACAGGACGCCGAGATGGGCTAAACTTATTTCACCCGGAATAGGAGTTCTGCCGCCTCCGGCTAGTGCCGCAGCAGTGATTGTATGATGGGGAGAGCGAAAAGGTCTTTTTTTAATCAGGGAACAATTATTATTCAGCAAACCAGATACACTGTAGATTTTTGAAATCTCTAAACTTTCTTCAAAGTTAAGTTCCGGCATAATCGTTGGAATTCTTTTAGCCAGCATAGTTTTACCGGCCCCGGGAGGACCGATCATTAGTAAATTGTGCATTCCGGATACTGCTATCTCGATAGCTCTTTTCGCGAGTTCCTGTCCGGTAACATCCGAAAAGTCCAGATTGTCCATGTCTTCTCTTATAAAAGACAAATCTTCCGTATGAATAAAATATGGTTCCAAGATTGTTTCATTATTTAAAAATCTTACTGCCTCCTGCAGATTATTAACACCGTAAACATCAATACCCTGTACCACTGCACCTTCCTTAACATTTTCAAAGGGAACGACACAACGTTTAAACCCCAGCTTATATGCATTATAAACGATGGGCAGTACACCATTAACCTTATTAATTTTACCATTTAGACTCATTTCACCTATAAAAATTGTTTTATTCAGATTTTCTTGGGGAATATAACCGAAAGCGGTTAAAATTGCGATTGCAATAGGCAGATCAAATGCAGTACCCTCTTTTCTAAGGTCTGCGGGAGATAAATTAATGGTAATTCTCTTAGCCGGCAGCTGATAACCTGAATTTTTAAGAGAGATTCTGACTCTTTCCCTGGCCTCTCTTACTTCGGAACCCAGGTAACCAACCAGATCAAAAATTGGTAATCCGTCACTGACATCCGCTTCCACGGATACAATGATGCCATCGATTCCGTTTACAGCAGCACTGTAAGCTTTACTAAACATATTTGCTCCTTTCATTGTCTCTCCAATAAAAGGAAACATCATCCAGATTCAGTATAACAAAGAACCTGAATTCTTACAAGATAATTTTCTACAAAATATAAAGGTTTTGTCAAATATTAAATTATAAATTTACTGTATAATATGGTAAAACAAAAACATTTATTCCCATATTTAAATAATAAATTGTATAATTTAAGATTAGCAAAACCTATTATCCTGAAAGTATTATAATTCTTTTTACTGTGTAACTAATCCTAAAAGCCATTCTTCCTTTTTAATGGAGTAACATATATCGTCATATACCTTTCCATTATAAATCTGACTTCCCATTCGTAAAATCCCTTCATATGTAAAACCGCATTTTTCTATTACCCGTTTGGATTGCACATTAAAAGGATAATGATAAATCGATAACAATGCCAAATCCAACTCTTCGAAAGAATAGCGGATTACTTCTCTTACCGCCTCCGGAATCAGCCCCATTCCCCAGTAATCTTCGGATAGCACATAACCAAGCATTTTAATATTAGCTGAATTTCTTTTACTGTCATTATGCAGTCCGATAGATCCGATTACTTTCCGATTTACTCTATATACAACCGCCCAGACTTCCTCCCGCTCTATAAATGAATTTAGTATTTTCCGTGATTCGTCAAGACTTTCATGAGGTTTCCATCCGGCCATTGGCCCTACATTAGGATTTTTTGCATACTCATAAAAATCTTCCAAATCAGAAATCTCCCAGTTTCTAAGCAGTAACCTGTCCGTTTCCAATACTTTCATCACTATCTCCCCTTATTACGAATTTTATAATTACATTTTCTAGTTGTCCTTGTCCAGTATCTTCTTTAATTCATTCATAAAAGTATTTACATCCTTAAATTCTCTGTAAACGGATGCAAATCTCACATATGCAACCGGATCCAAATCTTTTAGTTTATCCATAAGTATTTCGCCGATAATAGAACTGGGGACTTCCTTTTCTTCCAGATTAAAAATAGCATTTTCTACTTCATCCACTAAAGCGTTAATCTGGTCAACCGATATTGGTCTCTTATGGCAGGATCTGAATACACCCGCTTCAATCTTGGCCCTGTCATAAGGTTCTCTGTTATTATCTTTTTTAATAACTACCAACGGAATTGCTTCAACCTTTTCATAGGTTGTAAATCGTTTGGAACATTCATCACATTGACGTCTTCTCCTGATCGAACTGTTATCATCCGCAGGTCTTGAATCGATAACCCTGGTATTTTCTTTACCGCAAAATGGACACTTCATTGTTTACACCCATTGCAATCTGCAATTGCATACCGCAGACAAACCTGCGGTACTGCCACATAATAAAATGTGAAACAAGTTTCACAGGTTGAAAGAATCTGTATGTGGCATCCTTTCTTTTCTTATATTTTCTTTCAACCTAATACTTCTTCTTTTTATCAATTTTGCTAATTAACCCTAAATTAACGTAAAATCCTTCCTATATTAATTTAGTTCTTTTCTTTCCAATATTTTAATATAATTATAGCTCGATTATATTGAAGTTTTGCCTTTTGGTCAAGTCATTTTCTACATATATCCATATTTTGAAACATATATTAAATAATAAATGCAGCTGCTTAACCGAATCCAGTGAGGTGTTAGCAAGATGAGAATGTGTGAATTAAAAGAAAAAGAAGTAATAAACTGCAGAGACGGTGAAAGACTTGGCTATATTTGTGATTTGGAAATTGATATCCATACCGGAATTGTTGTTCGTCTTATTGTGCCCGGTCCATGTAAGATATGGGGTATCTTAGGCAGAGATCAGGAATATATCATTGATTATACCTGTATAAAACAGATTGGTGCTGATGTAATCCTTGTAGATATTGATGCGGAAAAAGCTCTTGTAAAATCCGCTTTTCTTTAAAATTGGTTGTCGCAAAATTTAGTAAATAATATAAATAAAATAGGATTTATATTTTAAAATTTTGCAACAACCTTTATTATTTTATATTCTGAAATTTATTGCACCAAATAATTTTTCATACTTTTTAATGCCGATTTTTCAAGTCTGGAAACTTGAGCCTGGGAGATACATATTTCTTTTGCTACCTCCATCTGTGTTTTACCTTCATAAAAGCGAAGTTCAATTATATTTCTTTCACGTTCAGATAATTTGGATAGGGCCTCTTTTAAAGAAATTTCCTCAACCCAGTTTTCTTCCTTATTTTTTTTATCACTGACCTGATCCATAATATAAAGTGTATCGCCGCCTTCCGAATAAACAGGCTCATAAAGTGAGACCGGGCTTTGTATTGCATCTAATGCAAATACGATATCCTCTTTGCTCAAGCCTATTTCATCAGCGATTTCACAAACGGTCGGTTCTTTGTCATTCTTTTTTAATAAAGCTTCTTTTGCATAAATAGCTTTATAGGCGGTATCCCTAAGAGAACGGCTGACACGTATGCTGTTATTATCTCTTAAATAGCGCCTTATTTCACCAATTATCATTGGGACAGCATAAGTTGAGAATTTAACATTTTGAGTAATGTCAAAATTATCAATGGCTTTCATAAGTCCTATACAGCCTATTTGAAATAAATCATCCACATTTTCATTACTATTGGAAAAACGTTGTATAATACTAAGTACTAACCGAAGATTACCTTTTATATATAATTCCCTTGCTTCTTTATCCCCCTTTAATATACGCTTAAATAATTCTTCCTTTTCACTATTGTTCAATAATGGTAATTTAGACGTATTTACACCACATATTTCTACCTTATAAAGAGCCATATTGAAACCTCCCAAATTATATTTCTAAATTAATGATTCACTATTTGGGTTCTCTTTATACGATAAATTAGAATGTAATAATTTCCTTTTTTGGCAATAAATTTTATTCCAGCCTTAACATTTCTTTTTTCAACCTTTTTATTATTTTCTTTTCTAATCTGGAAATATATGATTGAGAAATTCCTAAGAGATCCGCCACTTCTTTCTGGGTTCTCTCATTCCCATCCTCCGTGTTTAAGCCAAATCTTAACTGTACTATAATTCGTTCTCTTTCACTGAGTTTTGATAAAGCTTTTCCTAAAAGTTTCCGATCCACCTCTTCTTCAATATTTTTATAGATAACATCTTCTTCCGTACCTAAAATATCGGATAAAAGCAATTCGTTTCCATCCCAGTCCACATTTAAAGGCTCATCAATGGATACTTCCAGTTTTGTTTTATTATTTCTCCTTAAATACATTAATATTTCATTTTCGATACATCTGGAAGCATATGTTGCAAGCTTAATATTTTTGTCCGGATTATATGTATTAATTGCTTTAATTAAACCGATTGTACCTATGGAAATCAAATCTTCCACCCCGACACCGGTATTATCAAACTTTTTAGCTATATATACTACCAACCGCAAATTATGTTCAACCAAAATAGATTTTGCCTCTGAATCATATTCCGTTCCCAGTTTTGCAATTTCCTCCGCTTCCCTTTCTGCATCTAACGGTGCGGGAAGAACCTCTGCTCCACCAATATAATGTATATCTCCATGACCGCTAAATAATATACTTCTAAAGTCAGGAATAACCCTAAATTGAATTTTATTTGGTATTGTAATTTTCAATAGCATTTTTTACTTTTCCTCCCTTTACACTTTCACCCAATGCACCACTTCCGTACCTATCTGTCACATAATACCCCTATGTAAAATAACCTGATATTCCCGTCTTTTTGACAACTTTTCTTTGTTAATGGCCGTATATACTTTCTCACTGTATATCTTTTCATCACCATTAAATATAACTACCCGATTCATCACTATTGCAGGTAACATACCGTTTTTTTTACCGATTGAATGATATGGAATCATCATAATATTAAAAAACTCCTCTTCCTGCTCCTGTAAACTGCTGTTTTGTAATGAATTTTCCCTATCATTTAAAAAGGTGCGCCCTCCATCTAAAGTATCTGACAGTATTTGCAGTCGATTCTTTTGATGTACCGTTAATAACGGTTCTAATGCAGCTAATTCTGCAATTATTACCGGCTTTCCATAAATCGGATCATGTAAATCATTACCTGTATCTAACAATCCGATTATTCGAACACTCTTGTCTCCATAGGTTAATTCTGTCTCGTAAGTCTGTAATTCTTTGCTGCGTAAGTTTTTTAAAGTGAGAATAAAGATCTTCACTGCTAAAGTACCTACAAGGACCGCCAGGACAAAATAAGCCATGTTTTGATTCTGAAATAATCTTCCATGAATTAACTCTGTGAAATAATATCCCAACATGGAATGATAATAAAGAGAATTTAATACTCCACCTAAAAAAAATGTGGTAATATAAAGTATAGCAACCGCTTTTAATGTAGCTGCCAGGTTTCTAAACTGAAATGAAACAATTATCATAGCAAAACAAATTACGACATAAGCAGCTAAAAATTGTATCAGACCGTTTAGCCCCTGTAAAACCGCCAGTATACAAGCTCCCAAGGCTCCTATTGCAGCTCCTGACAATAATCGGAATATTGAATTTTTATACTTTAATATTTTCCTTACTATCCATAGTAATAGGATATCCATGATAAAATTAATAATAAAAATTACATCTACATAAATCTCAAGGTACAAGTCCACCCCCGCTTCCATAACTTGTATTTCTTTACCTATTATAGCTTCTTTACCTTGTATAATTTGTCATTTTCTGGTAATTAATTTCTCTTTTTCATTTACTCATACTTACAAAATAATAGTTATATATCACTTAGGTGCTTAAATATGTAATAATTTTACATTTTTTATCTTTTAATCGCAGCATATTATGTCCTGTCAGTTCCCTGTTACCGGAAACAGTATGCTGGTTCACTTCATCTGATGTATGTATAAATTGGTTAAAAATACATATAAATTCTTATTCTGTTACACGAAAAAAAACCTGTCCCAACTTTATGAAAAGTTGAGACAGGCTCTTATTAAATATTTATTTAATTATTTATTTATGAATTATTTATGATTCCTATTTTTCTGAAGAAATTCCGGTATTTTTATTCCGCTTGGTTCTGCCGTACCGGTATTAAATGGACTACTGCCGGAAGAAACAGGACTTGAACCTGGGTAGTTTTGTGAAGGTGTTCTATTTATATTGTTGCTGGTACTTGTGGCTGCCACCTGTGATTGTGCTTTCGAATAAGAGGAGGAAGTATTTACTCCACTGTTAAATTTATACTCTGGCCTGGTATTGGGTTGTTTTAAAAAACTAGGTCCTGATACATGTTGTTCTCCTGCTGCTGATGTTTTACTGTCTAAACCCGTAGCAATAACGGTAATAGTAGCCTCATCCGGAGTCGTATCATCATACATAGCACCAAAAATAATATTCGCTGCATCACCGGATAGTTCCTGAACCATTGTTGCAGCTTCATTGGCTTCAATAAGACTTATATCACCGGAAATATTAATGATAACATGAGAAGCTCCCTTAATAGTAGTTTCCAATAATGGGCTGGTGATAGCCTGATTTACTGCATTCACGCACTTATCGTCACCTTTGCCAACACCAATACCGATGTGTGCTACTCCTTTATCTTTCATAACTGTCTGTACATCAGCAAAATCCAGGTTAATCAGACCCGGAACATTGATTAAATCCGTAATTCCCTGTACACCCTGCTGTAATACTTCATCTGCTTTTCTAAGTGCATCCGGCATAGTAGTTCTTCGGTCTACAATCTCAAGTAATTTATCATTAGGAATTACAATCAAGGTATCTACATGTTCCTTCAGTTTTTCGATTCCGCTTAATGCGTTGTTCATACGGGCTTTTGCTTCAAATTTAAACGGTTTTGTTACAATTCCTACCGTTAAGATCCCCATCTCTTTGGCAATCTGAGCAACCACCGGTGCTGCGCCGGTTCCAGTTCCGCCACCCATACCACAGGTAACAAACACCATATCCGAGCCTTTGATAATTTCAGTTAACTCTTCTCTGCTCTCTTCAGCGGCCTGGGCTCCGATTTCAGGCTGAGCACCTGCTCCTAACCCTTTCGTTAACTTTTCGCCAATTTGAACACACTGTGGTGCTTTACAATTTTTTAAGTGTTGTTTATCCGTATTAACACAAATAAAATCCACTCCGATAATATTCTCTTCAATCATTCTATTAACAGCGTTATTCCCTGCACCCCCTACTCCAATAACAAGTATTTTTGCAGATGAATCAGCTTCATTTGTTCTTATCTCAAGCAAGGTACTTCCTCCTTCACTATACTAATCGTTCTAGACTATATTTCATAACCCTTATAAACTAATAACATATTCAAATGACAATTAATTTTTCCTTTTATATGCTTGTCCTACTTGTATGTATAATTAGACGAGTATATTCTTTAATCCTATAGTATATAATATCTTTAATTACTAAAATAATCAACCCTAAATTTATATTTTTTTACTCTAAGGGTTTGGCAATTATTTCATCTTGTTTCTCATTAAAGTCCGTCATATCCAAAATTATTTTTCTGCCTTTTGCTTTTGGTAGTACATTCTTTAATTCAGCAATCTGTTCATCATAAGTATCTCTTTTTCCTAATAAAATCTTAATATCTCCGCTGTATAACGTCACTTCTAAATTTGGATTAAATTGAATCGTATTTATTTTTAATCCAAATTTCTTAATCAGCTGTGTAATATTAAGAATTATATGAAACATGGACTTTTTCTGAACGTCAAGTTTCTCATATAAAATAATCCGGTCAAAGCTTAATCCGGTTATAAACGGAACCTCGTCCAGTTTTTCATTCGAACTCTCCACAACAATACCATCTTTATCAAAATACATGTAACCACCCATAAATTCTATGCAGCCGGTGACCACTTTCTCATATACATGGATTTTGACTGTATTTTTGTTAACCAGTTCAACATCTATATCTTCGACAAATGGAATACTCTCTACCTTTCCGTATTTATATCGCAGATAAAGTAAGATTGTATTCCAATCTGTCTTTTTCGTAATCACTTTGTCTTGTAATTCTTCATCTGTATAATGATTGCTGCCTTCTACAATTACCGTATCCAGCCTGCAGGTTACAAACAGTATAAACGCAGGAATGATTATAACAAGGCAGAGAATCAGCAATTTCATGAAACCCAGTAATAAACCGTTATTATGATATTTTTCCCTCTGTTCCCTCATATCAGCTCCTATCGTATTCCCTGTGCACTGTTTGCTGCTTTTGTTATACTAGGCCAGCATTTTAATATCTGCTCCTAACCCTCTTAAGTCTCTACATATATCCTCATATCCTCTTTCAATAAAATTAGGATTATATATAGTTGTTTTACCTTTTGCCATAAGTCCAGCTATAACCAGTGCTGCACCACCCCTTAATTCGCTGGCATATACTTCACATCCCATAAGCTCAGGTACACCATTTATAGTAGCTTCCCTGCCTAAGATGCGAATATCTGCTCCAAATTTAATCTGTTCTTTTACATTTTGATATCTTCCCTCAAATATCTCTTCTACAATCTTGCTGGTGCCTGCAGCCATCATAAGAACCGACATAAACTGTGACTGCATATCGGTTGGAAAACCAGGATAAGGCATAGTACGGATAAAAGGTATTGGTTTTGGTCTTCCCGAAGAAGCAATAATAATATAGTTTTCTCCGGTTAATATACTACAGCCCATTTCTCGTAATAACTTAATAACAGTGTGAAGGCTGTCACCTCCAATCCCTGTTAATACCGCTTCTCCCCCTGTTCCGGCTACAGCGGCTAAATACGTGCCTGCCACAATTCTGTCAGAGCAAGCGGTGAATTCAATAGGATACAAAAATTCAACTCCCACGATTTCAATTGTTTCCGTTCCTGCACCTCTGATCTTTGCTCCAGCGGAATTTAAAAATTTACATAATTCTGTTATTTCCGGTTCTTTTGCAGCATTAATTATACTGGTTCTGCCTGAGGCCAATACTGCAGCAAGTATTACATTCTCTGTCGCCCCAACACTTGGGAATTTTAAGAAGATTTCATTGCCTTTTATACCGGTAGTAGTACATTTAATCAGCCCGTCCTCTTCTTCCAATGAGATGTTCATATCCTGAAAAGCGCTTAAATGATAATCAATTGGTCTCGCGCCAATGGTACACCCTCCCGGATACGTAATGGTTACCGAATGTGTACGGCCTAACAAAGCACCCATTAATATGATGGAAGATCGCATCATTTTTACATATTCTTCCGGAACTGTCGATGTATTAAGCTTAGTAGTATCTATAATGAGTGAAGATTTTTCCCACCATACGATACAGCCGATTGCCTCTAATATTTTAATCATATGAAAAACATCCAATATTTTTGGGCAATTATTCAGCTTTATTATTCCATTTACCAGTACAGTAGCTGCCAAAATCGGTAATACTGCATTTTTTGAACCTTGTATGTTAACTTCACCATTCAGCTGCTTTCCTCCATTGATCTCTATAAATGCCATGGTGCACCTCATCAAACCCTAATATATAATTACTATATGAAATATTCTTTGATTTGTGCCATCAGCCAAATGGTAATAGTAAATACCAATTATTCGTACTATCGTTCGTATTTAATCTGATTTGAAACGCTGAGTGCAATACCCATTTCAAACAGTAAAACCATTAAAGAACTGCCTCCGTAACTAATGAAAGGCAGCGGAATTCCTGTGGAGGGAATCGTATTGGTAACTACGGCGATATTAAGTAATACCTGTACCGCTATATGGGTCAACACCCCTGTAGCAATCAATCCTCCATACAAATCAGATGCATTAATTGCAATTACAAATAATCTCCACACCATTAAAACAAACAGCATAATTACGGCAACTGCACCAAAAAGGCCAAGTTCCTCACAAATTACGGAAAAAATCATATCATTGTGTGATTCCGGTATAAAACCCAGTTTTTGCATACTTTCACCCAGACCTTTGCCAAAGATTCCTCCGGAAGCAATAGCATACAATCCCTGCAAAATCTGATACCCCTTCGGATGGGTTTCAACGTTCCTCCAAACATCAATACGAGTGCTGCGGTAACTTACCCCAAATACAAAGGCAGCACCGATTCCTCCCATTATGATTCCCGATACGATAAAATATAATTTTTTTCTGCTGGCAACAAAACAAATTGCAACCATGATTGCCGACATAACTAATGCCGTGCTAAAGTTCGGAATTAAAACCAATACGATTAGTGGTGCAATAAATACCGCTACCCTAATAAAACCTTTGAATTTATCCAGTTTCACTGGTGATAAATTTACTATGTACGCAGTAAATAAAATTACTGCTATCTTAGAGAGCTCCGAGGGTTGAAACCTGCCAAGAGAGCCCAAACTAATCCATCGTCTTGCACCATTAATTTTTTGTCCAAAAAACAAAACATAAGTCTGTAATAGAATACAGAGTATAAATAATAAAGTAACTGGTTTCACTTTTAATACCGGTAATTTAGTAATGTAAATACGATAGTCTATTTTTGATACAATTAGCATAACCACCGTGCCAAGTATTGCAAATGCACCTTGTTTTTCCAAATAATACGCAGGGTTACCATAATCCCTGCTTGCATTATACGAGCTGGTGCTATAAATCATAACCAACCCAAAGCATACCAGAAACAGCGTTAAGAACAGAAGACTGTAATCGTAATAGCTATGGAATTTTTTTAATTTTCCCTGATCTCTTTCTGCTCTTGTCATTGATTGCTCCTATCTGTACGAGATGTACCTATATACTGCCGGTTTAACTTTATTTATATTCAGATGAAAGTAACTTTATTCTATTTTAGTGATTTATTACACCAGATTTCTTACATATTCTTTAAATAAACGTCCGCGTTCCTCGAAATTTTTAAACATTCCCCAACTTGCACAGGCAGGTGACAAAAGAACGGAATCACCTTGATTGGCTTTTATAGCACATACATCAACAGCTTCTTTAAGACTTTCTACTATAATAATGTTTTCAAAGCCATGACGTTTCGCTGTATCTGCTATTTTATCCCGAGTCTGACCTAATAACACTAAAAAGCGGATCTTACCGTCAAAAGCTTCCAGCCACTCATCATAATCGGAACCTTTGTCATAACCACCGGCAATTAAAAGCGTCGGTGTCTGCATGGATTCAATTGCTTTCATGGATGCATCCGGATTCGTACCTTTGGAATCATTATAATATTTAACTCCGTGTTTCGTTGTAACATATTCGATTCGATGCTCCACAGCAACAAAATTCGTAATTGCAGTTTTAATTTTATCCATAGGAACACCAAGTGAAATTCCGCAGGCAACAGCAGCCATTACATTTTCATAACTGTGACGTCCGAAGATATTTAACTCCTTTATATTACAGACTAAGATTTTATTCTGTCCGTTTTTGTAAATAATATTTTCGTCCTCCAGGTAAATTCCCTTATCCAAAATATGCAAACTGCTAAAATAGAACACTTTTGTTTTTAGTTCCTGACCAATTTTTCTTAAAACTTCATCTTCATAATTTAATATACAAACATCCTTACTGTCCTGATTTAAGGTAATGTTTTTTTTCGCTTCTATATATTTTTCCATAGTATGATGTCTGTTTAAATGATCCGGCGTTATATTTAAGATAGCACTTACATTAGGTTTAAAAGATTCAATGGTCTCTAATTGAAAGCTGCTCATTTCTGCAACGGTAACAGATTCTTCTGTAGTATTTAAAACCATTTCCGTATAAGGCACTCCGATATTGCCAACAACAAATACACTATTAAAATAGGTTTTCATAATTTCGCCGACCAGTGTTGTCGTAGTTGTTTTACCGTTTGTGCCTGTAATACCTACAATTTTTCCCTTGGAAAAATAATAGGCAAGTTCTACTTCTCCCCAGATTGGAATCTTTTTATCCCTCATTTGATTTACTAAATTTAAATCAGTAGGTACACCAGGACTTAAAATCACCAAATCAAGAGTATTTATTAATTCTTCCGGAACAGCCCCCAAAAGAATGGTACCCTTAAAATCCTCAGGTAATTTAGATTTTATTTCATCTTTATCTAACTTATCGTTGCCATCATATAGGATAATATCAGCTGCCGCTTTCTGTAACAATTTCGCAGCAGAAATGCCGCTTATGCCGGTTCCAAATATTAAAATCCGTTTATCATTTAGTTTCATCGTCTTAAATCCTCCCAGATGTTATATTCCCATTAGAGCTATTAAGCAAAGAATTGCTGTTATAATAGAGAAAACTGCCACTACTCTTGTCTCCGCCCAACCGCATAATTCAAAATGATGGTGAATCGGGGCCATCTTAAAAATCCTCTTACCACCGGTTAATTTAAAATAACCGACTTGGAGTATAACTGACAGAACCTCAACCAGATAGATTAATCCTACAATTAGTATAAATAGAGGCATTCGTAGCATATAAGCCGAAGCCGCTACAAATCCTCCCAAAGCCAGGGAGCCTGTATCCCCCATAAATACTCTTGCAGGGTAAATATTAAATACCAGAAAACCTAACAAACTTCCAGCAACAGCACAGGTGATGGGAGAAATTCCGCTATGAATTCCAATTGCTACCACTGAAAAAAATGTAGCAATTAGAAGTGTTACGCTGCTCGCTAAACCATCCAGACCATCTGTAAAATTGGCACCGTTTACAGTACCTAATACAACCAAAAATAATAAAGGAATAAATAAATAGGATGTATCTAAATACATACCACCTTTAAAACCTCCGGTAAAAGGTATAAGCATAGTCGAACCAACATCGGTATAATTTACTAAATAATAACCAAAAATTGCAGTAACCAATATCTGTCCTACCAGTTTCTGCCATGCCCTTAATCCCATAGATCTTTTCATCACAATCTTGATATAATCATCCAGTAAACCGATAATGCCAAATCCAACTGTTGAGAATAAGACCGGTATCATATCCGGAAAATTACCGATATAAATTAAAGAAGTTAGGGTAACACTAAGCAATATAATAATTCCACCCATCGTTGGTGTACCCGATTTCTTTAAATGACTCTCCGGCCCGTCATCACGTACAAACTGCCCAAATTTTAATCTTTTTAAAAAAGGTATTAAAATCGGACATAAAATTACACTGATGACAAATGATATAATAACTGGCATTAATATTTTAAAATCCATCTTTTTTTCCTCCCAAGTGAATCCTCTTGTTATTTCTTTTGTAAAACCAACGTGACTATTAAGACAATCGTTTCAAACCAACTTTCTTATTATATGCTATTCCAAATATAGAATCAAGTCACTATTTAGATTTATCTTCTCACCTGGTAATGGGAATTGTTCCTTGATTGTTTCACCCTCACCTAAATAATAGATGTCACCATAATCGGTATCTTTTAAAATTTCTTTTATCTCATCTTTTTTCTTACCTACCAGATTGGGCATTTCTATGGTACCAACATTAAATTCTTTCGTTTCGGCTTCTGTATAATGGGGTTCAACGCCTAAGTAAGGAAGTACATTGTCAAATACCTCAGCAATAACCGGTGCTGCTATAGTACCGCCATAATAGATCCCGGTCGGTTCATCGATTAAAACGATTGCCATAACCTGTGGATTGTCTGCCGGTGCAAATCCTAGAAAGGAGGATATGTATTTGTTGCTGCTGCGAGGTAATTTTTCTGATGTCGCTGTCTTTCCCCCGATTTTAAATCCGGGTAAATAAGCTCTTTTACCGGTACCCTCAGAAACAACTGCTTCCAATAATTTTTTCATGGTTTCCGATGTTTCTTTTGAAACTGCACCTGGCGCGCCTTCATATTTAAAGGTTTTTACTGTAGTGCCCTCTGGACTTTTTACCTGAACACCAAAATGAGGAGTTACGATATTGCCTCCGTTAACAACTGCACTTGCTGCAACCAACAACTGGAGCGGTGTTATCTGAAATGACTGGCCGAAAGATATGGTCGCTAGTTCAACTGCTCCCACATTCTCAGGTTTATGCATGATTGATTTTGCTTCCCCTGGCAGATCTATACCTGTTTTATTGAAAAGTCCCAATCTGCCGAAATACTTATACATATTGGTGACACCAACCCGAGCTCCGATTTCCATAAAAACCGGATTACAGGAATTCTTTATGCCCTCTACGAAAGTTTCACTGCCGTGACCGCCCACCTTATGGCACCGTATTCTTCGGTCTTCTACTATTTTATAACCCGGACAGAAGAATTTATCATCCAGCTTAACGACCTTTTCTTCAAGTGCTGCAGTAGCTGTTACAATTTTAAAACAGGAACCCGGCTCATAGGTATCGCTGATACAGGCATTTCTCCACATATTATTCAACAGATCGTTGGTTTGTTTACTGGTTAAAGAAGATGCATCGGCACCTTTTAGCATATTATCCGTTAAGGTATACGGATCATTTAAGTCAAATTCAGGAACGTTAACCATTGCATATAATTCACCATTCTGTGGATTCATCAGTATCATCTTTACATTATTTGCATTTTTGGCTTCCATAATTTTCAAAGCGGCCTGCTCTGCGTATTTTTGGATATTTACATCCAGGCTGATATATAGATTATTACCGGCTTTTGGTTCTATCCGGTCCTCTGCGGCATTGTCAATCTCCACACCATAAGCTGTAGTTAAAGTCAGAATCGTACCATCGATTCCTTTTAAATATTTATCATATGCAACTTCCAAACCAATAATACCCTGGTTATCGCTACCGGTAAAACCAATTACTTTTGAAGCTAAACTGCCGTACGGATAATATCTTTTGTAATCCTCATCCACCATAACTCCGTCTAAATCATACTCACGGATCTTATCTGCAATTTCTTTATCTACATTGGATTTTATTCTTTCTATAGAAGATACTTTTTCAACCCTCTTCCTTACTTTTTCTTCACTCAGACCAAGTAAATCGCATAAAACCTGGATTACCCTTTCGGGGTCTTTGATCTGGCTATGTATAACAGAAATAGTACTGACAGGCTTATTCGTCGCAATAGCTATTCCATTTTTATCATATATGGTTCCTCTCTCCGCTTTGATTGCCCGCTCTCTTTCATGCAGATCTTCCGCACGTTGTGCATAGTCGGCTGATTTGAGAATCATCAGATAACCCAGTCTGACTGTCAATCCTATTGCTGCTATCAAAATTATGGCGGCAATAACGAGAACATTACGGCGGTTAAAGGTTTTATTACGTGCCATAAGGATAACCTCACTTATCTTATCGTTTTATTTTATTACAAACTTTATGAGGTTATGATAATATATTTATAAACTAATTGTTATTATCAGATTGTATATCCGACCCATTGTCGCTTTCTGAGGTATCCGGTATAAAATCAAGAATTTCACCATCTTCATCCGATTCCGGAAAAGTATTCTCATTGTTATATTCTAAACTGTCACCCTCTAATGAATCTGCAGTATTGACGGAATCTATATTATCTTTCTTATTTGTATCCTTATTATCTGCATCTGTAGTGCTCCCATCGGCATTATCTTCATTGGGATTCCCATTAGTCGTATCGGTATCCCCCAAGGTTTTCTTATCTGATTTTGCTTTTGTACCAGTACTGGGCAGGGCCGGAGTTGACTTCGATGTATTAAGCCCTTTTGTAGATTCGGTAGGATATATCTCTAAAAACGGCAATATATCTTTTAAGATTTCACCTGCAAATTTTGTAGCGATACCGCTTGATTGTGCTGAAGGCTCAATCTTCTGCGGATCATCAAGAACAACATATATAACCATTTCAGGTTTGTCTGCCGGTACGGCACCAATAAAGGATAACAGATGTCTTTTATCTTTTCTGGGGAATTTTTGCGCAGTACCGGTTTTGCCGCCTACTTTATAACCCGGAACCTTTGCTCCAGACGCAGTCCCGCCTTCCCCCTCTACGGTTAGATACATAGCATTTTTAATAAAATTAGAGGTTTCACTGGAAACAGATTCCTTTACCAGTACTTTGTCGATATTTTGTAAAGTTGCACCTCCCTGATTAATTATTTGCTTAACAATATGAGGCTCATAATAATAGCCGCCATTTACCAGAGAGGAGAATCCACTTGCCATCTGGATCATAGTAACAGTAAAAGTTTGCCCAAAGCTACTGATAGCTAAATCTACCGGACTTAATTTGTTTTCAGGAACTAAGATACCTACCGCTTCACCGGGGAGGTCTATTCCTGTCTTACGTCCCATCCCAAATGAATTCTGATAGTCATAAAACAGTTTCTTTCCTTCTTTGGCTCCAATCTGCATCAGTGCGTCATTGCAGGATTTCATAAGTGCTTGAGTCAGGTCAACTGTACCATGTATATGGGAACACCCAATTTTAACTCCGTTAATGCTTTGCCCTCCATCACAAACATAAGTATCATTCGGATGAATAATATTTTCTTCCAGACCTGCGGAGACAGTAAATGGTTTAAATGTAGATCCTGGCTCATACATATCACTGATAGTATAATTCCTCCAGATTGCATTCAGTGCATCTAATCTTTCCTTATCAGTCATTCTGTCAATTTCTTTTTTTGTGTAAAAAGAAGTCAGATCCGTTGGATTATTTAAATCATATTCTTCATTGGAGGCCATGGCTAATATCTCGCCGTTGTTTGGATTCATTACGATAACGCCTATATTTAAACAATCCATATCCTTATTAAATTTTTTAATGTGTTCCTGAACGATACCCTGAACATTTGCATCGATGGTTGATACAATGGTATTACCGTTTATTGCCGGTTTTGTCGTCTGTTCCAATTTTAATTCAGAATCAATATAACCATATTCAATGCCGTTTACTCCGTTCAACTGATCGTTATAAAATTGTTCTATCCCCCAGTTACCTACATTACCGCTGGATGTGAAACCAATTACATCGCTTGCTAATGTTTTATACGGATATTTTCTCACATAATCCTCTTCAAACCAGACGCCTTTTATGTTATTATCTTTTTCTTCTTTGTCCTTAAATTGCATCATTTTCTCGTAATTGATACCTTTTTTCAGGATGACATATCTGCTTTCCGGTCTTTTATTCACCAAATCCATTACAGTCTCTTCTTTGATACTGTCATAACAATCGGTTAATGCTTTGATTGTTGGGGTCAAATACTTTTTATCCTCCAACATAAATTTAACATCCAGAATAATATTATATACTTTCTCACTGGTTGCTAAAACAGTTCCTTTTCTGTCAAGAATACTTCCCCTTTGAAAAGGTATAACAGTACTTGTATACGTTTGCTGGGATAATACTTTTTTTGCGTATCGTTCCCCATCGGTACGGTTAATATGAACCAGCCTTACAATCAGGCCTATCATTGTGATGATAATAATGCAAAATACAAGCAATAACTTTGCTTGCATTTTATTTGTAAATTTTTTTATTTTTTTTTCTCTTAACGCATTTCTCATAGATACCCCTCAGCTAGATTAATTTATCAATTATGTCCGAAATATCTTTACTATCTTTATTATTTCATTAAGGCGGCTTAAGCAACATTCTCCTACAGATATATCGGATAATTATTTTAATATCCTATCTAGTAAATCAGAACCATTTTCTTCCGGTATATCTTCATATTGTCTTACATAATCGCTTAAATTACTTTTATATGATATGATCTGGTTATCTTTTGGATAAACCATACCAAGCTCTTTTGTTGCAACTTTATAGATATAAGCTAAATCCAGTGAGGTATTCAGTTCTGATAAAGCATCTTTGTTTTGATTCTGCAGTTTCAATAAACTGTGTTCTAATTCAGCTATTTCCTTATTTTGTTCCGTTAGACCCGTTTGAACCTGAAGATAATTAATACAGGTATATAAGGTCACAATAATAGCAATGGTTAAAAAAAATACAGAAAATAAATCGATACCGATATCAGCTTTCGGTTTTCTTCTTTTTTCTCTAACCGGCAATTTTCTGGGGTCTAACTCTTCTGGTTCGTTGTAACACGGAATAACCTGTAATTTTCTCGCATTGTTTCCATCTATGGAATAATTATTATATTGATAACGATGTCTTTTCGCCTCCATGCTTTTCTCCCCTCAATTCCTATAAATGTCTCTCAAAAACTCTAAGTTTTGAACTTTTTGATCTCTTGTTATCAATAATCTCCTGATCCGTCGGTAAGATTGGTTTTCTGGTAATAACCTTTCCTTTTGATACATTTCCGCAAACACAAACAGGAAAGTTTGGTGGGCAAGTACAAGGATCTTCATTATTTCTAAAACTGCTTTTTACAATTCTGTCTTCCAGGGAATGAAAGGTAATGATACATAATCTGCCATTATCCGCCAACATTCCGATCATATCATCCAGTGATTTAATTAAAACTTCCAGCTCCCGATTTAATTCAATTCGTATTGCCTGAAATGTTTTCTTAGCAGGATGACCTGTATTTTTTCTGATTTTCATTGGAATAGCCGCTTTAATTGCTTCTGTCAGTTCATCTGTTGTCTCAATGGTTTTTTCTTCTCTCACACGAACAATATGCTTTGCAATGTTCTTAGCGAACTTGTCCTCACCGTAGTCTCTAATAATACGATACAGATCAAATTCACTATACCCATTTACAATATCTTTTGCTGTTCTGTCATACCTGGTATCCATTCGCATATCCAGCGGTGCATTTTCTTTATAAGAAAATCCACGTTCTATGGTATCCAGTTGATAGGAAGAAACGCCCAAATCCAGTAATATACCATCTACCTTGTGAATCCCAAGCTCAGTAAGTACTCTCTTCATATCGGAATAATTGCTTCTTACTATGGTTACTTTATCTTTATATTCTGCGAGTCGTTCGCTTCCGGCCTTTATAGCTGCTTCATCCTGATCAATGCCGATTAATCTACCGGTTCCTGACAACCGTCTGCATATTTCATAAGAGTGGCCGCCTCCCCCTAAGGTTCCGTCTACATATATTCCATCCGGTTTTATATTAAGTGCTTTAATTGTTTCATCTAATAGTACGGATTTGTGTTTAAAATTAAAATTTTCTGATAAAGTGTCCAATCTAAAACCCCCTAAAAGCTTAGTCCGAACTCCGACATGTGTTCTGCAATCTGATCCATATCATCATAATCATTATTGCTTTCCCATTTATCTTTGCTCCAAATTTCTATTTTACTTAAGACTCCGACAAACACAATATCTTTTTCCAAACCAGCCTGTTCTCTTAACTTGTTTGGAATCAGTATTCTTCCCTGCTTGTCCACTTCACATGTGGCAGCTCCGGCCATAAAATAACGCTGTAATTGTCTGGCTTCTTTACTTCCGGGGAGATTTTTAAGCTGAGTGACGAAGTTCATCCATTCCTCATTAGGATATACAAATAAGCAGCCATCTAAACCTTGGGTAACAACAAATTCATCACCTAAAGCTTCTCTGAACTTGGATGGTATTATTATTCTACCCTTGGTATCAATCGTATGATTGTATTCTCCCATGAACATGGATCTCACCACCTATCTACCACTTACTACCACTTCGCACCACTTTCCTCCACTTCTAATGATATTTTATACCACTTATGGGAATTTATCAAGCATTTCTGCATAAAAAAAAGACAAGCAGCCATGGTTATATTTGGCAGCTTGCAACTTTATACATAACATGTACAATATATTGTATAAAATAAGTAAATGTACTTTATTTCAACTATATCTAGGCACAAAAAAAGGAATAGTCATTTGGTCCTATTCCTCAATGTCTTAACCTGTAAAAAGTTTGTCTCTATTATCGTGTTTTGATAATTTTAACAATATATATTGGTTAAATTAAATTATTTTATTGTAATCTTCTTTTTTAAAGAAATACGTTTGAAGATAATAACTGCTACAGCGGATATAACTAATAAACCGGATAATAACTGGGATACAGCAAATGGTGTATTCCACAAAAATAACTGATCCGTTCTTAAACCTTCTATCCAGACTCTTCCTAAACCATATCCTGCCAGGTATAATAAAAATATTTCACCATTAAATTTTTTATGTTTAGAATAGATTATCAATAATATCAAAACACATAAATTCCAAACAGATTCATAAAGAAAAGTAGGATGAACCTGAATATACGTTATTCCACTAATAACTACCGGATTCTCCCTGATCTCCATGATTCGCTTCAGTGCATCCGGTTTGCCCGAATATTTTTCAGTCAGATACGATACGGGAGCCGTATAATCACTGCTTACGTCCTTAATATCCAAAAGCATGGCAAACGGATTATTGGTATATTTGCCAAATGCCTCGCGGTTAAAAAAGTTACCCCACCTGCCTATCATCTGACCGGTTATTAAACCAAGACATCCGGTATCGGCTAAAAGGGCAAAGGAATATTTTTTGATCCTGGTGTATACAAAGGCTGTGATAATAGCGGTGATTACACCGCCATAGATAGCAAGTCCTCCATTCCTGATATTAAATATCTGTATCGGATCCGCCTTAAATTCATCCCAGGCAAAAATTACATAATATACTCTGGCTCCGATAACTGATAATATAATTGCATATAGTGCAAAATCCAGATACAAGTCTTTATCCTGACCGGTGCGTTTTGCCTGCCACTCCGCAACCAGATAACCAAGTGCCATTCCGCAGGCAATTACAATACCATAATAAGCGATTTCAAACCCAAAGACACTGATGTGCGAGCCCACATTTTTCAGTTCAATACCTAAATTAGGAAACCAGATACTAGTTGCAGCACTTATTAACATATTAGTTCACCACTTTCTTATACATTAAAACGGAATAATACTACATCGCCGTCCTGAACTACGTACTCTTTGCCTTCCGAACGTACTAAACCTTTATCTTTCGCTAAATTATAACTGCCGCATTCTACAAGATTCGCATAATTTACAATCTCTGCACGGATGAACCCTCTCTCGAAATCCGTATGGATTTTGCCAGCCGCACCCGGAGCTTTGGTCCCTTTCACAATCGTCCAGGCTTTGGTTTCTTTCGGTCCGGCTGTTAAATAACTGATTAAACCTAAAATATGATAGCTCGCACGAATTAATTTTTCAAGTCCTGATTCCTTAAGTCCCATATCCTCTAAAAACAATTTTTTCTCATCGTCGTCAAGTTCAGCAATTTCTTGTTCAATCTGGGCACATATTACAAAAACTTCAGAGTTTTCTTTTGTGGCAAATTCCTTAACCTTTTTAACAAAACCGTTTCCTGCACCATCATCAGCTAAATCATCTTCTTTTACATTGGCAGCATAGATCACCGGTTTATAAGTCAACAAATTATATCCGTTTAACAAAACAAGTTCTTCTTCATCGTCTGTCATAAAACCTTTAGCCATATTGCCTGCTTCCAGGTGTCCTTTCAGACGTTCCAATAAATCTAATTCCTTAGCAAGAGTTTTATCATTTTTAGATCCCTTGGATGTGCGGCTCATTCTTCTTTCAATGATATCCAGGTCAGAGAATATTAATTCTAGGTTTATGGTCTCAATATCCCTAAGTGGGTCAATCGACCCGTCAACATGGATTATATTGGTATCTTCAAAACATCTTACAACATGAACAATGGCATCTACCTCTCTGATATTGGAAAGGAACTGATTTCCTAATCCCTCACCCTTGGAAGCACCTTTCACCAATCCTGCAATATCCACAAATTCAATCGCTGCAGGTACTACCTTTTCTGAATGATATAAATCACCCAATACTTTCAATCTCTCATCCGGTACCGCAACAATTCCTATATTCGGATCTATTGTACAAAAGGGATAATTGGCGGATTCAGCGCCGGCTTTCGTTAGTGAATTAAATAATGTGCTCTTTCCTACATTGGGTAAACCTACTATACCTAATTTCATATGTGTCTTCCTTTCAATCTTTTGCTTCTATTACAATAAGTACGCCATCCTGCAATAAAATATCTGCTTGTTCCTCTACTACTTCGTTACTGGTGCCTATACTGTCACCTTTATACATTGTATAATCTTTTAAGGGGTATTTAAATCCCCTTAATGTAATTCCTTTTACAACCTCTGTAAAAGGCTGAAGCGAAACAAATGGACCAAACAGCTTATCTTTATATATGGTTGTACTTCTATTAATCATATATATTTTATTATGTTCATCTATAATAGAAGCTTTTATATTTTTATTCAGAGGTAAATATAATAAATGAATATTAGCCAGCATATGGTCAATACGAGTACCTGTCGCTCCTAATATAACAATTTCACCGCCATTTAACTCTATCCCTAAGTTTAATGCAATATGTGTATCAGTAGCATCTTTCTCAGGATTATATTCTTTAATGATAACAGCATTATCACTTCGGTAACTTTCTATTAATTCAGGCGGTACGGAATCAAAGTCACCTACTATATACTGTAGAGAAATTCCCAATTTACTGGCTGTAACCAGTCCGCTGTCAACAGCTATTGTAATATCAAACTTATTCTCTTTCAAAAAACCCCTTGCAAATTCGATTGATATGACTCCGCCTGTAATGATCAGAATACGATTTTCTTTCATTTATTTACCCGTACCTTCGATTTAGAAGTTATTAAATATTTTTTTAAAGTCAGCGATATTTTTCTGAATATCACCTTTAAATACTGCGGTCCCGGCTACAATAACATTCGCACCTGCTTCTATTACCTGTTCAACATTGGACGCAGATATACCACCATCCACCTCAATATCTATCTGGCAGTTTCTTTCACGTGCCATACTTTTTAAAGTACTTATCTTCTCAAGCATAAACGGTAGAAAAGTTTGTCCACCAAATCCCGGATTTACACTCATTAGTAGAATCATATCCACATCTTTAAGAACATATTCAAGTTCGGATAAAGGAGTTGTCGGATTGAGAGACACGCAGGTTTTCACTCCGTTTTCTTTGATTTTAGACAAGGTACGGTTTAAATGTCTGCATGCTTCCGCATGAACAGTGATTAAATCTGCACCGGCTTTTGCAAACTCGTCAATAAAACGAATCGGTTCCTCCACCATTAAATGAACATCAAAAAAAAGCTTTGTAACAGGACGTATTGCCTGTATAATGGGAACACCAAAAGATATACTCGGAACAAAAGCTCCATCCATTACATCAATGTGAAGATAATCCGCTCCTGCCTTTTCTACCTGTAGAATATCATTACCCAGATTAGCAAAGTCTGCTGCCAGAATAGATGGTGCTAACTTAATCATAATAATAACCAAACCTTTCTCACGACCTGCAGACTTAAACATCGCAGTCAAATAGCCGTAAATTTAATTATCTGTCAGTTTTTCTTAATATCTCTTTTGATTCTTAATTTCTTCATATATTTCTGTATAATTGTTATAACGGACTTTACTGATTTTTCCTAACTTTAATGCTTCTTTTACTGCACAGCCGGGTTCATTTAAATGGGCACAGCCATGAAACCTGCAATTACCTTCATATTCATGAAATTCAGCAAAATAATCTTTTAATTCCTCTTTCTCCATATCCTGAATATACAGGGAACTAAATCCAGGGGTATCCATAATAAAAGTGTTACCCTGTATATAAAATAATTCGGAATGTCTTGTGGTATGCTTACCTCTTTGTATTTTTTCACTGATCCTACCGGTCTGCATATTTGCATCCGGATGAATATTATTAATAATAGAAGATTTGCCTACACCGGACGGCCCTGCCAGAACTGTCGTCTTATCTATTAACAGTTCAGACAGGGTTTTAATCCCATCCTCAGTATACGTACTGGTAAAAATAACTTTATAACCGCATTTAATATATGCATCTTCTAAAAGACTGATTTCTTTTTCCGTTACAATATCTTTTTTATTAAAACAGATCACTGTTTCCACCTGTTGTTTTAACATTAAGATTAATAAGCGGTCCAATAAGTTCAGATTAGGGGCAGGCGCCGCAGCCGCAAAAATTATCAGTGCCTGATCCACATTAGCAACAGCGGGACGTAAAAGTTCATTCTTTCGTTCCAATATATCGCTAATATTACCTTTTTTCTCATTTTCATCAATTACATCAATAATTACATTATCACCAACTAAAGGTTTTATCTTTTGATTACGAAAGATTCCTTTCGCTTTGCATTCATACAAACCGAACGTTTTTACATAAACATAGTAAAAACCTGCGATACCTTTTATAATCTTGCCTTCCATTATTCTTCCACCGGTGTAAATTCAACTTGCCATGTTGTAGGATATTGTTCATATTTTATCAGCTTACCATTCTCACTGACAGCTCCGTCATCACCGTCTGCCGCTTCCCTGCCGACATACATCTTAACAGTTCCTTTTGAGCCGCTATCACTGGGATAATCGCCTATATTTAACGGGAAGCTGTCGTAATCCAGCTCTTCTTTTAAAAGCGTTGTTGTATTGCCATCCTGAATAAGCTGAATTTTAACAATTCCGCTGTCACCGGCATAGTCAAACGGATTTTCATCTATCTCTATATGACCGATATAAGTCTGGTTATTATCCTCCGGCGGATCAACTACACCAGCACCTAAACTGACTACGAAATCAATTGCCGTACCACTGTCTAATTCTGTTCCTTCTCCCTTACTTTGGGACATAACCTGACCTTTTGGATAGGTATCCGAATAATCCGTAGCAACTTCACCTTTTTTTAGTCCTGCAGCTTCTAACTTCTGAATTGCTTTTTTCTCAGTAAGACCCAGAATAGCCGGCACTTTAACCGTTTTGATTTCCGGACCGTTACTGATAATAACCGTAATCGTATCCCCTTTAACCGCATCCGTATCTCTGGCCGGTTTTGTTTCAATTACTCTTCCCTCTTCTGTCTCATCGCTGTAAGCATAGTCATGCTGTACAACAAGTCCTGCATCTTGTAATTTAGTTACCGCCTGATTATCCGTTAAGTTATATACATTAGGAACCGGGAAAGGTTTCGATCCAAGGCTGACTACCAAGCTAACCTCAGCATCGGATTCTACTTCTGTATCCTGCACCGGATACTGTTTCATAACCATTCCCTTTTCATATTCGTCCGAATATTGTTCCGTGGAAGTTACTTTTAAGAATTCCGATTTCGCATATAACGTATCCTCAGCATCTTTTAATTTTAATCCGACTACAGGAGGGATAACGATAGTTTCACTGGTCGCTTCTTCCGTTGTGGTTGAGTCTATCGATTCCTCTGATGTTGTTTCTGTAGTATTAATAACAGGATTCTTATCCGAACCCGGGAATAACTTAAAGAAACGCACTACAAAGAAAATGATCAATATGGTTAGAATTACACCTGCTGCAATGGAACCTACTAAAATTATTTTCTCAACTCTTGGATCTACACTGTCAAGTTCTTCCTCTTCCTCGGTTTCCTCCTGGTTATAATTAGTATCTGCCATCCTCCGCCCATCCGTATTCTGATAGATATCTCTGGAAGTGTCATAACCGGCTCCTGACATTTTCGTTGCACTTTTGATGTGATTTACTTCATCGTCCGATATGGTAATGGTTGGTGAATCATTTACCGATGCATTCGGAATTACAACAAAATCACCATTCGGATTGGAAATGGAACGTTTTAAATCTGCAATTAATTCCGAAGCAGAAAGATATCTGCGTTCCGGTTTTTTCTGCATACATTTCTGTACAATCCGGTCTACACTAAGCGGTATATTCGGATCCAGTTCTCTAAGAGGAGCTGCCTCACCCTGTATATGCAAAAGTGCTACGGAAACCGTATTATCCCCGGCAAAAGGTACTTGTCCTGAAAGCATCTCATATAAAGTAACACCGAGGGAATAGATATCACTCTTTTCATCACTGTAACCGCCCCTTGCCTGTTCCGGAGACAAATAATGTACGGAACCCATGGCATTAGAGGTAATCGTATTGGAAGTAGTCGCTTTAGCTATACCAAAGTCTGTTACCTTTACTTTACCTTCTCTGGAAATGATTATGTTCTGAGGTTTTATATCTCTATGGATAATATGATTCATATGCGCGGCTTCCATACCCATAGCAATCTGGATAGCAATACCGACAGCTTCCTTAACCTCTAATTTACCTTTTCTTTCAATAAAATTTTTTAAAGTAATACCCTCAACCAGTTCCATTACAATATAATGAAGACCGTTGTCATCACCGACATCATAAACATTTACTATATTCGGGTGGGATAAACCTGCCGCCGATTGTGCTTCCCCTCTAAACTTCTTAACAAAATTTTTATCATCACTATATTCAGGTTTCAGCACCTTAATGGCAACGAAACGATTTAACCTGTGACATCTGGCTTTATAGACATCTGCCATACCTCCAGAACCTACTTTATCAATTATTTCGTATCGGTCACTAATAAACATACCCGGTTTTAACATTCTTCCTCACCTCTTTCTATAGTTTAACAAGTACAATGGATATATTGTCATTCCCACCGTTTTCATTGGCTTTGTTTACCAACGTATTTGCAGCCATCTTAAGATCCTCGGGATATTCTCTGACAACCTCCAGGATATCTTTATCTTCCATCATATTCGTCAGTCCATCTGAACACATTAATACAATATCATCTTTATTTAATTCTACCTCAAAATAATCCGGTGTTACTGTCGCATTAGCACCCAAGGCTCTTGTAATAATGTTTTTATTCGGATGAAACCTTACATCCTTCCTATCAATTTCACCGGTTTTTACCATTTCTTCTACAAGGGAATGGTCCTCGGTAATTTGTTTTATATTGTCACGGATGACATAGAGTCTGCTGTCACCAACATTTGCCACATACATTATGTTTTCAATGATTGTTGCAAGTACGAACGTGGTACCCATCCCCTGAAGATCATTCTTCGTATTGGCTTCTTCCAATAACAAGTCATTGGTATATTGTAAAGCTTCTGATATCATTCCAATTGGGGTTTTTTGCTGATTCGTTCTGATTTTCTCCGTAAAGACTTCAACACAGAATCTAGACGCATAATCACCGGCATTATGACCACCCATTCCATCTGCAACAATAAACAGATTCGGAAGACCACCAATACTATTTTCCTCACAAAAAACGTAATCTTGGTTAATTTGTCTTTTCTCTCCAATATCCGTTATTGAAAATGATCGCATGCTTACACCTCCTTGAATTTCAATACCAGGCAAACCGACTGATTTGCTGGTTTCCATTTGAAATACAGAATTATTGCTTAACCAGAAGTTTTATCCATATAGCTTTTTCTTAATTGACCACAGGCAGCATCAATATCGGTACCCATTTCTCTTCTAATAGTAACATTAATTCTATATTTTTCAAGTATATTTTTGAAATTTTGTATACTTTTCATTTGTGATTGCTTATAATTTCTCTCTTTTATAGGGTTAACCGGAATTAAATTTACATGGCAGTTAAGGCCTTTAATACGCTTATATAATTCAAGTGCGTGCTCGGGTAAATCGTTTAATCCTTCTACCATACTGTATTCAAATGTTATTCGCCGCCCGGTCTTTTCATAGTAATAAATACAGGCTTTTAATGCAGAATCCATATCAAATCTTTCCGCAATAGGCATTAGCTGCTTTCTTACTGTATCATTAGACGCATGTAAGGAGAGTGCAAGGGTAATCTGAAGGTTTTCATCTGCCAGGGCTTTAATTTTATCTACCAGTCCGCAAGTTGATACGGTAATGTTTCTCTGACTAATATTTAAACCGTTTTCATCCGATAACATGTGTATAAAACGAACGAGATTGTCGTAATTATCCAGAGGTTCCCCTGTACCCATTACCACGACATTAGATACTCTTTCTCCGGAAATCCTTTGAATACAGTAGATTTGATCCAGCATCTCGGATACGGTTAAGTTTCTTTCAAAACCTCCTATGGTAGAAGCACAGAATTTGCATCCCATCTTGCAACCAACCTGGGAGGATATACAGACGGAATTACCGTGATGATATTTCATAAGAACACTTTCCAAAACCTGTCCGTCCCATAAACGGAATAAAAACTTTGTGGTTTCACCGTCTTCTGAATCCAATTTCTTAACCACTGTAAGGTTGGTAATTTCACTGATTTCATTTAACTGTTCTCTTAATTGTTTCGAAATATTAGTCATTTCGTCAAAATCAGAGACCAGCTTAACATGAAGCCATTCATAAATTTGCTTTGCACGAAACGGTTTGTCCCCTATTTGTTTGAGCAAATCCTTTAGTTCTTCTAAGTTTAATGCTTTAATATCAATTTTTGACATATTACTTCCTTTGTCTGATATAGTTCAAAAATGCCGCAGCATTTTTTGATTATTTATATTATGATAGTTGTGATAACTCAAAATCAATTTTTTCTTCGCAATTTTGCAATAAAAAAACCATCCGTATTATGAATTCCAGGCAGCAGCTGAATATAACCTTCCTTAGAAGTGTCACATAATAGGGATGACGGAAGAAATTCATCTATACTTTCCATTCTATAATCAAAATGTTCTGTAAACCATCGAACATTCTCAAGGTTTTCTTCTATATTTACCGTACAGGTACTATATAACAAGGTACCGCCTTTTTTCACATATTGCTGCACCACTGTTAGAATGTCCCGTTGCAACTTTACCAGATTCTTTTGTTTTTCCCTGGTCATATTATATTTAATATCCGGCTTTTTACTGATCACTCCCAGGCCGGAACAGGGTAGATCTGCTATAACAATATCTGCTTTTTCAATGCTTTCTTCATCAAGAATAAGAGCATCCGTTACGTAAGCTTTTATGTTGGTGTATCCGTTACGTAAGATATTCTCATTTATTAAGTTAACCTTAGCCTCCGATACATCTCTGGAATCCACGTGCCCGCTGGATTTTAACAACTCAGCAAGATGAAGAGATTTTCCGCCGGGTGCGGCACATACGTCTATAATGTAATCACCGCTTCTTACACCGGAAACAGCTCCTACTAACATTGAACTCTCATCCTGTACCTGAAAATACCCCTTTTTAAAGGCATTAAGCTGTCCCAGAAAGTTATAATCCCAGATCTTAAGTGCATAAGGAAGATATGTTCCAGGTTCCACAGTTACCTTATTCTGTTTCAGTAAAACTGTTAAATCTTCGACTGTTATTTTATCGGTATTACAGCGTATGATTGTCTTCTTATCCTGAAAAGAAGCCTCTAACATACTTTTAACCAAAGTATAATCATATTGGGAAAGAAAGTGTTTCACCAGCCATTCCGGTACGGAATAAACCACGCTTAAGAAAAACTCTTTTTCGGTTTCTTCATTGGGAAAGCTTACCTTTTTGGTATCCCGGACAATATTTCTTAAAACACCGTTTACAAATCCGGACAAATTCCCAAAACCTCTTTTTTTAGCTAATTTGACAGCTTCATTACAGGCTGCGGAATCAGGAATCTGATCCATATATTTAACTTGATATAGACTCATTCGGAGAAGGTTACGTATCAAAGGTTTCATTTTATTCACTTTAACACTGGAATACTGATTTAAAATATAGTCCAAGGTCAGCATTCGTTCTATAGTCCCCTCACAAAGCCGGGTAATAAAAGCTCTGTCCTGTTTTTCAAGGTATTGGTACTGATTCAGAGTACGACTCATAACCGTGTGACTGAAATTACTGTTCTGAACGATATCCATTAATATACCCAGTGCAATTTCCCTGGCGCTTATTTGCTCCTTTTTATCAGTCACGATTTCTTCCTCCAAACAGAATTAGCAGTCTTAAAAGCTGCAGTATGGAAGCCGCCGCTGCCGCAACATAAGTTAAAGCGGCTGCACCTAATACTTTCTTGGTATGAGACACTTCTTCTCCATATAATATACCCGTTTCATCTAATATCTTCACCGCTCTGGCAGAAGCATTCAGCTCCACCGGCAGGGTAATAAGCTGGAATAATACCGCACAGGAAAATAAGATTATACCTAAATAAATTAATGTTTGTGATCCTCCTAAAAATATGCCAATAAGAATCAACGGCCAGGATATGGTAGCACCGATATTGGCAACCGGGACAAAGGCGGTTCGTAAACGTAAAGGTACATAACCTTTGTCATGCTGGATGGCATGCCCGCATTCATGAGCTGCAACCCCAATGGCTGCAACAGATGTTTGCCCATATACATTATCCGACAATTTTAAAGTTTTATCTCTGGGATCATAATGATCTGTTAAATTTCCGCTTACATGCTGTACGGATACGTCATAAATACCTGCTGAATGCAGAATTCTCTCAGCGGCCTGTGCACCGGTCATTCCCGACAAGCTTCTGACCCTGTTATATTTGGCAAAGGTTGTTTGAACCATTGCAGAAGCACCTAAAGACAGAATGATACCAATGATAACCAGAATGTATGTTGGATCAAAAAATGGATAATACATAAGTTCCCTCCTATCTGTAAACTGTTAGCTGTTAGTAGACTCTAACCTTATTTGTTTAATACAAACGTTATTACTTCCTACCGATTGTTATTTGGGTTACAATTTCCGATTTAATTCAATTTGTTACTATTATATTCCTTACATGTTTTTATTATTTAGTATTTTTCCCGTATCAATAGAATAACCTCTTAAAAAAGCCTCCACCGTCATTCGTTTCTTACCCTCTAATTGAAGTTCTTTCATAGCCAGACTTCCTTTAGAAGTTTTAATTACTATAGTATCCTTTGTTACCTTTACGATTTCACCCGGAATTCCTGCAGTTTCCTCTGCAATTACATCCGCATCCCAGATTTTAAGAGTTTTTCCGTCCAAAAATGTATAAGCACTTGGCCACGGATTTAATCCTCTTATGAGACGTTCCAGCTCAATTGCCGGACGGTTAAAATCAATCAATCCCATGGATTTGTCCAATATTTTAGTATGGCAGGACTCTTCATCCTTTTGCTTTTCTCTGGGTGCAGTACCATCTTCAATAGCCTTTAAAGCTTCTAACAGTAATTCACCGCCGCATTCCGCTAATTTATCGTGCAAACTTCCACCGGTTTCTTTTAAATCTATTGGAACTTCTGCTTTCATAATCATATCACCGGTATCCACACCTGCATCCATATGCATAATAGTAACTCCGGTCTTATCTTCGCCATTTATAATGGACCATTGAATCGGTGCAGCACCGCGATATTTGGGTAAAAGTGACGCATGTACGTTTATACATCCATACCTGGGAAGCTCTAAAATTGATTTTGGTAAAATCTGTCCAAAAGCTGCAACCACGATTGCTTCCGGATTTAACTCTTTTAATATTGGAAGAAAACCTTCTTCTTTCACCCTGTTAGGTTGTAATATCGGGATATTATACTGTAATGCCAGTTCCTTAACCGGTGTAAATTGGACCTGCTTTCCTCTTCCTTTCGGTCTATCTGGTTGAGTTACCACGGCAAGAATGTCGTGCTCCGAATGAATTAATTTATCTAATACGACTGCCGCTAAATCGGGTGTTCCCATAAAAACTATATTCATGTATGAATGCCTCCTGTTACACAAAATCTGTCGTAAGGGACTGCTTTAAAAATCAAATGGTTATTATTTAACAACCCCTACGCTCATTATATAAGAATAAAAAAGCAAAATCTACAGATTAAGAAAGACTTTATATTATTTAAGAGTTTTTTAATCTTTATTCGTGACTGGTTTTTGACTAACTATATTATTCTTCTTTCTCTTCGTTAGAGTGTAAACCTCCGATTACTTTATCCACATATAAGATACCATTTAAGTGATCAATCTCATGACATAGTGCTCTGGCCAACAGTTCAGTACCCTCCACAATGATCTCTTCAAAATTTTCATTCAGTGCCTTCACCTTAGCATAATTAGGTCTCGTTACCAGTCCTGATTTTCCCGGAACACTTAAACAGCCCTCTTCTCCTGTTTGTTCGCCGCTTGTTTCAAGTATCTCAGGGTTAATTAATATAATAGGACTGTCACCCTCCGGTGATACATCTATTACAACCAGTCTTTTTAATATACCAATCTGAGGAGCTGCAAGTCCAACCCCTTCTGCTTTATGCATGGTATCGATCATATCGCCGATCAGTATTTTCAGTTTAGGTGTCTTCTCTGTTATTTCTTTGGATTTCTTGGTTAATATATTATCTCCTATCAATCGAATATTTCTAATCGCCATGTTATCTGTCCTTCCCGTTAAAATTAATCATTTATTTCATAAACGGCTGATTTAATGAATATATCTATAAAATTCTGCCGAATAAATAATCATATCCTTAAATTCACATTATGTCAATCAGTGGATTTAAAAATTACAGTCTTATTGTTACAAATTAGCCACAGGCCAAGCTGTAACTTTTCGTTTTTACTGATAAGTTAATTATATGAAAAGAGAATTAATGTTGCTAATATCAGTAACTGTTCATAGGGTTAAAATCAAATTGTACATTGCATGTTTCAAAATGTTCAGAAAAATTAATATAACCCTCCAGGTAGTTTTTTAATAGAATTAAATAATTATAATTAGATTGTTTTACATATATCATATAGCGATAAAAGTCATTTGCTTTGGATAAAACTGCCAAAGCCGGTCCTATAATAATAGTTTCTTCGGATATCTGCTCCGTTTTTACCCATTCTTTCGCCGCACCGCCAAGAAGTTTGGCTGCAAAAATTGCTTTATTTTCGTCTTTTGAAGTTATAAGTACCGCAAGAATATGAGCCGCCGGCGGATATTTTAGTAAATCCCTGTAGTTCATCTCCTGATTGTAAAAACCATCGTAGTCATTATTACTGGCCGCAGATATACTGTAGTGCTCCGGCTGATAGGTCTGTATCACAACCTCCCCGGGAAGTCTTCCGCGGCCTGCCCTGCCCGACGCCTGAACTAAAAGCTGATAGGTTCTCTCAGCCGCCCGGTAATCCGAAGCATATAAAGATAAATCAGCCGCAAGAATACCAACTAATGTAACCATGGGAAAATCATGGCCCTTTACAATCATCTGTGTACCTACTAAAATATCCGCCTCCTGATTAGCAAAGGCTGACAATATTTTCTCGTGCCCATCCTTTGTTTTAGTCGTATCCGTATCCATCCGTAATACCCTGGCCTCCGGAAATTCACGTTTCACCAGTTCTTCCACCTTCTGGGTACCGGTCCCAAAGGCAGCAATATACTTGGATCCACAGCTTGGACATTTCGTAGGAATCGCTTCTTCATGTCCGCAATAATGACATACAAGTGTCCCATTATTATGTGCTGTCAAAGAAACATCGCAGTGCGGACATTTCATTACATAACCGCAACTTCTGCAGGAGACAAATCCTGCGTAACCTCTTCGGTTAATAAATAATATTATCTGTTCTTTCTTATTGAGTCTATCCTTTATTAAATCTTTTAGATGCAGACTAAAGATTGATTTATTTTTTTTCTTTAATTCTTCCCTTAAGTCTTCAATCCAAATCTTCGGCATTCTTCCTTCCCCGTTTCGGGAGGGTAATGTAAATAATTTATATTCACCCTGCAGTGCTTTCTTATACGACTCCAGGGACGGTGTCGCTGATCCTAATATAATACTGGCTCCGGATAATTCCCCGCGTTTTATAGCTACTTCCCTGGCATGGTATTTGGGCGGATTCTCACTTTTATAACTGCCTTCATGCTCTTCATCCATAATAATTAATCCCAAGTCTTTAAAGGGAGTAAATAACGCGGATCTGGGACCAATCATAATATCAATGTCTCCATTCTTAGCCCGCATGAACTGATCATAACGTTCACCCTGGGATAACCTGGAATTCATAATGGATATACGGCTGCCAAATCGTTTATAAAATCGCATTACAGTCTGGTAAGTTAATGCTATTTCCGGAATCAGCATTATTACTTTCTTTCCCTGTTTTATAACTGAAGATATTATCTCTAAATAAACTTCGGTTTTCCCACTTCCCGTAACACCGTGAATCAGATAAGTTTTTCGTTTTCCGGCATTATAGTCACGAATTATTTCCTCTGTAACAAACTGCTGTTCCCTTGACAATATTACCGATTCTTTTTCAGATTCTTTATTGTTTAAAGGATTCCGGTATAACTTTTCTACTTCTGTAGTAATAACACCCATCTTTTCTAAATCCTGAATGGTAGTTCTTGCAATATTTAACTTATTTACTGCCAGCTCATATTCAAGCTCATCGATACCCTTAGACTGTACGGCCGAATCACCGAGGAAAGCTTCTAGCAAACGGACTCTGCCTTTATTATTTTTCTTCTTAAATACTTCCAGATAGTTTTCGGCTTCTTCGACTGAGACTGCCAGTCTGATTGTTTTCTTTTCTATGGATTTCACTGATTTTTTAACCGGAATAACCGTTTTCAGAGCATCATTCATAGTAGCTCCAAAGGTCTCCTTAATCCAATATGCCAGACTGATTAACTGACTTTCTATTACCAGACCACCGGGTACGATTTGGTGAATCGGCTTAATTAATTCTACTTTCCATTTTGGTGTTTCTGATAAACCGACGATATAACCATTTATAAATCGGTTGCCCTTTCCAAAGGGAACAATTACTAAAGCTCCTATTACTGCTTCCTCCCTGAATTCCTCAGGTATGGAGTATTGGTATGATTTATCTAAGTTTTCATGAGAAATATCTACTATAATATCTGCATAAGACATACCAAATCACCGCCTTTAATTCATCCCGACTGCCTTTGTGCAGCCTTTTATATTGTCCCTTTACTGATTGCTTTAACAATCTCATCCGTTTTCATTCCTCTGGAGCCTTTAATTAAGACACCGTCTCCGGCTTTTAAATGTTCTGACAAATATGTTATAACCTCTTGATTATTAGAAAATGTATGAGTTACAATATCCGCCTTTTTATCCTGAATCGCTTTGGCAATATGATAAGCCTCTTTACCAATGGTAATTACCTCATCGATTTTCTGGTCCGCAATATAAGCTCCCACATCATAATGCAGTTGTCCTGATAGCTCGCCCAATTCCCAGACATCGGCTAATACAGCGATTCTTCTTGTTATACCGTCTAATTCCAGTAATACATGAATACCGCTTTTCATAGAATCCGGACTTGCATTATAAGAATCATCAATAATTTTAACCTGATTCGCTTCTATAATCTGGCCTCTCATGGCGATTGGCCGGTACTCATAAAGACCTGCTTTGGCAATAGAAACCGGAATATTATATTGCTCAGCAACAGCTAATGCTGCCAAGGCATTAAATACATTATGCATTCCCAATACAGACAGTACTATTTCTTCGCCGTCACCATATAAACCCGAATCCTTGTCTTGTTTCTTCCTTAATATAAAATGAGTTTCCCCATTCATTGTCTGTATGTTCTCTGCTCTATAGTCACAGAACTCTTCCGTTCCAAACGCTGTTACTTTGGCGGTCAAGTATTTTTCCCTTGTCTTTTCACAGAGATTAAGATTGGTTAAAGGAGTATTATTATCTTTATATAATTTACTCAACAGATCATCATTACCATTTATAAATAAAACCGAGTCTTTCTGGAAACAGTTAATAATATTTAATTTCTCCCTACGGATATTTTCCCTTGTTTTAAGTTGTGCTATATGAGAAACTCCGATATTGGTCATAATAGCCGTCTCCGGTTTAGCAATAACCGCCAGTTTCTCCATTTCCCCCTCTTCACTCATACCCATTTCAATTACTGCAATATCATGCTCGGCATTTATACGAAGCATCATAAGAGGAAGCCCCACCTGGCTATTCATATTGCCATCTGTCTTTAGAACATTGTATTTTGTAGCTAATGCCGCGGCAACCATTTCTTTTGTAGTAGTTTTACCAACACTGCCGGTTATTCCGATAACCGGTATATCAAATCTACTTCTGTAGAATGTTCCTAACACCTGTAATGCCTTTAAGGTATCCGCTACTTTTATATATACTTTATCCGTCTTTTCTACCGTATCCGTATGCCTGCTGGTAAAACAGGCTGCTGCACCATTAGCAAAGGCATCCTCAATAAAATCGTGTGCATCTACTCTTTCCCCTGCAATTGGGACAAAAAGAGCTTTCGATTCCATATTCTTAGAATTGGTACTCACTGAAGTGATTTGAGTATTTTCATCACCACTTAAAATTATCCCGTCAACTGCCTTTGCAATTTCTCTTACACTTAATGCTTCCATTTGATTCCTGCCTTCTTACTTCTATACTTTTTTAAACTTAGATGATCTGGATTCCTTCTTTTTTTAAATCGTCCAATACCTCCTTAATTAAATCCCTTTCATCCATTTTATATTTTACACCTTTTATTTCCTGATAATCTTCATGCCCCTTACCTGCCAGAATGATTACATCACCGGTTTGTGCATTTTGGATGCAGTAACGAATTGCTTCTTTCCGGTCAATAATTGATATATAGTTTCCCGGACCCTTTTTCACTCCGGTTATTATATCATCAATAATATCCTGAGGTTCTTCATTTCTTGGATTGTCTGACGTAACCACGGTAAGATCTGCCAGTTTTGATGAAATTTCTCCCATCTCATATCTTCTTAATTTAGAACGGTTGCCGCCACATCCAAACAAACAGACCAGTCTTTTGGGATTATATTCTTTTAACGTTGTTAGCAGGCTTTCCAGACTCATGGCATTATGGGCATAATCAATCATTAAGGTAAAATTATCTGATATCGTTATCGGCTCAACTCTGCCTTTTACCTTTACAACCCTTAAAGCTTTTTGTATGATTTCTGCCGGAATTTCAAAATGCCTGCAGATGGCAATGGCTGTTAAAGAATTATATACACTGAATCTTCCGGGTACATTCATCTTCACTTCAAAATTCATCAGCCCTTCTGCCCTGTATTTGACACCCAGGCTTCCACCCATACTGTGTAAATCTATGTCTGCCGCACGTAAATCTGCATTAGCTGACAAACCATAGGTCTCCAATAAACAGGTGTGGCCCTCAAGCACTTTCCATACATGATTGTCATCCATATTAACGATACCGACTTTGCAGTTCTTAAATAACAGCCCTTTACAAAACATATATTCTTCAAAATCTTTATGCTCATTGGGCCCGATATGATCCGGCTCGATATTGGTAAAGATACCGAAATCAAATGTAAAACCTGCAACACGATTCAGCATTAACCCCTGTGAAGAGACTTCCATAACGACACAGGTACAACCGGCATCTGCCATCTTACGGAAATACTCCTGAACTACATAGGATTCCGGAGTTGTATTATTTGCAGGCATCACTTCATCACCAATAATTGCCTCAATCGTTCCGATTAAACCGGTTTTAATTCCTGCTCCCTCTAATATAGAACGTACCATATAAGTTGTTGTTGTTTTACCCTTTGTACCGGTTATACCGATTGTTTTAAGCTGTTTTGCCGGATATCCAAAATAAGCCGCCGACATCTGGGCTAAAACAAGCCTGGTATCTGTCACACGAATTACAGTAATCTCTTCCGGTACAGAAACTTCTTTTTCTACAACAACTGCCGTGGCACCTTGTTTTATTACTTCCGGAATAAATTCATGACCATCTCTTACAGCTCCTGAAATACAAACAAAGACAGAACCCGGAATTACCTTTCTGGAATCATAAACCAAGGCCGTTATCTCTCTCTTAAAATCACCTTGAAGACATGAATACTCTGCTTTTTCAAGCATATACTTTAAATTCATTGGAACCCTCCATATTTTATTACATATTAATTTCATTACTTATTCAAAAATTACTTTTATACTCCTGATAAAAAAAGTGCTTTTTACTATTCTATATTACAAAATCCCATCCAAAATATTCTCCGGATGGGAATGAATCAAAACAATAATACAATATGCCAAATAGAATATATGGTTTCCATAGTTTACTTTCACTTGGTATATTTCTCCGTTTATTATATAACAGGATATATGGCTTGTCAAATTTCTTTTCCTATTTGAACTACTGATTTTTCCTAAATATTTGGCACAATTAACAGACTTATAGATGTATCCGCATATTATCATAAGCAAAAAAAACATTCTTGTAGTTCTTTTCCATTGCTTGATAATCCTCATAAGTTTTACCCCAATCTTCTTCCAGATGGGTAATTATTACTTTTTTAATGTTATAATAATTTTGCAGTTCCAATATTTCATCCAGAGTAAAAAGTTCCTTACGTAACCCATTGTCTTTTTCTAAACGGAATCCATCTTTTAACATATCACCGACAATCGTATTACCGATAATTAAATAGTCTGCCTTATCAAACAATTTATTTTTAGGAAAAGGCTTAACATCACAAGGTGCATAAATTAATTTTTTATTATTTTGCTCAAATAAAAATATAGTTACATCTGCCTTACTATTTACCGGAAGTAACGTAATTTTAATATCCTCAATTATAATAGCGTCACTGATCTGTTCACGGACAATCAAATTCATGGACTTATAATACTCCATAATAGAGCCATATTTGGTATGTATTGCATTAATATCCTCCATAACAATAGGTAATGCCATAACTTTAATGGGATCTTTACACCGGATACCCACAGACATAGAAAGCCAGTCCAGTCTTAGCTGCTCGATTACTCTTAATCCCAGTGTATGGTCCGGATCTAAATGACTATATAAAATATAATCAATGGCATTAATATCACAATGATTTAAACCATGGACAATATCCTCCGGCGTATCGATTAATAAATTAATATCCTTTAATACCAGACTACAGCCGCATCTGGCATAAGGGTATCCCTTTAACCTTGCTTCCTTACATACCTTGCAGCCGCATAACGGTCTAGGCGTACATACACAACCTCCGGAACCTGTTATAATAAATTCCATATAATCTCCTCCTATGCCATTTACTATTATGCTATTTCATCATATTTTATTACAATCAATAGTATCATATTATGGAATTTTGTGGAATAATAAATTTACAGATTAGCGTTTGCTTTTTTATATTATAAGATTTAAATAAGTAGAAAATATTATTTCGCTGTGCTATACTTGACAAGTATACAAAATCAAGTATATTTAAAAATAAGGCATACAGAGGTGAATATTATGTTTTTTATTATGGGGATATCCTCCGGTCAGAAAAAGTTAGAATTTGTACAGACTATATTTTGTTCAAAATGCAGCCAATTCGGAAGGTTAGAACTTTATATCACATATACTTCTTTTACTTTATTTTTTATCCCGATTTTTAAATGGAATAAAAAATATTATGCTAAGGCTGCCTGCTGCGGCGCCCTGTATACAATAGAGGCAGAAATTGGTAAGAAAATTGCAAACAAAGAAACCATAACATTAACAGAACAGGATTTACATTTAATAAATAATCCGAATTCCTATACAAATGATAATCCATGTCCAAACTGCGGATATGCATTATATCCTGATTATTCATATTGTCCAAAATGCGGTTTCAGGCTTTAAATAACTGAGATAACATGATAAAATTATATGTCGATTATAATAAAGTAACGGAAATACTAATTATTAAAACGGAATATCGGACAAAAGACAGGAGATAAAATGGAAAAAAAAACCCAGATTACTAATCCAAGATATCAGCAGATAGCTATGGATATCGCATCGAAAATTGTAGATAAACATTACAGCATCGGTGATAAAATATATGCCAGGTCATCAGTGGCAAGCCAATACGGAGTATCTTCCGAAACAGCCAGAAGAGCTATGTGCATACTTTCGGACCTAAATATTGTGGATACCACCAAGGGAAGCGGAGTGCTTATAAAATCTTATGAGAATGCATTAAAATTTGTACGGCAATACAATGATATTCAAACCATCACCAATCTGAAGAAGGAAATAATGGACAGTGTTAATCGTCAATCAAAAGAAATTGATTACTTTAGTCAATGCCTTGAGAAATTAATCGATTATACCGACCGTTTTCGCTCAATTAACCCATTTGTACCATCCGAACTGGAGATTACCTCCAAATCTCCCTTTCTTAATAAAACGATTGAAGAAGTTAATTTCTGGCATAATACCAGTGCTACTATTATTGGAATAAAAAGAGACGTTTCGTTAATTTTATCGCCGGGTCCTTATGCTGTATTCTTAGAACATGATATATTATATTTTATCGGTGATGAAAACAGCTATGATAGAGTACGAAACTTTATGTATCCGCGCAAGAGTTAAAAGCTTATTAAACAACAGCACTGACCTGTTGGAATTCTATTTTTTATATCCCATGAGATAAGCCTTATACAAGTCAAACCGATTTGTATAAGGTTTTTTAATGGTTAATTTGACAAAGTATCAACTTATAATTTTTGTTAAGTTATTACTTCCGAATAATCTCTTTATTACAAAAGGCTTCCGCATATCCTTTCAATTGCTTAAATATATATTGATATTTAATAAATTATTCCTTGAATAATTTAAAATAATCACAAATAATTTAGTATTTTTAGATTAATATTAAGATACTAAATTATTTTTTTTATTCATATATTAATTTACATTCTTTTCGTTTCGAACTTATAGAACTCCAAATTTTATATAATAATTAATAAAATCTATGCAAAAAAAATAAAACTCATACAAAAACATTAAAAACTTATACAAAAAGTATTAACATTATAAAATAATTATTTTATTATTTTAAATTTATCTATATTAAATTTATCAGGTATAACAGGAACCACTCTTGCTTTATTTTAGATATTGCTTTATAATAATTTATAGGAAAAATATACAAAAAGAAGAGGGAGGTGTCCTACATGTTGCATATAAAAACATTGGATGAAGGCTTGGACGTATTCAAAGCTCTTGGTTCGGAGATCAGGATATCTATCATTAAGTTATTATTAAAAAATAAAGGTATGAATATGAACGAACTGGCCAGCAGTTTAAACATTACAAACGGTGCTCTTACCAGTCACATAAAAAAATTGGAAGATTGCGGAATCGTCACAATTGTAAGTGAATCAGCAGGACACGGCAATCAAAAGAAATGTATGGTACATCTGGATAAAATATTAGTCGAATTTGACAGCGAAGAACAAAAGAAAAATATCTATGAAACCGAACTTAAAATCGGGCATTATTCCGATTATAAGATATATCCCACCTGCGGTTTAGCAACTGTTAATCAACTTATCGGTGAAGTGGATGATGCCAGATATTTTGCTCATCCAAGCCGCATAGACAGTGATATATTATGGTTTACAAAAGGGTATGTGGAATATATTATTCCAAACTTTTTACCGGTGCAGCAAAAAATAGACCAGATAACTATCTCTGCAGAATTAGGTTCAGAGGCACCTGGAGTTAATGATATATGGCCCTCCGATATCCACTTTTTCTTAAATGAAAAATGTCTCGGAATGTGGACCAGTCCCGGAGATTTCGGTGACGTAAAAGGAATTTTTACACCTGATTGGTGGTATCCTAACTGGAATCAATATGGATTACTTAAATTAATTGTAATTAATAATGCCGGCACATTTATCGATGGGCTGCAAATATCAGGTGTATCCCTAAAGGATCTAAATCTTGATTACAGAAGTACGCTTAAATTCAAATTTGCTGTACCGGACGATGCGGAACATGTAGGCGGTTTAACTATATTCGGACGTAATTTCGGTAATTATAATCAAGATATTAAAGTGCGTATCCATTACAGTCCTATTGACGATAATTCTAATCAATCTAATATGGATTCCTTGTAAATATATAGGTATATAATTCAAAACATACTTTGAACTATATACCTTTTATTAATATGACTTCTGAGCCCATATTTAATGAAATACACCTTTTGCGGTTCATACGCATCACCGGCCAGGTTTTTATTTCATAGGAGAATTTCCAATGAAATAAAAGACAGTTACACATTGTGTTTCAACCAATCTGTAACTGTTTCCTACCATATTTTAATTATTATTATTTTTGATTTAATAGGCCAAATTTTTTAAGAGGCCATATTCGAAGAATTGCACGTCCGCCGATGTTTTCTTTCGGAACAACTCCTACTTCCTCATAGCGGCTGTCTAAGCTTACTTCCCGATTATCTCCCATAACAAAATATTCATCGTCTCCTAATGTCAGCGGTTCTTCTGCTGTACCGGCAAAGGTAATCGGTTCTTTTCCGTAATTTTCTTTCAGAATTTCACCATTGATATAAATATCGCTGCCTTTTATCTGTATCGTCTCTCCCGGCAAACCAATAATTCGCTTTACATAATACTCTTCGTTCTTCCTGCCATGAGGATAAAACACGACAATATCAAAACGTTTTAACTTATCTAAATGATAACTGATTTTTTCTACCATAAGGTGTTCCCCGTTATGCAACGTGTTTTCCATTGATGGACCATCTACTATAGTTCTTTGTATTACATAAGTCGGAATCAAATAAATACATGTATATATTATAATTGCATATATAATAATATCTGTCAGGATAGACAAGCGTTTCCGCTTTTTATCTTCTTTCTTTGTTCCCGTTTGGTCAATTGCATTATAAGGCTCGAATTCTTCTATATTCTCTATACCGTTTTCTTCTTCGTAATCTTCTGTTTTTTTCTCTCCGCTCATTATTCTAATCTCCAATCAGCTTTCAGTAATTTATTGATGCTCCAATACACCAAAATTCTCAAATGGCCAGATTCTTACCCATGCACGTCCGATGATAGCTTTTCTATCTACGGTGCCAATACTGGAATCCCGGCTGTCCTTACTGTTATTTCTATTATCTCCCAATAGAAAGTATTCATTTTTTCCTAAAACAATAGGTTCTTTCGCTATACCACCGTCTGCTATGGGGTTATTTCCATAATCTTCATTAAGGAGTTGATCATTAATATAGATATCACTTCCGATTATTTGAACCGTCTCTCCGGGAAGTCCTATTACCCTTTTTATATAGTAAGTATCTTTATCCTCCTGATAAGGTCTGAAGACAACAATATCAAAGCGCTTTGGTTTATTTATTTCATAAGATACCTTTTCCAATATTAAATGATCTTCGTTATGTAGCGTACTCTCCATGGAACTGCCGCTAACTTCTATCTGCTGCCCCACAAATTGATGTATTAACAACACAGATACAATGACCACAACAAAGTATAGAATCATTTCACTAATTTCTTTTCCGTAATTTATCTGTTTTTCCTTTGATTCCTCTTCCTGGCCATCCGTCGTATTTGTCTCTTCCGATACCCTTAACCAGGATCTATCCTTATTGTCTTCCATATAGATCTCCCATCTTAGGCTAAGGCTTATTAAGCCAAAGCATAATATATGATAAAGCACTCTCGCAGGATACCTTATTATTTTATGATGATTCTATAATTCTGCTATAGAATCTCAAATAATAATAAAGGATCACACGAAAGTGCTCATGAGAGCTCATCTAAATCATAACGAGCTAATATTATGCTTCTTTTGTTTCATCGTCATTCACTATTTTTACTTTTGACTGATATAATTCTTCCACTGCTATGGACAATGGTTTTGCGGAAGTTGCACGTACCAAAGGGTCAACTCCGTTAATCAGCTGCCTGGCTCTTTTAGCGGTTGCTAAAACGATGGAATATCTGCTATTTACTACAGGTTGTTCACCTGGCTCTACCTCACTGTTTACTACTTTCATTAAATCTGTATATGATGGATGTAACATAATAATCTCCTTCCGCAAGCTATAAGCTTCCTAAAAAATATTTAAATATGATATCTATATTTATCAATTTATATATAATAAATATAATTGTATACTTTTGTTTTATTTGTATACTTTTATTTATATATTTTCATTTATATATTCTTATTTATATATTTTTATCTTTAATCATTGTAATATACAGTTGTTTCAGTTTCTTCTTTTATATTTATGCGGTTTGCTATGGTTTCAGGCAACAAGGCAGATAATACCAGATGCCCGCTGTCTGTTACAATAACGGCTTTTGTTTTCCTGCCGCAGGTTGCATCTATAGCTGTCCCTGCATCCTTGGCACTTTGTACCATTCTTTTAATCGGTGCCGCTTCAGGGCTAATGATTCCAACTATTTTGTTCGAATTGACTACATTACCAAATCCAATATTAATTAATCGATTCAATTTCTGTACCTCATTTCGACATGTTATTCTATGTTCTGAATCTGTTCTCTTATTTTCTCAATTTCGGTTTTTAAATCTATCGCTTTATTCGTTATATGAATATCATTTGCTTTTGATAATATCGTATTAGCCTCTCGATTCATCTCCTGAGCAATAAAATCCAGTTTGCGGCCTATTTCTTCTCCGACTTCCAACGTATTTTTCATATTCATAATATGACTTCTTAACCTTACGGTTTCTTCATCCACACAAATCTTATCTGCAAATACAGTAACTTCGGTTGCAAGGATACTTTCCTCTAATTTGGTATCACCTAATAATTCATATACTTTAGCAGTAAGTTTTTGTCTGTATTCCGAAACAATCTGAGGTGATCTTTCTTCAATATAATTGATGTAATCAACCATGCCATCTAATTTAACGTATAAATCATTTTTCAGATTCAAACCTTCCGCAATTCTTGCCTCTACCAATTGCTCTGCAGCAGCTCTAACTGCTTTCTCAACTAATTTCCACAATTCCTGCTCATCTATGGTTTGTTCTTCCAGGGTAAATATATCCGGAAATCTGGATAAATTTGATACTCTTATATCATTCTCAATCTGAAAAGTTTCACTCATTTGAGACAGATATTTTAAATATTCTTTTGCAATGTCTTCATTATATTTTACACAAACATTATTCTCAGTAAAATCTTCATACGTGATAAATACATCCACTTTACCACGTCCAATATATTGTTTTAAAACATTTCGTATACCTGCTTCAAAAAAGCTAAGTTTCTTGGGCATCTTAATAGAAATGTCACAATACCGGTGGTTCACTGCCTTCATTTCAACAATTATCTTTCGTTCTACTCTTACTTCTTCACATCTACCGAAGCCAGTCATACTTTTTAACATATTCGCACGTTCTTTCAATATAAAGTTTATAATGCCTGGATTTACAATGATTCATCCCACCTTGTAATCTTTTACAGGCATTTGAATTTATTATAGTTGATATACTACGACAAGTCAAGACTGGTTCATAAAATATGTCAGAAAAATGTTACAATTCAGCCTTACGACTGAATTGTAACAAAAGACGCACTGCATATATGTCTTAGATTTTTAAGTGAGTTATACCCGGGTCAATTTATTCTGGAATAGATTAAATCAAAACCCGGGACGTACAGTCAACTATCTGACTCAGTTCTGCTGAAATTTTTAAAAAGCTTTATATTGTTTATGGCATCAATAATCTCCCAGCAGTTTGCACTTGCAAAACTCTCCATTGGATATGCTCCTCCCTGATTATTGCGTTCCCAATACCAACCGTTTGCATTTACCTTCCATACATTAAGCTCCTTAAGTCTGCTGGTCATCTTATCAATCTGCCATTCAAGTTCTTTCGACATGATTTCCTCGTTACCCTTATAATATACGCTGTTGGGCGATTTGATAAAAAAAGACGGTCTTCCGCACCAGCCGGTCCATTTAAGAGGTTCTCTCTCCATATATGTATTAACAGCCACCGTTAAACTATCTTTAACAGGTTTGATATCAAAACGTGACGTTAGATTATACTTTTCTATTTTACTGACCAAATCGCAATAACTTGAAATAGTAAAAAAATCGGTAAGAGCATCACTGAATCTACTAATAATACTCTCTAATAACGCTGCTGCCTTTTTACATATTTCAGTGTTCATTTAGAATATGGTATACAGCGTTAAAAAGATTATGGTTATCCATAGTATTTAAATATTTTTCTAAAAGAAACTTTTCTGTTAAACGAATCCGGTCACTGATGTTTCGGTTACGAATAAGCATATCTTCAAAAAAATTTTTCCAACCTTTAAAATAAACATCCATATCGCCGAAAACTCCATAGCTGTCTCTCATGTGACAGCTCGTAAATAAATGAGCCGACCAAAAATAGAACTGTATGGCAAACCGGGAAATATTGCTTTCGGACTTAATGGAGGCAGCGAGTGTCGGTTTGTCATAGATGCCGCAATAACCGCAAGAGGTATGTACCTTTGACGAAATAAATGGCTGTGCAGTTATCGGTTGATAAAAAAAATTCAGTTGAACCAATGGTTTTCCCTTTCTCAGCCTCATAAATCAGGATACCTGTTTCAGTAATTGGTATAGTAAATTCAGATACTTACATAATTTTCTACTTTTTTATATTATACCATGTGCAGTTATTTCTGTCATTGTTTACCTCATATGGATTATCGTTATAAAATTATTGCTTCTCATTCTGTCTAATGTTATACTATTTGGTATTAATTACTGTTTTATGAAGTTGTTCTATCATCAATAGAAGTATTACAAATCTTCTGTACTTACTCATAAATAAACATGGAGCAATTTTTATATAATAAGTTGTATCCACTTAATATAAAGGAGAAATAACATGGCTTTAGATGGACTTGTCCTATCCAACTTAATTTATGAATTAAAAACAAAACTCATAGACGGCAGAATCAGTAAAATCTCCCAGCCTGAGAAAGATGAGTTAGTTCTTACTATAAAAAATAACCGGGATAACTACAAACTGTTTCTTTCTGCAAACGCAAGTTTACCGTTAGTTTATTTAACGGAAGAAAGCAAACAAAATCCAATGACCGCACCGGGATTCTGTATGCTGCTCAGAAAACATTTAAACAGTGCAAGAATTTTAGATATTACGCAGCCGGGGCTTGAGAGAATTATGAGGTTTAAAATAGAACATCTCAATGAAATGGGTGATTTATGTATCAAATACCTCGTCCTTGAGGTAATGGGTAAACACAGTAACATTATCTTTCTGGATGACGAAGATATGATTATTGATAGTATAAAACACATTTCCCATTTAGTAAGCTCTGTACGTGAAGTACTTCCGGGCAGAGAATATTTTCTACCCTTAACCGGAGAGAAAAAAGATCCATTGACCTTAAATCAAGAAGATTTTAAGGAATCTGTTTTAAATAAGCCGCTTCCAATCGGCAAAGCGATTTATACTTCACTTACCGGATTCAGTCCGTTAATGGCTAATGAAGTCTGTTACCGTTCATCCATTGATTCGGAAGCTTCCACCAGCTCTCTTTCAGAGTCAGAGGGATTGCATTTATATAAGAATCTGGATCGTTTAATTTCTGATATTAAGAACCATAATTATAACCCTAATATCGTATTAGAGGACGGAGTTCCAATTGAATTCTCCTGTTTTCCCCTGACTTGTTATGATGGGCTTGAAAAGAAAGAATTTGAATCCATTTCAGAGGTTTTAGAATCTTTTTTTGCCGCTAAAAATACAGTTACCCGTATCCGCCAGAAATCTGTGGATTTGCGTAAGATTGTAGCCAATGCAATTGAAAGGAATACAAAGAAATACGAGCTTCAACTAAAGCAATTAAAAGATACGGAAAAAAGAGATAAATATAAAGTATACGGCGAACTGATTAATACCTACGGATACAGTTTGGAACCGGGTGTCAAGTCATTGACTGCTCTGAATTACTATACCAATGAAGAGATCACGATTCCTTTAGATCCAACAATTACTCCGGCCGAGAACGCCAAACATTATTTTGAAAAATACAACAAATTAAAACGTACCTATGAAGCGTTGTCAACTTTTATAGAAGAAACCAAGATGGATCTGGTTCATTTGGACTCTATACGAACTTCTCTGGATATCGCACTGGCGGAAGAAGATTTAGCCCAGCTAAAAGAAGAACTCATGGAATATGGATATATGAAACGTAAATACACCGCTGGCAAACCAGGTGCTAAAATTAAAAAACAAAAAATTACCAGTAAACCGTTTCACTATATTTCATCTGATGGTTATCATATCTATGTGGGAAAAAATAATTACCAGAACGACGAGTTGACTTTTAAGTTTGCCGTGGGTGCCGATTGGTGGTTTCATGCTAAAAAAATTGCCGGTTCTCATGTTATTATACAGACCGGAGGTAACGAGATACCGGACAGGACGTTTGAAGAAGCCGCAAGACTTGCCGCATATTACTCAAAATCCAGAGATGCAGACAAGGTAGAAATCGATTATACGGAAAAGAAAAACGTTAAAAAACCAAGCGGCGGAAAACCTGGTTTTGTAGTATATTATACGAACTATTCCATGCTGGTATCACCTGATATTTCCGGAATTGTTCAAATCTCATAAGCCGTGGTATAAATTCCCCTAAATTTCCCTGGATTTGCGTATTGATTTTTCGAACATTTGTTTGTATAATATATAACAACTACTTTAAGTGAGGTATATATTATGTCATTTTTCGAACCGGATCGGACTACGGAATATAAAATTGATTACAATAACCGTCAACCGGTGTCTGTGATTGCCGCCTTTAATCCCATGGGCGATTTTAAGCCGGTGAACTTCGGTATTATGGATTTATATGGTAATATTTGCAAAGTTAAAATCGAGGGGATTAAATATGCGAAAGAGGTGCGCGGCGGTAAGTCTTTCTGTTGTGTCTACCGGTCTTCCGATCAGCAAAAGGAATGTATATTGACTTATTATGTTTCGGATCACAGATGGGTATTGGGAATTTGAAATTGTTCACATTAACTTAACATTATTATCAAACCCTGTACACATATGAACGATATACTAAGTTCATAAGATAACAACAAGGTTCCCCGCCTTGCTAATATAAATCTTTTTTCATAAAACGGCCAGCAGGACAGACCTGCTGGCCCCTCCTCTTGTTTGGAGTTAATTTTATTTTATTAGATTCTCTAGATCCATTAATCTGTCGTACCGGGATACGATATGGAAAAATTTTGGCTTTACATCCTACCGATATTGATTTAAAATTAAAAATTATACCAGTTTATACATTAACCAGAGATTGATATAAATGGGCACACTACTTACTTTCGTTTAGCGCAAACTAAACGACCCATGTAATATTTAACCATTTTTCAAAATTAATATGAAAGTTTTTAAGATAAAGACCTATTACATACAGTAAAGAAGCAGTTTAACAGATATAAATACGGTGCACATACTCTAAACACTGCTTTATAGGAGGTTAAAATGATTATAGCCGATTACCATGTACATTCCTCTTTCTCAAGTGATTCTACTGCTTCCATGGAAGCTATGGTTGAAAAGGCCATCTCTCTCGGAATGAGTAAAATATGCTTTACTGACCATATGGATTATGATTTTCCCTCTTCCTATGGTCTGCCCTTTCTATTTAATCCGGAGGAATATTTTAAGAAATTAGCTGATATCACCCAGCAATATAAGTCAAAAATTAAGGTTTTAAAAGGAATCGAGCTTGGATTGCAGCCATACCTTGCTCCCAGGTACGAAGAATTAATCCAGAAGTATGATTTTGATTTTGCTATTGGTTCTTCTCATCTGGTTAACGGCTTGGATCCTTATTATCCCGAATATTGGATGAAACAATCACCGGAAGAAGGGGTTGACATGTACTTTCAAAGTATTATTGATAATACGAAAGCTTTCTCCGGGTTTCAAGTATACGGACATTTGGATTATGTTATCCGTTATATCCCTGATAAAGCTCTGATACAGACTTATTCTTATAAAAAACATGCAGATATTATTGATGAGGTACTAAGAACCATTATTCAACACGGTAAAGGAATCGAAGTAAATACTGCCGGCTATAAATACGGTCTTGGATTTGCTCATCCCCATAGTGATATTTTAATCAGATATAAAGAATTAGGAGGTGAGATAATCACCATAGGTTCTGATGGTCACGCTCCCGAACATCTGGGATATGACTTTCCAAAAGCTGAGGAATTATTACACTCCCTTGGTTTTAAGTATTATGTAACTTTTGAAAACAGAAAACCTATCTTTGAGAAACTATAATTACCGTCCCTTTTCTGAAGAACAGACAATTCGTGCGCTTGAAAATAGTCTTTATAATATCATAGCCGTTGATGATAAAGATGTTGTCGGTATGGGCAGATTAATCGGTGACGGATTGTATTTTACTGTTGTAGATATAGTTGTAGCCCCAGAATATCAGGGTAAAGGGATAGGGAGCGAGCTAATAAAAAGGATATTGAATTATGCAGATAGCCAAACACCTCCCGGTGGCCGAGCCAGTGTTCAATTAATTTCCGAAAAAGGGAAAGAGTCTTTTTATGAAAAAGCGGGATTTAAAAAGATTCCTCACCAATATTGTGGTTTTGGAATGAGAAAAGTCATACATAAGGAAAACCGAATACAAATTTGACTTAGTTAGGTCTATCATAATATCATAAAAGCAGATAATCAACATTGGATTATCTGCTTTGTTTACTATCATTCTCTAAATTATTAAAGCAAATACCTGCATCTTAATATTGTAAATATACATGCAAATACAAATTATGCCCGGACAATTGTACCTCCGCCGACAACATAATCACCATCGTAAAATACAACAGCCTGTCCGGGGGTTACTGCCCTTTGCGGCTCTTCAAAAGTACATTCTATTTTATTCTCATCCACTTTACGGATAATACATTTTGATCCTTTATGACTGTAACGAATCTTGGCAGTCACTTCCATATCCCCTGCTAAATCCTCGATGGACATAAAATTCAGATTATCAGCATACAACTTATTGCAGAAAACTTCTTCACTGTTACCAATTACAACTTCGTTTGTCTCGGGACGTATAGCGAGAACAAATACGGGATGTCCCATAGCAAGGTTTAATCCTTTTCGCTGCCCTACGGTATAATGTATGATTCCTTTATGTTTGCCGATAACCTTCCCATCCGCGGTAACAAAATTACCTTCCTCCGGTGCTTTACCGGAATATTCCGTAATGAATTTAGCATAATCATTATCCGGGATAAAGCAGATTTCCTGGCTGTCCGGTTTATTGGCAACTCTTAGATTAATATTAGTGGCAATACTACGAATCTCATCCTTCGTGTATTCACCCACCGGCATCAGGGTATGTGCAAGCTGATACTGTGTCAGGTTATACAAGGCATAGGTCTGGTCTTTTTCTGACGTTGCAGATTTTTTTAAAGTATATCTCCCATTATCCAATTGTACCACTCTTGCATAATGACCGGTAGCAATATAATCGGCACCTATATCCAAGGAACGTTTTAAAAGGGATTCCCACTTCACATAACGGTTACATGCGATACATGGATTCGGTGTGTTGCCTTTTACATATTCCTCAGCAAAATAATCTATAACAGCATCTTTAAATTCATTTTTAAAATTCATTACATAATAAGGTATATCCAGGGCAAAAGCTACCCTTCTCGCATCATCTACTGCACTTAATCCACAGCAGCCTCCGCTCTCTTCCTGTGCCGCCACCTCTTCATCCTGCCAAATCTGCATGGTAACACCAATTACATCGTAACCGGCATTTTTAAGCAGATATGCTGCAACAGAAGAATCAACTCCACCTGACATGCCTACTACTACTTTCTTTCTATCCATTAAACCTCCTAGTAGACTTCCTCTTCTTCCTCTTCACTGATATCTGATTTGGGCTTTTCCAATCCTTCAATCTCAATGTTATTCTTAGTCGCATAATCCCATAAAGCTGCATGAATGGCTTCTTCTGCTAATAAAGAACAATGAACTTTTACTGCCGGCAAACCATCTAGTGCATCCATAACCGCTTTATTGGTTATCTGTAGTGCTTCCTGAACATTTTTACCTTTTACTAATTCTGTAGCCATACTGCTTGTAGCTACAGCTGCACCACATCCAAAGGTTTTAAATTTAACATCATCGATAATTCCATCTTTATTAATATCCAGGTATATTCTCATAATATCACCGCATTTTGCATTACCGACAGTACCAACACCGCTGGCATTCTCTATTTCTCCAACATTTCTGGGGTTAGTAAAATGATCCATTACTTTCTCACTATACATCTCAATTCCTCCTTCATTATAAGACCATCACCAAATGGTGCAATTTTTATTTATACAAAATTACTTGTTGCTGCTTTTAACAAAATCCTCATATAGAGGTGACATAGATCGTAATTTCTCTACAATCTCTTTAATACGTTCGACTACATAATCCATCTCGTCTTCCGTATTATCTTCGCATAAAGTCAGCCTTAAAGAACCATGTGCAATTTCATGAGGTAGTCCAATTGCTAATAATACATGGGACGGATCCAGGGAACCGGAAGTACAGGCTGAACCACTGGACGCACAAATATTCTGCATATCAAGCATAATCAGAAGAGATTCTCCCTCGATAAACTGAAAACTAAAGTTTGCATTATTGGGAAGACGTTTCGTTCTGTGTCCGTTTAAACGTACATAAGGTACCTCTGATAAAATTCTCTTAATCAGCTTATCCCTTAATTCAATTTCTTTTTGCTGACGGTCTTTTAGAGTTTCCATAGCAATTTCAACTGCTTTACCAAATCCGACGATGGCTGGAACATTTTCAGTTCCGGCTCTTCTATGTCTTTCCTGTGCGCCGCCGTGTACAAAAGATTTTAATTTTAAGCCTTTACGAATATAAAGAAACCCAATGCCTTTTGGACCGTTTAATTTATGTCCGCTGGCGCTTAACATATCTATATTTAATTCATTCACATCAATAGCTAGCTGACCGAATGCCTGGACAGCATCTGTGTGAAATAATATATTATTTGCTTTTGCTATTTCACCGATCTCCTTGATCGGTTGAATGGTACCGATTTCATTATTGGCAAACATAACAGAGATTAAGATGGTAGTCGGACGGATTGCTTTCTTTAACTCATCTAATTTAATAACACCATTCTCGTCCACATCAATATAAGATACTTCCATACCATGTTTCTCCAGGTATTCGCAGGTATGCAAAATGGCATGATGCTCAATTCTGGAGGTAATAATATGATTGCCTTTTGAAGCATAAGCTTCTGCGGTAGCCTTTAATGCCCAGTTGTCAGATTCCGTACCGCCAGCCGTAAAATATATATCTGATATTTCCGTATTCAGAGCTTTTGCAATAATACCCCTGGCCTCATCTACTGCCTTTTTATTCTGTGTTGCAAGTTCGTACACGCTGGAAGGATTGCCAAAGCTCTCCGTAAAATATGGGAGCATAGCTTCCACTACTGCCGGACGTGTTTTTGTCGTAGCTGCATTATCTAAATAAATCTTTTTCTCCATCTGTGTCATCTCCTATTATAAAATTTACTATTGCCCGCAGGTCGGTCTTTTACGGCTATCACTTTCTAAAACTCCATGTTCGGATCGAATCTTTTCACTTTCTTCCATTAATTCAGATAGTTTCATGGTATCAACGGTATTGTTTATACTATCACTAATACGCATCCAAACATATTTTGTTACACAAAGATCCGCACCGGTGCAAGATGATCCACTGCCTATAATTTCGGCACAATCTACGGGATTTAAATCCCCTTCCAAGGCTCTTAGTATATCACCAACGGATATTTCTTCCGGCTTCTTAGCCAATACATATCCGCCCTGTGCACCTCTGATACTGTTTACGATCCCTGCTTTTTTCAATTTGGCGATTAATTGTTCCAAATAACTAATGGAAATATCCTGGCGCTCCGCAATTCCGCTTAAAGCAACTGCTTCATTTTTCCCATTGACCGCTAAATCCAAAACTGCGCGTAATCCATATCTACCCTTTGTAGATAGTTTCATCATACCACCTCACTTTTATCCATTTCGGGAGTTTAATTCCTACTATTTCATTTCCTAGCATTTTATTTCCTACTAAAACAGTGCACTTTCTTGTTACATATTATCATCACAGTTCCAATTTGTCAATAGATTAGGAATTGTTTTATACTCTCCGAATATATTTAAATAAGTTCTATTATTATCGGCAGGAAATATACATGACCAGAAATAAGAGCAATTTAATTAAAGGTACCGCAGTACTCACATTAGCGGGTCTGGCCACCCGTTTTATCGGTTTTTTTTACCGCATTTTTTTATCCAACGCGATGGGTGCTGAGATCATGGGAATCTATCAGCTGATATTTCCGATTTATATGATCTGTTTTACCATATTTGCTTCCGGCATTCAGACAGCCATATCAACCTTGGTGGCCAACGAACTAGGTAAAAAACATTATAAAAATCTACAGAACGTACTGAAGATCGGCATTATTATGTCATTAAGTGCAGCTATAGTATTAGCCTTTCTTGTATTCCGCTATTCCAATACGATTGCAGCCAATATACTAAGAGAACCAAGCTGTGCCTCCTCTTTACGGATACTTGCTTATGCTTTCCCTTTCTGCGGTATAACGGCCTGCATTAATGGTTATTATTATGGTTTAAAAAAAGCAGGAGTACCCGCAACTACTCAATTATTAGAACAAATAATACGTGTGATTTTTGTTTATATCGTTGCCACATATGTTGGAAAGGGAGATATAAAAATCACCAGCGAATTGGCAGTCTTAGGTGTTGTAATCGGGGAGATTGCATCACAGGTTTATAATATAGCGTCCCTGTATTGTACCAGCACTCCAAGGGAGTTATCACACCTTGCTAAATCTGCACCAACGTCGGCTTATAAAAACGAAAAAATAACCGGCCGTCTGTTTCGATTGACTGTTCCTCTGACGGCAAACCGGTTGCTAATTAGTATATTACATAGTGTGGAGGCTATTCTTATACCGAATATGCTGAAAAAATATGGCTTAAGCAATTCGGAAGCATTAAGCATTTACGGTATCTTAAACGGTATGTCCATGCCTTTTATTATGTTTCCCTCAGCAATAACAAATTCCTTATCCGTATTACTGCTTCCAACCATTTCAGAAGCCAGGTCCTTAAGTAATGATAACATGATTAAAAAAACTACTGCAATTTCTATTAAATATAGTATGTTAATCGGTATTTTAAGTGCCGGAATTTTTGTCAGTTTCGGCCAGGAATTAGGTAATATCATATTTCATAACGAACTTGCCGGAAGCCTGCTTACTATCTTAGCCTGGTTATGTCCGTTCCTGTATATTACCACAACATTAAGCAGCATTATTAATGGTTTAGGATTGGCCCATTTAACCTTTGCCAATTCCGTAGTCGGTATGTCCATCCGTATATTACTGATACTTTATCTGGTACCGAAACAGGGTATGAATGGTTATTTAATCAGTCTCTTAATCAGTCAATTAGTAATTACAGCCTTTGATGGTTTCATCGTAATTAAAAGAATAAAACCTCCTTTTGATGCAGCGGATTTTATATTAAAACCGGGAATTATTGTAGCCTTAAGCGGTTACCTGTTATACAGGTTATATGAATATATAGCACCGGCGGCTGGAAGTCTTTCCTTTGTGTTAGGATGCTGTTTTTTAGTCTGCGTATCTTTTATATTATTACTTGGCATAACAAAAGCTGTTTCCTTAAAAGATTTTAAGTAAACAGCTTAAATCCATCCTTGCCTTGGTCTTTCACGTCATATAAAGCTTTATCTGCACAATTTAGCAATTGGTTATAATTTATTCCGTCCCTTGGATATAAGGAAACTCCAATACTGCCGGAAACGGATATTTCATACTCTTCTTCCCGATAAACAGATCTTAATGCACGCTGCAGCAAATCTGCTTTTATAAAAACTGTTTCTTTATTGGAGATATCTCCTATAAACACTGCAAATTCATCTCCGCCGATTCTTCCTATGATTTCACCTGAAGTAAAAATCATCTTTACCTGATTAATTACAAAAGATAATATCTTATCTCCCTGCAAATGCCCATATCTATCATTAATGCTTTTAAAATCGTCAATATCCACGATCATAAAAATGTGTCTTGTATCACTGTGTTTTTGTATGTAATGGTCAATTAAATCCTTTGTAGCACTTTTGTTGTATACACCGGTTAATGGATCCCTTTTTGCTTTGTATTCTAATGTCTGCAGTTCTTTTTTGTGTAAATCAATATTAACTATCTTACCGATAACCCGGGTGGCACGTTTATAATCATCATAAATTGTTTTACCTCTGGTATGGCACCATACATAATCACTTTTAATGTCCTTGATACGAAATTCTGATTCAATCATCTCTTTACCGCTGCGCAGTGCCCTGCAATACTCAGAAAATACCCCCATATCTTCCGGATGAATCATGATTTCCGCATTGGTCTTTAGATCTGAAAAATGAGGTATTACCGGGGCCCTGCCATATAGCTCCTTATATTTATCTGCAAAGGTCATCAAGTCCTCATCAATCTCATATTCAAATAAAATGTCATTGGATATTTCGGCTGCTACCCGATACCGTTCCTCTTCCAATAAAAGTCTTTCCTGCATTAATTTTGATTCCGTTATATCGATCAGTACAGCGGATACGGTATGTTTTCCGTCTTTATCTTCAATATAATTACCATTTAATAATATCCAAATGATATTACCGCTTTTGGTTTTCATCCTGATTTCCTTTTGAATGTATTCCCCATTAAGGAAGTCATCTTTCAGTGCCGTAAATTTATCCAAATCATCCTGACAGACTAATGTTGTAACACTGTTCTCTAATTCCTGTTGTATTTCTTCTTTGCTGTAGCCTATAATATCATAATAACCGTTACTTGCATAAATTATCTCATAATTATGCTCCAAATTAAAATTAACAAAACCTGCATGAATACTGTTGGTTATATGCCTTAACTCCAGGGAAGCTTCTTTTACTTTTTTTTCACTGGTATACTTTAATCTTAAAATAATAATAATCGCCAGTATACACAATAAAACTAAGCAGAAGCAAAATACAGCAAAATAAACGGTATTCGAATACATATAAGAATCTTCCGTTAAATTTTCCTGAGCGTTAACTATTTTCGAAGAAAAAAATAAGACCAGTATAATATTTACGAATAAAATTGAGACAAATCTGCTACGCAAAGCTTTGTGAAAAATACAACATAATGTTGTCCCTTTTTTCACCTGATTCCACCTTCTTTAATTCACATTAATATTTATCATTACTGTTCTCTTTTGTAAATAAAACTCTGCAACATTCATTAGCATAAACCGGAAGAAACATTATGATTTATTTCTTCGGTTCGCGTGTGCACTTACATTCCTTAAAGCTTGCTTGCAAATGCTAGTTTTACCAACGCGTAATAATGACGCCCACTTGTTGAACGTCTTTAAATTAAACGCTATCCGCTCAAGTGAACGTCTTATGCAAATTATAACATCGGTTTAGAGCAGATGTTAAATTAAAAAAAGCCCTGTGAATAACACAGAGCTTAAATTGCATAGAAACAGTAATCTAAATTACCTTTGTGCAACCGGCTGTCGTATCTGTAATCAGATTTAGACCCTAAGCTTTGCGTCCTTATCTTTCGATAAGTTTGCCCTTACCAAATATAGGAATATTGTACTACATATTCCCATCTTATGCAACACCTTTTATTAATTTAAAACAAAATATTAACGACATACATTCGCATATTTAGCTTTAAAATCATTTTATTTTCATAACTTTTTCATATTAACACTAAATGATAATTTTTACAACTCATTTTTATACCATTTGAGTAATATTTTAAACAAGCTGCTTGTCTTATCCTCTTATCTTTCAAACATAAAATAACCTCGAATGGCTCGGGGTCAAGTCTGTTTAAAAAATAACTATCTGCCAGCGATTATTTTTTCAATCTGTACTCTTTCCGGCATTGACCGAATAGCACCTTTTTTCGTTGTTACCAGATATGCAGCAGCGTTAGCAAAAGTAAGCATATACTCTAAATCATCTTTATCTAAATTGTGTAGCCCGTTTATGACTCAAGTTGGTGAAACTTTTAACTTCTGAATTATAAACTTTCTTTTGTTCTGAATCTTATCCGCATATTCTAATATAGTTTTACTGAAACTGTGCGAGTATCTTGCCGTCAGAATCAGCGATATACCAGGTAACACTAACACACCTGCCTCTCCATCCATTGTTGGCATTATAATCCATACATGTCACGGGAATAAGTAGATAATCGCCATATTTTTTCACATGTGCAATATAATCAAGTTCCTTTTCTTGCTTGAAAGTAATATTAATAAACGATTTAATCAAATTGTTTTTGTTGGTTCCAGATGTAAAACAGGATATCAAAATCGATTCTTTACCGTCCGCTTTTGCACAATAGGTTTTATCTCCCAGAATATTGAAAGATTCTGTACCAGTGGTTTTATAAATATAAGAAGAGGTTTTACCGGTTTTTGTGTTGAATTGATAATGTTTTTCGCTATTATCGGTTCCATTATAGAAGATAATGTTATCGTTATGATATATTTGCTCCTCATATAATTGCTTTTCAATCACAGTTTTTATATTTGTTCTGGTATCTAATTTTATTAATGTTCCGTACCAATAGTTTCCGGTCCCTTCATAGGTACCATATTGATAATAGATACCTCCGTTTATTTTTTTAATATCTGACACCTCCGGAGATGTCCGTTCACTTCCATCTAACGCAATCTTGTCTGTGGTCAAAACAGCAAGCTTTTTTCGCTTCGCCGTCAAAACGTATAATGTAAGTTTTGAAGAGGTTTCATTAAATTCAGTAAAATACAATGTGTTGTCTGAGTTTTTTACAAAACGAAAAGTCATGTTACCTTTATAAATCAAAGTACTTTTCTTGCTCTCATAATCTCTTTTATACAACTTACTCACTTTGCCCTTAGTAACGGTATAGTAAATACTGGTGTCATCAAGACATACAAAGCAGCCGTTACATATAGTTTTTTTATCTTTGCCATCATTGGAAACCGAATAAGTCCGATAGATGTCTTTTTCCCCATCATAACTGGTATAATACAGCGTCTCTTTATGAATATCCATATTTATAATATCATTCTTTGACGATACCAGTTTAGTTTTATTACCCGAAGCAACCTCTAAGCGGTATATATCATATGAATATTCATCCCCCTCTATTGTCTGAATATAATAGATATCTCCTCCGTCCTCTAGCATGGGAGAATATTCGTAAACCATTGCGTTAGTGGCTGCACTGGTAATAAGGATATTCTCTGATTGTAAAAAGACAACTAAAAAGACTAAAATAAAACTAAGTATTTGTTTTGTTATTTTGTTCATTCCATTCTCCTTATTCTGAAATAGTATATATATAATAGTATTTATTTAGCAGTTTATGGTATTGACCTGGATTTACTTCAATTCATAGTTTTCACATATTAATTTCATAATCAATATATTCACCAGAAAAAAAGAATATCTTTATTCTCTCTCCTTTGATGAAGATTAAATCCAGAACTTTCAAAAATATGTTGAGCAGGAACTAATTTTGAATCTTTACGAATTAATCCTCAAGATTGATTACCAAACCTACCGAAAGTTGATGAACCATTTCTCCCAATTCTTCCTGTAAGATATTAAATGAACGGTTACCTGTGCAATGCCCCGTATAAATGTCCTCTACTCCTGTCATTTTAATTCTTCTAGCCAGCTCCCTGACTTCATCTTTTGACTTATTAAAAATATGAAGACCACCCACCAAAGCTTTAATTTTTTTATCAGGATAGGTTGCTGAGACTTCATTAATAATGTTATCCGCTCCTCCATGACAACAGCTATTGAAAATAATGAGCCCTGATGGAGTTTCAAAAACAAGACTTTGCTCATGGGAAAAATCATCCGGTATCCAACCTTTTTCATTACGTATGTACATCATGTTTTTCTTACCGATATCTGAAAGGCTTTTTGTCTTATGTGGAATCAATGATGCTCCAGGGAACATAGTGTAATCTCCCTCTGCATAAACAATACGCTCTTTATATTCATCCAATATATTCTTTGGAATACCGATATATTTACGAATAAACCATTTCTTCATATAACAATTTTCACCACAGCCATATCGTAGATAAAATTTAGCCCTGTTATTTGTTATGAAAAAATTCTTCATGCCATCTGCATGGTCATAATGCGCATGAGATAAAACAGCATAATCTATATTCTGAATATCAATTCCAAGTTTTTCTGCATTATCCAAAAACAGTCCTGATGCCCCAGTATCAAGTAAAATTTTCTTTTCACCATATTCAATAAATATACATAATCCCCATTCTCCTGATATATTTTCTTTTGAAATATTATCTACCACTACTGTAGCTTTCATAAAAAATTTTCCTTTCATTACATTCATCAATATTTTTTTCTTCTTAAAAATTTAATTAAATAATACGATGTGATATTACAATTACCTCTTTGAAATCTAAATTCAGAAATGTTAATTTACATATACTGTTACCGGAATAATTTTTCCCTTAACATCATAGAGTTCAAAACTCTTACAATTATCTGGAAGAATGACAGCAAAGGGTTTTGCAGGATCAACTAATATTGGAGAAATATCTTTATTTCCAAAAACAATTTTTTCTACCTTTTTACGGTTCATAGACAAAAGTGCTGAACCGTAATATTCATAGGTATATTCTGCCACTCCATCCGTTATTGCCTCAACGGAACCACCTGCATAAAAGAAGTAACCAAAAGAAAATCCTTTCCTGTTCAGGTAAATAGAAAATATCGATTCATCCGGCTGTTTTCCATAAAAAAGCATTGCACCTATATTATCACTGACTGCTTTTTCAGCAGACCAGGATTTATCAATATGTTGACTGCTTCTGGCATCCGATTCTAATTTTGATGCTGTGACTCCTATTATATCGGTACTATAGAGGAGCAGGAATATAAAAATAGTACTCACGACAGCAACAATCATTAATTTAACTTTTTTCTTTATAGCAACTCACCCCGCTTTGCTTCTAATTTATTTCCATGAAATAATTAATTTTCTATTTCGTTGCAATACTTATTTACCAATTCGAGCAGTATTTTCTTTTCATTTTCTGAAATCCATTCGCATAATCTTGCTGCTGCAACGGGTAATTCCCAACTATTAATATCCTCCATGCTTCTTTGCGATATTGTAAGATATTCTCTTATATATACTATGTAAATATGGTGCTGTATAAATGAAATTACCTTTCGTATAATCCAAGGTGCATGGGAAACTTCGCCATATTTCAACAGTAAACATGTCCGTGCAACATCAGCGCATGCATCTCCCCTGCAAGCTGTCATCCAATCTAAAATAACCTCTTTATTATTTGCTACCATCACATTTCCTGGATGAAAATCAAAATGGCACAGTTCATTGCCGTCAGGTAATTGCTTTAAGTATTTTCGAACAATTTCTTTGTTTTCATCTGAAAGTATATCAACACTATGTAAATCCGCTTCCAATTTTTCTTTTACAGTACATAGATTATCAATCACCGGCTTTTGTATGGATAAATGATAATGTGCTAATTCTTTAGCATAAACATTAATTTTCCATAAAGAACCCATCATGATTTTCAGCATGTCTTTTCCAAGGATTTCCTCATATATAATTCCATACCTGCCATTTATTTCAACCATTTCATATACTTTAGGCACACATTCCAAAACATTTTGTATGATAATACCGTTTTGATATTCTTTCTCAATAATACCCTTATTTAGCCCAATTCGAAACAGTTTCAGTATTTTGTTATCATCCAGTCTGTATATTTCAGCAGTATTTCCCTGACCTATCATTTGCTTTTTCCTTATTTCCATATGGTACTCCTCATATCTATAATAATTTAAACCGGAATCCTTATTGGATGAAAACTTTTATCGTGGTATGTGGGGACGATTGTGCATTTTATTTTTTAAGTATTCTCTTTAAGTAGGCGATATCTAACAAATTCACTGTCTCAAAACTCCCTTTATAAAACACACACCAGTTATTGAAAACACAAGGCAATTCCTTTGCTTTTTGTAGCGTATCCACATGAATTAAAGATACAGGAACATCATTCAGCTCACAATACTGTTTTATCAGCATGGCCCTTTCATAGACAAAGGGGCATTGCATATCATAATAAATTGTTAGCTCTTTGCTTTCAATTTCTTGCTTTTTAGCATTTTCTGCGAACTTTGGCCTTGTTCCGTCAAAAGAAAGTGCAAGCAATTCATATCCATTATCGGTAGAATCAACAACCTCAAAGCCGAACTTCTTCGCAAATGATTGGTTAGAAAGCCAAGCTTTTTGTTTTTTTGCTCCAAGCATACAAATACCAGATTTGCCACTTTCTTTGGCATCAGCCAAACAATACTCCATCAGTGATTTCCCATACCCTTTTCCTTTTTGACTACTCCATAAACAATACAAATAATAATAGTTGTCACCATTTATAGGAACCCAAGCTGTTTCAAGGGGAGCATATTCAATAAAAACCGGAGCCTTTACATTTAACTTTCTAAGGACATGACCTTCCTTTAGCCGGTCTGAAAGCCATTGTCGCTTTGCTTCAATACCTTGATGGGGCTTTTTACTGCGGATAATACAGCATAAATGCTCATTATCAAGGTTTTCTGCTGTTAGATTTACAAAATCAGTACACATATTTAAATTTCCTCTCTTACAATTCCTGTTTATCGCTTTCCAGTCTCAATAAATTTCATCAATTCATTTATATCATCAAAGCTATCATAATCACCATAAGTCTGCATCCATGAAGAATATAATAATTGTAAAAATATAATCTTAATGGCCTCCTAATCGTTATTTACCACTATGCCATCTTTCATTACAAAATTAACACTTTGATAGTAGATATGGCATTTCATACGGATTTCCTTTTACTGCAATGAGGTCAGCGATACAATTTTCTTCTATTTTGCCGTAATCTTCTCGGTCTAATATTTTAGCCCCATCTAAGGTAGCAGGAAAATCGAGATTTTCTCTGGATACCTTTAGGATTTTCTTATCATCAGTTAATATGTGAACAGTTACTCTTTCTCCGCAGCTGTCAACAATCGTTGCATTTTTCAGTAAGCATCTCATCTCTTTATTTACCTTCCATTTCTTGTATATACCAATGAATAACTAAAAAAACCATGACAAATATTTGCACACAACAAAACAAAATAATTGTTTCTCCACTTTTCATATTCAAAAATGTGTGATTAACGCGAGACGGGACCATAAATTGGATTTTTAATAAAAACCATTAAGTATTTTTAAATCAACTGACCTGTTGCACCATTTACCAAAACATTCATAATAGCTTCTCCTTTGCAAATTCCTATTTGCTACCGAGTTATTATAAAATTGTTTTTCCTTGTCTAAAATAATATCGCACATTTAGTCACATTATATCATTACAGAATATGGATTTCTACCTTTTTTTACCATCAACTCTTATCCACCTGCAACCTCAATTATCCTATAGGCGGTAATTTACTACATATTCTGTTTGTTTGAATATTAATTATCCTTGAGCACTTTCATTAATAATTAATTTTCAGTATAATATGCATGTTGGTAGTACTCCCATTGTATAGATAATTTTTGTCATCTATACTTGATATGAAAGGAGAACTTGATTGCTAATTAATTTAGAAAAAAACGTAAATCTAAAGGATATTGAAGTGTTAATTAAATATGCCAGTATGAATCCGACCCTCAATCGACTCATTACCTTGCTTAAATCAATGAACCGCGAATTAAAATGTATTAGTAATGAGAACAATCAAATATGGATTAGTGTTTTAGATATCTATTATGTTGAGAGTGTTGATAAAAAAACTTATGTTTATTGCGATAAAGCAGTATACCGTTCTTCTTTCTCAATATATAAATTGCAGCATATTCCTCTTCCAGTTCTTTTTTCACGCTTTCATAGATTTTCATTAGTTCCGGCATTTCCGTAAGCGATACCGATCGGACAATTTGGTTCTGAATCAAATAAGAATCCTCCAAAAATGAAGATAAAGATAATAATGAATCTGTCTGGCTTTATGGTTACAAGATTCTTAGTAATGGTTAACTTTTTATCTATTCCTTACTTTTACTAACATATTATTAAAAATGAGTATATCTGAACAATAGTAACCAATAATATCCTTATATATGCAGTGTTTCAGATGCTAGATATTATTAAATATTTTATTCAAGCTTTTCATCCTACTGGCTGTTTTACAATTCCAGTGAAGAGAACTTATTAGAGCCTGAAAGATATTTTATTTTTTTAATTTTAGTTATTTTCCATTTTATGTTATTTGACAATCATTATTAGAGTTGCTATAATGGCAGTAAATTAATATATGTCTTCAGGGCAGGGTGTAATTCCCTACCGGTGGTATAGCCCACGAACCGCAAGGTATGATTCGGTGTAACTCCGAAGCCGACAGTAAAGTCTGGATGAAAGAAGATTTTAAAGCCGCTTTTAGCGTTTTTCTTTGAACATTGCTCTGAAATGATTTATTCATTTCAGATTTTTTGTTTATAAAGATTAATTATTAATGTGAGCTACTGCCTTGAACTGTATGTTTAAGGCAGTTTTTTTATGGAGGAATCATATGACGGATGAAAAATATATGAACCTTGCTCTAACCCTTGCGACAAAAGGTATTGGTTTCGTAAATCCTAATCCCTTAGTAGGTGCAGTTATCGTAAAAGACGGTAAAATAATCGGCCAGGGTTGGCATGAAAAATACGGTGGATGGCACGCTGAAAGAAATGCACTAAGTAATTGTAGTGAAAGTCCAAATGGCGCAAGCATGTATGTTACCTTGGAACCTTGCTGCCATTATGGGAAAACTCCTCCTTGTACGGAAGCCATCTTACAAAATGGAATAAAAAAAGTGGTTATTGGTAGCTTAGACCCAAATACACTTGTTTCAGGAAAAGGAGTTGCTATTTTGCGCGAAGCAGGTATCGATGTAGTTACAGGAATACTGCAGGATAAATGCATAGAACTAAACGAGGTTTTCTTTCACTATATTAAAACAAAAACACCTTATGTTGTTATGAAATATGCTATGACAATGGATGGAAAAATTGCATCAGCCAGCGGTAAATCTAAGTGGATTACAGGACAAAAAGCCCGTGTACATGTTCATAAAAGCCGTAACCAATACTCTTCCATTATGGTTGGTGTTGGCACAGTAATTGCTGACAACCCCTCCCTTACCTGCCGCATTGATGGAGGTAGGAACCCAATACGCATCATCTGTGACACATATTTACGTACACCGCTGGAATCTACTATTGTTACCACTGCAAAAGAAGTAAGAACGATTATTGCTACTGCTTGCAATAATCCGGAAAAGCATAAACCATATCTTTCTAGCGGTTGTGAGATTCTAGAAATTCGACTTAAAGATAATCATATTGATTTAAACCATTTAATGCAGGAACTTGGTGCAAAAGGTATTGACAGTATCCTTTTAGAAGGAGGCTCTTCCCTTAATTTTTCCGCTCTGCAATGCAGGATTGTTAATAAAGTTCAAGCTTATATCGCACCGAAACTATTTGGCGGCAGTCAGTCAAAAACACCTGTAGGAGGCGTAGGTATTCAAAAAGTAAGTGACTGCTTTCACTTAAAAAATCAAACAATCACATGGTTTGATGAGGACATTCTGATGGAAGGAGTAGTAGATTATACATGTTTACAGGAATCATCGAGGAAATAGGTATTGTTAGAAATATAAAAAAGGGAGCGAAATCTGCAAGTTTGATTGTTGAATGTAAAAAAATTTTTGATGACTTAAAGTTAGGTGATAGTGTATCAACAAACGGTGTCTGCCTAACCGTAACTAATATAAGTAATTCTTCCTTTTCAGCTGATGTTATGAATGAAACTCTTTCCAAATCTTCACTTGGGAGCTTGAATATCGGAAGCAGAGTTAATTTAGAACGTGCAATGCCCGCAAACGGAAGATTTGGAGGGCATATAGTATCGGGACATATCGATGGAACCGGTAAGATTACGTCAATAAAAAAAGACGATATTGCCATCTGGTATACTATTATAGCCAGCCCTAAAGTAATGCATTATATCGTAGAAAAAGGCTCGATTGCTATAGACGGAATCAGTCTTACCGTAGCACAAGTTACACATGATAGCTTTTCCGTGTCAATCATTCCACACACTGCCGGAGAAACAACACTTTCAGAAAAAAATATAGGCAGTTTAGTTAATCTTGAAAATGATATTGTTGGCAAGTATATCGAAAAATTCTCACAAAGTAACAATTGCATAACCAGAGAATTTTTATATAAAAATGGATTTTAGGAGGTCTTTATGTTTCAATTTAATACAATTCCAAAAGCCTTGGAAGCTTTACGAAAAGGTGAAATCATTCTTGTTACGGATGATGAAAACCGTGAAAATGAAGGTGATTTTATCTGTGCTGCTGAATATGCCACGACAGAAAACATTAATTTTATGGCGATTCACGGTAAAGGTTTAATCTGCATGCCAATGAGTGAAGAAATATGCACACGCCTGCGGTTTCCTCAGATGGTATCAAATAATACCGAGAAGCATACAACGTCTTTTACCGTATCAATTGACCATGTGGATACCACGACCGGTATCTCCGCAGCTGAACGAAGCATCACCGCTCTTAAAGTGGTGGACGATAACGCTAAACCGGAGGATTTCCGCCGTCCAGGACATATGTTCCCTCTTCTGGCAAGGAAGAATGGAGTTTTAGAGCGTGATGGTCATACGGAAGCTACCGTAGATTTGATGCGTCTTGCAGGTCTGAAAGAGTGTGGTCTTTGTTGTGAAATTATGCGGGAAGATGGGTACATGATGCGGACTCCTGAGTTAACCTTGCTAGCGCAAAAGTGGAATATGAAGTTTATAACTATCAAGGCATTACAGGATTATCGAAAGAAATTTGATAATCTGGTAGAGCGTGTTGCAAGCCCTTTACTTCCAACTTCTTATGGTAATTTTCGCGCTTATGGTTATAGGAACAAAATAAACGGCGAACATCATGTAGCTTTAGTAAAAGGCGATATCGGTGAAGGACAAGCGGTTTTGTGCAGGGTTCATTCCGAATGCCTGACCGGTGATGTATTCCATTCCTCTCGTTGCGACTGCGGTGAACAATTAGCTCAGGCCCTGAAGATGATTGAACAAGAAGGACGTGGAGTTCTTCTATATATGCGACAGGAAGGAAGAGGTATTGGTTTACTGAATAAATTAAAAGCTTATGAGCTTCAAAGTCAAGGAATGGATACTGTAGAAGCAAACATTGCACTTGGTTTTGAAGAGGATTTGCGAGAGTATTATATCGGTGCACAAATACTTCATGATTTGGGAGTAAAAACCATGCGACTAATTACAAATAATCCCGATAAGGTATATCAGCTTTCCGATTTTGGTATTGAAATTACTGAGCGTGTGCCGGTGGAAATTGAAGCAAATGAACATGATGAACATTATTTAAGGACAAAACAATCAAAAATGGGGCATTTTTTAAATTTAAAATAAAGGAGTAACTATTATTATGAAAACTTATGAAGGAAAATTAGTATCAAAGGACATTAAAATTGGCATCGTTGCTGCAAGATTTAATGAATTTATTACATCCAAACTACTTGGAGGTGCCGTGGATGCTCTGGTTAGACATGAAGTGAACGAGGACAATATTGAAGTTGCCTGGGTTCCTGGAGCCTTTGAAATTCCGCTTATCGCTTCAAAGATGGCAAAAAGTAAAAAATATGATGCAATTATTTGTCTTGGGGCCGTCATCCGCGGGAGCACAACTCATTATGACTATGTTTGTAGTGAAGTATCCAAAGGGATTGCCCATGTGTCCTTAAACAGCGACATACCTGTAATGTTCGGAGTCCTTACAACCGAAAACATTGAACAGGCGATTGAACGCGCCGGAAGCAAAGCCGGTAATAAAGGATTTGACTCTGCAGTCGGAGCCATTGAAATGGTAAATCTTATTAGGAATATCGGAAGTAATGACTAATTTCCTTTTTGATTATGATGGTACCCTCCACAACAGCATAAAAATATATGCTCCTGCATTTCGTACAGCTTATACTTATCTTATAGAAAATGGTTTTGCTGACTCTAAGGAATTTACAGACCAGGAAATCTCCTATTGGCTTGGATTTACTGCTGATGATATGTGGAAGATTTTTTTACCCAACCTACCAGAGGAAGAGAAAAAGAAATGCAGTGCTATGATTGGTAAAGAAATGATACGTCTTGTTAATAATGGTATGGCAGAACTTTACCCTCAGGCTGAAAATATATTGCAGAAATTGAAAGACCTTGGTTATAACCTGATATTTCTAAGTAACTGTAAACGTGCTTATATGGAAGCTAACATCCGTCAATTTCGTCTTGACCGTTTCTTCTCTGCCTTTTACTGTTCAGAAGATTTTGGATTCATCCCCAAGCATGAAATTTTTATAACTATTAAAGAAAACTGTTCAGGTGATTATATCGTGATTGGCGATAGATTTCAAGATATGGAAATATCAGAAATGCATAATTTACAATCAATTGGATGTTTTTATGGATATGGGTCATCTAATGAATTACAACATGCAACTTATCGAATTAATAATTTATCAGATATTTTACTGTTCTTTTAAAAATATTTAAATCATTAGTATGACTTCCTCTGAGCCCCCACAAAAATACATTATGTATGCAAGCCGGATGTCCGAAATGGGTAAAAAAACAGACCTGAGACGGGGCGGTTTAATGCCCTATCTAGGTCTGAAATTTTTATTATTCTGCGATGTTTTCGCATTATTTTCTATTATGTCTACGAGGATAAACGAGGTTGCCTTTTGGTTATTGAGGTTTACCCGGCGACATAGTAGTTTTCAGAACATAATATCATTATATATAATTTACAGCCAAGCTTCAATAATATTGCTATAAAGCGGTTTTCATCAAAGCTCATACGGCGTCACCTGATATACATAATAATTCAGCCAATTTGTATACATCGCATTGGCATGGGCGCGCCAGATTAGATTTGGTCTTAGGTCATCCTTGTTATCGGGGTAATAATTTTTAGGCACTTGAATTTCTAATCCTTTTCCCTTATCCCGTTTGTATTCTTTATCTAAGGTTATCCTGTCATATTCCGGATGCCCCATAACAAATATCCGCTTACCCTCTTTAGCTGTTACGATAAATACACCTGCTTCATCGGACTCCGCTAATATGGTCAATTCGGGATTATTAATAATATCTTCTCTTGAAACGGTTGTATGCCTAGAGTGGGGTGCATAAAAAACATCATCAAAGCCACGGACAAACGGCACTTTGCGGTTTAAAACCTGATGAAGGAAAACTCCGAACATCTTCTCTTCCAAAGGTATTTTATGAATTCCGTAATGATAATAAAGGCCGGCCTGGGCTCCCCAACAGATATGAAGGGTGGAGGTAACATTTGTTTTTGACCAATCCATGATTTCCACTAATTCATCCCAGTAATCCACTTCTTCAAATTCCATTTGTTCTACCGGGGCTCCGGTTATAATGAGCCCATCAAACTTTTGATTCTTAACCTCTGCATAAGTTAAATAAAACTGATCCAGGTGGCTGGCTGCCGTATTTTTTCCCACATAGGAACCGGTTGTCAAAAAGGTGACATCAACCTGTAACGGAGTGTTAGATAAACTGCGCAGCAACTGAACTTCCGTATCTTCCTTCAAAGGCATCAGATTTAATATTGCTATACGAAGCGGACGTATATCCTGGTGCATAGCTCTGGTTTCATCCATGATAAATATATTTTCATCTTCTAATATTTTTTTAGCAGGTAAATCACTTTGTACCTTAATAGGCATATTATCACCATCTTTTCTACTATTTTTTAACTGCCCAACACTTCGGCAGTATTACTTTCATATTATTTAATATATACAAGATATAAATTATTTCCTTTAGCAACTTCCTATATAGGAATTATTACTTACTTCGAAAATAACGAGAGAATGCTTTGTATTCTTCTAAAAATCAGATTTATACTTATTGTCTCATTAATATTAAGAACAACATTTATTTCTCGTCAGATATTATCAGGGTACAAAAAAGCTATCCTCCTTTACTTATAATTTCAAGGACGATAGCATATATGCTTCGTGATACCACCTTAATTTATCTATATCTCACAATACAGACCTCTGCAAGTACGGAATTCGCTTCGATACTCTGATGCTATAATGGGCACTCCCATCGCAGCCTATACAAAAAATGTAGTCGGTGCGCAGCTCCAAGACCATCTTCTGCAATGTATTCTGTGCTTATTCTCACCATTAAAGCTCTCTGTTACATATTCCACTGCTTACTTTTCTTTTCATAGCCTTTATTTATTTTATAATCTTATACTATAATATTTTTATTAAAAAGTCAATCTTACAATCATTATCACAGCAGATAATTATTAGTATTATGTTATTGTTCACTCCCCTGCAAAAAGCAGCAGTTCCGTGAAAAATAACACGCTTGCGCGATGCACACAAAACGAGAAAGCAGCGTTCCTGCGCTGCAATTCTCCGGTTTTCTGTGACAATACGCTCACATAAAACATGTCGCGTTTGTTGACTGGGAAAGTGACAAAATTATCTGCTATACACAGTATCTCTAAATATTTATTTTTAACTTTAAACTCAATCTAAAATCTAATTATATAATTGCATTAAAAATTACATTTATTAATATCTTTATCAATAATTAATTATCGTACTTATTACATTCTGTACCTCTTATATGATTAAGATATTATCTGTATATATCGGCTATACTTTTTAATTATTCTTTTATTATTTTTATAATAGATTATTCATTATTATACAACATTATTCTTTGATCATTTGTATAAACTCTTCTTCAGTTATAACTGGGATTCCAAGTTCTTTTGCTTTTTTATTTTTCGAAGAATTCGAAAGATTATCGTTATTGATTAAGTAGTCGGTTTTGGCAGTGACAGAACCTGTTACCTTTCCGCCTTTTTGCTCAATCACTTCCTTTAGTTCATTTCGGTTGGTATAGTGTTCTACCGAACCGGTAATTACAAAGGTCTTACCCTCTAGCTTTTTTGCATTTTCTTCAGATACTTCAGATTGTTCAAACTGTATTTCCTTTAATAAATCATCAATCATAATCTGATTGCTTTCGTTTCTGAAAAATTCGATAAAAGCATCTGCTATAACACCGCCTATGCCGGGTATCGTTAACAGTCTTTCTCTCTCTGCATTTCTTATCTCTTCAAATTTATTTTTATATTCTTTACAGATTAACTTTGCATTGGATAAACCGATATTCTGAATTCCTAAACTGTATAAAAATTTGGCTGTAGTGGTAGATCTTGCTTTTTCAACGGAAGCAATAAGATTCTTATAGGATTTATCGCCAAAGCCCTCCATTGTGACAATCTCATCCTTATATTTCTTTAAATGAAACAAATCCGCTAATTCATGAATCATTCCCTTTGCAATAAATTTCTCAATAGTTGCTTCCGATAATCCCTCCATATTCATTGCATCCCGGCTTACAAAATGGGTAAAGGATTTGATTTTCTTCGCCAGGCATTCTGAATTGGTACAGAATAAAGCTTTCACATCATTTACCTTTTTTACCTGAGCCGGATGGGAACAGACGGGACAGACCTCCGGTATATCTATATGTCCGCTTCTGGTTAAATTGTCCGCAATCTGCGGTATAATCATATTGGCTTTATAAACCTGTATGGTATCTCCGATTCCAAGTTCTAAAGCTTCCATTATGCTGATATTATGAATACTGGCACGGCTTACCGTAGTTCCCTCCAATTCCACCGGATCAAATACGGCTATAGGATTGATAAGGCCGGTTCTGGATGCACTCCATTCTATCTCCTTTAAAGTTGTTTCCCGAATCTCGTCCACCCATTTAAATGCAATGGAATCCCTTGGGAATTTGGCTGTAGTTCCGAGAGAGATTCCATAACTTATGTTATCATAAGTTAATACCAGGCCATCGGATGGAAAATCATTTTTTGCCACATGCTCGGCAAACCATCTGACTGTCTCTTCCAGATTATCTTCCGTAACACTTTTATTTTCAACAATATCAAATCCCAAGCTTTTAAGCCAAAGCAGCTGTTTCTTTCTGGAATTATGAAATTCCACCTCTCCTGCCGTACTAACTAAACCAAAGGCGAAAAAATGTACCTTTCTGCTTGCCGTAATTTCATTATTTAATTGCCTTACACTTCCGCTGCAAAGATTTCTGGGATTCTTATATTTTGCTTCCACATCTGCTATTTCCTCATTAATCTTTTCGAAATCAGAATATTTGATTACTGCTTCTCCACGTAGCACCATATCTCCCTTATAAGCAACATTAAGAGGTATATTTTTAAACACCTTGGCGTTATTCGTAATAACTTCTCCATATTCACCATTTCCTCTGGTAACAGCACTGAATAATTTACCCTCTTTATAAGTCAATACGATTGTAAGTCCGTCCAGTTTCCAGGATAACAGGCCCTCTTGCCTACCAAGCCATTCCTGTAACGTCGGAACCTCTTTTGTTTTATCCAGGGATAACATAGGTTTTTCATGTCTAACCTTTGGCAGTTCACTTAAAATCTCATAACCAACATGTATGGACGGACTGTTTGATAAAACAATTCCGGTTTCCTTTTCTAACTCCAATAACTGGTCATACAGAGCATCATACTCAAAATTAGTCATGATTTCCCTGTTTTCCTGATAATAAGTCTTACCGGCTTCATTTAAACGATTGACCAGTTCTTTTATTTGCTCCATTTTATCTTCCATTTTAATACCTATTGCATAACACATCTTGTTTAGCAGACGTGTTACTGCCACACAATAAAATGTGAAACTAAGTTTCACAAAGTAAACAAATCATTATGTGGCATACCTTTCCTATCAATTTTCTTTCACTATTACAAAAAGGAACTGGCTAATAGTTTCTATTTTTCTTTTCGTAATGAGGTGACATGGCAGCTTATAGCAGCCACAAATGGCACATAATCCCGGATTATTATTTATTTCCACGCGAAGAGCTTTTGAATGATTTATTGAAAGTCTTTGTTTTTGGTTTGAATGAATTACTGCCTGAACCGCTGTTGCCCTTTGTATGATTAAACTTATTTCTTGTATTACCTTTTTCATTATCTTTAGTATAAACCTTACTATTATCTTTTGCATAAACTTTAGCATTATCTTTTACACTATCTTTTGAATAACTTTTACTATTACCTTTTATATTATTTTTCTGCAGATTTTTCTTATAAATAATCTCTTTATCATCTGATTCTCTATTTAATTTGGTTACAACTAATTCTTTACCATTTGTGATTTTTTTATTAAAGTCTTTATTATTAGTGCTTTTATCCTTTGTACTTCTATTATTTATAGTTTTATTATTTGTAGTTTTATTATTTGCATTTTTATTACTTACGCTATTCTTAGATATATCTTTTTTAGTTTTTCCCTGTTTAACTGCAGTAAATGCCTCATTTTTTCCATATGAATTATTGAATGTTTTAAAATGTTTTACCTTTGAATTTTTATCGTTGTTATCAACCGATGTCTCTTCTAATGAATTCCATACATCATCCGGAGTATTAACAGAATTGCTGATTAATTCATTTAATCCGGCAATTTCTTTCTCCGTAACATTACGATATCCACCTATCTGCATATATCCTAAATTTATATTCATGATTCTGATTCTTTTCAGTGCTAATACCTTATAATCAAAATATTCGCACATTCTTCTTATCTGCCGGTTTAACCCCTGGGTCAGTATAATTTGAAAAGTAAATTTATCTAAAGCTTTTATTTGACAGGGGCGGGTAACCGTATCTAAAATAGGTACCCCACTTTCCATTCCTTTTAGAAATTCCGATGTAATTGCTTTATTTAGTGTTACTATATATTCCTTTTCATGATTATTGCCTGCACGTAATATTTTATTAACGATATCACCGTCATTCGTAAGTAGAATTAATCCCTCTGAGTCTTTATCAAGTCTTCCTATCGGGTATATTCTCTTGGGATATTGAATAAAATCTATGATATTATCTTTCTCTCTTTTGTCTGTAGTACAGACGATTCCTCTCGGTTTATTAAATGCAATAAGAACCAGTGATTCATCTTTATTCACTGGTTTCCCATCTAATAAAATAACCTGGCCTTTTTTTACTTTAGACCCCATAACAGCTGTTATTCCATCTATTGTAATCTTACCTTCCGCGATATATTTATCGGCTTCTCTTCGGGAACACACACCTGCATCACTTAAGTACTTATTTAATCTGATATCCGTATCATTTGAAATAGTTTCAATTAATTTTTTTGTCCTTTTGGCCATATCCGTTCCTTCTCTGCGTTTTTAACGCCTGTACAAATCTTATAAGTAGTTTGTACACTTCTTAAATATTATAACAGCACTCAATAAAAAGTACAAGCGAAAGCTTACGTTTAAGGAGATAAATCAAATGTATGTTCGTATAGATTCCACACTTCGCTTTAGCGCAAAAGAACGAAAACTAAATATTGAGTGAGACAAAAAAATCTATCCCAATTGATATTGGGATAGACAACTATACGGTAATCTCGATCAGTATTAGCAAAACATAATAAAAATTTAACTTCTCATTACTAACAGGATAGATTAATTATTCATTGTTACATTTTTAGCAGACTCTTCAAGTTTCGAATAGAATTCATGCAACTCTTTATCATCTGCTACTACTTTCTGTAATTTATCATTAACGTCATAAATTAAATTCATTACCTCATCTGATTCACGCACTTCATCCAGATATTGCTTGGTTGCATTATTAATTTCACCTAAATAAATATAAGGCTCACCCTTTTCATTCATTTTTACATAGAATTCGTTCATGGCCGGTGCAAGTGCTTTAATGCTGGTAAATTTAACTTCATGGTATGCATAAACTATATAAGAACCTTCCTCAGGTCCTTTCTTTGTATAACAGGTTACGTTCTTATAACCTTCTATATACTTGGTTTTTCTTGCTATATCTTTCAAATCTATATAACTTACATCATTAACTAATGGTTTGAATTTATTAATTTTTTTACTTAACTTAGCGTTCAAATAGTTTTTAATCAATGTATTGATTTCTTTATGAGCATTCTTTTCCAAAGGACCCGCTTGATTCGACGCCTCATCGTCCTTAGTTTCCGGTACTTCTGTCGGTGTCGGTGTAACTGATGGTAATATAGAAGCAGCTTTCAAGGAAGCTTTACTTATATCCTCTGTCTCTATACTAGCTTTAACTTTAACCGCATCATCGCTTGAATTTTCTACTACTGTAGTGCTTTTATCTGATGGTCTGGAAATAGAAAAAGTAACTAATCCGATTCCCATTGTACACATAGTAATCATTACTACCAATTTTTTATATTTAAGTTTCATTGTAATCTCCTTTATTTAATCAACAGAGCCTTTTCAATTATCTATTTCCTATAATAACAAATTTTTGAAAAAAATGCAATACTATGTTTTTTCTTTTTCGTAATATATTTAATAATTATGTAATAATTATTGGAAGTTTATGTCAAATGGGCAAGATATTTTTTAAAATTTTTAAAATTTTAAAAAATATCTTGCCCATTTTCAATTTTTCATGTACAATGTGTCTATGCATCTATAGCTCAGTGGATAGAGCAGAAGCTTCCGAAGCTTCGTGTCGGGGGTTCGAGTCCCTTTAGGTGCATTTTTTGTTGCCAGGAAACAGGATGTGAATATGCCTGAAAGTATTGATTTTTCTGGATTTATACAGCATGAACAACTGCTCTATAAAATCCATTTCTACCGTTACGGTTCATTTTGGTTCGTTTAAAATCGTTTGTTTTGTAATCTTTTTATAATCAGATTTATATAACATCTAATAACTCTAAAGCCTGTGCTTTCTGATCTTTAATGATATGAATATACTTATTATAAGTTAAATTTATATCACTATGGCCAAGAATTTCGGATACCACCTTAATATCTATTTTACCTGTTGATAAAGCCATAGATCCCATGGTATGTCTTAAACTATGTATACTGTGATGTTTATAATCATCACCCATTCCCTTTTTTAATACCCTATCAAGTGTTCTTTGTAAATTTCTCTCATTTACCATGGCACCTTTGTCATTAGATACTACAAGATTAGTCTGAATATTATAATATTGATTATAATCCTGAATTTGTTTTAAAGCGTTAATAGCCGTATTGTTCAGCGGAATATATCTATCACCGTTAATTGTTTTAGTATCTGTGATGATTACTTTAGTTTTATTTTCAATGTCATTTTCATCCCTGTTTTTAATAATACTAACACTCTTACTAACATGAAGTACTTTTTTATCAAAGTCAATATCACTAAATTCTAGAGCAAGAACTCCTCCACATCTTAATCCAGTATTTAATATTAAAACAAAAACCGGAGCATGTTTATGTTTTCTCGATTTTTTACACATTACATCATTAGTGATATCTTTAATAACACTAACTTCTTTATCTGTTAATATATCTATTTTTTTAGTCTTTTATAGCCATTGAATTCTGTCTGGGCAATATTACTGCGTCACATGGATTTTTATGAATAACGCCAACCAAAACAGCATGTTTAAAACATGGTCTTAATAATTCAATTATTTTCTTAACACTAGAATATGATAAAGATTTACTCATTTTATTAATAAGTTTCTGTATATCATTTGACGTAATATTACCCATTTGATAGTATCCTATAGAGTCTTTTACATAATTATTGAATACACTTTCAAGCCTATCATAGGATGCCGGTTTCAATGAATAGAATTTATAAGCTTTTAACCACCTCTCTATATATTCTGCAACAGTTAGTTTTGATACCTCATTAATACCCTTTGCTATTTCTTTCTTATACTCTTTTAACTTACGTTTACATTCTGGTTCGGTTTTTCCGTATAATGCTTTTATTTTAGGCTTTCCGTCAAGCGTTTTACCTATCTGTATACGTTTACCGGCGTTTTTATTAAACCATTCCTGCATTTGTGCATCGGTAGTTACCCACTGCTTACCAATTTTAACTACAGGTAATAAACCGGAATTTAACACCTGTGACATCTTTGTTTTGCCAAACCCAAACATCACTTGTAAATCCTTACTATTTAAAATCTTTAATTCTTTCTCCATTAACCCAATCCTTTCTTAAATATAATGCATAAAAATAAGAGGACATTGCTGCCCCCCTTATGCCACTTCTAATTTTAATAAGCGTTGTTCTAATTCTTCTAATTTATTTTGTAACTGTTCATTTTCTGCTTTTAACTTTTGTACCTCATATACTGTCATAGTAGTCAATTCTTCATTGCCTCTGCTTGTTCCGCAATTTTATTAGCTGTATGCCTCCCTGCTCCAATTGTTGCTATGAAATTCTCCTTAGTCATTGTAATAGCTTCTTCATCTCTGATTCATATCTTTTATGTCCTAGCCCATCCTCCTGGATAACTCTGAGATATTTGTCCCATTTGCTTTTTGTATATCAGCTTCACTGTACTTATAATAGGATTATTCTGCACCGGTTTTGGTGCGATAAGTTATTCTCTCCATCTTCACGCTCCCTTACTATAAAGACAGGGTAATCATTCCTACGATTACCCTGCTTCATGCACCAGTTCTTCCGTTACTGTTATCATTTGTTCATATTCTTCCCGAATCATTTGCAGCTGCTTTTCCGTAACCGGTGAGTTTTGCTGCTCAACCGGTAGATGTTCGATCCATTTCTCGGCTACCTTACTGCCGTACACAATCCCTAATGTTCGTTCAAAAATCTTTGTTTTCTGTCCATTTTCAATCGAGCTATCACTTAGGATTTTACTTGTAAATTCGATTAGCATTTCGTTATACTTGTTTTCATTATCGAAGAATTGTTCAACATATTCCTCCTGCAGGCTCTCATAAGCTGCTTCCTGCAAATGTTCCATTTCCTTTTCTTCAATCAGTTCATCCACTGCTTTATAAACTTCACTGTGGTTTTGAGCTGCAACGGTATCATCCATTTCTCTGGCTTTATGCAGCACTTCCCATAGAGCATCAACGATTGCCTCTTTCTTTTGATCAATGGGTAAATCCTGTAGTTCTTCTTCCATGGAATAATAGATTTCCTCGATTGCATCCTTAAGTTCGTAAACTGCTTCTTTTTCAGTATCTATGGTATCTGACCCATCCTGATATTTCGCACCGATGTCTGCTGTTTCTGTATGTATTCCTTTATTTTCTCTCTCATAAACGATATTTCTCTCAAGTAAAGATATAATGCTGTAGTATAAGTTACGTAAATGGAGTTTAATACTATCCAGGATTCGGTTGATGGTTAATGTCATCCGTATTGCATGAATATCTTTTGCGGTGTAATTACCACTACTTAAGTTCTTCATCTCATACATATCATTCTGCAGACCAAGACGTAATTCTTTCATAACCTCATGGTCCAGATTACTGTAAGCATAAATGGCAACCGCCTCTGCTGTTAGTCCGTTTATGTAACCCAGACGGATTTCTCTGGCCTGCTCTGTGCTGAAGATGAACTGATTATTTTTATCTTTAAAAACCTCCAGACTAATACCATTTTGTAAGGCAAGTCGCATTTCCTTCATATATTCCGCACTGAGCCGGGGTGAATTTATTTCACCTGCATTTATTCCGCGGCTAATTGCTAACTTCAATTGATGCATCTGCTCCGGATTTAAATCCGGATTATCATATTCTGAAACATCAATACCCCAGCGATAACCGGATAAAATTTCTGATAGCTGCTCCTTGGACATTGTTTTCTTTTTGGCTTGTTTTTCAGCCGTTATCTCTGGTACAGCTTCTGAATAAACTTCCTGCGCACCGTTAACCGTTGCCGTATTCTCACCTGTCCCGGCTTCAATTGGACTACTCTCTTCCTCTGCATTCAAATCAGGTTCAAGAATATTTTCAGCAAATAACTTATTCGGTATTATCTGCCTGTCTTCTGTAAAAGCTATCATTTCTTCCAATGCTTCCTGCCTGTTATAGCCCTGTACTTTCATAGCCAATCCAATGATATCCTCATTACGGATTCCCTGCGTATTCCAATCCCATGTATTGGTCTGGTTATAGATAATCAATCCCTCATATCTTTTATCAGCAATAACAGCAAATTTACCACTATGCAGTTCTTTCACCGGAAGTCCTAATACCTTTAAATATTCCACGATTGGTATTTCTTTTACGACTCGGAACTCCTGATTGTTCCTTGCCATCCGGTCGGAAGATACCTCTCTATCTTCCTGGTTCTGTTCGTTCAGTTCCTCTAAATAAGCTCTGTTATATTCCTCCGCAGATAAATACTCCGCCCTCTCTTCTAACAGAATACTCATTGCCTCTTTCCAATCCGTATTCTCAACCTTTGCTACGAAGCGTATGGTATTACCATAATTATTTTCTTCCTCTTCACTGTCGGTTTTCCAGGAGTTATTTTCCTTGTATACGGTTATTACACTGGTTTCCGTATCTGCTATTCTGGCTACATTCTGATCTTCATACAATACTTCAATATTATTTTTGTAGGCATAATCCAGAATACTGACACTGTTGGCAATGTCCACTTTGGAGATTTGATTCTCCTCTTTTTTTGACCTGCTGTTGCTTTTGTCCATTTGCTTCCTCCTTTTTATATAAAAAAAGAACAGTAATTTTTACTGTTCCGGTTTCGGGTTACCAATTAAAATTTAAAATCTTTATTTGAATTAATCCGGTTAAGATATAGGAGCTTCTTTATCCCTGAGTGCAACTTTTTTATAATGAATCCGATTAGTTCAAACAGAATGTCCAATAAACACACCCCTATCCACACGATTCCTCCCAAAAGCGGTACCACAGTTAATGCTGCAAGCTTCCATAAGATAAGGTTATCCAGTTCATTAAATTTCCACATCAAAATATAAGGAATTAATCCTATGACAATAAATAAAATACCTGTAACAAGATTACTTAAATGATAAAATACATTTGCTATTTTTTTAGGAAGTTTTTCTTTTACTAAATCATAAAGGTACAGAAGCATGAAGCAACCTATGATTCCATAATAAATTCTGAATAACTCTCCTCTTATTAATTCCATTCTTCAACTCCTCTGTGCGCTTTTCTTATGGCTCTAGCTCATAATCTTCACTCTGTTCAGCCTGATAGTTCCTGAACTCGTTTGTGGTATTGGCCAGATTCTTAATTTCTGTTTCCATATCTTCATCCGCCAGTACCTCATCTTTTTTATCAATTTCAAGCATCTGATTTAATACCATCTGGCGGTTGATCTTGGCCTGTAATTCTTCCTCATATTGAAAAACCTTGTTGCAGTTACTCTTTGCTTCCTTTAAATTCTCCTTTGCAATCTCTAATCGTTCCTTAAAGTTTTCCAACTTATCTTCAAGACCATTGATTAGATTCTCTAATCTGCTTATATTTCCAAGGCCGCTGGTACCAATCTCCAGACTGTATGTTGTATTGCCCTCAACACTGATATAGCTCCTCATATGTACTGTTTCGGAAGTTATGGAACACAAACGAAATCCCCGGTACACACCAATCTCTTTTGGTATTTCACTCATAGTCATAATAGCCAGTAAGGTTTCGCCAGCTCTGGCCCGTTCCATATAAACAGCTCCCTGCAGGTTGATTAAAAATGAATCTTCGCTGATCGGCTGAGAATCCCTAAGTTCAATATCTTTTTGTGTAATTCTTATTTTCTCTTTATATTCGTCAATCTGAGCGGGATAAACTTTATGGACTCCTTCTTCATATTTATATTTCTCATTCAGGAAACCTGCCATAAGCATCTTTAACCTTGCCACTTCCGTATCAATATCCATCTTTTCTTTAATATATGGATTACCGGTTGCCAGTGCTTTCACTTCGGCATAGGACAATACAGTTTCATCAATATCCTCACAGGTACGCTCCACAAACTTATTGGTCATAATCTGTGAAATAAATTTCTGTTTCTGTTCCACCAACTGCCAGTTATAAGCGTCAAAGGTATTTTTTGTAACATAGCGGTAAATGGCGATTTCCTCATTCATATTTCCCTGCCGCAATCCACGGCCGCTTCTCTGTTCCAGATCGGCAGGCCTCCAGGGGCAATCCAGATCATGTAAGGCAACCAGTCTTTTCTGAATATTCACTCCGGTTCCCATCTTTGGCGTACTGCCTATTATAATTCTTTTAGTACCGTTTCTTAAATCTTCAAAAAGCCTTTCTCTTTGTTTTTCCGTATTCGCATCATGGATAAAACAGATTTCATTCTCCGGTATCCCAAAGCGTATTAACTCTTCCTTTATGTAATTATAAACAGACCATCTTCCGTCCTTATTCGGTGTGCCTACATCACAGAAAATAATTTGTGTTCCTTTGACAGGAGTACTGTTACGGTATTCTTCATAGACATTTTCAATACATTGATTCACTTTACTGTCAGGTTCATTTGGTGCGGCGGGATCCAGGAGCCGTGGATCTGTTCCCAATAATCTGGCTTCATTTGTAATCTTAAGCATATTGTCGATATAAGGTTTTACTTCTCCATTACGAATCGCTTCGGCTCTTTCCGCAAATATCTTCATGACCTCACTGGTGTATTCACCCGGTTCTGAAACCACGATATTATATTTACCGTTCTTTAACTTTGGAACCGGCAGATTCAGCATATCCGGAAGCTGTACATCTGCTATCTCACGAAACATAGTCATTAATTCCGGAAGATTGGTAAATCTGGCAAATCGGTTTTTAAAGCGGTAGCCGGTTCCCTCCGGTGCCAGCTCAAGGGAAGAGATTACTTCCCCGAAATTGGCAGCCCAGGCATCAAAATGTTCAATTCCTTTTTCTTTCAAGATTTGATTCTGCAAATATCGCTGCATGACATAGAGCTCCGTCATGGAATTCGATACCGGAGTTCCTGTGGCGAACACAACACCCCTGCCGCCGTTGATTTCCTGTATGTACTGGCATTTCATCAGCATATCCGTAGACTTTTTTGCCTTACTGGTGGATATGCCCGCTACATTTCGCATCTTGGAAAATACCGCACAATTTTTATAATAATGGGCTTCATCAACAAATAAGGTGTCAATTCCTAGTTCTTCAAAACATATCACATTGTCTCTGTTACTGTCTCTTAAGGAAAGCAGTTCAGTTTCCAGGCTCTTTTTAAACTTCTCCATCTGTTTTACCGACCAGTTCTCTCCATTATCCTCTTTAATCCGTTCAATAGCTGCCTCTGCCTGATTTATCTGTTCCTCAATCATTGCCTGCTCTCTTTCCGGAGATATAGGTATTTTCTCAAACTGGGTATGTCCGATTATAATAGCATCGTATTCTCCCGTTGCGATTTTACTGATAAACGTCTTGCGGTTTAACGGCTCAAAATCCGCCTTGGTTGCCACAAGTATATTTGCCGCCGGATAAAGCTTAATAAAATCATTACCAATCTTCTCTGTTAAATGGTTTGGTACACACAGCATAGACTTGCTGGCCAGTCCAACTCTTTTTAATTCCATGGCGCTGGCAATCATTTCATAAGTTTTACCGGCGCCAACACAGTGTGCCAGAAGTGCATTCCCTCCGTATAGAACCCGTGCTATGGCATTTTTTTGGTGTGGACGTAATTCAATTGCAGGATTCATACCGGGAAATTGCAGGTTCGAGCCGTCATATTCCCGAAGCCTGATATTATTAAACATATCGTTGTATTTTCGAACATATTTATCTCGTCTGTTTATATCAGACCAGAACCACTCTTTAAATCTTTCCTTAATCAGGCTCTGCTTTTCTCTTGCTAGGATCGTCTCTTTCTTATTCACAACATAATAATAATTACCGTCTTCATTAACCATTCTGTCCTTTACGACCACTGTCTTTAAGTTCAGGCTGTCTTCTATAATGAGATAAGCATTCATGCGGCTGGTTCCGTAGGTCTCAGAGGCACGTAGCCGTTCTGTAACATCATAAACTTTATTCGTTACGGAATAAGCAGAAGTAAAGTTGTTATATCGGATCGCTGTCACCCTTTCATTTTCCCGTCTGTCCTTTTCCAATCGGTAGGATTTTGGTGTTTCCAGCAGTTCGTACATGAATTGATTCAGATCTTCCTCCTCAATCCAGGTGGTTCCCAGCCTGACTTCTATATCACTGGCAGTTAGGTCTTCCGGTTGTACTTTGTTTAAATCAACTACATTCGCTTCAAAAATTTGATTCGTTTTTAAATACATTTCTGCTATCCTTAGCTTTGCTCTTACATTCCCGGAAAGGTATTCATCTTCTGTTTCATACCCTGAATAAGGCGATTCTTCGTCCATTTTTTCCGGATTCAGAAAGATTTCACCTTGTAGCTCCTTTACTACCTGTTCCGGGGTTATGCCTGCAAGCCCTGCTATATAAGGAATATCAACACCGCCTTTTTCCATCATGGATACTATCAATCCCTCCCTGGCCGTCTCCACATGTTCCACTACTTTATAAGGCTTTATGGTACGCTTTGAAAAGATATCAGCTTTTGCAACCTTGTTATCTTTATCTATATACTCCAGAGATAAAAGTAAGGGATAATCTGCATCCAGTTTAAATAAAGTATTATTTTTTCCGGATAAAACACCGTACTTCTTAACAAAAGGATGATAGGTTTCTTTCAGCTTCCTCTGTAATTCCATTAATTCCTTGTCGGTACAGTTATCCAGCTGGGCATCAATGAGGACTCTGGCAGCCATACGGATATCAATCAGGCCTTTTATCTGTTCTTCTTTGGATTTAGATACTTTAACCTCCTTCATGATAGAATTTTCACGGTAATATACTTTTTCATCTCTTATAGCGTAGCAAAAATTCTTTACTAATGGATCCGCCGGAATGCTATCTGTTTCCTCTTCTTTTACTTCATCCTTTTCTTGTTCGGAACCCTGTGCAATTGGTTTATTTAACTTTCCAACTGCCTGTATATAATCTTTGATCAAGTTCTCCGGATGTTCATTTACCAGTGTGGTATATTTACTGTCTTCCCCAAACATCTTCGTATCAAACACCATTTTTCCAAGCATCCTATCCGGATGTTCTATGTAATATTGGTTTACCGGAACCTGATCTTTTGTAAATCCCGTAAACACCCATTCCGGTTCGGTTACCTGCAGCCGTTCTCTTTTCTGAAAGAAGAGAATATCGCTGGTTACTTCTGTGTTGGCTTCTTTGAAAGCCATATTCGGCAGACGGATTGCTCCGATTAAGTCCACGCGCTCAGCCAGATATTTTCTTACGGACGGATTTGCTTTATCCAGAGTTCCTTTGCTGGTTATAAAGGCGATAATCCCTCCGGTTCTTACCTGATCGATGGTTTTTGCGAAGAAATACTCGTGGATACGGAAGTTGTGCTTCTTGTAGCGTTTATCAAAAACTTTGTAATCGCCAAAAGGAATATTTCCAATGGCAGCATCGAAGAAATTATCTGGAAAGTCAGACTGCTCATAACCACAAATCCGGATATCTGCTTTCTGATATAATTGTGTGGCGATTCGACCGGAGATGCTGTCCATTTCTATACCATAAAGCTTTGTTTTACTTTCTATGGACTCCGGTATATGGGAAAAGAACCTGCCGGTCCCCAGTGATGGTTCCAAAACATTTCCTCCCTGAAATCCAAACTGATGCAGTGCCTGATAGATTCCCTGAATAATTTCAGCCGGAGTATAAAAAGCGGTAGTTGTGGATGCTCTTGCACTTTTATATTCCTCATCCGTAAGTACTCCCTTAAGTTCTACATACTCGTTAGCCCAGGTGGTGTTATTTTCATCAAAGACTGAGGCTAAACCACCCCAACCGATATACCTGTTTAAAATAATCTGCTCATCCGGTGCAGCCAGACGATTCTCTGCTTCAATCTTTTTTAATAAAGTAATCGCAGTAATATTATTCTGATACCTTGTCTTTAAACTGCCTTCCATTCCGGGATCCGGCTGATAATGATAATTCCGTCTTTCATGTGTTAACTTGGTTTCTTGTAATATCTCAGCATTATGCGATATCTTGGCATCTTGTGATATTTGTGTTTCATTATCTATTAAAACCTTATTAATACTAAAGCTTTTTGTATCGGTCTCCGCTGGTTGCTCCCTGGCCTCTCCCGGCAGGTTTTCCAAAATCTCCTGGGATTGCTCCGTACTTTTTCCCATAAAAAAAGAAGAAGTAACAAGATGTCCTTCTTCTTTTTCTGTATTCTTATTTAATTGCCCAAAATCAAGTTCTAACTGTATATCACTTCCTGCAGCACGATTTCTTCCGCCTGATCGTGAATCCTTTGCCTGTGCCGGTAAGCTTCCATGGTGTTGCCCGGGTTCCTGATCGGATCCTCTTTCAGCATTTTCTCCTGAAGCTCGTCCATCATTTCCTCGGCCCTTGTCTGAATCTTGTGCATGGTCTCCATCAGATTTCCCTCTATCATTAGCATCTGCAATTCTACCGGTTTCTCTTCCTCCCAGTATTTCATTGCCAGGTTGCCGTATTTGCTCAGAGGTTTGCAATATTCTTTGTTCTGCTCCCCTTCCACTACTGCGAACCAGATTCCGTCCCTCTCTTCGTATTCCATCTGCATCCCGTTGGGCAGTTCTTCTATCTTCCTGTCTCCGTTCATTTTCATTCTCCTTCCTCATTTCAATAGCGATTTCCTTACTGTTTAGCAATAACTCCCTTGCTGCTTTAACAGCGTAGTAACCTATGGTATGTAGGGTGGTTTCATTAATCTCTTCGGGTTTATCCGTAAAATAAGCTTTCCTAGCTTTCTCCGTAAGGCAATTACAACGATATTGTACCATATAATCAATACTCTGGAACAAAAAATCGGTCATAAGTGCATTTCTGATTTCCATATTATTCTGTTCTTTGCTAATTGCCAACTTCCATTGCTCTATTATCATATTTTCTCTGACTGCTTCAAAGGATGTATAGAACTCATTTTGATACTTCTGATTTTTTAATAAGAACCGGGAAATAAATTCTTCACTGTCTTCCTCTTTTATTTCCCATATCCAGGGTTTCTGCTCCCCGTAAAGTTGTGTGATATCAAATAAATGAGCAACGCCATGTAGATTTTTAACCAGCACCGGAATACTTTTTTCTCCACGTTTAACCTGTCTTCCAACGGACTTCCAGGCTTCATAGGTTGCCAGCTGTGTATAGCTTTTATTTTGTTCATAAGCAGTGACTAAAGTTGCAAAGTCATACTTATACATATTCCCGGCATACTGCAGAAACTCTTTCCACTTTGATGGATCCTTAAGCATGTCCGATACGGAATAGTAATAGAGCAGTTTCAGTTTTTCTAGTTTATCCATGCTTCACCTTTCTATTATTTTTTGAATCCCCTCCTTTTATAGACTCTTAATTGTTTAAGAATCTATAAAAAAAGGGGACATTGTTGAGTTAACAATATCCCTGAGTTTGTTTATATTTTCGTTATTATATTTCTAAACCCTTGTCCAGATTTCTTTCTCGCTGGTATTGATAGTTGATAGACATATACCTATTCTTTATTTTTTAATACTCTATTGTGAAGTTAAATAACTTCAGATTATGCTCATATCATGCGTCTGGACATGTTTGTAAATCTTGGCCCAGACATAAAACCCATTTGACGATATATAAATTCCGCAGTATTGCCAACGTAAACAAATAACTTTATAAATGGTGCTATGCCATTTGATTCCGTTACAACCTTTCCTATCATGAATTTTGCTAGTCCAATACCCCTGAATTGAGGTAAAACACATAAGTCGGCAATTTCAACATAATCATTAACATAGTTTCTTCCTCTGCCAGCTAAGCAAACAGCCACTATTCTATTTGTTGTTTTTTCAACGATTACATGCGATAAGTCTTTATGTGAATACACCTCTAGCACTTTTTCTGCATCTTCAATAGCTTTCTCTAACGACGCAGCTCCATTTATTTCATCACAGATTCCTCCGGCATAACTTTGTATAATAACATCGCCAATTTCCTTTGCTTCCGCATTAATATTAACAGCACGACATATAAAGCCATTGGGTAAATTATGAGTTATGCAGTCTGCAGGACGACACATAACTTGATTGACAGTGTCAATTTTATAGCCAAACATAGGTAAAATGACAGAATCAATATCTAGAACACCTTTGATTCTTTCCCTACCGGAATGTTTTAAAACAAATGTCCAAAATGCTGTTCTGTCACAAAAAGGTGGAATTATAAATGGAAACATTATGGTATCGTCTGTGATAATGATACCACCGATCTTATGCCCATCTAATAGAACAAAATAGCATTGGTCTGTCCATTTCGTATCATCAAGTCGCTTTTTCCAATCAAACCACATTTCAATATCTGCATTAGAGTATATAGTTTGATAAATCGAAAATAAATCTTTATCTGCTTGCATAAGTGAATATTCCAAAACTCCAACCCTCTTCCTATTATATAAATATGTAGTTCCTACGCTAAGGCTTAGGTTTCCTACACTGTAATGATATTTTATTTCATAAATACTCTTCTTTCAGTATATTACATATTTTCTCAGCACTTTCATTAACAAATCGGTCCATCTCTATTTCACTTAAATATGTATATTCTCTCTCCAAATCATCTTTTTCTTTACTATAAAAACTCGTAATATATTCTCTTCTAATATCAAATGCATCGGCAACGAAAAAATCTATATATTCATTAAGGAAGCCAACTGCATTCTTATAAATTGAAAATGCTCTGAAATTAGGGTTATTTCTAATATAAAGAAAATCAAGATCATACCAATCTTTTTTTAATGTCCATATCCATTCAGTTCTGTCCTTATAATATAGATATTTAAACTTATCTTTGCATGGTCGAACTATAAGATTAGCCCACATCATATCTGTTAAAAGATGCGTCAGATAACCAAGATAAAAGGACTTCTGTTTACTGCTATATCGCTTTCTTTGCTCTATGGAAAAATACTGTTCCACATATTCGTTTAAATGAATATCTTTGAGGCCATCAGCATCTGTTGTTTTAAAATGTGAAACATCCCCACTTGGAGTAAAAACTGACCAATCATCATTGGGAATACCACTATCAGGTGCTATATTCCCAACTACAAATTCTGTATAGGAAAGGTTACATAATTCATCCAGTAATTTGTCTGTTATACGTAGATGTACCATCCAAGAAGCCATTTAGTTCTCCTTTTCATATATTACGCTGTTTAGAACATATGCGAACCAACTAAATCTCATTTTAAAAATCCGTTTCGTTTTATTTGAAAGTTTTATATATTTTTTGGGCACATTCTTGTAAAGACATTTTGTTTGTATCAACTACAACATCATAGCCGTCAAGAGGATACAATCCTTGCTTTACTTGCCATTCAGCATTTCCAATATCTCTATCCCCTCTGCTGACTTCTCGTCTCTTTAGCTCTTCTAATGAACATATCACTTTCACAAAGGTGAGTGGATAATTTTTTAATGTATCTCTACAAGAATTAAACAGGTTTTGCTCTTTACCATCTTCTTGATTAAGAACAACATGATCTACAATAACATTTAATCCCATATCTGAGTATGTCCTTATTGTATGATACATTGCATCGACAGCCATATACCATAAAGAATCGCCATCTATTCCGTTAAAATATCCACTCTCACAGGGTGCAATAATATCTGTAAATGTATCTTGTCCAATACAAAAATATGGTACTGGAAATATCTTTTGCAATTCTTGCGTCAATGACGACTTACCAGAGCTTGATACTCCATTAAGCCATATAATTTGCCCTTTCTCCATTTTCTTTATCCTCCAAATTCTTGTATTTTGTTTTTAATTTATAATCACTGTTCGCAATCACTACCAACAACGAATCAATATTTATACTATATCATACTGATCAGATCAATTCTACCTTTTTATTCCAACTCTATCAACTATCTATATTCATTTTTCAATGTACTTAATTCATTAAATCCTAATTCAGTAAGTAAATTTTGTTCACATATCTAATTTATTACAATCCCTTTTCAATTTTATTGAATTAGTTTACTATCTTAGGTAGCACAGCAATGTCTTCGTATATAGCTCCTTTTTCCCAGTAAACAATAATCACAGTTCCATCAGCCAGACGGTAAGTGAAAGAATTCACCACTTTTCTCATCATTTCGTATCCTATATTCTTATACTCTTTAAATAACTCAGTAATTGCATCAGGAACTGTCAGAATATCTTCATGAACTTTTAAAATATGCTTATACTCCGTATTAACCATCTTATTTCCCCTCATAATACTTTTCCAAGGCTTTATCAATAATTTCTTCTACTTCTTTCGCTGTCTGTTTTTCATTAAAGTACTTCTTCAGTATATTTGACTTTACTTTTATTCCACTAAAAATGGAGTGCGCCTTAACCGGTTTGTCATAGGTACCGGCTAAAACACTCTCCATAACAGATTCTGTCAGCTTATTCAGTTTTTGAAGTTCCCTTAGCCTGACAGCAGTTTTTATATCCACTTTATATTTATTATTATTTAAGATATCCACAAGATAAATCTGATTATCTTCACTTAGATAGGATAATTCAACACCGGCACGAATGCTTATTTCCTCAGAATCTATAAACCTTTTAAGCTCCTCACTTAATGAATCAATCCTCAAATACCTGGATACTGTCCTGCCTGAGAGGTCATATTCTCGGCCGGTTTCATCATCAGAATTTATCTTTTCGCCCACTGGGCGAGAAGTTATAGAATCGCCGTTTTCTTCTTCACTTAGAAGCATTTTTACCTCATTAATTAAATCCAATCTCTTACCCTGGCATTTCAATGCTTCATGGTGTCTTGCCAGAACCAGGGCCCTTTCTGAATGAAGTAAATCAGCGAAGGAGCGCTGCATTAAATTTGTTTCAGTTACGATCAGCATTGCTTCTTCATCGGTTAGTCCTTCCATTATTATAATTGGAACTTCCAGCATTCCTATATCTCTGGCGGCATTCCACCTATTATGACCTGCCAGTATTTCGAACTTGCTGTTATCTGCTTTATAAGGTCTTACTATTAAAGGCTGCAGGATTCCGTAATCTTTTATGCTTCGCACCATATCATCAAACCTTTTACCATAATATAATTTAAAGGGATGCTTTTCGAAAGGAACCAGAAGTTCTATTTTTATTTGTCTCTTCTCGGTATCGCTGTATTCCTCCGGTTCTTTATTACCGCCGAATAAGTCATCCAGGGATTGCAGTTTTTTCTTAATTGGCTGCGCCACGTTCTAACACCTCCTGGGCAAATTGCTTATAAGCTAATGATACTTTATTTTTATTTGCATATTCAATCACGGATTTATTATGTAGTATGGAATATCCAACCTGCACTGACTTTGGTACCCGACTCTCAAAAATGTGAATTTGACCTCCATAAGCCACTTCTATCATTTCCGTAATATCCTTTGAAAGGTTTGTCCGTTCAACAAACATGGTGAGCAGAATCCCATCTATTTCTATTTTGGGATTCAGTCTTTTTTTCACCCGGATGATGTTTTTTAATAATAACTCCAGTCCTTTTGCACTTAAATATTCCGGCGTAACAGGTATAATTACACTGTCACAGGCTGCCAAAGCATTGATTGTAAGCATACCCAGACTCGGTGAACAATCTATAATAATGTAATCATAGAATTCCTTTATTTCATCAATAATAGATTTCAGAATCAGTTCCCTGCTCATAGCATTTACCAGACTTACTTCAATTGCCGATAGCTCAATATTACAAGGAATTAGATCGATATTACCGGCTTTTACAATATAAAGTTCTCTGTCCGGCAGCTTTTCTTCCTCGATTGCCATTGCCATCAACGTAGCAATAGTAATATTGATATAGTCATTATCATCATAACCTAATGATACGGTTAAACTTCCCTGGGGATCCAAATCGATTTCCAGTACTTTCTTTCCTTGATATGCCAAGGCATATCCCAGATTGGATGCCGTGGTCGTTTTACCGACACCACCCTTTTGATTAACGATTGCTGTTACTTTACACATTACTATCTCCTTCTTTCTTTTTTATATTTACTCATCTCCGTTCATAGTTTAAGGTGGCGTTGCAACACCACCTTAAGAAAGAGATAAGTATTTGTGTCCCCGTCATGCCGATAGGTCAGCAATAAAAAAAGATATGGAAAAGAAAACTTTCTTTTTCATATCTTTTTATTTTAATAATACCTAAGATTCTTTCCTAACATACTAAAACCAAAAGAGGTTAACTTTTCGCCCAGTGGGCGAAAAGTAATCATGTAACCTATTTTATGATTAATTTACTCGCAGTTTATAAAAATAGAATAATATAACTCAAACATCTTCCTGCAGCATTTCCAAATACCTATCCAGCTCATTTTCAACATAAGCAGCCACCATCCTAATTATTGGTTCTGCATCTGCTTCTTGATGGTACGAGGTAAAGCAATCATAATACTTTCTTCTGTCTGTAAATTTTACATTAATCGGTAAATATCCATTCTGCATTAGTTCAAAATTCAATAAGAGCCTTCCTGTTCTGCCGTTTCCGTCAATAAACGGATGAATCCTTTCGAAATCCATATGAAATCTGGAGACTAATTCAATAATATGGAGTCTTTTTTTCATCTCAATATGCTCTTTCATAAGCTTTTCCATTAATACCGGAACCATATATGGCTGCGGGGGCTCATTTGCTGCTCCCATAATCCGGACAGGTATTTTGCGATATACGCCTCTGTCTTCCCGTCTGTCCATGAGAACCAGAGAATGAATTTCCTTTATTATTTTCTCAGAAAATTCCTGTTGATCCGATACAAGCTGTTTTACATACTCGAATGCTTCTTTATGTCCAACCGCTTCCAAATGATCTTTTAAGGGCTTTTTATCTATCGTTATACCCTCAAGAACCATTGCAGTTTCCTGCAAGGTGAGTGTATTGCCCTCTATAGCATTGGAATTATAGGTGAATTCCAGAAGAAATTCTTCCTGTAAACGTTTTAGCTCTCCCTGCGTCAAAGGCCTGCGAGAAGCGAGTTCTTCTTTTTTGGAATCAATTCTACGGAATAAGGCTCTATATTTTTCATCAATTTCTTTTCCTCGAAAAGTTCTTCCATCGAGAGGCTTAACCGCATCAATAGGAATCTGATAGGATCGTCCCTGTTTTATGACTCCTTCTATCATTCCCTCACTGCACATTAATCTTACTCTTCTGTCGCTTATATTCCACTTATCCGCTGCCTGACTGACTGTGATATATTCCATTTTAAACACCACCTTTCTTTTGGGAGTTATTATAGCACATTATCGGAATATTATCAATTAAAGTTTTACCTTTTAGCATGTGTATTATTCCTATAATAACATTTAATTATCTTCCTGAACTGTCAAACATATCTCAGGTTAATGCTCTGGTCATCTTATCGACACTACCCCCAAAAATAGATATCCATTTGTGTCCCTGCCTCACTGATAGATTAGCAACATATAAAAAAAGATATGATCAAGGAAATAGTTTCCTTCCATATCTTATTTACCCAAAATAAAACACCTGAAATCCGGATGTTTTTTGCAGTTTGATTTACCACTACATTTGAATGGTAGGTTCTACTTAAGTACTTGGCTTTCTTTCAGATAACCTTTAATAATTTCCAGAAAACCATCGGCTTTTACTAATTGCTCATGTGAATCCTGTTTTGAGGCAATATAGAAATCTACATAGTCTGATTTTTCCCTTAATTTTGATGCACTTGCAATTACTTTGGATAACTCTTTATCAAAAATACCGGTTTTTATATAGTTCTGATTAAAAAAAGCGATAATTCCTGAATGCTTTGACGAATCAAAATCATTCAGTATAGTAACCGCTCTCATTCCATGGAAGATAGCGTAATATGAACGATTGATTGATGCTTTATACATTGCGTTATTGTGATTCATCCTGGCTGTTTCCAGATCCTCTTCCGCCTTTTCAAAGCGATATTTTGCCAAGTCATTTATGCTGCCTTCCATAGTACCACACCATCTTTCTTAACATTCTTAAAAAATGGAAGTGTGTTTTCCCATTTTATAAAATCAGACACCTTTATATCAATGATAGAAAACACTCGATCATACTTTAAATTCATATCAACTATAAAATCCAATAATGGTTCTTCGTAATCCTTTGTGTTAATTGTATCAAGTATTACTGCTATATCAATATCTGATTCGGAAGTATTCGTATTTCTAGCTACGGATCCATATAAGATAACTTGCAATAAAACAGTTCCATAAATAGTATTTAAACCGTATAGTAGTTCCTGTATCATATTATCATTCACTAAAGGACACCTCTTTTCAAATAGTTTTTATACCAAGCAGCTTAAATTAATTATATCCTGTAATTATATTTTAACACATTTTTCCCAGTAATAAAACGATATTTAATCCATTCTTATTTAATTGACTAAAAAATAGCCATAAGGTTTCCTTATCATAAATAGTTTTTTTATCAGATGCATTGTAGTTTTACAATGCAATGTAACAATAAGCAAATAGTTGAACCTAAACCTTGACATATAGATGGGAGCATCCCAAGGTTTGTGTAAACATCTAATTGATGTAAAATAAAATTACTTCGTTTGGAAGTTTATAAAAACATTGGTATACTCCTATAAAACCAATTATTTCTTTTTTTTAACAAATTTATAAATAACAATAATTACTGCTCCAGAAGCTATGATATTTAAAATAGTCCAGAAAATATTTATAACATTAAAAATATTAATCACCCACCTTTATTTTTTTGCATGTAAATTATAAACAATATAATATTCAATATTAGTAACAAATGGCTTTTACCTTTATTTGTATTATAGGATTGTTATTTTTAATGTCAATATTAATTTTCGACCATATTTGAATATTAATTTATAGAATATACTCAACCTAAAATCATATATGCAGTCCGGTTTGTAATCATATTGTAATCATCAATGTTTTTCAAATTTAATTTATATAGTAAAATCAGTCATTTCAGTGATTTTTTTCAAGGTTCGAGTCCCTTTAGGTGCATTTTTTGTTGCAAGGAAACTGGATGCGAAAATGCCTGAAAATATTGATTTTACTGGATTTATACAGCATGAACAACTGCTCTGTAAAATCCATTTTTACCGTCATCAGATACTACAAGATTAGTCTGAATCTTATAATATTGATTATAATCCTGAATTTGTTTTAAAGCATTAATAGCCGTATTGTTCAGCGGAATATATCTATCAAGAGGAAGGATAATAACATTAATCCTCCAGTTATTTTAAAAATGATTTTCAATCAAAGCCTTTGCGTGCTTCAAAAATTCCTGAATGATATGAAGTTCGTTGTCATTCAAACTTTCAAGATAAGCAAACAACGGACGGTCATATTCCTGATGATACTGGTTATGAAGCTTATAAGCCATCTTCCCTTTTTCTGTAAGAAAAAGACAGAATCGCTTTTTATCCTCGTCATCTTCCTTTTTCTCGAGAAAGCCGTTTTCTTCAAGCTTTCGGACAGTTTTTGCTACTACAGCACGTGTTACATTAAAGCCTCGTGCCATTTCAGAAATAAATATACCTGGATGATCACCCACCATTTTAATCATATGGATTTCTCCACGATAGAATTTCATTTCTTCTAAGCCAAAATTTAATACATTTGTCTTTCCATTGGCTATTCGCTCTGTCATCTGTATAAAATCATTAATCACAAGTTTTTGTAGCTTTTCCATCTTGGATACCTCCTGTTTTATTAAGTAAAATGTTTAAAAGCAACCTTATTTTCTGTTTTCAAATCCTTCTTCTGGCGCCCACCTGCATATACCTCCTATTTCATAGTGGCAATTGCAACAATCATCTCCATCCCCAAGAGTTTTTGTTCGTGTAAATCCCAAATGAAGATATTCGCCAATCATATAATCCACCCGACATACTGCTGGGAATATACCAAGTGCATCAAAATCTGCAGCAATCGTTCTCATCCCACATCTTGTAATATCAATACCAAATCGCCTTTTGTCTTTTGGAATAAAATGAATGAAAAAATCATAGACGTGGACTTTTCCCTGTATTTCCTTTTTTTCATGTATTGGTGCTTTTTTACAAAAACTATTAAGATATATTCTTCCGCAGGTTTTGCGAAAAAACGGGGGAATGGTAGTAATTATCTTTTCACTCATCAGCCACAGGAGCTTTTGTATATCGTTATCGTTTGCACCAAGTTCGACGGCGGTTTTATACCACGCAATATAGGCGGGAGCAAAAGCATAATTAAACGCAAAAACGGATTTACCAATATCGGGCGTTTTTCGGTTGACCTGTATAAAGTATCTGTCTGACGTTGCGGTAAAGCGCATTGTGTATTCTTTCCCGAACTTTTTTTCCATTACACTGTGTGAGCGTATCATTCCGAGATGATATATCAAACCGTACAGCTTCATTTATCTGTCACCCACTTTCATTTTTTTAAGTAAAATTCACCTTGCAGCCCTTCAAATACTCCACCATCATCATCACTATGAATATGTTGAAATCCATGCATTATTAAAGCATTTTCAATATCCTTTTTTGTAAGCAGTACATCCAATCCATCCAAATGGCTGGACAACCAGCCAAGAATACTCTCAGGCGGATTCTGGTAATCCTCACTGACATTATGCGTAACAATATATAGGTAACCATTTGATGTTAAAGCGTCATATAATTTGCTCATCACGGAATCCAAATGGTCTTTTGCAAAATCCAGAACTCCTGAGGCAATAATCAGATCATATCCTTTTCCGATATCGTCTGCATTAAAGTCTCCCTCTATCACACTTACATGCTCGGAAAGATTTCGCTCTGACACTAATTCGCGTGGCAGCTGTGCTACGTTAGGGTGCTCAAAAACAACGCTTTTGCAATTCGGAAAAGTAATTGCAAGTTCTATTGCAAGAATCCCTGATCCTCCTCCGAGGTCAAGTATCTTATCAGGGGTTTTGTTTCCATAAAGACTTGTAACAGCCTGAATCAAAGACTGAACACGCCCTGTATACATTTCAGGAATACTCACACGTGCAGCCTCATAAAAATCATATACCTCTATCCCTTGATTATTATGAAGAACATTTTTGTCGGGACCGTTTATCAAACGCTCTTCGATATTTTGCAGAGACATCATTTTCTCTCTAAAAAGAATACTTTCTCCCAAATAAACGAGACTGTCTGGATTCAAAAAAACATTACTCTGCTTAGTATTTCTATAAGCTTCGCTGTTTTTTTCAAGTAATCCTATGCATGCTAATGCGTTTAGCACAAAAGATAAATTTCGCTCATTTAAGCCTGATTTCGTTGCAACAGCTTTTGGAGTTTCCCAGCTTTCCAGATAAGAGAACAACTTCACCCTTAATGCAGATAAAAGCAGCTCTGTTTCTCGTTTCTGATGAAGCATTTTATAATACAGCTTTTGATTTTCTTTTAACTGATACATTATTTCACTTCCTTACATTGGTTAGTTATCTCTAACTTATTGTATGCCAAGTATACATTCTTTTTATTTGTATGTCAAGCATACAAATAAATTAAATTTATCATTAACGAATATGTTTTCTTAATATATTTAGATTGACTTAATATAATAATCCTTATAGGAATAGCCACACCGCTTTTAAAAAAACAATGTGGCTATAAAGAAAATACTTTATTAAGGTAACTTAGCTCAATTAAAAACAGCTTACTTACTTTTATCCAATTTATAATTGTGCCTTAAAATGATATTAGATCATTTTTTCTAGTATTCGCTACCTCCTTGTATCTCATTGAGCGCTTTCTATTGTTTTACTTTTCCCTGATTTTCTACCATTTTCATTTTTGCGGCTATCACATCAGGATTTCCTAAAAACTGCTTTTTAATGACCGAGAGTGTATCATCTAGTCTATATTCCAACGGTATGCCCGTAGCCAGATTAAGTCCTATGATTTCCTCCTGGGAAAGATGCTCCAGATACATAACAAGCGCCCTCAGGGAATTTCCATGAGCTGTAATCAGTACCCTTTTTCCTGCCATAAGTTGTGGTCTGATCTGCTTCTCAAAGTATGGAATGACCCGTACAATGGTGTCTTTCAGACTTTCCGCTAACGGCAATTCATTTCCCACCACATTATGATATGCTTTCTGACGAGCGGGATTTCTTTCATCCTGCGGCTCTAAAGACGGTGGCTGTACATCAAAAGAACGCCGCCAGATTCTCACCTGTTCCTCTCCATATTTTTCAGACGTCTGTGACTTATTTAATCCCTGTAATGTCCCATAATGGCGCTCATTAAGCTGCCAGGCCTTTATTACAGGCAGCCATTCTGCATCCATTTCCTCCAGAGTTAAATTCAGCGTATGGATTGCACGTTTCAGATAAGAGGTATAGCAGATGTCAAACTCATATCCTTGCTCCTTAAACAAGCGACCCGCTTCTCTTGCTTCTTCTTTGCCGGCTTCTGATAAGTCAACATCCGTCCAGCCGGTAAACAAATTTTCTAAATTCCAGATACTTTCTCCATGACGGAGTAATACTAATTGATGACTCATATTCAGTCCCTCCCTATAAGGATGCTTCGTAAATTTCAATAATTGTTTTCAATAATACCGCATCAAATTCCTTCTGTGTCTGCTTTACAGAAAGATCGGAAAGAAGTGCTCTGGAAAAGCTGGCTATCAGCTTCGGGTTCTTTCTCAACAGTTCATTTGCCTCTTTACGGCTGTAACCACCGGAAAGTGCCACAATTCGCACAACTCTCGGATCATTCATTAGCCCATTGTAAGTTCCGGCTACAGAAGGGATAGACACCTTCAGCATAATGTTCATTGAATCATCCAGTTTTTTTAGATGGCTTATCATTTCCGCGATCAACATTTCCTCTGCTTCTTGTTTGCTATTGCTATGAATGTCTACCTCCGGTTCTAAAATCGGCACAAATCCGGCATCGGAAATTTTCTTACCTAATTCAAACTGCTGTTCTACAATCGCATGAATACCATCACCATTTGCTTCATGGATAACGGAACGCATCTTTGTCCCAAAAATATTTTTAGCGGTCGCTCTATTCAAAAGTTCATCCAGCTTAGGAATCGGCTTCATCAACTGAACCCCGTCTTTTTCTTCATCCAGTCCATTGTCAATTTTCAAAAAAGGAACAATCCCCTTTTTCTCCCATAGATAATCCGAAGTATACAGGTTGTCAATTTTACGTTCCATTGTTTTTTCAAATAGGATTGTCCCTAATATATGTTTGGATGAAAATGCCTTGCTTGCGATAACCCTGCTTCTCATCTGCTGAATCAGATCATACATTTCATCCTCTGTATGGTATTCTGACGTCTCAATTCCATAGTCTCTCAGAGCCTTCGGTGTGCTTCCTCCGCTCTGATCCAATGCTGCTATGAATCCTGCTCCATATTTTATTCGTTCTAATTGTTCTTTTATCATGTTATACATAGCCTCCTTTGTCTTCTAAGCCGTTTTCCAGAGCTGATAAAAACAGTTCTGCCTCTTGTTTATGAAAATAACTTCATCCTTAATATTGATGAAGACTTTTCTAATACTTCTTTTGACTGATACACTATTTCACATCCTTTCGCTGGTTAGTATTAACTAACTTATTTCTATAATAAGTATGCATCCTTTTTAATTGTATGTCAAGCATACGATTAAAACAATTAATTAAAAGCCTTCTCTGATAAAACGGAACAGGGTTTATCAATCTGGCTTCCCTGTCCCATTTTATTCATGACAATTGAAATTTCGCAAAGCGTACTTTCAATTGTTTAATTACTTCTTCTTACTGAGTTTTCAAATAGACTCAACTTCTTGAGAATACTGATAGCAAATATGATGGTAACAATCGTGGTCAATAAATCCGTAACAGCCTGGGAGTATATAATCCCTGTCAAACCTAGCATTGTCGGCAAAAGCAAAATTACCGGAATAAACATAATTCCCTGACGGCATACGTTCAAAATCCGGCCTGACAGAGCTTTCCCCATAGCCAGATACAACGTAGAATAAGTAAACTGCAAGCCAAATGTAAAAAACATGATTGTATTCGCCCTAAGTACGGAACCGCAATGCTTAATACCTGTGGATCATTACTGAACAAAGAAAGAATAGAATCAAAACAATGCAAATCATTTTGGATGCCAAATTACGTTTTTTCGTTCCATATTTCTCTACCAGACGATTCCCCACAATAAAGCACAGGCCATGTCACTACAAGCACCACACACTCTGACAAAACAAGTTTCCAGTTAATAAAAAAAGTACCAATCAGAATCAGCAATGCCATCACCACAGTTTTTACAATGGATGGGAGATTTTTTCTGTTTGTATACTTTTCTTTAATCAAAATTTGTCTGGAAACAATACTTGTTGTGTTCATCTAATTTTCATAGAAGCAGGCATCTTCAAAATATCGGATGCCTACTTTTATGAAAATCTTACATATTGTTCTAAGATCATTATTAGTTTTGAAATGATTATTTGTTCCTATCCTTTTGAAATATGTTAAATGACTGTCCCTTTAAAAAATTGAACGTATTAAGTTGAATAAAACCGGCTTTGTATAGCACTTCTTGTATTTCCGTTTCTGCTGCGCAGTACCCAGCTCGGCTTACATAACTTCCTCTCTCATTTGGAAGCCATTCGACAACTACAACTCTGCCACTCTGTTTGAGAACTCCATTAATATCTCTGAAATAGGAAACCGAATCTGAAAGGTGATGGAATACATTCCTCAAAAAAACAAGATCACAGCTTTCCTTTTGCAAAGGGCATCCATTACCTTTTCCGATAATGGTTTCAACATTACAAATATGTTGCTTTTTCATAGATTTATCTATATATGACAGTAGTTTTCTGTTCGTGTCCACAGCAAACACCTTGCCATTTTCTCCTACAGCTTTTGCAAACCGTTCCGAAAAGTATCCACCACCAGAGCCAATATCTGCGACAGTCTGTCCTTTCACTATTCCAATCGATTCGAGAAGCTTTTGGAAATCTCTTTTGGCCCTATTGTTAAGCATTATTGCTTGTATTTCTGTCCAGCACATTATAAATTCTCCTTCCTCATCCTTGTATCAGAAGCTGCCTCTAATGCTTTCATATTTTTGTTAAGAACCAGTGCAAGCACTGCCGTCAAAATAACTGTTAGTAAATCAGCCACGGGTTGTGTCCAAATAACACCTTCAATTCCAAGCAGATGCGGCATAATCAGGATAGCTGGGATAAAAAACAATCCTTGACGGCTGATGCTAAGGATACCGCCTTCTCTTCCTTTGCCCATAGCAAGGAACAGCGACATATATACCTGCTCAAATCCAAACAAGATAAAAACAATTCCATTTACCCGCAACGCCCTAACGCCGATATCAATTAATACAGCATCGTTTTTTGAAAAAAGTGAAATAATCGGTTCAGGAATAATGATCAGCAAAAGTGCTGCGGCTGCACAGAATATTGTTGACCACTTAAGCGACACTTTAATAGCTTCATTCAGTCGATTATAGTTTTTAGCACCATAATTATATCCTGCTACCGGCTGGAAGCCTTTCATAAAACCAAATACTATATAGGTTCCGATAGCCATAATGCGGGTTACCACCCCAATTGCTGCCACTGCAGAATCGCCATATGTACTCGCCGCTGAATTGGAAAGCCCCATAGCCGCACTAGACAGAAGCTGATAAACGAGAATAGGAATACCGACCTTGAAAATCTCCCCATAAATCGCACCGCTAAAAGTAATACTACGAATTGAAAAACGCAGATAACCTTTTTTACACAAGATATACCATAGGTAAAGACTAGTCGTTACAGCTTGAGAAATGACTGTAGCAATAGCGGCGCCTTGAATACCAAAGCCCAGCGGAAAAATAAATATGGGATCTAATATTACATTGAGTCCTCCGCCAATCAGCATGGATATCATGGTCAGCTTCGACCTGCCTTCGGCGATGATGATATTGTTCATGGTGACATTAAAAATACTCAGAATGGAACCTGCAATATATATAATGGCATACTCCCTTGCATAAGGAAGTATGGTTTCCGTCGCTCCCAGAGCGACCAGTATGTTGTCGAGAAAACACAGGGATATCACGATGGATACAACCCCGACAAAAAGGCTGGAAAACAATGCTGTTGATGCCGTCCGGTTCGCATTTTCGGTATCTTCTCCTCCCAAGAGTCGGGATATGTAGGATGCCGCTCCGCTGCCGAAGGTCATGCCAAGCCCAATAATAATTTGTACCACGGGGAACACGATAGATACAGCACCCATCTGACTGGTACCCAGCCCCCCGACAAAGTAGGCGTCCACCACGCTGTAAAGAGCTGAGACCATCATGCCGATCATGGTTGGCATTCCCATTTTAATTAGTAGCTTTGGGATTTTTTCATCCCTCATCATTTGAATTCTTTGGTCATTTGAGTTCATATTAATCAAATCCTTTCCTATGTTGTGTATACCTGCTATACGCTTATTTTAAAAAATATAAATCTTATATTAATTTGTTTCACTTTAAATTAAGGTGGTTTTGCATAATTTGTTTGCATAAAGAGTGTAGCAACTATACGCTTTACGCAAAAAAACACTGTACTTGTAAACACTAGCATATCATTATTGCCCTTTCATAATCATAATTCAATATGTTCTTCTTTTTCGAAAATGTCAATTTGCTCGTCAAATGAGTTGAGAAAACTTTTCAGAAACGCTTTGTTTTCCTCTGTTGCATTTTTGAGTACGCCATTAAAAAGCTCATCATATTTCTGATGCAGCTTTTCATGATGCAGATATGCAGTTTCACCTTTTGAAGTCAGTCTTAGCACTAGCCTTGACAGATTACGCGGATCGGTATCTTTGATGATCATGCCCTTATGCTCAAGCTTCATAATAATCTGGGAAACTGCGCCTTTCGTCACGCCCAGCATATCTGCCAAACCCGTTACGTGAATACCTTCATTCTCTTTGATGGATTTGATCATGTGAATTTCAGCTTCGTATAATGGATGATCCGTCCCATAATACCGAGTTTTCCTGTCAAGTTCGGAAATCTTTGTAACTATCCGCAAAAAAGTGTAGCTCATTTTGGTTCTGTTCTTAAATTTCATATTCATCATGAAAATAGTATATAGCTGCTAAACACTTTTGTCAAGCGATTACACATGAACAATATGCAAATCATGTTCTATTTTCTCCATCTGCATATTATCCTTCCATGCCTAGTATTATGATACCAATTGCAGCAATGGCAATGACAAGATACTGCTTCCATGAGAGCTTTTCCTTCAAAGTAATTCTTGCCCATACAAGTGAAAAAATGCAGTAAGATGAAATCAATGGAGCCGCTACAATAGCATTATTACCCAATGCATAGATATATGCAAATTGTCCTGCAGTTTCAAATACACCTGCAAGCAGCTTTGGCTTTTCTGCGTATAGTTTAATTTTTTGCTTTTTAATAAAGACCACATACGCCAAAGCAAAAATCGCCATAATAAAAAATGTAAACTCATATGCGATATTGGCAGATTCTTCTTTGATATACCTGTCAAGAATCAAAGCATCTGCAAATGTACCCAGTCCATCAATGATGCAATAAAAAACAGGAAAGAAAATAGCAACAAAGCTGTGCGTATATTTTCTGTCCGGGACTATACCAGCTTGCATGCGTTCTGCATCATCCTGTTTCTTTTCAAAAACAGAAAGCAAAAAAATACCAATACATACCAACGCTACCGCAACAAACTGTAACCCGCTCATTGCCTCTTTCAGAATGAGAAAGCACAGAAGAGCTGCAACTGCGCCTGATGAATTACAAATCGGCGTAGAAACGGAAAGCACTACATAACGCAGACCGATATAACCAAGTATCATTGCAAAAATATATAAAAAAGATACTGGTAAATATGTAAAGATATCTGAAAGTCTAAACTCAGCTCCACGTGAAAGTTCAATAATAGCGTGAATACCCATAACCGTACCAACCGCGATAACCATTTTCCAATGGCTGTATTTATCCTCTGGCTTTGAACCTATTTTTGAAAAAAGGTCAGAGCCGCTCCAAAAAATTATTGCAACAAGTGAAAACCAAAACCACATTGTATTTCTCCTATCGTTACCATTTTCGGCTTGAATATATTGCTGATTTGCTGGCATTAATAGGCTAGTATCTCATAGCCATCATTAGTGACTAAAACCATAACTTCCCATTGGGCTGATGGCATTCCATCTGCCGTATAAACTGTCCAGCCATCATTATCATCTACAAAAGTTTCATCAGTTCCCATGTTCACCATTGGCTCAATCGTAAATACCATACCTGGGACTAAAAGCATTTCTGTTCCATTTTTTGAAACATAGCTTACCCACGGTTCCTCATGAAATTGCAAGCCAATACCATGTCCCCCTATTTCCTGTACAACCGTATATCCATTACTCATAGCATGTTCATGCACTGCTTGCCCCATATCACCTAAAAATCCCCATGGCTTTATTTGTGCTAATCCTAATTCAATTCAATCCTTAACCACATCCACCAGTTTCTTTTTTTCAGGACTTACATTGCCGGATGAAGCCTAAGTATGGAGTTACAGTTACTAATCAGTATAAAAAGGATATAAAAGTAGCAAAAAAGAGAAAGCTTGACATAGACTTTTTAGAAGCCATTGTTGCCAAGTTAGCGAATGGTGAAGTTGTTGACCCCTAAATTCTAAACCCCGCTCTCACAGGTAATTACAGAGGGTACAAGGAGTGTCACATTAACCCCGACTGGTTACTGTTATATAAGGTACAGGATGATATACTAATACTTACCCTGCAAAGAACAGAAAGCCACAGCGATTTATTCTAAATAAAAGGAAGCTTGAAGTTAATAGCTGTATGCTCCCTTTTTTTTGATTATATTTCAATTTTTCGATAAATAAATTAAAATTTTCTTAATATTTCCATATTGTATTTACAAATTAATTTGTCCACGTCATTATTATTCCAGATATTAGCATAATATGGATATATAAGGAGTTTATCTGTTTCCGATTGTGCTGATAATATTCAGAAGCATTAAGCCTTTTTAATCGGATGACGTATAACTGTTTTCCATTTTGAGGATTCGACTTTGCGAGCATCCGAAAGATAGATTTCATGGTGTAACCGGGTATCTGATAAATCATTTATATATCCGTTTTCATTCAAATACTTATTCATAATCGCAACGGTGGCAGGTTCATCATCAAATGGACCTATGTGCATGATTTGCACACATAGACCCTCTTCGACTGTTAGGTACTCTGCCAAAGAGCAATCCAGCTTTTTCTTTTTCGTCGCTTCTACTACCGCCCAATCGAAATCATTTTTTGACACAAAGTCCGGCAGACGGATAACTGAAATCCAGTGAAACGAGTCCTTATTTCCATAGTCAACACCCTCAACATTATCCTGCCACCAAAAGCCTTCCAGCGGAGGCACTACATATTCAAAAAAGCCCTCAATCTTATGTGAACCCTTATAGCTCATTTTGATTGTATATGCAATTGCATAAAGAATGCCAATAGCTTGCTGATATGTTCCGCCTTCTTGATTTGGGTTTCCTATACCTCTTACAGCGATATAATTTGTGACCGGAACAATTACTATTTCCGGTGTGTTCTTAGGCATATAAAACTCTTTGTACTCTTTCTTAAAATCAAAAGCCATACTTCTACCTCCAAGTTTAATTTATTATCATTGGATTAAGTCGGGAATGTTAACTTCCTAAAATAACAAACCCATCCGTCATGATGTTCATTACCTTTGTGAACAATCCCGGCAGTTCGTTTGTCTTGTCCTTTTCCCCAACGAGATAGGTTACGATTACATTTGTAATTTCAGAAATGATTTCGGCTCCTTTTTCAAAATGTTCGGATGCCTCAAGCCACACCTCATTTCCATATTCTCTTCCCATGTCAAGGAGAATACGGCTCATTTTATCAAATCCACCACCAAAGCTCATCTCATCCGGCTCCTTGAATCCCCTTAAAGCGTTTGGAACAGTTGGCACCGTGCCGAAAAACGCTACCATATTGGAGAGTATCTTATTGTAATCCTCTTTCATAAGTTCGCTTTTCAGCATGGGCAACTCATGAATGAATTTTTCAAATCCCTTCCTGCCGACAAATCCCACCGGCGGGTTCAAAAACACCTCGCCCTTTTTGTCTAACGCTTCCTTTGCTATCTGGTATTTATTCTTCGTAGTGTTCATTCTGACCGCGCAGACAGTGTTAGGTTTTGATAGACCCGGGTAGCTGCAATTCCAAGCGTAACGCAGTTCATCGTAGGAAATCATCTGCACCTCCTCGCGTCCACAGTCAAGCAGATAAATACACTGTGCAACATCGTCATACCCAACCATCAAAACATAATGAAAAGGAATATGTTCTCTATGATATAGTTTTGAAAAGTAAGGCAGATAGTACATATCCAAAGCTCCCAAAACAGTTGGATACCCGTTATAAATTTCCGCCCTGGCTTTTTTCATTGCCTGTTCAAACGTTTCATACTCGTAATGCTTGTATTCAAATCCCACAATGGGAGCAAGAAATTCATACATCTGTTTCGTTCGCCCGTCCCCAAACGCAACCATTCGCTTAAGTTCTGACTTCGGCGTTTTCATGTAACAGAACGAGCCAAATGAGGAAAGGCTGAAAAAGAAGCTCGGGGGAAGGTTTTCTCCGGTATCCCGGATATATAAATCCTCTATACCATTCCACATACATTCGTAGTCGTCTGCATGGTGCTTTAACTTAATCAATTTCTCTTGCATAAATTGTATCCTCCTATCGTTTATATCATTCTTACAATAGGAGCATAAACCCTCGCATCGTGCGAGAGTCAAGAACTATTTTTGATAGGGTAGCAAATTTCGGTGACAAAGTTCTCCGGGTTTGGTTCATTTTCCGGAGATATATAATACACATTGAACGCCTTTCCTGATATCCTATAACCATTTTCCACAATCCAATGATAAATGTATCTATTGATATCACCTAACCGACTGTATTTGCCCTGAAACGCCACGACAGCCGCTTCAGTTTCAAGCATCTCCGAAAATTGCAGTCCCTCTATGTTCGATCCAGCCTGCTCGACGACTCTAAAGACCTCAGTGTCGATTAATTTATTTTCAAAATTCACGCTGTGCGTCATTGCTATACAATATTGCACATCCGCAAGCCTGACTCCATTTGCCCTGCATGCCATATCTAGGCGTTCCCACAGCAGCCCTTCTTCGGTGAATTCCCTTATAACATCGCGCAGGCTGACAACTCTGCGTGAGGAAAGTCTCTTAACGCTTACTGACAATGTGCATCCGTTCTGCGTATCAAGCTCATTGAGCGCCTGCCACATCTGCGCGATCTGCCTTTCCGTTATAGATAGGCTTTCTTCTTTTTCCCTTATCTTGCTTTCCAGAAAAGTTCTGATTCTTTCGTCTGTAGTGTTATCCATCAGTATTTCGGATATTTCATTTAGACCAAAACCAAGGCTTTTTAGCACTTGAATATGATTTGCACGGACAATTTGCTTTTCGCCGTAAAATCGGTAGTTGTTCATATGGTCTATTTGTTCCGGCTTAAGTAGCCCAATCTTGTCATAGTTTCGGAGCATATGGATGCTGATTCCGGACAGATTTGAGAATTCTCCGATTTTTAGCATAGTTCACCTCTTATGCTTATTCTGCATTATATAAATAACCAGAAATTCGATCTGCTCTATCAATTCCAGTTTATGGGTAACTTTAACAGCTGCATTTTTCTATCAGTATACCAGTAAACGGCTGTTCTATCAATAAAAAATACCTATTCTGTAAATTATATTTGCATTCACAATATCCCTTCCATGGTATGTGAAGGAGCAAAAGAGTTTACTACTAAGAAGAAACGTTAACTTTTTCTCAATATCGGTATTCCTTGTACCTGCCTTCCGTCATTGTCTTCTTTCATGACAGGACTTGCATAAGGATTGCCTATTGCTTTTATCCCAGAATAGTAAATCCTATTGAGTGAACAACATTTCTCACACATTTTTCTATATCCATGAGTTCCTTACCTTTATACAAATATAGCAAAATTATTTCTTATAACTCGTCAGTTTTTTCAAGTTAATAAAACGCACGTCTCTACGTGCGTTGAATGGTCAAAAAAGATACCGCTTGAACCTGGTGGTACCTTAGCGGTAGAGTGTACTTGTAATAACAGGATGATATGCTATGGAAATTGTATCTTAACTATGCAGATATTTTTTATATTACAATTCAACCTATAATTATGCTTATTGTGTAGGTGGTGTGCTAGGAATTTATCCAGCTAAAGAAGACTGTCTAATTATTCGCCATCAATACAATGAAATTCCACCAAGAGTAGAATATGAATTATCAGAGCTTAGTCAAAAACTCATAGTTGTTTTACAGTCTCTTGGTGAATGGGGGGGTGAAGTTTATAAATATAAAAAACTATCTGACTAATATAAGCCTATAGTTGATACATTTTATAATGAACTATCATTTTTCCGAAAATACAATTACCTATTAACAGCTCTTTTTCATTGTCAGTAATACCAGGTATCTTTCAAATGAAGAAATTGTATTTCAAAGAATAGCTGTTAGATAACCGTTGTCTATCCATGTATTACCTCCTGCAATTTATATTGAAATAAAAAAACCATCAACCGATATTGATAGGTGATGGGTATATACCTCTTACTTATTAATTTTATTTAGTACATAATACATTATTTATAAATGTTGCGAATCAAATGTTACACTCATAATACATTTAACAATTCATCTAAATTCGTAATTTCTGTATCTGGAAAGAATTCTTCTGTCTTGGGATTCTGCATTCCACCAAAACCTTGCTTAATCCATATTGTTTTCATTCCAATGACCTTTGCCGGAAATATATCGTTATCTAATCGGTCTCCTACCATAACTGTTTCAGAAGCGTTGTATCCTGATTGTTCGAGAGCTATTTGAAAGAGTTTAATATCTGGTTTCATAATTTGATAATCCCAGGATGAAATGATAAATGAAAAATACTTTAATATTCCCCATGAATTTAACCTATCTACAAGCCCATCTGTTTGATTAGCAATGATACCAAGTTTATATTTATGTGATAATGACTGCAAAACTAAATCAGTGTTATCGTATAGCTTTTCAAGTTCATGGCGATACGGAGCAGATTTTAAAAACCCAAACTTCTGTATAACTGTTCTATATTGAGGTTTATATGCTATCGTTGCACGAATGATTTCCTCATATATTTGCTTATGGGAAAGACCCAAAATTTTTACGTCTTCCATTTCTGCTTGTTCTATACATCGTTGCACCCATACATCATCCTCATTAATCAACGTATAACCAATATCGAAAAATATACATTTAATATTTTTCATTACATTCCTCCGGGTTAATTACCACTTAGTTCGTCATAGGGGTCTACAGCCAACCATACTCATATTATACCCCATAATTAGATTTATCGATATTTATTGAAATTCTAATCTAAGTTTACTAAGTAATTGACCTTTATCCCTTTTGCTAACGCATACTTGATTTCAGATTTTGTACTACTGCCGATATATCCGTCTACATTAACTACATAGATTTCATCGGCCATATCAATCTTCCTCTTATGCATATCATCAAGCATTTCCTTTGTTCCTTCAATCCAAACTTCATTATCACCAGAATGTCCGAACAATCCAACAGAAATAACAATAATGCCCTGGAGAGTTAATTGCTTTTGTGCTTCCAGAAAAGCATCTTTAAATTTCGTACTTCCGCACAAAGTAATGACTTTATATTTTCCTACCATAAGATCTCCTATCTTAGTCCGCTAAATCCTAATTACCTAAATACTTGTTCGATATAATCACTATTTAGCAATATAAAACTATTGTTACTCAATATGTAACATTGTGAAGTAAAACAATATATACGCTATTATCTGCAAATAAAACACTCTTCATTATTTTGTTCTTTGTAGGTTATCGCAAGATTTCTTAAATGCTCAACCACATTGGGATTCCAAGTAACTTTTTTAGTAAGCCAATCGCATGTAAATTCATTGCATAAACCGCAAAAATGAAACATTATGCTTATTAGCACATTTGTAAATCGGGCATCCGCCTGATTGCGACCATTCTTTGCAGTTTCCATCAGTTTCTATGCAACCTTTACATATATCTTCTCTAAGGAAATTGTCTGCTATCGAATGTCACTCAACATTAACTTATTATTTTGTGAAAGAAAATTATTCACATCCACCTCAATATTTCCAGTTAACTCGGTTATATTGATGTATTGGTAATTACTAATATTCATTGCTCACGTATAATCCAAATATCTCAGATGGTAATTGGATTATTTCCTTTCTCCCAAAAATTACTGGGTATTTCACCTCATATTCTCTATAATTCGTTACAATTGTGAATTATATTGCTATGATGGGAACAAAATTATCAGATAGGTGATATCCCATTTTATCTTTAAATATTTTTGGTGTTAACACATGAGCCATTGTATAACGTATAGTTGTATCATTTTCTTCCGTTGATAATTCAAAGCAACCACTTTCAATTACCCATTTACAAATTTGTTCTTTCGTAATATTACTATCCTCATCAGTGTCCCTTGACGTTGCAACAGCATATAGACCGCCTGGAAAATCTACTAATTTGTATTTATCAAAGTTGTCATAATTGTCAGGGACGGCAAAAACCCATTCCATATATTCTTCTTTCTCGTTATACCACATAAAGTCCCGAGGTGTGATATAATGACTTACGTCTATTGCCGACCACCATTTATCAAACGCCTCGAATTCTTCCATATTAGTTATTGCTCCTGAACTTACCACTTTTAATTGCGGTATATTGATTATTCTTATATTCTGCATGTAAATGTCCTCTTATTTTATTGTTTTTTCTATGCTTTATTCGTATTTGAAACCAACAGCGAATCAATATTTATACTATATCATACTGATTAGATTATTTCTACCTTTTTATTCCAATTATATCAGCTATCAATATTCAATTATTAATGTACTTAATTCACCAAATCCCAATTTACCTTTCTAATACAATATCAGTATTATCCACTCCCTGATATTAGTATTAAAGCAATTCTTTTTAACCCTCCATCAATGAAATGGTATTTCTTCATCCAAACTATCCGGCACCCTTACAAAACCTTCTCCACTTGCCTGACCGGTTTCCTGTTGCATCCCACGAGTTTTACTTTCCGCGAATTCCAGTTCATCAACCATTATTTTAATACCATATATCTTCTGTCCTTCCATATTAATGTAATTATCATTCTGGATTCTTCCCACAATAGCCAATATTTAAATTCGAAAGATAATTCATCTAACGATGTTCCGGTTTTGTGCTTTTTTCGGATTTCCTAATTGCGTAGTTTGTAATAATTTCGGGCGCCTGATTGCTCACCCCATTGTTTTTTCGACTTGATATTTGGAATATAAAGTGTTTCACCCGAAATATATGTTTGTAACTCTTGCAACTGTTTATCCGGTAGAATATCCTGTGCGTTTTTATATTTCATTTAGAAAATCCTCAAAGCAATCATATTCTCTAATGATTCCGCCGCCACCTGTAATTAGCTCTTTAACCTTGCTTTCTATAGCGTTTGCTTGAACCATAAACCCAGAGAGATTTTCTGAATTAAATTTTGACATCAATTCAAATTAATCAATACCAAAATCACTACACACACGATTTAATTCTTCTTGAAGCATTATTCCCCATATATATGTTTTGGTAACATCTTTTTTGTCCGCGTATTTACGGATTCTTAACCATGTGTATGACAATTCGGCATACCAATCAGCTAAATCTTGATAATTATTTTCCATACAAGGTTGAAGTGTCTCTTCCTCCGTATCTTCTTTATTTTTCGTATCTTCTTTCACATCGTTTCCCTTTGCGGTTGTACTGGCCAGCACTTTTACATACTTCAATTCTTCCGGTATATGGGTTTCATTCGTATTGGAATCCGTGGTTATGATACTTACAATATCCCCTGATAAAAGCTTACCGGATAAACCTGCTGCAAATGACTGCAAGGTAATACTCACTGCACTTTTTGTGCCGTCAAGATCCATAAGATATTCATCTTTGGATAAGGGCGAAGAAAATAGTTTCTTGGGAATGATATATTCGGATGGATACATTTCGATTGCCGCATATTTACCGATAACTTCGTTTTTTGACCGAATAACATCATCCGGCAGGTTATAACTCCCGACCTCTACGACCTTAATATCATCCTCTTCTATTAACATGCCTTTTTCAATTGACTTATCAATCTGGATCACTTTCGTTTTGGCTTCCAGTGATTTAGTGTATAACAGGGTCAGTATAAAGCAAATTAATATCCCGAATACAATGGCTATTATGCCAATGATAGTTTTATTTTTTAGTAATTTCATTTCATTTTCCTTTCTCTTTTTTAATTTTTTATGGTTTCGAAAACAGTAATAAGTATCAGCTTCTTTCTTTAAAATACACGAAAAAAAGTGCCCTCAATATCAATAATGATAAATGATTGCACTTAATTGTTTCATAGCATATTCCATAGCTTGTGTTTCGTTAAAGAAATGAATCTCTAAATTACCCTCATGCTAACGCCTATGCTATTTGGGCATAAATCCAGAAGAAAAGCGTCTTTTGCTATTCTTTTCAAGCCTCGTATCCGAGGCTTTTGGCCCGCATGTACTTGGCGAGACTATTCATACTAATTTTCATTCTTTAATTCTATTGTCTGAGTAGTACCATCTATAGCAATATTAACTTCTATTATTTCATCTGCACTTTCAATTGCGCCGCCTGAACTTGCTGAACTTAAAGTAAATACTCTTTCGGTTGGCTGAGCATCCTCATAATTTTCTTCTAATGTGCCACCGCTCACACTGCTTTTATATGATATCATTAAATTTTTCGTTGATGATAATTCTGATAGATCTTTCTGGTAAGTTGCTGTTAATACCTTACTGACATTGTTTTCATAACTTAACGTGCCTTTTTTCTCTGTAAATGTTTCTTCAGCATTAATATTTAGTTCAACGTTCCAAAGTTCATTTTCACCTTTAAAAGTATAGGTACTAATTTTGGTATCTTTATCAGTGTCCTTTTTATTAGAACAACCTGAAAACATAAGACATATTACAGTTAATAAAATAATTACTTTCCTCATACTTAACCCCACTTATTTTTTAGTTTGGCTCTATTAGATAATTAAATAAGGTATATAAAGATAAAATATCTTTTGTGACATTATCATATTGTATCACTCAATAATCCTCCCTTTTTTACATTCTACTATATGAGTTTTTGCTTTACAACAGATAAAGAATGCGAATTAACTCATATTCACATAATGCATCTTTTCATGTATAACGGCAACTATACTTTCACATAAATTTTATGGATACAACAATCATTCCCGCCCATAAGTGTTTGTATTACATCACAACCCAATTTACTGTTGAAACCATGGACGAAATCCTCGTCCATATTATAATGCAATGCATAGATCAGTTCATCTCTATTTATGTCATAAGCAATTTTTCCCACTAGGCATCCTGTAGACTTAATTAAGACGTGTTTATCATCTTTCTCAATAATGTTTTCATCAATTCCATGTGAAAAAGCAGGAATAATATCCATCACTTCAGAACCAAAAGCAATTCTCAATGATTCTATCAACATAAGCGTTCTCTCAAGATGCCATCGATATAATCCATAAGTGTCAATACCTTTTTCTTGAATTACTCTTAACGTTTCATCACCGAACTTTTCACGAACAGCGTCAATCCATACTTCAAAGAGTCAAGCCTAAACAAAGAATATATAAATTTTCTACTTCACAATAGATAACGATTTCGAACGATACAAACCATACCGATAAATTTTCAATTACCGCTTTGAATTATAAAAATAATGGGAACTCAGTATGACTAGTCTGACTTCTGGTTTTGCACTTTTTATGTACCAATTACTTATCTGTATACCAAACCTTAAAAATACAGTCTTTCCCATCTGTTGCAAATGTCTCAATAATATCCATGTTGCATAATTTTTCTGGAAAAACAAATTGGAAAATACTTTTTAATGTTCCCTGACAGCATCTACACCATGTAGTTGAGGGTGGATTTTTCCATCCTCCTTTAATAACATAACACACACAGCTATTTCCAAAACTAAAATGAGAATAAAATACGCCTTCCCTGTATTCAACTTTTCTTCCAGCACGGCCTCTGCCATCCAAAAATTCCGCTACTGCCTGCATATATTCTATATCTTCTTGATGTTTTGCACGTAATTCCTTGAAATATTTCGTATTATAAGTAGAATATTTATTAGCTTTAATACATGCACATTCTTCTCTAATTGATATTAACTCTTGTTCTTCAATGGATTCTTCTAGGCGTTTTGTCAATTTTTCTGCCCATTGTGCAATTTGTGTAGAACTTTCTTCTCCGGATAAATAGTCAAGTCCAGTAAGTATTTTATCAGCTTGTTCTTTACCAAATTTTAAAGTAATTTGTTTATGTAATTTTTCCAAATGCTTAATTGCATTATCCATAGAATTATATACCTCCTTTTATATATACAGCTATTGCCCAAGCACATATGCGAAATTGGCAAGGTTCCTTAAATCCTCCAGCGCAACATTGACGCCAAGCCGTTTAGCTTAAAATTTATTAATATCGTGTATTAAGTATATTGCAGATTATTTTTGTCAGGTACATCTGCCCGCTTTGATGAGATTGAGTATAATATTAGGCACAACCTCCCTTCTGACAAGCTGGCGATAATCTTCCTCAGTTTGTGTTCTTCCGCTTATCAACGATTTATTTGCCATCGTATTGTCAGAAGCGCAGAATAGGGCAACCAGAGGTTTTTTCATTAGTTTTGCTGCCCTGAATGCCACAGCCGTTTCCATGTCTAGGAGATTGCATCCCGTATTTATGATGCTATCAATATGAGGAAATTGTGCAAAAATCGTGTCAGTGCAGAAAGCCCTGCCGATATGCCATTTGACATTATTTTTATTGCAAATATTTTCCGTTTCTATTTTAAGAAGTTTGAGTAAGGATGTATCGGGATAAGCTTTTTCACCAAAGGTATCCACACCGAGTTTGTCCGAGGCTATGTATCGGCTTGCACCGTCACCACAGACAGAATACTCAGGGATAACAATATCCCCTATGCCTATTTCTGTATCCAAAGCACCAGCAGAACTGATAAATATAATTCTTTTACATTTTGATATACCCAAAGGTAGTAAAGTGTCCATGAATGCAGGAGCACCACAACCCGTCTTAATAAAAGTCATTTCCATATCACCATTTTTTATATTCCACACTTTAGAACCATATAATGGTGCAGATGAGGTAAGCAATTCCGCTTTGCCAAGACCAGGCATCTTTTGTGGCTCCCAACCAGGTGAAATAATTACATCATCGTTAATCATATTTGAAGCAATTCCTAAACTATTAATACATACATCCTCGTCACAGGCTCCAAACCGCTTCATGCCTGATATCAAATCGTTATAATCCATCAAGACCATCCCCCATAATAATATAATTTTAAGATTACTTTTTGTTACTACAGTGAATTTTATTATACTACCATAAACAGATTAGTTCTACCTTTTTATTCCAACTTTATCATTTATCAATATACAGTTTTTAATGTACTTAATTCACTAAATCTTAATTTACTTGATGGTATAAATTTTAGTTTAATACATTAAAAACTACCAACTGAATTTGATAGCTGGTAGTAAATTTGATTCTGTGTTAATCATATTAAAATCACTGTATAGCATAACTATATTAATTTAATTATATCAAAACTTGAGTTTATAGCTGTCCATAATTGTTGATAATAAACCATTATATTCCATACTCCACTTCCATAAAGGCCATATTCTATAATTATTTGATTTAGCGCGTCTATACTTCTTACGTCGATAAACCACACAATATGTTGAGCTGGATAGCCATAGATAAACTCATTATAGTAAAAGTATGGTGTTTGAGAAGCTTCATCAAATTGTATTATCGCATCTACATTATATGCTAATTCTAGTGCAGAATTAACAGTAAGTGAAAAAGCAACTGTCCTGTTGGGTACATATGGTAACTGCCAATCATAACCTATAACTGGCTTCCCAATAAAAATTTTATCTGATGATACTCCGGAAGCTACATAATCAATTAATACCCTTATATTATTTATATTGCTCACAGGTGCAGGCGGATTATTATTATAACCCCATACAAATTTTAAGAATATTAAACCATTTACATAATCACTTAGACTGGAATAATTAATTTGTTCAACTGATATTAAATTATTCGTTTCCTGTTCAGAATAGTTAATTGATATAAAAAATAATAATCCTTGCTGTAGAAGACGATTTGATATTTTTTTTGCAAAGTTCAGATAAAGTGACTGATTATTTTCATTTAAAAAATTAAAAACGAAATTAATACCCATATAACCCTGCTTTTTAATTATATTGATACATTCGTTAATAATTCTCTCCTGGTATACATCATTTAACAATATATTATATGCAGCTTCAGCTTTAGCAAATCCTTGAGGTGTCAGAACAGTTAACATTAAGAGAGGAATAACACCGTAATCTATTGCTGTTTTAATAGTATCTGAATCATCATGATAAGTGATTATACCGCCTCTATCTGTTATTGTATAATTAAAAATAGTCAGATAAGTTAAATTTGGTAAAGTTCTTATAAGTATGTCTTTTCTTATATAAGGATATGCAAAACCGTTTATTGCTATACTTTTACTCGTATTATAGCTAATAACTAATGTTTCCCCGGGATTAATATAATCCAGGGCAGCGTGACTGGGATTATTTCTTATAATTTGCATTAGTGTTACATTATAGAAATCAGCAATACTTTGTAAGGTTTCTCCTTCCTGCACTGTATGTGTCTGCTTAGGAAATGTTATTATCAAAGCCTGCCCGTTAACTAAATTATATGGATATATCAAGCCATTATCATCTACCAATTTATCAGGTGAAATCGCATATCTTTCAGCAATTGAATATATGCTATCACCTTGTTGAACTACATATATTTCCATAAAAATCCTCGATATTATAAATTACCTATTATCAATATTTATTTATCATTACAACATTTTATTACTTAATTAAATCCTATTTTACTTGATGAAAACAAATGTGAATTATATTGCTACGATTGGAACAAAATTATCAGATAGATGATATCCCATCTTTTCTTTAAATATTTTTGGTGTTAACACGTGAACCATTGTATAGAGTATAGTTGTATCATTTTCTTCCGTTGATAATTCAAAGCAACCACTTTCAGTTACCCATTTACAAATTTGCTCTCTAGTAACATTACAATCCTCATCAGTGTCCTTTGACGTTGCAACTGCATATAGACCGCCTGGAAAATTTACTAATTTAAATTTATCAAAGTCATCATAATTGTCAGGGATAGCAAATACCCATTCCATATATTTTTCTTTCTCGTTATACCACATAAAGTCACGAGGTGTGATATAATGACTTACGTCTATTGCCGACCACCATTTATCAAACGTTTCCTATTCCTCCATATTAGTTATTGCTCCTGAGCTTACCACTTTTAATTGAGGTATTTTGATTATTCTTATATTCTGCATGTAATCCTCTTTAATTATTATTTTTCTGTACTTAATTTGCTTTTAAACCTATAATGAATTTATGCTCAAATAATACCACAATACTCAGATTATCTCTACCTTTTTATTCCAATTTTATCAACTTTCAATATTCAGTTTTCTATGTGCCTAATTCGCTAAATCTTAATTTAATCATAGTGAGTAAATTTTAGTTTGTTTACCTAAATAAAAAAACTACTGACTTTATATTGATAGTTAGTAGTTTTGGTAAATGTATTCAATTATTTTAATTTCACCGATAAACTTGAGTTATGCTTTCAATGCCCTTGCAATATCCTTAGCCAAAAGCTTATCTATTTCTCGGAGATGACTTACGATATACTTGCTTGATGCAGGATCTCCACAATATCCGTTTGCAATAAGATATCTGTCCTCTGCTTTTCCTTCACACCATTTTCTAATCTGCTCGCTGTGAAGCATTGTCGGTTCCGCATCGATCAAGGTATCTTCTCTTACATACTCATTACAAATTTCACGCATTGTTGCAGTCTCAAAAGCCCCCGCATGTACGTCAAATTCATCGCGTGGCATCTGTTTACATTCAAACATCTCCTCAAACTTCACTGGTGTAAGTGGAAGCAAATAGGCCTCGTCACCTTTCCAGCCATGACTTTCCATATCGTCCTCATACTCCATCCAATATGGTCTGATTTTCATGTTCTCGGAAGTATATTTGATAGCCTCTAATATAGCATCAATATGAAGTCTATCTCCGTGATCATTGAAAAACACAATCTTATTAAATCCTGCATTTTCCAGACTCTCAAGAATATCTGTAATACAAGCCACTATTGTTTCCCTTTTGCAGGTGAATGTACCCGGAAACTGTCTTGTTAATGCGCAAATACCTCCCCAATAAAACGGAGGTGCGATAACACTTGGCACTCCCATGACTGACAATTCTTTCCATACATCATGTGCCTGTTCATAAGCAATGTAAATATCTGTTCCATGAGGCAGATGGTGACCGTGTTCCTCTATTACTCCAACAGGAAAAAGTACAATTGCATCTTCTTTAGCAAGTGACTCTATTTCATCCCATGTCATTTCGGCCATTGTATCTTTCAAAATATTTATTCCCAAAATTCTATCCTCCTCTTGCAACTTACAATTTTTCTGTGTTTTAAATGTATATCAAAAATATAATACTACTTATCCCACCAACTATCAATATTCAGTTTTCAATGTACCGAATTAACTAATTCATAATTCAATAAGTAAATTTTGTTCACATATCTAAGTTATCACAATCCCTTTTCAATTTTATCGAATCAGTTTACTATCTTAGATAGCGCAGCAATGTCTTCGTAAATAGCTCCTTTTTCCCAGTAAACAATTATCACTGTTCCATCAGTCAGACGGTAGTGAAAGAATTCACCACTTTTCTCATCATTTCGTATCCCATATTTTTATACTCTTTAAATAACTCTGTAACAGTTTTTTAGAATATGTAGATCTTCCAACGCATATTTTCCCACATATAAGCGTTATTTTAGCCATTTATTTTTCCTCCGCAATATGTAATTCCACTGCATTAAAAGAAATCTTCTTTATTCGCATTCGTTAATGATGGCGAAGCATACCTCCCCCAAAATTGGAATTTATCAAAGTAAGCACATCTACAATTTTTTCTTTAAATACATTCCATAATCCATTTCTCTCAAGAATACATATCCACTTTTGGCATATAAATTTTGAGCCGGTTCATTCTCTTTTGCCACAAATAAAATACTTTCCTTACAACCAAATTCTGTGGCATTCCTTTCCATTTCACTTAGAGCCTCTGTCGCATATCCTTTTCTCCGTTCTGATTCATCTATTACAAAATCACATAAAAAAACCTGCTGTACACCATCGGTCTCTTCATACAAATACCACACAAACCCAATATTTCTATTATTAGCTGTATTTTCTATAACCATTAAAGAATTATTTTCGGTATTTATTCCATTAGGCAGCATTTCCTGTTCTTCCGCTTCTGTTTGTTTTAACGCATCCTCTAAAGACATATTCGTATCTTTTATCAATTCTCTTATATGATTATTTCTACTCCATTCAAAAAATTCATCATATTCCTTTGATGTCATTTTTCTAAGACTAATGCTCATAAAATGAACCTCCTCAAAAATTTCAAATTTATCACTACACTTCCACAAAATCTTTAGTTCGCTATCGCTACCTACAGCGAATAATTGATCATATTATATCACCCTAAGCACATTATCTCTACCTTTTTATTCCAATTCATCGTTATTACGCTTTGTATCACCTGAATCCCAATCAGAATAGTTATTTCAAAAATCTTAGATACATTCTTAATTAAGAAAAAACTGCAATCTCTGGATGACTTATTCGGCTGTAATAAAGAACCGGAGGAATACAGTGATACCGAGAAGAGACAGATCAGTTCTCTGCTCATAGCATTTCCATCCTTACTTCAATTGCCGATAGCTCAATATTACAAGGAATTAGATCGATATTACCGGCTTTTACAATATAAAATTCTCTGTCCGGAAGCTTTTCTTCTTCAATTGTCATTTACATATTGATTTTTTATAAATGTCTAAAGTATAATATTACCATCTATTCACTTACTAAATGTCTATATTTATAAAATAGTTTAGATACAACGGAGGTAAATATTATGATTCAAGGGATTGAACAGCCGGATATCATACAAATAAATTCAAGTTTAAGATTAAAAAAATTTGACGGGTATTATGACTTTGCTTATCAATGGTACCTGGATAAAGAAACGGTTCGGCTTGTTGACGGAGAAGATGCAACAATATACGATATGGAGAAACTTCATAGAATGTATGATTATCTAAATAATCATGGTGAGTTATACTTTATAGAAATAAAGGAACTGAATAAGTATATTCCTATTGGCGATGTTACCTTCTGGCAAGAAGATATGCCAATTGTGATTGGCGACAAAAACTATCGAAATTGCGGAATTGGACTCCTTGTAATTAAAACTTTGATAAAACGGGCAATAACTATTGGATATAAGACCATTTATGTAAATGAAATTTATGATTACAATGAAAGTTCAAAAGCAGTATTTATAAAAGCCGGATTTAACGAATATAAGAAAACAGAACTTGGTTCTGCCTATCTGTTGAATTTAGAAAATTATAAATGAATAATAGATTTGTAATTCTTTAACATAAACAAAAGGAGGGAGATGATATCCCTCCTTTTGTTTATTACATTATCTATCTCCCCTAATTCTACTAAATAAATGTTACTAACTATTACCAGATAAATACTTTCCCTTAAATTGACATCTATGTACAATAATGTTATAATATTACTAGTTCTTATATAGGAACTGTGTTCCTATATTCGTAACACAAATAATCAATAGGAGGTTTTTGATGCCGGAAGATAAAAATAATCATCGTTCCACCAGCCGTGTACTGGATGTTCTAGAGCTTATCGCTTCCAATCATAATGGCTATACCTATACGGAGATATGTGAAAAAATAGACGCCCCTAAAAGCAGTATGTTTCCCATACTTCATACGTTAGTAGATCGCCACTATTTATTTGTCGATAATAAATCCAGATATAAAATTGACCGTGTTACTTTTCAGATTGGCAACAGCTATCTGGAGCATCTTAACTTTTTAGAAGAAGTCCAGAGCTTATTGCTTAATATAGTTAATATCTGTGCTGAAACATGTCATTTTGCCATATTAAGCGAAGGGGATGTTCTATATTTAAGGAAAATAGATTCTCCGGAATCTATCCGTATGATCTCCAACGTAGGCAAAAGAATTCCTGCCTATGGTACCGCCTTGGGCAAAGCCCTGTTAATGGATTACAATTTGAATGGATTAAAGAAACTTTATCCGGGCGGATTAGTTCCTCTCACGGATAATACTATAATAGATTTTGATCAGTTAGCAGATCAGTTATTAAAAGCCAGAACAGAAGGTTTTGCTTATGAGATAGAGGAATCCAATCAATATATTCGTTGTATTGCAGTGCCTATACATCATAAAGGTGTTATTGTTGCAGCAATTAGTGTTGCCGTTCCTACTTTTCGTTACTCTGAGGAAAAAAGTACACTCATTAAAGTGCTATTATCCGATGCACAAAATAAATTAGAGAATATATTAAAAAACTTTGATACAGACTTTAGAAATCTAATATAAAAATAAAACAAAAGAAGGGATTCATTTATGGATTTAGTAACAATCGGGGAAACTATGGTTTCCTTTGTTCCAAAGGGTTTCAATTCCATCCAATACGGAGCAGACTTTTCCATGCGTATTGCAGGCGCGGAAAGTAATACAGCCATAGGTATTCGAAAACTGGGTCATTCAGCCGGATGGATAAGCCGTGTGGGAAAAGACGAATTTGGGCAATTCGTTTTACGTATGATTCGGGCAGAGGATATTGATACCACACAAGTTACGACAGATAACGATCATAAAACCGGAATAATGTTTAAATCGACTTCTCCCTCAAATGAAACACGGGTATCTTATTACCGTGATTTATCTGCTGCCACATATTTAGAACCCTCATTGATTAACAAGTCCTATATTGCAAATGCTAAAATTCTTCATATAACCGGAATTACTCCAATATTAAGTAAAAGTTGTTATGAAACATTAAGATATGCGATAACAACAGCGAGGGCAAATCATACTCTGGTCAGTTTTGATCCCAATATTCGCTTCAAATTATGGAAAAATCAAGACCACAGTGATATGATGAAAGAATTAATTTCTTTATCGGATATACTGTTAATAGGACGTGAGGAAGCCGATTTTTTATTTTATAGTAATCAGATTGACACCATTTTTGAAATGATATTTTCTTCCTACAATCTACAATATGTGGCTATAAAAGATGGAAGCCGCGGAGCCTGGGCAGCTGATAAAACGCATACCCATTTTATACCTGCCGTAAAATGCAAGTCCATCGATCCCATTGGTGCCGGTGATGCTTTTAATGCAGGATTTTTGTCCGGCCTTCTAGACAATCTGGATCTTAATACCTGCGGCCGGTTAGGTGGAATTGCAGGGGCTTATGCAACAACTACATTCGGAGATATCGAGGGGTTATTATCAAAAGAAGAAATGTTGGATATCCTAAACAATAAAACCGTTGTAACAAGATAATTAGGATATATATAATTAGTTTTTTAAACTAAATCATCGTAATAAACAGAAATAAATTATATTTGTTAAATCGGAGGATACCATGCGTAATATCATTAAAGAAAGCCCAATTATTTCCATAATGAGAAACATACCCCTTTCCATTACCACGGAATATATAGAAAGTATTGCAAAAGGCGGAATCAATTGTTTTGAAATCGCACTGAATTCACAGGATGCTGTCAAACAGATAAAGAAGGTCAGACAGATCAGTAAGAAAGGAATTCTAATAGGTGCAGGAACCGTATTATCCGTAGAGGATGTAAAAAAATCTTTGGATGCCGGAGCACAGTTTCTTCTATCACCCTCAATTAATACGGAGGTACTGGAATACTGCGCCGTTAATAAAATCAAACTGCTTCCCGGAGTTATGACACCTACTGATGTAAGTTACTGTATCCGTTACGGTTTTGATGTCATGAAATTATTTCCTGCCTCTGATCTTCCCCTGAATTATATCAAAAGCCTGAAAGGGCCTTTTGACAAAACGGATTATGTGGCAGTCGGAGGAGTAAATACAAAAAACTATACGGAATTTTTAAATCATGGGTTTCTGGGTGTAGGTTTCGGAAGTAATTTAGTATCAAAAGAGCTATTGCATACCAAACAATGGGCACAGATTACCCTGGATATAAAAGGATTAGTAAATTCAATCAGAAAGGATAACATTTATGAAGATAACAAAAATTAATACTTATTTGGTAAGACCACGCTGGTGTTTTGTTGAAATTGAAACAGATGCCGAAATAACCGGCTGGGGTGAGGCAGTAATCGAGGGAAAAGCAGCAACGGTTAAAGCTTGCGTAGAAGAAATGAAAGATTATTTATTAGGTGTTGATCCTAAAAATATTGAGGATATATGGAATACCCTGTACCGTGGAGGTTTTTACCGGGGAGGTCCAATCCTAATGAGCGCTATCTCCGGCATTGACCAGGCCCTGTGGGATATCAAAGGAAAATATTATAAAACACCTGTCTATGATTTAATCGGCGGCAGCTGCAGAAAGAATATTAGAGTTTATTCCTGGATTGGCGGAGATCGTCCATCTGATGTGGCAAATGCGGCAAAAGAAAAGAAAGCAGAGGGCTTTACAGCTATTAAAATGAATGCAACAGAAGAATTACAATATATTGATACCTATGAGAAAGTCGATCAGGTTCTTGAACGGGTATCTTCCATACGTGATGCTGTAGGAAAATATTTTGGAATAGCAATTGATTTTCATGGCAGAGTACATAAACCAATGGCCAAAATTTTAGCTAAAAAATTAGAAGAATTTAATCCGATGTTTATAGAAGAACCTGTTCTTTGCGATAATATGGAAAGCTTTGTTGAAGTGGCTCGTTATACGAATATTCCGATTGCAACCGGTGAGCGGCTTTTCTCCAGGTGGGACTTTAAGCGATTGCTATCCTTAGGCTGCATTGATATTATTCAACCTGATTTATCCCATGCAGGTGGAATCACTGAAGTCAAGAAAATCGCATCCATGGCAGAAGCTTATGATGTGGCTCTTGCTCCGCACTGCCCTCTTGGTCCTATCGCATTATCAGCTTGTATTCAGGTTGATGCAACCTGCCACAATGCAATTATACAGGAGCAAAGTATGGGTATCCACTATAATGAAAATCGCAGCGTCCTGGATTATGTTATGAACAAAGAAGATTTTAAATTTATAGATGGTGATCTTATCTTGCCTGTTAAACCGGGATTAGGTGTCGAAGTAAATAAAGCATTAGTCTTGGAGGAAAATGAAACTCCTCATAATTGGAAAAATCCAGTATGGCGTCACAGGGATGGTTCCATAGCTGAATGGTAATTATTATACTTTTAAAGAAGAGTCTGGTCTGCCGAACTCTAGCGCTGACGCGCTGTTACTTCAGTGACAATGCACCAAAGGCTATTATCCTTTTGTCTGTTCCTGTGCATCCTGCCGGTCGGACTTTTATTTCATGGGAAAAATCGGAGTACTTTCCTGAAAATAATAAAAGAAGCAGCCATTCACTGCCCTAGGGTCATATCCTGGCTGCTTCTAAATAAAATATTATAAATGTAGCAGAATATCTAATCAAATAAATCCCCTTTTGTCTTCTCATGTAATTTGACATAGATATTCAATTTGTCACTGCCTGAATCATAAGATGCTAATATAACTTCTTTCATATTCGTTACTCCAAAAGCACTTAATTGTCTATCCAGCCATTTTTCATTTTTACCGGTTGCTTGTAGATTTTTTCTTAATACTTTTCCGTCAATGATAACATCTGCCAGTATTTCGTTTTGCTGCAAATTTAATTTCATATCAGACGTTGTAACAGGACGATTTTTTACTGCAGGAATAATACTCAACTTGCCGTTAGTTTCAAGTAATGCGGTATGAATTTCTTCCAGATCAAAATATCCGCTGGTCCTGCACATTGCTAAAAATTCATTAATATCTATTTTAGCTCTTAATAAGTTTCTTTCATATACTTGTCCATTATGATAAAGAATTAAAGAATGCCCTTCAAAAAATCTTCTTAAAATAACCGATTTGCATGTTAAATATGATATTAAAAAGGATGCTACACCATAAACAATCATAGCTGTCAGCGGTTTTATAAAATCTCCTTCCAGAGAGGTTGCCATTTCTGCCGCTATGGATCCAATGGTAATACTGTTGATGTAATCAAACATACTTAATTGTGACAATTCCCTTTTACCCATTAATTTCGTAAGTAAATATAGTGTCACAATAGAACCTATGGATACTATAATTATCTTTAGTACCTCCATAAAGATTTCCTCCTGTACTTATGAAAATTCATCTGTAGGTTAGGATATGCTAAAGATAAAAAATTATTATAGTCATACATAAAAAACTAAATTTCCCCTAGAATATTTTGTCTTACAATATATAAGATTATCATGTATTTATATTTCATTACATAGTTATAGCATTACGCTCACGGGAATAAAAATATACATTATCCGATAATATATCCTCCTCCGGTACCTGAGTGCGGTTTATATCTATTACCATCTCACGGAATATATTTTTATCCATATTATGTGTTCCTTTCAATATAATGATTTCATGTATGCTGCTTGGAAGAATATATAAATCGGAGTCTAATTCCTCTGCCAGATTCTTTATTACATCAGGATAAATTAAACAGCTGGCTCCATTAATACCTTTTCGATTAGAAACCACAAACATATTGTTGGTACTTGGCATCTCGTTTTGTTCCAAGAGATTTCTATTCTTAATTCCATCGGGTGAAGATTCCTCCGGTAATTCATTATTAATTAACTCTAAGATAACTTCATCCATTGATTTAATTACCGTAGGAAATAAAATAGGCGTATTAATCCGGGCTGCATTTTTTAAATCTTCCAAGGTAATGTTCCAATTTTTAATATGTTCATTTGTAATGCGGATCGTACAGATACCATTTTCATTATTCTTAACCAGGCAATGGAAAGATATCGCCAGATCCATAAATCGAATATGAGGAATACTGTTCAATATTTTCCTGTTTTTATCATAATTTATGAGTCGGTAAATGATACAGGATTTCATCTTATTAAATTCAAAACAAATATTAGCCGCTTCCCTGTCTCCCTTTTCTCTTGAATTTCTGTAAATACATATAATTTCATCTGCTAATTTATTAATTGGTTCTCCATTTATGTAACGTTCGTAATAGGCATTCATATAAATATTTGGTGTTAAATATTCTTCTTTCTTTTTAATAATCAGGCCATCAAGTTCAATGGAATTATTTTTTATAACATGATTAATTTCTACCTGATAATCCTCACCAATCTCCTTTTTTACAGATGTTTTCATAAATGCAAGAAATTCCTGAAATCCAGTTAATTCAAATGTCTCCTTATTTGTCATATGTTGATCTCCTTTTATAAGTTGGTATCATTATTATATATTCCATTAATTTTAATTTAGAAATTACTATGTCTTTAATTGGTTAATCTAATAATAATCCTTCAAGCATTTTTAGACATTCCTGTCAATATTTTTAGTCTTGTTACATGATTTACTTAAAATTATGGGTGTTTTGATTAAAATTTCGAATAGATCAAAGATTAATAGCTTAAAAGATAATTAAAAAGATTGAAATATTACAAAGTATTACTATAGATAGATGTAAATAAAATTACTTAATTCTGTATAAGTGGAATCAATCAATATCTTACTTATGGATTAAATTAAAATATTATTTCCTGAAAACAGGATAAATAAATCAGAATTAAGAAAAACAATGAAAGAATAAAAAATTAACGGAACATATGTTTTAATAAAATAATTTTAGCAAAATAAAGTTAACGAAGCAAGTGATTTTTTCTAAAATAACGGAGATTTTTTCTTATTGTTTTTGTATATTTTTACATAGTCCCATGTAATTTAATTTCTATTTTTGCTTACTATTCGTTATTTATTATTACTATCTATTATTTCATTAACTATTTCAGTTTATTAATATTGTTTACTATATCTAATAATTATCTTATTAACTGTTTCTATTTATTTTATTAACTGTTATATTATTTTTTCATTTGTCCGCTTAGAGAAATACCAACCTGTGCAGGCAAATAAAACATCCACATAGCTATTGTCGAAAAACTATAAAGTAAAGCAAACCACTTACTGTTTATACAGATAAAATCCGACAGATTAAAAACACCTACATTAATATCACATAATATGAATAACATCATACTCACTGCAAATATAACTTTGTTTTTATCCTTAGCCCTAACTGTAAGCAGGATGGAATCAATAACATTAAAGAGTATACTAATAAAATAGAAACAGGATATAATTATCATCCCCTCAAGCTTAATCCTGACCACCGTTAAAATAAGCAGAGCAATAATAGTAATAACAAAGTTTCTAATAAAATTCTTTAAAATAAGACTGCCTGCATCCGTACCCTTTAACTTTTTATTCCAAAGTCCCAAGCGGATTAAATATAGACTTTGTACAATACAAAAGGTCACTAAACCTACTATATAATAATCCAATATTAAAATAAATAAATCCGAAATCACGGTAAAAAACAAAGCTCCTCTGAGGATACTGATATCTTTTCGATCACAGCTGTGAGTATAAAACAAATAAGTAAAAATAAAGCAAAGTAGGATACCGGAGAACTTCAGGAAACTTGAAGTAATATAAAAACTGCTTTCTGTAATGTCAATAGTCATAAAACTAATATATATCAATATCTGAATTAATATATACATGATAACCATTCTTTTTTTACCACCGGTTTTTTTATTATCAGCAATTCCCATTCCTTTTTTCCTCGGATTATATTCGTTGTTGTTGTAATTCACTTAGAAAGACCACTGATTTATTACATTCCCTGTAATTATCAGTGGCCTTATTATTTCGTAAAACAGTTGTTTATAAAGTTCCTATCTTCTTTAGAACCTGGCTTGCCATATCAACGGATACCGGTTCACTGAATAAGAAACCTTGAGCTTTATTACACTTCACACTCTTAAGAAATTGTGCCTGTTCGTTTTTCTCAACACCTTCAGCGATAACTAATATATCCAGGTTTTGTGCTAAAGAGATAATAGTTTGAACTATCGTTTGCTCACTGTGATTATCTGTTACACTCTCTAAGAAACTCTTATCAATCTTAAGGTTATTAATTGGTAACCGTTTCAGATAATTCATAGAGGAATAATCCGTTCCAAAATTATCAAGTGAGAATTTTACCCCTATATCCTTAAGCTTCTGTATCATAGCAACTGAGTATTCTAAATCCAGTAATGCAATAGCCTCTGTTATTTCTAATTCAAGATTACCCGGATTGATTCCGGTTTCATTGATTGTATCTCTAACCATATTAGCAAAGTCCTGATCCTTAAATTGACGTGCGGAAATATTCACCGCAACGGACAGATTCCGAAAACCATCCTTCTCCCATTTTTTCAGCTGGCTGCAGGCACTTTTTAATACCCAATAACCAATAGGAACGATCAATCCCGTCTCTTCTGTTAATGCAATAAAATCGGAGGGGGATAATATTCCTTTCTCGGGATGGTTCCATCGGATTAAGGCTTCAAATCCAACAATCTTTTCTGTATTTAAGTCAATCTGCGGTTGGTAGTACACGATAAATTCTTTATTTTCAATGGCTTTTCTAAGTTCTGATTGGATTTGTATTTTATCCATTAGCTTCTCATTGATAGAATCATTAAAATAAACAAATGTGTTTTTGCCATTAGCCTTAGCTGCGTACATTGCAGAATCTGCATTTTTAATTAATACCTGAGTTGTTTTTCCGTCTTTGGGAGCAAGGGCGATGCCGATACTGACAGTAATAAAATATTCCTTCATAGATAAAACAAAAGGATAATCAAATATTTTCTTTATTTTCTTAATCTTAGCCTCGTACTCGCCGATATCCGTAAGATTTTGAGTAAGTACAACAAATTCGTCTCCACCGTATCTTGCAAGATAATCATTGTCATCCATAGCCTGTTTCAGGCGATGGGTAACGTCAATTAACAGTTCATCACCATAGGAATGTCCTAACGTATCATTAATTGCTTTAAAATTATCGATATTGACATTCATTATGGCAATCACTTCTTCATTCCTGAGAGTAAGCATTACTCCATCTAATACTTCCGTAAAAGCCAGCCGATTCGGAAGCTCCGTCAGATAATCAGAATAAGCTAACTTCTGCATCTTATCTTTGCTGCGCTTTAGTTCATCATATTTTAAGCTAAGTTCATTTCTAGCTGTAGAAATTTCTTCGTAAGCAGTTTCCAGTTCCATGTAATTATCATTTAATTTCCGCTTCTCTAATAATGCAGCCTGTTCCCTTTTTGTTTTACGAAAACTACCAACTAAAAGGATTATCAAAAGGATTATTAAAACAAGTGCAGCTAAAATAATTATATTGCCAATACCCCAATCAACTATATAAGCTTTCCCGCCATCTGTTAGTGTTTGCAGTTCTATCTTATTATATTGCATTCATTGCACCCCAAATAATTTAGTCCTTCCGCTTTACCAGTACTAAAAGCTCTGTTTAATATCTATTATACCAATAATCAATACATTAGGCAATCTTTTTTTCCATATCATACAACGTGATTCGTATATGCGAACAAATGATTATAATTATGTTTTCCAAATAATTAAATTCCGTCCCGGAAAATAACATTCTCCGAGACGGCACTATTACATCGTTGCTTATTTACTTTTAAGATATTCATCAATACCTTTGGCTGCAGCTTTTCCTGCACCCATAGCAAGAATCACGGTTGCCGCACCGGTTACTGCATCTCCGCCGGCAAATACACCCGCTTTCGTGGTTTGACCGTTCTCTTCATTTGCAATGATACATCTGTATTTATTGATATCAAGGCCTTTGGTCGTGGATGAAATAAGAGGATTAGGACTTGTTCCCAAAGACATAATAACTGTGTCAACTTCCAGTTCGAATTCAGAATCAGGTTTCTCCACAGGTCTTCTTCTTCCTGACGTATCAGGTTCACCAAGTTCCATCTCTACACAGAGCATGCCCTTAACCCATCCGTTTTCATCAACCAATATTTCTTTCGGATTCGTTAATAATTTAAAGACAATTCCCTCTTCCTTTGCATGATGTACTTCTTCAACCCTGGCCGGAAGCTCTTCTTCACTTCTTCTGTATACGATATATACCTCTGCCCCTAGTCTAAGCGCAGTTCTGGCAGCATCCATAGCTACGTTTCCACCGCCTACAACAGCAACTTTTTTCCCCGCAGCAATAGGGGTATCATAACTTTCATCAAAAGCTTTCATAAGATTACTTCTTGTAAGATATTCATTTGCAGAAAAAACGCCGTTGGCATTCTCACCGGGAATACCCATGAATTTAGGAAGTCCGGCACCAGAACCTACAAATACGGCATCAAAACCCTCTTCTTCCATTAATTCATCGATCGTTGTGGATTTTCCGATAACCACATTTGTTTCAATTTTAACACCTAAAGCTTTAACATTCTCAATTTCCGTTTTAACAACGGTATCTTTAGGCAGACGAAATTCCGGTATACCATATACTAAGACTCCGCCCGGTTCATGTAAGGCTTCAAATATGGTTACATCGTAACCCATCTTAGCTAAATCACCGGCACAGGTTAAACCGGCAGGACCGGAACCGATAACAGCGATTTTCTTACCGTTCTTTACGGACGGAATCTCCGGTTTAATATTATTCTCTCTAGACCAGTCGGCAACAAAACGTTCCAGTTTGCCGATGGACACCGGCTCTCCTTTAATTCCGCGGATACATCTTTCTTCGCACTGGGACTCCTGAGGACATACCCTGCCGCAGACAGCAGGAAGCGCTGAATACTGACTGATTACTTTACTGGCAGATTCAATATTACCTGCTTCTACTTCCTTAATAAATCCCGGTATATCAATAGATACGGGACAGCCGGTTATACATTTTGCATTTTTACATTTTAAACAGCGGCTGGCCTCTTCCATAGCCTCTTCTATATCATATCCTAAACATACTTCACTGAAGTTATGTGCTCTTACTTCCGGATCCTGCTCTCTGACAGGTATTCTTTTTAATACATCCATCTTTCTAACTCCTATCTGTTGTATTAAATGCCTCAAAAGGCATAACCTTAGTTGTAATTAGTCATCACTGCAGCCGCAGCCGCCTCCTTTGTGAGTTGCGCCTTCTTTTTCTTTTAAGATGGCTCTTCCCTCAACAGTCTTATACATCTGCTGTCTTTTCATAGATTCATCGAAATCTACAAGATGACCGTCAAATTCAGGACCGTCCACACAGGCAAATTTAACCTGTCCGCCAACAGTTAATCGGCAGGCGCCGCACATTCCGGTCCCGTCTACCATGATAGGATTCATACTTACAATTGTATGGATACCTAATTCTTTTGTAAGGATACATACAAACTTCATCATAATGATCGGACCAATGGCGATAACCAGATCATAATGTTTTCGCTGATTATTGACCAGATCCTTAATGCAGTCATTTACATTTCCTTTAAAACCATAGGAACCGTCGTCGGTTGCTACATATACATTTTCAGCGACCTTTTTCATCTCTTCTTCTAAGATAATCAGCTCTTTATTTCTGGCGCCTATAATGCAGTCTACATCAATCCCAAGATTTTTCATGTATTTGACCTGGGGGTACACAGGCGCCGTACCTACACCGCCTGCAACAAAAAGTATATTTTTCTTTTGTAATTCCTCGATAGGCTCATCCACCAATTCGGATTTACAACCCAAAGGACCGGTAAAATCGCGGAAACCTTCTCCTGTTTCATATTCTGCCATTCGTTTCGTAGAATTTCCCAACGCCTGAAACACAATGGTAACCGTACCAGCTTCACTGTTATAGTCACATATAGTTAAGGGAATTCTTTCTCCCTTTTCGTCCATTTTCACAATTACAAATTGACCCGGATAACAAGATTTTGCCACCCTGGGTGCGTGTATATCCATAAGATAAATATTCGGTGCCAAAATTTCTTTTTTCAATATTTCATACATGCTGTCTTCCTCCACTTCCGTAAAACTGCTTAAAACTCAAGTATTTAACAACTTTCTACATTATAGAATATTATCTTTGAAAAATCCAGTATTTTTATTTACGAAAGGGAAATAATAGTTACAGTGCATACTTAATTCATAAATTCTTAAGATTTTTTATCTGTCAAATTTATTTTTACATGATAAACTAAAGCATGTTTGCTTAAAAACTTTTTTGAGCAGAATAAGATAGGACAATATGACAAATCAGTACCGCTGAAGAATTTTTAAGAAAGCTGCAACTCAACAGCGATGAATTTAATTGTTTACCGTACTACATAAATATAGAAGTTTTCTCCAGAATAATATATAATAATATAAGATATTACACAGGGAACCAGGGAGGATCGATTAATGTATAACATATTAGTATGTGATGATGATAAAGATATTGTAGAAGCAATTCAAATTTATCTGAATGCAGAGGGTTATAATGTAATTAAAGCCTACAACGGAAAAGAAGCGATTGAAATTATTAATTCCAATGAAATACACCTGGCTTTATTAGATATTATGATGCCCCAGATGGATGGAATCCGTGTCACTATGAAATTAAGAGAAAACAACAGTACTCTTCCTATAATATTATTGACTGCCAAATCAGAGGACAGTGATAAAGTTCTGGGATTAAATGTTGGTGCGGATGATTATATAACAAAACCTTTTAACCCTTTAGAATTAATTGCCCGGGTGAAATCCGCACTCAGACGTTATACCAAACTTGGAAGTATTGTTACAGAGGAACAGAATATATATTCTTCCGGCGGTTTGGTGGTAAATGATGACCGTAAGGAAGTATATGTTGATGATGAACTTATAAAACTAACTCCAATTGAATATAACCTGTTGAAATTATTAGTAAAAAATAAAGGTAGAGTTTTTTCCATCAATGAAATATATGAGTTGATCTGGAATGAGCCTTCTTATGGTGCTGACAATATTGTTGCCGTTCATATCCGGCATATACGTGAAAAAATAGAAATCAACCCAAAAGAGCCGAAATATTTAAAAGTTGCATGGGGGATTGGATATAAAGTAGAAAAATACTGAAAGGAAATTGTACAATGAATAAAGTGAAAGGTTCCTTCCTTATGAAGGTTTTAGTACATATAGCTCTATTTCTGTGCGGCCTTAATCTTCTGATCGGGTCCTATCATATATTAAATTATCTGGATTCCTATTCTGCCAGTACGAATGATTTTAAAGAAACCTCTGAATTTCAAAGTAAATACTTAAAGTATGTTGAACGTGTGGCAGTATACACTGACTACCGGGAGAAAGGTTACACCGGCAGTTTAGGTTATAACTCTTCTTCCATGGATTTATCCGAATTATTTAAGACAGACAAAGAAAAACCCAGATATTCCGATACGGAAGAACAACAGGCAGATTTTGATTATTATAATGCAATTTTAAACCAGCCTAACAGTAATTTTTTATATTATGTCAAAAATCTGAAAACAGGTAAGATTTATTATTCCTCCGATCTTGAAAAAACTCTGGCGGCCTTGAACAAAAAATACGGCAGCGATGCTATGGATGCCTATCTGGAAAGTGTAAGAACAAATCCTGCATATCTGATCATTAACACTAAAACGGAACGTTATGCCACAAATGTAAACCGGGACTATCAATACCTTAATGATGAGAATCTTAGGTGGGTAATGGATTATATTAACGGTAATTTTGTAAGTAAATATGTAAAACCGGATGAAAGCCGAGGAGAATATATTATCTGTACTACCATAGTAAACAGCTTTCCAAACCATAATGACGAATTCGGTTTCATGTATCAGGAATTTCAGAAACTGCATGATAATTACCTGAATTCCTTATATCCGGTTCCTGTATCCTTTCTGTTTCTATTGTTATTTTTGGGAATCGCCATTACTTTATCCGGTCATAAAAAGGGTACGGACACCATTATAGTAAATGGTTTTGACCGATGGTTTACCGAACTCGGATTTTGTTTTGTGGTATCGGGAATTATTCTATTAAGTCTTATAGCATATAATGTCTGCTTAATATTACATCGGCAATTTAGATTAGATATGTATTTTTTAATTTTGCTGGCATATTTAATATTATATCCTTTCTGTATGTTTGGATTATTAAGTCTGATTCGTAGAATTAAAGCAAATATACTATTTGAGAATTCCCTTATAGTTCGTTTTTTAAAAAATCTCCACCTGTTTATCCATGATTTTTTTGCACAGCAAAATATAACTTATCGTGTTCTTGCCATTTTAATGTTATTTGCAGCAATACAATTCGTTGCTTTTTATTTATATAACTATCCTGTTTTTTTCCATGGAAAAGAAGAATTTTTAGTGGTTTCTGCAGCCGGTTATCTCTATTTAGGTTACATTTTCTTAAAAGCCGCAATTGATTACAATATAATTACAAAAGAGATTAAAAAAATAGCGGATGGTAACCTGACACATAAAATACCTGTTTCACCTATGAATGAACCCGCTCTTACGTTAGCTGAGTATATTAATAATATTGGTGATGGTCTTTCTGCCGCTGTAGATGAAAAATTAAAAAGTGAACGGCTTAAGACTGAATTAATTGCTAATGTGTCCCATGATATTAAGACACCTTTAACATCTATTATAAATTATGTGGATTTGTTAAAGAAAGAAAATCTGGAAAACGATACTGCCAAAGGTTATCTGGATATTTTATCTACCAAAACCTGGAGGCTGAAAACATTAATCGAAGACCTCATGGAAGCCTCCAAGGCATCCTCTGGCGCTATTTCCTTAAACTTGGAATGCCTCAACCTGGTTGAACTGGTCAGACAGTCCATCGGAGAATTTGAAGACCGTTTTATCGATCATAATTTAGAAGTGGTTTTAAACATGAAAGAAGAACCCATTTATATTATGGCAGATGGTCGGAGTACCTATCGGATCATTGAAAATATCTTCTCTAATGCAAATAAATATGCTTTAAGCGGCACCAGAATCTACGTTGATATTATTACTGATGATCATAACGTAACGGTTTCTGTAAAAAATATATCTGCGAATAAGTTAAATATTAATTCCGACGAATTAATGGAGCGTTTTGTCCGAGGCGATTTAGCCCGTAATACGGAAGGCAGTGGTTTAGGTTTGTCTATCGCTAAAAGTTTGGCATCACTCCAGGATGCAGTATTTGATATTGAACTGGACGGAGATTTATTCAAAGCCATCTTAAGGTTTAAGCGATTCCATATTAAGAAAGAGTCTGGCTTGTCAGACTCTGGCGCTGATGACGCGCTGTCACGACAGTGACATCTTCCTCTCCTGATATTAAAGCTCAAAAAGACTGTTAATCGTTGCAAGATAATTGTTTTTATAACGTTTATCAAAAGATACATCTTTTCCAAACCATTCCGGAGGTTGAAAAGCTTCAGCCTTTTCTTCATCCGGGAATTCCACCTCAACAAATATTAATCCCTCCAGAGATCCATGAAATTCATCTAATTCCGCAATATAATTATTACCAATAGGAATCAGATACCGGGTTTTTGTAATCAGATGATCATCCACCTTATTTCTTAGATGCTCATATGCTTCTTTACTTAAGGGCAATTCCACTTCTTCGCAAGCCAACGCAATACCCTTTGGATTTTCTTTCATATTTAGTCTGGATTTGTAAGTTAAATAATATTCTTCATTACTTTTACGAATGCGTATAACCGGATCTGTGCAAAGATAACCCTGCTCAATTTGTTTTTTGTGGTATCGGTTTAGCCCCTCCGGTTTGTGAATTATTTTAAATTTACGTTCTATTTCCATGTTTTACACCTATTGCATATCCCAAAACTGCCTGGGATGCTTTTCCGGTTATTCCTTTCGCTGAATCTATTTTTCTATAACTTCCTTAATACCATAATGTTTATTGCCATCAACTGTGACAGGTTCTGACCTTTATTAATTATTTCCTCAGGTTTTTAATAATTAACTATAATAATTTTTGTCCATTTATAACAAGCTGGAATCTAAGCTTTAATTTCTCAGCGGCTTTTTTGCATAAGATCATACGTTCAAGAAATATTTCAAAATAATCCATTACAGAAGAAAATTCCGTATCTACTGTAAGATTAAGCGATATTTTGGTTTTTTCTTCATTAATAATCGTTTTTGATTCTTTGACCGCATAATTAACTCTGTCATGGATATCAAAGCTGGTAAAATCCCTGTTTCTGACTCTTGTATAACGTACATCGGTTTTATCTGCCAATATTAATGCTGCTGCCACTTCGTTTACCGGTACGGCAGTACTTTCATCATGATTCCCTATGGCTGAAATAATAGTTGCTATTTCATTTGCATCCACGCCTATTTTATCTAAAATACGAAAAGCCATAACTGCCCCGCTCTGAGCATGATCCACACGGTTTATTACATTACCGATATCATGCATATATCCTGCTATTTGAGCAAGTTCAATGGTCCTTTCAGGATATCCCATAGTAGTTAATATATATTTTGCCATTTCAGCAACGATTCCCACATGAGCAAAACTATGTTCCGTATATCCTAATGCGATTAACGATTCATCTGCTTTTTGTATATATGTTTTTATTTGTCTGTTCTTTTTAATTTCATTATAAGTTATCATGAATTATCTCCTTAAGATTTCTTCCCATTTATTTATTCAAATCTGCAGAAAAACTAATATCATACTTCCCTGAAATTTCATAATTAACCATATAAACACTTTTTGATATTATACACTTCTTGACCCTGAAGTACAAGAAACACTTTTACATATTTACATCATCGTAATGTTAATACACTGTAAAGTTTATACCGGAATTTAATATTTTCTATACTTGATAACATATTTAATTTCCGGGAATAAACTAATAGAAAAGTATATTATGGAGGTATTTTATTGGGATACTATATAAATGTGGAACAGGATGTAAATCTTTATTGTGAAGATATCAATCCCAAGGGTCTAAAAACGATTTTATTCTTACACGGCTGGCCCGGAAGTCACGATTTATTCGAATATCAGTTTAACAATCTGCCGAAATTAGGTTACCGCTGCATCGGCTTAGATCAAAGAGGTTATGGTTTATCCGACAGGCCATTTGACGGTTATGATTATAACCGTCTATCCGATGATGTTCGTTGTGTCATTGATACTTTAGGATTAAATAACATTACACTGGTAGGTCATTCCACCGGAGGAGCTATTGCCGTTCGTTATATGGCAAGGCATCGGGAATATGGCGTTGCTAAGCTGGTTTTATGCGCAGCCGCAGCTCCAAGTCTGATCAGAAGACCTTATTTTCCATATGGCCAGACCAGGGAAGCTGTAATGGATATTATTAAAGGAACTTATCATAACCGGCCGAAAATGCTTCGTGACTTTGGAGATATCTTTTTTTATCAGCAGGTAGGGGAACCAATGAAAGACTGGTTATTTAGTCTGGGGCTTATGGCTGCTTCCTGGGCTACTGCTAAAATTGCAAATACCTGGCTTGGTGAAGAAAGTCTGTTTTTTGATTTAACTGCAATCGTTGCACCAACCTTAATACTTCATGGTGTGCATGATGAGGTATGTTATTTTCCGCTGGGCCAGGCACAAAATGAATTAATCAGAAATTCTCGTCTTATCCCCTTCCTTAACAGCGGTCATGCTTTATTTTATGAAGAACATGGGAAATTTAATCTGGAATTGAGGAAATTCATTGAAACATAATTATATTATGAATTATTACAAGGTTTGAACGGATATGGGGTTATATTTCTCAGGTAATTTATGTATCGTTTATTTTTTCTCATATAGTATGTAACATTTCCGTAAACAATGTAACCTTAATTACCAGGAAATATAACTCTCTCACCTGATTGAAACCAGTTATTTTAAGAGTGTAACCTATTACCGTACCTTATCAATAAAAACATTTATTGTAATAATTACATAAAATATTTCACTTGAATTTATATAAAATTTATGTATAATCTATAAGGTAACCCTTAAGTTACACATAATAAATCGAGCAAGGAGCATGTATGAGCATCTTAAATGTATCGAATCTCACTCATGGTTTTGGAGACAGAGCTATTTTTAATAACGTATCATTTCGTCTTTTAAAAGGGGAACATATCGGTCTGGTCGGTGCCAACGGGGAAGGCAAATCTACATTCTTAAATATTGTAACCGGTAAGTTAATGCCTGATGAGGGTAATATTGAATGGGCTAAAAATGTCAGAGTTGGTTATCTGGATCAGCATTCCGTACTTAAAAAAGGTATGACTATCCGCCAGGTTCTAAAATCCGCCTTTTCTTATTTGTATGAATTAGAAGCAAAAATGAATTCACTCTGTAACCAGATGGCTGATGCAGATCCTGATGCACTTATGATTATTATGGAGGAATTCGGAACAATACAGGATGTTCTGGATAACAATAATTTCTATGTAATTGATTCAAAAGTAGAAGAAATCGGCCGGGCTCTTGGACTGGACGCGATTGGCTTAGACCAGGATGTTACGGAACTAAGCGGCGGTCAAAGAACAAAGGTTTTATTAGGTAAATTATTATTAGAAAAACCGGACATATTATTATTGGACGAGCCCACCAATTATCTGGACACGGTACACATAGAATGGCTTAAGCGTTATTTGTTGGACTATGAAAATGCATTTATATTAATTTCACATGACATACCCTTTATTAACAGTGTAATTAATATCGTCTATCATATGGAAAATGCTGAATTAAACCGTTATGTCGGAAATTATGATAAATTTTTAGAAGTATATGAGGTAAAAAAAGCCCAGCTGGAATCTGCTTATAAAAAGCAGCAGCAGGAAATCAACGAACTACAGGATTTCGTTGCCAGGAATAAAGCCAGGGTTTCTACCCGCAACATGGCTATGTCAAGACAAAAAAAGCTGGACAAGATGGATGTAATTGAACTTGCTAAAGAAAAACCAAAGCCGGAATTTAACTTTAAAGAAGCCAGGGCGGCCGGACGATTTATCTTTCAGACGGAACATCTGGTAATCGGTTATGATGAACCTTTGTCAAAACCATTAACTTTAACCATGGAACGCGGAGATAAAATTGTGTTAAAGGGAGCTAACGGTATTGGTAAAACAACTCTTTTAAAGAGTATTATCGGTCTGATCCCCCCAATTGAGGGTAAAGTCACCCTTGGAGATTATTTATATCAGGGGTATTTTGAACAGGAAATGAGCGGAGCTAAGAATAATACCTGTATTGAAGAAATCTGGCGGGATTTTCCATCCTTTACCCAGTACGAAGTTCGTTCCGCCCTTGCTAAATGCGGTCTTACTACAAAGCATATAGAAAGTATGGTAAGGGTTTTAAGCGGCGGCGAGCAGGCAAAAGTACGATTATGCAAGTTAATTAACAGAGAATCCAATGTTTTATTATTGGACGAACCGACCAACCACTTAGATGTGGATGCAAAAGCAGAATTAAAAAGAGCTCTTACCGAATATAAAGGAAGTATTCTTTTAATTTGCCACGAACCTGATTTTTATGAAGATTTTGCAACGAAAGTCTGGGATTGTACGGATTGGTCTACAAGAATTTAAAATGAATGATAACTAATAGGGGCTATTGCATAACCAAAAATGATGCAATAGCCCTTAATTATATAATATGGCCTGCCTGACAAAACCATACGAAGGATCTAAACTATTTCAATCCTACTTTTTTTAAAAATATAGAGCTTGCTGAAGAAATAATTTAAAATGATTACAATCACTGCCAGAGCAGCTTTTACTACGAGATTATTTAAGGATAACAAATCTACGAATAGGAATAAACCGGCTTCTTCCACAATAAGAGAAAACAATCTGGCACCGAAAAATTTAATAACTTTAATAACTTCAAGCCGAATATTTGATATATGATCTTTAAATACCCATATATCGTTAATAACATACGCAAAAATTACTGCTATTATCCAGGCTATTATATTAGCGATCAGATTCTCTATTCCGATTCTGTTGCAGAATATATAATATGCCGCATAATTTACCAGAGTAGTCAGAACTCCTGCGATTCCATAGGTGACTGTCTCCCTGTTTACAACTCTTTTCCATATGGCTTTAAATGCTTCCGGTGAATTTTGGAACATTGATTTCTCCTTTAGTCTAAATCAAATAAACCTCTTCGGAATAAAGTAAACTCTTTAACCGATGTAAGTGTATTTTCTAAGTTTCCATCATAGGTCAGAAATACCTTGATGGATATATCTTTTCCTTTATTATACATCGCTAAATCCGTTAATGGTAGCTCAATATAATACTCTTCTCCGCTTTTTATTTGTCCCGTCTCTTCGTTGGAACTTGACAGTTTTGTTTTGATATTCGTTAATTCCGATTCGGTTCTGGTGCCATCCTTCTGATCGGTTATCTCAAAATATTTTACAGTTAATTTTTTATTCGGAAGTGAATTGGAATCTAAAATCTCAAATTTTACTTTCTGCATCTGTATATCTCCATCTATTATATCGGAACCGAATCCCCGTGATGTATCATATATATCGTAATCGATATATATATAATCCTTACCGTTTTCACCCGTGGATTTATTGCTGTTATTTATTACGATCTGAGGCGCTTTCGGTACAGCTGTATAGGCGGCGGCTATCGTATTGATAAATAATTTCATTTCCATGTCGCTGACCTGCTCCGTATTACCCAAACCGGAATAAGTAAGATTGCCTTTACTGTATAAGTAATAATTATTCCGTACATCATTCGGGGTGGAACTATATAAACCGGCATCCGTACCTGATGTTGAATTAATTAATTTACTTTTCTCATCTGACAGGCAATACCACACGATTAGATCTTTATTTTCCATATCCAATTGATAATACTGGCTGTGAGTAGTACCGACCTGAAAATTTTGATCTATCACGTACGGATAGGATGTTATACGGCCCTTGTTGACATTCGTTACATACTTAGTATCCAGGTTAAGGCTGTTATTGGGATTGGCATAAATATTAAAGCCGTACCGGTTTATTATATCACCGATTGGATTAGCTTCTGCATTAGAGCTTAGCAGCAGATTGGTAAATCCTTGCCCCAGAATTTCGTTTTCCTTACCTAAAGCTCCTGTGACTCCAAACCGGTCCATTCCCAGCATGTTCCTGAAAGTTTGATTTATCTTATATCCCCAATACGAACTTTCTGTTCCGCCATATTGTTTGTACCTTGTCAGGCTTGTATTAATATAGGAAGTTGTATCATGTGTAAATATAACCGATTTTCCTGTTTTAATAAAATCCTTTATATTCTGCAGTGCATTTCTTGAATTAATATCCGTATACCTATGAGCAAATCCCAGAATTAACATATCTACTTCATAGAAACCGTCACCATCATCATCCAAGTATGGAACTGCTTTATTTAAATCCCTGTTAATAGAATTATTATCCTCATTATCCTCGAGAATATACTGATACTCACCACCTTGACATTTTAGTATCAATTCCTCTACCGTCCAGGTTATGATATGGAGATTATAATCCGTTAAATTTTCTGTATATGCTAAAAATTTAGAATTACCTGATAAATCAATTGTATTATCATCATTAGACTTTATTTGCAGGATATTCAGATCTTTTTTAACATTAGCTTTTACAGCACAATAATTTATGGCAGAATCACGTATACTTGAATTATTATTCGAAAAAATCAAAAGTTTCCAGGGTAATACCCCTGAAAAATCAGGTTCCAGTTTATACGTTAGTGTATAATTTGTATTTCCTTTTAACTGATTTAAAGTCACAGCATTTCCGCTTTCAGACAATATTGTTACATTCTCTGCACACTCAGATTTTTCGTCAAATCGACCGTCACCGTTAATATCCGTATACAATTTAACCGTATAATCAGTATCTGATCCTGTTTTGATATTCAATCTGTATTGTAATGTCCTGTTGTTCCTGTCAAGACCGTTGATATAGATTTTATCATCGGATAAAGCAGTATTTTCCGATATTGTCTTATCTTTATACACAACCGGATAATCAATGCCCTCTATAGGACTTGAGTTGTTATTCCACCCAAGCTTCAGTGTTGTTTCCGGTTGGGATAATAAGTCTTCCAGTTTATCAGTGGAAATACCATCCGCATAAAATAATTCATCCTGAGGCCCATTAGCCAGGTCATATATATATGACTCCGCATCAATTTTGACAGAATTAACCCGTTTTCCGGAATCCGTATAGAATCCGGTATCCAATATAATTGGTTTACCTCCCTCCATAAAATTCTTAAGTTCATCCAACTTAAGTTTGGTAATATCATTACCGGAAAAAGTATAGATATCCGTATAGTCATAATCTCCGCCTAAGGTTCCCCGCAGTTTCTTTATCCCTAATATTTTATCACCGTTATGAAGATATACTTTACCATTTAATAAAATATCGTTATATAATGGAATATTATTCATCCAGGTTCCGTTAATTGAAGTATTTCCTTTGTTAAAAAGTCCGTCTGACAGACCGAAAAAAATCATATCATAATTGGCATTCAAGTCTGTTTTAGAACCGATAAATTCGGAGGAGGTTATGGTCTGAATCATAACCTTTCCATGAAAATTCGGGAATAATTTAGTAAAATAATTTCTGGCATAAGGAGAACCATTACCGTTCTCTTTTCCTGTCTCCCAGGTACTAAAATCACCGTCCCATATAAAATCATTACAAGGTTCAATTTCAAGTATTCTTAGAACATCTTTATCATAGCGGATTTTATGCTGGTGCAGCAAATAATAAACTGCTTCTGCAGGAGAGATGGAATTTGGTCTGGTACCTTTTAACTCCTCAAAAAAGTCAAAAGCTTCCTTACGGTAAATATTCTCGCTTATGCCGGAATTCATAAAAAGCTGTGTTATACTGTTATCTCCGTTATAAGTATAAGCATTATGCCTTACGCTTACATTGGAGGCCCCGCCGTCAACAATGATACGATAGTTATCAATTCCAATGGTTTCCCATACCTTATTATTATCTAAATCGAAATAATTTTTAAATAGTTCATAAGGAAGAAAGGTCTGATTGGACCAATAAATAGCGCTTTTTTCATTTGTTTGTTCCGTATAATAACCTGTCGTCATTCTTGTTCCGTATTTATCTACTTCTTTATTCTTTGCATTTTTCGTAGGGACAGATATAATTCTGCCGGTTTTTATGTATTCATTATAAAATTTGCCCGGCTCCATCTGTTCTGTCATCAAAAATAATTTAGCTATATTACTGCAATAGCCATTTGCTTTTAACATATTTTTATCTACCGGTTTTCCGTCACTGTAATACTTATCCGGTGAATCGTTCATTTTATAAGCACTTGATATCTCAGTATAAACCGTAACATCAAAAATAAGCGGTGCCGAATCCTTTGACACTGCTGCCTTTTTTACTATTTTAACCGTTGTCTCCCAGGTTAAATCCATATCTGCAAGCTCTTTTGGAGGATTATTTAACTTTTTCTCTATATGGTACTTCTCCCAAACTGCAACTAAATCTCCGTTAAAATGATCCCTGGAAGTAAAATAAATTAAATCAGCCCGATCTATAATGGATTGATTTTCAACACGGTTAAGTTCCTGGGGAGTAACTGTAATCACCTGGATATTATATGGATGTGACTTTCCCTCCCCGTCCGTATAATAATTATTTATTTTATTTTCCGGGATACCTAAGCACTCCGTCAGGAAATAATTTTTATTTGTTAAGGTATATTTCATTCTTCGGTAATAATAGCGGTTACGGTAAGTATGAACTTTATCTCCGATTTTTATGGCATTATGGTTCGTGGATAAATTTTTACTGTCTTCATTCGGTACCCATACGAAATTTCCATTACCGGCACCCACATCGGTGTAATCTGCTTTTGTTATAGTTACATTGTATTTTCCATTTGGTCTGCCGTTCTGATCAACCGTCGGTATATAAACATCTGATTTTTTATATGTAATCATAATATCATCCCAGCTTATATAACCGCTTGAGGGTATTACTTCCGCGATATATCTGCCATTCACTTCATCACGGTGAAAAGAAACATTCACACTGCCACGGCCGCTGTCATTAAATGTGTATAGACCTGTTTTATTATCATAGGTATAAAACTTTTTACTGCTGTATTGGTCAATTACTTCCGCTGAATAACGTATAACATCAGGAGGTGTCTGCTCCGTGACGGGAATAAATTTTACCTTCGTATCATACAGGGTATAATAATTGTCTTTGGAATACAGATTGGTCTTATTATATCCCCCATTTCCTGCCGGAGCTTCCAAGACAGTCTGAGAAGTAATATTTTGAACAAAATTACCCTTCCCATTTTCAACTTTTTCATAATATCCATATTGAGCCATGGTCTGATAATTGACGTATTCCCAGTCTTTTGGCCCTCTGCCCAGCGTATCCCCTGTTTCTAAATCAAATTTATACTCGTATCCGTAAGAATAATTCAAAGTCTTCGTAGATGCAACAATTCCGGCAGCTTGTGCATCCTGAGCTAACTCTTCCAATTTTACCGGTTCACATCCACCGATCAAATAACCGATTTCCGCATAACCCTCGTATGGAACCACCTCAAGTATAACAAACGGATTATTAGCTGTGCCCTGTACTCCCTCCTCTTTGGGAACCGGAATGATACCATCTGTACCATAGATAGCAGCGGAAGCTTTTGTAACTTCTTCTTTCTGTGTATAGCTTGAAATACCTTTTAGCATAATAATTGCTGAAATTACGAACAAGATACTTCCAAGTATGTATTTTTTCATTCCGGTTCTCCTCTCTATGAGATAATTCTCCTAAAGGCATGTGAAGCTATAAAATTCGTATGAATTGTATGGAATATTTATGTAACTATGTTGTTTCGCAATCACCTAGAATATACCATTTGGCAATGGCGGAACAGGTTATTGTAATTAATTCGTTTATGGTTCCTTAACTTTATTGCGCAAATGAATATTAAGAACCGCCGGATAAACCTGTTTACCTAATTCAAAACTGATTTCTATCTGAATCTTACTGTCTTTTTTTAGAACCTCTGAACTTGTCGGCACATTAAATTTTGTTATATTCTCTGCCATCAGATTTTCTTCATCAGTATAAGAAATACGAGACACCAAAGCAACATCTGTTATATTTTCTTCATCAACCAGATATAGTTTTTTTAATTCCCTGTCCCAAAATACAATATCAACATTGTCAGTTTTATATAATAATAAGGCTTTTACATTAGTAGAAACCCCAACAAAATCGATCCAGTAAGCTTCAATTGCCAAATCTTCTATCTGATTCAGTACAATTTGCGAATCCATCTGTAAATCTGCTTCGTTCCTGGTTTTTGTATAACTTTTCGCACCGTAGGATAAAAAAGATACGGTTATGGATAATACAATTACGAATATTGCCATGGACGCAATTAATTCTATGAGTGTAAACCCGTTATTATCTATTTTATTATCCTTATCAAAGTATACCGGATCTGATTGATTATATATTACTTCTGGCACCGTTACTTTCTTCATGATTTACCTCTTCACCTGAATTTAAGATCTCTAACATTATTCAGCTTACATTAAAAATGGAATTACTTAATATAATGGTTGCCTGTCTTTGTCACCATATGAATAGATGAGATTATCCCTTTCGACTCTAGGGTAATTTGTTTCCATTCGCTTGCATATGCTCCGGATTCAGCCTTATAACTTATAATTAACGGTGATTTCTCCTTTAAGTCTACCAAGCCGGTTCCATCTGACCTGTTTGTATAAGAGATATTGACCTTACCAGAAGCTAATTTTTGGGGATAACTTAATATCTGTGCTTTTTCCTCCCAATTAAATTCATCTAATTCTTCATCACTTACAGCAGTCACCATATAATATGTCTCCTCCGTCGCATCAAAGCGGAGGATGAGATAACAATACTCTGTACTTCTGCTTACCGATTCCACTTTCAGATTACGAATGCTCTCATTAAGGTTCCTTGCACACTTTGTTACATCTCCATAATTAAGTAAGTTTAATGAAAATGCTGCGCCTCCGATTAATACAGCACCAATCGCGATTACAATCAGCAGCTCTAACAAACTAAATCCTTTATTATTTTTCATTGATTCCCTTAAGTTTATCATTTTTTCTTCCAATTCTCATATTGAATCAAATCAGTAATAGCAAATTTCTGAAAAGAAGCTCCTGTTTCATCTTCATTATTAGTGTCAAATTCTTTAAAATACCTGCGTACCTTAGCATTCTCACTTAAGATGGAGGATATAAGTTCTGAATCCGCGTTTAAATTGGCCCCGTTATATAAAGTTATTTTACCTCCGGAAATAATTAATCCCTTAAAATCCGAACATACTTCGATATCACCTGTAGCGATAATAATTCCTTCTTTATTCGTTTCCTTAAAAAACAAGGGAACTCCAAATGACCTGTTATCTACCACGTTTACATAATAATAACCGTTATTGATCAGTAAGGCTTGTCCTCCCTTTAAGGCTCCGTCTTCCTTAATTCTGTCTCCGTGTATAAGGTAATCAAACACAGTTCCCTCTCCTGTAATATTTTTTTCCAGAGTTTTAGAAAGATTACTATATTGAAGTTCATAGTTGTTGGTAAACAAACCGTTATTTCCCGGGGTGATTTTCAGACTGTCTTCATAAGTTAATAGATTACCGGCACTATTAACTGTATCTGGGGAATGATTTATGGTAATTTCCGTAATTGGAAAACCATTATAAATTTTTCCGGGATAACAGATTTCATAATTTTTTAAATAGTCCGTGGCCGCTTCTTTGGATTTAAAATTCAGATAGAAATATACCACATTAGAGTCTAATCCGAATTTATAAAATTCTTTTTTAAACGGCTTCACTGGGTCAACATAATAATATAATTTACTTTCTTCCGCTGAGATGGATGGATTAGTAAATACAATGGAGTCTTCTGTTAATTTAATTAAATCCTTGTCAGGATTATTGTAATAATTAGTATATTCATCCCAGGTAATAGGATTGTGACCTGCCGAAATAAATTTATCAGGTAAGAGGTAAGCTCCCTGACTTCCTTTTACAATTAAGGATTCGCCAGTTAATATATTACTGTTAGCCCGGTCTGAAACCCCGTGTTCCTGGTCCAGTTCATAAGTAACATTGGTATTATCCATGGAAATAAAAGCCCGTCCTGCCAGGTATAATTTACTTAAGCCTTTAAGCTGCAGTGAGGAATTTATTGCATTTATCATGATTGCACTGTTACTCGCGGCATCCGTGCCGTTACTGTAACCGTAATATTCACCAGTTAATTCAACCTTGCTTTTTTTTGCATCAAGGATTAGATCATCTTTAATATAACAGTGACCATCTATCCGAAGTGATGTTTCCAGGTTTGTATTTGCTTTTTTGTCTGAGCCTGATGTTATAAGATTTGTGGCCCAAATCTCCGCACCGTTTCCGTTAATAAGAAGCTTTGATTTATCCATGGCTTCTATATTACCTGCCGAAATAATTTTTGTACCGTTTATTTTCATGGTGTTTCCTTCATTACTCACTAACAGCCCATCTGCTCCGGCATATACACTTCCCTTTATGTTGTGGGAACTGAAACCTGCCGTTATAGCCTGGTTTCCTATCAAAGCAAAATCTTTGTATGGCATATGTGCAAATCCCGTTGTGGATTTACGGGATGATATATCAGGGACGGTTATTTTCAGATCGGTAGTAATCGATTGAGTATATCCATCCAGTGAATATACTACTTTAATATTCTGTATCATCACAGATTTATCATTTTTAAGGGTATCCTTAAAAACCGGAGTACCTATAATTTCAGCTCCGTTATGAGAGTTTTCTGCTTTTTTTGTTTCTTTTAATAGGTCTTTTATAACCGCAGCCGGAATAATCTGATCGGATGGGGACACCTGTAACTCCATTTTGATGCCGTCTAAAAAAGTATTTATAAAAATTTTATTTCGCTGTGCCGTATTAGTAGAGGAATATTCTTTTAAGACAGTTTCATAAGAATCAGCCATTACGTTTGCCGTTATTTCCGTAATTCCGGCTTTAATTTCTTCTAAGGCTGCTTCTGCAGAGTAAAAATCTTCTTTGGATTTCTTATCCACTGTTTTCATAGTAATATTTTTTACAGCAGCCGTAGCAACGATCGTACCAAGCACTGATATGAAACCTAATGCTATTACTACCAGAAGAAAAGAAACACCGCGATTATTTAGATTCCGGTGAGAAAATGTTTTCATATCTTATTCCTCCTTGGCAGAAGTAAGAACTGCGTACGTTTTGGTTAACTGACCGGATTGTATTGCTCCGGCCGGATAAATAGAAACGGTTATGGTATAAACGCGGTCACTATCTTCTGTTTTAGTGATAAGATTATAATCGTCAACAGGGAAATTAACATCAAGCTGATAACTTTTTAAATTCGTATAAAGTGTTGTAATTGGGTTATTGATTTCTTCCTTCCGAATCGTTACACGGGTATCAGCTTTTTCGTTTTGATTGGCTATATAGATTGCAGCATCAACACTGTCATTTTGTATCCTTATAGAATCCCTGTCTATGAATTGAGACGGAGTATAAAACATATAAACCTGACATTGATAATTACTGTCTGGGAAATAAGGATAAACTCCGGATATCAAATTTACCTGCGGTAATTTTTCCGTTTCCCCGTTTTCATTTAAATCCAGGCCACACCGGTAAGTAATACGACATTCCACCATTACCTGTTTTAATGTATCATCTTTCGTTAAATAAACTTCAATATCTTTTGTTATTTTATCCTTGATTTCATCCATGCCAATCGGATCGGTATCTTCTGATTGTGAATCAGCTAACGCCCGATGGGATAAATAAATGTTATAAAAGTCCAAAATTGCCTGTTCATCTGTTGAGATATGTCCGGTAGGCTCCGCATTCTCCGAGTCATCCGACCAAGTTGTGTTAATTCCTTCCAGATCCAGAATTGCCACGGTATTCTCATTTAATTCAGACAGGCTTGGCATTTTGTAATTATTCATGGTATCGTCATACTTTATCCTGTCACTGTAAACGGATGTATCCAAAGTGATAAGGGCATCATATCCAGTTTCCCCATCCAGTAAATTCTGTACTCCAAAAACAAAACTCGTACGGTTTTCAGGGGGATTAAATATATGGTTATGGGTTGTCCCATCCCCGAGGACAGTTAAAACACTGGATCTTGGACTCGTTACTTCGGTGATTTTCTGATAAATCCCATCGCCATAAGTATAATATTCACCATAACCATCCTGCGAATAATCTTTTAACTGATAATTACCAGTACTATATCCATTTAAATTACTGTTTATAATTTGAAAAAGCTCAGCATTATTAAACTGTAATGCGGTTTCTTCCAAAGTCATGGCCTGAATCGACTCCATGATATTACCGGCAAGTACTGTAGCTTTTTGATTTTTCTTCCCAATCACATTTACTTTGGCTGTAGTCACAAAACTGCCAAGAAGAGGGACAATTAATAAACCGAGAACGGCTATACATAAAAGAGCTTCAATTAAAGTAAAGCCGGCATTGCTTAATTTCTTTTGTTCCATAACAAACTCCCATTAATTAGGATTAAAATCAATCGTTCCAAATATATTATCAAGACCGATACCCGTTCCTCCCAAAATTGGTTCCGTATATTCCCTTCCGGTTCCAATCAGATTATACATGTTGATTTTCATAGAGCCAGTCAAATTCCCGGTCTCCGAATCATAGGCAAGAGTAATTTCATCAATATTTCTTTTTTCCGGATAATTATTTATATAATCAATACATCGCTTTAAACCATCATAACTCACTTTAAAAGTAATGGTTAAGGTTGACCTGTACCCTTTTATTTTCTGCATATCTATGGTTTTTGTAGCACCTATCCCATGGATTTGCTCCGAATTCGTTTCATTTTCTTCCCCGTCAGATTCTAATTTCTCTATTTCTGATAATTGATTTGATGTATTCGGCATATCATAGTCCGTAGTATCCGTACCGGCCGGCTTTGCCGACCCATTGCTGTTATTATTTTGATCGTTTTCGTTTCCATTTAGGAAATATTCCGGTTTAGAGAATATTGCAGTGTCTATTTTTATATCTGTATTTTTTTCCATTTCGCTTATGAATACTATACTTTTTTCTTCTGTTGTACCGCTTCCATATGACACGATTTTCGTATTAATTTGCTGTGTTAAGGATTCATTTTCTTTCAGGATTGAATCCCTGTTCGCCTGTTTCGCCTGCAAATCGGACAAGGTTTCTGAGAGAGTTGTTATGTTGGTTTTAACTTCCTTTATATCCTTACTATTTTTTTTATATACCAGCTGATAGTTTAAAAGGATAATTAATAAGGAAAAAAAAACAAGAGCAGGTATTATTAATCCTTTTAACTGTATTTTATTTTTCATATACAAAATCCCTCCTAACTGCTTTATCCGCCTGAAAGCTCCATATGGCTCACTACTTTTCCCCTGATACCAGTGCATAATTTGCTGTAACAGAAAAATTCACTTCTGTAATTCCATACTCATCCGCCTGCTCTGATACTGAGTCGGTTGTTACATTGGTTAGTAAACTTACTTTTTTTAACTGGCTAAGCGTCATAGCCGCAGTTTCTTTCGAATCAACGGTAATATCCATTAAGATATCCATACCGGTAGCACGAAAGGAACGAATAATAACTTTGTCTGGGAGTTTTTGCTGTAATTCCAGCAATAATTTCCCTAAATTCTCATTATTGCTATAACTATAGCCATCTATGGATTCCATCGTAATAAAGGCATATTTGATGCTTTTATTTTCTGTATAGATGTCTTCAATATCCTTTATTTCTTCTATCCGGGACATGATATGACCTTGTTTATCATATACGCTTTTAAGCATAACGTCAGAACCGACTGCCGACATGGAGGAAATGATAACGGCCAAAACGCATACTACCCCAGTTATCTGGGTGGAGCTTCTTATTGCACTTTTACCAATCAGGTGACCCGGCTTTATATTAACTGGATTTAATACTGCTCCAATACAAGTGATAAAATCACTCTGTGTAAAACTTTCCGGTAAGACGCCCGGCTTAAATTGTATACCCTTTAGATTCGTAAGCTTACTGGTAAGATAACCCACTTCATTCGTAAATAATTGATCTATACCAAGGAATCCTGATCCGCTGCCGGTTAGATAAATAGATTGGATTCTTTCTCCCTGGTTTTTTGACGTAAAATAATCCATAACCCTGAGAATATTATTTATTAAATAATGAAGTGTATCCGTAACATCTTCTCTTGCAGATATTTCTTCGTATTGATTCACATATTCCTCTGAGGCTGCGGTAGCTGATACGATCTCATCCATCTGGTTGCCGAACCGTGTATAAAGTATTTCTTTCATATTAAGCATGGAAACAGCCTGGGATTCTGTTTCAGCTGCAAATAAAGTATTTTCAGTTATTGCTTCTAAAACAGCTTCATAACCATAAGAAACCGTACGCTGTAATACCAGGATATCATCTCGTAAGATATTTATTAAAGTGTCCTGTTTATTGATCTGTATAAACATATTTATCCCGCTGTTAGCCTGTTTACGAACCATTTGAAAGATACTGTTGCCGGCATAATCCAAGGCTTTAATCTTAAGTTTTAATAACTTAGCTAATTCATAATAGGACATAATCAGATTATTCTGAACTGCAAGCACCAGAAGTCTATAGTACTTTTCCTTTTCCCGTTTGACTTTTTCCAATATTGTATAGGTAACATTATATTCCGATATATCGATGGGAAAATAATCCTCAATTCCTGCATGAATGACTGTGGGAATTTTATTTACTTTTACCAAAGGTATGATTACCTCTCTGTTAGCAATTTTCGAGGAGGATATGGTAAAAATAACATTTCTTGTCCTGATTTTTGCTTCACTTAATTTCTTTCTGATTATATCTGCTAAAGCAGCAGTATTTTTAATATACCCATCATCAAAACCAGCCTCCGGCGTATCTAAAACATAAGCCTGAGATACCCTGGTTTTTTTCTTCCCAGCATCGATCAGACAGAGTTTAGTTGTATTTAAACCAATTTCAATACTTAATACTTTTGCCATTGAAACCTCCTAATGAAAAAAGACACCAAGATACCAATTCCATATCGTATCACCAAATAACATTGCGATAAACATGCCAATTGACAGATATGGCCCTAAAGCCAATACCCTTCCGGTGTTTGTAATTTTCATTCTTAACAAATGAAAAACGGATCCCAAAATACAACCAAGTAAAAATGCCATCCAGATATTTTTCCAGCCTAACAGCAAACCTCCGGCTGCCATTAACTTAATATCTCCGCCTCCAATTGCATTTCCTTTTGTAATAAAATAAATAATATATAAAAATACACTGACCGTAAAAAATCCAATCAGATAATTCCTCCAGTTACGGGAATCCAGCATAATATGAACAAACCCGATTACCACCAAAAAATAATTAATACAAACTGGAATCTCATATATTCTAAAATCAATAATACTTAAAACAAGGTAAGCGGAAGCTGCTAAACAAAATAATACCGTAGTTTTGTTATATTGCATTATTTCAACTGTTCCAATATGAACATTTCTTACGGCAAAAACAAATACATAAAGTAAACCATTCACAAATTCCACGATGGGATATTGTATGCTGATCTTCTTTCCGCATTTTCTACAGCGGCCTTTTAACATAAGGTAACTTATTAACGGAATAAGATCGAACCACCTTAACTGATAACCACAGTAAGAACAATAGGACCGTTGTATAATTTTTTCCTGGTTGGGTATTCGGCAGATACATAGATTTATAAAACCGCCGGCTAAAATTCCGGATAGAAAGATTAGAAAATAAATTATTATATAATTGAAAGCAGTCATATGTATCTCTCTTTCATGGCTACCAATAAATTAAGTAGGCAATTGTTTTCCTTAACTGATACAATATAAGATTATGTTATTGAAAGGCGGAGATTAACTCCGCCTTAGCATATTTTTATGTATCAGTTAGTTGGTAACCGGTCCGATATTATCAGCATTATTCATATTTCCACTTTTTGAGATATATACTGATAATTTTCCAGCCTCTGTGTAATCAACATATAAAGTACCGTCATGTCCTTTTTTGGATAAGCATTTATCTTTAAAATCAGAATCTTGATCTAAATCAGGACCTAATAAATCTTTTATTTCGTTTTTAGTTTCAGTAGAAAATTCCGTATAAGTGTCTAATAAATTACCCAGCGGTTTATGGTCTATTACACCAACCGGTTTCTCTGATGTCGCAATTCCTGTCTGTACAGCGGTAAATACTGTGCTTACCAATTGTAAATCTCTTGATTCTCTTGATTTCTCAACATACTTATTAACCTGAGGCGCAATTGCTCCTACCAAAATAGCCATAATAGCCATTACTACTAATAACTCAACCAATGAAAATCCTTTGTCATTTTTAATTTTAATCCTTTTTTTCATGAATGTAATCTCCTTTATAATTTTTTATTTTAACTGTAATTTAAATTTGATCCAAATTCTGATACATAGCCAGCAGCGGTTTAATTATTGCAAATAATAAAACACTGACTATTAATGAAAGAATTATGATTATCATTGGTTCAAGTATGGCAACTAAAGCTTGAGAAGTATTTTCCACTTCTTCTTCATAGTACGCTGCGATTTTATTAAGCATTTGTTCAAGATGGCCTGTTTCCTCCCCTATACCAATCATGTGATATACCATTGGCGGAAAAACACCGGAGGCTGCCAGGGGTTCTGATAACGGTACTCCACGTGCCACTTCTTCTTTTGCCTCAATCAAAACCTTTTTTATAATAACATTATCCATATTCTTAGCTGTTATATCAATCGCTTCCAGAAGCGGAATTCCGGCATCTAATAAAGTTCCTAAGGTTTTACCCAAACGTGCGGATGAAGTTTTCACAATTAAATTACCAAACAGCGGCAACCGCAGACCAAATTTACTGAATATAAGTTTACCGGAATCTGTTTTCTTAACTTTAACTAGAAAGAAAATGAGAAAAGCCAGAAATAAAATAATAAAATACCAGTACGCAATTATAAAATTGCTCATATGAATCACTGTCAAAGTAATCGTGGGTAATTCCATATCCATTCCACGAAACATACCCATAAAATTTGGCACAACAACTAGAAGCATAAGAATAATAACACCAAGGGATACACCCCCGATAAATGCAGGATAGATAAAAGCTCTGCCAAGCATAGCCTTTAGTTTAGCATCTTTTTCAAAATGAATCGACATACGTTCCAAAGATAAATCTAACTTACCGGATGCCTCGCCTGCTTCTATCATATTAATTAAAATTGGGGGAAAAACATCACCTTGCAGCTTCATTGCCGCTGCTAAAGTTTCACCCTTTTCAATTCCGGCCTGAGTTTCCTTAATTGCCTTATGTAATGCTTTATTCTCAGTCTGCTCTCCTAACATTTCCAATGCATGAATAATACTGATACCTGCGGAGATGATACTGTGAAACTGCCTGCAAAATACTGCTAATTCTCTGGGTTTAACAATACTGCCGATTGAAAAGTTGATATCTTTCGTAAACAAATTCTGCTCTTTTACCTTAATTGGTATTTTATCCTCTGCCTTTAAAGTCAGGATTACTTTATCCTTATCTACCGCTTCCATTGTTCCTGTCTTCTGCTTACCGTTTTGGTCAATGAAAACATATCGAAAGCTTGCCACTATTTCCTCCTTTGTATCGTAGAATAAATACTATTCTTTCATAACGTATCTGATTACTGCTTTAAATTATAGGCCTATTGTACTACTGGCTTTGTATGCCTGTCAACATAGTGAATACTGGAAGTTTAAAAATCATTCCCTATAATTCCCAATAATCAGACTTTATAATACAACGTTTTCCATATCTTTCATTCTACCAACATAAATAGAGTTATAAATTTATTTTTCGCTCCATGGCTATGGAATCCCCTGCGAATTCATTGGCCTTTTCTGCAGTTATAGTTCTGTTTAGATATAATTCGAAAATTGCATCATCCATAGTTTGCATTCCGATTTTTTTATTTGTCTGGATTATTGTATTAATTTGATGGGTTTTACCCTCGCGTATTAGATTCTTAATTGCCGGAGTCGCATGCATTACTTCATATGCTGCGATTCTTCCGCTTCCTTCCGCCGTAGGTATTAATTGCTGGGAAATAACCGAATCCAATACGGAAGATAGCTGCACACGAATCTGCTGTTGCTGATGTGGCGGAAATACATCTATAATACGGTCTATTGTATTTGCTGCCCCCGTTGTATGAAGTGTCGACAAAACAAGATGTCCTGTTTCGGCTGCGGTAATGGCAATTGATATGGTATCTAAATCCCTCATTTCCCCAACCAAAATAACATCCGGATCCTCTCTTAACGCTGCTCTTAAAGCGCTTGCATAACTTGTTGTATCAAGTCCAATCTCTCTCTGATTAACAATAGCCTTTTTGTGGCTATGAAGATATTCAATAGGATCTTCCAGTGTAATAATATGGGAATTATAATTAGTATTAATTACATCTATTAATGAGGCTAAAGTAGTTGACTTACCGCTTCCGGTAGGTCCGGTCACTAAGATTAAACCTCTTTTTTTCTTAGTTAAGTCTACAACTGACAATGGAATATTTAAATCATTCGGTTTTGGTATATCAGTCCCCACTAAACGCATAACACAGGCATAGGAACCTCTCTGCCTAAAGATGTTTACACGGTATCTGCCAAGTTCAGGAATTGAATATGATAGATCTACTTCCCCCATTTCATTGAATATATTTTTTGTATGCTCATTAAAAACAGGTTCTAATAAGCTCACCATATCTTCCGGAAGCATTTTATCATAACCCAGATCCGTTAATTCCCCGTTGATACGGCAAATAGGCGGAATACCTGCCGTAACATGCAGATCGGATGCTTTTTTTTCTTTTGCAACGGTTAATAGCTCTTTTAATGTTACCATAATTTACTCCTTCTAAATCATATCTTCCAATGTAACACGCTTCATTTCATCTAAAGAAGTTATACCTTCTAAAACATATTTTGAAGCATTCACTCTTAATATCCGCATCCCCTCTTCTAACGCAACAGCCATAATTTCATCTGCCGTCTTTCTTTTACTTATGATTTCACGTATTTTGGGGGTTATCGGCATTATCTCGTATATACCGATACGTCCGTAAAATCCGGTATCGTTACATAGTTGACAGCCACAAGGTTCATATATTACCTGCTCTTTATCAGGTGTTATGTTTAACAATTCTTTTTCGGCGGACGTTGCATATCTTGCTTTTTTACATTTGCACAAACGTCTGACTAACCGCTGTGCTATAACACCAGCCATGGCATCTGCCAATAAGAAAGGCTCAATCCCCATATCCACCAGACGGGTAATGGTACTTGCTGCATTATTGGTATGAAGGGTACTTACTACTAAATGTCCGGTGATAGATGCTTTTACAGCTATACTTGCGGTTTCTTCATCTCTTATTTCACCAATCATAATAATATCAGGATCCTGGCGTAAAATTGACCTAAGTGCATTGGCAAAGGTTAAATCTGATTTAGGATTTACCTGAACCTGATTAACACCGGTAATATTAGCTTCTACCGGATCTTCTACCGTAACGATATTAACATTGTTTTTATTAATTTCATTCAGTGCAGTATAAAGAGTAGTTGATTTTCCGCTTCCGGTAGGTCCCGTTACTAATATCATACCGTGAGGTTTTAATAAAAGCCGGTCGAATTTAACCATATCCTCTTCTGTAAGTCCTAATTCCTTTTTCGCTTTACTAAGGTTTTTCTTAGAGGTAAGACGTAAAACAACCTTTTCTCCAAATACGGTAGGAAGGATGGAAATACGAATATCAAATTCCTGTCGGTCAACAGTCATAGTCATACGGCCATCCTGCGGTTTTCTTTTTTCTGAAATATCCATATCTCCGATTATTTTAATTCTCGCCACAATAGCTGAGAGCAAATCTGCCTGATATGTCATAGCTTCGTATAAAATTCCATCTACACGGTAACGGACACGGACTTTTTCTTCCATGGCTTCAATATGTATATCGCTGGCACGTTGTCTTACAGCTTGTTCTATTATCGTTCTTACAAGGATAACAATAGGAGAATTGTTGACATCGGCATTATATGCTGACACAAGTTCTGCTTCCGCCTGATATTGCTGTTCTTTTTCCTGAGAATACTTGGCCGCTACTGCTAAAACTTCTGCATTGCCAAAATATTTATCAATGGCGGCAGCTATTTCTCTGGTTGTAGACACTACAGGTTCAACCTGCAGATTGGTTAATATTCTTAAATCATCCATGGCTACTATATCCATTGGATCTGCCATGGCTACCCTAAGCACATTGGGGTTATTATCTTTAAAAGCAAAGGGGATAATCATGTTTTTTCTTAAGACTGTCTGGTCACTGATTAATTTTAAAATTTCACCAGGAATCCGTATTCCTGATAACATAACCATATCCAGGCGAAGCTGTTCCTTTAACGCATCCGCAATTTCTATCTCATCGGTAAATCCCAGATCAATAAGCGTTTCTCCGAGCTTTCTGCCTTTTACTTTCTTTTGTTCCTTTAAGGCTATATTTAACTGGTCTTCTACAATGATTCCCGCATCAATAAGAAGATCACCAAGCCTTTTTTTTATTCTGGTATTACTCCCCATTTCTGTCTCCAATCTGCCCTAAAGCAGGCTTTTGTATTAAATATGAATACTACTTATATTCATTTTTTATCTAATAGGCAATAACTTTATTCTACACCACATATATTTTTCTGTCCAGATATAATGGGTACAGTTAAAATTTGCATAATTGGTATAACCTTTCCGTAAGGTGCGAATTCTGCCGGTCGGGCTTTTATTTTATAAAAAAAGCTAAGTCAAGCGAATTATCTTTTATGAAATCCGTTTGACTTAGCCCTGAAGCTATAACCCTTTATTATCTTTTTCGAAACTTTCTCGTAGTTTTTTCAGTGCTTTTTTCTCAATTCTTGATACATAAGAGCGGGATATTCCGATTTTATTAGCAATTTCTCTTTGCGTAATTTCTTCCTGCATATTTAATCCATACCGCATTTCTATGATCTGTCTTTCTCTTTTAGTTAAAACTTTATTGACTAATTCATAAAGTTTCTTTACATTGCCCTGTAATTCCAATTCATCTACTATATCGGTGTCTGAACTTTCAATAATATCTAATAAATTAATTTCGTGACCTTCTTTATCGGATCCAATAGGTTCATATAAGTACACTTCTTTTGCCTGTCTTTTTCCACTTCTTAGCATCATTAACAATTCATTGTCAATACACCTGGATGCATAGGTTGCAAGTCTGATACCCTTATCTGCATCAAAGGTGTCTATGGCTTTAATTAAGCCGATTGTGCCAATGGATATAAGGTCATCTATCTCTTTATCCGCTGTATTATATTTCTTAACAATATGTGCAACCAGACGGAGATTTCGTTCAATCAGGATGTCTCTAGCTTCCTTACTTCCTTCCATGCATTGGTTTAAGATTTCCGTTTCTTCCTTGGCGCTCAGTGGCTTGGGAAAGGATTTCACTGAAAAAGCACCTCAACGATTAGGGTTTATTACTAGTCTATGATGTGGGTATAAATTAAGTGCCTTTCCTATTTAATTAAAATAATATTATTTAAAAAGTTTTTGGTTAATCTTTTGTATTTTTAACTATCACTCTGTTTTGAACCGTTTTGTTTCATCTTTTAAAGTCTGTGCTATATTATTTAACTCTGTGATGCTGGTATTTATTTTTTCAAAAGTTTGTACCTGTTTCGTAACATTATTACTGATAAGGACTGATGATGCAGCGCTTTCCTGGGTGGAGGAAGAGATCTCCTCCATCGCTTTAGACATCTCATTTGTGACTACAGATTGTTGTCTCGCAGCTTCCGAAATAGTGGTAATCTTTTGCGAGGTATCACCAATCAGTGAAAGTATATTCTTAAATTGTGAATCGGTTTCCCCTGCTTTCCTGACACTTCCATCCACTAAATCCTGTTCTGTTTTTACAGCATCATAAGTACATGCTACTTTATCTTCAACTGTTTTTATCAGACCTTTAATATCATCAGCTGATTGTTTGCTTCCTTCGGCAAGTTTTCTTACCTCTTCTGCTACTACCGCAAAACCTTTTCCTTCTTCCCCAGCTCTGGCAGCTTCAATGGCAGCATTTAATGCTAAAAGGTTTGTTTGTTCCGAGATTCCCGTAATTAAAGATGCGATTTCATTAATTTGCCCTGATGTATTCTTTAATTCCTCAATCATCTGATAGATCTGTACGGAGGATTTTTGTACATTTTCCATTGTTCCTACCATTTCTTTTAGCTTCAGAACACCCTCTGAGGCAACATCCAAAACAGTATTACTGTATTTCGCAGCATCCTCGGCTTCCTTGGAAACTAATACAGCTCCACTTGCCATTTCTTCTATACTTGCGGTTGCTTCTTCTATAATCCCGGCATTGTTTTGTAAGCCATCCGTAATACGATTAATTTCATTTGCAATATTATCAATTTCCTGATTTGCCTGGTCGGATGCGGAAGTTAATTGTATGGACGAAGCCGCTATGATATCCGCATTTTTCTGCACAATACCTACAGTATTTTTTATCTTATAAATAAACTGGTTAAACCAGGATGCTAAAGTCCCTAATTCCTCTTTCGTATTAATTGACAGTTGTTTGGTTAAATCACCGTCACCCTCAGCAATATCACGAAGCATATCGTTTGTCTGATTAATAGGTTTTGTGATTACTTTCGATACATATAAACTAAAAAGCAGTACAATCAGTATAATTACAACTGTAGTTATAATTACTATTTTAATTATGGTTTCCACCTCTGAATTTATATTTTCTAATATTAGATTATGAAATTCAGTAAGCATCGGTGTCAATTTTGCTATTGCAGCCTGATATTTATCATAATCTTCAAAACCAATTTTGTTTATATTCTCAGCAACATTTAGAAAATTATCATGATATTCGGAAACAGTATTTAATATATCCGTAAGTTTACTTCTCAGTTCTTCGTTATCTTGAATATCCTGATTGTTTTTTACGCTGTTAAGATTAGTTATGAGATCATTATAATTTTTTTCAAATTGGTCTATATAATCAATTTTACTTTCTTTAAAATGTTGAACCTCTGATGTCTTTAATAACAGAAAATCCTTTTCACTGTTTCTCATTTCAAGTAATTCTGTATTGATTGCCTCATTTGCCAGTACCAGTGGTATCTTATTACCGGTAAAATCCACCATAGCAGAATAAGATCTTATAATTACATATAAAAAGAAAAACGTAAGAGCTATCAATGACATTAATATTTTCGTTCTTATCTTCCAATCTTTAAATCGCAGCTTCATATTTTACACCCATTGCATATCGCAGGCAGGCCTGCGATACTGCCACAGAATAAAATGCGAAACAAAAGTTTCGCAGAGTGAAAGAATCACACAGTGGCAACCTTTCTTTTTCAAATTTTTCTTTCACTCTTTTCCTCCCTTTCTATTTATTAGTAATATTTAAAGTACAGAAAGTATACACTACAATTTAATAAAATGAAATCAACAAACCGGGAACAATATTAAATAATCATAAAAAAAGAATTATAAAAAACTGAAAAAGGTATCTTGAATGATTAGAGCCCAAAAAATAATCACTTTCCCATATCAGAAAAGTGATTATTCTGTAATTCACCCTACAAAATCCATATGATGAATTTTCAATTGTTGATTAGCACATCTATAACTCAACATTACGCATTCAAGAAATAAATTATACAGATGACAGAGCCATACTATAAAATTGGCTTTTGTCAGGCTGATCATTCTATAGAATTACAAACGATTTAAGTTAGATCTTTTAGGATAACCTCATTTTAAAGTCATCATAACCAAACTGCCTGATTATTCTAATTCCCCTCTCCGGGCTCCAGGCTGCTATGGCAGGTAATCCGATTCCGTTAAAAGTATTATTCTTAACCATGGAGTAATGAGCCATATCACAAAACACTAAAGTATCCCCGGGTTTTAACGCTTCTTTAAAAGAGTAATCTCCGATAACATCTCCGGCCAGGCAGGTCGGACCTCCAAGTCGGTAAGTAAAAGGATGTTCTCCAGGTTTTCCGGCATCAATCACTTCCGGGCGGTAAGGCATCTCAAGAACATCGGGCATATGGCAGGCTGCCGAAGTATCCAGTATAGCAATATCCATACCGTTTACCAAAGTATCCAAAACCTTTGTAACCAAAAAACCGGTATTCAGAGCCACCGCTTCACCAGGTTCTAAGTATACCTCTACCCCATATTTTTCTTTCATAAACCGTATGGAGTTGATTAAGGTATCAATATCATAATCCGGTCGCGTAATATGATGGCCTCCGCCAAAATTAAGCCATTTCATCTTGCTGATAAACTTGCCGAATTTTTTATCTACTACGTCTACCGTTCGCTCCAAAACATCGGAATTCTGTTCACACATCGTATGAAAATGAAGACCGTTTATTCCCTCTAAATTCTCCGTTTCCAAAAAATGCTCAAATTGGGACAGGGTTATACCAAATCTTGAGCCAGGAATACAAGGATTATATAAATCCGTTTCAATCTCAGAATATTCCGGATTGATTCGAAGCCCGCAATCTACTTTTTTACCCGAGGCTTCTATTACCGGATTAAATTTTTTATATTGGAAAAAGGAATTAAATACCATGTGGTCACAAAGAGATATGATTTCATCTATTTCATCTTCACGATAAGCAGGAGAAAATATATGTACTTCCCCCTTCATCTCTTCCCTGCCTAGTCTCGCTTCGTATAACGAACTGGCAGTCGTTCCCTGTAAATATTTCCCAACTAAAGAATATTCAGAATACATGGAGAAAGCTTTTTGTGCCAGTAGTATTTTACAGCCTGTGGCATCGGACACCTGTTTTAATACTTCCAGGTTTTTCTTTAAAAGGCTTTCGTCTACAATATAAATTGGTGTAGGTAGGTTTTTTACATCAAAATTCATGCTAACTCCTATCTGCGTAATCTACACGCATTAAATGCATTCAAGCTGTTGCAAAATCGACTAATTTATACTTAAGAAAAATTAGTGTTGTATTTGCAACAGCTTCTTTTTATCAGCTGCCTAAGCGGCATTTATTTAATCTACTAAACTCGGATTAAAATCCTCTTTCCAGGGAAGTCCCTGTTTATTTAATTGTTCCATAAACGGATCGGGATCAAACTCTTCCACATTAAATACACCGGGTTTTTTCCATTTACCGGTTAATACCATCATTGCTCCTATCATGGCAGGAACACCAGTGGTATAGGAAATAGCCTGAGAACCAACCTCTTTATAACATTCTTCATGATCACAAACATTATATACATAATAATTTTTAGGCTGGCCGTCTTTTGTTCCCTGATAGATACATCCGATATTGGTTTTTCCTTTGGTTCTTGGCCCAAGGGAAGCCGGATCCGGAAGCACTGCCTTTAAAAACTGAAGAGGTACAATCTGTTTTCCTTCGAATTCTATCGGCTCAATCGATGTCATACCAACATTCTCAAGTACTTTAAGATGGGTTAAATAACGTTCGGAAAAAGTCATCCAGAAACGAATCTTTTTAATTCCATTTATATTTAAAGCAAGAGATTCCATTTCCTCATGATGGAGCAGATACATATCCTTATCACCGATTTCAGGGAAATTATATACTCGTTTGATTGACATAGGTTCCGTTTCAATAAATTCACCGTTTTCAAAATAACTGCCGTTAGCAGTAACTTCACGAATATTAATCTCCGGATTAAAATTCGTTGCAAAAGGATATCCATGATCCCCTGCATTAGCATCCAAAATATCAATCTGTTTAATTTCATCAAAATAATGCTTCATGGCGTAAGCCGAAAATACACCGGTTACACCAGGGTCAAAACCGCAGCCTAATACTGCCGTAATACCGGCTTCCTTAAATTTCTCCCTATAAGCCCATTGCCAGCTATATTCAAATTTAGCGGTATCGATTGGTTCATAATTAGCCGTATCCAGATAATCTACCTTAGTGGCCAGGCAGGCATCCATAATAGTCAAATCCTGATAAGGAAGTGCCACATTAATTACAATGTCCGGCTTAAATTTATTAATTAAAGCAATGATTTCTTCGGTATTGTCTGCATCCAACTGTGCAGTCGATATTTTGGTTTTACCACCTTGTAATTTTTCTTTTAAAGTTTCACATTTCGATACGGTTCTGCTTGCTATTAAGATTTCCTCAAAAATATCCGGATTCTGACAGCATTTATGAACTACAACACTGGCTACGCCGCCAGCACCAATGATCAACGCTTTTCCCATGTATATTCCTCCTATTCATCTGTTCATTAAATCAGAATTCATAAATTTATATTCTAAAAATAACCTTTTAATACGATTCCAATTGTTCCTTTACATAATTTGGAATAGCAAAGGCACCTACATGTAAATCTGTATTATAATATTTGGTTTTTATTCCCAAGTTATTCCAATGCTTTGCATCCAGGTCTCCCACCGGATCATACTTCTTAGAAGCGAATCCAAACAGCCAATGTCCCGAGGGATAAGTCGGTATATGAGCCTGATATATCTTGGCTATAGGAAAAGTTTCTTTTATCCTCTGATGGGCACGTTTCATGGAAGCTGCATAGGACGAATAATACATACTTTCATGCTGGTTAACCAGGATTCCCTCTTCATTTAGAGCACGGTAACAATTACCGTAAAATTCTTTCGTAAAGAGTCCTTCCCCCGGACCGAAAGGATCCGTGGAATCAACAATAATCAGATCGTATTCCCTTTCCTTATGTCTTACAAATTTTAAACCATCTTCAAAAAAGAGGTGTACTCTTTCATTGGTAAGACTGTTAGCCGTAAAAGGTAAATACTCCTTGCATAACCTTACTACTTCTTCATCGATTTCCACCATATCAATATGAGTTATGGTATCATAGCGCAGTAATTCCCGAACCGTTCCGCCATCTCCTGCACCAATCACCAATACATTTTTAATATTAGGATTTGCAGCCATTGGAACATGGGTTATCATATCATGATAAATAAACTCATCCTTTTCCGTTACCATAAGATAACCGTCCAGAGTCAGAATTCTTCCGAATTCCCTGGATTCAAATATATCTATTCTTTGAAACTCACTCTGCTTACTGACTAACTGCCGGTCGATTTTAATAGAGAATCGTGCTTCTTCCGTATGATTCTCCGTGTACCATAAGTCCATTAATCTACCTCCACCACATTAATATTGTTAACAGCCATATCTTCTGTACCGGTGAGCAGGCAACCTTTTTCCTTGGCATATAGTATATAATTTACGATATCCTCCGTAATTTTCTCGCCTGGAGCAAGAATCGGTATTCCCGGTGGGTAACACATAACAAATTCCCCGCAGATTTTTCCAACTGATTTTTTGATAGGCAGTGATTTCTTGGAACTGTAAAATGCCTGCTGGGGTGCAAATACTACATCGGGATTAATATATTCATGGTCAAACATATCTGATTTATCATCTTTACCATATAATCGCTTAATTTCTGAAAGGGATGCTATTAAACGCTCAATTTCAAGTGCTCTGTCTCCGGCAGATATAATAGCAAGAAAATTGCTGATATCACCAAATTCTATCTGAATATCATACTCATCTCTTAACAGATCGTAAACCTCAATACCGGCAAGTCCTATGTTCCTGGTGTGTACGGATAACTTCGTCGGATCAAAATCGAATACGGCTTCTTTATCGATTAACTCTTTTCCAAAAGCATAATATCCGCCCAGTTTATTAATCTCGCCCCTGGCATATTCCGCTATTTCTACAGTTTTCCGAATCAATTCCTTACCGTGTAAACTAAGATTTTTCCTTGCTATATCAAGGGATACCAGTAACAGATAGGAACCGCTTGTAGTCTGGGTCAAATTAATAACCTGTCTTACATGATGGGGATTAACTCCATTTCCGCAAAGTAAAAAAGAACTCTGAGTAAGAGAACCCCCAGTTTTATGCATACTTACTGCTGCCATATCTGCTCCTGCCGCCATTGCAGAAACCGGCATGTCTTCACCGAAATAAAAATGGGTCCCATGAGCCTCATCTACAAGTACTTTTACCCCGTGCTCATGGGCAAATTCCACGATTCCTCTTAAGTCAGAGCATATACCATAATAGGTTGGATTATTCACTAAAATAGCTTTTGCATCGGGATTATTAAGAATAACTTCCTTAACATCGGACAAAGACATTCCTAAAGGGATTCCTAAATCCTTATTTACTCCCGGATTCACATACACAGGAATGGCACCGCAGACTACTAAAGCATTGATAGCACTCCGGTGCACATTTCTTGGCATAATAATCTTATCCCCTGCTTTACAGACGGACATAATCATCCCCTGTACAGAGGCTGTTGTTCCATTGACGATAAAAAATGCTGCCTTAGCACCAAATGCATCGGCTGCAATTTGTTCCGCTTCACGAATGACAGAAGTAGGATGGCAGAGGTTGTCCAGGGGTTTCATGGAATTAACGTCAACTTTCAGGCAGTTTTCACCTAAAAAATCAGTTAGTTCTTTATTTCCCCGGCCTCCTTTATGTCCTGGTACATCAAACGGAACAACCCTGTTTGACTTATGTCTTAACAGCGCTTCGTGAATCGGCGCTTTTTGTTGTAAAAGTAAATTCATATCTCTACCTCCACAACTAATATATATTCATGCCGCTGAATATCTCAATCATCTCTTTGCGTAAATTACTCGTTATTTCAAGCCTTTGCTTGGGCGGTAATTCATATACGTCAAGATTAAAAAGATAATTCTGCAGTTCTATTTCTTTAATCAGCATCTTGGTATGAAATATATTGGATTGATATACATTCACATCAATTGCATCGTATTTGGTTAAGGTAACATCATCGATATAATCCTGTATTGATGTTATATCATGGTCAATATAATATTTTTTGCCCTCAACATCTCTGGTAAAACCTCTGACTCTGTAATCAATCGTTATAATGTCAGAGTCGAAACTACCGATTAGATAATCCAGCGCGTTAAGTGGTGATATCTCACCGCAGGTAGATACATCAATATCTACACGAAAAGTGGAAATGGAGTTATCAGGATGATACTCCGGAAATGTATGCACTGTAACGTGACTTTTATCCAAATGGGCATGTACCGTATCTCTTAACTCAGAGTATTTTCCCTGGTTACAGGATTCATCAATATGCTCGGAAGATAAATCTCCTTCTGCTATTAAGATATTAACTGAGGCACCCTGAGGATCATAATCCTGTTTAGAAATATTTAGTATATGAGCTCCAATTGTTTGCGTTACATCGCATAAGATTTTTGTTAATCTTTCAGAATTATATTGTTCATCGATATAGGCAATATAATCCTTTTGTTCTCTCTCACTTTTTGCATAGCAAACATCATAGATGTTGAAGCTAAGTGTTTTTGTGAGGTTGTTAAAGCCATACAAAGTCAGCTTTTTTTCCAACCCTAACATCACAACCTTTCTAATTAATAATCGGGTTACATTGTAGCACGTTTAACCCTAAAAATCAATGGATATTTTTGATTTAACCCCATTAGTATCCCTGTATTTATTAAGGTTTTCTAAATTGGGTAATAAGTATCTGGGTTATCATTTTTTTGTTTACAACTCTATAGGATGAAAGTCAATGATATATAGCCACAATTTACTTATTCCAATGTTTATTATTACTGTTTATTATTACTGTTTCTCTTAAATATTATTTAATCTATGTTCATTACAAGGTTCGACATTGAGTTATTATAAATAATGAATTGCAAGAAAGATTCCATTGATTGTGTACTATCTCAGTAATAAATATAATTTTTACTGTTTACTCTTATTTAAAGTAGGAATATAATATGTTTATAAATCAGACCTTATTTTCAGTGAACTTATTGCTACTAGATTCTTGTATCTGATTAAAATATGGTTGCCTTTCGTTAATATCAATAGTAAGGAGCAAGTAATAAAACGTCATGAATATACCCAATAAATATAAAAAGTTGCTAATTGCAGTGGCTCTGGTAATCGTCGTAACCATAATTATTGCTGTAATTATATTTGCCGCAAGAAGCAGGAGAGACAATGGAGAAAAAGTGGCAAAAACTGTACTTACATTAACTTATGGTGCCACAGTAAAAGATTATGAATACCTGACCAACACACTAACTCAAAGTCTGAAAAATAATAAAATACTTTTTGATTATCTTCGCACGGTATATGGAGAACGATTAACCGAAAATGGCTATAAAATATTTCTTGATAACCGTATCCCTTCCATAGCGGCTAACACTGCCCATAAAGAAAATTCAGATTTAAAGTTGTCCACTATTAAATTAGAACCGAAAGATGCATTAGAGGGAAGTAAACGTTATGCTTTTACTATACAGGTCCAAACTGAAAAGGATGTTTCTAAAACAATTACTTTTAAAGGAAGTATCACATTGATACGGGAAAACGGTCACTGGAAAGTGGATGGCGTTTCTCCCAACTAACTATAGTAAACCGGTACTTAACTAAAGTTTCCGAAATACAGAGGAGCGGCTGAAAAACCAACCTATAAAGTTGATGTGCAGCCGCTCCTCAAATATTAATCTTCTTTTCTTCTTAAAAGGTCATTAATATCCAAATCCACACCAAAGTCTGCGAAGATTTTTTGTTTAGGATGAGGACAGTTTTCCATCTCATTTCCCTCTTCATCCGTAATCTTCTTGACGGTTACGATTAGATTTTTGCCGTCAGGTTTCATTACTTCGATTTCTTCTCCCACTGTGAATTTATTTCTCTGCTCCAGCTCATAAAGGCCTGATTCACTTTTGCCATTTATGATACCCAGATATGTGTATTCTTTAACATAGGTATTATTATCATAAATTTGGGCTTCTTCATTTGGTTTTCCGAAGAAAAATCCGGTTGTAAACTGCCTGTAAGTACATTTTGATATTTCTTCTTTATAGTAAGGTATATTTTTTTTATATAATTCCGGTGATTCAAAATAATCATCTATGGCTTTACGGTAGGTTCTGGCTACGGAAGCTACATAAAGTGCCGTTTTCATCCTGCCTTCTACTTTAAAACTGTCTATACCGGCCCTAACTAATTCAGGTATATATTCAATCATACATAAGTCTTTCGAGTTAAAGATATAGGTTCCTCTTTCGTTTTCTTCCACCGGCAGATATTCACCCGGCCTGGTTTCTTCAGTGAGGTAATATTTCCATCTGCAGGGATGAGTACAGGCTCCTCTGTTTGCATCTCTTCCGGTAAAATAATTACTTAATAAACATCTGCCGGAGTAAGCAATACACATGGCACCATGAACGAAGGTTTCAATTTCTAAATCATAGGGTATATTTTCACGAATTCCTTTTATTTCTTCTAAAGATAATTCTCTGGCAGAAACTACCCTGGATACTCCCATCCTGTGCCAGAAACGGTAGGTTCCATAATTGACGTTATTTGCCTGAGTACTGATATGAATATCAATCTCAGGAACAATCTCCTTTGCTATCTCAAATACTCCGGGATCTGATATGATTAAGGCATCCGGTTTGATTTCTTTTAGTTCTTCAAAGTAGCGGGTTACACCGGATAAATCCTCGTTATGTGCGGTAATATTAGCTGTTACATACACTTTTTTACCATAGGAATGAGCAAAATTGATTCCTTCCTTCATATCTTCCAAACTGAAATTTTTAGCCTTTGCCCTTAGTCCATACATTTCTCCACCGATATAGACTGCATCGGCTCCATATATAATTGCTGTTTTTAATACTTCCAGATTACTTGCCGGAATTAATAACTCGGGTTTCTTAATTCCAAAAGGTACTTCCTTCTTTTGGGTTTCTGTGTTAAATTTAAGCATCTGCTCATTGCAGGCTGCATTATTTTCTGTCATACTGCTCCTAACCTTTCTCTGATTGGTAGTACTGTTTTGTTTTTATATAGTTTCTATTATCATATATTTCTTTTCATATAGTTCATATTACAGATAATTCTTTTTCAGGTGATTCTTTTTCAGATAATTCTTATTCAGATAATTCTTATTCAGATAATTCTTATTCGTATAATCTTTATCTAAAACTCTTATTTTAATTTTGTACTGACTGTTACTCCGTCTCCTACCGGTATTACCGCTGTTTCCAGTTCCTCCATATGGGTTATGGTATAGAGATATTCCCTCATCCTTGTGTGTATGGTACGGTCCCTCCTGGTTATTCCGTATCGTGATTCTGCTACTGTTCCGTCCTGCAAGACGTTATCCGTTACTAATAGTCCGCCTTTTGCTAATAGTTTCATTATCTCAGGCAGAAAGTTCATATATTGTGCCTTTGCAGCATCTAAAAAAATAAAATCATACTCTGCTTTTCTCTTCATAGCCATTTTTTTTAATAATAATAGAGCATCACCCTCTAAAAGGGTTATCTTATCTTTCCTGGGAGCTGATGCTATGTTTTTTCTGGCTTTTACTAACCGCATTTCCACTTTTTCAATCGTGGTTATGTTACAATCTTCCGGCATGTATTCACTCATAAATAATGCCGAAAATCCCACTGCCGCTCCTATCTCCAGGATTTGACATGGATTTTTAACCGCCAGTAAAAACCTTAGGAAAGTTTGAGTCTCTTTCCTTATGATTGGGACCCCCTCTGTCAGCGCGGTCTTTTCCAACTCATATAGATAGGACGGCAATTCTTTCTCCAATGTATTAATATATGCGGTTATTCTCTCATCAACAATCATATAATTATTCCTTAATTTAATTAGGCGAACCAAAACAGCCAGCCTTGGTTCGCCTCTATTGTATTAATTATCTCCGGTAACGTCTGTATCATTTGTTACGTCAGAATCGTCAGTATCGCTTGAATTGTCCGTTTTTGACCTATCGTCTGCTGTACTTTTCCCATCCTTGTTACCACTTGTATCAGAATCTCCGTTATTGGTATCTGTCTCCTCTGATGACGGTACGGTAATGATGGCAAATATCTCATCATAAGTCATAGAAGTATTCAGGGCATAAGTACCCGGCATAATCGTATGCTTCTTAAGCTTTGCTTTTACATAAAACGAATATTTATTTACAATAATTCTGTTTAACTCCAGCTTACTGGCTACATTCATAGTTGATTCACCTTTGCTGATCTCAATCTCTATGTCGCGTCCAGGTTCTTCTGATACCGTTACTTGTCCAAATATCTGGTAACAGAAATCATAAGTAATTTTACTGGCTCTTGCAATTAAAATTACAACTATGGTATAAAACAAAATGTTCAATAACATCCGCAATATAAAGCTGGTTATTTTTAAAACTAGTTGTGCAGAAGTAGGCCTAGAAGTCATACTTACTATCTCCTTTTAAAATCAATTTACTTCCATGATAATAGGGAGTATCATAGGATTTCTCTTCGTTTTTTTCCATAAGTAATCGCTTAAAGAATCCTTAATTTCATTTTTCATCTTTCCCCAGTCTGCATTGTTTTTGCTAAGGCATTTATCCAGAGCATCGCTTACAACAATCCGGGCTTCATCCATCAAATTCTCAGATTCTCTGACATATACAAATCCGCGGGAAACAATATCCGGTCCGGATAGAATTTGGTTTGTATATTTTTCTAACGTTACCACTACAATTAATAATCCGTTCTCTGATAAATGCTGTCTGTCGCGAAGAACGATATTACCTACATCCCCAACGCCTAAACCATCTACAAATATACCCTGTGCGGGAACTTTACCAACCACACCGGCTTTCTGGTCTGAAACTTCTAAAACATCACCGGATGATATGATAAAGGTATTTTCTTTCGGAATTCCCATATTCTGTGCTAACTCAGCATGTTTCATTAAATGTCTGTACTCACCGTGAACCGGAATCGCATATTTCGGTTTGGTTAATGCATAAATAAGCTTAATCTCTTCCTGGCAGGCATGACCTGAAACATGTGTATCCTGGAAAATAACTTTAGCACCTTTCATGGATAAATCATTAATTACTTTAAATACCGGCTTCTCATTACCAGGAATAGGCGTAGAACTAAAAATTACTGTATCTCCCGGTTTAATCGAAATCTTTTTATGAATGGATGCTGCCATACGCGGCAGGGCTGCCATGGCTTCTCCCTGACTGCCGGTAGTTATTAAGACGATCTTCTCGTCCGGATAATTTTTCATTTGCTCAATATCTATCATAATATTATTAGGCATATTAATATATCCAAGTTCTGATGCCGTAGTAATGATATTTACCATACTTCTGCCTTCAATAACTACTTTTCTGCCGTATTTTTCGGCAGAGTTAATAATCTGCTGTACACGGTCGACATTAGATGCAAAAGTTGCAACGATAATTCGACTGCGAATACTTTCTGCAAATATATTATCAAAGGTTTTACCGACTGTCTTTTCAGAGGGGGTATACCCTGGTCTTTCTACATTAGTGCTATCACACATTAAAGCTAAGACACCTTTTTTACCTAGTTCACCAAATCTCTGCAAATCTATGGTACTTCCAAATACCGGTGTATAATCAACTTTAAAATCGCCGGTATGAACAATGATTCCGGCTGGGGTAAATATGGCTAATGCGGCTGCATCTGCAATACTATGGTTTGACCTTATAAATTCAATACGAAAACATCCTAAATTAATAGATTGGCCATATTTAATCACTTTTCTCTTTGTTGTTTTTAATAAATTATGCTCTTTTAATTTATTCTCAATAATGCCGATGGTTAATTTTGTAGCATAAATCGGTACATTAATATCTCTAAGAATATAGGGCAAAGCACCAATATGATCTTCATGCCCGTGGGTAATTACAAATCCTTTTACCTTGCTGATATTGTCTTTTAAATAAGTTACATCCGGTATTACCAGATCAATTCCAAGCATATCATCTTCCGGAAAGGACAAACCGCAATCGACAACAATAATACTGTCTTCATATTCGAATGCTGTAATATTCATTCCTATCTGTTCTAATCCACCTAAAGGTATAATTTTTACACCCTTTACATCTGTTAAATTTTCTTTCAAACAATGCACCTCCAATAGTTAGTTTATGTATTATTGACCATTATATTTAAAGTGCACTCCATATTTAATTAGATCCGATTTCAATTCTTATCACGTTTTTCCTGAATTGCTTTACGACAAGCCTTGCAATATCCGAACATTTTTACCTCATGGTCTACTACTTCAAAATCCATAGCTTCTTGAATTCTCTGTTCCAGGGTTTCTAATAAATCACCTTGAAAGGTAAAAACATTTCCGCAATTTAAGCAAATCAAATGATGATGATGGTGGGCAGTATCTTCACATCCTTGACTTCCGATTTCATAACGAATAAAACCATCACCCAAATTTAGCTTATCGATAAGGTTTAACTCTGCCAATAATTGAATTGTCCTATATACGGTAGCTAACCCGATATCCGGGTTTTTTACTCTCACACATTCATATATTTCCTCAGCAGTTAAATGCTTATCCGGTCTGTTTTCCAAAGCTTCAAGAATATCTATTCTTTGTGTTGTTACCTTAAGTCCATTTTGTTTTAATAAAGTTTTGAATCGATCCTGTTTGTCAGGCATGCATATCACCTTCCTGATTTTATAACAGCTGTTATAAAATCCATGAAATCAATAAATCTAATTAAATAATTCGCACTTTTATATCTTTTTCATTTTATTATTTATTCTTTAATATATTATATGTTATATCTTATTGTGTTAAATTTTATACCAATTTGACATTTTTTGACATTTTTATATTTGTCATTACTATTTCAAGTATTAAACTTTAACCATTTAATATTTTAAGTATTCATTTTATATTTTTATAACTATTTTAAACTTTTATATTACGCTCATTTGATCTTTGTTAAAGTTTTTCTATGTCTCTATATCGACATCTTCTAATAATTCTTCAAATATTTTTGCAATAGACTCTAATTCACTCTCATCTTCAACAATATCATACAGGGCAGATTCATCCTCATCCTTAGATAAATCTTTTAATATATAAGCAGTTCCTTCCTCATCTTCCTTCTCTGAATCCGTAACTAAAAGATAAGTGATTCCATTTAATTTTGTCTGTTCTAAAACGCAGAATTCGACTTGTTCATTATCTTCTGTTGTAAAAATAACTTTATTTTTCTGCTCTTCCATTACAATTCTCCTGTATCTATCCTGTTTCCTTGATTTTCTTTTCTCTGATTACTCAAAAAATCCAGATACCCCTGTAAAATTAATACCGCTGCCAACTTATCTACTACCTTACCTCGTTCTTCTCGTCTGACATCACCTAAGATTAAAGTCTGATGAGCTGCTACCGTAGTCAGTCTTTCATCCCACAATACTACTAAAAGCCCGGTTCTCTTACGTAAAACCTCTGCAAATTCTTCAGACTTTACAGCGCGCTCACCAATGGTATTATTCATATTCTTTGGGTATCCAAGTACGATTCGTTCAACAGCATATTCTTTGATGAGTTCATCAATTCTTGCCAGCGTCTGCCGCAATTTCGTCTCATGTTTCCTTTGGATTGTCTCAATTCCCTGGGCAGTTATTAATAATTCATCACTTATCGCTACACCTACAGTGACGGAACCGTAATCCAGTCCCATAATCCTCATGTTTCCTCCTAAATATCTGAATCGATAAAATAATGTAACTATTCCGCCGCCTCGGTATATTCGAAGAACCTTTAATTGCTCAGCACAAAAACTACTTTTGCATGTTTGGCCCATTAATTCATAATAGAGGCATCGATAAAACAGTAACAAAATCATGAAACAATAGGATTACCCGAATTGTATCGATTCATACCGGCTTAAAACATTCCTTACGTGAATCTGATGACTGAAAGTTTTTTTGCTAACTATCCATCCTGGTTTTCTTCTTGCTCAATCTATCTATTAATTCAAATTGTGTTTAATATAATCATTTAATAGTTCTTCTAAAATTTCGTCTCTCTCAACCTTCATAATCATACTTCTGGCGCCCTTATGGTTGGTTATGTAGGTTGGATCACCTGACATGACGTATCCAACGATTTGATTAACCGGATTATATCCCTTTTCTGTCATCGCTGCAAAAACAGCAGAAATTATTTCTCTTACTGAAATTTCATTTTCTTTCTGTACTTTGAAATATTGTGTATTGTTAAAATCCTGCATAACATCACGTCCTTTATCTTTCTATCTATATCTTTAATGAATATTTTGCCATTGCGAAATAAGAATGAATTCGAATTTTCACGATCTATTATATATATATTAATATAAAACCTCAGAAATTTCAATCCATTATTTCACAGAACATAATATCTTTATTAAGAAATCCGGAAACTCTCCCCTTTATCATTTGATTCGTTAAATCCTTATCGGAAGTAACAGCTAATTTCATATATCTTTCGTTATGACCCATTTGATAAGTCTTACCATCAACAGTAATTGTCTCTTCTATTAAGATATTCTCTGTTTTATCTAAAAATAAAGATCGGTATTCCTTAGCCATCACTTCTTCCAGCTTTATAAGTGCATTACTTCTATCCGTCTTAATTTCATCTCTTACCTGATTTGGCATTCGTTCAGCGGCAGTACCTTTCCTGATGGAAAACTTGAAGATGTGCATTTGTGCAAAAGATACTTTTTTTAAGAACTCTTTTGTACAAGTAAATTCTTCTTCTGTTTCACCCGGAAAACCTACTATAACATCTGTAGTAATTGCCGGGTTAGTGAAATATTTACGTAAAAGCAAACATTTCTCATAATACTCCTTTGCAGCGTACTTTCTATTCATACGTTTCAGAGTGGCATCACAACCGCTTTGAAGGGAAAGATGAAAATGCGGACAGATTTTAGTATTATCAGATAGAGTCTCGGCAAATTCCTCCGTAATTATTCTTGGTTCCAATGAACCCAAGCGAATTCTTTTTAAGCCGTCTATTTTACTTAAATTAACAATTAATTGTAGTAGCTGGTTTTCTTTTTCTAAATCAATACCATAGGAAGAAAGATGTATACCAGTTAGTACAATCTCTTTATAACCTTTTAAAACTAAATTTTCGACTTCCTTTATGATAGATTTTTCTTCCCTGCTGCGTACCCGTCCTCTTGCATAAGGAATAATACAATAAGAGCAGAACTGATTACATCCATCCTGTATCTTAATATAAGCTCTGGTTTTTTCCGACACCGATTCGATACTTAGATCTTCATACTCTGTTTCTGCGGCTATATCGATTACATTATCCTTTAACGTAGCAGTAAAGCGCTTTTCCTTATCTAGTTCTGCATTTATATGTGATTTCTCTATATCAATGTTGTATTCTAAATCCTCTTCTTTTTCATCTGATTTATTATTTCTGTTTCTTTCGTAATATTCATCCAGTATATGGATGATATCTTTCTTTTTATTGTTTCCGATAACAACATCAATTGCTTCATCCTGTTCTAAGATTTCCTCTGCTGTCTGTACATAACAGCCAACAGCAACCACTACCGCATCCTCATTCATTTTCCTTGCTTTATGAAGCATTTGCCTGGATTTTCTGTCTGCAATATTGGTTACTGTACAGGTATTTACAACATACACATCAGAATGCTGGTTAAAATCAACAGTCCTGTACCCTGCATCTTCAAAAATCTTTTGCATTGCTTCCGTTTCATAAGAATTTACCTTACATCCTAATGTCAGAAAAGCAACTGATTTACAATTTGGATCTTGTCTTTTATTTATGTTCATTTGAATCCTTTCTAAACTTCTTTACATTTGGTTCTTAATTACATTTTACATATTTTTACTAATATTTTTATTACTTTTGCATATATTTATAAAGGTCAGCGATACTAGATTGAAATAAAAAACCTTGATAAATCATATTTTGGTGAAATGTGTCCTAGTTATCCGCTTTTTTTATTTACTTTGTATATTGACTTTTAAATTGCTAAAATGTAGTATATACTTGTAGTTAAGATAGTTTTACTATCCTATAAAAATCTATGTAAAAGGAGGAGTTACAATGAAAACAGTAAAAATCTCTCTCAATTCAATTGATAAGGTTAAATCCTTTGTAAATGACGTAACTAAATTTGATTCCGATTTTGATTTAGTTTCCGGTAGATATGTAATCGATGCCAAATCAATCATGGGTATTTTTAGTTTGGATTTATCTAAACCTATTGATTTAAATATCCATAGTGAAGATAACGTTGATAAAATTCTTAGTATTTTGAAACCTTATATTGTTGAATAAGGTAAATTGAATAAAGAAGGTTTTAAACTTACTTATGGGGGATACTTATGTATCCTCTTTTTAGCAGCAAGTGAACAATCATTAGGCGAACCCTGATTGTTCACTTGCTGCAGCTTTAGTACTATTGAACGAAAACGATTTCTCTGTTATCCATAGCTGTTTTAACCATTTCCTCAATATTTTCTTCCAGACTACGTTCGGAATGTCGAATAACTTTTAAACTGGGTTTTGTAACAGGGTGCTTTGCAACAAATATAGTACAGCAATCCTCGAACGGTAATATAGATGTTTCATACGTATTGATTCTCTCCGCTATATCTACGATATCCTGTTTATCAAAGGCTATTAACGGTCGGTATACCGGCAGCTTACATACTTCATTGGTTGAAGCTAAGCTGTGAAGCGTCTGGCTTGCTACCTGTCCGATACTTTCTCCGGTAATTAAACCAAGGCAGCCTGATTCTTCTGCTATTTTCTCTGCAATACGCATCATATATCTGCGCATAATAATCGTCAGTTCTTCGTGAGGACATTTTTCATAGATATAAAGCTGTATTTCTGTGAAATTAATCACATTAAGTTTAATTGGTCCTGTATATTTGGATATGAGTTTCGCCAGGTCTACTACCTTTTGTTTTGCTCTTTCGCTGGTATAAGGGGGAGCATGAAAATAAACCGCATCGATGGTTACACCTCGTTTGGCTATCATATATCCTGCAACCGGACTGTCAATACCGCCGGACAGCAAAAGCATTGCTTTTCCGTTAGTACCCACCGGCATTCCTCCGGGTCCCATAATAACCTCAGAATACACATAGGATCGATTCCTTACCTCCACCATGATTCGTACAGAGGGATTGTGTACATCCACTTTCATTTCCGGAAAACGGCGCAGTAAATAGGCCCCCATATCAGCACAGATTTCCGGTGAAGTTCTGGGATAATTCTTATCACTGCGTTTTGCTTCCATCTTAAAAGTAAAATTTTTATCCGGATATCTTTGTTCTACATAATCACCCACTGCCTGTGTTAACGGTTCCCATTCTATGGTATCTATAATCATCACCGGACAGATCTGAGCTATTCCAAATACACTCTGTAGAGCTTCTACAGTCTCTTCGTAATCATATTCCTCCGGGCATTCAATATAGATTCTTCCCTGTTCTTTGGTTACAAGATAATCACCAAGATTACGAACGGAATTTTTAATCTGATCTCTTAAAGCGTTCTCAAATATATATCGGTTTTTTCCTTTTATACCTATTTCTGCATACTTAATTAAAAATGCTTTATACATGCTTTATCCTCTCTTAGTGACCTTTAGTCACAATTTAATGCCTGCTGTATTTTCTTAAAACCGGTACCAGCTCATTTAATATGTTAATGGCATACTCAATATCTTCCATAGTCGTAAAAACAGAAAAACTAAACCTCAGGGTAGAATCTAACAAATTCTCCTTAAGTCCGATTGCTTTCAGTGTTCCGCTTAAACTTGGATGATTGGATGCACAAGCAGAGCCTGAAGAAACATAAATTCCTTTACTCTCTAATGCATGTAATAAAACTTCACTTCGAATTCCATCAAAACTTACGCTTACGATATGGGGAGCTGAATCAGTTAGGGTATTGCCAATACAATTAACAGTTACACCCTCTATCTGTTTGACTCCCTCTATGAATGTCTTTTTTAACTGGTATAGAGTTTCTCTTTTTTGTTCATGGTTTTCATATATATCAGAAACAGCCTGTCCGATTCCTGCAATTGCCGGTACATTTTCCGTACCGGATCGCATTCCTTTTTGCTGACCGCCGCCGAATAATATTGGTTTAATTTTTATCTTATCCCGGACATACAATACTCCGCTGCCTTTTGGCCCATGGATTTTATGACCGCTTACGGACAGTAGATCGATGCCCTCCCTTCTCGGATAGATTCTATATTTACCAAATGCCTGAATTGCATCTACATGTAATAAGACCTTGGGATTTTTCTCTTTTATTCGTTTGGAGATTTCACTAATATTTTGTACCGATCCAATTTCATTATTCACATACATTACCGAAACCAGTATCGTATCATCACAAACCGCATTTAAAAGTTCCTCCATGATAACGTTACCATTCTGATCTACCGGTATATAGGATACCCGATATCCATTTTCTTCCAGAAAAAAAAGAGGATTATGTATGGACGGATGCTCTATCTTTGTAGTTATAATATGATTACCGCTGCGCTTATACCCATAAGCGGTACCAATCACAGCCATATTATTGGATTCCGTACCACCGGATGTAAATATGATCTCTTTGGAATCTACTTTCAAACTTTTAGCGATGATCTCTCTTGCATTTTTTATATATTTTTCTGCATCAATTCCTTTTTGGTGCATAGAAGATGGATTGCCATAATCTACACCCAAAGTTTCCATCATTATATTTTTAACTGAATCAAATACCCTGGTAGTTGCGGCATTGTCCAAATAAACTTCCATTTTTTCTCCGTTTCTGCGCAGGAATTTGCGAATTATCTTGCGCTTTCCAACTGCAGCATTAACATGGCTAAAACAGCCAATCCGGCTGTTTCCGTACGCAATATTCTTCTACCCAAGGTAATTGGAATTATCCCGGCGTTCCTAGCCTGTTCAATTTCCTGTTCCTCAAAACCACCCTCAGGCCCGATAAAAATACCTACCGAGTGATTACTTTTAATACTTTCTATTATTTTCCTTGTATTGGTAATATCGTCTGCTTTTTCATAGGGAATCACCTTACAATCCAGGTTTTTTGCATACGAAACAGCTTCTTTCATTGTGAAAGTGTCCGTTACTTTAGGTATGATACCGCGTCCTGACTGTTTTGCAGCACTGGCAGAAATCGACTGCCAACGTTCTAACTTTTTTAATTCTTTTCTCTTATCTTCCAATTTCACAACGGTTCTTTTGGTCATTACCGGAATTATCTCGTAAACTCCTAATTCCACAGCTTTCTGTATAATTAACTCCATCTTGTCTTTTTTGGGTATCCCCTGAAAAAGATAAAGTTTACCCCCTAATTCCGTATCGGTATCAATTACTTCTTGAATTTCTGTCGTAATCTGACTGCCGGATTCATCCTTTATTATACAATAAAAGTCTTTTCCCTGTCCATTGCAGATAATTATTTTATCACCGGGTGTCATTCGCAGCACATTTTTAATGTGATTCACATCGGACCCTGTTATATTTATATTAATTTCACCGATCTGGTTCGGTTCTACATAAAAGCGGTACATAAACGCACCAAACCTTTCTATTTATACTTACTATTATAACATTTCACATCTGTTATTTCTGTGCTACGATGGATACCCAGTCTCCCATTTCATTTATTTCAAGGATTTTAAATCCGTTCTTTAAGATAGCTTCTTTAACCTGCTCTTTTTTTGTATTTATAATACCGGAACTTATAAATATTCCGTCCGGTTTCATATGCTGACCGATGACAGCCGACAACGGTATGATTATATCAGCTAAAATATTAGCTACTGCCATATCATAACAATCAAAACCCACTTCCTGCTGCATCGTTGTATCCGTTATAATATCACCGCTAATAATCTTTACTGTTTCACCTGTAACATGATTTACTTCTGCATTTTCGATTGCAGCGTTTACAGCATTAGGATCAATATCCGTACCAAGTACATGTTTTGCACCTAATTTAGCTCCGATGATAGAAAGGATTCCGCTGCCGCATCCAACATCCAATAAACTGATTCCGTCTTTTATATATTTCTTGATTCCGAGGATACATAACTTGGTAGTCTCATGGGAACCTGTTCCAAAAGCGGTGCCCGGATCAATTTCAATCACCAGATCCGTGTCTTTCACATTCTCTAATTTTTCCCAGGTAGGTTTAATCACAATGGTATCATCTATACGAAATGGTTTAAAATATGCTTTCCAATTATTAATCCAATCCAGATCCTCTGTTTCTGATATTTCAATTAAACCACTGCCTATATCCATAAAGACGGATAATTCTCTCATACCTGATTGAATTTTATCCATCATACCCTGAATATCTTCATTTTCCTCCAGATAAAAACTGATTAAAGCCGTTTTATCCTCCGTATTTAATTCCGGAAGGATATCGATAAACATGGCTTTCTTTTCATTTTCCGTTATAGGCACATTATCAATAATTTCAATACCCTCAATTCCTAATTCACTAAGCATATTACTTACCAGATCCACAGCATCCGCCATAGTCGATAAGGTTAATTTCGTCCATTTCATTGTTTTTCCCATTGAATACTCATAACAAATTGAAAGAATTTGTATGGTGTTCCTTTCCCTGATAATTTTCTTTCAATATACAGTTTAATTAAAATATTTTTAATGCCTGTTTTAATTGCAGCATATTACTTTAGTCACTGCAATCTTACTTCCAGAACTTCTTTTTGCCTTTTTCTCTCTCTTTTTCCGGTTCAGGTGAATCAGTATCGCCTTTTTTCATTGCTATATCATATTTTTCCAAAGCATCTTTTTGCTCACCAGTGAGTTTAGTTGGCACCTGTACTACCAGAGTAACATAATGATCCCCTCTGATTTGTTTATTACGTAAGGTAGGCACACCTTTTCCTTTTAATCTTACTTTCGTATCTGTCTGTGTACCCGGTTTTACCGTATATAAAACATCTCCGTCAACGGTACTGATTCTCACATCTCCGCCTAAAGCAGCCTGAACGAAAGATATCGGCGCAGTTGAATAGATATCATAATCCTGTCTCTGGAAAATAGGATGTCTGCTAACGCTCACTTCTACCAAAAGGTCACCTCTTTCACCGCCATTGGTTCCAGGTTCCCCTTTTTCACGTATACGAATGCTTTGCCCGTTATCAATTCCTGCCGGGATGGATACCTGAATTTTCTTTCTTCTGCTCACATAACCGGATCCATAACAATCCGGGCATTTATCTTTTATCACCTTACCGGTACCGTTACAATCCGGGCAGGTCTGCACATTACGTACCATTCCAAATAAAGACTGCTGGGTATATACAACCTGGCCTTTTCCGCCGCATTTTTTACAGGTTTCTGTACTGGTACCCGGTTTAGCTCCAGTACCGTTGCATGTAGTACATTCCTCTTTTAAATTTAGTTCCAATTCCTTATCTACGCCGGTTACAGCTTCCTGGAATGTTATCCTTACACCGGTACGTACATTAGGTCCTTTCATTGGTCCATTACTTGTCCGTCTGGTCCTGCCGCCGAATAAATCTCCGAAGATATCTCCAAAGATATCTCCCATATCCATACTGTTAAAATCAAATCCGCCTGCACCGCCTGCGCCCCCGTCAAAAGCGGAATGTCCGAACTGATCGTATTGTCTCCTCTTATCGGCATCACTTAATATGGCATATGCCTCTGATGCCTCTTTAAACTTTGCCTCTGCATCTTTATCACCGGGATTGGCATCCGGGTGGTATTTTTTAGCTAACTGTCTGTATGCTTTCTTTATATCATCCTCTGACGCTGACCTGGATATCCCCAAGACCTCGTAATAATCACGTTTATCTGCCATGCTCTAGTCCATCCTCCTTATTATGCAACTATTTAACTTGTGACATAATGTCACCGGTTTTTATGAACTTATTTCTTTATATCGACAAATAGGCAGTCGCTAGACCGCCTATTTGTTGCTGTTACGGGACGACCCATAACCTTTATACTGATTCTTCGATTCGACAAGTCAAATCATATTGTAATGAATTATTCCAGAATCGTCAAGTTAAAACTTATTTCTAAAAATTTCATCATTACACTTCTCTATAATCTCCGTCTACCACATCATCTGCCCCGCCGGTGGTTTCCTGTGCTCCTGACATATCCGGAGCCGGGCCGCCTGCCGCCTGAGCCTGTTCGTAAACCTTAGCAAATAATGCCTGTGCACTTTCCATTAATGTTTCTTTTGCTGCTTTAATATCGGCAACTTCTCCATCAGACATAACTTCCGGATTGGATTTTTCAACTAATTCTTTTAAACGATTTAAGTCAGCTTCCACTTTGGATTTATCATCAGGACTAATCTTATCACCGACTTCATTTAATGCTTTTTCAGTCTGGAATACCATAGAATCAGCATCATTTCTGGTTTCAACCGCTTCTTTACGTTTCTTATCCTGGGCTTCGTATTCAGCTGCTTCTTTTACTGCTTTATCAATATCGGAATCTGATAAATTAGATCCTGCTGTAATTGTTATGTGTTGTTCTCTGCCTGTACCTAAATCTTTAGCCGATACATTAACAATACCATTGGCATCAATATCAAAGGTTACTTCAATCTGAGGAACGCCTCTTCTTGCCGGTGGAATTCCATCCAGTCTGAATTGGCCAAGGCTCTTGTTGTCTTTCGCAAACTGTCTTTCACCCTGTACTACATTAATATCAACCGCACTCTGATTATCTGCAGCTGTTGAGAAAATCTGGCTCTTCTTAGTCGGTATGGTTGTATTTCTTTCGATTAATCTGGTTGCAACACCACCCATAGTTTCAATACTTAAGGACAGTGGTGTAACATCAAGAAGTAAAATGTCTCCTGCGCCGGCGTCACCTGCTAATTTACCACCCTGAATGGAAGCACCGATTGCTACACATTCATCAGGATTTAAAGATTTAGACGGTTCATGTCCTGTCAATTGTTTTACCTTATCCTGTACGGCAGGAATACGGGTTGAACCACCTACTAATAATACCTTCTTTAATTCAGAAGAGGTCATACCGGCATCTCTTAATGCATTCTGCACCGGAGTTGCTGTTCTTTCAACTAAATCATGAGTTAATTCATCAAACTTAGCACGGGTTAAGTTCATATCGAAATGTTTTGGTCCTTCTGCCGTTGCAGTGATGAAAGGAAGATTAATGTTAGTAGTTGTTGCAGATGATAATTCTTTCTTTGCTTTTTCTGCTGCTTCTTTTAATCTTTGAAGAGCCATTTTGTCTAAGGATAAGTCAACACCTTCTGTTTTCTTAAACTCATCGATCATATATCTGGTAACTCTTTCATCGAAGTCATCACCACCGAGTCTATTATCACCGGAAGTTGCTAATACTTCAATAACGCCATCACCAATTTCAATAATGGATACATCGAAAGTACCACCACCTAAATCGTATACCATGATTTTTTGTTCATGTTCGTTATCAAGACCATAAGCTAAAGCTGCTGCTGTAGGTTCGTTTATAATTCTTTTAACATCCAGACCGGCAATTTTACCGGCATCTTTGGTTGCCTGTCTCTGTGCATCGTTAAAATATGCAGGTACGGTAATAACAGCTTCTGTAACTTTTTCTCCTAAATAGCTTTCAGCATCTGCTTTTAATTTCTGCAATACCATTGCGGAAATTTCTTGTGGTGTATATTTCTTATCGTCAATACTTACCCTGTAATCAGTTCCCATATGTCTTTTGATGGAAGATATGGTTTTATCCGAATTGGTTACAGCCTGACGTTTTGCAGATTCACCAACCAATCTTTCTCCTGTTTTTGTAAAGGCTACTACGGACGGAGTGGTTCTTGCACCTTCCGTATTTGCTATAACAACAGGTTTTCCACCTTCCATAACAGCCACGCATGAATTCGTTGTACCTAAGTCAATTCCTATGATTTTACCCATAATATATTCCTCCTAATAATAAATTCAAGATTTAAATGTTAATATATTGAAAAGTGAATATTCATATACCTCTTTAAATGTTCACTTTGAATTGTTAATATACCTGTAATGAAACTAATTCACTACTTTTACCATACTGTGGCGCACCACGGTATCTCTGTACATATAACCTTTTTGAAATTCTTCCGCTATCAGGTTCTCTCCCTGTTCGGGATCTTCCGCATGCATTACCGCATTATGGAAATTCGGATCAAAAGCTTTACCTACTGCTTCAATTGGTTTTAAACCGGCTTCGGTTAATGTAGTAACCATCTGTTTGTAGATTTTTTCAATTCCTTGAGCGAAAGCACCTTCTTTTTCTTCCTCCGTAATGGCACCTAAACCTCTTTCAAAATTATCAATAACAGGAAGTACTTTTTCTATAATATCCCTTGCCCCTATTTCAAACATCTGTGCTTTTTCTTTTTCGGAACGTTTGCGGTAATTATCAAACTCAGCCATGGTTCTTATCAGTTTATCATTTAATTCCTCTATTTTAAGGTCTTTCTTATCTTTCTTATCTTTTCGGAAAAATGATTTTACTGTCTTTTTTTCACCGCCAGCTTCTTCTGTTTCCTCATCCATTTCTTCTTCCATGTTTTCAGCACAGGTATCTGAATCAGTCTCCGTATTCGTTACGTTTTCACTCTCGGCTTTCGTATCTGACGTTTCGTCTGTTTTTACGGTTTCTTCACTTTCTGATTCCACTTCCTGATTCACAATATCTTCTATCTTTTCATCCATAGAATTCTTCTTTTCTTCCACTCTTGTAACCACCTTTCTTTATGTTAGGTTTTTCTAGTAACTATTCAGTACACCCGAGAAATTCATAGAATTTCAAGTTGTTCTATGAAAACATTAAAAAATAAGAACCGCGTTGACTGAAAGTCACTTTTTCTTAAATATTTCATCCAACTGCACCATAAGTGTATGCAGTGTACCGACTACTTTTTCGTAATCCATCCTTTTGGGACCGATAATACCAATCTTACCATAAACACCATCTTCAATTTCATAAGTTGCAGTAACTACGGAACAGTCTTTCATAGCTTCCATTGGTGTTTCACTTCCGATATATACCTGTATTCCTCCGTTATCGGAGTTTTCTGTTTTATTAATGAGCTCCGTAAGTTGCTTCTGTTCTTCAAAAGTTCCCATTAATTCGGTTATCTTATCCATATCGGTAAGTTCCGGATATTTTAGAATGTTCGTAGCGCCGCTGGTATAAATCTCTACTTCTTCCTCTTCACTGATAGCCTGTGCTATGGCATCCAGAATATCACTGACCAGATTACTGTAATTACCAGCCTGTTCTTTAATTTTTTGAATTACATTCATATTAATTTCTGTTAAATCTAACCCTTGAAGAAAGGTATTAAATACAATGTTCAGTTTTAAAATAATTTCTTTGTCCAGTTCTTCCGTAACTGCAATCATTTTATTTTTTACAATATTGCCTTCTAAGACAATAATTGCAAGCAGATTATCAGCTTCCACTTCTGTCAGCTGTATGAATTTAACTTTTTTACTTCTGTATTGCGGTTTTGTTACTAAACTTGCATAATTCGTGTTGACAGCCAGAAGTTTAGCAATCTGTTTCAGCAGCAAATCTATCTTATCCGCTTTTTCGATTAAAAGTTCTTTCATATTTTCTACTTCATTAACTTTATCTTCTAACATAGTATCTACATACAAGCGATAGCCTTTGTCAGATGGTATACGGCCGGCAGAAGTATGCGGCTGGATAATAAATCCCAATTCCTCTAAATCTGCCATTTCATTTCTTATAGTAGCGGAGCTTAGATTTAAATCGGTATACTTTGAAATTGTCCGTGATCCGACAGGCTCACCGGTTTCCAGATAATTACGGATAATAGCCTGTAATATCTTCAACTTTCTTTCATCCAATTGCATCTAATCCCTCCTGCTTTTTGATTGTTAGCACTCGCTTTGATAGAGTGCTAATATCTTTATACTTAAAATAGCACTATCAATATACTTTGTCAAGTGCTATTTTTCAATTTTTATATTCCTTTTTCCAGCTGAACTGGATCACACTGTTCCTCATAATTATATTAAATATTGTACCTATCCGCTTTTATTTTCGGTTCATCCAATTGTGAGTCTGTTACGAATAAACCGTATTCTGTATCACACCGGACAAAATATAAATCGTATAAATCGTACAAATTAACGAACTCATTATATATATTTGTCCTAAACGATTGAATCATTCTTTAATCCAATACAATTAATCCAGAAGAAATCTTGATAAAACAAGGTTGCTTATATCAACACCTTTATCAGTCAGGTATATTTTATCTCCTTTTACTTTTATTAATCCTTCTTTCACTGTTTTATTTATAGCTTCGCCATATATGGAATCAATTGGCATATGAAACATTTTATTAAAATTATTTTTACTTACACCTTCGCTCATTCTTAAACCCAAAAACATAAATTCTTCCATCTGCTGTTTTTTAGAAAGAGGTTCCTGGTTTTTTCTTATATCACGATAATCTGCTGAGTTCTTAAGATAAGCAGTTAAATTATCTTCATTCTGATATCTGATATTATTTAGCAACGAAGATGCACCAAGTCCCAACCCCAGATAATCGGTCCGGACCCAGTATGACGAGTTATGCCTGGATTCAAATCCGGGTTTGGCATAATTGGATATTTCATACCGGTAATAACCTGTTTTCTCTAAATACTCTTTCGTTTTGGCATAAATCTTACGGTCCAGTTCCTCATCCTGATCTTCTTCCCTGTAACGCAAATAAAATGGGGTTCCTTCCTCAATAATCAGACTGTAGGCTGAAATATGCTCAGGGTTTAATTTTACCGCTTCCTGTAAGGTGTATAACCATTTTTCCATAGTTTGCCCCGGCAGACCTGACATTAAGTCAATATTTATATTATTAAATCCAACTTCTCTGGCAAGATTAAAGTTTTCCTTAAATGTTTCAAACGTATGGATTCTTCCCAATAACTTAAGTTCTTCATTATCCGCTGACTGCAGCCCAAAGCTTAAGCGGTTGATTCCTGACCTTTTATAACAAAGCAGTTTCTCCCCTGTTATTGTTCCGGGATTCATCTCTATGGTGATTTCAGGCTGCTCTTCTGTTTCATAAGAAACCGAAAACACTGTTTGGATAGCTTCCATAATAAGTTCTATTAATTTTCCCTCCAAAGAAGAGGGAGTACCTCCTCCGATAAATATCGTCTTTACAAGGTACTCCTCACTAATTTGTTTATAACTTTTGATTTCCGCCATCAAAGCTTTTACGTATTTATATTTGATTTCCTCATCTGCCGGAGCAGAAAGAAAATCACAATAGTCGCACTTCCTGACACAAAAGGGAATATGAATATAAATGCCTAAATCCTTTTTCTGTCCATTAATCATAGTCTCTCCTCTTTATTTATCATCCAGCTTTAAAACGCTCATAAAAGCTTTCTGGGGGATTTCAACATTACCTACCTGTCTCATACGTTTTTTACCCTCTTTTTGTTTCTCTAGCAGTTTTCTCTTACGACTGATATCACCGCCGTAACATTTGGCAAGTACGTCTTTACGCATAGCTTTAACCGTTTCCCTGGCTATTATCTTGCTGCCTATCGCAGCCTGAATAGGAACTTCAAAGAGCTGTCTTGGAATTTCTTCCTTTAATTTCTCACACATCTTTCTGCCACGTTCATAAGCAGATTCACCGTGTACGATAAAGGATAATGCATCTACTTCTTCTTTATTAATCAGGATATCCAGTTTAACCAGTTCAGACTGCACATACCCTTTAATTTCATAGTCAAAGGATGCATAACCCCTCGATCTGGATTTTAAAGCGTCAAAGAAATCGTAAATAATTTCGTTTAAAGGAAGCTCATATTTTAACAACGCTCTTGTGGCTTCCATATATTCCATTCCCAAATAAATACCGCGGCGTTCCTGGCACAGATTCATTATGGCGCCAACAAATTCCGTAGTAACCATAATTTCCGCACTTACCATTGGTTCTTCCATATATTGAATTTCCGATGGATCCGGTAAATTGGACGGATTCGTTATGTCAAGCACTTGTCCATCTGTTTTGTATACCTTATAAACAACACCTGGTGCTGTGGTTACAATATCTAAGTTATATTCTCTCTCTAATCTTTCCTGTATGATTTCCAGATGTAATAAGCCTAAGAAACCGCAGCGGAAACCAAATCCTAAGGCAATGGATGTCTCCGGTTCGAATTGGAGGGCAGCATCATTTAGCTGGAGTTTCTCCAGCGCATCTCTCAAATCCGGATATTTTGCACCGTCTGCCGGATACATACCGCAATATACCATAGAATTGACTTTCTTATATCCAGGCAAAGCCTGCTTGCAGGGATTCTTGGCGTCCGTCACGGTATCACCTACTCGGGTGTCTCTTACATTTTTCAGGCTGGCTGTCATATACCCAACCATACCGGCGGTTAATTCCTCACAAGGTATAAATTGCCCTGCTCCAAATGTACCAATTTCAACTACTTCAGCAACTGCCCCGGTAGCCATCATCTTAATCTCCGTTCCTTTGGTAACACGGCCTTCCATGATACGGCAGAATATAATAACACCTTTGTAGGAGTCATATTTGGAGTCAAAAATCAAGGCCTGAAGAGGTGCGTTAACCTCCCCTTTCGGAGGAGATATCTTCGTTACAATCTGTTCTAATACTTCTTCTATATTAATACCGACTTTAGCGGAAATTAATGGTGCATCTGCAGCCTCTAATCCGATTACATCTTCTATCTCGGCTTTAACCCGTTCCGGTTCTGCACTGGGTAAGTCAATTTTGTTAATAACGGGCATAATATCCAGATTATGATCCAATGCCAGATATACATTAGCCAGTGTCTGAGCTTCAATACCCTGCGCCGCATCAACTACCAGTATTGCTCCTTCACAGGCTGCCAGACTTCTGGATACTTCATAATTAAAGTCCACATGTCCGGGAGTATCAATAAGATTAAAAATATATTCTTCGCCGTCTTTCGCTTTATACACCGTACGTACTGTTTGTGCTTTAATCGTAATGCCTCTTTCGCGCTCCAGTTCCATATTATCCAGCACCTGAGCCTGCATTTCCCTGCTGGTTAATAATCCGGTCTTTTCAATAATCCGGTCGGCTAAAGTTGACTTTCCATGATCTATATGAGCAATTATGCAAAAATTACGTATTTTGCTTTGATTTATCATTCATATTCCTCCTGCAATACCTAGTTATTTTATGTTGTATTATAGCATAGACCTTACTTACTTACAAGAAAAAGGTTGGTTTCCCAAAAAGCATACATCAGTTTTAAGAGTCTGGCTAGCCAGATTCTTAAACAGGTGAAATAAAAACGAAGCATGAAAAGATAATGTCTAAAAGTATATACTCTTTTAGAAGTTATTTTTCATGCTCAATTATAGTTAAGAAAATATGTTATTCCTTTATTTTTCGTACACTTTAAGATTTATCATACTTTATCAATTACTAAGATCAGTAAGATAATACTGTAATACTGAATTTAACAGAAAAATCACCGCAGGATGCTGTAATTACTGCATTTCCACCTTTTACCGGTTCTACATATCCGGCCTGATCCACTTTTACAATCGACTCATCACTGGAGGTAAACATTACCGATGTAGTACCATTATAAGGTTCCTTAACAAGATATTCGCTTAAAGAAAAATCACCTTTATTACCAACGTAATAAGTTAAAGGCAGGGAACCATCTTCTTCTAGATAATAATTTTCTATTTTCATAGAAGTTATCGGAATCTCTTTCACTGTCACCTCTACCGTTCCGATGGTTCTTTTTACGCCTGCATAGGTCTCGTAAATAGTTACGTTAGTAGTTCCTGGGTTAACTCCTTTTAATATTGTTTCAGTGTCCCCCAATCCGTCCTCTTTTGATTCGAAAGAAACAATTTTGCTGTCAGCTGATTCATAGGAATAAACCGAATCCCAGGAACTGCTGACAATAGGAATAATATCATAAACATTATTGTCAGAATTAACACCGACGGTTATTTTCTTACTTTCATCGCTTATGGAGGATTCTGTCACGTTTACCGTAATAGCACCTAAAGTTCTCTGTTCTTTTTTATATGTTTCCGTTACAGTCAGAATCGCCGATCCGCCTTTTAAACCAACGATAAAGCCATCTTTATCCGTTGTTACTATGGATGGGTCAGAGGATGTATATGTATATTTTGCTTTATTATTCATATATTGTATTTGGGCAAGGTATCCGGTATGTGCAACTACTTCCATACTGTTTCCGTCAAGTAATGAATTTACTACAGATATCGTTTTAGTTTCAATCTTTGTCTTTTTACCTTGATAGGTTTCGTATGTTGTAATCTTTACAGTACCTGCTCCGACACCGGTAATTTTACCGTCTTTACTTACTGTTGCTATCTCTGTATTACTGGATACATAGGTGTATTGGGCACCGCTTTTAGCGTTTACAATATATAAATACTCCGGAGTACTGCAAATACCCACAATCTTATTGTTTAACTCTACTTTTACATTTGCCGCCGCCTCTACTTTTGTAATGTCCTGAGTTGATGATATGCAATTTAATACCGCAGGTGTAATAAACATTACACAGAGAAGTACGGCGATTTTCTTAAATAATTTGTTCATTTAATTCCTCCTGTTAACCTTCGGAACCAGATTCCTTAGGCTTTCCTAATGTTTTTAGGCCCGGACTTATTCCTTTGCTTTAACAGTCTATTGTTCGAAAAGTCGTAATATGTCAGATTGAGCCACCTTTTATAGTCATTGGTATTATATTACAAATTGTCTGAAAAGTCAATGAAATACTTGCTTTTATTTAGTTAATTCAACAGGTAAATGTTACTAAATACTCCACAGTTTATGTAAGTACCCGTTTATTTCTAATACTATTTATTGTCTCCAGAGAGAACATTATTTAGAATTTCTGCCAGATAGTCCATTGAATTCTTCGCCTCTTCCAGTGTATTCTTATCAGTTCCTAATTCTATTAACAGAGATTTCTTTCTCAAATGTAAGTTATACCGATATGCTTTCAGATAGTTTTTATACATTAAACCGGGATACATTTCACGACCCTTTAATTGCATTTGAAGACTGAATGCTAAATTATCCTGTATATATGGATTTTTCAAATGAATATTATCCTCTCCCTTTGCATTCCTGCTTAAGCCATTAAAAAACATAATCTGCGCCACATCTTTTCCGTCTATTTTAGTCACACGCTTATTATTTGCACCATCTCTGTGTAAGTCTATAACTACTTCAATACTAGGATTTTTGTCTAATATTTTCTCAACACCATCACAGGCATAATTATAAGCCAAACTTCTGTCCAGCTCTCCTCCCATAATATCATACTTTGTCTTATCATGTATAACGTTATATCCGTATTTATCTTCCAGTAATTTTGTCAGATAGGATCCTACCCCTACTACCGTATCCGCTTCTTTCCCATGTCTGCTGTCACTGTAATTCTCCTGGGAATGGGTATGATAGATTAGAATCTGCGGCTTGTCTTTCGGTGTTTTCATACTCAGATCTTCACCCAACAATTTGTCTGCATTAAATAAGTCATCCGTAACAACCGTTGTAGAGTCAATAATATAAAAGTTATTATATAAGAACTGCCGGTTTAACAATTGGTTCAAAGTAAAACTCTGCCCATTAATCATTCCCAACGTTTCTTTCGCATCTTCATTCGAAATGTTAGTTTCCTCATTTTCTAAATAAACTTCTCCGTTTATAATATCAACAGGCATGAAACCGTTTGTTCCACTCACTGCCACAGCCGTTTCGCCGTTGTGTGAATTAGTGTTTTTGCCATTGATATTATTGTACGTCTGATTATGTACGTACCGTTTATTATAACTATTAATTCCCTCTAATATTTTACTAACATATAGGTCATTATTAAATAAGGTATAATTGCCCTCTGAAAATAAAAGCGTATTATTTTGATCTTCTATGAAATTATTTTCTGATCCGTCGCTTGCCTGAGCTATGTAACGATTAATAGGAAAATTTCCTATCATTGTATTAAGTATAAAATTTCTATTACTGTTTTCCTCACTGCCGGATATGTAACCTAATATGGGAAGATTGGATTGCATCATATAATTGCAGGCTGCTGTAACAATATTTGACTCGAAGGAATCACCGGGATTGCCGCCGGAATCCGGTCCCAGTATACGAATACATTTAATCAGTACGTTTAAGCTAAGAAATAAAATTATACTCCAAAGCGCTATATGAAACAGTCTTGCAATCCTGTATTTATACCTTCTCATAAATCTCTCCCATCTGAAGTTTTAACCATAAGAAACATAAAATAAACCTTCTACTTAATCTATCATATGCTTCAGTTTTCAATCTGATAACGTTTCGGGTGCTATTTTATAAAATTTTTTAGACAGGCTATGCCAGTAGCCAAAACCTAAAGTCATTTTAAAATAATTCATATTCGGCTAAATTATTTTTGGCTTTAGGGCTTGGCGAAACCTGTCTTAAGCGAAACATTTATTTAAAGCCTCAGAGATGGTATAACTAATGCGTTTTATCGATTCGTCAATATTTTTTGGTGTAACAAACATATTACCCATAGTTTCCTCATTGAGTTCCGTCATGAACTGATGAATTTCATTATCACCAAAACCCTGCTTTGACATAAATTGCTCCATGGTATCACTGACGATGGTAAAAGCGTCAACTACGGTTGGAACTCCCAGCGCAATCACATCAACTCCAAGGCTTTCTTTATTTAAAGCTTTTCTGTTATTACCTACTCCGGATCCGGGACTGATACCGGTATCCGTAATCTGCACCGTTTTATTCAGCCGGTTTATGCTTCTGGCTGCTAATGCATCGATTACAATTACTAATTTGGGCATAGTTTCCCGAATAATTCCTCTTAATACTTCACTGGTTTCCATACCTGTCTGAGCCATTACCCCCGGTGAAATAGCACTGATATTACCCATTTTATTCTCTTCCAAGAAACTGCTGCCAAACTCTTTCACCAGATGTCTCGTAACAAATAAGTTATCTACTACCTGGGGTCCTAAAGCATCCGGCGTAACCTCCCGATTACCTAGTCCTGCTATGAGTATTTCTCTTTTAGAAGCATCACCGGCTAATTGCTTAATATATTTTGCAATTTCTTTTGTTATAGGTTCGTGGAAACTTTCATCTTCCTCTCCCAGCTTGGGAGCTTCTATAGTAATATAAGTACCAATGGGTTTACCCATGGCATCCGCACCTTTTTGATCTTTAATGGTTACCGTAGTTACGCGTATATCTTTTTTCTTATCATAATCTTCCTTTAAAACCACGCCTTGTATTTCTACATTGTCTTCATCAAAGGTTTCTCTCACTTCTAATGCAAGGTCCGTCCTCGGAACTCCTGCTATCTTGTTATTTTCTTCTTTTTTGTCCATACTCTAAGATTTTACCTTTCTATGTTTAAAGTTATTCTCTTATATTTTCTTCATTTTTTTTCAAAATATGTATTGACAGAATTATGGCTTTATACTACTATATAATAGTATGTTTGCATTAGAACGTCCGTGTCCGGATTTAATGAAACAAATAATTCAATTAAAAATAGAACATTTTGGAGGTGTACGATTTGGCTAACATTAAATCTGCTAAGAAAAGAATCTTAGTTAATGAAACTAAGGCTTTAAGAAATAAGGCGATTAAATCTAAGGTTAAGACTGTTATAAAGAAAGTTGATGCTGCTGTGGCTGCCAGCGACAAAGAACTTGCTAAAGCAAGCTTAATCACTGCAATTTCTGAAATTGATAAAGCTACATCTAAAGGCGTTTATCATAAGAATACTGCATCTAGAAAAGTATCCCGTTTAAGCAAAGCCGTTAATTCTATTGCTTAATAACTATAGATTCGGGAAGGGGCTTAACCCACTCCGTCCTGTATAAGTTGAATATTTCTTTATTCACAAAAATAAGACGCTTGATTAAGCGTCTTATTTTAAACTCTTTTGGCTCTCTTTATTTGGTGATTTCAGATATACTCTCCTTTTAAAACAGAATACCGGAATATAGGATCAATTATATGCAGAAATTTGTAGCTAAGATATCCGCGCCAAAGCGGGCGGAACCTGATTTAATATCCTGCCTGTACTGTTATTGTCCTGTATCCATTGTTCTATTTCTTCCTGATCCAGGACCACCGGCATACGGTCATGAATACCATTCATGGATTGATTCGCTTGTGTCGTTAATATAACAAAACGGCATTCCTCATTAAAAAAATTATAAACTCCTGCCATATAAAGAATCTCTGTATTTTCTCTTTTAAAATAGAACTTTTTCTTACTGCTGTCCCACTCGTAAAACCCGCTGGATGGAATAACACATCTTCTGCTTAATACACTTTCACGAAAAGTCTTTTTATCCAGTACTGTTTCTGCTCTGGCATTAATCAATACACCTTTCTTATAATAATTAGGAAATCCCCATATCGACACTTCCGGCTCAATGTTCTTCCCAAAAGCTGCCAGTATTGGTGCAGTGTCAGTGGGAAATATTTCACCGGTTTTCCTGTTATTATTCTCATATTTAGCATCCAACTGCTCCAATATCTTACGTATTTCCCTTGATGTTTCGTCATCTACATAATAACGGCCGCACATAAGAAAAACCCCCTTGCTTTATATGTAATGTTTCGGATGCTCCGTAACAATTCTAACCGATGTGGCAATCGCTTTTACAATTTCAAACTCATAATCTGCAGATAAAATGCACAAACGAGCAAATAATTCTCCTTCTCTGGTTACAACATATTTAGGATTCATTTGATTTAATGTACATGCAATAATGTCATTACGACATTTTTCACATTTGCAGCAATCTAAATTATCCCAGATTTCGTCTAACTTCTCTTCAACTAATGTCTCCATGACATTATAATATTTTTCCATAGACTTCCCCTTTGCATCTGCTTTTATCCTATAAGTATCATATTTTATTTATATTTAATGCAAGATTCTGAAAAATCTTCCCATGTAGTGTGTATTAAAATAAAAATTGAATTTATTTACCATTATTATATAAATCAGTATAACATGGAAAAATTCAATTGTAACTAATCTATTAAGACTAGTTATCTTAACTTATTTTCGCAATTATACAAGGGATATGGATATTTATGAAAAGATGTACAAGTTTTAAATGTAATACACAAATAGAAGCTGCTTCAAAATTTATTATTTTGCAGCAGCCACTACAATCTGATTATGCCTCTATTACAGATGTTTCTTTACAGCTTACTTTAAAAACTTCCGGTTGTTTTCCGGTTAAGCAGATGCTTCTCTTATCCGGTTGTGACGTTCCGATGTAAACTTCATAAACACCTGCATTTAATACCAATTTACCCTCTTCATCAAATAAAGCGAAAGCTTGTGCCGGAAGAACCATTTGAACATCCACTTCTTCTCCAGCTTTTAAGAATATTTTCTTAATTCCTTTTAATTGATAAACCGGTGCATCCTTAACATCCAATGCTTTAATATAAACCTGTACGGTTTCCGCTCCGTCCATTTTGCCGATATTCGCTACCTTAACACTGCAAACCACATTTGTATCCGCATTTATTTCGTTCCGGCTGACAGAGGTTTCTTTAAGAGCAAATTCCGTATAACTTAATCCATATGCAAATGGATATAATGCATCCTGTTTCATGTAACGATAAGTACGCCCTGTCATATTATAATCCGTAAAATCCGGAAGCTCTTCTGAAGTACGATAGAAAGTTACCGGCAACTTACCCTCAGGTGAGAATTCACCAAATAACATCTGAGCAATACCGCGGCCTCCCTGAGCCCCCGGATACCATGCCTCTACAATAGCAGGAATGTGTTCATCCGCCCAGGTTACTGCCAATGCACTGCCGGATAGTAAAACTAATACAACCGGTTTACCGCTCTCATAGAGAACTTTTAAAATATCCTCCTGTAATCCCGGAAGTTTCAGATTTGGTTTATCACCGCTGGCGAATTCATTACCCTCATCTCCCTCTTCTCCTTCCAGTCCGGCATCAAGACCTAAACATGCTATGATAACATCGGATGCATCGGCTACAGCCCTGACTTCTGCAATACGATCATTGGATCTTGAAAGTCCCTGTACTTTATCTTTAAACAAATGGCATCCCTCGGAAAAACGAACGGTTACATCCTCTCCCAGATACTCTCTGATACCTTCTAATACGGTTACATATTCGGAAGCAGTTCCCTCATAATTACCGATTAATGCTTTACGGTTATCTGCATTCGGTCCTATCACACCAACATTTTTCAGCTTATTCTTATCAAGCGGCAGTAGTCCGTTTTTATTTTTTAGTAATACAATGGATTTTTTAGCTGCTTTTACATTTAGCTCCTTATGCTCCTTACTGTCCACTACATCATAGTTAATAGTATTATAAGGTACTTTCTCGGGAGCATCAAATAAACCAAGTTTCATTCTGGTAGTAAATAATCTCGTGACTGCCTGTGTTATGGTTTCTTCTTTTACTAATCCATCTCTTACAGCCTGCAATAAATGTACGAACATATTACCGCAGTTAAGATCACAGCCATTATTCATCGCCAATGCTACGGATTCTACAGGTGTAGATGTTACCATATGATGTTCATGAAAATCTTTAATCGCCCAGCAATCCGATGTTACATGTCCCTTAAATCCCCATTTATCCCGAAGTGTCTCTTTAAGCAGAGTTTTACTTCCGCAGCAGGGTTCACCATTGGTACGGTTATACGCGCCCATAACTGCCTCAACTTTTCCTTCCTGTACACAGGCTTTAAAAGCCGGCAGATATGTTTCATTTAAATCTTTCTTAGAGACCTTAGCATCAAAACTATGGCGAAGATCTTCCGGTCCGGAATGAACTGCAAAATGTTTTGCACAGGCCGCCGCTTTCATATATTTTTCATTATTTCCCTGTAAGCCTTTAACAAAACTAACGCCCAGACGGGAAGTCAGATAAGGGTCTTCTCCATAAGTTTCATGACCTCTGCCCCACCTGGGGTCACGGAAGATATTTACATTAGGAGACCAGAATGTCAAACCTTTGTATATATCTGTATCTCCGTATTTCTGCTGCATATTGAATTTGGCACGGCCCTCTGTTGAGATACAGTCAGCCACCTGACCTATAAATTCTTCATCAAAAGTTGCTGCCAATCCGATTGCCTGTGGAAATACTGTTGCTACCCCAGCTCTGGCTACGCCGTGAAGTGCTTCATTCCAGTAATTATAAGCTTTTACCCCCAGGTGCTTAATTTCAGCTGATCCGTGAAGGGTCTGATAAACCTTTTCCTCCAGTGTCATTTCGGATACCAGTGCCGCAGCTCTTTCTTCAAAAGATAATGATTCATCTAAATACTTTTTAGATTCCATTTTGAAAATTCCTCCTCGCTTTTTCTTGTCCAAATTCTTTTTTTATGATGTTATTATATTATAAAAAAGCTAAATACTCTTATCAATTATTGCTACTCAGCATTCAGTAATTGCTAAGTTATAATATTTACCTATTTTATAAAAACTATTTACTTTACCTGCATCCTATAATAAAATATGAATAGATTCCTTACGTTATCCCAAATGAATCAAAATCTATGCTCCTGTATATAATATGTTATTTGACATACCAATTAGTAAATTAGTCTCATATTTTAGCAATATATGATTGTTGCAAGGTTTTCAAATGTTTTATAGTTACTGTGATAACTCAAATAAGATATTTCAAGAGGATAATATGACTGATAAACAATTAACAAAAAATAATCCTGCATATGATCCTGACTTTACGCGTAAGGTGGAGGGAACCTTTGAAAAGGTCGGTTATTCGGATAATTCCTCGGTACTCTTATGGGTAAACCAGAATAATATAAATTTTCCTCTTCATTGGCATTCCGCTGTAGAAATCATTATGCCTTTATCAAATTCTTATACCGTAACTATAAATAAAATAGTCTATACTTTGTTTGAAGGCGATATTTTAATCATCCCGCCGGGAGACCTTCATGAGCTTTATGCTCCGCCACAAGGTTCAAGAATTATTATACTGTTTGATTTCACACTTATGAGCAGACAAAAAGGTTTTTCCGGTATTACCCCTGTACTAACCCAGCCGAATGTTATTACTTCTGTAAATTCACCCGAAATTTATAAAGAAGCTTATGAATTGTTAATACAAATTAAAGAAGAATATATTAATGCTATCCCCCTATGGGAAGCTTCCATCTATAATTTAATAATAAGGCTGTTTATTTTAATCGGACGTAATCATATGGGTGCTAATACCATCTTACCTCAGACAGGACTTAATAAACAAAAAGAATATATAGAGAAAATGAATATGATCTATGATTACATTGACCGTGGTTATATGGACAATATTACATTAGAAAATGCTGCTTCCTTAGCCGGGTTTTCCAAATTTCATTTTTCAAGATTGTTTAAACAAATGACATCAACTTCTTTTTATGATTATTTAACCTTAAGAAGAATTAAAGCAGCCGAAAGCCTGTTGCTTAATCCTGAATTACCAATCATTGAAGTTGCTCTCCAGTCCGGTTTTGCCAGTATTTCAACTTTTAACCGGGTATTTAAAACCATTAAAAAATGTACGCCAACGGAATTCAAAGAATTTTATAGAATGCAAGACCATGATTCTCAGGTCAGTTCCGACTAACTATTCCTGCAGATTTCTGTTAACCATTACTATATTACGCCCAAAGAAAATAATTATATAATATACAAGAGCTGCAGCAAAGTTCAGTACTAATTAAACTTTACCATAGCTCTTGTATAGGAGTTTACTTATTGGATGTTATATTCTCAGTTGGTGTTAACGGAGCATTTTCCATAATTTCTTCTACTTCTTCAAACCCGGCCGGATAGGCAAAGTTATATCTTGCCGGTAATGCAAATACATAGTTGGAATTACGTCCAAATTCATCCGGATTAATAGGTGCAGCGCCGATATGGAATTTATCCTGCTGCATAGCCTCCCATTGACTTAATGTAAATATCATAATCGGAATATCCTGACGCGGTTGACCTGAAGTCCATAAGGGGTGTCTGATAGAGATAAGTGGGCCGGTTTCCGTCACTTTCTGCGATTCATTAAAATCGACTCCTTCCCATTTGTCCGTTAGTATAGTATAACCTTTCCAGCTGGAGGGCAGCGTAAACTCAAAACCATATTGATTATTATTATAAATAATTGAATCCCCCTTACTAATGGAACCATCCATGGTATCAGAGTCAGACGAATTACCGTCACTGTTTAACTCTGTATTACCGGATGTTTCTGATACATCGCTACCTGTTTTGGCTGGTTCTGTCGGATTCGTATCAGTGACGCCCTTAGTATGGATGCCCTTATAACCATTGTTACCTGTTACTGTAATGGGAACCGTATTATCCTCCGAATCCGCTGAATCAGTTTCATCTGTACTATTAGGTATTTCCGGCAGATCTTGATTGTCCACCTGCTCAGAAGCCCCAAACCTATTATCTCCATATATAATCTGATTATCTTTTTTTGCCCCTTTATTACCACTACCACTATTATCAGAAGTATCAATAGTGCTATTTGTGTCTTCCGGAGCATTCTCTTTATGTTTGCAGGCAACCAAACTGCCGATCAGACAGACCGCTGCCAGTATAAAGCATATCGAGACAATGCCCTGTTTCTTTTTACCATTGTCGAATATGTTTGCGAAACGTTTCTTCATCGTTTTCTTCCCTCCATGAATATAAGTTGAAAATGCAGTATTATGTACTCTGCCATTATGGATTGCCAAAATAATTGTTTCACTGTATTTACGTTTAAAGGTTATATCCTTTTCCTTTATAATTTCGGTATCACATACCATTTCCAAATCTTTCTCGGATAGATTTTTCATAAGATAGACCAGCGGATTAAACCAGTGGATTCCATTAGCTAATAATAGTAATGCTTTATACCATATATCTTTCCGCATATAGTGAATCAATTCATGTTTTAAGATTAGACCCAAATAATCCTTATCCAGCTCAAGCTCCGGTAATATCAAAACAGGATTAAAAAAACCTGTCATCATAGGGCTGATACCTTTTTTACAGTAATATACCCTTATATTTCTAGTAACTTTTAACTCTTTTTTGACTTTATTAAATAATTCGATAACTCTATTTTCCTCAACCGGTCTGATAAACCGTTTAATAGAATTTCTAAATACTATATATCCCCCTATATAATAAAGTATAAATAGCACAAAACCCGACAACCATATCGTTGCAAAAATTCCTGTAATGGGTATGGATTCTTTTGTACCAGTATCTTTCACAGTCTGGGGAATCATTAAATAATGAGAAGCCGGAATGCTTGCCGGTTTATGTAATGTTAACTTAATATCTACACTTTGAGCGGGTGTGGCTATCTCAATAGGCGGGTTATGTATTGACAAGTTAAAAGGAATCACCAATCTGACCGCAATTATCAGCCATACCCAATACCTCCATTTTGCCGAATAATTTTTACGAAACAATGGGAGCATAAGTATAATTATTCCTATAAGAATAGAAGTAGTGATTGACACATTTATAATATTTAGGAAGATTTCCTGCAGCATATGTTATTCCCCCTTAGATGCTTTATCAATAAATAGGCGAAGTTCTGTTATATCTTCCTCACTGATTGTTTTACTTTTATAAAGTGCCGTAACAAAATTAGTCAGGGAATTCCCATATAATTTTTCCAGAATGGATTTACTTTCACTTACCAAGTATTCCTGCTCACCGATAAGCGGAAAATATATATTAACCTTACCCTCTCTTGTGCTTGACAGAAAACCCTTATCTACTAATCTGGACAGAAATGTAAGTACTGACGTAATCTTCCATTCTTTTTTATATTTTAGTTTTTCACTGACAAATGCACTTGTTACAGGTTCTTTTGCCTCCCATATTATCATCATGATTTCCAATTCCGAATCAGGCAGCCTTTTAAGCATTTTTCTTTTGTTTCACCTCTTTCTACGTTTGACGAATCCATTTATGAATATATTCTACATTTGACGAATCAAAAAATCAATTACGATCTTATTAAGTTTTTCTTACAGAAATGTGTAAGAAGAATATGGTCTGTCAGACCTAGCGTTGACGCGCTGTCACTTCAGTGACATCTACCTTAAGTACATCATGCGCATCCTGCCTGGAAGGCTTTTTATTGCATAGGAAAGTTCTCCGAACTTTCCTATGCAATAAAAAAAAGGCCTTCTGAAACTTCTTTCAGAAAACCTTTTCGGTAACTATTTTAAATAATCCATAAATCCTTGAAGTGCAGTATCTTTTTTCACTGCTTTCGTTAATTTAGCATTAACATCATTAATAACTTTTTTAATATCTTTTTCTTTCGATAATTTATTAATATAATCGTTTAGCTTTTTATTATCTTGTTCCTTATTAATAATTAGATTACCAGTCTCATCTCTGTTAATAACCATGGAACTCATTCCGGGAACTAAGGTATCTATATTAAATAATTTAATATTATATCTAGTAAATACTACATAGGAATTTTTCTCTAATCCTGGTTTAATATAGGTTTTAATATCTTGATATTTCTCAATAATTTCATTATCAGCTTCTTTACTATCCAATGTCTGTTTTTTAACAGATTTATTCCCTTCTGACTGCTTATCTGACGACTGACTTTCCTTTTTTGTTTTACCCGAATCCTGATCATCAGCCGTTTTTTTATCACTTGCTTGATCTTTCCTATCCAAACTTTCTTTATTTTGATCCCCTAGTGCATTATAATATGTTTTAATAAAGCTATTAATATCTGCTTTTATTTCATCTTCTGAAACGCTTTGTTCCTGGTTTACTTCTTTATCGTTTGCCACTGATTTTTCTTCGGTAGATAAAATTGAAGCCGTTTCGGCTTCTTCGGAAGTAGTTTCCACTTCAGTCTGTAAATTTTCCTGTACCATCGTACTGTTTTTTACAGGCTCGGTTTCCGCTTTAATCCCGTTGTTTTTAATACTGAGAGCCAAAACTAAAACCAGGGCTGCGGCTCCCGCCGCGGCCAAGTATTTTCTCCATTGCTTCATCTTTTATAGATTCCTCATTTCTGTATCATTAATTAGGATTCGGGTATCAAAGTCATACAAATCCCATTTGTCAATTTGCACATCAACACCCTAATCCTATTACTTTTTGTGGAGCTGAAATTAAAATTATCATACTTTTGACTTAAATAAAGTTTAGACTATCTTCGATTCTATATTTTAGTTAATATAACTTACTGCTTTAACAGGCTGTCTATAATTGTAACTGCGTACCACAATGCCTGTTTTGGGACTGCTTGCACTAATAACCTGTCCATTACCTATGTAAAGAGCAACGTGATTAATCGAACCGTTTCTTGAATAAAAAATTAAATCTCCCGGTCTGATATCGGATATGGAAACCGATTTTCCGCTGGATGCCTGGGATCTTGAATCCCTGGGTATATAAATTCCATTATTAGAAAAAACCGATTGTGTAAAACCGGAACAATCCGTTCCATTGGTCAAACTTGTTCCCCCATAGACATAAGGATTTCCTTGAAACTTTAGGGCATAACTTACAATCTTGTCCCGGGAAGAAGAACTGTTAGAGCTGCTGTTACTTGAAATTTTATCCTGAGATGATATATTGTTTGATTTTGCTGAATAACGAGCCGTATTACTTGAGGAATTATTCGAGGAGTTGTTATTAGCGGAAGAATCCGTTGACTGAGATTGTTCTGCGGCCTTTCTGGCTGCTTCTTCTGCTGCCAGTTTTGCTTTTTCTTCTTCAATGGAAACTGCTTCTGTAAATTCCGTCGATAAATCCACATAATCAGCAGAAACATAACCGGTTCCCTGGCTGCCCAAAGATACTTTAATCCATCCGTCCATTTCTTTTTTAACTTTTAATTCTTCCCCGATTGGAAGTAAAGTGATTATAGGTGCATCCGTACTGGTTTCTTTTCTTACTTTCAGGGTAGTTGTATTTACAGTTGCAACTTTGCTACCAACGGAACCCGCTACTTCTGCTGCTTCCTTACCTGTAACTAGATAATCGGATTTTATGTACCCTGTAACGGTTCCTGATTTCACCTTATACCATTCACCTTTTTTAGAAATTATTGTAGCTGCTGAATTATTATATAATTTTCCGATTATTTTACTTTCTTCACTTGGTTTTTTTCTAATGTTTACATAGTCGGTTACCTGCGCGAAAGATATATCCGCATATTCTTTGAAGAAATCAGAGGACAAATAATTTTTAATATCTTTATAATCTTTATCCGTATTCTGATAAAAATCACTTAATAAAACATCTATACCCGCAATCGGCACCTCGGCAGCATTCGAAATAACAGTACGGCTGGCAAAAGCTATTGTCCCTATCATGCAATATGTAACTATCTTTCTTACTTTTATCATTTGAAACCTCCAAACTCATTTATTACGAATTTATTAAATATGTTACAAATTTATTGTAAATTAAAATCAGAAATATTGCACTAGGTATATGTTGGAAATTATGTGAATTCTTATATCTACATCTGAATCCTTACATTCCCATAATAAACCAAAAGAGGTTTTCGCAAAATTCCTAATACATAAAGATGTGAAAATAAAAGCACATATTAAGCATTATAAAATTTTGCAAAAACCTCTTACATTTTTATATTTTTTATGTGAGGCTAACAGCCTCTTAAGATTTGCCTTAAAACAGTCATTAATATATTCCTATTTGCTTTTATAATTTTTTTCATGTTATGCACCCTTTCTGAAGATATTTATTATAAGGCATTCAAACTTTCTCCTAAGTGATACCTAATAATCTGTATTTATTTTATATTATTTGATAACTTAAGTTTAGACCTTATTTAATTATAAATATTTTTTCCCCGCTGATTCATAATATTCCATTCTGACAAGAGCCATTAACATCTCTTAAATTTCATTTTTTTATCTGTTATATCAGCTCCGATTACTTTAATTTTATTTAAGTCCGATATCCCCAAAGCCTCTTTGGCGGCCAAGGTGACATGACTTACTTCCTCTAAAGTAAATCCCATAAAGTCGAGTGCAACGCTATCTACGGCAACCGGGTCAACTCCTGCCAAAACTATATTGGATTGAACCGGTCGAACCCCCAACGGTCCGAAGCCTTCACCACCAGCAATACCGTCAATTACCACAAAATCCGGTTTTCTTATTTTATTTATATCTACAATAGATTTCTCTAGACCCCATAGATGCAGATTTAACTTGGTGCCTATCCCATAAAAATGGGTTGGCGGTACTCCGATAGAATTTTTTAAGCTTAAAGTAACACCGGCTTCGGCATGTGTCTTTAACTTTGCTACACCAATTACAATGTCGGCATCCATATATATTTTCGGTATAAGTAAATCTTCATTCGTTAAACTGTTTTCCGGTTTTAGCCTATAACAGTCCTCTTCCTTGCATTCATTCATATCAATCAAAACGGCCCCAGCTATTTGATTATATAAAGCTGCTTCAAATACATTCCCATAAGGTGTTGCTTCTGTTATTATTATTTTACTGGCACCACATTCTTTTACCATATTGACTACTTCTTGAACAACTCTATAATCTGTTGTTACTGCCTCGTTCGGTAAGGACGGTTTAACCAGATTAGGTTTTATTACTACCGTATCATTTACTTTAATTAAATTTTCAAGTCCTCCCGCATTTAATATAGCAGTCCTTGTGGTTTTATCATGTTTCTCACCCAAACCAATACCAACAATTGATTCCGAATTCATTTTTCTTAAGGATCTTTTCATTTTTTCTTCTACATGTACTGGTATTGGTATTGAATTATACATTTGAGACCTCCCATATATTAAATATTTAATTTTATATAAAATTTATAATTAACAAAATTTTAACTTTTATGTTAAGCATATATATTCCCAACTATATTGTTATAATATGTTTTTTTACAATTTTCGTGTCTTTTTGCGCCTTAATGATACTAACAAAAAGGCTGTCGAAAATTTATAATTTTATTAACTTGTGTGTAATGCAAGTAATAAAATATATAAATTTTAGAACAGCCTCTTTTCATTCATTTCTTGTTATTTGACTCACAATGTCTTACACTCATCAGCGTTAGTTAGTGTATTTATCTTTTCGGAACTACCCTATACCAGGCTTCTTCATAACATTTTCCGTCAAAAGTGTCATAATACATTTCAAATTCATATCCCGGAACCAAATCATAGTTAGAGGTCGGAAGCCAGTCTGTATAAACTCTTGCAATCAGAGCTTGTGTTTCCTTGGTTGTATCCTCCATGCTGTGAGGTTCGTTTACAAACAAAACCCAGGTTGCAGCCGGAACATCCACAACCGTGTAACCTGTTGTGTCGGAAAGGGAAGTCTTTAGACTACATACCATATATGGAAATTTCGTTCCCTCCATTTCTCTGTATCCGCATACCGCATTAACGGAACTGGGATAATTTGCTGATTTAGCCAACTTATCAAACTCTCCGTTGTCCATAAGTTCTTTCCAGAATTTTGGTATATCTTTTAAATTTTCTCCATCCTTTGTATCAAAAATCCTCTCGATACCATATACCTGGAATGCTTGTTTTTGTACGACTCTGTAATTCATTTCGCTATCTCCTTTAATTGTTATTTGAAAAGAAATACGTGGATAGGCTTTTATATAGGTACCTAACTTGCGGGCCGCCGTGGGGGTGATGCCATGTAATAATTGAAAAGCTCTGGTAAAGGATTCCGGTGAATCATAACCATATTTCAATGCCAGATCAATGATTTTAATGTCACTGTTCTGAAGCTCAAACGCTGCCATTGTCATCTTTCTTCGTCTAATATACTCGGAAAGCGGAATATTTGTCATAAAAGAAAACATTCGCTGGAAATGATAAACAGAACAACAGGCAGCATGCGCTACTTTCTCGTAATCCATTTTCTCCTGAAGATTATTTTCAATATACTCTATCGCATTATTCATGTTTTCAAGCCATTTCACTTGTATCTCCTCCTTTCTATTAAAGTATAGCAATTATGAATTCACAATACCTTGCATTTATTGCAAAATAATGCAAGGTAACAGCATTAATGCAGTTAGTTATTATGCCCTGCTTCGTTTTTACTCCAGCAAACGGCTCTTTTTATTTTTATTATTATCTTACCATATTCAGTACTGTTATCCAATCTTATAAGTCTAAAAAAGATGCTTTAATATTGGATTTTTATTTTTGTTAATTTATTTATTATTGATTTGTTAATATATTATTTTTGATATTTATTTTTCTTTGCCTTTCGAACGGATACCTTTAGCCTTAAAATAAAGTATTACTATCAATATACTGTTAATGATGAATGTAATAACACTCAAAACAAAAGAAAGTGAATGAAAATCACCCCTCGTATTCAACATGCAATATAACGATAATAATAAACATACCAATGCTATTTTTATATAAGGCTGGGTTAAAAACAGAATCGATTCATCCAGATCAGTCAAACCCCTATGTAAAGTTTTTTTCCTGCCTGACACAATACACACCCCTTCTTATTGATTCTCTGCTATTTTATCATAAAGCTCAAACTTCGGCAATTCTTCAACCAGGTGGCAGGCAACCATGGAAGCTCCATACTGTCTGGTCTGAGGCTGCTCTGATTTACAAATCTCTTTACAGTACAAACACCGGGTATGATATCTGCACCCCGACGGCATATTTGAAAGGGAGGGCAAATCAGTCTCCATAATAATTGCTTTTTTCCTGCTTCGTGACAAACGCGGATCCGGTATGGGTACTGCGGAAAGTAATGCCTGCAGATAGGGATGCTTCGGGTTGGCAAGAACCTCCTGCACATTACCCGTCTCTACAATCTGCCCTAAATACATAACTGCAATACGTCCGTTTCTGCCTACATACCGGGCCGTCGCCAGATCATGGGTAATATAAAGGATGGCAATACCCCTTTCCTGATTCAAACGTGCAAGTAAATTCAGTATAGAAACTCTAAGTGATACATCAATCATCGATACAGGTTCATCAGCCAAAATAAGTTGTGGATTCATGGCCAGGGCTCTTGCAATCAGAATACGCTGTCTCTGCCCTCCCGAGAGTTGATGGGAATATTTATTGATAAAGTGGTCTGTTGGTGTTAACTCAACTGTTTCCAAAACTTTACTGACTTTCTCCAACAGATTACTCTTATTGGCAATTTTTTTAATCAGCATAGGGTCGCCCAGGGATTTTATCATGGTTCTCATAGGATTAAGTGCGGCATAGGAATCCTGTTGTATCATCTGTATACTGCTTCTATACTCGGAAATCTGCTCTTTTGTCATAGATGTAATCTCATGACCGTTAAATTTATAGCTGCCGTCTGTTTTCTTAATTTGTCCGGAGATCACATTAGCCATTGTAGTTTTACCGCTGCCGCTTTCACCGACCACTACCACAATCTCTCCCCTATCGATTGTGAAATCAATTTTATGTAACACATTTAATCTCTGTGGATTGGTTAGTATCCCTTTTCGTTTATAAAAATCCACCTCCAGATTATCCAGCTGAACGATTGGTACTCCGTTATTTTTTTCATTCATAATAGCACCCGTTACATAACACATCTGTTCACAGATATATTACTGCCATATAATAAATGTAAATCAAGTATCACAGATTGAGATACTCTTTTTATGGCATTCCTTTCTTTTCTTAAATTTTCTTTCAACTAGCTTTTTCACTAACCGCTCTTTAAATATCAACTCTTAGGTTTGTCATTTACTAATTCTTTATTAATTTTGTGACAGGCAACAGTATGACCTTGAGAAACCGTTACTGTCTTAGGTTCGGTTTGCCTGCATTCCTCCCCGCACAAAGGACACCGGTTTCCGAATATACATCCTTCCCGTTTCTTCATAAGATCAGGTGCAGTTCCCGGTATGGCTGTACGCTCTTTTAATTCACCCACCAGTGAGGGTGCAGCCTTTATTAATAATTTCGTATAAGGATGACTTGGAGATTCAAATATGTCAAATATGTTTCCCATTTCCACTATACAGCCTCCATACATAACTGCCATATAATCACAGGTCTTTGCTACAACTGCAATATCATGAGTGGACAAAAGCATGGTCATATGGGTTTTTTCATGGATAGTCTGTAATATGTCAAAAATATAGTCCTGCGTAATAACGTCCAGGGCAGTGGTTGGTTCATCTAAAAAAAGTATGGCAGGTTCCAGAATCTGCGCAAAAGCAATCATGACCCTTTGTTTCATACCACCCGACATCTCGTGGGGATAGGATCGTAATACACGTTCTGCATCCAGTCTTACACCTTTTAGCAGTTTTTCCGAAAGAACTGTGATTTCACTTACACTCAAATCTTTTTTATGAGCCAGGTAAGTTTCAATAAACTGCTCTTTTATGGTCATAGAAGGGTTTAGGCAGTTCTGGGCAGCCTGAAATACCATCGCTGCCTTTTGCCATCTGTAATTTTTAAGATCTTTATCAGAAAATGCCAGAATATCTTTTCCCTCATACATAATATGACCCTGTGTAATTTTACCTGGATTGGATACCGTGCGGAGAACAGCACTTGTTAATGTGGTTTTCCCGCTGCCGCTTTCACCTACAAGCCCTGTAATCTTTCCCCCAGGTAAATCAAAATTCAAATAATTAACGGCACGTAAGACTCCATTGGGCAGAAAAAAATCCACACATAAATCTCTTATCTCCAATATAGAAGTCATTTCCTCTGGTCTGCCGTTTTCAAAAAGTTTATCTTGTGTCTGCATGGCAATATTCCTTTCTTTTCCATGGCGGAAGCTTTCCTGATTTTTTATTACCTGTTTTATAGGTAGCACGAAGTCTTGGATTTAAGGCTTCATCCAATCCATTTGCAAAAAAGATCAGAGACATCTGCAATAATATGAATGCAGCGGTGGGTACCATCATATTAAAAATTCCTGCTGTATTCATTCCGCTGTTAGCCTGGGTAGATGCATTGGACAGCATGATTGACCAGTGCGTTGCGTCATATGGTGCCATCCCCAAAAGCATAAGACCAACACTGGCCGCAATCGCCGAGTTTGTATTGAGTACAAAGGTCGAAGCCAGATAAGATGTTACATTTGGCAGTATTTCTTTGAATATAATGTGATATTTCGGCAATCCCATGATACGGCACACTAACACAAATTCCCTCTGTTTTAAAGAAAGAATAGACGCACGGACATTTCTTGCCAGCCACGCCCAGCTTAAAACCGCTAATACAATGGCAAGCATAATGACATTGCGGACAGGAAATACAACTGCAATAATTAATTGAATCGGGAAAACAGGGATGCTGATTAATATTTGAATCAGCATAGAGATTATTTTGTCTGTAAATCCGCCTGCAAAACCTGCCAGGGCACCTAAGGCAAACCCCAGTATCACTGTAAAAAACGATGCTAACAATCCAATAAATAACACCGAGCGCGAACCGTATACGATTTGTTGGAACAGATCATTACCAACATAGTCTGTTCCCAGGAGATGGTGAAAGGATGGCCACTGGTAACGGTTTAAAAAATCTGTTCCCATATCCAGAGGAATAACTAAGGGGCCTATAACCGCCATAATAAGGAAAAATGCTAATATGATCATACCGGTAAAAGCTTGTTTATTATTGTACATAACCCGGAAAAAAGATTTAATCACTCCCATATTCTAATCCTCCATTTTAATTCTTGGATCAAGTTTTGGCATCAGAAAATCCACAAACAGGCTGGCTAAAACTGTAGCGGCGGTCGTTATAAGCAAAAGTCCCTGACATACGGTAAAATCACGGTTACCAAGAGCTTTTCCCAATTGGGACCCAATACCCGGATAAACAAATGGTCCCTCCATATAAGTTGCTCCGCCTAACATCGCTCCAAAACTAATGGCCAGAGCGGTATATAACGGAAGCAGTGCATTTTTTTTCACATATTTTTGTCTTATTATCCGGTCAGATAATCCCCTGGCATATGCAGCAGTGACATAATCCTCTGCCATAACACCGATACAGCTGCCCTTCATATTCATAACCCAGGTATTAATCTGAGTACAGGTATAAGCAAATACAGGCAGGGCTGCATGCCAAAGAACATCTTTAATAAACTGCCAGTTAAATCCGGGATTAACCTGTATGGAATAAGCACCCTGAATTGGAAACCACCCAAGTCCAAACGCAAATATGGAAAGAACAAAGGTAGGAACCAATGCCGGTGGTATTGCATTAACAATTGTTGCATAAGCAGCGATCAGAGAACTGAGAATTGATTTTCTTCTCCAGGCCATAAGGCTGCCTAACCAAATCCCCAGAAAATAACTTAGAGTTAATGCTATGGAAACTAAAAAAAGTGTCCAAGGCATATAATAAGTAATTATTTCATTAACCGTTATGGAGCTGTTAGTCATGGAAGTACCCAGATTACCGTGGAATAACGCGGAATAATACCGGCTCATTTGTTTTAACACCGGCTCAGTCGGATCATAATTATACATCCTGGTTACTAATATTTTGGCTTCATTATAATCAAGTCCCCTTGCCACAGCCAGATCTCTGGCTTTAACATCAAATACATCTCCTGGCATCATACGAAATAATATAAAAGTAAGTAATGAGCAAACCATTATTGTAAGGAATGCCATTCCTATTTTATTGACATAATACCGTGAATTCATATCTTTTCCTTCTCCTTCTGAATATGATTTCCTGCATTTACCGTTTCCGGCCGCAGGTACCCAAACAGGTACCTGTAACCGGATTATTTAGCATTTAAGAACGCTGCGGTTGATTAGTTACGTTTATTTTAACTTAGGAGAAAGCATCCACATTTTACGTACACCACCGGAAAAACCCCAGTTCAGATTGTAAGTTGCAATTTTTTCTTCTTCTGTTTCGGGAAAAGGCATCCAACGGTTTTCGGTCATTTTATCCAGCATAGGAAGACCATCCGTAGTTGCCAGGTTCTCCCATGCAGCAGTTACGTTCTGATAAAAATTAATAGCAAATGCATTCTCATTCGTTGCCCAGATAATACGTTCCCAATGATCTTTACGTACCCCATCGTCTGTTTCATTCTGCATTCCGGCGAGCCAATTCCAGATATTAATGGTATTGCCGTCCCAATCTTTAACCTCCAGAGTTGTTATATTGGTTTTTTTATCAAAAGGAAAATTCATTTTTTTAGCAGGTCCGCTGGTATGTTCATAATAATTTTTTAACGGGAAATAAGGATAAGAAAATGACCAGGCAATATCAATCCAATCCCAGCTCATGTCAAATGCATGTTCTACTTCAGACTGATTTGCATATACGGTGCTGTCAACTGCCATAACTTCACAATCAATACCAAATTGTTTTAACTGATCAGCATAGATAGGTGATACTAAAGTTGCAATATACCAGCCTTTATCCAGACCGATGGTTAATTTAATCGGTGTTCCGTCAGGGTTATACCATTTGCCGTTAACTTTGGTACAACCGATACTTTCAAGAAGTTCCGCCGCTTTTTTCTCATCATGGGAATATTTTCTCATTTTGTCAATAACATCCTGATCCACATATTTCTTAAGCATGGATGGTGGTAATCCCAGGGATGACCATGTATGTATTTCTGATTGATAAGATCCGATATCCCGCAATGCTTCTCTATTAGCAATATAATTCAAGGCCTGCCTGAATTCCTTTTTTGACATCGGCGAAGTTTTGGAATCCTGGTTAAAATATAAACCATGACAGCCCGCATCTTCCATAGGATAATATACAAGATTTTTGTTAGAGGCCAATATAGAATCCATTAAATCTTTTGGAAGAGTACCATCCATATTCTGAATTTCTTCCGATTTCATCATGGAGGCTTTTGTAGCATCCGTCGTTGCTTTGATTATTATTTTATCGTAAGTCTGTTTATCAGGATTCCAATAATATGGGTTTTTACTCATACTTCCTTCATTGATGGTATGCCCCACGTCATTAATATACGGACCTGTACCGACTATGACATGTTCTTTATTAGGCGGCGTTACAATATATTCTTTCCAGATATCATCCAGTTGTGATACAATTTCCTTATTATTAAATACGTCTCTTCCATACGGCCCTTGTAATCCGTTTGCTTTTTGTTCTTCCGTCAGTAAAGGAAGCTGTTGGACTAAAGCAGCCCTTTTATCTGCAAATTTTTTGTAAATGTGATAGGGTATTCGCCCATGATGAACTTCCTGTGCTATTAACATAATACGGAGATCGTCAAAAGGTGCAGGCTCCTGCCAGACAAACTCAACCGTCAAATCGTCCGGTGTTTCAATAGAGGTCAGATAATTCACAGGTGAATTATGACATATTTGATAAAATGCCCAGATATCTTTACTGGTAAAAGCTTCCCCGTCACTCCATTTAATATTAGGGCGTAATTTAAAGATGGTTTTATTACCTACATTCTCATAACTCTCCGCCAGTTGTAACTCAATATCGTCAGTGCCTCGCTGATAACGTATTAATCCCTCAAAAGCAAAATCACCGAAAGAATTCGTACCGGTTTCAGAATTCTGATTTGCAATAAATAATGCCGGGTCCGGAAGTCCCCCCTGGCGAATATAGATACTTTTTCCATTCGCCTCTTGCTTCCCACCGGATGACAAAACATCATCTGTTGCGGGTGTCCTGGAACATGCTGATACAACAGCTGTCAGAAGCAGCATTAAAAGTCCAGGTAAGATTGATTTTTTCAATTTCTTCATAAAATACATCCTCCGATTCTTAGGATTGATCCCATATTCAACCCTATTGATTATTTTTACGGCTAAACAGACCTTCTTAAAACTCTATGGCCGTAAATATATATAAATTTTACTGTGACAAAAGGATTAGTTGATATGACCTTTATTGCACAGAGTAAAATTTATTACGACAGATAGTACCGGATTACCAAGATGCTGCAGAAAAGAATTACCATATAAATACATTTTACTTTTACTAGGATTATATTCCTTTTATAGGTGATTGTCAATTATGAATTCTATTTTTTTGGGATAATCAAGATTTTTATGTTAAATATATTATAATATTGACAAAAGAGGAGGTATCATATGAATACATTAGGGGATCGCTTACGTGAACTTCGAGAAAATATAGGATTAATGCAGATAACGGTATCAAAGAGAATTGGCATCAGTAATAAAGTTTTATCAAACTATGAAAATAATATCAGCACTCCTGATTTGCAAACTTTAATATTAATCTGTAATTATTACAACATATCATCGGATTATCTGTTGGGATTGGATATAAATGACAATTTTATTATGGAATCTAAAATAAATGATGACGAGAAAAAGGTATTGAATTATTATAATAGATTAAATGAAGAAAATAAGGACGCCTCTAAAGGTTACATGATTAATTTATACAGAGAGCAGCAAAATACCGAAGCAAATAAAAAGGATACTTTTTAATCGCATCGATAGAAATTACTAATTTTTATCTTATTTTTAGTACTGTGTCAATAAAAGAAAGACACTGTATCATATGATCGGCCAGCTCTTCATTAATATCCGTAAAACAGTAATTAAACCCCGGAAACAAAAGGCATAAGTTATAATCCTTACCTCTGTTAACGGTAATATAATTAGGCTTTCTTGCACCTGTCTTATCTGTCTGTGTACAGTAGCCGCAGTTATCACATTTCTTATTATACTTTATTATGAAATCCTGAAGTTCCTTCTCCATATCATTAAAAGCAGACAGAATTTCTTTCGTTTTGGGCATACGCAGGCAGAGATATACCGGCTGCCATACAAAAGGATCGTATTTTATGGAAATTCCGCCATGTGTACGCTCTGCCCATGCATCTTTAACCTGCTGCTCCCTGAAATCGTAATTCTTAACATAATCAAGAGATATCTGATTATCTCTGTTATCAATACGAATATAACCGTTTTCCTCCAGAAAGTGAATCAGCTTCTCAAGATTCCCTTTCTTACCGAAAAGGAGTTTGTAAATGTCACTAGCATAAGAGTGCTTATCATTATACATACATCTTGAAAAAGATAATACGGATGCCCCTTGTTTGTCCGTAAGCAATTTCCATCCATAAAATAAATCGTTATACTCTTTATGACTTAAGATTTTACGGTTATTCTCCACTCTATATATTAGTCCTACCGAATTAAAAATATTTAGATGATTTTTATTTATTTTCTGTTCATTCTCAATAATAAGTCTGTTTTTATCCAAACTCCCTTTATTTCCTATTGTAAATAAAAAGGCCAGAAAATCCTCCATTTTTTTACTGATACGCCTCATCAGATTTGTTAATTCCGGTTTTTTGTCCGCACTTTTATTAAAACGGTATGTATGGGCATCGTCTGCATGTCTGCTTGTAAACAATAAACCAGGGTTATCATATAAAGTCCGGTAAGTATCCTTCATAAAATCATAAAACTGTCTTTGAGCCTGCAGAGATACGGCTTCATCAAATACGGGGACAAAATCCGGAAATGTATCCATATACATATGTATGATTCTTTGTTCTAAATTTTGAAATTCCATAATACCCTCCACTCAAACATTTTAATTATATATTAACATACTTTACCATATAATCATATCTAAAAAAAAATTATTAACATGCTATATAACATTCTTTGAATAAGAAAAAAATAAACGGAAGTATTTTTTCTAAATACGACCGTTTATTAAGGACTATTCTTATTCATTCTGTGGCTAATTCTAAAGCCTGTTCAATCATTCTACTTAATAACCACAGGAATCCGGATTTCAACCCTGCAGGTATCCGCAGCCTCGTCCCATTCCACATATTTTTCAATGGTAGGTAAACCGGATTTCCTATATTTGCTTTGAGGAAGAAATTCCTGATTGATACGATGCCAGGTACTTCCAAGAATATTATCTGAAATCGCTCCTTTCGCTTCAAATATAAGCCAGGTAGCCTCAGGATATACGAAACTGTCATATCCGGGAATATTCTCTTTCTCCCATTCAATACCGCACATATAGTCATTACTTCCGTCTTCTCCAAAGCCAAAACATAATCCTAAATCACATAAATGTCCGCTTAGTTCTTTCATAAACTCAGCACTGCCGTCGCTTTTTACAATTGCCCAAGTACCCCCTCCGTATGGAGTCGTTCTTCTTCGGCCGATTACCTTAAATGGTTCCCGATTTACTTTTGTGTAATTCATCTTGTAAACCCCCTTTATAGTAAGTTCGAAGTGCAGCCGGCAATAGAATGCCAGCTTTACATCCGGTTTTCTGGCCATAATAGGCATAACACCGTGCAGCCGCTTAAACGCAACACTGAATGCATCCGCTGATTCATAACCATATTTCATGGCAATATCTATCACTTTATCATCCGTATTCTGCAGATCATAAGCTGCACAGGTAAGTTTTCTGTTCCGGACATATTCCGATAAGGGTATACCGGTAATCTGCGTAAAAGAACGTTGAAATACAGAAATAGAGCAGCCCATTATTTTACTTATTTGATCATAATCTATTTCGTTATTTAGATTCTTTTCCACATAATCCATTGCACTATTCATTCTATCAACCCAATCCATTGCTTCACCTCCTGAATATAGTATAAAGAGTTTTCATTTCATATGCCCGTCATTTTCCATACAGATAATAACGGGTTGAGTCGTGTCTTATTTTATAATATGAACGGTACCCTCCTTACGTAACGGTGCATTTGACTCCTTGCCGATATATCCAATCGCTGCAGAAGAACAAATGGTATGCTCTTTTGGAATTCCCAGTTCAAACAGGTAATCCCGCAGCTTTGTATCATTACGAAGCCAATGAAGCTGATTAATATAACAGCTGCCTAGACCCATGGATTGGGCTGCCAGAAAAATATTCTCCAGGGCAAGAGCGCAATCTGCCATGGCATTTTCATAATTGGGACGATTAGAGGCTATAATAAGTGTTGGAGCATGATAGTAAAAATTATAATCTTCTCTTTGTGAGCTTAATTTAGCTCCTTGTTTCCCGGGATAATCATCATCCGGAATCCAAATCTGAAATCCCTCCCGAACCATTTTATTAATCTTTAATAAGATCTCTTTATTCTGGATCGCAGTGAACAACCAGCTTTGATTATTACCTCCGCTGGGAGCCCATCTGGCTGCTTCCAGTAACGTTTCCAGTTGCACATCATCAATCTTCTGCTCCGTAAACTTTCGTGTACTTCTCCTGGCAAAAATACCGTTTACTATTTCATTTTGAATCATTTCTATCACTCCTTTTTGTTTTTTATATAAATTAATCTGATAATAAAACAGTCTGTCCATTTATGAAATACTATCTGACATTTCATATAAGAGATATCATTAACTATATTTTACACCGGAAAAAGTAAGAAAAGCAAGTTTTAATCCTAAAAGAGGTTGCTGCAAACTAGTTGCAGCAACCTCTGATTTATTAGCTTATATTTTTTATAATTTCAATATCCGGCTTTTTTCTATCCTTCGGTTGTTTTAATAACGGCGGATTTCCGGTTATAAATATCCTGAGAATTTTTGGTGAAGCTATAAAGACAGGTGTATTCCCGGCCTCATCGGAAAGTACTACGACCCCAAATTCGTTCCGGTAAACATCTCCTGAAGCAGATACTGCCGGCCCTAGTCTCATTTCCACTGAAGTGCCAACTAAAAGATAAGATTGTATGGCCGCAAGCATATCTGAATCACAGCTTACCGGAAGCGGATCCGGCGGAGTAAGGTAAGTAAATGCAGGATTATATACCGTTCCGTCTCCAGGGTAAATAACAGTAATGTTCTCGATTGGTATTAGTTCATAATCACCATTAATATCAACCAAACGCAATAACCCCGGATTCACTGCATCCGGTGCAGTATATAAGTCTAGCGGTACACCGGAGTAAGAAGAAAGCGATTCGGAATATACTGTCCAGGTATTGGTTGCATACGTGGTTATCATTTGAGAAAGTACATGAATCAGTTGACTTACGGCAAAACAATACATATTAGGCGGTTCTGCCGTTGCATCATCCTTTGTAAGAATCAATGATGCTTTAATTGGAATCTGATCGGAATAGTAATAATTTCCGTTCGTTGTATTTTTTAAAGAAAGTGTGGCAGGTGCCGTTATAATTTCAATAACTCCCATACCGGTAATTTGCCCTGACTTCACATTTGTATTACCTGTTATCTCAGTTCTCTCAGAAGAGGTTAAGGTAAGGACTACACCATTTGCATAACTGGATGACTTTAAAACGACTACCCAATTTACTATATATCTTCCGGTTTCATTAAAAGTAATGAGACCTGTGGTATTATCATAATTTATATTGCCTGCAGAATATGGAATTATGTCAAATATAACATTTTCTGCCGGTCCTACATTTCCTAAAAGTGTACGTTCTATCTGTAAAGCTACATTTCCCATAATTGAAAGACTCCTTTATTTATATGACATTATTGGCCTGTACCTCTTACTTAGAATATGTCTATTCTAGACGTAATTTGTCATTATAGAATATGCATAAATATGATAAAGGTTCCTTCAATATAGAATTAAACATTATTTAGTTATTTTCTATACAAAGTATAGTCCTGCATTTCTCTGATAAATCCTGCTTCCGATAGTGCTTTTGCAGCTTCTTTGGGGTATTGCTTTACCGTTATCCGATTAAGTAAAGGAAACAGACGATGACTATTAAAATCATGGATAAATTCAGAAAGGGCATCCGTCAAATATTTTTCTTCAAAAACCCGCAGTACTTTACCCTGCTTTTCAAATACAGCTATAGGTATACCTGCCTTTAAAGCTACAACTGTACCTGCAACATTAATAAAAGCCCTATCCGGTTTATGGGGCAGTATTTTACCCCAGGGCTGGGCAGGGTCGGCTGCCGGCTGCCATATCATCTGATTACCGGGTTGTTCCAATGCAAGGATTGTCCCAGCATAATCTCTTTCTCTTATATACTGCATTCCGGAAAGACCCTCAATAAAATATCCTCTCCGTACACGGCCGGTATACTCCCAGATGCGCAAAACTTCAAGTGCTGCCGCCCAATTAATATCTTTAGCAGTTTCACGGCATAAAAGAACTACACGGTCAAATACCCGTTCTAATTGCTGTTCCATAGTCAGCTGCTTTAGAGGTCTTAACACTTCCCATCTGCCGGTTGTCAGAGCTTTGCTCCTGGCGCTGACTCTTTGCCTTGGGGAGGCTTTCTCCATCTTTTCATTCATTTGCAATATACGTACCGGCAGAAAACTGTCCGCAAAGACAAGTCCTTTTTCTGCAAGATTAAGCAGGCTGTTATATGGAGATCCTCCTTCTATAAGCGGAGAAAGCCTTTGCATAAAACTAGCTCCCTTTTTTAATAAGGCTTCATACAGGATCTTCTCATCTTTGTCCAAAGAGCCCCCGGCCAAAGATAAGTCGGCTTCCCAATCCATATCATCATACATATGAAAACTAAGCCCTCCATCCTCCGACAATTTCCAAAATGCAAATCCCTGTGAAAGAAGGGTATCAAGAAGCTCTGCTCTATAACCTGAGACCCTCGCCGGGAAAATTATATTCTCCCACATAGCAGCCGGATATGTCTGTCCGCAAAGGACAGGCATTGCATTTTTTAACTGTTCCAGAGGCGGTCCCATTTTTTTAATACGGTATGCCGCAAATGCTGCATATCTTTCAGATGGCAGAGTTTTAACCTGTAAACGACGTTGTTTGACCGTTTCTCTTTGTGCACGATCAAACAGCTCCCCATGATAGTATATGCCTTCCCTTTCTATAACCAGCTTTTGCTGACAAAGAGCAGTTAGTACCTCTCGTGCAGTTTCCTCCGACCAAATGTATCGTTCGCCGATTTGTTCCGCTGTAAAGCTCCCCCGGTATCTTAAAACCTGACGTACGATTAGCATTCTGGCATCTTTATCATCTTCTTCCAAAGCGGTTTGATATCTATCCTTATGCTCTGCTGCTATCCATAAACCCGGTTCAATATATAATGCTTTCCCCTCCCTGACCAGATTTACCAGCCATTCAACAGGCACTGTTAGTTCTCCGGCAATCAAATCACCTTCTGCCATTAGCAGCGAATGAAGCTGTTTTTCATCCTCCGGGAGTCTATTCCGTTCAGATACCTTTGCCAGTGCCTCAGGTTCCGGCATTGTAACCTGTGCCTGTTCTAATGCTTCTTTCGCTGCAACTTGGACACCCGTTGGTGTTGGTGAATAATCGTACATCATGGAGGCTTCTGTCTGCTGCCGTAAAAGCATTGACATAGGGGACGGTGTTTCCAGATACATTTCCCGAATTTGGATCGTTCCGGCCTGTATCCCATTTAAAATTCTCTCGACTCCCGGCAGATCCCAATAATCCTCCAGACACTCTCGTTTTGTTTCCCTGATTAACGGATGTTTCTCCACTTTAACCAGTGAGTCCAACATTTCGGCACTGCGAATCCGCTGCACCCATAAAGGCTGACGTCCGGCTTTTCTCACTCCCATCATCAAAGCTCTGGCAGAATTGTACCGAAAGTTCATGTTAAATAATGGTGTGGCCGGAAGAAGTGCTGTCAACACGGCTTTAGCCGTATCCGGATGAATCCGGTACAGCAATCCCTCCGGAACTGCTTCCTCCCCATATGGCAGGAGTAAAAAACCGTCATCATCATCCACATAGTTAATATTCATGTTCAATTCATTTCTGGCTGTTTCCCCTGCAAGAATTGCGAGGGGACTGTTTACCTGGCGCCCAAATACCGAGTGTACCATCATCTGATAACCGGTTTCATCCTTAAAATGTTCAATAATTATGGTCTTATCATCCGGCAGTCCTTCAGTCGCATTAATCTGCCGTTTTACATAATCTCCGGCATCCGCTGCCGCTTCCTTATCCAGCCCTAATCCCATTAATTCATCAATAAGTCTGCCTGACCGAGACGCTGTCTCTAATTTATTAAAAATCTTTCCAAAAGCCAACCCAGTCTGCAGGCATCGGCCTTTTATCTCACCTTTCCAGAACGGAAGTCTGGCACCGGTTACCGCAGCCGAAGATACAATTACCGTATCTTTTTGTACACTGGTAATCTTCCAGGCAAAAGTGCCCAACAAAAACCGGTCCCCTATCCGGGATTCATAAACAAATTCTTCATCCAATTCCCCAAGCTTCACTCCTGTTTCTGTTTTTACAGTATATAACCCTTTATCCGGTATGGTACCGCCTGTAGAAACCGCCAGCATCCGGCTGTAAGTATCCCCCTCTACATATCCGTGAATTCTGTCATAAAGAATTCTTGGTCGAACCGGTATATCACGGTCATGTTCATAATCCCCGGAAAGCATACATAATACCTCGTGAACATCCTCGCGTGTTACTTCACGGAAAGGATAAGCACGGGCTAATAATTCCATAACTTCCTCCAGCGTATATCCTGAGTTAACGGCCATAGATACCAGATGCTGTGCCAATACGTCCAAACACAATCTTGGCGGGTGAGAATATTCCACACCTTTATTTCTGGCAACTTCTGCAGTCATTCCACAATACAGGCATTCTGCAGCTGCTCTTGGAAACATATGCATTACACTGACACGACCGGGATTATGTCCGGCACGGCCTAGTCTTTGCATGGTACTGGATATGGAACGGGGACATCCAATCTGAAATACCTGATCGATATCACCCACATCAATTCCCAGTTCCATGGAAGAAGTGGCACATAATAGACGCAGGTCTCCGTGTCTTAACGACTGCTCTACTTCAAACCGCTGTTCCTTGGATAAGCTTCCATGATGGGTTCTTGCAAACCCCTCCCCCCCTAACTGATTGACGTAATAGGCAAGCTTTTCTGCATACATTCGCCCTTCTACAAAGGCAATAACGCTTTTTGTATCTTTACAATAAGAATAAACTATACCAGCAAGTTCCTGCCAGATGGGGTCCCTGCTTAATGATTTTTTCTCGGCAAAGGGACTGGTAATGATGAACTTTACTTCTTTTTCCATATCAGGGGCTACAATGGTTACAGGATCCGGTGATAAATACTCGGCTGCACGGCTTAACGGTTCAATCGTCGCCGACAGCCCAATTCTCTGCAAGGGTTTATTACAAAGCTTGTCAAGTCTGGCAAGAGAAAGCATTAAATGGGCTCCTCTTTTTGAATCGATCAATGCATGCAGTTCATCTATGATAATATACCGCGCCGTCTTAAGAATCATCCGCCCGCTTTTGCCGGTCAGCATCAAATATAAAGATTCCGGTGTGGTAATCAGTATATGCGGTGGGGTTTTTATCATCTTTCGCCGCTCATTTTGGGGTGTATCACCGGTCCGGATGGCAATATCCAAATCCATTGGTTTATTTACTCCATGTGCTATCTCCTCGTTTCGGATTCCATCTAAGGGAGCTCGCAGATTTTCTCGAATATCGCCAGCCAGAGCTTTCAGCGGAGAAACATAAATTAATTGCAGTTCCTGCCTTAAAGTTCCCTCCCTGGCCTGTGTTTTCAGCCTGTCAATAAACACCAGAAATGCGGACAACGTCTTACCGGTTCCGGTTGGTGCCGATACCAAAGTATCTCTGCCTCCTGCTATAGCCGGCCAGGCCGCTTTTTGTACCTTTGTCGGATTTCCGAGAGAACTTCTAAACCAATCTATTGTATGTTGATTGAAAAACTTGAGGGAGTCTGATGTCATAGGTTGTCCTCCTATTAGTGAAAATTTACCATAATTGTATAACCACCAGGAATAAAATGCAATCGTAATAACAAATTAGTTCTATTTTAATCTGATTCATGTTATAATAGCTGAAATTACAGGAATATCAATAGCCCCGCTTTATCTTTGGGACTACCTTTAGTTTTGACAAATTACCGGAAAGGATAACGACATGAAATATAAAAATTTGCTCTTTGATTTAGATGATACTCTCTTAGACTTTGCAGCCAATGAAGCAGATTCTTTAAATAAATTGTTTTCTTTTAATGATATTATCTTCACTGATGAAATTTTTAAATTGTACCATTCTGTGAACAGACAATTATGGACGGCTTATGAAAACGGAATTATTGCATTGGATGAAGTATTAAATACAAGATTTTCTATCACTTTAGATAAACTTAGTAAAACGGTTGACGGCAAAGTATGGGAAAAACAGTACCGTGAACTTCTTGGCAACGGTCATCAACTAATCGACGGCGCTTTAGAGGTGTGCCAAACTCTGTCAAAAAACCACAGGCTTTTTGTTGTAACCAACGGTGTTACCGTAACCCAGATAAAACGTTTACAGCATGCCGGTTTATATAATTTGTTTGAAAATATTTTCACCTCAGAAACGATCGGCTATCAAAAACCCCAGAAAGAATTTTTTGATTATGTAACAATTCATATCGCAGATTTTTGCCGGAAAGATTCCCTTATTATCGGAGATTCCCTAAGTACCGATATCAAAGGAGGTAATCTTTCCGGAATTGATACCTGTTGGTTCAATAAAAAAACATTGGCCAAATCAGAAACGGTAAAAAGTACTTTTACTATCTCGGATTTACACGAATTATATAAAATCTGTGAATAATAATGCCCTCAGGAAATAGTCAACCAGTTCAGACTCTAGCGCTGAGCGTGGTCAGCAATGTTTACAAAATCAGGAGCAGCTCAAACTGCTCCTGAAAATTTCATTATTATAGTGCTTGCTGCTTCATTAATTTTGTTTCACTACGGTAGAATAAGGCCGTAGCCAAAATACCTGACAGCAGTAGGGCAATACTTAGAACAAAGGGCAATACCCTTGAAATATCGCTAAGCAGTCCGCCTATGTATCCAAATGGTACACTCACCAGCATAACCGTTGTCTGAAGTAAAGCCATAATTCCTGAACGTTCCGCAGGATCAACATGTATGGCCACCAGTGACTCTCTGAGTGTGTTTAATACGGCTGAACCCAATGCCTCAAACAATAGCGAAACTAACAGGATCGCATAACCCCAAACCCCGGTGTTTGATATGGTTATCAACAACAGACAGCTGATAATGGCACTGATAAACCCACCAAATAACGGCCATTTTAACTTCGATTGCTTAATATGCGAGATCACTGTGAAGAAAAGCAGAATAGATAATATACTCCGTATCATCGGAAAAATAGGCAGTAACGTATCCGGTACCCCAATACGACGGGATGCAATAATTTGCCAGAAAGTCGTTCCAATCATTCCTACAATCTCAACCAATATACTGATTATTATAGCAAATATCGTCCCTCGTGAGGTAAATATCAATCGCAGTGCAACTTTGTAACCGGATAACATCTCAACCCATGACATTATACGGGCCGCTTCCTGCCTGATCTTCCCGACGGCCGTTTCTTTTGAGCACTTATATAAGATAAACAACTTTGCTGTCATGATTACAAAAGCATTTATGTAGAGTATTCGTATAGCCGGTGTTAAGGTCAGCTTTGCTACCAATATTGAAGATATTGGCGCGAAGATTGCTGAGAGATTGCCACAGATGATAACCCATGAATAGATTTGAGTTATTTTATCCCTTGGTGCATCCTCTACCAGCAGACAATCCCAGGATACCGTAGTTATCTTCATGGTACCGTTAAGCAGTGCCGCTATGGCAAAAAACCAAAAACCCTGACTGGAAGCCCATATCAGACACGGTAAGCTCCACGCCAGGAAGTCAAAAACCATAGTGCTAAGTCTGCGCCCCATCTTATCAACGATAATACCGGAAAGGAAAGCAAAAATCATTTGGGAAAACATATAAATAGAAGTTACTACTCCTACTTGTACATCGTTCATACCAAAGGTCAGCATGTAAACCGTGGCATATGGCAGACATAGGTTCATGGATAAACCCCACATAGGTTCTGTGTAAACACAAGCCCGCGGATTACCTCGTAACTCTACAAGTGTACGTAATAAATGGTGTTTTAATAAAAAATTTTTCATGTCCCCTCCTATCTAAAAAACAATGTACAGGGACGCAAAAGACTCTGTTCTTGTTTGTAATTTAACATATTATGCCGGTTCATTCGGCGGATAAAAATGTTCTTGGCGAAAAGTACTCTTTTTTTGTGCACCGCTCTTAAAGTAAATAAAAAGAACAATAAGGAAAGATACCGTTTGGGCGATTGAGATACGAATAACTTGCAAATCATCCGCTCCGGAAGTTGTTGCAATATGTAAAATATTAATGATTGTGTTATTTAGAAAGTGATCTGCCATAGCCATCCAAAGTGAGCCTGTAATTTTCGTCAATAAACAAAATTTTGCTCCAGTAAGTCCAGCGGTAAGAATATACATAATGGAATATATAACTGCCCCTGTTATGCTCATTTCTCCGTCCAATAAATTACGAATAGGAGCTGCAATATGCCAAATACCAAAAAGGACAGAGGATAGTGTAACCGACTTTATAAATGTAACTCTTGACTCCGCCAGTTTAATAAATAATCCTCGAAAGACACCTTCTTCCATAACTACATTGATAATATTTCCAAGGATACAAATAGTATAAAATAAAAGCGCTGTTTGTCTGCCTTGATTGCCTCCAATAGCATAACTGGACACATAGAACAGTAATGTAGGATTATTGCCGGTCAAAAGCTGTATCAAGTATTCGGTTCCATAGGCGATAAAAAATACAATTGTACCAAGTATAAAACCATATATCAAATATTTCCCTACTGACCAGGATGTAAAACCTATTTCTGACCATTTTAAGGAAAAATAATGTAATGACAACGCAAGTATAAGGATACCCAATAATTTATGTATGAAAGCTTCACCGAAAACAGATTGATCCGTACGAATGAACAAATATTCAATTAATCTGAACACAAAACAGATGCTGTAAATGATTATAATAAATATAATCGGATTCCACGATTTATTTACTTTCATAATAGCTCTCCTATCATAATGAGTTTTAATACAAAATACTATTCTTTGTATTTCAGATCATAATACATGGTTAAGTATATCATAAATTTTGTAAAAGCAAAAGACTTAAACCACAAGGTTCAAATTCTTTTGCTTCATTTATTGGGCATCTTCATTTTTACACGGCAGATTTGAACCACCATTTGAGATTTTAGCTTTTTTTATTTCAACATCTGGATATTTGGATAACAAATCAGACCAATAACCCATAAGTCTGTGAAGTACCTGAAAGAAGATATACGTTAGTATAATACCTAAAAGGCATGCAAATAGTATTTTTCCAAAAATGCAATATCTGTTCTGCTTTATATAATATCCAAATACCTGGAAACAGAAAAATCACCGAAGTCAATATTCCAGGTACATACCCTTTAAATCTTATGCTAAGAAATATGTGGATTAATACATAATGCAAGATTAACCCAATATAAGCTCCATACCAAAGAAAATATCCTTGAAAAATCCCAGAAAATAAACTAATAAGTGAAAATCCCAGAAATTCAACACCTACTGCGATGGAAATCCATCCAATCAAAACTATGGATGGAAGAATCTTTACTTGAACTAATGCAAACAGAAAAATATCAAGAAATAACCATCCAGCAGATTACTGATTATGCCGGGCTTACAAGACGCATAGATTAATTTGAGGCGATTATATCACGAAACTTACCACAAAAAAAATCCATGTAGGTCCGAATCCCGACACATGGATTTAATTGAGAAGTTAGGTAATAAAAGATGCCATTTCTCTCTTCTCATTTTGCTTAATATGTGTATGTCATAACTTGAAAACTCTTTTGTGTTTTTCGATGAGTGACAATTAAAAAAGGTTGGAAACCGATCTTTTCATAAATGCGAATCGCCCGAGTATTAAATGCAGCTACCGTTAGTCTTATTTGTTTGATATTAAAGTTGCCTTGAGCAAAATCCAGCCCGGATTTCACGAAAGAGTATCCATAACCTTTTCCACATAGAATTGGTTTCATACCGAGTCCTATATCAAGCATTTCAGGATCATAAACCCCCCTTTTCGATGGTAGGGATCTGAGCAGATTTTCCAAAGCAAAAATAGCCTAACAGGTCATTGTACCGGTCAAGGCATGCATAATATTCACCTTTCATTAGCTCTTTAACCGTATCGTCATTTTGATGGAAAGTATAAATCGAATACTCATTTTCATATATCCATTCAGATATTTGACTAGCATAAACTATAGACATAGGTATAATCATGGTGGCCTTAATCTCCTTCCGCGGATTATAAATAATCTGCGTTTAGAATACCATAAAAAGCAAAAGAACTCAACCCACGAGGGTTCAAGTCCTTTTGCTTTATTTTTCATTGACGGAGAAGATGGGATTTGAACCCATGCGCCGGTCGCCCGACCTACCGCATTTCGAGTGCGGACCCTTCAGCCACTTGGGTACTTCTCCAAAATATATAAATTAATTATACTGTTTATACGGCGCTGTACTTAACAATCAGAAGTTCCACACCAATAATATCCATTAATCGGCCGGTTTTGATCTGTTCTTCAATTTCTGCACAAGTCTGCAGGGCTTCTTTTAATGTCTGCATCGTAAAATTCTTGCCCTGGCTTAGATACTTATTGATTGTAAAAGGCATCAGGCCCGTTTTCTGACTGATTATCGTATTATTGTAACCTAAAGCAGCTAAGTCCTTTACCTGAATCAGTATATTAAACTGCCTGGTAATTAAAAATAAAATAGACATCGGTTTCTCTTTTAGGGCCAGCAAGTCATAATATAAATCCAAAGCCTGTTTCTGTTTCCTGCTTCCAATGGCATCAATCATTAAAAAAATCTTACCGCTGATTTGGGTTGTGCAGACTGCATCAATATCTTCTGAGGTGATTACCGCCCTATCCATAGCATAACAGATTAATTTTTCCACTTCATTCTGGATATTTTCCATATCAGTTCCAGTCTTACTTAATAAATATAGAATGGTATCACCTGTAATTTTCTTTTTTTCCTTATCCAGTAAAGAAGCAATCCATAACTTTAAATTATTTTCATCCATACCGTTCATTTCCGATATGGTACCTGCATCTTTAACAGCTTTAAATAAGCGGTTTCTCTTATCTATTTCCGTTTCCACAAATACGATATGAGTGGTCTCCGGAATGGATTTAATATAATCAGCTAAGTTATTCTGACTTTTAAATAAATTGCTGTTTTCAATGATAATCAATCTTCTGTCGCTGAAAAAAGGCAATGTATCGGCTGCAGCAATGATTTGAGGAACTTCCGCTCCTTTCCCTTCAAAATAGGAGTAATTCATTTCATCGCTGTCTCCCAGTATTGCTGTCTTTAACTTATCTTTATATAATTTCTTAAGATAACTTTCAGATCCATACAGCAAATACACCGGTTTAAACTGATTCAGTCTGATATGCTCTTTAATATTTTTCATATTAATAACCATACCTTTCTCATAATCAATACTTTTTTAACAGCACATCTATTTTACTAAGAAATAGCAAAATAAGCAAGTGAAAATTTAAAATAGATGAATTATCTGCACAATTTTTTCATTCATACGTCTTAATCCCGAAAAACAATACTTCCGTCTTCTGCATTCATACTATCAATTATAGCCAGGGATTCTAATTTAACACCCATATTACGTATCATTTCTCCACCGCTTTGAAATCCTTTTTCTATTACAATGCCGATTCCTTCCACACTGGCCCCTGAACTTCTTACCAGATCAATTAATCCTGCCAGTGCACAGCCGTTAGCTAAAAAATCATCAATAATCAGTACCTTATCTTCCGGATTTAAAAATTTCTTAGACACAATTACATCATAAGTTTTTTTGTGTGTAAATGATTCTATTTTTGTGGAATAAACTTCCCCATCAATATTAATACTTTGTGCTTTCTTAGCAAAAACAACAGGTACGTTAAAGTATTGAGCCGTAATGCAGGCGATTCCAATTCCGGATGCTTCTATTGTTAATATCTTTGTGATTTTATAGTCATGAAATAGCCGTTTAAATTCTTTTCCTATTTCATTAAACAATTCAATATCCATCTGATGGTTCAAAAAATTATCTACTTTCAGCACATTTCCACTTTTAACATTGCCGTCTTTTGCTATTCTTTCCTGTAATAATTTCATCTCAGTAACCTTTCTTCAATAACCTGTTTATGTAAAAATCAACACGTTTTAGATTATACATGATTACTCTATCGATTACAATTATTTTTAAGATATTTGTATAACTTTATTATCCTAAATGACATTGGTTCACTCCCCTCTCAAAAGCAGCAGTTCCGTGAACAATAACACGCTTCGCGATGCACACAAAACGAGGAGGCAGCGTTCCTGCACTGCACTTCTCCGGTTTTCTGTGACAATACCCTCTCAAAAAACACGTCGCGTTGCTGCCTGCGAAACAGTAATTCCTTACGTGAGATTGATATAAAACCCTTTTTTAGTAATCAAAAGATGCAGGCAATCCGGAATTATTTTACAGTGACTCCCTTAAAGCTGCTTTTTTCTGCAATCAGCGTTTTTGGGAAGAAAATTTTGACACTTAAATCAATTCCTTTCCTGTTTATTATTACCCTGGTATCCATCTAATAGTTACAGTTACGAACCGCCTCTTTCATAGCTTTTACATAGTCATAAACCGGTTTTTCACTGTTTTTGCCGTACTGGGCAACGATTTTTACAATCGCACTTCCCACAATCGCTCCATCTGACAAGGTGGCAAACTTGGCAGCCTGCTCTGTAGTAGATATACCAAATCCTACGGCGCAGGGCACTGCAGTTGACTCCCTGACTAATTGAATCATAGAATTGATATCCGTCTTGATTTCTGAACGGACACCGGTTACTCCCATGGAGGATACACAATATATAAATCCTTTTGCCTGCTCGGCTATCATTCTAATCCTCTCATTGGAAGTCGGGGCAATCAATGATATTAAATCTACTCCATATTTTAAACAATCCGGTTCCAGTTCTTCTTTTTCTTCAAAAGGAAGATCAGGAACAATGATGCCATCTACACCTGTCTCTTTACATTTTAACATAAATTTATCTTTGCCGTAAGTATAAATTGGATTGATATATGTTAAAAAGACAAGCGGTACCTGGACTTTTTCACGTACTTTAGCTACCATTTCAAATAGCTTATCTGTGGTACATCCTGCTAAAAGCGCCCTTTCATTGGCTTCCTGAATAACAATTCCTTCTGCTATCGGATCTGAAAAGGGTACCCCTATTTCAATCAGGTCTGCCCCTGCTTCTTCCATAGTATAGATTAATTTTTCCGTTGTATCAATATCCGGATCTCCTCCGGTAACAAAAGCGATAAAAGCCTTCCCATGATCAAATGCTTTCCCGATTCTACTCATAAATGTTAACCCCCCTGTATCTTGCAATTGCTGCTACATCCTTATCACCACGGCCGGAAATGTTAATAACCATAATTTTATCTTTATCATAAGCGGATGCCGCTTTCATGGCATAAGCCACTGCATGGGCACTCTCCACAGCAGGTATAATGCCCTCCGTACGTGACAGATATTCAAAAGCTCTCACGGCCTCCTCATCCGTAATGGGAACATACCTGGCACGGCCAGTGTCATTTAACATGGCATGTTCCGGCCCTATTCCGGGATAGTCAAGACCTGCCGATATGGAATATACCGGTGCAATCTGTCCGTATTCATCCTGGCAGAAAATAGATTTCATTCCATGGAAGATTCCCTCACTTCCATTGGCAATTGTGGCTGCATTTTTCGGATTATCCGCTCCAAGTCCGGCTGCCTCACAGCCAATTAATTCTACGTTCTTTTCTTCTATAAATTCGTAAAATGCTCCCATGGCATTACTTCCGCCCCCCACACAGGCAACTACTGCATCAGGTAATCTTCCTTCTTTTTCTTTTAATTGCTCTTTGATTTCTTTTCCTATAATTTTCTGAAAATCCCTTACTATAGTAGGAAACGGATGCGGCCCCATAACCGAGCCAAGTACATACAGCGTATCATCAACCCGTTTTGTCCACTCTCGCATAGTTTCATTTACCGCATCCTTTAAGGTTTTGGTACCACTGGTAACCGGATGAACTTTCGCCCCAAGAAGTTCCATTCGAAATACATTTAAAGCCTGACGTTCTGTATCCTCCTTACCCATAAAAATCTCGCATTCCATTCCCATAAGTGCCGCTGCGGTTGCGGTTGCAACTCCGTGCTGTCCTGCGCCAGTCTCCGCAATTACTCTTGTTTTACCCATTTTTTTTGCTAAAAGCACCTGACCTAAGACATTATTGATCTTATGGGAGCCGGTATGATTTAAGTCCTCTCTTTTTAAATATATCTTAGCCCCTCCCAAATCTTTAGTCATTTTTTCGGCATAATATAATAACGACGGCCGGCCGGCATAATTTTTATACAAATCATTTAATTCTTCTACAAACTGAGGGTCATTTTTGTAATATTCATAAGCTTTTTCTACTTCCTGCACAGCATTCATTAAAGTCTCCGGTATATATTGACCTCCGTATTGCCCAAATCTCCCATTTTTCATTTTTATTTCATTCCTTTCCTTGTTAAATTTTCTTACGCCTGACATATATTCTGGCTTAGCTCTAATAAAATTCTGACAAATCAGAGTTTCTCATATGCCAGTATTCTTTAACTGACATAAATTAATTAATACTCTGCTTTATTCTGGTTCCGCACCAATTCGATTAGCTCTTTAATTTTAATCTCATCCTTAATACCGTTTGTTTCAACTCCGCTGCTGATATCCACACAATAAGGATGACACTCTTCTATTACCTTAAGTATATTTTCTGCCTTTAATCCTCCGGCTAAAAAAAATGAATTCATATTTTCTGGTATTAATTCCAAATTAAACGTTAACCCGCTGCCGCCATACTGCTCCTTATTATAGGTATCAAAAAGAATGTGACTGCAAGAAAATTTTTGTATGTCCTCAGGACCTAATGCTTCCTTTAGGCGGATTGCTTTAATAATCTCATTAGGAATTCGCTGCTTAAGTTCCTTAATATATGTTTCTTCTTCATCTCCATGCAGTTGTACCAGATCTATTACATTTTCCCGACATAATGCAGTAATATGCTCTATTGGTTCATTTACAAACACACCAACTGCCTTTATCCGCTTATCTAAGGCTCTCTTTAACTGGGAGGCCGTGGCATCGTCAACCATCCGTTTACTTTTAGCAAATATAAAACCTATATAATCCGGGAGATATTTATTTACATAGGTTATGTCCTCAAGCCTTTTTAGACCGCATATTTTAATTTTTGTCATGGCTGCCCCTTAATTCGTTTAACATTTCCTTTTTGTCCTTACTTCGCATTAAGGTTTCTCCAATTAAAACGGCATTTACCTTAGAATCTCTTAATATTTTAATATCTAAAGCAGTTTTAATCCCGCTTTCTGCAACAAACAGAATGTTATCGGGCACCGATTTTCTGAGACGTTCACTGTTACGGATATCCACTTCAAAGGTTTTTAAGTTCCGGTTATTTACACCGATCATTCTTGCACCTGCATTTACTGCAGCAGCAATTTCCTCTTCATCAAAAACTTCCACTAATGCAGAAAGACCTAATTTATCACATATATGAATATATTCCTTTATCATTTTTTCATCTAACAGGGAACATATTAGCAAGATACAATCTGCTCCAATTACTTTAGCCTGATAAATCTGGTAAGGTTCAAGTATAAAATCCTTACGGAGTACCGGAATACTTACATTTTTCTTAATCTCTGTCAGATATTCATTACATCCTTTAAAAAAATCAGGCTCAGTCAATACTGAAATACAGCTTGCTCCAGCCCTCTCATAATCCTTTGCAATCTCCACATATGGAAAATCTTCTGCTATGATACCTTTAGAGGGAGATGCTTTTTTAACTTCACAGATAAAACTGATATCCCCGTTTCTTATGGCCTTTTCAAAAGGAAATAAAGTATTATGGTTCATTTTTTCTGCCAAATCCTTGATGGCTTCAAGTGGAATCTGCTGTTTGTCATTTTTTATACGAAATTTTGTAGCTTCCGCTATTTTATTCAGTATCATAATATCTATCCTTTCTGTTTACTGCCCTACCGATTCGTAAGTTCTATAAATTTCTCCAGCTGAGCCAATGCCTTACCGCTGTCAATCATTTCTGCCGCTTCCGTTACTGCCTCTTTTAAAGTAATATTATCTCTTACCATATAGATACAGGCAGCCGCATTCATTAACACCGCATCTCTTTTAGGGCCTTTTTCTCCTTTTAAGATAGCCAGTGTTATCTCTGCATTTTCTTTCGGTCCGCCTCCAACTAAATCTTCCTTTTTGCATTGGGAAAAACCAAAATCCCTTGGTTCCAGCTTATAGGAGGTAACTTTTCCATCACGGATTTCACAGCAGGTTGTAGGTGCACTAAGGGATATTTCATCAATTCCGTCATTTCCATAAGCTACTATCCCGCGTTTCACACCCAGATTAGCTAATACCTGTGCCAGTGGTTCTACCAGCGCTTCATCATATACTCCTAAAAGCTGCATATTAGCACCTGCCGGATTAGCGAGCGGCCCTAAAATATTAAATATTGTACGAATACCAAGTTCTCTTCTTACCGGAGCAACATATTTCATTGCGGTATGGTAACTTTGTGCGAACATAAAACATAATCCGATTTCTTTTAAAACATCTGCACTTTCTGCCGGACTTATCATAATATTTACCCCTAATGCTTCTAACACATCTGCTGCACCGCATTTACTGGAAACACTGCGGTTACCGTGTTTTGCAACCGGAATTCCTGCAGCGGATACAATTAGTGAAGCTGTTGTGGAAATATTAAAAGTATAGGCTTCATCCCCGCCCGTACCCACTATTTCGAGTACATCCATATTATGAAGTAACCGTATACAGTGTTTTCTCATACCCGCCGCACTCGCCGTAATCTCCGTGATGGTTTCACCTTTCATACGAAGCCCTGTCAGGTATGCTCCGATATGTATGTCAGATGCTTCTCCGCTCATAATTTCATCCATTACACTCTCCGCCAATTCGTATGTCAGATTTTCCTTATTCGTAATCTTATAAATTGCTTCCTTAATCATTTTTACCCGTATCCTTTCTACTTCTTATATTTTCTAACCCACAGTTGCCTATTATTTTTGAACTAATAAATATTATAAAAATTCAAATAAAAGTTATTACCTATTAAAAATCCTAAAAATTCATATTTTACTAACTAAAAAATTTTCCATCATTTTTTTACCGTTTGGCGTAAGTACGGATTCAGGATGAAACTGTAAGCCATAAACTTCATATTGATTATGTTTTACAGCCATGATGTCTCCGTCATCGGCTAAACCTATTACCTTTAACTCCTCCGGTAAAGTATCAGGTTTCGCTGCAAGGGAATGGTATCTTCCTACCGGTATTGTTTCCGGGAGTCCTTTAAATATGCTGCTGCCGGTATCTACTTTAACAATACTCTGTTTTCCGTGCATTAAGGTACTTGCATAAGTTATGGTGGCACCAAATACTTCACAGATACCCTGATGTCCTAAACAGACACCTAAGATAGGTGTTGATTCTTTCATTTCTTTCACCACCTCTTCACACACTCCGGCATCCATTGGGCGCCCTGGACCAGGCGAAAGAATGATGTGGGAGGGCTTTAATGCTTTGATTTCTTTTACCGTTAACTCATCATTACGGATTACTTTGATTTCAGTTTTTGCATCAGTACCTTTTTTCTCTTCGATTATACTTCCAATTAACTGTACCAGATTATAAGAAAAACTGTCATAGTTATCAATTAATAAAATCATATCTCTACCTCACATGCTTTCTTAATCGCTTCCATTACTGCACCGGCTTTGTTAGCACATTCTTCATATTCTTTCTCAGGAATACTGTCTGCCACAATACCGGCACCTGCCTGAACATATACCTTATTTCCTTTTTTTACAGCGGTTCGTATGGCAATACACACATCCAGATTACCCGAAAAGTCAAGATATCCTATGGCTCCCCCGTAGATTCCCCTGGACACAGGTTCCAACTCATCAATTATTTCACACGCCCTGAATTTTGGGGCCCCGGATAAGGTTCCTGCCGGTAACAGTGCTGCTACCGTATCGCAGCTGTCTTTACTCTCATCAATCTGCCCGGTTACTACGGAAGCAATGTGCATTACCTTGGAAAACCGGTGTATTTTCATATATTCTTCCACCTTGACACTGCCATATTTCGCAATTTTACCTACATCATTTCTTGCCAAATCCACCAGCATATTATGTTCCGATAATTCTTTCTCATCCGCAAGCAATTCTTTCTCCAGTTCCATATCATCTTCCGGTGATTTGCCCCGGGGTCTGGTTCCTGCTACCGGAAATGTTGTTAATTTACCATCCACCAGCTTAATCATTGTCTCCGGAGATGCCCCTGCAATCTGGACGTCCTCACACTGGATAAAATACATATAAGGGGATGGATTCGTGGTTCTTAATACTCGGTAAGTATTTAACAGACTGCAGTTATAATCTGCTTCAAACCTCCTGGATATTACTGCCTGAAAAATATCACCTTCACGGATATATTTCTTCGTCCGTTCTACCATTTCACAATAAGTCTCTTTTGATATATTGCAGGTAAATTGGGGATTGGAATCTGCTTTTAATTCCTGTAAAGGAGCCGGATCATTAATTAAATGAATGATTTTCTCGATTTCCAGTAATGCAGCATGGTAACCTAATTCTCCGTCCTCAGACTTATAATTGACTACAATGCTTATCTTCTGTCTTAAGTGGTCAAAGGCGATGACTTTATCAAAAAGCATTAAATCATAATCTTTAAAATTATTTTTTTTAATTTTCAGTTTAGGCTCCGCATAACCTATCATTTCATAAGAGAAATAACCTACAAAACCTCCGGCAAAGGGAGGCAGTCCATTCATACGGGGTGCTTTATATTTATTCATAAGTCCCCTTAAAACCCTCATCGGATCATCTGCAGTTTTTGTTATTATTTCTCCGCTTTTAATAGCAACCTCTCCATTCTCACAAGTTACGTGCAATAATGGATTAAATCCCAAAAAAGAGTACCTGCCCCAACGTTCTCCGCCCTCAACACTTTCCAGCAGATAATAATTTTTATCTATCTGTGCTAATTTCCTTAATAAAATAATCGGCGTAATGATATCAGCAAAGATCTCTTTGCAAACAGGTATTAAGTTAAATTCCTTTTCATATTGCTGCATTTTTTCATAACTGGCATTCATTTTAAAATCCTCCTTTTATTATTAATGAATAAAGTGTCAACGTACTGACACTTTATATCCTGAGTACGGTCAGCTTAGCCGATATTATTCCATACACATATGAGCATCCCTGTCCCATAGGACTTTTTATTTTATAAGGAAGTATAGCGAAATTTCTTTGAATCAAGTAAGAGTCTGGTTTACCAGACTCTAGCGCTTACGCGCTGTCACGACAGTGACATCTTCCTTAAGTGCGTCATGCGCATCCTGCCTGGAAGGCTTTTTTATTGCATCGGTAAGTTCGGAGAACTTTCCTATGCAATAAAAAAAAGCCTTCGTCCCCTAATCTAAGGGACAAAAGCTTATAACCTCTGCGATACCACCCATATTGATGTCCTAAAACATCCTCTCTGTTTGTATACAATCATATACACCCCGCTGATAACGGTTGGGGTTCCCGTTGACATCTACTTCCTTACGGTTTCAAGCCACCCTCACAAGTCCATTCAATAAAATCCGTCTTATCGCGTTCACACCATACAGCGACTCTCTGAAAGATTTTTTTTACCTACTTCTCTTGTTCATCGGTTTTATCATTAAATTGACTTAAGTATAACTTTAACATTTTAATTTGTCAATAGTCAAATTAAATAATTATTCATTTTTATTATATAAATAATTATACGGTTTTCTTCTTTCTATAGGCTTTTCTTTTTCTGTTTTTATGAGGATTTACGGAGTTTTTAGTACCAGAACTATTAACTTCTTCCTCTTTTTGATTCAAATCTGTTTTTAATGATACCCACATGGAAGAACCTTCTTTGCCCATTGCTTTGATTTCGAGAAAATCAAATTTTCTTAAGAATTTGGATAATTTGGTATCGCCATAATTTCTTACATCAAAATCAGGATACCTTTTTACCAGCCGGCTTCCCAGTTCTCCCATATTCATGCTTTGTTCCTCCGACTCATTCATCATCTTAATGATCGTATTTTTAATGACGCTAAGATCCGTCATATTCTTAACGATATCCTGTGATTCCGTTAACAGTAATCCTTTTGATTCTTTATTATTTGAGATACCATCCTCTGTTTTTTTAGCATCTGTGTTCTTATCTTCCGCTGCGTTTTCATTTACAGGCAGATTTGTTTCTTCCATCTCAATACCTTTTTTCTCTGATGCTGCTAAAACATCTAGGTACTTAAACTGATTACACGCAGCTATAAATGGTTTTGGGGTTTTCTTTTCACCCATACCAACTACCAGCATACCTGATTCTCTGAGTCTGGAAGATAATTTGGTGAAGTCACTGTCACTGGATACTATACAAAAACCTTCCACATTACCGGAATAAAGTATGTCCATTGCATCTATGATCATAGCTGAATCCGTGGCATTTTTGCCCACAGTATAGCTATATTGCTGTACCGGTGTCACAGAGTTTTCCAATAAGACATCTTTCCAGGAAGCTGCTGTGGATTTTGTCCAATCTCCATAAATCCTTTTGTAGGTAGCGATACCATAATTGGATATCTCATCCAGAATGTTCTTAATATATTTTGCGGATACATTATCAGCATCTATTAAAACAGCAAAACGCTTATCATCTGTCATAAAGTACTCCTTTTATTATTCTTTATGGTACTTGCTATCAGCCTGTCCCAGATATCATTGACACTGAATCCCAGAATTACCTCTGTAAATAAAATATAAAGGATATATAGGGGCAATATGATATACTTATTTGATTTTATTTTATTCTTCTCCTGTTTCAAAACCATATTTCTTCCTCTCATTACATAATTGTATTAATTCCATAATAACAAAATATATTACTTTTTACTATATCCCCTTATTAATTACTATCTTAATCATACCTTATTCACCGGAAAATAGCAATATTTTCCTTTTATTTCTTTTTATTCTTTTTTATTTATGTTACTGTCCATTTCCCTGCAAAAAGCAGCAGTTCCGCGAACAATAACACATTTCGCTATGTTCGCAAAAAACAAAGGCAGCGTTCCTACGCTGCAATTGTCCGTTTTTTGTGAGTTTAAATCGAAAGTCACAGAAATTAGTTATAACTTAAGCTGGAAGGCTGGACTGTAACTAATTTTTAACCTGATATACGTCCTCATACAGATGAAAGCCATCTTTTATAACCGTTTCGTCAATATTATCCTTTGTTACAGCCTGTACTCCAATAAATATGTATGGTACATCATACGTTCCGTCATTGATGGTACCATCACTTACTATTTTCTCTCCATTTACAAGCTGTACACATAGATCCACTGTTTTTTCCACTAGATCTTTTATTGGTTTATATACGGTTAACGCCTGTTTTCCCGTAACAATTCTCTGGCAGGCAACTAAATCCGCATCCTGTCCAACCACCTGAACCTTTTCTGCTATTTGTGCTTCTGACAGTGCATCGATTGCACCCCAGGCTAAGGAATCATTTCCACAAATAATGGCCTTCACTTCATCTTTATGTGTTTTTAATTCATCAAATAAAAAATTATAGGCGGTTTCTCGTATCCAGCCATCCACCCAGGTCTGGGCCAGTATCTGTATCTTATTATTATCAATAAATGGCTTTAATACACTCATTGCTCCTTCGTATAACATTTTACTGTTACTGTCATTTTCAGAACCGCCGATAATGATATAACCACCCTCCGGAACATGGTCCGTAAGGTAGGTAGCCATTATTTTACCCACCTGATTATTGTCAAAAGAAATATATACATCCACATTACTATCATGAACCAAACGGTCATAGGATATTACCGGAATATTTTTATCTTTGGCTGCCTTAACACATCTCGCATCTTTGTTACTGTCATTGGGTGCAATTACAAGTACATCAATGCCCTGCTTAATCATCTCCTGCACCTGTTTGTACTGAAGATCAGAATCCTTATTTGCATTATTAACTATGACTTCGATTCCCTCCTGCTGGGCTTTTGACATAAATATGTCCCTGTCTCTGATCCATCTGTCCTCCATTAAAGTTCCCAGTGATAAACCAACAACAATCTTTTTCTCTTTTTCAGGACCTTTCGGAAGTTCATCTTTTCTGCTGCACCCAAACATAACTGCCGTACTAAAAACAAGAAACAACAATACTGCGAGTTGTAGTATTTGCTTTTTCTTTCCCATAAAACCCTCCTCAAAAACTTAAAATTTTCAGCACATTTATCATAATATGATCTTTTTTAATGCTTTATTTAAAGTTTCAATAAATTTCGTTTCCTTCACAGGCTTTAATATATATTCTTCTATCCCCATTGCCTCTGATTCAGCATAAAAATCGTAAGCTGAGATAACAATAAAACTTACATTCGGAATATGCAGTCTTATCTCTTTCATTACGTCCAGTCCATTCATACCTGGCATATTAATATCCATAAAGACAATATCAGGATGAAACTTATATGCCTTTTCTATTGCATCTTTTCCGGAACGGGAAGTTCCTATGATATCAATAGAATCAAAATTTTTATTTATCATATATACTACGGATTCAACCGCTATCGGTTCATCATCTACAACTAATACTTTATACATTTTCTGTCGTCCTATATTCTGCTTCTTTTTTAAAGTTAAGCGGCAAGGATAATATTACGTTGGTTTTTCCATCCACACAGGTTATATTCATAACGTCATTTTCTTCATAAAATAACCTGAGACGGTTTAATACATTGTCTAGTCCGATACCTGTTGTATGTCCCTTTTTGGATGGATCTTTCTGTGCTTTAAATTTACGGTTTAAAATCATTTCTATGGTTTCCTTTGGAAATTCATCTCCGGTATTGGAAATGGTGATGTTTATCCGATTTCCATCTTTTGCTGTTTTAAGCTCAATAATGCCTCCATCTTCAAACTTGCTGACACCATGGATATATGCATTTTCTACTAAAGGCTGCAGCGTCATTCTAGGCATTATAAAGTTTTTTATACTGTCATCTTCTGGCTCTGATAGTCTAAAATCAATAATATCCCCAAATCGGGTTATTAATAAATTCATATATGCTGCAACATTATTGATCTCTTCCTGTAAGGTCGCATTATAATCCAACCCCTTAAGATTATAACGGAAGATATCTGCAAAATTTTCCAGATACTCACAGGTAATATCATCTCCCTGAAGCATGGCAACTTTTGCCCCGATATTAATCGAGTTAAAGATAAAATGCGGATTAACCTGGGACTGCAAAGCCAGTAATTCCGCTTCATGAAGTGCATTTTTCATCTTCAGGTTGTCTAATTTTTCTTCAATTAACGTACGTTCTAATCTCTGCTTTTCTTTTAACTCGTTAACATATTCCTTAATACTTATCGTCATTCTATGAAAGGTCTGGTATAGAATACTGATTTCACTGCTTGTCTTTTCGTCGGTGATTTCCACATCAAAATTACCGTCAGAAACCTCTTTTGCATAAGAAACCAGTTTGGAAATTGGCTTGGTTATTTCGATACTGAATAATACTAAAATAACTGAGATTAATATTATAGTAATACCAAAAAGAAAATAGTTAATCATTGCTGTCTGATCGGCTTCTTTCTTAAGTTCTATATATTTCTGGGCACTGTCGCTTAAGTCTGTACTCATGATTTCCTGTATATAATTACCGATATAATTATATTCTTTTACTGCTTCCTGATAACCAGAGGTATATTCGTTGATTTTTTTATTTCTTTTATCCACTACCGTCTCGTCCAATATTTTCAGATAATGGTCTACCATACCGGTAAGATTTTTAATCTTAATTCCTCTGTCAGAAAAACCTTCATCGGATTTTAAAATACTATTATTGTATGTTATAGAATTGCTGTGGTCATAAAAAGACTGCAGACTGTCCGAACTTCTGGTTGACAGATAAACCTCCAGATTATTCTGAATCTGGTTTAATTCGTTATAAACCGTAGTCAATTCCTGGCTTTTATTTAACATATCCGTCATATTCTTCATCAAAACCCGTGAAGAGGTATAATTGTATAATCCGACCAAAGTTGTTATAACTGTAGCCAGTAAAAAGAAACCAATTAACTTTGTTCGATACGTTAGTCCCTGTTTTTCCTTCATCTTCTTAATTCCCCTTATATGACACCGCGGTTATTTTAATACATTGTTATATTGATTAACGTTTTTTGCATCTATGGAATAAACTTCCGTAGGTGTATAATCGCTGATTTGTTCCCCTTTAAGGCTTTGGGTCAATTGTTTCACCGTATAATATCCGATTTCATAAGAATTGGGACAAACCGTTCCATAAATAACACCTCGTTTTATATAATCCAGTGTCTGTGGCATAAATCCGTAACCTATTATTTTAACATCCCCAACCATATTGTTATCCACCAATACCTGGGCTACTGCCGGTGTACTTCTTTCATCTAAGCAAATAATTAAATCTACATTTTTAACATCCGAAATAATGGAGGATGTTACTCTCTCCGCTTCAAACATATCCTTATTCAAAGTAAAAATATCTCTTATATTAATTGTACCATATTTTGAAAACGACTCCATAATGCCCTGAATTAATAAATTACGATACAGAACATCCCCCTGTTCACCGGCTTCGTTCATAACAACCACTACATTACTTTTTCCGTTCGTAGCATTCACTGCCATATTTCCGGCCATAGTACCTATGTTATAACTGCTGGATCCTACCATTGGTGTATTAGGGATGTTAAAACTGTCATTTTCATAGGTAAGGAGTCCAATTCCCTGTTTTTTTGCTTCCGCAAGAATATCCTGTGTCTGTTTGGTATCTGCAGGCTGAAATGCAATGCCATCCACTCCGGCATTGATTCCTTTTTCAACTGCTTCCTTAATTACACCGGCATCTTTTCTGGACACGGGAACAAATTCCACATAAACACCATATTCCCGTTCTGCTGCTTTGGCTCCCTCTTTAAAAAAACTCCAAAAGTACTCATCTGTATTCTGTACTATGATTTGCAGATGATATTCCGGCTTTTCCACGGATTCCTGATTTCCCTTATCCTCATTCGTATTATATAAAAGCTGGCCAAACATTACCAAAATCAAAAGAAGCATTCCAAATAACATACCAAAAATCCATCTTATCATTACTTCTACCTATACCCTCCGTTCCCTTTCCTCACCTTGTCTATTTACAAATTTTATCTATTCATTTTTCATTGTATTGCATGAAATAAAAATAAGCAAATACTTTTTGGATTCCAAAAGGAATTGAATTTATATGTCAATTTTTTCATAAATGGGCTTAAAATCAGCACTGTCAGCACAAAGAAAACCATTCCATTCTTCCAACAGAATCTTCAAAACCGGTTTAAACAGATCAACAGTTCCCTTCTCTAGTGTAACTGCAAAAATTGTTTTAATATTACGATTTTTGATAAAATACACATCCGACGGTTCTTTAAAGGAATACCCTAACGGTTCAAAATCAACTGTTCTCTTATCAGCTAATTCAATCTGCAGAATATTCATTGCCTCCCATAATTCTATCTCTCTAAAACCTTGTATCCTAAGCCTGTCCGCAATCATCTTTGCATTAACCTCGAAAGGAGTCATATAATACCAGTCTGTAATAATAACCTTCTTATTTTTATCAGATTCTGTATTAGACTTAAATGTATTTGTACTTTTATGGTTCTTTTTACTTAGGCTTTTAACTTGTTTGTTCATTTTCTTCCTCCATTTATGTTAAATTAACTAATTTCGTTAGTTCGATATACCTATTTTAGCATAAATATGAATACAATGGCAAGGCAGTACATTAGATATATGGAAATTTCAGTTGTACTAAACTTAATAAATATGTTATACTACACCAATAATATCTTACTTAGATATTGATGCAATAAAAGTAAGTACCATCTACAAACTTCGGAGGTCTAATATGTATTATAAACAATATGGCAATACAGAATACCAGGTTTCAGCAATTGGTATGGGGTGTATGCGTTATGATGAAACGGACGTAAAAGCTGGGGATTTTAATAAATGCGCAGAAGTCGCTTTATATGCCGCTGAAAAAGGTATCAATTATTTCGATACTGCACCCTTTTATTGTGATGATAAAAGTGAAATAATAACCGGTATGGCGCTGTCCCAGCTGCCCAGAGACAGTTATTATGTTTCATCCAAAACAAATATGGGAACGGTTGGAGGACAAGGTACTGCGGATGACTATCGCAGAAGACTGGAAACTACTTTATCAAGGCTTAAAGTAGATTACCTGGACTTTTACCATTTATGGTGTATTTTAAATCTGGATTCCTTTAAAAAGCAGTGTGATTCCTTATATAGCTTTTTTGAAAAAGCAAAAGCAGACGGTTTAATCCGTAATATCGTATTTTCTTCCCATATGCAGGGTAATGACCTGGAAGAAGCAGTAGCATCCGACCTTTTTAAGGGTATGTTAATCGGATATAACGCACTTAACTACCGTTTCCGTCAGACAGGTATTGAAGCCGCTTATCAAAAGGGCATGGGCGTTGTTGTTATGAATCCTCTAGGGGGAGGACTGATTCCCAATAATCCGAAGACTTTCAGTTATCTGGCAGAAGGCACTGACTTAACCGTTCCTCAGGCAGCTCTGAATTTTGTAGCTTCCCACAAGGAAATAACTATTACTTTAGCCGGATGTACAACAAAGTCCCATATTGACGATGCCTGTAAGGCAGTGGAGAATCTGGTTGAGAGACCGGCAAGAGATATTTATGAGGAATATGAAAACAAAGGCGTTGCCCTTAATAATCTGTGTACCGGATGTGCTTATTGCAAGCATTGTCCAAAAGAGATTGATATTCCGAAATTCATGGATGCATACAATGAAAAATTATTAGGTAATAATCTCCATGACCGTTTAAAATATCATTGGCAAATACCGGCTGAAATGGCTGCAGAATGTATTAAATGCGGTAAATGCGAAAACTTATGTACACAACATCTGCCTATTATGGAAAGGCTGTCTGAAATAGCAGGTTAATTTAGAAAAGAATTTAATAATTGATAAAATAATACCCCCAATATTAAATGAAAATGACCACAGAATATTGGGAGGTATTATTCTTTATATTATGATTCAAGTGTTAAAGGCCAATTTTATATTACGGTATCGTTAATTTGCACAATTTATATTTTGATTGCGTGACGCAGAATATAGTTCATTCGTAACACGCTCTCGCTTGGATGAAGTACGTAGTGGTACATAAGTCTCTAAAATGCAGGACCTAAGTACCAACGACTTCATACAGTTACTCATCGAACTATATTCCGCTCACGCTAAGGTTGAGTTATAGACATGCAAATCGACGATTGTGAATTATTTGTATGGCTTTTGACGCACGAATCATATTATAGATTATGTAATTTATTCCGATTAGCTAGTTGCCCTTGGCCAATGCCTTAAGATATTCCCTTGCAATAATACTGTGGCCGATTGCACTTGGATGAACTCCATCCTCAGTTATTTGTTTACAGGTGTACTCCTCCACTTCCGCTTTTGCAAAGATTCCATCTAACGGTAAGTAATAATCTGCATATTCTTTGGCAAGCTTTCTGGCTACCTGTATCTTAGGATTAAGGTCTTCCCTCCATTGTTCACGGTCAGGCAGGGAATATAAAACAAATGGCTCCATGATCATAATCCTGCACTCAGGCATATCTGACTTTATCTTGTTTAAAAGAAATCTGTAATTTCTCTCATACTCTTCTGCACTGGTGGGATCGTTACTGTCATATCTTCTCCAGGTATCATTAATTCCTATCAGAATAGAAATAAAATCAGGGTTTATACTCTTAAAATCTTCGTTATAACGCTCCACCAAATCTTTTACCCTGTTACCGGAAATACCTTTATTAATAAAAGTAACTCCATTTTCCGGAAATAATAGGTTATACATTTTAGCAATAACACCGGGATATCCTTCCGACAGTGATGTATTATCTTCTCTGTTTCTTCCACAATCGGTTATACTATCTCCTTGAAATAAAACTATTTGTCCTTTTTTAAATATCTCTTTCATGACTATCTCCTACCTGCTTTTGTATTCTTTTATAACTGTAACCATCCGAATTATTTTGAAGAACCTCGAATTTCTTATTGCATTATAACAGATTTTACCATAAAAAACAACGTTGTAGATTTATAAATAAAGATAAATTTTTATTTATAATCATATAATAAATAAACATAATTAATCTGAAAGTTGTTTGAGGATGAATGAGGAAGAAAGAAGAAAAATAATAAGCGAAGATTATGGAGACGGCATTGTTGAATTTGCCATCAGTCCGGAAGAATTTGCAAGATTTGCAGGTGAGACAATTAATTTTATTAGTGATAAATATGCAGCGATATATGTTCCTCTTTCCAGAATACCTGACAGATTAACAGGATCCGTTGCTTATTCCGTCATACCAAAACTTTATGCACCGCTGGATATATTAAGCCTTGAGGAAATGGGAGTGGCAAAAGTGCAAAAGTCCCCGTTAGCGCTGAAAGGAAATGGTGTTTTGTTAGGGTTTATTGATACCGGAATAGATTATCTCAACCCATTATTTCAGTATACTGACCGTACTACCCGAATTGTTTCTATTTGGGATCAGACAATCAAAAATATGCAGGCTTCTGCTGATATCTTTTATTATGGAACAGAATATACCAGAGATCAGATTAATACTGCCATTCAGAGTGAATCACCTCTTAGTATTGTGCCAAGTATTGACGAATACGGCCATGGAACAACACTTGCAGGACTTGCAGGAGGCGCCTCAAATGCGACACCGGACTTTTCCGGAGTTGTTCCTTATTCAGACTATGTAATAGTTAAATTAAAACCTGCAAAACCAAATATAAAAGATTATTTTGGAATACCTGATAACGTAATCTGCTATCAGGAGAATGATATTATGTTTGGTTTGGCATATCTTGTTAATACGGCACGAAAATTAAACCGTCCCATTGCCATATGCATCGGATTAGGAACCAGCCAGGGCAGTCATGAAGGATTAGGGCCTCTAAATGACCTGATCTCAACTTACTCAAATAAGGTGGGGATTGCTATAATCGTTGCAGTTGGTAATGAGGGTAATTCCAAACATCATTTTTTTGGTGAGATTGACAGTGCAGTCGGAAGTACCCTGGTAGAATTAAAGGTGGGAAATAACGAAAATAACTTTTCCATGGAATTATGGGGTAATACCCCGGGGACTTATTCCATTGACATAGTTTCTCCCTCCGGAGAATATATTCCCCGTATTCCTGCACGAATAGGAGAATTTAGAAATATTAGATTTATTTTCGAAAGCACTAATATTATAATCGATTATGTGGTGGTAGAATCCCAAACAGGAGATGAACTTATTCTGATTCGTTTTAGAAAACCTGCTCCGGGCATATGGAAAATAAAAGTCTATGGCTCTAAAATTACTTCCGGATTTCATATTTGGCTCCCGGTCAGAGGTTTTATCTCTGATGGAACTTTTTTCATCTCACCGAACCAGTTTACAACAATAACAGATCCTGGAAATAATTTGTCTGCTATTACTTCGACAGCTTATAATCCTGCCAATCAAAGTCTTTTTATAGAAGCCAGCAGAGGTTATACTCGTTACAATCAAATTAATCCTGATTTAGCCGCGCCTGGCGTGAATATCTATTCTCCTTTACCAGACAACCAATATGGTTTAGCCTCAGGGACCAGTCTTGCTGCAGCATATGTGACCGGAGTTTCAGCTATGCTGCTTGAATGGGGAATTGTAAGAGGCAATGACCGCTCCATGGACACTTATCAGATTAAAAAATATTTAATTCGTGGTGTAAATAGGAATCCTGCCCTTACCTATCCCAATCGGGAATGGGGTTATGGTACGGTTAATATTTACGGTACTTTTGAAAGTTTAAGCGGAGAATAAAAGAGAATGAAAAACGCTTTTACTCTGGAGGGTAGAAGGAAACTAATATCAAAGAACGGACACCTTTTATAATTTTTAATCTTTTTTGCTTCGGTATCACCCTTGTTACAAAGGCATACCGCAAAAGGTATAAATATATAGCCCGGAATGCTGCCTTATTACATCCTGAATTGTTTTGGGGTCATTTGATATTTTTTCTTAAAAACCCGGTGGAAATAACTTGTATTATCATAACCTACCACTGCAATAATATCCGATATGGACAATTTTGTATTGGTCAGTAATTCCACAGCTTTATTAAAACGTTTCATTTGGAGCAGCTCTTTATAAGTATGTCCGGTATTCCGTTTTATTAACTTACTTAAACTGTAAACCGACTGGTTTAAATCCTCTGCAAGTTTTGTTAGTCTTGCCTCCCTGTAATTTTCCTCAATATAGCGAAGTACTGACAGAGTCAAATAATTATCATAAGGATCATTACCCGGCTGTTCAATTTTATCCGTATAATTAAGAAGCTGTAAAAATAACAGCCCCATGGTTGTCTGATTGATTTTATGATTATTCGGCTGCTTATTTAGCAAAGACCAAATCATGTTCTCTATCAGATTCTGTATGGGTAAGATATTGGCAACTTTAAAATGAAGATAACTGGACGTTCCGGTATCCTGCCGTAAAGAATCAACAATAAAGTCTTTCAGCATATTTTCTCCGTTAAGCATACTGAATGCTACATCAAAAAATTCCGGCAGCACTATAAAATTAATAGCTATATCTTTTTCTCCGGCAGGTAAGATTTCCTGAAAGGCATTCTGGTTTAAAAATAATAAATCTCCCTCTTCAAGAATTACCTGATTGATATCGTTAATAATATGGGTAGTGCTACCCTTACACATGTATATAATTTCAACAAAATTATGCTTATGCTTCGGAAAATGGGTAAACCGGGTGTGCGTTCTTACATCAATCAATTTTCCTTTTTCAAGCATTTTTTTACTGTCAATAATAAAATCTTTTTTCGAAGTATACAGATTTTTAACCACGGAATTTCTGCCGGATAAAATCAATTCTTCTTCCTTTGTAATTTTCTCTAAAATGTGTAATAAATCAATATTCATGGAATCACCATCCCCATAAGTAAATCAATCCGTTTATAATTATACAAAAGGCTGAACATGTTGATATTACTGTTCAGCCTGTTCCAATTCATTTAAATAATTTAAAAGTTTATCAATTCCTTCCCCGGTACAGGCACTGACAAAAAATATCTTTTTACATCCGGTAAGTCTAAGCCACTCCCCTGCCCGTGTCGGTTTAGCATCCGGCTGATCAATCTGGGTCACTATACCAATTACTTCCCGGTTTACTAAACTGGTGATATTAGGGCTGTACAGAGAATACTGTTCCGTTGCACTTAAAAGAAGTCCCACTACATCCGCCTCATAAGCATACAGGGCCAGAGCACCGGCTAATACTTTATTTTCTGCATATTCTCCAGGCGTATCAATAATTAAGTCATAATGATTCATGTATTGTGTTTTCTGGTATTTTATCTGTTCTCCCCTTAAAGCCTGGGTCAAGGTAGTTTTACCGCATTCACTTCTGCCCATAAAAATAATTTTTTTCATGTTCTCGTAATTTCACAAACGGTAAAATATAACTTTTCTCTTGCATAATCAACTACAGCATTCAGGGAAGTCTCTACTTCAGAGACAGTACCGGTAACAATTAAGGTTCCGCTAAAACGATCTACAAACCCTAATTCCACACCTGAAGTCTTCATAGCAATATCACTGGCAATAATTGCCGTTTCACTGGGTGTCATTGTTACTATGCCAATAGCAGCTTTTGAATAATCCACCTCCGGATTTAGTCCCAGTTTTTTATATAGAATCGTATCAGGGTTAGCAATAACATGGGCAATGGTAATTTGCTTTCCCGGTACAATTTCCTGAATTATTCTCATTTTATTATCGTTTGTTAATATATCCTGAATATTCAAAGTATCCTCCAAAAGCATCAGCTAGTTTTTCTGTATCCTGCCTGTAATCCTTATCTGCCTTATATTACATATGGTTAACCGCCGATCTGACATAACAAGCCAGACAATTTTGCGGCTTCTAACAATTCTTCCATATACTCATTACTTAGAGGTTCTAATGAAGCAAGCGTATATTCCCTGCCAAGTCCCTCATATTTATCCTGTCCTAAACGGTGATAGGGAAGTAAATGCAGTTCTTTTACCCCAGTAAGAGTTTTGGCAAAAGCAGCGATTTCCTTAATCTCCTCTTTCGTATGATTAAAGCTTGGTATAACCGGTACCCGTATAATCAGATTTGTTCCGGTTTCCGCAATTTTCCTTGCATTCTTAAGTATCTGCTCATTGGGTTTTGAAGTAAATTTCTCATGTTTTGCGCAGTTTATATGTTTAATATCCATTAAATATATGTCAAGATAAGGCAGATATTTTTCAATTACATTAAAATCAGCATATCCTGTACTTTCCATAGCCGTATTAATACCATATTCTTTACAGGCCTGAAGTAATGCTGTTGCAAATTCCGGCTGACAGAGAGCCTCTCCACCGGATAATGTTACTCCGCCGCCGCTTCTTCGATAGTATGGAAGGTCTTTTTTAATTTCTTCCATGACTTCTTCCACAGTCACATCCGTGCCGATGATTTTAGGTTTTCCCTGTACCATCATAGTCTGTATGTCATATTCCTGTGATTCCGGATTACAACACCATTTGCATCGGAGCACACAGCCTTTTAAAAAAATAATAGTTCGTATTCCAGGCCCATCATGTATGGAAAATCTCTGAACATCAAATATCCGTCCTTTCACTTTCATTATATCCATTTCCATCTGCTCCTCCCCATGTCTTGCTGTAATATAAACTAAAAGCCTTGTTCCGTTCTGGAAATAATATCATTCTGTAAAGATCTGGAAAGGGAAGTGAACAGCGCACTGTATCCGGCAACACGTACTACCAGACTTTTATAATTTTCCGGATGTTTCTGTGCATCCACTAAGGTATCCCTGCTTACAACATTAAACTGCATATGGCTCCCTTTTTGATCAAAATAAGCACGAATCAGGGAAATAAAGTTTTCAAGCCCTTTTACACCGCTTAATGCTGACGGATGGAATTTCTGGTTAAATAACGTTCCGTTAGATGCAATGAAATGATCCAGCTTTGCTACGGAATTGGCTGCTGCCGTCGGCCCGTGGATATCCTTTCCTGAGGATGGTGAAACACCGTCTGCAACAGGGGTATAAGCGAGTCTTCCGTCCGGAGTTGCTCCGGTTTGCGCACCTAAAGGTACATTGGCTGAGACAGGATACAGACCTGCCTGATACTGGCCTCCCCGGGGATTTCTATAGGTTTCCAGCGGTTTGGTGTAGGTATACGCAACTTCTCTGGCAAATTCATCAACTTCTGATACATCATTACCGTACTTGGGAACTTCTGCAATCAAATCCAGCAAGTTATCATATTTTTGTTTATCTTCTGTTGAGACACCGCCATTTAAAGCAATGGTAAAGATATCTGCAATTTCTTTCTCCGTCACCTTATTCCCGTCTGCGACTAACTTCTGAACGATTTCCATCGTCACTTTTTCAGCTACCGATTTATCAAGTCCTTTTCCATAATTCATTACAAGTGCTTTTTTAAACTCGGTAAGCGTTAATTTCTTATCTTCAAATACTAATTTCTTAATGGTATATAAGGAATCAGTCATATTAGCAATACCAAATCCCTGAGGACCTGTAAAGTTATAGATTGCACCGCCTTCCTGAACACTTTTGCCCCGTCCGATACAATCTTCGATCATACTGGATAAAAACGGAAGCGGACATCTCTCTGCATGGGCAACATCAATTGCATTATCTGCATTGACCAAAAGACCGATCATATAATTCATCTGTTTCTGGTAGGCTGTAAAAAATTCTTCAAAAGAATTCATGTTCTCTACTTCGCCGGTCTCTATACTGATCTGAACGCCTTGATCCATACCGTTATTGAAGACTAATTCCAAAGGTCTGCACATATTGAAGAAAGCGGCATCATGCCATCCGTCTGTTTTACCGGCTTTTTGCGGCTCTACACAGCCGATAATGTTATATTCTCTTGCATCTGCCAATGTTAATCCTCGATTGACTAAAGCAGGAATGATTACCTCATCATTATAATAAGCAGGGAGTCCGATTCCGGTACGGGTTAACTTCGCTGCTTTCATCATAAATTCGTGAGGGGTTTTGTTCCATACCCTGACGGATAAAGATGGCTGTGGCAGTGCTACATGCATAGAAGCCTCAATGCACATAAAAGATAAATCATTTGTCACATCAACACCATCTTTATTCTGTCCGCCTGCTATCAGGTTCTGGAATAAGCTGTATCCTGCAAAACCCTCTGCGGACGCAGCATCACGTGCTTTATTTAAATCATTTAATTTTACCCAGATACAATCCATTAGTTCCTGTGCATATTCACATGTAATTCTGCCTGCCTTGATATCTGCATCATAATAAGGATACATATACTGGTCAAAACGCCCCGGAGAAATGGAATGACCGCTGGATTCTATCTGCAATAACATCTGAACAAACCAGAAAGACTGGCATGCTTCATAAAAGTTAGCTGCCCCTCTTTCAGGAACATTGGCACAATTTTCTGCTATCGTTAATAGTTCGGCCTTGCGGTTGGTATCCTGACAGTTTTTTGCTTCTTCCAAAGCAAGTAAAGCATAACGGCGGCCATAATCAACTGCAGCCTGACAGCTTATCATAACAGCTTCCAGGAAAGTATGACGCCTTACATAGTCCATATCGGATACGTTTAAGCTATCCATGGCAGCCTGCACTTCTTTTATAATACCCGCATAACCAACCGCAAGAATCTTTTCGTACGAAACAGTAACATGTCCTACTCCGTTATAAAAATAGTTGCCGGGTGTAAAAATATTATGGTCAATCGCTTGTTTTGCTTCCGGAGCCATATAAGCGGTTGCCAGCTCACTGGTCGTTTTACCCATCCAATATTTATATACTTCATGTAGAATTTTCTTAGTATCTTCTGAAATAAAGAAAGGATCTGAAGTACGGGTGCTTATGGTGTCAAATTCTTCTTCCAGCCAGGCATAAGAAAATTCAGGGAACACCTGACATCCTCTGGGAGCTTTCGTTGCACTGCCGACAATTAATTCATTCTCCCTTATAGTAATAGGAATATTTTTAAGGATATGTTTAAAAGCCTTAGCACGTCGAATGATAATAGGCTCTGCTTCCGTCTGCTTATAACTCTCCGTAAGTAAATAGGCACGATCTGCTTCAATTTCCGGCATATTGGCATATAAATTATCCACTAATTTCTGTATTCTGGGACTTTTTGCTATTTCCATATCATTATATTTCTTCATACTGTACTCCCATCTACGTGCCTTAGCACGTCTTATATAAGGGAAGAAGCTTAAAATAAGCACCCTCTATGCTCATTTTAAGGTTTTTTCAGTGTAAAAAGTGGTTTTCTTTTTACACTTGCTCCCATCTACGTGCCTATAACTTTCACTGCTTTTACTCTAATAATGTGTTTCTACTTTAATGGTATTAAAAACCTGTTTCCACTTATCATCCAGCTCGGTATCCGTAATTAGGATATCAATATCTGTTAAGTCACCAATCTTCGTAAAGGATATTTTATTAAATTTAGAATTGTCTGCTGCCAATATCTTTTTATTAGCAGACTCCAACATTAATTTCTTTATATGTGCGTCCATTTCGTTGGAATCGGTAATACCTTTTTCCATATCGATACCCTTACAGGATATGATTGCCTTATCTACATGATAGTTTGTAATCATTTTTTCTGCCTGGTATCCCACTAAGGATAATGAACCTTCCCTTAAGGTACCACCGGTAGATAAAACTTTCCAGCCGGCAACTTCAGATAATTCCAATAAAATTTCAATAGAATTCGTTATAATTGTAATATTCTTTTTATTTTTTAAATGTTTTGCCACATATACCGCCGTAGAACTTGCATCCATCATAATATGATCACCATCTTCAATTATAGAACTTATAATATCAGCAATATACTCCTTATTTGTTACATTCGCTTTCTTTCTCACCGTATAAGGTAAATCCACATTCAGGCTTTCATTAACAATAGCCCCGCCGTAGGTTTTTTTTGCAAAACCTTCCTTTTCGAGTTTTTCCAGATCCCGCCTGATCGTTTCTTCCGTTACATTAAAACTCGCACTTAGATCGCTGACAACAACCCGGCTGTCCCTCTGTAACATAGCAAGTATTTTATTTCTTCTTTCAATTGCAAGCATATTTCATTCCTACTTTCATACATGGTATACCATTTAATTTTAATAACACAAGCAGTCCTAAGATTATCCGCTTTAACTATTATTAGTAATATTATAATAAATTTTTCAGAAATTGGAAACCAATTCTTGCCTTTAATTATAGGAACATGGTTTCTGTGTAACTGTTCACTCCCCTGCAAAAAACAGCAGTTCCTTGAACAATAACGTTTTCGTTTTTGTCCTATAACACTATAATATACTTTTACACAGTTTATCATCCGGATTTGCTATAATAGCAGCATCTAAAAGCATAGCATTTTCACCTACCGCCGCTTTTGCTTTTGTGATAGCAGCTTCTACCGCAGCAACTTCACCTGTTAATATTAAATACGATTTTCCGCACATGCCTCTTGCGATTCTTAGTTCAATTAATTCAACCTCAGCTGTTTTAGCGGCTTCATCCGCTGCAACGATAATGGAAGCTGCAGAAAATGTCTCCAGTATACCAAGAGCATTGATTTTATCAATTTGTGTTGCACCATAAATGGCAGCAAAAATGGATTCATGGGGGTTACCCAGTATAAAGCTGTCAATCAGATGTTCACTGAATCTTGTCCTGGCTGTTTCTATGCAGGTTTTGATTGCACTAAGGTCTCCCCTTAATAATACGATGTATTTACCGGGACAAACCGTTTGTGCTTCAATTATTTCTACCTGAGCAGTTTTTAACATGGTATCTGCCACTAATAATCCTGTTGAAACTGTTTTGTATTCCACCATTCCAATTGCCTTACTCATAAAGTGTACATCCTCCCTGTATTCAGTCACCAATTGATTTTATGATTATAAAACTGTCATTAACCTCTATGATTTCACCGGATATAGAGGCATGAACAGAAGCAGACAGCTTACCCTCTTCGGCTTTTGCTATCATGTCTCCCCTGTTTACCAGAGTATTTTTTTTAACTACTGCCAGGGCTTTAGCACCTATATGCTGACTAAGGCTGATTTTTACCTGGCTTGCTGCCACATCTTTCTCGTCAAGTGGAGCATCCACATCATATTCCAATAACCCTAATCTTGCGGTTAACCGCTCCATAGGTACCTTTCGGTATTCTCTCATAGGATCTGTATCTTTTGATGGAATTCCCTTTGGTATAGGAATTCCTTTATTTCTTAAACCGGCTTTATATTCCGTGATTAATTTTCTTGGAGATAAATCCTGGGGACAGGCAAACATTTCACAGATTCCGCAGGAACAACAGAACATGGTATCCAAAAACGGGGCAAGATCCTGAGTGACTCCGCTGGTTGCCGCCCTCATAAATAAATGAGGAGTTATGGGATGACCCAATAAATGTCTCGGACATAAATCCGTACACATCTCACATTGACAGCAGGAGGCCATTGCTCTTTTCATATCAATAGAAGAATTACCTGTTTTTTTATGAACTACCGTGTGGTCACTTTGCAGAACTAAAATTGCATTGGTTGTCTTTTTAACAGTATCATAAGCATCTGCAATATTTCCTGTCATCGGGCCGCCCATAATATAAACATGATTTTTTGTTTTACTTCCGCCTGCTAATTCCACAGCAGCTTCTACTGACATTCCAATTGGTGCTTTTATAGTAATCGGCGTCTTCACTTCACCGGCAACTGTCAGATATTTACTATGGACCGGCTCATTATTGGTCACGGCTTTATATATATTAAATACTGTTTCTACATTAAACACCGCTATACCTGCTTCAATAGGAATACTTCCCGGCGGTACCTTTTTACCTGTTGTTTCATAAATTAAAACAACCTCGTCTCCCATGGGATATACTTCATTAAGCAGTTTTAACTTTATCCCCGGAAAGGAACCCAGATTCGCTTTTACCGCTTCTACTGTTTTGGTATATGTTTCTTTTACTGATATAATTACTTCATTGGCTTCTACAGCTACTGCTATTATGTCAAGTGCTGACATGATTTCGTAAGCATACTTTTGAAGTAATTGTCTGTGAACTTTTAATAAGGGTTCACATTCTGCACAATTTAAAATAATCGTATCAGCCTTTTTATCTATTTTCGCATAGGTTGGGAATCCGGCTCCGCCGGCTCCGACAATTCCGCATTCCCTAAGCCTGCTTGTCAGTTCCTTAATATCCATATATCAGCTCTACTCCAGTCCGATTCCATCATCCACGATTCCAACAATTGCAGCGTCAATAGGTGCATCATTCAAATTACAGCCGATACGTGCCGCACTGCCTTTTGCAACAAGTACAATTTCGCCGATACCTGCTCCAACATTGTCGATTGCAACGATTCTTCCCTTTCCCTGCTCCATAGAATCAAACGGTTCAACGATTAAGAATTTACTGCCTACCAGATTTTCATTTTTTCTTGTTGCTACTAGACTGCCCACAACTTTACCTACGATCATATTCTCACCTACTTATCATTTTTAAGTGAATAAGCCTTATATTTATTTAATTGACTTAAGTAACAACCTTGTTAACTATGCTGCACTTACTTCTGTCATTACATTCTATTTTATTATAACTGCAGTATCACCTGTACTGATTTTAGCTGCATTCGCTTCATCCGTATCCATATGCATTTCCAATGTGAAACTTTTGTCTACACGGATTTGTACATGATTAAATGTAGTACCTCTTTCATTTTCTACCTTTACGGATACGGTATCACCATTCTTAACACCTGCATTCACAGCATCTTCCGGTGACATATGGATATGTCTTTTTGCTATGATACAGCCCTCCTGCAAATAAACTACACCTTTGGGACCTACAATTGCAATAGGAGCGGAGCCTTTAATATCTCCGGATTCCCTAATTGGTGTCTTAATACCAAGTTTTATTGCATCGGTTGCAGATATTTCTACCTGGGATTCTTTACGTACCGGTCCTAATATTCTTACATTTTCCATTGCTCTGAGTTTTAAGCCTACAATGGTAACCACTTCATTGGATGCAAACTGTCCACCCATTAATTCTTTTTTCTTGGTTAATTCATATCCACTTCCAAATAAAGTTTCCACATCTTTCTGCGTCAGATGGACATGTCTGGCTGATACGCCAATGGGAACAATAAATCCCTGTTCCATTGCTTTAGGTTGATTCATTGCTTCCATTACAAGTTTCGTAATCATTTCAATCGTTTTTTCTTCCAAGAAATTCACCTGCTCTTTTCCTATTCAGATATTTTGTACCTAACACTCTTTCCGTTTTTATTAATATTGACAGTACTGTTATGTTCTTTTTCTGTAACTTTATTGTCACCTTTGTTAAAGAATTTTATGGGTTTTACAGCCCTATGTAACCTTTCAGTTACAAAGAGCTGTATCCTGGGAATCAAAACAGATTATTTTAATGTGGGAAGAATCTTTTCAACATCTGTATGAGGTCTTGGGATTACGTGGGTAGCAACTAATTCGCCAAGTTTACTTGCTGAGCTTGCTCCGGATTCAACCGCTGCTTTCACAGCTCCAACATCACCTCTTACCATAACACTCACAAGACCGGAACCGATTTTTTCTGTTCCTACTAATGTTACATTAGCAGCTTTTAACATTGCATCTGCAGCTTCAATTGCTGCCACTAAACCTCTGGTTTCTACCATTCCTAATGCTTCCTGTGCCATTCTTTTTTCCTCCTTAACAGTTGTTTTAACTGTTTCTTTTTTAATTGGTTTTGTAGTTTCTTTTCCTGTTTCTTTTACTTCTTTTGTGTCTTCCTTTATTGTCTCTTTTGTTATTGCTTTTACTTCAGGCTTTTTTTCTTCTGCCATACATACACCCATTGCATATCACATCAATTTACTGATGTGATACTGCCATAAAAATAAGTTGAAAGAATAAAAATTTGGCAGACCTTTCTTACTTTAATTTTCTTTCAACCTGGTTTCTGCTGATAACCCCCGCGATCTGCGGTTTCATAATTTATCTTCGATCATTTTTTACTAATTCTTCCGGCACTTATATTAACCATCTTAACTGTCTCTTCATGGGGATTGGGAATTACGGCGTGGACACATGGTTTCATTGCTCTGCCGGCTGCGGTTTCGACCGCCTGTGTAACTGCAGAAACATCACCCTGTACAATGATTGTCACCAATCTTCCGCCTAATTTTCTCTCCCAGGTAACGAATTCCACATCTGCTGTTTTACACATGGTATCAAGTGCTTCAATTGCTGCTGTTACGCTTGGGATTTCAATAAATCCGTATGACTTCATAAATGTTATGCTCCCGTCTATGTGCCTTGTCACATTTTAAATCAGGGGATGTAAAAGTGGTTTTTTACATTTGCTCCCGTCTCCGTGCTTTGGCACGCTAATAATCAGGGGATGCAAAAGTGGTTTCCTTTTACATTTGCTCCCATTTTAATATAGATCAAATCTTCGGAAGAATTTTTTCTACATCCGTATGTGGTCTTGGAATTACATGGACTGCAACTAATTCTCCAAGTCTTGTAGCTGCAGCTGCACCTACTTCTGTAGCTGCCTTTACAGCACCGACATCACCACGCACTAAAACTGTTACAAGTCCGGAACCTATTTTTTCTGTTCCTACTAATACAACCTCTGCTGCTTTTACCATTGCATCCGCTGCTTCAATAGCGGCTGTTAATCCTCTGGTTTCTACCATTCCTAAAGCTTCTTGTGCCATTTTTATTATCCTCCTGATTAATTGATTGCTTGCTTAAAAAGTTTAATTTTAATTTATATTTAAATAAAATGTCTATTATTCTTGAATGTCTATTAACTTATCAATTTCTGAACTACTTAGTTTTTATCGAGTCCGTTTAAGGCAAGCATCTTCTCCGTATCCTTTTCCGGATTAGCAATAACGTGCTTTGTAATAACTCCGGATACTTTGTTTGCAGCAGTTTCTGCTGCTTCAACCGCTGCCTTTACATCTTCTACACTTCCACGAAACTTTACCATAACAATTAAAGGGACCGGAAGGCTGTCTGCATTCGCAGGTTTATTTCGATCGAAAGTCTCAATCGTGACATTCGCTGCTTTACAGCCTGCATCTCCTGCAACAAAAGCAGCAACAAGACCGAATACTTCTATCATTCCAACAGCATTAACCATACATCTACGCCTTTCTTTTCCTATTCATTTACAACAGCAATCTTTAATCCTTCCATTTTAAGATTCGTAGCAAATCCTTCGTTAATCTGACTTAAAGGATATTTGTGGGTGATTAATTTCTCAATAGGAAGACCGATTCCTTTTGCTCTCTTTAAGAAATCAAAGGTGGTGGCATAATCTCTTAAGGTATATACCCAGGAACCAACCGTTGTAATTTCTTTTGCGCAGATATCAAAATGAGGATTAATGATGGCATCTCCACCGTTGATGAAGAAACCAAGTTCACAAAGACCGCCGCCGTTACGGATAAATTTATAGATATTGGCATGTCCTGCCGGGGAACCCGTACATTGGAATGCAAAATCTGCTAAATGTCCGCCGAATGCATTTTCCACACCTTTTGCCAAAGCTTCTATTCCTTTGTATTCTTTAAAGTTTACAGAGGTCTCCGCACCCATTTGCTTTGCAAAGTCAAGCCTCTTCTGTTCCCCGTCAACTGCTACGATATTCTCAATACCCATGGTACGAAGTACAGCGATACAGATCAGTCCGATCGGTCCGCAGCCTTGAACAACGACTCTGCTGTTAAATCTTAAGATTCCGGTAGTTTTAGCCCTTTCCACAGCATGAATCAGAACTGCACAGGGTTCAATTAAGATTCTGGAGTCTAAATCCAGATCACTTACATTAAATATGGTGGAACCGCCGCGGATTACGATATAATCTGCAAACCATCCGTTAAGATGTGTGTCGTCATCCGGAAGCAATCCGTAAACGTCCGCTCCGCCTACATTTTGTTTATTTAAGTCAAACATGGTAATATCGGGATTGTCTTTAAAGATCATACAGGAAACAACCTTATCTCCTATGTTAAGAGGTTTTCCTGCGCTGTCTTTTTTCACGTTTTTACCCATTTTAACAACTTCTCCGGTACCCTCATGTCCTAAAACAACCGGTATCAAGCTAAATGGATCTCTTTTGAATTCATGGGCATCCGTACCGCAGATACCGCATCCCTCTACTTTTACAAGAATATCGTCATCACCCAGCTCAGGAATTGGATATTCTTTTATTTCAAACTGCTCCAATTTAGAAAGTAATGCTGCCCTGCTGGTTTTCGGAATAACTTCTGCAACAGAAGTAGCCGATTCAGCAGTGGGTGCACCAGTTATTTCTTTCAGAACCTGTTTCACAATTTCTTCTATTTTTGATGAATTTACATCCATTACAAATCCTCCATTATTAAATTCCATTGCCTTAACCTTATACAGTTATCTTATTTTGTCTATTTACCTTATGCATAGACTGTCGGACATAACACAGCGCCTTTGTTTCGTAAAGGTATGAGCTGATGTCAGACCCTCACCGGTTCTGCTTGCTATCGTAAAGGTGCAAAAACCTTCCCCTCCGAATCCTAATGCTGCATAAGACGGTGCATTTTTAACAAAGATTGCTGTATCAATTGCTTTTCCGAAACGAGTGATATTGTCTATATTCTTGGAATGCATGTGAGCGGAATGACGGTTACCGTGTTCTAACCATACGGCTTTTTCAATCGCGTCATCAATATCTTTTGCACGTACAATACCAAGTATCGGCATCATTAACTCTTCTGCAATAAGAGGATGTTCTTTCTCTCCTTCGAAGATAATACATCTTATGTTGTCAGGAGCATTTATACCAATCATGGAAAGTAAAGTACAAGCGTCTTTACCTACACATTTTCTATTTAATTTATTATCTTTTAATACTACGGCAGTTAATTTATCCTGTTCTTCTTTGGATATTTCGTAACAATCGTTTTCCAGAAGGTGGTATTTTAATTCATCAACGATCTGATTTACGGCAACGATTTCTTTTTCTGCGATACAAGGTAGATTGTTATCAAAGGTACAGCCATTTACAATATCCATAGCCGCTTTCTCAATATCTGCTGTTTCATCTACCAGCACAGGAGGATTTCCAGCTCCAGCTCCGATGCCGCGTTTACCCGAGGAAAGTACTGTAGTAACAACTCCAGGACCGCCGGTGGCGACAATTAGAGGAATATCTTTATGTTTTAACATGATATCACTGGTTGCCATGGTAGGTTTTGTTACGGATACAGCAACGTTGGCAGGTCCGCCCACTTCTACAGAAGCTTCATTTATCAGGTTCACCGCGAAATTTGAGACCCTGATCGCTGCCGGATGAGGATTAAATACAACAGTGTTACCTCCGGCAATCATTCCTATACTGTTACAAAGGATTGTCTCACTTGGGTTGGTACATGGTGTAATCGCCCCGATGACCCCAAAAGGTCCCATTTCAATCAGGGTTAGACCTCTGTCTCCTGACCAGGCTGTTGTTGTTATATCTTCTGTACCGGGGGTTTTTTCTGCCAGTAACTGATGTTTTAATATTTTATGTCCCACATTCCCCATACCGGTTTCTTCAACGCCCATCTTTGCCATAATTTCAGCATTTTCTATGGTTTTCTTACGAATATTGCTTATTATTTTTTCACGGCAGTCCATGGATAATTTCTGCATCACTGCCTGAGCTTTTTTAGAAGCATTAATTGCTTCGTTCATATCTTCAAAGACACCGGATAATATCTTACTGTTACCGTTATTTCCTGTCTCAGGTTGCAGCTTTAGTAATACTTTCTTAACTATGTCTTCTAGTTGCGCCTCATTTACCACGCCATAACCTCCTCTAATTTCTTTCTGCCAAAGACCGCCAGATCCCGATCCTCTTCTTCCGTTCCGCCGCTTACCCCCAGGGCACCAATTAGTTTCCCCTTAAAAAACAACGGTTCGCCGCCTCCGAAGATAACAATTTTGCCTCCGTTTGTATTTTGAATTCCATATAATTCCTGTCCGGGTTGACTAAGATTTTTTAGCTCCGTGGTAGACATTTTTAAAGCTGCTGATGTATATGCTTTATTTTCCGCTACATCAAAGCTGGCGATATAAGAATCATCCATACAATGGATAGCAACCGGTCTGGCTGCGCTGCTATAAACTGCTATTACGACTTTCATTCCCATATCTTTTGCTTTTTTCTCTATTTCGTCTATTAACGCAACAGCTTGTCTCAAACTGATATCTCTTATCTCTTCCTTATGGGTTGGTATATATTCACCCACGACATTTTTTACAACGGATTCAATCATCTGTTTCTGAGCTTTTTGTACGTTATGTTTCACTAGCTTGAGATTACTGTTTAATTCTATCTGATTAGACTTATCCAGTAATTGATTTATAGATTCCTTTAATTTATTTAAATCATCATAGATATCCGAAAGGTTATAATTCTCTTTTTTATTTATAACAGGCATCATCATTCCCCTTTTCTATAGAATGATTCTGTGGCTTATCCGTCACTTCACTTATTTTAACCCTAGTTGTTCAATTACTCTTTTTGTGATTTCGGAAACCAGTTCATTCGTATCTGCGCTTTGATGTTCTTTGCCGTTACATCCGAAGCAGTTTGCTTTTCCGTCTTTTTTGTTCTGGCACAGATCTGCAGGATGTTTACCTGTCATACCAAACTGTCTGCGGATTTCGTATAATCTTTGTACCTGTGTTTCGCTTAATTCCTTGGGTCCGCCGATTTGTTTTGCGATGAATAATAACTGCGCATAGAATTCAACGGATTCCATCTTGTGGTATGCAGCTAATAAAGAATCTGCATATGTTAATGCACCATGGTTTTCTAATAATACGGCATCATAATATGGAAGATATTTTGAAACTGCATCTGGTATCTCTTCCGTAGATGGTGTACCATATTCCGCAATCGGAACACATCCGAGGGAAATAACTGCTTCCGGCATAATTGGCTGAGTTAAAGGTATACCTGCAATAGCAAAACCTGTCGCATACATAGGATGTGCATGAACTACAGAAACAACATCGGGTCTTTCTTTATATACACGCATATGCATCTTAATTTCGGAAGAAGGTTTAAAATTACCATTCGCCTGAATTACTTTACCGTCTTTATCAACTTTACAGATGTAATCAGGAGTCATGAACCCTTTACTTACACCGGTAGGGGTGCATAAGAATTCATTATCATTTAATTTAACGGAAATGTTACCATCGTTAGCTGCTACCATACCTTTGTTATAAATTCTTCTTCCTATTTCACATATTTCTTTCTTGATTTCGTATTCAGATGTCATAAAATATCTCCTTTATGTGTGGTTTTTGTTTGTTTTGTGTTTGTTTAACTGTATTGTATCATTTTTATTTATTTGCGTCAACTATTATATTGCGTTTTTTGTTGTTTTTATTGTTATATTATTTGTTTGTTATTTTATATGTATATTATTAAAATCGAATTTCATATATTTTGAAAACTTATATTGAAAAAACAGCCTGATATAAAGAATCTCACAGAACATCTCATATCAGGCTGTCTCTCTTTTATAACTTTTTGATTAAATTTTATCTATCTATTTGAGTTAAAACTAAAACAATATTAAATATGGCTATTAGATAATTTAACTGGGATTGTAATAAAATATTTTATCTTTCTTAATTAACCTCTCTTAATTAATACTTCCATCTCATATTCTTTTATGGCCTTAAACCAATCTTCTTTTTCAGGTACATTGTTTAATTCACAGAAATAATTCCATACATCACCAAACGGATAGAATTTAAGCTCTTCCTGGAACATCATAAGTTCTGTATAATTTCTTTGGTTTTGTATCTCTGCAAGCTTTTTGCTTGGTGATAACATTGCATACAAAAGAGCTTTCTGCATATTTCTCATACCTACTACCCACGCAGCTACCCGGTTGATACTTGCATCAAAGTAATCCAATCCGATTAATACTCTGTCAAGAGCATTACACCTTACAATCTCTTTTGCTATTTCTTTTAATTCATCATCAAATAATACTACATGATCACTATCCCATCTGATGGGCCTTGTTACATGAAGGGCAAGCTTATCTGAGAAAAGAAGCATGGACGGAATTTTATCCGAAACTACTTCCGTCGGATGATAATGTCCGTTATCCAATAAACATAAAATATTATTTTTAGCAGCGTAATTCATGTAAAACTCATGAGAACCAACTGTGCAGGCTTCCAAACCGATACCGAATACTTTGGATTCAACCGCAACATTTACAAGCTTTCTATCATAATCCACGGATAATATCTGGTCCAGTGAATCTTTTAATCTGGCTCTTGGGCTCATCCGGTCGGCCGGAATATCTTTAAAGCCGTCCGGAATCCAGATATTCATTAAGCAGGGCTTATTTAACTCTTTTGCAAAATATTCGGAAATTCGAAGGCAGGCTTTACCGTGGTTTATCCAAAATTCTCTGATGGATTCATCCTCACTGGACAACGTTAAACCGTCAGCCTTCGGATGAGAGAAGTAAGTAGGATTAAAATCTAAACCAAGACCTCTGGCTTTCGCAAATTCTACCCATTTTGCAAAATGTTTCGGTTCTAACTTATCACGATCCACCTCTTCACCGGGCGCAAAAATTGCATAGTTTGCATGCAGGTTTATTCTGTGAGTTCCCGGAATGAGACTAAGTGCCTTATCGATGTCTGCCATTAGTTCTTCCGGATTTCTGGCTTTACCGGGATAATTACCGGTTGCCTGAATACCACCGGATAACTGTCCGTCACCTTCAAATCCGGCTACATCATCCCCTTGCCAGCAGTGCATGGAAATAGATATATTTTTTAAACGATTTAACACCTCATCGGTATCTATACCGATATTATTATAGATTTCTTTTGCTGATTCATATCTTTGTTTTGTTGTCATTATTCTATTCTCCTTTACATTTCTATTCTTATTAAATAATTGGGAAAAACTAAATATTGCATCGGTGAGCCAAGCAATTAATAAATTACTAAGCTGAACTAACCCAGAGAGCAATTGAAATTAGAAATAAGTATCAATTGTATGGTAGATTCATATAATTATATAGTTTTACAATTTCTATTAAATTCCTTAATAGGGAAAGAATTGAATACACTCGTTCTTGCATCCTCTAGAGTTTTATATTCATCTGCTTTCAGCATTTGTGCAAGTATGTTACCAATTGCTGTTGCCTCTGTCGGACCGGCATATACAGCCTTTTTTGTATAGTTTGCAGTTAGTTCACTTAAATAATCTGCATTGGATCCGCCGCCTACTATATGAATTCTGGAATATGTTCTTCCGGTTATCTTTTCAATTTCCTTAACCGTATCAGCGTAACTTTCAGCTAAACTATGATAAATACAGGCAGCAAGTTCTCCAACCGTAGCAGGCTCTTTCTGATTTGTATCTCTCAAGTATTTCTTTACTGCTTCCGTCATATTATCAGGAGATAAGAAACAATCTGCATTTACATTAACTCTGGACGTAAAAACATTGGCTTCCCTTGCCAGTTCACATAACTTTGCAAAGGAGAAAACATCGTTTAATTCATGCCTGACAGACTGTATCATCCATAATCCCATGATATTTTTCAGATAACGGAAACGATAATCATAACCACCTTCGTTAGTTAAGTTCGCAGCTTTGCTTACCTGACTGCATTCTGCCTCCATTCTTTCAATCCCCATTAATGACCAGGTTCCCGAACTGATATATATATAATCATCATCATTGGCAGGAACAGATAATACGGCAGAACCAGTATCATGGGTAGCCGGTAATATTACTTCACAGTCAAATCCGATTTCTTCCTTTACCTGATCTGAAAACTTACCAACCACCGTCTTAGGGAGAGAGATTTCACAGAATATCTTTCTGTTAAATCCTAATTGGTTTATTAAATCATCATCCCAATCTTTCGTTATCGGATTTACCAGTTGTGTTGTTGTTGCATTGGTATATTCATTAAGTTTATTCCCGGTAAGTAAATAATTAAAATAATCCGGTATCATTAAGAAACTCTCCGCTTTTTCCATATAATCGGGATTTTGTGTTTTAACAGCCATTAATTGATATATGGTATTAAAAATTTGCTTCTGTATACCTGTTCTATTATATAATTCATCTTCAGCAATCTTATTATAAACTATAACATCCATACCTGAAGTTCTTTTGTCACGGTACCCTACCGTATTGCCAAGAATCTGATTCTCAGCATCCAATAATACAAAATCTACTGCCCAGGTATCAATTCCCATACTGGTTGGAATCTTACCAATTTCTTTACATTTTTTCAGTCCATTTTTGATTTCTTCAAAAAGCCTGTCCAGTTCCCAGCATAAATTACCGCCTTTCTTTACCATTCCATTTTCAAAACGGTAAATTTCTTCTAATGTTATTATACCATTCTTAAGACATGCTAATATATGCCTGCCGCTGGATGCACCAATATCTACTGCTAAATAATATTTCTGCATATAAATCCTCACTTCCTCCATATATACATTCTCCTGAAATCGGATGTATGTTCGGCATATACACTGCCTTTTATCAGAAAGTTCAAACCAACTTCTCATAAATTTATTATACCGTAATTACATAAAAAATTAAGGACGTTATTTAATTTAGCTTACGTCCTTATTTGCACAAGAAAATATTATATAAAATGTAATTTTACTTACAGTTACATTGACTTTTCTTCATTTTCATGTTACCATGACACCATCGTAAGAATCAAAGTTGCTGAATCACTTTAAACTAGTAACAGAAAGGAGTGTTAATACATATATTGATTTTGTGATAATCTTAACTCATTAATTAGGTCAACCCAAGATCTGTCTAACAGAAATGTTTAAATTAGCGCCATGCACCTCTATTGGGCAAAGAGTAATAAACGCTCTAAAGAGTAAAAACACTCTTGTGAGTTAAAACACTCCTTGGAGTAAATAACACTTTTAAAAGTAAGAAATACTCCTTTTATTTAGAGGTTAACGAGGTAGAGAGTCATCGAATTATTCGGCGGATGCTCTCTCACATACTTGGATGTGTGATATGACGAAAAAACTCCGGGTAACCGGAACACAAAAACGGCATAACCAAGAAATCAGAATTAGGTATAGCTCTGACTTCAATATTTAAATTGAAGCTTAGTAATACTGTGAATTTTGACCGAATCTTAACATCAAAACTGAAACTGAACATTGAAAACTAAATTTAAACCGTAAATCGGTTTGCTATTTCGTGTACTTTAACTGAATGACCATTATAATTTACAGACAGATAAACAGTCCCGGGCTCCTAAGGAACTGTTGTTTTCTTTGCTTAAAATTATATTCTCATTCGGCTTATTGTTATGCGAAAATAAGGAAGGAGATTATTTTATGTGTGGAATTATCGGTTTTACAGGATACTTAGATGCTAAAAATGTACTTTTGGATGGACTTACTGCATTGGAATATCGAGGATATGACAGTGCGGGAATTGCATTCTTTCATAAAAACAGCATTCAAACAATTAAAACAACCGGAAAGGTATCCTCACTTCGTGATAAGGTGACCTCTTCCTCCGAGTTTACCAGTACCTGTGGTATTGGGCATACCCGTTGGGCTACTCATGGAGGTGTCTCTGATACAAACTCACATCCCCATACATTTGGCCGTGTTACTTTAATTCATAATGGTATCATTGAAAATTATCATGATTTAGAGTTAGAACTGGCTGCCTTAGGAAAACATCCTGTATCACAAACCGATACAGAAATCGCAGCTATGTTACTAGACAGTTTATACGAAGGTGATGCCGTTGCCGCCATAAAAAAAGCCATTAAACGTTTGGAGGGTGCTTACGCTTTTTGCATTCTATTTGCCGATGAACCTGAGGTGATTTACTGTTTGCGTAACGGAAGTCCTTTGGTTGCCTGTCAAACAAAAGAAGGTTCTGTTATCGCATCCGATATGGTTGCATTAATCAGGTATTCCAAAGACTATTTTGTATTGCCGGAAATGCATATTGCGCGTTTAACTAAGGATAATATCACAGTTACTGATTTAGACGATGTTATTATTAATCCCAAAATGCTTCACGTTAATTGGGATATGACGGCAGCCAGGAAAGGTGGATATCCGCATTTTATGTTAAAAGAAATCCATGAACAGCCTGAATCGATCCGTTCAACCATCGCACCTCGTATTAAAAACAAACGGCTTCCCGACTTTTCTGCGGATGAAATACCGGATCAGGTATTTGATCATATCCATCGAATTGTAATCGTTGCATGCGGTACTGCTATGCATGCAGGATTAGTAGGTAAAGTGATGATGGAAAAATTGCTTCGCATACCGGTTACCGTTGAAATAGCTTCGGAATTTCGTTATCAGGATCCGATTATTGATACTAATACATTGCTTATTACAATTTCCCAATCCGGAGAAACGGCAGATACATTAGCTGCACTAAGGCTCGCTAATGAACATCAGTCCAAAACTTTATCTATCGTTAATGTGAAAGGTTCGTCCATAGCAAGAGAAAGTGATTATGTATTATATACTCACGCAGGCCCCGAAATTGCTGTTGCAAGTACCAAAGCATATACCGCACAGTTATCTTGTCTGTATCTTATTGCATATCATTTTGCATTAATAAAAGGTACAATTACAGAAAATGATTGTGTGAAGCAAATTGAAGAACTGCAAGCTGTTATTCCAGCTATTGAAAAGACTCTGACTTTGGCAGATGAAATCAATAAGATCTGCTTAAATCTATCGGAAAAAGAAGATTTATTTTTTATTGGACGCGGACTTGATTATGCTCTGTCCTGCGAGGGTTCTATTAAATTAAAGGAAATCAGCTACATCCATTCGGAAGCTTATGCCGCCGGAGAATTAAAGCATGGCACTCTTTCACTTGTTACTGAGGGTATACCGGTAATCGCACTGGCTACCCAGTCCAATGTATATAACAAAATGATTTCTAACATCCGTGAGGTACGTGCAAGAGAAGCCTTGGTTATATTAATAACCAATGGCGAATCCGATGTAGATTCTTCCATTTACGATTATCATATTACTTTGCCTAAGTTATCGGACACTATGGCACCCTTTACAACAGCCGTTGTATTGCAGTTACTGGCTTATTATACTTCTGTTCACCGTGGATTAAATGTGGATCAGCCTCGTAACTTAGCAAAATCCGTTACTGTGGAATAGTTTTTATTAAAATTAAAGACTGGTTCTTGATAAATAAATACAAGTGAATTTGGTATATAATAGGTAACTTGATAAATATTACAATATTTTATGGTTCTATACCTAATCTTCTAAGGAACGTCAAAAAAGTTTATATAATAAAAAAGCATCATTGTAGGAAAGGGATTTACTCATTCTTTCATATGGTGCTCTTTTATTATAAAGATTCTGTTACATAAGCAGTGTTAGAAAATAGTTTAACCGGTTCCGCCTCTGTAATCGATTGGTCAGCCAGATTATCAATGAAAACTATCACAAAAGAAAAATATCTTTTTTTACACTTATATTATAACACATAATTACCATAAAAAACAGACTGTTTTTTACTTAATTTCCCATTTATAATTAATTTATCCTAAATTTGGAAAGGATAAAAATGAGAATAGTAAGAACAAATAATGATTGCAGCAGAATAAAAACCATATTGTATTAAGGGGGATTAATAATGGAATTCGGGAAAATAATTTTACTTAATGGAGTATCAAGCTCAGGTAAGACTACTTTGGCAAAGGAATTGCAAAAGGTTTTGCAAGAGCCATATTTTCATTTGTCTTATGACACATTTTTTTTTATGATGCCTCAAAAATATTTTGGTTACGATAATGAAGTTTGTGAAAGTATGATAAATTTACTGCATAACTGTATAGTAACCTTTACTAAGCTAAAAGCAAATGTTATCATTGACCATGTCTTTTACAAAAAATCAATGCTGTTAGATTGCATAAATCTGTTAAAGGATTACCCTGTTTTATTTGTTGGTGTTCATTGCCCACTGAATGAGTTAGAGCGCAGGGAAAAGGAACGTGGAAATAGAAGGGTGGGTCAAGCTAAAGAGCAATTGGAGTTTTTTCATAAAAATGAGATATATGATATTGAAGTGGATACCTTTAATAACACAATATCAGAATGTGCACAGCTGATTACGGATAAGCTGGTTACATATGAATTTTCAAAAGCATTTACGGAAATGTATGATAGATATAAAAATGAAATCATATAGCAAACAGGTTATTAGGTTACATATCTTATTAAATAAATAGGAAACATAAGATTATCTTTTTACTTGCTTCTGGGAATAATATAGTATTATAATGTAAATTAATATCTTTCTTTAGAGGTATTTTTGTATTCTTAAGATTAGAAAGGAGTTGCAAAACATGTTTAAAGAAATTTCACCCGCACAACTTAAGGGTAATCCTTTTCAAATGATCGGTCAGGATTGGATGTTAATTACAGCGGAAAAAGAGGGTAAAATAAATACAATGACCGCTTCCTGGGGCGGACTTGGTATTATGTGGGGTAAAAATGTTGCATTTATTGTTATCCGCCCGCAGCGCTATACCAAAGAATTTGTTGATGCAGCAGATTCTTTTTCCTTAAGTTTTTATGATGACAGTTTTCATAAAGTTTTAGGTTATTTAGGTACCGTTTCCGGCCGTGACGAAGATAAGGTACCAAAATCCGGTTTAACAATTCTTCACGAGGATATGATTCCTTATTTCTCAGAAGCTAACACCGTATTATTCTGTAAAAAATTATTTAAACAGCAATATGAAGAAAAAAGCTTCATTGATACCAAATTGCCCGGAATCCATTACCCGGAAAAAGATTATCATTATCTCTATATAGCAGAAATATCAAAAATATTCGAAAAAGAATAATGACAGACTAGAATTATCTTAAACGGGTTTATTATTTCAAAAAATATTTAAAAAAGGCATTTTCAAAACCTTAGTTTTGAGAATGCCTTTTCTCTATTAGATATATTGTTTTAATCCTTCTTTAATCTTATGGTCTAATTTATCCGTTTTACGTTCCAATTTGGCAACAGAATCACGATGTATTAATTTACCGGTTATTACTTTTCTTCCAATAGTAAGCTTGACTCCGCTGATTTTTTGTATTACCACATCTACTGCTGTTTCAGTCATTGCTTCTATATCTACTTCAACCGTAGTTAACTTAGGAATTGAAATACTTGCTACTATATCATTATCAAAACCTACCACGGAAATTTCAGACGGTACATTATAGCCAAGCTTTTTCAATTTATTCATAAATAAATAGGCAACTCCGTCGTTATTACATACGAAAGCCGTTGGCATCTGATCCGGAAGCTTAAAGTCTATATATTCTCCTTCTTCGCTTCGGTCATTAAGTATCCAATCTTCTCTCACAATAAATCCATTCGATATCAAGGCTTTATAATATCCCAGATACCGGTCCAGAATACTGCTGGTTGAAAAGATATTACCGACAAACCCAATTTCTCTGTGTCCTTGGGATATTAAATAATTGGTAATTTCATATGAGCCATAAAAGCTATCGCTGATAATAGCATCTACATCCAGAAGTTCGTCATAAAAATCCAAAAGCACTAATGGCATTGCGGTATTTTTAATAAGATTCACGTAATTTAAGTTCATTTGACCCAAAATAATGATTCCATCAACTTTATTATCCGATAGAATATTGGGTAATGCAGCTTTTTTCTCGGAATCTGACGAGATTATTTCCATAATACCGTAATAGTTAACCTTTGATAAAGCCTTTACGACTCCCTGGTACATTTTAAGATAAAAAGCATCTCCGTCGTCCCGTATAAAACGGTCAGCTATGAGTATACCGATATTGTAACTTCTTCCCTCTTTCATGCCTTTTGCCAGAGAATTATAACGATACCCCATCTCTTCCGCAATACTTTTAATTTTATCTCTTAATTCATTACTTACTCCATCCTTATCAGATAATGCTTTTGATACGGTTACAGTACTTATATTCAGCCTATCAGCTATATCTTTCATTGTTACATTTTTCATAGATATCCTCCCCAACTCTTATCTTTGAAAATTATATACCTTTTCATTATATATGGCAATAAAATATAACCTAATTTTCTAATTAAATTTCTAATTAAATTTATATAGAATTAATAAAAATTAGTTAATTTAAATTCAAAAATTATATAAAATTAGCTAACTATTTCTACATAATATGCTGGTGAATAATTTCTGATATCATAGATCCGAATTACAGATAAATTACTTCCTGTAAAAATAATCCTCTCGCTTCTGCTGTCATTCCAGCCAAATCCCTGTTACCGCTTTCTAATATTTCTTTCATGGAATCAGGTTCTCTGCTGCCCTCTCCTATTTCAATCAATGTTCCAACTATTATTCTTGCCATATTCGGCCAAAAATCATCCGCCTCAATAGTAATAACCACTTCATTAATATCTGAGTAAACATCAACTTGATTAATGGTTCTTTCCGTTGATTTTTTCATTCGTTTATTATCAGAAAAAGCCTTAAAGTCATGTTTACCTATTAAATAACCGGCACCCTGTTTCATTTTTAATATATCCAGTTTATGAAAACTGTAATAATTATATTTACGTTCAAAAACAGACGGAACTTCTCCCATGGATATCTTATACTCATAACGAAATGCTTTTGCATTAAAACTGCTATGGAACCGTTCCGGTACTTCAGCCACCTCCAGAACAGCAATATCTCTGGGAAGAAACCGGTTAAGATAATGTTTGATTTCATATAACTTCATATCTGATTTTGTTGTAAAATTTGCTATCTGTGCATAAGCATGTACACCTGCCTCTGTCCTTAATGCGCCGATTACAGTTACCGGTTCATTTTCCATTTTGGATAATACGCTTTCTAACTTGTCCTGTATGCTAATGCTCTTGGAATTACCAGCCTGTTTCTGCCAGCCGTCATAGCGGGATCCGTCATATTCCAATACTAACTTTATATTCCGCATAATTACTCCTTTAAAAATTATTTATTACTGCAGAATAAGGAATACTTCCATATTCTGCTATACTAACGATTTAATTATCCAACATATTAGAATAAATGTCCAGTTATATTAAATGGTATTTTTTCCCATTAGCCAGAATCTGGCTTGCCCTACTCCAGGGCTGACGCTGTCACCTCAGTGACATTTTACTTCTGACCTCTCATTTACATCCTGTCCGCAGGGTTAATTTATCTTATAGCTCGTAATTTAAGATAAATTAGGCTGCCCGTTAAGGCAGCCCAATTTGATAATTAATTTTGAAAACGGATATTCTCAATCACAACGATATTTTCAGAACTTATACCTTAATATAGGTATTTGAGTCAAAGGCAGAACTCCTACTAAAACAAATAAGTTCATCGTTTACGATTTGTATACGGTGAACTTACTTGCCGAGTTAATTATACTTCAAATAATAAATCGCCATAAGTTGGAACCGGCCATATTTCTTTATCAACGATTAACTCAAGTTCATCAATCGGTGTTCTAAGACTTGACATAGCAGGGAATACTACTTTTCGGAAATACAATGCCTGTTCAGCACCTTCTTTTTCAGCCGCTGCTGCCACATAGGAAGTAAGGGCACCTACTGCAGTTTTAGCGCTAGCTAAAAGGGAAGAAGTTTCCTTTAATAAACTTTCCTGTACGCTTACATCCGCATCCGGAACAGCTGATTTAATAGCATTAATGGATGCTGCTAAACTGGAAGCATATTTAATAACAGCCGGAATATAAAGTTTGTTAGCCATTTCAATCATAGTCTTAGCTTCAATATTAATGGTCTTAGAGTATGCTTCGTATTCAATTTCGGCACGGGAATGAAGTTCTACCTCTGAGAATACTTTGTATTTGCTAAATAATTTAACCGCTTTATCACTAACCATACATGGTATTGCTTCCACCATGGATTTGATATTTGGTAAGCCTCTCTTTTCAGCTTCTTCTACCCATTCATCAGAATAACCATTTCCGTTGAATACAATTTTTTGATGTTCCGTAACAGTTTTCTTAATTAAGTCATGAACTGCCACATCGAAGTTATCCGCTTTTTCCAATTGGTCTGCGAAATCACATAATACATCAGCAACGATTGTATTTAACGTTGTATTTGGTCCGGCTATTGACATAGAGGAACCAACCATTCTAAATTCAAATTTATTGCCGGTAAAAGCAAATGGTGATGTACGGTTTCTATCTGTTGCATCTTTTCTGAATTCAGGTATTGTATGAACACCAATATTTAATTTGCCGCCTTGTTTACTGCTGGTAGCTTCTCCGGTTTCAATTAGCTGCGTTAAGACATCTGCTAACTGATCACCAAGGAATACGGAAATAATGGCAGGAGGCGCTTCGTTTGCACCTAATCTGTGGTCATTACCAGGATTAGAAGCTGACAGACGCAGAAGATCCGCATGGTCATCAACAGCCTTTAAAACAGCAGCTAAAAATAATAGAAATTGTACATTTTCATGAGGTGTCTTACCGGGATCAAGAAGATTTTTACCGGTATCTGTAACCATTGACCAGTTGTCATGTTTACCGGAACCATTTACACCTGCAAAAGGTTTTTCATGAAGTAAACAAGCTAAACCATGGCGGTTAGCAACTTTTTTCATAACTTCCATAACTAATTGGTTATGATCGGTAGCAATATTAGCAGTTGCATAGATGGGTGCTAATTCGTGCTGTGCAGGAGCAACTTCATTATGTTGTGTTTTAGCTAAGATACCAAGTTTCCAGCATTCTTCATTTACTTCTTTCATGAAAGCAGAAATTCTTTCCTTCAGGCTTCCGAAATAGTGATCTTCCATTTCCTGGCCTTTTGGAGGCATTGCTCCAAATAAAGTACGTCCGCTGAAAATCAAGTCTTCTCTTTTTAAGTATTTTGCTTTATCTACTAAGAAATATTCCTGTTCAGGTCCTACAGAACAGGAGACGGATTTTACATTATCATGTCCGAATAATTTTAATATACGAACAGCCTGATCGCTGATTGCTTCCATTGAACGTAATAAAGGAGTTTTCTTATCCAGGGCTTCTCCGGTATAGGAGCAGAATGCTGTAGGAATACATAAAGTAACGCCTGCCGCATCTTCTCTTAAAAATGCCGGTGAAGTACAATCCCAAGCAGTATAACCTCTAGCTTCAAAGGTTGCTCTTAACCCGCCGGAAGGAAAGGACGATGCATCCGGTTCACCTTTAATTAATTCTTTGCCGGAAAACTCCATTAAAATTTTACCGCCTGCAGCAGGACTGATAAAAGAATCATGTTTTTCTGCAGTGATACCGGTCATTGGCTGGAACCAATGAGTAAAATGTGTTGCACCTCTTTCAATTGCCCAATCTTTCATCGCATTTGCAACAACATCAGCTACAGCAGGATCTAAATCCTCTCCATTTTGGATTGTTTTCTTTAATGCGGCATAAGTTTTTTTTGGTAAACGTTCAATCATGGTTGTTTCATCAAATACATCAATTCCAAAAATTTCTGTTAATTTTTCTGCCATAATAAAACTCCTTCCATTCATTATATATTTTATATTTTCTTAATTATTTAAGTTATACAAAATTGGTTTTTCCAATAATTGTATAATAAAAAAGTGTTCTCAAAAAAGACTTTGAGAACACCATTGCTCTAACGAATATTTCGTCTAAAGATAAAATACCACTTTTTTAATAAAAAGAAAAGCTTTTTTTTAAAAAAAGTGATTTTTTTTTGCAAAACGTTATTTCTTACGGAATTTAATAAAAAAGGACATATTTTTTTCATCAAAATACATAAATTTTGTATTCCAAATCCTGAACTCACTTCCTTAACCCAATTAATGATTCTCAATAACATTAATTATCACAAAAGTTGTTAAGGATTATTTCTTATATTTACATCCAATTGGTCAAAAGGAATCGTAATTTCATTTTTATCAAATTGCGTTTTTATTAATTCCAATAACTCGCATTTTAAAGTCCAGTAGTTTTCTTTTATAACCCACACCCTGATCCCGATATTAATAGCACTGGAATCAAAACTATTTACGAAGACCGAGATATCCTGATCTTTTAATACCAACTCATGATTTTCCGCAATTTCAGTTAATATATCTTTGACTTTTTTTATATTCTCCGAATAATCTATAAGAACCGAGATATCAAGTCTGCGTACAGGTTCATAAGTTACATTGATAATATTGGCATTGGATAACGAGCCATTGGGCATTACTAAAAGTCTGTTATCTACGGTTAATAGTCTGGTATAAAATATATCTATGGCAGTAACAGTACCTTCATTTCCTCCTGTTATGATGTAATCACCGACCCGAAAAGGTTTTAGAAGCAATATCAGGACTCCACCTGCAAAATTAGACAGGCTTCCCTGCAGGGCTAATCCAATACTAAGGCCGGCTGAACCCAGAATGGCTATTATCGGAGCACTTGCTACACCGATTACTTGTATTATAATAAACGCTGCAAGCGTAATATACAAAATTGCACGAATCATTGCCTGTAAAAATCCAGCAACACTGGCCTCCATCTTCGTACGATTAAAGTATTTGGTTAATAAACCAATAAAATAATGGATTAACTTCTTGCCAATAACTAATATTATTACAGCAATCAGTAATCGTTTTATAAAATCTAATCCTTCATTAAGAAATCCTTTTAATCCGCTATTAACAAAATCCCCCAGAATATTATTAAAATCACTATTTGTTCCTGCCTCTAATACGGATAAACAACGATATATATATGGTCCCATTCTTAAATCCTTTCAAAACAAGTTCTTAGTTTGGTATTACCGGGGTACAGGTAAATACAGCAATCCCTAATGGAGGTACGGTAAGACTGATTGACTGGTCTCTACCGTCTGACTCCAGTTTCTTCGATTGTTTCTGCCTGGGATTCGTGTTACCGTTTCCTCCGTAAATTACTTTATCACTATTAAAAATTTCCTTATATTTTCCGGCAAAAGGAACTCCGATTAAAAAATTTTTGTATACAACCGGTGTAAAGTTACATACTACCAGTATAGTTTCTTCTAATATTAGGGTTTTTCGGATAAACACAATAATACTATGGTCAGCATCCATACAGCTGATCCACTCAAATCCCCTCTCATCATAATCTAACTGATAAAACGCTTTATAGGAACGGTAAAGCTTATTCAGTTCTTTTACATAACGATTCAGTTTACCGTTTTGGTTTTCATTTAATAAATCCCAATCCAGACTTTTTGCTTCATTCCATTCCGCATATTGCGCAAAATCCTGACCCATAAACAATAATTTTTTACCGGGATGGCTCATCATAAAACCATAAGCAACCCGCAGGTTTGCAAATTTCTGTTCTGTACTGCCGGGCATTTTATTTATCATGGAACCTTTTCCATGTACTACTTCATCATGTGAAAGGACCAGCATAAATTTCTCACTATAGGCATAAATCATACTGAATGTAAGTTCTCCGTGTCTTCCTTTCCGAAACAGCGGATCACATTTCATATAATTAGTGAAATCATTCATCCAACCTAAATTCCATTTTAAATCAAATCCCAGTCCGCCCTCTTTCACATCTCCTGTTACTTCCGGCCATGCAGTTGATTCTTCTGCAATAATCAGCGAACCGTCTTTTCTCTTTTTAAATATGGAATTCAGATGTTTTAATAACTCCATAGCTTCCAGATTCTCGTTACCGCCATAAATATTAGCAACCCATTCCCCGGCTTTTTTACCATAATCCAGATAAAGCATAGAAGCAACTGCATCCATCCGGATACCGTCTGCATGATATTTCTCTATCCAAAATAAGGCATTGGCTAATAAAAAATTAGAGACCTGGGGTCTTCCGTAATTATATATTAAAGTTCCCCAGTGAGGATGAGCACCTTGCCTGGGATCTTTATGTTCATAAAGGCAGGTACCGTCAAAATTAGCCAGCCCAAATGTATCTCTTGGAAAATGTGCAGGAACCCAATCTAATATCACTCCGATTCCCTGTGCATGCATATAGTCCATAAAATACATAAAATCAGAAGGTGTTCCATACCTTGCTGTCGGTGCATAATAACCGGTAACCTGATATCCCCAGGAACCATCAAAAGGATGCTCCATGACAGGCAGCAATTCTATATGAGTATAACCCATGTCCTTTACATATCCGGCAAGCATAGGTGCCAGTTCCCTGTAATTATAAAATTCTCTTCCATCCTTTACAGGAGGTTTCTTCCAGGAGCCTAAATGTACCTCATAAACACTCATTGGTTCGGACTCATATTGCTTTCCTGCCCTTTCCTGAATCCAAGTACCATCCTGCCATTCGTACTCGTTCAGATTGCAAACGATAGAGGCACTATTAGGTCTTAATTCAGCCTGGTTAGCGTATGGATCTGCTTTTAAAACAATTAAGCCACCTTTTATTTTTATTTCATATTTATAAATTTCTCCGGATTTAAGATTCGGAATAAATAATTCGAATATACCCGAATCATATAATCTTCGCATAGCATGCCGTCTGCCGTCCCAATTATTAAAATTACCTACTACACTGATACGGACTGCATTAGGAGCCCACACGGCAAATAATATTCCGTTTACACCGTTTATTTCCATCCTGTGGGCACCTAATTTGTCATAAATATTATAATGAATCCCACCTGCAAAACGGGTCAAATCCATCGGATCAATCACAGGTTCAAAAGAATACGGATCCCTGATTTCCTCAGTGAAATCATTATCGTAAGTAACAATCAAAGTATATGGAATTACTTTATTACCTGGTATAATTACAGAAAAAAATCCCTCCTTATCCTTGCAAACCATAGAATGTACCTGCCCCGAACCGGTTATTTTAACAGCAATGTGAACAGCGGTTGGAATAAATGCATTAATAAGAATTCCTTTCTCAGTAACATGGGCACCCAGAAGACTATGCGGATTATCATGTTCTGAGTTAATAATTTTAATGGCTTTTGTCCAATCTATTAAATCATAAAGTAACTCTTCCATATACGAGTCCTCCTAAACTAGGATTATTATAACCTTATTCCAAATACCATTCATCTCTTCCGGAACTTTCCGCTTCCTCGGATTTTTCAGGCATATATTTTTTAAATACTCTTTCTAACAAGAAAGACTCAAGAAGGATACATAATGCCGGTGAAATCAGTATAGCAATCGGCATAATATAAGTTCCTAAACTAATGGCAGCAAAAATAATAATTAACAGAATCGTTGTAGGCAGATGTTTCATAGCCATAAAAACAGCAGTTTTAAACAATTGTTTGATTCCCATAGTAAATCTTGAGAGAAGCGGGAAAAGATACAGTGTGACACAAATGAGAAGAAAAATCATGGCATTAAATATACTCAGCAAAATAAAGCCTTGATTTCCGGTCATCGTAGTTGCAAATTTGCGGTCAAATACCAAAACTGCAAATAATACAGTTAATATAATCCCTGCAATAAGCCCTGTTTTAAAATTAGTTTTAAAAGAATGGAAAAATTCACGTACCAGATATCCCCGTTCTCTTCTAATTACTTTAACAACAGCGTAATACAGGGAAGTAGTAGCCGGTCCTATCGTAACTACCGGAATACATAAAATCAGCCAGACCAAACTGATTATAATTAAATCTACAAATTTGCCCAAGGCTGTAAAAAACCCATTATCCATATTAAAAAAATTACCCATTTGAAATCTCCTTCTTATCTATAATAAAAGCAACTATTTCTAAATCCGTTTTGCTGCTTTCTTGTAAGATTAAATATGTGATGTAATAAGCTGTAAATTACCCTCTATCGTATAATCTCCGTAACCGTCAGGTAATATGAAATGGTCACCTTTTGCTATTTTAATACCATCAACCGCTCCATCTCCGTCAATAACACTAAGTATGGTGAAAGGTTCAGATTGTCCAAATACCTGTTTTCCTAAAACAGATATTTTTCTCACCGAATAAAATTCACAGGTTACTAATTCTTCAACTTCAGCCTGTTCCAGATTTATCTTCTTTCTGTCTGCATTAACATCCTTATGAGGGCATTTTATTACATCAATACTTTTATCAATATGAAGTTCCCGGGGTTTTCCATCAGATAATCTGTCATAATCATATAAACGATAGGTGATATCACTGTTCTGCTGGGTTTCTAAAATAACGGTTCCACCCTTTATTGCATGTACCGTTCCAGGTTCAATCTGAAAAAAATCTCCTTGTTTTATGGGTAATACACGGATCAACTCGTTCCATCTGCGATCGGCTATCATAGTTTTTAATTCTTCTTTATCCTTCGCATTATGTCCCACCACAATTTTACCGTCTTTATCACAATCGAGAATATACCAGCATTCCGTTTTACCTAAGGATCCGTTCTCATATTTATTCGCATATTCATCATCCGGATGTACCTGTATACTTAAATCAGTTTTGGCATCAATTATTTTAATGAGCAAAGGAAAGGTATCACCTTTTATTCCTCCGAATAATTCTCTGTGGTTTGTCCATAAACTGCTTAATTTTTGACCTTTATATTTCCCGCCTTTAACGGTACAATCGCCATTGGTATGTGCGCTGACTGCCCAGCATTCTCCCGTATTGTCACTTGGTATATCATAACCGAAATCGGTTTTTAAGCGGTTACCGCCCCAGATCATTTCTTTAAATACTGGTTCCAAAAATATTACTTCTTTCATTGCTGCCTCCTAAAGTATTATAGCTTGCCTTTATTTTACCACATTTTTGCTGTATACAAAAGTGAAAATTATCTAAATTTTGGACTAAACATGTTTAACGTACTTTGAATATCCAGTATCCCAAATCCCCACTTCTGATTAGGATAAGATAAATCAGGAAATCTATACGCACCCGCAAGCAGCATTTTTTTAAGAGTTAAATTATTCATTAGCGGCATATTTCCCCTTACGATTCCCCATTCCAGCAGCATAGCAGCCACTCCTGAAGTATGCGCGGCGGCAATGCTGGTACCCGTCGCCTGAATAAACATATTACCTATAAACGGTGCTGTTATATTTACTCCCGGTGCTGTTATATCAGGCTTAGGGGCATTGTTTTTTGTAAACCCCCTGCTGGAATAATAAAATATACTTTGATCATCAGGATAATACGCTGTGACTGCTGTTACATTATCTGTATTAGCAGGCATAGATAAGGTTGTATCGGAATTAGAATCTTCAAAAAAAGTTCCGTCCAGTATATAGTTATAGATCGGCAGCCATATGTGATATTTTGTAACCAGATCACTTTGACCGGTAATGTAAAACCGCCAGATACCACTCTGTGGATTCTGGAATCGGATAAAAATAAATTGATCATCGGTCCTTGTTTCACTGAATTTATTATTTATTATTATAGTGGTATTATTATATACGGCTTCTATGGTCTCTTCTTCCCTTAAATGCTCAGGTATACGGGTTACGAATGTATTATCCGGCGCATAGATATCCATCGTAACTATACTAGGCGCAAATCCCCAATATTCCATCGAGAAACCTGTTTCATTTTCCGCAACATTTAATTCGACCATTCCCTGGCCTTCCGAGGGAACTAACTCTCCATAAAAATGATGTCCCCGGTTTGCTTCATTACCTGCCGCTATTATTACAGAATTACCGACTAACTGACTGATATCATTAAAATACTGGCACAGAATACATTGTCCCTCATGAGCTCCCTGATTCGTTCCTAATCCCAGACAAATGGCAATAGGCCGGTTTAATCGTCTGGCAACATCAAGAAGATATTTTACTCCTAACATTATATCATTTTCCTGGTAGCATATTCTGCCCTCCGGTATGCGTAAAAATTCTCTTAAATACGGTTTTGCCGGTTTTAATTTAACAATTGCGATTTCCGCATCCGGTGCTGTCCCAGAAAATTCATATTCCGGAACCGGTGTACCCGCCGCTACACCTGCAAGCATGGTGCCATGACCTATTGTGTCGGTACTTGGCACATAGGTGTATGGCTCTGAAGTTTTAAGCGCATCATTAATCTGCTTCTGTGTATATTCAGTCCCATAGTACAGTCCCTCCGGATAATTATCCCTGTTGTCAATTGTCTGATCCCATATTGATACGATTCTTGTAGTTCCATCCGCATTACGGAATACAGGGTTTGTATAATCAATTCCTGTATCTACGATTCCAATTAATACACCATACCCCTTCAAATTAAAATCCGGTTCCTGGTTGAATTTTATGATGTCTTGTGTTACCTGATTTACAGTTGATAAGAGAGCAAAAATTTTGGGGATAGAGGCATAACCAAATTTCTGAACACTATCCGCTGTCATCTCACTGACGGGAATGTATGCTACAGCATATTTACCGTCTATGACATTAATGGTATAATCTGGATTATTTATAAGACTATTAATTTCGTCATAGCCGTCTAATATTAAATCAGCAAATTCATTACTGGTAATCTTGTATCTGTCTTCCGGCTCCATCCATTTACCGCCATATTCAATCTTACTATTAAATATGTATTTCAATACAAAATGTGCATAATTTAACCAAAAAGAAGCTGTGGAAATATCCTGCCTCTTCCTTCATCAGAGTTTACAAGATTAGTTTTCCACAGCCCATTTCTGTAAATAGTATTATTCTTCTGCGCTTAACATGCCAATTAACATATCCGCTGCTTCTGCACGTGTCAATTTATCATTTGGTCTATATTCATTGTCTTTGTTACTTGTAACCAAATTTAAACCTTGAGCCAATGCCGCATAACCGAGATTTGTATCGGAAATTTCACTTATATCCTTAAAATTTGTGCTATAAATACCTGTCAACTTTGCAATACTTTCATATCCTAATATCTGAACGCTTATTTTGGCTGCATCAATCCTTGCTAGGGTTGAGTCATCATTCTTTAGTTTGTATTTATTACTCTTATAATAGATACCTGCTTCATTTAAAAATTCCGTTAATTCTTTTGTGGTCACAGCTTTATCCGGTATAAACTCGCCGCCTTTAAATCCAATACCGATTTCAGCTAAAAGCCTGATATTACGATTGGAAGCGTTATCACTAATATCACTATAATAAAACATTCTATCCGGATCTGCATATTCTTCTCCGTCATAATTCAATTGTTTTCCGGTAAACGGAGATATATAATTCGGAGAAATATCGGTTCTGTATACTAACCTTACTTCGTTATCCACGGAGTAGGCATCTGTTTTAATTATTCTTTTTGCCGAACTGTTATTTATAGTGTGAATATTGTTGATTTCGTAAACAAGATGATAACCTTTATTTCCAATATATGCATCAAATGCTTTTTGAGCGTTGATAATATTTTTAGGAGATTCGAAAGTTACCTCATTATCCCAGTAATAAGAGTAAGAATAAATTTTACCGGTTACCCCATCAACGGCTCCGTATATGCTGTTAAATGAATATTCAATACCCGCATTAATTCTGTTATAGTTATAATCGTAACCACCATAAACTTCTTTGCCGTCTTTGTATGCAATAACATAAGAGTCATTATTATCTGTTAATTTTGAATATTTAAATTTCTCCGGGATCTGATCTTTTAAAAAATTCTCCAGTATTGTCTGACCTTGTTCTTTTGTATATTTTACTTTAACGGCTTCCCATTCCTGTTTGCTCATATTATAATAATCTTTTACACTAGCCTGAAAAGATACCAGCTTGCCGGTAGCTGCATCCACTGTCGCATTGGCATACGCCCTGTAAGTGTCTGAATTGCTATCCTTAACCTCTCTGGGATCGGATAAGCTGATATTCCATATATATTTGGATTCTTTGCTGCTGCGGTAAGAAACGCCCTGTTTATAAAGAGATGCTGATACAGATTTTAAGTGTTCATCCAATAATAAACTCTTATTTCCTGTAACCGCATTAATTGCCTCTTCCTTAGTAATAAGACCTTTCATCTCAACTAATTTAGTTTCCTCTTCTTTGGTTAAATTACCGTAGGCACCTCCGTCTGCTTTCTCTTTGCTTGAAGCCGTATCTGCTGTTTCAATCCATTCATTTTGTGTCGTGTAAACCTCACCGGTTTTTGCGTCTACGGCTGCATAGGAATTATCCGGTGAATATACGAGGAAAGCTTTGATCTTGGTTTCACCGTTCTTATCAGTTATATATGCATTCTGATAGGATAATTTCATTGTCACGGCTTTACCGATTTTCCCGACCGCTTCATTTTTTGTAATTTTGACTTCCGCCGATGGAATATTAACCGTATACAGCCAGTTGGAATTAAATGAAGTAACTTCACCAGTCTGATAATTTACACCAACAGTCACTGAATTATCCGGCATCGGTATACCGTTTTCCATACGTTGAAACTGATAATTATACTGCCCGCTGTAAGTTCCGTCGGACGTTACCCCAACATACTCGATTTTACCTGCAATGTCGGGAGCTACTTTTTTAATAAACTCATTTGCTTTATTTTTTAATTCAGATTTAAAGTATTTTGGCACATATTTGTCTGATTTATTATCATAAGAAGAGAAGTTCAATATATTACCGCTCTGGTCACAGGAAACAGATATACGTCCAGCATCCTCTTTTGCATACCAGTTTAAATTCCATATGGCGGCTCCGGTATAATTATCCGTGTTGAAATTATAATCAAACTGTGTTAGCTCCTCCGGTATCGTTATTTTGGACTTTACAATTGTTATAATACGTTCAAGGTCATCCGCTGTAGGTTCTTTTGATGTATCACCGGTGACTACTGCAGCTTCTGTAGCCGGTATATCAACGGAGGCAGCTCTGGTGTCACTTTCTTCTGCCGCTAATACCACTGACGGTAAACTTGATGTAAGCAAACATCCTGCAAGAAACAATGGTACTAATTTTTTACTAAACATATAAATTCCTCCTTTTTATTTTTACATTTATATATTAGACGATGAAAAATATGGTTTGGTTCCATTTATTTTCTAAATTTTATATCTATCATTTTATTTTCTTATAATGGCTTAATATTTCATTTGTTGGTGTTATATAGAAACGAGTTCTTTTAATAAATTCGAATTTATATAGATTCGTCATTGCCTAAATATAAATAATATATTATTATTAAATATTATGTTTGGTCTTCTATACCCTTAATACAATCTACACTTATTACTTAGTATACTTTTACTTCAATTTATTATAAAAATAAATAATAAATAAAAGTATTTATAATTATACATAAGGAGTTAAACAATGAATATTAAAAAAAACGCTTTGAGGGCTGCATTTCCATTAACAATTCCTGTTTTTACCGGATATATTATACTTGGAACGGCATATGGAATCTTATTAAGCAGCAAAGGCTACTCTTTTCTCTGGGCTGCTTTCACCAGTATTTTTATATATGCCGGCTCCATGCAGTTCGTTTCCGTAAGTCTTTTAACTGCGGGATTTCATCCTCTATATACCTGTTTTATGACTTTAATGGTTAATGCCAGGCACTTATTTTATGGTATCTCAATGCTTACCAAGTTTCAGGGTACAGGTAAGAAAAAGCCCTATCTTATTTTAGGTCTAACTGATGAAACTTTTTCCATATTATGTTCGACACAGCCACCCGATGGGGTGGATAAAGGATGGTTTCTGTTTTTTATCACCCTGCTTAATCAGATATATTGGGTCAGCGGTTCCATTTTAGGTAATATATTAGGCAGTTTTTTGCACTTTAATACTAAGGGAATTGATTTTGTACTCACCGCACTTTTTGTGGTTATATTTATCAACCAGTGGAAGTCTTCGGACAATCATACCCCCGTTCTGATCGGATTAAGTGCTTCAATAATATGCCGGCTCCTGTTTGGTTCAGCAAATTTCATTATTCCCTCAATGATTGTTATATTGCTTTTAGTAACCATTTTTCAAAATAAAATAGAATCGAGGAATATATAATGCCGTTTTCAATAGGTGAATCAATTATATTTTTTGTTATAATCAGCTTAACTACAATGTTACTCAGGGTCCTGCCCTTTCTTCTTTTTCCTGAGAATAAAGAAACCCCAAAATACATAACCTATTTAGGGAATGTATTACCTTATACTATAATCAGTATGCTGGTGGTTTATTGTATAAAAGATACTTCTTTTATACAATCCCCTTTTGGTTTACCTGAGGTTATCTCCATCGCCGTTATAACTATCCTGCATATATGGAAAAGCAATACTTTCTTGAGTATCGGAGCAGGTACCGTTATCTATATGTTACTGGTTCAATTTGTATTTTAGTGTTATTAATTGGAAGTTATAAGTCCAATATAGGATTTTAAGGAATACCTAAAATGTCATTAGCACTCAGCTTTTTACTTGCTGATTATCAGTTTAACCTGCTCGCTTAACTCAGTTTATGTATAAATAAGCCACTTCTTAATTTAGGTTCAAACCAGGTTGATTTAGGCGGCATTAATTTTCCTGCATCCGATACCGCAAATAATTCCGTAATACCGGTAGGATACATGGAAAACGCTATTTCCATATCTTCATTCGCCCTTTTTTCCAATTCACTTAACCCCCGGATGCCTCCGATAAAATCAATTCTTTTATCAGTACGTGGATCTTTTATGTCAAGGATATTACTTAAGATATAATTCTGCAGTATGGACACATCTAAAGCTTCCACCGGATCTGCATTTTTTCTAATATCCTCATGTGCAGTAAGTTTATACCAGCTGCCGGCAGTATACATGCCAAAACATCCCTTATCTTCCGGTGCATAAGGCTGTTTTCCAAGGTGTGTTACTTCAAAATGCACTTTCACTTTCTCAATAAATTCACTTAACCTATTTCCATTCAGATCTTTAATTACCCGGTTATAAGGCATTATCATCAGCTGATCTTCCGGAAATAGTACGGATAAAAAATAATTAAATTCTTCCTTACCAAGAAACCCTGGATTAGCTTCTCTTCTTTTTAAACCGACTTTTACAGCCGATGCAGCTCTGTGGTGACCGTCAGCAATATAGATACTCTTAACACCATTAAAAGCATTACGTATTTCCCTTACCTTATCTTCTTCCTTTATCACCCATACATGATGAATAATTCCGTCGGACAATTGAAAATCATATAAAGCTTCACCTTGTTTTACTTCATCAATTATTTGATTTATTTCCTCGCGGGAGCGGTAAGCCAGAAAAATAGGCCCGGTTTGCGCATTGCAGGTATCAACATGGCGTATCCGGTCCACTTCTTTATTTTCTCTGGTATTTTCGTGCTTTTTAATAACATTATGTATATAATCATCTATGGAGGCGCAAGCCACCAGACCGGTTTGTGACCGCCCATTCATAATAAGCTCATAAATATAATAACATTCTTTGGTTTCCGTAACAAAAGAACCATCCGCTATCATTCCCTCCAGCAGCTCTCTTGCCATATCGTAAACTCTGTCATCATATGTGTCCACGCTGTCTTCAAACTGTGTTTCCGGTCGATCTATACGAAGAAATGATAATGGTTCTATTTGTATTTCTTTTTTCGCTTCTTCCCTGTTATATACATCATATGGCAGGGCAGCTATTCTCCCCGCAACTTCCCTTTTCGGCCTGATACACTGAAATGGTTTCACATCTGCCATGAAGCAATTCCTCCTGATTGTAATTTACTATTTTTAAATGCATACTTATACACCCATTATAATTCATTTCCAATAAAAAGCAAGTCTGCTGGAATTATAAGCAGGGCAGGGGAGTGATGGAGTGAACAGTAACGTTATTTTTTAATATGGAAATGTAAGATTATCTTAAAATATGTAAAGTAAAATTTCCTATAGTAAAGCTTATGTTAATTGTAGCCTGCACCTATTGATATCCCCTTTTAAATATGATATTTATGAATTGTACCATATTTTACTAATATCTGGGAATCTAGAGAAGTTAAATTATTCACTTGAGATGGGAGGAATGTTATGAAAAGTTTTATCTCAAACCGGTAAATCTAAACGTTCAATTAAAGCTGTATATTCAAAAAATGTAAACATTAAATTATTTAGCCTATGAGTTTGATAGGAACGGAGGAATTTATGAATAAGAAAATTAAAAGAATTATAGCTGGTACTGCTGTAAGTTTATTAACTTTATCAGCCGTTTTTATGACTTCATCTGTTAATTCTACCAGTATTGCAGCAGAAAGTCCGAAAGTAACCGAAGCAGCCATAACCGATGCACCGAAATATGTATTTTTATTTATTGGAGACGGAATGAGTTACCCACAGATTCAGGCAGCAAGCGATTACCTTGGTGCCGTTGGTCAGAATAGAAACTCCAAAGTTTTAACCGGTAATAAATATCTTGATTTTATGAAATTTCCGGTAGCCGGTTCTGCCGTTACCTATGATTCAACTTCATTTTGCCCTGATTCAGCTTCTACTGCTACTTCTCTCTCTACAGGACATAAAACTTACAGCGGAACAATTAATATGGATGAGACACAAACGGTTGCCTACGAGACCATATCAGAAAAGTTAAAAAAGCAATTGGGATATAAGATTGGAATTATATCAACCGTAAATCTAAATCATGCAACTCCCGCTGCTTTTTATTCACATCAGGCCTCCAGAAATAATTATTATGAGATTGGTTTGGAAATGGTTCAAAGTAACTTTGATTATTTTGCAGGAGGAGCTTTAAAGAATGTAACCGGCAATGATAAAACAAAACCACAGGAAGACCTCTATACGTTAGCTACAAAAAATGGATATAAAGTTATTAAAACTCAAGCTGAAGCTTCTAAACTTACCTCTGACAGCGGTAAAGCAATTGTTATCGGAGAAACCCTTGCAGACAGTGATTCCTTGTCATATGCAAATGATGTGAAAGCTAATGAATGGGAATTGAAAGATTATGTAAAAAAAGGAATCGAAGTGCTGGATAATGACAAAGGCTTCTTTATGATGATTGAAGGTGGTAAAATCGACTGGGCATGCCATGCTAATGATGCCGGTTCAACCATTGCAGATACTATTGCCTTAGACAATGCTGTAGATGAAGCAATTACTTTCTATAACGATCATCCGACTGAGACATTAATTATTGTAACCGGTGACCATGAAACCGGTGGTCTAACTATTGGTTATGCAGGTACCGATTACGATACCTACTTAGCTAACCTTACTAACCAAAAATTATCCTACGCTAAATTTGACTCCGCTTATGTAAAGAAGTATAAAGATAATAAAACGTCTTTTAATGAAGTTCTGACCGATGTAAAAGAGAACTTTGGCTTATTGACTGAGACAGACCGTGATGCTGCTGATAATCCAAAACTTGTGCTAACTAAATATGAATATAATCTTTTAAAAACTGCTTATGAGAAAACTTTAAGTGCAGATAGTTCTGAAAGATCCCAGCAGGAATATATACTGTATGGAACTTATGAACCATTGACCGTAACCATTACACATCTTTTAAATAACAAGTCCGGTATTAACTTTTCGTCTTACGCACACACAGGCCTACCGGTAGGTGTCTTCGCAAAAGGAGCAGGAGCAGATCTCTTCGAGGGTTATTATGATAATACGGAAATATATTATAATTTAGCTAATTTATTAAAAGTAAAATAATTACTTAAATAAACTAATATTGGGGAAAAGGGGCTGTTTTTATGACAGCCTCTTAATTATAAAATATACCAATCTATAAGCAAGTCAACTTAGTTAATAATGTACTAGCTAAATTCTAAAGGACGAATAAAATCAGAAAGAAAGTTAAGGTAGCCTTATGGAGAATAAACGGTCTTTTAAGTCAAATAAAATGTTCTATAACAAAAAAAACAAAATAGATTTTCAATATTATTTACCCGTTATTGTATGTTTGATTATTATAACAATTCTTTGCCTTATACCTACGGGATTTGAAGATGCGGTTATTTATCAAGGAACCGACCGGTGTTCCGCACAAATTTTATCTGTAGACAACCACAATATCATTGATACCGGTTTAGTCCGTTCTGGTGAGCAGACTTGTCAGGTAAAATTATTAGGAGGAAAATTTAAAGGCAAAATGGTTGAAGCCTTTAATTTACTAAACGGTTCTCTTGAATCGGATAAAATTTTTTCTGAGGGAGATGAAGCTTTAGTAGTAATTAGTTATGAGAATAATCAAATTTTATCCGTTAACCTTATTGATCATTACCGTATTCATAACGAAGCTATTCTGGCTCTTGCTTTTATTATCGTTTTAATTATTACCGCAGGAAAAACCGGTATCCGCGCTATTCTTGCCTTTATAACTACAATTTTATTAATATGGAAAATACTGGTACCCGCATATTTAAATGGCTATAATCCGATTTACTTTGGATTACTAATAACTATAGTACTGATATTTATTACCATTTCCCTGGTTTATGGTTTTAATAGAAAAACTTTATCCGCAGTCTCTGGTTCTTTTCTCGGAATACTGGTTACCTGTATACTTGGTATATTTTTTACCGGTGCATTTAAAATACACGGAGCAATCATGCCAAATTCAGAAAGTTTGCTTTATAGCGGATACCAGAATCTAAATCTTACTAAGATTTTTATGGCAAGTATTTTTATCGGTTCCTCGGGTGCGGTTATGGATTTGGCGGTAGATATCACCTCATCGGTAAACGAAGTTATTGATAAAAGACCTGGTTTAACCTGGATCGAAGCATGTAAATCCGGAATGAATGTAGGAAAAGCTGCTATGGGTACCATGACCACCACCCTGCTGCTCGCTTATTCCGGAGGTTATATTGCACTTCTTATGGTCTTTATGGCACAAGGTACACCGATTTATAATATATTAAATTATAAATATGTTTCAGCAGAAATTATAGAAACTATTATAGGCAGCTTCGGTTTGGTTACGGTAGCTCCATTTACCGCATTAACCAGCGGATTCCTGTTAACAAGAAATAAACAAACCTTAGAAGAATTGCCCAAAAACCCCAAAAACGAACATGATGAAAAAGAATATACGGAAACAGTCTGTGAATAAAAATACGTATACAGGTTTTATTGCAAGTTCCCTGTAACGCCGGTTTTGCTCTCCATAAATTAGCTATAACCACAAACTAAAGAGCTGTTGCAAAATAAATTTATCATAAGTAGGATTAAAGATACTAATTTTTCCCAAAACAAGATAAATTTTAGATTTTGTAACAGCCTTTTTGCAATTAATTTTATACCGTTTTATACTATTTTTAATATTATTACAGTATTCTTACCTTTAATACTCCATTAATAGATTTTAATTTCTGTGCGGAGGAATCGGATACATTCCCTTCAATATCAAGTACGGTATAAGCAAAATCGCCTTTGCTCTTGTTAATCATATTAGAGATATTAATGTTTTCAACAGAAAATAATCCTGTAAATTGTGTCAGCATATTTGGTATGTTCTTATGGCATATGGTAATACGTTTTCCGGATACACATACCCCTGCATCACAATCCGGATAATTAACGGAATTTTTGATTGTACCGTATTCCATATATTCCATTATTTCTTTCACTGCCATAACAGCACAATTATCTTCTGATTCTTCTGTTGATGCTCCCAGATGGGGGATGGCAATCGCACCTTCCATATTTGCTGTTTTTGCATTTGGGAAATCTGTAACGTAACTAGCTACTTTGCCTGTTTTTAATGCTTCTGCCATATCTTCATCATTTACCAGTAGATCTCTTGCAAAATTTAATACAATTACACCATCTTTCATTAAAGCAATTGTATCTTTGTTAATCATTTTCTTGGTATCATCTAAAAGCGGAACATGTACGGTAATATAATCACAGGTACGATATATTTCTTCTTTTGTTTTTACATAAATTATGTCTCTGGATAAGTTCCAGGCGTGCTTCACTGATATGTACGGATCGCATCCATAAACTTCCATACCCAGACGTTTTGCAGCATTAGCAACTAAAACCCCGATGGCACCAAGACCGATAACACCTAATTTTTTACCCTCTATTTCTTTCCCTGCAAATTTAGATTTCCCTTTTTCAACTAATTTTGCAACATTTTCATCATCCTTAACAGTCTGCACCCAGTTAATACCGCCTACAATATTACGGGAAGCCAGCATTAAGCCGGCAATAACCAATTCTTTTACACCGTTGGCATTAGCTCCCGGAGTATTAAATACAACGATACCCTTCTCGGCACATTTTTCAATTGGTATATTATTCACACCCGCTCCGGCTCTTGCAATCGCTTTTAAATTATCCGGCAATTCCATATCCAGCATGGACGCACTTCTTACCAGTACAGAATCTGCTTCTTCAATTTTATCTACTTTCTCATAGTCTTCCGTAAATAAATCCAGGCCAATCGGTGCAATGGGATTTAAGCAATTATATTTTACCATAATAGATCTCCTTTTATTTATAAAACATCATTTTATGTTATCTTCTTCGAATTTTTTCATAAATTCTACTAATTTTTCTACACCCTCCATTGGCATGGCGTTATAAATACTTGCTCTCATACCACCAACGGTTCTATGGCCTTTTAAATTCTCAAATCCGACAGCTTTTGCTTCTTTTACGAATTTAGCGTCTAGTTCTTCCTTGCCGGTGATAAAAGGAACATTCATTAAAGAACGGTCTTCCTTGACTACCGTTCCCTTAAATAACTTACTTTGATCCAGATAATCATAAAGAATCGCTGCTTTCTTTTCATTAATGGCTTTCATAGCTTCTAATCCACCTAATTTCTTAAGCCATTTAAACACTTTACCGCAAATATAGATACCGTAAGCAGGTGGAGTATTATATAAGGATTCGTTATCCGCATGTATTTTATATTTTAGCATAGTAGGTGTTCCGGGCAAAGTATCTTCCGTAATTAAATCCTCTCGGATAATTACAATAACGACACCTGCTGGCCCAACGTTCTTTTGAACACCGCCGTAAATAACACCATATTTGGTTACATCAACGGGCTCAGAAAGAAAACAGGAGGATACATCTGCAACTAATGTTTTACCTTTTGTATTAGGAAGTTTTTTAAATTTAGTGCCATAGATCGTATTATTTTCACATATGTATACATAATCCGCGTCTTCACTAATCGGAAGATCTGAACAGTCGGGGATATAGGAGAATGTCTTATCGGCAGAGGATGCAATTGCATTTGCTTTACCATATATTTGTGCTTCCTGATAAGCCTTTTTTGCCCATTGACCGGTAATAATATAATCCGCCACTTTATTTTTCATTAGATTCATCGGTATCATGGCAAATTGCTGAGATGCTCCGCCCTGTAAAAATAATACCCTATAATTGTCCGGTATGTTCATTAAATCTCTTAAATCCTGTTCGGCTTCCTTAATTATGGTTTCATAAGCCTTGGATCTGTGGCTCATTTCCATAACTGACATTCCGGTGCCTTTGTAATCTAACATCTCTGCTGCAGCTTCCTTAAGCACTTCCTCAGGTAAAACAGCCGGACCTGCTGAAAAATTATAAACTCTTCCCACTTGTATATCCTCCTTTAATATAAACATAATGATTACTTTTATTTAGTAATAACTGTATCATAATTTCCAGATATGATTCCATAAAAAAGTGTCAATTCTTTAGTTGTTTTTCACTTGACCACTTTAATCTACTACATTATAAAACTTAGTTAAATTATAGTCAATATAATATTTTAAAACGACCTGCGGAGTAAGGCTTTAACCACAAGTGCATATCTGTTTTATCCCCTATATTAACTGCTTAATTAATCTTATAATTATGTAAGGCGGACTCTCAAACAAAATATGGTAACCATTCATTTACTGAAATAAATGATATTTTGTTCAAAAAGTGTCCGCCAATTCTCTGTTCCTCTTTGAACTTAAGATGAACTCACTTTATGTTTTTCTGTGATTACTTTTTCAGCTGTAAATCTTCTTCTGTAAATACTTCTTCAATTGCTGCTCCCGGAGCTACCATCGGCCATACTTTATCATCACTGGCGATCTGACAATCCAGAACTACCGGAACATTTAAAGAAATAGCTTCCCTAATTACTGCTTCTACTTCTTCTTTCTTGGTGATACGGTAAGCTTTCGCTCCCATCGCTTCTGCAAGTTTAACAAAATCCACACTGTCATTTAAGGTTGTATGGGAATATCTCTGCCCATAGAATAATGACTGCCACTGCCTTACCATACCCAATACATGATTATTAAAAACAATCTGAATGATAGGAATATTATAACGTGCTGCAGTTGCAATCTCATTCATATTCATTCGAAAACAACCGTCACCTGCTATATTCACAACGATTTTATCCGGGTTGCCGACCTTAGCTCCGATACATGCTCCCAATCCGTAACCCATTGTTCCAAGACCTCCGGAGGTTATAAATGTCCTTGGTTTTTTATATTTATAATATTGTGCCGACCACATCTGATGCTGACCGACCTCTGTTGTTATAATAGCGTCTCCGCCGGTTATCTCATATAATTTCTCCAAGATATAAGGACCTGTTAAAACTTCAGGATGATATTTTAAGGGAAATTGTTGTTTCATTCCCAAAACATGATCAACCCATTGTTTGTTATCATGTTGTTCTAATTTATCATTAAGAATCTTTAAAACTTCTTTTATATCACCGATAATACAATGACTGACAATAACATTTTTGTTAATCTCAACCGGATCAATATCTATCTGAAGTATTTTAGCATTTCTAGCAAATTTCTGTGCATTACCGGTCACACGGTCACTGAATCTGGCACCTATGGTGATTAAAAGATCACATTCTGTTACACTTAAATTTGCCGTTTTGGTACCATGCATTCCAAGCATGCCAGTATAATAAGTTTCTTCACCGCTAAAAGCACCTTTGCCCATTAAGGTATCGGTTACAGGAGCATCCACTTTATAAACAAATTCTTTTACTTCTTTATCCGCATCAGAGATAACGGCCCCGCCCCCTATGAAAATCATAGGTTTTTTAGCTTCTTTAATCATAGCTAATGCAATGCTAACATCTTCATCCGTTATGGTATCCTTTATCCGCTCCACCGATGGTATCTCTGCTTTCGTATATTCTGCTTTATTAGCAGTAACATCTTTCGCAATATCAACTAAAACCGGGCCCGGCCTTCCTGTCTGCGCAATCTGAAACGCTCTCCGCAAGGTATCCGCTAATTTATTAACATCCTTAACGATAAAATTATGTTTCGTTATTGGCATGGTAATTCCGGCTATATCAACCTCCTGAAAACTATCCTTGCCAAGTAAGTTTACCGTAACATTACCTGTAATAGCAACCATAGGAACGGAATCCATATAAGCAGTGGCTATACCTGTAACCAGATTCGTAGCTCCCGGTCCGCTGGTTGCCAGACATACACCTACTTTACCGGTTGATCGGGCGTAACCATCAGCAGCATGGGAAGCTCCCTGCTCATGGGAGGTTAAGATATGGCGTATTTCATCCTGATGCCGGTATAATTCATCATATATATTTAAAACAGAACCACCCGGATATCCAAATATGGTATCAACGCCCTGCTCTTTTAAACATTCAACTAATATCTGTGAACCTGTTAACTGCATTTTGCACCTCTTTCATTAAAATTCCTTATCTATTTGCGGCTATTCAGCCACTGTGTTTATTTTTTAGGTATCTCAAGAATAGCTCCTCTATTCCCGCTTGTAACCATAGAAGCATATCTTGCCAAATAACCTGTTGTAATCTTTGGTTCCCTCGGTTTCCAGTTTGAGCGTCTCTTTTCCAATTCTTCCTCAGAAATTTTAAAATTTAAGGAATTGGCATTGATATCGATCTGAATGATATCACCTTCCTCTACTAATGCAATATTACCTCCTACTGCTGCTTCCGGAGATACATGGCCGATAGAAGCGCCGCGGGATGCACCTGAGAAACGTCCGTCGGTAATGAGTGCCACGGAAGAACCAAGTCCCATTCCCATTATTGCGGAGGTGGGATTGAGCATTTCCCTCATGCCGGGACCTCCTTTGGGTCCTTCATAACGAATTATCACCACATCGCCCGGTACAATCTTACCGCCCTTAATTGCAGTAATGGCATCATCTTCACTGTCAAATACCCTTGCAGGACCTTCATGTTTCATCATTTCAGGTGCAACGGCAGAACGTTTTACCACTGCTGAATCCGGTGCCAGATTACCTTTTAGAACTGCGATTCCACCTGTCTCACTATATGGATTCTCTATAGGTCTTATGATATCCGTATTACGGTTCAAACAGCCTTCTATATTCTCCCCGACGGTTTTACCAGTCACGGTAATTAAATCGGTATATAATAAACTCTTTTTATTTAATTCATTCATTACGGCATAAACACCACCAGCTTCATTCAAATCTTCCATATATGCGTGGCCTGCCGGAGCCAGGTGGCACAGATTCGGTGTTTTTTCACTGATTTCATTTGCTATATCCACGTTTAAATCATATCCTGCTTCGTGAGCTATTGCCGGTAAATGCAGCATACTGTTTGTAGAACAGCCCAAGGCCATATCTACAGTCAAAGCATTTAAAAATGCTTTTTCTGTCATAATATCTTTGGGTCTGATATTTTTTTCATATAACTCCATAATCTTCATTCCGGCATGCTTTGCCAAACGGATTCTTTCGGAATATACAGCCGGTATCGTCCCATTTCCCTGCAAGCCCATGCCTAAGACTTCTGTCAGACAGTTCATACTGTTTGCAGTATACATTCCCGAACAGGAGCCAGCCGTGGGACAAGTTTTACATGCATATTCTTCTACTTCTTCTTCACTCATTTTTCCTGCACTGTAAGCACCGACTGCTTCAAACATACTGGAAAGACTGGTCTTTTCTCCATGTACTCTTCCGGCCAACATAGGTCCGCCGCTGACAAACACTGTGGGTATGTTAATACGCGCTGCAGCCATTAAGAGCCCCGGCACATTTTTGTCACAATTAGGTACCATAACAAGGGCATCAAATGCATGTGCCATAGCCATAGCTTCCGTAGAATCAGCAATCAAATCCCTCGTAACTAAAGAATATTTCATCCCTGTATGTCCCATGGCTATTCCGTCGCATACCGCAATTGCCGGAAATACAATTGGTGTTCCCCCTGCCATAGCTACACCTAGTTTAACAGCTTCAACAATTTTATCCAAATTCATATGACCTGGAACTATTTCATTATAGGAACTAACAATACCTATCATTGGTTTACGCAGTTCCTCTTGCGTTAGTCCCAGGGCATTAAACAGCGATCTATGAGGAGCCTGCTGTATTCCTGATTTTACTGCATCACTATTCATAATCATAACCACCTTTTCTATAAAATTGAATTTTCCTATTATTCAGTCTGCTATAACTGCAGAATGAGTCCGAATTTTATACATTTAAAATGTATAAAATTTCGGGTTTCTGTTTATAATAACTTATTTCGGATGAAAAATCAATCAATTTTTATAATTATGGTGATTTTACAGATTATTGATTCGTATATAGAGCAATAATCTTTAATAATACTTCTGTGATTTTTTCCATGGATTGGATAGAGATGTATTCATATCTTCCGTGAAAATTATTACCACCGGTACATAGATTCGGGCACGGAAGTTTCATATAAGACAATCTGGCACCATCCGTACCGCCGCGGATAGGAACTACAATAGGCGTTACACCAAGTTCTTCCATTGCTTTTCTGGCATTCTCTATCAAATGGATATGCGGCTCAATCATTTCTTTCATATTGTAGTAAGAGTCTTTAATGGAGGCCTTAACCGTTCCGGCACCATATTTATCATTCAGATAATCTGCAATTTTCTGAAATCTTACTTTTTTCTCTTCAAATTTAGCTTTATCATGATCACGAATTATATAACTTGCTTTAGCAGTATCTATAGAGCCTTCTATGGAATACAACATAAAAAATCCTTCATAATTTTCAGTATACATTGGGTTTTGTTCAACCGGCAGCATGTTTTGGAATTCCATAGCCAGTAATAAAGCATTTATCATTTTGCCTTTTGCGGAACCAGGATGTATACTGGTGCCTTGAAACATAAGTTTTGCAGCCGCAGCGTTAAAGTTCTCATATTCAATCTCTCCTAATTCACCGCCGTCTATGGTATAAGCAAAATCTGCTCCAAAGCCCTCTACGTCAAAAAAGTCAACTCCTCGTCCTACTTCTTCGTCCGGTGTAAAACCAATCTGGATGGTTCCATGGGGAATCTCCGGGTGAGTTAGTAATGTTTCAGCCATAAACATGATTTCAGCAATCCCAGCTTTATCATCCGCTCCTAATAATGTGGTTCCGTCCGTAACGATCAGATCCTGACCCGTATATTTTTCCAGAGCCGGATATTGTGATGTTTCCATTGTTATTTTTAATTCTTCATTCAAAACAATGTCCTTGCCGTCATAGTTTTCGACAATTCTTGGATTTACATCTTTACCGCTGATTGCGTTGGAGGTATCCATATGTGCAATAAAACCAAGTACAGGTATTTTTTTATCAATGGTAGCCGGAATGGTACCATAAACATAACCATGCTCATCCGTTCTTACATTTTTAGCTCCGATTTCTTTTAACTCTTCTGCTAATACCGATGCAAGTTTCTTTTGTTTTTCTGTACTGGGAACAGTATCCATATCTTCTAAGGATTGTGTATCATATTTAACATACTTTAAAAATCTTTCTACGACATTTTTCATAATAACCTCTTTTCTTAAGATAAATTTTCTATAGATATAATTTTCTGTAACTTTATTTAATTATATTACTTTTTAGTACCTAAAATCAATACGATATGAATAATAAACGGTATGAAACCTATGTTAATGTTCACAGGCAATGTCATTGGTTCACAGGTAACAAACGCGACGTGTTTTTAGTGAATGTGCGAAGCGAAAGTCACAGAAAACCGGAGAATTGCAGCGTAGGAACACTGCCTCCTCGTTTTGTGTGCATCGCGAAGCATGTTATTCTTCGCGGAACTGCTGCCTGCTTTTTACAGGAAAATAAACAGTAACAAATCTATTAAGAATATAAAAACCAAATAAATATTTGAGTTTCATATAAATTTAAAACCCTTGATTTCTCAAGGGTTTCTCGATTACTATTCAATTATTTAATATATTTACTCTACCTTTACCGTATAAGCAATAGAACTGGTTTTATCGGTTTTGTAAATTTTAAGATAATAGGTTCCCTTATCAAAGGAATAACCACGATAAATCCCATAACTATAAAATCCCTGCGGTAAAGTTTTACTATATACCTGTTTACCTTTCGTATTATATAAAACACATTTTAAAGCACCATCGGATTTCAAATCAATGCTTATCCTGGAAGCATTGGAATTAACATTAATCTTATACCAATCCGCACTTCCAGCTGTTTCTGAGTTTAATATATAACCTTTAGCGGAAACTCCTCCAGGTTTTATTACTTTAGCACTCGCTTTCGTTTTACCTGATTGGTCCGTTCTGGCACCAAACAGATATCTAACCTCAAAATAATTATAATAACTGTCTACCTGTATATAATATGTACCTTTTTTTAACATATAATACTTATCCGCATATCCATAGGTGCCATCTTCGTTATCCGCATCTTTTATAGTCAGCGCTTTGGATATCTTCTTTTTGTTCCTATCTAATAATTGAAAATTATATGAACCTTGATCATACTTGCTTATTGATCCGGCAATAATTGAAACCAGTCCGGTTTTAGGAACGTTAATTTTAAATGTTGAGTTTGATTTATCCTGATATGCCAGATATCCTTTATTTGCCGAAAGAGTCCTTGTGCTGCTGCCGACAGATAAAAGCCGTATATTATATTCCTGCTGTTCATATTGAATATAATCACCTGCAAGGGCAAATTTAATGTAATATGTTCCTGCTTTGGGAAGAGTAACACTTAAAATTCCTTGATCATCACTGGTCTTTAAAGTCATAACTTTCCCTATCGGTTTCGTACATTCTTTATCCCTATATACCTTAGCCGTTAATGTTCCATCACTAAAACTCGTTGAATAGATCTGACCCAGTATTCCCCCTGCCTGTTTCGTTGTAAAGGGAAGTATTAGCTCTGTTGTTGCTCCGCCCAATGTAATAGTATCATATTTATCCTTGATATCATTGGTCAACGATATCGTCTGCGTAGTTAATTTTGTGATATTATCTAAGACCGGAGGGGTGGGAGGATCATTTAAAGTTATATTCCCTGTCACTTTTACCGAAGTGTAGAACAAATCCTCATCTTCATAATTATACAAAACAGATTCAATAAGATAATCCCCGGCATCCAGATCAATGACTAAATCTTTGATATCCTGGTCACTGGTAACTCCGGTGATATTCTTAACAACTTGTGTATATCCCACGTTACTATCTTTCTTCTTAATAATAAAATCCATTTTTCCCGGAAGTAAACCGGTATCTTCCATATTCACATTTAATGTAACACTGCCATCTCTTGGCATAGTAAATACATCCCTGATATTTGACTCTTTAACCATGGGCAAGTTAAGATTTAATGTATAAATTTCTTCTTCAGCACAGACCATCTTACCGTTACTTAGTACTAAGAGTCCTAACGCAAAACACCAAACCAATAAGTTACATAATTTCCTTTTCATTATGTTGTCTCTCTTTCATGTCCTTATCTATAGTTCAATTAACATATTACATTTTACCTTATTCTACATAAATTTGCAATGTTATCCATATGTTTAATCTTTTGACAATACAATTTTAGATTTGACTAACTTTTAATTGTTTGATAAGCAGCAAAAAAGGCGCAATTTATAGAAATACATTTGATAACTCATTGCGAGAACAAAATGCTAGTTTAGCAGCATAGTCAAAATCAATGATCATCATGATCTAAAACTTGCAAATTACTGCAAACTAATTTCAACGCAGGTTTTTATAATTATAATACTTTATCCATATAGATTTTAGTCCATTATATTCATAAAAAAAGCGCAACCATCAGAAAACCTTGATTTTCCTTGGATTGCGCTATATAAAATTCTTGATATTCGACTATACTCTCTTTAAATACTCTCCGGTTCTGGTATCAATACTAATCTTATCCCCTTGTTCAACAAACAAAGGAACATAAACTGTAGCACCGGTTTCAACTGTAGCCGGTTTTGTTGCGCCTTGTGCAGTATCACCTTTAAATCCTGGTTCCGTATCTGTAATCACTAATTCCACGAACAACGGCGGTTCAATAGCAAATACCTGTCCGTTATGAGACAGCATCTTAACCATATCATTTTCCTTAACAAATTTTAAGGAATCGCCGATTGATTCTTCATTTAATGCAAATTGATCATAAGTATTCACATCCATAAAGTGATATAAGTCACCGTCTTTATATAAATATTGCATATCGGAACGTTCTATATGAGCCTGTGGACATTTTTCAGTAGGTCTGAAAGTTCTTTCGACCACACCACCACTCTTAATATTTCTTAATTTTGTTCTAACGAAAGCAGCGCCTTTACCAGGTTTTACATGCTGGAATTCTATAACCTGAAATATATTATTGTCTAATTCGATTGTTAAGCCATTTCTAAAATCGCCTGCTGATACCATATATGATATTTTCCTCCTTAAATTAACTACTCTATAGTTTATCTTATCTGACAAGTTTTTTCAACTATTTTTTATTAAATCGAAAAAATATATACAAAATTAACTCTAGTATAACCTAACATAGAGCCGCTAACTTTTTTAAGTTTTATATAATTATTGTATCATGTTTAATATTGCATCCACTGCCAAAATATAACCATGGAGTCCCAGTCCAACCACCTGCCCGGTACATACAGGCGCCGTTACTGACACATTCCTGAATTCCTCTCTCTTGTGGACATTCGAAATATGTACTTCAATTTTGGGCATGTCCATGGAAGCTAGCGCATCCCTGATTGCGTAACTATAGTGGGTAAACGCACCAGGATTAATAATAATACCCTGAGTTCCGTCAAAATATGCTTCCTGAATACGGTCAATAATCTGGCCTTCACAATTACTTTGAAATGGTTCAATCGTGATATTTTCTTTTTTTGCCTTCTCACTGATTAAAGATAATAAAAATTGATAATCCTGATTACCATATACCTCTTTTTCGCGGATACCTAAAAAGTTAAGATTAGGTCCGTTGATCACTAATAATTTCATGTTGAACTCCTGTTCTTTTTATAATTTCATCTATTATATCACCAAACATTCTGCCATCTGTAGTAACTGTCAGATGGGCTGCTGCTTCGTATATAGGTGCCCGAAAGCTTAAAAGAGTTTCAATTCTTTTCTCCTGATCTCCCGCAAGTAAAGGCCTGGTTGTATCACCGGATAAGCGTTTCAATATGGTGTCCTTGGAAGTTTTCAGATATATTACTTGCCCAAGATCCCGTATTAATTTCTCATTTCCGGTTTGAATGGGAAGTCCTCCTCCAACAGACAATACGGTAGCCTTAAGCCTCCCTTTTAATTCTTTTATCGTTTCTGTTTCTAATTGCCTAAAATATTCTTCACCTTTTGATTCAAAGATATGATTGATTGTATCTTTAGCTTTTTCTTCAATAATCTGATCAGTGTCACAGAATTTAAAATTCAACTGCTTAGCCAACTGCAAACCTACACTGGTTTTTCCGCAGCCCATAAATCCGATTAAAATTAGATTATTCATAGATTCCTCATTTCTCTTACGTAAATAATAAATACCTGTTATCTTTTTTTAATTACCTTACTTGCTTATAACGGTATCTTCTTCTGTAAAAATATAAAACAATACGCTCTAAATAACGTTTTAATATAATCTGAATTTCTTTTTCCGGGCCAATGGGTTTTACAAAATAACTTTTAATTCCAGCTCGTTTTGCACCATATACATCTGTAAACAACTGATCGCCGATAAATATTGTGTTCGATTGATTGGTATTCATCAGCTGCATAGCTTTAATATAATTTTTGACAGAAGGTTTGTGTGCATTATATATATTTTTAACTTTAATCTTTTTATTAAAGCGCTTTACTCTTTCTTCACCATTATTGGAAATCAGACAGATGTTAAAACCCATTAACTTCAATTTGTTCATAAGATTTATAGATCTTGTATCTGCATCAGCGCCATGTTCTACTAAAGTATTGTCTATATCAAAAAGCAATCCCCGGTAACCTTGTTTATAGAGGTCATCGTAATGTATATCATAGGCGGAATCCGCACTTTCATCTGGATAAAATTCTTGGAACATTCCTACCTCCCAAACATTAATTAAATATCTTATGTTTATCATTATAGCAGAAGCCCTTTAAATTTGGCAAGTGCAACCATAGAAAGGCTCTGTATATATTAGTAGTCAGGTTACTGTTCACAGAAAACATGTTTCGTTGTTACCAGTGAACCGTAACGTATTCGGAAACTACTGTATTGATCTCACTGATTGATTAATTTATTATTCTCCTATGAAACAGGGATGGAAAATATATTCATCTCGTGTTACAATATGCGTAATTATTTAATAAAATATACAAAATACTTCTAAATTAAAACTACAAATATAAGGTTTTTTTAGAAGTAAAAACAGGAGGTAATTATGACTGATTATATACTGAAAAATAAGGAACTTTCATTATCTGTTAACAGCTTTGGTGCAGAACTTACAAGGATATCCGATATAAAAACGGACACCGATTATTTATGGCACGGTGATCCAGCTTACTGGAAACGTCATTCACCGGTGCTTTTTCCCATTGTCGGAAGCTTAAAAAATAATAGTTACCATTATAATGGTATAGAATATTCTTTATCGCAGCATGGATTTGCAAGAGATATGGACTTTACTTTGATGAATCGTTCCGACTCTGAAATTTGGTTCAGGCTTAAATCTTCAGATGAAACGAAAAAGGTTTATCCATTTGATTTTACTTTAGAAATTGGTTACCGTTTAATTGAAAGACAAATTACTGTCTTATGGAATGTTATCAATAACGGGACTTCGGAAATGTTTTTTTCTATAGGAGCACATCCTGCATTTTTGTGCCCATTAAAAGATACGGAAAACCAAAGCGACTATTATATTTCGCTTGATAACAAAGAAAATCTTCATTATCTGCTTATAAACAATAAAGGAATGGTTGTGAAAAAGCCATTTAAAGAACAGGCCATTCTGGAAACAGAGAATGGATTTCTGAAGATAAACCCGCATTTATTTGATCAGGATGCCCTTATCATTGAAAATAACCAATGCCAAACAGTTTCATTAGCAGATTCAAAGAAGAATCCTTATGTAACGGTTCATTTTGATGCACCTTTATTCGGATTATGGTCTCCTGCGGGGAAAAATGCACCATTTATCTGTATTGAACCCTGGTATGGGCGCTGTGACAGCAGTGATTTTGACGGTAGTTTAGAAGACAGAGAATGGGGAAACCATCTAGAGACTGGCAAAGAATTTAAAGCATCATATACTATAGATATAAATTAGAAAGGGTGTGATTCCGTGAGAATACCAATTATCGGTTTGACTCCGCAATATGACTGTGAGAAAAACAGGGTTTGGGTAGGTCCAAATTATCTGGAGGCTATCCGGGCAGCCGGAGGCATTCCAATATTACTGCCATTGCAGGTTGAAAAGTATGAGTTAGAAGCTGCTGCTGCTGTTTGTGATGGCTTTTTATTTACCGGCGGTCCTGATATAGATCCGGTTCGATTCGGTGAAGAAACCATAAGGCAATGCGGAGTTGTTGTTCCCGAAAGAGATAACATGGAAGAATTATTATTTCAAATAGCAATGGAGTCCGATAAACCCATTCTTGGAATCTGCAGGGGTATACAGGTGCTTAATGTATTTTTAGGAGGTACCTTATATCAGGATATACCTGCCCAGTTCTCCTCTGATTTGTCCATATCCCATTCACAACAGTCCGGCAATTCTGTCCTGACTCACAGTGTGTACATTACAGAAAGTTCGAAACTCCACACTATATTGGGTAAAGATACCATCAGAGTTAACAGCTTTCACCATCAGGCAATTAAAACTCTTGCACCTTCCCTTATTACGGCCGGTGTTTCTGCTGATTCTTTAATTGAAGCTGTTTACCTGCCGGAACATAAGTTCTTTCTTGGCGTACAATGGCACCCGGAACATCTCTTTCGAACTGAGGATGATGCATTTCGTATCTTTAAGGCTTTTGTTGATGCCTGTACGTAAAGTAAAGGTAAAGACAGTAATGTTTTCTTCCTGTCAAATGTAAGTATGTAACGCCAACTTACACCTTTTTAAGTTAGATTTTGCTTCAATAAAAAATAAGGAGGTATTGATAAATAGTCTATATCAATGGATATAAAGAGGTAATTACTTACTTTCTTTAAACTATCCGCCTTTTAACTATTTACAATATCCCCTTAAATGCTTAAGTTTCTATGTTCTTTACTTTTATATCAATTACATTGATTAACGCTTTGCCGTTACCTTTTTATGCTGATAGGATTTAACGGCCCCCTTGTTTGAATTTTTTCTGTTGAGAGAATTCTTACTATTGGAGATCTTCTCAATGCTTCTGCCTCTTGTGGTTCCGGTCTTATCATTTCTCTTTCTATCCAGTACTTCACTGCCCTTTTGATTGTTTCTAGTATTTTGACTATTTAGTTTATCTTTACCTTTCCCTGACCTTGCAGATGATTTTTCTATATTGCCGTGTTTTATCCTGTCCTGATCCGAGTTCTTAAATTTACCGTTCTGTGAATTACCGTTTTTATTATCATAACGGTTTCCATGTGTTTTAGGGCGGATTAAACATTTCTTATCAAATCCGATCAAATCGGTGCGATGGGCTAAAGTCAAGGCTTCTGTCACCAGATCATAATTCTTAGGATTGCGGTATTGAATCAATGCTCTCTGCATGGCTTTTTCATGTGGAGTTTTTGGAACGTATACAGCCTGCATAGTCCTTGGGTCCAACCCGGTATAATACATACAGGTAGATATGGTAGAGGGTGTAGGATAAAAATCCTGCACCTGCTCCGGCATATAACCTAAATCTCTCAAATATTCCGCAAGAGCTACGGCTTCTTTTAGGGTAGAACCCGGATGAGAAGACATAAGATAGGGTACTACAAATTGATTTTTGCCTATTCTCTCATTCGTCTTTTTATATCTTCTTAAAAATTCCTCATAAACAGAGTTTTTGGGCTTTCCCATCATATCTAATACTCTGTCACTGATATGCTCCGGAGCTACCTTCAACTGACCGCTGATGTGGTGTTCGCAAAGCTCATTCATAAATGTATCATTTTTATCATTTATCAGATAATCAAAACGGATACCGGAACGTATAAATACTTTTTTAACATTTGGTAAACTCCGTAATTTTTTCAGTAAAGAAAGATAATCGCTGTGATCGATCTTCAGATTTTTACATGGAGTCGGAAATAAACATTGTTTATTTAGACAAGCACCTTTCGTATTCTGTTTCTCACAGGCAACGTGTCTAAAGTTGGCGGTGGGACCCCCAACATCATTGATATACCCCTTAAAGTCCTTATCCCAGATTAAATGATTTGCCTCTGCCAGAATGGACTCATGGCTTCTGGTTTGTATAATCCTTCCCTGATGAAAAGTTAGGGCACAAAAATTACATCCTCCGAAACATCCTCTATTGCTGGTCAAACTGAATTTCAATTCTTCTATTGCAGGAATTCCACCCAACGGAATATAAGAGGGGTGATAATCCCTCATAAACGGGAGTGCATATACCCGGTCCATTTCTGCTTGTGTAAGTGGTTTAGCGGGTGGATTCTGTATCACATATTCATTTTCCTTATATGGTTCTACTAATCGCTTTCCTGAATATGGATCCGTATTCGTATACTGAATATAGAAACTTTCAGCAAATTTATGCTTGTCCTTAACAATATCCTGGAAACCCGGTAAAGTTATGGCATCGTACACAGATGATAACTCTTTTGCTTTGTATACGGTTCCGTCAATAAAGGTGATATCCTTTATTTCAATACCGCTGTTAAGAGCATCCGCAATCTCAACTATGGAGTGCTCACCCATACCGTAGGAAATCAGATCTGCCTGGGAGTCCAGAAGTATGGAGCGTTTCACCGTATCACTCCAATAATCATAATGCCCTAATCTCCTTAGACTGGCTTCAATACCCCCGATAATAACCGGTTTGTTTTTATATACCTTACGTATTAAATTACAATATACAATCGTAGCCCGGTCCGGCCTTTTCCCCATTAATCCACCCGGAGAATAGGCATCCTGAGCTCTTCTTTTCTTAGCAACTGTGTAATGATTAACCATGGTATCCATATTCCCGCCACTGACTAAAAAACCCAGTCTTGGAGTTCCAAGAATGGTAATACTGGCGCTATTTTTCCAGTCAGGCTGGGAGATAATTCCCACCTTATATCCATGGCTTTCCAGAACTCTGCTGATGATAGCTGGTCCAAAAGAATGGTGATCCACATAAGCATCCCCAATAACATAAACAAAATCACATTGGTCCCATCCCCTTTTATCCATATCTTCTCGGGAAACAGGTAAAAAATCCTTTATCATATCTATTTATAAGGGCGCTGCTTCACTATATCTTCGGCAGTAGCCCTTTCTCCTTTCAAGTAAGGCTATAAATAGGTAATTGCGAAACTCACATATTGTCTCTATATGTCATGCAATTAATACAATTTAAGAGTCAACTCTGTACCATAGTGCATCTGAAGTTAGAAACCAGTATCAATTGCATGATATATTTATAAGACTTATAGTTTCGTTATTACCTAAAGGCTATTTATTGTCACATCTATTTAGTATAACTGAATTGAAGGAAATAGTCGATAGTTTATTTATGTAATATAATAACATTTCGTTATAGTTCATTCTAATCTAACCCGTACGAAATATAATAATATGCATAAAAACAGTTTTATGATAAATAGATTCATATACCTCTGAGATCGAACCATTAATTCCAATTTAATTTGGTCTTAAGCGGATAGCTGCTATCCCGGTTCCGCTTTTGTATCCTGTAAAATAATTAACATAGCGGTTAGCTTCACTTCCTAAACCGTCTGCGACCAGAATATAACGGCTATTACCTGTGTCATTAATAAATTCTTTATAACCCAGTCCTAATAGGTACTCATATCCAAATGAAATACCTCCTTGAAGTATTATAGTAACCGGACATTTATTATCCAATTCATCTGTTATGTTGTCCCAGCTTGTATTAAAATTATAATAACCATATGAACTGCATCCCTCGGCATTTTCACTAAAGTAATTTTTCATTATTTCCAAATAATCTTCGGGATACGTCTTTGAATAATGGGCAATATATAAATCATCATATATATTTTCAAAAAGGGTATCCCAACTTTTTTGCTTTAAATTATTAAATTTAACATCTACTCCACACCAATATTTTAATACATTAACTCCGCAAATCGGTCCACTTGGTTGTATTATATTATCATCATGATCATATATAGTTAGATAGGATGTTTTATCATAATCCTTAACTTTTGAAGAAGTTATAGAATTATATGCTGATTTGTAATTACCATCATTAAGAGTAATATTGTCTTTTACATTATTAATGTTATTTTCTCTAATATTATTTTCCATGCTTTTCCACAAATTATTTGCTTCATCTTTACCATTATAATTAAAAACACTTACTTCAGATATATTGATTTCTTCTCTCTTAATTAGTTCGATTCCATTGGGTGAAACCTTATAGATGTAAGCATTTTTCTTATCTCCAATGTAATAATTTAACCCTCCAGTATAATATATCTCTACGGATGTTTCCGTCAGACGGTCTTTAGTAATAATATATTGTTTTGCCCTATCCAAAAAACATCTTCCTTTATAGGCATATTCTATAATTGGAACCTGATTTCTGGACGCTCCGACAATTATATATCCCGCCGGTTTCATGTCAGAGTCTTCAAACGCAAGAAGATATGCACTGATCGTTCCATCCATACTATATAAATTTTCCATCTTATTTATATGTATATTCTCCTTAAAGGATTCGCTGTCAGTCAGTCTATCCGAATTTATCTGAGCAATCGCCAGTTTCTTAGCATCATCAGCAGATATAATTGTTTCTGATGCCTGCACCAAGTTTACATACTTAGTATTTACGAGAAGACCAACTAAGACAAAGCAAATTAATAGATTAATAATAATACGTTTCTTCATAAATTTTACTCCTTTTCTTTATTGAATTGCGCAATGGAATTATTTACCTATCCATATTTAAGTATATAAGATATATCCGATTAATCAATTGACAATATACACAAATTATCTAAACCTGGTCATAAATTATACAATTTAAACCTATATCACTGAAAAATGGACTTGTATAAGTGCCATATATACAAGTCCACTCAAATAAATATGATAAAAACAAATCACCTATATATTAATATAAATATATTGAATCTATTACTCACCGCTTGCCATTAGTTCTTTTTCATTATCTTCTATTACTTTCAGCTGAATATCCGACGGTGCCTGTTCATAACGGTTGAATTCATAAGAGAAATCACCGGCTCCTCCGGTCATGGATCGAAGATCGGTGGAGTATCCGTATATTTCTGATAAAGGAATATCAGCCTGAATTTCCTGTTTGCCTCCGTGTATCGGATTCATACCCAATACCCTGCCTCTGCGTTTATTTAAATCACCCATAATATCACCGGTGAACTTATCCGGTACGACTACTTTTAAGGAAGCAATTGGCTCTAACAAGACCGGTGAAGCTTCCATAAATCCTTGTTTAAACGCTTGAATAGTTGCCATCTTAAAGGCCATTTCGGATGAATCTACGGGATGATAGGAACCATCTACTAAGGTTGCTTTTAACCCAACTACCGGATAACCTGCTACAGGTCCTTTTAATACACACTCAGCAATTCCTTTCTCTACGGCTGGAAAATAGTTTCTGGGAACGGAACCGCCGAAAATCTTCTCAGCAAACTCATAGGCCTGTTCCATATTGCCGGAAGGTTCAAATTCAATGTGCACATCACCATATTGGCCATGTCCGCCGGACTGCTTTTTGTACTTGCCCTGAACTCTGACTTTTTTACGCAGTGTCTCGCGGAATGGTACTCTGGGTTTCATTATATCAATATCAACCTTGTATTTTGTTTGTAACTTACTAACCACAATCTCCAGCTGCTGATCTCCGATTCCATATAATAAGGTCTGCCTGTTTTCTTTATCATTTACAACTTTCACAGTAAGATCTTCATCCATAATTTTAGCTAACGCCTGGGAAACCTTATCATCGTCACCTTTATTTTTAGTTTTAAAACGCTGATAGGTATAAGGTTTCGGCATTTCAGGCCGTTCATAAACAACTGGTACTGCTTTAGTTGATAAGGTATCCCCCGTGGTCGTATCGGATAATTTACCGATAGCGCCAATATCACCGGCTTGAAGTTCATTAACTTCAATCTGTTCCTTTCCTCTCAGTACATAAAGCCGGGAAATTTTTTCTTCCGTGTCTTTGTCGGCATTATAGATTGAAGAGTCAGATTTTAAGACACCGGAGCAAACTTTAATAAGTGAAAATTTACCGATAAAAGGATCTGCAATCGTTTTAAAAACCTTAGCTGTCATCGGAAGTTTTTCATTATAGTCTGCCTTAAAGGTTTCCTGGGTTTTAACATTTGTTCCTGATATCTCCTGTTTATTCGGGCTTGGGAAATACTTTTCTATTGCCTGTAGAAGCATAGTGGCTCCCTGGGAATTTAAACCGGAACCCATTAAAACCGGTACCACTGTACCATCTATTACATTATTTCGAAGTGCAAGAGAAATCTCCTCCGGAGTAAATTCTTCTCCTGCAAAATATTTTTCCATTAATTCTTCACTCGTCTCAGCAACTGCATCCAGCAGAGTTTCACGAAACTTGGTAAGATTCTCCATGGAGTAATCAGGAACCGGGCATTCCTCATAGTTTCCCATAGAAGTAAATCTTCTTCCAGCCATTTTTACCACATTAACAAATCCAACAAACTTTTCATTTTCTCTTATCGGTATATGAAACGGTGCAATCTTTTTACCGTAATTTTCAGTTAAATCTTCCACTACCTGGCGATAACTTGCATTATCATCATCCATATCCGTTACAAAAAACATTCTCGGTAGTTTATGCTTTTCACAATAATCCCATGCCCTCATAGTTCCTACTTCAACTCCTGCCTTAGCAGAAATAACTATAATTGCCGCATCGGCGGCATTTAATGCCTCTTCTACTTCTCCAATAAAATCAAAATAACCAGGAGTATCTAAAATATTGATCTTGGTATCCTCCCAAAATACAGGTACCACTGTGGTGCTGATAGAAAAAAGACGTTTCACTTCTTCCTTATCATAATCACTGATGGTATTACCCTCTTCAATCTTACCTTGACGCTTTGTAATTCCCGTTGTGTAGGCCATGGCTTCGACTAAAGTCGTCTTGCCACAGCCACCGTGGCCTAACAATACAACATTTCGAATCTTTTCTGAAGTGTAAACATTCATCCTTTTTTCCTCCATTACATAATATTTTGGTACTTCCTAATACTTATTTCTGTAAAATATGGGTATTCATAACATTTCAGGTACCCATGTCTATATTTTACTAAAAGTTGTCAGAATTTACAACTATTTTATACCAGTTTAACAAATATATTTATCTGAATCAATAAAGCGTACAACATTATTTTCATAATTCATTACTTATTCTCCTTATTTTTATGTTTATTTACTTTATCAGACTTTTTTCATGTATTTTTCACGCTTTAAACCGTCACACTTTAAACTGTTACACTTTAATGTTTTACAGTATTGACACCGTTATTTGTTTGATGTAAAATGAACCTAGGAAATGAAATCATTTGTCTCATAAATAAAAATATGAGAATACTAAGATTAGATTGAACAAGAAAGGTTTAGGTATTTATATGATAATTGTAATGAAACCAAATGCAAAAAAAGAATCCATTCAGAATATTATTGAAATCATTGAAGGGAAAGGGCTTACAGCTCACATATCCGACGGCAAAGAGGTTACCATCATTGGGGTTGTAGGGGATAAAACTAAACTTCAGGATCAGAATCTTGAGATTGCGGATGATGTTGATAAAATTGTCCCAGTAACGGAAAGCTATAAATTAGCAAATAAAAAGTTTCATCCGGAACCTTCTGTTATCAAAGTAGGTAATACCTCTATAGGCGGTGACGAATTTATTATTATGTCCGGTCCATGTGCGGTAGAAAGCAGGGAGCAATTATTAGAAACCGCCCGGGCTATTAAAAAAGCCGGCGCCCAGATTTTACGCGGCGGTGCATATAAGCCAAGAACTTCTCCTTATGCTTTTCAGGGTTTAGAAGAAGAAGGTTTAAAATTCATGAAAGAAGCCAGAGAAGAAACCGGTATGGCTGTTGTATGTGAAGTAACCAGCTTAGCTGCTATTGAAGCAGCAGTAAAATATGTGGATATGCTTCAGATCGGCGCTAGAAATATGCAGAATTTTTATTTATTAAAAGAAGCAGGAAAAACCGGACTTCCTGTATTGTTAAAGAGGGGCTTGTCAGCAACCATTGATGAATGGTTAAATGCCTCCGAATATATTATTGCAGAAGGGAATCCCAATGTGGTATTATGTGAACGCGGAATCCGTACCTTTGAAACTGCAACCAGAAATACTCTGGATATCAGTGCGGTTCCAGTTATAAAAGAAAAAAGCCACTTACCGATTATTGTTGATCCAAGCCATGCAACGGGTGTGAGAAAATATGTAAAACCTTTAGCCAAATGTGCCGTTGCTGCCGGTGCGGACGGCCTGATGATTGAAGCACATCCTAATCCGGCAATTGCTTTATCGGATGGTCCTCAATCCCTGACATTCCCCCAGCTTAATGAATTATGTTCCGAACTAAGACCTTTCGCTGCATTAATGGGTAAAAAATTCTAAGACGGTTGTATAAGATACTGCTTATTTAGTTACTTGGAGATATGGACAATAATGCCGGTGAGTTATCGCATCTATCGTTTTTCAAAGACCCCTTAGGACCTGGATGAACAGATAGACCACAAGTAAGATAATAAGTAGAAATGCCACTGTAAACTCTAAATAAATAATAGATTAGAAAGGATGCCATGTTGTGAATTTATCACATTGTAGATTATGGCATTATCGCAGATAAGTATGCGGTAAGCAACGGGTGTTTATATGAAGGATTCAATAGTTGGCTTTATTGGCTTTGGTTTAATCGGCGGTTCTATCGCCCGCGCTTTAAAAGAAATAAATCCAGGCAATACTTTAATCGCATTTAACTATAATAAAAATAAGTTAGGAAATGGCCTGAAGGAAGCTTTAGACGATAAGGTTCTGGACCGTATCTCCTATGATCTGAATGATACTTTTCCAGCCTGCGATATTATTTTTTTGTGCGCACCGGTATTATCCAATATAACTTATCTTACTAATTTGAAAAATGTCATAAAGCCAGACTGTATTGTGACGGATGTGGGAAGTGTAAAAGAAAATATACATAAGGCAGTTTCAGAATTAGGACTGGAACACCAGTTTATCGGCGGGCATCCCATGGCCGGTTCGGAGAAAACTGGTTATCAGAATTCCCACAGCAAACTGCTGGAAAATGCATATTACATTTTAACTCCTACGGAAAAAACCTCTCAGGATAAACTTCAAAAACTATATGAAATTGTTAGTGAAATTAGTGCTATTCCCTTGATTTTGAACCCAAAAGAACATGATACTATAACCGCTGCTATCAGCCATGTACCTCATATCATAGCCTCCAGTCTGGTAAATCTGGTAAAAGATTCGGATGACACCTCCGAAAAAATGCGCACCCTTGCAGCCGGCGGTTTCAAAGATATCACAAGAATTGCCTCTTCCTCCCCAATTATGTGGCAAAATATATGTTTAACAAATACGGAGAGTATAATCCAGGTTCTAAATCAATATATTTCCTCCTTACAGGACATTGGAAAAGCCTTGGAGTGTAAGGATGAAGATTATCTATACCGGTTTTTTGACACTGCCAGCGAATATAGGGATTCCATACCAAATAAATCCATCGGTATGATGAAAAAAGTATTTGAGATTTATCTGGATATTATAGACGAAACCGGAGCAATCGCTACCATCGCCACATTACTTGCTACTAACCGGATCAGTATTAAGAATATTGGTGTTATTCATAACAGGGAATTTGAACAGGGTGTACTTCGGATTGAATTTTACGAGGAGCAAGCTTCCGTACTGGCTGTTGAATTATTAAAGAAATACCGTTATACTGTTTATGAAAGATAAAAACGTTGATTTTACGTCCTGCAATTATACAGTTCTGAAAGATTGGAGTTAAACAATGATATTACAAAAAGTAAACGCTTTAAAAGGTGAGATTACAGTGCCCGGAGACAAATCGATTTCCCACCGTGCTGTCATGTTTGGTGCTTTAGCGGAAGGAACCACGGAAATTACCCATTTTTTACAGGGAGCTGACTGCCTGTCTACAATCGGGTGTTTTCGTGACATGGGAATTGCTATTGAAAACGATCCTTTAAATAATAAGGTTATGGTCCATGGCAAAGGCCTTCATGGATTAAAACAGGCCTCCGGCATTCTTAACGTCGGTAACAGCGGTACAACTATGCGGCTGATGTCAGGTATCCTTAGCGCTCAGACGTTTTCTACCACTATGACCGGTGATGATTCTATTCAAAAGCGCCCTATGGGCAGAGTAATCACACCATTAACTATGATGGGGGCTGATATAAAAAGCATAAGCGGAAATGGTTGTGCTCCTTTGGAAATTCTGGGCAGACATACTCCGCTTCACGGTATCTCCTACCATTCACCGGTTGCATCGGCGCAGGTTAAGTCCGCAGTTTTACTTGCAGGCTTATATGGAGATGTTCCTACTTCCGTTACCGAACCATACGTTTCCAGAAATCACACAGAATTAATGTTAAAAATGTTAGGTGCAGATATAGAGAATCAGGGCAATACGGCGGTTATAAAACCTGAACCTGATTTGCATGCTGAAAAAATTACTGTTCCGGGCGACATCTCCTCAGCTGCATATTTTGTAGCGGCCGGTCTTATTATTCCCGGGTCAGAAATATTGATTAAAAATGTAGGAATCAATCCGACCAGGAATGGGATTATTAAAGTATGTGAAATGATGGGCGCTGATATTAAAATAGAAAACATACGAAATACAGACACTGAGGCAGTAGCAGATATTCTGGTACGGCACAGCGAATTAACGGGAGCAGAAATCGGCGGTGCCTTAATCCCGACTTTAATTGATGAACTGCCTGTAATAGCTGTAATGGCTTGTTTTGCAAAAGGTAAAACCATAATAAAGGATGCAGCAGAACTAAAAGTTAAGGAATCCAACCGTATTGATGTAATGGTGCATAACTTATCCCTAATGGGTGCAAAGGTAACTGCCACAGAAGACGGTTTGATAATTGAGGGCGGCAGACCATTAAAAGGAGCCGTTATAGACAGTAATTTAGATCATCGTATTGCCATGTCTTTTGCTGTCGCTGCATTGGCTGCTGACGACAGCACCGAAATACTTGGTGCTGAGTGTGTTAATATTTCATACCCGGATTTTTATTCAGACTTAAAAAGTTTAGTACCTTAAATTATTTATAATTTATACAGTACATCTTTATCCAGTAATTTAAAATCGGCAGGAAGAACAGTTCAAACTGTTCCTCCTGCCGATTTTAAAAGTTGCTTAATTTGCGGAACATTTAATAACTATGATGCTGGTGAAATATTGACTGTTACTTCATCAGAAACATCACCAAAACCAGGAACTTTCACAGTCACCATAACCGTCACTGTTTTTGCAGTTTCATTTTTCCCCACTGTTAAAACACCATTCTCATCAATCACGGTATCTTCGCCACCTACAACTTTCCATACTTCTTTGCCGCCTTTTAAAGACCTGGATCCTCTGATGATCTCAAACCGGTGAGATTGCCCTTGCACGACAGAAGCGTCCCTGTTGGTAATCGATACACCTATCTCCGATTCGGCGACCGCTCCATACAGCTCTACTTCAGCTACACGGGCGATTCCATCGTCTCCGGGATCGGTTATGTTTATACGAACATACCTGGCTTCAATGGGATCAATATCAATATCGCTTACATCGTAAGTATTAGCGTAATACTGATCTACAGTAGTCCACTCCTTACCGTCCATACTTACCTCAACCGTATAATCCCTGGTATTCAGGGATGTAGCAAGTCCATTGCTTCCCGCATGCTGAATCAAATATCTGGACAGTACATATGTTTCGCCTAACGAATAGGTCAGGGACTGGGCTCCGCTTTCCGACGCCGTCCATATATCTCCGGATGGAGTACCGTCCACAGTAAGTTCAGCGTAATCCGTTTTACTGGTAGCTGAGGCTGTCAAATTAGCAGAAAGTCCCAGGTTAAACGGTAACCTGTTGCTCTCACAATATAAGGCCAGGAAATGATCCGCTCTGACAAACTTTACCTTATCACCATAAGCATCGTACATTCTGTTGGCTGCGTTCACAATATTGCTCGGTTTGGAACTTCCCCATACGCTCATCTGTGTCGCCAGAAAATGAGGATCGGTGCCCTCCCACTCATTAATGTAATTCTTCAGTAAATTGCAATAAGAATTTTCATCTGCCGAATAATACGCCTGATCCAAGCTATACACGGGCTTATTATTGTTAATGCTGCCAGGCACCGTGCCCCGATTTCTAAAGTCTTGTACAGTAAGTCCATACAGGTATCTCGCGTTTTCCGTGTAGATGTCTCGTTGATTCTTGGAAAGCGTATCCCATATGGTAGCGATCCGCAGACCAGTCCTGTACATATAGTTATTGGTCAGCCTTGCATAATCCGCCATCAGCTCATCGTTTTCAAGAAAATTCTGTTCCGGTGCGCCAGGTTCAGGAAGGGTATTTTCAAACATAGCGTAACCCAGACCCGAAGGCCCGCTAATTAAATTCTCGCAGTCCGTCGCCTGAGAATAGTAATAATTCAAAATAGCCGGGCCAGCGTCAGCAAGAGCCGGACTGATTGTCCAACTTATTGGAATCTGTCCGCGGCTATTCACAGTAGCAGGGTCATCCCATAGTTTGCGCATGTATCTTTGAATATATTGGATATTATCGCCATCGCTGATAATAGGTGCGATATATACTTTATCCCCAAGCTCGGGTTTATTGGGGACTTTCGGAATCTGAATGGCAGTATCAGTTCCGCCGAATACGGTTCCGTTGATATAGTGATCAGCCGGAAGCAGGGATAATCCATATTTTGCTGCAGTCGTTACGCCTGACCGTTCGGTAGCGGACCAGCCCAGTACAAGACCATTGCCAGCCTCCATATCGACAAGGAATTTCTCGAAAAGTTCCTTCTGTTCTTCGTTTGTGCAGTCCAACCAAACAACCGCTGCTTTTGTGGCTGCAGCATAATCCCTGATATAATGTGGCTTGTCGGTATTCAGGCTGATCAGGAGCCGGTGATTGCAAAGTTTCCAATAATGATCATACAAATAAGTATAGGTATCCAGGGCATTATATAAATTAAGGCTCCGTAAATCAATAACTCTTTCAGAATCTTTTATATCTGGCAACATAATACCTTTACTTACCCACTGGTTATAGGTATTCAGATCCATTGGAAGCATATCGCGCAGACCCGCCACAGTAGAGGCGAGGTTACGCATATGTGCATTCTTGTCTGAATCAAATAGAACCACACCTTTTGTTTCGTCAATATACTTTTGAACCAACTCAAACTTCTGCCTGTTTTCATATTTAATACAGTCAAGGTCCGTAATAGGTGTCTCACGCCATGTGTCAGGACCTTCGTCGGGGTTGATATCAGTAAACAGAATTCGTGGTTTCGTCCTGTTCACGATGCCTTGTAGAGCCGTTATGGTCACACGTTCGTTTTGACCGCTATAATCAAATGCCCCAATAGAGATTGTGTCAATCGGATCAGCCGGTCTGGAAAAGATCGGCAACACTTGTCCATCCGGCCAGTACATTCCCTCATCCGGATTATATACCCTGGCATATGGTTTATACTTATTTTCCCTGTTTTCATCGACAGCCGCTTTGGCAACTAACGCAGGTGCCGTGTTCATAATTAATACGGAAACCAGAACGACATATATAATTTTATTTACTCCTGTAAGCTGCTTCATTATTTTCCCTCCTCTATTATCTATACATTTCCTGGGTATCGTTACGACAGTAATTCTCTGAACGAACCGTCTTAAGCGCTTCCATGCATATAGTCATCCCTCCCTTTCGATTTATAACCTTGATAAGGTATTTATTACATTTTTATTATAATTTAATTCCATAATTTTACAACATCAATTGTCTATTCTACATGATTTTTGCCTAATATACAATAATATGTAATTATTATAGCCGATATAGCCGGTTATTGCGGGATAGCTGATTATGGCGAGATCTAAATACAGCATACTTATTTTCCTGTTTTTACATTTATAAAACAAAAAGCCCCGGAAAACACTGATGTTGAACCTATCATGTTTCCCAAGACTTTTCTTGACTTATTTTCAGTTATCAGATTTTCCAGAGATTTTTTCTGGATTAATCCTTGTTTTCATTCATAGCATTTATAATGTTAGTTATAAACATCGCATCCCCAAAACTAAAGAAACGGTAACGTTCTTTTACCGCCAATTCATATGCCTTTAGAACATTCTCTCTGCCTGCTAAGGCTGATACCAGCATAATTAATGTAGACTCCGGTAAATGGAAGTTGGTGATTAAGGCATTAAGTATCTTAAATTGATACCCGGGATAAATAAAGATCTCCGTATCCCCGCTTCCGGCTTTTACAAATCCCTGTTCATCCGCTGCGGATTCTACGGTTCTACAGCTGGTGGTTCCAACACATATAATTCTTCCGCCGTTTTTCTTGGTATTGTTGATTTTTTCGGCTTCTTCCGGTTCAATAATATAAAATTCCGAATGCATATGGTGATCCAAGATATTTTCTTCTTTAACCGGGCGGAAAGTTCCCAGACCCACATGAAGCGTAACATTTGCTATAATGATTCCTTTCTCTTCAATCTGTTTCAATAATTCTTTGGTAAAATGTAATCCGGCGGTAGGGGCGGCTGCCGATCCTTCATATTTTGCATATACGGTCTGATACCGGTTTTTATCCTGTAACTGATGGGTAATATAAGGAGGTAACGGCATCTGCCCTAGTTGATCCAGAATTTCTTCGAAAATTCCCTCATAATAAAACTTAACTAACCGGTTTCCTTCATCTACAATTTTAATGACTTCGCAGTTCAATAAACCGTTACCAAAACTAATCTTTGTACCTACTTTCGCTTTTTTACCGGGTTTTACCAAAGCCTCCCAGATATCATTTTCCTGCCGTTTCAGAAGCAGTATCTCAACTTTTGCTCCGGTTCCTTCTTTTTCACCGATTAATCTGGCCGGAATTACTTTCGTATTATTAATTACCAGGCAGTCTCCTGGATTTAAATAATCAATAATGTCCTTAAATATTCTATGCTCTGTTTCACCTGTATTTTTATCTAACACTAACAGTCTTGAACCGGACCGGTCAGGGAGCGGGTCCTGTGCGATTAACTCCTCCGGTAAATCAAAATAAAAATCTTGTTTTGTCATATATTTCTCCTATTTGATACACGTTTATAAATATTGGAATCTCACCTGCTGTAAGTTTCTATTATCCAAAATCGTTTCTTGCAAATTAATCCAAATTCTATAATTTAGTAACATTATTATTACACTATTTCATATTACAATCATTAATTTTACAATCATTAATTTTGATTTATTATTTTACACTTGTTGATCTTACACATTTTTTATATTAATTTTTATTTTGTTTTTTACTTCAATTCATTTTCTGAATCCATACTACTGATATCCGTATCATAATCGTCTAGAAAACTATGGAATACCTGTTTTTTCTGGTATCCTATCATGGTATCCAGGTTTACATTATGAACACTGCGGAAGATATTCATATCAATAATAGAACTTGTCTGCCTGAATTTCTTGATTAACTCTTTCATTTCCTGCCGTTTGGACCCACCGCCGTTATCTCCTAACATACAATTTTCCGTAAACCGGCAGGCACATTGGATAAACTGCAGGTTATTATATTTTCTCCAGGCTATAATGTCTGCTTCTTTAACCATATATAGCGGTCTGATTAATTCCATTCCCTCATAATTTGTACTATGAAGTTTTGGCATCATTCCTTTCATCTGTCCGCTGTATAACATACTCATGAGAACTGTTTCAATCACATCATCAAAATGGTGTCCTAATGCAATTTTGTTACAACCCAGTTCCTTTGCATGTTTATATAGATATCCTCTGCGCATTCTCGCACACAAATAACAGGGAGATTCCTCCACTGTTGCAACAATGTCAAAAATATCGGTTTCAAACATATGAATGGGTATATTTAAATACTCTGCATTATTTAAAATAACCTGTTTGTTATATTCATTGTACCCAGGGTTCATTACTAAAAATACGGTTTCGAATTTTACTTTACCATGTCTTTGCAATTCCTGCATACATTTTGCCAAAAGCATGGAATCCTTGCCGCCGGAGATACACACGGCTATTTTATCGCCTTCTTTAATTAACTCATACTCATTTACGGCTGAGATAAATTTTCTCCAGATCTCCTTGCGGAATCTTTTAATAATACTTCTTTCCACATCAATATAGTTTTCCATGATTATCTCCAATCTCTTTTAAAACCTGCTTAAAGTTATCCAGGAAGAAATCAATTTCATCCATGGTGGTCAAATGACTCAAACTGATACGAAGTGTGGACAAGGCCAATTTACGATCCTTTGTCATTGCATATACCGGCCTTGAAACCGTATTGGGCGCACAACAGGCCGATTTGGTCGCTACATAGATATCCCTTTTGTTTAATTCATTCTGCAGTTGATTGGTATTTACCCCTTTTATACTGATATTTAAAATAAAAGGAGAGCCCTGTATTGGTGTATTTATTTTTATATTTGGATAAGCCTTTAAAGCCTCTCTTAATTCCTTATTTAATTCATTTACATATTCATAACGGACAGTTAGGTTTTCTACCCCTATGGTCAGAGCTTTCTCCGTCGCCGCAGCCAGTGCAAGCATAGGTGTTCCACTTCGAAAAGAAGTAGTACTTAGGCCCCCATGGATTAATGGTTCCAGCATAATGCTTTCTTTTTTTAACAGAATGCCGCATCCGTTTAATCCATAAAATTTATGTCCGGAAAATGTCATCAGGTCAATCTTCTCAAAGCTAACCGGTATTTTACAGACTGCCTGTGTGGCATCAACATGTAAAAAGCAGTGTGATTTTGCATGTGCGATTTTACTGATTTCCTCAATCTGCTGTATGGTCCCTACTTCACTATCTATATAACAGACAGAAACTAAAATAGTATCCTCTCTTATTAACTCCATCAAATGATTCAAATCCACCTGCCCGTTATCTGAGAGGCTAATATAATCAACTTCGTAGCCGTCATTTTGCAAAGCTGTAATCGGGCCGGTTACGGAAGCATGTTCCAAATAGGTTGTGATTATATGTTTACCATATCTCTTATAACTGGAAGCGATTCCTTTTATTGCCATATTATTGGATTCACTTGCCCCTGATGTATAAATTACTTCATTCTCTTTAGCTCCCAGAAGATTTGCAATCTGTTTTGTAGATTGATCCATCCTCTCTCTTGCTTTATCCCCCAAAGTATGAGGTGAATTGGGATTCCCAATATAGGTCAAAGATATATCATAAAATGTATCCAATACCCCTTTATCAACCGGTGTATTAGCAGCATAATCCAAATAAATCATTATATCATCAACACCTTTCTGTTCTTCTTTTATCTGATAGCAGAATATAATCTGTATATTAATATCTGACATTCTTACTTATCCTATAAATTTAATACGGATTAATAATACGAATGTTCCAACAATTTGTCAACCAAAACTATTATTTAAATGATATTAATTATAAATGCCAAATAATGATTATACCCCACCTGATTAAACAATTCAATAAAGCCGGATAAATTTATAAGTTTATTCTTTTATAATAGTTCTGCGAAAGTTATTCCAAGCATTCCAAAACCGTCATTTCTATTATACCTTACAAGTATTAATTTTTCCAACTCTAAATAAAACCAAAGCGAAGTCTGTTATTGCTCGCGGAACTGCTGTTTTTGCAGGGGAGTAAACAGTAATAATTTTCTCATAAAACAAGAAAGAGTCTGGCTTGCCAGACTCTAGCGCTGACGAGCTGTTACGACAGTGACAATCTACCCTAAAGGATATTATCCTTTTGCGTGTTCATGTGCATCCTGCCGGTCGGGCTTTTTATTTCAAAGGGATGTTCGGAGAACTTTACTATGAAATAAAAAATGGTTGGAGTATTTAACTCCAACCGAATTAACAATATTAAAAACTCATTTATTTTCTTTTGATCGTTTTATGATAAAATCTATGTCAACCAAATCGGTAATTTCCTTATTATTATTAAAAATGATAAAATCAGCCTTCCCGTCTTCTTTCACTTTATAAGTCTGTATCAGGGTTTCTCTTGCGATTCCTCTAAATACCTCCTCACTTATGCCGGAATAATAATCATAAAATACTAATACTATTTCATTTCCAACATAACTTCCGGGTATTTTAATATTTAACTCAATGATATCTCCCTCTTTATATTCATATTCATTTTCCTTATAATTACCGCTCTCCTGTAATAAAACAGCCTTTTTATACGATTTATTTTCAAAATACTGTTTGTCTTGTATATTAAAAATAAACACGGAAAGCAGAACAAAAACCAGATAACAAAATAGAATTCCTACTCGGTATTTTATTTTGGAAAAGTGGGAATATTTACTTCTAAACTCCTGAAACATTCTATTTTCAGTTTTATTTTTTATTTGGCTGTTCGCATATATTTTAATAAGAGCAGATTCATAATTTCTCTCAAAGTCCACATTTTTTCTTGACATATATTCCTCCAGCAAACTTCTTAACCTCTCCAGCTGTAATTGTATCATATCTTCTTTTCTATTTAAAAGTTTACCGATTTGGTTGACAGACATCTTTTCATAATAGTATAAATGGACGACTATTCTGTATTTCCTTGGTATTAACTGCAGATATTCTTCGAATAAGGACTTCTCGGATATATTCTCTGACAATTTTATATTCCAGATAAATTCTTCTTCACCTTTTGTGCTTTTCTTATAATTAAACTTCCAAAGACTTCTAATACAATACATCGTTGTCCGTATAAACCATAACCTCTCCTGTTGCTTAGTATGAAACACGGGCATTTGCTTTATATATTTAAGAAACACCTGTATAAAAACTTCGTCGGTATCCATTTTGTTTCCGGTAAGTGCAAAGGCGAATTTGTAAACAGTATCAGCATATACATCTACTATATCTTCAATATATTTATTCCATAAAAACAACTCATCTGCCACATAAAAAACCCCTTTCTGATTATGCCTGATACAGGAAAAGGGTAAATCATTACAATTCTATTCGAATTACGGCTGACTTACCCTGTTTTTTATTTATATTCCTATTATATAATAGTGTACTTTTACCAGGTTGTTACAAAATTACAGATACTATTTTTATATTGTTTTATTCGGGTAATGAGGTTACCCTAAAAACATTAAACACTTACTTTTTTATCAATCATCCAAGCGGTTCCAATATAGGTCAAAACAATAAATAAGAGTGCTATGACACTTTCCCAGATGAAATAAATACTCAAATTACTTGTATAGCTTTCAATATCGCCAAGGAACAGATGGGTAACCTTAGTAACTACAACATTTAAAGCAATAAAAATTATAAAACTTACTACACCTTTGAACTTTTTGTTTTCTAAAAAGGTTGAACTTAATGTAATTGAGAAGAAAGCAATGGTTATGGTACTGATCCAACTTGTTAATACAACGGCTACAACCGATACAATATCGGAAAAATCTATTTTTAGCTTCAAAAATTCATCAATCGCTTGTAAGATTACTTTCTTAGCTTCCGCCAACACATTATATTTAGCTATTAATACACCGCCGTCTAACGCAAATACGGCAAAAAATATAATACCTGCCAGGATAATCTGAATTCCGGCTGTTAAAACTTTAGCACCTACAATACTATAACTGGTATTCGGTGTCAGGAAAAGCATATAACTGCATTTCTGTTTTAAATCATTGGAATAAGTAATAATAGATTCAAATGCCAGAAAAAACAAAGCACCGAAAGTAAACATCGCTAATAAGGACATCGACATTGCAATTACATTTTCTTTGTCTAAAACAACTCCAAAAAAGAACACTATTTCCAATAAACCAACTAAAGCTAAAATAATCAGCTTTGAAAAAACCTGTTTTCTAAATTCGTATTTCATTAACTTTAACATTCTTCCATCCCCCTGTTATGCATAAATTTCTTTGTATAATTCAACAATTGATTTACCGTGGGAGGCCCTCAGTTCTTCTGCCTCACCATTTAAAACGATAGCTCCGGATTTAATAAATACTGCATTATCTATGATTTTTTCCAATTCATCCACTAGATGACTGGATATCAATATCGTTGAATCTTCTCTTGCAACTTCTAATACAGTAGTGATAATTTTTTCCCTTGCTATAATATCAATTCCGTTCAAAGGTTCATCCAGCATATAGAGTTCCGCTTTCCTTGCCAATGTCGCTGCTATTTTTAGTTTTGCTGCCAGACCGGAGGATAAGGTTTTCGCTTTATCCTTCATGCTCAATTCCATTCTTTCGATTAATTCTTCATATCGCTTTACATCAAAATCTTCAAAAAAATCCTTATAATAATCACCCACATCTCCCACAGACATATAATTATAGAAGAAAGGTTCCGTAGACATATAAGCAACTCTTTTTTTAGATTCCACCCCAATAGGGTTTCCTTTATAAGTAATTGTTCCGCTGGTTGGTTTAACCAAACCTGCAATCATTTTCATAAGTGTTGTTTTACCGCTGCCGTTTGGCCCCAACAGCGCATATATTTTACCTTTTTCTGCTTCAAAACTAATACCATTTACAGCAGTTTTATTCATATATTTTTTTACTAAATCATTGCATTGTAATATCATATTCTCACTCCTATTATTTTTTATTGGCACCCGCTATAGCGGTTGTCGTTTGCCGTTTTTTCTATTGTTTTGTATTTAAATCATATTTATGCTCTAATAACTGAATCAGCTCTTCTTTCGTAAAACCTAACTGCTTCATTCCCTCAATAAAATTATCCAGAAGGGAACCTGCCATTTCTTCTCTTATACTTTTCATTTTCCTCGTATCCTCCGTTACAAAAGTGCCTAGCCCTCTTTTTGTGTAACAAATTTCTTCCGCTTCCATTTCTTTATAGATACGGCTTGCAGTGTTGGGATTTATTTTGTATTTGTAGGCCAGCTCTCTACCCGACGGAAGTTTCTCACCTAAAGCCAGGGCACCGTTTATTATATCTTTTTTGATATCATTAATAACCTGTATATAGATTGGAATATTATTATCAAATTCCATTCATGTCCTCCTTTCATTCCGTTTTTTAATAACCATGTTACTCTTGTTATGAAACAGCATTTTTCAGTTTTTCTTCCATTTCCTGTTTCGTTTTGTGTTTACTGCACTCGATTACCAGTGAACTAGTTATATAGTACACTAACTTTATAATGATGTCAATATATTTATTAAAAAATTTTTATTTTTATTTTGGGTATCAAAAGACATACTAAATTTATTTTATGATTATATAGATGTTCGTATTCGTTAAAAACATTAAAAATGCCCATCCATCAAAATATATATGAATGGACGGGCTGATTATATAGATATTTTTTTATTATTCCAGAAATAAACTACACTCCCAAATATCTTTACTGCCATCTGTAAGCGATAGCCTGAACTCCCCCGGTTCAGTGACAAACTGCATTTTATCATTCCATATGGAGAGCTTTTCTTCATTTAAGTTTAATGTACAAGATCTGGTTTCCCCTTGAGGTATCCATATTTTATCAAATGCCTTTAATTCTTTTACCCTGCGTATGGTACTTGCCTGTAAATCTTTTATATAAAGCTGAGGTACTGAAAAACCATCATAACCACCAAGGTTGGATATCTCAAAGTTCACCCTGAGTCCACCAGAATGCAAGACTTGAGATGAAACCCTGTAGGAGTTTTCATTAGATTTACCGGATTCATATAAATTCATTTTAAAACCTTTATGCTCTGTCTCAAACGGAATACATTCCATCCTAATATTCGAATATGCAAATTCCGTATAACTTAATCCATATCCGAAAGGATATAAAGGTTTATTATCTATGTCATAATATTTCATACCGGCATAAGAATTTTTATAATTATAATATACCGGTATTTGCCCCCCATGTCTTGGAATAGAGACCGGAAGATGTCCGGACGGTGAAATCTCACCGAATATTATCTCCGCAAGTGCCTGACCGCCTTTCATTCCGGGGTAAAAGGCACAAAGCACGGAATCTGAGTTTTCTGCAATTTCTGGAATAGAATATGGCCGTCCCTGGATTAAAACAGTTATAACGGAACAGCCTGTTTTATATACAGCCTCCGCCAATTTATTCTGCAAACCAGGAAGTCTTAAATCGGCACTGTCTAAACCCTCACCGCAGTCCATATCTCGAACAGCATCAATTCTCGCAGCACCGTTAATATCAAAACTGGCGCCTCCAAAACGGCTGGAAGACCCTCCCAGAACTAGGATAGTACAATCACAGGAATCTGCAATTTCTGCTGCTTTTCTAAGGCTTTCTTCTGTCCCCTCAAATAAACCGCAGCCTTTATGAAATTTGACTTCGATAGAACTATTATTTTTTTTGATATAATCTTTAATACCCTTTAAAACCGTAATCCCGTCCCGGTTATTAATTGGAGGTGTGTAATCTCCTAATTGATGGTATATTTCATCTGCATTAGGACCGATTACTGCAATTGAACCGATTTTGTTTATGTTAAGGGGCAGGGTATTGTTTTTATTCTTTAGTAAAACAGCCGATTCTCTGGCAAGTTTTAGTGCCTCAGGGTATTTCTCATAGGTGAACTCTGCACCGGAATCCTTTTCTTCTATATAAGGGTTATCAAACAGTCCCAATTCAAATTTCAGAGTAAGTACCCGAAGAACAGCCATATCGATGTCTTCCTCCGTTATCAAACCACGGTTAAGCGCCTCATTTAGTTTCGAAAACCCGGTATCCCATAAACTGATATCCACACCGGCTTTCAAGGCTATGGCACCGGATAACTCGTTATCTCCGGTCATAACATCTAACTGATCAATTGCTACTCCGTCAGCCATAATCACGCCCTGAAACTGCATCTCATCACGAAGAATTTCGGTTAATAGCTTTTTATTTCCATGACAGGGGATTCCGTCTATTTCATTGTAAGCTGCCATAATACCTTTCACACCAGCTCTTACACAGGCTTTTGCGGCAGGAAGGTGAATTTCTCTTAACTCTCTTTCCCCTATACGGGCGGCACTGGCATTAATACCTCCGGTACCCTCCCCCTGGGCACAAAAATGTTTGGCAACCGCCACAATACCATTACTCTGTATTCCAGTAACGGCTGCTTTGGCAAGCTCCGATGAAAGATAAGGGTCTTCGCTGTAACACTCTTCGCTTCTACCCCACCTAGGATCCCTTACTATATCAAGTACCGATATCAGAGCTAAATTTACACCCAGCTCTTTTAACTGCTTACCGCAGACCTGGTATGCGCTTTTTAACAGTTCCGGGTGAAAGGTCGCTCCTGCACTTAAATTTACCGGTACAAGATAACCATCAAGTGCCTGGTGTCCATGAGGACATTCCGAGCTCAACATCATGGGAATACCAAGACTTGAATGTTCCATAACATAACGTTGTATCATATTATAGGTTTTCGGTGCAAGCTCACCGGTAAGACCGGTATCAAAGTCTTTCCCCGACCAGGGATCCGCACGATAAAGTCCGTATAAAACGCCTAATCCATCGAATTTCGCTACCTCATTTTTAAATTCATCGGTCAGTTTGATTTCATCATAGATACGTTCATATACCGAAAAACCATATAGCCGCTGATTCAGCTGTCCTACCTTTTCTTTCACTGTCATAAGCGATAATAAATTCTCCGCACGCTGCCTGGCCGTATATTTATTATCCTTATATAGATAAGTCATGAATTATAACCTCCGCTTCATATTTATTATATAACTATTATTCATTATACCAGGAAAGGGTTGCTGCAAAATATTAATCCTAACTAACTTGTCAGAGTATCATCTATCTCTCTGATTAACGATAATTATTCATATTGCAACAACCCAATTAGATTTTAAACGGTTCTATTAATTCCTATTTCTTGTTTAAGATTACCCTGTATGATTTAATTTCATAAGGTTTAATACTTACTTTAAACCCATCTTCATTCAAGGGAATATCGCCGATTTTTTCCTCAATTAAATTACATTCTTCTACCGAAAGAACCGAGGACCGGATTCCCAGTTTTACATTAACTCTCGTTAAAGCATTTTCACATTCATACATACGAAGTATAATTCCGTTGCCATCTTCAGCTAATTTAATAGTTTCTAATATAACATTCGATTTATCAACCGAAACCACTGATTGCTCCGTGCCGATTGTTCCGCCGTTAACCGCATAAGCAGGCTGATTCATTTTATAAGCTTCTTTCACTGTCCTGCCGTCTCTCCAGTTACCCGCATGCGGATATAATCCATAAGTAAAGAAATGTTCTTCCTGATCTGTAACCGGATTCGGTTCCGTACCGGACTTAATCAGAGTAATCGCCATATTTCCGTCTTTTACGGAATGTCCGTACTTACAATCATTTAGCAGGCTGACACCATAATGACCCTCGGATAAGTCGATCCATTTTTGTCCACAGCTCTCAAATCTGGCTTTATCCCAGCTGGTATTGGAATGAACTTTTCTGGTTACATTACCAAATTGTATGTCAAAAGTTGCTTCATCAGAATGAATATCAACCGGAAAATGTACTTTAAGTAAATGTTGATGTTCTTTCCAATCAACATAAGTATTAAATTCAATTCGTCTGCTGTTTGCGTAAAAATAAATTTTTTGCTTAATTGTAGAATTGCTGATCTTACGGTCAATCTCCAGGGTGGCACGTACGGCACCTAATTCTGTCCATTCCATTCTGGTTACCTGATCGACATCCCAGTATTTTTCCGTGTAGAAGATGTCAATATCCCAGTTATCATAATAAATAGGTTTATCCTCATACATACGCATTAAATTACCGTATTGGTTTTCTTTTAGTACTTCTCTGTCATTTTCCTTGTCAAAAATAGACGTAAACATACCCTTTTCATTAACCGTTATCTGATAGAATGGTGTTTCTAATACCGTACCGTAAAGCTTAAAAGGTATCTCTTCTTCTTTTTTTGTAAATGCAAATGTTTTACTTCCCTTAGACGGAAGCTTTGTTACGAACACCACCGCTCCGTCGGTCGTCTGCTGGATGGGATAACAACTGCCGTCTTTATCAATTAATGCTTCCGCTTTGCAGTCTCCTAAATTAACAATATCATCTCGTTCAAATCCTAATGTATTATACAGGGTTATACCATCACCCTGTCCGGTTAACACCGCCAGGCAGTCGCCTATTAATTCATTCATTTTCTTAGTAAGTTCTGCATACTCTTGTTTTGTTACTTCATAAACTTCATGAATAGAGGAACCAGGCAGTATATCATGGAACTGGTTAATCAAAACTGTCTTCCACATAGAATCCAGTTCTTTCACCGGATATGGCTTTTCTCCCATTGCTAATACCGATAATAATTCCAAATCCATAAGTTTCAGCTCGCTTTTTCTGTTGGAACGCTTATTTCTGGCCATGGAAGTATAAGTACCTCTATGGTATTCAAAATAGAATTCGCCCTCCCAGACTGCAAGTCTGTTATTATCCTTAACCTTGTCATACAGTTCTTTAAAATAAGTTCCTGCAAATTCCTGCCGTACTTTCGGAATGCCCCTTACACCTTTTTCCATACGAATGGATGTCTCTAGCATTTCCCTGGTAGGACCGCCGCCGCCGTCCCCATATCCATAAGAAATTAATATGTCATTATTAATTTCTTTATTCTGATAGCGTATCCAGCCTCCCATAATGGAATCCGGATGAAGCATACCGTTATAAGTGGTAAAAAATTCATTGGTGCTCTGACCTACACCCAGTGTTGTTATTAAGTGGGTAAAAACTTCCGATCCGTCAATTCCTCTCCACATAAAGGTATCATTGGGAATCTTGTTAAACTGATTCCAGGCTAATTTGGTAGTCATGAAATAATCAATTCCACTTTTTTTCATGATCTGCGGCAATGCTCCGGAATAGCCGAATACATCCGGAAGCCATAATATTTTATTATCGATACCAAATTCTTCTCTAAAGAATTTTTTGCCGTGCATAAATTGGCGAACTAAGGATTCTCCTGAGGTAAGATTACAGTCTGCCTCTACCCACATACCACCCTCAGGTTCCCATCTGCCTTCCTTTACCCTTATCTTTAAGCGTTCATAAAGTTCCGGATATCTTTCTTTCAGAAAATAATATAACTGCGGCTGGCTTGACATAAATTTATAATTCGGATATTCCTCCATTAATTTTAACACTGTGGCAAAACTGCGTCCGACTTTTTCCCTGGTCTGTTCCACCGTCCACCACCAGGCCACATCAATATGGGTATGTCCGATACAGGTTGCTATCACATCTTCATAACCGGCCATATCTTCATATAACGCTTTCTCTAAATAGCTGTCCGCTTCTTCTAAGGTTTTATAAAACTCTTTGGAATATGGTGTTCTTAAATCCAGCTTATTAATACAGTTATTTAATACCGTTTCTATATCCCGCCTTATCTTATCATCCTTTTCCATACGGGAAAAAGCATTTAGAGGAACTTTAATATCATAATACAATTTTTCAATTCTATGGTCTATTTCAAGCATTTCTACGATCAGATTAAATTCAGTATGTAAAATACCCGTATATGCTTGTAAATCCAGTTGATAAGTCTGACCTGCTGCAGCTGAATCCGTTAGTTTTATTCTCCTGTGGTTCATATCAATACCTTGTGTTACCACATTATTTACAAATAAGAGAAATTGCGGGTTTCTGCCGTCATCCCACTCATCAACCTGTGTTTTGACATTCATCCACATAGATTTACCATTCAGGTTTTCCGGAACCGTAAATGTGGTTCTGAACCAATAATGCTCGTCCGGTCCATACCAATGATCCGTTTTGCTGTTAAATTCCAGCCATGGCTCATTAGATGAAGAAGCCTCTTCAGGATGGATGTAATTTCCTTTTTTAAATGTCCAATTCTCTACAGTAATTTTTTGAACGACGGACAGTTTATTTAATTCGTTGCTGATTACATTAATTCTTTTATCAATAAAATCCATCTTAAACTCCAAACTGCGCGGCCTGCGCTCTTATCTTCTTTCTTTTCTCTTAAATCCGGTTATCAGGTCATTTATTCATTTTGCTAATTGAACTTTGTGTAAAATTTCTATAATGGATATTTCTTCATATAATCCATCAGATCATTTACGGTTGTAAAAGCTAAGCCGGTTACCGTATCCGCACATCCGTAGTAGAGGGCAATACGGCCGGTATCTGCATCTGTAAGCGCTGCACAGGGGAATACTACATTAGGTACATCACCTACACATTCATAATATTCATAAGGGGCAAGGATATAATATTTAGAACGGCATTTCACTTTCCAGGGTTCATCAATATCCAGTAAGGCGCAGCCGACACGGTATACAAAACCATTACAGGTATTAATAACTCCGTGATAAATTAGCAGCCAGCCCTCCTCTGTCTCAATCGGTATCGGACCCGGACCGACTTTGGTTGACTGCCATGCTGATGCATCATCTCTGACTGGTGACATAACATGACGATGATGTCCCCAATACTCCAAATCTTTACTCTGACTGAAAAAGATATCTCCGAACGGAGTATGTCCTGTATCGCTGGGGCGGCTTAAAAGACCGTAATATCCATTTATTTTACGGGGAAATAAAACGCCGTTGCGATTATAAGGAAGAAATGCATTTTCCAACTGGTAAAAAGTTTTAAAATCAAAGGTATATCCAACTCCAATTGTAGGACCGTGATACCCATTACACCAGGTTACATAATATCTGTCTTCCACAAAGCAAACTCTCGGATCATATCGGTATTCCCTTTTTAATATTTCTTCCTCTTCTCCTAAGAAAGTAATCGGTTTTTCATTGATTTTCCAATGGATACCATCCTTGCTGAATCCGGGAAATAAATCCATACTGACAGATTTACTGTCACAACGGAATACCCCTGCATATCCGTCTTCAAACGGAACCACTGCACTGTTAAACACACTGTTGGAGCATTCAATTGCATCTCTTCCGATAATCGGATTCTCCGGATAACGCCATATAGGCATCTTATAATTTTCCGGTTTATCTACCCACGGAATGTTTGGTAATGAACTCCCAATAATCTTACTCATACTTGTAAACCTCCTTGTTATTAACAACCATATTCATTTGCAATTTGCCCTCTGGCAAGAAACCGGCAAACGGCCTTTAAACCAGAGGAAGTTCTCGTATTATGACAAATAAGCCTGCAATAATACGAGCTTTGTTTTCACGCAAATAGTGCCGCCTGCCTAAAGCTGGCGGCACTACAATTATAACATATCTTTTATTTATTATACATAGCATCTATCTGAGATTGTGCTTCTTTTACAATAGTTTGGAATCCGGATGCATCAAGTTCGGCACTTATCGTTTTTACCATTTCTCTTGGCTCTCTGGCACCCGTCATTAACTCACTTCTATATTTTTCATAGATGGAACGGCAATTGGCAAGTTCTGTTTCAATCTTTGAAGTATCCAGGTTAAATCCTAATAAAACGGATGGATTTGCTTTGGAATTTAATTCCTTTACCTCATCCCATTGATTGAATTCATCACTGGCAAGTTTAGATACATTAAAGAATGTTCCTTGTGTATAACCGGCCATTGTCCAGTCATTATTTAATTTCTCAATTTCACCTTTATCATTATAATTAAAGTTGTCACCTTCAAGTCCATAATAAAATGCATCTCTTACCTTACTGTCCAAGTTAACTAATTGTAAAAACTCAAGACACTTTTCCGGATACTTGGTATTGGCAGAAATACCATTTAAGGAACCACGAACCGTACTGTTGGATACGATAGTATCAATGAATTTACCGGTCACTGCTTCTACGCCCATATTCGGACCCCATGTGGTTTTAGCTGCGCCTGACCAACCCTGTGCGGTATAGAACATTCTGTAGGAAGGAGCCTCTCCAACTGCCGGTGCATCTGCATTAATAATACCCTCATCATACCATTGATGAAGAAGATCTAACTGACTTAAAATTTCTTCCTGTTCTAATACGTTTACAACTTTACGGGATTGATCATCATATCTTACACCTAATGCAGGCAGTCCTACACCCATTTGATCGTATACGGAAGTTATAACCTCAAACCCATTCTTATCAAGTACAACCGGTGCAGTTCCCTCACCTTCTTTAATCTTTTTAAAAGTATCTGAAAGACCTGCTAAGGTATTCTCTTTTTCATAATCCACTGAATATTTCTCTGCAATTGCTTTATCCCAAACAAAATACTGTGTGGCTGAACTATCTTTGTAAGTCGGTACGGAATAAACCTTTCCATTAACAGATACCGCATCCCAATAATCGGCCGGAATGTAGGAATATAAATCAGGAGCTGCTGTTTTCACTAAATCTGTGATATCCAAAAAAGCACCCAGCCCAACTTCACTGGCATATCTGGCACCATCCGTAAATAAAATATCAAAATTTTCACCGGAATTTACAATAACACTTCTTCTTGTGTCCCAATCCGACCAGGGCACTATTTCAACATCAATATTAACACCAATCTTTTCTGCCAGATACGGATTAATCTTAGCCAGCCAGTTTTCATAATTTTTAGGCATACCGTTTCCAACCGAAATCCATTTTAAGGTTACTACTTCACCAGTGGAAGTCGTATCTTTCCCATCTCCGTTACTTGTTTCAGAAGATGTATTATTTCCTGCTGCTTTATCATCTCCCCCTTTAGAGCAGCCAATAACGGAAGTTGCCATCATTGCAAAAACTAAAAATAGTGCTAATGCTTTTCTTAATTTCATAATTGTTATTCATCCTCCTGTAATTTAATAAAATCACGTGTTTACCTAATATTACTAAGTGTGGTAATAATTTTATATAAACTTCCTAATAAGTTTGACCTGTAGGAATAATTTATATCAACCTTTTACTGCTCCGACTGTAAGTCCTGAAATAAAATATTTCTGAAAAAACGGATAAGCACATGCGATGGGCAGAATTATTACAATCGCAATGGCCATTCTGGCACCTTCCTGAGGCATTAAATTTTTATACTGCTGCAGTGACAATCCGGCTGACGGGTTGTTTGCCAGATATTCAATATTTCTCTGGATATTATTTAAAAGTGCCTGCAGCGATAATAGATTTGTATTTGATATATATAAAGATGATTGGAACCAATCATTCCAATAACCAAAGCAAAGAAATAAACCAATCGTTGCGAATACCGGCTTAGATATGGGTACGACGATTCTTGCAAATATATTCAGCTGACTGGCTCCGTCAATTTTAGCTGATTCAATAATGGAATCCGGTATTGTTGTTCTGAAAAATGTTTTGCAGATAATTACATTAAAAGAAGATACCAATAGCGGTAATATCAAAGCCCAGATAGAATTTTTTAAACCGAGTAGATTGGTGTTAATAACATAGGAGGACAACATACCTCCATTAAATATCATTGGTATAAATACTATGTAAGTTAATAATCCATTCAGTTTATAATTTCTTCTGGATAAAACATATCCCATAGTCGTTGTTAGTAAGACTCCAAGTACAGTACCTGTCAATGTTACTAACACTGATATTCCCAGGGCTTTTAAAATGGTTTTTGCCTCATTCCACAAGAAGAGATAAGATGCCGCTGAAAATTCTTTCGGTATAAACTGATATCCGTATCTGGCCAGTGAATGTTCCGAAGTAATGGAAATCATAAAAACAAAAATAACTGGTATTATACATATTAGGGATATCACAATAAAAATTATATTAAACAGTATATTTGCTCTCCACGAAATACGGTTTAGCTTAGAAGTGTTTTCTTCTATTTCCTTTTTCATAATAACCTCCATCTGCCGCCTTAACGGTATAAGTGGCAACTTTCTTAATATTTTATTTCAATCCACTTGAAACAATGCTGTCTGTTAAACCGAATCAAAAACAATAATTGTTACTATATGATTGCGCTGTCATTATCAATTTTCCTTACAATCCAGTTTGCCAGCAATATAGTCAAACAGCAAGCCACAGACTGAAAGAATGTTGCCGCAGCTGTCATACCGATAGGTGCTGAAGACTGCAGGGCTTTATAAATATAGGTATCAATTGTTGATGCTACATTATATAGTGAACTTGGTATTTCCCTTGTCACCTGGAAAAACAACCCGAAATCCGAATAGAATATCTTTCCTACATTTAAGATGAACATCATAATTACAATTGTCTTTATACTAGGAAGCGTTATGTACTTAACCTGCTGCCATTTTGTTGCACCGTCAATTACCGCAGCTTCATATAAAGCACTGTCAATACCGGTTATACTAGCCAGATATACAACCGTACTATAACCGATGGTTTTCCATAATTGCATAAAAACTAAGATAAACGGCCAATATTTAGGTTCCATATACCATTGAATTATATCTTTTCCAAATGTCTTTAATATACTGTTAACCATACCTTTATCAATGCTCAAAAAGGCATATACAAAATAACTTACAACAACCCATGACATAAAATGCGGAAAAAACATAAGCGTCTGATATACCTTTGATTTCCGTTTGCTATAAATAAGACTTATCATAATCGCCAGGGTAACCGGTATAACAATGCCCAGGATAATAAAAATAATATTATATCCGATGGTATTTCGTAAGAGCAGCAGCAGTACATTGGATTTGATTAAGAAATTAAAATTATCCAGACCCGCCCACTGACTTTGTATCAGATTATATATAAAACCATGACCGGGAAATATCTTGTAATTTTTGAATGCAATTACGATACCAAACATAGGCAGAAAACAAAATAATATGTACCAAACAATTGTAGGTAATGCCAGCAACGTCAGCTCCGTATCATCTTTTGTCCATTTTTTTCTGGTTTTTACTTTTTTATTAACCATATCCTTTTTATCATTTTTTAACTTTTTCATTTTGTTAACCTCCATTTACACGTCACTGCTTAACAATTAACTGGATTCATATTAACATATTTTAATTTTTAATGCAACATTTATTTTCTTTTTTTATCATATTTTTAACATGTTATTAAATGCGTTATTATTTTGTATATATTTAAAATGCAATTACTGGTTTAATTCCTTGTATTTTTGTACAATTTAAATAATTTTCATATAATAAGCATCTATTCATATTTCAATTTTGCTTATCATTATTTATCATTTAACAAATGCATAGTTTTATCTTTTATTAACATCATTTGATAAATAATTATAATAATTTGTTGTGATTTGTTAAATGTTATGTTATAATACTATTCAACAAAGTGATTAAATGGGGCTGTTGCATAATATATTAATTCTGCAACAGTATCCGAGACCGAACGGATAACGCAGCGATATAAATACACCTGAAACAGGAACCCCTCACAAAGTGATTACAAAGAAGGAGTACTTTATGAAAAAAATAACTATGCAGGAAATAGCGGATGCTCTAAACATTTCAAGAGTAACTGTCTGGAAAGTATTCAATAATTATCCCGGAGTATCGGATGCCCTAAGTGATCAAATCCTTAGCAAAGCACAAGAACTGGGATATTTAAAGCAAAAACCGTCTCTATTACCAAATGCAGCAGCTGTTGATTCGCATGAGAATATTCCTGCCGAAACTGAGATGACGGTCTCCGTTGTAGTATCCCGCCCGGAATCTTCCATGTTTTGGATGAATATCATTCATCAGATTGCAAAAGAATTGGTTAACTCCAATATCAATTTGATGTACACTTATTTACCCAGCAAAACAACAAATGGTTATCGCCTGCCATCCGTTTTAACAAACGGAACAGTACAGGGTATTATAGTTTTAAATGTTTATGATCATGATTTACTAACCATGTTAAATGAATTAAAAATTCAGAAAGTCTTTTTAGATATGGTTTCCTCTATTCCGGAAGATACCTTATCCGGAGATTTATTTTTACTGGAGGGAAAGTCCAGTGTAAGTAAAATAACAGAAGCTATTATTCAAAAAGGAAGAACAGAAATTGGATTTATCGGTGATATAGAATATGCAAAGACGAACCTGGAACGTTATGAGGGGTATTTATCTGCCATGAACCGTTACAACCTCACTATTAATAAAGATTATAGTTTAGTCCACAGTATTGGTATTTATACCTATGCGGAAGAAATAAATGAATTTTTATCTAAATTAAAACATATGCCTCAGGCATTTGTTTGCGCTAGCGATTACGTAGCTCATTTTGTCATAAAATATTTGAGTGCTAACAACTATCGTGTTCCGGAAGATGTAGCCATATCCGGATACGACGGTACAACAGAATATATCGATCAGATTGATTATCTTACAACGGTTCAGGTTCAGACCAGAGAATTAGGGATTCGTCTGGTTAAGCAGCTTTTACACAGGATAGCAAATCCTGATTTTCCGCCGGAAGTAACTTACATCTATTCTAAAATAAGATATGGTGAATCAACTAATTTTGAATAAAATTTAATATTTAAATGATTAAACTTGTAATCTCAGTTACCGAGACAGTCAAATAAGGATATTCTAACTTTTTAAACCTATCATTACAATTCAGCCTATGGCTGAATTGTAATGATTTATGCACAGAAATTATGCTTTCAACATAATTTCGCGCATGTATATCTCGGGTTTTCTGTGACTTTCGCTTTGCTTCACTCACAAAAAACGCCTCGCGGTACCAAAGGCTGAACTGTAACAACCTATCATTTTTATCTATACTGATTAATTTATTAACTAACATAATCAGTAAATAAAAGTGATACGAATTCTGAATCGGCCCCCATATGTTAGATTTTTGTCTCTAACTCATGAGGGCCGGTTCATTCCAATCTCTTGGAGTATCCTTTATTATTTATTGTATTGTATTTTATGATTCGAGCTACAGCAGTCAATTTTATATTACGGTTCAATCAATTTGCACATTTTATATTTGAACCAAGTGATGCAGGCAATAGCTTCGACTGTTAACTTTTTATAATTCTTTATAGGAGGCACAATTATCACACATACTCTATATATTTTCCTTTTTCTCCATCCCGCAGCCGCTGCAGCCGCTGCAGCCGCTGCAATTACACCCTGATTGGACTCCTCTTTTATGAGACCTCACGCTTCTTACAATGATACTTACAACCAAGATTGTTACAGTGGCAGCTATGATATAATTGATCATCGCATTTTTCCTCCTCTGCTTTCTTTTCACTCTTTATGACTATAGAAAGATTTTGAACATCAAAACCTTGTTCCAGAAGTTCCTTTTTTAAAAGTTCAAACCATTCACCTTTGTTTAAATTAACTGCATGTTTAGTCTTTTCGTCAACAAAAATAATCTGCTGATCTTGTTTTAATTCAAGATTCTCATAATTGATCAGATAAAGGTTTTTGCGGTTTATAACACCTAAATCCTCCAGGGTTTTGACCATTCGGTATACAGTTGCAATACCTACAGTCGTATCTTTTTTTACCGCTTTATAATATATCTCCTTACAGCTGGAACACTCATCTTCTAATATGGTATCAATCAGCAGTTTTCTTTGCTCCGTTATTCGGTAACCGCTTTTACGCAACTGTTCTAAAATCACTTCTCTTTTATGAATTTTAACTAAGATCGGTTCCTTATCTGACTTCATTTTCATAGTTCACTCCCGTCCACCCGCCTAAGCAGGTATAAAGATCAGAGGTGTGTAATATTATATCACACAACACCCAATACGACCGCTTTCGCAGATTTTTTGCAGGGGGGATGCCCGTTTACCGGGCATTTATCTAAAAGTTAATTTGAATTAAAATATGATATTTCCTATATTGTATATTAAAAATGCCACGATCCAGGCAGTTAACATCTGAAATCCTACTGTTTTTAATGTCCATTTTAAAGATCCCATTTCTCTTCTAATCGCACCTACCGCTGCAAAACATGGCATACATAATAAGTTAAAAGCCATATAGGAATATGCGGACACTTTTGTAAATACTTCTGAAACTCCCGGAAGAGCTGCACTTCCTTCTGCCGCAGCTGCTGCCACATCATCGGAGGCACCAAATAAAATTCCAAAAGTTGAAACAATATTTTCCTTGGCGATAAATCCGGTAAATGTTCCTACCGCTGCTCTCCAGTTGCCAAAACCAAGAGGAATAAAGAGAAACTTAAATGCATTACCTATATAAGCTAAAAAGCTGTCTTCCATATCACACATACCGCTGAAATTAAAGTTTGATAACAACCATATTAAAACTGTTGAAGTGAAAATAATTGTACCTGCCTTTATAGCAAATCCTTTCACCTTATCCCAGGCATGAATTAAAATACTTCTTAAGGTTGGTATTCTGTATTGGGGAAGTTCCATAATAAAATTGGAGATATCACCTTTGAACATTGTTCTGCTTAAGATTATACCGCTTAAGATAGCAACAGCTAATCCAAGGAAATAAATAGAGTAAACCACTATTGTTTGATTATCATTCGGAAATAGTGTTGCTGCAAACATAAGATAAATCGGTAATTTTGCGCCACAGGACATAAATGGAGTTATCATCATGGTAAGTCTTCTGTCTTTTTCATTTTCAAGTGTTCTGGACGCCATAAGAGCAGGTACAGAACAACCAAAACCCATCAGTAATGGTATAAAAGATTTACCCGATAAACCAAATCTGCGGAAAATACGATCCATAACAAAGGCAACTCTTGCCATATAACCGCTATCTTCCATAAAGGACATCAGTAAGAACAAAACTAATATTTGAGGTAGAAATGATATAACACCGCCAAGGCCGGCTAAGATACCGTCTACTACTAAGGATACCGCCCAGTCTGCACCACCGGCATTTACAATAAAGTCTTCTATCGTTGTAGTAAGAGGTCCATCCCAGAATTCGGTAACCAAGCCCTGCAGCCAGGCTCCGACACCGATCGGACTATCACCAAAGGTTATGGCAAACATAACATACATGATAACAGCAAATAACGGAATAGCAAGGAATCGGTTGGTTAATATCTTATCCAGTTTATCGGAGGTGGTTTCCACATGTCCGGTATGTTTTTTCTTTACTGATTCTTTCACTGTTTTTGCTATAAACTGATATCGCAAATCCGCAATTTTTGCTTCAGCATCTCCATCGGCATGTTTTTCTGCTTCTTTTACAACATCCTCCACTTGGAGTCTCACGGAATCAGAAAGGTTGTTTGTAACAATTTCATCCCCCTCTAATATCTTAATTGCTTTCCATTGCCTTTCCTCGGAATCTTTATCTTCTAAGATTTCTTCAATTCTTAAAACGGCAGAATCTATATTACTGTCAAAGATATTAAGTTTACCGGGTTTCGTACCTTTCTTTGCCGTATCAATAGCAGCATCCATAAGTTCTTTTAATCCTTTGCCGGTACGTGCAGCAATCGGAATTACCTTAACGCCCAACACTTTAGATAGTTTATCACAGTTGATTACATCTCCTCTTGCCTCTACTTCATCCATCATGTTAAGAGCAATAACTACAGGGATCTGTGTCTCAAGAATCTGTAACGTCAGATATAAATTACGTTCCATGCTGGTACCGTCAACGATATTTATAACTGCATTAGGTTTTTCTTTTACTATGTAATCTCTGGCAACGATTTCTTCTGCCGAATACGGTGATAAGGAATAGGTGCCTGGCAGATCAAGTATAGTGACCTCTTTGTCCCTTTTGTAAATACCCTCTTTTTTATCAACCGTAACCCCTGGCCAGTTACCAACATGCTGCTTTGATCCGGTTAATTCATTAAATAAGGTTGTTTTACCGCAGTTAGGATTACCTGCTAATGCTATGGAATAATTCATTTTAAGTTCTCCTTCATTATTATCTAGTACTTCTGATTTATTTCAATCTGTTCAGCTTCGTTTTTGCGTAAACTCAACTCATATCCCCGGATGTTTACTTCAATCGGATCACCTAAGGGTGCAACTTTAATCACTTTAATTATAGCTCCCGGAGTGACCCCCATGTCCATAATTCTGCGTCTGACCGGCCCCTTTTCTCCAATTCCTGTTACCTTACCTTCCTGTCCCGGTTTTAAGTCTCTTAATGTCATGTTATTTTCCTCCTAAGCTACCATGATTTTGGATGCCAAACCTTTATTAATTGCAACTCTTACGCCTTTTACCAGGAGAATTAAACCGCTTTCATTCTCAGATAACAATTTCACGCTTTCACCTTTTACAAAACCCATATCCTGCAGGTGCCTTTTTATATCCTCTTTTCCCGTAAAATCAATTATTACTTTTGTCTCTCCTAAATTAGCAAATGCTAACGACATAATTTCCACTCTCCTTTTATATTTTGCGAATGATTATCATTTGCAAATATTATATGTCTTATTGATAAACATGTCAATACTATAATTGAAAATAATTATCAATAACATTTACTCTCTGATAAAAAATATAAAAAAAACAACTAATAAATTCTTTTTTTTGAATTAATTAGCTGCTTTTAATATTCGATGTGTACCCGAATTATTTCGATCTCTATCCTTAACTAGATACCCTTTTTCTGGCCAGCCAGGTAATTGATAAACTGCTGGGCTGTTCTGCCGGAACGTCCGCCATGGCTCATTTCCCACATATTTGCCTGTGCACATAATTCTTCTTCGCTTAAGGATAACCCATTTATCTGTTTCGCAAGACCTTTTACAATTTCATAGTATTCTTTCTGATTCGGTGCCGAGTAATTAATCGTAATTCCAAATCTGGCAACCAGCGATAATTTCTCTTGCATAGTATCCGAATGGTGTAATTCATCTTTGGATATATCTGAACGGTCACTCCAGGTTTCTCTTATTAAATGTCTTCGGTTGGATGTTGCATAAATTAGAATATTATCCGGTTTGGTTTCAAGTCCTCCCTCAATTACTGCCTTCAGATATTTATATTCGATTTCAAATTCTTCAAAGGACAAATCATCCATATAAATAATGAATTTATAATTCCGGTTTTTTACCTGTGCAATAACGGAAGATAAATCTTCAAATTGATGTTTATAAATTTCAATCATTCGAAGGCCCCTTGAATAATACTCATTTAAAATAGCTTTTACGCTGGTGGATTTGCCCGTTCCGCTGTCACCAAATAATAGAACATTATTTGATTTTCTGCCCTCTACAAAAGCTTCCGTATTATCAATCAGTTTTCTCTTTTGAATTTCATAACCCACAAGATCGGATAAACGAATGTCATCCGTATTGGTAATCGGATATAAAGCTACTCTCCTTTCTTCCTGTCTGACACGAAAAGCCTTATTTAAACCAAATTTACCGACACCATATTCTCTATAAAAATCCGTAACAATAGATAATAATTCATCTTCATTATGAGCCTGTTCCATCTGACTACTTAAGAAACGTACCTTATCACTTACATTTTTGTTATATCTTTTACCGTTTTTTACAACTGCCTGGTAGTTTAATATAATACTAAAACAATTAACACCTAATTCTTTTTCTATTTTACTGAAATCATAATCAAATAACTCTTTAAAAATTTTAAAATCACCTTTTGCAAATTGATTTACCGTGCCGTCCCTTTTACCTACTTTCTCACAGGTTATACTAAAAGGATTTTCATTTGTTGCTAAAATATAAGCTAAATAATTATGCCATAAATTCTGATCAAAGCCATATTCCGTTGCCAACTCCAGAAGGCGGTTTATTTGTGTATAGATCTTAGTTGTAATTGTCTCCTTTAGTACCGGATCCTTTGAATCAACCGGTAATCTTCTTAAGTCCTCTATGGCATCAGCCAGGGAAAATAGGATGCTGTCTTGTCCTAAATTACGGTATATTACTAATTTTGATATTTTATTGTACATATTCTGCTCCTCTAGTCTGGTATAATTATTCATATTAAGGACTATTATAGCACTTATAAAAGTACGCAACAAGTAAAAAAGGCTGAAGAATCCATGTTATCGGTTTCTTCGACCTTTTTTAATCAGCTCAGTTGTACTATTACTATTACATTCTATCCGGAGCGTCAAAACCAAGTAAATCAATACACGTTTCCAGGATGCCCTGCACCAATGATATTAAGGAAATCCAGGATTCCTGCTTAACTTTGTCCTCCTGCGCAATGATTTTATTTTCATGATAAAAACTGTTAAAGGCATTCGCAATATCATAAATGTACTGACAGATTTTATTTGGTGCATTTTCTTCGAAGCTATGCTCTATTATATCATTGAATTTGGTAACTTCAAGCATTAAACTGATTTCACCCGGTATATCAGATGAAATGATGCTCCCTGTATTATCAGGATCTTTTCCTGTTAACTCTTTGTATTTCATCAAAATCGATTTAATACGTACAATCGTATATAAGATATAGGGGCCGGTATTTCCCTCAAAGGAAATGAAACGGTCTATATCAAAAATATAATCTTTGGAAGTCTGGTTAGATAAATCACCGTATTTTAAGGCTGCGAGACCGACTTTCTTAGCAATACTTCTCGCTTCCTCGACTGACATCTCACGGTTTTCCATCATTTTATCATATACCGCATCATTAATACTCTGAATAAGGTTCTCAAGGCGCATTACCCCGCCATCTCTGGTCTTAAATGGTTTGCCGTCCTTCCCATTCATGGTACCAAATCCCAAAAAGGTAAGTTTAACTTTATCTTCCAGCAGTTTTGTCTTTTTCGCACAACGGAACACAGTTTCAAAATAAAGTTCCTGCCTTTTATCAACAATATAAGTAATGGCATCCGGGTCAAATAATTTCTTACGTTCCACCATAGTGGCTAAATCGGTGGTATTGTAAAGCGTAGCACCATCGGATTTTAGAATCATACAAGGCGGTATCTCCTTAGTATCCGTGTCTTCTTTTACATCTACCACCAATGCTCCTTCACTGATTCTGGTATAATTGTTTTCCTTTAAGTAAGCGATCATATCCGGAATATAAGGCTGTGCATCACTTTCCTTTTTCCATAAATCGAAACTTACATTCAGATTCTCGTAGTTTTTCTTTAAATCGGTTACGGATACATTAAGAATATGATTCCAAAGGGCATTATACCCCCGGTTACCGTTTTGTAACTGGAAGGTGGCATTTTTTGCTTCTTCCTTAAACTCCGGGTGTGCTTTGGAATATTCATTAGCGGCGGGGTATATTTCTTCTAATTCGGATATGGTAAAAGGTGCCTCTATGGGATATTCTCCTGTAAAATTTTCATCAAAATAAACTAAATCCGGCTGCCTTTTCTTAAGCTCTGTAATAATTAAACCCATCTGCAGACCCCAATCCCCCAGATGCACATCCCCGATTACATTATGTCCTAAAAATCTTCCGATTCTTTTAATACTTTCGCCGATAATTGCTGAACGAAGATGCCCTACATGCAGTGGTTTTGCAACATTCGGTCCGCCGTAATCGATAACTATAGTTTGAGGATTCTCTGCTTTCTCAGCTCCATATTGTTCTGTCTTGCTCATCTCATTTAAATATTCTGCCAGATAGGCAGTATTTAATGTAATATTAATAAATCCAGGCATAATTGCTTCAATCTTATCAAATGCTTTATTATCCTTTATAATATCCACAACTTCATTTGCAATCATGATGGGAGCCTTTTTATATAATTTTGCCGCTACTAACGCACCATTACACTGATATTGGCATAAATCCGGACGGTTGGACAAGGTAACCATACCGTACTTGCTGTCATAACCTTTCTTCTCAAATGCCTGCATTAATTCATCAGCAATTAAATCAATTAACTTTTTCATAAGTTCCTCCATTCAATCTCTGGGTCTTTTATAAATTAACCCAAATTTTCTTTCCTTATACCATTTCTTTCTTTAAAATACTCTACCATAATTATTTTCGGATGTAAATACATGAAAAATTATCCTTGACAATAAGTAACCGGTTACCTATAATAAGTGTAACCAGTTACTTATAATTAAGAAAGGAGTTATTAAGTTGGATCATATCGATAAAAAAGCATTCGTTTTTGGTTCCATATTCACTTTGGCAAACCGTCTGCAGATTTTGGGAGATAAATTTGACCCAAATCTGACGATAAAGCAATGGCTTTTACTGGCCGGTATAGCCGAAAGTATAAAATCAACCCCGTCCTTAAGTGAGGTTGCCGAATTAATAGGGAATTCCAGACAGAATGTAAAGAAAATGGCTTTAATATTAGAGCGCGAAGGGTTTATTCAATTAAAAAAAGACTCTGAAGATGCCAGAATACTGCATCTGGAACTCACAGAAAAATGTAAGGAATATTTTATAAACCGGGAAAAGCGGGAAACGGAATTTTTAGAGCAGGTATATCAGGGATTTGATGCGGATCTGTTGGATGGATTATATGCAGGTCTACTCAAAATGGAAGATAACATAAAAGGAATGGAGCAAATCAATGAAAACGAAGAAAAGGAGTAGGAAATATATGTTTGTCATCATAGCGGTTATTATAGTTATCATATCATTAATTATCTTATTTTTTAAACTGCCTGGTTCCAAAACGAAAAAGGAATTTTATGCTCTAATGAAAGACAGAATTTCAGATACTGTACCTGCAAGCGGTATTTATACGGAAGCTGATATAAAAAACCTGCCCGGCCCGCTTAAGAAATATTTCCGCTACTGCGGTTATCTGGGTAAACCTAAAAACTCTTCAATGAAAGCTGTTTTCAAAGACGTCGATTTCCATATGTCTAATAAAGGTAAAAAATCTGAAATAAAGATTGATTATACGCAATATAATTTTGCAAACAAACCTGAGCGCTTTGCTTATATTGACTCTGCCCTTTATGGTATTCCTTTTGAAGGTTTTGATTCCTACCAGAACGGAATTGGCAGCATGAAAGGTGTTATCGGAAAGGTTATCACTTTATTTGACCAGCGGGGTGAAGCTATGGATAAAGCCTGTCTGGTAACCTTTCTGGCTGACTGCCTTTTATTTCCGGGGGCTGCCTTACAGGATTACATCTCCTGGGAAGAAATCGATGATACCCATGCAAAAGCTTCCATAACCTATTATGGGATATCAGCAGCTGGAATTTTTACCTTTGATAATAACGGCGCAATGTTGTCTTTTAGAACCGGCGACCGTGCGTCCATAGAAATGGACGGAACCACCAAAGTTGCTGAATGGTCTGCCGTCTGCCGTAACTATCAGCTTGTTAACGGTTTATTGCAGCCAACGGAATTTCAGGCAATATGGCATTATCCGGAAGGTGATTTTGTTTATTTCCATGGAAAAAATGCAAAAATCGAACTCAGATAAAGCAACCGCATTTACTTAGAACGGAAGTTTAATTTTATTATTGTGATTCAGCCTTATTCAGATTTACACCCATGGTTTCGCCCTTTTCGTGGTAATATGTCCTGAATTATAAGGCTTTCTTTCTATCGTTACATATTCTTTATCTGTGCCGTAATATGTCCCCAAGGTGTATGTAATACATTGCAGATTCAATCTTTCCTATGCTGCACCTGCATTCATTTCACTTACCAGTTCCTTTGAGAAATATTTCATAGATCGTAATTGCACTTAGAACCAGAAAGAGACTGTAGCAAAATCTTAGATTTTGTTACAGTCTCTAATTATAGCTTGCTGTCACATTAGTGACAATAGATTTTTTTATATATCGGCCGGCAATGGTTATTGCATCGGCATAATAATTGCCGCTATAATATAAGCAATCACACCCGTACCGCCCATGAAACATAATAAAGCCCATAATAATCTGACTACCGTCGGATCAAGATTAATGTATTCGGCAATACCACCGCATACACCTGCAATCATTTTGTTTGAATTTGACCTGTACAATCTTTTCTGTTCCATATTTATTTCCTCCTATTTTTGAATTTCCAATGCTATCTTACCAATTCCACAATCCAAATCAAAACTGTTTTTTGCATTATTATTAGTCTTATGTTTGGAATTAACTCCGCTGTAACTGTTATCATTAATTATAACAGTTCCTATTCCGCAGTCAACATTATAATTGTAATCATTTTCATTTCCGTTAATAGCAAGACTGACATTACCGATACCGCATGTCACAAGACTATCACCGTTAATAACACCTGCGGCGGTAAGGTTTCCTACTCCACAGTTAATATTCGCATCCTGTGCACTTATATTCTCAATAACCAATTGACCCGTATCAATGGAATAAGAAGATTTTTCACTGGCCGATAATTCTTCTATATGCAAACTTCCTGCACCAACATCAATATCGGCGTTTTTAGAACTTAGTCGCTCCGCTTTTATAGTACCTGCATTAAGTATAATATCCAGATTCTCAAAAACAAAATCTTCAGGGATGGTTAGTTCAATATTAGCAGCACGAAATGGGTGATTTACTGAATCTGATATTTCGACTCCAAAAATGGAAAATTCGCTCCTGTTATCATCTCTGTTATCCCCTATTTTCCACACTCCTTCATTAACAGTACTATAATAATCATTACTGCCAATGTTATCTACCTGAATATCAAAATGTTCTCCCTCTTTAATAGATACTGTACCATAGGATATATCCAGTGCTAATGATTTCACATCTCTTAAATTGTTTGTATTACCGGAAGATCTAATCCCTGTATTACCCTCCGTACCTTTACTTTCTGTATTATCTGAAATCAACTCGTTTTTATCTTCTTCAGCCTCCTTATTACTCCAATCGTTTTTGTCCCAATCATCCCTGTCTTCTTTATCAGAATTTGACCATCTGCCAGAATGATAATTATTATTTCCGAATGGTATATTAAAATTCTCCCAATTACTAAAAATAGTGTTATCCATACTGAAACTGATTAATATTAAAAACAACCCCAGAAGTATGGATATTCCGGCTATTTTCAAACAATTTTTTATGAATGCATTCATGCCGCTGCCCTCCTATTCCGAAAGGGAAGTCTGCATAAATTAAGGAATCCGTGTATAACTACCGGCATAACCTTTGTACTAAGAGCAATGGTAGCCATAATAAACAGCAGTCCAAGACCAAATAATAGTAATCCTCCGCCCGTAAAACAGATTCCAAGGACGGGAACCGTAAGCAGTTTAACGATTCCAACAATCGTTGCAGCAATCCCGGTAACCGTCAATACAATTGATACAATCACAAAAGCCAGCCAAAGGGAAGCCACTGTCGCAATTACCGCGATAAATATTCCAAACACCGCAGATACTATAGGTATACCAACAGGAATTGCGAATATACAAAGAAGTATAATTAATACTGCTTTTCCTGCACTGTTGGTACCCCCGGTATTATAGCTGTTTTGAGAATAACCATATTCGTTACTGTCTTGATTTGCTTTGTTATTATATCCACCGGCATAACCTGATCTCTGGGTATCCTCTTCTTTAAAACTATCGTCTTTTGCTTTTTTATCATTGCCATTCATTATTTCAAATTTAGGTTCTTTAAGCGTTTCATCTTCATATCCTTTTTCCGTAAAATATCCCCGGCTTTTTACTTCCTGTTCACTTGCATTTAGATCTGCCTTAATACTTGCGGCCACTTTCTCAGGTGAACCCAATTCCGATATGATACCCTCCTCTCTTTCCGGCCCGGCGTCTTCAAAATAATTCTCGTAATATTGAAGGGCCTCCATTCTTTCGTCCGCTGAAATTTCAGTTAATAAAACTTCCAGCTGTTTCATAAATTCATTCTTGGTCATTAAAAATTCACCCCCACGAACATATTATTAATTTTATTGCAATAAGATTTCCATTCTTCATAATACAGTCTAAGCTGTATTTTACCCTTATCGGTTATTTTATAGTATCTTCTGTTCCTGCCGTCAAATGCCAGATCATAAACCTCCAGACAGTCATCTTTTTGTAACCGCCTTAAAACCGGATACAAGGTGGATTCTGATATCTCTATAACCTGCCTTACATCCTGGGTAATTTTATATCCATAGGTTCCCTCTTTCTCTTTCGACACAACCGCAAGTACAATTGCATCGAGTAATGCAGCACCTGTATTAAATACCATAACATCTACTTCCTTTCATATTTATACTCCTAATTCACCCTCTATTCCCACTTAGTTTTACATTTCATTTAATTCATCCAATGCTATTTCATATTATATATTATACGCCGTATAATATTATTGATGAATATAATATACAATATTGAATAATATGTGTCAATTATTTTTTTGATAATAATAAAATTTTATTTTAAACTTATAGCTAAAACACACTTGAGTTTCGTTATATACCAAAAACACCTGACAAATTTTTGCTCATACTTAGCTTTCAGAATCATAACTACCGGCTAAGCCGGTAGTTTGTTCTGCCCCTATAAGGAGCTTTTACCGGCACTGGAGTCTAAAGACTCATAGTTGCTTGACCTTTTCAAAGGCTTCTCGGTCAATAATCGGTTCATGGGTGTTCTGAACAACAATCCAGTCTTTTTCGGGTACGGCTTCGATTTTGTGTATCTTGTAGCTTTTCACACGATTTCGCCCCTGTGCCATATCCCCAACATAGACGGGGTTTTTCAGCATATTGCTGATAGTAATGGTACTCCACATAGGCTGTGTCTGTCCGTTGGGGCATTTGTACTTTAATCCCTGACTTTGCTTGTAAACGGAAGGGCACATAACACCGTGGTCGTTTAGATGATTTACAATAGCCCTGACGGTCATACCGCTTAGACACATGGAAAAATCTGCTTTACTACTTCTGCGGCTTCGTGGTCTACCAACAAAGCGTGTTTATCATTGGGATCTTTGATGTAGCCATAGGGGGCATAGGAGCCGATAAATTCCCCATTGCGTTTCTTGTAGTCAAATACCTGACGGATTTTCTTTGAGGTCTGGTAGCAATACTGGTCGTTCATTACGTTTGTTATTGGAACGAGAATACTGGATACACTGTCAGGATTCAAATAACTGTCTACGCCCTCTGCCAAACTGATAAAGCGTACAATCATCTGAACAAACAAATTTTCAATCAGACTTCCTGCGTCCGTATAGTTACGGGAAAGGCGGGAAAGGTCTTTGACAATCATTTGACGGGTAGTGCCTTTTTTTATTTTTGCTTATAAGGTTTTTCTATTAGCTCATTTTTTCATAATGAGCTAATAGAAAAACCTGCCGCAAAAGGGCAGGTTTAGTACGAAATTTAACTTGGCGGCCAGGCTATCATCATGCGTTTGCACCTTAGACCCTTGGCTTTGCGTCCTTGCCTTTCGGAAAGTTTGCCCTTTACACAGCTATATTAATTTGTTGCGACTTCTATTTTTCAACTCCTATCAATTTTCCGTTTTCGTCATAAATTGTATGAACACTGATTTCACCACCGTCAACAGACTGATAGGTAAAAACTCCATCATCTTTTTTTTCGTCTATAAATTGTTTTACTAATTGTCCATTATAATAAACGTTACCCCTACCGCTTCCTTGTTGCTCTTTGTACTCAATCCCAAAATCCTTATACTTGGCAAACTTCTGTGCAAATGTTTCACCTCCTGATACACCTCCGGTGGCATATGTGACTGCATCAGAAGAGCCTTTCAAATCCTCCAAATTTCTTTGCTTAAATTCCTCTTGACTATATTTTACAATCCCCGTTAAGTCGCCAAAAGGATTTATACTTCCATCGCTATTTTCAATAACTTTGCGTGTTGTATGCACATCAACCGCACCTTCCTCGTTCAAATATTCATATCGTACGGATGATGTGTTATCGCCCAAGTCCACACCATCCCAAAAGTATCTTACAAGCTCATCATTAAAATACATCTTACCGTCTTTATCAAACGAAATGCCGTATGGGCCATATTCGGATAATAATTCCTGTTCCGTTGGAGTATTTAAGACAGCCTGTAAATGTTCATCCCCTGATGAAACTACATATGTCGTTTGCGCTTCGGGAACTGCTGATGAATTGGCTGCAAATGCCGCACCCGTCCCCAATGTTCCTGCTAATACTAAGCAGAAAATAACAGCTCCTGCTTTCTTTTTGCTTGTGTCCATAATGGAAAATATTCTTTTTTTCATACCTTTCTTACCTCCATAAAAATTTGTTGAGAATGCCGTTTGCATTCTTGATTGATTTTTGATAACACCAATGATGGTTTCACTGTATTGTTGCCTCGTGCCAATATCTGTTTTGCTTACTACCTCCGCATCACATGATATTTCGCATTGTGACGCGATGGCCTTTGCCATCACATACATTACAGGATTAAACCAGTGAACGGCGGTTGCAAAAAGTACCAGACTTTTATACCACAAATCCTTACGTTTGAAGTGTACCAATTCGTGTTTGAGGATGTATGACCGTTCATCCGCTGAAAAGTCAGACCACGGCAACAAGATTGTAGGTCTTACAAAACCGATCATCATTGGGCTTGAGATACAGGAGCATATTTGCAGTTTAACTGGTGTGGTTATTCCCATATCTACTTTAATCTTTTGTAAGGTATCATTCATTTGCTTATCAGGCTGTCCGTTCCATCGGTTTACCATTCTAAGAAATCGAAAATGCTTTAACCCGTGATAAACCATAAAGGCAAAAAGTCCGGCAATCCATAGGCATATACCAATTAGATACCATGAAATTGCCGATAGCGCTTGTGATGGTGTATTGGTTGGAATTGTTGAATCAATAATATTCCCAGCGTTTCCAGGTATGATTTGCTGGATATAATCGGGCGCGGCATTCATCTGAATAAATGCTGTGTCGGGATGAACCCGGAATGGAATGATTAAACCTACCACAAGCACTAACCAGATATAATACAACCATTTTGCAGAATATCTTTTTGACAGCCATGGGGTAGCGGCAATGAAACCCAATACAAGCACTGACATGGTAACAGAGCATTCTATCAATGCAGTCATAAATTCCCGCATATCAAATCCTCCGTTCTTTCACCCATTTCATCAGTTCTTCAATATCGGCATCGTTAAGCTGCTTCCCATCATAAAGGGTATTGACAAAGCTAAGAAATGAGTTTTCATGATAAAGTTTCATAAAGTTACCTGTTTCAAATTTCAGATAGTCCTCTTTGTCTACAAGCGGGAAATAGGTGCGCTCCTTACCGTTTTTCTCCGTCCGCAAAAAGCCCTTTTCCACCAGTCTAAGCATCAGTGAAATTACAGTTGGCGCTTTCCATTCACGCTCATTGCCTAACGTTTCCATAATCATGTTAGTTGTGATGGGCGGCTCGTTCGCCCACACCACCTTCATAATCTCAAATTCCGTGTCAGGCAGTTTTTTAAAGTTACTCATTCATATCATCTCCTTTTTAGGCAATTGCCTATATTCGTATTTTACACTTGCCTAAAACGAATGTCAATAGTGTTGAGAAATATTTTTTACAATTGTCTAAAATATATTCGACGGGATTTGCAAAATTAAATTTGGGGTTGATACCCATAATATCAGCTTGATAAACTTCATAAAAATTCTCCTTTCATTGAATGGCCTTATTGTTGTATCCTACCTATATTTTACCATTCTGGGCAGGGCTCAACAATGTTGTCGAGGGTTTGTAAATGTTAAAGTAGTAGACAGCCCACCTGCATAGCAGGTGGTTTAAAAAAAGATTGCTATACAAAAAAAGCTATTGCAATTCATAATTATGAATTACAACAGCCTCTTTTAATTAATAAAATTATTATTACTATAGTGTTGTCTTAAAACTTTATTTACAATTTCTGCATGCACCGCAAGCGCTGGGAGCCGCCGCCAATCCCCCTAATGCAGTTTCCCGCAATTCATGGGGAATACTGCGTCCCACATTATACATAACAGAAACAGCCTCATCAAAAGGAATTATGTTTTTTATACTGCTTAATGCAATCTCCGAACAGACTAAAGCATTGGATACACCCATAGCATTTCTTTGCTGACAGGGTGCCTCTACCAGTCCCCCGATGGGATCACAAACGAGACCTAAGAGGTTGGCAATAGCACTGGTTGCCGCATGCAGACACTGTCTGGGTGTACCTCCCATTATCTCCGTAATAGCTGATGCGGCCATAGCTGATGCGGAGCCTACTTCTGCCTGGCAGCCGCCCTCCGCTCCGGCTACGGTCGCATTATAAGCTATGAGATAACCTATTGCCCCAGCGTTAAACAACGCTTTGATTAGTACTTCATCCGGAAGATTCATCTCCTCCTGAATTGCTAAAAATGCTCCGGGTATTACTCCGGACGATCCTGCTGTCGGTGCTGCAACAATTAACCCCATTGAGCTGTTCACTTCAAGAACTCCCATAGCATATGTGATTGCCTTTGACATTAAGGAACCGCAAACCGGAGAATTACCCTCAAGTCTCCGGCTGTTGATTCTCGCGGCCTCACCGCCGATTAAGCCGCCCATGGAAACAATATCACCTTTTAATGCTTCTTTTGCTGAGTTTTTCATAATGGACCAGGCATGCTCCATTTTTTTTAATACATCCTCTCTGCTATTCTCCAAATAATTTGTTTCACGAAGTATCATCACTTCTGAAATGCATATATTATTTTCATCGCATAATTTTATCAGTGCCTCACCGGTTGTAAAATTCATAGTTTAAGCTTCCTCTCCAGTTAGTTAATTTGAATCTTTTTATAATTTTTCTATTAAAAATGCATCGAAAACACTTTGGAATTCTTCTATTTTATCAATGACATCTTCGTTAATGGGCTGGTCTGTTTCAATAATAGAATATGCTATAGTTCCTTTATTTTCCCTGTATAACTTCATAAATGCTATATTTATATCAAACTGACTTAACACATTGGTAACACCGGCTACCACTCCCGGCAGATCTTTATGCCTTATAACTAATGTGTGATAATCTCCTGATAAATCAATGTCAACACCATTGATTTTTTTAATAACTGCTCTTCCTCCTCCGATGGATACGCCGGTAATCGTAGTTTCTTCATCATTTTCATTTGTAATTATAATATCCACTGTATTGGGATGTATATCCTGTTTGGCGGAGTTGGTTTCGAAAATGTAATGCAGTCCGGCCTTTTTCGCATATTCAAAGGACTCTTTTATTCTATAATCCTCCGTATCAAATCCAAGCATTCCCCCCACTAATGCATGGTCCGTACCGTGACCCTGATAAGTCTCGGCAAATGAACCATATAATATGAATTTAACCTGTTTAATCGAACTTTTCACCATATTTTTAGCCAATCTGGCTATTCTAAGTGCTCCGGCCGTATGAGAACTGGAGGGGCCGATCATGTTAGGACCAATAATATCAAAAACGCTTATTTCTTTCGATGCATACATATTATGAACCTGTCAAAAATGTAATATCATTTATGACAATCTCCTTTCCGCACATTATTTATTATAAATATACCCGTAATTTACTTCTTTTAATTCGATATAAAATATAAATTTAAACCACTATTATTTTAACACTGATGCCCTCAATACACAATGCCACTTATATATAAAAAACTCCTATGCAGCTGATATGGCTGCATAAGAGTTTTTCCAGTACTTATTTCATATGAGATTCGTTTAAATAATTAATAAATCGTAAAAAGGCTTCCTGTCCTTCCCTGTTACGCTTGTATACACCGGCATGTTCTAAAACCCGGGAGAATACCAGACCGATTTCATCCTGAATAATTAGATCTATATTCGCTTCCGAAATATCCTGATATTTCGGAATAAATTCCTCAACCCATTTTTTGTGTTTAGAAATCATTTCATTGGAGCTTATATCTTTTCCTGAAAGTATATAAGATTTTAAAATCTCCATTTCTTCTTTTAACCTGGAGGGCAGAACCGCTAGTCCCATTACTTCAATTAACCCGATATTTTCTTTTTTTATGTGATGCAGTTCATCGTGGGGATGATAAACTCCAAAAGGATGTTCATTCGTAGTAACATTATTACGTAATACCAAATCCAGTTCAAAAAAGCTTCCAACTTTACGGGCAATCGGTGTTATTGTATTATGAGGTTCTAATTTTAATTTTTCAGAACTGGTACTCTCAGCTGTTTTATCAGCCGGAAGAAGATTTCCGTCCGAATCCGAATACGCATAGATAAAGGAAGCTTCATCGGTATAATTTCTCCAGCTGCATAAAATATAATCCCCAAGTTCTATGAGTAATTCTGCACTTTCCGCTTGCAGCCTGATAACAGACATGGGCCACTTTACAATACCTGCACGTACCTTTTCATATCCTTTTATACTTAGATATTTTTCTATTGGAGCTTTTGCCATGGCAAATTCATAATTACCGCCCTGAAAATGGTCATGTGTAAGTATGGAGCCGCCTACAATAGGTAAATCTGCATTGGAACCCACAAAGTAATGTGGAAATTGTTTTACAAAATCAAACAATTTACCAAATGCTGTTTTATCGATCTTCATTGGGGTATGGTCATAATTGAATACGATGCAATGCTCATTATAATAAACGTAAGGTGAATATTGGAATCCCCATTTCTGGTTATAAATCTGCACCGGAATAATTCTATGGTTTTGTCTGGCAGGATGATTTACTCTTCCTGAATAACCCACGTTTTCTTTACATAACAGACATTTCGGATAGCCGCTCTGTTTCATATGTTTGGCTGCGGCTATAGCCTTTGGATCTTTTTCCGGTTTTGATAAATTAATGGTAATATCAATATCTCCGTATTCCGTTTTTGTAACCCACTTAATATCCCGCGCTATACGGTAACGTCTTATGTAATCGGTATCCTGGCTGAACGTATAATAAAAGTCCGTAGCTTTTTTAGGGTTTTCCTTATACAAAGCCTGAAATTTCTTTATTACTTCCGATGGCTTAGGTACCAGTAATCCCATAATTTTAGTATCAAATAAATCTCTGTAAACAATACTGTTTTCCTTTAAAATTCCTTGTTCATATGCATAATCAAGCATGCCATTCAATATTTGTTCCAGTGAAATATCAGATTCCTTGGAAGTGACCGTTTCCTCCAATTCCTCCAGTCCAAATAATTCGAGCAGCTGGTTGATTGTATATATTTTATCCTGTTCTTCAATTAATCCTTTTTTTAAACCGTATGTAACCAGTGCTGTTATATATTGATTAATCATCATTTTCCTCATTCCCGCGCACGTTTTATGCGCATTTAAAATTTGCACCAAAATGCCAAGCATATTTTGGTTACGCAGGCACAAAATTTGGAGGTTCAAAGTAATTACTTTTTAACCTTTTCTTTCGGTTCTATAATTGAAAGCTTGCACCCGATTATCCGATACAAGCTTTTAAGCCAAACTATTCATTTTCTGTTATGATGGTGACTAATTGCTTTTGTATCCGTTTGGATGGGTTTTATGCCATTTCCAGGCAGAAGAAATAATTTCTTCAATATCCTCATGCTGAGGTTTCCAGCCCAAGACAGTTTTGGCTTTTTCACTGGAAGCAATCAGTTTGGCAGGATCTCCGGCTCTTCTTGGAGTAATCACTGCCGGTATTGGTGAATTCGTTACTTTTCTTGCTGCATCGATTACTTCATTTACAGTAAATCCCACACCGTTTCCAAGGTTAAAAATATTGCTTTCGTTGCCCTCCATCAGGTACTTTACCGCTAAGATATGAGCGGATGCTAAATCAGTAACATGAATATAATCACGAATACAGGTACCGTCTTTTGTGTCATAATCATCTCCATAGACACTGATGGATTCTCTTTTACCGTTCGGCACCTGAAGAATTAACGGTATCAGGTGAGATTCCGGATTGTGAGCTTCTCCGATATTGCCGCTTTTATGAGCACCGCAGGCATTAAAATACCGTAAGGAAACATAACGTAAACCGTGTGCTTTATCAACCCATTTAAACATTTTCTCCATAGACAGCTTAGTTTCACCATATGCATTAGTTGGTTCCGTACGATCTGTTTCTAAGATAGGTACTTTCTCCGGTTCTCCGTAAGTCGCTGCTGTGGAAGAGAATACGATTTTTTTTACATCATGGGCTACCATGGATTCCAGTAATACCTTGGTTCCGTTTAAATTATTATCATAGTACTTAAGTGGGTTTGTCATACTTTCTCCAACCAGGGAGTTTGCTGCAAAATGAATTACCGCATCTATCTTTTCCTTTTCAAAAACACTGTCAATAAATGCTCTGTTTCTGATATCTCCCTGATAAAAACGGGCCTTGGGATGAACTGCCTCTTTATATCCGGTCTCTAAGTTATCAACGATTACAACATCCTGACCTTGATCAATTAACTCATACACGGTGTGTGAGCCAATATAACCGGCTCCTCCTAAAACTAATACTGTCATATATTTACCTCACATTCTGCCGCTGAAAGCGGTATTCAATTAATATGTTCACTTATATTCTGCTTGGGCCATTACCGATATCTACTACATAAAAATCTGCTTTATATCCGATTTTTTCTTCATAGGTTTTTCCAACCTTATCTATAAAGTCCTGCACACAGTCATTTTCAACAATACTTACCGTACAGCCGCCAAATCCTGCACCTGTCATTCTGGAACCGAGTACACCTTTTTGCTGCCATGCTGTTTCTACCAGAGTATCCAACTCAATTCCGGTCACTTCATAATCGTCCCTGAGGGAAACATGGGATGCATTCATTAATTGGCCGAATTCAACTATTTTATTGGCCTTTAGGGCTTCCACCGCTTTTATTGTTCTCTGATTTTCATATACGGCATGTTTTGCTCTTTTTTTACGAATCGGATCAGCTATTGCCTCTTTATGCTTTTCAAATTCTTTTTCACTTAAGTCTCCAAGGGTTGCTATATCAATTACTGTCTGTAATTCCTTAAGCGCTTGTTCGCATTCGCTTCTTCTTTCATTATACTTAGAATCACCTAAGCCTCTTTTTTTATTACTGGAGATTATGACAATTCTGGCATTCTCTAGTTTAATGGGTGCATATTCACACGCTAAATTACTGGTATCTAAGAAGATAGCATTATCTTTTTTACCCATTGCAACAGCAAACTGATCCATAATGCCACAGTTTACTCCTATAAATTTATTTTCTGCAAACTGACTGATTAATGCCAGTTCAATCATATAGAGATTAAATCCAAACAGATCTTTTAGTAAATAACCGGTTAGAACTTCCAGGGATGCTGATGAAGATAATCCGGAGGCATTAGGTATATTGCCGAAATACAATACATCCATTCCCTGATCTATAGAATAACCTCTGTGTTTAAGAGCCCAAATAACTCCTTTCGGGTAATTTGCCCAGTCATCTTCCTTTTTCTTCGTTAATCCCTCCACACAAGAAGTGATTACTCCAAGATGTTCAAAGTTCATGGAATAAAAACGTAAGATCTTATCTTCCCTTTTTCTTACCACAGCATAAGTACCAATCGTCAGAGCACAGGGAAATACATGCCCTCCGTTATAATCGGTATGCTCTCCAATGAGGTTCACACGCCCGGGTGCAAAATAAACTGAAATCTCCCCGCCGTCACCAAATATTTCATTAAATTTCTGTAATAATTGTTCTTTCATACAGCACTCCTTTTACAATTCTTTCTCTTTATAGAAAGCAGGTATTCCAAATCATTCGTATAGTAATACATCTGCTTTATCACATTAATTAAAAAACAAATTTCATTCGGATATTTTGCGCATAATCACCGAAACTATCCCCAAATAAGTTTACTCCTCCAATATGCTTTGCATCTTCTTTAATACCGATTCGAACGGATATAAACGCATTTTCAGATAAATGATATTCTTTAATTGTTTTAGCACCCACTCTTTCCTCATCCAGATAAGTACCCTCATCCGTCAGTATCCAGGTTTTTAATATTCCATACTGAGTATTCTTATCCGGCCACCACTGTGGATTTAATTTTCCTCTTCTGCCGCCAAAGTCACTGGGACAATTCCAGGTACCGGCTTCTATACCATTAATCCAAACAGTAATATCGGAGGGAAAATTAAAATTATATTCATGATCTTCCGAACAGATTTCCATGGATAATTCCAATCGTTTCTCGGTTCGATTCGTAAGTATTTTATTTGGAAAACGGTATTCCAAATATCCTTTACCAAACCAGAGCAATTTTGCTTTAATTCGATCCGGGTTGTAAAAACATCTGGGTTCGTCTTCTTCATCAATATGTCCCTTTTCACTTACTATTCCACAGGTCGGCTCCACATAATAATCTACAAAGTTACCAATAGGCATATTAATAACCTCGGTTTCTTCTTCCAGCTCTGTTGTCAAATCAATGTTAAATGCTTTAGGCAGCTTCGTACAGACTTTCATGGAGCCCCTTACGGCAGGTTTCAGACTTGTTTTAATAAGTCCTGCCTCTTCCAAAACTTTAATGTGTGCTGCAGCGGAAGATTGTGGTAGTTCTAAGCGTTCGGCAATTTCATTAATATTTAAATCGTACTTGCATAAAAGCTTTAATATTTCAATTCTAACCTCTGTCGATAATGCTTTTGCCAACAAAACAAGCTGTTCCTTATCATCTAAATCCAACTGTATTGTTTTACCCAAATCTTATACTCCTTCTCTTAATTTATTTATAACAAAATTTTTGTTATAAATCATTTTTTCTGTTTTAATTGTATCATGATTATTTTCTCTTGAAAAGCTTTTTTGTTAAAATATAAAAAAGTTAATAATTTATTCAAATTTTGTTCAAAAACGACAAAAAACAAAACCTGGTTATATTAAGTTATTTACCTGTTTCTTACAGGATATAAACTTTAATTAACCAGATTTCATTTATTAATCTATTATACTTTTATTTAGTCAGGTATTATTTACTTAGATACTTTATCTGAAATCATTTTTTACCTAATCGTATCACATTCCAGGAAGCTTTCTTTAAATTTGCTGTTACTATACCGTTATCAAGTATGGTATCATTTACAGTTACCGGTGCAACTGCCTGCTTTACAGCTGAATTAGAGGCCAACAGATCATCACTTGTTAAGACAATATGTTCAATCAGTCCATATCCTTCAAAACTTCTGATATCACAGGTAAACTCAATGCTTTCTTCTATATCACGGTTTACAGCAAATATAGTAACTTCCTCTGCTTCTTCATTATATACGGCAACGGAATCCACATCATAAACATCTGTATATTCTCTGGTATCATGTTTTGTGGAATATAAAACAGGCTGGAGTGCAATTCCACGTCCGTATTTGGAGGCATGCAGATAGGGATAATATATTGTCTGTTTCCATGCCGGTCCGTCTGCCTGTGTCATAATCGGTGCGATTACATTAACAAGCTGCGCCAGACAAGCCATCTTTACTCTGTCGGCATGTTTCATGAAAGTAATTAACATAAGACCTACAACTAACGCATCTTCAAAATTATAAATATCCTCTAACAGCGCCGGTGCTTTTTGCCAGGGCTCCCTCTTCATGGTATTGTCATCTGCCTGATGAGAGTGATACCAAACATTCCACTCATCAAAGCTTAAGTTAATATCCTTTTTACCTCTCTTTTTGGCTTTCACATAATCGCAGGTAGAAATAACCGTTTTTATAAAGTGTTCCGTCTCCATGGATTTTGCCAGGAAATTCGGTGTATCACCGTCAGGATTGCCAAAATACTGATGTAATGATACATAATCAACATGTTCATAAGTATGCTCTAATGTGACAGCTTCCCATTCAGGAAAGGTTTTCATACCGGTACTGGAGCTGCCGCAGGATACCAGTTCAATGTCCGGATCAATTAATTTCATGGCTTTTGCTGTTTCATAGGCAATTCTTCCATACTCTGTCGGAGTTTTAGATCCCAGCTGCCAGGGTCCGTCCATTTCGTTTCCGAGACACCAGGTTTTTATATTATGAGGTTCTTGATAACCGTGTCTGATACGAAGATCGCTGTATTTTGTTCCAGCTTTGTGATTACAGTATTCTAACAGGTTGCAGGCATCACTGACCCCTCTGGTGCCGAGGTTTACAGCCATCATCATATCACTGCCGACAAGCTTGCTCCATTTTGCAAATTCGTTTAATCCAACCTCATTGGTCTCTAAGCTTCTCCAGGCAAGTTCCAGTCTCTTCGGCCTCTCTTCTGCTGGACCTACTCCATCTTCCCAATAATAATTGGATACAAAATTACCGCCGGGATAACGGATAATCGGTACATTCAATTCCTTAACCAGCTCCATAACATCTTTTCTGAAACCGTCCTTATCTGCACTTTTATGCCCCGGCTGGTAAATCCCTTCATAAACGGCCCTGCCCAGATGTTCTATAAAGGACCCGAACATTCTTTTATCAATCTCTGCAATCCTAAAATCTTTGTCAACTACCATTTTTGCATACTTTTTTGTCATTATGTAATCCTCCTGCCTTCTATCAATTCGCTTCTGAATTGATTATAGTATGTAAATTACTGTAACTATTCTAAGTTAAGTCACATTTAATTTATAGAAACCTCATGGTTCCTATTATACTATTTTCAGTTAATTACATCAATATATATTTTACTTTTTTATAAATTATTATATGTTTTTATCTTTTCATACTTGATCTCATGTCATTTTTTCCTTTAATTTACACTTCTTTCCTCTCTGTACAATATTTTTTAACAAATACTAAACTAATATATTTAGTATGCCTGTAAATATTTATTATCTCTTTCTGCCTGGCATAAGGTGAATTGCCATACCCTCTATATCTTCCATAACTTCTGTAATTGCTTCGTTATAAGTGGGATGAGGTCTGATAACGGAGGCCATTTCTTTCACAGTCAAACCATTTGCAATAGCAGCAGCTAATTCTCCTATCATATCCGTAGCTCTGGCACAGACAAGTTCTGCACCAAGAATTCTATCCGATTTCGAATCACTGATTACCTTAATATAACTTCGTTCATCCATTGATAATAGAGTTTTTGCATTTCCTGCCATTGGATATTTTCCTGTCTTAACCGTATATCCGTTTGCTTTCGCCGCTTCTTCATTAAGTCCTGCTACTGCTACCTCAGGTGACGTATAGATACAGGATGGAATCACATTAAGATTAATCGTCGGTGTAAGGTTACACATAATTTCAACAGCAGTAATACCCTGGGCAGCTGCAGCATGTGCTAACTGGGTCCCCCCCGTTACATCACCAATGGCATAGATGCCTTTAACGCTTGTTTCAAAATTCGCATCGACTTTAATTTTATCTCCATTCATTTCAAGACGAAATCCCGAATCAAACAAATTCTCGGTATTCGCTTTACGCCCAGCAGAAACCAGAATAACATCTGCTTTTACTGTATAAGTTTTACCGTTTTCTTCATATTCGCAGTTTAATCCCTCTTCCTTTGTTATTCGGATCACTTTAGATTTCGTATGAATTTTAATTCCTCTTTTTTTCATATTCATTGCAACACTTTGTGAAACCTCTTTATCCATGTTGTATAATATCCGGTCCATTACCTCAATAATCTCTACTTCACAACCTAATTCCTGATAAATCGTTGCAAATTCGATACCAATTACACCTCCGCCGACTATTAGCAATTTCTCAAACCTTTGACCTCTTTTCGCTAAAAGTTCATCACTGGTGATTACATTAAGATTATGAATTCCCTCTATTTCAGGAATAAATGGTTTTGAACCGGTGGCAATCAGTATTTTTTCCGCTTGTATTTCCCATACATCTGCATTTTCTGCTGTCTGGTGAGTATTCTCCGTTATCCGTATGGTATTTTGCTTCAGAATCGTTGCAGTTCCATTTATTACGGTAACTTTGTTTCCTTTCAGTAAAGCACCGATTCCATCCCGGATTTTATCTACTACTTCTTCTTTCCTGTCCTGCATCTTATCTATATCGTAATTTAACCCGGTCACATTGATTCCAAGTTTTTCATAACTCAAAGCTTCATAATACAGGTGGGAGGTATGCATCAGTGTTTTAGTAGGAATACAACCTCGGTTTAAACAGGTTCCCCCAACCTCCCTGTTCTCAATAACAACCGTTTTAAGTCCTGATTTGGCAGCTTTGATAGCAGCAGTATACCCGCCGGGACCGGCCCCGATTACTGCAAGATCATATTTTTCATTCATATTAATAACCAAACCTTTCTCTTAACCTGCAGACTTTAAGCCGCAGGTACCAATTTTACATCTGCAGAGGTCATTGTCTTTCACGAGACTATTTACCCTGCCATAATCAGAAGAACTATGTTAGTATAGTCTCCCTCTGACATTAAATTTGCTCTTCTTTTAATACACCGATTATATCCTCACGTATGATATCCGCGTTACTGTCAACTATCCGGATTTCTCTTAAACGTCTGATTAATGCTTCACCGGTAAATAAACAACTTTTGAATGCATCCGGTATCAGATTAATAAAATCGGTATCCATAGAATCGGAATAAGCCATACATTCTTTGATAATACCTGCTTCCACACGAAACTCGATTTCTATATTTCCCCATTCCAGTCTTCTTTCAATTAAATAATTAAATGGAATTTTCTTACCAAAACTCCAGTCCCAGGAGGAATACTTTTTACTTAACTCACCTATTTCCTTTTCATTAATCCGCTCTGCAGTCAAAGGTATCGGATGGCCTTCATATACCTCACCGATCGCCCGTATCAGTTCATTTTTCATCGTGTCTATAGTTAGTCCTTCTTTGTATTCAGACAGATTAATTACTCTGGAGCGGACTGATTCCACTCCTTTTGATACTAATTTGTCCCGTGATACATTAAGGTATTTAGATAAGTTATCCATATTTACATTAATTAGAATAGTACCATGATGATAGGAGTGGTTCCCAGCCGAATAAAAGGCATTGCCGGAAAATTTTCTTCCCTCTACCGTAATATCATTCCTTCCTGTTTTCTTAGCAGGTATGGCTAGATAATTTACAGCTTTTAAAATAACCTCTAACTGTTTATCCAGATTATAATTTTCTTTATGAACCAAAAAAGTAAAATTTAAATTACCTAAATCGTGAAATACCGCACCTCCCCCTGATAATCTTCGGACCAACTTACCGTCGTTTTCTTCCAGTTCTTTTAGCCGGCATTCTTTCCAGGGGTTTTGATTCTTACCGATGACTACCGTTTTCTCGTTTTGCCATAGGTAGAGAATACATTCATCCTGTTTAACATGATTCAATAAATATTCTTCCAGTGCCAGGTTATGGTATGGATTATATTCTTCATTAATGAAATAGCTTATATATTTAATCAAATGAAACCTCTTTCTTAAGATAAAACTCTAAAATCAGTGAAATAACTTTTATTTAACGGTAATTTTTATCCTATGTATGCTTAAGCGGGTAATAATTTACCTCATTACTATTCGCCGGTGGTAACATACATAGGATAAAATTTTAATAGAGTGCTGTTTTATTATTGCTGTTTTATTCTGCTATATATCATATAACATAAATCTTCTTGAAATATCTTCTGTCTTGCTTAAAATAGATATCTTAATACCGGATTTCTCGCAGCAGTGACTTCATCCGGCCTGCCTATGGGTGTTTTCTTTGGTGAATCCGTTAAAGATTCCGGTTTCATAAGAGCATCTTCGCGTACTTTTTTGAATACGGCAATTACCTGATCCAGAGTTTCTTTTGATTCAGTCTCTGTTGGCTCTAACATCAGGGCTTCATGGACAATAAGCGGAAAATACATCGTCGGTGGATGAATTCCGTAATCCAATAAGGTTTTAGCAACATCCAAAGCTGACACCTTCGTTTCTTTCTTCAGTTCCTCCAGACTCATGACAAATTCATGCATACACGGACCTGCAAAAGGCATATGAAACGTATCTTTTAACTGATTCATCATATAATTTGCATTTAATACTGCATTTTCTGAAGCCTCTTTTAATCCACCTCGACCTAAAGTCAGAATGTAGGTCAGCGCTTTTACAACTACCAAAAAGTTGCCATAAAATTCTTTCACTCTTCCAATGGATAAATCTCCGGCCGTTACCAGTTCATATTTATCACAACTTTCCTCACTCTCTCTGACACGGGGTGTCGGCAGGTATTTCTCTAAAATAGACTTACATCCTACGGGGCCGCCACCGGGACCTCCGCCTCCATGCGGGGTAGAGAAAGTTTTATGAAGATTTAGATGCACCACATCAAAGCCCATATCCCCGGGCCTTGCAATTCCCATAATCGGATTTAAATTAGCCCCGTCATAATAGCATAATCCGCCTGCATCGTGGATAATCTGTGTGATTTCTAGTATATTTTTATCAAACATTCCAACCGTATTGGGATTTGTCAGCATAAACCCGGCTGTGTGTTCACCTGCTGCTTTCTTAAGTTCCTCTAAATCTACATACCCATCCTTAGTAGAAGATATATTAATCACCGAAAATCCTGCCATAGCCGCACTGGCAGGATTTGTACCATGTGCTGAGTCGGGCACTATTATCTCGGTTCGACTATTATCTTTTCTGTTCTCATGATAAGCACGAATTAACTTAAGCCCTGTAAACTCACCATGGGCGCCTGCCGCAGGTTGAAAAGTCATATAATCCATACCGGTAATTTCGCAAAGATAGTTTTCCGTTAACTTCATTACTTTAAGGCACCCCTGAATCGTATTCTCCGGTTGAAGCGGATGTACATTAGAGAAACCCGGAAGTTTTGCAATCTCTTCATTGATTTTTGGATTATATTTCATCGTGCAGGAACCTAAAGGATAAAAACCGTTATTGATTCCATAGGTTCTTTTGGCAAGCTCCGTATAATGTCTGCTAATATCGGTTTCCGACATTTCCGGTAAATGAAGTTCCCTTCGCCGCAAATATCTGCTGTCAGTTTTTACGACAGGTACATCCGAGGGCGGCAGAATATCACATCCTCTATTGTCCACACTTTTTTCAAAGATCAATTCCATTATCTCTCCACCTCCTTTATAATTTGAATCATTTCATCCATCTCTGCTTTCGTGTTCATCTCGGTCGCGCACCAGAGTATATTCCCGACATTATTACCTTTTAGCGGATAACCGCCAAGAATACCATGTTGCTCAAGTCTGCTCATTAAATAGTTGGGATCTCCTTTGCAGGTTGTAACAAATTCGTTAAAATAATCTGCCTTGTAGACCAGGTTAAATCCCTCCACTTCGCATATCCGTTCAGCCAGATAATGAGCTTTGGACATACTAAGGACTGCTGCCTGTTCTAACCCTCTGCGTCCCATAGTGCTTAGATAGACTGATGCAGTCAGAGCGCATAACGCCTGGTTGGAACAGATATTGCTGGAGGCCTTTTCACGCCTGATATGCTGCTCCCTTGCCTGAAGCGTCAATACAAATGCTCTTCTGCCCTTAGCATCTTTCGTTTCACCGACTATCCTTCCCGGAAGTTTACGTTTCATATTCTCCGTAGCTGCCATAAAACCCAGATAAGGACCTCCGAAAGATAACGGCATACCAAGTGGCTGGCCCTCTCCCACTGCTATATCCGCACCATATTCTCCCGGAGTTTTTAGTATTCCCAGAGAGATTGGATTACAGCTCATAATAAATTTAGCGCCGCTTTTGTCTGCAATTTTCTTTACGGAATCAAGATCCTCCAGCTGCCCGTAATAATTCGGCTGCTGCATAAGAATACAGGCAGTATCTTCCCCTGCAGTCTTCTCTAATGCAATAATATCCGTATGCCCATCCAACTCCGGTGCCACAATAACTTCCATACCGGTGCCATGTAAATAGGTTTTTACTGTTTCCAAAATCTCCTTATTAACCGCAGCTGAAATAACAGCTTTATTTCTTTTCTTTTCCCTGCACATAATAGCAGCTTCCGCTGCAGCTGTCGCACCGTCATAAACCGAAGCATTGGAAGCATCCAATCCGGTAAGTTCACATATCATAGTTTGAAACTCAAATATAGCCTGCAGGGTTCCCTGACTGATTTCTGCCTGATAAGGAGTATAAGCTGTTACAAACTCTTCTTTAGAGGTTATTTGTTTAACAAGAGATGGAATATAATGGTTATAAGCTCCACAACCTCTGAAAATACTTCTGAATACCTTATTTTTTTCAGCTAATTCGGTCAATTCATTTCTTACTTCCAACTCGGATAAACCATCCGGAATATCTAAAGGTCTTTTCATTCTCACTTCTTCCGGTATGACGGAAAAGAGGTCTTCCACCTTTAAATATCCCATGGAAGCCAGCATTTCCTGCTGCTCTTTTATGGTATTTGGCACATAGGTCCCCATTTTATTCCTCCTCTTTGATGAAATTCTCATATTCATCTTCGGATAATAGTTCTACCTGTTCACTTACATTCTCAATCTCAATAAACCATGTCTCGTATGGTTCTGAATTAATTAATTCCGGCTGATCCAACAGTTCTTCATTCACAGCCTTTACCGTACCGGTAACCGGACTATATACATTAGAAACCGCTTTTACAGATTCCACATCGGCAAAACCCTCCTCTGCCGTTACCTCATCTCCTACTTCCGGCAGGTTTACAAAAACCAGGTCTCCTAATTCTTTCTGTGCATAATCGGTAAGCCCCACTCTTACAGTAGATTCTTCTAAAAATTGTACCCATTCATGAGTTTTGGTAAATAATAATGATTTCATAGTCATATCCTCCATAATTTATCAATTATATGTAATTTTAATTTTCAAAATTTACTTTGTATCTCAAATACTTATATATAATTTAATCTGATGTTAATAACGTGTTGAGAATAGATTCGTTTTACTTTTTATAAAAAGGCAGTTCCACAACTTCAGCCGTTATCCTTTTACCTCTTACTAAAACCTCCAATTGTGTTCCTAATGCAGTATAATTAAGATCTATTAAAGCCATTGCCACCGGACTTTTTAGGTATGGACTGTGTGTTCCTGAGGTCGTTATGCCAACTGCATTATCTTTAAAATATACCGGACATTTTTCTCTGGCTATACCTCTTCCGGTAATGGAGAGGCCTACGCGTTTACGTTTTATCTGACCTCTGCTCTCTAACCCGCTTTTACCTATAAAATCTTCTTTTTCCATCTTAACAGCAAATCCCAACCCTGTTTCAAGAGGTGAAATCGTATCATCCATTTCATGACCGTATAAAGGCATTGCAGCTTCCAGCCGTAAAGTATCTCTGGCCCCCAGACCACAAGGTATCAACCCCTCCTCTTTTCCAGCATGAAGCAACGCATTCCATAGATTTACGGCATCCTCCGGTTTACAATATAATTCGTAACCATCTTCTCCGGTATAGCCCGTTTTCGATAGAAGACAAGGTATGCCGGCTACGAGACCTTTTTCCACAAAACTGTAGTATTTCACAGGAATATCGTTACTACCTGCTAATTTTTGAAGTATCTCTTTTGACTTTGGCCCCTGCAAAGCAAGCTGAGCTACTTCATCGGATATATCATTAAATTCCACACTACCGGATAAATGTTCTTTAATCCATTCCACATCCTTAAAACGGTTTGAGGCATTAATGACCAGTAAATACTTTTCACTGTTTATTTTATAAACCAACAAATCATCTACGACTCCACCGGATTCATTACACATGGGACTGTATTTTACCTGCCCGTCATACATCTTGCTGCAGTCATTCGTCACCAGTCTCTGCACATTCCATAATGCTTCCTTTCCTGTCAATATTACTTCACCCATATGGGAAACATCAAATAAGCCTGCCTTATTCCTTACTGCCATATGCTCAGCGATAACTCCGGTTTCATATTGAACCGGTAACAGGTAACCAGCAAAGGGTACTACTTTTCCTTTCCATTGTAGGTGACAATCGTAAAGCGGTGTCTTTAATTCCATAACGTCCTCCTTCTTTTTTCTTCACGGAATCATCGTGAATAAATAAAAACAGCAATTATTCAGACGTCTTTTATGTAACGCAAGCCTAATAATGCACCGGGTTTTAAATGTTGCCCAACGCCCTTGTATGCAGGACTTTTATTACATAGGGAAGTTCGGAGAACTTTCCAATGTAATAAAAAAAGACGTACTGAATAATCAATACGCCTCTGTTGATTTACCTGAAAGATTCCCCCATATTGTTACATGAAGTTGCTTCGTCGGTGCTATATCGCTTTCCAGAGTATCGTCCAGAGTTGGTCCTTTTGCCTGAGAGTTATTGCGAATCACCTTCGGCGCTGTAAAATATTTCATATACTTACAGTCTCTCCCAACTCTTTCAACCGATTTTTATATAATTTTAATATTTTCTACATTTAAAGTCAATATTTTTTAGTAAAAATCATTATTAAATTATTCTATAGCGCCATAACCCCAATCAGGATTAGGATATAACACTCCACTATCTCTGGCTGCAGTGCTTGTAATAATGTAACGCACTATAGCACTGTCCATATTCGGAAAATATCCGCCTACTATCCCCCATTCCAATAATCCGGCAGCTATCCCTGCTGCATGAGCGGAAGCTATACTGGTACCTGAAAAAGGAAGAAAAGTTCCCATAACAGTAGGCGCCAAAACATTAACTCCTGGAGCTGCTATATCCGGTTTCGGTATATTTAATGAGTTAAAACCTTTACTGGCATATGGAGCCAAGGTTCTGTCGATTGGATTGTAGGCCGTGGTGGTTATGGTATTATAACCATTACCCGGCTGACAAATTGTAGTATACGGGTTTGAATTATAGAAATAAGTTTCATTGGAAATAAAATTACGAATGGGAAGCCAGATATGGAACCGGTTAATTAAATCTTTCATTCCGTTTATCTGAAACTTCCATGTTCCCTCCATAGCATTTTTAAAACGGAATAAAATTAATTGTTCTTCAGAGTATGCCTCACTGATAACGTTATCAACATAAATCGTAGTTGTGCCAAATGTTATGGTAAAATTGCTTTGTCCAATAAAAGTATCAGTAATATTATAAACAAAGTCACCGGTTGGTGCATATATTTCCATGGTAATGATATTGGGTTGATAACCCCATATTTCCATAGAAAAATTTTTATCCGATACGCCAACATTTAATTCGACCACATCATAATATTCGGGCGGTGATATTTCACCATAATAATGATGCTGTTGATTGCCCTCATTCCCTGCGGCAATAATAATTGCAATGCCGGGAAGATTACCAATCTCTGCAAGATAATTACTCATAATATCTTCCCCTTTATGGGACCCTTGAGAGGAACCAACTCCTAAACAGATGGCAATAGGCCTCTGTAACCTGTTTGCCATCGTCAGTAAATAACTGATTCCCATCATGACATCATTTTCCTGATAACAAATAGCATCTTCCGGGATACCAAAGTACTCTTTTAAAATAGCTTTGGCGGGTTTCAGCTTCACAATAATTAATTCAGCATTTATTGCCACCCCTGAAAAATTACTCTCTTCATTATAAAACCCGGCTGCTATACCCGCCATAGCAGTTCCCTCGCCGATTGTATCAGTGCTGGGTACTATTTCCAAAGGATTTTCTGAATTTAAAGCTTCATTAATTTGTTCTTTTGTATATTCCGTTCCATAAAAATAGTCATTTGGATACTTGTCGTCACTGTCTATAGACTGATCCCAAATGGACAATATTTTTGTAGTATTATCCGGGTACCGGAATATCGGATTTGTATAAACAATTCCTGTATCTACAAATCCGATCAATACTCCTTTCCCTGAGATATTTTCCTCCGGTAACCTGTGGACTGTATATCCGCTTTGCGACTCATACGGAAAAAAAGTCATTAATCCATAACATTTTGGAATAGCAACATAACCAAACCGATTCATACTTTTTTCTGTCAGTTCACTGACAGGAATATGCAGTACGGCATATTTATCATTAACTAGATTATAAGATATGTCAGGAATATTTTCTAAATAATCCATACTTCTTTTATATTCAACTAATAAATCCGCATAGTCATTACTAAAGATTTTAAACTTTTCATTGACGTTCATGATTTACCAATATGATTTATTTCTTATTGTAATTTATGTATATATTAAGCAAATGTTACCTGTATCATAAGGTGAACTGATATTTTTATTACATTTATTAATTGGTATTGTTTCGTATTATTTAATTATTCATTTTCAGCTACTATTAATAAAGTCCTTAATTTTCATGCGGAAAAAAGTGTCAGTGTGCTGACACTTTTGCACCCGAGCCAACCCTGTAGCAATATCTTTCCTTGTAAATAAGCATAGAGTCATTGTTACTGTTTACTCCCAATGTTATTCTCAGCTTTAATATAATATTATCATGACTCTTTCTATTTAATATATTAAGATTCGAGTGTCAAAAGGTCAATTTTGCTTTTTGAATGAATACCAGCATATATATATTCATAAAATACAGGTTGAGAGAACTTTTAACACCCTAATCCTATAAATGTTTATAATAATTTAGATACATCCCCAACGTAAAGAATACTTAGTTCGTGTAATGCACGAGTTGCTGCAACATACAAAAGCTTCGCGTGGCCATCATCTTCCGGATAGTTGTTACTGGTTGGATTATAAATAAGAACCGTATCAAACTCCAGCCCTTTTGTATACTCTACCGGAAGCACCATAATTCCTTTTTTAAATTCTGCTTTTTCCAGGTCACTCTCCAGGGTGGCAATGCGTTTTCCAAGATCTTTAGCTACAAGCTCTGCTTCCATAGTATTTCTGCATACTACCGCAATGGTATCATATCCCTCCTGCTGCCACTTTTCAATAATCCGTACAGACTGGTCCAGCATATCTTTCTCATCATGGCACTCAGTTACAGATACTTCATTTCCATGCCGTATAATGGGTTCAATCGGATAACTGGAAAATGAGCCCTTTTGTAAAATTTTTTGCGCAAAATTAGATATCTCTACCGTATTTCTATAACTCTTAGATAATATTCCGAAGTTATCTAAGCGGTCTGTTAAAATTAAGTTCTTTAATTCTTCCCAGTCATGGAGTCCATATCCAAAGTGAATATTCTGGGATACATCACCCATAATGGTGAAAGAACAACCCGGAATACAATAATGCAAAACCGAATATGCCATCATACCAAAATCCTGTGCTTCATCCACTACGATATGATGTGCTTCACGAATGGGATCTGTTTCTTTCACACGTTTATACAAATATGCCAGAGCCGCTAAATCATATACATCAAATTCTTTCGTGGAAACATTAATTTCCTGTATTGCTTTATCTTTTTGCCATATTTCTTTTTGTTTTATCAGAAAGTCACTATATATATCATATATGGAAACTTTCCACTTCTTTTCTCCAAACCGTTTCGTATACTCTTTCACTAACTGTTTTTTCATCTCCGGAGTATAACTAATCTCTCTGCCTGTAATCTCATTCTTTAGTTTGTTTAAAACGCGTTGATTTAAGCCGTCTATTTTTGTTTGTATCGATAACCTGGTACCTTCCCCAATGTAACTTTTTATTTGTTCCGAAGAATATAGGAGCTTATCCTCTAAATAAATATCCTCCTGTGGTATCACATCCGCTTCTAACTTACAACAAAATTCTTCTAATGTTTGAAACCAATCATAACTTCCTTTGCGATAGCTCCTTTTATCGCAAGGGATCACTTTGTATTTTTTTTCATTCCAATCTTCATAAAGCAAACGGATAAAGAGCTGCTCCATAGTCATTTGCTTCACACCATGTACATCCAAATCAGGTAACACACCGGTAATATAGTTCAATAAAATACGATTACTCCCAATGATATAAAAATCTTCCGGTTTAAAATCCTCCGCATAGTTATATAGGATATAGGAGATACGGTGCATTGCTACGGTGGTTTTCCCACTGCCTGCAACTCCCTGTACTATCATATTGCGATAAGGAGATTTTCGTATAATATCATTCTGTTCCTTTTGGATGGTTGCTATGATATCACCTAAAACCGCTTCTTTGTTCTTAGCTAAATATTTCGTCAAGAGATCATCATTGGTCACTACTTCGGAATCGAAGTAATCAATCAGCTTTTCTCCATCAATTTCAAAGGTCCGCTTCTTTTTCAAATCAATGGTAATTTTTATTTTATCCGGAGCTATATAAGAGCATTCACCAAGTCCATTTTCATAATAAACATTGGCTAAGGGAGCCCGCCAATCGACAACCATAATTGTGGTGGCATCTTTCATAACCCCTCCCTTTCCAATATAGAAAGTCTCTTCTTTCCGGTTTTGGTCTTTGATGTCAATCCGCCCAAAATACGGTTTCTTCAATGCTCGCTGATTTTTACGAAGAGCTGTTTTCATATTTTCATTCATGGTGATTGTGTTTGACAATTCTGTAAATATTTCCGGATCATCCTGCCGATATCGATCATACATATCTTTGATATCTGCACTCATAATTTCAATTTCTTTCATATAAGCATCAATATTTTTCTTAATAATTTTGATGCAATTGTTTAAATATTGCTCTTCCAAAAGACTCTCTGTCTGGTTTGTCATATTGGTAACCTCCTTTTTTTCGACACATTAACTTCGCTATCGTGCAAAATCTATCTTTGTTTTTGCATACAGCCGGTTTTAACTGCCGTTATCCACTGTTTATCAGTTGCAAAGTCTATTATATAGAATAAAAAAAATATTACTAGACTTTATTTTCACGATATGTTATTATTGATACTGAAGTATGGATAAATTTAAGAATTTACACATTATATATGCTATCTGCTTAAGGCAGGCAGCTTTTTTTATTTCATAGGAAAGCACTCCGAACTTCCCCGTGAAATAAAAAGCACTCCAGGCAGGATACACATGAAGCACTTAAGAAAGATAGTACAAAACAAACTAATATAGGTAAAGCTTGCGGTATACGAACGCTGGAACTACAGAGCTTGCCCATTCCTATATCCCATTATTATGTCCAAAAAGAAAGGACGTGCTGCATCCTGACTGAAAAATGTCAGTTTAGCAACACGCCCTTGTTATACCATAATGGTACCTTTATATAATATAAAATTTTATTTACTAAGTGGTGCCTCAGGATGGAGCACTGACACTTTTAACGGAACCGTTTTGTCGCGTCCGAGATACATATGATAGTATGGAGGAAATGAATTTAACAGGTTAATCGCCATCTGTTTCATTTCCTTTATATCCTGAATATTATTAAGTGCCGGAATGTCGTCAATGGTCAGTTTTTCAACTGCCGTTTTTCCTGCAAATTTCTTCAGACGTTCAACAGTATAACGGATATCATATCGTGAGGGATAAACCTCCAATACCTCTTTCTCAAGTCCTGTAAGTTTATAAACAGCTTCCAATCCGGTACGTACTGACATTTCTACCGTAAAAACAACATCTTCCGGAATTTCTACATATTGTCCGAGGAAACCGATATTTTTACAGCCGCAAGGAACATTCTTTGGACGATCCGTTTCTTTTCTCGGCATAAATTGGCTGGTGATATAAGGCATCATACATGTTGAGATATAAGAATGAGAAAGCACCTCATCCTTAATGTCCAACATATTCAGGTGATATAAAAGCTCGGTCATTATCTCGTCGCCGGTGCATTCAAACATAGGTTTCTTAATGTAGTTGCCTTCCTTTTCACCATAACAGCCATATCCCCACATAACCTGCTCATCCTCTTTCTGGTCTAAAAAGAATGGATTATGGTGCAGTTCAAAGGAAATATCCCAGTTAGAATCTAAAATCGTAATTGCTCCACCGGTTCCGGCTTTACTTCCGGTCATTTTTTCAATTCTGTTTACAAGCTCTGTATATCCTTTTATGGTCGGCATAAAAGAAACCCATTTCGTCTTATCAATATGACCGATGAATTTCTCCGGATGCCCAAATTTTTCATGTTTTTTTGCAAGGTTCTGCCAGAGGGTAAAGGCACCGAGATCAGTTGTATCCCGATTTACCGGTGCGGCGGTTTTGTTATCACCAAAAGTACTGTTTGTGGTCATGGAACCATTTGTTACAAATACAAGGTCTTTATCATCCATTTTAATAATGGATTCCTCGCCATTTTGACGGAACAGAATAGCTTTTGCCGTATTGCAGTTATCATCCATTTCAAGATCATAAACAAAACATCCGTATGCAGTTTTAACACCTTTATTGCATAACCAGGTCATAAGAGGCCGGATCATGGAATCATACTCACAATATTTTGTATGAATAATTCCTTCCAGATATTCATGACGTACTTCCAGCGCAAAACGTTCAAAATATCGCTGACATTCTAATGCACTATGATATGTTTTAAATGCAAGACAACTATGAAAGTTTATCCAGCAGCTGCTTTTAAAGAATGATTCCTCGAAAAAATCTGAAATCTTCTTATCTTCCAGCTCCGATTCCGGTAAACTAAGGAAACGCTGCATATCAGCCATATCTTTTGGAGCAAAACGGTAATCATGAACCCTATTATATCTTTGGCCCTGGTTAACTAATACACGGCATTCCGAATGAATCGGCTCATCCCTGTTAAAGTCTACGATATCATCCAGCACTGTGCGGCCTGGATGATCCAGTGATGGAATCTTGCTGTACAGATACCAGAGGCATTCCATATATGGCTCCATTTCACGTTCACCACGGCACAGATATCCAAACTCACTGCGTATACCGTCCATACTTCCGCCTACATCATTGTGTTTTTCTAAAATAGTGATGTTTTCACCGGGTACACCTGCATCATCTACCAGAAAAGCTGCTGCGGCCAGACCTGCAAGACCACCCCCTACAATATATGCTTTTCTTCTTTTGATCCCATCAGGTTTTTTGGCATGGTACATTGTTGAATAAATGTTCATAATTAAACCCTCCTTATAATTAATTATAGGTATTTTAAGGAAACAGCTGCTGCTTCATTACAGATATACTATAATGCATTTCTTTTCGGATTTAAATTAACACTGATACCGAAATGTAAAGATTTTTTACAAATATCGGAGTTTGTAAAAATCCTGAATTTCCATGAATTGTAAAGAGTACAAAAAAGTGTTATGATATTTTATAATGATGATATATAAGGGAGATGATTTGTTGCTGAAAAGTGCAAAAGAAGTCTTGGCGGAATCACTTAAGAAAATGCTTGAAAAAAAGACTCTAAAATCAATAACTGTAAAAGATTTAGTAAAAGACTGCGGTATATCCCGTCAGGCGTTTTATTATCATTTTAATGATATCTACGAGCTTGTGGAATGGATTTTTGTAGAAGAAGCATCCAAAGCGTTAGCTGATAACCGGCATATTGATACCTGGCAGCAAGGTTATTATCATGTGCTTAAAAATATGCGGGATAATAAGCTTCTTGTTGCTAACGTTTACCGTTCCATCAGCCGTGAATACCTGGAAACTTTTATGTATAATGTTTTACACGATGTCATTTATCCGGTTGTTGAAGAACAATCCGCAGGAATGAATGTCGATAATAAACATAAAGAATTTATAGCACATTTCTACAGCCTTGCGGTTGTTGCCATGGGACTGGACTGGGTCCGAAGCGGTATGAAAGAAGAACCGGAAGAAATAGCAGAACAAGTTGCTATTCTGGTCAAAGGTGATTTTAAAAAGTCATTAAAGAAATATGCCCAATAATAGTATGATAATTTTTACAATTCAGCCCCAGGCAAAACTATATCAAACACAAATCAAACTATACATTATATAAAAAATGTTTGACACCTTACGCAGTTCTTGTTATAATTACAAAAAATATAAAAAATAAGAGCGTTGACAAGGAGTAGTACATACTCACCAAAAGCACAGAGAGAAGATGGTTGGTGCGAATCTTCCTGGAGGGGGTAAAGTATGTTTATAGCATACTTAAGCGTAAGCTTTGGAAGTAGCCTTTGAGCTGTGAACCGAACAAGGTAATCTTAAGTAGACTTCACCGGAGTTTCCGCCGTTAAAAGGAAAGCAGTATCAGATAATTACAAGTAATTCTTTGTAATATATCCCGTACTGACTGAGTGCAAGAAATTTTCCTCAGGAGTTTCCTTAGGATATAATCTTGAATCTAGGTGGTAACACGGACTATAATGTTCGCCCTAAGCTTTTTAATAAGCTTAGGGCGTTTTTTTATATTTTAGTTATAGTAAACAGGTGATTGCGAAACAACATAATTAAATGAACCGGATTGTTTTCCGAACCTTAGTTACAGCAGACATAGAAAGGAGCTTTTATATGAAAGTAACAGGAACAGAATTATTCGTAAAAGCATTAAAGGAAGAAGGGGTAACAACATTATTTGGATATCCCGGAGGATGTGTACTTGATATCTTTGATGAATTGTACAAACAAAATGATATTGATATAATTCTGCCAAGGCATGAACAGGCGCTGATTCATGCAGCAGACGGTTATGCCCGCTCCACCGGAAATGTGGGAGTGTGTCTGGTTACCAGCGGCCCAGGTGCCACAAATCTGGTAACCGGAATAGCAACTGCTAATTATGACAGTGTACCTTTAGTATGTTTTACCGGACAAGTACAAACTTATCTGATTGGAAATGATGCTTTTCAGGAAGTGGATATCATCGGTATTACCCGAAGTATCTGTAAATACGGCGTTACCGTACGAAGACGTGAGGATCTGGGCAGGATCATAAAAGAAGCTTTCTTTATTGCATCCACAGGGAAACCCGGACCTGTCGTTGTAGATCTTCCCAAGGACATTATGCTGGAATTAGGCAGTGACAGTTATCCGAAAGAAGCTAGTATTCGAAGTTACAAACCAAATCAAAATGTACACACCGGACAGATCAAAAAAGCTCTGGAAATGATAATAAATTCAGAAAAACCAGTATTTTTAGCAGGCGGAGGTGTAACCATATCACGTGCAAATAAAGAATTTACTAAATTGGCAGAAATAACTAAGGTTCCGGTAGTTACCACAATTATGGGTAAAGGAGCTATTGATACTTCTCACCCTCTCTATATCGGCAATATCGGTATGCATGGAAGTTATGCGGCGAACCAGGTTATCAACGAATGTGATCTGCTCTTCTCTATAGGTACCAGGTTTAATGACAGAGTTACAGGGATGCTGGAGAAATTTGCACCTAATGCAAAAATTGTTCATATTGATATTGACTCCGCTTCTATTTCTAAAAATGTAGTGGTTGATATCCCAATTGTAGCAGATGCAAAACAAGCCATTAAAAAAATGCTGGAAGAATTGTCCTTTTTAAAGGATAGCAGAGATTCAAAATTTTCTGCAGCAGGGAACAGAACTTCCTGGCTAAAGCAAATTAGTGAATGGAAACAGGACCATCCTCTTAGAATGGCAGATGACAAAGGACTGACCCCCCAAAAAATAATAAATAAAATAAATGAGTTATTTCGGACACCCATTATTGTAACTGATGTTGGACAGAATCAAATGTGGACGACACAGTTTTTAGAGATGAAAGAGGGAACCCAGTTACTTACTTCCGGAGGACTTGGCACTATGGGTTATGGATTTCCCGCTGCTATCGGTGCAAAGCTTGGTAATATGGATAAAACAGTTATATGTATCTCAGGTGACGGCGGCATACAGATGAATATACAGGAAATGGCAACTGCTGTCGCACAGGAGCTTCCCTTAATCCTTTGCATCTTTAATAACAGTTGTTTAGGAATGGTTCGTCAGAGTCAGAAGCTGTTTTACGGAAAACGTTACTCTTCTATCTGCTTACGTTCAACTAAGAACTGTAACAAAAACTGCGGTGGAGCTAACAAAAAATGTCCGGTTTATTCACCTGATTTTATTAAGCTTGCCAAAAGTTATGGTGCGTACGGAATAAGAGTAGAAAATGAAAAAGATATAGAACCCGCATTGCTACAAGCTGCAAAAAATACACTGGCACCTACGGTAATTGAATTTATTATCGACAGTGAAGAACTGGTGCTGCCTATGGTACAAGGCGGTAAGCCATTAAATTATATGATATTGGATTGTTAATTCAGTTAATGATAATCATTTATGAAATATATTAAGAAATGAGGTATTAGATATGAAAAAAAGATGGATATCCTTATTGGTAGAAAATGATATAGGTGTACTTGCTAAGATCTCCGGTTTATTTTCGGGAAAATCTTATAATCTGGAAAGTCTTACTGTTGGTACTACGGAGGACCCGACCATATCAAGAATGACTATAGGTTTAAACAGTGATGATATTACCTTTGAACAGATAAAAAAGCAGCTTAACCGTATGGTGGAAGTAATTAAAGTATTGGATTTTACAAATATGTCAACTCATATGAAAGAGATCCTTTTTATTAAAATAAAGAATTGCAGTAAGGAGGATAAAACTGAGATTTTTCAAATCGCAGAAGTTTTTAGAGTATCCGTTACAGATTATGGAATTGACAGCATATTATTGGAATGTGTCCAGACCGAGCCGAAAAATGATGCTTTAATCAGACTCCTTACCAGTCAGTTTAAACAAATCGAAGTGGTCCGGGGCGGAAGTGTTGCAATTGAATCCATTAGTATGACCGACAGGTAAAGGAAATAAAAAGTTATTAATAATTATTTGTGTTTGCCAGCCCTCGTCGTTTATTCTATCCCTGAAATACTTTATTTCAGATATTTACTGAATTCAATAAAATAATAGATACTGTTAAGGAAGTAATTTATCCTTATTGTATCTATTATTTTTAGTTCCTGATATAATCCAGGTATCATATTAATTATCAGTTACAATAAAAGTACTGTACCCTTGTTCTCTTAATTCCTGTTCCAGTTCTGCGCATCATCCATTGTCTGCAGTTCACCAACCTGAACAGCATAATAATCACCCTGAGATACTAATAATACATCATAACCTGCATCAATGAGATTATTCTGTAAATTCTGGGCATTGGATAAAATACGGAACAAACCGACCTGAACCCGGTAGAGCTGACCCTCTTCCGCTTCCTCGCCTAATCCCTCTAATATACCGGAGGCAATTGCATAAGCAATTTCATTAAATTGGTCATCAAACAATTCATTATCCGAGTCCGAATTAATAAATCCCACTTCAACCAGCAGAGCAGGCATCTTCGTTCTCCTAAGTACTGCCAGTTCGGTCCGGACATCAACCCCCAGATCAGTAAATCCGACTTCCTCCAGTTCCTGATTTATGGCTTTTGCAATATGCTGATTAAGTCCGTCCTCTTCATAAATTAATGTCTGAACTCCACTGTAAGTATTTAGTGTAGGACTGGAATTTCTATGAATGGAAACAAATAAATCAGCATTTTCCTCATTTGCCATATAAGCCCTTTCAAGGGGGGAGATATAACTGTCATCAATTCTGGTAAATATTACATCCATACCGCTGTAAGCTAATATTTCTCCGACCGCCAAAGCAAGGTTCAAATTATCATCTTTCTCCAGGCGTTCCCTGTACATAGCGCCATTATCATATCCACCATGTCCTGCATCTATTGCAATTCTATATGCCATGATATCCTCGATACATATTTAAACTTACAATATAATATGCATGTGCCATTGTAAGGTTACTAAACACAAGTAAGGAATAGTCAAAAATTCCTGCCATCACCTCTAAAAGATATTATGCAAACCAAAAAAGACCGAGTAAAACCTTAGTTTTACTTCGATCTTCTACTTCTGTTTATTCTATAAAATATTCATAATAATCATATTGTTTCAGAATTTGAAAACCAACGCTTTGGTATAATAAAAAAGCTCTCTTATTCTCACTTCCTACTTGTAATATAATCGATGACTTTTTGTATTTTTTAACAGTGACTAGAATAAAATTTAATAAAATCCTACCGTATCCTTTTCCCTGATCATCCGGTTTAATACCGAAACCAAAAATTGATGCACTATTTTCACCATAGTTTACATTGCAGATACCCAATAAACTATTTCCCGCATAAAATCCATAACAATGCATTGTTTCCACTGCCATGGCAGTATCAATAATATCAAAGGCCTCTTCCAGTTCAATGTCAAAGATTTCGTGACTTAAATTGACTGCATCCAATCGCTGATCTAAAGTTATTTCATTCAGATTAAAATCGACATGTGTTAACTCTTGACTAATATTATCAGTATCAAGCTTTAAAAGATATTCTGATTTATAATAATTTGTATCATAAGTTTTTAATGCCGCCATACCGCTTTTACTCTCCGGTTCAACCACAAATATAATTTTTTTCACTCCGAATTCACATAATTCAGCTTCTGCGTAGCTGAGTAAAATATCAAAATATCCCTTTTTTCTTTCGGTCGGCAGTGTATAAGCATTTATCTCTGCTTCCTCTTTAAGAGGCTGGAATACGGTAAGAACACTTACTAATTTCTGTTCGTTATACAATAGAAAAAAGCTGTCCATGTTAATATAATAATTAATATCAGATTCCATATATAAGGTTCTTTCCAGCTTTTCCTCTTTCAGACATTCCCTTACCAGGTTATCTATCTCATTTTTTTGCTTTTCATTCAAAACATGAAGTTTTAATACATTCATAACATTAATATTGATTTCCCGCAATATGAACTTTAATTAAATTCGTTGTTCCTGAAACTCTTAATGGTACACCTGCAGTTATAACTGTTAATTCACCTTTTTGCAGATATCCTTTTTCCTCCACTGCATCAATTGCATGTTCAAATAATTCGAAGGTATCTCTTTCTTCGGAAATCAGAATCGGTGTTACACCCCAGGATAAGCTCAGCTGTCTGCATACATGTTTCTCCGTGGTACAACCGATAATCATACAGGCCGGGCGGTAACGGCTAATCATTCTGGCTGTTTTACCCGATTTGGTAACGGTTATGATCATTTTAGCATTTAAATCATGAGCCGTAGTACAGGTTGCATGTGAGATTGCATCGGTAATATCCGGATTTTCCTTATGGTCTAACAAATGGAAACGTTTCTTATAGTCAATATCCTGTTCTGTACGTAAAGCAATACGAACCATGGTCTGAACTGCTTCTACCGGATACAGTCCCGCTGCGGTTTCTCCGGAAAGCATAATGGCGCTTGTTCCGTCATATATTGCATTTGCAACATCCGTTGTCTCTGCTCTGGTCGGCCTTGGATTTTTGATCATGGAATCTAACATCTGCGTCGCTGTAATAACCTGTTTGCCTGCATTGTATACTTTTTTAATAATCATCTTCTGAATTACCGGTACATCTTCACTTGGAATTTCAACTCCCATATCTCCGCGGGCAATCATAATACCATCGGATACAGCAATGATTTCATCTATATTTTCTACGCCTTCCAGGTTCTCAATCTTAGCAATAATATTGGTTGTGGTACAGTTATATTCATCCATAATTCTGCGTATTTCCATAATATCTTCCGCACATCTGGTAAAGGAGGCAGCAATAAAATCATAACCATGCTGAATTCCAAATATAATATCTTCCCGGTCTTTTTGACTGATAAATGGCATAGAAAGCTTAGTTCCAGGCACGTTAACACCCTTATTATCAGATATGGTCCCATCATTATTTACAGTACATATAATATCGGTATCCGTAACGCTGTTAACGTTTAATTCTATTAATCCGTCATCGATTAATACTACGGCACCCGGTTTAATATCATGTACTAAATGTTCATAATTTACATATACACAGGAGGGGGTGCCTTCGATTTGTTTCGTTGTCAGGGTAAAAGTTTGTCCTTTGGTTAATGTTATCTTACTGTCACGAAATTTACCGATTCTTATTTCCGGCCCTCTTGTATCTAATAATGCGGCTATAGGAAGGTCTAATTCTTCCCTTATTTCTATTAACTTATTTAAACGTTTTAAGTGCTCTGTGTGGTCTGAATGTGAGAAGTTAAATCTGGCTACATCCATACCTGATTTAGCTATTTCTCTTAAAACACCCTCGCGATCTGTTGATGGTCCTAATGTACAAATAATTTTCGTTTTTCTCATTTTGTCCTCCTATAATATTATTTGACCTTATGCAATAGTCAGGAACATAAGCAGCTCCATATCAGGAAATGTACTACAAAAGCACATTGATTCATTCTTTGTCGCATTCCGCCTGAAGCTACGGGATTAATAATACACTATTTCATAGAATAAATCCATCAAAAAAAATAATCTATATACTATTTTAACAAATTTATCTTCGAATAATCTTATATTTACAAAATAATTACTTTTACTACTATAGAATGCACAATAAAATTACCGGAATAGGCCCATTTATCACCTGATTTAGTGAAAATATGGAATTGAAAAAAAGAAATTTACAGGACTAAATATATATATTTATTTGATAGAAGTTAATAGAATTGCATATATTGACAAAGATGATAATATATACATAAAATTCATGTATGTTTAATCTTTAAAAATTCTTTGTTACACTACATATTTCAGTTATGTATTTGCTGATTGATAAGTGATTAACATATAGCTTAGCAATCAGCATAATAAATGCTTTAGTGTACTAAAAATTATTGATTTTTATCTTTATTTTCTGTCTTATTATCACTAACCGATGCAGTGGTTTTTAATTGATGATCTTTTTTGTTTATGTTATTTCTTCCTTTGTTATCTTTATTTTTTGCCATAAGTTTTACCTGTCCTTTCCACGTTTATTAACTTTAGAGAGAAATATGTCTATATTTTTTCCCTCTTCTTCCCTGTTGGGATTGAGCCTTCCCAGTCTGTCGCATAAACCTAATAATGCCAATTCATGCAGGTCAACTTTCTGTTTCATTAATTCTATATTACCAAACTGAAGATCTTTCAGTACATACAGAATATGCATATGATATCTGACCAAATTAATTACTTTCTCAACAAACTTTTCTTTGCATGAAAAATACAAAAGAAATTCCTTAGCCAGAGCTTCTCCGGCCGTATCATGGTCATAGGAAGTTATTCTTCCTTTTCGGTATCGAGTCGTATCAGGTTTGCCGATATCATGTAAAAGGGCCGCCCACATAAAAGCTTCAGGATCTTTACTATGATTTCTTCTTCCGGCTGCTTCATCCACTACCAGCATTGTATGATTAAAGGCGTTTCCCTCCGGATGATGAATCGGAGACTGCTCGGTTTCTTTCAGTCTGTTTAACATAGAAAAAGGAGCATCTTTAAATATTTTTTTATTAGATATTTCATTCAAGTAATTAGATGGGCTATCATCTTCTAATAGGTGATGATGAATGTCTATGAAAACGATTATTTTATCATATAAATCCTGCTCATCCACTGTCTGAATTTTATTCATAATACTTAAATAAGTTATCTCCATAAATATCTGCTCCTTTTTCTAGTAAATTATTATTTCCGAGTTTATAAGATATATGCATTCTAATAATTTAAATTTTAATTAATAAAGAGTCTGGTCCGTCATATACAAATTCGGGTATCCCAATCCATTTCTCTTATGCACATTACCGCTCCTACATTATCAGCAATGTAACCCATGGATCATGATACCCGAATTAAATTTATTATAAAATATTAAAAACTTTGATGATTATTGGCTTTAGGCCGGAATAAAATATATTATGAGATAAATAAGGACATATCGGATTCCTCTGCATTTGCAAGCATAGCAGCCGCACCGCCGGGTTTCACTCCAGAAATCAGCTCTTCCATTTTAATTCCCATAACATCCATACTCATAGTACAGGCTATTAGTTCAACTCCATTATCAATGGATGCCTGTATTAGGCTTTCCAGACTGTCTACATTTTTATTTTTCATTACAGTACGAATCATTTTAGCCCCCATACCACCCATATTCATTTTGGATAAGGATAATTTCTTACTTCCTCTGGGCATCATAAATCCAAACATTTTACTGATAATATCCTTTTTTACAGGTACTTTCTCCGGTTTTCTTAAAATATTTAATCCCCAGAAAGTGAAAAACATACTGACTTTCCGCCCCATTGCGGCAGATGCATTGGCAATTACAAAAGAAGCGATTGCTTTGTCCAGATCACCGGAAAATACAATTATATTCTTATTATTTCCTTCCGAGGGAATATCCCTGCAATCCTTATCCGCTTGCTTATTTATACAGCCTTTCTGAATGACTGCCTTAGCTATTCCTCTTTCTGAATTAATACCAATAAAAGTATTTCCCGTTCTTCTGCACCAAGCTTCTACATCTGCAGCAAAAGCTGTATCTGTTGTAGATATTTCAATAATATCCTCTTCTTCTGCCTCCTTGACAGCTTGGGCTAATTTCATAATAGGACCGGGACACTGTAATCCGCAGGCATTAAGTTCAATTACTTTTTTGTCCGGTTTCCGGCCGGTAATAGCTGCGGCTGATACTATTTCTTCCTCGGCGGCTCTTTCTTCATCCCGGGTAACCATAGTTATTTTATCAAAAATACTATGATATAAACGATAACCACCGGATAAATTATAACATTCATATCCATGCTGTTCCAGTATTCTGCATGCTATATACCCACGTAATCCGATTTGGCAGGTTACGTATACCGGTTTTGATTTATCCAGTTTCGTTAAATTATCGCGTAATTCATCCAGGGAAATATGCCTGAATCCGTCTATGGTTCCATTGTCGTATTCAAGTTCCGTACGAACATCCAATAAAGTGACACTGCCATCTCTGGGAAGTTTCTCTACATCATGCCAATGGAATAGTTTCACTTTATTTCTTAATATATTTTCTGCTGTAAATCCTGCCATATTTACCGGATCTTTCGCAGAAGAAAAAGGCGGAGCATAAGCTAATTCCAATTCAGTCAGATCGTATACGGTCATCCCTGCACGCATGGCAGTTGCAAGCACATCCATTCTTTTATCTGCACCATCATATCCCACGATCTGCGCACCGATTACTTTACCATCATCTTTTTGAAAAATCAGCTTTATAGACATACCAACAGCTCCGGGATAATACGATGCATGAGAATTGGAATAAGTAAATGATTTCTCATAATTAAGATTTAATTGTTTTGCTCTTGTTTCTGTAATCCCTGTTGTTGCTATCGTCAAGTCAAAACATTTTAAAATTCCTGTTCCCTGGGTTCCTTGATAAGAGCTGTTTATGCCGCAGATATGATCGGCCGCTATTCTTCCCTGTTTATTGGCAGGCCCTGCGAGAGGAATAAAGCCTGCTTCTCCCGTTACAAAGTCTCTGATTTCAATCGCATCTCCCACCGCATAAATATCCTTATCGGAAGTCTGCATATGCTCATTAACCAGGATAGCCCCCCTGTTATTTACCGATAAACCGGCATCTACCGCAAGAGAACTTTCAGGTCTTACACCAACCGACATTATAACCATATCGGTAATGATTTCTTTTGTGCCAAGAAATACCTTTAGTTTATTTTCCTGATTTTGTATTTCCTTAACTCCGTCTTTCAGAATTAGATTTACCCCTTTGCTTCTGATATGGTTATGAACGTCTGCTGCCATATCAAAATCAAGGGGAGCAATAACATGATCCGCAAATTCCACAACAGTTACTTTAAGGCCTGCGTTATGAAGGTTTTCTGCCATCTCAATCCCGATATAACCGCCTCCGACTACAACCGCTGAACGTACATCTTCCTTATCAATATAATCCTTAATTTTGTAAGTGTCCGGAATATTGCGCAAGGTGAATACCTTTGGATTGTCGGCACCTGCTATAGCAGGTTTTGCCGGCTCGGCACCGGGGGATAATATTAATTTGTCATAACTTTCTTCATAGGTTTCATTGGTTTTCAAATTTTTTATTGTTACTATTTTGTTCCTTTTGTCAATATGAGTTACTTCCTGTAGAACTCTTACGTCGATTCGAAACCTGCTATGAAAACTCTCCGGTGTTTGTAAAGTAAGTGCATCTTTATCAGTAATATCCCCACCGATATAATAAGGCAGACCACAATTGGCAAATGAAATATATTCACCGCGTTCAAAGATAATTATCTGGGCATCTTCATTTAACCTTCTAAGACGCGCCGCAGCAGAAGCTCCCCCTGCCACTCCACCAACAACAATGATTTTATTCATATTTACCTCCATTAGTAAGTTGATTCCGTTTGTCATAAATCTGTGATAAGATCCTAACCTGTGGAATGCAACTTTTTGTAATTTATTTTATAGGGATATCTTATCATCTTAACATGGAGGAATCCGTGACTATGTCACCTATAGAGATTAGCATTGGCAAATAAGAAAGAGTCTGGCGCGTCATGCGCATCCTGCCGGTCGGGCTTTTTATTGCATAGGGAAGTTCGGAGAACTTTCTATGCAATAAAAAAGCTGCCAAAGACATGATATCCGGCAGCATTCAAATAATTAAATTCCTATTATTTTGAGAAAGCATCCAAAATCTGATTCAAGGTTGATAATGTTCTTTCCTTTAAAGAAAACCGGCGGCCATCCATTTTCCATTTCATACATATCATAATAATGGTCCCGAATATTTCATCCGGAATATAATCAAGCTCAACAGCAGGATTAATTTCTCCCACTTTCTTTGCTTCTTCAAATAATTCTTTTAAATATTCCGTACGGTTCTTAATAATGCAATTTACTTTATCCTCCAGTAACTGTTCATGTCTTAATTCATCGAAATTCAATAAAATTGAAGTAATCGCCGGATAGTTTTCATAATATTCGACATGTGAACGGATAAGGAAATTAATTGCTTCCCTGGGCGGAAGTTTCTTCAGTTTAACTGACTGAAAGATATCATGGTCAAATTCCGAAAAATTTTCTAAAACTGCAAGCAGCAATTCGTTTTTACTTTTAAAGTGCCTGAATATAGTAGCTTCTGAGACACCCTCCCTTTTGGCAATCTCTCTGGTTGATAATCTTTGTAAACCCAGTTCATCAATGATTTCAATCGTTGTAATAATAAGTCTTTCTTTTCTATGTAGTAAATTGTCCTGCATACTCATACCTCCCCTGTAAATCCATTTTATCTTTTGATTGCTTTTCTCGTCTTAATAGGGCTGTACAAACAGCCCATATCAGATTCAACTGAACTCTCTGGTGAAAATATCACTGTGTTCCAAAAGACTTTCTACCGTATCAAATCCCAGCCTGTGCAGTAATTCAATTACATATGGGTTGTCAATAGGGGTAGGAAAGTTAGCCAAATCGCCGTATTCATTGACATGTTTTTTCCCTTCCTGTTGATCAATCATAACTTTAGGTCCGCCAACGCAGCCACCGTTGCAGCCCATTCCCTCAAAGAAATTAGCATTCGTTTTTCCTTCTTTAAGTTGATTAATCATCTCACGGCATGCCGGTACTCCATCTGCCTGCTGGGTCCGTATATGAATTTTACGATTCGGATTTAGGCGTTCCACAGTTTTCTCAACTGCTTCACTGACACCTCCTGTTCTGGCATAAATCCTGCCTGCTCTTGAAGAATGGTCTTTTTCGCTCTCTTTCATTTTGGAGGGATCAATATGCGCAAATTCAAATATATCATGTACTTCCTGGAAAGTTAATACGTAATCCACCGCATCTGCAATATCTTTTTCCCTGGCTTCTGCTTTTTTAGCCAGACATGGTCCGATAAATATAGTAATTGCATCCGGGTGCAGTACTTTAATCGTTCTTCCGCTGGCTATCATAGGTGATACTGCTCCGGGTACATGAGGCATCAATTCATTATATACTTTTCTTATCATAGCAATCCACATAGGGCAGCAGCAGCTGGTCAGCTGATAATCCGATTCGGTAAGTATATTTTTATCAAATTCCAATGCTTCCTTTAATGTCAGTATATCTGCAAAAAGAGCAACTTCAATCATACCCGCGAAACCCAGCTTTTTAAATGCGGTACGCAGTTTACCCGGTGTAACATCCTTACTGAATTGTCCTAAAAATGCAGGAGCAATCAATGCATAAACCGGTCCTTTTGCTGAACGGATTGCTTCCAGCGCAGGTAATATATCCCTGCTTGCAGTCAATTTTTCGGATTTACAATTATCTATACATGCATAACATCCCACACATTGATCTTTATCAATCGTAATAACACCATCTTTGTCCTTTGTGATTGCATTAAATATACAGCTTTCCGAACATGCAGAGGGCTTATCCGGCGGGCAGTCGCAGTTGCCTATTTTAATGACCGGAGCATATTTATCAGGATTTAACAAACAGTCCAGATGATGGGGATCATAATCCTGCAAGTCTGGTTTTTTATCATTATTTATTAAAGATTCTTCAACTAATCTGCGGTATAACTCTTCAAATGTTGTCATACATATTCCTCCTTAAATTACACTGGAATTATTATATCACATATAAAGGAATATCATTTATTAATTAAGTATAAATATTTTATTTTTACGTTAATCTATCAAAATTTACAAATTTTATCAGATTTAACAAATTCTATTTATTGTCAATAAATATGGATTCTGATAAAATTATTTTGTAAATGTACTTATTTTAGCTATTTTTTTCTTATACTATGCCATTTGGAATGAGGGGTATCGCCATGACTTATGGCAAATAAATAATAAAATGGAGGACCAAGTTATGAGAGCGGTAATTGCCAAAAAAGGATGTATTGGATGTGGCTTATGTACAGACATCTGTCCCACAGTATTTAAAATGTCAAAAGAAGCATATGCTGAAGTTTATGCAGAAGAAGTGTCGCAGGAAAATAGAAACGAAGCAATAGAAGCCAAAGAAAATTGTCCGGTTTCTGTAATTAAATTAGAAGATTAAGCAACTGATTCGTTAATTCGAATACATAATATTTTTCTTAAAAAAATATACCTGATTTAAAAATAACATAAAATTCATAATAAGTTACAATTATACTTAAATATTTATATTTAGTATAACTTTAAATCAGTACATAAACTTATTTCCATGATAATTTATATCATAAAATTAGAGCCTGTTTTCATCAGGGTATTTATTGGATAATTAATTCTTTGTACCCTCAAGCAAAAAACAGGCTCTATAGCTATTAACTGGTTTCAATGCAATCTTTTAGGGTATGCCAGCCTAAAACAGCACATTTTACTCTTGCAGGCATATGTGAGATATCTTTTAGAACTACAGCATCTTCTAAAATCTCCAGTTTTTCTTCCTCCGTAATCTCCTGCTTAATCATAGCAAAGAAAGTATCGGCCAAACTTTTAGCTTCTTCTACCGGTTTTCCTTTAATCAAGTCTACCATGATAGAAGCCGATGCCTGGGATATGGCACAGCCGCTGCCAGTAAACCCGGCATCTTCTATTACACCGTTTTTTAAGCGGATTTCTAATTGTATTTCATCTCCGCAATTTGGATTCACTCCATTTCGTGTCATGGTCGGATTATCTATGTGGTGCTTATTCCGCTTGGAATTCATATGCTCGTGTAAAACCTCGGTATATATTTGTTCAATTCCCATAACCTAACCATCTCCTTACTTTTTTGAGACTTTGGATAAATAGATCAATTTCCTCTTTTGTATTGTAAAAATAAAAGCTGATTCTGCAGGTAGCCGGAACTTTCAAATATTTCATTAATGGCTGGGCACAGTGATGTCCTGCCCGAATGGCTATTCCATCACCATCCAGGATGGATGCAGTATCATGGGGATGTATTCCGTCTACGTTAAAGGAAATAACGCCGCTTCTTTTGCCATTATTGGCTTTATCGCCGTAAATAGTTATATCCCAAAGTTTATTCAGTTCCTCTAAAGCATAACCGGTTAGTTCCTCCTCCGTCTTTTGTATGGTTTCATAACCGATTTGATTAATATATTCCATAGCGGCAGCTAATCCCACAGCACCGCCTACATTGGGAGTTCCTGCTTCAAATTTATGAGGAAGCGGTGCAAAGGTTGCAACCTGTTCGGACACATATTCTATCATTTCACCTCCGGTTAAAAAGGGAGGCATGGCATTTAATAATTTCTCTTTTCCGTATAATACCCCGATTCCCATGGGTGCCAGCATCTTATGTCCGGAAAAAACAAGAAAATCTACATCCAGCTGCTTTACATCCACCGGATAATGGGGAATTCCCTGGGCTGTATCCAAAACAACTACTGCACCAACACTATGGGCTTTTTGTATTATTTTTTCAATAGGATGTATTGTACCCAGAACGTTGGATACATGAGCAACCGAAACAATCTTAGTGTTTTCAGTTATTTTCTTCTCCAAATCCTCCTCTAAGATATGACCCTCTTCATTCAGATAAAGATAAGTTAAAACTGCACCTTTTTCTTTAGCTGCCTGCTGCCACGGAATAATATTACTGTGATGTTCCGATATGGATAAAACTATTTCATCTCCGCTATTTAAAACTGATCTACCGTAGCTATAGGCAATCAAATTCAACGCCTCCGTGGTGTTCTTTGTAAAGATAACTTCGCTTGGGTTATCTGCATGAATAAATTCAGCTGCCACTTTCCTGGCCCTTTCATAAGCATCCGTAGCCTCCACACTTAGTTCATACAATCCCCGGTATGGATTGGCATTATGTTTTTGGTAATATTCCCCTTCTGCTTTTAATACAGAATTTGGTTTTTGACTGGTAGCCGCATTGTCCAGATAAATAAGTGGTTTTCCATGAAATGTACTATTAAGTATGGGAAAATCTTTTCTAAACTGATTATACATGACTTAACCTCCTTTTCACATATTCAGTAATATCCGACCTCAGAAAGGAGAAAGGAATTTCACTGATAACCGGGTCAAACCAGGCCTCTATCATGAGTTTTTTTGCAGATATTTCATCGAGTCCTCTGGACATCATATAAAACAACTTATTTTCATCTATCTTTCCGCTGTTAGCAGCATGTTTCCCTTCAACATTCTCTTCTGCGCATAAAATTAATGGTGCTGATATGTTCCTGATCTTCGGGCTGAATAACAGGGTATTTTCCCTTTCCTGCCCTATGGAACCGGAAGCTCCTTTTTTAAAATCCAGCGTGCCCTTGAATACTTTACTGCTATGGTCAAGTAAAGCACCGTTCATTGTTATCTTGCTTTGTGTCATTTTGCCAATGTGATTTACTACATAGTTAAAGTCCAGTGACCGGTTAAAATCACCAAAAAATATGGTACTAATATCCATATTGCTGTTATCTCCTGATAAATCAGCATATACACTGCTTATGGACTTAAAACTTCCTAATTCACTCTGGTTATAATGAATTGTGCCGCCGTCCAGCTTAGCACATACGTTATTTAAATGATTTGCCTTATCTCCGAGCAATTGTACCTGGATTAAGTTTATAACTGCGTTTTTGCCTGCATAAAGATAAGTTACTCCGCTATGAAACATTGTTTCATCTTCTTCGGAACGGTAAGAAAGAACAACCGTAATTTCACTGTTCTCTTCTGCTATAATATGATTCAAATCTACAACAGTAGAATTATCTTTCTCCAACCGGTAATCTAAATAGATTGGTTCTTTTACCTTAGTACCTTCCGGTATACGAAGCGATATACCACTGTTTTTATATTCTTTCACAAATTTGATTGCGTCCTCTCCCATTCCGGTATTTATGGATGCTATCAAAGTTTCGGAATTAAGATTATCGGTCAGTATTAAACTGTCCGGCAGTGTTTTACCGGATTTGAATGGTTCTTTATTATATGCCGTAATCTCCGGTATGTTTTCCTTTAAGGATACCTCATTGATACCCAGCCAGCTCCATGTTCTGACGGGAAGTTTATTCATATTATTTAATTGTAAATTCATAGGTTTTCCTCCTTGTTATCAGAACCTTTAACCGATACTGCCTTCCATCTCCAGTTGTATTAAGTGATTCATCTCTACAGCATATTCCAAAGGCAGCTCTTTCGCAATTGGCTCCGCAAATCCATTTACAATCATAGCTCTGGCTTCTGTTTCACTTAACCCTCTGCTCATGAGATAAAAAACGGTATCATCACTGATTCTTCCTATCTTAGCCTCATGGCCGATATCAACTTCATCATTTCTGATATCCATGACCGGTATGGTATCCGACCTGGAATTACCGTCCAACATAAGGGATTCACAGGATACGGAAGATTTACCATGTGAAGCAGCATCCTCGATGATTACAGCACTCCGGAACGTACTCCATCCTCCATCTTTGGAAATAGATTTGGCATTCATATGGGATGAGGTATTAGGTGCCTTATGCACTACCGATACCCCGGTATCCAGGTTCTGTCCTTTACCTGCAAAAGTAATACCGGTATATTCCATTTTTGAATTTTCGCCGTTTAATATGCTGGTAGGGTAAAGGTATGAAACATGGGAGCCAAAAGAACCGGATACCCATTCCATGGTTCCTCCTTTATCCACTATCGCCCTTTTCGTATTTAAATTGTACATATTCTTAGACCAGTTTTCTATGGTGGAATATCGCAATCTGGCATTTTCCCCAACATATAATTCAACACAGCCGGCATGCAGATTGGCTACATTATATTTTGGTGCGGAACATCCCTCTATAAAATGCAGGCTGGCTCCCTTATCAACTATTATTAAGGTATGCTCAAACTGTCCGGCTCCCGGTGCGTTTAATCTGAAATACGACTGCAGCGGGATTTCTACGGATACCCCGGGTGGTACATATACAAAAGAGCCCCCTGACCAAACCGCGCCGTGTAAGGCTGCGAATTTATGGGTATCCGGTGTAACTAACTTCATAAAATGTTTTCTGACCATATCTTCGTACTCACGTAAAGCACTCTCCATATCCGTATAAATGACACCTAAACTTTTTACTTCCTCTCTTACATTATGATAAACTACTTCGGAATCATATTGGGCACCTACTCCGGCCAGAGAAGTCCTTTCCGCCTGGGGTATTCCAAGGCGTTCAAACGTATTTTTAATATCCTCCGGTACCTCTTCCCAACTTACCTGCATCTTTGTATCAGGCCGTATATAAGTAACAATATCCTCCATATTTAAATCCGAAAGACTTGGTCCCCATCCCGGAAGTTCCAGCCGCTGATATACTTTTAAGGATTCCTGGCGGAAATCCCTCATCCATTTTGGATCGTTTTTTTCTAATGATATGGTATTCACAATACCAAATGTAAGTCCCCTTTTCGAAGTAAAAGAAGCTTTGACCTGATCTTTGATATCATAAATACTCCGGTCTATATCTTCAATATAGGTTTTATTCTTTTCTAAATCCATAACGAATTCCCCTTTCTGATTTGATCCGATATAAGTAATTGTAAAGTTTGCAGTTACCTATATCGCAGGTGTAAATTCCCGGAATCCGTATCTATTTACCCGCTCAATCAGGGAGACATCTCCAGACTTTATTATAGTTCCGTTTTGCAGGATATGTACCCTGTCCACCGGCAGATATTCCAGTATTTTTGTATTATGGGTTATTACAACAATAGAATTTTTATTATTTTTGAAGGTTTCTACACCCTTGGAAACTATTTTGACAGCATCCACATCCAGTCCGGAGTCTGTTTCGTCCAATATGGCAAGCTTCGGATTCAATAAAAGCATTTGCAGGATTTCTGATTTTTTCTTTTCTCCGCCTGAAAAACCCACGTTCAGATATCTGGTGGCATAATCTTTATCCATATTTAGGTTTTCCATCGTTTTACCTAGTTCTTTTTTAAAAGCCATTATACGAATGGATTTACCGGTAACCGCTGATTGGGTGGTCCTTAAAAAATTCTCCAAAGTGATACCGGATAATTCCTCCGGATTCTGAAAAGAAAGGAATATTCCCTTTTTAGCCCGGACATCAGCTTTTTCCTCTGTAATATTCTCTCCCTCAAAATAGATGTTTCCCTGGTTTACTTTAAACCCTGGATGTCCCATAACGGCATAACCTAAGGTTGATTTACCGGCGCCGTTTGGACCCATTATTACATGAACTTCTCCCTGATTCACCGTAAGATTTAAGTTATTTAATATAATTTTACCTTCTGCACTTACCTGCAGATTATTTATTTCCAATAGTTTATTTGGCATTGCTTCCACCTGTTTTCCTTTCCTTAAAACTTTGGACGAATTAATTGTCATGATTTTAATTCCCACTATTTTAATTCCTACTATTTTAATCCCTATTATAATACTCGGATATAATAAATGCAATAGTTTCCTGAAATTTTCTTTTGATCTTTATTTTAATCAAGATCAAAAGTATAAAATCAATTTGATTGACAAAACCTAATGACAAATAATCCCTTAGGAGGAATCATTATGTCTGATAAAAATATAATGGAATCATTTGAAAACAGCGCAAAAACCATGCGCGGAGATAATACGACCTTTGGCGGTAAACTTACCAATGAAGCATCCAATGATCCCAATACTCACACGGATATCCATAACCGTATTCAAGTGGATTACGATATTATTGAGGGATCGCCGTCCATGAAAGAAGTCCATAAATGGCAAAGGGAACATATAAAAAAAGACGATCAGTCAAAAGAGGGTTACCCGTTAAATGTTATTATCGATCCGGCAATGCGTGAAATGTATAAAGTAGTTCATGATGCCGGAATGACCAATGTATTTGATCGTTTCAGTCAGCAGCAGCCAATACAGTGTAAGTTTTGTATTGAGGGCCTGTCCTGTCAGTTATGTGCTAACGGTCCCTGTCGAATTAACGATAAAGTCCCCAGGGGTACCTGCGGTGTAGATGCCCATACCATGGTTGCCAGAAATTTTGTATACCGCCATGTTACCATTGGTACTTCCGCAAATATTTTCCACTGCGAACAGGCTGCCAGAACCCTAAAAGCTGCCGGTGAACATCCAGGCAGCGGATTAAAGATAAGAGATTCTGAAAAATTAAAAAAATATGCAAATATGGCTGGTCTGGATACCAGTGAATCCATTCAGAAACTGGCCGTTCATTTTGCCCAATGGGTAATGGATGATATTCATCTGCCTTATTATGAACCGTCAAAAACCGTGGAAGCATTTGCTCCGACTAAAAGAAAAGAACTCTGGAAAGAACTGGAGCTTTTTCCTGGTGGCGGATATAGTGAAATTGCTTACGCCCAGACCAGGTGTATGACAAACTTTAACTCAGATCCGGTTGAATTCCTGTTAAACAGTGTACGACTTGGTGTTGCAAATGAATATCAAGGTCTGTTCCTTCTTGATATTATTCAGGAAATCCTTATGGGAACTCAGGAAATAACAGAAAAGCATCAGAATATGGGCTTGTTAAAAGAAAATATGGTTAATATTGTAACTAACGGCCATATGCCTTTATTAGCTCATGTTGCCATTGATATGGCTTCCACGAAAGAATGGCAGGCTAAGGCAAAAGAAGCCGGTGCAGATGGAATCCAGATATTGGGCCATGTCTGCGAGGGACAGCAGTTAATGAACTATGAAGGAACCCATAATCAAAGCGGATACGGCGGGCAGGAAGGAGAATGGCTGTCCCAGGAATACCTGCTTGCAACCGGGGTCGTTGATATGTTTATGTTTGATTACAACTGTACGGTACCTACCATGCCGTTATTTGCAAAACGTTTTGGTACTAAACTTCTAAGCACTCATCCTGTAATAAAACTACAGGGTACCGAAACCTTGGACTTTATTCCTGAAAAAATGGAGGAGCAGGCAGCAAAGGCACTGGATATGGCAATTGAAACCTTTAAAAAACGTAAATCAGAAAAACGTAAAACCTATATTCCTCCCTACAAATCAAACTGTACTGTCGGTTTTAGTACCGAATCGGTGCGTAATGCTTTAGGCGGAAGTTTTGATCCTTTAATCGAGCAGATAACAAACGGTAATATTCGTGGCATTGCAACCATTGTCGGCTGTACTACCGCACGTTTCGGACAAGGCGGCAGTAATATTTTTAAAATCACAAAAGGTTTAATTAAAAATAATATACTTGTTTTATCAGGCGGATGTACTTCCTCTGTTATGGAATACACCGGATTAACAGATCCTAAAGCTGCAGAGGAATGCGGAGATGGCCTGAAAGCAGTGTGTAAAAAATTAGGCATCCCCCCAGTTTTATCTTATGGTGCCTGTGTTGATATCGGTAAAATGACACATACCGCTAAAGAACTGGCTGATGCCCTAAACATTGATACCAATAAACTACCATTAGTAATCGGTGCTCCGGAATATCTGGAACAAAAAGCCGTGGCCGATGCCTGCACTGCAGTTGCTCTTGGCTGGCTCGTTCATGTAGCTCCCGTTCCATCCATTACAGGCAGCGATGTTGTCGTAAAAACTTTAACAGAAACAACGGAAACCCTTGGTCTTGGTAAAGTTGTGGTTGAACTGGATGCTGAAAAAACCATTCAAATTTATGTAGATCACATTGAAAAAAAACGGAAAGAACTGGGACTTAGCAGTTTTGCATAGAATCGGTTTCTTTTAGGTGGGCTTAGCTTAACGTCAGTTTTGTTAATACAAAGGGCTGTTGTATAATCTACCAGGCAGTATACTTGTAGTTGTAATAAGCGGGATATGTTTTTATGTTTTCCCACATAGTCTGTCTTACTATTGTACTGAATGAATTATACAAAAGCCCTTAGCTCATAAAAATTCTATCTATACTTTTTATTTTTGTCTTATCTTTTTATAAAGATATAAAACGAATTGGATCATTAAACCGGATAGGAAACCTATAATTAACCAGGCAAGATAAGACATAAATCCAGTCAGATCCCCCCATCCGTTGGTGTCTTTAATAAACATGGCAAATAAATTAATAAATCCAATTATAATCCCCGAAAAATAAATAATAACAGCAAGCTTTAAACGAAAATAAATCAATACAGCGGTGATTCCTCCTAATATCAAGGAGAGAATGCTATAAGCAATGACATTCTGCAATATCACAGCATGTATAAGCACAAATCTCACTCCTATTAGAAGCAATAGAAAATTAATCAATGCAATAAAAAATCCAATTATCAAACTATATTTAGTATTTTTTTCTTTCATCCGGGCTCCTGTTCATTTAGAGCATTAATCTCCATTTAAATGATTTAATTTTTATTATCCTTTATACAGGTAAATTAATTTCTACATTTTATCAAATGATTCACTATACGTACAATATGATTATACAATATTTTAACGAATAACAAAATATAAACTGCTTTTTCCATTAAGATACAATAAGAGATTTCCGTTACTGTTCATGGAATTGCTGCTTTTTGCAGGGGAGTGTACAATAACAGATTTCCAACAAAAGAGAGCTGCTATAAATTACATATTAACAGCTCCCTTTGTTTAACAATTACCATTTACCATCAATTTTAATCGGATTCGCTTTCTCATGTCCAGCCTTAGCTTTGCCCTGAATCTCCGGAACAGGTTTCACATCATTTTTTTGCATGTGTGTACCAGGTCCGCCTTCTGTTCCATGGGGTTCACTTGGATCCGGACGTCTCATACCTGCTTTAGCCATATTTTACCCCCTAAACATCATTATTTTTGATTGATTGTCTTTTTGCATTTTTATTGTGATTTTGATTTTCACGGGTTATGGGAGTCTGACCATTTGCTTTTTCCATTCTTGCTTTTTTATTATCCGGCTGACTATCTTTTGGCATATCAATCTCCTTACTAATTTGTTGTTTCGGTAATTAGGATAGTTTTCTATCTATACCACAAAACTTAACCTAGATTAGTTTTTACTACACCATAAGTATGTTCCAGAATCGAAAACCATATTCACTAATACATTAGTACCTCATTGGAATTATTTGATTTAACTCTTCTAAAGTACCGTCTCTTAAAAAACATGAAATAATTGCTTTTCCTAAGGGATCAAGATTTTCATTGTCAAATTTAGTCATTTCTCTTTTAAAGAAATCAACCAAAATCTGTGCACCTTTATCATATCCTTCCGTTCCTACCTCAGCCTGCACCTCCGGCTGTAAAAAGGCTTTTCTGATATAATGTCCATCTATTTTTAACGAATCATGACAATAACCTAACAGTTTACATCTGGCTTCCACAAGATGTTCGGGTTTGAATTTTGCCCCGCCTCTTCTGGCTATATATTCCCTAGCGATCCACTGAGGCATAAATCCTACCTCATAAGCTCCAATGTGCTGGTTTGGTATTAATACATATCTTGTATGAGAAGAATTTTTAATCTGCTCTAAGAGTAAGTTGGCCTGGGTTACCATTTTACCCGTAGCAAACGGCCAGTAAGAACCTACCCCTTCACTGGTCATGATATTAGAAGAAGTAATACTTGGATTATTATAACCTCTAGGTGCTACAAGCCTCCATATCCAAGCAAGAGCCGGAGGTAATATATGAAATAATCCAAGGATACCATAACTAGGATTCTCTTTTGTACAAGGTGGAGTTCTTACACCGAAACTTCTTACATCGACCTCAACCGGTTCATTTACAATATTAGGTACCAAATGCCTAGGTAAAATTACTCTGGGATTCGGACAAGGTTTACCATCCGAGTCTAATGTATGTTCCCATACCAGGCAGGTGGCTTTCGGCACACCCTGTACATTTAGAAATACCAATGGTTCTGAGGGTTGTGTAAAAATGCTTTCAAACTGAGGAGAAGTTCCGTATTTTTTAATATGATCCAGACGTAAAAACCATCCAGCTTCCGCATCTTTTACTACCAGCTTTTTACTATCATTTTGCATTGCAGGATGACAGATGGCCATATCATCGGTAACCGGTCTAAGTTCGCAGGTATCAATGAGTTCGATATAATTTTTCTCTTTGGTTACAGTATTACTGCCCAAGATAACCCTTCCATCCAATTCCCTGTGAATATTTTCCACCATTTCACTTTTACCGCCACCGGAAGCTCCCTCATGCATAATTACAATTTCATTATCATATGGGGTTATAACTTTTACCGTAGAAGCATGAACCGTAGTCCATCCCTCTTTCTCTCCAATGTTAAGGAGAACACCATAGATGCCTTTTTTAGCACTGGGCCCTGGATATAAGTTATATGAAAAAACTTCGTGTAAATCAGTTAATCGGTTGTGAATAACTATCTGTTTGCCGTTAAAATGAGTATGCCTAAAAGGTGGTGCCAAATATACAACAGCTTTTGGTTTAAATTCTTTCTCTATCTTATCTAAATTAATAAATCCCTGTAAATCAGCCAATGCCGCACCAAAAAATGCTGCATTCAACGGAGCCACTAATAAAGCTTCATAACCGTATTCCATACCTCCGGCCATAAAAGGTATTACCATTATTTCCTGTTCTTTTAGCCATGTTAAGGTAGCTTCACGCAGAGGAGCAAAATCATCTTTATATACATCATCGTACGTTGGTTTATCTGTCCCCAATTCATCGGCTACCAATAGACAATCCGGATCGCGTCTTCTCATATAATCATCCGGATAGTTGATGACAGCCCCATTTTTGCAGCGGGTAACCGTGGCCTCACTAACGGAGCCTTTACCATCTACTTCATATTTTACCTCAAATGTGTCATTTGCATTATTACCAAAGGTTAATACCAATAATTCTTCCCTTGTTTTTGGTGCAATGACGTTTTTACAATTGTTTAAGATGTTTTGTACATCTTCCGATAAGATTAATTTTTGAAACAATTCTATCACCATTGTCCTTTCTAAATAATTACTCTTGGAAAACAATTAACTACCATAAAGAAAAAAAAACCGATACCCATGGTTATCACATGGATATCGGTTTACTAACAACTTAGCCCGGCTACTTTGTATCGTCTTCCGAAATTATTTTTACAGTATTAAGTCCTCTAAGTTTTTATCAACAGTTATAATGATTACTTTTTCTCCGGTTTTCGTGCTAACGTCACTATGAGTGCTAACAATGGCTACATCTACGATTTCACGGATTAATGTTTCCAAGTATGCTCTCCCGCTTTCAAAGAGTGAAGTACGTACTTTTTTAAACAACTCAACACCTTGAGGGTTCTCTGTAAGTTTTTGCTCCGATGGACTTAAAAATCCCAGAAGTCTTACAATAATCATGTCACCAATAATATAAGATTTTATTACCTTTGGACCTCGTCCCATATATTCTATCTCATATTTACTGATTGCTTCACTTAACCTAGCTTCTAATTGACCCTTTGTCATTGAAAATACCTACTTTCCTATTGAGTATATCTTATTTTACTAAATGTGTCAATATGACTTTTTATACCATAATTCTTCTTATTTTGATAATTCGTTACTGTCCACTCCCCTGTAAAAAGCAGCAGTTCCGTGAACAATAACAGACTTCGCGTTACACACAAAACGAGGAGGCAGCGTTTTGACTCTCAATTCTCCGGTTTTCTGTGACAATACACTCACAAAAACCACGTCGAGTTGTTGCCTGTTGAACAGTAGCGATAATTCAACTATAATTATGTTTACATCTAAATTGATACTATACATACTAATTTTTTTTGCAGTATTAATTTATCCGAAAATCCGTGCAATATTCGACGTAATACTTTTTTAGCAGCTATCCTTGTAAATGGGAAATAAAAGCAGTACAATATAAACAAATATGAACATATAAATATATCTGGATAATTGCAGAATGAGTGTTTTAGACTTTTGCTGCCAAACTCCTTATAAAGAAATAGAAAGAGAGGTTATATTATGAAACTGGTAATAATCAGACATGGTGAAAGTGAGTGGAATAAATTAAATCTCTTCACGGGTTGGACCGACGTGGACTTGTCTCCAAAAGGCATAGAAGAAGCCAAAGCTGCAGGCAGGTTGTTAAAAGCAAATGGATTTGATTTTGATATTTGTTATACATCCTATTTGAAAAGAGCAATTCATACCCTGAATTATGTATTGGATGAAATGGACCGGACCTGGCTTCCGGTTGTAAAAACCTGGAACTTAAATGAACGACATTACGGAGCTCTTCAAGGTCTTAACAAATCAGAAACTGCAGAAAAATATGGTGAGGATCAAGTTAAGATTTGGCGGCGTTCCTTTGATATCCGTCCTCCGAAACTATCTGCTGATGACGAACAAAATCCAAGGAATCAGATGCAATACAGGAATATAGACAAAGAAAAGCTTCCTTTTTGCGAAAGTCTTAAGGATACCATAGATCGTGTCATTCCCTACTATAATGAAGCGATTATGAAAGATATTCTTGCCGGTAAAAGAGTACTTATCGCAGCTCATGGGAATTCCATTCGCTCTTTGGTAAAATATCTTGAGAATCTATCAGAAGCAGAAATAATCGATGTAAATATCCCTACAGGTATCCCCTTGGTTTACGAGTTTAATTCAGATCTTAAGGTAATCAATAAATATTATCTGGGTGATCCAGACGCTGTAAAAGCACAGATGGAACAGGTCGCAAATCAAGGAAAGACAAAATAGCGTGAAAATGAATCCATAAGGATTACTCAGCAGTATTTGATTAATTATTGTATCATAACTAAATTGCTCTCATATAATAACAAAAAAGAATAAAGAGAGAAATTGTATGTTATTTAACAACAACAATTTATCCAACTGTAAAAATCAAATCAATGTATTTAACGCTTTCCGTAAATTATGGGAACAACATGTTTTTTGGACCAGAACATTTATCATAAGTACTGCCTCTAATACAGAAGATCTGGAACTTGTTACGGAAAGATTGCTGCGTAATCCTACTGATTTTGCTGTAGTACTAAGGAATTTTTATTCTGCTGATAAAGCTGTAACTTTCGAGGGCTTATTAAAGGATCATCTTTTAATCGCCGCCAGACTAATTAATAATACAAAAAATGGTAATATGGAAGCGGTTTACGAAGACAGAAAAAAATGGCATAAAAATGCAGATGAAATCTCTTTATTTCTTGGCGAAATCAATCCACACTGGTCTCCCAGACAATTTCGGGCATTATTCTATGAACATCTTAAAATGACAGAAGATCAAGCTGTATACCGGCTGAATGGAAAATACGCTTCCGATATAGCCTTATTTGATATCCTTGAAGCTCAGGCATTACAGATGGCGGACTTAATGGCTTTTGGGATTTTGAATCAGTTTTTCTTAAATCCCACGAATAATTCCAGACAATAACATAATTATTAGTATTTTACCTGCCAGCTTTCTGGCCAAACGCGGTTTTTTAGACTGTACAGCAGGTGGCAGGATTAACATTCTTTCCAATATCATAGAACATTTCTTGTACTTACTTATAAGTTGTATTTTTCAGCATTTGTCTTATAATAAAATTAAGTTTTACATCGACAGGTCTAACATACTGAAAAATACAACTTAAATATCCCTAATGTAGGATCGTTCCTTTATGAACAAATTCTATCTGTTCAAAATCAAACCAGTGGAATTATTATATAGAATACTTATTGGTTCTCATAAACTTGCATAATAAAAAAAATTATGCTATTATACTAATATTAAAATTTTAGGAGGAAAGTTACAATGGATTCAGACCCTGACGGGGATAGTATTATATTTCAGATAATAATACTAATTATTTTAACATTTATTAATGCATTTTTTTCCTGTGCCGAAATGGCCACCGTTTCTGTTAACAAAAATAAAATTAAAAGATTGGCAGAGTCGGGTAATAAAAAAGCAAATCTAGTTCAAAACTTAATTGACGAACCAACTAAATTCTTCTCAACAATTCAAGTAGCTATTACATTAGCCGGATTCTTTTCCAGTGCTTCTGCTGCCACCGGACTTTCAGGACCTTTAGGACAATGGTTGGAAGCAATGCATATACCGTATGGTAAACAAATGTCCTTAATCCTGATCACTATATTATTATCCTATTTCACCTTGGTATTCGGTGAACTGGTACCTAAGAGGATTGCAATACAAAACACGGAATCAATTAGTATGTTTGCTGTTAAACCGATTATATTGATATCCAAGGTCGCCTCTCCATTTATTCGATTACTAACTGCTTCCACCAATTTAGTAATGAAATTATTCGGTGCAAAAAATGATATGGTAGAAGATATTTTATCAAGAGAAGAAATAAAGTCCCTTGTTGAAGAAGGACAAGTTCATGGTGTTCTCAACGAAAATGAAAAAGAAATGATTAATTCCATCATTGAATTTGATGATAAACTTGCTAAGGAAATTATGACCCCTAAGATTAATATATATGCAATTAATATATTAGATCCTCTGGATGATTACATTAATAAATTATTAGAAACAAAATACTCCCGGATTCCGGTTTACGAAGATGATATTGATAATATCATCGGTATTCTTTATTCAAAAGATTTTATGAGAGAAGCAATTAAGGTTGGTTACCGTAATGTAGATATCCGTTCCATAATGACGAAACCCTACCTGGTTCCGGATAGTAAAAATATTTATGAATTGTTTAAAGAACTGCAGTTATCTAAAAATCATATAGCCGTATTAATCGATGAATATGGTGGTTTTTCCGGAATTGTTACTATGGAAGACCTGGTCGAAGAAGTTATGGGTGATATTGAGGATGAATATGACAATACATTACCTAAAATTAAGAAATTAGATAATAACACCTACCTTATTGACGGTTTATTAACAATTGATGAATTAAATGACAAGCTGGATTTAAATATATCTTCTGATAATTATGAAACGATTTCCGGTTTATTAATTGATACTATGGGTGAAATTCCCAATGATCATGATGACCGTACTATAGAAGTTGACAATCTGGTATTTAAAATTGAAAGCGTTACCAAAAAAAGAATTGATAAAATCAAATTATATATAGGCAGTGTAGAAAAAGCATAAAAATACAGGTACCCGTAACTTATGTAAAGTTTCGGGTACCTGTACTTTTGCTTATATGCCGGAATTTATATGTTTAACATATCCTATATAGGTTATTATAGCAGTTTTGAAGATATCGCTTCCGTGGTTCTTGCTTTATTATCTCTGGATTGATTATAGTGCTTAACAAAATATTCCATATATAAAACTTCCAATAAATAAAGCTGTACCATAGATGTGGAAGAAGCACCGCCATCAAGAGGACCCTCGTTTGAACCGCACAATAAAACAACATCGGCCTGATTGGTCAGGGCTGTTTTGGCAAACCTGGTAATACAAATGGACTTACAGGCATTTTGCTTCACAAGCTTATGCACTTCAATCATATCTTTTGTAGAACCGGAATAGGAAAATATAATAGCCAGATCCCTGCTGTCTAAAAGAGCTGCTGCCATGCACTGCATGTGACCATCCGCTATAAATTCAACATTAGGAAGTATTCTCATAAACTTCTGCTTTGCTTCCAGGGCTATAACCCCTGATGATCCAACTCCAAAAAAATGAATCCTTTTTGCTGCAGATATTAAATCAACTGCTTTCGTGACTGCATCAAAATCCAATAAATTAAATGTTTCATTTAATGCTGCTATATTCGTAGCGAAAGTTTTTTTACATACTGTTTTTACATCATCTTCTAATTCAATGGTTCCGGCTATTGCATTACTCATACCCTTTTTATTCGCAATATCCTGGGCTAAGAGCATTTTAAATTCCTGATAACCATTTAATTTCAAGGCTTTACAGAACCGGAATACCGTTGTATCACCTACTCCGCACATCTCAGCTAAATCCGTAATGGAGGTATATAATACTTTCTGCGGATTTTGGAATACAAAATCCGCAACCACTTTTTCCGATTTTGTAAATTTGCCGTAACTGTTTTCAATTTTGGAATATATTCCTTCCATATCCAAACTCCTTTATTCTACACAATTTATCATATCAACAAATCTCCTGGTAATATCCATGGGCCGTGTGATTGCCGTACCGACAACCGCCGCATATACTCCGCAGCTAAATGCCTCTTTTAACTGCTCCGGTGTCCATATACCGCCCTCTGCTATGACAGGAATACTTAAATTCACAGAAAGTTCTTTCATTAAATCAAAGTTTGGAAGCCTGCTACCTTTCGTTTCCTTTGTATAACCGCATAATGTCGTTCCGACCAGATCGAACCCCAGCAGCTTTGCATGCAGTGCATCTTCATAGGTAGAGCAGTCTCCCATAAATAACATATTGGGATATTTCTTTCTTAATTTAAGGAAAAAATCATCCAGGCTGATACCATATGGCCGCAAGCGATTGGTTGCATCCATTGCTATAATATCCGGCCGGCTTTCCATAAGGGCATCAACAGCATCTTCCGTAGGCGTTATATATACCTCACTATCCGGAAATATCTGCTTATATAATCCGATAACCGGCAGTTTTACTGACTTTTTGATCTCCACAATATCTTCCGGCGTATTTGCACGTATTCCGCTGGCCCCGCCAAGTTCAGCAGCATATGCCATTCTGGACATAATATAGGAACTGTATAAGGGTTCATTACTTAGTGCCTGACAGGAAACGATTAATCCGCCTTTTATCTTATTTAGAACTTCTGAATTTTTCATAGTCACCTCAATCTGCCGCTTTAGTGGCGTGCTTTTTGCCGGTTGAAAAGAGTTTTTCAATTCAACATTACTCCCCAATTTTACCCGATTTTTACAATTAACTATTTAATTTTATCCTTTTTTCCCTTTTATTACAACAAAAATCGTTTTATTATGGAATATTTATTTCGATAATTAAGAATTTTGATTCTATATTAATAAAAATATTTTTCTCAAATAAATAAAAATATTTTTCTTTTTTTAATATTATATTACATTTATTCCATTGTCAACTGTCCACTTCTTCATATTATCAAGTAATATTTACTATAAAAGAAAAATATTTTTATTTTCACTTGATTTTTAAAACAGATGGAATATACTAATACTGAAGCTATTGAAGAAGAATGAAAGGTACTGGTGAAAAATGAATTTAATAAAAGCAAATGATTATAATGATTTAAGCAGAAAGGCGGCTAATGTTATATCCGCACAGGTTATTTTAAAACCTGACTGTGTATTAGGCCTTGCAACCGGCTCTACACCCATCGGAACTTATAAGCAATTGGTGGAATGGTATAAAAAAGGCGATATCGATTTTTCCCAAGTGACAACAGTTAATTTAGATGAATATTGCGGACTGTCAACCGAGAACAATCAGAGTTACCGTTATTTTATGGACCATAACTTTTTTCTTCATATCAATATTGACAGAAAAAATACTAATGTTCCTAATGGTTTGGCTGTTAATTATGAGGATGAATGTGCCCGATATGATAAGCTGATTACTGAACTTGGCGGAATTGACTTACAGCTTCTTGGGATTGGCCGCAACGGACATATCGGTTTTAATGAACCTGATATATCCTTTGAGAAAACTACCCATATTGTAGAGCTGGATGAATCCACCATAGAAGCCAATGCCAGATTTTTTGACACAGTTGATGAAGTCCCCAGAAAAGCAATTACCATGGGAATTAAATCTATTATGCAGGCAAAAAAAGTATTATTAATTGCCAACGGACCGGATAAAAAGGATATTATTGAGAAAGCGCTGCACGGACCGGTAACACCGGATGTACCTGCATCCATTCTGCAGTTTCACCCGGATTTAACTGTAGTTTATTGTTTTGAATAGGAGGCAGTTATGTTATATAAAAATGCGGAAGTATTTATAGATGGCAGGTTTCAAAAAACCGATATTGAAGTCACCGGCGGACGTTTTCAGGCAATTTGTCCCGCATTGACTTGTGATAACCAGGAGAATTCTGTAGATTGTAACGGCAAATTTATCATACCAGGATTTATAGAATTACATTCCCATGGCTGCATCGGTTATGATTTTACTACCGCCGATACAACGGATATAGAAAAAATGTGTGAATTCTATGGTAAAAACGGAGTAACTTCCATATTAGCAACTACCATGACAATCGATTATGAAATATATAAAAAAGCCATGATTCATATTAAAGAAGTAATGAACACCCAAAAAACAGGCAGCCGTATTATCGGTATAAATATGGAGGGACCTTTTCTAGGCGCAGATAAAAAAGGTGCTCATGATGAGAGATATCTCATGCCTATTGATGAAGAGAAGTATTCTGAATTAAATGAATTGTCCGGAGACAATGTCAGAATTATCGATTTAGATCCTAAACTATCCGGTTCCATGGAATTTATTAAAGAACACAGTAAATCAAAAGTAATATCTTTAGCACACACCAGTTGTGATTATGACCTGGCTGCAAAAGCGATTGAAGCCGGTGCAACTCATATTACGCATTTATTTAACGCAATGAATGGTTTGCACCACAGACAGCCCGGATTAGTAGGTGCTGTATCCGATTTTGATGTCCATGCCGAAATGATTTGTGATGGTATTCACATACATCCTGCCGTAATCCGTCTCATGTATAAAGCTTTTTCGGATAAACTAATCCTTATCTCAGATTCTATGAGTGCCGCAGGCCTCGCTGACGGTATCTATGAACTGGGCGGTCAAAAGGTTTATGTGGTAAACGGAAAAGCTACTTTAGAAGACGGAACCATTGCCGGATCTACTACTACGGTTTATAAAGCGTTTAAAAATGTTATACAGTTTGGAATTCCTGTTGAACAGGCAATTCTTAGTGCAACTTTAATTCCAGCAACAGCTATTCGTGCAGAAAAGGAAATTGGTTCTATTTCTACAGGTAAAAGAGCAGACTTTATTATAATGGATCATAATTATAACATAGAAAAAGTATTTAAAGAAGGTGTAGAATTGTAATTACGTTACTATTGTAATTTAATAACTCTCCTTATTTCAATAAATTAAAACAGGTACATATTCCACCGTAATATATATTGATTTTACATAAATTACAATATCATATTACTTTTCGGAGTATCTACCTGTTTTTAATTTCTCAATATAAAGATCAAAATAATAAACACAAAGTGACAGGAGAAACCTATTTATGACCTCTTTCCAGTTCACTTACTTGACTTAAAACATAATTCTATATTACATAAAAATATTTAATATTAATAATTCCACTAATCCAACTGCCCAGGCAATTGTTGTTGTTATTGACCAAACCTTGATCTGTTCTTTCGTTTCGGTGATACCGCTTAAACGGTTTACAACCCAATAAAAGCTGTCATTAAAATAAGAGAAAAATAATGCTCCTATACATGCTGCGAATGCTCCAAGCAGCATACTGCCACCGGCTGCTTCTACGATTGGTGCTGTTATACCCGCTGCAGTTATCATCGCTACCGTACCGGAACCTTGTACAAAACGGACCAAAGTAGCAATTATAAAAGGTAATAATATAACAGGTATTGAGGTTGCGGCAATTCCATTTGCAATATAATCACCAACCCCTGCTACTTTTAATACTTGTCCTAATGCACCGCCGCCGCCAGTTACAAAGATAATTACACCAGCTGATTTCATACTGTCTTCCAGTGCACTAATAACCACTTTACGTTCTACGGAAACTGTTAAAGTATAAATAGATATAATTAAACCTATCGCTACTGCGATTATCGGTTTTCCAAGGAAAATCAAAGCTGCATAAATTCCGGTCTTTAAGGATAAAGCACTCAGAACCGTATTTAACAATATTAATATAATCGGAAGAATTAAAGGTAAAAATGCCAAAAATGCGGATGGCAGTTTTTTATCCTTTTCATCTGATATAACATCATAAATTGGTTTTTGATAAGCCGGTCTCTCCCATCCATCCCCAGTTTCATTTGGTAACTGATATATCTTTTTACCAAGATATTTTCCATAAATCATTGTAGCCAAAGCCATAGGTATTGCAATCACGATACCTAATAGTATAAAATGTCCCACATCAACTCCAAATGTTCCTGCTACTCCAAGAGGACCCGGAGTGGGCGGAATTAAGGAATGAGTAATTACAAGTCCGCTTGCCAGTGCTACAGACAAACCTACTATAGATTTCTTAGTTTTACGTGATAACGCTTTTGCCAGAGGTGATAATATAACAAAACCTGAATCGCAGAAGATTGGTATGGAAACCAGGAAACCAGTCAGCGACAGCGCCATTTCTTCCCTGCCCTTGCCAAATATCTTTAAGAAAGTACGTGCCATCCTTTCCGCTGCACCGGACATTTCAAATATCTGACCCATCATAATACCAAACCCTATGATAATACCGATATTTCCTAAGGTTCCTCCAAATCCTGCTGTAATTGCATCAACCGTATCAGCAGGTGCTAATCCCCCAACCAGACCAACTATAACTGCTGCAATGATTAATGCAAGAAAGACATGAATCTTTGTTTTTAGAATTAAAAAAATTAAAACTATTAAACCAATACCTAACCCAATTAACATTTGAGCTCCTGAAACAGTAACCTCCATCTTAACCTTCTCCTTTCAAAATACCAAGCTACCCCCATTAATTCATAAAATTCTTAGAATACTTCGCCCCCAATAAAATTGCTTCTATCATACTTACTTCACTCGCAATTCCTTTTCCCGCAATATCAAGAGCCGTTCCATGGTCTACAGAGGTTCTTAGAATAGGCATTCCTCCTGTTATCGCGATGGTTCTTTCAAAATCTAATGTCTTCGTGGCTATATGACCCTGATCATGATACAAAGACAATACACTGTTATACCGGCCTTTTAAAGCTAAGTGAAATACGGAATCAGCTCCGATTGGACCAGCTACATCATAACCTTCCGCTTGCAGTTCCAAAACCGCAGGTGTTACATGTTGGGCTTCCTCATTGCCAAATAACCCATGCTCACCGCTGTGTGGGTTTAATCCGGCTATCGCCATGGTTCCCTCCGTGACTCCTAACTTCACTAATACCTCCTTGCATCTTTTTACATAATCCTTAATTCTATCTTTCGTAACCAAATCACAGGCTTTCCTTAAGGATACATGGCGTGTTAAGAAAAATACTCTCATCCCCCTTACTTCAAACATGGTAAGAGGATCTTTTGTACCGGTCAGTGCTCCGAAAATCTCCGTATGGCCGATGTAATTTACATTACCCGCCTTTAAAGATTCTTTATTAATTGGTGTAGTAGATACAGCTGCTACTTCTTTCTTGTTGGCAAGCTCAATGCTTTTCTTAATATATTCATATGCAGCCCGCCCGCACATTCCGCTGATTTCACCGATTTTAAAAGCTGTCATGTCCACATTATCAAGGTCAATCAAATTTAAAATGCCTTCTTCATACACTCCTTCCTGCGGATGATTTATAATGTTTACCTTTAATGGAATCCTTGTAAAACGGATTGCATCATTAACAATTTTTTTATCCCCGACAACAACGCAGCGAGCTATATCAAAAACCTGCTTATTGGCTATGGATTTTACTACTATTTCCGGGCCTATTCCTGCCGGATCTCCTAAAGGTATTGCTATATATGGTTTTTCCATGTGTTATATCTCCTTTTTCATTATTTTAGTTTTTCTGATTTAATGGTATTTTACCTTTATCCTCTATCCTTATCGCTTGTATTTCCACTTTTTATTAAATATAAAGTTTCTCTTTTAAGTAGCGAATACATAGATTCATTGCATTCTGATCCCCAGCCATGCCACCTTTGGTAACTATTTTTAATCCATCAAACTCACCGGAAATAAATTCACCGTATGCAGCTAAAGGTACGACTTCATCCAGTAACCGGATTCCTGCCGTTTTAAATTTTCTGCTTACCGCTACCGTTATATCACCGCCGCTGGTGTACAACCCTCTGAATTCCGGATTATTATTCAATAATAGATAAGTTATTTCCGCCAGGGAATCATTGATTAAATTACTTACCTCTTCAGGTAAACACTTTAATTTTTCAGCATATTCATTAAAATTCAAACGGTTCTCCGGTAATATTCCATTTCCGATTACCGCACATACATCATATTCCCCACAATTTTTCTGTATTTCCTCCACTACTCTGTTTATCTCTCGAACTCTTCTCTTTTCACCGAGTACCAACTCTTTCGTATCGATATAAACCGGCAATACTTTCTGTGCAAGAAGAAGTTCATTTAACTGATTCTTGGCTACGGCATTTACACTTCCTACTGTGGCAAGTATTTTGTATTTGTTTTTTTTCTCCCTCGGATCAATCAGTTTTCTTGTTATCGTAGCTGTAAAACTTCCCGGATCAACAGCAATAAATTTAACTCCGCTTTCAATTACACCATCTGCTATAATTTCAAGGTCTTCCTGTGATATACAGTCAAAAATAATAATTCTGTTTCCTTCCTCTTTCATTCTTTTAATCTCAGCAGCTAAATGCTTTTTCCCAAGCATAATGTCTTTAATATACAAAGAAGCAATTGGGTAAATTGACTGCTTGGCAAATATATCGCTTGCAAGGGATGTGTGAACCGGTGTTTTTGGATCCAGCGCTGCTTCTGTTTTATGCAGCGGAACCATATTTACAAGCATATAACCTCCTACAAGGATACGGTTCGCCTGTGGGAAACAAGGTACGACAATCGCTATGGCATCATTATTCAGGGCATCTAATAATGCATCTGTTTCATACCCTAAATTTCCTCTTAACGTACTGTCGATTCTTTTGGAATATATAAGAACATCCTCATTTTTTAATAAATTAGCTACATTATACACTCTATTATAAGCTATGGACGGTTCTACTGCTCTGCTGTCCGTGGGATATACGATACAATCACTTTCCGCGAGCTTACTTAATTCAAGTCTCTCTGTATTCATAACCGTATACGTATTATAACTAATTTTTTTAAGTAAAACACCGGTAGCATTAGCTCCGGTTAAATCATCCGCTATAATTACACATTGGGGCATCTGTCCACCTCCTAAACCAGTATCATATTAATTTTCATTTGTTTCATTTTTGCTTCTTCCTCAGCATTTAATGATTTATTGGTAACAACACCTGCATAGTCGGATAAATGATTGATTCTCATTAAAGCCTGTTTCCCAAATTTTGTTTCATCAGCTGCCAGATAAGGACGCCTGGAATTTTTACAAATAGTTCGTTTTAAAACTGCTTTATTTAGGGTTGGAGTCAGAACATTAAATTGATCATCTATAGACATGGCTCCTAAGAATGCAATCTCAGTCCTTATATCTTCCATCATCTGATTTGCAAAAGGTCCGAGCATGCTTCCCGTAGACTTTTGCACCATACCTCCGCATAACATAAGACGCACATCCGATTCCAGCAATAATCTGGCAATTTCTAAGTCATTCGTAATAACCGTAATACCGGGGATATTCTGAATTCGCTTTGCTATTTCATACGTAGTTGTTCCGGCATCAAGAAAAGTCGCATCACCTTTTTTTACGAAACCAGCACATTTTTCAGCTATTTTTATTTTATCTTCAATCTGTTGTGTCCGTTTCTCCATATAGGAAACTTCTCTTTTAATAATTGCACCGCCATGACAGCGTTCTATGATTCCATCCTGATTTAACTTTTCCAAATCCCGCCTGATAGTCATTAAGCTAACATCTAAAACTTTTGCTAACTCTTCTACCTGAACGGCTCCTGTTTCACTAATCATCTGTATTATTTTTGAATGTCTTTCCGCAGCAAGCATTACAGCAATCACTCCTTAATGTTAGATATTGTTTGTAAATTGTCTATTTTGTTTGCTTCTGTTGCAATAGTATAATTATTTCAATACTTTGTCAATAAAACCACTGCAATTGTTCGTTTCAGGCAAACATAGTTTATTTATAATTCATTTTCAAACATTTTATTATATGTTTTTATATCATTTTATATAAATAAGACATTTCAATGATCGTGCATAAAATTTCTCTATTCGCACATGCTAAACTACGAAAAAGAAACTGTTTAGCAGTTTCTTTGGAGATAAAGCCAAGTTGCTTTACAATTTCACTGTTTTTTATGAGCTTATACAACGATAAGCTACAGTCATTTTGCAAATTGTGTTAAAATGAAAGGAGGAATTTAGAATGGATAAGAATCCAAGTATACAATGTATAGTTTCAGAGTGCAGGTATCATGCCGGAAATGCTGATTATTGCACTCTTGACCAAATTTCTGTAGGCAGAGTAGATTCTGTTTCAAACAAATCCGAAGATACTGACTGTGAATCCTTTATCGCCAAGGATAAAACTTTTTAATTTATTAAATAAAACGATTACGCCTTAATCAATAATCGGTATTTTAAAAATAAATAACCGGATTGTTCTATTTCACTCTTATGTGACAGAAGAACAATCCGGTTATTTTCCTAATTAAGAATCAACATGCTCACTATAGTGATGTGCCTGCTCTAACATCATATCTTTTACTTTCATAAGACGTATCTGAGTACTTCTCTCATTTTCATCCAGTTTCATCTTAATATATTTAATATTTTCCTGCATCTCAGGTATCATGACATGTTCAAGCGCATTTACACGGCGTCTTGTTTTCTCAATTTCTGAAGCCATTAGCTGGCACGCTTTTTCGCATTCTGCCAGCCGTAACATATCAGGAAAAACATTCTGCAGTGACTTGATGGCATCATCCAGATCACTAGAGGTAAATGCAAACCCATACGGATAAATATCATTTGCATCCGGTGTTTTCGTTTTATAATCAAATACCGGAATATCTACGCTCATAACATTACGGGCACCGGCTTCCAGATATACTTCCTGTCTTGGCGCCATTAATGCAACATTTACCACTTCATCCTCCATGCCTGCACGTGCTATAACAAAGTTTTTGTTTGCTGCAATGATTGCTTTTTCTACTCTTTCACGCAAGGCCTTGTTCTCACGCACCAGGTCAAGAAATTGACGCATCAGCTCATCCCGCTTATCTTTTAAGAGTTTATGACCACGTACTGCTGTTGTTAACTTCTTCTTAAGCCTGGTAAGTTCCATACGGGTCGGATTAATATGCGCCTTCGCCATAAATAGCACCTCCCTCCATTACTTACCGTAATACTGATCCAAAAACTCATCTTTAATTCTTTTTAATTCGGTTCTTGGAAGTATGGATAAGAGCTTCCAGCCTAAGTCCAGTGTTTCTTCAATATCCCGATTGGTATGATATCCCTGGGATACATATTCCTGTTCAAAAGCATCCGCGAACTTAGCATATAATTTATCAATATCCGTAAGGGCTGCTTCACCCAAAACTACCATTAATTCTTTAGCTTCTTTTCCCCTTGCATAAGCAGCAAAAAGCTGATTCATCGTATTAGCATGATCTGCACGGGTTTTACCGTCACCAATTCCCTTATCCTTAAGACGTGACAGAGAGGGAAGAACGTCAATAGGCGGTGCCACACTTTGCCGGTATAATTCACGGCTTAAAATAATCTGTCCTTCTGTGATGTAACCGGTTAAGTCAGGAATCGGATGAGTTTTGTCATCCTCCGGCATGGTCAGAATAGGTATCATGGTTATACTACCCATCTTGCCTTTCTGGCGTCCTGCACGTTCATAAAGGGATGCTAAATCGGTATACATATAACCGGGATATCCACGGCGGCCCGGAACTTCTTTACGTGCTGCCGAGATTTCACGTAAGGAATCAGCATAATTAGTGATATCTGTCAGTATTACAAGTACATGCATATCTTTCTCAAATGCCAGATATTCGGCTGCAGTTAACGCCATACGCGGTGTTGCAATACGTTCTACGGCAGGATCATTAGCCAGGTTTATAAACATAACCGTACGGTCAATCGCACCGGTTTCCTTGAAACTCTCTGTAAAGAAATTTGCTTCCTCAAAAGTTATACCCAGAGCTGCAAATACTACCGCAAATGATTCGTTTGTCCCGCGTACCTTAGCCTGTCGTGCTATCTGTGCGGCTAATTCTGCATGAGGAAGACCGCTGGCGGAAAAGATCGGAAGTTTCTGTCCGCGCACCAAAGTATTTAAACCATCGATTGCAGACACACCTGTCTGGATAAATTCCTGAGGATAATTTCTGGCAGCCGGATTCATTGGCAGACCATTTATATCCAACCGCTTCTCAGGTAAAATCTCAGGTCCGTTATCGATTGGCCGTCCAAGTCCGTCAAATACACGACTTAACATGTCATCCGATACGCCAAGCTCCATACTTCTGCCTAAAAACCTTACTTTACTATTAGATAAATTAATACCGGCGGCATTTTCGAACAATTGAACCAAAGCATTGCCTTTATCAATTTCAAGCACCTTACAGCGGCGTTTTTCACCGCTTGCCAGCTCTATTTCAGCAAGTTCATTATATTTTACATCTTCCACACCATGAACAAGCATAAGAGGTCCTGCTACCTCTCTAATGGATCTATATTCTTTTGGCATTAGGATTCCTCCTTTTGTGTCAATTCATTGATTTCCCGATGTAATCTGTTTACGATATCTTCGTATTCTTTTTCAATCTTTTCATTTGTAATATATTTAAAACGGCCTATTCTTTCCCGAATCGGCAATTTAACCAGATCGTCTACCGACACACCTTTTTGCAAAGCAACTGATGCTATATCAAAATACCCCAATACCAGTTCCATCATTTTATATTGTTTCTCCAAAGAGGTGTACGTATCTACTTCATGGAAAGCGTCCTGATGCAAAAAGTCTTCGCGAATGGAACGGGCAGCTTCCAGTTTCAACCGGTCAGGTGCAGACAAAGCATCCATACCTACTAATTTAACGATTTCCTCCAGTTCAGATTCATCATGTAAGATTCGCATAATACGTGCCCGGTCCGGCATCCAGTTTTCATTTACTTTCGTATTAAACCATTTACCCATATTATCCACATATAAGGAATAACTGGTTAACCAGTTAATTGCAGGGAAATGACGTCTGTAGGCCAGGTTGGCATCCAATCCCCAGAATACTTTAACAATACGAAGAGTAGCCTGTGAAACCGGTTCAGATATATCCCCACCAGGAGGAGAAACCGCACCGATTACGGATAATGCCCCCTCTCTGCCTTCTTTTCCTAACGAAATTACACGTCCGGCGCGTTCATAAAACTGGGCAAGACGGCTTCCTAGATAAGCCGGATACCCTTCTTCACCCGGCATTTCCTCCAAACGTCCGGACATTTCACGAAGTGCTTCTGCCCATCTGGAAGTGGAATCTGCCATAAGTGCCACGGAAAATCCCATATCACGGAAATATTCCGCTATTGTAATACCTACATAAATAGAAGCTTCTCTGGCCGCAACCGGCATATCGGAGGTATTGGCAATTAATACGGTTCGCTCCATTAAAGAATGTCCTGTTTTGGGATCCTTTAATTCCGGGAATTCATTTAATACGTCCGTCATTTCATTACCGCGTTCTCCGCAGCCGATATAAACAACGATATCCGCTTCCGCCCACTTAGCTAACTGATGCTGAACTACGGTTTTACCGCTGCCAAAAGGTCCGGGAACTGATGCAACACCACCTTTTGCAATAGGAAATAACGTATCAATAACACGCTGTCCGGTTACTAAAGGCATGGCAGGCGGGAGTTTTTCTTTATATGGTCTTCCGACACGGACCGGCCATTTTTGCATCATGGAAATATTAATGATTTCACCATTTTCGTTTTGAACCAAAGCTATGGTATCTTCAATGGTAAATTCGCCCTCCTGAATGGATGTAATACTTCCTTTTACACCTTTGGGTATCATAATTTTATGGTGAACTATTTCTGTTTCGTTTACCGCACCGATAATATCTCCGGCTTCTACCGTATCTCCTATTTTAGCAGAAGGGATGAATTTCCACTTTCTGCTTCTTTCCAAAGACGGAATTTCAACACCCCGGGTTAAGTTATTGCCAGTAGCATTCATGATACTTACTAACGGCCGTTGTATTCCATCAAATATACTTCCGATAAGTCCCGGTCCCAGCTCTACGCTAAGAGGTGCCCCGGTGGATTCTACCGGTTCACCGGGCCCTAAACCTGAGGTCTCTTCATAAACCTGAATAGATGCCTGGTCACCGTGAATTTCAATGATTTCGCCGATTAATCTCTGTTCGCTTACACGAACTACGTCAAACATATTGGCATCACGCATACCCTCAGCTATTACTAACGGACCGGCAACTTTTTTAATCGTGCCTTTACTCATTTGCGACTCTCCTTAATTGTTATTAAAAATAATATCCGAACCAACTGCCTGTTCAACGGATTTTTTCACACTTTGCATTCCCTTACCGGTATTACCGGATACTCCGGGAATCGGTATAATCGCAGGCAGTCTTTCCGTACGGTAACGGTCTATTTCAGCTTCAAGTTTAGCCTGAAGTGCTTCTGTAATATAAATTACCGCATATTGTCCTTCTGCAAGACTTTTTAATCTTTTTGCAGCTTCCTCTTCGTTACGGACAGGATAAGTATCCAGCCCCAAGGCAGCAAATCCGTAAATACTGTCGCGATCACCTAAAACAGCTATTTTATACATACATTTCCCTCAATCTTTCCCGGATTGATTCTTCCGGCAGGTCATTTAACTTGCCGGATAACAGTATCCGAACTGATTTAATCTCATTTTCCCGGGCCAATATATATGCAGCAATGGGAGAAAGGGTAAATGAGTTATATTTCTGCGGTTTTATATGCTTTATTATCAGGTTGTCACACCACCGTTCAAACGAAGACAAAGATTCCTTAATTGCCTGCACGGCATCGGAATAAGCGGTATTTTCAAGATAGTTATAGATTTCTTCTTCTCCGCCAAGCGCTGCCTCTATTAATTTCTTACTATCAAGACTAACACAATCTGCAATAGATCTTTCCAAAAACTCCCGTTTTTTACCGGTTTTATAACTACGTATTGCAATATTAATATCTGAAGATGCAACTTTAAGTTCTGCATATTCTTTCAGCAGTTCATTACCTGATGCCTTTCCGCTATGATATACTGCTTCTAACGCTGCCTTATCTATTATCGCATCACATAATTGGCTGTCCCCGGTATGAAACTGTACTTGATAAGCCTCCTCTGCACAAGAAGACATCCATGGCGGCAATACAGTAAAATCATGTTCTTTAACCGCTTTTAGTATAATCTCAGGTGTTATGGTTCCACGGGATATAAATATCCCGGGTACTTCCTCGTTTATATAGACTTGTTTAATTGCCGCTTTTAGATTATGAAAATCATTTCCATACAAAAACGTATCAAAAACAGATATGTCTTTTACCAGCTCTTTGATTGTATCCCAAATTTTCTCACGTTCTGATTCCAACAACTGTTCGGCAGTTATATCTCCATTCCTGCCCCATCCTTTATCAGACAGCAGACGCAGGCAATCTTCAAAATTCTTACAGGCTATTAGCTGATCAAAAAAAGTTTTATCCAGCAAAGAAAGTTCTAAAGAACGTATACGCGCTACCGCATATATATATTGGTTATCAGCCATATCAATACTCTTCCTTTCTAACCGTATTCCTAATCAAATAGAACTTCACTCACTTTATCCTGCAGGTTTTCTTTTGCTGCGGCAAATAAAGCATCAAAGGAACAGTTTATTTCCACGTCACCATATACTAATATAAATCCACCGTTTACATTAACCGTATCACCGGTTAATGTTAATGATGCTCCTGCTTTTCCTGACAAACAGTTTTTCAGAACTTCATTAAATTGTGACGGTAATCGTTTAGAATCTGTTTCAGAAAACAGAATATATCCTGCCCCAGTCAGCGCGTGCTTTTGTACCATTTTGATAATTACATCAAAATACTCCTTGTCAGGTAATTTTAAAAGAGAGTTTTTCGCATTATTTATAACTTCGCTGATAATTTCCTGCTTAGCCTTTAATATTAACTTCTTTTCCTGTAAATTTGCAGCAGATTCTGCACGGCTTAAACATGACTGAACATCCATTTTTGAGTCTTCAGCAATTTTGGCACATTTTTTTTCACCTTCAGCACGTGCGTCAGCCATAATCTCATCGGCTTTCTGTTTCGCTTCAGCCAGACATTGCTCTGCAGCAGAAACGGCATCCTCTTCGATATGCTTTAATATCTTATCTAATCCAGTCATCGTTTAACTCTCCTAACTGTTATAAGTTTAATGCGGATACTCCATTCACTGCCAGCATGGAAATAAGCAATGCAAAGATAGCGTATGTTTCAACCATTGCCGGGAAAATCATAGATTTACCGAATTGTTCCGGTTTTTTGGCAACTAGGTTAATACTCGATACGGCAGCTTTTGCCTGACTGATTGCTGAAAAATATCCAACTAAAGCCATTGGTAAACAGGCTGCAAGGTACAACAATCCTTTCGCTAAAGAAATGTCACTGCTGCCTCCTAATACACCAATCTGGGATAATGTTATAAATGCAATCAGCAAACCGTAGATACCTTGTGTACCAGGAAGAAGTTGTAAAATTAATACCTTACCGAATTTCCCCGGGTCTTCTGTTACTACTCCCGCAGCTGCTTGTCCTCCCATACCAACTGCAACGGCAGAGCCGGCACCAGCCATAAGTGCAGCTAAAGCCGCTCCTAATAAAGCAAATACTATTCCATATTTATCCATTGTTTTTCTTCTCCTTGAATTTGTAATATTTTGTTTTAACACTGAAAGGATTGAACATTCGTCCTCCACCCTCATAAAATTTACCAAAAAATTCAACATATTGCAAACGATTCGTATGCACATAAGCCCCTAAAGCATTAATTCCTAAATTTAAGGTATGCCCTATAACTATGATAAGAACAAAAGGAATTATACCGATTGCTCCTCCCGCTGCCATTCCGGCCATTTTATTAATAACATTTCCAATTACACCGGTTGCTAATCCAAGAGCCAACAGTCGGGAATACGATAATACATCACTTAAATATCCGGATATTCCATATAATGCATAGGCACCTTTTAAAAACCGTTTAAAAGGATTTCTGGATTCACGGCCATTTGTCAGTATAATGCCTACAGAAGACATAATAGCAATAATACTGCAGATTTTAATCATAATTTCCGGTATGCCCAACTGTATTCCAAATATATCGCTTATCATCTTTGTGGACAATAAGATTATAATTGAGCTTAATAAAAGCATAAGCCAGAAGATTACATCATATACCATAGATTTATAATCTTTTTTCTTGATACAAAGATATAACTTAATTAAAAGACCAGTAAAAATGTGAATAATGCCAAGCAACATGGAAAATACCAGCATTCGCATAGGTTCATTCACAGGTATAAACCAAAGTGGTGGAATAACCACTTTATACCCAAAGAATGATTCTGATACTACATCTACCAGATCACCAAAATAACTGCCAAACATAATTCCCCAGAAAACGGTAGAAATTCCACAGAATAAATACATCCTTAATGTTTTACTCATTGATTCTTCCAGCGTTTCTTTAAACTTAACCAGCCCAACTGCACAACCAATTGCCATAATAGCACCATAACCGGCATCAGAAAGCATTAAACCAAATAACATATAATAAAACAGCGACATAATAAATGTAGGATCCACATCATCTTTTCCGGGTGGGCTAAAGGCTTGAACCGTACCCTCAAGAGGGCTGCTAAATCCATTATTATGAAGTAAAACAGGTACTTCTTCCTCCTCATCCGGGTCCGTATAATCTATTGCAAGTTCAAATCTCTGATTTAGTAACGATGATATATCGTTCACTTGATCAGTTGGTATAAAACCATTTAAAACAAATACCTTGTTGGTTTGAAGTAAGGAACCAATCACACCATACTTCTCCAACCTCATAGTTTCATAGTCTTGGAGGAAACAAATATCATTTCTTGAATCCTTGTATTTCTTAATCTCCTCCTGGGATTGATTAATTATCACCTCAGATTGGGATATCTGATTATTAAGATCCTTTAAATATTCTTTTGCAGCTTTATTAATCTGAGAGCCCGGATACGAAAATCCGATCGACCTCAAAGCCTCTGATACTGCCTCAGCTTTTACCTTAAGACATAAGATAAAGATACAGGTCTGTTCACGGGAAGTACTAATTATTTCAACATTTAGTGGAGCTTGCCCTGCCAGTTTCTCGTAAATCATTTCCAATGTCCACATATCCGGCAATGTTCCGATAAAACTACTTGTAGTTTGTGTACCTGTAAAATTTAATGGAATATCCAATCCCATCCAGGGCGAGAGTACTTCTACCTGCGCTTGCAGTCTGAGAATCTCTGCCTTGTTTTCTGCTATGGCTTTAGCAAGAGATACAATTCTATTTGCCATATGAACGATATCGCTGTATTTAGTATTAAAATTATCGTATGAATCTGAATTTACTTCTTTTCTTCCATATAACGCATTCAATACAGATTTTTTCTCTGGTACGTAATTATTAAGAATTTCTAATGCTTCTTTCGCTGTATTTATATTTTTTGTTAATAAATTTTCAGCGGTGGAAACATCTGCTTTATGAAACACACTGTCCTCAGGCAATATATCATTAATTTCTACAATTCCACGGCGTTGTAATAGTTCCAGAATCTTTTTTCTGTCTTTTTTCAGGGCACATATACATATACGCTGCATTTGCAGCACTGCCATATAGCAAACACCTCCTTTGTTTTTTGTTTAAGTAAAAATAAACTCTTATGAAAACAGATGAGTTAAATTACTTCTGAAAGAACAAGGTCAATTGCTTTCTGTTCTTTACTTTTTACCACTTCTTTTAGTAAAAGTATCTCTTTTACTGCTTTTTGTACAGCAGTCACCATAAGTTCTTCTCCCTGAAGCTGTGCTTGTATCAAGTCTTTTTGAGCTTTTGCTTGAATTTCCTTTGTCATTGATACTATTAAATTTTTTGAATCATCGTTTGCTTTTAAAATTATTGCTTCCGCTTTCTGAGATGCCTCCTTTTCAGTTTTTACAGCTTCCTGTTCAGCCTTGCGAACAGCCTGTACTATTTCATTAGCCACATTTTCACCTCCAAATTTAAACGGTAAGTTTTCTTAAACTGTTATATTTTAATATCATACAGATGGAGAAAGATTTATCTGTATATATGATATTTCAAACAATTATTATTTCCAAACATTGCTTATATTATTGTTATTATATATTATTTTTTAAGCCTTTTCTTAAGATAGAGGTAAACAATAATAACAGCGATAACACCCAATACTATTAACGTAATTTTTGTATACAGGTCGGTTCCGGCTACAATCTTTTCCCAGGAGGAGCTGGCAGCTACACCCAAATATACTAATACCGTATTCCATACGAGAGAACCGGCAGTTGTTAAGATAAAAAAGAAGCCAAATTTCATTTTTGCCATACCTGCAGGTATGGAAATTAAACTGCGTACTATGGGAATACAACGACATATAAATACCGTGCCTTTTCCTTTACTGTTAAACCAGTCACAGGCTTTAAAAACATCTTCTTTATTAAAATGAAGTATCTGACCGATTTTACCGTCTAACAGCTTTCCTAATCTTTCAGCTGAAAGAATATTACCTACACCATATAAAACACATGCTCCTAATAAAGAACCGCCGGTTGATGCTATAATAACCCAGATAACTTTTAAATCTGTATAGGTTGTCATAAATCCGCCGAAAGTTAAAATAACTTCCGATGGTATCGGCGGGAAAATATTCTCCAAAGCAATTAATAAGGTTATACCTAAATAACCAAACTGGTTCATAAAATCAATAATCCAATTCTGCATGTTTTTCTCCTTAAGTTTCCTTATGAGCCAAAAAATCCTTATTTCAATTATATTGTATAGAATACTATTTTACAACCATGTTTTCATCCAAATTTCTGTTTATAATTTAACATGACTTTTCCAAAATTTATAAAATTATTTTCATTATAGAATTTTACAGATGAGCAAATACTATACATGCTATTAATATAATTATTAAATACCGATTGTCAATTGTATACTTTACTTTTTATTGTTAATTACCTTGTTACCAATATTATAGAAAGGAGTCGTTTTATGAATAAAGTACACTATAATGTATCCGGTTTATTAAATGAAAAAATGAAAACTCAGGTAAAAAATGTTTTAAATAAAGTTGAGGGTGTAAGCTCCATTAATGTGGATCTTGTTAGAGGGACCATTGAAGTCGGTTATAATGATCCAGCTGATGCCAAAGAAATAACCGATGGTATTGAGCGGGTTGGATGTAAAATAGAGGGTTAATTTGTTAAAATAACTACAAATCTACATTGGAATTATGAAGTCTACAGACTCAATTCCAAATACCATTATTTACAAGTTCATTAATGTATATTAAATCTTGAATTTGATATAATAATGAATGGATACAAAAACAAGTTCTTTTTATGAATCTAATTCATAAGATGAATTTTATAAAAGTATCCTTCCGATAGAAAATTAAGATTTTGTAGTTTAGTCTCAGAATTGCAAAAGAGAAAAGTTCTTTACCAAAACTTTAGGAGATGGTTGTCTTGGACTGGCTTAGTGTCACAAAAAATTACTATTTCAGATAATGTTGGTAAGACGGATTTTTAATCGAATGAAAACTGAATATTGAGTGAGACACAAAAAATAAAAGCAGGGATTTTAATTAATCTCTGCTTTTATTTTTACATAAAAAACAGTTGCAGCTTATAAGCTGCAACCGTTTTAATCGATAATCTTATTTTATCCGTCTTACTTTATTAATAACAAATCTGCTTTTCGGAAGAGTCGGTATTCTTTTTAAAGAATACGTTAAATTCTGTCTGGGTACATTATAATTTATTTTATTCGCCATATAACCTAAACTTGCTTTCATAATTTCAATTACAACCATTTCGCCGGGGCAGCGGTGTCCATCATAATAATCCCCTCCTCCCTGTGGTATAAAACTGTATGGATTGCCACCCCATTTACGGAATCTTTCCGGTTGAAATTCATACGGTTTTCTCCATAAACGGGAATCATGATCAATTCCGTAAACATCTAAAAGTACTAAGGTACCTCTTTTGAATAAACAGTTGCTCCATACAAAATCATTTCTGACCCTTGCACCTACAAAAGGGGTAAATGGAAAATATCTTCTGACTTCCTGTGCAAACATAAGATTGTAATTATTTTCATTTTTAGCTAGCTTTATTCTACAATCCGGATGTTCATACATGGCCACAGCCCCAAAAGCAACATAAGTAGCAATTGCGACAATAGGCCTAATAATGTTAATTAATTCTACCGCTGCTACTTGTATATTTAACAGTTTACCGTTCAGGCTCCGATGCCTGGCTATGGTATAAGCGGCTGTATTTTTTGCTGCCTCTATTTTTCCCTGACGTATCTGCATAATTATACCCTTTATCCAGCTCTCTGTTCTTTTACGCGCACAGAGTCCTTCGTAATATCTGACACCGATTCCTCCGAAACCGTCAATCAGTTTGCCAAGGTCATCCGCCCGTTGTTTTACCTCTTTTGCACTTAATGGTACACCAGCCCATTCACATGCAATCTTACACATTATATTCTGCACTTCATCAAATAAAATAATCTGTTTTGGATTAAGGAAGGATTTATTCCTGGATTTTGTTTTCCTTTCCCATTCCTTTCCTGCACTTTCCCAATGTTTATTTGTGATAGCTTCCAATTGACTTAAGTTATAAGGTGTCATTATTGACATAAACATTGCCTTGCGGTGTTTGTGGGCATTTCCGTCTAATGCCTGTACTCCGTTTACGCCAAATAGAGTCTTCTGTACCCGTTTAGGAGCTGCACCTGTTCTTGTGAATTTCTGATTATCATAAAAGATTTTGGCAGCTTCAACCCCGCTGATGCAAATTACTTTTTCTCCCAACAATCTTGTTATAAATATATCAGAATGATATTTTCTGCACCTGTTTGGAATAAATTCATATCCCTCCATTAACAATGCCATACTGTTATCTAAGGTTTTATCTTTTGGAACTTTACCCATTACATTCATTTTCTATATCCTTTCTTCTAAACCTTTTTTAACTTTAAACTTTTATTGAATTCAATTATTCCCAATTTTTAATCGTTATTGTTATTATGTGTACATAATGAAAAATAATACCAAATCATATATAAAAAGAGCCGGATTATAACTTATCATTAATACTTAAAGATAAGTTATAATCCGGCTCTTTTTTTAACTTCTTTTATATATTTATTAATATAATAAACTGCGTGTGACACTTTATTAGCTGGTATTAATTTTATTGAACTTACAACAAGCTATTTAATCTTAACAAAATCAAATAACAAAGAGGCAAAATCACCACCGGCCCGATTTAAATCTTTACGGTTTATGATTAGTCCGATATTCATCAATTCATCCCCATATGCTTCCATAGTTTTACCAAGACAGGAAACCTGATACAACGCCCCCTCATCCAATCCTTTTACCTTTAATCGCAGCCAGCTGGCATTTACTTTATTTAAACGCTGATAAAAACCTGCAATTGCTTTCGATTTATCATCTGACACCACAATCCAAGCCGTATCATTGCCCTCAAACGGACTCTTTAGTCTGTAAAAGGTACCCTGCTGTATAAGAATGCGGTTTTCCTTATAATATTGTACCTGTTCTTTCACTGCCGTAATTTCTTCCTCTGACAATGTATTTAAATCCAACTCGTAACCAAATGCACCGAAAAATGCGACATTGGCTCTGGACTGTATCGGTGTCAGTCTTCCAAGCTGATGATTTGGAACCGCCGATACATGCGCACCAATGCTGGAAATAGGATAAACCATACTGGTTCCATATTGTATTTTTAATCTTTCACTTGCATCCGTATTGTCGCTGCACCAGGTCTGCGGTGCAAAATATAACATACCAGGATCAAAACGTCCGCCGCCACTGGCACAGGATTCAAACAAAATATCCGGAAATTCAGTAATTAATCTTGTATATAAATCGTAAACCCCCAAAATATACTTATGCATTACCGTACCTTGTTCTTCCGGCAAGACCGCCCTTGAATAACATTCCGTAATATAGCGGTTCATATCCCATTTAATATAAGAAATTTTTGATTCCCTTATAATTCCGGCAATCATAGAATGAATATAATCCACGATTTCCTTTCTTGAGAAATCCAACACATGCTGAGTACGGCTTAAGCTATCAAACCTGCCAGGTGTTGAGATAATGAAATCCGGATGATTGCGGTATAAGTCGCTGTTTTTATTGGTCATTTCCGGTTCGATCCAAAGCCCGAACTTCATACCCATAGCTTCAATTTTCTCGGATAAACCACTAATACCGTTCGGCAATTTTCTTTTATCTACATACCAGTCTCCTAAGCTTTGTTTATCATCGTCTCTTGTACCAAACCATCCATCATCTAAAACAAATAATTCCACTCCTACTGATTTGGCTTTTTCTGCAATCTTTAAGATTGCTTCTTCATTAAAATCCATATAAGTAGCTTCCCAGTTATTTAACAGGACAGGACGGGCTTTATCCCTCCACATTCCTCTTACCAGTCTGGTTCGGTATATCTTATGATACGTCTGGCTCATCTTATTTAGCCCCTGATTGGAATATACCATAACTACTTCTGGCGTCTGGAAAGCTTCCCCTGTTTTTAAAGGCCACTCAAAATTATTAGGGTGAATTCCGAATAAAACCCTGGTCATATCATGGGTACAAACTTCAACCTGGGCCAGGAAACTCCCGCTGTATACCAGACTAAAACCATAAACTTCTCCCTCGTGTTCTGTCGCTTCCGGACGTTTCAGTGCAAGAAAAGGATTATGTTCCGTACTGCTGGCACCGCGCATGCTGTATATAGACTGTATTCCCTGTTCCAGTTTTCTTGCCTTTACATAACGTTCTCTTGCCCAGGCACCCGCCAGATGAAGCATCTCAAAGTCCATATCGGGCAAGTCAATGCTTGCGCTCATAGCATTGGTAAGGCAAATGGCATCCTCTCCCTCCTGAATAAATTTGGCACTTCTTGTTATTACGGGCAATTCAGCGTATATGGTATAAAAAAGGAACAATCTTGTGCCTGTCAGGGCATCAAATAACTGAATTTCAAGACTGTCGGCTTCCTTTTCTTCTTCCACATAAACAGCAGGAAGCGGTTCTATCTTTTTCTTTCCTTTATAAATAGTATGATCAACATATTCAAAATGACTGATTCTGCTTCCGTTATTCTGTTTTATTTCAAAAGCCGGATAACGATAATCTCCGGTACCATAGGAGGGATATTCCTGTTTGGTATATTGTAAACACAGCTTGGACGGTTCCGGTAAATGGACTGCAGACTGGCTCCGACTCATTTCTTCATGCAGATGGGCAAAAGAGTCCCGATCTTTTACTTTCTTTCCGTAATAAAGATTTCCCAGCTGATTGTCTTCCATTATTTCTATAATATAACTGATTTCGTTATTATAAAGATGGAATTCTTTTGATTGTTCATGGTATCTAATTGGCATAGTTTTCTCCCTTATCTGGTTTTGTTCTTTTATGATGTGATTTTAAAGATCTTATATTTCTTACAGCTTACCGCCGCTGGTTGCAATTCCCTCAATAAATTGTTTCTGGAAAATGATATAAATAATAATCATAGGAATGCAGGCAAGTAAAGATGCGGCCATAAGTTCCGGATAGTTGGAGGCGAATTGACCCTGAAGTTTCGCTAATGCTGCTGATAATGGCATAGTATTTTGTTCCGTATTTACTACTAACGGCCACATAAGGTCCTTGTATGCAAAAAGGGCAGTAAAAATTCCAAGGGCAACCATAGCAGATTTCGTAAGCGGAGCCATGACATATAAAAATATTTGACCGATATTGCAGCCATCAAGTGTAGCTGCTTCCTCTAAATCCTTCGGAAGACTCATATACGCCTGCCTTAAAAGAAATGTACCAAAAGCAGTTACCAGCCCCGGAAAAATAAGTGCAAAACTAGTATTTAACATTCCCATTTTACTAACTATTAAGTATTGAGGAATTATAAATATCTGACCAGGAACCATCATTTGGAATAATACTAAAGAAAAAGCGATATCCCGTCCTCTAAAGGTAAGACGTCCGAAAGCATAACCTGCCATAGTGGCCGTAAGAACGGCACAAATAACACGGCCCGCAATTAATATTAATGTATTCAGATATAATCTTTCAAAATGCATTTTGCTTAAAACCGAAGTGAAAGCGTCCGTTCTCCAAATAGTCGGAAAAATAATAAACGGATTCATTTGTGTAGATTCGGATATTGACTTGAATGAAGTTAATGTCATCCATAAAAAGGGAACAAGCATGGTAATTGCTCCAATAATTAATACGAGGTGTATAATAGCTAGATTGATTTTACTCTGTTTTCCCATATCTTCTTCTCCTTTCTAATTATAGTTAACCCATTTTTTCTGAAACTGAACCTGGATTATGGTTATTATCATAATAACCAGAAGCAATAGCATTACAATTGCAGAACCGTAACCTTTATTGGACTCGATAAAGGAATATTTATAGAATAAATATACCAGGGACTGAGTTTTGGGAAATGCAGGATTTGTTCTGTCCATCATCATAAAGATAGTATCAAATACCTGCATTGCACCAATAATTCTTGTTATTGTTACGAAAAACATTGTAGGAGAAATTAAAGGCAAGGTTATTGCAAAAAATTGTTTAAATCCGTTAGCACCGTCAATTTCCGATGCTTCATAATAATCCCTTGGAATTTCCTGAAGACCTGCCAGAAAAAGCACCAAATTATAACCGATAACAGACCAGATACCTACTGCTGCAATCGATATAAAAGTAAAATTAGGGCTTGAAATCCAATTAACAGATTTTAACCCAATGGAATTTAACATATGGTTTAACAGACCAAACTCAGAATTATACAGCCATCTCCACACCATAGCTATTGCTGCCGGTGCTGCGACCATAGGCAAAAAGTAAATAGTTCTGTAAACCGTACGTCCATGTATTTTACGGTTTAATAAAACAGCCAGAACAATCGCAATCGCAATGGAAAAAGGTACCTCTATGACAGCATATTTAAATGTGTTAATAAGTGCCTGCCAGACATTTTCGTCTGCAATCATTTTTTTATAATTATTAAAACCTATAAATATATTCCCCTTACCAAACGCACCGGTCTTAAAAAAACTCTGGTATATAGTTTGAAAAATAGGAATAATGTTTAATACCACTAAGCCGATCATAGTAGGCAGAATAAATAACCATCCCCAGAAAAATTCATTTCTTTTCTGATTTATTCCTTTTGATTTTACTTTTCCTGACACGATATCATCTCCTTATATAATTTCTCTTTTAGAAGAATGGCAGACTTCACCCATTGCTACCTGGACGATGCCTGCCACAATTGTTCTTCTGTTATTCTTAGTATTAGCCCCGAAGCAGTATCAGGAACTATTTCTATTATTCTTCTGCTAATGTTGCATTCATTTCTGTAGTGATGTCTTTACATACATCCTCTACACTCTTCTTACCTGTCCAGGCATCTACTAATTTTTCACTAATCATGTTTTCCCAAGTTACTGTTGTTTTAGAATATGGTCTGATTACTAAATCTTTCATCATATCCAGATATGCCTGAGTATTAAAATCAGGATAAGCTTTTGTCCAGTTAGATACGGTTCCTTCATAAGCTGAAATAACGATACCTAAATCGGATTGTTTTTGCTGAGCTTCCTGTGAGCCTAAATATTCGATAAGTGCCCATGCCTGATCCGGTTTATTCGTGTTAGCTGCTGCTGCCCAGCCAAGACCATTATAGATAGATGCTCTTCTTCCGGTCGTTGCATCTTTAGGAAGTACAGCAACATCACAGTTTGCTTTTACATAATCATTGTTGCAAAGGTCTGCAAGCATCCAGGAACCCTGTGTGATCATAGCAACTTTACCTGCTTCAAATAAAGCATTTGCATTATTTTCAGCAATTGTTTCATATGGCGGTGTTAAACCTTCTTTTACTAAACCGGATGCAAAATCAATTGCTTTAATGGTACCAGGCTGATCAAATCCGGAGGCTTTCTTATCATCAGATATAACGGTTCCGCCCATATCATAAACCATATTATACCATCCATCCTGGTTACTGCTTGGTGCAAGTGTAAATCCGTATTGACTACCGTCCGGTTTCGTTAACTTCTTGCAGGCATCTTTAAAATCATCCCAGGTCCAGGAATCATCCGGATAAGAAAGACCTGCTTCATCAAACATAGTTTTGTTATACCATAATGCTATCGTATCGATATCTTTTGGCATAGCATATTGCTTTTCACCCTGCCATTTGTAGATATTTACAATGTCTTGCGGGAATTTAGACATATCTACCACACTACTTTTATCGATTCTGTCAGTTAAATCAAGTAACATTTCATATTCGGAATATTTAGCAATTTCATTAGAATGCATCCAAAATACATCAGGTAATGTTCCGCCTGTAGCACCTGCTTCCAACATGGTCCAGTATTGATCCCAGGGAGTAACCTGTATTTCTACCTTAGTACCGGTCTTAGCTGTAAAATCATCCATAATTTTTCTTAATCCCGGTTCCTGATTAGTATCCCAGATAGCTACCGTTAATGTATCTGCGGAAACCTCTTTTGTGGCATCTGCCTTACCATCTGCAGTCTGAGTTGCTTCTTCTCCTGATGATTCACTTACCGTATTGGCAGTATCTGTTGAGCCGCTGTTTTGTTTGCTGTTACCACATGCCGATAAAGACATTACCATAATTGTTGCCATCGTTAAAGCTAATAACTTCCTAAGTTTCATAAATTTTCCTCCTCTTATTTATAATGCCGAGTGCTCTACCGAATCAATAAACAGATTCAATGTAGTTATAATTATATAGACATATTAACAATTAGAAAATGGATTTATGTTATATAAACATGTCATTATGTTGCTTCTAAGTCAGTTTTTTATTCTTTTACTTATGCATTTTAACCATAGTGTCAGTATCAGATTAGAAATGCATTAAAAAACGTGAACTTTCTTTGTTATTTTTATATGTTAATTCCTATAAATTTATACCTTAATCGTAAATATGCCAGTAAGATAAAAATATTGTGTTATTATCCCTGAACTTCGATTGAATTAAATTAAAATATCTGATAAAATTATAATAATTTATATTTTGGATATTAACCTATTAACAAGAAGTTGAAAGGGGAGGTTTTATGGAAAAACCTACAACCTATAATACAACAGTCGGATTTCGCTGTCTTAGAAATATTAAAAAGCAGACGAATGATTTGTATCTGGTGCATTGCGGACAGCAGCAATGTCCGCCGGGATACACCTATAATCATAAGATACCTAATGAATACCATCTTCATTTTGTACTAAACGGCAAAGGTTCTTTAATTATAGATGGTAAACATTATCAAGTTAAGAAAGAGAATATTTTTTTAATCCCAAAAGATGTTTCTTTTCAATACAATGCCGATATGGAGGAGCCCTGGGAATACATCTGGGTTACTTTTGACGGAGTTAAAGCGGCAGACTATTTAACTTATGCGGGACTTTCAGCGGATAATCCCGTGGCCGTTTCCGCAATCCCCATCGCAACCTATCTGCCGATGGTTAAAAAGATGCTGGATTCCAATATCCTCACCTTAGCTAATGAAATAAGACGAGTGGGATATTTATTTGACTTGCTGTCTACGTTAATTGATGCGCAAAGTTCAACCAGAAGTAAAGACAAACGATACGATTATTCCAGCGAAACATATGTAGAACATGCCCTTCAATATATATCCTTAAACTATGGTCATGTAAAAGTGTGCGATATAGCGGATTATATTGGAATTAACCGTTCTTATCTTACTTCCATATTCAAAAAGGAACTGCAGGTATCTCCCCAGGAGTATCTGGTTAATTACCGGTTACGTAAAGCCGCCGAATTGATTCGGACCACAAATTTATCCATACAAGATATTTCAAATCAGGCCGGCTATGATAATCCTTTCAATTTTTCCAAGATGTTTAAAAATACTTATGGCGTAAGCCCTAAGACTTACCGCCTTGAGAATTCAAAATTAACGGAACCGATTGACTAATCGGACAAGCTGTAAAATAAAGTGTCAGGCTTGCCAGACTCCTGTGCTGACGTGCTGTCACGACAGTGACATCTTCCTTAAGCGCGTCATGTGCATCCTGCCGGTCGGGCTTTTTATGCAATAGGACGCAATGTCCTATAGCATAAAATAAGGCTGTTGCTTAATCATTATCTTATTACATTCTGCTGAATGTGATAATACTGATTTGCAACAGCCTTAGTATATCTCAATTATCTTAATTCATGTTTATTTTTTATCTATATTACTAAATTATTTTGATGTTTTCTTTTTCTGAGATAAAAGCACCACACCTCCGAGTAATGCCGCAACTCCGGCAATACCTATGATTGGCAAGCGATTATTATCTTTGGAGGCTGTTTCCTCAACTGGAGTGTTATCAGCTATACTGACAACTTCCATATTGCCCTCTCCTGCTTTTACCTTACCGTCCTGTACTGCATTGGCAGTTTTTACTTCATCTGCTGCAAGACCGGATGTTGCCATTAACTCCGGCTCTTTTCCCAGGACAACTTTTACCATATCTTCACCGGTCAAACTATAAATAAATTTAGCATTATCTTCATTGTATGGATTTATTCCAACTTCGATATGACCGTCAATAGGAGTTGTATACATAATAGAAATCCCTTTCGTTTCTAACTCAGAAACCTTATCTTCAAACAAGGTTTTATTCACTTCATCCTGTCTGGTAACCAGATTATTATCTATCCCCTCCGATGATACTGCGGTATCCGGTGCTTCTGCCTGACAGGCTACATATGATACGGCTTCTTCCCCTTTTATAACCTTTACTTTTTCATTGCCAAAGATGTCGTACAGATAATCTGCATTTTCATCACTATAAGGAGTAATCCCAATCTCTACATAATGATCTGCCGGTACGGTATGGGTTACGGTAAATCCCATTTTTTCTATTTCTTTAAAATGATCTATAAACACATATTGGTCAATTTCACTCTGTAATTTCAATAATTCACTGTCAATTCCGGAATCCTGTGCTGTTACTTCTGCTGATTTACTGTCAATGGTTTCTGCAAATGCCACACCTGTAGACAAAACCGATACACATAAACCTAACATAATAGCTTTCATAAATTTAGTCTTTATCATCAATAATACCTCATCTCTCTTATAATAAAATTTATATGGTAGTCGCTGTCCAATTTCATATATTTATATTGAAGTCATATAATTTTCTTTTGAATATGTCATTTTTCACTTTATATTAATTTTTTGTCATATAATACTTTTTCATTTTATTTTTCGTTCAATTATTAGTTATCATTAAATTTAATAATGATTAATTATTTTATCATCTCTATTCCAACAGATAATCTCTTTGGTACCGAAAGAGATTATTTAAGTGCCTCCTTTCTTAAGCCTTTACATTGATTAGACGAGAGTATTTATTTTATGGTTCCATAATATTAAAAAATACTAAAAATTTTTTCAAATTTTTTTTGAACTTAAGAATAGTAGATTTAGAGCACAAAAAAGCACAAAATTGATGTGATTTTTGTGCTTTTTATTTGGGCCGCTATTATTTTCCCTTACCTATTCTAATTTCTTATTGTTATCCGTATCACTTAAATTTAGATTATATCAACCACTCCGGCATTAATCAGCTTGGCAAGTAATTCTTCTACCTCCATCCTGGATTCCTCTTCATCCAAGTCATTTCTTACAGCGACTGCCTGTATCAATTCATTATAAGTTGCGTGTTTTTCCAGCCTTGACCAAAGAAAACATCCTAATTCATTTATAGAATTCATACTTATTACAGCACCTGCACCATCCTTCTCATTAAAGATATTAAATTCTCCGCCAAACTCTCTTAAAATATATCCTTCCTTGATCCTGACCTTTTGTATTATCATAATATTTCCTCTCAAAATCACCTCATAATAGGAACTCCCTGTTTCATTAATTCAATATCTTCCTGATCCGGTTGTACACTCACCATAAGAACATCGGCATACAGCCATTCATACACAACGCTTACCGCCTGATGAAGTGCGGTTGTTACGACAGCGGCAGCATCAAAAATGCCTGCTGCTTTCATATCGGTAAATTCATGTTTTACTAGGTTATAACCTATTTTACCTGCCGAATCTTCCATAATCTTTAAAGATTCTTTTTCGCCCAGTCCATCCTTACGGACAATGATTCCGGCCGGAGCTCTTAAAGCATCCAATATTAATAATTTACCAAGAATTTCATCTTTTAAGTCATTCTTATCATAAAAACTGTCCACCAGGATATTGGCAATCGCAGCTAATGCACTTCCTCCTCCGGACAGCACTCCTCCTTTCGCAACTGCTCTGACAAAGGCAAGTGCCGACTGAATTTTATGCGTCTCCTCATGCATCTGCAAAAGAGTATGTCCTCCTACCCGTATGAATGCAATTTTACCCTCAAGATTGCCGATTCTCTCATAATACTGATTCTTATCCAAAAACTCTGTTTCATTTGATTGAATGTATTCTTTTATTATTTCAACCCGTTTCTTGACAGCTTCCTTTGTGCCCCTGCTATTCAGAAACAAAGTTTTATTCTTTTCAATTCTGACTTCCCCGGCTCTTCCCAGCTCAGATAATTTCACATTTTCTAACGTGACTGCGTTTTCACTGCATACACAGCCACCGGTAACCACCGCCAGGTCATTCAGTAAATCCGCTTTTCTTCTGCCGATTCCGGGAGCTTTAATAGCCACAGCGTTAAAAACCTTTTTCTGAATATTACTAATCAAAAGTGTCAACGCTTCCCCCTGAATTTCTTCCGCTATGATGATCAGTCCGGCATTCGTCTCAACAATCTGCTCCAATACCGGAAGAAGTTGTGCAAACTGATTAATTATCCCGTCGGTAATTAATATATATGGCTGCTGCATTATTTTTACATTACTTTTTAAATTGGGACATATGCTCTCTGTCAGATAACCTCCAGGAATTTCAAATCCCTCCATAAATTCAAGTTCCGTCTTAAGTCCATGGCCTTCTTTTACAATAACGGTACCGTCTTTACCAACTTTCTCATATGCATCATAAACCAGTTTTGTAAGTTTTTCATCCGCTAACTCATATTGAAGTAATTCAAGAAGTTTTTCTTTGGTAAAAGGTTGTGCCAGCTCTTTTATCTTTTTTAGAACTGCTGGCAGCGCTTTTTTTAATCCCCGGCCCAGAATGACCGGATTTGCTCCGGCAGCCATTAACCGCTTTCCCTGATTGATCATCTCATTGATAAATAACAAGGTCATAACCGATCCGTCCCCTGCCAGCCTTTCTGTGTTGAATGCAGCTTCTTTCGCCAGCTGTATGCCTTCATCTACAAATAAATCTTTTGCTTTCAGGTTACGCAGAATGGAATAGGTCTGGGAACTTAATAACAGATTTCCATTTTCATCATCCAAAACTGCGTTACAACCTGTTGGACCAAACGTTGAGGACAGTAATTTATATACCTCCTGAATTCCTTCGGCTAGGGCTGCTCTGGCATCTTCTGAATATTTAAAATTTTTAATCATAGATTCCTCCGTTCCTGCGTAATTATTTTACGAATACGCCTCCGATTTATATTTTAGTCATTATAATTATAATGCAAACATAGTCTGGTCTCCCACCAGTTCAAAACTGTATAAAGAATCTGTCAGCTCCCGCTGCGCAAATATTAATAATTCATGGTGTTTCTCTTTCTCTTCCTGATACCCTATCGTTACAAGAACGCTGAAGGTAGAATCGTCTTTACCGTTTTTGTATAACTCACATTTTACTTTTGTTTTCTCTCCAATCTGATACTTGGGATTTAATCCTATGTAGGCTACTTCACAAAATGACATGACACAGTTACCCAAGGTTATACCCTCTTCACAGATTGCCTGGAACGTTGAACAATAACCTTCCGGAGTATATTCAAATACTTCCTTTCCCTCGTCATTCAGCTGTTCATAGAATTTTTTACTCAGAAACATCTTGCAGGTAAGCATTTCCTGCTCTTTTTCCTGTCCCGGCCGTATTTCCTTATTCTCCATACGCAATCCTTCCTTTCCGATATTTAATCTATTTCAGATCCCGGTACTGCATTTGCTGCAATTGCTGCAATCTCCACATTTCTGGTACAGGTTTTCTATTACCTGCTCTGTCCCCATCTTAAACTGCAGAAGTGAATATTCATGTATATACCCACTGCTGTCAGTGATCCGTACGGATTGGTTCAGAAATTCAATATTGATCGGATAAACCTCCATAGCATCAATATCTGTCTGACTTATTTTCTGTTCCGGTGCAATACGGATTTCTTCCTTTTCAGAAGTGAGTACCACTGCTGTAATCGTTGTCTTCAAAGCTTTTAAAGTACCATTCTCATAAAAACTCAAAGAATTCTTTTCTCCATGAATACCTAGGGGATGATTATCATAAGCAAAAAAGCTGCAGGCATCATATGTTAAATGTACCGGATTCTCCGGCTCAATGGATTCGACAGCACCACTTTCATAAAAAGAAATTCCGAAACGCACCTTAATTTTGCTGTAAGGCGTCTTTATATCAACATTTTCTCCCGGCCATAATGTCAGACTCTTTACTGCTCCTGATTCATAAAATACAATACAGCTGATTTTTGCCTCTATCTTCTGTTCCCCTATTTCAATTGAATAAGATGTCAGTAATTCAGCTTCTTCCCTTTCCGACCAGTAACCGTTTATCTGCCCATAAACCGGAAAGATACGCAAGTATCTGCCGGACTCATAGAAGGATACAAATTCTGCTTTCATCTTTCCCACAGGACAATCTATCTCCTGCCGTTCGTTTAGATACAGGGATTTTAACTTACCGCTCTTATAAAAAGAAACAGCATCCCGGTAACGGGTCCTGACATCTCCGCTCTCATATTTAGGAATATAAATTTCCCCATGATGTGATATTTTATTCCGGCTTTTAAACATACAGGAACGAAGTATCCCGTCTTTATCAATCCGTTCACCGACAACTCCGGTCAATAAGCCTATTTCGGTGTAAAATTCTTTATCTTTTAACATACACATTCACCTCACTGCTTTTTACAGCTTTTATGAGTAAGCAATATATGAGATACTCCATTTTCACGTTTTGATTCCATGTTCAGCCCATGACTTTTAACAAACTCATCCAGCCATGGCATGACATGCTCACACCGAATCAGAAGGGAAAAAAATAAGTCATTGGTTAAAAAAGGAATCAACATTTTTTTACTTGACAATTCCGGATGGCATTTTATAGCTTTTGTAAAATCAAAGAAATAATTCCCCTCATCATCTGTCGGAATAGGTGCTGGTGGTACCATCTCAATTTCTTCCGGTCTTTTATCTTTTATCATTAAAAAATCAGCATAAATCTCATCCAAAAGCTGATTGCTGATATTATCTGCTTCAAAAACTTCCAAGCCGGCCCTGCAAAGTGTATGATAGGGGATTCCGATAATCTCTTTTCCTACAATGTTATTGCAATTCCTATCCAAAATATCTTTTGCAACTTTTTCGGCTTTCTCTCTTACTGCAGCCGCAGTAACCATATTTGGCTCCGGAAGAATCGGAAAACGGTCTACAATACTCCACTCTTTCTGCTTTTCATAAATAAAAACTTCCCTGATGGCATAATATCCGGCCAGTTTTTTGTCAGAACCGACTGCCAATGCAATTCGCTCCATCCCTCCACCTCCTATAAGCTATATTTTAATATGTCAATTAATGTCTCTTCAACCAGCTTCACCTTATGTTTATCTACCCCTAAATCAAACAGTCGTTCCGCGGAGTGAATCAGATCATACATATTACAATTTCCGGCTCTTTCTCCGATTCCAAGTAATGTACAGTCAAGCAGTTTGGCTCCGGCACCTGCCATCGCTATTGTATTTGCAACTGCCATTCCCAGATCATTATGTTCATGTGTTTCAATTGTAACAGGTATTTCCGATATCAGTTCCTTTACCATCGCTATACTGTTTGAAGGTACAAATACACCTACCGTATCTGCCAGCCGTATTGTAGATGCACCCATTTCACTCACATAACGAGCCATTCTTTTAATGAATCCGATATCAGCCCTGGAAGAATCTTCAAAACCGACTGTAGCAGAGATTCCTGCCTTACTGATAATCTCAAGACATTTTGATGTCTGATTGATAATCCAGTCCTTATTTTTATTTAATTTTCCATAGATCTGAATGTATGAAACCGGCATTCCTATATGAATCCGGTCAGGGCATAAGCTCACGGCAAACCTGACATCTTCTTCTACCAGCCTGCACCATACTGATATCTCTGAATTTTTCTTATGGCTTATTATTTTATCAATAATATAAGCTTCCTGCTCTTTGGCAAATACGCCGATTTCTATCTCATGAATACCTATCTCATCCAGAAGCAGGGCCAGTTTTATCTTGTCTTCAGGCTGAAAAGCAATTCCAGGACATTGTTCTCCATCCCGTAATGTAGTATCAACAATCCATCGTTTTGGTTTCATTATAACAACCCTGCCTTTCTCACACTTGTAAAACTTCGAGCCTCTGACATTTTTTTAACTCTTCATGATACAATTGCACCCGCTCCTACCAGCCTGTTAACAAGTTCCGTAAATTCCTCATCTGACACACTTCTTCTGTTTCTCATGCTGATTTCCTTGATCTGAGCCAGAACATATCCAGCCTGCTCTTCCGTCAATTTTGGCAGCTTCAGCTCTAACCTTTTATATTCAACACTTGCTTTTCCGGAATGTTTTCCAAGTACAATCTGCCTTGTTCTTCCCAGTATCTGCGGGGAAACACATTCATAATTTGACGGTTTCTTTAAGACCCCGTCAACATGAATTCCTGATTCAATATCGAAAATAGAATCTCCTACGATAGGGCTTTTGCTCCCGACTTTACCAAGACAGAGTTCTTCATATAATTCCTTCATTTCAATTAACGCTGTGTAATTCTGTTTCATACGGAATTGACCGGTCACTTTAAGTGCCAGCAGTACCTGTTCGGTTGCCGCCAGATTTCCCACTCCCAAAAATGAGGTAATTACATCCCCACCGCAGTCCATGATATATTCAACCGCAATTGCAGTGGCACAATTAAGATTGTTTTCGGGACGTATGATAATCCGGTCTGTATTGACATATTTCCTGATCTGCCGGAATTTAGTCTTATAGTCAAAACAGATAAAATCATCCAGACCGGTCAACATAACACCACTGGATAAATTAAAAGTTTTTAACTGCATGATTTCCCGGACATCGTTTAACTGATAACTGCAAATCACCTTGTTTTCACCGGTGTGATGTCTCTTAAAGAAATTACTGATGCCCCAGAAGCCAGAGGGTGATTCCAATGATTCCAGTTCCAAATATAACTTTACATCTGTCGGAATTTCACCCTCTAACAACCGATATACATACTTGGAAATCAAAATATCATTAATCCCGGCTTTCTTAAGTAAACTTATAAACTGTAATACATTTACTTTAGTAAATTCCGTATTTTCTTCGGTAATATAGTTAAGAGTTGAATCAATGATATGAAACATAAAATCACCCCCGTTTTTTGTTTCATCGTTATCAGATCATTAAATCTTTTACCGGTGCTCCGCCTTCGAAATGCTCATCGAATATTCTTTCTACATCCTCCTCCGACACATTGCCATACCAGACACCTTCCGGGTAAACTACAACAATCGGCCCTTTCTCACAAATACCAAAGCATCCGGTATTATTCACTACTACCTCTCCTGACAGATCCCGGTCCGTGATCTCTTCCATAAACTTTTGTAAAAGAGGAACGGAACCCTTATTATAACAGAACCCCCTTTGCTGACCTGTAATTGTGCAGCTTGTGCAGATAAAAACATGATATTTTGGCTGAACCATATAAATTCTCCTTTCTTGTTGATTTAATAATTTTCCGCAGCTTTTACCACTGCGTCCGTTACCCTGTCGTAAGTTGTAATAACTTTGATACCATGTTCCCTTAATTTATTTTTAGGATTTTCTCCTATCCTCATGGATAGGACTCCATGGCAATCTTTTACAGAAGTGATCATACGTTCTATTTTATCTGATTCCTCCTGACATTCACTGTTTCCGCCGCAGTATTTATCAACACTTCTGATTTCCAGTAAATTAGCTTCTCCGTCCTTGTACTCATAGATATAAAATTCTTTGGCATGACCGAAATGCAAATCGACCAGGCTGCCGTTTTTCGACGCTACTGCAAAGCGGTAGTTTTTATTTGCTTTACTTAAGGATTCGTTATCCTGAAATCCATATATATCGATTGATTTATCCTCATCCAGGGTACCCACCGCGTCTGCTCTGCACTGCTTGCAATGATACATTTGTTTTAATATGCCGCTGCATTGCTGTCTTATTTGTTCCAGTTCTTTTTCATTTAACTTGGGCAGCTTTTCAAATACACTTCCCTCCACACTGATATGGGGCATAATATTGGTAATGAAACCACCGATGTCCTTTACCGTCTGCACAATTTCAGGAATATGAGTATCATTAATTCCTTTTAATGTTACAATATTAACCTTACAAACAACACCATGTGCAATCAGGATTCTCAGACCATTCAGCTGGTTGGACACCATAATTCCGCCTGCAGCATCTCCCTCATATCTTTTTCCCATATAATAGATGTACTTGTATATCTGTCCGGCAATATGGGGATCCACCGCATTTATGGTAACGGTTATGTGGGATACTCTCAGTTTAACCAGCTCTTCTGCATATGCGGGAAGCATTAACCCATTGGTGGAAAGGCAAAAAGTTACTTTTTCATCATATTTCCGTATTAGTTCCAGGGTATGTTTTGTCTCTTCCCAGTTGGCAAGTGCATCCCCCGGTCCTGCAATACCAACAACGGTAAGATTTTGCATCTTTTCTTTTACTTTTTTGTAACGCAGGAAAGCTTCTTCCGGAGTCAGCACACTAGTTGTTACTCCGGGTCTACTTTCATTGGGGCAGTCAAATTTTCTGACACAATAATTACATTGAACATTACATCTGGGTGCGACGGGAAGATGAATCCTGGCATACTTATGGGCAGCGCAGTTATAACATGGATGACTTTCTGTTTTCTTATGCAGTTCTTCTCTTCGCCGGTCCAAAATAAACTCTGCGGCGATTTTACCTTTATCCGGAGCCTGAACCGTATTAGTATCAATTTCGGTTCCTTTATAATATTTATTGTACACTTCCTCCCGAAATCCGGTTTCTTTCCGGCTTAGAATCGCATTGGTTATCTCATCTAAAAGAGTCAGTGTGCCCTCATATCCCAAAAGCCTTAACCTCTGGCCTCCCACGCGGTCATGAATGGGAAATCCCCGTCTGATGAGCGGGATTCCAAGACTATGCTCTATCCTCCTGCCGTCTGAGTTACCAATTAAAATATTGGCCTTGTGGCTCACTGCCATAGATTCGATTTCCTTAAAGTCTGTATCATCTTTTATTTCATAATCCGATATCAGATAGTTTTCCGCGACTTTTTGTATTTCTCTTTCCACATAACGGGCAAGATTCGGACAGGTGGAGCCCGTTGCTACCGAGATGGGAACGATACCATTTTCCCGACAGAGACGTACGATAGATATGATTTGATCCGGTTCTCCAAAAACAACCGCTCTTCCTTCTGAATTATATTTATGGCTGTCTATCATACTGTCCAGATAACGACTCCTTTGTTTCTTTATCTCTTCCGGAATTTCCCTGCCGGATAATCGGGCCAGTTCCTCATAAAAGAAATCCGTATCCCTAAGGCCTGTGGGCAGATTTAATCTTTTATAGGGAACCCCATATTCTTGTTCCAGATATTTTCCGGGAGATTCCGTAAGCTCCATATTACACAATTCCAATGTAACTGCCGCACCGGCCATTTTCCTTATTTCTTCTATAGGGGTACCGCCCTCGGGGAGTTTGTTATAGTTTTCCTTAAAACCTCCATCCAGATTATCCGATAAATCCGGTAAAAGAATAATATCCAATCCAAAAAGTGAGAAAACCTCTTTTAAAAATCTGGTATCCGCTGCACTGATATACGAAGTAATAACATTTATTTTTTTATTCGGTTTACTCTCCATTGATAAACGGGAAACAATATGGTACAGTGCCTTAAAATAACCCTCAAACTGGGTCCCGCCATATCCTGCCGAGTTAACCGGGATGATTACCACATCTTTATACTCAGGATTTTCATCATAAAAATTATTGATGATTCTCGGTACATCCTCACCAATAGTCTCCGCCAGACACGTGGTGGGCACTCCTACAACACTTGGCCTATAAATATCAATTAGATTTTTCAAACCCTTTTTCAAATTGACCTCTCCGCCATAAATAGTACCATTCTCAGTGAGGGAAGAAGATGCTATATCTACCGGTTCATTATAATGCGTAGCCATATGACGCCTTATATATGTGCTGCAGCCCTGGGAACCATGCAAAATTGACATACACCCATGAATTCCATACAGTGCGGTTACTGCCCCCAGTGGCATACACATTTTACATGGATTAGTATTAAGATTCACTAATGGTCTTATTGTTGTTTTCATACACATCACCTGATTTCTGAGATCTTAAGTATTGCCATACCGGGCTGTTAATACTTTGATTTATCTCCCTTGTAAAATTATAAATACCCTCAAATCCTGCTAAAGGATGCTTTCTTTCATGGTTATGGTCGCAAAAGGCAATTCCCAGTTTATATGCTAGGGGCCTTTCTTTCACTCCCCCTACTAAAATATCCGCCCCTTTTTCTTTCATAAATTTTTCTAACTCTGCCGGATTGGCATCATCCAGTATCACCGTATCCGAATCTGCAAGCTGTTCTATGATCTCGTATTCATCCTTTTTTCCTGTCTGGGTACCAACAACAACCGTTTTCATTCCCATATAATTAAACTGTTTTATTAATGATATTGCTTTGAATCCGCCGCCTACATAAACAGCAGCCTTTTTTCCTTTTAACTTAGGCCGGTAGACTTTTAAAAATTCTTCTGCTTTATTCGCTTCTTCCATACAGAACTCTTCTGCTTTTTTTCTTGCTTTCTGATCTCCCAGCGCATCGGCTATTCTGACCAAAGAGGAGGATGTATCTTCAATACCAAAGAAGCTGACTTTAATATACGGTATTTTGAATTCTTCCTCCATACGTGCCGCAAGATATGTGCTGGAGCCTGCGCATTGGACTATATTCAGTACTGCCTGCGGGGCTTTTATCATATTATCGTAGCTTGCATCACCGGTAAAAGTTGAGACTACGGGTATTCCCATCTTTGTTAAATAGTTTTTAATGATCCACATCTCACCGGCCAGATTAAAATCTCCCAGAATATTGACTCCCTGTATTTTATGCTCCGTTTTATGTGGCAACAGTACTTCCATAATGGCATTACAAGCCATTTTATAACCGGTGGATTTATTTCCCGAAAATCCTGCAGATTTAACAGGAATAACAGGGACATGATATTTTAATGACATCTGTTTGCAGACAGCGTCCACATCATCTCCTATAACACCTACTATGCAGGTTGCATAGATAAAAATAACCTTGGGATTATAGCTTTCTGCAACTTCTTCAATAGCCGCCGTAAGTTTTTCCGCTCCGCCGAATATAACATCTCTTTCTCTTAAATCCGTTGAAAAGCTGTTTCGGTATAAGTCATCTCCACTGGAGAGACTTCCTCGGATATCCCAGGTATAACTTGCACATCCAATCGGCCCATGGACGATATGAAAAGCATCTGTTATAGGATTTAGAACTACCCTGGCTCCGCAATATACACAGGCCCTCTGGCTTACCGAACCGGAGACGGAAGACGTATCACAGCGAATACCGCTTCCGTCTCCGCTGCAGCCACCCTCGCTCTTAAACAAAATAAACTGTTTTCTCTCTTCCAAAACCGAACTATTATTAACAACAGTATTATCATTCATACTTATCACCCCTATCTTTTCCTGTATAATCTTTAAGCAGGTACCATTATGCGCTTTCACATACTATCACCTGCCTAAAGTTTATAAACTACATAACCATTTCAACATCTTTTTCATCACAATGACTGTCCTGATAATCCATAAGGGCATTTGTGATTTTATCTAACATATGAATCGCACCCCGGTATCCGACCAAAGGCATGTGATAATGAACATAGCGGTCAATAATGGGAAATCCCATTCTAACAAGCGGTATATCTTCCGCACGGGCAATATATTTACCGTGTGTTCCTCCTAGCAGAATATCAACCGGATCATTTTTAATCCATTGATGTAGCAGGAATAGGTCCGTCGTTGTATTTAACTGTGTCGCTGCCTGAACCGTACATCCCTCCACACCGTATTTTGTAAGTAACGCCTTTCCTTCACTTTCAAAAAACTCACTAGGTGTACCTGTAATACAATACTTTGGAATCATACCAAGTTCCAGACAAAACTGCATAATGCCAAGAACCGTATCCGGGTCACCATAAATGGCGGCTTTCTTTTCATAAGTATACTGGTGGGTATCCGTCATCATATCAACCAGCTGACCTCTTTCATATTCAATTTCCTTAGGAACCTCTGTACCGGACACGGCCTGAAGCTTCATGATAAAATCATCCGATGCCTGTATTCCCATTGGGTATGGCAATACATCACCTTTAATTTTTGTACTCTTTTCAAAGAAGTTGACACATGGCGTGGAAATTGTTGTTCCAAGTCCAAGTGAGGCCTTGCAATTACCCATATCCTGAATATCAGAAATTTTGGTGCCTCCTGCGGGATACATCTCATAGGTACCTGTTAACGGTGTATCAACTACTCCGTCCGTATCCGGAAGCATGATAAAAGGGACCTGCATAAGATTTAATAATCTCTTTAGCTCTGCATAATCTCCCGGATTTCCCCAGCCCGGAAAGATAGCAAGCTTTCCGTTGGCTTTCGTCGCCGGCTTAACGAGATATTTTAAGAATCCGTTTACCATATTAAAAAAACCGTTTATATGAGATCCCGAGTAACTGGGTGTATTGCAATGTACAATATATTTTCCTTCCGGAAGTGTCGGTGTGATATCCGTTAGCAGAGCATTGAGGTCATCACCGATTGTCTCCGACAGACAAGTGGTGTGCACGGCTATAATATCAGGATTATAGATATCCATAATATTTTTTGCCGCCGTCTTTAAGTTGGAACCACCGCCAAATACTGATGCACCCTCTGTAAAGGAACTGGTCGATGCCTGAATCGGATCTTTAAAATGTCTGGTCAAGTACATTCTGTGAAAAGCTGCACATCCCTGGGAACCATGGCTGTGAGGAAGACAAGCGTGTACTCCCAATGCAGCATACATGGCACCAACCGGCTGGCAGGTCTTACAAGGGTTAATAACTAACGAGTCTCTATCTGCTATAACTTCCTTAGTAGTATAATTTAACATTACACTTCACCTCCTAATTCTCCGTTTAAGGTAGGTACGGTTTTCCAGGGTGCTTTCATAAAGCTCCATGCCGGAGTATAAAGGCCCATTGTTAAATCATGTGCAAAATTAACTGCTCCCTGAAAACAGGAATACGGTCCCTGATAATCATAAGAGTGTATCTGTCTGGATAAACGTCCGCCTTTCTGGATCACAAATTTATCTTTAATACCGGAGAAGAATACATCCGGTTTTAAGGCATTCACAAACTCCTCTGTTTCAAAATGGTTTAAGTCATCGGTAATAATAGAGCCGTTTTCCATATCCTTAAACATACCGCCGTAATAATTCAGCTTACCCTCTCCTTCCAGCTTTTGCCTTCTCTCTTCCGGTATCCGGTCAGTGCGGTAAAGCAGCGAATCCGGTTCCATCGTCAGATTTTCAATGTTCTTGGAATCTGCATCCGGCTTAATATTAGGAATTACTTCACGGCCTTCGTAATCATCCCTGTGGGCGAATTCATATCCAGCCAGCACTGTCTTCATACCTAGATCCATCATCAGGAGCTGATAATGGTGGGAACGGGATCCCCCTACATAAATAGCAGCGGTTTTGCCTTTTAACTTGTTTCTGTAAAACTCTATATCTTCTTCTATCATTGTACATTCATCGGTTATTACTTCTTCTACTGTCTTAGTTAATTCGGGATCATCAAAATATGCAGCGATTTCCCTTAAAGATTCTTTTGTTGCTTCAATACCGATAAAATTAACTTTGATCCAGTCCATACCATATTTGTCTTTCATCATTTCCGCAACGTAATTGATGGATCTGTGGCACTGAACCAGATTCAGGTCCGCCAAATGCGCATTTTTAATATCCCTGTAACTTCCGCCGCCGGTAAAAGTTGATACCACTTCAATCCCGCATCGTTTTAACAGTCTTTCGGTTTCCCATCCGTCACCTCCGATGTTGTATTCTCCCAATACATTCACGGTATATTTTGCTTTCGGTTTGGTTGTACCTGTTCCGACAATATAACGGATTAACTGGTTTGAAGCAATATGATGTCCTGCCGACTGGCTGACTCCCTTATATCCCTCACAGGAGAATGCAATACACTTTAACCCCTCATATTCGTCCTGGGCCCATTTAGCAACTGCATGAATGTCATCACCTATGAGTCCTACCGGACAGGTTGAACATATGGAGATTAATTTGGGATGGAATATTGCCATACACTCTTCAATCGCTTTTTTTAATTTTTTCTCTCCGCCGAATACAATGTTAGACTCCTGCATATCGGTAGAAAAACAATATTCCAGATAACAGTCCGCATGTTCTCCATTTTTATCATTGGCGGTATTTTTATGTCTTCTGGTACCCCAGGTATAAAAGGAACATCCGATTGGTCCATGAACAATAATTGCATTATCTCCCATCGGTCCAAGTACAACACCCTTGCAGCCTGCAAAACAACAGCCGCGCTGTGTAATAATACCGGGAATTGTACGAACGTTAGCAAGCACTTCATTCGATTCTGTTTCACCAACGGTGATTACATGCTGTTTTCTGTTTCTATATACTTTAGCACTGTACTTTTCAAGTACCAGCTCTCTTATATCACTCATGATCTCGACCTCCTTGTATCATTTTATTTAAATATCATTTTCTTTCTTCATAAATGTGGAATTTCTCAATAAAATACTTAATATCCGTTATTAAAAATTCGGAAAATGTGACATTGCTTATCATCTGATTTGTGTTATAATATTAATGAGAATACTCTTAAAAATTTGATTAACTGGCTGGTTAATATATTAATTTTACTTTGAGGTATTCTCTTTTTCGCCTGCAGGTTCTTTATAAACAACCAGCTGCTAATATGAATCATTGTCACTTTGCAGGGAACCATCCCGAACACGAAGTGATTCCATTACGGGGAGGACAAAGATTTTGCCGTCTCCCGGGTTACCCGTGCTGTTCACGTCCATTATAATATTAATAATTTTATTAACATCTTCATTCTGGACAAACATATTGATATATCTTTTCGGGAATAACCGGATAGCTTCCAGAAGGTTTTCACTTTTTGCAAGAGGCAGACTATCTGGTGCAATTGCATCCACAAGTTCCATATTAAAAATCTGTTTTCCTCTTCCCATGCAATTTCTGCAGGTCATTGCCGGGTAGCCGGCTTCAAGGAGCGCCTGTTTCGTCTGATTAATCTTATTCATTCGGATAAAAGCTAAAATTTCTTTCAACCTAAAGCACCCCCTATAATTCTTTCTTTTTCGTACTGACTGTATAGGCTTCTTCCACGGGTGAAACGAAGATACGTCCGTCACCAAAATTACCATTCTCACCTGTTCTCGCATATTTCATAATAATTTTAACCAAATCGTCTTTATCTTCTTCTTTACATACGATCAAAAGCATTTCCTTAGGAATTTCATCATAATAAATATTTCCGATCTTAACACCTTTTTGTTTACCACGTCCGAAAACATCCATTTTCGTTACAGCCGGAAAACCTGCTGACATCAATTCCTCCAGAACAACATTTGTCTTTTCCGGTCTTATTATAGCTCTGATCAAATACATATTTTTTTCCTCCTTTATTTTTTTAAGATAATTAATCCAATGCACCATATTCCTGAAGAATAGTTTCCAGTTCTTCTATATTCATCGGATTAGGAATTACAAGCATGGTATTGTTTAATACTTTCTTGGACAACGCTCTGTATTCATCTGCCTGCGGTACATCCGGCGTACATTCAATAACTGTTTTCTTTTGATTTTCTGCATGCTGTACTGCGTTATCGCGGGGTACAAAATGTACCATCTGGGTACCGATTTTTGCTGCTACCTGTTCTACCAATTCTCTCTCGTTATCAACTTTACGTGAATTACAGATCAAACCACCAAGTCGAACACCTCCGGTTGTGGCATATTTTCTGATACCTTTTGAAATATTGTTTGCAGCATACAGAGCCATCATTTCACCTGAGCAAACGATGTAAATTTCCTGTGCTTTACCCTCGCGAATCGGCATTGCGAAACCACCGCAGACAACATCCCCCAATACATCATAAAATACAAAATCTAAATCGTCCGTATAGGCACCTAATTGTTCCAGAAGATTGATGGAAGTAATGATACCGCGGCCGGCGCATCCGACACCAGGTTCCGGTCCGCCGGACTCCACTCCCCTGATATTGGAACAAACGGTTCCGTCCGGACCTGTTTTCATAATTTCATCCAGGTCGATGTCATCCCCCTCTTCACGAAGTGTATCAAGAACTGTTCTCTGTGCCAGACCCCCAAGAACCAATCTTGTTGAATCTGCTTTTGGATCACATCCGACAATCATGATGTGGTTACCCATTTCTGCTAATCCTGCACATAAATTCTGGGTAGTAGTTGATTTACCAATTCCTCCCTTGCCATAAATAGCCAGCTGTCTCATTGTCATAACCTATTCCTCCTTGTTTGATTTTTTAGTGTTATTAATTAGAAGCAGAGTGCTTTAATTTCATAGGGTATTCTACGAAATAAAAAAGTGTTCATAGAGGCTCAGTTTTCACCGATCGCTCTATCAACACCTTTGTCATAAACGAATCCTATATTCTAAGTAGTGAAGCATTAAAATAAATCCCGTTATACCCTAATCATTAAAATTGAAACATAAACCAATAAAAACATTATGTCAGGTTTTTTGTGGTTCGCGTGCATATTCGCATTCATCCGGAATCATTAGTAATGCAAATTATACTTTCACGAAAAAAGCGCCATCACTTTAACAAGTAATGACGCCTGTGTCAAATAGACTGCATGCAATTTCTATAGGTTAGATTCTATCATCTCATAAATATTTATTCAATACATCGAATTGTCAATAATTTTTCTCAATAAAGCATCTTTTTGACTAAATTGACTATAAACTTATTCATTCTGTCTCTTTTGTGTTATGATAAACTCTTTCTCGTGTACCTTAAGGAAAACCGATATCGTACTCCCTCCTCAAAAAGTGTATGGTATGCCAGACTCTGGCGCTGACGCGTTGTCATTTCAGTGACAATCCACCTCTGGTGTCTCATGTACATCCTGCCCGGTAGGGCTTTTTATTTTAAAGGGAAGTTTGTAGAATTATCCTTAAATGAAAAATAAGTGTTAATATAAACTTAAAAAATAAGTTTTCTATTAACACTTATTGACACCTGGCAAACGAAAACCGGTAAATACAAGCCAACGTTCAGTCTGCCAGACTCTAGCGCTGACGCGCTGTCACTTTAGTGACAATCTACCTCTTTAATTACCAGAGAAGGCATTAATCTTCATCCTGCAGAGCAGCACAACCGGATTCACCGGTGCGTACTTTAACAACATTTTCAACATCATATACAAATATCTTGCCGTCACCGATATTTCCGGTATACAGGGCTTTTTTCGCCTCATTGATAACAAGATCTACCGGAACATTGCATACGGTGATTTCCACCTTAACCTTTGGCAGAAGATTCATTTCCAGGGGAACACCGCGGTAATATTCCGTCGCTCCTTTTTGTATACCGCATCCAAGCACATTGGTAACTGTCATCCCAGTAACACCAATGGCATTCATAGCTTGTTTCAAGGTTTCAAATTTACTTTGTTTTGCAATAATTACAATGGTTGTAAGTTTACTTCCGTCAGATTCTGACTCTGTATAGCCGACTTTGGATACAGGAACAGCCTGTTCAGCCGGTACTTTCTGAAATTCGGAAATTACATCTACTGTAGGCATAAAATCAGCATATGCACTTGTTAAACCATGTTCTTTTACATCAAGACCCATGATTTCTTCTTCTTTGGATACCCTGAGTCCTATTGTATGTTTAATAATCTGGAAAGTAATTGTAATTGCTACTGTAACCCATGCGATAACAGCAACAACACCAAGGATTTGTGTTAATAATAGGGATACTCCGCCGCCATAAAACAAACCGTCTTCCTGTGCGAATAAACCTACCATTATCGTACCTGAAGCACCGCATAAACCATGAACACCAACTGCACCCACCGGATCATCAATTTTTAATTTCTGATCTATAAATTCTATACCAAATACTACAATAAATCCGGCAATAATTCCGATAAGAGCCGCTCCGAAAGGTGTTACTAAATCACAGCCTGCAGTAATAGCAACTAAACCTGCAAGAGAACCATTAAGAGTCATGGATACATCCGGTTTTTTATAACGAATCCAGGTGATACACATTACTGTAACCGTTGCCACCGCTGCTGCCATGTTGGTAGTTACAAATATGTTACCCATGGAAGCCAAAACATCATCACCGGTAGCGGATACGGTTGATCCACCGTTAAAACCAAACCAGCAGAACCATAAAATAAATACACCTAAAGCGCCAAGTGTTAAGCTGTGTCCCGGAATTGCTTTTGATTTTCCGTTTTTATCATACTTACCGATTCGTGGTCCAAGGATTTTAGCCCCAATAAACGCCGCTACACCACCAACCATATGAACTGCGGTAGAACCGGCAAAATCATGGAAACCTAATTGTGCCAGCCAGCCCCCGCCCCAGATCCAATGTCCGGAAACCGGATAAATGATTGCACTGATTACCATACTATAGATACAATAAGCCGAGAACTTCGTTCTTTCAGCCATAGCACCGGATACAATGGTTGCTGCTGTTGCACAGAAAACTGTCTGGAAAATTAAAAATGCCATAAGCGGAACGCCGGCCGGTAATATGGAGGAGTAATCTCCTTTTACCATAGGGTCAAAACCACCGATCAAAGCGCTGCTCCCGCCAAACATAATACCGAAACCTAACAACCAGTAAATTGGTGTACCTAAACTAAAATCCATTAAATTTTTCATTATAATATTACCGGCATTTTTTGCTCTTGTAAATCCGGTTTCTACCATTGCAAATCCCGCCTGCATAAAGAAAACAAGTGCTGCGGCAACTAAAACCCAAATTGTATTTTCTGCTGAGTACATAATTTTTCCCTCCCAAATAAAAAAAACATATACTTTGGCTTTACTATCCTCCAAAATACACGTCTTTGCGTTTTGTTTTATTCAATTTGTTAATAATTTAGTTACTTCATATTAAATAATATTTTATTTGCTTAAAAACTATTTTAAATTAGACATCCTCCATCTGCAATATAATAAATAAAGATTACCCAAACTACATCCCTCCTTTAATACCGATGATCTCACTTGGTTCATTTTTGCTCTAAATTTGAAAATACCTTTTTAAAGTAAAAAAGAAAAAAGCGCTGTAGGTATTAGTCCTACAGCGCCTTTGCTTTATTGGTCTAGTATAAATGGCAAATAGTTGTTTGTCAATTAATTCTTTACAAGATTTCAATTTTCCTATATATTTCATAATTTTTTTTCAATTTTAATGGTATTTTTGTTTAAATGCACCAAGTTAATTCTCATCTATTCAGATTAAAGTAATTCTTTTATTTTCTCTTCCACCACTAATAAGGGTTCCGTCGGCTCAAATCTTTCTGTTACATTACCGTTACGATCAATTAAGAATTTAGTAAAATTCCACTTGATACTGGGGTCTTTTTCATAATCAGGATCCGCCTCAGACAGCATATTCTTTAAAACAGGAGTTAACTTATGATCTTCATCAAAACCTGCAAACCCTTTCTGACTTTTTAAAAATTTATACAATGGATCTGCATTTTCACCATTTACTTCAATTTTTGAAAACATAGGAAATGTAATACCGAATTTTGCATCACAAAAACTTAATATTTCTTCATTACTGCCCGGGGCCTGATTGCCAAACTGATTACATGGGAAATCTAAAATAATAAAATCCTTGTCTTTATATTTTTCATATAAATCCTGTAATTCATCATATTGAGGGGTAAAACCGCACTTGGTGGCAGAATTAATTATTAAAACTACTTTACCCTTATATTTTTCCAGTGAAACTTCTTCTTCCTTAACATCTTTTACTTTAAAATCATAAATATTCATATTTTTTCCTCCTGATATCTTTTTATGTTTATTTTGTTTGATTCATTTAACTTATATGACTAAAATATATTTTAGCAAATCCATATATATATCGTTTTCAATTTAATTGTATTCAATTAATATTGTTTTGTCAATACTTCCTTGACTTTTTTTTAAATCTTTATTACTATTTAATTGCTAAAATGTATTTTTTCATGAAAGTTAACCTTAAATATATATATTTAATACTAATAAAAGCATTCATTAATTTTGATAAAATGAGGAAGGATACTACTAATATGAGTGATAACCAAGCTGATAGGATCAAAACGGTTACTATAACTAATAATTCAGGAGATGAAATGTTAAAACTGGATAATCAACTCTGCTTTGCCCTGTACGTCTGTTCCAAGGAAATTATCCGGAAATATAAACCCATTCTGGATCCCCTGGGTCTTACTTATACCGGATATATTACTCTCTTAGCATTATGGGAAGAGGATAAAGTTACCGTTAAAGAGCTTGGGGCACGACTTTATTTAGATTCCGGAACACTGACCCCGCTTTTAAAAAAGTTAGAACAGCAAGGTTATATTGAAAGAACACGAAGCACTTCAGATGAACGTAATGTTCTAATTCAGTTATCCAGTGAAGGAAGAGAGCTAAAAAACAAAGCATATCAAATACCGAAAGACTTAATATGCGCTACTAAATTGGAAAGTTTTGATGCTTACAGCCTTTTATCGGATTTGCATAAATTTATGGCACAAATTATTGATAATTAAGATTTATTACTATTAATTCTCCTTACTGAAGAATGTAATTTATATTTCTAATATCAGCAAAATCTTATATTTCCTTTAAGTTTTAAAAGTTTTACTGCAGATTAAGATATATTGCTTGTTATGTTGCCGCTTAAGTTTTACATCTTATTCCGGAAATTTAAACTACATTCCTTCTGTAAGTCCATGTATTTTATCTGTTTGCTATCTTTTATTATTGTTTGACAACCGTATTATACATTGCTACTACATCCGTACCAACATTCGTAAAATCTCCCCGAATCATTTTCAGAACGGTCTTTTCAATATTGATTTCTTCCGATGTCCTAATACCCATCTTTCTAAGAATCGGTAAACTTGGGCACCATCCGTATAAACCATGGTTTAATAAGAATAATCCCACCATACTGGTCAAACAGAACCAGAAACGACCTCCTTTTACTCCCATTAATGCACTAAGAAGAATAAGCGAGGCTGCATGAACTTCAATAACTCTTTCTGTATCCCATTCACAGTTAAGTTGTTTTATTTGTTTTGATATTTCTGCTTTACTGCTGTTTTTTACCTTATTTAACTTGCAGATAGTCTGGTTTCTGATTAAGTTATTCTGACTCGGGCAGGTCTTAAGGGGAACTCGATGTGTGGTATGTGGAATTTTTTTCATTTGTTTCTTCATAATAATCACACTCCTTTCAATTTGTCCAAATTAGTATGTGCCTAAAATTTCATATCATACTTCATTTTCCGATTGTAAAGCTAAAATTATGTTACTGTTCACAGGCAACAAATTATTCCTGCTAAAGTTTTATTTTTTAATACCAGACTTCATAAAATAGGTTACATATGGTAAAATTGGTTAAAAGACATTTGAGGGAGGATACAAAAATGAAATTACTATGGAGGCTTGGCAAAGAGGCTATAAAGTATAAAACCTTATACTTCATAGCCATTATTTCCACCTTGGCATTGACATTCCTTAATCTGGCATCACCTAAAATTCTATCATCCATGACTGCAATTGTAGAGAAAGGTGCCTCCGAAGGAGCTTCAAAAAAGATTTTTTTATTAACTGCTATATTAGTCATCTTATATTTATTTCGGATTTTATTCCGCTATCTCAGTAATTATCTGGCACATAAAGCAGCCTGGAATCTGGTTGAGGATCTCAGAGTGAAAGTATATCAGCATATACAAGAATTCTCCATGAATTTTTTTCATGACAAACAGACCGGGGATTTAATGAGCCGGGTAATAAATGATACTGCTACTTTTGAATTATTATATGCCCATATCATACCGGAAATGGTAACTAACATAGTTACAGTTTTAGGTGTTATGATTATCTTATTAACCATTAACGTAAAATTAGCTCTTTTAACCTGTATTCCGGTTCCGTTGATTTTATTTTCCGGCTGGGTTTTTGCGACAAAAATCCGTCCGAATTTTAAAGTATCTCAAAAGGCACTGGCAGATTTAAATTCAAAGTTACAGGATAATTTCTCCGGAATCCATGAAATTCAGGCCTTTTGCCAGGAAGAATATGAACAGGTTCAGGTTACGGAACATGCCGGCCATTTTACTAAGGCCATGCTGCATGCCCTGAATTTAAGTGCCGTATTTCATCCGGGGGTTGAATTTCTTTCTTCTGCCGGAACCGTTATCGTTGTAGGTGTAGGCGGTGTTTTAGCTTTTCAGGGAGAATTATCCGTAGCTGATATCGTCGCCTTCTTATTGTACTTATCGCTGTTTTATACTCCCATATCCGGACTTGCCAGGCTATTGGAAGATGTACAGCAGGCTTATGCCGGTGCAGAACGTGTTATGATAATTCTGGATACACCTACAGATATAAAAAATGAAAAAAATGCAGAGGATTTAAAAGAAGTAAAAGGCAGTATTACCTTTGATTCCGTAGATTTTGCTTATGAAGATAATGTACCGGTCTTAAAGGATATTAATTTCAACTGTAAACCCGGGCAGATGATAGCACTGGTTGGTCCCACCGGTGTGGGTAAAACCACTTTAACTCAGCTGATATCCAGATTTTATGACCCTACAAGCGGACGAGTTTTAGTTGACGGTAAAGATATTAAGAAAGTTACTTTGGAAAGTTTACGTTCCAATATAGCTCCCGTACTTCAGGATACTTTCCTTTTTAACGGAACCATAGCTGATAATATCGGATACGCCAATCCTTGTGCCGATATGGATGAAATCATAGCTGCGGCAAAAGCTGCCAGAATCCATGATAATATAATGGATATGCCAAATCAATATGAAACGAAAGTCGGCGAGCGGGGAATGCGTTTGTCCGGAGGCCAGAAGCAGAGAATTGCCATTGCCCGTGCCATTTTAAGAAAAGCTCCTATTATAATTCTGGATGAAGCCACCGCTTCCGTAGACGCCCAAACGGAACGGGAAATTCAGCAGGCAATTAATGATTTAGCAGGTACCAGAACAATCGTAGCTATAGCTCATAGACTTTCCACAATTCAAAACGCCGATCTGATTCTGGTTTTAGAAGAAGGTATGATTGTACAAAGCGGTACCCATAATGAATTACTGAATCAGGATGGCTTATACAGACGTTTAAATCTGGCGCAAAATAAACAGGTTTCCTGATACTTCTTCTACTATCTTGTTTAACGTAGTTATCAGCAGCAAATGATATTTATTTTAATGTTCTCATAAATCGAGGTGTAACATGGAAAATTCATTATTAATTGATATCCCCCAATATAAATCCTGGAGAAAAATTGAAAAAATTAATTATGGATGGTCGGACGATATAAAATTCTATGATTTCAACCGCTGGGAATGCGGTGACCGCTATGAGGAATTTTATAAGCTTCAAAGTTGTGACGTCGACCTGAGTACTGCATTTTCAATAGGGCAATTATTTGGGTATTTTGATGGTGAACCGCCTTTGGATTTCTGGAGAATTCAGGCAGTTTATGTTGCACACAGTGCATTATTTTCCATAGAATGGGCAGCCAGATTCGGAGAAAAAGAGATTGCTAATATGACACGTATCTGTCAGAATGCATTTCGTGATTACGATAATTTCAACCTGCTAATACCCAAATGGTACATTGAGAATAAAGATAAGTTCATGTCAAGTTAATTTGCTGTTTCCTTAATAACTATTAATAATAAAAATATATCATCCAAAATATGCCCCATGCTTTTTTTAGGAAAGCATGGGGTTTTTTAGATAATTTTGTATAAACTTTTACAATTATTACTTGTTTACATTCGAACATTTGTTTGTTATAATTATTTTCAACGGAGGTAAACATATGTTCGACAAAATTATATTTCATGTAGATGTGAATTCCGCATTTTTGAGTTGGGAAGCCGTCTATAGACTAAAAATACTCGGGGAAAAAATTGATTTGCGTGAAATACCATCCGCTGTAGGCGGTGATGTAGAAAAAAGACATGGAATAATTCTTGCCAAATCAATCCCGGCGAAGAAATATAAGATACAGACTGGCGAATCGATCCATGAAGCACTTATAAAATGTCCTAATTTAACATTGGTACAGCCTCACTATGATTTATATGATAAATCCTCCAAATCTTTTATTGAGATATTAAAAGAATATTCTTCTTGTGTGGAGCAATATAGTGTTGACGAGGCTTATTGCGATATGACGGGAACAGATTATTTATTTGGATCACCAGTTGTAGCCGCCACTATAATAAAAGATCGTATTTATAGGGAACTTGGATTTACTGTAAATATTGGGATATCCACGAATAAACTTCTGGCTAAAATGGCCGGTGACTTTAAGAAGCCGAATTTAGTTCATACTTTATTTCCGGATGAAATTGAAAAAATGTGGCGTTTACCCGTATCCGAATTATTTTATGTAGGCAGAGCCACTACAAAAGTTCTGTTAAAATTAGGAATCAAAACAATCGGAGAATTGGCAAAAGCAGACGTCACTATGCTGCGGTCACATTTAAAGTCCCATGGTGAAGTAATTTGGTGTTTTGCCAACGGTATCGATGTATCAATCGTAGAGCCGCAAGCTCCGGCTAATAAAGGATATGGTAATTCAACGACTATTGCCTTTGATGTGGAAAATGCTGCTATTGCTAAATTAGTCTTACTTTCTTTAGCAGAAACTGTATGTACCAGATTACGTAAAGATAATATGATAACCTCTGTAGTTTCTGTAAGTATTGTCAATTTTGAATTTAAATATGTCTCTCATCAGATGACTTTATTTACGGCTACTAATATAACAAACGAAATACACAAAGCATCCTGCCGATTATTTGATGAATTATGGGATGGTACCCCCATTCGAAAGCTTGGCATCCATACCAGCAGAGTTATTGAGAATGACCATGTCCGGCAGCTTGATTTATTTACAATGGATAAATACGAAAAATATGAAAAACTTGACAGGGCTATTGATACTATTCGTTTCAGATATGGAGAGCATTCCATCATGAGAGCAACTTATTTAAACGGAATTTATAAGATGGATCACATGAGCGGCGGAATTAGCAAAGAAAAATTAAAACCGGAAGGAGAAGAGGTGTTTTATAAATGAATACCGGTATCGATGTTGTGGCAGCATTTAATCCGATTGGAGATATCAGACCTGTTTATGTAAGAATCGAAGACGAAAACCATGTGCTTAAAACCTGTAAAATAGAAAATGTAACTAACAAAAAAACAGAGAAATATTCCGGAATTAATGCTGTTCTTTTTAGTTGCTCGGTCCAGTATGACAGCCAAACAAAAGAGATTAGACTTCGGTTCTATTGTGACTCTCACAAATGGGTATTAGTTATATAATTCAGTTGATTTAAGAATTAAGCTGGAAATTGGAATAAAATGGTGGTTTTAATCTGCTTATAGTGGTATAATATGAATGGTTCGCGTACGAATCCAAACGCCCCAAAGGATGTTTATCAGGATTATGATATTGTGTATGTAGTTGAAAAGTTTGAAACGTTTATTGCGGATATTAATTGGATAGATATTTTTGGTGATAGGCTTATGCTGCAAATGCCTGAAGCAATGCGTTATCCAAGCGGTAAAGGGCATTTTAATTGGATGATGCTATTTACAGATGGTAATCGTCTTGACTTGACTCTTATTCCAATTCAAAAACTTGAGCTTATTGGAAATGATAGCTTGAGTACAGCATTGATGGATAAGGATGGTATTTTGCCGCCATTTCCCAAAGCAAGTGAAAACGACTATATCATTAAACCACCGTTTGAACTGTTTTATTTGTCTTGCTGCAATAATTTTTGGTGGTGCTTACAAAATGTTGCTAAAGGAATAGCTCGTAATGAATTACCTTATGCTATGCTGATGTTTCACAATGTTGTCCGTGAGGAATTGCATAATATGGTGGCATGGTATATTGGTACCATCACTGATTTTACTGTTTCAACTGGTAAAATAGGGAAATATTTTAAACGATTTCTGCCGACAGAGGTTTATGAACAATATTTGCTTACTTATTCTGACAGTGATTACAATAACATGTGGAAAACGGTATTTAATGCAAGTGGTCTTTTCAGCTTTCTTGCCATACATGTTGCAGACCATTGTGGTTATTACTATAACAAGCAAGATGAAGATAATATGAGAATTTATTTAAATAATGTAAAAAATAATGTTTATTCGGAAACATCTTGTAGGCGGTAAATATAATGAAAAAAAAACTAGCAATAATTACCTTAATAATCGTAGTATTCCTCATTACATCAAATATAAAAAAACAGGAAAAAATCGAAATCTATTCTTTTAGCGGTGAAAATGAAGCTGTAACGATAAATAATGGATTAATTATTGTAACTGGTAATTTAGAAAAATTTATTGGAGGAGATTTGTCTTTTAAAGGTGAAAAACCATCCGATGTTAAATATAGTAATACCAAATTCTTTTTTTATAAGGACGGGTTTGTAGATACTATTTTAAATAATTCTCTAAGTTTTGAAGGCACAGCTAAAGGTACACATATTGAACAAGATATGGGATTGATTAGTTCAAAAGACCTGTTTTACGGAGATGATTTGGAACTAATTCAGAAATCGCTAAATTTTTCGATAAGTGGTATTTACATGAATGGAGAAAGTTTTAAATATAATTTAATTCTTGATGTTAAAAAAGCTTATTAAACCGGCATCAAAATAAATACCAATTTTAATAATTGGTGTGGTAAGTAATAAAATACCACTATTATTTTTCCAGCAGTATCAGAAACTTTTTTAAGTAAGAACCATAAAGATTTTTCATAAAATTAACCCGCTACTCCTAAGGGGAAGAGTTTATATTCAGAATGTATCATGGGGAGGTCAGTTCGGACCAGCTCTGTTACTATTAAGGTTATACTGATAAGTGAATTTTTTAATTTACCTCTGTCCTATCACACCCCCGCATAATGCGCATATATTAAATATAAATGTTTACTCTAAATGAGAGGTTTTTATGGATATTCATGTCGTTCAGCCGGGTGAAACCTTAGGCTCTATTGCAAACCAATATGGCGTGACACAGGATAGATTAATAACAGATAATGAACTGCCAAACCCTGATAATTTAGTGGTCGGACAAAGCATAGTGGTTTTATATACAGAGGTAACACATACGGTTGTAGCCGGCGATACATTGTATGGGATTGCAAATGCCTATGATGTTACTCCCACACAGATTCTTCAAAATAACCCCTGGATAAGTGAAGCGGAAGGATTGGTTCCCGGACAACTGGTAGTTATCCGGTTCCGCAAGGATGAGAATCTTGGAAACCTTATAATCAATGGTTACGCTTATCCATTTATTGACAGGACCGTACTTAGGAAGACTTTGCCTTTCCTTACTTATCTATCCATATTTAATTATGGTTTTACCCCAGAGGGAGAACTAATTCCTCCTGATGATGAAGAGCTGATACAAATTGCAGATGACTTTGAGGTAGCTTCTTTAATGGTGCTAGCTCCCATGGATGCAAAAGGTGCTTTCAGCAATGAACTTGCACATGCCATGTTCGTTAATACAGCCGGACAGAACCAGTTAATTCAAAATATATTAACCACATTAGGTGAAAAGGGTTACCGAGGCGTGGATATTGATTTTGAATTCGTTTTGCCGGAGGACAAAGATTTATTTATAAATTTTATCAGAAATATGAAAAATGCTTTGGAACCGGCTGGGTATATATTAACCGTTGCCCTGGCACCCAAAACCTCCGGTGAACAGGTCGGACTCTTATATCAGGCCCATGATTATCCAACCATCGGCGGAATTGCAGATTTGGTACTGCTTATGACTTATGAATGGGGATATACATTTGCGCATACTTGTTACAGGTAATTAATAACGTAACATTTGACTTAAAATTGGGGCTTCGAAAATTAGCATAGAAAGTAATGATATTGCAGGTGGACCCGTTACATTATACCAAAAGGATAAAAAGCCATAGCCGTAGAAGAATCTTCAAAGCCATGCATTTCGTAAAGAGGCCTACCCATTTCAGTCGTGTTCAATAAGATTCGTTGGCATTGATATTGCTTTGCTTCTTCTATAAGATGAGAAACAATATTTGAACCAATTCCTTTTCTTCTAAAATCAGGCAGAGTATATACATTACCAATATAAGCAGTTTTTCCATTAGGACACCAGTCGTTGGGTGGAAACGAAAAGAAATTAATACATCCCATGCTCACTATATTTTGACTATTCAGAGCAATCCAGGATATAAGCGATTTATTTGTCATTCCATCAACTAAAAATTGTTTTGTATTTTCTTTCATTAGATTTCTTTGGCTATTTGATAACGCTCTCTCCTCGCAAAGCATTTCAACCCGCATATTAGTTAATATATCAATATCAGGTAAAGTGGCTTTTCTGTATTCCATAAATACTCTCCTCCCGTTTAATAATAGCTATAAATCATTTTATATCTATTATTTGACTAAGTAAACTAAAACTTGTTAATAAAAGTAATCCATTAAAAAGCATTTTTATGGCTTTTTATATGTAAAAAGGATGACTTTAATAAAATTGGAATAAATAGGTAGAGATAATCTTTTCCTGGTGGTATAATACATTTATTGATTCGCTATAGCTTTATAGAACAAATGAAAAATCATTTATATACTGTGGAGGTAGTAAGCAATGGCTGATTTAACTTTATCAGAAATAATGAATATGCAAAAAGAACTTCAAGATAAACACAAAGGTAAATGGACACCATTAACTCCTAACTATGGTCGGAGCAGTTTGCTTTGGATGGTAGAGGAACTTGGCGAGGTTGTATCTGTAATAAAAAAGCGCGGTGAAAACGCTATTATGACAGATTCATTAGTTCGAGAGGCTTTTATTGAAGAATTTGTGGATGTCCTTATGTTTATGAATGATGCACTCATGTGTTATGATATAACCGCTGAAGAATTGTCTGAAGCTTTTATTAAAAAACATTCAAAAAATATGGGGCGCAACTGGGAAGAAGAAGATGCAAAATATATTCGACGCGAATGATACTACTGTATAACATAATGTGACGTTATTACTTCGTTAACTTTCACAATAGACCTTTGAAATTATTGATGGTTTGAAGAAAATGGGTTAAGATAATAAAAAGAATTCGTCCTAGCAAAGGAGAACAAATGGCAAGATCTATTTTTGTAAAAATTCTATTAATAGTGGGTACTGTATTGATGATAATATTTATAGGTGGATTATTTTATCTCCACTATGATTATTATACGAATTCATCACCGTATGCCTCTACGCCATTATCTGTTTATTATTGGATTCATGGATTATTTTTTTTAGTTCCTAGTCTTTTATGTTTTCTAATTTCACTGATTTTAAGGGTTCACTCTAAAAATAAATGAATTTGTATGGTTAAATATATCAAATATTATATCGATGCCTAGTCAATGTTAAATACAATTATATTACGTGTCTATATCGATATTATCAGTTTAGCATGTATACCTTAATGCCTCATGCGCTCCTCTATTGCGCAAGGGGCATTTTTGTTTCGTATTGACAAATCAGGTAATTTCCCCCATACTATAGGTATTATTTTACATAGGAGGATGTATATATATGAAAAGGATATTATCATTATTTTTAATTATCATCTTAACTTTATCGTTAGCTCCATCTCAAACGCAGGCTGCTACGGTAAAGTTAAACAAAACTAAAATAACACTGAAAGTTGGTTCTACATTTAAGCTTAACTTAAGTAAAATAAGCGGCAAAAAAGTTTCATGGTCTTCTAACAAAAAATCTGTAGCTACCGTCAGTAAATTGGGAACAATAACAGCAAAATCAAAAGGTAAAGCCACAATTACAGCAACATATAATAAGAAAAAATATACCTGCGCCGTAACTGTAAAGGCAAAAGACTATTCAGACTGGGTGGAATATAGTACTGACGACTTAGATAGTTTAATGGACGGTATTCTAAGCGGTAATATCGTTTCTATTAATGGAAAATATTATTGTTCTCCCGAATACTTTGAAATGTTCTCCGATGCAGGATCATATGAATTGGATGATTCTACCGTTGATGCAATTAATCAGCATTCATTAGATCCTAATGCAAAATTTACATGGGAAGATGACACTGAAGAAAGCAAGGCGGAAGATGATGCGGCATTACAAGCAAGAATAAATGAAATACTTAAATCAGGATCCGCCAGTGCAAGCGACAAAGATAAAAGCACTGAAGAAAGCAGTGCAGAAAAAGCCTATAAGGATTTTATCGCAAACTGGATAGGTGAAACTGAATTAAAAGACAAATACCAAATAACCGTAGATTGGGATATGGATGAGCAATATATTACTCTAACCTCAGACACTGGTAATGTATACACTCTTGATGATATTTCTAATTTCTATACTATTGGAGAAGTTCAAACTTCTGGTGGTATCCAATACCGAGTGGATGATTTTTTTAATTTATATTTCAACAGAAATGATTTAATAGCTAAAGGTATTATAAAATAAAAATGAACCCCGGTCATTGTAGTGTCCTACCGTCAATTGGAACACCATAGTCATTGACCGGGGTATTTATATTATTCTAACAATCTCTTAAGAGCAGTAGCGCCTAATTTTCCATTAGCACTCCATTTATTTAATTTCCGAAACTTATTTACGGATTCCGTTGTCTTCACTCCCCACTTCCCATCTGTGACCAGTCCGGCCTTTATTTTACGATTAAGGGCAATTTTTACCGCCATAGTAACATATTGAGTTGTATGTCCAGAATAAAAGAGAGTTGTAAAATCTCCCTTGACCTGAAAATGAGGACTGTCCGGATTGGCCCCCATTTCTAACTTTAAGACCGTGATTCATGATCTTTATAAGTACCAATGTAGAATATGCAAAAAACATGTAGAATGCGCAGATATTATTGATAATATTTGGAAAATGTGTTAGGCTTGTCTTATATCAAATCACCGTACAGCATAAGTTAATCATCAGATATTATAGTATTCTCTAAATTTTTAATCCGGATGGAGATGCTTTAATATAAAGATAAGGAAGTGTAATTTATTAATTATAGTTATGTAGAAAGGTGGTTATTTATTATGAAGAAATTGAAAAAAATGTTTACCAGAATTCTTGCTCTTGTCTTAGTTGCTGTATTTTTTACAGCTCCTTCTGTCGCTCCTTCTGTCGTACAAGCTGCTACTACACCACAGCCAGTACTAATTCAAAATGAGGAGTGGCTAAAGTTCTATGAATATCAACCAACTCCAAAAACCGTAAGAAGAACAATCGGCGAAACATTACGCAATACAATACGCTCTGATAATAAGTGGTACATACCAGCAAATAAACAAAGTACGTTTTATGTATCTTTTGCTTACCCCTGCGATTATAGAATTACAATACTAAGAGATGGCGTACCTGGTGTATATTATGGTAGTAATTACTATGATTCAACATCTATGTCTATAAACTTAGATCCTTCGCCGACAAATGGATATTATCAGTTTTTAGTAACTGCTTTATCTGATGAAATTGCAATAAAAGATTACCTTGTTTTATTTGATACTGATGATACATATTAAAATTTAATTATTAATTATAGTTTTGTCACGTTTACCTAAGGCTGCCGAGAAAGGCAGCCTTATTTTTTTTTGTCACTTTAGCTTTGCTAAGGTCTCTCTTGTTCCCGATCCGACAATCCATCCGGTGTCCTTACCGTCCTGTTTCCATCCTCTGGATTCCCAGTATGATAAAACACCAATCCGAACTTTTTGGCTGTAAATGCCGTCCACCTTAAACGGTACGTACTGACAGTCCGGAACTGCTTTATTAAGCTTCTCCTGGAGCCACTTAATATCCTCTTTAGAAGAGTTTCTGGTTATATCACCCTTTGGCATCTTTACATCCTCCTTGTATGTAACACCAAAGTATTTACAGATTCCCCTGCAGCATGCTTCTGCATCGACTCTCTGAAAATCAGGATCCAGCATTGTCTTAGCCTCGGTTTGGTTGTCCATAAACCCCGATTCCGTTAGGATAGCCGGCATGTTGGTATTACGCAACACAGCTATATTAATGTCAGACTGTACGATATCTGCTTTAACACCTCGATCTGTTCTCTTATGTGTCCGTACCAGTTCTGCTTGAACCAGATTAGCGAGTTTCTTACTGTCCAACCCTGCATACTGTGAGATAATCGTTTCTATCCCATTTGCGCTACCCCATTTACCTGTAGATGCATTGTAATGCTTTGATATAAAGGCATCTGCCTTGGCAGCATTGGCAGCCTTCCACCGGTCAGTTAGTGGGACGTCTTCCATTCCAGGACTTACATTTAATGTTTTAAATCCGCACCTCTCTAAAGCTTTAATCAGGTATTCCGCTGTTGGTTTATTGAATTCCTTTTCATGGATACATTCACCTTTTTTCTTATTGAACCAGGCTTCTGGAATGGCAGGAGTCCGCTTCCCTGGTGTTTCCATACCATGACCACTATCTACTGCTATTAAATAAGACATATTTATTCACCATCTTCCTTGCTTACTTCCGGAAGACCGGCAACAGAAGTCAGTATAGAAAGAATTCCGGATAATACTGCCGTACTTGCTACCATTGTCCAATCTACACCGCCAAGAGTTGCTGTTGTTCCGATTGTTGCTACTGCCGTCTGTGCTACTGTTTTTAATGCTCTTATTCCAGCTGCTTTTAACCATTTTTTACTCATTTAATTCACCTTTTCCCTTTCTTATTTTAATCCTATCTGCACCGCTAAAAAAACAAGTACTATCGTTACGATTCCAGCTACCAGAAGCCATTTAAACTTATCCCATTTATTAATATCCTTGTTCTCAAGTTTATCTAGTCTTTCTATAGTTTTGTTAAGGTCCTCACGCATGTATTTGGTTTCTGTTGCAAGTTCCTTAATTGCTATAATGAGGTTATTGTTTTCTTTCATATCAGCTTCAATTTCATCCAGCCTTTTGGTATTGGATTTAGACCTCTCTTCAACCTTAGTTAAAGCAACTTCCAGGCTATTTACCTTTTCATCAAGTGTCATAGGCACCCCCTATAATATTTTATAATATGGTTTCTCTTCCCCTAAGAACCAGTAACGAATGTAATCATCCAGGATAATGGCAGGAAGAGATAAAAGAAACCACAAGTCTGTATATAAAAGGCATATCTGCCCATAAAAATTGTAGGGCATCCGGGAATAATCCCAGACACCCCAGCCCAAACCTATATTAACGATAAGCCCGGTTATTAACTCTAAAACAGCTATAACCAAAGCAGAGATAAACATTTGACTTATTAAAGCCATATCCCAGGAATACAGCTCATTAAGCAAACCTATAATAATAAAGCAAGTACCACCTAAAAACATCATAGACCAGTGTGAATACCCACGCCATAGCATTTCTACCATGTAGTAAGCTATACCGCCGATCAACCACAAAAATAGAGCCTTAAGTATTTTTCTCATAGGCTCCTCCTAAAATTCTATGTTTACAATCATAACGTCATCTTTGGTTTTCGCTGTATTAATATGTGCTTCTATTGTCTGCTGCTTGCTGACTAAAGGCCTTACAACGGCTTCTGCTTCAAATGCTAATTGTTGTAATTCTGCAAGCGTCCAGTCATAAGTACAAGGTTCCCCTTGGGCATTCCAACTTGGTTGATAATCTATTCCGGCTTGAATAGCAACCTGCGTGATAAGTATCATCTGCGTAAGAAGCGATTGTTTTTCTTTCGTGATGGAATAATTCTTTTTTATACCACCGTGGCATTTGGATGTGACCGGATTGTTTTCTAGATAAGCTTCAAGATTTTCTTTACTCTTTGCTATCTGATAGGCTTTCAATTCCTCTATAGTACAAGTATCCAAATCTAATGAGTTAATGTCCCAATAGATAGGTTGGTGTGGTGTTATTAAGGTATCTATCCTATTAATGTATTTTCCCTCCGGTATCTCAACCCACATAAAAGGCAGTCCTATAGGTTCATTTACATTACCTGAAGCCTGATAATATAACTTGCCTGTATTATCATAAATAATTAAGCTTTTCATTTATTTTATCTCCTTTCTACTATTCAATTGCTATCCAGTTATAAGTAAAAGTACGACCATATACTGGTAATTGGAATCCGGAACTATTAACATAAGCATTAAATGTTAAACGATAAGTTGCTGTGTCTGCATCATCTCTCATCTCAGCAATTGTATTACATACTATTATCTTAGCATCTGGATAACTTGAGAAAAGATTCATATCCCCTCTATAAAGTGTTAAACCACCTAGAGCAGAACCTGTGGCATGAGTTAATATTATTATTGAAGGAGTAAAACCGAGCCCATTAACAGTTACATATGGAACTGTTCTGCTAGTTTCTTTTTGTCCTGTATGAAAAGTAGTGGTATCTGAAGAATAAACTGTACCGCTTGCAAACCGTTTGCCAGATATAGCACTTCCCAGTACACCCATAATTGTTTTTCCATTCAATATATTAGATGGTATTAAATCTGGTTGATAACTTCTTACCCAACGAACACCTTTATAATAAGCATCACCGAAGTCTACTGATAAATATACATGAAGTGCATTAGGATCACCAGAATACGGTCCGACAGCAATTTGCGATGAATATATTTGGTCTCCATAATCCGGATTTACAATTGGAATACTTCCTGTAACTTTATTTCCTTTTACATATGCTGTCTTACCAGATAACATATCGCCTGCTACTGCATCTGCATCAGAGGTAAAGGTTCCATACATTTGCCCTGTTCCATATCCAGGATATTGTCCGATACATTGACCAGCGGCAATATTGGATGGTATTAATCCCCATAATTGCATCTTAATTTTGGTAGTATTATTAATATAACCTGTAACACCATACGAATTTGGGACAGTAAGATTTCCCATTCGGGTATCGTCTGATTGAACTTCAACAACCATTGCATCACCATGATTCGCTACAAATACAGTATCCCCGCTACGATTTGGCATAGTTCCTGTTATTTTTACTCCCTTAACATATGCTGTCATACCAGCAAGTATCTGCTCCGCTATTGCTGTGGCATCATCCGTATTAACACCGGTCTTTATCTGGTTTATAGCCGTTGCTAATTGTGCAAATGTAGCATCGGTTGGTATCGTTACTTTCGGATCCACGCCAGTAATGGCATTTTTAATTACTGCTTTCCCATTACTGGCTGACTGAAAAGCCTCGTTTGCTTTTTCGCTTATTTCTTCCAGTTTCTCATCAACGGTACTATCCCCGTGTTTCACCACAGAAGAATCCGTATGAGGATAATAAATATTCCCATTACTATCCTGCATTTCAATTTTATTGATTGACAATGTTGTCACCCCCATTATGAAGTAATTTTAAAGAATAATTTCGCCTGGGTACCGTTCGCATATGTAGTTCCGACCCTTACCGTTTCCCCTGTGTCTCCTTTAGGTCCGGTAGCGCCAGTCGCACCAGTTGGACCCGTCGCTCCGGTAGCACCCGTCGGGCCAGTCGGACCGGCTGGACCTTTAATCGTTCCACTATAGACCCATTTTGCAACGGACGCTGCTCCGGCTACTGTACAGGAATATACATATCCGGTAGATATATTTAAGTACATATCGCCGACCAATGCAGATGATACCCCGGAACCGGAAAATACCGCCGCTGTAGTGCTTGTACCTGTAATCCCTGTGCCGCTATACCATTGGCTGCCTCTCTGCCCTGTTGCTCCCGTAGCTCCTGTAGCTCCGGTTGCTCCTGTGTCTCCTTTTGGTCCGGTTGCTCCTGTATTACCTTTTGGACCTTGTAACGTACCAGCATCAAGTTTCTGCTGAAAAGTTTCTCCATCATCAAACTTAACTGCATCGGCACTGGTTAATACATCAACTTCTTTTAGTACTTCTCCTGTTGATCCATCCAATAACTGAACTCTAACTTTTTCTAACGATGCCATATTAATATTCCTTTCTTCTATTCTTCTATTTTAAGCCCCATGGTAGGGCTTACTACAATATTGTTACTCACTCCCTGGTTAACGGTATCCGTTATCTTAAAATACAGGGTATTTTCTTTCCGGTCACTTACTTCCGGCAGTTTATCCGATATGACGATTTCCCATTTCTCAGCTACATCCGCTTTCGTCGCAAAAAACAGGGATTCATTTATGGTTGCCGTTACATTGGCTGCATCCCCTACTATGGCCGTAAGATTAACGACTTTCTCAATTATCTCCGAAGACTGCGGCGGTATATACTCCGCAAGTGTTCCTGCATTACCATAACAATAAAGGATTTCACCGATATCCGGATCTTGGGCGAACAATCCTATCTCCCGCCAATAGAAGCCGGTACTGATATCCTGATTCGTAAAAGTTCCTTTTATCTCTGCATAATTCGTATTCCGTCTTATGTCAGATATGGTCAATATCACTTTTGGTTCGATCAACTTGGTTAGTGTAATTTGATTCTGCCCTCCCAATGTCCCGGAACCCATCGCAATCTTTGTAAAATTTAAGGCCGCACCTGCTAACGCTTTCGCCTGCAGGGCACGACCCTTTTCCGTAAATAATATTGTACTAAAGCTCAACCCTTATCCCTCCTGTCTAAATGTAATAGATTCACCGGTATGTAAGAAAAATCCGTAGTAGGTATTCATTACTGCACTTAAGGCGATTTCAACCGTATCCAGGATAGCAGTTTTCCTCTTGATCTGGCTGATAACGGTACGGAATTCCTGGATGGTATCCCCGGTGATATTCGGGTTTGATGTAATGATCTTAAAATGATGGGGCGAGCCATCATAATCATACCATTCATTCACTTTCCCTTCTCCGAATAATGTGGTAACAAGTTCTTCCACTGCTGCGACCGTACCTGCTTTTTGGTACCAGATTAAGGTATTGGCAACTAATTCCCTTTTAATTTCTACAGAGAGTGACGTGGAATAATACTGTGTCCGAAGTTCTGCTGCCAGGTAATCCAGTAGGCTTTCATCGACTTCCATAAGGTTTGACCAAATCGCTATCTTTTTGCACCGATTAAGTATTTTCTGCACCTGCTTATCCACCGCATAACAAAAAGCCTGTACCTTGGGATCACATTTCGTATGGGGCGGTACGATGTCCACCAATTTACTTTCATACAAATCAATCATCTTCCATCCCTCCATATACCAGGGCTACCTTGCTTTCGATTGCTATAGAGGTATCATTGATATTGGTAAAGGTTGGATTGGTAAGCTCTGCCCTCTTAACACCGGACTTCATAAGCAGGTACTGAAGATAAAACGGGTTTAAATCCCTGCCTATCTTCTCTTTCTGCCACAACCGATATTCCTGTATGGCCTGAAGAACCGCACTCTGTATTCTTTCTATATTAACTGCATCACTTCTATTAATATAATAAGTTCCGGTTATGTCATAATTCACAACCGTTGGTGCTGTGACTATGACCTTTTCCGTTAAGGGTTTAATATTATTGTTCTGCAGATAATCCTGAATATCCTTTAGAAAACTACTATCCGGGATTTCTCCCTCTTTTTTTAATAGAATAATTTGCACCACATCATCTTCCGGCGTAATTACCTTTACATCGGATATGAACGAGCTGCATTTCTTAACCCAATAGATATAGGCATCTTCCGGCCCGGTGGTTGAATATCCACTAGGCGAAAGATAAATCTTTTCCCTGAAATCATCATCTGACATAATATCCTCACCGCCACTGGAGGCAGCTATATTCTTTACGGATTCTATATAGGGAATCGGTTCGACTAAAACATTGATCTGCCCGATCACATATCCATTGCCCACGGTACCTGTCACCTTACAAATGGTATTGACAGTTACTTCGGAAGTTCCCGGCGGGATCTCTGCATATTCCTGTGTCTCAAAGTATACCCCATCCCCTGCGGTCACCTGGGTTGCTTGGGGGATGGCTACGACACTTGTCTGTAATTCACTTAACGTAAAGGTCACCGGGCAGGTTGCCGCTTTCTCCTCATTCATCTCCACTCCTCTGGCAGCACCCAGATTCAATAAATAATCGCCGGAGGAATATTTGAGTAAATTCATTTTCCCGGCGCGGTCGATGTATTGACAAACCTGATAATTTTTAAGTGCAACAGCATTAAGCAGAATCCGGTATTTATCGAATTCTCCTAACACTTCGTATTCACCGGTTAATTCATTATATTTTTCCTGAAAATCGCTTATCATTTCTTCCAATAACGTGTCCGCGGTCAAATCATCAATAAAGCTGATCTCCGGCAAATCATAAAGTTTCTGAATATCATTCGCCACGGCTTACCACCACCTTTGCTACTAATTTGCCGGCTTCCACGGAAATAAACTCAATATCCGTTACTTCCAGGTCCAGATATAACCTGGTCTTTTTAATAACCTCAACGGAGAACAGATTCTTTGCCATATCAGGCGGCATACTTAGGAAAGACATATCCAGGCCTTTCTCTCTCTCCATAGGGATAGTGCCAACCGGCGTATCATAAAGATTCTTTAAACCATCGATTTCCTCCTGGGATATATCTTCTGACGCTTCAATTCCTACTTCATACATAAATACCTCCTATTTGTTTTTGCCCGGATTAATCCATGATCCGGGAGAGCCTTTCACTTTTGTTACATTTACCATGCCATTGGCCAGGTTAAAAACATAATACGTTCCCGGATATACTTTACCGGTCCGGTTGGTAGCTTTTAAGTTCTTGGCTTCCATGGATGTATAATAACCGGTCAGGTGTGTTACCACCTTGTATGTTCCTCCTACTTTTAAACTGCTTGCAGACACCTTTTTGTTGGACAATAATTTCTTAGTCTTTGACGTTTTCGTGCTGCTTTCTTTCTTCTTTGGAGCATCCGTTACATATTCGGATAAGGTTATGGAAATGTCGGCGGTTAAAAGTTCTCCCTGATTCAATAAGTTTTTCCAATCTTCCGAGATATTGACTATCTTCCATTCGTATTTCCCAACCTGCTTTCCACCAATCACAAGGATATCATGATGACCGCTTTCTAATAAATCGCCCCACTTTTCTATCTCTGCTCTTGGTTTCACCCCAAGGCCGACATCCAATTGAATATCCAGCGTGATTGTTTCCAAACCGGTTCCTGTAAATTCAGAGACAGGTTTATTATTATAACGTTCATGCTCTTTCCACTCTGCAGTTCGGGTGCGTTTCATATTGCCGAAAGAATATACCTTTTTACTGCTTACTGCAAATGTTATTTTTCCGAAACTTCCAACACTCATGTCTCACCGTCCCGCGTAAAGTTTCCACGAACTACGATGTTTTCCGCCTTTATAGTTAAGGTCTTGGAGCTTTTATCATATTCGATATAAGCATCCGTATCATAGTCTTTCCGGATGATATTTTTATCACCGCGCTTTGGGATATTATTTTCATTAAAGGGTTTGCCCAAAATAAAACCTTGGGTATTGTCAAGGAAAACCGCTAATACCATATCTCCGATATCCGGAGGATTATATTCAAAGCTTAATAGCGGTAAATCAAAGGATACGGCATCATCCCGGTCCTCCTGTACAATCTTAACGGTTCCCTCTTTATAATTAATATTGGTTACGGTTCCCCGCCTTATTAAATCATTCATTTTATCCACTCCCATTCTTATTCGGATTGATCCAGGAACCCGGCACCCCTTTGACTTTTGTTACATTTATCATTCCATTTGAGGTATTGTAAATGTAATAGGTTCCCGGATATACTTTCCCGGTTTTCTTCACTGACTTCTGGCTCTTTGCTTCCTCTGCGGTATAATATCCGGTAAGTTGGGTTATGACCTCATACTGACCATCTTTGCCTGCTGTGGTACCTGTCGTTTTGCTATTACCTGACACGGCATCTACCATATGCATTTGCAGAGTGACTGTGTAACCGCCGCTTAGGGTGTGAACTGCCTTATCAATGTAATAGTTACCGTTAAACTTTCCAAAACCGGTTATATTAAAACAAGTACCGGCAATGTATTTAATATCTCCCTTAAGAGTCAGATTTATCGTTCTTGCATCTTTATTACTTTTCCTTAATTTTGCCTTTGCTTTTATCTCTGCATCCGCCAGGCTGTCGGCCTTTTCATTCAGTTTTAGAATCCGCTTACCTTGAGACTGCATGTATTTATAGGTATAAGTTTTATTGGTTTTCGATACAGTGTATTTCATGATGACACCGTGATATTTTCCTACCAGGGTGCCGTTTAATGTGTAGTTTTCACAGTCCTTTTTATCTATTGTACCTACCGCTTTTTTCTTCTCGTAGGCTGTCTCACTGAATATGACAAGCTTGGAATTGTAGATTTTCATAGCAAGTCCATAACTATCACAAAGCCGGAATAAGAAAGTCATGTCTGTTTCGTTTGATTGTTCCAGCTTTTCAATCTTATAGATATCAGCATCATAATGGAGGCTTATGCCTGCGGATTTGGCAATAGTGGAAGCGATTCCTTTGGTCGTGGTTTTACTCCAGGACTTGCTTTTTGTTGTGGATGCGAAGTCTGTATCGATTGGGCAGGATATCGCATTCAGGTTGTAGACATCTGGTGGCCCATTAAAGGTAAAATCATCGACCATAAATTTACCGCATTTTAATCTCCTATTATCACCCTGAAAGTTCCAATCCTTTACCTGTACGGAAGCTTCCATATAATCTTCCTCGACCGGAAACCAGGCATTGATCCATTTATGTTTTTCTTCGGACAAAACAATAGCGAGTGTATCGGTTTCCCCACTCGCTACGTCCGTATATGTAAAGCTTTCTAATTGATCTGTGATTGCTGCTGTAACATTTTTACCGTTGTAAGATAATTCTAAGGCTGTTCTCCTGGGTGTGTTCATCCTTTCCTCCAATCCGGTAAATCATCTGTCTCTTCCTCGTTCAGCTCCGGTACAACAATTTCGGTACCGGCACTAAAAATGAAGATATCCAATAGGTTAAAATTGTTCTGCATAAGGAGGCCGATCTGTTTGGACGTCCCATAAACTTTATAGGAAATCATGTCCCAGGTATCACCTTGTACTGTTATGTATATATCCATCATCTGCCTCCCATACTGGTTCTTGTTATTTCCTTATCATACCTGCTCATATATGATTTAAATTGCGCGTAACTGTCATTAATTGCTGTCTTAACTTTACCAAGGTCAGCTCCACTTTCCACTGTGATATGATTTTCAATCGTTATGGTAGGTGCATTGGTTACACTGCTGTCTGTAGAAGTATTATTCACTAACTGCTGATAAGAATTCGGTATAGATATACTTCTGCTTTTATACTCATTGTCCAGATCAAACATACCAAGAATCTGACCTGCCATCTGCCACAAACGTATGGCTTCTGAGGAACCATCTAAGGGTATTGCTGCTTCCGGACCATCTTCGGCAAACCACGCAACGTGAGGGGTGTCAAAGATTCCGCCATCTTTATGTCCGGCCAGTTTATTTGCTTTGTCAAATACCGTTTGAAAGATACTCGTGGAGGTAGTTTGTCCTGACAATTTTATATTGACAGGAACATCCGCATTTACGCCCTTTTCCAATTCTGTTTTCACAGTATTTAAGATACCATTTGCCGTTACTTGTAGTTCCGGTATTTTATACCCCATGCCATCAACGATTTCCTGCCCTACATTTACCCCGTTGTTATATGCCTCTTGTGTTAATTTAACCTGTTCCGGAGAATCTGCAATTTGTGCACCTATCATCTTTAAAATAGAATCTGTATCCCCTGTTAGGGCTCCAAGGCTTGCACTATCCAGCAGTCCCTCTGATAACCATTCTGGAATGCTTTGACCGTTATTAATATAATTGGCCCTTAATTGTTCCAGGCTTTCCTGTGTTGGTAGTAAATTTTGAAATAAAGCCGAGATATTTGCTTTCTCAGTTTTATCCAAACCATCAAAGTCCAGCAGTTCATCATAGAGTACCGGAAGCATCTTACCCCATAACCCATCTTGTGCCACATTTTCCATGGATTCATTAACCGTGTCATTCAGGTATTTTTCAAATTCCGGCATAGCCTTACCGATTTCATCCGAATAAGCGTCCAGAATTGTTTGATACTGAAAATGAAAAGACTTTACTTCTAATTCTCCGACCTGATTCCGGTAACTATCTTTCGCCATGCTTACAGCATCGTTATATTCCTGTTCGCTGAGTCCTCCCTTGTCTTCTCCTAACTCATAGGCTGCTTTATACGACTGTAATGTACTTGCAAGTGCTTCCGTATAGTCTTGCTTGCTTTTTTCAACCTGCTCACTTAATTCTGCCTGCAGGTTTTGAAAACTCTCCGGTGTCAGCCCGGTTCCGGTATATTCCGTTCCAAGGGCTGTCATTTTTGCTTCAAATTCAGCATTGGCTATCTGTTCATTAATATCAGCCATCTGCTGCATGTAATCCGATATCACTTTAGATTCATCGATGGTCAGTAACCCATCCGAAAATGCCTCGTTCACAGCTTTCTGCAAGTCTTTCCCAAGTCCGCTTATTTTGTCATAATTACTATCATAGAATGTCTTCATTTTGCTCTGGATCTTACTAGCGGTTTCACTGCCGTCAGTAAACAATTCCATATTGATATTGAGCTTATATCGATCCTCAAGCAAAAGATTCTGTGATTCACTAATGAAATTGGTTATATCTGATATGTACTGTGATTGATCCTCTTTGTCTAACTTTAATCCAATACTGACCTTCCAGTTAAATTTCTTTAATGCAGCCATGGTATCGTCCAGTGAATCTTTAATCGTATTAAGACTTTCTTGTGAACTTAGGGACTCCGATAACTTACCCATATTGTCATTGTGAATGATATCGGCTGCAATCGCATCCAAATCTTCCAAAGATAACGAAATATCACCAAATCTGGACGCTAAGTCTGCTGCCCGTAATTCTTTGTTTGCACTTGATATGCTTTGGGCAAACAGGGCTACTCCACCGGCAACTGCACCTATTGCAAGTGCCCATGGATTGGTTATAACGGTTGATAATAGTTTTAAAGGTGAACCGGCTGCCTTTACTCCCTTTACAATTTCCCCGATATTTTTCCCTAACTTATATGTAACAATGGCTCCGCCGGTGGACTTTAAGAAATTCGGGATTAAATCCGGATTATCATCCAAGAGATCAAATACCGGTTTTAATCCGGATAAGAATTCCTTACCTCCCTCTGCAAAAGATTTCATTTGATATACAGCGTTGGGTAAAAACTCTTGAAAGGTATCGGATATTCCTGCCACTGCATCATTTATAATCGGTGCATTTTCTTCTGCAAAATCCCCGAACATCTTTGCTAAATTACCGGTTGTCTCAGAAGCCAGGGTGGAAAGCGGTAACAGAGTATCCCCTATCTTTATCTGCATGGCCTTTATCTTATTATCTCTTAAGATATCTGTATTGGCCGCGGTAGAGGAAGCAGAGATATATTCCTGTTCCATACTTCCTGCATATAGGGCAGAGTCACCAACTTTATTAAACTGTTCTTTTAAGTTATCCAGATTTGCTACCAATGGCGCTATGGAAGATAATGATTCACTTCCGAATAAATTCTTCATGACTGAAGTCTGTTTGTCTTTATCCAGTTTATTGATTCGTTCCAGAACATCCAGGATCGTTCCCTGGGAATCGGTCTGCATCGCTTTGGCAACCTTACCGGCTTCCAGTCCTAATTCTTCAAATGTCTTAGCCTGCTTTTTTGTCGCGCTTTCACCAGATACCAAAGCAAGTGAAAAATTCTTGATACCGGTTGCTGCTACTTCAGGAGCAACCTTGGTCATGGAAGCGGACAGTGCAGCCACACTTGCCGCAGAGATTCCGGCTGTATTGGCCAAGGCACCCACTCTGGTTACGACATCACTTATTTTAAGAGCATTTTCCGACGTTGTGTTTCCCAGGTAGTTTATCTGGTCAGCTAATGTAACAACACTGCTCTGATCTAACTTTAGTGCAGTTCTCCAGGCTGCCATCCAGTCCCCGGCCTGCTCTGCTGTGGTATCAAAAGCGATGCCCATTTTGGTGGCATCCTCCGTAAATTCGGCAAGCTCATTTTTAGCAATATTGGATTGTCCGGCTGCTTCCATTATGGCTGCGATATCTTCGGCTGTCTTCGGCAAGTCTTCACTCATATCAAGAATGGAATCTTTCATCTCGTAATACGATTTGGTTACTTTTCCATTCTCATCCTTAAGTCCATCTACGACTTTCGCTACACCGGCCATAGAGGTTTGCATTTCTTTTGAGGCTTCTGTCGTTTCATCGAACAGGTCTTTTATCTTAATGGAAGCAAAAGCGGTAGCTGCTATACCCGCTACCGCTTTCACAGTTGACCCAACCGTATCTAATTTTCCATTGATTTCGCTGACACTTTTACTGAGGGAATTATCTACCTTACCGCCGATCGCAATCTGGAGTTCATAATCCGTTCTTTTTGCCAACTGCTTTTACCTCCTCTGTGATTTCAAATAATTCTTCGATGGGAAGTTTTCTTAAATAATCCAGATTAACATTTAATCTGGACATGGCCAGTCTGGTACAGATCTTACTTAATATTTTGCCGGTTCCGTACTTTACACCCTTCCGTAGAAAAAACGGTATACTTCCTTTTTTATCTTCATGGCTTCTTTCGCCGGAAGCTTTCCGAAGAATTCAAATGGCTTATCGCTTGCGATATGGGCCAGAATCAAACTGTATAATAACGTTGTTTCCGGATTAATCGAAGTTCCGCCTGTTTTCAGATACATATTTTCTGCGGTTAACAAGTCATCCGTCGACAGATCATCCAGACCGGACAAATCAATTTCTTTATATTCCATACACTCAAATAGATAGGGAGCCTTGAACTGTATTACATGTACCTTAGTTACTGTTTCTGTTGTTGTCATTTCTTTCTCATTCATTATAAATTAGCCCTCACTTTCGCAAACATATCTTTTCCATCGACGATGTAGATATTATTGAATTTGTCATATTCCAGACAAACCTCATTACCGATAATAATTTTTATATAAGTCATTTCTTTTGTGATACTTGAGTTCATTAATTTGGCCTTTTCCAAAGAGCCTAATTCATACTCTGTAGTTATGCCTCTTAAGGTAACAACCATGCTGACCGTATCCGCTTTGCTTGTCTCAATCTCCCTGGTCTGAATACTTGCGCGTAAGATAATATCTTCTTCTCCTGCTACCATGGCAAAATAAGAGTCTTTATCTATCATGGTAAAAGGTATTTTAATCTTCTGGGACGCCACATGTCCTATCACCGGTGCATCATATTCTCCCGGCATACCTGCCAAAGACATGGTATTCGTAATGTATTGGAATGACGGAAGTTCTACCGCTCCTGTGGTTCCAATGATTCTATTTGTCCCATTATATACGTTATAACTATGTATTGCTTCAGGTACTATCATACTTATTCACCTCCTAATGCTGTGCTGTTCAGCGTTGGATCAAACTCTGTTTTTGTTTCTATTACCTTGGCCGGAGTAAAAGGGGAAAGCTTTCTCTTAAAGCTGATATGGCCATCCAATATTTTGTCAACCGGATTGTCTTCTTTACTGAAGCTAATACTTCCACCTGCGATTCTGCCTTGTGAAGCAAGTGTAGCTAAAATCAGGTTTTCAGAATTAACTACTGCTTCTATTAATTGATAATTTGCAGGATTGTCCACTCTGTCAAAGAAATTTAACTTGAACGTGTTGTCCTGGTAATTATAAACACGTCTGCAGACGATAAACCGGTCTTTTACGTCCGTGTTGCCGGGATAACATCCCATCTCATTCCCCCAACTCTTCCAGCCATTCATATTTAAAGCAGTCATAATACCAGCTGCATTTATATCATTGGCTTCTGCCATGTCGAAATAAATCTCTTCTCCGCCCTCAAGACAAGTACCATCAATCTCAATTTTCTTATTGGATGGTGAGGCATAAGGCCCGCCATTAACATTATCAGTACTTGCAATGACACAGTCTATAATGGCAGATAAGAACAGCTCATATCCGTTTTTTATTACCTTGGGATAACATGGAATGTTATATTTATCATCATAACCATTCTTAACCTTATACTCCAAAAGTTCACCGATGGAAGTAATTACTTCGGTGTCTAAGTCCGTAATCGTGATAGCATAATACAGGCCATTCATTAATTTAGCTTTTACGCTTAACATAGCTGCGACCATAGGAATATGTGACCAGCCGGGCGCAAGTAATTGACAAGGAACTAACCCCAGTAAGGGCTGTACCATATTAATGCACTCTATTCCGCTTCTTTTCCTTGTCTCCGTATTAAATCCGCCTATAATATCTGCTGTTGTGACTAATGACGGATCAATCACGGAATAACCTACCTTTAAAGTTGCTGTACTTCCTATGGCACCATCCGGTATCATCGCAATCATCACTGTTCCATCTTCCAAGAACGATGCAATATAATCATCGTTTTTCTTATAAGTAACCGCTCCATCCGAAGATTTAATTACTATTTTGTCTAACAGAATTCCTTGTACTTCGATGGATATTTTTCCATTAGCAACCGTGAAATCACTAGCTGCAATATCTTTCTTATGTTTTGCCGGATCCAGTACATTAACAACCACTAAAGGTGCCATTTTAAATAAAATAAATCTGGCATAGATGCTTTGGCAGATTGTATAATTCTTAAAGTCATAGGAAAATCCAATCTTTTTCGCGACCTCATTAAAGTTTTGTATCAGTATCGGCACATTGACAGCCCCATATGGATTACTTAACAGATTAACCGGGGCGGTGCCAATTACAACTCCTATAGCACTTGCAATATTGGCCGGTTTTGGTATCTGGGTAGCAATTTCACTCGATATAATGCCATGTTCATAATTAGACATCACTATTCTCCTTTCTGGATTTTAATAAAAGTGAGGTTTTCAATCGTCCCTTTTATCTGAATATTTTTCTTTGTTTCTACTAATTTCTCAACAGGAACGATTAACCTCTTAACCTCTTTATTCTGCTGAGAGTACTCACTTAACTTTTTAGGCAGCCCATTATTATAATGAGCGAATTGGGCAGCAACCCCTTTTATGGTTGGCCCACAATAAACAAGAATTTCTGTGTTACTTTTTGGCTGCTTGCCTGACTTTCTAACAGCTTCCTCTTTTACCTCAGAAGTTTCATTTACGGTTTCTTCTACTTTCTCAGCTGTTTCATTTGATTTTTTCATTAGATGAATTCTTCCTCCTCTTGTTTCATTGTTTTTAGTTTCCAGTTAGTTTCGGCCCCTCCGATATATTTTGGGAAAGTATCTTCATCCTGAATCACCCATTTGAAAGGATATTGTATTTCATATCGATCATCTATAAATCTCTTATGAAATAGATGCTCATAAATAGTTGTTAGGATATTAATTACTTCCATATCCCCCTGGGCATTTTCATTGGAATCATAAATACCAACTACCAGGTAGATCATAACATTATGCTCTTCCTCATTTGGGACTTCTCCCTCTTCCAGACAAACCAGAATATAAGGAAATGGCCGTTTATCATCTTCTTTTTTCCGATAGGGAAGATGCTGTGAAAATACATTAATGTCTACAAACTCATTTTTTGAGTTATATAACTTATACCCTTGAAAGAGTTCTTTCATTTCTTTCACCAGAGCCTGTTGTAAGAAAAACGGAATCAATTATGCAGCCTCCTTAATTCATATTCGATTTCATGATCTACTCTTTGCCTTAACATTTTCATTGAATTCTTACTGATTTTTGTATAAACATCATCGCTTTTAATCATCTGTGGAACGGAAAGGGCCAGTTTCAACCAATTCTTAATATTATTATTTTCTTCTCTGGTTGCTCCCTCCGGCCTTTGTAATAACTGCCCTTTCGCATAAAACATTCGCTTTACTCCTTTAAAAGAACTTTTTCTTAAAACCCTGGCTTTATATACGTTAGGACTATATTTTCCTTTTTTTAATTTCTTTCTGACTTTCAAAGGAGTAACTGCCTTCTGCTTACCATCACCAAAATCAGCCAGAGCAAAAGAAGTACCTTTCGATTTGATGAAAGCAGTCGGATTATTTTTCGTAGCTTTTATCGTTGAGAGTGAACCCTTAACCGTTTTTTTATTAATAAGATAACGGAGACTTACCTGCTTCGCTATATCCGTTTTGGTGGTGCTTAAAGTACGGTTTATCGCTCTGTACCGGATCACATATGCCCTCTTGGAAAACTCTCCTAACCTGGCTTTAATATCCACAATATCCGGAGCTTCAATGTTAATTTCAATCAATCCTCATACCACCCAACTATAATTTTTAAAACATCTCCATTACTAGATGCCCCTATTACCTTGTACATATTATCATCTATTTCCATCAGTGCATTAATTGCCGGTTTACTCCCAATATCGCTTGTCTTAGCGTAAAACAGCAAAACAGATTTATATATACCGTCGTAATCAACATCTTGGGTAACCTTTAGTTCTTCCAGGGCATCCTCATCCATTATGATTGGCATTTCGACGCCATCAATAATATGGATTTCTGCAAACTCATCCAGGTTAAAAAATACTTCCAAATCATCCTCTAATGCTTCTTTAAAAGTCATCCTTACTCCTATTCTGCTGCGTTCTCCATTTCCTCGGTATAATTCAAGACTGCATCCACAAGCTCTTCTTTTGACATCTCAGCCTTAAGTTCGTCAAGGCCAATGCTTCCCGCATACTCAACGATTTTGGCTTTGTTTAATTTATTAAGTTCCTTTTCGGTCAGGAATTCAGCCGGTTCCCCATCACCAAAGAACGTATCCTCAGAGTCATCGAAATCTTCGGCTCCCTCAATTGCTTTTAATCTTTTTAGCCGTTTGATATCTTCCTCATTAAATTCAGAGCCCAGCTTTTCGCCGGGCTTATATGTTTTAACTTGTGATGTTATTATTACTAAAGCAATCATATTGCACCTCCTACAGAACTACAAGAACATACCAGCTGTCCACATCATCAGGTCTTGGAACAGGTCTGGAAGTCATTCTAAGTTTTTTCACTTCATTTTCATTATCAGCCCATGTCTTGGGAACCACCTCGGCTTCATATGTTTTATAGTTTCCCTCTTCCAGTTGGGTAACTGCTCCATACTCAAAGGTACCAATTCCTTTTGCATTGGCCATAATAACGGTTCCATTCGGAATCATTGGCTGTTCCTCTCCATCATCATCAAGAAACCATTCATCATAAGAATAAATTTCACATCCTAAGTCAGATATTTTCCCAAGGAAAGTCAAGGCCGGATCTATGATTTGAGGTTCTAAAACCACATTTTTAAGGTTCCGGATATCCATGGCTTCTTTTACTTTAGGATGTTTCATAAAAGCTTCTGCTGCATCCGATGCCATAATAAGAGTATCCGGTGCGACTCCGGTTTTTTTAATAATTAATCTTCGCTTAACTTTTAATAATGCAACCGGATCGGAAGTATCACTATTCCAGGTTTCGGTACCGGCAAGAATTTCACGGTTTGTAAAATTGTAATCAACCTGTACATCCAAGCCTTCCTCTTCATCCAGAACATGGAACTTACCAAATAGTAAAACCTCTCTGGCTTCCCACTCTTTACGCCTTTCAATAGCCTCCTGCAGATCTGTCATATCTTTTGCTAATAATTCATCTTCTCTTTCTTCCGGTGTTCTTCTGCTGTATGTATTTTCACCGATGGTACGTTTTGTAATATCGTCAATGGTAATAGGACGTTCCGGGGAAATCTTCGGAGTTTTAATAATGTTTGTCTTAAAACCCTCTCTTACCATAACTTTACCGCCACGCCTTGGAGCAACAAACGGAGCCATTTTCCTCTTGCCTTTTTTTACATCAATCTCAATAGTTTCCGCTACATGGGTGTTATTGCCCGGAAAAAAAGTACGTGACAAAAATGTACGTACCGGCGGAGTTTGTTCTAATGCGTCAAGCATTTCTCGTGTTGTATAATCTGGCATATTATAATACCTCCCTAATTAATAGTATTCTGCATGAAGATACCAAGCTTTCTTAATTCGTCTTCGTAGTCTTCCAGGTTAACGGTTTCATGAACATACAGTGCATCACGGTTAAAATCACCTGTTATGTATTGTGTCGTAACTACCGGATCTGTTGCTGTTGCCTCCCCGGTATCGGTATCATCTGTTAGCACCCCGGTAACACCGGTTGGAACATCGGATACCTTGGTTCCCGTCAGATAATACAGACTGTCTGCTGCTTTACCAATTAAACTGCCTCTTTTTAATATTCCCTGTTTCGGTGCAAGCTTGGCGCCTTTGGTTATTAATCCGATTTTGGTGGATACAATTAAGGAATCCGGTGTAAATTCACTTTCCTTATGAAATAAAACCTCTGCCATTACTTAACCCTCCTTTTGTCTTTATTTAGAAAGCCTGCTAAATTATTAACTTTAGCCTTTTGTTTCTCTTCCTTTGTTTTCTCAGGTTCATCGGCTCCAACTCCATCCGCACCTGATCCATTTAAATCATCTTTCATGTTGTTAAATGTCTGCTGCCCGATAGAATTATTTGCAATCATTACCTGATAAGCTAAATCTTTCGAAGAAATTGGTTCTTCATATTTTGCTTTATTTAGCATTTCTTCCGGCACACCTCCGGATAGCTTATCAATTTCCTGAAGCCTGTTTCTTTCATCTGTTACAGCTTGATTCATAGCATCAGAAATAATCTGATTCACATAATCCGGATAAGCCTTTTTTAAATCATCTACACTCTTAATCTCCATTTCGTCACTGGTTCCTTTCTTGTTATTATTTTTATTTATAAAATCCGCAGGTGCGGTTTTATCCAATAGATTGATAGGGAAGTTTTTATACTGCTTGTTGTTATATATAGTAGTCTGGTTTGTTGTAACATTATTTACAAACACTGCACCGTTTTTCATTTCAAAAGCTACTTCCTGAAAGAGAAGTTCATCCGCATATCCCAGATTAACTGCATCTCTTCCGGTCATCCATTCCTCGTTATTCATAAGGTCGTTTAGTTCATCTTCGGTTTTATCATATTTTGTACGATAAGATTCAATAATGGATTGCTTCACTTTCCGGTTTATTTCTGCTAATTTTTCTAAATCCGATGTTTCATAATACCCGTAAAGACCGACTTTATTATTGTGATACATAATTAATGCATTGGGTGCAGTCCTTATGGTATCTGCTGCCGCTGCCACAACCGTAGCTGCACTTGCACAGATTCCCTCAATAAGAGCAATTACTTTCGCAGAATTTAATTTTAAGTTAGTAAATATAGCATGTGCTGCAAATACATCACCGCCACCGCTATTGATATGTACATTAATTACTTCTCTTGTACCAAGCTTGTTTAACTCTTCTATAAACAGCTTATAATACACATAATCTTCACTAAACCAAGGTTCCTCTGACATGATCTCCCCATATAGGTTTAAATCCGCCGTATTATCGTCCCTTGCAACGAAATTCCAAAACTTATTCGGCATTTTGTACCTCGCTTTCTTTTCTGATCTGAATTTTTTCTACCTGTTTATTTTCTTTTTCCAACTGAGCAATATTTTTCTTATAGTCAGTTCCTGTAAGTTCCATCGCTTCGCGCTCTCTTGTGGAAACGCATAAATCAACCCTTGCTTTTGCAGCATTGATTTCTCTTACAGGATCAATCATACCTGCCGACGGTCCATTCCATTCACAATTACACCATGCTTTTTTTATAGCTGGATCCAAGAAAAAACCAGGCGCTTTAATTCTTCCAACAGCAATTGCTTCTGTAAGCCACATTTCATATACGGGCTGGCAAAAATCCTTTACTAACCATGCCCGTTTCATCTTGAATGCTTTCCAGGCTTCAAGCAAGGAAGCCCTTGCAGCACTATAACTACTGGTAAATGATAAGGTCAATAATTCAACCGGTATATCCAGCGCAGCTCCGATGTATTTGGCCATGGACGTAACGAAAGCATCGAAGTTCTGACTTGGTCTTTTACTGTCAGCGATTTCAATGCTTTCATTTTCATTTAGAATATTAATAGCACCTGGCCCTAAGGCATAATCATCGGGTGAAGTTATGAATCTTTCTCCCTCCTCTTCGATTCCTCCAAAGGTCATTTCACCAGGGTTACTGTCTGTTTTAATAAATACCGTAAAAATTCCGTTAATCACGGCAGCCATAAGCTCTGCTTCCGAATATCTGGTTAATTGTTTTAAACTCTCAATTACCGGTGCAAGATAAGGCACTCCTCTGTATTGATCTGCCCGTTCCGTTTCGAATATCATTAGAACGTTAGGCATTCCTGTTTTATCTCCAAACGCCTTTATTCTGTACCACTTTTTCTCCCTGCTCAACCTAGATGAGGGGTAAGTTGTACATATGTAATAAGCCACAACTGCTCCTTTGTCATTAATCTCCACACCATTATAAATTCGATTGCCATTCGTTGCTTTAGCATTTAAATTCACTGAATTACCGGTAGCATCCGGTGAGCATACCCTATCCGATTCGATCATATGTAATCGAAGTCCATATGGTAAAAAACTTGTAGGTTTATCGTATTCTACTAAACTACAGGCATCGCCATTAGAAAGCGCTGATATGATTGCAATTTGCTGCATATCATAGAAATCATGCACTTTAGTTACATCGCAGTGTTTTGATTCTGCCCACAATGCAAATTCTGTTTCCGTCCTTTTTTTCCATTGGTCAGCCTGTTCTGACGTTAGATTAAGAAGTTCAAAATCAATTGAGGGTTTCGGCCTAAGACCTGATCCAACAACATTTACAACATTCTTTCTTATAGCTGACTTGGCCAGGGGTGCATTCATGATTAGGCTTCTCGATCGTTTCCGTAACAAAGGAAGATTCATATCAATATCTTCCTGCGGGCTTTTACTATCTGCATTCCAGCCTTTCATCGAATTCTTTTTCCTGGAAGCTCCTCCCTCATCATAACCACTATTTTTAAAACTTCTTATGGTCTGCAATTTATATCTGTCGCTTTCTCTTTTAAGAGCAGCACTTGGATTCATATATTCCAGTGCTTTATCAATTAAATTCATTGTATCACCTGCCTTAAAGGTCTATTGGTACTACTCTTACCACTTTGTTTTTACCACCTGATTCCAGACGGGCAATTTCATTCTGCAGCTCTTTGATTTTCTTTTGCACATCATCCAGATCTGCTCTCCTTAATCTTTTGGTACCCATCTGGTGCTCCTGACTGGTTAAAATAGCTGCTTCCGCTTTCAAATATGCATTCAGCCTGTTTCGTGCCACGGTTAACTGTTCTTCTCTGCTTGCCATAATACCTCCTATATTTCGTATCCTCTGTTTACAATACCGGTTTTTCTTTCCTGTGCCGGTTTCTTTTTCGCTGTTACTTTCATATAATTAATGCCCTCTTTCACTTTTTTCTCTAACAGCCGCCAGTTTGGTTTTAATATTTCCACTGCTGCCGTAGCATAGTTTCTCATGTCCAGAGGTTCATTTCTTACACCTGATTTTTTAACCCAGACAATCTCCGGCTTACCTTTCTTATTTGTTCGGATTATTCTCTGTTCACTGGTTAACCCTTTCATATAATCCTCGTCATATCCCTTTTCACTTTCAACCGGAAAATGACAGTAGCCCGGGCCCACTTCCTTTAATTTTAATCTTGATAACAAGGTTTCTTTTCCGGAATCAACTCCTAACAAGAATATCTTTACCTTTTCACTATTGTTCGTACTGATCTTATATACAAAAGGAATTCCCTGTCCTCCCATACCTTTTATTCCATATACTCGCTTTCCCTTAGCTAACATCTTCTTTAGCCATTTATATGTCTTAGTCGTGTGGTGACCGCCTGTATCAATACAACTGGCTGCGATTATAAGGCCATTCCCATTTTCAAAATGAAATTCCTTATTTAGATATTCCTCTAAAGCTCTCCATGGTTCTTCCGAATTCTCCAAATCACCATATATTTTATCGGTACGGATTCCCCAGCTTTCATATTCTTTACCCCATCCGGTAATTTCTAATTCAAAACGATCATCTTGTACGTCAATACCTGCAGTTATGATTAATACTCCCTCCGGTAAATCTGCTGTATAGGTTTCTCTTCTTGATATTAAGGTGTCTTCATCGGCTGCTTCCCCTTTTTCCTCCCATGTTTCACCAAGGGAAGTATTAATCCACACCTTTAATGATTCTGGATTTCTTGTCTTTTTATATGTTTTCCAAGCTTTTTGATAATCCTTAATAATATCATTCCAGCTCTTCCAGGGGGATGCCATCTCATTTAAGTGAAACCCTCTGACCTTTCTGTTATCATTCTCTGCAATCCATTTACCCGGCTGCTGCTTCCACTCAACCTCTGAAAAATATTCTTCACAATATTTACATTTCATTTTAACATCCGAAAATCGTAATCTACCCCATTCAAAAGGCTGATACTGACCACAGCATGGACATGCAACATTCCATTTTTCCTTACTGCTTTCATTGTAGTCAATTTCGATTCTGGAAGCATTTTTTATAGTTGGTGTCGATACCTTTACAATTTTCTTATTCCAGAATGTAGTTGTACGCTTTTCAGCAAGGTCAACCGGATCACCTTCGGTACCGGCTGATTTCGGATAACGGTCTACCTCGTCACAAAGTAATATTTTTATGGGACGGGAGGCAAGACCGGAGGGAGCATTGGCACCGATCATGGTAATGTGACCACCTGGGAAAGTTTTATGTAATATCGTGTTCTCACTATCCCTAGATTTAGCCGATGATATTTTATCTGATAAGGCCGGTGTATCTCTTATCATTTTTGACAGTCTGTCTTTTGAGAAAGTTTCTGCCATTGAATCAGTAGGTTGAATCACTAATATCGGGGATGGATCATAATCAATATAATAACCTATGATATTTAAAATGATTTCTGTTTTGCCGACCTGAGCAGAACTCATAATTATAATTTCCACGCACTCATTATCATTGACTGCATCCATAATTTCCCTTTGGTATTCCGCTCTACTTGTATTCCACTTACCTGGTTCAGCACTTGCACCGGCAGAAAGAATTCTATAATTATCTGCCCAATCACTAACCTTTAATATTGGGGGCGGAGACATAAATTTAACGATCATACGGAATAATTTAATAGTCTTATAATCAATCTGTACTTCTCTTTTCTTACTCATAGGATGCTTCATCCTCTTCTGTATCAATATACTCTTCTGAGTAAAAATCATTTGGATCATAGTCTTTTAGTTCATTTAAGACCTCAATAACCTCTTTTGTTAATGATTCTCTTATCCAGTCGGCATTGTCCCTCATTACTAAAAGCGGTGCAACCTTTGACGGCAAGTTAAGCATTCTTGCCCGGAAAGAAGAAAGCATATCTTTCATAACAAGTTCAACATCAGAGGACTTATGTAATTCTCCCTGCATTAAAGAAAGCTTTAGCTGTGACATATGCATCTTTACTTTTTCATGCTGGGCTTTAATTTCCTCTAAGGTTAATTCCTTGTCCGGGTCCTCTCCATTATCTGCAGCGATTTTAATTGTAAGGATATAATTCTTAATACTTTCCTTAAGGTTATAACGGCCTTTTGCCGCCCGAACTAATATACCCTCATCTGCAAGCATTCGTACTCGTCGATCTCCAACACCCATAATCTCAGAAAGTACGGAAGCAGAAACCGTTACTGCACTGATATCTTTTGTTTTCATTGAATCAATTGTATTTTTTTCCATATTTACACATCCTTTCAGCTTATAATCGGAAACGGCAATTAACAAAATTTTTTATTAGTAACTAGGCAATTCTTGGGCTCGGCGACCCTCGACGCTCAAAAAAGGCGCTGGAAGTACCTTTTTCCAAACGCCTGTTCTTGCGATATTTGATTACGTTTTGGCTCACATGGAATCCGTTTCCATTTCATTCCAAATCATTTGACATATCTACAATTCTGTAAAGTATGTTAAAATTATGTTTCTTCTTATAGTAAGTCAGTCATTTTTTATCTGTTCCATTTGACAACCCCTTATTATGTCAAATGATAATTTAAATAATATATCGCTTCCGATTTTTATTATAAAAAGATAAAAAAATAAAGCCTTATAAAAAAGCCTTTCATTTACTCTAAGATATCAATTTCCTTATATATTTTATTCTTTGTATCCTGGTTAACACCAATATATCTGAGTGTCGTATGTGGGTTAGAATGGTTAAAGATATCCATTAGCATTGCAACATCTTTCGTTTTCTGATAAGTCAGATAACCAAATGTTTTCCGGAGCGTATGACAACCCACAGATTCAACCCCGAATTGTTTTGCTGCAATAGTTAATATGTTATAAGCTTGTTGCCTGGATATCGGTTTATTTAATTGCTTTGGTGATTTAAACAAATATTCGAAATCCTTTTTATCAGATATGTATTCATCTATTTGTCCGCGAAGATATTTATTAATCAGAATCAGCTTTTCTTTCTTGGTCTTTTTCTCTCTTATGCTGATGTATTCTTTATTCCGTACATCACGAATCCGAAGATTTAAGATATCTGATATTCGTAATCCTGTATAGACACCCATTGCAAACATCAAAGCATCTCTGCTATTTTTTAATTTCAGATAATCATGAATGTCCTTGACAATTGCCTTATCTCTGATTGGTTCCACTGTATTCATCTAATCACCTGCCTTTCAAGAAAGAGAGATACCAATTAACTGATATCCCTCTTCTAAAATAAATCTTTAAATAATACCCAAAGACAATTATAGTAATCGAACATGCGTTTGTCAATGAGTATTAATAATTTTTAATTATAAGCTCCTTATACTTTGCTCCCGCTGTTTTACTTACGAGATTATTTTGTCTTTCCGTTTCAATAATATTATAATCAGAATAAAGTTCCCTTATATATTCCGAATCATTGTAAGACAATATAAATTTCCCCTTGATATTACTAAGGGTTTCCCTTAACCTTAAGTGATCTGCTTCGGTAAAGTTAATGTCATAATATTTCTCTGCCTGGTAATAAGGCGGATCAAGATAGAATAAAGCACGTTCTCTGTCATAGGTTTTTATTAGATTTTCAAAATCCTTATTTTCAATCACAGTACTTTTTAACCGGTCTTTTACCAAACTTAAGTATTCAATGGAGTTATCAAGATTTTTACCTTTCAATGCAAATGAACGTAAATCGGTTCCAAAGCTGTTCTTGATTAAGATAAAATACCTTGCAGCTCTTTGGATGTCCGTCATGCCTCTGACTTGTATCTGTTCTTTGTAATCAAAAAACTGATCTCTTGATACCAGGTTCCATTCCAGTTCTTTCTGCAAAGCTTCGGAGTGATATTTCACACACCGGTATAAATTAATAAGTTCACTATTAGCATCATTGAACACTTCCAATTCTGCATGTTTTTCCTTTGAGAACAGAAGCCAACCGGCACCTCCGATACTTCTATGTACCGATCGTATTCTTCAGTGCCGGGGAATTGTTCTAATATTTTGTTACGTAGCAGCTTCTTGCCGCCAATCCATGATATAAAGCTATTCATGTAATCATCACCTTTCAAATAATATTGGGTACTATTTAGGTGATTTATTTATATATTAATAGATGCTTAGACTTACTGCCTAAACATTCCTTTAATATCCTCATGTTTTATAATCTTTAATTTATCATAAGTCCTGGTTGCATTAAGGTCTATCAAATATTCATCTGCAAATAACTTCTGTTTATCTGTTAAAGCTTTCAAAGAAAAAAGGAACCTAAGGAGGTTCCTTAGGTTCCTTAATAATTAATTTAAGTTATTTGATTTCAGTATCTAGGTTAACAACATATGTAATTTATCACATGCATCATCAATAATAGAGATATAATTCATAACTTCTTTTTTAGAGTTATCCATGTAAGTGGCATCATGTCCATGATCTCCATAGAATTCCTTTAATTTATTAAAAGTATCATCAACTAATGATATTAACTCTTGATTTTCATCTGTATTCTCACACTCTTTTAATAGCGTTATCTTATTTCCAACAGTCCTAATCATAATCAATGTCTTCTGATTATCTTCTTTACTTTGGTATTTTATAAAATCCTCATTTAAAATAATATTCTGTATTTTACTAAGTAAATAATTTATTTTCTCATTCTTTTTACTTTTATCATTTCTTAATTGAACTAAAAAATAAGATACAAGTATGACAGTTAATAAACTTAAAATTTGAACTAAAGATGATTGTAAAAAATCATCATTTTTTAAAACGTTATATATTATTAAAACTATGGATGCCACCAATATAATGCCAGGGATAAAAATATTGGATTTCTTATTCATAACACCCTCCCATGTATATTACAATTCTTTTTCAGCCTTACTTACATACTTTTCTATATCATTTTTTAAAGAAAAATCTTCTTTAGATATTATTTCAATATTATTTAAAATACCCTTAGTTCTTAATTCTCTTACCAGTCCTCCGAAAGACTCTTCGAGAAACGAAGTTGAATATCCGAAAGCTCCATCAAAATCTATTGATAATTTTTGATTTGTATCCTTAGCCTCAATATACTTAGGCTTCAAAAAATTTTTTCTGAATTCTTCGCCAGAAAAAGGGCCTTCCTTAATAGTTCTACCGCCAGGTGCATCTGAAAAATCTTGAGCTATTTTAATGTTTATCATATTATTCACTCCTTCCGGTAATCTCAAAGCTATAAATTGTTCCATATATTCTATTATTATTTTCTATTTTTGTCAAATTATTCTTATTTCCTTCATTATACAATTTACAAATACCTTTACCTGATAAAACAAAAAAGTTTGATAGCTTACCACTAACAACAAAATTTTTAATAGCTGGTAACCCAAGCCCCCTATTCTTTTGTTTTGTTTCAGTCCTAAATTCACCATTAAAAGCTGATTCTATAAGATCAGAGTCAGTATTCTTTTTTAATTTTACTATTTCCCAGAAATTCTTTCTTACTGTATTAGCTATTCCTAAACCAGTATCTATAAATATAAATTGCACTTTATTATCAATATGTTCAGCATATAAATACCAACAAGGAAACATTAATTCATCATCATCATTATATGCGTGATGTACTGCATTTGACATTAATTCAATTAACGTTTTAAATAAAGTAGTCGTAAATGCTCTGTTTTCGTCAAGTTTTTGCATAACAAACAAACACATTTGTTTAGCTATACTTTGATCCGTAACTTTCCCAGTAACTATTTGCATTTTTTCATTACTTTTAGGCAGTTCTTTATATGTAAGCTCAACATAGTTAAAAAATCCAGATTCTAAATATGTTTTTTTTGCTCTTTCTATATTGGGTAAATTTCCTTTAAAAGAATATCGTTTTATACGATTCAATTTGATATTATGAATTATAGCTATTATATATACTAATGCATCAGTGGTAACCAAACAAACATTTGCTGAATCAATAAAAAATGTTTGTTTAAACTTTCCATTTCTAATTTCATTTATAATATCATTAAAATACATAATTGTATAATCAGTATTTTTAATAAAGCTAAATATCGTCGGTGCATCTTTTGTATAAAATCCCCAATTAACATTATAAAAATCATTAGCTATTTTTGGCGTTTTAGCTAAATTATTTGAAGTTTTATTAGGATTATATTTCTTATTTCTTTTCTTGATATTATATTTTTTACTTTTATTATCAAGCCATTCCTTTCTTGTTAAACCCATAATATTCCCCCAAATAGTATTATAAATTATTATATACCATAAAAACCCATATTTCAATATAGAACACCTATTGTTTATGATATTTGGAGAGCATAATTAATAATGGATTATCCGCCATAAAAATAAATTTGCGGGATCAGTAACTCATAAATAAAATCATAAAAGACGCGCACTAATTTTCAGATACTCCTTGGGAGAGAAAAAAGGACACTTATAAAAGTGCCCATATAACAATATATTATTATTCTCTTACTCTTACATACACCTGACCAATAAGTTTTCCTGTATCATCAGTTGCAGTTACTAAAGCTAAACCCTTACTTACAGCTGTTACTTTACCATTACTTGCTACTGTAACAACCGACGGATCCATAGAAGACCATGTCACATTAACAGTATTAGTTAAATCATCAACTGTTAACCTGCATGACTTTCCCACTTTTAAGTCTACTGCCAATCTTAAATCTTTCGCATCATCTACAACCAGTACATTAATATAATCTGTATAAGTTCCATCTGCACTTGCTACTGTAATTACTGTATTTCCGGGTTTTAAGGCAGTAACTACACCGTTACCATCTACAGTTGCAACTGCATTATCTGAGGATGTCCAAATCATTTCTGTATTTACATCTAAATCATCATCTACACTTAATTGAAGTTGTTCATTTACTTCAAGTACAACTTTTAAAACATTTACAAGAGGTACTTCTGGTAGTACTGCAGAAGCTTCATCGGATTTTGGTCCTTCCGTTCCGGAAACAACAGCACTTACGACATAATAGTATGTTGTACCCGCTGTTACCTCAGTATCTATACATGTAATAGCTGAACCCGAGACTGTTTTTTGAACTGGCTCGATAGAAGTATAAGGACCTCCAAGTGTAATTGAACGTTTTAAGATGTAACTTGTTGCTCCATCTACAGCATCCCAACTCAGTTTTATTGCATTACTTCCTGGAGTAGCAACTAAATTTGTAGGTTGATAATAATCTACGAGGTATCCGGTATCGTCAATATCTATTGCATCTAACACGAATTCCTTTCCAATATCTTGATTTGTTATTCGAACGGTATGTATACCATCAGCCAACCCAGTTTTTTCATAAACTATAATTTGGGTTTTCCATGAACTCCTAATATCGGAATATTGTTCTATCTTACCATCTAAATTAATATAATTTGTACTTCTATATGATGAATCAGCTACACTAGATATTATACGTATTTTCGTACCTTTAAATTTAAACTTCATAATTCCATTTCCCGATTTTGTTACTGCTACAGTACCATCATAATGGTTTACATGATTAGTTGTTTTCCAATCATTACCTTCGTATGTGATATTAGGATTAAGGTTATCATATCTAAGCCAACCGTTTTCTGGAGTTGTTAATTGGTCACCAACTGTGGCAGCCTCTACATTAACAGGGGCTAAAAATAAAAAGAACATCATAAACAAAATTCCTAAAACACTTACTTTTTTAAATATGCTCATCTTTTGTATCCCTCCATAATTTTGATAATTAAATTATAAAATAATGTCGATTTAAGAAACAGTCTATAAAATAAAAACTATAAGATGTAAAATTAAAGGTTGGTATTATTACCCAATAAAAGATCCCTGTCCAATAAGAACAGGGCAATTAATTATAAAAAACTGTCACCAGACTTTTGACACCTGGCAGCCGCAGGAGGAAGTCTCATTGTAACTTCTCCATAATAATAATACCATATGTTTATTGGGAAATGGGGGAATTATGGGAATTTATAATATAGCTTCTAAATCTTTTTGAATATGTAGTTCTGTCCTTATCCTCATCTAGCTCAGTTGCTATTTCTATCCAACCCATTTTCTCATAAACTCTCATTTCGAATAACAATTGCAGCTCCGGATCATCAATTAGATTTATAAAATCTTCAATTTTCTGGATTCTGTTTTTATCCTCATTAATAGATTTTTCTAGCTTATGAATCCGGTTACTGCACTCATCCATTTCTTTTGGTTCATACATCTGTACATTGTAATGAGTTTCAATATAAGGAAAACTTTTAGACGATCCTTTTACCTTACCATTCACGATAGGAATATCTTTATTTCTTAACTTTTCAAGCTTAATTTCATTTCGTTCTAATCTTGCTTTTAATGCCTTATAATGGCTTAATTCCTTTTCCGTCAATAAATTTCCTCCTTTCCAGCAATTAACTGTTGTGTTTAAGAACACATGTTCGTATAATATATAGAAATCTTATTTGTGAGGTGCTTACTATGCCATTCTTCGAACCGGATCGTAGTCCGGAATATAAAATTAATTATAATAGCCGTCAGCCTATTTCCGTTATAGCTGCCTTTAATCCTACCGGTGATTTTAAGCCTGTTTGTTTTGGTATTAAGGATTTGTACAATAATGTTTGTAAAGTCCAAATTACAGGGGTTAAATACAGCAAGGATGTAAGAAATGGTAAGTCTTTTTGTTGCACCTATCTGGCAGGTGATCAGCAGAAAGAATGTATATTGACTTATTACATATCAGACCACCGGTGGGTATTAGGCTCCTGAAAATGTTCACAGTAACTTAACATTACCATCAAACCCTGTACACATATGAACGATATACTTAGTTCATAAGATAATAACAAGGTTCCCCACCTTGCTAACATAAATTTCTTTTTCATAAACCGGCCAGTAGGATAACCTGCTGGCCCCTCCTCTGTTATGGAGTAATTTTAGTTTAGCGAAGAAAAAACCTATCAACCTTATATTGATAGTTGATAGGCATAAACTATTTCTTATTAAATTAATTAAATAATTAATACGTTATTTACAATGATTGCAGACTAACTTATATACGTAATATGAATAAAACTAAAGAGCTACATAAAAGACCACTCATTATATTCATGTTTAAGAAATTCCACATCATATTCCCAATCAATCTGACTTAATTTTTTTAATTGTATAATTTCTATTTTATCGCTATTTTCTTGAAAACCCCAAGAAAAACCAGTCAGATAACGTATTTGATTACCATTCACATAACTTGGCATGTCAACCAAATATGTATTTGCACTCCATATTAATTCTTTGCCCATTCCATAACTGTTTACAGGTGCGTCATATGCTTCGGCAGGGTATCCATAAGAGAAAAACGGTATCTTTTTTTCTTGAAAAATTGGTGGTGTGTCTACAATTTTAACTTTATCTTTACTGTTATTAATTTCAACTATTTGTATAAATCCACAGTATCTATAAAATCCAAGCCTCGTATAAATGTCCTGCCGTTGTTTGAATAGCAATTGCGTTAGTTACATCTTTCGAATACAGTTTCCACATAGCTTCTGATTCATAACTATTTAAATGCCAGCAACTTATATATGTGTTTTCTCTATCTTTCTCTCCCGATTTATTTATTTGATTTAACAATTGCTTAGAATCCGCTTTTATCTGCTCATCTGTCAACTTACTTATATCTTGACCTGGTGCAGTTAAAATTGCCTTTTTGAAAAAATCCAGATAAAAACTATCCCAATCTTCCTTTTTATCCATTATTCCTTTTGCACCTTCAAATATATCTTCAAATGTATTAGCGGCGGCAAAATATAAATCTTTCCGACTAATCATAGAGATAAATTTTGATAAATCCATATATCTCCATAGCATATCATCTGGTAATGGTTCTTCATATTCAAGTTCTTGCCAATGATACCTTACAACAGTTTCCTCTAATAAATGTGAGCATTTATCACATAGAACAGCATATTGTCTCCCTGTCAAATATCCTAAATGCGCACAGTCTCCCTCTGTAAAACCTTGTCCACAATTCGTACATTTTTTTCTATGCTCATTATAAAAAATATCAAGTTCTCTTGTGTGTTTTAATGTCATTTCTTGCATATGCACCCCTATAGCTTTCTCGTCATTAATTCGCCATCGCTACCAACAGTGAATCAATATTTATACTATATCATACTGATCAGATCAATTCTACCTTTTTATTCCAATTCTATCAACTATCAATATTCAGTTTTCAATGTACATAATTAACTAAATCCTAATTTACTGACTAAACTCAACTACAGAAATATTATCCTTTATAGGTGTTCCGGCTGCATTAAGGATCGGATTTGCAACAAACGTTAATCCATCAACAGCATAGCACCCTCTAAACCCATCAAGCCATACACATAATGTTCCACATACTTCCTGTGGTTCAGATATCACAGTAAAAACTTTATCCTTGTTTTTTTCAGAAACAAAATACTTATCATTCATTTTTACTAAGTCATATTTATTTATCATAAAACTCTCCCTTCGTTAGATTTCTTCTTGTCTCCTGGGCAATATATAACTGTATTCAAATTAAATCTTCATCACCTTTATCAATTAACTAATATTGCTATAAAGGGGTGAATCCCTCACCCCTCCACTTTCCTCTTAAGCAATTACGGTAAACTCCGTCTGTGTCCCAACACCATCGGACAACTGATTTTTCAAATACTCAGCCACCGCTTCAACCGCTGCATTCCTCCATGCTCCGCCGTCTGCTTCAAATAAAGCACAAAAAACGCCTCTTTCCGAACTCTTCATTCGGAAAACAAATTCACTTGGTATCTGCTGTACTTCCTGGAATGTTCTATAAGGTGCCAGGGTAACCGGATTCGGTACCTCGAATTCTTCCTTACTTGCCAGGCCTGTTTTAACAGTAGCTTTCTGGGTAACTCCATCATCACCATAATTAGCGATTGTCTTATCTTCCACGTTCCCGGCAAATGCGGTAACAATCTTTCTTTCATCATCACTAACGAACTGCGCTTGCATCATGATAATGAATTCTTCCTGGATTACGAATTCATTCAGCCGGATTCTAGGCAGATTGGCTTGTACACTTATCAAGACTTCTCGCCTCCGATCTGCATCTAACATACTGGTTAATTGAACTTTATCCGGTGCCAGTACGTGGATTATCATTTTCGGTGCCATGGAATCAGTATTGCTCTTTATGTAGTCAAGCAGACTTGTAAGGGTTGACATCTCAAGGCTGCTTGCCCGGATATTCTTATCAAGCCTCTTTAAATCTTTATCCGTGAATTTCTCTTCACCAACATCATAAATCTTTGCCTCTTTTAAACCAACAATATACATTAATGCATCTTTAATCATCTTTCATTCCTCCTATTATTTGTTCATTGCTTTTCTAAAATCAGTTACTTTTTGTGGCTGTTCTGTGATATCTTCCTCGTCCGGCTCCGTGACCTCTTCAGATGGTTTTGCCTTATCAATCGGCAGGCTCATCTGTCCACGTATCGTATTGCGGTTACCATATTCTTCGAATTCGATCTCGCCGGTATCCAGATCCTTACCTACGAAGAACTGCGTTTTAGCAGGTAAGACTGCCGCAAGTTTTGTCTTAACTCCAATATCCACGCTGACATCATCTCTGGTTTCATTCTGCGAAAATGTAATATTAACCGTTATCCCTCTTTTGTCCTTGGAGCTGGTATTGACATCCTGCATATTATGTATGACCTGATAGAACGCCCTTGTAAATTTCTCGCTTAACACGCCTCCTGCAAATTGTTCTAAATTAACTTTTTGCATCTTACTACCTTCCTTTCGTTTATTTTGAATGCTTAGCATCACAATCTAACTAATTAATCAGCCTAGCTTATCAACTGCATTAAAAAATCATTATTTTCTTTTCTTGCCAGCGAATCTCGGATGGATTCATTGGGGAACTGAACCGGCAGCGCCATCTTACCGATCCGGCTTCTTATCCGTTCATCCAGTTTCAAATCTTCAATCCGGACATTACTTGTAAAGATAGTTATCTTCTTAGAAATCAAACGGTTGTCCAGAATGCTATAGAATTTTTCATCTACCCATGGAGAAGATTTCTCAACCCCGATGTCATCAATTATCAGAACCGGCACCTGGGTAATGTCATTGACTAATTGCATTTCTGAAAGCAGTGGCTTTTCTGCATCCCTGTTGCTATTCCAGGTGTTTTTAATTTCATCCAGAATGCGGATGGCTGTTGTAATCTTTGCCGACACCATGTAATTATTGATAATGTCATTTGCCATGGATACCGCCATTCGGGTTTTACCGCTTCCCTTTTCTTTGCTGTACAGGTATAGACCTTTACCGGTTTCTTTGATTTGGTTAAACTGGTTGATATAATTACGGCATATAGCTTTAACCATTTCTGCCTTTTCCCTGGTTTCAACTTTTGAATAACAGTCGGTTTTAAAGGATTCTACCGACAGACTTTCGAACTCTCTCGGAATATCCGCAAACTGCAGCTTATTACTCTTAATCTTTTTAATACGGCATCCGTTGGAACATTCCCTGCTGTATTCATAACCGTCCTTTATGTAGAATTCCCAACCTGTATCTTTGCATTTGGGGCATATGGATTTAGCTGCCTCTGTTTCGGAATGCTCTGATGGCTGCCTGTTCTGCTTCATCACTTGCATCCATTCCTCGGTTAACCGGTTGATTTTCTCCATCCTGTACACCCCCTTTATTGTTGTTATAATTACCCTCCACCACCTTGATGGCATTCGTGGAATTCATAAGCCAGTCGAAGCTGCACCAGCCGTTAGGCTTATATCTGCCTGTAAGGAAATCACTTTCCTGAGTAAGCTTAAATATATATTCAAATCGTTCATAGATACTCATATCACTTAGCACTTTTGCTTTATTCAGTGCATTGACTAAAGATTTAATCTTGCGTTTCCTTTCATCCGATACTGCTCTCACCTTAGGAAGATCAATACAGATCCGGTTATATAAATCAATAATCTGCCCATAATCAATTCTTTCACTGCCATTATTGTTATTACCGTCATTTTTTTCAGGTTCAGCCGGGTAATATTCTTCGTTAGAAGAATATATATTATTTATTTCTTTTTCTTTCTCTATTTCTTCTTCTATTGCGTGACTTGGTGTGACATCATCGTGACATGTCACGTGACAATCTTCAATCAAAGCGATTTCTTTTTGCTTATCCCTCTGCCTTTGTTTACGGATGCGATTCTGTTCTTTAATTTTTTCCATACCGTCAATATTCTGATGTTTTTCAAAATTAGTAATATAGATTCCCTTAACCGTTCGCTCTATCATGTTAAACCGTTCAAAGGTTGTTAAAGCCAATTTAACAGTATTAAGCTGCTTGTTAAAAATGGTTGAGAGCATCTCATCGTTATATGGGAAATCTTCTTCGATCAGTACATATCCCCCGGCATTACATTTACCCGCTAAAGCAATTAACCTGATCCAGATTACCAGTATGGAATCACCCTCCGGCAGCGCTTGAATCAACTTAATTTTTTCATCATCAAACATATCAATTTTTAATTTTATCCATGAAACCTCTGCCAACATTGTCACCCCTTAAAATATTTACTCATAATATCCCTTTTGGATTTTGGTTTATCATCCTTGGGCTGTTTTGGACTATGAGCCGATAAACCGGTGAGAAAATTCACATCTGCATTCAGTTTCATTTCTGAGGTGGCTTTTAGATTCTTAATAATCATATCCTGGTTATCCTTTATCTTCTGATATATCGCATTAAGGCGTGTCTTGGGATATGACAAACCGGATATCATGCAGACCGTTGCCTCTTCGTTGTAAGTCTGGAATGTATCAAGTGGTATACCAACCACTTTCTCAATATCTGCCACCTCAATCTCACCCTTGGAAGATAACGCTATGTATTTTACTGTCCCATCACTCTCGATCGGCGCCAGGGAAGTTTCATGCAGTGCTTTAATCAATCCCACCGAACCGGCTTCTTTCGCTTTCACCATAACGGCCATTCCATGGGTTTTCATGGTTTCTTCCATCTCGGCCTTATCAATGTTTCCCTTAATACTTTTATGCTTCTCCGGAATTTCGATAAAGTCCTGATATACTTCCACCAGTTCTTCATTCAGGGAAAGCTTCTCCCCTTTCTCATTGTCCAATACCAGTACAGACGCACTGCCCTGAATTTCGATTAATTCAGAAAAACACTCATAACTGTTAATCTGTGCCTTGATACTTTCCTTGGTACCTGGCAATATGGTGATTGCTCCGACTATCTTCTTTTCATCGATTAATAAATCCATAAGCATCGGCCCGGCTCCGCTTCCGGTACCGCCGCCGGAAGCAAATATCACATAAACAATATCCGTATTCAGTTTTAAATCAATTTCCTGCGCGATATTGTCAAAGTCATCAATAACCAGCTGTTTGGCTTTATGACGGTCTTTATTACAACCCTCTCCGCCCGTTATGTGATAGATAAATTTCACATCATCCAAGGTATCCAGATCCTCTTGTGATGTATTCACATGCAGAACGGGAAAGCCTTTCTTCTCGAACAGCCGTCCGATATTACCACCAGCCTGTCCAATCGCAACAAAGCCTATCCTTTCTTTCATCTGTCTTTTTCCTCCTTTAAGGCTTCTAAGCCCTGGGGAGTAATATAAAAGGTCATAGCATTGCCCTCTTTTGCCCCAAGACTTACGTAGCCTTTTTCCTGAAATTCTTTTAAATATTTATAAAATGTGTTACCCTTATATCCAATCTCCTCCGCAGTAATAATCTCATTCACAGTCATGCCGGTATTGCGGCTGAATGCTTCATTACCTGACAGAATGGATAAAATCAGTAATTGCAACCGGTTCACATCATCACCTTCCAACTTTGATTTCCTCTGATTTCCTCGGATTTTCTCTGATAGTCTCTGATTTCCTCGGATATGCTCTGATTGTTTCGGATTTTCTCGGATATCCTTGTCCTACTTTAATCTTGTAAAATGATACTTACCTACCTACTTTTGACAAAATGGCACAAATATGCTATTATGAATTATCATTATTTGTTTAAGCACTTTGTGCTTTGCCTGCCTAACTCGCAATTAGGTAGGCTTTTTTTCATTTTGATTCTCCGATAAATATACTGTTTCTGCTCCGCATTTCGTACAGGTATTGCTTCTCTGTACGGTCCATGTAATATACCCACAGCATTTACACTTTGTGAGATAAAAAGGAGCCGTGATCGGAGTTCCATCCGGGTAAGTAGTCATTTTAAACTTCATGAATAAACAACTTCGCCTCCCCACTTTGATAAATAGTAATCCATTGATCGCTTGTCCGACTTAGATACAACAGCCGCTTTGGCAATCCCTTTATTCCAATAACTTAACAATTCCGATTCATTAAGCTTATTGTCCGGTCTTAAAAGTAAATGTATCGCAGGGTGATTTTTCATAATCGGCTTTACAATATAGCAATACTTAAACTTACCTGTAATGCTCTTTTGAATCTTTTCCAAATATGTTAGAATATCTTTATTAACTGTCTCAGCATCCACTTCATTTCTGTAAGCGAGAATAATATGTAAGTCTTTACCCTTTACCTTTTTGTCTGAAGCTTCACTTAACTGGTCATCTACATTAATCACTGTTTCTCCTGCCTTTCTCTGACTTAATATATATGTCAACTTGTCCTCCTGGCAGCCACCTAGGTGGGCCTATCTTTATTTGTTTCTTCCAGTTCTTTCTTCTTAGCGTATTTTGCTGATAAATGCCTATATGCAATTTCATTGACCCGTTTCATAATCTCCAGGCTTTCTTCCGGACTTCTCATATAATCATCATGGATACGTACTAACCCACCTTTAATTATCATTTCTTTAACTACCACTTAATTCACCCCCTGTGGTATATGGTATGCGTTATCGTTTGTACAACTTTCGTGTTATTATTGTATATCTTCCATTTTTCTCCTATAATGTAATTACGGTACGGCAATACCGCAATTACATATGAAAGGAGATTCTTATGGGCATTGAAGCAACCTATGAAGTTGTTGAATCTGATGGTAAACTTGTAGAACTTCCTAGTGGTACTTATTTTTGTTTTGAATGTAATAAATTTAGAAAAACAATACCTTCACGATGCAAAGGCACCATCGAGCCATGTAAGTGTGGATCAACAACCGTATTTACCACTTAATAAGTATTACCCTTGGCGCCTTGTGGCCTTTGTGTATCCGGCACAAGGCGTTGAACCTTATTAAAAAATGTGACAAATTCTTTTTCGATTTCCTTTTGAATATCATCTGGTACTTGTTCCAATACTAAATCCACACGAACTCGCTGAGAATTTTCTATATCTAATGAATCCCAGTTAATTGTTTCTTTCATAATTTTCTTTAAATCAAACATGTTTTATTCTCCTATTCATAATTTTCTGCTGCCTTGTCAGGCAGATAACAATTTCTTTTCCCACTTAGCTCTTTCCTCTTCTTTACCCAGCATGTACCAGGCAACTTTATCTTTTGTCTCTTCATCAAGCTGAGTAAATTTTCCGGTCACTCTTTCTAAGATTTCACTTTTCTTTTGATTCATATTCTCACCTCGCTTTCTTTGTCCCTTGTAGCTACATAATAATCCCTTTAATTAATTTTGTCAATACATTTTTGTTGACTTAAGGGATTTTTTTTGATATATTTGTTTTTGGAGGTGATTAAACTTTGAATGAAAGATTGAAAGATCTTAGAAAATTTCTTAATCTAAATCAAGAAGATTTCGGAAAGAGATTGGGTGTAGGAAAAACTGCTATATCTAAATTAGAAAAAGGTGAAAACAATTTAACTGATTCTATGGTAAAACTAATTTGTAAAGAATTTAATGTTGATTACATATGGCTTACAACAGGAAAAGGTGAAATGTTTATTGAGCCTGATATCGATGCTATGGAAATAATTGATCGCATTATGACCGGAGAAAATAAATTCCATAAGGATTTATTTAAGACATTTGCACATTTGGATGAAGAGGATTTACTGGCTTTAGAAAGAATTATTGACAAATTCATAGAAATAAAAAAAGCCGACTAATCGGCTTTTTTTGTGTAAATATATAGAACCAGCTTATAGATTCTTTTTATGTTTGAGTTTCCGTTAATTTTATCAACCATTTTATGTATTGCATCTTTGTATTCTTTTTCATTCATTTATTACATACCCCCGTTGTAAAATCTCAGCCGCTAAGAAAATTATAGAACGTTTGTTCGTATTTTGCAAGGTTTAATTTTATTTATTATAACATAATCTTACATTTTTTACAAAATTTTCTTTCAATTTATTGAAATATGTCTTATTTTGGGATAATATAACATTATAAATAATTTATAAGGGGGAAGATATATGCATGAGTATGATTTTATTGCTATTGATTTCGAAATAGCAAATAACAACATGAATAGTGCCTGCTCAGTTGGTATTGCAGCTGTCAAAGATTTAAAAATTGTTGAAAGTGAATATCATTTAATCAAACCACCTACAGATAATTTTCGAAAGGAAAATACTGAGGTTCATGGTATAACTTTAGATGATGTTAAGAACGCCGATTCATTTCCTATTATCTGGGAAAAGATAAAAAAATATTTCGGAAGCTTTGTTATTGCTCATAACGCACATTTTGATATGTCTGTATTAAAGAATTCTTTCGATACATATGATATGGAAATACCTCAATTTTATTACCTGGACAGTATCACTATTTCTAATACTATATGCAGTACTGCAATTGGTACTTCTTTAAAAGATAGAACCGATTATTTCAGTATAGATTTGCAAAATCATCACAATGCCTTAGAAGATGCCACTGCATGCGCCAATATTGTAATCTGCTCCATAAAAGCAGGAGATATGATTAGTTTAGCTGATTATATCAATAAATACTATACCGTGAATCCGCATAGCTTCTCAGATATAAAAGCCAATAAAACTTTTAATGCCTCCAAACGTCCGGCATATTCAAACGTAAAGATTTCAGACATTGTAGCTACCACAACTACCTTTAATAAAAAGCACCCTTTCTATAAGAAAAATATTGTACTAACCGGGGAATTAACCACATTAGACAGAAAGGAAGCAATGCAGAAAATTGTTGATGTTGGTGGTCTCGTTAAAAGCGGAGTTTCATCAGTTACACATTATCTAGTGGTGGGTAGACAGGATAAAAAATTAGTCGGTGAAGACGGCCTGAGTGGTAAAGAAGAAAAGGTTTATGATTTGATTTCACAGGGATATAAAATTAAGATTATAAATGAAGAGGAATTCATTAAGTTATTGTCTGAATAATCTGGTTACAAATTTGGATGAAGAGGATTTACTGGCTTTAGAAAGAATTATAGACAAATTCATAGAAATAAAAAAGCCGATAGCTATTCGGCTTTTTTTGTGTAAATATAAAGAACCAGTTTATAGATCCTTTTTATGTTTGATTTTCCAGTAATCTTATCGACCATTTTATGTATTGCTTCTTTGTATTCGTTTTCGTCCATTAATTTTATTCCCCTGTATGTAATTACTTTCAGCCGCTAAATAAAATTATAGATCATATGTTTGTTTTTGTATGTTTTATTTCCCTTTTATTATTATTAATAAATCTAATTGGTGAATAATCTTGAAACATTAATAGTATTTTCAAGTTAAATTAATAATCTTAAAAAACATATTTTTATCATAATTATCTATTAATATTCTGTCTAAATTATATTTATAATTTGAATTTGCCTTAAACATAAAGTCATATGTACTTAAAATGATTCCTAATTTTTTGTTTTCATCTGACTCTCTTGAAATAACTCTTAAAGTGTATGAATTTATAATTGAACTTTCTCTAAGTAAATTTTCTAGTTCTGTTCTTAATTTTCCATTTAAAAATAATCTAGCCTTTTCAACATCTTTTATGCTTAAAGCCAATATGATTGGCCCGAAAACTTGCAACAAATAAGAAAGACCCGAATTCTCCATAGAATTAATATCCCCAGTCATTTTAAATATTTTTTGATAATATATATTATAATCTCTAATAGAAAATTTATAGTAATTTCCAATTTCACCCATTATTTTTTGAAAATATTTTTCAGAATTACTGTACGGATCAATAAACTTAATGTAATCATCTACATTAATATCTTTCAAAGAAAATTGAAAATCAAAAAATCTGTTCAAATAAGTGGTTCCATCAAAATGATACCCATAAAAATTTTTTATAGTATGTACTAATTGTTCTTTGTTTGTAGCGAACAAGAAAATTACTCTTTCATCATCAAAAAAATGTTTGACCTTTTCAAGTAATTTTACTGCATAATCTGGCCTACATCTATCCAATTCGTCTATGATTATAAGAAGTTTTTGAGTATGCTCTGTGATTATATCATTAAATATTGATTTTAATATTGATTTAATTTCTTCTTCTATAAGCACAGATTTTATATAAGTTTCTGGTTTTTCAATTAATTTCTCAAAATTAATATTAATACCTGTAAATGATACTAAAGAAGTAGCTAATGAAGCAATTTTTTCTTTAGCTTTGCTTATTTTTACTGCATCATCATTTCCATATCCACTTTTTATAATTGAAAATATAATTGATAATAATGGATCATTATGATCATCATATAGCCACGAATCATAATATATCGGAATAAAAGTTTTTTTCATTTCAAGATATTTTAAGTAATTACTATTCTTTACAATTTGTCTTATACGACTGTTAGTGTTATTCCTATAATAATTTAAAAGCAATTCCAACTGTTTAACAAAAAAAGTCTTGCCATTTCCCCAATTAGAATCTAATGATATATTAACGCTTCCATCAATTCCATCTAATATCATTAAAAAATCTGCTATTTCCTGGTTTCTTCCTATACAATCAATCTCTAAAGTATTTAATAAGTTTTCTTCTGTTACACTAAGTTCAAATTTCTTCATAAGTATTTACCTCACCTAATTATTAACATTTATTATCAATAAATAAATTAAACTTAATTTTCCTGTCTGGTTCATACAGCCAACATCCAGTCTTTTCGAATATTAGCTTAATTGTTAAATTTTCTTCTTCCGAAATTTTCAAAGTTTTGCGAAAATCACTTTCGTTTGATCTTTCAAAGTCTTCTTCTTTAGAAAGTGTATCTATAATCTTATCAGTATCAATTACATCATATATATTGTATCCCGAAGTACATATTCCTCCTCCAAAAGGATAATATGTACTTCCATCTTTTGTCGTAATTAATGTATTGACACCATTATACCTAAGTACGTATTTCTCCTTAGGTTCTAAATGGTCACCAGTAATCATTCTTGCTTTATAGACATCAATCAATTCTGGCCAATTATTGTGTAAAATTTCTAACAATTCAGAATTTACCCAAACTAAAGGATACTTCTTCCCATGTGGCATTGCTTGTATAACATAAGCATCTGTCTCAGTAAACATAGTGAATAATACATATTCCGTGCCTTTTCGCTTAAAATGAAGATGTGTTATTCCCCAATCATTAAGCATTAGTTCTTTAAAGTTTTCATCCTTTTCTAATTTACGAGATAAATAGGGATATAAGTCATTACCATTTCTTATCATTTTTTTAATTTCTTCATAATCGTTTGCATGTTTTGACGGAACACATAGCTCCTTGGATTCATGAATAGTCCTTTTGTTATTACTAATTACTATTCTTTTTAAATTTAAATAATTAGTAGTATTCCATTCAATTGTAGCACTCTGGTTATATAATTTCCCCAATATCACCATTTCCTTTTCCAAGTATTTCTTCCAATCTTCCATAAAATTTAACTCTATCATATTTCCTCCTCTAATTAGAGTTACTCTTTAAACATCCAAACAGTTATATTAGTTCATAATTACCAGTTTGTATATTATATTAAGTAAAGCGGCTTGCTCTACATTTAGCATATGATCACCAACCTTTGTAATTATTTAACATTATTTTATCACAAAATGGATGTTTGTACAATTTATTTACTCCTGTCATTTCCATATCTCTTAAGGATTATTTCTTACTTGATCTTATCTCCCTCCAATTCATTTTAAGTCGGCAACACAAAATAATATTGTACTAATTTATAGAATAATAGTTAATGCTTTTATTATCTCTATTTAATCTTTCCATTGACATACGCACATAACAGGCGCATAATAATATTCATAAGTAAGACCTAGTAATATAATTTTAGGAGGGATAACATTATGCCGGAGTTAAGTAGATTTCAGGGGATGATAATAAAGATGTTGTTTTTGGATGATGATAAACATCATAAACCGCATGTACATGTATACTATGGAGATTATGAAGCTTCTGTGGGAATTGACGGTGAATTGCTTGCAGGTTCTATCCCTGTAAAACAATTAAAGATATTAACTGCCTGGCTGATCATACATGAAGATGAATTGTATATGGCTTGGAACAACGCAGTAAGAGGCTTACATTTTGATAAGATAGAACCTTTAAAATAAAAAGAATGGAGGTATTTAAGTATGTATATAATTAATGGTATTGCTTATGCAGGTGAACCAACGGAAACAATTAAAGTGAAATCCGTTAAGGTAGTTTCTGACCTTTGTCTGCTTATAACATTTTCGACAGGTGAAAAACGTATCTTTGATGCTACTACCTTGTTACAATATCCCGTATATCAGCCTTTAACAAATGAAGAACTATTTAAACAGGCATATATTGAGGGCGGAACTGTCGTATGGGATAACGGAGAGATTGATATAGCACCGGAGACCTTGTATCATAACAGTTTTAAATACGATGAAATCAATGTGTGAATGTACAAAGGAGAGGTATTATGCGTAAATTAACTTATCTGGCTGTACTGGAACCCTCTAAGGATGGTTACGGTGTATATTATCCGGATTTACCCGGCTGTATCAGTACCGGAAATGATATCGAAGATGCTCAAAAAAATGCTAAGGAAGCATTAGAATTACATGTCTATGGTATGGAAAAAGGCAATAAGAAACTTCCTCTGCCCACCTATTCTTTGAAAACTAAGGATATAGAGGGCCGTATTGTTACTCCTATTACCATCTTTCCTGACATTGTACGCAACGATCAGGATAACCGGCGTGTTAAAACCAATGTAACTATCCCCTTATGGTTAAAGGATAAGGCAGAGGCGAGCGGTGTCAATTATTCCAGATTATTGGAAGTATCTTTAATGGATTACCTAGGTCTTACCGGCAAAGACTTAAGAAGCTAAGGAGTTAACGATGCAAGAAGAATACGCAATCTACTTAAGAAAATCCCGCGCTGACATGGAAGCGGAGGCCCATGGAGAGGGTGAAACTCTCCTCCGCCATGAGAAGACGCTATTAGATTTAGCCAGAAAGTTAAATCTAAATGTCACTGAAATCTATAGAGAAATCGTATCGGGTGAGACCATTGCCGCCAGGCCGGTGATGCAGCTGCTGCTCTCCGAAGTGGAGCAGGGTAAATGGAAAGGTGTCCTGGTTATGGAAGTGGAACGTCTGGCAAGAGGTGATACTATCGACCAGGGAATTGTATCCCAGGCGTTTAAGTTCTCTGGTACCAGGATTATCACACCGGTTAAAACCTATGACCCCTCCAACGAATTCGATGAGGAATACTTTGAATTTGGTTTATTTATGAGCCGCAGAGAATTTAAGACCATTAACCGCCGGATTCAGCGCGGCAGAATTGCATCGGTGAAAGAGGGTAAATATATCTCCTCCGTTGCTCCATACGGTTATGAACGAATCAAGTTAAGAAACGAAAAAGGTTATAGTCTAAAAATAAATGAAGAACAGGCCAAGGTTATCCGGATGATTTATAATTGGTATGTCTACGGTGATCTGCTGCCGGATGGTAAGAAAGAGATGTTAGGCTGCACTAAGATAGCCAGGAAGTTAGATTCCATGTCGATAAAACCCATGATTAAAGCTTCCTGGTCCAGAGCCTCTATTAAAGATATCTTAGAAAACCCTGTATACATAGGCAAAATTCGCTGGCAGCACAGAAAAGAAGTAAAACAGATTCGCAATAATGTAATATCCATTACCCGGCCTAATGCTACGGACTATATTCTGGCCGACGGTTTGCATGACGCAATTATTGAGGATGAAACCTGGTACAAAGCACAGGACATCTTAAAGAAGAGGGGTAAGCCTCCTATTCCGGGAAGTGCAGTCCTTAAGAACCCTCTGGCCGGTATCGTATACTGCGGTAAATGCGGTACCATGCTGACACGTCTTGCACCCAATAAAAAGACAGCTTACGATTCCATGAAGTGTCCCAATATGTATTGTAATAATATCTCCTCTCCCCTTACTGTTGTGGAGGATTCCATTATCGATGCCCTTGAGGACTGGCTGAACAATTTTAAGTTCCAATGGAACAGCAAAAAGCAAGACCTGCCTTATGAACAGTCAATCAAAGACAAAGAAGCCATCTTACGTGATATCAATTCCCAGTTAACCAAGTTACGCAACCAGCTGGATAAGACCTTTGAATTATTGGAGCAGGAAGTTTATACAACCGAAGAATTCCAGGACAGACGGAAGAAGTTAACGGAACAGATCAATACCCTGGAGGAAACAAAGCTTTCCCTGTTAAAAGAAATAAACGCTTTAAAGGAACAATATAATAATAATGATATCCTGATTCCTAAGATTGAACATCTGTTGGAAGTGTATTATGATCTGGAGGATGCCACCTCCCGGAACGAACTTCTGAAAGAAGTATTAGAAAAAGTGGACTACATAAAAACAGAGCCCAATAAGAAAGGAAAGCGGGAAAACCGCAATTTTACTATAGATATCTTTCCAAAAACAACTCAGATATAATGACCTATAACTTGCATGTGCATATACATTTGGCCCTCCAATGGCTACAGCGCCACTTGCAAGTGTGAGAAGGGTTTTAGAATATGGCGTATCGGTAATTGACCCGGATAAGATCCTAATGGGCATGCCTAACTACGCTTATGACTGGCCCTTACCTTTTATTAAACAACAGACTTCAGCCGAATCTATCAGTAATGTACAGGCAATTGAACGGGCAGTCCAATATGGTGTGGCTATTCAATTTGATGAACAGGCACAAACTCCTTTTTATTATTATACAGACGCTCAAGGAGTAGCACATGTGGTTTGGTTTGAAGATGCCAGAAGCATGAATGCGAAATATAGATTAATACCTGAATACAATCTAACAGGTGCTGGAATATGGCAGATTATGAATTTCTTCCCCCAGAGCTGGCTGATAGTGAATAACCTTTTTACCATAGCCAAAGTTTAAAGTTCAATGCAAAAGATATATTAATTCTTATATATGTACTTATAAGTCACATACAATTATAAAAAGGCCTGTTGCAGGGCCATAATTTATCTTAATTTGGATAGAATCGTTTATATTCCTGACCCAAACTCGATAAATTTGTTTTAGCGACAGACCTTTAAATGAATACCTACATCTAACCATGGAATTCGCTGACATTAACATTTCAGTCAACTTTAAATTATAAAAATTTTATTAAGCGTTTAAATTTATTAAACGTTTAAATTTTATTACGGTTAACCTTTAACGGTTTAACCTTTATTATTGTTCTATTTTCTTTTATTTATAATTACTAATCTAGCCTTATCCGAATTATAAAATAAATTTAAATTCATTCCGCATTTAATACACGGCTTAAAAATTCTCTGGTACGTTCTTCTCTTGGATTGTTAAAGATCTGTTCCGGACTTCCCTCTTCTGCTATAACACCCTTGTCCATAAATACAACTCGGTTAGAAACTTCTTTTGCAAATCCCATTTCGTGAGTTACTACCAACATAGTAAGCCCAGACTGGGCCAGTTCTTTCATAACCTTAAGAACTTCTCCTACCATTTCCGGGTCAAGTGCTGAAGTAGGTTCATCAAATAACATAACATCCGGTTCCATAGATAAAGCTCTGGCTATTGCCACTCGCTGTTTTTGTCCGCCGGATAATTGTCTTGGTTTCGCATTGATATATTGTTCCATACCAACTATTTTTAAATATTTCATAGCAACCGTTTTTGCTTCTTCCTTGGAACGTCCAAGTACTTTAACCTGTCCAACCATACAGTTGCTTAATACATCATGATTATTAAATAAATTAAACTGCTGGAATACCATACCGAGTTTAGTACGGTAAGCATAGATATCATGTTTATTATCCAGGATATTTTCCCCATTGTATATAATCTGTCCGCCGGTAGGCTTTTCTAACAGGTTAACACAACGAAGCAGCGTTGATTTACCGGAGCCTGAAGAACCGATGATACATACTACTTCACCTTTATTTACTGAGAAATCAATATCTTTTAACACTTCATGAGACCCAAAGGACTTACTCAGATGTTGAATATCAATTACTTTTTCCATTCTATTAACCTAACCTCTTTCCCTGTATTTTTCCTATACCTGCATCTGATTTCCCATCATAATGTAATTATCTGGGCCGTCTAATTTTCTTTCAATTGCGCGTAAGATTCTCGTGACTGTAAATGTCATGATAAAGTACAATACACAGGCAACTGCAAAAGACTCAAAATACCTGAAATTATTACCTGCAACGGATTTCGTCTGGAAGAATAATTCGGATACAGCAATTACATTTAATACGGAGGTATCTTTAATATTAATTACAAATTCATTACCTGTTGCGGGTAAGATGTTACGGATAACCTGTGGCAATACTACATGTAACATAGTTTTAATGTGGTTCATACCAATTGCAGCAGCTGCTTCAAACTGACCTTTATCAATGGAAACGATACCACCGCGGACAATTTCGGACATATAAGCTCCGGTATTAATGGATACAATAAATATTGCTGCAACGGACTTATTCATATCAATATGAAACGCCTGTGCAGAACCATAGTATATAACCATAGCCTGAACGATCATAGGTGTTCCCCTGAAAAATTCAATGTATACTGAAAGTATAATATTAATAATTTTTAATAGGATCTTTTTTAAACCACGTTCCGGTACCGGTATAGTACGAATGACCCCTACCATCAAACCAATCAGAGACCCTAATATGGTACCAATGATAGAAACGTATAAAGTAACCCCTGCCCCTCGTAAAAACATCGGCCAGTTATTTGATATAATCTTAATAAGCCAATCCAGGCTCATATCATTACCTCCTTAAATAAAAATAAACAAAATCATAATTGTTGAATCCTGAGTTTTAGCTCTAAATGTTTTCAACAACTTGAGTCCAGCTTATCAGACTCTGGCGCTGACACTTAATAATTTTTGCAGCAATTAACTCTTAAGTGTCAAACACCTCCCCCGGAGGGTTTTTATCTCATAGGATGAACTCTCCGATGAAAGATAGAAACCGGCTGCTTTCTTTATACACCCGGTTTCGTAAGTAGTCTCATTACTGAGCTGCTGGCTGATTTAATATAGCAGTGTCCATAATGCTTGTACGCTCTTCTTCTGAGACACCTGCTAAAATTTCATTGATTTTAGCAGTAAGGTCACTTCCTTTAGCAACACCGACTGCTATAGCAGTATCATCATCCGATGTTTGAAATCCGTCTGTAAATTCTACCATTGCAAAATTATCATTGGCCGCGGAAGCGCTGACACCCTCTGGGCGTTCTGAAACATAACCGTCAATGATTCCGGATTCCAGTGCGACTCTCATAGCCGGGAAGTTGTCCATTGCAGTTTCTTTTTTAACACCTTCAATTTGATCTATAACTGAATAATGAAAAGTATTTAACTGAGCTGTAATTTTAGCACCCTTAAAATCTTGAATAGATTTGGCATTTTCATATTTTCCGCCTTTTTTAACTACCATAACCAAATCAGATTTGTAATAATTATCTGTAAAATCAATGGTTTCTTTTCTCTCTGCGGTAGGTGACATACCTGCAATAATCGCATCTATTTTACCGGATGTTAAAGCCGGAACAAGACCATCCCATTCTGTTTTAACAATAACTAATTTTTTACCTAAACCGTCTGCAATTTTCTTTGCGATCTCTACATCATAACCGCCTGCAAATTCCGCACCGCCCTCTATAGCAACACCTCCGTTGGAATCATCCATCTGCGTCCAATTAAATGGTGCATATCCAGCTTCCATACCTACTTTAAAAGTCTCTTCCTCTGTTGTCTCTGCCCCTGAATTATCAGAAGTTGCAGCAGCATCCCCGGATGCAGTCTGTGCCGTGCCCGGATTCTGCGAATCGGTTTTGGTTCCGCATCCCGCCAATAAACAAGCTACCGATAATGACATTGCTAATAATACACCTAATTTTTTCTTCATATCTTATTTTCTCCTTCTTTTTATTAATTTAATTCTAAATTATATATGTTCTATACAGGGAAAACCTGACAAGACAAAACACCCTATGCTAGTTTCCTTGTTCGAAAATTTATTCGCCTTTACACTAAAATTTGCAAAGTCGAACAACAAAGCAAAGAAGTCCGAAGTTCGGAGAACTTTCCTATAAATAAGAAAGAGTCTGGTTTGTCAGACTCTAGCGCTGACGCGCTGTCACTTTAGTGACGATCCACCTCTGGCGCGTCATGTGCATCCTGCCCGGAGGGCTTTTTATGCAATAGAACGCAATTTCCTATTGCATAAAAAAAACCTGAGGAAACCTCAGGCAATATACAAGATTGACCTAATAACCCCCTTCTTTCCCAACCGAGATAGCACAACTCAACAAACTGGGATGTTCATTGAGACAGTCCTACAGCTGTTAACTGTAGGCCCAGCAGATAATCCTGAGTTATTATCCACTTCGGCGATATTTCCTTCTCTATAGCATCTTTGCTTCTCAAACTCCACTAAAGACTGTTAAATATCGCGCCTCTACCTCACCTGCATTAGTGAGGTTATATTTAAATTATGTTATATATCTTACAACAACAATCTATATCTGTCAATCTACCAAATTATATTTCTTACTATTAATTTTTAAGTATTTTCTATAATAAACCATAATCAGTGAAAGTGTTAGATTAATGCAACTTAATTAAAGGAGGGTAAAATTTTGTTATCGGCTGATTTCAGTAACCATCCCATATTTTTATCATACTATAAAATTAGTTTATTATAACTTATATTTGGAATAAATTTGGAGGTAATAATATGATAAAACTTGACACTGTATCTGTAGGCAGACAGGTTACTGTTGAAGAGTTATCATCCACTGATATAGTAAGGGAACGAATGCTCGCTTTAGGATTAACTAAGGGAGCTAAAATTGAAGTCATTCGAAAAGGACCCAGTGGTGATCCGACTATATATAATATCCGTGGTGCAATGATAGCCTTACGTAAAGAAGAGGCTTCTCTTGTAAATGTACTGGACGCTTAAGATAAACCGGTAGGTGAAAATTTGATTAAAATACCAAAAATAAGCTTAGGAGGTTCGAAATGGGTTTAACATTTCAATCGATACAATCCTGTTCCCTGACAGATATTTTTCAAATAGACAAATCTGAAAAACAATATGTCATTGCCCTTGCGGGTAATCCAAACACAGGTAAAAGTACTGTTTTTAATGCGTTAACCGGACTTCATCAGCATACAGGAAACTGGCCGGGTAAAACTGTTGTAAATGCCAGAGGTGAATATCCCTATAACGGCCTTGAATATATTCTGGTGGATCTGCCGGGCACTTATTCCTTATTTGCCACCTCGGCAGAAGAGACTGTTTCCAGAGATTTCTTGTGTTTTGGAAATTCTGATGCCGTAGTGGTTGTATGTGATGCAACTTGTCTAGAACGAAATCTGAATCTGGTTTATCAGGTAATGGAGCTTACAAACCGAGTTATATTATGCATCAATCTCATTGATGAAGCAAAGAAAAAAAACATTGAGGTAGATGCAAGAGGAATTGAAAAAGAACTAGGTATTCCTGTAATTTTATGCGCTGCCAGAAATGGTACCGGTCTTTTGGAATTAAGAGAAATGATATATAAAGTGACAACAGGTGACGTTAATCCAAGTCCAAATCCTGTCCATTACAGTAAGGATATTGAAGATAAAGCTGCTGCATTAATTCCCGTATTTGAAGAGAATGTAAAAGGTGTTAATTCCAGATGGCTGGCCTTGCGGTTAATTGATGGTGACACCAGGTTTTTGGATTCCATTTTTACAAATTTTGAACACCCTCTGATAAAAAAATATATTTCCACAGACTGTTCCTATGAAGCGGAAGCAGACAAAAAGAAAATACGAGACGAAATAGCAAAACAACTTTATCAGAAAGCTGAAACAATTAAGTTAAAATATATAACACAAGACAGTTTAAAAATGAATCGTGACAGAATACTAGATAATTATGTAACCTCAAGAATATTTGGAATTCCCCTTATGCTGCTTGTTTTAGCAGTTATTTTCTGGATTACCATATACGGAGCCAATATACCCTCAGCTATGATATCCAAAACGCTCTTTTATGTGGAGGATAAATTAACACTCCTTTTCACCCTGTTAAATGCTCCCCAATGGCTGCACGGTGTATTCATTCTCGGACTTTTCAGGACCATGGCATGGATTATCTCCGTAATGCTGCCTCCTATGGCTATATTTTTTCCGTTATTTACGATATTAGAGGATTTAGGTTATCTTCCAAGGGTAGCATTTAATATGGATCATTTATTTAAGAAAGCCTGTGCCCATGGCAAACAATGTCTAAGCATGTGTATGGGATTTGGTTGTAATGCGGCTGGTATTGTATCCTGCAGAATAATTGAATCACCAAGAGAACGGTTAATAGCAATTTTAACAAATAATTTTGTTCCCTGTAACGGTAGATTTCCTACTTTAATTGCCATATCCTCTGTTTTTCTTGTGACAAAAACAGGTATAAATTATGGTATACTTCCGGCTTTGTCCGTAACAGGCCTTGTCATTTTCGGAATCATTGTAACGCTATTGGTCTCTTATGGATTATCCAAAACTATATTAAAGGGTATCCCCTCCACCTTTACCCTGGAACTGCCGCCATACCGGGTACCCCAAATAGGCCGTGTACTTTATACTTCTATAATAGACAGAACTCTCTTTGTACTTTGGAGAGCAGTTGCCGTAGCAGCCCCAGCCGGAATTTTTATCTGGATTTTGGCAAATATTCGTGTAGGTGATTTAAGTATTATCAGTCATGTTGCATTATTTCTGGATCCATTTGCAAAAATGATCGGGCTGGACGGCTATATCCTAATGGCTTTTCTATTGGCTCTTCCTGCAAACGAATTACTGCTGCCGATTTTAATAATGAGTTATTTATCCACAGGTGCTATGGTACAATATGATAGTATAGAATCCTTAAGAAGGCTCCTTTTAGATCATAACTGGACCTATCTTACTGCACTTAACGTTATGTTATTCAGCCTTCTTCACTGGCCCTGCGCTACAACTCTTTTAACCATACGAAAAGAAACCGGAAGCCTTAAATGGACTATTCTTGGTGCTGTTATCCCAACCGTTATTGCAGTAATTATATGTTTTATGACAACAATGGTTTTTCGGATATTTAACTGGGCATAGACGATACTATGTTAAAAACTATTTTCTAATAAAGTGGTTGTTGCAAAATTCTTAAGATTTAAACCATATAATTTTGCAACAACCGGCTTTTCGTCAATGCTTATCTTTGGAATTCCGAAAGGTAAGAAAATTATTCATAACTTGCGGATTATTGTCGAAGAACTCTATAAAATCTTGAATTCCACGTAATATTTCGTTACTTATAGTATGTTCCATCTTTTCTGTACTATCTAAAAGACCGTCTTTAATGTTCAGCAGGGTCAAAAAGCGCTCTATTAAATTATGCCGGTTCAGTAATGCTTTTCCTATTACTACTCCGTTTGATTCAAGCATAATAACCCCATACTTTTCATATTTTAATAAATTAATATCCGCTAATTTCTGAATCATTTTCGTTACGGAGGGCGGTTGTACATTTAGTGCTGCTGCGAGATCGTTTACCCTGGTAAATCCGTTTTTCTCTGATAGTCTGTATATCATCTCCACATAATCTTCTGCCGATGCAGATAAGAGTTCCTGATCTTTTCTCATATATTCCCGAAAAGTAAAAAATTCATGTTCTTGCATAATAAGCCTCTGACTGAAAACTTTTATTAATCTCATTATATGATAATACACAGTTAAATATGGATATTGTTTAAATAAGTGAACCTAACTAACTCTATATCCTGCAGGTAGTTTCAATTAAACTAATGGTTTTTAGGCGGTTGCGAAACAGTGATATTGTTGCTATTAGCGGAACTTTGTCATATTAAACAAACGGTAATAATTCAGTTTAAATACTAAACTTACGGGTCCCTCCTTGCGTTTTCATTCTAAAACAGGAAGTCACTTGGTATTTTCAAACATAGTTTCCAGTAATATTTTGTAGAAATTTAAAATACAAACCGTTACAATAAATTAAGACATTTTATGTAAACCACTACTAACCTTCGGGAGGTTATTGAATGAAAAAAATCTATTTTATAATACTGTCTATCCTAGTGCTTGTATTAGTTGGCCTGACAGGATATCAGTACCTGAATAAAGATAAGACAGAATTAGAGATGTCCTACCCCTCATTTTTAGACCTGGCAGAGAAACATCAAGTGGAATCCGTTGTCTTTAATGTAAACGGCAATACTTTTAAAGCAGTTCTCGGCAATGAACCAGATAATATTTATATAGTACCTAATCCCAAAACAGAAGATTTTATTGAATATTTACTTACCAATAATATTACCGTAAGCTATGGCCAGGGCGGTGTGGGAATAAAATTTTTACAATTTGGCTTTCTTATCCTGATAGCAGGCGGTGTTTTCTTATATGTGCGTAAAGGCGGAAGTAACAAACCTATGATTTCGGACGCAAATAAAAAGACCGGCAATGACTTTCCTATCACCTTAAATCAGATTGCAGGTAACACTGAAGCTAAATTAATGGTTGAAGATATCATAGAATTTATAAAACAACCGGAAAAATACTCTGCTGTCGGAGCAAGAATGCCAAAAGGTCTTCTTCTTTATGGCCCTCCCGGTACCGGTAAAACCTTAATGGCAAAAGCTATTGCCGGAGAAGCTAATGTACCTTTTTATGCCATGAGCGGTTCGGATTTCGTTCAAATGTATGTAGGTGTAGGCGCAAGCCGTATCCGAAATCTATTTTCGAAAGCAAAAAAAAGTGAAAAAGCAGTTATTTTCATTGATGAAATTGATGCTATCGGTAAAAAGCGCGCCCGGAATACTTCTGCCAGTAATGATGAACGAGACCAGACCCTGAATGCACTTCTGACGGAAATGTCCGGCTTTCATGAGAATAAAGGAATTGTTGTAATCGGTGCGACCAATCGGTTGGATACTTTGGATGAAGCCCTTTTAAGGCCCGGTCGATTTGACAGGCAGATTGAAATCGGTCTGCCCGATGTAAATGCCAGAAAAAAAATTTTGAATCTGTATGCAGAAAAAAAGCCTATCTCTGATGATGTTGATTTAGATGCCCTCTCAAAATCCACAGTATATTTCAGCGGAGCCATGTTAGAAAATCTTTTAAATGAAGCTGCAATTAATGCTGCTAATGAAGAACAGTCTGTAATAAATATGGAACATGTTGAAAAAGCATTCTATACGGTTATTGCCGGAGCACCAATGCTAGATCGCAGTTTTATCTCCGATCGTGACCGCCGGATTACAGCTTATCATGAAGCCGGACACGCGCTGGTAACCAAACTGCTTCAACCCGACCATTATATTTCCAAAGTGACTATCATACCAAGTGTCAGAGGAGCCGGAGGTTTTAACCTAAGTATTCCGAAAGATACCATGTTCCAGACACAGAAGCAGATTAATGCTAATATTCAGATGCTGCTTGCAGGCAGAGCAGCGGAAGAATTAATCTTTGGAGAAGAGGAAATAACCACAGGTGCCAGTAATGACATTCAGAAAGCCTCCTCCATCATTGTGGATTATATTAACAAATACGGCATGGATCAGGATATGGGGTTATTCAGTACTGCTGTTTTATTGGATGGTTTTGACCGTGAGCTGGTGAACAAATGCAGGAATCAGATGAATCTTTTATATAATGAGACCAGAAAATTACTAGAAGCTAATTTAGAACTTCTTGAAAATATCACTGCTGAGTTATTAGAAAAAGAATCCTTGAATGGTGAAGATATAGAACGTATCTGTGCATAATTTTTCAAGGTTTAATGCAAGATTCTATTTATTATGTAATAAGTGAAAAGACATATACCATTATATTTTTTATATATAATTCATATTAAAAATGCAGTTAAACCGTATCTTTGCTTAACTGCATTTTATTTATATCTTTATAGTAATTCGAAAATAATTACAATTTGGGTTGTTTAATCTAAATTTTCACAATAACAACCCACCTGAAATTTTTATCGAAAAAGGAGCTTTCATATCACTCAGCTTTTATTAAATAACAATTTCAATCTGATTTCCATCCGGGTCCAATATACAGCTTTCATAATAACCATCCCCTGTAGTTCTTGGCATGCTTATGACTTTATAACCGTCTTCAGCTAATTTATCAGTCAGTTGATCAACTCTCTCCCTGCTTCCCACACTAAAAGCCAAATGAATGAATCCCAGATGATTAAGTGCCGATGTCCTGTCTTTTAAATCGGTTAAAAACATGAGTTCCAGCCTGGTATCCTCATCAAAGGTTATAAAATATGACTTAAAACCTTTTTGCTTGTTTTCATATAGATGATTAGCTTTCCCTCCAAAATAGGTAATATAAAATTGCCTCATTTCTTCCAGGTTGTCAGTATAGAGTGCCATATGATTAATTTTCACTTTTACTCCCCCTTTTATCAAAATACACATAACCAATTATTTTATATAGATTAATCCACCATGCATACGGGTAGTTAAATACCACTTAAGTAAATCAAACCGAATTAAACTACCCTGATCTGATGCCGATGCAATCAAACTGTCTTCTTTCATTTCGGCACCGGTAATTGTTATCCAATGCCAGGCCTGAAGACTGGTCTCCTCACCCCTTGACAGATTTAAAAATGCCAGCGGACAGTCTGATTCAAGTCCGTGGTTTACAAATTCAAATAATCTTTCAACATTTCTTTTCCTGGTAAAGCAATTCTCCACCGAAAATACTTCCGTCTCCAGTAATACACCTCTATCCTCTGCAAACTTGGTAATACCGCCGGTAAATTTATCCACATGGTTGACACCCATGGCACCGGGAGTTATATATTTAAAAAGTTCATCCATATGTTTTAGAAAATCATTTTTCTCCAAGCTGTTTGGTATAAACAGTTCCTTATATTTATCCCTGGTCTGTGCAAGATATGCAGTTATATTAGAAGCACAGGTAGGACCGCAGCCGGCTTCCCTATTCCATGCTTTTGTATACCAAACCTGATTAGCTCCAAAATATGTTTTATGTCCCAAGCTATCTGTAATGTTCAGCAGTTCCGGCTGATTAATAGATATAATCATATTTCAACCTTCTTTCTATCCGGATTTGATATACTTATTTATACGCTCTCCGGTCGTTTTACATTAAATATATCATATTTATGTTCCTCAATTATATGCGGTATTATTATGAAATGCAACAATAAATTTCAGGTAATTTTATAAATGACATTGGGAGTGAACAGTAACTAATACTGCAGGCCTCATACACAAAAAACAGCCTAGCTATTGCTAAACTGTTTTTTGTGTTCATACATTTATTTTATGTATTGTACCGCTAATTTACTTATTTAAATCAATAATAATTAATTTATCTGCATAAAACAACCATAACGTCATTCACATTGGTTCCGGTTGCTCCTGTTATTATTAAACCGTCCACTGCCTTTAATCCATGATAAGAATCGTTATTATTAAGTATTTCTTCTGTGTTCATACCCAGTTGGTTTAATTTATTAATAGTATCGCCATCTACCATTCCTCCGGCAGCATCTGTTGGGCCGTCGGTACCATCAGAACCCAGAGAAAAGATAAGAGTATCTTTCATTCCTTCAATTCCAATTGCAGCAGTTAATGCTAATTCCTGGTTTCTGCCGCCTAGACCGGTACCCTGAATTTTAACAGTGGTTTCGCCGCCTACAATAAGAGCACAAGGTGATTTAATACCGTATAGATTGCCATTACGAACTTCTCTGGCCATGGAGGATAAAAATTTGCCGGCCTCCTTGGCTTCACACTCTAAGGTTGAAGATAAAACATAAGGGCTATATCCAAGTTTTTGTGCATTTTCAGCTGCTGCTTTGCATAATTCGCTGACACTCCCGGTGATAACGGTTTCCACATTACTAAGTTCCTTTGGTGTTTCTACACTTAAAGCATTCATAACTGCTTCATTAAAATTTAAATTATACTTTTTAACTATATTTTTAACATCTGTTATTGTTGAGCTGTCCGGATAAGCCGGCCCGGAAGCGATAGAATCTAAACGATCACCGATTACATCGGATAAAACAATAGAATAAACTTTCGCCGGAGCACAAAGAGACGCAAATTTACCTCCTTTTACATCGGATAGGTGTTTCCGGATGGTATTCATTTCAACAATGTTTGCACCACTCTTAAGTAAATCCTCTGTAACATTCTTAATATCCTCTAAGCTAAGGCCTTCCGACGGTTTCTCAAATAATGCAGAACCTCCACCGGAAACTAAAAATACTACCTGATCCTCTTTCGTCAGCTCCTTAACGGCTTCAATTGCACGCACCGTACCCAGAACAGAATTTTCGTCCGGTACTGGGTGTCCTGCTTCAATAATTTCAAACCCCTCGATCTCTCCCTGAGAGTGATGGTATTTCGTTACAATGACACCTTTTTTAATGGACGAACCAAGTATATTCTTTGCAGCTTTCGCCATAGTCCAGGCAGCTTTACCTATGGATATCACAATGATATTACCTGAAAATGATTCATTTGCAAGCGCTTTTTCCACTGCTGTTTGAGGAAGTACGTTTTTTATTGACTCCTCAATGATTATTTTTGCCTCGTTTTGTATCTGACCCATTTTTATTCCTCCGTTGTTATTTAATCTCCGATAACGGTGCCTGAAATCTTAGCATAATATTTTGCTAAAGCACTATGATCATCTCCGCCGCAATGATCTGCATGCAGCGTTTGAAACATCTCCATAACTTGAGATGTGAGCGGAAGAGGTGCTCCGACTTCATGAGCGGTATCTAATGCATTGTTCAAATCTTTTATATGTAAATCAATTTTAAATCCAGGTTTAAAATTATTTTCCATCATCATAGGAACTTTGGCATTCATAACTGTTGAACCTGCTAACCCGCCTTTAATCGCATTAAATACGGATTCCGGATCTACCCCTGCTTTTTTGGCCAAGGTAAAAGCCTCTGCACAAGCTGCGATATTTAATGCCACAACTACCTGATTTGCTAATTTTGTTGTATTACCGGCGCCTATCGTACCGCAATAAACAGCACTGGCACCCATACATAATAAGATGTCCCGAACCTGTTCATAAATTTCTTTATTACCGCCGACCATAATAGATAGGGTTCCGTCAACGGCTTTTGGTTCTCCTCCGGATACGGGAGCATCTATCATATGAACACCTTTTTCAGCACAGGCTTTTTCAATTTCCTGGGATGCAATGGGAGCTATCGAACTCATATCAATTAATATACTTCCAGATTTTGCACCCTCTAATACTCCGCTTTCTCCCATAACAGCATTTTTTACATGAGGGGAATTTGGCAGCATGGTTATGATGATATCACTTTGCTCTGCTACTTTTGCACTTGTATTTGTCGAAGCTGCTCCTGCTGCAACAACCTCGTCAACTGAAGTTTTATTAATATCATATACTGTTAATTCATAACCGGCTTTTAACAGATTTATACTCATGGGTTTACCCATAATACCTAATCCAATAAATCCAATTTTCATAATAAGTCTTTCCTTTCTTATATAAATTATCTTAGGATTCGAGTGTCAAAAAGGTCAATTTTTTGTTTTGAATGAATACTAGCGTATATATATTCAATTTAGCTGCCTTTCCCTCAAGTTCCTCCGAACTGACACTCTTTCAGGTTATTGAAAATTTACTAATTTACAACATTAACCGGCTTACCGCTAAGGTATGCTTTCAGGTTCTCTACGGTAATCTCCATAAGCCTTTGTCTGGATTCCTTAGGTGCCCAGGCAATATGAGGAGTAATTATGATATTTTTAGCAGAAAGCAATGGGTTGTCCGATTTTATTGGTTCTGTAGAAACTACATCAACAGCAGCCCCTGCTACTTTACCGCTGTTTAAAGCATCCCTTAAATCTTCTTCTACGATGAGCGGTCCCCTGGAATCATTAATAATCAATACACCGTCTTTCATCTTGGCTATTGTTTCTTTATTAATAATTCCCTCTGTTTCAGGAAATAGAGGGCAATGAAGAGCAATTACGTCGGAATTTGAGAGTAATTCATCTAAATCTGCATATTTACAGGTTTCACTTTCCAGTTCCGGATGCCGGTTACGGGAATATGCTAATATTTTCATCCCAAGAGCCTGGGCTATTTTCCCAGTACCTTGTCCGATTCTCCCGAATCCTATAATACCCATGGTTTTTCCGGCCAATTCTATAAGCGGATAATTCCAATAGCAATAATCGTCACATTTAGCCCAGTCTCCCCTTAAAACACTGTCGGAGTGGGAACCAATGTGATGACACAATTCTAATAATAATGCTATCGTAAACTGACTTACCGCGTCGGTACTGTAAGCCGGTACGTTAGCAACCGGTATTCCTTTATTCTTGGCCGCTTCAACATCTACCACATTATATCCGGTAGCCAGTACTCCTATAAACTTAATGCCCTGACATTTTTCTAATATTTCTTTATTTATTACCGTTTTATTGGTATATATAATTTCAGCGTTTCCGATTCTCTCTATTGTTAATTCTTTTGGTGTACGGTCATAAACGGTCAGATCTCCCAATGCTCCAAGACTATCCCAGCTTAAATCACCCGGATTTTCCGTATATCCGTCCAATACAACAATCTTCATTCGTTTTTACTCCTTTAAAAAATAATATATTCCGTCCATGAAACACATATGTTTTATATTATATATTAAACTTGTTTAATTTTTCAATACACTTTAATTATGATTTTAAAATGATAAAAAATGAAACCAATTCTTTTCCTATCCGATATAGATTATAAATTATACCAGCCAATTATATCTAATCCTCTAACAGTGCCCATGCCCTGTTAATCACACGTTTGGTATTAGCAAGTATAATATCACCGTCTTCATCTCCCCATGGTTTTACTTCCATGGAAAGAACATAGGGATTTTCTTTGTTAAAAAATCCTTCCTCTTTTAATACCTTAAAAAAATCCAAAAGTTCCATGGTATCATTAGCACTTTCCGGGAAACCAAAACGTGGGTGCATATCACCATATGCAGTACAACCCGGTTTAACCACAGCGTTGCCGATGTGAAGATGAGTAATAAAGGGACGTAAAGTCTGAATTACAAATCTGCTGGTTTCATAGGTTGTAGGAAAATGGGACAAGTCTACAAGAAGACCGAAATTATTGCAAACCATTCTCATATCTGCCGCAAACTGTGCCGCATAAGGAGCCGGTCCAATTAAAGCTGCCTTATCCATATCAAAATCGAATACTTCCAGATTAACCTGCATATTCTTTTTGGCTGCATAATCGCATACTGCTTTAGTAGTTTTCAGAAGTTGGGAATACGCCAAACTCTTTGTCTCCTCTTCCCATTTGCCTGCTAAAAAAGCGATCCCTTTCGCTCCAAGATATTCCGCTTCATCTACCGCTTCCAAGAGAGTCGCTTCGGCTTTTTTTCTTCCCTCTTCATTGGTATCATTGGGATTAAGTCCTGTGGATAATAGCCTTGGCTGTGCTCCGTAACAAACTTTTAGATGGGACTGTTCCAATATCTTTTTTGCTTTTTCCCTGATATCATTATCCTTAATCTGTGTAATTTCAATCGCATCAAAGAAATCATCACAGGCTATGGTTTTAAGGGAATCCAGTAAATTATATTTATCCGGCGGATGACTCATCCACTGGATGGTACCGATTTGAAAAAATTTATGTATTGAATCTTTCATAAAACTAAACCTCCTTTTAATCAAGTAACTATATGTTTATTACTCAACAACTAAATATTAAAATACGCCGGTCAAAATAATACTTGTTTCATATTTAAGGTCCCTGTCAGCAGGTTATAGACTGAAACATAGTATTATTTCCGTTACTGTTCACGGGTAACAACGCGACGTGCTTTTTGTGAGTGTATTGTCACAGTAAAACGGAGAATTGCAGCGTAGGAATGCGCTGCCTCCTCGTTTTGTGTGTATCGTGAAGCGCGTTATAATCACGGAACAAGTAACTTATTTTCACGGCAAAGAAACGGTAATATTTTATTAATAATATAAATCTTTAAACATTACAGATATAATATTACCGTATATCAATAACTGATTTCAATTTTAATGTTTTAGGCTGGCCCTCTATAATATCCACGGTTACCATACCGGCTTCCATATCAAAATAATTATCACTTAAAATCAGGTCACAGTCATCCGATACGATCTCTACACATTTCGCATATGCTTTTGCTTCAACTGCAATCTTATTGCCTTCTATAGTATAGGTTAATTCCGGATCTACAAAGTGATAATGTTTCGGTGCAGTAAATAAAACCGTACCCTGGGATATAATCTTGCCGTCCACTTCATAATCATAAGTATAATGGTTATCCAGATAATCGGTATCACTGAAATCCTGTTCCTCTAACCATACACTTTCAAAAGATGGAACTATTAGGTTAACTTCTCCTGATTGCAGGACATTACTTCTTGCATCCCTTAAGGACCAGTGTACGATACCCTCCATATCGGATTTGGTTTCATTCGTTACGGACAACCTTGCCGTACTGATATTAGGTCCTGGTTCCGTCACTACTGCCAGACGGGTTGTTGTTTCACAAACTTCATGGCAGGAGATCATAACCGGCGCAAAGAAACGTTTTGCATAATAATGAAGCGCTTTCCATCTGCCATAATAATCGATGGAAGCCCAGGAGGCTACCGGCCAGATATCATTTAACTGCCAGTAAATTGCACCCATACAGCGGCCCCGGTTTCTTCTCCAGTGCTCCACACCATATTTAATAGCCTCTGCCTGAAGTAACTGGGAAGCATAAATTAAGGTTTCAAAATCATTTGGATATAAGAAAGTTTTTGATAAGTAATTCATAATCTTACCGTTAGCGCCTTCATTTCTTTGATGCATTTCCATTACTCTGGAAAATATATTACGGTCTTCTTCTAACGTAAAGGTTTCTATCGTTTTCATGGAAGGAAATGACTGAAAACCAAATTCGGAAGCATACCGGAAATAATACTTTCTATATTCAGAAAACGGTACGTTGCCGTGCCATACCTCCCAATAGTGAACATCACCTCTGTTTGGATCATTGGGTACATCAAAAGAACCGCCTGAAGACGGCGATGCCGGCCAATAGAACGTAACCGGATCTTCTTCTTTCAAAATATGAGGAATAATATGCTCATACATACGGATATAATGTGCTTTGGTTACATCGGTGCCGTCATATTGCATCGTTTGCGCAAACATTTCCATTTCATTATTGCCGCACCATAATCCCAGGGAAGCATGGTGGCGGATACGCCTTACGTTATCTCTTATTTCTGCCGTAATATTATCTTCAAAATCAAAATCCAGCTTATAATTGGCACAGGCAAACATAAAGTCCATCCAGACAACTAGTCCCAACTCATCACAGATGTCAAAAAACTCATCGGATGGATATGCTCCTCCCCCCCAGACACGAATGGCATTAAAGTTAGCATCCACACACTGTTTTAACAGTCTTCTGGTACGTTCCGGTGTAATTCGCGAGAAAATATTGTCTTCGGGAATATAATCGGCACCCATGGCAAAAAAGGATAAGCCGTTTACGCTATGGGCAAAACTTTCTCCCCATTCATCTTTTTCCCGGAGGATTGTCATGGTTCTTAATCCGATTCGTTTCTTGCTGCTGTCTACAACTTTTCCGTTCTCTTCCAATATAACCGTGACTTCATATAAGGGCTGATCACCCAGACCGTTCGGCCACCACAATTTTGCATCAGGAATCGTTACAAATTCCTCATTAACACCTTGTAATATTTTTCCGTCCGGAGTTTTTATTTCTATCCTGATCTTAGCATTACCGGATTGTTCTACTTTGGTTTTCACCTTAACCAATCCATCCTGATGTTCCTGGTTAATTATTACATTTTCAATCCTGGAACTGTTTAATCCGATTAGGTAAATATCTTTCCAGATTCCAGCGTCCGGGAGGCGTGGACCCCAATCCCAACCAAACATACAGTGAGGTTTACGAAGATGGGGAAATCCTAACATTGCATGATAAGAACCTCCCACATGATATTTTTCATCTTCTTCTTTTATAAATTTGGTAGGGGATGCAATTTTAACCGTAATCGTGTTATCTTCTTCCTTTAAGGCTTTGGTTACATCATATTCCCAGGTTCTGTGAAAATTATTGGCAGTCCCAATTAAAATATCGTTAATATATATGGTACATAACGTATCAAGGCCGTCACAGTGCAACAGAACCTTTGGACTATTTAATATTTGAGCAGCCGAAAAGCTGCGTTTAAACTCATAGTTTTTCTCCATAAGTTTCAGTGCGTTCAGTTCATTATCCCTGTAATAAGGATCTTCCATAACCTGGTTCTCCAGCAAGATTGCGTATACCGAACCAGGTATATTACCTTGATATAGTTCTCCTTCACTGGTAACCAGCTGCCATATCCCATTTAATAAAATTCTTTCCATATCGGCTCCCGTCTGTGTATATATAACACGCATATTATAGAATAAAGGTAATCTACCTTATCTTCTTATTATAATACTCCTAAGCCCTTTCAATTACAATCATTTCATGATCTGCTAAAGTTTCAATCATAAAAGATTTCATTTTGCCGTCTCCCATCAAAGTAACCGTTTTATCGGCCACTGTCAGTTTCGCTATTAAGGCGCCGGCATAATCCGCTTCAAACATAACAATAACGGGACCTACAGGCAATGTTTCATCAAGACAGCCTGGCGGGCAGTTACAGCCGTTCAAATTAACCAAATGAATGATATACTTACCATCCTGTTCATAAAAGTTAACATTAATATGCCCAAGGCCTTTTACTACAATCGGCAAATTATCCTTAGCCAGCCAACGTACACAGCCGGCTATCAGTTTACCGTGATCCGGAATAAGCTCTTTTCCGTAGCAGCGGTCAATGTCACCAGCGAAATATAAGATTCTGGAACCAGTAGACAAAGTACCTGCATAGATTGGAACTATCTCCTCCTTTTCCTCCCGGATCCAGGAGAATTCCGGTGGATAGATAGGAAATGCCGGAATATAACTGCATACCGCCTGCAATGTACCATCGCTTTCCATTATTTGAATACCGCCGCCAAAAGGTAAGATATCCGTGTCTTCAAAACCTGCAAATATTTCATGACGTTCCTTCGGAAGCCTGATATAATTATGAGCTTCATGATTCATCCAGTTGCTGTCCTGTTTGCCGAAAGCTCCTATGGTTTTACCGGTATGCCTTAAGCCCAATAATTTATAAATCGGGCTTTCTATAAAACTTTCACCCTCTTCATCCAATGTACCTGTTTTTCCTGTAAGGATCAGATTTTTTCCCTGACTTATGTAATCACATATACTCTTCTGCTGTTTCTTTGTTAAAATAGCTACTTCCGGAAGAATTAACGTTTGAATGCGGTCCGCATATTTTTCTATATCATCTGCATGGACCGGCAGAAAAGGAATACCGTACTTTGAGAGAGCTCTGCAAATCCCGGCCCATGGGTAGGATGTTTTCTCAACATAATCATTTCTTCCATAAAAATCAACGTTCTGCTGACTCCAGACTACTGCCACATTCGCCAGGTTTTTGCGATTATATAAATACTCTTCGTTTTTTTCATGCCAGGTTAAGGTTGGAATACTGGCCCCAAACTGTCTTCGGTCATTAGTACCACCGCCTACGTGATGATACCAGGGAGAAATACCTCCCGCAATTCCGGTCTGCATCCAGGTTGCGGTTTCTTTTGATGGGCTGGAAGATAAACGAAAAGTCCGGTTCCCCTTAAAATAGTGGGACATACTTTCAAGCACAATGATATTCTCATCACTTGCCAGACGAAGCAAAGCTCCATTCGCTGAATTCTGCTCAAATCCGTTCAGTGAATCCCTGGTCTGATGATCTGAAAATATAATAGGGCAGCGTTCCACCAGAGATTTAATATCCGTAAAACTTCCTACCGAACTAAAGGGATCCGCATTAATCATTCCAAACCACAGACATTCCTCACCACCGGCCTTTTTGGTTGTTACATTAAATAAATCCCAATTTTCATTACGGCACTCATAACTCCATCTTATCCAGGCACGATAAACAGGATCTTCCCAATTTACCTCATCGGGCAGATCCAGTCCATAGTCTTTTTTGAATTTTTTTCTGCAGTTTTCACAATAACATATAGTATTTCTTCCCAATCCCTTCCAGCTGTTATCAGCAAACCCATTGGGCTGGTATTTCTCAATAATTTCTTCTAATACTGCAGGTATGTATTCCTTATAATATCCGCTGTTAACACAGGATACATATCTCCCCTGGGATAAGATCGGCTTACCCTCCTTATCATAGGAAAACCAGTCCGGGTGTATATCATAAAATTCCTTTGTAGCACAATTTATATCCATTCTGGCTATCACTACCAGACCTTCTTCTCTGGCAGCTTTATTAAACTCACCAAATAAATCTTTACCGCCCAGACTTGCTGCATGATATTGCTGCGGGAATTTACTCTGGTAATAGGCTACAATTCCACCGCAATTAATTATAACACCCTGTACTTTAGCTGCTTTCCAATGATTTCTCCAGAAATTAACATCACACTTTTCCGGATCATCCTCCGTCAAATTGGTTTGTCCAAACCGATGAAGCCGTTTGTACCATGGTTCTTTCATTTCCTGATTCATTCTTAACCTCCGTAACCGTATAGAGATTTCCCGGAAAAAATATAACCGGGATTTCTCATGCTAACACCATTCATTCCTGACTTAAATCAGTGAGGAACAGCCGCTTTATGATTCACGAGCCTCTGATTAGAGACTTTTTGTCCTTTATTACTGATGAGTCGATTCCCGTTTTCAGATTTCTATTAGAAAAGCCGCATATTGATTTAATACCGGTATCCTAACTATATCGAATTCTACCAGCTCTATTTTACCATCTGCAAATAAACCATAAATATGTTTTGGCCTAATTTCATTAAAAGTAACTTCAATATTAGAAATCGGTATAGGTTCAAACACCGTAGTTCCGTTAAATCCGGATAAATTAAGAAGTTGCAGAAGATATTTATCTTTACCGCATTGATCAAAAAATACTTCCACCTGTTTCGGAGCATTGGTATCAAATGCATTTTTAATTGTTTTAATAGAATCAATTACATTTAACAGTACATATTTAAAGTCTTCAAAGCCCTGTTTATAATACAATGTTCCGGGTTTCCACGGAAAATAAACCGCATTATCCTTAATTGTAACGGATGGCTGATTTGTGATTTGGTGGCCGAAACACCGTTCCGGCGGACCATATCTGCTTGGAGTAATAAGAGGTAAAATATTCTGGTTTCCCCCTGATGTATCCATGTCATAATATTCCATATCCAGATAAACCCAATCACGTTTTTTAAATTGTTTAAATATTGATTTAGGTTCAGTAAGAAGATATCCCCCTCTTACTTTTTCTAACTTTTCTTTTAAGTTTACACCAAATATTTCTTTTAACTCGGCTTCATTCTGGATAAAAGATAAACCGGTTGATACAACACAGGCCTTCGTATGTTTTAAGGCTTCTATAAATATCTTGCTCTTAATGAAAGGAATGCCGGGGATCAATATCAACTCATACTTATCTAAAGCATTTGAAACGGCATCCAATCTTCCTGCTTCTGCCACATCAAATAAACGGTGTTCTTCTTTTAACATCTTAAAGATGCCCAGATATTCCTGTGAGGCAGGACTATGAACGCCAAATGGAGACGGATTTATGAGAAGTATCTTTGCCTGACCGATAAAATCGCCAAAATACTCCTCATATTTTTTATGGAACTGAAATACTTCTTTTACCGTATCAAAATTATCCTTATCCGGGTAATCCTCAAAAGAACCGATGATGCACCAGTCAAGTCCTCCGCCGGAAGCCATATCACCGTATAAACGGATCTGATTTAAATATTTCGATACGCCCATAAATCGGTAATAAATATCCACTGCATTAATTACACAATTACTGGAGATTTTATCAGTAAAGCTGCCCTCCACCACGGATACATTATTCTCGCTGGTATAAATCCAGAAAGGATAAGGCCGGTCTATGGCAGAATTAGATTCATTTCTGACCATATCCACTCCCTGGTGATTGTAAGTGCAAACCAATACGTCAGGATTCATTTTTTTGACCGCAGAACTGATTTTATTCAACAGCTCATCCACCGTAACCTGTTTGAATTCCTTATATTTCAAAAAAGCTTCATCCGACTCATTTTCTTCTTTCGGAAGTTCCATATGATACATCGCTTTAAAACGGCTCTTACAGCTGTCGCACTGGCATATTCCCACGTAATTGTCACTGTAATCTTTGGTCTGGTAACCAAACATATTAAAAAATACACCGTCAACCGGGTAACATCCCAAAACTTCTCCTAAAATTTCAAGAGAGCATTCCTGCTGATATTTTCCGTTTACACAGGTTGCCACAGTATCATGGTATCTGACCGGTTCCCCGAAAATGGATTTTGTAAACCATTCCGTATGTCTAGCGTATATGCTTTCATGGGTTTTACTGAAATCAAATCTTGCAATAACCCGAATCCCGTTTTGATGGCATTTTTCAATTAACTCACCGAAAAAATCACCATCCATATATGGATTACGATATTGAAATTCCAGATTTGTGGGATAAAAAGAAGTGATCCCACCACAGCCGACCATACAGGCGTTTGCCCCAAAATCCTTTAAAATAGAAATATACCTGTCTATATCCATTTTAGCATCAATATCACGTAGATTATTTTGTATCATCCGTAATTTATTATTAGACCACCAGGCCATATTGTTCACCTCTTATCGAATCAGTATCATATCCCAAAAATCCAACTGCTCTAAATTTATTGTAATATATCCGTCTTTTTCTTCCCAGTTTATTTTACTTTCACCGATTACGGAGGTTACATCATTTATTTGTTTTAAGGATGTTGGTTTAATCCGTAACTGTAGGTTATGGTATGGAATATTATTCGCTAAAGGTCTCTGTCCGATACCATTTACCAGATGTATCATGATTCGTTCCTTGCCGCCATATACCATAGCCTGTAAACCGCCTACCATGTCCATGGAAAATTGTTTCTGTTCCCCTAACATAAGGTCAAGACAGTTCTTCATCAGTGTATAATACTCATTGAACTTATATTCCAAGGCAAGTTTGCTAAGTTCAAAGGGTAGAAAAAGGACCTGGCCTTTCTTATAGTCCCTTAGGGTACATAATGGTAAGTCCGTATGGGATATACACATACTTGCTCTTTCCGGCGGGGCTCCTACACCGTCCATAGGTGCAAAAGGAGGTACCAGGGTTAATAAAGTTCTGGTGCCTGTACCCGGAGTGCAATATAATACTTTTTCCCGATGAGGCAGCAGTTCTACTTCATTCAAAGAATTTTTTAAACCCTGGCCTTCTGCCTCAAAACGGATATAACTTGCCAGTAACGGCGGACTGGTTGTTTTATCCTGTTTAATACCGATAAAATCTGCTAATTCCGTAAGCATCCTTTCATTGGTATTTTCTAAAATCAACTTTCCTCCGTCGGATACAAAGTCCTGTAATAAGGTAACAACTTCCCTGGTAAGGTTAAAATTATCCGGAACCAGAACCACCGGATATGCCTTCAGTTTATCCAGGCTTAGATGCAATTCGTCCAGTAAATCAAACTGGTACTGAGTATTCATCATAGCCTCCGCCCAGCCCATAGCTGCTTCACTGCCGTTCCATAATAATAAAACCTGTGCCAAACTTACTGCATCTTCCATAAATGGTTCACATTTTTTAATTCTTTTATTAACCAGACCCACACTATGTAAAATTCTTTTATCACTGATTGTATCATTAAATCCTGTAAGGGAATGCCATATATTTCCCTTGTTGGCAGGGACCTGGCTCATCCAGTAAAGATATTCCGCTATCGGCATACCTGTATGTCTCCAGTCCATTCCCGGGGAAGAGTGGATGATTCCAAACGGATTTGGTGTATTATCCATACTGTTTCCGATTTTCATATTTAAGGCAGGTTTCCAGGATTGTGGTATCCGCTTAAAACCTTTTGATAATACATCCTGGGCTTCGGTACAGATTAAATCTGCCGTAGCATAACGGTCATCCAAGTTATCGATACGGTTTTTACCACCCTCTTCAAAGGTGGAATAATATAAGATCACCGGAACCTCAGGGCGTATTTCTTTTACCAGACCGTAAATCTTACCTATATTATCACGTAAACATATAGATGCCCAATCCGGTTCAAAATCTTCTTTTGATTCCGGAAGTTCCTTTCCATAAAGATTGAAGTACTTACTCTTGCAAACACCGCAGTGACATTCTTCCACATGGGGTGCGTTAAAAAAGATTCCGTCAATCTTATAATTATCCAGAACTTCCTTTACAACGGGCATTGCCAGGTCTTCATTCCGGTAACCGCCATTTACGCAGGTAGTAACTAGCAGTGACCATTCACCCATCCGGTCTTTTCCGTAAATACGCGGTTTTTTGTCCGTATCACAGACAAACCAGCTAGGTTTTTCAAGATACACATAGTCATCCGTTTTGCTGAAATCAAACCTGGCTATTACTTTAATATCCAGGTTATGACATTCTCTAAGAAGTTCTTCCAGCAAATCATACTCAGTTGGCAGATATTCATTAATATGGTGATATTTTATTTTGCTTGGATACCAGGCATAAATACCACCGACATTTAAGACGACTGCATTTGCCTCCAATTCTTTTAAATCCTCCGCAATTTTCTTCGGATTCATCATAGGTGTATCTTTTACCTGAAGATTATATTGGATAATTCGCAATGGTTTTTGCCACCATGTTTTTTTTACCATAATTTTTACTCCTTATAAGCAAAGATATACAGATTCTTTACTGTTTAATACCGCTGACTGCTATACTTTGTACAATATGTTTTTGTAATAATAAAAATACAATCGTTAAAGGAATCGCACTGACTACGGCAACTGCCATTCTGGGTCCGTAATAAACTGCATCCTGCTGTGCATTAAAAGCAGCCACACCAACGGAAATCATCTGTTTCGTTGCTGTTTTAATGGTAACTAACGGCCACAGATAATTATTCCAGTTTGCAAGTATCTGAAGGATACTTAAAGTTGCAATTAATGGTTTGGATAAAGGAATTATAATTTTTAAGAAGATTGTCCATTCCCCTGCGCCGTCAATAAAAGCAGATTCACGGAGAGAATCCGGAATGGATTCAATATTCTGTTTTGCAAAAAAGGTACCGTAAACATAAGCAAAACTACCAAAGATCAAAGGAGCATAAGTATCCAACATACCCCAGTTTTTATATTGCATAAACAAAGGAATCATTCTGGATTCAAAAGGAATCATCATAACTGCCAGCATAAATATAAACCAGAATTTTTTAAGTATAAAATCGCCTTTTGCAAAAGCATAACCACACATTAAGGCAAAAAACACAGATAAAATTGTATTCGTTGCAGTAACAAATAATGTATTTGCATACAGTCTGGCAAGGGGAATTGCAGTAAAAGCATATTTATAGTTAAACCATGTAAATTTTTCAGGCAATAATGCAAATGGAGGCAAGTTTTGTAATGCATTACGATCAAAGGATAGAATCAGACACCAATACAGTGGAATTAATACAATGACTAACATAACGAATAATAAAATGCAAATCATTATTTTTCTTATTTTTTTAGCTTTCATTTCATCCGCTCCTAATATTTATTTTTCTTGAAGAATCCGGTCATCCTCAGATTTAACAAAGTAATTGCTAAGGTTACAACAAATAAAATCATGGCACCTGCTGATGCTACACCGTATTGAGGAGTTTCAAAACTAAACTGGTAAATATACATTAAAATTGTCTGTAATGTTCCACCCGGGCGTCCCGCAGAAGTATTTCCACCAAGTATGAAAAGATCGGTAAAACGTGCCAAACCGCCTATGATATTTGTAATAAAAAGGAATGCAAAACAGGAAACCATCTGAGGTATCGTAATATGTAACCAGCTTTGGAAACCGGTAGCCCCATCTACTTCAGCAGCTTCATATACTTCCCCCGGAATTGACTGAAGACTTGCCAGGTTAATTAACATGGAATACCCCAAATGACTCCATACGGATAATATGGTAGCACCAAATTTACCAAAGTGTGCATTTGTAAGCCATCCGATCTCTACCTGATGACCGGTTATAAAAGACAAAGCATTGTTTAATAAACCGTCATTTGCTTTTAATACAATTTGGAACACTAATATTACACTGACGCCGGTAATAATATTAGGGAAATAATAACCAACACGGAAAAATCCCTGGGCTTTTCCATCGCCAAGACTATTAATCAAGGAAGCCAATATAAAACCTACAGGAATGGATATCAGTCCCATTAAAGCTAATACCACGGTATTACCGACAGCTCTTAAAAAAGAAGCATTGCTTAATATCAAGTTGTAATTTTTAAGTCCGGCAAATTTTTCACCGAATCCAACTACGGAAACATCATAAAAACTATATTTAATCGTAGTTAACATGGGAATATAAGTAAGTATAATCAAAGTCAGGATACTAACAATGATAAAGGAATACCATGTCAGTTGTCTTTTCGCTTTATACCAACCTAAATTATTATTTTTCATAGGCTCTCCTTACATTTAACATTAAATTGTCTGAAATCTACCAAATGACAGTATCCGAAAGTGCTTTCGGATACTGTCTTTAGTAATTAGGTATTGTTCTCTAAATCTATATATTTTTATTAACTATTTTACTGAACTAAGATAATCATCCAAATTCTTCTGAACAAATGCCACTGCTTTATCCGCATCGGAATTGCCTACAAACATTTCATTTAATACGGAAGTTACATCATTGGCAAAAGTACCGAAGTTACCGCTGTCATAACACTCATTGGTAGATGCACAGAATTCCAAAGGCTGTTGATTTAAAATGGATTCAATCGCATTATAATAATCTGGTTGAACGCTGTCCTTTAACTTCTGAAGAGCTGATAAATTGTTAGGGATTGCATTACAATCAACGATCCATTGTTGAACTACTTCATCCGTAGCCATAAATTTAATAAATTCCCAAGCTAAATCTTTATTCTGGCTGGTATTGCAGACAGCCATGTTCCAGTCACCCATATGACTTGATGTAATTCCTGCGCTATCTCCGCTTTGGATTGCAGGAAGTGGTACAAACATGTAACGATCTAAAAGATTAGCTGCCGCAATCTGATTGTAATCATCCATAGGTGCTTCTGAAATACGCATTGCAAGATTATTTTCAGCTTTATTAGCTACAGAGGTGTCTAATCCTTCTAAGTAGTCAGGACTTGCAAAAGATTCTAATTTTGTTATGTAATTTAAAACGTTTTTGGTTGCATCTGTAGTAAAATCACCAGTTGTTTCAGCAAGAGTCTTACCGAACTTGAATACTGGTGCATTAAAACCGCGGGATGCCCAGATATAGTTTTTATTTGCACTGGCTGCTTCTAACATACTCATACCATAAGTCTGATTGCCTGTAACAGGGTCTTTGCCTGTTGTCTTCTCTGCTAAAGATAATACATCGTCAAAGGTCCAGGAAGCATCCGGTACTTCAACCCCGTAATCTTTAAATATCTCTTTATCAACGATAACAACAAGAGGATTAGCAGTAATTGATAAACCATAAGGAATATATTTTGAAAAATCTCCGCCATTACCTTCTGTCCTACGCATTGCCATCATACTGAACATATCATTTAATTCAGGATTTTTTTCAAGATAAGAACCAATCGGTTCCGCTATTGCGGTAATGGAGGCGCCATGGAGTAACACATCCACATCACCGGATAATGCCGATGTCTGAAGTACTGCTTTCCAGTTATCCCAAGGACAGGTTTCAATTTCAAGTTTTACATTTGGATATAATTCATTCCATCTCTGTAAGACTTTATCATATCCCGGTAATTGAATTCCGGTAACTAAATCTGTTGTTCCGGTTTCCCCTACAGAAGCAAATAGTCCAGGACCTGCTATTTTTAAAGTTGCACTTACATCACTTACAACATCTGCTCCGCCTGCTGTTGTGCTGGCTTCCGTCGTATCTGCAGCTGCTGTGTTAGCCTCTGCACTTGTTTCTGCATTACTGTCTGTTGCTGTTTCATCTTTTGATGAGCAAGCAGATAAAGATAATATCATAATTAAACATAATAAGAATGAAATTAATTTCTTCATTGATTTCATAAAAAATCCTCCTCGATTATTTACATGATAACATTTATATAAGTTTAACTGTTAATGTGTTTTATTATCGTCTATCCTCCTTTCTGATTCCAAAAATACACACCAACAATTTACTTCAAAATTAATTAAAATACTAAAGCATCAGCAGTTATTATTATTTTTAAATGCTTTCATACAATTAATGACTGCATCATTAAGCAAACATTCAAAATCACATTTTATTTATGTATTTAACAAACAATCCATATGGCATTTCATTGTATTACCCACCACTTGAAGATTTTTTTCACCTACAGCTTCTAAAATCAGCCTGTGATCTTCTAAATCTTTATCAGTAATATTGTTTACATAACTGGTAATCTCAGCCTTTTTACATATTAAGTCGATATATTCGTCAATCAGGGGATTACCACTTGCTTTTACTAAAGTATTATGAAATTTTATATCATATATAGAAAACGCTTTCCAAGATTCTGAATTAATAGTTATCAGTTTTTTTTCAGTATTCCACAGCTCTTCCATATTTTTTTGTATTTTTTTTAATTCTGATATCTCGTTTTCAGTGATATTATCGATAGCCCTTTCCAAAGCAAACTGCTCTAAAACTTCTAAAATCTCAACATAATAGTTCAGTTTAATATCTTTATAGGCAACAACCACACCATAACCTTGAATGCGTTCTAATAATCCCTCTTCCACTAAAACCTCAAACGCCTTTCTTATAGGAGTCCTGCTAACCTCCATAATCTTGCACAGATCTGTTTCAATCAGTTTTTGATTGGATTTAAACGTACCATCCTTGATTCCCTCTCTTAACTTGTTCGCTACCATATCTGTAATGGAAATATGTACAATGGACTGATTTGAATCCATGTTCGTAACATCACCTCTTTTGTGTTTTTTTACAATACATTTTATGTTTATTGTATGCAATTCATCAAACTTTTAGAGTTATTTTATTTTATATAAACTCGTTTCTGAATTTCTTGCATACATTGTACCAAACTTATACCTGTTTGTACATAACAATACTTCCTATATTATCATGTTTTTTTTGTATATATTGCACAAATATTCAGAGATGTTTCAAGAAATTAAAAAGCCTGCCATTTCTGGCAGGCCGTTTTTTGTATACAAAAAACCGATTTTATTTTTTTAATAAATTTGAATTGTATGCAATAATTTTGTCTCTCAATGATTTTGTACTTTTTTGGAAATGAATGTCCATATATTTTTTAGCTACTTCTGCTTCATGTTGGGCTAGGGCATTAATAATATCCTCATGTTCCTTACAACTATAGGGTATACGGCCTTTCTGAAAAGGTACAAAGTTTAATACCATACGTGTTTTTCGATGAAGAATCGCAAGTTGTTCCTCCAAAATAGGATTATGTGACAGTTTTGCAATATATATATGAAATTCAATATCATAACTATCAGCTTCTTCAGGGCTTTCATCTGCACAGATACGCATTTTATTATTGATTTCTCTTAGCTCATTCAGCTGCTCCTCCGTAATATAATTAGCTGCACTATATACGGATAGCTGCTCCAATACTCCTCTTACTTCATAAAGCTGTACAACATCATTAATACCGATGGAGGTTACAACAACACCAATTCTGGGATTATGTACCACAAGGCCTTCTGACTGCAGTATACGAAATGCTTCCCTTATGGGTGTACGGCTTACATTTAATTGCTTACTTAATTCCACTTCCCGGATTTTATCCCCTGACTTTAAAGTCCGGTTCATAATATCATCCCGTATTTTTTGCGCTACCATCTCTGCGATGGATTCCTGCACAACCCTCATAGAATTATTTGTCATTTTATAACATCTCCTGACTATATTTTGACACTATAATACCATAATATTTTTATTATCTCAAACAAAATTTGGCAATTAAGTAAATTCATTACAAATAATAATTAAGCAGGCTATTTTTTTCTGGTGGTCTGCCTGATAACCAAAGAGGTAGGAATCCGAATCACCTCAGATTTATTTTCGATTTCACCGGCAATAATAGCACTTAAAATCCGGGCAGCCTCTTTACCGATTGATTCCCTATCCTGATGAATCGTCGTTATAGCCGGCGACACATATTCACATAACGGTAAATCATCAAATCCTACTAACGATATATCCTCCGGTATTTTAAATCCCTGACTGTTTAAAACAGAGACAGCTGCTGCTACATATTCATCATAAGAAGCATAAATGGCAGTCGGCATATCGTCCCAGCATTGGCTTAACAACTGCCGGATCGCCTGTTCACCAGATTCCTTGGTAAATTTTTTCGCCTCCACAAAATAAGAGTCTTTTCTTTCCAAACCTTTTTTCTCCATAAATTCCACATAAGCTTCATAGCGTTCTTTTGCGGCAATACTGGTCTGTAAATCCGATGCGATATGAGCAATTTTCCTATGACCTAACAGATATAAGTGTTCTAAAGCCTGTAAGGTTCCAAGTCGATTATCAGCAATAACGGTATATACATCCGGGTATACGGTTTCAACTGAAACTTTAGGCAAATCTGATTCCAACACACTCTGCAGAGTACTGTTGAATTTTTCACTTCCGGCAAGTATTACCCCGTCAACCCCTCTTGCATTACATTTATCCAGGAGCGTTAATTTATCGGAGCCAACAGAATTATTCAAAAATATTGTATCATATCCACATTTACCTATGTTCACCTGAAAGCTTTCCAATATTTTATTAAAATGCGGATGTACAATACCTAAACCTTTTTCTTCCGAATACAATACTCCGATAAGCCAGGATCTTTGGGTAGCTAAAGTCCTGGCATATTGATTTGGAGTATATCCTGATTCTTCAACAGCTTTTTTTATAGTTTTCTTAGCTTTTTCACTAACACCGTAATAATTATTTAATACCTTTGATATGGTAGAAATAGAATAACCGGTCATTTTTGAAATATCGTATATTGTTAGCATGATCCCCTCTTTTATCTTAGGTAAAATATTTAATTTAATTTAAATAGATATTTTACATATTTTTCTTTAGAAAACGCTTTATTATTTTAGTATTATATTATATTTATTCTTTATAAGTCAATCACATTATTTCATAAAATAAAGAGGCTACTGCAGAATCTTTACTGTTCACAGGCGCAACGCGACGTGTTTTTTGTGAGAGTATTGTCACAGAAAACCGGAGAATTGCAGCGTAGGAACGCTGCCCTGGCGTTTTATGTGCATCACGGAACATGTTTTTGTTCGCGGAACTGCTGCTTTTTGCAGGGGAGTGAACAGTTACGCAGAATCTTTAGTTTGCAAATTTCGTACAAGTTAAACACTAAGAATTTTAAGTTAACGGACTTCTCCGTCGTAAGTTAAAATTACTTGATATAAATCAGGTCTGCGATCTCTGAAGATACCCCATTCCGCTCTTTGAAAAGCAATGGCATCCAAATCAAATTCCGCAGTCAGTATGGTTTCCTCCGTGCGGCCTGCTTCAGCAATCTTCTCTCCAACCGCATCGGTGATAAAAGAAGAGCCGTAAAAATTAATGCTGGAATCGCCGATTGTTTCATTTCCAATCCGATTTGAGGCTACAACAGGCATTAAGTTGCAAGCCGCATGTCCGATCATACACCTCTGCCAGTGATCTTTAGAATCAACCTCTGGACTTTCCGGTTCAGATCCGATTGCCGTAGGATAGAATAAAATTTCCGCTCCCATAAGTGCCATACATCTTGCTGTTTCCGGATACCACTGATCCCAGCAGATTCCAACCCCAATTTTACCAAATCTTGTATTCCACACCTTAAACCCGGTATCACCGGGATTAAAATAATATTTTTCCTCATATCCGGGACCATCCGGTATATGGCTTTTCCGATATACCCCCAGGACCTCTCCGTCAGCGTCAATCACAGCCAGAGCATTATATCTGGCATTATTTTTCTTTTCATAAAAGCTGATAGGGAGTACAACTCCCAGTTCTTTTGCTATCTTTTTAAAATGATTGATTGCCTTATTTTCAGATATTTCTTTAGCGTAATGATAATACTCCGGTATTTCTTTCTGGCAGAAATACATAGTCTCAAATAATTCCTGCAATAGAATGATCTGAGCACCTTGTTCCGCCGCCTTTCGAACCATATCTTCAGCTTTTGCAATATTTTTATCTATATTGTCGGTACAGCTCATTTGTGTAGCTGCGACTTTTACAATTCTCATTCTTATTTTCTCCTTATACCAACGGGCATTTGTTGGGTAATACAATGTACATTACCGCCCTCCTTAATTAAAGGCATGCCATCTACTTTTACTATTTTCCGATCCGGAAAAACTTTTAGCAGGATTTCATAAGCCATTTGATCCGTCTCTTTTGCATCCTCCCCAAAGACCGGCAGAATAATTCCATTATTTACAAAATAAAAATTAAGATAACTCAATGTCAGTCTTATATCCTTGTAACAGCGAACCGGCGGCTGGGGTATTTCGATTATCTCTAATTTTCTTCCAAGGGCATCTGTTTCATTTTTTAAAATCTCCAGATTTTCCATGGTAATTTCATAATTCGGATCCTTTTTGTCTTTGCAGGTTTGAATCAGAACTACACCGGGTTTGGCAAAGCAGGCAATATTATCAACATGTCCGTCTGTTTCATCTCCAAATAACCCCTGATTCAACCAGATTATTTTCTCTACATTTAATGAATTTTTAACATTTTCTTCTATTTCGTTCTGGGAAAGCTTAGGATTTCTGTTTGGATTAAGAAGACATTGTCTCGTGGTAAGTAATGTGCCTTCTCCGTCTACATGTATGGATCCGCCTTCCAGTACAATCGGTACATTTATAACTGGTACTTTATAATAATTTAATACCTCTGCGGCTACCTTATCATCCAGATCATAAGGTTTATACTTTTCTCCCCAGGCATTAAACCTCCAGTTTATTCCTTTTAATTCATTCTCCTTATTTATAATAAAAGTAGGCCCATTATCTCTGCACCAGGCATCGTTATGGGGGATTTCAAGTATTTCCGCGTAGGTTTTGCTTAATTTTTGAACCACTTTCTTGTCACTCTGGTTTACAATAATGGTAACTGTTTCAAATTCTGATATTGCTTTTACTATTGCAGCATACCCCTCACATACTTCTTCATAATTATCAGCCCAGACTAAGGATTCCTTAACCGGCCATTCTATAAATGTTCTTTCATGTTTCTCCCATTCTGCAGGCATGAAAAAATTATTTTCTTTTAACATGTTAACCTCCAAGTAAAACCTTTCACTTTGTCCCATCTATTATAACGATATCATCAACATCTGACAATCCCTAATTCGATTTCTTTCGTACCTCACGTACTGACATAATTCTTTTCTCCAGTCTAATCATTAATAATATAGGTAACAGCCAAACAAGAATATTCACGCTTAATGCAACTTCAGCGTTAAATCTTAAAAAGCCAATAAATTTATAAAATTCATATTAATTTATATGGTTTATTCAAAAAAATAAATAGTTACATATTATATAATTATAACAGACATGAGTAAAATACCGCAACTCTTGATATTTAATTGTCAATTCAGTCCTTATACATCATTTCTTATTGACATCTGTTGATTTATTTTACATAATTATACTAATATTTACGTATAAAGAAGGTAAAATTAATGTTGATTCTCACCACCGCGCTTTATTGTGAAGCGCTTCCTTTTATAGAATATTATCATTTAAAAAAAGATAATTCTTTTGTAAAAGTTCAGGTTTTCAGGAATGAAGATATCCTGCTTTTAATAACCAAATCAGGAGCCATCCATGCTGCTATCGGAACGGCTTATTTATGCTCCCGGATTAACCCCTCACCGAAAGATCTCTTCGTAAATATCGGAGTCTGCGGCTCTTCTTTAAAGGAAGATACCCCGGGAACCCTATATTTATGTAATCAAATAATGGAATGGGAAACAAAACGCTTTTTCTATCCGGATATCCTGTATACCCACCCTTTTAAAGAAAGAAGCATTATATCCAGCCCGATTGTTGTGAGTTCGGATAATTTTTTTACTGACCAAGCTGATGCAGGTAAAATAGATCTTCATCAAACCATTATTAATCAGGCTACTCTTGTTGATATGGAATCTGCCGGTTTTTATCAGGCAGCCTCTTATTTTTATCAACCCCATCAGATATTTTTCCTTAAAATAGTATCCGATAACTTAACAAATGCAGCTATTACTCCGGATAAAATTACTGCACTTATAAAAGGAAATATACCGCTTATAACAGACTGGACAGCAACTATAAAAACCGAATTTGATAAAAATAATTCCGCTCTTACTCCGGAAGAAGAAGCTTATCTTGGAACGCTGAGTAAAGATTTATGTTTATCCGTTTCCATGGAAAACCAGCTTATCCAACTTTGTAAATATTATAAATTAAAAGAGGGAACCTTGATCGAGCCTATTAGGGAATTCATTAAGGATAACGCTTTACCCTGCAAAACCAAGATAGAAGGGAAGAAGTATTTTGAACAACTCAGGCAAAAATTTATATAATCCTTATTTTTCCCATATATATATTGAAAATGATGTAAAAACCCATCCGAAAACCAGGGAGATTCTTTCACAGTTTCCGAATGCCAGGCATATTTTCATAAATCATTATAAAGATATTTTCAACAGGGGACATCAAAATTATTCACTTCAAAAAACAACCCCCAATCTGATACTCGCGCAAAAAAAACAACCCTATGTTTATGAAGGGGCTCCGGTCTGCCAGGACTTTGGAAATCAGCACTTTTATTATTCTTCCTCTGTTATGAACTGTTATTACGACTGTGAATATTGTTATTTGCAAGGAATGTACCCCTCTGCCAATCTCGTTATTTTTGTAAATCTGGAAGATATTTTTAATGAAGTAGAAAATTTACTAAAAAGTTATCCTGTATATCTATGTATCTCGTATGATACGGATTTACTGGCATTGGAAAATAAATTAGGTTATGTAAAGGAATGGCATAAGTTTGTGGGTACTCACCCTGATTTGACTATAGAATTACGTACAAAAAGTGCGAACTATCATGCTTTAAATAATCTTGAACCTCTGAATAATTTTATTTTAGCCTGGACCCTGACACCGGATTCCATACAGAAAAATTGTGAACATCATACCCCTGCTCTGGATGAACGGTTAAAATGTATAAAGCAAGCTATGGCAAAAGGGTTTTCTGTCCGTTTGTGCTTTGACCCGATGATTTATCAAAAGCATTGGAAATTATTATATGAAGATATGATAAATACAGTCTTTTCCGGGATATCTGCCGATAAAATAAAGGACGTAAGTCTGGGGGTATTCCGGGTTTCTCATGAGTATATGAAGCAGATGAGAAAACAGCGGCCTAATTCTATTATTATCCAATATCCTTACGAAAATGATAATGGAGTATGCCACTATGGAAAACAGGTGTCCCAGGAGATGATTTCCTATACCTACAACCTGGTAAAAGGATTTATTCCTGAAAAAAATATTTATGTATGGAAGGAAACACAGTAATGAAAGCAGCAATTGTAACCGGGGCATCCTCCGGAATCGGTCTTGAAATCAGTAAAATATTAATCAGCAGACAGTACAAGGTATATGGAATAGGCAGGGATTTTAAAGAGATCAATTTACCCGCAGAAGATTTTATCAAAGTACCCCTTGATCTTACTAAGTCTACTGAATTAGTAACCAAAATAAAAGAAATAAAAAACTCAGAGGAAATCCATATATTAATCAACAACGCCGGTATCGGTTATTTTGGCCCACACGAAGAACTAAATCCCCAAAAAATTCATGAAATGGTTACGGTAAATCTGGAGACTCCTCTTGTTTTAACCCAGCTGCTTTTAAGAGATTTAAAAAAATTCAGAGGATATATCATAAACATATCCTCTGTTACGGCTAAAAAATCCAATACCCATGGATGTGCATACGGAGCTACAAAAGCAGGCTTATCCAGCTTTTCAGACAGCTTGTATGATGAAGTAAGAAAATACGGTGTAAAAGTAATCACCATTCACCCCGATATGACAAAGACGAATTTCTACCGGAATTCTGCCTTTTGTGAAGGTCCATCAGAAGATACCTATGTCAAACCGGAAGAGATCGCGAATGCCGTAGATTTTATTCTGAGCCAAAGGGAGGGTATGGTGGTATCGGAAATTACCTTAAAACCTCAAAAGCATCAGATTCAGAAACGTTAAATAAAGAAACAATATTAGCAGGCATGCTTATACATTATTAACTTTTTATCCTATATCAGTCACCATGCAGACCTTTTATTTTATCCTTATCAAGCACAACTTCCTGCCCATAAGCTGCCATTGAAAAAATTTTTTCTGCTTCTTTAAGAGCGATTCCTTTCATTATCATATGACTGGGATCTGTTTCTCCAACCCGGCTTTTTGACAAGGCATATAGATATTGTACTCCCTGGGGTAAAAATCCTAACAAACGTGCACCAATTGCATCAGCTGCTACCGCATCTGTCGAAGCAATTACCAGTCCTTTGGTATCCACTGCTTTTCCATCTGACGGACCGGTTCCAATCATTGCTTTATCTGCACTGATTATAGCTAAATCAATTGGTATTTTTTTAGCCATGGCAGCAATAAAGCCGTGGAGATCTTCATGAATACCTAAATTTTTCTTAGGGAAACCATGGATTTCTGCCGGCGGCCAACCCAATGCGATATTTTTAACGGAAGCCGTTACCGTAGCTTCTTCATGCTGTTTTAGCTGACTGAAACTGATTAGTACCTCCATTCTGTCAATCAGAGTATTGATTTTTATTTTTGGTACAATAGAAAACTCCAGCTCTAAATCGGTATAAGGTCCATAGTTTAGATCAATAAACTGCACCTGTTCTGCTTTTATAACTTTATCATATCCAATGTTTTTAAATACCTCACTGGTTTCTTTTCCTCCTGAACCGGTGGCAATAATGATTTCTTTCGGATTAAAACGTTTCACATATTTAATAAGTTCCTGCAAAGTATAAGGACCTACAACAGTACCATTCTCAGGCGGTTTATCATTCACCCAGTTCGGAGTAATAACTACAACTTCTCCTCCCCTTATAATATCCTTTACCGGTAATAAATCCAAAGCTTCTGTCAGGGCTTTCTGCTCGGATTCATTTTTTGTAATACTTACAATCGCCTGTTTTATTTTTTTCTCTCTCATAACTGCTCCTATCATTATGGCCTAAAAGCCTCTCACCATTGCCAATAATCAAGTAATTTATTATGGATATTTATTACCAGTAATATGTAAAGTATGCATTATATCTATTCGTTATATGGATTTATTTATGTGTATTCATTTATCTGTATTTATTATCTGTATTTATTATCTGTATTTATTATCTGTATTTATTTATGGATCTTCATTTATCTATATTTATTTATATGTAATCATTTATAAGTATTTTTAATATTCTTACTTTTGTTCCTGCAATATAAAAAATTCCCTTTCATACAAGGGAATTTTTTATATTTACTATTTTGATTTTTTGTTAGTACCTGAAGATACAGAGGCTTGTGCACCAGATTTTTCTGATCCCTTTTTCTTAGGCGCTTTTTTTGGATTCTTATCTCCCATACTGTTTCACCACCTTTTTTTCATTTTAGTACTATTAAAATTATTTTATCTCTTATTCCAGATATTGTCAAACTGTTTTTCCCATTTTGTCCCATATCTATATTTACTTTCTCCCGGAATTCAGACAAATTCTTTCTGAAACAGTAGAAACCTTTTATAATTTTTACTTTACATTGATGCATTTCTTCGAATATTATGATATAATCCGGAATGATGAAACAAAACAGCAGGTAATTATGAAACCTAATAGTTACAGGCAAGTTGTTTCGCAGCTAATGCTAAAAAATTCATAAGGAGTGTAGATAATATTATGGGAAAAACTGCTTTGTTAGTAATCGATGTCCAGAATGCACTGGTAAAAGAACACCCTTACCAGGAAGAGGGTATGCTTCATTCATTGGAAAATTTAATTTCCTGCTGCAGAGATAAAAATATCGAAATTATTTATGTTCAGCATAATGGTGACAAAGAAGAAGATCTGGCCCCAGGTACGGAGGGCTGGCAGATTTATGATAAAATAAAACCACTCGGAACAGAGAGAGTATTTCATAAAAATTACAACAGTGCATTTAAAGATACCGGAATGCAGGATTATCTTGATACAAAAGAATTTACCACATTAATCATAGCCGGAATGCAAACCGAATATTGTATTGATACTTCCATTAAAGTAGCCTTTGAGAATGGCTTTAATTTAATCATAGCCAAAGATGCCATTTCGACCTTTGACCAGCCTCTAATGACCGCAAAAGAAATATGTGAATTTTATTATTACAAGATTTGGAATAACCGTTTCGGTATGGTAATAGGGAGTAACGATATTATAAATAATTTATAAAACAAACGCGCTGGGATAAACCCCAACCCGGTTTTAAAGACTGCTGAATACCTAATATTATGATCCCGAGGATTCTGCCCTAAACTGACAGCAGGAAACGAGCCAGTAGATGGTTGTACCGGAAGAGGTATTCAATTGGATGCGAATTATAAATTCTAATATTTTGAAGCGCAGGCTAAGAGTATTGGTACCGGGGTTTTACACTGTACTTATTCCTCTTAGTCTGCGCTTAATTCGTTCATTCAACCGGTATTAGTACCTCCGGTTATGAATACTTTTTGGATTTATAGGTTTTATAGGTTCAAAGCACTTCATAGGATTAAAAACTTAAGATAATTCAAACATACCGGTATATAACTGATAATATTTTCCTTTCTGTTCGATTAACTCGTTGTGATTTCCCCGTTCAATTATCTCACCATTTTCCAGAACCATAATAGCATGTGAATTACGGACCGTGGAAAGTCTATGGGCTATAACAAATACAGTTCTTCCCTCCATCAGACTATCCATACCTTTCTCAATCAACGCTTCCGTTCTGGTGTCTATGGAAGAGGTTGCCTCATCCAATATAAGTACCGGAGGGTCGGCAACAGCTGCTCTTGCAATGGTAATTAACTGACGTTGGCCCTGTGAAAGATTTGCACCATCGGAAGTTAACATGGTTTGATACCCCTGTGGCAGATGTTTTATGAAAGAATGCGCATTTGCCAGTTTTGCGGCTGCAACTACCTCTTCATCACTTGCTTTTAGATTACCGTAGCGTATGTTTTCCATAACTGTTCCGGTGAACAGGTGTGAATCCTGCAATACCATTGCTAAAGATAGCCTTAAGTCATCCTTTTTGATTTTATTTATGTTAATTCCATCATAACGTATTTTACCGTCCGGTACGTCATAAAAACGGTTTATCAGATTAGTTATGGTTGTTTTTCCGGCTCCGGTTGAACCTACAAATGCAATTTTCTGTCCCGGTTTCGCATTCAGACTGATTCCATTTAAAACTGTTTTGTTTTCCTCATAACCAAAAACTACATTATCAAAGGTAACTTCACCTTTAACCTGGGTGTAAGTAACGGTTCCATCGGATTTATGCGGATGTTTCCAGGCCCAGATTCCTGTATGCTCCATCGCTTCTGAAATATTGCCACAGGCATCTATTCTGGCATTAACCAAAGTCACATATCCGTCATCAACTTCAGGACTTTCATCAATCATATTGAAGATTCTTTCGGCTCCTGCAAGGGCGGATAATACGGAATTTAACTGCTGGGATATCTGGGTGATCGGCTGTGAAAAACTTCTCGTATACTGTAAAAATGCAACCACCGTACCTAAGGATATGGAACCCATAACTGCAAGTACCCCGCCGAAAACTGCGGTACAGGCATAAAGAATATGCGATAGGTTACCCATAATCGGCATTAGTATATTAGCAAAGGTATTGGCATTCGTAGCTGCTTCACACAATTCATCATTTAATTTTTCGAATTGGGCTTTGGAGGTTTCCTCATGACAAAATACTTTTACAACCTTTTGTCCCTCAAACATTTCTTCTATAAAACCATTTACTTTTCCAAGCTTCATCTGCTGATTCTTAAAATACATACCGCTTTTTCCGCCGATTTTTTTAATAACCTTTAACATGATAAATAACATACAGACCACTAAAATCGTAAGCTGCCAGCTGAACATAACCATCATAATAAAAACACCGGTCACAGTAATTGCAGAAGATATAAAATTAGCTACACTGTTACTTAACATTTCTCGAATGGTATCCGTATCATTGGTGTAACGGCTCATCAAATCTCCATGGGTATGGGTATCAAAATACTTAATGGGGAAGGATTCCATCTTATCAAATAAATCCACCCTTATTTTATATAGGGTCTTTGTAGAAATATTTAACATAATTCTGCTGAAAAGATAAGTCGATATCGCACCACTAAGGAAGATCAAACCCATAATACAAAGAGTCTTAATGAATCCGATAAACAAAGCACTGTCATAGTTTTTTGCCAATGGTTCGATATAGCTGTCAATGACTGATTTTAAAAAAGATGTGCCGATAATCTGGGCACTGGCACTTAAAAGTATAAAAAATAATACCAGTACTAATTGTAATTTATATTCCGCCATATAATCAAAAATACGTTTTAGGGAACGTCCTACATTCTTAGGTTTGTTACCCGGTTTTAATTCTCTCATCGGTCCCGGCATTTTACTCATCCCCTTTCTGCTGTGATTCATATACTTCCCTGTAAATCTTATTGTTTTTCATCAATTCTTCATGACTTCCAAAAGCATCTACTTTACCGTCATCCAACACCATAATACGATCCGCCTCACATACAGAGGAAATTCTCTGTGCAATGATAATTGTTGTTGTATCTGATAATGTATCCTTAAATGCCTGACGGATTTTACTGTCAGTAGCAGTGTCAACTGCACTGGTGGAATCATCAAGGATAATAATCTTCGGCTTTTTCAGTAACGCTCTGGCAATACATAATCTTTGTTTTTGCCCGCCGGACACATTTACACCGCCCTGTCCCAGGTCCGTCTCAAAACCATCGGGAAATGACATTATAAAATCGTAAGCCTGTGCTGCCTTACAGGCATTGATTATTTCTTCCTCCGTTGCCGCTTCATTACCCCATTTTAAATTTTCCCTTATTGTTCCTGAGAATAGTACATTTTTCTGGAGAACCATAGCGACCTCATTCCTTAAAGTCTCCAATGCATAATCTTTTACATTTATACCACCGACTTTGATTTCTCCCTCCAGTACATCATATAATCTGGGAATAAGGCTGACCAAAGTAGATTTGGAAGTACCGGTTCCACCGATAATTCCAATTGTTTCACCGGAATTAATGCGAAGATTAATATCACTTAAAGTTAAATTATCTTTATCTTTTGCATAACTAAAGGATACATGGTTAAATTCGATGGATCCATCTTCTACTTTATTATGTGAACCGGTATTATTATCTTTAATATCAATCTCTTCATCCAATACTTCTACAATACGGGTCATGGATGCCCTTGAGATAACAAGCATAATAAAAATCATGGAGATCATCATAAGCGACATTAAAATCTGAGTGATATAATTAATAAAACTAGATATCTGCCCAATCTCAAAGTCACCTTTCATAACCATATTTCCGCCAAACCATAAAACAGCCAGAATACAGCCATACATACTCAACTGCATAACAGGACCGTTTAAGATGATTAATTTTTCAGCTCTGACCTGGGCTTTACGCACGGCATCAGCAGAATTCTGAAATTTGGATTTTTCGTAAGCTTCTCTTACAAATGCCTTTACGACCCGTATTCCAACCAGATTTTCCTGTACATCGGAATTCATTCTGTCATAAAGCTTAAGCATAGCAACAAATCTCGGATGTGCTTTCGACATAATTATGTAAAGTGCAATTCCCAAAAAAGGAATCGCTATTAAAAATACAATAGATAACTCTGCGCTCATAATGATTGCCATGACAGTAGCCCCGATTAACATGATTGGTGCACGGACGGCCATACGTATCAGCATCATAAATGCATTTTGTGTATTGGTTACATCTGTTGTCAGCCTGGTCACAAGAGAGGGTGTAGAAAATTTATCTACATTGCCAAAAGAAAAATCCTGCACTTTATCAAAGAGCTTTTTTCTTAAGTTCTTTGCAAACCCCATTCCGGCAATCGCTGCAAATTTTCCTCCTACCGCACCGAAACACAGGGATATTAACGCCATGGATATCATTATAATTCCCATTCTAATAATATAAGTGATACCACCGTTTCCCAATATACCAATATCAATAATTTTCGCCATAACAAAAGGAATTAAAATTTCCATCATAACTTCCCCTACCATTACAACAGGTGTAAGAATGGCATATTTCTTATATTCACCGATACAAACAGCTAGCTTTTTAACCATAATAACCTCCATCTGCCGCTATGGCGGCCTACTAACCTCACTTCATTACCTGAATAATTTGCTGACATTATTCAGACTCTTTTTCAATAATTTATTAAATAATTCTTTCTCATCACCTGACATATCGCTAACGATTACTAATTCAAGTTTACAGATAAAATCCTTTAAGGTTTTAGACAGTTTCGATCCCTTTTCTGTCAGGAGCACTCTTTTAATCCTCCCATCAGATTCGTCCCCGATTCGTTCAACCAGTTCACTTTTCTCCATATTCTGAAGTATATTGGTTACGGATGAACGTTTGATTGCAAAATTCTGCTCGATATCTTTCTGGTAGGCGTAAGAACCCGGGCTCTCACTTAGAAACCGTAATATCTTAACCTGTTCAATTGTAATATTATGATTAGATAAATTCTCATCTGCCAGATATTTCATATTTTTGGCAAGCCTTTGGATTAGAATTCCATTATCTTCTCTATCCTCTTTGTTTCTATTAGGACACATTATTTCATTCACTCCTTTGTTAGATGTCTAACATTTAATATATACATATCTTATAAATTTGTCAATTCTAAGATTGTAATTCATGAAATTGAATCATAAACTTTGCAGAAAACCTTTATCATAATTATTTACTGCCCGGTCAAGCTTTTTCTGTATAATAAAGAAATGGGGCTGTCACGGCAGCCCCTAAATTTTAAATTGTTAATGCTCTAATAGAAAATTTATTCCAAAAGTCAATTAACGTTGCATCATGTAATCAGCCCTTTAAATAGCGAATACTTCTTCCTACGTCGGACAGTCCATCCGGTGTTGGTTTATCATTTTCAACAATCAGCCACTCCATACCGATTCTTGCTGACATTTCTCTGATTCCTTTTATATTGTTGAAACCTTCTCCAATTGCACAAGGCACTCCTTCAAAGCTTCCGTCTTTTAAATGTATCAGTGAAATAACATCCGTATTATCACGAATAAAAGTACAAGGTTCTACTCCTGCATTAAATACCCAGAAAGTATCTAATTCCAAATTACAGCTGTCTCCGATTAACGCTAACGGAATACTGCCGTCTTCCAGAATCTTAAATTCGTGGGAATGATTATGATATAATAATTCCATACCGCTCTCTGCAACTGTTTTCTTAGCAGCACTCATTACTTTAACCACGTGATCCACTTCTTCTTTATTACCGGTTGGTGCAAATGCGCAAACCATATATTTACAGCCCAATGTTTTGTTATATTTAACCAGCTCATCCAGTTTGAATTCCAGATCATTTAATCCATGGTGGCTTGAAATAGCTTCCAATCCAATCTCATCAAGAAATGCTTTTAAATCTTCTGCAGCCATTCCGGCATATCCGGCAAATTCAACCCCATCATAACCTAATTCTTTTACCTTTTTGATATTTGCCTTAAATTCATCGGCATTTTCATAAGTGTCTCTTATGGTATACAGCTGTAATCCTATCTTCATATAATCCTCCATCTGCCGCTGCTGCGGCTTATAATTAAGCCTAATACACTTCTATCTGCTGGCTTTCAAAAATACTAGTACTCTTTAACACTTCAATTGCTTTCAAGTCCCCTTTGATTGTAATACACCTCTTAATCATAATTATCAAAATTTAAACTATGCTAAATTGTATATTCTAATCAAAATATACCGGTTTTCCTGTTTTAGCAGACTCATAAATAGCTTCCAGAATTCTGGTAACTACCGCCGCCTGTTCCGGTAATACAGTTATTTCACCTTTACCCAAGATAGCATTGGCAAATATCGTTTGTTCTATTACCTGAGGAGATGCATCCTGCCCTTCGTAAAAAGCAACTCCGCCTGCTTCCAAATTAGGTTTTGTAACAAATTGTCTGTCATGTTTTACACCGTTAATGCGAAGACCATCCTGCATATCAGCACCTGCTTTGGTTCCGCATAATACAGTTTTTGCTTCCAATACATCCAAGGTATTTAGGGCCCAGCTGGACTCCAAAGTAATCGTTGCACCATTTTCCATAACGATGAAACCAAAGGCACTGTCTTCTACACTGAATTCTTCCGGCTTCCAAGGTCCAAAGGCATTCCCCTGGTCCGTATCCTGATTCAGCTTGTGATAGGTTGTACCAACTGCATATTTAGGCTTATAGTTGTTCATTGTCCAGAGAGTTAAGTCCAGTGCATGAGTTCCTATATCAATTAATGGACCACCGCCCTGTTCATATTCATTTAAGAAAACTCCCCAGGTAGGAACGGCACGACGGCGGATTGCCTTAGCTTTGGCATAATAGATATCGCCTAATACACCCTCTTCACATTCCTTTTTTAAGTACTGGCTGTCACTGCGGTAACGGTTCTGGTAACCGATTGTAAGGATTTTACCTGTTTCCTTGGCTGCATCTACCATGGCACAGGCTTCTTTATAATTAATTGCCATCGGTTTTTCACACATAACATGCTTATCGGCATGAAGTGCATCAACCGTAATAGCCGCATGGGAACGATTTGGAGTACATACATATACTGCATCTAAATCTTCCTTCAATAATTCTTTATAATTAGTAAAAACTTTCGCATCTTCTGTTCCGAATTCCTTAGACGCTTTGACTGCTTTTTCTTCAATTATGTCACAAAATGCTACCATATCTGCATAACCGGCACTTTTGATTGCCGGCATATGTTTACCGTTGGCAATTCCGCCGCATCCTATAATACCTACTTTTAACTTCTCCATTATTTCCTCCATTCCTGCGCGTTTTTTATGCGCATCTGAAATTTGTGCCAAGTGTGTTTGTACACTTTGGTTACGCAGACACAAATTTCTGTGGTTGAAAGTGAATTCTTTCACTTATGCCTCCACACTTTTGCAATTGTAATTTTATGATATTATGATTATAATAATATTATAAAAATATGTCATGTCACTTAATGGTATATCAGTGTCAAAAAATGCTGTAAATTGGAGGACTTATGAAAAATAATTTTTCTTATGAATATATCCGGGACAATTTTAATCAGATTGTATGCTGGAAAGTGGATAATAATCATTACTGGCCCCATTTTCATAGCAGTATAGAGATCATTTATGTAACAGCAGGTGAATTAAAAATCACCTTAAACGGTCAGGTTTATCTTGTAAAGCAAAATAACTTTTTAATTATTCCAAGCTATTATATTCACAGTTATGCGACAGACTTCTATTCAAGCGCATATATATGCATTATACCGCTGGACTCCATTCCGTCTTATAAATCAACGTTTTCGAAAAAAACTTTTGCTAACCTAATGGTAGAAAATCCTCCTTTTGAAGTAGAACTAAAACACTGTCTGGATTCATTATGTAATATAACAAAATCCATGAACCATTCTGCTTCTGAAAATATATTGAAAGGTTATATTTACGTGTTTTTAGGGCTTTTAATTAATCATGTGGGACTCGTTGATATTACGGATACGAAAATGATATCTCTGGCTCAGGAAATTTTAATCTATCTCCAGGATAACTACCTAAAGCCAATGAAATTAGTAGAAATCTCGGAGCATTTTGGCTACAGCCCAAGTCGCTTTTCTCATATTTTTAATGAATTTTTTGACTGCAAGTTAGTGGAATATATCAATGGTTTAAGGTGCCGACACGCCTTAGAGTTACTTCGCGAGAAAAATACAACCATAACAAACATTGCATTAGCTTCCGGATTTGACAGTACCCGTACCTTTTACCGTGCTTTTCAGAAATGTTTTGGCTGTACTCCCAACGAATCCTTAATAAAATTGTAGTGCTTACTTACCGGGACAAACTTAATAATTACATAAATAATACGATTTCCTTAAATTTAGTTAATAAACTCCTATGAGAAAATCTATATGTTATAATGAATAGTGCACATATACGAGCATAACCGCGTTCCTATATTCCGATGTATGGCGCTAAATCGCGCCTTTTTCAGTAGTTTGAAAAGTTACTTCTGATAAATTATTTTATGATTCATTGTTAATGTATTATCCAGGAGGATTACCCCATGAAACCTTACAGATTTTCTCTGGCAGCCCTTACTCTGCTAACCGTTTTGGCAGTATCGGGAGGTTGCTTTAAACACAATATACCGACCAACTCATTAAATAAAAATATTAAATCCGCAGAAGTAATAACAGAAGCACCGCAGATCATGAAGAACAGAATCGAAACACAGGAGACAACGGACGTTCCTGTCCCTTCCAGTTCAACGAACCTTTACCCCGCGTATGAATATGTAAACGGAGAAAAACAATATGGATTTATTGATGAAAACGGAATCTTTATTATCCAGCCCGGTTATTCCTATGTTACTGATTTTAAAGACGGTTATGCAGTTATCACTGCATCCCGGGATTATAAAGTAATAGACCAAAGCGGCAGTATTATATATGAAAGTGATTATTTGATTAAGCCTTACAGCAACGGAGCCGCTGTTTTTTCGAAATTATCGGGCAGTACTTTCAAGGAGGGGTATATCGATACAAACGGAAATGTAATAATTGATCCGGTTTATTTACAGGCAGATGATTTTAAGAAAGACAATACAGCTCTTGTAGAAACTGATATAGGTAACTATGCCCTTATTAATAAAAGCGGAAATGTTTTAGAAACTTATCAGTTAGATAAAAAATATAATTCTGTCGTTGATTTTAAAAATGGTTATATTATTTATTCGGGCGATAAGGATGGAAAAGTCGGCGTTGTAACTTATAAAGGTGAAGAAATATTTAAACCGATTTATAACGAAATTAAGTATCTGGGAGATGATTTATTTGCCATAAAAGATCCATCTTTGGACTCGAATGGAACTTTAACAACAGAACCTGCAGCAATTTTTGATAAAACCGGAAAACAGTTAACCGATTATGTATTCTATGATTTGAGTGAATTTCATAATGGTTACGCATCTGCAACGAATAGTCAATATACTTATTTTGTAGATAAGAAAGGTAAAGAAGCAATCTCTTTACCCAAAATGGAGGGCAGAGGAACTCTCACTTTATTCGGGGATATTATTAAGGCGGAAATCGACGATGACCTTGTCTATATGAGAAAAGACGGAACTGTCGTCTGGCAGAATGACCGCACTCAGACTCTCTCGCCCGAAATTACTGTAAAAGAATTGAAGTTTAAACCAAATAAGTATGTATATGTTTATTATCCTAATATTGAGGGTTTTAAAAATGAAACGCTTCAAGCCTCAGTAAATGGCAGATTATATAAACTATTTACGGATCCCAGAGCAAACAGTAAAGAAGAAGATAAAACATCTATAGCGGATACATTTAGTGCGGAATTAAGGAAAGATTTATTGATCATAAATAAAACCGGTTACGATTATCCCTTTGGTGCTGCCCATGGTATGCCAAGCAGCGATTATTATTTCATTGATATAAATACCGGCGAATTTTATGATTTAAGTGATCTATTTAAAGAGAACACGGATTACGCAAAGAAAATTAATGAAATCATCAACACCAAGATCCAGGAGCAAAGTAAATCGGAAGATTCTTTTATATTCCCGGATAGTTTTAAAGGAATCTCTGAAAATCAATATTTTAAATTAACGGAAGATTCTCTCGTTATTTACTTTTATCCTTATGAAATTGCCCCATATGCTGCCGGATTTCCCGAATTTGAAATTTCTTTCGAACAACTGCATGATATTATAGATTATGACGGCAACTTTTGGAAATCATTTCAGGATAAAACGGTTAATTAAATAAAAAAACTTTGTACTGCTTTATTTAAGCCGTACAAAGTTTTTTTGACTCTTTGACAGTACACGAAAATGTTCTAATTCCAGAAAGGCATTCTGGATTTCTTTTTGCCCATCTTCCATAAAAGAATACTATAATTACAGTTCACTCCGTATATTTAAATAATTCTTAATCTTATTGGGCTTCTTAATTTTCTTACCCAATATGATAAAAAACAGGCACAGGAGCTGTAATGAAAACTTTAACCGGATTAATTAAACATCATGGCGGAATTATTTGTATCATTACCTATACAATAACCTGGTTCTTATTTGGTTATCTCTATTGTTATATTGCTAATAATTCCAACGGACAATCTTTTGTATTTCATGAAGATATCCTCTTGCAAACTAAAATTATAGAATTCCAAAAAGAACTTAAAATTAATATCAATCAAAATATTACAAAAGATTTATTTCTTAATTATGATAAGAATTTTATTTTGACTAAGTTAACGAAAAATGACAGTCCGCTTATCACTTTTAATCTGTCTTCTGCCGGTATTAATCCAATTGGAGTAAACTGGGCAAATTATTACATAGCCAAATGGAAATCACAGGGTTTTAATTTCTGCAGCGCTGAAGTTATTGCAAGGAATCAGGTTGTTATGGATAATACAAAATACGTTAAAATCATGTTCAGTATCTACACCATTCCTACTGACACTATTAATATTATATCCTCAAAGGATTTAGTTTATCTCCCGCAGGTTTATTCTATGTTAGTTAAAAAACAGCATGATTTCTTTATCTGGATAAAGGAAAATGATTTGGATCTGTCAAATGAGAATTGGACTTTTACGGGAAATGACAATAAATTTGCTTCACTGGATTATGGAAAATTATTTATCTCCAACTCCATTAATTATTTGGACCGTGCAATTGATATTATCTACAATTATGAGACCCAATGTAAGTTTAAATACCCTTTCATCGACTTTTTATATTTTAGTGCGGTAACTATTACTACTTTAGGTTATGGAGACATTCTGCCTAATTCTTCTTTGGTCCGCGAGTTGGTTATGACAGAAACCTTGATTGGTGTAATTATTCTAGCGATTTCAATTTCCTTTTTGTATGACAGGATAAAAAACAGGCGATAAGCTTAAAAGTAACTCTAGACATAAAATATTTGAATAAATAATTCTGTATATTAATTTCCCTCAAATGAAATTGGGATTTCATGTTGATAGATGGTAAATTTTGTATTATAATGTTTATATCTATTATAATACCTTTATATTAATTTATTAATTTAACTAATCACTTCAATAATTACTTTATCAATTACTTTAACAATTACTTTACTGTCTATTTATTGAACTGCATTTTATTGTTTTATATTAATTTTTCTTTTATTTAGAAAGGAAAAGGATATGGGCTGCCTTATTTGTGAGAGAATTGAAATGATTAAAAACGGAACAAATCCATATTTTGTTACGGAACTAAATACCGGTTATGTTGTTCTTGGAGATTATCAGAAGTATAAAGGTTATACTTGTTTCTTATGTAAAATGCATGTTACCGAGCTTCATTCCATGCCCTACGAATATAGGATAAAACATCTGGAAGAGATGAGTATTGTCTCAGAAGCTGTTTTTCATGCATTTAAGGCAGATAAGATGAATCATGCCATGTTAGGAAATCTTGACAGCCATGTTCATTGGCACTTAATACCAAGAGTTATAGGTGATGCCCCCGCAAATGCTCCTATCTGGAGATTACCGGATGAGGAATTATTCAAAGACTCCTATCGTCCGGACACGGGAGAGTTACAAGAAATGGTCATAAAACTAAGAAAAGAAATAAATTGTTTAACCAGTATATACGAGAATTAATATTCTTATGAGGAGGCAGCTTTTGAATTACTTCATTACTATGAACAAATGTGTTACCGGCTTTCGTGTTGATAACCAGTTTATTGATTGTATTTCCAATGACAGTGTTTTTAAAATAGATAAACAAACAAAAGAAATAGTGTATTCCACAAAGCTTTTCAAAAAGGAAGGATTCTCCAGAAACTTAATATCCAATCACGAGTTATTAATCATTAGAGATTTCTACACTCTATATATCTTGGATAAGAATAATTATTCCTGTGTATCTACTTTCCAATTAGGAACAGATTTACGCACAGATATTTGCGGCATGACAATGGATGAAACTAATATCTATGCTTGTATAAGAAATGGTTCAATCATTGTTATTGAACTTAGTAACCTTACCATAAAAGGCGTATATCATGTATCTTCAAGCAGTATTTGGGATATAAAAGTTTATAGCAATGTTTTAATAGGCGGAAATGTTGAGGGGAATCTGCTGTTAATTGATAAAATAAAAATGGAACCTATGACCTCTATGATACTTGGTAAACAAAATATTGGAAGCATTTCTTTACAGAAGAATAAGGTATATGCTGCCGGGCAGGATAAAACACTTTATTTTGTGGACCTAGAGCATAGGACATGTATAACCAATAAACGAAATGTTCATAAAAGAATGTTCGACTGCGTAGGTATCTATAATAATTTCTTTATTACAATTTCCTATCCATGTAGCGAAATATCATTTTGGAATAAGGAAACACTGGAATTTGTGGGATCTATAAATATCCCTCTCTCTTTGTCAGGACGTACTTTTATTGAAGACAATATTTTGTTTGTTGCTTCAAGAAATATCAATGGAATCATCTCGCTTGACCTTAGATCTAACATCATCAAATGAGAATACATAAAATATTACTAAAGCACATTTATTCATACCAGAACTTGTCCTGTCCTGCATATGGACTGAACCGTTACTATTGAAGAAAACACCGAACATATTGTAGGTTAATATTCGTCTATGATATCTTAGAGGATTTAATATCTTTGCCACAATAACTTAAATAAGGTTGCAATTAAATAAAAAGTGGAGGTTTTAATATGGAATTTAGGATAATATCATTGCCGGCATTCAAGGCGGCTTCATCAGGTGTAGATAAGAATTTTGATTTCTCACCCACCGGTGTTTTAGGTAAATTCGATAAATATTTTTCAGCTATCAAGCCATCAGACAGGGATAGTTTTTTACCGCGTGATTTTTTATATTTTGATGAAGAGAAACAAGGCATGGTATGGATATGGGCACTGAGCGAGGATATGGAGGACGGCGGAAATGAGGTAATTAATTTTGATGGCGGTTGCTATTTGACTTATACCTATAAAGATGGTGACGAAGCAACAAATGAAAAATTATATCATGAAGCCTTAAACTATATCGAAACTTCGGATATTATTGAAATGGATGTTCGAGCAAACCATTATGCTATGGGTCATATTATTACCCCGGCTGAAATTATTAAAGCTCAAGGCTGGGCACAAATGGAGACATTTATACCAATTAAGCTAAAAAATAGCTGATTTGTATTTCTTGTTATTTGTATTAGACCAATACAAAATAAATAGTTGTAAAAGCAAACTATAAAAGGAATGAATAAATGAAAACTATATTAGCAGAAGAACGATTTAATTTTATATCAGATGAAAACAAGAAGTTTATTATTGCTTTTAATAATGAGATTTCAAAACTCGGTTACGGTTTCGGAGGTAATATTGGCAGTGGCTATTGTTGGGGTAAATATATGATTATTTATTCCAGGATTGGTATAAAAAGCAAAAAAGTTGTTGCACGTATCTATATCAGGGAAGATAGCATTGTACTTCGGCTTTTTTTTAATAATATTGACAATCACCGTGATCATATTGAACATTCACCTAAATATATAAAAGACGTTTTTACAGGGGAATACGGCAAATGTAATCATTGTCATAATGATAAGGGCGGAAAATGCAGATTCAGAAAGACATATTCCATAGACAATAAATTTATCGAAAAATGCAATGGTATTACTTTTGAATTTTCAGAACCCGATTTAAAAAAATTACCTGATTATATGAATTTGCTAAATGAATTTTATCCAAAAAGAAGAAGTACGATTTAATAGGCGTTCACAAGAAACAAGTTCATTATGAACGCCTTACAACCGTATCAAATATAGTACATTTTTCTTCATCATTCAATCCTTGGTTTGGCCGGGTCACAATCCGGTTTTGCTGTTTTTGCTATTTGGGATAATTTCCTTAAATAGTAACATTCTTCTCTTGCCATATGGTCGGCCATCAGCGGCATTAAAGTCCCTAACAGCCGCCCATCTGTTCGTAATGCCATAATCTCTTCCAACAGTTCCATAAAAGGTACCATAGTATTTACTGTCTGTTCATTTAAACGTTCTAAAGATGGAAAATTATCTAATCCGGTACGAAGATATCCTTCTACCTGAACTGATTTCATAAACAAATCAGTAAATTCTTTTTCGTACCACGTGCTTTCTTCTATCATGTCCTTCTCAACTTCATCCATATTCGCAGCTACGCTGGCTGCGTGCCCCACCGCATCGGATAACCACCTAAGATGGTAATGGATCGGATGAAAGATCGGATTCTCTCCTTCTGAGGCTGCAACAAGTACTAATATATATTCCTCCAGTTCATTAATCATATGGTTATAAAAGGAAGTGGGTAAATGTACTTTTATATCATTCGTCAAGGTAAGCGCCATAAGTTCTAATTTAAATTTACGAAATTCGTATGTAAGTTCATATGCCTTTTGGTTTAATTGATCCAGTTCAGATTGTGTAAGCTGCTCTCTTGCTTTCGCCAGTAACTCATCATACTTATCCATATACTGTTTTGCTTTTTTTATGGGTTCAATTTCATTCGGAGCAAGAGAATAAAAAATAAATCTTGCATGATCCCCCAAAATCTGAAGCCAAAACCGGTGCTCGAAAACCACTTCATTTGTAAACATAATATTTACCAAGCAATACCTCACATCTTAAATTTGTTACTATTATATGCTATAAATCCTTAAAGTGAATAATAGAATGAAAAATTTAATAAATCTTCCAGCTGCCATTTATTTTTCAGATAGAAATGTTACCTAAAAAATCAATGAAAATGTTCAAAATATTTAAAAACCCTTGACCTAGAGCTACCTCTAGGATATATAATCAAAACATGGATTATCAATACAAAAAATATCTAAAACTAAATTATAATCCAGGAAAAGAGGTATATTATGAAAACAATAAATATGTCAAACGGAGCTGTTCTTGCTTCTGAAATTTCATTAGGTTGTATGAGAATCGCTGATTTATCAGATAAAGATGCGGCTAATTTAATTCAGACTGCGGTAGATGAGGGAATTAACTTTTTTGATCATGCCGATATCTATGCAGGCGGTAAATCGGAAGAATTATTTGCTAAAGCAGTGGATATGAATAAAATTGACCGTGAAAAGTTAATAATTCAGACAAAATGCGGGATCAGACCAGGTTTCTTCGACTTTTCAAAGGAACATATATTAGAAGCGGTAGATGGTAGTTTAAAACGTCTGAATACCGAATACATTGACGTGTTGCTGCTTCACAGACCTGATACTTTAGTCGAACCGGAAGAGGTTGCGGAAGCTTTTGATCGATTGCTCAGCAGCGGAAAGGTGCGTAATTTTGGTGTAAGTAATCAAAATCCTATGCAGATAGAACTGTTAAGCTCTTATCTAAATCAAAAAATTGTAGCGAATCAATTACAGCTCAGCATAACTAATACAGGAATGATTGATGCCGGACTTAATGTAAATATGAAAATCGACAGCTCTATTGTTAGAGACGGCAGCATCCTTGATTACTGCAGACTTAAAAATATTACAATTCAGGCATGGTCTCCTTTCCAATATGGATTCTTTGAAGGTGTATTTTTAAATAATGAGAAATTTCCTGAATTAAATCAAAAAATTGACGAAATTGCAAAAGCAAAGGGTGTTACTAATTCTGCTATCGCTGTGGCCTGGATCTTAAGACATCCTGCTAAAATACAAACTATCGTAGGAACCACCAACGCAAAACGTTTGAAAGATATCTGTAACGCATCCAATGTAGAGTTAACGAGACAGGAATGGTATGAGATCTACAGAGCTGCCGGTAATAAACTGCCGTAAGCCTCGTTGCAGCCACTTACAATTGGAATGATAAATCTGATATGAATAACCCACCCAAACTAAGAGCCGATTATAACCCGTTTATTTAGCAGATAAACGGGTTAATAACCGGCTCTTACATTTGAAACTACTTTCCGCTTTTTCAGTTTTTTATTATTACTCTTATAATTCCTTATTTTAATCCGTTATACAAAGAATTCAATAAAATTCTGTTTGGATCCTGGCTTAACTCCCAAATCATTGCTCCGCCTAAACTTTTTGATTTAATATACTGTGCTTTATAACCAATAGATTGTTCATCCTCATAACTGATAAATACGGAACCGTTAAACAACCAGGGTACCATGGACTGGCTGTGAAAATATCGCACGTATGCGGGATTATTTAAGTATGTAGCAGCAATAATCCCATAACTGATAGAGGAACTTCCGGCATAGGTCTGGTATAAACCGCTATTTAGATTAGGAACCGAACTATAAACATAGCCATAGAAAGGAACGCCCATAACAATTTTGTCAGCAGGGAAACCGGTCTTTAACCATAGACTCACACTTTCATCCATACTCCATTTGTATTGCGGTGAAGAATCCGTATTAGAAAATAAAGGTGCATTAAAATCTGTATAGGTATCCCAGGTACCATGAATATCATAGGTCATTATATTACCATAATCCACATATTGTTTTAGCTGATTCAGCTCTGTGTTATTAATATAGGAATATGAGCCTGCCCCTGCAAAGGAAAGAATATATTGTTTTCCATCTGCTGCTCCCCTTGCATCTAATTTTTCACGAAGCTTTTGCATTAAAAGGGTAAAATTCTGTTTATCCGCCGTTCTTCTGACATTAGTAGCTAATCCTCCACTCACTGGGTATTCCCAGTCGATATCAACTCCGTCAAAACCATATTTAGTGATAAAATCCACACAACTGTCCGCAAATATGGTTCTGGAAGCATCCGTCAGAGCAACATCGGAGAAACTGCCTGACCATGACCAGCCTCCAATGGAGATTATTGTTCTGAGCTCGGGGTTTAATTTTTTTAATTCATTTAACTTAGCGAAATTAATTAAATCAATATCCGGATATCCTAAAGTAATCTTCAAATCGCTTCCGATATTGGCAAAAGCATAATTAATGTGGGTTAATTTACCTGCATCCACCATATTTGGATAAAAACCGGAATAAGCTGCCCAAGCAGCATAATACCCTACTATCCTCTGTTGAGGTACTATAGGAGCTGGACTTACAGTTGGTGTTGGTGTCACGCTTACGATTGGAGTTGGTGTGACTGTTGGAGAAGGCGTTGCTGATGGTACCGGCGTTACTGTTGGTGTCGGAGTTACTGTTGGTGTCGGAGTTACTGTTGGTGTCACTGACAAAGTCTTTATCGTTAGGATATTACTCGAACTCGAAAGATTTCCTGCCGTATCTTTGGCTTTCACTGAAAATTGATAAGTTGTGGAGGGTGCTAAACCATTTGCAGTAAATGTTGTTGCAGAAGTATTACCGATAAGCACATTATTTTTATACAGGTTGTAAGATATTATACCGACTTTGTCGTAGGATGCATTCCAGGTAAACGAAGCCGATAGATCAGAAATAGTAACAGCTCTTAAATTTACTGGCGTAGTAGGTGGAGTTTTATCCGCCTTTGCAGCTAAAACATTAGAATGATAAGAATTCATTAAAGCAAAAATAATAACTAATATTACTATGTACATTTGTTTTTTCCCTAGAAACTTTTTCGTCATACAGAGCCCATCCTTATTGTTTATTTTATTAAAGATTTGAAAAAGCAGGAAGAAAATAAATAACTATTTTATACATTACCGGTAATATATTTCGTTATTATATAATAATGTTAACAATTTCAGAGAACTCTGTCAACGAAATTGCGTCATAATGCACATAGTATATTTTGGTAATACTTAAATTCTTAATTAAAATTTCACCCTTAAATGATTAAAGGTTCTTAATTTTTCTCAAATATAAACTGCCTTTATTAAATACTTTACTTATTATTTACTTATTCTATTTTACAGTTTAATTATATACCCGCCTTTTCACCAAATTTCTTTCGATATCCGCATTTTCTGCATAATTCCTCTACCGCTACCCGTTCAGAGAATCCTTTATAAATATCCTCTGCTCTTTGATGCTTTAATATTTCAGAAAAATGAGTGTGATGTATATTGCCAAGGTTAATTATGCCCTCACCATCAAGACAGCATGGTACAACAGTTCCGTCAACAAGTATAGCGACCTGATTTCTTAAGCCATAACAGTATCCTTTTCCATCATCTTCTTCCTCTTTTAAATCAGGCCATTTGAATTCATGTTCATGATTTAAAAATATGTTATCTGCAAGTTTAATTCCTCTGACTGCAGTAACCATGTCCTTAATTGGTTCAGATAAATTGTATTCCTTTTCTATCATCTCTAGAATAACTCGATTTTTATTTTCTTTTATATTAACATCATTATCTTTTGTTAAATTCCACAATCTCAGCGATAATATAATATTCTGTCTTTCTCTGATTTCCTTTATAAATGTTAAAATATTATTAATATAAACTTCCTTACCGTCAAAAATATTACCGTCAAAACTGTGCAGAGAAAAGTTGATCTGCCTTAAGGCGGGTTTTAACATTAATTTATGCTTTTCCCGGTTAATAAGTGTACCATTGGTGGTAATATTAACCTTAAACCCTTTTTCATAACAAATATCTAAAAATAAATCCAGTTCCGGGTGCAAAAGCGGTTCTCCTTTAACGTGAAAGTAAAGATGTTCCGTATATGGTTTTATCTGATCTAATATATTCGTAAATGTCTCTTTATTCATAAAACCGGCCTGCCGTTTTGTCTCAGGGCAAAAACTGCAAGCCAGATTACATACATTCGTAATTTCTATATAAAACTTTTTAAATTTTCTCAAGCTGCTCTCCTTTATTGTGTCTAAATAGTTATACCATTGTCTGTCTATGCTTTGAATGCCGTAAGCTCTTTCAACATATAAATTAAGGATACTGTGCAACTATTATTATCTCTTGAGGAATGAGCTGTTATTATAGAGTATCAAATATATCTTAGAATATCAACATTGAATTAATTTATGATACAGTTTCCCTATCGTTTCTGATTTTCACGGTTACATAATAATATTATCATTGGACAATACTATAATGGGTTATATTACCTGAATAACCAGCTTTTTAATATGTGAAATAGAAAATTTTGCGGGGTGAATCATATGTTTACGGATCAAAGATTAACAGGTGCTTTTAAAAAAGCTAAAATTGAATACTTTGATGAAAATTCCAAATATATATTCTTTAGTGACAGCCATAGAGGTGATGACAGCATGTCTGATGAATTTGCCAGAAATCAGATTGTTTTTCTTAGAGCACTGGAATATTATAACAATAATAAATATACTTATGTAGAAGTCGGGGACGGAGATGAACTTTGGGAATATCCGGATTTTAAAGTAATACGTTTAGCACACAGTGATGTATTTTTAGGACTTAAAAAATTTTACGACGATAATCGGATGCGTATCTTATATGGAAATCATAATATTTATCTTAAAAATAAATCATTTGTAAAACACAATTACTTTAATTATTATGATGAATATAATCAAAATAAACAAGAACTATTTAAAGATATTCTTATCTATGAAGCGATTGTCTTAAAAAATAAAAAAACCAAACAGGAGATTTTTATAGTACATGGACATCAGGGGGACCTAATGAATGATCAGCTTTGGCCGGTTTCCATGTTTATGTTAAGGTATTTCTGGAGATATCTCCATGTTGTAGGTTTCCAAAACCCTGCCAGTCCGGCTAAAAATTTATATAAAAGACATAAAATTGAAAAAGCTTACAAGAAATGGATCCGAAGACATAAAAGAATGCTCATCTGCGGTCATACACACAGACCAAGATTTCCAAAAAACGGTGAACTTCCTTACTATAATACCGGCTGCAGTATCCATACGAAAGGGATAACCGGAATCGAAATTATAGGGAATACGATATTAATGGTTGATTGGCGAATACGTGCGGATGAACAAGGCGGTCTTAATATTGTCAGAACTGTAATGCGTGGACCGGAACCGATTGAGAAATATAATCTACAGAATTATCCTTATAAATCCATCAAGAAATAAAATACAGTAAAGATAACTAAATCCTATACTATGCTCCGCCCTACAAAACCAATTTAAATGATTTGTATGGCCTTTGTGGGGTGAAGCATAATCAACCTTCTAATCTACTTAAAACAGCGACAATAAATATACTGTAAGATATCACTGTTCTGCTTCCTTACGCTTACATTTTAAGCAGCGAACTCTTTTGTCAGCTTTTTTATCCAATCGTAACGATTGACTTTAACCACAGCAACTGCACATTTTAATATCTGGTCACATTTTAGGCATAAGAATACTACCCAGGTAGGTGCTCCTATTACAAATGCCATAATAAGAGAAAGCGGTATTACAATAAACCATACAAAAATAATATCATTTATTAAGACAAAATGGGTTGCTCCCCCTGCTCTTACTATACCTGTTAAAGTGGACATCTGATAAGCAGTTCCAATAACCGTTACCGATAATACCGTCATAAGAACTTTGGCTATATTCAAGGTTTCATCTGAAACATTATATAATAATAAGACATAATCTTTAATTATAAATAGAAATAATCCAGTACACAAGCCACCTATCAGAAATACAAACTGAAGTTTCTTTGTATATGCTTTGATTTTCTGCAAATCACCTTCTCCTGCGGTATTCCCGATTATTACGGCGGAAGCACTGGCTATCCCATAGACGCCGACACTGACTACAGAAAAAACAACATTGGCTATGCTTACTGCAGCTATGGAATCCGCTCCAAGCCTGCCGACAATCGCACCTTGGACCGCCAGATTAATTCCCCATAGCACATCCCCCACAATTACAGGCAACCCATAACGAAAGAAATCTTTTACTAATTCTAAATTGGTATGTAAAACATCCTTAAAATACATCTTTAATTTCTGGTCCATAAATCTCATATATATGATATAACAGCTGAACTCTACTAATCTGGAAATCAGGGTAGCTATTGCAGCACCTCTTATTCCAAGGGCAGGTGCACCTAGATTACCGAATATAAATACCCAGTTAAGCGTTACATTCAGAAAAAAAGATACGATGGAAAGATATAATCCAATCTTAACGGTGCCAATGCATCTTAATGATGCATTTAAAACATTGCTGATACAGAAAAACAGATAGGTAAAACAAATAATTTTCGCATATTTTCCGGCTTCTGTTACCACACTTGTATTATTTGAAAATAAGCTAAGAAATTGATCAGTAAAAAAGAATACCAGTATAAAAAATATAATCGCACAGGCTGATGCAATCTTTAACCCAATCCCCATAATATTTTTAGTACTTTCTTTATCATTTTTGCCCCAATACTGTGCTGCTAATACAATAAGTGCTGCCCCGATTCCCGCAACTAACATCTGTAAAATAATCTGGATCTGATTGCATAGATAAACTCCAGAGATCGCTACTTCCCCTAAGGAGCCTACCATTACGTTATCTGTCAGGCCCACAGAATATGTAACAATATTCTGTAAGGCAATGGGAACTGCCAGAATAAACAACCTCTTATAAAAAGCTCTGTCCGCCATAGTCTATTAGTCCTTCCATTCTTTTGATTTCTATTTTATCTTATAGCAATAACAAATTTTTTATATAATCCAGACTTATTTTTAAATCAAAATAGCTGTCCCTTTCATATGCAAGGTCATGATCCGCTAAAAGCCAGGAGGGATTACAGTCTTTAATCAGTTCCATCAGTGCCGGTATATTTAATATACCATACCCTACCGGCCTGAATTCGAAATGGCTGTGTCCTGCGTCCCCTTTCTGATTATTCAAATCAAATACATCGCCTATGCTGGATAAATCCATAGCATAAAAATCTTTCAAATGAATTATCGGACAGCGACTCTTATATTTAGCAAGAAAATATTCCGGTTTGCCTCCGCCAATAGCTATCCATCCCAAATCCGGTTCAAAAGAAAGTAACTCCTTTGGAATACTATCCAGAATCTCCTCCAGATAATATTTGTCTTTCATTTTATATGCAAGTTCACGGTCATGATTATGAAATAGCAGTGTAATTCCGTTCTCCCTGCAGAGCTTTCCTATCTCTTTTACATCTGAAATATACTTAGAAACTAAAGCATTATCTGTAAATTGCTCTTTTGACAAACCAGTGATCGTAATAAATTGGCATCCGATTTCTTTATGAATTTTAATGGTAGTATTAACGTCTTTTACAAATTCAGAATAATCCACATGATTTCCTACTGCCTTTAGATTTAGCTGTTCCAGCTTATCACGGATTTCCTCTGGTGTTTTTTTGAAAAAACCCAGAAACTCAATACCATCAAAACCTATTGTTTTTAATTTTTCCAATACGGAAAAAAGATCTTTCTCACATTCCTCTCTCAAAATGTATAAGGGTGCTGCAATTTTTACATTTTTCATAAAATACCACCTTTTTTCAGAATATTTTTCATATAATTATATTACTATAAAGCATATACGTAAATTCCTTCCCAGTCAATATGCCACTAACAACTATATAAAATACTACATTATAATGCTTACCTTATCCATTAAAGCGGCTATTCTCCAATTTTATGCCCATAAAACATGGTTCCATTTACAAATAGTTACAGTATTTATTAAAACATAAATTTGATAAAAAAATTTTTCGTGGGCAACCTAAGTTTGGAGGTGATAACATGAAAGTAAAAGATATTATGTCAAAAGATATTGCCAGTGTTAAATCAGATGATTCAATCGCAAGTGCTGCCAGGTTAATGAAACAATATAATGTTGGTTCCATTCCTGTATGCAGTCAGGATAAAATAGTCGGTATTATTACAGACAGAGATATTGCTGTAAGATCTGTTGCTGCCGGCCAGGATGTCAGTAAACAGAAAGTCAGAGATATTATGACTACGGATCCCACTGTGGGTAGTCCTGAGATGAATGTTAACGATGCCGCTCAAATTATGAGCGACAGGCAGATTCGCCGCCTGCCTATCGTTGAGAATAACAGTCTGGTAGGTATTGTAGCATTAGGTGATATCTCATTGGAACCCTCTTATTCTGATAACGCAGAAGAAGCTTTAAAGGATATTTCAAAACCAAATAAATCTTTCTAAATTCTTTTTTCTTCGAATTTCTTGCTTAAGAATGTGGGTTAATTTCGCTTAATTAGGTTAATAACCCACTATTCCATGCAAGTAACTTTCATTCACGTTAATTTTACTAATTTGCGTTTACAGTATATTGACAGAACGCAAATAATGTTTTATCATTCATATAGAATTACTATGATTGTTGGTATTACCACGAAGTCATATCAATGTTTTTGACAGAAAGGCGGAAATAAATGGATTTACACGTTAAGTATGATCTATTAAAAGAAAATTTACGTAATTTAGAAAGTGTTGCCGTAGCTTTTTCAGGAGGTGTCGATTCAACTTTTCTTCTAAAAACAGCTTTTGATGTCCTGGGCGAACATGTCCTTGCAGTCACAGCACGTTCTTCTACATATCCTGAAAGAGAATTCAGGGAAGCCAAAGAATTTACAGATAAATATAAAATACCGCATGAAATTATAGTATCCGAAGAACTTGAAGTGGAAGGTTTTTCCGATAATCCGGTTAATCGCTGTTATTTATGTAAAAATGAACTATTTGAGAAAATTGGTGATATTGCTTACAAACATGGAATTCTTCATGTTGCAGAGGGATCTAACCATGATGACTTAAGTGACTACCGCCCGGGTCTTAAAGCGATCTCGGAACATGGTGTAATCAGTCCTCTAAGAATGGCAGAATTAACCAAAGATGAAATTCGTATCTTATCCAAGGAACTAGGTCTTCCAACCTGGAATAAGCAGTCTTTCGCATGTTTATCCTCCAGATTTCCATATGGTCAGAAAATTACAAAAGAGAAATTGGAAATGGTAGACAAAGCTGAACAGCTTCTATTAGATGAGGGTTTTAGACAGGTACGTGTAAGGCATCATGGAGATATCGCCAGAATTGAAGTTTCACAAAACGAAATACAGAGATTTTTTGACCTGAATTTTATTAACCATATTAGTGAAACCTTTAAGAAAATTGGCTTTTCTTACACGACCCTGGATTTAAAAGGTTACAGAACTGGCAGTATGAACGAGACTTTATAGAGTATTATTAAAGCTTTCTATAAATATATTTATTTAACATATAAAGGCATAAGATACTCTCCTATAGGAAATAATTTAGGAGAGTATTTTACTTATGTAATAATATAATGAGTTTAACAGATACTCTCACCTGGTAAGCCGCACATGGTTTACTCTCATTATTTAATATAATACTTTAACATTTATAAAAATATTACCTGTCAACCGTTTTTGAAAATGTCCTCAAAAAGTTTAAACATAAGCACCAGATTTCTGGTGCTTAGTTTTAAATAGTACTTTAGGAGAAAATCCATAGCTCAGTCGGTATTTGGATAACCTTAATAAACCTACAGACTTCGAAATATCAGTTAAGCTACATCTTTTCTATGTAATTGACTTTTAGCGTACTTTTCAAATGATGCCTGCTTCCAAGGATGGTTCATAGGAGGTATGTATTTCTTTTTTGGTAATTCCGGAATGGTCGCTAAATCAAATGCTTTTGAAGAAAGCTTGTGTTCCGGAAGTAACTCAAGTGCATAAACCTGCTCACCAATACAACTAAAAAGTTCACCATTGAATGATCTAATTACCATTGCTGTGGTGCCCTTACGATGGTGTACAGCGATTCCTTGACTGTTTACAGGAAGATAGTATTCATTTTGATATTTCAGGCAACTTCCGTTATCTATCTTTCTAGAAGATAATACCGCCAACGTCAGATTGATTTTATCACTATCTGGTTGCATTTCGAACACAGATTTGATACTATCAATAGGTAAAGCGAACTGCTTATTAAATTTCTTTATATAGGTGTGGAGAAATTGATTGGCTTGCTGAATGCTGGTTACATTCGCAAGTCGGAGTTCAACAGGAAGGCGGGATTGAAGAGTGCCAAACATTCTTTCAACCCGCCCTTTTGCTTGTGCAACGCTGGAAGTACGAATGTCGATTCCTAATTGTTTGCAGGCATAACCAAACTGAGTAAAGGTATCTTTCTCTAAAGAGGTTTCATGCTTCTTTTTATACTCAAATACAGTTCGGTTGTCAGTAAAAAATTGATATGGAATGCCATAATTACTAAGAACCTGATAGAGAACATGATAATAGCCATTTAATGTTTCTTGTTCATCAAAGTAGGCGCCAACAATCTGCCCTGTGGCATCATCAACGGCGATGTGGAGTTGTGTTTTGAATTGCCCAAACCAAAGGTGTAGGGACGCATCCATTTGAAGCATTTCACCGAAATACGCGCATCTAGGATGCCTAGGATGCGAATCCTCCAGATCCATGATGGAACTTTGAATAATAGCTGCTTTCTTTTTAGACTTAGTCTTTGATTGAATAGCCTTTAGTGCTTTTTTTACCGCTTTCTTGGAAGAACGGTTTGCTTTAGGAGAAAGGATGTATTCCTTTCTAAGAATAGAAGTAATGGCACTGACAGATACACTGATATGTTCTTTTTCTTTGAGAAGTTCAGAGTAATGGGTCAGATTGCAGTCACTGTACTTGGTACGATATAAGTCCAAGATTAACTGTTTTGTATCTGTAGGAAGAGTAATGGCCGGCTGTCGCCCTCGGTTACCATGAATAAAGAAAGACTTACCTTGTTCTTGATAGCCCTTTATTAAGCGATTGATGTGTCGATCTGAACAACCTATTTTAAGAGCAGCTGTTTTCTTATTACCATTTGTGTCTACGAGTTTTTTAATGACCTCGTACTTTTGGTTTTCGTCCATTGTTAGTAATACCTTTCTGATTGTGTCCACCTCATTTCTAAGTCATGAGGTTCTATTATAATATATGAACGACTAATTGGGACATAATCATTTGTGGTACACTAAGACATTATCATAAATGAATCATATACTTTAACATTTATAAAAATATTACCTTGTTAAATCATAGATAATAGTATATAATAATAAAAAGCTATATTGCAAACAGCGATGATAAAAGCTGCGGTTTATAAATTTCTTCAGAGAGCCGGTGGATTGGTGTGAACCGGTGAAAGATAAAACCTTTCCACTTTTGGAGCTGTCGGTGATAAACCGAAAGGTTAGTACCCTCTATCCTACTACTATCGAGAGGTTAATTCTTATGGAATTAACAATTTGGGTGGCAACGCGGAATTCTTTCGTCCCATATTTTATATGCGGTGGAAGGATTTTTTTTTGACTAAAATTCCTTACCCGCAACACCAGAATTTATTTATATTTTAAGGAGGAAATTATGTTAGATTTAAAATTTGTCAGAGAAAATCCTGAAATCGTAAAACAGAATATCAGAAATAAATTTCAGGACAGTAAACTTGGCCTTGTTGATGAAGTTATCGCTTTGGATGTAGAAAGCAGAAATGCAAAACAGGAGGCAGATTCCTTACGTTCCGAGAGAAATAAAGTGTCCAAACAGATCGGCGGCCTGATGGCACAGGGGAAGAAAGAAGAAGCAGAAGTATTAAAAAAGCAAATCACTTTAGATACGGAGCATTTGGCAGAACTGGAAGCGAAAGAAAGTGATTTGGAAGAAAGAATCAAAAAAATAATGATGACCATTCCTAATATCATTGATCCCAGTGTACCAATCGGTAAAGATGACAGTGAAAATGTTGAGGTTCAACGTTACGGTGAGCCTGTTGTTCCTGATTTTGAAATTCCATACCATACTGACATTATGGAAAAATTGGAAGGAATTGATCTTGACAGTGCAAGAAAAGTAGCAGGAAACGGTTTTTATTATTTAATGGGAGATATTGCAAGATTACACTCCGCAGTAATTTCTTATGCAAGAGATTTTATGATTGAACGCGGTTTCAAATACTGTATTCCGCCTTTTATGATTCGCAGCGACGTTGTCACCGGAGTTATGAGTTTTGCTGAGATGGATGCCATGATGTATAAAATCGAAGGAGAAGATCTATATCTTATCGGAACCAGTGAACATTCCATGATAGGTAAATTTATAGATACCATCCTGCCTGAGACTACCCTTCCTCAGACTTTAACCAGCTACTCACCTTGTTTCCGTAAAGAAAAAGGTGCTCACGGTTTGGAAGAGCGAGGTGTATACCGTATTCACCAATTCGAAAAACAAGAGATGATTGTCGTATGTAAACCGGAGGAAAGCAAAATGTGGTTTGATAAGTTATGGCAGAACACCGTTGACTTATTCCGAACTCTGGATATACCTGTAAGAACCCTGGAATGCTGTTCCGGCGATCTGGCAGACCTTAAGGTAAAATCAATCGATGTAGAGGCTTGGTCTCCCAGACAGAAAAAGTACTTTGAAGTGGGAAGCTGCTCCAACTTAGGGGATGCACAGGCCAGACGTCTTAAAATCCGCGTAGTCGGCGAAGACGGTAAATATTTTGCACATACCCTAAATAATACTGTAGTTGCCCCTCCGAGAATGCTTATTGCTTTCTTAGAAAACAATTTAAATGCGGACGGCTCAGTAAATATTCCTGTTGCCCTGCAGCCATATATGGGTGGAAAGACTATAATAAAATAAGGAATAGTCCTTTCCCGGACTCAGGCGCTGACGCGCTGTCACTTTAGTAATAAACAATAACGGCACCCCAAACTGATCATCAGGAAACCTTTCAAATGATAACACAGGTTTTATTCTAATTGGGGTGCTTTATAGATATGAGGAAATATTATGACATCTTTTAAGACAAATAGTAATCTGGTTGGGCACATAACTGCGATTTTTACGGTTATTATCTGGGGAACGACCTTTATTTCAACCAAGGTTCTGTTAAATACTTTTACACCTGTAGAAATTCTTTTTATACGATTTACCATTGGATATCTGGCTCTGTTTCTTTTATCTCCTCACAAAGTGAAGATGTTTGACCGTAAACATGAACTCTTATTTATCGGCGCAGGTTTAAGCGGTGTTACTTTGTATTTTCTTCTGGAAAATATAGCTTTAACTTATACTTTTGCCTCCAATGTCGGAATCGTTGTATCCATTGCACCAATCTTTACAGCAGTGTTAGCCCATATGTTCTTAGACGGTGAAAAGCTGAAGCCATCCTTTTTTGCCGGTTTTCTAATAGCAATGGCAGGTATATTCCTTATCAGTTATAATGGAAGTACCGTATTAAAACTTAACCCCTTGGGAGATATCCTTGCTATTTTGGCAGCTTTTGTCTGGGGTTTTTACTCCATCTTTTCCAAAAAAATCAGCAGTTTAGGTTATCCTACCATAACTGCCACCAGAAAAATCTTTTTCTACGGTTTATTATTTATGCTTCCGTCATTATTTTATTTTAATATAAGTCTATCCTGGAATCAGCTTCTCAAACCTATTAACCTGCTTAATATTTTATATTTGGGGTTTGGAGCTTCAGCTCTGTGCTTTGTTACCTGGAACCTGGCTGCTAAATTATTGGGAGCAGTTAAGGCCAGTGTGTATATTTACATAATTCCGGTAATTACAGTAATTGTATCTTTTCTAATCCTGCATGAGAAAATTACAGGTGTATCTGCTTTTGGTATCGTCCTTACCCTTTTAGGTTTAATCTTCTCAGAAAGTAAATTTAAATTTGAAAAAGGAAAAATCCCTATTTTAAGCAGATTATTTAATTCATAGATTTATTGAAATAAGGAAAAATCCATAGAGGTATTCAATAATAAATAAAATCGGCAAAAGTGCTGTGTGCTTCTAACTATCATCCCGGTTGAAAGACACATAACTTCTGCCTGTTTTAACTTATCTTATTTACTGGAATCAAAAAGTAATTTGGCATCCTTTAAGTTCTCAATACGGTTCTCTATGAGCTTACCCTCTAATCCCATATAACCCTCATAACCCGTCTTCTGAATTATGCGAAAGATTTCGGCATAGTTGATTTCACCCTTAGTAATATTACCTCTGCCCGGATTTCCTGCACAGTGAAAATGACCTATATCTGCTATATGCTCCGTAATGGTTTGAATAAGATTGCCCTCAGACACCTGAAAATGATAAATATCGTATAATAGCTTGACATTCTTACTATCCACTTCTTTAATCAGCCTAAAAGCTTCTTTCGAATCAGTCAGGAAATAACCGGGATGATCCATCAAATTTAGCGGTTCTACAACTAACGTTATATCATTTTTCTTTAGGACCACATCGCATTCCCTTAAACCTGTAACCATACTATCCCACTGTTCATTATAAGACTTTTCCGGTATGATATTCCCCACTTGGCTGATAAGAATTTTAACATCAAAGTCTTTGGCTGTCTTAATACTTTCTTCCAGACCTTTTTTATATTCCTGCCTTTTTAGCGGATCTAATAAGGTTACAAATTTAGTACAGAAACTAATGCATTTCATATTCAGCGTTTTTTGTCTTTCCAAGATGGTTTTAATATCTTTATCCCACCAACTCCAGAATTCATAAGAAGTAATTCCTGCTTCTTTGGTTTTTTCCAATGCTTTAGAAAAAATCTCTCCTTGAAAAACCATATCTACACAAACATCAAAATTCATATATTACCCCCAAACTATAAGTTTTATATCTATATACTGCTTTCTGCCTTTATATATTCCTGCCGTTATATTTCTGTTTGTATACTTCCGTTTATATGTTTCTGTCAATATATTCTTTCCTTATGTTTTGCCCTTACATGCTGCCTTTATATCCCTAACTTCTTTGATTCTCCCGGCTGAATACATATAACTTCTTCTCCCAATTTAAACCAGATATCCACAGAAGACGGATTATAAACCTTGTCCCGATTTACACTGAATATTAGATTTATATTCTCCAAATGCATAGGACATATGCTTTGGTTTTATTCTTTGGGTATAGAAACTGCAGTTTCATGTGTAATTCTCCTTAAATATCACAATAAGATGCCTTTGAATGATTTGAGAAATCTTCAAGGCATCTTATTTCATTTATTATTTCAGATTATTCAATATTAAAATATCTCTTAATTTACCCAGTTCCTGATTCCATTAAGCAAATGGATTTTCAGTTTTATATAACATTCCTTTTGGCTGATTGAAGCCGATTTCTTCTACTGCAACTCCTAAATATTTAAATACTTCATAAATGGATTTGCCGAAGTGTCCGAATGCAACTGCTCCATGGTGAGGATAATTACCCTCAACTAATACATGGCGGTAAAATCTTCCCATTTCAGGAATTGCAAATACACCGATTGCTCCAAAAGAACGGGTTGCTACAGGAAGTACTTCACCTTGTGCAATATAGCCTCTTAGTTTAGCATCTGCAGTACTTTGTAAACGATAAAATGTGATATCTCCAGGTACGATATCTCCTTCTAAGGTTCCCTGAGTAACTTCTTCCGGAAGACTTCTGGCCATAATCATCTGATATTTCATTGCACAGAAAGATAATTTGCCTGCTGCTGTATTACCGCAGTGGAAGCCCATGAATGTATCTTTATGGGTATAGTTGAATTTGCCTTTAATATCTGCTTCGTACATATCTGCAGGAACAGTATTGTTAATATCCAATAAAGTAACAGCATCTTTACTGATTACAGTACCGATAAATTCACTTAATGCACCATAAATATCAACTTCGCAGGAAACCGGAATACCCATTGCTGTTAAACGGCTGTTAACATAGCAGGGAACAAATCCGAATTGGGTCTGGAATGCAGGCCAGCATTTTCCGGCAATTGCAACATATTCTCTGGAACCTTTGTGAGCTTCTGTCCAGTCTAATAAGGTCAGCTCATATTGAGCTAATTTAGGTAAGATTTCAGGTTTTAAATTACCTTTACCAAGTTCTTCTTCCATACTCTTAACCACTTCCGGAATTCTCTCATCACCGGCATGTTTATTAAAAGCTTCAAATAAATCAAGTTCAGAATTTTCTTCAATTTCAACACCTAAATTGTAAAGTTGTTGAATTGGTGCATTACATGCTAAGAAATCCTGAGGACGCGGTCCGAAAGATATAATCTTTAAGTTATTTAGACCAATAATTGCACGGGCTATCGGTAAAAATTCACCAATCATATCTGCACATTCAATCGCAGTGCCAACCGGATATTCCGGTATATACGCTTTGATATTACGAAGTTTTAAATTATAGCTTGCATTTAACATGCCGCAGTAAGCATCCCCACGGCCGCCTACTAAATTATCTCCTGTTTCTTCTGCTGCTGCGACAAACATAACCGGTCCGTTAAATTCTTTTGCTAATAAGGTTTCTGCAGATTCGGGTCCAAAGTTACCAAGATATACAACCAATGCATTACATCCGGCTTCGTTTACTTCTTTTAATGCGGTTCTCATATGGATTTCATTTTCAACACAGGTTGGACATTCGAAAATTTCACCATATTTTTCTGTAAATTCTTTTACTACTGCTTTTCTTCTGGATACAGATAAGCTCATTGGAAAACAATCACGGCTTACTGCAACAATACCTAATTTAACTTCAGGTAAATTATTCATTTTTATTATCCTCCACTTATTTAAAGTTATGGCGGTAATTTATAAGTCCGCCACACTAAGGTCTGATCTTATACCACTTATTTCGGGTATAAGTATAATTTATGATATGGATATATTCTCACCGATTAATCCCACAAATGCTCCTTCAATTTTAGCATCGGAATGTGCAATTAACCATTTATTTCTTGCAAATAATAATGAATCTTCTTTTGCCCCCATAGGTTTCATTACTAAATCCAAGTTGGTATCTTTCGGTAACACAACTACACACCTAAAACCTTTTCCGTCTACACCACAGGGCGCATAATGTAAGGTTGTGGCATACACTTCAATCATAGTGCCCGCCGGTACTAAAAAGGCTTCAATTTTATCTGTGGCATAAGTATATTCCGGTGTAATATCCTGCTGCATACCAATTAATAAAATTAAATCCGTAGCTGCAACATTAATTTCGGATGATCTGTGATATTCTGCTGCGTTCAAAAGATGGTTATGCCCGTTACAGTAACCGATTTGAATTGGAAGCCCACCGTACACACTGTCTGTAAAAGTCTTCATAATCGGAAGTTTTTCCAAAGTCTCAACTGACGGCTCATAAATAACACCCTCCGGAATCGGCGTCCCCTCCATCACAGTTAACAAATCTTTTAAATCATAATCTTTGGTCAGTATCCTGCCGTATTTGCCAAAAGATTCGTCTGTTACGTTCTTAATTTCCACGCCCATACTACTTTCCTTCTTTCTTAAAATTTTAAACCCAATACTAATTAAGCTAAACTTATAAGAGTCTAAGAGATAACATCTGCTCTATGTCCTGCAGATTAATTTCAAACTCTAAACTTTTACAAAGTGCTTTTCTAAAAGTATATTATTATTCTAATTTATTTTGAACAAACTGTCAATAGTTTTTATAAAAGAAGCTGCTGCAAAAAACTTATGCAACAGCTTTAGTAGCCCTATATAGATTCAATAAATTTGTTAACAAGCTGCAGCGCTGCGCCAATGGCAGTAGCTCTGCTTTGATAACCGGTCAGTTTAAAATATTCCCCGCTTTTCTCAAAAAAGTTACGCTCTGCCAAACGCTTTTTGATTTCGTCCAGGTAAGGGTCCAGATACTGGGCTAATACACCTCCCAAAACCACGTCACTATCATATACCATATAAATATTATTAATACCCATACATAAGTATTCCAGATATTCGTCCCAGATTTTTAAATATTTTTTATTTCCTACTGTCAGTTCAGAAAAGAAATCCTCAATCTGACATCCTAAATCATCAGAAATCCTGGCAGTTGAGATGTAAGCTTCCAGACATCCTTTCTGTCCGCAGTTACAGAGTCTGCCACCCGGTGAGATGGTCATATGGCCAAATTCACCTGCTCTATGATGATGCCCTTTATATAATTCATCCTTTTTAATAATACAGCCGCCCACACCTTTTCCGACAGAGAGGTATGCCTTATCTTCCCCCTTGGAGTTATTCCATAATTCAGTAAATGCACCGGCATTGGCGTCATTATCAACAATACACGGATAATCAATCGCATGGGTCAATTTACTGATAGGATACCTGTTTACTCCTATGGAGGGTGCCTTAATAATATATTCTTTCTCCTGATCAAAAACTCCGGGCACAGCAATTCCGACTCCAAGAATCTTACTTTTATCAAAATGATTGTGTTCAATGATATTATGAACCAAATATCCTAAGTAGCGGCTGTATTCCTCTTCTTCCGAGAAAGTTTTTACATATTTTTCGTAATCTAATACCGTACCGTATAAATCGATTGCTAAGATACTGACATGATTTTTTCTGATTTCAAGCCCTATGGTTATTCTGGCGTTATGAACTGGAGTAATCACCTGTGCTTTTCTTCCGCCGGTTGACTGAAAATTCCCGACATATTCAATTAATTCTTCTTCTGTCAATTCCTTTAGATTTTGATTTACCGTCGGTAGACTTAAGGATAACCTTGCAGCTATTTCCTGCCTGGCTATTTCCCTGTTATTGTAAATCAACCTGTAGATACGGTTTTTATTCATTTTTTTAACTTCAATCGATGTAATCTTTTTTCCTGTCAACTCTTCACCACCTGCATCAAATCCTTTTCTCTGTATTATAACTGCTGCAAGGTATTATGGCAAGGGCATGTTGATTTCAGGATAATGTACTGTTATAAGCTTGTTACTGTTCACAGGCAACAAACGCGACGTGTTTTTTGTGAGTGTATTGTCACAAAAAACCGGAGAATTGCAGCGTAGGAACGCTGCCTCCTCGTTTTGTGTGCATCGACAAGCGTGTTATTGTTCGCGGAACTGCTGTTTTTTGCAGGGGAGTGAACAGTAATATAACTTCATAATTTCTAAAAAAACTAAGTAGGACAGTTCAGTTGATACTTTTTACATATCAGCGAAAATATCCGTTTCTATATTATCTTCAGATATACTGAAGTTTGCTTCATACTTTTCTACTGCCTGAAGCATTATATTTTTAAGGTTCCGTTCTATATCTGCCGCCTTTCTTTTTAATTCTTCGCCAATATCTTTTTGATTTATAGAATAGGATATATTGGATTTTAAATTTTTTTCATATTTGGTATTAATGAATTCTTCACCTTTTCCTGTATAATCAACTCTATCCGAATCTATTGTCTCTAAGACATCTGCTAATTTACTTACTCTGCTTATTCTTTCAAATGGTATTGTACCGGTAATTACCTGGTTTTTCCCGATACGGATCTTATATTCCATTTCATTATATGGTAAATTATCTTCCGGCTCTTCTTGTGCAATTACATCCTTGCCCGTAACCATGGTGTACATATTTTGGGGCCCATCAGGTATATATGGACTGTAAATCAGTTTTTCACGGACCGTACGGCCGCTGGCGGTTAAATACTCCGCAAGAAATTCTTCGAATTCTTTATTTGTCCCCTTTCTTTTTTCAACCTTTTCCGGTATATTAAGCTTCTCGTCAAACCGTTTTGAGAACTGTTTTATTAATTTACCCTCATTATCCGCTATTTTAATATCTATATCAATTAACATCCGATCACCCTATAATTTTCAGTTTTTTACTATTTATATGATTATCGGATTAAACTCTAATTCCAAATACCTATATTTTGGTATTTTTAAGCTAAGTATTTTTAAGCTAAATATTTCTAGTTAATTTAATTGTAATTCATTGTTAATTTCATAACAATTCCCATCCTTAATTATTTCTGATTTTATATCATAAATCCAAATAAATCTCGTTTCTATTCTTGACTTTACTTAAAAGCCAGGTATAATACTAGCAGGGATATATTGGTTATAAGGTTATGTAAGACTAGTTTAATAAGGAAAGAGGTAACTATGAAAAAGCATCTTATTATGAATGTTAACCTGACAATCAGTCTGATTATCACTGTTGGCTTTTTGTGTATGGCTTTATTAAACTATAAGACTTATAGCCACATAATTGATGATGATATCAGAAATATTTCTAAGCTTACGAGCACCAATATCTACTCAGAAATAAATAATGAATTAACAAAACCAATATTTGTATCTTTAACTATGGCAAATGATAGTTTCTTAAAAAACTGGCTGAAAAACGAAGCTAAAGTTTCCACTGATAGATCATATTTAAAGAAACTTCAGGATTATCTCATAGGTATTAAATCCAAATACCACTATAATTCCGTATTTATGATATCTTCCAGTTCCAATTATTATTATCACTATAATGGGATACTGAAAACCGTCTCTGAAAAGGACAAACATGATAAATGGTATTATGATTTCGTTAACAGTAATGAATTATACGATTTGGATGTAGATCAGGACCAGGCAGCACAAAATACGCTGACTGTTTTTGTTAATTGCCGGGTGGAAGATACTGACGGATCCCTGCTGGCTGTTGTAGGCGTTGGTGTTGAGATTAATCAATTACAGTCAATGTTAAAGAAATTTGAAGACAACTTCGATTTGGAAGCTTTTTTAGTTGATCCAAACGGTTTGACTCAGATACATACCGATGTACAAAAAATTGAGAAGATGAATATCTTTGAACAGCCTAACTTGGCTAAATTCAAAACTAAAATAACAGGTAATTTAACTTCTTTAGAAACAAGTAAATATAAACAGGAAAAACTGGACGGTTACTTGATAACCCGGTATGTGAATGAAATGAACTGGTTTTTAATCATTAAAAAGGATACTTCCATATTAAATCAATCTTTTCATTTACAGCTTATCCGTGATCTGAAGCTTATGTTATTTATACTGTTTTTACTCCTGACCTTAAGCACTTACTGTATTACCCGGTATCAGCGGCTTATTACAAACATAGCGAGTACGGATGAACTGACGAAGCTGCCAAACCGACGGGCTTTTAACGATGAACTATATAAGGCGATTATGAATTATAAACTTTATAATAAGCAATTTTTTGTATTTGTTTTTGATATTGACTTCTTTAAAACTATAAATGATACATACGGTCATCTCTTTGGCGATAGAATCATTACTGATATTGCAGTTATTGCGAAAAATACAATAAATACATATGGTATGACTGCCCGCTGGGGCGGAGATGAATTTGCAGGAATTATATACGGAGACAAAAAGGATGTTCAGGAAATTACTGATGAACTGCTAAACCAAATCAGTTCACAGGACAGTTTACGAGAATACGGAATAAGCATCAGTCTGGGTGTAACCCAGATAAAAGTAAACGATAATATTGATTCCATTTTAAAACGTGCCGACGGAGGTTTATACCAGGCTAAATCAGAAGGCAGAAACAGAGTGATACAAGCATAATAGAATTAACAGAAAACAAATCGAATATGCAAATTGCATTGTAACTTTTTGGAAAAGTTGTATAATAAAAGTGGTACAACATTTTTTGCATCGGAAAGGAGTTAATGCTATGCCTATTAATGATTTTATGACCTGGAATTTTCTTGGTACAATGGCCGGAGCCGTGGCAGCCACTACTTTAATAGTACAGTTTTTAAAGATTCCTTTGGATAAAGTATGGAAAATACATACCCGTTATGTGGTCTATTTTATCGCATTTTTTCTATTATTTTTTGTAGAATTATTTACGGGAAAATTAAACTTTGAGTCTACTATACTTATTATGCTCAATGCAATCCTGGTTACTATGGCTTCTATGGGAACATACGAAGTAACCTTTAAACAGACGGAAAGTAAGAGTTAAAACCCTCAACCGGAAGAAACATTCGTGTAGTTTCTTCCGGTTTTTCTATATAATCTTACGTTACAATTCAACCACAGACTGTTCTGTATAAAACTAACGTTACTGTTCATACCCCTGCCAACAGCAGTGTTGTGAACAATAACATGCTTCGTAATGCACACAAAACGAGGAGGCAGCGTTCCTACGCTGCAATTCTCCGGTTTTATGTTACAATACACTCACATAAAACACGTCGCGTTCGTTACCTGTGAACAGTAACAAACTAACAATATATACCACTTTATTATTCTACTAATTCGTTTACAATTATATTATAATAAGTTAAACTAAATGTAATATGGTCTTAAGCCAGTAAAGAAGGGATGACGAATGAAAAAGAATATATACCCAGCTTTCCTAATTTTATTAATACCATTCATTATTTTTATTTACAGTCAGATATATGTTAATGCCAGAGCCGGTAAGGACAGATCAGTAACCGCACACGAGGGTGATAATGCATCTGATTTGCAAAGGCTCCTGGATTATAATAAGTATAATACGTATCATTTAACCGTTAATATTCCGGCCGGCAATTACGAACTTAGTAAAGAACTCAGGATTTACAGTAATACTACCATTATTGCCGATTACAATGCCAGATTATTTAAAAAACATCAAAGGGGCGGTATCCTTGCAAATGATTTAACCAATGACAAAGGCGGTTATAACACTACGGAAAATATCACGATAATTGGAGGTATCTGGGATTCCTATCAAATTGCTAACATGGATAAAGGTACGGAAAGCTTTCGTTTTATCCATGCCACTAATGTGACCGTTAAGGACGCTACCATATGCAACGTGCCAAACCGCAGCCACCTTGTTACTTTTGGAGGTGTGAAAAATGGTGTGGTAGATAACTGTACTTTGTATGGATATTCCGGTACCACTCCAAAAGAAGCAATTCAAATCGATATTGTCCATAATGATACCATTCTTCCTTCCATGCAATCTAAGATCCTGGTTTATGATGATCTTCCCTGTGATGGAATTACTGTAACAAATTGTGATATCTATAATTTTCCTAGGGCTGTAGGATCACATACTTCCGTTAAAGGGGTCTTTCATAAAAATATTATAATCTCTGATAATAATCTGCATGATTTGGCAGAAGCAGCTATCAAGGCTTTTAATTATGTTAATTTAGAAATCAGTAATAATACAATTACAAATTCCGGACTCGGTATTTTAGTTTATACTTATATAAATAATCAATACTACTTGGAAGCTTTAAGTAATACACGAAAGGAACCGTTGCCTGATAATTATAATATACGAATTAAAAATAATACGATACAAACTATGAAAGCAATACCATCAAATACCGGATCATTATGGGGAGACGGTATCCGAACTATAGGTAATACGGAACGTCCATTAAATGGTGTAACCATATCCAATAATACAATAAATGGCACCGACCGTTATGGCATGTTCTTAGAGGGAACACCAAAATGTAAAGTTACCAATAATAATGTTGCTCAGACAGGTAAAAACGGAATTTACCTTATAAACTCATGTAATTCCTCTCAAATTATCAGTAATTCGATAACAAAATCCGGAGATAATGGGATTTCCTTTTCCAAGCAGAGTAATGATAGCAGAATTATTGGAAATAAAATAGCAGGCTACAAACGTTACGGTATATATGCTTACCAAATCGGCTCCGCAACAATTACCGATAATGAAATTAATGGATCAGCAAAGATGAAAAGTGATGACGGAATCCATGTAACCGGGGACAATAGTTCGGATAAAGCATTTATATTAAAGAAAAACGTTGTAAAAACAACGAATCGGAATGGAATCTATATAAATACAGCCCCGGAATGTTATGTGGGCGGAAATACAATTAACGGTACATTAAATTACGGTATTTATATTGGTTCCGGAAGTAACGGTAGTAAAATTTATTACAACAGTATTACAGATCCCGGCAGCTTAGGGTCAATGAAAAACGGAATCGGTCTGGCTAAGGAAATTAGTGCGGATGTAGATAAAAATAGATTAAACCCTTAAAAGATAAAAATAGTCTTTTGCAACTGGTATTTCGCACTTTAATGTATTTGCCCAAAGCCTGATAATACATACAAACTGTTTCTCTGTATGGACTGATATTAATTCTTCCTGACATGATACAAAAAGCCAATTAAAGGATGAAAAACAATCTAATCTGTTATCATCCTTTAATTGGCTTTTTGTTTTTATATGTAATTAATGTAATTATATACTTGGAATAAATTAAAATGTTATACTTTCGATAGGAACCGGACGGCTTAAAAGAAATCCCTGTCCAGTCTGACATTTATATTTTTTCAAAAATTCCAGTTGCCCCTGCGTTTCAATCCCCTCTGCAACCACTTCATAATTTAAATCCAGGGCAAGGTATAGAATAGCTTTAATTATCATGGCATCTTTTCCGTCTTCTTCAATACTTTGAATAAAACTCCGATCCAGTTTAACTATATCAATGGGAAGTTCTTTTAAATGAGTTAATGAGGAATATCCGGTACCAAAGTCGTCTAAGGCAATTTTCATACCCAGCTCTCTTAGCTTCTTTAACCTGTAAACTGCAAAATTAATATCAGATATGATTGCAGTTTCCGTTATCTCTACAATAATATGAGAATAATCAACATCATAAGATAAAAACAACTTTTCTAAATTATTGAAATTAATATCGCTGCACAAAGACTTACTGGATAAATTTATGGATATGGTTATATCATAATTTCCCATAGTTTCAAATATCTTTTTTTGCTGCAGGGAAGATTCGATAATCCAATATTCAATCTCATATATTTGACCGGTTTCTTCAGCAATTGGAATAAACTTGGCGGGTGGAATAAATTTATTATCATGCAACCAGCGAACAAGCACTTCAAGTCCGGTTATCTTACCGGTTTCCAGGTTGTACTGGGGCTGATAATTTAAAATCAACTCACTATTATCCAAAGCATGTTTTAACTTATTAGCCAACTTGTTGTTTTCCGCATTCGCCAGCATAATATCGTCCGAATAAAAAACATAGCGCCCTTTTCCCTCTCTTTTTGCTTTAAACATAGCAATATCTGCATTTCTGAATAAAGTTATAAGATCATCGCAATCTTTAGGGTATACGGATACACCGGTACTTACGGATAAGAAGAATTCATGGTTCTCAATTTCCCATGATTTACCGAAATCATTCATTAATAGCTGCAGTTCACTTTCAATAAGTTCTTTATTTGCAAATGGATAGATAATTGCAAATTCATCACCACTAAGTCTCGCTATTCTATGATTGCATTTAATCGTACTTCTGAGTTTATCAGCAAGATATTGGAGGAATTTATCCCCGGCAGAATGTCCCAGTGTATCATTTACCTGTTTAAAATTATCAATATCCATATAAACCAAAGCAAATTCTTCTTTATTTTCAATCCGTTTTTTTACTTCTTCTTCAATCATATTTCGGTTATATAAACCGGTTAAATTATCATAATAAGCAGCTTCTTTTAATTTTTCCTCCAGTAACTTTCGCTCCGTTATATCGGTACCTATTGATAAAATTTCTATTTTTTCATTATACTTTAATAGTCCGCTGTTCCATATAATATCCAATTTTCTTTTATCATGTGTTATAAACTGGCTTTCATGATTTTTTAAATGATTTCCTTTTCGCACCTGCTCATAAACCTGTACCATTTTTTGTTTATTCTCTTCTGTAAGAAAATCTCTCCAGTTTTTCCCGGTTATCTCACTTTCATTATACCCAAATAGCTCCATGGCATAGGGATTAAGTCTTTTTATCGTTCCATTTTCGTCCCAGGTTCCCATTATAACATGTGACTCAGTAAAAATCTTTTCGTTAAATAATTTTTGATCTGACAACTCTCTTTCCATCGTTACAAGCTCAGTGCAGGTATTCTGTAATTCTTCGTAGATACGGTTTAAATCAACTAATGCTTTTTTCATTCGTACGGAACGTTGTTTTACCAATAAAAATAAAACAATAACATTAATAATGATGTAAAACCACCCTTTATACGTTTGAGCTTGCTGATAATGTTTTACATCTTTAAAAAATCTTATTAGTACCTCATCCGATAAAATTATCCAAAGAAAACTTATTATCCCATAAATACTCGCAATAAAGCAAGCTTCTTTAATAGGAAATATTTTATAATTTTTATTCTTTTTAATCCTATCCGGCTCGGTCCCATCGGTTCTTTTAGTATGTAAATCATTACCTTTGTTTATTAATATTCTCCTCACTAATTTACCCCTCTTCTGTGTAATATTTGCCTTACACCTTAGTGAATTACCATACTATTTGATTACATTATACGCTTTAATTTTCCATTTTTCAACTTAATCCGACTTAATTTTTATTGAAATCAATAGGTAAATTTTTCAATTTATCACTCTCATCTTTAACAAATGAAATTAGTTATAATTAAAATTATAAAAGCACAATTGTAAAAGGCATCATTACACTTATTAAGTATAATGATGCCAGATGGTTAACTATAGATGAATTTAACTTTATTTCTTATCCAGTGAATAGTCAGCTGCACTCCCACCGCCAAGCCGTCCCGATGTGAAAGAGTAACCGATACCCACCCCATTTCCAACATAAGTATCATTAAATAATACGCCCTCCGATTCAAGTCCGACTGCAAATAACCCTTTGATCGGTACGCGCTTGTCATCTAATACTTTAAAATCCGTATTAACCAGAAGGCCGCCTACGGAACCTAAATTATTAATTTCAGCAATAACTGCGTAATATGGGCCCTCTTCTCCCATTGGAAATAAATAATCTGCATTTTTTCCAAACTCTGTATCAACCCCTGTTTTTACAGCTTCCATGTAATTATTGTATTCTTCCTTAAAGGTTTCAACATCCATTCCTGCATTTTTAGCCAGTTCTTCAATAGTATCTCCCTTATAACCATCACCGTTTTTTACCATAGATTCGAATACTTCCTGGGCATCCGTCCAGGGATTATCCAAAGTAAATTGATCCTTAAAATCTGCATAGAATTCCGGCGGCATTCCCGGAAGCTGTGGTGCTTTCACTCCGCTCATACCTTTTTTAGCCAAAAGGTCTAACTGGGATTTGGATACGATAACCAGATGGTAAGGACCGTTAAAAGCACTTGTATTTGCTGCTGCAACAGCAGTCAATGTAGCTGCCTCATCCCTGAATCTTGCACCGGATGGTCCAACGTTCATAAAATTAGGCAAATAAGCTGTCATAAGGGGATAACTTGCTTTAAATGAATCAAATTGTTTCTTAAGATCAGCTGTAGCTCTTGCAAGGGTCTGGTGCAGCATCTGACCACCGACATTATCGGGTACTTTTGCTCCTACTGCCCAAGCCATTTTTAAACCTTCTCCTATGTTTTGTCCTAAACCGCCGTTCACTCCCTCAAATCCAAATAATTCTTTCACCATTTCTGCATTTGCAGCATAACCGCCGGTTGCCATTACTACACTTTTGGCGGTAATTTCCAATGTTGTTCCGTCTGCTTTTTCTGCGCTGACTCCAACTACATCACCGGAATCATTGGTTAATAATTTTTTACCCGTGGTTTCGGTAAGTACCTCTCCCCCGCCTTTTACGACGGATTCGCTTAACATATTCTTAAGTAATTTTTGACGGTCTTCATAGGGCGGTAAAAGATGAAGCTGTTCCCCTCCAAAATTCATGAAAGTAGTCTGGTATCCCTTATCAGCAAGCCAATCGTAGGTTTCTCCCGATTTGGTGACATATTGTCTTATAGCCGCTGCATCAACTCTCCAGTGATTATTTACAATCCAATTAGCAATTTCTTTCTCAACTTCAACTTTAACTCCGTTTTCCAGTGCGGCGGAGGAATTATAAAATTTTCCTGCCCAGGATAAATTACTTGCACCTCCGATAACAGCTGTTTTTTCAATAATAATAACTTTTGCTCCTTTATCGGCTGCTGTCACTGCTGCGGATACACCGGACGCTCCCGCACCGATAACCACCACATCTGCATTCATTTTCTCAACTTTGCCTTCATTTTCTTTCGTTACTTTGTTTGATTTTAATGCATCCACATCACCGTTTGCCTGTTTAACTGCATCTTCGATTGCTGCAAGTAAACCATTACTGGATTCGGTAGCACCTGAAACTGCGTCCACAGCTAAAGTCTGTCCCTCTAAGACTTTCCCTTTGATGGCATTCAGTGCATCATCTCCTAATCCCTCTGTTTCTGTCTGACTTAAAATCTTGATATCGGTAATCTCTGTTTCACTAAAGGTTACTTCTACTTTGATTAATCCATCTTTTCCCTGTGCTTCTGCCTTATAGGTTCCTGCTTTATATTTCTGTGTTATAGTACTGTCAGTACTTCCCGAATTACCAGAAGTTGTATTTTCTGTACTGGTCTCCATACTGTTGGTATTTACTTTAGCTGTATCCTGATCTTCTTTTTTTTGCTTACATCCTGCTAAAAGCAGCATAAATAATGACAAACATACTGCTAATACAATAAGTTTGTTCCATTTTTTCCTCTTCATAAATTCCCTCCGACTTTATATCGTTAAATTACTGATTGCCTGCTAACTATAAGTATTACTAACAATACTGAGTCAAATTATTATAAGACTTCAAAACTGATTTATTTCTCCTTTCTCTCGATCTAAAGTAAGTAATTATAGTCAGCATTGTATTACTTATAGCTGTATCATAAACCTTGGTGTAACACCAAAGTCAATAGTTTGTTAAATATCAAACAATAAAAGATACATAGGTAATATTAAAACATACAAGTTTCATGAGAGAATAATTTAAGGGGACTCCTTTGTTTTAAGACTTCTCCTCTATTTAATTAACAGGTATATAAACCTCCAGGTAAAATCGTTTTTCTGTTCCTATATTTTCAGCAGTAATGATTCTGCCAAAAATATTACCGTTTATGGTATATTGATTTTCTATAATATAGGAAAACATAAACTCCAAAGAGTCTCTTTTTATATCTTCACCGTAGGAAATTATAATAGAAGAAATATAACTTCCTGGTTTTATATATTCTGTTGAATCATCTACTTTAATATTTAATTTTCTAATATCGCTCTCAAATAATGCAAGACCCCAGTTATAATCAAAGGAAACATCCTCCGCTAAAATATTCTTATTGTTTATTCGGAAAGAAAAAAAAGCATAGGGTAATAATTTCATCCACTCTTCCACTTTATTCGGTAATGCTGCATCTTTTAACAGATCATTTTTATCGGTCTGCCTAAGACGGTAAATCCCAGGCAGATTCTTTCTTATACAAAGGTTAAGATTATTCCTGACTTGGGTAAGATCAGCTGATATGTCCTTCATTCTATTTAACAGCATGGTTTTTCTTCTGATTTCCTCTTCTAACTCCCTTTGTTTTTCCTGGATTGTATCCGTTATATCCGCAAGGGAAGCCTTTCTTGTCAGGTGGGAAGCTTTCTGAATCGGTATATCCATACTTCTGTACCAGCGACTCATCAGTAGATTTCTGGCATCCATATCTTTAAAATAACGATAGTTATTCTTATTATCTTTGAACGGTTTAATGATTTCATATTTTTCATAAAATCTTAAAGTATCTGTTGTTACTCCAAGTAATTCTGCGAACTCACTAATAGTGTATTTCATGTTAACTCTTCTTTCTGTTGATTAATTTACGAATTTTCATATTACTCATATTTTATAACATTTATGCTCATAAGGTCAAATGAAACCGGATACCTAAAATTCTTGTCTTTTCTCTCCTATGGTACTATAATTTCATTAGTATAATTACTTGGAGGAAACTTATGGAATACGGAACAAAAAGACAACAAGGTTTGCTGCTCACTGCAGTCGTTTTATTCTGGTTTGCACAGTATGTCTATATACCTTTTCAGACTACTTATCTTACTGAAAGAGAAGTATCCGAAGCTTATATCGGAGGAATACTTGGTGCCTATGGTATTGCACAGTTGGTTATGCGGATTCCGGTCGGGGTTATGGCTGATTCCATCGGCAGGCATAGAGGGTTTATTTTGGCCGGTACCGTTGCAGCAGGACTTGCTTCTATAATTAGGATAAATATGCCCGGAGGCACCGGGTTTTTTATAGCCAACTTATTCTCCGGATTTGCTTCCGCTATGTGGATATCATTTATGGTCCTGTATACCGGATTTTTTCCTGCTGCCAAACAGCAGAAAGCCACCAGCCGGATTATCCTGTTTAACAATCTTGGTATACTTCTTGGCTTTATAAGCAGTACTTATCTATACAAAACTTTTGGTATGTCATTCTTATGTTTGCTTAGTTTAGTTTCTGCATTTGCAGGGACAATCATAGCATTACCGCTTCGTGATACCAAAGAAAAACATCAGCAGTCCGGTTCTCCCTTAAAAACCTTAAAAGTATGTCTTAATAAACGCCTTCTCCTGTTTGCCTGCCTGGCACTGATACAACAAGGGATTCAGATGTCCACAACGATGTCTTTTACAACTCAGATTTTAAAAAACCTTGGTGCTTCCTCAATCCTTATCGGTCTGTCGTCCATTGTTTACATGTTGTCGGCAGTAGGTTTTTCAGGACTGGCATCTTTCCCATGGTTTTCTAAAAAAGGTCCGGCTTTCCTGATTCCGGTTGTCTTTATCCTGCTGGCATTCTATTGTTTCCTTATCCCGATGGTTACCTCTGTCCCTATTCTTTTATTTCTTCAAATTTTACCGGGTCTGGCAACAGGAATCTTATTTTCATACCTTACTTCCGAAGCTATGAAAGATATCGCACCTGGTGTAAAATCTACGGCAATGGGATTTTATCAGGCCGTATATGCTGTAGGTATGACTTTGGTTCCTGTCTTTACCGGTAATTTTGTACATATCCATTCCATGCGGGCAGCCTATTTTATCCTCGCCGGTTTAGCAATAGCAGGAAGTATTATAGCCGTGAGTTATTACCATATGAAAACTTCTGAATTATATCGGTAACTTAAAATGCATTAATTATATAATTTAATAATAATCAAATGCATGTGTATTGTAAAATATTTCGTAATCCCCTCCTCTTATTACCTGCTCGACTGCGCAAAAGGAATTGAGTATTTCCTCTGAATTATTATCGGTATACCAGGGCAGCTTTCCATAAATTCCTTTGGGTTTATAGATACAGATACCTGTCCCCACCGATGCATAAGCCGGAAATACAAGAAGGGGGGCTAGAATCTCATACAGGATTCCCATTCTCGGGATTAATTCTAACTCCTGTTTTGAAAAAGATAGATGACTGACAATATCCAGGAAAGATTCATACCGGTAATGGGTAATCGAATACTCTTTTCTGAATGCATCATCTCCTGCTCTCGGAGCGCCAAACGTATAAACAATAATCTTATTATTAACATATTTCTCTAATATTTTTGCCATAATGGCAGCCATAGCTCCGCCCTTGCTGTGACCGGTTATGTATATATCAGTAGGTGTATTATTTTTTGTTTCCGAAACCAATTCTAACGTTTTTGCGATAACACTGTCTTGTATGCTTAGAACCGAATTGAAGAATCCCATATGTACGTTTCCATTACCATAAGGAGCAAAAGAGACCGGAACAGCCAGAAAATTATTCAGCCAATCTAAAAAACTTCCAAATTCACTATCATTTCCATTCGTTCCCCTGAAAGAAATAATAATGCCGGAACTCGAGGTACCAACTAATCCTGCATTAATTTTTTCGATTCCTCCGGAAAAGGAATATACCTCTCCAAGAAAACCCGCTCTCTGATAACAGTTATCCTCTATATCTCCGAACTTATAATCCATTCTGGTTTTATAATCCACCGGTAATTTTCCGTCAACTATACTGTATGCTAATTTAGAAGCTGCCCATAATCTGCTTTTCATCAGATTATTACCTGCTATTTTACTATCGGCCATAATTTCCACCTAAGCTTTCTTTTATTGATAATATCCTGTTAAAGTAATTTTTGCTCCTGCCTCCAAAAATAATAAATTAGAAATATACCCCGTGACAATTAATGATACTTTCTGCTTAATTTCAAAACTATAGGTTACAGATTCTGTTTCATATAGTTCCACGAAGTCCATCCTGCCGTTTTTATGGATTTCACCATTAGATAGGAGCGTTAACAGACATCCCGTACTTCTATCCTTATGTCCCTCAATATAGATCTCACATTTTTCCCAAAGTTGGTTATTATCTAAATAGAAATTATCTATGGTGCTTTTCTCACCGGTATCAGCTTCCCAAATTACAGAGCTGCTTTTATACTGTTCATTTGAATCATAGGTGCAGGTAACATAAATGTTTCCCCCTGCCGTAAAAAAGCCCCCACTTATAAGCTGTCCGGTTACGTCAATATATACATCCTTGTCAATACTTCTCTCCAGCACTTTAATTTCATTTTCCAATAAACTAAATTCCTCATATGCTATTATTTTATCTCCTGCTTTTATTATTATGGAAAATTCCTGATATTTCATGGTTCCTCTCACAACCACAACCAAAGATTTCCATTTTTTATCTCCTCTGAAATGCAAATGATTGATATAGCTCACATCTTTAGTCTTATCCGCCCAATATGCATTCTCCGTATGATGTTTTGGTTCTTGTTTTTTTTCACCTTTAGATCCCTGCTCCACTCTAATTACTCCTTAAAAATTTCTCTGGCATATAATTCATATCTCATTTGATTTATAATATGCTTCAAAAGAAACAGGAATTCTAAAGAAAAAAATTTTTTAAAATATTATAATTTTTATAACTTTTTAAATAAGAGAGTTCCATTGTTTTGAAAAAAATGGAAAATTACAAGACAGAATTGTACTTGTTACTCTTTAACTTTAAACTATTTTAACAGGTAATAAATACTATCTTAATTTTTCATACTTTATATTTACATTAAAGTAATAATAAGGTAAACTAATATGTAATCAATGACATAGATAGATATTTTAAGACAAAATATCATTTTTTGTCATAAAATTAGAAAATGGCAACTAGCAGTAATACGAGAGGGATTAAAAATGAACAAAAAATTTTTCTATGGTTTTATACTTGTAACAACAGTTTTTCTTTTATTTCAAAAGCCAATTCAGGCAGAAGCGCGTCAGAATAAGGTGGTTTCAGCTGAGTCAGGAGATACTTCGGCTGAACTTCAAAAATTACTTGATTATAATAAAGACGGATCTTATAATCTGACTATTAATATACCCTCAGGCACTTATGATCTTAGAAGTGAATTGACAATCTACAGTAATACTACAATTAATGCTGATGCTGACGCAAAATTAAACAGAAATCATCAAAAAGGAGCCCTTATAGCCAATGATTTGAGCAAGGATAATGGTGGTTATACCTCCGGAGAAAATATTACTATAAAAGGTGGTATCTGGGATTCCGTCAGTATCTCAAGAATGAATAAGGGCACGGAAAGTTTTCGGTTTATTCATGCTTCTAATATTACGATTAAGGATGCGACCATTCGTAATGTTCCTAACGGCAGTCACCTGATTACTTTTGCAGGAGTAAAAAACAGTCTGATTGATAATTGCAAATTGTACGGTTATGTAGGGACTATGGCCAAAGAAGCAATACAGCTTGATATCGTTCACAGTAAAACCCTTGTGCCCTCCACGCAGGCAGCCAGTATTAAGTACGATGATTTAGCCTGTGACGGAATACAGATCACTAATTGCGATATTCGAGACTATCCCAGAGCGATTGGTTCCCATATATCTATAAAAGGTGTCTTTCATAAGAACATTACAATTTCTAATAATAATTTACTAAATCTTAGAGAAACAGCAATTAAATTATACAATTATCAGAATGTTCAAATAAGCAATAATACAATAAGTAATACAAGCGTAGGTGTTCTGGTATACACCTATCTCAGCAATCAGAGTGCCCATTATCTTCCTGCGCTGCAAGATACCATAAAGGAACCTCTTCCAACAAATTATAACATTGTAATTAAGAATAATAAATTTTATCATATATTACAGCTTAAAACTGGTGATTCCTATTCCTGGGGTGAAGCTATCCGTACGATTGGTGTTGCTTCGAGACCTTTAAATGGAGTAACAATTAAAAATAATACAATCGCTGACATTGAACGTTATGGAATCCTGATGCAGCAGTCACCGAGCAGTTCTGTTACTAATAATACGATAAAATCCACCTCCAACAGCGGTATTTATCTCATTAACGGCTGCGACTATTCAGTGATTTCTGGAAATAAACTGGCGCAAAATGGCAATGTCAAAAACTCTCCTGCAGGAGGAATCGGGCTGTCTGCTTCCAGTAACGTAACCGTATCGGAAAATACAATCACTTTACCTGCAAACGATGGTATTTATCTATATAATAACAGCGATACTTGCGCAATTACCAATAATACGATTACTCAGGCTAAGAACAACGGTATAGCATTATATAGTGAATCTAATGAATCATCCGTAATGAATAATATAATTAAAGATTATAATAAATTTGGTATATATACTTCAAAAATTAATTCGGCCATTGTAAACTCCAATGAAATATATGGCAGGCTGGGACGAAGCCAGGATGGAATTCATTTATTAGGTAATAATGAAATCACCAGCAATTATGCCTTAGAAAACAATCATATTGAAACAACAAAACGATACGGCATTTTTATTGACGGTGCACTAAATTGTTATGTGGGAAGCAATACCATATCAAATACTGCAAAAAACACAGTATATGTGGCTGATAATAGTGACGGTAGCGGGACAATTTATGACGAGTCGGAAGATACCGATGATTCAGAAGATATTGATGATTCAGAATACATAGAAGATTCAGGGTATACAGAGGATTCAGGATATATTGAGGATTCAGGAACTTCAACATATGGTAATAATAATATGACCCAAAAAATAAGTAAAACTTATAATTAAAAAGAAATGGCTGTTGCAAAATCCTTACAACTTCACCTGCAAATTCGTAAGTGAAGTAAAAAGATATTGCAACAGCCATTTAATTATAAGATAAGACACCATAAAGGTATTGTTATCATAGAAAGTAAAGTAGTAAATACCACACATTTGGTGGCAAAAATGGAATCGCCGTCATACTTAGCTGCCAATATAGCGGTTGTACTCCCTGCAGGCATCCCGGCTAAAAGTACAGATACTCCTGTTAACAGATCATTGATCTCTAGTATTTTGCAGGCAGCAAAAACCAGCAAAGGTATCAAGATAAGTCGAATAAAAGCATAATAGATTGCTGTCCTGTTAACTATGGTTTTAATATTTACTTCTGCTAAGATTGTGCCAATTAATATCATGGATAAAGAAGTCGTACAACTGCTTATATTTTTTATGGTATTTTCTATAAAAACCGGCAGCGGTATCTGAAAAATCATAATTAACAGGCCTATGTACACTGCGACAATACAAGGATGTGTGACCACCTTTTTTACTATGGTTTTTCTGTCCGGGCTTTCAGTAAAATAGGAAACACCTGCAGACCACATAACAATTCGCTGCGGAATTAAATAGATAGAAGCTAACAGCAGACCATTTGTCCCAAAAACTCCTTCCGCTATGGGATTTCCCATAAAACCCGCGTTAGAACACACCGTTCCGTATTGCAGTACTTTCTTAAACCCAGAGGTTTGTCTGTTATACAAAGTATTACTAAGAATCAAACAACCAAATTGTATGAAACAGGATATCAAAAGTATAATTATGAAATTTTTTAATACTTCCAGATTAAATTCAATAAAAAAAGAATTTATTATATTACAGGGAAGTACTAAGTAAATGACTATGTCAGTCAGAATAGCCGTACCCTGTTTGGGTAGTACATTAACTTTCCTTAATATTAATCCTACCGCAACCAGCAGAAACAGCATACCCTGTAGATTAATCAAATTGCTAAAATCCATTATAGTTTCCCCCTGGACGTCTAATATTAATTACAATAGTCTCTATTGTAACCGAAAAAATAACTATAATGGAAATACTTAATTTTTGCAAGAGCTCATTCTTATTGTTTTAAACTCACTCTTCTGGCATTTTCCATTCACCTGTCAAATATAACCGCTAATTATATCTTGTATGGTTTGCCGTCAAGATCTTTCCATACAAATTCCTCTTCCAGTATGATATAACTATGGGCACTGTTTTCTTTCGGTATGGATACTGAGCCCGGATTGATATAACTATAGTCTCCCCAATCTTCGTATTTAGGGATGTGGGTATGCCCGTTTAATAAAATATCACCTTTTTTTAACAATGGCTTGTCTGTCTGATTAAACTTATGCCCATGGGTTGCAAAGATCATACGGCTGCCAAGATAGAGAATACAATATTCTGCCATAATTGGAAATTCCAGAACCATCTGATCTACTTCCGAATCACAATTTCCCCTAACACATAATAAATCTTCCTTTATACCATTAAGCATTTCAATGACCTTTTTAGGTTCATACTCCTTGGGCAGATTATTTCTTGGTCCATGATATAGCAAGTCTCCTAATAAAAGCAGTTTATCTGCCTGTTCACGTTTATATGCTTCAATCATTTTATGGCAATAATAAGCGGAACCATGTATATCCGACGCAATCATTAATTTCATAAATAAAACCTCCTAAAGTTTAACCCTAACTGTGATTATTATAAATGATTCCTTCAAAAAGTTAATATCGATTAAGTTTTTTCGTCACAATAATAAGAATTACATACTAACTCTAAGACTTCAATAAATTTCTTTACACTTACCGATAAGTATTTGTTCTTATTGTAAATAAGACTATATGGATATTCTAAGGTAATATCTTCTTTCATTTTCAATTCCTTAATAAGCCCCATTTTAATATCTGATTTTACAGAGTAATAAGGCATCAATGCAAGTCCCAAATCTGCATAAATAGCAGATTTAATTGCATCGATACTTCCAAAATACATACTTATATTTTCCGGCAGATTAAAAACATTCATAATATTTTTATAATACGTATATAATTGGGAAGTTTTGCTGTGAACTACAAAACTATACCCTATCAAATCCTCTTTGCCGATATATTCTTTTTCACATAATTGATTACCCGGCGATGCCACAAAAATCAATTTATCGCGAATTAATTCTTTTGAATAAATATTGGAATTATAAACACAGCTGCCTCCGTTAACTGCTACATCAAGGGTCCCATTTTCCACTAAATTAGTTATTTCTGATGTATCTGCTACATGGAGGTTGACTGTTACTAGCGGATACCTTTTCTTCATTTCACCTATAATTTTGGGCAAAATATAGGTTCCTGGTGTATTACTTCCGCCAAGATTTATGGTTCCTGCAATTTCTTTCTTCTGTTTTAATATATCAAATTCCATTTCATCCATAATGTGAAATATTTTTTTCGTATATTCATAGAGCATATTACCTTCTTCCGTTAAGTTTATTTGATTGCCCATTTTATAGAAAAGTTTCAAATCAATTTGATTTTCTAATTTCTTAACCTGGATAGATAACGCCGGCTGACTTATGTGAAGAATTTCTGATGCCTTTTTAAAACTTTTATATTGTGCCACTGTATTAAATATTTTCAGATAATGTATTTCCATATTTTTCACCCTGTGAGATATTTTTATGTCTCTTGGCCTTAAAGTCTTTATATAATATTAGGCCACCCGCAATATAAAACTTTATCTTGTTAATATTTTGTCATTGCTTTCCAGATAATAACTTTTATTTATGGGCCTCTTTTATAATATATATTAGTATTGTATTTATTATAATAGTATAATTACCATGACAAAATTTTTATTTAATAACGAAAGGAGAAGTTATTATGACTGCAGCTATTCTTATACCAATAAAAGTATTCGGTATTGGTTTTATTATTTCCATGGGTATTTCCGTATTAATTAAGTTTTTATTAGATGTCATCAAATTATTTTCAAAAAATTCAACTGACTGATATACCCAATAATTTGCATTATATCATAATAAACAATAGAAAGACAGGTATTTCTCATGAATATTTTAGATTTATTTCAGGGAATCGGCACTATGTTTGCACAAAATGCTCATATCGTTATATTCCGAATCCTACTTATTTTACTAGGTATCCTGTTAGTTTACCTTGGAGCAAAAAAAATATTAGAACCTCTTATTATGATTCCTATGGGTTTTGGTATGTCTGCAATTAATGCCGGAGTTTTATTTTTGGAAGCCGGAAAAATCGGTAATCTATTTATAGATCCCCTTGTTACTAAAACAGATTCTTTAATGAATATTATGCAAGTTGATTTTTTGCAGCCAATCTATACTTTTACATTTAGTAACGGTCTTATTGCCTGCCTTGTATTTATGGGAATCGGTGTTATAACCGACATTGGTATGGTATTGGCACATCCCTTTATTGGTATGATAATTGCCATGTGTGCTGAGCTTGGTACCGTTACCACTTTCCCGATTGCAAAGTTAATGGGATTTACTGACGGTGAAGCTGCCGCTGTATCCATTATCGGCGGTGCAGATGGTCCTATGGTGCTTTTTACTTCTCTTACATTAGCTAAAGATTTATTTGTACCAATAACAATCGTTGCTTATCTTTATTTAAGTCTAACATACGGTGGATATCCTTTCCTGATACGTTTACTTATTCCTAAAAATCTTCGTGGGAAAGTTATTGTTAATAAATCAACAAAGGTAAGTAAAATTACCTCAAAAGAAAAGCTTGTTTTCGCAGTGGTTGCAAATACACTTTTATGTCTGCTCTTTCCGGTAGCTGCACCATTATTTTTAAGCTTTTTTATAGGTATCGCAGTACGTGAATCTGGCCTTGAAAAATATACGTCTTTAATTGAAAATGTATTTCTGTACGCATCTACTTTCTTTTTAGGTTTAATGTTAGGCGTTTTATGTGATGCAAGTACAATTCTTAACCCTAAAATACTTAAATTGTTACTTTTAGGTATGCTTGCTCTGTTATTATCGGGTATCGGCGGTATTCTGGGCGGTTACATAGTATATCTTTTTACAAATAAGAATTTTAATCCGGTAATCGGTATCGCTGGTGTATCTTGCGTTCCGACAACAGCAAAAGTGGCGCAAAAAGAAGTATCTAAGGCTAATAAGATGAGCTTTGTTATGGAGTATGCCTTAAGTGCTAATATTTGCGGTGTAATCACAACCGCAATATTAACCGGTATCTATGTTACATTAATAGCCCATTAATAGCTAAAATATAGTTTGGTATTTTATTCTAAAAACAACGTTCTTATTAATATGCTATAAGAACGCTGTTTTTTTATTAGTTATTCTATCACTATAATTTATTACTTTCTACTTAAATAATTACTTTCTTCCTATTATAATGCATTATTTCCGCGTTCTTTGGTTCTGATACGTATACAATCCAGTACATCCGACACAAATATTTTTCCATCACCAAATTCACCGGTTTCCGATACGGAGATAATCGTATCAATGATCTCATCTAATCTCTCATCGGGCACAATGATTTTAATTTCTATTTTAGATAAGGTATTCATAATTATAGTGTTACCTCTGACATACTCAGTAAAGCCATATTGCTTTCCACATCCAAATACCTGATTAATTGTAATACCATTGATTTTCTTTTTCAGTAACTCATCTTTTAAGGGCTCCAGCTTTTCCGGTCTGATAATCGCTTCTATTTTCTTCACTCTTATATCCTCCATTCTAAAATATATAATGATGGCAATCATGAAACTTACATATTGTATCTATATATCATGCAATTTATACAATTTCAAAGCTGAATCTTACCCTGCGGGCAACTGAAGCTAGAAACAAGTATCAATTGTATGGCAAATTCAAAAAACTATTTTGTTTCATAATTGCCTAGTATATAATGAAACAGTTGAAACAAGTTCATTGTTGCAATAACATATACGAATGTTTATTATTTAATCTAATCCGTTAAAAGAGGGATATGCAAGTTCACTATGCTGCGTTAAATCCAGTCCTAAAGCTTCTTCTTCTTTCGTTACTCTTATTGCCATGAATTTTTTCATTATAAACAAAATGATAAATGTAGCAATTGCTGCAAATGCTATTGTAATTACGATACTTATTATCTGAACGATGAATAATTTTGTACTGCCAAAAAATAATCCATCCCATTGTGCAACGGAATTTATTGATTTTTGTGTAAATAACCCGGTTGCTATACCACCCCAGATACCACCGATACCGTGACATCCAAACGCATCCAGGGCATCGTCATAACCGAATTTTGCTTTCACTTTCGTCATTGTAAAATAGCAGATGGGGCTTACTAAGGCACCGATAATTATGGAAGCCCAAATCGGAACGAATCCTGCTCCAGGTGTAATTGCTACCAGCCCTACTACTGCTCCTGTAGCAGCACCTAAAACAGTTGGCTTACCATGTATCACTTTCTCCAAAAGCATCCAGGATATTAAAGCCGTTGCAGCAGAGATATGTGTTGTAAGTATAGCATGTACCGCCAAGCCATCAGCAGCTAATGCACTTCCTCCATTAAAACCAAACCATCCAAACCAAAGCAGACCTGCGCCGATAATAACAAATGGAATATTATGAGGTTTATAGGAAACCACTCCATATTCTCTTCTTTTCCCTAACATGATACACGCTACCAGTCCGGATATACCGGAACTTATATGTACTACATTGCCGCCGGCAAAATCAACAGAACCAATTGCCCTAAGAAATCCTCCGTCTCCCCAAACCATATGTGCTAAAGGATAATACACGATTACAGACCAGCAGACAATAAAGATAAACAATGCTTTAAATCTCATTCTACCTGCAATAGAACCGCAGATTAAAGCCGGCGTTATAATTGCAAACATCATTTGAAATGCTGCAAACAAAGTTTCCGGTATCGTACTTGAATAAGCTGCATTGGGATCCATACTAACTCCATTAAAAAATACATGACTAAAATCTCCGATCACGCCTCCGTGATCTGCTCCAAAAGCTAAAGAATACCCGAATACGATCCATAAGAGAGAACCTACTCCACAGATAAAAAAGCAAGACATTAAAGTATTTAACGTATTTTTTCTTCTCTCCATTCCTGCATAAAATAATGCCAGTCCCGGTGTCATAAGAAAAACAAATGCAGTACTCATAATTACAAATGCGCTGTTTGCTAAGTTAATTTCCATAATCATGCAACCCCTTCTTTGGTTTTTTAGATAAAAAAATAGACGACATACTTTATGTATAAAAATACATAAAGATACATCGCCTTTGACATAAGAGTATTATATATGTTTTTAATCAAATGTCAATTATTTTTTTTAAAATATCCGAGTCATATGATTCATTTATGATAATGTCTTAGTGTACCACAAATGATTATGTCCCAATTAGTCGTTCATATATTATAATAGAACCTCATGACTTAGAAATGAGGTGGACACAATCAGAAAGGTATTACTAACAATGGACGAAAACCAAAAGTACGAGGTCATTAAAAAACTCGTAGACACAAATGGTAATAAGAAAACAGCTGCTCTTAAAATAGGTTGTTCAGATCGACACATCAATCGCTTAATAAAGGGCTATCAAGAACAAGGTAAGTCTTTCTTTATTCATGGTAACCGAGGGCGACAGCCGGCCATTACTCTTCCTACAGATACAAAACAGTTAATCTTGGACTTATATCGTACCAAGTACAGTGACTGCAATCTGACCCATTACTCTGAACTTCTCAAAGAAAAAGAACATATCAGTGTATCTGTCAGTGCCATTACTTCTATTCTTAGAAAGGAATACATCCTTTCTCCTAAAGCAAACCGTTCTTCCAAGAAAGCGGTAAAAAAAGCACTAAAGGCTATTCAATCAAAGACTAAGTCTAAAAAGAAAGCAGCTATTATTCAAAGTTCCATCATGGATCTGGAGGATTCGCATCCTAGGCATCCTAGATGCGCGTATTTCGGTGAAATGCTTCAAATGGATGCGTCCCTACACCTTTGGTTTGGGCAATTCAAAACACAACTCCACATCGCCGTTGATGATGCCACAGGGCAGATTGTTGGCGCCTACTTTGATGAACAAGAAACATTAAATGGCTATTATCATGTTCTCTATCAGGTTCTTAGTAATTATGGCATTCCATATCAATTTTTTACTGACAACCGAACTGTATTTGAGTATAAAAAGAAGCATGAAACCTCTTTAGAGAAAGATACCTTTACTCAGTTTGGTTATGCCTGCAAACAATTAGGAATCGACATTCGTACTTCCAGCGTTGCACAAGCAAAAGGGCGGGTTGAAAGAATGTTTGGCACTCTTCAATCCCGCCTTCCTGTTGAACTCCGACTTGCGAATGTAACCAGCATTCAGCAAGCCAATCAATTTCTCCACACCTATATAAAGAAATTTAATAAGCAGTTCGCTTTACCTATTGATAGTATCAAATCTGTGTTCGAAATGCAACCAGATAGTGATAAAATCAATCTGACGTTGGCGGTATTATCTTCTAGAAAGATAGATAACGGAAGTTGCCTGAAATATCAAAATGAATACTATCTTCCTGTAAACAGTCAAGGAATCGCTGTACACCATCGTAAGGGCACCACAGCAATGGTAATTAGATCATTCAATGGTGAACTTTTTAGTTGTATTGGTGAGCAGGTTTATGCACTTGAGTTACTTCCGGAACACAAGCTTTCTTCAAAAGCATTTGATTTAGCGACCATTCCGGAATTACCAAAAAAGAAATACATACCTCCTATGAACCATCCTTGGAAGCAGGCATCATTTGAAAAGTACGCTAAAAGTCAATTACATAGAAAAGATGTAGCTTAACTGATATTTCGAAGTCTGTAGGTTTATTAAGGTTATCCAAATACCGACTGAGCTATGGATTTTCTCCTAAAGTACTATTTAAAACTAAGCACCAGAAATCTGGTGCTTATGTTTAAACTTTTTGAGGACATTTTCAAAAACGGTTGACATTATTTTTTTTAAAATATCCGAGTCAATATTTTTTTTAAATTATCGATACAATATTGATATTTTTTTCACAAAAATACGGCCCATATATTTACAAAATAGCGACTAATACTTATGCTTCTACAATATAAATGAATTCTGAATATAACAAAATCCAAACAATTTAGTTGACAGGTCAACTAATTGTAGATATAATAGTTGACGTATCAACTTTTGAGAAATCATTTGAAAGTAGGCTTTATATGAATCAAGGGAAACTATTAACAAAGAGAATATCACATATTTCTAAATACACACAATTCCATATGGATGAAGTTCTAAAACCATATAATTTGAGCAGCGGAACTTATCCTTTCTTATTAGCTTTATGGCAGAATGAAGGAATTAATTTAGAAAAGATAAGCAGAGAAATGAGAGTAGATAAAGCTTTATCAACCCGTAATATTCAAAAGCTCATTGAATCTGGCTATTTGGAAAAGTTATCGGATTTGAACGACTGCAGAGCATACAGACTTTTTCTCACCGATAAAGCGAAAGAGGTAATCCCAGTCATTAAAGATGAAATCCATCTATGGATTAGCAGTATTACCCAGGATCTTTCTCAGGAAGAAATTAAATTATTGGATACCATGTTAGAGAAAATTTTATTAAGAGCAGAAGAAAAAAAATTATAAAAAGGTGGTCAGCTATGGATATTATCACATCAGAAAGTACAATCCATACCAGTAAAAGATGGAGTATTTTATTAATAATTGTTTTATCAATATTTATGTCAGCATTAGACGGCAGTATTGTTAATGTCGCATTGCCTACCATGGCAAACAGTTTAGGGGTTACATCAGCGGCTATTGCTTGGGTAGTAAGTGTTTATCTTATTGCAATCTCCGCTACTATGCTGTTATTCGGCAGGTTAGGTGATATTTTCGGAAAAACTGTAATATTTTTATTCGGAATCGCTTTATTTTCTTTAGGATCTCTTCTTTGCGGTCTTACGTATTCTTTAGGAGTTCTCCTCATAGCCCGTGTCATTCAGGCGATTGGAGCTGCGGGGATGATGGCTAACAGCCAGGGTATAATAACACAGGTATTTCCTGTTAAAGAACGCGGGAGAGCTTTAGGGCTGAGCGGTACCTTTGTAGCTTTAGGGTCTTTAGCCGGACCATCTTTAGGTGGTTTAATCGTAGCCTATACCAGCTGGGAATATATCTTCTGGATTAATGTTCCGGTTGGTATCATCGTATTTATATTAGGAATTAAACTGCTGCCTCGTTCTGCTAAAAGGACTGATGAGAAAGTCGATCTGTTAGGAGCCATATTGTTTATTATTACCATTGTGCTTTTATTTACTGCATTAGGTCAAATTCAAAATATAGGATTTAAATCCCCTGTAATTTTGTTATGCCTCTTGATTACGGTAGTTCTATTCATCCTTTTTCTTGTAGTAGAAAATAGATCGGAAATGCCTTTACTTGAGTTAGAACTATTCCGAAATAAATGGTTTTCCGTTAGTATAATCTGCGGTTTTATCAGTTTTGTAGCTATCTTCTGCTCCAATATCGTAATGCCGTTTTATTTGCAGGATATACTACCGTTTACCCCCGGACAGGCAGGAGCATTTTTATCCATATATCCTTTAGTTTTAGCGCTGACAGCCCCTGTAAGCGGGTATCTATCCGATAAAATCGGTTCTGAAATCTTAACATTAATGGGACTGACGCTTACAAGTTTAGGACTATTTCTCATGTCCACCCTAAATGAACATCCATCTTATGTTGCCATGGGTATTTTTGTAGCGATTATGTCTTTAGGAAATGGATTGTTCCAGTCTCCCAACACCTCACTTATTATGTCCACCCTGCCTAAAAATAAATTAGGAATCGGTGGAGGTATCAATGCCTTTGTTCGTAATTTAGGTATGATCTGCGGGATAACATTAGCTACCACTCTTTTATATGGCTGTATGAGCCGTAAATTAGGATACCGCGTAACGGATTTTGTTGAGGGTGAAAGCGGTGTTTTCATCTTCGGCATGCGGGCAGTTTATATTACTGCTGCTTTTATTTGTTTGGTAGGTGTACTTATTACTGCCTTCCGATTGTTTTCCAGGAGAAAAGAGAAATTAAACTCTATGCATTAATTGTTCAAACAAAGTTACTTCCCTTATACTAAGAAAAACCTGCCCTGTTATAAATCAATTTTCAGGACAGGTTTTTATCTTGATACATATGCTTATTTTCCTAAGGTTTTGTTCCATCCGGGTTCCTCAAACCCAACATTACCTTTTGATTCTACTATAAGTCCCTCTTTGCTGAATGTAAATCGGAATTGTTTCGCAAAAGGAGTTTCAACTAACCGGCATTGGATTAATAAGGTAGTATTATTTAGCCAGATACCGGTAAGCCTGGCCGGCATTTTACGATCAAAACATTCAAGATAACCGGCAGTCCATGTTCCAATCCCGGCCTGTAATGTCTGCTTTTTACCCCTGGCGGTAATATGTAGATGTATGACATCTTCATCAAATGCAAAAGAGATTGATTCAATATGATCTTCATTATCATCCAGGGTAAAACATTTACCCGCAATCTCTTCTGCCATCTCAGAAATTTTATCTCCCTTGGGCAGTAAAACCTTTAAAGTATTTAACTTATTCATAAGTTCCTGAGAAACTGCACTTTCCGGTAATTTAGCATCACATATTCCTGGCAGTAAATGATCCCATAAAAGATTAAGAGGAATCTGCATATCTTTTAGTCCACTGGTAATAGCTACAACCATGTCATAATCCGGCATTACGATGCAATATTGTCCGAAAGCTCCATCTCCCCTGTAAATATTAAAACGGCAGCGCCAGAATTGATATCCATATCCTTGACACCAGTCGCTGTTTGAATCATTTCCATTACTGATATGGGAGCAAGTTGCTTCTGCGATCCATTCTTTCGGAAGAATCTGCACTCCATTAAGAGAACCCTGGTTTAAATACAGCTGACCAAACTTAGCAATGTCTTCTGTTCGAATACTTAATCCAAATCCACCAGTATTATAACCCATTGGACATTCTTCCCACTTTGGTTCTTTAATCCTTAATGGTTCAAAAAGCCGCGGCCGTAAATAATCTATTAACTTTACTCCGGTAACTCTCTGAATAATGACAGATAACATATAAGTAGCTCCCGTATTGTACAAAAAGTGAGTACCCGGTTCTTTCTCTACCGGTACATTTAAGAAAGCTTTAACCCAATTACCATCTTCACTTTCCTGTAAAAATTCCATTGTATCAACTACATGTCCGGTTGACATACTAAGCAAATGTTTGATACGCATCTCTGCCAAATAACCCGTTGGATCAGGACACTCTTTTTTAAAATAATCAGTAACTAGATCATCCACAGTCAGTAGTCCCTCAGAAACGGCTAATCCAATGGCTGTAGAAGTAAAACTTTTGCTTAGGGAAAATAGCATATGTGGCATTTCCTTAGCGTAAGGCTCCCACCAGCCCTCTGCTATCACTGCCCCATGTCTCATTATCATAACGCTGTGAAAATCCTGATCCATGTCCAACGTTCTGCATTGCGAAACAGCGTCTAAGAAATCTATAATAGCTTCAGATTTGACCCCCTGCTGTTCCGGTGTGCTAATGTTAAATTGAAACCCATTCATAATGTAAACCTCCTATGCTTTTTAAACTTTTAATTCTGTTTTTATTCGTTTCGGTTAAATAACTATAAGCTTCATTACTATTGTTTACTTGTACCATTCGTGTATAGCACAATATAATTTTACCATATATTAACAAAGAAATAAATATAAATTCAAAAACATTCAGGTATTAATTCTTATTGTTTTGCTTAATAAATAGGGCTGCCGCACTAGTGCGACTGCCCCATTCAAATTGGTCCTATCTTAGTCTCTTCATTTTTCAAGTTGGCAGAGCATGAATCCCGGTGCCGACAAATCACCTCTGTCATTATCCAACCATCCATTTTTCCTAATCAAATCAAAATCAATTTCCAACTCAATATCACCTTTTTTTACCAGTTCTGTCACGTCAACAGCAGCTTCCCTGCACAGATCCTGCAGATATATTCTTCCGCTCACCGCTTCTTCCAAAGGAATTGTTAGTTTCCCAAATTCGCCGAAAATACCGATTGGCTTGGTAAAAGAGGCAAGCCGCATTGTAATGTCAGCCCTGGGCGTATAAATTTTTTGCTCTCCCAGTGTCCTTGGCATGACAGCCAGGCTGACAGCTCCCGTCATGGGATGTCTGCTGCAGGCCAGGAAAGGTTTCTCATCCTCCCATGGGGTAACAACAGGGCGTTCCATATTCCTGGTGATAATATATGGGGCACTTTGTTTAATGATTTCCTCTGGTTGGATCATGTTCGCAAGCCACCCGTCTGCCTCCGGCCCATCCACCGAATTCGTCCAGTCTATCAGATTCTCACCACTGGCCCGATTAATCGTTTCCATAGCTCCAAAAGGCGGGGCAATCCGCTGCCAATGGAGTACACGCTCTACTTCATTGTACTTCAGCCCAAATTCCAGGACATCTGTCTGTGTGCCCCCCCAGCAGGGGTGACGCATCACCCCCATAGAGCATCCAAGACCTGCCCCAAGAAGCAGTGCATCCTCCACATTTACAATTCCTGCACAACCATATTTCTTCCGATAGACTGTCTGCAGTAAAGCCCAAGTCCTGGATATTGTCGTACTATAGGTAAATTCCTTCACAATGTCATAGGTACGGATATAATCACTAAAAGACAATAGTTCTTCTGGATAAATCTCATTTCCTTCATTTCGATCCAACGGTCCCCGACAGGACGCATGCTCAATCTTTAAGTCTGAAGCATACTGCTTTACAACTCTAGTCATCATATCACGGTAAGCAGGAGCCATGCAATGATATCCCCAGTCAACTTTCCAGTAATCAATACCGGCTTTCCTGGACAAAATCGCTTTTTCTTTCCAGTAATCCTCCGATTGCTTTAGCGATAAAGGTGTTTTCTCACTTTCCCCTGTTGCGTTGGCACAAATCCACAGGCCCAATCCACGGTAGCCTAGCTCGATTACAGCCTTTTTCATTTTGTACAATCTTTCTTCCGGTGTTCCTGTAAAATTCGGAAACTTTTCTTCGTTTAGTTCCAAACTTCCAAATACACTTACCTCACCGTTACCCGGTGTACCCGGCGGTACGTCCCAGCCATCATCCAAAATGATGTACAAATCTTTCCTTATCGAATGAAAATAATTATTAAGTACACCATTTTCTGCAAATAAAAACTCCTGTGTTAGTACATTTCGCAGATTTACGGTATCCTTACCGTCTTCCGCCGAATTGAGACGAAATTGCGTATCCCAGCTGCACCAATAATTTCCGGTATCCGGTCCATAATCCGGAATTAAATTTATCTGACTTTTCTGTCTGTCCATAGTATTTACCTTTTCCCTTTATTTCATTGCACGATCATACCTGGCCTGATTAATTTCAATCAGATCATCAAGTCCTAACTCTTTTAAATCCTGAAGATAAGAATCCCAGTCGTCCAGACTCTTTTCTCCCATGATCAACTTGGTTAAAAGCTCTGATGCATAGGTTGCTAAATCATTACTGATTTCATTTGTTCTGCTGATTTCATCCAGCGTCGGAACTGCATAGGCGGTCTCATCATGAAATAATCTGTGATCCGGGTCATTAATGCCTTCCAGTGTAAAATCATATTTACCCTCCGCATTATTTTTCACCCCATTATCTTTAGCAAACTGAATGGTATTCTTCATTTCACCGCTTATATCTTTATTCAGTTCAAAACGCGGGAAAATAGAGTTATTGGTCCAAAGCGCCATTCCCACAGCATCCGTATTTTCCAAGGAGCCGTCAATAATATTGCTGATATTTCCATCCACCATCTTATAGCTTACACCCTCAATCCCATATTCCGTAAGTTCAATACTCTCTTCGGATACAAGGTAATCCAGAATCTTTGCAATTGCCGCCTGTTTATCACTATTAGAGGATACAGCATAAGCACGCGAGCTTGAATTATATTTATTTTGTCCTCTGAATAACGGCACCTGTCCCTCTACCGCCTGGATACGGAACGGTACATACCATGGGTATGCTGCGCTCTCCGGTACGGTAATGGATGGTTCCAGCCACATTTCTGTTCCCCAATCAGAAATACCGGCAATCTGATTATTTGCCATATACGTATTGAATTGATTATCCCTCATCTTTAAAAGTCCTGCCGCATACAGCTTTTGCATGTAGGTAATATAATCCTTTACATGCTCCTGGTACCAGGGTGAGGTCACCTTATTACCCTCCTGAGAATTGATAAATGTAAGACCGATCCCCAGTCCGAACCACTGTGCGATATCCGTTGAAAAACTGCCCAAATCCAGACTGATAAATTCATCGGCTGTACCACTCTGATTCACATCTTTATCCTGAAACTCTTTCAGCACGTTAAAAAATTCATCCAGCGTTGTCGGGATTTCTTTACCAATTATATCCAGCCAATCCTGCCTTAATTGAAAACCGAGTATAGAATTGGTTTCCTTTTCTTTTTGATAGTTTGAAGTACCAAAATCGGAGAGCCAATAACATTTTTCATCTTCCAGTTTCATATGATTAAAGAAATACTTTCCCGCTTCTGTAGAGAAAAATTCTTTGGCCGGTCCTTCCGAATACTGTTCCCAGATATCGCTGATAGGTTGGATCTGTCCCTGTTTTACCAGATTAATCTTTGTCTTATCGTCAAGTGGTGTGATGTTAAGCATATCATACTTTGCGAATTGACCGCTGGCAGCCATAGTCTGACAGGTAGTTTCATATTGATCCGGTTCAATTAAATCCAGCTCCAGCTTCACACCTTTTGCTGCCAGATCATCTGTCAATTTCTTCCATCTTCTACTCTTTCCTTTCGTCGACCAGTCCTTTAAAGTAACCGTCCTGCCATTAGCACCTGTAAAAGTATAATTTGAGCCAAGAATTTTTACAGTACTCAGTTCCTGTCCTTTCGTACCCTGTTCTTCCGAAACAGTTGTTTCTCCAGGGACTGTCTGTGCTGCCTGATCCGTTTTTCCACAGCCGGTTAAACCTGCTGCCAGAATAAAACTCATTGCTATGGCAATCATTGTATTCATCTTTTTTCTCATTTTATGTACCCTCCTTTTAGCATTTTCTATCAAAACCCCTGTCTGCAGGCCGCCAATAACTTCTGCTGCTTTAGCCACCTATGGGGCAGATATTCAAGTCCATCCTCTGTTACTCTTTTAAAGACCCTAGCATAACCCCTTTCACAAAATATTTTTGAAAAAATGGATATGTAAACAAAATCGGCAATGTTGTAAAAATAATCATAGCGTATTTTAACTGTGCGCCAGACATCTGCCTCTTTACCATCTCTGCTGCCATTTCCGGGCTTAGTACCTCAGACACTTGTCTTGTACTCTCTACCAGAATTCTTCTTAAAAACAACTGCAACGGCTGCCAATCGGTTCTTGGCAGATAAATCAATGCATTAAACCAGCTGTTCCAGGTTCCGACAATGGTGTAAACTGCTATAACTGCCAGAATCGGTTTTGACAAAGGCAGATAGATATCCTTTAAAATTCTCAGGACTCCGGCACCGTCGATTTTGGCAGCTTCTCTCAAACCCTCCGGTATACTGGAAAAAAAAGCTTTCATGAGAATGATATTCCATATGGAAAAACTGGCCGGAATAATCTGAGATAACGGATTCCCATACAATCCCAATTTAGTGATCAGAAGAAAAGCAGGAATCATTCCCCCGCTAAAGTACATAGGAATCAATAGAAACATATTTACATATTTTCTTCCCATTAGCCTCTTGTAGGTCAGCGGATAAGCAACCAGAACACTGGTAACCAGCATGAGAAACGTCGTTGGCACTGTATAGAGAATCGTATTCAGATACGCCCTCCACATCTCCCAGTCTCCCACCAGCATTTTATAGGCATCCAGAAAAAACCCTTTTGGGTACCAGTATACATCCATTCTAGCAGCTGCTTCCGGTGCACTGACAGATAATATCAGTACGTAATACATCGGATAGATCGTAATAATACAAATTGCAATTACAAGAAGATAAATGAAAATTGTAACAAACCGATTACCCTCTTTTATTTTGCTTCTTTTTGTAATACTTCTCATAATCTCCTCCTACCATAGACCGAATCCGGTCATTTTGTTGCTAATCTTATTAGCGATAAATGTAAGTACAAAACCGATAGCTGACATAAACAATCCCGCCGCCGCCGTATAACTATACTCCCCAGAAATAATTCCTAACCGGTATGTATAGGTGCCGATTACGTCTGCCACATCATAGGTTGCCGGAGAATATAACAGCAGGATCAAATCGCTGTTAGTACCCAGAATACCGCCAATTGCCAGAATCAAATTGATCGCAATAATATTTTTGATTCCAGGCAATGTAATGTAACGGCATTGGTGCCAGCGGTTTGCTCCATCAATTTTAGCCGATTCATATTGGCTCTGATCAATGGATGCAATGGAAGAGATATACAGGATACTGCCGAAACCAAATCCCTTCCACACATTTGTAATCGTATAAATCGTAGGAAAGGCCAATGCCTCATTTCTCCAGTTTTTATTGGGCAGCCCAAACACGTTTGTAAGAAAATTGGTAACCATTCCTCCCTCGTCAATAAAGGAGAGTACCATACCGGCCACTACAACGGTGGAAATGAAATAAGGCATATAGCTGGCTGTCTGCGCAAATTTTTTTAATTTTAACCGTTTTATCTGATCAATTAACAATGCAAATAGTATTGGTGCCGTGAAACCAAATAGTAGATTTAGCCCGCTTAAGACTAATGTATTTTTAATCAGCCTGCCAAAATATTTTCCCTCTATGAATCGTTGAAAATGATCTAACCCAACCCATTGCACATTCCCACCAAAAAACGGCGCACCTGGCAAATAATCCTGAAATGCTATTATCAGACCGAACATAGGTCCATAACAAAAAACCACAATCAGAACCAAAACCGGAAGCATAAGTCCATATAGCTGTAAGTTTTCCCTTATCACTGCTTTCGTTCTTTTTTTTTGTATCCTTTTTTTCTTTCCTTTTTGCAAATTTCCTCCTCCTTTAAACATAAAGCAAAGGTTTACCTTTCCTGTTTATCTGAAATATTTGCTTTCTTGCCTATTATAATCTTTCGTCTTATCGTTTATCAATGTGAATAATTTTCACCTGATTTGAATTTTTTTAACTGTAAAAGGCCAGTCATTGACAATTGCCTTTGTTCTGATAGAATGAATGTACAGAGCAATAATCATATAAAATCATTTGGAGGAAATAAAAATGAGTTCTTCTTTTAAGATACTTTTGGTAGATGATCAGAGATTTGTATTAGAGGGGCTGATAGAACAGCTCAACTGGGAACGTTTTCAAGGTGTCTTATGCGGAAGTGCCGCAAATGGAATTCAGGCTATGGAATATCTTAAAACCTGCTGCCCGGATGCTATTATTTCCGATATCAAAATGCCATTTATGGATGGGATCGAGCTTGCCAAACACGTGGATGAATCCCCTGAGTTGTCCGGTATTCCGGTTATTTTGCTGTCCGGTTACCGAGAATTCGAGTATGCCAAAAGTGCTATGAAATATCATGTGAATCACTATATACTAAAACCGGTCACTCGCCAGAAAATAGAACAGCTGGAAGATATCCTGACAGAACTATATCAGGCCAGGGAATCCTCTCGTTCAAAATTAATAGAACTAACTGAATACAATTACCAGAAAGAAATTTCTCTTGCACTTAACAATCATGATATCAGCAAGATTGAAGACTTTTTCCATTCACGTCTTTACCAGGAATGTATGTCCGGAAAATATTGCGACCTCATGGGCGGAGGACTTTTGAATCTTTTGTTTGACTTTCTTTCCGACCTCCGTGTAAACTCAGAGGCGATTCAGTCCTCCCGTTCTCATACATTGGAAAGTTTTTACGAGCTGCCCAATTCGGCTTCTAAATTAAATTATGTTGAAACTACTTTTTTTGACATGCTTAATCTGCTAAACCATCAGAAAAGCAGCAATACAGACGCATTGTATCGATATGCACTGCAACACATCGAAGAACATTTTACAGATTCCAATTTTAATATTTCATTTCTGGCTACGAAAATGAATATTACCCTTTCTTATCTGAGCACGATATTCAAACAATCTGCCGGAACGAATCTGAATGTATATATCACAGGCAAACGTCTGGAACATGCAAAAAAACTATTGAAAGATCCACAATATACTATTTCCGAGGTCGCCCATCTGTCCGGCTATGAAGATCCAGGTTATTTTTCTTCCCTGTTTCGAAAAAAAATAGGTATGAATCCATCTGAATATCGTAACTGCCAACTCTGAGCAAACAACAACGAGGATTATTCATGAGAAAAAAAATGTTTCTTACCCTGTTTTGTGGTTTATCGATTATATTCTTTATTTCCTATTGCCTGATTTACATAATCTTCCGTTCTACCCTAATGAACGAAATTGAGCAGAAACAGGCAAACCTGCTCGCCTTTAATGAAACCATATTTACTAATTATGTAGATTCTTTCAATATGGTTCCTTTTCAACTGATCAATGACGAAGAATTTGGTAAAGCACTTAATACAGACAGCCCGGTATATCTCAAGATGTTCCGAGCTAAGGTACTCATTCGGAAAAAATTTGAAAAATATCTGAACCAATTGCTTTATTCTTCCAGTATTACATGCAGTTTCACATTCTACTTACAAAAATCCATACCTCTGGCTAACTACTTTGATTCGCAGACACTTTCAGATAATTCTGAGATGCTTACCAGCCAAGTATATTCTACAGAAGCAATTTCACAGGAAGAATGGTACCAACGTACTATGTCTGTAACATGGTCACCTTATTTTTTCTTGAATGAACATACTGATGAACTGTGTTATGCCAAATGTATCCAAAATTATTATCAGCAGAAACCTTCCAAGGAAGGTATCGGTGTGATAATTATCAGAATTCCAGTTGATTCTTTATTTGATAAACTTTCCCTGGAATCCATTACACCGCATAGTTCTATCTTTCTTATAAATGAAGATGATAAGATACTGTACCAGAGTGGTGAACCAATCGAAAACATTTTAACCAGTGACCTTACCGCCTGCGGCAATGAGAGATACTCCCGTACAATGAAACTTGCCAGTAAAAAATATATCATAAATACAGTTTCTGTTAACGACGACCTTTTTCTCACTTTACTCACTCCCTTCTCCGATATTGAAGCTATGGCAAGACACTCTTTACGTACCTATATCTGGTTCTCCATTTTTACGTACCTGATTGTGATATTAATTCTATATGTAATTTCGAAAAAAATCACTGCTCCTGTTATATCTTTTGCACATCTTATGGGCAAAGTTGAGGACAGCCGTACCTTTGACATATCTCGCCTTTCTGAATTCAGAGATGCGGAACTTCAGGTTCTATGTAACAGTTTTCTGGAATTAATTCATAGGGAAAACACTTTAATCGAACAAATTTATGAGGAAAACCGCGCAAAAAGAGCAGCTGTCCTTCATGCACTGCAGGCACAAATCAACCCACATTTCCTATATAATGCATTGGATGTTGTAAGCTGGATGGCATTATCACGAAAAAATGATGACATTGCAGATGTAATCTCCTCCATAGCCAATTTAATGCACTATAGTATCTCTCATCCGGATGATACCGTTTCCCTGAGAAAAGAACTGGATAATATACAGGAATTTATCCGTATATATCAGTTGGAATGTCCAATAGAAATTCAATTAAATATACTGGTGCCGGATGAGACTATTCTTTTGCAAATTCAGATTCCGAAATTTATCCTGCAACCATTAATTGAAAATGCGATTCTACATAACCCTGACATTACTTCGCTCCTGATTGAAGTTCATATTAAGCAGAGCCCTGAACAGCTTTCCATCACCGTTATTGATAACGGATCCGGTGCTGACCCGGAAAAACTGAACGCTTTCTTATGCTATGAGGAAACGGATCTTAAAGTAAGTAACGGATTTGGTATCCGTAATGTTAACGAACGTATACAGTTGCATTATTCCAATAACAGTTGTCTGTCGTACAAGAAAGACCTGGACGGAAGACTGATGGCAATCATTACACTTTTTTATCCATAGTTAATCTGCCCTTACACAAACGCTTCCGATTTCTGTCTTATCTGTGGCGCCTGTTATTCTATCCATTACTGTTTCCTCCATTCCATCTGCCGGGCATATTAAGGGAACTAATGCCCAGTGTGGTACAAACCAGGGACATGGACAAATGAGATAAAGTGTTCTTAATTAAAAAAACCGGCATATAGTAATCTATATGCCGGCAAATATCTGTTATTTATTATTAAGCTTTTAATCTGCCTTCAAGAGCATCAAGCTGAGCAGATAATTCTTTTGGAAGTTTTTCGCCGTATTTAGCGTAATGTTCCCTAATAGAAGCAACTTCTTTTAACCACTCATCTTTATCAACCTTAAGAAGTTCTTTCATATCATCTTCACTTACATCAAGACCTGTAAGTTCCAGTGCATCCGATGTAGGCATGTATCCGATAGGAGCCTTAACAGCTTTGCCTTCTCCGGAAACTCTTTCACAAATCCATTTAAGAACACGGCTGTTTTCACCAAATCCTGGCCATAACCATTTGCCATCTTTATCTTTACGGAACCAGTTAACATAGAAGATCTTTGGTAATTTATCTTCGGTTGACTTTTCTCCGATGTTTAACCAATGCTGTAAGTAATCGCAAACGTTATAACCGAAGAAAGGAAGCATCGCAAATGGATCACGACGTACCTGTCCGATATTATTGGAGATAGCTGCAGCTGTGATTTCAGAGCCCATAATAGAGCCCATGAACACACCATGTTTCCAATCAAAACTTTCATGTACTAAAGGAATTGTACTTGGACGACGTCCACCAATTAAGATTGCAGAAATTGGAACTCCTGCTGGATCTTCCCATTCAGGTGCAATTGCAGGGCACTGTTCAGCCGGAGCAGTAAAACGTGCATTTGGATGAGCTGCCGGATCTTTAGAATCCGGAGTCCAGTCATTGCCTTTCCAGTCAATTAAATGTTCAGGAGCATCTGTTCCGATCCCTTCCCACCAAACATCTCCATCGTCAGTTAATGCAACATTTGTAAAAATAGTGTTTTTCTCAGTGCTGTGCATAGCATTAGGATTGGAATCATAAGATGTTCCAGGTGCAACACCGAAGAAACCTGCTTCAGGGTTAATTGCATATAGACGGCCATCTTTACCAAACTTCATCCAGGCAATATCATCACCGATAGTTTCAACTTTCCAACCAGGAATTGTCGGAACAAGCATAGCTAGATTTGTCTTACCGCAGGCACTTGGGAAAGCACCTGTAATATACTTCTTATTACCGTTAGGATCTGTAAGACGAAGAATAAGCATATGTTCTGCTAACCATCCTTCATCACGTGCGATTACGGATGCGATACGAAGTGCAAAGCACTTTTTACCTAATAATGCATTCCCGCCATAACCGGAACCATAGGACCAGATAAGTCTTTCTTCCGGGAAATGACTGATGTATTTCTTTTCAATCGGAGCACAAGGCCAGGATGAATCTTTCTGTCCTTTTTCCAGAGGAGCACCTACGGAATGAAGGCAAGGTACGAATTCTCCGTTACCAAGAGCTTCCAGAACTTTCTTGCCCATACGAGTCATGATACGCATGTTTACTACTACATAAGGACTGTCTGTTAATTCAATACCAATCTTAGAAATTGGGGAACCAATAGGTCCCATGGAGAATGGAATAACATACATGGTTCTTCCCTTCATGCATCCCTTATAAAGCTCTTTCATAGTCGCTTTTAATTCATCTGGATCAACCCAGTTATTGGTAGGACCTGCCTCTTCTTTAGTCTTAGAAGCGATAAATGTCCTGTCCTCTACACGCGCAACATCAGATGGATGACTACGGAATAAATAACTGCCTGGACGTTTTTTTAAAGGTACTGCCATTCCAGAATCAACCATCTGCTTCAGCAGGCGTTCATTCTCTTCTTCGGAACCATCACACCAGTAAATATCATCTGGTTGGCACATTTCTGCCATTTCTTTTACCCATTCTTGCAACTTCTTGTTTTCTGTCATAAAAGTTCTCCCTTTCAGATTATTAATTTATGTTATTGCGAAATTGCAATAGCAAAGCTATCTATAAATCAATACTTTAAGAAAATAAAGCATTAATTTCAAAAAATTTCTTCATTGTATATCCTACCAGAAAAATTGGAAAATATCAACCATTCTTTTTATTTTTCATGCTATTTTAATCTTTCATTCTAAATATTTGTTTTATTTGACACCATATTTTTTACTTAGCAAAAAAAATAATTTTTCATAGTTTCTGCTTTACATTATATTTTTATTCGATTTTTAAAGGATGTTATATATAATTAAAAACCATACCCCCGCAAATTTTGCGGGGGTAACGGTTTTCGTAACTTATGTGGGCAACAAAATGTAGAATTGTGGAAAGCAATCGTTATTTCGATCAATCAGCTTTAATTTTAAACTGTTTAACCATTAGTAATAATTTGTCTGAATTTTCCTTTACCTTTAAAGTCTCGTCTATAACCAACTTGGATCCTTTTAATATATCACCAGACATTCTAGCTATATCAGAAGTTCCAATCGCACCCTCATTAGAGGAAATACTTACTTCACTAATTGCTTTAATTATGTTTTGTATGGAAGCTGCCAGTTGTTGCGTTGTGGCACTCAAATCTGTGAGGAACTCATCTAAAAACGCAGCATCTTTACTGTATTGTTCTCCGGTGACTACCATATCCTTATAATCTCTGATTACCTGTTTATCAATAAATTCCAGTACCTTTTCTGAATTCAGTGACAGGTTTTCAACGGAATCCACCACTTTTTTGGTAACATCCTGTATTTTATTTACTGTGTTCTTTGAATCTTCAGCAAGTGTTCTTATTTCATCAGCAACAACGGCAAAACCTTTACCGGCCTCACCGGCTCTTGCCGCTTCTATGGCCGCATTTAACGCCAGAAGATTAGTTTGAGAGGTTATCTGTAATATGGCATCGGATAAAGCCCCTATCTGCTCAACCGCTTTTGATTGTTCAATAGCATTTTTCAGATTATTTTGTGTAGTTATGTATATCTTATCTGCTTGCTGCCTTGAAGAAAGGGCATTGGACCTAAGTTCATTCGCACGTCTGTTAATTTCACCTGCGGAAATAACTCCATCCTGGGTTTTCTTCGCTATACTGTCAACAGCACTTTCTATCTCAGCCGTCGTAACATTCATTTCCAAAGAGGAAGCTGCTGCTTCTTCCATACCTGCCGATAATTGTTCCGTTGTTGCAGAAATATCCTCGATCCCCGCGTTTAATCCGGACAGATTAACCTGAACATCATATATGGTATTATTTACTCTGGTTGAAGCATCATTTACTCCCCGGATCAGTGTACTTAATGATCTTTGCATTTCATCTACTGTTTGAGTTAATATACCTACCTCATCTTTCCTTTTCAGATAAACAGGAGAAACAAGTGCAGTAAAATCTCCGGCAGCAACCAATTTCAGATAAGTAACCACTTCTTTCATAGGCCTTGTGATCTGAACGGCAAGTATAAAAGCAATACCCAAACTAATAAGGAGTAATATAATAGTAATAGAGAAAATCATCCCTGTTATCTCATTTAGTTTATTAAACACTTCCATTTTCGGAGCCGTAACAGCGATAGACCAGGTTGTGCCTTTTATGGGAGCATATCCTAAATACTTCTCAATACCTTTATAATTATCAGGATCCACTTCTTTTCCTAACACTTCGGAAGTTAATTTTGCACCTTCTGTTGCATTCTCTTTTGTAATAATATCTTTATCAAGGTATGAACCGAATCCTGTACCACCTTTTATCATTTTAGTTTCAATTTCAGCTAGTTGTACTAATGACGGGTCATTTTTTGCATTTTCTATATTATTAACCTGATTCTGAACATTAAGCTTATTAGGATCCGCTATAATTACACCGGTCTGATTCACTATAAATGCTCTTCCAAAGTCTCCGAATTTTATGTCATTACAAAACATACTGAATGCATTCGAATCCGCAGTTCCTGTTAAAACCCCCACAACTTTATCCTGATATTTAACAGGGACAGAATATATAATTAACATCGATCCGTCACCTGTCTTTGATATAATGGGGTCTGATACAAATCTTTTGCCGTTTGCAGCATTTATAAAATATTCTCTGTCTTTAGCATTAATTTTTGTTTTCGTCGATAGAAAATTACCATCTAAGTCCATCAGTGTCATTGATTTAAATCTTGATGTATTGGCCTGATCACCCAGAACTGCAATCTTTTGATCTATAGGTACGGCAGGATCTTGTATTACATCCAATTGTGCTACTGCTTCCAACGCGGAAAATTTAGCATCCAGTTTTGTTTCCAGTATAGTAGCAGCTTCGTAAGCAACCTGAGGTAATACCACTTTAACATTTGTTAACAGGGAGTTATAGGAAGAATAATAAGCCACCCCTCCAAATATACAGCAAACTGCAAGTAGTAACGTACCAACAGAAACAACAATCCTGGTTTTTAAACTTTTCATTTGAAATCTTTTTTCAAATTTGCCCACCTTCATAATGATCTCCTCTTTTCTGCAGATATTTCTGTAGATATTATTGATGCAACGATTAGTAAACCATGCATCTTATACTTATTTTAGCTTCCATGAAGAATCTGTACAAGTAATCTAAGTCACTATTACAGGTGCAAAAAGCATCTCTATTTAAAAGTTCATGCCGATAGCATAAATCGACATTTTATAACAATTGTATACCGGAATAAAAAAATAAAAGATGACCATACTGATAGAGAATAATAATATTAAGGAGGCTTAAATGGCACATAATCAGGCGAAAAGTACTAAGAACCATAAAAAAGATGATGGGACATTTCATTCTAAACATATAAAACATGATCCACAGGCAGAAAGTGCACGTGCAGTGTTTGGTTTAAAAGAAGATAATCCTGTCAATAAAGGAAGTGACAGAAGCAGATAAACAATAAAGAAGTGTACATGATTCATTAGAATTTCTGTACACTTCTTTTTTATACTATATTAAAATATAATTTTAAAATTTACTGCACGCATTTTAAATATTTACTTTAATGCACTATGCACTTTAGGCATCCAATCACTGATCATGATTTTCTGAGGACATTTTTCCTCACAAATTCTGCAGCCAATACAGGCAGATGCACGATTTTCTTCATCAAAGAAATTATTATAAGTAGTACGGGAGCCTTCCACATCATCATGGATTACACTGCCGTTATATAATTCAAAATTCCTGGGTATATTTACATTATTTGGACATGGCATACAGTAACTGCATCCGGTACATGGTATAGCTGCTCTCTCACTGTATCTTGTTCTGACTCTCTCAATTACTTTCTGATCCTCCGCATCAAAAAGCCCCACACCAGATTGATCGGCAGATGCCAAATTATCCTCTACCTGCTGTAAATTACTCATACCACTAAGTACCACTGAGACCTCCGGTTGATCCCATAACCACTGAAGAGCCCAGGACGACGGGGAACGCTTTTTACCATTTTCATCAAGAATTTCCCTTATATCCTGGGGAGGATTAGCAAGTCTTCCGCCTAATAGAGGTTCCATAATAACTATTCCCAGACCTTTGGAAGCGGCATGTTTTAAGCCTTTCATACCAGCCTGCTCATTAATATCCAGGTAATTGTATTGTATCTGGCAAAATTCCCATTTATCATATCCATCAATAATTTCAAAAAAAACCTCTTCCTCATCATGGAATGAAAAACCGATATGCCCAATCTTACCGGCCTGCTTCGCTGCCTCAGCATACTTTAGCACATCATGTTTTAAAATAGTATTTCTCCATCTGTCTCTGGATAAAGCATGCAGCAGGTAAAAATCAATATGGTCTGTTTGCAGCTTAGTAAGCTGTTCCTGTAATAGTCTGTCAAAGTCCTCCGGTTTATTGATCAGCCATACCGGCGACTTGGTAGCCAGTTTTACGCTGTCCCGATATCCATCCTGTAAAGCTTTCCCTACCACAATTTCACTATTTCCTTTATGATAACCATACGCAGTATCTACATAGTTCACTCCCTGATCAATTGCATGGCGTATCATCTTTATTGCTTCTGCTTCATCAATGCTCTCGCTAAGCCTGTCACCGTTCTCATTTTCCCGTGTAGGAAGTCGCATTGCACCAAATCCCAATGCCGATACCTTAAAATCTGTTTTTCCAAAATTTCTGTACTGCATCCTTATTCCTCCAATATAAAATTAATTCCAGAAGTACCCTGATATGCCGGAATATACCGAACCTTACTAATACTTTATCCCAGACATACGGATATGTCCCTGTTACCTTTTTATTCTATACCTTAGAGTTAACTATAAGGCAAGTGTTTTTTATATTTTTGGTAAATTCTTCTAAACTTATATTTTCTAATATTAACGTAATATTTAATTTAATAACATTACTACCAGTATCATAACAGCCGGTTTAATCACAAAAATCCATGGCTTATGCCCTGGATTTTCTGCACTTTAAGAATTGTCTTAAAATTTTCTTTAGTGATTATTAATATAGTACCAATTTATTAACAAATGCCTTTATAAATGCAATTTACCCCGTATTTTTCCCCAGATGAACTTCTGGAAATAACTATATGCTTTATCATATACTAGTAATGAAATTTGTCCGATAAATATAGATGCAGCTAATAATAGAGTATTCATCTCACCCTGATAAAATAATTTTGGTAAAAAGATTAAGGTGGGTATAAACATAATATTAAAAATTAAAAATTTAATTACCCATAAGATTAACAATCGTTTGCCCATATCCCACTTCACATATGAAAGTTTATGGTAAATAAATTCTGCAGCTACCAGATAAAATCCCATAGCCGCAAAAGTAATACAGTAAAACTTATTGGGTGCCAGAAAAAAACTAAGAAAAATGCTGGCGATATAAAAACCAAATCCAAATCTAAGTCCGCATTCTCTTATAGCAATTCCAACACCAAAAGATGCTCCTGCTAAAAGAAATAGTGTATTGAATTCTAATAGACCGCTTAAGATAACCATTAAAACGGCACATGCAAGTAAAAGTCCTAAGAAAGACAGTTTTTTTGCATTTAGAAACATGAGCACAAATCTCCTCCCATACATTCACATAAAGAATCCGCACACCATAAGTCACAGCAGAAATTCCCCATATTATAACCACCACCCATATTGGTGCGGTTAGTCTGGTATCTTTGATTCTGCCATTGGAACTGGTTTAAAAAGTTATTGTATTCTGTATTGGTAGGTTCCATATTTACAGCCTGTCTGGCATGCTCGGAAGCAATCAGATTATTTCCCATTCCGGCATTCGCTACCGCGCTGTAATAATACCATCTGGCTGATCGATTTGAAATTCCGGAAAGAACATTAAGAGCTTCATTATACCGTCTGGCTGCCAGATAGTTATATACAGAGGTCATGTGAACGTTATCTTCTTCCGAGCCGCTGTTATAGGCAGTCTGGGAAGTGCTTCCGCTGTTATATCCTCCGCTGTGTCCGTTTTCCCGTTCTTTCATGATTTGATCATAAGCTTCCTGTACTTCTTTAAACTTCTCTTCAGCAAGACCGGCAAGAGGATTATTCACATAAGAATCCGGATGATATTTTCTGCTTAACTCTCTATACGCTCTTTTAATCTCATCATTGGTCGCACTTGGTGAAACTTCAAGTACCTTATATGGATTTGCTATCATAATTATGTTCCTTCCTTTTCATTTCTCTGGTTTTTGGTATTTAATTTCGTCCATACTCCCTCATATAATATATTACGAAGTATATCAATGTCCAGTAGACACGGTAGTTTTTCAAATTCTTTCGTCGCCTCTGCCATCATCATAGTTAACATATTTATGCAGTTTTCTTCATAGGACGTTGTTTTATATATTGTAATTAAAGGATTGTAACTTTTGTTTTTTATATCTTTCTCAAGATCATCATATGCATCCAGAATATATATAAATTTGCCGAGATAAAATCCAACTTTCCGTAAATTTTCCTCCCAAATATCCTGCCGATAAACAAACAATTCTGCCATCAATTCGCCAAAACAACGTGAAACTATATCAATATTTGTTTCATGATTTTTCTCGCACTCATTGAGACGTTGAAGACTATTCTTTATTTCTTCACACTGTCTGGGATATTTTTTACTGATTTTTTTATGAGCTCTTTTTAATGCTCTGGAACCTGCAAGTCCTGCTATACTTTTTTCATCCTGCCAGTCATCCAGCAGGTGATAATAGGATAATGCAATATTCATATCAGTCACATATTCTGTTATTTCATTACATAAAGTATCATGCTTTTTTACCGGATGTATGATACAACGGTTTTGGTCTCTTACCGTATTACTTTCATACAAAGAAGTAAGCAATATAATAAGAAATGTCATATCATACGATAAAGTCATCTGACCTAAACGTCCATATCTATCTTTTAAGGTCTTGCATAAACCACAATAATATGCTTTATATTTATAAAAATCCTTCATTTTCAATTCAGGTTTATAAATATTTACATAACCAAACATAAATCCTCCTAAAGTAATTAAGAATTTATATAGTATATCATAATTCCTGTAAAAATAAAATGGAAAAGCCTAAATCAATCCTTAAGAAAATATTATATCTTTATAAAAAAGTATTATATTAAAACAGATAGCTTGAAAACAACATTACATTTAAAACAGTTAATATTACCGCAATCAACCAAAGTACAAGGTTATGCCTGAGAGAATTTTTGTATTTTCCCATTACCTTTTCCGATGATGTTAAATATATCTGCAGAAATACTGTTATAGGAAGCTGAATACTTAAAAGCATCTGGCTGTAAATAAGACCTTTAAACGGATCGCCGACCAGAAAGATCACAAAAGTTGCTAATGTCAGAATTCCCACTACTCCGATTCTGGTATGTCTATCTTTAATATCATACGGTTCCCCAAACATTCCGGCAAATATAGACCCACCTGCCATTCCGGCCGTCATTGTGGAAGAGATTCCGGATAAAAGCAGCGCAATTCCAAATACAAGTGCTGCTAAATTACCTACAATAGGAATCAGCATCTGCTGAGCCTGACCTAATTCCTCCACTTTCACATGATTAACAAAAAAGGTGGTGGCTGCAAGGATTATCATAGAACTGTTAATTGCCCACCCTATAATCATGGATATTAGGGTATCCAGAAACTCAAATTTTAATTGTTTCTTTATAACTGCATCTTCCTCCAGGTTCCACTGTCTGCTCTGTATCACTTCCGAATGAAGGAATAAATTGTGAGGCATAACAACTGCACCAAGTACAGACATAATAATAGGCATTGAACCGGCGGGGAATTGTATAACCGTCCAGCCACTTACTGCTTCACCCCAGCTAACATGAACCTTGCTTAACTCATAGAGAAAGGAAATTCCTATAATGGACACGAAACCCATGATCCATTTCTCCAGTTTTTTATATGTATTTGTAAACAGTAAAGCAATGATCAGCATTAAAATCAGCACTGCACCTAATTTAACAGGCAGATGAAATAACAGATTCAGAGCAATTGCACCCCCTAATATCTCTGCCATCGCTGTTGATACCGCTGCTATAATACCGGTAGAAAGGACAGTCTCAGATAACCATGGTTTCAAATGTTTTTTGGCTGCTTCTGAGAGACAGTCACCGGTAACGATGCCCAGATGTGCCACATTATGCTGTAACAATATCAGCATAATAGTTGAAAGTGTTACCATCCAAAGGAGTTTATACCCATATTCGGAACCGGCCGCGATATTGGAGGCCCAGTTACCGGGATCAATAAAACCTACGGTTACCAATAAACCCGGACCTATATAACCTAATAATTCTCGGAGTCCGAAATTCGGTTTATGTCCGGTTGTGTTAAAATAATTTTTTATTTTTTGTATATTCATGAATCCTCCAATCAATTACTTTATATAAAGTTATTTTTTACTAGAGCGTCAAAAGCCAATACAAATATTTAACATTTATCGATTTGTGCTTCTAAATCACTCTGCATTTGTATACTTCTTTTTTATTATATCACTAGTATACCATATATTTCAATTTACTCTTACAACCGGGTTTAGTCAAGAACTAAGCTGGCAAGTCCGTATCCTATTGGAAAAGAAGTTCAGCGAACTTCCCTTATAAATAAAAAAGAAGTTTTTGCAGCATAGTTGTAAAGGTTATGCTTGAAAAACTCCATTTTATGAATAAAAAATCTTATGTGGCTGAATTCATATCCGGCAATCTTCCCATCTGGCTGATTACCATATTATAATAGCTTCCCTTTTTCTCCATTAGCTCCTTATGATTTCCGCTTTCCAAAATCCTGCCGTCTCCGATTACCATAATATTGTCCGCATCCCGGATTGTGGACAAACGATGGGCAATTAAAAAGCTGGTACGGTTTTTCATTAAGTTTAATAAAGCACGCTGAATATCTTTTTCTGTCTTTGTATCCACACTGCTGGTGGCCTCATCCAGAATCAGTATGGGACTGTCACACAACACTGCTCTGGCTATGGCAATCAGCTGGCGCTGACCCTGGCTTAAATTATCGGTAGAACCGGATACTTTCGTTTCATAACCTTTTGGTAATTTATCAATGAAATCATGAGCCCGTGCTATTTTTGCTGCCTGTATTACCTGTTCTCTTGTTGCATCTGTTCTGGAATAACGGATATTATCCATAATAGTGCCGGTAAAAAGGCAGGTATCCTGTAATACAACTGAGAAACACTTCCTAAGACTGTTACGTTTTATATTAGTAATCGGAACCTGGTCAATCAGGATTCTGCCCTGGTCCGTATCGTAAAACCTTGTAAGGAGATTTACAATCGTGGTTTTCCCCGCACCGGTTTCACCAACTAAAGCAACCACCTCTCCTGCCCCGACCTGAAAGCTTACATCCTTTAGTATCGGTGTTGACAAATTATAGGAAAAATATACATTCTCAAAGCTAACTTCTCCTTTGGGATTTTCCATAGGGACTGCTTCTTTGACATCAGCCGGCTCTTCTTCATAATCCAATATTTCAAATACACGTTCCGCACCGGCTAAAGCTGATTGTATCGTATTAAACATTCCCGCGACGGCATTAAGCGGCTGGGAGAATTGTTTGGAATAACTTAAGAAACTAACTACAGTACCCACAGCCAGACCATAACCGACCGATAAAATTCCACCCACTATCGCAACGACCGCAAATATAAAATTATTTATCACATTCATAAGCGGCATCATGTAACCGGACCAAATCTGTGCATTACTGCTGCTTTCATTTAACTTTTCGTTGATTTCCTTAAATTGTTTTAGTATATCCTGCTGCTTACCAAACGCTTTTACCATTTTTAGTCCCAATATATTTTCCTCTATGACACCATTTAATACTCCCAGGCTTTGCTGCTGGGATTTAAAATACCCCCTGCTTCTTGAGGCTATCATCTTTGTCAGTATTATTACCAAAGGTATACACAGCAATACAACAAAAGTAAGAGGTATATTTAATGTAATCATCACCGTAAAGGAACCTAAAAGAGTTAATATACTGGATATTAACTGGGTTGTGGTCTGCGCTATGGTGGAGCTGATATTATCCACGTCATTGGTGATTCTGCTCATAGTATCCCCATGAGAACGGGTATCATAAAATTTAAGCGGAAGCCTCTGCATCTTATTAAAAAATTCGGAACGTAACGTAAATACCAGCTTTTGGGAAACTTTAAGCATAATCACACCGTTAATCCAAAAAAGAATCCAGTTAACTGCATAAAGCAATGCGATTATAGAAAGCAGTTCCAGGAGTATTTTTGTTTCCACTATATGGGTTGCAATATGAAAGGTATTAAATGTCTTACCGACGAAATAAGGAATTAAGACGGATATACCAGAGGAAAATACAGTTAAAAACATGGCTAGAAAAATGGTTTTTGCCCATCTCATATAGATTTTTATAATTCTGAAAATGGTACCTTTTGCGTTCTTCGGTTTAGCGGCAGGCGCAAAACGATTACCCCCTCCGCCAAATCTTCCTCCGATTGAAGGCATTTTCGCTTCCTGTCTTACTATTTCCTGTGCCATATCTACACCCCCCTGCTGCCATCAATTTGTGAATGGTAAATATCCTGATAGATCTCACAATTCTTCATAAGTTCCTTATGTGTACCAAATCCAACCTTTATCCCATTATCCATTACCAGTATTTTATCGGAGGCCATTGCCGTTCCGCAGCGTTGGGTAATAGTAATTATAGTCTGGTTCCTTATACCCGCGTTTAGATTATCCCTGACTTTTGCTTCTGTTACCGCATCCAGGGCACTGGTTGCATCATCCAATATCAGTATGGAAGACTTCTTTAGTAATCCGCGGGCAATGGAGATACGCTGCTTCTGTCCGCCTGATATATTAACCCCTGAACTTCCTAATAAACTATCAAATTCTTCCGGCATCTGGCTGATAAATCCAGCCTGGGCCTTATCCGCGGCCATATGAAGCATCTCCTCATCCGCATTAGAGTCTCCCCAGCTGATATTCTGGGCTACCGTACCGGAGAATAACATGGGTTTTTGAGGGACAATTGCAATATTCTCCCGTACTGAGTTAATACTCAGAGCTTTTATATCTTGCCTGTTTATTAAAATTTTACCGCTGTTCACATCATAAAACCGGAGAAGAAGCCAGGCAATTGTAGATTTACCGCTGCCTGTCGGGCCTATAACCGCAAGGCTTTGCCCATTTTTCACAGTGAAAGATAAATCTTTTATAGCCGGTACACCACTGCCGCCGGGATAAGCAAACGTCACATTTTGAAATTCAATGGAACCGTTTAATTCTACTCTATCACCCTCTTCGGTAAAATCTCCTTCGCAGTCGAATACTTCTTTAATTCTTAAGGTTGATGCCTTAGTACGAACAAAGGTATTAAATATATTGGTAATCATAATTAATGAAGTAAGTATTTGCGCCATATAAATGGTAAATGCTGTGATATCGCCCGGTGTTGCCAGATTAACAGTAAATAATCTGCTTCCCAGATAAATGACGATTACTGTACCAATGCCTACTGTAAGTGTCATTAAAGGAGCGATTATAGTAATTACAATTTGGGAAGCTATACCCTTTTGCATAAGATTTATATTTGTCTCAGTAAACCGTTCCGTTTCTTTATCATATGTTCCAAAAGCCTTAACCAGCCGCACCCCTATAAGATATTCCTGTACGGTAAGGTTAACTTTGTCCATAGCTTTCTGTAACTGATAAAATCTTGGATAGCTTAACTTCATACTGACGATGATAAAAACAGCAACGACTGCAACAACCGAATAAATAATCAGACTTAACTTAAAATTTAAAAGAGTGGCTAATACGATACTGCCGATACAGGTTATAGGTGCTTTTAGAAAAATTCGCATAATCCCGTTTACAAACTGAGTTATCTGCGCCGTATCATTTGTCATACGGGTAATAAGGGAACCGCTCTCAATTTTATCAGCACTATCCTCAGAAAAATATACGATTTTCTCAAAGAGATCATACCTTAGATCTGCCCCCATCCGCTGTGATACTTTACTGGCCAGAATATTTCTTGTAATGGCAAAACAGGCTCCCACTAAGGTAACGAGTAACATCCTGAATCCCCAATATGTTACATGGGATAAGGAGCCTTTCTCGATTCCCGTATTTATGATATTTGACATAAGGGTAGGACCTAGTAAATCGCAAACCGCCTCTAACGCTACACAAAAAACTGCTACCAAAAACGGAAATTTGTATTTTTTGAAGTATTTACTGTACAATTTCATGTCTGAAGTTCCTTTCTTTCATCAAGGGCTATCAGTATATATCAAAAATCATATCATCCGGCTTGATTTTAATCCTGCTTTTTTAAACTTAATCCACTTAAGTAATTAAGAAACCTTTTCTCCTTCTAAAACCATATCGCTGTAATAACCCTGTTTTTTCATCAGCTCCTCATGATTACCGCTCTCTACTATCCTGCCTTCGGAAAGTACAATTATTTTATCCGAATTACGTATCGTAGAAAGCCGGTGGGCAATGATAAGAGCCGTTCTGTTTTTGGACATATTTTCAATTGCTTTTTGAATCAGGATTTCAGTTTGGGAGTCTATATTGGCAGTTGCCTCGTCTAAAACAATAACCGCAGGATCATGGGCTATAGCCCTTGCAAAAGATATCAGCTGCCTTTGACCTGCAGAAAGCGTGTTTCCTCTTTCCATAACCGGTTCATTAATTTTCCTGGGAAACCCATCCACAAATTCCTTTGCATAAGAAGCTTTAACCGCTTCCTCTATAACAGAAGACTCGATTTTATTATTTAATGAAATGTTCTTACTTACGGTTTCGGAAAATAAAAATACCTCCTGAAGAACAACCGCAATATTACGTCTTAAATCCCTTTTTTTGATTTCATTAATATTGATTCCATTGATCAGGATTTCACCTTTTTGAATCGTATAAAATCCGCTGATAAGGCTGATTATCGTCGTCTTCCCTGCCCCTGTCTGCCCGACGAAAGCAGCCGTCTGACCTGCAGGTACGATAAAACTCACATCCTTTAGTATCCAGTCTTTTTCGTTGTAAGAAAACCAGACATGTTTAAACTCGATATCTCCATCCATCCGTTCCATACTGAAACCCTGGTCCAGGTCTTCCAGCTCCTCTTTCTGATCCAATAATTCAAAAATTCGGTCGGCTGAAACGAAAGCGGATTGTATATTGGTATAATTGTCAGCCAGATCTGAAATCGGCTCAAAAAATTGCTGAATATAAGTGGTAAATGCATAAAGGATGCCTATCTGTAATGTCTGATTTGCTATTTTATCCATACCATACCAGATTAAGATAGCCACGGTAATATTCCGGAAAACATTTGCTGCAGGTTTTAAGAAACTGTTCATCCAGACCTGAAATGAGGTTACTTTATAATATCCGTCATTGAGTTCCTTAAAGTCAGTTTTTCTTTCCTTTTCTCCGTTAAAAATCTGAATCAGCTTCATGCCTGACAGATTTTCAGCCATAAAACCATTGATTCTTCCAATGAGCGTTTTCATCTTTCTGAAATTCTGTTTTATTTTAGTCCTTAATAAAAAAATAAACAGAAACATAATAGGGATAACACAAAACGAAACAAAGGTAAGTCTTACATCCATTATAAACATGGCAAGCACAATACCTAGGATTAAGAATATATCCCGAAAAAAATTCATAAATACATCGGTATACAATTGGCTGAGCGCCTCCACGTCATTGGTAGCCCTGGTAATCAGACTGCCGGAGGAGGTTTTATCGAGAAACTTAAGTGGAAGGAACTGGATTGTTTTGAATACCTGCCCACGTAAGGTACGTAATATTTCCTGACCTGCCTTATTGATTATATTAATCTGTACAATATTTAAAAATCCGCCGAGTATTACTACGGCAAAATAGAGGATTCCCATACCGGTTAAGGAATAGAATCCTTTTTGAGTTGTATTTTTAGTCAGAAAATCATCAATTACTACTTTAAGGATATAGGGTTTGGCAAGCATTGCTGCGTTGACTAACAGCACACATAGTGCTGCAATCAGAATTTTCTTTCTATGGGGCAGGTTAAATAACATAAGCCGTTTGAAACTTTTCTTTTTAGCCGCTTTAGCTGATACTCCCAAAATTTCCGGTTCCAAACTGGTACTGGTAGATTTCATGATAGATGCCCCCTTTCTTTATCAATTGCTCATGAGTACCCCTTTCTTTTATTTCACCTTTATCCATAACAAGGATCTCATCAGCCTGTTTCACAGCAGAAATTCTGCTGGCTACAATAATCGTAGTTTTATTATTTCTTAAAGTACGCAAGTTATTAAGAATCCTGGATTCTGTCACGGTATCAACCGCCGAAAGGGCATCATCCAGTATTAATATCTCCGGATTCCTTACTAGTGCACGTGCAATGGATATTCTCTGTTTTTGTCCTCCTGATATATTAACTCCCCTCTCCCCTAAAATAGTCTCAAATCCATCCGACAGCTCCATAATACTATCATAGATACAACTATTTCTGGCTGCTTCCTCTACCGCATCATCCGTATAAACATCCTTAAAAAACCGGATATTATCCGAAATGGATGCATGAAATAAAAAGTTATCCTGGGGAACCAATCCGATTCCGTTCTTAATTGCCTCATTCTTATACTCATTAATATCCGTATCTCCATAAAAAATACTGCCATTTTCTACGTTATACAATTTAAGCAACAGCTGAATCAGCGTACTTTTACCGGAACCGGTCTTACCTATGATCCCCAAGGTATGGCCCTTTGGAATTGTAAGGCTTATATTCTTAAGGGCTTGCTTTTCTGCTCCCGGATAGGTAAAGGATAACTTATTTATGTTAATCGATGCCTTTGGTAAATCACGGACAGAACCGTCATTTTTAACTTGTGGTTTTACTCGCAGTATTTCATTCAGCCTGCCGTAAGAGGCCATACCTCTTTGAAAAATGGTGGTCACCTGTCCGATGGAAATAACAGGAGCTAATATCATGGTCAGATATCCGTTAAAAGCAATAAAATCTCCAAGTGAAATTCTCCCCTTCAGTACCATATTCCCGCCCCAAATCAGATTAAATACAAAACTGACCGTAAAGCAGATTTCAATTAAAGGAGCTAAAAAAGCAGAAACACGAATCATATCCAGGTTTGTTTCTACCATTTGATTATTCAGCTTTTCAAATTTTTCTACTTCCTTATCTTCCTGTACGTAAGCCTTAATGACCCGCATACCGTTTATATTCTCATTTACACGGTCTGAAATTGCAGCAAATGTCTCCTGTACCCTTTTAAAACGCCGTTTGACCAGACCACCAATATAAATCATGATATATACCATTATCGGAACCGGAAGCAGGGACAAAAGCGTAAGCTGCCAGTTAACCGCAAGAACCATGGAATATATGGATATCACACAGACCACAATACCATTTATAGCCATAGATAAGGCCGGCCCTAACGTTTGCCGTACCGCATTAATATCATTGATAGCATATGCGATTAAGTCTCCGGTTTTCCTTTTGCTGTAGAACTCGGGAGAAAGTATTTGAAAATGATCAAACAGCATTTCTCTTAAATAGCATTCCAGTTTCCTTGCGTTTCCGATAACTAAGTTCCTCCAGATATATGTAAATGCAAAGGTTCCTGCTGCTATAAGCAGGATATACCCGATATTGGCATACACTCTATTTTCCTGAAAACCTTTTGTTTTTAAAATATCCACAGTATTTCCCAGAATCTTTGGAAATAGCGTCTGTACATAGGAGGATAGGAACATAAACACCAACCCAATGATATAGGAAAGTTTATGTTCCTTAATAAAATCAGTTAAAATATTACTCTCCATTAGTAGTCCCTCATTTATTTTTATTTCTTTCTAAAAACCGATGGCTGTTATTTTATGAATTTAACAGAATCCCGTTCAACCAAAGTGCTGTGAATCATAATATTCTCACAGGGTTTATCCGATATGCCAAACCTTTTTAAAAGAAGCCCAACCGTAGATTGGCAGGCATAATCAATGTGAATTTCCATGGTTGTAAGTGCCGGAATACAAAGAGCCGACATCTCTGTATTACCATATCCCATTACTGATATATCCTCCGGTACTTTCACCCCGTTATCATGGAGATATTTAATTAATTTCAAAGCCGTGTAATCCCATTGGCAGATAATTGCCGTCGGACCATTGTTCTGTCTGATCATATCCAAAAGTTCTCCATAGTTCTCTTCTGAATAAAAATAATATTCCTCCCATATCTCCAGGTTATGATTCTCTAAGGCCAAACTAATCCCCAGCACTTTTTCTCTGCTGACATACCCTTTATTGTTACCCAGGTATCCGATTTTTTTATGACCTTTTTCTATCAGGAACTCACATTGCTTATAACTTCCGTTATTAAAGTTATACCAGACACAATCGCAGTTTTTTGAAGGGGAATAACCGGTATAACATACATAGTTCTTGATTTTTTTTATAATACAATCCATATAGGAGTTATCAAAGCCTCCTATAAAAATTAATCCGTCATAATTAGCTCCCTTTTGTATTTTATTCGGAAGAATTAAGTCAGCCTGGCTTTTTTTGTCCGTAAATTCCATATCATATTCCAGGTTAGCATCCTGCAATGCCTTCTCCATTCCCTGCATGATATGACTGAAATTACTGTTATCCTGGATAAAGGGTTTCTGATGAAGTACCAGTACCCTTTTCTGTTCCAGGCTTCTCACCTTCAGATAACCCATTTCTTTAGCTTTTGTTATTACTTTTTCCCTTAATTCATCACTGACACCACCCTGGCCGGAAAGTGCCCTGCTGACTGAGATACTAGATATGCCCAGCACATTAGCTATATCACTGAGTTTTATTTTATCATTTTTCATAATTACACCCTTTACGTGCTTAATAGCAGCTTTTTTATTTCGATAATTTATTATATAACAAAACGTTATTTTATTGCAATATATATCGTTACTTTTTTAGTAATTATACGTTACTTTATTACTTTTCCAACTCATACTCATAAAATCTTTAGCCGCTGCTTTTGAATTCGTATACCTCCTGTTATAGGCTGTAAACACAGTTGTCTATGCTTAATATCATCATTTAAAAAAAGGCTGCTGCAAAAATTTAAATCTATATTGCTCAGGGAAATATTCCTGCCCTAAACCAGATAAATTTATTATTCTTGCAACAACCTCTGTTATTATTTTATTATTCTGTTTAGATTTCAAGTTATGCCAATTTTCCTTAGCCGATTTTTATAACAGCTTTCACTACATCTTTGGCATTACTTACAACAAAATCAAATGCTTCTTTTGTTTGTTCGAAATCAAATTCATGGCTTACGATATCTTTTACGTTGATTGCTCCGCTTGCAATGGCATTGATTGCTACCGGATATAAATTACGGTATCTGAAGATGGTTTTTAACTCGCCTTCCTTACCCATCAGTTTCATAAAATTAAATTCCACTTCATCTTTTGGAGTCATTCCAACAAGTACTATGGTACCGCCGCGTTTTACAACATCAGCAGTTTGTTTTACGGTAATTTCTGCACCTGCAGTATCAATTACAACATGTGCTCCCTGTCCATCCGTAATTTCATCTATTTTAGATAGTACATTTTCTTCTTTTGCATTGATTACATGGGTAGCGCCAAGCCTTTTTGCTGTTTCAAGTCTGTTAGGAAGAACGTCCACTACGATTATTTTAGCAGCACCTCTTGCTTTACTGGATAAGAGAGTAACAAGGCCAATGCAGCCGGTTCCGAAGATCACAACGGTATCTCCCAGTTTCACGTTTCCTTTACCTGTTGCGTGAAGTCCCACCGCAAGGGGTTCCACAAGTGCACCCTCAAGATTAGAAACATTATCCGGCAGTTTAAAACACATATCTTCCGGATGGGCCACATAATTGGCAAATACGCCGTGATAAGGCGGGGTAGCAAAGAATTCCACATCCGGGCATAAATTATATTGTCCTGATTTACAGAATTCACATTTACCGCAGGTTTTACCTGGTTCTAAAGCAACTCTGTCGCCAACTGCCAGATTTTTTACCTCTTTACCCACAGCTACAACTTCGCCGGCACATTCATGGCCAAGAATGAAATCACCATTAACCACAAAATCACCGATTCTTCCATGCTGGTAATAATGGACATCGGAACCGCAGATTCCGACAATATCAACTTTAACTAAAACATCTTTATCATGAACGACAGGCATGTCAATTTCTTTCCAGATCATATCATTGGTACCGTGCATAAATATTGCTTTATTCGTCATTTTAAAATCCTCCTTTTTATCAATGAAGCTCTGTCTTTCTAATTTCTGTATTTTTGTGACTCACTACTTTCAAGCTTTCATTGTTTAAAACTTAGTTTGAAACTTATATTAAATACATGGGTTGCATTACGAATTATGTTTTTTACGAATACAACCCATATCTTTTGGAAATTCATTTCAATGTTAATTTCCGCATAAACCCCAGATATTTCTTCAAATAATTCTTACCTAATACTTTGTGAATCTTATTATTTAATTGCACCGGATTTTTTGTGCATTTCGATATATTGGTCTACGTTGTCTTTTGTAATTAACGGACAGTCAATATCGATATCAATTTGAGTTTCTTCACCTGTTAATAATTTATTAGCAGTGTCAAGTAAGGAAGTTGCAAGGTCATATGCACTTTGTAAGCTTGTAGAAGTCATTTTTCCGTCTTTGATTAACAGACAAGCTTCTGCAGTACCGTCAACACCGTAAGCTAAAATATTAGCAAATTTAGCATCATCTTTTACAACTTCTAATGCACCTGCTGCCATATTATCATTCATAGCAATGATTGCATCAATTTTATCATTTGCCTGTACCCATGTTTCCATGTAGTTCATAGCTTCGTCTTTATTCCAGTTAGCGATTTCTTTACCAACGATTTTTACATCCGGTCTCTTATCGAAAAATTCTTTCTGCCAGCTTTGTTCTCTCTGATCAGCATGGAAGTTTCCGGGAGGTCCTAAAAGTACAACTACGTTAGCATTTTGAGGAACCTGTTCAAGTGCTAATGCCGCATTAACAGCTGCCTGTGCGTATGGATCAGCATCTACGGAAGATGCGCCTTCAATACCGCTGATACGTGCATTGGTTGTAATAGTAACGATACCTGCTGCAACAGCTTTTTCTACATAAGGTCTTTGTGCTTCACCATTGTTAGGCTGAACAATGATTGCATCATATTTGTTGGTGATTGCATTTTCAATTAAGGAGTTTTCCGTATCATCAGAAGCCTGACCGTCAAATACGTCTAACTTAACATTAGGATATTTTGCAGCTTCTTCAGTTACTGCATTTGCTAACCAGGCTGCGAAGGAATCTGCCTGCGCTCTCGCGATATAGGCAATACGAAATACTTTTTCCCCACTACTTTGATCTTCTGTTTTCGTATCTTCCCCACCGGTCTGCTCGGTAACTGTATTGGTACCCTGATCTTTGGTGCCCTGATTTTTCGTTTGGGAACACCCCGTAAATAATGAAGCCATTAATGCTACTACCATTGTTAGAACCAACAATTTTTTCATACCTTTTCCTCCTGATTTTTTTATTATTCTAAATAGGGCTTACCCTATCATAGACAGTTAAAAGTTTAGCGTTTTTTTCTCATGGTTTTTGCCCAGATGTCGTACATAACAGCAAGTGCTATGATAGCGCCGCGGACAATTTGCTGTAAGTAGGAGTTAACACCTACTAATACCATGATGTTATCTAAAAAACCTACGATAAAGGCACCTGCAAGTGTTCCTGATGCAGTTCCGATACCGCCTGAGAAGCTTGTACCGCCGATGACTGCTGCGGTAAGTGCTTTAAATTCATATCCGATAGCTCCGTTTGGCATACCGCCATTAACACGGGACATAAATAATACTCCGGCAATACCAACTAAAATACCATTGATTATAAATGCTCTCATTTTAATTCGGTTTACATTAATACCGGAAGCATTGGCAGCTTCTTCATTACCGCCGATTGCGTAAATGGAACGTCCAAACACGGTATGTCTTAAGAGATACCAGGTAACGATAAGTGTTCCGACAAGAAAGATCATGGGTGTCGGGATACCAAATATCTTGCCTTGGCCAAATTTGACATAATCACCGATCTGGTAAATATTCTGACCGTTGGTATAAAGGAGGGCTGCTCCTCTTGCCATAGCCATCATAGCCAAGGTTGCAATAAAGGGAGGTGTTTTATATTTGGTAACCATCAAACCGTTTAATACGTTACAGCCCACACCCACCAGCACCGCAACGATAAAACTAATTGTTAAGGAACCTGTAGCGGTATATGAGGAAATGGAAAGGACACCTGCTAATGCCAGTACCGAAGCGGAAGATAAATCAAGCATACCTGATATAATAAGGATGGTTTGCCCAAACGCTAAAATGGTACCTACCGAAATCTGTGTTGAAATATTCTGCAGATTGGCTACGGATACGAAGTTCTTATTTGCCAGCCAGCAGAAGATGAATAATGCTATTAAAACGAAATAGATACTGTATTTACTTTTGATGTTTGCGAACATCTTATTTCCTGTTAAACTTTTGGTATTCAATTTATTTCACCTCTTTCTGGATTTTTGTACCGGTTGCATAGGCCATAATGCTCTCTTGTGTAAATTCATCCCTGGTTAACATGCCGGTAACTTTTCCTTTTGACATGATATAGATTCTGTCACACATTCCAATCAGCTCCGGTAGTTCGGAAGAAACCATAACGAGGGCTTTCTTTTGTTTGGCCAGCTCAGTCATTAATTTGTAAATCTCATATTTGGCACCTACATCGATACCTCGGGTAGGTTCATCCACAATTAAGATATCCGGGTCAGTAACCATCCATTTTGCAAGTATAACTTTTTGCTGGTTTCCGCCGCTTAAAGATTCAATTTTTGTTTCATAGTCAGGAGTTTTCACATTCATCTTTGCGCAAAATTCTTTTACCGCTTTATTTTCTTCGTCTTCATGAAGTTTTCCGTTGTAAATGAATTTTTTAAGACTTGCCAGCGCAACATTTTCTTTAATGCTTCTGACCGGAATGATACCAAATCTTCTTCTGTCCTCGGAAAGCATAACCATTTTTTTATCAATACTGCTCTTCACATTTTTAATCACTGTTTTCTGGTTTTTAATAAAAACTTCACCGGATTCATACGGGTCAAGCCCAAACAGACTTCTCATAACTTCAGTTCTGCCTGCTCCCATTAATCCCGCAAAGCCAATTATTTCACCTTCTCTTACGTGGAAACTGACATCTTCAAATTTATCTTTTTGGGTAAGGCTTTGAACTTTTAATATTTCTCCTCCGAGTTTTATCTCTTCCTTTGGAAAATTATTCTCCAGTTTTCTTCCTACCATCTGGGATATTACGGTTTCTAAGTCGTATTCCTTAATTTGTCTTGAATCTACCACACATCCGTCACGGAATACTGTTATTTCATCTGCGATCCGGAATATTTCATCCATTTTGTGTGAGATATAAATGATACAAGCGCCGCGGCTCTTTATTTCATTAATCTTTTGGAATAATACCTCCACTTCTTTATTGGTAATTGCTGATGTAGGTTCATCCATTATGATAATATCCGAGTTATAAGATATGGCTTTTAAAATCTCTAACATCTGAATATCCGATACGGTTAATTCTTTTAGCTTTGTTTCCGGATTATAATTCAGATTCTCCTTAACTAAAAGCTCTCTCGTCCGTTTTCTGATTTCCTTCCAGTCTATACGTCCGTACCTGTCCCTGGGCCAGTTTCCTACACAAAGGCTTTCTTCAATGGTCATTTCCGGTATATAGTTAAGCTCCTGAAAAATCATTGATATACCAAGACTTCTTGCCTGTATCGGATTTTTAATATCCACAGGTTTCTCATCAATAAGAATTTCACCTGCATCCGGCCGGTAAATACCATTAATCACTTTCATTAAGGTAGATTTACCTGCTCCGTTTTCACCGCATAGAACATGAACGGTTCCTTTTCTCACTGCAAAATTAACTTGATTTAATGCCTTTACCCCCGGAAAGGATTTATCAATATTGGATACTCTCAGCTTAATATCTGTATTAATCATAAATCGCTTCTCCTTTCTAATTATTTTAGGCATTTTTGCTTAGTTGCTTTCTGTAAGTACAATAATACATGAAAATATTGAACAAAAAAATGAAACGAATTAAGTTGTTTGTGTACATTTTTACTTTTGGTCGATTTTTTTTACCCGAAATCAAATAATTTTACTTATCAGGATCTAAAGTTTTATACCGGATTACGATTCTTTTGTACTATATTAAGGTGTTATGAAAAGTACATAAAAAATACCTCAGATCGAAAAATTTGAATTTTATTTAGAATTCAAGATTTTCAATCCGAGGTATTTTTATATACTTTTTGATTTTATTATTTTATACCATATATATCAAAAGGTAACTGATTCGGTATTTATATTGCTGTTTTAGCAAATGCTGTTTATTTCTTTCCCATTCCCTCTTTATATTCAACCACAGTTTTGCCGGTAATTTTTTTGAATACTTTACTGAAATATTGCTGGTCAGAATATCCCACTTTCTCAAATACCTCCTTAATCTTGATATCCGATTCCAATAATAATTGTTTTGCTTTTTCTATTCTTAACTTATTAATATACAGTGACATATTCTCGCCGGTTTCTTTCTTAAAAATACTGCTTAAATAATGCTTGGAGATATTCATCTCATCTGCCACATCATCCAGCGAGATCTTTTCCATATAGTGATATTTTATATAATTAAGTGCCTGGTTAATCATAAATTTTGAATTATAATTTCTTACTTTTCGTATTTCACTTATAAGTTTCTCTGCTAACTCCAGGAACAACCTGTTAATATTTTTAAGCTGATCGGATTGGGTGATTTGATAATGATAGGATTTATGGGACTCAAACATTTCCCTGTCTGCCAGATAAAGACCATAGCTGCTGAATATATCACCGATAAGGTTTGAATAAAATATCTTAACAATCATAGGGGATACCAGGTTGTCTTCAAAGTATTGTCCGATCTCCTTTATCATTTCTTTGACTTTATCCACATTTTCATAACCTATGGCTTCAAGAAAGTTTTTATTATATATCTTTTTTAAATCTGATACGTTGGGTTCACTAAAATTAATCGTATCCGCAGACAGTATTCGATTCGAATTTTTTAAACGGTAAAATAACACAGCTGATTTTTCTGAAAAGTCCTTATATATCTCACCTGCCTGCTCTAAATGTAGAAATACCGGAGAAAAGACTGCATTTAAAGATATATTAAAATACTGCATTGCTCCATTATCTGCCGCATTAAACATCCTTTTTATTTCTGCCGCCCTTAAATTCGAAGAAGATATAAAAAGCAGGAACATATTACTTTGCTGGATATCTATACAATTCAGATCATTCTGATGAAACTGTTCAAAGAGAATATTCATAACTGCAAACCCTACCTGTACCATATCAGTTTGATCATCAACATTCGATACTAATGTGATACACATAAAAGCAAACGATGTATCAATAACCGGGAAGTCCGCTTTCTTTAGAGCATTATATAACCGGTCATCCACCTTAAAACCTTTCCTGACTAAATCAGCAGCCAAAGTGCGTTTTAGTTCCTCCAGATTCGGTTCGTTCCTCTTATCTGCTTCATTTCTACTTTGTGAATCCAGTTTTTCTTTGACAGAAGCCATTAGTTTAATCAATTCTTCATCTTCTATTTCCGACTTTAAAATATAATCATTAGCTCCGGCTTTCAAGGCTTTTCTTACTATCGTAAATTCGTCATAACAGGTTAAAACTAAAATCTGGGCTTCTGTATTATCCTTTCGGATTTGTTCGACTAACCAAAGTCCGTCCTGTTTAGGCATCTTAATATCAGTTATTATGACATCCGGCTTAAACTTCAGATAATTATCATAAGCCTGTTCACCATTGGAAGCTTCCGAAACGATTGAAAACCCGGCTGATTCCCAATTAATCGTCGTTTTAAGTCCCACCCTTACCAGAACCTCATCATCAACTATCATTACTTTATACATCCGCTAACCCCCCTATCTTTTCTCTAAGTTAAAGGAACACTCTGCATCTTGTTAACAGATAATACAACCTGTACCAGCGTACCCTCTCCTAATTTTGTTTTTATATTTATTCCATACTCATTACCGCAATATAAACGGATCCTGTGATTAACATTATTAATTCCTACTTTGCTGAATTTATTCTTATCTGTAGAACTAGATAAAATTTTATTTAAGACCTCTTCTTCTATACCAGGTCCATCATCCTGAATTTCTATGATCAGTTTGTTATTGCTTATAAAACCAGATATTTTAATATCAATTTCCTGCCTTTCATCCGTTAATCCATATATGATGGAGTTTTCAACAATTGGCTGCAATATTAATTTCGGAACAGATAAATCAAGACATTCCTCCTCGATCGACTTGGAAAAACTAATTGCCTGATTAAAACGTAATTTTTGTATAATTATATAATTTTCAACGTAATCTAACTCTTCCCTGAGAGAAATCATATCTCTGCCTAGATTGGTACTTATTCGCAGTAATTTAATCAAAGCCGTGATGGATTTGCTTACACTGGTATTGCCTTGTATTTTAGCCATCCATTTAATGGTATTTAAGGTATTGTATAGAAAGTGGGGATTTATCTGTGCATGAAGTGCTTCTAATTCCACTTCTTTTTTCTCCTGCTCTTCTTTTACCAGTTTATCGATAAGTACCTGCATTTCACCGATCATATTATTTAAGCTGATACCAAGCTGTCCAATCTCGTCCTTTGACTGAATTTCAGTTCTGGCTGTTAAATCTCCCTGTTCCACCTTTTTTATTACTGTCATCATCTTCATCATAGGTTCTGTATAACGGATGGAAAATATGATCATAAAAAGCAGAATAACCGCTACATAGATGACACCGCCCAATATGAGGTAGGTTTGTATCTGGTTAATCTCCTGATAGAGGTAATTGGTAGACAATGTTTTAATTATCTTCCAGCCGTTGCTTTGTATTGTGGAATAAATAGCTATCTGATCCGTATCTGTTTTATAAAGGACATAATTATGTCCTTCCTTATCCTCCAATACCTGGTTGGCATACGGTTCTCCTTTAATGGACTGTCCTATTTTTATTTTGTTAGAATGACTTATAATCCTGCCCCGGTCATCACATATAAAAACTTCGGTATATTCCCCCGGCCCGTTTTCCACTAATCCGGAATAAGCATTTTGCAGTATGGTTTCCTCTAAATCAAAACGTAAATATCCATAATCTTTTAAAATATTAAAATTTATGACTTTACGCCCCAATGTAAAATATAATTTATCAAATTTTCCGGACAGGATTTCAATTAACTTATGGGTGGTAGGCAGCCATATAGGTTGTCCGGTTGATTTAGCAAGTTCGGTGCTTATCTGCACTGCTGTTCCTATTTTATTGACACCTGCAGAATAATAATTATGATCCAAAATTAAATCGATGGATTCAATATCATCTCTTGATGTAATAAAAGTCCTTAATACATTATTAAACTCATCCTGTGAATATTGCTCCTGGTGCTCCAGCATTTTAAGTAATGTACTGTTTGAGATAATTAGTGTAGAAAACTCCTCCAGGTCATCCAGTAAAAAGTCAATTTTCTCTCCTGCTTCGTAAACCGATTGGGTTTCCGATTCCGTGTATTTATTTTGAATAATCTTTTTCACTGTTTTAGAATAAGAAATGGCAATTGCTATGACCGGAATTGCAATTAAAATAATTGCAAACATACCAAGTTTGACCCTTAGTGCGTTATAGAATTTTATTTTTTTCACTGTTCGTCTCCCCGTTATGTTAATTATCATAGGTAATCGCGAAACTTTATTATTCAGAAAACTAAATGGTTTCGCAGCTGTCTATTCATTATCCATTTTATTGCTTCAAATCCGTATATATTTTCATTCTTACCACATGGCTGTCCAGATTACTGATTAACATTTGATGTAAATTATGGATCAAATTTTTTTCTACGTCATAAAAATCAGAGGTTTTAGGCCTTAGATAAATATTCTCCGGCTTCCAGGCAGTTTGAACCGCATTCATAAAACTATTCATGGTTTCAGTATCAGAAATTGTATTTAATTCATTCTGCTGTTGACTTTTTATTTCTTCATAGGACGATTTCCTTGTTGGAAGACTTCCTCCTTCCGGATGTCGCAAAACTTTTAACTGCATGTCCTTAGATGTTGCCCATACAATATATAACCAAGCGGCCTCTTTCTCGGTTTCGGTAGCATATTTATTAATACCGATACCGGAACCGCCATATATATTACTACTTTTCTCATCTCCATAAGGTAAAATGGAATACCCTACCTTACCTGCAACTTTTGAGAGTACGGAATCTTCTAAATAAGTATAATTTTCATCCCAATTAGCCATCATAGCAATTTCACCGTTTCGAAAAGCATTTGCAGAATCTGCCCAGTTCCAATTTACACTTTCCGGCGCAGAGACACTAGCAACTTTCTTATATACATCCAACGCCTGAATAAAATTGTTATTTAATGCATTAACCAGTTTATAGCGCGGTGTACCTACTGTATTGATATTTTCGTCCAGGAAATAATCCCCGCCATATGCAGCCAATATATTAGAAAATTCACAGAAAATAGAATTATGCTCCTGTGCCATCAAACCGCTTCCATATTTTACTTCTTCATCCGGAACATTTTCATTAATCCACTCAGCCACTTCACAATACCTTTCCCAGGTAAAATCCGCTGAACCTGGTACCGGAACATAACCCAGATTCTTTTTTAATTGTTCTTTATAATGTTCAAATATATCCTTTCTATAAAACAGAATCATGGTAGTACTGTCAAATGGAATGGTATAGACCTGGTCTTTATTTAAAAAATAGGAGCACACCTCCGCCTGAAAATCAATAAAATCACTCATAAACCCTTCCATATGCGGCTGCTCCGGAGCCAGATTATAAGGATTTAAAACTTCAAGGTAATTATAAAACCGATTTAAAGTCTGATAAGGATCTACATAAACTAATTGATATTTGCCCGCCTGGGTAATAAAATCTAAATTTACCTTCTGAATCAGTGTGTCAAAATCCACCGCCCGTATATTTATATTAATACCCGTTACTTCTGAGAATTCCTCGCTTTCATGAGTAAGGATATTGGCATACAGATTATTTTCCACGATAAAATTGAGAGTAATTCCAGCGTATTGTTTCATATTATAATTTTCCGGTAATTTGATATTCTCAAAATTGGTTCCGTTTAAATTGATATTTTCGATTGTAGAAGTCACAACTTTCTTATATTCTTTATTTGAGCAGGCTGTAGATAAAAGTAAAATTATAATAGTTATAAGGCCGATATAATAAATGCTCCGTTTTCTTTTTATAAGCATCTTTTCCCTTTCCTGTCTGATTAGCATATATTAATTTTTTTATTCAATTAATAATAATTATAACTTATTATCTGCAGGAAATAAACGTTAATACGAATCCTTAATCATTTTTTATAATGCAATACATTACTATTCATCCCCCAGAAAAAGCAGCAGTTCTGTGAACAATAACACGCTTGATTTTACCTAAATAGTTTTTACGGGCAAAAAATAGATAATACAGAATGTATCCTATGGTGATAATGCGGATACACGTCAGAAAAAAGCCATAAGTTATACTTTAATCATAAAATATACTTTTAAACAGAATAAATGAAATTTTGTTTCTAATATTTCTTCTCAACGAAAATTTCAATTCAAAGGAATTTATCTTACCTGGGTCAGAATAAATAGTTTAGCTCTCACCCAGGTAAGACTTTTAGAGTTTCTTAGTGGTGACCAATTGTTTAATTGCATCAGCAGTTTGTTCAATTGTTAAATTACTTATATCAATTTTTGTCGTATCCATAGAAAGGTAAAGCGGCAACCGGGCTGCACTCCTATCTATGTCTTCCTGCTTACGTCCTCCTATCTCAATATCTTTTTGAATATGTTCAACTAAAACCTGCTCAGTACAAATCAAAGTAATTTTATACAATTTAAATTCTATTCCTTTCAGCCTGCTTAACAGCTGTTCAAATATATATTCTTCATGTATAACCCAGCAAAAGATAACATATTCATACCCTGAGTTGTTTAAGAACGATCTTAGCAGATAACAGATATTGTCCTCAACCATTTCTTTATTTTCTTCCGTTACAATAAAAGGATTCATATTCCAGCACCAGTCACCGTCCAGCCAGACACCGGGTGTAAGTTTTTCCAGTAGTTTTTTACAAACAGAACTTTTACCGACACCCATAGTTCCGTTAATAATAATCAGTTTTTTCATCTTTATATCCTCCCTAAATCTTCAAAACTTAATAATAGAAGATCTTTTTAGTATGCTATAACTATCATACCATGATGACCATAAAACTAACAACCTCATCCATTTTTCAGAAAAAACAAGAAGATAAATAAAGAAAGGCAGAATGAATATTTATAAAAAATTCTAAACATCTTTCTGCCTCTAATTTGGTATTCCCTAATCACCGTAAGAACAATTAATCAAATTAATCTACCCATTATAACCGTATCGTAGTAATTACCGTCCGATAGAATCTTATCTTTTCTTAATACTCCTTCTACCTCAAAACCAAAACTTTTATACAGGGAAATTGCCTTTTCATTTGTTTCCAAAACATTTAAAGTCATTTTCTTAATATGGTTGGAATCTGACCAATTAATAGATTCATTTAGAAGATTTTTTCCGATTTTATAACCCCAGAATTCCTTAAGTACACATATTCCGAATTCTGTTTTATGGGAAAAACGTTTAAGGTAAGTACCCTGACATCTTGAAAACCCCAACAACTTATTATCTGTTTCCGCAACTAAAAACAGATTCCTGGTTTTCTCACTGTCCTCTTTTATTAACTGCTTAAAATCCTCTTCGTCGATACCGGCTTCCCCTTTTTCCCTATCCAGATTCTCCGTTTCTCCATCAATCTGAACTCTTAGCCCAGATAATGCTTTCGCATCCGTCTGCACCGCAGATCGTATTATATAGTTTAATCCATTACTATGATATTCTTTTTTCGCTATAATCATCTGACCTCCTGTGAACTTAAAATAATATTACGAAGTTTTCTGGTAAGTGAGGTTGTTCCCGTATCGGTTTTCTGCATCATAAAAAGGATAGTTAATTTCTCCTTGGGACAATTACAGAAATATGCTCCGAGCCATCCATCCCAGCCATATTCAGAAAGGCATCCCATATCTCCCGCTTTACTGCTGTCTTTCATTACACGCATTAAATTACCGTAACTAAAACCGCATAAAGTCTGCCAGAGGTCAAATCCTCTCTGCTGAGTCTCATTTAATGTACCGGAGGTTAAATATTTGACTGTTCTCGGTTTTAGGATTGTAACACCATTTAAGTTTCCTTCCCTCATAAGCATATTAGCAAACTTCGCATAATCATCTATGGTTGAAACCAAACCGGCTCCACCGGACTCAAAAGCCGGCTCCCTGTCCATCTGCTGAATTATTCCCAAATGATTACCGGTATAAAGTTTTAATCCGCCCTCACCGTTATCTGCGTATGTCTTAACCAATCGGCTTCTTTTATCGGGTTCAACCCAAAATCCCGTATCAGTCATTCCAAGTGGTTCAAATATCTCTTTCTTTAAAAATTCTCCAAAAGACTTACCACTGGCTGCCTCCACAACAGCACCCAATACATCGGCAGATGTTCCGTACTGCCAGAAAGAACCCGGTTGATAAGCAAGGGGACACCTGCCAAGTTTATTCATCGCTTCTGCCGTACTCATGGGTGAATCGCTAAATAACCGGTCATCTATCTCTTTAAATAAGCTTTCCGTATCCTGCCCTGCCGGGTCAGTTCCGCCATAAACCAAACCGGAAGTCATGGATAGCAGGTCTTTTATTGTCACTTCCCGTTCTGCAGGAACCAGTTTATTTCCGCTAACAACCATTTGGTTTTTAAAACCAGGCAGGTATTTACTAACAGGTTCATAAAGATCTATCACCCCGCGCTCCAGAAGAAGCATTACTGACGCTGCTGTAACAGGTTTACTCATGGAATATAATCGAAAAATGGAATCTCTCTTAATAGGTATCTTGGCAGCAATATCTGCAAAACCATCCTCATGGTAAAAGATTTCTACTCCTTCTTTTATGATCAGTAAATTACCACCGGCTATCTCCTTTTTACCTACACTTGTTTTTAATAATTCCGTTATTTGTTTACTTTCTGTTAACCCAAACATAGTTATCCTCCTATGATTATTCAATCCATTTTAGCTATCATTTCGATAAATTTTAGATGAAACGAAAGTTAATCCGGAATGTCAATTTTAAGTTGATTATAGCATATTCTTCCAGAAGATAAAATATATAAATCAAAAAGGCAGCGGGTACACCCACTGCCTTTTAAGGTATTAACTATCAAACACCTCTGAGTTTTTCAATCTAACCATCCCCTTTCAAACTTAATTGACCGGTCAAATGTATTATCTCACAGATTAAAGAAGAAAAAAAGGAATTAAATAGTTATATTTATTTTTTATTTTTTTATCAAATATCTGTTCATACTTATTTCACTGTTTCTTATAAATAATTTTTCGTATGGTGTCTTCACCCAGATGAAATCGTTCTGCCAGTTCTTTTACTGTATCTCCCTGTTCAAATTGTAATTTTATCTTATTATTCCTTATGTCAATAAATTGACGGGTACCGCTTAAATAGCCCCAGCCTGCCTTATTACTTTTTTTAGGAATATAGATCAGGGATCCTTCCACATATTCCTGTATTTCTCTCAACAGGCGGTCCGGCAATACATCTACACCTTTTTTGTATTTCAAATAGCATTCCCTCCCAAAATAAATTGCTGCCATAACTGATACAATCAAAGCTTCTCATGCAAGCCACCTCCTTAAATTTTTAATGAAACAAGTATAACATAACTTTCAAAATTAATCCATTATTTTTCAATAAATGACTGTTAAAAGTTTAGATAATATATATTATGAATACTAATTAACTAAAGTAAATTCCGGACTGATATTCTCCATATCATCTTTCCATCCGGAGGATTTATAAATCTTATAATCTGTGGTTACGGCAATGCATTCCACTCCCTGAATGCTGTTTATAATGTGAAACCCTTTTTCTATTCCGGATACAAAAGTAACTTTTGTCAAGATATCCGCTAGCATATTACAATTTGGTGTATCACTGCTAATTACAATCGTATCACTCATAACTTTCGCATCTGCCGGATAACCGGTAAATGGATTCAAAATATGATGATACCGTTTTCCGTCTTTGATAAAATACCTTTCGTAATCACCGGAAGTTGACAGCGCCTGTTCAGGCATACGTATGATACACGTATAATTTTTATTGTCATCCTTTCTCGGATGCTGTACAGCAATCGCCCATAAGGATTTATCCTGTTTTTCTCCAAGAGCATAAACACTGCTTCCGCCAAGATTAATAATAGCACTCTTTACTCCATACTCTTTTAAGATTCTTACTGCTTCATCTGCCGCATATCCCTTGGCTATTCCTCCAAGATCAATTGACATTCCCTCTTTTAACAACTTTACACTATTATCCGCTTCTTTAATGCTTATATTTTTATAACCTACAAGTGGTAAAACCTTTTTTATTTCACCATCCGTTGGTACTTTCTGATTCTCTGTACCAATTCCCCACAGTTTTATTAAGGGGCCGACCGTTATATCAAAAGCTCCTTCGCTTAACTCAGAATATTTTATTGAAGTTTTTATCATATTTATGATTTCCGGATGTACCTTTACATACTCCTTGCCGGATGCACTGTTTATCGCACTGATATCACTTGTTTCTACTGAAGCGCTGGCTATTTGTTCAATTTCATCTATCCTATCAAATGCAGCATTGATAGCTTTATCAGCTTTGGGACCATAGGCTTTGATATCCATAATCGTATCCATTTTAAAGGCTTGTTTATCTACTTCTTTCATTTCATTGGAACAGCCGGTAAATAAACTCAGTAATAATATACCTATTCCTATAACATATAACTTTTTTAACATTTATATCCTCCAACTCCATGTAAGCTCTCTATTCTACTGCTACTTAGGAGGTCTTAAAATTACTTATTTTTTTCTTTCGGTTTTACTCTTAATTGTATTAGTTTAATTACATCACCCAATATTGAAAAGTTCGTAACCTGCAGCATCAACCACCGGCCGCCTAATGAAAATGCTGTACTTTCATATAAGGCTCTTGTATATTCACTGCAGGATGGAAGAAGCATATCAGCTTCAGAAGCCTCCTTATTACCGATTACAACAAGAGCTATAAAAGTATTCTGCATAGGATAAAGGGTGCATAAAGCTTTACCGCTTTTTTGATATTTTACATTCCACCCCGGCTGCATCGAGCATCGGCTGTATGATAATTTGGGAAGAATCTGATAAGTATCCTGCAAATAAGTATTTAGGTTCTGCCATAGTTCATTATTGACATATTCGTCTATCTGACCAGAAGCAGGTTGATTATCCGAACCGTATAGCAAACTCCATTCCATATGATACCTCCTTGAAAATATACTTCTTTAAAGCTATTGAAGTTAAAATACCGAAATTCAAAATAATACTGTGTATAAATGATTATTATATATATCAATTTTTTACCAATTATTTAGATTATAACACAAGAATAAAAAAATCCAAAGCTGCTGCCTTGGATTTTTAGATTATTTTATATAATTAAAGTCCTATAACTTCAACTGACCTATGAAATATCCGTACCGTAGACTTCAATCTGAGTTAAAGCAGGAAATGGTGACGGATCCTCCGATTTTATTAATTTGGACAATTGTACCCAGTTTATCTGCATTTTTTCAAAGCGGATTTCATGAGGATGGTCACTTTTATCTAACTCGGATATAATAGATTTTCCATTTGAAAAGGTTAAGGTTACCGATTTCCACCAGTTATCATGTGGAAAATCTGCTCTGGTGTAAAGTAAAACACAATCTATTTCCACGGTCCTGCCAAATTCCACTTTAATAGCAGCATCATCCTGTTTATTTATTCCCCAGGAAGCATAAGGCCAATTTCCGTGGCTGTCATTTATCGTAATACCATCAATAGCATTTTTGGCAGCAAATACTGACTCTCCTCTGGTCTCAACATTAGCAGAAGCATGGGGATAACAGGATACGGTGCCAGGTTTATCATATACATTAACAGCCAGGTTACGGTAAGTTTTATACTCAAACTCTTTTGCATCTTTTACGGTTAATAAATGTTTGTTACCGGAAAATGCTTTAGGGGACAGATTAAGACGCTTTTCTCCAAACGGTATTTCGTAACAAACCTTACCGGTAATATAGGTAAGTGATTTACCCAAAGCATCATCAAATTGAAGCCATATAAGAATATCTTTTTCAGAAGATTCTAATATAAACTTATCCCCCGGACAATATTCCCTTTGACAAAAAAGGGTTACTTCACCCTCACCATGGTTTTGGGCAATCATTTTATTTTCCTGATCTAATACTTTTAGTATAAATTCTGCCATATTTACTCCCCATATTTACTTATTTGGGCTGTTTACCAATATAAGCTAAGATACCACCATCAACATATAGAACATGTCCATTTACGAAATTAGAAGCATCCGATGCCAGAAATACTGCCGGACCTTCTAAATCCTCTGTTGTTCCCCACCGGGCAGCCGGAGTTTTGGCAATAATAAACTGGTCAAAGGGATGTTTGCTGCCGTCTGCCCGCAATTCACGCAGCGGTGCCGTCTGGGGAGTCGCTATGTAACCCGGACCGATACCGTTACACTGAATGTTAAACTCTCCGTATTCTGATGCAATATTTTTAGTCAGCATTTTTAATCCGCCTTTGGCTGCCGCATATGCAGAAACCGTTTCACGGCCCAGTTCACTCATCATGGAACAGATATTTATAATTTTACCATGGCCTTTTTTTATCATGCCTGGAATGACTGCTTTCGATACGATAAACGGTGCATTCAGGTCAACATCAATCACCTGCCTGAACTGTTCTGCCGTCATTTCACACATAGGAATACGTTTGATGATTCCTGCGTTATTCACCAGAATGTCAATCACTCCCACTTCTTTTTCAATAGCCGCTATCATTCGTTGTACCTGTTCTTCATTTGTAACATCACAAACATACCCATGGGCATCAATGCCCAATTCTTTATAAGCTTTTAATCCTTTATCCACTAATTCCTGATTTATATCATTAAAACAAATAACCGCTCCGGCATTTGCATATGCACTAGCAATCGCAAAACCAATACCGTAGGATGCTCCTGTTATTAATGCGATTTTACCTTCCAAAGAAAATTGATTTAATATGCTCATATTTTACACCCATTGCATATCGCAGGCAGTCCTGCGATACTGCCACAGAATAAAATGCGAAACAAAAGTTTCGCAGAGTGAAAGAATCACAGTGGCAACCTTCCTTCTCAAAATTTTCTTTCACTCCTGTTACTCCACAATAAACTTTTCTTTCTTGCTAATTTATAATATTATTATATCTTATCTGAGATCACGGTTATCCACTGCATCCATATCGCCAAACTCCTGATTTTCACCAACCATACCCCAGATAAATGTATATGCTCTTGAGCCGCTTCCGCTATGAATTGACCAGCTTGGTGAAATAACAGCTTCTTCATTTCTTACCACAATATGCCTTGTTTCGGTTGGTTCTCCCATATAATGCATAACAAAGGCATCTTCCGGAATGCCAAAATATAAGTAAACTTCCATCCTTCTGTCATGAGTATGGCATGGCATGGTATTCCAGACACTGCCTGGTTTTAAGGAGGTCATTCCCATAACCAGCTGACAGCTCTTAACTTGTCCCGGAAGAATATATTTACATATTACACGGTGATTGGATTCTTCCAGACTGCCCAGTTCAACTTTATTTTCCTCTTTGATGATAACAACGCCGTCTTCCTCATCCCCTTCCCTTTTAATCAATACAGTGGGGTATGATTTATGAGCAGGGGCACTGTTAAAATAAAATTTAGCTGGATTGTTTGTATCCTCACTGGTAAATGAAATCTCCCTGGCACCCATACCGACATATAATCCTTCCATACGACGGACTGCATATTTTTTGCCGTCAATCACAACGATTCCACTTCCTCCGATGTTAATGATTCCCAGCTCTCTTCTTTCTAAGAAGTATTCACAATGAAGCTCTTTTCCGGAAGATAACCCTAAAATTTTATTTACCGGAGTGGCTGCTCCTGTAATAATACGGTCAATATGACTGTATACCATTTTAATTTCATCTTTTGTAAACAGATTTTGAATTAAAAATTCTTCTCTTAGCCGGTCTGTTGTATAAGTCTTTATGTCTTTTGGTGATACTGCTGTTCTAACTTCCATTTTAATACCTCCTATATGCTACGTTAAACTGATTCTATAACTATCGCTGCGAATGATTCTGGAATTTCCATTCCTTATATTCCTTAAAAAGAATTATAGCATATAACATTTTCTCTTTCTTGTGATATATTGCATAAAATATTGCAAATATTGAACAGTATGATATACTAGGACTATTATCAGGGTAATTCTACTTGGACTGATTATTAACTGAGGGACTTTGGTACCCAAACATAGAATTGATTGTTTTAAGAAAGGAAAAAGAAATGAAAGCATTCAGTACCTGTAAAGCAGCAATGGATTCTTGTATTGAGAATAAAAATTTTGCTATTGCCCATCTGTATAATGACGAAAAACCTATGAATATGCATATTCATGACTGTTATGAGATCTACTATTCCATTTCCGGTGGCAAACAGTTCTTAATTGATAACCGGTTTTATAATATACAACCCGGAGATATTTTCTTTATTAACCAATACGAAAGCCACCACTTAATACAGATTGACCAGGAAATACATGAAAGAATCATTCTATCAGTGTATCCTGATTATTTAAAAGCCCTGTCGTCTATTGAAACAGATATAAATTATTGCTTTTCCAGAAACTTAACCGAACTGCATAAACTTACCTTAAGCTCACAGGATCAAAAACGCTTTTTATATTATATACATAAAATTTTAAGCACAAATGGCTTTGGGGCGGATTTAATCGAACAATCCGCCTTTATTGAATTAATGGTTTTTTTAAACTGCTTATTTCAGAGTAAACAAAAATTGTATGATTCCAATGATGAGTCCCTGTATCACGAACAGGTGGACCGGATTCTTACATACATTAATCAAAACATACAGAATCCCCTTACCATTAATGAGTTATCCGATCATTTCTTCCTGAGTACTTCTTATATATGCCGTATCTTTAAACTGGCTACCGGTACTACTATAAATAAATACATTACAGCCAAACGTATAACCATTGCCAAGTCCCTGCTTTCAGAGGGTTATACCGTGAATGAAGCAAGCGAAATGTGCGGGTTTAATGATTACAGTAATTTCTTAAAATCCTTTACTAAAGCAGTCGGCGTAACCCCTAAGAAATATGCCAGATTTACTTTATAATAATACTTCGAATCAATTGATACATTTTCCATTCAAAGGTTCTTCCCACCAGCCAAACGCAATTCTTCCCTGTGCTGTTACATCCGGTGATTCCGGATTGGATAAGAATATTAAAAAGGATCCTCCTGGGGGAAATATAAATTTACCTTTCTCTTCTGCCACCAAAGTTGTTTCAGGCTGCCCCCTTCGAACAAATGCTTTCATCCCACCGTTGGGATTACCGGCTACATTAGATGCGGATTGTAATTTGATCTTAGGTTTTGGAAGAGGAAATAGGGCTGTATTAGCCGGAGTAACATTCACTGAATCAATGGGTTCTCCCGGAGGAATTGTATTAAACCAGATCTGTGCCCGGAAAGTGGATTCCGAAATATCAGTTACCGTCCAGACATTAACATGGAGATTAACACCGGAATCTAGGGGATTATACAGCCATCCCCATGCACTGTTGCCGTTACCGAAAGTTAAATTATCATCATATCCAACAAAATATGCACCTTGTAATGATTTATATAATTCAATGGGTATATCTGCCATTTTGGTGAAATTACACTGTGAGTTGTTATAAGACAAATTCTGATAATAAGGAAGCATCTGAGTCACCTGCTTATTGTTATTAATTAAATAACCTTCATTAAGGTACTTCAATATAACTTTTTTTAATTTATTACTATTTTATGTTAAGCACATTATATTGTGATTAAGAAACTAGCCTTTTGCCATATAGTAACAATTTTCGACATTGGAACATAAGATAAAAAGACAGGTAATTGTGAAACAAGTATTAATTGTATGATATATACAGAATACTGGATATTTTTCCAATAACCTGGAAGAAATAAGATACGAAAGGAGAGTGAAAGTGAATTGAAATCTAAAAAAATCAAGGTCTTAACTTATTTTATCATTCCTTACAGCGCATCTGAAAAGTCAAAAAAAGATTCCACAGGTTTCCGCAAAGAAATTGTAAACTACGCACTGAAATTTGAAGGGAATCCGTATGTCTGGGGAGGAACCAGTTTAACAAATGGAGCTGATTGTTCCGGTTTTACGCAATCAGTTTTTAGAGATAAAGGAATTGATATACCCAGAACATCAAAACTGCAGGCAGCAGAAGGGCAAGCTATTTCTCTTTCCGATATAAAACCTGCCGATTTATTATTTTATAAGAAAAACGGCATTATTAACCATGTTGCCATATATATCGGGGATGGCAAAGTGATTTCTGCAGGCAGTCCAAGTACAGGTATCCGGGTATTGGATTATAATTACAGAAAACCTTATAAAGCAGTCAACTATATTGACTGATAGAACGAGAGGATGTTACAAAATAGTCTGAATATCCGGCTGTTAATTTTGCAACATCCCCGCCATAGAGTAGCTGAATACATACCAAACATTATTAATCTTTTATCTTGTAGTACCGCCGTCAACAAAAGAAACCGGTAAGATTGTTAAGTCCTCTATAGTTTCTTTATTGATTAATTTCATCAAGTGATTCACACAAGTAAACGCCATATCCTTTACCGGCTGCTTTATGCTGGATAATTGATATGCTCCAACATTTAAGGCTCTCAGCCCATCGTATCCGATTACCTGGACATCCATTGGAATATTAAGTCCCATTTGCTTTAATTTTTCTATTATTATCTGTCCTAACGAATCTGAACTTGCAAAAATTCCATCATATACAAATTTATCATGATTCATACATTCTTCCAGAAAACGACAGACCTTATGTTCCGTCTCTCCGCCCTTTTCTAGCGTAGTTTCTTCCCCGAATTCCATAGCACAGTAATCTATTCCCGTTTTTTTACAAGCATCCATAAAACCCTGCCCTCTTTTTAAGGTTTCACTACTTATGGTAGAACCGTTTCTGATATAGATAATATTTTTACATCCTGTTTCTATTAATTTTTCAGCAGCGATTTTACCGCCATAATAATTGTCACTGGCTACACAACACACTTTAGACTTAAAATGACGGTCGATGGAGATAATCGGTAAATCATCACTTAAATATTCATCACTGTTACTATAGGTTACACATATAAGCCCGTCCACTTTATTTTGCTTTGCCATATTAATATAAGCAAATTCCTTTTCTTTCTTACAATGTGAATTGCAGATTAATAATTTATAATTTATTTCTGCAAGTGCCTGCTCTACATAATTGACCAGCAAGGCAAAAAAAGGACTGATCAGATCGGGCACAATAATTGCAACCGTATTGGTCCTTTGTGCTTTTAATCCTCTCGCATAAGTATTAACCTGATAGCCTAACCGCTTAATTGACTGTTCTACTTTTTCTTTATAAACTGCCGTAACATATATATTATTAAGTACTTTTGATACGGTACCAACGGAAACGCCGGCATCTTGGGCAACATCTTTTATGGTAACCACAGCAAAAACCCCCGTCTCCTTAGTTTATTGAAAGTTCACACCACTCTTTTGTAATACTGTTTCCGGTTTCTATTATTTTTACAGATTTACCAAGTATATTTTCTTCCACTTCCACCGCACCGTATATTGTTCCGTTGTTACAAAGGAATTCTATTACCTCTTGGTCCAGAATAATTTTAAGCTCCTGTTTCTTATTACTGCCAAGAGAAATGATTGAACTTTCACTGTCCTTCTCAATTGTATTAATAATTAATTGGCTGGCTTTTAGGTTTAAGCATATCTCTGAATTACCGATTTGAATCTTTGTATCTCCTTCTGCCGAACTCTCCCAACTGAGTTTAATACAGACCGGATTACCTTCTAACGTTATTTTTTCTTCAACGAACGGACGGTATTTCCCCTCCAAACGTCTGAATTCCTCCATCGGATTTAATTTTAACCGTAACCCCTCCTCCGATTTGGTAAGAGATAATTCCATAGGAAGGGACATTAAACCGCAGTAATTTCCTCTATGGTTTTTCATCCGCAGCCAGGCTACACTGATAACTCTGTCCTCTATTCCGGAATATGTCTGAGCCGCATAAGATAACTTTGTACCGTAAGCACTTAAAACTCCGCTTTCCGCTTGGAATGTATAACCATCAAATGTACCGACTACATAATAACCGTCAGCTGACCAGAATACCCATCTGGTATCAGAAGTATTACCCACCGGCAGTTCAAATAAATCCGGACATTCCCACATTCCATCAAAATGCAGTATCTGGGTTTCTTCCCACTTAATCAGATCATCGGAACGAAAAATAGCAAAATCGTTACCATCTAAATACAACACCATAATATAGGCAGCGGATTTATTATGATAAAATACTTTAGGGTCCCTGTTTTCCTTTATTATATGATCCATACAAAAATGTTCATATTTTATTAAGGTGTTACCGCCATCTGTAGAATATGCCATTCTCTGAGTAAACAGGATATCACTTTTCTTAGACCATTCATTAGTCCCGCCTGCAGCTGTATAGTAATAAACTTGGGTATTTTTACCGTAGTTTAAATTATTAAAAACATCTATAATACCGCTTCCTGAAAAAATTGTACCATTTTGATCCGGACTAAGAGCTACTGGTTTATGTTCCCAATGCATTAAATCCTTACTTACCGCATGTCCCCAATGCATATTGCCCCAGGCAACACCGTAAGGATTCCACTGGTAATATAAATGATAAAATCCGTCTGCAAAAAGCATTCCATTAGGATCATTATGCCATCCTATCTCCGGTGCAAAATGAAGTTTTGGGCGGTAAGGATAAGAATACTCCGGTTTTTCCTCTTTGAAAATAAAAGATGCAGCAAATACTTCTCCACCATCACTTAATACAGTGATTTCCTTGCCCATCCACTTTGATACTTCCAGAGAAGCATAAAAATCACATTCCCTGTTTCCTAAACAAATATCGATTTCCTGTAATTTTTTGCCCTCTGAATAAAGATGCAGTTTAACCTGTTTTGAATTAACGGAAACGGGCATCCATAAAAATTGATTTGTAACTTTTAAATTCAAACTTTAATCCCCTTTCTTTAAGGTATAGCAGTAATATGAATCGTTTCATATTATAATACTACATTCCCTTAAACAAGTCAATATTTTACAGATATGTAAGCATTAAATCCTATTACAACAAATAGGAAGGCATTAAGTATTAACGGAGATATTACAATTATAAAACAATTGGAAAATTAGTTACAGGATAAGTTATCAGATATTATAAAATCTTTTTTTACAAAGGCAAAATCAGCCAATTACCCTATAATAAATGTTTTTTATTATAACAGCTGTATTGGAGCGTTTGAAACATGGCTTTCAACCGGTCAGAAACAGACTCCAGAGGAATTGGCTGTAATTATTGCAAATATAATAAAGAAATGTGAAACAGTGATTCACTAAACGATTGTTTATTTTAACAGACTAAGTACAGCCATGATAACGCTGGCAGTATTAAGGGTACAATGTACTATCATTCCAATATAAATATTTTTCTTTTTATAAACACAATATACAAAAGGAAGACACGCGATTATTCTTGTAAGAAATTCCCATGGCGAGAATAAATGATAAGCTGAAAATAACACCGTTATTATTACTGGAGTCCAGTTACCAAATCGGTTTATTCTCGGCATTAAAAATCCTCTGAAATAAAGTTCTTCCGCAATCGGTCCCAAAATTCCATTTGAGACGGCATATAATATGAAACTGATTATAATAATACACCTTGGATAATCTTTATAATGTATAAAGAAATCGGAAAGTTTAAAATATTCTGGTACATTTTGATATATGGTGTGAAACATTATATTTCTTTCAATCGGTGAAACGAAAGTAAACACAATTCCGCCAATAAGTATTAACACTGCCGATATACCTATTATTTTATATACCGGCATTTTTTCATGCTTAATAAAGGCGCTTAAAAGATTTAAATGGTTCGTTTCCCGTTTAGAAAAGAATAAGATAATACCGATCTCACTGGGAATTAATATAATTAAAATAATTACCGTAAAACTTAAGAAAGGCGGAATAACTGCCTCAAATTGAGTTGCCCAGAAATAAGTTCCAAAGATTAGAATAGCAGGAATAAAAACTAATAAAAGTAATTTTGGTACCGATAATTGTTTGATTTTATTATCCGTCATTTTTTGCTACCTCCAAGATTTTTGATTGACAGCCACTCAAGTGAACTTGGTGATTGTTCTCTTTGCTTTCCTGGAGATTATAAACCTTGGTATCATACCAAGGTCAATACCTTTATTTATTCAATTGGAGCAAATATTTCCAAATAGGCTTTTGCAGTTCCATGATTTACTGTAATTAGCATCATACTTATAATCACAATGCCCTTTCCATTTAACTGATTTTTCTTGGCATAATTATAACATTTATGAAACATATCCGGTAATATATCACCTTTATCAATGGAATCTTCCACTATGGTGTATAAGCATTTCTTATAAGACATTAAATTAGTATTATTAACGGTACTCTTACTGACATTCCGGGTTATTATCATTTTATTACTTTCAATTCCCTTTTTCGAATAGGTCAACAATCTTTTTATACTATCAACAATTGGTTTTCCACCTAGCTCAATTTTTTTCTTATGTATGTTTTCATATTCTTTATAGGCTCTATAGTCAGATATCTCTCCAATTACTTCAAACGCGGGCATTGACTGTACAGAAAATTTATCTAAATTCCTTGCTATCCTGTCACATGCCTCTTTTCCTTTATTTATGCTAGAGAGATAATTATTGAGTTCCTCTATCTTAGAAGTGATCTCCTTCTCCTTATCTGCCAATACGGATGAAATTTCTCTATAACTGTCACCTGACCATATACTGCCTATTTCTTTTATACTTAGATTCATGGAAAGGTAAAATTCTATGGAAAGCACCTTATCAATATCACTTATCGTATAGTTTCTATAATTATTGTCATTATTTTGATTTGGAAACAAAAGCCCTTTTTCTTCATAATATCTTAACCGATCTCTTGATATTCCGGTAATTTCTGAAACCTGCCCTATGGTATAGGTAGCGTATCTATTTTCTGTAGAACCCATTATAGATTCCTCCGTAATATTGTTTACTGCTCTAAAGGGCAGGTAAATGATTTATTTATTCTCTTAGCGCGTTTTCCACTGCTTTAAGTAGAGCCTTACTTGTTGTAGTTGCACCTGATACTACATCCACATCAATTTTCTGTTCAGTAAGTATATTATCTAAAACACCTTCCGCTGCTTTTGCATGTTCACTGACGCGTCCGTTAATGACGTCAATACTTTTAATTTCATGATTTTTAACAGTCACCTCAACCTGATATGTATAATGTCCATAAGTATACTTCCCATTATATGTCCCGTCATTCACTTTTTCTAAATCAACATTGTTAATTTCCATATTCCGAACCTTTTCATAATTCATTTCAGGAATAACCAACGTAAATATAAGAATTGCTAAGGTAACTGTCAGTACCATACCTACTAATATTACAATTTTTTTCTTCATACTATTTTCCTCCAATTATCATTTTTGTATATGTAAGTATATTTTATATTTCTTCTTAAAATAGACTATCATGAAATTGGATGATTTATCGCAAATACTTCTAATACTTTTGTATGATACTTCCTAATAACAGGCACTTCCACACGCTTTAACGATTTATGTTTTATTTTTCAATATCAATATTATTTTGAAGAATATTAATTAACTCTATTTTATTTTTAATCCCAAGTTTCTTATATATATTATATATATGAGTTTTAACGGTTGGAAGAGAAATTACAAGTTTATCACCAATGCTTTTATAACTATGTCCTTCAATCAGGAGATTTATTACTTCCCTTTCCCGATTTGTTATATTAAAATTTTTAAAAATTTCTTCCATCTGTTCTGAATGTGAATTAACGTCGGTTATTCCAACATTTTTTATTGAATTAGCCGGTGTGTTGCTTAATATAATAAAATTCTTAATGATGTAAAAAAGACTCATTCCGGAAAATAGGATATAATATATAAATATAGAAAATATCCCATATGGGAAATATCCCCCTATTACAGGTAACTTTTCTATCAACGTATCCAAAACCATAATTGGAAACATGATAAGTGATACTATTAGTAATTTTTTTATCCCAGATTTAATCATACTCTCATTAATTTTATCAAGATTTATTATCAATACTATAATATTATAAAGTACTACTCCAAAAAATATTATATTCGCAGCAATTAATATAAGTTGGCTATTTGAAATTTCATAAAGAGTACTTGCTAAGATAGGTATCATGGAAAGAAAAATCAGATACAAATCACTTTTTTTTGTTCTAATATAACCTTTTATTATCCTGATCAGTATAGTAAATGCATAAATCATTAATCCGCAGCCTATCGATGAAATATATCTTAATATAATAACAAGGCTTTTATTTTCTATCGTATTTACCAGATCATAAGCTGTTATCATTTGCTCCAATAGTATCAGTGTAAGGGATAAAGATGATATAATATGATATTTAAGTATCTTTTGCCGGTTCTTTAACCACAGGAAAAATCCCACTATGATAAACGATAAACCAATTGTATAGGAAATAAAATAAAAAAATATTATAAAATGCTTCATAAACCAACCCTATCCATCCCTGATATTCTTTAAATTATTGATATTTATTCGTTAATAGTCTATATTTATGCAGTCCATTTAATCATATCTTATAATTTACTAATTTCTTCCATGATATCCATATGCCTTTCTTCAAATAACAGGCTTCGGTTATATTTCGTATACATCTCACTTCCATATTCACCGATAAACTTCGAACTGTAAAAATTCACTGTAAGCTCCGTAACAAAGAAAACCATCTCCTGACTTTCTCCAAAGGCAGTTTCCATAAATTCGAAGACATATTCCAACGCATTGCCGGTTTCGGTTATTAGCTCCTTATGTCTCCCAGTTTCCTCATCAAAAAGAGACTTTATCACTTCAAATGCTCTTTCCGGCTCTTTTACCATCTTATTATTTAACTCTTCCGCATACCGTTTAAGACTTCCGCCGATTCGGTTTGATACGATAATATCTGTTTTGGTAGACTGTCCGCTTTCTTTTAACCACGTAAGCTTCCCCTCTTCTACTTCCATCAGATTCTTAAGAAGCACTTCCGGTACTCCAGCTTCCGACTCAAATATCTGCTGTTTCCATTCTTTTAAACAGTTAAACAACCGCTCCACGTATAAATCCATCTGATAAACTACTTTAAATTTGTCGTTTAAGCTGCTTAAAAGAAGACCGATAACATTCAATTTCTCATCAAAAGGAGCCCGACCAATCTTTGCAATAGCATTTTGTGTTATATTTCCCTTTAATATTTCCTTAACGGAATAAATTTGTTTGTATTTATTATATAATTCATAATAATTTGCAAAATCCCTCGCAATAGAATTATACTGGATGTACTGGATTACTAAATCTTCTGTAACCGGTATGTTTAAATTCTCGCAGGTTATTATCATTTCCGATAGATCTTCCCAGCCTCTGGCAGTTACAAAAAAAGTACCGTCAGGAGTCGTCTCAGCACGGTAAAAATTTTCTTTCCGAATATCAAGATAAGAAATTATGGAGCCGTGTATTCCCTGCTTATAGGCATATTCCCTCCAGGATGCTAAGTCCGGTTCGATATCAATTTTCCTTACTCTGTCAAGGGTTACTGTATCAAAATCACGCACGGAACGGTTATATTCCGGAGGATTACCGGCCGTAATAATAATCCAGCCTTCCGGTATCTTTTTGTTTCCAAAGGATTTATACTGCAGAAATTGCAGCATGGTAGGAGCTAAGGTCTCCGATACACAGTTTATTTCATCAATAAAGAGGATACCCTCTTTTAATCCGGTAAGTTCTATCTTATCATAAACCGATGCAATGATTTCACTCATGGTATATTCTGTTACGGAATATTCTCTGCCGTCATATACTTTTTTCTGGATGAAAGGAAGCCCCACTGCACTTTGCCTGGTATGATGGGTAATTGTATAAGCCACTAAAGCCACCTTGCATTCCCCTGCTACCTGTTCCATGATCTGGGTTTTACCGATACCGGGAGGTCCGATTAACAGAATCGGCCTTTGCCTTAAATTGGGAATACGATAATTGCCATATTCATCTTTCGCAAGATATGCTTTAACAGTATTTTTAATTTCTTCTTTTGCACGCTTAATATTCATTTTTGGAAGCCTCCAAGCTGTTTTCCTTTAAATTTATTAAATTTTCTATATTATCTCTTTGTTTTAAATCCTCAGGTTCGATAATGAGTTTCATTGCCCAGGGCGGTACCGAAGCATCTTCGTAGTTTTCTCTTAAAAAAGCAAAAGCTGTATCGTAAGGAGGTCTTGATTGCGGGAAAGTTCCCTGACCATCTGTAAAATATATGAGTCCTTTTAAATTTCTAAATACTTTTTGTTTTAAAAGTTGATTTACATAATCAAATACCGGGCGAAAATCCGTTCCGCCATTTCCGATTAATTCAAAATGGTCCATATATTCCTTTAATTCATCCTGACCGGTTATTTTCCTATCGGACCGTACCTGTTCGTCACATTGGATAATATGTATATTTATTTTTCGGAAATAACTTTCGTTTTCTTTTAAAACAGTGTATGTCTGCTCCAGAAACTCTCTCACCAGTTCACCGGAACAGGATAAAGAGGTATCAATTGCGATTACGATTTCCTCCACTTTCTTTGTTTCTTTGGACTCTTGCGGTTCAATCAAAGGCATATTACCATACAGCTGTAACCCGTAAGAATAAAGAAAAGTATCAAAAGAATCAATATCAACTACCGGTTCTTCTCGTAAAACAGCGAATTTTCTTAAGAACTTACGGTAATCATATTTTTTTCGGTTTTCTATTTTTACTTCTTCTTTTAGAGTTTCTGAGTTTTCGGCTTCCTCATTGGAAAATGTATCCATCTCTGTCTGCATCTTTTCACTGATATCTTTCCATTTTTGTTCCAGGGCTTCCATATTTGGATTTGGGCTTTGATTTGCATTCGGCCAAAGAGAATGATCATCCATTCGAAACTCCAGTTGCAGCTGCTCTAAATCCATAGGGGCCATATCAAGATTCAGGAGTAAACCATAAATTTTTTCTGCAGTGGGAACTTTAAATTTATTTCTAAGATTTTCATAAAAAACCAGACGAAATCTGGATGATGGATATTTAACACACCGGTATCTGATGCCATCAATTATATATTCCATAGCAATATCACAGGCAAGATCCCAAATTACTTTATTCTCCCTGTGCGGTTTAAACAGGTGACGGAAAATACAATGGAGAACTACATGCAGATAAGTCCTGTTTATAAGTATGGGATTGCTTTTAAAACGTTCTATTAGAATTTCCGGATCATAAAAAAGTCCCATTCCATCCGTACCTAAAAATTTCGTACCTGGTTTATACTCATAGTGTAAACTGCTTAAAGGAAGATTTAGAAACCGCATATACAGACTTAATTCTGACCTTGCTTCCGTTAATATGGTTTTTCCTACTTTCTGCAGTTGTTTTTCTCTGTCTTCTTCCATAATAATACCTCTTGCATAACACATCTGCGGGGGGGAGATACGTTACTGCCACATACCATTTATGGTATTCCTTTCTTCCCTTATACTTTCATTCAACAATGCTTCAGCCCTTGCATAAGCCATGTACTGCAAATGATTTACTTCAATTATATCATGCCTTCCTGGTTTAAATCTAAAGATTAGTTATTTCAGTGCTTCTTCATAAATCTTGTATTCTGGCTTATCGGTATTTGCTTAAATGATTATAGCTCAAAACTCTTTTCCTTTGGCGGATAATAAAACAGCCGTGCTTTTAATAAAATTCCCGCACATTCCCTGCGCCCGGTTCTGACTGCTTCCTCCAAGGCCTCCGTATAAATTTCCTTGGACATAATTCCAAGATTGGTTAAAAAATTAAGACCGTCTATATTATCTTTATGAATCATTATGTTTACAGCTTTATCAATATGTTTGGATATGTAACTCAAATACAGTTCTTCCAGACCCTCCTGCAATTTGTAAGGATATTTAAGCCTTACAAAAGCGATATTTAGAGCTGTTTCATGAATTGTCTGAATCTCTTCCAATTGAAAAACCAAATCATATTCTATTATATTCAGTTTTCCCTGTTCAAAGCACTGGCGGTACCGATAACCGGCTCCGTGAAGCTGATACTGAAAAACCCTCGCTGATATATTTTCAATAGATTCCTCATAATATTCCGGGAAAATAAATACTCCTTTTTCTTCTCCCTTGATAAATGTTATACATAATTCACTTGTAAGTTCTGTTAAAATTCCTCTCACACCGGTTATGTCCTCCGGTTTTGCTTTCACATTAATAGACAAAAGCTTCTCACAGTTCATAAATGCACCATTATCTATTCTGATTTTTCCGCCGTACATATTTACCGTACTCAGTTCCTTACAATTATAAAAAGCATATCCGTCGATTACCTCCAGATCCTCAGGTAAAGTAATCTCCTGCAACCGCTGTCCGTATATGTATTCTTTTTCACTGCCAGGTACCTTAAGACCCGCAATCTGCTCCTCAAGGATTTCAATTCCATCTGATAGTATGCTAAAAGCCCTCAGGGGATCTGAAAATGCATAAGGTCCTATTTTATTAACTGAATATCCATTGATAAAGGAGGGCAGGCTCACTGTATTCCCATACCCTTTGCAGGCTATAATGGTTATTTTATTCTGGTCCAAAGTATATTGTATTGTTATTTCAAGATTGGTATTATCCTGTTCCAATTTTATTAAAATTCCTCTCTTTTACGCATTTCATGGCATCTACTGCATGGGAATCCGTTTGCAATACATACCGTTACCGGTCAAAGCTCTGTGTTAACTCCATCTTAATATTGTCCTTTCACAATAGTCATATATTTATGACTATGTAAGATAAATGTGCTCTCTTGTACTCTTTCAAGTTCTGATTTATATTATACTAATCATAATTAAAAAAATCAATGAGGTGTATCAGATGTAAGAAGTATTAAAACTATTAAAAGAGAATGTAAATGGATATCTTGCAACTATAGACAACGGAATGTGTTTGAACCGATAAAACAAGGATATAAATCCGCGGATAATCCTGTCTTTAAAGTATTTTATGTGGAACATTGAGTTGCTTCCATTATGGATTTTTTCAGGAAAACCTCCAAGAAAAATCGAATTTTAAGCTAGTTTAAACTTAAAAGAATCTAGCTTACTGTCACTTAAGTGATTGATTTCCAAATGATCTTGTCCTTGTGTCTATACATGCGAACCCTGCCTGAAAGGCTTTTTAGTACATAGGAAGTTCGTAGAAATAACTATGAACTAAAAAAAGGATAGCACTAAGGCTATCCTACAAAACGTTCAGATTAAAATTGATATAAATATTCAAATGGATAATTACTTTCTAACACCAGAATAATATACTTTTTGAAACAATCCTCGTTTTATTCCGGATTTAAGCTACACAAACATTAACAGCTTTCAGTTTTCTGCTGTCTTTAGGATCTTTTTCGATATCAAAAGTTACTTTCTGACCATCTTCTAAGCTCTTAAAGCCGTTCGTTACAATTGCTGAAAAATGTACGAAAACATCATCTCCACCGTTATCGTTAGTGATAAATCCAAATCCTTTTTGTGCATTAAACCATTTTACTGTACCGTTATTCATTTAGGTACCTCCATTATAATATTTATATCAATTTAAACACTCGAGTATACTTTCGTGTAAACACCTTGACCTGACTTTAGCAGACATCATATGTTAATAAAAAAGCTGATCATATTCACAAATCATCAAAAATGACTTACAAATATAGGTCAGCTTCAAAATTTAAATTGATTATTAACATAATATAACACACTTGTTTTAAAAAGTCAAGTAATTTTTTTATTTTTTTACTAAAACATTGCATTATTAATTCTAAGTTTTGCCTGTTCCGTGGTTATATTAAAAACTATAGAGAATTCATCATTTAATAATTTTTCTACCCGCTGTAAATTTCTTTCATCCGTCATATTTAATGTCTTGCCTGTTTCAAGTTTCTTATTTCGCTCCCGTAGTATACCTTTTAGCATTGAAAGGCACTGCTTACATTCACACGCTTTTAATATATCACGATATTCTTTTTCTCTGGTTTTGTCATTCGCATTATATATTCCATTCATACTTGGAAGTTCTGATAAAAACAATTCCGCTTCTTCTAATGATGTTATTGATCGGAACATCAATTTATCCCGGTTTATTTTAACATATAATTTCCCGTTTAAGTCAAAAATAGGTGTTATTTGATAATATTGCTCCTGGGTTTCTACAAAACAGGGTATACCTATGTCCTCAATTCTACATACTCCGCTATTTTTATAAACAATCATATCATTAATTTGATACATACTAATACCCTTACTTTCTGTGCTTTACAAAAGGAAAAAACTACTTCGACAACACTTTACTGTTATCTAAGTAGTTTGTTATAGAAATAGTATATCACAAAATCTCAATTTCAGCTATCTATAAATAAGTTTTTTACCTTACTGCATATCGCTACTGTTCAGCCATAAAAGCAGCGCCTTTTCAGAAGTTTAAAACATCTTCTGATAAATTATAGTATAGTATATTCGAAAAATTCATATTTTAAATTGGTACCCTCCGTGATTTCAGGCGGCAATAAAGCCCGTGCAACCAGCTTTAATTCCGTCTCTGTAATATCCGTTCTTCTCAAATACGCATAATCTCCATCAATTCTTTCAACGATATAGTTCCAGATTTCCATTCCGATTCCTTCTTTCTATTATGTATCCAACCGTTTTAATTGCTGAATATTCTTATTTCGATATATTAAATCCTCTCTTTTTGTAAATCCTTGTTTTTCCCAAAAAGAATTACCTGTTTCATTTTTTTCAAAAGCTACCAGCGCAACTTTGTTAATTCCCTCCAGTTTTAATGCTTCCATAACATGTTCAAGTAAAGTGGCTGCAATTCCTTTTTTTCTGTGTTCTAAAGCTACGGCCGTATGGTGAATAAATCCTCTTCTTCCGTCATGACCGCTTAATATAGCCCCAATAATATTTCCTTTCTCCTCCGCAACAAAACAAGTAACAGGATTTCGTTTTAAATATCTCTCAATCCCTGCTTTGGAATCATCGAGATTATTAAGCCCCATACCTGGGGTGTGAATCCATAAATCATATACTCCATCATAATCCTCTAATGTCATATTCCTTATTACCATCTTTTACTTACCTCCAACCTATTTATCAGTCATGTATTTCCTATAACATTTGTTATACAGAAACCTGGTCGTATAAGAAAGGGTCCGAGTCGGACAGGCATCAACACAGTGGCTGCAGCCGACACATCGTAAACTTATCACCGATTCTCCTAACATAGCTTTACTCTTAATGTCAATTGACATAGGACATGTTTCATTACACTGACCGCATTGTATACATTTTGTATTACCAGTCGTTATTTTTTGTCCTGATAATTTACTGAGTAACCCCAGAAATGTTCCCAACGGACAATAATAACAATATCCCCTGCCAATGAAAGCAATCCAAAAGTATAGTATCATAAGAAGTTCGGCGGTAAGGTATTTATAATTTTCCACTTTACTAATTACTTGAGGAATACCTGGGATTGATATACCTGATAAAAATAATATCCACCATATTGTAAAGAAAAGTGCGATTCCAAGAAAAACCCAGCGGATTATGGTAAATGCAAATAGCATTTTAGGCTTTAACTTTTTCTTTTTTCCTATAAGGGGAATGGCCGAATCAAAAACTTCCGCAGCAAATCCATTAAAAAGACATAAGGTTGAGCATTGCCAACGCCTCCCGAATAACAGGGTCCCTACAATCACTAAAATGCTGAAACATAAATAAAATATTAAGACTGCTGATATTCCTGCTATTCCCCAACTTTGTAAGTGACTCTGGTAAATCGAAGATTCTGGGTATAACAGCTGCAAGGGAATTGTAGTCCATGGCAGCGGCATAACAAAAAAGTATATTTCTCCATTATTTAAAAATATAGGTGTAATAATATGTACAATTAAAGCAGTAATGATAAATCCAATTAAATTTCTTTTCCGTTTCCAGGTTCTATGGGACTTCAAAATTATTTTCAGCGTTAAAACAGAACATATTAATATAAATATGGTCTTAATCCAGTTCTCGTAAAATTGCCAGAACCATGATATCAATGCTGCGGTTTTGGGAGTTGCATGGCTGGCATAACCGTAATTTATTCCTGCTATAATGATACAGAGACTAATGTAAATCCAAAGAATCGTTTTTAATGCTACTAACTCTTTTGACTTTTTTGCTCTCATTTTGTTATTAAGTTCCTCTCTGAACTTCTGTTTAATTCAATTATAATTGTGTATATTTATTAAGTCAATCCATAAAAATAGCCGCTAATTAAGATTTATACTTAACCAGCGGTTATTAGCTCCACCCCTTTGCTTCTTATAGTGCAAGTGATGTTCTCTATTTTAAAAGCGCAGCTATGTCTTTCTCTAACTTTTCAGGTTTATCCGTAGGGCTATAACGTGCAATAACATTTCCCTCACGGTTTATTAAAAACTTAGTGAAATTCCACTTTATATTCGTTCCCATTAAACCTCCCTTAGCTTTTTTTAAAAAAGTATAAAGTGGGGCAGCGTTTTTACCATTCACATCAATTTTCGTAAACCGAGGAAAAGTTGTACCGTAATTTAGCGTGCAGAAACTGTTAATTTCGGCATCACTGCCCGGTGCCTGTTTTGCAAACTGGTTGCAGGGAAAATCTAAAATTTCAAAACCCTGATTTTGGTATTTAGTGTACAGTTTCTGCAAACCCTCATATTGAGGTGTAAAACCGCAGCCTGTTGCTGTATTCACAATTAGAAGAACTTTTCCCTTAAAGTTTTCTAAAGCAATCTCTTTATTCTGTATGTTTTTAACCTTATAATCATATATACTCATAGTTTAAAGTCCTTTCGATGAATAATTGCTATTAAGTTATCATTTGTATTTTTTAAAATTTAATTGTTTACAATTTTATTATATTCATTTCATCTTCTATTGTCAAGTAAGAATTAATGAGGACGTATTAATTTTAAAAGCTGTGTTTTCCTTGGGAAAACACAGCTTTTAAAATTATATTCTATAAATATTTAGTTATATCAGTAAACACCGGTTATCCCATGATTACTTATAACTTTTTCGTAACCGGAATCCAAATCTCAAATTTAGCATTTTTGGGTTCGGCATTCAGGTACAATTCAATATCAGGTGCATTGGCATATTCATATCCTGAAGTTGGAAGCCATTCTGTAACAATTCTTTTCTCCAGTTCCTGAATGGAAGCAGGCATCGTACCCTCACCTCTAAATATAGCCCATGTTGCAGCCGGCACTGTGTACTCCTCAAACGGTTCTTCTAAAGGTTGATCACTTGCTACGGCAATAAAATATCTCCATTCTTCTTTCTCGATACAGACACTGACACCAAGTACCCCCATAGGCTCTTTATTTATCATTGCAGCAATTTTTTCAAGAGTACCATCCATAGCAATCTTCTGCCACATCTGAGGTACAACTTCAAAATTTTTTTCGATATCCTGAGCTAACGGCTCAGCTACACCGATGATTCTAAATGCATTCTTTTTTTCAATCCTGTAATTCATTTCAGCAGCTCCCTTAATTGTAATTTTGAAGCTGACAGGCGGATAAGCCTTTAAGGTTACACCGTCAGCCTTTGCCTGCGAGGGTGTAATACCATGAACATTAGAAAATGCACGGGTAAATGCCGTTGGAGAATCATATCCATACTTAATTGCGACATCAATTACTTTTTCCTCTCCGCTTTGCAGATCAACTGCAGCCATAGCCATACGCCTTAAGCGGATATATTCGGAAAGCGGCACATTTGCAATATAGGAAAACATTCGTTGAAAATGAAAGACAGAACAGCAGGCAATCTTGGCAGCCTGTTCGTAATCTATTTCATCCGATAAATGTTCTTCAATATAATTAACAGCGTTGTTCAAACGTTCAATCCATTCCATCTGTTCAGCTCCTTATGAATTAAGTATACCAGCTTTCATATTATTCACCTCTCATTTACATGACCAATAATGAGAGGTAATCTTACTTTAATCAATTCTATCGTAATCGCTAACCAAAACAGTTTGATTTATTTTATATTAATAGAGATAAATTTACAACCATTATCTTTTCGATTAATAGTATTTCTATTCTTCATAACTGATAACCGGAATACCCGCTTCAATATTTTCAAAAATTTTTTTAGCTAGATGTAACGGAGCATTGACACAACCATGGGTACCTCTTCTTTTATATATTTCTCCTCCAAAGGAATATCTCCAGCTGGCATCGTGAATTCCTATGCTGCCATAAAAAGGCATCCAGTACTTTACTTCAACTTTATATCCCGGTCCCTTTAGCGTCGCTCCTTTTTGTTTATAATTAAGCATATAAACGCCGACAACCGTAGAATTTCCCTTACCCGGGTTCCCTGTAACCACAGAACCTTGCGCTATAAGTACTCCGTCCTTATAAAACCAGAGGTGCTGCCTGGTAATATTTAATTCCACATAAGTATTACCGATTTCATTTCCCTCCCTGGATAAAGCTTTTTGCTTATAAATCGGTTCTTTGGCAATAACCTTACCTTGTATAATATTATCCATTAATGCTTTCACTTCCATATCCTGATCAATTTTCCATCCATATAACCCGCCTTTTATCTCTAACCTTTTTCCAACGGAGGTTTTAAACTCTCTTGTAACACCGACAGTGTCATACTTTTTACTCAATTCTTTTATATAGTTTTCAATCTCGGATTTATTTATAATTATATCTAAATCCTCATTGACATTAAGCCAGTCTTTTATCAAACTTCCATCCAGTTTTTCATAGTTACTGCCAAACTGATAAGTAATTTGGGCAGATACATACTTATTTAATAACTTTCTGGTTTCTTGTGTTTTAGACGAATGAACGGTATATTTAGGATTCTCATAACATTGCTTTTCTTCTAAGTCTAACTTATTCTCTCCTTTTGATATGCTGTTTCTTATAACCTTATACAATTTTTCCCGATTTATCTTATTTCCATATACCTCTTCCATTACCGAATAGAAACCATCGGAATATGTAAAACGTACATTTTCCGGTTCGATTACTTTCCTGTTCAGACATTTCAATTTTTTTATTTCTTTATATAATTTTTCTTTATCATAAATATATAAATCTTTTATATCATAATTCTGATATTTGAATAAAGAACTGATCCATCCGGTGGCTTTCTGGATATGATAAATCTGAGAAATATCGTTATTCTCATTGTATTTCAAATTAATGGCATATCCTTTCAGTTCATTCGTATCGCCGTTTTTTTCTATTAACTTAAGTTTATAATTGTTTATGTAACGTATGAATAATTGATCCGTTTGAGCATATGCCTTTAGTGAAACATTCACACCATTGATTACCGTATGAAAAAAGAAATGATTACTAAAAAATAACGAGACAATTAAGTATATTAACAAAAAGGAAATCGTAACCGTGATACTATTCCTTTTAATCTTTTTTTTAGATAACACCATAATCTTAATAGACTTCATACTGATTTCTGCCCTCATCAAAAATAAGCTTACTTAAACCTAATAATTAATTCATCATATGTAAGCATATTTAATTTTAAAACTTGATAATAACTGTAAACCAGTTTATTAATATGAAAGTGCTGCTGAAATAATTTTATTACAGCAGCACTAAAATAGATTAATTAAGCTCAGGGGGTTTTTGATAATCCTTTTAAAAACAAAACCAAGATTAGTAGTAACCCAGCGCAATTGAATTTTACTTAAGATGATACCATATATTAATGAACCAAAGGGCATACCCCCTTTTGATATCATCCCAACAATTGTAAATACCCTGGACATATACGCATCAGGAGTAGATCTTCTTACCGGTCGCATTCATGATTTGGCCTCATCAATAATTTCTACATAACCTTCTGTACCATTAACACGGATTCTCTGACCATCCTTAATAACCTTTGTTGCATTTTCCACACTTACAACCGCAGGCAGTCCATATTCTCTTGCTACAACGGCACCATGTGTCATCATTCCTCCAACTTCTGTAACCAACCCTTTAATGGATACAAATACCGGTGTCCAGCTGGGGTCGGTAAATGATGTGACTAATATATCACCCTCTTCAATATTAGCATCTTCCATTTTGAGTATAATTCTTGCTCTGCCCTCAACTACTCCCGATGAAACAGCTACACCCGCCAAAGCGCCTTTTGGTATATTACCCGTATCATATTCACCGGATATAATTTCACCATCCGAAGTAATTACACGGGGAGGAGTAAGTTTTTCATTAATCTCATATTTTTCTTTTCTTTTTTCAATGATATTAAGATCAACGTTATTAGAATGAACGGTCTCGCAAAGTTCTTTAAAAGTCAGATAATAAATATCTTCCTTGTTACTAATTACTCCATTTGCAACTAATTTATCTGCTTCTTTCAACAAAGACTGTTTCACTATCCACATGTACCAGATAATCACATACTTGTTATATTCTCTGAAACCAGCATAGTTTCTTAATATACTGATAACTTTTCTGGTTTTTTTAGCTTTACTCTTTCCTCCTGGAAGTTTAATAAGCCGTCTTACGATATCCTCTTCCTTACTCTTAGCTTCCTTTAGTCCCTGTTCAAATTTCGTATTATGAGCACCTGGGCCAAAGGTTTTGATATTGCTTAAAATCATAGGTACTAATATCGTCGGCTTCTCATTCCACCTGGCTCTGGTGATGTCTATCTCAGCGGAACACCTCATTCCATAATTTTTAAGGAAATCCCTCAGGGCATCCCCTACTTCTTTTCCTCCTGTAAGACTTTCCAGATCTTTATAAAAAGTCTCATCACTGGCATACTCGAAATAATCCATAACCGCAGGATACTTTCTAACAACATCTGCTACATCTAAAAGCTTTAGACCCATTTCCGAGGTAACATTATCATAAACAGATTGGGCAAGGATGTCCGCAGCATTTTTCTCATTCAGCCATTTATTCATATTTTTGTTTATCCAGCTGGTAGCATAAGCAGCTGCAAACTCCGGACCATAATTTTTAAATATCTCATTTTTAATATTTTTAAAATCTTGTGAAATAAAGTCAAAAAGAGCGTCTCCCGATAAACCGGCTATTTTTTTCTCCCGCTCCAACATTAAAATTTCATTTTGTTTCATTCGTTTTTTCACAATAGCATGATCATTACGGCGATAACATTTTATAGTATCAATTCCCCATTTCAGCCATACGGAAGTTTTCATCATTGGTGCTTTTTGCTTATTTAACGATTTAATAAAATCTTTCCGTTTCATTAAATTAATTAAAGCTTTCTGCATTAGAACATCAACCGCATCAATACTCTTAACAAATATTTTTCCGGTTACTGGCGACCTAAGTTCTCTGGATATATCGATATATAATCTGTCTCCGATATTAATCATGGCAGAACCGGATACTAAACCGAAAAATGTCTGAAAAAAGGATAGTCCTAATGGTTTCATTGCTTCCGTCATCATTTGACGATGTCCAAAAGAAAAATAAAGGAAAATAATATTTTAGAGTATTTATGTCCTAACTTAACTTTTTAGTTATAATCCCTGTACTTCCATTGACCTTAACCAGATCACCTGTTTTAAGCTCAGTTGTTGCAATACCACAGCCCACCACCGCCGGTATTCCCAATTCCCTTGCTACAATTGCAGCATGGGATAATGGAGCTCCAAGATCCGTAATAATCGCCGCCGCTTTAGGAAATAATGGTGTCCATCCGATGTTTGTAACAGTGGTTACAAGTATTTCACCTTTCTTAAAATCTTTTGCCTCCTCAAAATTATACAAAATACGTACTACTCCCTCTACGGTACCCGGAGCCCCGGCAAAACCCTTGATGGAATCTTTATTGTCTACAATAACTTCTGCATTAGGATCATAGTAATCCTGTCGTTTATCTTTCGAATTCATCCATTCTTTTGTATTAAATCTGCCTCTGATTAATTGTGGAAAAACAGGCAGTTTTTGATATTCTTCAAAATTCTCCCGTCTCTTTGAAAGTTTATCCAGCATATTCGTATCACCCTGTAAGAAACCAGGAACTTCATTACAATACATCATAAATATATCTTCTCCGATCCCAGTGACAGAACCGATTTTCAGAAGTAAATGCCGCATAACCCGAAAAACTTTTACAAACTCATTTCTCAGGGATTCGCGGGTATTAGCATCCTTTGATAATTGTTCCAGTTTTTTATTTAGCCATTTTTGTTTACCAGGAAATTTTTGTACAAAAAGCTCTTTACCTTTCATAAATTCATTTTGCTGCTTTTTTAATAATTCAGCCGGTCTGAGGTTAGCATTTTTGAATTCGTTTATCTGATTTTCAATAAAATAAGGATCATCTGCCGGATATTTATAATAAACCTCAAATTCATGGGGACTCCTGTGGCCGTATAACTCAAGATATTTCTCAGGAGTTAAGGCGCCGTTTATTACCTGCTCAATCGCTAGTAACGGCTTCATACTTACAAGGGTCTGTTCACCGCTGAAATTAGAGCATAATAGATTCGCCAGCTCTTCTCCCGCCATCTTAGAAAGCTTTCTTCTAAGTGTAACCAATGTTGCACTTCCCGCGCCGCCAAACCAGATATACCATAAAGCAGATAAATATGGGCGTACATCCGCTGTCCACAATTGTAACAAATCCTGTCTGGTTTTCGTCTTCTCTATACTTTCAAGAGTTTTCACGTACCACACCGGTGTATGTTTCAAATAATACTCCTTTTGCTTTTTAGATTCTTTCATACGTTTCAGGCTTTTTTTTGCCCGAAGAAACATCTCCTTGATTAAATACAGCGTACTAAAAGGGTAAATCGGCACTTCAATATTATCCGGAATATAACCAAATACATCGCCTATTAATTCCTTGGCTTTTTTCACATCATATCCCAATACCTTTAATGAAGATATCATTACACTGATATTGGAATAGGTTCTCCCACAGATATTACCGAACATATAATACCCAGGTACTTTCTGGCACTCCATATCCATTTCATGGAGTAAACTAAAGGTAAACGGGCTCATCACATCAGGAACAGCTTCCCCTACATTGTTACTGCTCCAAAGAGCATCCATATCAAGACTCTGATTGATTTCATAAGTATCATAATCAATTGTTTTAAGAGTTGTAATTGGTCGTGCCTGAACAATATAAAGCCTTTTATCTTTCACCACCCATTCGAGATCAAGCTTACTTCCAAAAATCTTCTCGGCTCTCAAAGTGGTTTTATACATGGATTTTGCATATGGGGCAAAGGATTTATCACCCTGATATTTACTTTTCCTCCTTGATATGGTGAAGGGAAAAGCATTTTTTTCACCTGATACCAGTTGTTCGCCTGCTCCATAAACAAAATTCCCTACCATATTGACATGACTGCCGGTAATAGGATCAGCCGAAAATAACACTCCTGCCATCTCAGCCCTTATCATGATCTGAACTACAACTGCTATTTTGTGTTCTTCCTTAATTCCATGAATCTTACTATATTCAGTCACACGCTCTGATTGTACCGAAGCGGCAACCGTTTCTATTGCAGAAAATATATCTGCTTTTTTAACATCCAGTACAGATTCAAATTCGCCAGCAAAGGAAGTCTTATCACTATCCTCTGAAAGAGCGGAGGACCGGACTGCAAACGAACCGTCAGGCAGCAGGTCAAGACATTTTGAAATATCAGAAAAAGCTTCTGTCTTCAGCTTATTATTGTAAAACGCAGTGGACAAAATAACAAAACCGTTCGGTACATTAATTCCAGCCTTATACATCCTGCAAAGGGAGCTGCCCTTTCCTCCGGTATAATTTAAAGCTTCCGATGTAATATCCTGAAAACCATAAGCATAATTCATACTAGTTGACCTCCTTATAAAATGCATAACGTAATACCGCTATATATTCATCTATCTCTTTTATATACTTGTTATGTTCCTTACTATAATCGTTGCAGCGTTTTTCCGGAGAGGCCTGGGATTCACTATATCCTCTTAAGGTAAATACGATCACATCCAGGGCTTTTTCAACATCAACTAAAGGTTTAAAAAGTGAGTAATCAATATCCTTAAATAACTCCTTACGGACATCATAATACAACAGATTGGAGTACTCTTGCATTTCTGCACTTACTACAGGATCCTTTTCATAATAAGCGGATGCTGTAAAATCAAAGATAGCCGGGTATTTATTGGTTAGTTTTAGTTTTAATAGAAACATATCTCGAAATCTCTTTAAAACATCCCTTTGCTTCAAGTCTAATTGTGCATAATAGTCATCCATAATAATTTTGTAGGCATATTTAAATAAAAAAACATATAGATCCTTTTTTGTACCAAAATAATGAAATAGCAGCCCTTTTGATATTTCTGCCTCTGCAATGATTTCATCCGTAGTGGTTTTTTTGTAGCCATTTTTTGCAAACTTATTCATGGCAGCTGCTAATAAAACCTCTCTCTTAGTTTCTTCCATTGTAAATATTTTATGTTTCGTTAAATCCTCCATATAAATCCTCCCAAAAAACACTATTGACTAATTCAGTCAACGACATTATAATGTCATTGACTGAATTAGTCAATAGTGTTTTAAAATAAATTAATAGAATAAAACCAAATAAAGCCGGTATAAAATATACCGGCCCTTGATATTTATGTTTTATCAATCTTTATTATAATATTATTGCTAATGAACTAAATGCACTTGTTAATGCTGCTGCTATTGAAGCATAGAATACAAGACCTAGAACAATTCCAATAGCCGCAAAGATCAATGTTGCACGGCAATAATTTCTTCTGTTCGTATTTCCTTGGCCAAACCCCCATACAAACATCATGATTAAACCAACGCAAGGGATTGCTAATACAATAAGCGTTATAACCCAATCACCTAAACTCATTGGTTTTTCCAGTCCTCCATTTTGAAAATCGTTATCCATTACTACTCCTCCTTTGTACGTATGTGTGCTATTCATGAAGTTTATATTCCCAGTAAAGTTTCACTGCTTTATGCAAGTAATTATCTTTCCAGTATACTAACGGTTCTACGTTAGGATAATATACTTTCATACGATAAATATAAAAACTAACAAAAATAACCATACATATTATAACATTAAAGTTTATAAAAAATCTACATTTTTTTAATAAATTCTTTATAATTTTACAAATTATGACCTCAAACGCTATAAGCAGTAACAAAGGATGCATTTGAAAGGATTCTCTGAAATGACCAGTCAGTAATAATTTAGTTGCTCTGGTTATACCGCATGCAGGGCAGGGAATTCCTATAAATATTTTACTCAAGCATACAGTTCCAAAGATAGAATTCAGAATAATCATAGCAATTATACATAATACTACTCCTAACCAGTACTTCTTTATTAATTCTAATAGCTCATTCATTAATTTCTCCTATGTATTCAAAGGATATGATATTTTATATCTATCCTTGCTTTTTAATGATCATTCATTCTTACCATTCCAAAGATTAGAAAGTAACGTTTACTCTAAGAATGAAATAATAACCATTTTATAATAAAGTATATAGTTAGTCAAATTTTACCGTTATCTATAGATCAAAGTGCTTTCACGTTGATTTTTTCTTGCCCAAGTAATTTATACCGAATATACTACCTTTTGATAAATATACTAGAATATCTTTACTACTTCATTTTCCATACTGTTGCGGTAGTGTAAGGCCGAAGCCCAATACTATAATAAAATTGCTGTGACGAACCCACTACAGCAAGCTTTGCTCCAAGTTTCCCTACACGACTGATTCCCTCTAAAACCGCGGCCTTACCTAAACCCATTTTACGGTAATCCGGATCTGTTGCCACCGGTTCAATAACTGCATAACCGGCTTTTGGATCATACCACATACCGCAATAGGAAACAAAATTTCCGTCAGGAGCTGCAACGGCAACTTTTAAGTTTAGATCTACATTCGGACGAATCATTTCCTGTTTTGCTTCCTCCTCTGCTTCACTTGAAAAAGTAAATTCACCCTCTCCATTCAGCTCATGGTTAAAACCTTTCCACAATACCCGTCTGTATTGATATAGATCAAAAGTATCTTTCATACTTGTAACATAAAACCCTTCCGGCAGCTTATATTCAGTACTGGTCTTTTCCAGATAAAAGACGGCATCATTTTCTTTCCTATCTGTCGCAATTAAGCCCGACTTGGAAGCAATATCCTGAAATAATACATCAGTATCCGGGATAATTACTCCAAAATTACAATTATATGAAAGCTTATTCTTGGAATACTCCACTATTTCTTTTTTTAAATCAGTAAACTCCGGGAGAGTTAAACAAAAAGTCTCTCCCATATGACAATCAAAAGTGGCCAACCCAACTATTTCATTATTATTCTCCCATATACCAATCTTACCTATCGAGGATTTATCAAGCCAACCATGAGTAGCCATCCAGTCCCATCTCGCGTATGTATATTCTGAATATCCTAATTTAACAAGAAATGCTCTTACCTTAAAGTAATCCTCCGTAATACCGGCTATATTTGTATAATTTCTAAATTTGATCTGCATAAAATAATCCCCCTTTTTGATTTACATTACTTCTTTCGTTTCAAGTATCAGGTAAATACTATATCAACTATATACTTCCTTAAAATACTCTTTTTAGACTTTTATTCCTCAATCCTATCTTATTATATATAAATTATGAAAGAAATTATATTCCAAATATATCTATATTTATTCTTACCCAAAGTTCAGAGTACCCGGCTCTGTCTCGATGTTCTTTGACCTGTTATATAAAATAACAGAGGGCTTGGTATCATTGACCAGGCCCCCAGTTTTGTTATTCTTTATATACAATTTTTCTTACCGTTTCATATGCTAATCCAAATTCCTCTGATATTTGATTTATGGTATATCCCAACTGATACTGGATTTTTATCTTATTATTTCTGTTCGCAAAAAATCGTTTGGAGCCGTTTTTTTCTCCCCACTTTTGCTTCTCAACGCTGGGTATATATAATATTTCTCCGCTTATATGTTTTTGAATTTCGATTACCAGCTCTTTTGGTAATACTTCTGCTGCATTTAAATATTTCATGCTATCCGCTCCTTATTTAACTAAATTTCCATTTATTAAAATAAAGTGCAGAGTGTAGCAGACAGCTTTCTATGTTCCCATACAGAATAGTATACTATCGCTTACTCTGCATGGGATACTGCTTGATCGAGACTATTTCGTAAAATGATTCTGATTTTCATAACTTTTACACCTCCTAAAAGAAGTACTTAACCGCTTATATACACCATAAACCAATATGTGGAATGTGTCAAATTAATTATATAATATCAAAACGGATAACCAAATAAAATGACATACAATCTAGCCGAATCCGATAAAAATATTTACATGACTGGTTCATGTCCGAGACTTAGCCTTTTAGAAAAATAACCGCCCCCATTAGAAATAATATCATTCCAGCCATCTTCTTAAAACTGATTTCTGCGTTATTTATCAATGCATCAATCAGCAGCCCGCTTACCATCTGACCTGCCAGAACTAAAATTAATGTATTTGAGATACCTAGTTTAGGAATTGCTTTTGAAGACAGATAAATGATAAATGCACCAAAAAATCCTCCTATCAGCCAGATAGGATTCACAGTAGTCACTTTAGCATATCTTGGAACATTTCCCAGGCACAGATTAATTAGCAGCATAAAAGATAAACCTACAATCAGGCTATGTAAAGTTGCAATACTTGGCGTTAAATATTTGCCAAGCTGTGAATTGATTCCCGATTCAATTGTTGTAAAAATTCCTGCCAATATGGCCAGCAGCATTGCAAATATGTTCATAAAACTTCTTCCCCCAAATATCTATTATACATTGTAAACTGCGAAAGCATATTTGTATTAACTGTATGAATTTGTAATACGAACAGTATCGCAATCACTTGTCATTATATTAGATATGTGGCAAAAGATTATTATATACTCATAAACAATCTAAATTATATAAATATATCTTATACTTCCTGCTGTAACGCTGATTTACACAGACTCAATTAAATAATTTCTTTAAACCTTTGAATTAAGAATCTACTATCTCCTTATTTTTGCAATCCTTTGTAAGCAGATGGCGTCATTCCGTATCTTTTTTTAAAGACCCTGCCGAAATACCGGTAATCTTTGTAACCAACGGAATATGCTACCTGTTCAATACTCATATCAGGTTTCGTAAGAAATAATTGAGTCGCTTTCTCAAGCCGTAGAATATTGACATATTCCATCGGTGAAACGGAAAAGTATTTTTCAAAAAATTGTATGAAATAATTGGGGTGCAAAGGAACAATTTCCGCAATACTCTTTAACGTTATAACCGATTGCAGGTTTTGTAAAATATAATCATTTATCTTGGTTATAAAACTATCCGAACTCTGGGGTATTAATTTTTGAGGGTTTATATGTTCCAAAAAAATCTTGAATAATTCAATGAGAATCGCTTTCTCTGATAAGATATCCAGCAAACTTGATGAAGAATCCAAACTGATAAGCCGCTCAAAGAGCGGTGCAACTACCTCCCGGGGCGGTAAACAATGTAAAGTTTCCTTACTGTAAACCACCTTTTGTTCTCCGTTAAAGTTTAGATCAAAGTGGCACCAATATTTTAATACCGGATTTAATGGATTATGCATGTAAGTATGCTTTGTATTTGCGGGTATCAAATATAATTCTCCGGGTTTCGGGTAATAGGTATCTCCATTGATGATTATAGTTGCCTCCCCCTCCATAAAATAATAAAACTTGTAATAACCGTAAATACAGTCTGTTTCTCCCCAATCTGGCGCACATACATTAAAACCACGTAATAAACATTTCATCATTATCGTATCAAAGATATTTTTGTTTAATGATTTTACCTCATTTAATCCACTCAACTTTTTCCCCTCATTTCCATTCAAACTGCAACATAACTATTTGTCTCTATATTACGATAATGCATTAATTTTGTCCACATATATATTAAAATACGCCATTAATTTAATGAGATAAATACGTATAATTAAATTTATAATTTTATTGTTAATGGTGGCAGTGCGATAGCGGCTCCTTCCATGAAATTTTATGCTGCTGTGGCAGCGGAACGAGAGGTATTTATGAATAATAAAGTAGCTGAATATTTAGAAAAGATTAATAATGTAATTGAAAAAGGACATTATAAGGATGATTGGGAATCCCTTCAAACTTATCCTGTTCCAAAATGGTATAAAAATGCTAAGTTCGGCATTTTTATACACTGGGGAGTATACAGTGTTCCCGCTTTTGGCAATGAATGGTATCCAAGAAATATGTACATCCAGGGAACAAAGGAATATGAACACCACATTAATACCTATGGTGCTCATAAAGATTTCGGATACGCGGATTTCATACCGATGTTTAAAGCAGAACATTTTAATGCCGACGATTGGATGAAACTGATAAAAGCCTCCGGTGCAAAATATGTTATGCCCGTAGCAGAACATCATGATGGTTTTCAAATGTATGACAGTGCTTTATCTGATTGGAATGCGGCCAAAATGGGACCAAAAAGGGACATTCTGGATGAATTGAAGACTTCTGCCGAAAAAGAGGGACTTGTATTCTGTGCTTCCGACCATCGTGCGGAAAACTATTGGTTTTTTGGCGGCGCCCGTGATTTCAATTCCGGACTAGAGGATATAGAGTTTCAGGAACCATATGGTTATGCACATCCCGATTATTCCAAGGCAGAAACTGTGGATACGATTTCTAATGATATATATTCCACTCCCGCGTCAAAAGAACATTTGGATAATTGGCTGGCAAGAACCTGTGAGCTGGTAGATAAGTATCAACCGAAAGTAGTCTGGTTTGACTGGTGGATCCAAAATATCTCATTTAAACCATATTTAAAGAAGTTTGCCGCCTATTATTATAACCGCTCACTTGAGTGGGGTGAAGAAGTTGCAATTAATTATAAATTTGATGCCTATGCTTATCAGACGGCTGTTTTTGATGTTGAGAGAGGCCAGTTAAAAAATATTCGTCCCAGACTATGGCAGACCGATACGGCTGTTGCGAAAAATTCATGGGGTTATACGGAAAATAATGATTTTAAAAATCCTGTTGATATAGTTTGTGATATCATTGATATAGTAAGCAAAAACGGCTGTATGCTCCTAAACATCGGACCGAAATCCGACGGGACTATTACCGATGAGGATAAGGAAGTACTGCTCTCCATAGGCAAATGGTTAAATATAAACGGTGAATCTATCTATGATACTACTTTCTGGCAGACATATGGGGAAGGACCTACTGAAATAAAAGAAGGTGCCTTCACCGATATAGACAGAGCGCCGTTTACCAGTGAAGATATCCGTTTTACCTATATAGCGCCCTATTTGTATGCCAATGTTTTAAAATGGCCCAAAGATGGTGAAGTTACCATTAACTCCCTTGGGGAAAACACCTTTCGCGGCGCTGTAAAAGAAATTCAGATTCTGGGATTTGATGTGGCTGCTGCCTTTACGAGAAATAAGGAGGCTTTAACAATAAAAGTACAGGATCCTATTGACTCAGAATATCCGGTTTGTTTAAAGATCCTAATTGATTAACGGAGCACAATTTCAGATCGGAGATGGAGGAAACTTAAGATGAAAAAAATAGTTGTAACCGGCGGAAGCGGTAAGCTTGGAGTATGGGTTATTAAAGATCTGCTGGAGCATGGATATGAAGTTCTTAATGTGGATTCGAAAGTACCCAAAGAAAATATCTGTGATACCGTTTATGCAGATTTAAGGAATCTTGGAGAAGCTTATGGCGTTTTGCAGGGTGCGGATGCAGTTTTACATTTGGCTGCCATCCCTGTTGCTTTTTTATACCCTAATGAAGTAACGTTTCAAAATAATGTCATGGCCACTTACAATATACTTGAAGCTGCCGCAGGACTGGGGATTCAAAAGGCGGTTTTAGCATCCAGTGAAACTGCGTATGGTATCGGTTTTGCCAAAGAATTACACGCCCCTGTCTATGTGCCGTTGGACGAAGAACATCCCTGTCTTCCTGAAGATCCCTACGGGCTTTCTAAAGTAGTAAGTGAAAATATAGCAGAAGCCATTCACAGAAGGACAGGTATGCAAATACTTTGTCTTAGATTCGGATATATTCATACTCCGGAAATGTTTAAAAATTACCCGGAATTTAACAAAGATCCCTGGCAAAGGGTACGTAATTTATGGAATTATATCGATGTACGAGATGCCGCCAGTGCTTGCAGATTAGGTCTGGAAACCGATAGCCTTGGATGTCTTGCATTAAATATTGTTGCAGATGAAACGTGTATGGATCTTAAAAGTCTGGATCTTATGACAGCTGTATTTCCGGAGGTTAAGGATTATCGCGGTCCTCTGGATGGTTATACTGGTATTATCAGCAATAAAAAAGCCAAACAGCTTCTTAACTGGAAGCCGGTACATTCCTGGAGAGATAATATCAAAGAATTCGTTTGAGGCGGGAAAACCTTGATCTCTCCGGTAGTAGAACATAATAATATTTGCGCTCTCGATTAAGGAATTCAAGTAATCTTGCAGTCGTTTAAACTCTACTGTTACGTTATTGCGAATCGTCTCGTCAAGAACATGCGAGTCTTAGAAGAATAGCAAAAGTTTTTTATTTTCTATGAAAAAATTACCCCCGCAATCAATTAGTTAATAATTTATTACGGGGATAATAACTCTAGTTCGTTCTCTTCAGAAAAATTGTTATTTCATCCTGCATTTTAAATACGATTTCATCACCATTTTTATAGGTTATTCCATCTGATGTTTGAAAAGTACCGTTACCGACCAGACATCCGATTTTAATTGTCTGATTCGAATTTGACAATATAGAACATGCCACTCTTTCTTGTTCTGTATCCCATTCCAGCTTAGTAATCTTTGCATTTGTCCTGGTCATAAGCCCATAGATGGAGCCTTTTTTCCATTGAGCGGGAAGAGCCGGAAGAAGTTCGATTTCACCGGTATTGGAATATACTAACATTTCGTTTATTATACCGACTGTACCAATTGATGTATCCGTGCAGAAGACTCCCATGTTCCTATCTGTATTATGGTCTGTCATTAGAGAGTTAAAATATATATCACTGGACATAATGGTAGTTAACAAATCATATACTGCAGCTCCATTTTTAAGTCTGGTAGCAACCAATGCCTTATGAACCCACCCATGTGAGGCAGTATCATCTTTACCCGCATTTTCACGGTTTCTGTTCTCAATTGCTGTATTGCAGGCTTTTGAGAGTTTTTCATTATTCTGCGCTTCATAAGCAGGCCAGGCACAATATAAGTGGCTTATATGACGGTGCTCATTATTCTCATCATATTCGTTCATTGCCCACTCACAGAGTGCGCCTGTCTTATCATATTTATAATCGGGAAGCTTCTCCATTAGATTTTCCCACTTCTTCACTTCTTTTTCATATCCCTCATATGCCAAAGCTTTTTCCAATTTGATCATCATCTTAAGTCCATCCCTGGCAGCTGAAATATCCATAGTCGCATTTGCTGTTATAGTACTACCGTAGCCATTCGGTTTATTTTCCGGAGAATAAGATGGAAGAATGATATATTTCTCCCCGTCTGCAAGTTCTTTTTTCCCTTTTTTGTAACAGGCCTTTCCGTTAATATCGGTATAATATTCGGCAGTACAGAGCTGCTGCCAAAAATTAGCCTGTTTCACGGCAAGGGGATGTAATATATCTTTTAACAGGTCCAGGTTATCCTGCTTATATATATGACTTATCTTATCATTTACAGGTATTATCCGGTTTCCGAAACATTGCCAGAATTCATAGATAGGTAAGAGCATCCAGCTGGCACCGGCATTCCAGTATTGAAATGGATAGTACTGATCATATTCAACCATAATAGCTCTATCCCCGTCCGTATTGACAGGAACCAGAATTGCATCTTTCATTGAATAAACCATGGCCGCATTCTCTTCCCAATCCTTTAACTGTCTCAAGATGAAATAGATATATCCGACTGCAGCATCATATACATTACCTGTGTTCATACCGGAAACCTGAAGATTCACATTGGCATCCATTGTGTAGGCACCATTCCATCCAGGATTCCATTCACCGGTCCAAAGCCCGCAAAGTCTGGGTGCCGAAAATCCGGAACAGCAGGCTAACGCATACCTCCCCTGATTATAGACCCGTTCAACCAAAGCATCCTGTAAGCTTTTATTGTGCTTTTGTTTTTTTAATAAATCTTCGTTATAAGCGTCTTTGTCCTCTTTTGAACCAAGGCTGAAAGAAACGGAGTTATACAAACCAGCATGCTTTTTCCTGTGAGGCGTAAGTGCTAAATCATAAGAGAAGCAGCCTCTTTCATCTACGTATTTCTCAGCTATCTTTTGCGTATCGGATAGCAATTCACTCACAATATCATATTCTTTCAGGGTTGCGAAAACATCCAAGCTGCCCATATGGTGGGTACGTAACGTCTTTGTAATTAAATATATTTCATCCGCATCCGTGACGTTTACAACAGGATTTTTCGCAATTCCTACGTTAATTATTTCATTCGTATCATCACCAATAATCTTCTTTCTTGTTCCACCGACTGTTATAATTCTTGTAACACCTGCATATCCACCTTCCGACAACTCACTTCCTTCAAAAAACGGGTAGTGTGCAACCATAGCGACATAGGAGCATTCTTCATCCACAAGCTTCTTATACTGCATTTTTTCTTCCGGGCGATTTCCCTTACTATCAAAGACACCACGGTTAAAATTCTTCATACCGGAAAGGTCGTCAATTGAAATAGCAACATTAATTTTTGCTCCGATATCTGATTTGGTAATTTTTGTGACCGTGACATTATCTTCCCTTGAGCTAAAAGTGCTTCTCGCCCAGGTTCCGTTTTTATCGGTATAATTTACTGTTATTTCTGCTGTTTCATAATTTGTTTCCCTGGTGTAATTTAATAATTCCTCTTTTGGCATATTAAGTCTGACCTGGTGACCCGGATGAAAACAATAAAGAAAGGTACGGTTTCTGTTATGAATATTCCAACTGTCATCAAAATTTATAACAGCCTGTCTGGCTTCCTGAAGTTCTTTCGTTACTTCAGGCGGCACCGTACGGGGTTGACTGGAGGGAATAATAAAATACATATTCTGGTAGATTAACGTATCCGAATAAGGAGAGCAGGAGCATACAACGCCGTTTTCACCGTTACCGGATACCATTCCGTCACGCCACCCTGATTCTGTCTTATTATATTGATAGTATGGAATAATCTCCGTAAATGAATTGGAAGTTATTTTGGTACTATATTTATATGACATATTTAAGTCCTTTCGTTTAATTAGTTATATTATATAAAACGATATAGATTTATAAACCATAGCATTGACTTTTATAAAAGGAAAATGTCGTATTTTCCTATTCTTTTACCGAACCAACCATAATGCCTGTAACAAAATATCTCTGAAGAAACGGATAAACACATATGATCGGCAAAGTCGCTATTATCATGGCAGCGGTCTGAATTGAAACTGTTGTAGTACTTGAACTTGCACCAAATTGCTGAGATATAGCACTTACCTGGGTAGAATTAATTACTTCCATCATCAGATAGGATAAAGTCTTCAGGTTTTTCGACCGAACAAAAAATGCTGAATCATACCAATTATTCCAGTGCCCTACTCCAACAAACAATATACAGGTTGCTATAAAAGGAGTTGAGATAGGCAATATAATTTTTCTAAAAACCCTCCATTCGCTGGCACCGTCAATCTTAGCTGATTCCCTTAAAGAAGACGGAATATCAGAAAAAAATGACAGTCCTACCAAGATAAAGAAGGTATTTAACGCCCCGGGTATAATATATACAGCAAAAGTATCAATAAGATGCAATTCTTTCAATAATGTATAATAGGGTATGATACCTCCGGAAAAATACATACTGATAATTATAATAACCATATACAACTTGCGGTTCACCAATTCTTTAAAGGATAACCCATATGCTACCAGTGTGGTAAAAAGAATTCCTATGAAGGTTCCTAATATGGTTCTCAACACAGTTATTCCCAAACCCCTCAACCATTTAACATCTGAGAAAAATTTCTGGTAATTATCAAGTGTCCATTTCCTGGGCCACCAATATATGCCCCCCAATGAGGCATCTACTCCTTCATTGAAAGAAACAACCAATATATAATAAAACGGATAGATTGTTACAAACATTATTATTATACATAATAGATAATTAAAAAAATCAATAACTATGTCTTCCTTACTTTTCATTTTCCATGCTTTTAACATTATGGTTCCTCCTAAAACAGTCCGCTGCCAGATATTCGTTTTGAAACAAAATTAGTTGAAAATATTAAAACTAATGAAATAACAGATTGAATCATACCTACTGCAGTTGCATAGGCATAACGTCCCTGCGCTAAACCTACATTAAAAACATAAGTCTGAATGATATCGGAAGATGCACTATTCATTGTGTTACCAAGCAGGTAGCTTTGTTCAAAATTGGAACCGCTTAAACCTCCGCCGAATAAATTACCAATTGCCAATATTAGTACGGTGACTATAGTAGGTTTTATACATGGCAATGTAATGTACCAGATTCGCTTTAACCTGCTTGCACCATCAATTTGGGCCGATTCATACAATTCCTGATTAACACCTACAATCGCTGCCAGGAAAATAATGGTCCACCATCCTAACTCTTTCCATATATCAAGAGAGATTGTCAAACCCCAAAATAAATTAGGATTCGTCAGAAAACCCACCGGTTCGTTTATTACTCCAATCTTACCTAATACTGTATTGATAATACCCTCGCTTGAAAAGAATTGGAATGCGATTCCTGATATAACTACCCATGAAATAAAATGTGGCAAATAACTGCAGGTCTGAACTGCTTTTTTAAATCCCAAAGTCTTAATTTCATTTAACATGATAGCAAAAAGGATAGGAAACGGAAATGTGAATATCATTTTCAATACACTAATTGCTATAGTATTTCGAACTAACCGACTAAAATTATAATCATTAAAAAATTCTTTAAAATATTTAAAACCAACCCATTCACTGGTGAATATTCCCTTTACACCCATAATGATATCATATTTCTTAAAGCCCATAATAAGGCCAAACATAGGTATAAAACTGAAAATAATCAAGTAGAGTATTCCTGCTAAGACAAATAACTGTAATGGCAGCTGCTTTTTAAATGTATGTGTTTTATTTTTGTTTTTTGGCACAGACAGAAATTTATTCGCCGCTGCCTCCTGTTTTATTCTTTCCATCTTCCTTAAACCTCCTGCATGGATACCGTAACTACTTACCTCTGCTTATGCGTTAATAAGAAAAAAGAAAGCAACGTATAGTAAAAAACAAATGTGCTTACGTTACTTTCTCCTTCCTATCAGTCATTTAATCATATATACGATATGGTTAAAAACCGTACTTGTCCTTAATTTCCTTGATTTTTTCATTCATATAGCTGTTATAGGTATTGACACCTATCTTATCAAGCGCATCCATTAATTCTGTATAACTGCTTTCAAAGGCCTCATCATTATCTGAGAAGATAATTTTACCTTCCATATTTTTTTTCATCTCATCGAGTTTTGCCTTGATTACCCCTTCATCCGATGACGAGGTAGGCATGGCAATACCAACCTCCGGATATGATTTATAACCAGCACCATAAGGCGTATACTGAGCGGCTATGCTCTCATCAATCCCCGAAAAGTCCGCTAGCAAGCTAATCGTTTGCCTTGTACCAAGATAAAACCAAGTGTTGTATTTCTCGTTCATTTTTGCAGGATCTGATCTGGTTGCAAGCCAGTCTTCACTAAACTGAGGTACTCCATCAACTTCAGTATAATCAATACCTTCACGTCCCCACATAGTTAACTTCTGGCCTTCTTCTGAATAAAGGTAAGACAACACTTTAGCTGCTGCTTCAGGATTCTTACAAGTTTTACTTACAAATGTTCCTGCCCAACCCTTTCCAGTGGAATAAGCTGCATGAGTAACACCATTATCATCTGCCAAAGGACTTAATAAAGCCCAATCCGCACTTTCAGTAATTTTTTTCGATTCAGATTGCAATTGGTTTAAATTACCAACAGTTGCATACCAGCAATAAAATACACATCCGTTATTGTATGCATTCTGATGACCATCGGCTTCATTTTCATTTGCATAATCTTCAGCAGTAACAAAACCACTTCTGTACAAACTATTACAATATTGAAGATATGATTTATATAGTGGTGCTGTACAATCATAATAATAGGTAGTTCCGTCATAAGCACTATCCATCATACCATTCCATGTAGTAAACGGCTGGAATTTCCAGGCACCTCCAAGACCGTAAGGTGTCATATTGGGATAGGCTGTTTTTACTTTAGCTAAACATTCTTTAAATTCTTCCATAGTAGTCGGGACTGGTATACCTGCCGCATCTAACAAATCCTTGCGATAAAAGATCGCAGATTGCCCGGGTGCACCAACTTTTAAGTTATTCCATTCCTCTTTTGTATCATACCAATTAAGTAAGCAATAATAATTATCGTCGGATGATAATGATTTTGCTATAGCTTGTTGCTCATCATTCCCTGGAATTTTTACACCATACTTTTCTTCCAGTTCCGGATAAGAATAACTAAGGGACGAATTCGAGAGTCTGTCAAGTTCTGTTGATGATAATACTAAATCAGGTAATTCACCGGATGCAATCATAACCCCTAATTGGGTACTGTCACTTGCTACATTAACATTCAATTTAACACCTGTTTTTTTTGTAATTTCTTCCGGAATAATTCCAGTAAAAGTATTCACCGGCCACCAGGATTCATTGATATGCAGATCCAGTTCAACAACATCCTCGGAAGATGAAGCCGAATCCCCACTTGTACTGCTTCCCCCATTGTCCTGTGCCGTCGATTCCGGTATATCCTTTCCTGCAGTATTACTGTTTTTACTGCAGCCTGTCATACCAATTATCATGGTAATTGCCAGAATCACTACAACTGTTTTCTTAAATAACTTACTTTTCATAATACCTCTCCTTTCCTTGTTGTAATCTAAGTATATAACAGTTTTTTTTTACTATCCACTGCTAGAAATTAATGTTCTATGCGCTTTTTTAAGCATACATCTAAATTTAATTGACTCCTGCCTCTAATTGCAGTATCGTTTATTTAAATCATTTTTTTCTAATTCATATAAAGTATAGCAAAAGGCGGAAAAGTCATGTATGTAAGATGCATCAGTATCCTGATGAAATTAAAATATTTATATATGAATCTACAAATTACACGTAAATTAGTAATCGGCTATTTTATAGTTATATTAGTTCCAACCTTTGTATTGGAGTGGTCATTCTATCAGGCTAATTATTCTGCATTTATCAAAAATTATCTTCTTAACCAGCAGTATTCCCTCAATATTGCAAAGCAGAATTTTGATATTCAGTTGGAACAGATTTCCTCTGCAACAGCACCTTTCGAAAATAATGCAATACTTAAGAATTATCTGCAGGGCAATTATAGTACTGTTGCAGAATCACTTTATAACTACCTCCAATACTTACAGCCTCTGTATACTTCCACTAAAATTAATCCCTACTTGGCTAACCTTACTGTTTATGGTTACGAAAGATATCCTATGGATCTGGCAAATCGATTAACTTCCATCGAAAATATCAATGTTGATGGAGCATATATTGAAAAAATCAAAAGAAGTGCACCCGGTTTATGGAGATTCTCAGTGGATGATAATTATGCTCCGAGACTGGATTATTATAAAATGATATACTCAACCACTTATCCGTATTATCTTGGAATCATTAAAATAAAAACAAAGGTTCCTAAAGTTTTCAACAGTTTTAATTCCTTATCAGAGAACGATCTTTATCTCTATGTTGAAAGCAGTGGACAGCTTTATACATACGAGGGAAATACCCTGACAATTTCAGATAACACTTTGGACAGCCTTTATGAGGAAAATAGAAATTACCAGACCGTTGATATAGAAGCTCTATCCTGTAAAATCATACAGGTCAATCATACTAATTCAATCGTTAGTTATGACGGGAACCGTCTTATTGCTTTACTTATCATATTATTTCTGGTTCTTACTGTGCTATATTATATGATAGCGTCTTCCATCACAAGACGATTAAAAGCATTTAGTCAATATGTAAACGATACTGATGCAAATAATCTGGAGGAATTTCAGGCTCCTTTATATAAAGATGAAATCGGTGTCATGATTACTTCCCATAACAATTTGATTGAACGTATCATCCAGCTAACCAATGAAAATTTTCAAAGTCAAATTCAAAAAAGAGATGCTGAATATTATGCACTCCAGGCTCAGATAAAACCTCATTTTCTATATAATATGCTGGAAAATATCCGTATGAGTGCCGAGACACATAATGACACGGAAACAGCCGATATGCTTTTGACCCTGGGAAAGCATATGCGGTATAGCCTCAATATGAAGACAAATAAGTCTACACTGGAAAACGAGCTGTATTTTGCCAAAAACTATTTACAGATGCAGAAAATCAGATTAAAAGAAAAAATTGAGATAGCGATTTCCGTGTTAACGGAATTAGACAATGTATACTGCCCAAGGCTTATACTGCAGCCAATACTGGAAAATGCTATAAAGCATGGATATTGTATCGGACAGGTATTAAAGATTTTTATCCATGTTAAAGAAGGAACGGGCTCAGGAAACGAACCTAACATTCTGGTGGAAATAATTGATAACGGTAATGGAATAAATAAAGAAACCTTATCTTCTATTAATGCGGATTTAGAACAGATGAAAGTTGATTCAAATCAACATATCGGGATAAACAATGTGAACAGCCGACTAATAACATTCTACGGTTCAAGAGATGGCAGGCTTTATATTAATAGTGAACCTGGATTAGGAACTACTGTAAGCTTCTACTTAAAAAGGTTATGACATAATCCTAATCTGCCATCAGCTATAAGTTGAGATTTGCGGTTTTTTATTATATAATGGCATTGGATTAAGTTAACCAAAATGTACTAACGTAATAATAGATAAATATGAAATATTCATACAGGAAAGGAAATGAAAACTTTTGAAGATAATGATTGTTGACGATGAAGAAAATATAGCCAATGGTATTTTGTCTATCATAGAATCCAATGTAGATTTTCCTACATCTATTCATCTAGCTTACGACGGTCAGCAGGCTTTTGATATTGCAGCTGCTTTTAAACCCGATTTAGTTATCACGGACATCCGTATGCATATGATGAATGGGTTGGATCTGGTAAAAAACCTAAAGGAAAAAGAGTTGTGTAATAATTTTATTATTATCTCCGGTTATGATAAATTTACATATGCACAAACCGCTATACGGTTCGGAGTGATTGGGTATTTATTAAAACCAATTGATAAGCAGGAATTGCTATCGCTTATATATAATGTATATAATTCTCTACCTCAGACCTATTCTCTCATTAAGGATAGAATTCTTCCGGATTTGGAATACTTTTCAGTGAATCTGGATGAGGAAAATTATCCGACTTCTCTAAAAAAAGCAATTTTATATATTGAGAAAAATTACATGAATGATATCTCTCTGCAGACACTGAGTGATGAATTGTTGTTGCATCCCTGCTATATTTCATCACTTTTTGGCAAATTTACAGAAAACAGTTTTAAAAGTCTATTGGAATATATCAGAATTAAAAAAGCGGCTGAGCTGCTGCTGTTTGAGAAAGATATTACCGTATCGGAAATCAGTTATCTTGTTGGTTACAACAATGAAAGAAGACTTTATGATGCTTTTCAAAAACGTTTAAACTGCACTCCGGGAGATTTTAAAAATCTGTACTCCACAGCACAATAATTTCTTTTTTATCCGAATAGGATTATTAGTAAAATGCTCTTTGTTGATTACTGTGTTATTATAATAACAATCCTTAATGGAAACAAGTATAGACATATAAAAAACGCAGAAGAATGTATCACTCCTGCGTGGATTTACTTCTTATTCCTTAAAAAATCTAATCCAATACCAATACGTTAAAATCTTTAAAAATACTCTGCCCGTTTTCAGCAAATAACCCAATGTAAGTTCCTGTAAAAGTCATGGTTTTTGTACTTTCCGTGCAAAGCCCAACCACAAGTCCTGTTCCTATTTCAGTATAATGCTCACCATCCAGACTATAAGAAAATCTATAATATGTTTTATCAGATACTATTCTAAGATATATATTATCACCATTTGGAATTTCAACACTTGAAGTAACTGTAATAATATCATGAATGTGCTTTGCCAGACTTACCTTATAAATATTAGCTTCCACCGTAAGATATATTTCATAATGATACGAGTCATTATAAAATGCCGTTAGACCTGCTCTCATTCCCTGTATGGCTTTTGGAATACTCACATTAACTGTTGATACCGTTTCAAACCCTTTCTGGCGGATACCAAGCCAGGTTGGTGAATCTACCTGATCAAGTGTAATTTCAGTACCTGTTAATATCAGTTCTTTCTTTATACTATTTAAGATATAATTTTCCATATGTGGATTTCTGATGAAATTATAATGGAGACTGAATTTATCCCCTGAAAAATCATCATGGAAATTGTGATTAACGGGTTTCGGCTCACTTCCCGGAAGCGGTCCGTCCATTTCCAGAGAAATGAGGCCCTTCTCTCCTACTACCGGCCACCCGTCTTCTGTCCATGTAACCGGTGTCAAAAATGTTTCCCTTCCAAGGTTATGCAGTAATACTCTGTCAGGTTTTTCCTGGCAGGGGCGGATCCCCAGGCATACCAGCCACCAGTTCCCATTATGGTCCTGCATTATATCGGCATGTCCGGTGCTGTATATTTCCTCCCGCATATCATCTCTATGGGTCAAAATCGGATTAAAAGGACATTCTTCATACGGTCCGTAGGGATTTTCTGCCCTTAACATGGTTTCCATATGACCATATTCCGTACCGCCTTCTGCTAACATAAGATAATATTTGCCAAACCATTTGTACAGATGAGGACCTTCCGCATATCTGCCTCCGCAGCCCCGGCTGATCACTACACTTTCCGTTAAACGTTCTCCGGTAAACGGGTTTACTTCACATAAAAACATGGCTTGCATTCCATTTTTATCCATAGTGGTCGATACGAAATAAACTTTTCCGTCATCATCAAAAAGCAAGGACGGATCTATCCCTCCCTGATCAACCCATGCCGGTTCTGACCATTTCTTTGATATATCTTCAGTATGTACGATAAAATTACCTTTATCGGAAACATTGGTAGTTACCATAAAAAATGTTCCGTTATGATAACGTAATGTCGGGGCAAATATTCCACCTGATGGCCGGCAGCCTTTCAATTTAAGCTGGCTTTCTTCTGTCAGACAATACCCCTTTAACTCCCAGTTCGCCAGATTCTTGCTATGATAAATAGGCACACCTGGAAAATACTCAAAAGTTGAATTAACAATATAATAATCATCTCCTACTCGACATATAGACGGATCCGGATTATAACCGGAAATAATTGGATTTCTGTATTTCATCTGCTATTCTCCTATTATAATATTTCTTATTTGGCAATTGCGAATCTAATCACTCCATCAGCCTTTCAACCCGGACATTTTGATTCCCTGTATAAAGTATTTCTGGCAGGTCGCAAAAATTACAAGTACAGGGAGCAAGGAAATCAGCGCCATTGACATCATTTGTCCGATTTGTACATTCCCCTGAGAACCTTTAAAGAATTGTAATCCGATCGCAATTGTAAATTTTTCATTGGAATTCAAATAAATCAATGGGTTGAAAAAATCATTCCAATTATAGACCAGAGCCATAACCAATACGGCTAACATGACCGGCTTTACAGATGGCAGCAGGATTCTGGCAAATACCTGGAAAGAGTTTGCTCCATCAATCTTAGCAGCTTCATCTAATTCTTTAGGCAAGGTTCTGAAGAACTGAATGAAAAGGAAGATATTAAAAGCACCCCCACCCAGCCAGCTGGGAATAATTAATGGCCAGAAAGTATCCAGCATTCCCATCTTGTAATAAAGCAAATACTGAGGAATTAATGTGACCTGTGAGGGCAGCATCATGGTTCCCAGTAACACCATAAATAATACTTTAGACATTCTGGATTGAAATCTAGCAAATCCATAAGCTACAACGGAGGATGAAAGCACCGTACCGATTGTTGCCAGAAACGTAATGATTGCCGTATTTTTAAAATACATTTGGAAACTGGCACCTTTCCAGCCTTCCACAAAGTTTTCTACAGTTATTTTTTCCGGGATTAAGGACGGAGGCATTTTATAAATATCCGACATTGGTTTAAACGATGTGGATATCATCCATATAAACGGAAACAGACAGACAACCGCTGCAAAAATTAAAATCAAATAAGTAACAATCCTTGCAGCAATTTTGGTTTTTTTCTGTGATCTTGTATGCATTTTTAAATCCTCCTCTCATTAATCATCATAAAATACCCAGTGTTTAGACGTTGATACAACAACTATGGTAATTAACATAATAACTGCAAACATACCCCATGCCATCATAGAGGCATAACCCATTTTTCCATACAGGAATCCATTATTATATAAGTGGATAGCTGCAGTATATGTACTGTTCAGCGGCCCACCGTTGGTTAAAATCAATGGCTGCTGGAAGACCTGGAAGGCTGCGATAACCGTAACAATCAGATTAAAATATATCGTTGGTGTACATAATGGCAAAGTAATAAAACAAGTCTGGCGTATAGAACCTGCGCCGTCAATTTGTGCACTTTCGTAATAAGACTGGGGAATGTCCTGGATTCCGGCTAACATAATAATAATGTTATTTCCTATTGTCCATAATGCTAAGATAACAATGGATACCATCGCTATATTTTTGTCTCCCAGCCAGTTAGGTCCTTTTAACCCTACCAGAGATAAGACATAATTGATAATTCCGTAATCTTTCTGGAAAATCCATCCCCAGAGAATCGTAACTGCTACCCCTGATGTAATATATGGAATATAAAAAGCTGTTCTGAAAAATCCCAGCCCTTTTACTTTCTTACTTAATAACAAAGCAATAAAAAATGCAACTATAATACTGCTTGGCACAAACATTACAACATATTTCAGTGTATTTAAAAACGCTTTTCTAAATAAGTTATCATCTGTAAATGCATATTTCCAATTCTCAAGTCCAACAAATTCACCAACACCGGTTAGATTCATGTTGGTAAACATAAGATAAAATGAATATAGAATTGGATATAATGTAAGCACAAGGAACCCTATCAGCCATGGAGCAGTATAGATGTAAAAATTTCTTGCTTCTCTTCTTTTCATTGTTGAATATTGTTTTACTTTCTTTTGATTATTCAATTTTGCTATACCTCCTATCCTGTTATACAGGCATTTCAGCCGGAACATGGACTTAACCATTTTTCCGGCTGAAACAAAATTCCCAACCCCTTCTTATGCTTTGTAAGCGGTGATACTTACCTGTAAAATTAAACTCTGTTATAACCCTATTTTTAATGAACAATTTATTTGCTGTTTGCTTCATTAAATGCTTTTTCCAGGGCCGGATAATATTCATTCATCGCTTCATCTGCAGTCTTTTTATCAATTGTGACCGACTGCCAAATTTGTGTCCATACGTCTCCTACTGCTGAAAAAGCACCGCCCCAGATATTAAGTTTTGCACTGGCCAACCCATCCAGATAAATGCTATTGCTGATTGGCCCGTTCTTAATGTCTTTATAATAACTTTCTGCTACAGTTTTACAGGATGTTAAACCGACTTTGCAGGTTTCTTTTGCCATATCTTCATTAGTATATGCAGCTTCTTTTAAGAATGTCCAGGCAGCATCTTTATTCTTCGCGGTATTCACCATTGCATAACCGGTTGCATACATCAAATTGTTCTTTCCTCCGTTAGCAACTTTCGGCATAGGTACCGCATCCCATTGAAAATTGTCACCTACTTCATCAGAAATCAGCTTTGTTTCAAATCCACCCAATGTATACATTGCCGCATGTCCGGATACAAATAACTGTTCTTTCGGAAGGCTCTTTGCCGCAGTATCATCCGGCATTGCACCGCTTTGTATTAAATCACCAAATAATGTCAGTCCGTCTTTTACTTCCTGACTGTTAATTTGTAATGTTTTCAGATCATCGGAATATGCGCTTCCGCCTTTGCAGATGATTGACATACCTGCATCAATCCAGTGATTAACAATACCGTATGTAGCGTCCGCTCCTTCCCCGCCTGCAAATTTTTTCGCAGCTTCCGCTAAGTCATCCCAGGTCCAGTCTGCAGTCGGATAGGAAACCCCAAACTTGTCGAACATATCCTTGTTATATGCCAGCACAAATACATTTTCCAATAGAGGCATAGCTTCAAGTTTACCGTCCGGCCGGTAATAAGGTTCAATCATTCCTTCCGTAGTCACAGACTTAAGATCTACCCCTTCTTTTTCCACATATGGATTTAAATCCTCATAATATTTTGTATACAAACCATAATAGTCCGGAGACATCTGGATAACATCCGGTCCGGTGCCGGCTGAAAGAGCCGCTGTCATTTTCTGATCCCATACATGATCTGCCGTAGGAATAACAGAATGTTCCACTTCAATTTCCGGGTGAGCTTTCTTAAATACCTCTACCATGGATTCTCTGGATTTTTTCTCTTCATCTGCCCCCCAAGACCAGATTACCAGCTTTTGTTTTCCCCCATTTGCTGATGAGCCCTCAGTCTTAGCTGAATTTCCACCGCCACACGCCATAAGACTTGCTGCCATGATACCCGCCAAACCTATAGCTGCTAATTTTTTTAATATCATTTTTTCCTTCCTCCAATCCATAAACTCTTAAATAAATTAATAGTTATATATATACATCAAAGCTGCGCGCTTAACTTTGATATATTATCTTAATAAGGGTTCTGTAGTTTTCCTAATTTGTATATTGACTATACTATTTGTATATTTTCTATATTATTTAGAATTTTTTGTGATTTATAGCGTTATATATATTATACTTTTTCACCTTCGGGAAGTCGTGTCTATTTTAAGAATTTATACCTCACATTTTGCTCATCTACGTTAATTTTGTTGGCAATGGCTCAAAAATTGCTTTTTCACTTGTATTTGAAACAATGTTTTTGTATAATTTTTATACAATCTACGACATTTTTCAAACATGATTAATAAAAGTGACAGGAGAGTTAAAAAATGGTAGCAAAATATGAGTTAATTAAATACCCAAATGGAATGTCTATCCTTTTCTACGATATCAACTATTTAAAGGCAATTCCTCACTGGCATAACGAAATTGAGATAATTTTCGTTATTTCCGGCACCTTAGAATGTATTATTAGTGGAGATACCTTTTGTCTGAATAAAAACGAAATCGCAATTGTAAACTGTGAACAGATTCATTCCTGTATAAGCAGTAAAGAAAAAACCACTCAGATTTTGTTGCTGCAAATTAATGAACAGCTTTTCAAAAGCCTTAACATTGATTTATCCTCCATACACTTTGTCAATCAAATAAGTACTGATATTCAGTCAGACTACTATCATGAGAATTGTGAAGCCTTAATTAAATTATCAAAAAAACTGGCTTCGATCATCCCTCCTAAAAAAGATTCCAATCAATCTGCCATTAATCTTCTTTGCTGTAATATTATTTCTATGCTGCCAGTAGACGATTCCTATGCTGCTACCTCTGACAGACAGCTGGCAATAAAAAATAATCAGATTAACAGAATAAAAAATATCTTTGCTTATGTAGAAAAGATGTACCGCGAGGATATCTCGTTAGAGGATTTAGCGAGCTCTGAAAATTTCAGTCCCTATTATCTCTCACATACTTTTAAAAAATATACAAATACAACATTCACTCAATATCTTAACAGTTATCGGATCAGTATGATTCAAAAAGATCTAAGAAATACAAGTGATTCCATAACAGAAATCTATCTTCGCCACGGCTTTGGCAATAACAAGACTTTCAACCGTACTTTTCATAAATTGACCGGTTGTTCACCAAGCGAATATAGAAATAATTCAGCTACAGCATCGGAAGAATTTCACGTAATTCCCAAAAATGAAACGATAGATACCGGCATCGGCACCTATATTTATTATAATTCACCCAAACTTAATACCGGGAAATATCTGCTATCCGGACAAATAGATGAGGAAGCTCACCCGGCTCTGGCAGCCAATACCGAATCGAAACGTATCCTGATTACTGCTTCCACTTCAAAACGTCAATTTAAAAAATACTTTCTTACCACTACTTCAACCGGCAGGGCACACGATATTCTTCTGGCAAAATGGCGTCAGCAATTTGAAGTATTGCAAAATACATTGCATTTTCAATATATACGCTTTCACGGTATCTTCAACGACGAAATTGGTATAATAACCCGTTTTAAGGAAACTTATCAATATAATTTCTTTTATATTGATGATATCTTTGATTATTTACTAAGCCAGGGCTGTAAACCTTATATTGAGCTTGGTTTTATGCCAGAAGTTCTGAAATCGGATGAACAGACCATTTATTTCTATAAAGGTCATACCTGTCCCCCGTCCTCCCTATCTAAATGGATCGAATTAATACAAGCTTTTATGGAACATATCATAGGACGATACGGTAGGGCAGAAGTACTGACCTGGTTTTTTGAGGTATGGAATGAAGCGGATCTAAAAGATTTTTGGAGTGGTACTATAGAACAATATTTAGAACTATATGAAGCTACCGTTAAAACAATCAAGGCTTATGACCAGGGTTTTAAAACTGGAGGTCCCGCCGCTTCCAGTGCGGTTTATTGGGATTACAATATACTTCCCGATTTTTTAACATTTTGTTCTGCAAAACGGATTCCGTTAGATTTTATAAGTGTTCATTGTTATCCTGTTTCATTCCGAGTACTACCGGAATCAAAGAATAAACGACGTATTTATCATGATATCAATGACTTAACAAGGAATTTTGACTGGATCTATACACAGCTTAGCGGAACTGTTTTCACTGATGTTCCCATTCATATTACCGAATGGAATTCATCCCCTTTTGCCAATGATTACATACATGATACTGCTTTTATGGCTACCTTTATACTACATAACGTTATCGCGAATATAGATAGGGTTGAGCAGCTGGTGTTTTGGGAATTATCCGATCTTTTGGACGAAGATTATGTACCGTTTAACGAATTCGGTGGCAAATATGGTTTAATGAACCGCTCCGGTTTAAAAAAACCCTCATTTTTTGCTCTACAGGCTCTTTCCAGATTATCAGATGAAATCCTTAGTTGGGGAAGCGATTATATCGTAACAAAATCGCAGAACTGTTATCAGATATTATGTTTTAATCACTGCCATTATTCGGATGATTTTACTTCAGGGAAGGAAAATGTATTATCCTATTACGACAGATATTCTATTTTTGAGCAGGGACAAAAAAGACAATTTCAGTATACGATTGTAGAACAAGGAGATTTCTCTTATGAAATAGTCAAATATCAATTTGACCGTGAGAATGGAAGTATTTATGATTTTTGGTTAAAAAATGGTGCTCCTGAATATCTTACTGCTTCGCAGTTAACTTTCTTTCAGGCGAATAATCACCTGAAGCAATCCATTGAGTACCGAAGCTGCAGGGATTTTCTTATATTAAATGCAGAAGTTGAACCTTTAGGTTTTATTTTATACGAAATTAAACGGTTGTAGCAAAAATGGGCATTTGTAAAATTCTTAGCTTAAAAATAAGCACAATCATAAGTAAACTAAGGATTTCACAAAACCCTTTCAGTTATTCAATCAGTTTTCTTTATGTATCCTATACTAAAAACAGTGCTACAATTATCGTTGCTCCTAATCCGCTTAAAACTGGGATCAAATTCTTTCTTGCAAGTTCGGTTGCTTCGATTCCGCATATAGCTGCAACGGGAATTACTCCCCATGGAATAATAGTACCGCCGCCTACCCATACCGTAACAATCTGGCCAAGGGCAGCAAGTGATGCTATATGTATATCGCCTATTGCTGAGAAAGTCTGTGCAATGGAACCAACTAACGGAAGCCCGGAAAATCCTGATCCATCCAGTCCGGTAATAACTCCGACTGCAGTTTCTGTTAATACCATCGTAAATTTTGAAAGGGGAATCTGCGATGAAATCCAAAGCCCGATATCATTTAAAAGACCTGTTGCTTCCGGTCCAAGTACCGTCTTCGCAAACCCCTCACTTCCCATAAAAAAGAAGGAAGCAATAACAATTACCGGTGCAAATATTTTTATTGCAAACTTAAACCCCTCCTTTAAATGGTCTGTTGCTGTTTCAAGCGCCTGGCCAACTCCTTTATCCAAAATAGTAATAATACAGGTTAGGATTAGTGCCGTACCTGCAACAAGTGCTGTTGCATCTCCGCCGTTAATCTTAAAGGTAATCATGATAATAATATCTGCGATAAAGGAAAGCGGCATAAAAACTGCTATAAATCTGGCACGTTTCGGTTTCTTAATTTCTTTTAACACAAATTCTTTTTTTGTTATTGTCTGTGTACCCTTATTAAGCTTCATTTCTCTAAGCATCATAAAAAATGCTACACCTGCTGTAACCACCGACATTGTAATCCACAATGGTATCGACGCCTTTATTACTTCATTCACATCAATACCTGCCGCGGCTCCTGTAATGGAGGGAGCTCCCTGTATTACAAAATCAGAGGATAGACCCATACCATGACCGAAAATATTCATTGCAACCGCTGCCCAGATAACCGGAAGTCCAACTTCTCCGGCAACCGGAAGTAATAGAGCTCCGATTAATGCAACTGCCGGAGAGGGCCATATCAGCCATGAAACAATTAACATTGTAAATCCTATAATCCAGAAAGCGGCCTTATTATTCTTTATAATTTTCCTGACCGGAAACATCATCACCTCATCCGCCCCCAGATCGATCATGGCTTTTGACATTGATACAACCAATGCAATTACTATAATAATACTTAATAACTCAATAAATGAATGAATCAATGCATTATTAAGGATCTGTATTGCTTTAATAGCACTTCCTGAATAGATAAATCCGATGATAAGGGTACCTGCAATACAAGGAACTACTATTTCTTTTTTAAATAAAAGAGCAATTAATATAATAACGGTAATGACAATATAAGCAATATGCAATGATGTAAGTTCCATTCTGATTTCCTCTCTTTCCTTTTTGTTTACCCGGCTAAAATGCGAAACAAGATTATTTTAATTCGTTTCGCAATTGCCTATCCTGTTTACGATGCAAAAACATTCCATAGTCCTTCTTTTTTAATATTCTCTTCTATTTTATTAATATCCGTTTCATATAATCCAAGTTTCTTCATATGTTCAAATAGAACAGAACCGGAGAAAGTATATTTCTTACCAAGTCCCTCTTTTTTCTCCATTTCTTCATTCACATATGCGATTGCCTCACCGATTGCCGTTTTTCTGGATAGTTCAAGCAATGGTTTATTACGTAAGAATCTTGTACTGTTAAACCCTGCCAGAACCCCTGTTACAATAGCTTCCGTATGACCTACCAAAAGACCTGCTTTCTCACCGGCACAGAACAGATTCTTTATACCCTTTACCTGTAATGCATTGGTTCTTGGAGACATATCAAAATATCTCATAGAGTTTCCTTTTCCTCCGGCATAAGGATCTTCATATCGGGCATTCTCAAAACCAGGAATTTTATGAAGTTTTTCGATTGAATAATACGGTGTCATCAGCTTTGCGTGTCCGGTATCAAGAAGAATGATATTCTCAGCAAATTCCTTTAGGGCATATTGCTGACAGGCCTTTACACTTAAATGGTTTTCCATGAGTTCCTCCGGCAGCGGTATTACTGCAACACCTGTGGTATTCAGGGTTTCAACTATTTCAGGTGCCAAAGATTCTTTATAAAGCTTACAGGAACCGCTCATTGCGCCGATGGAGTCATCTGCTTTTTTTCCTGTTTTCTCGGTTATACCGCAAACACCGGTAAGACTTACCCTGCCGCCGAAACTCGGGCATCGAAGTACGCACATTGCACATCCATTGCCGTACTTACTGCAATTATTTATGGGACCGGCAGTTCCTGTCGTATCAATAAAAACATCACCTGCGTAAACCTCTCCGCTTGATGTCTGAATACTCCTTAAAACTCCATCTTCTACCTGTGCTCTGACTATTCTCTCCTGGAGTCTGATTTCAACTCCGATTTCTTTTAAGTAATTTGTAATAGCAACTGGTGTTTTTGCAATGTCATACAGGCTTGCATGGGCATGTCCCGGAAAATTGATATTGGTATGCCGGCAGTTTTCATCAATCATCTTAAATATATCTCCTCCGCCCATGGCAATCATTTCTTCTGTTGCGGTATATCTTCCGTTATTTCTCATGATTCCGCCGACTAAACCGGTTCCGAGAAGTAAATCCGTTCTTTCTATCAAAATAACATTTGCTCCCTGTTTTCTTGCCATATATGCTGCGGAACATCCTGCCCATCCGCCTCCGGTTATTATTATGTTCATTTGTATCCTCTCCGCCTTTCTGCTAAATTAATATTATCTTTTCCATATTGCTGCAATTTTATATAATGTATACCAGTCAACTGCCAAACTATTTAACCGGTATAAAAAAAAAAGCAAAGGAGCAGTAATTTTTCTGCTTCTTTGCTTTTTTTAAACTTATGAACTTATTTCTCTTTTCTATTAATGAAAAGAGTATACCTGTAGTTATCTTATTTTACAATAACCATATTGTACATTTTTCGACAAAAGTTATGGACACTTTGTATAATCAGATGACTAAAGCAGTAAAATAATACTTTAAAACCCTATTTTTACCTGCATTTAATCCAATCGGCACAAAGGGTTCCTACCTGCTTGTAAGCTCAAATCGAGCTCACCTTATCAAGTTCCTTAACAAATTCATCTAATTTATTCAGAGCTTTCTGTATATTTTCTGTAGATGCAGCAAAAGAAATTCTTATAAAATCTGAACATGACTTACCCAGACCCACACCCGGAATTACAGCAACATATTTTTCCTCTAATAATCTGCTTGCAAATTCCATTCCGCTCAGTCCTGTTTTAGAGACATCTACCATAATGTAAAACGCTCCTTTGGGAATTACGTAGGAAAGTCCTTTTATATTATCAAGTCCTTTCATAAGCAAAATTCTTCTTTTTGCAAATTCATGAATCATTGAGGTAATTTCTTTTATGGTTTGTTTTGTATCCATACCCTCTTCTACCCCGATCTGTATAAAAGTCGGTGAGCAAGTGGTAGAATACTGGTGTATTTTTAAAATTCCATTGATTCTTTTTTCACTGGCTGTAATATATCCTAATCTCCAACCGGTCATAGCATAGGTTTTTGAAAATCCGTTTATTATTACAGAACGTTCTTTCATACCCGGAAAGGAGGCAATCGACGTAAATTCAGTATCATCATATACCAGTCTGTTGTACATCTCATCCGATACAATAATAAAGTTATGCTTTATGGATAATTCACACAACTGTTTTAGCGTAGCGTTGTCATAAACCGATCCAGCCGGATTATTAGGATTATTGATTACTAACATTTTGGTTCTTTCCGTAATCTGTTTTTCCACTTCCCCAATATCAATCCCAAACTGATTCACCGGCTTCAGATTGATAATAACAGGTATACCACCGCTTATTTTAACCATGTTTTCATAATTCACAAATGCGGGAGAAAATATTATGGCTTCATCCCCCTCGTCAATAATGGATAAAATCGTATTATTGATGGCTTCGGCACCGCTGCTGGTTACTAATATTTCAGATTGGTAATCATATTCTATACCGGTTTCCTCCAAAGTCTTTTTGGCTATCTTTTTCCTTAATTTTTCATAACCCCTGTTAGAACTGTAATGGGTATGATTCTGGCTGATTGCATTAATGGCAGCCTCCTTAATATCCCTCGGTGTATTAAAATCCGGTTCACCGGCACTTAATGCGATGATTTCCTTGCCGCTTTTTCTTAATTCATCCACCCGGTTAAGAACTGTTCTAATGAGAGAGGGCTCAACCTTTTTAACACGGTTTGATTCTGCGGTAATATCATAAGTTTTGTTCATATTAATCCACTCCTTTTAGATAATATCATTCGAGCAAAATCCTTTATTTTCATATTCTTCTAGATTTTCAAAGGTTGTTTTGATCATATTCTCAATTGCCGTATCCGTATAAAAGCTCATATGAGCCGTATATATAACATTTTCATACTCCATAAGTTTTTTCAGAGTTTCACTTATGAATTTATCACGATCCACCTTTTTTCTTATATATGCAGTTTCAGAATCATATACATCAAAAGCTGCCGCACTGATTTTCCCAACTTCTATGGCATTTAAAACTGCTTCATAATCCATCAGGCCTCCTCTTGCCGTATTAATCAGCACTGCCCCGTGTTTCATGCGGTTTATGGTGTCGTGATTAATAAATCTTCTATTTTCTTCTGTTAGTGGACAGTGAAGTATAAGAATATCGCTTTCAGAAAATATATCATCTAATTCCGAATAAGTAACAAGATTTGTTACACTTTGATTCGCATACAAATCATAAGCCAGAATTCTGCATCCAAAACCACTTAATAATTTTATGGTCTCCGTACCAATTCTGCCGGTGCCTACAACTCCCACCGTCATATTGCGAAGTTCCCTGCCTTTTAATCCGGTTAAGGTAAAATCATAATTCTTTATCATTGTAAGCTCAAGCTTCATTTTTCTAAGGCACATTAAAACCATGCAAAGGGTATGTTCAGCTATGGCATTTGGTGAATACCGTGGAACATTTGCCCCTTTTATACTATTTTCTTTCATTGCTGCAAGATCCATATGATCCGTGCCGGCTGCCCTTGATACAATATATCTGACACCGGCCTTTTTTAATTGCTCCGTTTTCAACTGTGTTACTTTACAGTTGGTTGTAATCCATACCGCATCATAACCTGTGAATTTATCTGAATCAGAAGAATTAAAATCAAAATCTGCCATTTTAAGGTCAAACCTAAACTTCCGGTTGCATTCCAGAATATATTCTGTTTCATCCTGATTTACATAAAACAATAAAACTCTCATCTTAGCACTCCTTTCATTTTAAGGTTATATATTAAACCAATAAGATACTTACAAATGGTATTGTAATCAAAGATAATACTGTACTGACAAATACACAGGAGGACGCGAATACTGAATTACCTCCATATTTATCGGCAAGCATTACTGTTGTACTTCCGGCCGGCATTGCGGATAGCAATACAATCACTCCAATTACCAGGCTGTCGACAGCAAATAATTTTAATATTATAAGTATAACAGCAGGTATGATGATTAACCTAATGGCCGAATAGTAGAACAGTTCTTTATCCAATATTTCTTTTACATGAATTTCTGCCAGAATGGATCCGATCACGATCATGGAAATTGCCGTATTACAGTTTCCGATTCCGGAAAGTGTTTTTAACATAAAACCCGGCAGCTTAATCTGTGTAAACATTAAAATAAATCCTATGAATACAGCAATAATGCAGGGATGTGTCATCAATTTTTTTGCTGTGGATTTCCCGTCCGTATCGGTAAATAACTTAAGACCTGAAGACCACATTGCAAACCGGAGGGGAATAAGCGCAACAGATGCAAATAAAAGGCCCTGACTCCCAAAGACGGATTCTACAATTGGGTTTCCTAAAAAGCCTGCGTTGGAGCAAATGATTGCGTACCGTAACACAGCTTGTTTATCTTTACTGCTTTTTCGAAAAAGCATCCTGCTTACAATTACATAGATCACCTGGGTAATAATGGCTGCAGCTAAAACCGTAATGCAATTAATAAGTATACTGTAAGACCAATCTATTAGAAATGAATTTACAATATTGCAGGGGAGTATTATTTCTATAATCAGATCCGTCATTTTTTTTCTGTTATGGCACGTAATAATTCCTTTCTTCTGGGCATAGATCCCAGCAAGTATTAGTAAAAACAAAGTTCCCTGCATATTAAGCATCGATAACATATCCTCTCCCCGCTTTAGTACTTATCACCGAATTCATACCGGTAATAATTCATCACTGCCGTAATACCTTTATTTTCCTCAAAGCTGTCTTTTATCTTATTCACCGGATAGGAAACCGGTCGTTTCTCCAATACTTCCGTAATCCCCAGTGCAGCCTGATATGCCATTCTCTCAAGCGCTTCCGTGGTAAATGCAGCGGTGTGAGGTGTAACAATTACGTGCTCCATATGTAACAGAGGATTATCGGGTTTAGGAAGATTACCCTCAAATACATCAAGTGCTGCTCCCATGATTTTATGCTCTTTCAGAATATTGATTAATGCACTCTCATCAATAATCTCTCCCCTGCCGGTATTGATAAGATATGCTTCTTTTTTCATTAAAGAAAGTTCCCGCTCTCCGATTATATGCTTTGTCGAGATACTTCCCGGCAAATGCAGGGATAAAAAATCAGCGGACGAAATCACTTCATCCATATCATCCGTGAGAAGTGCATAATCCGTTTGTTTCTTCCCTTTTATCCTCCGGTTATAACCGATTACTTTCATATTTAGTCCGAATGCTGCAATTTTAGCCACCTGTGTACCGATATTTCCCATACCTATAATGCCAAGTGTTTTGCCGGATACATCACTGCCATACATTTTTCGTACTTCAAGATTGCCGCTTTTTAAACCATTGTTATAATGAATGGATCTTTTAGCAAGCATTAATATAAGTCCGATTGCATATTCGGCCACGGAGCTCTGGTTGGAACTCGCTGCGTTAGTAACCTGAATTCCAAGCCTGGTTGCAGCATCTACATCGATACAATCAACACCCACTCCATGCATGGCTACCACTTTTAGCTTTTTACAGGTTGTAAGGACCTTCTCCGTAATATTCCCATTCCGTGTCAGTATGCCGTCGCAATCCACTCCTTCCTCCATCAGTATTTCTTCCGTAATACCGGAACCCATCTTTAGCTCATACCCTTCTTCTTTCAGATATTCAATACCTTTTTTATCAATTGGTTCCGTAATTAATATCTTATATCCCATACAGCACCTCCGTTTTTCTTTATTTGATATAAAAAGTATAAAAGTATGCCTGTTTTCTTACAATAATCACTATGTACTGAATTAATTTAATTCGGTGGACACTTTGTCCATTTTCTTATTATCCTAAGAAAAATATCGTTGACGAATAACATATCTTGGCAGTATCCTTATAGAAACAGGAAAGTGTGGTGATTTTTATGAGCTTGATGATCAGACATATCGTTGAAAATCAATTACTTAGAGGTGTTAAGCTGGTTGCAGGTTTTTCCGGAGAATCCAATGTGATATCATGGGTTAACGTAATGGAAATACTTGACTCACCTAACTCAGTGCAAAGAGGTGAGCTGCTTGTAACAACCGGTTATAATCTAAACGAACATGAATTATTTTCTGATCTTATTTTAACACTTAAGAATAATGGTGTAAGCGGTATTGCAATTCAAACCGGATATTACATCGATAAGATACCCGGTTATGTCTTAGACGAATCTGACCGGCTTGGTTTTCCTGTGCTGGAAATTCCGAAAGATCTTACTTTCTCGGATATTCTTCGAATTCTGATACAAAAAATAAATGCATCAAAATCAGAAAATGAATTGTCAGATGAAGCAGCAAGGTCCAGATTCCAATCGATATTTGAAACTCTTAAGCAATATTCACAGATTTTGTTTCATGAATATACCGGTAAGGTTGCACATCTTTTTTATGTTCAACCCATTAATCAATATGCAGTCAGTGAGACAACTGCTCTTACTTGTATGAACAGGATTAAATCTTATCTGACCGACCGGGCTGATACCTGTGAATATCATACAGCCAAAAATGGTATCACCTCTTTTCTCCTTATTTTTGAAACAGAAAATAAATACCTGTCCATGATCTATGATTTTAGTATTGAACTGACATTTTTATCCGAACAGCAGGGTATTCATTATTATGTTGGCATTGACCGGATAAAATCTCTCGAATCCTTATATCTTTCATTTGAGCATGTTTTAGAATGCACTGAGTTACTAAAATCCATACATGCTAAAAGAGGTGTATGTTCTTACGACAATATGACTTTTATCAAAATGTTTGGGATTCTGCATCAGAATGAACATTCATTTGTATCAGATAATCAGGCTCTTCAGATTCTTCTTAACTATGACAGGATTAACCAAACCAATTATGTACAAACCTTAAGATATTATCTTGCGGATAACTGTAATGCCTCCAAAACTGCGGCGAGGCTTTATATCCACCGGCATACGCTTCAAAAACGTCTTGAAAAAATCTATGATTTATGCGGAATTAATTCAGATGATTATTTTGCACGGTTGTATATGTCCATATCACTGCTTTTTCACGATTACTTTGCTTTCTGACTGGTTTTTTTTAATATGGACAACCTGTATATGTTTTTTAACAAAGTGACTACTCTTTCAGGAAATCTCTTATATGGCTTTACATCATATAATCCATATGCTATTTTGAATTCAGAAATTACAATCGGCAATTGCGAAACTATATAGTTTTTTGAATATACCATGCAATTACTTAAGAAATTCCAACTACGAAAGGAGCCGGGATATGAGAATAAAAGGTGGTTATACAAGTTATGGGCAATATATAGGAATTTTAATGATGGATACAGTCTTTCCCAGACTTGTCGGAGATATAGGAAATGCCAGAACTTATAAATTTCCTGTCAAATACTACACGGTAAGAAATGTTTCTACCGATAAAATGAATGCATCCAATGCTGAGAAATTATTACTTCAACCTTTCATAGAGGCAGTAAAAGAATTAGAGAAAGAAGGCTGCAAAGCGATTACTACAAGCTGCAGTTTCCTGACCGGATTTCAAAAACAACTTGCGGACGCAGTAAATATTCCTGTATTTACCAACACGCTGATTCTAGCTCCCTTTATCCATACCATGCTTGGCAGCAAACTAAAAATAGGTATTTTAACCGAACGGGCCGATCTTATACATGATGATACCTTTAAACAGCTGGGCTGGTCAAGTAATGATATTCCGGTCAGCATTAGCGGTATGCCCGAGGATTCCCCTTTCTCAAAACTATTTATTCAGGACAACCTGGAAGAAGACCTCGAGGTACTGGAGGATTGTATCAAAGAGCTTACCTTAAGTCATATGGAGCAAAATCCCGATACCGGTGCAATTATTCTGGAATGTACCAATTTTGCACCATTCACTAATCTTATTCAAAACATCTCAGGTGTTCCTGTTTTTGGAATAAATCAACTGATGGAATATATGGATTCCTGTATCTGTGCACCTGAATATTATTAGTCTAATATACTTACCGTGAGGCATGTTTTCCTCACGGTAATGCTTTTATTTAATATCTTTATATTCTTTATTTGGATAAATTCGGATTATAAAATTTCCGTGATAATCTACTATTTCATGAATTCCATCTAAAATTTCATTCAAAAAATATCCCCCTTTCGTTTTCTTTTGTTGAAATGCCTTATATTCCTATATTCCTATCAACCAGCCAGTTTAGCATTTCCTTACTCTATCAATTCAACTTTTTTTAAATCTTATTTTCATCTCCTTTGTTCCATTTCGTTTAAGCATTTGTTGCTCTGAGCATTATTCACCTATGTTAAGCATTTATTCAATTTCAAGGCTATTAGAATATTTCTGATATTTTATGAGAAAATATTACAAGACTCATTCACTTAAATAAATTCTCATTTCCTAGTTTGATTAATTTATAAGAAAGCCGAGGTGATACTATGCTAAATGAAAAACTGGCCCCTAATGAAACCATGCAAATCCACGAAATACTTAACCTGAAGACGGTTTGTATGTCAACTTCAAAAATGATGGAAGGGGTTGTTTTCGATCAGGATCTAAAAGCATTATTAGAACGTGATGTCCAACAATCCATTATATCCATCCAAACATTACAAAAATTATTGGAGAAAGCTCCGCTTATCAGATAAATTCCGCATGAATCCATATTAGAAGGAGGTAACACAGTGATTAATGACTATCTAGAAATAAGAAATGCAGAGGGAATGCCGAAACTTGTTGACACAACAATGTCTACAGCATTCTTATTAAATTCCAAAAGTGGAGTAAGAAATATTGCAATTGCCTTGACGGAAGCGGCCTCTCCCGAAGTCAGAAACATATTGCACGACGAACTGACAAATGCGATACGTATGCATGGAGAGATTACCGCACTTATGGTTGAAAAAGGTTGGTTCCACCCTGTGGAACTGAAAAAACAATTTCAAATGGATCTGGAGTCCTCGTCAACCGCAGTACAGATAGCAAGTATGGATCTATTTCCAGGCGATACAAGCAGACGAGGAACCTTTGCAACACTTAATAAATAAAGTGGGAGGAAATAATAAATGAAAGCGGTAACTTTTCAGGGTATTAAAAAAGTAATGGTTAAAGATGTTCCGGCCCCAACCATTCTAAAGCCGGATGACATTATAGTAAAAATAACAAACAGTGCAATCTGTGGTTCTGACTTGCATCTGCTTCACGATATGATTCCTAATTTGCCCCAGAATTATATTATTGGGCATGAACCCATGGGTATAGTAGAAGAAATTGGCCCGGAAGTAACTAAGCTAAAGAAAGGAGATCGGGTCATTATACCTTTTAATGTTAGCTGCGGTGAATGTTATTATTGTACTCACGGACTTACTTGTATGTGTGATAACTCAAACCCAAATGGAGAAGCGGGAGGATTTTTTGGTTATTCGGAAACCTTCGGTGGGTATCCGGGTGGTCAGGCAGAATATATGAGGGTTCCTTATGGTAATTTTACTCCATTTCGCATACCTGATGATTGCGAACTGGAGGACGAGAAACTGGTGCTGATTTCCGATGCGGTATCCACAGCTTACTGGAGTGTATTAAATGCAGGGGTTGAAAAAGGCAATACCGTAACCATATTGGGATGTGGGCCGGTAGGTCTACTGGCTCAAAAATTTGCTTGGATCTTTGGTGCAGAAAGAGTTATTGCCGTAGATTATATTGATTACCGCTTGGAACATGCGCGAAAGTATAATAAGGTGGAATCCGTTAATTTTGAACAACATCAAAACGCAGGAGAATATCTGAAAGAAATAACTCATGGCGGTGCAGATGTTGTAATTGATTGTGTAGGAATGGACGGGAAAATGACCCCTATGGAATTTGTGGGTTCGGGACTTAAACTTCAAAGCGGTTCATTAGGAGCTTTTGTTATGGCAACCCAAGCAGTAAGAAAAGGCGGCATGATACAAGTAACCGGAGTATATGGAGGCCGGTATAACGCTTTTCCTTTCGGGGATATTATGAACCGTAATGTTAATGTGAGAACAGGACAAGCTCCCGTAATACCTATTATGCCGACTCTTTATAACCTGATTGCCAATGGTAAGATTGACCCAAGTGACATTGTTACCCATAAGCTTCCCCTTGAACAGGCACCTTTCGGTTACGAAGCATTTGATACCAAAACCGATAACTGTATCAAAGTTGTTTTAAAACCTTAAAAGAAAGGAGGATTCATAATGCAACAGCAGTACCTTGCCCCCAATGAAACTATGCAGCTTCATGAAATATTAACATTGAAAAATTTATGCTTAACAAAATCCATTACCATGTCCCCGTTGATTTCAGATGAAGAATTAAAAGCAATAATAACAAATGACATACAAAAATCTGTGCAGCATATCAAAGAACTTAAAGAATATCTGGAAGAATCCATGATTGCTTCCTCAGGTAGTAAAAAATAATCTATATTGATAGAAAGAAGGTTAATTATGAATGCATTAATTGAAAAATTGACTGGTATGGATAAAATGAGTGATCAGGTCATAGCAACAGATTTTTTGGTATCAACGAAAAGCGGTGTCCAAAATTATGCGGTTGCTATTACAGAAACCTTGTCAACTCAATTAAGAAATACCCTGATTAGTCAGTTAAATGATACGATAACGTCTCATGAAGCGATTACTGACTATATGATGAAAAAGGGTTATTATAATGCTTATGATTTACAGGCGCAATATAAAGTTGATTTGAAAGCTACTGATACTGCATTAAGTTTAAAAGCGGTTATTGGTTAATTGATATCTTTAATACTACTTGAAATATTATAATAAGCGATAATCGAGGCAAAAAAACTTTTTTGCCCTCGACTACCGCTTATTTTCATCTGTGAAACCACTACCTTATCATTGTGTTTCATGAATATGATAATTATTATCATTTATCCGGTTTACTCTTGACTCTGTTAAAACCGTATGATATATTTCAGAAGTTAGCTTTAGCTAACTCACCACGAGCAGATAATACTGCAAATTTACGAGGAGGTGTTTTTGATAAAGAATAAACAATTATTATTTGAGAATATGGGGATATTTGTTATTACTATATTCCTTTTACTGGCTGCAATCATCTTTTCTTTATGCTTTTCCGCCTCAGTTGGGCAAGCCGATGTTCCTCTTTGGCAAACATATGAGATACTGGTTAACAAAATATCGGGCGGTGTTTTAGGCTCTCTTCACGATATACCAAATTCCTTTGTTAACATTGTGTGGCAGGTTAGAATTCCAAGAGTTATTTTTGCAGTTTTTATAGGTATGGCTCTTGCAGTGAGTGGTGCCGTTATGCAGGCTCTGGTTCAAAATCCCCTTGCTGATCCGTACATATTAGGCATTTCATCCGGCTCATCATTAGGTGCTACCTTTGCTATTTTAATCGGATTTGGAGGCGGATCGCTCTTCTCTCAGTTTGGTTTGGCCTTCAGTGCTTTTATAGGTGCTGTGATTGCCTCTCTTGCTGTTTTACTCCTCTCAAGTGTTGGCGGAAGGATGACCTCAATGAAGTTAGTGTTATCCGGCTCTGTTATAAGCGCCTTATGCAGCTCATTTTCCAGTATTATTGTCTATTTTGCAAACAACGCAGAGGGAATGAAAACCGTTACGTTTTGGGCAATGGGAAGTCTCGCTGCATCCAGCTGGAGTAAAGTTCCAATTCTGGCTCTTGTGGTCAGTGTGATAACCGTATTTTTCCTGTTTCAACACCGAATACTTAACACTATGCTTTTAGGTGATGAAGCTGCTGCAACCTTAGGTATTCCTCTATCCAAGTATAGAAGATTTTATATGCTGCTTACTTCCTTTCTAACAGGTGTTGTTGTTGCTTATTCAGGAATGATTGGCTTTATCGGCCTGATTATCCCCCATATAGTCAGAGGATTGATCGGCTCCGATCATAAACGTTTAGTGTTAATAACAGCATTAGTTGGTTCTTTGTTTCTAATATGGGCAGATGTAATTTCAAGGGTAATCGTAGAAAATGTGGAGCTTCCAATTGGTATCATTACATCCATTATAGGTGCACCGATGTTTATCTATATTATTGTGAAAAAGGGCTATAATTTTGGAGGATAATATGCAGCTTAAAGTTAATAATCTACATGTATCAATCGACAAAAAAGAAATTGTCAAAGATGTTTCTCTGCTTGTTAATAACAGGCAATTTGTTGGAATAATCGGTGCTAATGGCTGTGGTAAATCAACCATGCTTAAAAGCATTTATAAGTGCTTAAAGCCAAAAGAAGGCTCCGTATTTTTAGATGACATTGACTTATTGAATACTCCGGCTAAAAAGGTATCGCAGAAAATGAGTGTGGTTGGCCAATTCAATGAATTAAATTTTGATTTAACTGTTTTTCAAATGGTTATGCTTGGCAGAACACCTCACAAAAAACTATTGGAGTCAGATTCCAAAGAAGACATTGATATTGTCCATCGTGCAATAAAACAAACTAATTTAACTGAATATATTAACAGAAGTTATTTAACACTTTCAGGCGGAGAGAAACAGCGTGTCATCTTAGCCCGGGCAATAGCGCAGCAGCCTTCTTTTCTGGTATTGGACGAACCGACCAATCATCTGGATATCAGATATCAGCTTGAAGTACTCTCCTGCGTTAAAAAATTGAATATTGGCGTGCTTGCTGCATTACACGACCTGCAAATGGCTGCAGAATACTGTGATTATATATATGCAATGAAAAAAGGTAAAATTATCGCACACGGAAAACCAAAAGAGCTTTTAACCGAAGAACTGGTTGCTGCTCTATATGATGTTAATTGTAAGATTTATGAGAATCCTATCACTCACAATTTAAGCTTTGTATATCAAATTTAAGGAGAATACTATGAAAAAAATATTAGCAATTTCAATGGCAGTAATTTTAACCTTTGCACTTAGCGGCTGCGGTACAAAAGGTCAGGTGATGCCTCGTGGAACTGAAACCAAAACTGCCACAGCAGAAAGCCAGACGGATACCAAAGATGAAACCCAGGCGGAAACTTCCGCCGAAACCCCTGTTACTGAGAGTACCGGTACAGTTTATCCTCTCACTGTTAAAAATTATACGAAAGCAGAAGGCGGTACAGAATGGAAAGAAAAAGATATCACATTTAATAAAGCTCCTGAACGAATCGTTGCTACAACACGTACTGCCGCTGAGTTTTTGATTCATCTTGGCCTTGCCGATAAAATCGTAGGTGTAGGTGGTGTATTTGGCGAACCGGATAAGGCTGTAGAGACGGAATTCAATAAACTCACTGACCTTGGCAAGTCCTATATCAGTAAAGAGGTTGCCATGAGTGTTAATCCTGATTTTATTTTTGGCCGTGGCGGGCTTTTTGACAATGCTGACTGGGGCGTAGGAACGGTTGATGATTTAAATGAAATGGGTATAAAAACTTATGTTATGGAATCTTCTGTAACCAGCGGCACATTTGATTCTATTTACAAGGATATAGACATGATCGGGAAAATTTTTAATGTACCAGAAGAAGCCAATAAATTCGCAGATGAGTTAAGAGCAAGACAGCAGGCGGTTGTAGAGACTTTAAGTGTTATTAAGGACGATAAAACCTTTGCTTATATACATACCAGCGATCCGGAAAGTTTGTTGATCTATTCAGCTTATAACGAAACTTTCTTTAATGATATGTTTCGAATGCTGAAACTTCAAAATGTATTTGAAGAGGTACAGGGTGATGTCAGTGTCGAATCTTTAATCGAAGAGAATCCGGACGTAATTATAACCTTACAATGGGACACCGAGGGTGAAGATGCAACGCAAACAGATGAGCAGGTCACCATGAATCAAGTTCTTACTAATCCGAAACTGGAAAGCCTGGATGCCATAAAGAATAAGCAGGTATTCGTTGCCAATTATAATCACCTGTTTGGTTATAGCTATCAAAGTCTGGATGGACTGGAAAAACTTGCAAGACAGTTATATCCTGATCTATTTCAGTAAAAACTCTTAAAGATATAATTGAATTATTTATTGATAATTATAAGTAAACCATATGATGTATTTAATAAAATATAATATATTTGTATAAAAACCTTTGTATTTTGGTAATAATTCCACTTTTTAAATGAGAATTAGGAATGTATTCTCTTTTAAAAGGTGGTTTTTATATGGATACAGAGAAAGAACAATAACGACAGATTAGTTCCAGTTTCCTCCTCTTTTATCCGCCAGTTTTACCAATCACATTTCTAATATGCATAAAAAGCTATACCATCTGTTTCATAACATTTGATATTACTGTCAAAGCTTAGCTCTCCTGGTTTTCCCGTAACTTTATTCTCCATAACTTTGCCTGCACCGGCATAAAGCTGATTAACCGTATCCGCAGGTACCAAAAGCGCATCATGAGATGCATATACCGTATCAAATTCCCTTAACATGCCCTGCAGCTTTTTCATGCTGGCACGAAAAGCTTCGAAATTGCGACCGTTTCCAAACATATATATCTTTCCCGTCTGTATGCTGTCCCCTCCTATCAGGAAATGTTTCTCTCTTTCGAGAAGCGCGATACTACCGGGAGTATGACCAGGCAGCAGTATTATCTCGAAACAATAGCTGCCCAGATTAATGATATCTCCCTCCCAGATGGGTTCCATGGAAACCGTAACTCTATTCTCATGCTTATTTTTATAATAATCAAATTCACCAGGATGCATAAAACGTCTTTCAAACTGACCTGCGCCGCCTACATGATCACCATCCGCATGTGTAAAAATTACTGTAACCGGAAGCTTCGTTATCTGCTCTATATATTCTTTCAGATTACCATCGCCTACGCCCGTATCGATTAAAAGAGCTTCCCTATCACCCTCAATCAGAAAACTTCGAACAAAGTCCTGTTCGATACTGTAAAAGCCCTGAGCTATTTTAATCGTATTATAGTTTATCATATTTTATCCTCTCCTTAATCAGTGATGCTACGCATTTAATATTGTTTATCATATTGAACTAAATAGTACCTATTAACAATGTATTTATAATGCTCTATAATAATTTATTCTCAATTATATAATCCATATATCTTTTTGAAACCAGTTGTCCTTCTCCACGTTTCAGACATTCCAGTGCGGTGTTAAGGATATCCGGTCTTATATCATTCATTTTGGATATATTTTTATTTTTATCCAGCATCATTTGTTCATACAGCTCTTTCTCTTTCTTTATGGATAATTCAATCTTATTACATTCATCACTAAAATCACTGATAAAAGCTCCTCTGTTATCTATCATGATATCATCGATTGAATAAATCCTATGACAGAAGACTATTTTTCTTAAACCGCCTAATTTATAGTCAAAACTCTTTTTAAGAAGTATTTTTTCATTCCATGAATCAAGAAATACGCATAGTCCGATTGATTTTTGTATCAGATTTTCATACCAGGATATCTGGTTATCATAACTGCTTTTATTAATTCCTAATACATAGATTGGGGTTATTTGACTGCTTTTATAATATTGATCTCTTTCCTGGAACTTTCCGATGCTGCTATGCTGTAAATGATAATCAATGGCTATATCATTACCATCGGAATTTGTAACATAACAGGTGCTATATATTCCGTTTTTCATTTTGTATCTGGCATGTATTTCATTTTCCGGAAAACTTTTTCTAAGTAAGGAATACAGCAGTCTCTTCCCTTTCTTCAGTTCTTCCGATTCGGTCAGATTTCCGTATGGGCAGGATTGTTTATCATAATGGGCAAAGTATGGCTCCACAATAGGTCCGGCTGCTAAATAAACACTGCTGCCGCACTCACTGCAAATTAATTTTCCATTATTGGCAGCTAATTTCCACTCTTCAACAAGCTCGCTGATATAATAATGATATTTATCCTTTAAATCATAGGTACATATTTCTTTTCCATTGTAAAAACAATTTTCCATCTTTTACCCTCTTGATATTTTGATTAGTAATATTTATTGTAAATTTTACCATAAAGTAATTCATAATAGTATATACTCTCAATAAAAAAGTGGCTTTTATCCGTCTCTCTAATTCATAACCAATTTCAAACAATAAAACAGGAAATCTCTTGATCTGATGCGTAAGTATAAATCTCTCCGGTATCATCTCCCGGTAATTCTTAAATTGTTTTTACCATACTTATTTACATTATAAACTAACGATTTAAAACTGTAAATTATAACAGGGGAGGGATTCTAAGAATCCCTCCCCTGTTATTGCAGGAGAAAGTTACCGTACTATTGAGCCTGCGCCAAATTAGCACATAATTTTTTTAAATCATTAAAATTATCCTCAATGAATTTGTAATTAGTTTCACATAAGTCACAGCGTTCATATATACTTCCGGTGCTCAGGTAACTTCTGGCCCTGCAACCGCCTCCGCAAAAATATTTGTATTTGCATGAATTACAGCCATTCATTAAATCAACATTAATATTCAGAAACTGGTTGTTAACATTATATACAATCTCTTCCAGTGACATTTCAAATATATTTCCCAATGACAATTGCGGGATATGAAGCATATGGCATGGATATACAGTACCGTCCGCTGCAATACTGACCAGATTTTTGCCAGCACCGCATCTATTTTTACACTGCAGCCCGATTGTCTCAAATGCTGTATCCATAATAGGTATGTTTTCCCTTTTTAAATATTCCTGTACAGCCATAAATTCTTCCTTATCCAGTAAATAGTCTTTAAACACCTTATTATCATTTGAAGCTGTTAATAAACTGAAATTGAATGTAACTCCAAGTTCTCTTGCAAGTAGTTGATATTGCTGCATAAACTCAATATTTTTTTTATGAAGCGTCACTATCATATGTAAAGGTACTTTTCCTTTCAATTCCATAAGGGTTTTGAGGACTTTGGGCATTATTCCTTTATCCCGAATAAATGAAGTTTCTTCGTTATACCCATCCACAGAAATGTCCAATTCAGTAATATGTGGAATGACCTCTAGATATTTCTCCAGGGAAAATGTACCATTGGAAATGATTCTTGTATTAATTCCTAAACTTTTTGCATACTTACATATATCAGCCAAGTCATTTCTATAGAATGGTTCCCCGCCTGAAATAACAATTGTTTTTGTCTGGCTATTATGTAATTGCTCTAAAATATAATAAATCTTTTCAGTTGGTAAATCTTTTTTACTGTTGCGGTCCTCCACATAAGAATAACATCCTAAACAGTGCAGGTTACATTGATCCGTTACATGGACATATGCTGCCGGTATTGTTTTCTCAGATCCTGTATCTGTTTTAAAATAACTGCCTTGTTCTAATGCATTATACAATTCCCTGTTCTTTTCATCCACATATATTTCATCCGATGTTTCTATTTCCTTTACTAAGCATTCTCCCTGATTATCCAATCCGATCAAAGCACCTGTTTTACAATTACCGATCATTCTGATACCATCTACTTCAAAATGCACCACTTCATCATAAAATTTGTTATTTGTTAACATACTCCCGCCTCCAATGTATTTTATAATCCATATCGTAGCACATTTTTAAAAGAATTTTGCTTAAATGTAATATTTTTACATTTTCATTGTAATACTTTGTCCTTATAAAAATATAAAAGTATATTTGCATAAAAATAATTGGAATCACTTTTCGTTTCCAGTAACCCCCCAAATTCCTCAGCTGTTTTTTTAGCACTCATTAAACCAATACCATGCAATAATTTATCTGATTTGTTTGTCTCCAGACTCCCGTTTAATTCTTTTAAAGAGTAGGTATTTTTTATACCAATAAAAAGTGAGTTGTTTATGTAATTCATCTTTATCTGAAAATACCGGTCATCAATATCCAGTTTTTCAGTTCCCTCAATAGCATTATCCAGAAGATTACCTAATATAGCAGCTGATTGGGCATAGGAAATATTAAGTTTCTGCGGTATATTTATGATTTTATCAACTTTGATTTTCTTTTCTCTGGCTATAGCCAGTTTAACATTTAAAATAGTGTCAATTGCAGGGTTATCGGTCGAAACCAGATAATCTGCTTCGATTACGGAATCTGTAATTTCAACTATTAAATTTTGTACATCTGAGATTTTATTTTCTTTCAGCAAGCACTGTATTGCTTCTAAATTATTCTTCATATCATGTTTAATATTTCTTATTGTTTGCATATTTTCATGCATGGATAGATAGTATTTTGCCTGATATTGAACTTGCTGCTCCAATATCGCATTTGTTTTTAAAGTATCTATCAGTACAGATAATTTATCAAATAAATAAAATGCAATGATATTTACATAAATAATATTGATATAGGTTGGGATTAAAAATAAATACACCTTTTCAACAGAGATTCTACTATTCAATGCCAAAATTAGTATACACGGCATTGTAACGATACTGCTTACCGGAATTGTGAGTATTATCTTCCACAATGACTTATATAGTATTACAGGTTTAAATTTACCCACTCTGGCAGCCAGTTCTAACAAAAAGAAAAATAATAAATGGGATAACGAGATGACATTAAGATTAGGATTGCTTTCCGTATTATACAAAAAATAGGAAACAGACTGACAGCAACCGGCAAGTGCAAGTAATATAATTCCATATATTATCCTTTTACTCACGCTTTCTTTATAAAAAAGCAAATAAATCAAACTCCAGGTTGAAATATTCAGAAGATTTACGTAAGGAACCTCGACCTCAATAAAGACGGTAAAAATGATTAAAAGGACAATAATACTTCCTATATAAGCTGATTTTTTGGCCTTGCTTTTACCAAATACTTTGGAATAATATCTTAAAATAACATATAAATCGAATGTATTTATTAAGAAATATCTTATTAAACTTAAGTGAAAATTATTCATAAGCCGCTTCTCCATTTGATATAATTCATATGATTCTCTTTAATTGTCTTCTGATACTTCATACTAATTGGGAGAATGTCCGAATTTATCATACGAACTTTGTTAGTTTCTACTTCACACAAATTTTCAAAATTAATAAGATAAGATACATGGATCCGGGCAAAAAAGTTATTGTCAAGTTTCTGCTCAACATTGGACAACTTATCGTAAAACAGATGCTCTTCCTTATTGGTAACCATTCTGATTTTTCTTTTATTACTTTCAAAATAAATAATATCCTCAAAAGGAACCTGATAGTTTGTATTCTCTACAGAAAAAAAGAAAAATTTCTTGGACGAACATAAATACTCAATAGCATCATAAACAATAATATCAATTTTTTCCTGTGTAACAGGCTTAATCAGAAAGCGGAAAGGCAAAACTTCAAAAACATGAAATACATAGTCCTTATAATCCGTCATAAAGATAATGATTGCTTTTGTATCCTTTTCTCTTATTTTTTGAGCCGTTTCAATACCGTTTATACCTGGCATAATAATATCCAGGAAATAGATCTGATAAGCAGTTTCATTCCCGAGCAGGTAACTTATTAATTTATCACCGCTATAAAAAATATCACATTCCATATTTCTAAACCCCAAGTTTAATATGTAATTTTCCACCTCCGAAGCAATCGCTTTATTATCTTCACAAATTGCTATATTCATATACTACCCCCTCAAATCATTATTGTGGCTTTGACTGCATTATATGATATAGCTGACCTTTGGATTCCATCAAATCACTGTAAGTTCCGTTCTCCCCCAGTTTTCCATGATCCATAACCAAAATTTCATCAAATTTAACAGCTATTTTTTCATCCAGTCTATGTGATATTATAATACATGTACTCTTGGATTGCAAAAATAACTCCATAATATTTACAGAAGAATTAATATCCAATGCAGAGTCCGGCTCGTCTGCAAATATAATTAATGGATTTTTTTTCATTTCTCTTACAAACACAACCTTCTGCTTTTCACCGCCTGAAATTGAATTCTCGCCAGTAGTATTGATTCCTCCGTCCCGCTGTATTCCTATCTTCTGAATATCAAGGATATTCTCAATCTCTTTCACATTAATATCAGATTTTTCAGAATTACTGCCGATGTTTATATTTTCTTCGATTGATTTATTAAAAAGAAAACTAAGTTGTTCCATAAATGAGACATTACTCCAAAAGTTTTCCTCTTCAATCTGTTCTAAATCCGTGTCATCATATAATATCTTTCCGGTATACCTTTCCTTAGGGATCAGACCTGCCATCAACTTAATTAACGTACTTTTTCCGGAGCCGTTTTCTCCTACCAGTAAGTATTTTTTACCCTTTAAAAAGGTATAATTGAAATTATCCACTGCATAATCCTCTGAATTTTCGTATTTGTAACATAAATTCTGAGCAATGATGTTATGATTAAATGTAAGATTTTCTCCGACCCGATCACAATTATCGTCAAATAATTGTTCCATTTTTTCTCTGATTGTATTAACTGATTTTATCTTGCTGACCGATGTCAAAACACCAATAACCGGATTTGTGACATAAAAAAGTAATTGAATTAATGCAAAAAGTGCTCCTACGGTTAAAGTATTCTTTATAACCAGATAACCTCCCAAAATGAAAACAAGCAGTGTTAAAAAAGTAGTCAGAAACATTAAAAAGGATTGTATAAAAACCATATAATTCCTGCAGTTCTTTTTATCACCCTCTAATGTTACAATTTTCTCGTTGCACTCAAAGGCCGCTCCTTTACCATAAGAAAAAGCTTTTATTATATTAAATCCTGAAAACATTTCCGTTAACTTCCCCATGGTTTCTGTATTATCCCTGCATAAAACATCATTATAGAATGCAGCTTTTTTCGACAGAAATGACGGTATAAAAATTGCAACTCCTACAACTGCCAGAACTATAATTAAAAAAGGCGGATAGACATAGATAATTCCCAATGCAGCCATAATAAACAGACTGATTTTTTCCATCAATTCTATTTTTCCTGAAATAAAATTATCTTCATACATATTAAGGTCATTAAATAAGAAAGAAATATATTCGGAAGTATCTTTTTTATGAAATTCAGTTATTTTCTTAGCAAATAATTTTTCTATTATTTTTATTTTTATTTCTTGAATACTTTTCTGAATATATAAATTTTTTAACCTTATATAAAAATTATAACTAACTACCTGTGTTATAACTATTATAATTGTAATAACAATATATCGGTAAAAAAGACTAAAAACGCTGCTCGTCAAAGAATCTGTAATCAGTTTGAAGCTGAGAGAAAACAGTATCATGGTAACATTATATAACAACATCATCCCTATAATCCCTATTCTATATTTCATTTTTTTCATGTTTTCACCTCCGTTTCAGCATATTATTTAACCAATTGAGAAGCTAATATATTATTCACCAAATGCAGAAAAACCGGTATTGACAGATTATTCGTCCTGGAATATACAAATGCTAATATTAATCCCATAGGCAGCCGATAGGTTAAATTCAATAACAGCGGATCTGAACTATGAAAAATAAATGCAAATACGATTCCGCTGACTAATATCTTAAGTATGGAACTATTCACCAATCTTTTTGTATAATAAAACAATATACCGCGGGCAAAGGTTTCTTCCGAACAAGCAACTGCTAAATTTTGTATCACTACACCAAGTAAAACCTCAATACTTATTGTTCTTTCTTTTAAAATAAAAATTATTCCTAAAATACTCCCGATTAATATAAATATTTTTTCAATTTTACTTATTTTTCCAAATCCTATTTCTTCCATTTTTACGGAATACTTAGCTTTGGTAATTAAGATAGGATATATAATAAACCCTGTTCCCATGGAAATCCATGTAAGTATTGTAAATCCCCACTTATTGGAATTAATGTTTGTAAAAGCCATACTTAATAACTGTGCCAGCAATATTGTCAAAAATAAGGCTGAATACACTAAAAAGATTATAAATACTATACCAAGTATATTTCTGAATACTTTCCCCTCAACTTTATTCATCACAAATCTCTCTTTTCTAATTTTTTCATACCCAGCAAGTTAAAAATTATGGCATACCCGATGCACAATACTATATGACTGATAAATAAAGAATTAATATTGATACCCTGTGTATTGATTTTATCTGTTGTATTTACAACGTCATTACTTAATTCAATAATATAATACCATGGATTAAAATACCTGATTAACGGCAAATTAAAAGTATTATGCACTACTAATACAGTAAAGAAAACGCACCCAATGGTTAAGGTAGGTTTTAAATAAGTTCCCAAAAAAAGAGCATACTGAACCACCAAAAAATAGGAAGAAAAAAAAGTTGCTATCAATACATAAGATAATAATTGAGCATTTTCACCGATAAAATCCACGGTAGCATACTGTTGGTTTTGACATACAAATACATAATAAAAAAATATATTCGAAGCGGAAGATACTAAAAAAATAAGGACACTGAAACTGGTAATGGCCAGACTTTTACCAATATACATATTTTTCCTGTTACGTATTCTATAATTGAGCAACGATATACTACCATTCTCCAGTTCGGTTGACAAAATTCTGGTACCTGCAAAAGCCATGATAATTGGTGCTATAAAAAAAATGCTTGCATTTAATATTTGAGTAACTGCCCAAAAGAGTGCGTTTTGTCCAGTCGGTCCTACATAAGAATTCGACATAGCACTGGCCGCAAATAAAATCCCAATACCTAAAATTGCTAACATGGAGAGATAGTCATTTCTTTTGATTAATTTTAATATTTCAACTTTCCAGATTAGTTTAATCGGAGTTTTCATCCAGAACACTCCCTTCAAAAAAATCATATAAGGAACTTTCCTTAACACTGATATCTAAAATCTTTTCTTTCTGTTCTTCCAATTTTAGGACAATTAATTTTAGGACTTCCGTATCAGTAAAGAGAATTTTATTACCCTCAACACTTATATTTTTCCCAAGCATTTCAGACACTCCCGCCAATTTTCCCATATCCATATTTACTGTCATACTATATTGTTTTGTTATTTTAAATTTATCGTTATAAACAACTTTTCCTTTATGAATCATAACAACCCGGTCACATATCTCGGTAACATCCGATAAATCATGACTTGAGAAAAGCACTCCTGCTTTTTCACCTTTTGATTTATTCAATATTAAATTCTTCAGCATCTTTTTCCCAATCGGATCTAAACCTACAAAAGGCTCATCTAAAATCAAAAAATTGGGATTATTTATAATTGCTTCTGCTAATCCCAATCTTTGTTTCATTCCAAATGAGAATGTCTTTACATATTTATTTTTCTTGGGAAGCAGTTCCACCAGCTTTAACGTATCAATAATTTCTTTATTAATCTGCTCTTTGTCTTTTATCCCTGTTATCTGCAATAATAATTTCAGATTATCATATGCATTTAAATACTCATAAAAGTTCGGCTCTATAAGTATTCCAAATTCATTGAGTTTAGAATTTACCTTTAGCAGAGAATGATTTCTATAAATAACATCTCCTTTCGTAGGATATAGGTTTCCTGAAATGCAATTTAGAATCGAAGTCTTACCTGCTCCGTTTTTTCCAATAAGCGCAACGATTTCTCCAGCATTGACATCAAATGAAACATTATCTACCGCTGTTATTTCTCCATATTTTTTACTTAACTCAGATATTTGAAGTAATGCCATTTAGTACCTCCTATTATTTTGCATATATTTACTATATAACCTCTTTTTTATTTATCCTACTATTCAGCCAGATGATTCCTTTTTTATAACTACTAATATACACAGCATGAGGTTTCATCTGACTGATTAATATGTATTAAGTAAAATTCTTCAATTTCCGCTATTAATCAGTCAGCTTTATCCCCTCTCATTTCATACTATTTTGTACCGAAACTAAAGCATCCAACAACAGGAACACCTGCGGTTACACAACCTAATGTTGCATTTGCTAAATTAAATAACATATCCATTTCCTCCTTTTCCATTTATATATAGAAACCTTTTATGTATTTCTATGTTTTGTATTATACTCAATTTTTTTCCATTATTTGGTATTCTGTAATTTTTAAGTTATTTTAATGTAATTATTAAATTCTTATGAAATAAAGCAGATCAGGCTTAAAAAAATAGTTTTTAACCTGATCTGCTTTATTATACTAATACTTTTTCAATAAATTCCGTTACAAGTTCCGGATCAAACTGGGTTCCTGCATTTCTTTTAAGTTCCATAACAGCCGCCTCTTTTGTAATCGGAGCCTTATAACTACGGCCGCTAGTCATAGCATCATAAGCATCCGCTATAGCTATAATCCTTGATAAGAACGGTATATCCATACCTTTTAAACCTTTGGGATAACCGCTTCCATCCCATCTTTCATGATGGGCCAGTACAAATTCTGCCATCTCAGCCATACCATTCACTGTACTGAGGATCCGGTAACCTATCTCCGAATGGCACATAACACTCTTCCATTCGACTTCTGTTAACTTTCCTTGCTTATATAGAATTTCTTCATTAATACTGATTTTACCAATGTCATGAAAGTAACCCAATTTTTTGAGCAACTCTATCTTATTATTGGATAAACCAAGGGCTTCTCCCATTTTCTCGCATAACTCCGAAACCCTGACGGAATGAATTGCCTCAAACTCATTTTTTTCATTTACCGTATTGATTATCGTATCAATAATTTTGCGTTTGATAGCCGGACTTTTATCCAGTTTCTGCTTATACATATGCGCCTCAGCTTTTTTATAAATCTCCGTAATATCTTCATCCGGATGATTTTTTGTCTGATAGCCGAGGGAAATAGATATATTTATTGAGTGTATTTTTTCATCTAAAGCTCTGTTATTTATCTGCTCAATAATCTGCTCTGCTTCTAATCCATCCGTTTTAGGCAGGATTATTACAAATTCATCTCCGCCGTGACGTACAACAATATCACTGTTCTTGCACACCCTGGTCAGCAACTCAGCTGTTTTTTTCAGTGCCTGGTCTCCTACTACATGCCCAAAAGAATCGTTGATTAGCTTTAATCCGTTCATATCCGCCATGATAATTGTTATAGGCAGATTAATCTCCGAATCAATAACTATCAATTCATTATCAAAATATCGTCTGTTATATAACCCTGTAAGCTGATCATGATAACTTAAATAAAGTATTTCTTCCTCCGAATTTTTCCGGTCTGTTATATCCATAAAGGTAACAACCGCACCTACAATTTTTCCCTCCCGGTATTGAGGGTGTGAAAAATATTCAACAGGAAAAAAAGTACCGTCAGATCTGTAATACACCTCATCCACAGCATGGGTATATTCACCTTTGGTAAGGGCATTATGTACCCTGCACTCATCCAATGGAATTGATACTCCGTCAGCATTTTTATAATGAATCAGCCAATGCATGGTTTTGCCGATCAATTCATCCTGATTCTCATATTTTAGCATTCTAAGGCAGCTTGCATTACAAAATGTACAATTACCATCTAACCCTACACCATAAATTGCCTCGGCGGTAGAATCCAACAGCAGTCTTAAATCGTCTTCTCTGTTTTTTAAAGAAATATTAGCTCTCTCAAGCTCTTTTGTCCTTATTCTTACATTTTCTTCAAGGTTATGAATCAAATTATAGATTCGCTCAGCCATTTGATTAAAAGCAGTTGATAATTTTCCTATTTCGTCATTTCTATAAAACTTTGCTCTTATATTGAAATTTCCTCTTGTAAACTCTTCTGTGATATTAATAAGATTATAAATGGGTTTGAAAATCATATCCGCACTTTTCATATATACAATCATTGCTATAATAAGCGCTGCGATAGAAAATATCACCGATAAACGGAAACTATAGGAAATCAAAGATGCAAACTGGCTTTCCGGAATGGAAGTTATAATCAGCCAATTCAAACCGTCCTTATCATATTTCGTTAATTTTATATGATATTTTTCACCGGGTATTTTTGAAATGAAATTATTTTGTTTATTAGATTTATAATACCTAAAAGCATTTACAATTAACTTATCCTTGATCTCATTAATATTGATTCTTTTTATCTGACTATCCGTTGCCACCTTAAAATTTGCCTGTTCCATTGAATTAGCCACCAGATCTCCTGTATTCATTTCTATTATATAAGCTGATGCATTTTTGCCTTTTAAAATATTTTTTAAATATTTATTTATATTGCCAAGAATAATATGGGTACCTAATACTCCCTCCAGGTTGCCTTTACTGTCATAAATCGGATATGCCGCAGATAAAGCAAGGTCATCCATGACAAAATGTTTATAGATAGGTGAAAATACCGGCTTCTTTTCTTCTTTAGCCATCTTATACCAGTCTCTGCCCCGTGGATCAAAAACATCGGTCTTATCAACCAATTTATCAGAAGTCAAATCCTGTTTTGTAGAATAATAAAATGAATGTCCCTGCGTTGCGGCATCATTCTCAATGATTTCGATTTCATTATTCTGGTTTCTTCGGGCACCGTAATATTCACCCTTTTCAGTGCCATAACTGAAGCTGTAAACTTCATTGCTGTAGGTTTTTATTACTCCGGCAAAGAACTGTTCACGTTCTTTTTTATTATGAATGCCTATTATATTATTTTTTAACAGGTTACTGTTTTCCTCATTAATTGTAATTGGGAGATTAATTAAAGATTCAATCTTATTAATAATAACCGTATTGGTTTGCTGTTCCATTTCACTAATAATATTATCTTTTGAGGTCTTCCAATTAATAAAGACAATAAACCATATTATACTGAATGTCACAACCATAATTAAGATAAAAGTTATAATTATTATAACTTTCATTGATATTCTTTTTTTCTCCATATTTCCTCCTGGAGTAGCCTTGTTTCAATTAAATGTGGTATAATTCGACAATTTAATTATATAGTAAATATAGACTATTTACAATCACAATCTGTAAATACCTGTATAAAAATTTGTTGAATCTGTATGATTGAGAATGTAATTTTCCAGGTGTGTAACCGAATAATTAATGCCTGTAGATTATTAAACTACAGGCATTGGTTATTATAATATTATGTTGCTTTCCTATCAATATATTGACAGGCTTTTCTTTTACATGAATCTTTATACTCACCTTATAAGGTTTCATGCAAAATGGATGACCGGCAGGACCAACCGGTACTTTTAGTTTTTAATATCTTTGTTCACAAATTCTTCCATCCTCTGCTTTGCTTCCGGGGATAAGGTATCTATCAGATGATTCCGGTTTCTTCCTTGTTGTTCCTCATATTCCTGTTTTATTCTTTCATTTACGGTTTCAATATCCACTTTTAAATCACTAGCGGATAATAAGGTACATCCCGCACCTCTTATAATAATCTGCTGTAAGCCATCCGAGGTTGCTACCGTTATATCATATTTACTCCGATTGGAGTGGGCAAATTTTTCAATATACTGATCCGCCGTTTGTGCCTCTTTCGTGTAAACCATATGGATATTATGATAATCAATAATTTCCTCATTATGCCCCTCTACGCGGTATGCATCAAACACAACGATAATCTGGCATTTCCGGATTCCCTGATAATTACTTAAAATATCAAGTAATTTCATTCTGGCACCGTCCATATTGTCAGCTATATGTTCTTTCAGCTCAGGCCAGGCATGGATAATATTATAACCATCCACCAGAAGATATTTTTCTTTGGTTTCTTTCTGATTGTTTGTATATGAGGAAGGCGCATAATAGCTATCTCTGGCTGTCTTACGCTTTTTCCAGGTTGATTTCTTACCCTGGTTCGAATAGAAAGTAGAATTGATGATATGGTCAATTTCTTCAAGACTAATAAAACTCTCTTCCCTATCTGTCTCTTTATTTATAGATACTCCACTTGAGGCAGTATCCCTGCTTTGAAGATATCCCTCCAAATGCATGTAATCCTTTACCTTATCCCAATCCACTAAAAATCCGGCACCATGTGCACAAAATACAGAACCGGTCGGATTAGCGATATCCCTTTCCGAATCATAACCGATACGTTTAATCACTTCTTCTGCATTATGGCATGGTTCATAACCTTTCAGACTGCAGAATAACCTGCCAAGACCTTTGGTATAGGCAATCACTTCTCTCTGATAGTTCCTCATAGTAACAACAGGTGCACTCCCAACAAGTATCACCGTTTCACCGTTTGTCTGAGATATTTCGCAGGTACCGCACATTTTTTCTATGTCAGTCATAGCCCTTCCTACCATTTTCTCCGGTAATTCCAGTTGGAAAGCATAATAAGGTTCCAGCAGTATGGACTTAGCTTCTTTTAATCCCTGGCGTACTGCACGGTAGGTAGCTTCTCTGAAGTCACCGCCTTCGGTATGTTTAGTATGCGCCCGTCCTGCGATTAATGTGATCTTCATATCTGTAATAACTGCTCCGGTTAATACTCCTTTATGTTTTTTTTCTTCCAGATGGGTTAATATCAGTCTCTGCCAGCTTTTACCCAATACATCTTCACTGCAGTTTAAACAAATTTCCAGACCACTTTCCGGCTCACCCGGTTCCAATAACAGATGAACCTCTGCATAATGCCGCAATGGCTCAAAATGTCCAACACCTTCTACCGTATTGGCAATTGTCTCTTTATATACAATTCTTCCCGCATCAAAAGCTACTTTCATGCCAAAACGGGTTTGTATAAGGCTTTGCAAAATCTCTATCTGTACCTCTCCCATGATTTGTGCCTGGATCTCCTGCAGCTGCTCATCCCAGACTATATGAAGTTCCGGCTCTTCTTCTTCGATCTGATGTAATTTAGGGAGCATTTCTCTCGGATCACAACGCTCAGGTAATATAATCTGATAGGACAATACGGGCTCCAATACAGGTGCCGCTGAGGTTGCCTCTATCCCTAAGCCCTCTCCCGATCTGGTTTTACTAAGTCCTACCACTGCACATACCGAACCCGCCTCTAACTCATTCACCGTCTCAAATTTCGTTCCGGAATAGATTCTTAACTGATTGACCTTCTCTTCCCATTTGCCATTAGAAAGGACATCTTTCACCTTAAGTCTTCCTCCTGTAAGTTTCAAATAAGTAAGGCGGTTCCCCTGCTCATCTCTTGCTATTTTAAATATCTTGGCCCCAAATACATCCGGATAAGCCGGTATCTTAACATATTCAGCAATACCCTCCATAAATTGATCGACTCCGTCTAATTTTAAAGCTGATCCAAAATAACACGGAAAGACCTTTCGATCTCTTATGGCTATATTAATCTGGCTGTTTTTAACCTGCCCTGACTCCAGGTAGGTTTCCAGCATTTCTTCATCACACATCGCCAACTGGTCATAAAATTCCTCTGCCCTGATTTGTCCAAATTCTATACATCCGTCGTCTAATTGCTTTTTTAATGATTTGAGCAGTTTTTCTTTATCCGTCCCGTTCTGATCCATCTTATTAACAAATAGAAAAACAGGTATTTCGTACATTGCAAGAAGCCGCCATAATGTTTTAGTATGTCCCTGTACACCATCCGCACCGCTTATTACTAAAATGGCATAATCCAGAACCTGTAGGGTTCTCTCCATTTCAGCAGAAAAATCCACGTGGCCCGGGGTATCCAATAAGGTTATCTGTATATCTTCTATTTCTAACATGGCCTGTTTGGAAAAAATAGTAATTCCTCTTGCCTTTTCTATCTCATAGGTATCTAAAAAGGCATCCCGTTTGTCCACTCGGCCCATTTTACCGATTTTACCGCTTAGATAAAGCATACTTTCCGATAATGTTGTTTTACCGGCATCCACGTGAGCCAATATTCCCATCACTAATTTTTTCATGATCTATTTCAAATCCTTCGTTAATTTTCTGTTTAAAATAGAGCTGTCGCAGATAGCCTTATTTAGCATTGACAACCCATTGTTTTTTCTATTATGATACCATTATCATTGGTGTCTGATATTTTTATAAAACTACTTCCTGTATTTTCAATCAAGGCTTTAGTAAATCCTTTTCACAGTTTTTTATTTACTACTGGCATTTTTAGAACATTATAACATGAATTCATCTATTAATATAGCATGAAAATGGACACTGCGGAGTAATCATAAGACCATATATAAGAAAGCGCTGACGCGCTGTCACTTTAGTGACAATCTACCCTAAAGGATATTATCCTTTTGCGTGTTCATGTGCATCCTACCCGGAGGGCTTTTAATTTCATAGGGAAGTTCGGAGAACTTCCTATGAAATTAAAAACAGGGCAATCGTATTATTTGCCCTGTTTTACTAATTTACACATTTAATTTAATTTATATGTAGTATTTAATGATACCCAATACTATCAGTCATGCCGTTCTTCCATATTGTCATAAGTTTCACAGAATCTGCCCATAAAGGAGGGGTTTTCTTCTGCTATATAAAGATGTGAAATATCTCCAAATGAGCTTACTCGAAAGTAAGCCATTCCTTTTCTGCGTTCCTCCGTATTGAGAACAGTCACTGATGTAGGTGCAGCAAAAAAACCATGCCATAAAACCATCGGTGAGATTCCTAAAAGATAACCTAACATTACACATTCAACGCCAAAGTGGCAGAATAAAATGATAGTATCATTATTCGGTCTGACTGCACGGTATAATTGCCCCTCACGTTGATATCCGTGTTCTTTTAATATTTCATCCAGTCCGGTATAAACACGTTTTGCTTCCTCTATAACATGCCCCTCATTCATAATCGGGACAGTGTGCCATAGATTTTTATCATAAAATTCCGTCACCTTAGTCCAGTCACCAGGAAGCCAGTCCCATGTGATTCTATCTTCTCCTGTTTTTTCATCTTTAATCGGTGCATTAAATTCTCTAAGCCATGGAAGAACCTTTGCTTTCCGATTCATCTTATTAAGAGTAAGGGATGCTGTATCTTTCGCCCTTCCTAAAGGTGATACATAAAATTCTTTTACATTCATGTTTTTAATTCTATTTGATAGTAATTCGGCTTCCTTCCACCCTTTTTCGGTAAGGGAATCTATAGAATAATCAGGGTCTCCGTGGCGGATTATAATCAGTTTCATAATAATACCTCTAGCACTTTCTTATATTCAAGTTATACTGTTCCAAATTTAGATCATGTTCTGAGTGAACAATTTTACAATAAATGTCGGTATTATTATAATATAAACAATACCAAAAGTAAACGAAGTAAGGGGTTATTTTAAGAACAGTTGTTACATTTGTATCATTTCCGGTATTTATTTACTAAGTATTTGCATTTTTTCTATATATTCATCTAATTCACTTACTCTCAATGGCTTGCCGATATAAAATCCTTGTATATAATCACATTGCAGCATCTTAAGATGTGTAACCTGTATTTCTTCCTCTATGCCCTCTGCTACTACTGAGATTCCTAAATTATGTGCCAGTATTATCATATTTCCGATAATCTCCATATTTTTGTTTTCATTCAGCAAATCATCTATAAATGATTTATCAATTTTCAAAATGTCAATGGGTAATTTTCTTAAATAACTTAAAGAAGAGTATCCGGTACCAAAATCGTCCAAAGATATACTTATATTTCTTTTTCTTAATTCCTCCAATATTATTATGGAATTTTCAATTGAGCTGATTAATATGGATTCTGTTACCTCTATCTCAAGATATTTCGGGTCTAAATCTGCCTCTTTCAGAGCTTCGTCTATTACCATAATAATATTAGAATCTTCCAGCTGTTTCACTGACAGGTTTATTGAAAGTACCCCCTCCAGATTATATTTGGTCTGTAGATTTTTATATGCTTTGCAGGCAGTTTTTATAATCCATTCTCCTAGTGAAATGATCATTCCCAATTCTTCTGCTACCGGAATAAATTTAGCCGGACTCACCATCCCAAGCAAAGGTGAGTTCCATCGTGCTAAAACTTCAAATCCCCGTATATTATCCGTCTTTAGATTATAGATGGGCTGAAATACCAAATAAATCTCGTCTTTTGTTAAGGCTGATTTCAATTCAGTTTCAAAATTTATTTTATCTATCAGTTCACTTTTCATTGCATTTTCAAAAAACTGTACTTTATTTTTACCCAATTCTTTAGCCTTATACATTGCCGTATCGGCATTCCTTAACAGTTCCACCTGTTGGGCCCCATCACACGGAAATGCTGCCACACCGAAACTTGCACTGGTCTTAATCTCTTTATTTCCAATGATGAAAGGTTTTAAAAATTCCTGTCTTATACTTTCCAGATAATCATAAGCTTCCTTTCGGTTTAGATTCCTCTGAATTATTAAAGCAAATTCATCTCCTCCGATCCTGCCTATAAGATCCTCTTTATGAATGCCCTTACTAAGACGATTAGCAGCTTTTTTTATAAATAAATCCCCTATGTGATGTCCCATAGAATCATTTATTTTTTTAAATGAATCAATATCTATGAAAACGGTATAAAAGTTTATTTCTTCATATCCGGAAACCTCTATAAGTTCATGGATTTTGTCCATAATCGACTTTCTATTGGGTAATTCCGTTATCATATCATAATGAGCCATATGGTATAGTTTTTCTTCATTTAACTCTAATTCCGTATTCTTATCATTTAATTCATTATATCTGAAACTAAGTTCCGCATGAGTGGCAGTTATATTATTGTACATTTTTTCCAGTTCTTCTCTTTGTCTTACTTCAGTCATATACATCTTATTAAGTCTGTAATAATGTGCCTGATTTATTAAATGGACAATCGGAGCAATTACGATTACCAGTGCAAATAACAGCAGTTGGACAATATAATAGGTTGTATTATATTTAAAAGGGGTTTTTGATAGCACCAGAGAATAATACATTCCTACAAATAAAGTGGATACGGTAACATAATTAAGCATAACTTTTGTTATTCTTATTGATGAGATGATTATGTTAATAAAAGCAATGGTCCATATTCCGGGTCCAATAAAAGGATAAATTCTTATTGTAACAAAGATTAATACCACAGAAAATAAAATAGAGATCCAATGTGTTATAACTCTGGTTTTAAGCTTTAAGTGTGGTGTAATAATAAAACAAAAACATAGTAATAACAAAAATATACTGTCCAATACAGAACTTTTAAGTTTGTAATGCATTATGTAATTCACTATGGAACCAATAAACAGAACAGGTATTCCATAATAGCACCCAATATAATTTTCCATGGTTTCAATTGTATCCATATCATTGGATTCATTAATAATTTTAATTATCCCCGGAAAAGTCTTCGGTATTTTTATCTCTTTCACGTCTCCACCTCAAAATAATTTAATCATCAATTTACAATCATTGTCGATTTTAAATCAATTTTAGCATATTTTGTTACTTTTTTCAAATTTTTTCCCATAAATTAAAGTACCTGAAAATGGCGAAAGGATAAATCGTCTCCTACCCTTACGAAAGAATCAACATAATTTTGCTTTTCTGACTTTGCATCTATTTTATCAAAGTATCATACATTATTTAAAGATATGAGTAAATTTTATTTAAATACGGAGAGGCCAATGACTAACCAAGACGGAGTATCAATCATAACCTGTACCCATTTACCTGTTTATATGGATAATATATTCGATAATTATTCCAGACAAACCTATCCCTTTAAGGAATTAATCATTATTCTTAACAGTTCCAGTTTAAACATTGCCAATTGGCAAAAAAAAGCACAAACATATGAAAATATTAGAATTTATCAGCGTCCGGAAAGTGACTCGGTTGGAGCCTGCCTGAATTATGCAGTTAAACTAACCAGATATCCATACATTGCTAATTTTGACCATGATGATTATTACGCTTCAAACTATTTGAATGATTTTATGGATATAGCGCCTATTGATAATGCAGAAGTATTTGGAAAAAAAACGCATTACGTCTTTTTCGAAGATCAAAAAAATCTGGCGATAATCCATCCGGGCAGAGAAAACAGTTATGTTGACTATATTATTAACTGTACACTTTTTGCAAAAAAAAGTGTTTTTCAAAAAGTACAGTTTATTGACGATAATGTTGTAGACGAACAGTTTGGAGAAGATTGTACCAATTTGGGTATTAAACTTTATGCTATCAACAAATACAATTTTGCCTATATCCGCCATGATGATCTCAGGCTTCATACTTACAAACTGGATAACCGCCAATTATTACAGCAATATTGCCAATTTGTTGCCCAAGTTGACGACTATAAGCCCTGGGTAAATAGTGATTAATATAAAATCAACAGCAGAAATGAATAGGCTAAATATTCATCATATATAGAATCCCGAACAGTCAAAAGCCGCCACAATTGTGACGGCTTTTGAATTTAATTTTTCTTTTTCACTGGATCTGCAGCTGATTCCTAATGCTTATTGATATGAAGTAATTCCAGAATATATTGGTTTACAGCTTCCTTGTGTGCCGCCATATCTATATCCTTATTAACAATTTCATATAATTTTGCACCGGATATATACTTTTGATAATACGTGCCATATTCATAAGGATGAACTAAATCATTTTGATTTGCTAATATAATTGTCGGTATATTTACTTTTGACAAGACAATTGAGTCCTCTATAGGTGATAATCCGGGTAATGAAAGGAACTTCCTGTAGTTTTTCACTGAAGCTTCATCTGTAAAATATTTGCAAAAAGCCTGTGTTGTATAGCGAGAAATACCTGAAATATAACTATATGATTTTGTTTTTTTGAAATCCAACAGGCTTCTGTTTTTTAAACATACCGCACATTCTGCGAACCATCCCTGAATTTTTATATCCATCGGTAAGTGTGTCCATGCATTCCGAATCAGAAGCAAACCATTAAGCCTTTCCGGTTTTGCGGCTGCAATGGCAATACTGACTGCTGCTCCCATAGAAATACCAGCCAGATAAAATTTATCAATATTTAAATAATCAGTTAATGCGATCACATCATCAGCCAGAGTTTTAAAATTATAGGTTTCCCAATTTACTTCACTCTCTCCATGCCCCTGTTGATCCGGTATAATAAGTTTTACACCATTTATTGGCACATAAATGTTCTTAATTTGCTCCAGACTTCCGCCTAATCCATGCAAAAAAATGAACGGAATTCCTTCTCCCATACTCTCATAATGCAGCCTTATATTATTATGTAAAATATCAGACATATCCTAATTTTCCTTTCAGAAATTTAAGACTTCCAGGAATTTGCTTTTCTGATAAACCATGCATAATTAACGGACCATGATAGTTATATTTTCTAAGCAATTGAATATATGAACCAAAATCCAATTCTCCCTCCCCGGCTGCTACAAAATCCAGTTCTTTTCCATTTGAAATATCTTTAACATGGGCAAGCACAATATCCTTCCCCAACAATTCAAATGCCTCATTCAGAACAGCTTCCATATTATTTATCTGGGAAGGCAAAAACAGATTGGCTCCGTCCATAATAATTCCTAAGTGCTTACTCTTAAAACTATCCAGATATTTTCTGGCCTTATATGGTGTATTGATAATATTGCTTGCTTCGGTTTCCACACCGAGAATTATGTTACTATTAGATGCAAATGCTAAAATCTGCTCAGTTGTTTCCATTAGGTCATTCCATGCCGCACCGTTTAAATTTCTTTCATCCCATTTCCATTTACTTTGGAGATTCTTCGAGCCGGTACATAAGGTAACAACGGGAATTTCCAATATAGACGCAATTTCGCACAATATTCCAAAACGCCGAATACCATCTTCTCTGTTTTGTAAATCGGGATCTATCATATTAAATGTGCCGGATATGGCATCCAAAGTAATTTTATATTTTTTTGCCGTATCGTTAACCTTTTTTATTGTTATTTTATCTATATGATCCGGTAACGTTTCCATTCCTGCCGAGGTGAGATTAAATTGTGTATGATAAATTCCGAGAGTGCTCATTTTTTCGAATATTTCTTCTAAATTACCCTCAAAGGATTTTGAGAAAATACCAATTTGCATTTATATTCCTCCTTTCATATCTTTCAAATATGTTTTTCGTCCATTATTTTGATAAGATTCATAGGATGCAATAATTGCCCTGAGTGCTGCTATCCCGTCATCCAGATCAGCGCCAACTTGTTCTTTTCCATCTAAAATAGCTTCTGCAAAACTTTCCAATTGGCGGCGGTAAAAATGTCCGTCCGGTTCAAATGGTTTTTTAATCTCTCGGGTTGTCTCATTGCAGCATTCAACCTCCGATGTTTTAAAAATCCACGGATTGTACACTTTCGCAAATACAGTACCGTTAGTGCCATAAATTTGGAAACCCTCATGCCAGTCTGCACGTACTGCGATTGTCAAATCCAGATTCCCTATGGCTCCATTCTCAAAATCACAGGCAATCAGCCAGGAATACAGATTTCCCTTTATAACATGTTTTGTTTCTACACTGATTATATTTCCCATCAGATATCTTGCAGTGTCAAATAAATGGCTCCCATGACCCAGAAGATAGTATTTCTCCAGATCCGCTTTCGGATTACCAGCCGGTTTTTTCATACTGGGACTGGTATAAATCGGTGGCATAACATTATCACAAACCTGATAACGGCCTGTACTGTCACAATACCAAACCTTAAAAGTGGTTACTTCACCAATTTCTTTCTGAATGAAATTCCTGGCGTATAAAATACCGCCGTCAAAACGTTTCATATTTCCAACTTGGACAATAAGTCCTTTTTCATTGGCTATATCCCGTAGCTCCCCACATTCCGAAAGATTTACTCCTAATGGTTTTTCTACCAGAACATGCTTACCGGCCATTAACGCCATTTTTGTACAAGCTGTATGAAACTGGTCCCCGATACCGATGATAACAGCGTCTATTTCCGTATCTTTTAACATCTTTGAAAAATCCGTATAAACTCTCTTCGGAGAATAAACCGCTTCCATTTTAGTCAGTAAATCTTCTGCCACATCGCAAATAGCTATCAATTCCACATTTCTTGCTTTTACCGCAGCTTCAAAATGTGCCGCCTGACAGATCGTTCCACAGCCTAAAATACCGATTTTTAAACAATTACTGTCTTTTTTAATATTTACTTTCATAATAGTCACCTCACCTTTTGAGACCATTTTAGCATCTGTTTGCATTAAATTAACCCCTATTTTATGCTGTATTTTGCATGTTTAAATGAAAAGCCAAATAAAGCACGCATATAAAATGCGTGCTTAGATGATTTTATTTTTATATTTCCTGTTCAATTTTTCGTTAACCGGATTCTCACAAATTATCTTACTGACTTCATTAATGGAACAAATTCTGTAATTTGCTGTTTTCTCCAGTTTATCCACTGCGCACATAGCAATCACTTCATCACTGTTTTCGACGAACAACTGTTTCACTCCGGCCTCAGCTTCATAGGGTACCGGAACACTAATACCGTTTTTCGAATCCACCGCATATACTCCGATATAACATTGATCAAAATGAAAGTTTTGCAATTGTTTTATAGCCATATCACCCACGGTTGTCTGCGATCCTTTATCACACCTTCCCCCTATAAAAATCACCTCTGCATTTGGCCTTTTTCTAAGTTCATTCGCTACCGGGAAACTGTTAGTTACCACTCGAAGAGAAATGGAAAGTGGAAGAAGCGATGCCAGAATGAGATTCGTGCTGCCTCCATCAATTGCTATCATACTATCTTTTTTAATTAATTCAAGTGCCTTTTTAGCAATAAGGAACTTCTCATTTTTATGAACATGATTGCGGGCGTCAATACCCGGAACAGGTACCTTATAAGGAATGGCTCCGCCAAATACACGTTTCAAAACTCCCTGGTTCTCTAATTCACTCAGGTCCCTTCGAATCGTATCCTTGGATATTACAAACTGTTTAGAAAGATCATTAACAACAACCCTCCCGTATTTATAGAGTTCATTTAGTATATACTGCTGTCTCTCATCCTTTAACGTTTCCATCCCCCCTTATATCGTTTAGCCATACGCTTTAGAAACTATTTCGTTTTGGAATATACCATACAATTGATACGAATTTCAGTACTTCCGCTATCAAGTATTTTTATTCCACACACAGATATTTTAGCATACAAATTATATTTAGGGAATTTTATTTTATATTAAAAACTTATGTGCTCATTAACTCCATACTATTCGATTATTTCCGTATGCAAAAGCTTTTGCATTAATACTTCAAGCCGTTTTAACTCCTTAACAGCCTCTTTATCGAAATTCATACGATTGTTATTTTCCTTAATCTCATGCATTAATCTTGTAAAATGTAACAGTCTGAAATCAACACATTTATCTCCTGTCATTTTAGAATAAATATACATAGGTCTTATTTTAAGATCGCTTATTATTGTTATATTTTTACCATCCATTTTACCTTTAGAAAACTTCAAACGGACCAAATTATTAAGCCTCGAATTCGGAATATGCTCGTGACAGGAAATGAGATCACCCAGGGCATATACAATCAATCCCTGTTTCTTTATTCCGGAAAACGGATCAAGGAAAGAATACTTTTCCATAGGCTGAATCCCATGGGGATGATTTCCGATGATGATATCGATTCCTAATGTTATCAGTTTCTGTCCCATATTGATTACATTCTGGATCGGATAGGATTCAAATTCCAGACTCCAATGAATGCAGGCAATAATTATATCTACATTCTTCTCTGTTTTTGCCGTTTGAACCTGTTTCTCTATCAATGAAATATCACAATCCGGGCGGTTAAGTCTTATGGAATTGGCCAGGTAGTCCTTACCCTCAGGTACCGGCTTCCCATTGGTAGAGAAGGTATAGGAGAGGAAAGCAATTCGAATACCGTTTTTTGTAATAACCAGGAAATCATCTCTCTGCTGTCTGTTACTTGCTGTCCCTACATGGGGACAGCCCTTTTTATCAAGAAATTCAAGTGTTTCCAATAATCCCTCTTCACCCATATCCAGGCAGTGGTTATTAGCGGTTGAATAGACATTAATCCCTCTGCCTTCTCTGTAAAAAACATCAAAAAACTCCGGTGTATTGTTAAGGGCAGGTGCTTTTAAAATATTCTTCGGCACAAAACTTGCGGATACGGATGGAACTACCGGAGTCTCAAGGTTAGCACAGCAAATATCAGAATCAAATAAAAAATCTTCTGCCTCTTCCCATAAATGAGTCGTATTATCCGTCCGTATATGGTGCGAAGCCAATATATCTCCTCCTGCAGTAAAACAAAGTCTGCTTTCTTCTTCAAAACCTAACGGTAAAATAAAATTCAGATCCTGATTTCTGAAATACTCTTCAATATTTTTCCCTTTCTCCGCTTTTTCTACCGGATGATAAAAATATTTATATCCCCACCACAACTTCTCACCTAATTTCATATATCCTGCATTTCCCTCAATTTCCTGAGAGTACTGAAACTTATTTTTATGAAGCATCCCATTAATCCAACATACCAGTTTTAAAATATTTGTTATCATATATTTATCCCTCTTTCGACACCTGAATTACTTAATTTAAATAGTATTAAGTAATTCTTCCACCTGAGTCTGCTTTTTGATTTGCGGTTTATCTATTAATAGTTCTCCCCTCATTACCATATCCACCTCGGATAAAACCCGTAAATCGGTTAACGGATTTTGCTTGACTACGATAAGATCTGAAGCTTTACCAGGTTCCAGTGTACCGGTTATATGATCTATTCCAAGTATTTTGGCATTCAACCTGGTTGCATTATGTATGGCTGCCTCCGGTGAAATTCCGGCATATTTAACTGTATAGTCAAGTTCGCGCCAAGTATTATACTGCGTAACAAACGGGCAGGAGGAATCGGTACCAAGTCCTACCAGGATGCCAGCTGCGGCTGCCTGTTCTAATCCTTTAACCATTCCGTCAAAAACGATCTTAGAGTTTTCAACATTAACAGGACTCATAAGCGTATCCTTAGGATTCAGCTTACATATGGTAATTGCCGGATAAAGTGTGGGTATCAGACAGGAATATCCCCGAAGAGACTTTGGATTATTTAAGAAGAGTTCAATTATTTCCTGATCAAATACACTACCATGCTCTATGGTATCTACCCCGCCCATCAAGGCTATCCGCACACCCTCAGTACTTTCTGCGTGGGCTGCTACTAATAAACCGATTTTATGTGCTTCGTCACAAACGGCGGTAATTTCCTCCAGTGTCATTGCCATCCGGCCGGCTTGACCTACCACTCTGCTATCGGTAACCCCACCGGTGACACATATTTTTATAAGATCCACCTGTTCATGTACATTCATACGTACAGATTTTCTGGCCTCCCAGGGAGAGTCTGCGATACAGGCAAAGCTTCCGGAACCATGTCCGCCTGTTACAGAAATAGCAGGTCCGGATACAATTAATCTCGGTCCTTTCATTTTACCGGAATCAATCCTGTCTCTAAGGTTAACATCCGAATAAAATAAATCTCCCACAGCCCTTATGGTTGTTACTCCTGAATTAAGTGCCGACAGAACATGATTTTCTACCATACCATCAAGTACTTTTCGCCCGATCTTTGTTCTTAACAAACCGACCAGCTTCTCCTGTGACTTTCCTCCGCTGATCGCTTTCATTGGTTTACCGCTTCCGAAAAGATGCGCATGGGCATTTATCAACCCTGGCATAACATATTTACCGGCTATATCAACACTGCTATAACCTGCCGGTATCTTTACTTCAGATGATTTACCGATTTGTTTGATTTTACCGTCACTTATTAAAATGGACATATTTTCTCGGAAGCCGGAATTTATACCATCAATAATACGGCAATTTGTTAATGCATAATTGGACATAATAACATCTCCTTTTTATAAATTATATTGATTTGCATAACAAGATTAGATTTATATCCCATACAATTTAAATAATTTCTGAGATAAATATTATCTTAAAGACAACTTAAGCAAGTAATAAGTATTAATACTATGATATATTCTGCTGCTATTGACTTTATATGTTTTCAAAGCTAGTATTATAAATAGTTTTTAACTTTGCAAGTATATACCCCGCTTCTTAGCGGGTTTAGGACTTGACTACCCGATTTTGGAGGATAGAACATGAATTTTATAAAGCTGAAGCAAATCAGGAAAACAAAGGGATATACACTATCAGTCCTTAGTAATAAAACCGGCTGTACTTCCAGTTATCTGTCCCAGTTGGAGCGGGGGCTCAAGCAGCCTTCTTTGGATATGCTCAGGCGTATCAGTAATTGTCTTGAGGTTCCAATATTCGAACTTTTATCGGAAAACGAGGCTTCTACTATACTGAATAAAGGTACAGCTGATAAAAAATACGATATTATCCGGCATAACAGCAGGAAAAAATTTGTTATGCCGGAAATACGCACTGAATACGAATTCATCACACCATATTCGGCAGATGATAGTGACACCTCAAGTGTTGTTGGTATGTATATCACTCTAAAACCAGGAAAATGGTCGTGTGAAAAATCAGTTTCCCTAAACTATGATTTCAGTATTTTTGTCATACAAGGTACCGTTGAGACCTTAATAGAGGACGATAGGAAGACACTATCGGCGGGTGACAGCATATATATTTATTCTGGAATACAACACAATTTTTATAATGCAGGGAATACCGAGCTTATAATGATCGGATTTGGCAAACGTTAATTGGGTAAAAACCATGTGTTTCCGTATGCTTCTCACCCAAAAGCCTTTTTATGTCACAGGAAATTAAGTATTTTTCTAATTTAATTCAAAATATTAACTCACAGTTAATTAACTTTGAGTTAATATTAATTCATACCTTTTCACCTGTCAATAAAAATCTATAGGGTTTGACTATCGGATCTAACGAATTTAACGTTAAAAAGAAGCATCTAGTTTTTGATCTCGATGCTTTTGGTACAATTTCTCCAAATACTTTTTGGAGACTATTTTCAATTTTTTAACTAAATTTATTAAACTATTAATCTGGTAATAAGAGATACAATTAATTTATTAATAATTCCTACATGCACTTTATAATAATAACCTTCTGATTTCTCAAGCCAGCCTTTTTTGTTCCAGAAGCTATAATCAGCTAAGTTTTGTGGTGCCTTTGAAAATGCTTTTTGCTGCATTCTAAATGTCAGAAGTTTTATCAGGGTTGGTTTTACTGGGTTTGTATTAATTATTTTATTATAGAATTTCTCAGTTTGTCTTATTAATTTATCCGTTTCCTTTTGCAGCATCTTCTCATCTTTTTCATGGGGCGGGGCGTATGTTATACCTGCCCTTGCACAAATTATAAATCCCATTGAACCTAACATGAATGACAAAATTTTAGTAACAAAACCAATTCCCACAGCTCCAGTCGTTACGACTACCATAGCTTTCTTCCCATGAAATTCCGGCCGGTGGCAGCGGTAAGCAAATCGGTCAAGAAAATTTTTCATTATCCACGATACATTGTATGTATATACCGGTGATGCAAATATTACTGCATCCGCCTGCTTCATTTTTCTTTCCAGATTTTCTCTATCGTCTTTTAACGGACACTTATCTTCTCCTTTTTCGATGCATATATAACACCCCTTACATAATTCAAGCCTAGTCCGGCTTAATTGAATATATTCAAATTCAATTTCTTCATTTTTTCTATACAGTTTTTTTTCTATTTGGCAAATAGTCTTATATGTATTTCCATCAACTTTGGGACTACCTATTACTGCGAGGATCTTCATTATTCTCCCTCCCTATAACCTTATCAGATTATTATCCACTATTGAATTTATCAATTTATCTCTTTCTTCTTTTATTTCAATATTTATACCTGTCAACATGTGGAAGGCTTCCTGTCTCAAATAGATACTTTGCATCGTAACTATTAACTGAAATGCAATCACTCTTAGTTCTGTTTCTGATTTGCTTGTATTATATACTTGACTTAATGCCGGAAGCAGATAAAGACAAATTCTGAAATTACCTTTTAACAAATCATACTCGGTAGAAAATTTGTTTAGTCTGCTGTTTTTCATTGCTATGTCAGACATAGAAATAAGCATTTCTTTTATATATTTAACCGGATCACTCAAATCACCTCCCAGTTTTTCCATCACTTCCGCCATGGACTCCATCTTCATAGATACCGCTTCTTTAATCAGATTATCTCTTGATTCATAGTAGTAATTAATGAGCCCAATTCCTATTCCGGCAGATTCTGCTATTTTTCGGACAGTAATATCGTCTGGATTTTTCACGGAATCAAGTAGCTTAATTGTAGCTTCCATTATTTTTTTCTTAGTTTCTTCTTTCTTAGAACTCATTTTACACCTTCTTCACAATATTGAACGTTTATTGAACATGTTCAATTATATACAGATTCCATTTTCTTGTCAATACTAATTTATACACATATTAAACAAAAAAAGACGTGATGATTACCACGTCTTAATTCTAACCTATTCAGTTACTCACGGTTCCAGCATGTATTTAAGAATGAACTCTTCCATTCTGCCCCAAAGAAATTCTCCCGGGTCTTCTTAACTCATAGAACGAACTTTTTTTCTATTTGTCCTTCCACGTAATATCACTATGGATATAATACTAATCGGTATAAAAGCAATTATCATAGAAACAAAAATCATAAATTTTACACTTATCGTATCCGCAAGTGTACCTGCATATAATAGTGAAATTGTTCCTGCCAGGGAACCATAAAAAGCATCTACCAATCCATTTGCCGTAGTCTGATATTTATACTCTATATGTACTCTAACGACCTCACGGGCCGCCGGAATCAGAAGACTATATGCTCCAAACAAAATAACCGTTCCCATAATAACCATCCAAGGTACCGTAGCGATAAGATTGATTCCAATGGCAAGAAAAATCATAATTGAACATCCAAATAGTCTCTTTTTTGCGGGAATTGCAGTAAAAGCCCCTGAAAAGAAAAAAAGAGTAAATTGTGAAATACATCCAATGAAAGAATCCACTCCCTGGATTGCCACACCACCGCCAACAGACTTTAAAACCATAATCTTTAAATTATTGATTGGTGCAATTGCCAGCCCTATAAAAAACATCATAACTATAATCAACAGATAGATGGGAATTCTCATGATCGACATAATATCTTTCAGTGAAATAGAAGTCCTTGCCCCCTCTTCCACCGGTGAATCCTGTGTTAACAAAGAAATAATAAATGTTATAATGATAAAAACCGTTGAGCAGATCGGCATCAGGTAAAATCCAAATTTACCAATCAGAAAACCCATAATCAATATGACAACAGCGTATCCGGCACTTCCCGCACTCCTAGATCTTCCATAAAGCATACCGTCATAATTTATACATTTTAGCATCCAGGTTTCGAGGATGGAACCCATAGGGCCAAGCATAAATCCAAATAAGCCGTATAACACGGAAAACACGATAGGATTCTTAAAAAAGTACATTCCCAGCTGAAGGAAACAGGCTATGCCAAGACCAAAAAGGAAAACTTTTTTATTCGTGCGTAGTTTGTCACAGACACTTCCCCACACGAACTGGCCTGTAAACGCACCTGTCATATAAATAGAAACCATGATACTGACTGTACTTTGTGCGTAACCCCGTGATAATCCAAACGCTGTAATATAGGCAGCAAATGTTGCAAATATGGACCAGTATACTGCCTCTATAATTCCAAATCGGATAGCTAGCTTCTTTTTCGTCATAGTTTTCATAATCATTCATCTTTCTTAAGTTTTTCTGTTATAAAATAAGTCAAGTAGCTATGATTATAGTACAATTTTCTTGACGATTCTACCAATTTATGCTTAAATATAATAACAATCTTTCAGAGATTTATAAAATAATAACATTATTGAATGAAGACGGGAGATATTAACATGCCAGATAATTTTATTCGAATCAACTTGAAAGAAAATGTAATTTACACAGATGATAATGGGCTTCCCATAAAATCTGCCGTATATGCGTTATCGCAATTTCCCGGTATGACCGGAACCTGCCACTGGCATAATGAAATCGAAATCATTCTTATTCAGGATGGCTGTATGGGATATTATGTGGAGGGGAATACGTACCGTTTAAAAAAAGGATCAGGGATAATAGTAAATACGGACCGGCTTCATTATGCGATGCCATTAAAAACATCAGAATGTATCTTTGATGTGCTGTTATTTCACCCCTCTTTGCTGACTTCCAACCGTACCATTCATAATAAATATGTTGATCCCCTGCTTAGAGATTCACAAAATGATGCTATTCTATTAGATAATACTTCCATGTGGTACACAAAAGCCCGTGAACAAGCTGAAGATGTTATTACTGTCTGCCGCCGGAGGGAAAACGGATATGAAATGCGTTTGCAAAGTATGCTTTCTAATCTCTGGCTTCTGCTCTACGAAAATACAGTTGCCATTTATGGTTCCCGCACCAATATGTCAGTTTCCGTAGCATCTATGAAAACTATGATAGAATATATATACGGCCATTATGCTGAAAAAATTTCACTGGATGATATTGCAGCTGCAGGAATCATGTCACGTACAAAATGCTGCAATTTGTTTCGCGAAAATATGAATCAGACTCCCATGGAATTTATTACCAGTTACCGTATTCATAAAAGTATCGAATTACTGGCAGATAACTCCCTCTCCGTCAGTGAAATTGCTCAGGAATGTGGTTTTTACGGAGCGAGTTACTTTGCAGAAACCTTTCGTAAGATAACCGGTTTCTCCCCCCGAGATTACAGAAAAAGTATAAAAAATTAAGCTATATGCTCTATATGATTTAAAGCTATTAATGCTTGGAGAGCCCTACTAAATAATCAAAAGGACATTTCCCGGTATAAGAGTGGAAAATTCTGCTAAAGTAAACTGGTCATTTTAATCCTGCTTCCAAAAAGGGTATCCTAAAAGATTCTGTTCAAATTTTTAGAATACCCTCTTTAATAAAAGCTTGTATGTTTACATAAACTCAGTTGCTTTCATATTAAACATTCTTCTTAAATCTTATATCAGGCGAGATAAGAATTCCCGTTGGTTTTAGTTGATATTCATATGCCCAGCTTGTTCCTGTTGTTCTCCAGGCATTCGGTCCGGCCCAGCTCTCTGTTTTATTGCAATTATGTATTGTGCCAAAGGTATTTACACGGTTTCCATAGGTAACTATTTGTAATTTATGTATCCCTTTTTTTACGTCTTTCATGTGTAATTCGTAAGGTGAATATGCAATATATCCTTTTTGTTCACCATCCAGAAGAACTTTTATAACCGGGTTACGGAACTGGGAAATCTGTATTATAAGGTCGCCTTCCATTGTATCTACCTCCAGGTTATATGTAATATTGCCACCATAGAAAGGTAATCCCTGACTTGTTATATTTCCAAATCCTATCTTATTAATGAGCGAAATAATCTTTTGGTTACTACCTGAAACCTTAACACCAAAGTCGCCAAGCAGATACATTGCTTCAATATTCGTTTTGGAATTATAAAGTATCTCGACTATGATTTCATTTTTGCCGGCAAAAAGCTCTGGTAATATCATTGTCTTGATATCACAGTCGGTGTACCAGCCGTCAATCATATTCTCTGCTTTTATTCCATTAACATATACCTTAGTATTTTCCGGGTTTTCTAATGCAAGTTTAGCCATTCTGACTTCAATATCTGAAAAAACCTCATATCTTAAAGTCAATGTGTGTTCATAACCCTCTTCCTTTTCATCTACCCATGGCTGCGCAAAAGCTTCCATTCGAAGCGGGTACCCCAGCTTCTTACGGAACAGGTTATCTATTCTTAAGATTTCTTCCCGTGGCTGCCAGTCTTCCTCATCAAACCGATATTCAGCCAGATCAAGCATGTAAACATTAGGTTCGCTTAAAGTAAAAGAAACCTCTGAGGGTATAGTAATTCTAATATTTTTCTCACTTTCAATATGTTCTTTCTGAGCGTTCTCGCGGATTACATTCACAGCTGAATCCTCATGTACCAGTTTTAACAGTAAACTGTCATGTTCAAACATTGTGTGCTGCAGAATCGTATCACCATGTTTATGTTCATATTTACATTCCCTTATGTTACCTGTAACGGCATCATAAATAATAACCTTCCAGATTCCTTTTATAGATATAGTAAGTTCTTCTCTGGCTGGAATATCCGGATTTCTCATCTTATTTACATGGGCAAGAAACAGCCACTTATCATCTCCCTCTTCCCGAAGCTGGTATATTAGATTATTCGTTCTGATACCAAGATCATTCCGGATATCAATATCCCTATACTCTTCCAGGGCATTTAATAATTCATAACGGTCAAAGCCTATCTCCCTGCAATTCTCCATCAACTCTATAGGCAGTTCCGCCGGAACAGCATCTACCAGTCTTGGCATACCGCCTGTAAATATAACTTTGCCGCCATTTTGTGCAAACTTTTTCAATCTGCTAAGGGTAGTTTCCCTGATTGTTACACAATTAGGTACTACAATAACATCATATTTCATTCTACCAACTTGTAATCTATTGTCACAAATTGATGTTTCTACGTTTAATTCCGGTAATAAAGACTCTGAGATAAAATCAAAATCAATCAGGCCATAAAGAAGCCATTCTATTAATTTTTCAAATTTATCATCCATCTCTCTTCTGATTCCGCCGGTCTTCTCCTCTGTACCCCAATACAACCAGTAGGATTCAATCGGATGAATAAGACCGACTTTCACTTCACAGTTTCCTCTGGTAAGTGCTGTATTAATTCTTGAAAAATAATTTTCAACATAAGGATATTCCTGATACCAGGGGGATTGATATCCAATGGCCGCCGGATAATCTCTCTTAGCTTCCCCCGCCATGGAGGTCCAGGTAAGATGGTGAACACGTACGGTTACTCCCAGTGCCGCCTGCCAGTCTCCCTGCAGTTTATGCCCTCTGAAGTCAAAATCCCAGTTGGTTACACCATATAATTCACTTAATACACCCTCTCTTCCATATTGGTGAGCAGCACTTTGCGCCTGCTTAACTGTAGATAATTCTCTTCTGTCACAAAGCATATCGACACCCGGGAGAGTAAAGGAGCGGTATGACCGCATTGCCTCACCCAAAGCAGCCGTCTGGGATTCTAAAGTAGGTTCTTCCATCATATGCCCTGCCAGCAGAATATTATGCTCCTTACACCAGCCCCCAACCGTATCGGCAAAGGCATCGACAAAACGTTCACAGATATGATCATGATAATGATAACGTGCCACAGAATACTGTTCTTCTCCTAATTCCCAGAATAATTCCGGCAGTTGATCCAATATACTAGTCCCATAGGTCTTCTGAAAAGTATCATCAAAATCATCTGTATAGGGAACTGTAATTTCTTTCTTTTCAGTTGCAAACCCAAGCTTCATTTTGTGGGAAAATTGCGGTTCATCGGTAAAGATTGCCGGAATCGTCTTGCCAAACTCCTCCCCGACTTCCTTAAAATAATTTTCATGGGTGACTTCTATAAAACGTTTTACCGCATTTTTATCTAATGTATTTAAATATGCCTGATTATTAAACCAGGGATTATCACCAGAGATTTCTAAGTATGCAAACCATTCCTCATACCCGCCCGGTAAAACCTCATTTTCTTCCAACCTTTTATAATCAGCCAGGTATCCATCGTCTAATTTAACTCCATAACGTGCCAGAAAGGTACGATTTTCACTTCTCACAGCCTGACCGGAGGAAGAAAAGTTATGATTTTCTGACTCTTCCTTACCTAATTTATTCGGAGAGAATACCAGATAACGAATGCGGTATCTTAATTCCTTTGTAACGATTCCACCACCTGCCCCGGAGGGCCAGCGATCCTCATCATAAAGCCAGGTTAACATTCCTCTCTTTTTAAATTCCTTATTCGAATATTTCACAAGTTCCATAAAGTCTTTCCCCAGATACTTAAGGTTCATTCCGGTTCTGCAGTGGATATGTCCACCACCCATCCCCATATCCTTTAATGCTTCAATGGTTTTATCCACACTTTCTTTTGTCATTCTGCAATTCCACGCCCAAAAAGGAGTTCCCCTGTATTCGGCGGTGGGATTTGTAAACAGCTCCTTGCTCAATTCATTTTCTGTTTTTCTTGGATATAACATACTTCTTCCTCCTGTTAAATTACTTGTCTTGCACTTAAGTAAAAATTATTATACAATAAACTGTACTTTCTTTTATTGGGGTATTCAGCTTTTTTATAGGGGGTAATCAACTATGCTTGCATATTATGACACTGGTGAAAAACTTTTTGGTGAGGAAGATATCTTTATTAATAAATGTAAAATGAAAGAAACTGTCCTTCATGCACATAGCTATATTGAGATTGTATTTGTTTCAGACGGAAATGGTATTCATAAAATCGGAAAAGAAGATTACCTGTGTAAAAAGGGAGAAATTTATTTTATTAATCACGATATTCCACATCAGTTTATTGCAAATGATGACTGTGAGTTTGAAATATACAATTGTATTTTTAAGCCAACGTTCTTTCATAACTCTTTTATTGACAGCAAGAAATTTTACAATGTTACCCATGATTTTCTTCTAAAAATATTAGATGGAGATGCCACCTTAAAAACCCCAAAAATATCTTTAATTAATACAAATTTTATATATATTCAAACACTTTATGAAGATATGTTAAAAGAATACACCCTTAAGGATGAAGGGTATACGGAAGTTTTTAAAGCAGATTTAATCAAGCTTATTATATTAATCTTAAGAACGATTAAAAAAGAGACAATTGTAAACAGCAATGTTTATATAAAAAATGACCTTCTTGAAAAGGCCATTGACTATATACATTGTAATTATTATAAGGATATCACGATTGAAGAGCTTTCTATGATGGCATTTTTAAGCCAATCACACTTTTGCAGACTGTTTAAAGAGTATTCCGGGATGACAGTAAAAGAATTTACTCAAAAAATAAGAATAAAAGAGGCTTGCAGACTTCTGGACAAATCAAATAAGAAGATTGCAGATATAGCAGCTGAGGTTGGTTATAATGATATAAAATATTTTCTCAGCCTTTTTAAAAAACAGATTGGAATGACACCAACTGAATATAAAAAGCAAAATGTTACCACTGACTACCTGTAAATTTCACTTCAACTTTCATTACTTAAACCGCGAACCAGAGAAGACTGAAAGTTAATCTACCCGGCTCTGACTGATATTGAATTTTATACCACATACTGACGCTTAATTAAATATTCCTGATATTTCATAGGATAGTAATTGGCTTTGTTATTATCTATCTCTAATATTGCTGTTGCTATATTGGAGATAAAATAACGGTCATGAGAAACAAATAGTATCGTGCCATCATATTCTCTCAGTGATTTTTCCAACGCTTCTTTTCCCCTGATATCCAAATGATTTGTTGGTTCATCCAAAATTAAAAAATTATCGTGTTTTAGTAAAAGTTTGGCAAGTGTCAACCTGACTTTTTCACCACCGGACAATACATTAACCTGTTTTAAAGCATCGTCTCCATTAAATCTAAAACAGCCCAAAGTATTACATATCTGAGTTTTTCCAAGATCAGGATACCTATCCCATAATTCCTCAATCACAGTATTATTGCCGGATAGTTGTGCTACTTCCTGGTCAAAATACCCAATCTCTATTTCTTTTCCGAAAGAATAACTGCCATTTAGGGGTTTTAAATTTCCAACCAGTGTTTTAACCAATGTTGATTTACCGGTCCCGTTTTTACCAATTACAGCAATACGGCTGCCTCTGTTAATATCTAAGCTGACTTTACATAATTCTTGATTATATCCAATACTTAACTCCTTAATGAGCAAGACTTTTTTAGCTCCCTTAACACGGCATGAAAATTGTGCGTGAAAAGTAGACGTATCTTCTTTCCTCTCTTCTATTACTGTCATACGCTCCAGGTATTTGATTTTTGATTGGGCAAATTTAGCTTTGTTTACTTTATATCTGAATTTTTCGATTAATTCTTCCAAATGTTTAATTTCTTTCTGCTGGTTTGCATATTCCTTATTCTGCCTGATAATATCATTTCTTTTAGCATCTATAAAATAAGAATAGTTTCCGCTGTATCGAAAAGCCGTACGATTTTCTATTTCATATACAATATCCGCAACATTATCAAGAAACATCCTGTCATGAGATACAACAATTACAGCTTTGGAATAGTGCTTAACATAACCCTCCAGCCATTCTATCGTTTCCAGATCCAAATGATTGGTGGGTTCATCTAAAAGTAAAATATCCGGTTTGCTTAATAAAAGCTTTATAAAAGCCAATTTAGTTTTTTGGCCGCCTGAAAACTCATGTATTTTTTTCTGTAAATCATTCACAGGAAATCCAAACCTGGTAAAAATAGACTCGATTTCCCTTTTATAAGTATATCCGCCAAGACTCTCTAAGCGTTGTGATAATTTTCCGTATTGATCTAAAATATCTTGATTATAATCTGTTTGCATCACTACTTCCAATTCCTTTAATTTGTTTTCTACATGGTGTATTTCTTCAAATGACTTTTCGAATTCATCTTCAACCGGTATCTCTTCACTGGTAAATGCCACCTGTTCCAGATAACCTATGGTACATTTTTTATCACTTATTATCTCTCCTGAATCCATTTGTTCCAATCCAGCTATTATTTTTAACAGAGTTGATTTTCCACAGCCATTTTTACCAACCACCGCAATCTTTTCTTTTCCTTTTATCTCAAATGAAAGATTCTTAAATATATCCTGTGAACCAAACGATTTGTAACAATCTATAATCTGATAGAGCACAACAATCACCTCTTACAATTAATTTCATTTATTTGAATAAAATGTTATCAGTTTATAGGTATAAAAGGCAAGCTACTACTTGATACAGTGCTATTTAATATCAAAAAAGCCGCTGCAAATTTATAAATTTATCTCACCTTGTCAGATCCAAGCTCAATAAATTTATAATATTGCAACAGCCCCTATAATTATTTTTGATATAAAATCTTTCTTATTGCGTGGGTTGAAAGGAAATATCTTTCTGAGAGCTCATCAACTGTTATACCATTTTGATATTCCATAATAATCTCTTTATTTCTTGTCAGTAAGGCTGTTTTGCAGCCAGATAATTCTCCCCACTCCTTATGCTTTCCTTCTTTAACAGGAATATAAAGATAATCCCCCTGAACATATTCCTGTAACTCCTTGATCAGATAGTCAGGTAAGATTTTAGTTGCGTTTATATAATTCATGCAAGCTCACTCCTTGATATTAAAATTCAAGTTGAAAAGCTGGCATAATGTAAATGCGACTTCTATTACTCCATGCAGCTGCCGCAATCATTTACCAGCTTGCATGGAGTAAGACTTCTGTTCGTTTTTCAATATTCATATTATCACCGCCTCTTTCAGTTCTAAGCAATATATATAACCTTTCTAAACACCCGCCAGGAATTTGTGAAACTTATGAATTCCGCTGCTAAGTAACATCATCGGACAGGCAATTGCCGTCTCCAGTCCGACTTTTTTGCATTCTTCCACGTCTGCAGCCTCCACGTCCTTTTTACTGTGGAATAAAACCCGTACCACACCATTTTCTTTCATTTTGGGAATCCATGGTGTAATTTCATTTTTCTCAAGGTAGATGTAAGCACATTCGGGTACTTTCGGTAACTCGGAAAAACTCTTATAGATTTTTAATCCCAAATCGCCGGCAGCCTTTGGATTAAGAGCATAAACATTGATATTGTTCTGCCGGAATGCAGACAGAATCATCTTCATGGAAGGATCATCATTAAGCGGATAACCCAGAATCAAAACCTCGTTACCACTGAAAAAGTCTTTCGTTAGCTTAGCCATAAATTTACCTCCGTTTAGACAAAATAATTCATATCGGCATAACTGCAGATTGAAAGTCTATATTTATTATCATAACGCAATTTTAACGGCCGTCAAGAGCAAATCAAAAGAAATTATCAATATTTAACAATTTAGGCCAAATCAATTAATTTGCTATTCTTTATTTTTATTTGTATTTTATAAGAATATTGTCTTATACTATTCTCAGACCTTGTATCCCAGGTTTTTGTCTGGCCTATGTCTTGAGATTATTCCTATTTAATTTTTTTTCGTCATATCCCTGATATAAAAAGCTACCTGATATGGAAATAATTCATCTGTTTCACTAAGTTCGCAGCCCAGTATCCGTTTAATATTCTGTATACGATAATTTACCGTATTTCTATGAGTAAAAGTATCCTCAGCAACCCTTATAAGACTGCGGTCATTTTTAATATAACTCCTTAAGGTATTAATATAACTGGTATCATGTGCTTGATCATAGGCTTCTAAAACTCCCAGGATATCATTGGCATAACTTGTGAGGATATCCGCATCATCAATGGAAAAGAGTATTTTAAAGAACCCCATTTCATCAAAATCAATAATTTCTTTCCCTGTTCCCATTGACATTCTCATTGCAGTTTTTCCTCTTTTGTAGCTGGCTGAAAGATTCTCAATATGTTTCACGACAGGTCCGATACCTAAGTGAAAACGCTTTTCTTTCGCAAAATAAGAAAAGCTTTGTAAAATAAGTTTTGGCAGCTCCATATATTGCTTCTCTTTACTATTATTAAGAATCAGCACAAGAAAATCTTCCATGCGGATAAGCCCATAGGAAGTATTGATTTTATCATTCCCTTTCCATAAGCCAAATAAATTTTCAAGTTTTATTATTGCCTGATTATAGTTAAGTTCATCCTCCATGGTCTTTTTAACACAGATACAATAAACCTGGAAAGCTCCTTCTATGTCATACCTCTCTCCTAACACCTGTCTGATGTTTTCCTCCGAGAATCGTCCCTGCATCACCTCTCGAAATGCATTTCCTATCTTTTTCTCAAATTGTTTCTGATCAATAATTCTCATGCAATAAGCCTGGATCAATTCAGTTATGGATATTTCCCAAGGCATTTCAAGCAGAGGAAAATTATGTATCTCACACCAGCTCGCCACTTCTTCCGGAATATATTGCAAGTACATTCCAGTATTTATAATAATACCTGCGCATTCACCCTTGGCCATCTCCTGTACTAACTTGAGCAGCCAGCCGGATTGAACCGCTTTCATGCCTGTTGTTATTGCTAATTCTTCTCCATGGAATCTGGACACAATTGTTTCATCCTCAAGCATATGCACCCAGCTTACTACGGTATCCATGCCGGCTTTTCCGGCAGCTATCTTAAGCCGAAACTGTTCCTTTGTTTCTTCATATAATTCCCAAAAACGCACCGCCATACGAACCAATCTCCTTTTTTATTAATATTTTTAGAGTAATAGCATCAATTGCATAGTATATTCAAGACACTATATAGCTTCGCAATTGTCCACCTTGTTTCACCTATAAAGATGATATTTTTTAACAAAATCAATCCAGTTCTAAAAGAACATTTGTTTTGTATTTTTAATACAAAATTTACCTTTATATTCAGACTAGCAGATCATATACAAAAAGTCAATTTATACGTATAATTGTATCAGAGATAAGAAATAATATGAAATGTAACTATAGTGAAGGAGGAGATCTTTATGTATATTGGTAGCACAAATTTGTATCTGGATATAGTAAAAGCTAATACCAAAGTTCCGGCAAGCTGGATGACTTCAGAAAAATATGAAAATTGTGAAGGTTTTTCCCAAATAATGGCAGGAAGGCATAACAGACTAAGGCTCTTTCAAAAAAAGAAATAGAAGACTCTATAATGGTATATTAGGAACAAATGGAAGCCTGTTGTTTTAACAGGCTTTTATTTATTGTATCTATGAGTACGGCTTGATCCAACCTTAAAAGAGACTGAAGATAGTTATTTTTATTTCTAAATAACTTACCTGCAGTCTCTTAAATTTACTGGTTAGCTTAGTTAATCAGTATCAATCACCTTTTCTAAATATAATGTGCAACTGTATCCATCACAGTTCTCGCCCGATGGACAAGTCTGTGCTTTTCATTTACTTCCCGCTGACCGTTCAGTGCAATCTTTTCCATTTCGTTTTCATGTGTCAGATAATAATCTACAAGTTCCAGAATCTCTTCCGCTGAATTTGACCACTCAAGGTGTACGCCTTTTTTAAAGTAATATTCTACACCCTGGGAATATTGTGTAATATGAAATGCCCCGCATCCAAGTGCCTCATAAGTTCTGGTAGATACATAGGTTTTTGAAGTAGCAACCTGCTGGATCCCTAACGCAATCTTAGCAGAGGAATAAACATAAGGTATTTCCTCAACCGGCAATATACCGCCGTAAAATGCTGTTGGGAGTATATACGCCCTGTCAAAATCAGTCCACCATCTTCCCCATACTTTTAAATTTTTCTCTTTATCTACTAAAGGTTTTATTACTTGATAGATGCCATCTACTCTGAATTGATAAAATATACTTTTTTTTGATTCTGCGTCGACGTGCCTAAAGCTATAGTTATTTCCTAAAAATACCACGTCTTTCTTATATTCAGGTTTAGGAGGTAATTTAATATAACGTGGTGCACAGGCATTAGGCTGTAAACAAGCCTCAATTCCAAATTTTTCATATTCCGGTATTAGATAATCTACCGGCGTAAAAACCAAATCTGCTCTTTTAGCAGCAGGAAGAGAAACCTGGCCACAGCAGACAGGGTCATCCGCAGACCACCATACATGGAATAATCCTTTTTTCTTAAATAAATCAAAAAATTCATTTATATCAACAATGTCTTTCCACCAGCCATAAGAGTATACGAAATCCGGTTTAAATTCCTCAATAGCATTTGTCAAAACTGTCTTCAGTGAATCAAATTTATTAATATAATCCTCACCTATTAAAATATTTCGGACTTCACATCCTGCCTCCAAAAAACCATTGTGTATTTCATTATAAACCTGGGGGCTGAATACACATGTAAGAATCTTATACATTTTTACATCACCTCTATGATTCATATATCTGCAATGGATCTATCCAATCAATGCCATTCGTTCTGGTTTAAGCAAACATCCTATAGCACCATAAAAGAATATATCCTGCTAATAATATATGCAGCAATGTAGAATAATGTCTATTTTTATCATTGTTAGTATTTCAATTCCGATATCGTTTCCTGACACCATTCAATGGAAGCCTTGGATGTTAATATCCCTCTTCTTAATGTTGCTTTCAGAAAACGTGCCCTTTCAGCTGATATATCAGGAATTCCCTGCAATAATTCATGTTCATAACCTATATATTTATTCAGTTCATCTTCCATCCTCTGTTTATATTGATTTAACATTTCTATCACATTCTCAGGCGGAAGCTGACTGGAGAATAGGAATTTCAGCATAAATTCGGAACGAACCGGCTGTATAAGCGTATCCTCCGAAAGCCAGCCAAAGAGTTCTTCTCTCCCTTCATTTGTTATTTCGTATTTAATTTTTCTGGATTCCTTATCCTCTGATAATTGCCTGATACATCCTTCCTGCTCTAACACTTTTAGTGTGGGATAAATATGTCCGAAATTTTCATGCCATATCCCTGAAATAACAGTATCGCAGTATTTTTTAATATCATATCCTGTACTTGGTGAAATATTTAATATTCCCAAAATAGCATATCTGGATTTATTTTTCATCATATATCGATCTCTTCTTTCTCTACTATACTTCATATTTCAATTTGTATCACTACTGCCCTTTTATGACTTACTGCTGCCCCTTGCTAATCTTTTCTAAGGTTGCAGCTACATTAGATAAATGGTTAAATTCTCTGAACTTAAGTGATATGTTTTCACAGTTTTCCTGTATCTGTTTATCCGATAATAATTTCATTACTCCGTCTCTTAAATTTATTGTATTTATTTCTTTAAAATTACCAATAATACCAAGCCCCATATCCTTGACTCTTTTTGCAACCATATGCTGGTCATTAACCATTGGCAGTGTATACAAAGGAATGCCGTAATAAAGCGCCTCATTAACACTATTAAATCCGGCATGCGTAATAAAAACATCAGTTTGTTTTAATACAGTTGATTGAGGAAGAAAATTTTTTACATAAAAATTAGATGGGATTTTCCCTAATTGATCAATATTGCACTTGTTACCGATTGACATTACAACAAAATAGTCCGAATTTTCAAAGGTTTTCATGCACATTTTATAAAATTCCATAAAATCAGTATTAACACTGCCCAGTGAAATATAGATTACCGGACGTCCATTTTTATCCTTAAATCCTTCAAACTCTGTATCAATCTCTTTTCCAAGGGCGGATCCCGTAAAAAGATAATCAGAACTGTCTGATAACGCTGATCCGTTAAACTCCGGTATCGTATACACTACATTCCAGTTGGCTTTACTAATAAAGACATCATCTAATCCCGGAACGGGTATCTCATACTTCCTGCAGATTCTCTCCAATATTTCATAACAATGATCCAACTGTGGATGGATTCCTTTCACCATCATTGATGCCGGCACCGGAGCTTGGCTCATTGCGAAACTGGAATGTGAGCTGACCACCGGTATCTTTATAATCTGTTCTAAAAAGAACGGTCCGCCGAATAAAGAATCACCGATTATCATATCATACGGATTCTTTTCAATCAACTTTAAAACTCCCGGAAGCATCACTTCTGCATAAAGAAGTATATATTCCATCAACATATAGAAAGGATGCCTGTCCGTAGGCCGGTAGGACTTAAGAAATTCGTCCAATTCCTCAGAATAATTCAGAAATGCTGCACCTGTTTCCATAACCTTTTCTTTAAATTGTAGTGAACAAAAATAATCCAGTTGATTTCCCCTGTCTGCCATTTCTTTCACTAAGGGAAGGGTTGGGTTAATATGTCCGTATAAATTAGCATTGATAAATAAAATTTTAGCCATTATATTGCCTCCTATATATCACTCTGATACACTTCATGTTATATCAGAGTGATATATTTGTCAAGATAAAAATTAATTCACATAAACATATATTCAATCAAATCTTATATTTTAGAAAAAACATGATTTTAAATAAAAACAGATCATACTAAGAAATATTCTTATGTATGACCTTATCTTTACTTATTCTTTAATCTTATCCCTGCTTCTCTCATCGCCGTAATAGCCTGTTTATTATGAACATTAGTTTCACTAGTCATGGACAATACTATTGATCTTATATTTACTTTCTGGCTATACTTTCCCTAATCAATAATCTTCCTATAAAAGCTGCTGTCTATTCGATTAAAAATTTGTAAACAGCATCAACTCCTGCCTGTAAAATGCGCTCATTATCAATCTTATTTTTACAGAATACAATTTGATCCACAACAGCATTAATTAATTTATAAGTTACAATTGCGGCTGCTTCAATATCTTTTACCTTAATATATTCTTTGTACATATAAAAACATTGAAGTGTCATCTGCCATGTTTTCTCCCGCTGCTTTTCCTGTACGGCTGCTACTTCCGGTATGGAAAAGCAAAGAATATTCATCTCAAAGTTCAGCTCTTTTGAAATTTGGTGGATTTCAATCAATCCCTCGATTAACCGGCGAAACCACAACTTAAGATCAGTCTTGTATAACTCCATATCCCTTGATAATTCATCATGTACTTTAATATAAGATTCATTATACCGGTCTAAAATTTCTAGAAGTATAGTATCTTTATCCTTGAAGTAAGAATAAAGGCTGCCTATTGATACATTTGCAACCTGTGCGATCTCGTTTGTAGTAGTATTGTAATAACCTTTTTTACAAAAAAGCCGGTATGCGGCATCTAATATTTTTTCTTTCGTCTCAATACTTCTTTTTTGCTGTGGCTTACGTATTGATTTATCCTGGTTCATACCATCAACTCCTTATGTTTATTTTAAAGCAGTTTATTTTATTTGTCAATAAATATGAGTTTTTACTCATTTTCTTATTGACAGATTCGGTTAAAGAGTTTATATTCAAACATGAGCTTTTACTCATATTAATACAAGAAAGAAGGATATATCATTATGCAATCAATTCTAAAGAAAAGAAATATGACGGTGATTACCGTCGCTCTCGGTACATTTATGACCTGTTTTGACATTAATGCGGTGAATGTTGCACTGCCTCTGATGCAAACAGCTTTTCATACAACCATCTCCGTTGTTGAATGGGTGGTTGTCGTTTATTTACTTACACTATGCTCAACACAACTCACCTTTGGCAGAATATCAGACCTGTACGGATTAAAAAAAGTTTATATATCCGGTTTTATTGGTTTCACCGTAAGTTCTCTGTTTTGCGGAATATCAGTGAATATTTCGATGCTAATCGTGTTTCGTATTATTGAAGCATTAAGCGGTTCTATGATGATGGCAACAGGAAGTGCTATCGTCACCAACTCAGTCTTGCCGGAAAATAGAGGGAAAGCACTTAGCGTAACCTCCATTGCCGTAGCGGTAGCAACCTGCGCCGGCCCTTCACTTGGTGGTTTTCTGGCCTCCTGTTTTGGATGGAGTAGTATCTTTTTTATTAATATCCCTCTTGGAATAATCGGTACACTCCTTGCCCTGCGAAACATTCAATCCGATATTCCAAAAGCCGGTGTTAAATTTGATACGATCGGAAGCATACTTATTATGGCGGCACTTACTCTGATCCTTTTCCCCCTTGATATGAGCGGTAAAGCAACCGTAAATTCAATAACGATTTTAGTATCGCTTTCTCTTGGTATTATTTTACTTATTGGTTTTCTTATATATGAAAAGAAATGTGACCATCCGATACTCAATCTAGACCTTTTCAAAAATAGGGTTTTCGCTGCAAGTAATTTTGCCGCAACTTTTTTCAATATGAGCGAATTTATAATGGTTTTCCTCGCTCCTTATTATCTTCAGCAGCAGCATATGTTATCCGTATCCGGATCCGGATTAACAATGCTTCCTATGTCTTTGATGATGATGGCAATAGCTCCTATAAGCGGCGCAATCTCTGATAAATCTGATAGCCGCCTTATCAGTTGTGCTGGGTTAGGTATTCTGGCAGCGGCATGTCTCTTTTTTGGAAGCTTTCAGGCGGATACCCCTATCATTATGTTATTGCTTGCATTCGCTGTCACCGGTATCGGAGCAGGACTTTTCCATACTCCTAATAACAGTGCGGTTATGGGAAGTGCGCCGGCACAAAGCAGAGGTGTTGCAGGTGCTACCCTTGGAACTATGCGCAATATCGGCATGGTATTGGGAGAAGCGATTTCCGCTGCTCTGCTTTCCTCCAATGTCAGTTATGCAACCACCACTTTAGCCGCTAAAGGCATTCAGGGTACTCTCCTGCAACAGAATGCATTCAGTTATGCAATGCATATTATTTCTATAACATCCGCTTGCTGTGCACTGGCAGCACTGCTGCTTACACTGATCAGAGGAAAAACTAATAAAGACTGTCAGATAAAAAACATTCAATAAATTTGATTTTCCCCCAGACGATGTTAATCGTTGCCCGGTATCTGCGTACATCACCTCAAACCAAGAAGTTATCTATAAGAAGCACATAAAGGGGTCTCTTCCAAAAATCAATCTTTTGGAAAAGACCTCTACTCTTTGAAACCATTTTTGATGATTCCCTTTGTCTGATTTATTTCCATACTTCTTTTGAATTTTCTAGTACTAAATGCAATTTCACCCACTGCTCTTCCATCGGTCAATTTATTACCTTCTTCAGTAGATACAAACAAGCACTTGGGTCTAAACTTTTATCCCCATGTAAATGCGAAAGTCAGTCATCCTTTACGGGATGTTTTACGGCTGTACTTGTTTAAGTCAATGGCAGCGCGGATCAACGCTTTTAATGCCTCCTCATTCAACTCTTCTCCCTCATGGATGTCAATTGCTCTCCTCGTATTTCCCTCCAGACTTGAATTAAAAATATGCATAGGATCCTCCAGTGATGCTCCCTTGGCGAACGTCATCTTAACTACGTTTTTATAAGTCTCCCCTGTGCATATCATTCCATCATGAGACCAAACAGGAGTCCCTCTCCACTTCCATTCCTCAACTACTTCCGGGTCGGTTTGTCTGATCAAATTCCGTACCTTTAAGAGTATCTGACCCCGCCAGTCGCCTAATTCCTCGATTTTCTCATCAATTAGCTGGGATGGAGATTTTGAATCTTCTGATTGCTTTTCCATTATAATTATCCTCCATTTAATTTCGTAATCTTTTTTCTATTTTCGCTAAAATGTTGATGCTGCAAATTATTGATATGTGCTAAATATTCTTCAAAAGCTTCCATGTTCTCTCCTAAAATCAATTTTTACAAAAATTAATTTTTCGGATAACATAAGACGAAAAAGTAATATATATTATAATCATTTATATCAATAACTAATACTTTTTTATTCTTCTTTTAGTATATAAATTTTTCATTTTCATCTTGCACGTTAAAACGCACCCATTAATTCTGATAATGAGTGCGTTCAAACTTATATTAATAGCCTTTTCCATAAAAAATATCTTTATTTTTAACTTTTTTATGGTGGCCAAGTGCCGTTTTAGCAATCTCCTTTATATTACAGGTTCTTGCTTTTCCTGAACAGTTAGTTACGCAGGAAAGACACATGATACATGTCTTTTTGTCCACCTTAAAATCTTGATTAATCGATCCTGTTGGACACATTTTCCTGCATATACCGCATCCATTGCATTTGCTTTCTTGAAAGTCTAAATTTGCAACTAATTTAGGAACGAAACCCTGTGGTAAAGAACATAATAATTTAATAAATAGCTTATCCTTATTATCAGTAAGTTTTATGGAAGTATTTTTTTTAAATTGTTTCCTGACAAACTCTACTAATTCTTGTTTCTCAGCATCCGTTGGCCTGTTACCTATTATAGGTAACACAGGTTCTAAATAAGAATGTTCGGCAACAATCTCTGCTGCTCCATTAACTATGAATCCATTCCCGCTCGTAATTTTCCATGCATGATAAATTGCATTTCCTTTATGAGCATTTCCCCACAATGCTATCAGTAATATCGGTACCCCACCTCCCTTTAATCTCTCCATAAATTTTCTCAGGGGTTCCGGCATATCGCTGGCATACACTGGAAAAACAAGAATTAATTGATCACAATCAATATTATCTTGCAACCGGTTACGTGCTTCCAAAGGTGTAATGTTTACTAATTTAACCTGCAAATCCTCACTCTTTAACATTGTTCCTATGTACTCTGATATAATTCTACATTGCCCTGTTCCCGTAAAATACCAAATAATTAATTTTTTCGTCATATCTTTTACCTCCTGGCAATAGATTATAACATTACGTTCTATTATACTTTCAAAAATCTGCTGTTTTTAAATGTAAACTGAGCGGTCATACCGGTAAGCTTTTTATTGGTGGATGCAAAATGAGACGGACTGTCAAATCCAGCATCTAAAGCGGCAGTTGTTATATTACCATTCTTCAGTATTAACTCGTATGCTTTCTTCCACTTCTTCATTAAAATATACCCTTTGAGTGGGATTCCGGTATATTCCTTAAATAAGTGTGTTATACGGCTTTCTGATAAACTTACTTTATCAGCTAATACTTTTACTGATACATTAAAAAAATCACTTTGTTCCAATTGTTCAATTATTTCTCTTACTCTTACGTCCAGTGATTTTTTATCAATGTTCGTAATAAAAATTGTTGAGTTAAATTCTTCAATAAATTTTTTATATTCTTCTATTGCCACATTAGTCAGCAAGTATAAAAAATCCGTTTTTTTATGTTTGCTTACATCTATAAACCCATATCCCTTAGTTTTATTTATATAATGATCTCTCATATAAAATGCAATATCAGAAGTAGGTTCTATTAACATGGTATAATAAACATCACCTTTTACACAAAAACGATGTTTCACATTAGAATCTAATATAATACAATGATCCAAAATCTTTTCTCCATTAATCTCGACCTGAACTTTAGTATATAAACATAGAAAAAGTTGCAGCATCCAATGTTTATGGATATCTGCACAGGGCAAATCCGTAAACGCTGAAATATACTCGTTTTCCCAATAAATTCTGTTCATACTTATACTCATTCCTTTCGCGCTGCTCAAGGCACAAAGTCTTATGTTGACTTTAGCAGCTTTCAAACCTGGTTGACCATATACGAATCAGTAATCAGCCTGTTACCCTCAATAATTCTTTTACAAATAGTTTGCTCTCATTTATCCACGGACTGTGGCCGGAATGTTCAAACCATACAATTTCTTTTATAGGCGCGTTCAGAACAGTGCAGTATTCTTCTACCAGTGATGTGGGAGCGTTTACATCGTGACGACCGATAAAGAAGTAGACCGGTACTTTCACGGACTGATAATCCGTTCTCAAATCAACATCATAAAGCTGTGGGTATACTGTATTGAACGTATTGATGATTCCGCGGAAATAATTGATTTTATCGAGTATGCCATACTCGCTTGAGAAAAGGTCACGAAATGTATTGTAACCGCCATTGTAAATATCAGGGTTCGATGTCATATATGCACTTAAATAGTTTAGATATGCCGCGCTTTTCCAGGTAACATCATTTCCGTAATAAGGCGGTTTCCCATTGTCTTTTAATGTATTCATTGTTTTGGTGTCGCCTTTTTTACGGGCAATTTCCATTGCTGAATCGTAATCCATAATTTCAGTATCGAGAAAAGAAATCATTTGTCCCGTTCCAATAAAAGCATGATACAATTCGGGTGCTTTATCAATCAAGAAAACTCCTAACGCACTGCCCCAGGATTCCCCGACAAGATAAATTTTTTCTTGCCTGAACGTTTTACACAAGTATTTGCTCAACTCATAACCATCATCGATATAGGTTTGTACGGTAATGTTGTCTATAGATGCTGCTCCATAGGATTTACCCGATCCGGCCTGATCCCAATTTACCACAACAAAATGTTTCTCCAGTTCGGCTAGGTCGTGTCTGACTGCTGCCATTTGGGAGCCGCCAGGACCACCGGCTAAAAAAAGAAGTACCGGTTTGTTCTTATCATATCCGCGAACACTAATCCACTCCTTGCGCCCATTCAGTATTACCTGGCTTAGTTCAGCTATACTGTCCTCAACTTTGTTCCCGTTTTCATCGTGTATGACAGGAGTTGACGCCATTAGCTGGGTAATCCAAACAAATGCCGTGCATAGAACACAAATCGAAGCGAAAATAATCATATTCTTTTTTATCTTGCTAGTAATCTGTTTTTTGTCCATCTTTTTTTTCAGTCGTACTGCAAACCTTATACCTCCCACAAGCAATGTAATCAGTGAAATAACTGCGGCAAGCAGAAATAGAACAAAGATAATAGTTATTATCATAAAGACCCATCCTTTACGTTTTTTGACCGTCGTTCAATAGAATGAGTATAACAAAAATTTGAATACTGGTCAAGATGCTTTTTTTGTGATATACTGCTTAATACGAGGTGATGATTTTATATGGACAAAAAGAAAATAATTCTGGACGCTATGCGAGAGCTTTTTATAGAAGGGAAAGCCGGTTCGGCTTCCGTTAGTGACATTGCCAAAAAAGCTGGCATTGCCAAAGGCGGTCTATACTATTACTTCCGTTCAAAGGAAGATGTTTTAGACGCCCTGCTTGAAAGAGAATACAGCGATATCATTCAATCATGCAAATCCATAGTAGAAAGCAGCAATGAAAACGCTATTTCAAAACTGGCTCTCTTATTGCGAAGTTACCGCAGTTTTTATGTTGACGCTTCTTTGGATGAATATTTGCACATGCCGCAGAATGCAGCCTTGCATCAAAAGTCATTAGCACAGATATTATCAGCTTTATCGCAGGTTATATCAAAGATTATTAGTCAGGGGATAGAGGAAGGTATTTTTAGTGGCGAATATCCTCAGGAATATTCCGAAATAATTATGTCAGTATTTACATTTCTGCTTGACCCCGGTATCTTCCCGAGGACAGCAGAGGAAAACGCAATGAAGATGAAAGCGTTGGCCGACCTCCTGGAAAAGGGGCTTAGCGCCCCAAAAGGATGTTTATCATTTCTATACGGCCAGTAGATATCTCTTACCAAGTGGGTGTTTAACTGTATTAGTGACAATTTGTATCTGGTGTGTCATGGGCACCCATTGTCTTCAACTTAAGCTTGTTTATCTTATTAAACGGTGTGCATGACGCGCCAGAGATGGATTGTCACTGAAGTGACACAGTGCATCCTGCCCGGTAGGGCTTGTTATTTACTATGGAAGTTCAGAGAACTATCCCCGTAAATGAATAAGGTCTGATTTTTTAATCAGACCCATAGCGGATAATAAATTTCTCCTATAACGAAAGCAATATCTACAAATAGGCACTGGAAAAAGATATTCAAAACATATGGTTCAATTCCAGCAATTCTTTATGTATCCCTCATACTCAACAGTTTTAATGGCTCGCTTTTCAGATTACCACGTATCCTTGCTAAGGAAATACCTGCTGATAATATAACCATGAACACTCCGGTCAAAATATAAACCCAAGGACCAATTAAAGAGGTATCAAGCTGTACATTAAGTTCCGAGTCAGAAGCACCGGCCCAATTACTGTAGAGCGTACTGAATGTTTCAGCTTGTACCTGTCCGGTAAACTGTTTCATAGCATTACCCGTTAGTAAGTATCCCATCATTGTACCTGCAATACTGCCTAACAGTGCAATTACGATGATTCCTGACAGCAGAGAAATCGTACAAGCCCTTTTGTTCATACCGAGAGAACGCTCGATTGCTGTCCTTTTTTTTTGTTTACCTATGAAGATCTGGCAAAAAAACAATAAAATCAGGGTCGCAGTCAGTATACCTGAAATAAACAAAGCTAAGGCAATTTCCTTGATTTGCTCCAACCCTTCCTTTATCTTTGTGTATCCTTTATCATAAAAAGTAATCTCAAGATCGTCAACCCCTTGTTTTTCCCAAACTTTCATATAAGATTCGATTGTTCCGTTGGGAATTCGAAATACAGTATTGTACCCCATCATGGGTCCATAATCAAGTATATTATCTTCGTCACTGTTTTTTACCGATGCGGCGGGTATCACGACCGCATTTGAAGGCATATCATAACCGGTGGACCGTGCCACCTTATTAATTTCATTATATATACCGGCTATTGTATATTCGTTTTCATCAAAAACTTCATAATGCCTGCCCTGGGCATTCAGCAAATGATCAGATATACCTAATAGTTTGTCACCAGGTGAAAAATCCCTTCCGGCAGAGTCTCGGTAATCTGCATAATACAGTGGAAGTGTTAATTTATCCCCCACAGAAAACCCATTCATTTTTGCAAATTCCCGGCTTATTAAGCAAATCCGTTGTCCCTCCCTGTATTCTTCCTCCGTGATGTCACGGCCTTCAATGATATTGGAGTTGCCATTATAAAATGACATCAGAAGTTCAGTACTGTCTGTAGGTACAACCGGTATAGTCTGTTCAGACAGGTACATTGCTTTTGCCAGTTCCAGCCATCTCTGTCCACGAGGGGTATCATAAAATCCATCTGTCACCTCATCCCATGGAGCAGTCATCGGGAAACGATCCGGTATCCGTTCCCCGTCAGAACGGTATTGTGTGGAAGTAACAGGCGGTTCTTCCTCACGGGGAGAAGACCGGTATTCTCTTAAATTGTTTGTAAAAGAATCAGGGAAATATTCTACTGTTAATTTGGGAAAGTTATTATGCCCCCGTTTAAAAGCCAGTGCCATAACATACCGCTTACCGGCATACATTGGCTGGGGATTTGGATTGTAATGATCACAAAACAATAGAGTTTCCCAACCCTCCAGCTTACTATCGGTACCGTATAGAACTCTTTTAATTTTCAATTTTACCGGATGATCCGGTATGCAATCCTCGACCGGTTCCAATTCCATAATCGGAAGTTCCTGTCTCATTTCCGAAACAAGTAAAAAGGAAACGTTCTGCTCATGTACTATCCAATCCGGATTATATGCTCCGTAGTAAGGTCTTTTTACCGGAGGCTGAATATAGTTTGCTCCATCAAAATCTAACACCTTATCAGAAATGACAGAACCGTATTCCGCCATCAGTCCTTGTGAAACAAATTCCTTCTTTTCCGCATCCCATACTTTCCGCTCATGCAGTGCGGCCGGTTTTTGTTTTACAATACCAATGGTAACAAAAACCTCGTCCAGTCGTTTTACGTTCTCAGAGCTAAGAACATAAAGTCCAGCTCCTAAAGCAAGAAGTGATGAAGACAGAAGCAGAAGCAACAAAAACAGAGCCGTACGCAGGGGCGTCCGTAACATTTGCCGTATACTTTTTACGAAAATGTTCATACCTGTATCCTCCCGGCAGCGCTATCCAGAGTCAACTGCCCGTCCCGCATCCAATAGATCACATCAGCCTGTGAACCAACATATTGATTATGGGTTATAACAATTACAAGATATCCCCGGTCATGGGCCAATTTTTTCAATAATTCAACTATATTTGCCTCATTCACCGAATCCAGATTACCGGTGGGTTCATCTGCAAGAAGGATCTTACCGCCTGCCGCAAGCGCCCGGGCTATGGCTATACGCTGCTGCTCTCCGCCGCTCATAGCCACAGGAAACTGTTTGTACGTTTTCTCACCGAGCCCGACCTCCATAATCAGTCTCTTAGCGGTTTTTACTGCCTCTGTTTTCTTTATCCCCTGCAGTTCCAAAGGATACATTACGTTCTCCAGTGCGGTTAGCAAGGGGAACAAATTGAATGACTGATAAACCACTGAAGCGGTCTCTCTCCTGTAGTGGTCCCTGTCCATCGAAGCGATATCCGATCCTTCCACTAATATTTCACCTGAAGTTGGCAGATCCAAACCTGCAAGTAAAGACAAAAGCGTACTTTTACCGCTGCCTGACGGTCCCATAACAGCATACAACCGGCCCGTACAGAAATCGCAGGTGACATGTTTCACTGCCTCGATTGTTTGGTATTTACTCCTGTATGTATAACTTACATCCTTTACCTCTAGCATTATCACTACCTCCTGTTTATTCCAGAGCCGATAAAACAGTCATTACACTGAACCTTCCGATTAATATCATCGCTGCCATAGTTCCGGCCATGTAGCAGGCAAAAAATATCCCGGTAACTACCAAAGTCAGCAGCACACTTACTTCCGTTAACAGTGCCGCACTTAATACGCCAATTACACTTCCCATGAGATTTTGTGCCGCGTTTTCCAGAAAAAGCAATGTAAAACAATTTTTTCTGCTCATACCCAGGGAGAGCATGATAGCAATTTCAGATTTCCTGCTTTGCAGCATCAGATAAGACATCACAAATCCTACAAGACCGACCGTTACAAAAATAAAAGGAGTAAATACACGCATGAGTGTAATATTATCCACCAAACGGCTGGCCGCCCGAACGAACGTTTCATCATTCACCGTCAGTGCAATACCCCTATGTGAATGCTGGGCCTGGGATATGACCGGCATAAGGTGCAGTTTTTTCATCTCCCCTTTGAACTCGTTCAGACTCAGAGGATCAGCCACACGAAACCGTACGGAATCCGCAAAGAACATGACACCGGCTTGTTTATACAAGTTTCGGACCCATTTTGACGGAAACACGATCTGGGGAGGTTTGCTGTCTTCCGCACTATTCCACATCTCACTATAACACCCAACAATTTTTACCTTGAATACTCCCAGCCAATTATAGGTGAGGTCGTACCGGTCTTTTGGGTAAGTGGGATAAAAGAGAGTTATCCATACGCTGTCTCCGATTGAAAGTCCGTTTCTTTCCATATCCTGATCCCGAACAATGCACAATGCGTTATCTTCTTCCAGAAATTCCGGTCCATATCCCTTAAGAAAATCTATATTCTTCACCGACAGAGATGGGGAAGCGGTAAGCGTATTGACGCCCAGGGACAAAGGAAATGTTACATCTCCGGTTTCCATAGACATTACATCTTTTTCTTTAATTTGCCCCAGAGCACTCCCCATTTGTACGGTATATAATAACTCCGTTACATGAGGAGATTTTATCAACCCATCAATTACATTTTCCTGAATTAAGATTCCTCCCGAAGACATCGTACCATTTAAATTACTGACTCGTGCATACACTGACACAGCCTCCGGCAGTCTGGCAAGCTGCTGCAAATTAGCCTTAAGACCACCGATAAATAAATACAAAAGCAATTCAATCAGCATACAAACCAAAACCACGAGAAAACTTTTCATCTTATGCCGTCTTACATTTAAAAAAGCCTTTTGCAGATAGAACATAACACACCTCTGTGATTGATTATTTCTCCTTATAGGTAATTTCTTACAAAAACGGTAACATCTAACACAAAACTTATCAATTTAAGTAAGCACCCTTACGGATGCTTTCCTCTTATTAAGATATTTCCATTATATACCATTTGTTGTATAAATACAAAATAATTGTATCATTATAATAAATAATTTTACATATTGCAGCTGCTTTATAAAGATAACTGTTTAAATGTACTGTTTAAATGTCATACTGTATTCCCTTGATTTTTCTGGTACTTTACCAGCTCTGAATTAAGTTCCTTTGCTTTGAGATTATCAAGCCACCATAAAATCACATTTACTAAGACCGAGATGATGAGGACTGAAAGTATAAACCACAGCAGCTCCCTGACTTCGGCAACATGATTTAAAAAGACAAAGCTCGTAAGCAATGCTTCCAGGAATAGAAGTCGAAAGACTTTTCTGAAAATCATCTGCTTTAACGTCAGTTCTTTTTTTGTATAGGTGAAAATCAACGGAATAATACTAAGAAATCCATAAATAAGAGGCATAAAATACGCTTCATAACTAAATGTCTGCTCTCTTTCAAAACACAGCCCCATAATACCCATTGCCACATTTACTAAGGTGACTATAATAAAAAAACTAATCAATACTATTTTTAAATGCTCCGTTTTACTCATTCCTGGTTCCTCCCCTCAGTTTTTTCTTCAATTCTGAAACATATTTTCTGGATATGATCACACTTTCCCCATTTGTCAGAACTGCTGAGAATCTGCTGTTTAATGCAGGTTTTAGAACATGTATCTTCATAAGGTTTATTATAGTATTCTTAGAGCAACGGAAGAATTCCTTATCCCCATATAACTCCTCAAACTTGTAAAGATACATCTTTATCTCGTAAACACAATCTTTCAAATAAAGATAGACCCTGTTATCTACACTTTCCACGTAATAAATATCGGAAAGCGAAATAACATGAATTCCGCTTTCATCATAACCCTCAATACTTTCCTGCCTTGATTTTATGAACTGTATCATTTCAGCTACTTCTTCAGTAACCTTATAGCACTCGATCAATATCCGCTCCTGTTGGTGTGTCGGAATATTCGTAATTTCTACCCTCATAATTTATATATTCCCGTCCGTTTTTTATAGTCCTATCGAAATGAATAGGATTCCTTTATATCAGGTTTATCCATTTGTTTTAGGTAATGATTGTAATAATCTAAGATTACCTCATTCATGGTTTGAATGCAATCTGTTTTATTGATTTTTCCGCTTCCGAGTATAGACGCGATTGCCGGTGAGAAGAAAACAAGGTCTGTAAAATTCATATGTTCGGCACCATCAAAATGCGTTTCCATGGCATCTGCCGCATTTTTCAAAATAACGTTATTCACATATTGATCTTTATACTTAAGCCCTTCCTTATAATGTGCGGTTGTATCGATGCATAAGAGCGGTACCGGATAAGGAATTTCATTTATTGTGTATTTGTTATCGATACAGGAAATCTCTTCTCCAAGCATAGTTCCATCCAGGTCTATTACTGCATCAATATCTGTTCTTTGTCTTCCTACTGTCACAGCTGTTGCTCCTCCAAGAGAATGTCCCATAAGACCTATCCTGGTAACGTCAATCCGATCAAAAACACCGCCCTCCTGCTGGACTGAGGTTTTTTTTATTATTGTATCCAGAATAAAATTCATGTCAGCACAGCGCAGCTTCATCCAATCCCTTGTTATGTCGAAAATCTCATTTTCCGAGACTCCTTTCTCATTGATTCTGCCTACACTCTTCATGAATTCCGGGTTCACTGTAATAATCTTCCCATCTGCCTGTTTGGTAACAAAGGCATGATAAGGATGATCAATACTGCATACCACATAACCATTCGAGGCAAGTTCGTTATAAGTGGAGTAATTGCTCATTCGGAACCCAAAGGCACCATGGGAAAAAACAACAAGGGGAAATTTCTCATTCTTCTCAGTTTTGGGATACCAGAACTGAACTGTCACTTCGCGGTTAGATCCATCGGTTTCAAATGTCTCAAGACGTTTTTCATCCTTCCAGGTATAAACTTCTGTTGCTATTTCATAATTACCGCTTACCGGAAGGGACTTACACTGCGGAAATAATAAAAATGGCATAGCTGCCATAGTGATGATCATCAGACTTAATAGGAATCCTGTTATAGCAACTGATAATCTATACTCTTTTCCTGATTTCTTTCTAATCAATATCCCAATTCCTATCAACCCTCTCAGAAATAATAAACCGAAAAGTAACATCCAGCGAAATCCCCAATGCACCAGACCTGCTGCAATTAATAGTAAAAATACTGTGAACTGAAACACATTCAGAATGCCTTTTTCTTTCCTTAAAAGACTTTTTTGCTTTAACCTAACTACAAAAAATATTATTTCTGCCATTAACGTTATTAGAAAAATAATAATACCTATCATACATTCTCCTCTTTCTCCCGGCTATAATACAGGGTATAAGATAAATATATGACAGGTATTATTTTTCTTCAATATAGATAACAGTAAGATTCGAAAAGTACCGGTAAGTTGCATCTTAGTACTTATCTCTTTATATTAATTCACCGGATTAATCTATTAGGGAATATATTAAGATACTTTCAACCTTCTTATCTTTTATATGAAAACTCATTACATCCACATAATTAACAGGTTCATATCGAAAATCGTCCTCTTGATCACTCAATTCGCCTCCCGTAAGATTTCCTTCAGGATAAGCGTTTTTGAGCTTTTCAAAGCTATCTCCGACTTTAATATTCCTTACCGTAGGATAATCCGGATCGGTAATTTCAATACTAAAGATAGTTGACTTCTTATCATCAGCTGTTTGAATCGTTTTTATAAGCAGCCCGGAATATTGGTATTGCTTTTCAGTCATTCCGTTAAGCTGGTCCATGTTCAACCCATCCTCTTTTGAATAAGTATGAGACTTGATTTCTTCTGCTTTCCCCAGTATACTCTCAATTTTCTGATCATCAACACTGTCTGAAATGGCAATTGTATTCTCCTGGTAAACAAATGCCAGCTGTTTTAAAACAACATTTCCATTCTTCTTAACCGTTCCCTCTTTAATTACTTCTTCAGAATCCTCCTCTGAACCGGCATCTGCTGTATCAGCCGAGGTATCGGTCTTGTTTTCGTCCGCTGTATTGATTGGTTTATCCGTCTGGGATTTGTTACCGGTATCTGTTACTATATCGGATGGTTTATCCGTTAATGTATTTCCCGGTGATTTAATTTCGTTCTTCCCACATCCCCCCAAGATCATTCCGCAAAATACCATAAACATGGTCGTAATAACTATCTTTCTAAATACTTTCATTGCTGTTCCTCCTTCAAATACTTTAAATTAACTTGTTTATGTTACATTGTTATTATAAATAATAACTTTATCAGAGTAATAACAAACTAGTATCATTCTTGTAACATTATACGAAAGGAAGCAGGAGTGAAACGCTGGTTCCAACTCCAATTTCACTTTCAATGATTAACTGTCCATTAAACTTCTCAACAATTTCTTTACAAAGAGAAAGTCCCAGCCCTGAACCTTTTGCAAGGTTAGAATTTTCCGCCCTGTAAAATCTCTCCTGTACCATAAAAAGTTCATTCTTATGAATTCCAATACCCTGATCACTAATTTTTATAACTGCTGTATTCTGTACAGCAGAAGTCTCCACTCTGATATGTCCTCCTGCATTAGAGTATTTAATTGCATTATCAAAAATATTTGCAATCGCATGAGTCATCAGTATTTTATTAACATCCGCCCAGACTCCATTTTTTAAATCTGTTTCTATTAATATTTCTTTTTCTTCTGCTTTTGGTTTCATCTCCTTAATAACATGCTTCGTTAATTCCGATAAATCTTCCTTATCTATGTTTAGCTCGCTAGTTGCTTTATCGAATCTGGAGAGAATTAACAGTTCATTTATTAGCTTTGTAAGGCGTTCGGATTCATTTTCCAGATGGAAGTAAATCTTTTTTAAGTCTTTATCCTCATTTTCACCCTCGTATAGATATTGAGAAAAGCCCCGAATTGCGGCAAGAGGCGTCTTTAACTCATGAGATACATTGGAAATAAACTGCTTTTGATACTGTATATATTCATTAAGTTTAATACCCATCTGATTTAATCCTGCTGCTAGCATCCCCAGTTCATCTTTCCTTTTTAATTCAACCCGGTCAAATTGCTGCTTTGAAAACTTTTCTGTTGCCTTAAGAAGATATTTAATCGGCTTAGTTGTTCTACGGGCAATATACAAACTTGAAAGAGTGATTAGAATAATAAACCCACCTGCACCGATTATTAATATAAATCTGATTTTATCCATAATATCGTAAAAATAAGATATATCTTCTACTATCTCGAAAACATAAGCATTTTGATAATAATTATCTTGAATAGGTATTGCAAAATAAATCAGGCTTTTATTCGTAACCGTGTAAGAATAATTTCCTTTCAAAGCATTTTTAATATTCGATCTATAAATTTTTGGAGAACCGTTATAAACCTCTATTCCATTTGCAGCCGATCCTAAGAGCTTCAGATTATTATTATAGATTCTTACTTCCCGTCCTGAAGCTTTTAAAACTTCAAGGACATCCTTTGCCAAAACGGAAGCATCTGCCTGAGTTGTTGATTTTTCATATCTTGTAAGTATTTCTCTAAAAGAAAGCTCACAAATATCTGCTTTTTCCATCATCTGCTTCTCTATTGTTATAAAGCTATAGTGCTCAATCGCTTTATTTACCCAGATAATAATAATGGAAAAGGATAAGATAGAGAAAAATAAATAACTTAGCAGAAGCCTGGTTGCATATTTCATTCGGTATCACCTCCAAATTGGTAACCGAATCCATAGATGGTCTTTACATACTTCGGGTTCTCGGAATCATCTTCCAGCTTCTTTCTCAGCCGCATAATTGTCATGTCAACACTCCGGCTGTCACCTAGATAATCGTACCCCCATATTATTTCCAGGAGTTCATCTCTGGTAAAAATCTTTAGGGGTCTTTTTGAAAGAGTTTCAAGAATTTTATATTCTTTTGCAGTCAGAGAAATTAGATTTCCACCCTTTAATACCCTTTTAGTTTCTGGATTAATTTCCAGTTCTTCACATACAATCGGATCTGAATCATCGTTTTTAATCCGGTCACTCGGTTCATATCTTCTTAACACAACTTTGATTCTTGCTAAAAGTTCTCTATTATCAAAAGGCTTTGTCAAATAATCTTCTGCCCCAAGCTCAAGCCCCAACACTTTATCTATAGTCTCATTCTTTGCGGATAACATTATAACGGGAATTGTAGATTTTTTAACTATTTCCCTGCAAAGATCGTATCCGGAATAGTCCGGTAACATTAAATCCAGCAAAACCAAATCCGGATGGAAGGCTCCTATCTCCATAAGTCCGGTAACACCATTTTCAGCCGTTTTCACCTGATAATTTTCCCTCTTTAACACCAATTCAACCAGATCTCTAATTGCAGCCTCATCGTCTATTACAAGAATTTTTTTCAACTTAGAATTCTCCTTTCGTAATTTATATTATTTAGGCAATTGCGAAACTATATAGTTTTTGAATATACCATGCAATTGATACGAATTTCATAGCTTCATATGCCCTATGGGCAAGATTCAGCTCTGAAATTGTATTAATTACATGGCATATAGAGACAATATTTGAGTTTCGCAATTGCCTATTTATTTTATTTTAATTATATAGAATAAAATATCCGTCATCCTTATTATCACCTTAATGATCCCTGGGTAGACAATTACTATCCCTGTTTAATCTTCTATGCTTCCTCTATTATATGTACCGCAGAAAAAAACACGCTCAATGCTAAGCGTGTAATTTGTCTTGTCTTTATTATCTTGTCTTTATATTAGCATCAATTAAAAATTTAGTTTAATTAATCTTTGTTAATTCACCTGTTACAGAATCTATTACCAACCCATAAACTTTTATTTTCTTCGGAACTAATGGATGCTTACGTATCAGTTCAACAGTTTTATTAATAGAAATATCTAAATCCATAAAACCGGACAACCATGAATCAAAGTCGATACCATAATACTTAATCATATCAATATTTTGTTCCGTTATACCAAACGCTTTCATTTTCTCTATCATTTTTTTACTATCTGTATACATAGCACCGCAATCGGTATGACCAATTACAAGAATTTCCTGGACATCTAAATCATAAATTCCTATTAGCAGACTTCTCATTACGCTTCCAAATGGATGGGAGATCATTCCTCCTGCATTTTTTATAATTTTTGCATCCCCATTCTTTAACCCCAATGCTGCAGGTAACAATTCAGTTAATCTTGTATCCATACAGGTGACTATAGCGATTTTTTTATTTGGATATTTACTGGTAATATACTTTTCATAACTTTTATTTTCAACAAAAGCCTTATTATATTGTAGTATTTCATCAATCATAATAATTTATCCCTTTCCTTTTTATTATCTGTGTTTTATATTGATATCATCGTTTTTATGTTCAAGTGTATCATGTCTTATGCCTGTTGTAAATATACATAAATTGTAAATTGCTAACCCTATTCCCATTTTGGTAATTAATCAAGCGTCAAACTCTATGATTCAGCCTGTAAGTAAGAAATATTGTTGACTTTACAACCGTTATATGGTACAAGTTGGTAAATAACAATTATTGAATTATTTTCTTGGAGGCTGCCATGTATACAATACTGATTGTTGATGATGAACCGGATATACGAAACTTAATAAAAGAAACCTTAACACAAAAGGGTTATCAATGTATTATTGCGGTGAATGGTATGGATGCATATGAAAAGCTGAAGAAAAATTCAATGGATCTTATTATTACAGATATTATGATGCCTCTTCTGGATGGGTTTAATCTCGTTCGCGAAATACGTAAAGATAATAATATTCCTGTTATCTTTTTATCTGCACGTGATGAAAATATGGATAAAATTTTAGGTCTCGGGCTGGGTGCGGATGATTACCTTGTAAAGCCGATTAGTATGGAGGAATTAGCCGCGCGAACAGAAGCTCTTCTTAGAAGAATTAAAATATATGATACGAACCAGTCATATAAAACACCTATTATTGAGGGTTGTTACACTCTGGATGAAGAGAAAAGACTTCTGCTTATTGGTGGAGAAGAAATACCTCTGATTGCAAAGGAATATAAATTAATGGCCTATTTTATGAAGAATCCCAACAGAACACTTACAAAAAAACAACTATATAATGCAGTATGGGAAGATGAATATTGTTTTGATGATAATACCATTACTGCAACACTTAGCAGACTTCGCAGTAAAGTAGAAACGAATACCAGAAAATGCATACATACTGTCAGAGGTCTAGGATACAAATTTTCAGTAAAGGATTATGATTGCTGATATGAAGAAAAATACTTTATCCAAGATTTTCACCCGTAATTATATCATTATACTTATACTCTTTTTACTTTCTTTAGTATTAACAATAACAGCATTTTATTTTGAGAATGAACAGTCTAAATCGAAAGTAATGCTTTCTGCTGATAAGCTGATGAATGATGATTATAAGAAAATCGACTATACCGAAATTTCAAAAATCGGAGGAGGTTTGTATGTTATCGACCGTAATTACAATCTACTTCGTTCTGTAGGAAAGCAAATATTTACTGCAACTCCGATTCCAAAATCAGAATTCACGGATTTTCTCGTTTCCGCAGATGACAGTTCTTATGATATCTCTGTTAAATATAATGAACACAATAATTTTTGGCTTATTATCACCCGACCCAGGCAGGTCAGATTCGAAATATTATTATATCTTGATAACAGCAGTGGTTATACTTCCATTCTGTTCTTCTTTATTGCCGTAATTATCTGTCTGAGTCTTTCGCTTCTGAGTATTGTGATTTATTCTATCCTGACTTCTGCCTCACTAAAAAAACCGCTGTCCCAGCTGAGAAATGAAGCGGACTGCATTAAAAGCGGTTGCTATGAGCTTCCAGCTCCGGATAGTAATATAAGTGAAATACACAACGTCCAGGAAGCATTTTATCTAATGTCAGAAAAAATTTCCCATGAAATAAACCATACAAAGCAAAATGAAGAAAACCTTAAGAAATTAATGCTTGATATATCCCATGATTTAAAAAATCCGCTTATGAGTATTAAAGGATATGCAGACCTTATAAAGAATTTAGATTGGGATGCTGAAAAGAAAAAGATTGAACAATATGTGGATATAATTTCAGAAAACAGCTCTCGGGCTGACAAACTGGTCAAAGACCTCTTTCTGCTTGCCAAAATGGAAAATGCCAAGGATGTATTTAACCTTGTAAAAATGGATATCACGGAACTATTAAAAGCAACTTTGATTGAAAGATATGATGAACTTGAGGCTTCCGGATTAAGGACAGTCTTTGACATACCTGATCAAGAGGTAAACATCAACGGAGATGCAGAACAGTTAAAACGGGCAATCTCAAATATATTGGATAATGCATTAAAATACCGGGAGGAAAATACAGCACTGCATATAAGTCTGCTCGAAAGTTGTGGATATGTAAGAATTACCTTTACCAATGGGACTATACTGAAACATGATAATAATAACAATCTTACCAAAGCTTTTGTCAGGTCAAATCATGCTAAATCCCTATCTCCTGAAGGTGCAGGTCTCGGTCTTAGTATTGTGGAAAAGATAATTACCCTGCATGGCGGAACAGTTTCTTGTGGATATAAAGACAAATTATTTGAAATCTGCTTAACCATTCCAGACCTGGAAAAAATTTAACATTGGTGTAAGATTCCTATAAATTTAATTTAATGTCTATAGACTACTCTTTATTAGTGAAGCCAGACAAAAAGAATATGGCTGAATTATTTGAAATGAAGGGAAGTTTATTATGAGTTATAAGAAGAGAATATTGTTAAAAGTTATTTTAGGCACAATTTTATCTGCCTGTTTATTAGCTGCTTTAGTCATTATGCCGGTATCCGCTGCAGAAACCACCTTACCCTCCGGAATTCATTGTTCTGACATTGAAAAGGTTTTTGATGATTACTACAAAGAAAATCAAAGCCAAACCGCAGGTACTGCCATTGAAATCTTTAACAGTAAAGGTGACGTATTTCAGAAGTGTTATGGTTACTCCGATATTAAAAACAAAACCCTGGTGGATAATCAAACTGTATTTGACTGGGGCTCCGTTACGAAAACTACTGTCTGGGTCAGCGTTTTGCAGCTAAAAGAACAAGGGAAAATTGATTTGGACACTGATATTAAAGAATATCTGCCACCTGATTTTTTTTCTAAAATCAAATATGATACTCCCATCACCATGCGAATGCTTATGAATCATACGGCAGGCTGGCAGGAATGCCTGGAGCTCTGGGTTGAAAACAAAGATGATATCAAACCACTTGGTGAAGCATTACAGGATGCTGAACCGGAGCAAATCTTTAAACCCGGTACTGTGCAGGCTTATTCGAATTATGGGGCAGCTGTTGCCGGATATGTGGTGGAGTGTATTACCGGAAAACCTTTCTATGAATATGTGAATATGAATATATTTGAACCTCTGGGTTTGAAGCATACATCAATCGCACCGGACTTTTCAGATAATCCTCAAATTGGTGAAAAACGCTTACAATTAAAATGTTACTCAACTGACAATCAACTTCTCGGAAACGGGTTCAGTTATCTATCACTATATCCTGCGGGAAGTATTGTGGGAACAATAGAAGACTTTGCAACGTACGGTAAGGCTTTTTTCCCAGAAGCAGGATCAATAACTCCTTTATTTAAAAGTAATCATACTTTAAAAGAATTATTATCTCCCTCATACTACATCTACGGTACAAATATACCGGGTTGTTATCATGGATTTTTTATGCTAAACGGGAAAAACCAGATACTATTTCACAATGGCGGTACGGCCGGTTGTACCTCCTTTCTTGGATTTGATCCTACAGCCGGTATTGGATATGCAGTATTAACGAATCAATGTGACAATAATATCTATGCTTCCAACAGTATTACAAAAGTATTCGGATCGTCTGCCAATGAAGCAAGCAACAATGACTCAACGTTTACCAAAAATTCTATACCTAAAAAAATTAGTGGCATTTATCTCAATACAAGAACCGTTACGAAAGGACATTATAAAATATACAGTACACTCTTTTCCCTTGTACGTTTATATTCGAAAGAAAACGGAGACTTGTATTTAAGATCATTATTGCTTCCTTTCGGCGGAACGCACTTGAAAAAGATAAGCGGCACTGCCTACACATCCGATATGATGCCAGGCCTTAACATATCGTTAACAGAAAATGCAAATGGGACAATATGTTTACATTTGCCTTCAAATGATTACATTAAGATAAACAGTACTTTAGGTTATCTGCAGGTAATCTTGTTATATTTATTTGCATTCTCAATTTTATTTGCAGCTTTTTCACTTATAGCAGATATTGTCTGTTTTCTAATTAATAGGATTAAGAAAAAGAAAGCAAACCTGTCTTCTATCAATATTGAAAAAGCCTTCCTTAACCTGATGATTCTCTTAAACACATTGAATATTCTGTCAGAATTAAATGACCCCAATAAAGTACCTGTTTGGCAATTTTTATTCTCAGGTATATGCGCTCTGATACCGATTGCTTACACACTACACTTAATTATAAAATTAAAAACCATGAAATGTACAACCAAACATAAAATCGTCTATATTCTCACATCTGTTACGGGTATAATATTTACGATCAATATTGTATATTGGGAAATGTATAAATTCTGGTAATAAATTTACTCTCCGTTAATCAGTTACGGCTGCTAACAGGTTCTATTTTCAAGCCTGATGGCAGCCAATATACTATAGCTTTGATTAATTATATTAATATCCCGTCCGAGCTGAGAACTTAACAGATTATTTTTCCTGGTGAATCGTTTCCAGTTCTGCCTTTTTATGCATTGGCAAAAATATTGCGGGAATCACTGCAACTACAGTAAAACCTATGGCCCACCAGAAAGAAACATTAAATGCACTAGAAATTGCATGAAGATTGGATTCAGAATGGTTCGCCATTTGGTTTTGAACAACAGTCGCAAGAATTGCCGAACCAAAAGCCCCGCCTATGGTCTGAAAAATTCTTGTGGCAGTACTTGCATGAGGAACCTGATCACTTTGAAGTCCAATAAGTGCAGATGTCATAATTGCAATAAACAAACCGCCAAGACCCGACCCTCTTATTAACAAAGCGACAGCTAAAAATATCATATTCGTATCCGTGCCCGAATAGGCAAACGGAAGTGTGCCGACCGCAATCGCAGCTAGGCTCATCAGTACGATATTACGCGAGCCATTACGATCGGCCGCTTTTGCAGCCCAGCTTCTGGTAAGAAGCATACCTATTCCTTGGGGGAGCAGCCATAAACCGGCTGAAAGGGCGCTTGTACCACACACTTCTTGATAATAAAGCGGCAGCAGCAGCAAAGCACCGTTCGTAATGATTCCACTGAAAAGCAGCAGGATATTAGAAGCTGAAAAATTAACAGATTTGAACAACCGCAGATTCAGAGCTGGTTCCCGTTTCGTGTTTAGAGCATAAGCGACGTAGGATGCCATCAAAACGATAGCAATACTTAAGGGGACATAAACAACACCGCTGTTTATACCCCCTTGTATTCCAATCTGGGCAATGCCATAAATTAGAAGAGCAAACGCTGGTGAGAGCAATAACAAACCAAACACATCAAGAGATGCTTTCTTATCCGAATGTTTATCAACCGGTATTCCCCAAAAAGCTAATATAATCGCAACAATGCAGATTGGAATATTAACCCAGAAGATGGCGCGCCAGTTCAGGCTGTTAACGATAATTCCTCCCAATACTGGACCTAGGATCGGTCCAAGCAGACTGGGTATGCTGACAATCGCCATAATCCGCCCGACATTGTGCCCACCGGAAACCTGGACCAATTCTGTTTGCAGTACCGGCATCAATAAACCGGCACCGACACCCTGAATCACCCGGAAAACAATCATGCTTTCTAAACTCCATGACAGCATAGTACAGACAGAGCCAATCAAAAAAATCACCAATGAAAAGATGTATAGTCGTTTACAGCCGAATCGTTTTGTAGCCCATCCGGAAATCGGAACGACCAGCCCCATCGCCAGAATATATCCTGTCGTCACAAACTGTACGGCAGAAACGGCTGCTTTCATATCATCAGCAATTGTATGAATCGCTACATTGACCATCGTTGAATCAAACAGCGGTGCCAGCGCGCCTACAACAAGAACAATGGCAACTCTTAGTACGATTGGATCGAGTTTTTCTTTTGCTGGTTTTAAATTTTCTTTACTCATGAATAATCTCCTTTCACTCAGTTAGAAAACCTTGAGTTTCTTATGTGATTATGATATGATTAATTTAATTCTTATTCAAGATGGATTTCTTACAAAAAAATAAGAAACTATACGTTTTCTATATACAAGTTCACAAGAGAGATAAATCATTAGATTAGGAGGTATTAAAAATGGATGAAAAAAAGAAAGATACTCGCCGCCGCGGGGGAATCCTGGAAGAAGCTATTCTTAAAGCCGCATGGGAGGAACTCTCCACTACCGGCTATACGGATATGACTATGGAAAGTATTGCAACCCGGGCGGGAACAAATAAGGCTGTTCTTTATCGCCGCTGGCACAATAAGACAGAGCTTGTAATTTCCGCCATTCATAAAAACATACCAAAAATCACAGATGAGATACCAAATACCGGAAACCTGCGTAACGATATGTATACCTATCTGCATGAGCGTGTTGAGCCAATGAACCTAATCGGTGGGCAGACAATCCGGGGACTTTTTATGGAACCATTTGTGTGGCGAACTATCATTACATCCATGCCGCAAATAAATGAGCGGAGATTAGTAAATAAAATAACAACTGCCATTACAGGGATTTTAAAAAATGCGGAACTTCGTGGTGAGATAAGTCTTAAAAAGCTGACACCCCGGATCATCTCGTTACCACTAGATTTATTACAGTACGAGCTGATTACTAAGCTGGAGCCCGTATCTGACGAAGCTATAACTCAGATTATTGACGATATATTTCTTCCTATTGTTTATATCCATGCAGGTGTCATCAACTAAGAAGAAAGTGACATCTACCTTTTTGCATTCGTGTGCATCCCGCCCGGCAGGGCTTCTCAAAAGCGGACCCCCACCTGCATTTTTCGGCCCGCTTTCTACCTATTTATAATTCAAAATACTTTACACATTATTGCCAGGATGATTGCTGAACTCAATTTTCAAACACCGGCTCGATATATTCCTTAATAAGTTTCAATCTGTCTTTAGCATGTCGCACAAAAAAACAAGCGATGGAAATTACCATTCTTTTCTTTGTATTGACATAGATTACATTTCCGCCGTCTCCCATAGCTGCATAGATCTGTTCTTTATCATCAATAATCCACCATAGATATCCATAAGCAAATTTTCCCCACCTGCTATGTTCCTTTGTACTCTCCTTAATCCACCACGCCGGTATTATTTGCTTATCCCTCCATATTCCGCCGTCTAAGTATAACTGACCTATTTTTGCCATATCCACAGGTGTCAGGGAAAGCCCCCAGCCTGCTGTATTTATTCCTTGCGGGTCGGCAACCCATCCGCTAACATTTTTCTCCTTAAAAAAGGCAAGCTGCTCTTCTTTATCATGTAATATCACACTGTGTTCAACATGGATTTCCAATGGAGAAAATAAATTTTCTACTGCAAAATCCAGCACGGATTGTCCAGTTGCTTTTACAAAAATGCCCGACAGAATATGTGTTCCTATAATGGCAGAATACGTAAATTGTCCCGCCTGCCTTTTGCCTCCCAATAAATCCAGTGCAGCTTTTATCCAGTTTTCGCTTGCAAAAAACTGTTCATATGGTTCCTTTTTATATTTATATGGAGCCGTCATTGTGAGCATATTTCTGATTGTGACGCTCTGTATCGTTTTTTCGTCTCTACTAACATCGTAATCCGGGAAAAAATCCAATACTTTCTTGTCTATACTTTTGATATATCCTTTCTCTATGGCGATTCCAATCAGTGCAGAAAAAATGCTTTTTGTCACCGATGCTACATGAACTGCATTAACAGCCGTATATCCGTTAAAGTAATTTTCATATCGTATTTTACCGTCTTTTAAAACAACTAAACCTGCTGTATTGCTATAGCTGCCGTTTATTATCTTTTCTAACAATATCTTTTTTCTTTGATCCACATAGACTCCTTTCTTACCAAATACTGATGGGCATAAATCCTGAAGAATAGCGTCTTATGCTATTCTTCCAAGCCTCGCACCCGAGGCTTTTGGCTCGCATGTCTTTCGCGAGACTATTCACACCAGATACCTCCCCGTCTTAGAGTTTGAATTATTTATTAATTGTTGCGGTGTTCCTTTTGCTATGATTTCTCCTCCCATGTCCCCCCCTTCCGGACCAAGTTCAATGATATAATCACAACTCTTTAAGACCTCTGTATTGTGTTCAATGACAATCACCGAATTGCCCTCTTCCACCAGCTGATCTAATAGCTTTAACAGCAACGCCGTATCATATAGGCTAAGTCCGGTCGTTGGTTCATCCAGTACATAGAGGATATTGCCTTTTACCTGCCGTCCCAGCTCTTTGGCAAGCTTCACTCTCTGTGCTTCACCACCGCTTAAAGTAGAAGACGGCTGGCCGAGTTTTAAATACCCCATGCCTATCTGCTCCAGGATACATAAGGGTTTCACAATGTTATACTGACCGTCAAAAAAGGAAACTGCTTCTCTTATACTCATATCTAACACATCGGCAATTGTTTTTCCTTTATAATCTACAGAAAGACTTTCTTCATTAAACCGCTTGCCATGACACGTCTTACAGAGCTTATCTACGGAAAAATCAGAGGTAAGAAAGATCCTTTCATAACCACTGCCGCCACAGTCCGGGCATGCTCCTTTCGAATGAAAGGAAAAATGACCGGCACATTTATTTCTCATTTTTGCTTCCGGCTGTTCTGCAAAAAGAGCCCGTATCTTATCCCAGATGCCAATATAAGAGGCAGGTGTAGAATTGACATTTCTTCCAATGGGCTCCTGGGATATCTTAATAAAACTGCTGATCCGTTCCACTCCCGTTATCCCTGCTGCATAGCCTGCTTTACAGTCAATATCATTCCAGAATTGACTTATATGTGCTTTTTTGGATTTGCATACATATGATTTTCCAGCTCTGCTTGCATATACTTTTTCTGCTTTGTATGCACTGGCTAATCGTTTCAGTAGTATCTCAATCAGGGAACTCTTACCACTCCCTGATAACCCGGCAATCCCGACCATAGCGTGAAGCGGGAAGGTTACAGTTAAATCCTTTAAACAATGGGTATTAGCATGTTCAAGAGTAAGACAGTCTTCTTTATCAAGGATATGTTTTCTGACTGACCGTTCCGACATCAAACGTTTGCCGTTAAAATACTGACTAAGCAGCGTATCTGCTTTTGTATATTCTTCGTAATCCCCCTGGTAGACTACCGTTCCTCCTTCAGAACCGGCTTTCGGACCAATCTCGATAATATGGTCTGCAAACCGAATCATCTCTTTATCATGCTCCACTACAAGCACGGTGTTACCAAGGTCTCTTAATTCCATTACCGCATTGATCATACTTTGTTTCTCTGACGGATGTAATCCTGCCATCGGTTCATCAAAGATATAGATCAGGGAATCCAGCCCGGATTCCAGATGGAGATGGAGAAAAATTCGTTGTACCTCGCCACCGCTTAAGGAAGCCATCTCCCTGTAAAGAGTCAGATGTCCTAAGCGAAACCGGATCAGATGTTTTAACTTCTCCTTCACATTTTTTGCCACATTCCTGCCAAACTGAGATAATTCTTCCTCCGGTATTACATTTAGGAAATGGAGAAGACCGGACAGTGTCATCTGTCCCAACTGACCGATTTGTTTCCCACCAAGGAATACTTCTCTTGCTTCTTCACCGATTCGGTCCCCATGACAGGTTGTACATGTAATCTTCTCATAGTACTCTTCCACATCCTCTCCCTTTTCATAAGCATTTTTTAATATTCGCTCGAGACAGTAGCTTTGTTTACCATTGTCATACATTCCGTAGACTACTTGACCCAAAATATCTTCCGGGAGTTCCCAGAATGGGGTATCAAAATAAATACCGTATTTCTTCTTTAGAATCCGCAGGTAACCATCTGTTACCTGAAGGTTTTCATAAACCTTTGAAAGGGATGTTGTTTTATCTGGAATCAACTGCCCCAGATTGATATCGTGATAAGAACCTCTGCCCTGGCAGCTAAGACACATGCCCTCGGCCGTTGTATAGAGAAAGCAACCTGGCGAGAGATGTTCCCTATTCACATCCGAAGTATTACCGTCACTGGCATAAATCAGAGCCAGCTGATTAAGAATACCTGTCTTTGTACCAACTGTAGAGCGGGGATTACTCTGCCTTATTGTATTCTGGCGTACTGCCACCGTAGGACCGATGCCCTCCATACTATCGAACCGTTCCTCGTTATCAAGTCCGGCCAGAATGCCAATCGACCTTAGATACTGGTTCTTACCCTCCTCAAATAGAATATCAAAAGCAAGACTGGATTTACCGGAACCACTGATACCGGTAAGAACCACCAGCTGCCGTTTGGGAATTGTTAGATTAATATTTTTCAGATTATGGATTCGTGCTCCCTGAATCTTGATTTCTTCCATATGCTCACCTCTGAATCGATTTGCAGCATATTAGAAATGAATGGGCTCAATGGGAACATAGATGTCCACCTCATGGATATGTTTCTCATTGGCAGACGGATCGTTACGATACACTTCAAATGGATTATAGTCTCTTGGAACAAAACCACTGCCTGTGATCCACTCTTGATACATATAATTCCAGGCATCTTTATACTGTTCCTGATGAATCTGAAAATGCCCGACAGCATACAGACCGCCTTCTAATTTCATTCTTCCAAGGATACTGTCTTCCTGAACCCGAACGTTCTCCGGCACCGTCAGACACAGACTGGTACGGAACTGGCTCTCCACTCCAAATTCCGGATTGTCATGATACATGGCAAGCACCCAGTTCTGACCTTCCAATAATAAGTGCTGCTTCTTTGCAAAAGCTAATAATGTCTGTATCAGTCCACTATACTCTTTTGCTAATGTCTCATAAGTACCTGTATGTCTTACATAAGCGACCTGTATCTCTTTCAGGTTTTCAATGGTAATCCGCCCTGCAACAGGAAAAGGATCTCCTGCCCATTCTTTCTTAGCTGTGTTCTTATTGTACTCAGACAAAAGATAATAATCTTTGCAATTCTTGCTATATTCCATCCGATATTCTCTTGGACTGATACCATAGTAGTTCTTAAATGCCCGTGAAAATACGGCTGAATCCGAAAATCCAAGTTCATAAGCTATGTCCGTCATATTTTTATCCGGCCGGTGTGCTAAAAGAAACTGTGCCCTCTCCATGCGAATCCGGTTCATATAGTGGGCTATCGGTTCATGTAACAAACCCTGAAAAATACGGCTGAAATGATATTTGGAAAACCCGGCGGCATTAGCAAGATCCGTGGTGGACAGGGACTGTCCTATATGCTGTTCGATGTAATCCTGTACTTTGTGAATTCTTCGAATATATTCTTCCAGACATTTCTGATCTGGCATATGATTCCCTCCTGTTCCTGTTAATTTCTGTTATTCCAAGTATAACAGAAATGTTATTACCTGACTATTCCTTCTTATCTGCGTAAAAAAGAATGTATTTACACTTAAAGGGGGAGAACTTCTTTTATGCTATCACAAAGTATTTTTAAGGTATTATTTACAATCAAATTTTTTACTAACGATATTAAAAACAAAACCCTGGTGGATAATCAAACTGTATTTGATTAGGAAATGTATAAATTCTGATAATAATTTTATTCTCAGTTAGTCAGGTATGGCTGCTTACAGATCGTATTTTCAAATCTGCTGGCAGCCATGATGACATGTTGCTGTTGGCTAAAGGAAAAAATAGTAAAATACATGTCTTTTAAAAAACTCAATTGAGAAAACCTTTCTCCTGCAAAAGTTTGTTAATTACAGAAAAAAGCCGTATCCGCATTTGATATCTCCTCCAGGATATATCGATACAATACTTTTATCAATTCCAACGTTTAATATCTTCCGGTACACCCTGGTACTGAGAGTATGCCATCAAACGACTAAGCCTGATAGTTACTGGAAGGACGATTGATTTTACCAGTCATGAAGCAACTTACAATTTAATTGACTTTATGAACTAAATTATTTAACCAAATTCCTGATGATTTTCTTTTAAATCCGATTACTAATCTTACCATTTGCTCTAATTGACCAACTAATAATACAATAACTATACTATTTACTTTTAGAATATAAACCATAAATAAAGTACTTCCAATACCAACCAACCACATGATTCCAGAATCTAAGAAAGTTAAAAATTTAGAATCTCCTCCGGCTCGTAAAGCTGAAAACACTATTACATTATATAGTCGGAATGCTATTTTTATTGACAGAACTTTCACAATAATCACTGCTAATTGGTGTAAATCCGGACCAGATAAGCTAAATAAACTTACAATTTTGTCAGAAAATGTCATTATTATAGAAATAATTGTAACAGCTGAAATAATTGCAATTCCAGTAAAATAATCCGCTTCCCTGGTAGCTTTATCATAATCTCCTTTCCCCAAGCTAGCACCTAACATAGCACCAGTTGCATCACTAATACCATTAACAATAACATAAAACAAATTAGCTATTTGATTTCCAACATAATAACTATCCAATACATTCTTGCCATAACATCCAAAAGCTTTAACAAACATACTATTTCCTATCCCAAATAAAGCTTCATTAATAACTAATGGATATACTTTTCCATAAACATTTTTGATAAAATCCTTAGAAAAAGTAAACATATCACGGATATTACCAATAAAAACCTGTTTTGAAAAATAAGCATAAAAAATATGTATAATTAATGAAATCATTTGAGATAAAAAAACACTTAAGCCAGCACCATAAATTCCCAGTGCAGGAAAACCAAAAATCCCAAAAATGAGAATATAGTTAAGACTAATATGAATGATTGTTGTTATTATTCCTATATAAAGAGGTATATATGTTTTTTGAATGCTATGGTATGCGAATGTGAACGATAAAAGTATACTAGTTGGAAAAAACCCCCACACTGCAAATTTCAAATATTCCACTGCATCATTGATTACATAATTATCATTAATAAAAAATTTTAATAACTGTTTTGTAAAAAGACAAGATATTGTAAACCAAACTAAAGCATTTAGAAACATTGATATCAAGCTTAATCCAAATGTTTTACGCATATTCTTGTGATCCTGTGAGCCAAAATATTGTACTAAAAATATATTTATCCCAACTGCAATACCAAAAGCCGTTGCTTGCATTAAGGCATCCAGTTGAGTTGCCGTTCCAACCGCAGATACTTTACCAATCCAACTGACCATCATTGTATCAATGATAGCCGTTGAACTGGTTAAAATAGATTGTATCGCCAAAGGAATCATAATTTTTCCTGTTTGAGCATAAAACTTTTTATTTCCGATATATCTTCTTAATAGCATAAAATCCCCTTTGTAAATTTAATTCTGAAACTGATTATTGTATACATAATCATATATCCATGCTATTTCACTAACAGGCAAATCAATACGATAATGCTCTTCTATATTACTAAAACTTTCTTTAACATAATTAATAAATTCTTTTTGATTTTGTTCAAAACTATCTAATTCTGAATATACTGCTACAGGTGTCTTGGTAACCAAACGTTCTACTAAACAGCAGATATGCATTTGCAGCCCGATTTCAATCTTTCCAGTAAATTTAATATGAAGTTTATCTTGTAAAATTAAAATTGAATCTTGTACTAAACTTAATACCTTATCGACATTAAGAATAGTAAGAAATTCAACTAAATTTTGCATTGAAAAATTTTTTATTATATTTTGTCTAAATCTTTCAAACGTTGTTTCGTTAACATTTTCAAACAACAACTGCTTGAGTTTTATTCCTTTATTAAAAGAGATAACATCCTCTAAAGCTATAAATTCAACGTCACTTATATTAGGATTTAAAGTACCACATATAAATACCACATCATATGTGTTAAATATCTCGCAATTTTTACCATGCGTAAGCAATTCGAAATAGTCAATACTTACTAAATGTATGCTCAAAGAATTAGGTAGGCTATCCTCAAAAAGCTCTATAATCTTATTCGTAACATCTATGTTATTTTCAGAAGTGAATACAATAGCTTTTTTTTTGCTTTGCTTTATAACTGCCTTGTAATCGATTTTTACTCCGTGAGTTACTTTATTCAAAATATTTATCATAGACATGTTTTGTTTAATCAGCATTCCTGTTTCAATAGCAATACCAGTAGAGACATGATTTATTACCCCTATATTAATATTGGGTATATCCGATAATCTATCTCCAATGGATTCTAACGATCCTATATCAACTAAAATAATGATTTCATCAAAGTGTTGGTTTAATATGATATTTTTTTTTAGAGCTAATACAACTTCTTCAAAATTACTTTCTAACGGCATGTCTATAGCATCAAAAATCAAATTTCCTATTAATCTATTTGCCACATCTGCTATACTACTTGCAGTTGAATAACCATGGCATATAATTATTCCTCTAATTTTTTTTACCTGAATTTTTCTATTGTAATATTTAATTAAAAAAAGAATTAATAACTCATCGATTTTGCTTACAGGTACATCTAATAAATTGTTTATTTTATTAAGAAACTCTTCGCTTATCATCATTTCATCTTTAAAATAACGGTTGATATTTATTAATAACGTTTCAAACTCCATAAAATGTTCCTGTTCCCATCCATTGATGTATGAACCATTTGTCACTTTTGAATATATATTTCTTGCTATTACAAAATTAAAATTTCCAGGAAGAATAATATTATATTTATCAATAAGACTATTTGAAATCTGTGATAAAATTTTTTCTATCGATTTAAGCTTAAGATCAGAATAATTTTTTTCATAAACAATATAATCAAAATATCTCTTAATTACATTAAAAATTGTATTTAAATATAAATCTATTTCATCATTATGATCAATATATTCTAAACTCACTTTCAATAATTCATTATAAAATTCCGTAATTTTATAAGCTCTCGGACTAACTTTAATATTATTAACATTAATAAGTGAATTGTCTTTATAATAACTTTTATCCACATCTTTAACACTGGAAATAATGTTTTCCGGTAAATGATATACATATAATTCCAAACTTTCTTTGTTATGTGAATGTAAAGCATTTGCGCAAGTAATACTGATGCAGTTTTTAAGCTCACGCACATTACCTGAATAATCATAATCTAAAAGCAGCTGTAAAAGTTTATTGCTAAGTAAGATTTCCATCCCTATTCGATTAGATTCCTGTTTTAAAAATCGAATAACTAATTCTTCTTTTTCAAAAATAGTTCTTTCAAATAAACTTGGTAAATTAATTATAACAGGAATTCTTCTAAGTAATGTTTTTAATAGTACTTCTTCGGGATTATACGTTGTTGCAAAAATTAACCTGACTTTAGCTTCTCTTTTATGTGAATCTCCAGGAATGGTATATTGTTTTGTATCTAATAAACTAAATAACTTTTCCTGGCACAACTTAGGTAATGCATGAATCTCATCAAAAAAAATAATTCCCTCTTCCGCCTCAGTTAGCAAACCTATTTGATCTTCTATTGCGGTTGGATATGCACCTTTTTTATATCCAAATAACATGTCATCAAACCCATCTATATTATTTGCGTATAGTGAACAGTCAATTATATTAAATTTCTTATTTTTATGAACTATTCCTTTGTCAATGGCATATTCATATACTAACCTTGCCATCATACTTTTCCCGGTTCCTGTCTTTCCAACTAATAAAATTGGTAATCCTGTAAAGGGATACGTAATCGCCGATTTGCATTTTTCAACACAATAAGATAAACTTAAATTATAACCAATCGCTTTATGAAAATTTTTTACCCTGTTTTTCTCATAGATAACAAAATAGTTTAACTCTTCTATATTCGAAAAAAATTCATTTTGTAATCTAATCTCATTAGCAATTTCAAAAGTCCTTTTATGTAAAAAGTATACAGGTCTGGAATTTATTTTAATGACTAATTTTTCTTTTACGAGATCATTTAAATACTGACTAGCTAAATTTCTGCTTATATGAAGTTTCGCGCTGATATTATTAGCACTATATTGATTTATGTTATTTTTATTAAATTCACCTGTATACTTAATCAAATAATTCAATACTTCACTTTTTGTAGTTTCCAAATGAAATTCCTCCTATAAGAATAGATCGACGATCACAATACTTTTTCTTCCTCTTTAAACCGCAGATCTGCTCCGTTAAATGTTTATTGGAACAAAAATCGGTTTTCTCTTGTCAAATGTAGTAATATATTCAAATCCAATTTTTTTTAACAAGTCATAAGCTATATCAAAATCTGCTGCTATATCATCCTTATTATGAGAATCTGATCCTACCGTAACCATTCTGCCGCCACATTCATAATATATTTTTAGTATTTCTTCATTTGGAAAAGGATGTCCTATTCCTTGACGCCAGCCTGAAGTATTTAACTCAATTGCCTTGCCCTTACTTATAACCAGCGTGAATATATCTGTCAAAATAGAATAGAAAGGACTGTAATCTTCTAATGTTACCGACATTTTAGCAGCATAACGGGAAAAAATATTAAGATGCCCTACACTATCAAAATCCGAGTTACCAACTAATGTTAATACTTCTTTAAAATATTTAAAAGCTATATCCTTTATCGGCGATTGTGTATAATCTATATCTTCCATATACTGATTATCAAAAATATGAACAGAACCTATTATAAAATCATATTTCCCTTTCCTAATAATTTCATCAGCTAAAAAAAGATTATGGTATGACTGGCCCAATTCAACACCTCTTCGAATGGTCAATTTATGGCTATACTTTTTTTGAAGAGATCTGATTTCAGCCAATGTTTCAACAGGCTGATTGTTGTAAGAACATTTTCTGCCTTCTATTAAAAAAGGATATATTTCAAAATGATCTGTTATTGCTATTTCTACTAACCCTTTTTCTATAGCGCTTAAACACATTTCTTCAGCTGTGTTTTTTCCATCTAAAGAATTAGTGGTATGCATATGATAATCTACTCTAAATTTATTTATCATGAGGTCCCTCTTTCAAAAATTGGGAACCTTTCAGTTCCCAAAAATTTAAGATTAATATTCCATTTTCCACATATATCTTCTAACAGACATTGGATGACCTCTAAATTCAGATAAGGCATTTGCATATTGTCTTAGTACAGTCATACATATAATTGGAGTAATAAATTCTCTTACTTCTTCATCAATTCCAGTCATAATAAAATCGTCAGTATCTACTAATGTAATTTTATCGCTAAATTTTTTACAGAAAGCATGTGCTCTTTCATCTAAATATCTTGTTCTGCCTGAGCTCTTCACAATTAAGAATGGTACATCATAGTCTGTAATTTCAAAAGGTCCATGAAAATACTCCCCAGAATGAATTGAATTTGAATGAATCCATTGCATTTCCATCATTAAACAAATAGTAAATGAATAAACCGTTGGATAGCATCCACCACTTCCCATTGTATAAATAACCTCTTCTCTCTTATGTGTTCTTCCAAACTCAATAGCGGAATTCTTGTATTTCTCAATGTTTAATTGCACTAAATTATCCAGGCAATCAATTGCCTTAATAGCTTTTTCATATTTTTCTGATGGCTGTAAGGTATTTAAAATATTATAATTCATAGCGTGTAAAACTGCAAAGTTATCATCTGATCCAGGTTTATCATCATGATGTAATGGACATTCTGCCTCTTTCCATAGTGGAGAATCCGTATCATATGTTAGTGAAATAGTTAGTGCACCTTTACTGCGAGATAGTTTAGTTGCTTCTACTGTTTCAGGTGTTGTGCCTGAAAAAGAGCACGTAATTACTATTGATTTTTCACTTAAAGCTTTCGGCACGCGATACACAAATTCATTAGAAGTATAAACTGATGACGGAACATCACATTCACAATCCATCACATATTGAGCAGGCATTAATGTGGCTTTTGATCCTCCACAAGCTACGTAATAAATATGATTGATTTTTCCTTTTTGCTTAACAGCATTAGCCGCTGCTTTAATTAGTTCAATATGTTCTTTTTTCATTGTTTTTAATCTCCCTTTTTATTTTTATAATAGACGGAAACTTTGCACCTGTAAAATGCCTGTTTACCATGAATTTAAGATAAAATAATTTAATTAATATGTACGAAATTTCGGTGATTTTATATTTAAACTACTAATATTCCTGTATAAGCCGCTAAAATTCCTAAAACCATTGTTATTAACATAATTACTAATACCGGAACTTTCTTCTTTATTAACCAAAAAGCTGCGCCGGTAACGCCTAATTTGGCTATACCAGGCATTATATTATCCAATAAAGACTGTAAAGTCATGGCACTTTCTCCTGAACCACTAATGGTCAATCCAAACGTAATATATATTAATTGAAAAATCAGCCCACCAACTACAATAGCTCCCAATATTCCAGCTGCTGACATAAATTTTTCCATCAACCCAGATTTTTGAATTTTATCCAAATAATCAGTTCCTAATTCATATCCTTTAAAAGCACCTTTAAATCTTGCCCAAAATGCTGGTACATTATAAAATAATAAGAATACTATGGGTCCAAGAATACTTCCAGTCGCACATAATCCTGCACCTACTGCCGTACCAATTATCTTAATTGTTCCTAAAAAAATAGAATCTCCAATACCTGCAAGCGGCCCCATTAACGCAGTTTTTACAGTACTTATTGTATCTTCATCAAAATCCTCTGTCATAGAATTTTTTTCTTCCATAGCTGCTACAATTCCACAAATAAATGGTGTGAGTGGAAGATTACAACAAAAGAATTCTAAATGTCTATTATATGCCCTTTTTAACTTTTCTGGTTGATTTTTGTATAATTTACGAACTATAGGATACATTGTATATGCAAATGCCATATTTTGATAACCCTGGTCATTAAATGATGCATCTAATGTGCAACATCTTAAGGTCATATTTGTAATATCCTTTTTTGTTAATAGCCTTGTTGATTCATCAGAATTCGTTTTCATAATCATTCACCCCATCCACATTTGCTGTTGCTTCAACATTATCTAATTTAAAATTAAATTTTGCAAAAACAAGAATTAGCCCAATTATTGCTATTCCTAACATCGGAATTTTGAAGTAACTTGCCAATACATACCCTAATGCAAAGTAGGGTGCTACGCTCTTATTAATAATTAACTGACATAACATTGCAATACCTACAGCCGGCAAAACACCACTAGCAATTGACATGCCGTCAATTACTGCTTTAGGCATACTACTAATCAGAGAAGTAACTGCATCTGCACCAAAATAAAATCCACCAAATACTAATAACCCTTTTATTGTCCAAGTTATGAAGCCAGATATAAAATGCATCCAATAAACGCCTTTATAGTTTCCTTTTTCAGCCAGCTTATATGAAGAAGTGTTGCAAAGTAATCTTGTAGGACCAATTATTAAAGTTCCCAAAGTTAAACTCAACATTCCTATTGGCATAGCTAACGCAAGAGCCACATCGGTTCCTTTACCAAGTGAAATTGCAAATGCAGTAGCTAATATTCCAGCAACACCAACATCTGGAATTGCTGTATTGCCAATTGCAATAGCACCAATGAATAAGATTTCTAAAGCTCCGCCAACAATAATTCCTGTTTGTAAATCCCCTAAAATTATTCCTGTGATAGCACCAAAACAAATTGGCCTATGTATAAATGTTGTACCAATCCACCAATCTGCACCACCTAAAAAACCTAAAATCCCCAATAGTATTGCTTGTACTAGCATATAATACCTCCTGATTATGTTTCTATACTAATTGTTGAGCTAACACCTTTTTCTGAGTTGGTGTTTGTCTAATCTCAACTTCAATTCCGAAATTGATCATGTCTCTTATCATGTCAATCTCTTCATCGGTTACACTAACCGCAGAACTTATTTGTCTCGTGTTTTCTCTAGCTTTTACCCCACCTAAATTAACTTGTTTGATTTTGGAGCATCCTTTTGATAATCTTTGGGCATCTTTTATATTCGAGACAACTATAAATAATATATACTTATCTGTGACTCCACTATTAATAGCCTGAATAGAGTCATCAATATTTTTAACAACTAATTTAACATTAGCAGGTTTAGCTAATTTTAAAGTAGTCATATGTAAACTATTGTTTACCACCTCATCATTGGCTACTAATATACAATCTGCACCCAGATAAGATGTCCAAGCAAATGCAACTTGCCCATGAATTAGCCTATGATCCACTCTCAATAATTTAATCATTTTTCCACCTCCTTATAAAGTATCCTTTCAAACGATAATACTTTACCAATTGATTAGAATTCTTCATCACTAATTGATTTTCGTTCACAATACTTTACAAAATCATTTCTTTTTTCAAGAATATCTTTAATCATTTTATCTGTACTTGTTTCTTCCGATGTAGTTAATTCAAGTAACAAATTCAGATTTAATCCACTAATGAGATATAACCCATTTACATCGAGATATTTCATAAATTCATTGTTTACACTACCACCAAATACATCTGTAACAACAACCAAATCAACATTTGCATCCTTGCTTTCAACAATTGTTTTAACTTGCTGTTCAATGCAATCTTCTCCGTCAAGATATGCACAAAGACATTCTATATTTGATTGTTCTCCCATAATTATTGATAATGAATTTAAAATTCCTTTTGCAAAAGTACCATGAGTAGCTAGTAAAATCTTTCTCAAACTTTTCCCTCCTTCCAATTTGATACTTACAATTTTTATTATATCGTGAACTCAATTATTGTCATCCTTTTCGCTTTCACTTCGCCATTATAAATGTATTATTTACACTGGAATATAATAATTCATAATGTTTTCTTCATTGGAAATCAGAAATACTCTTGTGTCGATTCTTTAGCAATGCTTGCATTTAGTAAACAGCATTTTATTTGATTTATATAATCAACATAACAATTGTTACAGTTCATCAGAATAATGGTAAACCTTACAATCTATTCAGTATGCTTTGAGCGATCAATTTTCGCGATAAAAAACCCCCGGAGTTTAACAATGATTCAAATTTTTCAATGTTTTACTCTGGGGGCAATGTCATATCTTTTACGAATTAAATGTATAGCATAGTTTTAGCAAGTATTTTCTATCAAGAAGAAAGAGTTAATATATCAAGAAAATTCAATCATTTGAAATTTTTCAAAGTTTCTTCTACTTCTTTTGCAGTACTTAATGTAAATGCTTTTTTAACCAATTCCTCGCAGGTCGATTTCGTAAGTCCTTGAATCTGTCCTTTTATCCGTAGTATAGATCCAGGAGACATGCTGAGTTCATCCAGTCCAAATCCTACCCAAAGGGGAAGTAAGATTTTATCCGCCGCAGCTTCTCCGCAGATACCTGCCCAGATACCATTTTCATGAGCACTATCTACAATTTTTTTAATAGAACGGAGTACCGCCGGATCGTATTGGGAATACAGATGGGCAACCTTCTCATTCATACGGTCAACCGCCATGGTGTACTGGATCAGATCATTGGTTCCGATACTAAAGAAGTCTACCTCTTTTGCAAAGATGTCCGCCAGCAATCTGGCAACCAGAATTTGGGGCCATTTATCAATAAAAAAATGTATGTCATTTGCAGTGTAGGCAAAATTCTATAAAATTTATAGTTAAGGAATGAAATGAAATATTTCACATAATTTTTCTTTACACTCTGTATAAGAATTTACAGAAAAATCAGCTTCATGAATATCCTGTTGTAAACCAGAACCCAGATAAGCTATTACATATGCACCTGCACGCTTTCCGGCAGCTATTCCTACCGTAGAATCCTCTATTACAATGCATTCCTCGGGTTTTGCTCCAAGATATTCCATAGCTCGTTGATATATCTGCGGATGGGGTTTACTTTCTGTACACATATCTCCGCATACGATGGTATCAAAAAGGGAAGTCATCCCCATTTTGTCCAGAGCAATAATAATTAATTTTGTAGATGTGGAAGATGCGATCGCTGTTTTTACTCCTTTTTCCCGTAAAAAGTGAAGCATCGGAACTAGTTCAGGCATAGGCTGGATATTGGTGTTTTCATACGTATTGCCAATTCTTTTACGGGTAATTGCCAGCTCCCCCTCTGACACAGGAACCGGGCCTCGTTTTAGGATATTTTGAAGAAATGTTTTATCACTGGATCCAATCAATTGCTGTCTGTCCTTTTCAGTCAAAGTGATTCCATGCTCTTTCAATGCTTTCTCCAGATATCTCTTATTGCTTTCTTCCGTATTGGCAATTACTCCGTCAAAATCAAACAGAACATATTTTTTACTCATGATCTCCTCAATTATTCCCCAAATAACTTGCGTGCAGTATCTTGAATATAAACTACTTCTTCTGGAGATAAATCCATAAAATCACTGTTTTCCATAGAGCAATTCGAATCCTGTACATACATCATCTTGGTATTTCGCTGGGTAACTGAATAGAACCATACTTCTTTCGGAACATTATATACTTTTCCCTGCTCCATAAGAGTAAGTTCAATTTTAAACTTATCTTTCTCTCTTTCTGCTGTAATAAGAATGGCCTTTCCGGCAGTCAGAATAAACTGTTCATCCGTAGTGTGATGAATCTCTAAATGAGCAATACCTTCGATATCATTATCTGGCTTCCAATTCTTAATACTTACAAGCCATTTCTCATTTTTATAGACGCAAAGGATTCCTTCTTGATTGTTTTCGTAAATATCTGGTTTCATTTAATCTTCCTCTCTATTCCCTTTTATTATTTTGCAGCGAAACACTTATATTTCTGTTTTTCCAACTATCGGTGTACCATAACCAAAGGCACCCTCCATTGCGCAAACCCGGGCAGCAAACGCAGCGCCTTTTCTCATTGCCTCTTGAAGCCGTTCTTTCATTTTCTTGTCATCTGCTTCTATAATTGCTCCTGTTTCCGATGATTCTAAAAGGGAACACAAGAAAGTTGCAAAATAAGAATCTCCGGCGCCCATCGTGTCGATGATATCATCTGCATGTACGGCATTTGCATATAGGATGGTGTCCTTGTAAAGCAAATAGGAGCCATCCTCCCCAACAGTTCCAAGCACTATCGGAACTCCAAAGGACTGCACTTTTTTCATTTCCTCTTCACGCTTCTCATCTGTAAGATGAGCACAGGATAAAATAGCAATTGTAATATAAGGACAAACTTTTTCCAGATATTCATCTGTCCATCTGGTAGAAAAGTCATAAGCAATCGGAACGCCTGTGGTCTTAAGTTCCGGAAGGTTCTCTTCAATATAACTGTTTAAATTAGTATATATCAATTGAAATCCTTTGATATATTCAAAATCCTTTTCCGTAAAATCAAATGAATGCTCCTTGGCAATTCCACCCTTATTCGATCCAAGAAACACACGATCACTGTTCTTTAGTGTCACAAGGGCAAAACCATTTTCTCCTTCAAAATGACGGCTTTGACTATCATCTATACCAATCAATCTCAACGTGTTCTGAACACATTCCGCCACTTCATCGGTTCCGTATTTTCCAAGATATGCTGCTTTTGTACCATTGAGTGATGCATATACACAGGTATTCACACACTGTCCGCCCGGATACATCATTCCCCGGGAAAGATATTTGTCGCATACGTTATCTCCAATTGCAATGATTTTGCAGTTTTCCATTGTTTCTCCTTTTTCCTTTATTGGTAATATAATATGCCTTTATTAGTTAATCATTTTTTCACTTTGTCATTTATATGGATTAAACTGTTGAATAATTTCAGTTGCTCTTGTTTTCCCTCGAAGCATACATTTCGGAATATCTTCTCCCAGGCTAACTCCATAAGTGAATGCTGCAATAAAGGAATCGCCTGCACCTACGGTATTAACTACCGGCACTTTTTCAGCTTCCTGCTTGTACCATTTACATCCATCATATGCAAGACTTCCAGCTTCTCCAAGCATTGCGATTACAACTTTCGCACCCTTTTCTTTCGTTTTCTTCATGAAGTCTCTTATATACTCATCATCCTTATCATAAGAGAAAAATGCATAATCCAGATATGGTATGATAGTATCATTACTATCCTGTTCCAGTCTCTTTGAAAAATCATACACCCATATTTGTCCGGGTTGTTTCAAATTCTTTATATACCGATTTATCTTGGTCCAACGTTCTGCATAAACAATATCGAAGTTTTTAATAAATTCCAGATCTTCCGGAGCGATTTCTATCTCTTCCATTGCATTTCCCTCAAAATGAAGATGCTTTTTATCTCCATCTACAAGATCCATCGTTGCCATTCCTGTTGGCCGCTCTATTCTTTTTAATATCCGAAAGGGAATCTCCCGCTCCTTTAACCGTTCTTCTAATGCCTTAGCAAATACATCATTGCCAAGGATTGTCATTTCTGTTACATTTCCGCCTAAATCTTTATAGTTAAACGCAAAATCAATACTGTTTCCTGTTAAGTAATAACGATCGAGCTTATAATAGACATCAATGCAATTATCACTCATGGCAATTGCTCTTTTCATTCTTTTATTCCCCCATTGCATAAATCATATATCTTCGATTTTTTATTCCGTCATATTCGCAGAAGTATATGTCTGCTGCATGTCCCAGCTTTAGTCTTCGGTCCATGATCGGAAATACACAATGATTACCGGTCAAAAGGGATTTTAAATGTCCCGGTGCATTCCCACCAATCGTTCCATATGTGGGAAGATAATGATTGTGATTATATAGATCATTTTCAGGCGCTAATCTATCGAGGGTTTCCATAATATCTTTTTCTACACATGGAAGACTTTCATTTACCGTAATCCCTGTAGTTGTATGCTCTGTAATTACGAATACCACTCCATTTTCGATGCCGCTTTCTTCAACAAAATCTCTTACGCTCTGTGTAATCTGTATCATCTCAAACTCTTTGTCCGCACAGACAGCAACTTCTTTTAATTTGAACTGCATCATCTATTCCTCCAATCCAAGAAATCTCAGTGCATTTTTATAGTTTATTTTTTCCATCGTTTCATTGGAAAAGCCAAGGCTGTCTATTCCTCTTTTACTTCTTACCGGCCGAATTCTCGGGGAATCTGATCCGAACATAATCTTATCTGCAATATTGTGTTCTACCCATAATTCTCCCATATCTTCTTTGAATACCTTGTGAAATATCTGATACGGTCCGTCAAAATTCACTAAACCTGTACTTGCATAAGCATTTTGATATTTTAAGAGCAATGCAGCTGTTACCTGAACCCACGGCCATCCCATATGAGTCAAACAGATATTGATTTCCGGGTATTTATAAAAAATCTCTTCAAAATCAATTGGGCAGGAATATTTTGCCAATGCATTTTTTTCCATGGATAATCCCGCATGAAAAATAATTGGCTTATGATACTTTTTACAGATATCATACAGCGGAATAAGTTTTTCATCATAAGGATACATCTGAAGACGGGCTGTATTAATAAATAAGCCTTTCAAATTCAATGTTGTAAATGCATGCTCCAAATTTTTTACTGCGTCCTTATTTCTTGGATCTGCAGATGCGAAACCAATAAAGTAATCCGAATCACATGAAACCAGCTGCGCAATCTCATCATTTGAAATAGCTGGTGCCCCTGTCTCTGCTGAGCAATCTTCTGGAAGCAGGAAAACCCTCTGTATATCTGCTAATGCATATTGCTTTTTTAAGAGTTCAATACCGGCAGGACTCATAAGATGAAAATTCATTTCATCACATCGCTGTTCAAACCTTTCTTTATCCTGACAAATAGGCGCATAAAGCACCGGACGTATATGTGTGTCTATTACCATTTTTTCGAAACCTCCCGTTTTAATGTGTCTGCAGTCTGTGCATCAGTTCTTTATTATTCAAATATAATTCCTTATATATTTCATATTGATCTTTATAAAATTTATGATTGTACATATCGGGTGTAATAATAGTCCCTTTTGGAAGCGCATTCTGAAGTGACTTAAAATCCCGTAACGCACCACAGCCAACAGCTGCTAACATTGCATCTCCATAGGAAGAACACTGATAGTTTTCCGGTATATGAAGTGGCATTCCAGCCATATCACAGATAATCTGCATCCATGTTTTATTTTTTGTTCCTCCTCCTGCAGTAATAATCGTTTTAGGTGGTATTCCCATCTCCTTAAAAAGAATTAAATGCTGATAAGTCGAATACCCAACAGCTTCTAATGCTGCTCTGTTTATGTGCTTTCGATTATGATTTCCTTTTAGTCCGAAGAAAATTCCGCTTGCTAATGGATCCTGAATGGGACTCCGTTCTCCATAAATGTACGGAAGAATCATTAATCCATCCGAACCGGGTTTAATCTCTGCGGCTTCTTTTGCCATGATAGCATAAGCATTTTCTCCTTCGTTTTTTTCATCTTCCAATTCTTTCTGATAAAAAGTATCTCTGATCCAGCGTGTGAGTGTCCCTGCGGCATTTGTTCCATCTCCAATACAAAAGGTATTCGGAATGGTAAATACCTTTCCACCTTTAATGGTCCCATTTCCATATGGCGATCTATAATCTTTCACCAAACGATTTACACAATAGTAATAAAACATAGAAGAACCATATTGAAAAAAAGTGGTTCCTGATTCTACAAGTCCAACACTGATGGCTTCTGAAGTAGAATCTCCAGTTCCTGTAATAACAGGTGTTCCCACGCAAAGTCCGGTTTCTTCTGCTGCCTGTTTTGTGATACCACCAATAATATCTGTTGAGTACGCACATTCAGCCAGCTGATCTGGTCTGCAAAAATGATTGCAATTTTTCTCATTTATGCTTCCATCTGCATTGTAAAGCGGCCGGAAAGACCCTTTTGCCAGGAACTGATCAATGACATATCGTCCAGTCAGTTTTGCTGTAATATAGGAACTTCCTGTTAAAAATTTATAGGTTCTTTTATATATTTCCGGTTCATGATTCTTGATCCATAATATCTTTGTTGCTGTGTCACCGGAACAAACAGGATGACCAAATAATCTGTATACCTCCTGTTCTCCATAATATTCATTTAACCAGCTGATTTCCTCTGTTGCTCTTGCATCGATTCCATAGAGGATAGCTGGTCGAAGCGGAGTACAGTTTGCATCCACAGGAAGGCAGTCTGTTCCAAGAGTGCTCGCTCCAACGCAAACAATATTCTCCGGTTCAACCCCACTTTTCTGAATAAGCGATTTTGAAATTTCACAAAACTCTCTCCACCATACCTGTTGTGCATCATGCTCAAAATAGCCCGGCTTTGGATTGTCCATCGTATGATTTGCAGAGCAATCAGCTATCACTTTAAAATCATCCCCTATAAGCATTCCCCTGGATTCATAGGTACCTATATCAATTCCTAAAAAATAGCGTTTCAACTATCCATCTCCTTATAGTTCAGCTCTGATTGCCTTTACAATATCCATAAATTCGTGAACACTGCTTTCATCCACCCGTTCATTAAATATCCCATCTTTTTTAAATGCAGAACCCATACATACTGCATCGGAATATTTTAGCTTGTCTCTGACATTTTTGTGATTGCATCCGGTATTGCAGAATACTGGTACATCTTTAGCTTTTGCGACTTCATATACCTTAGCCAAAATGTTATCATCCGGTTCCTCCCCGGCTGCTGCTCCTGAAACACATAAACCATCTGCAAAATCACCAAACATAATGGATTTTGCAACTGTTCGAATATCCCTCTGTACCAGATAGGTATCAGCTTCCGGATTTACTTTGAATAACAGTTTCATATTCTCTATTCCGAGAGCTTTCCTACGTCTGACTGCTTCTCCGCTATTCGAGTAGTAGACTCCATATTCTCCCATGTAAGCACCGGAGAAACAACTCCGTGCAAACATTGCATTTGTTGCAGCTGCCAGATCAATGGTAGCTATAGGGTTTTTTACAACATTGACACCAAATGGTACTTTGACTTCATCTTTTAGATTTCCAATGATATATGCCATTGCAGATACCGTGGCAATATCTGTAACAGGCTGATATGGCAAACTAAATTCATTTGCAAAAAGAATACCATCTACCCCACCATTTTGAAGAGCAATAAGATCCTGTCTTGCGTGCTCTAATACCGTGTTCATGTCTCCACAGAACCCCGGGTCTCCCGGCAGTGCATCTAAATGCAGTAAAGCTATAATCGGTTTTTCTACACCGAACATTTCACACGTCCACATAATTTTCTCCTTAATTCAATTCATTTGTATTCATTTTTATCCATGCAATAATATCATCAATGGCTTTATCCGGGTCACAATAATATCGCCGGTCACAGATTTCAAAAGACACGGTTCCTTCATACCCCCGTCTCTTTATTGCTTCATAATATTCTTTCATTGGAAAATCACCATCACCGGGAACCGTATGTCCTCTGTCATTAAAATGAATATGTTTAAGTTTTTCGCCCAGATTATTAAACCAGTCATCAACTGTTTCATCTGCATATGTCATCTGATCCAAATCAACCATTCCAACAATACTTTCAGATCCAATCTCTTTTAACATCTGTGCAATATCTTTACTTGTAATGAGAACATTGGTTGTAGTAGTTTTCAATTCCTCCAGTAATAACCGGACATTTTTCTTCTCACAGTATGCTGCAAGGGTAACCATCGATTCTCTGCAATACTTCCAGGCTTCCTCTCGAGAGTGGTCAAAATACCCAAAACCCGTACTGATCTGGACATTTGGGCATCCTAGAAATTCAGCTGTGTCAATTGCTCTCTGATAATAACGGACACTTGACTCTCTTGTTAAGTTATCTGAGGTACAAAAATTTACCGGATAAGTACAGTTTTCAGGGGTCATCGCCATAACACTTAATTTACGGCGGCGTATATCTTTATCAAGATCGATTAACCTGCTAAGAGGATAATCAAACATATTTAACTGCGGAGCAGAACAATATAAATCAATACTATCAAATGGTGAGTTCTCCACCTTATCTAAGAACTTTTTAATTGGATATCTAAGATAGTGATAATTCATCGGTGCAAATTTCATTGGTAAAGCCTCCTATATTTTCTTTCAATATAGGACCCCTGGCTTCCGCCGTAAAAAGCGCAGATGCCAGATTGAGGTCCAATTGATTATCCGGCTCATTATAAGCCAGGATTTAGAATATAACTGCTCCAATAAGTACAGCGGCTACAACTGATACTGAGGTGCATACTAAACCGGGAATCATATAGCTGTGATTCAATACAAATTTACCTATCCTGGTCGTTCCAGCGGAATCAAACGCGATTGCTGCAACACACTGTCCGGAGGCAGGAATAAAGTAGTTGGAAGAACAGGCAATCCATCCGGCTACAATAATATTGGCAGGAAGTCCTAATGCAATACCGATTGGAACCATAATCATCGTGGTAGAAGACTGACTGGTTGTAATCGCACCGACAATAAATACTGCAACGATGTAAATCCATGGATACTGATTTGTTAACGAAGACATATTGTCTGTGATGAAAGAAGCCTGATCACCGATAAATGTATTTACTAACCAGCAGAGGCCGAATGCTAAAACAACGGCGAACATACCGGTACGAAAAACTGGCTGATCCAATACTTTGTTACTGTCAAGTTTGGTTAAAAGAATCATAACAGCCGCTGCAACTAACATGAAGATTTCAATTACTGTAGTTAATGGTAATTTGGTGCCATCATCATCAATAACAGGAACGAGCTGTTTTACTGCACCTAATAATACAATGCCCACCATTGCAGTTAAGAAAATTGCTACAGAAAGTTTAGCTTCTTTAGTAGTTTTCTTTTCTTCAATATGCTTCTTCGTAAAGTCTTCTATCTGCCCTGAAGCAACACGCGCCTGGAATTCCGGATCATCTTCAAGCTCTTTTCCCTTTTTGATTACAGCTAATGCAGCTGCAACAGTTCCGATTAAAGTTGCTGGAATACAAACAAGCAACAGCGTGAAGATATTAACCTGTGTATAAGGCGATTCTGCCATAAAAGCGAGAATACCAACGGTTGCTGCAGAAATCGGACATGCTGTAATTGCTTGCTGAGATGAAACAATAGATGCTGAAATTGGACGTTCCGGACGAACTCCCGTATCAATAGCAATTTCATTTATTACCGGAAGTAAGCTATATACAATGTGCCCGGTACCACACATAAATGTAAATATGTATGATACAATTGGCGCCAAGATTGTGATAAGCTTCGGATTTTTACGAAGAATCTTCTCTGCTATCTTAACTAAGAAATCCAGGCCGCCGCATGCCTGCATGGTGGCTGCTGCACAGATGACTGCTATCATGATCAGAATGACTGTGATTGGCGGATCTGAAGGCTTAACATGTAAAATAAAAGTCATAATGAGCATTCCAATACCACCGGCCATTGCCAGGAATGTTCCCCCCTTACGTACTCCCAAGAAAATAATTGCAAGGACAATAATCAATTCAATCCAAAACATTGTGGACCCTCCTCTAATTGAGTAATTTTTGATTTGTTCGTTTTTAAAGATGGTGCGCACATCCTTAGCCATTAATACTCCGCAATCTTTATTCTCCGTTTACTCGAGATACTATATTGTATTATTTTGTATTGCTTTGTATATAATACAATATATGTTTTTCTTTTACCTTTGTCAATCATGAAAATTTGTTTTCTCTGTATTGAACAAAGAATAAAATTTGTTTTTAGCTGTTTTTCACAAAAATAATACATTATAATACTTTTAATATTTTTGATATATCTGCTAAATTCTTTTCAGATACCAATCAAGCGCCTCTACCAGGACTCCTTAAAAATGAAAAAGAGTCTGACGCGCTGTCACGACAGTGACATCTTCCTTAAGCGCGTCATGTGCATCCTGCCGGTCGGGCTTTTTGTGCAATAGGACGCAATTTCCTATTGCACAAAAAAGTCTCAGTGGGAAAATTCTCTCCGCACTGAGACAATACAAACACTTTCCAGCAAAGGGAATTAATTTTAGTATTCAACTTTCCACATATAACGACGTGTTGATAGGGGATGTTGACGGTTTGTTGCCAGCTCATGATTATATATTGGATATATATTATTAAACAAAGAATGATTAAAGTAGTCTACAACAGATACATCAATTGTAGACAGCCCAAGTTCCTTTGCATCCAGGACTTCAATACGCTTAGCATATTTTTTAAGAAAAGTAAGTGCTCTTTGATCTAAAGTACGCGTAGACCCTTCAGAAATCTGTATCATAAATGGTCTATTTGCATCTGTGATTTCAAAAGGTCCATGGAAATATTCTCCTGTATGGATACTGCTGGAATCAAGCCATTGCATTTCCATAAAGATACAGATACTTTCCATATAAGCTGCACCGTAACTTGCACCACTTCCCATGGTATAGATAACAGTGTCATCTTTATACTCTTTTGCAAATGAGACCGCACGTTCTGACACATGGACACGTGCTTTACGAATGATATTGGTAATCATTCCTGCACCCTCATAAAATTTGTCGTAATTCTCATAACCCTCTTCTGACTGTGCAAGAAGTTCCACTGCAACGTAAAGTGCACACATTGTTTTTTCACCGGAATAATCAATATCACCTTTAAGATGATCCGGGCTGGCATCAAATGAATATAATACAATATAATCACCAAATTCAATAATTTCAGACTCTTCAAGCCAGGTTAAAATAATTACAGATGCTCCCATCATTTTCCCTAACTTTGCAGCTTCAATTGTTTCGGGCGTATTACCTTTGTGGCAGGCAAGAACAATAATTGAATTCACACCAAAATCTTTTGGAGTGCTGTGAACAAATTCATTACTATTAATCCACGCAGATTTAATAGTTGCGCTTTCTTTCTCCATAAAAGTTTTTGCTGGATAAAGGGCTCCTAAAGATCCTCCGCATCCTACGAAGTAAAGTGATTTAATCCCACCCTTATCTTTCTTTTCTTCTAAGATTTCCGTAATAATTGATTTAATCTCTGCACTTTTGTATGTCATTGATTCTCTCCTTTTAATGTTTTATGTTTGTTTTGTATTTCAAATATTATAGCATTAATATAATACAATATAATACTTTTGTCAATTCTTTATTTGTTTTATGAATAAAAAATTATTTTTATATACATTCGTAGTGAAATGTATTACAATATATTTGTTAATACATTTAATCAATTTTATTCTATCAGACACAGAAAGGTTTATATATGGAATTAGATAATACAATAGCAACACCGCTCTATCAGCAGCTAGAAGAGATGTTGCGTAAAGAAATCGAAAGCGGAGAACGACCCGCAGGAAGCCGAATTCCAACTGAAAGTGAATTAAGCCAACAATACAATGTAAGCAGAGTAACTGTACGAAAAGCACTTGCTGGACTTGCTGATCTTGGCTATCTGGAACGCAAATCCGGGAAAGGTACTTTTGTAGCTGAAAAGAAATTTCAAAGAGGTATTTCTACCGGTGTTATCGGTTTCACAGAGTTGTGTAGACACATGGGCTTTACCCCAGGTGCAAGAACTATAAAAATAGCACTGGAAGAGCCTACCGATAAGGAAAGTGAGCTCATGAATCTTAAACCCGATGAGAAAATTGTTGTAGTTGAACGAATTCGTTACGCTGACTTAAAGCCGGTACTTCTGGAATCCAATAAATTTCCGGAATCTTTCTCTTTCTTATTCGGAGAGAATCTTAACGATTCTTCCTTATATGAAATTTTAAAGGAAAAGCATAACATAACTTTAGAACATTCTTCAAAAACAATCGATATTACTTTTGCCTCAATAAAAGAAGCCAAAATATTGGGAATTTCCAAAGGTTATCCGCTTCTTCGCATTGACAGTGTGATTCATGACCCTGACAATACAATTACAAATCTTTGTCAGCAGCTCTGTATTGGGGACAAATTTAAATTAATTGTATAAGTGTATAGATTCCTTACTTATCTAATCTGTCATCTCAATCCATACAATTTTTTACTTCAAAAATCCCCCTCAATATGTTTACACAGACATACTGAGGGGCTAGAATTAGGTTCGATTGCCAAGAAAGACCTAGTTTTATCAAAATCATTATTGACAATGTAAAACCTATCATTTATAATCATAGACAAATACAGTCTGTATTATCTTTGTGGAGGAGCTGCTATGAAATACACAAAAGCAACTAATTATGCTTTACATATAATGGCCTATTTTGTAAAGCAAGAAGGTAAAGACAATTTAAGTCTTCAGCCATTAGCTGGTCACATGAATATATCACCTACCTATCTTTCCAAGATACTGACACAATTAGTCAAAGCTGATCTGATTCAGTCTACGCCTGGTGTAAATGGAGGTTATAGTCTCAGAAAACCAAAGAACGAAATAAGCTTTTATGATGTCATTCAGGCCATTGAAGGCAGCGGAGCGCTTTTCACTTGTGAAATGGATGAGAATCGTGATTGTCACATAGAAAAGGTTATGAGAGACGCGGAAGAGAAAATGGTGAACCATCTAAAAGAAAAACGTATTTGCGATATTATATAAAAATGAGCTAAAACACAGGCAGCTGTAACTGTTCATTTTTTAATCCAATTATAGATATTTACAGTCTGTATTATATATTATAGGAGGTCTATTATGAATTACAAACATCATTCCAATGAACCGGATATTAATTTTTTAAACAAAATTGCTTTCTTAGATAGCAGGCAAAGAGAACAGCTCATACCACCTGAAATACTTATAAGCCAGATGCCGATTCAAGTAAATCATACTTTACTTGATGTCGGTGCAGGCTCAGGCTTTTTTACAATTCCTATGGCCGCATGTACCTCTAATAAAGTGTACGCTATGGACCCTGACAGACGTATGCTAAATGTTATAGAGGCGAAAGCTAAGGAAAAAGGACTTACTAATATTGAACCGATTCAGGAATATATTGAAAACTTAAGTATACCTAATAGCAGTGTTGATTTTGTTATGGCATCCTTAATACTACACGAAGTAAGTTCACTGACAGAAGTACTATCAAATATATTTGAGGTACTAAAGACGGGAGGACACTTGCTATGTCTTGAATATGAAAAGGATGACCTGATAATCGAAGGTCCGCCAATGTCCATTCGTATTAGTTCAGAGGAGCTACAAAAAGCATTGTCTTTAACCGGCTTTGAAATTGTGAAGAAAACTAACATTAGTGATGCTATCTATACTGTTTTAGCAGTTAAGAAAGAGAGGTAAACTATGGATTCAAATAGAGACATGCTCATTACCAGACCCGTAAGTAAGCTTTTATTCCAATTTTCGCTTCCTGCCATTGGTGGTATGATTATAAACTCGTTGTATAATTTGGTGGATCGTATATTTGTCGGCAGAATTGGCGGTCTTGCCATGACTGGGATCGGATTAAGCTTACCGTTTATGATGTTGCTATCCGCCGTAAGTTCATTGATCGGAATAGGAGCCTCAGCACTCATTTCAATTAAGCTGGGAGAAAACAACAAGAAGGAAGCAAAAAGATTACTTGGCAATGCCATAACATTACTTTTTGGTTTAATGCTCTTAATGACACTATTAGGTCTTATATTTAAAATTCCTGTCCTTAAAGCATTCGGTGCCAGCGAAGCAACTATGCCTTATGCAGAGGATTATATGACTGTTATTCTCTATGGTGCTGTCTTCCAAGGTATTGGAAGTGGATTAGTGAATGTGGTAAGAGCTGCGGGTCATCCTGTCAAATCAATGATGATTGTAATTGTCGGAACCCTTATTAATATCATTTTAGATCCAATTTTTATTTTCAGTCTTAACCTGGGCATATCCGGTGCAGCTTGGGCAACAATTATTGCTCAGTTTGTAACCTCTATCATGATAATACAACACTTTTTCAGTGATAAGAGTCAAATAAAAATTGAAATGAGTAAATTAAAACTCCATTCAGTAACTATAAAGTCGATCTTAAGTATTGGATTTGCTTCATTCGCCATGCAACTATCTTCCGTTGTGGTCAGTATCCTATCCAACAACGCACTTAAAACATACGGCGGTGACATTGCTATTGGGGCGATGACAATAATCAACTCGGTGATGGTTCTATTCCTTATGTCGGCTATGGGAGTTACACAAGGTGCTTCACCAATCATAGGTTTTAACTTTGGTGCTAAACGCTTTGACAGGGTTAAACACGTCTTAAAGCTTGAACTGGCTGCCGTCACATCGATTTGTACAATAACATTTATACTTGTTCAAGTTTTTCCGGTAATGCTCTCTAGTATCTTTACCAATGAACCGGAGCTTATTTCAAAAGCAAGTTCCGGAATGCGGTTATTTTTATTAATGCTTCCTTTTATAAGTGCCCAGATTGTAGGGGCCAGCTACTTTCAATCTATCGGTGAAGCGAAAAAAGCAGCCTTTTTAGGACTTTTAAGACAAGTACTTTTACTGATACCACTACTGCTTATCTTACCTAATTTCTTAGGATTAAATGGTGTATGGGGAGCCGGTACTCTATCTGACCTTTTCTCCAGCCTCGTTGCCATAGTCGCTTTAAAATCAGCGTTCAGCCACTTAAACAAACTCGAAAACGAGTATCGCACAGAAGAAACAGATACCTTGTCCATTATAGCGGAATAATCAAGACTTAAGCTTCTGGAATAATACGGTCAAGTCCGAATCAGCTCTCTAATTCCTTAACGAGTCTGTGACTTGACCGCTTTGTTCGCTGAATGCAGTCACACCCATTCAATAATACAACTGCCATTCCTATAATAAAAATTAAATAGAAACTGACACTTCTTGTTATAATCATGGAAGCAGTTAAATATTTTTCTGTAAATATGCTGCCTAAGGCATTGATATATATAATCTCTGTAATACCTTGTGCTCCCGGTAATGGTAACATATCTACAGCTACATAAATTGCGGCCTGGATTAAAAATATTGTTAAGGGATTACCAGTTTTTAAATAAAGCCCCATATAAATAAAAACAGGTATGAGCAGAAGAGAAACTCTCTGGATAATAGTCAGTAAAGTTAATACTCCCATTTTACCCTTATTACTAAATAAAAATCCTATCGAATCTTTATAACCTGTAATAAACGAATCGATTTTTTCATTACGGTTATGATTTTCTTTTAATATTTTTAATTTTGTTAATAAATGGATCACTTTATGGACTATCCCTTTTGCCTTTTCGGGTATTGACATAAATGTAAGAATCGCCAAAAGCACTATTACATTTAATGATAAACCCAGATAATATACCCATATATAAATACCGAAATACTCTTTAATGCCTTTAGACCAATAAAGGCAAAGACCTGTTCCCATAAGAACCATGATCAGTTTGTAAAAAAGTGCCATGGATAAAAGTGCTGCTGTGCTTTTAGCTGTGCCGTTTCCGTCCTTCGCCATGTGATAGAGCTGGAACGGCTGCCCTCCTGAGGCAGAGGGTGTCAGCCCTGAATAAAAATAGCCGATTAAAGTATATTTAATGCATCGAAAGATAGACAGTTTTTTACCTTTTTGCTTTAGCAGCAGCCATAAAATAATACCTTCCATCAATACAAATGTCAAAACGGCCGCAATACATAGGATAAGCCAAAATAAGGATATTTGTTTCATGCTTTTTATTAAATCCGTCGTGTTAATCCCTTTATATATTGTGTAAGCGGTAAGGAAAGCCACTGCTAAAAACAAAATTACATTTGCATATTGCTTATGTTTTTTAAGAAAAGAAAGTAATCTCATTGATTCCTCCTCTAGGCAAACATATATTTTTTCTTGGCAAATCGGTAACCGGAGATTAACACTTTATCGCTTATAGGCTCCGGTAATGAAGAAATGACATTAAATGAATAATACTTAACTTGCTTATAAAGAAAAGTATCCATATTTTTAAGCTCATACCATAATTTTTTCATTTCGCATTTGTACTCCTGTTCATTTGACAGAGAGCACAAAACGGAGGTTATTAATGTCAGCAGAGAGATTTGGCGAATCATATACTTTGCAAGCTTCGGAGATCTTTGTTTTATTTCTTTTATGTTACAGCTGTTTAAAACTGCTCTTGTCACAGTAAACTGCTGATCGATTCTCCGTATCATGCTTTTTTCATTTACTGACTGATCTTCTCTTCCGATGTAATATTGATAAAAATCGATATCCAGGTATATCAGCTTTTTTACATAGGGCAGAGGCTGGTATGCAAATATATTATCCACATAAAAAGTATGCTCTGGCAGGCTTAAACCGGACTGTCTGAGAATGTCTGTCCTAAAGGTTAATGAATGCATCAGAAAATATTGTGACACAGTAAAATATTTTATATCATCCCAGGAACAAATCTTGTTCTCCTCAAATACATTTCTATAATGTATTTGATTAAACGTGCCTTCCTCCAAGCGATTATATACATAATTAGAAATAAATAAATCTATGGTCCGTTCATTGCTCTCCAATATTTCTTTTATCTTGTTTAACAGAAGCAAATAACTGTTTTTGTCCACCCAGTCATCAGAATCCACTACTTTAAAATAGATACCTCTTGCCCTTTCTATACCGACATTGACACCCGAACCATGACCCCCATTTTCTTTATGCACTACTTTTACAATATTAGGAAATTGCTCTGCATACCGATCTGCAATGATACCGGTACTGTCTGTAGATCCATCATTTACGATAATAATCTCTACATCTTCCCCACCAGGTAGAAGAGAATCAATACATCTCTCTAAATATTTTTCAGAATTATAACTTGGTACTACAAACGTAATATACTTCATAATTTAATATCCTTTTCACATAATAAAATTTATAGTTTTGTTGATTCGTGTTGTTGCATTTCCGAACTATTCAACAGCTTAAAAACTATATCTTTATCATAACCGAAAAGATTAAGAAACTTTTTTAGAATAAATGAAAGAAATTCTAAAGAAAAACAGAAGATTTATAGAACAAAGTATCAGTCTGCTGACACTTTCGCGGCCGGCCTCCAATCGTTAGATTTTTAGTTCTAACTTTTGGCGGTCGGTATATAGCGGACTCTTTCGCTTAAGTCCGGTCACTTTAGTGACAATTACCTATAGCATGTCATGTCCCTAGTTTCTCAATTACAAACTGTGTATTTACTAATAACCAGATATTAGTTGTAAAATACATTATATTCCACACGGAAGCCCCCTGCAGACCGTTACTTTTCACGTATTCCAAATAAGGGTAACCTACTCTGATATCTTTAAACCAGGCAATATACTCCCGATCACCATACACATACTGAAAATAAGACGAGCGGGAACGTTCATTAAACTGTATCGGTGCACCGACGTCTATTGCCAGATCCATGGCAGAATTATAATTTAAAAAGTTTGCATAAGTGACCGCTGCAAAATAAGGAAATTCCCAAAGGTAACCTACAATTGATATACCTAAGATACATTTTTCTGGTGAAATAAGTTCGACCGCATTATCCAGAGTTTGTATCACTGTCTCGAAGGGCAGCACGCTTATCGGAAGATTACGTGGGTATCGAAAGGCATATGTCAACTGATATAATACGCTGTTTGCAGCCTGGCTCAAACCGGCATAATCAACACCGGCATATATAATACCTGTTGATACCTCAAAGGTGCTTGGGGCTATGGTAATTGTAACATAAAACCCTTCTGTGTTTAATTGCTTTGTTACGTCTGCTATAAACTCCGTATAAGCTTCCCGGTCCAGTGGATGTATATAGGGCGTGTCAATATTAATACCATAATAACCCTTGCTGCGAAGATTTCTTAAGATATTATCAAGAAAATTATTCCTTATCATCGCATTGCTTATTAAGTTGTGGGCTATCTCTGTATCAACATCCTCTCCCTCATGTGGCGCATTTACAAACATAATAGGCGCTACCCCGTATTCTTTTGCTATCTGCACTATTTCCAAATCATCTATCTCAATCAGATCACCATTTGACAGGAGCCGATAAGAATAAATCGTAAGGTAAGTCAGATACGGCAAGGTTTTCTTAAGAGTCTCCCGGTCAATAAACGGAAAGGCAAATCCATTGGTCTTACTTGATGTAGTTTTATTATCCTCATAATGTATCACCAGTTCCTCTCCGCTATATAGCTTCCTATTTGAAATATTCGGATTATTTCTTAGTAGTTCCATTACATCCATCCCTTGCTCTAAGGCAATACTCTCCAAAGTGTCTGCTTCTTGTACTACGTATATTTGACTGGGTTTAAGGATTAATAGTGCTTCTCCTTCTGTCAGATTATCAGGATTACTTATATCGTTTTCCATTGTTACTCTTTCAGGAGATATACCATAGGTATCTGCGATGCTGTAGATCGTATCGCCTTGTTGTACTACATGAATGTACATGAATAACCTCGAATCCATATTTAATATTATTTATAGTATGACAATAAATGTAAATGTTTCATTTCGGTTTAATCATCTCATTTCCGCCATTTATTAACGAAATAATCAAACAGCACAAAAAAAAACAGGTATATCTTAAGAATACACCCGTTTATTAAAGGATTCCTTTATACATTAGTTTAATATTGCGACCCCAATATTTAAATAGGCCGCAAAAATTATCCAAAGCAAATAAGGAACCATCAGGAGCCCTGCTGCTTTATTAATCCTGTAAAACCATATTGTAGTTATTAAGACCAAAACAATTAACAAAAGAATAACAAAAACAGATAACCAATACCACTCAAAACGGAAAAATACGATTGGCCAGAGGAAATTTACAAACAACTGTATCCAATATAAATTAATTGCCTTTTCACGGTCCGGTATTTGTCTCGATTGATAAATAATATATGCTGCGATTCCCATTAGCAGATAAAGTACAGGCCATATGACACCAAACAGCCAACCCGGAGGCGACAAAGGCGGTTTTGTTAACGTTGTGTAAATCTGCCCGGCATTTCCGGAAGCTGAGCTGCTAAGAACACCTGCCAGCTCGGTAATAAGTACGAATACAAGGAGTTGGAACCAATTAATTTTTTTCATCATAAAATATACACCTCCATATTATTATATTCGTAGGCAATTGCGAAACTAAATAGTTTTTTGAATATGCCATACAATTCATACGAATTTCAGAGCTTCAGTTGCCTTCCGGGCAAGATTCAGCTCTGAAATTGTATTAATTGCATGACATATAGATACAGTATGTGATCTTCGCAATTACCTAATTATATTCGTGTTTGGATTTGTTTATTCTAACGTTTAAGAAACAATCATTTTGCAATCTCTTCAAATTTTACCACTCTGGAACATATACACTCTGCCAGTTCCAGGCTGTGTGTCACGACCAGAAGTCCCAGGCCTCTCTTCTTAATTGTGTTCAGCATCAGCTGCCATATCTGCGCCTGGGTTATCACATCCAACATAGTACTCATTTCGTCCGCAATAATAAATTGCGTTTGAGGACCTAATGCTCTTGCCACACAAAAGCGCTGCAATTCTCCTCCTGATAACTCGTTGGGATAACGGGTCAGCCATTGTTTTTCAATACCTAATTCTGTTAAGAAAGCCTCGTCAGGCCTCCATGCCTCTGTTAAGGTTTTCTTAAGTTTCCACCTTGGATTAATGGCTTTTTCAGGATGCTGGTAAATCAACTGCACAGGACAATAACCCTCTTTAGGAAGAGGCTTTCCGTTAAAAAGTACACTGCCGGAAGAAGGCTTCAAATAACCTGATAAAATCTGGGATAAAGTGCTTTTCCCACAACCGGAGGGACCAATCAGGGCTACCCGTTCCCCGGCATCAACTCCAAAATTTATATGGTTTAATATTATATTATTTTTTGTATATCGAAAACTAATATCTTTTGCTTCAAGTAGCATGAATACAACACACCTCTCCTCCTCGCAATGGTCGTATGGCAGGTCTTTGTTCACATTCTTTCGTCCTATGGTGACATCTTGGGGCAAACAGGCATCCTTTCGGAAGATTTCCCGCATAAGGCTGCGTCCCCTCAATAGGTTGAAAACCATTTTGCGGCATAGCCCGCCATAATGCTTTAGTATATGGGTGCCGCAAAGCATCCGCTCCTGATCTGAAGTCTTCTGCATCTGCTATCTCAACCGTGGTGCCTGCATAAAAAACAGCAATCCGGTCTGCATAAGTCAATGCAAGGTCAAGATCATGGGTTATCAGCATAACCCCTCGTCCCTCATCAGCAAGTGAGCGGAAATGTCCCATAGCTGTCTGCGCTATCTCTTTACTTAAACCCGGTGTCGGTTCGTCCGCAATAATCAGTCTTGCATCGCTGATTACGGCCGTTGACACCAGAACACGTCTTGCCATTCCTCCGGAAAGCTGAAAAGGGTACATCTTTTTCACTGCATCTACTAATCCATATTTCTTAAATACCGCTTCCTGTTGCTCCTTACTGCCGCCCACGCCCATCACTTGCTTCCCTACGTGCATCAACGGATCCAGATATTCAACGGACTGCGGCACAAGTGTCATTTCTTTTCCCCGAAGCTTTTGCTGCTGTTCGACTGTGAGTATTTTATCACAATACAATATTTCTCCATTCACTCTTGCATTGTTCGGCAAAATCCCCAATATAGCATGAGCCAGCAGGCTTTTTCCCGATCCGGATGAACCGGCAACAGCGAGAATTTCTCCTTTCCTAACAGTTACACTTAAATCACTTATTACCTTTATTTCCTTTTGTTCTAATCCCTGCCCGTACATTTGAAAAGAAACCGACAGATTCCGAACATCAAGCATATTGGCAGTGCTCATCTTATTTTCCTCCTCTATTCCTGCGCGCTGACAGGATCCATAAGCAGTTTAATCTGCTCACCCAGTTTGTCAAACAACATTACAACGATAATCAGCATTACTCCCGGGAATAAGACCAGCCACCACATACCGGTTGCTATATGTTTCAACGCTTCCGATAAGATAATACCAATCGCAGGCGCATCTATAGGCAGCCCGAAACCTAAGAAGGTCAATCCTGCTTCATGCAGGATTGCATGAGGAAACAGTAAAATTAATCCTATAATGAATTGCGGAAGAACATGGGGAACAATATGAGACAATGCGACCTGCATCTTACTGGTGCCGAATTTTCGTGATGTTTTAACATATTGTGCATTTCTGATTTGCATGACCTCTCCCCGGATTACACGGGTTAGATTCGGCCAGTGTGTAAAGGCAACACCTATGATAACACCTTTTAGTCCTCCCCCCAGCATAAAGGAAATCAACATAAGCAGAACCATATGAGGAACTCCCATGAACAGATCCACAAAATAGGAAACTGCCTTATCTACCCAGCCCCCTGCGGTTGCCGCAAGCAGGCCAAGTGCAAGCGCCATAAAAGCACTGACCGTTGCTGCCAGCGTACCGATTAGAATACTGGTGGACAATCCCTTAACCGAACGATAAAACATGTCCCGACCCAGGTAATCCGTTCCAAAAGGATGTGCGATTGAAGGCACCAGTTTTTTCGCCGAGTAATCCGGTGCATAGAGCTTTGGACTCATAACAATTCCGGTTATGGAGAGGATTACAAGCAGTAATATAATAACACATGCTAAGACAACAGTTCTGGTTCTTCGGTTTATTTTATACTTAATATTTTGCTGTTTCATATGAGCTTTCCTCCTTCCCGAATATGTGGGTTTAGAATTCCGTAAAGGAGGTTTGCAGTTAAATTGCCTGCAAATACAAATAGAACAGAACATAACGCTATACCAAGCATTAAAGGAACATCCCCCTTTAAACCGGCGGCACTTGCGGCGCTGCCCAAGCCGGGATAAGAGAAGACATTCTCCGCCAGAACACTTCCGCCAAACAGTTCACTAAAAGAAGCGAACTGCAGGGTTATAGCAGGAATAGCGATATTTCTTAACCCATGTCTTTTAATTAAAGTCCATTTACTTTCTCCCCGGGCTTTCGCAAATAAAATATAGTCCGTTTTTAATACATCAATGATTTTTTGTCTGGTATGCAAGGCTATTCCAGATATTCCGGTAATACTCAAAGTAAGGGCTGGCAATACAAGATGGTGAATCCGTTCCAGGAGGGTTACCTCACCTGAAAGTTTTCCGATTGGTACCGATAATCCGATGGGAAACCATCCCAGATTTATGGAAAACAACATCAGAAACAGTAACCCAATCCAGAAAGTGGGCGTAGAGGATAATACAAAGCAAAAGGTTTTCACAAATTTGTCAAAAAAACTCCCCTGAAATGCTCCTGACATAACACCCAGAAAGAATCCAAGTATACCGGATAACAGCCAGGCAACCGCCATTAAAGCGAGTGAAGCAAGAAAACGGCTCTCCAAAATCTGTCTTACCGGCTTTTGATAGGTAATGGAAGTTCCCATATCACCATGCATCAATTTGGAAACCCATATTAAGTAACGTTCGGCCGGTCGCTTATTAAGGCCCCAATATTTTGCAACATTCTCTCTTTGTTCCTGAGATACATTGGATTCGGCTCCTACATAAGCATCAACCGGATCAACAGGGGAAGAAATAACTAATAAAAAAGTAACAATGCTAACTCCAACCAATAAGAGTATCATCCGAAACAAATTGTTGACTATATGTTTCAAAAGTTGATTCATTAAGTTTATCTCCAATCATATCCTCAGGCGCTTGGCTCTTTTTGACGCAAGCGCCTTTCTTTCTTACTTTTTTCTTCTAATTTATAAATGTCCATTCATTTAAATTCTGGATAACAGGTGCCCCGTGGCCATGAGGATGTATCCTTTGTACACCTAGCTTCAAACCGTCACGGACAAAGTATGTATGATCAATATTGACTAACCAGATATAAGGGAAGTCGACATTAGCACCGGTACTTCCGTCATACTGCGCCTTTTTGCATAACTCAATTGCCTCATCTTCTGAAGTAGCCGCAATCATGGCATCCAGATATTCATCAACTGTGGGATTGACATACATCGCAGAATTGCTTAAATTTATCACATCGGCTCCCGCAAAAGAAGAATGAAACGCATTGTAAACATCAATGAAGCTGTAATCACCCGTACCAATACAGGTCGGCACATTTCTGATAATCTGCTTGCAGGTCGTCCAATCAAGAGCTTCGGCTATTATGTTAATACCAAGGAGTTTCGCATTTTCACTGAGAGCAACTGCTAAATTATAACGCTGCAGATCGTCTGTGCGGCCGGTAATACGGAATTCACACTTAAGTCCGTTTTTTTCACGGATACCATCACCGTCTGTGTCCACCCATCCAGCCTCTTCCAGCAGTTTTTTGGCTTCTTCGACCTGTCCGTCCGTAAGCTTTGGCTCCTCATTAGCCCAAGGTAATCCCTCAAAACGTACCCAACTGGCAGTACCGATTCCATTGAGAGCATTATTAATAATCTCCTGGCGGCTGATACCGATATTCAATGCTTTTCTGACAGCCGGATCTGAAGTAACGTTATTACCAACCGTTTCACCGGCTGCATTTACTGTCTCGGGAATACACGGCAGGTTAAATCCTCGGTTATCCGAAGTTTTGATGGTTTCAATATGCATACCCTCAACGGTTTCCCTTGCATATTCAGGGTTAACCATAACAAGGTCCAACTGACCGGACTTTGCAGCAGCAAGTGCAGTTTCCTCATCTATACTTAGAAATGTGATTTGTTTAAACTGTGGCTTTATTCCATAGTAGTAATCATTAGGTTCCACAATGAGCTGCTGTCCCACATCCAGTTGTTTTACCTTAAAAGGTCCGGTTCCGATTGGGTTAGCTGCATAGGTATTGTTATATGCATGTTCCGGCACAATTCCCAGCAAAGCCACCGTACGTGTAAACGGAGAGTATTCTTTGTTCAGGGTAAACTGCACTTTATTGCCATCAATAATCTCAGCTTTCTTAAGCATGGTTAAATCCACGCTGGAACCACTGTTCTTAGCGGTGTTAAATGTGAACACCACATCTTCTGGTTTCAACGACTGTCCATCTGAGAATTTAACGTCATCACGGATCGTGAAAGTATAGACCAGACCATCCTCACTGACCTGATAATCCGTGGCCAGGTCACATTCTGTCTTTACATCGGTAGTGATTTTCAAAAGAGCAGTATGAAATAAACCATAACCGTAGGTACCATATCCGGTGCAAGGATCAAAATTACCGTCCACAAAACCGCTGCCGATAGAAATTGTAAGATTATTCTGTAATTTTTTAGGAGAAATCTCTGTAGATGATGTAACTGTTTCTTCCTTCTTATTTGTATTCCCGGTACAACCTGTCAATGTGGACAAAGTTAAAGTTGCTAAAATAAATAGCAGTATTAATTTTTTTTGCATTATTCAACCTCCATGTTATGTTTTACAGCTTAAAACCAATTGATATATATTCAAACAGGTTTCATGTTACATGACATAATTATTCAATACAAGCCCTATAGGGGGATGAAATTATGCAAATTACTATATTCTGTTTCGTAAACCTAAAGGAGATTACGAGATTATCATTTTATTAGTGGGATACTTATATAACACAGACAATTATTTAAGATTAACTAAATAAATAATTATTACAGCTCAAGTAAATAAATAGAAAAAAATACTTTACTTATTTTCAAAAAAGATTGCACAAGCCAGCGTCGGAACCCGGCTTGTGCAAAATGTAGAGGTGACTTTGGAATGTCAAAGCCAAATCCAAGGCTTACCTATCTTCCATATCATTCATTAAACATATAAAATTGTAATACATTCTCGTTTAAAGCTTCACCGGTCTTAAAGATCTCTGCTATACTGCTGCCTTGCATCAAATTCAGACTGTAGCTAAACTGATAAAAACCGCCTAGACTTGCTTTAAAATTGGTTTCCCAAAAATTGTTCATTACCCAGGAGTATACCTCATCGCAGTTTGTCGAACCCTCCCCCATCAGCTTAATGGGGTGCGCTTTTAGCGTTCCATAACTAACCAAAGGGGAATCAGGGGTGGTAATTAATACACTGCTGTCTTCCTGACAAAAGGCAACACCGTTCTGCACCGCATAAAAATCCACACATGTGCCCGGAAGCTGGTCAATACGCGGACGTAGAATGGCACCGGCTTTATCGATGAATATTTCCTGTGCCGTAAAAGGCAGCGCAAGATATAGGTTCTCAGGCTCCCAAATGCTGTTTTTATGTACCCGAAAGTCAAAATCGATCTTAGGTGTGAGTTTATATGCCGTTACGATCAGACTGCACTCCTGTACTCCGTCCATGTGATATTTAAGTTCTGAACGTGAATAAAGCATGCCATTCTCAAGTACTTTCACATCATACAGTTTACCTTCGCTGCGATGTGTGCGAGCTGCTTTTCTATTTCTTCCCATGTTGCGCCGCACTTGCAAATAATCCTCTGTAATGTCTCTATCCGTCACTTCATAAACCGGTGTAAACGCTGCATACGGATACTGTATATTAATCAATTCTTTTTCTTCCTGTTTACTATAAATGGAGCTGATTCCTTTCCCAATTTCAAAATCGATTTTAAAAAACTTGTTTTCAATTCCGTCAATACTGATACAACCGCCGTTTTCTAAATCTTCACAAAGCCGCCAGTACAGATCGTTAATGCCCTCTATCCCGGTCGGTGCCCTCCTTCCTGCAGATACAAGAGGTCTCTCCGGTAATTCTTTTAGTGCAAATGTTTTCGTCTGCCCTGGTGCAAGAGAAAGCCAGATACAAATCTTAGGGCCCCTGGAATAGCTGCTTATCTGGAAAGGTACACTATCTCCTGACTCATCGTCAATTACTTCAAAATGACTGTAACCATAAAAATGCTCCAGATCACAGGTAAACATTCCTACAAAATGTACTGTATGCGGATTTACGGCACGTAGTTTAAGAGTTTTATGCAGCGATATTGCCGTTTCTCCCAATGACTGCTGCACATTTTCCCGCATTATCACTACAGCCTCACTGGCTTTTAGTGCATATAAACGTTTCCATTGATCCAAATTATTCACCTGCGGATGAAACGGCTCCGTAATTGATGAAGAATAACCCCAGGTGTGTTCTCCGTAAAACATCAGATTATGTAAGGTCTCATAATAATATGGTTGAAGCTGCTCCTTTTCTTTGCACTTCATTTTCTGCATTACATGGAAGCTGCGTGCAGCATTACGGTATTGAATCACATCTGCTGGTGTGGAACCGATACCGTCTGCCCACCAGTCTGTCCAGTCACCGGAATAGACAGGAATTTCTTCCGATTCATTCATAAGCCGTGTAAAGAATTCATCTAATGTACACATCTTTAATTGTATATCGTCACTTTGTGAATTAAACAATTGAACGAACTCCAATATTTTTAGTGAAGGCGGTGAGTTATCCGTCATATTCCCGCTGAGCGACACAGGCGCAAAGGTATATGGATATTTCTGACCTAATAAAGAGGATACATACGCATTAATACGTTTTACTGCTTTCTCAAAATCACTTCCCTGCATACTAGTCATTCCATCCTGAAGCGTATATTCAAACCATGCCGCTTGTGCAATCCCAAGTTCATTGCCAAGATTATAATGGTCCCCGTTCCAGCAAAGGATTCTCTTACCTTGGGGAGACTCCCAGTAAAAAGGTGCCTGTTTTTTGAATAGCGGATGATATCCGTGATGCGTGTGTATACACGACATGAGATTTTCGACCCCATTTTGTGCTAATATATCTGCGTATCCCCAGCTGTAACCATTGATGTCAGCAGTTATCGCACTTTTTGCTGTGAGTCCCATCTCTGCTCTTTCGGCAGAACATTCCTGCATGATTTCATTCTGCACATAAGCCGGTACAAGATCTGTAAGATTTAAGTAATTGGCTGAAAGACCAATATTACCACTATTTACAGCAGCAATAAATTCTGCTTTTTCCTGCTTAGAAGCCACCCTTAAAAATTGCTGTACACACCAGTAACTTTCGCAGTTCCATACAAATTGTTGATTCTTCTTTATCAACTGCAAGACTTCACGAATAAATGCAATATGATGTGCTTTCATTTTTTCTTGCGTGTCGGTGTATCCCACATCCGTATGGGAAAGGTGAAGCAAATAAATCGTAAACTTTTTTTTCATAAAATCCTCCTCCTATTTTAAACTTCTGAAAATGCGGTTTCCTCTATAATAATGCTTTTGTTCCATATGAAAACCATCTTATCAGGAGTTGTTTCACAAAACGTCAAAATATATCGTCCATAATCTGTATTGTTATTAACTTCAAAGAATTGCAAAAAAACCTTTTCATTTAAATCCAATTTATTATCCGATTAATATGATTTGTATTTTCATTTTCATTATATATAATTTGAATATTTAAGTCAATAATATTTCTACACTTTTCCTTAATTAAGAGAAAACTATCAGCGAACTGACGCCCTCGTGCCCGGGCCGGGTCCCTGGCAATTAATTCTCTCCAGCAATTGTCTGGGTCCCTGCAGGGCTTTTATTAACCAGGAAATTCGGGAAACTTATCATGTAAATGAAAAAAGATAACACACCTTAAAATACTGTTAATTTAAGGTGTGTTATCGATATAATTATTTTGAGTTTTTTTATATTTCTTTGTCCATCACTGCTAAAGCTGTTCGCTGTAAATTATCCTCCGCACTGTTTCCCATCTGCTGTAAAATTTCTTTACTTAATACATCTATTATATACAATTGCGATATTTTAGAAACAAGAGAACCGCTGTTTAAAGGTTCACTTTTACCCACAACATACAGCAAAGCCGTGGCAAACTTAGCTAACGGAGATTTCAAATAGTTCGTCACAACAATTAAGTTTACTCCTTGCCTTGCTGCCATTTTGGAAATACTTATCATATCCTTAGTTTGTCCGCTTACAGAAAATAGTACCAGAACATCATTTTCTTTCATTATGGAAGTACTGATTAGCTGAAAATGGCTATCAGAAAAGTTGATTACATTTAAACCATAACGTAAAACTTTGTTACGAAATTCCTGAGCAGCAAGCCCGGAGTTCCCGCTGCCAAAGGCGTAAATAGTGTTAGCCTGCAAAACCAGTTTTGCTGCTTTCTTAATTTGTTCGTTATCCAGTAAATCATGTGTTGATTTTAGCGCCAGAATCATATTTTCAAGAATCCTGTCGGCTTCATTACTACTATCATTTTCTGAATTATTTACGTTTTGAGATAACAGAAAACGGAACTCTGAATATCCTTTTAATCCAAGTTTTCTACAAAAGCGTAACATTGTAGCATCCCCAACATTCACTCTTTCAGAAAACTCCGTTATCGAAAGCATAATTATTTCTTTAATAGGATTATTACGGATAAAGTCAATAATAACCCGCTCCTGCTTCGTTGCATATGATTCCATAAGACTAATTTTATCAAATATATTTTCACTCAAAAATTTTCCTCCCTACTACCAATCAATCTTTGGCTTAAGTATATTCTGCAGGATATAAACTGTCAATAGAATGTACCTATATATGAGTATTTCTTACTAGATAAAACAGCTTATGTGTTCTTCTGTTAAATCAATCCCTGACTGCTCCTGATAATTCACATTTACCAAACCGAGGTTATGCTTTCCGTTTTGAAAACATAACCTCGAATTAACTTTGCTCTGACCTTACGGTACTTAAACAGATTTGCTTATATTAAATATAAGTTCCAGCTGATCTTATAAATTCAGTCCAATATTAAGTTCTATTTTACCAATATCAGTCTCATACTCAATGGCTATCGTCTCAAAACTGTTAATTTCAGCGTTTTCCAAAATAACATTGGGAGGATTAATCTTAGTTAATAACCCAAACGAAGAAAGTTTCGTTGCGGAAGAACCTGCAATCATACTGGACAATTCCCCCAGTGCACTTTTAGCCATATCATCAATGGAAGCAACACTCATCCCCATCATCATTATAGATGCCAATTTTTTTGCAGTATCTAAAGGCATAGAAAGAGCTATGTCACCCTGAACCGCACCTTGAAAACAAACTATTGTCGATAAATCTAAATTCAAGTACATTTTATTTTTCTTTTGAATATTACACCTTTTAATATTATGTACTCCGAATTGTTCCAAAGTAACACTGAAAGTTTCTAAAATAGCATTTATATACTTAACATCCATAGCTCTCAAAATCTCCTTTTAGCCTGCTGCCTTTATGTATAAATTTCGACACTTCATAAGATTAATATTACAGCTCACAGACTATATACCTATAAAAATAGGCTTAAAGAACTACGCTTAATATGTTGCATAAAGGTCACAAAGACTCATTAACGTTTGGCAGCCTCCTATTAATACTGAAATGTCAATACACAAACGAATCGTAAAAAATAAATTTTAGACAATATATTGACTTTTAAACCCATTTCTATTATTATATATTTAGACAATATATTGTTTATATAGTATTAACCAACAAAACACATCATTGATGAAAAGGAGAACAAACTATAATGCAAATTAATGTAAACGAAATAACTTCGATGGTTGATGACCAAATTCATATTGTAATTTCTGGATTATCCTCAGGCAGCATATTGAAAATTAAATTAAATACAGCTCTGCCATGGTGTCCCAGTCTCGAATTTTCCTCTTATGCCAATTATATAGCCAACTCAACAGGCATCGTTGATTTGGACACTGCTGTCCCAATTGAGGGCACTTATCGGCATGCCCATCCAATGGGCTTAGTTTATTCTTTGCAAGCAACTGCACCTCTCACCCAAGACATATCAGCCAATATCAACGTCGATCATCCGATGTTTTTCCACTTCACCTTTGAAACCGATATGCAAACGGAATCCTTACAAATAACAAGGTTATTCAAAACAGATGATATACATATAACCCCTATACACGATTCCTTTAACGGTCAGCTCTTCCACAATGGTGACAAAGCACGCAAGATGATTTTAATGCTTGGTGGTTCCGATGGTCAAATGGAAGCACTTAGCCTTTTGGCAGCACCACTTGCTTCCAGAGGCTTCAATGTTCTAGTAATTCCATATTTCGGAGCGGAGGATTTACCGGAAAAACTTGAGATGGTACCGCTTGAATATTTCGAAAAAATCTTTCACTGGATTGAAACAAATACACTGACACAAATGAGTGACATCTATCTGCATGGAACATCGAAAGGCAGCGAACTGGCTCTGCTGCTCGCTTCACGTTATCCGCAGATTAAAAAAGTAGCAGCAGTAGAAGCGCACACTTATTGTTTCCAAGCTTTAGATGGTTTAATGAGCGGGAATCTCGTTTCCTCTTGGTCTTACAAAGGCACTTCGATACCGTTTATTCCAGTTGATAATAACATCTTTTTCGAAGAATTAAAAAAAGATGTTAAAAACAATGTTCCATTTGGATTTGCCAGTACTTATAAACACTCAATTGAAAATGCAACTAACCGGGAAGAAGCACGTATTAAAATAGAAAATGCTTCTGCGGACATTCTGCTGATTTGCGGAAAATCGGATAATATATGGAATAGTTATGACGGTTGTCAGGAAATCCTAAACGCTGCTAAGACACATACCTATAAGCAAGATATCAAACTTTTAGCTTATGAGGATATGGGGCATCCGTTGCCGATTCCCTATGTCCTCCCCATTGCATTAACACTTAAAATGCCGATGAATGGAGGTATCTTCACTTCCGGTGGTACTATTGAGGGCAACAGTGACGCTCAATATGATTCTTGGAAAAAGACAATTGCTTTCTTTTTGGCATCTTAATGTTTTGATAACTGCATGCTGTTGCTGCCTGCTTCTTACTTGATTTACAAAATCCTCTGTCCATTGAGCCGCATTTATGGTATCATAAAAAGCAGTAAAACGAATCAAAAAGATTAAAGAGGTTGATACCCAATGGATTTTAACAAAGAGCTGAAAATATTGCATACAATGGAGCAGGTTTTTGCCACTTTGATTGCTGCATCGAATAAAGTGCAAATGGCAGGCGATATGTACTGTGAGCCATTGACTGAAAGACAATATATGACAATTCTTGCAATTCTTCATTTACCGGAAGATGAGACGACCTTTGTCAATATTGCCAATAAACTCGGCACTTCAAAACAGAACATCACACAGATTATTAACAGTCTGCAGAAAAAGGATTTTGTAACCATTGTTCCCAGTCCTAAAGATAAACGTGCCATCAACGTACGCTTGACTCAAGCCGGACTTGATACCATGGTAAAATGTGCAAAAAACGTCACTGCAGAATTTATGGCAGACTTATTTAAGGATTTTACCCAACAAGAATTGGATCTTTTATGGAAATTACTATTGAAGCTCTATTGTTTTGACGGTAATAAAATGGATGGATACGAAGAAAATGTCCAGATTCCCAATACATTTACGGCAGAAGAATTGTATGACGTGCTTGAACGATTTGTAAAAAGACGAAGTGGTTAGCTCTGATAGGAGTTAACCGCGACACTACAGGAGCAGTAATTAGGAGGTTAAAAAATTAATGAAACGGATATTTTTGGTTGAAGACGATAAAGCAATTGCTAAAAACCTTATACTTTTACTTCGCTCGGAGGGTTTTACAATTACCCACGCTCCTACACAACGTGAAGCACTTGCAGCCCTTGCCAGGAATAAATTTGACTTGGCTCTTGTTGATATTTCCTTGCCTGACGGTAATGGCTTTACAGTTTGCAACGAAATTAAAGAAACAGGGGATATCCCAGTTATCTTTCTGACTGCATCCGGAGACGAAGCGAGTGTTGTAACAGGGCTTAACATTGGCGCGGACGATTATATCACCAAGCCCTTTCGTCCCCGTGAATTGATTGCTCGAATAGGAACTGCACTTAGAAAAAGCGGACGGCCCGGGACTGATTTTGAAATAAGGGGGCTTTTAATCGATACCGCAAGCGGCATTGTGAAAAAAAACGGCAATGAAGTCTTTCTTTCGGCGTTAGAATACCGCCTGTTACTGGTGTTTATAAACAACCCAAACAGTATTATTACAAGGACCAGACTTCTTGACGAATTGTGGGATGCTGCGGGGGAATTTGTTAATGATAATACCTTAACTGTGTATATCAAACGTTTACGGGAGAAAATAGAAGAGGATCCCTCAAGCCCGCAAATCATTCTTACTGTCCGCGGGACAGGGTATCGATTGGGAGGTCAGTATGCTTCGGAATAGAGAATTTCGCCGTTTTGCCGGTTTGTTCACTCTCCTGTCCGCTGTCACGGTAATTCTTGGCTTTTCGATCAATGAGGCGGCAGGAATTCTTGCCGTCTCTTCTGCTGCCGCCTTTGGCACCGCCTTTTATATATTTACCAAAGCCAGGTACAAAAGTCTTGCACGGATCTCCGACCAAATCGATCTTGTACTTCATAATGCTGACCATCTGTATATGGGGGAAGCGGAGGAGGGTGAGCTCTCCATTCTGCACAGTGAGATAACAAAAATGACGCTTCGTCTTCGTGAGCAGAACGAGGCGTTGAGAAAAGAAAAAGAATATCTTTCCAATTCCCTGGCTGATATCGCTCACCAGCTTAGAACTCCTCTCACCTCTGTAAATCTTATTCTTTCCCTGCTTAGGAACAGCCCTGATGAAAAGGACCGGAAAGCATATGTAAGGGAAACCGAGGAATTACTTATACGAATGGATTGGCTGATAACTTCCCTTTTAAAATTATCCCGCTTGGATGCGGGAATTGTGGTATTCCAAAGGGAGCAAATAGAGGCAGACAACTTAATCCGTACTGCTCTTCGCCCCTTTCTAATCCCAATGGAACTTCATGAAATTTCTGTACAAATAAATGTACCAAAAGATATGGTGATTCAAGGAGACCCGGGCTGGCTCTCGGAAGCAATTCAAAATATTATAAAAAATTGCATGGAAAGTACCGGCGAAAACGGTAAGATTGAACTTGGCTGCACAGACAATCCTCTCTTTACCGAGATTGTCATTCACGACAGCGGTCCAGGTTTTGCAAAAGAAGATTTACCTTGCCTGTTTGATCGGTTTTATCGTGGAAAAAGCCAAAATGCCACAGGATACGGAATTGGACTAGCTCTCTGTAAGATGATTATAACACGGCAGGGAGGAACGATTACCGCTAAAAATCACTCACAGGGCGGTGCGGTATTTACTATTCGTTTTCCAAAGTGACGAATCTCTCACCAAATCGTCACCATGATGTAACTTGAGAGTTCTATTATAGTGAGTAAAGGAAACTTTCCTGACAGTCTCATTTGAAATATGACAATTTAACCGGGAGCTGAATTATCACATTTCGCTTAATTCTCCTACGCCGTTTACGGCTGCAGAGCAGCCGTGTCGCGGAGTATTACAAGAATGAGTCTGGTTAAATCTTCGAACAAAACTTTAGACTCGCAAAAAAAAGTGCATAAGAAAGGAAACTCACATAATGGAATTTTTAAAAATTGAAAATCTATGCAAAACCTATGGCAGGAACGAAAACCAGGTTACTGCCCTTGACCATGTATCCCTTTCAATCGAAAAGGGAGAGTTTACCGCCATTATCGGTTCCTCCGGCTCCGGCAAATCTACATTGCTTCACATTATCGGTGGCGTGGATATTCCCACAAGCGGTAAGGTTTACCTGGAGGGTCAGGATGTATATGCGGGGAGCAATGAAAAACTAGCCATTTTCCGCAGGCGGCAGGTTGGACTGATTTATCAGTTTCACAACCTTATTCCCACTTTGAATGTGGTAGAAAACATCACCCTGCCGATCCTGATGGATAAGCGCAAGGTCAATGAGGAACGGCTGAATGACCTTCTTACAATGCTTGGACTTAAAGAGCGTAAAACCCATTTACCTAATCAGCTTTCTGGTGGACAGCAACAGCGAGTATCCATAGGACGCGCTTTGATGAATGCTCCGGCAGTCATGCTTGCTGACGAACCCACCGGTAGTTTAGACAGCCGGAATGGGCATGAAATCATCAAACTGCTAAAGGAAAGCAATAAAAAATACGGGCAAACCTTACTTCTTGTTACCCATGACGAAAATATTGCCCTCCAAGCTGACCGTATTATCGGTATATCCGATGGTAAGGTCGTGAGAGATGAGAGGGTGCGGCCATGAATATTTTCAACAAAGTTACACTGCAAAGCATGAAAAAAAGCCGCACACGTACCATTGTCACAATTATAGGTGTTGTACTGTCCGCTGCCTTAATTACCGGGGTTGCCACCTTTGGTGTTTCTCTGCTTAACTATATGACACAAGGCGCGATTCAAAAATACGGAGACTGGCATGTTGCCTTTCCTGCAGTTTCCTCGTCTTTCATGCAGGAACGAACCAAAGACGCGGGAATCGCCAATATTGCGGCTTTTGAAAATATCGGTTACGCGCCTCTCGACGGCATAAAAACTCCGGATAAACCCTATCTTTTTATAGCCGGTTTTGATGAGAATGCATTTCATTCCTTACCTGTTAACTTATTATCCGGAAGGCTTCCGGAAAACGGCGGTGAAATTGTTGTTCCCCTTAGCGTCGAAGCAAAAGGCGGCGTAAAAATCGCACTGGGTGATAAACTCACACTTGCTGTCGGAAGCCGTATGGCAGGAAATAAAAATCTCGGTCAAAATACACCTTATCAATCCGGACTCAAAAAAGGGAGAGTCAAAGAAACTCTAAAACCAAAATTTGAGAAAACCTATACCGTTGTCGGTATCAGCGGGAAACTCGGCTTTGAGGAAGCTACTGCTCCTGGATATACCTTGATAACGAAAACGGATGAAAAGGACATAGTGGACAGCTTCTCATTATTTGTCACCCTGACAAATCCGCATAAACTGCACACTTATTTAAAACACACCGCCGGCAGCCAGGCTTACGTCCTTAACGATTATGTACTGCGTTTTATGGGACTTTCCGATGATAATATTATCAACATGTTTTTATACTCAGTTGGCGGAATTGTAATTATCATTATTATGATAGGCTCGATCTTTTTGATCTATAACGCCTTCACTATCTCCCTGAACGAACGCACAAGGCAGTTTGGAATCCTTTCCTCTGTAGGCGCCACAGCAAAACAGCTGCGGAATTCCGTGCTGTTTGAAGGGCTTTGTATTGGCGTTGTTGGTATCCCCATTGGGGTAATCGTTGGCATAGGAAGTATTGGCCTCGTAATCTTTATTGTTTCCCGAAGTTTCGGAAGCATTCTCTATAATAATGTGCCATTTACCATGACAGTATCCCTCCCGGCCATTGCAGCTGCTTCGGTAGTCAGTTTGGTTACTATCCTGATTTCAGCCTATATTCCGGCCAGAAAAGCTGCAAATACTCCCGTAATGGAGAGTATCCGCCAAACCAACGAAGTCAAAGTTGAATCAAAAGCTGTGAAAACTTCAAAACTGGCACAAAAAATATATGGTTTGGAGGGTGTCCTAGCACTAAAGAATTTTAAAAGAAATAAGAAACGATATCGAAGCATTGTATTATCCCTCGTATTAAGCGTAATGCTGTTTGTGTCGGCCAGTGCTTTTGTAACGTATATGGAACAGGCCTCGGAACGGGCAGCAGTGGTTACTGACTACGACATCGGTTTTGCCTCCCAGGACATAGAGGATTCTAAAATGTTGCAGCTTTACAACAGGCTAAAAACCGCCGAAGGAGTTTATGAAAGTTCCTATCAAGCCCTTATGAAATATACCTGCACTGCCAAAGCAGAGTATCTTACAGACAATTACCTGAAATACGTGGATTCACCTTCGCCGGATGAAATGGTGACTCTGCCAATGGACATACAGTTTCTTGAGGACAGCACCTATCTGAATATTATCAAAAGCTTAGGCTTATCCGAAAAAGAATACACTGGACAAAATGCGAAAATGATTGCTGTTGCCCAAATGAAGAATCACTTAAAAACCAATCAGACCCAAGTGGATGACGAATTTAACGATCTGTTCAAGGCTTCTTCCATGGATTTTACCATCCACCCCGAGACAAAGGACCGTCAGATGATGGAACAGGGGCAGAATGTAAGCATACAGTTTGTCCATACCGTACCACCTGATACGCTGCCAATCCTGGAAAACTCCGGACCTAAAAATCCATTTCTGTTTATAGTGATGGCTCCCTATTCCCTCAAGGAGAAGTTTGAAACTAAAGATTCACCTGTGGCAATTAAAGGTCTTACTTTCCGTTCAAAGAATCCTGCAAAGTCAGTGGCTGAGATGAAAACAATGCTTTTAGATGAAGACATAACATCAACAGAATACAACCTGTTCAATACCTATGAAATGCTGGATGAGAGCCGTAATACTATATTCATTGCCAATGTGTTCGCTTATACTTTTATTATTATGATTTCCTTGATTGCAGTTGCCAATGTATTCAACACCATCTCCACCAATATCAAGCTACGCAGACGGGAGCTTGCCATGCTCCGCTCTGTGGGTATGTCAGAACGGGATTTCCAGAAGATGATGAATTTTGAGTGTGCCTTTTATGGCATGCGAGCACTGCTCTGTGGACTTCCCTTAGCTGCAATCTCTTCCTGGCTGGTTTATAAAGGAATGTTCGCCGGAGGGGCTGACAATATCGAATATGTATTTCCGTGGAGCAGTATGGCAATCAGTGTATTCAGCGTGCTTTTTGTAGTGTTTGTTACCATGCTGTATGCCGTTAGCAAGTTAAAAAAAGAGAATATTATTGATGCACTTCGGGATGATATGACCTGATGTAAAATTAGAAATATATGAAATAACGGCGGTTTTGAAATAACAATCAAAACCACCGTTTCCTTTTACTTTAATACGCACTTCCTAACAGATCTTAATCCACTAACGCTCACTCGGCAAATGTGCTGACAAATGGGTTTTTTTAAATGCTTCATAAAAGTTATCGCATAATTCTTTCTCACTAATATGATAATATGACTCCCATTGATCCTTATATAACGCAAAGCTAAAAAAAGGCATCAATCCAGTAAAAAACTCCATAATTAGTACTTCTGTCTTATCCTCTGGAAAATAAAGACCTTTTAATTCATATGCTTTACGAATGCTTTCAATTTCAGCATTAATAATCAAATTTCCTAATTCCATAACAACGGAAAGATTTGACGACTTTTTTGCAGATTCTGCAACTGCGACCTTAATAATATTTCTTTTTTCCATAACAAAATGAATATATCCATCAAAGAGGACTTTATAATTATCTCCACTAACAACATCAGGTGTCCCCTCCAGACTTTTTACCAACATCCGTCTGGCATCGTCCACAAGACTGGAAAAAAGTGTTTCGAGTATCTCATCTTTACTTTTAAAATAATAGTATATTAAAGCCTTATTTACCCCTGCTTCTTTGGCAATATCGTCAACACGAGCCTTATCAAATCCAACCTCAGAAAATATATTTTCAGCGGTCAATAGAATTCTTGCCTTTGTTTCCACTGCATCCCGTTTATTCATAAGTTCCTCCTAAGTAAAAACTAACCACATAGTTAATTATATGTCCCAAAATTTCATTTGTCAAGAGACGTTCTACTTATAGGAGTTTTATCATTGGTATCTAATTGACTCTATCCAGTAATTAGTTTTCATATATTATTATTATTGCTAAGTTGTAATTGGCGTTGTGAATACATTATGCGGCGGATTGAATGGTTAAAGAATTTCTGTTTTCTGTTACTGGCAGTCATTTCACAATATGATCAGTAATCCAATCAAGACAGCGATGGTAAGTAGAGGAAACATAACCCCTCCCCACTTCATTGGGATACTTTTACTTCCCTCAGGGATCTCCGGACCCTTATCTTCATAATAAGGTAAAAGACTGTCAATAGACGGCGTTGGCACCCCGCTTTTACGGATCAGGGGCATAATTTCATAGGTTAAATGCTTGATTTCATCATATCCGCCAGTCATGTGGCCTTCAATACTCGATTTATACTTTTCGCTGATCAGCATTTTACTTAATACCATAACCATTACAGGTTCCGGCACCCAATATACACTTTTTAATATACGTGGAGTTACAGGGATCCCGCATTTTTCCAGTGCTCTGAAGGCTTCCTTGATACCCCTTAAACCGAGAACCACCAAATCTCTCGTCCGCCCCATACGCTTCATTTTGACTTTCGCGGCTAATAATGCAGGAGCAAAAGCAGGCATTAAAACAGCCACATGATATTTATGCCAGTTATCCATGTCCTGGCGGATTTGTACTTTATAGCCACGCATGCTGCTTAACAGTTCTGCCACCTGACGGGTCCTGTCCTTTACAATACCATTCACTTCGCCAATCGGAAGAGACCAAATAGTATTCTCATCAACAGGAACATGTCTTATTATATGACCGACCCGCTCCCCTCCGGGAGCAGGAAAACCCGTCATAACCCTTTCCTGACCCAATAACGAAATGAAATCGCCTGGTCCAACCGCATTATTCATCATGAATAAAAAAACAGGTACTTTTTTATTAGCAGCCAGCATGGGCAGTATTTGCCCAACTTGATTTTTTCGCATCACCACCATGACAAGATCGTATTCGTCCTCCGCACCAAAGGAATCCGTCAATTTAATGGGCGTCACCGTTTGTACGCCGCTTACTTCATCTTCCAGCACAATACCGTATTTTTTATAATCCTCCAACCGTTTACCACGAGCCAGAAGTGTGACATCCTTGCCCGCTTCTACCAGTCTGGCCGCCATAAGGCTTCCTAACGGTCCGGCCCCGAAAACCAATATTTTTTCCATTTAATACACTCCTTGCTGTTATTAACTCCTACAAAACAGAAACTTCTTGAAAAATTTCGTCAAGCCAGTCAAATACGAGTGCACTCAAAAGCCCGGTGTTTTCTCCCAAACAATGGGCTCCGGCTCCGTCTTCAAATGCTGTTACTATCATCTTCTTTTCTATATTTCTGACCAGCATAAAAAACTCATCCTGCATTTTCTGTGTGGCTGGATTTGCATATTCCCCCTCGCTTGTTACATTTAAAAACGGGCAGTGAATCTTCTCCGGATCGACTGAGAAATCTTTTGTCAGATCAATCATACCGACCATATCATCATAGGAAAGCCCATTTCTCCATGCCATCAGCTGAAACATACGGATATTGAACGGTGACATTTTTACTTCATCAGATTGAATTGCCATTTCTTTCATTATCCTCTGAATGTCAATGATGGCGTAATTGGTCACACAAGCTTTTATCCGCTTATCAAAGGCCGCAGCTCTTGGTACATAATACCCTCCTCCACTTGCGCCATATACAGCGAGCCTTTCTCCATCTACATCCGGCCTGCTCAAGGCGTAATCCACTACTGCATTCAAAGGAATCTCCGAATCAGCTCTGAAAAAATGCCCTTCCATAGGCAAAATTCCCTGTCCCGGCAGATCCACCGTCATGAAATGATAACCCCGTTTGTTTGCCGACGGCCCTAAATGTAAATAAAGGTCTGTAAAGAAAGTTTCTCCTCCGCCGATTGCGATGATCGTTTTCTTTTTTTCTGCGTTTGTTTCAGCTTTAGAAAAGCATCCGGGCAAGAAAGTATTCTCAAACGGGATCTTTATTAATTCTATTTGGGGTTCTAACAAGGTTGCCGCCTTTATGAAACATGTCATGGATTTATAATAAACCGCCAAGAAACCAGGATTGTCAGGCGTAAGTGCAAACAAAGCAGTCCGATAATAAGTGGAAGCCCGTATATAAAATTCTCTTGCACTGACAACATGACCATCTGCTTCAGCCTGTTTTGCTTTTCTTTCTACACGTTCAGCCATCCTGGGCCATTCTTCCGCCCAGCTATCCGGATTATAGTCCTCAATTTGTGCCGCAGTATAAAACATTTCCCCAATTTCGCCACCGCCATTGCGAACGGTTCCCAATGCCAATTGAAAAGCAAAATCCATACTGTTATCTTCAAAATAGACTTTATAGAACTGTCTGTGTGCATCTGCCACTTTTTCTGTTTGCTTTAGTAGTTCCTGAATTCTATTTTTACTTTTCATTGTTAAGTCTCCATATCGATCTATTTTTCTCTGCTCTATTTCCTTTGTCAGGCAAATACTTCATCCAACCAGTCAAACACCAATGCACTCATCAATCCCGTATTTTCGCCAAGGCAATGTGTTCCGGCACCTTCCTCAAAAGGAGCCACTAACATTTTTTTCATGGGACTTCCTATAGCTTCAAAGCACTCATCCTGCATAGCTTTTACCGCAGGATTCGCATACTCTCCCGCACTGGTAATATTTAAAAACGGGCATGTGATTAATTTGGGATCATAGTAGAACCCTTTACTTATTTCCATTATTTCCGAAATGGATTCAATGCCATGACGCCAAGCCACTAATTCCATCATTCTGTAATTCATAGGTGATATTTTTTCCGTTTGCTCTTTGGACTTTAATGCAGTATATGACAGAAACCGATGAAAATCATTAAATACATGGTTCGCGATGCAGGCTTTTATACGTTTATCATAGGCAGCTGCTCTCGGAATAAAATAACCTCCCTCACTGATTCCGTACGCTGCTATACGATCTGAGTCAACATCCGGCCTATTTAAGACATAATCTATAATGGTTTTTAGTGGAACTTCTGTATCCGGCCTATAGATATGCCCTTCAAAGGGAAGTGTTCCCTGTCCGGGAATATCTACGGTTAGAAAATTATATCCTCTTTTTACTGCAGAGGGCCCGATATACAGGTAAAGATCCAGAAAGAATGTCTCTCCCCCGCCTACCATAATGAGTGTTTTTTGCTTTTCATTATTTTTTGCCGCTTTGATAAAACAGCCTGGTAGTACAGTATTTTTAAAAGGGATTTCTATGTATTCAATCGGCATATTGAACAAAGGTGCTGCTTTCAAAAAACTTGATTTATAACGATCTGCAATCAATTTAAAATTGGTATCACTGGGTAATAAAGCCGCCAGGGCTGTACGATAGTAACATGCGGCCCGTAAATAGAATTCTCTTGCACTGACATCATGATTTTTTGCAGCTGCCTCCTGTGCTCTTTTTTCAACTCTTTGCGCCATTATAGGCCATTCTGCAGCCCAGCTATCCGGGTTATAATCCTCGATTTGTGCCGCAGTATAAAACATTTCTCCTATTTCGCCTCCACCATTGCGTATACAGCCTAAAGCCCATTGAAATGCGAAATCCATGCTGTTGTCTTCAAAATAAACTTTATAAAACTGTCTGTGTGCATCTGCCACTTTTTCTGTTTGTTTTAATAGTTCTTGAATTCTTTTTTCACTTCTCATCTCTTATCCTCCATCTTAATAATTCCATCATTCTAATGTAAACTATCATAAAAATTGATATCCTTCTTTTTATTTGCGACCTTTCATAACTACCATCCTTTCATTTTTATTTATTATATATAGACCGGTATTTATTAATCTTTATACCAATCTAGCATACAATCAAGTTACATTTTACTAAATCAAATCTTTTTATTTAACGTGTTTTTTATGCCAATAATTATACTAACCACATAGTTAATTAATTGCAGTACTAACTAACTACATAGTTAATTATATGCGCCAATTTCTTACTTGTCAAGAGATATTTATTTTAACTTCAGACACAGTCTAACCTAATGTTTTATAAATAATAGTCAACATTGTCCATCTCTTTTATAAATTTCATATAACTAATTACAAAACACCAATATTGTTGCTATGTGATATATCTTATTCCCTTCCAGCGCGGAAAAAGTATTGTAGTGGAGAATTTTATAAGATATACCACATATCCATAAAATTTATTAGTCTTGTAATTGCTAAAATTTATATCGTTAGTATTTTGTTTTTCAATTATATAATCAAAAAGCGCGGCATTTCCTTTTGGGAATCACTATTCTCTCATTTCATATAGTTGTTAAATAAATCCTGCCATCAGTGTTCTGTACGTTACTTATCTTCCCCATAAAATTGAAACCACTTAAAATCAAAACTGCTGCCCGGTAAAAACAAAAAACTCACCTTTTGATTTCCGGTAACTTTATTTACCCTGAACTCATATTCCTTATAATCAGCCGAATATGGAATTTCAAAACTTTGTCTTTCTTCCGATTCATCACCTTCGAAATTAATGTGGATAGTGTTACGATCCGTTCTGGATTTCCCGCAGATAACCACTTTGTTAATACCCCTGTCTCCAAAATCCATATTCTTAAAATCAATGGCAACGTTATTCCCTATCTTTTCTATTGCCTCCTTTGTAACCGTAAAACAATCGCCATATATGTTATTGTATTCAACAGCGGATAATCTGGCAAAGGCTTTTTCATAATAAGTAAAGTTAAAGCCCTTAATATCTAATTTGTCCTTTATCCCGATACATATGGCAGTAATTCCTTTTAACCGTTTTGGAAGTCTGTACGTCTCGGCTTGATACGTATTCCAAATAAAATCTTTATCATATTCCGTATCCAAAAGCAATTGCGAATCTTCCTCTCCAGGAATTCCCTCCCAGATTTCAATCTGAGTCGAATTATGACTTAAATGATAAATTGGTATGGTTATTTCATCCGATCCATATTCACCAAAATCCACATTCTTAAATCCGATGTAGTTCAAAGCATTATCGGTTGCAACGCCCCCTAACAACCCGCTGTGGAATTCTCTGTTGCCATAGTTGTAAAGACCGGCGGAAACGAACTGATACGGATTGATTAAAATTTCACCCAAACCGGTTATTTGAAATTCCAGTTCCGAAATAACCTGGGGATTTTTACCTCCGTTTTTAGCCGTACAGCATAGGCGAAACTCACCATCTCCCATTGCAGTAACAATGGCTTCCCTGCCCTTTACCTCTATCTTAGCTACGTTGGAAATAATGCCGTTTACCGTCATGGCTTTCCATTCAATCTCTTCATAAGTCGCATTTTCCGGAAATATTCTGGCGGATACGATTGTTTCTTTCCTTTCTTTGGTTAAATGGTTATTCCCTTGGTTTATCAGTTCAATTTTTCGGATTGGTATTTCTATCACATCTTCTGACTGCTTATTCTCAGTTATGGAGGAAACCCCGGGTATCTTTTCACAATGCAGGGCATCTAAGCGCAGTACTTCAGTTTTCATTCCCGGTGATGAGACCTGGCAGGTAATACTGCCTGCTTCCTGCTTTGACGCTATCATTGCGAGAAGTTTTCCAGAGAATAATCTCCTGCTGGTTCCTTTATAAGAATCATAGTCTGTACTATCGCCATTATCAAGACCTACAAGTCTTCCTGCACCGCTTACCCTTACTTCCACCCGGTTATTCGCATTCCTAACCGGTACACCGTTCTTATCCGTCATTGATATTTCTACAAAGACCATATCCAACCCATCCGCCTTTAGTGCAGCTTTATCCGGTTTTAAAACAATATTTGCCGCATCTTCAAAGGAACTTTGCATATCCGTCGCAATAACCCGGTCATTTTCATCATAAGCTACCGCCTTGATTATACCCGGTTCATAGGGAATCTGCCATTCCCCGCTAAGTTGTTTTCCCTTTTCATGATCAATACAAAACAGACCTAAAGAAGTATCATTAAAGAAGAGTTCTGTCTTCGGTGCGTTTGAATAGACTCTAATATCAATCAATTGCCCTTTATTAAAATCCCAAAAGGGAAGAAGATGCACCATAGGATTTTCTTTGTAATCGGTCCATTCTGCCTGATAAATAAAAAAGGCATCTTTTTTAAATCCAGCGGTATCTATCTGCCCGAAATAAGAATTCTTCGTAAAGTAAGGGGTTGGTTCCCCTATGTAATCAAAACCGGTCCAAATGAATTGACCAAGACAAAATTTTGCATCCCGGTCATCTGTAATATTTTTTTGTGAATTTTTTGCCCCCCAATTGGTAGAACAATTTCCCAAAGAAGAACATTGCTCGTCTTCATGGGTGACCAGTACATTACCGGCCGGAAAATGGTAGATTCCCCTGCTTTGTATGGTAGCAGCGGTTTCACTTCCATAGATAATCCAATGGGGATATTTTTTATGATGTTCTTCGTATAAAGCTTCTCCATAATTATAGCCTGCTATGGGAAGTTCTTCGGTACATTTTTGAGCATTTTCCCATTTCATATAATTAGATGCAATGGTCACCTGGCCATTTTTCTTAGGATCGTGTTTAAGGACCAGATCCCGAAGCATCCTGGTTATTTCAAGCCCTCTTTCACTGGCATGGGTATCATAAATCTCATTCCCAATACTCCACATAATAATACTTGGATGGTTTCTGTCCCGACGAATCCAACTTGCTACATCCTTATGGCACCACGTAAGGAAAAACCTGGCATAATCATATTCGGTCTTCGGCCGTTCCCACATATCAAAAGCTTCAGAAACTACTAAAAACCCTAGTTCATCCGCTAAATCCATTAGTTCCACCGCAGGCATATTATGGGAAGTCCGGATTGCATTCACTCCCATCTCCCTTAATATCATAAATTTTCTACGAAGGGCAGCTTTGTTCACTGCCGCCCCCAAAGCACCCAAATCATGGTGTTCGCATACACCATGGAGCTTAATCTGTTTCTCATTCAGGTAAAAGCCTTCATTACTGGTAAAGCGCAGAGTGCGAAAGCCAAAGTTCTGGCTTACCGAATCAATAGCTCTTCCCTTTATGATCAGCTCTGTTTTTAACACATACATATTGGGGTCATGGAGATTCCAAAGAAGGGGATTGTCTATCCTTAAAACCTGTGGATAACGTGCAACTTCCTTACTTAGTAAAATTTCCTCCTGGCAGACTGCCACTGTATTCCCTGCTTTATTAAGAACCGTATTCTTAAGGACGCCCTTCTTGTAACTCCCGGACTCATCGATTAATTCAGCTTCAATTTCAAGCCTCCAGCCCTCTGTCTCCTTACTGGTAGTTATATAGATACCATCTGAAATAAAATGGGCCGGTTCTGTGACTTTGAGCCAGACATTTCTATAAATACCGGCACCGGAATACCAGCGGGTATTTAAATTCTGGTAAACCACACGAACTTTAATTTCATTTTCTCCTGGTACTAAATAATCCGTTATGTCAAATTCAAAAGAGGAATAACCATACTTCCATTCCCCCACCATACGAGTTCCCACATATACGGTAGAATCCATATAGATTCCCTCGAAATAAAGGAAATAATGCTTATGATCCAGGTCATCTATGAATAATTTCTTTTGATACCAGCCCTCACCTGTCTCATACAAATCCTTTGTATTATAAATCAACCAGTCATGAGGTAAATCAACCTCCTGCCAACGGATATCCTCCTGATTTATCCTTTCTGGAGAGGTTGAAATATCCTGTTTTGTAAATTTCCACCCATCATTTAATAAATATCTCATTTTTTCTTGATTCCTTCCTCTCATTTCATATAGCAGTTAAATGAATCAGATATCCCTTAAAATCTCCCGATATTTTATTAAGATTCAAACCGGCGTACATTAATGTATCTCCGCCATAAATTTTGTCTTCCCCTTCAATTCTATAATTCCTGTTAGGATTAAGACCCTTTAAATAAATTCTCCTGCTATGACAATTGGGTCTGTTTAACACCTGAATATAAGTCACCAGTGCTTCTTCTTTGTCTTTTGATACTACCTGAAAACAGTCATAAAAATGATTTGTCCGATATGAGGCAATGCGGTAATAATCACCGGTGCGGATTAACTCATTGAACTTTTTATACAAAGCGATCTGTTCCGGTATCATTTTACGGTCTTCTTCCGGTATTTTCGTTACATCCAATTCATACCCAAAGGTTCCGGCAAGTGCAACGTATCCCCTTGTTTCAAAAGGTGTTACTCTTCCCACATTATGATTGGGAGAATCGGATACATGGGCACCAATGGAAGATAAAGGATATATGAGTGCCGTTCCTTCTTGTATTAAAAGCCGTTCAATCGCGTCCGTATCATCCGAACACCAGATCTGCGGACTGTAATAAAGCATTCCCGGGTCAAATCTGGCACCACCGCCGGAGCAATTTTCAAGTAATAAATCAGGAAATTCATTTAAAAGACGTTCCTGTAATTCATAAACCGCAAGGACGTAGCGGTGGCTTAATTCTCCCTGACGGTCTTTTGGAAGTCCAAGACTGCCTAAATCCGCCAGCTGTCTGTTCATATCCCATTTTACATACTCAATATTAGCACTTCTAAGGATTCCCGCTACGCTCTCATAGGTGTGTTCCAATACTTCTTTTCTTGTTAAGTCCAAAACATATTGGTTTCTGCATAATCCCCTGGTACGTCCCGGTATACCAATCGCCCAGTCAGGATGATCCCGAAATAGATCGGAGTCCGGCGATATCATTTCCGGCTCAAACCAGATACCGAATTTCATTCCTAATTTATTTACTTCCTCCACCAGGTTTTTTAAACCCTTATTAATTTTTTCCTCATTCACTCTCCAATCGCCCAAAGCCCTGTTATCATCATATCTGTTTCCAAACCAGCCATCGTCCATTACAAGCATTTCAATTCCAAGTTTTGAGGCTTCTTTAGCAATAGAGATCAGTTTATCGGAATTAAAGTCAAAGTAAGTCGCTTCCCAATTATTTATTAAAATAGGCCTCTGCTTCTCTTTATATTGTCCTCTAATCAGATGGTTTCGGTATAAATCATGATAGGTGCGGGTCATTCCGCCAAGCCCTTCTATGGAATGGACCAATACTACCTCCGGAGCTTGAAAGGTTTCTCCCGGTCCTAATTTCCAGCAAAAATGCTCGGGATGAATTCCCATGACAGCCCGGACGCTTTCAAATTGGTCTAAAGATACATTTGCAATAAAGTTCCCGGAATAGACAAAATGCATACCATAAACCTCCCCTGTCTCCTGGGTTGCTCCTCCCTCCTTTAAAGCAATAAACGGATGGTATTGATGGCTTGATTCACCTCTGGTTGATCCGATACCCTGAAACCCATGGCACACTTTACTCTCCTGAATATGCCTCTCCCTTGCCCAGGAACCATGAAGGGTAATGAGCTCAAATTCCTTATTATCCATATCAATACAGGCGGATAATACCTTGGTTAAATAGATATCCTTTTGTGCTGTATTTTGAATCAATACACTTCTTATGATAACATCTGTTTCTTCAAATACAGCGTAGAAAAAAGTAACTGAAAGCCCCAAATTTGAATCTGCCAGCTTTAGTTCTAAGGTCATACATTGGTCTTTTTCGGCAAAAACAGCTGGTAATCCCCTAAGCTTCGGTTTACCCTCGTATATTTTATAGGACTCATAAAATAATTCTAAGGCCTCATATCCCTCCTGATCCCTGATTTCTATTGCTGTCTCCCTAAAATCACCTACTCCGCCGGTTGGATATTCAAAAGGAAAAGTATCCAAAAAAGGAAGCTTATCCCGTTCATTCGTAGAAGGTGTAAACGGCGGTTCTTTTATTCTTAACAAGTCCGCCGCATCCTGTCCCCTTATTTTTTTTCCATAATAAACATGTCCAACATATTTTTGATCTGCAATTTTAATTAAATAACTGCTGTCTTTTGAATCCAGTTTAAATACACACGTATCTTCATAATAATTAATCGCCATTTTTATACCTCACTTCTTATTTTAATAACATTTTTTCTATATTGTAACAGGAATGTCCTATCTCTGTCTATTCCTCCTTATATTTTTAATGGACTTTATAAGAAAACACATTAAGTGTTTCTATAAAGTCCATTTATCTATTACTTGGAATAACGATTAAAACACCGGCAACTAATTTTATTTTTTATTTGACTACTGCCTCTCTGGCCAGTTTTTGAGCTTCTGCATTAGCCTTGTCTACTTCTAACACCTTATCGTAACCAAGACCCATGGCAGTATCCTGCATATCTTTAATATACTGATTAAATTCTGCCTCATTTTTGGCAAATACTGCTTTCCAGGAGAATTCCTTAATAACTTCCTGTATCTGGTTTCTTATTGTAGTAATATCAGATGCTTCCGCCGGTGTGGAATAACCGCTGCCTGGTGAAACTACAATCTGATTGTTTTTCGTAAAGTAGTCAACTGCATTTTTAGCATCCATATGGGTCTGCCAATCCTTCTCGATATTAGAAAGGCTCTTCTGAGTATATGAGTCCCATAAACTGTAGTCATAAGGAAATCCTGTATCAGGATTAACTTCACCGACAGATATAGTCTTATAGTTTAACTGAGACATACCATCCTTATATTTTCCGCCGCCCTTTTCCTGAGGCATATCTGTATTGGCTGGATCTGTCATACACTGATATCCCAAATCCGTTAACCTCGGCTGATTGTCTGTCATATCCCAGGTAACGCCTTTTTCTCCTGTTGTAATTAAGGTAATTGCTTCCGGTGAATAATACCAGTCAATAAAATCCATTAATCTTTCTTTATCTTTTGCCTCACTGCCAATCATCATTGCTACACCCGGATTACCTTTTGCATAACATCCCCATGTATATAATTTGAAATCATCGATTGCAGCCGTATCAAAAAGCTTTCCATCTCCTTTATGCTTATCTGTATTATAACCGGCAGACAGCCATGGCCAAGGTGACCATAAGATAGCACCATCAACGTATTTATTATAAACTGTATCATAATTCTGGGTTGTGGAATCCGGATCCACTAGTCCCAGCTGATTTGCCTGGTAGAAAAACTTAAGACCCCTGATATACAGGGAATCATCCTCAAGGGTACTCTGCGGTTCTGCGGAATCATCTGCTTTTTGCCATAAAAATCCTGTATTGGCATATCCATAGTAGGAGGGTATCTGAGTCGCTATATTCATAAACGCACCATCCCAGTCTTTAAAGAAAGAGAAGGCATATGCTTTTTTACCGGAATCGCTAACAACATTCATATCCTGCATCTGTTTCATAACAGGAAGCAAATCTTCCATTGTTTTCATCACAGGATAACCCATCTGCTTATATAGATCCCATCTTAAGTAAGTTCCAAAATTCAAGGTAGTCCCCCCTAAGGGTTGCGTTGCCGGGTTTTCTGAAACTTCCGATGGAATTCCCCAGGTACCGGGTACTGTACTGTTATTTTGATTGGAAAATTCTATGGCATCCTTATATTTCTCCAGATTTTTTTTGCCACTCATCATATCTGTCATATCAACAATCAATTTCGCATCCACTAAATCCTGCAGTTTTCCTCCCGACATAGGATATATAATTAAATCACCTAGATTGCCGGCGGCACTGCGTGTCTGATACAAGGTTTCTCCACCACCTGCTACGTTGGGGGAAATAATATTTAATTCCATGTTAAATTTGTCTTTAATAATTTTCCCAAACCACCCGGTCTGAATACCTTGATAATTTGCAAGAGAATCGAATACATCTACAGTAATAAATTCCTCATATTTTTTACTTCCATCACTGTTTGCAGATTCTTCTTTCACAGTGCCTGTATTCGTATTGGTTTCTACCTGCGCGGTTTCCTTTTTACTCCCTGAGCATCCGGATAACAGGGATATCACCATTCCCAGACACAAAAATACACTAATAATTTTTTTCCTCATTTTTTCCTCCTATACATTATAAGTTTTATAATAAATTAAAATTTATTATCCTTTTATGGATCCCATCATAATTCCTTTAATAAAGTATCGTTGGAATATAGGGTAAATAAATAATATTGGCAGTACTACTATGATTGAAACCGTCATTCTTATGGATGTCGGTGTCTGTTGTGTTATTAATGACTGCACATTTACACTTCCGCTGGTATTCGTCTTAACTAACTGCGCTAAGGAATTAGCCTGGTTAATATACACATAGAGCAGATACTGTAAGGAGTAAAGCTTTTGGTTTGTTATGTAGATCAAAGTATCTCCAAAGGAATTCCATTGCCCTACCGCAGAAAAAATTGTTATTGTTGCAAGGATTGGTTTTGAAATGGGAAATATAATCCTGAAAAATACGGTTAATATTCCGGCTCCGTCAATTTCTGCCGCTTCTTGCAATGATACTGGCGTTGATTCTATGTAAGTCTTAACAAGAATAATATTAAAGGGCTGTACAATTGCAGGAATGATATATACCCAGAAGCTATTCGTTAAATGAAGATTTTTCATAGTAAGATACATAGGTATCAAACCGGCATTAAAATACATGGTAACTACCAGAAGCCGATACCATAATTTTCTTTTCCACATATCCTCCTGGGAGAACAAAAACCCTAGAAAGGCAGAACTCATTACGGTACAGGCGGTTCCAATGAATGTCCTGCCCACGGAAATCAAAGCTGCCCGTGAGAGCCCCTCCAGTTTTAGGACTTGAATATAATTTTCAAAATGTATATTTTTTGGCAGGAAGCGAATAAATCCATTCGCACTTAAATCATTGGCGCTTATTGTATTAATAATAAGATAGTAAAATGGATAGGAACATGCTAAGGTAAACAATGCAAAAAAAGTATAGTTAACTATATTAAAAGCAATATCCTGTCCTGTATTATTCTTTATCTTTTTAAGTATTTTCATTCTAAACTCCTATCTGTGCGCCACAGCGTACAATAAAATCAGGATGTTGAAAAACCGCTTTGTTTTTCAACTTAAATTCCATCCGTGCACCACGGTGCTCATAAAGTCAGGATATTGAAAAACTGTCCTTGTTTTTCAACCTGTCACCCATTACATACTTCATTTACTTTTATATAATTGACTGTCCACGGGTTTTTTTAGATACAAAATTAACAAAAACCAGCAATGTAACACTAACGATACTTTTCATCATACTTATAGCGGTAGCCAGTGATAAACTGCTTCCAGCCATACCAATGTTATAAACATACAGATCCAAAACCTGTATATGTTCTTTGTTAAAGGCATTCTGAAATACATAATATTGGTCCATACCATTATTAATAAAATTTGCCACACTAAGCATAAGCAATACAAAGAAAGTGGGCATTAATTCCGGAATGGTTATATATTTCATTAATTTAAAACGGCCTGCGCCGTCTACCTTTGCTGCCTCATATAATTCCTGATCGATACCTGCAATAGCTGCCAGGTACATAATCGCTCCCCATCCAAGTCCTTTCCAGGTTCCCCATAACCACATAGCTAAATAGGTATGTTTATCACTATCCAGGAAATTAATAACGCTGTCTGTAATTCCCCACTCCTGCAAAAGTGTATTTACCAATCCTGTATTGGATAATAAATTAAAAGCAATCGAATAAACAAGAACCCAGCTGATAAAATTAGGTATGGTAGTTAAGGTCTGTACAATCTTCTTAAAGGGAGTGCACTTGATTTCATTAAGTAAAATTGCAAATAAAACCGGCAAAAATGAGGTCGCTATACCAATTGTGCTCATTGCGAAGGTGTTCTGCATGACTTGTCCAAGTTGCTTTAGCTGCATTTTATTTGCAAACAGAAGTTTAAACCACTTAAGACCTACAAAATCCGTTTGAAATAACTTTAAAGGTGCCTTATAATCATAAAAAGCATAGATCCAACCATGTAATGGAAAGTAGGAAAATGCAAATACTAATACGAGAAAAGGAAGAGTTAATAAAAATAATTGCTTCCCACGTTTTGAATGTCCATTTTTGACGTTTTTTGATACTGACATCTATTTCTTTCCTCCTCTCATAAACATCCTCATCAGTTACTATAACCCTGCCTGATAAGCATGATGTCTATGTTTTTGATTTATGTTGATTTTATCATTCCGCTGAAATTCCTTCTACCCAAAAAATCCTAGCATTTACCTTAAAAAAAGCATATTTCATTATTAAATCCTCTAAATTTTAAAGTAAATAGTAAGAATTTTTAAGGTGGAAATAATTAAGGTTAACTGTTATGATTAATAATTACAATAATTAATCCATGATACACGATATCGCTATATTGTATACATAATATATAAGAAATCTTATTATTTTACAAATTGATATTCATAATATATAATTGGTCTAAGATGGGCAGTATCACTGGAAAACAGTGAATACGAAATTTCTATTACAAGAAAGGCAGATGTGATTTTGTTATGTATACAGTTTTAATCGCTGATGATGAAGCTATCATCAGAAGAGGTTTAAAAAAAATAATAGATTGGGGAATGCTTGGATTTGAAATAATCGGAGAAGCTTCCAATGGAGTTGAAACCCTTGCTTATATAAACGAACATAACCCGGATATCGTATTGTTAGATATTAAAATGCCCGGAATGGATGGCTTAGAGCTTTTAAATAAAGCTCGTTCAGAAAAATACAAAGGAAAAGTTATCATTTTAAGTGGATATTCCGATTTTAAGTATGCTCAGGAAGCGATCCGATATGATGTAAAATATTATTTGACAAAACCCATTGATGTTGTTGAATTAAAAGCTGCTTTATCCTCACTTTCCGAACAAATTAAGGAGAAATCCGCCCATCGTTCAACAGTCAATCATTATAAGGAAAAAGCTGAAAATACTATTTTACTGGATCTGCTCCAAGGTACAGCTGATTTAGCAAACATAAATTTTGATGATTTGCATATGACTTCAAATATCTACCAGGTGTTGATTTATGAAAAATACAGCCGTAATATTGCTGATATCACATATCATTTTTCCGAATTATTGAAAGTGACAAATCAGGATAACAGTTCCTTTCTTATTGTTAATGCCGGAAATAATGAAGTAATTATACTAAAAGGAGAATTTGCAATTCAAAAATTCAATGAATTTTTAAACCGTTTTGAACGGGAATTGAAACCACAAAAAGGTTCTCCTCTGGATTCTCTATTTATAGCATACGGACGTACTGTAACGTCACCTAAGGATATCCATATCTCCTATAAAGACTCCTCTTCTTTGTTACAACGCCGTTTTTTCTGTGAAATCAACCAGCATACCATCGGTTATAAGCAGCTTCCAGAAAATAATAATAATGCTTATTATATGACACATGAGCTGTTATTAGATTACTGTTCAAAGTTGGTTGCTTATATCCAGTCCTTTAATCGTAAAGCGGTCGCTGATACCCTCCATAATCTGGAGATCAAATTGTACAATTCACAAGACTGCATTCATGATATTAAATTATTTTTAACTGATTTATTTATTGAAATCAAAGATAAATTGAATAACTTGTACTCTGCAAAAAAATTGACCATACCTACCAATACACAGATCATTGATTTTATTCAAACCAAAAACTATCTTTATGAAATATTTTTATTCTTTACTGAGCAGTTTGAAGTTGTCTTGAACTCTATTGGTAATTTTTCCCGTGAGAGCGTTATTGATGATATCCTGTATTATATACAACACAATTATATGGAAAACATAAGATTAGAAAATATAGCTTCTCTTTTTGGATATAACAGCTCCTATCTGGGCAAAATATTTAATTTGAAAATAGGCGAGAGTTTCAATTCCTATGTGGATAAAGTAAGAATCGAAAATTCTAAAGAACTATTGATTCAAAAATCATTAAAAATATATGAAATTGCAGAAAAAGTCGGTTATCAGAATACAGACTATTTTTATATGAAATTTAAAAAGAACACCGGTTTAACCCCGGCAGAATACCGCAAAAAGTATGCTACCCCGAACGATAATAGGAAAGACCTATAGGTTTACACCTTCTTACAGGAGAGGATATGATTCTAACAAAAAAAACACATACCGTAATACGGATAAAAGTCAAAAAGCAAATGTACTTTATATTAATTCCATTAATTATCATACCTGTATTGTTTATCGGAATTGCCTTAACTTCCTACTTTGTAAAAGCTTTGTACCAACAAACCAGTTCTCAGCTGGAGTCTGATAATATCCGGGTAAAGTCTATCGTAGTTGATTGTGTTATCAATCTTTTTAATGTGTCCTCCGATTTATTAGATGATAAATCCCTTCATAAATTACTAACAACTAATTATACCAATTCTGAAGATGCTTTGGCTGCAGTCGCTGACTATGACCGCTTTCAGGATTATATGGATACTACTACGTCCATGACCTCAGTGACCGTATATACCACAAACCCTACTCTTCCTGATGGTAAATATATTAAAACCGCTACTCCTGAAATCATAGATAAATTATTCTCCAAGGTTTCTGTTCCATCCGGCAGTTCCTGGGGGTATAATTTTTTCGATCGGAATATTGGTAATACTTCCTCGGAATTATTATTGGTTCGATCTATTCCCCTGGTAAAAACTCATTACTCTGCGATTTTAGTTATTACGGTCAGCAATAATTTTTTAAAAAATAAAATCCAGAATAATTCTTTATACACGGCAATATCCCTTAATAAGGAACCTGTTTTTTTCAGTACTACACGCTCTATGCAGGGAAAAGACCAATCAGTACCAATTGATTATAATTCACGGTATTTCCTTTATAATGGATTGATACAGTATAAAAATAAAACTGTATTTGGTTATATATCTTCTCTGCCCGTATACCAGTCAAAAGATATACTTTATGTTACAACCATTGATTTTGCTGCCATTGATAAATTTATTAAAATTGTTATTATGTGTGCAGCCATTACTTTGCTCTCTATTTTAATCCCTTTATTGGGAATTGTCTTCTATACTAATTTTTTCAGTTCCCGTATTTTAGCATTAAGGCTGGCTATGAAAAATGCCAGCAAGGGTGATTTTAATATGATTGATTCCCTTCGAGGAGATGATGAACTGTCAGAAACCTTTACCGATTTACAGTATATGGTACTGGATTTAAAAGATAAGGAAGCTAAAATGTACGAAGCCCAGTTACTTGAAAAAGAAATTTTGAATCAGCAGCAGCAAATGGAATTTAAAATCTTGGCAAGTCAGATAAATCCCCACTTTATATATAATACCCTGGAGACAATTCGGATGCTGGCTATTGAAGAAAATAATCAGAATGTATCCAGCGCCATCTGGCTGCTGGGTAAATCCCTCCGTTATGTTCTGGAAAATACAGAAACCTTTTCTACTACCCTGGATAAGGAGTTGGATTACATTAATGTTTATTTGCAGATTCAAAAACTTCGGTTTGAAGATCGAATTGATTATACCATTGAGATACCGGAGCATTTTGCACCAAACGAATATCAGATACTTCCCCTTTTATTACAGCCAATCGTTGAAAATGCAGTATTACACGGACTTGACGATATTTCAAAAAATGGTGATGTTATAGTAAGGCTTAGTACAGATAACAGCACACAGTTAATAATTGACATCATGGATAACGGCAAAGGGATGCCGGAAGAAGTGATTAAGACTTTTAATTCTGATATTACACTGGATAAATCGGCTTCTGACAGAACAAGTATCGGCTTGAACAATATAAAAAGACGTATCCGCTTATTTTATGGAGACAATTATTCCATAAATATTAAAAGTTCCACCGAAAATGGAACCCATATTCAATTAATTCTTCCTTTAATCCCTATTTAAGCTTTAAACTACTCACCATTGTCTGAGTTTACTGTTCAATTATAATATATATTTTTTATACATGCCCCAGGTATATTTTTTAATCTGTTACAAAGTATGTAACATCATAATCCTGGAACTCGTCTTAAGGAATATTAATGTTGGTATGTGATCCTTCCAATGTCATAATCCTAGCGACTATCCTGCAATGCAACATCAAACAGTAAATCCATCATTTCCTGTTCGTTTCTCATAAAATCCTCCGAATGTCATAGTTCTCTTTCTATCAGTATCTTTTATGACATTATGTTATCACGGTAAGAAACAGAAAGCAAAAAGAGACACAAAAGCAAGAAAGCCTATTTCCTTTGTTTGTTAATACTAATAAAATTATTTTTTAGTTTTTATTGTTCTTATCTGCTCAGCTAATCTGCAGTTTTAAAGTATTGGATCATCTGATTACATAACTCCTTCAACCTCTCTTCATTCCATATCCATATTATTCACCGGCCACCGTAATATTTAAGTTTTTAATCTTCCCATCATTAAGAGTGAAGCAAAAGTCCAAGGGAACAGGACTGCCTTCAAAATTACCGGAAATGGTGGCAGTAACAACTGTTTCACCGTTTTTCTCTGAACAATTGGTGATTTCAGTCATAACCTTGGCGCTCCTGTTTGCCTCAAGAATATGCCTGCTGACGGCTTTAGGCCCATAATATGTTTCTTCTTCATCAACCAGCATGGCATCCTCCGCAAAGCATCCGGCTAGCAAGTTATCATCATAGACATCTGAAGCATGATAATAGGCTGCAATCGGCTGCGGCAATGGAATTGCTCTGCTGTTAGAGGAAAAAACATTGCAAAGCCGTGTGATTTTATCTCCGTCCATCATAAAATGAAAATCAAGAAACAAGGGGTCAGGCAGACCGACCTTGTTGTAATCACCATCACATCTTGCAGTAACAACAATCTCTTTGGCATCTTGAACAGCATTTATAACTTCCAGCCTCAGATGAACACCGAAGTATTCGTGGTCACTCCACTCTTTAATGTCTGGTTTCCCATAATATTCTTTTCCTGCATCGATTACGACAGCATTCTCGGCAAAAATTGAAAGAAAGGCCACAGGGTCGTTCGCGTTTACTGCCTGAAAATGTATCTCAACCGCTTTAGGTATTTGAAATCTATTGTTTGTCATAGTCATCTTTCTCCTTTATATCGTGCGGACTATCCCGCAAGGTGTGCTGATATCAGCTTGTATAAATAATTCTGGCTCTTTTATTCATCCGGAATGGTTCGCTCAGTAGTGATAACTGTAGCCCCAGCTTTTGTAAGGTGTTTTACAATTACCTCCCCCATTCCTCCCTTAGTACCGCTTGTTAAGAGAATGCGCTATCCCTCAAGTTCCTTAGGTTCAATTGTTATATAATTGAAATTATCCATGAATAGACCTCCTCTTTTATAATTTGTTAGAATTTTTCACGCTTTAATTATATAAAAGATAACCTGACAACATATTGTCAGGTTATCTTTTATATTTTCTGGTAATTTTATTTAATTCATTCTTAAGACATAAGTCTTCAATATTTCCATTGAGTTGAAAAATCTTAACTGCTTAATTCTTGTCATCGTGGAAAAATTGACATGAAAACTATTATAAATTATAATTGATATGAAAACTATTAAATTATGCGAGTATAGATTGGAGGGGATGAACTATAAGGAAAAGCAGGAAACATTGTGCATAGCAAAGGCTATTGCATATCATTTAAGCAGAAAATCAATAGCCTTTGCTACCTTAAAGAATAATTTTTAGGAGGTCACAATGGGCTATGTTCACGCTTTGGAAATGCTGCCCCAGGAATTGATTGAAAAAATCCAAGAATATGTTGATGGGCAAGTTATATACATTCCAAAAGTAAATTCGAAAAAATGTAAATGGGGAGAAAAGACAGATACGAAAGCGTATTTCAAAGAAAGAAATTTTAAAATATACAATAGTTATAAAAACGGTACGACAGTTATTGAACTGTCAGAGAAATACTTTTTAACTCCCAAAAGCATTCAACGCATTATACGAAGTATTCAAATTTTATGAGTAGATGTGTCACTTTACAAAGTGGCACATCTATTTTTTACAACGATTTGTGCTCCCCTATTTGAAATGGAAAACGGTATAATGGATTTGTAAAGATAACAGAGGAAAGGGGAAATATCCAATGGAAATTGTGAAAGTAATTGATAGCGATAAAACAAAGTACATGGAGTTGCTGCTTATTGCAGATGAACAGGTAAGTATGATAGAAAAATATTTGTATCGTGGTGAAATGTTCGCCTTGTGTGATGATGATGTTAAATCGATTTGCGTTGTTACACAAGAGCAAGACAGCGTTTATGAAATTAAGAATATTGTTACTGTTCCTAAATATCAAAGAAAAGGATATGGACAATATCTAATTTCATTTATCGCTGATTACTACAAAAAGTCTGGCCGCGAGTTATATGTTGGAACAGGCGATAGCCCTATGACACTTCATTTCTACGAGAAATGCGGATTTACAAAGTCACACGTTGTTAAAAACTTTTTTGTAGACAATTACGACCACCCTATGTATGAAAATGGACAACAGTTAGTAGATATGATTTATTTGAAAAGACCTCTATAAAATGGAGTTGTGTCCTCCCAATAGGGATATTAAAAACCGTTGTCAGGCGGTAGAATAGCTATTACCTAAACAAAATACGGCAGCCTAACGGCGGTATCTCAAGAGATATCGCCGTGCTTGCTCTGAGCCTCTTGTCATTGAGGCAATCAGAGGGCTTATTTAAAATCAAAAATTTGAAGCGAAATCAAGTTACGAAAAGACAAGGATCTTAACACGACCACTTTGAACAGAAATCTGATATTATTGTTAAGACATACAAATCGTTCTTGCATATTTTCTTTCAGAATCTTCAACTACTCTGATACTTCCAGCTTTTATCATATGTTCAATCCTTGAAGCATACCACCAATCACCTATGCCTAAAGGATAATAACCCAGTATATCACCAATAACTCTCGCTTCCTTGGCAGGATTGGATGAAAGTCGTCTTCTAATCAAAAAATCATAAAAATCTTCTGGTACACCTATTAAATTTCCATTAATCACTGCTCTAAGAGGACTATTATTTTCTACCAATTCTACCCATTGATTACCGAACATTCTTATTTCAGACAGAGTTATTTTTTTCTCATAGACAAGAAATTGGCTGAATTCTTCTGCTGATACTTCACCCCAATTACAATATTTTTTAATCGTATTTATATCTGTTTGTACGTACTCAGGTAGTTTAACAACAAATGTATCATTTGAATAATTCCTTAGTATATGACACAGGTAGTAAAGTCCGCATAATGAATATGGGCTATCACTATACCATATTCGTATCGATTCGCCTTTCTTTAAAAACTCTAAAAGTCTACTAAATTCCTTAATATATATTTTAATAGCCATTTTAAGTTCTTTCAATACCTCTTGGTTATTATCCCACCCATTTTGCGTAAACATAGACAAAATCAAATCTTGCCTATACTGACTTTCAATGGATTTTTTAATGTCTCCAATATCCAGCATAAAAGCAAGGCAAATCACTTCATCAGAGCATGAAGTTGAACCATTTTTTTCACCAATTTTTATTGTATTACTGCTCTTGGAAGCTTTCATTGAGCCAGCTTCACTATCCCCAAATAAAATCTCTATCATTAATATATCTCCTGCAATATTAAGAGCACTACGTCTGCTCAGGTATTTTTTTAGTCCCTAATTTGAAAAGCGGGAGAATATCCCGTATATCAGGATTATACAACACGTTGTCCAATTGTCCATACTACCATTCTATTTTACTCCACTTGTTTTTATAGGCACAAAATATCGAATCTTACCGTAATTCCACTCATTCAACTGTTTCGAATGTGGTCCGGCAAAATGGTATAACATATGGCGTCCCATTGATTCATCCAAATCTAAATGTTCCTGCGATGCAAGCCAAACCAATATCCCCTTATATATCCGATCATATTCGCTGAACTCCCAACTATCCGCAAGAGCAGATGCATATAAACCGCCATCGAATTGAATAATCTCAAATCCTTCGGTGTCCGCTTCGGTCATCCAATCTTCAAGAATAAACACCCAAACGAGTTTATTGTGTTCGGCATCATGATACATAAAATCACGAGGGTTTATTTTATCAGCGATTCGTAAGCTGAGCCGTCCCCACATTGAATCAAATCGACGGTGGATATCATCACTCTCGACATTGAGGTATCCCGAAGTTACCATTCGGCAAGTCGGCATTTCAATAACAAGAATATCTGGCTGTCGTTCCACTTTTTCAGCGACGGCTAACAAACGATTCACATTTGCCGTATTTCCATCGTAATCCACATTGACAAGCTGAGTTTCAAGTTCTTTCGCTTTCTTATATAGCATCTTGACATCCGATTTTTTACCGAAATCAGCTTGTTCGATTTGGTGTATAAATTCTAATACAATTTCTTTCAGTTCATGCAACAGCGAAACTTCTTCATCAATATGTTCAACTTTTTTACCCAGCACCTCTAAAACAATCTCAGAACCGGATGTATTGAATATGCGCTGAATATCCTTAATACTAATATTCAACTTGCGTAAAATTAGAATCTGCTCCAATCGTTTTACGGCAGCTTCGTCATACAACCTGTAAGCGTAATCATCGCTTCGAACGCTTGTTATCAGCCCCATATCCTCATAATAACGAAGCGTACGGGCTGATATATCGTATTGGGTTGATACATCTCTGATTTTAATTAATTCACTCACGGTTTATCCTCCTCTTTGTTGGTTTTAATCATAGTATAAACTATTCCCCAACGGCAGAGTCAAGGATGTAAGAGAATACATTCGTTTTTAAGTTTAATATTTCATTTACTTTTACTTATTATTCTTTCCATTCAATTAAGTCAGATGCATTCGAAAGGTATTCTTTAGTCGCTGAATTCCACTCATCTTCGGTTACTTCTTTATCTTCAATCATAAATACATCATAATCGGTACTTTCCGTCATACCATTTTCATCAACACTGTGATATTTTGAGAAATTTACCCTTGAGACTTCATTACCATCGGAGTCCAAAACCAGATAATAGTAATTTATGTGAGTCGGCGCTGCACCATCACGTTCGTATAAGATTGCTCCGTTGTTTAGCGGGGATTCGTAATCCGGACCATTGTGCCATAAAACTATTTTACTATCTTGATATGTAAAAATGGCATAACTGCCGCCTGCAATAGGACGCAGATGAAGTTCTGGTATTCCATCCCCGTTCATATCAAACAAGGCATAGTAGGTTTTAAAATCTGGTTCCAAAGAAATATCTTTCAATGTAACAACTCCATCACTTATCTCCTGTTTTGGGTCTTTTGCATTTACACTACCTGCTAAGAAATCGTCGTATGCTGCAATTGCCTCCTTATAAGCAGCTGATTCATTATTATCAGTAGTAGTTTCATCGTTACTGGAAGAAGATACTTCCTCCGATGTCTGGGGCGAAACACTATCAGTTGGCTTGGCAGGATTCTCTGTAACTGTTGCACTTGGTGCAGGTGATGTATCAGTTGTTGCACTTGGTGCAGGTGATGTATCCGATGTTGCAGTAGTGTTGGTACTGTTTTGACTACAGGCGTTTAGAGTAACCAGAAATACGGATAAAAGTAAAAGATAAAGAGGTTTTACTAGAAAGAGTTTACGCTTCATGATGTCCTCCTAAATTTTTATTTATGGGCAAGGCCATTATTCATTGGTTCTTGCCTATCCATGTATTATAATCCAGATTATGTAAATGTCAAGGGTAACATCTATTAACTCTGTATGTATACCAATATCCTGCGTTTAAGGCTATAAAGTACAATGGATATGGATTATTTTCCGTTCCCTTTACATAATTTCTAAATAAAGCCAAATGGGTTTATTGGTTTTACTTCTTGAGATATTCGCAATTTTATCAATTGACAAATCAGGTTTATAAGCATAAACTAATTATATGGTTTATAATTATAAACTTGATTGGGAGGTACATAAATGGAAAACCTGAAGATATGTGAAAGTGATTACCGCTTTATGTTGGTGGTATGGGAGAACCAACCGGTGGCATCGGGCCGCCTTGTGACGCTTTGCACCGAAAAACTCGGCTGGAAAAAGTCAACCACTTATACCGTGTTACGGAAAATGTGCGAAAAGGGACTACTAATAAACGAGAATACCATTGTGAGTGCTATCGTTCCCAAGGAACAGATACAGGCTTTTGAGAGTGAATACTTTGTTGAAAAGGCTTTCGAAGGCTCACTGCCAAAGTTTCTCACCTCGTTTCTCGGTGGTAAAACCATATCGGAAAAGCAAGCCGACGAACTCAAACGCCTGATTGATGAACACAAGGAGAGGTGAATATGGAAGAGTTGTTTTTAATAATATTAAATATGAGCATTACGGCTGGCTATGTCATACCCGCAGTAATTTTCATCCGCTTACTTCTAAAGAGAGCCCCGAAAAAGTATTCCTATCTGTTATGGTCTGTCGTGCTTTTTCGTCTTATTTGCCCCGTCTCCTTCTCCTCTGTCTGCAGCATCTTTCAAATACAACCGTTTGATATGACAGCCGCGTTCAGAGGTAGCCGTGTTTCACTTAATTTTATCCCTGCCGATATAGGGTATATGAAAACTCCGAGAGTAACTGTTGGTATTCCTGCCATAAATTCCCTCATCAGCGGAAGTTTGCCTACAGCTGCTCCAAACACCAGTGCTAATCTTCTGCAAATATGGATTTTTTTCGGAACGATCCTTTGGTGTATCGGTATCGCCACTCTCCTTATCTACAGTATCGTCACCTATATCCGCCTGAAACATCGTGTATCCACTGCTGTCCGGCTGGAGGGCAATGTTTATGAAACCGATAAAATCCGATCACCTTTCATTCTTGGTTTTGTTTTACCCCGAATTTATATTCCTTTCGGCTTGGGTGTGCAGGAGTCAGAATACATTCTCCGTCACGAGAGATATCATTTAAAACGAAAAGACTATCTGGTAAAAGCTTTAAGTTTTTGTGTGCTGGCCATTCACTGGTTTAACCCACTTGTCTGGCTTGCCTTTGTTCTCATGACACAAGATATGGAGATGAGCTGTGATGAAAAGGTACTTTCAGAAACAGACACAGATATTGTTCATGATTACAGCACATCCCTTCTGGCTTTTGCAGCAAACCGACGTATTCCGGCAGCAAGTCCACTTGCCTTCGGAGAAGCTGGTATACGGGAGCGGGTGAAGAACATTTTACGATTTAAGAAACCAAAAAAATGGGTGGTCATTCTCACCGCCATTCTCTGTGTTACCGCCGTCATTACCTGCGCCGCAAATCCATTGAAAGAAGCAATCACAAAGTCAAACGATGTACCTTATGGTAATTATGTATTTGAAAAGCAGATCTATATGAATCCTCTCAGCTCTTTTATGGTCTTAGATGGGTTTAAGGAATATTACACGCTTACTAAAAATCTGCTAATACTGACGGATAAGACCGGCATCCAGCAAAGATATGCAGTTACCTATCAGAAAGATTTGGTAGATGAACAGACGTTTAAGAATAGCTTTATGATTAATATTAACATTCCTGATGTTACCAAATACAAAGACAAATATCAATACACACTAACTAATACATCCGGTTCTGCTGTTTATCGTATTTATCTTATGGATGATGAGATATGGCTGGCACAAATACACAAGGACTCCGCTAATACTCAAAAAAGCGAATATATCTGGAGTATTTATAAAATTACAAGGATTGGGGATATACCCATGAAAGCTACAATATCCGGAACACAGGACGGCGTTTTGGACTTCCTCTCTCACCAGCAAAATTTTAAGTCGGGCTACAATAATGACACATGTTATAACATCACTCCAAACTATATTCGGCAAAATTCCGATTATTTGATTTTCAAATATGACACCTCCTGCGCTTCCCTACTGTTGTATGAGGACAAAATATACCCTCTTGGTGAATGGTTCGGTGGTTATGGCCTGACCAGTATGTCTCTTTTCGATTTAGATGGTGACCAAAAACCGGAATTGTATTTCACCTATTCATTTGGCTCCGGGCTTCACCGTTCCAACGCTGCATATTTTGATCCAATTGCAAATAAAGTTATTGTTTTTAATTATACACATCCGAATAGCGATATGCTTATTACTCCAAACTACGATGGGGGACTATCTCTTTATGACGCTGACATAAAAACAATAGACAGCTTTGTGAATTTCGAAATTGAGAAAAAAGATTATATTTCAGATATTACTTATGAAAATGGACAAATCTCATTAAACCCTATACCAAAGAAGTAATCGGAATCGTTATCACGAAAAACTTATTACAGATGCAATAGGGCGGTCTACACAAACCGCCGCTGTATATTCGTTACACACCAAACACTGGTTGCCACACCTTATTCCATTGTCTTATAATGAGCATTGCTTTCTTTTGAGACAATCGCAAGCACCCATGGGGTGCTTGTAACCATATGAAAAGTTTCTGGCTCTATATCAAGATTTAGTACATGTTAAAATGAGAAGATTATCCTCACATTAACCTACCAATTACCACCCCTGCTTCTGTGCCTTTTCTTAAAACTTTTCATAATCATCCTGCGATATATAGTTGCCATGGCTGTGATTCACTTTGTATTATGGAAAGAGATAGCAATATGAAAGAATTTTACCTCTTTCATTAGCAAGATTAGTGCCATGCCTGGCATACTCAAAAGAAAAAGGCTGCGATAACGCAACCTCATTCTTCTGACCAGTCTTATTTGTAAATACATTTCTGCTTATAAGTATCTATTTCCCTGTTTTCTTTCTTTTGACTTACATTCACTCAGCTAGTCGACTTCTTCTGAAACTTCTATATATGTCGTTCTTCATGTTTACATATCATTCATATTATTTTCTCCATCCAGTAATAATAATGCATCAAGTTCAGGTTTTTCGCCTAAAAGGCCTATTGCATAAACCGTATAATACTTATCAGCGGTAAGATTAACATCAGGTACTGTAAGAACAACATTTGAGGTTCCTGCTGCTCTAACTTGCAGTGTATAATTCATCGGAATAACATCAGTATAATTCGTTATGTGTTTAAATGCAATGTTACTAAAAACAACCGTTCCATCTGGTAACGTAATATCTACCGCAGGAGCATTCGGCGAAAGATGTAAAAATCTTATCATAGCTTTGCCTGGCTTTCTTATTCCGTTAGTATCAGCAATAGCCAGTAACCCTATATCACTAAGATTACCAACTGCAGCTACCGTTAATATAGAGTTCTTATTCACGGTTAACATATTAGCTAATACAGGAGAATTTTTAGTTCCAGCAACATAAAGAGATATTTTATACCTTCCTTCAGGTATAGATAAATAATCTGTATAATCACCATAAGCAAGATTATTAATAATTAATTTATCATTAGCATATATGTCAACATTAGGCGCGTCTGGCACTGTGTGTATTACACGAACATAACCCGTTGGCATATCATTTCCAGTATATTTTGTGTTGTTATACATTTTTTCCTCACGATTAATATAGTATGGTATAATATATGCTTAAATTTATTCATATGATATTTATTTGTTTAAATTTTACCTTCGTTATTCTTTTGTTGAACCTCGTCAAAGATATTACTATTATTCGATTTATTTTTCGTATTCTGGTAACCCATCATTAAATTTTTCAATTCCGTTACTTCAGCCATCATTGTAATAAAATCTTCTTTTGTTATTGGCTTTTTACCATGCAGGATTTCCACCTGCTAAACCAGTCACCCTTTTCCGGACGCGCTCATCCTTTCACTGCACCGATAATGATACCTTTTAAGAAGTAGTTTTGAAAGAAAGGATATATTATCAGTATAGGTAATGCACCCATAACAGCAATTGCCATCTTGATACCTGAGGATGGTAATACAATGTCCTGATTAATAGAAGCACCACCCTGTGCGTTGGATAGCAGGAACTGAACATCCATCAGCATTCTGTTCAAAAGCGACTGGACACTATACATGGAATCTTTATTGATATAATACAAACTATTAAGCCAATCATTCCAATAAGCTAATCCAACTAATAAGGTTACTGTTGCTACAATTGGAATGGACATTGGCAATACAATTTTATTTAAAATAAGTCCCTCAGTTGCCCCGTCTATACGTGCTGCTTCTATAACTGCTTCAGGAATATTAGTAGTAAAATAAGTTCTCATCATTATGACATAAAATGCACTCATCATTAATCCGGGAACAATATATGCCCACCATGTATTTTTAATATGAAAGTTCTGCGTCCACATAATATAGGAAGGTACCAGACCACCATTAAATAACATGGTAAAAAATATAAAAAAGGAAAATATGTTCCTTCCAGGAAGGTCCCTTCTTGATAACGGATAAGCAAATAACACTGTTAATAATACATTGGCAAGAGTACCTACAATCGTTACTCCGCCGGATATAATATAAGATCTTATAATCGTTGTAGAATCTACCAACAAGTATTTATATGCATCAAATGAAAGCTTTTTCGGAAAGAAGCTATAACCATTGTGAGTTAATGTCAGTTCATCCGTAAAGGAAGAAACAATAAGCAGTATAAATGGAAGCAAACAGAATATTGCTAATATAATTAAAATTACATTTGCCATTATTTGAAAACCTTTTCTTCTTTCAACCATTTTTATTTTTCCTCCTTTAGAATAGCGCATTTTCTTCGCTTACTTTTTTCACTATAAAATTAGCTGTCAAAACCAGAATAAATCCGACAACAGATTGGTAAAATCCTGCCGCCGATGTCATGCTTACGTTGTTCAGCGTAATTAAACCACGGTATACATAGGTATCAATTGTATTGGTTACGTCAACTAATAATCCACTGTTCAACGGTACCTGATAGAACAATCCGAAATCTGAATAGAAAATCCGCCCAATTGACATCAGGGTCAAGGTTATGATGGTAGGTTTTAAACAAGGAATTGTAATGTGCTTGATTTGCTGCCATCTGGATGCACCGTCTATCGCGGCTGCCTCAAAATACCCCTTATCGATACCAACTAAAGTCGCGAAGTAAATAATACTGGTATAGCCAAAGCCTTTCCACAGATGCACTGAGGTTAAAATGAATGGCCAATATTTTGGTGTTGAATACCAGGGAATTGGTTTAATTCCAAGTGGAATAAGAATACTATTATTGATGAAACCTGAGTCTGCACTTAAGAAGGCATAAACCAAATAACTGACCACCACCATTGATATCAAGAAAGGAATTAATATAATTGTTTGATAGAGTTTTTTCAATTTGACTTCTTTAATTTCATTTAATAATATAGCAACTATGATAGCCAATACCGTACCAATAATAATGAAAACCGCATTATAACATAAAGTATTTCTGGTAATAACAAAAGCTTCCTTTGTTTTGAATAGAAATTCAAAATTTTTAAATCCCACAAATTTACTTGCAGAAAGTCCTTTGGTATAATTATACTGTTTAAAAGCTATTTGTAATCCAAACATTGGTATGTAATTATTGACGATTATATATATAACTCCTGGTAACATCATCAGATATAGTGGGATATATCGATTGAGCTTTTTTAATTTTTTTCTGATCTCAAAATTCATCTAAAAACCCTCCAATACAGAATAATAAGGGGGATAGCCGTTTTGTCGCCGTTTCCCCCTTATATGCTGTTATAATCTGTGAATTATCATTTATTTGCCTCTAACCATTCATCTAATTGACTTTGCTTTTCTTTAATAATGTTATCCGAACCTGCAGCTTTCAAATCTTTTATGAACTGAGGCAATGCCACTGCAGGATCTACTGAACCGCATTCCAATGCGTTCGCATATTTATCTTTAACATTTTTACATGCAGCAACTTCATTGATTACATTTTCATTATTCCATCCAAATCCTTTAGCTACTGAAACGATAGCTGTTTTGTTATATTCATCGGTTTGTTTCCAAAGATTCGTATCCGATCCTTCCCAAACAGGAGTAATCATTTCATTGAGCCATGCCCATGGATAGCTGGGATAACCTGTGTTAGTTCCGTCAACGCCTTGTGGATAACGTACCATAGTCTTTGCTTCATTGGCAAATTCATAGTGTTTTCCTTCAACACCGTTTACTAATATATTCTGTAATTCAGGATTAGTGTAAATTTCATTCATAACCTGTACGGTTCTTTCCGGTTTTTCACTGTTGTGAGCAACATACCAAAGAATATCGAGTCTGTTCGTGGTTGTATAAGCATCTGTCATTGGTATAACAACTATTTCTTTACTGGAAGCTTTCTCCATCTCCGCTTCGATCCCTGGTTTTACATTCGTAAAGCGTCCAAATGCCTTATTTGAAGCAATCATATTTGCCCAAGGTTCTGTATTGGATGCAGCATCGGGCATAATTAATCCTTTTTGTGCCCATTCATATCTTCTCTCTACAATTTTACGATAGGCATCTGTTTCATACCAGTCTACTACTGTTGTATTATTAGGATCTTTACAATCTTCTAATACGCCCAAATCACCTCCTAATTCATCAACCATAGTCATAGTGTTCATTGATCCGCCGTTAGACATAACTGGGTACATATCCGGATATTTCTCTTTCACTGCCTGTAAAAGCGGTACTAAATCTTCTTCTGTTTTAATATTTGAATAATCAAAGCCTAATTCATCCGCAACTGATTTGACAAAAGCAAAACCCCATGCTACTGCTTTTTCTTTATTGGCTGGTACCGCATAAATACCGTTATTTATTGTTGTACATGCCCAATCTTCTGCACTGATCTGTGCTTTCATTTCAGGTGCATATTCATCCAGATATTGTCCGATTTCAACAATCTGTCCGTTACTTACTGCTGATGTAAAATTACCTCGGTCACTATAGAGCATATCCAGTTTCTCACCGGAAGAAAACATAAGATTTTGCTGCTGTGCATAAGTACCAAATCCAACGCGTATTATTTCAAGTGTTGTATTATACTTTTTTTGTAATATTTCACTTGCCAATGCAGAAACCTCTTCACAATCTTTTGTTCCAGCTGTTCCGGGCAGCATGAGTTTAACGGTATACGGTTCCTGTTTGCTGTAATCTTTCGCCTCTGTTTTGGTTTCTGCTGTTTCTAAAGTATCATCTGCTGCCTTCCCCGTTTCAACTGCAGAACCACTTGTCTTACTGTCGCTTGCTTTATTATCAGCCTTACCACATCCTACAAACAATGTGGTAAGCAGAGTAATTACAAGCAAAAACGTAATTAATTTTTTCATATTTCACTACTCCTCCTTAATATTTTATTAGGTATGTACTTTCTGCTGTCTATAACTAAATTATAGCTAATTTTGTTCAGTGGCTGCTACCCGAAAAGTGACCCAAAGTATTCAATTCATGACTTATAATTGAATACTTTGTAATTCTACTTATGATTTTCTTGTTTGATTTCACTGGGGGATATCCCAAAAATACGTTTAAAGGACTGAGCGAAATGTGAAAAGTTGCTATATCCAACTTTTGAAGCAACTATGCTGACAGAGAAATTTGTTGTTTTCAATAAATGATTTGCAATATTCATCTTCTCCTGCTGGATATAATCTGATAACTTAATTCCTTTTTCCTTTTTAAAGAGTCTTGATAAATATTCAGGATTCAGATAAACAGCTTCTGCAATATCTTTTCTCGTAATATTCTTCTGCATATTCTTATGTATATAATCCAATATTTCATCCATTCGTGATTCATTGACATTTTCTTGATTATCCATGCCTTTCAGATAATTCATTGTAAACACAATCAAACTTTTCATTCGGGCTACCGAAGTATATGAATTCATCAGAGCTTCATAATTATAGTCACTTTCTCCCTCCATATAAAGATCACTCTTTACATTTCCACAATTTTTTATTCCCTCTAAAAATAAATACACATAATCCTTATGGAACTTTCTCAGAGCTTCATCATTCATCCTGCCAGACTGAGTCATACGATCCAGGTATTGACAAGCTTCCATCTTTAGTAAATCATAGTAACCCTCTTTGATGTATTGAGCCCATTTATTACAATCCGGTGAAATATATTCTGTTCCCATCTTTATAGTATTGTCGACTTCCAGAATACCGTCTTTCTTAATTACATTTTGCCTGCTTCTTTTTTCCAGCCTTTTTACCTCGGCAGGTATTTCTGAAAAAATAGTTGTTTTACTTGGATACAAAGCAATTTTACATCGAAACAGCTGTTCTGCAGTCTGCATAAACAAGATCATTTTCTGTTTTAAGTCCAGCCTTTCGTTCTGTTGTTGATATAGAAGAATAAAATGTTCACTATCCAGACAAATAACAATCAATTTACCTATCAATGTTGTAAGTAATTCGTTCCATATATTGTCAATAGCATAAAATAATAGTTCATTTTCCCATCTTTCTCCTTCAAAATCAAACAATTGAATCATAACCATTTCACATGGGCTGTCTACTTTCAAATCATAAGACAGAACAGATATATACTGAACAACTTCTTTCACATCACTTTTCAATGCAAGCAAATATTCTCTCAGAAGACTGCTTAATGTCTCTTTTTCTCTCTTTTTCAAGCCTAAAGCATAATTATAATAACGCTTTACAGTAGTATCGATTTTAATCTGATCAATTGCTTTTTGAAGAGAACTTTCAATTTCTTTATAGGTAACTGGTTGTAACAAATAATCAAAACCCTGCAAATGAACTGCTTTTTGCGCATAGGAGAAATCAGAATGGGCTGTAAGGAAAATACATTTTATAGTATAATGATGTTCTAAAACCCATTCATACAAATCCAAACCGCTTCCCATCGGCATTTCAATATCACAAAGCAATAATTCAATTTGCTGTGTGTGAATGATATTCTTCGCTTCAATAATATTATACGCTGTAAACTTTTTATCGATATTAATCAGTTCCCAATTTACACCTGCCAAAATACCCTCTATTACAGTAGGCTGATCATCCACAATCAACAGATTCATCCTTCATACTCCTCTCTTTTACTTTCCATTGGCTCCTTGGGCACTTTAGCGGGCAAAACCATCTCACATTGTGCTCCTTCCTCCAAATTATTACATTGCAATATTGCCTTATCACCATAAATTAAAAACAAGCGTTGGCAGATATTTGCTATTCCAACGTTATTCTCTGTGTATTGATACGGTGTTTGGGCATTTAATTGTTCCAGTACTTCCTGGCTGAAACCATTTCCATTATCTGTGACTATTATATCCAGCAGATTCTCCTCTTCCATTTTTAATTCAATAATTCGTATTGTTATCTGTAAAGTCTGATTTGTTTTTCTGCCATGTTTGAAAGAATTTTCAACAAATGGCTGAATCAATAATACCGGTATAATACAATCTTTCAGCTGTTCTTCTATTTCAAAATCGCATTCTACATCCTGTTCTAAACTATACTTCTGCAATGAGATATAATTTTTCACGTGGTTAATTTCATCTCCTATTGTCACTAAAGACATATTATCTTTAAAAAAATACCTTAAATAACTGGATATTTGAATAATCATATCCTGCATTTTTTCATAACGTTTCAGTTCTGCCATACCATAAAGGTTTTTTAAACAATTTAGGAAAAAATGCGGTTTTATCTGTAACTGGAGATATTGCAATTCAGCACGGTTTTTCTGTAATCTCCTCTCCCAGGATTCTATTTTAAGGTTTTTGATTTCTATCATCATCTGGTTAAATGTCACATTTACTTCCTGAAATTCTCTTATCTTATAATTAGAATTTACTTTTTCATCAATATTTCCATCCCTGATCTTCTGCATCGTTTTAATCAGATTTTCCATTGGTCTGAAATATGATTTGGATATCAGTACATAACCAATAGGAATCAGTAATACCATAAAAAGAGATAAAATTAAAAGTATTGTCTGTATCCAGTTCATATAGGAGAAATACCCTTTATATGGAATAAAATAAAAAATTCGAACATGCAGCATATCAGAAGATTGATTTACCGCCATATACTTTTTCTCATTTTCTGTCAGGTAGTATTCCTGATCTAATTTTTCTGTCACAAGATCTCTCTCTTCTACCTCGCCCTGTCTAGAAAGCGCCTCACCTTGCATGGTTGTATAATAAAGAAATCCTTCTCCCTCAGAAGTATTCTTAATTTGGTTTTGAATAGTTACACTTAAATCCACAAACAGGAATGTATACCCACCGTTATATCCTAATAGACGCACCAAAAACCCCTCTTTGTTAATACAAAATGGCTGCCATCCCTTCGCACTATTCTCTTTCGGATTTTTTAGGTATTCCTCTACAATCTGACTCATACTTTCTTTGGTTTTTAAAGAATACCTGCTTTCCTGATAAAAAAAACGTTTCAGATTATTTTCTTCAGATACCAGACATACACTCCCTAGATTTTGGTTATTCTTTAACATCGTTTTATATTTTAATCCGATTTCATAGGCGGATGAAAATATGGTTAATTTATCCACCTTATGAATCATATTCGCATGATCATAATCGTTTGCCCAGTAATCAGCAATCGTTTGACTGACCTTCTGCAATTCATATTCCACCTGGGATTGATATAGAATTATCGTATTTTTACCACTTTGTGCAACTTCATTGTTTAAGGTTTTTATTGAATAATAATTATAGTACAAAAGGCAGGAAATCATAGGCATTACAAATATTCCCACTGTAAAGATCAAATGGTTCTTCAACGATGTTGATTTGAATTTCATATGTATTATTCACTTTCTTCCTTTTAATCTTTTACTTTCATGATGTATAAGTTTGACCTGGCTGATATACAAAGATACTTACATTCTTTATCTTTCCAGATCATACAGGCAGGTCTCTTAGCTAATGCTAATGATCTAACCTGCTCACCCCTATAGCAATAGAGTAAATTATCTGATACATAAAGCTCCCCATTCTCTGCAGCAAGGGCACTATATTCCCCCCTGTATACCGCAATCGTTGGATTATGTAAATTGAAGTTCTGATCCACTTTTAATTTTAAAACATATTTATTGTATTCATCAACTGCATAAAAAACCCCATTTTTTTGTACAGCACAAAGCCCTGTTGCTCTTGCCAGAGCAGGATTATTGGTTATTCCCGTTATTCCATCCGGTGCTATATAGCAAGTTTCATCCGGAAGCTGTATCACTGTTTTCATATCTCCATTATCCCTCCACTGATTTACAGGATAATATAATTTTTGTAAAGAGACTTCCGAACGTAACTTAGGTTCTAATTCATAGACTGAGCTTTCTCCCTTTTCTGTGTTCATACTTAAAACACGAATTCTTCTATCTATTCTGAAGAAAGGATAGAAGCATGCTCCAAAATCCTGGCGGGATCTTTCCCCGAATTCTTCTATATTCAACTCCAAAGTCTCTCCCTTTTTTGCGAATTTAACCGGCTTGTATTCAACTACCATAAGTAAATTTCCCAAAGTGTCACATGCCAGGGATAATGGTCTGTAGTGGGTAGATAACAGCAATTCGATTTTAGCAGTTTTCTGATCCCATTTATATACTCTTTTTAATCTAGAATCACAAATATATAAATTACCATTTTCATCTGCACACATAGAATCAATACAATCCAGGTTTTCCAAAATAGCTTTCGGCTCCCAGGATCTATCCGGCATCTGTATATGAGTTTCGGTATCTTCTATCCATAGGTTTGCTAACTGCCAGTATCCTACGGTCTGTTTACTATTGGCATCATAAACAGCATTAAGAATAGTATATTTCATCTGCGTATAATTATGGAAATTCTGAAATTCTATCTTTTTGCAATTCCATGTTCTGATGACAGATTCATATGGATTATCAACCCAAATCACACGGAATGCATACAAATTAGCAAAGATCAGATTCTCACAGCAGGATAATTCAAATGGTTGGCAATAGCTGCCCTCAGCAACTTCCTCCTCTGTTTGAATACCATAGAATTCCCAGTTTGCAACGTGTTTCATTAATATTTCCTGCCTTACATGATGTTCAGAAGATACCTGATACATGATTCCCTTTGTGGCTGTATCTGATATATAAATACCGGCTGCAGCATATGGGCTGGCAGTCCATAAGTTTTTAAAAGTACCTCCACCCTGATTGGTAATCCAAAGACTCCAGTACTGAGAATCCCATTGATAATCTTCATTATAATCCCATGTCCTGGTTTTATTATAAGCAGGTAAATACTCAGTATCTTTATCAATGCGGCCATGTCCGCCTACAAATTTTATATCATAAAGATAAGAAGACATACCGGACTGCCACTTAATAGCAACTGCTCTCGGATTTCTTCCGGCGCAATCAATCCCAATGCTCTGGATTCTGTTCTTCCCATTTACAGGCGTTTCAATCATAGCTTTGGGAGCTCCAATTCCTGCAAACTTATCTGTATTATCCTTTAAAATAATCTGCGTTGCAATCGGAAGGAATCCTAATAACTGTGTATTTTCTTTTAGGCTAAGGGTATCACTAATAAAGTATTTTCCTTGCGGAAAATATAAAATATCTGAATCTTCAATTGCTCTTCTGATTGCCTCGGTATCGTCTGTAATTCCATCTCCAATCGCACCATACTTCTTAATATTGGTCCAGTCCTTTTGAAGCGGTAAGTCAGGAGTATCTGAGACGCAGCTATATTTCTTATCGGGGGTGTTCTGTAATTCCATAACTGTTTTAACTTCCATCTCCGAATTTCCATACACTGCCATTGCACCATGAATAAAGGATTTGACAATATACTGATCTGAATCCGCATGATAGTTTTTTTTACTATCTTTCATATGGGCAAATATCGGTACTGCTTCTGCCAGTATATTTCTCATATTATATTGTGTACAGACATTATTCTCTGAGGCAATTAATATACCGGTAGAAAGATTAGCAAAACAACAATCTTTCATAATTACCTTATCCCAGTAACCATCCATGGATTCTACTGCCACAGGTATTTGTTCAAATACTACTCTGGCCATTGTCATACCGCTTTGTGTACATAGAATACCTGATTTTCTTTGTCTTGTAAAATAGCAGTCCGTCATTACAAATGGCCATCCCGGCGAACATTTTCCTGTATAAATGCCCCAATCACCACCTGAAAAAGATAATTGTTCCATTTCATTTCCTACCGAATGAATACCGGCAAGACCTTCTCCAATCTCAAAATGACAATAGGAAACATAACAATTCTGTGCAAAATGGGCCCGTATTACTACTGCATTGTTATTGCCTGATTCTATTGCAAAGTCTATATTTGATAAAGCGCTATAAAAAGTACCTGGATTAGCATCTTTTACCTCTTCATCCTTCTCAGGCATATTTGCAGTAAACCAGCACATATATTTTGCGGTTTTTATGGTATGCTCTCTATCCAAACGAAAACCTGCTGCATTTTTAATCAATGTAATTTTAGGTCTTTTTATACCAAACCCAAATAATCTTATTCCTCTGGGAATATAAATTGTCTTATTGATATAATAGTCTCCCTCTTGTAGCATTACAATTCCATAACCATATTTTTGTTTAACATGGTAAAGAGTGTTTTGTAATTTATCCGATATATCAATCTTTCCCGGCTCTAATTCCTGTCCGTCATTAACTGTTACAACCTCAACTTTTTCATCCTCTAAACAGCTTTGATAAATGGATCGATAGGTAATATTATTTTTCATTTCAACCCCATGCCTTTCAATTTTAATAGAAAGTTGAAAAAACAAGTTTTTTCAACTTTCCCGACATGATGCCGTTCTGGCGGCATCTCAAACAATGTATGAAGAAGCTTGGAATGAGTACCCTCCGTACTCATTGTAAGGTTCTTCCATTGCGAAAGCGTTTTTCTTTCACCATGCTCACGCATTAAAATTTTACAGCAGTTCCATTATTAGTATAGAAAAAAAGGAATGCAAAAGCCACTTAATCTATGATATAAACTATCACTATAATGACTTTTTATACACCAATTATGATAATCTAATTTCTTTCTATTGATTTCTTAATAACCTTCTGTTAGCTTTGACTTAATAAAATCAAATAGATAAAATTTATTTAAAGAGAAGTGTGAAAGAAATACACTTTCATACTGAGGTTTGCGTTCTAAGAATGAATGCAAACACTCATTCTCAGGACTTGGGGGCAAATTATGAAACAGTTACTCATCAAACAAATACTGGAGGCTCTTGCTGTTGGCGACAGTTTTTCAAAATCAACTGAATTTGCATCAAGAGAACAAATTAAATCCTCCTTTTATTCCATAGAATCCCTATTATTACCTTCTGAATCTCTGGCGCATAAAGATATGCGCTATGGCCAGGTTACAGATGACACTGAGCAAAATATCTTTCTACTTGAGGATTATTGTAAAAGCAGTAGTATTACACCCGAAGTAGCCGCAAACAGCCTGATCCGATGGTATAAGGAATCTGCAGAGCCAGAAAAATATATTGGTCCCAGCTCCAGAAAGGCAATTCTCGCAATAATAGATGGTATGGATATCAGTCTTTCAGGGACTCAAGGGACCTCCTGCGGCGGAATCATGCGTGTACCCTCTGCTTTTTTATGCAGTCCTGATTTAAATTCTCTGCAAAATAATATTATCAGCACGTTACTGCCTACCCATAATACAAATATAGCCATGGAGGCAGCAATAGGCTATGGTTATGCCCTATTTGCCATGACGAAACAATACAGTATAGATAACATCATACAAGCAGCGCTAAAGGGTTGTGAAATAGGTCGGAAGAAAAAAAATGAAGAAATGGATCTGGCCTGTGCTCCTTCCTGTCAGGCTCGTATTCCAGTTCTTCTTCATTATCTGCCGCAATTTAATTCTGATGACATGTTACTAGACTTTTTGTTCTATGTTTTTGGAACTACCATATCTTCCTGTGATGTTTTTATGGCTGCATTTTCCCTGTTTCTTTGGTGTCGCAAGGATGTATATAAAGCGATTCGAATGTCTTCCATGCTTGGCGGTGACACTGATACTATTGGCTGCCTTGCAGCCGTACTCTGCTGTTGTTATGGGAAAGGACATAATATTCCTGAACAGATTGTTCATACTGTAGTATCCTCAAATAATCTTAATCTTGATGACTTATCCCTACAAATATATCAATACAGAAAGAATCAAAACAAGACAAAAAAGAAGGACTCCATATGAAAACTATTCTCATATGCTGCAGCGCCATGTTGATCTTCCAAATATCCATAGTATACTAATTACTCACACGCACCAGGACCATCTATATCCGGAAGATCTCGGTCTTCGCTGCGAGAACTTTTTCCTACTTTTCCTTTGAAACACTTATTTTTTCAAGAAAAGTAGTTAATTCTTCATATCTTTCAACTCTTATTAAGAGGGATTCTCGGCTTTCATTCAAGCGGGCGTCAGTTTTGTCTTACAAATTTTGTATGTACATGGGTTTGCTACTTAATGCAGATGAACAGCCATAAGCCAACAATGCACTGCTCAGAAGAGCAATGATATTATGAAGATAGTTTTATTTCTCGAATCAGGGTATTAATCCCCAAAAACGCGCTTCGAAATAATGTTCGCTTATCGTATTCAGTCTCCCCCTAAAAATTTATACCTCCACGCTGACTACCATTTTTTCTCCATCGTCCAGGACTTCTACGTTTTCATTACTCCATATAGGAAAATCTTTTATTCGTACTCTGTTTCCTGGCAGCAATTTTGCCAAATCAATTACAACTTCTTCGACCAGATGCTCAGGCAATGCTTTATAATTAATTTCTTCAACTAATCGGTGTACCATTTTTTGTAACTTGTCCTGTTTTTAAAGACAACTCTTGCTACACTATTTACATATTCGCCCTCACGTACTTTTAAGAAAGCAATATGTTCAATCGTATCCATAAGTTGATTATGAGCAATTTCTTGTATGATTACATGGTGGCTCTCGTCGTTGCATTTTAATAAAACGCTTCCGCCTTTTCCTTTTGTTTTTAACATTCTCATTATTTCGCTTTCTGTAGCCTGGATAAGAATTACTTCCGATAACCCTCCTTCATAAATACTGCATGGAGTAATTCCATTTTTTCTTAATTTTCCTGCCTTGATCTTGCTATCTCTTTTTTCAATATTTATTGTGTACATAAATTTTCTCCTTTTTTTATTTTGTATGAAGTTATATTTCTTAAAACAACCATTTTAACCACCTCCCTTATTACGCTACCTCTTTGATGTTTGTAATCCCATCTAATCGTTTTATTTAACTTAATACTACTGCATAGTTATTAACACCGTTCCGATTATAGAGGCAGAATAAAAACCAATTCCTATTGCCAGTCCAACAGCTGCGCACTCCAACTATTACCCCCAATCTCTTTTTAAATGATATCTCCTTCATAAATATCTTGTTCTTGGTTTCCAAATATATCTCCTTCACATTCATCCGTATCCAATAACTTATTAACCCGGAGAAAGTAGCGATAAAATTCATCAAAAAACTCTCTTCTCTCCAAAGTTACGGCTTTTTCCCGAATATCCTTTAAAATTTTCTGCATTGTTTTATTACAAAAATAACGGATTTCGATATTTCCCCAGTTATCTGTTGCTGCATCTGCCACAAAATAATTCCAGAAAGATAGTTCCTCAGACGATTCTAATTTAATTCTATATTTTTCATGACTATGGATAATCCCATCTCTGCATAATCTACCGTCAAAATCATTCCTTGCCATAAATACCCCAATAATTTTCCGGTACTTTTCCGTTAGACCATCAGGGCATATTGTTAGCAAGCATGCAGAATTAAGCTGTATTCTTTGAGGAACCCTTGGAAGTCCTCTCTGATTCCCGCTTAAATATACTCCGGTTGAAAGTGTCCATAATGAAAAAGCATTTTCTATTGAATTATTTACAAAACCAAAGGCCGCCTGGGAATTAGGTTTAACTTTTAAATTCCATATCCGCTCGTAAGCCTTTTGTTTTTCCAATTTGATATTTTCACACCTTTTACGTTCTTCCACCAAATTGTCAACCAGTTTGTTTATCTGTTGCTGTTTTCTCTTATTCTTCAAAGTCAAATGTTTCTCGAAGGCATCCGGATAATAAAATTTCTTTTCTCCAACGGGGAAAAGAATGGTAAGTATTCTATCCGCTTTATCAGAAACCTTTCCCTCTCCGAATTTTGTATGATGCACAATTTCTCCTACTAACTGCATCCAAATCTCCTTTCTTGTAAAAAAAGAAGAGCTTTTCATATCCATGTCTTAACGACACAATACCAAAAGCCCTTCTATAATAGACGGTTCTTTTACTGTTCAGTTTATAAATGTATCAATTGTTTTTAATATTTCTCAGTTCCAGTTTCTTTCTACTATACTGCATCTCAACATCCCTCTTGTAAAAAAAGAAAGGCTTTTCATATCCATGTCATAACAACACAATACCAAAAGCCCTTCCATAATAGACGGTTCTTTTACTACTTAATTTATGTGTAGTATATCATGCTTTTATCAAAATGTCAAATGTTGGTGAAAGACAGTTTGTGTCATGTATCGTTGGCATTACTGTTCACTCCCCTGATGTTACTGTTCACTCCCCTGCAAAAAACAGCAGTTACGCGAACAATAACACGTTGCGTTTATTGGACTGTGAACAGTAACCCCCTGATCATTTTCCTTACTAATTTTTCTAAATACTTGATGAACTATAGACAGTCTTGTTGTATAATAAATTATAACAGGAGCAGTATCCTGAAATATATTTCAATTATGGGAGGTTATCATGAAATACTATGTAGATGCAAATGCTGTGAAAGACGGCAATGGTTCAATTGAAAGACCATTCCGTCGGATCAGCGAAGCCGCGAAGCTGGCCCTTCCCGGTGATGAGGTGCTGGTAGCACCGGGGGTTTACCGGGAATATGTAGATCCGGTTCATGCCGGTACTGAAGATGCCCGTATCACCTATTCTAGTACTACACCTCTTGGTGCTGTGATTACCGGCGCGGAACAGATAAAAACCTGGCAGCCTTACAAAGAAAATGTCTGGGTATGCCGGATCGCAAACAGTGTTTTCGGTGAATACAATCCTTATACAACTTTAGTATATGGAGACTGGTATTTCGCAACACCGAATAAACATACCGGCTGTGTTTATTTAAATGACAAGGCATTGTATGAAGCCACAACTTTAGAAGAGTGTATTAAAGGCGATATTTATGAATGCAGCTGGGTACCGGAAGAATCTGTTTATAAGTGGTATACCGAACAGGATACAGATTCTGATAAAACGATTATTTATGCCAATTTCCAGGGTCAAGATCCAAATGAGAAAAATGTAGAAATTAATGTCCGTCGCAGGTGTTTTATGCCTTCTATAACCGGCATCGGTTATCATACGGTCAGAGGATTTAAAATTGATAAAGCTGCCACCACCTGGGCACCTCCTGCGGCTTTTCAAGATGGCATGATTGGTCCTCACTGGAGCAAAGGCTGGATTATTGAGGATTGTGAAATTTCAAACAGCAAGTGCGCCGGCATTTCTCTGGGCAAATATCTTGATCCTGACAATGATCATTACTTTACAAATAAATATGTAAAGAGTCCTACCCAGATGGAACGAGATGCGGTCTGCCGTGGCCAGTATCACGGATGGATGAAAGAAAAAATCGGCAGTCACATAGTTCGCCGTTGTAACATACACCACTGCGAACAGGGCGGCATTATTGGTCGTATGGGCGGTGTGTTTAGTACCATTGAGGACAACCATATTCACCATATTAATAATATGATGGAACTTGGCGGAGCAGAAATTGCCGGGATCAAAATGCATGCTGCCATTGATGTACTCATGCGCCGTAACCATATCCACCATTGTACCATGGGAATCTGGTGTGACTGGGAAGCACAGGGCACACGTATTACCCAGAACCTGCTGCATGATAACCAGCGGCCATCGTATACCAAAAATCTTCCGGGAAGCATGATGTCTCAGGATATATTTGTAGAAGTCAGCCATGGTCCAACACTGATTGATAACAATATCCTGCTCTCAGACGCCAGCCTTCGTTTTGCGACACAGGGCGTGGCTATGGTTCACAACCTCATCTGTGGTGCGTTAACCGACGTCGGTGGGGGAACAACTTGGCGCTATACACCATATCACATACCACACCGTACAGAAGTGATGGGCTTTATGACCTTTCTTCATGGTGACAACCGTTTCTACAACAATATCTTTGTCCAGAAATGGTCTTCGGAAGACTATATTACCTACTATGATCAAGGCTCAGGTATCAGACGGGAAAACAGACTTGTCGGTACGCACGTTTTTGATGATTATCCAACTTATGAGGAATGGATTGCGCAGTTCGATTTCTCTAATCGTCCAAACATGAGAGCTTTAGAGCCTGCTCATTCAGGTCATCTGCCAGTCTGGAGTGAGGGTAATGTATATCTAAACGGTGCCAAACCATGGAAAAATGAAGTGAACGGTCTGTTCGTTGAAAACAGTGACCAGGATCTTAAAGTAGAACTAGTGGAGAAAGATGGCTCTTATTATCTGACTACAAATATATATGATTACCTCGAGGATTTCAGCGATCGGATGATTCACACCGAAGTTCTCGGCAAAGCCTTCGAACCGGAAGCATACTTTGAAAACGCAGATGGAACACCGATACGCTTTGACGAGGACTTCTTTGGAAATCATCGTGGCATTCATGTTATCCCGGGTCCATTCGCATCATCTTCTGATAACATTAAACTATAATAACAAATAAAGCCCTATATCTAACCAATAGTTTCGTCTCTCTCTGGCATATTAATAATTAAATGCCAATATTTTTAGCAACTCCGTCGAATGGCGAGGGGCGTAAAGCCACAGGTCTAAGGTTTTACAACTATGACCGCCGAGTTGCAGCAAAGAGGTCAAAACCCGCGATGGTTTTGACCTCTTTATTTTTATATTTCTATACAACATACTTTTTTCATAACTTTCTCTCCTTTTCATGCATTCTAATTTTTGAAAAAAGAAAATCCGCGTTGTTATTCGATAGATTGGTAATGTACGGGCCGCCCACCTGGTCCGGGATTATGGTTCCAAGTCCCTCATCCCATGTCTTTCCATCGAATGATGTCTTGTAATGCACGTTGTAACCATCATCAACCCCATCTTCAAACACCACTATAAATCTGCCATCACCCATATGTGTAAATACGGGCATGCCTGGCCTTGCATACGCACGTTCACTGTCCCAAACAACAAAAATTTCTTCACCCCAGGTTGCGCCGTTATCCGTGGAAATTTTCTCTGAAATAATTTGCGAGTAGCCTGTGTTTTCCATTACATGTGTTTCATTGGCATAAAAAACCGCAAGCTCATTTTCACTAATATAGTTTAGATGTGGCTCATATACACCTTTATCCGGCCAGCCCAACTCACCTTCCTGTCCATGATTTTCATCAACGGTACTTAAAAACTTCCATCGCTTTCCTCCGTCTTCACTTTTATACACATCCACTTTGTAGGATTTCTGCCAGCGGACAGAGCGGCAGGAAAGCAGAAGTTCTTCGTTTTTTAAAACGGTAATTTGTCCGTTATCTATGTCCCGTCCTGGATCTTTTAGGGTACTGATCACTTCGACCGCAGTCATCGAAAAAAATCGGCATCAAGGTCATGTTTTTAGAACCGAGTACCTCCAAAAACTGCTCAAACCGAATTAAAAAACCCTTACGCTGATATCTCCAAACATCGAAAGGCAGCAGCATACGAACGGTATTCATACCGATGGAAGAAGCCAGGGACAGCTCTTGCTCCATATCTGCGAGCATCGTTTCAAAGTTATATTCCTGCCAGGTTTCAATTAAGTTAATACTGTTGCTTGGCACATAATTGCAACCCACTAACCATGGTTGTTTGTCGTACCAATCCCATACTTTTTGTTTTGACCATCTTTTTTTCATGAAATTTCTCCTGTCATTTATTTTATGCCCGTCATAGCGATGCCTTCAACAAAGTATTTCTGTGCAAGCAAATACGCAATAATGAGCGGTACTGCTGCCAGCACAAGCCCTGTCATAAAAAAGTTGTATTCAATGCCGTATTTTCCGGCAAAAAGAGCAATGGCTGCCTGAATGGGACGATATTTTTCAGAGCTTGTTATAATCATTGGATACAATAAATCATTCCAGTTACCCATAAATGTAAAAACGCCCAAAGTGATAAAAATAGGTTTGCATAACGGCAGCATGATTTTGAAAAAGATTCCAATCTCGCTCGCACCATCAATACGTCCTGCTTCCTCCAACTCAGCCGGAAGCGTCAGAAAAAATTGACGCATCATGAATATGCCGAAGGCATCTGCCATTTTGGGGATAACCAGTCCGGCAAAGGAGTCATATAACCCCATTTTATTAATCATTAAAAAGAGTGGCGTCATTGTTACCTGAAACGGAATCATCATCGTACATAATATCAGCACGAAAACCACATTGCTCCCTTTAAATTTAATACGCGCAAATGCATATCCGGCTAAGGAGTCAAACAGCAAAGAGATAGCCATTACGAGACCTGCAAAAACCAGGGAATTTTTGAAATAGCTTGCAAAGGGAACCTCAGACCAAATTGAAATATATGTATCAAATACAAATTTTTGCGGTAACAAGCTGGCGGGATTTGCCTGAATATCACCCTTTGTCTTCATGGTAGTAAAAATCATCCATATAAACGGAAATAGGGTACAAACTGCAAGCGCAATCAATACTATTTTAACTGCAATGGCTCCCACTGCTGAACTCATAGTGTTTTTATTAAGGCTTCGTTTTTTTTCAAGATAAGTTTTTGTCACAGTAATGTCCTCCTTTCTACTAGAAATTCGACTCAAATTTTTGGCTGAAACTAAAGCTAATGAGTGTTGCCACAAGAATAATTGCAAACAGCAGAAAGGCTGCTGCTGTGGCAATACCCATTTCCATTGTTTTAAATGTACGTTCATAGATGAATTGTACAATGGTCTCTGTAGTAAAAAGCGGCCCCCCCTTTGTAGTAACATACACTTGGTCAAAAACCTGAAAAGAACCTATAATAGAGGTAATAATTGTAAAGGCAATTGTAGGGGCAATGGAAGGAATGGTGATGCAAAAAAAGCTCTTCGCCTTGTTTGATCCATCTATTTCAGCCGCCTCATACAAATACTTCGGCACTCCCTGCAACGCAGCAATAAAAATAACCTTATTGAAGCCGAAGCTTTTAAATATACTGATGAGTATTACTGTCGGCATCGCCCAGGTTGTACTGTTTAGCAGATCCGGTACCTTAAATCCCCAGCCTTTTAATATTGCCGGAATAATGCCGATGTTATAGTTGAACATCATGCCAAAGGAAAGCGCAATAACAGTCATTGAGCAGACTACAGGCAGGAAATAAATCGTACGCAGGACAGCATTCAGCTTAGTAACCTTACAAACGCCGACTGCCGCCAATAAACTGACAATGTTTTGAACCGGCACCATTATCACAGCAAAATATGCGGTATTCTTGAGGCTGTTCCAGCAGTGTCGTGTCAGATAATAAAGAAGCGGCAATAGAGGTAATTGAGTATATGCTTGAAGAAGGGCACACAGATATTCTTTTGTTCACACAGCGGGAAACAAACTCCACAACCCATGAAAGACTGATGGGCTTTGAAGAAGGGTTTGTTCGTCATGGAATAAAAATCGACAAGAGCAAATGGTTTACAGCAAGCTTTCACGTGGGAGAGATAGAATTGGAACAGTCCTTAGAATCCTTTATAAAAATGCATCCAAATGCTACAGCAGGAGTGGCTATTGATACGCCGCTGGCAAGCATGGCTTATGCCTTGCTGAATCAATCTGGCAAATCAATTCCAGAACACTTTAAATTGATTTCATTTGATAACTCACGCCTTCCTTTTGTTCCCTATGTAAAGCAAGATGTCGCACGCATTTCAAAGAGAGCCATCGAAATTTTAATGTCTCAAATCGAAGGTTCCTATAAAGTGGTATCAAAAAAAATACCGGCAATCTTTATCAAAGATGTAACTTATCCATCTCCCTTTGGAATTGAAAACATATAAATGTTTTTTTGGTGCTATGTCAGGAAAAATTACAGGTTAAAACGGTCATAGTTCAGGAAATACTCAAGAAATTTCTGTTCCTCCTTTTCAAATAAATGAGTGCTTCAGATAAAGTAAAAAAAAGGACTGTGCTTTTCATTTTCAGAAAAACATAGCCCAAGTTTTTTGCTCGGCACCGGAAAGACACTTAATTTTCGATATAAAAACAAAGGTTTCAATATAATCTTGTGTATCGACGTATCTTCACGTACACTTGCTATAATCTCTTGCAGGAATTACCGGGTCGATCGTCCGATACATTTGAGAATGCTAGTTCTAGGCGTATCACGCAACATAGAGGTAGCCTCTTTTAACCCAGATTTTGCAGCACTCATGTGAGCATGAAAAGCTTCAATATTTTCCCACTCTTGGGTTGAGTAAAAAGTCCCAGGATCATTACTGTCTTCAAAGATTTCATAGCTCAGGAGTCCAGGTTTCTCCGTTGTCGCAATTGTTGTTGTAAAAGCCTTTCGTGCAACCTCTTCTTCACCTTCTTTAGCATGAATTTCAATGAATATCGTTACACTGTTGGGGTATTTGTTGTTATCGTATTTTGTATTCATATAATCTCCTTTTTTTGACTAACTTAAATTCACATGAAATATTCTCTCACTGGGAGTACGTCAATTATTTAATTCCTTTACATATTTATAATAATAATATACTTAATGTTGAGTTGCTGTGTTTATATTTACTCCTCATTGAATTTGGATAACAGCCTTTTCATAGCTTGTGTAGTTTGCTGTATGAGTTCCAAATCTTCAGCATCAAGGTTACTTAAAAAATGGGCTGAAGATTTCATTAACTCCTCAGCAGATCCCTGTATAAATTTTTCTCCTTTATCTGTAAGTCGAACCAAGTATACCCTTCTATCGTTACTGCTGTTTACACGCTCAACATAGTCCAGCTTAACAAGCTTATCAATTAAAACTGTTATATTTGGCTTTGTAACATAGAGTATTTCGCTTAAATCACTCATTGAAAGTTCTTTTCCACCCACTAACTCATGCAAAATTCTATAATGGGTTCTAACCAGCCCCGATTTATTTAGTTGCCTGTCAATAAATTTTAAAGATTTACTGTTAAATTCATTGAAAACATTTGAGAATTCTTTAATTATTACCAATAATTCAACATTTTGCACCTTAACTCCTATTTGCGTGCCTTGGTGCGCACTCAAATCAGGATGGTGTAAAATATCTTCTTCACTTTTCACCTTATTCCTCCTTTGGACGATTACTTAAAAATGTTTTAAGTATCTAGCAGTTAAATTATTTAACTGTTAACTGAGTATTATCAGATTTATTTTTGGTGTCTGTGCTCTGCCGCCGACTATCAGGGCACTGCAACACTGTACGCGTTGCAAAATACTGATGAGCACTCTCGCAAAAGATGTCGTCGAGAGTCAGCCTCACGCTGCATTTGTTCTCTTGAAAAACATGTAATAGCAACTCCTTCCATAATTAGTTAATAATCTATTATTTAAATATTTAATAGTTAAGTATTTAAGTATTAGACTAAATATAATACTAGATTTATTAAATGTCAAGATATAAATAAAATCCTTACAAAAATTTTATGATTCATTTATGATAATGTCTTAGTGTACCACAAATGATTATGTCCCAATTAGTCGTTCATATATTATAATAGAACCTCATGACTTAGAAATGAGGTGGACACAATCAGAAAGGTATTACTAACAATGGACGAAAACCAAAAGTACGAGGTCATTAAAAAACTCGTAGACACAAATGGTAATAAGAAAACAGCTGCTCTTAAAATAGGTTGTTCAGATCGACACATCAATCGCTTAATAAAGGGCTATCAAGAACAAGGTAAGTCTTTCTTTATTCATGGTAACCGAGGGCGACAGCCGGCCATTACTCTTCCTACAGATACAAAACAGTTAATCTTGGACTTATATCGTACCAAGTACAGTGACTGCAATCTGACCCATTACTCTGAACTTCTCAAAGAAAAAGAACATATCAGTGTATCTGTCAGTGCCATTACTTCTATTCTTAGAAAGGAATACATCCTTTCTCCTAAAGCAAACCGTTCTTCCAAGAAAGCGGTAAAAAAAGCACTAAAGGCTATTCAATCAAAGACTAAGTCTAAAAAGAAAGCAGCTATTATTCAAAGTTCCATCATGGATCTGGAGGATTCGCATCCTAGGCATCCTAGATGCGCGTATTTCGGTGAAATGCTTCAAATGGATGCGTCCCTACACCTTTGGTTTGGGCAATTCAAAACACAACTCCACATCGCCGTTGATGATGCCACAGGGCAGATTGTTGGCGCCTACTTTGATGAACAAGAAACATTAAATGGCTATTATCATGTTCTCTATCAGGTTCTTAGTAATTATGGCATTCCATATCAATTTTTTACTGACAACCGAACTGTATTTGAGTATAAAAAGAAGCATGAAACCTCTTTAGAGAAAGATACCTTTACTCAGTTTGGTTATGCCTGCAAACAATTAGGAATCGACATTCGTACTTCCAGCGTTGCACAAGCAAAAGGGCGGGTTGAAAGAATGTTTGGCACTCTTCAATCCCGCCTTCCTGTTGAACTCCGACTTGCGAATGTAACCAGCATTCAGCAAGCCAATCAATTTCTCCACACCTATATAAAGAAATTTAATAAGCAGTTCGCTTTACCTATTGATAGTATCAAATCTGTGTTCGAAATGCAACCAGATAGTGATAAAATCAATCTGACGTTGGCGGTATTATCTTCTAGAAAGATAGATAACGGAAGTTGCCTGAAATATCAAAATGAATACTATCTTCCTGTAAACCCTCCTATGAACCATCCTTGGAAGCAGGCATCATTTGAAAAGTACGCTAAAAGTCAATTACATAGAAAAGATGTAGCTTAACTGATATTTCGAAGTCTGTAGGTTTATTAAGGTTATCCAAATACCGACTGAGCTATGGATTTTCTCCTAAAGTACTATTTAAAACTAAGCACCAGAAATCTGGTGCTTATGTTTAAACTTTTTGAGGACATTTTCAAAAACGGTTGACAGATATAAATAAAATCCTTACAAAAATTTATGATAAATAAAATCCTTACAAAAATTTAAATAAAATCCTTACAAATATTTTATTGGGAACTGATATCTCCCTTAGTAAATCCCAATATTCCTGTTTCATCAAATTCTTCCATTTAATCAGATTATAGCCAAACTATTATATGTTTTTACGACATATCCCAATTTATTATCTTACTTGCAAAATAGATATTAAATAACATTTCTGCATCATCTGCAGAGGTAACTCCCGCCTTTCAAAAGCTTTTAATATCTTCCGCACTGCAATATCCATACTCTTCTGCATATATCCACACCGGATCATCATTGACAATTCCAGTCGTATTGATCATATGAATAACACGATAACTTGCACTTGTTAAAATAATCGGATTATTCAATACTTTTCCGGCGGCATTAATCAACTCTTTGATATCTCTTGTTTTATAATACGTATCATATATTTTCAACTTTCCATTTTTAACACGTTTTGACCACTGTCACCCGCTCCTGTAAAGCGTAAAGTAGCTGTCATCGGTGGCGGACCTGGTGGAATGGAAGCAGCTCGTGTAGCAGCAATCAAAGGACATGATGTAACTTTATATGAAAAAAGCAACCGTTTGGGCGGACAGTTGATTGCTGCTTATTCCCTCCGTTCAAAACAATACTTCGTTCCTTTGTGGAATGGGAAATCCTTCAGTTATCTAAATTAGGAGTAAAAATAGTATTTGAAAAAGAAATTACAGAAGCTTCACCGGAACTTGCAAAAGCTGACCAAATCATCATCGCACTCGGTGCATAATCAGCATGTCCAAAGATACCTGGGATTACTTGATAATCGTAATCCTTTATTATTTATACTAGCTGATTATAACGTCGAAGTAAAAACGAGCAGTAAAATCATCAAAATCAAAAACGATGGAATTCTAATTAATAACAATGGTGTTTCTGAAGAGATTTCAGCTGATATGGTTATTACTGCCTTTGGTATGAAAGTTCTTAACGAATTAGCAAATAAGATTGCGAATAAATATCAAAATGCTTCTATTATTGGAGATTGTAATAAAATCGGACAAGTTGCAGGTGCTGTAAGAAATGGCTTCTTCGCAGGCTGGGCAGTTCGATAAGATTTCAAACAAAGGAGATGCATAAGCATCGTGATTAGCGTATTGTTGTTTATGCACTTGGTTCACCTTTTTTAGAGTAAGAAAATTTAGCTAACCTCGAAGCAACACGCTAAATAATAATCTACCATCCACCTCTTTGGATTCAGTAAACCGCAAGACAGATATAATTAATTAACCTGTATGCTTGCACTGTGGAGAAAATAGGACTATAGTTAAGTTGCGACCTTACATCATCAAGCGGTTATTGGTATCAATTCCTGTCTTTTTAAATGCAAACAGCAGGGTTGAGCCCTCAGATATAGCTGCTTAATATTTATATTTTGTAAGATTACAAACTATAAGAAAGAAGGAGCAATATTATGAGTGAAGAAAGAGTAGTTGAAAAAATCCGGAAGCTGACGGAAAAGAGAAAGACAGAAAAGGTTGAACAATTCCTCCATGATAAGGATATAGAAGTTGTTAAAGCAGCTATAGCAGGTCTTGGTATCATTCAGGATGAAATGGCTTTTAATCTGCTGAGCAAGCTGATAGACCATGAAAATCCAGAAATCAGAAAAGCAGCAATTGTTGCTTTTGCCAACACTGGAACAGCACAGGCCAAAACCTTTTTGCAGCTTCTTTTATCCAAAGAAACGGACACAAGCGTAAAGGAAGTAGCTTCAAAGGTATTGCAGGAATTTAAAATAAAATAGTAAGACAAAGAAACTTAAGTGCCCTAGTAGAAGCAAAACTATAATGTTGTAGCAGATCAAACGTATATGCAAATTAGGTTAGCGTGATACAAGGTGCTTGGTGTATGGTTCTAGCAAAAACATAAGTTGCTCAGTAATTTCCTGAACATTACAAGGCATGGAATTATTGATCCACCATTCCAATACTCCAATAAACCCGGAGGTCAAAAAATGAGTAGTGGCACCATTTGAAAACGCGTTATTTTCTGACTTTACACCGATAACCTCGGTTACTGTTTGCGCAATAATGGCATATAAGCGGCTACGGAAAAATCCAAATCTCTCATTGTTAAGAAGCAGCTTGTAAATGGTGAAATTTTCCTCCAAATATTCAAATATACTTTGAAATGCGCTTGGGTTTAGAGTGGTATCAGCACTATTGGCACAGTGATTTAACAGCAGCTCAACATATGTTTCAATACACTTGTCAAGTAAGTCAAATTTATCCACGTAATGAAGATAAACCGTCCCACGGTTTATGTCTGCGCGTTCGGCAATGTCATTGATGGTAATTTTCTCAAATCCTTTTTCGGCCAACAAGTCGAGGAAGGTATCCATAATCAACTGCCTTGTTTTTTTTATTCTTCTATCCACAGCGTTCTCCTCCAGATATTCAACAAATTAGCGCAATGTGTTGAGTTATCAACAGTTGGAACAATTGTAACTATTGAAATTCTCTCTACAAACAGTATACTTAGAATATCAAACACTTGTTGAAAAGTCAACAGGTGATCATTCTGGAGGATGCGTTATGAAAATATTAATTTTTGGACGCGGTGTGATAGGAACACAGTACGCCTGGGCTTTCGAAAACGTGGGTCACACTGTTGAGTTCTATGTTCGTGAAGGCAGGAAGGCACAATACGGCTCCTATGTAAACTTGGAACTATGGGATGCAAGGCAAAGCAAAAAAAACCGGATAGTCAAAGAAAAATGGCCTATTGTTATGCACGAAGAGATAAAGGAAAATCACGACTATGACCTCATTTTTATCAGCGTCAACCCCGAACAGGTATCAAGTGCGGTTAAGTACCTGGTACCCCGCGTTGGAAATGCAACAGTCCTTTTTTTCAGCAACTATTGGCAAGACCCGCAATTGGCTGTCCAGCCGATTCCGCGCAGTCAAATTGTTTATGGCTTCCCAGGTGCCGGCGGCGGGTTTGAAGGAAACAAGCTTTATGGCGGGCTTTACAAGACGGTTCAGTTTGGAACACTTGAACCCGAGCCAGCCAAAAGGGATTTAGAGGTTCGTAATCTCTTTGCTCAGGCGGGCTTCAAGATAATGGTTCAAAAGGATGTAAAAAGTTGGCTCTGGAATCACTTCGCATTCAACGCTGCAATGGAAGCAGAAGTATTAAAAAGCGGCAGTTTTGAAAAAGTAATTTCCTCACGCGAAGCGCTTGATGGATTAGGCCGGAACCTAAAAGAAATGATTCCTGTTTTGAAAGCAAAGGGCTCAAAACTTGATTTTTTGACAAAAGTGTTGAGTGGCCTGCCGCCGAAAGTCGTTAGTTTTCTTATGAGTCACGTTGTTTTTTCTCCGAGAAGCATGTCCTATGCGCTTGTGGCGCATAACCACTTTAAAGTTGGCTATGCTGTGCAGGAAGTTATTACGGAAGCCAGAAAGTACGGTATAAAGGTACCACGGCTTTACGAAGTAGAACACCTAATTACGGAACAGTGAGCAGATACAAGAAAAAAGGACAATGTTGAAAGGACCACCTGTCGTAGAATAGTAAATACGACAGGTGGTCCTGTTTTGTTATGATTTCCTGTGTCCTTCCGATGGCAGCAATGCCTTGCGGTTAAATATTTTCATTCCTTCATAGGTAGAAAAGCCGTTGGTATGGTTAAGTAGCTGACGAATGGTTACCTCTTCACCATTTTTTATAGCTCGAAACTCCGGTATGTACTTAATTACCAAGTCATCAATGTTCAAGGCTCCTGCTTCTTCTAATTACATAATTACCATTGCAGTAAAGGATTTACTGGAAGATTCGATATAAAATGCGGTTTTTTCTGTTCTCTCCTTTATTATTCAATAATTTCTGTATTCAACCAATATAAATCCGCTGCAGTCCATACCGTACCTTTAGCTGATTTTTCTACAATACCATTGGAATAAGAAGAAATTTACCTTTCAGAGCTGACTATGATTAGAATTACTTGATTGATCTAAGAATTTGTGCTATTATTGGAATAATATAGCAATTTGTAAATAAATGAGAATTCAAAATGGTATGTAATTTTAATAGTATACGTGAGAAAGAGAGGCAATATGGGTAATTTAAATAAAACACTCAAAGCATTCTCTAAAAAACATAAAATTATATTTTCAGTCATAATCTGTACGATTACTCTCATCATTTCAATGCTTTTTTTATGGGATGATAAGCCTGCAATGGGTATAGATAAGCTGATTGGTGACATAATTATTACTTTATTCTGCCTGGCGGTTATCCGCGTCATTGGAATCTGGGATGGTGCTGGTTTTCGAAAAAGTGGATTAGGGATGGGGTTAGTATTAGGTATTCCATTTCTATTTATAGGGATAGGCGGAGCAATCGTCGGTAACATTGGAGTGGATTTCAGTACTCTCGTCCCGAAATCGCCAACTATTTTTATCATCTTTACACTTAATATGTTTATGGTTGGAGTTAAGGAGGAAATCACCATACGCTCTTTCGTACTGAATAATTTATTAGGACAGGAAAATCCTACCTATCAAGGTACATTAAAAGCAGCATTCATATCAGCAGCTATTTTTGGGGCAATGCATATACCAAATATATTTTTTGTTCCGCTTATAACACTGGTAGTACAGGTTATCAATGCAACAGCGGCAGGTGTACTCTTCGCCGCAATTTTTGTCAGATGCAGGAATATCTGGTCAACGATCATCATTCATATGCTGGTAGACTGGTTTGCATTGATAATTGGGCAGTGCTTTATTGGAGGGTCATCGATCATAGGGAGAGAAATGAGTCTATCCCATGGATGCCTTTTGACCATTGCAGGATCAATGCCGCCGCTTCTCATAGCGATGTTTTTACTTAGAAGAAGCAAAATCAGTTTTACAGATAGCTCATCCTTGAAATGAGAGATCCGTGTAGTGAAGCGAAAGTCATAGAAAACCGGAGAATTATAGCTTGAATATCGAAGCGTGTTATTACTTCTATACAAAGTAATTCAATAAAAGAGCCGAACCTGATACAGATGAACTAATATCATATTTTAATCATGCAGCATTTCCCTCAATTTCACAATTCCAACCACTGCAAATGCCAACAACCCTTTTGTATTCAATTTTTCCATTACAATACGCCTTACTTTTTCTCTAAATTTTACCATAAAAATACCTGAGAAGGAGGATTTGTCATTGGCCCATGTACGCAAACCAAATGATTTGCCGGGGTTATTGGAGAGCTTCTTTATGCATCATAGCCTTAATTGTGTGCCCATTTATGCTCTTACTTTCATTGGATTGAATTCATCAACTCATAGAAATATTTGGATTCCTGAGTCTTATTAAGACTATACCAGGCATCTAATGTTTTTGATGAAAACACACCTAGCGATTTCAAGACGTGTACAGAAAATTCCAACGGAGCTATTCCAGATGCGGTGATCAATTTTCCATCAGTTACTACCGACTCCATTTTGTAATGCTTTTCGCCCGTGTAAGTGGGGCAGATCATTTTAAGGTATTCCAGATCATTGCTTGTATGCCAATGTGAATTCAACAATCCTGTCTGAGCTAGTCCCATTGTAGCACCACAAATCGCTGCAACCAATATACCCTCCTTTAAACACCTCTGGGCGATTTTTAAGATGGGTTGGTGCATTGTTTCTGTCCATGTACCTCCACCAGGTAAAATCAATGCATCAGTGCTTTCAATACTGCACTCATCCAGTTTGATGTCAGGCAGTATTTTCAATCCACCCATTGTCGTTACAGGCGTCTTTTCAATTCCAACCGTCACTATTTTTGATGGATCAAGTCCCTTTTTATAATATCTTCCCGAGTTCAGCTCGGCAGTTAAGTAACCTATTTCCCAGTCTGACATTGTATCAAACACATAAAGATATACTGTATTATTCATTTTGCATTTTCTCCTTATTATATTCATCAAGGAATACCGACCATCGGTAATCAGTGACTATCCTCATTATAAAACAGCTTCACTGACATCTGCTGTCAGTGAAGCTATTAAAGTTGATAATATTCCATTAACTCCAATGCAATAGCAGCAAGTCTTTCATTTAAACTCTGTGGTTCGATTATTTGAATGGATTTACCATAGGATAGGAGAAAATAAGGGACAAAACTATGAATTGATTCTTCCTCAAATAAAAAGATGGCTTGATTCGATGTTCGTTCTTTCAGATGATGCCCTAAAAACCAATGCATGCATAGTTCATCCAATGCCTCTGACCTGCCTTTGATAATTAAAGAAATTAACCCCTCCTTACCCACTAAATCAGGTAACAGGTTTTTCATAAAAAATTTACGGGCCGAAAAAGTTTCGGGACGTTTAAACATTATTTGAGTACACTTGATTCGTAAAATCCGATCTACCCGAAAGCTTCGTATTTCATTCCTTAAGTGGCAAAATGCAACAGTATACCATTTGTTGTTCCAGTAAACCATTCCATAGGGGTCTATCATCCTATTCTTTGGTTGCTCTTCACGGCTTGTGCGATAATCAATTTCTACCGAGAATTCCTTTTCTACAGCATGCTCCAATTCCCCCAATATCGGCTGAATGGAAGGGTTTACTATGCGGTTTATAACTTCAAGTCCGGCTAAATGATGGTTAAGTATACTTTCCTGGTCCTGATTCGAATACATTTTCAACTTTGATGTCGCATTGTCTAATGCCTCACTCAAAGGGTATCCAGCTTCTTTTGCAAAAACAGCAGCGTGAAGGAGTGCCTTTTTTTCTTCCATATCAAATAGCAGAGGTGCTCTGATAAAATTATTCAGCAGACTATACCCGCCATTATGACCTGGGTCCGATATGATAGGCACTCCACTGGCACAGAGTGCATCAATATGCCGATAAACTGTCCTTATATTTATTTCTAATTTTTGGGATATTTGTTTTGCAGTTATTTTTACGCCTGAATTCAGCATCCACAGAATTGCCAGCATATTATCGTTTTTAGCCATAACGTGAACTCCCTTCTTTTATGAAGCTCAATATTTTAAATATCTTTATTGTCTACACTACTCAATGATCGCACTAAATTATCAGCTTTACAAATCATCTGCCTCCCTCTATTCATAGAAATTTCTCCCGTTCAATCCTAACACAACACTCCATATGTATTGAGGCAGTAATGCATATTCCTGAAAGATGCATTTTGACCTTGGTGTAGACAATCGATTAACTAATACTTATAGAAAAAAAGAAACCATGCTGAACCCATATACTCTAAATTATCTCTCAACAAAGGCACTTACAGTTTCCTTCAGCTCATCACTGCTTTCATCATAAATGCTGTAACTGTCATGATGTAATGATGCTCATACTTGCAGAGATATTCGATACTATTAATTTAATGACGCTTCCCGTGTCTGTTCCATTCTCCTGCTATAAGCAGTACAATACCCACAGTTACAAATACCACAAGAATCAGCAAATATACATTGGAATTGACGGTGTCATTATTCCAGACCAATAAATCTGCATGTGGAATTGTCCAGTTTGGTACCCCATATAGTACGTAATTTATTACATCACTTATGATGGGTGCAAACACTCCAAACAGAATCAGGGAAATTCCAGCCTTGGTCAATCCAGTAAGCTTTGTATAGCGTATGAGTAGGAACAGAATCCATGGCAATATTACAGAGATTGAAGTTATTTCAAATGCCGGCTTCCAATAAGATGGCATCGAAATATAAAAGCCGCACATTACAATGACTGCATAAAGCCAGAAGGTATCCCACAGCATGATGAACAGTCCTTTTTGCTTTCTGATTGATTTTGGGAATGATATACTACCTGCAAGAAATGGCAGTAAGACTACTGACAAGCCAAATATGGTCGATACAGATGCCAGAAAAAACCAGTCTCCCCTGCTATAAATACAGGTTACCAATAGTAGTAAAATAACGCTTACACTAAAACTCAGACAAGTCCATAGTGCTTTTTTGTGTTCTGTTACCAATGGTACGACAACTAATGAGGTAACTACAAGTAACGTTGCCAATACAATAAAAAACCAGTCCAACGCATGTCCCACCACCAAATTACAGATCAGACAAACAATCACCGGAATCATCAGAATTAATCCTATTGTGATTCCAACTGTAACTGAGTGTCTGCGTTCCATTTTGGCATGCTTTTCAAGCACTCCAGACATTTCCTGGTACAATTTGTCATCCATAACTGTATTGTTGAGCTGCTCGTAGATGCTGCTGCAGTTATGACATTCTTTCAGATGTTCTTCAACCACTCTCCTGCTATTATCACTGCACACATCATCACGATATAGGGGCAATAGATCCTGTATTACCTGACAATCATATTTCATGGATTCATCATTCATAATTTTTCATCCTCTCCTTAATCTTCAGACGTGCTCTATGATACGTGACGCGAGCCCAACTATCTGTTTTAGCAAATAGCTTTCCGATCTCATAAAATCCAAGTTCACCAAATACTCTTAACTGAAAGACCTCTTTATATGGTTCCTCCATACTATGTAATATTTCATGAATTGCAAAGCTTGTATTGTTATTAACCAATAATGTTTCTATGTTTAAATTCGTCGACTGTGGCTCTGACTCCTGATATTTGCCTTGTTTTGACTGTCTACGAAATTCATCCATACATGCATTCTTAGCAATTGCACACAGCCAGGTAAATTCTCCTGATTGTTTCTGAAAGGAGGCCCTTGTCTTAAGCGCCTTATAAAAGACTTCCTGCGTAATTTCCTCGGCTTGGTCCGAATTTTTCATAACCTTCATGACATACGAATATACAGATGCATAATACATATGATACAGCTTTTCAAAATCCACGATCCATGTCCCTTTCTCCTTACATTTTTGTCATTCTCTCTGCTTCTTTTCCTTATGATTAATTAACATCCACAGAAAGCTTGATATCACCACCATCAGAATAAAATAGCAATATATACCCGTTTTATTCGGCCAAGCATCAAACAGTGCATTCCAATTGTAAATCGCACCAATGGAATTGATAAATGCATGATACAGCACACATGCAAGCGGGCTCCTCGTTGCTTTGTAAATTGCCGCTCCTATGAATGACCAGCTAAATAACATGATTGCAAAACCAAGTATACTGTCACCATAATGATTACTACTCGGCATCAGCCAGAGTGGAAGATGCCATGTAATCCATATTGACGCTGTTATTAATGTTGACAAAATAAATGGGAATTTCCGTTCCAGCTGTGGCTGTAAAAATCCACGCCAGCCAATTTCCTCTACACCGCCGCCAATGATTAGTACCGGATATGCCACAATCATCAAATACCAAGGTGAATTGTTGCGGGTACCGTACAGCAAAGCTACTACCAATACTGTAGCACAAAACAATACTAGGATTCCATACGTCTTTTTCTTATCCGGAGTCCTGACAATCAGTTTAATAAAATCTTTGATTGATTCTATCTTGTGATGACGTTTTAGTACAATGTAAGTGGCAATCATTGGCGTCGGAGTATCAATGAGCACGCCATTGATGACATAAATCACATAACCCACTGAAATTTCACCACCTGCTAACCCTGTTCTATAATACGTTTCTAATGCAAGTGCTATAACGTTTGATATAACCGAGATTAGTAGCACCCATCCAAGAAATTCCAGGATAGGTGCTTTTTCTTTATCTTTCCACATATTACAACATCTCCTTGTTTATTTTACAGGTTAGACGTTGCAGGTTTAATTTTGTTACAGATTATTATCATAAAATCTTTTTTATATAATCTTTTCCATTCTAACTGTAGCATGTCACTCATATTCTCAACTTTCACGTCTTCCATTATATACCACACCAAATTATTTATCAAACTTTTATACAAGGACAACATGCCGTGAATAGTCAAAAGGAGGCATTGTTTTGCTATATATTCCTAATCACGCGCTTGCAAACCTCTCCATATATGCTAGGACCGTAGTTCCATTACTATATAATGAAATTATATCCTTGACATTTTCATTTTTTCAATAGTTTCTTCTAATAACTCCATCAGAACCTTTGCATTTTCAAACTCATTGGTTCGGAGCAGCTGTTGAATTCTGGTTTCTGTCTCTTTTTTCTTTTGTTCCAGCAACAGATAATCTTTGTCGAAATGATTGGCATAAATCATCTGTCGGAATTTACGGATGCTCATTCTGCGTACAGTATTGTTTTCTACCATAAGCACATAGTCCATGCAGTTGGCCACCGTATAATAATCATGGGACACCATAAGAATTGCACCTTTGTACTCTGAAATCGCCTGTTCTAATGCAATCTGCGCATAAACATCCAAATGCCCCGTCGGTTCATCCAGAAGCAGGAAGTTGGCTTTTTCTAATGAGAGCACAGCTAATTGAAACAAATCTCTTTCTCCGCCAGATAATTCACTCACTTTCTGGCCAAGCGTATCTCCTTCAAAACCATATTTTTTCAAATAGTCCTCTGTCTCATTTTTTGTGCCAAACCCTTTTTGTTCGAAAATTTCAAGCAATGTTTTCGCATCGTCATATAATGAGCCAGTAATCTGGGAAAACATGCTAACCTTTGCATCTTCACTAATTCTGATCGTGTCTTTCTTATTTTCAAAGATTTCAAATAGCATGGTTGTTTTACCAGTTCCATTATTCCCCACAATTGCTACATGCTCTGCAGGCTTCATTTCAAAATTCACATGTTCCAGAAGCTGTTCATCAAATGCAACGCTGTAATCCGTCAATTCCAGAATAGTATCATCTGCCACTGCACTTTCCAGTCCAAAAAAAATCTCCGGCTGTTTGATATCCACGAACGGAGCCTTTGTTTTTCTTGCTTTCAGCCGATCCACCAATGACTGTCTTGCGTGTACGGCTCTTCCAAGGGATGCGTTGTCCATTTCCGATGCTCTCGCTCTGGATTTTTCTAAGATTTTATTCTGACGGTTAATCTCTACCTGGTCTGCAGCAGCTGCTTCTTCTAAATCAATCTTCGTAGCAAGAAGTTCATAATTATATTCTGTATAGGTTCCATCAAATTCCTGCACATCCATATTTTCCATGTGGAGTATCTTGTTAAAGCAATGATTTAACAAGTACCGGTTATGCGTGATAATAAGAAGTGTTCCTTTGTGGGCATTGATCAGGTTTCTTAACGCGTTCAGATGCTTAAAATCCAAAAATACATCCGGTTCATCCATAATTAGAAACCTTGGACTAAGCATCATCTCTTTGATTACCTGAACCAGCTTAAATTCTCCACCACTCAGACTACTGATTTTCTGTTCTTCTAATTTTTGTAGACTAGCTAGTTTTAATTGCTTCTTAATATTGATTTCATAAGACTCTCCATCAATCGCATTCCATTCATCTAATTCTTTTTGATACCCCTCGAAAATTTTCTCCAAATCTACAGTAGTCTCCATTAGCTTGCAAAAGTCAAATATTTTCTGCTCATGCTTTACAAACTCATCGCTGATATACTCAAACACGGTCATTTCTTCTTTGGGATCTAATTGCGAAAATTGACTGACATATCCGATTCTGTCAGTGTTGTCAATTACTATTTTTCCATCGTACAGATACTCTTTTGGGTGCATCAGTAAATCGAGTAACGTACTTTTTCCTGTACCGTTGGTACCAATCAATGCACAATGCACATCATCTTCTATTGTAAATGAAACTTTTTTATATAAATCCTTTTGCGGATACGAGTAGGACAAGTTTTGAACCTTAATCACGATTGCCTCCTATGGTAATTTATTTCCAATATAATTTAATACAAAAAACAAGTTTATGCACAAAGTTGTTTATAGGTCTGGTGGGGAGTGTGCAAACGATTTCTCTCCATCCAGATAATTAAATAAAAGGGGTTAACACTTTACATATATTTCTCCATATATTCTTTTGTGTGTTGAATCAAACAAATTCGAACACCACTAGACGCAACTACACTCTAGAATTTATCAATTGAAACTTCACTTTTCCCCTTATCACTTAATAACCCAAAGATTAATTTCCATGCATGCTCAGTAAACGTTGATTCTTTATCGTTATCTTTCATTCTATTATATGGTATCCAATATATAATATTTAACATGAGTGCATCAACTATACACTCGTATTCTCCATCAAAGCGCTCTTCTATTAGATAGCCTTGCTTCGAGAGAAAATGAAATGATCGAAGCAAATTCATACGAATTAGATTAATCACATTCTTTTGCATCTCTCTAATCCTTAATGACCGATTTGCCAATTGAGTATAATATCCAAAATAGAATGCATTGTCCATTACTACCTGCTGCATCCTATTAAACTGTACATGAAGCTCTTCTAGATTTTTAGATATCTCGAAAGAATCCATTCCGTTGCTCTCTAATATTGCTTCTGCTATATCTTCTTTTTTTTTGAAGTAATAAGTAAGATTTCCTTTACTCATCCTTAATGCTTCTGATATTTCTCTAACCGATACATTATCAAATCCTCGTTCGTTAAACATCTTTTTAGCAACGTCTATAATATCCTGTTTTGTTTTTTTTCCCATTCTCAACCCCCTTTTTTTATTATTCAATCTAAATTTAAAATAATATATTAGCACTAAAATATTGCTTTAATTAATTTCAAAAGATATTAGTACGCTTGTACTATTTTATCTTGATTTTATCAATCTGTCAATACAATGAATTTAACAAGAACATCTTCCTATTACATACTCAAAAACACAATAGCAATTATATAATTCATCTCTCTTCCTTGTTATTTCTCCATTGCAATCATGGTTTGAATAGTAAAACCGTAACTGTATATACAGCTACGTCTATTGTTCCTTATTCCTTATCCGATCTTTTAAGCCGATATGTTTCCAAATACAAAAGCCATTGAATGTCATCTACACACCCAATGGCTAAAACTATTGATAAACTAGGTTTTACCGTCTTTCAAGCTTCACCACCGTCTCAACGTGCCTTGAGGGATGATTATCGTCTCTTGTCCTAATAATCTTGTTCTCTTAATCTTTTTAACGATTTAGAATTGCAAATTTTTCTAAGTACAACTTATTATAGACTGAGTTATAGAGAAAACCTCCTCTATAGAAGCGGACAGGTTCATAACCTGATTTGAAACTTCTTCAATATTATTAGAAATGCCATTAAAAGATCTCCCAGCTTCATTAATAACTGACTCTCCCAATTCTACATCCTGGTTTACCGCCTGGATTATTCCTTCCGTCTGGTCAATTTCTGTCTGTATCGAGCAGATCAATTCTCCGATATTTTTTGCGGCACCTGAGGATTGCTCCGCCAATTTCCTGACTTCACTTGCCACTACGGTAAAGCCTCTTCCGTGCTCACCTGCCCTTGCGGCTTCAATCGCCGCATTCAGTGCTAACAGATTGGTCTGCTTTGCAATCTTTGTTATCATTTCAACGATGTTCATGATTTCCTTCGATTTTTTTTCCAGATTGTTAATTGCCTGTATCACTGAAGTAAAATTCTCACGTATGGTTGCCATCTGGCTGATTCCATTATTGATGACCTGATTTCCTTCTTCTGCTTTGGAAGAGGCTTCCACAAAGGATTCCACCACCTCCTGTAGATCTGCATCCACTTCTGTCATAACGGAATAGATACGATCCGCAAGATTTTTCATTTTATTAGAATCTGCTTTGGTCATTGTTACCTCTGCAGATTCCTGTTCCGTGATATTTTCTTCACCCGGCTCTGGTTCTGTTTCCTGCATATTAATTGATTCCGGTTCAGCTATATCGTCTGATACTAATATATCATTTTCTAAACTTTCTTGATTCATAAAGGTATCCTCCCATTACTCATCAGTTCATTTGTAATTTTTCAAAGTTTCTTCTACTTCTTTTGCTGTTTTTAATGTAAATGTTTTTTCGTTTTGGTATTGGATTGCCTAATCTCCTATTCCCCGCAACCGCTCTTTACGAATTCTTCGATTACCTTAATTGCTTCTTTTTCGTCTTTTCCATTTGCTTCAAAGGTCAGTTCATCACCCTTTACTGCACCCAAAGCCATTACGGATAAAATGCTTTTCGGCTGGTGCTTCTTGGTAGCATCTCCATTTTTATAAAATTCAATATCACATTCGAATCCTTTTACCAGTTTGGTAAGCAAGCTCGCGGGTCTTGCATGTAAACCTACCGGGTTTGTTACGGTTACGGTTACTTTTTCCATATTAATTTCTCCTTTTCCTGTTTATGTTTATTAATTAATGTAAACAAACTATTCAGTCCGCCGTGAAAAAGCGTATAGCCACACACTAATAAAGTTACTGTAAAAAAGTATAAAAAAAATTAAGGATTATGTAAAGAAAAAGAAAATGAGTTATGTCCGTTTAACACATGACATAACTCATGGTTTTTGATTCTATTTGGGCATGCAGCTGAATATGATTTTAGTTCAAAACTATACCCGGGGTTTCGATTTACAGAACCGCTTCGGTTAATCTTCTCTCGAATCAGTTGAATAGTTACAATTTTTTATAACTTTAGCTTTTTAAATCTTCACCATTCGTTTCAATCACTTTTTTATACCAATAATAAGAATCTTTTACATACCTTTTATGACTGCCTTTTCCCCAGTCATCCTGATCCACATAAATGAATCCATACCTTTTCGCCATCTCCGATGTTCCTGAGGATACCATATCAATGGGTGACCACGGACAATAGGCAAATACCCGGATACCATGTTCTATACAGATCCTTATTGCTTTGATATGTTCCCTGTAATACTCAATACGGTAGTCATCATGAACTGTATTTTCTTCATTTAATTCTTCTATCTGACCGTACCCATTTTCTGCTATCATTAACGGCTTTTGATATCTGTCCCAATAATTAGAAAAGCAATGATATAAACCTGATGGATTAACCGTCCAGCCCCACGGATTATCTTCAAGGTAAGGATTCTTTGTAACATCCCCAATTGCCATCGTATTCTTATCCGCACTTACGGCAGATGAGTTATAGTAACTGATAGCAAGAAAATCCATTGTATTGGCTTTCAATAATTCTAAATCTCCCTCTTCCATTTTTATATCAAAATGGTTATCTCTAAAATATTTCCATACATAACCAGGATATTCTCCCCTGAATTGAACATCTGTGTAGAAATACTGCGTCAGCTGGTTCTTTTCCATTGCCATAATGACATCTTCCGGCTTACAGGTATAAGGTACAACCGTAAAATCAGCCAGCATGCTACCGAATTGAAACTCAGGATTAATCTTACGTGCTTTTTCAATAATCCTGGCACATGCAATAAATTTATGATGAACCCCCTGAAGTTTACATTCATCAAGTTTTTCTACCGTATCTCTTACAATCCCCAGAGAGCTGAGCCCAATCCGTGTCAGATTTATCTGGTTTAAGATAATCCAATATTTTACTTTGCTTTTATATCGTTCTAAAACTGTTAAAGCAAATTTTTCAAAAATATCTATCATATTGCGGTTTAAAAATCCGTTATACTTTAGTGCCAAATTTACAGGCATATCATCATGGTATATGGTTACAATTGGTATCATATCCAATTCCTGCAGCAGGTCAAATACATCATCATAAAATTGCAGGCCTTTTTCATTCGGTACCTCATCATCTCCATTCGGAAAAATACGAGACCATGAAATTGACATTCTAAAAGCCTGTAACCCCATACCTTTCAAAAGTAATAAATCCTCTTTATAAGTATGATAAAACTCAATACCCAGTTTTTTAGGAAAGAAAAATTTATCAGGATTTTCCAGGCGCTCCATAATTTCAGCTTTTTCTAAATCGCCGCGTACTTTTGTACGCTCTAAATTAGGATTATAATCTTGAATATCCGCTACTGTAATACCTCTGTCATCGGCTCCTTCTGCCTGCTTTGCAGAGATTGCGGCTCCCCACATAAAATCTTTCGGAAATCCTTTTATATCTTTTATTATTTCCATAATATTTTCACCTACCTAACCATAAATATTTCAAAAAGTTCAATCATTTTTTCTGCCAGATTCACTTCCGACATGATTGTCATGAGAGTGTCCTGTGCATGAGTAAATAAAAGGCATGTCTCATAACTTTCTCCCGCGGCTTCTTTTTGAATAATATCTGTTTGCTCCTTATGTGCATTAATAATTTCTTGTCTGGCTTCTGTTATATATTCTTTTGCTTTTGAAAAGTCTTTTGTTTTTAAATAATCCAAAGCCTGATTCGTTTTCGTTCTTGCATTACCTGCAAATATGATTATTTGCATAGCAACAGGAATTAGTACATTATCGTCTTTCATTTTATACTCTCCTTACTGTTTTCACTAATTTTTTATTTATGTCATTTTGCTGTCTGTATTCCCTCTTCTTTAGCAAGCTGATTATCATATTTTCTGAAAAAGGGGAAATAAATTACAAAGTACATGGCAAATAATACAAAGAACCAAATAAAAGCCCTCCAGTCATTAGTGGTCAGCCAGGTACAGATTGGTGCCGGAATACGTGATACGTTATTGACTCCGGCCGGAATATTTAATAAGCCTCCTCTCATAATTATCCATATTACAATAGCTCCTATTACGGAATTTAACCACATCGGTATCATTAAAAGCGGATTAAACACAATCGTACCATATACAAGAGGCTCATTAATATTAAAAATGGAAGGTCCTACACTAATTTTAGCCATAGCCCTTAATTTTCTGGATTTTGCCTTGAACATCATAATATTTAACGGAAGCGTTCCTCCAAGACCACCCATAGCAATTAATGCCGTCGTAAAAATAGTTTCTGTGGTAACAATGTTAACCGGTGATTTTCCAGCTAAATATAAAGCTTCATTGGCCGAAATACCTGCTACTAAAATAGGTTTTACAATTGCATTCAATGACCATGCAGAAATACCTACGGAATATAAAAATACATATAAAAAACAAATAATAATAAAACCCGGTAGAGTTTGTCCAATATTACATAACGGCTGAAAAATTGTTGTAATTAATCCAAAAATATCAAAATGAAAGTTAAAAACTACGATACCGGTCGACAATAAAATAAAGGTAATCGGAATGATATTATTTATCCATTCACAAACAAAATCAGGCAGGGAATCGGAATCTTCCAGCAAATGAAGTTTGGCAACCAAATGGAATATAACCATAACAAATACGCCAACCATAATTGCTACGAATAAACCTTTTCCGCCGAAATAGTTCATATCTTCTACCGAGAAAGAAGCAAGATCCGATTTCGCTATATTGGGACACATTACCACAAAATAGGTGGCTATTGCAGTTAAGCCTGCCGTAACAGGAAATTTTTCATGCTTATATTCAATCATACCCTGATATGCCACAAGAAAAGTTACAAACACCGAGATAAACCCAAAACTAAATGTATTAACAAATGCAATACTTGGTAATGCAGGAATATATCTTACAAAAACATTGTAGATTGAAACAATGGAGCCAACCAGAATAAATGGTAAAATCTTTTGCATCGTTGACGCAATTGCAGCCAACCAAGGTATTGAAATTGTCTTCTTAATCTTTGGTGCCAATACTTCCGTTATCCAGTTTAATAGCTTTTGCATAATTTATTACCTCACTTTCTACTTGTCTTCTAAAGTCTTTATCGCTAAATCTAATAATGCTGCTCCATCAAGCATCGAATAAATATCTTCCGGAATTAATACGACTGGAATGCCGTATGGTGCTGCCTGTTCCGTAAAAGCTTCCATCCTGAATGCATAATGGGGACCAACCATAAGAATATCCATCCTTCCGAAATACTGCGTAACTTCACTTTCACTTTTTGCTTCGATATTTACATCTAATTTTCTTTTTTTTGCTGCTTTTCTCCCCTGCTGTGCTAAGAAGCCGGATGATAAACCGCCGCCACAGCATAAAATTATGTTCCTATGCTCCATATCTTCTTCTCCTGTTCTTTTTTGTAATATTATTGCTTATATTCTGCTTTCATTGACTTTGTAACAATATTATCAGTAATTTTTAATATAATTTCAACTCAACATTTGCACCGGTCAGTAAACATTGTCTTTTCACCTTATGGTGAAATTTTATATTCCACCATTCTGACCAATCATATTGTCACAATCTAAAATATGATGTACAATATACACAACGCAGTCTACATAAAAGATAGCTTACATTTTATTACTGTACCTTTAGGGGGATTTTATAATATGAAAAAAACTCATAAAGAAATCATTGCAATTCTGATGGAACACAACCAGCCTGTCAGTTCTACTTCCCTCGCCAATGCAATCAATGTTTCTACCAGGTCAATTAAAAATTATATTCATGAGATAAATGGCAGCTCGGATAATAAAACTATTTTATCTACCAAAACCGGTTATATCATTAATAAAGATATCGCCAAAACAACTTTGGCAGGATTAAAATGTGAAATTCCTCAGAATTATGAGGAACGCAGTATTTTTATAGTCAAACAATTATTAATCGGTAATTCTAAAAACCTGAATCTTTTTGATTTGTGTGAAACTTTATATATAAGTTACCCAACCTTAAAAAATGACATCATTAAAATGAACCGGTCCTTTTCATCTTTTCAGGTTAAATTTGAAACCAGAAATGATATCCTGAATATTAATGGAAGCGAAAAATCCAAACGTAAACTGGTATCCTATATTCTTTCCGAAGAAGTAAATGGAAAATTTATGGATATCCAGCTTTTAAAAGACAGTTTCTCTGAAGATAAGATTACCAGTTTAACAACAATCCTTAAAAATACAATAAAAAAATACAATTACTATATCAACGATTTTTCTTATTATAATTTAATTACGCATTTAAGTATTGTAATTGATAGAATCATCGCCGGTAATTCCGTAAAACAGGATGTCCATCCTGAGATTGAAGAATGTCTTGAGAAAATCATTGCAGATGATTTATGCACACTGATGGCATCGAATTTCAAAATTACTTTTAGCATTGATGAATACTTTGAGATTTTCATGCTCATTAAAACAAATGCAAATTATAATTTAAACTCAAATGAAAATTATTTAGAACAGTTTGTAGATCCGGAAATAATTCATTATGTAAAAGAAGCTATAGAAATAGTACAGGAAAATTATTTCATTGATTTATCTTCGGATAACTTTACGGCTCCCTTTATTATTCACGTAAGCAATATGCTTCTCCGGATAAAAGCCAATTCCTCAATTAAAAATCCAATGGTTGAAAATATTAAAAATTCCTGTCCCACTATTTATGATATAGCGATTTTTCTATCCATGCTTTTTATAAATCATTATCAAATTATGATATCCGAGGATGAAACTGCTTTTATTGCACTCCATATAGGGGGTGAAATTGAACGTTTGGAAATGAACAGCAGCAAAATTACATGTGCCATATTATGTCCCAATTATGGAGAATTAAGCATGCAATTCTATAATCAGATTCTATTAAACTATGGCAACCAGCTTAACGTTGTTAAAGTTGTTTCCTTTGAACATGAATTGAAAAATTTAAGTTTTGATTTGCTTATTTCTACAATAAAGACCTCTGAAAGTCCCCAGTATAAGACAATTTTGGTACCACCATTTACAAATAATATTGATAAATCTACTATGTCCGATACCATTTATGCAATCCGGAATAGCATGAAATTCAGAATACTGAAAAATAATTTTCAATACTATTTTCAGGAGGATTTGTTTCTTTTTAATCCCAATGTTCGTTCAAAGGAAGATCTTATCACAGAACTTGGAAATAAGATGTATGAATTTGGTTATGTTGACAAAAAGTACACTGACCACGTACTGGAAAGGGAAAAAGTTGCATCAACTGCATTTTTTGAAATTGCAATTCCCCACTCCGTAAGGCATGATGCACTGAAAACTAATATTGCTGTTGTTATCAGCAAGCAAGGTATTGTTTGGGATAGTCACATAGTCCATATTGTTTTGCTGATTGCCATGAATAAACCTGATAAAAAGACTTTCCGGGAGTTATATGAAGCTTTGGTTATTTTATTTAATAATGAATCGGTAATTAAATTAATTAAAAACTGTACCAGTTTTTCCGAATTTAAAAACATCCTGTATACAAGTATTGGTGCCGGTTAAATGAGCTCAACCTGAATACGGAACCTCTCCAGTATATAAATAAATGTTATTTATCTCATTTAGGTGAAGTAACGGACTATTCTGAAAGCGCAGCTCAATAGTGCTTTTACATGCTAGATTGTAGAAAAACCAGGTGCTTTCATGTGCATCGCCTCCTGTAAATGACATAATATGCGAGAATTTGCGGTATTGAATAATTTCTCACGCCGTTATTCCTTGTAAGGCATATACGTGTAACTTCTGCAAAAAAACGATTACGAACTGATTTCGAATCCTCCTTTTCTAGAAGCACCTATATCAATTCCAATTTTCTTCATGTAATTCCTTTCTGGTAGCGATTGATACCGTGGTGGATTGTCTGTCACCTCGCGTAATTAATCAAGTATTAGTCCGCTTTCAATGACCATTCTTAGCTCATTTGACATATAAAAACTATGAGAAATACGTTTTGCGAGTTTCTCAAGTTATCGCAACAGTCACCAAATGCAAGCCAGCTTGTATTGGATCGTTGCTCGATTGGTCTTTTGAAAAACAGTTTTTATGGAGCAATAGGAAGCGCTATTATTTTTCTTATCGTTTTCTTAACTGCTGGATTGGTTCTTTTGATTACGGGTAGTCCGGCACTACTTAATGTACTTGTTGTTATATCTGCGACAGCCTTTGCAATCAACGCAGTTTCAGGCTTTAGAAAGGAAGCGTCAACAAAATGGAATAAATATGAATTGGCTGCTCCTGTAAGAAGAAAGGATATTGTTAAAAGCAGATATATAAGTTACATGTCTTGGATAATTTTTGGCATAATTCTGTCTGCTGTTTTCGCAGGGCTTGCTGTTTTAGTACATGGAAACCTTTATTTCTATCATGTAATACGCGACCCGTTAACACTTTTTTGTCTAAGTATTGGCATTGCATTACTCATGGGTACGCTCTACTATCCCGCAATATATCTTTTTGGAGCAGATAGAAACGAAGTTATAATTATTATTAGTTTACTTGATGCAGTTGGTATAGCATTTGCAATTATTTGGTTAATTAACGCAGGAAATGACTTCAATGTACTTAGTGACCCTGAATACTATTTTTTCATAGCTTTATTCTTGGGAATAGTAATTATATTATTTCTTTTGTCTTACGTTTTAACCGTAGCTATATATCGTAGAAAGGAATATTGAAAGCACTATCTGCCATTTGCGACATATACAAAAAGCTGTCTTTTGGCAAATGATATGATAGGCCGGTTTAACCTTGGTGCTTTTCAAGCTGTTAATAAAGGCTTCTACCCGGGTAATTATACCAACACCGGAGGAATGCTCATCAATTTCAATATGCAAATAAGGCTTTCCTCTCATTTCCTCCCGGAAGTAGTGCGAAAGAATAGAATCCGGACCGCATCCGTGATGGGTGAGAAAAATAGCATACAGATTGGGGTGGCAGCGAATCAGCTGGGCAGGTTCCAAAATATGCTGCCCAAACGGCCAAAACATATTTGGATGTTCTTTTGATATATCTCCTTCTATCAAATCATAAAATGGAATTATCTTATACCCCATCCCTGCAAGCTTCTCCGGTATGCCCATATTGAGCACCGGATCAGCCACACCGTATATTTTTGAGATCATTACAAATGCAATTTCATCTGGTTTCAGCTGACTCATTACCATCCTGCTATTTTCACCCATTCGTTCTTCAAAGCGGTTGGCGGCTTCTAAGCCTTTTTCCAGAGCCTTTCTTGTCTGTTCAGGTGATTTACCTAGCTGCTCCCCGATTTTAAGAAAGCTTTTCATAATAGATTCTTTTCCCGTATGAAATGCCATTGTGGGTGACAACAGGCTGATTCCCTTTTTATCCAGCTCCATCGCCCTGTTCATTACCTTAAATGCAAGCTGCATAAAAGCGCAGCCATAATTTTTTCTACTTTGAGAACCCGGATGATCTACCGTTACTAAATCAGGGAAAAAGATGTAATCAACCTTTTTCTCCATCAGTTCAGCCACATGTCCGGTAATCAGCTTGATGGGATAACAGGTTTCATCCATAGCATACTGCTGACCAAGAGCAATTGTACTTTCATCGGTTGGGTCAGATAAAACCACATTTAAGTCCAGTTCTTTAAAAAATGCATTGAACATGGAAAACATTCCATAGGTAAACAGTGCTCTTGGAATACCTACTATTTTTTTATTGGAATCCTCCGGCATATAATCATAAAATACAATTTTTTTAACATTTTCATGGAACTCATCTTTTACGGTATCCTGCATATTATTTGGACTCTGAAATGCCAAATCTTCTGCTGTAAGATCAAAGCCTTTAAAAGTGCTTTTTTGCCCGTTCATTTCCTCCATGGTCAGGACCGCGACCCCATAAGCTCCGGTTACACTAAAAAACGGGGGAACGATGATTTCTTTTCCTGTAATCACTCTGAATGCGTTAATCACTCCCTGATTATAAGCTAGACCTCCCTGAAAGAAAATTTTACTTCCTATTCTCTTTTGCCCTACAACCCTGTCAAGATAGTTTTTAACAATGGAGTAGCATAATCCGGAAACGATATCATTAAGCTTCGCACCTCTTGATAAAAAGGATGCAATACTTGTTTCTATGAATACGGTACACCTTTCACCAAGGCTGATTGGAGTATCACTTTCAATTGCAATCTCTCCAAAATTCTCGATGGGAATATTGAACTTCTTTGCCTGCTCTTCAATAAACGAACCCGTACCGGCTGCGCAAATCTTATTCATCTGAAAATCAACAACTGCACCATTTTCGATACTGATATATTTAGAATCCTGTCCTCCGATTTCAAAAATAGTATCCACTTCGCTGTCAATTTGAACTGCTGCTTTTGCCTGTGCTGTGATTTCATCCTTGATTACGTCGGCTCCAATCATTTTACCTATCATATACCTGCCAGAGCCGGTGGTTCCTGCTCCTATAATATTTACCCTTTCACCGAGCTCTTCTTTTATTTCCTTAAAGCCTCTTAATACGGCACCGACAGGATCGCCCAGAGTTCTTAAATATTTACAGGAAATAATTTCACCGCTTTTATTGATTAAAACAACATTCGTACTGGTCGAACCAATATCTACGCCAAGATAGCAGTCAATCCATTCACGCTCACCGGATATATCTTTGCATATATGCTTATGAAAGCTGTCGCCCTTTCCATAAGGGGATAGCTTAGGGAGCGTAATAGTATCCTCACTGCTTTTCATTTCTTCCAAACTCTCTAATAAGGAAAATACCTTATCCATATTAATCGACAGTCTATCTTTTCTTGCTATGACAGCTGTGCCAAACGCACCGGTACCTCCCAAATAGGCATAAAGCAACATGTCAGCCCTGAATATATTATTTGGTTCACTCTGTTCGCTTAAAGTCATCTCACTTAATAATTTGACAACTATTTCATACATTTTATTGTATACCGGGGTTTGCATTATAGCATTAGACCTGTTGTCGATTGCTCCACCCTCAATTCCTGTCAGTAACTGGATATTTTTTTCACGGAAACAGATAAATAATCTCAGAATCTCCTTCAATCGCTGACTAGGCGGATCAGCCTTGTGTTGTATCAAATATTTCTCAATATCCTCAAAAAGCTGCATAAAATTGTCTTTTTTTTCGGAAACCCTTTATTTTCTAGCCTATTCAGCCCACTTTACTTCTCTACCCTTGACATCAATACTATACTCTCCACATGCCTTGAGGTACAAAAAAGATGCTGTACCCCTCTGGCATCCCCTTGGCGGGAGCTCCTTTAGATTTTTATTAAGATGATTAATACAAAAATATGTATATTCTAATACCGATGCAATCCCGTCCTTTTTAAGCCGGTTATTTCATCTAATTACTAATCTCGGGTCGGTCAGGTTGGAAAGGAACAGATATATATAAATTTTCCTTTCTGATTTGATTTGAAATATGAGAAAAGCCGCCACGTTTGTGACGGTTGAGAGCAGATAAATATCAATAACATTCTTTGCTGTTTTTGATGAACACCCAAATTATTTCTATAAAGTAAGTTTTTTTGGAAAGCTTACTTTACATAACATTAGTCATATGATATATTAAATATGGAAAGTTTACTTTCCGTCACAAGTTTTAAAAAGAAGTGAGAATGTGAAGAACAGACTGGAGGAAATACGCAAACTGCAAGGTATTAAACAAGAAGAGCTTGCTGCAGCTTTGGAAGTATCCAGACAAACGATAGGTTCTTTAGAAAACGGACGGTATAATCCTTCTATAATACTTGCGTTCAAAATCGCCCGATATTTCAAAGTGACTATTGAAGAAATCTTTATTTTTGAGGAGGAATCAACTTGAAAAAGAATCATGTAACACGTTGTATATTTCTAATACTGCTGGGAGTTATAGTCTTAGCTGTTGGGATTTTTGTCATCAGCGAAAATTTAAAAACGATTTCCGGACTATGTATAGGCATAGGTGCTGGATTTATTAGCATGAATGTTGCAAATCTAATAATCATCCTTTATTACAAAAAGCACCCTGATCTAAAAAAGCAGAGTGAAATCGAATCGAAAGATGAACGCACAGTTGCCATTACCAATAAAGCCAAAGCAAAAGCTTTTGACATTACTGTAAGAGCTTTAATCATCATTCCTTTCCTGCTGATACTTGCCGATTCACCGTTATGGATGACGCTTGCCTCCGTGGCTCTTTATTCGTTTGGATTTGGTGCACAAATATATTTCACAATACGATACAGCAAAGAAATGTAAGCATCCTTCTATAAACCGCCTGGAAAGGAGATATTATGAAATATATGCAAAAAAAGCTTAGCAGCGACAGTCTTCGGGAACGAATCTTTTTTTCAGTCTTCCTTTTTCTAGTCCTGTTTTTCGGAACAATGATCCTCAGCTATTATCTGCTTCCACCTGAACTGCTTAAAAGCAAAAACCCATTGCAGAACTGGGAAACCTCCAATAATACCTTTATTCTCACATTTCAGATTTTCTTTTATAACATGCTGTCGGTGACAGTTATTGTTCTAGCAAGCCTATTTGCTAAGAAAAAAGAATGGGAGACAAACTATCTTTCAGTTGGCTACATAACTTTTTTTGCCCTGATTTTTATGAATGGCATTGTTGTAGGAACATGGTCTTTTTCTGTGGATAGCGATCCCGTTCCGTTGCCTGGCAGAATCATACGTACTTTTGATCTCATACATAGAGCCGGACTTTGGGAGATGATGGGACAATTGCTGATTACCTGTTCGGTTGCTCATATTGCTGCAGTGCTTACCAACGGGAAAGATACCGTTACCAGAAAAATGAAAGATATCCACCTTATCAAATCGGAAAAAGGCGCTTTTGCCTTTGGTATAATCCTGATGTTAATAGGAGCTATTGTAGAGAGTTTTGCTATTAATGCCTTGTAACTGATTTTTGTCTAATAAATATAAAGGGAAGCAGTGATTTTTAAACCTTACTGCCTCCCTTTTACATATACCATCCTTTACTATCTTCATCGTCTATAAGTCACATATAGGTTATTCACGGAGTGCCCAAATACATCTGTAAGTGTTGCCGCTGATTCTTTTAAATATTGTGCAAGAGTAATTCATCACGAACTAAACATTGCTTTTAATTTTGATTCGCTAAGACACACCCATGCTACAACGCTTATAGAAAATGGCGCTGACATAAAGGATGTGCAGGAAAGACTCGGGCATAACGATATTGTCGTAACAATGAACACTTATGTTAAAAACACTGAAATAATGAAATCTAAAAGTGTCGATATTTTTGAGAATGCAGTCCACCGATAAAACATTGTCCACCACTATAAAATTAGGTGGACAAGCGGTGGACAGCACCCACAAAATAAATTAATAATAACTTTAGAACCCCTTATTTTATCGGGATAATAGAACTATTGTTTCAACGTGCCTTGAGTAAACAAAAATGATATAGCGAAGACCCACTGTTTCCTTGGCGGAGTGATATTTCAGCAATAAATTTAGCTAACTGACTATTTTTTATCTTTCCAGAAAGAGCAAGGATTATACACTTGGAATATTTTCAATAATAATAACTTGTTCCATTTTGTCAAACTAAGAGCAGGTCATTGCATCTAAGTCAGATATCCATTTATAAATACCTGCCTTAGCTACTTCATTACAAAAGGTATAGAAATCAGACTCACCTCTTTGATTTCTCTGTAATGCAAAAATTGCTTCCTCGTATTTTCCTGTCTCACAAATATTAAATTCCACTTTGATACCAGTACTTTCAAGGATATCACCCGAGCGGTTGATATACGTTACTATTCCTGTTTCCAAATCAAAGATATTGGTAATCATTTCCATCGATTTAAACGCCTTGATCAACTTCGGAAAATCTGGTCCAGTATACAGTTTATGTGCTTCTTGAATTGAAGTAAGTGAAAATTCCATGTTTTGTCTCCTTTATAATTAAAATTGTAAGTTCATAATATATCAATTTCATTCAGGTTTATTGTAAAAAATCGTCGTCTTTATTCACCCTTATTATGTCTTTGATATTCTTTAGGTGTTAACCCTGTGAGCGATTTAAATTCCTTTATAAAATGAGCTTGATCATAATGCATAATCTCATCAATATAACCTTTTCTATCCATTTGGTCAAGGATGTATCGCAGTCTAATAATCAGAGCAAACTTCTTTGGTGTAGTACCAACATTCCTTTTGAACCGTCTTTCAAAAGTAATTTCACTTATAAAAAGCTCTTTGGCTATTTCAGCAATCCTTATATTGCCATTAAAAAGTTTTATCTTTTCAATTGCTATAGCAATAAGCGAATCTTTTGTATCAAAGTTAATTTCTGATATCAGAAAACATTCTACAATATATATGCGCTCTAAATCAGACTTTGCTAATTGCAACTTTTCCTCAACAGCTTTTACCTTATCTGAATTCAAAACAACATCCAGCGAAACACTCTGATTAAATAATTCATCGAGTGGAAAAGAGAAAAAATGATAAGCACCCGTTTCTGTAAAATCTTGTAACGAACCCTCATGGTTTTAGTCCTTTTACTTCTATTCCTCATAATTGTTAAAGAAATGAATCGATACCTGCACTCATAGCACCATCTAGAAAAATAGCGGCATTAAAAAGGTTAACATTATGTAAAGCATTCCTGCCATTGCTAAAAACAAAACTAACGGGATTTTTCTGCCTGCAAAACTATTCGTTAATGCTCCTTTCTTTGGACATACAGCAATGCATTTTTGGCAGTTAAAACATTCAGCCGTTGTTACCTTCTTCATTTTGTGCACCTCTAGATTTGAGGGACATTTCTTTGTACATAACGTGCAATTGATGCACTTATCTTCGCTTCGGACGATACCACTGGGGCTAAACCGACCTGCAACTCCGGCGACAGCACCCTGTATACAGATATATTTGCAGACGAAATTATCAATAAAGAATGAGCCAATAATTGTTACAAATATCAACACAATACTTAACCAGGCTAATCCAGGCAATATTATGCTATATTGCTCAAACACATCATCAACGCTGACATGTAGCAGAAGCTTACCGCTTGCAATGGATAATGCTACTAGGCCTGTAAGCAGGATGTATTTCACTGCTCTAAGATATTTATCGAGTGTTGCAGGAACTGTGACCCTTTTTTTTAAAAGCTTGAGTCCTATATATCCAACACCCCTTTGCAGCGCACCCACCATGCATAAAAAACCACAAAAGCTTCTTTTGAAGATAATGGCAAATAAAATAAATATTATAAGAACTTCCATAATGCTATGTTGAGCTACATTTTCGAAAATTCCCTCAGTAAGGAAATCAATAACAAATGGGAATATTATTAGAAAAAAGGGAATGGTGGTTTTTGCTGATTTCTTATTATTAATATTCATTACATGGCCTCCTTGAACAAATCCAACGGAACGTATCCATATCATTTCCTACTTTAATTAGTTCCTTCTTTCGATTTAGTACAGATATCACCAACCCATTTATTGAGGGATAATACCAAGCTGTAATTAATATCTTCACAAAAATACCTCCTATTTATTTATGTGGTAATAATATCAAATCACATTAAACAAACAGGAGGTATAAAATTAAACAAATCCTAAACACTTTTCGATCTAATTATATTTTGCTACTCTAACAAGCGTTTCGAGCTTTTACTGCTATCTTCCTTATTTTATCCAAGAGGATATTTATCGAAGCCTTTATCTTCCATTGAATACCTAATTACCACATGATTTTATCTTACCTATTCAACCGATATCCCGCACCCCATACTGTTTCTAAGATTTTTGGGGTTTTACGGTCATCCTCAATTTTTTCGCGAATACGATTAATATGCACCATAACCGTAGCGCTATCCCCAACATAATCATATCCCCATATTTTTTCAAACAATTGTTCCTTCGAGAAAACAATATTAGGATTTTCAGCCATAAATTTTAATAGTTCAAATTCCCGGTTAGGAAAACGAATTTCTTCCTCACCCTTATAGACCTTCCATCCCTGCAGAAGAACTCGAATATTACCTATTCGTATCTCATCGTCTTTCCCATCCAACTCTATTTGATTGACTTCTGTTAATCGATTATACTGTCTTATATTTGCATTTACTCTTGCTACAAGCTCAGCGGGATCAAAAGGTTTCGCAATATAATCATCTGCACCAAGTCCCAGACAACGAATTTTATCAACAGATTCAGTCCTTGCTGTTACCATGAGAATTGGAATATTAAGTTCACCTCTTATCTCTTTACAGATCTCATAACCATTCTTCCCAGGAAGCATAAGATCCAGTAGTATTAAGTCAAATTTTTCCGCATGCAGAAGTGGAAGTACTTTATCTCCATCACTTACAATGAATGTACCAAACCCACTAGCTTCCAGATAAGCCTGTTCTATCATACTGATATCATCATCGTCTTCGACAATCAGAATTCTATATTTTGCATTCACCTAAATCACCTCCTACATCCAAAATTGGTAGTCTTATTCGAATAGTAAGACCGCTTCTGTTTTCTGCATCTACTGAGCCTCCCATAGCATTCACCAGATATTTTACAATATAAAGACCTAGACCATTCCCTTCTTTTATATTCCTTGACTCATCACCTCGGAAAAACTGTTCAAAAATATGGGGGAGCTTATCTTCTGAAATTCCACAGCCATTATCAGAGATCTCAAGTACTACATATGCATGTTCTTCAAATATATTAATGGTAATTTCAAGCTTATCTGTTTCTGCATATTTTTTACTGTTTTCCAGTATATTATCAAGTATTCGATTCATTTGTTCTCGGTCAACCTTTGAAAACAAACCTGTTTTTACATCTTTTAATTTAATTTTTAAAGATTCATTCTCTATCAATAATTCGTATCTTTTCCCATAGGCTTCCAAATACTCACGCCACTCTGTCTTTTCAAAAAACAGTGGCATATTACCTGTTTCAAGTTTTGAGAAATAAAATAACTTTTCCAAAAGCCGATCCATTTCTATCGTTCGTCTATAAGCTGTATCAAGAAACTTTTCTCGTAATTCAGGTGTTGCAGCAACCCCATCCTTGAGACCTTTTAATGTTCCTCTAATTGCCGTTAATGGAGTCCTTAAGTCATGAGAAATTCCCGCCACCATTTCAACTCTCACCTTTTCATAAGACTCCTTTTCCGCATTAGCTTCCGTTATATGTTCCTGCATTTCATTAAATGCCTCACAGACATATTCAAATTCAATATCTCCCTTATATTTAACAGGCTCAGAATAATTTCCTTCTTTCATTCTCTTTGCTCCTTCTGACAATACAGCTAAAGGATTTGTGATATGTTTTATAAGTCTCTTAGTAAAAATCTGACTAATAATGAGTAAGGCACCTATGCAGAATATACCATCAATCAGTAATAGTATAAATATAGTAGTCAAACTATTTTTTTGAGGCCAGAATTCATGATATTCTCCTGCAATTGCATACACTTTCATTCTCTCATTCATAACATATTGTGTTATCACAGTCATATAGTCTTGTACATAAATATGCACCTTTCCATCTGTCTCCAAATAATCTCCAATATAATTTATAAGCTCACTCACAGGAAAATCAGTATTCGAGTAAATCACTTCACTATCTATTTCAACGCAAATAGAAAATCCATACCGATTCAATTTTTTTGCGAGATTGTTTATCGCCTCTTCTTTTGGAGATGGATTCCAATCTGTCAGGATCTTTCTTATTTGTTCGGTATGATCTGCTAACTCGGACGAACCAATCCTGCTGTTTTTATATTTGCTCTCATATAAATTTATTACAAGCATATTAAAGAAAAGAAATAGACTTAAAGTTACAAGTACCATTTTGGTATTAGAAATGAAAATTCTGCGTTTCACCGTCTGCTTTTCCTTATTCATTGTCCTCCCTCTCGTAATAGGTGTCACAGAGAAAATCGTCAATGTTTCTTCTCTATGACACACTCTGTTTTAACTTTTTTCTTTTTTGTTCATCATAGAATTTTCATATTACTACAGGATTTTGAACCAGCATTAACAGTAGTGTTACTGTATATATTTTAACATCTGATAATTAAAATCACGACACATTAATATATCTTGAAAATCGCCTTTCCAGCTAATACAATCAGGTGAATTATTCCAAATAAACTCTCCTGCCTTTTCAGGGTCATATACAAAAGAATCTTTTAATTTTTTATGTAATTCATTTGAAACTGTTGTTTTTCCAACTCCAAATGTACCATTTATCCATATAATCATAATTACTTACCTCCATATAACATAAATATCATTTTGTTTCATAAAATTTTACTGCAGCGAAATATGTATTTTATACAACATATTTTTTATGTGTTTACATCGTCATAGGTACTGGTATGTTCCTGTATAATGCTTACCATGGTTCTAAAAAAGTGGGTTCACCCCGCTACCCTTAAGGTGGGATAGTTACTCATTACTCGGAAACATAACTTTTACTTCGTCAATTAACTGCCTTAGCTGTATGCAGGCATTTGAGCTATCCGTTCCGGTTGCCGTAAAAATAGAATTCACTTTATCATGGTAGCCAAGCGGGTGAATATTAAAACCATCTATCATACCTACCGCCTTTTTTTCATTAAGGCAGTATTCTTCATTTAATGCAAACAATACTTGGTTGAGGGCTGAAATGGCTCGAACTATATGTGCAGTAACATAATAATTATCATTTTTCCTGGCATTACTTTCTGCAAACATTAACGAAAAACCAGCTTCAAATCCAAAGAATTCAATAATAGCTTTCTTCAATTTTGGAGGATATTGTTCAGCAATACTCTTTCGTAGAGAGATATTCCCCTTTTTATCCCATAACATTTTGCATACTGCCAATTCACCCATGTACATCACATTGATATAGGCATGGGGATGTCCAGTTTGATAATGTGCCGATATATTTCCTTCTTGACATTCTGCAATCACATTCTCAACTCGTTCAACCTCACGTAGAATAAAGTCAACATGGTATCCATCAATAATAAGCCAACCTCCGCCATTAACCCAATTGCCCCACTCACCCGGAGGAACGATCAGGTTTTTCCTATGCTCATCATCTATAAGCTGTGCTGCCTTATTCAATGATACAAGATCGAATGTTGCATTTTCATAATAGATACCGATGTCAATATCGGATTCTGGAGAATGTGTTCCCCTTGCACGCGAGCCGCCAAGTACAACGGCTTCTATACCTGAAATAGCTGTCAAAGCTGTTACAATTTTCTCTAATACAATTTTGATTTCATTCATGTATAACTCACCATACTTTCGCTAATATCAATAATTGTCAGTTCAAAACTACCCGTCAAATTCCTATTTTTATATTGTTTTATATGAGAACAATTCTCTATCATTTGAACGTTTTTACCGGATTGATTCCTCTCACAAAAAAAGGAGCATTTTGGACTTGGGCTTTGTATCGCCATGGAAATTATGAAGCTTCATAAAGGGGCGATCGGTATTAAAGTTTTCCCCTCTTCCGTTAATGAATATTCTACCTTGGGAGGAATTTCGTTGTATTGCTCTCTATGGATTAGGTTACTTGCTTCAAGTTCCTTTAACTGCTTACTTAATGTTCTGTGTGCTATTGGCTGCAATTCTTCATGCAGTTTGTTATAGCGTATGATTCCAGCCTCATGAATTTTCCAGAGTATAACCCATTTCCATTAGCCTTCTACAACCGACATTGTGTAGAACATGGGGCACTGTCCATATATATTTTCAAAATCCATAATGAATACATCCTAACCTTTTCGTCAATATCAAATTATTCGATTTGATATTCCTGAATCCGTAGCTGAAAAAACTGTCTTTATTTTTCAACCTAACTAACCTAAAGGAAAATTTACCTTATGAAATTCCTATTTTAGAGGTCATATCCCCTCAACGACCCTTTGCCATCTAAAAAACGGTCAAGTAATCGGGATAAATTTGTTCTTTATTGCCTCTAGTTTTGCTCGTTTTTTGTTCCAAAACCACTACATATAGTGGTAAACCCGTCTTATTTTCCTTTTGAACCACAATTCGTCATCATTATTATCGTCTCAACATGGCACGAGAGGATTTATATGATGTCAAACCAGTTTAGGTAAAATTTAGTAATTTTCTTGACTGATTTTCCCTGTAATTATTACCATATTATGCGAGAAACAGCCTAACTAACTAAGACATATCGTTGACAGCCGAAAGGTTGCAGGGATAGGTTTAATGTCATGTAGGAATTTTGTTGATATATATGTCATTGTCAAAACAACAAATTATTGGGGCACTTACTTCGCAGAATTTATAACAGTAATGTTTGTTAAATTAAATAATACCACAAATCTGAAGAATATTAAGTATTAAAGAACCTGCTGCAACAATAGAAATCCCAATCTTCCAACCAAATTTTTTGGTTATAACATCAAGTCTATCTATCCTACCTTTTAAATCTGTATATTTATCATAGACTTCTTTATCTTTATCTGAAATTTCTTCCTTTAACTCAGCAATAGTATTTATTAGCTTTTCCTCTACGGAATTAATTTCATGTGATAAATCAACTTCTACTTTAGATAGATCCTCTTTTAACAATGATATTTGAGTATTTACACTTTCTGAAACCAAGGAAATATTCTCCACGATTGTTTCTCTATCTTTATCAGCAATATTCTTAAATCTTAATAACTTATCTTTTAGTTGCTGCGTTGTATCTGCGTATTTTTTATCCAATTCAGTGTTTTTTTCTGTCAAGGCTTGTCCCTGTTGTTCTAACGAGTTTTTAAGACCTTTTATTTCATCTGTATTATTGCCATTTTGCAGTTCAAGTTTAGAAATCTTATTTCTTTGTTCTTCAAAGGATTTATCATGTTCTGACAACTTTTCATAATGAGTGGCTAATAATTCATCTTGTTTTATATCTCTCTCTACTCCATTTTGAAGAAGTTTATTCTGTTCATTGTGCATTTGGACTAGCTCTTCAATTTTTATATCTTGTTTTTTATTATGTTCTATACTTCCTTGGATAAAATTATCTTGCTTAATTTCTTTTATATGAAACTCCTTGTCACTTTTTTCGAGAGCATCAATTCGTCTATCTAGATCAAAATTCTTTTCTGCATTGCTCTCTATTCTACAGTCATGATTTGATAAATCCATGCTAAGCTCATCTATTAGATTTCTATTTTCTTGAATACGTAATATTATATTTTCTTGATTTTTTAATTGGTCCATTGCTAACAATAATTGCTGTTGTGCCATTTCTCCTAATTTCTCTTTGCTTGCTCCAGACAAAACAGCCTCCAAATTAATTAAAACAGATTGTGTCGAAGCCATATTATATGCACTCAATCCATATAAAAACTTAGTTGCATCTGCAATCTGATGCTGGTATGCCATTTGTGTTTCTTGAACTTCAAGGAGCGATGTTTGTGAATCGGATAATGCTGATTGAACTTGTACAAGCACTTTTTGTGCTTGTGCACTTTCTAAACCACAAGCAACCATTTCCATCAAATTTTCTTTTAATGAAACTATTTCATCGCCAGTTGACGTCCACTTGAACCCTAAAAAACTATGTTGCTCTGGAGTGTTCTTTCCGGCACCCTTGGCTTTGGCAATTAATTCATCAGCCTGCTCTAATGCTTTATCAACTTCTTTTCGTGCATTCTCTTTTTTTTCCATAGCTGAATCATAAGCTCTATTAGTTTTTTCTAACAAATTCAATCGTTCTGTAAGAACCTCGGGTAATTTGGTTTCATCAATCAAGAGCAATTCTCGTTCACAAATCGGTTCTATTTCATGACATGCCATTCTTCTTTTACTCATCTTTTTAATCTCCCTAGCATCGCATCCACTAACCCTGGATTCATTTTTTCCACTTCAGGTAATAGCTGTTCTATTCCATTAAAGCTTTCATCCATTTCATCAATGGTTTTAAGATAAAATCTACCTACCTTTTCAATTTCATTATATAACCCTTCTATTGAACGTTGAGTCTTTTCAACTTCTACCCACATATTAGCTTCTGCACCAAACATATTCTCTTGACATTTATGTAAATTACTATAACTACAAAGCAACTCTGCATTTTTGTAATATATCTTTACATTTGATAGACATATCACTTCACTCATTAATTTGCTTTTCTCACTAATGGTTTTGTTTCGTTTTACTCCCATAGATACATCACTACCTACAGCAATAGCAAAACGTCCAACACCAACAAAGTTAACCCTTAATATGAAATTACCCAAAGTTGCCGGATTAAAACCACCAGACTTAATTACAGCGCGAATACCTGCATCTGCCAAATCTATTGCCGTAAATGTTCCTGTTGCAATTGTCATCATTCTAACAATAGTTCTATTTTTAAACGGTAAAGTTCTTTTCCAATTAATATTTTTTAGATCACTGATTTTTTTGATATCATTGTCACGAATTTCCACACATAATCTTCTGATAAAGTAAAATCCTCTAACTATGCATTCATTTAAAATAATAGGTAGCGCTTGACGCCCAAGTTCATGTGCAATACCTATTTCTGTTCTTAAATCAAATTTAAGTGGGATTAATTTTCCATTTTCATCTCTTTCCCCAAGCAGTGTTCCGTTAAATAACTTAGAGATCCAAACCGAAAACTCTTTTCGACCATCTTTGTTCATTTTACTAAAAATAGGCAAAGCTGATAGTTCCTTCAAAAGTGAACCTATTGGTCCTGGCAATCCAGTTCCTGTTTTTCCGTTTAAAATAGAATCAGAACAACCGGCCATATCGCTTACCATATGAAAAAACCAATTAATAATTCCAAATGTCAATTTTTCTTGAGTGTTTTTACCTATAAGAATTAAATCATCTTTATTTAATTCAACAACTTTAAAAATTCCATTCACATCAGTTCCGTATACTTTGTTTGTAAATTGAGTTAATAGCGAAAATGTTAAACCTACTGGAGTAGGATGATGTGAAAAATCTCTAAGATGATGCTGTAATCCACCGCCAAAATCATTTGTTGCTTTGTCTGCGGCAATTTTATACTTATCTTCCAAAAAAGCTACAGCTCCTGCAAGATCATCGCCCTTATATCCTTTTGATTGTGCGATTTTAACAACAAAATTATTTGTCTTTTCAGTCCCCCAATCGTTTGCTCTTTCAAAAGAAAATTCACCTACAAATATTGAATCAATTACACCTGCAATCACGCCACTTGCAACAGCAACAGTATAGTCTATTCCATCTGCATGATTTGTTAATCTATCAATCTCCGTGTTTAATTCTTCAATCTTTTCATTTATTATCGATAATCTTTCATCAACTTTATTTATTCCATTATATATTTCTAATTGCCTTTTATCTGAAAAGTCTATTGGGGTTATCATTTCAAACTCTATTTCTTTAAAATCATTTGAAGTTTCATCCTCATATTCCTCATATGGTATAGTAGTATAATCATCTATTTCTAACTTAATTAAAGGTCTCTCTTGTGTAGCTTTCAACATATTAATCTCCTTTTAAAAGTAAATCATGGTATGAAATTACCTTTCATTAAACCCATATATTTAAGTTTTTACAAATTATTTTATATCAGTTTTACTTAAAATCTTTTTTAGCCAATAAGCAGTACCACCAGCAATTGCTCCTATTGGCCCAATCATTCCTAAACCTATTATTCCGATCGGTGCTAATAATCCTGCAAACATTGAAGCAAGAGTAGCTCCAGCAACACCTCCTGCAGCAGAAATCGAAACAGCTGAAATAGCTTCTTTCAAATTGTTATAATCTTTTTCATTAAAATCGTCCGCTTTATCAAGTAAAATAGTGACCACTTGTGGAAGTACTGTATTTTTTTTGTTATTGGCAATCTCATAATCTAATACTGCTCGAATAGCTATATATTGCGTAAGATTCATAGGAGTTTTTTTGTTTTCTAAATTACTAATTGTTTGTTTAGTTACACCTATTTTTGCACCAAATTCTTCAGCTGTCCAACCAGCTATTTTTCTAATAGCCATAAGATTTTCTTGTAAATGATTTATTTGTATTTGAGTGTTTTTTTCCATAGTCTACCTCCTAATGATTTAACTATATAAAATATTTTTGTTCAAGTCAAGTATTTTTACTAAAACAAAATTATTTTATACCAATAAAATAACACCCTGCTAGTATATTTCAAACTAACAGGGTGTTATCGATATATTTTAATATTTGAATTTTATAACTCCACATCAATCTCCATCTCGGATTTAAAAGCAATCGTGACTTTCCTATCATGAACAGTTATCTTTTCTATCAGCTTGCGGACTATCTGTTCGTCATACTCCTGTATAGTACCTTTCTGCTCTTTAAGGAATTTTGTCATTTCAGCCATCTGCAGTTTCTGACTTGCGAACCCTGCATTCTTAGCCAGTGCAGCCTCCTTCTCCTCTAGAAGACGGTAAATCTCATTTACAAGAATGGAGTAATCTTGGTTGTTATTTGCAAGCTTGAGCAGTTCCTTTTGCAGCTGTTCCAATTTCCGTTCAATACGTTCTACCTCACTGCCATCGACCTGGTTCATGACTACTGCAATATTTCGATTTAAAATGTCCATGAATTGTGTCCTGGATTCGAAAACGGAATTGACCGCCTGTACTACTGCAATCTTTAAATCTTCCTCCCATATGGTTCGTGCAATGCAATCCACAGCTGTTTTGTCGAGCCTGCTTGCACATCGCCACACGATGGATTTGCATCCGTGGTTATTCCAATGGATTCTTCGAAAGATATCCCCGCAGTGTCCGCAAATAACAATGGTTGATAATGCGTATTTGCTGCTATAAATTCTTTTTTTACCACTATCACCGCTTTTAATGTTACCCCTGCGTTCCATCTCTTCCTGAACCCGCATATATAAATCCCGTGGTATGATGGCATCATGATTGTTTTCCACATAATACTGGGGAACAATACCATCGTTCTTTACTCTCTTTTTGCTAAGGAAGTCTACCGTGTAAGTTTTCTGTAAAAGAGCATCTCCGATATACTTTTCATTCTGAAGTATCTTTTTAATAGTTTCAGGTCTCCATTTCTCTTTTCCCGCAGATGTTAAAATATTATCAGCCATTAACCCTCTTGCTATTTCTATCAGACTTGCCCCTTCCAAATACTCACGGTAAATTCTTTTTACAACTTCCGCAGTATTTGGTTCAATAACCAAGTGCCCTTCTTCATCTTTTGTATAGCCGAGGAAACGGTTGTGGTTAATCTGTACAATCCCTTGCTGATAACGGTACTGCAAACCAAGTTTGACATTCTGGCTCAATGACTGGCTTTCCTGCTGGGCAAGTGATGCCATGATGGTAAGCAGTACCTCTCCCTTGGCATCCATTGTATTGATGGATTCCTTCTCAAAATATACTGGGATATTTTTTTCTTTCAGCTGACGGATATATTTTAAGCAGTCCAATGTATTACGAGCAAATCGGCTGATGGATTTAGTTACAATCATATCAATGTTTCCAGCCATGCACTCATCAATCATGCGATTAAATTCTTCACGCTTTTTTGTATTGGTTCCGCTGATCCCATCGTCAGCAAATATCCCAGCAAAATCCCACTCGGGGTTCTTTATTATAAAATCCGTGTAATGTTCAACCTGTGCTTCGTAGCTGGTAGCCTGCTCATCACTGTCAGTAGAAACACGGCAGTAGGCGGCTACCCTTAATTTTGGTATCTGTACCGCTGATGCAGTATTTCCAATCCTTGCTTTGGCTGGAATCACTGTAATGTTTCTTGTTCCCATTTTAACTCATCTCTCTTTCTATCAGGCTGTAAGCAAATTCAGCCTGCTTGTAAGGGTCTTGGAATTTAATCTCCAACGGTCTCATCCAAAACCCTAGTGGCGCAGGAGGGGCTTTCAAAGCAGGTGGTTCGTTTAGTGTTTCATCGTGAACCCTCCCCAGTGCCACCGCTCTCCTGTGACGCTCCTCTTGCACCATATTATATATTTCACGGTCAATAATGGCAGGATAATACTTGGTTCCAAGGTACTTTCTATTACTAAGTATTCGTGTTATCCCCGAATGAACCTTATTAATACCTGCCTTGGCTGCAGCGTTTTGCAGACTGTCACCAGATAGATAATTTTCATATAACTGCCTAATCTGTTTTGCATTGACTTCATCAATCACAGCCTTACCATCTTCTATTACATAACCATACACTTACTTCACCATCCTTTCTCTCAGCGTTATACCACATTTCATACAGAATCCAATTTCATCTCTGGAATATACAACAATGTTCTCTATGAACCTCTCAAAGATGTCATCTTCAAATTCTAAAATCTCTGGCTTGTTAGAAAGATACCTAATAAGCACCTCCAACTCCGACAGTTGCTGATGATTGCCTGTAGCCGATCTTTCAAGCCGTTTTTTCTCCTGCTTAAGCATTTCAGCCTCTGCCATAATATCTGATAACTCCTTTGCAAAAAGAGCGGAGTCAAGAAACCCCTTTCCAACAAGTTCAGCTATAACACGTTTACGGTCTGCATTTTTTCCTATGCGTTCATTTAAATCAGCAAGTGCTGAAATACGGCTTTCGCCACTCATTGCTTTCAAGCCAATCTGCAAAGGTTTCAGCACAGACTTGTATCCGAATTCCAGCTTATTCATCATTAGTACAAAGGCTTTATTTATAACATCCTCACTGATGTATTTCATTGTGCACTGGTCTTTATGCTCAATGTGCGTCTGGCAAGTCCATGCAATGTAAGAAGTTCTTGATGTATAATGTGTTCTTCTCTTAAAATGCCCTCCGCAGTTTCCGCAGATGATTTTTCCAGACATTACATATCTATTTAGATATTTAGAACTACCCTTATCAATGTTTTTCTCACTTCCACGCTGTCTGATAACCGCCTGAACCGAATCAAAATCTTTATGACAAATGATGGCCACATGATGGTTTGGTACAAAAATCTGCTCCTCTTCACCACGGTTTGCATGACGATTAAACTGACTGTCTGTGTATGTCTTTTGGAAAAGAACATCTCCCGTGTATTTTTCATTGGAAAGAATCTCTCTTACAGAAGTTCCTGTCCATTTCCCACCTTTTCTTGTGGGAGCCTTGCTTTCATTTAATTTTCTGGCTATCGTATAACTGCCTTTTCCAGCAAGAGTGCATTTAAAAATTTCTCGCACTACTTCTGCCTCATCCGGAACAACTTCCATTTTTCCATCAATATTGACATAACCATATGGAGGGTATGAAATCTTGTAGGTGCCGTTTTTAAATCGTGTTTTTGCACCCCACTTATTATTTTCAGAAATAGAAGAAGATTCATCCTGTGCCATACTGCTTAAAATTGAGAGGATTAGTTCACTTTCCATCGACTGAGTATTGATGTTTTCCTTTTCAAAATATAGAAAAACTCCAAGCTCTATCAGCTTTCGAACCATCTCCAGGCAATCAAGCGTATTTCTTGCAAATCGGCTGATGGATTTTGTAATAATAAAATCAATCTGCTTTAACTCACAAGCTGTAATCATTGCCTGCAGGCCTTTTCGCTTTTCCTTTTTAGTTCCAGTGATGCCTTCATCGTAATACAATCCAGCGAACTCCCATTCAGGATTTTCTTTTATATATTTTTCATAATGTTCTTTCTGTGTAGTCAAGCTTTCCATCTGCTCTTCACTGGCAGTGGATACACGGCAGTATGCTGCTACACGAAGTTTCTTTTTACCTAGTCCCGTCACTGCAACTGTTTCTATTTTGGTTACTTTCTTCACTGTTTTCACCTCCTTGTCAGTGTCACATATTACCTCTAAAGCCTACTTATATCAACGGTTTCAAGGCATAATCTCGACCAGATTAGGAGAAAAATATTGCCGATTTAATTTCATTATTTTGTTGAATTCATCCAAGGTAATCAGTTCCTTTTCAAGAAGCTTTTTTGTCATATGCAAGGCTCTGATATAATCATATTCATGCTGTAACTCTTCTTCTGTATACTGATGTTTCTCTTTATTAGGAACACCCTGGTTACCTATTATCTTTGTGACCTGCATTGTCGTTCCTCCAATCCGAAGGATTGATATGTTTCCTTCTAAGTCACAGTCAAAAGAAAAGAGCATGATTTTAGCCCCTACTTAAAATTACTCAAAAAAAATAAGCCTACTTCAATGAAAGAAGTAGGCACTTTTCTATTCATTATTCAATATTAATAAAAGCATCTTTAAATCCTGCCGATTTTACCTTAGCAAGCATCTCATCAGCATTTGCCTTGACGATATATGCACCGACTTGAACACGGTAGAGTTTCTTTGATTCGGTAGGTATGGGTTGCATCAGGAGTTTACCAACATCATCTCTAAACACATCCATGCTTTTACCATGCTTGGGAAACCAGTGCATCACATCTGCATGACTGCTGGCGATACCTAGTTTATAACCTTCGCTGTGGCAGATGATATCCGTCTCACTAAGTGCATAGAGTTTGCAAAGATATGCACAAAGCTCCACAGCTTCTTTATAAACAGCAGAAAAATACGAGGCATCGGTTAGACCGTCCTCGCAGATTTCAAATCCTATATGAGTATTGTTTGCAGTTCCTCCGGCATGCCATCCACGATGATTCCACGGTAATGTTTGATAAGTGGCAATTGTGCCGTTGCTAAGTTTTCCTATAAAACCATGGACACAGACCTGCCTGCCATCAGGCTTATCCTGATTCCAGTGGTTGTTGTTCTGGTTCTTGCCAAGCAATCCATCATCAGGCCCAACGTAGCGTTTCAGCCATGGGTTGTTCGCCCCAGTGGAATGCACCATGATGCCTTTAGGAGTTATAGACTTTCCTGACTTGAAACAGGAATTGTTTGTAAGTATAAGCTTATGCAAATTCATTCCAAATCACCTCACTGTTCAAATGGGTTAGTAATTGCTAAATCAACAGGATATAAATGATAGGTAAATTTCATATCACAGTAAGCACTCGACGATGTTCCATTGCTACCCATACGGATATAGAGACCATAACCAGTTGGTATTCTGCTCTGACGCAATTCGATATGAACATGTGCGGCATCGCCAGTGCTATTAAAACCAACAGGCGTACTACGAGAAATTCTGATGAACGTTTCTTCGTCATTAGAGATATATAAATCCAGTTCTTTCTCACTCGTATCTGATTGACGACATAGAGTTATCAAATGACAGTCATACGTGGTTTCCGGATGCAGCGGTCCGCCTTGTCCTCCTATAACCACACTGTTAATTGGTAATACTGTATGCAAAGGTCCTCGAACGCTATTGCTGCCACCACCACCTAAAACATTGCCCGACAGGACATATCTTAAGTAGCTTGTTCTAACAAATCCGTTGATATTCGCTGTTGCGGTAGATGTTAATGTCAATGCGGTTGTTACATTTTCCGCCCTTTCCAATACGAATAGACTTTCGCCAGAAGCAACGGCAGTATCACCAATGGAAAATATTTGGCGCGTCCAGTAGGTTGTACAGGTTGGGTTTGGATTTGTTCCTGTCCCATATGCAATATTTGATGCATCCTGAATACCTCTTGTTGCCTCTGCAAGTTTCTTGACGCTTCCCCTAAGGGTAGTTTGAATCAGCACCTGCACATTGTTTGCAGCTGGACTTCCCAAGGATGTGACAAACGTATAAGTCACAGTACCAAGTACTACGTTATTACCGTTTGCAATGTTTGTGAATGTAATGGATGCTCTTCGGCTTGCCATATCTGGTGCGGTAGCAGTTTCGATTGGATGCCAATGGTTGAGCAGAATCCCCGTCCGAGTGGACAGCATATTATGGGTATCAGCAAGCAAATCATGTGTGGTATTTAATAAATCATAATTATTCGTTAATAGGCTATGCGTAGTATTTAATAACGTATAATTATCCTCTAACAGATTGTAAGTAAGCGTTAGTAGACTAAACACACTATTAATATCGAGTGCAGCCAAAGCGGAAAGTACTTGATTTAGCCACTCCTGAGCAGGAGGCTCTGGAGGTGTTGCAATATCATCTTTCAGAGCCTCCTCAACTATTGTAAATATCCGCACACTTTTACCGACCACTTCGCCATAAGTAACTCGAATCTCCAATCGCCCAACACCGACAAGTAGGGTATCTGTTGCTCTTGGCGACCATGTCAGAACACCATTTGCATAGTTTGTAACCACAGGATAGGCAATCCCATCCGGTCTTTTATAAATTGCATTCAAAGCGGCAGCTGGATAGTTGTCTTCCAATAAACTGGTCACATCAAATTCTATATTGCGATAATGGTGTTCTCCACACCTCCCAATACGCACCGTTACTTCTTTTGATAAGTCAATCATACTTTGCCCTCCGGTGAAGATGGTCCATTATCATCACGTCCATGTAATTGCTTTAGTACATCCTTTAGTTTTTCTGGAATAGGCAATCCGATATGAGCTGCATTTTCAAGGATAGAAATACCCTCATTGCTCAAATAAAAGAAAATCACCGCTGTGCGAAGAACACTGCCATCTGAATTACCTGCAAAGCCTAAAATATAAGTATCGAGTATGTGCCCCAAGCCTACCAGTGCGAAAATAAGTATCTTTTTAAAGATACCTTTAGCTCCAATTTTACTACAAAGATTCTTATCGATAATTGCACAAAGCACACCTGTTACATAATCGATCACAACAAAAGCAATAAGAGCATAAAGTAAGCCATCTAAGCCGCCAAGAAACCATCCCATAAATGCACCTACTGCTACAAGAGCAGTCTGTATCCAATTCCATAACTCTTTCATAATCCAAACCTCCAATCTTAAATTGCAAAAAGAAAAGCGCTCTGCAAAAATAGAGCGCTTGGAACCAAGCCTGACCTTACAGTGTAAGGAGTAAATTTTGTATTTGTTGCATTACATCCGATTTCGGTCTGCCGGTACCAATAGGCAGCCATGTTACCGATGGTATGTCAAAGGTTGATGAAACATCAAAGCTATTTAACATCGTGATAACTGGCTCGAGTGCAGCACGTAACTCCATGATGTGATTCGGCCATTCTCTTACGGCAGTCTTTGTTGCGACGATTTCTACATCCCATGACACGGTTTCCATACCATAATATTGACGGATGGTATTGACCGCTGTCCGTAGTGCCAAAATATGCATTGCTTTAACATGAGTCACATTAGCAGTAATCGTCTCAAAAGGCGAAGGCAAAACAACAATAAATGTTTTGGTAACCTCTGTACTTGGAGATAACAAGTCACTGTCCAAACATCGAAAGGTCACGGAATGACTCCCTGCAGCTAAGGTTGATGCCTGATACACTGTTTTCGTATTATCACCGAGGTAACCACTTGTGGAGAACATCTCCGAATTATCCACACTGTTACGCCATACACCCGAGTCAACCTTTACTTCTACAATCTGCGTCTGACCATCTGGTTCTATGCCTGTTGTTATCATGAAGCGTGGTGTTGTGTTATAAATAGATCTACCCGATATCGGACTGCTTATCACTGGTGCTGTAGGCGGGCTGTTCTTTGTGACCGTGTTACTGACCACATAGGAAGATACTGCATCAAGAGTATCAGTAACGCTTAAGCGATATCTCGTTGATGTTCCGGGAGTCTGGGAAGCTTCCGCCGTATAGTTTCCGTAAGTCTCACTGGATATAATGATTGCAAGCGTCTCGTAGGAAGACCATGGTGGGTTACCCATGATGGATGTGCTACGCTGAATTAGGTACTGCTTGATTGGACTAGTACCCACTACAGCCCCACTCCAAGATATCGTTACCGACTGCGACTCATATAAAGTTGGAGTTGCTGAGAAACTGATAGGCGGTGTTGGCAAGATATTTTTACGGACTGTATTAGATGAGATCTTCCATACGGAATAATAACTGCTCCCTGCAGATCCCAAGGTACGTATCTGATATCTTCGATAATTTCCTCTTATAGATGGTGGTGCTACACTTAAACTTCCATCTGTTAAAGAAGATGATACGGTAGTCAGCGCCGTCCATGCATCCCAAGTGCTGTTATCAATGGAATCGCTGTATTGTATCTCATAACCCGTTATCGCATTACCTGCTCCGGCAGCTGCACCATTCCAAGAAAGTGTTAGATTTCCTTCTGCAATCGTAGCACTTAATGCAAATGCTGATGGTTCAGTACAAGCTGTAATATTACAGTAAATGCTGTTACTGACTTTTTCCACAGAATAAGCATTCAGTGCATCAATCGTCCAGATACCAATCTGTGTGTAAGTTCCCGATATATTTGAAACTGTTGGATTATAACTACCACTGCTTGAACTAAAATTTATTGTTGCTAGTTCTGTCCAACCACTCCAGGTACTGTTATCTGTTGATGTTCGACTTGAAATCCGGTATCCCTTAATTGCACTTGTTCCTCCCGCCGCTCCCGACCAAGTCAGCGTGATTATTTCATTACTGTGTATTTCGGGTGAAGCAACCGCTGTACTTGGAGCGGTAGGAAGGGTATTTTTTCGGACAGAGTTGGTGGAAACCTTCCATGCAGAATAATACGAACTGCCAGCACTACCACGCGTTCGAATGCGAAACCTACGAAAGTTCCCTCTCGTAGTGGGAGGAGCAACCGACAAACTTCCACTGGTAGCTGATGAAGTCACTGTCGTTAATGCTATCCAACTTCCCCAAGTGGAATTATCTGTTGACTCACTATACTGAATTTCATAAGAGGTTATCGCATTGTTGGTACCTGCCGTTGCACCACTCCATGACAAGTTTACATTGCCTTCTGCAAGGGTACTACTTAACGAGCAAACCGTTGGTGCACCAGCTGCAGTCGTTCGGCTTGCCCATGTCACGGTTAGAATAACTTCGGTCAGATCATTTCTTCCGGTAAAAGACATATAGTTTGTGGTACTCGAACCGCCATCCATAAAAATACAGTTACTAGCACCACTTCCAATGGAGTTAATCAACGCAGTTGCTATGTTAAAAGTTTTCTCACCAAGCCCTGCCGAAACCGTATAACTGTAACCAGAAGTCACTTTGCTAGGACGTGATGTAACAACATCTGTAGAGGAACTAACTGGCGGGATATCAGTTTGATTTCCAGCATATAACGTCATCGTTCGGTCACTTCCCCAAGAACCTCCCGCTACACGTGTAAGAGTAAGAGTGGCACTGGTTGGATAATAGTCTGCATATTGATCTCGAATGGTGGTGAGATTAAAAACCATAACACCTACACATTCTCCATAAGGTTCGTAAACACCTTGTCTGATATTATCCGTAGTCGACGGAATATATTTTCCATTACGCCAAGTACAGGCATTGATTGCTTGATAAGTTGCCATATCTCACCTCACTCATATACTGCTGTTACCAGCGAATTCACGGTTCCACAAAGGGAAGAATTTAGCCTTGTGTCGGTGATATTTCCTGTGGTTATCGATGTTGCCGCTTGTGGTACTAAAATTTCTGCGAGACATAATTCATATACCTCTGCATTACGTGTCAGTGCTGGAGCAGTAGGCGTTACTGCCGCTGTTCCTGTCAGTACCACAGCTGTAATACTTCGGTTAAGAAGACTCCACCGGATTACAATCCGGTCAATTCTTGGATAGGAACCATTAGCAGTTGTCAGTGTCTTGTTCAGTGCTTCCGTATTCTCATATCGGTAGCCGTTAATCCATGCACTTCCTGCCGCAATACTGACGGTCATTCCTGTTGTTGGTGTTACTTGCAGATTTGTGGTATTTACATAAAAGATGCCATTAGAAACCAGACTTCCGAAATATGCTGCAAAGTCGGTAGCATTGTAAATTCTGTCGCCACTGGAAGAATTAAAAAAACCACTCTTTTCCACCTCTTATACCCTCCTTTCATCATGGTAATGCCACACTTTTTCCCGCTTCTATCAGCTTACAAACCATGTAGCATTAAACGTCAGCCATTCTGTTCCTGCAATGCTTGTAGCATAGGCATTTGTTCCATATCTGCTACAGGAGCACACGCCCACGTTAGTTATCTGTAACAGCCAGGTATTAATTCCTGATCCCTGGCATCTTACCGTAACATATCCTGATATTGGTCTATACTCACTAGGCAGAGTATAAAAGCTTAAATTCGTTGCTGAATTTATTGCAGCTCCTGCGGCAGGTGACATCGCACCATAAAAATGTACCATTTTTCCTATTTTTCTTAATCTAGGTCGTTGAGCCGTAGAATAAATCGTAAAACTGTTTTCCAAATCTATATCCGATAATTCAAGATACCCTGTATCCCCACCGTAAATAATACCAGTAGTAGAGTCACCGTTAACGCATACCGCACCTCCCTCTAGGTTGAGATACATTGGGGAACCCGAGCCATTATTACGGGCTTGTATTTCGTTTGCATCAAAAACCATGTTCACACCCGTGGAAACGCCTATCTGCAATGGATTGTCTGTTGATGTAAGGCTGACATCACGGTTTGGTAGCTGTAACTTATAAAATGAGCCATCCTCACTATAGGTAGACGTCTTTATCACTCCGTTATCAACTGCCAATACTGTAAAGGTCTGACCGCCATATGAGAAGGTAGATGATACCGTCGGAAGGTTTGCAACAAGGATTAGTGCCCCGTTATCTGGATCTGCAATCAGATTTCCTGATTCACTAAATGCATACTGACCATTCAAATAAGCAGTTCCGTAATCCGATAGCCAAATATAGATATCCCATATTGTCTTGGTGGAACTTGCTGACTTTACAATTTTAATATCCGTCGATAAAAACGGACTTTTATCCCTTGTATAGGACTGCACAAAGGATTGTATGGACATTGTTGCAAAAGAGGACGTCGAGTAAACATAACCCTCTATCGTACCTGACTTTGGAGTTGTCCCCGTCCCGAAGTAATCAAACTTAAAGGCAATACGATTATAGGAACCGTTAACGACCACTCTTGCTGCATGAAAGTATTTTGCTAGAGTCGGGTCATTCCCTCCGGCAGTTGAGGTATTCACAGCCAACTTTGCAGAGTTTATCATGACACCACCTAAAAACCTCTGTAAATCAGCCCAACTGTTTTCATCCACCAGTAATTCCGAAATTCCCGCCGGAGCACCAAGAGCTGTCCTTACCTGACTAAAATCAGATTTAATCTTTTGTGTAATCGTAAGTTCTGCTTTTCCAAATGTAACGCTGATGCTCTGTCCGTCCCTGTCATAGCTTTCTTCTATCTCCACAATGCGTGTGGTCATGGATACACCCCACTTTTTCGAGATGACCTGTACCGTCTGACCAAGATCATAATCTGTTTTATAGATTAAATTCCCATGGTTATTTACGGTGACATCAAAGGACTGCGCTGTGGCAAGTTCCGCAAGCTTTGTCTGCCCACGGTAGGTTAGAGCCTCCGTATAATCAGAAGGAAAATCTGCAGAGCGAAGATCCTTTGCATCTACAAAGGCTTCTCTTCGATTTTCTCCAGTACCATCTGTGATATATGCAAAGATACGGTCTGCATCATTCTCCCCTTCTCCTCCTATTTTGGCGGTATTGGCATACCCTGCTGTGTTTTTTGTAAAGGTCTGATCAAGCAGGTTCTCATATTCCTTTGAAAATACAGCCTGAGAAGGCTCTCCGATATAAAGTGTTACCGTAAGGTGCCCCGATGATGGTTCAAATACAGTTTTGATACCTACGGATGATGCATCACAAAGTTCTTGTATTTCATCTAGAAGATTGTTATAGGAAACCTGTTTTTTCACTGGTTTACTTAAAGTTGATGATGAAAAGCTTAGGTTAGTAATCTTACGATTCGTGTCTGTAGGTGATATGACATTATGGTTAATCAACTGTGCAATACAGGAAGAAAGATCACCATTTAGGATTTCCGTATTCCAAATGATACGCCGACCTAATAGTACGGTGGCAAACCGTCCGCTTACCGTTATACTTTCACTGTTAGTCTGCGACAGCTGCAGATATTCGATTACCCCCACTTCCTCATCATCATTTTTCCAGATATAATTTCCTTCTTGGAGAAGAGTGGCATTTTCGGAAGATGCATTTGCCTTTAGTTCAAAGGAACCGCACTGGGAGTATCGTCTGGTCCATCTTAGATACTCAAAGGATTCAACAACTCCGATTAATGCACGGTTCTGATTAAATACATATAGTTCCATAAGCTACACCCCCAAAAACTGCGGACGATAATAAATACTTACATCAAGCAGTTCAAGATTAACTGACGCATCATAACGAAGGTTGTTTATTCCAGGTGCGAGCTGAAAGAAGTCTGAGTCAGTATCCAACAGATAAAAGGCATTGCTCAGTGTAGTACCAATGATGCTTATCACCCGTTTTCCAGCAAAGTGTGTATATATGTGAAATTCATCTCCTGAATTCATAGTGGTGAGAATTTTTACATACTCTCCGGTATCCAAATGCAAAAGCTCCGGATTTGTAACAGAGCCAAGTGCCTTGAATACAATCTCACAGCCACAAGGTACATCTCCGATGTTATCCAATGCAATAATCTGACTTGGCTGTCTTGCTCCAAATTCCATACCACTCACTGGTATCTCTAAATCAAACTCAAGCATTGCATCCCAAGAGGCAAGCTCCTGTCTCACCTCTTCGAGCAATTCAAAGAAAGGCGAAGGGCAAAGCAAACTTAAGAAAAACTTTGGTATTCTCTCTCTTACAGATACAATCAGTGTTACTTCCTCCACAATGCAAGAAATCTGCTTATCACGATAGCATAAGATACCAGTCTTTTTTGGACTGAAAAATCGAAGGAGTTCTTTTCGTAACTCATAGGCTTTACTTGCATCTTCTGCTACAATCGTACCCTCTAATATGATGTTTCGCATATCCAGAGTGGAAGATACGAAAAAAGCACCATCTTGCTCCGGTGCCTTGAAGGTATTGATAATGTTCCGGATGCTTCCCGTTCCATCCAGCTTTTCTAAAAAATAGGGTTTTGCTTGCTTTATCGTAAGACTTTCCCCATTGGAATTAATATAGGTTATTTCCACATGAGCCCTCCTTCCTAATATGACATGGCTAACTTCTGTGATAGGTTCTTGAACTCTCTTGCCAGTTCCTTTTCAGAGAGAGCCTTCGGTGTCACCACAGAAAGATTTTGTGTGATGGTTGTACCAGTAGGAGCAATCCCCCCTTGTCTAGCTTGACTGCTGTAATTTAAATCAAGGTTTGTTGGGATCGCATTTTGCATATCTCTCGCAACATCTGACATAGCAGCTTCAAATCCCACACCAATCCCTTCACCCATGTTGCGACCTAGTCCTGCAAACAAAGTGGAAGGCGAATGGATACCAAAGAAGTCTTTAATGTTTGATACCACATCTCCAAAGAAGCCGGAGATTTTGTCTCGCAACCATGCCCCTGCATCAGAAATACCATTCCATAAACCATGAATCAGATCGGTTCCTACCTGTTTGATTTGCCCGAGAGAATCCGTAAAGCCTTTTACAATCCCTTCAATAATCTGTGGTACTGCTTTGACTATTTCAACGATAATGGTAGGTAAATTTTCAATGAGTGCTACAAAGAGTTGAACTCCGGCTAAGATTATCTTATCGATATTATTTACAATGGCACTCACCAGAGAGCCAACGATTTGTGGAATTGCTGGCACAATCGTTGCAATGATGGTTGGCAATGCCTGAATGAGGGCTACTAATAACTTGATACCTGCCTCAATAATAATTGGAATAGACTTAATCACTGCAGTGATAATACTATTCACAATTTTAGGAATTGCCGGAACAATCGCCGTTATTATGGTAGGTAGTGCGGTTACCAAGGAAGTCAGCAATTGAATTCCCGCATCAATAATCAGAGGAATGGACTCCACAAGAAAATTTACAAGTGCTGTAATAATAGCAGGCAAAGCAGAAACAAGCTGAGGAATTGCATCAAGTAGTCCTTGTGCCAAGCCAAGAATCAGCTGTAAAGCTGCGTCCAGGAGCATAGGCAGATTATCTACCAAACCTTGTACGATGGTTGTAATTGCACCTACTGCCACTGGTATAAGCTGTGGCAAAGTCTCACCGATGCCACTCACAAGAGCCGTCACAAGTTGCACCGCTGCATCAATGAGAAGAGGTAGGCTTTCAATCAAAGCACCAACGATTGTCATCACTGCGTCAACAGCGGCAGGGATAAGTTCTGGAAGTAGACTTAAAATAGTTTGCAATACCTGTGTGAACAGTTCCGTTACGGTTTCAAGTAGCATTGGCAAGAGGTCACCGACCGCTTGTAAAATTGCTCCTGTTGCCTGTGGTATAGCTTTCACAATGTTCTCAAGCACAGGCACGATATTTTTTACCACGACCTGAAAGGCATCTACAAGATTTTCTGTCAGGTTTGTCATATCAGCATCTGCATTTCCAAGTCCTGCTGTGAAACTACCGACTGCAGCTTGCAGCAGACCAATGGAGCCCGTGACGGTTTGTGTTGCCTCACGGGCGAAGTTTCCTGCGTATTGCTCCGTATTCTCAAAGAACATCTGCATAGCGACTTCTGCTTTTTCAGCATTGGAAGCCGTTGCCCAAGTGAAGTCCAGACCTTTGGCGAGGGCATAGGCTTCCACATTGGTGGCATTCATTGAAACACCGAGGTTATCCATCATTGTAAAGTTGCCCTTTGCAGCACCCGCTACGGAATCAAGAGCCATCTGCATATCGATACCCATAACAGACGCCATATCAGCGGCTCGTTGCATTGCTTTTTCCGTGAGTTCCAGCGATTTTTGTTGCTCGATGCCGCTACCTTGAAACAATGCCCCCATTTTGTTTGCGGTGGCGAGATATTGGCTCTGAGACACACCGAGATTTTTGTAAGCCTCCTCTCCAGACTTCTGAATGGAGGTAGCGTACTTTCCAAATACAGCTTCACTACCACCGAGGTTCTGCTCCAACTCTCCGAACTGTTGAACAACATCTTTACCCAGTTTAATTGCAGCAGCGCCTATGGCAACGGTGACAGCACCCATTGCCACACCGACACCTTTGAGGACTCCTCCCATCTTTTCAAACTTACCACATGACTTCTCAGCTTCATCTCCTGTTGCTTTTAATTCATCTCCCAGATCGTCAGTACCCTCACCCGTTTGTGCAAGTTCACGCTCCATGCCGTTAAGTTCAGCTTGTGCTTTATTTAACTGTATCTGCCAATTCTGTGTACGACGGTCGTTTTCACCAAAAGAGGAGGATGCATTGTCCAGTGCAGCCTTGAGGGTAGCAATCTTATCTTTTTGTGCATCGATTTCTTTATTTAAAACTGCATTACGGGCGGTGAGTGCAGTAATAGATTTATCATTTTTATCAAACTGACTAGTCACAAGAGTCATCTCACTGCCTAATACCTTAAAGGATTGATTGATATCAGAGAGTGCCTTTTTAAACTCACGTTCCCCTTCAACACCAATTTTTAATCCAAAATTATCTGGCATACAGCCTCACCTCCGTTCATAAAAAATTTAACTTGACAAACCTAAAATTCTCCAGTATTATATTTGCATAAGCATTTGCTTGTGCAAACAAATGTGTACGCAATAAACTTACATAAAAATACAGGAGGTAGTTATAATGAGAAAATCTTTAATTGCGCGCTACGAGGTCTTAGTTTTTAACACGGGTGAAATTGAGTTTCGCCCAATCACCGATGATGGTGGCTACACCAAATGCTCCAGTTCTATTAGACAAATTTTATTAATCGTCGAGTCCGTATTGGAGTATATGGAAGATTACCCAGAGCGTAATATTCACTTTGCTGTTGTAACAGCCGTTAATCAAGTGGCAGCGACAGAAAGTGTGAAGCAATCGACAGTTCATTCCAAAATACTTCGTAAGCTTGGATTTTCTATGCAGGAATTTAAAGATCATTTAAGAGACTGCATAGATAATAGAGCTCCTGAGGGTGATGTTTTTGTGAACACTCTTTTTAATTCATGCGTAAGCAGGACAAAAACTGCTGACGAAGAAGGAGTGAGAAAAGTAGTAGAAAAAATCAGGAACAGACATGTTCCCACGGAATCTTAAATACCATTAGGGATAATGTCGTCAATCGTAATAATCTTCTTTGGTTTCTCCAACCCAAGGAACTGTTTATGGCAGGTCCATAGGTCAAAAAATAAACCGATGGGCATAAGCCAGAATTCATCTGTACTCATACCCATCTGCACTGTTCCATAATAAAAAAGCCGGGTAAAGACTTCATTGTCCGTTACCCGACTTCCACGTTTTTTGTTGCAATGCCTTCTTCCTCACTTTCCACGTTTCGCTTGGTACCGCGAAACATGGCTTCGGTAATCGCATTTTTATATGCTGCTAAATCAAGTGGCGAAGTTAATAGTTCTACCTCTTCCTCAGTTAGCAAATCTTCTGGTGTATTCTTGTTCTTAAGGTTTTGAATCAGAATTGACTGATTAGCTAAAAGTGTTAAAAGCCACACAATCTCATCCAATGCCATCTCAAAGTTTTCAGATTTCATCAGTTTTTCTCCGAGGTTCTCAAGACCGCCATAACGGTTTGCTATTGCTTTGGTAGCACGCGTAGTTAATATCAGTTCAAACTCTTTGCCGCCAATTTGAATCGTGGCACTTCTTTCATGATCCATTCTTTTATCCTCCCATTAAGGTGCTGGTGTGTATACGGGTTCATAAACCTGTGTATACCAACCGGTAATAACAAGTGCCGGAACACCTGCATCCCCTTCGGTAACTTCTGCTTTCCAAGGGTGTTTCCCATTACCATCCAATTTGTTTCTACGCATCACCGTTCCTTCAATGGTAGGTGTAGAAAAGGTGATGGATTCACCTTTCGTTTGTAGATTGGTTGCCGGGAGACCAAATTTTACGCGGTAAAGCCAAAAATAGCGGTACTTTCCATTGGCTTTCTTTGCTCGAAAACCGACTGCGACTGGTGCGCCTGTACTCTCACTGGCAGAGATTAGTACACCATTATCATCTGCTGTTGCTCCGGTTAAGTCCGATGCTACAGCAGTACCAATGTCATCAATTCCAAGAGAAAGTGTGCCATTATTAAAATCCTTTACTACTTCAGCAGCACCATCATCTGCATATAAAATTGCCTCCACTAGTTCCACCGATAACTCAGCACTGATAGCTTTGGCTAATACTTTGGGAGTACCATAGGTTTCTTCCCCTAACGTATCTTCTGTAATCGTTGCATAGTATAATTTATCAAGACCAATTGTTGCCATACATTATTCCTCCAATTCGTAATGTTTTTCTACATCTATCGCCATATGGTGATACCCCGTATCATTTTCATACCCAAGGTATCGACGGTCTGTCACCGTAAAGTCTAATTGAATCAGACCTCCCACAATTTGTGTTTTGGTTTGCTGATAATTTCCTTTGGAAAACAAGGAGATCCTTGCTTCCTGTACATCAAATTCTGGTTGGTTATCTGCATGGTATCCAAAGGTATCTGCAATTGGGGTAATTACAACATAGACATCCGGGGCAGTGTCACTAAATACACCCGTTTCCACAGGAATTAGGATGCTATTGAAAAAGCTGATAAGCTCTGTCAAAATACTCATATCTTCCCTATCTCCTCCTCCAGTTTTGTAACTATGGCATCTACACAAGCACGACGAGAAGCGGATTTTGCAGGTGCCAGGAATGGTTTTGCAGGCTGACCATGTTTTCCATACTCGATAATACTTGCTATCTTAGCATTGGAAACTCCATTAGAACGCGGCTCCGCAAAGCCTATCTTCACGTTATGGTTACCATTCTTATCAATCATTGCTTTCGATAGTCCAAGCGCTCTTTGGAGCTCTCCCGTTGCTTTTGAAGGATATTTTGTGCCACTACCAATGACAGATCGAAGATTATCCTTAACCTTGTTTAGTACCACTTCTCCTCCTACCTCCAACGCTTTTGGAAGTATCTCATCTGTTTGATTTCCTAGTCTAGATACCTTCTGCATAAAATCTTCCGGTAGTTTTGCTTGCAGCTTAGCCATTCTTATCACCTCACGGAAGGTTCCAGCTTCTCTGCAAGAACCTCGATATACATTTTTCTGCCACGGACATCTTCTGCACTTAGGATACGAAATCTCTCTCCAATACAGACAATGGTCATTTTCGTGGTTACTATTAATCTGGGAATCCTACGAAATCGAAAAAGAGCACTCGCATCTTGAAATACGGCTTGGTTTGCCCATCGCTCACTCCCATGACGCTCCTCTCGGTATGCCCGAACTGATGCTAATACCGTATCAGTCTGTGTCGCAAATCCCTCACTGTCTTTTTGGGTAACGGTCTGAATAATATCAATTGGTGTATTCATCTTTCCATAACTCATATTAAACACTCCATTCCCGGTCAAGTCTTAAGAGTAGATTTACTGTGTTCCACACCTGTTGTCCTGCCTGCACATTATCAACAAAAAATCCTGCTGTCGAGCCATCTCTACTTTCATAGAAATGGCCAGACAACATAATAACAGCTTGCTCGGTAGTAGGCGGCATGGTATGTGTTTCATACCAATCAACTGGTACATGTTGATAGCTTTCTGCATAGGATACTGCCGCTGTAATGTATTGAATAAGAAGGCCATCATCCTCATCATGCGACAGGATCAGGTTTGCTTTGGCTTTTGGAAGAAGATTTTCTGCAATTGCCATACCACCGCCTCCTTCACCGATTATTCATCTGCCATAAGCCCTGCTGCCTTTAACTTTGCAAGCAGTGCATTAAAGTCAGTAACTAATCCCTCAACTGTTGTGGCTACACTATCAGCTTGGTATGTTGCGGTAGGGAGTCCTGTAACTTTTGCTCCCGGTAGAACTTCCAATGTGCCGCCAACAACCCATTTCTCGCCACCTTGTTCCATATGGTTTTTCGAGTTATAACTCATAGGTCAGACCCCCTTATGCTTTCTGCTGAAGAACCTTGATAGCCTCAGGTAAAATCAACTTGCCATCCACACGCTGGGTAGCAACAAAACCTACCTGCCCTGTTGCGGCATAAAGTTCATTCAGACGCTTAAACATACGTCCTTGACGGTCAGCTACCCAATAATAGCTGAAATCACCGAATGCAATCGTCTTAGCAGTCGAAGCAATCGTTGGTACATATGCCGAAGTGTACAAAGGACGATTCAAAATAGTATCAGGAGTACCTGCCTGCAAGGAAGGCTGCCATAAATACTGACCTTGACCATCTTTCAGCTTACGGATTGCTTTTACAGTAGCATCATTCATAACGAATGCGGACTTATTACGATAAGGTGCTTTTAACGAATAGAACAGATCTAGCAACTCATCAATGGTGATAGCTGTAGCGCTTGCTGTGGTTACTCCAAGTTGAGCACCACCTGTTGCAGCAAGAATTCCAGTTGGCTTGCCTGTACCATCACCAATAAAGAATGCTTCCTCTTCCTTATTACCGATACGTCTAGCAAATTCTCTAGAAATATAAGCTTCAATGTTGAACACGCTGTCATTTAAAAGTTCCTCGGAAACCTTAATCATGGTTCCAAGCTTGTAAGCACCGATGGAAGTTTGACCGAAGCTATCATCACTTTCTGGAATAGCACCTTCCTCATCAATCCAAGATGCTGTGCCCTTGGAAGCAACAACCGGAATTTTACGGTCGCCGGATGAAGTTGTGATTACTTTTGCCAGTCTACGGAAGATGTTCTCATCCTCAAGAGCTTCCACAAGGGTACGTTCAAATTCATCAGGGACAAGGTAGCCACCTTCGGTGTCGGTTCCAACCTGCAGTGCATTTCTCACAACTGGATCAAGTCCTTCACCAGCACGGGTACGCATAGCATTCCAGAATGCCTTTTTATACTCAGCTGATGCACGACCAGTCTTTTCTTCCATACCTTTGTAAGGGGTATTAATAATAGGATTACTTGTGGCTTTCGAGAGTTCCATGTCAATCGATGCCTGACGTTCCAATCGCTCGATTTCTTTACCTAGAGCTACAACATCAGCCTCCATCTTGTCATAGGTAGCGGTGTCCTCAGTGGATAAAAGACCATCGCCACCACGTTTGGTATCAAGGAATGCCTTGGCAGCATCCCATGCCTTTGCACGTTTTTCACGCAGTTCTAAAATTTTACTCATCGTATTTCCTCCTTCAAATTAGTGGGTAATTAAAGAAAGCCGCTTATCAAGCGACTCAATTGGTGTACCTGTTTTCGGTTTTGATTGTTTTGGCAGCTTGTTGATAAGGGAGTTCGTTATTGCCATACGTGAGAAGATAAGACTGTCAGTGCTGGTCTTTTCTCCTTCTGTAAACATAACCTTATCAGCGAAACCAAGTTCAATAGCTTTATTTGCATTCATCCACGTCTCAGCATCCATTAGGTGTGCTAGCTTAGTTCGAGAAAGACCCGACTTCAACTCATAAGCATTAATAATACTTTCCTTGACCTCATCTAATAGAGCCTTTGCTCGCAGCATTTCCTCGCTGTCACCTATTGCAATAGTCGATGGGTTATGGATCATAAGCATGGAAACCGGGGACATATATACATCTCCACCTGCCATTGCTATAACAGATGCTGCACTTGCTGCAAGTCCATCAATTTTTACAGTGACTCTTCCGGAATACTCCATGAGCATGTTGTAAATCTGAGCTGCTGCAAACACATCACCACCAGGAGAATTAATCCACACTGTGATATTCCCGGTGCCTGCCAGCAATTCATCTTTGAACATCTTAGGTGTAACTTCATCACCCCACCATGTTTCATCAGATATTACTCCATTGAGATAAAGAGTGCGTTCTTCGTCAGAATCTCGCACCCAGTTCCAGAACTTCTTCATTTACTGACCTCCTTTACTTGATTTGTGGCAAACGCTCCTGCGTCAGCCAGTTTTGTCATATTGCCGTTGACTAGATACAAATCTCCGCCTTCCTCTGTTGTGATGCGGTTCATATCTTCCAGTTCACGGATATCATTGGCTGACATCCATCCGTTCTGTCGCCCAACAGCATAGCCATTCATACGACTTTGGTAATCGCCTCTCAGAAGCCCATCCAGATTGAACTTAATAAACAAAGATGATTTCTCAGAAGGCAAAATTAATGACTGCTGAAGACTTTGCTCCCAACGTACCACCCAAGGGTCAAGGGTGTATTTTACGAACTCCAATGACTGCTGCTCTATGTTAGAGAAACTTGATTTCTCTAAGTCACCCACCATATGAGGTGGTATTCGAAATATCCTTGCAATCTCATTAATCTGAAACTTGCGTGTTTCAAGAAATTGTGCTTGCTCCGGCGGAATTCCGATTGCCTGAAACTTCATGCCTTCTTCCAAAACAGCAACTTTATGGGCATTTCCGCTACCTTGATAGGCACTGTTCCAACTATCCTTAACCCGCTGAATGTCTTTAATTACCCCTGGGTGTTCCAGTACACCACCAGGATTAGCACCATTGGCAAAGAATGCTGCACCGTACTCCTCCGTAGCAAGTGACATACCGATAGAGTTTTTCGCCATGGCAATAGGACTGTAACCAACTAGCCCATCAAAACCTAAGCCAGGAATATGAAGAACGTCTTCTTTTCGAAGTGTAATATAGCCACCTTTAGGGCTTAGTCCGTTTTCATCATAATCACGGTAGTAGGTGTAGATTAACTCACCGTTATTCGCACGATTGACCTCCATCTTGCTTGGGAGAAGAGGATAAAGCGCTACCGGCTGACCACGACCGTTTCGTACTATTTGTGCATATGCATTTCCCCATAATAAAAGATGACTCATCAGCGTTTCTCGAAACACAAATGATGTCATCTCTGGGTTTGGTTCATTATGAAGAAGATAATACAAAGGATGCTGAGGGATACGTTCCTTGCCGCCGTCCAATCTGTATCGATAAACGTGTAGTGGTAATCCTGCTATGGCCTCAGCCAGTATCCTTACACAAGCATACACTGCTGTGGTTTGCATGGCGGTGTGTTCATTAACATTTTTACCACTGGTTGTACTGCCGAAGAGGAATGACCATCCACCACCGATACGATTTTGCGGTTTATCCCTTGAACGAAATATTGATGAAAATATGCTCATAAAATTAATAACCCCCTTTCGTTGTACACAGAAGCACCAGTTTCATTGCCACAACGAATTGCTCTATCAAGAGCCATTATCGTAGCTACAGCACCATCTATTTTTTCAGTAGATTTTTCTTTATCCGCTTTGATGTTTCCGGCTGGGTCAGTTCTAATGAAGATATTATCCATCATCCATCTAAGAACCGGGTGACCTCCATGAGCAATTTTTTGCTCTAGTGTCAATTTCATAAGTTCCTTTGTTGGCGGACTCATATCTTTAAAACCCTGTCCAAAAGGAACTACAGTAAATCCCATACCTTCAAGGTTCTGTACCATCTGAACAGCACCCCAACGGTCAAATGCGATTTCACGGATATTATACTTTTCACCAAGCTTTTCAATAAATGTTTCAATAAATCCATAATGCACTACATTTCCTTCTGTAGTTTGCAGAAAGTCTTGCTTTTCCCACACATCATAAGGAACATGGTCACGTTTTACACGAAGGTCGATGGTTTCTTCTGGTATCCAAAAATAAGGCAGGACACAAAACTTATCATCCTCATCAACTGGAGGGAATACTAGCACAAAAGCTGTGATATCCGTTGTACTGGAAAGGTCAAGTCCACCGTAGCAGACACGACCCTCCAAATCCTCCTCACAAACCTTAAAGGAACAAGCATCCCATTTATCCATCGGCATCCAACGTACTGCTTGTTTTACCCATTGATTTAAACGTAGCTGCCTAAATGAGTTCTCTTCGGCAGGGTTTTGCTTTGCTGATTCACAAGCAACCTTTACTTTGTCAATCCCAACCGTAATACCAAGTGACGGGTTTGCCTTCTTCCACACCTTAGAATCTGTCCAATCATCACTCTCTTCTGCTCCGTATATAACAGGGTAGAAGGTAGAGTCATTTTTTCTACCCTCTAAAATGTCCTTTGCCTTTTGGTGTGTTTCATAGCAGATGCTCTGTGTATCCGTTCCTGCTGTTGTTATAAGAAAATATAGTGGTTGCATTCTGGCATCGCCAGAACCCTTGGTCATAACATCAAACAGCTTTCTATTTGGTTGAGTATGGAGTTCATCAAACACCACACCGTGAATATTAAAACCGTGCTTAGAATAAGCCTCTGCCGATAATACTTGATAAAAACTATTCGTAGGGATATAAATAATTCTCTTTTGGGAAGCCAGTATTTTCACCCGTTTACTGAGTGCAGGACACATACGCACCATATCAGCAGCTACCTCAAATACAATAGATGCCTGTTGGCGGTCAGCTGCACAACCATAAACTTCGGCTCTTTCTTCAAAATCACCACAACACAAAAGTAATGCTACTGCGGCGGCTAGTTCTGATTTACCTTGCTTTTTTGGAATTTCTATATAGGCTGTATTAAACTGTCGATAGCCATTTGGCTTTAATGTACCAAAAACATCACGAACAATCTGTTCTTGCCAATCAATCAGTTCAAAAGGTTTACCTGCCCATGTACCTTTGGTATGACATAAGCACTCAATAAAATTGACAGCATAATCCGCAGCTTCCGCATTGTAAACAGAGTCCTTAGTTTTAAACTTGGTAGCCTTATACTTTTTCAGTTTTCGCATTTGCCGTCACCATCCTTTTCTGCAATAAAAATAGCCGCCTGTGATAGCGACTTTAAAATGTATGTGTACGAGGAACAGCCCCTCTGTGGAGCTGTCCTTTGCGATATAAATTATTTGCTATTCTTCACCATAGAGAATAAAATGCACATACTCCTCGTGGTGATTTTCCAGATAAACAACCAGTTCAAACAGTTCCATGTCATGGGCAATTCGTTGCACCATTGATAAATCAAACATATTGGTAAGTCCTGTATTACGAATCTTTAGAATCTGTTCCTTGATTATATTGTCCATAGCCATCCTCCATAGAATCTTCAACAGCCTGTTTTAGAATGTCGATGTCAAAGCCTGAGCTTTGATATCCTACCAAGATGATGCTGTAGTAATGACAACTTGGAGTGCCTAAGGGGCGACCTTCGTTCATGAGGTACACCATAGCTTCCACGTTCTTTTTACCAAGTTTGACTTTAACCGTTTCCTTACGGTAAAGGAATGGGAATCCCTCATATCGGTCAAGTGCTGCTTCATCATCCGAGGTAATCTCCCACAGCAGACACGGTACTGTCTTGCCCTTACAAGGCTCCACAGTCGCCACAGCGCCTCCCTTTCCTCCGTAAAACAATAATCGGTAGTCCATTAGTACGGTCGCCCCGACAGTCTTTGCCGTGGGACATCGGTGCGCCATTTGCTCAAGGTTGAGGTTCGAACCATAGGCAAGATAAAGTGTTTTATTCATCATATTTTGTTCTCCTTATTATGGAGCAACCGTTCAGGCTGCCCGAAATCTCCATGCCGCTGAACCATCAAGGTGTGCGGTCAAGTGCTCTCTGCAGTTTGCAAACTCCTCACCAATAAATCCAATGCGGTTGAGGTAAGTTCTCATTGCAAATTTCTCATTGTCGGTTTGTGGTTTTTTACTGCTCGCACACTTTTGTGTCAAGGCTTGGTTGTTAAGTGCTAGTGCAAGCACAATGTAGCTTCTAACCTTACCTGCGTGGAGTTCACTGTTAAATCCTCGTAGCTCAACCGTGTGATTACCCGTAAAAAAGCTATGCAGGTTTAGGAAATGGTACCGACTTTGATGATAATGTTGGTGGGTGCTTTCGCTGTAGCCCTCATACCAAAGTTTCTCAATAGCTTCCATGGTCTCTGGCTTGTGATGGTTTGCTTTCTCTACCAAAAGGCTATCCATCTTTTTGCAATAATTCATCCGTTCTGGAGCAATCTGCAAAGCCTTGTAAAAAAGGTCATTCTTACTTGCAACAATATTAATGAAGTTTCGAATGCTCCTTGGTGTATGGTCTGCACCGTTTAGGTGAATGTGAATTCCGCAGGAGTTGTTGGCAAATCCACCCGCACAACGAAGTGCCCTAACAAGTTCTTGTAAAGCTTCAATGTCCTCTCGGTAAGTAAGTATCGGGCTGACCAGTTCAACACTGTAGTCCTTGCCTGCAGATACAGTTCTGCCGTTTTCCTTGCGGCGACAGTTAATCGAGCCGTCACTCATCAGCTTCCAAGTGCGTCCGTCTACTGTGTGAATTTTATAAGCGTCATAATAATCGTGGGTGCGTTCGATTGTCCCATTTAGAAACGCCGCTGTAACCTCTGCGGCTTTTGCTCTAGTGATTCCTGTGAATTCAATTTCGATTCCAAATTTTGTTGTAAGCATGGTTGTTTGCCCCTTTCAAATGTGTAGTTAACCTTTCGGTATTACATATATCACTCTAAAAGGGATATATAGCAAGTCATATTTAAGGTATAAACCACACAAATGTAAAAGCTGTACCGTTATAGAAATCGTGTATTCTACACCTCAATTTTCCGGCACAAATCTGCACCATAAACAACATTTAATGAACTTCCATTATCCCAACGAACCATAATAGAGCCAGTATCATCAACACCCTTCACTGTACCTTTAGTTCCTATGGGTGGTGCTTGGCAATCATCCATCTCTACCAGTTCTACTCTTGTGCCTGCGGGATATTGCTTTCGTAGCATTTCAACTATATTTCTATTAGGAAACTGCATTCTTGGCACCCCCTTTAAAAGCTGATGAACCAGAAAGGTTCTTCAGCAGAATTTTTCTTTCAGCCTTGAACTCTGCCCCGATAAACCCAAGTCTTAAAAGGAAACAGCGAAAGGCATACTTATCATTTTCTATCTCTTTTTCTTTGGCGTTAATACGCTTTTGGCTTTTTGCCATTTCACATAATGCTGTAACAAAATGGGTATACGCTTTTACTGTATCGCTGTCCTGTTCGCCATGAAACCAAGGAAAGCTGATTGCTTCTTCATCTGCAATGATAGGAATAGAATCCGTACCGATTGCTCTTTTTATAAGTCTCGACTTACTTTCAACCAATCGCTTAAGGTTTTCAAGTGCTGAATCGGTATGAGTTGACCTCGGAATTTCTACGGTCAAACCATCAAGTTCCATTGTTTCACTCTGATCAGGACTTCCGTACATCAGTGGCTCCATATAATCATGGTAAGGGTTAACCCTACCGCCAAGTGCTGCCTCATATGGGATTGTTAAACCTTCTGGTATAGGTTCTGCCTCTGGAATAGGTGTATCATATTCCTCATTGACTGGTACCAAGTTGTGTAATCCTTGCAGATCTGCTATTAACTCATAATTATCTTCACCTGTAACCACACCATTTTTATCAATATGATATCCATCCACTTCATAAGCAAAGGTAGGTGCACCAAGGTATTTTGTTGGAACGTTTAGTTCCTCACTGATTGCACTGACCAGAGATTTTCGTTTATCTCCTGTCACATTATAATTAATTTGCATATTTCGTACCGCCTTTCTTTTTTCGGTACTACATATATCACTCTAAACGCTATAAATAGCAAGTCATTAAAGGATTTTCTGTAGAAAATAACTGTGGGATTAATCAACAATTTCTTGTGTAAATAACACAATGCCTGTCAGAACGAAACACACACATGGCAGAGCCACACCATTTCCCCACATCTTATACTCTGCAGAATCAGAAGGAGGGTCTTGCAACCACTTTATAATCTGCCTTTCTGTCTTTGGTTTTGCAGACTCGCCTATAATCTTTCGATGTGTTTCAAAGACATCTATCCAAAATGCGATATCTTCTTTATTCGGATTCTCTGTGCCAAGGTTCTCACACCAAAAGTCTGGAAAGCCTTGAAGTCTTCCGCATTCCATTGGAGTAAGTCTGCGAACCGTATAGTTTGGTTCAACCACTGATGTGAAGTTGCCCTTATCCGGCATTCTCTGATTACCACCCGCATTATTTACTGTAAGTGTTGGAGATACAGTTTCCCCATTCCAGGCAACTGCCGATGGACCCTGTGCATTTAAGGTTGCTGCAACTCCATCTTCCTTAATTCCAAGGTTTCTCGCAAAGTTCTTACCACAGTTAAAGGTTTCTCTATCGATAGAATAACAAGGCTGTGACACAACATTGGGATCTTTATAATCTCTTGCTGCCAAAGTCGGTGCTTTTTCAATGTTGACCTGCATAAAATCACCCGTTGTCATTGCGTAAACTGCGTGTCTATCTGTGGTATTAAGGGTGAAAGATACCTCTTTATTAATGCCATCACCGTTAGGGCCGTTTTCATCTTTACGACCAATCATAGAACCCTGCAGAGAAAAGCTTTCTACAACAGCAATCCCACCCTGATTGCACGATGGATTACCTCCGTTTCCATCAATCGTTCTTGAAGTATCAGCCTCATAAATACCACTGTGAGGATTGTTTGATTTCATGGAGTTACTGCCATCAGAGCATATTCCATATGCCTTCGGCTCGAACAGTGTCTGATCGTTATTACAAGATAAAGTTGCAGATTTATTATCCTGTATTAATGCACCTTTTCCTCCACCCTCGCAGCCACTACGGATTTTAAGGGTTTTGGGAGTATCGTTTAATTCCATAGCTGCTGGAACTGTTCCTGCCCTTAATGTCGGTGAAACTTCCTCCTCATAACCAATTCCACGGCTTTTGGATGAATGCTCTGTGCAAAATCCTGCCGTTGTTACAAAAGGCTGATTGTTTCCACCAGTTCCATAAGTTGCAGAAACTGTTGGCGCAACATCTAAAGGTCCGGTGTAGCGGGTATCCTGGCTATGATTTTCAAACATAACACAAGGTGGGTGGTTCGCCTTTGCTCTAAGTGTCGATGTCCTATCATCAAGCACATCCATACGCTGACCGCCCTGGTCATTTAAAACAAGAGTGCTTGCCTCTCCAAAGCCAACCTCAGCACTTCCGGCAATTCCTTGCCACGAGCAGAAGCTCTGCGGAGAATACCCTGGCAAGCCTTCGGACTCAAATAATATTTTTCCGGCACACCTATCTGCAAAATCTGCGACAAGGTAGATACGTTTTCGACGTTGGGGTACTCCCCAGTATTGCGCATCAAAAGTTCTCCATGCGATGGAGTAATCTCCTCCCACGATTTCTCCTGCGTTAAGCCATTTGTTAGGCTTAGGAATAGATATGGTTTCATTTTTAACTCCTGCGATGCTTTCAAGGACGGCTTTAAAGTCCTCTCCTTTGTTTGATGAGAATGCTCCCGGCACATTCTCCCATACGATAAATCTTGGATATTTGCCATTAGTAGCACACCTCATCTCTTTTATAATTCGTATTGCCTCATAAAAAAGGACGGATTGTTTTCCATCAAGTCCTGCTCTTTTCCCAGCTACCGACATATCGGTACAGGGTGAGCCAAATGTAATAATATCGACTGGTTGTATTTCAGCGCCGTTAATAGTGCTAATGTTTCCTAAGTGCTTTACCCACGGCATTCGCTTTGTTGTGACCCGAATAGGAAAAGGCTCAATTTCCGATGCCCACAAAGGTGTAATACCTGAAATTAAGCCGCCTAAAGGAAACCCACCACTTCCATCAAACAGGGAACCAAGCGTAAGATTACTCATCTTTAGCCACCTCACTGTAAGGCACTTGATTTCCATCCCTTATTAAAAACACACCCTCATCACCAGAAATCTGTTCTATATACCTTTTTACAATAACATCACAGAACTTCTCATCCAGTTCTGCGGTGCAGCAAATTCTATCTGTTTGCTCACAAGCAATCAATGTGCTACCAGATCCACCAAATGGATCAAGAACGATTGAGTTTGTAAGGCTTGAGTTTCCGATTGGATAAGCTATAAGCGACACTGGTTTCATCGTTGGGTGATCTGCGTTTTTGCTTGGTCTGTCAAATTCCCATATAGTGGTTTGCTTCCTATCCGAATACCATTGATGTTTACCCGTTTTCTTCCACCCGAAGAGGATTGGTTCGTGCTGCCATTGATAAGGGCTTCGCCCTAGAACAAGACTTTGCTTTTTCCATATACAAGTACCACTCAAATAGAACCCACTATCTGCAAAAGCTTTTCTTAAGTTAAGTCCTTCTGTATCAGCATGAAAAACATAGATAGAACCATCAGCTGCAAGAACCTTTTCCATATTAGTAAAACTATCAAAAAGGAATTGAAAAAAGGCATCTGTGGAAAGATTATCATTTTGTATCTTTCCTGCAGTGCCTTCATATTTTACATTATACGGTGGATCGGTAACGATTAAATTTGCTTTCTTACCATCCATCAATTTATCATAGGTTTCTGACTTTGTACTGTCCCCACATAAAAGGCGGTGTCTTCCTAAAATCCACAAATCACCTTGCTTTGAAAACAGAGGCTTTTTCAGTTCTTCTTCCACATCAAAATTATCTTCTTGTACATCCTCAGCAGTATTTAAAATTGTATTTAACTCGGCGGCATCAAATCCTAAAAGGTCAATATCAAACTCAAGTTCCTTCAAGCTTTCCAGTTCTACGGATAACAAATCTTTATCCCACCCTGCATCTTCAGCGAGCCTGTTATCTGCAATAATATAAGCTTTCTTTTGTGCCTCAGTTAAATGGTCTACAAATACACAAGGCACTGTATCTAATCCATCTTCTTTTGCAGCTAATACTCTGCCGTGTCCTGCAATGATGTTATATTTTCTATCAATCAAAATTGGGTTCACAAAACCGAACTCCCTAAGACTTGATTGTAGCTTTTTTATTTGCTCTTTGCTGTGGGTTCTTGAATTGTTCGCATATGGTACCAGCTTTGATATCTCCACTTGCTGCATTTCCTGTGTATACTTATTTTCTTTGTCCAAATTAATCACCCCCGGCTTAGTAATTTGATAAGACCTTTATTTGCACCAACAATATCACCGGCCATTGCTTGCCCTCGTATTGTTTTATACTGTTGCTTGGTTAATCGTTCTCTTTGCATTTTCAAATGCTCTAAAAAAATATTAAGAGTCATATGCTACCTACCTTTTCTGCCTGATAAAAGTGCCTCCATGATATCGTCTTGAGGGTTTCCAATAAATGATGTAGTGCAATTTTGCTTTACAATATCAAAAATCTCATACCAGATGAGATTTGCCTGCTTTTGAAACGATTGGCTCATCTGTACAAATGGACTTGTTATAGCGCCACCTGTTGTTGGATGTTTTCCTAAAAGTCCGTATGTACTAATCGCTTCCTCGCACTGGATATACCTGGTGAATGCTTGAGCATAGGCCTCAATCAATCTAGGGTTGACGAACTTCTCACACCCACGTTCTTTCAGCCATTTCCATGTTTCAGTGAATAATAAATCTGCACCTAACGGCTTACCATCCCTTTGTCTTGCGCTAAGGTAGTCACTTGGTGCTGGCATATCTTCGCCGCATAAATCCGCTACTTCTTCTGGTTCATCAATCTTAAGTACTGTTTCAGGCTGTAGGTCTGGCACATCCAATACCTTTGCCGACTTTCCCTTTGTAATTTTTTCTGAAAGAGGTAGTGGCTTATCACCTGCGCGAACTCGTCTGCCGCCTCTATTTGTTCCATCTTTAGCCACTATTTTCACCCCTTTCTGAACTTGCTGGGTTTAATCCCGTGTTTGAACCGTGGTTTTTGTGCGTGTGCCCCCACGCCCGTTGTCCAATTAAAAAGCTGTAGAGATTTGACTCCCCCTACCGGTCATGCCAACGATCACCATCTCTTGCTGTTATGGCAGAGTGACAAGGAGTACAAAGAGCCATAAGATTACTCTTCGCATGGGTTCCCCCACGAGATAAAGGAAGAATATGATGTACTTCCTCGGCTCTTGTCAGCTTTCCGTTCCTTTCACACTCCTCACACAATGGATGCTGTGAAATATAACTGTCACGGATTCTCTTCCATGCTCTGCCGTATCTACGGCGTACAGCCGGATCTCGGTCGTACTTCTCGTAGCGTTTATTCTCCTGTTTCTCATGTTCTTCACAAAATCTATTGTCTGTAAGATTAGGACAGCCAGGGAAGGAACACGGCCTTCTAGGCTTTCTTGGCATCTGCTCACCTCCATTTGGGCATAAAGAAAGCCCTGCAGGATTGCTCCCACAAGGCTCGCTGTTCTCTATGCAGTTTTTCATGTTACCATTATACATCGAGTAAAAGGCAATTGCGTCCACGATATTACTCATTACTTCCCAAACAACAGAACTGCCAAATGCTGCACCGCACGGTTCTTTTTGTTATACGCAGAGGAACGCTCAATGTGGAAATGGTCGCATATGTCATATACCGCACCTGTCTGACCATCCTCATCTATATAAAATGTTTCAAGTACATAATGCTCATCATCGGTCAGCTGTTCCCATGCAGGCTTGAACCATTCCATGTACTCCAACGCTTGTCTGTAACGTTCTTTCAGCACATCTATTTCCTCAATTCCATTTAAGATACGTGCTTCTCCCGCCTGAGGATTATGGACTCTTGGCATCCCGTCAAACTGGGGACTTTGGATACCGCTCATCTTATCATAGGCATTTTTGATTTCCTCATCCGTATGACTGATAATATATTCCATACTGCTGTAATCCTTCAGTGCATTCACGGCTGCACTGCGTTTGTCTAAATACTGCCAGATAATGTTCATATCCTTACCTCCGAAATTTTATTTGCACTCGGATTGGCTTGGATTGTCTTAGGTTGTCTTAGATTTTCCTATTATTTTACTGAAATTTCTGCCTTAACAGCATCAATCAATGCAGACTGTGTGCTATCTTTTAAGGATAATGCCCTCATCACACGTTCATCGATTGTGCCTTTGGCAATAATGTGTTGTACTACTACGGTATTAGAACTCTGACCCTGCCTCCATAATCTTGCCACTGTCTGCTGATACAGTTCCAGGCTCCAAGTAAGTCCAAACCACACAAGGGTTGAACCTCCACTCTGAAGATTAAGTCCGTGTCCGGCAGATGCCGGATGAATCAGTGCCACAGGAAGTTCTCCTGCATTCCACTTTCGGATACTTGCATCGGTATCCAGTCTGGCAAACGGTACTTTCAGCTTATACAGCCTTTCGGTGATTCGCTGAAAATCATGTTTAAACCAGTAAGCCACCAATATAGGTTTTCCATTTGCCGCCTCGATAATATCTTCAAGGGCATCCAGTTTCTTATCATGAATTTTTAAGATATTCTCATCATCGGAATATACTGCACCATTTGCCATCTGACACAGCTTGGTGGAAAGTGATGCAGCATTGGCAGCTGTTATATCACCATCAGGCATCTGTAATACCAGGTCCTTTTTCAGTTCTTCATATCTTTCCTGCTCTTTTTCTGATAAATGCACCACATATCTGGAATTTACAAGTTCCGGCATCTTTATATGGTTGGTAGACTTCATGGAAATCGTGATATCTGATATTTTGTTGTAGATTTGCTGTTCTGCTCCTGGCAGTGGCTTATAGGAAAAAACAATCTGACCATTCATTTTATCCGGCTTGAAATATGCACTTCTGTACTGACCAATAAATCTTCCAAGCCGTTCTCCCATATCCAGCAACTTAAATTCTGCAAATAAATCCATAAGTCCATTGCTCGATGGCGTACCCGTAAGACCTACCATTCTTCTGACCTTCGGTCTTACTTTCATTAAGGCTCTGAATCGTTTTGCCTGGTGGTTCTTGAAAGATGACAACTCATCTACAATCACCATATCAAAATCAAAAGAAACACCACTTGCCTCAATCAGCCACTGTACATTTTCACGGTTGATGATATAAATATCTGCTTTGGATATCAGCGCCGCCACTCTTTCAGATTCTGTGCCAACCGCTATGGCATAACGCAGGTCACTCAGATGTTCCCATTTGCTGATTTCATCAGACCATGTATTTCTTGCTACACGAAGAGGCGCAACCACAAGGACTTTATGAATATCAAAGCTATCAAACAGCAAATCATTAATGGCAGTCAGCGTAATGCTCGTTTTTCCTAAACCCATATCCAAAAGAACTGCTGCCACAGGATGTTCCTCAATATATGAAATGGCAAACTGCTGATAACTATGTGGCTCGTATTTCATCCAGTATCCCTCCAATCTTGCTTTCATCATCCAAGATGTATACTCTAAATCCTAAACAATGTAATAATTTATGCCTTGCTGCCTGCAGTGGTCTTGGTTTCTGCCCCGGAGCCTTAACCTCTACAAAAGCAAACCTACCACCAGGCATCAATACCAATCTATCAGGCATTCCATCAAAGCCTGGAGATGTGAACTTCGGACAGATACCACCATTTTTCTTTACTGCTGCCACAAGCTTCTGTTCTATTACTTTTTCTCTCATGAATACCTCCATCAGTCATAATTTTGGGTAGGTGAGGAGGTCTATGGAATGCATTTCCTTAACTTTTTATATAGTCTTATTTTTTTACTTCTAAGAGAAGTTATATATAAGACTTCCATAGACCTCCACACTATTGGGAAAATGGCTTTATTCCAAGAATTCCGACTTTAATCGGAGTCCAGTGATAATGTTGCAGGCTCTTGTTTTCTTACGGCCGAATCCTGCGGATTCCAAGGCAGTGTAGAAATCTGCTGTACTGCGAATAAACTCACCCACCTGTATACAATAGGCACGGTATGAGTTATAGACCTCGCCGGACTTTGCGGTATAAGAATCTTCCACCTCACAGCATTCTGTCAAAAAATGGCTAAGCCAGTCATTGTTTTCTTTGTAATCCTCAATGGCATCCTTGACTTGCTGCGGAGTGGTAATTTTATAGTTATGGCTGATTACCTTTTTCGCACCCTCAATGACCCATGAAAGAATTGCTCCTCCTGCATTTTCAAACAGAAAATCCGCATAGTTCTTCACATCTGCACTGCCTTCAATCTTTGCCCCAAAAGGAATTACAATCAACCTTCGCCATGTGCCTTTGTCAATCGCACCGACCTTTGGCAGATGGTTGGTATACAGCACCAATGTATGGCTTGGAATATAGGAAAACGGGTCTTTGTATTTTTTCTCTGCATAAATTTCATCGGTGGAACACAGCTGTTTAACATTAGAGGTGTTCAGCCTCATACCTTCTTCCAACTCAGCTGCAATCAACAATCTTTTACCTTTGGCTTCAGCCAGTTCAGGCTTTACATTTCTCCTGCAGCCAACGGTCAACATATCTGCAGACATATTTCCGCTGTATGAGCCAAGAACCCTGGACACTGCATTCCAAAAGGTTGACTTTCCGTTTCGTCCTTCACCATAAGCAATGATAAGAGCCTCTACATATACTTTTCCAATAGCAGATAACCCTACAATTTCCTGCACATAGCTGGTAAGGTCTGCATCACCACAGAAGAATGTATCAAGTGCATTCTCCCATATTTCAACACCCATATTATCAGGATCAACAGCCGTCTGCTTAGTAATAAAGTTGAGCGGATCATGTTCCATTGGTGCTGTTATTCCATTACGAAGGTCATAAGTAACTGATGGAGCATTCAATAAAAATTCGTCGGCATCCAAGGTACGCTGTTCAATTTCGAGCATAGGGCGAGCCTCCTTTAATGCTGAAGTAATATACTTGGAATCCCTGCGTTTGATGGCATAGTTTCGGTAGGTAACAGCACTTTGATATTTATCAAAAGAGTGTGCCTGCTGTTCATTAAATGAGGATACAGCTTTCTTCGGACCCATTGCCGCAAGTATCTCCCACGCACCATTTTGCATCATTTCGTTGGTAACTTTCTTGATTTCAGTTTCAGCCTCTTCAAGCTGTCTGGAAGTAAGTTCCTGTGCAACCGCCTGTGATTTAGGTTTTGATTCTTCCCAGAAGCTTCCGTTGTACACAATATAATCTGTAGCAGGTGAATATCGTAAAAGACATTCATATTCTTTTGCCATTACCGTTGCCTGACCTACATCAGAATAATCCTCCGGCTTAAGCTGCAAGTTTGAATTAAACTGCTCCGGTGGTATATAGCCATTCTGAGAGGATACCTTTTTTCCAAAATTGACAGCACTGCCCCAGATGATTTTTAACTCACTTTCTTCAAGCGGTGGATTGCAATTCTCTGCCTGTTTCAAAAACAGATTATATGCTTTTTCTGAATTCCCATAGCGCTTGATGATTTTTCCGGCATAGTGTGACATGGTGCTATTACGCTGCCCTTGTGGGATTTCCTCTTTACTTTGTTCCCACTCTTCAAATGCAATTTCATCAAGATACTCCACAATATTTTTACTGCCGCTATAAATTTCTACTTCTGCATCCGCAGTACCAAAAAGGAGTCTGGCACTATCCAGTGCATTGTTATCAAAATATGGGAAAGAGGCAGCAATTTGTTTTTTCAGTTCAGCATATTCCTCTGGAGCTGTAATCACAGGTGTAATGAAGTAAACATGAAATCTTGGACGGGCAGATTTATTTTCTTTTGTTTTCATATGGTTTCGGCTGTAAACAACTGCAAAAGAAACATCTTGAAAAACAAGTGCAACTTCAAATGGAGTAACCCATTCGTCTGGGTTATCTGAATGATCATTATCACAATCAAGCGGAACATTATCAGCTTTTATAAAATTTGCATTACTGCGATAGTTGTTCTTATACTCAGCTGTTACATGATCATGTATTACCGCTCGTTTTAATGATTCTTCATCTTTAATTACAGCTTTGTGAGGATAAACACAATTAGACAGACTCCCCACACAGTCTGCCGTAAATAAGGTTAATTCCATTATGCTTTCTCCTCCAAATCTTCCGTAAAGTAGCGGATTACTTTTCTTTGTTTCTGTGCCTTTGCAATCTCAGCTGACATCCCTTCCGATATGGTGTTGCCAAATACCCATACTTCACTGCATTTTCCAAGCAGAACCATATCCATAAACATAGCAAGACCTCTTTCCGTGCTTTCATCCATAAACTGTGGGAAAAGAAGATGTGGTGCAATCGGTATTGCATTTTTCACAACTGCAAATCGACTAAATAACTTTGCTAGATATACGTTTCTCGCCACATCGCCTGAATAGGGAGAACAGATATACACCAAAGGTCGGAAAGAGGCAGCCTTGCGGGCTGCTCTCTCTTCATTTTCAACTTTGGTTAATGCTTCATAGGGAGTCGGGTCAAAATAACCCTCGCTGTTAAATTTATCAATTCCCATATTCATCCTCCTGTTCAATCAAAGGATAATATCCATCTTCCTTCATAAGACTGTAGATAAAGAGTCTGCCTTTTTGCGTCCAGTAAGTATGAACCTTTGTATGAATACTGCCGTCATTGCCAGGATAGCTGTGAGTTTTCGTGCTTGTGTATCCTTTTTCCGCATATTTCTGATACAAAAGCCAGATAGCACTCTGCTTAAACTGAACACCCTTGTCATGAAGATATCTGTTCATACGATTGGCACTCCAGCCGTAATCTTTCGCAATAACAGAAATGGCAACTAGGTCTTTACAGTTAAGTACCACCTCATAATAAGATGCTTTGGGTTTCATCTCTACAATCTGCTGATTTTGTACTGCTACCGTTTCAGAAAGAGCCTTATTTCTATCACGCTCTGACTTTAGTTTCGTAAGTGCTGCAATCAACATATCTGGGTCAGCCAATAACTCGTCAACTGCATAAACACCATGTTTGCGGATAGCAGGGAGAACCTCACTAGTTACCCAACGCTTGAACTTTTTCGCACTTGGCATCCTACTTGAAAGAATAAGACTATAAAGACCACTTTCATTAATAACAGGTGTGTTTTGCATTCTTCCGATGGCGTCCTGAATTGGGACTTCATCTTTATCATCTTCATCTACATGATCGAGAATTGCCTTTGCGGGTCTTTCATAGCCAAGAATATCGGCTATATCTCTTCCCACAAAATAGGGAACACCATTGACTGTGACTGCTCTTACAGAGCCAAACTCTGTACTTTGGAAAACTTGTAATTCATTCATAAGAATTACCTCCTGTTATAAGATTTTTTGAAGAACCTTTGTCCCTCAAGTCACAGTCAAAAAAAGAAGGCTATATTTTAGCCCCCTTGAAAAAATATTTAATCTTTTTTATAGAACATAGTTTCATATCCATCAGCACGAAGTAACAACCCGCTAATCCACGGTGGTGTCCTGCCCATTTGTTTACATATGGTATCAACAGAAGTTCCCATGCTGCATTCAAGAATCAGTTCATCATGAACATGACCACAGATAAAGCAGTGACTCAGTGTTTGCATTGCAAACATAAGAATATCCCGACTGATTGCCTGCACGATATTTTCCACGAACTTAGGTCCATAGCTTTCGATACGTTCCCATTTCTTTGTGCCACCGATACCTTCGTAATTTACAGACTCACCACCAAACTGATTCTCTCCGATGCGAGGTTTCACATAAGCAAGTCTTCTCCTTGATGGCAGCTGAATAAAGAGCATTCCACTTTTACAAATAAAATAGATCCCGTGGCACTCTATTGTTGCTTTCTGTTTAATAGCAGTTTTAACAGCACGGTCAACATCCCACCAGAACTGCACAATATTTGGATTTGCCTTTCTCCAGGCATCCACAAGCGGCTGCAATTCTTCTTCCTTAAGCCCCATATCCAAGGCACCCATTGCTGTTAATGCACCAACCGAGCCACCGTATCCCAGTGCCAATTCAGCTATTTTCCCTTTTTGTCTGAGACTACTGTTCAATCCGTGCTTTTCTACAGGTACACCAAACATAGCTGATGCAGATGCACAATAGATATCACCATTATTCTTAAAGACATCGCTTCGCCAGGACTCATCTGCAAGAAATGATAACACTCTTGCCTCGATCGCCGAAAAGTCTGCTACCACAAACTTATATCCTTGTCTTGGCACAAAGGCAGTACGGATAAGTTGTGATAAAGTGTCTGGAATATCGTCATATAAAAGTTCCAGTGCCTTATAATTTCCGTTTCTCACAAGACCACGAGCCTGTTCCAAGTCCGGCATATGATTTTGTGGTAGGTTCTGCAATTGAATCATCCTGCCAGCCCATCTTCCACTGCGGTTGGCACCATAAAACTGAAACATCCCTCTCGCTCTGCCATCTGCACATACTGCGTTCTGCATTGCTTGGTATTTCTTTACCGATGATTTGGCAAGCTGCTGACGGAGAGATAGCACCGTTCTTAGTGGTTCAGTAGTTGCCTTTAATAATTCTGCCACTGCCTTTTTACCTAAGGTATCTGTTTCCAATCCATTATCAGAAAGCCACTGTTTCATCTGCTGCACAGAGTTAGGATTATCAAGCTGTGTCAGTTCCTTAATTGCGTTATTAAGTTCTGTTTTTGAGCGAGCATCCATATCAATAGCCTGTTCTACTACAGTCATATCAAGTTCAATACCACGGTCATTGATCTCCTGGTCAAGATGATATTCATCCCATATAAAATCGGGGACAGGGAACTTGGAGAGTTTTTTCTGTATGGACATTTCCACTTCAACATCCCGCTTATTGTAGAAAACAAAAGTATCCCACTTAGCTTTATCATGATGTGGCAGATTACGATTACGTCCACCATTCGTCTTAGTTGGTTTACAAGGAACACAGAAATATCGGATAAGGTCTTTGCCTTCTTTCAACTTCTGTTCTTCTAGTCCCAGTACAGCACCTGCTCCTGCCAGTGATAACGGCAGTCCCATATAGGCAGACCATATCATGGAGCATTTCCACGAAGACGGGTCTAGGAATTTTTCTACCATATCTTCCTCTATACTGTAACTGCAAAAATGTTCAGGGTAATTTCTACGAAGCCATGCAGATAGGCAGATACGCTCAAAGGATGAATTAAATGCCCACTTGGTCACAGTATCATCTGTCAGGGCCGCAATAATCTCCATTGGAAGTTTCTCACCATCGACAAGGTCTACCACCTGCACTTCACCGCCGTTTACCGCGTAGCCAAATAGCAGAATTTCAAAGTTCTCGGACTCAGCATATTTATATACACCGCATTTACTCAGATCGATATCACTGTATGTTTCAATATCAATTGAGAGCGTTTTTATTTCACTCAAGAATTTCCCTCCTTCCATAACAAACAAGGCGGCAAAGATTACTCCTGCCGCCCGCTCGTGATTTACTGCTGATTAAGCTGTTCTTTTTTCTTCTTGCGTTCGGAGCGAATGTCATCACGAATCAGTGTGAAGAACATATAAGCACTGCCACCCATATTGATACTGAAGAATGTAACTAAAATAATTACCAAAATTGTATTCATATCCTTTACCTCGTTTTCTTAGATTATCGTGAACATAGAGGCTGGCTCAAATATGAGCCAATCTCCACGGCCACTTGATTGACATTGTTACATTGCGATTAAGACAGGAAATCGTTCTCGTCTTCGGTTTCAAAATCATCCTCCGCACGGGATTTGCCACCTAGAGGTTCACCATCCTTGATTTTCTGAAGGTTATTGAGGCCACAGGCAATACCCTTGTTGCCGTTGGAATTAAAAGCATAGAAGTTAATGCTTGCACGTCCGTAAACACCAGAGTAAACCTCAGAGCGGTCAATGATAGGTTGGCGGTCTGCATCCACAATGCCAGGAGCTGCTGCACTGTTGGCATTGATAAAATAGCAATCAGCATATGCCTCATCATCTGGTCTTTCGGTATCGCCGTCACGAAGAGGTGTTTTAAGTACAGAAAGTGCAGGAACTGTTCTGCCATTGCCCTTCAGCTTGCTTTCGCCCTCCTTGTATGCGGCCTCAATTGCAGCCTGGATTTTTGCTACCGTTTTGGCATCAGACTTTGGAATGATAAGAGATACGCTGTACTTTGGAGTGCCACCATTAATAGACTTTGGCTCATGAACATTTGCATAACTCCAGCGAGTATCTGGACCTGTGATTACCTTCATAGGGTTGTTAACTTTGTTTGACATAATATTGTCCTCCTTTAATTTTCACTAAAATCTTCAGCTGCTAATGCAGCATTGCTGTTATTGATAGCCGGACGCTTATCACTCTCCGGTACGAGTGTTGGTTTACCCTGTGGCTTATAAGTAAAGTTGCCAAGGATTTCATCAAATTTCTTTTTGCCAAGTTCTGATACCATTGCCGTGATGCCAAGCAGTTTCTGTTCATATGGATCAAAACCTGCTGCAGTAACGGCATCTGCCACAGCGGATTCATCCGTGTATTTTCTGTTGGAACGACCCTCGACAACCTTGAATCCGTGATAATCGGTACCACTAAGAGCCTGCTGAAGAGCATATTCCTTGATGTCATTCACCCAGGAAATCAGTTCATCCACCTTTGGTAGAATTGCTGCAATCTCATCAGTTTCCAATGTTGCAGGCATCTCAAAATCATAACGGGCAAGTTCCAGATTGTACTCAGCACGTTTACGGCATACCGCCTTTGCCTGACAGAACTGACAGTGTTCTCCTGCTTTATATTCGCCTTCTCCTGCATAAGCAAGTTTCGCTGTAGGTGCAAGGATGTTTTCTGCCCAGGAATATAGATCATCCTTTGACATAGTGAACATACTGACATTTTCTTTACGTGGCTGATAGATTGTCATGCATACAGCATTGATATCATAAATCCCATCAAAGAGTTCCAATGCACCTATGGCATAACATTGCATCTGCGTGTTCTCCATAGCCGATACAAGAACACCTTGACCATGCTTATAATCGATGACATACAGTGTACCGTCTGCAATAATTACGCAGTCCCCAGTACCAAACCCATTCTCCACAAACCTTGAAAAATCTAGTTTCTGTTCAATCAGAACAATAGGATCTTTACAGATTTGTCTTACCGCCTCCAGCAGTTCCAGAACATAGCCTGCATAATCTTCCGCACACTGTTCCATCTCTGCATCATAATAAGTAAGGTTGCCTGTGGGGTCTTTGGTTTTTATGCCCAATGCTTTTTCTAATTTGTACTGACAAAGGCTGTGAGCATCCGTACCTTGCTGTGCATATTCGCTACCCTTGTCCTCATAGCTTTCACTAAGCCTTGCTGAGGGTGGGCACTCCAGCCACCTGTGACTGGAGGATGCAGAAAGTAATGCGTGTTTGTGGCTCATCCAATTGCCTCCGCATCCGCAAGCAGTGCCGGATATTCTGCTGGGTCAATCTCAGACAACTTGTCTGCACCATGCTTATTTAAAAGTGCTTTAACCTCTGCCGTATAACCGTTACGGGATTTCTCAGCAAGAACTGCACGAACATCCGTTAGGGATAGGATTTTCTCCTGTTTTGGAGTTTCCTTTGGCTTTTCTTCCTTTTTAACAGCTGTCTTTTTTATATGCTGCTTTTCCGTATGTTCCTCTGATGCAGAAAATATCGCAGTCAGCGATTCTGAAATACCAATAAGAATTTCACCACAGTGTTTCAGTTCAGCAATTTCTGCTGCCAGTTCGCTCATCTTACTCATGAAACGTTGCCTCCTTCCTCGACTTCTTTTACATCCACGGATGCAACCGACTGTCCCGGTGCAAGAAGATATACCTGGGTGAAATCTCCAAAAAGGAACTTCACAATTCTCGAAGGCAATCTCATATCTGCACCTCTTAAAACAGTGGCTTTCTTTCCGCTAGGATCAGTGACATTAATAATGATTTTGTGTTTCAATGCCATATCACCACCTCGCTTTCTGTAAGGTCATCTCCCTTACAAGTCACAGTCAAAGAAAACAGTCGGTTTATTAGCCCCTTGGAAATTTTTTAGAAATTCTTTTTGATAATTTCTAAGATACGTTTTTTATGGTTGTAAACAGTTGGTACGCTCATACCAAGGATTGCTGCAGTCTCTGTTAATGAGCATTCTTCTATAAAGAGAAGCTTGTATACTTCCTGCTGTCGGTCAGTCATGGTATCTACTAGTTCATGCAAATGCTCTACTTCTGACGATACATCATCTCCATTTGAAACAGATGTATCTTCTAAGAAATTCTGCTTGTCCGCTGAATCATCATCAGAATCTGCATAATAATCTAATGACAGATTCCAGCCAGTAGAGTACTTTTCACCTGGATGTTCTTCTTCCCAGTCCTTTCTTGCAGCTTTTTCATCTGCTGTCATAGGTGGATGTCCATTCTTACAGTTGTAATAAACCTCACTGTCATCCAATGAATGAAGTGTAGATATCCAAGCTTCGGTTATTTCATTTTCTCCTGGTCGAATAATAATGTTGTCTTGACGATAGCCTCCATTACCATCTGGTACACTGATTGGGTATCTATATACCCCACGTTCTTCTTTTCTTGTTTTACGAATTTTCATAAAAATTCCTTGCCTTTCTGCCTGGTACTCGCATAGGGGCAAGGAAACAAATAAGGTATGTGCTTTTGAAGTACACCAATTGAAAAGGCCTGATTAGGGCATAGGAAAATTAGGGTACTTCATATTGCACCCATCACTGCTTTCACAGTGACGGTTTCAATATTTGTATCCCAGCCCCTATAGCTAATCAGGCCTGTGATATTATTTATTCAGCCTATTAAGGTTGACTGCTCACCTTATAAAAAATGATAAATGCTCACATATTCCATACCAAAAAGAAGAAGTTGTCTTTAAGGTGGAATACAATTCGTTCGAAAACTTCCGGACTATAAGCGTGAAACCCGCATAACATATCCTAAAATCTATCTTCTGAGTTACTGGCAGGTGCCAGATTGCGCAACAAATGAAAATGAAGGCTGCGTTATTACAGAAGCCATTCAATGCGGCAATGACACTTGCATGAGACCACTGAACGTTTTTCATTGTCACTTCATAGAAATTTTTGATCTCTATGTCAAAAGTGAATTTCCAAGGAAACTTATAATTAGATTTTATCTGATATGCTGAACCGTCTACATGAAACGTGATATTTCAGTTCAATTTATCCATTAGCTTGTCACCCTTTTAAGCACTTTTTCATTTTACTATTCAACTAATAATAAGAAAATACACCTAAAAAAGCCCATTACTGATAACGTTATAGTAATGGGTTTTATATTGTATTCTCTTTATTTTTAGTATATAATAATATAAAAAGTAAATGTTAATATTCCACAAATCCACTTCATAATGAACACTGTCATTTTTGAGATATTTTTTTTATCATTTTTTTCCAAGAGAGGTGTAATAAGAATGAAAAATAATTTAGATTTTTTTCTTAATAATCTATTTGAATATGAGAACTGCACTTGCGTGTGCCAAAAAGAGACAGTCTACACAACGCCAGGGCAACCACCACATTATAACTTAAAGCTGTTTTCCGTTCCGGAGGAGGTAATCCATTTTTCGTATGCACCACAGAAAGGGTTGAATCAGTCAGGAAACGCTGGTGGCGTTATTTCGGAGAATATACTGGGGCAGCTTTTAGCCGTACCAATCGGAGATGTGGATGCAATTATCGCATTCTTTGAAAAATATGGTTTTCTTTTTCCTATCAGCAGTGAACAATATGAAGCCATTGATGATAATGCTCTGCTTGAAATCGTAAATCGTATCAAAGCAACTGTAATGCTAATGAGTACGATTGCTGGGAAAAGAGATTATAAGAAAATGCTAATCTGCGCTACTTACTTATTATTCACCGAGCCCGTCCATTTGACAATGTCCACAGGGGAGTATGACTCAAATAATCATTTATTTACTAAACTCATTCGAGAATACAACATCATGCCTGACACAAACAGAAACCAAGAATTATATGACAATGAATGCATTGCTATTAAAGATACTATCGTCAACGGCTATAATAAGGTATACATTGATGAATTAGCAGGAATGGTCATGAGTGATGGGATAAGCGGATTAACAGGAAGTAGAGACTGGCATTTTAAAAACCTCTTTGCCTTATACACAAATTATCCTAGTTCTGATGATAAGCTGCGTACAATTATAGATTTTTACTACCACTACGAAACAAAAGTAGGAGTATTCAAAGATGTCGAGGTTAATCGAATATTATATCATACAGAACCAAAACGAGATAAATTTACGGATACAATGAAAGATTCTCTGTTGAAGATAGCAGAAATTGTTATAAGTGAAGAAATTAATGCAAACCTAAAAGGAATCTCCCCTCAGTTTAGTGCAAAAACCTTAGCTCCGTCATGGAAACTCAACAGTTTGCTTGAAGCACTTTATTTTTCAATCTTCTATATGAAGCCGGGAGTAGAACTTTACAAGGAATGTGAAAACCCGAATTGTCAGCATCAGAAGTATTTTCTGATAAATGCCACTGTTACAAACAAAAAATATTGTTGCCCAGCTTGTGCAAATGCGGCAGCACAACGCAGAAGCCGTCAACGCAAACTTGCTAACAAATAAAAAAAGACCTCCGCTTAATAGCAATCAACTGCTATAAGCGGAGGCCTTTATATTTGTTAGCTGCGTGGCGGTGAAACCAATCCTCTGGACACAACCTTTTCGATGCAACGAATTAAATCTTGCTTTTGCTGTTCCGGTGTACCAATATAATTATACATAAGATACCTGGTATCCATTACTATTCCTTGAATACGCTCGTAATTCTTCATTTTGGGGTTTGAAGCATCATATCTCCAATCTCCCACTGCCTCACCAATATTACCAACATTACCGTTCATATGAAACAAATTATCATCTTTGTTGTACGGCATGATGAAACAATTGAACAATCGCTCATTGGGAATACCCTTTACACGTTCTATGTATTCGCCATAGGTTATCTGCTTATTGATATCAGTGCCATTTGGCAAATTCTCTCCCTTTGCAGTCCATCCATATCGGTAGCATTTCGCATCCAGCACATAGTATTTATCTCCGTATATCATAATGGAATCTGGATACAATGGTGTTTTCTCTTTATCTGGGCCGTAATCCAAAAGCCATCGTGTACGTGGGAAATACTGTGCCTTATCTTCAACCCCAAATGCCTTATCAATCATTTTTTCCCAGACAGTATCAAAATGATCCGTTCCAAAAAAGTACTGTGCGTCCGAACTTTTTTCATCCAAGTATTCAAGCATGGCTTTCATTGCACCAAACAATTCCTGTTCCACATCATTATTTGTACTTGCTAGTTTCTTTGTAAGCATATAAATGGATGCACGAATTCCAGAATATGTTCCAGGTTTCTCCGGCATAAATGGAACATATAACCATCCTAATTTTTCAAAAGCTTCATACACACAAAAGCGATGAATTTGCGTTATTTCTTTGTTTGCGTTTGGAGTTGATGAACGCACTGTCATGTTAGTGAACACTAAGGATCCATTTTTTTGAATTAATGCCCTTTGATCTCTCACTGTACGAGGCCAGGATGTTCTTCCTTTTGTGTCAGTTATGAACTGTGGGTCTGTCTCAACATAATAGCGCCCAGTTCTGAGAAAATCTCTGATTACTGTTAAATATGCATGAATTGGAAAATCTACGGTTCTGGGTGCTTCAAACTTTGGTGATTCAATAACTCTATCCTCTTTCATGAAAGCAGCCAATACCCCAAACAAATTATTGATGTCGACCCTTAAATCATCATCATTGTCTGGAAGCCGATAACCGATTGGGAAGTAAATTACGGCATCATCGGTATCAGCTTTAACACCAACAAAACTGTCTCCGTCTTCATTTGTATTTACATGACATCGTTGCCTTAGATTTTTTGTTAAATCCAACTATTATTCACCACCGTTCTTTGACATCTTTTTTACTGCTGCTGAGCCGGGTATAGTTTCTCCCGTACAGACTGTCTAAAGATGCTGAAACGGTTTTCACCTCTTGAATATACAAATGTACGAATTACTCTTTCAAGACTATCCATATTATCAGTGTTAAACAATGCTTCTGGATTAAATTTAAAAGCATCATCCCAAAGATACTTAATGACCTTTTCAGGGAACTGCCGATTATGAATAAGAGCTTCACGAATCTCAGATAAACGCTTTTTCTGAGGCTCCGTAATATCTTTCAGTAATTCATGTCGAACTAAATCATTTAATTCTATTTGTAAAGTTTCAAAGCCTTCTGATGGCATTGCTTTTTGATCAAATAACAAATCGTTTTCATGAACAAAATACACGCCCAATCGTTTATCTTCAGCGGATGCCATCTTAGCCTTATTCCCGATAATAATTTCATTTACTGTTTCACAGAATAGTTTCCAAGTAACTTTTGTATCAAGAATATGCGCATTTGCCAAAGACTCTCTCACATTATCAAAATTGTTTTCTATGAGACGCATACGCCATCTACGTTGAAAAGCAGTATCTAATGTAAACACATTTTGGTCAGAAGTATTCATTGTACCCAATATAGATAAATTGGATGGAATACGCACTTTGTGTTCTGCATTACCATAAATACATTGAGCAACATTTTCATTTGTAATGTAATATTCGCTTGTTCCTATTGGATACAAAATTCCATTCTCGGTTTTTTCAATCACCATTCTATCTAATAATTGAAAAACATCTCCAAAAATTGCAGGAGCATTTCCTCTATTGATTTCTTCAATAATCAAGATGTATTTCTTGTTGGGGTGTACATATGCATTATGCATAATAGTCGTAAATGGTCCTGGTGTGAACTCATAAGTGACCTGTTTATCTTCATCAACCACTGGAAGGATTTGTCCAACGAAATCTGCATTTGTATAATCGGGGTGAAAAACTAAACGCTCAACTGCACAATCAGAAGAACAATATTCATGTTCAATAGTCCAACTTTTACCCGAACCTGGAACACCATATAAAAGTGTATTCATTCCACCCGAAATTCTTTCTACACGGTCATAATCAATACTATCATCTGAACCTGAATGTTCTTGATATGATATAGTATCAACTTTTCCTTGTAACATATTTAATTGCACAATACGTGCAAAATCCCCATTTAATGCAAAACAAGTTACGGTTTCATTAGGAACGTTCACCTTATTTAATACCTGCCATAACACAAGACGTGTGAGAATTCTGTCACTCTTTTTAGCTTCACACGAATTTCCATTTTTTCTAAATTGTAAAATGGCATTTTTTATAGTCGGATATTGCGAATCTAATAAATACGAAGAATTATTGATGAAACTGGCCCATTCGTCTCTGGTTATATATCCATTTAGTTCTGCTTCACTTAACAGTTTGAACAATATCAAATAAGGTCTTATATTACGTCCGTACTTTTCTTGCTTAACAGAAATTCGAAGAAGTAAATCCAATAATAGCTGATTTTTATCATCTAACGTCAAAAGATCTGTTAGTGAAAGTTTAACTTTTCCTCCATCTGTTGGAGTCTCAACCAACTCAAACGAAGCAAGAAATTCATTCCCCAAATCGGAAACCTCAAATTTTGACTGTTCTGCATCTACATAGCGAATAAATCCCATTTCTCTCAATGTCAGTTCAGCATGGGTATCTCTTTTGTCTTCAGACCATTCGCCACCACGTTCCTGCGAGATACGCGCCCTGGCAACAGGGAAAATTGTATCCTTACCATCAGCCGAAGTCATTGGCTGATTTTCTTTTACCACTTTCAGCAAGTAATAAATTGCTTCAAGACTGGTAAAACTGGTTTGCAATATGGTTTTGTTGTATTCTTTTGTTACACCCATATGGTACCTCCTCATATGTTACACAATCTGTGCAATTATTTTTTTAATCAGTAAAGGTGGAATTCCTTCTCCAATCACAGTTCTTATTAAATTATCTGTAGCCCATTCAGGAATGTGCCAATCCACAGGTAAACTGGAAACTACAAGTAATTCGTAAATTGTCAGTACACGTGGATTCGTATACATCATATCACCATTAGCATCTTTCTTCCAAGGCTTACCCGGATGAACATTATTCTGTGAACCAATTCTAAAATTATATGTTGTTATCGTAGTTCCAGGCTTATCCCAAAACATTCTATGATAAGCTGTGTCATAGCCTTTTACTCTTTCGCCATTTGTTTTCTTGGGGTAATGAACTGAATTGTCATAGGCTGTGTTTCCAGTTGGCGTGTACAGCATACATTCAATATTACGCCATACATGAGTCATTGGCCGATGCCACTTATTGAAAGCCAGTACTTCTTCTGTGTTTTTAGGCAAAATATCACGAAACTCTTTTTCTTTCACATTAGGCCATATATCTGGGATCCCAGAAAACACCTTCGAAAGTGTAACAATTTCTTTCTCTTTCTCCGGAAACTCCCATATAATCCCAGTGCCTTTTTCCACACAAAGAATAATTGCACGTCTACGCATCTGTGGAACACCATAATCCATTGCATCCAACACTTTATTTTGATTTATATTGTAAAAGGCACCTATTCTTTTCTCAATATACTCCGGAATGGTTATTTCCTTATTTTCATATGTTATTGGTGTCGTAAGCTGTTGAGGAACATTTTCAATCAGCACATATGTTGGTTTCAAATCGAGAATAGCATCAATTGCATACTTAATTAAGCTATTTCTTTCATCATATGGATTCATTTCTCCCGCAATGCTCATTCCTTGACACGGCGGAGTAGCTATCAACAAATCAACCTTTTCTTTTCGTGCAGCAGAAATGACTTCACTATAGATTGACGGATCTGTAATATCACCAACAATCATCTCTGTTGTTGGATAAAGATGTTTATAAAAAGCTGCTCTTTGCGGTATCAATTCGTTTGCAACCGCAACATGAATATTTAAATCTCCTAAGTAGGTCTCTGCAATTCCTACATTGGAAAATAGTGAAACTGCTCTAATCATAATTCCTCCGCATTTAGCCCAAGCTGAGCTACTATTTTTTTAATAAGCAACGGTGGGATTCCTTCTCCTATTACTTGTCTTATCAATTGCGGTGTAGCCCACTCTGGAATATTCCAATCATCTGGCAAAGTGGTCACTCTCATTAGTTCCAATATGGTAAGTACACGGGCATCTGAATATATGCCTTCCTGACTTGTCGGACGTCCTGGATGTACATTTTGGAATGAAGAAATTGTGTGATTATATGCAGTAATGGTTGGAGCAGGACGATCCCATTCCATGCGCATATAAGTTCTTAATGCACCTCCGACCATTGTTCCGTCTTTCTTCTTTGGAAAGTATACAGGATTTTTCCTTGCACTTTGTCCCTCTGGCGTATGCATCATAACTTCAACATTTCTCCATACGTGTTCTCGTGGACAATGCCATTTTGAAACCTTAAGTCCTGCCACCTTTTTCATTTCATAATCTGGTAAAATATTTCTATGCTCTTTTTCTTTAATCAATGGGTCTAATGATGGTAAATCTCCTATTACATCACGCAATGTAACAATTTTATCATCCTTTTTAGGAAATTCCCAATGTACTCCAGTTGTCTTCTTTGAGAGAAGAAATATAGCCCTTTTTCTTTGCTGAGGTACTCCATAAAATTTTGAATCAATAACTGGATATTCATTAAAGTTATATACTTCTCCAAGTCGGCGCTTCAAATACTCTGGTATAAGGATTAACTCTCCATTATACTCTATTTTCGTTTTTAACTGTTGCATGACATTTTCAATCAAAACAAAATCCGGATTAATTCTAATTATCATATCAACAGCACTCATAATCAAATTATTTCTTGAATCTCTCGGGTCTTTTTTCCCAGCCGGACTCATTCCTTGGCATGGAGGCGTAGCAATGATGAATTGAACATTGCGTTCAACAGATTCCCTATATACCTCCTCGAAAACTTCTGCATCAAGGATGTTCCCACATACCATATGACAGTTCGGATAGACATCTTGGTAAAAACGTGCGCGTTCCTCCAGAACCTCATTTGCAACTACAATATCTACACCAACTTCGGATAAATAGGTTTCAGCTATTCCGACATTGGCAAACATCGATAACCCGTTCATTTAACATTCTCCTCATCGTCTTTTTTATATTCAAGCAAATCAGATATACTACAATCTAAGACGGTACATATTCTATCAAGAATGTCAATATCGATTTTGTGAAGCTTTTCATTATACAAATCACAGATTGTATTAGGGCGAACATTCGTAAGTTCTGCTAACTTCTTACGCGTCATTTTCTCTCTTCCCAATACCTCTGATAATTTTATTTGAATCATTACATCCTCCAAATAACGAATTTCGTTATTTATTATCATAAGTTTGTTAATTTGCAACAGACCTATGTTACCACAAATTCCCCGAAAATTCAACAGTTCATAGGAAGCTTAATAGGAAATAACCGCTGTCAACTCAATCTTCAAAATAACAGTTCTGTCAACTCAACCTACCAAAAAACACTCCTGTCACCACAACCCTATACCACTTCCAGGCATACCTAAGTTCTGACAGATAAATGAAAAGAGATTCCCGGCATCCGGCAATCAGCTGCTCGATACCAGAAATCCCTTATTTAAGCCGTTTTTCGGCACTTATTTATCAATCCTTGACATCAATACTACTGTCTCAACATGTAATTTTTAGGCTATTTTTCACATTACGCTTTTTTCAGTAAAAACACTGTATTTAAGCGGTCTAAATAGTATTTTTGTCATGTCGAGGTAATCAATCTCGATTAGGCTATTTTACTTTTTGGAACTGTATTTCTTGTTCTTTCTTTGATTTCCGTCTTCTGCTTGTGTCACATTACTTCGACGAGACTTTTCAATTTGAACTGCCTTAAAAGTCTCTTTTGATATAATTGCCGGATTATTATTTTCTGAAACATACTGCACTCCATGCTCTCCAGAATCTAAGAGCCGTACTGTGCCTACATATTTCTCATTACTCAGCATCACATCTATGCTACGCTTACACCATTTATCCTTTCCGGTAGGTGATTTGATACCTTGCTGTTCAAGTTCCTTCAAAATTCCAAGAACGCTTTTCCCGTGAAGATAAAAATTAAAAATTTTTCTTACATTATCAGCCTCGACATCATCAATGATAAGGCTGCCATTAGGATCGTGTTTATAACCGTAGCATTTTCTATCATAAAGTTTAGAACTGCCATTGGCAGCTCGTTGTTTTATGCCCCATTTTATATTTTCACTTCTTGATTCGTTTTCTGATTGAGCAATTGCTTCTACAATAGAAATCATCAAGTCACTATCTGTATTCGCAGTATCCAAATCTTCTTGTTCAAATATTACACGAACACCGAGAACCTTTAACTGATTTAAAGCCTCCAAAATCTCAACGGTATCTCTTCCAAAACGGCTGATGTTTTTTGTCAGAATAATTTCTATTTTATGAGCCTTGCAGTCCTCAAGCATACGAGCGAATTCTTTTCTTGCTGTGCCAGCTTTTCCGGATGCAACATCCATATAAACATCTACCAGAAGCCATTGAGGGGTAGATGCTACTAACCGTGTATATGCTGATACTTGTGCTGAAAGGCTTTTTAATTGCTCTGCATCGTTTGTGCTTACCCGAGCATAAACAGCTACCCGTTTATCTCTTTTAGGAGGTTTGGGCGGTATAAAATGTATTCTTGATTTTTCTGACATACTGCACCTTCTATAACACCATTTTTATGAGCATCTATGAACTTATGCACCAATAACTGCCATATATATCCCTACTACACACAATAAGACTGCAACATATTTTTGGAACTTCCCTTTTTCCATTTTCTTTATGAAATGATTAGCAACATATGTTCCTATTATCATACACAAACCCATTGTAAGTCCAATTAATAATGCACGATAATTCATATTTGTAAATTTACTATATATTACGCTTTTAAGTATATGCATAGCTGTTGCGGTAGCCGCTTCACTTGCTATATAAGCCACTGGTGGCAATCCTAGCGAAAGAAAAACTGCTGCTCCGATAGGACCTCCGCTCCCTGCAAGTCCTGATACCCCACCAGTTATGGCACCACCGACTAAAAGTGTAGATTTCGATTTTGGTAAATTCTTTTTACTTACAAACTTTACAATTACCAAAAGAATTAACGCTACTCCTATACATCTTGTTACAATATCCTTTGGTAAAAGTGCAAACCCAAAAGCTCCAAGCGCTGCCAACGGAAGTGATGTCAAAGAAAATAGGCCAACCGATTTCCAGTCAATCTGCTTCCAACCAGTAGTCATTCTCGCTATATTTCCTATCAGCTGTGCAATTGTTAGTACTGGCACTGCTACCTCTGCACCAACACAAGCCGTTGCTATCGGAAGAAGAAGTAATGAACCACCAAATCCTGCCGCTCCCGAAACTAAAGCTGCTAAAAAGCTACCTACTAATAGGATTAATATCTCCATTTTGCCCCCTCCAAATCCTTCATTTTTATTCGATATAACTTATATTCAAATTCTAATTTAATGTTCATTATACAACTTGATAATAGTAGTCTTTAGAGTTAATATGTGATACTACCAAAGGAGGTATTCTCATGAATAACAACAAACCGATACTACACATTTCCATTTATTATCGAGGTAGTTTGCAAATTAAAAGGGAACTTAGGAAAGCCTTAAAGAATTTCTCAAAAAAACAATCTGAAGATCCCTGCAATCCTATTGTGAATATAAAATTTGATACCTTGGACACACAAAAGGAAAAGCAAGTTCTTCTGGAATTATCATACTATGATGTGGTAACCACCAGCTTTGAAAAACCATTTAAAAACTTTAGTTATTTTTATACTTTCATCGCCATACAATCCAGTTTAACCATAAACCGATTCTATGAGAATAATCCAAATACAGGAACAGAAAACTGGTTGTTAATCTCACTTACTCCATTAAAAGCAGGCGATGAAACATATACCATTCAATGGTGCACAGGCTATAATTGTTGCCAGGCTAATCATCATTGGGATTCATTTCAGCAATGTTAATTAGCCTATTTTACAGCATTTCTATCTCCACAACCTACCCAAAAGTAATTCTGTCTACTCAACTATGCGACTTTTTCACAGTAGATATATTCCCAAGGAATAGCCATTTTACATAGGGTTCTGCCATTCTGCAAATCAGCAAAACACGCAGAACCCCATATTTTCTACACTTTCCAAGTTTCTACTTTTCAACCCTTGACATCAATACTACTGTTTCAACATGTTCCGTTCCTGGGAACATATCCACCGGTATAATTTTCTCAACCTTATATTTATTTTTAACAAGGTAATTAAGGTCTCTCTCCAATGTTACCGGATTACAGGAAATATATACAATCTTTGCAGGTGCTAACGTGCACACGGAATTTAAGAATATTTCATCACTTCCGGCTCTGGGCGGGTCCATAAAAACCACATCCACAGATTCATTCTGTGCGGCCATCTGCCGCATAAATTCTCCCGCGTCTTTGTTGTAGAAATCAACATTTTTAATGTTATTTCTTGATGCATTGGTTTTGGCATCCTTTACTGCATCCGGATTTAATTCTACTCCGATAACTTTTTTAACATTGCTGCTGGCTATCAGTCCTATAGTACCGATACCACAATATGCATCTACTATAGTTTCTTTACCTGTAAGACCCGCAAGCTCTATTGCTTTTTTATATAGTATCTCTGTCTGTACCGTATTTACCTGGTAAAATGATTTGGGTGAAATACGGAAAACTCTCTCGCAGAGAGTGTCTTCTATATAACCTTTTCCATAAATGACTTGTTCTTTTTCTCCCAAAACCATACTAGTCTTTTTATTATTTACATTTAATACGATGGTGGTGATCTCCGGGTGCTGTTTCAAAAGTGCCTTTACAAAATTGTTTTTCGATGGGAATATGGGTGAAGAAATTACTAAAACCACCATAATCTGCCCGCTGTGATATCCTTTACGGATCAGCACATGGCGAAGTAAACCAAATTCCGTGTCCTCATCATAAGTTTTAATTTTAAATGATTTTAACATTCCACGTATCGTTCCAATAATTTCGTCTGCTTTTTCATCTTCTATTAAACAGCTCTCTACAGTTAATACCCGATGTGTTCCGGCTTCATAAACACCGGAGATAGGATTGCCTTTCCTGTCATGATCAAAAACTGCATGTACTTTATTACGGTAATGATAAGGATTGTCCATACCAATAATTCGTTCCGCTTTAGTGAATTTATTTAGCAGTCCCTCCACCTGTTTCTGTTTTGTTATCAGCTGCTGTTCATAACTGATATGCAGCAACTGACATCCGCCGCATTTTTTTATCACGGGACAAATTAGTTGATTTTTATTACTCTTATCCGATCTGTTTTTATTACTAACACCTCTTTTATTCTCCTCAAATATTTTTTTATCTCCAGTTATTTTTTTGTCTCCAGCTATTTTTCTATCCCCAACTATTTTTTTATCTCCTGCTAATTTTCTATCTCCGGATAATTTTCTATCTCCGGCTATTTTTTTATCTCCTGCTATTTTTCTATCTCCGGCTATCTTTCTATCTCCGGATAATTTTCTATCTCCGGCTATTTTTCTATCCCCGGCTATTTTTTTATCTCCTGCTATTTTCTTATCTCCATTTTTCTCTCTGTATACTGACATGTTAAACTCCTTCTTCATTAAATTCCGGGATGAAACTGTCCGATGCTGTTTCTCCCTCTTGGATAAAACCATTCTCAACTCCCAAGTAAAGTGCATAATCAATTAATTCATCATATTCTTCTTCTGTTATCTTCCGGTTAATCTCAGGATATTGTATTACATTGGGCATTGGCGTATACTGATTCATAATACTTATATAGATATGATTTCCGAAAGTTTCATACAAATATTCCATTATATCTTTTGAATCCTTTAGGCATCCCGGAAGAGCTAAATGCCTTACTATGACACCTCTTGTCATAATACCAGCTTCATTAAAGGCTGGTTCTCCAGTCTGGCGAACCATCTCATTTATCGCCTTTGTTGCATACTGAAAATAATTTTCCGCATTGGAATACTTTTTTGATATTTCACCGGACTTATATTTTAAATCGGGTAAATATATATCTACATAACCTTCTAATAACTTTATCGTTTCTACCTTTTCATAACCGCTGCTGTTATAAACGATAGGTAGTTGAAGCCCTTTTGCTTTTGCCAACTCGATTGCTTTAATAATCTGGACTACAAAGTGACTTGGTGTTACCAGATTAATATTATTGGCTCCCTTATCCTGCAGTTCCAGAAATATATCTGACAGACGTTCTATACTAATGTTCCTGCCGGCCAGGCCTCTGGCTATATTATGGTTCTGACAATAGACACATCCCAGGGAGCAGCCGGAAAAGAATACGGTTCCAGAACCTTTTTCACCGGATATACAAGGTTCTTCCCACATATGAAGTGTTGCCCTTGCAACCACCAGTTCATCAGTTTCCCTGCATACGCCCATCTGCCCCACAGTCCGGTCTATGTGGCAATTTCTTGGACATAAGGTACAATCTTTAAGCAAATTATTATCCATAATAATTAATTCCTTTTATTCGTTTATCTTAAAATATCTGCACTTCATACATTTTAACTGAAATACCTTTAAAATACAATTACTACGTATTTAGAACCGTAAGAATATTTACTGAGTATTTAAAACCAGTTGATATTTTATACTTTCAGAAAAAAATAAAGTGATTCAAAATAATAATTTTCATCATTTTGAATCACTTTCGTCAAATATAATCATTCATTATATCAGCAGATTTTCATCTGTCTAGTAAACTCATTCGCTTCTATATCCTTTTGTTACAAAATTATTTCAAACTCAATTTCATGTTTTAAAGGAATACCAAAGTCTCCTGACATAGGAATAGTGGGTTTTAATTGTCTTGAAATATCCAAAGCGTTGGGATAAAGATGTACCATGTCAAAGCCTCTTTTCTGATAATAACGAAGAGCATTAATATTATCATTAGTTGTTATTAATTTAACTTTTTTGCAGTTCTGTTTTACCGCTTCTTCTTTTACTTTATTAAGCAGGCTGGTTCCGATCCCCTGATTTTCCCTCAGACTGTCAAATGATGTAATTTCACACTCATCTTCCATTATTCTATAAGTGATGAGTCCGATCAAGTCTTCCGCGTCAAATACCGCAAAGCCATCCACTGTGGTCAAATCCACAACCTCTCCTCTTATCACCATATCTGTTGAATACCATTGGGAACTGATAAATTCATTAATTTGCTTCCGGTTTGCAGGATTAACAGAGCATATTTCCATTTTGACCTCCTTTATGAATATCGAATCTTTAAATTAATATTTATATTTACAATATTATAAAAATCGCACTGGTATACTTTTATTAGGTTCTAATAATTTCTAGGTTCTATTAATTTCTAGATTCTATTAGCTTCTATTTTCTAGTAGTTCTATTTTCTATTGCTTTCTAACTTTATTAATTACTAAAATATGTTATTTTTCATTTTATCACATCTATTTACTTTGTCAATTTTCCCACTCTGTCTTTTTTTATTATAATTGTTTTCTACCGAAAGAAGCTACTTATCACTTCGTAAAGAGGCAGTATTTCTCGCCGCCGAATATCATCCCAGAGTACTGCTTTTGTTCCAAGTTTTATTTTACAAGTAAGTTCCACGCTTACAATTGTAAGCGTAATGGTGGGCTTGGAACTTACTTGTTTCAGTCGGAGGTAGGGCTCCGACTGAAAGACCTGCGTAGCAGGAATAAGTCGGTGTCCTGTTAATCGTCCTTAAAATACTGTTTTATGTAATAATCTGTAAGTGAACCATCTGAAATACAGTTCTGGACCATTAACGCGGCACCTGTTACAATTATACTTTCATCAGACGGTTCCTGTAATTAGCAATTTTAATGTTTCTATCTCAATATAATCCCTATCTTATGTAAGAATCTGATAAGTTATCACTCTGTCAGCTCATTAGTATTAATTCCAACACAGGAATAATCTCCTGGGGATACTTCCCAGTTTCACTGCTCAATATTTTTATGGCTGTATCCATGCTTTTTGGCTGTTTATACGGCCGACCGGAAGTGATGGCATCAATCGTATCTGCTACCATTACGATTTTGGCATTAAAACAGATTTCATTTTCTTTAAGGCCGTATGGATAACCGCTTCCATCTAGCCGTTCATGATGCTGTATTACGATATCTGTACAATCTGCAGAAAGATTATACGCTGTGAGGGAGCTTAAACCTAATTCGCAGTGCTGCTTCATATAAAACATTTCCGTATCATTCAAGGGTCCTGGCTTTTGCAGTATGGATTTCGGAATCATAATCTTGCCTACATCGTGCAATAAAGCTCCCAAACCCAGGTTCCATAACTCATTATCCTTATATTTTAATTCAGCTGCAATCATAAGTGAGATCATTGCAACATCAAGGGAATGGGTGTACATCCAATCCACATAGTTCGTTAATACATTAACCAACATCCACCAGGGCTTTGTTTTAGACTCAAATATGATCGTACTTAATACCTCGTTGGCATAAGCAAGAATGCGGTCATCCCGGAGATTCCATCTTTCTTTAAATTCCGGTGTTACCGGAACAGCCGGTACTTTTATCTTATTATTTGTTGCAGCCTGTTCCTTTTCATAAATTTCATGTAATCTTAATTTTTCCAGAACAATGTCTGTTGCTTTTTGTCCTTTGGCCAATAACAGGACCCCGTTTTTGTCATAAATGTTTTTACTTGCGATTATATCTGCCATTTACCCAGCTCCTTTCTATCGATTTGTCCTGGAAGCCATAACTGTCACTTTTGGCTGTTTTTCTCTAAACTCAGGATGTGTACAGGTATCGATGTTAATCAGTATTTTCTCATTTAGAAAATAAACATTATCATAATTATGTTGCATTTTTAATATCTTAAAACCCTTTTTTAATCAGCCTCTAAACTACATTTTAATAAATTCCTATCAAATTTATGTATATTATGATGTAATTTTTTTGTATAATATATTATAAAAAAGATGCATTAGGAGGATATGTTAAAAATGACTGTAGAACCAATTCGAGAAAAAGCCAAAATCAGACAATTATACCAATATCTGAACGGAAATGATCCAAAATATGCTTTACTATTTAAGTTTGGGATTAATACCGGCTTAAGAATCAGTGATATAATACCGATTAAAGTGAATGACATTTTTAATGATAAATGGCATTTCAAAGAATACCTTATTTTAAAAGAAAAGAAAACGTCTAAAGAGAAAAAAATCAAATTAAATGACACTCTCCGCAGGTGCCTTATTAATTATGTTAAAAGCCGGGATGTTAAGTTGAATGATTACCTTTTTAAAAGCCAAAAAGGAGGTTATCTTGGAAGAATCCAGGGTCTATAAAGTATTGAAAGAGGCCGCATCCGTAATGGGCATTGAGAACTTCGGAACGCACAGTTTAAGAAAGACATGGGGTTATTGGACTTATAAAATATCGAAGTATAATATTGGACTTATTATGGATACTTTCAACCACAGTTCGCCCAACATCACACTCCGGTATATAGGCATTAATCAAGACCAAAAAGATGAATTATACTCCATAGTTCAACTATAACATCCATTTTTAAACAATATTTTTAACTATTTTTATACAAAATATTTGATGTATTGACATTTAAACTGTGGTAGTTTAAAATGATTTAAAATAAATGCAACAATATTATGATATTGTTGTATTTTTAGGATTAATTTCCCATATATAGAATAAATTTCCATATAAATAAATCTCTGCATTTAATTTATCTTATGGATTGCTTTTATGCATCTCATTATACTTTATACTCGTAATCAGCCCTCGCCTTTTCTGTCAGTTCATCTTTATCTTCGATTTCTCCCGGCATTTTAACCATATGATGCGCAAGTTCATTACCTGGTTGTAAACTATCCTCTATTTCACAGCTATTATCCTGCTGTAATTCTTTAACAACTTTACCGAATAATAGACCCCTCTTAAGATATGTAACGGAGGCTGTTATTAAGACATAACCTCCAAGCAGTAAGCCGGTTATCATCCATAACCCGGTAAAGTGCAGCCGTTTAATCATGATACTGCTGAAAACGGAAGCACACATTACTCCAAGTTGGGTTATAAAAGAAATCAGGGAAAGTAAACTGGCTCTCATATGACTGGGTGTGACCTGATTGACTAACGTATTTTCCGATACATTACCGGCACCTAACATAAAATAGATTCCTGCATACCCTAAGATAAAACCGATACTGCTTTGTTGAACTGCAAAGATAAGAATACCTATCGCAAGGATGAAACGGAATATATTATAGATGCACCAATGATAGTTACTGAATTTATCAAGGATTTTTTGTGAAATTGAATTTCCTGCTGCAGCGGCCAAAAATCCCAAAAATGTAATAATTCCAAGTACCCAGGTTCTGTCCGATGCTGAAGATAAATTTATAAATGCCGGCTGCCAATAGGTTTCTATAGTAATTAAAAAAAATCCTACAAAAAATACACCTGCAAAAATATATCGCAATAAAGGAGCAGACACTATTATTTCCCACCCTTTTTTTAAATGAATAAACAAGGATATCGTTTCTTCCCTTTCAGCCAATACCACCGATTCTTTCATATAAATAAAGCATAAAATAAAAATAACAGCTGTAAAAAATATTCGAAGAATCAGGTTTGAGAAATAGGAACCATATAGATATGAAATAAATCCGCCGGCAATCCCTCCGGCTGCTAAACCGCTTCCCTCTAATATAGCCAAACGGGAGGTAACTTTAGCCAAGCAGGAATCCCCATAAAGAGCCAGCGTTTGATCGATAATCAATGCATCCAGACTGCCGGAAGAAAATGCACGGCTTAACCCATTAAAGATTACAACGAATACCAGTAACACAATATTATTTGAAAAAATTAGAAGTATCAGGGAAATTATTTGAAATCCACAGGATATTAAAAATACTGTTTTACGCCCATACAAATCCGCACATACTCCACTAGGTAATTCAAGTGCAAGAACCGTAACCGCGTAAATTGCCATAAGGATCGGAAGTGTCTGTAAGCTTGCACCTCTCTCCAGTAAAACCAGATTTAATACAGGGAGTATAATCCCTAAGGAAAAGCTATTCATTGTTACAAGTGCCTGCTGCAGTTTAGTCATCCAGATTCTCCTTTGCATTATATAAAATAATGGCATATTCCCAAGGTGTCCGGTCTGCATCAGGTATTGCATGCAAACGGATGTATTCTGAAATCATACTTAAAAGTTCCTTGGATTCCTCTTCTTTTAAATAAAGCACACCGGTTACTATATCACCCCATTGATTTAAAAATTCCGAATCCGCATTCTCATATTTCTTAAGCAACTTTTCTTTCGTCGACTGGAAACCATCATAGACCTGGGCTATTAAATTCTGCGTCAGCGCTTCCCTCTGAGGAGCTGTTTCATCGCTCTTTTCCAAGCCAATCTGAACTGTCACATAGGTAGGTTTATAAAAACTTGCTGTAATACCATTAATAATTTCGGTATGATCTAATTCAATTAATCCTAAGGATATAAGCTTTTTAATATGGTGCTGTACACCGGAGGCCGATATATTCAATTTATCTGCCAGCATTTTAGGTGTCATAGGGATACCGGTAATATTTAACTGACGAAGCAGCTGCTGTCTCACCGGATTCATGTAGATACTCAATTCTTTTTTTGTAGTAAGTTTAACTTTGTTCATAAAACACATTTTCCTTTCCATCTCTAAATATTTGTGCTTCCTAATTAATTTTAGATATACTAATCATTACACAGATTATAACATTACGCATTGCGTAACGTCAAGGCAATATTTAATAATTTATTATCATATAATTGATTAGGTGTGTCAAAAGCCAAGTTTAAATTGTGGTTTGCCAATTTACACAATTTTATTACTTGATTGCGTAATACGGAATATACTTCATCCCAGGTACGCCCTCCCTTGGATGAAGTACATAATTACACAAGTACACCACTGCCTCTACACTTGCCACCACTGCATTCTTAGATTATTATACCCGATCCGTAGCTAGGTACATTCAATCTTTTTCCATTTTTATTTGATTATCCGGGATTTAATGAAATATACAAAGATTACTCAAATCCAAGAGGTTATCCCTTATACCTTACTCTTTATTCTTTCATTATCCTGATTAACCGCAAACTAATTAACAGAATTGCTATCCCTAAGATAATAAATTGCGGCAACACAAAGGATAATTGGAATTTCGCACTTTTCATGGCTTCAAAACCCCAGGTTGCAGGAAGCAGTTTACCTGCCAGTTCAAATGCTTTTGGCAGCATCGCAGCATCGAACATAATACCGGATAACATAAGAGAGGGCATATATACTATTTGGGAATAAATCGTCAGTTTTCCCTGGTCCTTTACATATAAACCAATAACACATCCCACAGAAATGGACGTAATCAAAAAAAGTAACAGGAATATCACATAAAGCGGGATATTTTCAACCGCTTTAGTATGAAAAGTAACCGGTGTTAAAAAATATATAATTACACTGACTATGCTTAAATGTATAAATGCTGATATAAAGTTACTAATGACACCAATCCATAATTTTATATTTCCGGCAATATAGGATTTTTTAATATCACCGGTATAGGATTCACTTAACGATATGGGTACACCGAGCAACGCTCCGGTGGATACTGCAATCACCGTCAGTACTTCCAATAATACACTTTTCATATTCGGATTGATCGAAGAGAATATTGCGCCCATAAAAGCCCAAAATCCCAGTGGAATTATATAATAAAGCAACAGGACATTTTTATTCCGTAAATTTCTCTTCCATTGCAAAATAATCGAATAAGCTAATACTTCCATCAGACTAAATCCTCCTTCGAAAACTCCATGAACTTTTCTTCTAACGTTGCATGGTTAATTTTAACGTCCAGAACTTTTTGATTGTTCTCTTTATAAGTTTGTAAAAGCTCCAATAATGCATCGGATAAAACACCTGATTTATAATAAACATATCCATTATCCCTTTTTAGATATTCACTGAATTTTAAACTGCCTGTTTCATAAGAATTCTCTGTCTTTAGAGCAATTTCAGTTGTGTCGGTAAAAGCCGGAATCAATTCTTCTGCACTTCCGATATAACCGATTTTTCCCTCTTTCATAATAGCAATCCGGTCACATAATTTCTCAACCTCTGCCATATCATGAGAAGCCATAAGGACGGTTTTACCGGATTCTTTAAGTTTGCTTATTTCTTCGTGGAGAGCAACCTGGCCTTCCACGTCAAGCCCGGCAGTAGGTTCATCCAGAAATACAATTTCCGGATTATGTACCAGCGCAAGAACTAAATGAAGTCTTCGTTTCTGCCCGGCAGATAAAGAGTCATATTGTTTGTGAATTACATTTTTAAGTCCGAATCGTTCTAATAGATTCTTATTTGTTTTAACCTTATTAGCCAGACAAAATAAACGGTACGCTTCGTAGACTGTAATATTTCCCGGTAAAACACTGGATTGCAATTGGATACCGATTAAACTGTGCAAATTGGTCTGATTCTCTTCTTTATTAAAAAATTGTATCCTGCCGCTGTCATATCGCTTTAACCCTTCCAGACATTCTAATGTAGTCGTTTTACCTGCTCCGTTTACACCAAGAAGTGCAAATATCTCACCTTTCTCTACCTGAAAGGAAACACCATGAAGCACTTCTTTTCCGTTATAACTTTTCACCAGATCTTTTACATCCAATATAGCAGACATATTACTCTCCTCCTTTTTCTTTTTCTTTATTCTCTTTATATTCCGCTAATTTTGTATTCATTAATTTCACTCTTTTTCTTTGGATAACTCCTTTAATAAGTAAAATTATGATATATCCTGTTGTAAATAAACTGATGATAATTATAAAAAAGGACTTACCGCCAAATATTCCCTGTCCGTTATCATACCAACGGAACATGAGGGAAAATGATATAATTACGATAAACGTAAAGATATAGGTTAATACGACCTGTAAATAATAGTTTAGCCGATTGGAAGAAAAAACCGCACCGATAAAAGAACAGCATGCAGCTAATCCAAAAGCCTCAATAATCATAAATACCGGAATGGAATCCAACCCGGATAATATAACTGCAACTGCCATAACCAATATCTCAATTGTATAAGATATAACTAATCCGAATAGAAAATTTAATAAAATTTTTTTATACATATTTATTCCTTCCTGTCATTATATTTCTTACTGGTTTTACTAACACCATGTTTCCCGGCATCCTCTAAACAAATATCTGCTTTGATCAAATTTCTAATGCCAGGCAGATTATATCCCTAATTTCTTTTTAAAATTATGTATATATTGTCTGGATATAATAATAGATTCCTCATTTTGCAGGATCGCTTTAATCCTTCCGTTCAACAGCGGAGTTATCTGCTCTACTTTCATAAGATTTAAAATGGAAGATTTACTTACTCTGATTACACTGGTATCTGCAAATTTTTCCTCAATCTCATATAGTCTCAGACCTGTCTCATATACCTTGTTTTTTGTATAGATAAAAACTCTCTCATCCACTGTATCAAAGTAAAGAATATCTTCTAACTTTACAAAATAGGTTTTTCCTTCTGCTTTTCCCGTAATGGTATGGTTCAGTAACTGTATGGCCGATATGATTCGCTCTACCTCTTCCGTCTGACTTTGACATTTTATAGTAATCTCAGTTTCATTAACATCCTTGGACTGTTCTATATTTATCCTCAAGAGTTCTCTTCCTCCCATAGAGTTTCATTAATTCTATCTTACTATAATCTCTTTATTTTTCAATAGATTTCCGGTTTCCTGCCATAATTTAGGATGTAAGTTGCATACTCATATGGTTATACTAAGAGTCTGGCTTGCCGGTCGGGTTTTTAATTCTTAGGAAGTTCGGAGAACTTTCTATGTATTAAAAAAAGAACAGGTTTTCCCTGCTCCTTTTATACCTGCAGCAATATGAATCTACCGTGATTTAAAAACGCTTGAGCCATTTAATTATTCTTTCCACTGCTTCTATATATCTTTGCCCAACCAGAAGACCTGTATGAGTTGTTTTATATAGTCCTAAGTACTCCCCTCTTAGGTGCAGCGCTTCGGTCTGTCCCCGTCTGTCATCTTCTTCACTGTTTATCGCTTTGATAACCAGGCAAGGAGTCTTTATGAGACTGCTGTCAATGGATATCCCATCTTTCGCTCCAAAGAGAAAAGAAGAGGCCAGAAATGCATGTGTCGATTCCGCTGCCAGGTATTTTTTCTGAAATGTTATGTCCTCCGCTGATTCGTCCATGCTGTATTCCTCATTCCGTTCCGGAGCAGGTACAATGATTCCCGGTTTCACATTTTCCGTATTTTCGTAGGGAGCCATATCATGCACTTCCCTGCTGATACTCGAATCAATTAAAACCAAACCTGTTAATGAAATACTTTCCGCTGTTTTTTGGCACAGAATTCCTCCCATACTAAATCCAAGAATAATAGGTGGTTCACCACATTCCCTTATTACTTCCCCAATTACTTCCTTAATATCTTCCAAATAATCTTCAAAGTACACTTTCGTTAGATCCATAACCCTGCTTTTGTAATGACCTCTCATATTCATTACATAGCAATCCCATCCACCATTCACAAAATGGGGGATATATTTACTCCACATCCAGCTTCCCGTATAGGCACCATGTACCAATAACAAAGGAGGCCTTTTGTTCTTTGTACCGGCCCTTTCTATACCTTGGTATATTTCTAAGAATAAATCATTTTCTCCGATATATCTCTCCATATGATCCGGTAGTATTTTTGTATAATCTATCATTTCTTATTTCCTTATAATCCGCAGACCTACTGCGCTATAGCCACAAATTAGAGTGAAAGAATTGTTCTCGTGGCTCCTTTTCTTTTTTATTTTCTATCACCTTTTGTTGTTTAGTTTGATATCAAACTATTATAATAAATAAAATTAGAAGTTACTATAAATTTTATTAAGCATTTGAAATAATACCTCCTTTTCTTTATCTGATATGTCATTATAAAAAACCTTTAATACTTTTTGTGAAATCTCGTCAAATACGGGTTTTAAATCAAATCCTTTGACGGTAAGGGAAACATAAATGATTCTTGTATCCTCTTCATCTCTTTCCTTTTTCACATATCCAAGTTTGACTAATTTATCAACCAGCGCAGTAACGGTAGACTTATCTTTGCCGATTTTTGCGGCAATCTCTGCCATGGTCATCTTAGATTTATGAATAAGAGCAAAAATAATATCTCCATGAGATGTTACAAGTCCATCCACACCATGTGCTGCCAATTCTGAAATAATCAGACGATTGACTTTCTCTCTGATCTTTGAAATTAATGAAATAATGTCGTTTGAATTCATGGTTTCATTATAGTTTTATATCAAACTATTGTCAACATAAAATTTTATTACTATACAAAATAAATTTTCAGCACACCAAAACAGCCCTTGTTTCTCCGGTGCCATCTGTTATTATAGAAACACCTGATTCCACAGCATACTTATAATGGCTTTACTCTCTGTCCAACAATCATTTCTACTGCATTGGCATATTTTAAGAGCTCGAAATCAGTTTTTGCTGTTAATATAATGCCATAAGGCATTCCGTTTTTGTATAAACCGCAGGGTACCGTTATACTGGGAAGTCCGGTATAGTGCAGAATATTATTTGTTATGAGCATAATACAGACATCAATATTCCTTAACTGATAACGGATCTTTTTTAACTCTTCCGTCCTGTCAGCCAATATTTCCTGGTATTCTGCCTGATTTTGGTTACCCCATGTATTTTCCTCGGCTTCAATAAGGTATGATTGCCCATACCGTAATGTAAGGTCTTTATGCTCCATATTAAAATGAATAATATCCTTTAAACTCCGAATTGGATAACCGGCCGGCAGCTCTGACAAATAATGGTTTATGGCATTTTTGAATTCATATTTCATTAAAGGCATTACATTTTTTGTTGCCGGAATCTCTATTCTCTTTATATCCCCTCCTGCTGCTGCCAATTCTTTTATAATTTCATCCGTTTTTACAGTCTCTTCCTCTGTCATTACCTCTTTTCCCCATTCATTGATTCCGACGGTAACTCCATCTAAATTAATAATATTATTTATCTTTATTTGAGTATTGGTCAGTTCAGAGAAAAGAATGGAAGCATCGGTTACCGTTCTTGTCATTGGACCGGCCGTGTCAAGAGTATTGCTGATTGGAATGATGCCTTTCCGGCTAATAGTGCCTATACTGGGTCTAAATCCTACAATACCATTCTTTAACCCGGGAGCTATAATGGAATTACAGGTATCCGTACCAATGGAAGCAACACATAAATTAGCTGCTGTTGCAACTGCAGAACCTGAACTGGAGCCGGAGGGATTCTCCGTAACTTTATAAGGCGATTTGACCTGACCTCCTCTTGAGCTGTAACCACTGGGCATATCTTGTGTCATATAGTTGGCAAATTCCGTCATATTAGTCTTACCAAGAATAATCGCTTTGCTTTCCCTTAATCCCTTAACCAGATCAGCATCGGAGGCCGCAATTGAATCTGCTAAAGCTAATGATCCTGCTGAGGTATGCATAAAATCAGCGGTATCAATGTTATCTTTTATAAGAATCGGAATACCGGCTAACATTCCGGCTCCTTTGAACCCTTTTTTATCTAATTGATCTGCAATTTCTATTGCCTCCTGATTTATCTCGATCACACTGTTTAATCCATTCTCTCCCTGATCCAATAATTGAATCCGTTTTATGTAGTGCTGCACTAACTCTTTAGCGGATATGTTTTTATTTCTTAACATAATAACAAGTTCTAATATTGTTATCTCATTCAGATCTTTCATAAATCATTCTCCTTGTATAAGCATTCTGTTTTCACCGATTTCTAAAAACTCTTGTTTGTATATAATGTTGTTCCTTATACATATACTATAATGAGGTGATAATTATGATTATTACAATACAGGATTATTACAAATATACCCGCGGTTGGAATATCGTGTTTTTAAAGAAGTTATAAGCAACCGTCTTCTAACAGATGCCCTAGTGGAAATGCAGGTATCCTTTTAATACTAATTTCTCAACCAAGAAAAGACCTCCTTGAACCGGATCAAACCGGGAAATCGGAGGTCTTTTACGTTAATACAGTCTTTACACTTTAAATTTTTCTATAGAAATCCGAAGTTCATTAAATAAACGGGATAAATCTAAACTTAAGTTTGCTATCTCTTCAATCATTGCAGTTTGTTCTTCCATTGAAGCACTGGCTTCCTGCGTACTTGCTGCGTTCCCCTCAGCAAGGCTCGACAACTTCTTTATGGTATCCAGTATTTCATTTTTCATCTCTTCCATCTGATTACTTTCGGCTTTCATAACATCTGCCGATTGAAAGGAGGTTCTGGCTGCCACTGCTATATCCCGGTAATTACTTTCCGTATCGCTTACATTACGAGCCTGTTCTGCTAATACGGCTTTTACTTCTTCCATTGTATCAACCGAATTACCGGAGTCATTTTGCAGACTGGACACCATATCAGTTATGACTTTTGTTGTTACTGCAGACTCTTCCGCTAATTTTCTGATTTCCTCTGCTACTACATTAAAACCTCTTCCTGCTTCTCCTGCTCTTGCAGCTTCAATTGCGGCATTTAATGCAAGTAAGTTCGTTTCCTCAGCAATTGAGGCAATTAAATTGCTGGCTTCGCTTATTTTCCGAACGCTCTCATTTGTTTTTAGTATATTCTCATATACACTTTCAGTCGCATGGCTATGTTCCTTGGTTTTTATTGCAAGATTATCAATGACCTTTAAGCCCTCTTCCACTAGTACATCCACTTTAGAAGAAGCTTCTGCCGCTGCTTGGGCCTGCCTTTTATTATTTTCAATGAGTCTGCCTAAAATCAATAGTTTTTCAGAACCATTTTCGGTAAAAACAGCCTGGTCTGTTGCATCTTTGGCTATTGCATTAATAACCTCAGCAACTTCTTCTGCTGCCGTTGCCGATTGCCTTGAAGATACGGATAATTCATCTGCCGCTGCCGATGCCTGCAATGATAAATTTCTTACTGATGTAACTATGCTTTTAACAGTATCTGCAAAATTATTAAAATAAACAGATAAACTTCCAATTTCATCTTTCGATTTTACTGTAACGCGTTGTGTCAGATCTCCCTCACCTTCCGAGATATCTTTTAAGGTATTGGTCACCAGATTAATTCGATGTAAAACAGTCCTTATGATAATAATTACAGAAAATATGCTGGTCAGAATAATTAAAATAAATAGAATCATTGATTTTATGTATAAATTTTTTGTATTCCGTATAATCAAAGCATTTCCATTATTAAAGTTTTTATCAGCTTCATCCAGTAGAACCTTTACACTTTCTTCCATCTTGACCGCATATGGATCAAACTTCTCCATATAAGTATTTCCTGCATCCGTACCTTCCTTAATGTAAGCATTTGCCATATCAATACCCATTTGATAATATTCATCCAGGTTCTCTGATATAGATTCAAGAATTTCTTTCTCTATGCCCAATCCTTTTAAAACTTCAAGTCTGTTTTTGGCACTGTCATAATAAACGGCTGCTTCATCAAAGCCATCATCAAACCCCGGTTCTGCTCTGGTTGCTGAAATATCCGTCAGCCACTGCTGTATCTGAATAATGTCTTTTTGCAGCGATAAAGACTGTATCATAGTAGGTGAATTAATCTGCTGATGAGTCCTTGTAACATTCATAATATGGTTTAATCCTGTAAGTATTAAGAACATCAAGATTCCTGTATAAATAGTAATTCCTAACATCAAACTGATAAATTTTGCTGATATTTTCATAAGTACCTCCATCTGTATGCTGTGTGTTATGTGCTGTTAAACTCAGAATGCTAATAATTTTCTTAATATTTACCAGTTCCTGCTATAATATGGTAATTTATTAATAAACCGGATAATTCTGTTTAGTTTATTATACAATAATATTCGACTTCTTTCTATATCCATAATAGGAATTATTCTCAACTGTTATTTATACGTTACTGTCATTGGGAAGTTCTTAATATAGTAAAATTTATAATAAATTAGAAGTAAAATCAATTAAATGGGATCACCATAAACTATGAATTACAATTTTAGGAAATGTCTTTATGGTAATTGTTAGTAATATAATGTATAATAGTATCAAATTCTTGTTATATCGTCTAACGAACAGTTATTGAATATCTATTTATTATTATGAAACCAATAGTTTTAGTATATTATATTTAGGGAGATCTTTATGGAAAAAAATCATTTTGTATCAGTTGCCGGATTAGTTATTAATAATCAGAATGAGATTTTATTAGTAAAAAATCCTTGGAGAGGGTGGGAATTCCCCGGCGGAATGGTTGAACCCGGTGAATCTTTACAAGAAGCACTGCATCGGGAAATTTTTGAAGAAAGTGGTATTCATGTTATTATAACTGGATTCATCGGAGTTTATAAAAATGTGAAAAGTGACATCGTTAATTTAGATTTTTGCTGCAGGTATGAATCAGGCACCCCTACGACCAGTGAAGAAAGTCTTTTAGTCAGCTGGTTTCCAATAAATCAAGCCGCTAATATGATGGAAAATCCTTTATATGAAACTAGAATAAAAAATATGCTTTCCAACAATCCAGATATGTACTGTTATGCTTTTGAAAAGGATCCTTTTAACTGGACAGTTAAAGATGAGTTCGAAATTGGGTTGAAAGGAGCATTGAATTAAAGATGAATAAAGTAATATTTTTTGATTTATTTTTCACGCTAATAACACCCAGTTATTTAGAAAGTAAAAATGAAAATGATGTATTAGGACTGACGATAAAAGAATGGGAACAATACGCAGAAAATGATGTATTATATAATAGAAGAGCAACAGGGCAAGTCTTAAGTCCAGAGAAAATAATTGATGATATTGTTTCAATGATACCTGCCAAAGTAAATGAATTACAAAAAAGAGAAATACTTCTCCTCCGGCAAAAAAGAATGCAGGCAGCATTGATAAATATAGATCATCAAATTTTATCTACGATTCAGAAACTTAAAGAGAATGGAATAAAAACTTGTATCATTAGTAATGCCGATGTTATTGATACTATGTATTGGGATAAATCACCACTGTACGCTTTATTTGATGATGCTGTCTTCTCCCATAAGGTTAAATATTTAAAACCTGACAGTTACATATATAACGTAGCAATGAAAAAAATGAATGTAAATTCAAGTGAATGTATTTTTGTAGGTGACGGAGGTTCAAACGAATTGTTCGGCGCCAAACGAACAGGTATGAGAACTGTTTTCACTGAATATTTAGAGAAAAAACCGGAAGAAAAAAGAATAGATTTATTGGAATTTGCAGATTTTCATATTACAGAATTCAGTGAATTATTAAAGATATGAAATAAAATCAAACTTAAGCAGGTGATATACCATATAAATATCTCACGTATACGAGAATATAGGTATTGACATTTCGGTCTAAATAATATAGACTATGTTCATATGGTCTATAATTCATAGACCTTTTTTAAATTTATTGTATACTAATTTAGGATTTGGTTGTCAAATTCATACTAATTGTTAAGGAGGAATTGTTTTGAAAGAGATAAAACTAACCAAAAGTGAAATGAAATTCGCAGAACTAATTTGGAGATATGAACCAATCGGCTCCGGGAATCTGGTAAAATTATGTGAGAATGAATTGAATTGGAAAAAATCCACCACCTATACAGTCCTTAAGAATCTATGTGAAAAGGGAATTTTTCAAAATCGGGGCGCCATTATTACATCCCTGATGAAAAAAGAAGAGTTTTATGCTAAACAAAGCAGATTCTTTGTGGAGGATGCTTTTGGAGGTTCTCTGCCTAAATTTCTCACAGCTTTTATTGGAGGCAGCAAATTAAGTGAGGCCCAGGCTGCCGAACTGAAAAAACTGATTGATGAACATAAGGAGGAATAACGTTGGATCGATTATTTCTTACTGTTTTAAATATGAGCCTTACAGCAAGTTATGTAATATTGTTTATTATGCTGGTCCGGCTGCCTTTGAAAAAAGTACCTAAATTCATTTCCTATGCTCTTTGGAGTGTTGCGGCTTTCAGACTTGTATGTCCTGTTTCCTTAGAAAGTATATTCAGTCTTATACCGGCAGGAACCGCATCCGTTCCCAGCTATATAACCAATCGGCAGATAACTGGAAACGAAAGCGGTATTAACGATACCGGCTTCCATGCAGGATATACCCTGGTCACTCCAACTCACAACATTGCAGCTAATGCAACTCTTCCCCTTTATTTAAAGATAAGTATAGTTGTCTGGGTCGCAGGTATCCTCGTAATGCTGGCTTATAGTATTTTTTCCGTAATATCCTTAAAAAAGAAGCTGCAAAATGCCCGTAGTATAGGGAGATATCTCTACGAAGCCGATAACCTGAAAACTCCTTTCGTTCTTGGAATTATAAGACCCGTAATTTACATTCCCTCCGGTTTAGGTGATGAGGAAAAAAGATATATTATCCGGCATGAGCAAACCCATATTCGTCGTTATGACCCTTTGATTAAATTTTTATCCTATTTAATACTTAGTATCCATTGGTTTAATCCGCTGGTTTGGGCCGCATTTGTTCTGATGAGTACTGACATGGAACTATCCTGCGATGAATGTGTTATTAAAGAGATGGGCAGTGAAATTAAAAAACCGTATTCTATGTCACTGCTAACGCTTGCATCAAAGAAGCGCATTATAAGTGGAAATCCCCTCGCATTCGGGGAGGGAAAACTTAAGACCAGGATTAAAAATGTACTGGGTTATAAGAAAACAGCATTTGGGATTGTTATCGCTGTGGCCGTAATAGTAGGCGGAATCGGTATAGGATTAACATTAAATCCAAAAGAGCTGAACAAGGTTAATGATAATGATAATACTATTAATTATATTCAAATTGAAGTCACTGAGATTACCGACGATAAGATAACCGGAAGGATTGTTATGGATAAAGGTGACTATAAGGCCGGAGAAATAGCTTTAGTATCTATTGGCGATACCGTTACTTATGACGTAACTTCGCTCAAACCCGGTGATTGGGTTAATTTCGGTTATGACATGGCCAGTAAGTATAAACCTATGGAATTTGAGGCCTGTGAATTATCTATAATTGCAGACCATGATTACCTGACTACTTTTACATTGTTTGACAACGGTGCGATTATAAAATCAACTACCGTGTATAACCCTGATTTATCCGCTGAAATAGGCTCGTTTATATTAAGCGGAGCCCCTACCCTAAAACGAAACAAAAATGATTTTTTTGATACTCCAAATGTCTCTCGTTATTTAAAAATAAAAATTGGTTTGGGCGATGATAAATTTAACATATATTACGCCTATAAGAAAAACGAAAAATATTATATAGAAAATCCATATGATTCGATTTATGAAGTATCCCGTGAGACTTTTGATACACTGAATGAATACTTATATAAGGATGAAATCACGATATATCCCGCCGAACAGAAAGAACTTGAACCAGCAGTTCCCAAATGGTCGCCCGAACAGATCCTTGGTACCGATATGACAGAGCTTGATTACGCTTCGGATGATATTGTAATCTTTCACGGTTATTTCGGTCTGTATTTCTATGATATACAGGCCCGTCAAATCATACGCAGCCTAGACTTAAAACCTCTTGGCTGTCATCAGACCCAGGGTGACAATTATTGCGAAGTATCAGTCAGCACGGACGGAAACACAGTGCAGCTGCATCCTATGAGCAGGGAAGAAATGTATGTCTATGCGGTTTCGGACAATACCCTGACTAAAACAGCTTATGAGCCCATGAAAGACCGCTTTATCAGTTTTGTCCCGATTCAGGAAGTTATTGATCCTGCGGAACTTGGCAGCTACAGCTACAACGCGGTCAAGTTTGATAACAGCGACTATGGAATCCTCCACACTTACGACTGGACATTAGGCACTCTCTCCTATACACGCGGCGATATGATGTATGAACTGTTTGATACATATTGAATTGAAAAAGGCAAATATTTTTAGGAATATGTTAAGTTCTGATTGTATTCCCAGTCCCACCGCATAACTTGTAAGACCACCGCTTAGACTTCGCTGAAAAGCGGTGGTCTTACCGTAACGTTAGAAAATATTTTCTTTTAGTATTTGTTTTAAAGTCTTAAGATCTTCTACCTGATTATAAGGGATATTAAGCCTGGTTAAGTAATCTTTAATTAGATTTCCGCAAAAATCATGAAGAGCTAAACCATTGATTAAATGATTCAGGAATACTTCTTTATTTTGATGTCCTATAAATTCATTTATATAGTCTTTATCACCCTTAAATAACTCAAACACAATTGGTGCCAATTCGTAATATTCCGGTGCCAGGGTGCAATCAGCAAAATCGATTAACCGTATATGACCATCCGATTGAACTAATACATTTTCCCCTGTGATATCACCGTGAACCAAAACACAAGAATTAAGGCTCTGTCCGTTCACGTTTTCCTCTAAGTCCTTGATTAAACCACTAGTTAAGCCCTCTAAACGTGAATTATATATGGTTTGCCTTTTTAAATCCTTTTTTATAGGCAGATTATCTGCCGGCTGATTCAGGTTTTTCAGCGTGGCTTTCAGCTGTTTAACAACTTCTCTCTTTTGTTCCAGATCATAAAAAGGAAGTACATCTTTTGCATCTGCACCAGCTATATATTCCATTATAATATAGCGGAACAGGTATTTATCCTTTATCTCACCTTTTGAAATAATCCTTGGGGCGGAAATTCCTCTCTTACCGATCTGTTCCATAACTGAAAGCTCTGCTATAAAGTCATATTCCGTATCAAGACCTGATTCCTTAGGTACAAATATTTTAATAACATATTGATCCGCCTTGAAAACCGCATTGGTTCCGGGTGTCAGAATACTAATATCCTCTTTAATATTTAATCCCTCTTTTTTAAAAATGGCTCTGGTTAATTCTCTGAAAGCTTCCGTGGAATTAAAAACCTCAGACCAGGATTCCCATCCGTCTATAACCTGTTTAAAATAGTACATAATGAACTCCTGCCTTACTCTTCATGCCCGATATATTCCAGCATAATCTTAAAACTGATATTTCTTGTTGTCTCCATATTCTCAAATTTAATGACATAGGATGACGTATCCTGGTTAATATCTAATATTCTACCTTTTCCAAAAACATGATGATCAACTAAATCATTTATTGCAAGACAACGGCTGTTTTGTTCCAGTTTCTGCTCATTCAGCTGGATATACAGCTTAGCATCACTTGCAAGCCTGCTCTCTAACTCAACCATATAGTTGATATAAGTTTTCTCTATATTAAAAATAAAACGGGACGGATACCGGTAAGACCCATCATAATTAACACCTTCCGCATCACTTAAAAATAAAGCATTCTCAGCCCGGGTAAATGCTACATAAGCAAGCCTTCTCTCCTCTTCCATCTTATCCGCCGTATCAATATGCTTCGTAGGGAAGATTCCTTCATTCAAACCACATACAAACACATAGGGAAATTCCAGTCCTTTCGCAGTATGAATCGTCATCATCTGCACAGAATCGGAATTCTCTTTTTGATCTAAGTTGGTAAATAAAGATATTTTCTCCAAGTAATCAGCCAGAGAACATTCTTCTCCGGCAGAATTCTCATAATCAAAAATGGATTGTTTTAACTCAGCTAAATTATCCAATCTTTCCTGTTCACCATCTGTTCGCAAAAGGGCTTCATAACCGCTATCATTTAAAATATCGGATAGTAACTCTGATATTTTTTTATCTTCGTTAATTTGCTTATTTTTTTCAATTAATGACACGAATTCCCCGGCTCCGGTTTTACGAAACAGGTTATCTTCCAGATTATCCAATAAGGAACGGTACAAAGAACAGGCATTGTTATTAGCATACTCCTTTAAAAATGCCATACGCTTTTCCCCAATGTTTCTTTTGGGAACGTTTATAATACGGCTAAAGGAAATATCGTCGGAATAAAGAATCATCCTCAAATAGCATAAAACATCTTTAATTTCCTTTCGTTTATAAAATTCTATTCCGCTGTAAATAGTATATCTGATATTTTCTTTAATAAAAACTTCCTCAAAGCTTCGGGATACAAAATGGGATCGGTACAGAATCGCAATATCTTTTAGTCTGATACCTCCCTCCTGTATCTTCTTTATCTGGGTCGCTATCCATTCTGCTTCTTGCTGTGATGTTTTCATATGGTTGTAAATAACCGGGATATCGGTCTGTTTTATGGGAACTAAACTTTTATCAATACGCCGTTTATTTTTCTCGATTAATGAATTCGAAGCCTTAATAATATTAGGGGTTGAGCGGTAATTTTTATTCATAATTATAGTCTTGGAAGAGGGAAATGCTTTATCAAAGTTTAAAATGAACTCCACGTTGGCACCCCGCCAGGAATATATGGTCTGGTCAGGATCACCCACGATAAACAGGTTATGGTGATAATCACTTAATAATTTAGATAATGTGTACTGCTTTGGACTTACATCCTGAAATTCATCTACCATAACATATTCCATTTTTTTTTGCCATTTGAGCTTAATCTCTTCTTGATTCTCAAATATATATAAGACATAATTAATTAAATCATCAAAATCAAGAGCATAACATTTCTTTTGTTCATAGAGATACCTGTAAAAGATCGCATCTTCGTTGCTTTTTGCAGTTATAAATTTATCTTTTAAAACATCATTATTGGTATCTAATATATAAGTTAAATAGGGTTCTTTCTCTTTTCTTGCTGCTATCATATCTGTGATAGTACTAAAGGTATAATTTTTAGAATTGAGCCCCATGTCTTCAAAAATAGTATGTAGAATAGAGGTTACATCTTCCGTATCTATAATCAGAAAATTCTTAGGGTACTTAAGCACATGAATATCCTCTTTTAATACCTGTACGCAAAAACCATGAAAAGTGCAGATATAACCCGTATCGTTATCCCCAATCATATTACGAATCCTATTTTTCATTTCATTTGCTGCTTTATTGGTAAAAGTAACGCAAAGTATATTGGAAGATGCGATTCCAAGGTCATTTACCAGATAAGTAAACCGGTGGGTCAGTGCTCTGGTCTTACCGGAACCTGCACCGGCAATGACCCTTATATATCCCTCGGTTGCTGTCACTGCCTGAATTTGTTCTTCGTTTAAACCGTTCAATAATGTATCTGCCACTTACAGAACCTCCTGTATTTATTAAGAATCCGGCACTCGGCCTGATTTATTTTCATTTTTATATTATCACATACAAACATATGTTTCAATAATATATACTGAAGTTATATAAGTAGTTTGAACAAGAGGTTACCAGCTAATTTAAAATTGCTCCTTTACACCCGGAGGATACACTTTTTGCATACCTTTTTAGATATCCGGTAGTGATTTTTGGCTGTCTTGGCTGCCATTTCTGTCTCCGTTTATCTAATTCTTCTTCACTTAATAGTACGTTAATGGTACACTCCGGAATATTTATTTCGATGATGTCTCCGTTCTTTAGGAGTCCTATATTACCACCATCCGCAGCTTCCGGTGATACATGACCGATAGCAGCTCCTCTGGTCGCACCGCTGAATCGTCCGTCCGTAATAAGTGCTACTGTGCTGCCTAAACCTCTTCCCATAATTGCAGAAGTAGGATTTAACATTTCACGCATCCCCGGGCCGCCTTTCGGACCTTCGTAACGTATCACCACAACATCTCCGCTCACTATATGTCCATTATTAATTGCTGTGAGGGCATCCTCTTCACAGTCAAATACTTTGGCGATACCTTTGTGGTATAACATCCCATTTGCTACCGCTGACCGTTTAACGACACAGCCATCCGGTGCAATATTTCCCTTTAACACCGCGATTCCGCCTGTGTTGCTATAAGGTTCTTTTATTGTTTTAATAATATTCGTATCTTTTATCCGGCATTCGCTTATATTTTCCGCTACTGTCTTACCAGTACAGGTTAAAATTTCGGTATGTAATAAGCCTAGTTTATTTATTTCGTTCATAACGGCATAAACACCACCGGCTTCATTTAATTCCTCTACAAAATGGTCACCGGCAGGAGTGAGATGGCATAGAGTTGGAGTTTTTGCAGATATTTCATTTGCCTTATCCAAATTTAACTCAATACCGCATTCATGGGCAATAGCGGGAAGATGAAGCATACTGTTGGTACTGCATCCCAGTGCCATATCAATGGTAAGGGCATTATAAAAAGCATTTTCAGTAAGTATATCTCTTGGACGGATATCTTTTTCCACCAGCTCCATTATCTTCATACCTGCCTGTTTTGCAAGACGGATACGCTCTGAGTAAACTGCCGGAATCGTTCCGTTTCCTTTTAGCCCCATACCAAGTACTTCTGTCAGGCAGTTCATACTGTTGGCGGTAAACATTCCGGAACAGGAGCCACAGGTTGGACAGGCTTTGTTCTCATAATCACTTAAAGTAGAAGCATCTATTTTCCCTGCCCCATACCGGCTGACTGCTTCCGATACTGTAGAATAACTGATTTTTTTACCGTTTACAGTTCCTGCTAACATAGGACCGCCGCTGACAAATATGGTTGGAATATTTACTCTCGCCGCTGCCATTAACAGTCCCGGAACATTCTTATCACAATTCGGAATCATAACCAGTGCATCAAAAGCATGGGCAATTGCCATAGCTTCCGTAGAGTCTGCAATTAATTCTCTTGTGACCAAAGAATATTTCATACCCTGATGACCCATTGCAATTCCATCACAAACCGCTATCGCCGGAAATACGATAGGGGTTCCTCCCGCCATAGCTACTCCCTGCTTTACTGCTGATACAATTTTATCCAGATTCATATGTCCCGGAACGATTTCGTTATAGGAACTGACAATTCCGATTAAAGGTCTGTTAATCTCTTCTTCCGTTAATCCCAGCGCATGAAGTAAAGCTCTTTGAGGTGCTGCGGCGATCCCTTTTGTTATCTTTTCACTGTTCATAAAAATTACCTCCTGGTTAAATTATTAATAGAATCTGAATGTCAGAAGTCAAATTTAGTTTTCGAATAAATACAAGTCTAATACTTTATCTTGACTTTTGAAAATCAAATCAAAATGATAAATATTTCAATATATGTATGATTCATTATACGTTGTATGTTGTCTGATGTCAATACACATATCGTACAGCTTCAAGGTAAAAAATAGTAAAAAATAAAAATCATAGCTATAAAGAATAATCGGAAAAACGCCTAAACAAACCTTTATTGATTTGTTTAGGCGTATTTCCGATCGCAGTTTTTACTTTTGAAATCCTATACGTTAAAATTGAAATGATCTCTTATAACTTTCTATTTAACTACAATACCTTTTTGAAATACTGTTTATGCTTTTCATTGCTGCACTCTGTTCTTCACTCCTGATTGCAACAACTTCTCAGATATCAAGTTCTTTCATAGCATGGAGGATATGCAGCTTCATTGCTGTCTTTGCTCCTAAGGCATTCCTCTGTTCCAGAAACTCCATAATCATACGATGATCATATAAAGTATCCTTTACAGCCTGTTCATTTTTCTTTGAAAGAGTGACCCCTTTATGAATGGCCTGATATATAATCGGCATTAATTTATTCATAAACTCATTATGGGTAGCTTTAGCGATAGATTTATGAAAAGCCTGTTCCTCTTCGGTTCTGTCTTCTCCGTTGATTATTTTTTGCTCAACCTGCCTGCCATATAACAAAATTCTCTTTAATTCATTTTCCGTAGCTCGTTCTGTTGCATAATAGGCAGCTTCCGGTTCAAATATCAACCGCATTTCATATAAATCTTTCGCATTTACTTTAACGCTGTTAAATTCCTCAAATCCAAGATTCTGGGCAATATTTGTATGATGAGTTACAAAGGTTCCTTTTCCCCGTCTTATCTCCAGAACATCATTGGTTACCAGAATTCGAATGGCCTCCCGCAGGGTAGTACGGCTTATATTTAATTCCTCTGATAATTCATTTTCATTGGGCAGTTTATCTCCCGGAAAAAAACGTTTATCGATTGTTATCATGGATAAAATATCGTCAGCAATTCGTTCTGATAACATTTTTGACTTTGGCATTCTAATATTCCTTTCGCTGCAATAAAGTAATAAACACAAAATAACTGAATTATACTAATCATACTACAAAAGATATTTTGTATCAATGGGGATGTCTGATGTCTGAGTTTTAATTTTGGCTTGTAATCGCATCCGACTTCTGATCCGGATCAGTTTCTATTGCATCGGCATTATCTTCTGGCAGAATCTCACTTGCAGGTCTTCTGACTTCCTGGGTTGTAAGGACGGAATCTGTTGAATGTTCCAGATTAACACCCAGTTTGTCTAAAGTAATAAACTTTAATAAAGTATCCATAACCGTATTGCTGCCGGTATCACCCTGACCGCCGTTTCCGTTACCCATGTTAACAACAGTCTTAGGTACAATGTCTACCTGTGAATTCTTGATTGCATCCGCCAGTTTATCAACAACTTCCTGAATTACCCTATATTCTGCTCCGCCGTATGCCTTAACCTGGGCATCAATAGCCTGCGCTCTTGCCAGTCCGACATTCGTTTCTTTGGAGGCTTCTGCCTCACCCTCTAAGCGAATTCTGGAAGAATTTGCTTTAGCCAGGGCAACAATCTGATTTGCTTCCTGTTCTGCTTTACTTGCAAGTGCAGCACCGCTGTTACCTTCAATTTCAATTTGTATTTTAGACTTAGTCAAGAAACTTTGCTGTTCAGCAATAGCCTGAGCTTCTCTAAGTGATTTCTCACTTTCGGCTGCGGACTGTTGTTTCTGATAGGTGATTTTCTTCTCTTCTGCAATTTGTCTTTCCCTTAATTGAGTCAAAATATTTTCTATCTGTAAATCACTGGCCGTCGTTTTGGGGGTACCAATAAGAACTTCTTCCAACTGCAGATTGTACTTCTGAAACTTTTCTTTCATTTCAAGGACAGCCCTTTCACGGATTTCGCTTCGTTCCTGTATTAACTCGATCAAAGTCTTAGTCTGGGCAACATCTTTAAAATATGCGCTGACTAATGGGTCTAAGGATTGATTGACCAGCATATTAATATCACCGAATCTTTGGATTACCCAAGGAGCCTGCTTATAATCAATATGCATAACAACGGACAACGGCAGCGAAGGTTCAAAAGCATCCTTAGTTATTATATCTACTTCCGTAAGGTTTTCATCGTACTTATGATCACCGGTTTCGGTTTTGTTCCATTTTAAGATAATATTGGTAGTGGGTACTAATACCACTTTACCTGCATCCGTGTTAAATGCATATTTACCTGGCATCAAAGGTTTCTCCAATACACCCTTACAGCCTTCTCCTACTAATTCACCATGTTTATAATCGACTCCGGTGGTATCCACACCCTCTTTACCGAAGAATGATACCACAACACCTACGAAACCAATCGGCACTACGGTTTTCGGCCTGAATTCCACAGTTGCAAATAAACGGTTAACATAATACGTACCATCTGTCAGGACCTGAATCTGCTTACCTCTTCTGCCGCCAAGTTCCAAGAATTTCTCCGGGTCCTGGAAGTTGGAATGTTCCGCACCTACATCCTCGGCAATGATTTCTCCCTGCAACAGAGGAAGTCCGTCATGGATGGTAACAATACCCATAAGGTCACTGGATTCATTTCCGTTACCCATAATTACGATCGGACTGAATGCACCTCTGGCAGCAAGTGTCTGCTGCATACTCACAAGTTCTGATCGCTCCTGTTTGGAACCTGTGTTAATCGCTTTTATATCATTTGGAGTAATTACAATAAATTCTGCTAAATTTATAGCGTAAGTACCTTCTCTTAGTATTCCTCTCTGTGGTCCTCTCTGTCCGCCATTCTGCAGAAATCCTCTTACATCCTGGAAGTTGTTTGCCTCCTTCACTACTTTGCCTAAAGTCTGGGTAGGGGATAAAGGCAGTCCGTCACGGGCAAATATATAAGCAATCTGACCCTGCGGCACCGTGATTAAAGGATACTTATGAATCTTGTACATTAATACGGATTTGAAGTGAATACCCCCGCGAAGCAGATCGGGTGAATATCCGGCTTCTCCATTCAGAGCAATAATGGAATCCTTTAAGGAACCTTTCATGCTCCACCATTTTTCAATTACAGCTACTTCGTCGGAATCAATTACCCTAAGACCTAATATTTTAAATATAATCAGATACAATAGAAGTAATCCGCCAACTACAGCTCCTGCCACATAATATAACACCATATTACCATCTCCTCATCAATATTAATATATATATGACTCTACATTCCTAATCATACTCCTATTATGGTAGTTAAGCAATGACATATTATGCTAAGAAAGACGAAAAAAGGACTGAATTCACCATATGGAATCAGTCCTCTTTGGTATCACATTATTTTACCTTCATTATTTTTCTTGCTATACCAACCATGGGTTTATAGAAGATACCCTCCATCTCTTTGCTTACCACCTTAAGTTGGGAACGTATTGCTATATGCTGTGGACAATGTGTCTCACATTTACCGCATTCCTTGCACATGGAAGCATTGGCTGGTTTTACGGACAATGCACCCAATGTCTGCATATATTTCCATCGCATTGATTTATCATTTAACAGATATTTATCATTATAACAGGAAAAACAGCCCGGTATATCGACCCCAGCCGGACATGGCATACAATAACCGCAGGCAGTACAAGGTATTTTGGTCTTTTCCAGCATAACAGACTTAACTTTATCAAAGATGGCAAGTTCTTCCCTGCTCAGCGAATTTGCGTCTACATCACTGGCAATTCGAATATTATCAGTTAATTGCTCTTCGGTACTCATACCGGATAATAATACATTTACTTCCGGATGATTCCATACCCATCTAAGAGCCCATTCAGCCGGAGAACGTTTAACAGCATAGCTATTGAATGTTTTGGTAACTTCATTCGGTAAATTATTAACTAATTTTCCACCGCGTAACGGCTCCATAATAATGACCGGAATCCCTAAACTTGCTGCGAGCCGTAATCCATCCTTCGTGGCCTGATTATTTTCATCCATATAATTATATTGTATCTGGCAGAAATCCCAGGGGTAAGCTTTTAGAATTTTTTCAAAATCCACCTTTCCTCCGTGAAAAGAGAATCCGATATTGCGTATCTTGCCCTCTGCTTTTAACTGCTCCATCCATTCCATAACACCCAGGGATTGCAACCGTTCAAACATCGGTTGGTCCGTTAGCATATGCAACAGGTAATAATCAATATAACCAGTCTGTAATCTGGCTAATTGTGTAGCGAATATTTTCTTGGCATTATCTAATTTATTGACCATAAACGGAGGCAGTTTCGTAGCTATTTTAACCTTTTCCCGGTAACCGCCGGCTAATGCAGCACCAAGAAACGACTCACTTTTTCCTCCATGATAAATATAAGCTGTATCAAAATAATTCACCCCTGCTGCAATAGCATCCCGAACCATAGCAGTGGCTCTGGGTTCATCAATACTGCCGCCCTTAGTAGGAAAACGCATACATCCAAACCCTAATATGGAGAGGTTATCCCCGTTTTTTTGATTTATTCTCGTTTTCATTATTTTCTCACTTTCCGCTGTCATCAGCTACAGTTTACTGTAAAGCAGCCGTTGGCGGCATCTCAATTATTAGGGGCAAAACATATATGGTCTCCCTAATGTTTATCTAATACCCTTATAAAAATATCTTTATCCGCCTATTAACGAGATTCACTTACATGTATCGTTGTCATATAATCATATCCTTTTGGTACATTTACTTTCTCCCAGGCAAAATCAGGCGTTAAACCATGATATTCTAATGACAGCCATAAATGACATAAGGCTATACCAATATCAATCTGATTCATTTTATTAAATAAAGGCGCCATTATAATATTTAAACTTTTACGGCTGACTATAATCTCTTCCTTACTTCCGCTGATATACCAGGGCTGTGAGTTTGATGCCGACGGAGCAAGCCTCACAGGTTCCAGCAACTCCTTACAATCCGTTAAATTAGTAATCTCGGTTAGGTTCTTACGTTTGAATTCAGAAACATTACTTCGATAGAGCGGTTCCGTTGTTTTACCGAAAGCAATCATAATAACAAATTCCATACCGTTCCTTTTATCCGGTATATCTCCCGCTACCTTAGCCATACCAAGCCAGCAGCTGCCTAAATGATTTGCAGAGAAATAAAGATCCATCTGCTGAAGTAAAAAGCCGGCATTTGTAAGGAAGCCCTCTGTTTTCTCCGAATATATGCAGATATAGTGGGGAGCTTTAATCGGTAAAAGATTTTTAATATCATTGGAACCAAGATATACAAATTCACATTTTATTTTCCTATCCAAAGGTCTTATTTCTGCTGTATGATTCTTAATGTCTGTTAACACTGCCGCATCAAGAGGTGTCATGTCAAATTTGCGGATTGACTTCCGTTTATAAATTGTTTCATACAATTGTGAATTTGTCATTTTTAATACCTCCTTCTAATTTTCATTTTATTGTTCCTTGTCTTCTGCTAAGATTTTACTTATAAATAATACTTTACGTATTATACCATTTTACTTACCCTATGTTAATAATACAGCGGGAATAACTAAAAATTTAATAAAATTTTTACATGTAATTCAAAGTAAATTTATAAGTATTTTACATGTAATTCTAAGATAAATTTATAAGTATTTTACAGATTGAAAAGAGAATAAGTGTTAATAATAATATCAACTGCAGAATCAATAAATTTACAGTTAAATTACACCAAAGGATAACTTATTACAATCAAATTATAATTTACCTATACTAACGGAATTCTTTGTTATGGCTTTATTATGGAGGTCATCGGTCTTTATAAATATTTTCTAATATTATTAATGGAGGATTTTAGTATGCAATTTCATTTCAATAGCAAATTAACACTTAACATTAAAGTGCATAAACTAATGGGGTTAAAATTATATATTCTGCCTTTTCTCATAACTGCACTGTTATTAACCGGATGCAGCTATATTAATACTAAGGATACTAAAGTCAAAAAATATTCTGCTGCCGCAGCCGGATATGGCGGAGATGTTACTGTAGAGGTAACTGCAGCAAGTACCGGTAAAATAGGTACATTACGGGTTGATGCCTCACAGGAAACTCCTGATATCGGGGGTAAAGCCGCTTCCAGAATGGCTAAAACGATTGTGGCCAAACAAAGCCTTTCAATTGATTCCATATCCGGTGCCACCATTACCTGTAAAGCTGTTTTAAGTGCTGCAGAAACAGCACTAAAAGAAGCCGGAATTGATACGGAAGCATTAAAAGGTAAGTAATTTAAAGGTCTATGATGAAATATTGAGTAATCTTTTGCAGAAATAAAGTACAAGCTGATTACTCAATAACACCCAGGCTTTCTTAGCAGTCATCGCGATGAATAGCTAATTGCTATTCTTCCCAAACCTCGTATCCAAGGCTTTTGGCCCGCTAATTTCAATATGTCCCCTCCGATATATCTAATTCTAATTTTATATCCGCTTTATTTTTTCCTACCAGTTTTAATTGGTTTGTTCCCTTTTTTAAAGAAAGAGTAGTTTGTTTCTTATCATCGTTTTCTATCTTCTGATCACCGAAAGCAATCACATGAATTATATTATCAGGAGTTATAAGAACTAATTTTGCTTTTCCAGAAGTAACCGAAAAAAGATAACTGATATTAATATCCGTATCTTCGTCACATTCATATTTCCAAATGGTATAGGAGCCGCTTATTTTAATTCTTCCGGAATATTTATCCCCATCAGCTTCCAGTTCATTCACATGAATACCGCTTTAAACTGTTTATAGTCATAATGTGTATCATAATACATATTATTCCATACTGCAATCATTTCTGTTTGTTGCGGCAGTCAATTATAAGTCATTTTATAAGTCAATGAATATAATCAATATCCCAAACCCAGTAAATAAGCCATTCCCGGCACCCAAAAATAATCCTTTACTTTACGACTTCATCGTGTTAAAATTATACTGTTAGAATATACTTATCAGGAGATGGAAATATGAGCAAAAATATCAGAACTTCTGCCGTGGACCATTTATTTGAAGCAATATTAAGTTTAAAAGATTCGGAAGAATGTTATACTTTCTTTGAAGATATCTGTACTGTGAATGAACTATTATCCTTATCCCAGCGTTTTGAAGTAGCACGCATGCTGCGTAATCATAAAACCTACTTAGAGATAGCCGAAAAAACAGGAGCTTCTACTGCAACCATCAGCAGAGTGAATCGATCACTTAACTATGGTAAAGATGGATATGATATGGTCTTTTCAAGAATATCGGATACAAAAGATACCAATGACTAATCAGTAGTAATACTTAACATCAATATGACTTAACAACTGACCAGCAAAATTGTTATAATTTAAGGAATTGGACATGTATGTTAAAACCCCCTCCAAGTATTACTTTGTGAGGGGGTTTTTATAATTAATCTTTTTTCTTTACTTTCTTTTTATCTAGAATGGATTCATCAATTAATTTTTCTATCATCTGTTTTTTAACATATACATCAAAACTCAGCATACATATAAAAGAAAAAGTATTAAGAAATTCTCTTTCTTCCTCTGATTCTATATTGGGGAAAGTTTCTCGTGATTTATTAAATTTTCGAATAACATCTTTTAGCAGATTATCCATCTGGTCTTTTTCATAACTGAATACTTCTTTATAGATAGCTTCCAAACCGATGTCAGAACCTTTACCGTAATATTTTTCCGTAAGGGGATTAAAGATATGCTGAATATCACTTATTGTCAAAATATTCTTAAAATAATAGATAAAGATTAATAACAAAATATGCTCTTTTGAGTATTTCTTTTTATTCGGCGGTGGTAACAACTCATTTTTAGTATAATTATTAATCATGGTTTTTGTAAGAAGCTTATCTTCACTGTAGCGCTTGGAAGATTTTAAGTGTTCATCCATGAAAGTGGTAACCTGATCCATATATAAATCAATATTAGGAATATCATCCGGATTAATATAATCCAGTTTTCTAATACTTTCTATTAAACTTTTCAAACATTCTTCATCATTACTCATATCCACTGTTATCACCTCTTACTGTATATTATATAGTATTTAATACTAGATGTAAACACATATTTTTCTTTTCACCATGCCCAAGCACGCTTCCAAAGGGGATACATATATTAAAACTGAGGTGATTCTATGAGTCCGGAAGAACTAGCTGCTTTGGCAACCTCTCTGGCGATAGCAATAGCAAAGGATAAAACAACAGATGAAATTGATTTGATAGCCATATTGTTAGCACAAATCGGTACGACTTTAGGAACCATTTCTCTCCAGAGAGAACGTTTAAAACCTAAATCGGAATCCGGTACCACACCGCCTGTACCTCCAATTATCTTATAAATCCAATCTGATTTGGCCGGAAAAGATACAGGTTGTACAGTCCCTGTTTTCATGTTATAATATAAACATATGTTTGCAATTAACCGGCGGATTGTTGTACCTTTTACCGGTTTATCATTATAATTAGAAAATTTACATGAAATACATAAGTCAGGTGGTAATAAACATGAGCATATATGATACACTTAATAAAGAACAACGAAGAGCAGTTGAACATGATAAAGGTCCTTTGCTTATATTAGCCGGTGCCGGTTCAGGAAAAACCCGAGTCTTAACTCACAGAATAGCATATCTGATTGAGCACCGGGATGTAAATCCCTGGAACATATTAGCTTTAACTTTTACAAATAAAGCGGCCAGTGAAATGCGTGAACGTGTCGATAAAATCGTTGGATATGGTTCTGAAAACATATGGGTGAGTACCTTTCATTCTACCTGCGTAAGAATTCTAAGACGATGGATTGATCATATCGGATATGACAGAAGTTTCACTATCTATGATTCGGATGACCAGAAATCCTTAATGAGGGAAGTCTGTAAGCATCTGAATATTGATACCAAGATGTTTAAGGAACGCTCTCTTTTATCCGTTATTTCTTCAGCCAAGGATGAGCTCATATCCCCGGAGGAATATGAACTCCGTGCGGTAGGAGATTTTACAAAAGCTAAATTTGCCGCTGTATATAAAGAATATCAAAGAAGATTAAGGTCTAACAATGCTTTGGATTTTGATGACTTGATTTTTAAAACAGTTGAGTTATTCCAAACCAGCAGAGAAGCTTTAAATTATTACCAGAATCGGTTTCATTATATTATGGTGGATGAATACCAGGATACGAATACCGTCCAATTTAAATTAATCAGTCTTTTAGCGAATGGAATTAACGAGGATGGTAACAGGGAGCATAATCTCTGTGTTGTTGGTGATGATGACCAGTCCATTTATAAATTCCGTGGTGCCAATATCTATAATATTCTTAATTTTGAGAAAGAATATACTAATGCTAAAGTTATTAAACTGGAACAGAATTACCGTTCAACCAAGCGGATTCTGGAAGCGGCAAATGAAGTAATCAGCAATAATGCCGGCAGAAAAGAAAAAGCTTTATGGACAGATAATGCAGAGGGTGAACCTGTACGTTTTACACAGTTTGATCATGATTATGAAGAAGCTGACAGCATTGTAAATGAAATTGCCGGGACCGTTTCATCCGGTGAAGCAACTTATCAGGATTTCGCCATACTTTATCGAACCAATGCGCAATCCCGTGTATTTGAAGAAAAATTAATACTAAAAAATATTCCATATAAAATCATCGGAAGTATCAATTTTTATGCAAGAAAAGAAGTAAAGGATTTATTATCCTACTTAAAAACCATTGATAACGGTTTGGATAATCTGGCAGTGAAACGAATTATTAATATTCCAAAACGTGGTATTGGTCTGACAACCATTGACAAGATTGATGATTATGCCTTTAAAAATGGGATCAGCTTTTATGAAGCATTAAAACGTGCGGACTATATCCCTACCCTTGGACGAGCCGCTGCTAAAATATCTTCTTTCGTCAGCATGATAGAAGTATTAAAGTCCAATTTGTCTTCCTCTGATTACACCCTAACAGATTTATTGGAAGAAATCCTAGATGCAACCGGTTATATCAGTGCATTGGAAGCACAGGATACGGAAGATGCGGAAGACCGCATTGAAATTATCGGCGAGTTAAAAAGTAAAATTAAGACATATGAAGAAAATGCATTGGAACAACCAACTTTAAGTGATTTCTTAGAGGAAGTTGCATTGGTTTCCGATATCGACAATTTATCGGAAGACAATAATATGGTAGTCCTTATGACCTTACATTCTGCTAAAGGTTTGGAATTTCCCTATGTGTATTTATGCGGTATGGAAGAAGGTATATTTCCAAGTTATATGTCCATTCATGCAGATGATCCGGAAACAGAAATCGAAGAAGAACGCAGATTATGTTATGTAGGAATTACCAGAGCCATGAAACGGCTGGGATTAAGTGCCGCATCTCAGCGTATGATAAGAGGCGAGACACAATTTAACCGGCCGTCCCGGTTTATTAATGAAATTCCCAGGTATTTGTTAACCCTGGAACGTAATCCTTTTAAATCAAACCCTCTAAAAAGTAATTCCTATATGAGTTTATCCCGTGATTCAAATAACCGCCTATATCCTGCTGGTGTTAACTTAAGAGGTGCTGCTTTCGTTTCTAATGGAAAAACAGATTATGGTACCGGAACTTCTAATAAATTAAATGATATAATCTTTCAAAAACCATATGCTGCCTCCGCTCCCAAGGAATTTGAGGGTAAAAATATGGGTACTTTGGATTACGGTATCGGCGATACTGTGCAGCATATAAAATTTGGTGTTGGTATCGTAACGAATATTAATTCCGGCGGTAAGGATTATGAAGTTACGGTAGAATTTTCTAATTTTGGTATTAAAAAAATGCTGGCTTCTTTTGCAAAGCTAAAAAAATTGTAGCAATTTCATGCATTTTCCAGAATTTCTATAGTAAAAAGCCTCATATCGTGGTATAATAGGATAGAACTCATTTTACGATGAAAGGATGTGTTATAATGAACATGAACAATAAACTAGAAGAATTATTAAACGCAGCTAGATTAGGTGATTTACTTCACAGTAAAAAAGCAGCAGAGGAAAAAAGAACCAACTGCGTACTTATGATATTAGCTGTAATTGGTGCAGTTGCTGCGGTTGCCGGTATTGCTTATGCAGTATACAAATACTTAACACCGGATTACCTTGAAGATTTTGAAGACGATTTTGATGATGATTTTGATGATGACTTTGATGATGAAGAAGAAAGTGCCTGCAATTGTAAGTTTGGAGACAAAGCTACGAAAGCTTCTTCATTAGAAGATGAGGCGACTCCGGAAGCTTAATTATAACTTCTTTTATACCTCAATATTAATAATTATACAAACAAGTAATGAGCCTGCAATGATAACAGGCTCATTTTTAAGTGAACAATTATTAAACTTGCTTATTGCTTATTTAATTACTTTTTATAAGCTTTGGCTGCGTATTCTGTAGTAACTAAATCTTTATAAGGTGCCCTTGTAGTGATAACCCCGGCATCCTCCAGGATATCCTGTAATAAATTAAAACTTTCTTCTTCAAAAACCGTATTTTCTTTCCAGGTATTCTGTTCATAATATCTTGTTACAATTGCGGTAACCGTATCAAGATCAGTTTCTTTAAATTGTGGAGCAATCACCTTAGCTATCTCTTTAGGAGTATGTGAATTAACATAATCTAATCCTTTTTGAATAGCATTGGTGAATTTCTGGATTACTTCAGGATTTTTTTTGATGTAACTCTTCTTAGCAGAATATGCAGTATAAGGAACTTTTCCGCTTTCTACTCCTAAAGAAGCCACTACTTTACCATTTCCTTCTTTTTCAAGTGCAGTTGCGCTTGGTTCAAATTCCACTGTATAATCTCCGGTACCTGCAGCAAATGCCTGTGATGTTAATCCAAAATCAATATTCTGTACAATTGTTAAGTCATTCTTAGGATCTATCCCATTTTTCTTAAGGATATATTCCAAAACCATTTGCGGCATACCACCGGTTTGACATGGACTCCATGTAAATTTTTACCCTATTATTAAGTTCACTCTTTGAAACAAGGATTTCATAAGGTTTTAACCGGTCCCCCGTTTCTTTCAGGATACCTTTGCTTATCATGATTTGGATATAGGGACGTACTGCTTTTTTACATTTTTTATAGCCCCGTTTTGTCAGCTCCTCCGACAGATGTTTTGCTGATGTATACGTTCTGTCTTCCTGCTGAATTAATTTCATGGTTGTAAGAATAATCTCATGCTCATATTTGTTGAGGTCTTCTGCCGGACTGTATTTAACTAATTTACTAAGACCGTATTTTAATTCGATTTCAGGTAGTCCGTCTTTATCTACTATGATTTTCTCAACCAGAATTTCTATATCCTTTCGGTTGATATTGCCTTTATCTATTATGGAATCAACAACCTGCAGAGCAGTTGCTAATTTGCCCTGGTTGTTGGAATTGGTAATTCTGGTATCCTCCAGTTCTTTCAGTTGGGATTCATAACTGTTTATTTTCGCTAATATTTCGGTCATCAGTTCAGAATAAGTTTCATTAATAATCTTTTCATCCCCGGCATTCGATGTTAGTTCATTTAATTTCTGTGAAAGCAGAACTTTTAACTTACTTTTGTTTTTCTTTATAGAATCCTTTAATATTCTTCTTTTGTCCTCAATCGACTCTTTCTCCTTGATAAAATCACTCATATCATAAGTCCTGATAATTTCTGCCAGAACATTTCGACATAACTTTATATAATTAATAACATCCTCTATCAGATCGGACTCATTAATCAGATGGGTATATTCACAATATCTTTTTCCTTTTTGATTATAGGTATTACACAGATAATATTTCCGTTTGGTATTATTTTTACGAAGTATCGGCGTAAAGCGGCTGCCACAGTCTTTACAGATTAAACATCCTCCTAAAATATTACCCTCGCTGCTCTGTCCGCGGTAATTGGTATGTATTCTCTTCTTCCTGATTTCCTGTACCAGATCATAGGAATTTTTATCAATAATAGGTTCATGGTTATCCCGAAAGAGAATCTGGTCTTCTTTCGATACTCTCCGATCCGTACCGTTAATCGTAACCCGTGCTCTCTTATGAGCTCTTAGGTTACCGATATAAAAATCATTTTTTAATATATCAGCAACCATTCCGTCCGTCCAGGCAGAAGAAATTTTATGTTTTAAAACTTTACCCTCGCTCAGATATCTATTATGAATCATCATAGAGGGAGTTGGTATCCCCTGCTCCGTAAGTTTAACCGCAATTTTCCGATATCCGTATCCCTGAAGATAAAACTCAAAAATCAGACGAATATATTCTGCTTCTTCCTCAATAATAATAATTTTTGATTTATCATTTTTATCTCTAGCATATCCAAATGGTACTCTTAATATCAAAGTTCCTTTTTCCTGACGCGCTCTTATGACTTTACGTATTTTCCTGCTTGTGTCTTTTACGTATCTCTCATTATACCACGTTTTAATACCTATAATATCGTCTTCATCCTCTAAGGTATCATAATTATCGTCAACCAGCAATAAGCGTTTACCACGTTCTTTAAAATCGTCAAGAAGTAAAAGCACTTTTGCATTATGTCTCCCGATTCGTGATAAGTCTTTCGCTATTACTGTATCAATATTATGATCCAGATCTTCCAGTAATTTTTTAAAACCGGGCCGGTTGAAACTGTATCCGGAGATACCGTCATCTTCATACCAGGTATCGATGACATAACCTGATTCAGAAGCGAACTGGTTAATCAATAACTTTTGATTCTCTATAGAAACATAATTCTTTTTATCATCATCTCGAGAAAGTCGTACATATCCCGCAACCATTGAAATCCCTCACTTTTTATGTAATTATGTATTATAGTTCCCTGCAAATATAAGTTATAATTGTTTTATGATTGAGCTGATAAAAGCCATATGAATCATTCACTTTCGTCGATCAGGACATTTTATAATTCTACGTTGAATATCATGCAATAAATAAATAGTGCAATTGGGCAGAATCACAAATTGATTTGATTTTTTTCGGGACAATCATTCAGCATTTATCAGATGTTATATGATTCTTTATCACTGCCTTTAATCCTTCGTTTATATCTTTATTACTGCTTCCATCTACAAAAGTAACCGTACGGAATCCTAGTGAGGTCCAATAATTCTTTATATATTCATATTCTTCCTGTTTCATCTCATCTGTTTTCCAGATATAATACGTTGGTTTCGAATGTGTCACTCCATACACATCCTCTCTAAATATGATACTTAAGATAATATATTTTAAAGTTTTGTAATTAACAACAAAAAAGAAGCTGCAACTGCAACTTCTTTTCTTTCAGTTTATGAATTTAAAATTTCAATATTCGCTAAAACTTAGATTTAAAAAATAATGTTTGAAGTATAATTTTTTAATACCTGCCGGTTTATGTATCCATTTTCACCGGATTACGCAAAATGACGGGACAGCTAGGAAAAATTCCATTAATCGGCAAGGCCTTTTTGCGCGTTCTTGTGTGCAATTTTCTATTCTAAAGCAATGGTCATGAGTGTACATCATTTCTAAAAATTATTATAATTGAATACATTGCTATATAAATTAAGCATACAAATATTCTAATTATATTGAACATGCTCATTTAAATAATCCAATGCTTCTTCTTTTCTATTTATTGTTGGTACCTCTAAAGTAAATTTTTCCATGTCAACACACTTTCCGTTCGTGATAATCAATTACTAATCATATTGAAAGTACTTTTTGACTATTTCGCTACGATAATCATCACTACGTATTTTTAAATCGCCCATTATTCCTACTTCTCATTCATCTTCAGATACCATCCAGATCCTCACCCTCAATACCATAGATATCGTCCAAACGCAATTTCTTTTCAACAATCTGAAGGATACGTGAGGTCAGGTCAAATTTGGCTACCAGGCCAGTGAACTGAATATATTCTCCGCCATCTATATTCCTCGCTTTATCCTTTTTAAAATATACAACTGTGATGACCGGGTGCTGCCCTTTTGTCAGCAAAAGCTCAATCTTACCAAGCTGTAAATCTAAATATTCTTTTGCTTCCTCTGACAATTCTATACGAGGCACAACAATTTTCTGTTTTGCTGCAATCGCTTCCTCATAACCTTTTAGAGCCGCAAAAGGAGCAAATATCTTTGCCCGGTCTTCTACCTGCATTCTTGGATGTTTGATTCCATCTGAGCTTTTCAATGGATATTCTAAATTAATAATGTCATCATATTTATGTGATGCCTGCGCACCTAACTGTACCGGATTCTTTACCATGATAAATCTCTCCTATGCTTTATGTCCACCAATCTGATTATTTCTTTCCTTTGTAGTGGCACCCTCTTCCAGATTCAAACCTTTCAAAATAGCATTCTTTCCAAACTTCTTTTTAATATTAAGCATGGCTTCCTGCATCTTACGCTCTTTTGCCTGTTCCACCGGATCCGTAAAGAAATCAAACTGCTCATATCCCTCTTCCACAAGATTATTGGCACAAAGAGTAACCCGCCTGACTAAGAGTTCTTTTGAAACGATTCTATCGTAAAGCTCCATAACTGCTGTCATAATTTTTTTGGTGCTGCTGCTGGTTGTACCAAGATTCGCAGTACCATGAGCGGATTTGGGTACACCCCGCCCGTATCGATCATAAGTAACTACCCCCGTGTATTTTCCTTCATCTACACTGCTTCGATCATAACCAATGGTCAAGGTCAGACTATCTGTTACCACACCCTTGTCCACAAGGTCAAGTACCAGCAAATCTGTCATCTCCTGTACAATAATTCTTGCCTTAAAAAAATCATACGGACTCTGCAGGACTTGTCCTGAAGAAATACTGTTTGTGCTGGGTTTATAGAATTTAATATCTTTCATGCTGCAGGGTTCATACCCCCACGCATGGTCGATTAATAGTTCAGCATCAATACCAAGCATTCTATATAATAAATCTTCATTATATATCGAGGTTCTCGCTATATCGCCCATCGTTTGCAGACCGCTGTTTTCAAGTCTTTTGGCTATACCTCCACCAATTCTCCAGAAATCAGTTAACGGTTTATGATCCCACAATAACTTTCGATAAGTCAGTTCATCAAGTTCAGCAATCCGTACTCCGCTTGCATCCGCGGCTACATGCTTTGCAACGATATCCATAGAAATCTTACACAGATACAGATTCGTTCCGATTCCTGCCGTTGCAGTGATTCCGGTCTTCTTAAGTACGTCAGAAATCATTTTCACCGCTAATTCCTTTGCAGACATCTGATAAAGATGCAGATAATTCGTCACATCCATAAAACACTCATCAATACTGTATACATGAATGTCATCCGGACTGATATATTGCAGGTATGTCGCATAAATCTCTGAGGATACTTCAATATAGCGTGCCATCTGAGGTGGTGCAATAATATATTCTATCTCTTTACCTGTATGCTGTTTTATTTCCTTTAATTTCTGTTGCACCTCAAATAACCGGGCTCTTCCAGGTATGCCATATTTCTTCAAAGATGGTGACACTGCAAGACAGATTGTTTTCTCGGTACGAGTTGGATCAGCCACTACAAGATTGGCAGTCAGTGGATTTAATCCCCTTTCAATACACTCAACGGAGGCATAGAATGACTTCAAATCAATTGCAATATAAATATGATCCTGTGTTCCTGTTCTTATATTAGACATCCTAACTGCCTCCTTTCTTAGGTCTCTATTCACCTTGGTATTGTAATACCATATATCTTCACATATACATGTATGATATTGCCCTTGCTTGATATTTGGTTTCCTACTTTATTGACTTCAAATGATAATTACATAGATTTAAATGCTTTCATATTTGAGTGATGATCGTGGCCATTTCATCTGGAGACAACTTTGCATCACCAGCCATCCATGTTAGCATAGCATTCCAAAAACCACCGATTCTATATGCAAATACATACTCTATTGGTAACTTTAATACATTATCACCTATCAGCAGTGCAATATGTTCTTTCGTAAATTTCTCAAACTGCTGAAAAATGAAATCACTCAAACCGCATTTCTTTATTTTTTTTATAAAGCTCAAATGTCTACTCCAGAACTCAAAAAAGAATTTTACCGCAGTATAACTGCAGAGGTTATCGATTGCAGAATACATTTTAATATATTCTTCGCCCAGAATCTTGATATATTCTTCCAATACATCATTTTTCGAATCAAAATTGCGATAGAAAGTGCGCCGATCTAAATCAGCCCTACGGCAAATCGCTGATACACTGATTTTATCGTACTCTGTGATTTCCATCAAATCCAGTAATGCCTTAATGATCCATCTCTGAGATTGCTTTGCTGTTGGATTAATACTTTGAAGCATATCCTATTCTCCTCTATTACCGCTACAAAATCAACTTCTATGTAGCACTTGTTTTCAACTTATTGATTCCTATCATATTCCATATTATACTATATGAGACAAACCGCTACAAGTGTTGCGGTTTGTCTCATTCAAATTTAGAGAGGAGCATTTCATTGATAAAATTAATAAGAGTAATCGGCATATTCGGATTTCTTATATGTCTGTTGGTCATGTATATGACCGGCCATGGAATACGAAGTATTCAAACTTTTGACAGTTCTTTTCGTCTGCTGGATATGCGTTTTCATTACAGCAGTGAAACAGTGAAGCAAACTTTTGAGCAAATACAAAAGGGTGGGCGAATAGCTTACCAAAAGTATCTTGTGTTGGATTTTATCTTTATATTGTGTTTTTTAATTACTATGGTCACACTTTCAGACGCTGTACACATGTCCCCAGAGATCAAAACATTTCTTTACATACTGTGCGTTTTGAGAGCATTGTTTGATGTTTTTGAAAACATATTACTTTTACATATGCTTAAACAATATCCTGTGTTCAGCAAGATCACGGCAACAATATGCTCCTGGTTTACAACATTAAAATTTGTTATGCTTTACATCTGGCTGCTGACTATTATAACGCACACTATCATATGTGGGATAAAATCAATCAGGAAATATCTGTAATGTCTATACACTGTCCAGTTTGATAAGACCAACAACCAGTTGAGCAAGGCGGATGCTTTCCTCTATAGACAACTCGCGCGCATTATTCCTCCCAATCAAAAGGATATCCGTGTCTTCCCTTGCTTACAGCAATAGCTTGGGCATCCGGTCTTTCCGCAGCTTAGTAAACCGTTTGTCACTTATTGTAAATCAGTACAAACATTACCACCGATTCTCCAAAGAGTAAATCCATAATCTCCGTACTTATTGATTACACTGTACCAGAAATTCAACGTTTCTTTATCTGCATACCATACTTCATGGGATAAACCATTTAGGTCTTTATACTTAAATACAATACAATTACTATCCTTATCTCTCGTTATAGCGGTATTGTATTCCGTTCTTAGAGTTTCCGCTTCTATTTCCGTTACCTGCTTCGCTGTCCCGTCTTCTGCAAAATCATATCCTCCGGAAGAAAATGCAAAATTTACTTTTCCAGGAAATGCTTTCATTTTCTCTGCCATTTGAGTCAAAAATTTCTCATTAGCTTTCGGCCCCGGTACTGTTCCCGCTCCATATAAATTATAACACATTATAACATACTCCGGACCTTGGGTAAATTTTAGTTCTTTTTCCGGCACATTTGGTTCTAATACAATTCTTACCGGAATACTTTTAGCCAAAGCAGCTGCATAAAGCTGATTTATAAAGTTTAAATATAAGTTCCACAGTTTTATATCGCTTTTTATACCCTCATAATCAATTTCAATTCCGTTATAACCGCCGTTTACTGTCATATTTATAATTTCGTTAATATGGTTTTCTATCTGCTCCGGTGTTGAAAACAAAGTGTATAAAAGTTCTGTGTCTTTCAGTGAAGAGGTCCCGTCAGGTTTTAATAAATCATTTACAAAGGATAGATAGCTGTGATATTTATTCTCTCCGTACTTGCTCTTTATCTGTTTATATGTATTTGTTATTTCCTGGGGGATAAATAACTTTCCGTCGGTATTAAAATAGGCAGCAAAGTAACAGATGTTATCTATATTATCTTTAGCCGCGCTTATTTCCTGTTCAAAGTTTTTCAAATCCCAATAAGTAAGCCAAACGGAAAAGTCCTTATTATCCTCTATGATTACGTTCTCTGTTGTTTGACTGCTATTGATGTTATTAGTATCTGATGAATCCTTCTTCCCGCAGCCTAAAAGCAACAGACATAACGTACACAGGATATATGCCGATATTATTCTTCTCATCTTTTTCTACTCCGTTATTATAATTATTTTATAGTGTTTTTATAAACCAGTTCAGTATACTGCTCCACGTATTACTGATATAGAATTTTCCCTTTTCTAAGCCATGCAGTTGATTGTCATATAAAACTTCACTGCTGTCATCGATATTGGTAATATTAAGATTTTCAAACACACCATCATATACATCATCTGCGATATTTCTCTGACTATATCCATATTCTCCCCAGGCCGATTCAAGATAAACAAACCCTGCGGACTTTCCGGTTAGAGCTAAATCTTTAACCGCTTCTCTACCATCAATAGATAAGGATATTTTATCATTCTTTAAAAACACAGTTAGCTTTCTTGACCCTGCTTCCTGAATCTGAATCGGTGAGACATATTCATCAGCCCCCTCTTCTATTGTTTTGGCCCTATCCTCAATAACCTTTGACTGCCTATCCATATTGGTGACTTTTCCAAAGCTTGAATTCTTCTTATATACTTCATATTCTGTTCTCAAGGCTTCCTGCTTATTTTCATCAATCGATTGTTTTTTAACACCATCAAATTCATCAAGATCAAGCTCAAATAAACGTTTTCCATTTTCATCAATATAAATATGATTATTTTGCAATTTAACTGACAGATATCGTTTCAGCTCTTGATCTGCACGCATAATAATTGATTGCGTACCCAGTTTATTCCCTTTTAGAATAACAGATAATTTGAAATTCTGGTAATCCATGCTGTCTTTTAATCGAAGCAATCCATTACTCTCTGATTCTGATGTAAGAGCAATAACAGATTGTCTAAATTCTGCAGCCCCTCTAATTACATCCCAGTCTTTTTTTCTTTTTAAATCTCCCTCCACAAAATCTATGTCTGTTTTCGCATCATCTTTAATTCTCATTAGTAAATGATTGGGATACCAATAGGACTGGGGCTGCATCCTTGTTAAATCATAGATATCGTTTTTTCTATTGTTTAACGAATAACCCTCCCTGTTAAAATTCATAGTAAATAGATCTTTGATACAGGTTTCATTAACGGAACTAACCTTTTCATTATTAGCAAAACTTCCTGTATTAGCATGCATTAATGCATATAATTTAGGTACTTCCCCTATTTCTTCCGTATAGGTATCTTCCATCAGCTGATAATCTTTTTTAATACGGTTAGTCATCTGGAGATAGGATTCTTTGGGTATAAAATTGCCATCCCTTATATAATCCATAAGATATTGGTTATAGTCTCTGTCCAGGTAGGGCTTAACGTCATAATATTCCAACGAACTAAGCTCTCCCAAATAATTGCTGTATCTGTCAAATACATTAATATAAGATAAGCGGTATCCATTGGTACCCAATTCCCAGAAAGTGCTTTTCTTTAAGCTTATTAAATCATTTCCTTTTAAGAACTTTTTATCCCTATTCTTTAGTCTGTCTCCATAACTTAACATGGTTCCGATGTAATTGTATTTTTCCATAATTTTTCCGGCAAATATGGAAGTATCTGTTCGTCCGTCTTCAAACATTAAAAACATTGCTTTTTTAGGAAGTGCCATCCCATTATTATAATAATTTATTATATCATCCTGGGTTATTGTAACATATCCATTCCGATACAAGGCTTCCAGTTGTTCCTGCAGCCGTTTGGTGCCAATCATTGTTTCGCTGCCACTTCTGTCGACTGCCAGATAGGATATTCCCAGAAATCCATTATCCTCGCCTGTTACAATCGTATTATCATTCTTATCATAGGGTTCATATTTACCAAAATCTAAAAATGCCCGTATTAATATGACCAGTAATCCTGCTATAATAATGCCCTCAATAATGCCGCGCAGAATCTTTATTTTATCCTTATCCCTTGTTGATATCATGGGAGCTTTCCCCCTATTCTATACTATGCTCGCTTCTTTTGTCATTACTGCCCTGCCCTCTTTTTCTCTGCTGTTCTAAAATATCGCTGGGTGTCAAACGTGTACCCCAGGTTGATTTCCAAAATGTAACCCAGGCAATCGGCATCTGCCATAATAGAACTGCTTCATAATAAAAACAAAACAGTAAACCAAAAATCCATGTCTTGCTCTTTCTAAAAAACATCTGAGCAACACTCATTAGAAGTGACATTAATAACAAACCGATAAGAAACGTTTTTGGAAATATTCCCTGCGTCAATGGTACATATAAAAGATTATATAATACCACAACCGGAGCTGCTATGGGAACTACTAATCCCATATAAAAAGACAGAGCTGCAAAAGGTTCCTTTCTCCACATAAATTTTCCGGCTATCAGCGATTCCCGCAGCCAGGACCGTTTCCAACGCATTTGCTGCTTTAGAAAAACCTTGTATTTATTTGGAACAACCGTAGAGCATATTGCCGAATCCTGATAACTTGTTCTGTAGTCCTTTAATACAAAGTTTGTCATTGCCCTGTCATCACCAAAGGTTGCCTTTTGACCAAGAAATTTTTGGTTTAACCAAAGCTCCCGGTTCTTTAAAATAATCTCTTTCCGGTAACATGCCAGGGGACCTGATAAACAGGTTACCGTATCAAAATAGGCTTCCGCTGCTTTCATGATCCGAAATGCGATGTAATAACGGACGGACTGCATTTTTGTTAAATCATTGGTATATGTATTAGCTACATCCGTTCTTCCTGAAACTCCGCCCATTTTAGGATCTTTAAACGGCTGTACCAGATTACGAATTGCAAAAGGGTCTAAAAAACTGTCAGAATCAACGAAGACAATAAGATCATGTTTCGCCTCTAATGCTCCTCTTGCCAAGGCTTCCCTTTTCCCGCGGTTTACTTCCTGTACCATATATTTCAGACGATTTTTAACATCATATTGTTCACCGGCTTCATAGAGTTTTTGACAAATTTCATCGATTCTTTCTACCGATTTATCAGCAGAACAATCATCAATCACAATTACCTCTAACTTATCAACCGGATAATCCTGATTCATACAGCTGGTTATGGTCCTTTGTATCCATTCTTCTTCATTAAAACACGGAATTAATATGGTCACACCCGGTGTATAATCAACATCAATCGGTACTTCCCGGTACAAAAATCCAAATACATACCTGCTAAGTAAAAACCCGGCTGTAATTAAACTATAGAAATATAACCATTTATTAAATTTAAAATATATAATGCTTTCTGCACGCATTAAGATAATAAAGACTGTGATACAAATCAGTAATAGGCTGGATAAGGTCAGCATAAACCTGCCTTTTCTTTTGGAAGCATAAACTGATAACGGTTGTATAAATGCCATACCGCATAAATATTCTTGATCGGATACCATTTTTATTCTGGCTATTTCAGCATACATATTTACTTTCATCTCCAGGCCTTCCGGCATGGTACCAGGTAAAATATCAAATTTCAGATGAATCTTCTTAGCCTCTTTCATCCCGTCTATATGGTATTTTTCAGTAATTTTTAATAAAATACCTGACATGGATATATCAATACCCGAACAGATAAAACTTACCTTTCTTCCATCTCTTCTATACGTAACCAGTATATTATACTCTACTTTGTAACGGAGTCCTTTCTGAAGATTTTCAATGTACTCATAAATAGTTTCTTGCGAACCGGTATCGGTTTTCTTGCCCCTTCGATCCAGATTACTGCGTACTTTCGTCTTATCCGGTACATTGGGCAGTATCCTCCTGTCACTCTTGGTTTCCAGCAGTATGTCCTGCCCATTGTTATTTATTTTTTTTGCATTTTTATATAACATATCTCGCCTTTACTTTATGTGATAAATTAAAACCCTGCTTGCTGATCTGCTCAGTTATTATTTTATTTCCTGCCGCATCGGTTATAAATCAATTATTATTTAAATAATCACTTAACCTTGCGAATTTATATCCGTCTGCTAATAATTTCGGAATTGCAATATCTAAGGCCTGCGCTGTCACATCGGCTTTTTGTGTTGGTGTAAATGTATCATCCGACATATGCATAACCATTATACTTCCGTTATTCAGCGGCTGTATAGATCCATCACCACGTTTTAAACCATTCACCAGGCTGTCAGCCAGGACTGCAGAATCCGTTTCAGCATAATCATGAGTACTGTAATCCCCGCTTACGGAATATTGAAATCCCATATCAAATATAGCCTCCATGCCCTCTTTACTCATTGCCAATGTAGGCGGCCGGAATATTTTTGTTAAGGATGGCTTTCCATCCGCTTCTATATCACCGATAATACTCTGAAGCTTATTATAAGAGGTTAATAAATCAATTTTTCTTAGATTAATCTCATCATATGTCAGTGGAGTAAATTCCGTACTGATATCAAATACATCTCCAGTACGGGAATTAGCGAAAGGCAGATGCTTATCCGTATGGCTGCCTACAGCATGCCCGGCCTCTGCAATTGCTCTTAGTAAATTGGGATTATCCTGTACATAACTGGTTCTGACAAAAAAAGTTGCCTTTACCTTATATTTATTTAAGACATACAGTATCTGAGTAATCGGTTTGTCTGACCCCCAGTCATCAAAGGTTAAAAATAATACTCTGTCATAGGTAAATCTGCCTGTCTGATCCAAATCCGCTACTTCAGACGAAGTAAATCCGGGCAGCGTAGAACACGTATTAATATCCAGATTGCCTACATAATGACTTTTCATAAATTCAATTTGCTGTTCTGAATCCAGATTCCGCATGTGCCCCGGATATATAGCATCTTTAACGGCCGGTAAAATAACTTTATCCGATAAGGGATAGGTATATACTTTATCACTGGCAAGTAAGCTCCCCAACGTTTTAATGGAATAGGAGGAATCATTATTCTGATATTCATCTTTAAATGTGATTGGCTCAATTCTATTTTTTACTATATTTAGAATCAGGTTACCCACTAATTTAGAGTCTTCATAATAATCCATTCTGATATAAATAATATAACCTCTCTTTACGGTTACATTACCGCTGTTAAATGCAAATCTGGTTACATCCTCTAGCGTTGCATCAGCCCCCAATCTGGAACTGGTAAGCGATAAGTCCTGCCAGACAACTTTACATCCTGTGCTGGACACCGCTTTTAGTATTTCATCCGATAGCTCCACCGTATAAGCATATCTTACTAAGGTTGGTTTTTTACCGCATAACTTTTTTACTTGGCTCTGAATCGTCAAAATGTCCCTGCAGACAGAATAAAAATCTGCTTTTTCAGGCATAATCAAACATATTCCGATTTCATGTCCTTTCTTAGAAATATTTTTTATTTCCTTTGCATTAGTCAGCAGATCCTTTTCTGTAACAAAAAAAGTACCTTTTGCATTTATCGAATCCAACTTTTCTAATACATCCTTTGTAACAGATTTATTACTGACACCATAGAAAGTAAAGCTAAGCGCCTGTTCGGTTGTATGTACTGTATTAATAACTTCCGCTTTTTTATTTTTGTTCGTTTTACGTAATGCATCCAGTTTCTTTTTTGTATAACTTGTTTTTTCTGTCTGTTTTGAAAGTTTTACTGTATTGGAATTAACCGGATTAATAACCGGAGGACTTAAGTAAATTGGCATCCGGCGGCTGTAACTTAACACATTGATAATTGATTTTTCTGTTCCATTTTGTTTTTTGGAATTATTATTTACAATTGTATTACTGTAATCTGCATTATTGTTACTCTCTGTTCTGCTACTAACTTCAGCTTTATATGTTTGTTCTTTGTCTGCACTGTTAATCAAAGCTTCGACATCATATACTTTATATTTACCTTTAATATAAAACGCATAAATCTGGGTAATTACGTTTAGAATCTGCTTGTAGTCCGTATTAAAATAAATAATATCACCTTTACTGTAACCGTGTTTGTATTTATTCATAATATTATCCAGAGTCGCTTTTTGATTTGAAACGGGTACTCTGTTGTAGGTTACAACATTATATTTTAATGCGGCTGCCGCTTCCAGAACCTGATCATTATATTTACCATAGGCCGGCATAAATAAGTCACAGTTAATCAGGTATTTTTCCATGAGAAGTTTGTCACATTTATAAATCTCCAAACAGATTTCATCAAAATCCATGGCGGTAAGATCTTTACCGGTCATACCTCCATTGGCAATCGTTTGATTTTTATCTATAATAAGCTGAATTCGATCCGGATAGTGTATGATATCCTCAGCTGTAACAAAAAAAGTAGCTTTCAGATGGTTAAATTCCAGAAAATCCAATACTTCAGTCAGCTTAGTTTTATCATCGATACCTCGAAAGGACAGAGATATCCTATTTTTACTTGTTTTCACATTTTTATATACCTTTGCAAGTACTCCTTTATTTTTCTTCTTTAGGTCAGCAAAATTTATATTATAATCCGCATCATAATAATTTTGTAACTCTTCCGCAAACACGGTCTTATAGTTTGTATCACCAAGAGCTTTTAATACCCATTCAACAACTGAAAGTAACCTTTCCTGCTCCGTTAGCTCCTCCTCTGTTGATTTACTCTTTTTCGTACCCGGAGCTTTATCTTTTGCAGGAGTAGATTCTCTTTCTGCAGGTTCATATTCTTCTTTATCCAGTACTCCACTCATTTTAAATGTCAAAATACTGCCTTTATCCAGATTATTAACATATTCCAGAACCTGCTCATAACTGTTAAAACTTTGATAATTTAAATAATGGGTGCTCTTAAGAACCTTTTGATTTCCCGATACATAAGCAGCTTTTAATAAATCTTTCGTATATTCGGTGGAATTACATAATAACAGCTCAGGTTTTCTCTTTACAATGGACTGAATTATACTGTTGGTATTACAGAAATCATCCACTAATTCAAGTGCAGAAGACTTTTCCATGTGTTTTGTCTCTGATAATGTATTGCTTTCTATCTGATTTCCGCCTGCATACATAACCTCTATAGATTCTGCATCTTCCGCAGCCAAAATACCAGGTACAAAAAAGCTTGCTTTCCTTTTATAAGTATCTAAGAGTTTAACAATTTCTTTATTGGTGTCGGTATCGGATAAACCTTGAAATGTTAGTGCAACTACTTTTTCAGAAGTCCGGACATCCTTAATTATCCCAGCCTCTTTCGCGTCCTCCGTTTGCAGCTGGCTCATTGCTTTGCTTATAGCGTCTGTTACTTCATTTTGAGTCTGAGTCTGCATAACAGGTTTCGCATCCTTTTTTATATATTTGATACGCGTAAATACAGTAATTGTAATAGTAATACAAATTAGTAAAAATACTAAAACTTTTACATACCTTGATAATTTTCCCACTTTCTATATTCACCTCTTTTCTTACAAGCTCCAGTAGGAGAACCCCATATTTTCCATCTCTGATTTATTAAATATACTTTTTATGTCTATAATCACTTTTTCCTGTGCCGGAAGAGTCCGGAACATACCATCTAGCTGCTGTTTTGTTAAGGCAGCAAATTCTTTATGTGCAACTGCAAATACAATACAATCCGCATCTTTAACCTCCGATAATTTTACAACATCCAAATTATATACCGCTTTTACCTCGGAAACTTCTGCCTGTGGATCTACAACCGTAACTTTTGCATCGTATTCTTTTAATTTATTAATAATATCAAATACCTTAGAGTTTCTGATATCAGGGCAATTTTCTTTAAAGGTGATACCCATAATGTAAATTTTGGCTTTATTAACAAGCTTTTGGGCCCTAATTATTCTCTTCACGATGATCTCGCCAATAAACCTGCCCATGTCGTCGTTAATCTTTCTACCTGCTAATATAATCTGGGAATGATAACCAAGTATTTCGGCCTGATAGATAAAATAATATGGATCCACACCTATACAATGCCCTCCTACTAAACCCGGTGTAAATCTAAGTGCATTCCATTTTGTATTCATAGCATCAATAACTTCTTTCGTATTAATATCCATCTTATCAAATACCATAGCAAGTTCATTCATGAAAGCAATATTAATATCTCTTTGCGCATTTTCTACTAATTTAGCTGCTTCCGCGGCTTTAATACTTCCTACTCTATGTATTCCTGCCTCAATAATCAATTCATATACCTTAGCTATCGTTTCTCTTGTTTCAACATCCATCCCCGATACAATTTTAACTATATTTTTAAGTGTATGGACTTTATCTCCGGGATTAATTCGTTCAGGGGAATAACCTACTTTAAATTCTTTACCACATATTAATCCGGATTCACGCTCTAAAATCGGTACACATATTTCCTCAGTAACCCCGGGATATACTGTTGATTCAAACACTACAACGGAATCCTTAGTAAGATTACGTCCAATCAACACACATGCTTCTGTCACAGGTGATAAATCAGGTGTTTTATCAATATGAACCGGTGTTGGAACCGCCACAATAATAAATTTAGCTTCCTGCAGTTTTTGTTCTTCATATGTAAATTCTACAGTAGTATTTCTTATGGCCTCTTCTCCGACTTCCCTGGTAACATCCTCTCCCCTAAGATATTGTTGGATTTTAGCCTTGTTAATATCAAATCCAATGGTTTTTACTTTTTCAGAAAATGCAACTGCAATTGGCAGTCCGACATATCCTAGACCGACTACCGCAATCTTTTCTCCACCTTTAATTAATCTTGCATATAACTCCATTATTTGCCTTCTTTCTCTAATGTATAAATACGGAAAAATTTTTACCACATAAATTTTATTCCTCTTTTACAGGTAAGCTTCTATTCTAAATATATCAATTTCCGGGACAAAAAAAGCAACCGAAGAGAATTAAATTAATTCTGCTCTAGTCGCAACTGAACTACCATAAAAAGATTATCCTAATCTTTTGACAGGCTCTAGCTTTGCGCCCTTATTTTTCAATAAGTTTGCCAAGTTTTTAAATTATGTACTACTGTTAAGTTCCCTTATTCTACCACAATCTCACAAAAATTACAAGTAGATATATGAATAGCAGCATAAATAAGAATAGGCAGATTATTGTTCACAGGCAACAGCGCGACAAGTTTTTTGTGAGTGTATTGTCACAGAAAACCGGAGAATTGCAGCGTAGGAACGCTGCCCCCTCGTTTTGTGTGCATCGCGAAGCATGTTATTGTTCGCGGAACTGCTGCTTTTTGCATGTTAGTGAACAGTAACATAGGCATGAGATTTACATTGTGTTTTGTCGGCCATCAATTTTTTTTATTTTCTAAATTCTCTGCATATAATCGATAATTGTTGACTCAGCTACAATTGTATATTACGATATTACTAAGGATATTGAAAATAATCAATAATCAAATCTGTCCGACTGCATTCTTGTTTGGAAAATCGTAAAACAGTACGCGTCGTGCTTGATATATGAAACATATCGTACACTTATTATAAAAAATGGGGATTGTACATATTATGACATTAAAACCCAACAAAATCAGGAGGATGCCTATGAACTGGGAACCGTGGACAGGTTGCTATAAAGCAAGTGATGGCTGCACAAATTGCTATTTTTATGGACCACTTGCGAAACGCTATGGTCAAAACACCATACAAAAAACAGATAAATTCGATTGGCCTATAAGGACAAATGCAAAAGGTGAATACAACATCAAAGGAAACAAGATTCTTGCAACCTGTTTTGCAACCGATTTTTTCCTTCCCGAAGCGGATGAATGGCGCAAAGAGATATGGTCTATCATCAAGGAAAGAACCGACATCGATTTTTTATTTTTGACAAAACGAATTGACCGTTTCCCTGTCTCCCTTCCGTCCGATTGGGGTACAGGTTATGACAATGTGAATATTGGCTGTACTGTCGAAAATCAAGAATTAGCCGATTACAGACTTCCACTCTTTTTATCCTATCCAATAAAGCGGCGTTTTATTGCTTGTGCCCCACTTTTAGAAACAATAGATTTAACGCCGTATCTTCATGGGGTAGACCATGTTACCGTAGGCGGCGAAACAGGTCGAGAAGCTCGTGTGTGTGATTATGATTGGGTGCTTAATATTCGTGAACAATGCGTAAAAGCAGATGTAACATTTTGGTTCAAAAATACAGGCTCACTTTTCAAACGTGACGGCGTAGTAGAAAAAGTAAATCCATTTAGGCAAACCAGTGTGGCAAAAGAGCTTGGTATCGATATTTTAGATGGAAAAAGGTTGTTCTGACAAAATAATTCATTTTCTGCTGCAAAGCCATGGAGCAAGATGCTATCACCCTGGAAAGCATTCCCTCCCTGGCAAGCTTTGATAAAATGTATGACAAAATAGTGATGAAGATAAAAAATCTTCATTATTCAAAGAAATAGAGATTTTCCAATGTGACGAGGCTGCATTGCCTTTGAAGTCTATTTTATTCAATTTCTGTTTATAAAGACGTTGGAGATGTTTGCGGGTTTTTGTGGGACAAAAGTACGCATGTCTGTGGCTTGTGCACAAAAGCCGGTACCTCCTGGAGGAAAATATTATCTGAAAACATCTCCTGGATAAATCTGAGTTAAGCTTGATTCCTTATCTATGAAAATCGAGAAAGGCTTTATTATTTACTCTAGTAAATAATAAACTCTTGAATGTATTCCTGGAGCGGATGTATACGATAAGGTGGTTTTAACAGTGTAAACCCGGGAACATCCCCACCCACACCACATTGTAATGAATCAATATGCAAAGTGATAGAATCTCTGACAGGTAGTTCAAAAATATGTTCTGCTGCGTCCAGATCTTCCTGACTGTAAGGCTGGGCGCTAAAACCCATATGTTGTCCGGTTAAATCCTGCACTTTAAAACCATTGCCATAGGGTGTCGTTATCTGCAGGAAACGTACATCCGTCCGATTGCCGTTCTCCTGAGGTCTCATATAATTATGCTGTAATTCCGGTAATGCAGCATGCCACAGTCCCACTTTTGATGCACTCTTACGATCACAGTAATTTTCATATGGACCGCGCCCAAACCAAGTAAAGTGATTAAAGTCCGGCCGCACTTGTGCAAGCATACCCAATACGGTAAGGTTCTTCTAACGGTGTCGCTATATGTTTTACTCTCAAGGCACCACTGGCTATGATTGTATATTCCAATACAATTTCCTTCCGGAACAGAGGGTGGGTAAACCGGCAATTTAATAAAATACCATTATCATCATCTGAAGCAGTGCATTCTAAAAGTTTAAATTCCTGGGCTGCATTTTTCCATTTAAGTCCTGTTACGGTTCCAAGCATTCTGGAAGGATTGATATTAGCAAACATACGATCATTGTCAATCAAAGCCCGAAAATAGTTCGGCATCAGAGTGTCGATAACCGGCATACCGGCGATAGATAAGTTCTGGGCGAATCCTGTTCTCGTATTTAATTTGAGAGAGACATTTGAGTTAAACACCGTTAAAATCTGATTACGTTCTTTTAAATGCAGTGAATCTTTGACTATACCAGTGAGGATGGGCGGTGTTATAAATTCCGGCTTTTTTAGTTGAAACTGTTCATAAGCCACCACATGACCACGCTTCGCCCATTTAGTATCCTTTTTTAATTCAAAGCTAACATTGAAAAAGCATTCCGCTTCAGGAAGCTCATTTATATGAAAAGGAATACAGTAATCCGTCTGATCACATGGTTCCAGTTTGAAACTACTGTCAATGCCGTTTGAAATTACTGTGCCGGCTGATTCTATGCTCCAAACCAGTTGAAAACAATCCAAATTTATAAATCTATAATCATTTCGGATTATTATGATTCCTTGAGGCAGATCTTTAGCAACTATACTAATATTCTGGTAGACTTTTTTTACTTCATACAAAGACGGATGAGGAGTACGGTCAACAGCCATAATACCATTGGCACAGTAATAAAAATTTGATTCCGATTCTCCGAAATCTCCTCCGTAAAGCCATTGATCCTGTCCTTGTACCGACTTTTGAATCGCCTGATCTGCAAAATCCCAAATAAATCCTCCGGCATGGCAGTCATAACGGCTTAGTATATCCCAATATTCCTGAAAATTGCCAAGACTGTTTTCCATGGAATGAGCATACTCACACAGCATGATCGGGCGGTTTTTAATAATATCTGCATTAATTTCAAATCGGCTGCCCAATTGTATCTGTTTCGCCAGTTCTGCCATGCCAAGCTTCTCATGGGTAACATTTTCTCCATTGGCAAGGAGCTCCATGGCCAATGGAGGCATATACATGAACGAGACGAAGTCGGTGCATTCCGGACGCTGATCTCCCTCATAATGAATGGGTCGCATCGGATCAATCTCCCGTAGCTTATTATAAAGAGCATCGAAAGCGTTTCCTTCTCCCGCTTCATTACCCAGACTCCATATAACAACACAGGGATGATTTCTATCACGCAGAACCATACGTTTGGCCCTGTCTAACATAGCAGGTTTCACATCGTCCCGGTCTCTTGGAAAAAAATCCCGGATGCCATGTGTTTCCAAATCACACTCATCCATCACATATATTCCATATTCATCACAAAGCTGATAAAAATAGGGGTCATTTGGATAGTGACTGGTACGTACCGCATTTATATTATTGCATTTCATTAACTGGATATCTTTTATATAAATATCTTTTGGAACCGCCCAACCCGTCTCGCCGTAGAAATCATGCCGGTTAACCCCTTTTAGTTTCACTTTCTGTCCATTAATCAGGAATACTCCATTCGAAATCTCCGAACGACAGAAGCCGTGTTTCACAGCCTTATATTCACAAGGAGCATTTTCCGATTGAAGTTCAAGGATAAGGGAATAGAGATTGGGGCTTTCTGCTGACCATAACTCAATATTTTCAGAGAGGCTTTTCTCGTTAATCTGCAAATCACTATTTTCATTTATGACAGCTTCCACTTCACATATGAGCTGTTTTAATTCATCTTTGCATAACCATGCGCGGAGCCTTATCTTATGGCTCTGTAATCCGGCATTGTGCAGCTTTACAGTCAATACGTTCTCAGCGCAGGTAAAATTGTCTGACACCTTACTGGATAAATGAAAATCGAATATTGACACGTTAGCCTCACTGTAAATATATACCTCTCTGTAGATGCCGCTTAATACCCACATATCCTGATTTTCAAAGTAAGACCCGTCACTATACCGAAATACCATTGCGGTAACATAATTTGTTCCTTCTGTCAAATAATTTCTTTCCGGAACATACTCTTTCTTGATGAAGAATGTTTTCTTCCAGATTATCAAATGCCTTACTTTTACAATCTATTCCATATCCAAGAACATGTAGATTTATATCTCGGTATGTGCAGTCTATTTCAATTGCATTAATATAATGAATATGATGTTTAAAAGCTTCTTTTCTTGCCTCTTCTACTGCCTTTATATTGTTATGATCCGCAATAGCCATAATAGTAACTCCTCGGTTACTGCATCTCTTTATTAGCTCAGCAGGTGAGAATTCCCCATCATCACTATAATAACTGTGCATATGTAAATCAATGAACTTGTCTGTCATAAATTTTATTCATCCTTTCTACCATTACAGATATAAAAATACTAAAAAACATTAAACATATTGGATATACGAATGCTGATTACTTGATTCTCCAATCATTATTCTTCGAATTAATGCACTATCCATACTTTCTCTATCACTCTAAATAAAATTACTTCTATCTGCAAAAAAACTATGTTCTCGGCGTGCACCTTGCTATTCCACAAAACCAGTACTAAATCATAAAGTTAATATACCGGCTGTTTTTTTTATTTTAAGAATCCAAAATGTAGATTCAATTTCATTCGCTAGCCGTTGTCTTCGATTCTCTCCCAGTCCCATATGCATCCCCATTACCCAATACCCTTCCTTTTCCGTAAGAAATTGTTTTGGCAATATATATGTACCATCTACTGTTCGAAAAGATTCCAAATAGTTAACAGCAGAAATAAACCACCAAGAGTTAACTGCATTTTTAAAATGTGCCATAAGTTCTAATCTTTGCAATAATAATGAACCACATTTATCAAAATCGGTAAACGAACTATTAAAACATGGCAGCTTTACATCCCATCCCATAGAATAATATTTTCTTCCCTGCGCAGAAAGTATTCCATATCCATCTGGTAAAACTTGATATTCCGTATTAAGAATATAATCTATAATATTATAAATTTTATCCTTATCACAAATATCGCAAGTATCAATCATTGCTGAAAATCCATATACATCAAATATTAATGGATATTTATACCACCCGTTTTTATATAAATCAGGTTTTATGATAGGTCTTCCCCTAAAAGCTACTGGAATTCCCCCATATACCTCTTCATTATCATATAGGTTATAGTCAAGCGAACGTGTGAAATCATACACATAAATTAACCTCTTTTTTAAGAAAGTTATAATAGCTTCATCCCTGTAACCTGCCAGCAGAAAGGATGCAGCAAAAATAATCATGGCAAATACATCCCACTTTTCTTCCTCTTTCTGTATCATATTCGAAAACCATCTTCGTAGAGGTAAGGTCTTTTCATCAAATTCCTTGATGCCTGCATGTAATCCCAGATTAACAAGTTTATTCATGCAGTTTTCAAAACAGGTGTTAAAGCTCCCATGATAATTTTTTAAGCTTACTTCATTTGGATTGAAATATGAGAGCCATGTTTTAACTTCATTACTACTTAATAATTCTTCTTCCAATACTGAAATACCTACCGGTATATTATCTTTACATATTTCATCAGCAATTCTATAGCGAATCACTGCATTACCATTTTTAAAAAGCCAGTCAAGTACGCTCTGACAACCCATGATATATCCTCCATTATACTGTAATATCTATTATATCAGATTGTCAAATAAATACAATTACCATGTCTTTTTTAGAAAAAATATTAGTTTAAGCTTATTTTTGCAGATCACCGTATATTTTACGAATTTACTATAATTTTTAATGCCTTCGTCATATAATGGTATTTTATATTTTTTTATTTGTTTTTGTAACTTTTCCGTTCTTTCATTTGTACTATAAGTGAAAGGCCTTTCATAAACATAAGCTAAAGGAGCGCTCATGAAACAACCTATACAAGAAATGATCGAACGTTATCAGAGCAACTTATATGCAGTAGCATTTAATGTTTGCAAAAATGCTGTGGATGCAGAAGATGTTGTTCAAGATACGTTTATTCAGTATCACTTATCAAAAAAAGATTTTGATAATGAGCAGCACATACGTGCATGGTTAATACGGGTGACAATCAACAAAGCAAAAAATGTGAATCATACTTTTTGGCGACAAAATAAATTGTCTTTAGATGATTACATGGAAACCTTGACCTTTAAAGCGCCGGAATCCGAAAACCTTTTTGAAACAGTAATGAGACTTCCGGAAAAGTACCGCATCGTCATTCATCTATTTTATTATGAGGATTACAATATCCGGGAAATTGCAGATATCCTAAAAATAACAGAAAGCAATGTTAAAGTCAGACTATCCCGTGCACGAATGCTGCTCAAAGAAAAATTAAAGGAGGAATGGGAAGATGACGAATAAAGAAAAATATAAGCAGGCATTTTCAGTTTTACAAACCTCCGAAAACTATTCTTTGGAGGTAGAAAAAATGGCTATGTTAAATAAAAAAAGGACAGTGAAAGCTGTAGCAGTTGCTGTCGCTGTTTGCTTAATACTTATTGGTGGCAGCGGGATTGTATATGCTGCTAATCTAGGAGGAATTCAACGAACTATCCAGCTTTGGATACATGGTGATCAAACAGATGCCGCAATAACATTTAATTCTGATGGTTCCTACAATATGTCTTATCAGGATGAAAATGGGGAACTTATTGAAGCAGATGGTGGTGGTGTCTCCATAGATGATGACGGAAACGAACAAGCATTAACAGATGAAGAGTTAATGGACCACCTCAATGATCCAGAGGTAGAATACGAAGATGATAGTACTGTATGGGTATACTATTATGATCAAAAAATCGATATCACTGACAAATTTAAAGATAACGTCTGCTATGTAAAAGTATCAAATGGAGATGAAACCCTTTATATGACAATCAAGTATCATGGGGGTTGGTGCACAAGTCCAAATAAATACCTTTCTCCATCAAACTCCAATTAGGCTCTTCAATATATTTAATAACATTTACTTATAAAGCCACATCTAACAGATGTGATCTAACAGATGTGATCTAACAGATGTGGCTTTTCTCCCTATATCAGCTGCGAATAGTAACGTACAAATTCCTGTTATCAATCCTCAATTCTTATTTTACAGACTTTTTACATGGTCACTATTCTTTATTATTTCACGCTTATAAAATTTATATAAATAATAGTTTTATCCCAACATCTTGGATAAGTCTAACCTTTTAGAATATGGATTTGTTACAGTTACCTTTTTATGTTAGTTCGCTACATATCACAATTATAAAATTAATAAAAAGTTATTCTTATCGCAATATTTCTACCTGTTTGTCAATCCACATGTATATATCGTTCATTTCCCCCTCATAATCATCTATGATTTCAAAGAACTTTGAATTATTCTCCTGACAGCATTTTTTTAATTTTGTGTGGAGTTTATAAAAATTGTCCAAGTTCATATAATCATCATGTTCATTATATTCTTTCAGCTCAATCTCACTTCTATGTTCGACAATCCCTGAAATAAAATTCTTTTCAAGGTACCTCTTTGAAAAACCTATATATAGAGTAATTATCTGTTTTAAATATTCAGGTTCAAAATCATTAACATGCTCAGGTGGCAAGTAGCAACCTTCTATTATAATATTTTGCCCATTTTCAATATTTGTCATTATAATACCTTTTACTATCGGCCACAGTTTATTTGTAATTTCATCATCGTCATCAGTTGCAGAAAAATCACAATATTTATTTCCACGAATCAGCCCCATTTTTATATGGTCTATCGACAGATATGGAATCTTATACTTCTCAAGTAATTTTTGAGCCATCAATGTTTTTCCTGTACAACTAACCCCTCCAATTAATATAACCATCGCTATCTCCTTCTAATATCCTAGTGTGACTGTCTCCTACACCACGCGTACATCCCTGCCAATATTTCAAACTTTTTTCTGTGAAAATGCCATCATCTGAATACTGTTTGCATCAGCGGGTGTTCCATTTATATCCGCATAAGCCTCTCTAAAGGTCATTCCTACTAACTTCATGATGTCTGCTACTTCATCAATCGTATATAATCTTGTCGGTGCCCAAGGGGTCATTTCAGGTTTGGGTAAAACTTCTCCGTACTTGTAATCAAATTGTCCATAAAGCATAACTCTGGTATCCCGGTTCCAATTGAATTGTGATAATGTCAATGCCTTATCACCTGCATCCCAGAGTTTGCACGGAAAATGTTTATCCGCATAATCTCCGCTTACGATATCCATAAAATGCTGGCCGCCTGGCTTTAATGCCCTTGAAATCACTTTAAATATCTTCATATTTTCTTCATCGGTCTCTAAGTATCCTATAGCACCATCTGCCATATTTAGGACTACATCAAACTTATTTTCATAAGAAACCTCCCGAATATCAGATAAAATAAATTCGGCATTTAACCCTTCCTTTTTGGCCTGCTCATTTCCATAGTTCACAAAGTCAACCGTAATGTCAACACCTACAACCTCATATCCCTTTCTTGCAAACTCCAGCGCATGCCTGCCATAACCACATGCCAGATCCAGAATTCGTTCATGCCCCTTAAGTCTCATCTTATCAATTATGAAATCTACCTGTGCCACTGTATTCTCGGTCCATGACTGATTCATGATATCCAGAGACCATCCTTGTTTATACCAATCAGAATTATTACTCATATCAATGTGTCCTTCCGCTTATTATGATGCATCTATTCTCAAATAGTACCTGTAGATAACGGCTTACCATTCCAGTAATCAAAATCTTCTGGTGGACGATGTGAAGCTGCAGATAAATACCACCATATGCCAAATCTATCAACGATTGAAGTCGCACAAGGACTCCAGGGCAGCTCCCCTATCGGCATATCAATTTTTCCTCCTTCTTTTAGTAAATCATAGGCACGTTTTACTTCCTCCGGACTACCAAATTCGAAACCTAGCTGAACTAAACTCTCATTTACATTATCCCTTGATGCTTCCACTACGGATAAAAAGCATTCTCCATTTCTAGAAAGCTCTGAATGATAAAAGGAACCATCTGGATTTTTTACATGATACCCCAATTTCAATCCAAATACCTGTTGATACAGTTCAACTGCTTTCGCACTATTTTTCACATATACTCCAATACCTAATCCCATTTTTTCTTCTCCCATAATTTCTAATTTATCTGTTTTATTGATTGTAAAAATTTTGATTCCCAATTGTAACAACTACGAATCTCTATTCCTTAACACGACCCATTTTGATAAATACAATGAGAATACTTTATTTCATAAATATTGGTAATTCAAATATTGGGTAGGCAGTAATCACCATGTATTACTACATCATTTTTTAATAGTCCTTTCATGGCTTTTACTTCTTCAGCCGCATTATTAGCATTTGCTTTCCCAATATACTCTGCAATATCATATAAAGTTATATCATTTACCCATTATAGAGAGTCGGCAGAACCGCAGAGATATAAAAATTGCACTGCCCAGAAGGTCAAATCACATTCAAGGGCGTATTTACGCTTGTAATCCGATTCCAGACGCACATCAGCATAAGGATTAGGATATTCAATACAAACTAAATCAACTTTACGTTATTTTCACATATTCTATCGTAGCAAAATACTGTACTTGAATATCGTGTGGATCTATTCAATTCTTTCACTTGATATAAGCCGTTCACAAGAACATTTAGATTTTCAATTTGTAAATCTTGAATTCATTGGTTCTATAACTCTTGGTGATATGTAACCATTGCTCCATTGTTTCAATTTTTTCTTCTGTAGCTGTAGTTCTGTAAGATTGTCGGAAGAATAACATAGGTGCATCATTTTCAAAACAATTAAAAGCATTTTTTAGATATTTCATTCGGTCAGCATCAAGAATAAGCATATGAAAGCCCATTATATCAATAGCAGCATCATATTTTTCGAGTATTGGATCATTTACCATATCAAGTAATGACACCGTAGCTTGTGGATATTGTTTTATTGCAGCTTTTGCCTTTATAATCGCTGATGGGGCTATATCCACACCATGATAAATACATCCGAGCTTCGATAATATTTCGCCGCCCGCACCCTCACCGCAAGCAAACTCAATGACCCTTTTATCTTGAAGCTTGTTTTCTTCAACCCATTTTGAAAGAGTTGAAAATAGGACTTTATCGTCAGGGGCATGTCCCCATCTTTCAATACCGGCTGAAAATACTTTCTGATATCGACTTTCATATGCTAAATAATAAGGTATTTCATCCATAATCGCACACCAACCTAATAAGTTATTTTTAATTTGCATTATCCTGTTAATAAAATGAATATTATGCCAGTGGACATAAATGAGACTACACAGCTTTATCGTAATATATTACTGATATCCATGGCAAATAACAAAAAGACATTTGTAATCGAAAACAATTACATCCATAACTATGAAACCCTCCCCAAAAGTGCATTCTGTGAATACAAAATAAATAAAGTTCATTTCAATATATACTGCAATTTCATATATCCTGTATGATGCTTTACTTCATAAATATAATGGGTAGTGTGGATAACTTCTGATTATGCTTAGTTGCGGAAAGTTATTTTTGTTTCATTCCAAAAGCAATCCATCGTCCGTCTATATCTTCTAACACAAATTCCATATTATTATAATCTGTCATATTGAGCGGACTAACAATTTTAGCTCCTTTACTTATAAATTCATTTTGTAATGCTTCTTGATTGTCTGTAATAAAATAAGCATCTTCCCCATAACCGTATAGTTCCCTATTCGTGTAGACTTTTTCGGCATTAGCCTTAGTCAATACTATTTCCACACTATCACGATAAAGGCATATGTGGGGTTCTTTTACATCTAAATATTTAACCATTCTAAATCCCATAATCTCGTTATAATACTTAGCGGTTTCTTCGATATTCGGTGTAGGAAACACCGCAAGTATTGAATAAATAAATTTTTCCATACATAATTTCTCCTTTATGATATTTAATATATATTCATCGCGTCAATTTTTATAGCTGCCTTATCATCCTTTAGAAGTTTAATTAATCCATCAATCCCTTTTGTAATGGCATCTTCCATTTTCGCAAATTTATTTTCTGTATAATTTGTTTGAATATATTTACCACTAGAATCCTTATCCTCATAAATATCTCGTTCAGAACAAATATCGTTAATATTAGTTGAAATTTACTTTAAATCGCAAATTAGAATTCTTTCTTATAAATCAACATACCATTGCCATTAGGATCATCTTCTGCTCCAAATTCTTCTTTGACAAATTCATAACTATTCTTTTCAAGAACTCTTACAGAAGCATCATTCCCATGCATAACTCGGCCATATAAAACTTTTATTTCAAAAGTCTCAACTATAAACTCTGTCATTGCCTTTAAAAGTTCTGTAGCATAGCCTTTTCCGCTATGCTTGCTACAAATTCCGTAACCTATTTCTACTTCACCTGATTTTCCTTCAACTTCATTTACTCCTGTATCGCCTATCAATTCACCTGTTTCCTTTGACTCGACAGCTAGTACATAAGGTAAATGCTTGTTATTCACACAATTAACATAGAAATTGATTGCCCCTTGTGTTTCTTCAATATTGCTATAAATTTCATTGGGAATCCATTGTTTCACTTCTGCCTCCAAATGGTTTTCATATAAGCGTTGATCATCTTTAAACACGAATTTTCTGATTCTTAAATGCTCTGTTTCAAACATATAACCCATTTTGCTTCTCCTGCAAATTCAAGATTTTCTTTTCTATGTAATACCAACTTATTCAAAATAAGTATAATCATATTTTTTCTTCATTTGACTTATATAACTTACATAAATATAATGAGCAGTTGCATTAATTCATCTATTTACTCCTTTGGCAAGTAACTGATCTATTTCACTCTTAATCATTTGTTTTAAATCTTCACGTTCTTCATCGGAAGGTCGTGTTGTTTCATCAAATAGAACAGAATCAGGAAGTTGATACACAGAACTTACTATTGGAGTATCACCTTTTCTTCTTGGATATAGATGCCAATGAATGTGAGAGCATCCATTTCCTAATAATTCATAATTCATTTTATCCGGTTTGAAAATATTACCTACTGCTTCGGCAACAATTGCCATTTCTTCAAGATGTTTTATCATGAAGTTTCGCTCTAAATTATACAATTCAGGCCCATGCTCTTTACAGTTAAACACAGTATAACCTCTAAAACGTTGAAACCACCCTAAGATTACATATCCGGTCTGAAGTTCCATAATGAAGTATGGATCCTGATAAATATTTTTTTGACTTTCACACATTTTACACGCCATTGTTATTTCCTCCCCGTCTTTACTTTTGCACTTGTACCAGTCATTACAAGCAATTGCTTTTTAATTTCTAGCTGGATTTTAGAGCGCAGACAAACTGATTTTAACTTTGGTGGGATTTACTCAATTAAATATCATAAACCTAATATCCAAGTTTTTCATGAATTAAAATTACTTCATATTCACTCCCTGTAGGTTTTTCCCATAATACAGAAGAATTTCTGCATATTCTCTGCGGGCTTTTACAATCGTAACATTTATCACCCTTTAGCGCACATGGCGTTTTTACTCCTAAACGTTTTGCATTAAGGGGTGCAGCTATATTTCTTGCTCTGTCTAAGGCCTCTTCATAACTTGAAGCTATTTTATTTTCGCCAATAATTAAATAAACTTTATCATGTCCAAAACTGATCGCAGATACACGATTTCCAGTATTATCAATATTGATGATTTCTCCTGTTTCGGCAATTCCATTTACCGAAGAAATATAAAAATCTGCAAGATTTGCCCTCTTTCTTACTTCCATGGCACTCATGTTTTCAGGTAATCGCATATGCCAATACACATCATTATGAGACACCAGTGCATCATACAGTTTCATTTCATCTACTGTAACTGAACCTCCGATTCCAATAGTTCTATTACTCATTTGATTAGATAAATACTTAGTTGCTTCTTCTGCATGATTAAATTCACTTACGATATACCCTAAGCACTCTAGACTATTTTTGATTTTTGTAAATTCCATAATTGTAGTACTCCTATTCATACAAGTTTTCTTTTTATAATCTGCATAAGACCATGGAATTAATTTAAGATTATGTTACCAACCATATTGCATTTTTTATAACATGGACCTTTCATATAACTCGCTTTTCCATCAAAAAAAATCTGCCTTTTCTCCATTCCGCATATCCTACATTTTTGTAAAAAGCTTTTGAATACAATTTTAAGGCAAATGGATTATTAGAATAAGCATCCAATCTGACTGATTGATATCCCCTGTCTATCATTTGTTTTTCTGCATATTCAAGAGTTATTTTCCCAATTCCCTGATGTTGAAATTCAGGATTTACACATAATCTATGGATTACGCAATATTCATCGTCAGGATACTCCCAAGCTCCATTTCTATAATCCGCATCGCATTCCTCGTTGATAACATAAATAACAGCAATTATTTGATTCTTTAGCCCGATAAATAATTGTTTTTTTTCGATGTCGTTGGCAAAATCTTTTCTGGTGGGATAGAGTTCATCCCACTGGTAAATTCCATTTGCCTCCATATTTTTGACGGCTGATTTAACAATAGTAAAAATTTCTTCTAAATCTTGCATTTCTGCTAGTCTAAAATACATATTATAATCTCCAAATATTTAAATTTCCTATATACCATTCTTTACTTCATGGATATAATGAAAGCTCGTTTAATAAAGTTCCTCATGCCATTGGGATATGCGTATGCTGCAGCAAAAAGATACTGTCCAAAACCAAAGCCAAAATCTAATATCCGCGGGCTGTCATTTCCATTTAATGGCATTGACTTCATGAATTTAACGCCTTCTGTTTTTTCCCACATAGCGATGTCTTCATATAAATATTCATTTGTATTTTTATATTTATTTTCCATATTTATTATGAATCCTTTTCCTCAACTGCAATATACACATCCATATATGGAATTCCATCTATATCATATTCTTTTTCAAAACATGAGATAAGCTTTTTATCCTCTTTATGACTTATTCCATTAACATGCATATGTGTCATCAACACTTTGTACGCATTTGGAATTAAACGAAATGGTGCTATTATTGGATTTTTTATTGTGATAACGATATATTTTTGTTTTTCTTGGCTAACAACATCCATTGTATCAGCAGTTTGTGCTACATTATCTGGCAATACCAATGCAGCGGCATAACCATGCATATTAAACACATTTATCTGCTCCTGTGATAAAACTGGAAAATCCCAGCCAATAATTTCCGGAGTGCCTATTTTCAATATATCTGCCCATTTTTTCACATGACTAATGGCATCATCTTCTGGTTCTGTGCTAACAACTGCATATCTAATATATCTGAATGGCTCTACATATTCCATTCGAATATCAGAATAAGCTTCGTCGCACACATTCATATCTTCTCGTATTAATTCATCCATACTACAAGAAAACAACTTACATATCTCGATAACTTTATCCATTTCTGGATACATCACATCCAACTCCCACTTCGATACGGTTTGTCTACTGACTCCAAGTTTTTCTGCCAACTCTTCCTGTGTCATCTTGTTTCTCATTTTCCTTAAAAATTGAATATTCTGTCCAAAACTCATAATTTTTCTCCTTTATAAAAGTTGAAACAAGCTTACATCAAGAATAGTATATATTCCACCAACCTTATGTTTCTTTATAAATAAATACAGCAACTTCAAGTTGCGGGATTTCAAGATTAGATTATCTCTTTAATTTATAAATAATCTTTGCTACGATTTAAATTTGTTGATGAAATCATTATACTATTTCATCACTGAATTTTCTTCATACTAACATCCATGCTATATGGGCATAAATCCTGAAGAATAACGTCTTTGACTACAGTTAATATAATAATTACTTTCCTCATACTTAACCCCACTTATTTTTTATAGTTAAGCTCTGCTAGATAATAATATAGGAACAGAATTATTAATCCATTACTTTTAAATCTGCCCTTAGGCCTACTGCTGAACAGAGAACCGTAAACTGCCTTTCTCCATCTAATCCTAGTAACTTGTCCGCCTCTTTTTGTTGAAAAGCCCCTATTGCACAATTACTGCAATTTGATGCTTCAGCTGCTAGATATAACTGTTCAGAAATGTGTCCAACGTCAATAAGCATCAATCGATGTGCAGTTCCTTTATATCTCCATTCACCTTTATAAGGAGTGCAACACCAAAAAAATACAACTCCAGCCAGTGTAGTATAATTCTGATTCTGTGAACCATTCGAGAATATCATGTCCATCTTATCAGTTAAATCAGGAATCTCATCTTCCATCACCAAATAATGTTCCACCGGAAGATAGCGCCATATTCCGCTCTTCATACCCTCTACATTAAGTATAGCTAAATATGTATCATAAGCATTAATACATCCACCAGTTGCAACTGTCCTTAAATAGTTCCTGCCTGAACCGTCTTTCATATATCTCAAATATCCAGGCACAATATCTCTGACTCCCTGTGTAGCCCACAACAAAAAAGAAAGTGTCTGTAATGAAAGTGCTTGCTGCCCATAGGTTCTTCTACTTTTTCTTTCCCTTATAGCATTATAGAGTGTCATTTTCGGAGCATTGTCATCTGAAATCTTAGGTAGATATAAAACAATAGCATCTTTCGAAAATTCTTTCTCGAAAACTGGTTGTGGAATCCCTTTCGCAATATCAGCTGTAGCAATCAAATCTTCATTACTCATTTGTGATTTCATAAAATCCCTATTATCTTGATACAACTCATCGCCTCCCAAATTATGGATAATATGATTATAGGCGTATTTTCATGCTAAAAACAGTCTGTTTTTAATTAAATGGCTATGTTATAATATAAGTGTAAGGAAATTATATATTTGTAAATATTACATTTTCCTTTTTCTCCACTGCACAGAATTATTAGACCATCGCATACATTTCTCCTAACCTGCTTTCTAATACATCCAATTCCAAATTTGCTAGTTCCATAAGTGAATAGTCTTTTGACAAAGACTTTATCAATTCACAGCCCTATGTTCTAAGTTTTTTAGAAATAAAAATATATTCAGCCATCCATTGAGCCATTTCATTTTCAAAAGGAAATGTTTCACAATCGGGAGCAGGAAGCTCCCCATAGATTTGGATACTTTTATTTTCTAAAAACCCTGAAGATATACAGATATTAAGCCAATGCTCCATATCATTAAATTCACTCTTCCACCATTCCTTTTCTTCTTCATTAACAGAAGCAAGAAGAAGATTCATCCATTTTTTTGAATTTTCGCTTTCAAAACTCTCAATAACGGATTTATTATAAATAGTATGTTTTTCATTTTTTAAAACTCTGTTTGCTTCACGAAAACCATCTAACATTTTTGCCTGCATACTTTCATAACCGGAATATGAGAACACAAGATCAACAGATTCGCTTAGAATTGGCAAGTTAGCTCCGTCACAGGCAAGATAGATCATTTCAACATAAGGATTTTTCCATTCGGTTGAGTAGAATATTTTGTTCCATTTTAAAATGCGGTGGCTTAAATCGACCATAATAATTATTACGGGCCAATTTATACGTTTTATTTGATGTTTTATTCCTTGACCCGTTCCACAAGCGATATCAAGTATAACTCGCGGACGGAGTTCTGATATTTTTTCCCAAATAACCTCAGATTGATTTAAACCTCTGTTATAGTTTGGATTACACGGCCCGTATTGTTCATGCATGTATTCTTCGTAATTACGATAGCTCAAAGACCATTGTTCGCCGGATATTTCTCTTGTTCTAAAGTCGACTACTCCATCAACCACATAGTATTGATGATTATTTTCACATTCATATATCAAAGTATCATTTTTCTGTATTTTTAACTTCATTTGCTTTTTGCATTTAGGGCAAATAAGAAGTTTATTCAAGTGCATAAGACCTCTGTCGATATTTATATTTTCATCAAAAAAATTATCACCTTCAAGAATTGCATTGATTGAGGTATTGCAAATCCATGAAATATTCAATAATTTTTCAATATCTGGAAGGGAAGCCCCTGTTTCCCATTTTGATACAGCTTGTGTACTTACATCCAGTTTTTCAGCAAGTTCCGCTTGCGAATAATTTAGATTTTTACGCAGATGATTCTTTTACCAACCTCAAGTTTGTCAATCATTTGAATTCCTCCTGTCTTTTAGTTTCATGTTACTGCTAAAAACTAACCAGTGCAATGGATTGACGGTTTAACTTTTTGACTTTGCTATCAACTAACGGTAGATATTCTTAAAATTCTCTACTTTTTATATGTAATGATCATTCCGTAATCGATGATAACAACGAGGTAAATATTATTTTCTTTGTTTTCGTTGTAATTTTTTAGATAAGTGATTTGTATTCATAGATTTTATAGGAATATGTGCTAAACGCTTTTCTGCGATAAATACATAATAGCCATTTAAATTGATTACTTTAGTACCTCCAAAAATAGATGTGAGTTTATTTTTATACCAATCTTTACGTTTTGTAACCATTACCATTTTTCCACCAATTGTAAGTTTTTTAAACCCCATTTCAATAAATTGTTTTGGTACAGAAAAATCAACATGATAAGGTGGATTAGAAAGAATCAATGTAAAATCATTGTCTATGATATTTTCTAAACCATTACTCTTAATTATTTTTAAATCTGGTACTTCGTTTATATCTGCGTTAATTCGCGATAATCTGATTGCATCATCAGAAAAATCGCACAATGTTACATTGTTTTCACCAATTAGTTTACTTGCCAAAATACCAACAACGCCATATCCACAGCCTAAATCAAGAATTTTATCAGTACTTTGAAATTCAATTTGAGTTAACATAGTGATTGTTCCCATATCAATTGCCGATGGAGAAAATAATTTATCATCCGTCTCAAATTTGAGTGTTATGCCCTTTATTTCTGTTATAATCATTAATTGTACCTTCCAATCTTAATGCATATTTAGTATTTGCTAAACAATTGCTCCACGTATACGAACCAACTAAATATCATTTTACATATCACTTTCACAAAGGTGAGTGTAATCACTGTTCGTAATCTCCAATGATGACAAATGGAATTATTTAATGCATAGGATATGTTCTGTGCCATTATATAGTTATCCAATATCTTTTTATATACTCTCCATCAATGTATACTTCTTTTTCATAAATCCCACCATTGGCAATGATAGTTTTCTCACTTGCAAGATTATCCCGGTTACAAGTAATCATAACTCTATCCATACATCGATCTTTGCATTTTTTTAAGTTTTGTCTTAGCATTTCTTTTGCATACCCCTTATTTCTTTCGGAAGGGCGTATAGAGTAACCCATATGACCTCCCCAAAGTCCTAAAATAGGATGGTTTATATGATGTCTAAGGTCGATTACTCCAACTATTTTGTTGTCAGAAATACGAACTGCAATATATGTATTTGATGTGACGCTTCCAGTTGGACAAGTTTCAATATTTTCCTTTTCAGCGAGAATATTAAGCCATTCTTCAATAGTTGAACATTGTCTTAAACTACCACATCCTGCAAATGAATCCTTATCGTTAGCTTCTAAAATCTCTTTACGAAACTGCATTATATCATCACCATATTCTATTGATGGTCTGATTACTTTAATTTCTTCCATTTACTCATCTCCATATATTCAAATTTTATCTTAGTATTACAGTAAAAAACATCTATTTCATTGAATGTAGGAATATCTGCAGGATTTTTAAACTTGTCTAAAATATATTCGTCCACATAATCCTTGCGCAGTATTTCTTCTAACGAGCAAGTTACATGAACATATAATTGTGGGTATTCACATCTAAGATATCACTAAATTTTGATATGCTACAAACATCCAGATTCTTAGCATTAATCAGTTCTTTTTCATTGTACCAAATCGTTTTCAAACCGACGTTCAAAGCGCCTATAACATCGGTCTTATAATCATTACCCATATAAACGATATCTTTCTTACATACTTTGGGGTTTTCCTGTAATATTATTGATATAGCATATTCAAAAAAACTATTATCAGGTTTCCTTTTTCCGAAATCTGCACTTGAAAATAAATTAATAAAATATTTACCTATTCCAAAGTCATTTAATAAGTGCTTATTAGAGGAAGAAAGAAAAATACTATTTGAAAGTATATACATTTTTATTCCCTGAGCATGTAATTTTTCTATTGTGATTCGTGTTTCATCTTCTAAATACTCCTCCTGCATTTCGTTCATAATTTGATAATCAAGTACTTCCGTATCTACTTGTAAATTCACATCAAAATTTTTGCAATACATTGGAAAATCATCACGTATAAATGAAATTTCATTGTTTGTCGTTTTTCTCTCCTCATAAAAAGGTATGAATGTTTCTGAATATTCAATTAACTCCTCATATGAACAACTTTGTTGGAAAAGCGTATGTAAATATTTCAAACCTCTATCAAATTCAAACGATTTATCTTTTAATATTGTATCGTATAAATCAAAAAGAATAACTTTCTGCATCAACATCTCCTTATGTAAATTCTATTTTATCACTGCATTACTGCAAAATTTTCAGTTCTCCATTGAATCCTACAATGAATCATTGCTCATATTATACCACCATAACCACATTATCTCTACCTATTTATTCCAATTCCATCGTCTCTCATAATTTAATTGTCAAAAACCATCGTTCAGGTAAGAACAGGGGGATTATTTTTTGTATTCTTTCTTTTATTGGACTCTTAATTGCTTAAGAATCTACAAAAAAAGGGAACATCGTTAGATTAACAATATCCCTGCGTTTTATTTTTAATTCTGTTATTATATATCTATACACTTGTCCAGATTTCTTTCCCGACGACGAAATAGCCGCTTACTTAGAAATTTATGGCTTAATAGTTTATTAATATATCTGGGCTAATGTGAAAGAATGTGAGTACCCTAACTGCAGATTATGCTTAAATGGGGTGGTACTGCTATAGGATTAACTGAATTTTCATCAGCCTGCCGGAACAAGAAAAAGAGTAGGTATCTCACGAAACGACATAGACTGATCATAATCTCCGTAGTTATATTTATCCAGTTTGGGATAATCCTCATTCTTCCCGTAGTCAAGCACACCGTCTGCAATTTTTTGTGTTTTGAGTGTTGTTCCCTCCAATGTTGATACATCAATATTATATACCCCCATATGACCCTCATACCGCACAAATCTGCCAGAACCATTGGTATACAAACTGGAATGGCTACCGCTAAGTTCTCCACATTTAATAAGTTTATCGTTAACAACCGTATAAACCGTATATTTATATGCAGCCTCACAGCCACCTGTCTTTAATATAAACTCTGGAATTCCATTCTGATTCATGTCATATAAGCAATAACTGGAAAGCATAAGATAAACACCGTGTGTATGGTCATTCGTGTCTTCGTCTAAAGTTATGGTATCTGCAGCTATCCCCTGTAAAAGTAATATTATATAATTTCGTGTGACATCATCAAATTGCTGAAAATATTTTATAAATTCATCCTGTTGTTCTGTTGTCATTGTACGGCCTTCTGGTAAAAGACCGGTAAGTTTCCATCTTTCAATAAAAGCTTGGAATTCATCATTAACGGCGGTATCTTTCACAGTGTCAGACGGCAAAATAATTTGTGTTGTTTCACTCTTGGCAAAAAGTGTTGATTCTGATAGCTCTCTATATTTGTCTCCACATACTGTTAATATTAATATCAATACCATCTTCCACATTTTAATTAAGTCCCCAATCATATAAATGATATTTTGTTCACAATCTCCAACTAAAGCAAATTTATTATTTTATTATACTGCCTTAAATAGAATATTTCTACCTTTTTATCCTCCCTCTTGTCACATAGGGAATTTATAGTAATACCTGCCCCTTGCTTTCTGTAATTGCTTTGCCTATTACATTTAATAAGAATAGATTCCAGATTTACATTATGCCTTGCCGGCCACCGGCCCTGCCGCCGATAACCGTTTTTCCTTTTACATTATCCCATTTAAAGTTTTCATTTTTGTCTCTTGATACTAAGAAATTACCTGCACGCTGTGTTAATTGAGCAAAATTGACAACATAATCCTCTTTGCCCTCATTATACACATAAATAGAAGCCTCCGAACCCATGAATCCAATATCTGCATCACCGGATAATACAGCCGTCAAGGTCTTTTACCTTTTACACTTAAGAATTCTTCCAGGGTCAGGTTTAATTTAACGGTTACAATATGACCATCAGCATCCACCCGATTAATTAATTTTGCTAATATCATTTTCTGTTGATCTGTATCCAGAGAAAGAAATTCCTCCCTCCAGTTTGGATGAAGTTCATTATTCGTAAAACTGTCAATATTAAGCTCATTTAATTTTATTTCTAATTCGCTTAACAGCTCTTTTTCTTCCTGAATTTTTTGAGTTAGTTCTTCCATTTGTTCTATAATCAATTCTTTCGTAAATACACTTCTTCCTTTTAATATATTCAATACCTCTTTCTTTAAAAGATTACGTTCCGTTTCCAGTTCTGTAATTATACCCTTCTGCCGCCGCACTTTCGTATTTAGCTTTTTTATTAATGTATTATGGTGCCTGACTAATTCAGGCTTAATATCTTTTTTGTCATAACACTCCAAAAGCTGTCCAATCTCTTCCAGTACAGGTATCTCAAGTCTTTCCGCCGGAATATATCCGGTTTTACATTCGCTTTGGCCATTCCTTCTACCATAACATACATAATAAGCTTTTCTATTCTTTTTATAGTCTTCGAAGCTTTTGACAGCGTATTTTTTTATCTCCTGATTACTATATGTATGGGGGTAGGAATAGTGGAGCGTTAATCTGGCACCGCATTCTTTGCAAAAAGAATACCCTGTAAATAATAACGGACTTTTCGTCTGTTTTGGGAAATTACTTTCTGTTTTGGATCTTCTCTTTATTATATTCTGTGCCTCTCTCCATTGCTTCTCCGATATAATAGCCAGCTCCGGATATTTTACTGATGATATCTTGCACTTCCATTGGTTTGTATACTTTTTGTCACCGTATTGATTTGTATTTCTGCCATAAGTAAAATAACCTTTGTAGATTGTATTTTTTAGTATTCCTAATATGGTTGAACCTGACCACAGCTTCCCTTTCTTCGTAGGAATTTTACCCTCATTTAATTCCTTTGCAATTCTTCTTGCTCCATATCCTTTCATGGTTGTCAAATCGTATATTTTGTGAATGATAACAGCTTCCTTATCATCTAAGACCAGTTTTTTTATTTCTCTGCCTTTAGCATTATGTAGTCCAGCAGAAATATGTTTATAACCATATGCAGCGGCACAGCCTAAGAATTTACCCTCGTTTGCCATCTGCTTTTTTGCCTCTAACGTTCTCTGCTGAATTTTTTTACTTTCTCCTTCTGCCTGCCAGAATGTTATATAATTAAGAAGAGTATCTATATGGCTGTCTAAAACCCTCTGTCCTTCCTTAACCGACCAAACCTCAATGCCGTGTTCCACAAACCATTTTAGAACATACGGTGTTTCTTCTTCAATTCTTCCAAGCCGGTCGAACATAAAAACAAGTAACACATCAAACTGGTTTTGCCCAGCCTCTGTCCGCAACTGCTCCAGTACTTCTCTCTGATCCGCCTTCCTTTTATAACCGGATACACCTTTCTCATAAAATTCTTTTACAAACCTCCAGTCGTTATGCGTTGAAATAAAATTCAAACAGGCATTTCGCTGCATTGGAATATCATCCTCAGTCATTTGTTTTTTAGTACTTACCCGGTAAAAACAAACTACCCTTTTCATGATACACACTCCTAAGCAAAATTATACTATGCTACAACAAGTTGTATTTCTCTAGGAAATTATCCTTAAGTAAGGTAATAACATTGGTCAAGGAATCCCCAGCTTTTTCTGCAAAATCCAGTTTTATCCACATATTAGATTTTTTATTAAACCGTTTAAGTGATTTTGTACCATCTTCATTCGTTATTATTTCATAATCAGCTGCTTCTGGATTACTCTCTGTTTTTAGAGATATGGACTCGTCTGAATCTTCTTTGGAACTATTAACATGATACGAAACTTTATCTATCATTAATTTCATCCCCGGTGCTAAGTCTTTATATATCCTTATGCCGGCTGACTTGTTCAGATTCGATAAACCCAATAAAAGTATAATAAAATTATAAAAACGAAAAAATCCCCCTATCCTATAAAAGCTTTTGGGAGATTTTCTCGTATGAAAGATATAAACATATAAGTTAAATTATACTAATGATCGTTACTAAATATTAGATTAAAATTACGCCTCACAATATGGCTCCCTATACCTTGCCATGTTAGATTTCCACCTACTAAACCAATTGTCCTTTTCCGGACTCACTCAGCCTTTAACCGCTCCGGCAACCATACCTTGAATAATTTGTTTACTGAATACAAAATAGAATACGACAATAGGGGCCATCGTTATAAGCATTGCAGCCATGATTTTTGTATAATCTGAACTGAATTGTCCGGTAAACTGCGTTACAGCCAGAGGTACTGTCTGCAATCTTGGATCCTTAATAAGTACTAATGCAAAAGAGAACTCATTCCAACAGGAGAACGTTTGGATGATTGCAACCGTCGTAAGAATCGGTTTACACATAGGCAATATAATAGAAAACAGTGTTCTGCTGAAACTGCTGCCATCAATTGCTGCCGCTTCTTCCAAAGCAACCGGTATTCCTTTCACATATCCCTCTACTAAGAATATGGCGATTGGAAAACCGAATGATACATATGGCATAATTAAAGTAAACCACTGGTTACCTAATCCGGACCGTGTAAATACTACATAAATCGGAACCAATAAGGAATGAATCGGGATTAACATACCCATTAAAAACAATATATATAATAAACGATTTCCCGGAAATTTAATCCTGGCTAAAATATAGCCAATAATGTAACCAAAGAGAACAATCAAAAATACCGAAATTATAGTCGTTCTAAAGCTGTTAATAACGGATTCAAATATGTGGTAATCTTTGTTGGTCAGAATATTAATGTAATTATGAAAATCAGGGCTTTTGGGTAATCCCATAACGTTCGCATTGAATTCTCTTTTCTCCTTTAAAGAAGAATAAAACATCCATACTAAAGGGAAGATACAGGATAATGAGAAAATAAACAAAATTACATTCATAAATATGGACAAAACTCTGCTTTTTATAATGGAACCGGTATCTATTCCGGAATTTTTATTTGTCATTATCTATCTCCTCCTTTTTCCCTTGATAATACTTTAACTAATAATTGAGAGCCGCCTATTACTACTAAACTTGCTATAAAGATACCGATTGATATGGCACTACCATATCCCATGTTTTGCTGTGCGAATGAAATCTTGTATCCATATAGAGCCATAACCATGGAAGCATTACCGGGTCCGCCGGCAGTCATAACGAAAATATGATCGAATGCTTTCATATTACCTGCTACACAAAGAGTTACACAAACAAGTAAAGTATTTTTTATTAAAGGTAACACAATATAAATTGCTCTTTGAAAACCATTTGCACCATCAATTTCAGAAACTTCGAAAATTTCCTTATCAACAGAAGAAATAGCTGATAAAATAATAACCATGTAATAACCGATAAACTGCCAGATCAAAGGAATGGAGATTAATAACATAACCAGTTTAGGTTCATTTAACCATACCTTTGCCGAATCGTGTTTTCCGACAGCATCTAAAAACCAGTTTAATACACCACGTTTGTAGTCATATATCATAGTCCAGATAAAACCGATTGAAACTGCTGATACAGTGCTTGGGAAAAATCCAAAGGTACGATGAATCCCTTTAAATTTAACCAAACGGGAATTAATCATTAAAACAAAAACAAATGCAAGGCCTATTTGGCCGATAATACAAGCAATTACTAAATATATGTTATGACTGAAGGAATTCCAGAATACAGAATCCTTTAAAAGAGTCGCATAATTTTCAAATCCAATGAAGGTTTTATTAGGTCCACCTTTCCATTCAAAAAAACTGTAAAAAGCTGCAGTGACTAAAGGAATGAAGACTGCAAATACATACAATGCAATTGGCAATAATAAATATGCAAAAATAACTCTATTCTTAGGTCGAATTGAACTTAACATTTTTCGCCTCCTTAAAAATGTGTCGTTATAAAAACATAGTGATAAAACTTCTATTAATATAAATTCATAGTTATAAAACTATCTAATGTAAACCTTGGCTATGATTACTTATTTATAATCATAATCAGGAAAATCCATTGTGACTTATTTAGTCAGGCCTCATCTGAGAAACTCTGCTCAGACAAGGCCTGTTTCAAGTTATATTATTACTTTTAAATTTTAAGAATATGATAGGAAACTCAGAAATTAATAATTATCGTCATATGCTTTTTGTGCATTTTTTGCAACATCTTCCGGTGAAATCTCTCCATTTAACATAGTTTGAAGATCTGTATTTAATACATCCCATACAGCACTGGAAACGTAGGAGTCATAGATTTCACAAGGTTTGTTATCAACATACTGATAGTTGTAGAAATCTTGTGTAAATTGATCAAATTTACTTAAATCAACATTTTCTACTTTTGTTAAGCCGCTTAAAGCATAGTTGGATGCTACGTAATTAGCAAATGCAGGGCCTGTTACTTCATATGCTAAATCAATAGCTGCATTTAATTTATCCTGATCATCAGCTAACTTAGGATTAATAGCAACTGAATATCCAAGACCGATATCATGTGTCTTAGTAGATGCTGTAGCACCGGTTGGTTGAGGAAGTACAGCAAATTTAGTTGTATTGTAAAGGTCCGTATCTTTTAAAGCAGACTGGATATAAGAAACATCCCAGTTACCGCCGATATATGCTGCTGCATCACCGGAGATATAATATTCTCTTGCATCTTCGTTCGTAATTGCATTGAAATCCTGATTGAAAACACCGGAAGCAAAAGCATCTTTAGTGAATTTAAGTGCATCTACAAATGCCTTATCTGTAAATTTAGCACCTTTCTTTTCAATTAGAGAATGTGTCCAGTCAGGACCTGTAAATCTGTCACCGATTGTTGCTAAGAAAGTGGAGTTAACCTGCCATTTACTTCCATTACCAAATGCGATTGTATCAATGCCTTGATCTTTGAAGTAATCTTTTGCTTTCAAAACATCTTCCCAGGTTTCAGGAAATGTGTCAAAACCTGCTTCTTTCCATTTAGCGGAATCATATACTACAACTGCACAAGTACCAGCTGTTAATACTGGGAAACCATAGATCTTGCCATCTGATGTAAATGGATAGAAAGTTGATTGTTCATATTGTGAAGCATAAGGCGATTTAGAAATGATATCTGTTAAATCCATTACAAGACCCTGAGAAGCCCAGCCTTTTGTATTCATACCTTGTAATAGGAATACATCCGGTAAATCGTTAGCTGCTGCAAGTGTCGCAATCTGTGTTTTATAATCATCATTTGCTAATACATTTTGAACTAATTTAATATCAGGATGAACTGTTTCCCAATCTGCAATTACAGAACGAAAAGATTCAGAACCGCCATTTCCTTCAGATTCTTCTGATGTGGAAAAGTGCATAAGTTCAAGTTCACCTTTGTAAGCAAGATTAGTCTGAGCTACACCGGTTTTTGTAGTTGCTGTTTCTCCGGTTGCTGTGTTTTCCGTTGCGGTATCCTGAGTCTGAGTCTGAGTTTGATCTGTTGTTTCTGCAGTTGTATTCCCCTCAGAGGCAGGTGCTTTTTTACCACAGCCTGTCAGTAATGTTGCGACCATTGCAGTTGCAAGTAGTACACTTAAAAACTTCTTTTTCATAAGCTAGTCCTCCATTTTTTTATATATGTTTCATTTATATTATTATCACCATTAAGGTAATAAAAATACCAGATTACTATAATCATATTTTTTATAAATTATTTTAATTTACTTACTGTTGCACCCTTATCCAGAACTCCGGGAACGATAATATGTTCCGTAAATGTTGTTTTAGGTCTTTCTATTAAATCAATCAGTTTTTCTGCAGCGTACTGCCCCAGTTTTATCGTATCCTGATTTATCGTAGTCAGCTGCGGTTCTAAAATTTTTGTAATTCGTATTCCATCATAACCTGCAACCGATATATCCTTAGGTATCTTAAGTCCTCTTGCTTTAATTGCATTCATTCCCCCTAAACCGGCGTAATCATCCGGAAATAATATACAGGTAGGTGGATCGGAAAGCTCCAGAAGTTCATTGGTAAGCCGTGCTGTTGTTACCGTATCTCTATAGGCAGATTCTCTGATATACTCATCCGGAATGTCCAGACCATATTCTTCCGCTATCTTATAAAAGCTGTGCAGACGGTTTTTTGTTACTGCTGCATTACCCGCACCATGAATATAAGCTATTTTTCTATGTCCGCATTCATAAACATAGTTAAATAGTTCCCTGATACCCTTTATATTATCAGACATAACTGCTGTTCTGTCATTGAACAGATGATCAATCGTTACAACCGGTAAATCACTGTGTATTAATTCTAAAACTTCTATTTCATCATAATCAATACAAGCAATAACCACACCATCAAGACCTCTGTATCTGCAATGCTCCAAATAGGACATCTTATCTTTTCTCTGCTTGCTTCCGCTGATAAAGGTAATATCATATCCATGTCTTTCCGCTGAAACTTTTAAACTTTCCAATACCATAACAAAATGGTCATGTGTTAAACCGCTGTTTGCTTCATCAATCATAAGGACACCGAGATTATAACTTCGATTCGTCTTTAATGTACGTGCCGATGAGTTAGGAAAGTATCCCATCTCTTTTGCCGTTTCACGAACCAGTCGTTTTGTTTCTTCTCCAATATCCTTATGTCCGTTTAAAGCTTTACTCACTGTAGCGACTGATACGCCACAAACAACCGAGATATCTTTCATAGACACCATGAACGTTCCTCCTACCCAATACAGGTTAACGTTTAGCTAAAATAATAAGACTTTCCAGTAATATGTATACATTTACTACTTAATCGATTTACTATAACGATTAAGTACTGCTATAGTATATAATAATTTACTATTTATTGCAATACTTATTTTATTAATTTTGTAATTCTTAATAATTATGTCTTAATTCCGTCTATTAATATGTTGATTATTACTTTTTTTATTATGGATAATCCCAACTTTTTTTGCTTTATTGTCTTAATTATATATATATAATGATATAAAGTCAAAATGTACGTAATAGATCCGACTTGGATACTATATATGCATGGATTATTCAAATTTTTCATTAAAAATAAAGCTTAAACGATTTCTAAAATAATAATAAAATTAGTATTCCACAATATACATGTATTTGGGATTGCAAAATATAGATATTTCAGGAACATAGCCGGAATAAATCGATTAACAAAGATAATATTGAAATTATTTATTTAAGTTAATAATAGATTATAATTACTTTATTTAGTTAATATGCAAGTGTAAAATTAGGATTTATTAAGTAACATTAGGTACTTTGTAACATATCGCCGTCATGGTTTTATCCGCACCTAATCCGTTTACTAACTCTACATCCAGGCCCTCGTCCTTAAAATAACCTAATTCAAAAGCTGCGTATTGAGGAGCATAGAAAATGGAATGTGCAACTTCATTTAGTTGAACCTTTATTAATGCATTGTCTTTTTTACAGCCGGTAAATAATGCTGAAATCAAAACAATGACCATAACCGCAACGATTCCTTTTTTCTTCATTGTAATCCCCCTTGAGGTGAGTATTATACAATATAATATATTCTTTCCCAGGTTTTGTGCTTGTTCTACATTATTAAGTGCAGAGTATAACAATTATATTTTGTACATGGCGACTTCTTTTAAGTATAAAAACAGGGTTGAAGCAAATTTATAATCCACCTGCTTCAACCCAAAATGTCAAACATACATGCTGTTATTATGCCTGCTTCCATCTTTTCAATTCAGGAAAATAAGTAAGCATGCTGTCCCTGGCTGTCTTTTCATCCGGATAAACTCCTGCTTCCAAGGTAAATGGTACGCAGCTGTTTATCATATCTTCCATGGTATCATTTGATGTAAATTCTCCTTTTTCGTAACAGTAGCGGCAATAATCTTGACTTTTACTTAAGTCTTTCTCGTCTCCCCTGTCTTCATCACTAATCATTGGCATTCCACAGCTTTGACAGAAATAACTTCCTTTCGCTATAGGAAAGTATAATTCTACAATATCAGGGTTCCCGGGATCTGGATAATGTTCGTGTACAGCACCAATTAATTTCAAGTTATTTTTAGGAATAAAATCATTAATTACATTATGGAATACCGAAAGATATTCTTCCTGATTGCTTGCTGCCACAATATATGTTTGTGACGGAACATCCCATTTAACCCAGCCAACAGGGGCTGCTGTTTCTTCTTTCACTTCACAGCAGGCTAAATACTTGCCAGCCTTGTCATCCCACCTGTTAAAATTTTCATCCAGATCACTCATGATTCCCCATATTGATGTTTTACCATTATTCTTTATTGCCAATCCCTCAATTTCTGTAAAATTGCCGTTGGCATCATCCCAAAGTGGTTTTATCCAGCTCCAGGGATTTTCTGCTGCACCTTGTCCGAGCTTTCCTAATACTGAAAATTTTTCTTTGTATACATACTTCATATCCATTTTATATCGCTCCTTTATTTTTGATAATTCAATAATATCAAATGGAATATGACAACAGTATGTCATGTTAAAAATCAAATAAAACATTTGTTCTTTTTTATGATATATTTGAAGATTTAACAATGGAAAAAAAAATCTGGGAAAACTGTCAAATGGCTTATTCTTAATGTCTTTATTCGTTTCTAATATTTATTTCAGTTTCCCCTGTAACGCCAGATACTGGTCAAAAATCAGGCGACTTATTTTAGCACTAAAAACAGTAGCCGGATGATCCGGATAATAAATCGAGTCCGTGAAATTCTTATTAAACAGTACGATAACATATTTGCCGTAAGGTGTTGAAATAATTCCGCCGTCATTTCTGCAAGCGTTCATACTGCCGCTTTTTGAAGCAACATAGATTAATTCTTCTTCGCCCGTATCTTCACTGTCCAAGAAATACTGAGGAAAATATTTGGTAAGGGTAGAATTATAATGCTGTTTTTTAAATATTTCAAGCATCTGTCTTGAAGCATTGGTACTGATTAATTCTTCTTTACAGATTAATTCAAAAATTCTTCCATAATCCTTTGGTGTCGTTGTCCCTAGTTGATTATACTTCACAAAATCAATTTTATTATGTAAAACAGTGTCCATAAACCCATGGGCTTTAATAAAATTATTTATGGTATCCAAACCCAAATAATCGATCATAATATTCGTTGCCACATTGTCACTTACTATAATCATAAGGGTTGCCATGTTTTTTGCGGTTAACTGTACTCCAAAATCCAAACTCCTTAATACACCGCTGCCTTCTATCTCATTCTCTTTTGTATAGGTTAAAATATCTGTAAGACTTTTATTTCCCTTATCCACTTCATCAAATAAGGTTCCTAAGATGAATGTTTTGACACAACTTGCGGTTTCAAATTTTTCCTCTGTATTAATTTCCACTTTATTACCTGTAAAATCATTTACGTATATCCCCATCAAACCGTTATAACTGGCTAATTCCGCTTTGATTCTTTCTTCCAATGTAATTTCTCTCATATTTTTTTACTCCGTTTCTTTATAGGATGATTGCTTATCTAAAATCTGTATGGAAAACTTATGAATGAACTCAGTACTTGCCCATAAGTTTTTATCTATAACCAAAAGATACTTATTTCAATACATCTTTATATAAGCGCATTACATTTTTATAGAAAAAGGCTTCTATTTCATGTTGTTTAAACCCTTCTTTTTCCAAAGCTTCCGCTAACCGCGGCAGATAGGAAGCATCCGGCATATCCTTATGAACAGGAATTCCGTCGTAGTCCGAACCTAACCCAAGGCACTCGTATCCACCAACTGAGGTAATATATTTAATATGATCCACAATGGACGAAATAGTACCCACCGCATCCTTTTCATCAGCCACATACTGTAAAAAACTAGGGCAATAATTCAACCCCATAACACCGCCTCTTTCGGCTAATTTTCTTATCATACCATCAGACAGATTTCGAACATGGTTACAGACACCCCTGGCATTGGAATGACTTGCGACAAAAGGCTTTTTGGTGTTCTCAAGTACCTGGTAGAATCCGGCATCCGACAAATGGGAAACATCAATAATCATTCCCAGACTCTCCATCTCCTGGATAAACCGGATACCGAATTCTGTCAGACCGTCCTTTGTATTAGGTGATTGAAAATCCGGTTTTTCTCCCTCGATCAATTTAAAATTCGGATATCCAATTCCATTTTCATAATTCCAGGTCAAAGTAAGCATTCTGACACCTAACCGGTAGAAATTTCTTAAATGGGCCAGTTCACACTTGGTTACACCCCCCTCTTCGATCGTTAATAATGCCGACATCTTACCAGCCTGTTGGTTTCTTATGATATCTTCATAATTAAGAGCTAATGCTATATTATCCTGATTTTTATGTAATTCCTTATAAAATAGATCAATTAATTTTAAACAATGTTCTAAAGGATTGTCATATTCTTTAAGACTTACAAACATTGCAAAATTCTGAACCAGATAATCTGCTTTTTGCATTTTAATTAAATCCAAATGTAAATTATTACTTTTAAGTCCTATATCCTTTCCATCCCGTTGTCCATAGAAAATCTCGGATATGGTGTCACAATGCATATCAGCTACTTTCATTATAATACCCGTTGTGTAACACATCTGCTTTAAGATGTATTACCGGCCACATATAAAAGTGTGAAAAAGAATTTTGAAAAGGCCAAAAATTCTTTCGAAGAACTCCGAAATAAGCACGGAGGGTGCTCATTCCAAACTTCTTCCCAAATATTTGAGATGCCACTTTGCGGCATTATGTTTGGAAGTGAGCGAATCAATATGTGGTCTTCCTTTCTTTATTAAATTTTAAGCAAAACTGTAAAGCGGTTCTTTTTTATATCTAAGTCCTATCAACAAATGGTCGCTGTATAAATGCAATCAAACTAAAACTATTACTATATATATTTGTTATCTTTGCAGGTTGCAACAGTTTATCATTATTAAAATAAACTTCCCACAACTTTTAGCTTACAATGTAAATCCTCTCTGTAATCTTTATCTCCGGGGTTCAAGCTGTTAATAACCACTCCGTCACTTCCGTTTTTACCCGTGGAATGAACATATCTGTTCTCTCCGATATACATTGCTACATGTCCCGGGAAGAAAAGAAGATCAGCCGGTCTCATAGTTTCAATAGTAATCTCATGAATAGGGAATCCCTCTGCTATGGCTGCATCACGATAAATAATAACTCCATTTAACATATAAGCAACGGAGCACAAACCGGAACAATCAATTCCCAATGGGCTTTTACCTCCCCACCTGTATTGTGTTCCCATATAGGTGAGTGCCGTATTTACAATATCCTGCCGTAATTTCTCTTCCATTTCAAGAGAATAGGAAGTAATATAGTCTCCTAAAAATTTCTCTTTCATATAACCACAACTTCCATCAAATAACAATACCTTTACCCATCCGTCTTCATTGGCAGGTTTTAGGATGCCAACCAAAGCTCCTTTGGTTAGACTGGCCAGATGATGTCCCTGCACTTTTGGCATGGACAACACATCTGCATAGGGCTGTTGCACCAGCTTTTTATCAATGTTTTCCCAAGTATTGATTTTCTCCTCATCAAATAAAAGCTGCGATACATGAACAAATCCGGTATAGTTGTAGTGTGTTCTCACCTTATACCATTCATGCTTCTCACATGATAGAATTTCTACTTTTCGACCATAAAAATCTTCATCTTCCAGTGAACTGTCCCAGGTAGGTTCTTTCATCAAAAATGCCAGGGTATGGTTAATTAATGCATTATTCATCATTTTCTCACCTTTCTAAATTATTGTAAACCAGTAAATTCCTAAAAAATATTTATATACCGTACTATTAATACAAATTTAACATAAAAATCTTCGCAGGCCGAGAATTATAGAATTTATATTAATATTACAACCTATTTAAAAACCTATTTTATTTTGGAAATTACCTAATATTAATCAGATTAATATACTCCTATATTTATTTTCTGCTAATCTAAATATTACTTTATTTATAATATTCATAAACCATTTTAGACACACGGCCAATCCACTTTCTTCCATATACATCATCCGGTGCCTCCCATACAAAAGCTCCAAAATAATAATCGCTTTCACCTAAATAAAAGATACCGGCATCATGATTCAGAAAATCCAGGCCCCCTGTTTTATGAGCTGCCTTAATGTCATCTGGGATATAACGCATAGAATTTTGTTTATCACGCTGCCTCAATAAGATACTGACTGCGTAATCGCAAAGCTCCTCCGAGAGTATGGATTGATCATATAAGGACTTATATAGTTCACACATATCCATTGCCGAAGTATAATTATTAAACCCAATCTTTACTGCGTTAAAATCTAGCATCTTCCTCTCCAGTTTAGTAGATTTTAAATTAAGTTTTTTACAGGTCTGATTAATTTTATCCATGGTTAGTAAATCAATTAAACAATTAGTTGCAGTGTTATCACTGTTTATTATCATCCACACCAATATTTCATCCAGAGTGTACTCTCTCTTGCCGTATTCAAATACTTCCGAATCCTCCAGTATAGTTGATTCCGTAACAGAAATCAGAGTATCTTTAGAAAGTGCTCCTTTTTGGATTTCTTCTAAGGCCGTAACCATTATGAGCACTTTTATAATGCTGGCTGAGACCACTTGCAAGTCTTCCTTATAACGAAATAATACTTCACCAGTTTTAAGATTTTTTATGTACAGGGAAATTTTAGCCTGAGCTCCCTTTATTTCTTTTTCAACCGCTTTCTGTAAAGCTATTTTATCCATACAGCCTTTATCCTCCCTGATTAAAATTTATTCTTTTTAAGCATATATAGTTGTATGGTTAAAAGTATCGAACCATAACCCACTGTCAGAGCAGTTGCATTTGCTATAACAGATAAACTAAAGTATTCTTTGTTTGTTAATTTTAGCAATACATCATAAACAGGCGGAAATAACCATAAGAAAAATTTAGATACTGGATAATCTTCCATTATTCCTCCTTTGATATATCCAAGAAGACCTATTAAAAATACTATTACCAAAGCAACCTTCCTATCGCTTACTATTCTTGGATGAAATAATGACCCAAGCATAACTCCTAAAAAAGCGAAAACATACAATAAAATAAAGCCATATATTAAGTCTTCAATTATTAAATTACGAGTAAAAAGAGAATAACTATTTATCATATGTTGAGTAAGCGGAACTATAATTCCTAATAAACTCATACCAATTGCACTTAATATAAGAAATAATATTTTACTTATGTTATATTTAGTTGCACTCCGAACCTTTAAAATTACGAGTTGACTTGAAATATTATCTTCCAATTCCATGTACCCAAAGCCCATCCAAATCATAATTAAGTAAAGCATTCCCGCACTGGAACTTAAACATGGTACGACGGAAGCTGGTTTTACCGTATAATTAGCATATAAAAATATAACCCATAGTAATACCGGAGCAATGAATTTGTTTGATTTGGAATATATCTTTATGTGATAACGTATTAAGTTAATCATATTCAACACCTCTCATAGACCGTAGTAAAAATCCTTCCTTTAACATATCAAGAAGAATCGCATTGCTTTTATCTTTTTTAACAAGAATACGAATACTTAAGTCGTTATAATCCAGCTTCTCGATATACTGTTTAAATTTTTCCGGCACCTTTTGATTCTTACTGTTATCAAAACATAATATGTCATAATCCATATCAGATGATTGATCGACATTAACTCTTGCTAACTGATAGTTATCAATTTTATATGCAATATCAGATATCTGGTTTACCAAAAACATTTCATGACAGGACATAACAATTGCAACCCCCTGCAATTTTAATTCGTTGACCATTTGTATAAAATACCTTTGTGACAAGATATCTTGTCCAGATAATGGTTCATCCAGCAATAATACATCCGGCTTTTTTAAAAGTGCTTGTATCACCGCAACTTTCTGTAAACTTCCTTTAGACAAATGTTTCATTGGTATATCCATCATATTATCCAAGTGGAAATTATGAACTAACTCTTCACATTTATCTTCTAATTCATTTATGGGTATATTTTCAATCCGTCCCATATATTTAATATATTGTTTGGCATTAATATTGAGCTTTGGGAAATGTTCAGGTATATAATTAAATTTTATATTTTCATAATATATTACTCTTCCGGTGCTGACATTCGTTAAGCCACTAATAATTTTTAACAATGTACTTTTTCCGGTTCCGTTATTACCCAGTAAAGCAATAGATGTTCCTTTTTCTATTGTTAGGTTAACATTTTCTAATATCAGCTTTTTTGAATAGAATTTAGATATATTCTCTAGTCTAATGATAACCTTTTTCATATTCCGTTCCTTTCTGTCTGTACCACCAGACCCTTACAATTTAAATTTCATATCGGCAGTGATTTATAATACACCTTATCTTTTCTATCTCTATACAATTATCTAGAAATCATTCATTTTTTCACTTAATCATTATACCATTTATTCCGGCTGCATACCAAATTTTTCATGCAAAAATTTTATTCCTAAATAAAACGGACCTTATCAATACGTGCTTTATTTGATTTAAAGCAACATACCAATATTGTCCGTTTTATAGTTACAGTGCAGCCTACGGCTGAATTGAAGTAATGATACACAAAAATGTTTTTCATTGCCATTACTTATCCATATCAGGTCCGGAGTTATTTCAATATTTTCTTATATTTCTCTATTTCCGGTTCATTCCCCAAAACAAAATGATTTTCTTCAATTTCCACCCAGCTCGGTTTATTTATGGAATAATCATGTTTAGAGGGATCATAAACTTTAAGAACCTTTTTCTTTTCCGCTATAGGATCCGGCATAGGAATTGCAGACAGCAATGCCTGGGTATACGGATGAAGAGGATTGGCATAAAGTTTCTCAGTTTCCCCTAGCTCTACTAAAACCCCTTTATGAATTACCGCAATACGATCTGCTATAAACCGCATAACGGATAAATCATGAGCAATAAAAAGATAAGTTAAATCTCTTTTCTTTTGCAGTTCAGATAAAAGATTTAATACCTGGGCACGAATGGATACGTCTAAAGCTGAGATCGGTTCATCGGCAATAATGAATTCCGGCTGCATAATAAGTGCTCTGGCAATACCTATTCGCTGTCTCTGTCCTCCTGAAAATTCATGAGGGAAACGGCTTGAGAATTCCGGTAAAAGCCCTACATCCAGAAGTGCTTTATCCACCATCTGTTTCTTTTCCTCTTTGGTATATTTCTGATTGGTATTATAAAGGCCTTCCGATACAATATAATCAACCTTGGCCCTTTCATTTAAAGATGCCATCGGATCCTGGAAGATCATCTGAATCTTCTGTGTAACTTCTCTGTCCAATTCCTTTGTTATATTCCCGTTAATTTTTTTCCCGTCAAACAGTATATCACCGCTCATCGTTGGATTAATACGGATAATTGCTCTTCCGATAGTTGTTTTACCGGAACCGGACTCTCCAACCAAACCAAAGGTTTCCCCTTTATAAATATCAAAGCTGACATCATTCACAACAACTGTTTTATGTTTATGTTCTCCAAAGCTGACTTTCAGGTTTTTAACCTCTAACAGCTTCTTTTTTTTATTTTCTCCTGTCACTTGTAAATCCCTCCCTGACTGCGAAGTTTCTTAATATGTTCCGGAGGATCTACTTTAGGAGCCCTTGGATCCATTAACCAGGAACGTACCTTATGGGTTGGGCTCACATCAAAATAAGGCGGCCGTAAGGCAAAGTCGATTTTAAGGGCCTTAGGATTTCTTGGTGCATAGGCATCCCCTTTAATGGTTTGAAACAGGTTAGGAGGTGTTCCTTTTATGGTATATAAATCTTCCCCTCTTACACCTAACTGAGGCAGGGATGATAACAATGCCCAGGTATAGGGATGTTTGGCATCATAAAATACTTCTTCACAGGTTCCTATTTCCACTATGTCACCGGCATACATAACGGCTATCCGGTCAGCGACATTTGCCACCACCCCTAGATCGTGGGTAATATATATGGTAGTTAACTGATATTTTTCCTTTAAATTCTTTAACAGTTCTAATATCTGCGCCTGAATCGTAACATCCAATGCAGTTGTAGGTTCATCGCAAATCAGCGTCTGCGGCCTGCAGGCAACCGCAATGGCAATTACAACCCTCTGTCTCATACCGCCCGAGAATTCATGGGGATATTGTTTGTATCTGCGTTCCGGATCGGTAATACCTACATCTTTTAATATTTCAAGCACTGCGGCCTTTAAATCACTTCCTTTTAACCCCTGATGAAGTTCAATCGCTTCGCCTATCTGTGCACCAACCGTTTTTAAAGGATTCAGGCTGGTCATGGGATCCTGTAATACCATGGCTATCTCCCGGCCTCTAATTGAACTCCAGTCCTTTTCCGTCTTAAAATCGGCCAAGTTTTGGCCTTTATATAAAATCTCACCGGATTCAATATATCCGTTTTTATCTAATAAACCCATAAAAGTTTTTGTAAATACGGATTTACCGGAACCGGATTCTCCGACTATGGCCAGACTTTCCCCTTTATATATATCTAAGGAAATATCACGGATCGCATGAAGCACTTTTCCGCGAAGATTAAACTTCACATTTAAATTTCTAACGGATAATGCAATCTCATTTTCCATATTGAATGCCTCCTATACATGATTTTTCGGATCTGCAGCATCTGCAAAGGCATTTCCGATGATATAAAATGAAATAGTGACAATAGATAATACTACGGTCGGAAAGATTAACTGATAACGCAGCGCAGCGCTTGCAAGTAAATTACGTCCTGTTGTTATCAGGTTACCAAGGCTTGGTATCTCAACCGGTAATCCTAATCCGATATAAGTGATAAACACCTCACTTCCGATTGCTTCCGGGATTGCTAACGCCATACGAAGCATAATAACAGAGACCAGGTATGGCAAGAGGTTCTTTATTACAATTCTTCTTGTGGGTGTCCCAAGACAACGGGAAGCTAAGTTATAATCTCTGTCCCTGATTATCAGAATCTGGTTACGGATAAACCTTGCCATACCAATCCATCTGGTAAGACTCATACCAATAATTAAACTGATAACACTCGGTTTCATAACATAAGAAAATAAAATTAATACAATTGTAGATGGTATATTATCCAAAACATTATATATTTCCGTAAAAATAAAGTCTAACTTACGGACATAACCCCATAAGACACCAACGGTAATCCCAACAATTGCTTCAATCAATGCAACTAAAAAACCAATGGTAATGGAAGTACGGGTACCTGCCCATACACGACTCCATAAATCCTGTCCGATGGAATTGGTTCCAAACCAGAATTTTGAGTCCGGTTTATGATTGCTGATCTGCATTCCGCTTACATCATTATTAACCAGATTCGGATCGATCTGACCTGGTAAAAAAGGCTGGATACAGGTAAATAGTAAAATAAATAGAATTACACCAAGTAAAATTAAAGCCAGTTTATTATGTAAAAATGCCTGCAGCGTGCTTTTCCAATAGGAATAATTGGAATACCCCGCTTTTTCCGCTGAGCTTTCATCATATTCCGCAAATTCAAATAAATCGTCCTGTGCCCCTTTTGCTGTTTCAATTATACTGTTCTCTAACTTAACGGATTTATGTCCTAATATCGTCACTAGCGGGCACCTCCTTTTTTACTGAAACTGATTCTGGGATCTATGATGGTCATTAATACATCACCAAGAATTAGACCAAGAATACCAACACAGGCGAAAAGAATAACAATTGCCTGTACCATGGTATTATCCTGACGTTTTACTACATCCACCAAAAGTCCTCCCATACCTGGTACACTATATAATGATTCTACATAAATAGAACCAACTATTGTATTTAAAAATGAACTGGGCAAATATTGTATCATGGGGACAAATGCATTACGAAAGATATGCTTCATCATAATATTCTTACTGGAAACACCTTTGGCAACTGCAAGTTTTACATAATCCTTATTACTCTCATCCACCATATATCGGCGCAGCCACATAGAATAATAAGCAATATTGCCTAAAGATAAAGAGATGATAGGTAATATCCAGGATGCAAAATTATCCTTGTTAAATAACATGGAAAAACCAAAGATATCATGTCCGTATACCTGAATAAATAAATAATATACGGCAGCCGGTACAGCCTGAATAAATACAATAAAAGCGGTTCCGAACTTGTCCCAGAACCTGCCTTTAGACCTTGCCATTAAAGTACCAAGAGGAATACCTACTACCAGGGATAGGAATAAAGATATTCCGCCAAGAGTCAATGAAATGGGAATTTTTCCGGCTAAAATCTTAGTTATGGGAACGTTAGCACGGTAGATACGGGATACTCCCAGATCCCCGTGTAATAGTTGAATAAAGAAATTCTTTAGCTGTATCACAACAGGTTTATCCAATCCCATATTTATGATACCCGTATGAATCTGTTCTTTTGTGAGTTTATCAAAATTTTGAAAATACCCCTCTATAGGCATCAAACGAAGCAACATAAATACAATCGATATAATAATAATTAATGTAATAACAGATCGTACTAATCTTTTGGCAAGATATTTTATCATTGTACAGCTCCTTTTTCTTTTTTTAGAAAGATAATTGTTGATTTACCGGTTAGACTTAAATCGGATAAATATGATGTAAAAGCACTTTGGCTTTATGATTAAATAATGTTTATGAATCATTTTTACTCCGCTAGACAATATGATTGAAATATGAACCTGTCTTTTTTGTCAATCCCATTGCTTAACAGAGTAATAAAAAATCGTCCCATGGTGGTTGTAAACCACCATGGGACAACCTCTTTCTTGAATTTTATTTACTTTAACCGATTATTTCTTCGTGGCAAGTTTTTCACGAGCTGCCCTCCAATCATCCTGAGCTTTATTAAATTCATCCAGAGACATTGGTTTATCTAACAGATGCTGTCCTTTATAACGTAATATGGATACACCGAAAGGAGCATACTGCCCTTCATATACATTCTTCTTATCTACCACATAATAAGTACTGCTTATGGAGTATGGTACTACCATAGCATGTTGTATCAAATATGCTTCCGCTTTGGCAAACGCTTCATATCTTGCATTCATATCAATCGGTATTGCCTTGGCAGCATCTACTAAGGAATAATATTCTTTCACGGTATCCGCTACCCCATCCCCATTCTTCATGGCAATATCCATAAAATTGTAGGAGTTTTCAGCTGTGAAAGGATCCGTCCAGGTCTGAGGATCCGCATAGTCCGCACCCCAGTTACATAACATAAATGCATACTTACCGACACGGCGTACCTGGGATAAGAAGTCTGTTCCCGGGCCTGCTTCCACAATAATATCAATATAATCTTTTCCAAGTAATGCTTCCATCTGCTGTTCTACTACGACACATTCTTTATCCCAGTTGGTGGTAGTCGGATTATAAGGCATTAAAACCTTAACCGGGAATGTAACCCCTTCTGCTTTCAATTCCGTCATTGCTTTCTCCTTATAGGATAAAGCAGCCTTTTCATCAAAACTGTCTCCGCTTGTGATAGCAGCAAGATCACCGAATTCCGCATAATCCTTACCGTCTAAATCAACGAAGTTAGCTGGATTAATCGTGTTACTAAGACGTGCTTTAGGATCTTTCGGTTCACTGATGGTGAGCGCTTTAATACGATCTAATCCTGCTTTTAAGGATTGACGGAAATCTTCATTATTGACTGCCAGTTTCCAGTTATCCGGCTCATATTCTGCATCAAACTTAGGATCAAAATTAAAGCTGTAAAAATAGGAATAGGATGTCTTCATACGCATCTTACTTACCATTTGTGATCTATTAGAATCTGATAACCAGTCATCCGCTATATCTGCACCAATCTCAGCATAATCTATTTCATTATTCTCAGCCATAATAGGTGCAAGAGTTAATGCTTCCGAATTGTAAGTTTCTTCTATTTTGGTTATATATACCTTATCTGCATCCCAGTAATGTGTGTTCTTAGTATAAACATGCTTTTCCTGAGGCGCAAATTCACTTAGAATATAAGCTCCGTTATAATACATCTTTGTGTTATCCGTACCGAATTCCGTACCTAATTGATCTAATAATGGTCCGTAAGCAGGCATATAACATACATAGGTTAATGAAGATAAGAAATATGGTGTAGGCTGTGCCAAGGTATACTGCAAAGTATAATCATCAAGTGCCTTAACACCAACTTCGGAAAAATCAATATCCAGGTTGTTGCCCTCAACTTCTTCGGTTTCCGGATCATCGGTAACCTGGCTGTTATAATATTCATCTGCGTTTTTAATAACACCAAATAAATTTTGAACTGTACCACTTTCATACGTAGGCGTTAACAGATATTTTGCTGCACTTACAAAGTCATTCGCAGTAACATCTCCCATTTCATTGCCTTCGTAGTCATACCACTTCTGGCCCTGACGAAGCTTAAAGGTATAAGTAAGACCATCCTCACTCATCGCCCAGGATTCTGCCAGAGATGGCTGTAATTGTCCTAAATTATCATATTCCACTAAAGTATCAATAACATTGGCTCCAATCTGGTATTCATTTTCTTTATCTGTCACCAGATAATTCATAGTGGTTACCTCACTGGCATATAACCTCCGATACACGGAATCATCCGATCCGCCTTTTTTACCGCAGCCTGAAAATACAGATGCAATGAGAGAAAGGCCTACTGCTAAAGCTACTAATTTTTTCTTCATAAATTTCCTCCTCTTTTTTCAAATTACTCAATTCTATTAAATTTTCATATAGATATATTCTTACTCTTCCTAATACGTATTGCTTTATCAGTCAAATACGAGTATTCTATATTATGATAAGAAATTAACGCGGCAAAGCATTAAACAAAAACCCGCCCTGCAGTTTCTCTGGAATAGGTCTAAAACCTTTTGACTAATAGTACCTTCCTTTGGAATATTAACCACCATTTACAGCCCTGTAGAAGCCATGTGATTTAACTTCCTTACTATCATTTTACAAAACATTATTTTAAAAAAATACTTTGATAATGCTATAAATATTGCAATAAATGCTGTATCTATTGAAAGATGATATGTAGTTTATGATTAAAATTGTAACAAACACACAGATAGTTAAACTCTATGGTGTGATAAATGTAATTTTCTTTAAACAGCAAATCGGCAAATAGGATACACGTATGCAGATATACTCAAGACAAGTATACATTATCCGGCTTGCTGATTCAAGTACAAAGTGTAATCCGGCTTTGTTGGAGTTCGTTGGATTCACTGGAAGAAAACGCACATTTAATAACTATCAGTTTAATCCCGGAACTTCTATAATTCCAATGCCCGGTGTTTCATTCATACGAATCAAATTTTCTTCATATAGCGGTCCTCCGGTAAATGGATCTATTTTACAAAGAGACGGACCATCTAAATCTGCTTTTGTAATTACCCCTTTGGCCGCTGCCAGATGTGCTGCCGCACTGACGGAAAGTTTGCCCTCCAACATGCAGCCAATCATACATTCCACACCATAAATTTCTGCAATATCACATATTTTTAAGGCATTATAGATACCACCGGTCTTCATAAGTTTTATATTAATCAGATCAGCACCGCCTTTTTGTATTAGATTGATTGCATCTTCTGCCGAAAACACACTTTCATCTGCTAAAATCGGTGTTGTAACATGGCTTGTAACATACTGCATTCCTTTAAAGTCATGTGCCGAAACGGGTTGTTCTACTAATTCTATATTAAGTCCTTTCTCTTCCATCGCCGTAATGATCTGAACAGCTTGTTTTGCATTCCAGCCTTGATTGGCATCAACTCTGATTTTTATCTCGGACCCGACTGCTTCTCTAATGGCGCGGATGCGTTCCACATCCATTAATCCCTCTTTGCCTACCTTTATTTTTAAGATGTTAAATCCGTGATTCACAGCATCCAGACTATCCGCAACCATTTCCGGTATTGGATTTACACTGATTGTAATATCCGTTTCTACCAGATTCTTATTTCCTCCCAGTAACTTATAAAGAGGAGTATTATGCTGTTTTGCATATAGATCATAAACAGCCATATCTACCGCTGCTTTGGCTGATGTATTCTTCACGATACAAGTATTTAATTTATTAAAAATTCCATCCAGATTATCAAGCTCCATTCCCACCAGGGCAGGTGTGATAAAATCCCTGACAGCTGTTACAATAGAGCCTTTGGTATCTCCTGTTATTACAGCCGTGGGCGGTGCTTCCCCAAAACCGGTAAGTCCCGTATCTGTTTCAATCTTAATTACAATATCTTCTACATTATTAACCGTTCTGAGAGCCGTTTTAAATGGTCTTGCCAGTGGAATAAAGATCTCGCCGATTTCAATATTTTTGATAAACATATGTAATCTCCATGCGCCTCTTAAGGCTTTGATATATTTTTTACTCCTATATTTAACTTTTTACTTATCCTGCATTTCCACAAGTTCAAGGGTTACCTCCTGCATTAACCGCTCATAGACAGGTACATCAACATTATTACTGCAAAAGCAAACCACAAATGGCTGCGGTGCGTAAACTATGCCAACATCATGGGTAATTCCGTCATCTTCACCGGTTTTATGTGCTATATCTGCCCTGCCATGAATATAAAATGGAATTTTACCGTTTAATCGTTGATTTTTAAGTATTCTTAGCATTTCTAAAGATGCTTCAGGGGATATTAATTCTCCGAAATACATTTTTTCTAACAGATATCCCATCTCACCTGCTGAAATATAATTCTCAATTCCTAATGCAGACTGCTTTGCATCAAACAGCAGACGGTTTAGTTTCGTCTGCTTTAACCCTAAATTCTGCATGGTATAATTGATTTTATCCATACCAAGCTGTTTTATTAAAAGGTTGGTTGCAGTATTATCACTTAATATAATCATCAGCGTATATAGATCTTCAAAAGTAACATTTAAGTCGTCATGCATATAATTCAAAGCACCGCAGGATGGTAATTTATCTTCTTTTTTTATTGTAAATAAATCCTCTTTCTGTATGGTTCCCTCTGATATTCTTAAGAAAGCTTCAATTAAAATAGGAATTTTAATGACACTCGCTGCCTGTAAAGGTATCTTCTCGTTAAACCCTATGGCTTCTCCGGTTATTAGATTTTTATAATAGAAACTCACGTCACCTTTCAGGGATTTCAACTGTTCTAATAATTTCTCTTTCATGTGTATTACCTCTCCACATTCATTAACAGTAGTAATTACTCCTGTTATAAATAAGGGAGTAATCCCCCCGACTACTCCCTTGTTTGTTGTAAACATTATAGTAAATACTCTTTGTAATGTCAATATCCTTTCATAAACTATTATAATTATGCATTTTTGTCAATCAATCCAGCACTGATCCTTCTCCACCGATTTCATAAATACTCTCCCATAATTGGATTCTTCTTTCGATTCGTGATATTTAAAAAGCATCGTATTCTCTTTTAAAATACCCAGAATCTCTACTTTACCGTTTCTGTTTGACAAAACATATCGAAAACACTTACCTTGTCCATTTAATCTTGCCTTTGCCTCTTCTACAATTTTATATCCCTTTATAAGCGGTAACTGGAACTGGTTCTTGACACCTGCAACCGGACGGCATTGAAATATATAATAAGGGATGATACCCCAAGCTGTCATTTTATCAATTAATTCTGCCAATATATAAGAATCGTCATTCACTCCTTTTAATAAAACCGTCTGATTTTTTATAATGATTCCGCAGTCAATTAATGCTTTAATTGCCCTATGGGACGATTCCGTCATTTCATTCGGATGATTAAAATGAGTAATAATATATATTTTTTTCTTGTCGTTATATTCCCTTAAAAGCTTCAAAAGCTCGTTATCCTCATAAATTCTCATTGGAAAAGTGATTGGAACTCTAGTTCCGAAACGAATAAAATCAAGATGCTCAATTGCCGATAGCTTGTCTAAATAATTCTTGATTGTGCTATTCGTATTTAATAATGAATCCCCACCCGAAATTAATACATTACTAATCCCTTTTTGATTATTTATATATGATATAATATCATCCATATGTTTGATAATTTCTGTACTGCTCTGACCTACCAGTCTTTTCCTGAAGCAAAACCTGCAATACATGGCACATTGATTTGTTGATAAAATTAAGGCTGTTTGCTTATATTTATGCTGCAGGCCGGTTACAACCGTATTATCTGATTCACCGCTTGTATCCAGGCTACCATTCATATCCGTTTCGCTTATGGATGGGATACACATTCTGCGTATCGGATCTTTCTCATCATTTAAATCAATCAGAGATAAATAAAAGCGTGTTACAGACATAGGATAAGTATCAATAATCTCATTCAGTTTTTTCTTTTCTTCCTCTGTAAAATGATGTTTCAATTTTTCTTCCAACTCTTCTACCGTTGTTACATTCTGCTCAAGTTCTTTGGCCCAATCCATTTATTACCTCCTAAATATAAAGTGCTGAAATAACTGCAGCAGCCGTAAGGTTACAATTTAGTTTAACACATATTTATAAATACTGTCAAATTTAGGAAATCTGTTAATTATGGCAATTTGCTGCTGGTATCCTTATTCTATCCGGCAATTCATAGCAGTTGACAATATTTTCATAAAGATATAAGATATGGACAAACCAACACACACAACTGAAGAAAAATACGAATGGATAGGAGAAAAAAATGAGTTATATCCCAACTGTCTTAGAAGCATATGATTTATTGAAGCAATATAATAAGGATGAGTTCCATTTAAAACATGGAAAAATTGTTTCCGGTGTTATGGGTTATTTTGCAAAAGAGTATGACCCAGGCAAAGTAGATTATTGGAAAGTAGTCGGTATGCTCCACGATCTGGATTTTGAACTTTATCCTGAAGAGCATTGTATTAAAAGCCAGGAATTAATGAAAGGCCTTGGTCTGGATGAGGGTATTATAAGAGCCACTGCCAGCCATGGCTATGGTATTACTGTAGATATAAAACCGGAATTATTTATGGAGAAAGTATTGTATGCAGTGGATGAATTAACCGGTTTAATCGGCGCCGTCGCTATCATGCGTCCTTCTAAAAGCGTATCGGATCTGGAAGTGAAATCGGTTATGAAAAAATATAAAACTGTCAATTTTGCTGCCGGATGCTCCAGGGAAGTTATAAATAATGGGGCTAATATGCTGGGATGGGAAGTAAGTGAATTAATTGATAAGACCATACTGGCTATGAGAAGTCTGATACCGGATATGGAAATTTAATGAAATATAATACGGACAGCGGTATTCTCTTTTGTCTACCGCTGTCCGTATTATATGTTAAACAATGTTACTGTATCGTTTTACGCAGGTTTATTTTTAATCTATAGGTTTATTATTTTACTGTATATTTCCCTGAATTCATCTTGATCTATATTTCCCTAGTTTCCATCTTGATTTTTATTTTCTTGTGTGTTTCCCTGATTCTTTTCTTTACTGTTATTGTCCGGAGTGTTACTCTGGTTTTCTTCTTTACTGTTATTGTCCGGGGTGATACCCTGGTTTTCTTCTTTCATTTCACCAGGAGACGATTCATCCGTATTATGCTTTATATTTGTATTTTTAATTTTATCTTTATTTTTAATATAATAATCCACAGCCGGATCTTTTATCTCATAAATCCGGTTCCATTCTTTTGTCTCCATATTTTTAACAGTTTCTGAACGGTTACGGTATAAAAACTTAACAATATCATAACAGTCTACCCAGATTTCATTATATCCCTCTTTTTGCGATTCATCAAAAATCAACTGCATACCAAAATGGAGATGAGGTGTATCTATATTATTGACATTTTCATTGGCGCTGTAACCAGTCCTGCCAAGATATCCGATTACATCTCCCGCCTGAACTATACCTCCCACTGCTAAGGATTTATTATACGGGAAATTTTTTCTCAAATGAGCATAATAATAATACCGTTTGCCATCAAAGCTGCGAATACCGATTCGCCAGCCTCCATATTGGTTCCAGCCTAAAGCTTCCACATATCCGGATTCTACGGCAATGACAGGAGTGCCTGTCTGCCCCATCATATCATGACCAAGATGTCTTCTCTTATAACCGTAACTTCTGGATACTCCAAAATCATCATAATCGCTGTATGGAAAATATTTTGCAATAGGTAAAAAGGCTTTCAGCCCGTATTTTTTTACCCAGACTTTTTCCTGAGTGTTTTCTTCCGTGTTGTTTTCTGTGCTGTTTTCCTTCTTTTCTTCTGTGCTGCTTTCTTTTGGTACCTGTATCTCATATTCACCTACAAAGCCACCGAGTACCGCACTATAGGCCTCATAATAATAATTATAGTATTTAAGTTCTTCTGTCAGTGAACCGATGCTTTCTTCCTTGCTTTGAAGTTTTTGGACTAATGCATTTAAATCTTTTTCTTTGTACCTGGAAAAGTCTCCTCCATATCTGGTTCCCAAGTATGCTAACAGTTCAATCCAGTTCAGCTTCACATCCTGCTTCTGGGATTCAACATCATATTCATAGGCTTTTCCCATGGCAGAAGAACAGACATCAAAGTCTACCCATTTTATATATTCTTTCGTCTCGGAATTAGGAAAAAAAGCACCTATAGATCCATCCATATTTTCATAAAACATATAGGAAACCAGAGCAAATAATATGATAAGTTCACCTATTATTCCATATTTGATTTTAACCCTTTTAATCATGAGCACCCTCACATATAAACTGTAATATAATTTTATGATTTATGGTGTGCAAAAATTCCCTGTCTCAAATAAAGATTATTTATTTTACCAATAAATATTATAACTTACGTATCCTAATTCCGAACAAAAAATAATAACGGAATATTCACCTGAAAAAATGATTCCTAATCAATTTTCTATCTTTACTAAATAAACATCTTTTCAGTTTGGAAAAATATGCTATAATTAAGAGTACAGTTAAAAATTATAGGATAAGGGGCTATGAACCAGTATTTTGGTTATATAATACCCCCTGGAAAGAGGTTACCATGAATTCAGAATGGTCATTAGATGTGCTTTATAAAGGATATCAGGATGAGGCTTTTCAAAGCGATTTAGAGAAATTTAAAGATTTAATCCAGACAATCAAAGGATATGTAAAAACACTAAAGGAACATACGGAAGAAATTGCAGTTCCGGAATTAGTCTCTTACCTTGAGGACTATACCGTACTTGCAAGTAAATTAAGCTCATACCTATTTCTTCGTCAATCCACTGATACAACGGATAGTGAAACAACTGCGCTACTCGGCAAGGTTGAAGAACTTGACAGTACCTTATCAAAAGAAATCGCTATGATTAAAAAATATATCGCAAAAGCCGAAAAATTGGATCAGTTAATTGAAACAAATGAAAAATTAAAAGGTTATAACTATTATTTACAGGAAATTAAAAAAGACTCCAAATATGCATTAAGTGATGAGGTGGAGGAGGTAATTGCCAGGCTGAATTTATCAGCCGGTTCTGCCTGGTCGATGATGCAGCAATATCTAACCTCAACCCTTGAGGTAGATTATAACGGCGAAAAAACTACCCTTCCTGCCATACGTAATCTAGCATACAACAGTGATCCCACTGTAAGAAAAAGTGCATATGAAGCAGAATTAGCTTCTTATCATAAGATAAAAGATTCGGTCGCATTTTCCTTAAATAATTTAAAATCCCAGGTGAACACCATCGTTGATTTAAGAGGTTATGAATCTGCTTTATCCATGACTCTGATTCAGTCTAAAATGAAACAGGAAACTCTTACTGCTATGTTTACCGCAATTAAAGAATATTTGCCAAAATTTCATGCTTATCTTAGAAGAAAAGCTGAAATTCTGGGACATCAAAACGGACTTCCCTGGTATGAATTATTCGCTCCCCTTGGCGAATCCAGCCGTACTTTTACTACAGAGGAAGCTAAGAAATATTTAGTTTCTCATTTTCGTGGATTTGCAGATGATTTGGCAGATATGATTGAAGAAGCTTTTGATAAGGAATGGATTGATTTCTATCCACATGCCGGAAAAGTGGGCGGTGCTTACTGCGATAATCTCCCATATGTAAAGCAAAGTCGTATTTTAACTAATTTTGACGGTACTTTAAGTGATGTGGTTACTTTAGCCCACGAACTGGGTCATGCCTATCATGGGCTTAATATACAGGAGCATTTGCCGCTAAATTGGGATTATTCCATGCCGGTTGCGGAAACCGCTTCAACTTTTAATGAAACAGTTATTATGAATGCAGCAATAAAAGAGGCAGAAGGTCAGGAAAAACTAGCACTTGTAGAAAGTCAGCTACAGGATGTTACTCAGATTATCTGTGACATTTATTCCCGCTTTTTATTTGAAAGCGCAGTATTTGAAAAACGCAAAGAAGCCTTTTTATTTTCACCGACATTAGAAGAAATGATGCTAAACGCCCAGAAAGAAGCCTATGGTAATGGACTTGACCACTCACAACTGCATCCGTTTATGTGGATCTGCAAGAGTCACTATTACAGTGATTCCATGAATTTCTATAACTTTCCTTATGCTTTCGGCGGATTATTTGCAAGGGGATTATACGCTCAGTATCAGGAAGAGGGTGCCGCATTTGTGCCAAAATACCGTGCCTTACTGAATGCAACAACAGTAAGTTCCGTCGAAGATGTTGCTCTTATGGCGAATATCGATTTGACTAACCCGGATTTCTGGAGACAAAGCCTTGAGACTGTTTCTGATTCCATCGACTTGTTTATGGAATTAAGTAATTATTAATATTAACTATTTCTGATTTATTTATAATATCGAATGTTTACAATTAAAGGTTGTATTAAATATTGAGACCAAAAATAAGTGTTAAGAAGAGGGTGTCGCAAAATCACTAAAACAGAGTGATGGAGCAATACCCTCTTTCTATTTGTTTCGCCATTCGGCCCCTATTCATTCACTGTTTCAGTATAACTTTCGTACATCACAGTATGAGAGATTGGTTTTCTTTCTACGCTATGACGATCTGGATTTAAAAATCCTTTCTTGGGATACCCCAAGAAAAGCAATGCAGTCGGTTCTATGTATTCCGGAATATAAAATTTTTTTCGGATTATATTTGGGTCAAACAAACCAACCATTACGCTTCCAATGTTCAATTCTCTTGCTGCCAGCATCATGTGGTCACAAATAATACCAATATCTAAATCTCCTGAACATTTCTGGTCAAATGGACGTATTAGTTCATTTCTTGTATCCCGGCATATAATCAGAACGTTTTGTGAGCCAAATGTCTGATACGCTTCCTGCACCTTAGTTAAATTCTCCGGGGTTTGAACAACTATAATTCGTTGCGGCTGCCGGTTGCAGGCCGAAGGCGCAACACGACCAACAGACAGTATTCTATCCAAATCTGTCTTTGAGATTTTTTCGTCTGTAAATCCACGTGTGGTACAACGTGCTTTTGCTAATTCAAAAAAGTCCATTTTATTCCCTCCATACAAATACGAATAAAGATTCATATTCTTATAATAACATTAAAATAATTCTCCGTCAATAGAATGCGAATAAAAGTTCGCATTCTATTGATTTTCCATCTATGAACCTATATAATTATACTGGAGGTGAGACGAGTGAAAGAAATACGAAAACCAGTCCAAAAACGATCCATGGAGAAAAAGAACAAAATTGCAGAAGTTGGATTCGAACTGTTTTGCGAAAAAGGATATCATGGAACAAATACAATTGAAATTGCGAAACAAGCTAATGTATCGATCGGTGCGTTATACAGTTATTTCAAGGATAAACGGGACATCTATATTGCTGCATTTGAGCAGTACATCAATTCATTTTCACATGTTTTGCATGAAAGATTAGAAGATTCTCAGCAGCCGTTTTGTCTTTCCACGTTTATTGATAGATGGGTTACGATCTATATTGAAGTATATGCCTCGTCAAATCAGGCTTTAGCTCAATTAAGAATGGTAATGATGGAAGACGAAAAAATTAATCACTACTTTTGTGATTTTGAAGTTGAATTTGTATTAGAAATTGTTAATATTTTGAACAGGAATAACATCTTTTTTGAAGACCTGTCGGAAAAGGTCTATGCATCCTGCATATTGATAGATGCGTTATGCCGCGAAAAATCCTCTTTTCCACACGACAAGTTAAATTATAAAGTCCTGGAAACTCAAATAAAAAAATCCATATTCTATCTGCTGAGTGCATAGATCCATATAATGATGCAGGCAAGCTGCATCTATTTTGACCTAATCTTTTTGCAACAGTCAATGGGAACTTGAAAACGTACAAGTCTTATACTCACTAGTCCTTAGTCTGTTAAAGGTTGTGATTGAATTGTAGCAAAACTCTAAATATATAAAAATTCATTAATGTATAAAAGAATGAAGTTTCCATTTACCGTTAATAAATCGAACCAAAAAGCAGATCGCCCTAAACAACCAATCAATTGTCATGGCAATCCATACGCCCAACACACCAAGCTTTAAAAAGTCAGCTAAGATATAACTGAAACCGATTCTCCATAACCACATGGAAATAATTGAAATGACCATGGTATATTTTACATCATTTGCAGCCCGGATGGCATTGGGTAAAGAAAAGGCAACCGGCCATATGGTACAACAGCAGATACTATGATAAACAATCAGCTGTAAGGTAAGTGCGTTCGTCTCCGATGATAAATTAAAGATATTAACAATTGGATATCTTAATAAAATAATTCCTATGTTAAGTATCAACATTATGATATATGTAAGTTTCAGCAATTTAATCGTGTATTTCTTCGCTTGTACGTAATCCCCTGCACCTACACACTGTCCTACTACCGTAATCATCGCAAGCCCTATACCGTTACCTGGAATAATTTCAAGTCCGGCAATGGTCTGTGCAACAGCATTTGCAGACATAGCAACCGTACCAAAACTGGCAGTGAGGCCCTGCACTAAAATTTTCCCTATTTGAAATATACCATTCTCAATTCCATTCGGAACACCTATTTGTAAGATACGTTTAATCATTGGTATGTCTAATTCTAACCTCATAACATGATTAATATAGATCGGATTCTTTTTATTGCGAATCAAAAAGAGCATAATTAAAGCAGCAGAAATTCGGGCTAATAAGGCAGGTATAGAAACACCCATAACCCCCATATGAAATCCCATAACCAGAACAGCACTTCCAACTATGTTAATGACATTCATAATCAGTGATGCGTACATGGAAATTTTTGAATTTCCCATAACTCGAAACAAAGCCGCACAGGAATTATAAATTGCTAAAAAAGGGAATGAAAACGATGTTACATAGAAATAAATTCTTGCATTTTTCATTACTGCCGCATCGATATCGCCATAAATAGTCCTTAGTATATAATAATTACCTATTAAAGAGAAAATCATAATAATAAGTGATATCAGAGTAGAAATAAGTAATAATTGTTTCGCTGATTTACAGGCATTATCCGTTTCTTTGTGACCGAGGTATTGAGCGGCTACGACTGCTCCCCCTGTTGCCAGAGATGAAAATATTGTAATGAGTAATACATTCAATGTGTCCACCAAGGATACACCCGAAACTGCTACTTCTCCGGCTCTTGCTACCATTATAATATTTACCATACCTACGGTTACGGCCAAAAGCTGCTCTATAATAAGTGGAATAATGAGTTTATATAGTTGTTTATTAGTGAACATGCTCTTCTCCTCGGTAGTCTGCATGATTTACGAACTGAGCCTAAAATTTACGTTACGTTTTGTATCATATCATAATGGAATATTTTAAACAATGTTTTATATTGTATAATTATTAGATAGATATAACATACCCACAGAATACTATCTTCAGGTGTATAAAATTGGGGATATAGAATCAAACAGGAAGCACAGGACAATATCTTAATATTAAAATAATTAAAATAAAAAATATAAAAGTATTGACATTTACGCAGCGTAATAGTCTATGATAAAACTTGCAAGAATACATCGATGATTCTTAAAGTAAAGCAATCTCTGATTTTATTACAAGAGACGTTATTACAAAAAGAGAGGAGATTTTTATGGAATATACGGTTCAAAAATTAGCGAATATGGCAGGAGTCAGTACAAGAACTCTCAGGTATTACGACGAGATCGGACTTTTAAAACCTGCAAGAATTAATTCCTCCGGGTATCGTATTTACGGGACCTCTGAGGTAAACCGTTTACAACAGATACTATTCTACAGGGAATTGGGAGTTAATCTTAACGATATCAGTGATATTGTAACTGCACCATCCTTTGATGGAGCCAAAGCGTTAAGGGAACACCATGAAAAACTTCTTGAAAAGAGAGAACAACTTAACCAATTAATTGCTAATGTTGAAAAAACAATAGCTGTAACCGAAGGGAGAACAATCATGTCGGATAAAGAAAAATTTGAAGGATTTAAACAGACTCTTATAGATGAAAATGAAAAAAAATACGGTAAAGAAATCCGTGAAAAATACGGTAAAGAAACCGTAGAGAAATCGAATCGAAAAATCAAAAATATGACGGAAGAAGAATATGAAACGGTATCAAAATTAGCGGAAGAAATAAACTTAAAATTAAAAGAAGCATATAAAACCGGGGACCCGGCTGGTGAACTGTCCCAGGAAGTTGCGGATCTTCACCGGAAATGGCTGTGCTTTTATTGGGATAGTTATTCAGGGGAAGCACATGCCGGGATAGCGCAAATGTATGTAGATGATGAACGTTTTACCGCATATTATGATAAAGAACAACCAGGTACCGCCAAGTTCTTAAGAGATGCTATTTTTATTTATACTGGTACCAAGAATTAAATTGACACTTAAATAACCAGGATAAACTTGTGATTACGATTTTTTACTAGTTTATATTGATGTAAGAAAATATGCTTAATCCTAACTCTTGAATAATGGTATGCCAGGAAATCTTTATTATCCTGGCATACCATTAAATATTTATATCTCATCTCCGGCAAAAATATCATTGTCCCGATCTGAATTCCATATATATTCTATCCTTTGCGCTATTTCTTTTGCTTTGCCCAATCCAAATTGGTCTGCTACAAATCCCAAAGCCATATCCATACCGGCGGATACCCCCGATGAAGTGTAATATTTACCATCTGTTACCCATCTCGCTTTTTTTATCCAATATACCTCCATATCAACTGACATCACCCACTGAAAGGCATTTTTATTGGATGTTGCTCTTCGATTCTTTAACAATCCGGTTTTGGCCAATAACGCTGATCCGGTACATACAGTTAGACAGAAAAGGGACTGCTCAGCTATATTCTTTAATTGATAAATGAACTCCTCATTAGACACCAGTTCTCTGGTACCCTGCCCTCCCGGAATTATAAGAATACTCTGTTTTTCCATTGTATTAAGCGGTTCTGTAACAACCTGTGTACCCTGGCTGCTTATAACTATCCCACCCTCCGGTGAATAAAATTTTATCTTGTATTCCTCTGGTAATTTACCCAATACCTCTACCGGACCAAAAACATCTAAAGTTTCAAAATCGTGAAACAGGATAATATTAATATTCATAGCTTCCCATCCTCTCTATTATGGAGTCCTTTAGTCAATTGGTTAAACTATTATTATTTATAAATATACCATAAATTAATTTTCGCATTTGCCTGTTTTAATTCTTGATACGATTAAATTCTGTAACTGACTCATTACTATCTAATGAGATAATACTCTTATTATTATCTTTTAACAAGGTGTAAAATTTTTATCGGATCGGGAATAATAGTGATATTAAGAATGTGTCTATGATTAAAAATAATAAGGAAAGGTATGCCAAAAAGTTACTTAGAACTTTAGTGGCAATATCCTATAGGATATGTTTGGTAAACATATGAACAAAAAATGGATCATATACCGTAAACTATTTTTTTCAACTTTTACGATAAGTGCATTTACCGTTGGAGGCGGTTATGTAATCGTACCTTTAATGAGAAAAAAATTTGTAGAGGACCTGAAGTGGATAGAAGAAAAAGAAATGTTAGATTTAATGGCAATTGCTCAATCCTCTCCCGGACCAATCGCTGTAAATGCCTCCATCCTGATGGGATATCGTATGGCAGGCCTCCCCGGTGTTCTGACAACTGTCTTAGGCACTGTTTTACCTCCGTTTATAATATTGTCCATAATCTCTTCGTTTTATATTGCTTTCCGTGATAATCCTTATATTAACGCCGTATTAAAGGGAATGCAGGCTGGTATTGCTGCAGTTATCATAGATGTAATACTATCTATGGGAAACAGTATCGTGAAAGAAAAAGAGTCAATATCCGTTATTGTAATGTTTGCAGCATTTATTGCTGCTTACTTTTTTCATATTAATGTTATCTACATTATACTTGTCTGCGGGACAATCGGTGCTCTGACTGTTCTATATTGCAGCAAGCTAAATAAGAAATAAAATAAAAATAAACAAATGAACGGAGTGTAACAATTGTTATATATAAAATTATTAATCAGTTTTTTTCAAATCGGTTTATTTAGTATTGGCGGAGGTTATGCTTCATTACCTTTGATACAGAACCAGGTTGTAGAGATTAACAAATGGCTGACTATGACAGAGTACTCGGATTTAATAACTATTTCAGGTATGACTCCGGGGCCGATAGCAATTAATGCCTCCACGTTTGTGGGAATGCAGGCAGGCGGATTATTCGGTGCTTTTATGGCTACCCTTGGCTGTATACTTCCATCCACTATAATTGTCGTATTTCTTGCAATTTTATACAGAAAATATAAAAAACTTAATATGGTCCAGGGAATATTAAAAGGATTACATCCCGCTGTTACCGCACTGATTGCATCCGCGGGGTTATCCATTTTAACCCTGACCTTCTGGGGTGATAAAGGAATAACCCTAAATCCTGCTGATGTAAATGCAGTATCGGTTATTCTGTTTGGTATCAGCTTATTTATTTTAAGAAAATATAAAGTAAACCCCATCTTTGTAATGCTTGGATCCGGTATCATAAGACTGACCATTTATCTGCTGCCTATAAATGGTTGAATTTTCAATTAATATTTGAATCTTTATCCTCAGCATTCTCCGGATTTTTATTATAGTAATGTTGATTCCCACAGTTATTTCCAATACCTTGCTTAATGGGTGCTATAAAAAACCCTATGATGATACCTCCAAATAAGCATATGATCATTACTAAAATATTTTTGTTTTTATCCATTAATATACCTCCATCCAATGATCAATTTTTCATTTATGATGTTCTGACTTACTTATTTCGGATCTTTGACTTTTTAGAATCTAATATCTTAATTTCATTATACCAAAAAATACCAATAACACAAATAATTATTGGTATTTTTTACTCTCTCTATTTATTAAGCTGTCTGTTCAAACTGGGAATTATAAAGACTTGCATAAAATCCATCTTTTAGAAGAAGTTCTTCATGATTCCCCTGTTCTACAATATCTCCGTCTTTCATAACAAGTATTAAATCCGCATCTCGAATCGTTGAAAGTCTGTGTGCAATAACAAAACTTGTTCTGCCTTTCATTAAGTTATCCATTGCTTTCTGGATTCTTATTTCTGTTCGGGTATCTACGGAACTGGTTGCTTCATCTAAGATCAGAATCTTAGGATCCGCCAAAATAGCTCTTGCTATGGTTAATAACTGTTTTTGGCCTTGCGAAACATTACTTGCTTCTTCATTTAAAACCATATTGTAACCATCCGGAAGAGTGGATATAAAATGATGTGCATGAGCTGCTTTCGCTGCCGCTATAACTTCTTCATCCGTAGCACCGCTTTTGCCGTACCGGATATTTTCCATAATTGTACCGTTAAATAACCAGGTTTCCTGTAAAACCATACCAAACAGCTGTCTTAATTCACCCCGGTTAAAATCTTTGATGTTAAAACCATCGATTAAGATTTCACCTTCATTCACGTCATAAAAACGCATTAATAGCTTAACCATTGTCGTTTTACCAGCACCGGTTGGTCCAACGATAGCTATTTTCTGACCCGGTTTAATTTGTGCAGAGAAATCTTTAATAATAATCTTATCAGGATTATAACCAAACTTAACATGGTTAAATTCAACATTACTGCTTATATTCTCCGTCTGTACCGGATTAACTGCTATCTGTTCTTCCTCTTCTTCTAAAAATTCAAATACGCGTTCCGCTGCCGCTGCGGTTTGCTGTATTTGTGCCGAAACTTGCGCAATTTGTGCAATCGGCTGGTTAAAACTTCTTACATATTGTATAAACGATTGAATATCACCGACTTTAATCCGGTCTTTCACTACCAGATATCCACCTAAGATAGCTACAGCTACATAACCGATATTACCTACAAAAGCCATAATTGGATGCATCATTCCGGAGAGAAATTGAGACTTCCAGGCTGAATGATAAAGTGTATTATTTGCCTTATCAAAATCTTCAATTACTTTATCTTCGCCATTAAATGCTTTCACTATATTATGACCGCCATAAACTTCTTCCACCTGACCGTTTACATGACCTAAATATTCCTGCTGCTGTTTAAAGTAAATCTGCGATTTTTTAATAATATATCCAATAAGTCCTGCTGATAAAGGTAACGTAAGAACAGCAACCAATGTCATGGTAAAACTAATGGTCAGCATCATGTATAAAATACCGATAATCATAGTAACCGATGTAATGATTTGCGTAATACTCTGATTTAAACTCTGACTTAATGTATCCACATCATTGGTAACTCTGGATAGCACTTCACCATGCGTTTTTGTTTCAAAATAATTCATCGGCATCCGGTTGATTTTCTCAGAAATCTCTTTTCTGAACTGATAAGTAACTTTCTGTGAAATGTCAGTCATGATAAAGCCCTGTATAAATGAAAACAACATACTGATTACATACAAACTTAATAGTATTAAAAGAGTTCTTCCGATACTGCTAAAATCAATACCACCGGTTCTATTAATTTTATTCATCAGTCCTTCAAACAAATCCGTAGTTACATTACCAAGTATTTTAGGGCCTACAATACCAAATACTGTACTGCCGATAGCAAATATAACTACAAACAAAAACCCTATTTTATATCGGCTCATAAATATTGCCAATTTTTTAATGGACTCCTTAAAATTCTTTGCTTTCTCACCTGCAGCACCCAATTGGCCGCCTCCCATAGGTCCGCGTCCCATGGAACTTTTTCTGGCAGGATGTTTATTATTGCTTTCATTACTCATATGTTAATTCCTCCTTTGACAGCTGTGATGAAGCAATCTGTTTATAAACTTCACAATCTTTCAGTAATTCTTTATGAGTTCCTTTACCAACTATTTTTCCATCGTCTAATACCAGAATCTGATCTGCATGTATAATTGTACTGATTCTTTGAGCAACAATAATTACAGTACTGTTACCGATTTCAGTTTTTAGTGCTTTCCTAAGTGTAACATCTGTTTTATAATCCAACGCTGAAAAGCTGTCATCAAATATATAGATTTCAGGATCTTTGGCAATCGCTCTTGCAATGGATAATCTCTGCTTCTGACCTCCGGATACATTCCCTCCGCCCTGTGAAATTGCTGCTTCAAATTTATCCGGTTTTTCTTCAATAAAGTCAAGAGCCTGAGCAATTCTGGCCGAACGATTAATTTCATCCTCTGTGGCATCTTGTTTGCCATATCTTAAATTGGAATCAATGGTTCCTGAAAAAAGAACACCTTTTTGCGGTACATAACCTAATTTATTTCTCAATTGATGCTGATTTACTTCTCTGATATCTACTCCGTTAACTTTGATGCTTCCTTGGGTCACATCAAAAAATCTTGGAATCAGTTGTACCAGTGTTGACTTACCACTGCCGGTACTGCCTATAATAGCCGTGGTCTCACCTGGTTTTGCAGTAAAAGTGATGTCAGATAATACATCATCATCTGCCTTGGGATAACGAAATGAAACATGGTCAAATTCTACATAACCTATTTTATCCGATCTAAACTGCTCCGCTTTTGCCGGATCATGTATCGTTAAATCCGTATCAATTACTTCCATAATACGGGATGCTGATACGGAAGCTCTCGGAAGCATAATGGAAATCATGGACAGCATTAAGAAAGACATAATGATCTGCATGGTATATTGAATAAATGCCATCAGATCACCAACCTGCATCGTTCCCTGATCGATTCCTTTGCCGCCGCTCCAGATAATTAACACGGTAATACCATTCATAATAAACATCATAAGCGGCATCATAAAAGTCATAACACGGTTTACAAATAAACTGGTTTGTGTTAAATCCTGATTGGCAATATCAAATCTTTTTTCTTCCTGTTTTTCTTTATTAAAAGCACGAATTACTGACAATCCTGTTAAAATTTCACGGGTTACCAAATTCAGCCTGTCAATTAATTTCTGCATTAATTTAAACTTAGGCATAGCAACCGCAAACAATGTGCCAACCAGACATAATATTAAAAAAACCGCTAATGCAATAATCCAGGTCATAGAAACATTGGTATTTAAAACTTTTACAATACCACCGATTGCTAATATAGGTGAATATATTACGATTCGGATCAGAAACACTAAAGTCATTTGAACTTGCTGTATATCATTTGTGCTTCTGGTTATAAGGGATGCAGTTGAAAATTTGTCAAACTCAGAATTGGAGAAACTGACAACTTTCTTAAATACTCTTCCTCTTAAATCCCTGCCTAAACCTGCTGCAATACGGGACGCCAAAAAGCCTACCAGGATAGTCGAAATCATAGCTAATAATGCCAGTCCAAGCATCTTAGCACCGGCCAGGAAAATATAATTTGTCTGTAATTCACCGGTATCAATTCCTATCGCTTTGTATTCTGCCTTTACAGCAGAGATCGCACCCTGTTTTAATATTGATTCCGGCATGGCAGATATTTTTTCTTCGATGGATGAAAGAATCTGTTTGGATTGTTCCTCCGGAATTTTTGTTAGTATTTCCATTAAGCTTAAATCAGCCATTTCAGCCGGAAGTTTAGCAGTTATCTGCTGTTTTAAAGGTTTCACCTGATCGGAATCACTGTTTAAGGTGGTAACCAGTAGAAATGCTCTTGACATAATGCTATTTAATTGATTCTCTGTCTCAGTATCTGTAATACTATCTTTATTTAATTTATATAAGACTTCATTTGCTAACTCAGGATATTTCTTCAGATAATTCTGATACTCCTTATCAGCTAGGGTATCCTTCGATATTAATTCATAGGAAACCTCTACCGTTTTCCTGCTAGCTGCATCCATAGTGAATAAAAGGTTATTCATCTCATTCTCACGGATAACTGTAGGAACTGCGTTTTTTATACCTCCCTGTTGTATACCGATATCAACAATATCGGAGGTATAAGCAGGCAGCGATAAGTCACAAAATGCCTGTAATGCTAATAATGCAATAACTATAATAAGTGGACCAACAGATGACTTCAGTAATTTTACAATTTTAAGCATGCTAACTCCTTTCAAATCTATTTCATTCTTATGTTCTTATTCTTTATCAAAATCGTCTTTCATTTTTTTCATGTCTTTCATTTCCTCATACACTGCATCATAGAATTTGTTAAGGAGGTTGATAAAGTCTTTTGCATCTTCTTCTCCCATTCTCTTAATAGTACGGTCAGCAAAAGCATGCATTATGTGAAAAGATTCTTTTATAATCTTTTCACCGGCTGCAGATAGTTGTATATAGACTACTCTCCTGTCTTTTTTATCCGAGATTCTCTCAATATAACCTTTATCTTCCAGAGCCTTTAACATTTTGGATGTAGCCGGTTTGGTGGAATGAATCATATCACTTAATTCACTTACCTTAACGCCCGGAACATCCTTTTGATTTAATTTATTTTCCTCCATACAGCCATGTATTGCTCCTAACATCATAAACTCACCCTGATGAACCATATCCTTAGGATGGTGTTTATGTGTCAGTTTACGCAGTTTATTCATAACTGATAAGAATTCATGAGTAATATTTTTTTCCATTATAACCTCCTTATGTTTTATCATTTGGTACTTTAGTATATCTTATGTGCAATGAGTATGAATTTTATTATTGCCGACTCCCTTCTAAAACAGTAAATTGATTAACCTGATTAATAGTTGAGTAGGTTAACAATTATTATAATTATTTTTCTAAGTATGTCAATATACGAAAAAAAACTTAAGTTAATTGTAAGAATTGATTTATAAAAATTTTATGAATGATTTCATTTTACCTATGCAATAAAAAGTCTGCCTAAAAAACTCAGGCAGACATTTTAACGAAAACCATATTTTCTTATTATAAGATTCCCAATAACTTCTTTGCTACTATAACCGTTTCACCGGCATCCTTGGCATATCCGTCAGCACCGATTTCATCCGCATAACTTTGGGTAATTACCGCACCGCCAATGATAATTTTTGCATTTAAACCGGATTCCTTTTTAAGACGTATCACTTCTTTCATTTCCAGCATGGTTGTTGTCATTAAAGCGGATAAGGCAATGATATCCGCATTCTTTTCCTTAGCAGTATCTATAATCTTAACAGACGGAACATCCTTACCAAGGTCAATAACCTGAAAACCATAATTTTTTAGCATTAGAACCACTAAATTCTTACCGATATCGTGTACGTCTCCTGCAACGGTTGCAATTACTATGGTACCCAATTTTTTATCATTACCGTCTTTCTTAAGTTTTGGTTCTAAAAAGTCAATTGCAGATTTCATTGCTTCAGCGGAAGAGATTAGCTGCGGCAGGAAATAAATCTGTTTATCAAACAACCGACCAACTTCGTTAATAGCAGGAATCAAAAGATTGTCCAATATAAAGGATGGGGGATTGCCCTCCTCCAAAGACTGGGTAACCAGCTGTACCATATTTCTTTTATTTCCCTTTATTACCCCTTCATAAACAGCCTGATTCGTCTGGTTGGATTTCTGTGTTTCCATCTGTGCTTTATCTTCTACCGGACTGCAACAGGAATCGTTGCCGGATATTCCTTTTTCCTTGTCTGAATGATTAACAGCATGAGCTGATTTATTTGCTGTACCGGCATTAGTTTCAGGTACCATGTCCTTTCCCTTGTCATTTACGTTCTTAATAACTACGGGATTTTTCGTAACTCTGTTAATGTATCGTATATCTGCCTCTTCTTTTCCTTTTAACAAATCGGCTGCAAATGCAGTATTAATCAACAAGTCCTGAGAAGGATTAGCTATTGCCATAGTAAGTCCTGTCTGTATGGCAAAGGCTAAAAAAGTACTATTAATAAACTGTCTCTCAGGTAATCCAAAAGAAATATTGGATAAACCTACTACAGTAGCCAGTCCTAACTCTTCTTTACAATACTGTATTGTCTGAAGTGTCTGGACGGCAGCATCCTTATTGGCTCCAACCGTGTTTACAAGTCCGTCTACTATAATATCTTCTTTCGTCAGCCCTTGCCTTTTTGCTTCTTTTAATATGGTTTGAATTATCTCTTTCTTTTCAGCTATATCTTTAGGCAATCCTTTATCGGATAATGGCAGGAGAATAAACATGGCTCCGTATTTTTTTGCCATAGGAATTAATTTCTCAAATTTTTCCTTTTCTAAGGATATAGAATTAATTAATGCCCGGCCGGGATAGATACGAAGTGCGGCTTCGATTACACTAATATGGCTGGAATCAATGCAAAGAGGTATATTCGCCGCCATGGTTACCTCTCTCACCACATTTATCATCATTTCTTTCTCATCGATACCGTTCATACCCATATTAATATCTAAGATATCCGCACCGTTTTCCACCTGTTCTTCCGCCATGCTAAGAACCGTATCCAATTCTCCCTCCTTTAATTCCTCTTGTAAAGCTTTTTTACCGGTAGGGTTAATTCTTTCACCGATTACCATAAAACGTCCGTCTAAATCTATATCAAGTGTTTTTCGTTCTGTTGTTAAGGTCCGTCTTTTGACTTGGTTTATGATATGAGGTTTCTTGGCATCAATCTCTTCTTTCAAACATTTTATATGTTCCGGGGTTGTACCACAACAACCTCCCACAAGACTGGCACCGGCATCCACTAACTTTTTGGCCTGTACTGCAAATTCCTCCGGTCCCAAACTAAATACGGTTTCATTATCAATTAATACCGGTAACCCAGCATTTGGTTTTGCTATAATTGGGACATTCGCGTATTCTTTCATGGCTGTTACAACCTGACACATTTTTTCAGGGCCGGTAGAACAGTTCACACCCACTGCATCCACTCCCATATTCTGCAGAACTACCATTGCAGTTACAGGATCGGTTCCGTAAAACGTGTGCATATTGTCATTAAAAGTTAAAGTAACCAAAACAGGCAATTCACAGCTTTCCTTAACCGCCAATACCGCCGCTCTGCACTCCTGCAGGCTCATCATGGTTTCTATAACAAATAAATCCACACCTTCCATTAACAGATAAGATATCTGTTCTTTATAGACATCCACTAATTCTTCAAACTCTATAGTACCAATAGGTGATAACTGTTCCCCGGTCATGGTCAGATCCCCGGCAATATAAACGTTCCTTTTATTTAATTGAGCTTCACTTACCGCCTTCCTGGATAATCTTACCAACTCCCGGTTAATACGTTCTATATCGTCTGCCAGTCCATATTCCTTCAATTTAATCCGATTACTGGTAAAGGTAGGTGCATATAAAATATCCGATCCGGCTTCAAGGTAGTCTTTCTGCAGCTTCACCAAGACATTGCTGTGTTCCAGAATCCACTTTTCCGGGCAAACTCCGGAGGGCATTCCACTTTTTTGCATATTACTTCCCATTGCCCCATCAAGAAGAACGATTTTTTTATTGATTAAATCCAAAAATTCTTTTTTTGTCATCGTTTGACCTCACTTCCTATTGGTACTTTATTTTACTTATAATAATTCTATATTACCAAAAAACCAACCGGTAATACCGTTTTTTTTAATCAGGTAACCTTTCTTCGTAACTTCTATGACGGAAACCAATTCCCCTGTTTTTACCGGCAGTTGATAATCCGTAGAGTCTTCACAGTAATAACCGTCTTTTTCTTTATAAATGTATTTATTTAAAATCCACATCCGGTATTTCGTGGAATTATGTTCACAGTAGGAAAATTCATCTTCTTTTTCTAATACATTAATCTTATTATCTATCCAGTGAATCAGCATAGAATTTTGTTTATCCGGTAAGTCCGGTTCTTGATTTTCTTTTGATTTAGGGCTGTTCCAAAACCTGTTATTATCCTCTGTCGTACTTATAATAATACCCTCTCTGATTTCATCAAAAGAAAGATAGGAAAATTCTTCGGAATTGATATGAGGAATAATAAAAGCATTAAGCTGTCCGTTTCTTTTGACTACATTTCCTCCGTCAATACTGATTATTTTATGTTTATTATCAACAATCGGATTACAGTCCGGTATTGCTTCTGAATATAAAACCACAGGCCAATGACCCACAATACAATACTTATCCAGGTATACTCCCTGATTTAAAAATGCATCGAGACTTCGCACCTTTTCTGCCTTTTGTTTATCCAGCTCTTTTGACGACAAACCCGCATGGACAAAGGTAAATTTCTGAGTATCAATGATATCAGGCAATCCCGCTATCCAGTTTAATTCTTCACTGAAATTCTGATCGAGTGCTTCTTTTATTTTTTTCATATCCGATTCTCTGGATACTTTGATAGATAAAATTTCACACATTTCATTGAGAAGACATTTCTTTCTCCGTAACATATAATTTAATAATTCCTTATGAACTTTGTCATGATATATTTCCACCGCAGCAAAATCGCAGTTTCCTTTTACCGGAAATACATTATGGGTTTTGCACAATTCCATAATAAATCTAAGAGTATTTAAGCTTTGAGGACCTTTTTCAATCATATCACCGGCAATAAATAAGTAATCCTCCTTACTGAAGTTCAATTTATTAAGAAGCTTTTTCAGCCCTGACAGGTTCCCATGTATATCACTGACAGCAATCATTCTACGATTTTCTTCCACTACTATTCTCTTAACACTGGCTAACAAACTATCACTTCCCCTATCGTTAAATTATTGTGACAATTTAGTCACTGCGGTTCTAACGAACAGTGTTTTGATGCGTGCTTTTAACGCACTAATCCCTGGTGTTCTGAATCGTTACAGATTATTGCTGCCTCCTGTGTTTTATTTTATTTTAATCTTATCCATAAGACTTACCCTGTTGAAAGGAAGCATAAAATAATATCCATCCGCAAAAGGATTTAATCTTTCAATAATTTCACCGGCTATTTTAGCTCCGGTCCATTCTGCTTCTTCCTTAGTCATCTCTGGACTGTAGCGTTCTATAACCCAATCCGGGACATGGATTCCTGAAATTTCATTTTTAATGAAATTTGCATTCCGGTAACTGACTAAAGGCATAATACCACATAATATTTTGGTATCTACTTTACTCTTAATTGATTTAACCCTTTCGATATCTTCGTCGGTAAAAATAGGCTGGGTTAAAAAATATTTGGCACCCCCTTCTATTTTTTTCTCCATTCTCTCAATTACTTTCTCTAGCGGCCCCCTGCCATAATTTAAGGCACCCCCATAATATATGGGTTCTTCACTGAAATGTTCCCGATTCATTTCTTTCACATACTCCATTAATTGAATGGAATTATAATCAAAAACACCCGTTGTGGACTGACGATTTTCACTGGGTATGGGATCACCTGTTACGATTAGCACATTTCGTATTCCATTGGCATAAGCCCCCAGAAGTCCGGATCTCATAGCAATCATATTTTTATCTCTGCAACATACATGAGGCATTACAGACATACCAGTTTCCTTCATAAGTTTTATACTCATCAGAATGGAATCTGCACGGCTTCTTCCCATAGGCGAATCAGCCATGGTAATGATATCTGCTCCTGTCTCCTTTAATTTATGGGCGCAGGTTATAATCTGATCATCTTTTGCATCAAAAGGCGGATCAAGTTCAACAGCAATCACCTTTTTGCCGGATTCCAATAAGCGGAAGAACTCATTTGCCCGCAGTTCTATCTGTTTTTCAGCTTTTACAGTAAGGCTGATACGAATTCCCCTCTTATTCTCCTGTAAGTCTATCTTATCGGTTATTTTCTTTATATAACCGGGTGTCGTACCGCAGCAGCCACCGATGATATCTACACCAAGCTCTACGATTCTCTGCATGTTTTCTTCAAAATAAGCTTCATTATCCATAAATATCATACGGTTTTGAAATTGTTCCGGGTAACCGGCATTTGGTGCAGCGACGATAAATTTATCCGTTGGGAAATTCAATTTTTTCAAGATATGATACATATGTCCGGAACCAATGCCGCAGTTAAAACCACCTGCATCTATTTCCTTAATTCCTGCAATTTCTTCTAATAATGTTCTTGCACTGATACCTTTCGTTGTATATCCGTTTTTATTCAGTAAAAAATTTGTTATAATAAAAATCTCCGGCGCCTTTTCTTTTATATAAGGAACCAATTTCTTTATATAAGTTAAATCAGAAAAGGTTTCAAATAATATAATCTCCGGATTTTCTTTTAAAAAGGTATCGCATATCAGCTTATATTCCTCTAGCAGCTCTTCTTCTGTTCTTGCGCTGTATTCAGGAATCGGCCCGATATCACAGGCTATATATACTTCTCTGCCTGATTCAATAACCGCCTGTTTTGCAAGTTTATAAGCTGCAGTAATTATTTCTGCCTGTTTTGCAGCTGTAATATTTAATACCTGCTGATTTGCTGCAAAGGAATTGGTCCGAATCAAAACGGCCCCTGCTTCTATATAACTTTGATGTATCTTAAGTATCTTGACAGGGTCAGTCAGATTAGCATATTCTGAGACAGCATTTTCATTATTTTCAAGTCTTGCAAAATACGTTCCCATTGCACCGTCTATAATCAATTTATGTTGTTTTAAATATTCCTGTATCTTCATGGACTTCTCCTTATGTTTGCATTCTTACTTAACTTTTTTATATCATAGCAAGAAATGAAGCAAATGAAAAGAGGAAATAAAGAAAATACAAGATTGTGTATTTTTATAAGATATCCTATCTACAATAATATGTAAATTCCTAAAAATAGTGTCATATTTCATCAAAAAAGAAACTGCTGCAGAATTTAAATCTATATGCTCATAAGCAGGATAGATTTAAATTCTGCAGCAGTAAAGAAAGGATATCCCTCCGCTATTACCTAATCTTATTTATCCAATGATTGTTACATATTCAACTTCCGCTCTTATTTCGAAAACCCTGCAGGCTTTACCGTTTTCCATAACAGGCCATTCTTCTAAAAAAACCGGAGCATCCTCTTCTAAAGGATATACCTCAAGCCGTAATTCATTGGGAAAATCAAAGCGTTTTAAACCAATTTCCCAGGTCTTGCCGTAATAAAACTGGTCGGCTATACACTCCTCTTTCTGATATAATCTTGCTCTGTCACCCTCATAGGATATCTGTATAAAGCAATCTTCCAAACTTTTACCCTGATAATCTAATTTAATTTCATATACTTTCTTATCCGATAAGTCAGCCACGAGCTCATATCCGACATTCACACTTGAGTCATTTGTTTTCTTTTTGTATACAGTAAAATCTCCATCCATACCAATATACTCAAAATCTTTTCGGATGAGACTCTCTTTCAGGGAGTTTGCAGCAGAAGATGTATTGACATTTTCCCGGATAATTGGAGGATAAATTTTTGTTAAGACATCTTCTCTTCCGATTATTTCGATCCCATTCTCTGTCTGAATTACAGCAGAATTACTTATAATCAGATATTCCTTATCCAGATTAACCCTCCAGGCATTCTTAGCCTCCTCCCTGCTTAGGCTAACTATCTTATTATCACCTAAATCCCCGGTAAAATTATATTGCGGAGGATGATTACTATAGAAAACATAAGTTTTTATTTCATTATTCAGAATACAAAGCGGCGTTGCCAGTGCTGTTTTTAGTACAGCATCCCCAATTTTCATATTAAAAGGATAGAAGAAATACTCCTTATCCCTAATATCAATGGGTGGAAACTCAATCTTTTCCTTTTCTAAATCTACTTTTAAACTAAGACCGGTATGTTTTTTCATTGGATATCTTCTCTGATAGTTATTTACAAAGATATAACCGCTATTCTCATTATGACGTACGGAAGATCTCAGATCTGTAAAATTATTCGGATATAATGGATTACTTTTTGGGATATCCGTTTTCATCTCGCACAGCTCACTTCCGAAATCCTTAATAAACATGGTTAAGAGCTTAAGTTCTTTAAAGGTTTCCGTTATTTGCCCGTATTCTCCCACAGGGGCCCTGAAATCATAATTAAACTCAGGCAGATCACTGGGATAACCCGTAGCCCTGGTCTCCTGCAAGGTAGTTAATTTTCCTTTAGGATTGGTACCGCCGTGATACATATAATACCCTAAGAGATTAACCCCGCTGCCTAATTTAACTAAGGACATGGCACCGATATCCGCTGCATAAGCTACCGGCCGCCTGTGATTGGTAACCTGCATACCGCCGCCAAGTTCAGCAGTAAGGTAAGGAAATTTATTAAGGTCATAGGTAATACCCGTACCGAACCCATAATCACTGCCTATATTATGATCGTTTCTCTCGTAGGTAAAGATGTAATTCCCGCTTGGTTCTATTTCTGTCAGTCTCTGATCCCAGGGTGCTTCAGGATAACCGCCCATAACCGGAAGAAGACCGCCGGTAACCGCTCCGCCCCATCCTGTGGCAGTATAAAGAGGTACCTCAAAACCGATTTCCTTTGCCATCCGGTACAGGATAGACATATGTAATTCCCCTGCTTCCCCGTTTAAACCACCACAATGACCATATTCATTCTCAATCTGCAGACCGATAATCGGTCCTCCGTCTTTTAATAGAAAACCTTTCACCTGTTCATATAGTATGGAATAATATTTTCTTACTTCTTCAAAATAGGCTGGGTCATTGGTTCTTGGCTCAAAAGACTTCTTAAGAAGCCAATCGGGAAAACCACCGTTTCGCACTTCCCCATGCGTCCATGGCCCAATACGGAGTATCATATATAATCCACATTCTTTGCAGGTATTGACAAAGGTCCTTAAATCTTTATCACCTTCAAAATCATATACTCCCTCTATTTCTTCATGATGAATCCAGATGGCATAAGCAGAAACAATCGTTACACCACCGGCCTTCATCTTATACAAAGAATCTCTCCAATAGCTATTAGGATATCTGGAATAGTGAATTTCTCCCATAATCGGAAACCACGGCTTCTTATCCTTCGTTAAATATCTGGGGTTAAAATTAAATTCTGTCATTTTCCTATTAGTCTCCTATCACGTTTTGTAATTTATTATATAAGTTTATTTTACCGCTCCTGTAATGCCTTCTGCAAAACTCTTCTGCAGCAGGAAGAAAACAATAACCGTTGGGATGGTACATACTAAAACACCTAACATCACCATGCCGTAATCAATTACATATCCGGAAAGCAGATTTGCCACCATCATTGGCATAGTTATTTTTTCATTGGACAGCATAATTACTTTAGGCCACAGATAATTATTCCAGGCATTCATAAAAACGATAGTCATAGCTGCGGCATAAGTAGACCGCATGGTAGGTATAAACATCTGAAGGAATATTTTCAGTTCACCAAGTCCATCAATTCTGGCTGCTTCAATGATATCATGAGGAAAAGATCTTGCACTCTGGCGAAACAGCATTATTAAAAACGGTGTAGAGATAGTTGGAAGGATAAAACCAATTGTGCTGTTTAATAAACCCATCTTGGAAAACATCTGAAATAACGGTATTAATGTAGCTACAAAAGGTACCATCATGGCAAGGAGCAATATGGACATTACCGTATCTTTTGCCTTGTCGTGATAAACTTCAAAACCATAACCGGCAATAGAACATATAATTAGACTTACCAGGGTTAAAAGTATGGAATTCCGAAAAGAATTCATAAGTGCATTTCCAACATCCTGTGCCTGTAATAGACTTTTCCAATTCTCTAAAAGATAATTACCGGGTATTAATTTACCTCCAATTATATCTACACTTTTATTTGTGGCCGATACGGCCATCCAATATAACGGAAATACTGAAAGTATTGATACAACAGTTAATACGAAATAATTCAGAAAACTTTTAAACTTTCTCATCTCTTATCACCTACTTTCATTTGGATAAAAGCTAATACCGCAACTAAAATAAGTACCAGGAAAGACATTGCTGTGGCATATCCGAAATTAGGTGAATATTCAAAGGATATTTTATAGATATAATGAGACATAGTAATTGTGGTATTAGCCGGCCCGCCGTTGGTTAAGTTTACGGATTCATCAAATAACTGCAGGGTTCCGTTAGTAGACATAATAGCAGTTAAAAGTATTATAGGTTTTAACAAAGGAATTGTAATTCTTCCAAATTGCTGAAATGAACTGGCTCCGTCGATTTTTGCAGCTTCATAAATGGTATATTCAATATTCTGTAATCCGGCAAGGTAAAACACCATATTATAACCCGTCCATCTCCAGATTAATGCCAGAATAATAACTGCTCTGGCAGTACCCGCATTAGCCAGCCAGTTTATGGGAATATGGATGATTCCAAACTTTAACAGCATCGTATTGATAAAACCGTCTAAGGCAAACAACGCACGGAAGATAATAGCATACGAAACCAGTGATGTTGCGCAGGGTAAGAAAATAGCTGTCCGAAATAAACCTTTCAATTTTAAATTTCTGTTATTTAGCATGGAGGCCAGGCCCAGAGCCAACAACAGCATAATCGGTACCTGAATAATCAAATAGAAAAAGTTATTAAATAACGCCTGTGTAAATACCTTATCCTGCATCATTCTTATATAGTTATACATCCCTGCAAACTTCATATGTACACCGACACCGGTTCTAAACGATAATAACAGTGCCCTTATCATTGGAAAAAAGCTCATCCAGCAAATCAATAAAACTGCCGGCAATAGAAAAAACCAGCCAACCAAATTTCTTTTTTTGGTTAGACCTATCTTTTTCTTCCTGTTGTCCATAAATTAAGCCTCCTCCTAAAACTTAATGCCAGAATTTCCATAGTAAAAGAGACTGCTGTAAAAACCTGCGGCAGGTATTTTGGAAAATAATACTGTTTCTATTAAGCAAACAGGTACCTTTCCTTAAGTTATTACAGCAGCGCTCTATATTATTGTCCCATCTGGAATTTAACGGTATCTTCCGCATTCTTAAGTTCAGATTCGAGGTCAGCCCCACTTACTACATTAGTAATTGCGGTACCTACTGCGTCTCTTGCTTCATAATAATAAACACCGGTATTATTGCTTGGTACTTTTCCAGCAAATTCTGTTATATCCGCATAAATTTTCTGTCCTCCAAAAAATTCAGAGGGTTTTGCATAGACATCACTGTCACCGGCCGGCAGATAGGTTGCCAGTGCACCGGAAGACGGAAGTATAGTTTCATAAAGTTCTACACTTCCAGCAAAGGTTTTTGATAAGAAATCCACTGCCAGGTCCACATTCTTGCTATTAGAAGAAATAGCCCAGCTGGAGCCGCCATTATTGGTATAATTGGTTGCGCCCTGAACATCATTTAATTTTGGCACATTGGTTAATGCCCATTTACCGGATTGGTCAGCCGCAGTCTGAATGGAAGCAAGAATCCAGCATCCATTCATGGTACCGGCTACCGTACCATTTGTAAAGGTGCCGATATATTGATCCCAATCATTGACTTCAATTAAAACCCCTTCTTTTACTAATGTGGTATAGACATTTATTGCTTCTATTAAAGCCTGGTTACCGACAATGTTCGGTGAGCCGTCTTCTTTAAATAAACTTTGTCCGCAGGATTGAAGCATTTCGGTAATTAAATCCGGGCTGCCTGCCTGAACGGATAATAAAGGTTTCTTGGTTTTAGCAAGTATGTCCTTGCCAAGTTCTATATATTTATCCCATGTGATATCTTTAAAATCATTTATTGTATATCCGGCCTGTTCAAGAACATCCGTCCTTAGGCAATCAATACCGGTACCATTATCAAATGGAACTCCATAATTTTTTCCATCCACGACAGAATAAGCAACTTTAGCCGGAGCAAAGGAATCATAAGCAATACCTTTCCCTGTTAAATCTGTAAAAACTTCCGGGAAATTAGCATAGTTTTTCTGGAAAGCATTATCCTGCATCAGGAAAATATCAGGTAAGGTTTTAAGATCTCCTGAGGATGCAGCCGTCGTTAGCTTGGTTTGAACATCGTCCCAGGGCGTTTCAATTATATTTAGTTTAAAATCAGGATTTGTCTTTTGATAAACTTTTTCTGCTTCCTGCATCGCATAAATATTAAAAGCAGGATCCCAGCACCAAACGGTAAGTGTATTATTATCTCCAGAGGTTGATGCCTTTGTATCCTCTGTCTTTTCATCTTTAGTGGAGTTAACATTACCGGCTGTTTCAGTTTCTTTAGCACCGTTTCTGGGACTGCATGCTGTCAAAGCAGTTACCATAACGAAAACCAGTAAGTAAGAAAGTAATTTCTTCATAGATCTCCTCCTAAACATTATGTAGTTGTGACTATTCAGCAGCAACACGGTTTTTGCCGTACCTCTTTACGCGGTTGAACCAAATAGTGTCATAAAGTTAACAAAATACCATCATAAAAGCAAATCAACAAATCTTTACTTGGTCGACCTCTTAAGCACAATCTCATAATTAACCCAGGTTTTCTGAATTCCGGTAACCCCCGAAATAGTGTCAATTAATTTCTTTGCCCCATTTATTCCTAATTCTTTCGGATTAATACTGAGGGATGTGATAGGTGGATTATAACTTTCCAAATGTGCATTATTGTAAAAAGAAGCAACTTTTATATCCTCCGGAACTGAATAATTATCTTCATTTAACTTAGCCAGTACCCTGGAACATATTAAATCATCAGAACATACAATACAATCTAAATGCCGTTCCATAATCTGATTAACTGCACGGTCGATTAAAACGTTATTATTCATATCTAAGAATACCATGCTGTTATCCATGTTAATCTTTAAATCCTGAAATGCTTTCACAAAACCCGCATAGCGGTTCCGGTTGACAATGTGATTCTGATTTCCAGCTAATAAAGCCAAAGACCGGTTTCCGGATATCAGTAAAATTGATGTCAGTTCGCAGCAGCCTTCTACATGATTGTTATCAATCTGAATAATTTCATTATCTTCACAGGAGCCGATAACCACAAAAGGAATTCCGCATTCTTTCAGAAAATTAGCAGGAGCGTCATTTACTAAGGATCTGGTTAAAATGACTCCGTCTACTTTCTGATTATGTATCAGCCTTTTTAAGAAAGTAATATCATCTTCTTTAACAGTAGTAACTACAACATCGTAATCCTGTATAGCTGTTTCCTCACAAATGCCCATTAAACAACTTTGGAAAAAAGGTATTTCAATAAGATTTGCATCTGCAGGCAGAATAACACCAATATTATATGTTTTACTTTGGGCTAATCCCTTAGCAATGGCATTGGGCTTATAATTATGCAGCCTGATATATTCTCTCACTTTTAACATAGTGGATTCACTGATTCTGCCTTTACCGGATATTGCTCTGGATATTGTTGACTTTGATAATCCCAATTCTTCAGCAATATCGTCAATAGTAATATTCTTCGATGCTCTTATTTTATCTCCATCGTTCATTTCGTACCCCCTTTACATTGTGCAATCGGTTGTTCAATTATATATTATCATCAGTATTTTATGTTGTCAACGGATAATCAGCAGGCGGTTTTACTATATTTTAACTGATTTTATGACAAGTCTGCATCCATTTATCGGGTAAATAAATCATTTTATGAGCAATCGGTTGCGCTTCTTTTCTTTTAATCTATAAAAAAACAACATTTCTCAAAGAAAAATGTTGTTTTTATGATTCGCTTTATTATTCTGTCGTCTTATTTTCTCACAAAACCTAAGTATCTGGTACCTTGAAAAGTCAATTTTCCTATGTCACCTTCTGCAAGTAAACCATATTCGCTTCCTGTGACTTCTAACTCAATCCGATCACCACTCTCTACCTGAAAAGTGGTATAATACCAAGTAGAAGAATTATAGTGATCCAGAGAATTATCTGTTGCATTATTGTGATAATGGCTGGATACATCGGTTCTTTTCGATGTTATGACAGCATCCACCGTTAAAACCGGTGAATTGTTATTATGAGTATTCTGCTTTACCTTTTGACTGATACTATATACTGTAACGCCTATTATAAGAATTGACATTAGAAAAAATATAATTGGAAATATTGTGAACATAAAACTAAATGAGCCAAATTGATTCATTCCCATAGATTTTTTCTTCCTCCTTACACTATTTTATATATTATACCATAAAATGCTAAGGGTTGGAAACATTTAATACATCGATCAAACTTTCAGAAGTTACTAATCCCTATAATCTTTTGCCCTATCATATTCTTTTTGGATTTCGTCTGAAGGTTCTTTTGTCAAAAGGGATACAACCAAAATAGCAACTGCAGAAAGGATAAAAGCTGGAAGTAATTCATAAATTCCAAATATTCCGCCCATAGGTTTTATAAACAGTTTCCAGATAAACACTGCGATACCGCCTGTTAATAGTCCTGCAATAGCACCTTCTCTCGTAGTCCTCTTCCAGAATAGGGAGAACAGCATAATCGGACCGAATGTTGCACCAAATCCAGCCCAGGCAAAAGATACAATCGTAAATATAATGCTTTTTTCATCTAAAGCTATAATAGCACCTACCACTGCTATTGAAATTAAGATAATACGGGAAACCTTCATAACTTCTTTGTCTGTAGCGGATTTTTTTAAAATACCCTGAAAAATATTTTTTGAGAAAGCGGAAGCAGCAATTAAAAGATAGGAATCGGATGAACTTATGGTTGCGGCCAAAATTCCTGCCATTACAAGCCCTGCCAATACAGACGGCAAAAGATTTGTAGACATTGTTATAAATATGCTCTCTGCATCACTTTTCGTAAGCAGGACATCCGGATATATGGATCTTCCGATTAATCCGATAAATACTGCTGCCGTCAGGGAGATGCAGCACCAAATCGTCGCAATTCTTCTGGATTGATTTAATTCCGACTGTTTCCGGATGGCCATAAATCTTAAAAGTACCTGTGGTACACCAAAATAACCAAGTCCCCAGGATAGGGTAGATAGAATAGTCAAAAATCCGTAAGTGCCTGCTTCATTAAATAAAGGAGAACCGTTTTGTGATAGTTTCTGAACGCCATCAGCTACATCCGGTGTTGCTATGCCAAAAAAGGAAAGAAATCCTGGTATATCTTTAATATTTTCCATTACTGCGGGTAGTCCGCCGGCATAAACGACGGACGTCACTAATATTACAAGCAAAGCAAGAAACATAACGACACCCTGCATGAAATCCGATGCACTTTCTGCTAAAAATCCGCCTAAAAAGGTATAAACCACAACAAATATCGCACCTGCTATCATCATGGATTGATAGGAGAATCCAAATAAGGTACTGAATAGTTTTCCAACTGTTACAAAACAACTGGAAGCATATACCGTAAAAAATACGAGAATGAATGCAGCCGCTATTGTCATTATAACTTTATTCTTTTCTTTATAACGGTTACTGAAAAAATCCGGAATAGTGATTGAATTGCCTGCAACAATGGAATAACCATGAAGCCTTTTTGCTACAATCAGCCAATTAATATAAGTACCGGCTAATAATCCAATTGCTGTCCAGGCCGCATCGCTTAATCCAACCCAATATGCCACTCCAGGTAATCCCATTAAAAGCCATCCGCTCATATCGGAAGCTTCCGCACTCATAGCAGTAACCCAGGGGCCTAAGGATCTTCCGCCGATAAAATAATTCTCCGAGCTTTCATTTGCCCTTTTAGCATAATACACGCCGATTCCGATTACCAAAGCCATATAGCTTGCCATGGTCAGGAATATCTCCAGTTTACTCATTCATAAATCCTCCCGTACTATTTATACATTTTTGCAACCGCCTATATTGGAAATTTATCTAATTTTAGGCCTTTGCTAGACTTATTATATAATTTTCATGAATATAAATCCACTATTTTTTATATTATTTCATTATATTGTGAGTAAAAATAAATATGCCTTTTCTGACCTAATCTGCTGCATAGTTTCTATAGTTTCTGTATTCTTTTTATAGAACATTGTGTTGTGTCTTATTACATAAAAACAGCATGGGCCGATACAAAATTCTTAGAGTATAAACTAAAGATTTTGTAACAGCCCCATGCTGCTTTTTATCTTTTTTGATTAATCGGCCCAATGCCTTCATCTACAACATTATGGGTCTGGTTCTGATTTTCTACTTTAACCTTATTGGTAATGCTGTTAAATTTTTCATTTTCTTTTTTTTGCTGTTTTTTCTCTGTTTTTGATTTGTCCATACATAATCACCTCAGTATTAGTTTTTGTAAAACTGATATAAATATGTATTTACTTCTAGAAAAAGTATAGAATATTCCTCGCGGATTTTCTTTCTCAGAGATTTTATTTATAAACATTACACTTCTCTTAGAAGCCTTAACAGCATATCTCCGGTTCCTACGTTATAACCGCTGGCTGCATAAATCACATTTAATTCTTTCGTTGTCACGGCGATAAGCGGCAGTTTATCAGGGTCAACATATAATCTTCGTCCCAATACCTGAATATTTTCTTTAAAATCGTCATATAAAATTTCTACTCCTGGAAATATATTGATTACTTTCCTTATGGTAGGAACTGCAAGGGATTTTTTATTACGGACGATAAAAACCAGACTATCTGCGTATGTATCAAAATCATTGGATTTCTCCAGAAGCTCATTTAAAATATGTTCGGTAGGTTCTTTATTATCTTCCAGCCAAAGAAGAATCCGTTTTTTATGACTTGTCAGCTCACTGCCCGTTACCGTTTCTCCGGATTCCTTTTTTAACGTAAAATCACTTATGGAAATGTTCTCAAGCATATCGGTAAGCTTTGCTTCCCGTAAGGATAAATCTACTTTCTCATAAGCTCCTGCAATAAGTCTGAAACTATATTGATTGGCAAAAATATTGCCGTTTGGCAGACGATTCGATGTAATTATTCGGTATGTTCCCGGTTCCAGGATAAGCCTTAATTGTCCGTCCTTAAAAACTTCACCCTCCAATTTCAGGGTAGTATAAGTTCCCTTATTATACTTAGCAATGGTATAATTCTGGTAATAAGACCAGGTTATTTTCTCCTCTCTGCTTATTAATAATAAACTCGAAAGCTTTATGTTATTTTCTAATAACGAAATAAACTGTGTTTTATTCCAATATTCCATGGTATCGTTCCGGGAATTTAATCTGGCCGCTAACCCTAATGTCCTGGCTATTGCGACAAATAATATTTTTTTTGATAATTCACATCCAAAACCGGACTTTAGACAGCCCACCGGTGTGGTTACCACATTGGGATGTTCTTTTTCTGTTCGGCTTTGTATATTCTTGTTGATCCACTCCCAGATAAGTCTTGGCTGTTTTCTATATATTTCTTTTTCCTCTGGAGAAAAAAAATCATTAATGTAAGTGCGGTATTTTGTTATAGGTTCATTTTTTATCCTCGGATTTAACAGATATGTTATAAATATTTTCTCCTCATACGGGTCTATAAAAGGCAAGGCAGCCAATAAATGTTCCTCCAGTATTTCCGCCGTTATGTCAGTTTTATCTTTGGCCGTTAAACTTTCTAATACTTTATTTTTTAAGTATCTTGTACTTTTATCACTTTCCAAAAACTTATCTGCTTCTTTATTTTTAAGAGTTTTTACTTTAATCAGTCTTTTTTCTGAAGCCTTACGAAACTTTATGATTCCAGCTTCCTTTTGTTCCAGGGATGGCATTTGGGTATTTACCGGACTGTCAGTAGGTGCAACTATATCAAATACTTCCCATTTGTTTTCACTTGAAACTTCTTGCCTTAAGGTAACAGCAGCTTCTGCCTGAAATCTGGTATCAATTAAAATTTCCTTATAAACGTCATCCTTGCTGACATGAATTAAGATACTGCCCAGTCCTAGTTTAATTTTTACTTTACCTGCTTCATCAGTCCAAAGAGTTGCCAGGTCAGCTAATTCGGAATAATTTAAGATCTGAAATTCGACCTTAGCACTCTCCACCGGCCTTCCTGCTTCATCTGTCACTTTAACCCTAACAGACTGAACCGGCGCATATCTTTCCAACTGGTTTAACAGAGTTACCATTCCCTCTTTACTGATTATCTCATCTTCCTGTTCTATAAAATCAAACCACCTGGAATGGATCAGCATAGCCCTGGAAGAGGCATTGGTAAACCAGCCTTTGTTTAAGATTTCTTCCGGTTCACAGGCTCCGATAAAATACCAGCTGCCGTCACACCAAACCTCTACCCAGGCATGATTATCATCACAGTGAGACCATCTGGGTGCATAAACCTGTCTGGCCGGAATTCCAATACTGCGAAGAACGCTTACACAAAATGTGGATTCCTCACCACATCTGCCGTATCCGCAGTGATAAACAGCGATTGGTGCTCTGGTCCTTTCATCTGTGGATTGATAAGTAACTTCTTCTGCGCACCAGTAATTGGCCTCCAAAACAGCTTCTTTCATAGCAAGATATGGAATCCTGTCTTTTAACTTCTCATAGAAAAAGGTCCGGCAGGGTAAAATCTCTTCCTCATTAACACGGTGATACAGGACGTAATTCAAAAATATATCTTCCGGTATTTTGCTGCTGTAAGGACCATTTTGCCATATTTGTATCCCATGTTCGGCATAATCTAAAAAGGTATCAAAGGGGTAATTGGATATATCACTATAAGGCATAGTTACATATAAATATTTCAAAGCTAATACTGTATCTTTCCCGAAATTCTTAAATCTGTTAAACACTTCCTCCTGCAAAAACGGAAGTTCTTTCATTAATTGATTAAATTTATTGTCAATTCTATTTATATTTTTTTCTGAAAACATGAATCTACCACTCCAATTATATACTTTCTAAAACCTGCCGTGCTTTGTGGATCTTGCTTTCATCCGTTCTCCAGATGACATATTCATCAAGGGAGGGAAGTCCCATGCTGACTCCTTCTTTACGGAAATTCATATTACTCTCTTCATTCACTTTTCCTGACATATGAAACGCTTTCGCACCTGTGATGGGTCCTATTTTTTTAATTACCTCAGCATCTACTCCACCCCCCACTAAAATTTCTATCTCACCCTGACTATTTTCAACCAGCTCCTTAATCAGGCTGCTTCCCTCCATACAGGTATTTTTCTGGCCGGATGTAAGAATGGATCGGATTCCCAGCTGTTTTGCTTCTTTCAGGGTTTCTAAGGGATCGAAACAGACATCAAATGCTCTGTGCAGGGTTACCTCCATCGCTCCGGTCAAACCGATTAAGATCTCCATCTGGTTTCGATTCAAGGTTCCATCCGGTTTTAAAATTCCTAATGCCACACCATTCACCCCTAACTCTTTGAACATCCTGACTTCTTCTTTCATTATATTAAACTCATATTCCGAATAACAGAAATCTCCAAATCTGGGACGTATTAATACATTGATTTTTATATCCGTATACTTTTGAACCTCTTTTAATAACCATTTACTAGGTGTTGTACCGCCGATAATTAAATTACTGCATAGTTCCAGTCTGTTTGCTCCGCCTCTACTGGCTCCAAGGGCTGATTCAACCGAATCCACACAAGCTTCCAGAGTATAATTAACCATTCTTATCTCTCCTTTCGATCAGTTGACCGATTTTTATTGCAAAGGTAATAAATGGACGTTACACCGGCACCGGTGGCGCCTTGGGACTGATATTCAAAAATGGGAGAATCAACCCATGCAGTTCCGGCAATATCAATATGCAGCCATGGCAAACCGTTAGCAAATGCCTTAATAAATAATCCTGCAGTAATCGTCCCGCAATGCTTTTCACCCATATTTTTTATATCTGCAATTTTACTTTTTATCATTTTCTCATGTTCCGGATATACCGGAAGCCTCCAGTAACGTTCACCGGATATTTTATAGGCCGAACGAAATTCCTCAAAAAATTTCTGATCATCCGTTACAACACCGGCTACACTAAAGCCTAACATGTTTACCACAGCTCCGGTTAAGGTTGCAATATCAAGCACCCTGGTGACCTTTTCATTTGCCGTTGCATAAGCAACAGTATCTGCTAATATAAGCCTGCCCTCAGCATCCGTATTAATTACTTCAATGGTTTTACCGGAATAGGATGTAATAACGTCACCTGGCAACAGACTTCCCGGAGATATCCTGTTCTCACAAATAGGAATTAAACCGATTACATTTGTTTTTACCTTATTTTTTGCCAAGGCATAGATGGCACCTGTAACCGCTGCACCGCCAGCCATGTCACCTTTGATACCCAGCATGGAAGCAGCCGGTTTTAAGCAATACCCTCCCGTGTCACAGGTCACCCCCTTTCCCACTAATGCTGTAATTTCCTGATTATCCGGGTCTGCCAAATAACGCACTATCATAAAACAAGGCGGAAATTCACTGCTTTCACCGACTGCTGTTAATCCTCCCATACCCATTTTCTTTAATTTTGCATAATCAAACAGTTCTGTTTTAACTCCTGTATCCTTTAGAAATATTTTGATTTCTTCGGCAAATTGGGCCGGCCTTAACTGATTTCCCGGAAGATTAACCATATCTCTCGCAAATCGGACTCCCTCGATTACAGGAATTGTTTCCTTTAATAAAAACTTAGCGGCTTCCATTTCTTTATCCGGGATTCCGTTTAAATCGATTATAAAATCCTCCCTGTCTTGTGCAGGAAATTTAACCTGTTCGTAACATCCAAGCATAAGCCCTTCCGCTATATCCCGAATACAGTCTATACCATAAGCGGATATAACCTTGCCAATATTCATTGAGAAAGTGTTAATCTTATGCAATTTCATCTGCTTTACAGCTTTGGCGGATAACTCTTTTATATGAAGCCTGTCGTTAATTTCTGTTCCGAGTCCTACAAGTAATGACATGGTTCCATTCTCTTTTGCTAAAAAGACAGACTGAAGATATTCGCCGCCAAATATTTCTCTTATATTCGCAGATATTCCATTTAAATCAGTATCATTTTTAAAATAAAAATCTACCTGATAATTATCTGCATTGCCTTTAACAATACGAATCATAAAAACCCCTTTTTCTCATTTATTCCAGCTAATAACCCGGTTTTCACTAATACAAAGTTATTCCGGCAGCATCCAATACGTTCATCGTAGACTGATCCGGATTTTCATCCGTAATAATTCCGTTTATATCATCAAAATGTGCAAATTTGTAAGAGTCATTAAAATAAAACTTATCCCGTTCCATAACAATATACTTATGCCTGCTGCTTAGTAAGGCAGCTTTTTTAGTCAGTCCGTCTTCTACTCCCAAGGTAGTAATGGATAAGTCCACCATATCCACTCCACAGCTTCCGATAAAGGCCCGGTCAAAACTATATTGCTTAATGACCTCAATGGTAGCAGCTCCCATGAAACCATTTACCGTCCGATACATGGTTCCTCCTGTGCCGATGGGTGTTATCGTTGAACTTCGCGCCAGTATCTGTAATATGTCTATCATATTACTTACTACTACCAGCCGTTTTCTGGTTTCAACCAGAATCTCCGCCAGTTTTATATTTGTTGTGGATATATCCAGAAAAATTGTTTCATGATCCTTAATTAAATCAGCTGCTTTTTTTGCTATGATTATCTTTTTCTCTTCATTATAGGTTCTTCTGTCAATTACATCTCTCTCCAGCGGGTAGTCCTGGGATAAAATCGCACCTCCGTAAGTCCTTTTTAATTTTCCTGCATTCTCCAGCACTTTTAAATCTTTACGGATGCAATCCTCCGTTACCTGGAATTGTTCGCTTAAATTTTTAACCCGGACTTTTCCGTCCTGGTGAAGACATTGTAAGATTGCATCTAATCTTTCCTCTGTAAACATTTACCTGCCTCAACTTTCTTTCTATCATTAACTCTTTAACACTAAGAAATAGTTTTACATCCTTTTCCCAAATTACAATCACATAATTATTGGGTTAAATCTACATATAATACCATATTATCACTTTTTAACACATAATTAAATTATCTTTTAAAGTGATTATCAATGTAATCAAAGTGTTACCGTTACATATGTCAGAATCGTCTTTTCCTAATTATCTATTTCAACTTATTACTGTTCAGACAAGTCAGGATAATGGCATTTAACCGCATGGTTAACTCCAACCATCTTCACTTCGGGCTTCTGCATCTTACAAAGTTCCGTACAATGTGGGCAGCGGGTATGAAATAAGCATCCGGAGGGAGGATTTACAGGGCTTGGCAGATCACCAGATAGAAGAATACGTTTCTTCTCTCTGGTGGGATCCGGAAGCGGTACAGCGGATAATAAGGCTCTGGTATAAGGATGCCTGGGGTTTTCATATAATTCTTCTTTCTTTGCTGTCTCTACTATGGTTCCCAGATACATAACCCCGATACGGTCCGATATCATCTCGACTACACTTAAATCGTGGGAAATAAACAGGTAAGTCAGTTTGAAGTCTCTCTGAAGTTCTTTTAGAAGATTTAATATTTGCGCCTGAATGGATACATCCAATGCGGATACCGGTTCATCAGCAATCACCAATTTCGGCCGGACAGTAAGTGCCCTTGCAATACCGATACGCTGTCTTTGCCCACCTGAGAATTCGTGGGGATAACGTTCATAATACATGGTATTTAACCCTACTATTTCAAGAAGTTCCTGTACTTTTTTAAGCCTCTCACCGGCGCTTAAATCCGTATGTATTAATAACGGCTCTGCTATTAGGTCACCGATTCTCATTCTGGGATTTAAAGATCCATACGGATCCTGAAAAATCATCTGTACTTCTCTTCTAAGCGGACGCATTTCATTCTCACTAATATTAGCTATTTCTTTCCCATTAAACCAGATTTCACCCTCGTCCGGTGTTAATAAATGGTCTAGCAACCGGCCGGTAGTGGATTTGCCACAGCCGGATTCCCCAACCAGAGAAAAGGTTTCACCCGGCATAATAGTAAAAGAAATATCATTAACAGCATGAACATACTTTTTCTTAGCAAAAAAACCTTTGGAAACCTGAAACGTTTTTGTTACATTTTTAACGGATACCAAGGGAGTACTCATTAATTTGATTCCTCCTTAATTTGTATATTTAATAAATGGCAGCGGCATTTTTGCACAGGGTCCCCATCAATGCTTGTAAGCTCCGGTTCCCTAATTCTGCAAATGTCCATAACATATTGACACCGTGGTGCAAATTTACAGCCTTTTGGCATAACGGAAAGATCCGGAACATTGCCGGGGATGGAGGGCAGTGTGGTTACCTTAGAACCTAATTTTGGTACCGATGCAATTAATCCTTTGGTATAAGGATGTCTCGGATTTGCAAATAATTCATTCACCGGGGCTTCCTCCACAATAGATCCGGCATACATTACAATAACTCTGGAACACATCTCAGCCACAACACCTAAATCATGGGTAATTAATAATATTCCGGTATTTTTTTCTTTTCTGATCATAAGCATTAAATCCAGAATCTGTGCCTGGATTGTAACATCTAAAGCAGTTGTTGGTTCATCTGCAATTAAAAGCTTTGGATCACAGGACATGGCCATGGCAATTACCACACGCTGGCTCATACCTCCTGATAATTGATGAGGATAACTTTTTAACGTAGTCTCCGGATCAGGTATCCCAACTGATTTTAGCATGGTAAGGCTGTGTATTCTTGCTTCTTTGCGGCTTAAAGGTTTATGCAGACGGATTGCCTCAATTAACTGGGTTTCTACTCTCATGGAAGGATTTAAGGAACTCATTGGCTCCTGAAATATCATACCCATTTTACTGCCTCTGATTTTACGCATATCACTGTCACTGCTTTTTAATAAATCCTTACCCTCCAATAAAATCTCTCCGCCCGTCACTTTTCCTGGGGTGTCGATTAATAAACCCATAATAGAAAGGGAGGTTACGGATTTGCCGCAGCCGGATTCTCCTACAAGGCCCAGAATTTCTCCTTTCTGTATGGTAAAAGAAACGTCCTTCACTGCCGTTACCATGGACTTATCACGCCTAAATTCCGTACGGAGATTTTTCACCTCTAATAACTTATCTGACATTTTCTCTCCTCCTAATACATTTTCGGATCCAAAGTATCCCTTAATCCATCCCCTAGCAGGTTAAAAGCAAGGACGGTCAGGAATATTAAAATACCTGGGAACAAAACAATATGGGGGGCCGTATTTAAGTAATTGCGTCCCTGAGACAGCATAGCTCCCCAGTCCGGTTCGGTGACATTGGCACCAAAGCCCAGAAAGCTTAACGAAGCTGCTGCTAAAATAGCGGTTCCGATACGCATGGTAAAGTTTACAATCATAGACTGGATTGTACCGGGAAAGATATGAACCCACAGAATACGTCCGTTTTTACAGCCGACAGACCTTGCCACTTCCACGTACAGAGCTTCTTTAACACTTAAGGTAGCACTTCTCATTATTCGTGCAAACGAGGGAACTGTAAAAACGGCTACTGCAATTACCACATTAATAACGCCCGGTCCGATAACGGCTACAATGGCAATCGCCAGCAAGATATCCGGAAAAGAAAACAAAATATCGGAACCGCGCATAACAACCGTTTCAATCCATCCATTATAAAATCCGGCCAGCAGTCCTAATACGATACCAATGAAAGCACCTATTCCAACGGCACTTAAAGCAACAGATAAGGACAAACGGGTTCCCACCAGAAGTCGGCTTAAGATATCCCGACCGAACTCATCCGTTCCCCACCAGTGGCTGGCACTGGGAGCCTTAAGCAGATTGTTATAATCTGCAGCTGCCGGATCATATGGTACAATAAAAGGCGCTAAAATAGCGGCTGCGGCAAGGAGCAAAATGAAACCTAACGCAATTACAGCTGTTTTTCTTTTTCTAAACTTTTTTATAAATTCCTTGACTTTACTTTTTGGTTTTGGCAGCAAGCCATCTTCTGCAAAGCTGCTATCCGGTTTTATTTTCTTACTATCAGACATAGTGAACCTCCTAATCATAACGTATCTTAGGGTTGAGTACACCATACAATAAATCAACCACCAGATTTACAAGAATATATTCTACTGCAAAAAATAGCAGCAAAGCTTGAACCACTTTATAATCCCGGTAACCTATGGAATCAACTAATAGTCTGCCGAGACCCGGAATCGAAAATACGGTTTCAATCAGTACGGAACCTGCCAGTAATCCTCCTATTTGCAGACCAGCTACGGTAACTACCTGGATTAAAGAGTTCTTAAAAGCATGTCTTCCTATTACAAGAATTTCTCTTAATCCCTTTGCTCTGGCCGTCCTTACGTAATCCTCCCTCAGTGTTTCTAACATGGAGGACCTGGTAAAGCGGGCTAAAATTGCCATAATACCTGCTCCCATGGTAAAAGACGGAAGAATATATCCCCTCCAGTTGTCAAGGCCTCCGGTAGGAAACCAGCCAAGCTTAACGGAAAATATCTGAATCAGAACAAGCCCTAACCAGAAACTTGGTATGGAAATTCCTGAAATAGCCGTAACCATACCAATATAATCTAAGAGTTTACCGCGCTTAACCGCTGACAAGATTCCAATAAGTACACCGATTAACACGGCCCATATCATGGCACATATAGTAAGTGTGATAGTGGGTTTAAAACGCGGCCCGATTAATTCTGCCACAGACATCCCGCTTTTAATGGAATTTCCTAAGTCTCCGGTAAATAATCCCTTCATATAGTCTATGTATTGTACCAGCAATGGTTTATTTAGACCCAATGTATCCCGCACCACCTCCACCTCGTCCTGAGTGGCCTCATACCCTACAATAAGCCGTACCGGATCTCCGGGGATTAAGTGGATAAACATAAATATAAGAAAGGAAATTGCCAATAATAACGGTATCGCTCCAAGCACCCTTTTAATTAAGTAGCGTCCCATGAACTTTCCTCCATCCTTTAACGGATATTCTTTTACGAAGAAAACTGTCTCATTCCATCTATTACAGATGCAGCTGACAGTTTTCTCCGTGAACATCACTGTTCTTTTTTCTTTTACACCAGATAATCGCTTTGAGTATCAAAATGCAGTATTGCTGTTGATTTAATGAATACAGCACTCAATTAAAACCTTATATTGGACTTTTGACACTCCGATCATTATTACTGAGTTAAGGTAGCATTTGCGAAATTAATTGCTCCGTCCGGTGCAACACTTACACCAGTAAGGTAGGTTTTATTAGCAAAGATGTTTTGATCATTTCCTAAAAATAACCAAGGTGCATCCTTCCAAATAGTTGATTGTGCTTCTGCATAAATTTTGGTTAATTCACTCGGGTCAGCGGATGAAATACCCTGGTCTAATAATTTATCTACTTCTGTATTGTTGTAATATGCTGTATTTGCGCTGGTCGGAGGACACATTTTACTATAGAATAAAGCACGCATCGCACCATCCGCATCACAGGAAGACGGAGACCAGTTTACATACCACATATTGATTTTAGCCTCTTCTAACGGTACATATATTTTATCTGAAACGGTTGCCGGTTCCATAGGAACTACTTCAACTTCAATTCCGATTTGTTCTAATTGCTGTTTAATAAAGGTCATACCTTTCACTTCCTGAGTTGAGTTATCTCCCCAAAGAGTTAATTTAAATCCATCCGGATAACCGGCTTCCGCCAGTAAGGATTTTGCTTTATCCAGGTTGTATTCATATGCCGGCTGTTCACTGTAATAGGAAATAGATGGTGCCATAACGGAAGTAGCCGGTGCACCGTAACCCGCATACATAAGCTGAACATAAGCATTGCGGTCAATGGCATAATTCATTGCCTGGCGTACTTTAACATCACTTAATTCTTTAAGATTAGTATTTAAAGTTACATATCTCATTATTGTAGATGTCGTAGCATTAACGGTGATATCGCCGGTTGTTTTCACTGCTGAAATCTGATCAGAGGGCATGGGATAGATAAAATCTGCCTCGCCGGTCTGCAGCATAGCCGTACGGGAGCCGGCTTCCGGTACCTCTTTCATCGTTACGGAATCAACACCCGGTTTCGTTCCCCAATAATCCGGATTCTTTGTTGCTGTCATGTGATCGCCCTCCACCCATTCTTTAAAAATATATGGGCCGGTTCCTACCGGATTGGTAATCAAACCGTCATTACCGTATTTCTCAATTGCGGCCGGACTGATCATAGGAACCAAAGTAAGTTTATTGATAAACGGACTGTAAGGAGCTGATAATTGAAACACTACCGTATTATCGTCCGGTGTTTCAATGCTTTTTATACGATCTGTTTCCACATCACCCTCTGTTAAGATAAAACGGCCTCTTATACGCAGGTTATTGTCTTTGTTCATAAAACGGTCAAAATTTGCTTTCACTGCCGCTGCATTAAAATCCGTACCGTCATGGAATTTAACACCTTTACGTAAATGAAACGTATATGTAAGAGAATCATCTGAAATTTCATAACTTTCTGCCAACTGACCAACGATTTTCATATTTTCATCAAACATAACCAGATTCTCATACATAGCTCGTGTTGCAGAAATTGAAAGAGTATCGCTTAAATTGTGGGGATCTAAGGAACTTATACTTGTTTCCACTGCAATTACAAGATCATTATCAGCCGAAACTCCTTGTGTAGTGCCGGTGACCAGCTCCCCTGTTTCCTGTGCCGTATCAGCTTCTTTTGTAGTGCCTGCTCCCTGATTGGCAGTTTTTACGTCATTATTGCCCTGCGTTGATGTGCTTTTGCTTTTACATCCTGCCAGCGATATTACCATAACAGCTGTTAGGAGCAGTGCCAAAATTTTTTTGTAGTTTTTCATAATTCCCTCCATTCCTGCGCATGTTTTATGCGCATCTGAAATTTGCACCAAATATGCTAAACAACTTCGTTTACACTGGCACAAATTTTGGAGATTGAAAGTGATTTTCTTTCAACCTTTCCGACATGACGCCGCATTACGGCGTCACAAATAACAGGAGAAGAAGCTTGGAATATGTACACTTTGCGCTCATTTCCATGTTCTTCCAGTGTAAAGATGTTTTTTTCTTTACACTTATCTCCTTTTCCCTAATAATAAGTTACAAAAATTGCCATATAATAGCGCAAAAAAAAGTACTTTTTATAATCTGCTTCATCGCATCGTGCATTTTGTTATTGCCCTCAGTTTTATTGCATAAAATAAAAAATACTTTTCTTTAAGTTGTTATTATTCTATCACATTTCAATTTTGTTGTCAATTGTTTTTTATTGTTTTTTGTACTAATTTATTATTGTTTTGTATTATTTCTACATTAAATGTATCGTACAGAAATAAATGACCTTAACCGGGCTATAAAATATAAAAATAAAGTTTACTATTCCAGTCAAATTAGGACAACAAAGATATTAGCATACATAAATAAATTATTGCATATTTTAAGTTATAGCAAACTACAACTCGAATCATGTTAATTACAAATGTGCTTGATAATAACTGTCTGAATGGAGTATTATATGAAAATGGTTCTTAATGTTTTATCTTGTATATTATTTCTGCTTTTTATGTTATATTTTGCATCATATGCAAGAAACACTGAGAATAGACAAACTATAAATCCGTCAAGTATAGAAAAACCCGTTCAATCTACCTCCGACGAAAAACAATTTACAATTGGCTGGTCTGTATATAACAGTTCCTATGAATTCTTTCATGCTATGCAGAATGGTGTTCTTAACGAAGCAGAAGAACTGGGCATTAAAGTCCTGACACAGGACCAGAAAAGCAATACGGCTACAATGATTGCAGGGGTTAATGACTTAATTGCCCAGGGTATTGACGCACTGGTTATCTCCCCGTTTAACCCAGATGCAATGCCTGTTATTACTAATGAGGCAAGAGATGCCAGTATTCCGGTGGTTGTCGTGGATATTGGTACCGGAGGAACCAATGTGGATGCATTTATCATTTCTGATAATTTTGCCGGAGGTTCCTTAGCCGGGGAGTATGCTTTAGAATTAATAAGAAAACATTCATTAACTAGTAAAAATGCTGCTATTATTAAAGTTGAGAAAACTGCCATTCATGCCAGACGCCGTGGGGAGGGTTTTAAAGATACCATGATTCAAAACGGATATAAGGTTGTGGCAGAAGTTACGGCAAATTCGGAAACTACTCAGGCTTATGATGCAATGAAAAAAATTTTAGCCGCCTACGGTGATGATTTAGCAGTAGTATTCGCCGAAAATGACAGAATGGCATTAGGTGCAGCCCAGGCAATTGAAGAAGCAGGAAAGATAGGTCAGATTATGGTAATAGGTTTCGACGGAGATCCGTCAGCGATAACTGCAATTAAAGAAGGCCGGATGCAAGGTACCATCGCACAGCAGCCATTTGAAATGGGTGAATTGGGTGTCGATGTCACATATAGGTTATTAACGGACCAAAGAGTAATTTATGATGATCTGGAATCAAAAGAACTATATACGGAAGTTTATCTAATTGATGATACAGGCAAGGCCAGGAGATATGATCAGAATCAATAATAAAAACAGGTAATCCAATTTATTATTTCATTTATAAATTCATTTCAGCCATAGGTAATAATTCACTAAAATAATAATATCTTATGATTTTTTTGTTAAGTTATCATGTATTTTTGATTAATTTGTCTACTTTTTTATAAAGTTTATATATTTATTTATAAACTTACTATATTTTTGGTCAAATTTGTCATTGTCATTATTGGTAAATTATGTTAGAATACGTAGGTTATATGCCCAGTATAACATCCCAAAATGTACCCTATGCGCCCACCAATGCATGGGGTTTTTTTTAAGACTAAGGAAAATGGTTGCTAAACCTTTTCCTTAGCTTATTATCCATTTTACTGATTCGTTAATGCCTCTATCATTTTAGTCTCAATGGTCGCTTATAATATATTCTATATTCTTTATAAATATCTCCTGTATCAAAAAGCTAACTTTCCTTGCGTAAATTGATGTTGTATAAATAAAGTTGACACCCTATTCTCAAGAATTTTGATATATAATTAAAAGAGAATAGGAGTGAAAATATTATGGCAACAAATCGTAATCAAAAATCTTATGACAACGAGTATAAACTCAGGCTGTAAAACTTGCCCAGGAAATCGGTGGGCATAAAGCGGCTAACGAATTAGGGATTCCAAAGGGTACTATGTACACTTGGATAAAAGCCTACAAAGAAGGCGCCTCAGTGCAAACCAAGCAGTTCATACACCTAATAATGCACTGACCCTTAACGAAGAACTCATTGAGCTCAGAAAACACGTTAAAGAGCAGGATAAAGAAATTCGCCGCTTAAAGAAAGAAAACGAATTTCTTGAAGAAGCAAGCGCTTTTTTCGCAGCCAGCCGTCGGAAGTCAGCAAAAAACAGAGATTAATGTTTATTGCAATCAAAACCGAAGACGGCGTGATTAAGGCAAAATTTCTTTTTATTGCAGAATGCTTAGAGTTTCCAGACAGGCATTCAACAATTACCTGAAAACAAAAGATTCTCCTTGGAAATATCAACCTTTGGCAGATGCTATGCTGGATATCTGCAAGGAAGATGAGTCTTCTTTCATATGCATAAAGGTAGCATCTGGATCCGTTTTTGAATAGCTATTTCGATTATCAAGCTGCTTATTACTGTAATCATAGGATTTCTGGCGGATTATGTATTTTAAAAGCGTATCATACCACCTTTGTAACTGGGTTTTTCGTTTCCCAATTCCATGAATGAACTCGATACCCTCTTCTTGTTTCTTTAATTCCAGAAAGTCTTTTAGCTTCGTCATAGAATCTAATGGAGATTTTTTATCAAAAGAACAGTCCGTCAGATAACTCTGGCATACGGAAGTAAACAGTTTTTGAACTTTCAGATGCATCTTACTTTCATTCTTACAAATGACCTTTTTCCATACAAAAGTATATTTATTTGCGTTTGCTTCTATCTTTGTTCCATCAATAAAAACGTTTTTCAGAGGTATTTCACAAATTTCATGTAACTTTTGAATGAACTGATAAAAGAGATCTTCCATACATTCCGACAAGTATTTTTGCCGGAATCGTGCGATAGTAGAGTGATCCGGTGCTTTCTGACCTGCAAGCAGCCACATAAAGTTAATATCCCTGCGACAAGCATTTTCAATCTGATGGGTACTGTATAAATCTTGGGAATAGGCATAAACAAGTATCTTGAACATGGTCTTTGGATCAACTGCTGGATTTCTGCCTTTTGCAGAGTAAGCCTGATATAATTTATCGTAATTTAATTCCTCCAATATGCGGCTTAGCAGTCTGACGGAATCATTGTCTGGTACAAGTCCATCTAATTCCAATGGAAGTTTTAGTTGATAAACTTCTCTAAATTCGGTATAATTTTTATGGTTAATTATTTTACTTGACATAACTTAATTATACCACTTTAGCGGATTCTTCGGAATCCGCTTTTTCCATTACTAATATAAAAAGGAGCTTTTGCCCCATAGCTTATTTAGCTATTTTGCAAAAGCCCCATTTGTTATATATTTTGTTTACTTTTGTGAAAAGTTGTGAACTATCACTCTTATTGTTCTTAATAGACATTACCATTAATATATTAAAGGCTGTTTCTTAACATCCTCTTTTAAGTTATGGAAATTTTACATCTTGATGATTAAAATCTACTTCCTTTATTTCAGAACCACTTTTGACGAAAGTATTAGTATCTAACCCATATGGTGGGTTATGTGGTCCTACAAATGTCCTTAATACAACCTTTATTTTTAAGCCATCTTGAGTAGATTCTATATCTATAATACCTTCATTCATATATTGTCTAAATTCACCATAGTATTTTTGAATCGACTTTTCTATATATGGGAAAAGCATAGAAAGTATGAACTGTTGATATAGCTTATCATCAAATACATATTTCGGTAATGGATTATCAGAAAAATTGATATTCGTTAGAGCTAATGCATCCACCAACATTAAAGGAGTAATATCACTAATTTGATTTTGAGATATATCTACAACCATTAAATTTCTCAATTTACCTAAACTTTTAACATCTCTAATTTTATTATTATTGACTTTTAATAGTTTCAAATTATTCAATGAGCCTAATTCATCTATGTTGCTAATCTGATTATTAGATAATACTAAGGATTCCATACTTTTTAATGAACCAAGTCCTTTTACATCATCTAATTCATTGTTCTCTATACTCAAACGCTTTAAGTTCTCCAATAACCTTAATCCACTTACATCAGTTATTTTATTATTTGACAGGTCAAGATATTTTAAACGCTTTAATGAACCTAAAGGTTTAATATCGGTTATTTGATTTCCGTATAAATATAAATCATTTAATTTGGTAAGCTTACTTAAAGGCTCAATATCAGAAACATTATTTTCGGCTAATTCTAATGTTTTTAGATTGTTTAGGCTCTCTATAGATTCAATATTTGATATTTGGTTCATTCCTAACGATAAACTTTCTAAGTTTACCAATCCACCTAAAGGATTTATATCCTGAATTTTATTAATATATAAATTTATATCCTTCATCTTTACCAATGTATTCAAGGGTCGTAAATTACTCACTTTATTATTGTATAAACTTAAAAATTCCAATTGAACTAACTTACTAAGTTTATCAATATCAGATATCTTATTGCTCTCTAAATTTAGATCCGTTAGGGTAATTAAGTTCTCTAACGGGCTTATATCTGAAATATTATTATAACCTAAATGTAAAGATTGAAGGTTTTTTAAGTTACTTAACAAACTAATATCTTGAATGTCGTTGAACTTCAGATTTAACTTTTTTAGACCAGTTAAATACTGGATACCCTCCAAATCAGAAATATTTTTATTATTAGCAATTAATTCCTCAATTTCTTTTACATCACCTACATAAATATTCCCGTTAGGTTTATTTATTGCTTCCCTAACTGCTTCCTCCAAATTTTTATCAGGAAATTTAACTTCCTTACTATCTTCAACGATACTATGGTTAGAACTAAACTTTATAATAGTATGACCTTCTGCATTTTCATTTAACTGAATGGGAAATAACAATAAAACAAATAAACTTGAAAAAAAGATACTCCGTTTTTTTTTCAATAATATCCCTCCAAACATGTATTATTTCTAATAATACTGTTTGCTCAAATTGATATTTTGATACATGGTTTTTAATGAGAGACATATTACACATATATCCACATTTTAATTTTTTATTTTCAATTCTTTTTATTCGGCGAACTCAACCTCAATACCTTTAGGTGCTGAGTTCTTTATTTCTACGTTCTTTTTGCTATTCTTAAATATTACTTTTCTCAAGTCGCCGTAATCTGGATTTGTAATAACCCAACAAAAATATGTTACTGTACTTGGAAGAACCAAAGTCTCTACACCATCATAATAGGAATCGCCAGCTGACTCACCATGTGCAGTAAACCCAGTTACTGTAACACCATTAATTTTCTCAGGAATTGTTAATGTTTTACTAGTTCCTTGATATACTAAATAATCATAACTTGAACTCGAAGTATCTTTCGTATAAGATTCTCTTATCTTTATAATATCAGCAGAATATGACCTGATTACTGCTTGGAAAGCAGTGGTTAAATCTAATTTATTTGTTGAATCATCCCAAATTGCTCCCATATACTCGACTTCTACATAGACAGCATCCTTGCTGTTTTCTGCGGTCTCTGTTTTAGTCTCTGTCTCTGTCGGCACTGGAAATGTTTGTGCATTTTTAGTCAATTCAACCAAGCCAACTTTATTGTCTTTTAGAAGGAACCTAATTCTGTAAGTATCTGAATTTTTCTTAAAGGAGTATTCATAATAGTCTACTGAACGATTATAATAAAGTTCATATAAGCCATTTAAATCATCATTTCTCAATTTTACAAATTTCGCTGCTATATCATTTTGGGGATTAAGTTCTTTTTTCACTGCATACCCATATTTCTTTATTACTTCACTTTTTGATGAGCCTATTTTAATGCCACGGTTGGATTTAATATTATAGTCCCCATCCATATCGTCAAAATAGTAAAAACTACTTGTATAATTATTATCGTCACAATATTCCATGAAGCCTTTTTCTAACGTTGTACTCCCTGTAAAATAAAAATCATTTGCCGTTATTACATTTACTACTGTTATTTTACCATAATTGTCATGTGTGGCTTGTGTGGCTTGTAAGTGTCTTTTACGAGTCTTGCAGACAAAAAAAGAGGACTCCGCAAGCCATCCTACGACCCACGAAATCCCCTAAAATAAAACATTTTATTAGAATTTATAAACGTTTCCTAGAAACGTTTTGCGTCAGCTGCTTCTTGAATTGCAACTGCTACAGCAACGGTAGCACCGACCATAGGGTTGTTACCCATACCGATAAGACCCATCATTTCAACGTGAGCAGGAACGGAAGAAGATCCGGCGAACTGTGCGTCGGAGTGCATTCTACCCATAGTATCTGTCATACCGTAGGAAGCAGGACCTGCTGCCATGTTATCAGGATGAAGTGTTCTTCCTGTACCACCACCGGAAGCTACGGAGAAATACTTCTTGCCTTGTTCTACACATTCTTTTTTATAAGTTCCTGCAACCGGATGCTGGAATCTGGTAGGATTTGTTGAGTTACCGGTAATAGATACGTCAACGCCTTCTCTATGCATGATAGCAACACCTTCTGTTACATCATTAGCACCATAGCAGTTAACTTTTGCTCTGTCACCTTTGGAGTAAGATTTACGGAATACTTCCTTAACTTCTCCTGTATAATAATCCATCTGGGTCTCTACGAAAGTAAATCCATTGATTCTGGAGATGATCTGGGCAGCATCTTTACCAAGACCATTTAAGATTACTCTTAATGGCTCTTTTCTAACTTTGTTAGCAGATAATGCGATACCGATAGCACCCTCAGCAGCTGCGAAAGATTCGTGACCTGCTAAAAATGCGAAACATTTGGTTTCTTCTTCTAATAACATCTTTCCTAAGTTACCATGTCCTAAACCAACTTTTCTTTGGTCAGCAACAGAACCTGGAATACAGAAAGCCTGAAGGCCTTCACCGATTGCGGCAGCGGCATCAGCAGCTTTTCTGCAGTCTTTTTTAATTGCGATTGCAGCTCCTACTAAATAAGCCCAACATGCATTTTCAAAACAAATATTCTGAATGCCTTTTACTTGATTATAAACATCAAGTCCGGCTGACTTTGTAATCTTTTCAGCTTCTTCAATGGAAGCAATTCCATAGCTGTTTAATACTGCGTTAATTTTGTCTATTCTTCTTTCATATGATTCAAATAAAGCCATTTTATGTATCCTCCTCTATTATTCTTTTCTAGGGTCAATGATCTTAACAGCATCAGCAACACGGCCGTATTGTCCCTTAGATTTCTCATAAGCAGTAGCCGGGTCATCACCCTTTTTGATAAAGTCAGTCATTTTTCCAAGGTTAACAAACTGATAACCAATGATTAAATCTTCTTCATCAAGTGCAAGACCGGTTACATAACCTTCTGCCATTTCAAGATAACGAGGACCTTTCTTTAATGTACCGTACATTGTACCAACCTGGCTTCTTAAACCTTTTCCTAAGTCTTCAAGACCTGCTCCGATTGGTAAGCCTTCTTCGGAGAAAGCACTTTGTGTTCTACCATATGCGATCTGTAAGAAAAGTTCTCTCATAGCTGTATTGATAGCATCACAAACTAAGTCTGTATTTAAAGCTTCTAAAACGGTTCTTCCAGGAAGAATTTCTGCTGCCATAGCTGCAGAATGAGTCATACCTGAACATCCGATTGTTTCAACCAATGCTTCTTGGATAATACCGTCTTTTACGTTTAATGTTAATTTACAAGCACCTTGCTGAGGTGCACACCAGCCAACACCATGTGTTAAACCGGAAATATCCTTTACTTCTTTTGCTTGTACCCATTTTGCTTCTTCCGGGATAGGTGCTGCTCCATGGTTTACGCCCTGCGCAACTGGACACATCGTTTCTACTTCATGTGAATAAATCATGTCTAGACTCCTTTCAATGTACATAAATAATTACTTGTCAGCGGTATGTTATTATTTTAACATCGCACTCGCACTTATTTTCTCATAAAAATACAAATTAGTCTATAGTTTTTAAAAAAAATTATGAAAAATGTCATGCCAGTTTATGGGTTGAATTTTTATGAACAATCTTATATTTATCCTGTCTTGAAAGATTATTCAGCTATCTGTTCTGTCTATCCGGTTTAATTGACTTTAACCGATATATACTTATTATCTTTAATGGTAAACCTCCATAGGTAATCTTTCGCTTCTTTCGCATAATCAATATTAATCCTTTTCGATGCAAGAATTTCAATAGGTTTAGGATAAGTCTTATCCTCCAGATATAACTGACTGTGACATAAATCCATACCATAATTATCCGTCCTGATACCCATTGCACCGCAAAGTTTACCCGGACCGCTGCACAGATTTTTGATTTTATCCGTCCCCCGCCTTTTTTGCATTAATTCAATCCCCTCTACAGGTTCTAAAGCCCGCAGTAATACTACTTCCGGAACATTAATCTCATTTGTTACAATGTTCATACAGTAATACATACCGTAAATCAGGTATATGTACGCATATCCGCCCTCTTTATACTGTACATTCGTTCTGCCGGAAGGCTTACTCTTATAGGAGTGGGCTGCAGCATCCTTCGTTCCCATATACGCTTCTGTCTCAACAATGATTCCTTTCGTTATTCCCTCTTCTGTTTCATGGACAAGTACTTTTCCCAAAAGGTCCCTGGCAACAGTGACTGCATCTCTTTGATAAAAATCTCTATTTAAAATCATTCTTTCATCTCCTTATTATTAACTAATTATTATATCAATTATGGAACCAACAAATTATTGAATTCGGGATACAACTCGTACATGCTCTTGCACAGTGAACTCTTAGGTTTAGCATTCGAGCTATTAAACAAAGCCGTTTCTGATTTTTTATACTTATTATATAAAATTAACTTCCCGATGTCAAAATGTAACAATATGTACGTCATAAATAATGAATCCATATAAATACGTGAATAGGTTTTACATTTAATAAAAACTTATATCTGCTGAAATTAACAAAGCCGCAGCACCAAAAGCTTCTCTCCACAACAATCAGGATGAAGGAGCTGCTTTTAGCCTACAGCTATTTATATTGTAAACCGAATATTATAATTTTATTTGCATTTATAGTTAATTAATCAATAAATTTACCACTTCATTACTATCCATTAAAGGTGACCTGCAGGTATGATTCTCACACAAATAGTACCAAGGTTTGTCTCTCACTTCATATTCTTTGGTATATTCTGCGAATCGGATAAGCCGGCCCTGGTTCTGCTTTGTTAACGCTATAACAGTGACGTCAGGAAGAAAATGCTTGGATAATATATCTCTTATATCCTTTAGATTATCTTCATCCGGAATTATACAGATTAACTCCCTGGTGGGATAAACCAGTTGCATCATAGCCATTAAAGAGAAACAATAAGCACTTGGATAATCTGCAATCCCCTTTGCGATGAAATTCATCTGTTTTTCCGCCGTTTTCATAAGATCGGAATCGCCTGTATAAAATGCCAGTTTAAGTAAAACATAAGCTGCTACCGAGTTACCTGAGGGAATCGCACCGTCATACAATTCTTTCGGCCGGTGAATTAAAGTTTCTGCATCATCTGCGTACAGATAAAAGCCTCCATTAACCGCATCAAAAAATTTATTTATTAATACATGGATATAGCGGTTTGCCTGTTCCAGATAAGTTATCTCTAAAGTAGCTTCATACAGACTGATTAATGCATAACTGTAGAAGGAATAGTCATCTATATGGCCTAACCCGCTGGCAACTCCATCGCGGTAATGAACAAATAATTTATCTTCTTTGCATAAATGATTCTGTAAGAACTTATTTGCTTTTTCTGCTGCCTGTATATACCTCTCTTCCCTTGTTATCTGATAAGCTTTTGCAAATGCAGCAATCATAATACCGTTCCAGGAGGTCAGGATTTTGTCATCTTTATGGAGTTTCATTCTACGTAACCGATACTCATAAACAACTTTTCTAAGTCCAGAAATTCTTCCATCTTCCATGAAATCTGTTATACTATGTGATGCAAATTGATTTATTTCAGATGCTATTCCGGTTTGAATACGGTTTGGAATACTTCTGCCCTCAAAATTCCCCCTCTTTGTTATGCCAAAATATTCATTAAAATAGTTACCCTCTTTTTCCCCCAATAATTCAATTATCTCTTCCGGTGTAAATACATAATATTTACCCTCCTCCCCTTCGCTGTCAGCATCCTGGGCGCAATAAAAACCACCCTCTTCGCAGGTAAGTTCTCTTAACACATATTCCATGGTTTTATCGGCTATAAGTCTGTAATGTTCTTTTTTAGTGATTTGATATGCTTCCATGTAAGTAAGAGTTAGAAGTGCATTATCATACAGCATTTTTTCAAAATGAGGTACCAACCACTTGGAATCCGTCGAATATCTGGAAAATCCATATCCGATATGGTCAAAGATTCCTCCCTGATACATACTATCCAGTGTTTTTTCTACTGCATTTAGGGCTTCCTGATTTTGTTCATAGTAGAAAAACCTTAATAAAAACATTAAATTATGAGGTGTGGGAAATTTAGGAGCTCTGCCGAATCCGCCGTACGACTTATCAAAGGAACTGATTAAATGAGCAGCGGCAGCTTTTATTGATTCATTCGATACTTTAAGATCATTAGTTTTCTTATTTAATTCCTGTTTAAGGGAATCCGTAATTTCTTCACTGGCCTTAATTAAGACCTCCTTGTTATTTTCCCATTTTTCTTCTACTGCTTCTAGTAAATCCAGCAATCCCGGCATATGATGTTTTGCTCTTTTAGGAAAATAGGTACCGGCAAAAAAAGGTTTCTGATTGGGGAGCATAAATATACTAAGAGGCCAGCCTCCGCTGCCGGTCATATTCTGGCAGATATTCATATAAATACTGTCAATATCAGGACGTTCTTCTTTATCTACTTTAATTGATATAAAAAAACGATTTAAATAAGCTGCTACCTCTTCATCTTCGAAAGATTCATGTGCCATAACATGGCACCAATGACAAACAGTTTACTGCACCCACGTCAGGAGTACCCAATAGAAAGGAAAATCGGCTTATTCTCAGCCTTTGCTTTTGCAAAAGCTTCATCACACCACGGAAACCATTTAACTGGATTATAGGCGTGTTGTAGCAGATAAGGCGACTTTTCATGTATTAATCTATTGGGTACTTTATTCTTAACAGTAGTTGTCATTTAATATCAACTCCTTTCATATTTAGGATAGGTTTAGTATATCCACGAATCAATAAAGGATACTGCTTGTTTTACAGTATCCTTTATTTTTTACTTGAACAAGATATTCAGTTCAATGCCGCCTGCTTCAGTCCTTTTATATTCAACACATTCGAGTATTGTTTTATATAACTCATTCTGCATTTCATATGTTAAATCAGGGTTGACTATTAGTCGCTTAAACTCCAATAAAACATTAAGCTTTTCAGCACTTGAAGACTCCTCTAAAAACTTTATTTCTGTTTTGGTTGCAACAATTTCATTATTCAGAGCAGTAATGGAGCCTTTTAATTTTAATACGATAGCTTTGTACTCATCAACAGTATATATATCGGCCTGAAAAGCTTTTTGTTCTTTCTCTAATGCCCGCTCCTTAGCCGTCACACCCCTATTCAGTTCTATCAGCTTATTTTTCAAGTGTTCAATTCGGTTTGCATCCACGCTTGTAATTTTTAGTTCAACATCTCTGATTTGTTCTTCAACTGCTTGCTGTACGGCTGCATTAATCTGAACCATAGATACAGCCATATTAGGACATCTGACTCCATATGGGTCTGTATACCAACACTTACGAACTTCAACTGGTCTTTCTTGGCGTTGCTGAAAACCTAAGAAATGCCCGCATAAACCACATTTTAGTATCTTTGTGAGCGGATAAATAGTCTTTGATGTTGACCTTTTCACCATCTTCGTTTTTCTCGCTAAATGCATTAGAATAAAATCGTGTTCCTCCTGAGTTTTAACGGCCTCATGTAAACCTTGGTATTCTTTCCAATCCTTCTGGTCTATCATAACAACACCATCAGCATCTTTCGGTCTTTTCTTATGTCCATTACCCTTTGTTTTGCCAATAACAATTTTACCAAGATGAGTCCTATCAAGCAATGTATCACGTACAGTTTTATCGCTCCATAATCCAAGCCTCAGCATCACCTGCCGCATCCTTGAAATAGGCACTTAATGCAGTAGCGTATGGATGTGTGCTGACAGTAGTATTTGAATTAGGCAATGTAGCAAATTTGAAACCATTTTTTATTGCATAAACTTGTGCTTGTGAACCAGCAGTACCTTTAATCACAAATTCTTTCATAGGTGAATGAAATTGTCCTTCACGCTCATAACCGAGCGCATACTTACCAATAGAAGTTACTGAACTAGGAACAACAATGCTATCTAATGAAGAACATCCCCAAAAAGCTTCTTCGTCTAATTTTTTTACACTGTTAGGGATGGATACCGATGTTATCTCATAGTGACTATAAAATGCGCCTTTTCCAATTTCGGTTACCCCGTTTGGTATGATGACGTTTTCTGGCCCTGGGCTTCCAAATTCGTCACCGTAATAAACTAAAACGCCATCCTGAATGTTAAAGTCACTTGTCGCTGCTTTCGCCGGCAAAGTAAACGATGGAACAATCCCCAAAACCATACATAGTGCCACTACTATTGATAAAACTTTCTTACTCATAATAATTACTCCTCCAATAAATATTTATTAAATGCCGTACAACAAAGTGAACCATCTGTCACTATGACAACTACCAACATGTGTACTTTTTTCAATTAGCCCAAATATAAAATAAAACCCTATGAAGTCCTATCAAAAGAAAATAATTGATAGGACTTCATAGGGTTTTATTGTCGTATACTATATATTTAAGGAAAATATTTGTATTTTCACTAACTTTTTGGTATAATTTTAGAAACGGTTCCAACTATCAAAAAGTACACATTCTGATAGCAAACTATTTCTTTTTACTTACTCGATGTTCTCTCAAACGCCTGTAGAATGTGGCTTCTTTTAAATCAGTCTTCTCTAATAAATCCTTAAAAAGCAGTTCTCCATGTTCCCATTGCTTAACCAGATTTCCAAAATCATCGGGTGGGGTTTTGATAGGTCGCCCGAATCGTACTCCTTTAGCACGGGCTGCCGCTATTCCCTGTGCTTGGCGTGTATGAATGTTTTCGTATTCCTTCTCAGCCACAAAAGCTAAAAGCTGGAGAACAATGTCGGCTAAGAAGGTTCCCATCAAGTCTTTACCTCTGCGTGTGTCCAGTAACGGCATATCAATAACAATTATATCTGCACCGATTTCTTGAGTAATGATACGCCACTGGTTCTGTATTTCTGCATAATTTCTCCCAAGTCTATCAATGCTTAAAATATAGATTAAATCGTCCTTGTGAAGTGCATTTAAAAGGTCTTGATAACGTTCTCTTTTAAAATCCTTGCCACTCTGCTTATCAATATAAATCCGCTCACTTGGTATATTAAGCTCACTCATCTCCATTAATTGTCTTTCTTCGTTTTGCTCCTTCGATGACACTCTTACATAAGCATACTCCATTACAAAAATCCTCCTAATAACAGCTTTTGATTGTTTTAATATCATAAACCATGAATGGCCTAGCATCAAAAAGCAATCCTGCTATCGTATACATATGGAGTATTGATAAATGCAACTGAACATGAAACAAGAGCCGACATCTTGCACTGAATAACGGCTAACTGAATATCCTAATTATACCCTTCGTTTATATTAGCAAAGAAAACTAGATATTTCAGATATAGAAAACATATTTTCGTTATCGACTAATTTTGAAAAAGTGTTAGACATTAATTCTTGTACCCCAAAATTACTATTTTCGAAATATTCTTTCTTTGAATATTCTTTGTCTTTAAAAATTCCATCATCAGAATAATCTATATGAGCGTTTACTGATAATAAAACCAATTCAAAAAAATCATCAAACGAAAGTTTATAATGCAAATTATGAGCCATTTTATTTCTTATACTATTAACTTCAAGTAAGAGTTTTTCCATTTCATCTGTAATTCCATTAACAGCTCTAATTAATTTAACCTTTTTAAAAAAAGAATTATCAATATTGTTTAAAGAATTAGGATTAGGATACAGTTTTTTTATTAACTCACTCATTATACCTTCTAAATACAAATGGCCTTTAATAAATATAAACTCTCTATCAGAATATGTTTCTGATACATAATCTATAATATTCATAATACCTCCAAGTTCTTTAGAGCGTCTTGTACTATCACTTTATTTTCCCCCAATCATTTTTTTAATAGGCGTTCTTTGTACCACCACGGAGAGAGTCCGCTTAAGCACAAAAGAGTATCCCAGACAATATGCTACCGAGATACTCTTTAAGCAGATAAAACCTCACATTCAGTTTAGCAGAATAAGATTAATTAACAGTAATTCCTGCTGTTTTAATGTATTCATCATATCTGTCACACGCTCCGCAGTACGGAATATTTATTATTCTTCCAATTCTGTATTGCTGTTGAGTTATTGTCATTTGTTGAAATTTTGGATAAGGTATACACATTCTGCATCCATCCACAATAGCAGTATAGAAATCATCTATTCTACTGCCATTATAGTGAAATTCAACAACATGAACATACGCCGTCTCAGATGGAAAATTCTTTACCCATTCCTCAGGAAATTCTTTATCTTCCTCATCATATTTCACGTACATCATAATAGATATGTCCAGCTTATACAAATAGCTTTGCCGATTATCGTCATATATCCAATCTTCTACGTTAGAATCAGCTATAATACTTAAATATTCGTTAAGTGTCATTTATTTATTCCCCTATGTGTTTTTTAGTCTATTATAGTCCAATATTATCCACCTATCAACAATAAAATGTAAATATTATGGTACTCATCAATCTGCTTTTCATTACTTATCTAACTTAGTATGTATTTTTCCAAGGTTTTTTCTTTATTGTATTTGGTAATTTACTATATAAAATCTTATCAATTTCAGTAACTACTGCTTTTATCGTATCTCTATACTCTACAAGTGTAGCTCTTTTTAGATATTTATCACCAAATAAATTATGTGCAACATCTCCTCTTGCAGAGACTATATCGTTAACATTATTAAAAGGAAAAACACTATCATCAATATCTGAGTTCTGAATACCAAAATAATTATGCAAAAGTTCTTTAATATTATCAATTTTTGGAGTATTCAAATGTTTTGTATCATAGTAAATTAAGTCAGTGTAATACTTTTTCCAGTCATCAAAAAATAGTATAGGTGATAATTCATTTTTCTCTTTCTTAACAGCATCTGAAATCTTCTTCTTTACTGACCTCGGAAACTCACTTGGTGCATTTATTGATTTTACAACTATGTCTCCACTTTCCATTATGCAAGACTCAACATACACTTCAAATGATGAACATAGGAATACCAGACCAGCTCTTGTTAAATGGTCAAGACTTCTCTTTCCTTTTCCTATTTTTCTAGCCAATTCTCTATCGTAAGTTTCCAATAACCTGTCCACTTGTTGTAAATTCGTTTGAAAGTTTTGATATGCTTTGGATGGCATTTAAATCCTCCTAAAATATATGTTTTTACATATTATACTGTTTTTGTAAACAGCAATAAATATTATTTTTCAATGTGATACAATTTACTCAACGAAATCTTAATTGCTATAACCTTTCAACAACAATTGAAGAATAATAGTGCCATCTGACTTTTATTTCATGAGCCAGTTTAGAGTATATCTAAAATGGCTGGTTTGGAGTGTCATTCTAAGAAAACTTCCTATCGGCACCACACAAAGCTATAGGGCATTAATATAGTCTAATTGTATTTAACTATTAATGAGCCACAAAGCCAGTGGCATCGAATAAAACCTAATAATGAAAGTAAGTACAATCTTTATTAAAATCCTATTTTTTTCTTGTTTCTGTTAGCTTCCAAGAAGTTTAATCCATCGTCTGTTATTTCAATTGCTGAAGAATGGATATCTTTACATTGCAGAGGATACATCTCAATTAATCCTTCTTTACTTAACTCTTTTAACAGAACTACGTACTCGCTTTCCTCCAAACCCATATAATCCATTAAGCTTATAGCAGCAAATTTTAACACTTCATATCCCACTTGTCCTATTGCATTTTCTTCTCTTTTTGCAAGCTTAGAAAGCAACTTTATTTTATTATCCATATCCTATATTTCCCCTTTAATAAATTAATTTTTCCATACATTATTCATCTTCTAATTCTTTAACAGTATTAGTCCCGGCTGGAAATACCATCATATGTGCCAAACTTATTGTAACATCGTTTTCATCAAACTTTACATTATCATACTTAAAACGCAAATCTACGTTTCCTAATACAATTTCAACGGCAGATACAACATTCCCTCCTAAATCGTTCAGTGTAATAAAACTAATTTTGTAATGATAATCACCTAAATTTTTAAAGTTATCTTTAGATATGTTAATTTCATCAATTATCAACTCCTGATTATCACCCCTCACGCTGCTAAGGAGTATATCTTCTATATTTCTGGCTGACTGTTTTCGAAATACAATAGATTCTATAAATACTACTGTATCACCCATAAGTTGTACTAATTTAACGTCCATACATCTTAGTTGTTTCGTAAATCTGAATATCATATTGCACCTCCATTATGTTTGTTAATTACCATTATAATCCAACACAATATATCTATCAATATAGCTTTATAACAAAGTAGTAAAATAAGTTAATCAACCCTATAAGGTGTTTTTCCCGGCCACCACGGGAAGAAGTGCTTGACTAAAGATTTCCAGCTGCTTATAATGTGCTAAAGTTCAGACGTAAATGTATATTGAAATTGCGAACGTTTGTATATAGGCCAATAAAACTTTACGAACGGAAATGTGATTAGTTTTAAGGTGCTCCGTAAAGTATACTTTATGGAACGCTGGTATCACGGGAAGAAGTTTGCAGTCATTAAGATGTTCATAAACAGATATAAAACTTTTTACGGAAATCAGATTTAAGGGAGGATAAAGATTATGAGTAGAACCTATGGCTATGCAAGAGTCTCATCTAATGACCAAAGCCTACAACGCCAGCTGGATGCACTTACAGCATACGGATTAACAGACAGAGACATTATTACAGATAAAGCTTCTGGGAAAAGCTTTGACAGGCCAGGTTATAAGACCTTAAAAGAGCAGATGCTACACAGAGGTGATGTATTAGTAATTAAGGAGCTTGACCGTTTAAGCCGTGACTATGATGGTGTTAAGCTGGAATGGCATGATTTACAGGCTATGGGCGTAGATACTATAGTATTAGATACACCTATTCTTAATACCGCCGATAAAAGTGATTTAGAAAAGAGCCTGATTTGCAGCATCGTGTTTGAGCTTTTGGCGTACCTTTCAGATAAGACCCGCCGTAAAATCAAGGACTCTCAGGCTGAGGGAATTAGGGCTGCTAAGCAGAACAACGTTAAATTCGGGCGTCCCGCTGCAGTAGCTCCTCCCGGCTTTGATACTGAGGTAGTTAAATGGCGTAACGGAACACAGACAGCAGTAAAAACATTTACTAATCTTAATATGAGCAAGACTACCTTTTACAAACTGGTTAAAACGATGGAGGTATAGGCTATGCCATATAAATTCTGTTCACAGTGTGGTGCAGTGCATCGTAAGGTATCCCGTGTATGCTATGAATGTGGTTATCCCATGATAATTACAAATAAAAATATGCAGGCACTTGCACAAAAACTTTATGAATGTGATTTCAACGTATTGGCAGCAACCTCAACCATAAGCGATACTAGTGATATAAGTCATAAATCAGTTCGTTTGAGCATTGAGTTCCGAGAGCACTATGATATAAAAAGAGTATTTTGTAATCTTCCAGACGGATGGACTGCCTATTACACCTTCAGCTTGCACGATGCTATTGTCATAGATGATATTGTAGAGCTTAACTGTGGTTTTATTTATTATTATATGGGTTTTTGTAGTGTTGAGGATGAGATAGCGACCGAGATTGGCAAGATGATGGATTGGCTTAGTAATGATGCACATATTGCAGTTCTTAGGCTGTCTGGGTTCTTTCTATGACTGCCGATAAAACTGTGTGTCAAACCGCTACATAACCTTTTGTAGGTTTACAGCGGTTTTTATTATAGATAAGTTTCACATAAAATACATATAAAATATACATAAATTATTTATAAGATACATATAAGATATGCTTTCAAAACAAAGAAGAACCCCGCATTTAAAAGGGTTCTTCCAGCATTAATCCTCTTTGACATACTGCTCGATGTAACGGCCTATTACCTCAGAAAGGGAGCGACCTTGCTCAGCTGCTTTTTCACTTGCTTTGGCATAAAGGCTTGGTAGCATAGTGATTGCATAACGCTTTTTGGTCTCTCGGGTTACCTTTGGACGGCCTTTCTTTTTAGTAACAGGGATTTCTACAGGGGTCACGGAGTTCGTGGTATCGGGTACTGGTGAGTCAGGAAGTCCCGCAGATAAAGCTGTTTCTGGTTCGATGATGGAGTTCGTGGATTCTGAATTTACTTCCACAGTGTCCTTGGATTCTTGACTTGCTCTTGCATTAAAAAATGTAGTTGCAGCTCGTGCTGGTGCATCCTTGCGTGCTTTTTCATGTTCTTCAAAGTTTTTCATTCTTACACCTCACAATTCTTAAGTATGTAATCGGCTACTTGATTATAAGCTACTGCAATTTGATTGTTCTCTGACTGCTCAATGACTGCCTTGCCGTCATAAAGGCCTTTATTAACAATAGATAGTTTCTTAGTAACAGCTAAAACATTGTAATTCTTCTCCAAAGCCGATAAAACATCCCGACAATCTTGGATTTTCTGCTCGTACATCGTTGCTATTACACCGAGGATTTTCAAATCCTCATTGCACTCCTGTTGTGTGACACTTATAGTTTCGAGGAGTAACTCGATACCACGGTAAGACAGATAATCGGTCTTTGATGGGATAAGTACATAGTCTGCGGCAGATAAAGCATTGATAGTCAATATGCTGAGCTGTGGTGGACAATCAATTAAGATATAAGCATAATCAGCTTGGATTTGTTTTAATGCTTTTTTAAGGATTAATTCCCTCATTGTTCTGGCTGTTAAAGCAATTTCAAGTCCCGCAAGGTCTATTATCGAAGTTATGATACTGAGATTAGGCTTAATTGACTGTATACACTCTGAGGGGTTCTGTGAGCCTTGTAAGAGGGTAACAATGTTGTTTTCATAATTGTAAGGTTCAAGTCCGGCACATATGGTCAAGCTGGCCTGTGGGTCAAGGTCAATAAGCAGTACCTTGCGATTTTTCTGAGCGAGAGATACGCCGAGATTATAAGTGCTGGTACTTTTCCCCGTCCCACCCTTTTGATTTGCAAATACAATGACTTTAGCTGGCATAATTGTATTTTCCTTTCTTTATTGTGTGTATTTTATATCTATCTTATGGGTATTTTATATACATAAATTAGATATAAATTAGTTAATTTTTAGCAATATTTTATGGCTATAGTATACGAAGCAACAAATATATTGTCAAGCATTAATGTATATATTTTATTCATACAATAAATCATATGATTAGTTGTACTATGGTTAGTTATACGGATAGAAATAGGCAAATAAAAAATAGTTGACTGGTATGGTCACCTACTATAATTTAAACGCTTGCTAAGACCTCTGAGGGTAGGTGCAGATGGTTTTGTGAGTATTAATTACTAAGTGTAGATAGATGGGTGTTCTTGGGGCTTAATATGTCTTATTAGTGGCGGCTGAGATTAGGGTGAGAGTATCTTGCAGAGAGTATTAGGCAAATGAGTATCCCGCAGTGCGTATTTGACAAGTTATAATCCCACATAATTCTGTGAATAATTCCGCAGATAAAACAGTCTGCTTTGGCTGTCACACCTGTTTAGGATTACCTGTAGTATCCCGCTCGATTTTGATTTCTGTTATAGTATGCAACAAGGCCTGATTTCTTGTGGAAATAGGTAGTTAGGGCTTATAAGACAGTGACAGTGATGGACAGAACTGCTCGGCCCAAATTTCTGTTGAAAAATGAAGAACTATTTTTAAGAAATTTTAATAAGCTTTAGCCTAAGTTCATATTTTTAACTGATTTGCAAATAAAGAAATAAGCGACTACGTACAATAACGTATGCAGCCGCTTATTTCTTAGTTCTTGTATCAATGTGTATGGGGAATAAGTATATTGTACCAATCGCTGGTGCGCTGGCTAGCGATATGGTACAATATATTAATTAATTGTATATTGATAACCCACAGTTTAGGCTTAAGTTCTACCTTCTACATCTATAAAGAGAGTATATATTTCTTTTTAGCTACTGTCATAAGATATTGTAATAAAAAGGAGTAGACAATGTCAATGGCAAGCTTAAAGAAATCTGTAAAAGTATGGTGTATTATTTAAAAATGTATTTATTGCTATTATAGCTCTATATAGGGCACATCAGGCATGTGGTGTAATTCTATAACACGGATTTATTACTCATACACCTCAAGAAATAATATAAAGAATGGAGCACTTTTTGATTGGAGGGATTATGTTGAATAGAGAAAGTATATTAAAGAGGTGTCTAGCGTATATAGCACATGAGAATCTATCTAAAATGGAGTATATATATCAATATGATAAAGTTGATATAGCCAAACAGTTTATAAAGGATACTATGGAATTAGACCCTCACACTCAGTCTTTTGAGGATATTAGAAAGAATGTCTGCTACATTGTAAGTCATATGCGGATTGAATTTCCGGACGATGATACTGAGTTTTATAACACAGTTTTTAATCGACTTCTGTTTTTGGAAGGACTGCCAAGGAAAGAGTATGAGATTTTGAATAACAAGGTACAGGGGTTATACCAAAAAATTGATAATTTGAAAGCACAAATCCGTGCCAAAGAAACCCAGATAAAAACGAGTGAGAATGAGAATGAAAGACTTTTTGATGCTTTAGAAAGAAAAATAAATATGCTCCGAAGTAAATGTCAATCATTTAAAAATGAACTGCAACAAAAGGAAACGCTTGCAGTTGAGATATTTCCAAAACTTGATTATGAAGGAAGAAAATGCAGGCATTATAAACAGTTATTAGATGCTGAATTAGTTGAAATACAAAGTATTGATTTAAGAAAAAAGGCTTTGTCAATCTGCTCTAGTATTACATCCGAAGACAACAACTACAAGTATTACATATCTTCTTTAGAGGATAGTGAAGCTGTATTTCTGCCTGACTGCGACTATAGTATATCAGTGAAGTTTGCTAAAGAGATGAATAAATTTATTGAGAGGTTCGATAAGTTTACTTTTGATGAAGAAGCGTTTAAAGAAGCCAGCTTAGCATATCCGTACCACTCCAATATTATAGAGAGTCTAAGGAATAACTCAGTTGTAGAATATAGAGACTTTTTAGCAAGGTATATTCAAGAAAAGAGTATCTGTGATTATATAATTGAAAATGTTAATAATAACCATGTTATTAACAAAAGACTTGATGTGCTGAAAGGAGCTTTAGAAAACTATAACAGCAAGCAATATTTATCGTTTGTGAATATTGCGGCTATACAGATTGAAGGTATGTTTTATGATTATTGTTTTGAAATGGACATTCAACCTAAAAAGCTGAACTCATTTACTATAAATACAAAATTAGATAGATTACACGATAAACAGGCTTTTAATGCTTATGAGTATTTTGCTTTTGACTTTCCTCTGATAAGAAATAAAGTCGCACATGGATTATTGACTAATGGAGAAGCTATAATTGAAATTGAAAAAATAGCCCATGAAACCCTTTTGGATTTACAATATCTGGTTTACGTGTTTCAGACAAATAAAAAGTTTCCTTATAGCTCACCTTTAGAGTTTATTGAAGCATATAAAAACTCAAATATAAATGGATATGCTTTTCATGCAAAATTAAATAACACTGACCCAAAAGATGAATGTCTGTATTCTCATATAAAAAGATATAGATATAACATTACCCCACATGACCCATTGAACAATTTACAATGGATACTAAATCCAATGTATGATGACGTATACCAGTTCTATGAAATATCAAAAGAACATGAAGAAACGAGAAATCGACTGTTAAGTTGTGACTTTATACAATTTATCGGTGACAAAATAAACAAGTATCTTCCTCCGAGAGGTCTTTCTTCACATGATGAAGAAATTGTTGACGAACTTGAAACATGGGTTCAGCTACTTCAACCTATTATATGTTATTGCAGGGATAACAATATTAGTAAAGAAGTTATTAAAAAGGTTATTAGCCTTAAAGAGTTAACTGAGAATAATATTACGTGTTATAAGCAAAGCATCTATTAATAAATCAATATGGAGATTTACAGTAGTTTACTAGGGACTGTTTATAGTTTCTTTTAACTCGTTTTACAGAGTTTCTCATTTTGGGCTTAACGATAATACACAAAAATCCATGAAACGCAGTCAAGGCAAGGGTTTCAGCCTTTACGGCGATTCTTGGATTTTGTAAAATTTTAAGGCTCCACGAAAATAAACCCTATGTTAATATTCTTGTGATAATACCTTAGTCCCCATATCAAACTGCTGATAAAATACAGGAATATTGTACACTTGTCTTAACCCGGTTAGATACTGAATGTCCTCATTATTTGGCTCTGACTTGGTTACGATTATTAGCTTATCAGCTCGCTTTTTGGTTGGGTAATGATTATACTCTAATAACTGGCCCAAGGCTTGTCTGATTGCTAATTTTACAGTAGTAGCTGTTTTTATCTCGAAAAATATTTGCCTACCCTGCAGGTCTATTGCCCGGATGTCTACAAAATCTTTATCTGTCTCCACCTTTGTAAACCCAATCTGTATTAAGTAATCTTTCAGAGCATTGGATACCTCATTGTGTTGTAAGTGCATCATATAATCCGATGCTTTTACTGTTACTTCTCCGGTCTTCTTAGCTTTTTGAGATGCTTTTTCCAAATATGCTTCATACCCCGGTAGTTTCTCTAAATACTTATCTACCTCTGCATCTGCATTGGTTATACCCGATTGTGGATTATTACTTACAAAATCATCAATTATCGGTTTTACCACCGTTATGTAATCATTGAGTGCTTGCATAAACGGTAAATTGGCCGCATAATGCCATTGCCATTTATGTTCTTTCATTAATTTGAATTTTCTACCTATAGCATCTTCCAAAATTTGAGTTAATTTATCTGTATAGGCTGCTCTCTCCTCATTATCCCGACAGCTTATTTCCAAGTATACCTCAGACTTGTTATTGATAACCATTGCAATATTATATATTTTCTCTAAGGAATCAGTCCCTAACCAGAATGTAATCTGAAGGTATTCATCATTTCCTCGGAAATACAAACCCTCTGACAATCTACCTTTATTATCAATCATTCGAGGTACAAAGTGAAAATCTTTGTGATTAATTTTATACTCTAAAAGGTAATCCAAGCACTCCGCATGAATTGGGTGTAAGTCTATCTTTGTCATAATTTTGCTCCTTATATGAGTTTCATAGGGCTTTGAAGTTTAAAAGTAATTGTTTTGGTAGGTCCACCAGTCCTTTGGATTAATTCATTTTGACCTATTACTTTTACTAAGTTAGTAATTTTTCTACCCAAGTCATCTTTATCATAATAAAAGATAGTTGTCTGTACCCACTTATTCAAGATTAAGTCACTTAATATATCTTTATCTGTAATATCACATGAATGCCCAAAGATATATAACTCATGCGCTCCTTTATCAATCATTTCTCCATAAACTGGTTCTTTTTCCTGTACTTGATGCTGTAATATGACTAACCAGTCCTTATACTTACAACCCGTTCCTTTAAAAATGCGTTGGTAGTACTTCTTAAACCCAATAAATGATACTTCTGAATCCCTCTTATCTTTATGAAGATACTCATCTATTCCAAGAACCATATTATTATCTTCAACTGCTCTGGATGAGATTGCCTTTCCATGAATATAATCATATTCAATTTCCTTGTCGAAATTATAAACTTTTTTATATGTATCAGTATAATTGAAACTTAATATACTATCTGGTTTAATACCCTCTATATCCATAGACTTCTTTTCAATTTCAATCTTATCTACAAATAGGGTTAAATACAATTCAAATGCTCTTATTAAGTTGTTTAAGTCCCCAAGCAAGCGATTCCTTACACCCTCAAATGATATGAAAGCTTCTCTATCTTCATTATATTTTAATGCATTACTGCAATTATTTCTGCAGTAAAAATCAGATAAATATTTATTACTTATTTGGATTGTTCCATTCACAATTATCTCATCTTTGATTGAACCTTTTATATCATTTTCCAATGATTTGATTACTGTACCAATTTCAGATTCAAAATCTATCCAATTTTCATTTATATAGCTTTGGTTTGCCCAAAAATATTCTACCCAAAAGTTATACCCAATTAGCTTTTGCCACATAGCTTTATTGTTATGTATACCATTATCATTTAAGAAAACATCATCAGTGATTATTCTTTTTATAATCTTGTTTAGATATCCCCAATCAACACTTTCTAATGTCTCACCATTTAATAAAGAATTAACTACCCTTATGAACTCCAAAAAGTCTGCATATGTTGTTGGTAGTTGATGTGCGAGGTCAAATCCATTACCTATTACTAGAATTTTCATTTTTCTATCCGACCTTTTCTTCCATGTATCTTGATTAGTTTATCCCCTTAAATCCATATTCTTTTAATCTTTTTCTACATGCTTGTATTTCATTTTCTGTAAATAATTCCTTATATTTTGGCTCTACAACAAACCGCTCAGCTGTTAAGTCTAATCTATTCAACTCGAACAACCTAATATATCCGTCTGTTGGTTTATCTTGCATTACTAACTTCTTCGCAGTAGCTAGTCCTCCGTATTCTCCGACCATAGCTGCAAAGATTTTCGGATTATAGCCTATTTTCCTTGCTTCTCTACAAATAAAACTCATATCCCCATTAAATTGCATTTCCAAATCAGTCATAAAATCATCCCTTTCCTTTGCTACCATATTAGGTTATTTCAATCTTAGTAAAGAACGTAAAATTGGTAAAAGATTTTCCCTCTCTTGCTGACGATAGCTTTCTGTAATTTTTTTATACCATAAATATAAATAATTTTACTTTTTTACAAATTATCCACCAGGTCAGTTATAAAACTAACCATCTGTTGTCTTTCTTTCTGTACTTTAGCTTTTTGCTTATTTTCTTCAAATTTATCAAAAGCTTTATTTGTGATGTTTTGTAGTTCTTCGACTTGGTTCTTGTCCAAACTTACCACATCATTATTTCTATTTCCATATTCAGTATTAATGTAATCTAAACCACTATTACCAGTAATATTATCTGATTTTGCTGCATCTTCTTTAGTAAGTAATGCGTCAGTACCCAATGCATTATTTATCACAGTCGCACTATGTGATTGTAATACATTCTTATCATTGTTTTTGCCATATTTAGCATCTTCCTTATTATTAGCTACTAAAGCCGCTTTACATATTTTTTCAGTAGCCTTTATAAGTTGATTACCAGCTTCCGAATAAAAATCTGTACAATCATCAACAATGCCTTTATCTTCGCATTCCTTAGCATCCTCCATAAGTCTTTCACCTGTTTTTTTATTTCTAAGTGCATGTGCTTCCATAGTTTCAGACTGTTTCTTTTCATAATCCGCTGTTACCTCTTGTTGCTGTTGTACCTTACTTTCTATTGCAGGAACTATAGGAACAATTCTATACATCTGTACCTCCTACTAATTATTAATATTTAATTTGTAATTAATGCGCTATATCAAAACCATTACCCAATACAAGTATATTCATTTTGGTTCTTCTTAAAGTAAAATTTAATCTTTAGGATAATAATACCATATTATCTGTATAATACACTATTTTTTTACAATTTTATTTAGGGAGAAGAACGGTTATTTGATGATATGCGAACCTCAACAATTCTAAAGCAAAATCCTTATATGCTTAACAGACGAGCGATTTTGAGCAACAGACTTTGAAGTTATTTTAAGGTATTAATATAATACTAAAGGCACGGAAATTTTCGTGCCTCTAGTAAATCTACGTTATTAAATTGGAGTTTATCAATTTGTTTCTCTGGCTTTATCAATCCAGCTATACTTCTCATCCTTGTACCGACCGATAAATTCATCTCTGTCATCATAACGATGTCCTATTAAATTAGGACGAATATAGTCTCTTGCGGATAAAATTATATCCGCGGGAGTATCGTTATCTGCCAGAGCCATCATCGCAAGGATATATCCTATATAAAGTCCATCTAAATATCCCTCCTGATGGAAATTTGAAATCAGATGATTATCTGACAAGCCATTATAGCCCTTCGGCACGAGACCTTCCTCAAAGAGATGTTCAGACCACAAAGCGGCTATTTCCTGTTCTATCTCTGTGCTATTGTGTAACTGTTCAATTATTTTTGGAAAATCTTGTACTTTACCTTCAATATAATCAAAAATAGCATCTATGCCTATTTTTATCAATCCCTTTGCCCTGTTGTTAATATCAGCTTTAGCTCCATCAAGCATTCCATCACCCAAATGCACATTATTATTCATTGGTTATCCTCCTCTAATTCCAATTCAAATTTATTTAAGAATACCATAAGCTGGCATAAAAATATACACTACATCGTAATCATTAGTTATATATAGGTTTTTCTTTCATGGTCATTTCACACCCCGCATCCTCAAAGGTCATAATTCTGTATTATTTGTTAATGATTACATATTGAAATCCGAACAACCGTTCGATATAATGGCATCAAAAGGAGGCGAACACTTGTTTGGAAAAGTTAATATTTCACATAGATGTAAACTCAAAGCTATTCCATAAAATCCAAGGTTTGCCCGTTGAGAGTAACTTTTACCTCACGCCACAATGGCATAAATTTATCCATATATGCTACAAATCGTTCGTTGTGTGTTCTTTCTAACAGGTGAGTAAGTTCATGTATTATAACATATTCTAAGCACTCTGGGGTCTTTTTAGCAAGCTGCAAGTTAAACCATAGCTTACCTGTATCAGTGTTGCAAGTACCCCACTTAGAGGTCATATACTTTGTCTGCCAGCCTGTTGGAACACACCCGGTAATCTTGATACACTTAGGTAGTACACGCTCGATTTCAGCTTTAAGCAGCTCACGATACCATTCTCTCACAAAGCCCTCTCTTAAAGCCGCAGAACTTTCCTTTCGTACGGTAAGTATTGCCTTGTTACCAGATAGAACCATACCGTTCTTGTTACCATACTCGGTCTGCAAATAATACTGCTTGCCCCAAACATACAACGTTTCGCCTGAAACATACTCACGCTCTGACTGCCTTGCTTGTTCGTCGTACTTGGCAATTTGCCTCTTTATCCAGCTTGCCTTTGTTCGTACAAAATGTTCTATTGCTTCATCGCTCATAGAAAGTGGTGCAGAAACAGACACATCTCCGTTAGGCGGCTTTACGTACAGGTGCATATTCTTGATATTCTTTTTACACACCTCTATCGGTATACCAGATATTATTAGCATTTATTAGTACTCCTCTTGTTCAATAATTAAACTGTATATACGCTCAACCTCATCCTTGTTTTTAAGTATCTTATGAAGTGCTTGCTTGATACGTCGCTCCTTAAACTCATTATGTCTGAAATCAGCTTGTTTACTCTCCCGAACCGCCTTATCAAGAGCGATTGCAAGTGCTTCGTCCTCGCCACAATTATCATATAAGGCCCTTAAAGCACCACTGTGCCTAACACTTTCAGGGTAATGTGTGTTATTTTCAGGTGTTTCTGCATTTTTAACCAGCTCAACATATTTCTGTAATAGTTGTTCATATGCAATAGCACCTTCATGACGTGCTTTTACAAGTTCGTCAAGTATCTCAGACATACGAGCATAGTATTTAGGGTTAATAAGTATCTTTTCTACAACCTTACGCCGAATGTTGTTCTCGATAGCCTCAGCTGCCGCTTGTTTACCTTTACCACCAAGCTGCTCTCCTTGCACCAAAACAAAGTCAAGTAATGTGTAATCATCAAATTCACCAAGTTTTCGGCTATCGTCAGCTTTGATATATGTATCAATAAGCCTACGCATATCAGACTCATAAGATTTAAGGTCAATAAAGTCACCACTTGCATTTCCGATAGTTTCTTTAAGAGATGTATAAAATAGTACCAGCTTCTCAATTTCAGCCTGCTCGGTATCACTATAGCCAGCGTCAGACATTTCACCCTTAATCTCCGCATAGGCACGTACAAGACGATTTACAAGCTTATAGAGCTTTTCACGACTACGTGAGCATAATTCATCGTCAATACCACCTACACCATACTCACCACAGAAATAATGAAGAAAGTCTATTTCTGCTCTCGGTGCAGGCACACCACCACATAAGTCATCCAGTTCTTCTAAAATGGTGTTTAAGTACTTTTTGGCCTCGTTGAGCCTATCTTTAATCAAGCCTACAATATCTTCCTCAGCATAGCCTTCAAACGCTCCTGAGGTGTATTTATTAAGTGCATCAGCAAGATTACCAAATAGCTGTTTATAGTCTACGATATACCCGAAATCTTTTGCTTCACCGTCTAAACGATTTACACGGCAGATAGCTTGGAATAGGCCATGGTCGTGCATTGACTTGTCTATGTAAAGATAAGTGCAAGGTGGGGCATCAAAGCCTGTAAGGAGTTTATCAACCACAATAAGTAACTTCATCTGTGCAGGCTCATCTATAAATTTACGCTTAACTTCAGCTTCAAAGTCCTCAACTGTTTGTCCGTTAAGCATCTTCGTGTAAACTTCGTACTTTTCAAACTCCTCTGCATCTTCTGTCTCTGTACGCAGATTGCTTGCAAGAGGTACGAAAGAAGTAACTATTGCACACTGCTTAAAACCACGTGATTGGAATATTTCATAATACTTACACGCTGAATAAATAGAATCAGCAACAAGCATAGCATTACCATTACCGTCAGCGATACGAGCCTTAGTATCAAAATCAGCCATAATATCCTCAGCTATAACCTCTAAACGCTTGCGAGAGCTGTACATCTTTTGCATATTGCCCCATTTAGACTTAAGCTTGGCTTTAGCCGCATCATTAAGCCCACGTGTCTTTGTTTCAAAGTATAGGTCAATCTTGTCCTGTGCAGTAATAATTTGCTCAATGTCACGAGCCTCATAACGTAAGTCAAGCACAACACCATCAGCAACAGCCTCGTCATACTTATATGTGTGAATATAGCCAGGTGAGAATACCTCTATACTGGTTTCTTTATCCTTAACAAGCAACGGAGTTCCGGTAAAACCTATAAAGATAGCATTAGGAAGTACCTCTTTCATCGCCCTGTGTAAAAGACCGCTCTGAGTTCTGTGACATTCATCTACGAACACCACAAAGTCACCCTTAGCCTTGAAGTTGGTAGGTAACGCAGCTTTTAAGTCCTTAATAAACTGCTCTACATTTTTCTTAGCTTGGTCCTCAGTGTTTTCGGTATTGTTACGAACACCAAACTTATGAATAAGTGAACTTATAAGGCGCTTTTCACTCTTGTCTAAGCGTTCAATAAGGTCGGCACAGGAGCTTGTGCGATAAATAAGCTCATCAACACCCTTGTATACCTTTTCCATTTGCTCGTCAAGCTCATCACGGTCGGTAACGATAAGCACACGGGCATTAGGATTATTTTCAAGAATCCATTTAGATAGCCACACCATAGTCAGCGTTTTACCGGAGCCTTGTGTATGCCAAATAATGCCGCCTTGCTTGCGGCTGAGCTTTATTTGAGCCTTCTTTATACCAAAGTATTGGTTATGTCTGCACGCTTTTTTAACTCCTTTATCATAAACAATAAAATTGTGCATAATGTCAAGGAATCTACGTTTATAAAACATACTGAAAAGCTGACAGTCAAGCTTATCGGACAGAGATTTGCACTTATCTAATATACTAAGTGACATTTCATCTAACGGTTGTGCCGCTGTGTTTACTTCATCATTCTTCCATTCGAGGTAATACTTTTCAGGTGTTTCTATGGTGCCATAACGCAAGCCTTCGACACTGTTTCCAGCCATAGTAAACTGGATAGTGGTAAAAAAAGGCTTGTTAAAGTGCTCACTCTGGTTAGAAATATTCTGACGGATACCTTGTGATACCGATACAGTTGACTTTTTAAGCTCGATAACAGCCAGTGCAATTCCGTTTACGTACACTACAAGGTCAGGACGACGTATGTTTCCATCCTTGATAGTTACTTCCTCAGCTACGCCAAACTCATTGTTATGAGAATGTTCCCAGTCGATAAAGTACACCGTTGTGTCGGTCTCACCCGGATTTTCGTGTACCTTCGCACCGTATTTAAGCAGAGAATACACGTCTTGGTTTGCCTTGTACAGCCCTTGTTGAAGGTTTCCCGCTGCGCGAGTCAGCATATCCACTGCCTTAGTTGCAAGTGCCTTGCTATAACCGCCACCCTTAGGTGAGCAAAGCCACTCTGTCAGTTTGTCGGTCATAATATTGGTGTTAATCTGTCCGTGCAGTTTGCCGTAATACTTATAGTCAAGCAGAGCCTTATTACTAAATAGTTTTATAACACGCTCCTGCGTCTTGCGTTCTGCTTCGTTAATTTTTGCCACTGATTATACCTCCTCCAAAAGTCTAATTCTACCAGTTAGAAGTTCGCTCATCATACCTTTCTTGATGTTACGGAGCTTATCAAGCTTAGTTTTTAGTGCGTCAATCTCTGCGTCCATATCGGAGAGTATTGAGGCTATAGCAGTTTGTTCTTCGAGGGTTGGACAAGGTATAATAAAGTTACGCATATCCTCGATTGTAAGATTATGCTGTGCGCCAGCCTTTTCATTAGCAAAAATCATCCTTTGTCCTATTGGAGATTGCAAATAAAGCATAACCCACTTAGCCATTTTACTCATATGAAATTTTGCGACACCTACCGCACCACCAACAAATGCTATATCTGAACCATTAAAATAAGCAACATTACCTATTCGACCAGAAATCGACACAAGTAAACATGGTTCATTTAATAATATCTTTGAAAATTGGGTAGCTATTTCCATTGGAACATAAAAATCAGTCTTGAAGTTAATCTTTTCACCTTCAAAGTCTTTGTTCTGAATAAAAGGAATATATCCATATCGAAATTCATTTATTAAACTCGGCTTAATAGTAGCAGTATAGTCAAATCCTGTTTGTTTAGTTATGAGGTAACACAAGGACTCAAGTGTATTCTCCACCCATTCATCCTTAAAACCGTCAAGTCTATGCTTACCTGTGAGCAGTTCTTGCATAGTACCCTGCTTGATAGCACGCTTCTTACTAATCAGTTTTTCAAGTGCTGAAATTAGTTCATCAGTGTCAGAAAGTGCCTTGGCTATGCGACGCTGTTCTTTAATATCAGTTGGAAACACAAGAGCAATCTTTGCTATATTTGCCTTACTTATACCAGTAACCTTCGTACCTACCGAATAAAATTTAAACTGCGACTTTATATGATTTGTCTGAAAGCAGAACTCCCTAAACTTATTGTCAAGTTCATCAGTCTTTGCTTTTGCAACAATCGTGTGTAACCCAGAGATGAAGGGAACACCGTCTTTATTTCTAATGACAACGTGACGGCTTGCTCCGTCATCGTCTTCTGAAGCGTCAACAAATACAACATCACCGTCATTTAGCAAAGAAGTATTTGACACCTTGTTAATATTTATATCTAAACATGGAATATTGCTATCAATACACACGTCTACAAAGGTTTTTGTAGAGCCATGTATATCTCCATAATGTAGATACGGGTATCCTCTAACCGACAAATCCGCTCTTGAAGCTGAAAGGCCTCCTGAAAAGTTGAATAAATCACCAAATATCTTTTCGCTCCAACCCACTACCATACAAACCCCATCCTTTCAAGATGAGATTTCACCTTGCTTTCAAGCACTTCTACTTCGCTTTCAAGCTGTGGCAATTTTTGCTCGTAACGTTCGTTAAGCTCTGCCACACGGTCGGCAATGCTGTGACTCACCGCCGTATAAAGCCCAAAGATACCGTTTACAATAGTGCGGTACCATTTGCAGTTGAGAAGTAACTCCATACACTGCTCATCAGTAATATTAGGGTACTTGTCACGACACTTTGCATCAAGTGCAGATTGTAACTCTTTCAATACCTTGTTCTTCTCGCTTATCTCACGTTTACGCTTCTTAACTTCCTTTTCAACACCGTCCTCGTCATCATCTTCAGTGACATTCTCAACAAATTCATCAAGCTCTGTCTGCAAGTTTGCAACAATTAAATCAGCAGCATCAATGGCTTTTTTCTCTTTATCATAGAACATCTCAACAATAAGCGTCTTAGGGATAAGCTTACCGTCCCATCCTGTTTCTTTCTTCTCAGAAGTGCCGTCTTTCTTTTTCTTTTCCGAATAAAACACTTCAATATCACGAATAACCTTGTAACCGTCTTGCACAATCAAATAAACATCATCTGACATTACTTCATTCCAATATGATAGCAAAACCTCGTAAGCGTCATACTTATCAACAAGGGTTACAGCTTCAAAGTTTGTTAAAATAACCTCTGCCAGTTCCTTTATAAACTCTTTTGGCTTAGTGTCATCGCTGATAGTACGTAATTTATCATCAACGGTAGCCTTAAAGGTTTCAAAAGCGTGCTCTACTGTGCCGGCATAGGCAGAAAATTCTGCATCGCCATAGATAGTGTCACGGACTTCATCCTTTGTAACCAAAAGTTTATAATAGCCATCACCCATTGGCTCAAAAAGTTTTCCACGCAAGTTTGGGAAAGCAGTCCAATAGCGTGAAAGGCTATCCACATCAACGGCCGGTATACCACCATTTAAGTGACCATAAATGCTTTGTAAATCCTCAGCCACACTGCTGTCAATGTAGCGTGGAATATTCAAATTATATGCGTTCTTCTCCTTAATCTCCTCCAGTGTTACGAAACGAGAGTACTTATCAAGCTGTAACTGGCTGTTAAACACAGTAGAAATCTTATAAACATCACGCTCACGCAGACGGTTCTTATTGCCGTCCTTTACAAAGTCACGGCTTGCATCAATTATAAATATGCCGTCACGCTCGTCAGCATTTTCTTTATCTATAACTATAATACATGCTGGAATACCTGTACCATAGAATAAGTTTGCAGGCAAGCCAATAATGCCCTTTATAAAACCTCTATCTATCAAAGACTTGCGTATCGTTGCCTCTGAATTACCACGGAATAACACACCGTGTGGGAGAATAACCGCTGCCTTACCATTACGTTTAAGTGACTTAATAATATGCATAAGCCAAGCAAAATCACCATTCTTTTGTGGTGGCATATCGCCATAACCATCAAAACGTCCATATTCTACAAGACCGTGGGTCCAGTTCTTGTCGGAAAACGGTGGGTTTACCACTGCGAAATCAAACTGACGTAACACACTGTCATCATTAAGATTCTTAAACATTGGGTTAGAAAAAGTGCTGTAACCACCTTTAATTTCAGCTGTTGTATGGTTATGTAACACCAAATTCATACGTGCAAGACCTGCCGTTGTTACATCTTTTTCTTGACCATAAATGGCAACTTCAACAGGAGCAGCCTCAGCCGCACGAATAAGTAACGAGCCAGAACCCGCTGCACAATCGTATAGTGTAACATCATTACCAGTTGCGTGTTCAATTCCTACAACCTTTGCAAGAATACGAGAAACCTCCGCAGGCGTATAAAACTGCCCTTTGCTCTTACCGCTCTCGGTAGCAAAGTTCTTCATTAAATATTCGTAAGCATCGCCAATAATATCGTCGCCATCAGCACGGTGACTGCTAAAGTTTGGCATCTGGTCACGAAAAATAGCGAGCAATTCACTTAATTTGTCAACCATTTCTTTGCCCTTACCAAGCTTATCTTCATCATTAAAATGTGCATTATCAATAACACCACGAAGGTTATTAGCCTCCGCAAGTTTAGCAATAATCTTGTCCATTTCTTCGCCAATATTCTTAGCACCAATAAGGGCAAGCATATCATCAAAGCTACCACCTTCAGGCACTTCTATATCACCGTAGTCAACACCCTTGTATTTATCTGAAACATACTTCACAAATAAAAGTGTTAGTATATAATCCTTATATTGGGAACTATCCATACCGCCACGCAAGCTATCACAGCTTGCCCACAGACTTGAATACAACTCACTCTTTTTTACAGCCATTCCATCTTCCTCACACAGCTAATGCCATTCTTTCACCTTATTGTCTTTATATCTGCCATCCTTAGGCTTAGTTGTATCTTTGGGTATTGCCCAAGTATTTGCAAATTTAGTAACACCCTCGACTTTACCTTCTTGGCACAGCACCTGTACCCGTCTTACAGAAATACCCCACAATGTGGCGGCTTCTTTCGGTGTAATAAAATCCATACTTTGCACCTCACTGATAACTGAACATAATTAATTATTATATTAATAGTTATACAGCGTTTCAACGAATAATACAATAGATTTAGGTGAATTTTAACGCTGGTGCCTAAATAATTTTGGCCTTAAATAAAAAACACCGCATCTATAACGACTACGGTGTCAGTTATTACTACTTTATTTCCACTATAGTGGATTTAGCATTAGGACCATGTTCATATAATGGAATATTAATACCAAAATCATCAGCATCGATTAGTATCTTACTTTTTACTTAATGATTAAGTAATTTCATTACCTTTCAGATTACACTTATAAAAGATGCAGTGCAAATCCCCTTTCTTTAAGCCTATTTTAGAATTGCTGTGAGGGTTCGAGTCCCTTAAAATATCCAAATAAAACACAGGAGTTTAGTATATATGCTGACTCTAAAAATATATACGAGGCATTGATATATACCTCAATATGTTCGATTGGTTCTTATTTGGAGTTACCTTATGTAGCTAAAACCCAGTAAAATCAACGGTTTGTTTTGGGTGCAGTAACATGATTGCCACCAATGGCAACAAGATTTCTATAATCAACGTTAGGAATACCCAATAGATAAGAAAATAGGCTTATCTTCTGCTTTTGCTTTCGTAAATGCTTGATCACACCAAGGCCACCAGTCAACTGGATTATAAGCGTGTTGAAGTAGATAAGGACTTTTTTCATTTATTAATCTATTGGGTATCTTGCTAGTTGTCATAGGGCATCACCTCCTTAAATAAAGATACAACCTTATTATGCCCAAACAAAAAGTGACTATGTAAGCCACATAGCCACTAATTTTTATTTGAACTTAATCTCAATCGTCAAACTATTTTCAACATACTTATAGTCTATATACATTAAGCTGACGAACCGGACCGGCAGAGCCTTTCCCTTTTGAGGCGTACGCCCGGTGGGACGGTTTGGCACGCATACCCACGAGCACGCCCGAAGAGTGAAAATGTTGTTAGGCGATTGACCATGCCCTGTTATTCAGAAATCGCCATGGACGGCTATTTCCTACGCTTTCTTGAATACCCTAAAAAAGTCTGTCTTACCAATTAATCTTCTTTATTTAAATGGTTTTCACTTATATAAGCTAATAAGATCCTTCACAAATATTTCTCCATTTGTAAATTGAATTTTATTATTGCTTAAAAATCCATCCAATGATTGGATTGTTTTTTCGATAATAGAAATCTTCCATTTTTTGCTTAAATCTTTTTTAAAACTAATATAAATTTCATTTTTTAATGGTTCATATACTATTGTACACAGAGTATCTCCCCGACTAGTTTTACTTAAAACTTCAAAGGCTTCATTTATTCCAAAGCTATGAATATTATTATGAATATATTCATGAGCACAAATATATCTATCAGCACCTATACCATATACTTTATTATAATTTGCTTCCTTAAAATTACCATTTGGAAAATTAGTCATAATAATAAAATCATTATGAATAGTACTTACTATATTTGTATCATTTCCTTCTTCCAGAATAAATGCATCACCAGTTTTATCAGCGATAATAGTATGTAGCCCTAAATCTGGGAATAATGGATTTCTAGGATACGAGATTACTCTTTTATTAAGAATTTCAAAAAATTCAGATGTTTTTCTTGTTTTCTTTAGCGCCTCATCAAAAATATCAAAAGCAAACCAATCATTTTCGTTACAACTTGATTTAAAACCTGGACTATATTCTACTGCTTGCGTACAGATAAAAAGACCCTCACTATTAAAACCAGCGATATCCCTGTATTTGTTATCTACTAAGCCTGAAAAGTAAAATAAGTTCATATCATTAAAACTATTGACTTTTAGTTTTAAATCAATATCTTCAGCATCGAAATTCATACCATAAATAGCTTTTTCTTGATTGTATACTGCAAAACTTGTACACATTTAGGAACCTCCTTTTAATATATAATTCTGTCATATAATATGCTAGAGTATTTAGAGAATCATTTAGCTATTTTACCATTGGCTTCACCACTTTCTTAAACTTCCATCCATATGATATCATCAGGCATCTCGATGGTTCAACCTACAACATTTTTCAGAATCAAAGATGCGCCACTTAAGCTTATGCTTTATGACGCATTTTGTTATTCGTTTCTAACAGATATTCCTGCGAGAAAATATGCTTTTCGGCGTATTCATTTTCTAATTACCCCTATTTTGCAAAAAAGTGGTCATTGCAATACAAATATCCTCTATATGACCGTGGTAAAGGAAATGGTTTCCCTCAATGACTATCCATTCGGCATTTGCACCCAATCTGTCCATGTGCGCATTTTGGTATTTATCGCCTGTCTGTTTTCCTTGTGCAGTTTCGGAAGCCACAAGTTTTAGTATGGGTATATCATGGGGAAAATTCATACTCATCACTTCTTCAATGTTTTCGTTGAGCCGTGATAACTGGTCTGCAATTGTGTCATTGTAATAGTTGTTCATAAATTTCGTGTAATCATCAACTTCCGTTTGCGTATATCCATTTTCTTCGTTTATCCCAAGTGTGGACGATACTAAAATAGAATTGAACGGGCGGGCAAGACCGATGGCCTGTTGTACCTTGCCAAAGCTATAAACAAACTTAGGTACATTTATGCTTGTTTCAGCTGACGACGTAGTATCCAGCATAATGATTGCGCTCACTTCTTCCGGGTATTTGGTTGCGTAGTATTCGCTGTAAATACCAGAGCCGGAATGCGGCATTAATATATATGGTGCTGAAAATCCAGCCGCAGATAATGCTTCGCGTATTTCTTCGGTGTAGTTCTCATTCGTTCGGGACGTATCTATTTCATCACTGAACCCAACGCCAAAATACTCTATACACACTACCGTATAGCTCTTTGATAATTCACGCATTAACGGGCCAAAGTCTGCGCTTGGTAATGGAACAGTGAAACCCGACAACAGCACAATGGTTTCCTCTCCGTCCCCCATCGAGTAAACATGCATATTTTTTCCATTGACTTCAACTAATTCGCCATAGGGAGCAAGATTATCAAGCTCATTGGAAAAGAAAACCTGATTAATAAATAAACTGAAAAGATTCAGCAATACGATAATACCAAAAATAATTGCAAGTATAGTCAACATCCTTTTCCCCGTTTCTTATTCATCTTCACTTTTTCATTTTTCATTTTCGCTTGCCTCCGGCGGAGCGGAAATAATTGTTATATCTCTCGGCTTTCGTTTGTCAGCGGCCTCATAATGGTATTTCACAAATACTTTTTGCAATTCAGATAAGAACTCGTCAAACTCTCGGTCGGTCATCATCATAACAGTATTATTGAAAAATATCTTATTGTTGCCGGATACAAAAGTATCTTTGTCAAAATACTTTTCAAACTTTGAGTAAATTCCCATTAGAAATCTTAATGCCTGTTGAGGAATATTTTCCGCATTGCTCGGCTTATTCAATTCGTCTATGTTAAGTGCGAGTGTGCGCTCAACACTGCCACGAATTTTCTTTTCTTCAATAACTGTCAAAATATTGGCTTCAATTAGAATATTTATATGCCGATAAAGCGTGGTTCGCGGCACATCACTAATTACTTCACATATTTCATTTGCTGTCATGCTATTGCTAGAAGCGAAGGCCTGTACAATTCTCATTCGCGTTGGGTTGAGCATAATATCGTATATGTCTTTGTGCATAACACACCTCCATTTTTTCCATTTATGATTATAATACCAATATTGGAATAAGTCAAGGAAACCATACTATCTGATGTTGTTATTTCCAAGGTTTCCGCTAAACGGCAAGCAGGGCAACCGTGTGGCCACGGTTGCACGTTTTTGAGATTTTCCCTTGCGGGAAAACTCAAAAACTGCTTGTTGGGGAGTGCCTTCCCAAAACCCTGCAACTTCGGGCCTAAATGGCCCGAAGTAAGCTGCCACATACAGAAATACCGCCCATTTGTCCTCTTGGGCGGTATTTTGTGTAGGTTAGCCTAATGTTTTCAGTTGTTTTATTGAGTTGTACATTGTATACTATTGTCAACAACAGTGTGTCATGTTTGATAATGTAAATACTCTCCACATATCCACTAGCTTAATCCTTTGGAATTTGTAACTCCAGAAAAACTTACTAATTCCATACTCCATAATTAACCATCAAAAGTATTTTCAGAATGTAAATGGCTTGAATATTGCCAATCCATGCGGTTCCAGCGGGCAAAAAGCTGTTGCACTAAGGAAAGGCAGCTAATCTTACAAGGTTAAAAAAATCTGAAAGGGAGTTTATTTTTATGGGTGACATAAATATCGAGTACAGTAATAAATTTGGTATCAATACTTTCAAGTTTGAGATTATTAATGAACTTGGAGATGAGGTATGGCAAGAACTTATTAAGGACAGCGGTATTCCTGACATTGATACCGAAGCCAGTTGCAAATGCAAAAACATGGCAATGTTTATGGAACGATTCGATGAAATTATTGATAAACAAATGGCTATTAAAATTTTATCAAGAGTACGGCACGGACTAAAGCCGTCTCAATGTGCTTGGGCAAGAGAAAAATTCTTGAAATATAATGATTTAGATGTTTTTATTAACGATAGCGTTAAGGAAGGTTTTGCCGATTTCGAAAAATTGTATTACAAGGGTAAAGACTTTTACGGCCAGGCAATAACTAAAGAAGTGCTCGATTTTATTAGGCAAAATCCAGGAATGCTTTCAGGTGTACGAGACGGAAATAAAATGTATTTTACAGCTTTTCCTGCAAATATGTCTGAATATTTACAAGCTTCAGATTCGCGAATGAAGCGTTACCATGCCTGTCACTGCCCTTTTGCCAAAGAATCTATATTGGCAGATGATACAGTTTCTTCTACTTTATGTTATTGTAGCTTAGGACATATAAAAAATTTCTGGGAAGCTGTTTTTGATACAGAACTTGACGGGGAAGTGGTTACTTCTGCTCTTAATGGAGACATGCTCTGTACCTATGTTGTCTTCTTACCAGATGACATTATGGATTCATATGTTAAGTAACGGAAATGAATAATATACTACAAAAGCAAATTAGATAGACAAGAATAATGTCACATTTATTGGGCATGAAAAAAATATGTATAGATAAATAAAAATACAATAACCGATAAATATTGATGTTTTTGCCAATTACATAAATATACCAGTTGTGATACAATTCTTTATAATGATATCCTATATTCTCAGATTTCAATTTTGCATACTTAAATGAAAGGCTGTTATTATGAAAAATATAAAACAAAAACATATGTCGGACTCCTTTTATCTTGGATTACTGTTAGCCCTGGTAGGAGGGTTTTTAGATGCATATACCTACGTTTTACGTGGGAAAGTTTTTGCTAATGCGCAGACCGGCAATATTGTATTATTAGGCCTTGCCATAGCAGATGGAAAAATCGGGCATGCCCTTTCCTATCTGATTCCCATTCTGTCCTTTATACTTGGAATCATTTTATCTGATATGGTAGAGAAAAATTATAAAGAAAATAACAGACTTCATTGGCGGCAGATAACTATTTTGGTAGAGTTATTCGTCCTTTTGATTGTTGGATTTATACCGCTTGGTGATCTTAATATGCTTGCTAATGTTTTAATTTCTTTCGTTTGTTCTATTCAAGTGGAGAGTTTTCGAAGAATGAATCATCTAGCCTACGCTTCAACCATGTGCACCGGTAATCTACGTTCCGGGACGGAACAGCTTTATAAATATATCCTTATAAAAGATGTGGAAGCCAGAAATAAATTTCTACAATATTATACGGTAATTTTCTTATTTATTATAGGTGCAATCGTCGGAATGGAATTCAGCAAATACCTTGGTGCACAGGCAATATGGTTGTGCTGTGTAATGCTGGCAATCATTTTTCTTTTGATGATAGAAAAAGATAAAGAATGGGAAACATAAACTTATCAAAGATCAACTTTCATAAGGAGGTCATTTTATGTTATTTGTTGCAGTTATAAGTATAACAGCGGCACTTATATTCTATACTATCGGTGTATGGAGTGAAAAGTTTCAGGGTGAATTAAAGAAATGGCATTTTATTATATTTTGTCTGGGTTTAATTTTTGATACACTTGGAACAATCTTTATGAGTTCTCTATCTGATAAAAGGTTCGAATTCAATTTTCATGGTATAACCGGTCTTCTTGCAATTATTTTGATGTTCGTGCATGTTTTTTGGGCCGGAATTGTATTAATAAGAAATAATGAATCTGCCAGGGCAAACTTTCACAGGTTCAGTATTATAGTGTGGTTAATCTGGTTGATTCCTTTTATCTCCGGTGCCTTTCTGGGTATGCGGCAATAAGAGTATAATAATACCCTGTAGACTGTGAAAATAATTCGTACAGTTTACAGGGTCTATTCATAAATTTTTGTTTCTCTAATCCGTATATTCCTCAAATTCATCCTTACCTACACCACATACGGGACATACCCAATCATCAGGTAAATTTTCAAACGGTGTTCCCGGTTCAACTCCATTATCCGGATCGCCCTCTTCTGGATCGTAAATATAACCGCATACCTGACATATATATTTTTTCATAATTAGCACCCATTGCATAACACCTCTTAAACAGATGTGTTACTGCCACATAATACAATGTGAAATAAATTTCACAGGCCGAAAGAATCTGTATGTGGCTTGCCTTTCTTTTATTATATTTTCTTTCAACCTTTCCATTGTAAAGCCCGTTTAAACGGTATTACCCTGCTCTCCTTTTTTACAAATCTTGGTTTATTTTATCCAGGATAAATAAAAAATATGCAATAAATTTAATTTATACTTTTATCCATCATAATATTTTTCGAACGATCCATACTAATAATGTAACTATATAAATAAATTTCTCTAAACCAAAAATGCAGGAGTGAAATTAATTATGGAAAAAAATTATGTTGATGGCAATGGTATCCCTTTAGGATTCGGTATGGCTCTGGCACAGAACAGCGAAGCTATGAATTATTTTTCCTCCCTGGATGATCAGAAAAAAAAGGAAGTCATTGATCATTGCCATGGTGTCCGTTCTAAAAATGAAATGAGAAATTATGTGTCCAGTCTGGTAGAGGGGAATAGTTTTAGATAGTTGAAGAATCCGTATATTTAGGATATACTAATTTAAGGTAATCCATCTTAAATTGCCGGAAGAAGGGATTGCTGCAGAAAATGCAGTATGTTTTATAAAACTCTGCAGTAACCTCTTATTCTGCATATAAAACAGAAACCTTAAGAACGAATAGGAGAGCAAAAAATGCAAGAAATGAACAGCATATATCCAACCGATAAAAAAGAATGTTATAAACTGATCCATACACAGTTAAAATCTTTATTGGAGGATGAACCTTATGTCATACCAAACCTAAGTAATACTTCTGCACTTTTAAATGATGCGCTGACAGACATAAACTGGGTAGGTTTTTATTTATTACATAATAACGAACTTTTATTGGGGCCTTTTCAGGGAAAAACCGCCTGCGTTCACATTCCCATCGGAAAAGGAGTGTGCGGAACCGCAGTTTTAAAAGATGAACTTCAATTAGTAAAGGATGTACATGAATTTCCCGGACATATCGCCTGTGACAGTGCTTCCCGTTCTGAAATTGTGATTCCGGTTCATCATAATGGGCAGATTATAGGCGTACTGGATATTGACAGCCCCAGTACGTCGCGGTTTGATTCTGTTGATCAGGAAGGGCTTCTTAAAGTAGTAAACATTTTAGAGGATGCTTGTGATTGGTCAACTGTGAGGTGATGTTTTGTTCAGAATCGGTGAATTTTCAAAATTAACACAGGTTTCTATCCGTATGTTACGCTATTATGACGAAACAGGTCTATTAAAGCCGGCAAAAACTGATTCTTCTTCAGGTTACAGATTATATTCCATCGAACAGATTCCCATTCTTAACAAAATTATCTTCTTAAGGGATACCGGTTTTAATATTGCAGAGATTGCAATTGCTCTTAAAAACTGGAGTCATACTTTTATAACAGATCAGCTGGATAACAAGCGTTTGGAAATTGAGGAATTGATACAAACCGAACAGTATAAATTGTCTAAAATTGATCTGGCCATAAAAGATATGAAACAAGATAAAATGACCATACATTATAATGTTTTGATTAAAAACATACCCAGTTACCAGGTCCTCTCTTTGAGGAAAATTATTCCGGATTATTATGGAGAAAGTAAGCTATGGGCAGAAATGGCTGCTTTTGCCGATGAAAATAAGTTATCAATTTCGGACAATACTTTCTCTGTCTATCATGATACAGAGTATAAGGAAAGTGATGTGGATGTGGAGCTTTGTGCCCAGGTTACTAAGATGGGCAGCGACAGGAATGGTTTTATATATCGTTATACAGAACCGGTTCCTATAATGGCTTGTACAATGGTATACGGAGATTTTAAAAATATTGCAAATGCCTACCTATCTTTTGCGAATTGGTTACTGGAACATAATCAATATAAAATGTCAGGACCAACCAGACAAATTGTTCACCGCGGCCCCTGGAACGAAGAAAACCCTGACCGGTATCTGACCGAAATTCAAATTCCTCTTATAAATATATAGTTAAAATTATTAATCAATTTTATATTGACTCTCACATCGTGGTAGGGTCTATACTGATTTTACGGACAAAAAACAAATGGAGGAACCTATTATGAAACAATTTCAATTGAAACAAATCGGTAAAATCAATGTTAAAGAAGATGGAATGTTTATTGAACTTGACCCGGCTTACATCCCTGCACTTAAAGCACTGGATGGCTTCAGCCATCTTAATATCCTTTGGTGGTTCAGTGATTTTGACGATGAAAGATCAAGAAATACCCTGGAGGTACCGCAGCCTTATAAAAAGGCTCCTTCAGTAATGGGTATCTTTGCTACAAGGTCACCTATCCGCCCAAATCCCCTTGCACTTAGTACTGTACAGGTAATAGATATTGATTATCTCACTGGGATTATTCAAATAGCTTACATTGAGGCGTATGACGGATCACCTGTGCTTGATATTAAGCCATATACGCCAAGTCTTGACCGGATAGAAAATCCTGGGGTACCTGAGTGGTGCAGACATTGGCCGAAAAGCGTTGAACAATCCGGAGGTTTTGATTGGTCAAAAGAATTTAATTTTTAATAAGTTTTTACTTATGGATAACTATGTAAAAACCAGGGGGCTTAACCACCTCCTGGTTTTATTCTTTAACTAAAAGCTGCTGCATAAATCAACTGCTGTTTTGCTTCTATTTTTCTAGCTAAATAATCAAATCTCTATTCCATTGATACTATTTCACCCTGTTTTTTATAAATGCTGCCAGATGGTACAAATCCTCTCACCATGGATAAAGGGTAAACATGAGCTCCTCTTCCAATTACGGTGCCAGGATTCATTACGGTGTTACAACCGATTTCAACATGGTCCCCAAGTAACGCTCCCACTTTCTTTAATCCGGTTTCAACCTTTTCTCCATTGTATCTTATGGTTACAAGCGTTTTGTCCGATTTAACATTGGAGGTAATGGAACCTGCCCCCATATGGGATTTATAACCTAAAACGGAATCTCCTACGTAGTTATAATGAGGAACCTGCACTTTATTAAAAAGAATAGTATTTTTCAACTCAGTAGAATTGCCAACTACAGCTCCCTCTCCGACAATGGCATTTCCCCTTATAAATGCACAATGACGAATTTCTGCTTCTTTTCCGATAATAGCCGGACCGTTAAGGAAAGCGGTTGAAGCAACTTTAGCCGTTTTGGCTATCCAAACGTTCTCACCCACTTTATCATATTCATCGGTTGATAACCCTTTTCCTAATTCTAGGATGTAACTTCCTATCTCAGGTAATACCTCCCAAGGATAAGTAAATCTTTCCATAAGGGAAGCCGCTATTGTCTGGGTTAAATCATAATTGTTTGTAATCTTCATATCTTCGTACATAGAACACTCCTAACTACGCTATCCTTGCGTCTCTTTTTATATTTTTTTAGATAATCCTTATTTGAATTAATTATTAAATATGATTCGAACATCAAAAGGTCTCACAAAATATATATTTATTTTAATTACTTACTTTTTATAATTTCCTATAATATCATGGAAGCAATTATTAAGAATATACTGATTATTTAATCCCTTAACTCCGTTGGTCATACGACTTACGAACCCCTCCAGCTTCTCCATATATTCTTCTTTGGTAATGGTTCCCTCAGCAACCAGAGTAAGACCTTTCTCCCAACTGGCGGTTAATTCGGCATTCAAGAGAGATTTAATAGAGGAATTCACAACATCATATACCATTTCGCCTAAAAGAGCCGGGGTTATTATCTGGGTTTTCTTATTCAGATTCAAATAATCAATTTTCACCAGCTTATTTAAGATTTCTGCACGGGTTGCACTGGTGCCGATACCGCTTCCTTTAATCTGAGCCCTAAGTTCTTCATCTTCTATTAATTGCCCTGCATTTTCCATAGCTAAAATCATGGAACCGGAATTATAACGTTTGGGAGGTGCTGTCTCACCCTCTTTAATAATCATGGACTTTACCGGAAGTAACATTCCTTTCTTTAAGCTCTTGATCACCTCAAAAAAGCTCAAATCAAACTCTTCCTCTTCTCCGTTTCCGGAAGTATTATCTCCCATATCCTGATTCGCTGCATTATTATTCCCCTCAGCCGCTGCTCTTTTCCGGCTGAAAGAATTTTCCGTTACTTTAAGATAACCTTCTTCTACTAATATTTTAAAGGAAGAAAAGAAACATTCGCTTTTCATTTTAGTGACCAGATTGATTTTCTGGTATACGGCCGGAGGATAAAAAATACTTAAGAATCTTCTGACAATCGTCTCATATACCTTAGAGCTGGTGGCAGAGAGTGAATTTAAGGCATTTAATCCCTGACCGGTGGGTATAATAGCATAATGGTCCGTTATCTGTTTATCATTGACATATCTGGTTTTTGCTATATTTTTATAAGTACCTTTACTTAAAATCTCGGATGCAAAATCCTTGCCATGAATGTAACCGCGCAGTCCCCCGATATTTTTATGTATTTCTTTACTGACTGCCGTAGATAAAACTCTGGCATCCGTTCTGGGGTACGTCACAAGTTTTTTTTCATATAATTCCTGAGTTATCTTAAGTGTTTCATCGGGACTGATTTTAAATAACTTGGAACATTCATTCTGAAGTTCCGCCAGGTTAAATAATAATGGCGGATTTTTATTTTCTTTTTTCTTTTCCATACTGACAATTTCCGCAGTGATCTGTTCCTCAGCAGAAATGGTATCAACATAACTATTTTTACCGTTTTCCTGTCGTTCGGTTAACCGCGGCTCCCGGTTCAGTAATCCTTCCACTAAGCTTTCTGCATCTTTTCTTTCTTTAAAACCATTTTCTTTATATAATAAAGGGGAAGCAAAATATTTAGAACCCTCTACCGCCCGGAATTCACCGTCGAAAGTTCTCCCCGAAGCTTCCAGCGTATTGAGTACACGATAAAACGGGGTCTTCACAAATTCTCTGATCTCCCGTTCTCTTCTTACCACCATACCCAATACACAGGTCATAACCCGGCCTACGGAAATTGCCGAACGTTTTCCGTTTCCCAAGTAGTTTGTTATATTCTGACCGTACTTTAAAGTAAGAATTCTTGAGAAATTAATCCCCATAAGATAATCTTCTTTCGCCCGCAGATAAGCCGCATCCGATAAATTATCATACTCTGTCAGAAGTTTTGCTTCTTTTATTCCTCTTAATATCTCTTCTTCTGTCTGGGAATCAATCCATACCCTGCGTTTTTCTTTTATTACCGGAACCTTTGCCATCTGGTCTACAAGACGGTAGATATATTCCCCTTCCCTTCCGGAGTCGGTGCAGACATAAATCCTGTCTACATCAGATCGGTTCAACAGGTTTTTTACGATGTTAAACTGCTTGCTTACTGCCGGTATTATCTCATATCGAAATTCCTGTGGCAGAAATGGCAGCGTCTCTACGGTCCACCTTTTCAGAGCCGGATCGTAGCTTTCCGGATAACTCATGGTAACCAGATGTCCCACACACCAGGTCACGATGGACTGATCCGATTCCATATAGCCATCCTGCTTCTTAAAGGCATCTTTTAAGGCTTTTGCAAACTCCTGAGCCACACTGGGTTTTTCCGAAATGTATAAACTTTTAGACATGTATCTATCCAACTTTCTTAAATGAAACTGATATTAATTTATTCAGACAGTTTCAATATGTATTTATTTTCATTTTTGATCACAGAACTTCAGTAAAATAAAGCTAATGTCTTACTTAACTGTTATTAGTATCTATATAATATACTTTTTGTTAGTAACAGTATTAATAATAACATAAGAAGTGTATCAGTGTCAAAAGTTCTTAATGTATGGATACCAGTTATCAGGTTCATTCTGTTAATATATTTAAAATAATAGCGGGAAATTAATTATCTTTATTTTTATCAAATCAAGAGCTATAAATTTAATACCTATCAAAAGCAGTTATATTCTTCATGATACTTCAGCTTTGGACACAGAAATTACGCTCTCGAAAAAACCGCAGCAATCAAACTAAACTTGATTGCTGCGGTTATGTTGATTTTCAAGAAAATTGAACACTTCATTTTCGAGAACTTTACACTATCTTACAACATATACTATTATCTATATATTCAGATTCTTAACTGTTATTTGCGAATATAATTGCATAATCAATCGCATTAACAAGGCTTAATTCACTTGCTGTTCCGGTTCCTGCCTGATCAAATGCAGTTCCATGATCTACGGAAACTCTGATAATAGGAAGGCCAAGAGTGATATTAACTCCTGCAACCGCATCCCACTTCTGTTCCTGCTGATTATATACAAATCCCAACACCTTAAGCGGTATATGTCCCTGATCATGATACATAGCTACAACGATATCATACCATCCACCTCGTGCTTTAGAAAAAACCGTATCCGGCGGAACAGGTCCATCTGCATTAATTCCTTCCGTCCTTGCTGCCTCGATGGCAGGTATTATCTCAACTATCTCTTCTCTTCCGAATAGCCCATTCTCCCCACTGTGCGGATTAAGACCGGCGACACCTATCTTAGGCGTGGCTATTCCAAGATCCTTACAAGCCTGATTCGCTATACGGATTACATCAAGCACTCTTTGTTTTTTGACTCTGTCGCACGCTTCGCGTAATGATACATGCGTTGATACATGCACAACTCGAACATTTTCATGTGCCAACATCATGGTATAATTCTTAGTTCCCGTGTAGTCGGCATATATTTCCGTATGTCCGGAATAATGATGTCCCGCAAGGTTAACAGCTTCTTTGTTAAATGCATTAGTGACAGTTGCATCAACCTCTTTATCCACAGCAAGCTCAATTACTTTCCTGACATATTGAAAGGCTGCCTCACCTGCCATGGCAGAGACTTCTCCTCGATTAAGCTTATCTATATCTACAAGCTTCATATCAAGCACATCAATAGTCCCATACTTATATTCAGCCTCAGATACATGTTCTATAATATGAATCTTCATCTCTTCGTGATCAACGATAGAAAGAGCCGCCTCCATAACAGAGGCATCTCCTACTATAAGCGGATTACACTTATCATATAATGCTTTATCGGCAAATGCTTTAATTGTTATCTCAGGGCCTATACTTGCAGGATCGCCCATAGTGATTGCTATTATCTTTTTACTCATGCTCTGACTCTCTTCTTATCTTCTACTTTATGCAGATATGATGTTAATATTGGACATAGGATTGCTGTAACTATAATAGCTGCGGTAATCTGTACTGTAGCTGCTTCTGCCACCACCAATAATGTTGCATCTGCTGCTGCAACTGCCGCAGGTGTAGCTGCTGCGTTACCGGCAGTTGTACCTATAGCTGCACCTACTTCAGGATGCTCCATCTTAAGTAATTTGTAGATAAGATAACCGCCAATACCTGTAAATAAAGTACAGAAAACACCAAGTAAAATTCCAGGTACTCCGGCTTTTATAAGGTTCATAAGGTTAAGTCCTGCTCCAAGCGGGAAAGCAAAGAAAGGAATCATGATGTTAGCACCCGGCGCACAGAACTTTCTTATATCTTCGTCTAAATTACCTAATATACATCCAATAACGATTGGAATAACGCATCCGATTAAAACTGTAATCGGGATTTTTGCAACACCTGCTGCACCAAGTGCAACCATGGTAAAGAATGGACCATCATTGATTGACAGAATTGATACAGCACCAACATCTGTGGCATCACCGTACTCACCTGCAAGTGCTGCATAGAGTCCGCCATTAGAGTTAGCGATGGCACCAACGATAGCTATAGGAGCAAGTCCCAATATACCATTAGGTCCTGCAAGCTTACCTATAATAAGACCTATTATAATACCAAGTCCAACTTTTGTCACGGTAAGAACACAACCTTTATACAACGGAACTCCCGCTTTCTTAAAATCTATGGTTGTTGCGTTACAGAACAAGAACACGGCCAAGATAGGCATAGCACCAGTCTTAAAAAGGTATGTTGTAAATGTTCCGTCGAACCAATCCCATACACCGGTACTTGTTAAACCGAAGATACTATTGCCCAAAAATGTGTTAATAACTGCTCCGAGTAAAAGCGGAACCACCATAAGTCCACCCGGAATCTTTTTTATTGAATTTAAAATTTGCATTTTTATTCCTCCCTTTTGTTCCTCATTTTGTCTTGATGAGTCTTAATATATTATCTACAGTATAGGAAAGATTCTCTTTACTGTAATTTTTACTGATTGAAAAGTCCTGAGGCAATCTGTTAATAGGGAATACAGCAGTAACCCCCATTTCATAAGCTTCATCTATCTCTGCATCGTCGGCACCACCTACGATTGCTATCACGTTCTTATTCTGCTTCTTCGCTCTGCCCGCTATACCTATTACGACTTTTCCACGTAAGCTCTGAGAATCTAACTTACCCTCTCCTGTCAAGATATAATCTGCGTCAGAGATGATATCATCAAGCCTAACAGTATCAAGCACGGTCTGGATACCCATCTGTAATCTTGAATCAAAGAAAGCTATCATACCTGCCCCCATGGCACCGGCCGCTCCCGTTCCCGGTATCTCGCTTATATCTTTGCCTGTAGTATCAGCAATAACCTTACTTAAGTTCTTAATTCCCTGATCCAGTTCTTCTATCATCTGAGGATCTGCACCTTTTTGCGGTCCAAAGATATAGGAAGCACCCGTCTTACCGAACATAGGATTATCTATATCACACATGGTAACTATCTCGACCTTCTTTAATGCTTCATCCTTCCCCGCAAGGTCAATCTTAGCAATATCAATCAGGGTTCCGCCGGTCGGGACGAAAGCTTTACCATCTTTATCATAGAACTTTACTCCAACTGCTGCCGCTGCACCGCATCCTCCATCATTAGTGGAAGAGCCGCCAAGTCCGACTATGATCTTCTTGACTCCGCTTTTAGCAGCTGCCAGTATAAGCTCTCCGGCTCCATAAGTTGTGGTAAGCTTAGGATTCTTTCTGTCTTCCACAAGCGGCAGACCTGAGCATGATGCCATCTCTACAACTGCCGTCTGCCCACCGTCAATCAATCCATAATACGACTTCATATCTTCAAAATATGGATTCTTAACTGTCTCGTATACTTTTTCTCCACCTATCGCCGTGATAAATGCATCTACGCTTCCTTCTCCACCATCAGCAACAGGTATACACATAACATCACTCTGTGGGAAATGAATATCAATTTTTTCCTTCATGATATCGCATATCTGTACTGAGCTAAGAGTACCCTTAAATGAGTCAGGAATAAGTATAAATTTTTTCATAACAACCTCCTTATTCTATTACAATCACTGAAACTCCATCAGGTATAACAGTTACTTTATAATCATCTTTCTTTACTATTGCCTTTGCTTTCTCCATAGCTTCTTCAACAGAATGAGCAGGTACCATATGAAGGTCTTCAACCATATCATCCGGCGCATCAGATACGAATATCACAGTTGCCTTTAATAACAGTCTTGCAAAGATCTGTGACTGTCACTGATCCGGTATAGTCTCTTCAGGTTTTCTGCCAAGGAAAGTCTGCATCATAACATTAAGATCTTTCTCATCTCTGAATGTCTCATAGAATACCTTACCACCATGTCCATCCACTGATTTAGAAAGCATAATGATAGCTCCGCCATTTTTAACGGTTGCTTCAGCCGCCGTCATCCCCTTAACTGACTGGTAGATATTCTGGTCAAGAGGATATCCCCCATTTGTTGATATAACTATATCTGCAGGAACTGCATCTACCTTACACATACTGTTTAAAAATTCACGTCCAACTCTATGTGCAAGATCACAATCACCTGCCACACACTTTATTACATCATGATTAGAATCAATAACGACATTTACTATGAAATCAAGTCTTGCCGCTCTTGCTGCATAGAGCATATCGTTATGAATAGGGTTGCCTTCGATAACTCCTGTTCTTGCATACTTGCTTGCTATAAATCCTGAATTGTGATTGTACATAACCGTCTCACGGCTTGCTATACCCGGGAGCACACTTTTACGTCCACCTGAGAAACCGGCAAAGAAGTGCGGCTCGATAAAGCCCTCGCCTACCAGCAGATCAGCTTCAACCGCAAGTCTGTTGATTAATAAGTTACCGCCTGAGGGCAGCTTACCAAGCGGGATCATATTAGGCGTATCATCACAATCATGTACTATGATTTTTTCATTATTAAATATCTCTGAACCAAACTTTCCCTCAAGTTCTTCTTTGGTTGTTGTTCTGTGAAGACCTGTAGAGATAAGTATGGTAATATCTGCCTTAGGATTTCCTTTTCTGATTTCCTTTAAAAGCAAAGGCATAATAACCTTACTTGGAACAGGTCTTGTGTGATCGGAAGAGATAACAACAATCTTATTCTTTCCTGCAGCCATATCACAAAGCCTGGGCGAACCAATTGGATTTTCCAAGGCTTCCTGTACTAATTCTTCCTGGCTCTTTGAAGCTTTATAACTATGCATATCTGATAATAGCACTCCTGCAAGATGCTCATCTTCTATCTGAACCACTACCTTTTCCTTTCCATATGGTAATTCAAATGTTTTCATACTTCTTTCCTCCTAGTTTTTTTCTTTTATCTTACGCATAGCAAAAGCAATGGTATCTTCCTTGCCAAATGCTCCTGCTTTAGTAACTACTTTAATGCCATCCATATATCCGCCAACCACTTTGATAAGTGGAACGCCCACTAATATCTCAGATAAAATCTTTGAACCTTCAGCCTCCATACAGGTAAGTAATCCAAGCGCTGTATCACCACCGGTAACAAAGATTCCCGAGATCTTGGCCTGACTTATGATTTCTTTCGTCATCTCCCCAAGCAGTTTTCTTATGTAATCACCAACCTGGGATATATTCATACCTATCTTTTCCCCGGCTTCAACAGATTTATATAGTTCCTCTCTATCATAAGAAGTATTTGCAAGAAGTATGGTATCCTGTCCCTTATGCAGGCTCTTAATAACCTCCTGCACATATTGACTGGTACCGGCTTCTTTTAGAAGCACATCATGCACCTGGATCTGTATCAATTTATAACCTGCGTTCTCACAATACTTAATCTGTTGATTCGTTGTTGAACTTACGCTTGCTACCACTCCAAGCACAGGCAGCGTCTTGACTTCCGTCTCCACAATTCTGTCTGCTATCCCTGCTGAACCAATCCATAAAATCTTCTTACCTGTTGCATTAGCTGCTTCAATAATCCGCTCAAGATCAACATTCGTAACTGCATCAAATGTGAACAGCCGTGCTCCATCCATATTAAAACTTCCATTCCGTAATTCATCCAAACTAACATGAATCACATACTCCTCATAAACCTTTTTTAGTATCCTTTCAAGGTTATCCTCCTTTACGGGACTCTTCGGATCCTTGGCAAGCTCCGTATTACATATATTAATTCCTTTTAATTTCTGAACTCCACTCTCTGTTGTTCTGTCAAGATCCGGCAATGCCGGTGCAAATATAATTAACTCAGGTTTATATTCTTCATCAACTGCTTTAACTTCCGCTGCGATATTACCCCTAATAGTAGAATCAACCTTTTTGATTACATATCTGTATTTTGCAAAATCTATATTACTTACCGATTGTTTAACAATACTATATGCCGTATCCGGATCCGTATTACGAGTCTCTGTATCAATAACTATCGATGAATTTGGATTCATCATGGACTTAACATTAGAAAAATAGACATTGGTAGATAATCCTCTTCTACGTAATTGAACACCTGTATCATTAGCTCCGGTAAAATCATCTGCGATGATTAGATATCTGTCTTTCATGTATCCCCCTTTGCTTCTGCTCATATTTGAAACAGTTAAAGTTGTTTTATTGTTTGCGTATTATATATTACACAATTATCGCTTTACTAATCAAGGATTTTAAAGTATTATATGTTTATAATTTGAACTATTTATATTTGTTTGTTTCATATTTGAAACATTTTTAATTGGAGGAATTAAAATGAATAGAAAAGCCAGAATTCTTGGGGTTGCTCCTTATGAGGGGCTTAGATTACTGATGAATCAGATTGCTGAAAGAAGAGATGATATAGAGATGACAGCCATCTATGGAAATCTCGAGCATGGTGCCGAACTTATTAAAAATATAGATAAAGAATATGACATCATAATCTCACGAGCCAGGACCGCGGACCTGATACTTGATAATACTTATATTCCTGTAATAGATATTGGTATTTCATACTACGATGTATTAAGGTGCATAAAACAAGCCGAGAATAGTGGTAATAAATTTGCCATTATTGGTTTCCATGCCTTAACAAGTATGGCAAAACCTATATGTGAACTGATGCAATATGATATAGAGATATTTCCGGTAAGTACGCAGGATAATGTGGAAACGATACTACAAGAAATCAAGGCCCAGGGGTATACAACTATCATATGTGATACCCAGCCATATGCTAAAGCTAAGCTGCTTGGTATAACCCCGATACTCCTTACTTCAGGAGAAGAGAGTGTAAATAGTGCTGTCGATAAAGCCATACGGCAATTTGAAATTCAGCAAAAGCAGTTAAACATCATAGATATGTTAAAGAACATGTCTGTTCTTGATAACTCTCTGTGTATTGCTTTGAGCAATGACAAGACTTTGCTATATTCATCAAAAGCGCCTCAGGAGATAGCATACATAATAGAAGCCTTAAAAAAAGAAATTAATGAGAGCGAGCAATCTCAACCCGATAATTACTTTATCAATATTGCAAATACCGTATACTCCATCACCAAAAGAAATTATTTTGGCATAGCTCAACCCTATACTCTTTTCAGGCTAAGTCCATCCTCTATTCCACTTTCTTATTCTAAAAACGGAGTGACCATATTAGACAAAAAGAAAGCGGAAGCCAGCTTTATAAATAGTTTTTATAGTTATACGAAGCTATCCAAACAATTATTAAATGATATTGACAATATCAACGAAACTAACGATACAGTTATGATAACAGGTGAAATTGGTACCGGAAAGGACCGGATCGCACAGATGATATATGCAAGAAGTAAATACTGCAGTAATCCACTTTATGTAGTAAACTGTTCTCTTATCAATGATAGAAACTGGACATTCCTTACTACTAATTATAATTCTCCCTTTACCGACAACAAGAATACTATATATATAAGCAGCATTAATGCTCTTGATATCACCAGACAGAAACAACTATTGTCCATCATCACGGACACTAATTTACATATAAGAAATCGTATCATACTTTCTTGTTCCAGAAAAAGTGGAGAACCCATACCTCATATGGCCATGAGATTTGTTAACATGATTAGCTGTAATGTAATAAACATACCCTCCATGAGAGAATCTCCTGATGACATAGCATCTTCAGCAAATCTTTATCTGGACTCGCTGAACCAGCAATTAGTCAAACAGGTAGTTGGATTTGACAAAAGTGCTATGGATCTTTTACAGCAATATTCATGGCCTTATAACAGAACACAATTTAAGAGAGTACTTAAAGAGATAATCACACTCACCCCAACTCCTTACGTCTCGGCAGATATTGTATATAAGATATTAAAGCAGGAAAATAATTTTAATGATCATCAAAACACCAACTCCGGTAACTGGTCATCTTCTCCGGCAAAACATGGGTCTAATGTTGTATTGGATCTAAGCAAGACATGGAATGAGATTAATAAAGATGTGGCGTTACTTGTCGTAGAAAGATGTAATGGCAATCAGACTGCTGCCGCAAAGCAGTTAGGAATCAGCAGAACAACTTTATGGAGACTACTCTCAAAATAATTACGTATGATTAATAACTGTCATTGCGTATTTTTAAGAATCCTGCCTTACTCCAAATTGAAGTCATTCTGCTGTTGGAAATTGCAGAAGCAGTACAGATTGCATATGTTTATCTATACCATAGCACCGATCGCTTCAAACTGGCTGTTATACAATTCTGCGTAAAATCCGTCTGCCCGTAATAATTCATCATGTCTCCCCTGCTCTACAATGTGTCCGTCCTTCATAACCAGTATCAAATCTGCTTCCATGATGGTCGATAACCTGTGTGCAACGATAAAACTGGTTCTTCCCTCCATCATGTTCCAAAACGCTTTTTGAATTCTGATTTCGGTTCTCGTATCAATGGAAGAGGTTGCTTCGTCTAAAATTAGCATTGGCGGTAAACATAACATTACTCTTGCAATACATAGCAGCTGCTTTTGTCCTTGAGACAAATTACCGCCTTCTTCACTAATGACCGTTTCATAACCTTCCGGCATTCTTTTAATAAAGCTGTGTGCGTGTGCCGCTTTTGCAGCCTCCACAATTTCCTTATCAGAGGCCTCCGGTTTTCCGAATGCAATATTCTCCCGGATTGTTCCCGATTTCAGCCATGTTTCCTGTAATACCATACCATAATTAGAACGCAGACTGTCTCTTGTGATATCTCTTACTTCGTTGTTGCTTACTATAATTTTTCCGGAATCCACATCATAAAATCGCATGAGTAGATTGATAATGGTAGTTTTGCCGCATCCGGTAGGGCCTACGATTGCAATTCTTTGTCCCGGTTTAACCGACAGATTTAAATTTTCAATTAATTTCACATCAGAACGATAGGAAAAGGATACTTTTTCCAGCTTCACACTTCCATCCACTTCCTTTAATTGAATTGCACCGGCAGCATCCGGTTCTTCTGCCCGTTCCTCCAATAACTCAAAAACACGCTCTGCAGATGCCAATGCATTTTGCAATTCTGTTATGACACTGGATATCTCATTAAATGGTTTTGTATATTGGTTCGCATAGGTTAAGAAACAGGACAGTTGGCCCACACTGATCTTTCCTTGAATGCATAAGAAGGCTCCGAAGATCCCAACTCCTGCATAAACCAACCCGTTTACAAATCTTGTTGCCGGATTCGAAATGGAAGAAAAAAATATTGCCTTAACGCTATATTTCTGCAGTTCTTTATTGATTGCACCAAATCGTTCTATAGCATCTTCTTCATAACCAAAAGTCTGTACGATTTTTTGATTTCCAACCAATTCGTCTACCAGGGAAGTCATCGCCCCTCTTGTCGCGGATTGTTTTTGAAACATGAGAAACGTATGTTTGGCAATATAATTGGCAACCAAAAACGATAGCGGTGTAATTAATACTACGATGAAAGTAATTTTAACATTAATTGACAGCATAAAAAGAAACGTTCCCAGTATTGTTATAATCCCCGTAAACAATTGCGAGAATCCCAATAAAAGTCCATCCGAAAACTGGTCGATATCGTTAACTACCCGGCTTATGATATCTCCGTACTGATGCGAATCAATGTATTTTAATGGCAACACTTCCAAATGACTGAATACCTTTGTCCGCATGTCTTTTACGATACGATACGTCATTTTATTGTTGCATAAATTCATGAGCCACTGTGCAATCGATGTTAGGAGAACCACGAAACCCAGCCGATATAAAATAGGCACGAGCCCCTTAAAATTTACCAACCCTTTCGCAACAATGAAATCGATTCCCTTTCCTGTCAATATCGGTGCATATAAAGTCAACGCCACGCTTATCACTGCAAATACCAGTGACAAGAGTAAATAATGACTGTAGGGTCTGATTAATCCCAGAATCTTTTTGATGATCACTCTGTTATTTCTCATCTTTCGCCACCTCTTTCCCGGAAAGCTGAGACTTGCATATTTCCGCATATACTTCACAATGTAAAAGCAATTCTTCATGTGTTCCGTAACCTGCCATATTACCATCCTCCAGAACTATGATTTTGTCTGCATGCCGAATGGAAGTAGCTCGTTGTGATACAAGAAAAACCGTCGTTTTCTGAGTATCCTTTGCCAATGCCTTTCTTAATTTTGCATCGGTAGCAAAATCAAGTGCCGAAGAGCTGTCATCTAAAATTAAAATTTCCGGCTTTCTAACCAGGGCACGTGCAATCGTTAAACGCTGTCTTTGCCCTCCGGACAAATTTTGCCCTCCTTGTAAAACCATTGTTTCGAGTCCTTCCTGCTTGGAATCGACAAACTCCCTTGCCTGTGCTATTTCCAAAGCTTTGTATATCTCTTCATCAGTAGCATCTTTTTTTCCCCATTTTATATTTTCCCGAATCGTTCCTTTAAAAAGTACTGCTTTTTGAGGAACAACTCCGCATTTTTCGCGGAGAATTTTTAACGGATAATCTTTCACATTTTTACCATCAAGTAAAATTTCTCCTGCTGACACATCCATAAAACGAGGGAGCAAATTGATAAGAGTCGATTTTCCGGAACCCGTACCACCGATAATTCCTATCGTTTCTCCTGCTTTTACTGAAAAGGAAAGATCCGTTATCGACTCTTCTTTCGCATCTTTATATGTAAAATGGACCCCTTTCATTTGTACCTTAAAAGCAGACGGACAAACGGTATTCTCTTCCTTTTTTTCTATCCTGCTATTTTCTGTTTCAATGATAGAAGGTGTTTCTCCTAATACCTCATTGATCCGGCTCGCAGATGCCATTGCTTTTGTGAAAGAAATGATTAAATTTGATAATGCAATCAGAGCCAGCAGTATCTGCGTCATATAATTTACCAGGGCAATTACCTCACCTTGTGTGATAGTTCCAGTGTCTACCTTAATTCCGCCGTACCAGACAATTGCTATAATGGCCGCATTTACAATCACATAGGTAACCGGATTTAACAGCGCCGAAACTTTTCCCACGAGTAACTGCATATTCATTAAGTCATCCGTTGCCGTGTCAAATTCCCGCATATTATCACGCTGCCTGCAAAATGCTTTAATAACGCGTACTCCCACTAAATTTTCTCTCGTAAGTTTTAATACCAGATCCAGTTTCTTTTGCACTTTTTTATACATCGGAATCGAAAAAAGCATAATTCCATATATAATAACAGCTAAAACCGGAACCGCAACTAAAAAAATTAATGCAATTTTTACATTGATGGTAAACGCCATAATTAAAGCTCCGGCCACAATGTAGGGAGCACGCAGAAACAAGCGCAATACTAAGTTAACACCTGCCTGTGCCTGATTGATATCACTGGTAATTCTCGTTATCAAGGTAGAAGTGCCTATGCTATCAAGCTCCGCAAAAGACAACTGATTAATATGCCGGAACATGTGATTTCGTAATTCTGTTCCAAAACCAACGCCTGCCTTAGCAGCATAATACTGCGCTGTAAGGGAACAGATAAGCCCGATTACGCCAAGCAGCAGTAAAATCCCTCCCATCCGAAAAATATAGGGCACATTGTTATTTCTAATCCCGGTATCTATGATACTAGCCATAACAAGCGGCACAAATAATTCAAAGGTTGCTTCTAACATTTTAAAAAGAGGTGCTATGATACTTTCTTTCTTATAGTCTTTTAGATATTTCAACAGCTTTCTCATTTTGACTCCTTTCCTGTTTTATCTTGCTTTCCAGAATTGTTTAGCGTATACTATAACATATCTTTTTGGAATATTACACCATAGCATTATATCATTAAAATATAGTTACGGCAATCCCATTGAACCACAAAACTTGTCACAGTTCAGCCTATGGCTGAGTTGTAACAAATTATAGTAGCAAATATTCACTGAAAAGAAAGGATATATCTAATATGAATACCAGACAACTCTATTATTTTGCTGTAATTGCCGAATCCGCAAGCATCACTTTTGCAGCTAAAAAATTAAATCTGTCTCAGCCTCCTCTCAGCAAGCAGATACTGCTTTTAGAACAGGAACTGGGCACCAAATTATTTGAAAGAAGTTCGAAAAAAATGCAGCTTACTGAGGCCGGTACACTTCTTTATTATCGTGCAAAAGATATATTATCCATGATGGACTTAACGATTCAGGAGTTAAAACAGCTTGAAAATGGACTTGAGGGTACATTAAAGCTTGGAACCATTTCTTCTTCGGGAAATATTCTGATAAATACAGTATTAACCGATTTTTGCAAAGAATATCCTATGGTTAAATTTGAAATACAGGAGGGAAACACTTACGAATTGCTGGATAAGCTGAAGAATGGAATGATTGAAGCGGCAGTTGTCCGAACTCCGTTTAATGCAGAAGGTTTTGAATGTATCTTTGGCAGGGAGGAACCTTTGGTTGCTGTTGGAAAGGCTTACTATTTTGATAACATTTCCAAAAAAAACATTACATTACCGGAACTTACTCAAAAGCCGCTGGTTTATTACCGCAGATTTGATTCCATGATTTCCTCCGCTTTTCAGGCATTAGGATTAAAACCAAATGCCTTCTGCAAAAATGATGACGCCAGAACTTCCTTGCTCTGGGCAAATGCAGGCTTGGGAATCGCCCTTGTACCGGAATCCATCAGTAACATAATTCCAGGTAACGATATGCTGGTCAAACCAATTCAATGTGAAAATACTACGACGAAAATTGCTGCTATTTACAAAAAGGAAGGTTATGTCTCTTCTCTTGCCAAAAGCTTCGTCCAATACTTCGGAACTAAAGTAAATCCATAACCGACCAATTTTTCCACTGTACATTTTTAACGGAATTCGCTATAATATTTACTAGAAAATACATTTACAAGGAGAGAAATATGCGTGATTATCATATATTCAGCGACTCATCTTGCGATACACCGGAAGAATTGCTTAGCATACATAATATAACCTTAGTCCCATTTTATGTTACTTTTGACCAGGAGAATTACTTTAAAGAAAACACAGAGATTACCAATCAAAAATTCTATGATGTCCTCATGAATCAGAGAGTGTTTCCCAAGACATCCCTGCCAAGTGTTCAGGATTATATCAATTTTTTTGAGCCGGTTATCCTGGAGAACAAAGATATATTATGTCTCTGCTTAACGCAAAAATTCAGCGGCTCTTATCAGTCAGCTGTAAATGCCAAGCTGATTCTTAATGAAAAATACCCGGATGCCAAGATAACCATAATTGATTCCATTCAGGCCACCGCCGGACAGGGAATTGTTTTAATGCAGGCTGCATATATGAGAGAGGCAGGTTATTCCCTGGAAGAAGCGGAAAACCGGATTAATGAGATTAAACCCACTGCAAGAATCATGTTTACTGTAGATACTTTAGAGTATTTAACAAAAGGAGGCAGAGTCGGTAAGGTTGCGTCACTTGCCGGAACCATGCTGAATTTAAAACCTATGATTCAATTAAAAGACGCCGAATTAATTCCATACTCTAATGTAAGGGGTCGTAAGAAAGCTCTTCAGAAGATATTAGATATGACAGAAGAATATTTTACAGAAACCGGTGAAAAATATGAGGATTACGACTTCTGTCTTGCTAATGCCACAACATTAGAAGACACCGGTTTCGTACAGTCACAATTAGAAGAATTAACCGGGTGTAAAATAACCTATCCCGTATTTCAGATCGGTGTTACCATCGGAACAAACACCGGTCCCGGGGCTTTAGGGGTATGTTTTGTCAAAAAATATAATGCAAAATAATCATGGCATACTTAAATATTTTATATACAAAACTTTAGGATTGGAGTGTCAAATCCTTATATAAAATTAATTAAGGAGGGTAACATGTCACCTAAAAAACAATATTATGAAAATTTAGCTGACAGCTTAATTGAGAAATTTAATTTAAGAGGAATTGAAGGGTACTACTGTGAGAATGCCGACGAGGCCCTAATTATGGCGAAACGATTTCTTACTCCAGGGTGCTCTATTTCCTGGGGTGGTTCCGAAACAATTGAAGAAATCGGATTAATTCCGGAACTGGAAGCCTCGGACTACATTCTATATGACAGATCATCCGTAAAAACTCCGGAAGAAAAATCTGCCATGTACAGTAAAATCGTAACTTCCGATTATTTTTTTATGAGCTCTAATGCCATTACCTTAGATGGTCAGTTAGTTAATATTGATGCCAGTGGCAACCGGGTTGCCTGCCTGATTACCGGTCCTAAAAATGTGATAATTATCGCAGGTATGAATAAAATCGTAACGGATGTTAACACTGGTATTGAGCGAATCCGTAATATGGCTGCCCCTCCTAATGTTACCAGGCTTGGATTACATACTCCCTGCGCAGAGCTAGGGAGATGTGCGAATTGTTTATCGGAAGATTGCATCTGCTGTGAGATCGTTATAACCAGAAAGTCCAAAATTCCCGGCCGCATCAAAGTCATTCTGGTGGGGGAAGAACTTGGATATTAATTGGAACTTATGATTATAAAGGAGGTAATAAATATGTGTAAAAACAGTATACCGGAATCCAGTGAGACCGGTGTATCCGTAAAAGTTGATGTTACCAAAATAGTTAAATATGTCTGCATTGCAGGAGTACTTATCGTTGCTATCATTTTTACAACTAAATGCATAAGTAAAATACTGAATAATAATTAGTAAATTCATTAACAAAAAAGGTCAGTCAAATAAGATCTTTCCATAGATCTTATTTGACTGACCTTTTTACTAATAGTTTAAGAGTTAAACATCAAAATTTATTGCATTACACGAATTGTATGATATCCTTCATGTACTGCAGTCAGGATTTTTCTTGGAGCTTCTGCATCTCCTACAACTGTTAAATCATCCACTATACCTTCCAGTACACTTTCTAATTGGTTATTCGGACGATAACCGGCTGCTATAATTACGGTATCGCAATCAACTGATAATTCCTGTCCGTCTTTCATATAGGTAACACGGTTAGGAGTTATTTTTGTTACTTTGGCACCACCTATTACACCGATATTTCTTTCTTTTATCAGTGCTCTTAATGCCTGGTCATTATTTAAGCAATGGTCTGCAATTGCTAAAATATCATTAAGCATTTCGATAATTGTCACTTCTTTTGCTGTTTCTTTCATATAAGCAGCTGTTTCACAGCCCACCAAACCTCCGCCGATAACAACTACTTTCTTTCCCGGTTTTTTATGACCCAATAAGTAATCACCGGATGGAGCTGCCGTTTCTATTCCCTCAACAGGAGGCATAAAAGGAGTGGAACCTGCTGCCAGTATCACTTTATCATATCTGCCTGCGGATACTGCTTCTGCGGTAGCCTCTTTATTCAGTTTAACATTAACACCAAGTTTTAAAACCTGGCGTTCCATATAAGTAATTAATCTAAGTACGTCATGTTTAAAGGTTGGAAGACCTGCTGCCCATAAGTTTCCGCCTAAACGGGATGTTTTCTCCCACAATTCCACATCAAAGCCACGTTTGGCCGCCGCGATTGCTGCAGACATTCCTCCAGGACCACCTCCGATTACTAACACAGATTTCTTTATGCCGTGTGCTTCGGGAAGAGGATAGTCATCCTCCGCATAACATAATGGATTAACAGCACAGTAATAATGTTTACCGGAAAATCCCGCCAGTAAACACTCATTGCATCCAATACAAGGAACGATATCCATAGTATTGCCGGATTTTACTTTACTTGCCCAATATGGATCTGCTAACATCTGATGTCCTAAAACGATATAGTCTGTCTTTCCTTCCGTTACCGCCCTTTCTGCTTTTTCCGGGTCAAACATTTTACCCTGACCGAGCACGGGAACGGAAACGGTTTTCTTAATCGCTTCTACCACATCCATTTGATGTTCTTCTTTTTCATATACAGTAGATATTGCTTTATGCCAAGCTTCATAACAGCCAACATCAACATGAAGTGCATCAATATTTGCTTCTTCCAGTATTTTAGCCATCTCCAAACCTTCCTCTAATTCACGTCCTCCCTCAACACGGTGAACCGGTGTAAACTTAACAAGAATTGGAAATTGGGGGCCGACATTTTTACGGATCGCTGCTATACACTCCAAAGTAAATCTCATGCGGTTTCTTAATTCTCCGCCATATTCGTCAGTACGGGTATTCCATTGTTTCGAATGGAACTGGTCTAAAAGATAACCACCATAAGCGTGCAATTCTACTGCATCAGCTCCGGCTAATTTGGCAAGGCTGGCGGAATAACCTAATTTTCCCACAATATCCTGTATCTCTTCTTTTGAAAATGGTTTACATTTCAAATTAGGGAACCAAAAAGCAGAACATTCACTTGCTGAATACGGCGGTGTAAATGGATCCGTAAATTGCTGGCGTCCAAGTCCCGGAGAAATCTGTACACAGACTTTGGCACCATGATGGTGACAGCGTTCAATTAACATATTCAACCGTTCCACATGGTGAAAATTACTAAGTTCCGTACAAGGCCGGGCTTCATATTTTGTTGTAACAACGTTCGCTCCGGTGATAATCAGACCTGTACCGCCTTTCGCACGTTCTTCAAAGTAGCGGATGCCTTCCGTACAATAAGATCCGTCCGATTCACCAGTTGTTCCCATAGGTCCCATAACGATACGGTTTTTAAGCTTCATGCTTCCGATTTGAGTTTTTTCAAATAGCTTTGACATGGTATTCTCCTTATTATGTATTTGCTGATCTTCCTGTTTCGTTTCACTCTGCGGTTGGCAAAATATAGTTTATGAGGACTTTAGTCAGTCGAATTGTGTTATATTACCTTAGTCATATATTATATTACCGCAGTAATATAATATCACTTTGTTATTTATTTGTCAATGTAGATTTTGAGTATTTATTATGTTATGATGTATCTATGATTACTGTTCACAGCCCGTATACGCGACGTGTTTTTTATAAGTGCGTTGTCACAGAAAACCTGAGAATTACCGCGTAGGAACGCCGTCTCTTCGTTTTGTGTGCATCGCGAAGTCTGTTATTGTAGACAACACTGCAGCTTTTCGCAGGGGTGTAAATAGTACCTATCTATGATTACATATATAAAATGGAAATTTAGCTGGAGGAAACCATGTCAAATATAACAACAAAAGATTTTATTATTGAAACTGCTAATCAGTTATTTTTGGAAAAAGGATATCAAAATGTAACTGTTATAGATATTTGTGAAGCCTGTAAGATTTCAAAAACAACTTTTTATTATCATCTTAAATCAAAAGAGGATATCATACTGCATTTCTATGATTCTGTGACACATAATATAAGTCAGTATCTATTGACAATTTTAACCAAGGACAATTATTGGGATCAGCTTTTGATATGTTTTGAATCCCTTGTAAAAGAGGCCAGTAAATTTGGTACCGATTTTTTAAGTCAAATGATGATCAGTAATTTGAAAGAAGATTATGGAAGTTATGATTTTAGAAGTGAATTAACAGATATAGCCGTAATGATCATAAAAAAAGGACAGGCATCCGGACAAATCCGAAATAAAAATGATGCTTTGGAGTTATACAAAGCATCTGCTTATATATTTTTAGGCCATGAAGTTACCTGGTGCATAAAAAAGGGGAAATTTGATTGGTCAAAAGAAATCCGGACAGCCTTGGAAAATATTTATGATGTTATACCGGAATTAAGAAAGCAATAATACAATGACTTAATGCTCCTTATAGAGTATCGACATAGGTTTTATTTGATTTCGCAGGAATTCCTGCATACTCATTCAGAATATCCATTGCTTCTCGTAAATTCTTTTTATTTGCTGATTCCATTTGCATTTGCTGCTTACATACAAAAGTTGTACGTGCGTTATTTAAATCATTATAATCGTAAGTTTTTGCTTTGTCAGACTCAATTGGCTTTGCTGAATCTTCTTGCTCTTTCATTTGGGGTACAGGAATTTTTTTTAATAAAATCTTCTTTCCGTCTTTACCTACGATATATGTACAGTAATAATTTCCATCCCGTTCTGTTATAATTTGTTGTTTCTGTTTTTCTTTGCTTTCATATGAATAATCTGACATTGTGAATGAATTATATGATTTTCCCAACCAAACACCATTTGAAAAAGAACTCATTTTTTCCTCCATTCCTGCGCATGTATTCTGCACATATGAAGTCTGTAACGAGGGCTTCCCAGGCACAAACTTCTGATAAAAGGCACTGTATTGTACCGTGCATCCGATATAGGAACATGTTTTATGTTCCTATACCATATGTATCGGATAAAATTATTATAACTTTAGTGACCAGCAGAAACCTTTAAAGTAAAAAGAACGTATTGCACCCTGACCTATTAAGTTGGTTTTGCAGCACGTCCTTTTTTAATTGAAAGCAAAGTTAAACATTTATACGCTTATTTGAATTTATATATTTTAATACAATGGATATTTATTGGTTAATGTCTTTACTAAATCCATAGCTTTCGTCTTATTTGCATTAACATCTTCAATCAGCAAAGCAATTGCTTCGGCAATCACATCCATATCAGCCGTATTCATACCCCTGGTTGTCACCGCAGGAGTTCCTAAACGGATACCACTGGTTACAAAAGGAGATGCAGGATCATTCGGTACTGTATTTTTATTACAGGTAATATTGGCAGCATCCAGTAATTTTTCCGTTTCTTTACCGGTTACTCCTTTATTCTGAAGGTCAACTAACATTAAGTGGTTGTCCGTTCCGCCGGATACAATATTAAATCCCCTTTTTAATAAACCGCTGCAAAGAGCCTGGGCATTATCCACAATCCTTCCGGCATATTTCTTAAATTCCGGATCCAGGGCTTCCTTAAAGCAAACTGCTTTCGCTGCAATTACATGCATTAAAGGGCCGCCCTGAATACCGGGGAAGATTGCTTTATTTAATTTATATTCATCAGCAAATTCAGCACTGGATAAAATCATACCGCCTCTTGGACCTCTTAAAGTCTTATGAGTTGTGGTCGTTGTTACATGGGCATAAGGAATGGGACTTTCATGATAACCGGCAGCAACAAGACCTGCAATATGAGCCATATCAACCATTAGAAAAGCTCCAACTTCATCCGCTATTTCCCTGAATTTCTTAAAATCTATCTTTCTTGCATAAGCACTTGCGCCTGCTACGATTAATTTTGGCTTACATTCCAATGCAATTTTTCTTACTTCGTCATAGTCAATAAAACCTTCTTCATTTACACCATAAGGTACGATTTTATAATAGCTTCCTGACATATTTACCGGACTTCCATGGGTTAAATGACCGCCGTGAGCCAGATTCATACCCATTACAGTTTCACCCGGTTTCACCAGTGCGAAAAAGACTGCCATATTAGCCTGAGCACCGGAATGAGGCTGAACATTAGCATAAGTACATCCAAACAGTTGTTTTGCACGTTCAATAGCCAGATTCTCAGCGATATCAACATATTCACAACCGCCGTAATATCTCTTGCCCGGATAACCTTCTGCATATTTATTCGTCAGCGGACTTCCCATTGCTGCCATAACAGCTTTACTTACAAAGTTTTCAGAAGCAATTAATTCAATATGATCATTCTGTCTTCCAATTTCTTTTTCCATTGCCTCTGCTAATTCAGGATCAAATACCTTAATTTCTTCAAATGAATACATTATTTTACCTCCATTGACATTTTAACAGTAGTATAACACAAAATATATAATAATAAAAGTTATAATCACATGACTCACTGATAAGTTATACTTATAAAACAAATAAATTTACATTATTAAAAATAATTATTCTTGAAGATTTCTCACTTATCTTTATGCAATAATCCAGAGCGATACTGAACATTTATAAGCTGCAACTGTATTACCCTGCTATATAATTATTGAAATTAATATTAGTCTATAAATTACTGGTTAAATACTTTATTTTAAAACAAAGATTTATCCTATCTTAGGTTTGGTTTTAGCCACCCCAGATATTTCTGAATCCATTCATCCCAGAACTCCCAGGTATGTGCTCCCGGTCCCTCCATATAAGTAAAATCATACTTACTCTGTTGAAACCAATCCGCAGTCACTCTGGCATTCTCTACTAAAAAATCCTCATTTCCGCAGGTTTGATATATCTTTGGGAGCGGTTTTTCTTCTTTGATATTTTTCTCAGCCAGATAAAATAAATCATGTTCCGTATTTTTTAACTCCAGCATGTCTTCTACACCAAAAATAAGCATGTTCTGTTTGATCCGGTCCGTACTTGACATAGACCCGGCCTCTTTCCTTACATCCCGGTAAGCAAAGTTACCGGCGGAAAAACATCCGATAGCTGAATAATGATCCGGTTTTGTTAAACCAATCTTCATAGCTCCATATCCGCCCATGGACAAACCGCATACAAAGTTATCCTCACGCCGGTCTGAAATCGGGAAAAAACTTCTCATAATTTCCGGTAGTTCTTCCGCTATATAATCGAAGTAAGACGGACCATACGCCATATTAGTGTAATAACTTAACCCTGCTCCCGGCATAACTACTGCCAGTCCAAGATCTGATACATATCTTTCAATAGAGGTCCTTCTCTGCCAGATTGTATGATCGTCACTTGCACCATGAAGCAGCCAAAGTACGGGATATTTAGATCTGGTATCACTGCCCTCCATACCGATTCCCTGTTTTTTCTGAGGAAGTATTACATCTGCTTCACAACAAAGCCCTAATATATTAGAGAAAAAATCAACATGCATCAATGCCATGATTACTTTACCTCCTTTTCATTGGCCTTTATAGGAAGCCAATCTATAATTCTCCTGATATTCCGATCCCAATAACCCCATTCATGAATTCCAGGCTCCTCATGATAAGTTAAATCAATCCTGTCTTTAAACCTGTCTCGAAACGTTACATTCATTGGATAGAGAAAATCCTCCGTACCACAAGTCATATAAAATTTGGGCATCTCTTTGCCGGAGGCTATTAACTGCTCCATTTGGTAAGGAAGATCATTAATACTTCCTGTTACTTCTTCTTTTGTCCCATAAATTAATTGGAACTGTTTATTTAAGTCTTTCTCATACCAGGATACCGGATCTACCATACCGGATAGACTGGCTGCTGCCGCAAAACGCTCCGGACACATAATACCTAATTTCAGAGTGCCAAATCCTCCCATGGACAGACCAGCAACAAAGGTATCTTTTCTTTCCGTGCTGATACTCGGAAAAAATTCATGAACCAATTCATAAATTTCTTTACTGAAAAACTGCCAGAAATCATACCCATATTTCATATCTGCATAAAAACCAAGATCCGTTGCAGGCATAACAACTGCCAGCCCTTTTTCTACCGCATACCGTTCTATAGAAGTTCTGCGCTGCCAGATAGTATGATCATCACTTGCTCCGTGTAAAAGATAAAGTACCGGAATTTTTTCTTCACCCGCTATTCCCTCCTGTCCTATGCCATTGGATTTCTGAGGCATTATAACATCCATGGAACGCTGCATTCCTAATGTCTGAGAATAAAAATTTACATGTATAAGTGCCATAGTTTTTTCCTCCTTTGCTTAATTATACCACCATATCCCGGCAGGGAGTATATAATATTATCAAAATAAATTATATAAAAAATTTGGACTAAGTGTGGGAAAAGTAATTAATATGTGGTAGAATTAAACAATAATTTACTTTTAATGGCGTTATACAAAATGGAAAGTAGCTGTTAAGTTTAAGAACAAAGATAAAAGGAGTGCATCATGGAGATTGTTAACAAAGCAAAAAAAATAACCGGATATCTTTTAACCGGATTATTAATTATAAATCTATTGGTGTTAATCGTACTGCCAAAATATAATCCCTATGAGAATATTCGAATTATAGACCTATATGTTATGTTTATAATCGTTTTTCTCGCAATTCCACTGTATGATTACATAAAAAGGGGCATTTTAAATAATTCTTTAATCATTTTAACACTTATTATCAGGTTCGGTATAGATATCATTTTTTCTGTAACCTCGTATCAAATCTTCCTTTCAAACAACTTTCACTTAAAATATACCTATTGGATATGGTTTATTTGTTTTATATTTGTAATGCTCATTATTTTCCTTGAATCTCTCATCAATGACTACAGAAAAAGGAAGGCATCGGGAAAACAATACAATAACTTATATATTATGGGAATAACGTTACTAATTGTATTATTGGTATCTTTTCCGATAACGGATGTCGGGACGAGATTGACACAACCTCAAACACAGTTATTCATAAAAGATATGAAAATGCCGGAAAGCATAGAAATACACAGAATGGATACTTCCAAGCACGATTTAAACTCATACTTAAACTCTTCGATTACTATTACCGATCCTAAAGATTTAAGAAACATTGCAAAAGAGCTTAAATCGGCAAGGATAGTAAATATTACCTCTACCGACCTTTTAAATTACGAAAGAATGAGAGATAAAAACCGCTATTCCTACATTATGATATTTAGTTATAAAAATATAAATGGTAATGCGGAAAATTCTAAAAATGGATATATAGAATGTATGGAAGTAATCGATAACGGAACTGTGGCTATTAAAAATACCAATAGCTTTAAAAGGTTATTTTGGGGTGATCAGTATTATCAGGAAATATATCCGGTTAATTTATCAGAAGAAGTAATCGATTTATTTTTGGGTTACATAAATAAATTTGATAATTAAAAGCAGCCAGCTTTTAATCATTTATGGTCCAGTGGGATAAACAAAAAAATCGAAGAGACTAGTAAATCATTTCGTCTGCTTTATATTAATTTTACCGTATTATCAAGATGTTGTTTTCTAGTTAAAGCGAATAATTCCGCGTTCACTACTCTACTTGTAAGGTTAAAAAAGCGCTACAGTAAATTAATTCTTTACGGCAGCGCCTTCAGTTTTATCTTATCTTTCAAAATAATATAACCTTGTTTTTATTATGGCTTACCCGATATATTCCATAGCATTCGCTATTCCCCAAACACTTCCACATATACTTTTCTGGTCTGAGGTCCGTCGAATTCAACAATATAGATATCCTGAGCACCGCCGCAGATTATCTTTCCGTCAACTACCGGAAATGCGCAGTGATTTCCACAGATAAGACTTTTTATATGTCCTGTGGAGTTATTTCCCGTAGCACCATAACTGGGAAGGAAATGGGCATGGGCATAATCCGCCTCTAAAGGTACGATACGGGTTAAGGTATCCGATATATCTGTTTCTACGCAGGGAAGTCCTTCATTTACCATGATCCCTGTGGTGGTATGGGCTGTTACAACCAGTACCAATCCATTTTTTACCGGACTTTTTTCTACAATATCATATACTTCTTTGGTAATCATATGAAATTGCTCCGGTTTTCTGCTCATCCAGGTAATTGTCTGCAGATCTACCATTCCACTCCCTCCTCTCCTAAAAATCTCAAAGCATTCTTATAATAGATACCCTCTCTTGCATATTCCTTCATAGGTACTTTGTCCAAGGCCCTAAGTAATTTAAACTGCCGGAACCGGGGACCGTTTGAACCGAACATGATCTGGCTGTGCAGTGCCCTTTCTGTCCACAAAGGTCCCATATCAACCGTAAACAGCCGCATCATGGATTCTTCCGGTGAATCCATATATAATACGGAAGTATCGGTATAAACATTCGGATATTTGATCATCAGCATGACCATCTCACGTACAAAAGGCCAGGCGAAATGGGCCAGACAGATACGAAGCTTCGGATATTTGACAGCAACCCCTTCAAACTTTAAGGGATGGGCATATTCCGTTATACAGTCAGGTTCCCAGCTAAGCCCTGCATGGAAGATAACTGGTTTATTATATTCCAGACATTTTTCATATATCGGCTGCATACAATCATCCATTGGGTAAAAATGCTGTTTTGCCGGATTTAGTTTCAATCCCTTCAGTTTAAGAGTGCCAAATACATAATCCAGCACTTCAAGTGCGTCCTCTCTGTGCGGATCAACACTTGCAAAGCCGATAAACCGTTCCGGATGCTCGGATACCAGTTGTGCTATCTGGTCATTGGTCACGATGCAGCCTCCTTCGGTTGTGGTTAAATCTAAGGGCAGCAATGCAGCTTTATCCACCCTGCCGTATTCCATTTCAACAAACATCTCCTCATAATCATAAGGAGACTGCTTGAATACACCAAATGCTTTGGAACGGAATTCCAATTCCTCCGGATCATTACAGATAGATTTGTAATAGATAGGGTGTATATGCATATCAATAATCATAGGTTTCCTTCCTTTCTAAACACGGAAATGAACTGTCATTTAAACTTTTCTTACAGGCGATGAACGGAATATTCCGGATAGCATGCTTTAGAATAAGGTATGGAGTACCAGATTATGACTGAAAAGTCTGTTTCTGGTACTCCTAAAACTTTGCAGGTCCCGGGAGGCAGGCCTTTTTCCGTATTAATACGGTTTAAATTTAGTTACTACCTCCGCACTGGTTTGTGCACCAAATTCCATACATGCAGGAATATCCCATCCCATTATGATACCGTAGGTAAACCCGGCTATATAGGAATCTCCTGCGCCAACGGTATTAACAACTTTTACCGGCACGATACCATGGCGGTAGAAATTTTCACCATCATAACTAATACTTCCATTTTCACCTAGGGTGGCGGTAACGATTTTTACACCATAGGAACTAATTTTCCTTAAGAGGTTCTTAATATATTCATCTTCTTTGTCATAGGATAAAAATGCATAATCCACATTTTTATAATTTTCTTCGGTGTTATATTGCTTATCATCGCAAAAAGTAGAAAAATCCATCACTACTTTTACACCTGCAGCCCGAATCTCCGCAAGGTCATTCAATACATTTCCAAAAAGGTCCGTATGCATAAACTGAAAGGTCTTGATATATTCCTTATCTTCCTCTGTAAGCTTAAAATCCAGCATAACACCGTCAATCGCTTCTAAATGAACGCGGTCTACGCCATTGATCAGGTCCATCATCATTTTACAGGTTTCTCCTTCTGCTGTATGCAGATGAGAAATATCAATTTCTTCTTTTTTTAATGCTTCCCGCATCTTTTCCCCATAGGTATCCGTTCCAACAACACTTAATATACTTACAGGAACACCCAGACGTTTTAAATGAATCCCCCAGTCTACACCATTTCCCGTAGGATAGAATTTATTCAATTTTTCATAAACATCAACACAGGAGAAACCTACTCCGATCGCTTTTATATTTTGAATTCTTTCCTTATTCATATCTTTTTCCATAACCGAACGCTCCATCAATACAACATATTTTTGCAGCAAACTTGGCAGCCTCTGCTAAGCTTTCCCTGATTGCCAAATCACGGTTACAGCCTTTTTTCAGGCGGTCAAGGTATCCTACCAGAAATGAAGTGATTAAGGAATCACCTGCTCCCATAGTATCCACTACCTTTTCGATCGGTTCCGCCGGCTGTTGATAGAACTGCTTCCCGTCAAATAATATACAACCCTCCGCACCTCTGGAGGCACAGGCAAGCTTCGGTCCAAGGGACACGATCCATCTTAACCGTTCTCTGGTTTCCTCTTCGGTTCCGTCAAAGGAGCAAAAAGCAAAATCAACATCCGGAGCAACTTCCTGATAATACTCATCCGTAGAATCATCAGAAAAATCATAAGAAATGGAAATACCTGCTTTCTTAATTTTATACAGCTCTTTTTCCATAAAACAATAATTACCGGAATGTACCAGGTCAAATTGTCTGATATACTCTAAGTCAAACTGATCCAGAACAAAAGGTGTCTCTCCGCGGATACCGCCTTCATTGGACCCTAAGAATACCCTGTCCCCATCAATTAAAGTTGCTCTCGCACATCCGTTTTCTCCATCCAGCTGCTGACATTTTATCATTTCGATGCCAATTTCCTGAAGCGTTTTAATTACATGTTCTGCTTCCTTATCATTGCCAAAGTACCCCATATAAGCACTTCTGGCCGCTCCGAACATATTTGCATAAACAGCAAAATTAACACAATTTCCGCCAGGATACATGGTATTTAAATGTTCGTATTTATCTACGACATTATCACCGAAACCTAAAACATTTACATCATATCTACCCATAACCATACCTCTTTCTATTAATATTCCACTACACCCATATAACGTCTCATATCCAAAGGATGGCGGCGTTTATCCTGCAGGCCGGTACGATAAGCAACACTCATTGCATAAAAAAGGATAGGATTAAAATATTCCACGCAGGAATCATCAATCGCACCGATACCCAATTCTTCCGCATCTATGACTTCATATTTTTTTGCATATTTCTTTAAGAATGTAAGTGCTCTTTCATCCATTACTCGGTTCGGGCCTTTACTCATCAGGAGGATATACAAATGATTCTCATCCGTTACTTCAAAGGGGCCATGGAAGTACTCTCCGGAATGCAGGTAACAGCAATCCATCCACTGCATTTCCTGGAGGGAACAGATAGAAAAACCGTAAGCTTGTGAATAAGAAGCTCCGGAACCCATAATGTAAAGGAAAGGTTCATCCGAATATTTTTCCGCGAATACCCAGGTTCGGTTTTTTACCTTATTTACTGCTGCACGTACGATTCCGTCAATTTTTTCAATGCCGTCCTCAATTACATCATATAATTTGTAATTCGATTCTTGTGCTTTCATAACTTCATTCAGGAGACGAAGTACGATTCCCTGAGGTTTATCCTTTTCATTCACCGTATCCGCCCAATCATATACTACAGGTATCATAGAATCATCATTGCAGGCTGAATCCGGATTGTGTGTCATGGTAATGACGGCTGCTCCCCTGTCTTTTCCCACGTGAGCCGCTTCCACAGTTTCTTTCGTATTACCGCCGTGGGAACAAATAAATACAAGACTGTTCTTACCCAGATGTTTTGGCGGAGCAATCACAAATTCTTTACTGGTGTACCAAGCTCCATGCATAGTTTCTGATTCTGCCTGTATAAAATAGAACCCCGGGTATAAATCTACCAAAGAACCGCCGCAGGCAACAAAGTAAACATCCTTGATCTCCCCATGTTCTTTTAAAATTTTTTGTACTAATTCTTTTGCATTCATTTTTTATCCTCCATAAAGATTTCATTGTTTATGTTAAAGCTGTGCGGAAATAGCACAGAATACCATAGCTAATATTGTGATAAAGATAAAGAATTTCCAGATTGTTTTCCACCATTGTCCAAAGGTAATCTTACAAACTGCAAGTCCGGCTACGGTCATACCGGCGGTGGGACTGATCATATTGGTCAGCTGGTTTGCAAATTGCATAACAGTAACACTCGCTTCCGGATTAACGCCCTGTAAGTCGCATAATGGAGCCATAATAGGCATGGTAAGGGAAGCTAAGGCGGAGGAAGAAGGTACAAGAATGGTAAGAAGAGACTGTACCAGATACATAACCGTTGTAAATGCTACGCTGCCGATATTAGCAAGACTGTTGGATAAACTGTTTAATATGGTATCAATAATCATTCCGCTTTCTGCAACGACTAAGATACCACGGCAGACACCAACTACTACTGCAGCAAATGCCAGATCCTTGACTCCGGTTACAAATTCTTCTGCTATTTCTTTTTCCTTCAGACCGCCGGCGATACCCATTAAGATACCCATAACCAGGAATATGGCAGATATTTCATCCATATACCAGTGATATTTTAAGATACCAAATACAATCGTACCCATGCCAAGAGCAAAAACACCAAGTACTAATTTATGGCGAAAGGAAAATTCTGTATTCTCTTCATCCATTGCAAATTCATGTCTCTTTAGCTGATCATCCTGGTAGGTGATGGAACCGGCCGGATTCTTATGGACTTTTGATGCATAGCGCATAACAAAAATAATGGAGATAGTCATCATGATAATCCACCAGATAAAACGGTAGATCAACTGAGGATTTCCATGAATACCTGCAACTCCCTGTGCAATAAGTACGTTAAAGGGATTGGTGGTGGAAGCTGCATAACCAATCTGTGGTCCAAGGAATACGACCATAAAAGTTGTCATGGAATCATACCCCATTGCAAAAAATATGGGAATGAGCATAATATAAAATGGAATAACTTCTTCCGACATGCCAAATGTGGTTCCTCCGATACCAAACAAAAGCATCAAAATCGGGATGAGTAATACTTCTTTTCCCTGAAGCCTTCTGATCACTCTACGTATTCCCATATTCATGGCATTGGTTTTTGTCAGGATCTGAAACGTTCCGCCAATCAAAAGAATAAAAGCAACAACATCGGCAGCTGCCTGAATTCCCCTGGTAGGTGCCATTAGAATTTCTAACAGTCCCTGACGCAGATCTGTCCCGTCATTACTAACTTTTTCAATTACTTTATAAGTTCCGGAAATTGCTACTTCCCTTTCACCAGCCGGTGTATTGATTAATTCTCTTTGGAACTGTCCGCTTGGTAAAATCCAAGTCATTACAGCAAATACAATGATTAGCACAAATGCTAATGTATACACGTGGGGCAAAGCGAATTTAATTTTTTTCTTTTCAGTCATATTAATACCTCTCTCCAATACAGTATTTTATCTAATAAATGGTTTATAAGCTGCCATATTCCGTTTGTCGTGTAAATCCGGTTTTTCAAAATAATTAAAATCCGTAATCTCCTGCCCTAAGTAACCTTTATACCCTCTCCGATCAAGTATTTTTAACCAGCTCCCTAAATCATGATTTCCGTCTCCCCAGATAAGATGTCCATATGGATTTCCATCAATAAAATGCATATGTATAATGTCTTCTCCAAAAACATCAAACCATTCCTCTAAGGTTTCTCCTGCAACCCCCATTGCAGTAGTATCAATCATGACTTTTAAATGGGAATGATTAATTTCATCGAACATCCTTTTTGTATTTCCAAGAGTCGTCACCAATTGAGACTCTTGTGGTCTTAAGGATTCCATCGCAAGACAGATACCTTCTTTTTTAGCTTCTTCTGCCAGCCTTGTAAGCATATCAACAGAACGTTTCCATGCTTCCTCTCTGTCTTCGTTCCAATATCCCCAACCGGAATTGATCGCCATGATTTTACATCCAAGCTCTGCACCTGCTTTTATGCCATTGGTAAAATACTGAAAACTTTTCCTAAAGATTTCAGGTACCGGTGCTGCAAATTGATATTGATAAGTACAATTTTCCGGGGTGATGATTTTTGCAGTAAGACCACGGGATTCAATTTTATGTCTTATTTCCCTGCAATCTGAATATGTCATGGAATCCAGAAAGAAGTGAGGAGCCCCAGGCCATAACTCAATGGTTTTTACTCCTAATGCCGCTTGGGTATCTAAAAAATATTCCAGAGAATAATATAGATAATGAATATTCATGGCTGCGATTTGTTCCCGATTGATTAGTTTCATTTCTTTTCCTCCTTGTAATATAATAAATTTTCAAAGATCCATTTTGCTGCAGTATTTTTTTTGGAATTATTTTTTATAAACGATAGACCCATCGACTATAGTCATTGCTACCTTGACATCACGCATTTGTTCCATTGGAACTTGAAATACATTATTGTCCAGTACGGTAATATCTGCGATTTTTCCAGCTTCAATAGTTCCATATTTTTCCTCCATTCCGAGATTTTTCTGACCGCCTAAAGTCCAGGCTTTCAATATTTCAGAAATAGTTATGGTATTTTGTTTATTAAATGGTTCCCCTCCTTCCGGAAAATATCCGCCGCATCCATGATAGATGGATTCCGGAATATCTGTTATCATAAGGGGGAGGTCAGTGGCTCCGGAAAGTACGACTCCACTGTCAATCATCTTTCTCCTGTTCCAGTAGTACTGTCCCCGTTCCTTGCCGATGGTTTCCAGGATTGCCGCCTTGACCTCATCACCGGGATCCAACGACATAATCTGAAAATAAATTTCTCCTATTACTCCTAATTCTCCCATACGCTTTAAATCTTCCGGAGCCGTAAACTCCATGTCTGTAATCGCATGCCTGTTCACTATCTTTCCATTTTCTTTTTTACACTTATCAAAAATATCCAGTACTTTATGAACTGCACCGTCCCCCTGGGCATGAAGTGAATAACGAAAGTCATTTTGATCTGCCAGTAAAACTTCCTTTTCGATACCCTCATAATCAATATGGATTGAGCAGCAGGAATCAGTTCCTTCATAGGGTTTTAACAGATCTCCCTTTTTACTTGCCACGGTACCGTCTGTCATCCGGTTATAGCCTGAAAACCGGACAAAATCACCGGTAAACTTTTCTCTCATTCGTTTTCCATGCTCAATATTAATTCTTTCTCCAACAGGTTGGGACATAAAATATATTCGTAAGGTTAATTCTTTACTTTCTTCCTTTTCTTTTAAGAATGTATCAAAACCATAGAAATCATCAAATCCCATTTCCTTTACAGCAGTAACACCTCTGCTGTTTAATAAGTTCATATAATCCCTGAACTCTTTTTCAATAAAAGATCTGTGATTTAAATACTCCCGCATAATTCTGTAATAAGCCTCAGGGTAACAAGCAGAAGGTGTAAAACCATAGGTATTCTTTGCCGCTTGGTTCATGATGCAGGTGCTTCTGTTTGCTGAAAATAATATGACGGGTTTTTCGGGATATTTCTTATTTAAAACCTTCTCCATTCCTTTTGCCGGAAACTGGTTTACATCCCATCCATGACCATAAATTGTCTGTCCTTGTGTAAGCGTTCTTTCGTATTCCTCGATTTTACCAAGGCACATCTCTTCCGAATCGACCTCCGACAGATCCATTCCAATATGGTAGATTGCATAACCGGTAAAAAAGGTATGTACATCTACAAACCCCGGTGTAACAAGCTGGTCTTTCAAATCCAAAACCGTAGTATTTTCTCCTATTAATTCTTTGTAAGAATCATCTTTTCCTACTTTGATGATTGTATTACCGGAAACAGCTATGTAGCCTTTTTCCGGTTTTTCATTTAGACCGGTAAAAATATAGTTGGAGCATAAGATTAAATCAATAATTATGCACATTTATTAACACCTTCCCATCTCTTATTTTGCATGTTTTTACTATATCATAATATAACGTTATATACAATATCAAATTTTGAAATTGTTTTATTTTGTCATTTATTATAATTATTGATTATTTTTTTGTACACTTTGTACATGTTTTGTCTGTGATAGTACAAATTTTCTGCCGCTAAGAATAAGCTTGTTATTCCACGTCAACTATAGTATAGTGGAATTTAGATAAATCTTTACAAAGGAGTTACAAATATGAAATTAAATCCTGATAACGCGATTCCTTTATACCTACAGTTAAAGGAAGAAATTAAAAATGCTATTAAAACAGGTGAATTGCATTATGGAGAGAAAATTCCAACCGAGACAGAAATCAGCGAACAGTATAACATAAGCCGTATTACAGTGCGCCGTGCAATAGAAGAACTTTCAAGAGAAGGATTTTTATCAAAGAAACAAGGTAAAGGTACTTATGTGCAGGAGCACAAAATACAACGTAAAATTGAACACTTACTCAGCTTTAGTGAAGCTTGTGAAGCAAATGGGATGAAACCAACCAGTATGGTTACAAAAAAAGAAATCATTCACCTGACTCAGGAAGATGCGAAAACTATGAATGAAGAACCGGGCAGCCCTGCCATTTTTCTACAGCGTATCCGCCTGGCAGATGGTTCTCCAATTATGTGTGAGAATAATCTATTTCCCTATCCGCGTTTTTCATTTCTTTTAAACGAATCCTTAGACGGTTCCTTGTATCGCTTACTGGAAGAAAAACATGGAATACGAGTCTCCATCTCCACCAATTCTTATATCGATGTGGTCAGAGCAAATGGAGATATAGCCAAGAAGTTACAGGTATCAGGCGGAGAGCCGCTTTTTTATTTGTATTGCCAAATGTATGATTCCAGAAAGGAACTTGTACATATCGGTAAGCAATATATTATCAGCGATCGATACCGGTTTTATTTGGAGGATTATACGAAGGCATAATCGCATTCTGAAAGTTTATCTGAAAATTAGAGCTAAACTTAGAATGAAGATGCTTAAGTAGCGTAGATTTTTTATTCCATTTAAAAATGTGTTTAACTCAATTATTTTAAGAAAAAGTTAAACTAGGTTTCCACTTAGAAGCAAGGTTTTTTAACTACCTTAGGGGATGAGTTCTACTTTAATAATTCCAATAAAATTCTATACTGCAAAAATGGGCAAGAACCACTGTAAAATGGCCTTGCCCATAAATAATTTTTAAATATTTAGTTTATAAGTTTTTTCAGACTACACCTTTTAGTATTTTGAGAAAGCATTATTAAATCTGTATTGACACAACCACCGTTCACATAGCTCATATCATATGTAGTTCCATTAGAAAAAAACCTATAAATGCTTATTACGGTAGTAATATAATAATATACTGGTTTATAAGGGTAATGTCAAAATCGGAGCATGGTCAATGAGCCATACTCCAATTTTATATATTTATCCGTATTTTACTCCAGATTCGTATATCCCATAAGATGTTCATCCACAGCTTTAGCCACTTCACGGCCCTCTCTGATTGCCCAGACTACCAATGACTGACCTCTATGCATATCTCCGGTTACAAAGATGTTCTCTGCACTGGTCTGATATTTACCTTCTTCGGTCTGTACATTTGTTCTTGCATTTAGATCAACGCCGAATGCTTTGGCAACATAATTCTCCGTTCCTAAGAAACCGGCTGCAATAAATACTAAATCTGCATCTATATCATATTCACTGCCGGCAACTTCATCCATCTGATATCTTTTTGTATCTTCATGATATTTACTTTCCAGTTTAACGATTTTAGCCTTTATCAGATTGCCGTCTTTGTCTGCAATAAATTCCTTTACTGTTGACTGATATACTCTTGGGTCATGGCCGAATACTTCAATTGCCTCTTCCTGGCCATAATCCGTCTTGCAGATTTTCGGCCATTCCGGCCATGGATTATCTTCACTTCTATTATCCGGAAGTTTTGGCATCATTTCTAATTGAACAACAGATTTAGCTCCCTGTCTTACGGAGGTACCAACACAGTCATTACCGGTGTCACCGCCTCCGATTACAAGTACATTCTTGTCTTTTGCATTGACGCACGATTTGTCTTCAAAATTAGAATCGAGTAAGCTCTTGGTAACTCCCTTAAGGAAATCCACTGCGAAATAGATTCCTTTGGAATCTCTTCCCGGAGCTTTTATATCCCTTGGATTGGATGCACCGCAGGCTAAGATAATGCGGTCAAATTCTTTTTTGATTTTAGCGGCATTATAATTTTTACCAACATCGGCGTTGGTCACGAAAGTCACACCTTCCTGCTTCATAATGTCTATCTTACGGTCAATAATGTGTTTCTCTAATTTCATATTAGGTATACCATACATTAATAACCCGCCGATACGATCGGAACGTTCAAATACGGTTACGGAGTGACCGCGCTTGTTTAACTGATCCGCTGCTGCAAGTCCGGAGGGTCCGGAACCGATTACGGCAACTTTCTTACCAGTTCTGACTTTTGGCGGCTCCGGTTTAATGAAACCAGCTTCATAACCATTTTCAATGATGCCTAATTCATTTTCCTTTATAGCCACCGGATTGGTAGCTATATTACAGGTACATGCAGGCTCACAGGGAGCCGGACACACCCGTCCTGTAAATTCTGGAAAATTATTTGTTTTAAACAGACGGTTTAATGCCATCTGCATATTACCGTTATAGATTAAATCATTCCATTCCGGAATTAAATTATTTAAAGGACATCCTGAAGTCATACCACCTATCATAATACCTGACTGACAGAACGGTACACCGCAATCCATACATCTGGCTCCCTGAATTTTACGTTCATCTTTTGGTAAAGGTATATGAAATTCATTAAAGTTTTTAATTCTATCCTTCGGCTTTACAGCACGACTCGTCTTTCTTTCATAATCCATAAATCCTGTTGGTTTTCCCATCTCGTACCTCCTTAGCCTCTGGTGTTAGCAAAGAATGCTTCAATCTGTGCCTGTTCACTGCTTAACCCTTTTTCTTCCATTTGAACAATGGTTAACAGCATTCGCCTGTAATCATGTGGAATAATCTTCTTAAACTTAGGCAGGTAATCACCAAAATGTTCCAGAATTGCCTTACCCTTAGCTGAATCGGTATGTTTCACATGCTCTTCTATCATGCTCTTTAGTTCAAGAACATCATATTTTTCTGTAACTGCTTCCATAGATACTAATTCTTTATTTAATTTCTTATATAAATCCGTATCCTGGTCGAGTACGTAAGCAATACCACCGCTCATACCTGCAGCAAAGTTCTTGCCGGTTCTGCCAAGAACTACAACACGCCCGCCTGTCATATATTCACAACCATGATCTCCAACACCTTCTACTACCGCTGTTGCACCGGAATTACGCACGCAGAAACGTTCACCGGCAACCCCGTTTATAAATACCTTACCGCTGGTTGCACCATATAGAGCAACGTTTCCGATAATAATATTATCTTCTGCCGCAAACTTACTTTCTTTTGGAGGATATACTAATAACTTACCGCCTGAAAGTCCTTTTCCAAAATAGTCATTACTGTCACCGCTTAATGCTAAGGTAAGTCCTTTTGGAATAAATGCTCCAAAACTTTGTCCGCCGCTTCCGGTACATTTGATTACATAAGTATCTTCTTCTAAAGATGTTCCGTGTGCTTTGGTTATTTCTGAACCTAAAATTGTACCAAATGTTCTATCTATATTAGTGACTTCCACCTCTATTGTTTTTGACTGCTTACTTGCTATGGCTTGCTTTAATTTCTTTAAGAGGACACGTTCATCAATGGTTTTCTCTAATTCAAAATCATAAACCTGTTTCGGGTCAAAACGGGACTCTGGTGAATTTCCAACATAAGGATTGTTTAATATCTTGGATAAATCGATTCTGCTTGTTTTATCATCCATTACTCCTGCTTTCACCTTTAATAAGTCCGAACGGCCTACTAATTCATCCAGAGACTTAATTCCAAGTTTAGCCATATATTCACGAAGCTCTTGCGCAATAAAATGCATGAAGTTAACGACATACTCCGGTTTTCCTTTGAAGTTCTTACGAAGTTCCGGGTTCTGGGTTGCTACACCGGCAGGACAGGTATCCAGATTACATACTCTCATCATAACACAACCTAAGGTTACCAGCGGAGCTGTTGCAAAACCAAATTCCTCTGCACCTAAAAGTGCTGCAATTAATACATCACGTCCGGTCATAAGCTTACCGTCTGTTTCAATTACTACTTTATTACGGAGTCCATTCATGATCAAGGTCTGATGGGTCTCCGCAAGTCCTAATTCCCATGGAAGACCGGCATTATGGATGGAGTTACGGGGAGCCGCTCCGGTTCCGCCGTCAAATCCTGAGATTAAGATAACTCCCGCACCGGCTTTTGCTACACCGGCTGCAACAGTTCCAACTCCTGCCTCTGAAACTAATTTAACTGAAATTCTTGCATTCTTGTTCGAGTTCTTTAAATCATATATTAATTGTGCCAAATCTTCAATGGAATAGATATCATGATGAGGCGGCGGGGAAATTAAACCTACACCAGGGGTTGAATGTCTTGTTTTGGCAACCCATGGATATACTTTTCCTGCCGGCAATTGTCCGCCCTCACCGGGTTTTGCACCCTGTGCCATCTTAATCTGTATTTCTCTCGCACTTACCAGGTATTGTGATGTAACACCAAATCTGCCGGAGGCTACCTGCTTAATAGCAGAACAACGATTTAAACCATCCTTACCGATGGACAGACGTTCTAAACTTTCACCGCCCTCACCACTGTTGGACTTACCGCCTAACATATTCATGGCAATGGCTAAGGTTTCATGCGCTTCCTGGGAAATAGATCCATAAGACATAGCACCGGTTTTGAACCTCTTAACAATGGAGTCAACAGTTTCTACTTCATCAATGGAAATTCCCTTTTCCGGATATTTTATATCTAAAAGACCTCTTAAATTAATACCCTCTTCTTCCGCTTCAATAAAGCTGGTATATTGCTTAAAGGCGCTGTAATCGCCGGTACGGGCAGCTTTTTGTAGCATGTGGATCGTTTTCGGATTATATAAATGTTCATCCTTACCGCTTCTTAACTTATGAGTACCACTGTTATCCAAAGTTAAGTCTACATTAAGTCCCAAAGGATCAAAGGCTTTCGTATGAAGTTCATCCACCTGTTTTTCAATATCTTTAATAGTAATTCCACCGATACGGCTTACAGTATCCGTAAAATACTTATCAACAACTTCCCCTCCGATACCGATGGCTTCAAATATTTTAGATCCCTGATAGGACTGGATTGTTGATATACCCATCTTGGAAGCAATCTTAACAATACCTTTAAGGATCGCTTTATTATAATCATTAACTGCCGCATAATAATCTTTATCCAGCATATTACTGTTAATTAATTGTTTGATGGTTTCCTGGGCTAAATATGGGTTAACCGCACAGGCACCATAACCTAAAAGGGTTGCGAAATGATGCACTTCTCTCGGTTCAGCACTTTCTAAAATCATAGCAACTGCAGTTCTTTTCTTAGTTCTTACCAGATGCTGCTGCATAGCGGATACTGCTAAGAGAGATGGAATTGCAACATGATTCTCATCCACACCCCGGTCTGAAAGGATTAGTATATTGGCTCCTTCCTTATAAGCACGGTCAGCTTCTACGAAAATATGGTCAATAGCACGTTCTAAAGATGTATTCTTATAATAGATAATCGGTATGGTTTCTACCTTAAACCCAGCGATTTTCATAGATTTAATCTTTAAAAGGTCCGTACTTGTTAAAATAGGATTATGAATTTTCAGTACCTTGCAGTTTTCCGCATTTTCTTCCAAGAGATTACCATCCTCACCGATATACACATCGGTGGAAGTAACGATTTCTTCACGAATTGCATCAATCGGGGGATTGGTTACCTGTGCAAATAACTGTTTGAAATATCCGAACAACGGCGGATTATTCTTAGACAAAATAGGCAGCGGGCTGTCTACACCCATAGCTTCAACCGGTTCTGCTCCTGTTTTAGCCATCGGTAAGATACAGGTCTTATAATCCTCATAAGTATAACCGAATGCCTTCTGTAATTTTGCTCTTTCTTCATCGTCGTATTCCAGGACCTTTTTATTCGGAATATGAAGATCTTTTAATTTTACCAGATTGCTGTCCAGCCATTCGCCGTACGGACTGCGTTTCGCATAGCTGTTCTTTAAATCTTCATCATCGATTAAGCAGCCTTTAACCGTATCAACCAATAACATTTTACCCGGACGAAGTCTTTCCTTTTTCACGATCTTTTCAGCAGGAATTTCAAGCACTCCAACTTCAGAGGATAAGATTACATGATCATCATCCGTTATATAATAACGGGAAGGTCTTAGACCGTTACGGTCAAGAACAGCACCCATAATATCTCCATCACTGAAGAGAATGGATGCGGGGCCGTCCCATGGTTCCATCATGGTTGCATAATATTGATAAAAATCTCTCTTTTCGGAACTTATATTCTGATCATTACTCCATGGTTCCGGAATTGTAATCATGACAGCAAGGGGCAGTTCCATGCCGCTCATTACTAAAAATTCCAAAGCATTATCAAGCATTGCAGAGTCGGAACCCTCCGTATTAATTACAGGGAGAACTTTATGTAATTCACCTTGTAAATACTTGGATTCCATTGTCTCTTCCCTGGCAAGCATCTTATCTACATTGCCACGGATTGTATTGATTTCTCCGTTATGAACAATGATACGGTTTGGATGTGCTCTATGCCAGCTTGGATTTGTATTGGTACTGAAACGGGAATGCACAATTGCAATCGCAGATTCGTAATTCTCATCCTGCAAATCTACAAAAAACATACGAAGCTGATTAACCAGAAACATACCTTTATATACAATGGTACGGCTTGATAAAGAAACTACATAAGTATTATCGTTACTTTGTTCAAAAGTTCTTCTGGCTATATATAATTTACGGTCGAATTCCAGTCCTTTTTTAACGCCTGATGGTCTTTTTACAAACCCCTGCATAATATAAGGCATGCATTCAACTGCTTTATGTCCTAAGATATCCGGGCTGATAGGTACCTTTCTCCAGCCAAGGAATTCCATACCTTCTTTTTCAACGATAATCTCAAACATTTTCTTTGCCTGATTTCTCATTAATTCATCCTGAGGAAAGAAGAACATGCCAATACCATAATCTCTTTCACCGCCAAGTGAAATACCTAAAGACTGCACTTCTTTTGAAAAGAATTTGTGAGATATCTGTAATAAAATACCAACACCGTCACCGGTTTTACCCTCAGCATCTTTACCTGCGCGATGCTCAAGATTTTCCACAATCTTCAATGCGTTTGCTACTGTCTCATGTGTTTTGATACCTTTGATGTTAACAACAGCACCAATACCACAGTTATCATGTTCAAATCTTGGATCATACAATCCCTGACTGACACGTTTCGTTTCTTCTAAACTATGTTTGTTCATTAGCACGCCTCTTTTCTTTATTTTTGACTATATCAAATTGAATAATAATTCAAATAATTTGATAATTTTTAACTTATTTTACAAAATTTGGGTGTTAAAAAGACGTTCTTGCGCATTTTTAGAGTACACAAGAACGCCTTTGTTCACTGGATATTATAATACAGAATATTTATAATGGCAATCCTTTTTTAGCTTGAATTTTTTTCTTTTTCGATAATGTATAAATTTCAAAACAATTTATCCCTTTAATTAGGTAAATTGCTAAATTCCTAACAATACTGTCCTCTTTTTTACAATAAAGTATACCTGTTTTTTACCGATATATATAGTATAATAAGAGTAACTTTTCAAAGAAGTTTATCGTACTTTGGTTCAAAAAGCTCAGTAACTGCTTTTACCCGCACAATTCTATTAATAATGCAAATGATAGATACATAATACATAATCCAAATAACATAAATATTCAAATCACCACAAATATATGAATTAATATTATTTTATTAATTCATATTAATATACAAATTAACCACTAGAATACAACTGGGAGTAAAACTATGATAAGTAATAAAATTTCGCAATCTAATACAGGAATCAACGGGTCCGTGAATCAGACCGTGACATCAACTGTCGGCTCAAACTCTTCCTCTTCCGTAAATTCTACTGCCGGTTTAGAAAAAGGACAGCTTATTAAAGGTGAAGTAACAGATCTTAGAAGTAATGAGGTTACAGTAAAATTAGAAGACGGAAGGGTATTAAACGGCAAACTGGAGGATTCAGGAAATCTTGCAATCGGTGATAAAGTTGTTTTTCGCGTGGAGGATGTTTCACTAAAAAGTCTTTCTTTAAAGATTATAGCAAAAACCGATTTTACTACTGAAGAAAATACAATTGAAAAGGCATTAAGCGCGGCAGGCTTTGGAAAAACCGGCCGTAACCTAAGTATTGTGAAAGAACTGTTAGAGCAGCAGATGTCTATTGATAAAAGTACCATTTCCATGCTGATGAGACAGTCTGCCTTATATAAAGAAGCCGATATACAAACTCTGGTTCTTTTGAATAAATTTCATCTTCCGGTAAATGAAGCCAATATTCGTCAGTTCAGTGCTTATCAAAACTCGGAACAAAATATATTGGGTGAAATAAAATCTTTAGCAGAGTCCATCACCGATTTATTTCAGTTATCAGGTGACAAATCGGATTTCAATTATATGGAACGCAGTTCTAATCTGTTAAATCTATTGCTTAATCCAGGCGGAGTTTCAGAGGGAATTATGCCAAATAATACCATGGCTTCTACTGCTATTTTTGATTCTGAGATTATGTATGGCAATGGATTAAATTCGATTAACAATGCTATTACTGCGGATGGACATCCAGACTTTACGAACAATAATACAACCGGTAATCTTTTATCCGGAGCGGATATTATGGAGCTGATTAATATCTTGAATTCCGATTCTAAAACCAGAAACTTATTCGGAGACAGATTAATAAATGCTCTTCTAGAGGGAACGGCCGATTTAAAGGAGACAACTCAGAAAATATATGCTATTTTAAATGGTCCTGCAGGTCAATTAATAGCATCGCGCATAAAGTCAGAACTTATGAATTCTACGGCAGTCCAAACAATCTTAAGTGGGAATGCAGAAATAGCAGATCCTAATCCTCAGTTAGGAACATTACTAAATTCCGCTGATCGTTTGAATCTATTAAGCTCCATTGATATATTCATTCAGAGTATGGATAAAAAACAGCCTCTGACAGACGAGGGACTCTCCTTATTTAAGGAATCTATTTTAAAAGGAACCATAACCTCTAAAGATATATTAAGTTTTGTAAACGCTAATCTTAAAAACAGTTCCGAAGATTCCGTCAAAGCATTATTATCTTCAAAAGAGCTGCGTCTTCTGGTTAAAAATGAACTTTTGAACCAATGGACTCTGGAACCTGCCGAGATTAAAAAAAATGAAGATATTAACAGACATTTTGAAAGTATATTCAATCAGATGAATCAACTGAAAGAATATATGGAACAATCTGCCCAGACCGGAAATAACCAGGTTTTAAACCAATCAAATCATCTTCAGGAGAATCTGAATTTTATAAATAATCTAAATTCATTTTTAACCTATGTTCCCCTGCCTTTAAAACTAAAAAGTCAGCTAACAAACAGTGAATTATATGTTTATTCCAAAAAGAAAGCCGGACGGACAGCCGCTGACGGTATCAGCGTATTACTCCACCTAAATATGGAACATCTTGGACCGCTGGATATTTATCTGGATTTACATGATAAGTATTTAAACAGTAAATTTTATATTGATAATACGGAGGTTGGTAAATTAATCAATTCCCATAAATACCTATTAGAAAAAGCCCTGAACTCCAAGGGTTATACCCTCCATACTGAAATTTTAAAACGGGAGAAAGAAGTAAATATTGTTCAGGATTTTCTGAAAGCCGAAACCCAGTCAGCCGGCTCAAATACCCGGTTTAATTTTGATTTACGTGCTTAATTTATAAACGGTATTGTAATAATCGAAATATAATTAATATATTAAATTTTATTTCATAAATTTAGGACTGCCGCAAACAGCATTTATCTTTCACCAAAGTGTAAATCTGTTTACAGCAGCCCTTTTCTTATCTAATTATAATAATATTATTACATTGATCTGGCTTCCCGTTCTTCATATTCATCAAAAATATATTGTAGAACGGATGGCATTCCTACAAATTCTGCACCGTAACTATAAGTACCATCACTTTCTGCCTCCTGCCTGATAATTTTTACCACACTATACAGACTGGAACTCTCATCACCTAATTCAATTTTGGCATTAAAATAATAACCTGCCGGTAAAACACTTTTTGATTTAAAACCAATCCCGTCTGTTGATATATTCGTTACCTCTATAGGAGCATCAATATGATCAACACGTACATTATCCTGCTTAAAAAGGCTGAAAACATCCAAGTTCAGATTAACCTTAAGCCTCTTACTGCGTCTTTTATCTTCCATTTTACTTCCTCCCTGTTACATACCCTCTGATTTATATTGATTTTATTATATTATGATTAAACATAGAAATCAACAATAACAGGTATATTTTTACAGGAGTTCTTTCAATATACGATTAATCATACCCGGGTCTGCTTTGCCTTTCATTTCTTTCATTGTCTGACCAACTAAGAAACCAAGCGCTTTTTCTTTTCCATTGTGATAATCATCCACAGATGCCTGATTTGATGCTATTATTTTTTCAATTGTAGAACGTAATAGACCCTCATCGCTTACCATGGATAAGCCGCGTTCTTCCACGTATTGCACAGGATTCATGTTGGTCTTAAAGACTTCTTCGAATACTTCTTTGGCTACGGTTCTATTAATTTTACCCTCCCCGATTAAGCCGATTAGTTTTGCTAAATTCTCCGCTGTGAAAGCTATATTCTCCGGTTCCGTTTCACTTTCTTTTAAGAGGCGCATGGTTTCAACCATTAACCAGTTTGAAACTTCTTTTGGCTTACCACAGATAGCGACCGTTTCTTCAAACAGATCAGCCAGTTTCTTGGAACCGGTTATGATTCCGGCATCATACGCGGGAATATCATATTCTGTTTCATAACGCTGCATTTTCTCATCTCGCAGCTCCGGCTGACGGCTTTTTATTTCAGCTAACCATTCATCACTGATTTCAATGGGAACTAAGTCCGGCTCAGGGAAATAGCGGTAATCCTGTGCATCTTCTTTGGAACGCATAGCAAAACTGGTATCCTTATTATCATCCCAGCGTCTGGTCTCCTGGGTAACTGACTTACCATATTCCAATAATTCTATCTGTCTTTTTCTTTCTCCCTCAATTGCCCTGGCTATCGCTTTAAAGGAGTTCATATTCTTCATCTCCGTACGGGTACCAAATTCCTTTGCACCAACTTCTCTTACGGAAAGGTTAATGTCTGCACGAAGAGAACCCTCCTGCATCTTACAGTCGGAAACACCAAGATACTGAAGTATTAATTTTAATTTTTCAAGATAAGCTATAACCTCCTCTGCAGATCTCATATCCGGATCACTTACAATTTCAATAAGCGGAACGCCGCAGCGGTTATAATCTACCAAGGTACAATCTTCCCAGGGATCATGAACTAATTTACCTGCATCTTCTTCCATATGAATCTCATGGATACCAATAACTTTCTTAATACCTCCGGTTTCAATCTCAATACCGCCGTCTCTGCAAATCGGAAGATAAAGCTGGGAAACCTGATAAGCCTTAGGAAGGTCAGGATAAAAATAATTTTTACGATCAAATTTACAATTCTGGGTAATGGTGCAATTGGTTGCCAACCCTGCAGCCATTGCAAATTCTACTACTTTTTTATTTAAAACAGGCAGTGTACCCGGCATACCGGTACAGACCGGGCAACAATGTGTATTCGGTTCACCACCGAACTGGGTAGTACATCCACAAAATATCTTTGTTTCCGTGGCTAGTTCCACATGTACTTCCAGTCCAATGACAGTCTCATATGATTTCATATTTTCCTCGCATTCCGCCGCCATCGGCAGCATAAAATCTAATGAAAGAAGACGCTTTTCCGGTTCTTTCAACTTTAATACAGGATGCCAAGCTATTCATTACCGTTTTGGGTTTGTTCATAGCTGTATGCAACACGGATAATGTCTTTTTCACCAAAATGTTTGCCGATTAACTGCATACCGATGGGCAATCCTTTGGAATCCGTTCCGCATGGTAAACTGATCGCGGGTAAACCTGTCAGATTTACAGATACGGTATAGATATCGCCCAGATACATCTTTAATGGATCGGATAAACTTTCACCTAATTTTGGTGCAGTGGAAGGAGCCGTCGGCCCCAGCAGAATATCATATTTTTGAAATGCCTTATCAAAACCTTCTTTAATGATTGCCTTTACTTTTAAAGCTTTATTATAATAGGCATCATAATATCCGGAGCTTAATACGAAAGCACCAATCATCATTCTGCGTTTTACTTCATTGCCGAAACCTTCACTTCTGCTCTTCTTATATACATCCTGAAGACCTTCGAAGCTTTCAGTACGGAATCCATATTTCACACCGTCATATCTGGATAAGTTTGAACTTGCTTCCGCAGAAGCGATAACATAATAAGCAGGTATTGCATAATCTACCGCATCTAAATCAAACTCCTCTACAATCGCGCCTCTATTCTTTAATACTTCAGCTGCTGCTAAGATGCTATTCTTAACTTCATCATCCAGACCTTTACCTAAATAACCTCTCGGAATACCTATTTTCATACCTTTAACATCATCTATCAGCGCCTTACTATACTGGTAATTATCCTGTTCAACGGAAGTAGAATCCTTCTTATCATGTCCTGATATTATGTCCAATGCTACGGCACAATCCGATACGGTTCTTGCAATTGGCCCAATCTGATCCAGAGAGGACGCATAAGCCACTAAACCATAACGGGATACAGTACCATAAGTAGGTTTAATTCCGGTCACACCGCAGAATGAACTGGGCTGACGGATGGAACCGCCTGTATCGGAACCTAATGCATAAAAAACTTCATTCGCTGCAACCGCCGCTGCTGAACCACCGCTGGAGCCTCCAGGTACATGATCTGTATTTCTAGGATTATTGGTAACTCCAAAATAAGATGTCTCGGTGGTACTACCCATAGCAAACTCATCCATGTTGGTTTTACCAATAATAACGGCTCCCGCATTTTCCAATTTTTCTATTACCGTTGCATTATAAGGCGGGTTAAAATTATACAGAATTTTTGAACCGCAGGTTGTCTTTATCCCTTTGGTGCAGATATTATCTTTTACGGCTACCGGAACTCCTGCAAGGGGAGAATCCTTAAATTCCCCTGCATCGATTCGTGTCTGTACTTCCTCAGCTCTTAACAATGCTTCCTTTTCCATAACGGTAATATAACAATGATAGGAAGTGTCCTCTAATTTTATTTTATCCAGCTGAGCCTTTGTCGCTTCAACTACTGATATTTCTTTTTCTTTGATTTTTCTGCCCAGCTCCAGGGCGGATAATGCTGTTATATCCATTTCAACCTCTTTTCTGGATATTCATATTAATCTAATACCCAATATTAAGTTATCTAAAACTTGTTTTACCAATAGTTCAGTCTATAAGGATCAAATATAAGTTTGTTCTGTTGCAAAGCTAGTAGTAAAAAGTTATTTTCTTAAATCTTACTAATATTTATTCAACCGTCTTTGGAACCATAAAGCAGCCGTCTTTACTTGCCGGTGCATTGCTAAGCAGCATCTCCCTGTTTGGTTCATTAACTACTACATCTTCACGAAATACATTACGAATAGGAAACACATGGGACATAGGTTCAATATGATCCGTATCCAGTTCATTCATGGTATCCATATACGCCAATATACTGCCTAAATCCTTTTTAGCTTTCTCTTTCTCTTCCCCGTTTAAATCTAGTTTAGCCAGAGCAGCTACATATTCTATTGTTTCATCAGTTATCGCCATAATAATCTCCTTTTATCATTTAAATTTTTAGATGATTGCTTACAATATAGTTGTTAAAATATTCCATAAAATACATATGAATTTTATAGCTTCAGTAACCTTAAGGGGCAAGATTCAACTCTAGAATTGTATGAATTGCATGTGATATTAATACAACTTTTGAGTTCCGCAATTATCAAATTTAACTTTTACATACAATTTCAGGATAAATTGTATGCCTTTATTTATGGTTCCAGTCTTGATACATCCCTTGGAAAGAGGGTTGTTTCCCTAACGTTCTGTTCATCAAGCAGTCTCATGGTAAGACGTTCCAAACCGATTCCAAGTCCACCATGAGGCGGCATTCCGTGTTTATGGATCATTAGGAAATTGGTGAAATCATTGGGGTCCATACCTCTGGCAGCCATTTTGGCAACCTGATCTTCATAGGAGTGAATTCTCTGTCCACCGGTTGTTATCTCCATACCTTTAAATAACAAATCAAAGCTTAGGGTAAACTTAGTGTCCGATGGATCATCCATTGCATAAAATGGTCTCTTCTTAGACGGATAATGTGTTACAAACACGAAATCACTGTTATATTCCTCTTTGAAGTATCTTCCGATCAGTATTTCTTCCTCAGGCTCTAAGTCATAGGGATTGCGAATCTTACGTTCATATTTTTCAGATACTAATCTCTTCGCTTCATCAAAACGAACCGCCGGGATGTTAGTCACATCAGGAAGCGTAATTCCTAACAGTTTGATTTCTTTCGCGTATTCTTCCGTCAAAAACTGAAATGTATGTTTTAACATGGCAGCTTCCATATCCATAATATCTTCAAATCCATCTATATATCCCATTTCAAAGTCAAGGCTGGTATATTCATTTAAATGTCTTGTTGTATTATGTTTTTCTGCACGGAATACGGGAGACGCTTCAAAGACCCTGTCATAAACCCCAACCATGGTTTGTTTATAAAACTGCGGACTTTGTGCCAAAAAAGCTTTTTTCCCGAAGTATTCAAGTTTAAATACATTCGCTCCGCCCTCTGCATTACCTGCAACGATTTTAGGTGTTCTGATTTCGGTAAAATGTTGTGAAAACATAAAATCACGAAATCCTCTTACAAGCCCTTCCTGAATTTTAAAAATTGCCCTCTCTCGTACATTTCTAAGAGAAATCGGTCTTAAGGATAATTTAGTTTCCAAGGAAGTCTTTAATTTCCACTTGCTGATGGGAATCGGCATTGTTGAATCTTTCGCAGGTTCCGATAATAAACGGATTGCTAAGATGCGGATTTCAAAACCTCCCGGTGCCCGTTCTTCCCTGTTTACCAATCCGGTCACTTCTACCGTAGCACCTTCTCTTAAATCCTTGCTGTTAAATTCAGATATTTTTCCTTCTTCATAAACACATTGTACTAAACCATCGTATCTTCTTAATACAACAAACGAGAATTCACTCATATCCCTGACGGTATGAACAGCCCCTTTTATTTTAATTTCTTTTCCTTTAAAATCACCGGTAAGAATATCTATTATCTCTACCGTATCTTTTTGTTTTAAACCATTTACAAAATCCATGTATATGCCTCCTTGTACTTCTTAAATTTTCTTTATTAACAAACCCTGATTTAAATGTATGGAATGCTTCTTTTACACTTTATTTCATAGGAAAGTTCGGAGAACATTCTTATGAAATAAAAAAAGTCCCGAGCATATACGATTTAAAAATCATATATGCTCGGGACGGGATATTAAGTTTTACCCGCGGTACCACCCGCATTGAAAGTTGATAGCTTTCCTCTCTTACACTTAACGCGTGTTACGCATAAACCTACTACAGAGTACCTTAGTTTAAGGTATTATCCATTCAATTTATGAGCTCCGGAGTGTTCCTTCCCGTATCTATCATCCAAGGCATGCTCTCAGTCGGTGACACGCCATTCCTGTTTATCAATGTCTTCCATACAGGTTAGTCTCTTTCATAGCTTTATTCCTATTATATTAATACATTACATTGTGTATTTTTTCATTATTGACTTATATTAACACAGAATTTTTAATATAGCAAGGGTAATTTTTTAAATTACCGTAATTCCATTCTTAAGGAGGCTTTCCCATCCTTACAGGAAATAAACCCAAGTGCTCCGTTAATCATAGTCATGGCAGGGGCTTTATGTCCAATATCGGCTTCTAATATTACAGGGACCTCTAATTCTCCAAGAACGGATAATACCGCTTCTTTGTAGGATATTTCGCCTTGCTCATCATAAAATGCCGGTCTCCCGAACACGAAACCTTTTGCATTTTGAAACCATCCGGCTTCCCTTAACTGCCACAACCCCCTGGTCAGGGCTTCACTGTTTAGCGAAAAACTTTCCAGATACCATACTACACCATGTTCCTTACATTTTTCAACAAAGCAGGCAGTTTTATCATATTTCGTTCCGACAAGATTAAGCAATACATCCAGGCATCCACCTAAAAGCCTGCCGTTCAAATTAATTTCTTCCTGTCCGGTTATATTCTTCCAATAAACTTCTTTGTCCGTATGATAACTTTCCAATCCGGTGATTCTGTCATAAAACCCATCCTCGTAAAAATCAAAACTTGTCTGTACTATATTATTTCCCTCTAATATAGTAAGGTTATTTTCTATTGCCTTATGCCAGGGTTCCATTCCGAAATCATTAAAATTACAACCATAAACCGTTGCCATATTACAGTTCGTTGTCACCGTGAAAGTGATACCGGTATTATCTGAATAACCCTGTATCCAGGTTGGATTTAATGAAATCTGATTAAAATCCACAAAGGGAAGCATCTCCATAAGATAATCTCCACCTTTTGCAGAAATTATCCACCTGACCTCTTCCTCTTTTATGAGTTTCATAAATTCTTCCGCCCGGGTTTTTCCATCCGAGCTTCTGCCTTTAATGCTGGAGCGTACATGGGCTGTTTCCAGAAGTTTATAACCTTTCAAAGACAACTGCCTCTTGCCGGAATCCAGCCGGATGATATCTGTATCTCTTTTATTTCCGTCTGAAAGTGCGGTAATACCGATGGTACCTCCCTTTTGTATAAACGCCGGATAAATCATAATCATAAGTTCCTTTCTTTTATTCCTTGCATCTTTTAATCAGCATTAGTTCCCGGTACCAACGGTATAATAAAGTTCTGATTCGCCGTCCGTTGAAATATAACATTCTATCTGTCCTTTCGAATACTTGGTCGTGAGAAGTGAACCCTTTCCGAAGATTGGTTCCATTTCATAAATACGCATTTCCTCCCAGTCTTTTAACTGATTTGCTCCCATATCTTCCTGTCCGCCTTTTATAAAAGGCGCATAATCAGAATCATTAAAATAGGATTTAGTTGTCTTAGTATAAACCTTTGATTTTATAGTTTTAGCCGTACCGTTATTTTTAACCAGCACATAAAAAATATCACAGTAGTTGTCATTATAACGGTATACAATCGCAACTCCCGGTTTTACCCCTGTTAACTTACCATTCTCAGCGGTTACCACCAAAGGATCGGAGGAGAATATATTGTTATTTAAATCACTTGCCGGTAACTGTACCGTCTTTCCCACAGATACAACCTGCCGCTTTGTATCCTGGCCAATTAACCATGCCGGCAAATGTGTTTTACGGTAAGGGGATTGTGGATCCTCACTCTTAAAATCATACTCGGTTTCTAATTTTTTTACCGCACTGAAATTTACATAGTTTAAGTTTCCTGTAACCGTTTCTGTTCTGTATCCATCATTCTCTGCATATTCGTGGAACATTAATACACTGTTGGAATCGTCATATTCTATACACTCATATCCAAGATTACTTAATACAGCATGGTGAACGGTACCAAACCCCTGGTACAACGCCTTTTTCTCAATCAGTGCTGAAAAAGCCGTTCTATATTTTCCAGATAAAGTGATCCCTTTTTTCCAGGCATCATACTCAAATTGATTATATTGTTTCTCTGTTATTTCAGAACCACCGTTATTTATTACAGCATTAATTGCTGCAAGAATACGTTGATTCGTTGTTGTATTCTTAGAATCCGCAGCCGTTTTAGCAAATTTCTTAATCAGATCATTTTCTTTTTTGTGTTGCGCCTTCGTAATATGGATTCCTTTTTTATCTGAATAAGAAATACTATCCCCCTCTTTATCTCTGGTCAAATCAACATAACTGCTGGGTGAAATCGCAGTATCGGCTTTTACGGTAATATTAAATTTATCAATTAGTTTACTTCCGTCGTATACGTATAAAGTAGCTTTGCCAGGTGCCAGTGCATATACGACCATATTATATGGCTCGGCCAGTATGACATTTCCTTTAGCATCAGCCACAAATATTCCAACTGCTTTTAAATCCGTATTTGCTTTCAGTCCGACCACACTGTCATCTGATATCTTATAAGTATATTTCATGAATTTTTTATAGTCGACACGGCCGTCTCTCGGGTAAATAGTTTCAAAATAACTGTTTACCAATCCACTGGTTCGATATGCAAATTCCGCATCCGAATGATATTGAGTTAAAGTTATATCACAGGTTTCTGCCTGTACAGTCTTTGCTGATATTAATGTAAATGCAAAAAGTATTAATATCATTATCCCAAAATCTTTGCATCTGAAATTTTTGACTGTTTTTATGGTTTTAATCATAATATGTTCCCCTTTACTGTTCTCCTATTTATTTTATATGCGGAATATCAACCTCTACCGGTTTTTTAGGGGGATACACTTTACTGTAAGCCCTTACCGTTATTTTATAACTTACCACTCCGTATTCTTGATCCGGTACGTATGCCGTAATTTTACTTTCTTCCTTCGGATTAATATAACCGGGATTAATATTTTCCACCTTAACCGTATTCCCGTTTGCATCATACCATGCAATCGTGTAATATGTATTCGCTGCAACTTTTGTATTATTGTTTTTAATACTAAAAGTAAAATTAGTGTCACCGGGAGCCACTTTTCCACCCTTAGCATCCGTAACTATCATTTTTTTAGTGCAATCTGTAAATTTTATTCCCAAACCGGTATCTATCTCAAATTCATTTAATTCTAAGGTACTCTTTGATAAATCAACATTATAATCCTCATCTGGTTCATATGTTTCATAGACTGTAGCTCCAGGGTTAAGTGCTGCTGCCGTAACATCATCAAACTTAAGAAAGCCCCCGTCGGAAGACCTAAGAACCGTTGCAAACGAAACATATTCCACATAACCGTCTTTGGTTTTGTTCGTTATTTTCACAAGATAGGTTCCGTCCTGAAGTTTCTTTACAAAAGAGGCAGTGATATCGGTTTTCTTTACAGTCAGTTTGATCGTATAGGTATAAGCTTTTCCTTTTACGGTTATTGTAGTCGCCCCTGCCTTATTGGCCTTAAAATACAGTGTAGTATCTTCTATCTTAACAGTGGAGGCTGCCTTTTTATTGCTGTATGTAACTTTTTCAATCTTTCCCATCCCTAAAAAATTATAATTATAATCCTGTCCTTCATACATAACGGCACTTAATGTATTAAAGGCTGCTTTTGCAGAAGTTGCCGGATAGCCGGATAATAACAATATCAGTACCATCGTAACCAGCAGCAATCCTTTTGATTTTTTCATATTGATACTCTCCCATAACACATCTGCTCACAGATGCGTTAATGCCACAAATAAGAAAGGTGAAAGATTCGCTATGTGGCATTTCCTTTCCTTAAATGTATTTTGTCAGATTATTTATAGTAACCCCTTTCCCTGATTGGATCATTTTACATGTATGTTACATTCCTTTCTCTACATAATTTTATCTATTTTATCCATTTCTGTCAATATTTATCATATTTTTACATAATTCAATGTTAATTGCCGTTCTTGTTCAAAGGAACAAACGCGACGCTTATTTGTGAGGGTATTGTCACAGAAAACCGGAGAACTGCAGCGTAGGAACGCTGTCTTCTCGTTTTGTGTGTTTCGCGAAGTCTGTTATTGTTCGCAGAACTGCTGCTTTTTGCAGGGGAGTGAACAATAAATAAAAAACCTCCAAACCTGGATATGTGTTAGTCCAGTTTGAAGGTTAATCGAATTTATAATTTTTTTATTCTCTCAATCGCTTCCAGTGTATTTTCATAAGTACCAAAAGCGGTGAGACGGAAATATCCTTCCCCATGAGGACCGAAACCTGATCCGGGGGTACCTACTACATTGGCCTCTTTTAACAGATAATCAAAGAATTCCCAGGAGGTCATCTTACCAGGTGTCTTTAACCAGATATAAGGTGCATTCACGCCCCCTGAAACCTGGTAACCGGCAGCCGCCAGACCTTCTCTTATTACTTTGGCATTATTCATGTAGTAAGCAATCTGACTCTTAGTCTGTTTTTTACCCTCTTCTGTGTAAACTGCAACGCCGGCAGCTTGAATAATATAAGGAGTACCATTAAATTTTGTACCGTGACGTCTTGCCCACAAGCTGTTTAACATTACATCATGGCACTTTAACTCTTTCGGTATAACCGTAAAAGCTAATCTGGTACCTGTAAAACCGGCATTTTTAGAGAAACTCCTAAGTTCGATGGCACAGGTCTTAGCACCCTCACATTCATAAATACTATGAGGTACATTTTCTTCCGATATATACGCCTCATATGCAGCATCATATATAATTACAGCACCTACTTTATTGGCATAATTCACCCACTTCTGAAGCTCTGCTTTATTAATGGTAGAGCCGGTAGGGTTATTTGGAAAACACAGATAAATAATATCCGGTTCCTCCTTTGGTAATTCGGGAGCAAAATTACTTTCTTCGGTACATGGCATATAAATTACTTCACTCCATCTTCCAAGTTCAGGCAAATATTCCCCCGTTCTTCCTGCCATGGCATTACTGTCTACATAAACAGGATATACCGGATCACATACTGCTATTTTATTGTTTATATCAAAAATTTCCTGGATATTGCCGGAATCACTTTTTGCACCGTCACTAATAAAGATTTCATCAATTGCTATATCCACACCTCTGGTTTTATAATCGTTCTCTACTATGGCAGTTCTTAAAAATTCATAACCAAGATCGGGTGCATAACCTTTAAAAGTCTCCTTAACAGCCATTTCATCAGTTGCTTTATGCAAGGCTTCAATTACAGCGGGAGCTAATGGCAGCGTAACATCTCCGATTCCCAAGCGGATTATTTTTTTATCCGGATTGGCTTCCGTAAATGCCCTAACTTTCTTTCCAATATCCGAAAACAAATAACTTCCGGGTAATTTCAAGTAATTTTCATTAATTTTAAACATAGATTCTGCTCCTTTATACAATCAAATATTTAAGTTTATTTCTCCATCAAAAACCGTTACTGCCGGGCCTGTCATAAAGATTGTGTTCTTCTCTCTGTCATACTTAATTTTCAATTCACCGCCTAAGAGCCTCACGGTAACATTATCTTCAGTGAATCCGTTCCATATGCAGGCGTATACACTGGCACAAGCTCCTGTTCCGCAAGCTAAGGTTTCACCGGAACCGCGTTCCCATACTCTCATATCAATAGTGCTTTTATCCACTACATGAATAAATTCCGTATTGGTCCTCTCAGGAAACATGCTGTGATGCTCAAATAACGGACCGACCTTTTCTATATCAATGTTCTTAGTATCATCAACAAATATAATAGCATGAGGATTTCCCATGGATACGCAGGTTACTAAATATTCTGCACCCGCTGCATTAACAGGTTTGGCGATAACTTCCTGACTGTCAGAGATAACCGGTATCATACTGGCTTTCGTGATTGGACTTCCCATATCAACCGTTACTTCTGACACTTTGTTCTCCTTAACTTTTAAATCCAGGTATTTAATACCTGCTCCGGTTTCTATAGAAATATTAAGCTTATCCGTCAGTCCGTAATCATATACATATTTAGCTACACAACGTATTCCATTGCCGCACATTTGGGATTTTGACCCGTCAGAGTTATACATATCCATATAGAAATCTGCTTTATCTGTAGGTTTAATTAAAATTAAGCCATCTGATCCGATGCCAAAATGCCTGTCACTGACTATCTTAGCTATCTCCTCAGGGTTATCAACTTTTTCTATAAAGCAGTTAACGTAAACGTAATCATTACCGCAGCCTTGCATTTTTGTAAACTTCATACTATCAACCTTAATACCTTTCCCCTTTTAAACCAAATCATATTACATTAAACTTAATATCATCTCCGCCATCTCAACCATATTGGTTCCCGTATCCATACTGTTTTTCTGTATGTACCGGTGAGCTTCCTCTTCCGTCATGTTATTGCGTTCCATTAAAACAAGTTTTGCTTTGGCGATAATAGCTTTATCTCCTTCTGATCTTGGTTTAGGTTTATCTTTTAGCTTTTTTTTCTTCTTCAAGTAATTATAACTCATCATCTGCAGAGTATTCAATAGGTCTTGCATTTTTATTGGCATACTAAGACAAACAATATTATTATCAGTACATTCTTCCAGTTTCGTAGCAGAAGCAATCAAAAGCATTTCAAACCCTTTCGGAAGATAATTATTTAACTCCCTATAATGCATATCCGAGAAACGGTACCCACATATTACTATCCCATCATCTAATTCATTTGTTATTCCTACAACCTGAGCGCCGGTGGTACAGGTGGCGTTCACTTCAAAACCATTTCTGACTAATGCATTCTTTATACTCGTTGCATCTTCTATCTTAGGAAAAGCTATAATAATACCAGGCACATCTGATCACCTCCATCGCTTTAGATATTTCACTTAGTGGTATATGTCCACTATACCGATTTATTACATGCGATGTAAGTATTGATCTAATTCCCACTGAGATACCTGTATGGTATATTGATTCCACTCTGTATTTTTGGCTTCTAAATATTTACCGGTCGTATGTTCTCCCAATACATTTTTAACTAATTCATTTTTTTCAAACGCAACTAACGCTTCTTTCAAATTAGTTGGGAGATTTTTAATTCCTTTTTCCGCTTTTTCTTCATCCGTCATAGCAAAGATATTCATATCAACGCTGTCCGGAGGAGTTAATTTATTTTTAATTCCATCCAGGCCTGCTGCAAGACATACGGCTAAAGCGAGATATGGATTTGCTGCCGGATCAGGGCATCTTAATTCAACCCTGGCACTTGCTCCTCGGGCTGCTGGAATTCGGATTAACGGACTTCTGTTTGTAGCTGACCATGCAATGTAAACAGGTGCTTCATAACCGGGAACTAATCTTTTATAGGAATTAACCAGTGGGTTGGTTACAGCTGCCATGCCCTCCATTTGCTTCATTAAACCGGCTATAAAGTGATATGCGTCTTCACTTAGCCCTAATTTACCACTAGGATCATCAAATATATTCTTTCCGTCTTTGCTAAGTGACATATTAATATGCATACCGGAACCATTTACTCCAAATTTCGGTTTTGGCATAAAAGTAGCATGCAGTCCATGTCTTTTCGCTATGGTTCTGACTACCAGTTTAAAGGTCATAATATTGTCCGCAGTAGTAAGGGCGTTATCATATTGAAAGTCAATTTCGTGCTGTGCCGGAGCCACCTCATGATGAGAAGCTTCAATTATAAATCCCATATCTTCCAAGGTTAATACCATCTCACGTCTGGCATTTTCACCTGCATCCAAAGGTCCGACATCAAAATATCCGCCGCGTTCTAAGGAAGTATTGGTTGGTTCACCGTTATCTTCTGCATTAAACAGGAAGAATTCACATTCGGGGCCAACATTAAATGTGTAACCCATCTCTTTTGCCTCATTAATTACCTTTTTAAGTATATATCTTGGATCTCCCTCAAAAGGTGTGCCATCCGGTCTGTAAACATCACATATAAATCTTGCAACCTTACCCTGCTGAGGTCTCCAAGGGAAGATTTCAAAAGTATCTAAATCCGGATATAAATACATGTCTGATTCTTCAATACGTACAAAACCTTCGATAGAAGAACCGTCAAACATACATTTATTATTTAACACTTTATCCAATTGGCTGGTTGTTACAGCAACATTCTTCAGATAACCGAAAATATCAGTAAACTGAAGTCTTATAAATTCTACATCCTCTTCTTCAACTATTCTGATAATATCTTGTTTTGTGTAATGATTCATATCATTTCTCTCCCTTTTATAATTATTTTATAATTATTCGAAAAAGGGCGAAAGCATTCCATAAGAACACCTTCGCCTCGCTGATAACATGATAACAGCCTGAATATTATTTGTCAATATACTAAATGTACATAGTATACAATATTAATTCAAGCTAAATCATGATAATACATGCTGTATTGATCCGTTCCATAGATCTAAAAAAAAATAACCATATATACATTTATCGTTACTGTTCACTCCCCTGCAAAAAGCAGCAGTTCCGCAAACAATAACACGCTTCGCGATGCACACAAAACGCGAAAACAGCGTTTTGGCGTTGCAATTCTCCGGTTTTCTGTGACAATACACTCACAAAAAACACATCGCGTTTATTGTCTGTGAACAGTAACCATTTATCAACACAGTTTATTATATATAAATCTTATATCCTTATACCATTTTAATAAAAATCCAATAATTATGATTATATGAATCATTTTATTTATTAAACTATTATTTTAGAGATACATAAGTTATAAAATCGGGGATCATTTTTTAAATCAATTAATTCTTTCGTTTCAATATTGCGAACTAAAGGTCTTAAGACACAATCCGAATAATTCTGCATAACGATTCCTTTCGTACCGTCACTTAATTCCACACTGGTACCCACCGGATATACGGTTACACATCTTAAAAAAACATCAATCACTTCGGAATCATATAACTGATCTCCAGTCCCCATTAAATATTCCACTGTCTCAGACGGAGAAAAAGCGTTCCGGTAAGCCCTGTCAGAAGTCATGGCATCATAGGTGTCAGCAACAGCCAGGATTCGTCCGAAGATAGTTATTTCATCCCCTTTTAAACCTCTTGGATACCCGGATCCGTCGTATCTTTCATGGTGCTGCAGTACACCGACTTTGGTAACACTATTAAGTTCCATAGCTTTTGCCAGGATTTCAAATCCCATTTCAGGATGTTTTTGGATTAATTCATATTCATCACCTGATAACTTGCCCTGCTTATCTAAGATTTCTATCGGTACATTCTTTTTACCGATATCATGAAGGATACCGGCGGTTCCCAAATAAATTAAGTTATCACGGCTTAAGTTTAATTTAATACCAATACTGACAGCTAAAATTCCTACATTTACACAATGAAGATAAGTATATTCATGGTGTCCCCATAAATGATGCATATTTATTTCCACATCACGATTTGCAATAATATTATCCACAATATCAGATATTAAGGGCATCATTTCTGCGATATTTCCGTTTTGGTTGACTATAGTTTCCAGACGTGAAGCGGTTTGTAATCGTAGCCCTTCATCTACTACATCCTGAATAACTATACCCTCTGATATCTCATCTTCTATATATAAACCGGTAAAACCATGTGAGATTAATCTGGCAAGGATAGCTTCTGTTAACTCAACATTTTCCCTTAATAAGATTACACCCTGAGCACCATATAACGGTTTTGCTAAGCGGGAACCTGGAATTACTTTATCTATAGTAAGAAATCTCATTACCCTGAATCCTCCAAGTATGTATAATATAATAATCAGAAGCCGTTTAAAACTCCTGATAAAAGCGCTTTCTGCAAACAAATAATGCAGGAACCTGCTGTTTTTTATAACAGAATATATCGGAAGATTACGTACATCTTCCAATATAAGGTGGCTTACAACCAAGTTCACCTAAGTCATGCATAGTATTCTATTACTATACAATACACTAGGCACATATTATAGCATATTATGTCAGATATTGGTATACCTTTTAAAAAATTATTCTATTTGCTCTTATCTTTGTTTACGCCAGTATCATTCTGTCATTGGCAAATTCACCGCCGCTGGCTGTTTCAAATCTTGCTAACAGATCGCTTACCTGTAGTTTCTTTTTTTCTTCTCCGGATACATCATATATAATTTTACCTTCAAACATCATAATCAGACGATTTCCATACTGAATGGCATTTTTCATATTATGGGTTACCATAAGGGCCGTAAGGGAGTTTTTAGTTACAATCTGTTCCGTTAATTCCAATACTTTTCTGGCCGTTTTTGGATCCAATGCCGCAGTATGTTCATCCAGAAGCAGCAATTTAGGATTTTTCAAAGTAGCCATAAGAAGAGTTAGAGCCTGTCTCTGTCCACCGGAAAGGAGTCCGACTTTAGAGGTTAATCGGTTTTCTAATCCCAGATCCAGGGTTTTTAATAGTTCAACGTACAACTCTTTCTCCGCTTTTGTTATTCCCCAGCTTAAGCCTCGCCTTTTACCTCTGCGGTACGCAAGTGCCAGATTTTCTTCAATTTCCATATCAGCTGCAGTTCCCATCATAGGATCCTGAAAAACCCTCCCCAGATATTTCGCCCTCTCATATTCCGGTAATCTGGTAATATTAATATTATCAAGTGTTATTGTTCCCTCATCCGGAAAATGTACTCCGGCTATCATATTAAGCATAGTGGATTTACCGGCGCCATTACCGCCGATTATAGTTACAAAGTCGGAAGGATTTAACTGAAGTTCCAGACCGTTTAATACCCTTTTTTCATTAATAGTACCCGGATTAAAGGTCTTATATAAATTATTTAATGTAAGCATTATACACCCTCCTTATGTACTACCACTTTTTGTTTCTTTAAAACCGGTACGGACAACGCAACTGCAACAAGAACTGCAGTCAGAAGTTTAAGGTCATTGGTATTCAAACCGAATTGCAATACGATAGCAATAATGATACGATAAATAACGGCTCCGATTATAATTGCCCTTAGTTTATAAGCAAAAGAACGTTTCCTGTGAAATACGACCTCTCCGATTACAATGGAAGCAAGACCTACCACAATCGCACCGACACCCATACTTACATCTGCGTACCCCTGACTCTGGGCTACAAGACCACCTGACAAAGCAATTAATCCATTCCCTAATGCCAGGCCGATTATTTTCATTAAATCCGTATTCGATCCCTGCGCTCTAACCATAGCTTCATTATTACCGGTGGCACGAATGGTACATCCGATTTCCGTACCGAAAAACCAGTACAGAAAAGCAACCACTAATATAACAAAAGCTAATCCTATACCAATTGAAACCAACGTCTGTAAAAGAGAATCTTTCATTCCGAGTTCTTTTGCTGATGGCAGTATTCCTTTTATCTCGGATATTACCGTTTTCTGCCCAAGAAGCGGGGTATTAGCCTGTCCCATAATTCTTAAATTAACAGAGTATAATGCTATCATTGACAGAATACCGGAAAGAATTGCAGGTATCTTTAGTTTTGTATGTAAAAGTCCCGTTACAACTCCTGATAACATTCCTGCAAGTATTGCTATAATTAAACTTAAAAAAGGGTTCCAGCCTAAAACAACAATAACGGTTGCACTGACACTGCCTCCTAACGCAAAACTTCCCTCACTGGTCATATCCGCAATATCCAATATACGAAATGAAATATAAACACCAATGGCTAAAATTGCCCAAAAAAGCCCTTGTGACAGGGCACCTACCGAAGCCAGTAATATTGCCGGCAATAATGTTAAGAAATTTGCCAATACTGCTTTAATATTCATAATGATTCCTTACCTTCCCTTAAACGCAAAGACTGTCCCTTATATCATTCTTGTTCATGTACGTAAACAGATTCAAGAATCCTACATCGGGACAGCTTTTCTGTTATATAATAAATGATACCTACTCTTTATCTTCTGTTAAATCAGACGGAATTTCAATTCCTAATTGTGCTGCAACATCCTCATTAATGGATAACTTACATTGATCTGCTGAAAGATATTCAATAGGCATTTCTGCAGTAGTAGCTGTTCCTTCAATAATTTTTACTGCCTGCTTACCGGTTAACTTACCAAGTTCGTAATAATCGATTCCATATGTAGCTAAACCGCCTGCATCCACCATACCCTCTTCACCGCAGATGACAGGAAGATTGTTGGCATTGGCAACCTGGGAAACTGTTGGCATAGCTTTTGCAATAACATTATCGGTGGGAGCATAAATCGCATCTACTTTACCAATTAAAGATTCTACCACCTGTTGGATTTCATTGGTATTGGAAACGGTAGCTTCCTCAGATTCCATCCCTAATTTAGTAGCCGCTTCAATCGCCATATCAGCTTGTATTTTAGAATTCACTTCACTGGAACAGTAAAGAATCGCTATTTTTTTTGCCTCGGGAACCAGTTTTTTTAATAAATCGATTTGTTCCTTTACAGGAGTTAAGTCAGAGGTTCCTGAAACATTTCCTCCCGGTGCTTCATTGGATGCAACTAAACCGGCTGCTTGAGGGTCTGTAACTGCTGTCACAAGAATAGGAATATCTTTTGTTGCATTGGCAACTGCCTGTGAGGCCGGAGTCGCAATTGCTAAGATTAAATCATCATTATCATTCACCAGTTTTGTTGCGATGGTATTAGCATTGGATTGATCCCCCTGTGCATTCTGATAATCAATGGAAATTTTCTCACCATCTTTATAACCTGCTTCTGCCAGGGCATCTACAAATCCCTTATAGGAAGCATCTAATGCAGCATGTTCCACTAATTGATCAACACCAATACGAAATACTTCTCCTCCTGAAGCAGTGTCTTTCTTGCCACATCCTGATAAGGACGCCGTAACCAGTAATGCGGTTAAAAAAATAGAAATCGCTTTTTTTGATTTTTTCATAACTTCCTCCTTTATAACCGTAACATTTTACTTCAATACAAAATTGCTTTAAAGCATTACAGTTTAGCACTTTTAATGGATAAAGTCTAACCTGATTTTGCACTTTTGTCAATTATTTTTTTCTGACTTAATTTTACTCTTTGGAAGTTTTTGTAACATATAAAATCGGAAGCTACTGATTTTTTTCATTAATCCAATAGCTTCCTGCCCATAATTTACAATTCCATTCACTTTTGTACCTGTCTTGCCTCTTCATTATAAAGTAAGGTTAGACTGATACGTCTGTTTTTCATTCTACCCTCTTTCGTTTTGTTAGAAGCTACCGGTTTATATTCTCCGTAACCAATGGCTGCTAAACGATCCGGTTTCATTTTATAATTTTCGATTAAATACTGTACCATATTGGCTGCTCTTTCCGCAGACAGCTGCCAATTGGATCTGTATTGATTATTATTAACCGGTACATTATCTGTATAACCCTCCACTAGAATGGGGCTGTCAACACTGTTTAATACAACTGCGACCTGATCCAGGATTGGTTTCATCTCCGGTTTTACATCCGCTTCTCCACTATCAAACAGAATATCATTCGGCAAAGAAATAACCATTCCTTTATCTTCCACAGTAATACGGAGTTTATCTTTTAATTTACTGTCTTTTAGAGTTTCATAAAGCTCCTCTCTTAATCTGGCAAATTCTTCTTTGCTGATACCGTCACTGGCATCGATGTCATTCTCTTGACCGGACTGTGCCTTATCGGAATCTCCGCTTTCTTTAATATCTTTCGATGTAAGCCCTGTACCGCCGTCTAAAATCCCGCTGCCTTTTGGTATAACCGATCCATCTACACTCTTTCCGGAATTACCGAAAGCTTGACTTAATGATTGAGAGAGGGCTTCATATTTTTTCTGATTTACGTTGCTGATGGAATAAAGCATAACGAAAAATACCATTAATAACGTAATCAGGTCTGAGTAGGTTAACAGCCATCTTTCACCGTTCTCCTTCTTCACTTTCTTCTTTTTCATCATCTAAGTACCCTTTTAGCCTTTCTACGATTAACGCAGGATTACCGCCTTCTTGTAGCATTAAAATTCCATCCATCATCATATTTTTGGTTACTATTTCATCCGTATCAAGCTCTTTTAATTTATTTGCTATCGGCAGCCATAAAAGGTTGGCAGAAGATATGCCATAAAGGGTTGCTATAAAAGCTATGGCGATCTGAGGCCCCAGTGAATTTGCATCCCCTCCTAAATTACCTAAAACATGTACCAGACCCATAACAGTACCAATAATCCCCATAGTCGGGGCAAATCCGCCTGCTGCTTCAAATACCGCAATTCCTTTTGAGTGACGGTACTCCATATTATCCACTTTATTCTCCAAAGTCTTTTTAATAATTTCAGGATCCGTACCATCCATAACCAGTTGAATTCCATCTACAATAAATTTATCATATGTATTATTCTGAATTTCGGTTTCCAGGGACAATAATCCACTGGTCCTGGCCAGATTGGATATTTTATAGAATGTATCTACAATAGCTTGTCTGTCCTGTTTTTGCTTTTTAAAAGCTATTGCCATTATTTTGGGCAATTTCACCAGCACTGAGGATTTAAAAGATATTCCTACCGCACCAAAAGTACCGCCGAATACAATCATTGCTGCTGTTGGTTCCAGCAGTGAATGAACATGGCCTCCATCCAAAACAAAAGCCAGTATCAGCGATGTGAAAGCAAATATAATACTAATTAACATCGTAATATCCATATATACAGTTCCTCCTGCTATTCAATTATATTTAAATCAAAATCGTATCCTATTAACTTACAAACTTTTATATTTTATAGCTTATTTCATTTTTATACCTTATCTTTTATGGGTATTATAACTATACACCTTCTAACTTATAAATCTATTGTTTATACGTCGAAATTCAGGAAATGAATTAAGTATATAAATGCCTAAAAATAACTTATTTATCCATAATTCTTGTAACATTTAACAGATATCTATTCTCATTTTAGACAAATTAATATATTTGTCAACATATTTTTACATTGTAAAACCAGGACCAAATCCTCATAAATAAACTGAAGATATAAGCATTTTGGCTAATTTGCGGAGCTTGATTTATCAATTGAAATATACACTAGTACTAATTTCTTATAACTGCTTGGATTCTGCTTTCCCAATCAATACAAAACAATCATAATTGAAAATATTTTCAAAATTGACTATGATTCATTATTCACTTATAATAATATTATTAAGAAATATAATCATCAGGAGTTCAATCTGAAAAAAACGAAAGGAACTAATCATGACAGAAGAAATTAATAACTTAAACACGGATTTAAAAGAATTATTTGTTGAAAATAAATTAGAAGAATTACTTGAAACCTTAGAGCAGACAGCGGATAATACCGTTATTGAAATTACTATATATAATTATGAAATTATTAAAAAATATTTTGATACCGGAAATTTTGCTGTTTTAATCCAGCATATTAAATTTACTGCATTTACCTGCTTCCTATGTGAATATGCTGCGAAACGCCAATTAATTAGTAATGAAGATTTTGAAAATCAAACTCTTATATTTAATGAAATCTATAATAAGATGCACCAATCATCTTAATAATATTTGTGATTGCTTCCTGCCCTGTAGTGCTTTTTCTCTTATAGGATGTAATCTCTTAAAATATTAACAGCGCCTGGTATTCCAACCAAGCGCTGTATTTTTATATTAATCATTTCTGCTTTTCTTATGTCGATATTCTTCTATCATACGCTTTTATCTATGCACTTTCGTCAATTCTTTCATCTATACTTTTTTTCTAACTCTTTCATCTAACTCTTTCGTTAAACTATGAGTGCTATGGTACCTATAAAACAAGAGAAGGCGCTGCATAAATTCTTGCTTTCAATTCATTATCCAACATATATAACCCTTTGGGATCACCTGCAAACAAATCATATTTCTTAATGTTATCATCCGCATTTTTCTCTTCTTCACCTTGTTCCTTAATAAACCAATCTAAGAACTGCATTGTCCTGAAATCTTTATTTTTATATGCGGCTTCATATATATTGTTTATGGACGCGGTCACAAATTCTTCATGTTCAAGTGCTAACACTAATGGTTCACGGAAATTATCATATTTTTTATCGGGTGCAGATATTGCTGCCAGTTGTACTGTTTCACTGTTATTTAGCAGGTATTGACGAAATAACATTGCGTGGTCTCTTTCTTCCTGCATTTGAACAAAAAACCAATTTTCAAATCCGCTTAAACTTTGATCCGCGTAATAGTTCGCCATATCCATATAAAGATAGGCTGAATAAAATTCTTTGTTAATCTGGTCGTTGAGTAATTTTGCTACTTCTTGATTTAACATATTTTACACCATCCTTTCATTTGTTCCCAGAATAGTATTGTATACGGATTCCAAATCCATCCTGGTAATTCTATTATATCACATTATGCTTGTATAATATTAGTAATTATTATAAGATTTACTGTTCTAATTTTAACCTATTAAGATTTTAGTGTAAAAGGTTAATTTCATACTTGGAGTATTATCTATAGCGTTCCGGGTAAGAATTGTAATATTGATATATTCATGCCAGACTCTAGCGCTGACGCGCTGTACTTCAGTGACAATCTATCTATGGCACGTCATTCGCATCCTGCCCGGAGGGCTTTTAATTACACAGGAAAGTTCGGAGAACTTTCCTGTGTAATTAAAAACCATATTAATTTTCAATAAAGCATAAGGTATATAAGGCAAATAAAAAATATTGAGGGGATTATATTTTTATATATTGCATTAAAGCCTTATGCCTTATTGAAAGTTAATATGGTAATTGTTTTATCAACTTTTATATCACTTTTTATATTATATCCATTTTTATTTGATTTGTCAAATATTTTTAAATAATATCCAGTATTATTGGACTTATATTTTAAAAAATATATTTTATGTTAGTATTTATTAAAAAAGGGAGTGTTATCTTGGATATTGGTAAAAAAATTCGAAACTTAAGACTTGAAAAAAATATTCCACAGAATGACTTGGCTCAGATCCTTGGGGTAAGTAAATCTACCATGTCCAATTATGAACGGAATTACAGTACTCCCGATCCCGATATATTAGTAAAACTGGCGGAATATTTTAATGTCAGTGTTGATTATCTGTTTGACTACGAAAATAGCAGACAAAGATTTGAGGGAACAAAAGAAACTACGAATTATACACATTCAAAAAGTACCGTTTTAACCAAAGACGAATGGAATGTGCTGAATTATTATAACCGGCTTACAGATGAATACAAAGATTATATTAAAGGCCGTATGATCCAGTTACATCTGGATCAGCTTAAAGAGAAAAACGAAGAAAGTTCTGACTGATGGGGTCGTTGCAAAATTCTTTTAATACTCTTACATATGGATTATGGTTCCTCACGTAAGTCTGTATTCAAAGAAATTTAGAAACGACCTCTTTTTTTATTTAATCTGCAGAGAATGTCTCAGGTAACATAACCGGCTCGATTATTACGGTATCATATACAAAAGTGCATTACAGATACATGCTGCTACATTACTACCGCCTTTTCTTCCCCTGGCTATGATATAAGGTACGTCTGTTTCCATAATTAACTCTTTTGCTTCCACTACATTAACAAAACCCACCGGAACACCGATGATTAGCTCCGGTTTTATATTTGTCTTAAGTATCAGTTCATGTAACCGTATCAGTGCAGTGGGGGCGTTACCGATTGCAAATATCAGGCTTTTATTTAATTCAACCGCTTTTTCCATACTGATGGCTGCTCTTGTTACTCCTCTCTCCTTTGCTTTTAGGGCAACATCCTCATCTGCCATAAAACAGTGCACGTCTCCGCCGAATCTGGCTAAGGATTTTTTATTGATTCCTGCTTTACCCATATTAGTATCCGTAATAATATCAGCACCGTTTTTTATTGCTTCCAGTGCTTTTTTAACTACTCCGTCTGAAAAACACAGGTTTTTTGCATAATCAAAATCTGCAGTCGTATGGATTACTCTTTTTATAATAGGTTTTAGCTCCTCATCCAGCTTTGTTTTTAATTCTGCCTCAATAATCTCAAAACTTCTTTTTTCTATTGTCTCCGGAGCTAAATATTCTGCCTGTATTTTCATAGTTCTATTCCCTTTCTGGCTGTAATATTTTTATCATAGGGATGTTTTACTTTCTTTATTTCCGATACATAATCTGCCTTTTCGAGAAATAAAGGCGCAGGGTCCCGTCCGGTCAGCACCAGCTCCAGTTCTTTCTTCTTATTCAATATAAGATCATCAATTAGCGGGCAATCCACCAATTCATATTTATATGCAGCCATTATCTCATCTAAGATCAGTAGATCACAGGAATCTCTCTTAACCATATCTAAAGCTTTTCTTAAGTTTTCATTGTGATATACGGTAATATCCTTTTTATCCTGGGGGGACATGGTATTGTAAAACCCTAAATCTTTATGATTCCGTATCACGGTAATGCCCGGAATTAACTTTAAACTCTCCAGTTCACTTACCACTCTTCCTTTCAGGAATTGTAATAATACTACTTTCATTCCGCTGCCGGCAGCACGAATGGCCAGCCCGATTGCCGCCGTGGTTTTACCTTTTCCATCCCCGCAGTAAACATGTATCAAACCCTGATTCATTTCGCTTCCTCCAAAATTCTATAAATGAAATCTATGTCCAGATTGTTCCTGACCGTATCCGCTAACTTGTCATATTGCATTTCCTTATAAGCTTTTAAATCAACGGATTTCACTTGATTATATTCCAAACCCTTAGACTTATAAAGGGTTTTGATAATTCCCTCTATAAATTCTTCACTATCAAATATTCCATGTACATAGGTTCCGATTACGTTTTCGAATACATAACCGTCAGACTTTAGACTTTCATTTTGCTCTGTATTGCCATCCATTCTTTCTGTTAAACAAGCAGAGATCTGAGAAAAATAACTACCATTGCCACGACCCGTTTTACTGGATACTCCCATATGAATTTCATACCCCTCAATAGGAACACCGTTTAATAATCCGAATATCCCGTCCAGAGTATTGATATTTCCCGCTATTCTGGTACGAACTTTTTCTTTATTAAATACGGTTGCTATTGGCAGCAGTCCCATTCCCTCCATATTACCGGAGGCTTCCACTCCATAGGGATCACTTAATTTTTCTCCGAGCATCTGGTATCCGCCACAGATTCCGAAGACAATCTTTCCCTCTGCCGCCTGCTTTTTAATTGCGGTTTCAAGACCATTCTGCCGCATCCAGAGAAGGTCTGCCATAGTACTTTTGGTTCCCGGTATAATAATCATATCCGTTTCTTTTAAGTCAGATACATTTGTTATATAACGAAGAGAAACGCCCTCCATATGTTCCAGAGAATTAAAATCCGTAAAATTCGAGATACGTGGTAACTTAATGACAGCTATATCTACCAAACCGATCGTCTTACTGCTTACAAAACGCTCAGATAAACTATCTTCATCATCAATATCCAGATACACATAAGGGATTACACCTGCTACTTCTTTTCCGCTTATATCCTTTAACATGTCAAGTCCCGGTTCTAATATGGCCTTATCTCCCCTGAACTTATTAATTATAGTGGCTTTCACCCTTGCCCTTTCTTCTTCCTCCAATAACATTAACGTTCCTGCAAGCTGAGCAAATACACCGCCTCTGTCTATATCGCCGACTAATAGAACCGGTGCATCAACGAGTTTTGCCATACCCATATTGACAATGTCATCACTTTTCAAATTAATTTCTGCCGGGCTTCCGGCTCCCTCTATTACAATGATATCATATTCTTCCTCCAATTTATGATAAGCTTTCATAATATCCGGTATAAGAGATTTTTTATACTTAAAGTAATCCATGGCTTTCATATTACCAAGTACTTCACCATTTACAATAACCTGGGAACCCACATCAGTGGTAGGTTTTAAAAGTATTGGATTCATAAGCACACTGGGTTTAATCCCACAGGCTTCCGCTTGCATAACCTGTGCTCGTCCCATTTCCAGGCCCTCTTCCGTAATGAAGGAATTCAAAGCCATATTTTGAGATTTAAAGGGTGCGACCTTGTGCCCATCCTGTTTTAATACCCTGCAAAGCCCTGCCACCAAAAGGCTTTTTCCTACATTGGACATGGTTCCCTGTATCATAATCGCTTTTGCCATAATTTATACCCTCCTATATCTTGTAGTCTAATTCTGATTCAGTTTGCAGATGTCTAAAAATTCAGCTATCTCCCTAATCAGGATAACATTTTCTTCATGATTTTTGACTGCAATCCGGTAGAATTCTCTGCTTAATTGATTGTAATTGCCACACTGCCGTATGAGGATTTCCCTATGTAACAGAAATTCATAAAGGGTATCCCAACATTTAAAGAAGATGTAATTGGCAGTAGGTTTAAATACCTTGATTCCAAGTGTTTTCAGACTGTTATACAGATACTCCCGTTCAACTCTTATTAGCTCTTTGGTCTTAAGACGGTAGGACTCTTCCTTTAAGGCTTCTATTCCGGCAATCTGGGCCGGTACGGACACATTCCAGGCAGGCCCCATGGCAGACATTTTGTTAATCAGCTGTATATCACTGCATATGCCGTACCCGAGTCTTAAACCAGCCATAGCATATAATTTGGTAAACGCTCTTAACAGAAAAACTCTATCATTTTTATTCAGATACTTCTTTATTGAATAGGCTTCCGGTTCGTCCGTAAATTCAATGAAACACTCATCCATCACTAAGAAAATATTGTACCTGAGACACTGAGTCATAATTTTTTCTAACAGGGCTGGTGGTATAAGGTTACCTACCGGATTATTGGGGTTACATAAAAATAACAGATCAATCGTTTCATTTAATTGGTTCAGAAGCTGTTCCGTGACTTGAAACGAATCCCGTTCCGTTAAAAGGCAGTATTCAATCTGACTTCCGGCTTCCCTTAACGCTTTTTCATATTCGGAAAAAGCAGGTGCCGTTACCATTGCTTTTCCTGGTTTTAAGGCATAACATAATCGAAATATTAAATCAGAAGCACCGTTTCCGCAGATAATGTAATCCCTGTCTGCTCTTTCATAATCCGCTATGGCACTTGCCAGACTGCCGCAGCGGTTATCCGGATATAAGGCAAAAGTATCTATGTGTCGGATAAGTGTTTTTTTTACGCCCTCCGGCAGACCAAAGGGGTTGGTATTAACAGAAAAATCCCAGCTGATTTTTTTATCATAAATTTCGCCGCCATGTTGGTTTTGCTCCATTATTCTCTCCTGTCTGCCAATTCTCTAAGCCGGCAGTTTATTTAATAAACATTACTACACAAACTAATTTCAATATGGTAAATAATACTACCGCCAGAAAGGATGCTGCGTAGAGTAGTTTATTTACCCTTTTAATGTCTTCTGCTTCAATCGGCCTTGTATCATCCCCTATGGTAGGTTTCTTGTACAGTTTTCCAAAATAAAAAGCATCTCCGGCGAGTTGAAGACCTAATGCACCTGCACAGACTGCTTCTGTCTGGGCAGAATTGGGACTGGCATGGTTTTGTTTATCTCTTCGATAGATCCGTACCGCTGCTTTAAAATCCAACCCAGTTAAAGGACATACCAATATCATAAGATAAGCAGATATTCTGGCCGGGAGATAATTAACGAAATCGTCTAACCTGGCCGCAACCCGTCCAAAATAAAGATAGGACTCGTTTTTATATCCAATCATGGAATCCATGGTATTTACCGCTTTATAGAAAAAACCAAGGACCGGCCCTCCGATTGCCAGATAAATCATCGGTGCAATTACTCCGTCGGAGGTATTCTCCGCAACCGTTTCAACAGCTGCTCTGGTAACTCCTGCTTCATCTAAATCAGCGGTATCTCTTCCGACTATCATGGATACGTTATATCTGGCTTCTTTTAAATCCCCCTTAACCAGCGAATGGTATACCCGCATACTTTCAACTTTAAGACATTTCGTAGCCAGTATCTGATAACACATGATACTTTCAACGATAAACCCAAGTAAAGGAATATTATGATACAAAAAATTCAAAAGGGTAAGAGGAATCAGAGTGGAGAAAGTGAGAATCAGGATTACCAGTACTGTACCTCCCGCCATCAGGCTTTTTTGCGTATTTTTACAGAATCTGCGTATCCATTTTTCTGTCTTACTTATTAAAGTTCCTATAAGACGGATGGGATGGGGAAGCCAATACGGATCGCCAAAGATTAAATCTAATAAATAGCCGGTTACAAATGCGGTTATGGAATAATAAATCATGATTTTTCTCCCGTATCAATTTATTTTAAGGTAATTAAGATACTAAACTGTAATATTCTGATACTATAACGTTTCACAGTTGGCTGCTATTATGCTAACAACTTTCAGGCTGACTCTGTCTTTCTGAAGTTCACACAGATATCCTTCACCATTTTTTAACTGCCAGTCATAGAAGCTTTTTTCAGGTACTCCGTATTTTTCTAAAATAGCCATAATAGTACCTCCATGGATAATAAAGGCAAGATCCTGATTGAAACTTTTTTTTATGATCAGTTTATAAGCCTCCTGGCATCTCTTTTTAAAATCCTCCTGCTTTTCGGCGGAGGGAAATTCCGAGGTTCCATTGCCTGCAAGCCATTTTTGATATTTAACATGATTTGATAGCTCCAGATAATTTTTATTTTCCAATTCTCCAAAGTCACATTCCCTTAAATTCTCAGAAAGAATATATTTTTTCTTTGGATAGATAAGTTGTGCCGTCTGAATGCAGCGTTTTAAGGGACTTGTATAAATAACGGAAACTTCCGGGTATTGGTTGTCTTTCACATTTTCCAGAATCCGGTCCACACCCTCCGTACATAAAGATTCATCTGTCACTCCGATATACCGCTTTTTAAGATTTCCTTCCGTCTGGCCATGTCTTATCAGCATTACCTTCATTTTAGTTTCATCCCCAATCCGCAGACAATCCTTTCTACACTTGTAGAGTATTCTGCCACTCTGCATAAACACCGTCCTACTGTTTCCCGGTATATCCGATCTGTTTTATCCATAGGAACGATTCCGTATCCGACTTCATTACAGATAATAACAGCGGATGGGTTCTTTGCTATCAGTACTTCAATAAATGCTAAGGCCATATCCTGGGGCGTGGAGGGATTTTTTAAATAGACATCCCCAAGTGTTTCCTCCATCCATAAACGCTTAATAAATAAATGGAACTGATGAATAATTCTTTTGGACAATATTTCTTTCATAGAGCAAACTGCTCCATCACAAATTTCTATGCTGTCTATAGAGATATTCTTTTTGTTACATACATACTGAAGTTTTCCCTGGCTGATTCCACCGATATATAATTCCATTTTATTTTTCCTCCCCTTACTAAAGAATAACTGCCACGGCAATCACAATAGCCAGCTCACAAACCTGTAGAAAAAATCCGGCCAGATCACCTGTAATTCCTCCAAACTGGCTGTAAGAGACCCTTTTGTAATACCAGAAAATAAGTAACGCCATAAGAAACAGTACACTGCCGCCAATCCTATCAACGTAAAGCAGGAAACCCAGACAGATAAAGAGAATCAGTCCTAATAAAAAACCTGTAATTCCCCTATGTGCGGCAGAAGAAAAAGCATACAATAAGCCTTGTTTTTTGGCAGAGCGAAACAGTACCAGCCCTAATCCGCTTAATGCTCTGGATAGAATGAATCCCAGACTTAGCATTATATATGCTTTAAGACTTTTCATTTCCGTAAGGGCTCCAAAATACAAGATAAAATAAACACTACAGCTAATTAGAGCAAAAGCACCAGTGTGGGGATCTTTTAATATTTCTAATTTTCTCTCTTTCGGCTGATAGGAACCTAACGCATCTACCGTATCGATAAATCCGTCCAAATGAATGCCTCCGGTTATAAAAACAGGAATAGCCAAAGCAACGGCTGATCTCATAAAAACCCCAAAACCTAAAACCCCAGAGAGCCCCCACCATCCGCAAAGAACTCCGCCGATTACAACACCTATGAGAGGAAAAAAGATTAAGGAATACTTCCTGTTTTTTTCATCCCATTCTACTCTCGGCATTGGTATTATGGAATAAGTCGAAAAAGATATTATTATAGATGACAATACAGAAGTTATTAAAGATACTAATCTATTTATAAATGTCATAAAATATCTGCTCCTTTCTGGCAGACCGGTATCCCGCACACGATTTCGTAAACATTTGAAGCCATATTGGCAATGGTACAATTTATTTCACCTAATATGTTTATGTATTGGGAAGTTTCCTCATAGTGGGAACCATTATCGGAAAAAACTTCATTGGATACGATAATGACATGCTCACAAACTGCAGCTAGATGAGTGATACCCTTTAGAATTTCCTCTTTTACCGGTACCTTTTCAAACAAATTAGATATTCCATTCTCACAGTACATCTCATTTGCCAGCAGATTGGACATACATTCTAATAATACGGCAGGATAATTATTTATCTCCAAATTTTTTAAATCCGTATAACGCTCCAGGGTTTGGAATCCTTTTTCTTTCCTTTGGTTTTGATGTCTTTTGATTCTAATTAAGCTTTCCTCATCCATCGGAATCATGGTAGCGATATAAAGTAAATCCTTATTTCTAAGCTTTACTGCCAGGTTTTCCGCAAATTTTGATTTTCCGCTTCCACTGCCGCCGGTAACTAATATAATCATAACAACCTCTTTCCGGTAAAAGATACACACCCATATCCGCCTATAATGGTATATAATTTCTTTTATTTATTATCGAATCTCTCATAAGCCTTAACATTAATATTATCAAAAGTAGAATTAAAGTAATAAACTTTCAATACCATATCTAACAAGGGAAACAACATGGCTGTTCCTGTACCCTCTCCCAATGCCAGATTGCCGTATATTACAGGGGTAAGCCCTAATTCTTCCATAATCTTTATACTGGCAGGTTCTTTGCTCATATGAGAGGGAATCATATAATTAACGGCTTCCCTGTTAATTCTGGCTGCAATAAGGGCAGCTACGGAAGATATTACCCCGTCAATGACTATGGGAAGTCCATACTGTAAGCCGCCTATATAGAGACCAACCATTCCTGCAATATCATAACCGCCCAGTTTAGCAAGGACTTCCACCGGATTTCCGGAATCGGTCTGGTTAATACAAATTGCTTCTTCTATGACACGAACTTTTCTGTTAAGTCCCTCATCTGATAAGCCGGCACCTTTACCGGTGACCTCCCTTACCGGAAGATTTAATAAAACACTGGCAACAGCACTGCTGGTAGTGGTATTTCCAATTCCCATTTCGCCGGTTCCGATTATGCGATAGCCGTCCTCTTTTAAATCCCTGACAATTTCCATACCGATTTCAATTGCTTTTAATGCCTGTTCCATGGTCATTGCCGGTTCTTTTGCAATATTTCCTGTTCCATAACCGACTTTTTTATTTATAATCCCAGGAGACTCTAAGTCTTTATTTACGCCTATATCAACCGGTATTACCTTAGCACCGGCTGCCGCAGCCATCTGATTGATACTTGCAATTCCTTTTGCAAAATTTTCCGTAACAATTGCTGTAACGGAACTGTCGGTCTGAGTCACCTTTTCCCTTACCACTCCGTTATCACTGCACATAATTACTACAGCTTTCTTACTGATATCTACTTTTTTACTGCCTTGAATACCAGCTATCTTAATGATCAAATCTTCAAATACTCCCAGGCTCCCTATAGGTTTAGCAATATTATCCCAATGCTCTTTAGCGGCAGCCATAGCTGAATGGTCTAACTTTTGTTCCCTGATCTCAAGCATCATACCTATCCTTTCCTTTAAACCGGATTCTTATAGTGATATGGACTGATTCTGTATTGCATACACCGGTCTATAAACCGTTTTGCAATGGAATTATCACTGGAGAAATAAAGGTGTGGAAATCCGGCATAAAGGGTTTTACTTGCGTGAACACACTCCCATTCCCTGCTGCCGTCCGGTTTCACTGCATGAAAATCCTTGCCGCAGCTTTCGCTGTCCCAATAATGAAATTCATGGGCTTTAATCATTTCCTGATTACCGGCTGCTAGACTTTCCTCCAGGCCTTTTAAATAAATATAACCAAATCTCTGCAGGTGTTTGGTTTTAAAACATTTACCGGGAATTACACCCGCCATAGGATAGGCTAACCCTTTCGAATCCTCCATAGTTTCGTGAAGATACATAAAACCGCCGCATTCCGCGATGGTGGGTATTCCATTCTCAATTGCAGTTTTAATCTCATGAAGCAGGGAAGTATTCCGGGATAAATCTCTGGCATACAGTTCCGGATATCCCCCGCAAAGCAATAATCCATCCACTTTCTCAGGCAGAGTTTTATCCCTTAAGGGACTAAAAAAATAAAGCTTGGCTCCTGCCTCCTTAAGCCTTTCCAGATTATCCCTATAAATAAAACAAAAGGCTTCATCCTGTGCTACTGCAATGGAAATCTTCTCTTTTTCCTTTAGGTAGGGTAAATCTTCTGTAATCGAAAGAGGTTCTGCCATTCCTGCAATGGTGAGGATTTTCTTAAAATCAATGGTATTAGAGAGCCTGTCCGCCAATCTCTTTATCCTTTCTTTAATATCTATTATTTCATCGGCAGTTACCAGTCCGAGATGCCTGCTTTCAAGCTCCCATTCCCTAAGGACAGGTACATAACCAATTGCCTGGATTCCCATATCTTCTGCTAGTTTTCTGGCACTGTCGTATAATCTGTCCGGCAGCCGGTTAAATATAACCCCTTTAATATAACTTTCCTTTTTGTATGTTGAAAAGCCATGTAATAATGCACCTAAAGAACCACTGATTCCCTTAGCGTCAACAATTAAAATTACCGGTGTTTTCGTTATCGCTGCGATAGAATAAGTACTTCCGGTATCAGAAAACCCGATACCGTCGTAATAACCCATTACTCCCTCCATTACACTGATATCCGTATCTCTGGAATTTTGATATAGTAAACCCATTAAAGTATCATCATCACAAAAAAAGCTGTCCAGATTCCCGGATTTTGTACCTATTACTTTACTGTGAAACATGGGGTCTATATAATCGGGTCCGCATTTAAAAGAACTGACTTTGTAACCTCTGTCCACCAGACCCTGTAATATACTTAAGGTTATGGTTGTTTTTCCTGCACCGCTTTTTGTTCCTGCTAACATGATCCGATTTATCTGTTTCAAGTAGTTTCCCCCCTGCCGCTAACTATAAATACCGGGTTTTGTCCCATTAACATATGATAACTTCCCACTTTCTGTGCTTTTGATATGGCAGCCTGTACTACTTCAACTTCTTCAAATTTAAACTCAGTCATAAGTCTTAAAACTTCTGTCAGAGTTTCTAAAGCAATGGCAGTAATAACCAGGCGAATACCCGGATTTTTATTAAGTAAAGATTTTATGATGTTCTCCATATTTCCCTTACTGCCTCCGATAAATGCAAAATCCGGTTTCTCTAAATTCTCCATAACTTCCGGTGCAGTTCCTGGTATTGCTATTATGTTTTCTAGTTTGAATTTATCTTTATTTTTCTCTATCAGCCCTATAGCTTCTTCTTTCTGCTCAATTGCATATACTACCCCTCTCTTAGCCAGAAACGCTGCTTCAACAGAAACAGAACCGGTACCCGCTCCGATGTCATAAAGGATGGAATCTTCCTTAAGCTTCAATTTGCTTAAGATGATAGCTCTGATTTCACTTTTGGTCATGGGAACAGCACCGCGTATAAATTCATCATCGGGAATGCCGATACGGAATTTTGCTTCATAATCCGAGTTTATAATATAAACAGCACTTAAGGGGGCAAAATCCATATGTTGAATTTCTTCGGCTGTTCCTTTTACGATTCTTTCCTTATCGTAGGAGAGGTTTTCTCCCACATACACCTGTACGAATCCAAGACCTGCCCGGGTAAGCTTTTGGCATATAGCATTTATTTTTCCATCCGTGAGAGCAAAGGTTTTCATGTGCTGTCTTACTGCCTGTACAATATTCTCCTCCCTGCCGTGAAGACTTAACAAAAAGGCATCCTCCCAGGATAATTTTAGCTTAGAGCAAAAATAGGATACGGTTGAAATACCGGGAATAACCTTAACTTCATACTCCTTAAGCAAAGGAAGAAGAGAGGTCGTTCCACTGTAAAATCCGGTGTCACCGGACATAAGAACGGCATAATTTACATAGTTTGAGGATTGTATGAAATTCTTAATCTCATTACCGTCAAAGGACGGAAAAGACGGCTTATTTCCTGTATTTACGGATTCTATCATACGTTTAGCACCAAGTAATACTTCAGCCTTGTCGATATGGTTTTTTCCCTCTATTGTAAGGGTATCTGTATTACCCATACCTACTCCGATTATTGTTACGTTTTTCATAATCACCTCTTTAATCTGCCGCAGCCGGCGGAATCAATTTCTTAAGTTTCTCTGTAACCTCCTGCAGGGTATATCCCTTTTCCGCTTCGGGTCGTTTTATAACGATAACCTGAGCACCGGCTTTTTCTGCCGCATGTACTTTTTCCAAAAACCCTCCATAGGCGCCGGCTTCCTTGGTTACCAGATAAGATGCTTTTATTTCCTTTAAGAGAGCTAAATTAAATTCTTCCGAAAAAGGTCCCTGCATACAAATCAGATTGCGGCCTGTGAAGCCCAGTTCCATACACTGTTTTACATTCTCGTAATCCGGCAGTATCCTTACCGTTAATCTTTTCCTGTAATCCCTGATTTGACTGAATACTTGCAGTTCCTTGCTTCCGGTAGTAATCAGTGCTGCCCCTTCGTGTGTATTTAAATAGTTTGCAGCCTCGTATATGTTATCAACCTGTATAACACCCGGTATAATCTGGCTTTCTCTTAGTACACGGACATATGGTGTATTATGCTTTATACATGCAGTTTTAATATTTATCGTAACTTCCCTGGCATAAGGGTGAGTTGCATCTATTACAAGTACGTATTGGCTGCCAAAGAGTAATTCCTCCATCTGCTGCTCATCCATTCTGCCTACCAGTATGTCGGATATTTCATTTGGCGGCAGTACCGACTCCCCATATTCCGTTGCGACAGAGGCAGTTACCGGAATATTAAGCTCACTGCAATATTCCCAAATAAACCTGCCCTCCGTTGTACCTGCAAACAAAAGTATTTTCTCCATAAATCTCTGCCTTTCCCGTTTTGCTTAAAATTACAAGTCTGTATTAATGGATGCTTTACCAGGATCCGTCTTCCGGTGTAAATCAGGTGTAATTTTATAACCTCTTGGTGTTACCATCTTATTATTCAGATTTTTTGTGGTGGAATTACCTATAAATACAGTTGTAAACATATCTACCGATAGTTCCTTTAAATCGACCAGATTCATTATCTGACTGGATTCACCCTCCCGTCCGATATTACGGACATAACCGCATACTGTTTCTTTCTTCCTGTATTTCAAGATAATTTCACAGGCTTTTTTTAGATAATCAAACCTTTTTTTACTGGACGGGTTATAAAGACAGATTACCATATCACACATGGCAGAACACTGCAGTCTTTTTTCAATCAAGTCCCAGGGAGTCAGTAAATCGCTCAGACTGATGACGGCAAAGTCATGAGTCAGGGGAGCCCCTAATACCGCTCCGCCGCTTAATGCAGCTGTTACACCGGATATCACTTCGATTTCAAAAGGTTCATATTCTACAGCCAGTTCATAAACTAAGCTGGCAAGGCCATATACACCGCTGTCACCGCTGCATATTATTGCAACCTTTTTTCCTTGCAATGTCTTCTCTATAGCCCACCTGCACCGTTCTTCCTCCTTCTTCATGGAAGTACTGTAGTATTCTTTATTTTCAATATACTTCTGCACCAATTCCACATAAACGGAGTATCCTACGATTACCTCACTATCTTCCAGGGCCTCTTTTGCCTGCATGGTCATATATTGATAATTCCCTGCTCCAAATCCTATTATGTATAATTTCATTTGACACCATTGCATATCCTTTCTTTCTCTTTTACTTTTATAGTGAAGATATAAATGTTATCGAATAGTCCTTTACATAAGCAGCCAGGGTGATACCTGCCGCAGCTGTTTTAGGTATCAGCATTTTGCCATAACCGCTTCCAAGACAAGCACTTCTTTCACATACATTATCTACACCGACTGTTTTTTCTACAAATTGGGATGTTTTAAAATCACCCGGTGCTTTTTTCAGTTCCTCCGCGGAGAACGTGCTGTATTCCACCTGCAGATATTCCGAGAGTTTCAGAATCCCCTCTTCTTCTGCTTTTATATCAATGGAACAAATACTACAGATACGTTTTTCATCCAGATTATATTTTCTAAAAGTATTCTTTAGAACATCCATAATGGGTGCTATTTTTGTACCTTTTCTGCAACCGATTCCCAGTACAATATTTCTCGGTATCAGATGTAAAGTCTTAGGGAAAGGGCTAAACAGCGTATTTTCTGCTATATAGATACCTATGTCGGCAGCTTTTTTAGTAAGTTCGAAAGGTTTGTCCCCATGTATTGGATATTCACTGCAAAATCCCACCTGGTTACCGTTTAATATGGCACCTGATATTTCTTTTATCAGACTCATATTCGTTATAATCAGGTTATTATTAACTGCCCAGCTATCAACCGCAAATTTATGATTCATATCGGTTGCAGTGGTTATGACCGGCTGTGCTCCTATCAACCCGGCTACCTTTCTGCTTAGTTCGTTCGCTCCGCCGATATGACCGGACAAAAGGGCAATCACATATTTACCGTCTTCCCCTGCCACTACTACGGCCGGATCCGTTACTTTACTTTTAATATAAGGTGCAATTGCCCGAACTGCTATACCACAAGCTCCGATTACAATGATACCGTCCATGGTTCTGAATAATTGATTCATTAATTCACTCAGGTTTTGAAAAGGATTTATTTCTGTACTTTGAATATACTTGGCTAATCCATACCCCTCAGCTTCCATACCAGAGGATTGTAATCCCCGGCAAATTTTATTGTTTAAATATCCGCCTTTTACCGTAAAAGAAATGATACCTACTTTCATAAACTTAATAAAGCCTCCTTAAGCAATTATCCGGTGCTCTTTCTTTAACCCTGCAGCTTTCCCTGATTAAAGGCAGCCTCACGGTATCCGGTAGAAAAGGATGGATCATACAATTTTGATAATTCATAATCGTCACCCAGAAACTCACCGACTACAATCAGAGCGGTTTTGGTTATGTGGTTCTTTAACGCCATTTCAGGTAAATCCGCTACAATCCCACGTACCACCAGTTCATCCTCCCAGCTTGCTTTATACACAATTGCACAAGGTGTGGTAGGCTTATATCCACCATTTTGCAGTTCCTCTTTCAGTTCCTCCAAAAGTCCGGTACTTAAAAATATAACCATAGTGGACTGATGAGCTGCAAGCGATGCAATCTGTTCTTTCTCAGGTACCGGTGTACGCCCTGCCATACGGGTGATAATAACTGTCTGGGATACTCCTGGCAATGTATATTCCGTTTTTAAGGATGCCGCAGCTCCAAACAAACTGCTGACACCGGGACAAATATCATACTCAATTTTTTCTTTAGTAAGACAATCCATCTGTTCCCTGATTGCTCCATAGATACTTGGATCTCCGGTATGAAGCCTTACGACTTTCTTACCCTCCCTGCTGCCGTTAATCAGAACCTCCATAACCTGTGTAAGTGTCATACGGGCACTGTCATAAATACAGCAATCTTCTTTCGTATACTGCAGCAGGTCAGGATTTACCAGGGAACCTGCGTAGACTACTATATCCGCTTCACTTAATAATTTCTGGCCTCTGACAGTAATTAAATCCACCGCACCGCAGCCGGCCCCTACAAAATGTACCATATTTGTACCTCCTGCATAACGCAGATCTGTCTGCGTTACTGCTTTAATAAGTAGTTTGAAAGGGAACTTTCAAACTTCTCCTATCGTAAGTTAAATTAACAGGATTCGAGTATCAAGACCATACAAATAATTTATGTCCGCCAATTTGCACATCTACACTTCACACTCGCCTCCTATAAGTTGATTTATAAGAAACGGAACCTTTTTTGTCTCTCCTAATATGCCATATTTATTTGAAAATACCAAAGCCCCTATTGTTAAACCCTCATATGCTCTGTGCCCTATATGATAGTCGATTTTTTCCATCAAAACTTGCATTACTGCTTCCAGTAAACCGGCTTCCTGAAATAGTTCCAGAGCTTCATCCGTAGTAATACAATTAAGGATTTTTCGTAACAATACAGAATCTCCGCCTGCCAGAAGACCACAGCTGCACAGTATCTCCATCCGTCCGTCCGCCCATTTGGAATGGGTATTCATGATACCTCCGCCAAGCTTAACTAACTTACCGATATGCCCTACCAGTAATAATCCCTTTAATTTAAATTCAAATGCCATATCAATGGTTTCTCCGATAAAATTACTGCACTTAACCGTCTTGTTTTCTGTAAGAGTCAGGTGACTGTCCACAAAGGCTTCCCCATAGTTTCCGGGAGCTGCTATAAGGTATTTTGCTCCTTCTGCCACAAGGGAACTCATCTCCGTTCTGATCGTATCAATAAGTGCCGTTTCACTCATCGGTTCCACAATACCGGTGGTTCCCAGTATGGAAAGGCCACCCTTTATTCCGAGTCTTGGGTTAAATGTTTTTCTTGCAAGCTCTTCTCCCTGAGGTATTGAGATGATAATTGATAAGCCTCCGGTGTATTCTGACTCTTCGCAGACTGCCATAACCTCTTTGTAAATCATTTCTCTGGGAACGGTGTTGATGGCAGCCTGCCCGATATCCTGATTTAAGCCTAATCTGGTAACCCTTCCAACTCCGGGTCCACCGTCAATCACAATATCCTTATCCGTCTTACTGACCGTAGCAAATACTAATATTCCATTGGTTACATCTGCATCGTCCCCGCTGTCTTTTTGTATCCCGCAGGTAACAAAATCATCTCCCCGTGTAATCTCTTTTACTTCCAGGTTAAGAGGTATTCCTTTTGGTGTTAAGATAGAAATCCATTCCAAAGTTTTTTCTGCAAACAACATAACCGCACCTGCTTTTGCTGCTGCCGCCGCACAGGATCCTGTTGTATAACCGCACCTTAATTTCTGGTTTCCTTTATAAACATATCTCTCTAACATAATTTAACCGGCCCTTTTACTTTACAATAATTAGGGAATAATATCCCGCTTCCTCTGGGATTTCATCAAGGGTGGAATATACTTTCTCCTGCTCCATTCCGCAATTCTCCACCATTGCCGCATGAAGCCCCAAAGCCTTTATTTGTTCCTTTACTTCACCAAATTTTTTTCCTGTTTTCATAAGTACCTTGGTACCTTTTAGGGTAATGGCATCAGAAATAGAATAAGAACCCGGTATAATATGAAGCTGTTCTGAATTTTCCACAAGTCCTTCCTGTAATCTGGCAGCCACAGCACAAAAGGACGGAATGCCGTTAATTATTTCTGCTGTAAAACCCTCGGCTAAAATACGCTTATGAATATAAATATACGTAGAATAAATTGTTGGATCTCCTAATGTCAGAAATGCAACCTTAAGTCCCTCCTCCAAATAGCTCCTGATTAATTCTGCACCATTTTTGTGGCTTTCTTCTAACTTTTCTTTCTCTTTGGTCATAGGCATATCCACTGTAATGATTTTTTTATTGCCAATATCCGATAAAAACTGTTTTACAATATTATAAGCCATGCAGGTATTCAAATCTTTCCCCGGCACAGCAATTATGTCAGACTCTTTTATAATTCGGACTGCTTTTAATGTAAGTAATTCCGGATCTCCCGGCCCTACTCCCACACCGAATAATATACCTTTCATACGAATTCCTCCACTTCAAGCCAATTTAATCTAAATACATCAATAAACACCTGTTGACTGCCCTATCATGTATTAAACTATTACTGACATTCCGGCACTCAATCTGCTTTGGCAACATGCTCAATAAAAATATTCCTGATTCTTTTATATTCCCCAAGTCCTTTTAAAGAATATCCCACGTTATATCCCAATCTCTCCAGTATAGATTTCCAGGAATCCTCTTCCTCTCCTGCCATATCATTTACGGCATGGTCCCCTGCAACTATCATAAAAGGTACTAATATTACCTTTTTGTAATCTTTTTTCTTTAGTTGTTTTATTACATTATCCAACGTTGGGTAGGCTTCCACCGTAGCAATATAGATATCCTCATATCCATAATCCCGGAACATATATTCAAGAGCCGGATAGCTGGTATTGGAGTAATGCGTTGTACCATGCCCCATATATACAACCGCCTCGTCATTTTGCAGCTCCGGTAACTCCTTAATAAGCGCCGTTATCACTTTATGATAATCCTCTGCAGAGGTTAGAAGCGGGGCACCGATTTTAACAGATTTAAACCGGTTCCGCCAATTCTGTATCGCTATTTTCATATTGTCATTCTCAATACCATTTATAATATGCGTGGGTTGTACGATTACCTCACTGATTCCATCCGTAAACATCTGTTCCATGGCTTCATTTACGGTATTCACTAACAGCCTGTCTCTGTTTTTTAATATTTTTATTATAATATTGCTTGTAAATGCACGGTATATCTTCCAATCCGGATAGTTTTTACTAATATCCTTTTCAATCTGATCAATGGTTTTCCTTCTCGTTTCATTATGGCTTGTACCAAAACTGACAACCAGAATTGCTTTTTTGCACATATTCTCTGCTCCTGAAGTTTTAATCTGTAACTTATCGGAAGCCGGTTTAAAACTTCTGATAAAAGGCGGTGCTTTTGTTCCTGTAATCCGGTCATAGGTGTTTGTTATTTGTTCATAAAACTCCTTTCTGAATAAATAAAAAAAGCCCTTTTCGTTAACCGGAATCATTATTATACGAACGATTCCAGCATACAAAAAAGGCCTGTAAAATATAATCCCGTTTTATTAGGAACTATATTTAATACACACAGCCATCGTTCGTAACTATGCATAATTTCATATCAAAAGGCAGGTCTTCTGACTCAGGTATCATAATAACAACCACTCTTCCCATATATCACAGTGATTTTTCAGCAATTCATTTTAATAAAATGTTTCACCGACTGATTGTTACTCTTCCTTTACAGCGGCGGGACCGTATGGGCTTTTCACCCATTTCCCTATTATCTTGTCTGCATTATTTAATGCTCCAAGCACCTTTTCATATTAGATTGTTATAATTAGTGTAGCATTACTTGGTTTTCATGTCAAATATATTTCCTGGTCTTCCAAGAAAATCCAAAATCTTTAGAACAGGTTTTGGGTAAATACACAAACTATTTTTATACTGTCTGTTTTGAACTTTGAAAGAAATTGTTTGAAGTAACTATTTTCTTGTAAATATTTTCGATTTTACCAAGAAATTTATCCTTAGATATATGCAAAAAACAAAAAATATGTTATGTTATAATATAGATTATTTTTAAGGGGTGAGCATATGAGTTCCAACGGACAATATAATAAATATGTACTGCGTATTTTGGTTGTTCTGCTTCCAACTCTAGTGCTGAACCTTAATATAGATACATCTGTACCGGCTAACAGTAATGCGTACAGTGTTATAGAATCTTTTAATGCATTGGATAACATATATCGGCCTTTTTACTATCTGGATTATTTTACTTCTATAGCACTTCTTCCGGAAGAGGAAAGTGTGGCAACTCATTTTATTAGGGCCGCAACAAGATATTTTCAGTATCCCCAGCGTTTTTTATATCATGATCTTTATTCATCAAGATTCTCCCCTTTAGGCGTATCTCTGTTTTTATGTCTGCTATTAATTCTGTTTAAGAAACAGATTAATGATATAACAGAATTAGCAGCACATATAGGAGGACATGCTCCCCCTTGCAGTGTTTGCTAATAGTAGTGTAAGGTTAGTATAAATGGTTGAAGAAAAAATTAATGAAAGAAAGGATGCCACATAATGATTCTTTCAACCTGTGAGACATGAGTTTCACTTTTATTTGTGGCAGTATCACAAGTAAGCTTGTGATATGTTTTGGTATAAAAATGAGAAAAAATAGAAAACCGGTATTTTTTATAATTTTAATAATAGCGCTGCTTATGGCTTATACCGCAATTTTTGGCGTTTCTATTCCCCTTGGTTCCGATAAAGCATTTACAATCGCCGGAGCACCGGAAATGCGTTATGGTATTGATATCAGAGGAGGCGTGGATGCTGCATTTGAGCCTGTTGGACTTGACAGAAAACCTACCGGCAAAGAACTGGAGGCTGCAAGATCCATTATCGAAACACGTCTTGACCAGCAAAATATATTAGACCGTGATGTTACCGTTGATAAAGATAACGGTTATATCATCGTACGTTTTCCCTGGAAAGCAGATGAAAAAGACTTTAACCCTCAGGAAGCTATGGCAGAGCTCGGTGAAACCGCACAGCTTACTTTCCAGGACGCAGAGGGTAATGTATTAGTGGAGGGTTCCCATGTCAGCAACAGCTCACCAGAAATGGACAGAACCACAGGACAATATGCAGTAAGCCTTACTTTTGATGAAGAAGGAACAAAACTTTTCAGTAAAGCAACTCAAAAACTGATCGGTAAAGAAATAGATATCTATATGGATAAAACTTTAGTTCAACGAGCTACAGTTAATGAACATATCGGAGGCGGTAAAGCTCAGATTGACCACATCGGAACTTATGATGAAGCAAAAGCACTTTCCGATAAAATCAATGCTGGTTCTCTGCCATTTTCTATGACTACCAAAAATCACTCCACCATCAGTCCCACTCTTGGTGCCGGTGCATTAGACGTTATGGTACAAGCAGGTGTAATTGCTTTCGCTATAATTTGTTTACTTTTAATTCTGTATTACCGTTTACCTGGTTTTGTAGCCTGCATTGCACTTTTAATTCAGGTTTCCGGCCAGCTTTTAGCCCTTTCCATTCCGCAGGTAACCCTTACCTTAACAGGTATTGCAAGTATTATCCTTTCCATTGGTATGGGTGTAGACGCAAACGTTATTATATCAGAACGTATTAATGAAGAAATTAAATCCGGCAAAAGCATTCCGTCTGCTATCTCTTCCGGTTTTAAAGATGCTTTTTCCTCTGTATTCGATGGTAATATTACCGTATTAATCGTTGCAATCATATTAATGATTTTTGGTTCAGGTTCGTTATTATCCTTTGCATATTCATTGCTTACCGGTATCTTCTTCAATTTCGTTGCAGGTGTTACTGCTTCCCGTTTGATGATCAGATCCTTAAGTGAATTTAAAGCACTGCGCCAGCCTGCGCTTTTCAAATGTAGATCAAGGAGGGTAACACTATAATGGGAAAAATAATTGATTTTTATAAAAAACGCTGGATATTTTTCGGTATATCCATAACAATCATGTTAATTGGTATTATTTCTGCATTTATTAATGGTGTACAACTGGATATCCAGTTTAAGGGAGGTTCCCTCTTAAAATATTCTTATGTCGGTGATTTGGATGCCGACGCAGCTGCCGATATAGTAACAAAAACTTTAGACAGGCCGGTGACAACTCAGCTTACCTCTGATATTGCAACCGGTGAAAAGAGACTTATTATCAATATTTCCGGTAATTACGGCCTTGATGCAAAAGATCAGGATAAGTTTGACGCAGCATTAAAAGAAAAATTCCCGGATGCAAAATTAAATCTTTCTGAATCTTCCATGGTTGAACCATTTTTCGGTAAGAAATTTTTAACAAACGGTATTACAGCGATTCTTCTTTCCGCTGTATTAGTTATGATTTATGTATGGATTCGTTTCAGCAGAATGGGTGGACTTTCCGCCGGTGTTATGGCTCTTATCGCATTGTTCCATGACGTTTTGGTTGTATTTTTCACCTGCGTAATTTTCCAGATTCCAATTGGTGATTCTTTTGTTGCCGTAACACTCAGTATCATTGGTTATTCAGTTAATGATACCATCGTTATATATGACCGTATTCGTGAAAATACAAGACTGCATCCTAAGACGCCGGTGGATACCCTGACGAACCTTTCCATTTCTCAGTCCATCACAAGATCTGTCAATACGAACGTTGCAGTATTGTTAAGTGTAAGTTTGGTTTATATTCTGGCTCATATTAACAGTATAGATTCAATACAAAGTTTCGCTCTTCCTATGGCTATTGGTTCCATAAGCGGATGTTATTCAACGATTTGTATTGCCGGACCACTTTGGGTTATGTGGAAGAAGAGAAAGAATTCCAATGTAGCTTTTAAAAACAGTTAATTTAGCATAAAAAGCTGTCGCATTTTGATAATGCGGCAGCTTTTTATATAAATATATTAAAGGGCTTATAAGTACTTTCCTATAAATCTTATAATTCTCCTAAGTCGTAATAAGTGTTTAACAGACTATCAAAGTTTTTTCCCATCTCCTCAATACCCGGATTCATATGTAAATTCTCACTATTATTAATCATCTTATTTATATCTAATCTTAATTTTTCCAAAGTTAATAATTGAATTTTCGGTCTTGAAATTCTCCCCTCCACCTCTTGCCAATCATATAATTCCGTCAAGTTCTCGTTATTCATATCTTATCCTCCTTTGTAAAAAATGTATAAAATTAATTTTAAGTTAATTAATTTACCTTTATCCGCAATTCTTTACCGCAGCAGTAGTATAATATAAAGACAAATTACTAATATATATTATATATGACATTACTGACGGATTTCTGACAAAAGACCAAAAAAACTGCATAAGTATACAAATTCAGGCTAAAGTGAGACTAATTACCCAAAGGATTTTATTAATACGGAGTACAATTCCACCATTGAATTATCCGGTGAAAGCCCAAGTTCACTTTTTAGTATTTTTTTATATCTTTCATATTGCCGTTCCAATAAGTATCTGTTTTTTTGTAATGAATAAATTTTCATTAAGAGACCATTTATTTCTTCATCCAGTTCATTAAAATTATTAATTTTTTTTGTTATATGTAATGCAACCGTTAACCTCATATTGTCAATTAAATAATGTACCAGTCTTTTAGCAAAACTAAAATATACTTCGGATATCCTTTCTTTTTCCGGTAACGACCAGCTATAATCTTTTTCTCCAAAAAGTTCTCCGGAATAAAGCTTTTCAGTTTGTATTGCTTTTTCCAGATTCGACTCATCCAGTTGGTAAATAGATGTGATACGGTCTTCGAAGTCTATTATATCTGCATAAACCTCCTTTAAATCTATCTTATAACCTTCCTCTGCTGAGATAATCGCTGATTTCATACCGTGTGGTTCTAAAGCCTTTCTTAACTTATATACAGTGGTATTTAGATAGGTTTCTGCATTTGACTGTGCCATACCGCTAAATACGTCCTCCATGATTTTCCATTTTGAAACCAATCTCCCCCTGTGCATAACTAAATACGCCATTAATTCCGAACTTTTTGATGAAGTGAATTGTATACTGCCGCCCATTGCACTTTTTACCTCCAAACTGCCTAAGCAATTGAAAAATATTTTATTTTTATTATTCTGGTTAGAGGGTTGTAAAAAAATCAAAGTATCTTTCGCTTTTTGAATGGAATTTTCCAGTTTCTCGAATGTAATAGGTTTGACGATATAATCAAAGGCGTGCATTCCGTACGCTTCTAAAGCATATTCCTTATAAGCGGTCAGAAAAAATATTGCAATTTCCTTATATTGCGATGTTACTCTTCTAACAAAATCAAGCCCGTTTTCTTCCCGCATATTAATATCTACAAATGCCATATCTACTTTATTTTCTTTTATATAAGTATATGCCTCACTTGGACTTTGGAAGCTTCCTACTAATTCGATATCTTTAATTTTTGACAGCATTTTTTTCATAATGATTAACATTGATTTCTCATCATCTAAAAGAATTACTTTCATTTTATCTCCTTGTATTATTTCTTTCTTATCTGCACCATTCATTCCCTGTAGGCACTGAAATGTAGAAATTACTCCCTTCGTCTAATGTACTATCCACCCATATATCTCCATGATTACGTTGAATGATTTGCCTGCAGAACAGCAAACCCAAACCAATACCTAATTCTCCCTCTGTGCCAATGGAAGGCGTGCATTCCACATCCTGAAAAAGCAATTGTACTTTTTCCGATTCCATACCTATTCCAGTGTCTCTCACAGATATAATTACATAATCATTTTCTTTTTGTGCGGTTATTACTATTTTTCCATTTCTATTTGTAAACTTTACTGCGTTAGAAAGAAGATTTCTTAAAACAATCTGTAACATCCCCTTATCGGCATATACAAAAAGATCCTCCTGGATACTGGCCTTTATATTGATGTTTTTATGATCTGCTTTTATCTTTATAGAATTAACAGTATCCTGTACCAGCATAGCCAGTTTCCACTTCATAGGCAAATAGATATTACTGGTCTGCTTACTTTGAAAATATTCCAGCATACTATCGACTATTAAAAAAATATTTTTTACCTGCTTTTGAATCTCTCTCACTAATAATTTGTTATCCAATTGATTCAATTCCTGCTTGTCCAGAATATCTGTAAGATTAATAAGCATATCCAGCGGTTCCCTTATGTCATATGCCACTATGTTTATCAGTCTGTCTTTTAACGTATTAAGTGTTTCCAATTGTGCCGATGTAGAAGTTAAATCTTCAAGATTTTTTTTGCTAGTGGTTATATCCGATAATATCATAATTTTCCCTAAATAAGTCTTTTCGTTATTAATAAAGGTTAACTTCATTTTATAAATCCTTACAATATCTTCTTTGGGAACATGGAATTGTATTTCTCTTAGTTCATTACTTTTTAAGGTTTCAATTACTACCGGATAACTGGTAAATATTAATTCAATATCATTATTACGGGGTGTTATTTCCTTTAATTCGGGAATTAATATACACGCCGGTTTATTATATAAAATAATCTGATTCTTTTCATTAAATACGACTGCCCCGTCGGATATTGACTCAAGTATTTTATCAACTTCAATAGGTGTAATTGTAGATACATTATGCTTAATCTGATAAAACACCCAAATGATTAAGATACCGGTAATCGTTAAGCCTGCGAGGGTTAAAAATAAAGATAATTCTGTACTGTTCCATATGTATATAATATTTAAAATCCAGGAATTACATATACCTATACCCAGAATGATGATTTGTTTCCGTAAGAACTTTCCTGCTTTTAAGTAAATAATCCAAAAAGTAACGAAACAAATTACAATTACAAAGCTAAAATAAATGATATAACTTATATACCACGGTCCTATTTGCAAAGAAGCTAATGAAATAAATGAATTATTGATAAGACACATGATAAGGAAACAGGCTGTACTTAAATAATAATTCTTAAGCATATATATGTACCCTCGTTGGTAAATAACTTATATATAATCGAATTGAACAAAGTGTCAGCGCACTGACACTTTCACGCCCTCGCGGACCCTGCAGCAATATACTTCCTATCCGCGAAGCGTGCATCCTGACCGGAGGGCTTTTTTATCTTATAGGACGTATTTTTTATAAGATAAAAAATAACTGACTTAATATAATAGTATTTACTATAATTTTTTATTGGAATTTAATAATGAAATATAAAATGTACTTCCCACGCCTGGTTTACTCTCAGCCCATATTTTTCCTCCACCTTTCATAATAAATTCTTTGCATATTAAAAGCCCCAAGCCGATTCCCTTCTCGCCTGCCGTTCCTAAGGTCGAATTTACATATCCCTCATCAAAAAGCTGGCTTAATTTATTTTTATCCATACCAATGCCTGAATCTTTTACTGCAATAATTGTATCATTTGTTGTTAAATATGCCTCCACCCAGATATTTCCTCCAAGTTCCGTAAATTTTATCGCATTGGATAAAAGATTACGCAGTACCAGTTCCAGTACCTCCTTATCGGCAAATATTGTAAGTTTATCATTTACATTACAGAATATGCTTATCTTCTTTACCCCTGCACTAACCAGGTACATAGATATAGTCTCCTGTAAAATTTCAGTTAAATTCCAAAGTGATGGTTTGATAACCAGCCCCTCTCTTTGACTGTTCAGCCATTCCAATAAATTTTCAATGATGTTATACGTGTAGTTTATTTGCTTTTTCACTTCTTCTAATATTTCCGTGCAATCTGTGTTATACCACTCATTATCCTGTTCTAAAATATCCACCAGACTTACCATGGTAGCAATCGGATTTCTTATATCATGAGTAAATACAGTAAATAGTTTATCTTTTAATGCATTCATTGACTTCAACTGCTCTGTAACAGCTAATAAATTCCTATGCAAAATGTTATCGGTAATATCCATGATAAAGTATACACCATGGGTCAGGCTGCCACTATTACTATAAATTGGTGTACCATTAAACAGTAAATGTTTATCTTCTCCTGCATTTTTCATAATAAAATGAAAGTTTACAACTTTTTCTCCCCTCAAAACCCTAAGCAATGGAAGTTTATCTTTTTGAATTTCTCTTCCATCCTCATAATAATAGACTCCCTTATGATATGTGTTTATTATCTTATCCTTCACTATATAAATATTAGGCAAAAAATAGTCCTTTACTGCTTTGCTATAATATATTAGGTTGCCCTGTTTATCTGATATGGATAAACACGCAATATCCGATATAGTATTTATTATTGTTTCCACCTGCAGTTTCTGATCGCTTAACTCTGTGGAAAGATTGACAAGCTGTGATCTATTTGACTCCAAGGCAGTACTAAGTTCTTCTTCTTTCATTTTCCGATTCGTAATATCTATAAGAACAGATATGGTTCCACGTTTTTTTCTGTTATTATTATATACAGGATATACTTTAACATAATAGTATCTTTTCCTGCCCCATTTCAGAGCATCGATTTCGAATTCATCCGCCTTCATACTCTTGCAGGATTGATACCATCTTGGCCAATTCAATAGAAAATCTTCCAGTTTCCCGCCTATCAGCTCTTGATTTTCACCGGAAGTATCATAAATAAACTTATCCGCAGCAGCATTTTTATCAATGATCACACCATAATTATCTACAGAAATAATACCCTCCTGTACAATGTCAAATATTTTATCCCGAGTGATTGGGGCAATGGAAAATAACTGATACCGGAAGATACTAAAGAAAAGTATGATACCGGTTATTGATAAGGTTATTGCAATAAACGGCACATGTAATCCCAAATAAGATTTTACGATTATATATATAGAAGCGATTAATGTAGCCAATATTCCAATTCCCATAGTGAGGGTTTGCTTTTTGTAATTTACATTAATCTGCTTATGAAAATGGAGTAATAAAATTAATACTACCAATATTATATTAAACTCCAACACCATTATAAATAAAGCAAATTGCGCACTGTTAACAGCAAAACTGCCTTTATCTATATAAATATAATTTCTCATCATATGATAGTATGGATCCATCCATTGTAATAAAACTCCTAAAACCGGGAAAAAATAGATTCCAAGCATCATAATCGGTTTTAAAATATTTTCCTTGCCTATGTAAATAATGATAAGAATTAACAATGTAGGTACTGTTAGTAAAAAACATGTCTGACTTACTGCGCTCCATAAAACTTTTACGGTATCATCATTCACCATTAATTCTTTATAGGAACCTAAGGTGAATATCGTAATCTCTGACATAAGCAAGGCAAATATAACCGTATATTTTGAATGTTTCATATTATATGCATAGATTGTAAGCAATAAACTAATAAAAGCGGAAATAGCGGTTAGTATTTGAAAAATCATGATTATTTAATTCACCTTATTCAATTGTATATTTTTCCACATAATTTTACCTATAAACAAATTTTAACACATGATGTATAGTTTAAGCAATATAGATAAGCAATATATTAGTACAAGAAAACAATACATTATATACAAAAAAAGTTAAGCTAAAAGACCCGTAGTTACATTAGAAGTCCCCTCTTCTGCAGGATAAAACTGTTAATTGATGTTAGCTTTTTGAAACTCTTCTCTATATTTCGTCGGTGACATACCGGTATTTTTTTTAAATGCCAGTGAGAAATAATTGGTATCTCTATATCCTACCAACATGGCAATCCTACTGGTTTTAAAATTAGTGGTTTCCAGAAGAAGTTTTGCTTTTTCAATCCGTTTGCGCACTATGTATTCATTACACCCCTCCCCCGTTACTTTCTTAAATAATCTTGAAAAATAATTTGGTGAAATATATAATACTGCCGCAATGTTAGAAACCGATAACTCATCGGGCAAATTTTCCTTAATATAATGTTTTGCTTTATCTATGATTTCATGGACATTCTGATCTTCTTTATTCGCAAGTAATTTTATGAAGAATTGCCTCGTCAATTCAAATAATTCATTCCCACTAACATTCGTAAGGCCTTTTAACAGGATACTAAGGCGGGAATCTGCCTCCTCTCCGGTATTACATATAAAGGTATAATAGATAGAAGAAGCCAGTTCAAAACAGCTTTTACGTATATAAGAATCCGAAAGATTGTAAGAATCCGTTGCCTGCCTGAATCGGTTAAAAATATATAATACTTTATCGGAATCACCAACATTCACGCACATGGCATTTTTCATCTCTGCAAATACTTCCCGGAACAGATTATCCCTGTTCTGGGCATATTGGGTTTGAATAATTTCGTTAAAATCATCTTTTTCATATTTTAATAAAGAAACCGCATCATTATAGGACATATATAATAATCCAAATCCAATCACCGAATTTCCTACTACCACTTTTGGTTTTTTATTATACTCATCAGTCAATATATCATTTAATTCCTGTATCCATTCTAAAATGCTCCCCTTTTGTTTATCCAGAAAAAAAGCTATAACAATTCGTCCTGAATCATCCGTAAAGGTCAATCCCCGGTTTTGAGCATCTACCATACCGATACAGATATTTTTAACAGACAGGGCAATAAAATTTTCTTCCGATTTTCCGTTATCCATATATAAGGTTGGTACCAGTATTGCTGCCTGTATCGGTTGATTATAACTATATTTGTATTTATTACAGAATATAGTTATCTGCTCTTCCTGGTTTTGTACCCTCCTGTGAACCAGACCTCTAAGAAATTTCTCAATATTCATCTGCTCTGTAACGGCCAAAGCCCGGTTTATATTAAAATTAACGACTTTTTCTGAATTTTTCTCATTCAGGTATGTTACCTGCTTTTTTACTGCCTCAATTAATTGAGTCTCATCAATCGGCTTTAAAAAAAAATCATGTACCTTTAGTTTAATACACTGCCTGGCATATTCAAATTTATCATAACCGGTTAATACTAAAATTCTAATATCCGGTAAAATTATCTTAACCCTGTCAATTAAATCTAAACCCGTCATTTCATCCATATTAATATCCGTAATCATAATCTCCGGCTTATTTTCTTTTATAATTTCTAATGCTTCCTTACCGGATTTTGCAACGAAAACTTCTCCGATTCCAAGCGTGTTCCAGGGTATAACTTTCCTCATACCCATTCTTATCATTTTTTCATCATCTACTATAATCGCCTTATACATATAATATCAGCACCCGCTTTTTAACGAATTATTTACAGTACTTCTTCATATTCCATAACAAACCGGCAGGGCAAGTGTATGATAACAGTAACACCACCCAGTTCGTTTCTTTCATAATGAAGTCCATATTCTTTCCCAAATAATATCTCAATTCTTTTATTTACATTCCGGATACCATAACCGAAATCCTTATCATACTCAGATATGGAATTGTTCATATCCTGAATTGCTTCCTCCGTCATTCCGGTTCCATTATCCGAGACCGTAATAAATATCTCATCCCCCTTTTTTTCAACCCTAATCCAAAGTTTACCTTTTTTTCCTTCCTTTACTTTAATTCCATGATATATGGAATTTTCTACAAGAGGCTGCAAAGTAATTTTGGGTATGAGAATGTTCCTGCACGAATCATCCACTATAATATCACTCTCAATGATGTTGTCATAACGGATATTCTGAATAATGAGATAGTTTTTAACATGCTCTATCTCCTGTTCCAGATGTATTACATCTTTCCCTCCGCTGAGACACAACCGATAATACTGTGCCAATGCTTTTACCAGTGCAGATATTTCTTCATTTCCGTCAACCATTGCCTGCCAGTGAATGCAGTCCAGCGTATTATAAAGAAAATGCGGCTGAATCTGTGATTGCAGCGCATTGAAACGAATGTGGTTCATCTGCTGTTGTTCCAGCTTAACCTGTTCCATAAGGGAATTAATTTCCTTCATCATATAATTAAACCCATAAGCTAATTGTTTGAAATCAGTTCCCACATTTTCCATATCAATTCTTACATCTAATTTACCCTCAGCAGCATATTTCATTTCCTTAACAACATATTCTAACGGTTCATAAGTCTTTTTTAATATCTTCTTACAGATTGCCACCCCAAAGCAGGTAATTGCTACAGTCATAAAAAATAAAAGTGCTACTACAATAATATTATCCCTGTACATATTCATCAATGGAATTCTGCTGACCAGATAATAATTCCACTTTCCTATTTTTTTATAACTGTATAGGTTATTCGAAACGCTAAAATTAGCATTATCGCCGTTTAACCTGTCTGCATAGGCGAACTTGGTTCCGATTGAAAAATCATCTGTACTGGATACCACTACATGATTGCTGTCTACCATAAATACTTCCGAATCAAATTCCGTAATACTGTTTTCCGACAGTCCGTCAAATAAGCTGGTCTCAAAAATCATACATAACAGACCGGTCTCTTTAATCATTTTAGTTATGGAATAAACTGGGAAGTAAATATTTAACGTATTATGGCCGTTTCCCAGGTAGACGTCATTAAAACTCATTCGCATCGTTCCGGATTCATAACAAAATAAACTCTTGGCATAATCCATTTTGTACGTCTGATTGAAATTTTTAGCTATCTTGGTGATATTACCCTTATATACCATACCATTAAAGTTGTAGCTGAGTATTGCTATATAGTTCATACTGGAATGCATATTTATGGCATTTTGAAGTGTCTGTTTCGCACTATTAACAAGATTAAAGTAATCTTTATCTTTTTTTCCTGTACATTCTAAATATTCCTGGATGGAATCATCAATGATCATAGCTATTGCAAATTCATTGTAATCGTCTAGAGTTTTTTCATAATTGGAAGCAAGTGCAGATAATTGATTTTTGGTTATATTATTGGATTGTCTGATAAATGAATTAATATAAAAGGCCGTGAAGATAACAAGCATGATTACGGAGATACCGTAAATTAAACTTGTAATAATGAAAAATATCTTTTTATCCAGATTCCAGCTGTTTATATATTTTTTCATTATAATACCCATTGTATAACACATCTGCTCATACTATGTGTTACTGCCACAAATAAAAGTGTGAAAGTCTCTTAAAGTGGCATTCCTTCCTCTAAATATATTTTATTTCTAAGATTCGAGTGTCAAAAGATCCTTCAACCTGCATTTTATGAATATCTGTGTATATCTTGGTCGAAATATTTCGACTTCGATCGGCCGAGGGCTCTTTTTTCTATTCCTATAATGACTCGCACCTTTTAGAATATTATTATTGGAAATAAGCTAGTTAAAAATACGGGGCATGATTCTTTACATACATGCCCCATATACTTTCTATCTCTATTTTAACACAATTTAATTAAATCAGCATCTGATTTTTCCAAATTCTGCAAAGTTTTTTTACAAAACTAGCATCAGATAAAACTCCTACAATTCAACCATACCCTCCAATAAATCATTATTATCGCTGCTGGTTCCTATATACATATCATACTCCATATGTTCTAACTCCCAACTGGAGGTATCCGTATTGTACCATTTTAATTTTTCCACCGGGCAGGATATCCTTATCTCTTTTTCTTCTCCTGCACTTAAATCAACCCGGGTAAATCCGCGGAGTATCTTAACCGGCCGGTCTATTTTTGAATTTTTAAATCCCACATACAGCTGAACAACCTGACTTCCCTCCATGAGACCTGTATTTTTTACCTTGCAGCCTGCAAATACATTCTCGAAATCTGCAGAGAAAGTGGGGTCAATTAATGCAAATTCCGTATAAGACAGACCATAACCATACGGCAATAACGGCTTAACACCCTCTTTTTCAAGTTTTGTATAACCATGATAATAATCATACCACTGGGTGTCTGTATCCCAATTAACCTGCGGCAGATCACTTTCTTTTTCGGGAACCACAAAAGGGAGTTTTCCGCTGGGATTTACATCACCAAATAATATTTCAGCGATAACATTTCCCCCCTCCATACCCGGATAATATGCCATAAGAATGGCACTGACACAGTCTTTCCACTCCGTCATCATAATCATATTACCGCCCATTAAAACAGCTGCGGAATTTGCGTTTACAGGTCCGATTTCTTTTATTAGCCTTATTTCATCCTCATGTAATCCAAGACTTAACCTGTCTCCGCCTATAGCACCGGTATATCCGTCATTCTCACTTTCTGAAATGTATTCTCCTTCATCATCATGATCATAACCTACTACAAAGATAACAGCATCTGATTTTTCAGCTATTATTTTCGCTTCATTAAGATCACTTCCATCACAATACAAAACTTGTGTATCTGGTGCTATGTTTTTTAATCCATCATAAGGACTTACCACATAGGCCGGAAATACACGACTGGATCCCCAGTCACCAATAACTTCTTTCTTACCGAGTTTGCCGATTAGAGCTACAGTCTTAACCTTGGCTTTATCTAAAGGAAGAAGCTTCCGATCATTTTTTAGTAATGTAATACCTTTTCTTGCGGCTTCTTTTGCAAGAGCGATATGCTCTTTATTTCCTGCAAACTTTTCTTTGAGATAATCCTCGTTATCTGCCTCGCTAAATGCTAACAAAGTGCGGATAATTCGAACTGCAGCATCATCAATTTTGGATTCGGGAACCAATCCGTCCTCTACTGCTTTAACCAGTTTATCACCAAAATACTGGGTGCAGCACATTTCCATATTTTGTCCCCCATTGGCAGCCTCTACCGTATCTTTAACCCCCCAAATAAAGTCGCTCATTACAAATCCGTCAAAATCCCATTCTTCTTTTAACACCTGATTTAATAGATAATTATGATGACCGCACTGTCTTCCCTTATAACGATTATAGGAGCTCATAATACTGGCAGCTCCTGCGTCGATACAGTCTTTAAAATGCGGCAAAAACACTTCCCGTTCCGTACGTTTATCACAATCAACACTTACTTTGAACCTGGATATTTCCATTTGATTAAATGCATAATGTTTTACACAGGCAATAACATTTTTACTTTGTACACCTTTGACCAGGGAGGAACCCATCTGTCCTAGATGAAACGATTCTTCACCATAAGTCTCCTGACTGCGTCCCCACCCTGGATTATAGGGAAGATTTATGCAGACTCCTGCAAAGGTATTTCCACCAAATGCCCTTACTTCTTCCCCTATTGCCTGGCCTATTCGTTCTTCAAGGTCAGTATCAAAGGTAGCGCCCCTTAACATGGATACAGGAAAACAGGTGCTTTCTCCGGTTCCGCATACAACACCTCTGGGACCGTCAACAAACAGCATGGGAGGAATATCTTTCTCCTTAATACCACCTGCCGGGTACGGAACCTTATTATAATGATTATCCGATTCATTGGCTGTTGCTTCTGACATCATTTTTTCCAGACTCCAATTTCCACCCATTAGTGAGACCTTTTCTTCCAGTGTCAGACTACCTACAATTTCTTTTGCCCTGTCCGAATAGGACAAGCGATATTCCTTATTGCATTTCATATCTATTGGGTTTTCCTTTCTTTTTTAGATTTTCTTTCTACCTTATAAAAAGATTAATTGCAGTTTCCTATCGTTAATAAAATTATTATATCTGCTCACAAACTGACTACCTATCCTTTCACCGCTCCTGCCATAATACCTTTTACTAATTTGTCCTGAAAAATAATAAACATGATAATCATAGGAAGAACCGTTAAAACTAAAACTGCCATAATTACTGGTATATTTAAGGAATGTTCTCCCTGAAAGGCGGAGATAGCTAATGGCAGCGTTTTTGCTGCTTTTGACTGGGTGAGGGTATTGGCAAAAGAGAACTCATTCCAGATTCCAACACCATTATAGATAGCAAGTGTGGATATACCTGCTTTTGACAAGGGTAATATTATGGCAAAAAAATTTTTAAATTTGCCGCAGCCGTCTATTTCTGCAGATTCTTCGATTTCTTTTGGTATCGTGGACATAAAGGTAGTCAGAATAAAGCAGGAAATCGGTATGCCAAATGCAATATTCGGACCAATGAGTGACCAAAGCGTATCATAAATTTTAAATTTGGTAGTCATCTTAAATACCGGTATTAAAGTTACATGCATAGGAACGGACATACAGGCTACGATTAATATATAGATCAGATTTCTTAACTTAAATTGCATCCTGGAAAGGGGATATGAAGCACAGGCGGTTATGAACAAAAGGATGGACAGGGATATTACCAATACAAATACACTGTTGAAAAAATAATTTAAAAAACCTTTTGTTAATACTTCAATAAAGTTAGCTGGATACCAGGAATCCGGTAGTTGAAATACGCCCTTTTGCAGCATTTCAAATTGTTCTTTAAAAGAATTCAGTATCATAAACAAAAATGGAAGTCCGGTAATACAAACCCAGATTAATGCAAATAGAAATGCAATTGTCCAGGCAATTCTGCTTTTTAATTTTTCTTTCTTATATTTATCCATAATAATCTTCCTTCTTATTAATTAATTTCTGAATGATAAGCGCAATTCCTGTAACCAGGATAAACATACCCGCGGCTACTGTGGACCCATAACCCATTTTAAAATGGGTAAACGATAATTTATACATATAAGTCGCCATTAGTTCCGTAGCCGTACCCGGACCACCGCCGGTCATAACATAAATTAAATCAAAATATTTGAGGGATCCTATTAAGGACAGGATACATGCTGTACGTACGATAGGCATTAATAAAGGCAGTGCTACATACTTAAAATATTTACCTCTCGTTGCACCATCAATAATGGCTGCCTCATAAATATCCGAATCAATACCGCTGTAACCTGCCATAAAATAAACCATATAAAACGGTGTATACTGCCAGGCAATTACGCCGATTACTGCGAAAAGCGCCTGTGGTGCCCGCCCTAACAGGTCGATCTTGCCGCCTCCCAGCGCCTTTGAGATGGTAGTAATAATGCCTCCGGTTGTAGCTAATGCATAGGAAAATAAAAAACCAATTGCCACTGAGGACATTAAGAGAGGTAAAAACCAGATTACTTTAAATACATTTAATTTCTTACCTCCTGCATCTAAAAATGTTGCAAGAGCTACTCCTAACGGAATCTGAATACAGATAGAACAAATCATAATGATCAGATTATTGCGAAAAGCTACCCAAAAGTTAATATCAGTAAAAAGATCTTGCCAATTACTGAATCCAGTGAAAATTTTATCCGAAGAAATGCCGTTCCATTCGTATAAGCTGGTGTTAAAAGTAGACATAATAGGGTATACAATAAATACCAGCATCATTATTATTACTGGTGCAAGAAATACCGTTGCTGCAACACGTGTACTTCTCTGTTTATATTTTAAAAGTGATTGATTTTGATTATTTCTCACGAATACTTACCTCCAATACATTTTTACAATACACGACATGGCAGCATGTAATATATCTGGTTTTAAATTTAGGGCTGCTGCAAAATTATAAAATTCTTAAATTTCGTTAAGAAAAACATATTTTCCCACTAATTTAAACATTAAGAATTTTGCAACAGCCCATGTTTAGAATAACCTATCTAAGCCATTTTCTTGTTTACATGCTATTAATCTATGCCAGATTTTAGTTCAGAATAAATTTACTCTGCCAGATATTTTGCCATTGCATCCTGTAATGTCTTATTTGCTTCTTGAGGTGTCATAGTAAGACCAAATAATTCCTGACAAGTTGACTGATGTGCTTCACTGACAGCCGGCGGCAAGTACTGGTCATACCATAATTGTACGTTGCTTGCACTGGAAAAGTCCTTCCAAATCTGCTGCATACAAGGATCCTGTATGGTATCTCCCATTCCCTTAATAGAAGGAATAGTACCGGCAGCTAGTTGAGCCTTATTATAAGTATCATCATTGTAATATTGGGTAGTAAGAACAAAACCTGCTTTTAATTTATCCTGGTCATCTCCTGTATTAAAGGAAAATCCGTTACCAATGGAGGTACCTACTACGATACTCTGATCCGCTTTACTATTTTCCAATTTAGGAAATGCAAAATAACCGATATTCTGTGTATACCATTCTTCATTATCATTTTTCATAGAGGCAGCCTGCCAGGAACCATGAAGCATCATTGCTGCATCCTCCGTATACATTAATCCTCTGTCCTGACCATCATCCGTATTCAGACTGTTAACACCATCCGGGAAATATCCTGCTTTAATCCATTTTTGGATCGTCTCTGCCGCATACTGAAATGCATCTGATTCAAAGGAGCCAGTACCATCCACAGCAGCATTAAATTCATCAACACCGCCATAACGTGCTGCTAAATACATAAAATACATGGAACCGGTCCATTTATTCTGGTTTGCCAAAGAAAAAGGAATATAGTCATTTTCTTTTAAAGTATTTGCAACTGTTTCCAATTCAGAAATCGTTGCGGGCACCTGTAATCCTAATTTTGAGAAAATTGTTTTATTATAGAAAATACCGCTTCCCCCGATACCGCCATAAGGAACTGCATAAATATCTCCTTTATATGAACTCTGTGCAATTGCAGCATCTAAGAAATCAACATCACAATAATTTTTCATTAAATCGGTCAGCGGCACAGCAAAACCGGATTCAATATACTCATTCATAGGTCCGCCGCCCCAATGCATATAGATATCAGGACATTGACCAGAACTCATAGCGATAATCAATTTTTCTTTGTAGGTATCATTTTGAATATGCGTTGTTTCTACTTTAACATTAGGATGCTCTTTCATAAAACGGTCTACGGCACCTTGCTGAATTCCATTCGCCGGATCTTCCGTCGCAATGTCCCATAATGTTAATGTAATATCCTTATCCGGAACCTGTAACTTACCACCGGCGGTATCCGCAGTTTCCGTTTTTGCTTCTGTGGCAGCTTCCGGTGTTGTAGCATCTGCAGCAGCTTCTTTCGTTTCTGCGGTTTTTTCATCTGCTGCTTCCTGTGTTGGTGTGGACGATGTTTTTTGCGTATCTCCTCCTTTTTTGCATGCCATCAGTGATACACTTACCAATGTGATGACCAGTAATAGTGAAACTAATTTCTTCAATTTCACAATCTAATCCCCCTTTCAAGATGTGGTTTCTTGTAACATCTTCATCATAACACGATTTGCATATATTTGTAATTTAATAAAATATCCATTATCTATAAATTTCTTACCATTTTACTAATTATTGAAATTTTAGTTATAAATAGGTTTTTATTTACTTAATAAATTATTTATTACAGATTTTGATTAGTATTAAGATCTTCAGGTTTTTAATGTTCAGGATAGCTATTATGAGGTCTTAAATCCATTAGATAAATTAACTGGATTAATAAATAAAATGTAAAAAGTGTTCAATTAATTAAAGTTGAACACTTTTTTACCATAAATTTATTTATTTTTTAAATTGTCTGCCCGCTTCATCCAGATAATAATCATCAGTATAAATAAGCTCGGATATAGGTACGATTTTATAGCCCTTATCCTCTAATCTGTCAATAATATCCTCGAGGGCATCCTTAGTATATTTAGAACCATTATGAAATAATATAATTGATCCATTTCCTAAATGTTCATTATTTAATACTGTATCAACAATAGACCTGACCCCATAATCTTTCCAATCCAGGGAATCCACATCCCAATCAATGCAGTAATACCCAAGGTCATCCGTTGTTTCGATTAATGTGTTATTATAATCGCCGTATGGCGGACGGAATAAATTCATCTCTGTTCCCGTTAATTCTTTCACTTTGTTATGAGTTTTTAATATTTCAGCCTTGCATTCTTCTTTGGTCAGCTGTGACATATGTATGTGGTTATCACTGTGATTTCCCAGGTCATGGCCTGCTGCCGCAATTGCTTTAACATCCGCCGGATACTCATTGACCCATCCCCCCGTCAAAAAGAAAGTAGCTTTTATATTATGTAAAGCAAGTATTTCCAGAATTTCCTCAGTGTCCTCATTCCCATAAGCAGCATCAAAACTTAAAGCTACTTTCTTTTCTTTTTGATCTACACAGTTGATAGGTGTTCTTTCTGAATTTGCTGAATTAGTAACTGTAACTGCGGTGGATATGTATTTAGCACCTAAAACCATTAGAACAAGGAAGGATAAAACAGCAATTCCTGTTTTGATAAAGAATTTTAATTTATCTTGTTGTTCATTATCCATAGCTACACCATAGAAAATATTGTCAATATTAGTATATTTATTCAAATGAATAACTATACCTCTATCTTATTTTCTATCAGTGGTTATTTTTTATAAAATCCACTATATCACTGGCTTTCGGAGGACAGCCCTTTACATAAGACTCACATCCTGACGTACAGTTGCCTACACCAATTCCGGCATTTTTTTTCCCTCTGTATCCCTGACCAATCTTTATACACTCTCCCCTTATGCCACCGGTTTTATCAAGTGCATAAACAAGTGCAGCATAACAGGCTGAACAGGCACTGTCAGCTTCAATGTATTTGCTTAATTTCTTTATTGTACTGCTGTGGCTTACACTGGTTTTCGGCCGGTTCTTAGCGCCCAGTTCCATAATTTTCGTATCTTCATCCGCATATTTACCAATGCCGTAAGATTTCCCCAAACGAAGATATTCTATTTCATCCGGCTTAAAACCCATCAGCTGTGCTCCGTAAGAATCCAGCAGTACGGGATCAACCCCGAGCATAATCCGGTTTGCAATTACCGGATTTCCTCCCTCTTCAAAGGATAAATCACCGCAGACAGAATCCACAATATGAAGTGCAGGGTGAATAACCGTATTAAGAAGCGCAATGGGTTTCTCCAGTCCCATGGTATGAAAACGTCTTTTTTCACTGTCAGGTATACAGCCTTTCAGATTTTTCATACAACAGGTCATACCGGTCTGACAATGCCCTTTAAGAACCGGAACATTAATCAGATAATCCACATTAAGCACACTTTCACAAATATTCAGGGAAATGTCCTTACTTTTAACCTGTACCGCTTTATCCTTCTTGGTGTCAAGTAATTTAACTCCATACTTTTCTGCCAGGGACGTATAACCGCAGTTCTTGAATGCAAGTTGAGTACTATCGCCCACCCAGGATCCTTCCAGAATGGTAATATCTTTTATATCAAAAGCTTGCAGATAACGAATGATCCCCTCTACAATTTCAGGGTGCGTGGTGGCACCGTTATCAGCGGGACGCGATACGACAAGATTTGGTTTAATACCTATCTTCATATCCGGATTCAACCTGTCCGCAATTTTTGCAGCCTCCATCAATTCATATGTTATTTTAGGCAAATTAGTACCATAGTTTATATAAATATCTTTCATAATAACACTTCCTTTAATAATATTAATATTTTAAGATCAGGAATATAGAAATTAATAAGAAGATTATTCCTCCTGCTCTATGAAAAACTAAAGCGATATCACTGGATTCCATCTCTCCCTTAAATTTCCACCAATTTGACATATACCAGGAGGTGCGCGGACATATAATACCTAACATTCCGATTATTATAAATACAAAAATAAACAGCCACATATATAATACTCCTCGTAAAATCAAAAATAAACATCAATTTAAATGTAAATAAATTTGTTAACCTTACTTTTAATTCTAACCATTTAATTTTTCAATGTCAACTTAACATTATTTAAAATGTATGCGATTTGGGTAAAGAAAAAAACATAGCTAAGTGATTGTTTCATTCACTCAGTTATGCTTTTATACCTGTTACCTATTCTGATTCGCCTGAAAAAGCCTTACACTTTTGTCGGGTGAATCTTATTCTATTAAAAGACTTTTCCCATTGCTTTTTATCACATCATGGTACCAGTAAGCGGAATCCTTTAAAGTCCTTTTCTGTGTTTCATAATCCACATGAATCATACCGAACCGTTCCGTATAACCATTGGACCATTCATAATTGTCCATCATTGACCAGGCAAAATAACCTTTTACCGGAGTACCGTCATCTATTGCCTTCTTAAGTTCAAGCAAATAACGCTGCATGAAATCAATTCTTTGCGGATCATGTACCTTGCCGTCTAAGCTTACCCAATCAGCCATGGACAGACCATTTTCCGTAATATAGATTGGAATCTGATATCTATTATAAAGAAAGTTCGGCATATAATGCAGAATCTGGGGTGTAACTCCCCATTTAAATGCTGTCATATCAAATCCAGGTTTTCTTGGTACTATAACAGGCTCTCCGCTCTTATCTGCTCTGATTTCTGTTCCCTGATAAAAATTACATCCAAGAAAATCAATAGGCTCTGAAATCATTTCCATATCACCCGGTTTTATCATTTCCAACGGAAAATCATCACCAAATATATGAATTCCATCTTCAGGATAACACCCAAGGAAAATCGGATCCAGCCACCAGGTAGAACACCAGAAATTTCTGCTTGTAATGCCAAAAGCCATCTTCTTGGCTGCCTGAACATCTTCTTTCCGATCCGTTGACGGATAATAAGCTGAGGGATTGGGCGCAATCCCTATCTGAGGTTTTTTTACAGCGTATTTTCTGATAATCCGTACTGCCTTACCATGTGCTTTTAAAATACTGTGAATGAGATAAAACCCCTGCCGGTCTGTTACGCGTTGCTTCGGGGCACATTCTCCGTCTATATGGCCGATAATAATATGACACTGCGGTTCATTTAATGTCATCCAGTAAGTAACCCTGTCTGATAAAGCATCCACTACAACTTTTACATATTTCCCGAACAGATCCGGCATCTCAGGGTTTAACCAGCCGCCGATATCCTGCAAAGCTTGCGGAAGATCCCAATGAAATAATGTTATATAAGGCTCTATTCCTGCCGCTATTAATTCATCTACCAGATCACTGTAAAACTTTAGACCTTTCTCATTAACTTTACCTCTTCCCTCCGGTAAAATCCTTGACCAACTGATGGAAAAGCGGTATGCTAAAAGTCCCATTTCTTTCATATGCTGTACATCTTCTTTATAGCGGTGATAATGATCACAGGCTGTATCGCCGGTATCTCCATTCAGTATATTCATACGGTTTCGGAGCAAATCAATCTTTTTATTATGGGCATAGGTGTCCCAGATGGAGGGTCCTCTGCCATCCTCACCCGCACCACCTTCGATCTGGTAAGCTGCGGTTGCGGCACCCCAGGCGAAATCTTTTGGAAAGCTCATATTTTCTTATAAACAGCGTATCGTTAATCGCTGCTTTTCTCCTTTTATTAATAATTCTTAGGCGTTTTACAAACGCCTAAGCCCATTGATTTTATTGGGTTTTCTTTCTCGATTTATATAAATTTTCTCTCTAAAAACATTTTTTAATTACCTATCAATATTTATCTACACCTTGCTATCCTTTAACTGCACCAACTACGATACCTTTTACAAAATATTTCTGAAAAAAGGGATAGATAATTAAAACAGGTAAAGCACCAATTACCGCTACTGCCATTCGAATAGAGGTAGATGGCATTTTCATAGTGGAAGCTCCGGAAGAAGCTGCATTTTTAATCATTTCCACATTCTGAAGCATTTTATTAAGCAGTACCTGTATGCTGTAAAACCTGTCATCATTTAAGTAATATAAACCATTCAGCCAGTCATTCCAATATCCAAGTCCAATTAATAAAATCAGCGTTGCGATAATCGGTTTAGACATTGGAAGAACAATTTGAAGCAAGGTTTTAACTTCCCCTGCACCATCGGCTTTTGCCGCTTCGATTACTTCTTCCGGTATATTTGTCGTCAGATAAGACCTCATCATAATAACGTTAAAAGCATTCATAAGCAGTCCCGGAACGATCAGTGCCCAAATGGTATTTTTTATATGGAACATCTGGTTCCACATAATATAAGTAGGCACTAGCCCTCCGTTAAACAGCATGGTAAAGAAAATAAAAAAAGCGAAGAAATTCCTTCCCGGCAGATTCTTTCTGGATAACGGATAAGCAAATAAAGTTGTCAGCACCAGACTGCAGAAAGTACCTGTAACCGTTACAAAAATAGATATACCATAACCTCTTATAATTGACTTTGAGCCGAAAATCAGATATTTATACGCCGTCAGATCCAGAACTTTCGGAATAAATGAATAACCGTATTTTACCAGTGTTTTGTCTGCTGTCAGAGAAGAACTGATTAACAGCACAAAAGGAAGTACACATATCAAACACAGGATAATCATAATAATATTTACAACGTATTGGAACCCTCTATCATTTTTAACCATTTGATCATCCTCCTAAAATAATGCATTTTCCCTACTGATTTTCCGAACAATATAATTCGCTGTAAGTACTAAAATGAAACCAACAAGTGACTGGTATAAACCGGCTGCCGCGGCCATACCGATATTGTTCTGTTGTGTGAGACCCCGGTATACATAAGTATCAATGGTATTGGTAACATCAATCAATGCTCCGCTGTTCATGGGTACCTGATAAAATAAACCGAAATCCGAATAAAAAATTCTGCCGACGGCCATTAAAGTCAGCGTAATGATTGTGGTTTTCAACCCCGGCAGTGTAATATATTTGATCTGCTGCCAAACTGTAGCTCCGTCTATCACCGCTGCTTCATAGAATCCTTTATCGATACCGATCAAGGTAGCATAATAAATAATGCAGCTATAGCCGAACACTTTCCATATATGCACAAAGACCAGAATATATGGCCAGTATTTTGCTTCCGAATACCAGGAAACCGCATTCATTCCCAGTTTTTCTAAGATTGAATTATTTATAAAACCACTCTGTGTATTTAGAAAACCATAAACGATATAACTTACAACCACAATAGATATCAGATATGGTATTAAAATCAAAGTCTGATAAGTTTTCTTTGCTTTTTCGCTTTTAATCTCATTCAATAAGATTGCCATGGTTATTGCTACTGCAGTACCCAAGACAATAAAAACAATATTGTACCCTAAGGTATTTCTGGTAATTGTAAATGCATCCTTGGTCTTAAAGAGAAATTCGAAATTCTTAAAACCGATATTTGGGCTTAAATACATCCCTTTTTTCATATCATATTTCTTAAAGGCAAGCACAATGCCGGTCATGGGAATATAGTTATTAATAATCAGATAAATAAGGCCCGGTACCATCATCAAATATAACGGCAAAAACTTTTTCAATGCTTTAAGGCTTGAAATCAGGGGCTTTTTGGTTTTTGTGTTCATAATTATACCTCGCTGTTTAAAAACGGGGCAGCTGCAAAAATAATTAGCTTATCAGACTTAGGCTAAGAATCCATTTTAATTCTCTCCACAGTAAGATAATTTTTAATTTGCAGCAACCCCATTCTGTTAATTTATATCATGGTAATCCTCTATACATATCACAAGCCTTGTCTGTGATACTGTTCAAACAGAAATTACTACTTTCCTGCTAACCAGGCATCTAACTGTGCCTGTTTTTCAGTAATAATTGTATCAATTCCGGCTGATTTCAATTCCTCATTCATCTTAGGAATCGCTTCTTCAGGATTTAAACATCCCGTAATCAATCCCTTTTCATATTTATCGATTACATTGTTACATGCAGTTACTTCATTTAAAACCTTTTCATTATTAAATACAAAACCTTTGGCAGGTGAAGCATGCGCTGATGCATTGAATTCGCTGAGTTTTTTCCAAACATCCGGTTCATCACCGTTCCAAACATAAGTAATCTGCTCATTTGGCCATGCCCATCCTACAACAGAATAATTTGTTGTGGAGGAATCAACTCCATCTGCATAATCGATAATTTTTTTATCGTTATCTATAATTTTATAGTTATCCCCTTCAATACCATTGATAAACAGATTGGCAATTTCAGGATTTGTATACATTAAATTAAGCATTTCCATAGCTTTTTCCGGTTTTTCACTGTTTCCGGCAATACACCAGCAAGCGTTTACCATGGAGGTTGTGGAATGTGCATCAAATAACTGAACTGTTGCGATATCCACACCGCATTTTCTGGTTTCCTCAGCTTCAAAACCTGCTTTTAATGGTGTAAAAGTACCAAATCCAACCTCTGATCCAATATAGGTTGCATAACTTTCATCCGTATTGGCTCCATCCGGCATCATAAGACCTTCCTGTGCCCATTTATAAATATAGGAGCAATATTCCTTAAAGGAATCGGTATCAAACAGATTAACTACCTCTGTACTGTCGTTCAGGCAATTTTCCAATACACCCAGACTGTCACCAAGAACATCACAGGACCAGGTCGGGAAGTTCATACTTCCTCCGTTTGGAACAACAGGATACATATCAGGATACGCTTCTTTCACCTTTTTTAAATCAGCTTCCAGTTCTGCATAAGTAATCGGCTTACTATAGTCGATGCCAACTTCATCGGCAATCTTTTTGTTCATTTCAAATCCTCTTGCCTGTGCTTTATCTTTGTTCATTGGAACACCGTAGATTCCTCCATTTACCGTAACACAAGCCCAGTCATCTTCTGAAATGTTTTCTTTAGTCTCCGGAGCATATTTAGTCAGCAGGTCGTCCATTGCAACTACTTCGTTGCTGGCAACCATACTGGATAAAGATACTTCCCACGGAAATGCATAGAACAGATCCAATTTTTCACCTGACGTTAAAGCCAGGTTTAACTGATCCTTAGTTACCCCTCTGACTAGTTCCACATTACAATTGATTAAATCTCTGGTGATTTCACTTACTTTTTCAGAAACAGCTTTGCATTCATCCGTAGTTGCATCATACGGAGCATACACTGTGACCGTATAAGGTTCTTCACTGTCCGCGCTATCGGTTTTTGCAGTATTCCCCTCTGATGTACTGCTGCCTTTGGATGTGTTTTTGTCGGCTCCCCCGCATCCTCCTAATAAGCTGCACGTCATTACTGCTATTAATAAAGCAGCCAAAAGTTTTTTCATTTTCATAACCTTCCTCCTTGATTTGATGATACCATTATAATAAACTCTAACAGCAGCAACTACCTCGTCTGTGTCTTATTATTATTAAAAATGTAAGTTCTTTTGCAATACTGTATTACTTTTTAAAAAAATGTAACATTCCGATGCCGGAAATGTTACATTATCTCGTATTATACTATTTGAACTGTAAACCATTTTTGCTTATTTGTATTTGCCCTTATTTGTGCTTTCCGTTTATTTCTCTGTCTTCCGCCGGAGGAAGTCCATTTACTTTCTTATATACCTGTGCAAAATAAGAAAAATTGTTATAACCAACTTTCATTGTAATAACACTGATAGACAGATTTGTATTTCTGACCAGTTCCCTGGCCAACTCCATCTTTTCTTCCATAATATATTCTTTTAAGGATTTCCCCGTTTCATTCTTAAATAATCTGGAGACATAATTGGGATTAAGATGCACCGCCTCTGCAATATCGGTTCGGCGTATATCTGATTCAATATTACTTCTGATATATTGTAATATATAATCTATCTGTGTTTTCTGTTTTTCCTCCGATGCACTTTTTTCATTAAAGAATGCGGTAATATATTTTATCAGCCATTTCATCTCCTCCACGGAGGAATAAGCTTTCAGCGAACGTTCCCGTTCCGTTTCGCCCTCAAAGATCTCTGAAGACGAAATTCCGTATTTTTCTGCTGAAAGATACATAACTCCCAGAAAGTCCTGGTAAAACCGAATCAAACTATCCGCATTCATCTGTTTTTCTCCTGAAAGTTCATCTAACAGCAGCATTGCATCATCACAGATCTTTTCGTATAAATTATTCTCGATCAAGGTTCCGAGCTTCTCAAAAAAAATCTTTGTTTCTTCTCCTGCTGACTGTGTCTGCCGTTCCAGGTCACCATCTATAATTCCTTTATCCTGTATAACATTATTGGACTTAATTTGTTCCAGTTTATCTACCGCCGACTTCAGTTCCCTGATTCCGTTACATGAGACTAAATAACAGGTCATTTCACAACCACTGTATTCCTTATATATTTCAATAAAATGTTTTAGTTGGGTACCAACAATTTCTTTTTCAATGTTGCACGGTTCTTTCTTATATACATAAATCACAAAATTTCTTCGCGATTTAGTAAATATCAAGATACCATATCCATAACCGGATAACAGCTCATCCAAAATGTTTTCTATGGTATATTTAATCAGGTCATTTTCCCAATCTTTAACAATTGGGCTCTCTTTCTGCATATGCAGATGTATTACAAAGGTCCTCTCTGTTTCATTTAAAGGTATTCCAAGATTATTAAGATCCTTTATTGCCTGCTCCTGGGGAAGGCCTGTTTCACCAAAAAATCTTTGCAGAACCGCATCCAAAAATATATTTTTTCTTTTCTGTATCAGATCTCCGCAGGATGCCATTTCTTCTTTCTTTCTAGTAATCCGTATTTTATCCATAGCTTTCACCAGAGTTCTTTCAATTTCTTCGTACCTTGCAGGTTGTAAAATATAATCAAAACTTCCCAAGCGAAGCGCTTCCTTGGCATATATGAAATCAGCATGAGAAGTCAGAAATATGCATTCCATGGGATAATCCTTCTCCTTAACCCAGGTAAAAAGACTTAGTCCATCCTCCACGGGCATTTCGATATCACATAACAGAATGTCAATGTTCTGACTGCTGATAATTTTTCTTGCCTCTGTGGCATTATAGGCTTTCAGTACTTTCGTAATTCCTATTTTCCTCCAGTCTATTCCAAATATCAAACCGCTCACTACACTGATATGATCATCTACCACTAATACTGTCATCTTTTTTCACCTCATCTAAGTCCATTGGAATATAGATTTCAACACATGCTCCGTTTGAGTTACCAAAAAGGATGGTACCTTTTCCATGATACAAAAGTTCTATACGTTTTTTGATATTTATAATGCCAATATGCTCTTTGGAATCTACATCATATGGTTCATCCGATATATTTAAACCATCACTGGAAAAACCAGGTCCGTTGTCCAGAATCGTAATACATACATAAGATTCCGATTCACTGATTAGTTTGGACACTCTGATGGATATCATAAGTCTTTTATCCGATACCCCTCCATGTTTCACCGAATTTTCAATAAATGTTATAATCGACAGCGTTGGAATCTGAAACTGCCAAAGGTCTGAATCCACATCAATATTGCATTCCGGCGGTTCTGACCGGCACATCTGCTGCAATGCAATATAATTATTAACCCCTTTCATCTCTTCTTCTATGCTGATAAGAGATGGATTGATCTTAAAGAGGCTTCTTAAATACTGTGACAGCAAAAGTATCATTTCCTGTATGGAATCGTACTGTTTCTGATTCGCCATAGCATATATGTTCTTCAGACAATTCAAAAAGAAATGAGGGCGGATTTGTATCTGCAGATATTGCATCTGTACATTTTTATACTGAAGTTCCTGTTCGTATGCATTGATTTTTAATGCCTTGATCTTGTCAACCATTGCATTAAAAGTATCCTTGACCTGCAAGAATTCTGCAATTTTATAATCTTCATCCATATGTGCATCTGTCTGTCCGGCTCCTATGGATTCCATCGTTGTTATCATGGACTCCATAGGATTAAACAGTGTTTTTTTCATGTAATAAAACCCCACCGGTATAAAACAAGCAATACTTATAGTTATAATCATAAGTAATATCTGTACTACATCCAGATATCGAAAGGCACCGTTATACGGGCTGATATAATATTGTCTGATACCAGCATAGGGAAATTCCTTCTGTACTATCATATAATGATTCACATCACCACCGGATATATAATAATTAGCGTAAGACTGTTTTAGAACAATATCATTTTCGGTAATAAAATCTTTCATTATCAAAGGTATGTTATCTTCATCCGTGTACACAAGATATCCGCTTTCTACCTCATCTGCTTCTTTCTGTGGCGTAGTAATCAATGAAAAATCTATCACCATAATAATATAAACATTATTATTTTTTAAGATTCTCACAAGATAATCCCTTGCTGTCAGAGAAAGCAGCTGCCAGCCGGCTCTATAACATTCCTCATCCTGCATCAACAGTGCAATATATTGATTCAATTCACATTTTTCATCGTAAGTATATTTACCGGTATCCGAATACACCATTCTCGTTAGATTATTTTGCGGGGAGCTAATACCTAATGCACCTAAACCTTCCAGCTCCGAACGTACCATTGCCTTAAAATCCGAAGCTATATCATTACAGCAGAAATAAGCTTCCATATAACTCGTAGCGTAATTCAGCTGCAGCATGCTGGAATTATTAGCCATGGAATTCGCCATGGAATAACTGATATAGTCCATATCCTGAACTACCGGTTTTTCATATATTGATATAATATCGCTGTTATTTAAGGAAACCTGTTTGTTCAGTACTTTCAAAGTATATAAATTATACGCAGCCAGAACAAGCAGCAGCGGTACAATCAGTATAATCATCCATAATAATATCTGTGACTTTAATTTTTTCATTTTTCCTCATTCCCCACAATCAGGGTCTTACTGCCGTCCCATCGGGCAAACGGCTGAACAGCCAGCTAAAGTCCATCTCCACCGGTGGATATTTAAGTGCAGCTTTTTCATCAAAGTCTACACCGATACCTGCTTTATCACTTAAATAGGCATAACCGTTTCTTACCACTGGACAACCCGGAAACACTTCTTTTTCTTCTTCAGTGAAGCCTGAGTATTCCTGTATTCCGAAATTATGAATTGACGTATCCAGATGCATCTGAGCAGCCATTCCAATCGGCGACAGATCATTAGGACCATGAAAAGCTGTTTTTACCTGATACATTTCGCAGAAATCAGCAAGTTTTCTAGCCGGTGTAATTCCCCCGATATCGCTTAAGTGTACCCTGATATAATCAATCCAATAATTCTGAATAACATTTTTCCATTCACCTGGACTGGTAAATAGTTCTCCCATTGCAAGAGGGATTGTTGTATGCTCCCTTAACATTTTAAAAGCGTCGACCTGCTCCGGAGGTAATGCATCTTCCAGAAAATAGAGATGAAATTGTTCCAGATCTTTTGCCAGATTTATGGTGTCTGCAAGGGACAGCCTCTCATGCACATCATGAAGCAGTTCAAGGTCTTCACCAAAATCACTCCTTATTCTTTCAAATAAATGCACTACACTCTTCCTGTATTTACCCGGATGAAAATAAGCTCCGTCCGGTGCTCCCTCTGGTTTGGCAATCATTTGGTTTACATTTCCGGCATTACCTCCGTATAATCCCATATGACATCTGATATAACGGTATCCTTCCTCCAGATACTTACTGATACATTCCTCTACTTCTTCAATACTGTTTCCATCTGCATGACGATACAACGCAATACCGCTTCTTGTTTTACCGCCGAATAAACTGTATAAAGGCATATTTGCCAGCTTCCCTTTTATATCCCATAACGCTTCATCCACACCTGATATAGCATTATTTAATACCGGACCGTTTCTCCAATAAGAACTGCCCATCATAGTATGCCAGATATCCTCTGTATTATGAACAGATTTTCCTTTCAGCATTGGTGCCAGATACTCTTCTATGGCTGTAACTACCGCTTTATACCTCCAGGTAAATGTAGCACAACCGAAACCAGTAATATCCGGTTCGGAAGTCTCTACTTTTACTATAACCAGATTAATGTTTCTTGGTGCCGTTACAAATACTTTGACATTTTTAATAATAATTTCTTCCATCTTTACACCCATAACATACCGCAGACAGGTCTGCGGTACTGCCACAGAATAAAATGCGAAACAAAAGTTTCGCAGGTTGAAAGAATTGTATGTGGCATTCCTTCCTTTTTTTATTGTTTCTTTCAACCATACAGATATGATGCCGCTCTGGCGGCATCTTAAATTATATTTTTTCTAATTTTTATTTGCTATCAGCTATGTAAGTACTTGTGATAAAAAATGAAACTTCTTAAATTATTATTTAGTATAAAACAAAAAATGTAACATTTCTATATTAAATTTGTTACATTAATAGTTCAGGTTCATAAGTTTTTTCTAAAATTTGCTTATATCCTCTCCATCTTTGACCATATATTTCCATATTGTTTATACACTTCCACCCTGCATTAGGCTAATCATTTTAACCAATGCCTGTCCAAGTCCGTTGCTTCCAGATTTTACTTTATTTATTGTATAAAAAGGATAGATATTTTAATAAGAAAGAGTCTGGCTCGCCAGACTCTAGCGCTGACGCGCTGTCACTTTAGTCCTAAAGGATATTATCCTTTTGCGTGTTCATGTGCATCCTGCCGGTCGGGCTTTTTATTACATAGGGAAGTTCGGAGAATTTTCCTATGTAATAAAAAATATTCACGAATTGTTCATGAATCAGCCACGAAATAAACATATATGACTGTTATAATGAAAACATAGAAAATCAGTTACACCTAAAATTACTTATAAGAAAACTTTTTCATAAAATAAAGCCTGGTAGTTTCCCTCCCCCCTACCGGGCTTCTCCTCTGTCTATTAAAGAATCATCTGGCTAATCTGATTCTAATGCTGAAGCGCTATCATTTTATTGAAATCTGCCTCTGGTATCTCAGGTACATCCATTCGGTCGTGCTTTTTATTTATGAGGGAATATCAGTGAACTTCTTAGTAAATAAAAAATCTGGAATTTATATTTAATTATAAACTCCAGATTTTTAAATCTTCAAAACATCTTATATCTAAGAATGCTCACGTTCGCTAATGAGAAGAATTCTATCCAAAACCGTTTTATATACCAGCACTATCTGGGCATCGATAAAGCAATATTTATTTACAATAAACTGATAGGTTTTACCGATAAAACAAAAACTCATTAAAAGAATACTGAAAAATGTTATAAGCGGTTGAATATCCTTTGTTAATAAATAAAAAATAGCTCCCACAAAAAATAAAAATGAAAAAAGGTACGTTTTGCAAATACGCATAGCTAAAAACATGGTATCATTTAAACGCTCCTGCATCTTTTTAATTGCTACTCTATCTTTATTTTTCAGATGTTCATAAATATCATTGTATATTTCTTTACTGTCAAAAGCCTTGTTCTGTATGCTTTTCTGGCAGACAAAGAAATACTTATTGTAATTATTTTCGCCAAGTTCTCTACTTATTAATTTTTTAAAAATGCTTGCCATACTGATACCATCCTCTCATCTATTTTATAACTCACACAAATTTATTTTTATGCTTTAGATATTAGATGTTTCTCTTAGTATTTGTATCTTAACGAAAAGTAGCCTTTGTAATTCCTGAGAATTCTGCCTTTTATAAGAAAAATTTTAAATTTAAATATTCACAAAATGTTCATAAATCATCCATACAATAATCATATATGTCTATTATAATAAAATCATGGTAATTGAGTTACACATAATAATGCTTATAAGATAATTTTTTTCATAAAACAAAGCCTGGTAGTTACCCTCCCCCCCTCTACCGGGCTTCTCCTCTGTCTTGCGGTATTTTTTCTGTAAAATTCTGCAGTAAGATTTTATAATAACTGCCTCTATATATCAAAATAATAATAATAATTTTAATATATTAAATATTATTACAAATTCCAGTTCCCCATATGTTATGATTACATTGAAATTTTAAAAATTACAATAAATTAAAATTTACACTTTTCTTAGACATTAAACTTTGCTATAATGATTTTTAAAGTAAATAATTATGTTCATTTTTGGGAACAAAAGTATATTAAGTCAAAAATTTTTGGAGGCAATGTTATGTCTAAAGTTATTATTATGGATCACCCATTAATTCAGCACAAAATCGGCATTATGAGGCGCAAAACTACTTCAACCAAAGAGTTCCGTGATTTGGTTTCCGAGGTTGCCATGTTGATTTGCTATGAAGCAACAAGAGAACTTCCTCTTGCTGATATCGAGATAGAGACGCCTCTCGTTAAAACCATAGCACATGAGATAGCAGGTAAGAAACTCTGTATTGTACCGATTTTAAGGGCAGGCCTCCATATGGCCGATGGTATATTGAACCTGATTCCTAATGCTAAGGTTGGTCATATTGGTTTATATCGTAATGAAGAAACCCTTGAACCTGTAGAATATTTCTGTAAGCTTCCTGTTGATGCCGATGAAAGAGAAATTTTCGTTGTAGATCCTATGCTGGCAACCGGTGGTTCGGCAAGTGCCGCGATCACATTATTAAAAAATAAAGGAATCAGTAAAATACATTTCTTATGCTTAATCGCTGCACCGGAAGGTGTAAAACGTTTAACTGAACTTCATCCTGATGTTGATGTTTATATCGGAGCTTTGGATGAAAGATTAAACGAGCATGGATATATCCTTCCCGGACTTGGTGATGCTGGTGACAGAATCTACGGTACTAAATAATTATATACCATTAATATTAAAAAAGTGCTTATCTCCCAGTAAAATGGACGATAAGCACTTTTATTATTTTCTTAGCGGCAAGGATAACTTTACCGGTTTGCTTCATTTATTACATTAATTAAAAACCAGTTTATTTATTTGGTTGTAAATTTGAATACTGTCACATAATCATATTCATTACCGGCTTTTAACACACTGGATGGAAATTCTGGTTTATTGCAGGAATCAGGAAAATATTGGGTTTCAAAGCAAACACCGGCACGTTTTTCATATACGAAACCATCCTTACCTGTTTCTGCATTCAAGAAATTAGCCGTGTAGAATTGGATTCCCGGCATATTCGTAAAAATCTCCATCTTCCTTTTACTTTTCTCATCTACTAATTCACCAATTTTTTCCACTTCACTGCCGCTGATATTTAGAATAAAATTATGATCATATCCCCCTGCTTGCTTTAAAGGGCCATAGTTTGCATCGATATCTTGTCCGATAGGTTTTAACTTTCTAAAATCCATAGGAGTTCCTGTAACGTCACGTAATTCACCGGTAGGGATAAGTGCATCATCCGTAGGAGTAAATTTGTCCGCATCCAGCATAACCAGCTGTTCCAATACAGAACCTGATTTATGTCCCGCCAAATTAAAATAGGAATGGTTGGTCAAATTCACGATAGTGTCCTTATCTGAAACTGCAAGATATTCAATTACTAATTCATTATCATCAGTTAATGTATATGTTACACTGATATCAAGATTTCCCGGAAAACCTTGTTCCATATGCGGACTCAGTCTTGAAAATTCTATAGAATCTGAATCTTCCTCTTCAAAAGCTTCAACCTCATAAAGAAATTTATTATATCCTTTGGAACCACCATGTAAATTATTGGGACCATCATTTTTCTCCAGTTCATACTTTTTACCATTTAATTCAAAAGCAGCTCCGCCGATGCGGTTAGCATGACGCCCGATAAAAGAGCCAAATCCTGGTGTATTAATTTCATAGCCGGTTACATCATCATATCCTAAAACTACATCATCAAAATTACCGTTTTTGTCCGGAACATTGATATTTACGATAATAGCCCCAAAATCGGTAAAGCTGACAGTCATGCCGTTTTTATTTTTCAAAATAAAAAGAGTAGCTTCTACTCCCTCCTTGGTTTTTCCAAACGATTGTTTCTGTATACTCATAGTAATTCTCCTTCTGCGAACAAACATTTATTTAATTACTAGAATAATCCACTTTGTAAAAAAGTGCAAGATAATTTTGAATAAAAATTAAGATAAACGACAGCATATTAAATCTTTTTTATTAGTAAAATAGAATAATTATAAATAATAAGTATTTTTTTATCAGGATGTCAACCGTTTTTGAAAATGTCCTCAAAAAGTTTAAACATAAGCACCAGATTTCTGGTGCTTAGTTTTAAATAGTACTTTAGGAGAAAATCCATAGCTCAGTCGGTATTTGGATAACCTTAATAAACCTACAGACTTCGAAATATCAGTTAAGCTACATCTTTTCTATGTAATTGACTTTTAGCGTACTTTTCAAATGATGCCTGCTTCCAAGGATGGTTCATAGGAGGTATGTATTTCTTTTTTGGTAATTCCGGAATGGTCGCTAAATCAAATGCTTTTGAAGAAAGCTTGTGTTCCGGAAGTAACTCAAGTGCATAAACCTGCTCACCAATACAACTAAAAAGTTCACCATTGAATGATCTAATTACCATTGCTGTGGTGCCCTTACGATGGTGTACAGCGATTCCTTGACTGTTTACAGGAAGATAGTATTCATTTTGATATTTCAGGCAACTTCCGTTATCTATCTTTCTAGAAGATAATACCGCCAACGTCAGATTGATTTTATCACTATCTGGTTGCATTTCGAACACAGATTTGATACTATCAATAGGTAAAGCGAACTGCTTATTAAATTTCTTTATATAGGTGTGGAGAAATTGATTGGCTTGCTGAATGCTGGTTACATTCGCAAGTCGGAGTTCAACAGGAAGGCGGGATTGAAGAGTGCCAAACATTCTTTCAACCCGCCCTTTTGCTTGTGCAACGCTGGAAGTACGAATGTCGATTCCTAATTGTTTGCAGGCATAACCAAACTGAGTAAAGGTATCTTTCTCTAAAGAGGTTTCATGCTTCTTTTTATACTCAAATACAGTTCGGTTGTCAGTAAAAAATTGATATGGAATGCCATAATTACTAAGAACCTGATAGAGAACATGATAATAGCCATTTAATGTTTCTTGTTCATCAAAGTAGGCGCCAACAATCTGCCCTGTGGCATCATCAACGGCGATGTGGAGTTGTGTTTTGAATTGCCCAAACCAAAGGTGTAGGGACGCATCCATTTGAAGCATTTCACCGAAATACGCGCATCTAGGATGCCTAGGATGCGAATCCTCCAGATCCATGATGGAACTTTGAATAATAGCTGCTTTCTTTTTAGACTTAGTCTTTGATTGAATAGCCTTTAGTGCTTTTTTTACCGCTTTCTTGGAAGAACGGTTTGCTTTAGGAGAAAGGATGTATTCCTTTCTAAGAATAGAAGTAATGGCACTGACAGATACACTGATATGTTCTTTTTCTTTGAGAAGTTCAGAGTAATGGGTCAGATTGCAGTCACTGTACTTGGTACGATATAAGTCCAAGATTAACTGTTTTGTATCTGTAGGAAGAGTAATGGCCGGCTGTCGCCCTCGGTTACCATGAATAAAGAAAGACTTACCTTGTTCTTGATAGCCCTTTATTAAGCGATTGATGTGTCGATCTGAACAACCTATTTTAAGAGCAGCTGTTTTCTTATTACCATTTGTGTCTACGAGTTTTTTAATGACCTCGTACTTTTGGTTTTCGTCCATTGTTAGTAATACCTTTCTGATTGTGTCCACCTCATTTCTAAGTCATGAGGTTCTATTATAATATATGAACGACTAATTGGGACATAATCATTTGTGGTACACTAAGACATTATCATAAATGAATCATATAAATAATAAGTATTTTTTTATCAGGATTGACAAGTAAAATAGGTAATGTTATACTTCAACTATCAAAATAAGCATCTATTAAATTAAGTACTTATATAAAATTTAATAACGATTTGATGAAGATATATTTATAATGTATTTTAAGTGATTACTTATCCGATATATCTGTATAAAGGACAGATAAGCGGCATAATAGGGAAATAGTTCCTGCCCTCCTGGTTTAGGAGCTTTTTTATTGTATCTTATATATCTAATAAGATGAAAGGAATTAAATATGGAATATAAAAATAATGCAAGAAACATAATATTAGGTCTACTTGGTCTGGTTATCCTTGCTGCTGTTATGTTTTTAATGTATAATCATTTTAAATTAAAATCAGTTGAGGGTACGAAACATATCGTTGCTGAAGTTATATTTGATGATGGTAAAAGTAAATCTTATGATATTACAACAGATGAGAAATATCTTAGAGGTGCTTTGGTAAAAAACGGGCTTATTTCAGGTACAGATGACGAATATGGCCTTTATGTAACTACTGTGGATGGTAAAACTGCCGACAAATCCAAACAGGAATGGTGGTGTTTTACTTTAAATGGCGGAACCATAAATACCAGTGTGGATGCAACTCCAATAAAAGACGGAGATCATTATGAAATTACTTTTACCGTAGGTTGGTAGTTTAAGATAAAAGACAATATTACACTATTTATTTAAGCAGTATCGTAAGCTGGTTGGGATCTAAGTGGGTATAAAAATGAAAATAAAAGATATTGCTATTATAGGTATGTTCAGTGCTATATTGGTTGCCGTACAGTACAGCCTGGCTTTTCTTCCAAATATTGAACTGATTTCCTTATTAATAATCATATTTACGTTGATATTGCATAAGAAAACTCTTTATATCATTACGGTATTTATAATCCTGGAGGGATTTCTTTTTGGTATTGGATTGTGGTGGATAAATTATCTTTATATCTGGTTTGTCCTATACCTGTTAGTTACATTATTTCCAAAAGAAAGTACTTCACTGCAGTGGGCAATAATCTCTGGCGGATATGGCCTCTCATTCGGTGCATTATGCTCTATTCCGTATTTTTTTATGGGGTTAGCCGGTGGTACGATACGAAGTGGCTTACAATCTGCTTTTGCTTATTGGATAGCCGGAATTCCTTTTGATATAGCTCATGGTATTGCTAACTTTGTAGTTGTTTTGTTACTGTTTAAACCGATTTATAAGATTATAGATCAACTGGCAAGGAGAGGCAGTAATATAGTAACGCATTAAAAAAGGTTATCCCGAGGGATAACCTTTAATCAATTTCGTTCATGACAATATAGCTTATTTCTGTATAAAAATGTTAAAAATAATAATTCTTAAAATTTATATATATAGAAAAAGGTACACTGAAAACTTTGTTGATTATAATTTAGTTACGTTAGTAGCTTGAGGTCCTTTAGCTCCTTGAACAACATCAAAAGCAACTTCTTGTCCTTCTTCTAAAGACTTGAAACCGTCCATGTTAAGACCTGAATAATGTACGAATACATCGTTGCCTTGTTCATCAGAGATAAATCCGAAACCTTTTTGATTGTTAAACCATTTTACTGTACCTTTGTTCATGTTAATTCCTCCAAATAAATTAAAATTACTGTTACATATTAGTGACAGCTATAATCGTATTGCATCTACTGCAACATATTAATCATATCACTTATTTCTTGTTCTGTCAAATATTATTTTGTAGATTTTCATGCGAAATTATACCTTTTTCAATTATTTTTTGTTTGAATTTTTTTGTTTTATTATATATTATTGAAATAGATTAGTATAACATAATATTTCTTAGATAAACAGAATACAATTGTACTAACGCTACATTTTGTTGCTTTATCAGATATTTTTAAGTCAACTTGGTATAATAGATAAATTGTATAATTAAAAAGTTTACTACCGATGAAAGATGATGCCATATAAGAACTGTAATATGTTATAATTGAATACTTAATACAAGTATCAGCTTTCAATTAAAGAAAAGCATATAAATTTGCAAGGGGGTTTGGCATGTCTGAATTATTATTGAAAGACAAATTGCGCGAATTGCGTACCAGAATGCATTTAACCCAAAGTAAAGTCGGCCAATACCTGAATATGACTCGACAGGGTTATGCCCATTATGAAGCAGGCTTGCGAAATCCTGATTATCATACACTTTTAAAACTTTCCAAGTTATATCAAGTAGATATAGGAGATTTAATCAATAACCACACTACGCCCATAACGCATGAAACTCTTCATGAAAATGTGGATTATACCATAAAGTCTGGTAACTCGAAGCCAAATAACACACTTTCGCGTGTAATTCAATTAACCAGTGATGAAAAAAAACTATTTAATCTTTATAGTAAATTAAATTCAACTGAAAAAAAAGAGCTATTAGCTATGTTGGAGTCTAAAATAAATGAAACCAAAAAGAATAATAAATGATATTAATTATTTCATATTAGAAAATATAAAATAAAAAGCTGTTGCTAATTCAAGTTATCTGAAAGTATAAATAATGCTTGTAACCTATTTATAACATATTATTTATAGATAAACCCGAATAAGCAGCAGCTTTTTAATATTGGTTTAGTTTAATCTATATGATAAGCTTCCTCTGCCGTTAACATATCAAAGTTACTCTTATGTAATACTTCCAATGCTGCCTTGCTATTGGATACTTTTAGTATCATGGAACCTATTTCACTGGAGGATAGTGCGTACATATACTCCACGCTGATACCGGCTTCTGCCAGTACCTTAAATAATTGGTGAAGCATCCCAACTTTGTGGGATAGTTTAACTGCTATAACATCCGTCAGGTTTGCTGAGAAACCAGCTTCTTTTAATACGGTTCTTGCTTTTTCCGGCTCAGATACAATCATCCGAAACATTCCATACTCGGATGAATCGGCTAAACTGGCAGAGATAATATTAATGTTATTTTCATTAATAGTTTCCGTTACTTTCTCCAGTCTCCCTTCTCTGTTTTCAATAAATACTGATAGCTGTTTAATTAACATGAAATCACCTCTTTATATTTAATATTATTAGACGTTGAGTATCAAATATTTAATTTAGCATTAACAAACTATACAAATTTTAGGCAATTTTACGCCTTGTCTATTACACGTTTGGCTAAGCCTAACGAATTATTAAACCAATTTTCGCTTGTCTATTACACGTTTGGCTTTACCCTCACTTCTTTCAATGGTTTTTGGCTCTACCAGTTTAACTTTAACTGCCAGACCAAGTGCAGCTTGAAGTACATGCGCAATTTTTTTTGTCAGATCTTCCAAAACTTTAATTTCATCTGAGAAAAATCTCTCTTCTACCTCTACCCATACTTCCAAAACATCTAAATTATTTATCCTGTCTACGATAAGCAGATAATGAGGGCTGGTCTCTCCGATTTCTAAAAGTGCTGCTTCCACCTGGGATGGAAATACATTTACTCCCCGTATTATTAACATATCGTCAGAACGTCCTTTAAATCTGGATATTCTGGCTAAAGTTCGCCCGCATTCACATTTATCATAAGTTATACTGGTTAAATCCTTGGTGCGGTAACGAAATAGTGGTAGTGCTTCTTTGGTAACTGTGGTAAATACCAGCTCTCCTGTTACACCCTCCGCAACAGGTTCTAATGTTTCCGGATTAATAATTTCCGGAATAAAATGATCTTCATAGACATGAAGTCCATTATGGTATTCACAGTCAGCTGCAACACCCGGTCCCATTATCTCACTTAGACCATAGATATCATAAGCCTTGATATTCAGTTTCGTTTCAATTTCTTTTCTCATATTCTCTGTCCAGGGTTCTGCACCGAGTATAGCTGCTTTCAGTTTTATTTTATCAAGCTTCTCAGCTTCCTGTAAAGTTTCTGCTATATGTAGTAAATAAGACGGGGTACAGGCAATAACTGTACAGCCAAAATCCTCCATCATGGTAATCTGTTTTTTAGTATTACCGGAAGACATAGGTATTACGGTAGCTCCCAGATTCTCCGCTCCATAATGTAATCCCAGTCCTCCTGTAAATAAACCATATCCGTAGGATACCTGTATCTTATCACTTTTTCCTACACCTGCCATTGCTAAAACTCTGGCCACGCATTCCTGCCAGATCTCAATATCTCTTCTGGAGTACCCTACGACGGTAGCTTTACCCGTTGTACCGGAAGATGCATGTACTCTTACAATTTCGGACTGCGGAATTGCAAATAAACCAAATGGATAGTTATCTCTTAAGTCACTTTTTGTAGTAAATGGAAGTTTATTTATATCTTCAATCCCTCTGATATCACCTGGTTCCAACCCCATCTGCTGCATTTTTTTTCGATAAAATTCAACGTTATGGTAAACTCTGTCTACCATTTTAATAAGTCTGGCACCTTGAAGGTTTCTCATCTCTTCGCGGCTCATACATTCTTTTGTTTCATTCCATATCATAATTACACCCTGTGCATAACACATCTGTGTACAAATGTGTTACTGCCATATAATAAAATGTGAAAAAAGTTTCACAGATTGAAAGAATCTATTTATGGCATTCCCTTTCTTTTCTTGTATTTTCTTTCAATCTTACACCTATGTTCTCCCAGCTTAAAACTTTAAGATTAGTATATTTGGCATAAATCCAGAAGAATAGCCTCTTTTGCTATTCTTCCAATGGCTCGCATTTTCTTAGCGAGACTATTCATACTAGCGTAACATGGTCGCTTAAGCGACCGCAAATGTTATTTGAATCAAGGAAAATATAAAAATTTCGCCCCTCCGGCGGAATTCTTATATTTTGATAGAAAACTGCATAGCAGTTTTCTATTTCATACTATATCCTCCTGATCTATTACCTTAACCCCGTTTACCCTTAAGGTTAAATCAGCTTTTTCCATATTATCCAAATGAATTACCATAAGCGGAGCTTTACCGTCCCTGATTACAAAGGAATATATATAATTAATCGCTAAGCCGGAATTTGAAATAATATTCAGCACTCGATCAAGATCTCCCGGTTTATCTTCTAATTCTACTGCTAAAACTTCTGTGATTTTTACTACAAACCCTTTACTTGTTAAAATCTCCTTAGTATATTCCGGTTTATCCACAATCATCCGCATAATCCCAAACTCAGGAGAATCAAAGGAGGATATGGCTCTTAAATTAATCCCCTTCTCCTTTAATACTGTTGTTATCTTCGCCAGACTGCCAATTTCATTTTCAACAAAAACCGAGAGTTGTTTTATCATGGTGTCCTCCTTTTATGAAAGGGTTTGAAGATTATATCCCACTTCAAAAGCCTGTTTGTTAATATCTATCGTTTTCGGCGGTACCGTATTCTCAATTACTTTCTGCCATTCTTCTTTCGTAAAGTTCATATGCTGCGCTGCTACACCCAGAATGATTATGTTAAATGTCTTTGTATTACCCAATTTTTGTGCTTCATGAAGGGCATCTACATGTACTACCTTAAATTTTTTTGAAAGTTTCTCAATAATATTATCCGGATATTCTGCTGCTCCGATTACCACAGGCATAGGATCGATTCTTTGATCATTTACTATTAAAACTCCGTCTTCTTTCAGAAAATGAGCATATCTTAACGCTTCCAGCCTTTCGAAAGCAATTAACACATCAGCCTGACCGACTTCCACAATAGGTTCTGCTACTTTTTCACCGAAACGCACAAAAGTAACAACACTTCCGCCCCTTTGAGCCATACCGTGTACTTCGGATAATTTCACGTCATAACCTGCCTGCATAGTTATTCCGCCTAATATACGGCTTGTAAGCAGAGTTCCCTGACCACCGACACCAACAATCATAATATTCTTAGTTTTCATGTCATTACACCTCTACTTTCTCTATTGCATTAAACTTGCATAAACCATAACATAAGCCACAACCGGTACACATGGTTTCATTTATTCCGGCAGTACCGTCTTCTTTTTTCGTAATAGCCGGGCAACCGGGTTTTAAGCACATCCCGCACTTTTTACATACTTCGGTTTTAATTTTATACTGGCTGGTAATTTTTTTCTTATTTAATAGCACACAGGGTGCCTTTGTTATAATAACGGAAATCTCGTCCCTGGTAGTTTCTTCTTTAATAACCTTTGTCAGATAATCCGTATCAAATGCGGGAACTACTATTACATGATTAATTCCAATGGCTTTGCAAAGTCCCTGAATATCAATTGAATAGGTGGACTCTCCCATCAGCGTTTTACCGGTAGCGGCATGATCCTGGTGTCCGGTCATACCTGTAGTTGAATTATCAAGGATTAACACAGTTCCGGTACTTTGGTTGTATACCATATTCATTAATGAGTTAATACCTGTATGAAGGAAAGTGGAATCCCCGATAACAGCCACCCAGTTTTTGATATAATCCTTACCTTTGGCTTTTTCCATGCCGTGTAAGGTACTGATACTTGCTCCCATACATACCGTGGTATCTACCACGCTTAGCGGAGCCACTGCACCAAGGGTATAACAGCCGATATCTCCTGCCGCATGTATTTTTAATTTATTTAATACAGAGAAAACACTTCTGTGCGGACATCCCGGACATAGAATCGGAGGCCGCTGTGGTACTTCTTCTGGCATATTTAACTTTATTTTTTCTCCAAGTATGGCTGTCCGTAACAGATTGGCACTATATTCACCCTGAACTGTAAGTATTTCCTTACCGATTGCTTTTATTCCCCAGGATTTAACCTGTTCTTCAATTATTGGATCTAATTCTTCAACTATGTATAGTTTATCAACTTTTGACGCAAATTCTTCAATCAGCTTTTTGGGAAGTGGATTCACCAAACCTAATTTTAAAACGGAAGCTTCCGGTAATGCTTCCTTAACATATTGATATGGAATTCCGGAAGTAATGATACCAATACCGGTATCCAGATGTTCCACTTTATTAACCGGAAATTCGCATCCGTCTTCTGCTAACGCTATTTCTCTTTGTTCTACTACCAGATGCCTGTTTTTTGCATTTCCCGGCATCATAACATTTTTTGCAGTGTTCCTTTCATATGGTTTATCCTCCGGTTCAAGCCTGTTTCCTAATTCCACCATACCCTGGGAATGAGATAACCTTGTGGTACTGCGTACAATTACCGGTGTGTCATATTTTTCACTCAAATCAAAAGCAAATTTCATAAATTCTTTTGCTTCCGCACTGTCGGAAGGCTCTAAGACCGGTACTTTAGCGGCTCTTGCTACTGCTCTGGTATCCTGTTCATTCTGTGAACTATATAAACCAGGGTCATCCGCCACTACTGCTACCAATCCACCTGTTACTCCAATATAGGAAACGGTAAATAAAGGATCTGCCGCTACGTTTAACCCAACATGTTTCATGGAAGCCATGGCACGAACACCACTCATAGACGCTCCTATGGCTACCTCCATTGCCACCTTTTCATTGGGTGACCACTCTGAATAAATCTCCTTATATTTTATAATATTTTCACTTATCTCCGTACTTGGTGTTCCTGGATAAGCCGCAGAAACCTTAACTCCTGCTTCATAGGCACCTCTGGCAAATGCTTCATTTCCCAGCATAATTACTTTGTCTTTCACTATAATGTCTCCTTTCAATCAATGAGGCTTAAACTAATTTTTCAAAACAAACCTCAATCTGCCTATCATGTGTATATTTATTATTAACCTCTAGGTAAACTCAAGCTTTTTAGCTTTCATTTCTTAAGTCCGTTACGCGCTTGGATTTTCCTTCAAAGCGCTGCAGGCTTCTTGGAGCAACCAGTTTAATATTAGCATCCAACCCTAGAACCACTTTTAAATTACCATGAATCTTTCTATTTAATTCTTCTAATCTAAAATAGGATTCAAGTAAAGTTTCGTCTACTAATTCTACTTTAATTTCCATGGTATCCAGATGATTTTTTCTATCTACAACAATTTCATAATGAGGTCCGATTTCAGAAGTTTTTAACAGTACTTCTTCAATCTGGGAAGGGAATACATTAACGCCTCTTATAATCAGCATATCATCCGAACGGCCGGATAAGTTCTCCATCCGTACCGTAGTTCTGCCGCATCTGCAGGAGTCATACATAAGTCTCGTAATATCCTTAGTTCTATAACGAATTAATGGGAGTGCTTCCTTGGTAATACAGGTAATAACTAATTCACCCTTAGAACCGGGGGGTAATACTTCACCTGTTGCCGAATCTATTATTTCTGGAATGAAATGGTCTTCATTAATATGCATACCATTTAGTTCCAGGCATTCTCCTGATACGCCCGGTCCCATTAACTCACTCATACCGTAATTTTGGGTCACTTTCATATCATGTCCCCAAAGTTTATACATTTCTTCTCTCATAGGTTCTGTCATTCCTTCGCCACCAAATAAACCTATTTTAACTTTTAAATCCGTTGCCGGATCAATCCCCATATTTTTTGCAACTTCTGCTATATGTAAAGCATAAGAGGGGGTGGCAACCAGCAGCGTGGTCTCAAAATCCTTCATATACATAATCTGTTTTTGTGTATTACCAGATGAAGTAGGACAGACGCTGGCTCCTAAGTTCTCCAACCCATAATGAAGTCCCAAAGCGCCTGTGAACATCCCATAACCAAAACAGATCTGTGCTACATCTTCTTTTGCAGCTCCGCCTAACACCGCAATTCTGGTGACTAATTCAGTCCATACTTTCAGATCTTTTCTCGTATACCCTACTACAGTAGGTTTCCCTGTTGTACCGGAAGAAGCATGAATACGTACCAGCTCGCTTTTGGGGACTGTAAATAAGCCAAAGGGGTAATTATCTCTTAGATCCTTTTTATTGGTGAATGGCAGATTCTTTAAATCATCCAGTGTTTGAACCTGTTCCGGTTTTATTCCTATTTCATCCATCTTAATACGATAAGCCGGAACCTTTTCATATACCCGCTCCACTGTTTCTCTTAACCTTGCCAGCTGAAGTTCTTTAAGTTCAGCTCTTGGCAAACTCTCTTCTTTTGCCCAAATCATTATAAATCAGCCTCCATGTTTTCGGATTTGTTAAAAATATATTCAATATGTGCTTGTTCATAAAGCCTCGTAACCAGACTTACAACATATAATACCGGTATGGGTATTATCATGGAACAAGCACTTATCGTCGTAATCATAGGACTGTTGATAGAATATTTTAAAACTCCTCCAGTCATTATAAGTATAGCGGATATTATACTCGCATACACACCCGTTTTTGTAGCATTTTTCCAATACAGACCCAATAAATACGGAGCCAGCATACAGCCGGACACCACTCCCCAGGACAGAGAATTCAGACTTAATATCGGGCTGTTACCTGTAGCCAAAAAATAAGCAGCAACTACAAATAGGATACAGCAGATCCGAAGCAGGGTAACTGTCTTTTTATCGTCTAATTTATCACCGGTTATAGGTTTAATCAAATCCATAACGAACGTCGTACTGGAGGCTAGCACAATAGAGGCCAGAGTTGACATGGAGGCTGCCAGAATAACGACTAACAGGATTCCGATAACGATCTTTGGAAGTGTATGATTAATTACCATTGGTACTATTTTATCATAAACCAATTTACCATTTACTGTAAATAAACTTTCATCATTTTTCAGTATTAATCTGCTCATGGTGCCCATGGTATACGCTCCTGTTGTGATGATTACTGCAAATATGGTAGAAACAATTTTTGCAGCGGGTATTGATTTCTCACTTTTTATGGTATAGAATTTGCTGACCATCTGCGGCAGTCCCCAAGTTCCTAAGCTGGTCATTATAACCAGAGATATAATAGGCAATACGGTGCCTTTTGTTAATGGTTTAATTAAATCCGGGTTTATACTATTTAAACCCTCTATACCATGTGTAATTCCATTCACTTCGGGTGCTGCCAATATAAAATAAATTAATAAGCAAACACCAATTATCATAATAATACCTTGAATAAAATCAGCAATGGAAGCAGCAAGAAATCCTCCGGCAAATAAATACAAGGCCGTGATTATCGTCATAATTAACATTATGACTCTTTCATTCATGTTGAATGTAATTTGAAACAGATATCCCAAACCTTTGTAAACAGAAGCTGCGTAAGGAACTAAGAAAATAAAAATAATCAGGGATGAGATAATCTTAAGTTTCGGATCTTTGTAACGAATGCCAAGAAATTGAGGCATAGTGGCGGCACCCAGTCTTTGTGTCATTTCTCTCGTTCTTGTCCCTAGTACTTTCCAGGCCAAATAGGTACCTAACAATGAATTACCGATTACAATCCAGAATGCACCAAGTCCAAAGGTCCATCCATTTTTACCTGCATGACCGATTAAAATAACCGCAGAAAAATAAGCCGTACCATAAGAGAATGCCGACATCCATGATGGAATGGAACGCCCCCCTAAAGCATAATCATCGACATTTTTTGTACGAGCTTTTGAATAGATACTAACCCCAATCATGATTGCTAAATAAACAGCTAAGCAGATTATGTACTCCATATACCTTCTCCTTATATAATAATTGTTACGCTTTGCTGTGTTACGGTTTAAAGCGTTTAAACATCACAGCTTTAGTGCGTTAAATTTATTATACCTTAGACCGGTAATGTTTTCAATGTGTCATTTACTTATCTACCATATAAATTTTTATGTAAGCATTCCTTCATTATATAATAAGATTTGGGTGTCACAATCAAATATTATATAGAGAACAAAAAAATAATCAGTATTACCTGTATAATCAATATTATTGGCATACCAATCACAAAACGGCAATGTTTCGTTTTATGATGAAAGCAAAACATTCCTAAGATGGAACCGAGACTTCCACCGATTACTGCTAAAGTAAAAAGTGTTTTCTCCTTTATTCGCCACTGATTTTTCTTGGCTTTCTGCTTATCAGCACCCATAACTAAGAAACTGGCAAAATTAATAGTGACAAAATATATGATACAAATTAAAAATAGTGATTTCATTTATTACTTTATTCCTTTCGTACCGTTAAATTTTTATAATTTATTTTCTTAAAATTCAATTTATCAAACTATTTATTATTTTAACTTGATGACTAAATAAAGTCCAGGCAAAAATTACTATAATTATTATTTCTTTTGCTTGTTATAATTTAAAAGATTATAATAAACATAACGGAAGTTTCTTTTCCTGCTTTTGATAGAAACAGGTATTAATTGTATGGCAGATTCAAAAAACCATTTTGTTTCCAATTGCCTATAGAATTCGAGAATAAAGGAGATAGAAGATGAAAGAAATAGAAACGCAAAGGCTAAGACTTGGCAGATTCAGACCTGAAGACTGGAAAGATTTATACGAATATCTCTCCGATGAAAATGTGGTAAGATTCGAACCTTATGAAACCTATACGGAAGAAGAAAGCAAACAGGAAGCAATTAACCGTTCCGTTAACGATGCTTTTTGGGCGGTTATATTAAAAGAGAATAACAAAGTGATCGGAAATATTTATTTTGAAAAGCAGGATTTTGATACTTGGGAACTCGGTTATGTCTTTCATACGGATTACCAAAGATATGGTTACGCTACGGAAAGTGCCCGTGCTATTATGGATTATGCCTTTCATAATCTTAATGCAAGACGTATAATTGCCAGGTGTGATACAAAAAACGAACCATCCTGGAAACTTCTGGAACGTTTACATATGAGACGGGAAGGCCACTACCGTAATTTAAGGTATTTTAAAATGGACAAAGAAAATAATCCTATCTGGATAGATGCTTACGAATATGCAATTTTAGCTGAAGAATGGAAGTAATGTATTTGAAACAAATGCTGCCTGACGGAAATAATTAAACAAAGGAGTTATTGCAAAAGCTGCTATATTTTGCAATAACTCCTGAAACTCTCATTAACAGATTAATCACTATCTTTTATCGGTATATTTATCCAGTTCTTTTTCTATGGCTGTTAATTCATCTTTTACAAGATCAAGTATTTTCTGCTGTCTTGACTTTATATCTTCCGGAACCGTTTTTAATTCTTCAGCTGTTTTGTCAAGCTGTTTTTTTTGCTCTGCAATAGTTTTCTGGATTCCTTCTATACTCATCACATATCCTCCTCTCCAGCAAAATACAATTATAAAAGGATTTATAATAAATCTAAACCAAATTTATTTATATTGTACTATAATATATTCCCGACAAATTAATTGTGTTCCCATCAAAAAGCATAAATAAATTATAAAATACTCTTTGTTAACATAAAATGGGCCATTGAGAAATTTTTTAATTTCAATGGCCCATACATGATAAAATTACTATATTATAAAATTATATATTTAACTAATGCATCCTTTCTTCCTTATTTAATCCTATCCTTGTCGTTTAATAAAACCATATGTATGTGATCTTCCCATTTTCCATTGATTTTTAAATAATTTCGCGCTATTCCTTCATTATAAAATCCCAATTTGGTTACCACACCTAAGGAGCATACATTTTTAGGCATAATGTTAGCTTCAATCCTGTGAAGTCCATAATCTTGAAACATAATTTCAATTCCCCTGCTTACTGCTTCTGTCATAAAGCCTTTATTGATTTCATCTCTGTCCAGCTTGTACCCAAGAAAGCAGGATAAAAAAACGCCTCTTACTATATTGGTAAATGCAATTGTTCCGATTACTTTATCAGCTTCTTCTTTCTTGTAGATCCAGAGCCTTAAGGACACATTGCGGTCCATATCCATTAAATCCTGTTCCAATAGTTTTTCCTGACAAGCTAAGGTATAAAAAGATTCCTCTCTTTCTGCTTCCCATTCTTCCAAAAAATCTTTATTTCTCCTGTAATAATCCAATACCTGGTCTGCGCTGGATTGATCCAGTATCTTTAAGCAAAGCCTATCTGTTTGATAAAATTTCTGCATATAATCTCCCCGGAAAATAATAAATAAACTTATTTTCAGTAATATAATAAATGTAGTGTCATAAAATAAATTATATTTTAGCACAAACAGATTCTTTAATCAATAACAGCAGAAATTGACCAGGTAATGGAATCTTTTGTCCACAAAAATAGTATAGTATTTTATTTTACCACTACACGTCGAATACGAACTGCCATATATTCTCTTCCCGGTAAATCAATAGTAAATTTCCCTTTAAATTTTCCGGCATTGGTTATGGTCATATTCCAGGTATCGAGGACTTCAACTTCATATGTATGTACATCGTCATAATAATATTCCCGGAAAGATGGTCTGTTAAAACCATAATAATATAAATAATAACCGCCATCGTAAAAAGGTACACTTTCCACTTTTGCTGCTACTTCATCCCACTTTGCTTCCATTGGCGCTAAGCCAAGACCAGGAGTTTCTTTTAAAATGTTTAATAAGAATTTAAACCTTTCCGGGCTTTCTCCATGTAATTTTCCGCCATGGGACCACCATAAAATACCATCTTTATTTAAATAAGTCTCCCCATGACCGGCGTACCCGCCTCTGCATGCTGCCTCCCAAAATCTTCGTACAAGTTCCTGTCCGCTGATATTTCCCCATCCATGCTGAATATTACCCTCATAGGCAATCTCATCTAACACAACAGGTTTCTTATAACGAATTCTCCATTCCTCCACATATTCAGCTGTTTTGTATATATCCTGGCGTTGTATGCTGCAATGGGTAATCCATGGCCTGGTATAATCATAAAATGGTTTGCAGTTATGAATGGAGCGCAAATGGTTATAAACATCTTTTTGGCAAATTATTTTTGCATAACGTTCCCAGTCTTCTATATTTTTATGAAACATTAAATCATATTCATTAGCTAGAGACCACCAGACATTTCGATAGGCACTGAATCTGGCTATGACATAATTCCAATATAAATCATCCTCCTCTTTAGTCATCATGCTAAATCCCCAGCGGTCATAAGGATGCATAACAATAATATCTGCTTCGATACCCAGATTCATTAAATCTTTGATCCTCTTCTCAAACAGTTGAAAATGTTTTGGGTTAAAACGCTTGTAATCCCAGTTGTTACCGGGCGCACAACCCACATATTCCTGAAAATTCTCTTTTGTTAAAACCGAATTATCACAAGGTGTTCCTTCATATGGATAACTGATTGGCTCATTAAAGTTATAATCATAATGTTTTGGGAAAATGCAAAAACGTATTTTATTAAATGCACTGTCTGAAAGTGTTTGTAAGGTTAATTTCTGTAAATCCTCCGATTGGAGACTCCATACATAACATGTAGTTCCCACAGGATAATACGGTCTACCGTCTTCATAAGCAAAATGATAAGTATTAGCTACTCTTACCGGCCCGTGATTATCCGGCTTCGGTGCTGTAACCATAAAAGACCCCTGGTACACTTCTTCTGAAAAACTTCCTTTTATCTCAAATGTATAAGTCTCTTCAAAAGACGGCATAAATCTTACTTTATAGATACCCTCTCCATCATAGAAACCGTCAACATACTTTTCTTCATTTTTGCTACAAAATCTTCCCTGAATATCATAGTCGGTGAACGGATTATTTTCAGAATGACCAGACACGGCCACTTCAAAAACATCCCACTTTTCTACCGTTGTTACATAATTTATCTCTCTCATTATCTCATCCTTCCTAGCTATACAATTATGATTTTACCGCTCCTGCCATACCCTCCACAAAATAACGCTGAAATATTAAGTATACAATTATTACAGGAATTACGGATATGAGAACTCCGGCGCACAAATATCCATAATCCGTTCCATGTTCTCCTACAAATGTCATCAATCCAACCGGTATCGTTTTTTTCGCATTATCATTGATAATGACACTTGCCAGCAGATATTCATTCCAGGTTGCCAAAAAATCGGTAATCAATAGAGTTGCCACCGCCGGTTTGGAAATCGGAAAAATAATTCGTATAAAAAGCTGCCACTTGCTGCATCCGTCAATATAAGCAGCTTCATCAATATCTTTTGGGATTCCGTTCATGAACCCTCTTAAAATCAATATTGCATATGAAATACCAAAACCAACATATACATAAAACAAACCAAAATAGGTATTAAGTAGTTTTAATTTACTATAGATTACATTAATAGGCACTAACGCTGCTTGCATGGGCAGCATCATCCCAATCAGAAAAAATATAAAAAGTCCTGTTCTGTGTTTAATTTTTAATCGGGTTAAAGCAAAGGAAGCCAACGCACCTATAAAGATCCCTAAAGGTACTTTTAAACAGGTTACAATAAGGTCATTTTTCATGTAGGTGAACAGACGGCCTTTTATTATTGCATTAATAAAATTACTCCAGGCAATTTTATCCGGCAGTTTAAAAAGACTGATTCCGCTGTAAAAATCCTGTTTACTCTTTAATGCCGTAGCAACTAAAGTAAACATGGGTACAATCCAAATTAAGGCTAATATTATCAAGACCAAATAATGTACAATCTTTTTTGCTGTTTTTTTCTGTTTTCCTTCCATTATTCTTGTCCTCCTTAATTTTCTTTTGCCGTAAATGATACATATGGAACAATAACTACCAACATCATAATAACCATAACGCAAGCCACTGCAGTTCCGGTTCCTACATTATTATACTGGAACGTTTGCGAATACATATAAGTAGATAACATCTGGGTGGAGTTGTTAGGACCTCCTCCTGTTAAACCTTGAACCACATCAAAAACTTTCATCGCCGATACTATTAATGTTGCAATTACAATTACAAAAGTTTCTTTCATTAAAGGAACTGTAATATAAAAGAATTTTTTTATGTCTCCGGCACCATCAATGGTAGCCGCCTCTAAAACATCAATTGACACGGACTGCAAGCCTGCTAAAAAAAGAAGTGTGGGCTGCCCCACCGCCTGCCAAAGGGATGCGGCAAATACTGCATATAAACTATATTTTGGATTGGAAATCCAACTTTGTGAGAAGTCACTTCCCAAAACTTTGAAAAATTGATTTATAAATCCGATATTAGGATTATAAATCCATCTCCAGATGATAGCTACTGCAATGGGCGCTATAACACACGGAAAATAAAAAAAACCCCGGAAGAACGTTCTTCCTTTAAATTGATTATTAAGCAGCAATGCAAACCCCAATGAAACGGTCATAGTCATCAGTATAGTCAATACAATCCATATTAAATTGTTTTTTAGTGCAGTAAAGAAAACTTTATCCTCTGTAAACAGCTTTAAGTAATTTTCCAGTCCGATAAACTTCATTTTCCCAATACCGTTCCAATTAAATAAACTGATATACAACGAATAGAAGACTGGTACAACGATTACGGAAAGATAAATAATACCTGCCGGAATCAAAAAGGCATATGCACTAAAATCAAATTTCTTTTCTCTTTTCATATTTTACACCCATTGCATATCGCAGGCAGGCCTGCGATACTGCCACAAATAAAAAGGAGTGAATGAATCACAGTGGAACCTTTTCTTTTCAAAATTTTCTTTCACTCTTATCTCCATTGCCTACCGCAAACTGGTCTGCGGTACTGCCTAAATAAAACAGATTGAAAGAATCATTACTGTGGCGTCCTTTCACTTTTATATTTTCTTTCAATCTTTTTTCCAGTCAGGTAAAGAAAGTCATACTAAATAACCCGGAAAATACCGGATTACAGGGATAGTGCAAAAAATCAAAACCGATTATTTGCAACCGTCCCTGTCCCAGAATGGATTTAGTTATTTTACTTTAAACCTCTAAAACCTTTATTTGTTGTTGTATGCTTCAATAGCAGCCTGAATATTGGCAGCTCCTTCTTCCGGAGTCATTTCTCCAAACGCCATCGCATCCTGTGCATTAAATAATACATCTGCAACTTCAGTGGGAAGAGCCTGATCGGTAATAGTAAAGGTTCCGTTCTTATTACTTGTATTAATTATCTGCTCTACGTTTGGTTGTCCTTCCGGCATAGAGGCTCCATTGAAAGGAAGTGGTAAATTATAATATTCCGCATATTTTTTAGTATTATCTTCACTATAATAATAATCCATAAATTTTATACAAGCATCTAATTCTTCTTGACTAAGATTTTTATTAAACTGAGTCATCTCAGCAAAAGAAGATAATCTGTTTGTACCACCGGATGGAAATGCAAAGGTGGAGAATAAGTTTATATCTACTCCATCCTGTATTATCTTACCATCCTGCCACTGACCTTGGATGTCCATAGCAGCGGTTCCTGAAGCCATATTAATCAGTGTATCATTAGGGTCAGCCGTTACAAAGCCTTCCGGGAAGTAACCTTTCTCACAGAATTCCTGATATTTAGCAAAAGCTTTTATAACCGCATCATTATTCCAGCTTTCCTGGAATGTACTTAATTTATCATGAAGTTCTGCACCCGCGTAATGCTCAATCAATAATTCTACAAATCTCATAACATGCCATCCATTAAGACCGGCAGTTGAAATAGGAACGATACCATTTTCTTTTAATGTCGCACAGGCTTGTTCAAACTCTTCAAAAGTAGTTGGTACTGCAATGTTATATTTCTCGAAGATATCTTTACGATAATATACTCCTAACGCATTGTAACTGGTAGGATATCCTGCTAAGGTATTGCTTAATTGACACAGATTTAGTGCACCTGCACTGAATTTGTTTGCCCAATCATGCTCTTTCGCATATTCGGTCAAATCATATGTAAGTCCATTTTCAGCATAAAAACCACCTAAACTTCCTCCCCAGTTGAACCACATAGATGGAAGAGTATTAGCAGTAGCAGCTACCTTACAAGTATTTTTGATACCATCGGTATCGTAATAGGAAGCAGTAACTTTTATATTACTATTAGCTGCATTAAAAGCTTCCACAATAGGATCTACTGCAGCCTGTCTGGTTGATAATGTCCAAAATGTTATTTCAACAGGTTCCCCGGAATTTGCCTCTGTACTGCCTGTTTGTGTTGTCTCTGTTTTGGATGACTCAGTTTCTCCCGTACTAACATTTTCTGTTGTAGTTGAAGAACCTTTACTGCACCCAGCTAAAAGACTTGAAAGTAACATAATGGCTACCAATAATAATGCTGTTATTTTTTGTGATTTCATGGTTGTCCTCCCTTGATAAAAGTTAAATTACCTCATATTATTTTGTGCGCACTTGATATCGATTCCGTTTAATTTCAAATTACCTCCCCGATAATTTAAATAACTAAACTTTATCTAAATTTAATTTAACATATTTTAAATTATATTTCAAGCATTTTATATATTTTATTAGTTATTACCATTTTTTATATTTATTTTTATGCATTTTGTACAGTTAATTTTATTATCGATATTAATAATGCATTGAATTCATTTTTAAAAAATTAAAAAAAGTAAATCTTTTTAAATAAATGATCTACTTTTTAAATTTCAAATATTAACTTTTTTTATTATCTCAAATTCTTTTAACACTGTTCCCAATTACAAATTCCGTATTAACTAATATATGAATTGACTCACGGTTTTTTTTCTTTATTCGATCCAGTAATCGTCCAACCGCTATGTTTGCAACATTTCCATGTAATGCTCTAAGAAAAGTAGGCTGGAAACCTAATATCGCGGCTCCTGGAATTTCATCAAAACCTACAATGGATACATCCTCCGGAATACGAAATCCACAACTTTGCAATGCTCTGGATACTCCTATGGTTACTTCAAAATTTTCTGCAAAGATGGCATTGGGAACATGACCTTTGTTCTTAATATATTTATACATGTTATCGTATATTTCCTGGGTAGTGCTTCCAATATCTAAAATTCGTTCATTTTCGATCTGCTGGAGCTTTTTTTCATTCATGAAAGCATTACATGCGCTTCTTCTTTCATACATATTGTAGAAGTTCTTGGAATTTCGCAGATACATAATATCTCTATAGCCATTATCATAAAGATATCTTAATCCTGTTTTAACTCCCTGCTGGTTATTTAATGTAATACTGTCGGTACGCAAATCCTCAAAATCCTGGTCACATACAACAAAGGGTATATTAAAACCACGAAGGCATTGATAATCCTCCAAAGTCATATAAGCAGCCCCCAGATACACACCTGCGACATCTTCCTCCTGGCATTCTTTTAATATTTTTACAAAATCATCTTTATTACGGTCTACAAATAACATATCCATTTTATACCCGGCTGCTCTGGCCCTTCTTGAGGCTTCTGCATATCCCATATAATGCCTTGCATTTTCATTTTCATCGAATAGACCGCTTTCCTGTAAGAAAGTATACATTCGTATAGTTTTTTCTTTACGGCTTTTCCAAACTTCTCTATCTTCTTCAGATTCTTTAACATAATTTAAAATTTTGTTCCGCGTCAGCTCATTTACACCGGGCTTATTATTCAGCGCCAGTGATACGGTAGCTGTGGAGACGCCCAGTTCTCGTGCAATATCTTTTGCTTTTAGTTTCATTATACCCACCTTACAAATTAGTTTAAATTTTTAAATTATTTAAATTAATTTTACAGGTTAATTTAAATTATGTCAATAAGTATTTAAAATCAAGATGAAGACGGGTGGTTACGAATAGTAAAACCTCCAATTTTCTTATTTATTCAATTTAAATTGAAAACGATATTCCCCGGATCCAACGTCTAATTTTGTATTTTCCTGATCAGGTAAATAAATCGTACCTACTGTATTAGCCGGTACTCTAACCAACATATCCACTGTATTATCTTCACCGATTTCCCATTTGCTTATAATTTTTCCATAAACGGATTCATACTCACAGGTTACATTTTGAATGCAGTCGTTTATAGATGGCTTAATAATTAAGTGTTTATATCCCGGATATTCTTCATCTATCTCAATTCCTGCCACAACCCTGTACAACCAGTCACCGATTGCACCGTAGGCATAATGGTTAAACGAATTCATATTAGGACTCCAGAAAGTATCGTCCGGTTTCTTTCCATCCCAATGCTCCCATATGGTTGTCGCTCCTTTTAATATCTGGTATAGCCAGGATGGATAATCCGTTTGCATTAATAACCGATATGCAATTTCACTGTATCCGTTTTTACTTAAAACATGGCATAAATATGGCGTTCCAATAAAGCCGGTTGTTAAATGGTAATTATTTTCTTTTAATAATTTTACTAATTTTTCTACAGCAAAATTGACCTCTTCTCCTTCTAAAAGACCAAATTCTAATGGTATAATTTGCGAGGTCTGAGTATTTTGCAGGATTATACCATCTTTCATAAAGGTTTTCTTAAAGTTCATAACTATGCTTTCATAAAGGTTTGAATATGTAATAACATCTTTCTCTTTTCTCAAAACTTTTGCGCATTTACATAAAATCTTCACTGTATTGGCATAATAAGCAGTTGCCACAAAGCTTTCCTCCGTAGCGCCACGGTAGCTTCCCTCCGAATGATCTAATGCAAGCCAGTCTCCTAATTGAGGACCCCAATCCCAGATAAATGGATTACCACTTCCGTTTTTATACCCATTCCGTATATAGGCTACATATTTTTCTATTGCCGGATAGGATTTTTCTAAAATCTGTTTATCTCCATAACAGAGATAAAGAGTCCAGGGGCAAACAGTAATTACATCTCCCCAGGCGGCGGAGGTTTGTTCAAATCCCAGCTGACATTCCGTTAAAAAACTCCAATCAGTAGGAAGAACATTAGGAACGACAAAGGGTATGGCTCCATTATAAAATTGATCCGCTTTTACATCCTCCAACCATTTTGTAAAAAAGGAATCTGCTCCAAAATTAAAACATGCCGTTCTGCAGAAAATCTGCGCATCTCCCGTCCATCCTAACCGTTCATCTCTTTGAGGACAGTCTGTTGGCACATCAATAAAATTACCTTTCTGTCCCCAGACCAGATTATGCCATAACTGATTAATTAACGGATTAGAGCAGGAGAATTTTGCGGTAGGTTCCATATCCGTATGAATAACTACTCCGGTAAAATTATCAATAGCCGCTTCTCCTGGAAATTCAAGGATTTTAATATAACGGAACCCCTGAAAGGTAAAATGGGGTTCCAACACTTCCACCCCTTTCCCTGTTAATGTATAGCAGGTTTCCTGCTTTGCGAGCCTGATATTATCAAAATAAAAATTACCATTACCGTCTAATACTTCTCCATGTTTTAGATGAACCTTATCGCCCTGTCTCCCAGAAACAGTAACTTTAACCCATCCGGCCATATTTTGTCCCATATCTATTAATGTTTCTCCGGACGGAGTTTTAATTATTGCTATTGGTTTGATTTCTTCTATCCGCTTGGTTCCCTCATTTATAGTTCCTACAAGATTCGCTTTGGTCCTGTTCAGGATAACTACCTTTTCCCAGTGTGTATCATCAAACCCATTGATATTCCAACCGTCTGGTTCTTTATTTCCATCATAGATTTCACCATCATAAATTTCAGAAAATAAAACACCACTGTCAGCCGTTTTCCAGGTTGCGTCCGTTACAACCGTATCTTCTGTATCATCTTCATAAGTAATCATAAGTTGAGCGATGGCTCCGATATTTTCTCCATAAGTATGTATCTGATGGTTAAATGAAATCTCACCGTTATGCCATCCGTCTCCCAACCTGATTCCTATCGTATTTTCATTTATCAGCAGTAAATTGGTTACGTCGTAACATTGATATTGTATGCGGTTATTATAACTCGTCCAACCGGGTGTCAGAACATAATCCCCTACTATCTGACCATTGAAATGCAATTCATATAAACCCATTGCGCTGATATAAATTCTTGCGGATTTTACTCTTTTTATCAGTTTAAAGCTCTTTCGCAATACTGGGCAAATGTCCATGCACTCTCTTTTTGTCTTCTTTTCTTTTCCGATCCACTCACCACTCCACAAATCAGGATCCAATATACCGGTTTCAAAATAAGAAATTTCGGTAGAATCTGCTTTTTCTCCATAATTATCAGTGATTTCAACGGAATAATAATACCTGTGGTTGGACTTTAGTTTTTCCCCCTCATAAGGTATATGTATGGAATCAGAGGAATTATCTTCTTTCCTCCAAATAGTAGTGCCCTCTATACCATCTATCACTGATAATACAAAAGATTTCTGTAAGACATTCTTTTTATCCGTCTTAATTTTCCAGCTGAATCTCGGTTTCTCAGTATCGATACAGTTAGGATTTTTTTTGTATTCACATTTTAAATCATATACTTCTAACATATTATACCTCTCTCTTATCTTAAATTTTATTAAAGGCTGCTGCAAAGTTTATAAATTATTTACTCATAAAGTAAATAAAATAAGTTTTGCAACAGCCTATGTAATTAAAAGTTTAGTAAAATCACACCTCACGATATGGCTAGCTACCTTGCCGTGTCGAATTTCCACCTACTATACCAGTCGTCCTGGATGTACTCAACCTTTAACAGCACCGGCTGCAACACCATTGACAAACTGCTTTTGAAAAATTAAAAATAAGGTTATTAATGGTAATGCACACAAGAAACAGGATGCAAATAATACGTTCCATTGTGCCGGATTTTCTCTATCACCTAAAAACTGAATCATAGCAACCGGTAAACTAAATTGCTCTGATTTCGTTATAAATACCATTGGGAAAAAATAATCATTCCATATCCAGATACCTTGCGTAATAACTACCGCCACCGTAGCCGGTTTCAAAAGTGGAAATACAATTTGTGCAAACCTCGTAAAAAGATTCGCTCCATCCATATAAGCAGCTTCCTCAATCTCCACAGGAACACCTTTCATAAATCCGGAGTACAAAAACGTTGTAAATGGCATACTGCAAGTGATAAACATAAACATTGGCGTAAACCTCGTATATGGAATGTTTAAAGAATTAAACATCTGTGCTACGGGAATAATAACCATCTGTGCTGGAATCACAAGACCAGCAATAAAAAAGTAATATAAAAATCTGCTTAATTTAGATTTCAATCTACCTATAGGATAAGCTGCCGCAGCTCCGATAATAACAATTACAATCAGTGAACCTGCCGTGGTAATAAAGCTATTAAAAAAAACAATTGGAAAATCCATTTTTTTAAAGGCTGTTCTATAACTTTCCATAGAAAATTCCATAAATAATTTTAAATGGGATGCCTGATTTCCAATTGTACGAAACGAGCTGGAAAATACAGTAATAAGTGGAGCTAATGTAATGATAGAATATAGGATAAGTATTACATGAATTAATATATTTCCCGGTTTGAATTTGTTTCTTGTCTTCATTACATTTCTACCTCCTTCTTATTCATAAAGATAAGCAAACAAATAGTAATTGCAATAATCAGTATAAATGCTACGACAGACAATGCTGCTGATTTACCCATCAGCTGCTCTGTAAATGCCAATTTGTATATAGAATACATTAATGTATTCGTCGCTTTTCCAGGTCCTCCATTGGTCATAATAAAAACATAATCATATGCTTTGAGGCCATTAATTATACTTAATACGACATTAATAGTGATAGTTGCTGAGATTAAAGGTATCTTAATCATTCGTATCATCTGCCAGCCACTGCAGCCATCGATTTTACCGGCTTCAATTAAGCTTGTATCAATTGTCTGTAATCCGGCCAGATATATAATCATCGTAGTTCCGATATGCTTCCAGATATCAACGGTTATAATTGCATACAATGCAGATTTAAAACCCGCTAATATATTAAACTTAGAACCGTCCATTCCTATATTATTCATTATGGTAGCGATCATACCATCACTTGGCATATACACATATGACCAGATAAAACCAATTACTATCGCGCTAAATAAGGTTGGTAAGTATGCTGCTGTACGGTAAATACCTTTCCCTCTTATATTGGCATTGAGCAATAATGCCAGTGCCAACGCAATAATATTACTAACAGCAACAAGAACTACGGCGTAAATAAGAGTATTGGGAACCGCATTTAACAAAGTGCCCTCTTTATACAAAGTAATATAATTTTTAAAACCTACAAAATCATAATTCTGGTCAATTCCGTTAAAATTAGTCATACTGTATCGAAATAGCTGAAATACAGGAAATATCCAGAATATAAAGTACATAAGAAATGCCGGCACTGCAAACCAAAACATTTTATTCGTCATAACCAGAGACTTATGCATTTTCTTCTTTTTCAATTTGCTCTCTCCTTTTCTATCATTCAACAACCTTGATGACAAGAAAGAATCTGGTTTACCAGAATCTAGCTGCACTGCCTTACAATAAATGAGGCAGATGCAAAATTCATATCTATATTACTTGTGGATAAATTCCAGGCACAAGTCTAAAATAGTAATTTTGCAACGCCTCCTTTAACTTAACCAAGTCTGTTATTCTGCAAGTAATTCTTCCATTTTGCTTTGCATACCTTTTGTAATATCAGGAACTGTTGTTCCTGCACCACCAATCATTTCACCAAATAATGCTTCCATTTCATTTTCAGTTCCGGCAGGCCATGCCTGATTACACCAATACCAGGAATTACCTTCAGAATATAATTTCATGAAATCACTGTATAAAGGATCAACTACAGCACCCTCATTGGTTGAAATGAATTTTCCGCAGCTTTCATATGCTTTGTAAAGATCAGATTGACCGTCAAACCAATACTCTAAAATCTGTTTGCATAAATCGGCGTTTTTAGATTCGGAATAAATAGCTGGTCCCGCACCGGGTGCACCAGCCGTATAGAGTTGCTGACCCTCGTCATTACCCGGTAATGGGAAATAACCTCTTTTAAAATCCGCTGCTCCGGTCGAATTAATTGCCTGCGCATTAAATGTACCGTCAAAAATCATAGCACTTTCGCCATCGATAAATTTTTGTATTGCCTGAGATGCACCTAATCCTAAAGAACCGGACTGAATATATCCGTTTTCATATAAAGAGCCATATCTTTCAAGTACTTTATCCCAGGTTCCTTCATCAGTGAATTTAACGGAACCATCGCGCAACTGATCATCATAGGTAGGATTTTTCGGATAAATCATATTAGCTGCCAGCTGATATAAACCAAACTGCATGACATACATATCTTTATCCCCCATAACAATAGGTTGAACGCCGTTATCTTTTAAAACTTTACATACATTTTCAAACTCACTCCAATTGGTTGGAACAGATAAACCGTATTGATCAAACATATTTTTATTGTAATAGGTACCCAAATATGTAACACCTGCCGGTATTGCATAAATCTTATCGTTATAAGTGAAATCTTTTACACCGGGTCCAACTAACTTGGCAGCATTTAAATCGGAGAGATCTGTTAAATAACCGGCTTTAGCTAAAGCAAAAACGGAGTTAACTCCAGCATACCTTGGCTGTACCCACATAATATCCGGTGCTTCTCCTGTAGCAAGCTTAGTTTTTAATGCCGTATAATATTGATCATCAGGAAGTTTTGTAACTTCAAGATTAACATTGGAAAATTTTTGCTCCACTAATCTTGTCATCTGATCTACCTGAAAATCTTCACCTTCTGTTGCTAATGTGCCTGAACACATAAAAGTAATTGTAACTTCTTCTCCAGCGTCTGTAGCCGTACTATCTTTTGAACCGGAATCAGCCTTTGATGAATCTGCTGTTTTAGTATTCGCTGCAGTTTCATTTCCTGTGGTAACGACGCTGCTATCAGATTTCTTACCACACCCAAAAAGCATAATTGCAGCCATAACGATAACTAATAGCATCGATAAAAATTTCTTTCTTTTCATACATTAATTCCTCCCTGTTTTTATTGCTGAATTATCATTGCAAAGTTATTGTAGCATAGTAGCAGTATATTTTTGTTGGATGTTATGGTATATTATTGTTGGATTTTTAATTCCATTCATTCTATAGCAATTACACAATGTCGGTATACTTTAATGCAGATTTATGATATATTATTTATATCTTTTTTCCGAAGGAGATATAATTTTGAAATTAAATAATAAATTTTTACTTATATTTATTACTATTTCTGTTCTGCCTATCGTTATAATTACTATTTTTGTATATGGGCGGTATACTGATCTTGTAAACAAACAGACCATTCAAGTTACTAACAGTATTGTTGATAATGCGGTAGAAGCTACAAAAGCCCATATTGATGCGGTGGATGGCATGACAGAAATTTTCCAGCTATATTCTAATAGTTCTTATAGTGTATTAGATGATATAAAAAAGTATAGAGAAAAGGGTAATTACACCGTATATGATTTATGGAAAAGTCGTAATAATATGCGGTTTTTATGTCAGCATCTGTTATATTCTAATAATTTTGTAAATGGTGTTTTTATCTTTACTCCAGGCGGAGAGAATATAGGTTATGGCTGGAATAATGGAATTGACATCCAAAACGATTACACTCCTTTTGAAGATTCCTGGTATAAAAAAACCTTAGAAAAAAAAGGACAGCTATATATTAGTGATTTAAGTAAAAAAGCCTTTATATTAAACTCCCAAAGATCCATTTCTTTTTCCAGAGCTCTTTATGATGTATATACAAAAGACTTTTTAGGTGTTTTACTGATTGACTGTTCACCGGATGTCTTTGATATAAGCAGCTCTAATACACTTCCAGGGCATGCCTTATTAACTGTTTCAAAAGAAAACGGAAATATACTCTATACTAACATTGATTCTGTAAAGGCTAGTTTTACCAATAAAAAAAACAATAAGAATATCAATGTAATTAAGAATACATTGGACAACCCCGCTCTAACAGTTGTTGCTGCCATTGATATGAAACCTATTTATAATGAATTTAACTTTACGAAATTTTTAATTATTGGTATTGCAACTTCCTGTGCACTAATATTCATTATTATATCTTTCTTCTTATCAAGATCACTTACCAGGCCAATCTCCGCTCTTAGTGATATTATGCGAAATCATAAAAAACACGGGTTGGTAACTGCTGATAAATATTTGAATTTACATAATGAAATTGGTGTGTTATACAATGAATATAATAATATGGTAGAAGAAAATAATCAGTTTATTAAAGAACAATACCACAATAAACTGATAACTCTGGATTCTCAGATGAAGTCTCTGGAAGCACAGATTAACTCACATTTTTTATATAATACTTTAGAATCTATAAACAGTATAGCAGAGATTGAGGAAATTGAAAGCATTTCCATTATATCCCTGGCACTTGGCAATATGCTCCGTTACAGCATCAATACAGAAAGCGAACTAGTTAATATTCAGGATGAGCTTAAAAATGTAAATGACTATATGTCGATCCAGAAAATTCGTTTTGACAACCGTTTCGAGATTATTTATGAAATCAATGAATCTGTTTTAAAATTAAAAATTTTAAAATTAATATTACAACCTTTAGTAGAAAATGCACTGTACCATGGCCTTAACCGATGCTCCATAGCCGGGAAAGTTATAATATCGGTTAATGTAAAAAATGAAATAATATTCATAGATATAACCGATACCGGCATGGGTATGAATGAGAAACAATTACGGGAAGTGCAGGAATCTTTAAGTAAACCGATTTTATTCACCGAACTTGGCCGGCGTGAAAAGCAGAGTATAGGGTTAAAAAATATCCATTCCCGAATTGAACTGTATTATGGAATCGGGTATGGATTATCTGTTAAAAGCAAGGAAAAAGAAGGAACCACGATAATGATTAAATTACCTGTACTAAAATAGGAGGCATTATGTACCGTTATATCATAATTGATGATGAAACTTTAACCAGAAAAGGAACAATAAAAAAGATCGGAACATTAGATGGCCGAGTTCAATGTATCGGTGAAGCAGATAACGGAGAATCAGGTATGCAGCTTATTGATGAAACAGATTCGGATATTATAATAACTGATATGAATATGCCCGTAGTAGACGGCACCCAACTACTAAAATTAATACGGGAGAAATATTCAACTAAACAGATAATCGTTATCAGCGGATATAAAGATTTTGACTATGCAAAACAAGCGATCCAGGCAAAAGTAATCAGTTATATATTAAAGCCTTTTAGTAAGGAAGACATACAAAATACCATGATGGAAGCAATTCATCTGATAGAAAATAATCAATCCTCTGACAATAAAATTATATCCATTGAGGCAGAAAAAGAATATGTTCAATACGGTTATGATATCCAAATGCTGAAAAACCTTATTTTAGGTTACCATAACCGGCAGCTGGAATTAAACTCAGAAAAGCTAAAAACCATGTATTCCATGCACCATATAGTACTAATGACAATTCATTCTACTTCTAACTTAGATGAAACTGCCTTAAATAACTATGCCATCACCAGTGGATATGGAGATTTGGGCTTATATATATCTCATCTGAATAATGATAAGATGGGATTTTTTGTCCTGTTTTTTCCGGATAATACACCAGTTAAACTAAATAGTCTCTGTAAGCAGATCAGCTCCGGGTTGATTCAATTACTGATGGAAATGGATTCTTCTGTCTCTATCGGAATCAGTAATATCAAATCTGATTTACTGCAGTTAAATGCTGCTTTTAATGAATGTGTAGATGCACTAAATTCAAAGAAACTGACAGATTTAAATCATTATTATTTTTATAATGAGATTAACAATACACATAAACGTTTTAGTTGGGAGTTATCAGATGAATTTTTATTCCGTATTGAGGCTGCAGAAGAAACGAAAGTAATTGACTTAATAGATAATTTATTTAATTATTTTATGTCTATTCCAGATTGTACATTATATGAAGCCAAATTTTACTGTAATGATTTAATTCAAAAAACAAAAATTATGTTAAGTACTTACTATCAGTATTCCTCTTTAAATAATGATTCCTCAAGTATAAAGAATATATTTAATTCTATTTTTAACTTTGAAGAAATGAATAATTATTTAAAACTACTCTTCACTAATATATCTTCTAGTATGGCAAATACCAGTATTTATAAGATTGATGACAATATTGGAAAAATAAAATTATATATTGATAGAAATTATAAAAATAATCTATCCATGGAATTTATATCTTCCTTGTTTTATATGAACCGAAGCTATTGCAGTTTTTTATTTAAAGAAAAAACCGGTGAAAAATTTGTAGACTATGTTAACAACATACGTATAAATAAAGCAAAAGAGCTATTAACTCAAACTGATATGAAATTGTATCAAATATCAAAATCCGTAGGTTATGATAATATCAAATATTTCTTTCGTGTCTTTAAGAAACAAACTGGTATAACTCCGGAGCAATACCGTAAAAATATTAAATAAGAAAAAGGGGCAAAAAATAAATCCATCTTATTTGGGTTTGGAATATTGTTAACATCTGCAAAATATTAACTATATTCTCTCCCATATAAGATAGATTTTGAATTTTGGAACAGCCTTTTTATTTAAAAGTTCTTGTCACTTATACCTATATGCAAGAAAAAAATCTTTCTTATCCTATTTTTATTACTGCTTTTACTATCTCAGCTTTATTATTCACACTGTAATCCATTGCTTTTTGAGCTTCATCCAAAGAGAATTCATTCGTTACAATTCCCTTTAGATTTACCTTGCCTGCTGCCACTGCTTCTATAGCCATGGGATAAATATGACGATAACGGAACACGGTTTTTAAAGTAAGCTCTTTATCTAAGATAAGACTCATCGGGAGAGTCATCTCACCACTCTTGCTATAACCTACCAATACTATATTGGAACCTTTTTTTGTCATATATACCGCTTGTTTCGTAGTGATCTCAGTTCCTGCTGCTTCAACTGCCAAATCACAGCCCGCACCATTAGTTAATTCCAATATGGCTTTTACAGCATCCGTTTTACTCGCATTAATTACATCAGTAGCACCCAGTTCCAATGCTTTTTCTAATCTTTTTTCCATAATATCTACTACATATACCTTCATGACACCCATAGCTTTTAAAGCCATCATACAAACCAGACCAATACAGCCTGCACCCAAAACAACTGCAGTCTGACCGGCTCTGGCATTTCCCTGTATAGCTGCATGGAATCCCACCGCTAAAGGTTCTATTAAAGCTCCCTCTAATGTACTTACATTATCCGGAAGTTTAAAACACAAATCCGCTTCGTGAGCCACATACTCCTGGAATACTCCGTCTACCGGCGGGGTAGCAAAGAAAACAACCTCAGGGCATAAGTTATATCTTCCGGTTTTACAAAATTCACAATGTCCGCATGTTTTTCCCGGCTCTAATGCAACCCTGTCTCCTGTCTTTAAATGTTTTACATCCGCACCGACTTCTACTACAACACCACCAGGCTCATGCCCCAGTACAAAGGGTGGTTCTACTATGTAATCCCCAATTCTCCCCGTTTCATAATAATGCAGATCTGATCCGCAGATCCCCACATATTCCAGTTTAACTAATACCTCATTGTTTTTAGGGCTTGGAATAGGTCTTTGTTCAAAACCCATTTCTCCAATACCATTCATTACTGCAACTTTCATCAATCCGTCCATAGAAATAACCTCCCAAATGATAATTTATCTCTTTTATAAAATGTTTTATTAAAGTTATTATATTATTGCATTCTTATACTAAAAAGTCAAGTCAAATCCAGTTATTCTTTTACTATTTATTATTTTTAACCGGTCAATCAGATCCGGAGCTGAAATACACATAAATAAAACCTTATGACCATATTGAAACAATCATAAGGTTTATACTTAGTATATGGAATTAAAATATCGTTCTATAAATTGTATCCCTGCTCCAACTGCAGCCGCTTCTATTTTATACTTACCGCTTTTGATATAAGTAGTATCTATGTCAAAGTTATTATATATCATAACAGCCTGTCCTAATTCTACCAAATACTCTTCCAAATATCCACCGACATAACCGCCTAAAATTATGTCGCAATCAAAAGCCATTCTTAAATTTGATACTGCAATTGCAAGATAATTGATGTATTCATCCCAGGCTTTCTTACTATCTTTATCGCCGTCTTTTAATTTATCAAAAAATAAATCCAGATTTTCATCGGTATATTTCGATAAATTCAACGCAGAACAATAAACATCCATACACCCTTTCTTACCGCAATAACAGGTCCGTCCGTTCGGTTCTATCACCATATGTCCAAACTCAGCACTTTTAAAATTATCTCCCATGTATATTTCATCGTTAATATATACCGCACCACCCACTGTATTACTCAAGGATAAATATATACTGTTTTTTGCTGATTCTCTAAGCTCTGCATAAGCTGCACTATTGGCATCATTGCTGAACGCAACTTCATATTTTAAAAATTGGCTGAACTTTTTGAGACTTAAGTTACTGACTTTAAAGACATGGGTTCGCAATAGAACTGAATTTGATGTATCAACGATTCCGGGTATTGATAAACCAACACCCAGAACCTTATTTTTGTCGATCTGATTTTCATTTAGAAATACTTCAAGTTCAACTCCCAAAATCTCGTAATATTCAACCGTGTCCTCATAGAACCGTTTTAATCTTTTATATACGGAAACCGTACCACTGGTATCAACAAGAACCATACTGATATGATTTTTTGTAATATCAATTCCTACCGCATATTTGTGCCCTTTTGCCAAAGCCAGTGCACCGGCCTTTCTTCCGCCGGTAGATTGATATTTCCCGACTTCAGTCACGATACCATCCTCCAGCAGTTCTTTCACATTCTGCAATACCGTAGGCATACTAAGTCCAAGCTCTCTGGAAATCTCCTGTTTCGATGTTTCGCCTTTTTTATATATAAATTTGACTATTTTTACTTTGTTTCTATGTTTCGTTTCAAAATTATTTGGTATTCGTTTCATAAACACCTCTTCTAAAAGTAAATGATTTATCACTTCTATTATAGGATAATTCAGAGTCTAATTCAATTCTTTAATTAATATAAAAAAAGTAAAAGGTAATAAAGTTAAAAAACTCTATTACCTCAAAGAATTTATTATTCTGTTACTTTAATATTCTGTTACTTTATTGTCTCTGTTAATTTACTATTGCTCTTCTAAAACAACTCCGATTCCAAGTTCATCTAATTGTTTTTGCTCTACTATATTCGGGGCATCTGTCATTAAACAGGAGGCATCTTTTACTTTAGGAAAGGCGATTACATCACGGATACTGTCTTCCTGTGCCATAAGCATAATAAGTCGATCCAGTCCATAAGCAAGTCCGGCATGGGGTGGAACTCCATACTTAAACGCATTTAATAAGAATCCGAAACGATCATAAGCATCTTCTTTGGTAAATCCTAATACTTCAAACATTTTCTCCTGAACATTATTCTGGAAGATTCTCACACTGCCGCCGCCGATTTCTGTTCCGTTTAATACAATATCGTAAGCTTTCGCCCTTACTTTACCGGGGTCAGTATCTAATAATTCCAGATCTTCTTCCATAGGCATGGTAAATGGGTGATGTTTAGCTGTAAATCTTCCTTCTTCTTTGGAGTATTCCAGTAACGGGAATTCCGTTACCCAAAGAAATTTATACTCATCTTTCTTTAATAAGTCCAGATTTCTTGCTATCTCTAAACGTAAGTTACCTAATACATCAAATACAACGTCATCTTCATCAGCGGCAAATAATAATAAGTCGCCCGGTTTACCCGACATTGCTGATACCAAAGCTGCCAATTCATCTTCTGTCATAAATTTAGAGAAAGAGGATTTATAAGTACCGTCACTGTTAATAGCAAGGTATGCCAATCCTTTTGCTCCAAATCCTTTGGCAAATTCAACTAATGCATCGATTTTCTTTCTTGGCATCTCAGCTTGTCCATCTGCATTGATACCGCGAACGGAGCCGCCTTTTTCCAATGCTCCTGTAAATACGGAAAAACCGCAATTCTTTACAACCTCAGATACATTTTTTAATTCCATTCCAAAACGGATATCCGGTTTATCGGAACCAAAACGGTCCATTGCTTCCGCATAAGTCATCCTCTGGATAGGAAGTGCTACCTCTATACCAATGGTTTCTTTAAATAACTTTTGTAATAATCTTTCATTTACGCCGATTACATCATCTACATCCACAAAGGATAATTCCATGTCAATCTGGGTAAACTCCGGTTGCCTGTCCGCACGTAAATCTTCATCACGGAAGCATTTTACGATTTGGAAATAACGGTCGTAACCGGAACACATTAATAACTGTTTAAAAATCTGAGGTGATTGGGGAAGTGCATAAAAGTTGCCTGGGTGAACACGGCTTGGAACCAGATAATCCCTTGCACCCTCCGGTGTACTCTTAGTAAGCATCGGAGTTTCTATTTCCAAAAAGCCCTCTTCAGCTAAAAACTGACGGGTTAATGTGGCAACCTTACTTCTCATTATCAGGTTTTTCTGTAAATCCGGTCTTCTTAAATCCAGATATCTATATTTTAATCTTAATTCTTCTTTGGTTTTGCTCTCTTCTTCTATTGGGAACGGCGGTGTCTCTGCTTCAGACAGGATACGAAGTTCGGCAGCTCTAAGTTCAATACTGCCGGTTGCAAGATTTTCATTGGCTGCACCGGAACGTGCTTCAATCTTACCAACTACCGCAATAACAAATTCACTTCTTAATTTCTCTGCTTTCGAAAATCCTTCTGCGCCGATATCTCCTTCTTCAAATATAACCTGTAAAAGTCCTGAACGGTCTCTTAAGTCTACAAAGATAATTCCGCCTTTATTTCTGCTTTTTTGAACCCATCCCATAACGGTTACCACTTCTCCAATATTGGAACCGGTTACTTCTGTACATCTGTGGCTTCTGTGCAAGCCCTTCATTGATTCTGCCATTTTGACCTCCTTTTGTTACGTATCAAATGATACGCCAAAACTCCTTTGCTATCATATCACTGATTATTCATAATAGTCAATACATTTCCGGTCTTTCACAACAGATCTCACAAAGGTTGCAGCTTTCACATGCTCAGGATGAACCTGATAGTTATTCAATGCTTCCGCACTCTCAAAGGAGCTGTCCAAAATCAAGTCTGCATGACCGGAACCGGACGGCAGGGGCTCCGTAATTACTTTTATGGAAATAACACCGGGTACCTTATCAATTAAAGCTTCCAGACTTTCTTTGATGATTTTTGCATGCTCCATCTTTTCCTCTTCTGTAAAATTATCTCCGTGTTTCCACATTACAATATGTTTCACCATAATCAATTTCCTCCGTTATTTAAAATTTAGTCTCTGCTAAAATACTCTGCGATTTTTTCCAGTGTTTGCTCAGTCTGTTGACCGCTTTCCATGTTTTTTATGGATACTTTATTTACGGCTAATTCATCTGCGCCAATAATAATTGTATTTTTAGCTCCGATCTTATTCGCATATTTCATCTGAGCTTTTACACTACGGTCCATATAATCGGTCTCTACTATGATTCCTGCATTTCTTAACTGATTAACTACTTTGTAAGCTGCTGCTTTGGATTCTTTACCTAAGATACCAACATATAATTCAATCGCTGGCTCCGGTTTTAGTTCTACATTTTCTTTATCCAGGAAATAAATGATACGTTCTATACCCATACCAAAACCAACAGAGGGAATATCCTGTTTTTCATCAATCTCATGAATCAGATTATCATAACGGCCGCCTCCGCATAAAGTAAAACCTTCCTCATTAACAAATTCAAATACAGTTTTCGTGTAGTAGTCCAAACCTCTGACTATACCGGTATCTATTTCAAAAGGAATATTTAACTCTTTTAATAAATCCTGTAATTCTTCAAAATGTGTCCTGCATTCTTCATCCAGATATTCTATGGTTCTTGGTGCATCTTTTACAATCTCTTTGCAGGTCGGAACCTTACAATCCAATACTCTTAAAGGGTTTTTAAGCATTCTTTCCCGGCAGGTCGGGCATAAATTCTCTTCCTGTTTCTTCAGATACTCTAATAATGCTTCGTTATAGGTCTTTCTGCAATTACTGCAGCCAATGCTGTTTATGTGGAGTCTGGCATTCTTAAGCCCTATCTTCTCTATAAAAGTAGTAATTAAAGTAATTAATTCCACCTCAGCCAAAGGACTTTTAGAACCGATAAATTCCACACCAAACTGGTGATGCTGGCGAAGTCTTCCGCTTTGTGGCTGTTCATACCGGAATGCAGGCGTTACATAAAACAGTTTTGTCGGCTGACTTTCCGCATATAAATTATTTTCCAGATAAGCACGTATTGCACCTGCAGTTCCTTCCGGTTTCAGGGTGACACTGCGTTTCCCTTTGTCTTCGAAAGTGTACATTTCTTTTTGTACTACATCTGTAGTTTCACCAACTCCTCGTTGAAATAATACAGTATGTTCAAATACAGGTGTAATCACTTCTTTTATATTATAAGTCCTGCATAATTCTCTTGCCAGTTCTTCTATCCGGGTTCTTTTGTACATATTACTTCCAAACCAGTCCTGTGTACCTTTAGGTCTTTGTGTAATCATGTCTTTACCTCCACATCTATTTATATTTTAATAATAACCATCATGAAGAATTTTTCTCCAAGAATAATTTTTTTTGTTTATTTCATGTACAAAATTGTTAACATCAGAAAACTTTTCAGAATGAACCACTCTTAAAAAAGCAAGGAATATTCCCATGTCAAAATTCTTCACTTCTTCGATTAATAAATTAATCGCAGTCTCCTGATTAAAAGCGGACCGGTATCTTCTGTCTGATATTAATGCCGCGTACACATCACATATCCTTAAAATTCTGCCGCCGATTGGTATGGCACTTTCTTTGAGATTATCCGGATAACCTGTACCGTCATAATTTTCATGATGGTGGTAAACAGATTCTAATATAGTATCATCATATTTATATTTTTTCAGTATTTCATAGCCGATTGCAGGATGCATACGAATGTATTTCATTTCTTCTACTGTTAATGTATTATTGCTGCGTTTATATAAAAACTGCCCTAACTTCAGCTTGCCGATATCGTGTACCATTCCTGCCACTGCCATGGTATAGCAATAATTCTCGTCCATCTCCATTTCTTTTGATAAGAGAAACGCTAATTTGCTAACCAGGATTCCATGGTCAATTGCCTCTTCCAGATCATCTTCCATAGCAGTATCATTTTCCGGTTCATATAAATCCAGTGTTTCCTGTAACAACATTCATATTTCCTTTCTATATCAAGAGCCTGTCTATCCAATCTATGTTAAAGACCCTCCGCTTTAGTGAGTTTGTAGGGTTTTCCTATGAATTAAAATAAGAATTTTCCTTTATGAAAATACGTTTTCTCTCAATCATCTCATCAATCCGTTCCACATAATCTTTTAAACTTTTTACATTTTCTACCCGTTCTAAACGGTTTTCCTTGTGAAACACAAACTTGGAAAGTGCACCTGCACCTAAAGCAAGGATTGTCTGCTTCTCTTCCATGATCAGTATGTTATATAAACCTTCTTTACCAAATTTAGAATATCCTATATTTTCGAGGTTATCTGCCATATTCTTCTGTCTGTAGAGATAATATGGAAGATAATCCGATTTCTTTGCATAATCAGATGTTAATTTTAACATGTCGGTAGTATCTGGGCATACCAAATCCTGATACTCTTCTTTCTGAATGTTTAATCTGGCTGCACGTTTAACTGCCAGTGTATGAACCGTTAAACTATCCGGCTTTAGCTTATCGATTTCTTCCAAAGTATAGGCTACATCTTCGGATATCTCACCGGGAAGCCCGACAATGATATCCATATTAATATTATTATGGCCGTAATCTCTTGCTATATGAAACGCTTCTGTAACCTGATGAACCGAATGTTTTCTGCCTATTAAATCTAAGGTTTTCTGCCTCATGGTTTGAGGATTAATTGAAATTCTGGTAACACCATGATCTTTTAAAACCTTTAATTTTTCTGTAGTTATGCTATCCGGTCTGCCAGCTTCCACGGTATATTCCAAAACACTTGAAAAATCAAAATTTTTTCTTATATGTGTTAACAATCCATCCAGCTGTTTGGCAGACAGGGTAGTCGGTGTTCCGCCTCCAAGATAAACAGTAGTTAGTTTTTTATTTATATTACAGCTTCCGGCAAATGTTATCTCCTTATATAAAGCATCTAAATAGGCTTCAACTACACTTGAATATTTTTCAAATGAATAAGAAGTAAAAGAACAATACAGACAGGTACTTGGACAAAATGGTATCCCAATATAAATGCTGTATCCATTCTTATAATCCATCTCATTTAACAGAGTTTTCTCTCTTTTAGCCACCTGGAGGCTTAATGCGGTCTTTTCCTCTGAACAAAGATAATCTTTCTTCAGACATTCCGCTATCTTATCCTCAGGAATATGTTCTTCCAGCTTTTCATAAGCTATTTTGGTAGGTCTGACACCAGTTAAGGTTCCCCATGGCAATATTCTTCCGGTTATATGTGATAAACAGCTGTATAACATCCTTTTTAAAAGATTCCGCTTACCTTTATTCCTATCGGCCCCGGAATCAAGTTTATAGTCACGGGTAGTATTATTCCGGTTTTCTGCATAACTACGATTTTCTGAGTATAATAAAACTTCATCTTCAATCGTTTTTATCTCAATGAAAGGATCCAAAAAATCGATATAAATCTGCAGAATATTGGTTATCGGAGGGGTAGATGAGTCTGTCTGATCCTTTATATTCCTTAAACTATTCCCTTTAATTATATCTTTCTCTGCCTTTTGTTCTGGAAGAAATTCCTTATACACCTTTATCTGAACATTGGGATAAAATGCCTTTACTAAGGAATATATATCATATTCGTATTCGTCTTTTGATAAATAAACCTGTATCATGACGGCTCCTATCTGCTTAATATCAATCCCAGAAATCATTATCTCCAATATAAGGATTATGAGTTCTTTCATATCCTATGGTTGTCCGGTCTCCATGACCGGGATAGATCTCAACATCATCCGGTAATACCATTAATTTCTGCTTTATAGAATCTATCAACGTTGCTGCGTTGCCGGTGGGAAGATCCGTTCTTCCTATTGACTCCAAAAATAAGGTATCACCACTGATTAGAACTTTCTCTTTCTCAAAATAATAACACATACCCCCGGCAGTGTGTCCGGGAGTATGAATCAACTGTATCTTAAGACCGGCTAATGTAATCTGTTCCTTATCCCGAACATATTGATCTGCCTTTAAAGTAATGTTTTTGCGTATCATATAACCGCCGTTTAAATCAGAATCTGCCAGCAGTTCTTTTTCTGCTTCACCGGCTATAACAGGTATATTATAACGCTTTGCAAGACTCTCGGCTGCCATAATATGATCAAAGTGACCATGAGTTAATACAATCGTTACCGGATGTAAACCCTGTTCATTTAGTTTGTCTGAAATTACCTGGGCCTGATCTGCAGGATCAATAATAATAGCCTCTTTTGTATTTTCATTGGATATTATATAACAATTGGTACTTACAAGACCTAATACATAAGACTGAATTTTCATATCTGCCTCCATCTGCCTTTATCCCCATCCTGCTTTTAACCGGTTGTACGTTCAATATCCAGCACGCTTTCTATGCCGCGTAATTTGGCAACAATATATTTTAACTGTTCCACTCCGTTAATTTCAAAGCCTACACTAATGGTTGCCGTTCCTTGTTTACTGGTTCTGACTGTCATTGATGTTACATCTATTTTATTTTCCGTTAAAATTTTAGATACATCAACCAATACACCGCTTCTGTTATTAGCATAGATTTTGATTTCCGCAGTATACAGTTCTCCCTGCATTTTATCGGGAGATACATTCCATTCTGCTTCAATTAACCTGGCACGGTCTTCTTCGGATAAATTCATAAGATTAATACAGTCCGTACGGTGGATAGATACACCACGGCCACGGGTTACAAACCCGACTATTTCATCACCCGGAACGGGACTGCAGCATTTAGAAAAACGAACTGCAACATCATGTATTCCCTCAACTACAATACCACTTCTGGATTTCGTAAAGGCAGGTTTATTCTCTTTAATATCAGAAATGGTATCTAATACCTTATCATCGGTTATATCTTTTTTATGTTTTTTATCGTACTCATCTTTAAGCTTATTAATTACCTGGCCTTCCTTTAAGCCACCGTGGCCAACGGCCGCATAGATGGAATCCCAATCGCGGAAACCATACTTGGACATTACCTTATTCATAAACTCAGGTTTTAATAAATCACTAAGATTAATGCCCTTAGCCTTACAATAAGCGATAATCATATCTTTACCGCGGGTGATGTTATCTTCTTTTAGTTCGGTTTTAAACCATTGATTAATTTTGTTTTTAGCCTGAGTGCTTTTCACCAAAGATAACCAGTCTCTACTTGGTCCTTTGGAATTCTGGGATGTAATAATTTCTATGCGGTCGCCGTTTTGAATCACATAATCAATATTCACTAATTTACCGTTTACCCTTGCTCCAACCATCTTATTACCTACTGCACTATGAATGCTGTAAGCAAAATCGATGGGTGTAGATCCATTAGGTAAATTTTTAACATCTCCGGTAGGTGTGAAACAATATACGCTTTCAGAAAATAAATCCAGATCACTCTTAAGCAGACTTAAGAATTCTTTATTATCCGACATGTCCCTCTGCCACTCTAAAATCTGTCGCAGCCAGGTTAATTTAGCTTCTTCCGTATCATGGCTATTCTTTCCGTCCTGCCCCTCTTTGTATTTCCAATGGGCAGCAATACCATATTCTGCAGTCCGGTGCATCTCATAAGTCCTGATCTGTATCTCAAACGGCTGTCCTCCAGGCCCGATTAATGTAGTATGAAGAGACTGGTACATATTCTGTTTCGGCATGGCAATATAATCTTTAAATCTGCCAGGTATTGGTTTATACATCTCATGAATAACACCGAGTGCAGCATAACAGTCCTTTACAGATTCCACTATAATACGAACAGCAAATAAATCATAAATCTGATCCAGTGTCTTACTTTGATTGACCATCTTTTTGTATATGCTGAAGAAATGTTTCACACGTCCGTCTATTTTAGCTTCTATTTCTGCTGCCTGAATATGAAACCGTACTTCTTCCACGATTCCGTTAATGATCTCTTCTCTTTCTCCTTTTTTGGAGTTTATCTTCTCCGTTAAATCATTATAAATTTCCGGTTCCAGATATTTTAAAGATAAATCATCTAATTCTATTTTAATTTTGGATATACCAAGTCTCTGTGCTATAGGAGCATAGATATCCATGGTTTCCCTTGCTTTTTCTTTTTGTTTAATGGGAGTTTGATATTGAAGGGTCCGCATATTGTGCAGACGATCCGCTAATTTTATTAATATAACGCGGATATCTTTTGCCATAGCCAAAAACATTTTTCTTAAATTTTCAGCCTGGATTTCGACTTTATCCTTAGAATAACTTAATTGAGTTAATTTTGTAACACCATCTACCAGTAATGCGATTTCTTCGTTAAACTCTCCCTTAAGTTCTTCAACCGTATAAACCGTATCTTCCACTACATCATGGAGAAGTCCTGCTACTATGGTTTCTTTATCTAATTCCAGTTCAGCCAGAATAATAGCTACGCATAAAGGATGTATAATATAAGGTTCCCCGGATTTCCTGAACTGATTTTTATGAGCAAGATCTGCAACATGGTAGGCTTTTTCTATCATGGAAATATCAGCAGACGGATGATAACTTTCCACAATTTTAACTAATTCCTTATATAATACATCAGGACTTGTAAAATCAGCAGGAATTAACATTTCTTTATTTTTTTTGTCGTTATTATCTTTATCCTTCATCATATATGCCAATTCATCCATGAAATCACCACCAGTCTGTAAGTTTATCTTTTTATTATAATCAATCTCTAAAAAAAAATCAATTCATTTATTGAATAATGACTTATCCTGCTGTTTTTTGTCATTATTATCCAGGTTACTATTCAAGAATTTAACTATTTTTGTCATGATATAACCGAAAGAAACACACTTTGCTAGTTTCTTCAGTTTGTCTCGCATTCTAATTTTTCACTTCGCTTTTGCTAAAAATTTAAGCCATAGGTTATAATAGTACATTTAACCTATGGCAAAATTTAATATAAATATATGATTTAAGTTTAACAAAGTTCTTACAATGTGAATAAGTAATTGTTTATGATAGTATTTCTTATTTTCCTTCGTATTTTATAACTGCATCTACATTATAACCTTTTAATTTATCACGTCCATGAAGTCCTTCTAATTCGATTAAGAATATAATTTTAACTACTTCACCGCCTAAGCTTTCAATCAGTTTCGTTATTGCTTCAATCGTACCACCGGTAGCAATTAAATCATCTACGATTGCTACTTTCTGCCCTGGCTTTATTGCATCCTTATGCATTTCAATCGTTGCAGTACCATACTCTAAGGCGTATTCCATCTGTATGGTTTCACAGGGGAGTTTCCCTTTCTTGCGTACCGGAACAAATGCTTTATTTAAATTATATGCAATCGGTACTCCAAAAATAAAACCTCTTGATTCAGGCCCAACAATAACATCTATGTCCAATCCATCTAAAAGCGTCTGCATTTGATCGATTGACATTCTTAAACTGTCTTTATCCTGCAATACACTTGTTACATCCCTGAAAACTATACCTTTTTCAGGAAAATCAGGTATACTTCTGATATATTCTTCTAACTTCTTCATATTAACGTCCTCCATAACACATCTACTTAAGATGTATGACTGCCACTAATAATTTGTGAAAGAATCTATATGTGGCATTCCTTTCTTTATTCTCTTTTCATTTCCGTCTTACTTTTATGGAATATTACATCTGCCAACAGATGATACTCCTTTGAAACGAATCAAATTATGTTTTCTGCTCGCAGAAAACCCAACATATATTATAACATTATCGTATATAAATATCAAATTATTTCAATTCTATCATATAATATTCCATGATGTATTTCGATGCCCAAAATTATTCTTAATTCCATAATTTAATTATTCCCAGATTACTTTCATCTCTCGTTTGCTTTAAACTCTATTTCTTACAATTACTTCAAATTTGAAACCCTATTTTATAAAGGTTTCACAATATCAGCTGATAGTTTTGAATAATGATCTGTACAGTGCGGTTTCCGCCATATTCATTAATGCTTGGATAATAGGTTATTGATAATTTTACCGCATTATCCCTGTTCTGGAACATCTTATCTATTTCTTCCCTGCCATAACCATCTCTTAAATCATTTAAAAATCTTTCAACTTCACCAAAATATACGGCATCCATAACCCGCCCATATTCGTTTACAATCTGAAATTTCAGTACATTTGAATTTTTACCGAAGATACCCGCCTTTCTGATACGCAGGTTTTTTTCAGCAAATATGGGTTTCAAGTTCCCTTTTCCGAAGGGTTCCATCATTTCTAATTCCGCTACCAGCTCTTCATTTAAGTAACCCAATGGAAGAAGAATATCGATTGATATTTTAGGGATTAAATCCTCTGGGGTTAAAAAAGAATTCTGATTCAGTGTTTTTCTTAAAAGTTCTACCTCCGTCTCTGCCAGGGATAATCCCGCGGCAAGCGGATGCCCGCCGTATTTTAATAATAAGTGTTTGCATTTCGTTAACTCTTCATATATATTATATTGCTCAATGGAACGACAGGACCCTTTTACAGCGGTTTCCGCATCGGTCAGAACAATTGCCGGTTTGTTATATCTTTCTTTCAGACGTCCTGCAATAATTCCGGCCAGACTTTCATGACAGTCTTTTAGATAAACTACTAAGACTTTATCTTCTTTCATATTGCCGTCTTCTACCAGTTTAATTGCCTGCTCCAGACTTCTGGAAGTCATTTCTTTACGGGTATCATTTAACTGCTTAAGTTCCTCCGCCAAACATTCTGCTTCCTCTTTTGATTCCGATAACAGCAGCTGCAAACCTTTTTTGGCCGTATCCAGTCTTCCGGATGCATTCAGACATGGTCCGATAATGTAACCTAAATGATATGCAGACAGATTAACCAGATTAATATTATTTTTTTCCATTAAAGCTTTTAGCCCATAATTATTTGTTTTTTTTAATAGTTCCAGTCCGTTTTTTACAATAATACGGTTTTCGTTCACCAGATCCATCACATCACATACTGTAGCGATAGCAACTACTTCTAATAATTTATCCGTCTCTTTTTTATCAATTCCAAACCTATCATAAAGTATTTGAACTAATTTAAAAGCCACTGCAGCGCCGCAAAGACATTTGAACGGATACTCACAATCGGACTGCTTGGGATTCACCACTGCATCCCCCATTGGTATGATATATTCTTTCTGATCTCCGTTTTCCAGAAACGGTACATCATGATGGTCCGTAATAATAACTGTCATACCAAGTTCTTTCGCTTTTTCAATCTGTTCTTTTGCTGATATTCCATTATCACAGGTTAATATGGTATCAATACCATCCCGGCTGGCAGCTTCTATAATATTCATATTAATACCGTAGCCGTCTTTTATCCTGTCAGGAATTTCATAATCTACTGAAGCTTCTAAGTTATTAAGTGCCGTGTACAAAACATAAGTCGAGGTGACTCCGTCAACATCATAATCCCCAACAATCCTGATTTTTTTACCCTGCTTTATTTTGTCTGTTAATATATCACACGCTTTCACCATATCTTTCATAGTCAGCGGATTATGTAAACGTCCGATATCCGGATTGAGAAAGGCTTCAATATCTTCTGCTTCTTCATGATTCCGGTTTACCAGTAATCGTGCAATTACTTCACTTATTTTATATTGCTTTGTCATAGCGGCAAAATCTGCTTTTTTATTTTTTAATACCCATTTTTCCATAGTAACCTCTTTCCTGAATATTCTTGATTTCGGTTGAATACTCGCTAATCTGTAGTTAAGATGAAAGAATAACGGAAGAAACTCAAACACTTGAGTTTCTTCCGTTCGCCGCAGCATTACAATCATCTAAGTAAGTTAGATGATTGCTCACTTTTGCCACTCCTATTATTCCAAATCCGCTTCTGCAGCTTTTAACATAATTGCACATTCTACTCGTTTTTTCTGCAGTTCGCAGCCAATATCATACGTATCCAAAATATTTCCGTGGAACTTAAAGGAATTTGCCGCGCAACCGCCGCTGCAGTAAAATCTGGCAAAACACTCTCTGCATTTATCTTTAGCATAAACATTACAGCATTTAAATTCGTCTCTTAAACCGGTCTTTTTAACACCCTCATACACGTTACCCATTAAGTATTTATCCTCACCGACAAATTGGTGGCATGGGTATAAATCCCCCCAAGGTGTTACCGCCAGATATTCCGTTCCCGAGCCACAGCCTGATAAACGTTTTGCAACACAGGGACCGCCGGATAAATCAATCATGAAGTGGAAAAAGTTAAAATCCTTTCCCTCCTTCTTCTTCTCCAGCATGTACCTGGCCAATTTGTCATATTCCTCAAAAATTTTAGGAATATCGTCTTCTGTAATAGAATAGGGTTCCTCAGGAAGTGATACTACAGGTTCTACGGAAATCTGTTTAAATCCCAGTTCTGCCAAATGCTTAACATCTTCTGAAAAATCCAGATTATTATGAGTAAATGTACCTCTGACATAATAATTCATCTGGTTTCGGCTGTCTGCAAATTTTAAAAACTTTGGTACAATTACATCATAACTGCCTTTTCCGTTCCTTGACGGTCTCATTAAATCATTTATTTCTTTACGTCCGTCAATACTTAGTACTACATTACTCATTTCCCGATTAGCAAATTCCATGATTTCGTCATTTAACAAAATTCCGTTAGTGGTTAAGGTAAAACGGAACTTTTTATTATGTAATGCTTCCTGTTCCCTTCCATAAATAACCAAACGTTTTACAACATCAAAGTTCATAAGCGGTTCGCCGCCGAAGAAATCAACTTCAAGATTTTTTCTATTACCGGAGTTCTGAATCAGAAAATCCAAGGCCTGTTTTCCCACCTCATAACTCATTAGAGCTCTTCTGCCCTGATACTCCCCTTCTTCTGCAAAACAATAACGGCAGGCAAGATTACAATCATGGGCTATATGTAAACATAATGCTTTTACAACGGTTTGCCTGGATTTAAAATCGGATATATAATTTTCATAAATATCTTCCGTGAAAAGCGCGCCGTCCTTAATTAATTCCTCTATATCGCTAAGAGCATCCAGAACAGCGGTTTTTACTTCTTCCTCATCCGATTCGTTTCCGAACAACTGACTGTAATCCGCATTATGATATTTACGGATTATTTCACTTATTACCTCTTCTTTATTAACCTCAGACAGGTTCTTAGATTTATTTTGATCTATTGTATTATATATGGCTATAATATCATAAGCTAAGTCATCAACAACATGAACCATTCCGCTGTTTACATCTAATATAATATTATATCCGTTATTTTTATATTGGTGAACCAAAGTGTTTCTCCCTTCTATATAAAAAGCTTAGGATATCCTAAAAAAAACAAGCAAAGCCGCACAAATAATAAGCAGCGGCCGAAAGACGCTGCTTATAAAATACATGGAATAATGGTGGAACTTATAAATTCTTTTTCCTACATTATTTCTCTGATTATGTAGCTTTATTATTTGTTTTCGCAGCTTTGATTTCCTACTGTACAGGATGTTTTACAAGCTGACTGGCAGGAAGTCTGACATTCGCCACATCCGCCTTTTTTCATGGTATCTTTTAAATTTCTTGTATTTAATGTTTTGATACGTTTCATGAGATTGCCTCCTTCAATTATTCCTGATTGCCTGTTTATAGCAACAATATCATCTGATATTATAGCATACCCCCAATAATATGAAAAGAGTTTTTTATTGATTTGCTTAATTTAACTGATCATACCACCAAGCATGCCACTGAATAGGCATATGACCATAACAGTTATTACTCTGCTTGCTTCCATTCCCATTACGGAATTCGTCAGTACAGAAATCAACATCAGCATAATAAAATATAATGCTCCCATACCCAAACCCCACAGAAACCTTTTCTGTTCTGCACTTTTTCCCAGCAAAAAACCGCCTGCAAAAGAAGACAAAACATAAGTCACTAAAATACCCCCATTAAGGATACCGCCTGATAAATCGGTTTTGAGCATAAGAAATGCCAGCAATAACAATAGTATTCCTGTTACCATATACGAAACCAGAAGATCTCTTAAGATAACTACAACCTTTGAATTACGGTGCAATACTTTGTCCATTCCAAACCTCCGCTTTATTTATACTGTAATATATTATCCATACTTTATATATATTCTATAATCTCCTGAGAATATCAGTTCATTTTTAATTTTATAATACCTCTCTTATCTTTAAGTTCTATCCGTGTCCATTTGAAAATCAGATGACTTCTTTTTGCTGGAATGATATAATGTATACGTCTTAATCAATTTAATAAAACCAAAGAAGCAAACTTAACTCGCAGGATTTAGGAACCAAATTCTTTCGGAATTATATTTATAACACCCAAATCCTAATAGATATAATCAATAGGAAGGAAGCATACGAATGAAATATATTGATCTCCATGTCCATTCCAATGTTTCGGATGGAACCTTAACTCCATCCGAAGTAGTGAAACTTGCCGTCAAGAACCAACTTGCAGCTATCGCTTTGACTGACCACGATACCCTTACCGGTATTCCACAGGCACAGGCTGCTGCCCTGTCAGAAACCAAAGACGGAAATCCCATACAGGTTATTCCCGGAACAGAACTTTCGGTATTTTACAGAAAAAGAGATATTCATATTTTAGGTTTATTTGTAGATGAGAATAATAGTACCCTTTATCAGGCCTTAGAGAATGCCCGTTTAAAGCGGGACGAAAGAAATGAAAAGATGACAGCCAATTTAAGGTCCGCGGGTATTGATATCACTGTTGATAAATTACGCCTGGAAGAAGGGGATGCTGTCTTAACAAGAGCTCATTTTGCCAAGTTTATGGTTAAGTACGGATATTGTAAGTCCATGCAGGACGCCTTTACCAGATATTTAAATGATGACTCTCCCTATTATGTACCCAGAGAATATTTATCCCCAGCTGAGGCAATTGATCTGATTCATACGGCCGGCGGACTTTCCGTCGCGGCACATCCACTGCTCTATAAATATACACTGGAGGAAGTGGAACAGATGGTCTCCTATCTTACCGAACGGGGGCTTGACGGAATCGAAGCAATTTATTCCTCTAATACCGGTTTTGATGAGGGACGAATGAAACATTTGGCTAATAAATATAATCTGGTAATTACAGGTGGTTCCGACTTTCACGGTGCTAACAAACCCGATTTAAATCTGGGTTTTGGCCGCGGAAATTTAAAAATCCCCTTTTCCATATTAGAAAAACTGGAAGAACGTTTACGTTTATGTTAACTTTCATCTATTAGCTTTGATTGGATTGGTTTGAAAAGCACAGCACTGTTTTATAACCGTGCGACTCCGTACTTTCTATTTTCATTGTCCCGCCATGTGCTTCTACAATATGACGTACCAAAAGAATACCCAGGCCGTGCCGCAGGTTCAGCTGATTGTCCGTGCTTTCCATGTAATGGGGTTTTTCTTCCAGTTCCCGCAGCTTTTCAGACGAAAGCCCTACACCGTTGTCCAAAACAGTAAGGGTGATAGCCGTTTCCTCACAGTCAAGAGCAATCATGATTTCACAGCCCTGCGGATTGTGCTTTATGCTATTTTGTACCAAATTATTGATTGCCCTCAAGATCAAGCGGGAGTCACATTCCAGTATGGCATTCTCAGCAGAGGGCTTGATTTCAACTTCTACCGAATAGCTGTCAGAAAGTCCGCTATTCAGCAGTTCCACCGCATAGGATCGCAGAAGTTTTGAGAAACGCACCAGCTCCTTATGGAGCGGCTGCATTTCATATTCCAACTGAGAAACCAAGTTCAAATCCTGCACCAGTTCCTTTATTTTGATGCTTTGCTGCCGTACGATTTCAGCCTGCTCCTTTACAGAGCTGTTTATGGTTTTATTGTCTGCAATGCGTTCGGCGTATCCTAAAATCATGGACAGTGGTGTGCGGATATCATGGGAAACACCACTGATCCAGTTAGCCCTTGCTTCGTTCTGCCTGCTCAAAATACGGGATGCTTTGTTGATACTACCTGCAACCTCTGATAAATCACCACAGATTGACAACGATACTGACTTGCCATTGGAAAGAGTCTCAATCGCATCGATGATTGGTTCCGTGCTTCGGATGATTTTCCTTCTGGAAAAAAAATAGGCCAGAAATAAAAACAAGAAGTCGGCTGCCAGCATTCCGGTAATATAGAGCGGTAGCGTTTGAATCGCATGGATGGAAAAATAGTTGCTGGTCAGCTTGGTATAGCTGTCTTTCGGATAGCCCAATACCAGCAGACCATCTTCCGTGTTCCAGACAAAAACAGGGTGATCCTTTAAATACCCTCTGGAAAAGAGGGCTACATCCTGAATGGTGTACTCATACGGAATATCTTCCGGAGTATCGATGGCCCATACCCGACTCCCGTCCTGGTTAAGGAGCATCGCCCAGATATGAGTACTCTCCAGCTTTTTACGAGCATCGTCCGATATACCCTCTGCTGTCGAGCTTGCAGCGATTTCCTCCAACATATTTTGCGGTGAGGTATCACCGTAGTCGTTTATTATAACGCTCTGAAACGTAATACCAAAGACCAGTACATTGAGCAGCGCCAATAGAAGGATAAAAGCGGCAAAGGATGCCAGATGCTTTGAGATATATTTTCCAAATGATTTCATGACGTCACTTCCTTATGTTCAGTTTATAGCCCAGCCCTTTGATTGTAATCAGTGAAACCGGCTTTGACGGGTCTGTTTCAATCTTTTCCCGAATGCGCCGCACATGGGCATTCAAGCTGTTCTCATACCCGAAAGGATTGTCCCCCCAAAGAGCTTCGCAAAGCGAATCTATAGAAACAATTTTGCCCTCATTCCTTGCAAGGGTTTCCAGCAGGGTGTGTTCCTTTGCAGTCAGGGAGATAACATCTCCGGCCTTTTGGACTTCGGCGCGGCTGAAATCAACCGTGCATCCGTCCAATCTCAGAAGCTGCCCGTCCTTTTTGTAACAGCGGCGCAACACAGCATAAACGCGCAGCAGCAATTCCTGTGCTATAAAGGGCTTTACGATGTAATCATCAGCACCCAACCCAAGACCGGCCAATTTATCCACAGCCTCGTCCTTCGCCGTCAAAAAGATGATCGGCACATCGGTGAAGGAACGTATTTGCTCCATCAGGGAAAAACCGTCTCCATCCGGCAGCATCACATCCAAAATTGCTAGATCGGGCTTTTCATTTTTGGCAACTGCGATACCTTCTTTCACGGAAGAGGCAGATACAATATTTTCAAAACCGTCATCCTTTAAAATGGCGGTTACCATTCTAAGCAGCCCCGGCTCGTCATCCACAAGCAGGAGCTTTTTTGTGTGTAAAAATGTCTGATCCATTCCTTCACCTCCAATAACATCTATTATACCAAAGCACGTTCGTTTTGTGTAATTTTCAGCAAAAAGTAAGGTAAAAGTAAGGACGCGGGAATGTAGATGTCAGGTTGACGCTGTACAATTAGTATGTCGAAAGGAGATGTTCTTATGAATTATATGATTACAACGGAGCAGTTGACAAAAAAATATAAAAATTTTACCGCTGTCAACCACGTATCGCTCAATATTCAGAAAGGAAGCATTTATGGTTTCCTTGGGCCGAACGGTGCAGGGAAATCTACCACCATGAAAATGTTGCTGGGCTTGACGGCTCCTACAAAAGGCAGCTTTATAATTGATGGGAAACACTTTCCCAATGAACGGCTGGCCATATTAAAGGAGATTGGTTCCTTTATCGAATCACCATCGTTCTATGCCAATCTGACCGGCCGCGAAAACCTTGATATCATCCGCCGAATTTTGAAGCTGCCGGAAAGCGCAGTAGAGGATGCATTGGAATTGGTTGGTCTCACTGAGTTTGGTGACCGACTGGCCAAAAAATATTCGCTGGGTATGAAACAGCGGCTGGGGCTTGCCGGGGCACTGCTTGGCAGGCCACCCATCCTCATCTTGGACGAACCGACCAACGGCCTTGACCCCTCGGGTATCCATGAGATACGTAATTTGGTGAAGTCCCTGCCGGAGCTTTACGATTGCACCGTTTTAATTTCATCTCATATGCTGTCGGAAATTGAGCTGATGGCGGACGATATCGGCATTCTGAATCATGGCCGTCTGCTATTCGAAGGCAGTTTGGATGAGCTGCGGCAGAGTGCGCTGCAGGCCGGTTTTGCCTCGGACAATCTGGAGGAAATGTTCCTGTCTATGATTGATAAGGACAATGCAGCCAGAAAGCAGAGGGCAAAACTATGAATGCGCTTGTAATTGAGCTGCGGAAAGAAAAGCGTACAGGAGTAATTCCTGTGCTGCTGGCGGTTGGCGTTCTGGGAGTGGCGTACGCCTTTGTCAATTTCTTCGTGCGGAAAGATACCCTGCTGAACCTGCCTCTGGCCCCGATGGACGTTCTGCTGACCCAGCTCTACGGCATGATCATGATCTTAAATATGTTTGGCGTCGTCGTCGCCGCCTGCATGGTCTACAACATGGATTTTAAGGGAAACGCAATTAAAAAGATGTATATGCTGCCCATGAGTGTGCCGGGAATGTACTTTTGCAAATTTTTAATCTTGACTGTGATGCTTTTGATAGCAGTGTCGTTGCAAAATCTTGCTCTAATGAAAATCGGCATGACCGAACTGCCGCAAAGTACCTTTGAACTCGGGACGTTGGTGCGGTTTGCAGCCTATTCGTTTATCACAACTATGCCTGTGCTGTCCTTTATGCTTTGTATTTCATCCCGCTTTGAAAATATGTGGGTTCCTCTCGGTATCGGAGTTGCAGGATTTTTAAGCGGAATGGCCTTGGCAAACTTGAAAGCTGCTTTGCTGATGATCCACCCCTTTGTTGTGATGCTAAAACCCGCAGTTGCCATGAGTGCGCAACCGGATAGCACGGTGATCCTTGTTTCTTTGGTGGAAACAATTCTTTTCCTTGGGGCAGGTCTGTGGATGGCAAAACATCTGCGCTATGAATAAAGAAGGAGGATTGAAATGAGTTTATTAGAACTGCTTAAAATTGAATTTATGAAAGTGAAGCGTTCAAAAATTGTTCCTTTGATTTTTATTGCCCCGTTATTGGTGGTAGCATCCGGGATTGCAAATTTGAGCAGCTATTTCACACCGGAATATACCAATGCGTGGCCAGCTATGTTCATTCAAAGCGCATTGGTCTATGCCTATTATCTGCTTCCGCTCAGCATGATTATAGTTTGTGTCATGATTGCTGGACGGGAAACGCAGAATAACGGCATTATGAAAATGCTGGCTCTGCCGGTTAGCCGGTATGCGCTTTCTCTGGCAAAGTTTTGTGTGCTGATGTTTTATCTTTTGATGGAAATGGTAGTGTTCCTCGCGGTATTCGTTGCTGCCGGATTGATTGCGACAAGCACGATGGGAATTACGGAAACGCTGCCTGTCCTCTATTTGTTGAAATGGTGCGCCGGACTATTCCTTACTATGTTACCTTGTGTTGCTACGATGTGGGCTGTTACGGTGCTGTTTGAAAAGCCGTTGCTTTCTGTTGGCTTGAACTTGCTGCTTGTAATTCCCGGTGTTCTGGTCGCAAATACACCGCTTTGGATTGTCTATTCTTATTGCTACAGCGGCTATTTGGTATCCTGTTCACTGCACGAATTTACAACAAACACTTCAGAGCCAGCTTTCGAGTTGTTTCCGTTCCTGCCCTGTGCGGCTTTGATCTTTGCGTTGGTACTCATATTAGCGGTAACACAATTTGGAAAGAAAGAAATGAGGTAAAAAGATGGAAAGTAAGAAACTACAAAAAGTAAGCGTAGCTGCATTGATTGTCAGTGTACTGCCGCTGACAACTTTTATTCCGATTATATTGAAAATTACTCTGTCAGATGGAGTACGCGGCATTTGGGCTGGGGCCAATATTCTTTTTATTCTGGCAGGGCTTTGTCTCTCTATACCATGTGTCAAAAACTGCGAAACTCGTAGCATTGTAAATATCATTGCTATGATAATAAGTGTCGTGCTGATTCTGATCGTAATTGGAATAATTATTCTGGCGTTTTTTTTGAATTTCCTACAGTAAAATGATTTGTTTCCTTGTCTAAATATAGAATTTTTAGGTGAATTGCAGCGCGACCGAAACTAACAGCTTCGGCTATTCTGTTCTCCTCGCAGAATTTCTGTATTCTTCTCTTGGAGATAATTGATCAGCGGCCTGCTGAACGGATATATAATCAAGCATTTATATTCCTCCATAATATATCTTAATTACAGTATTTACGCAAAAGCGAATAAAATCAATAACCGCCTTGCATAGCCAGTCCTCTCACTTTAATTAAGCGAGGAGGCTGGCACACTTTCACTTTAGTGACCCTCCACCCCTGGTGCGTAATGTGCATCCTGCCGGTCGGGCTTTTTATTTCATAGTAAAAACCTGTCCTAATACTTACCTTGGTTGTTTCTGCAGGTAATAAATCGGGACAGGTTTTTATTTTTTAAACATATTTTCTAATGTTATTTTATATCATCTAAAAAGCATTTATTATTTGCTTTTTTATACTATTTTTCTTTTTCTGCTGTATTTGGCTTTTCAACTTCAACAACAGCTGTTTTTTTCATAGGAATACGACAGTTTTTATTATTTCCGAACTCTACAATGATTACTTCTTCCATAACATCAATGATCACTCCATAGAAACCGCTGGATGTAAGAATGCTGTCTCCTGGTGCAAGAGTAGAAATCAACGCTTCCATGGCTCTTTGCTGTTTTTTCTGTGGACGAATTGCCATAAAATAAAATGCAAGTCCCATGATTACAATCCAGAAAACCATCATGATTAAGGACGTTCCTCCACCTGGAGCCGTCTGCGTTAAAAAAATAAGGTTATTCATAAAATTCCTCCTGTTATTATATAAATTTATTGTTATGGTACACCCATATACTAAATCAGGAACCGTTATGTTGTTCCAAAATGCTAAACGTTACAATTCACTTCCCTGCAAAAGCAGCAGTTCCGTGAACAATAACACGCTTCGCGATGCATACAAAACGCAAAGAAAGTCTTTTGTTGCTGCAATTCTCTGGTTTTCTGTGACAATACACTCACAAAAAACACGTCGCGTTTATTGCCTGTGAACAGTAACTGTTAAATTTCACCGTCAGCAAAACCTTTTAATTTATCTTTTTTATATTCTTTATATCTTTGCTGTTCAATCGCCTCTCTAATCTCTTCCATCATATTATTATAAAAATAAAGATTATGAGTAACTAAAAGTCTCAGACCCAGCATTTCTTTTGCTTTCAATAAATGTCTGATGTATGCCCTGCTGTAATGCTTGCAGCTCGGACATTCACACCCCTCTTCTATCGGCCTGCCATCTAATTCATATTTGGCATTAAGCAGATTCATTTTTCCATGGTTGGTATATGCATTGCCGTGACGGCCGTTTCTTGCAGGATATACACAATCAAAAAAGTCTACTCCTCGTTCTACTGATTCCAAAATATTCTCCGGTGTTCCTACACCCATTAAGTAAGTAGGTTTTTCTAAAGGGAGAAACGGAACCGTTTCTTCTATAATGCGGTACATCTCCTCATGGGACTCTCCGACTGCCAGTCCTCCTAAAGCATAACCGTCTAAATCCAACTCAGAAATCCTCTTGGCATGCTCAATACGAATATCTTCAAACGTACCGCCCTGATTAATTCCAAATAACATCTGCTGCCTGTTAATGGTATCATCAAGGGAATTAAGCTTTGCCATCTCATTTTTACATCGCTTAAGCCATCTGGTGGTTCTGTCTACAGAATTCTGCATATATTCCCTGGTTGCCGGATGCGGCGGACATTCATCAAAAGCCATGGCTATCGTAGAGGCAAGATTGGATTGTATCTGCATACTTTCTTCCGGACCCATAAAAATCTTACGACCATCTACATGGGAACTAAAATATACACCTTCTTCTTTTATCTTCCGAAGCCCCGCGAGAGAAAAGACCTGAAAACCGCCTGAATCCGTTAAGATAGGTTTGTCCCATACCATAAACTTATGAAGACCTCCCAGTTTCTTAATTACCTGGTCACCCGGCCTTACATGTAAATGATAGGTATTGGATAGTTCTACCTGAGTCTTCATACCCTGTAAATCCATGGTAGATACCGCACCTTTAATTGCTGCCGCAGTACCCACATTCATAAATACAGGTGTCTGAATCGTGCCGTGGACGGTGTTAAACTCTCCTCGCTTTGCATTACCGTCTCTGCATATTAACCTATACATATATTTCTCCGTTCTAATTCCATAATAAATTACCGCTTATCATTATGTTTAATCTAACGCTACAAGTATACCTGTTATGGAATTCTTTTTCAACTAAAATTTTCATTTAAGTTGTAAAGTTATTATAAAATCAGTATTCCTTAATTCCATATATTGTTGCAATTTTCCAATTTTATTGATAAAATGTAAATAATTACTATATCAAGGAAGATAATTATGTCGATAAAAAAAACCTTAAGAATAACCTTAATTATATTTTCTATTGTACCAATTATCATCGTATCTATACTGGCATATCAACTTATTGCCGGCAGATTAATTTCGATTAAACGTGATAATTTAAACCAATTGGCAGTTACGAACAGCAACGGCTTAAAAGCAATGGTTAAAAACCAGCAAACTGAGATTAATCTACTTGCCATACAAAACCAGATATATAATCTGGCACTATATAATCAATCATTAGTACATCTTACTAAAAAAGACGATAAGGATCTTTTAAGAAGTGCCATGGAATTATTAAAAAAACGTCATGCTCTTTATCCCTCCTGTTCACGGATAACGGTATATAACACAAGATTTCAGGCCATAGCCAGCTCCGATAAATCCATTGTTAATACGGATTACTCCGACAGCGTAACACTTTCCTATATAAAAGCAACAGGTTGTGCCGCCAGCGGTGTCAGCGGACTGATTAAAAATCCACAACTTTCCTTTAACGATATTACAAATAAAGTAAGCTCTTACTGTATCGAAATAGGTTGTCCCATAACCACAGAGATAGATGGCTATTCAACTATAATAGGCTATATTATCAGCACGATTGATTTGTCTTATTTTAAAGACTTTTTAAGCTCCATTAAAATGGGCGAAACCGGATTTGGTCTTGTTTTGGATAAAAGCGGAATCATTGTGTATCATCCAGATTCCAGATTAATCGGTACCAGTATTGATAATGAAAAACTTGGATCTTTAGTAAGCAGCTACTATACCGGTAAGATTTCTCAAAACGGTGCGTTTTCATATACCTACGATAATATTCGTAAAATTTACGGTTATAGTGTCATTCCGGAACTTGACTGGGTTTTACTGGTTAAACAGGATGTATCGGAAATCATTCATCTCGCTGTAATAATTATATATGTCCTGGGATGGACTGTGGTTATCCTTATCATTTTTATGATTTTCGTAAGCAATAAATTTGCTAAATCTTATACGGATCCCATAATAGACCTAAAAGATGTCATGCGTACCGCATCAGACGGAAACCTGGAGGTACAATCCAATATTAAAGCCAATAATGAATTCGGTGAACTATCCAGAAGTTTTAATAAGATGTTACATATTATTAAGGGAAACTATAATGAATTAACAGCAATGCATGAAGAATTGATCACCAACGAAGAACAGCTTAGAAATAATTATAATAAGATAGAGTATCTTGCATATCATGATATTTTAACTAACTTACCCAATAAACTGGCATTTACCGAACGGGTAAACAGTACCTTGTCTTTGTCACCGGGATCGAATAAAGTACATGCCGTTTACTTTGTGGATCTGGATAATTTTAAAACCGTTAATGATACTCTTGGACATGACTATGGCGATAATTTATTAACCCAGACGGCCGAACAACTCCTTTCCTTAATTACTTCTGACGATATCCTCGCCAGAGCAGGAGGCGATGAATTTTTAATTTTCCGTGAAAACCTAAGCAACCAAAGAGAAGCTACTGAGTTTGGAGCAAAAGTAATCGATGCTTTTAAAAAACCTTTTAATCTAAACGGAGAAATCGCTTATGTATCCATGAGTATCGGTATTGCCATTTACCCCAAAAACGGGACTTTAACCAATGTACTGATTAAGAATGCCGATATAGCTATGTACAAATCCAAGGATACTGGTAAAAACAAATATACTTTATTTGATAAAAGTATGGAGGATGAGTTAAACAGAAATACTATTATTCTTGAAATATTACGGAAAGCCATAGAAAATAATGAAATTTATGTAAAATACCAGCCCCAGGTTAATATCATTACCAATAAAATTATAGGCTTTGAGGCTTTAATGAGAATTAAGAGTGCGAAATTAGGAGAGCTGTCTCCCACTGAGTTTATCCCAATTGCAGAAGAGAGCGGATTAATTGTGGAATTAGGGGAATGGATTTTAAAAGAAGCCTGCAGATTTAACAAAAACCTGATGGAACTTGGCTATACTCCATATATTGTATCGGTAAATATCTCTTCTGTTCAGATTAACCGTACAGGGTTTATTACTATGCTTGATAATGTATTAAAAGAAACATCTCTTCCGCCCAGATATCTGGAATTGGAAATAACAGAAAGTACGATTGTATCCTCCATAACCGATGCCGTCACCTTATTAAACAGCCTTCAGGCTTTAGGAGTTCGTATATCCTTAGATGATTTTGGTACAGGTTATTCCTCCTTAAATTACTTAACCAGTATGCCAATTAATACTCTTAAAATCGATAAATCTTTTATAGATAATATCAGCAAAAATGAAAAGGACTCCTTGATCGCAGAAGCAATTATTCATCTGGCACATAGTATTGATGTAGAGGTTATAGCTGAGGGTGTAGAATTTAATGATCAGTTAAGTATTTTACAAGCTAAAAATTGTGATATCATTCAGGGTTATATCTACAGCAAACCCTTAAACCCTTCCAGATTATTATCAGTCCTTGATTCAGATAAAGTAAATATTAAGTATACTAAGAAAGAGGCTGGCTTGCCGGACTCTGGCGATGACATCCTGTCACTTCAGTGACATTCTACCTCCGCTGCTGATGAACTAAAGGGCATGCTGTAATTGCAGCATACCCTCTATCTATGATTCGAATAAACATTATATAACGCGATTCCGGTTATTCTACTGCATATTTTTTTATAGCATTTTCCAGATTACAATTATAACCATGGTAAGACACATTTAAATTTTGAGATATATCAAGGCTCATAATGCCAAGAAAAGACTTTGCATCAACAATTATTCTATTATAGTACAAATCTATATCGAAATCACATTGTTCCGCGGCATTAACAAAATCTATTACTTCCTCCGGCGTACTCAGTTTAATCTTTTTAACTTCCACTTCTATAGTCCTCCAAATAAATTGCTTTCTCTATTATAAACGGCTAGAGATTTTATATCATGTTTTATAGTATAAGTCAATTTGTCGAATCGGTGCAATTCCAAACATATTATTTACTTTTATTTATTTTTTATAAGAAAAATCGGTTATGTTTTTTGTTCTTATTAAAATATTACATAATTATTTATACTTATCTATTTTTTTAGAAATAAATATCACTAAGTTAATTTCGTATTCCCTGTATAATTTCTACAATCAAACCGCAATTATATCTGCTTTTTACCTATATCCATTTCTTCATGTAATGTACTATAATAGAATAGATATGGAATCATATTCCATTAATTAATACTGAAGTAATCAGAAAGTAAAGGTGATACTATGGATATAATTGAATTACAGTCTCAAGCAGACAAGATTAAGCATAATATTGAAAAAGTTATTATCGGTAAATCTCAGGTTATAGATTTAATTCTCACTTCACTCCTTGCAGGTGGACATATTCTTCTTGAAGATGTACCTGGCACAGGAAAAACAGTACTCGCCAAATCGCTGGCGAAATCATTTGCTGCTGACTTTAAACGAATTCAATTCACACCGGATCTTCTTCCGTCCGATATAACCGGTCTAAATTATTATAATCAGAAATTAGGGGAATTTACATTTCGAAGCGGACCGGTATTTACCAATATACTCCTCGCAGATGAAATTAACCGTGCTACTCCAAGAACCCAATCCAGCTTGCTGGAATGCATGGAAGAAAAACAAATTACCATTGACGGACAAACCTACCTTTTGGAAAAACCCTTTTTAGTAATAGCAACTCAAAATCCTGTTGAAACAGCAGGTACATTTCCTCTGCCAGAAGCGCAGTTAGACCGTTTTCTCATGCAGATTGGAATGGGATTTCCGAATTTTACCGAAGAAATTGCTATTTTAAATCGTTTTATCCAGGCTGATCCATTAGAAGAACTAGATAGTGTATGTACCAAAGAAAAATTGTCCGCTATGCAGAATTTAATTAAATCTGTTTATGTTCACCCTTCTCTAATGGAATATATGATTTCGATTATTCATCAAACAAGAACCCATAAAGGTATTGCATTGGGAGTAAGTCCAAGAGGAAGCCTTGCTTTCTTAAGAGCTGTACAGGCTTATTCCGCAATCAAAGGGAAACAATATGTTACTCCGGAAATTATACAGACGATTGCACCTTACGTATTAGCCCACCGAATTATTTTAAGAACAGGCTTCCAAAAAGGAGCTGCTTCCAATGATATTATTTTTGATATATTAAAAGATGTTCCTGTTCCAACCGAGGATTTTACCAGGAGGTAATTGATCCATGATTATACTATCAGCTATGTTAGGTGCCTTTCTTCTCTATTTGCTTCAGAATTACCTCTACCATAAGTTTTGGAATAAAAATCTGTCGGTTGATATCAATTTTTCAGAAGAGAAAGCCGTAGAAGGTGAGGAATTAATATTATATGAAACCATTATAAATAAGAAATTACTTCCTCTGCCCATTTTAAAAGTGAAGTTTATGACTTCGAAGTACTTATACTTTCTGGACTTTAATAATTCCATCGTAACCGATAATTATTACAGGAATGACCTGATATCCATTATGATGTATCAGAAATTAACCAGATCCTTAACTTTCAAGTGTTCGCACCGGGGCTATTTTACAATAAGCAATGCTGACTTAATCTGTTCTGATTTGTTCATTACTTTTGAAGCGGTAGAAAATTATAATATGGACCTGCGCTTATATGTGTATCCAAAACCCGTAGATTATGCCAGATTACAAGCGCCTTTTAATAAAATGCTGGGAACAGTTCTGACAAAACGGTTTATAAATGAAGACCCCTTCGAATTTAGGAGTATTCGTGAATATCAGTCCTACGATACATTAAAATCGGTTAATTGGAAAGCTTCCGCCAAAACGGGATCCCTAAAGGTTAATGTTAATGATTATACGTCTTCCCAGCAGGTTAAAATTTTTATTAATTTAGAGTCTGACTCCATATGGAAACACGAAGATTTACAAGAAGAAAGTATTCGTTTGGCCGTATCTATTGCCTCTGCTTTTATTAACCAGGGAATTCAGACTTCCTTACACACCAATGGACGGGATAATATCACTCATGAAATATTAAATATCCCTCCCGGTTCAGGAATTAATCATATAAAAGCAATCAATGAACTCTTAGCCAGAATTGATACCTCCCTGCCTATACCTGCATTCGTACCGGTTATCGAAGAAAACTGCCTCCAATCATCGGAAAATGATTACCTGATTTTTATATCTTTTTATCAGAAAGAGGATATACAGCGGCTCTTATTTACTGCCCTTAATAATAAAGCTGATTTTACCTGGATTGTCCCCACAAATCAAGACGTCACATTAAAGGCCGATGGTAAATTAATGCCCTATATCCTCCCATGGGAATTAGCTCCTTAATATAGGTTTCATGTGTCAAAAACCAAGTATAAATTGACAAATGCAAATTATTTGCATAGCAATTGGCTCTCCATCCTGTTAGCTCTTTTTATAGATAAAAGAAAGGGTTTTATATGAATAACAAACAATATCATTTTTTAATAGATCTCTTAAATATACTGCTTAATTTTCTGGCTGCCTTTGCCGTAATTAGTATTGGTATTATATTTACCACCAAAAATACCGGTTATGTTTATCAATCTTTTATATTGCTTCCGGCTCCTGTCCTATCTTACCTGATTGGCAGATATACGAAACATATCTGGTCGTTTTCGGTCCTGCATATCAGTATGGCTGCTGCTTATGTCTTAACGAACCGGAACGGTTTTGTAATTTCCTTTTATTTAATTTATTTCGCACTATTAACAGCCTTTGCTCTTAATAAAAAATTAAAAACAGAAGTCATGGCAAAGGCAAATACTTCTTTAATATTTTTAACCCCGTTTGTTGCCATGTATTTTTTAGACAATTATCTGGGAATAACCAACCTGACCAGTCTTAATTTCCTGTTAGTTTTAGCATTTATATTATTATATCTGTTTAATATGTATCTCATTAATTTTGAGCGTTTTTTTCAAACACACAGCAATATAACCAATGTTCCGATAAAAGACATTCAAAATACAAACTATATATTACTGCTGTTTTTTAGCTGCTTATGTATTGCTACTATGTTTATCTTTACGAAATTTCCTCTGAAAGCCTTTTTATCCATGATTGGAACGATTTTATTAGGATTAATTAAAGCCTTTTTTTCGCTGTTTAAAGATAAGTCTATATCTTCACCGATTAAAAATATAGAACCGGAACAAAGCTCCCAACCCCTTGGGCTTATAAAAGCCACTCCTCCGTCCATCATCTGGCAGTATATTGAGAATATCCTGCTGGGTTTATTTACTATAGCTTTAATAGCCGGTCTCACAGCGTTAATTTTATTCGGTCTCTATCAGTTATACCAATTGTTTTATGAAAAGAAATACAATAATTTCAGAGATAAAACGGAATTTATTTCCCCTTTTGATAAAAGAGAACGCTTAAAAAGGGAAGAAATTGGAACTGTAGTCAAGAAAATTTTTCCATTGTTTGGCCGTACCAATAATGAAAAAATTCGTAAATATTTTTATAAAGCAGTAATAACCCATAATCCAAAGGAAAAGCTATCAAATTATTTAACTCCTATGCAACTTTCCCAGTACGCTTTAAATATTCAAACGGAACAATGCTGGGATGATACAATAAAAAAAGAAGCAAGTAAATTAGCAGATTTTTATGAAAAAGCAAGATATAGTAGGGATGAATGTACGAATGAGGAGGTAAACCAGGTTAAAGATATAACAAAAAAGACATTACTTAAAAAGTAATGTCTTAAACAGGGGATGAGAGAATCGAACTCCCGCTAAAGGTTTTGGAGACCCTTGTCATACCATTTGACCAATCCCCTATGTATTTGACAATCAAACACTGCTTATTTATAATACAATGAATTGTTTTAATTGTCAAGAATATTTTAACTAAAAAGTAATAATATTTGACAAAGTAGGCAAGCTCACTTCAACTCCAAGTTTTTGCTGTTCAGAATAAAAGGAAGTCAAAATGGCTTCCTTTTATCATTTATATATTTTCAACATTATTTAAAACATAACTTTTCCATTATATACCCCTATTTAATATTTTTACTATTTTCAGATATTTGATTTCAGTTTCATTTATTAGTTTATTTACTTATTTATGTTTATTGTCTATTCGTTTTTATATACTTACTCTTCCGTCTTTATGATTATTATCAATTTTTTCTGTTTCAATATGATATTTGATAAACCACACGGTAAAAAGCATGATTAAAAATCCAATCAAATTTAATACCTGCTGAGCATAGACAGGTCTTCCGCTAATATGAAGATTTGCCTTTTGCAAATGATCTAAAATCACACCTCCAAAAATGGAAACAAAAAATCCAAAAACTCCTGAGATGGAGGAAACTAAAGTAAGCCAGATCATTCTTTTTTCATTTTGAAAAAAGTCCAGCTGCACCCCAAATAAGCCAATACCCACAAAAGCCCATGCAGTAGATGCTATTACCTGGCTGATTATGAATAACGGATATGCATTACCCGGTACAGTAAATGCAAAAGACAACATTGTGAAACCTAAGGCTAACAAAGTATATCTTAATAATCTCGCCATTCCATATTTATCTGCTAAACGCCCTAATTTGGGTGATATGTATATTCGATACAGATTAGTCATAAAACAGACAAACATAATAAAAGTATAAGGTAATGATAATTCATTAATCTGATAGCTGGAGTTAAAGGGTAAGCATATATAAAAAGATAATGTATATAAGCATTGCAGCATAAATGCTTTTCTGAATTTTCTGTTTTGAAATGCATCTATAATCTCATTCAGAATCGTTTTATCATTCTTTTTGTGAATTTTCTCGTCTTCCTTTGCCTTCTTAGCCAGTCTGCCATGCATTTCTTTTCCATCCTGATTTAAATAGGATATCTTAGGTTCTTTCATTTTAGAAAATGCTATAACGTTAATTAAAACAAGAATAAATATCAATGTACCTATTATGATAAAACCGACTTTAAGATTCCGGTTTTTAAATGTATCCAATACAATACCGCTTATCAACATGGTACTGGACACTACAAATACAGCTATGGAATCTTTAATTGAAAAATATTTTCCCCTTAATCTTCCCGGAACCAGACTGGCAATCCATTCCTGTGATGCCGGTGCACCTATTTGTACGAAAACCTGCCCGATGAAATATAAAATTACGATAATCAAGGCCTTTTTTGAGTTACTGATATATAATAAAGGTATAAAATAAATAACAGTGAAAAGTAGTCTTTGTAAAGCCGTAAAACATACTAAGAATTTATATTTTTTTAGTTTTTTAAAATAATTGATTAAAAAGATCTGACATACCGCGGCAAGACTTACCAGGGAGGTTATAATACCAATATTGGCATCCGATATTCCGCAAAATGACATTAAAGTTGCAAGAAACGTTCCGCCTGAAAGCTGTGCGATTGTCTGGACTGCACTATCACCAACCGTAAAGCATACCCTGCTCTTTTTTAGATCACTTTTACTCTCAGGTAAAGCCATAAAATAAATTCTACGAAGCCTAGCTAATAATAACCTATTGATAAACATGAAATTGTTTAACATTATAATGTAAATACCTCCATACTGTACGTTCCTGCGCTTTTTATTTTCCCGTCTTTTTGCCCCATGTTTAAAATACCTAATATAATTAAACGCTAAATGGTTGTCCGATAATTCAGCCAATTTTAGTGTCAGGATTCAATTATAACTGAGACAAATACAATTGTAAATGGAGTTATTCATGCATTTAATGTCATTTTTTTATAAAAATTCTGCTGTAAAATAAGGTTAGGTATAATTTGGATTTCGTTTACCGACTAAATCTGATACTGATCTCATTACCCATATTTTACAGCATCTTTTTTAACTTCTATTGAATTTCTTACAACTTCTCTATAACTTTCTCTATAACCTTATATATACTGAAACTTAGTTAATAGGAAATATCGTATACTTGGTAATACCCCTGTGGAAAACCGCAAATCGGACATATTGCAGGTGCACACAATCCTCCCATAATATTGCCGCAATTAATACATACCCATAAAACTTCCTGTGGTTTACAAAAAACCTGATTATTTTCTATATCTTCCGCAAAAGTTCGAAAAATTACTTCATTATTTAATTCAATATTAGCAACTCCGTCAAATAAAGCACCAATAGAATTATATCCCTCCTCTCTTGCTGTTTGCGCGTACTCCCTATATATGTTATTTCCTTTATTTGCCTCATCCTCCGAGCTTTCTATGAGATTCTGCAAGGTATTCGGAATTTCACCATTATTTAATAACTTTAACCATATTACCGCATGTTCTCTTTCATATCTGGATATAACGTCAAAAGCATATGCTATTTGCTGATAATCATCCTGCCTCGCTCGAATACCATATATTTCATATTTGCTGCTGCTGATCAATTCTCCCTCAAATGCACTCTGCAAATTTATAAAAGTTTTGCTTTGCTGGAAATCCATTTTACGCCTCCCTTGTTGCCTCTTTGCCTATTGCTACATCATATGACGAATCCTTACAAATTATGTGGCAGAAGTAAAGAACCTATATAAGAAAACTGTTGAGATGCTATAGCTTAATATTATTGATCGTAACGATAAAGTTACTGTTCATTCCCCTGCAAAAAGCGGCAATGTAGTGAACAATAACATACTTCGCGTGCACACAAAACGAGGAGGAAGCGTTCCTACGCTGCAATTCTCCGGTTTTCTGTGACTTTTGCTTTGCTACACTCGCAAAAACACATCGCATTGTTGCCTTTGAACAGTAACACGATAAATTCTCTGTCAGCCTCATTAAAATAAATCATTTGCTAATTTCACTATCCTGTTGTATTATATTGGAAGAGTTATGTTTTATCTTAAATAGAAAGGGGTTTTCTTTATGAGAAATAAACATGTTATTTGTGCATAGCAAAGGCTATTGCACAATAATAAATAGATGATAGCCTTTGCTCAATCTTTGTATTTTTATTCAAGGAGGAGCACCGTGAGCTATTTAAAAGCAGAAACCGTTTTACCGCAGGAAGTATTAGAATTAATTCAGGAATATATTGATGGTGGATATTTATATATACCCAGGAAAAGTAATAACCGTAAAAGCTGGGGTGAAAAAACAAATTCTAAACTATGGATTAAAAAAAGAAATGCAGAGATTTACACCGGATATATCAACGGATTAAAAATTACTGAGCTAGCAGATCAATATTTTTTATCGGAAAAGAGTATACAGAGAATTGTATTACAGGAAAAAAAGAAATATATAAAGTAAATAAACTACTTAAAATTATTAAATCAATACAGCACATGTAAAGGCTGTATTAAGAAAACTACCGGATAGCAACCAATAAAGAAACACAAAGTATACATCACGTCTTAGAGCGTATCATAAGCCCTTCTATATGCAGAGCCATGGTACGCTGTTCTTATCTTTTCAGGCACTTTGCCAAGGTCCATATTCTTATTTCTTCCATAAATTCACCTTAAAAACAATTCCTAATTAAGATTAAGGTACTTACCTTTTTATTATTATGTTAAACTGTCTCCACACTTGATAATAAGGAGGATTTTATTCATATGACTACACCAGTTAATCGCTAAACTCTGATACAAAGCCAACAAAGATCAAAGAAATTCAGTATAGCTGGATTTCATTTTGATGCCGTCAGAATTAGTTTTAGCTGCGTAGAAATATGAACAAATTAAATACCAAAATTTCATATAGATTTTATTTATGCCATATTTTTATGCAGCTCAATAAGGAGCGAAAAAAATATGCAGAAAACAATACTATGGGAAATCGTCCCTCTGAATCAACCAACAATAACAAAAAACTGCTCTAAATGCGGTACAAAAAGCACATTTATATCCACCGGTAATTTTAGACTTAACGCCAATCAAAATAAAGTAGATGTATGGCTTATCTATCAATGCCAAAAATGTAAAACCACATGGAATATGTCGATTTTAACGAGGGTTAATCCCTCTGCTATTCCACAGGACTTATATCGTAAATTTCTAAGCAATGATGAGGATCTTGCCAGGAAATATGCCTTTGATGCAAATATACATGCCCATAACAATGTAACATTAAATTATGAAGAACTTGATTATGATATTAGAGGGGATATCATTCTCCTTACTGGTCTGTCAGAACCCATTCGACTTCAAATAGTATGTAATTACACTATGGACATCCGGGTTGATAAGATTTTAAGCCAAAAACTGGGCATTTCAAGATCTCTCCTTAAACGCCTCGGACTATTTGGTAAAATCAATATTAATAATGGGAAAGAACTTTGGAAAACAAATCTCAGCAATAATCTGATAATAACAATTTTACCTTAACAGTATGGTAAATATTGTAGTTTAAAATAGAATCAGTTATAATATTAATTATAACTGATTAAAACACAATTCAAAACCAAAATCAGGAATCGAGGTTGATATGAAAATTTTACTTTTCTTAGCAAAAGGATTTGAACTTATGGAATTCAGCCCTTTCATAGATATTATGGGCTGGGCGAATAATGGATATGGATGTGATATACAGGTTGTCACCTGTGGATTTCACAATCAGGTAACCAGTACCTTTAATATTCCGGTTATGGTGAATAAATTGATTGATGATATTAAGGTCGATGATTATGAAGCCCTTGCCATTCCCGGAGGATTTGAGGAATTCGGTTTTTATGAAGAAGCTTATCACGAAAAATTTCTGCAGTTGATACAGGCCTTTAACTCCAAAGGAAAAATTATCGCTTCCGTATGTGTTGGTGCCTTACCTATAGGAAAAAGCGGTGTATTAAACGGAAGAAACGGAACAACCTACCATTTAAACGGCGGGCATAGACAAGCCCAATTGAGATCATTTAATGTTAACGTGATAAATGAACCCATTGTTACTGATAATAACATTATAACTTCTTACTGTCCAGAAACTGCCCCTTTCGTTGGATTTTTATTATTAGAGAAACTTACATCAAAAGAAAAGACTGAGACTGTAAAAAAAGCCATGGGTTATTAACAATATCTAAAAATATAAATTCTATGATATATAAATACAATAACCTTATTTCGTCATTGTTCTTATTTATGGAAGGAGATAATCAATGAGTAAATTATTAGTTGTTATTGATATGCAGAATGATTTTATTGACGGTACTTTAGGTACCGGAGAAGCCGTTCAAATCGTAGATAAAGTAGTTGATAAGATTAAGAATTATGAACGAAACGGCGATACGATTATTTTTACCAAAGACACTCACTCTGATAATTATCTGGATACCCAGGAAGGAAAAAATCTGCCGGTAAAACATTGTATTGCAAAGACCAACGGATGGAAAATCAGCAGTAAAATTTGCAATATAACAGATATCAGTAAATATAAAATCTATGAAAAAGTAACTTTTGGTTCCAGTGAACTGGCAAAAGATCTTATGAACGGGGTATATGATACGGTATCGCAGATCGAGTTAATAGGACTCTGCACGGATATCTGTGTTATTTCCAATGCACTGCTTATAAAAACCTTTTTACCGGAGATACCTGTTGCCGTGGATGCCTCCTGCTGCGCCGGAGTTACAAAAGAAAGTCATGCGAATGCTTTAGAAGCTATGAAAATGTGTCAGATAAATATTCTAAACCAGTAAGAATAAAAGGCGGGTACTCACTATGTTTAAACCGGGAACGGATTGGAATCCAAAACAAACCTTACTAAAAGAATATCTTAAAACTAAGGATAAGTTTACAGAAGCTATGGAACTATGTCTTAAGATGCATAAATATCTCCATTTATCCCAAGTATCTTCATCAAATGAGATAACCCTTGCTGATGAAGTTTGGGATGGGTTGTCAGAGGAAGATTTTGAAATTATGCCTACGGTTAAGGATGTTACAATTGCATGGAATATCTGGCATATAACAAGAATAGAGGATTTGACCATTAATATTTTAGTTATGGATCAGAAACAGGTCCTAGACGAAACCTGGCTGAATCAATTACAGGTTACCGTAAAAGATACCGGTAATGCCATGACAGATGATGAAATCATTAGTTTCAGTAAATCTGTTAATAAGCAGGAACTGAAAAACTACCGGAATGCAGTTGGAAAACAAACACAGCAAACTTTAGCTGTCCTCACCCCAGAAGATCTTAGAGAGAAAATAACATCCGACCGTTTGGAACGAATCAGATTAGAAGGCGGTGTAACAAACCATCCGGACTCAATCTGGCTGCTGGATTTCTGGGGCAGAAAAGACGTATCCGGAATTTTACAGATGCCAATTACCAGGCATCAAATTGTCCACTTAAATGACAGTTTAAAATTAAAAGCTAAAATAGCAAGATTAAATTATAAAAAATAATATTATTTTATGAAAGCGAACATTTAATTTTATAGATTGACTTTTTAATTATTTAAATCATATTACTGAATATTAAAATTGATATCATATTTAATAAATATTTTTTAAAAATATATTTACATTGTATTCTCATACATAAAATCATCTAAACAGGACAGACTAATATGGAGGTGATTTTATGTCGCATGTAGCGCCAGCAATCAGGGAAAAATTTGAAACCCTTCCTGTTGAATTAAAAAATTCTATCTTAGAAAGAAATGTACAGTTAAATAATATCTATGATCTTATGCATGTTTTAGAAGACATCGTAGCAGAAGGAGAAGAGGATACCAAAAAATAGGCATCCTCTTTTTTTCTTTTTTATCTCTTATTCACCCTCATTAATCTGTTCGGAAATAAGGTGAATCGAATCTATGGTATGTTTTGCACTATCTGTAATATCCCTCTGATATGCAATCTCGTGTTCCATATTTCTTGATACATCATTGGAAATATAAGCTGCTTCCAGTATTTTATGAAATACCTCTTTTACATCGCTTACCATAGAATTCTGTTTTTCTACAATTTCATAAATTTTATTCATAGCTTCTACTGTTTCTGTAACAAATGACTGGATGGATTGGATTGTTTCCGAAATTTCTTTTGAAGACTGTGCTGATTGTGCGGCTAAGTTTCTTACCTCTCCTGCTACTACAGCAAAACCTCTGCCTTGTTCTCCTGCCCTGGCTGCTTCAATGGAAGCATTTAAGGACAACATATTTGTTTTATTGGATATACCTCCTATTACTGAAGCAAATCCCTCAATCATATTGGAAAGATTTTTCATTTGATTAATATTTTTTGTTGAATTCTCCACTGCATTATGTAAAGAGTCAATTTTATTTAATAGGTCATCCACACATTGAATTCCATCTTTTACCAAATTAAGTGATGTATCTGAACTATTTATCGCATCAAATGCATTTTTCTCTACTTTTAATTGAGAGGTATCCAGGTTATCCACTATAGTCCCGATACTATGAATAAATTCCTCCTGTTGCCTCATTAAACTTTTTAATTCCTCACAATCTTTTGTACATTCCATTATTAATTCCTCCGCCTTTTCTTCAGTATGATAATATATATAATGGCAACAATATAACCACAAAACAAACAAGTAAAGGTTTTTATGTCCGCCTTGCGCTATTGTTACTCAAGTATACAATTTTCTCTTTAAGTACCAAAACAGCATCAAGAAAATAAATTTACAATCTCCCTTATATTCCTGACACCGATTAATTTAACACAAGTATTCCCAACATTCTCTTTATTAATCTGCGGCAGCAAAACCGTATCATATCCCATTTTACCGGCCTCAATAACACGCTGCTCTGCCATATTAACCGCCCTTACTTCTCCGGTGAGTCCAATTTCTCCAAAACACAAGGTTTTATTATCCATTGACCGGTTTTTGTAACTGGATAAAATAGCCATAACAATTGCCAAATCCAGTGCCGGTTCATTAATCTTCATTCCGCCGGCAACATTAATATATGCATCCATTCCAGACATCTGGATTCCTAACCTTTTCTCCAATACAGCCATTAGCAGATTTACACGATTATAATCAGTTCCGGCTGCCGTTCTCCTTGGCATATTAAAATTTGTCTGACAGATTAAGGCCTGAATCTCTACTAGTATAGGCCTGGTGCCTTCCATGGAGGCCGTTACTACCGAACCCGGTTCTCCCTCCGGTTTGCCCTGTAACATAAATTCTGATGGATTACTCACTTCCACTAATCCTTTATCCCTCATTTCAAATACCCCAATTTCATTGGTGGATCCAAAACGATTTTTAACTGCTCTTAAAATCCGGTAGGAAGCTTTACTTTCTCCCTCAAAATATAAAACTGTATCAACCATATGTTCTAAAACTCTGGGACCGGCTACCACACCTTCTTTGGTAACATGTCCAACTATAAAGATAGATATTCCCAACCCTTTCGCCAAATGCATTAAGATACCGGTGGTTTCCCTTACCTGACTTACACTGCCAGGCGCTGCACCGATTTCCTCTTTATACATCGTCTGAATGGAATCAATGATTACAATCTGAGGCATTAATTTACGTATAGTATCTTCTATACTGTCTAAATTGGTTTCACTTAGCAATAATAACTCTCCCTGAAAGGATCCCAGCCTGTCGGCACGCATTTTAATCTGCTTTAAGGATTCTTCTCCCGATATGTATAGTATCTTAACTTGTTTATCGGATAATTCCCTGCACATCTGAAGTAACAGGGTCGATTTTCCTATTCCGGGATCCCCTCCTACTAATACCAGGGAACCAATCACAATCCCGCCCCCCAATACTCTGTCAAACTCCTCGATTCCGGTTAATATTCTCTGGTCTTTATCAGTTGTGACATCAGATAAAAGCTGCGGCTCTGTCTGTGTTAAACCGACCTGTTTATTAATCTTTTTCTTAATTACCGGTTCCTCGGTAAAAGTATCCCACTGCTTACAGCCTGGACATTGTCCCATCCACTTGGATGCTTCATAACCACATTCCCTGCAGAAAAAAACAGTCCTGTTTTTAGCCATATTTTCCTCCTTATAATAATCCAAACGGATAAATTCGCTCCTCATCTCCCTAATCCCAAAGTTTCGGTATGCTATTCGCACCTATACTAATAAGGAACTGTTTTAGGGATTCCCCCTAAAACAGTTCCAATTATTATAAACAAACCATAGAAATACTATTGTAGTTTCACTACCCTTATAGCTGATTTATGATTTTCACCTAATTCCACGCTAAACATAAGTTTACCGCCTAAATTTGTTTTCATCTTTCCTACATTTGTATCATCAATATAAATTTTATATTCTTTCTCTGCTTCTAATTCCAAAGTGATCTGTGCATCTTCAGGTCCTTCAACAGAAAATCTGACTTCTTTTTCGGATATATCTAAATTCTCCACTGCTGTTCCCGGAACAGATTCATATACAAACATTCCGTTCCTCTCTAATTTAGTTATTTCCTTAAAAGTTTTAACTTTATATAGATCTCCGTTATGCTCAAAATCATTTACCTTTGATTTTACCGTTAATTCGTAATTGCCAAAACTGATTGTCCCATTGCTTTCTTCACGTATTAATTCATCGATCACTGACATTTTAAATCCTCCTAGTTTCGTTAATACTTCCTCGATTTATATTTTCTCCAAATGGCCTATCAGCGGTCAAAATGCCAATAGCTCTATCTTATTATATGGTTTTCTTTTATTCCAGGCACATTAAATGGAACATATTATAGTTTTTGTAGCTATCTCTATTATATAATATTTGCATGACAATTTCTACTAATATATGCACAAGAAATGAATTATTTTTTGGAAATTTTAATATCTTTGTCGAAAAGTTGTACTAACGCGGTATCTCCATTATGAAGATTACCCTCAAGGACTTCTTCTGCCAGCTTATCTTCAATGTTAGACTGTATTGCTCTTCTAAGCGGTCTTGCACCATAATTCTGGTCATAACCGATTTCAACAATACGGTCGATGATCTCATCCTTTACTTCCAGGGATATATTCATCTGCTGCTTCGATCTCTTAGCAATACTCTTTAACATAATACTAACGATGCTCTTAATATCTTCCTTCGATAAGGAATGGAATACAATCATTTCATCAATACGGTTAATGAATTCCGGCTTAAAGATTCGCTTAACTTCCTCCATAACGCCTTCTTTCATCTTTTTATAATCTTCTTTATCATCTGTGACAGAGGAAAAGCCTAAACGCTTCGGTGCAATGATATTCTGAGCTCCGGCATTGGAGGTCATAATAATGATTGTATTCTTAAAGCTGACTTTTCTGCCCTGGGCATCCGTAATATGCCCGTCATCCAATACCTGCAGCAGAATATTGAAAACATCCGGATGTGCTTTTTCCACTTCATCAAAAAGAATCACGGAATATGGATTCTGTCTGACTTTTTCGCTAAGCTGGCCCCCCTCATCATACCCTACGTATCCCGGAGGGGATCCAATCAGTTTGGAAACACTGTGCTTCTCCATGTATTCGGACATATCTACCCGTATCATGGAATTCTCACTGCCAAACATTGCTTCTGCCAACGCTTTGGATAATTCAGTTTTACCTACACCGGTCGGTCCTAAAAACAGGAATGAACCGATTGGCCTGTTTGGATCTTTTAAACCTACACGACCCCTTCGTATTGCTTTGGAAACGGCGGACACTGCATCCTCCTGACCAATGACTCTTTCATGAAGAATTTTCTCCAGATTTCTTAAACGTTCCGATTCCTCTTCGGCTAATTTTTTAACCGGAATCTTAGTCCAGCTGGATATGATATCAGCTATTTCATTCTCGCCTACAACCAGTTTCGTTTCTTGTTTTTCTTTTTCTGAGCGAACCTGCAGTGCATTTAAACGGCTGTTTATTTCCTCCTGTTGTTTTTTTATCTCACCTGCTTTTTCATATTCTTCATTTTTAATTGCAAGCTCTTTTTCTTCATCCAAACGAAGGATTTCAGACTCTAATTCTTTCACTTCCGGAGAGGTTATAAATGTACTTAGGCGTACCTTAGAGGCAGCTTCATCCATTAAATCGATTGCTTTATCCGGTAAATAACGGTCATTTATATATCTGCTTGACATTTTAACTGCTGCTTCCAGAGCTTCATCTGTAATTTTAACTTTGTGGTGTACCTCATAGCTGTCTCTTAATCCCTTTAATATAAGGATTGCTTCCTCTTCTGAGGGTTCTTCCACTACGACCGGTTGAAATCTTCGCTCTAAGGCGGCATCCTTTTCAATATACTTGCGGTATTCCTCCCTGGTGGTAGCTCCGATTAACTGTAATTCTCCTCTTGCTAATGACGGTTTTAATATATTGGAGGCATCAATTGCTCCTTCCGCTCCGCCGGCTCCAATAATGGTATGGATTTCATCTATAAATAGAAGTACATTTCCGTCACTCATGACCTCGGTGATTACTTTTTTTATTCTCTCTTCGAATTCCCCTCTGTATTTTGAACCTGCTACCATTCCGGATAAATCGAGTGTTAAAACTCTTTTATCCTTAATGATTTCAGGAATATTTCCTTCTACAATTTTTCTGGCCAGACCTTCTGCTATTGCAGTTTTACCGACACCGGGTTCTCCTACCAGACAAGGATTATTTTTAGTTCTTCGGCTTAAAATCTGAATTACCCGCTGTATTTCTGTCTCACGGCCGATCACAGGGTCTAATTTGCCCTCTCTTGCATATTCTGTCAAGTCTCTGCTGTATTGGTCCAAAGTGGGAGTGCTTGATTTGGCTTTTGCTTTACTTTTATTTGAGGCATATTCATTTTTTGCTGCATTCATATCAGCTCCCACTGCAGTTAATATATCAACGTATAATTTTTGTACATTAATTCCTAAGGTATTAAGCAGTCTTACTGCGATACAGTCGGATTCCTTTATTAAAGCGATTAATATATGCTCTGTACCAACTAACTGTGCTTTTAAACGAAGGGCTTCCTTAAAGCTCTGATCTAAAATCCTCTTTGCCCTCGGTGTAAATCCGTCTACTTCAACGGTTTCCACATTTGAATTAGGGGCTATCAGCTGATTAACTAATTCAATAACTTTATCAACTTCTACTCCGTTTTTTTCCAAGACTTTGGAAGCAACACCATCTGCCTCTAATAATCCGATAAGCAGGTGTTCTGTCCCTACATAATTGTGTGATAACTTATATGCTACTTCTGTTGCATAGGTTATTGCTGCTCTCGCATTTTCCGTATATTTTTCGTTCATAGTAGCCTCCTGTTCTTATACCGGTTCCGGTAATTTCTTTCTGATGTAATCTGCTCTATATTTATCTCTTTGTACACTTCCTACGTTTTTGTCCAACTGACACTGTAAATTACCGGGTTGTATTTCCATCATCAGTTCATGAACATTATAATTTTCTTTCAGATGAATGAGGTTCATATCAATCCCCAATTTTAACTGAGCCAATAAAGCCATAGCATCGGCGGATGATAATTGCTTTGCATATTTTAATACACCATATGAACGATGTACCTTATCTTCAAACTCATCATAATTGTTGGTAAGAATATATTCCCTCTGCCTGCGTTCCTGTTTCATAACCTGCCAGACGATACGGTCCAGACTATCCATAATTTCCTTTTCGGTACTTCCTAAGGTTTTCTGGTTGGATATTTGGTACAGACTTCCAACACTTTTTGAAGCTTCTCCGTAGGTACCTCTTAGTGCTATTCCATACTGCCCTAATTCTTCCGCTAATTTAATAATTTTACCGGCTGCTGTGAGTGCCGGCAAAAACATCATATAGGATGCCCGTAAACCGGTACCCACATTCGTGGGACACGAAGTGAGATAACCATATTTTTCATGAAATGCAAAATCAAATATTTCATTGGTAATATCGTCAATTTTATTAGCTGCCTGAAAGGCTTCTTCTATATTCATTCCTCCGGTTATGGATTGAATTCGTATATGATCCTCTTCATTTATCATAATACTGATACTTTCATCACTAGAAAGAATTAAACCGGTACTTTGCTCTTTCGCCACTAATAAAGGACTGATAATATGCCTCTCCACCATAGCGGTTTTCTCCGTATCTCCAAGTACATCCGCACTGCAGCTGTAAAATTTCATGGAGGCCTGACCTTCTATCAGGGGAGTCGCTGCTTTTACTTTCTCCACAAGTTCACTTGCCTGCTTTTCAGAAAGTTTGGCTGAAAAAGAGTAATCCTTGAGATTTCTGGCAAGCCTGACCCGGCTGGAGATTACAACGTCATTATTCTGACCCGCTTCTTTGTACCATTTAAGCATTACCTATCTCCTCCTTTTTTAACTGGCGTATCTTATCCCGCAGTTTAGCAGCCTCTTCAAATTCCTCTTTCTCAACCGCATCCTGCAAGCGTATAGATAATTTATCCAATTCAGATAATTCCTTGACCAGTTTTTGGGTTTTTGTTTCAAATCCTTTCGGTTTTTTACCTGTATGGTTCTCAGAACCTTGTATATTTTTTAAACTTCCGTCTAATATATTCTGGAAACTGTCATAACATTTGGCGCATCCAAATCTGCCTTCTCTCATGAATTCCGAATAGGTCATACCGCATCCCTCGCATCGTATCTCTTTCTCGGCACGATCCGTAACATTGGAACTATTATAATAATTACCCAATATTGTAGACAGTAAGCTGCCTAACGTAATTTCCTGATCCATAAACGCTGTTCCCATAGGGAACGAAGTATATTCCGTTGCACATTCTTCGCATAAATGCTGTTCCGTTTTTTCTCCGTTTATTATTTCGGTATAATATATCTTAGCTTCATTTTTTTTACATTTATCACATAACATAGTAACAACCTCCTGTTCTGATCTAGGTTACTAATCTACATTAAAATCATCAAATATTTGATTTACTAAATCATGAATTTCTTCACTGCTTATATTCTTACAAATAGCTTTAGCCAATATTACCCTTAAGTCACAGGACAGTTCTTCCATTGCTTTTAATTTATCTGCATTAATTGCAACTACAGTTCCTTTTCTACGGTCGAGTTTCACATACCCCTCCTGTTTTAACATAGTATATGCTTTATTTACAGTATGCATGTTAATTCCAATATCTTCTGCTAATTCCCGAACAGAAGGCAGATTATCCCCAACTCTTAACTCTGCATTAGCAATTCCGAAAATGATTTGATTGCGAAGTTGAATATAAAAAGCTTCTTCGCTGTTAAAATCGATTCTTACGATCAAATCATCCACCTCCTAATAGTTCGTTATATATGTTATATTATTAGTATAACAAATTATCATTTATTGTCAAGATAAACTTAGAGTCATTCCTAACATTTAAGCTGCAATTATTCATAGAACCCTTTTTTCTCACTTAGTGTCTTATATATAATTTTAATCCAGTACTATTCTTCTTCCCTGTTTTTTAAATATAACCTGATTAATGCCACGGAAAGAATAATACATACGCAACCTAATATAGCCAAAACAATACCCATCGTGGTTAATTTTGCTTTATATTCTTCCGATTGCATTAAATTACCGGACATTACCACCTTATTGCCTTCTCTGTTTTTGGTATACCTCTGTAAGGTTTCTTCTACTCTGTCATATTGATAAAATCCTGTCTCACCAGCTTCATTTTTCACATATAAAAGCAGGAAATCACTATTCAGATCATTTTCAGGCGTATACGCACTTACTGTTACATCATCTAATATTAATGAAGTCTTACTATATCCATCCGGTATAACAACATCATCATCTGGTTTAAGAATTTGATAACGGTAACCATTCTGTATATACATATCTTTACCATCTTTTATAATGAGTAGATTACCTATTTCTGCTGATTTATCTTCTATACTGCCGTTCCTTTCTGAATCCGAATCCAGGTTATCCTCTGATTCTGAAGTCTCAATTGTTTCTACCGTTTCCTTTTCAACTGCTTCCTTTCGGGTCGCAGTAATTATATATTCTTTCGTTTCTCCTGATTCCGCTTTCACCTTTACCATGATTTTATTATTACCCACATCAAGATTTTCATTACCCTCAACCGTTACCTTGGCATTATCATCCTCCGGTACTGCACTTAATATTATTTTGCTGTTTTCATAATCAATTTTTGTTGTATATTCTGTAATTTTGGGATCAAATTTTGGTTTTAAACTGCCGGGATTTATTTTTAAACTTTTGAGATTATTATTGTCTGAAGCTGTTTTTGCTGCTATGACACGGATATCAAGCCGGTTGCTGGATACTGACATAGCAGTTCCTGTTTCAAATTCATATATTTCCGCTTTATCTTTAATTCCAATTTCGCTTACACCTATCGCTTTTGCTTTAAATCTCATAATATACTTTCTGGATGATTCTTTATTTACCGTATTTTTATCGGTGAGTTTTAATAATCCCTCCCCGCCGGCTATAAAGGCTGCATCATTTTCAAATTCCAGTATATCAGCATTATATGTTATATATGCTTCAAAATCTCCTAACATAGCATCAGAAGATATAGAAAGACTAACAGTAATTTCGTCTCCAACCACTACAGATTCCTCACCTGTACTTATATTAACTGTTGCGCTGGCTGCTCTGCAAAAAGTATAGGGTATTAATATAAGTAAAACAATTAAAGCTAATAAGAAACATTGTTTATAAATTTTTTTATAGATTTTCATTGGTTTCTCCTTTATCTTAAGTATTCCATTGAGTATAATTTCATATTCGTAAACATAGGAACAGTCACTTAGGTTTCTTAAGAAAAAGAACCTGCAAAAACCCTGATTGAAACACTTTTATGAAATTTATCATAAGTGCTTTTTAACAAAGTTTGAAACAGGTTCTGATTTCCTAAGCAGGATTATCTCCCATTATTCTCTTACGGCATTGATCAGATATTCCCTGACATCGCCATTTTCTGCTGTAACAGTTATTATTACTTCATTATTTCCCTCATTCAACGGAATAAATCCTGTTCCTGTAATGCTGGCTTTTTTGCTGACCGTTGTTGCAGTAACATTTATCTCTTCTATGTCAGCTTCAACAATGATAGAATATTCCTGTTCTTTCGTCAAATCAAAAGTTGGGGTTAAACTATAACCGTCGACTTTTAGGGTTTTCAGCCAATTATTTGGATTACAAACCGTTTCCGGCATCGGACATGGTTCGTCAGGCATATTTTCGTACACCGGAATACTGAATGCAATAGGAATCTCTGACATTACACTATATGCAGCAAAAGTTTTTTTGGACTCTGCATTAGGTGCTTCAATATTTGACATATACTGATGGGAATAAGTTGAATTACCCGTAACATTAAATTTCTGCAGGTATGTTGTATCCTGTCCCCTTTTTATGTAATTGCTGCCGATAATATATGCACCGCCCACAATAGAATTATATGGGTTATCCCAGGGAATTAGATATAAGGTATTTAATTCCTGATTCGTTGTGCCGTTTTTGGCATATTTTAGACCGTTCGCTACGGCACCTCCGGCAGCAGTACTATTATATGCACCGATATTATAGAAATTATAGTATCCCTCTAAACCACCCACAGTTCCGGATACACTGGAGCTTAAAGTAGTAGTTCCCGTTACTACCTCCTGTTTCGCCCTGCTTGCCAGATGATACGGGCTTACACCGGAATATTCAGCTGCATCCATAAAAGTTTCCGAATAAGTATGCTCCAAGGTTTCACCCTGATCATCTGCATAAGAATAGGTACAATTATATAATGGTGTATTATAAAGAATTCCTTCCACACCGGTAACATTCTGGTATTCACTTTGATAAGTCAATAATTCAAATTGATATATACTTTTTTCATCTAAGAAGTTTCTTGGATCTATATAATACTCTAAACCGGCTTTAGACGGAGTGACCCAGGTAGAACCATCAAAGGGAATAAAACTGTCAGTAGACCAGTTATAAGCTCCTTTTTCTAAAGACTTCCATTCTACCCCTTTTCCATTGGATATTAAATTAACACCTAATTTACTTTCTTTTTCAATTACCGTATCCCAATCCAGTCCCGTTTGAAATGCTTTAAAAACCCACGTAGGATAAGATTCGTGCAAGTCTCTCAGGGCTGGTTTATAACTTTCGGGGAATCCTTCCTCATCCAGCCTCTCTTCAAATTCTTCATCTGATAATACATCCGGTGTATCGATGTCAGTGGTATCGGTTGGGGTAGGGGTTACAGTAGGTTTTGGCGTTGTTGTTGGGGTGGGGGTTTGGGTGGGTGTTGGCGTTGTTGTTGGCTTTGGGGGTGTTGTTGGCTTTGGGGTTACAGCTGGGGTAGGGGTTACGGGATTCACAGTAAATAGAACCTGACTGCCCAAAATATACCCGCTGTATTTTATACCGCTTAGGGTAAACGATATTTTAAACCATTTCTTTCCTTTTTCATCCGTTACTTCCTTTGTAATGGTTACCGCTTTCTTATTACTTAAAGCGATGGCAGTTCCTTTATCAGTCGTAAGATATTTATAACTGTCTCCTGCTCCGGTTCTGAGCTTCACTTTTGTTTTACTGCTAACTGCCGCTTTAACACCGGAAGATAAAGATAACCCTATAAAATCACTTAATACATAACCTGTTTTTGTTTTATTATTTACTTGAAAGGAAATCCGATACCATTTTTCCTTCCCAACAATTACTTCATTGAGAATATTCACTTTTTGCCTTTTTACTATCGAGGCAATTTTAGTACTTGTAGTGGATGCTTTTTGCCTTACATTTAAGTTCGTTGCCATAACACTGGCTGCAAGTTTAAGATCTGCCGGCGTCTGATTCGCTGTATCCCCCGTCGTAGGCGTTGGTGTCGGAGTCGGAGTAGCGGATGTACTGTTGGTTTCTTTCACAAAGTCATCCATAACATATCCCTCTGTTTTTTTACCGCTATAAGTAAATGCTATTTTGTACCATCCATCCTTTTTACTTATTATCGTAAATTTATCACCCTTTTTTAAATAAGCAAAACTACCGTTTACCTGGACCTTATCATACTTAGTCCCCGGGCCGGAACGGATATTTAAACTGGTAGCCGTTACGGTTCCATAAGTGGCGGCAAGTGCTTTTAATGAGTTGAATGTAATACCTCCGGGATATATTAATACCAGACATAAAACGATCGCAATCCATTTATATATTGAGCTTTTTCTCATCCCCTTTTTCCTCCTCAGAATATTAAGTAAACGAAGATAACTAATATGTACAATAAATTTGTTACCGTTCATACCCGGGCTTGAATTGTAACAGAAATCTTTACTAAGTTAATAAATACTTTATATTTTTTCAATAGATTACAAAATACATATGGCACTTCTGTGACATTTTGATAATATATGTCAAATAATCAAAAAATTAGGGAATTACTCTATCATTTTCTTCCATATCCCTTTTGCATAAAAACTAAAAGAGAGTCCTGCTGCAATCGTCCAGCCTATAGGCCAGGAAAGCCAGATACCAATAGAGCCCAAAAAGTTTGATAATATATAAGATAATACCACCCTAAGGATTAGGTCCGTGAAGGTTGCTATCATAAAAGGCCTCATAGAACCGGAACCGCGTAAAACACCGTCTGCTATTAATTTAATAGAGATAATTACATAAAAAGGAGATGTAATCCTTAAAAAATTGGTACCTTCCACAATTGCTTTCCCATTGGATGACTCTAAAAACAATCCCATCATACCGGGCCCGAATCCAAAATAGGCAATTACAAATGGCACAGCAACAAGAATACACATCAAGATAGCTGACTTAAAGCCTTTATTTATCCGTTCTAATTTACATGCTCCAAGATTCTGTGCAGTAAAACTGGATACTCCATTGGCTAACGTTGTAAAAGAAGTTATTGCAAAAGTATTCAATTTAATTGCTGCAGAATAACCTGCAATTACACTGGAACCGTAATTATTAATCAGCTTCTGAATCAGTATATTTCCAAAGGAAATAAAGCTTTGCTGTAATATACTTGGAACGGCTATTTTACTGATTCTGCCTAACATGCTAAGGGAAAACCTGGGATATTCTTTCGTTTCAGGCAGTGATCTTATCCGGCGTAAAATGGTAATTAAGGATAATACGGAAGCAATACCCTGAGCAGTGAAAGTTGCCCAGGCTACCCCATTAACACCCATGGAAAAACAAATCACAAAAATTAGATCCAACAGTATGTTTAGCAGAGAGGATGCTAAAAGAAAATAAAAAGGTGTCCTGGAATCTCCCAGGGAGGTAAAGATACCGGTACAGATATTATATAAGAGCAAAAAAATTAAACCGCCCGTATAGATCCGTAAGAAAACAGATGCATCCGAAAAAATATTAGCCGGAGTATCCAACAGCCTTAACATAGGATTACAAGCCATAAGACCTACGATGGTCAAAAAAAGGCTTATAAAAAATATCGAGATCAATGAAGTAAAGATAGCTGTTTTCATTTTAGCATATTCTTTTCCCCCAAATAGTGTGGAGATTACAACAGAACATCCTATATTGGATCCTGTTGCGATTGCAATAAATATCATAGTAATGGGATAAGAAGCACCAATGGCGGCCAGGGCATCTTCGCCTACATATTGTCCGGCTACTATGCTGTCAACGATACTGTACAACTGTTGAAACATTACACTTAGAAGCAATGGTATGGAGAATTTCCATAGAAGCTTGCCAGGTGATCCATTTGTTAAATCTGTTATCATATGTATACCTCTTTATAAACTTTATCTTGAAGTATTATAGCACAAATTATATAATTATAAAATATTTATTCCAGATTAAGGTTTAGATTCCCATAATTAAATTAAGTGGAAATAAGGCTGAATCCTATTTATTCGTAGTTTTCACCTTGCATGCTAAAAATCTCTTAACAAAAAATTAAATGCAGATTCTTCCATACAAAAAAACCAAACAGGATTCAGCCTTATCTATCTATTGCTTTATTTTATTTCTATTTTTCTCTTTATTTCTCGATATACTTCACCTTTTATACTTCATCAATCGCTTTCCCGATATCGTTCCGCATGTATTTATTTTCAAAAGTAACCCACCCTGCAGCCATATACGCATTTGACCTGGCTTCTTTTAAATCTTTACCGGTTGCAGTTATTCCAATAACACGTCCGCCGTTTGTTACGATTTCGCCATTGATTTTTTTTGTTCCGGCATGAAATGCATAAAACCCTTCTTTTCCTTTAAATTTATCCAGTCCGTCAATTATAAACCCTTTTTCATAGTGTTCCGGATATCCGTCAGAAGCTAATATAACACAAACTGCTGCATTATCATTAAATTCCAGATTTATTTTCTTAAGCCTGCCGTCTATACAGGCTTCAAACACTTCAACAATATCATTTTTCATTCTTGGCAGAACCACCTGGGTCTCTGGGTCTCCAAACCTTGCATTATATTCCAGTACTTTGGGGCCATTTTTCGTAAGCATTAAGCCAAAGAACAGGATACCGGTAAATTCCCTGCCTTCCGCTTTCATAGCATCCATAGTGGCCTGATAGATGTACTTCCTGCAAAACTCATCTACTTCTTCCGTATAAAAAGGACTTGGTGAAAATGTGCCCATACCACCTGTATTTAATCCCCGATCACCATCTCCGGCACGTTTATGATCCTGAGCACTTGTCATGGTCTCTATATTGGTTCCATCACAAAAGGCAAGTACCGACACTTCTCTTCCTGTCATAAATTCTTCTATTACTATCTTGTCCCCCGCAGAGCCAAACTGTTTATCTAACATAATTGCCTTAACACCTGCTTTAGCCTCCTCTAAATTAGTACAAATTAACACCCCTTTACCAAGTGCTAATCCATCTGCTTTTAAAACAATGGGAAAATCACAGGTTTTCAGGTATTCCAAGGCCTTCTCAGAAGAAGTAAAAGTTTCGTAAGCTGCAGTAGGGATATTATATTTTTTCATCAGATCCTTTGAAAATGATTTGGAGCCCTCTATAATAGCAGCATTTTTTCTTGGACCGAAAACTCTTAAATTATTTGCTTCAAATACATCTACAACCCCGGCTACTAACGGATCATCCGGACCAACTATGGTTAAATCAATGTTCTCATTTTTGGCAAAAGCAGCCAGCTTATCAAATTCCATAACTCCAATCGGTACACAGGTTGCATATTCTTCAATACCTGCATTGCCGGGAGCACAAAATAATTGATCCGTTAATTTACTTTTAGAAACCTTGTAAGCTATGGCATGTTCCCTGCCGCCGCTTCCGATGATTAATATTTTCATGCTTTCTTATCCCTTTCCAAGCTTAGATTATAGTTACGCGGTTATTCAGTATCTTAACTTTATTCAAAGCAATCAGATTAATAGCTTCCGGCAGAATGTTCCATTCTGCCTCTTCCATAACTCTTGTTTGTAAATCTTTAGGGCTGTCACCCTCATGTACTTCTACAGCCTTTTGAAGTATAATTGGACCGGTATCGGTGCCCTCATCAACAAAATGAACGGTTGCCCCCGTAATTTTAACCCCTCTCTCCAGAACGGCTTCGTGGACTCGTAGTCCATAATAACCTGCCCCGCAGAAAGCTGGAATCAGTGATGGATGAATATTTATTATCTTATTTCTGTAATTCTGAATTAATATCTCCGGTATTATAACCAGGTAACCCGCCAAGACAATTAAATCCACCTCATACTTCTTTATTTCGTTTAATAACTGCCTGCTGAATTCATCTCTGTTCGTATAATCTTTCGGTGAAATTACCGTTGCAGGAATCCCCGCCTTACGGGCTCTCTCCAATGCATATGCGTCCTTTTTATTACTGATTACAATTTCAATTCTTGTGTTTTTTATAATACCTTGTTCAATATTATCAAGGATTGCCTGTAAGTTCGTACCCCCTCCGGATACCAAAACCGCAACTTTTAGCATATGGTAACACCTTTCTCACCAGCTTTTATCTCACCTACAATATAAGCTGTTTCACCGGTCTGCTGTAATAATTTTATGGTTTTATCCGTCTCGGCACTATCAACGGCAATCATCATTCCAATTCCCATATTATAAGTATTATACATAACTTTTTCTTCGATTGCCCCATCCTTAGATAACATCTGAAAGATCGGAGGTACTGTGTATCTGTCTTTATATATTACAGCGTTCATACCGTCGCTTAACATCCTTGGAATATTCTCGTAAAATCCGCCGCCGGTTATATGGCTGCAGGCTTTTATGGTAACTCCCCCGTTTTTTATTGTTTTTAATGCATTTACATATATTTTTGTCGGAGTTAACAGAACTTCCCCTAAGGTTGCTCCAATTGATTCATAATAAGTATCCAAAGCTTCCCGTTTCATATTGAATACGCTTCGTACAAGGGAATAACCATTACTGTGTATACCGGAAGAAGCGATTCCGATAATGGTATCACCGGCTTTTAAATTGCTTCCGTTTATTAATTGTTTTTGATCTACAATACCAACCGCAAATCCTGCCAGGTCATATTCACTAACAGGATAAAATCCGGGCATTTCCGCTGTTTCACCGCCGATTAATGCAGCACCGGCCTGTTTACATCCCTCGGCCACACCACTAACGATTGTTGCAATTTTCTCAGGTTCATTTTTACCACAGGCAATATAATCTAAAAAGAATAGAGGTTCACCGCCTGCACAGGCTATATCATTCACGCACATGGCAACACAGTCAATTCCAATCGTATCATGTTTATCTAAAATAAATGCCAGCTTTAACTTAGTTCCTACTCCATCTGTTCCGGAAACTAAAGTCGGCTGTTCCATATTTTTAAAACTCTCTAAAGAAAATGCACCAGAAAATCCGCCTATTCCGGTTAATACTTCACTTCTCATGGTTCCTTTTATATGTTCTTTCATAAGCTCAACAGCCTTATAACCGGCTTCAATATCTACTCCTGCCTTTTTGTAATCCATGGTTAATCCTCCTTGTTAGATATCTGATTTATAGTGATAAATACAAACACTGACTTTATATTCAAGATTCTCATCTGATATTTATTTTAACATAACCTATATTATTTGTCCTACTTTTCAGTTTCATTATTTTCTTATATTGTTTATTAGCATAATTAATAAAACGTTTTGTATCTATAAGATAATAATATAAGTAAATAAATATATAAGATAACGTTCCTGCACAACAGGAAAGAGACGGATTTCTCCGTCCCTTTTTAAGTTCCCTACATATTCTTTAGATATTCCTTATAACCCATGTCAGCAAGTTTTTCTGATTTTGAGAGAACATTTTCCTTTAAACCTAAAGCATAAGCTTTTATACGTTCTAACAATTCAGCATCTGAAGTTGCAAGAATTTTAGCTGCCAATAATCCGGCATTAAGAGCTCCGTTAATTGCAACTGTAGCTACCGGTATACCACCTGGCATCTGAACGATGGAATAAAGAGAATCAACCCCACCTAAAGACTTTGTCATAATCGGAACACCGATTACCGGCATAGGGAATATAGCTGCTGTCATACCCGGTAGGTGGGCCGCACCACCGGCACCTGCGATAATTACCTTATACCCTTTTTCTTCTGCTGATTTAGCATAATCATAGAAAACATCCGGCATTCTGTGGGCAGATATTACCGTAATATCATATTCGATTTTAAGAACATCCAATACTTCTGCTGCCTTACTCATGATCTCAAGATCCGAATCACTACCCATAACTATTCCTACTTGTGCTGCCATTTTACTTTCCTCGCTTTCATTCTATATGATTATCGCCTAAAAGTTTAAACTTTTAAATGATTATCGACCCGCTTTTAAAACTACCTAAATGCTTCATTTAATTTTTCTGTACCCGGAAGTATAAATCTTCCGTCTTTAATAATTGTGATGGTTTCACCATTCTTTTTGTAAACGCTAATTTCTCCAAGTTCATCATAGGGTATGGTAATATCTGTATGACAATTAAAATATGCCTTGTCCATATCTGTTTTTCTCAATATGGATATCTCATTATCTTTTGCTACTATCAGTTTCCCGTCCGGGTTATATAATGTTAAATCTTCACTCATTTTATAGCAGGTATCCCCTACTGCAAAATGAGGTCCGGTCTTTTCGGCAATCAGAATAGGAAGCTTATCCCCTATATTGTATTTCTGTGCCATAACATAAGCAGTTGTATTGGTTCCGATTGCAAATTCTCCCAGCGGCAGGGTTTCCTGGTTATACATAAGATTTTCTCTGACAAATTGTTTGTTATCTTCTTCTGATTCAAAATTTCTGCAAGTATAAGAACTTATTTTTCCGTCTTCGAATTGTAATTCTAAATCAATATATTCCAACTCATGTAAATAGACCTGGGTTACATGGAGTGTTCCCTTGGTACCGGTTAATTTGGGAGATGTAAAAACTTCACCAACCGGAATATTTACATCCGCAGTGCAGTTTTCAAAAATTGTTTCTTTCCCTGGATCGGTTAATTCGTATAACATAACTTTCAGGTTCGTACGATTTTTGCCTCTGCCTAGTATTTTTACATACTCTCCCTGATCCAGAACATCGATAATGGACTGTTGAATTTCTTTATAGGTTTGATTATCCAAGGTATTTACTTTAACTGTGTCTGCAAAGATATTCTTAAACTTTTCTCCGATTTCCGGAATTGGGTAAGCAATAATAGTAAAGCTGGTTTCTTCCCCTTTAATATATTCATTTGTAATCAAACTAGCATCCCGGTTATATGATACATATAATTTCTGCTGCCTTTTATCCAGCTTAATAACTTCTGTTTTATTCTCGGGCGCAAAATTCTTTTCACCAAATACCTCAATTACTGCCGGGCCGGCATAAACTGCTGCCTCATTTTTGTACTTTTCAAAAGCTTTCCTAAGGCCGGATAATTTACGTTCATTATATGCTTTATCCAGATATAAACCATTATCAAACCGGTGATCATAGTCATATTGTTTGTTTGGTCCTGTTGAATGAAAACCGATCTTTAAGTGCTGTTTTTTATTTACTGTGTTTACTGCTGCCCGATAAATTACCGGCTTAAGCCTCATCTCTTCAAAGTATTCTACAGCATAATATAGCATTCTTTCAAAGCCAATATTATAACGAATGTTAACCGATTCTTTTTTGCTCAAATCGATTCTGGCCGCTTCAAACCCTCTCCGATAACCCTCTTTATAAGTAAAAGCCATTGCTTTCACTTCCTCTTCGGTAAGACTGTTTAAGAATTCGGCTGTTTTTATTTCATTTTCGCCGATATATTCTCCAAATTGATACAGATACCTTAAATCCTTTAGATCCCAGTTACGAATAATATCGTTAACGAAAGATAATTCAGGATCAATTAATTCCCTTGTTCTGTATTCAATTATATCTCCTGTATAATCACTGATGAAATCATAAATAGCCCTTTTTACATCTTTATAAGTATATTCATCCGCTTCTTCAAAATAATTATAGACTTCTATAAATAATTCCAGGTAAATAGTAATATCAAACAATCTGCATTCATAAGCATAAACTATCATACCCCTTATTTCTGCATATAAAAAAGACAGAAGTTTTCCCACTTTTCCCAACTTTTTAACTGCATAACGGGGATTTCCGAAACTATTTTCATAATTCCCCGGGATTACGTCTTCATATAATTCATAATTCAGTTTCTTTAGTTCTTCCAATGTCATCCGGCTGAGTTTGTCTGTTTCTGCCAGTGCAACTAACTCTTTTATTTTAAGGATAAACTCAGCTGCTTTTTTAAAATAACCCTTAACCGGTTCTTGAATAACTTCTTCGTTTAAGATTGAGTCAATACGCTCCATGGACAACTCATAACGTTCACGGATTTCCTCATTTGATTCTTTGAACAATTCTGCGTATTTCATAGGTCTTTCCTTTCTTTATTATAAAATCACCATTTATTATCTATCGTTTATGCCATTTGTGGTTTTGATTTTTTCTTATCTTTCTCCAGTTTTGTCAAAGCAGATATTCTTGGTTTACTTGTGCATAGCGGTGGGGCTTACTTGCAGGTTAAATTATTACTCCAACCATGTACAAAACAAAAAAGAAGATAGATAAAAATCCATTTAACACCATCCCAGTTACAGGTGCAGCATAATGAATTTCCTTTTCCCGGCAGGCTTTTATCCCAAGAACAAAACCAGCTATAGATATGGCAAATAAGAGCATACCTATCAAACCGATAATCCATCCCCCGTTTCCTTTGGAAAGACTGGAAATTATGGATAAAATCAATAAGGTAATAAGAGTAAAAACTCCAATTATCACCGATATAATTCCTTTAACAGAATGACTCCTGCCTGAAAATTTAAATATTTCTTTTTTATGTTTAAACATTGTCCGCTCCTTTTCCACGTACAATTGCAATATTTAACGTAGTTTTTTTATGGACTTTATTAATTTATGGCATATCAGAAAACAGATGCCGCCCAATATACCACCCAAAGTATTCATTAATATATCATCTACATCAAATATTCCTACTTTAAAAATCAGCTGAATCAATTCTATGGTAAGACTAAACTCCAGACTTAACAAAGTTATATTTATCAGTTTCCGGTTACCGGCACTTATAATGGGTAAAACAAATCCAAATGGCGCAAATGCCAGCACATTCCCAAATATATTCACAATAAAGCTTTCATAACCGATTTCTTTCCGATATAAAATATAACGCCTTACTTCTTTAAATAATACTAAATTATATCTATAATCATCCGAAATTATTGTTCGTCCATAACGTTCGCTAAAAAATAAAAAATACGCTAATAATATGATATATAGTACAAACAGCACGCGACTTACTGACATAATGACTGTTCTGCTAATAGATTTCAATGACTTTTTCCTCCAGTGTGCTTTCCATATCCCAACTATTATAAAACAAATATTACATTACGTAAAGGGGTAATAGAAACGTACTTAAGGAATGTTATAAACAGGAAAAAACTACCACTTACAAGTTTATGGTTTCTGAGAATACCTATCACTCTTAGAACGATCATTACAACACTTCTATTTTATATAACATCCCATAAATATAGAGCTGCTGCAGTCTTCTATTATATTACCTTGCGAAAGAATATTAGTTTATATTCCAGACGCAATCTAGTATAAGATATCTGCACCAGCTCTATTACTATGCCATTGACTTAATTCAATTATTATTTAGGAGTTACATATTTTGTTGATATTACAGCCTTATTGCCGGCTTCATCTGTTATATTGTTTGCACTGGTTGGAGTAATTTTTAAACTTTTTTTCATTACCGGTGTATCACTTAATGTAATCGTAACAGTATCATCATCAACATTAAAATCTTGAGCGTATTCTTTTCCTCCCTGTGTCACACTAAAACTTGCAGTTCCTTTAATATTCATATCAAAAGTCAATATAATTGTATCCGGATATTCATAAGTTATATTTGTTATGGTAGGTCCAACATTTTGACTCAACAAAATTGTTGTCTCATAATCATTCATTTCCGTAAACGAATTATTATAACCTTTTATGCCTTTAATGGTAACTACAAAAGTAGCTGTTACGGTAACACTTCCTGTCTTCAAGGTCAATTGTACGGTAGCACCGGTAGAGTTATTTTCAACAAGTTCAGCTTTCGATATCTTCGCTCCCTTGATACTGTAATTATTAGCATTTTCAGCTGTAATTTTATCTACCTTATTGTCAAAATTAACATAAATAATATTAGGGTCTTCGGATGATTGTTCAATACTTGCAGGTGCAGGTAATTCGGATCCGATGGACCCGGAACGATTCACGGTTACCGTTGTTTTAACACTTTTATTATTAAATTTATCTTTTACAAAACCCTCCGGTATGGTTATTGTATAAGTTCCATTCTCGTCAAATTGTTTTTTATCGAATTCAACCGTTACTACCTCATCCTTTACCGTAGCCGTATATCCAAGATCTTTCTGTGAATAGATATCATTATCCAAGGTAATGAGCTTAGATGAAAATTTACCTGAATTACTTGGCAGCACAACTGCTTTGTCAAAAGTTAAAGTTAAAATATAAGTAATTACATCGTTATCATCATTTTTTGTCAGTTTATTTTTCTTTAATTTTGGGCCGCTTGAACTAACATTAAAATTAACTGTTTTTGTAATATATTTTTCCGCTGAACTGTCCGAACTCTTTACATTATAACTATCCCAGTAACCGATGGAAACTTTTTGTGATCCGGTTAATTTAGCCGAAGTAGCATCTAAAGTATAATTCACAATCGTTTTATCATCTTTGTCTACTTCACCTTCGATTGTTTTTCCATTACTCAGTTCAATATCACCAGGAATCTTGATTGATCTGGTGAAAGTAGCTGTAAGTGTATTATACCCTGTACGTGTCAGTGTTTTTAATTTAGCCTGGGATTTTTCCGTAGTATCCGTTGCAACATATGCTGTAATAACAGAATTACTTGGGTAGTTACCATTCTTATCTTTTAATCCGGAGAAAACAACTGAAAAAGTCTTGTTTTGATCATCCGTATCAATATCAGATAAATCAATAGTCAGGAACTTATTATCATCAGATTTCACGTAATTAGTTTTGGTCTTCAAATAGTTTAGTGTTGCAGTTTCAGCCGTCTGATTTGATTTAACCAGACTTACCTTTGAAATTGCCATCTTTGAAAAATCCATGGGTTTACTGAATTCCAAGGTAACGACTAACCCGGTATCATCTATTTTATAATTTTTGTAGTAAGGTGGTTTGGTATCATATAATTCTAAATTTTTATAGTATTCGGTTAATGCCGTACCTCCGGTAGTTTTTATACTGTCAGACAAATGCAGTCCATATAAACCGTTAAAAGCATTTTCAGAAACAATCGATAAGACTTTTCCGTCAGAGGACAGGCTTCCTGTTAAATCGCCTAATGCGTCTGCTGTTTTTCCCTTTTTATCAGTCATGGCTTTTATAGAAACACTATCACTGAGTGATGTTCCATCTAATACCGTTGATTCCTCAACGGCATTGTCAAATGTTATGGTCAAAGTATTCGTATCCGTTAATACTGCTGTTTTAACACCGGCAGTTTTCTCAACAATCTGAATCTTTACCGTATCTTTTACAAGACTGGATGAAACACCTGCCTTAGTTAAAGAAGCCGTAGCCGTGAGTATGACAAGACCCGGTTTTAGGGCAGTAACAATTCCTTTTTTATCAACAGTGGCATAATTAGTATCATCAATGGTATAAGTTATTAAATCGCTGGCATTACTTGGTGTCAGTGCACTATTAAAGTCAATAACCTCTCCTTTCGTTAGAACAAAATAATCCATACCATCTTCAGGAGTATTGGTAATATCAATTGCCGTTGCTTTTATCTTAACGGTTACTTTGCAGGCAGGGCGCAGAATGGTTCCGTCCTTATAAGTAATTTTACACTTAACATAAGCGGTACCCTTTCCGGTGGATGTTACATAACCGGTTTTAGAATCCACTGTTATGATGCTTTTATTGGTTGTGTACCATACTTTTGATTTAACCTTGGTATTGTCAAGGTTTTTAATGGTCACGGTAAATGCCGATCCTATCCCTGTGAGTGCCTTGGTAGTTAAGGACAAGCTTGGAACAGCCGCTGCCTGTGTTGTAATCTCATTTACCGGAATTACTGATGTAAACAACAGAACTGCAAGTAAAATTCCCATCCATTTTTGTGTCCACTTTTTCATTCACTAATCCTCCTATAATACATTCTCATACTTTCATTACTATTTTACATTATAATTCCTACATTTGTCAAAACATTGTCTAATATTGTTTCAAATGTTATATTTTTGTTAAATTGTACATTTTTTCCTTGTAAGGATAAAACTCCTACAGCATACCATTGTATCCCGTAGAATTAGGACTGATCCTTAGTTTACAATAACTAGTATAAATTTTATGCAAATAAAAAGGAGCTTTTGCTCTTATTTCTTGCAAAAGCTCCTTTTAACTTACTTATTATTTTACAGGTGTAAGGCGTTCCGTTCCGATAACAGATTTATTTCCGTATTTATCAGTTATGTTGTTATAATTTGTAGGAACAATCTCTACTTCCTGGTCCAGAGTCGGCTTATCCTTTAATGCGACAATTACTTTCTTTCCGCTTATTCTGGAGGACTCAGTTATATCTACACCATTTTGAAGAACCTGAAAACTTGCATTTCCCGCAAGAGTTTCATCAAATGTTAAGATGATTTCATCCGGATACTTATACTCTTTGTCTTCCAATTCCGGACCTTTGTTTTCATGCAGGCTTATCTTTGTTTTATATTCTTCCATTTCAGAATAGGTATTATGATAACCTAAGATTCCCGAAATGGTAATTGAGTACTTGCCAGACTCTTCTATACTGCCGTCAACTAATGTTAATTCTACCGTAGCTCCGTTTGAAGTATTATCTGTCAGCTTCGCAGATTTTATATCGGTATCTTCAATATCATAGTTGCCAATATCCTGGGCCGAATCCTCATCCAGCCGGTAGGTAAAGGTAACATAGATTATGCTTGCATTATCGTCGGATTGTTTTATTACTTTTGGTTTCGGTAATGCTGTTGAAGCTCCTTCCGTATTCGTTACTTTAACAGTTGTTTCAGAATTTAGATTGCCGTATTCATCTTCTACAAATTCCTCCGGTATGGTTATGGTGTAAGTACCAGGTTTATCCATATCATCATCATCCAAAACTACCGTTACGGTATTATCATCCGCATCAGCCGAATACCCGATATCATAATCATCATAAGAATCCCCTGCATCGCTTACCAGCCTTGCTTTAAAGTTGCCTTTATCATCAATAAGATCTACATTTTTATTGAACGTTAATATCAGGCTGTAGGTAATCTTATCATCGTCACTTTCCGTATCAAGCTTATAATCCGTAATCTCCGGCAGAGTGGAATCGATATCAAAGTTTACTTTCACTTCTTTGTAATCCTCTGCAGAATCATCGGAGGATTTAACATTATAACTATCCCAGTATCCGATATTTACTTTCTGTTTACCTATAAGCTTAACAGACTCGGCATCTAATTTATAAGTAACCTGTTTAGTATTCTCTTCATCTACAATACCGTTAACAATAACGCCATTACTCAATAAAACTTTACCACCGGTTCTTATTCCTCTGTTAAAGGTAGCAGTTAAAGTATCTTTATCTGTTCGCTCCAAGGAAACCAGCCTAGCCTGTGGTTTCGGTGAAGTATCTGTTTCCACATAAGCAGTGATTCTGTCATTGTCAGTATAATTACCTGCTCTGTCCTTTAACCCGGTGAATACGACCTTAAATTTCCTATCCCTGTCTACACTGGATATAGTTGACAAATCAATCATTAAGGATTTTCCGTCATTAGCAGGTTTATAATTGGATTTATTCTGTAACTTACTGATTGTGGATGCTTTGGGTGTTTTACTTCCCGAAGCCAGTTTCACCTCATCTATCTTCATGCCGGAATAATTCAAGGATTCGCTGAAATTAATATAGGCTATCAGACCGGTATCATCAACTGAGCTATCTTTATAATATGGCGGTATGGTATCATATAAGGACAGCGTCTTATAATATTCCATTAAAGAATCATTATGAACCGTCCTGATATTACGTGAAAATTTAACTCCATATAAACCATTAAAGTAACCGGTAGTGGTAATGGTTAAGGTCTTTTTATCCGATGACAGGCTGCCTGTCAGTGTTCCCAAACCACTGGCTACCACACCATCGCCATCTGTTTTGGCTGTAATAATGATGTTATTCAGAAGTTTATTATTTTCATCCATAATTGTAGTTTTATCGATTGCGTCGTCAAAAGTTATTTTCATGGTAGTTGAATCTGTTAACTCAACATTGGCTACACTAGCTGACTTTGACACAATTTCAAGATTAACACTGTAAGTTAATACAAGGACATCATCCAGCAGGTTTTGGTATCCAGCCGGTTTATTAAGCTTAGCTTTAGCGGTTAACGTTACAAAACCCGGTTTAATCCCCGTAACGATACCTTTATCATCAACAGTGGCACATTCTGTCTTGTCAATGCTATAGGTTATGTAATTATCCGCATTGGATGGAGTCAGGACACTGTTAAAATCATAAGAACCACCCACCGGTATGACCTGTCGGCTGTTATTAGACAAATCATCCTGGGCATTGGTAATCTCTATGGCAGTTGCCGGAATTTTAACTGTAACCTTACAGGATGGTATATATACACTGCCGTTCTTATAGGTAATCTTACATTTAATATAAGCTGTTCCCCTTCCCGTGGAAGTTACATACCCACCGGAAACCGTTGCTACTTTCTTATTGGTAGAATACCATGTAGCAGATTTCTTTTGAGAACTGGATAAATTTTTGATTGATAGTTTAAATTCCTCATCTACTCCGATCACTGTTTTTTGTGTTATCGACATAGCAGGTTTTGCTGCTGCAGCAACCTGGATAGCATCAGCCGGTAACATGGACAGAAACATAACTAATACTAAAAATAATGCTTTTAACCGAAACAGGTATTTCTTCATTTTTCCCCCTCCTTAGGTCAGTTTTAATGGGTAATTGCCTTGTTGTGCAATTACCTTTCATTTTCATAAATTAATTTCCAACTATAATAATAATATCCAAATTTGTCAGAATTTAGTCTAAAACGCATAAATTTCTATTTATTAAGCTATATCGTCATCTTTTACCTGAAATATGAGAAAAAGCTGCTGCAATTTTTGCAACAGCTTTTTGTTCCTACTGCCTTAACTCAATTCCCAGTTTACTCAGACCATCCAGAATTTTCTTCATCACTTCGGTTACGTCCTTGTCTTCAAGCGTTCTGTCTTTTGCCCTGAAACTGATGGAGTATGCCATGGATTTATAACCTTCTTTAATCTGACTTCCTTCGTAGACATCAAATAAATGGTAGCTTTCTAAAATGTGACCGCCGTTTTTACGGATGACTGCCTCTACATCACCTGCCAAAATAGTCTTTGGCATTACCATACTGATATCACGGGAAATAGCAGGATATTTGGCAATTCCTTCGTATTTTACATCAAAGGAGGCGCGGGAAACGACCTCCGGTATATCAAGTACCGCTACATAGGCTTTCTCACCAATATCATAGTTATCCAGTACATCCGGATGAACTTCACCGATATAACCGATTATTATATTGTCGTATATAATATTTGCCTGGCGTCCGGGATGCAGGAATGACTTTCCTGCTTTAGGATCGTAGGAAATTAATTTCTTCATTCCTATTTTCTCTAAATATTCTTCTACAACACCTTTTAAATCAAAGAAATCCCCCTCACCATACATTCCTAAGGTAAACTGCATTCTTTCGTCCGGCAATTCGGTAACAGGAAATGCCTTTGGCAGGTAGATGCTTCCAAGTTCATATAAGCGGACATTTTTGTTTCTTCTGTTATAATTCGTTGAAAGTGACTCTAACATACCATTTAAGGATATCGTTCTCATAATACTGAAATCTTCTCCCAAGGGGTTTGATATGATTAAGGTATTACGAAGTTTATCGTCGGCAGGAATCAGGAGTTTATCAAATACTTTAGGACTTTCAAAAGAGTAATTCATACCCTCGTTAAATCCAAACTGTTCTGCTATATTTCTAGCCATATTCTCAATACGTAATTTAAAGGACAATTTACCGGTAGTTGCCTCTCCGGTCGGCAGAGTTGTAGGGATATTAGCGTAGCCATAGAAACGTGCTACTTCTTCATTTAAATCAGCCTGGCACTCCACATCCTGTCTCCAGCTTGGTACAATAACTTCACCAGTTGTTTCATCATAATCCAAATCAATCATTTTAAAATAACCTATCATAGTCTGTTTATCTAAACTGGTACCTAATAACTTATTTGTCCTCTCATAATTAAACGGTATTCTTTTTGATTGTCTCACCTCAGGATAGATATCAACTGCTCCGCCTACTACTTCCCCAGCACCTAACTCTTCAATCAACTGGCAGGCGCGATTTATAGCTTCCATAGCGGTGTTAGGATCTAAGCCCTTTTCAAATTTTGCTGCAGCATCGGTTCTAAGACCAAGTTTCTTACCGGACAAACGGATATTGGTACCATTAAAGCAGGCCGCTTCAAATAATAAAGTCTTAACATCATCTGTAATCTTAGAATTTTCCCCGCCCATGATACCTGCAATACCGACCGGTTTTTCGGCATCGCAGATCATCAGAATAGAAGAATCAATTTTTCTTACCTGTCCGTCCAAAGTCTGGAATTTCTCACCGTCTTTCCCTCTTCTGACAATAATTTTCTTACCTGCAACCAAATCCAGGTCATAGGCATGCATAGGCTGAGAATATTCTTCCATAACATAATTGGTAATGTCAACCAGATTATTGATTGGACGAATTCCGCAGGCAGCTAATCTTCTCTGCATCCAAAGAGGTGACGGACCAAGTTTAATATTCTTCACAATTCTAGCCACATAACGGCTGCAAAGGTCTTTATCCTGAATATCTACAGAAATATAGTCACCCGCATTTTCATTATTACCGGTTGTTTTTACAAAGGGAGGCTGAAAAGATTTACCGAACGTAGCCGCTGCTTCCCTTGCTATTCCTATCACTCCAAAGCAGTCAACACGATTCGAGGTTATTTCATATTCAAAAACTATATCATCAAGACCTAAAACAGAAATTGCGCTGGAACCGATTTTAATTCCGTCATAGGCTTGGTTGTCACTGAAAATATAGATTCCGTTATCCGGTGCATCAGGGTACATTTCCTTACTGGAACCTAATTCTTCTATGGAGCACATCATACCGCAGGACTCGATTCCACGAAGCTTTCCCTTCTTAATTTTAATTCCGCCCGGTGTTTTACTGCCGTCATGGCCTCCTGCTACACGGCCTCCGTCTAAAACTACCGGTACGATATCCCCTTCCTTTACATTGGGAGCACCCGTCACGATCTGAACGGTCTCTCCCTCTTCCGTAATCTGCACCTGACATACAATCAGTTTATCTGCATCCGGATGCCTTTCAATTTTTAAAATCTTACCTACCACGATTTTATCCAAATCAGCATCCAGCTTTTCATACCCTTCTACTTTGGTTCCGCTTAGAGTCATACCGTCCGTATATTCCTGTCCCGATACATCCAAATCCGGCACATATGCTTTTATCCATGATAATGGTGTGTTCATATCCCATTAACCCTCCTATATAATTAATCTTCAGGTAACTGCACAGCTTATTATCCTATATGATAATAAGTTCACAGTTACTTACAACAGTGATTTGTAATCAGTTATACCTCTATGCTCTGTTCCTGTAAAAGACCTAAAATTGTTTTAAGAAACGTACGTCATTTTCATAGAGTAATCTCATATCATCAATTTCATATTTTAATAATGCAATACGTTCTAACCCTACACCAAAAGCAAAACCGGAATATTCCTCCGGATCAATACCGCTCATTTTAAGAACTTTCGGATGAACCATACCACAGCCTAAAATTTCAATCCATCCGGATCCTTTACAGAAGCGGCATCCTTTTCCGCCGCATTTAAAGCAGGATACATCTACTTCTGCACTCGGCTCGGTAAAAGGAAAATGATGGGGTCTGAACTTAACTTTGGTGTTTTCGCCAAATAATTGTTTTGCAAATTCTGCAAGGGTACCTTTTAAATCTGCAAAGGTTATATTTTTATCTATTACTAGTCCTTCAATCTGATGGAAGTTGGGAGAATGTGTAGCATCTACTTCATCGGAACGGTATACTTTACCGGGTGCCAGAATACGAATAGGCAATTTCCCTTTCTCCATCTCCCTGACTTGAACCGGTGAAGTCTGGGTTCTTAATAAGATATCTCCAGTAATATAGAACGTGTCCTGTTCATCCTTAGCAGGATGGTTTGCAGGAATATTTAGAGCTTCAAAATTATAATAATCGTATTCTACTTCCGGACCCTCCACTACTTCATATCCCATTCCTACAAATATTCTCTCTACTTCATCTAAAGCAATGGAGTTGGGATGACGATGGCCGACCATTGGTTTTTTAGCCGGCAGGGTAACATCTATGGTTTCTTTCTGTATTTGTTCTTCTCTAAGTTTTTTAGCAAAATAATTCTTTTTTTCGTCTAATTTTTCTTCCAGAGCAGTCCTGGCTTCATTCACTAATTGCCCGATTACCGGTCTGTCTGCAGGTGCCACATCTTTCATGGATTTTAAAATTTCAGTCAATTCCCCTTTTTTACCCAAAAATGCAACTCTGATATCATTTAATTTGTCTAATTCTTCGGAAGCTTGAATCTTTTCTAAGGCTTGGTCTACTATAGCTTTTAATTTCTCTTTCATATTACTCTCCTTTCTTTATGCACCCTTACGCATCCTATCTGATTATTTGTCTAAAGGAATTTTCGGGCTTTTTATTTAAAAGAGAAGCTCGGTGAACTTTCCTTTTAAATAAAAAAATCCGTCCCTGCAAAAACAGGGACGGAATCATATCATTCATGATAATACACTTACCTTCTGGTAATGTGTACTCCGCGGTACCACCCAAATTCCTAAGTATTGTAATCTTCATTTACAAAAATCCCAAAAACATAGGCACTTTAAGTCAGCGTAACGTGCCAAAACGTCATCTCCTACTGCTTGTTTCAAAGATGAGGCTCCGGTGGGAAAATCAATAATTATCTGAACTTAAGGAAGCTTTCAGCCGGTGACTTCCTCTCTCTGCAAGAAAATAATTATCTGGCATGCAATTGTAAAATACCACATCTGCATTACACCTTCATAGCCTTTAACATATATGACTCATTTTAGCATATATTTTTCTGTTGTCAAGGGTAGATTGATTATATCTTAAACTTATTAATTTCCATTTTTAATTCCACAGCCATATCTGATAATCTATCAGCTGCTTTTGAAATCTCTTCCATGGAAGCCAGTTGCTCTTCACTTGAAGCAGATATTTCTTCGGAACTTGCTGCGGACTCTTCTGCAACAGCTGCCATATCCTGGGTTTTTGCTGATATTTCTCTTGAGGCTTTATCTATCTTATTAATAACTGCCGACGAATTTTTCGTTTTATCTGCTATATCCTGTACAGATGTTTTAATTTTATCAAACACTTCTTTTGTAATGCGAGCTGCTTCTTCCTGTTCAGTTACGATTTCTTTCACTTTATCCATATTCTCTTCTGCTATTTTATTCTTAGTAACAGTGCTATCTATAATATCTGAAATCTCCTTTGCAGCTGAAGTAGAACCCTCAGCCAGTTTTCTTATTTCTTCTGCAACAACAGCAAATCCTTTTCCCGCTTCACCGGCTCTGGCAGCTTCAATAGCAGCATTTAATGCAAGAAGATTCGTCTGGGATGCTATCTCATTAATCAAACCTGTAATACTATTGACTTCCAGCATTAAATCACTTAATTCACGTATGGATTCACCTACATCACCGGTAACTGAAATATTATCCTGCATCTTAAGGATTGTTATGTCCACGGCTTTTTGTCCTTCTTTTACAATCTCAAGTGAACTTTCTGCATTCTTGGCATTAATTAATGTATCTTTGTTTACTTCATCAATACTGTTTGTAACGTCTTTTAAGGCAGCACTTGCTTTTGTAATTATCTCCGCCTGACTGTTATTTCCTTCTGCAATTTCATTAATAGCATTTACTACCTGATTAATGGTTTTTGAACTTTCATCCGTAGAATCAGCAAGATCTTTGGAATTATCAGCAAGGTTATTGGACACGGCAATAATATTATCCGCCATATTCCTGAGTGCATTTCTCATTTCCAAAACAGAATTAACCATAATGCCTACTTCTCCTTTGTAATTCATAAGTTTTTCAAAGGAATTATCATAGACAAGGTCCAGATTAGAAGTTTTTTTGATAAAAACAACCAGTTTGTTTAGCGGTTTGGTAATGGACACTATAATTAACACTCCAAACAGAATGGAGATAATTGTAACACTTACTATGAGAATAGCTAAAAATAAGATAGCCTCCCGATCAGCCGCACTATTTTTCTGATAGGTAGTCTCTGCTTCTTTCATAGTATAATCTGCCAAATCCCGAATACAGGTCTGCAGTTCTTCAAAGATATCATTCCCTGATTCTTGAAAAACATTAACAGCCTCCCTCGTTTTGCCGGAATCTGTTAGATCTCTGATATTATTAAAGATGGAATACCATTCTTCCAGCTTTTTCTGAATTATTTCATATTGTTCTTTTTCTTTTGAATCCAGATTTTGTTTACTGTATTCGTCTAAATCATTCTTTAATTTTTCTATTCTTGCATCGATATCTTTCTTTGTTTCGTCCTGTGCTGCCGAATCCGATACAACCATTAATTTCAGTGCATTGGCATAATTGGCTCTGGCTTGTGTTCTTACATCACTTAATAATTCAATGGACACTAAATTCTGGTCATAAATGTTTGCCAGGGCAATATGGGATTTGTTCGTGTAATTGTAACCAACCGCTCCAATCACAAACGTACAGCCTACCATAAATGTAATTAAAAGTATTAGTTTTGTCCTGATCTTTAGTTTGTTTAAAACTTTCATTCTATCTACTCCTTTGAATTTTAGTCAGAGCCTTACAAGCAGCTCCTCATTATGGATGAAACTTCACTATTTCGCAAACATAAGAAGGTTCCGAAAGTATATTTGCGATTACATTTACATTTACGGGAAATCATAGCCCGAATGCCCCTCCTTCTCTGTTTCGACATTTTTAGTCAAATTACTACAATTAAAGCTATCACTTTTCTGATAATATGTCAATATAATCCAGTAATTTATAACACATTTTCAACTATTTAATGTTATAATTATACGAAGTATATTTTTCTTAAGACTAAGGTCGCAAATGATTACATATACTAAAATATAATCACGATATTACACTTTTTAAGTGGAATGTCCGGCGAGGTATCCTATGAATATAGCAATTTCAATATATAAAATAATTCGTGCATTTAACAGAAAAGTAAGAGATGATTTTATAACTGCATTTTCTGCGCAGGCAGCTTTTTTTGTTATGATATCTTTTTTCCCTTTTATTATGTTGTTATTAACACTGCTGCAGTATTTACCGATTACGGAGAGTGTACTTATGTCAACATTAACTCAGATTTTTCCAAACAGTGTAACTTCCCTGATTATTAGTATAATATCAGAAATATATGATAAGGCCTCAGGCACAATTATTTCGATAACGGCTATATCGGCCCTCTGGTCGGCTTCCCGGGGAATTTTAGCAATAATAAAAGGATTAAACTCCGTTTACGCGATTAGGGAAACCAGAAGTTATTTAAAATTACGGTTTATTTCTGCTATATATACCTTTATCTTTGCCATTATGATGATAGTAACCTTAGTAATATTAGTATTTGGTAACCGCTTATACATCTGGATTGAAAGTAAAATCCCAATATTAAGAGATCTAGCCTTAGTTATTATAAGTATCCGTACCATAGCAGGTCTTTTGATCCTGACACTATTTTTTTTACTGATATATATTGTTATTCCAAACCGCTCTACTAAAGTCTATAAAGAATTACCGGGTGCAGTTATATCTGCAGCCGGATGGATGGGTTTTTCCTATCTGTATTCCTTTTATATTGATAATATGAGCAATTACTCCAGAATGTACGGCAGTCTCACGGCCATTGTTCTGTTTATGTTATGGTTTTATTTTTGTATGCACATACTTTTCATCGGAGGAGAAATTAATGTAGTACTCTCATCGGGAGATCTGATTTATTATTTAAAATATATTTTTAAACATAGAAAAGAGTATAAAAACAATAACTTCTCCTCTTCGCAAAAAATTCGTGCATCCGAGAATTCCGCTGATTCCAATCATAAAAAGGACGTATAAACCTATTAAGAAAGAGTCTGGCTTGCCAGACTCTAGCGCTGACGTGCTGTCACGACAGTGACATCTTCCTTAAGCGCGTTATGTGCATCCTGCCAACCTGGCTGGCATAATTCCATATACATGAATGCGCATCCCCCGGAGAGCTTAATAAATGTATCCAATATCAACTCCGGTATAATAATGTTTAATAATTTCCTCATAATTTTTACCGGAATCTGCCATTGCTTTTACTCCATTCTGGCTCATACCTACACCGTGACCATAACCGCCGCCGTGGAATGTTATACTTTTTTCTGATTTATCCATTACAAAAAATGCACTTGGCAGCATTCCCAGATCGGATATTTTGCTTTTATCCTTACGAACAACTTCATCCTCTATAGGTGCAAGCAGAGTTCGGATATTATATTCGGATTGCACCTTAATGGTACAGTCGGAGCCAACTAATACGATAGCAGATAAAATACCGCTTTTTTCCCGCTTGCTGGCCAATACATCCTTAACCGTTCCTATGGTACTCACCGGTATGCTTTCATACTTGGGATTTTCATTAACATCACCGCCAACCAGTGTCTGTATTAAATCAGGGTTAGCCTTATAACGGTTGGACAGATTCTTATCGATTGATTTTTTTAAGTCAGCTTTGGTAATGGTTACATCCCATCGGTACCAAGGGAATTTACTATCATAGGTGTCTTTCGGTGGTTTTATAATAAAATCTCTGAACACTTTTTCTGTTGAGAAGTTTACTCCATCGGGTGAACCGGAGGATGCATATACAGCCTCCCCATTCACCACATCATAAATAGTCTGCATCTTACCAAGAAGGTAATCCACTCTCTCGCTGCTTCCCCATACCTCGTTCAAAGAAGCGGTATGGCCGCAGGAGGTAGAAAAATAATACGCAGTGATTACTGCATCACTGTATCTGATAACTTTTCCGTAGGTATCTTTTACCGCCAGTATAGTTGCATCATTTTCAGGAATATTATTATAAACCTGATAACTTACACTGTCATCTACATGAGCTCCGTATTGACTGTAACCATTGGCAAACAATTGATTATAAGCATAACTTCTGGCACAGATTGCCTGTACTTTCAGTGCTTCTTCCCCATAGTCCGACGGCATCTCGCTGGGGATTACCGCATAAAGGTATTCTTCAATCGGAAGTTCATTAATAACGATTAGACCATTTTCTGCTGATGATATTTCCATGGCACCACGATAGGACGGATTATCTTCGGAACGTTTTATGGAAAGTAGTTTAATCTTACCATTTTCTGATTTTGTCTCAATCCGTATACGCCCTTCCTTTAGCAGTTTGTTATTTGGCTCTATGGTTATTTTCTTGCCGGCTTTATAAGACTTAATTGTATCCCCTGCCGTAAGTGTAAAATCTTTTGTAGCTGTCAGTTGCACTTTATCATGGTAAATATCTTTAAAATCGCTGGTCTTTATTAGAACCCTTATGTTTTTTGCTTTTATCGCTTCTTTTATTAAAGCGGCAACAATTTTACCGTCGGCTACAACAAAATCCGTTGCTGTATAACCAACCAGTATGCTATTGGTAACCTCCATGGATAATTCATCATAAATTTTATAGATCTTATAATTATCGTCTAAATCGACTTTACCATATCCCTCAATTTCTATGTAATCCTGGTTTGCTACCAATACCTTGCCATTGATTTTATCAGGTTTGATGCTTATTTTAATAATTTCTTTATCCTGGATAACCAGATCACCGATTTGCCCTTTGATCTCCTTAGACAATTTATATCTGGTAGTAAAATCTCTTGAAATATCATTTAAGAAAGCAGTTACCGTACTGCTTTCACCAGATGTAATCCATACATTGTGTAAGGTTGTCTCTTCCTTTAAGATATCTTTAACATATACCAGTTTATTACCGCTGACATACGCCATTACCTTGCAGTCAATATAATTATCAGGCTGGAATAGGGTGCCAGGCTTTTGATCTGTGGTTTCCTCTGTCTTATCCCCCGCATTCTCAACCGTGTTTTTATTGGTTAAGTTAAGAATTCCGTTGGTATACAAATCTTCATAACTTTTTGTATCTGTATAGGTATAATGACCTTGATCCGTAACAATAACATCCTCCGTACCGGTTCCCTGTTTGGTCTGTTTTCCTAATACAAACATCGTTATTTCCGTTACCGGCTTTTTATCTATGGGAACTGCAGCTAAAATACTTTCAAAAAGATCCAGAAATTCCTCTTCCGTCATATTCTGACTGTCCGTTCCGCCTAAGAGATCAAAAGATAACTTATCCGTAACATCTTTTTCCTTAATGGAAAGTTCATTGCAAACTTTTGTAAGGGCAGTTTTTCCATCGCTAAAACTAAAATATTCTTCCTCTTTCTTAGTAAGTAATTCTTCGCTGTCCTGATCCTTTGACATACCAAGAAAACCAAGCAATCGTAAGGCTTCTTTTACAGTCATTTTATTTTTGTCATCCAAAATCGTAACCTGCTGCCCGGCAGTGTTTAATTCCTTATTCTGATTTAATTGTTTATAAATATTTCCGGCAAATATAATGATAAGTAAACAGATACAGATACTCATCAACCATAGCTTTTTTTTCATATGACTCCCACCTGCATGTCCCCATGCAAATATCCATTCTTTTATTTCCGCATAACCTAATCAAATACTCACATAACAGCCTAAAATTTGTAAAATCCATATACAATGGTATGAAATTTAAGTATGTTTCATACTGCTTGTATTACAATTATATACGTGGTATCCGAGAATATGTCAACTAATTTTAGAATGGTAATTTTGTCAAAAGAAAAAGAGCTCGTTCATACGGCCCTTTTTCTTTGATAAATTATTACTTATTTTTCATAAAGTTGACTAAAGCTGTCTTAATATCATTAACTTTTCTCAAATCGGTAAGGAAATATTCCAAACCGTTGGTATTTACCACATAATAACTGTCATCATAAGGTTTATATTGTATTTCTATCTTATTACCATCGGTTTGATGATAGGTTAAAGTCATAACAGGTTTCTGATCGGTATTACTTGTAAAATACTCTTTCGGTATATCCCGTTCCGTTGTCGGAGAGATAATTGTCTGATATAAGCTCTTAAAGTCATCTTCTCCGACCTTAGTCCCGTTAAAATAATAATTTGTATCTTCTTTCTTTTTCGAGTCGCCAGACTGGGTATCGTCCTTTGTCTGGGTATCCTCTTTTGTATCTTCCGCTTTTTCGGCAGACAAGGTATATGTTTTACCGTCGAAATTGATATCAAGTTGATTTATGGAATCCAAATTGACTAAATTAACGTAATGATCAACATTACTGTATGCATCGATGGTAATTAATTTATCCACTGCATCCGCACTCATAATATTTACTGCTTTGGAATCCTTAGTCTTTACATAATAATTTCCGTCTGCATCTTTTGATCCGATTAACAGGTCTAAAGTATAGTTAATTTTTGTTTTTTCTTCTTCCTTAGCATCTTTTGTATTACTGTCCGCCGTCTCGGTAGAAGCTTTATCATCCGCAGTAGCTTTATCTTTCGTATATTCTTCAAAATATTCAAGGGATACACTGGCTGCCGGATCCTCCAGACCATACTTGCTAAGATCCACTGCATTGTAATCCACACAGGATGTAAAGGACATAGAGGAATAATTGCCTAATAAGGTATTTACTGCATCCGTATCTGCCGGAATTGTTGTTTTATATGGCTGCTTCATGGACCATTGGGTCAGACCCGCGAAATCCGCAGCTTTACTTCCGTCATAACTAATCTCAAACCCAGGTTTGTCTTTGTTCAAAACAGTAAGATGTGTAATATTTGTTGCTGTTATGGATGGAATGCTTTCCACCGCTGTCATCTTCTCTAATGTATAGTTAAAATTATTGTATAATGCTGCTGTAAGTACGTAAACTTTCTTTTCACCATTCAATGTTCCATAATAGCCGCCGCTAATAGGCACTTCGTTGCCAAGGGTAATCGTTGTTTTCGTACCGTCTTTTGCAGTTGCAGTTGCCGTGATAGCCGGCTTATCCAGACCAAAATCGGATAACTTATCCACACCTTCTGTGATTGTTCTGGAAGAAGCTATGTCTGTAAAAGCTTTCGCCATATTTCCAGCATTGGTTTGATTAACCGGAAAAGCTTCATCTTCCGAACTCTTCCAGTTGCCGTCTTCCCCTTTAACTAGCGTCATCTCATTATCTTTATTCTTAAAATAGATGGTCTGGATAGTATCCTCATCTACCTTAGCTATGGTTTCTGTCTCTTTCGTGGAATCTTCGCTGCTGTTTGCAGCTTTTTTATCCTTATATTTTATCAGAGAAAAACAGGCTGCAATCATCAAAATCATAGCTATCAGCAATACAATAAGTGTTAGATTTTTCTTTTTCTTACTGCCTGCCATTATTTTTTCCTCCTTCTGATGCAGATATAACCGCCAAAAGCCAATACAAATACCGGAATTACAACCACAATAACGATTGCCCAGAAATTAACCTGTGCCGCATTCATGGTTAAATACTGCTGAGTCACACTTCTTGTACGTATCGCCAAATTGCTTTCTTTATCAGCAACAAAGTTAATGGAATTTAACATTAAATCCAGATTGCCGATAGACGGATAAGACATCATACTCTCATCAATGAGTAAAGAAGAACCGAGAACAACTAATTTAGATTCTACTCCATTATATTTTTCTGTTATTGCTACACCAAGGTTAAATGGTCCGTCAATATCTCCGCTCTGTTTTTCCACCGTATTGGATTTCACATCAATTTTAGAGTAAGCAGAATCAGAGGTTGTAAGTAACGGGTCAATCTGTGTAGTACTTCTCTTAGAATCAAGTACTTGTATACCAATTGCAGATGGTGCGACGATAGATGCTTTACCGGAGATAATGGAGGAAGTTATGTCATGGCTTTTCATACTTGGTACAAGATTATTAACATATTGGCCCATATAATAACCTTGTTCTTTTTCCAACACAATACCTTTAACAAAACTAATGCCGTAGTAATTCATCAGGCTGTTGAAATTATCCAGACCCTCCGCAGCATAATCTGCTAAAATAATAGCGTCCCCGCCCTTGGCCAGATAATCTTTTATCATAGCTACTTCATCCTTAGTATAATCCTTTTGAGGTGCATTAATAAACAGGATGGAGCAATCGTCCGGTATACTCTTTACCGTTAAGGTAGATAAAGTATTCGTAGTTACATTTACCTTGGCAAAAGAAGAGGCCAGTGTATCACCGATAGCTGTTTCACCATGACCCTGTACCATATACATAACTGGTAAGTCTTTTGTTGTAACATACTGTAATGCGGAAGTTATCTGACCCTCCACATCAATACCGGTTACATTGGTCTGATAGGTCTGATAATCAATTTCTGTCTTATACATATCGGAATTAGCCACATATTTTGCTCTTTTGTTCACATTGTTAACAACTAATACACTATTATCGGCTAATTTTTCATCCGTATAATCAGAAGCAAAATTCGGATATAAAACCGGATCTTTATATTCTATTTTTATCTTGTCTGACAGAGCATCATATTTATTAACTATTTCCTTAAATGTTTTATCTTCAGAACCGGTTTGTGCAATATAATAGATGGTAATATCATCCTTTAATTCTTTTACAAAATCTTTTGTTGTATCTGTAAGTGTATACATGCCTTCCTTGCTTACATCAATCTTAAGGCCTAATTCGGTTACAAAAATATTTACTACAAGTATCATTATAATAACAATAGCAGATATTGTAGTTGCATAAGCTCCGCCTTTAAATTTTCTGGATGTAAAGGATGCTTTGATTTTGGTAGTTATACTTTCTTTTTTTACTGTTCCCTGAATCTCATCCTGATTTTCTTCTTCGGCCTGGATGGTATCTTCCTGATTAAATTCGTCCTGGCTAAAATCATCCTGATCTATATCGTTCTGGCTTATTTCATCCTGATTGAAATCTTCTGGATTTAAGTTATCCGGATTTAAATTATCTTGATTTAAATTATCTTGATTTGTATTATTTAAGTCTTTCACCTTATTCTCTCCCTTCCTTAACTCCATCTGCGTTTCTTAATTGCCTGTACCGTCAAGAACTGGAACAGGAATACAATACTGATAAAATAAACTGCGGAGGATAAATCCAATACACCCTTTGTATAATTATCAAATCTTGCAATAACAGAAAACCAGTTAAATACTTTAGATACCAAACCGTCAAATAAGGTTGGTTTAAGTAAATATATAACGGTGAGAGCGATTTCTGCCACAATACCTACAGACAGAGATACTGTGAGATTATGCATCATAACATAGGCAATCCAGCAAATCAGAATCAGAATAATGGAGAAGATAATCCATGCGGATTTATTATCTTTCGGTAACAGATTAACAAGGCTGTCCATTAAAGCCGTGATTAAGATTACAACAAACGATACTACTGCGGCGACTACCTGGCTTTCGGTTAAAGCCGAGATAAATAAACCGATTGCTATATAAGCTGCCCCCAATAAGGAAAACCCTAAGATAGAACCATAAGCAACCTTTAAGGATAAGGAACCGAATTGCAATAAAATCAACGGGTAAAGACATACGATTCCCATTACTATTAAAAATATGGTAAGTACTGCAAAAAACTTACCGGCTATTATTTTTCCTACTGATAAAGGCGAAGTAAACAGTAACTGATCTGTTTTCTGTTTCTTCTCTTCTGCCATAAGACGCATGGTTAAAATCGGTACCAATAAAACAAATATAAAGGAAACTCCGGATAATACATATTCAAAATTAGCATAAAGCTGAATCATATTATAAATAACATAATATATACCGATAATTACTAAAAAGAACGCGATAAATACATATCCGGTCATTGATGTAAAATAAGATTTTAACTCTTTTTTATATATTGCCAGCATCTTTAATTTTCCTCCTCATGATCCGTTTCTTGATTCTGCCCTGTCACCGGGCCCGCTTGACTGACAGCCTCATTATTCGATGGATATAATTTCCGTCTTCCAAGACCTTTGGCTTGTTTTCCCTTACCTTTTGTCTGGGTTACCTCAAGGAAGATATCTTCCAGAGACATATTTGAGGATTGCATATTTAAGATTGGACATCTTGCATCACTTAAGGCATAAAACACTGCTTCACGTATATCATCATCTTCTTTACAGTAAGCAGTTAATTTGATTATGCCGTCTTTCGTTCTGGATTCATAATCGATTTTTGTTATTTCCGCTATGTTTTCCAGAGCTGCTTTTATCTTATCTTTTGTGCCTTTAATCTGAAGATGTAATCCGTTGGAGCCGCCGATGTGTTTGGATAGATTATCCGGCGTATCGCTGACAATTAATTTACCTTTATTAATAATCAAAACGGTGTCACAGATTGCACTAACTTCCGATAAAATATGGGAACTTAATATAATGGTATGATCTTTACTTAGTTTCTTTATTAAATCCCTGATTTCAATTATCTGCATCGGATCTAAACCTACGGTAGGCTCGTCTAATATTAAGACATCGGGAAAACCAATGATGGCCTGAGCCAGACCTACCCTTTGTTTATAACCTTTTGATAATTGCTTGATCAAGCGGTCGGATACATCCGTAATTTTTGCCATACCCATGATCTTTGCTATCATTTTGCTTTTTTCCGATCTTTTAACCATTTTAAGGTCAGCAACAAAATTAAGATATTCTCTTACGGTCATATCGGGATATAACGGGGGTAATTCCGGTAAATAGCCAATCCGTTTCTTGGCTTCCTCCGGCTCATCAAAGATATCGTGTCCATCAATTACTACTGACCCTTCAGTTGCCGATATATAACCTGTGATAATATTCATAGTTGTGGACTTTCCCGCCCCATTTGGCCCTAAAAAGCCAAGTATCTGACCTTTTTCAACCGTAAAGCTTAAATTATTTACTGCTAGATGGTCCCCATACTTTTTGACTAAATTCTTAACTTCTATCAAGACATTCTCCTCCTTAAATAAATTTGGCCTCTAACAAGAATATGGTACTCTTATAATGCGAAAAATTTGTGAACAATTATATAAAAATAAACTGTTCACAAATTTTTCACAATTATTCCAATTAAATTATAAGTCAGACACCTGATAAAATCAATGACAGATAGATAATTCCATTTGTACCATGCGGGATATATTGTATGCATAAACCTCCTGCTTAGATTAGAAATTTTCTTAAGTTTATTTTTCGGGTTTTTCTGTTCTTTTTAACTTAGATAATCTTTAGCCGATTTTCCATTATTCGCTTATGTAAAAAAGTTATCGTTTATGATTGGTTTCAAACATACATAATTATCTTCTACGCTTATTACTTCTGTTATCGATAAAAGTAAGCATTGCAAGCAATATCATGCCGAATTGAAGCATTAAGAATAATGAATCATAAGTAACCATAGCATCACCACCCCTCATGGGTTAGCCAGGCTGACTTAAAAAATTCCTAATGCTTGTACCAAGGCAGTTAAATCTTTGTTTTCCTCCATTGATGTGCAAGCGGTGTCCTTTAATAAGCCTGCCGTTTGATAAGCCCATTTTGCTACTGATTTCCATACCTTTTCCTGAACATTTTTCATTTCGAAATCCTCCTTTAGAAAGTTTACGGTTAATAGTTACTGTAACAAATTGCTTATTACATTATCTATTATAGCTCAATGCTAATTTTTTACAATAGTACTTGCACATTCTACATGTTTTTTGCCTAATATACATAAAATGTGTCTTTTTTATGGCAAATGTCAGCTTAATGATGTATAACTTTTATTTCCCATAAATTAACCGTTATAAGCTAAAAAGGGCTGATGCATAATTAATGAAAAATATGCTACAGCCCTTCACTTTTATTTAATCGATTGCATCACTCATATCATACAAACCCGGTACCTTATCCGCTAAAAATTTCGCAGCATGAATTGCCCCTTTTGCAAATATAGCTCTGGAATAAGCGGTATGTTTGATTTCTATTACTTCATCCAAACCTGCAAAGATCACTTCGTGTTCGCCGATAATTGTTCCGCCCCTGACAGCTGAGATACCAATTTCTTTTTTTTCTCTCTTTTTACGTTCCCCGGAGCGGTCAAATTTATAATTATATTCCTGATTCAATACCTGATTCATGACATCGGCTAAAGCCAAAGCGGTACCGGAGGGTGCATCCAGTTTTTGATTATGATGTTTTTCTACTATTTCTATATCAAAATCCGCCGAAGCTAAAACCTGTGCCGCGGTCTTTAATAATTTCATCACAGTATTAACGCCCACAGACATATTTGCCGATCTTAATATGGCAATATTCTGTGAAGCTTTTTCAACCATCGCAAGATCCTCTTCCGATAATCCCGTTGTACACAATACAACGGGCAATTGATTCTTTTCTGCAAATGCAAACATTTCGTCCAGCTTTTGCGGAGAAGAGAAGTCAATAATTACGTCTGCAATTACAGTACAGGCAGAAAAAGAAGTAAATACAGGATAACCGTTACCGGTTGATTCATGTAAATCAATACCTGCCGCAATAACTGCCTGTTTATCAGATTCAAGAAGTTTTGTTATCTCCTGGCCCATTCTGCCATTGCAGCCGCGTAATATTATTCTTGTCATTTTATCCTCCTAGTAACTATTATCTCATGGCACTTATTAATATTCTTACTTAACCTTATATTCATCTTAAACAATCTTAAGGCCGCTCTCTTTCATGGCTTTTATTAGCTTTTCTACGTTTTCAGGTTCCATATCCGTTAGAGGTTTTCTTAAACCTCCTACTTCAAATCCCATAAGATTTAATGCTTTTTTAATCGGTATCGGATTAACTTCGCAAAACAGGGCATCAATTAACGGTATGTAATTTAACTGCTGTTCACAACTTAATTTTACATTCCCATTTAAATAGTTTGCAACGATATCATGAGTTTCCTTAGGTACTATATTAGAAAGTACAGAAATCACACCAATTCCTCCTAAGGATAGTAACGGTACTATCTGATCGTCATTACCGGAATATAAATCAATGTCTCCCTGGGTTAGATGCATCAGGCTTGCTACCTGCGATATGTTTCCACTGGCTTCTTTAATTCCTACAATGTTATCCACATCTTTTACCAGCCCTGCTGCTGTTTTGGGAAGAAGGTTACATCCCGTCCTGCCGGGTACATTATAGAGAATAATCGGAATATTCACTTCCTTTGCTATATCAGTGAAATGTTCTTTTAATCCTCTCTGCGTAGCTTTATTATAATAAGGTGTAACCAGTAAAAGTCCGTCTGCCCCATATTTTTCAGCTTCCGTTGAAAGATATATGGCTGTATCCGTACTATTGGATCCGGTTCCCGCTATAACCGGTATTCTTTTATTTACTTTATCTACGGTATACCTAATACATTCCAAATGTTCTTCATGGGTCAAAGTGGATGCTTCACCGGTCGTTCCGCATATTACAATACTGTCAGTTCCATGTTCAATCTGATAATCCAGCAATTCTCCCAGCTTATCATAATTTACTTCCAGATTTTCTTTAAATGGTGTTACAATTGCAACACCGGCTCCTTTAAATATTGCCATAACAGCACCTCCTAATTTTTTTGCATAAAAGGAGTCTGGTTTACCAGACTCTGGCGCTGACGCGCTGTCACTTTAGTGACAATCTACCTCTGACGCGTCATGCGCATCCTGCCCGTTAGGGTTTTTATTTCATAGGGAAGTTCTAAGAACTTTCCTATGAAATAAAAAAAGCCGACTTAAGAGTCGACACTAAAGAATTTTCCTGTAACGCCCAATTCTTCAACTACAAATAGCAGTGTGCAAAATTAATGGCTTACATTCTTTAGGCAGCACTCCATCAATAAAATGATGACAGTCATATAGTTCTTAACCATATGCCCAACTAAGGCACTGCAGTTCTGCCTTAATTTCGGCATCTTTTCCTTTCCACAGCTTTCGTATATGTCTGCCATATCCAGCTATGTACTCTTAAAAAATGCGCCTCTACCAAAAAATCATCTATTCAATTTTATTTAAAGCTTCTACCATAATTCTTTTAACACATATTATCATTACCTTTATTGCTTGTCAATATGAATTTTAGATAAAACATGATTATTATACTCAGACTTTGAGCAAAGCTGAGGTTTGATTATACTTATTCAATTTGGAATTAATTAATCAATATCTTTATTTTCTACATATGAAATAAAGATTTATTTACTTTATCTTAATCAATCTTAAGGTTTTCAAAATGGTTATTATTCTGTTATTTTGCTAAAATTTATTTAACGAAATAGAAAAGAGGTGCTATTATGTTTTTGATTTTATTATTTACAAACGCTACAATTAATTTTACATTGATGATACCGCTTTTAATATTACTTCAGCTCTTGTTTAAATATATAAATCATATCTCTGCTTCCATTTATCATAAATTAGGAACTTATATTTTTTGTTTTTTAATGGCAGGTATTTTTCTGGTTACCGGTATTCCCTCCATTAAAACTATAAATTTGGACGCTAACATCAGTTTTAATCTTTTTGACGGAATCGTTCCGTATTATGATCAGTATGTTAATAATATTTTATTATTTCTGCCTTTCGGATTATTACTACCCCTTTTATGGGCTAAATATAATTTTAAAAAGACTGTTATTACGGGTTTTTTATTATCCCTGACCATAGAAACCATGCAGCTCTTTTGCTTTCGAATATCGGATGTAAATGATTTGTGGACTAATACATTAGGCACCTGTCTGGGATATATTTTGTTTCTCTCAGTGAATAAGCTCAGCCCTAAGATAATAAATAAATTTTGCATAAATACTTCCTTTTCAAAGAAAAAGGGCAAATTGATTTATCATGAATTGTATTTCTATTTTTTTATTACCTGGTTTGTTATCTTCTTTATTCATCCTTTTATATCGGATTCTATTACGAAATTTATCTATAATAACTGAGCTGATGGCTTAATTTGCCATCAGCTCAATACATTCTTACTCTATGATAACTAACTTAAGTAGTCCCTGTAATCTGCTTATTTTGTACTGTCCTGGTAAGCTTTATAAGCATCTTTCTGGATTTTTATGAAATCATCATATCCCATCTGCTTTAAGGTATCAAGATAAGTATCCCACTCTGAATCGACTCCGCCCTCCGTTACCCATTTTGCCTGCATAGTGGTTACATATGAGCTGATATCCATATAAAGAGTAGATAAATTATTTAATTGCTCATTCGTATAACTTACGTTGGGATAAGCAGGTTTTGCGTACTTGCTTAATTCTTTGTCCAATTCCAGTTTTAAACCGTCACCGCTGTCTGTCGGTAATTTTACTCTGTCATTAAACCCGTCTTCAACATATTTCGGTCCAAAATCACGTAAGGAATTGATCCATGCAAAAGTATCTGCAGAATTTCCGTCCGTCGGAGGCAGAAGGGAATAATTATCGCCGTCTTTTTCAATACCTATACCAAAGGAGCCGTAAAATGTCTGGATTGAAGCGTCCTCCGTATAGAACTGATCCATATACCTAAGAAGTGCAGCCGGATCTTTGCAGGTATTTGTAATCATAAATTCATTTCTGCTGTAATTCCAGTGTTCCGGATCAGAGGATACATAACGTTCTCCGTCAGGACCCTTAAGTGCCGGAAGAGCCGTGTATTCGGATGCGTTAGGTCCAAAAGTGGCATCTGCAGTCCAACCCGGTGCACAACCCACCAAAGGAGTTTCATTCATCAGTTTTGCGTCGCGCATGGAAGTATCCTGAGTATAAATTTCAGGATCTATCAGCCCTTCGGTAAAAGCTTTATTCATCCATTTAATACCCTCGCGATAAGAATCCAGTGTCGGTAAAAATACCGGCTCACCGTTTTTAACTGACATTAAATAAGTATTATCAGCACCTATGTTCATACCAAAAGGAAGCAGAAAAAACATGGTTGAATCGGCGTATCCCTGTCCATAAGGAATTTCATCTCCCTTATCTCCGTTGCCATTAGCATCCTCGTCTTTAAATTTCTTTAACACCTCATAAAATTCTTCATAAGTCTGTGGCATCGACAAACCTAAATTATCCAGCCATTTCTGATTAATAAACATCTGATTGGCTACTATAGGCCTGCAGGGCTTTTTACTTGGCAGACTATAAATATGCCCGTCAGAGGACGTGGCCAGTGCTTTCATGATTGGATCTTTTTCAAGAACAGCTTTAAAATTAGGCATATTTTCATCAATATAGTCGTCTAATGCAAGAAACGTATTCTGATTGGAGGCTATTTCCGCTGCCGAAAAACAAATAGAGCCAAGAAATGCATCCGGTAAATCCCCGCCGGCCAGCAGTACTGCCTTTTTATCGCCCCAATCGGCATTTAGTATTGTCTCCCAATTAATCGTAATCCCTGTTTTATCCGCTGCTGTGTCCACAAAACCCTCGTGATAAGCTTCGCCCCAGTCTGCCCAGCGGACGGTGGCAACTTTAAAAGCCTCTTTTTCGGCTGTACTGCTTTCTGACTTTGTACTGTCAGTCGTTTTTTCCTGTGCGGCAGGTTCCGATGTACCGGTAGCTGTTTCTTTTCCCCCGCAGCCCGTCAGTGCGGCTGCTAACATAGCTGCCATAACTATGGCACTTACTGTTTTCTTAAACATAATTTTTACATCCTCCTGTTATTCTTTAATGGCACCTATCATAACCCCCTGATTAAAGTACTTCTGTAAAAACGGATACAGACACATAATCGGTATGGTAGAAATTACGATAGACGCATATTTCATCATATCAGACAATCTTCGAAGCTCCGATGCCATTTCCCCCGTAGCGGCTCCAAGAAGAGACTGATTTGATATTAAGATTCTTCGCAGCAGTAACTGTAATGGCTGTAAATTTTCACTTTGCAAATAAATCAAAGCATTAAACCATGAGTTCCAGATACCTACTGCCGTCCATAACCCAATTACCGCAATAATTGCTTTGGATAAGGGTATTGCAAACTGAAAGAAATACCTTATGGTACCGCATCCGTCAATCTGTGCCGATTCCCAAAGTCCCTCCGGTAAGCTGGTACTAAAAAAAGTCCTTGCAACAATAATATTATAGATTGATACCGAAAAGGGTACTATCATTACCCAGAATGTATCAAGTAAGTTAAACTGCTTTACCACCAGATAAATAGGTATTAATCCACCGCTGATAAACATCGGAATGATATAGAAATAGTTAATCCATTTTCTTCCTGCCATATCTTTTCTAGACATGGCATAACCTGCAGTTAAATTGACCAGTAATGCAACCAGCGTGCCGGCAGCGGTATAAAGAACCGTATTGCCATAGCTTCGCCAGATAGCAGATTGCCTGAATAATTCCATATATCCGTCAAGTACCCATTTTTTCGGCCAGAGCCATACAATTCCGCCCGCCACATCAGCCGGGTTGCTAAAGGATGCAATTATTATAAACCACAGAGGGTAAATAACGGCTAATATCATTAAAACTGCAATTGTATAGATACAAAAATCAACAAATCTGTCCTGAGGGCTTTTCTTCATCCTCACAGGTCCTGTTTTTCTTTTACTCAATGACATCCTCCTTATATCAGTCCGGTATCAGTTGTCTTCTTTGATATCCAGTTAACGGCCAAAAGTACTGCCAGATTAACTACCGTATTAAAAAGCCCGATTGCCGTAGATAAACTGTATTGAAAACTCTGCATGCCCACTTTATAAACATACGTGGAAATTATCTCACTTCCCATGGAATTCTGGGTATTCTGTAAGAGAAATACTTTCTCAAACCCCACTCCTAAAATATTTCCTGCCCTTAAAATCAATAGAATCATAGCGGTTGGCATAATCAGCGGCAAATCTATGTAGCGGATCTTTTGCATGGTGGAAGCACCGTCAATAGTGGCTGCTTCATAAAAAGTAGGATCAATAGCGGATAAGGCCGCCAGGTATATAATACTATCCCATCCTAAATGCTGCCAGATATCACTCCACACATATACATGTTTAAAGGCAGTTACACTTGCCATAAAATTAGGTATCTGCACTCCGAACAGCCTGAAAAAGTTTGCTATGATTCCAGTGTTAGGTGATAAAAAAATCAGGATCAAACCGCACATTACCATAGTAGAAATAAAGTGGGGGAGGTAGGTGGTAACCTGAAAGATTTTTTTAAATTTCTGGTTTCGTATCTGATTACATAGTAAAGCCAGGGCAATCGGCAGCGGAAAACCTACTAAAATTCCATAAACACTAATAGCTAAAGTATTTTTTAATGTCAGTGAAAATTGGTAGGAATGAAAAAACTTAATAAAATGTTTCAGTCCTACAAAAGGACTCCCAAAAATCCCAAGGCCTGGAGAATAATCTTTAAATGCGATTACCAGGCCATACATTGGCAGATACGCAAAGCAGAACAAAAGTATGGCTGAGGGAAGTAAAAGAATATATAAAGGAATACTCTTTATAATTCCATTCCGCAGCGAAGCTTTTCTGCCTGTTTCTTTTGATATTTTTCTCATAACAGCTCCCATCTGTGGACTTAACCACATGTATAAATCCGGATGTAACTCATACTCTCCTTAGTGGAAATTTTATCACAAACTGGTTAGGGGACTATAGAACTATTCCGACATTTCTCTAGCACTATGCAGCCTTTCTTTTAATATTGCTAGAATATCCCTGTCCGTTACTGTATAATTATGGTTGATACAATCAAACATAATTATTAGAATTAAAATAGGAGTTGTTATGAAAAAGAAACCGTATCGATCCAGTTATTCCCTGGAACATTATATAAAGGTATTAATCAGTTTGTCCATTCCTATTATTGCAATTAATCTCATAGTCAGTTTTTTTTCTATTATTACAACCAGGGAACAAAACATTGCTCATATATCCAATACCATTACTTTATATCAGAATGAGACAATACGAAAAACAGCGGCTGTGGAGCACTTTGTCCGTTGGACTGCCATACATGAACCTTTAGTGGAAACCATAGAAACGAATACCAATTACGGGGACCGTATTGATGCCATTACCACTTTCCGTACAAGAGTCAGTGATAATCAATATGCAACCGGAAAAGAATTCCAGTATTTTCTATTTTTAGAGAAACAAAATTTATTTTTATGCTGTTCCGCCTTAAATCTCTCCTATACCGATTATAAAATCTGTAAAAAAGAACTTATGCAGAAAATTGAAAGTAAAGAAACTTTGAAAAACAGCAATGATTGGAAAATCCTAAAAATAAGAAATAATTTCTATTTATATTATACCATTACATATAATAACCGGACCTTTGTTGCTTTTATCTCTGCTAAAGATATGTTAAAACCTCTTGAGGATGTCAATCTTGGCACCAACGGCTATATGTTGATGAGAAATTTTAACAATACTACCCTGATCGGTACGAGCAGTAAAAAAAGAACTAAAGATCCGTCTGTCGGTAATCCCCTCTTTTTAAGCAGACTTGTCTTTACAAATAAGGATACAAACCTTCCTTTTACTCTTAATATCTATATTGATAACTGGTTTTATGAGCGTATTCTGTTTATTCAGGTTTTTGTTATTATTATGGCCTTTATCGTAGCCCTTACATTATTTGTCTTTTTATTCTATATGCAAAAGAAAGTGATCAAACCTATCCATAATTTTTCCCTTAATCTATCCAAAATAAATGAGGGGACAAATCTTCTGGATCTGCAGGACGGCAATATTATTGAGTTAGAACAGGCCAGTCAACAGTTTAAGAATCTTATGAGGGAAATCACGAAATTAAAAATCAACCTGTACGAACAGGAACTGGAAAAGAAACGAATACAGATAGGTTTCTTACAACAGCAGATCAAACCTCATTTTTACTTAAATTGTCTGACTACCATCTATAGTATGGCCCAGACTAAGAGTTACAAAGAGATTGAAACCATGGCCCTTTTTACATCAAATTATCTGCGTTACCTGTTCCAGACCAACAAAGACTTTATAAGCCTGGAATATGAACTGAACCATGTAAATGATTATTTAAGCATACAATCCTTACGGTATGGTTCTGCTTTTTCTTATGAATATCAGGTGGGTGAAGGTACCCGAGATGCCGTCATTCCTCCGCTTATCCTGATGACCTTTATAGAAAATGTTATTAAACACTGTGTATCCTTAACAATAACCTTAAAAATCAGGCTCTCCGTAAAAAAATACCAAAAAGAGAAAAAAGATTACCTTCATATTGTTTTAAGAGATACCGGTCCCGGCTTTACTACAGATGTACTGAATGCCTTAAACAACCGGCAATCCCTTGCAGGGGAAGACGGTACCAGAATAGGCATCAGCAATGCCATAACAAGATTGACTTTTTTGTATGGAGAAGCTTATGATTTAAAGTTCTCCAATAATGATGATATGGGCGCTTCCATTGAATTATGGCTGCCTTTGCAGTCAGAATAGGCACTCAGAAAACAGAAAGGAGAATATATAAGAACTGCATAAAGTTTTTATATAAGAAAAATTGATGAATATCTTACTTGTTGATGATGATCGATTTGTATTGTCCGCTTTAAATCAGAACATGAACTGGGAAGCTTTAGGGTTGAAAGAGGTGTTTATGGTTTCTAACATCAGCCAAGCAAAAGAAATAATCAAAGAAAAACCAGTACATATATTAATAACCGATATTGATATGCCCCAGGGAACCGGTATTGATCTTCTTTCCTGGATTCGTGAAAATAATTATGATATACAGACTATTTTTTTGACAAACTATGCAGATTTTTCATTTGCCCAAAAAGCCGTGGAACTTCAAAGCCTGGAATATTACTTAAAACCTATTCAATTTGATAAACTGAATCTAATTATTAAAAAAGCGGTAAAAAAAGCAGAATCTGCACGGCAGACAAAAAAAGCATTATCTATTTCTAACATGTGGGAGGATATTAAAACAAATATTTCAGAACATTTCTGGATGGCTTATATAAAGCAGGAAAATACTTATACGGAAGAAGAACTAAAACACCAATTAAATAAAAACCACCTTTCCTATAAAAAAACCGATGAATTCGTGACTGTTTTATTTGACCTTTATTCCATTACCTTATCCCATAATAATATTAAATGCTGTTATCAAGATGAGAAGAAACTGAATACCGGTTTTTATAACACTTTCCATGAGGTATTTGCAGGAGTATTGTCCCCTTATGACATTTTGTTGGAGTTAAATCCAGTTAGCGGTAATTTTATTGCTATTCTAAGATGTGATAAATCCATGGAAGATAAATTACTGACTGTTCTGTCTGATTATTGTGAAAAACTGATTGCCCTAGTTAATAAAAAGTTTAGTTCCTCCTTAAGCTGCTATATTGGTCTGCCCGCAACTTTTGATACTTTTCACTATAGGTTGCAGCAACTGCGCTCCATGAATGAAAATATTATAGACTGCAGAAACAGAGTCTTTTTATTAAGCAGCTATGTACCTGTTACTGCTGATTATATGGTACCTAACCTAAAACTGCTGGACGAATACCTGAGGCTTGAAAAGCATTCCTTATTTACCGAATACTGTGAGGATTACCTCTTCACCTTATCCCAGTCCAAAAAACTGAACTATACGGTTATTGCAAGCTTTCAGATTGATATTATTCAGTTAATTTATTATTTTCTAAAAGAGAAAGGGATATTGGCACATAAATTAATACAAGGCAGAACTAATGACATTTTACTGGAGCTATCCGTAAAGTCCGTTGAAAACATGATCATGTACATTTCTTACCTTGTCTGTACCTCCCTGGACTATGCCAAGTTTTCTGCCTCCCAGAAATCTGTTGCATCAATTATCTGCGACTATATAGATATACATTTTACCGAGGATATCAGCAGAAACAGTTTGGCAGAAATCGTATATTTAGATCCTGATTATACAGCTCGTTTATTTAAAAAAGAGACCGGAAGCTCTCTGGTAAATTATATTATCAAAAAACGGATCGCAACGGCAAAGGATCTGCTTGTCAATACAGATTTATCCGTTAATTTAATATCGGATAAAGTTGGTTATGGAAATTATTCTTATTTTACAAAGCTGTTTAAGAAAGAGACAGGTGTAACACCGGTAGATTACCGAAGAATTAATAAGGAGACTATAAACTCCCGAATTACAAAAAACTAACCGGGCAAAGTGTCCGGTTAGTCAATTTATCAATATTCTTCTAAATATTCCAGTTTGCTGACTGAAACTTCATATGCTACACGTCTTTCATAGTCGGTTTCTCCGACTTTTTTCTGATATTCTCTGCTTTGGATTCTACCCCAAACCTGTATGTGTCCACCCACAGTAAAATTCTCAGCGAATCTGGCATTTCTACCCCAGCAAATACATGGTATGTAATCAGATTTACCATAGGGACGATTTACCGCCAATAAAATATCTGCAATCTCTCTGCCTAAAGGAGTCTTTCGATATATCGGTTGCTTACAAACATAACCATCTAAAAAGATATAATTTGGTCTTACTCCATCCATATCTTCTTCACAAACTTTAATTTCTCTGGCAAATACGGACAGAACTAAACGGTTTTTATTGTCCTCATGCCGGTTGTAAGAGCGGAACTGCCCATTTACCTCCACATATTTTCCTTTTAAATCTGCTTTTACATCGATTAGTCTCTCAGACACCATGATAGGAATAATATCATAGGAATTACTTAACCGGCTTACCGATACATCTAAGATGTAAAAGCCTTCCCCGAATACATCGTGACTGAAAACAAAATCAGTCATTACCTCGCCTGCAATACTTACTTGATTGTTATCAAATACTTTATCTGTCATATCGTATGACTCCCTTCTCTTTAATCCTGCTCTGTACAAATATATTGGTCACCCAATTTCATTGTCCTGAAATTCAAGATAAATATTTTCTCCACTATTATATGTATGCTTGTTTTTATCATTTTAGAATCAAAATTTCAAAAAATTTCCTAATTTATTTTAAATATGGTTTATTCCTGACAGCAAAACGCTGAAAAATTGGGACAGTAAATGAAAAGCCTTGTAAATTTTCTGTTATATGATACAATATTCAAGTTAGAATGTTCCGAACTTTACTCATTTTAAAAGTTAACCATGATAATACGTTATAATCTATTACTTAACTGTATTTAATATGACAGTTCCGTTAATTCCGGTAATGGAATTATTTTATAAGTGAGTAAATTTTAAGCATAATTATATATTGCAGGGTGCCAAAAGACACCAAAAAGGAAGGAAGTACTATATGAAAATCAAAAGAGAAGATATTCGTAACATCGCTATTATTGCCCATGTTGACCATGGCAAAACAACCTTGGTAGATGAGCTTTTAAAGCAAAGCGGTGTATTCCGTTCCAACCAGACCGTACAGGAAAGGGTTATGGACTCCAATGATATTGAGAGGGAACGTGGAATTACGATACTTTCTAAAAATACAGCTATTTATTATGAGGGAGTTAAAATCAATATCATTGATACACCTGGTCATGCTGATTTCGGCGGTGAAGTGGAACGTGTCTTAAAAATGGTTAACGGTGTTGTCTTAGTTGTGGATGCTTTTGAAGGCGCTATGCCGCAAACTAAATTCGTTCTTAAAAAAGCCCTGGAACTGAACTTGCCGGTTATTGTCTGCATTAATAAGATTGACAGACCGGAAGCAAGACCTACAGAAGTAATTGATGAAGTTTTAGAATTATTTATAGAATTAGATGCTTCCGATGAACAGCTTGATTGTCCTTTTGTTTATGCATCTGCTAAATCTGGTATTGCTATTTTAGAATTAGATGATACACCTGAAAATATGAAACCCTTATTTGAAACTATTATTGATTATATACCTGCCCCGGAGGGCGACCCTGATGCCAGCACACAGGTACTGATCAGCACCATAGACTATAATGAATATGTTGGACGTATCGGAGTAGGTAAAGTAGACAACGGTACCATTAAAATGAATCAGGAAGCCGTTATGGTCAATGCCCATGACCCAAATAAAAATGTAAAAGTTAAAATCAGCAAATTATATGAATTTGAAGGTTTAAAAAAGATTGAAGTCACAGAAGCAACCGTAGGTTCCATTGTTGCCATATCAGGTATCGCAGAAATTCATATTGGTGATACCATATGTTCACCGGATAATCCGGTACCGATTCCGTTCCAGAAGATTTCCGAGCCAACGATTGCTATGCATTTTATGGTAAATGACAGTCCTCTTGCCGGACAGGAGGGTAAATATGTAACTTCCCGCCATTTAAGAGACCGCCTCTTCCGTGAATTAAATACGGACGTAAGTCTAAGGGTTGAGGAAACGGATGCTACGGAAAGTTATAAAGTATCCGGCCGCGGTGAATTACATCTTTCTGTTTTAATTGAGAATATGCGCAGAGAAGGTTATGAATTTGCAGTAAGTAAAGCAGAAGTTTTATATAGATATGATGAAAAAGGCAAACAGCTCGAACCTATGGAAAGAGCAATCATCGACGTGCCGGAAGAATTCTCCGGTACTGTAATTGATAAATTAAGTCAGAGAAAAGGAGAACTGCAGGGTATGTCAACTGCAAACGGCGGTTACTCCCGACTTGAATTCTCCATTCCCTCCAGAGGTCTCATCGGTTACCGCGGTGAATTTATGACTGATACAAAAGGTAATGGTATGATTAACACATTATTTGACGATTATGGACCTTATAAAGGAGATATCCAATATAGAAAACAAGGTTCTTTAATTGCCTATGAATCAGGTGAAGCTATCACCTATGGTCTGTTTAACGCTCAGGAAAGAGGTACCTTATTTATTAATCCCGGTGAAAAAGTTTATTCCGGTATGGTTGTCGGCCAGAATGGTAAAGCCGAGGATATTGAAGTTAATGTATGTAAGAGAAAACAGCTTACCAATACCCGCTCCTCCAGCGCTGATGAAGCCTTGAAATTAACTCCGCCGCGAGTTTTAAGTCTGGAACAGGCTCTGGAATTTATTGATACCGACGAATTATTAGAAGTTACTCCCAAAAGTTTAAGAATCCGTAAAAAAATATTAGATCCGACTATGCGTATGAGAGCTAAGAGAAACAGTCAGAACAAATAAAAATTAAATGAAAGGCGGCCTGGCTGCCAATGGCAACCAGCTGCTTTTTTATAATCTGGAGTGATATCTATGGGGATAGAATTTAAAAAATTAACTATAATGGACAGCATGTATTTAGAGAAATACAATAACTTACGTCCAATCTATATATCGGAACGTCAATCAATTAATGCAATTATATGGGAAGAATATTATGATACTTTTTATTACCGTAATGATACTTATATGGTGTGTCTAATTAAATCAAGGAATCGCAACTGTCCAATGATGCCCATGTGTAAAACGGAAGATATAAAAGATGTATTTATGGAAATTAAAAACCACTGGAATCAAACGCTGCATGAACCTTTAAATATGTATCTGGTAGACGAGGTTTTTCTGGAAGTTCTTAAAACAATTCCTGGTTTTATGGACGACTTTGATATTGTTGATGACAGGGACTCTTATGATTATATGTATGACGCCGAAAAGTTAAGAACCTTAAGCGGAAAGGCATATCACAAGAAAAAAAACCATTTGAATTCTTTTCTAAAGAACTATTCAGGACGATATGAATATAAATCTCTTTCCTGCTCCGATATTGACGAAATAGAGGCTTTTCATGATACATGGCTGGATAACCGTGACTATGAAGATAAACACGGCAGTATGCGCATGGAGGAAAACGGTATACACAGACTTTTTAGAAACTGCGGATTAATTGATTGTGAATTAGGCGGTGTTTATATAGATAATAAATTGGAAGCCTATTCGATTGGAAGTTATGCTCCTGATATACAATGTGCGTTTATTCACATTGAAAAAGCAAATATAAACATACCCGGATTATATAACTTTATCAATCAGCAATTTTTAATTAATGCTTTCCCCGAAGCTAAAATTGTGAACAGAGAAGATGATTTAGGCCAAGAGGGCCTTAGAAAAGCAAAACTCTCTTATCAGCCAATTAAATTAGAGCCCAAATATCACATCTATCAAAAAATAACCGGTTTTAAAACTTCGATACCTGAATAAAAGAAACTCATTCGTCCAGATAAACTTATGACACCGTTTTACTTGTTTAAAATAAACAATTTCTTATATATTTCACCCCAGATTATTCGGACCAAAATATATAAGAAATTGCTTAAGTAATTCTTATTTCAATTATTCTAATGATTCGCTGATTTCTAAAACAACTAAGACTTTCTATAAGCTTCAGATACCTTTTAACTGCATAAACCTTCTGTCAGGATACTTATTGATATCGTCCATATTATGTATATCATATTGAACTAAAATATCTTTAAAATAATTCTTTATCGTTTCTTTTGAAATAATCTTTCTGCCTTCTTTATCCCGGGATATCCGGAAATTAGATCGTTCTGACGTCGTGATTGATTTCAGTGCTTTAGGGCCGTACCAACAGAATGTGTCAAGAATTTTATTAATAAGTTTCATTTCTTCTTCTGCCAGTCTGCTTTCGGGAATTTCGAAGACATTAACACCATGTTTTTTCATCGTCGAATAAAGCTGGTAATAAGGAGCATTTTCCTGATTCACATTATAATCATCTTCAAAGATTTCTTTATCAAATAATGCCAGGGAAAAACCTTGGGAATAATATAAAAGCCATTGAAGATAACTTGGAGACATATCTCCCTGACTGAAATAAATCATATACTGTGCAATCAGATTAATCTTTTTCTCTGTCAATTTTTCCAGCACAGCCTGCAAACTTTTTCGATAAGCTACCTTGGTTAAATTATCTTTGTTCTCCAGTAATAATTCATAATAATAAGCCGGCTCTTCCGCTATGGTTTTTAATTTGTTGGAGTATTCCGCAGTCGGTATATCACCCTCTATATATCTTATGATGGTGGTTTCTCCCCAACCCAATAGTTTTGCAAGAGGTTTTTTGCCTATACGAAAATCACTTAATATTGCTCGTATTTCATTGGCAGTGACAATTGAATTAGCATTATTCTGCAGATTATTTTCTTTCATAGTTTTATCCCTTTCAGTATAATGTCTTCCCCAAATTCCCTTATTCCTTCGCATTCAATATCTAAATAATATATAATATTTATAGTTTGGTCAACAATAATTACGAAAAAACCAGGGTTATTTAAAGTAACTTATTTACCTAATTAAAATTAGTAATGATTCATACTAAAGTCCTAGAATTTACGAAATTCATTTAAATCATGAATTATAATTTTAAATCCTTTTATCACTCTGTCAAACATACCGATTTGGTAAAACTTAACTAAAATCATTCCAATTGGTATACCAATAATCATTCCAAGTACATTCATAAAACGATAACCGACAAACATAAATACCAAAGTTGCAAACGGATTGATTCCGATACTGTCTCCTACCATTTTAGGCTGCAGTACCTGCTTAACAATTTGACAGATAAGGTAAATCGCAATCAGCAGTACTGCTTTTAGATAATTGCCAAGTAAAAAATCTGCCAATGCCCACGGCCAGATTACCGCACCCGTTCCAAAGAAAGGGAGGAAATCCAGAAATGCAATACCAATTGCCAACAGGAGAGAATAATCTACTTTCAATAATTCCAAACCAATGAATAGTATTATGATCAGTATCAGCATAATTTTAAACTGAGCTTTGAAATAACCACCAACTGCCGTTTTAAAATTATCAATTATCAAAGTATAGCTCTTCACCACTGGGCCAGGCATAATCTTTCTAATACTTCTTGATAGATTATCCCGTTCTGCTATAAAGAAATATGCCGATAAAATAGTTATAATTGTCATAAGCAGCATTTTAACAATATTTTTTGCATATGCTCCGGCTTCACTAATAGTGGGCATATTTTCGTCCGCCATTAACTTTGATCCATATTCAGAAATATCTATATTCATCCTGTCCACCATATTTTTTAAGCCGGCAGGAAGTAAGGAATATACCCCTTGTAATTTAACTGATAATACATTTAACTGATTCTCTATACTTTTATAAATATCAGGCAAGTCACGCATTAACCCAATTGACTCCTTGATAACTAAGGATACTAAAGCATATAAAGCTCCAATAACTGCTGCAATGACAACTATGATTATAATTGCTGAACTATGCTTTCTTAAGATCTTCACTCTTTTCTCCAAAAACTTAACAAGCGGGTTCGCTATCATGGATATAATCCAACCAATTACAAATGGCATAAAAAATGCTAAAATTTTAGGGAATATGAATATGACAAAAAGCAGTCCTAAAACAAAAATTATTAGGTTTACAGTTATTTTAAGATATATTATCCCATTTTTCATCTATTCATCTCCATATAAGAATGTAATAATTTTACTGCTAAATTAATTATAATACTATACCAATTTTAATGTAAATATCTTTTTCTAAATTTAATTACTGTAAATCTCATTACTGGTTACTGTTCACAGGTAACAACAGAATGTATTTTTTGTGAGTGTATTGACACAGAATACCGGAGAATTGCAGTGACAAAATGCTTCCGCCCCATTTTGTGTGCATCGCGAAGTCTGTTATTGTTCACGGAACTGTAACTATATCTCTGCTGCCAACTACCTTGTTTCTCCCCTGTTCTTTTCCTTCATATAATGCTTTATCCGCACTCGAAATACACTGGTCAAAATTATTCGCTTTCTCGTATTCCGCCACACCAATGGTAATAGTAAAGGTTATTGTTTGAAAATTTTCTAATTTAGTAACAGAAGTTTCTATATCTTTTCTGATATTTTCTGCTATTCTAAGTGCTTCTTCATACGTCTTATTAAATAATAAGATTAGAAATTCCTCACCACCCCAACGGCAGACAATATCTTTTTTCGTTACATTTCTTTTCATAATATCAGCCGCATTAATTAGAAGCTTATCACCTGCCGTATGTCCATAAGTATCATTATATTGTTTAAAAAAATCGATATCTGCAATTAAAACGGAAATAGGTGATTTATTCTCTTCCGCCTCATTCATATATTCGATTAATTTTTCCTCATAACCCCTTCGATTGTAAGTGGTTGTTAGAAAATCCATTTTAGCAGCGCTCTCTAACAATTTCTGATAAGACTTTAATTCCACTATAGACTCCCTTAATAATCTGGCTGTTTTTTTCCTTTTCTCTGCTTCATTCATGGTCAATAATAAGAAAAGGCAGATTAACATAATAGGCAGTGTTGTAAGAACTGATTCTAATAATATAGTCCAGGCAGGTACACGTATAAACAATTTCCAGGGTGCATTGGCTAAACGAATGGAATAAACATAATAATCATTAATTCGTTTTACCTTATTTACTTCCATATGTTTCATAGTATTAGCGGTAAAATCTGAAATATCCATAAATTTTTCCATGGAAATCATCTCTTTACCCAATTCTTTTTTATGCCCGGAAGCTATTACAAAACCATTTTCATCAATCAGGCAGCTTTCAAATTTTGAATCTATCATTTCTTTGAAACGAAAATTTGAGAAATCAATTGTTACGACACCCATAAATTGTTTTCTATAATAAATAGGTATTGAATATGTAACGATCAGTTCTGTTTTATCACGGTTTAAGTACACCGGCGTCCAGACAGACTTTTGACTATCGTTTTCCTTTGGTGCTGCCTTTGTATAAAATATCTGCTTCTTTAAATCCTCTGTATATCGGAAATCTCTTGAATATATAAAAGGGTATCGGTTAATAAAATTATTCTCACTGATATAACTCATCCATTTTATATCCGGAAGTTTATGGTATAGTTTATTAAAAACTTTATTAAAATGTACCGCTAAATTTAATTCATCCCTTACAGATTTATCAATTGGTATCTTTCCGGCACCGGTTAAATTTCCCTCTGTTTTTTCCATTTTTGTACCACCGATGGCATCTGCATGGAAATAATTTTCCTTTGAATTAAATTTAATAAAATTAAGAAATCCGGAATTACCTGATTCTGTACTCTGATAAATACCATTACCAAAAATAGATATAATGTCCGCATAACCACTGATTAAATCTATATGCCGATTCAAAATAGCTTCCTTTGATATTGCATTATTTTTAAAATCCTTTATTAAAGAATCATACTTATTTTGATAAGTTATTAAGTTACTGATAAAAATCAAGAAAATTATAATAGGTTTTTTCAGTTTCATCAAATTCTCCTTCTAAGTAAGAATCACGTTGGATTAACATGCAGTCTCCCTTTGCTCTATTTGTTCCAGCTATAACTTGATGCTTTTTATTTCGCTGACAACTACTTCTCCCTCAGAATATTTGATTAAAACCCGCCTTTCTAATTAAATCAATTATTATTAGCTCGATATTAATTTTATACGCAAAATAAATATTATGATATAAGAATGATTCAATGATAACGCCAAAATACTACATAAAATAACAAAAAACGATTTTTATATATCTATTTTAACTAAAAATGTATATTTTTTCAATGTTTTTTTTATTCAAAAAGAGTCTTCCTAAAACTTACCATTATTACCTAATAATTAATCAGGTTTATAATTTAAGTTTGGGAAGACTCTTTTTGATTTAGTCTTTTATTGTGCGTTGACAATATCTGTAACGCTCATTTTATTAAGTGTTTTTACTGGACGTATGACGGACAAAACCGTTGATAATATAGTAATGCCGATTATAATTGCAAGCGTTCCAAAGGGTACTTGCCAATTAAGCCCCCATTTTGACGTTATCAGCATTTGAAATATCAGCCTGTGAATAGGCAGACTTATAATAAGCCCGGCCAGACAACCGCATATCGCATAGGTTGCCGCTTCAACAATCACCATATGGTGGAGTTGCCCTCCAGTCATTCCGATTGCTTTCATTACACCATATCTGTTTTTCCTGTTAGAAACGCTGTTGCTCATGCTGTTAATTATATTGAATACAGTAATAGACGCGATTATTACAAGAAAGCCATATATAAACAGTGCAAAGGAGTAGTATGCTGCTTTGGCTCCTGTATTGACCTCCCGCCGGTCTGAAAAAATCTGTTCAGATGAAGTAAGCCTGCGTAGTTGCGTAACTGTATCCTCACTTGCATTTCTTGCAAGCTGCGTATCTATTACCGAATATCCTTGTTCTTCGGTTAAACCTTGAAATGTCTGCTCGGAACAAATAACGGTCTGTATATCTGCTTCATTGACAAATGGACTGTTTGAAAGTACCCCGGCAACATAGACGGTGTTTTTGCCATGTGCTGTTTTTATTGTAAAAGTGTCGCCAACATGCAAATTAGAGTTATCCGAATAAACAACTAAAACAGTATTGTTTTTATTTATTACGGTATCGATGTTGCCGGAAACCAATTCCTGTTTTGCCCACTTAAACTGATTTTCTTCATAAGAAATTAAGCTGATTTTAGCATCACCATAAACGCTTGTTATAGATACATCTTCAAACATACGGCCAAAGGCGCGTTTTACACCGCTTATATTTTGCGCCTGCTTTAAAATCTTTTTATCCAATGAATTAGAATTGTCACTGCTTGCAATAGAAATGTCCGGCGTGTATGGTTTTAACGCTCGTATTCCCTGCCCCATAAAATCAACCATAACACTAAAGGAAAGAAAGAGTATTATGCTGATGGCGAATGAACCTGTCATTAAAATAATATTCTTTTTATCAGAGAACGCATGGGAAATCCCAAGTGATGTTTCCGGCTTAATTCGTTTTATATTCCATGCTGCTTTCGTTGTAAACATAGTGTTTTGCGCCGCATTGCCGGACACGGCGTTTTGCGGGGATACCTTTGCCGCTTTGTTGGCAGGAGAAAGTGCGGCCAGCGTCACAGTTAAAAATCCAACCAGTGTTCCACTTACAAGGCTTATCAGGCTTAGGTCAAATATTGGCATGTCACTGAAATATGCTGAATTGATGTATCTTAAAAATGCCGATGAAGCTATTGTTATAACCGTCCCAACAATAAGGCCGATCGGTATTCCAAACAGGCAAAGCCGGATACTTTCAAGCAGTACATATTTTTTGACCTGTGAAGTTGATGCACCAAGACAGCGCAGTAGTCCGAAAAATTGAACCCGCTCCCGGACAGACATGTTAATGCTGCTTGCAATCATCAATGTTCCGGCCGCAAGTACAAGTATAAACAAGATAACCGCTATGATATAGGTACTTACTATAAAACTATCGCGGCTTTGTCCAGTCAATCCGAGAAGCGCCGGATTTTCTGATACCTGTTCATCTGACAAATTGAAATCCTCTTTTATTGTATCGATGGCATTTCTCATATTAGCGCCGCTCTTAAACTGAACATAGTAAGTGTATCCGCTTGTGCCGCTGCTAATTTTCCGTATGCCATCATAGGATAAAAACAGACCATGGGTATCATCCTTTAGCTGTAACGGGGTATTGTTGTAAGTTCCGGTAATAACAAAGTCATGTGTGCTGCCGTCCGATAACACTACTTTTACGGTGTCATATAATGAAATACCAAGCTCCTTTACAAAATGTTCGTCCAGCAAAGCTTCATTTGCCAATCGAGGGAATCGTCCATTATTAACGGTAAGACCCATATTGCCGGATATTGCTTCATCACCGCCCATTATTGCAATAGCTTCTGTTCCAAGGATTCCTTCTTGTGTACTCGAAAGCCAACCGGCAACCTCTATTTCAGTGTGATTTTGAATGAGCGATGAGGTTTCATCATCTATATTTTTGAAAGCAACATGCCAATAACCATTTGCCTTGATTTGACCAATAGTTTGAGCCTGTATCATTGCTTCGGCCAAACCGAAAATAGCTGTAACAAGGCAAACGGCGATTGCAATACAGATGATAGTTATTCGTGTCTTTTTCTTATGGATTATTCCGTATTCCTTAATTAAACCAAGATAACTATTCATTCGGCGTATCCCCCCAAATCGGTTAAAACGCCGTCCGATACTTGTAGTACCCGGTCAGCTGCAGACGCGATGCTCCGATTGTGCGTAATCATAATGATTGTCTGCTGGTAGCGTTTTGACGCGGTTTTCAAAAGTGAAATTACTTCATTGCTGTTCTGGCTGTCCAAATTTCCGGTTGGCTCGTCGGCCAGTATCAGCATGGGGCGGGTAATCAGGGCACGGCCAATCGCCACTCGCTGTTGTTGCCCGCCGGATAGCTGCCGGGGCAGATGGCCGCGCCTGTCCTGCAAGGAAAGAACCGTCAATAATTCCTCTACATACGCTTTATCAGGTTTTTTATAGTCCAGCAACACGGGAAAAGTTATATTCTGCTCAACATTCAGTTCAGGAATAAGATTATATGCCTGAAAAATAAAACCAATATTTCTGCGGCGAAATATAGTTAGTTTTTCATCTTTCATACTGAATATATCTTTGCCGTCAATTAACACCTTACCGGAAGTTGGGGTATCCAGTGCCCCAATCATATTAAGCAGTGTGCTTTTTCCGGAACCGGATTCCCCTACAACGGCGATAAATTCTCCTTTAGGAACAGAAAAATTCACATTTTTCAATGCGTTTACCGCAGCTTCACCTGTACCATAGGTTTTACTAATTGCATTTACTTCTAATAAATCCATATCTTATCAGACCTTTCTAAGTGGCCATTTTATCACGTGTTTCTAACCACCTGATGACAAGGTAACATTGGCACCTTACTCCCACATGAATTTCCGCTTACATTTAAGTAAGGTTCAAAAAATTTATAACAAATGTACTTCCTTTTCCCAACACACTATCTACCGTGATATTACCGTCATGTGCTTCTACGATTGTTTTTGCAAGGGACAGTCCAAGACCGATACCTTGAGTATCTTTTGAAAAGCGGCTGCGGTAAAACCGTTTAAAAATATGGTGGATATCTTCCGGGTGTATACCGCTGCCATTGTCCTTTATGGTTATCTGTGTAACAGCCGGGAGTTTTTTCCACTGGGCTGTAATCTGACTTCCTGCGTTTGTATGGTCGAGTGCATTTTTTACAATGTTACTAATAGCTTCTGTTATCCAATCCCTGTCACAAAAAAGCTGGGTGTCATCTGGTCCTAACAAGATAATGACTTTCTGTTCCTTATTGGCACGAAATTCAAAATGCTGATAAATATCATTTATCATATTTGCTATGTTTACAGGTGCCTTTTTTATAATAATAGCCCCTGCGTCTAACTTCGTAATTTTCAAGAGGTTTTGAACGAGTATTTCAATCCGTTCAATCTCTTTCTCTGACTTTACGGCAAATTCATTTACATCGGCAATATCTACTGTTTCGTCCTGTAAAAGTCCGTTGTAAATCGAAAGAGCGGCAAGGGGTGTTTTTAGCTGATGAGAAATATCGGAAATAGTACTTTTCAAAAACTCTTTTACATTCTGCTCTTTTACCGCATGGGCATTAAGTGCCGTGGCCAGTGTGTTTACTGCATGAAAAAGTTTATACAAGCTGCCTTCCTTGTCGCAATTAATTCGGACATCTGTATTTCCTGAAAGGTATAAATTGATTTGAGATACCGCTTCTTCCATAATCTGATTTTGTTTGCGAAAATAAAGAAAGCAAACTCCTAAAATGCACAATGCAGCGAGCAAAGACAGTAATAGCATGACAAGGTTCAATGTGCCGTAAAACAGCCATGCAGACAATTGAAGTAAAAAAATAAAACCAAACAATATACACGATACTGCAACAAAAAAATTTTTAATATCTTTATTGGTAAAAATCTTCACCTGCCCACCTCAATTCAAACCATTCCATTTGTACCCCATGCCCCTGACGGTCAACAGCAATTGTGGGTCACCCGGATTGTTTTCTATCTTCATTCTTAACCTGCGAATATATACAGCTAATGTATTATCGTCCACATAGTTGCCCTCACCGTCCCATAGCTTATCCAGAATTTTTTCTTTGGATAGTATGATGTTGGGATTTTGCATGAGCAGACAAAGCAATCGGTACTCGGCTGTTGTCAAATCCAATAGCTGCCCATCTTTATATACTTGTCCTTGCAGCAATAAAACTTTTATCCCATTGGATATTATTTCCGTATCTGCCGTTCCAAAGTTCTTTATTCTCCGAAGCAAAGCGTTAATTCTTGATAGAAGAACCCCTAATTTAAACGGCTTAGTAATATAATCGTCACCGCCAATATCAAGCCCTGTGACAATATTCATTTCTTCATCTGACGCAGTTAAAAAGATAATCGGCACTTTGGATACCTGACGTACTTTTTGACAAACCTCAAAACCGGAACCGTCCGGCAAAGATACGTCCAGAATCAATAAATCGTATTTACCATCTGTCCAAATGGCATTGGCTTCTCTTACGGTTCGGGCAATATCCAATTCAAACCCCTGCCTTTTTAGTAAACAGGAAAGCCCATCAATCAGGCTTAAGTCATCTTCAAGAAGTAATATTCTATTCATTCGTTTTCTCCTTTCTCCGCCTATCCACGGGTTTGGTGGCGTCTTTGGGAATCATCCATACCCTGCTAAACCGAACCCTTGACTCTATTTTCTTCACAAAGCTTCTGAACCCGTCGCTCTGTGCTACTCCATTTTTCAGAGGCTTTCCGAACAGTCATATTCCATGTGATCATATCCTTTCAAGGTATATATGTACAGTGTATTCGTTTAACCGAATTAAATCAAGACATTAATCTTAACTTTATCAGTCCGTCCAACCCCTTCACTTTTTCCTTATTAGATGTGAGGGACATTTGTATGCCTTCTCTCTCATTGAAAAGGAGTGCTCTTAACCATGGAACGAGGAAACTTTTTAGTCATTGTGGATACTACTACCAGAACAGCAATTAATAAAAACAGACAGAGCCTTGCTATTTGTCAGGGAGGAAAATTTCAAAATACTCAGTGACCGGCTCCAGGACGAACAGAAAAAGCTGCGGTATGAATCTGATGCCATCAAAAAGCAAAAATTCAAAAAACAGAAAAAAAACATCCAGAACTTCGTATCCCTGATTCGGAATATGAAGCATCTGGATGAGCTGGACAGGTTGATTGTGTAAGTGCTGATTGAACAGATGGGAAAAGCCACACCGATGCCGACGGTGTGTGGAATCAATAGATTGATATTTTCTACAAGTTAATCGGCAAGGTGGACTTTTGAGCCTTGAAAAAATATGCTTCTTAATTTATCATCACGCTAATATAGGGTTATAGATGTGCAAATCGACAAATGTAAAATATTTATATGGTTTTTGACGCACGAATCATATTATTACTGCTGCAAAATATTTAATATACGTTTTTTATATTCCATAAATTCTTCACTGACAATAAAATCCTTGCCCCTGGGCCTTGGTTTATTAATTATAATCTCTTCAGTTATTCTGCCCGGTTTTCCTGTCAACATATAAATTCTATCCGATAAAAGGATCGCCTCATCAATATCATGTGTTATGAATAACGTGGATAGTTTGATTTGCTCCATTACCTCCAGATACCATTCATGCATACTGCTTTTGGTTATGGTATCTAGTGCACTGAAAGGTTCATCTAATAATGCCACCCTGTCAGAAAATAAATAAGTACGAAGCAAGGCTGCCCTTTGTCTCATTCCTCCGGATAACTGATGGGGATATTTTTTTTCAGTACCATAAAGACCGAATTCTGCAAAATATCCGGCTGCAGTTTCCCTTGCTATACTTTTCTTTATTCCTTTTATCCTTAAAGGCAGCGACACATTATCTAATATTGTCTTAAAGGGCAAAAGCAAATCTTTTTGAAGCATATAGCTGATTTTGCCGGCTTTACCCGTAATGTCAATACCGTCCAAGGTAACTGTGCCGCTGTCCGGATATAATAGGCCTGATAAAACATTAAATAACGTAGTTTTACCGGCACCGCTTACACCCAACAGGCAGACAATTTCATTCCTATTTAGTTCAATGGAGATATCTTCTATAATTTTATTACCATCAAAACTTACTGAAATTCCATTTGCAGTTAGTTTTTCCATGTATATTTCCTTTCCGGATTACTTTGCCAGATAATCGTTACTAAAACCGGTTCCTGCAGGAATTTCTTTTTCAACTAATCCATTTTTAAATAACCAGGCATAAAAAGCGTCCCATCTGGCCGGATCAATATAACCCCATCTTGTTTCTTCTGCCTTATATTGATCAGCAAGCCAGTTCTGGCTTTCTTTTACCAGGGTTTCATCTAATTCGGGAACAGCGGCTAAAAGTATTGCCGCGGCATCATCCGGATTGGCAATCGCGTATTCGTAACCCTGCCTTACAGCATCTAAGAATTCCTTTGCTGTCTCAGAGTTATTTTTCAGGAAATCATTATTACCGATAATAACCGGACTGTAATAATCTAATTCCTTACCGTAATCAGCAAAATTGAAATAATTAGTATCCAAACCTGCAACCTTTGTTGCAATACCATCCCATGCGTAATATACCCACACGGAATCAATATCAGTCTGAAGAGCAGTAACTACATCGGAAACCGTATTGGGGATCATTTTTATATCATCATAGTTACCGCCGTCATCTTCCACAATCTTCTTAATAATAGCAAGTTCTATCGGAGAATCCCATGTTGCATAAGAATGTCCTGCCATTTTAGCCGGTGTATCGATACCGGTCTTTTTCAAGGAAATAATACCTGACGTATTATGCTGTATAATAGCGGCAACTGCAGTTACCGGCATAGAATTATCAGAAGCAAACGTAGGTGCCAGGGTATCCTGGAAACTGATACCGAATTCTGCACCCCCTGCACCGACTAATTCTGTTGTACTTCCTTCCGGTGGCTGCATGATCTCAACATCAAGTCCGGCAGCATCAAAAAATCCTTTTGCCTGTGCTACGTATAAACCGGTATGATTGGTATTTGGCGTCCAGTCAAGTACAATTCGAACTTTCTCTTTCTCACCTGTGGTGTTTCCGGTATCTTCTGCCGTGGCAGGGGTTTCGGCTGCCGCCGCACTTTCTTCTGTAACGGTTTTATCATTCGCTGTATTTGTTTTACCTGTTTCATTTTTTTCTTTATTTCCACAGGCTGATAAAGTCGCTGAAACTAAAACAGCTATCATTAATAATGTCGATAATTTCTTTTTCATAATAAAAAAGTTTTCCTTTCCTGTTCCTTATTCTGTCAATATCTCTAGTTTTTAACGAAGTAAAAAATTATGATTCCTTAAATCAGATAATTACATTTTAACTGCTTACAGCAGTCCTGTCCGATTTCTTTGTATTAGACCGTTCCCAGGGCATTAATGCCTTTTGCATTAATGTCACTAAAAACATCAGTAATAAACTGATCAGTGATATAAAAAAAATCACAGCAAACATTTTATCATAGGAGTAAGATTTCCTGACTCTGGTCATATAAACACCTAACCCGTTAAAACCTCCAAGCCATTCTGCGACAACGGCACCAATTACAGAATAAGATACGGATATTCTAAGGCCAGCAAAAAAATGACTCATAGAACTTGGGAGTTTTATATGAATGAATCGCTGCATACGGCTGGCCCCCATAGCTTTCATGAGATTAATGGCATCTGAATCCGCAGAACGAAATCCATCTAATAAACCTATAGTAATCGGGAAAAATGATGTTATTACAATCAGTGTAACTTTCGGCAGTATACCATATCCAAGCCATAACACCAATAGTGGGGCAATAGCAACCGTAGGCACTGTCTGGGTAATGACCAGTACCGGATAAATCGATTTATAGGCAATCTGAAACCGGTCCATTACTACCGCCACTACAAATCCTAATAGAATTCCTAAGGATAGTCCTATAAATGCTTCCGTTAAAGTTGTACCGGCATGGGTCATTAATAATGAAAAATCACTGAAAAATGCAACCACAACATCGGCCGGCGACGGCAGCATAAACTTAGGCACTATACCAACGGCCGAGCATAGCTGCCATACGGCTAAAATAATAGTGATCGCGAAGATTGGGGATATTTTATAAATGATGTTTTGTAACTTTTTTTTCAATTGTTAATACACCACCCTCCGGTGCAAAGCTTATCTTTACATAGGCAGCTACTTTTGGACATCCGGCTTTTATTGCAATATACTGACAATTTTTCACTACTTCCATCAATTCTTCGTATTCGCCCTCAATAGCGGTTTCACAAGGTCCTACATAATAATTTAATCCGGTACTTTTAATATAAGCGATTACCTCATCAACTATTCTAATTACTTCTTCATCGGTATCCACATGGGGTAATACCTGAATTGCTACATTTGCATTCATTTTTTCTCCTCCTTTTTCTTCAGGTTAAATGATAACCTTACACTCTTATTGTTATTATGTATCTGTTTTCTTATCTACCCTGGCAGAGTACTCTTTTAACCTATCAGGACACACTTTCTTATAGATTAAGAAAGTATCCTGCTTGTGAAGTTCTCTGTCTGCAGCAAAAAACCTCTCCGTTACCGGAGAGGTATGTATATTAACTGGCCTAATTTATTTAAGCATTTTCCTATACATCCCTACGCCGGCATTATCCGGATCAGGTATGAAACAGTTCTCACTGTTTCAGGGTTTAAAACATTTAAGTAGTTTTCTCTCAGCCTAATTCATTAGGCTCCCCTAGTTCATGGCAAGTTTAGCATAACTGCTTCTTTATGTCAATAGTTATTTTTTAAGTACAAATGACCAGTACAATTGATTTTCACTTTGCACCTATTTACAATATTGGAAATGTTTTATTTATAATCTATTATTTGCTTATTTCTGGTACATAATGTTATAATATCAATATATGATTTAAAAAAGTACTTTTATACAGAATGGAGAATAGATATGCTTAAAAAGACTTTGTATTTAGAGTGTTATTCCGGCATAAGCGGTGATATGACTGTTGCTTCCTTAATCGATCTGGGAGCAGATGTGGAAGTTTTAACTGCCGGATTAGATAGCCTTAACGTAGATGGTTATAAAATTGAAATTAGCAGAAAAGCAATTAACAGTATTGAAACCTGTGATTTTCATGTAATTTTAGATGTGCCGGAAACAAATTATATGGTAGATGATAACAAGAATACTCCTTCCGGTGTCACTTTTGAGACACATAGCCACGACTATTATCATAAGCACAACCTGGAACATTCTCATGACCATAACTTAGGACATTTAAAAGAACATACCTCAGAGCATTGTCATATTCAGAACTCAGAACATTCTCACGAGCAGAACTCAGAGAATATTAATGAGCATAAAGCTGAAAATCTCCGTGAACATTCCGGTGGATACAAACATGTTCATCTTAATGCTCGCTTGAAGCAATCGGAAAGCAAACATATTCACTCCCACTCTCATGAGGGAGGTCATCCCCATATTCATTATGGGCACCATGAACATCGGAATCTGAATGATATTAATACAATCATAGATGGCTCAGCTATCTCTGATAATGCAAAACAAATTGCTAAAAAAATATTTTATATTGTCGCGGCTGCTGAATCAAAAGCACACGGAAAACCAATCGAAGAAGTTCATTTCCATGAAGTCGGTGCTGTAGACTCAATCGTTGATATCGTAGCTGTTTCCATATGCCTGGATAATTTGAATATAGGTGATGTAATTGTGTCAGAGCTGTATGAGGGAACCGGTCATATTAACTGCCAGCACGGGGTACTTCCGGTTCCGGTTCCAGCGGTAGTAAATATCGTAACAGAGCACCAACTTCCCCTTCATATCACCTCCATAAATGGTGAATTAGTTACTCCCACCGGTGCCGCAATTGTTGCAGCCATAAGAACAAAAGAAGTTCTTCCCAAAGAATTTAAAATTATGAAAGTCGGCCTTGGTGCAGGTAAGAGAAATTATGAACGTCCCAGTTTTCTGCGTGCCATGTTAATAGAAACTTCCACGAATTCTTCTTCTGATACTGTTCCGGATAAGGTTTGGGTATTAGAAGCTAATATTGATGACTGCAGCGGCGAAGCAATGTCTATCGCTATGGAAACCTTATTACAAAATGGAGCAAAAGACGTTTATTACACTCCTATATTCATGAAGAAAAACCGTCCTGCTTATCTCCTTGGAGTTATATCCAGTGAAGATAAAGTAGAAAAAATGGAAGAAATAATCTTTACACATACTACAACAATCGGAATACGTAAGCAGGAAGCTCTGCGCTCAACGCTTAACCGAGAAATTAAGTCTGTTACAACTCCTTACGGAGAGGCACTTGTTAAAGTATGTACTTATCATGATAAAACGTTTTATTATCCGGAAGCTGACAGCATTAAGAAGCTGTGCAATGAATCCGGTAAAGATTATATAACATTATACAGTCTCGTACAAACCTTAGCCAGTCAAGGTTAATTTAAATTATTGGAATATCCCCAAAACTGTTACTGTTCACTCCCCTGCAAAAAACAGCAGTTCCGCGAACAATAACACGCTTCGCGATGCACACAAAACGCGAAAACAGCGTTTTGGCGCTGCAATTCTCCGGTTTTCTGTGACTTTCGCTTCGCTACACTCACAAAAAACACGTCGCGTTTATTGGCCTGTGAACAGTAACCCAAAACTATCAAATTATAAGGAGTTAGGTCATTGAATCCAACATATGATATAGATCATGATAGAAATAAACAAAATCTAGAAAAACTGGAACAGTTAATGATTCATAATATGTCTGCTGGAATCTGTTTAGCATTTTCCGGTGGTGTTGATAGCAGCCTTCTGCTGAAAATAGCCTGTGATGCAGGTAAAAAGATGAATCATCCGGTTCTGGCCATAACTTTTGAAACAAAACTTCATCCTCATGGTGACTTAGCTGAGGCTAAAGCTTTAGCCGAAAGCTTTGGCGCAGTCCATAAGGTGATAGAAGTCGATGAATTTGCCGACCCTGAAATTATGTATAATCCGGTCGACCGCTGTTATCGTTGTAAGAATCTTTTGTTTAAAACATTAATAAAAACCGCCGAGGACGAAGATTACCATTATTTAATCGACGGAAGTAATTATGATGATTTAAATGCCTATCGGCCAGGGATGAGAGCTTTAAAGGAATTGGGGATACACAGCCCCTTATTAGAACTTCAGATAACCAAAAAGGAGATTCGTTCTTTATCATCTGACCTTAACATAGTTACCAGTACCAGACCCTCTGCACCATGCCTTGCGACCAGACTTCCATACGGAGCCGCTTTAGATTTTAATCTGTTGGAACGCATCGATCTGGGTGAAAAATTTATAAAAAGTCTGGGATTTTATAATGTAAGATTAAGAGCCCATAATGATATCCTCCGTATTGAAATTGATAAAGAGGATTTTATGAAGTTCATGGAATGCCAGGAGGCGGTATTGAAACGTCTGAAAGAATTAAGTTTTGTATATATTACTCTGGATTTGGAAGGTTTCCGTTCGGGAAGTATGGATATTAATATAACTAAATAGTTTTATTGTATAAGTTATAAGCAGATAGATGTTACAGTACCGCTATTTAAAAAGGGTTGTTGCAAAACACAGAAACTATCTTCCAGGTATAGCCTGATAAGTTTGCTGATTTACAACAACCTAAATTTTATTACATTTTATAAATCACTTTTTATTATTCATTCTTTAACCGATTTATCTGTGTAGCTATATAACCTGCCCCAAAGCCGTTATCAATATTAACTACAGCCAGACCTTCCGCGCAGGAGTTAAGCATGGTAAGAAGAGCAGATAATCCTCCGAAGTTAGCACCATAACCAATTGATGTAGGTACTGCAATTACCGGTTTATCAACAAGTCCTGCAACTACACCGCCCAATGCACCCTCCATTCCGGCTACCGCTATAATACAATTGGCTTTATGGATATCATCCATTTTGGACAGAAGTCTATGAATTCCTGCCACCCCTACATCATATATCCTTATTACATTCGAGCCAAAAAATTCAGCTGTTTGAGCTGCTTCTTCCGCTACGGGTATATCTGAAGTTCCCCCTGTGCATACCGCCACACAGCCCACTCCCGGTTTTTTAATTTTTTGTATGGATAAGATGCGGGAGGTTTCATCATATTCCACCATTGGTAGTACTTTCTTTACCTCTTCATATTGTTCCCTACTGGCCCTGGTTCCTAAAACATTGGTATCACGCTCATAAAATCTAACAAAAATATCACTGAGATGTGATATTGATTTTCCCTGGCAAAATATTACTTCTCCAAAACCTGAGCGTAACGTTCTGTGATGATCCAGCTTAGCAAATCCCAAGTCTTCATAAGGCAGTTTCTTTAATAAATTCTCCGCTTCTGCAAGGTCTATCTCATTGTTTTTTACCCGTTCTAATAATTTATGTATATCCATAATTATCTCCTTTCAAATGCACCCACGATAAATTGTATAGGAGTGCCTCACCAAATTCATCCTGCCTGACGCAGCCTAACATAGTAACACTCTTACCAGGTTTTCCTGCTGAAAACCCCTGATTAGCTCTCAATACTAAAAACCTATTCCTATTATACATCAAATTACTTCATATACATACTCTTTCTTAATTACATAAAGTAATTATATTAAAATAAAATCTTTGCCATGATGTATATCTGGCTCTATTATTTTTATCAATTCTGGAGCTTTTAATCATGCCAATATTATTATAAAGTATCAACAAGTTAAATAAATCAGGAAGTTGTATTGTTGAAAGGAGTACAAACAATGAATAATAAGACACTTAAGCTTGTAGTCGCCGCATTAATGGCAGCCATGACCTGTATCGCAACCATGATAATCAAAATTCCCTCTCCTACATCGGGTTATATTCATATGGGCGATGGTTTTGTATTATTATCCGGTATTATACTCGGGCCTGTCTACGGTGGTTTAGCTGCCGGAATCGGATCTATGTTTGCAGATCTATTCTCTGGATATGCAGGTTATGCACCTGCTACCTTTATCATTAAAGCATTAGCCGCAGTAGTCGGCGGTGTTGCTTTTTATTTAATTACCTCTGTTACCCCAAAGATTTGGCTGAAAATGATTTCAGTTATTATTGCCGGAATATTAGGCGGCATAGTTGTAACAGGCGGATATTTTATATTTGAAGCCCATATAATGGGACTTGGTTTTGCTGCAGCATTAACCGGTGTACCATTTAATTTACTCCAAAATGTATTTGGCATTATTGTTTCGTTTCTATTGTTTCCGGTATTATATAGTATACAAAACCTAAAAGGTTTTAATACTAAAGTTAATAAATCAATTTAATTATAGCTTAACACAATACGTTGTTTTAAGTGGTTTCTTATGAAAATATAAAGCCTGATATAAAAATTCAACATTTTATATCAGGCTCTTCCTCTGCATTTGACAACTACTTATCTTATTCTTTTATTACATAGGTAGGCACCATTTGTTTTACACGTGTTCTGATGTCATCAGTTTCTTCCTTAGCCGCACGGTCTAATTCTTCTACTTCTCTAAGAACTGCTTCTTCATCCATTTCAATTGGTTTTCCGATATGTATTAATTTATTTTTGGTGTCCTGTAACCCCTCTTCATCCATTAGTAGTTCTTCGTATAACTTTTCTCCGGGCCTTAAACCGGTAAATTCAATTGAAATGTCTCTTCCTGGTTCATAACCTGATAAACGGATTAAATTCTTGGCAAGTTCGGCAATCTTAATAGGTTCTCCCATATCAAGAACAAAGATTTCACCGCCTTTAGCATATGCACCGGCCTGAAGTACTAATGATACTGCTTCGGGTATAGTCATAAAATACCGGATAATATCCGGATGGGTAACGGTAACGGGACCACCGCGTAATATCTGCTCTTTAAATAAAGGAATTACACTTCCGTTGCTTCCTAATACATTGCCAAACCGTACTGCCACAAATTCCGTTTTAGACCGTTTATTAAAAGCCTGTATTATCATTTCACAGATTCTCTTGGAAGCGCCCATAATATTAGTCGGATTAACTGCTTTATCGGAAGATATCAGTATAAATTTCTCAACAGAGAAAGCATCCGCAGCTTTTGCCATCTTATACGTTCCGCCCACATTATTTTTAATTGCTTCATTCGGACTGTCTTCCATAAGCGGAACATGTTTATGAGCTGCCGCATGATATAAAATATTAGGTTTATAATGTTCCATAATCCAATTCATACGGTTTGAATTACGAACAGACGCAATTAAAACCACCAGATCCAGATCAGGATATTCACTTTTTAACTCCTGCTGTATAAAATAAGCATTATTCTCGTAAATATCAACTATAATAAGCTGTCTGGGTTTGTGTTTTACTATCTGTCGACACAATTCACTGCCGATAGAGCCACCGCCGCCGGTAACCATAATAACCTTACCCTTGACATAATTCATAATACCTTCCATGTCAATATTAACCGGTTCCCTGCCAAGCAGATCTTCTATCTCTACATCTCTTAACCTGGTGACACTTACTTCTTCATTTATTATTTGATACATACCGGGAAGAATTTTTAGAACGCAGCCTGTCTCCTTGCAAATTTCAAGGATTTTCTTTATATCTTTTCTGGAAGCAGAGGGCATAGCAATAAATATATCAGTTATGTCATATCTTTCTGCCGCTTCAATTATTTTGTCACGGCCTCCTACAACCTTAACTCCCTGTATGTAACTACCCAGTTTATCCTTATTGTCGTCAATTGCACAGATAATAGTGCCCTTTACATAACCGCTGACTGAAATCTCCCGTATTATGGAACAGCCTGCTTCTCCTGCACCAATAATCATAATCCGGCTCTGTGAACTACCATGATGTCGTTTGGAAAGCCGTCTTGCATAACGGTAAAAGAACCGGCTTATACTGATCAACGCCATCATAAATAAGGTACTTAACGGATAATAACTTCTCGGAACATGTATGGTAAAAATGAAATGCATCCCAATAAGCTGTAATGCACCTGCTATCATGCAGGCAAAGATAATATTGACCAGTTCATCAATTCCGGCGTATTTCCATAGGCTGTTATATAATCGGAATAAGAAGAATATAACAATGGATGTTACCGTGTTTATAATTACATAAGATAAAACTGCCTCAGCATACTCCGTAGGTATCTGGCCCAAACGGAAATCAAACCGGATCAGCAATGCCGAAAAAGATGCAATATTAATTAAAATAGCATCCAGAATAATCAAAAACAGTCTTCTTATAAATAATCTTTTATCATAAATAAATTGTTTCAAACTACTTCCCCCTGCTCTTTATATCAGGTGTATCTATTACCCTAAATATCTTAGCATATAAATAAACGAGATACAAGTTTTACTTAAAATATACTTTAATTATAAAAGTATACAAGCCAGTCTTTTTAAGTACCGGTACTGCTATTTTTTTAATTACCCATTGAACCGGTGTCAATCTTCCATATTTTAGTAAAACTTCAATTTTCCCCTTATTTATATATTCTTCCCAGAAAATCTTCCGTTTGGACGAAATTTTACTGGGCGCTTCAAAAATCGGCTGATAGAAATCGTCGTGGCTGCTTTCTGCTATCTCCGTTTTATTTTTAACAGCCTTTATCAGGTCTTTTCCCTTTTTTGTATTGGCAAGTACCAGGGAAACACCATTATCATCGTCAAAAGCCCGATTCGACTTTTCAATACCCCAATAATCCGCTAATGTAAGGTCCGTTACTCTGTGATAATTGGCATAGATGCACTCATGACAGGATGGTCTTAAGATAAGATGTGAAAAAAATAATATATAAAAAGGGTCTTCCTGCATGTTTTTTATATATATGTTTTTCGTTAATTCAACTTTTAAAGAACTATTCCTCCATCCGGTATCTTTACTGCGGAAATTAACTTCTTTAACTTTATCATGATACATTTCTTCCAGGTACGTCTTATAATCTGTCCAGATCTTTGGACTGGGCACACCATGACAGGCAATATCACAGAGGATCAATCCGGAATATTCTTTTTTAAGATAATTTTTCAGTCCGTCATTCTGACAGGGTGTACCGGTAAATAATACGTTTTTACCGCTTTCCAGAGTATTTTTTATCTCCTTAAAGATAGTCCCCAGATCACTTTGAACGTATTTTGAGCCTCTCATTTTATCCCTTTGCTTTTTATCCGCCGCCTTATTGTGAACAACCTCAAAACGGTCATTAAAAACTGCACCGTAAACAATTCCTCCCTGCTCTAAAACATAATCAGAAATAACAGTAAATGCTCCTCCTGAGGTACTTTTCTTTAACACACTTTTCTCCGTGTGTCTCATTGCATATACGGCCTGGTCTTTCGGGATCTTTTCTTTATATTCCTTTTTATGAAAAGGGCATACTCTTACACAGGCTTCACAAGAGGTACAGGATTCTGTATCTATCACAGGATACAAAAAACCCTCTTTATCTTTTTCCATAGTTATGGAATTATTGGGGCAGATATTTAAGCAGGCCGTACAACCGCAGCATTTTTTTTTATTTGCATATAAGTTAATCATATTTATCCGATCTTCTTTTTATAATCCAAAGAATTTGTTATCATTTTATTATCCTTTACGGATAACATATTACTCAGGTAATCCATGGATTCGTACCTGAGTTTATCGAGTTTTCTGTTTACTTTATTAAAATCTATCTCTGCACTGCTATAGTTGAATTTAACATATTTTTTCTTTGAATTACCGTATTTCTTTTTCTGTATCAACCGGTCCTCCAGCCCGAACGTATGCAGAATATGTTCTATACGTGAGGACATAGCCCCTCTGATTCTTTCTTCTGCTATTTCCACATAAAAATTACGGTTAAAATTAATGGAAAATGCGACTCCGTGAAAAGAATTAGTTACAATATACTTTCCATTTCGAATTTCCGTAAGCCATTCCACCGGTCCAACATCCACTCTGTAGTTTTCCTTTATATTTCTGTGAAGAGGTTTATTTAAAAGACGTATTGGGCAGTTTACCTTCTCCGATAATTCTCTTGCAAACTGCAGGAGACTTTCCGAATATTCAAGCATATAAACAATGATAACATTGTCCGTATTCGATTTCACACCCATAAGTTCCGACCACTCTTCCTTTCTTAAAAGTAAAGTCGGATCCAATACAACTTTTGCCTCTCGATGTACCAGTTTAGATAATAAATCTGCACCAGCCGTTTCTCTTACGGAGAGATATCTAAAATCTGCAAGAAGTCTTTTATATTCCCTTAAATATTTATCAGGAATCTCCTTAATCCCGAAACTGGCTGCATAACTGCCTTTCTTTTTACTTTCCGCTACAAAGTCCAGCAGGTAGTTTTTATCAAGAATTACTCTTCCACAGTTCCAGACCTGGTCACTGCCTGATATAAACAGATCATATTCATTATTTATGTATTTGATATTATCACTAGTAACCATTCTGCTTAAGTCATATCGTTTACGAAAAGTATTAAATTTAGCCGCAACAGCTTTTCTATTAAAAAAAAAGGTAGTTAATACCATACGTATAAATTCAAGATTTGAATATCCCTGGCGGTCAGGTGCCGCCCTCAGGAGACATTTGATTTTATTTTTCTGCCACAGATAAATATCTCTTAAGTTTTTTCTGTTATAATCGATAATATCGCAGTCGCACCCTAAACCTTTAACGGTTTTCTGCAGCGCATATGCCTGCAAAACTGCGCCGTAGTTATTCACTTTATGAAATGTAATTATACCTACTTTCATGTTTTCACCCACTTGTATAACGAATCTGTTAAACTTCGCTATTGCCTTTACTGTTTACTAATCTTCTAGTACCCGGTATCCGAGACTTTTATGATTCTCCTGTACTTTTGGGGAACTAATCACCCTGTTATCATTTTTCCGTATTGCCGCCATTCATTTATTGTTTCCCATATCCAAGGAATTAGATTTTTCTGATTTTGAATAAAACTTAGCTAAAAACTTAGCAATACACTCCGGCCAAAATCTGCGAAACATTTCATAATCCTCTTTTGAACGGATCTGATCCCCGATTATGGCTGTCGTGGCGGATTCCTCATGAATTCTGTGATAAGTTAAGATTCTGCTGCAATAGACATAATCGCCCTTTCGCCGTGACAGTTTCTCCCATGCCTGCCAGTCCTCATCAGAGCGGAAACCGACCAAAAAGACAGTATCAGGAAGATTATCTTTACAAAAAGTCACCGAGGGGCAGCAAATAGGATTTCCAAAAGACAGGATTCTTCTTCTGACAAATTTACTTTTTTGTAAATATCGAACAGTAAGTGGTAATAACATCAGCCGTTTTATTTTTAACATGGTATTATTTTTTACGATTTTTCCTTGTCTTATTTCTGCGTAATCTGTAAAACCGATTAATGGATGCTCTGCCTGTTTCATCTCTTTTAACATAATTTCCGTATAATATTTGGAATATATGTCATCCTGATGAGCAATGGTTGCATATTTGGTGTCCGCTTGTTTATATGCAAAATTCCAATCCTGCACAATTCCCTTATCTCCTGTGTTAATTCTCAGAGGTATCTCATATTTGTCTGCAAGACCGCATATATAACCATTTAAGGTTGATGTTACCATAATCAGTTCAGAACCTACCGTCTGCTTAACTAAAGATTGAATACATTCCTCCAGAAACGGACTTTCCTCATAGGCACAAATAATATAGGTATGTTCCCTGACCGTACTCAATGCCGTATCTCCTTTTTCTTAATTATTTTAGATTAGGTAATTGCGAAACTCAAAATTTGTATTAATATTCCATGCAGTTCATACAATTTTAGAGCTGAATCTTGCCCTAAAAGGCAACTGAAGCTATAAAATTCGTATGAATTGTATGGAATATTTAGATAACTATATTGTTTTGCAATTTCTTAAATTATTTTAGATCGTTATCTGCTAATCCTGATGTGACGTATCTGCGGCATTCCTGCTCTCAAGGTCTCGTATTCTTTTTTCCATTAAAGCATTGTCCTGAACCAGCCGTTTTATTTGATCGCTTTGTTTTGAAACAATCGAAGTGATAGAAATTAATATTATTAAAATAAAAAATAAAATTATGGCAAATAGCCCATTACTGGCCAATTTAATATCCGCTATATGAATAAACCAGTTTAATATTTCGGGAAAAATAAGCAGTATTGCCATCCCTGCCCCGCCGAATATCCATAATAAGGTATATTTTAATGAAAGAGTTTTCCTCTTTAATAGCGTAAAAATAAGTAAAAAGTATAAGGCCAAACCAATCGTTAAAAATAACCGAAGAGCTGATGATATCATATGTAAACTCCTCCCTTTCAGAATTTAAGCCGATAGGTAAATATTGCAATTGATACTTTTATCATATAATAAATAGATTTCCAGGAATGAATGGAACTGCTTCCCGCTTCTCTTTCATGCATAATGACAGGAACTTCTTTTATTCTGCCTTTATAAAAAGCTCCCGCAATAATTGCTTCCGGCTCAGGATAATCCTGTGAATATTCTTCGGAATATATTTTAATAAATTTCCTGTTTACGGCACGAAATCCACTGGTAACATCTTTCACCCTGGTTCCGCTGCAGATTTTGATTAACATACTTAAAAAATTAATGCCCATTCTTCTTAATCTGGATGACTGAAATCCCTGCTTTAATATAAAACGGGAACCGATTACAATATCGGCTTCCTCGTCCACAATGGGTTTTATTATATTTTCAATATATTTAGCATCATGCTGCCCATCACCATCCATTTGTACGGCAATATCATAATCATGCTCTATGGCATAGTGGTATCCGGCTTGAACCCCTCCCCCGATACCAAGATTAACAGGCAGAGAGATATAATGATATCCTTTCTCTTTACATACTGAGACAGTATTATCATTGGAACAATCATTTACTACTATATAATCAGCATAAGGAACATATTTCTTTAACTGGGTTATTACCTTTTCAATATTATGTTCTTCATTATAAACCGGTATTATGATTAGTAACTTCATTTTGCACCCATACCTTTCAATGTCAGGTCCTTACTAATTATATAAGGAACCAATTAGGACAGTTTATCTTAATGTTTTAACTTTATTTATAACAGTTAATACCAACACGCTCAAAAAGATCAGAAACAAAATAATACTTGATATAAAACAGACAACGGAAGCACCGAATATATTGTATTTTTGCACCAGAACTGGACTGATCACTGTCGTAATAACGGAAGCCGCCGCATAACCGGCAAGCAGGATTACCTGTTTACGCATTGCCGTAAGCACATGGAATAACAGATAGACACATGCTCCAAAACCGCCGCTTATCAATAACAGAATTAACTCATTCCGGTATTTCATTAAATCTACTCCGTAAACAAAGGTCAGAACATCAATTCCAATTAAATATCCGGTCGCAACAACAACTACTGTTATAACTAATATGCCCATCATTAATCGAAATATATAAAAAACAAAGTTTTTTATCTGGTTTTGTTCCCATTTGATTGCAATGTCTGTTAATAAAGGTTTAAAAATAAATTCGCTGAATAAATTAATCACAAACGCAGGCATAAACAAAATATTAAAAAAAGCTTGTATTTCTTCCGTCAAATAACGATCTATCATATATTTAGGTATATTATTAATATAAAGTGCTAAAAAACTGCCGATAAATAATGGAAAGCAGTTTATGAATAAAGTAATCAGTTCTTTTTTATTCAGTTCTAATTTTACGTCAGTTATTTTTTTAGCAGTTGGTACATTTATAACAAAGCAGGCTGCTACTGACAGAAGCCCGGTAATTATACATGTTAACAAAAGATCTTTTGTTATTACTAATAGGATAATAAAAGCGCAGAGGGTGATTAAATTTCTTGCGGTTAAATATTTCCCGGCGATATCGATACGGCCGTTCTGCTGAAATAAACCATGAAAAACATCCTCCAGGGCATCCGCCATCTTTATGATACAAATACTAAAAACAATGGCCGCTTTCATAAAGGTATAACCACTCCAGATAACGTAAACTATACTGATTATCAGCATGAGGGCACAGGTCAAAATACGGGAAAGATAATAGGTGGAAAACTTTACAGAACCTTTCATATCTGTAGCCTGATAAACCCTCATACCATATCTTCCGATGGTTAACATTAATTGTGCATTAGCAAATCCCAGGGCAAAAATACCCGCATTAAAATCTCCGCATATTCTTGTTACAAATATTAACAGCAAAAAGGAAGTGCCTGCATTGCACATGATTCCCATTGTATTCCAAATAAACTTACTTGCATTCCGGGTTATCTTTATGGGGCTCACTTTTATCTATCTCTTCTCTCTTATTCTTCTTGTACTCTTGAATATAAATAATACCTTTTTAAATTAAGATTTACCTTTTCATACCCTTTAATGGAAAACCATTTATTTGTTAGAATATATTTTGGATAATCTATGGCAGCATCATGAAACTGATGGTTAAAACTATACAGGTTAAGATCCCAGAAAGAATCATCGGGATAATCCTTAATATATTTGGTGAAATCCTCTGTCTTAGAATAATAATAGTCCGGGCGTTTTAAGAATGTTTCCAGTTTAGCATCCGAAACATTCTTATCCGAAATAATTAATAAGGATCTCCAGTTAAAATCCGGCTGCTGTTCATCTAAATATTCATTAATTGCCAGCGCATCCGAGTTTTTATTGACTGAATTTTGTTTATCATTATAAATATAAATATAGGTATATAGATTATTTATAATGCCGGATGATAATAATCCTATCACCAAAAGAGCATAAAATAATTTAATCTTCTTTTTATATAAAAGGTAGATTCCAACCGAAATCCCGATAATAACCAGCATACGCAAGGTATTAACCATCATCTCGCTGTCAAAAAGGTACTTAATATAATTAGCACCTACACAGTCTATGGTTGACCCTTCGGCAGGCATAATGCTGATATACCCTAATAACAATACGTATAACAAAGAAATAGCTATAATGGAATTATTAAATTTTATTATTTTTACTTTGTCATAAATACTGAATAATACTATTAATAACGGCACAATCAGATAGAACATATATCGGAAATGGAACCGGTGCATTACCTCATCTAAATTTTCAGCCGGTATGATTCTAAGACAGATAACCATAATAGTTGAGAATAAAATAGTACCAATCAGCAAAAATAATTTACCTTCTTTTTTATTCAAAAACTTACCAAAAGATAAAGGTAAGGTAATTGTGAAATATCCAAAGTATAAGGTCGATAATAACAAATAAGATAAAGTAGGGAAAACCAATCTGCTTAACAAATAACTATCAAACATATTCTGCAAAATGGCAATAATGGTTGTTTCGGCAGAGGATTCTTTAGAGATTCCATTTACAAGGTTGAAAAAGACATCATATGCCACCTTTAATACCATAAAAGTCGTTACAAAATACAGTAAACTAATCAGACATTTTTTTCTGTTTCCTTTATCAAAAACCAAAAACTGCAATATATAATATAAAGCTACTCCTGCAAAAATATTAAGTGCCATTTGTTTACATAAGCTGACCAGGAAAATATAACTGCTTAAAAAAATAATATTTCTTAACTTATACTGGTTTTTTAATATAATTACAATGAAAATATAAAAAAACCAGATTACCATTGGATAATACAGGTTCTCCTGTAGTATCTTGGTTGTATAGTACATTTCCGGTACCATAATGCTTAAAAAGGCAATAATATAGGAGCGAAACCGGTTATTCAGAAATTTCTCTGACATGAAATAAGCAGGAAATAAAACGGAGCTCATTAAAACCGAATTAATTCCCACTGCAATATGATATTGTGTCTGTACGTTGCCCAATATATGGGAAATGGATAATACAATGGAGTATAATATTTCCTTATAACTTAATATATCATTTCGAAAATTACTCCCCAAATGATAATATATGGATTTGCTTAAATTCCAATGCAATAATTCATCATAAAAAACATTCATCTGGCCGCATAGGATTCCTAAGCCAGTCCGTACTATAACACTGAAAATAAATGTTAGAATTAAAATAATATATATATTATGGCCTTTTTCAATAAATGCTTTTATTTTTGACATAATTTTCGCTTTCGTCGTATGAGTAATTTCTTGTTTTAACTATATCTATTCTCGTTTTATACTATATCTATTCTTTCCAAAAAGTATTAATTAAACATTACTGATTATACCTATTATTTAAATAACATGTCAATAGTATATCCATTGGATTTTATAAATTATTTGGTAATTTTTTGTGTCCTCGGATACGAGGCTTTTAAATCACTTGCCTTTCCGGGGACAATTCATACCAGTTTATTAAATGGACGGAGATTTGCAAGCTGCCTGTTTTCCTCCTTTAAGAGGAATGTTAAAATCTCATGAAAATACGGTGGAATTGACGAAGCGCTTGACATTTCAATAATTTGAGAAAGCAGAAATATCTGTTTATTTTCATTATCAATCGCTTTTGCTATTAATTGACCCGGTGTAACTATTCCATAATTATTCAACGCCTGTTTCATATTAATAAGAAGATAATTAACATAACCCATTAGTTCATCTCCAATTGGATATTCTTCCTTTGCCTCCTCATCTCTTATAAGATTGCTGTATACCTCTATATGTTTTCTTTCTTCTGACACAAGGATAGCTGCGGTATTTTTCAGTGCAAAATTTTGATTTTCTAGGAAATGCTCATAAAATTTTTCAAGGTAAAAACCTAAATCCAATAATTTGTGCAATAAATCTGTATTTGTATTTTTCATATTAACCCCTCAACTTTTATTGACTATAACATTATATATTATTTCTGAAAATTTACAATCGTAACAATTAAAAAGATTGATTTATTATTATATAAAATGACGAAAAGTTACTTTATTCATTATTAATCTATCTAAATCTTGTATATTTTCTTGCCGGCATGTCAACAGAATGGTTTCCTTTTCAATTGTAATTTTTTGGTAATTGTGATACTATGAGAAAAATCATAGAGAGAGGGATATAAATGAGAAAGAAACTTACAGCAGCTTTAACGGCCCTGGTATTTGTTTTTACGTCAATAACCACATACCCGGTTACTTATGCCAAAGCCGCAGGAACAACCCAGGAAGTAAAGTCTTTTACAAAAGCCGAAAACTCTAAAGAAATTAAGAAAAATACCATAAACAGAAAAATTTTTGAAAAGAATTATGCACCGGAAGATGAAGTTACCGTAATCGTAGAATTAAAGCAGATGCCTCTTCTGGAACATTTTGAAACTACTCAGTCTGAGAGACAATTTAAAAGCAGCAGACCAGTCAGTTTTGATGAATATGCCGAAACGGAGGAAGCGGAACAAATAACCGGCGGATTATTGAAACAGCAGAAAAATGTTACTGATAAAATTAAGGCTTTAAAATCCGAAAAAAATACTGCAGATGTAATCTATAATTACACCGCAGTTATGAACGGTTTTGCAATTAAGGTAAAGTATAAATCCCTGGAGGATATTAAAAAATTACCTAATGTAAAGTCCGCGTACATAGCAGGAAGTTATGAAAAGATCGAACCGGTAATGGATACCAGTACCGATACTATCGGTGCCGTGTCTACCTGGGATATGGGTCTGACTGGTAAGGGTACCATTGTAGCCGTATTAGACACCGGCCTTGATACCGGCCATAAAGGGTTTCAAAAAGAACCTTCTTCCCCCAAGTTTACGAAACAGGATATCCAGCAAAAAATTGAAGGCAGTGCGGGTTTAAACTCCGGTATCGCTAACGCAGATGATACTTATGTAAGTCCAAAAATACCTTATGCTTTCGATTACGCTGATTGCGATACAGAAGTAACTCCCACAGAGGAGTCAGTAGAACAAAACGGTAATGATCATGGTACCCATGTTGCAGGTATCATAGCCGCACCGGACGGGGATGGGGATGAGGTTACCGGCGTAGCACCGGATGCCCAATTAATGATAATGAAAGTATTCAGTGATGAAATTGGTGAAACTAACGCATATACGGAAGATATTCTGGCCGCCCTGGATGATACGGTAATACTGGGAGCAGACGTAATCAATATGAGTTTAGGTTCGCCAAGCGGATTCACTAAAGAAGGGGATGACTCTGTTAACGATGTGTATAACCGAATCGCAGGAGTCGGTATTAACCTGGCGGTTTCCGCAGGTAATAGCTACAGTTCCTCCTATCACAATGGATTAGAGGGAACTTCTTTATCCGGCAATCCAGATACTTCCGTTGTGGGTTCACCCTCTACCTATAATGCTTCCACTTCCGTAGCCAGTGTGATTAATGCTAATTATCATGCGTCTTACTTTGAACTGGAGGAGGAGAAAATACCCTATACAGAGACAGCGGCAGGCGGACAGCCTTACTTTCGTGACTTAAGTGTTGCGTCCGGCGGTGCAATTGAATTTGTACCGGTACCTAATGCAGGTGAACCGGAGGATTACGATGAAATCAATGTAAATGGCAAAATTGCCTTAGTAAAAAGAGGCGCTATTTCATTTAATGACAAATTATTAAATGCTGTTTCAGGTGGGGCTATTGGTATCGTAGTTTATAACAATCAGCCCGGAACTATCTCCATGGCAATATCAGATTATGTAATCCCAGCTGTTTCCATTACGGAGGAAGACGGAGAAAAGTTACTGGAGGCGGAGGACAAAACCCTTACTATCACCGGTGAAACAGGAACTTTTCCAGATGACCGGGCAAATCGACTTTCGGATTTCTCCTCCTGGGGTGTAACTCCTGATTTAAAACTCAAACCGGAAATTTCCGCACCAGGTGAAAATATCTATTCCACTCTGCCATTTGATAAATATGGCAGTATGAGCGGAACTTCTATGGCAGCTCCCCATATAGCCGGTACCTTTGCACTGATGAAACAATACCTGAATAATTCGCTTAATTTCTCTACAGATTATGAGAAATCGGAACTGGCAAACGATTTGTTAATGAGTTCAGCTGCTCCTGCCGTCAATTCCGACGGGATCTATTATTCCCCTCGTAAACAAGGCAGTGGTATTGTCAATGTATATAATGCAGTAAATACAGCTGCTTATCTTTATGTTCCTGAGGAAGCTGACCAAAGACCCAAATTAAATCTTGGAGATGATGTTTTAAAGACCGGTTTTTTTAGAGAATCCTTTCATATAAAATCTGTTACCGGCTCTGCTATTACTTTCGTCCCTCTGGCAAACACATTAACAGAAACCGGACTTGAAACAGATTTGGGAAATGCTCTTGGTGAAACTCCTCAAGATATCAGCTCAGATACGGAAGTAGAGTTTACCGTCAACGGGGAAGCAACCGATATTATTACAGTAGATCCAGGAGACGATGTGGAGGTATCCGTATCAATACAATTATCCGATGATTTAAAAGAAGAATTAGATTCAAGCTTTGAAAACGGAGAATTTATCGATGGTTTTATCCGCTTAGAATCAAAAGAAACCAATTATGATTTAACTATACCGTTTATGGGATTCTTTGGTGACTGGACGCAGGCGCCGCTGTTTGATTCCGGTTCCGCTAATGACTTGCAAGGCTATCAGCAGAATATTCATGCACTTTATACCGATGACGGAAACAGTTACTTAGGCGTAAATCCATTTGACCAGGATGCATATGCTTTAATCGGGAATTACAATCCATATATTTACCCCGAATATTATGAATTATTCACACCCAGAGCAGATCTGGATAAAATAGCCATCTCCCCCAATTACGATGGTTCCTTCGACAGGTTGGATATAGCGCAAATAAGCTTATTAAGAAATGCCAAAAACCTCAATTGGTCTATAACGGATGAAAACAACCATGTTATAGTTTCAGATTCCTATGCCTATATGCCAAAAACTACCTATGATCCTAATTCAGATTATGTGATACCTACTTATTTTAAGAATATTTACTGGGACGGAACAGATGAAGACGGTAATATATTAGAGAATAATACAGTAGTTAATTTTACAGTAAACGGAGAATTGGATTATTCCAATCACGAACAGAATAATTTACGTGATACCCTGACCTTTCCGATTGCCATAGATACAGAGAATCCAACGCTGGAAGCTGCAGCGAAAGATGAAAATCATATACGGGTTACCGTACAAGATAACCAGTATGTAGCTGTTGTGTATCTCCTTGATAAAACAGATTTGTCTACACCTTTAGCAGAATGCCTCTTAGATGAGGATAATAAAGGTACCGCTTCACAGATAGATTTTGATCTTGAAGAATTAGGTTTAACTGATAAAAATCCTTCGGATCTAGCTGTATTATTATTTGATTATGCGACTAATTTTGATTTGTATGCCCTTGATGATGCGGTAACTCCTACCCCTACCGATACTCCGGCACCGACCGACACTCCTACCAGTACACCAGCTCCTACGGATACTCCAACTCCCACACCTACTACTCCTGTTGTAACACCTACACCTCCGACTACTATAACCCCTACTCCAACGATTCCTGTTATAACGCCAACTGCTACACCGACTCAAAAACCTGGCAAACATAATTCAGGCACTTCCTCAAATACAACAAAAACACCGACAGCAACACCTGCAATTACTGCTACTCCATCGCCTGCTCAAACTCCGGCCCCGGAGGTTACTCTGACTCCGACCCCGGCAGTTAACCTGGTAAAAGTCACTCCGGCTAATGTTACCTTATATACAGGGCAGACCGGAAAAATTTCTGTGAAATTACCAGCCGGTTATGGGAATAAAGCTATTAAATCTTTCAGCTCCGGTATAAAATCCATTGCAACAGTTTCCGGGAATGGAATAATAACTGCCGTAAAAGCTGGGAGTACATCCATCACTACTAAAGTTACCCTAGCCGGAAATACAAAGACATTTATAACAAAAGTTACTGTTAAAAATCCTTATATAAGCTTTGGTAAAAAACCTGCCGTTATTTATACCGGAAATTCCTATAACTTTAATGCTAATGCTTATGGAACAGAGAATAAGATAACTTATAGCTTATCAGATTCTAATCTTGCGGTTATTAATAAAGATACCGGCAAACTTACTGCCAAGGAAACAGGTACCCTATATGTGACTGCCAAAGCAGGTTCACTGGCAAAGAAAATAAAAATAGCTATTAAGAAGCCTTATCTTTCTTTTACCAGAAAGCAGGAGTCTTTAAAAGTAAATCAATCCTTTGATTTTAATGTAAAAGCCTATGGTATAAAAGGAAAAATAACGTATCAGTTATCAGATATAAAGTATGCTGTCATAAATTCTAAGACCGGTGTCCTGAAAGCCAAAAAATCGGGTACGGTCACTGTATTTGCAAAAGCCGGGTCCTTTACTGAAGAATTTAAGGTAACGATAGTAAAATAATCATTATAAAAGAACTGCTCCTCTTATTGTCTGGAATCACAATGCTTTTATCTCAAACATTGTGATTCCAGGCAATAGGGAGCAGTTGATTGTTTTAGCCCTGTTTTGGCATCCAGGGACAGATACACCTTTGAAGCCGGTTGACACCTGATACACTGATAAGCCCTAGAATCCCCAGTGCTAAAATGCCCGCATACATCTGCTTATAATCAAGTCTCATCCACATGTCCATTATGTAAAAGCCGAGTCCCCATCTTGTTCCGAACGTTTCTGCAAAAAATAAAACAGAGATGCCGGTGGCAAGGCCTATCCTGACGGAAGTGAACATTTCCGGAAGAACCGCCGGAAGTATAATATGAAATACAATTGCTTTATGCCCTGCGCGGATCGTCCTAAGAGGTATAAAGTACTCCCCGGGTATATTTTTTACCGCATCATGGGCTGCTACAATAACCTGAAAAAACATAATAATAAAGATAATAAAGATCTTAGATAAGTTTCCTATTCCAAATAAGAGCATAATCATTGGAAGCAAAGCTATTTTAGGAATAGGAGCCAGTAAGTATATAACAGGGGATATATATTCGCTTAAGGTTCTGTGATAACCGATTAAGATACCCACAGGCATACCGATCATAACAGCCAGGATAACACCGGAGGCCAATCTTAAGCTGCTGTAAAACCCATGAATTAAAATAGTACTGCTATTAACAGCAAATGATTTCATTACCTGTAAAAATGTTGGGAATATATAATTATGGGTAAGAACTGCTGTAACCTGCCATAGTATAATCAAAGCCAGGATACCAATCCATTTCTTCAAAGTTTATTCCTCCAATCATTTCTCCAGATTAATAATTCTGCTGCCTAAATACTCTGCTTCATCTATATTATGAGTAACAAATACGGTTGTTATATTATGCTGTTTCTGCAGCTTTAAAAAGAGTTCCTGAATCTCTCTTTTTGTTTTAGCATCTAATGCAGAAAAGGGTTCGTCCATTAAGATAATATCCGGTTCATAGAAAAATGCCTGACCGAGAGCTGTTCTTTGATATTGTCCTCCGCTTAAAGTCAGCGGATATTGCTTATCAAGTCCGGATAAGCCAAGATTTTCTATCAGTTTCTCTGCGCTTGGTTTATCAACCTGTCCAGCCTCCACTTTTTTTAATAGTATAATATTATCATAAACTGTTTTCCAAGGAAGCAGACAATTACTCTGGGAAATAAAAGCGATTCTGCTGTTCTTTGGAATATCAAGTGTTCCGTCATATCCTTTATGGATTCCGGCGATAATCTTTAAGATTGTTGATTTGCCGATTCCGGATGCCCCGGTTAATGAAACAATTTCTCCTTGCTTAATCTTAAAAGATACATCTTTTAAGATTGGCTGCCCTGTTTTATAATAAATGGTTTCTGCTTTGAATTCTATCATTTTTACACCCATTACACAACACATCAGCTGTCAGATGTATTACTGCCTCTGTTATTTAATGTTACTGTTCACTCCCCTGCAAAAAGCAGCAGTTTAGCGAACCGTAACTATTTAATCTCTTTCACCAGGTCCGCATAGGTATATTCCTGTTTTAACATTCCTTTATCAATTAACCATTTCATGGCATTTAACACCTGGTCTTCTGCAGGCAGGGTGGTTTTTTCATATTGCGGCAATTCTACCTTAAGGGCAGTGTCCGGCAGACCAAGTTCTTTTATTACTGCAGGCATAAAATCTTTCGGATCGGTGGAATTAATATATTCAACCGCTTTGTCATAAGCCTCATAGAATTCTTTGATTTCTTTGGTTTTCTTCTCCGCCGCAGTTTTGGTAAATAACATAACACCCGGATTAATGCTGTATTCGTCGGATGTATTTACAATGGTTTCTCCTGCTTTTCCTGCTGCTGTAATATAAGGTTCCGGCATGGCAACTGCATCAATCTGATTATTCTGTAAAAGTTCCAGTCTTGATGGTATTTTGGGCACAGAGGTCTTTTTAAGTAAAGCAGGATCTCCTCCGTCTGCTGTTACCATACTGTCCGTAACATACTCAATCACGGTATTTAAACTAAGGCCGATTTCTCTTCCCTCTAACAATTTTGCACTGGTAATTTCTGAATTTTTCCCTGAAACGATACCGTACCGTCCGTTTGTTTTGGAAGTTGCATAAACCGGGAATTTGCCCTCTTTCGCAAGGCAGACAGCAAGAACATCAGAGATACTGCCGTCCAGATTACCGGAATATAAGGCACTGTCTCTGTCTACAGGACTTTGATAAACTTCTAATTTAACGTTGTCCGGGAAATAACCCTGCTGTTTAGCCACCATAAAAGGGATGGAGTCCAGGTCTGTCATAATTCCTACCGTTAAAGTATTTTTTTCTTTGGAACATGCAGTTAATATAAACATAACTGCTATAAGACATAAAATATTTAATTTTCTTAAATTCATTATAATACCCATTACATAACATATCTTCTTACAGATGTGTTACTGCCATTAATACTATGTGAAACAAGTTTCACAGCATAAATAAAAATTTATATGGCATTCCTTTCTTTTCATTATATTTTTGAGTTAATTGCGAAACTCACATATTGTCTTTATATACCATGCAATTAATACAATTTCAGAGCTGATTCTTGCACATAGGGTCTCTCACGAGACTATTCTTGTAGCTACATTTCTTTTCCGTTATTCCATTTGGTATACAAATCATTTTCTATCCCTGCGGATTTTAAAATCCTGCCTGCAATTCCGTCTATTAAACCATTATAATCCTCTGATTTAGCATAAAACATAGGAACCGGAGGTAATATGATACTTCCGTTTTCACTTAGAGTCAGCAGATTCCTAAGGTGGATGCTGTTAAGAGGTGCTTCCCTTGGCGATATAACCAGTTTTGTTTTCTCTTTCAGACAGACATCTGCCGCACGGCATAGCAAATTTCCCCCGGTACCGGTTGCTATCTTAGCAGCCGTAGCCATAGAACAAGGTACAATCATCATGGCATCCGTAACAAAGGAACCGCTTGCAACACTGGCAAACATATCCTTATTATCATAGGAGTGGATTTCTGCCTTATTCTGGCTTACCGATCTTAAGAATTGGGACCAGGGAATCCCTGTCTCATATTCAAATACTTTCCTCCCCATGTCAGTTGCGATAATATGAAGTTCCGCCTGGGTGTCCGATAAATAACTTAATACTCTTTTAGCAAGAACACTTCCGCTGGCACCGGTAACACCAATAATATATCGTTTCATCAATTTCTCCGTTCTGTTTGTACTTTTTATCTTGTTAAAATGCCGTAAGTCCTCATATTTGAATAAACTTATCAAACCAGAAATCCAGCATGGCAAAAATAAAAAATACAATACTTAAAACCTGATTCATGTGGTAGGAAGCGAAAATCATCTTATCTTTATTCTCCGGAATTACATTATAATGCTCAATGCAAAGTAACAGAATGGAAACTATAATTCCGATAAGGAAAAAGATTCCTCTCGGCATAAGAATGAAAATAGCCAGTAGGCACAGAATGCACATTGTATGGGAGGCCCTGGCTATCCATAAGGCATTTTTAAATCCAAACCTTGCAGGTACAGAGTGAAGTCCTTCTTTTCTGTCAAATTCAATATCCTGCGTTGCATAAAGTATATCAAATCCTGCTACCCAAAAGCAAACAGCAGCTCCAAGGAAAAGAGGCATTAAGGTGATTCCGCCGGTAACTGCAATCCAGGCTCCCACCGGTGCCCCACCGCAGGCTGTTCCCAGAATAAAATGACATAACCAGGTTAATCTTTTGGAATAGGAATAAAAGATAAACAGAGCAATGGCAAAAGGAAGCAGTATCAAACAGGTTAAATTCAACATATACGCTGCAACTGCCATTAATACAAAACATAAAACTGTTATAATAACAGCTTCGTATAATTTGACCTGTCCGGTAGACAAATGCCTGTCCCTGGTACGTTCATTTCTCCCATCAATAAAACGGTCTGCAATACGGTTAAATGCGTTGGCTCCGTTTCTAGCTCCGAATAAGGCTACCAGAATCCAGAAAAACACCCGTAATTCCGGTATTCCGTTTGCCGCCCATAACATGGCAATCAGTCCAAAAGGAAGTGAAAAAATGGTGTGGGAGAACATAACCAGTTCTCCATACTTTTTTAATTTATCAAATACCATATTCCTTCCACCTCTTATCTACTTTTTCCTTTATCTTATCTGTCATAACAATATCATCCGGCCATTCCCTTTCATATCCCTCGGAGGCCCATTTTTTTGTAGCGTCAATTCCCAGACGATTTCCAATCAAATGCAAAGGCGAGGAATGATCTAAAGCATCCAGAGGCCCCTCCGAAATAATAAGGTCCCTTTTCGCATCGATATTATTAAATACTTTCCAGGCTACTTTAGAAATATCATGGGGATCTACTTGCTCATCCACCACAATAATTAACTTGGTATACATCATCTGTCCGCTGCCCCATAAGGTATTTAAAATCTTTTTTGCATGGGCTGGGTACTTCTTATGGATGGATACAATGACACAATTATGAAAAACTCCTTCTAACGGAAAATTAATATCCACGATTTCCGGAGCAATCATTTTCAGCAAGGGCAAAAATAGCCGTTCTGTCGCTTTTCCCATAAAGCAGTCTTCCATAGGAGGTCTTCCTACGATGGTTGCCATAAATACCGGTTTTTCTTTTCTGGTCATCTTTGTAACGTGAAACACCGGATACATGTCCTTCTCCGAATAATAACCCGTATGATCCCCGAAAGGACCTTCCATCCTTAATTCCTCCGTATCCACATACCCTTCTAAAACAAATTCACTGTTTGCGGGAATATAGATATCATTTGTAACGGATTTTACAATAGGTACCGGCATTCTTCTTAAATATCCCGCAAACATAATTTCATCAATCATTTTGGGAAGCGGAGCCGTCGACGCGTAAATAGTAGCCGGGTCGCAGCCGATTACTACGGTTACCGGCATTTTACCGCCTAGTTTTTTATATTTATTATAGATCTCACGTCCGTCTTTATGCAGATGCCAATGCATGCCTGTAGTTTTTTTATCATAAACCTGGAGCCGGTACATTCCAATATTCTGCTGCCCGGTTTCCGGGTCTTTGGTAAAAACTAAAGGCAGTGTAATAAACCGTCCCCCATCATCCGGCCAGCACTTTAAGATAGGGAGCTTACTTAAATCCGGCTCCTCAATAACTTCCTGACAGGGTGCCTTCTTAACCTTAATCGGGAATACGGTTAACAGCCTGGCAAGCCTTGGTATGGATTTCACCTTATCTAACATGGTCTGGTAATTGGAAAAGTCAATCAGATCCTGTATATCATTACCGATATCATCCAGTTTATTTGCACCGATTGCCATACTCATTCGCTTATAAGAACCGAATGTATTAATTAAAAGCGGATAAGGAGAACCTTTTACGTGTTCAAACAGTAATGCAGGTCCCCTTTTTTTTACCACCCTGTCCGCTATTTCCGTGATTTCCAGAATAGGGCTTACTTCTGCTTTAATCCGTTTTAACTGATTTTTCTCATCTAAATATCTCATAAAATGTTGAATATCTTTATATGGCATTGTAATTTCACCTCACATATTTCATTTGTATAACTTGTCCATAGAATACTATAACACATTGTAAAAAAAGAATCATCCTATTGCAATGAATTTTTGTATCATTAATATATTTATTACTGTTCACTCCTCTGCAAAAAGCAGCAGTTCCGCGAACAATAACACGCTTCGCGATGCACACAAAACGCGAGAACAGCGTTTTGGCGCTGCAATTCTCCGGTTTTCTGTGACTTTAGCTTCGCTACACTCACAAAAAACACGTCGCGTTTATTGGCCTATGAACAGTAACTATTTATTACTGTCACTCCCAATGTCACTTAGATGACCAGAATGCCACAGCAAAAAATGTACCCGCTTAATAATGAATAAAAATGCGAATCCGTCACTGTTTATCAGGCATCTAAATTCATTATTCCGAGTACATTTTACTTTCCTGTTAAATATTATTTTTTATATTAGTTTATTCACAGCTTCCACTACTTTATTAACAGTCTCATAACATTTAATATATGCTTAAAAAGTTTTTCGCATATCTGCTGGCAAGCAATACAATGCTGATTATAATAAGGTAAATGTTTAACTGCATTTAGATATTCTATATCATTCATGGCTATGTGATAATAATCATTTTGTATCATATTAACATTTCCTCCATAATATGATTCGATTTTTTAAGATTTCAGCAGCCAGTAGATCCGGATTATCCTTGTACAAACTGCTGCTGTTTATAAATACAATATCACAGTTGTTTTCCTCCGCAATTGAACGCAGCATACCTTTTACCGTTCTGTCTGGTATACTTTCGTCAAATACAAGATAAATATCCGCATCACTGTTACAGGTAAATGTATTACATGCCAAACTCCCAAACAAACCTATTTCGAGCAGATTATTTAGATTAGCTTTTTGTATTTCACTTATTACCACACAGGCATTTGCTAATAATTTATTTTTTAAGTTGTTTCTGGCCTCTGATAAGTTTGCCTGCATACTTTTACACTCCTTATAACCCGACTAATGCATTTAAGTTATATATATGTTTTATTATAGCTATCTTTAATAACAGATTCAAGTACCTGTCTAAAAAATCCGAATGAAACCATTTTGTCTTGGCAACATTCGGATTTAACTTATTACTTTTTACTCATTCTTACCTTTTTATCAGCCCTGAAAAGATAAGCTCCATTTGAAAGCAATCTTTTCTTCATCCAGGCGGTATTTCTTAATTAATTCAGGACCGCAGCTGTTAGAACCGATACCGCTGTTCTTATAATCCAGACATACTACCGTATAATCGGATTTCTGAAGTTCAAAATTATGCATCTTCATCGTTAATTCTTCCTGAGTGTATTCCGATACATTAAAACTGAAATCTTCTTCTCCGGTCACTTCAAAGGAATTATTCCGTTCATCACTTACATTTAGGTAATGGCAGCCATAATGACTGGAATTCTCCTGGGGTTTAATATAATCTTCATACATATCGGATACCCTTTGCTCAAATTTACCCATATAGGTGCATCTGTGCTTATCAACATAACTTTCATAAGGTCCATAACCGAAATATTGAACCTTACCAAAAACTTTCGGCATAAACATACGCAGTCCGAACCTTGGCAGGTAAGGCATTACCGTATTACGGGCTGCATTTACTTTCACGTCGATATTTCCATTCTTCTTAATGCTCCATATTACATCAATATCAATAATATGCTGCATCTGAATAGCCGCAATGGCAAGATTGGAAGTTATCTCTGTCTCTTCACCGGAAGTAATCTTTGTATGATACACTCTTACGATTTTTTTGTCGTAACCGGCTTTTTCCCATTCTGCCCTAATGTTACGGTCATTATCCGTAGGCGCGCGGAAAATATTGAATTCCATAGGTTTCTCAAGATAGGAAACCTGATTATGAACCAGGGAATCAAAGGTTCCGGTCAGCTTATTATATACATAACGGAAATTGGAACCGGTTAAGGTGACAGCCCTTTCATCTTCCTCGATCTGAATATCCCCTCCGGCAATCGTAACGGAATTATCTTTGTCTTTATCGGCTCTGAATCTGCCCTCTTTCATTAAAAGCTGGTCAAACCCTAATATATGTCCTTTGGCTAAGAAAGGTCTGTCTTTCTTTAAAATATAATTCAGATTTAAATAGCAGATACCATCTGATGGAACGGTAAAGTTTAAATTAATTGATTTACCGGATTTGGCCGGTATATCAAGTTCTTCGATCACTCCGCTTTCTACTGTATCCCCATTGCATATCACATCATAAGAAACGATTAAATAATCCTTAAGATTGGTAAAGTCCAGCTTATTCTCTAAATAAATCTCACCGGAAGCTAAATCTTGTATAGCAGCTCTTACCGGACGGATTACATTCTTATATTCCAGTAACCCGGTTCCAACTCTGCGGTCAGGAAATACAAGGCCATCCACACAGAAATTACCGTCATGAGGATATTCACCGAAATCACCGCCATAGTAGAACTTATCTTTGCCCTCTATCGTTTTACCCATATAAACCGCATGATCGCACCATTCCCAGACAAATCCGCCGATGAAACGGTCGTCCTTATATATTTTTTCAAAATAATCTTCGATATCTCCCGGGCCATTTCCCATGGCATGAATAAATTCACATAAAACATAAGGTTTCTTATTATCCTTATTATTCAGATATTCGTCCACCTTTTCTATAGAATCATACATCTTGCTGTATACATCCAGCATGGAGGTATCATTTTTATGACCACCTGTTTCATGAATACTGCTCTCATAATGGGTAAGACGGGTATTGTCATAGGACTTTATCCACCTTGCAGCATCTTCAAAAGCTTTACTGTAACCCGATTCATTGCCTAAAGACCAGAAAATAATACTGCCGCAGTTCTTATTATGTCTTACATTACTTTCCACGCGGTCACAAATAGCCTCATGGTAGATATCCATCTGTACAAGATCTCCAAAAGTAGACTGATGGCCAGCATGGTAAAATGCATCAGATCCGTGGGATTCAATATCGGATTCGGAAATTACATAAAATCCGATTTCATCACACATCTGTAAAAACCAGGGTGAGTTAGGATAGTGGCTGGTACGGATTCCGTTAACATTATGCTGTTTCATTAATTCGAAATCTTTTAATGCCTGTTTTTGGTTAATGGCAGCGCCGGTATAAGGATCACTGTCATGACGGTTAACCCCTTTTATCTTAATAGCGACTTTATTTATATAGATAACCTGATCTATAATTTCTACTCTTCGTAATGCTACTCTCTGTACAATGATTTCATCCTCTGTTTTTAATAAAAGAGTATAGAGTACCGGATTTTCTGCATTCCAAAGCTTTGGATGATCAATTTCAAATTCAATATGACCGTCTGAGACCTGCTTGGTTTCCAGGATATTACCTTTCGCCTGACCCAATAATTTTTTACCGTCTTCACTGAAGCTTCCGGTTTTATCATCTGCTTCCAAAAGGAGACAGGTAGTCGGTACCAGATTTTTAAAATACTCGATATCTACCAGGATTTTAGCCTGTTTACAGTCAGAAGAAACCTCCGACTTTGCAAAGAAATCCCGGATATGTTCTTTAGAACGGGTTACGATATATACATCCCGGAAAATACCGGAGAAGCGGAATTTATCCTGGTCTTCCAGATAACTTCCGTCGCACCACTTTAAAACCAGTACCGCCAGGGTGTTCTCCCCTGCCATTAGGAAATCCGTAATATCAAATTCGCTGGTAGAGTGGGAAACCTGACTGTAACCAACAAATCTGCCGTTTACCCAGACATAAAAGCAGGAATCCACTCCCTCAAAATTTAGGAAGTTTTTCTTATCTACCTGTTCTTTTGTCATCTGAAACTTCTTTATATAAGCACCGCATGGATTCTCATCGGGCATATAGGGCGGATCGTAAGGAAATGGATAATTAACGTTAGTATAATGGTTCCTTTCATATCCAAGGATTTGCAAACAGCTGGGTACCGGAATGGTATCAAAATTCTTAGCTTCAAACTCAGTCCTAATAAATGCTTCATCAACCTCAAAGCGGTTATTATAATAATGAAATTTCCAGTCTCCGCTTAACATGGTAACTTTCTTTGAATCTTCTCTTGCTGTTTCTAAAATTTCAAAAGCTGACTTGTCTGCTTCAAAGGGAATATAATAAGCCCTGTATGGCATAGTTCCCAGATGAAGTGTTTTTGGGTCTTCAAAATACTTCGGTAAATTCATAAGCGTCTCCTTTTTTAAAACAATACATTATATGTTTCGGTCACTTGTTTAGCACGTTTAACCTATGTAAATTATAATATATTTCCTTAAAAACGCATATAAAGGATATTATCTAAAACATGCACAAAATGATACAAACCGCTTTACATTTTTATAGATTTCATTCATACTGATAAATGCAGAGAGATAGAACTTTCTAATATCTATCAATTATCTTTTATTTGTTTTATTGTTAATTTACAGGGGATTTATTAACTCTGATAAGAAAAGGCAGAAATAAAGGAGCCAATATGTTAAACATATCCGGATATTTAAATGAATATGATGAAGAAATAGTAGATACACAAAATAATATTTCCGTAAACAGCTGCGGACATTATAAATTAATCAGCTTAAATAAATTTGAAACCCAGCGTCCCCTCGGCAGACAGGATTATCAACTGCTTTATGTTGCACATGGTTTTGCCAATTTTTTAATTCGCCGGGAAATGGTTCGTGTTCCGGCAGAATCCTTTGTATTATATTATCCCGGCGAAGGGCAGCATTATAATTACTGTCTGGAGGACCGCACAGATTTGTACTGGGTACATTTTTCAGGTGTGCAAATAACGGAATTACTTAAAAAGTACAATTTGTATCCCCATCATCTTTTTCATGTCAATACCGGAGAAGAATGTAAGAGAATTTTTGATAAGATAATTCTTGAACTACAGTTGAAACGAACAAATTTCTTTTCATTGATTAATGTTTATTTTGAAGAATTGGTATTGCTGCTATCCAGGCAAATAACAGAGGGGACCAAAGAAAGCGGTAAAAGCAGTGAATTAATTGAGCAGGCTATTGAATATTTTCATAAGGAATACAGGAATGAATTATCTATAGAAAAATATGCCCGAAGCTGCAATATAAGCTGCTGCTGGTTTATCCGCAGTTTTAAGAAACACACAGGGACAACTCCCGGACAGTACCTTTTAGATATCCGTATCAATAAAGCAAAAGAATTATTAAAAAACGGTACGTTTAATATCAGTGAAACCGCGGAATTCGTGGGCTTTGACAATCCCCTTTATTTCAGCCGGATCTTTAAAAAAAACGTAGGGATATCCCCCAGCGAGTACTTAAAAAAGCAGCAGCCTTATCTGGAGTAATCCCCACGTACTGTTACATATTTCAGTCAAAGATTAAATGTTAAATTACGCATCACTCCCACTCTCCGATGTCAGCAGTTCACCAAACTCTTTCCGTTCAAACTCCTGAATGGAAATTCTGTTTTTATTAGGATTGGCGAAAACAAATGTTTTATCAACGTTTTCCACATAATTCTGTATTTTATCATTAGTTGCGCTGATAATGGCCTGGAAGCCCAGTTTCCGGATAAGCCCGATACAGCTTCCTACCTTTTCTGCATCCATCTTAGAGAATGCTTCATCCAAAACTACCAGTCTGGGTGTTGGTCTCCGTTTTGCCGAAGGTTTTAAATTCACCCTGTAAATCTGTGCAAAACTGGCTAATAAGGCAACGTAAAGGGGATTTTGTCCCTCCCCGCCTGAATTTTTCGATAGCATCCTGCTTAATCGCATGGGAGGCATACCCTCCACTAATTGTTCCATATCAAAAGACAGGTAGGTTCGGTAATCCGCATACCGCTCCATATTAGCTCTTGCTTCCTCAAGGGCTTTTGCATCGCTGTTTTCCGGAGGCATAAACAGATTTATCAATTCATTGATTAATTCTCCGTAATTATTTTCATGATGTATGCTGAATAAATTCATCTGATTTTTTACCTGGCCGGTTAACTCATAGGGATTGATTTCCAGATCCTCATCCATGAACATGTCATAGAATCTGCCTTCCTCCCCTTTATTTTTTGTTATAATGAATTTATACTTATCCTTACCGAAATTAAGCCCGGCTAATATCCGGTTCAGATCCTCTTTCTGCTGCATTACTTCTTTGATAGCGTCTCTGACTTTAAAAATAAAATCCGTCTTAAAGTGATATACCGCTACTTTTGCCTGCTCCGTTGCTTTCTCGGTAAATTCGGACAGTTTATCACTCCTTAAATTAGCAAGCAGTCCGCTGTATTCCTCATTATCTTTGGCAGTCAGTGAAAATCCTCTAAAAGCATAAGACTTTAAATAATTCTCTCGTTCGGATAATAAAGCCCCATATTCTTCTTCGGCTTTTTCTTTACTTTCTTGTATCTTATTATATAAAATGCTCTTAATGATATCGTTTCTTCTGCCGGCATAGGCTTCCATAAAACGGTTAAAGGCCTCATCCTTGTTTCCGTCAGAACTGAAAATCTGTTGCTTCTGCACTAATTCTTCATTTAATTCAAGAATCTGACGTTTCATGTTTTCTACTTCATGGTTCTTAGCACTTAAGTCAATCATTCCGGTATCTTTTAGTTTATTGATACCTGTAATCTGTTCCTCCAGTTGCTGCCTTTTTAAAAGCCACTCATCCAGTTTTTTCTCTTTTAGTTCCTTAATTCTTTCAGAGTATTCCTCTTTTTGTTTTTCTCTCACCGGAATCGTCAGAATTTCCTGCAATAATTTATCATAGCTGTCCATATCCTCCTTAAAGGATTCATAACCCAGCAAAATATTAGCTTCTTTTATCTGATTATTTAACGGCTGCATCCCTTTATCCAGTTCCTCTGCCTTAGCTTCTAACTGCCGTAATCTTCTGGTTATGGCACTGCGGCCTATGTAAGCATATTCCGTATAATTTTTCGGATTTACATGCTGCAGTTTATACCCCTGGTAAAGAATGCAGTCAGCAGTAATACTGCTTTTATTTTCACGTAATTCATCAATTCTTCCACATTTTATTACGGAACCCATTAAAGAATCCACATAAGCACGGACATAATCCACAGAAGTGACTATTTCTTCCGCCAACGAATTTGTTAAAATGGGTTTGACATCTTTTAAAACTTTTTCCGTATCCAACACCGACACTTTATAATACAGTTTTTGATCCAGCTTCCTGTAGATTTCCATGGCTTGTCCCACATATTCAGGAGGAACAACGATGGATAATTTATTATTTCCCATATATCCTTCCACCGCATTCAGCCATGTTTCATCATGAACCTCAATTAGGTCTGCCAGAATATCTGTCTGTACCGGTTTTTTATAATACTGATTAAGCTTTTCAGCAATAATTTCCCTGGCTTTTGTAAGATAAGGAGGATATGCTTTCTGTCCGTTTTTTAACAGGTCAACCTGGTCCGACACTTCTTTATATTGTCTCTTTATCTCCAGAAGCTCTGCAGACCATAGATCTTTGTTTTTCTGAACCTCTTCTTTCGTCTCTCTTAGAGCTGACTGAATCTGTTTCAAATCATCAGGTTCAGCCTTATAGTTACTAAAACGTTCTATGCTCTCCTTTACAGACAAATTTAAGGAATCTATCTTTAGCCAGTCCTGTAACCGGTTTGCAACTTTATCATAATTACTTTTACTTCCATAAAGCAATTCCAGCATCTGGTTTAAGGAGGTTAATTCCCTCTCCAAATGGTCATAACCGCTGTTCTCAATAGATATAATAACCTGATCCCTTTGCTTTCGCAGTTCTTTTAACTGGTTTGTAAGGGTTAGAACTGAATTCTCAAGAAGTGCAATATCCTTTGCATACTCTGTCTGCTTATCCAGTAAAACCTTAAGTTTCCTTTCTATGGACTCTATTTCAAACTTATCCAGGTTATATTGATATTGCAAAGTCTGATCTTTAATAACTGTATATTTATTGAATTGTTCTTCTATTTCTGTCAATTTGGCTATTTCATTCTTAGTATCTTCCAGCTTACGTTTCAGGCGGGTATATTGTGCCACACTTTCCTGCATATCCTCAATACGAATATCATTTTCGGTGCAGATATAATTTTTAACAAAGTCCTCCAGTTTAATATCCATCTTAAATGGGATGGCCCGTTTAAACAGGCTGGGAAAGTGTTTTGGGTGTAATCCGCCGAAATAACTGCCATACAACTCATTTCGGAACTTTTCGTTGGTTCTGCTGAAATAGAAGTCTTCAGCTTCATAGTTAATTTTCATATGCTCTTTCAGCTCACTAATAGACAGAACCCGTCCATCTTCCCGGTAAATCCCTTGTTCCAATTCCCCTTTATGCCTGAAAAACATATGATTTATATCATTGGTTTGTACATCTACATCAAATACAATACCGATACTTTGGTATTTTAAAGTCTCCGTATCCTTAAATTCCAATACAATAGTCGAAGAGAAATTCTTATTTCTTAAATAACCTATTTCATTATTTTCCTGAACCGCTTTCATACCTCTTAAATATTCCATTAAAGTACGGTCAGAGTCTTCTTTTGCCGCTTTATTAAAAAAGTTGCGTCCATTACTGTCCGCATATAATACAATCTGTAATGCATCCAAAACCGTAGATTTACCGCTTCCTGAATGCCCTGTAAAAAAGTTAATATTATCGTGAAAACGTAGCAGTTTTTCATTGATATAATGCCAGTTATTCAGACACATCTTGGTCAGTGATTGATATCTGCTCATCCTCTGTCTCCTCCGTATCTTCCTGGTATTGTTCGATTATGGCCTGTATGGACTGTCCCTCTAACAAAAGATTCACCGTGGGATATAAGATAAATCTGGTATCCCCGTCTAGTTCCCCCATCTCTTCCATCATCTCAACCACCTGATATTTTCTAAGAGCCGCCATGGTTTTACGTACTTCCGTCGGTGATATTGTTTTATTATTCCACAATCGGAAAAGCTGTATCTTATCAAATATTTCATTCAAAGTCGTATATACATGGATGGAACTTGATGCTGTATTCATTTTTTCATCATAGATTAATTTAAACAGTAAAAGAAATACCGTAGTCAGCTTGCTTAATTTATCTCCCTGCAGATTCTGTGTCTTTAATGAGATAATGCCTAATTGACGGTTTTCGATGATATCAATATCAGCTATCTTAAAATATTCTCTTAGAAATTCAAGATGTCCCTCACAGGTACGATACTGTTTATTCGGCAAATACCGTCCTGATTTTTTATCAAATTTATTCTCCAATAGAAAAGTCTGATGAAACAAAGTTTTTATAACTTCTGTCAGCATATCCTTTTCTTCATCTAATAGTTCATTATAATATGGAAACATGGTTATTCCTTTCAAATACAATATCCGGATATGTATATTTCTTATTGGATAAATTGCTTTCCTTTTTGTTCACAACATGAAACGGACTGTTTTTGCGGATACTGTAGTCATATGCCAAAATTAACAGTTCAAATTCCTCTTCGGAATTAACCGGATGATCTATGGTACGGTAAATTCCATCCTCCATCTGATCCAATATAAACTGCTCAATCTGCTCTTTATTATAACGGTTTTTATTCCGGTTCAAACGAAGAATTTCTTCCTTGGATAATTCCTCTTCCGTCCTCTCTTCCACTTCCACTGTTTCTTCAAATACACGCCTTTTTCCTCTTTTTCTATAGAGGGAATCGGAGGAGGTTATCGTCAGATCATTAATACGAACGGCATTTGCCACCTGGTTTAGCAGTACTTCTTTTTGATCATTTCCCATCAGATTAAGTAAAGTAATAACATTTCCTTTCATGCTGTCTTCATTACTTAATAAATATTCCAGGCGGCTTACTGTGGCTCTTACATATTTACTGTGTTCCGAATCAATATGGGAAATTCGGTTTTCCATATTAATGATTCCACGTTCAATCTGGTAAAGCAGATCCAGAAATTCATTTTCAACCTCTTCTGCATTTTTCCCCTCCGCTTCCAACCTTTGCTTTAATAAATATATCCGGTTTTCATCCTCCTGGAGGGAACGCAGAAGTTTTTTTATATCATTTTTATAAATGTAAAAGTTATCACTTGTCTTTAAGAGACTATATTTTTTATTTACAATGGTCTCAACATAAACATCCAGATGCTCATTCAGCAGTTCTTCATAATTATCCTTTTCCAGCAATGTCCCAAAAAATTGATCCATATTATGAAGCATATCCTGCAAAGAGCGGTTAAGCCTCGTAATGTTGACCATGGCTGTCCTTAATATCTCCATTCCGACTTTATTATCATGATAAAAGGAAAAGATATTGGTATACACATTTTGTATGTAAAGATCCGTATCACTTTCGTCCGGATTACTCAGTTTTTTAAATACCTCTATGAAAATAGAAGCATAATCCATAATAACAATATTTGTTTTAAAAGAGCTGTAATCCTCCACTTTTTTCAACCAGGTAAACCGAACTAAACGGTTTAAAATCTTGGTTGCCATTGGCTCATACGTATCGGTATCCCCCTCTTCATCGTCCGCAGTAATATCCACGATCCGGTCTGAAAAGTGTTCCGCTATAAGCTGTATGCAGGTTTCTTTGCTTAAAAAATAATCATTATATAAATATTCATCGTATATAATCATAAGGGATTCCATATAGATATAGCGATTCCTGGAATAGAACAGCCGAAAGAACTGCTGCGGTATTTTTAATATTTCCTCCATGTGTAACTCCTTATTTCTTTTTTCATAAGATTGGGTATCAAAACCATAAACGACCTAACCTGACTCAAAGAGGCTTTTTTGGCACATATCATTTTATATATAAATATAACATGATTCGAGCATCAAAAGCAAATTTTATATTATGGTTTCGTCAAAGGCTTATTTAAATTCTCCTACCTGTTATCCACCTTTTCGGGATAGAGGTCATGATTTGCCAGCCGGTTAAATGCGATATTTTCCCATTTGGTATTTGCCTGTCCATAATTACAATAAGGATTAATGGAGATGCCGCCCCGGGGAGTGAATTTCCCCCATACTTCAATGTATTTTGGATTCATAAGTGCGATCAGATCTTTCATAATAATATTGATACAGTCCTCATGAAAATCTCCATGATTGCGGAAACTAAACAGATAAAGCTTCAGTGATTTACTTTCTACCATTTTTACATTAGGTACATAAGAAATAGTAATCGTAGCAAAATCCGGTTGTCCGGTAATTGGACAAAGGCTGGTAAACTCAGGGCAATTGAATTTTACAAAATAGTCATATTCCTGGTGCTTATTTACAAAGGTCTCTAAAATGGATGCATCATATTCCATTTTATATTTTGTCCCTTGATTTCCCAAAAATGTGATTCCCACTGTTTCTTCCGTATTTCTTCCTGCCATAATATACAATCCTCCCGACCTTATTTGTTATATAAGAATTTAGCATCCTATCAAATCTATAGATAATTGCAAAATAATCAATTTATTAAATCTACCATACAACTTTTACATTTTTATTGCCGGATCGCATACCCCATTATTCTCAAAGGCAGCGGCCCGGTCTATACAAGTACCGCATTTTCCACATGGCTTCTCTCCACCCTCATAACAGCTCCACGTTAATTCATACGGTACTTTTATTTCCAAGCCTTTTCTAACAACCTGGGCCTTAGTCCAAAAAACAAAAGGAGCCTCAATCTGTAATTGTTTTCCGCTGCCTATATAAATTGCCTGATTCATTGCTTCATTAAATGCACTGCTGCAATCCGGGTAAGCATTCCCTGCCGCATCATCACTGTGTGCACCATAATAGATCATACTGCATTCTTTTGATAAAGCGATACTCGCAGCAGAAGATAAAAACAACCCATTCCGAAACGGTACGTAAGTTGAAACCGGTTTTCCGCCGCTCTTTTCAAGCTGTTTAGCATATGCTTCTTTTGGAATGTCCTGATTGGAATGTCCTAAAAGCGAACACTTACTATATTCAAATATTTCTGCCAGATCTAAATGTATAAATTCCACTTGATAATAGGCAGCAATTTTTTTCGCCGCCTCGATCTCTTTTGTGTGCTTTTGTCCATAAGAAACAGACAGTGTAATCACATTTTCCTTTCCATATTGCTTAACGGCTAATCCAAGGCATGTCGCGCTGTCAACTCCACCGCTTAATAAAACTAATATTTTCATATATCTTCACCATCCCGTCTATGTTATTTTAAACGCATTTGTAACATTACATCTGTCTGAAAACGGCCGCGTAACGCGTAAGTATGTGTTCTTGCGGTAGATTTCCTAATACCTCTTGCTCCCATACAGCTATGGCAGCCCTCAATCAAAACTGCAACATCTTGCGAATCAGTTATTTCCTGCATAATCTCAGCAATATCGGAACCGATTCGTTCCTGAAGCTGTAATCGCTTTGATACCATATCAGCAATTCTTGCAATTTTACTAAGCCCTATCACCTTACCATTTGGTATATAAGCTACCGTAACTTTCATATCATACATCAATGCCAAATGATGTTCACAAAAACTGTACACTTCTATATCTCTTACAACAACTAAATCCTGTGTGTCATGATAAAGCTCCGAATCTTCTTCAAATGTTTTATGAAACATTTCAGCAATTTCATGATTACTATAATTCATTCCTTCAAATACTTCCTTATACATACGTGCAACTCGTTTCGGTGTATCTTTTAATCCTTCCCGTTCCGGATTATCACCTAATGCCACCAGAATCCCTTTAATATGTTTTTCAATTGCTTCCATATCTATTGCCATATCTATTCACCTCGCTTTCCAAGTTCAACTAAATGCCTCGTTTATCAGGATCCCAGATAACTTTATGCATCTGTAATTGCAGGGTTACCCCATTCATACAATTTGCTTTCATATATTCCACCACTTCATCCAAACCGATTTTTCCAAATACGGTGCTGATATAAACGTGGCATTTTGTAATTAAGTGATGCATTGTAATGGTTTTCCTTGCGCAATTTAAATCCTCTATACTTCCTACCACAAATTTAACCACATCATTTTTTGTAAGCAGCTTAAAGTTTGAAACTAACATTTTTGATTCCATTAAACTTCCCGGAAGCTTATAATCCATAGTAAATACAGGTCGGTTGCTTATCTTCGTAAAAGTCAGCAAGTCTATACTTCCATTTGTTTCAATTTCAACATGTAAATTACTATCTGCAGCAAGCAATTCAAGTAGTTGCATTATATCAGGGACCAGCAAGGGTTCACCACCCGTTAATGTGACATTTTTTACACCCGTTTTTTTAATTAATTGATAGATTTGCTGCTCTGTCAAGATACTATAGGCTGTACTGTCCTGGTTGGCCCAAGCGGTATCGCAATAGGAACATGCCAGATTACAACCTTGGAATCGAACGAATACAGCTAACTGTCCCGCCAGAACGCCTTCTCCATTTATACTGGTAAACGTTTCCACTACCTTATACTGTGACATCAGAATCCTCCTCATAAGAAGCACAGTTATTCGGAGTTTCATAAATCGTAGCCGATTTTACCTGATATCCTTTGTTTACCAATTTATCGTAAAAGTATTTTGACAGTCGCTCAGCAGTTGGACGAAAATCTAACTCAATAAGGCGAAACCCTTCTTCTTGTAGCGCTTCATATGTAGAAATCTTCAATGTATTTCTTTCTATAATAAGTGCATGATCCAAAAAATCCACTTCTTCTTTTATGTCTTCTTTTAACTGTGCAAAGTCAACTATCATTCCTTCTGACTGCTTTTCCGACTGCAAAGTTAAACTTTTCACTTCAATAATAACACGCCATCTATGTCCGTGAATATTCCTGCATCTTCCCTCATAACCAGCCAATATATGTGCTGCATCAAAGCTTTGTTCTGATTTTAAATAATACATATTTAAATACTCCTTCCTATTTACTAAGGCATCGCTTTTAGTTCAAGTCAAAAAAACAGGCATAATTAACTATGCCTGTTTTATATATCAGTTTATAAGATTAATAGAGTGACTCGTCACATTTAACCTATATACTATAATATTAAAAAATAGCCCTAGTTTTGTTTAGAGACAGGATGGTACAAATGAACTGTCTTTTATTGCTGTTAGCAAGTATAGCACTTATTTGATTGTTGTGTCAAGTTGTATTTATCCCGCGTTTGTGTCAAGTAACATAGTTGGCAATTCTACAATTAATTATTCAAAATGATATTTATCATATTTTTTTGCTCTGCAAATAAACCCAGTTTAATGGTTTTCTTAGTATTAGTATACAAATGCTCTTTTAAATGCTTTTCTTGAAACCGTTACATTGCATCTAACAGGGGCCATTCCCTTATATACCAAATTATTATATAATTCTTGCAATAAAAACGATCAAATAAGAAGCTGGAATAAGCAGCAACAGGGAAGCAAAGGTTCCTAAACTTTTGCTTCCTACCATAGCAACCACACATGTCCTGAAATCTTCTTCCGTACATTTCCCATCAATAACTTCATCCGTCATAATTGACAGCTGCGGGTCAATAAATATTGACATTAAAACGGTAGCAACACCATTTATAATCGATGATAAAGTAATACATGTCGCCCTTAAATCCGGTGCAAGCTTCCCTGCATAAATAGGAGCTAACGAACCTACTGTAATCAGGGAAACGGCAATTAAATTAAATATTACTATTTTTACAGGCAATTTTTTATAATTAATCTTTGTTAAATTATTTTTTACAGGAATAGCGATACACTCTCTCATATAGTTAATACCTGTTTTTGAAAAACTATGCATAATAAGTTTGGGTATTGATTTGTCAATGGAAAAACGCAAAACTCCTCTGTAAAATATTCTTTGAAAGGTTGGTATCAAAAATGCTCCGGCAATCGTTGCTATACCGGAAACGATTATTATCAAATTGAATATACTGATTAAATCACTTCCACCGGAATTATTCTCCACAAACTTTGTTAATATGGGCACTTGAAATGTTACTGCTATTCTCGATATTAATGTTAAAATATTAAATACGGAATAAGTAACTGCTATCTTTCCGGTTCTGACACCAACTAACCTGACGGAATATGCCAAGGTTCCTATTATAGATATGATAAAATTCAAAAATAAAACCGTTACTATTTGAAGATTCAAATTTCCCCTCCGTTGCATTTTTAACTTACTATATTATTAGAGTTAACAATAGTTTTTTGCTTAAATTATTATTTAAGTTCATACAAATTATACCATTAGTAGCCACTTATTAAAATGGTTTTATAATATCACTTAAAAAACTTTATTAAACACAAGGGATCTCTCCAATTTAGTAACCATATTAAAAAATACTTCTATATATTTTAGAAATTGTTATACCCTGAGTTATAATTGGTAAATTTTAATGGCAATGTCAAAATAAAAGATATATAATAAAATTAAACATTTAATAAAATTGAAATTTTTTTAAATCCATAACAAATAATGGGGTGGTATAATGATAATATGTCCAGTTTGTAAAAGTGAATATCAGGAAGGATATAAAATCTGCAGTGATTGCAAATGCGATTTAATAGAAATACCCGATGTAGTAAACGAAAAATATAGCTCATCTAAATCAGGAAGGATAGTTCTCTTCTTGCTTGGAATACTTATAATACTTTGCTCACCATTAATTGCCTATCAAATTACAAAAGAATTTTTTATCCCTGATGGGAATGGTTTCTATGACCCGGACCAATTTGAATGGATGTTAAACGCATTCTATCATTCATTTTTATTGACAGGCAGCATAATCTGCTTAACTTGTATTATATTCTGGATCAAAAGCAGGAACAGTAAATAATCAGATTCCATGCTACCTTCGGTTTTTATTCATTATAAGCTTCCATAATTAGTTTTTTTAGAAGGATGGATTCGGCTACATTATCATTCTGGTTACAATTTTCCCATTCATCCCAGGTATATTCCAAACCAATATAACCTTTATAGTTTAGAGCTTTTAACTGCTTAATAATACCGGCATAATTGATTGTGTTTTCCGAAACCCTGCACTGCAATTTACGGGGAGCGGCTCCCCTGGCATGAAAATGAGAAGCATATGGTAGCAGTACGGCAATCTGGTCATCCGGAATACCACATCTGGTAAAATGAGTATAATCAAGAGTAAGCGTAAGTCCAGGGACATTTTGAAGCAAATTAAGTGCCTTATCCGGGGTATCTGCAATTGAACCCACATGTGCCTCAATTCCGAATATCAGACCATATTCTTTTGCTTTTTCTACTCTCCAGGCTAGCTCGGAATAACACCTATATAAGGACTCTTCTGATTCCTCATCTTCAAAGGTTACCCCTGGCAAAACCGTTATATGTTCACTTCCTGTGATGGAAGCATATTCTAAAGTATGTAAAAATAAGTCTCTATTTTTCTGTCTTACCAATTTATCCGGATGATTCGGTGCAATTAATTTAAAATCCAACGCTGTCTGCATAAAGATGTCTGCTGCCATTAATCCGGTCTCTTCCAGCTTCTTTTTTAAAGTTTCAGCACTTGCTTCTGTTTTCATAAATTCCGTAGAAGGTCTTAGGTGGGAGCGTTCTTCAAAAAGCCCGATATCAACACCTGTGAAACCCATCATTGCTATCAATTTTAAAACGTCCTTATGTTTTAATAACGGAAATGAAAAATCTGCACAGGAAAATTTTAATATCATATAGTTATCCTTTCTTGATAAAAAGAAAAGACTGCATAAAACAGCCTTTCACTCTGCGCTAACTAAATATTTATTTAGTACTGCTAAGAGTAATTGCTTGCGGTTTTATACAGTCTGAGTATTGTTTCATTTCAGTTATCCCTTAAAAATATAGTCTGCAGCTACCGCCTCCGGCTTATGTTTTGTCGTTTGTCTGGACTGTTATGGACAAATAGTCATTATGACTTTTATATTGGGACGGCGTCATACTCATATAATTTTTAAACATTTTGGTAAATACACGGTAATCACTGAATCCAACTGCTGAGGCAATTTCCGAAATACTCTTATCAGTTGTTGTAAGTAAGGTTTTGGATTTATTAATCCGTAATCTGGTAAGATAGGAATGATAATTGATTCCCGTTTCATTTTTAAATAACTGACTGATATAAGCAGGATTCATATGAAATTCCTGGGATAACTTCTGTAAACTGATGTCTTCCACCAGATGTTCCTGTATATATGCAATAAAACGGAAAATTATTTTACTGTTTTCATTTTTGATTTCTTCTTTTAATGGAGCTTTATTATCTACTGCAACATGAAATTGGTCCATTCGGATATGGTCGATTACTTCTCCTAATTCCTCATATTTTACCGGTTTTAAAATATAATCTTTCACCTTTAATCTTAATGCTTCCTGACAATATTCAAATTCATCATAACCACTTATCACAATAAATGTAATATTGGGATTTTGCTCACGTATCATACTTATGGCATCAAGACCGTTTACAATAGGCAGATTAATATCCATGATAATAATATCCGGCTGATACAGTTTAGCCTGATTTATGGCAGACATTCCATCTCCGGCTTCACAAATTAGCATACATCCGTGTTTATCCCAATCAAAAAGCTTCTTAAACCCCTCTACAATGGTAACCTCATCATCAACAATCATTACTTTCAATTTCTTCATAAGCTTCACCACCAGTTGTTATAGTTTGCGTTATTAGTATTTACCAAATATTTTGTAAGACCTTTTGATGCTCGAATCATTATTTAGTTATTTCTCATAAGTGTTACCTTCATGGAACCGGAGGAATGCCTTCCTGCTAAGGATACATCCACTATAAATTCTAATTTTGCTCCCTCAAACAGATCTGCATTAAACTCAAATGTAGTTTCTGCTTTGGAACCATATAAATTATTCAAAGGTAATTCTACACTTGCCCCGTTAAGCAGCTGAATTCCTGTCGGCATATATACTTTGATAACTGCCCACTGTTGTTGACACATAGTATGGGAGTTTATTACGGTTACCTTTAATTTACGGGATTCTCCTGTTTTGAAAAATATGGAGTCCATATAATCAATCATAACCTGGAAAGCAGGGAAAGAATAACGTACAACATAAGGGGACAAGCTGCATAAATCCCTGATAGGAAGCTCCTCATTTTTGCCGTGTCCGTTGATATACAACAGGTAATCCGTTGTTTTGTTACAATAAAGCTCTTCTCCGGTCCTGCAATTAACTGTCATTCCCTCTTTTGCAAACAAATCGCAGATGTCCTGTCCTAAAAACAAGGGCATAGTACGCATAACACGGTCTGTTAATTCGGTTACGGTTGACGGCACCCATATACCCCTGCTGGTTTTATCAATGCAAAGTGTCACTATTTTATCATCCAAAGGTGTTGTCCACTTAGAAGGTAAAGCTGCTGCTCCGCTTATTATGCCAAGGGTCGCTCCCAAAGTAGCTCCGGTACAGTCCGTATCCTCTCCGCAGGCTACGGCAAGGCATAAGCTCTTTCCGAAATCTCCTTCCCCATATAACCAGGCAGCCACGGTATAAGCCACATTTTCCGGAGCATCAAAGCCCGGAGTTCCAACCTCCATTCCCTCATTTCCATCTACTTTTATATCGGATAATTTTATACTCTGTATACCAAAAGTGCCTGGTGCCGTATTATGTATCTGCTTTCTTGCTTCCAGAAATTCAACATTATTTTGATAACATTCAATCGCTTTATTTATCGCTTTTGCTGTTTTACTAGATTCCGGAATATAGGATAATGCAATATCCAATAACTTCATGGTATCACTTTCAACAAACGCAGCACTTTGAAGAGCAGCAAAGAAGATTTCTCCATACATTCCCTCACCGGAATGATCCACTATTGCATCTTCATAAGCATATCTGGTTGCTATCTCCGGGTGTCCCGGTGCAAGGCAAGCCCAGATTTCAGAGCGGATATAACATCCACAGCTATCCTTATACGTATTGTCTATCAAACCGGTAAGCGGAGGCTGCAATCCGGCACGGAGATTTGCTTTACCGGTACCATATTCAACCCAGTTGGGAATAACATAAGAAAGCCAGTATTCTCCAAGTATGGAGGCATTTACATTACGGCCGTAACGCTCTACCGCAGCCAGCCATACGATCTGTAGATCCAGGTCATCATTCGGCGGAGGTCCCATGGATAAATCCTGCGTATAAAAATCCAGTTCATTCACCTGCCTGATTCCCTCAAAGGGTGCACCTAACACACCGCCAATATTTTTACCTGCCCAACAACCCATTACCTTATCTTTATAAGCTTCAAAATTTAATTTCATACTTTTTCTCCTTTTTTATGTTTGCATCCATAAGATGCTTTTATTCTGTGCTATTCCCTATTTATTTCTATTTCTTTTTTAAGTATTATAGTTACTGTAATTCCGCCTTCCGGATTTTCAGTGTAAATAAGTCCTTTTTCCTCCGGGTAATACATAAGTAAACGTCGTTGTACATTCAGAATACCGATATGATTATCTTCGCCGTTATTGTCATCCAAAATACCCTTGCCCACAGCCGCCAGCATTTTATTAAAACAATACCTGTTTTCTTCCCTTAGACCTACTCCGTTATCATAAACCTTTATTATTATGTAACCGTCCCTTGTATAATCCTGTTGAATAGAAACCAGGATACGTCCCTTATAACCCTTTCCTTTTAGCCCATGCATAAGGCTGTTTTCTGCCAAAGGCTGTAATATGAAATTGGGTATTTTCACAAAATCCAAGGTGGTATCAACATCAAGATCACATAAAAGATTCGGATAACGCAAGCAAATCAATTTAAAATAAACCTGTAACAGTTTAACTTCATGTTGTATATAAACAAGCTGACTGTCAACTTTAACGCTTAATCTGAAGAAATCCACCAGGAGCATAATCATATAAGCTACATCTTTATCTCCCTGTATTTCTGCCTTGGTCCTTATATTATCCAGGGTATTATAAAGGAAGTGGGAATTAATCTGATTTTTTAAATATAGCAGGGACATTTTCTGTTGATTTAACTGTGCTTCACGTAAACTGACTTTACTTTTATACTCTGATTCAATCAAATTATTGATGATATCCATCATGGTATTAAAAGAAGCTACCAGCTGGCCGGTTTCATCATCGGATTCAATGGGAAATCTTACACACATATCATTCTGATTAAAATTTGCCATCGCCTGAGAAAGTTTATGCAAAGGCTGCAGCATTTTTCTTGTATAATAGGTTACCAGTACTACTGCAGTCAATATCATGAGTGCAAAGAATACCAGGCTGAGCTTAATAAATTCCATTGATTGCAAACTGAGTAGTTTATTTTCTGTTCCTGTAATTAATATTAATTTGCTGTATTCTGATTTCTGGTAGGAAAACAGATAAGAACCATTATGGATAGTTGCCCGAAAGCTTCCGCTTTTACTCGTTATATTACGATAAACCTGGGGCATTTCCTCTTTTAATTTACTGCCTATCATATCTTCCTCATCACTGCAGACAATGGAACCATCCTCTGTAATCAACAGGTAGGGTGTCTCAGGCGACAGATATACCTTTAAAATATCATCCATTACTCTTGCCGGTGTTGTAAGCAGAATATGCCCTATTTGTTTATTGGGTGAGAAACTCTTAATACCCCGGATTAAATATAAACAATTTTTATCCAGCTTATTTTTTACAGAACTTTTTGAATATCTCATAAACTCCGGCTGTTTTCCTAAGACTAGTTTGCAGCCTGCGACATTTTCGTCATTTTGTTCAATAATTTCTAATTTTTTTATGTAGTTTGAAATTTCATAATTTCTTCGAAAGGACGGATCATAGGAATCCTGATAAAAAATAAGGTTATTAAAGTCAAACATATATATACCGCTGATATCATCACGAATTGTTACCAGGGATGTATATAACTTGTTCAGGTAAGTACTACTTGACAATTTTTCCATATAAGTAAAGGATTCATAATTTTTTAAAATATCCTGAGTATGGGTATCGGAAAAACACATAAGAGAAACCCTTCCCATATCTTTGAGTTTATTATCAACGGAACTGAGTGAGTTTGAAAGGTAAACATCCATCATCTGTTTTTCTTTTGCTACAGATAAGTTGTAATTAATTTTTGCAGTAACAAAAATCATTATGATAAAACCCATCAAAATAATAAACGCATTAATTAAACTGACTTTTGCGCTCAGGCTGTTACGAATCATTAACTTTACAATTTTATTTTTGCTCATGGATATCCTCTGGTATTATGTAATTGACATTTCGATAATTTTTTACTTTTTTATGTTTACCTATGTTTGTTTTTATCCTTTAATTGCGCCCTGTGTTAAACCTGTTATAAGGAATCTGGAACCAAATATGTAAAATACAGCGATTGGTAACAGACAAACCACCAATGCCGCAAACATTACCTCCAACGGAAATCCCTGAACTCCGGCAGTCTGTGTAAATCTTAGCGGAATAACAGAAATCGGCTGCACTTTTGTATCATTGATAAAGATTAAAGCCATCTGAAGTTCATTCCAGGCTGAGAGAAAGGTTTGAATTAATACAAATGCCAAACCAGGTATTGCCAAGGGCATCATAATCGTTGAAAATGTTCTTGTAGTACCGGCTCCGTCAATTTTAGCAGCTTCCAGCAGTTCATTCGGTAAAGAATCAAAATAATTTTTTAATATCATTAAATTAAAACAGCAATTTAAAGTTGCATAGGGAAAAATTAAAGAAAACGGAGTGTTATTTAATCCCAAACCTTTTATTATCTGAAACAAGGGGAAAATTAATGCGGAAGTCGGAATCATCATTCCCGTCAATACCATATAATAAATAAGTTTCTTATAAGTAAAATTCAGTTTAGAGAATGCAAAAGCTGCCAAGGTAGCGACTAGTGATACAATAAGAAGGGTACCAAAAACAACGATTAAACTGGTAACGAAATTCGGAACTAAATTGACCGCTTTAAATACTTTTACATAATTATAAATCCCGCTGCCACCAAAAGATCGAATCAGCATTAATATTAATGGGAACAAAAATAATACGGTAGCTATAATGCAGATAATCTGTCCGAATACTTTATAAATCAGTGAATTTCTCATTAACCTGCCAACTCCTTATCTTTATCATTTCGATAATACAATTTTAATTGTACCAATGTAATAACCATGGCTATTAAAAACATTATAACAACTAAGGCTGAGGCCTGACCCTGGTCAAATAAATTAAATGACAGTTTGTATATATAGGTGGATAAAAATTCAGTAGCATAGTTTGGACCGCCCTTAGTAAGTACATAAGGTAAGTCAAAACATTTAAGTGAACCTAACATACCCATGATAAACAAAGTAAAATGTGTACCTCGAAGAAGCGGAAATGTAATTTTTGTGAACTGCCTCAATTTGTTTGCACCGTCAATGGTAGCCGCTTCATATAAATCCTGAGGAATATTGAGCATATTTGCATAATATAAAAGCATACTGTATCCGGTCCACTGCCATGTATTTACGAATATAATACAACCAAGAGCAAGTTTCGGGTCCGCCAACCATTGGCCGGTCAGAGAATTAAATCCTGTCAAACGAAGCAGTTGGTTTAAATACCCCCGATTGGTTTCAAATATTTTTGAAAATATATTACCTACAATTGCAGGTGTCGCAATAACGGGAATATAAAAAATGATACGATAAAACCCCGAAAACTTTAATTTATTAATAAATAATGATGAAAAAATCAGACCAAAAAAAGCCTGTATTATTATTGTACATAATGCAAAAACAATAAAATTTTTAATAATTTTAATCATAATAGGATTCTTTAAAAGTACAATATAATTGCTTAATCCTGCAAAGTCTTTTTCAATGCTAATGCCATTCCAGTTATAAAAACTAATAATAATATTATAAACAATTGGATAAACAATGAATATTAAGAACAAAATCACAAGCGGCAGGATGAACAGATACCCGATATACTCTTTTCTTTTCATGACGATTCTTCTCCTTACCTTTTGAACCGGAACTTTAAACAGAACCTTTTACATAAACTAAAGTTGTTCAAAGCTCCCGGTCCAATATGTTCTTTATCTGGCTTGTGCCGCGGAAGCAGCTTCTACCTCTTTCGCCGCCTCTTCCGGTTTGGTACTTCCTAATGCTAAAGCAGTCAGAGTATCTGAGATTTTCTGCTTTAATTCCGGATATGCCATTTCTCTGTAACCTCCCAGATTATTTTCTGCCTCATCACAAATATAAGTTAGATTATCCAGTCCATCCTGACTCATACCTGCTACATTAAGTTTTAAATCTGTTCTGGAGGGACAATAAGAAAAGTACTTATTTACTAATATGTCCTGTCCGTCATGTAACATATAATCCATAAATTTCCATGCAGCGTCCGCATTTTTTGTATCTTTATTAATACATAGGCAAACATCTACGGAAGCTGTAACCGGTGCAGATTTTCCGTCATTATTCCAATCAATCAGGAATACATCATGATTGGCTCCGTCACCGTTAAATACTTTAGCCTCATCCGGATCACCGCTTACATATGCACCACCTGCCCACGAACCATTTAATATCATTGGAATACTTCCCTCTTTCTGGAACAGGTCAGTGGTATCATTATACATATTTACTCCCAGCGCACCATCCTGGAATACACCATTAGTAAATAGAGACTGCCAGATTTCAAATGATTTAACTAAATCCGAATCTTCAAAAGATGTTTTACCCTCCAAAGCCGAGTATAATTTTTCTGAATTAATATCGTTTGCAATATTCATCCAGGTATCAATATTAATCCAGGCGTCCTTAGCACCGATCGCCAGAGGATATTGTCCGTTATCACGCAACGTTTTTGAAATTTTAACTAAATCATCTAAATTCTTAGGAACAAAAAGATTGTATTTCGACAGCATATTTACATCTGCCCATGCAAAACCGGCATAGGTTAAACCCAGAGGCAATCCATAAAAATGACCATCTTCATTTAAAAGCTTCATACAGAACTCCAGATAACCGGATTGCCAGTCACTGCCCCAGGATTCATCTGCCCTAGGTGTCAGATCCATCTCAAAATCACGGAATTCTTTTATGGTTGCACCGGTCTGCATACCAAATACATCTGCTGCCTGTCCGCTTGCCAAATCAACTTTCAATTTTTCAATATGATCGGAATAAGGCATATAGACATAATCAATTTTAATCTCAGGGTTCTTTGCTTCAAAATCTGCCTGTAATTCTTCCCAGGCAGCCCCCTCTCCCGGATTCCAGGTTTGAAATTTAATCGTCACCGGCTCAGCGGATCCGGAACTGCCGTCATCGGTTTTAGCAGCATCAGCTGACGTTTTATCAGCAGTACCCTCCGTCGAATTTGTTTTCACCGACGCTGAACATCCCATAAGTAACGTTGTTCCAATCATTACGATTGTCATTACAAAGCAAGCTAATTTCTTTTTCATAAAATACCTCCTAATTAAGATTTTTTTCTTACCTGCAATGTCAATTATAATTGTATAATACTGTTTAAAATAGCTGTATTTTATAGCTGATTGTGTCTTTTTTATAGCATATGGTGTGTTCAAATTGAATATTTTATTTTTTTTATATCAATTATTATTATTTCTTCTTAATAAATTCCTGATCTTTTAGTCATTATAACCTAAACCCCAATTTGTTCTATTTTTACTATAACACATTTATAAATTATAAAAAACTAATTTCACATTAGTCTTCTATTTTTTATTAAAGGATTTGACACCCTAATCATTCAAAGAAGAAAACGAAAAACTTCCCACTAAATAAAAAGAGCCCTTTTCATAGAATATCAAAACAAATGACATTCTTTATGAAAAGAGCCTTTCTACCCAATTACATATTTTATCGGAATCCTATTGTTAATCCAATTTCGGTATTTCTATTTCAACTTCTCTTTTTAATTTACTGGAACGGTAAATTCCGTCACAGATTGCCTGGTTATATATAATTTCTTCCCCGGGAATAGGCGCCGGCCGGTCTTCTATAATTGCATCACAGAAGTCGCGGACTTTGGCTTCAAAAATGTCCATTTCTTTCGGTGACTCATAAGCGTTAAATGGTAATGATGGTAGTACGAAACTATCAATATTCTGGCCGTTTACGTCTGTGAAATACATAATACGGGACGGTTTATTGCTGTAATCAAATTCATTTTTAATTTTTATTCCGCCTTCGGTGCCAAGCCAAAGAGTATCCCCTAATGTATCCGCATGCATTGCCCAGGACTGTTTGAAAAGAAAAGTCACATCATTTTCCAACCGTACAAAGGCTACAGAAAAATCATCCACGTTAAAAGTATCCGCTCCGGAGAAATATTTCGGGTTTTTACCAAAATAATCAGTAGCCACAGCCGATACGGTTAAGGGTTTCGGATACTGTACTGCGTGGAGACATTGATCGATGGAATAGCATCCGATATCACCTAAGCAGCCATACCCGGCTTTATCCCCATCAACAAAGGTGCCTCCGGGAATTCCCCGTCTTCTGCCGCCGCCGCTTTGAATATAATAAACCTTGCCAAGAGCTCCCGAACGTATCATATCATCTACCTTACGACGGGTGGTATCATAACGCGGCTGAAATCCGATTGTCAGTATTTTGTTCGCTTTCTTAGAAGCTTTCACCATATCCACTGCTTCCTGCAGGGTAAAGGACATGGGTTTTTCACACAGAACATGTAAACCGGCTTCCAAAGCGGCTATGGTACATTCCGCATGAGTTTTGTTATAAGTACATATACTTACCCCATCCATTTCTACATTTTCTATCAGTTCTCTGGCACTTTCAAATGCTTTGGCATTAGGCAGGTTCCATTTATCCAAAAATTCTTTTGCTTTTCCCGGTACAATATCTGCCCCGCCTACAATCTCAACATCTTCAAATTTCGAATAAGCTGCCATATGTGCATGTGCTATACCCCCGGTTCCGATTATCCCAATTTTTAATTTTTCTCTCATATTTACCCCCATTGCATATCACAGGCAGACCTGCGATACTGCCACTAATAAAAAGGAGTGAAAGAATCACAAAGTGGCAACCTTTCATTTCTAAATTTTCTTTCACTCTTCCTCCATTACATACCGCAGATTTGTTTGCGGTACAGCCAAAAATAAAACAGATTGAAATAATTAAAAAGTTACTTCTCTCTTTTCCTTATGAGCGATATAGGCTGCCTCCAAAAGCTCAGTAAGTCTTGTTCCTGCGGCTTCATCAAATAAAATCGGTTTATTGTATAACACACCGTCAACCCACTGTCTTAAAGGATGAGGTAATGCCTTGGGTAGCTTGGCAGGTGTTACCCACCCGTCAAATTCTTCTCCCATCTTATTTGAAGTCAGCCGTATATTATTATCACAGATAATTAAAGTTCCCTCCGTTCCATAAACCTCAACCATGGAGGGCGTTTTATATGTAACAAGGCTTGTTTCCACAATTGCTACCGCTTTATTCTCAAATTCAATCGTGCAGACAGAATTATCCTCCACCTTTCTGTCTGTAAAATAACTGAACATGGAGGAAATTCTTACCGGTTTACCTAAAATCCAGCTGGACAGGTACATAGGATGACATCCCAGATCCATCATAGCTCCGCCTCCTGCCGTGTTCTCATCATACCAATACTCCGGCAGCCAGTTACGGGTGGCCCCATCATGACCGTTCCGGATTCTTAAAAGAGTTACTTTACCGATCACCCCTGAATCGATCACACTTTTTACATACAGATTAGCCGGTGTTGTACGGGCCGGAAAAGAAATTCCGAACTTAACCCCTGCTTTTTTCACTTCTTCAGTAATTTCATTACAATCTTTTTTGGTTAGAGCCATGGCTTTTTCCGTAAAAATGTGTTTTCCGGCTTTGGCTGCTTTTATCATAATCTCTGCATGTTTGCTGGTAGGGGCGCAAATAATTACACCTTCTACGTCTTCTCTAAAAAGAATCTTATCCAAATCCTCTTCAAAATCAACTTCCAAAGACTTTGCCCATTCTCTTCCTCTTTCCGATTCTTCGTCCCATACACAGGTTATTGTTACATCCGGGTATGTTCTTAACGTTTCTGCATACCCTTGTGCATGCACATGCCACTTACTTATTAACGCTACTTTTAACATAATAACTCCTCCGCTTTTCTTTATTGTATTATTTTATTTTGTGCTTCACTTTTAAACCCAGACAAAGATTTAACAGTGAAGCATATAAAACAAATTAAGCTGATAAAAACCTGTCAACAATCTGCTGTCTGTATTCCTTGGAAAGTGAGGCAAAAAATGCGGAATATCCTGTTACACGCACGATCAAATCCGGATGTTTCTGAGGATCTTCATGTGCCTCAAGAAGTTTCTGCTTTGTCAGGCAGTTTAAGTTAATTAATGTACCACCCATCTGATTATGTGCATGAATTAAAGCTATTAAGGCATCCACACCGCCCTCTGAATCTAACAGATCCATATCTATATCCAGGTGCAAAGGTGAGGAATTGCCGTAACCGGGCTGTACAAGCGCTACCGCATTGGCTTTTAGTGTTGGTGAAAATGTATGCAATCCCATAGCAAATCCCGGATCCGGTTCATTGGAGTGAGAAATCGGTTCTCCGTTTTTTCTTCCATTGGGAGTGGCCGGCAGCTTAGCTCCCAGCTCCTGAATAGAGCCATGTGAAAACATTCCAGGAATAATTGGAAGATGATACCTGGGCGTACCCTCGTTTTTACAGCACCGGACAAAATAATCACGAATTCTTAAAGCCCAATCCTTGGCAGAAGATTCCGGTGTACCAAATCTTTTAATATTTTTCATCATAAGCCGGGTATTCTCCGCCCCCTCATAATTGTTATCCAGAACATCAAATAATTCCTGCCAGGTAATCCGTTTCTCTTTTACGACACGCTGCTCAATTGCTGCAAAAGAATCTGAGACAGTTGCCAAAGCCACCCCGTCAATATTAAAGTTTAAAATATCCACTCCGCCTTCCGAGCAATTAAGTCCCCTTTCAATTGGCCCGTGCATAAACAGGTTATAGACTAATTCCGGCTTATTTCTTCCCATTATTTCATAATGCTTATCATATCCGGCCTTGATACTATCTACAATAGCTTTTGTATGAAAACAGAACCGCTCAAACAAAGCTTCCAGAGATTGTTCTCCCTGTTTTATATCCAAAAGTGCATAATATAGGGCAAACCCCAGATTGCATCTGGTGACATCCTGCAGAGGATACTCTTCTCCCGGTATGCAGGTCCAGTTGCATCCGACTTTTGCTCTTTTTCTGGCCAATTGTAAGGGGTAGCCATTTTGTGAATACCCCTGTTCGCATCCTACATTGCAGGAATAACTGACGCCGGATCCGGCTTCCATGGTATATTCTAAAGAACGCCTTAGCAAAATAGGATTTACATTATCAGAAACCCTTAATGCTATATTTGCCGGTATGGACAACGCAAACATGGCATCCAAAATAAGAAAGGACATCCTGCTTGTCATATCATATTCCCCATCCGGGGTAAGCCCGGCTATCTGGGAATAATGAGTATCATTAAAAAATAGACTGGCTATATACCATACTGCCTGTTCGTCTGTCACAAGTCCCTCTTTACTGTCTATTTCATAATATGGCTTTAATACCTCATCCAGCTGGTCAAGAGCTCCTCCTACGAAATAGGTGCGGTCCAATGTCTGGAAATGTGCAATAAACTGGCAGGCTTCCCTTAAAGTTCTGGGCGGATTATGAATGAGCCATTCATTCACTCGTGCCATATCCATTAAATTTTCTTTGATTGCCAAATCTGTTTCTTCTTCTGCCAACCTCTTTGCTTCATTAGAAAGAGCCAAAATCCATTCCTGCATTCCTAATACAACCTGTTCTTCTCCGTCATAAAATTCAGTACTCGCAGGGGCATTCAATTCTTTATAATATCGTATTTTTTCTAACAAACCGCCCCATCCAAGCTTTAGTCCTATCGTCATATCTCCTGCACAATGATTCATTCCGCCAAACCCGGGACGAGTGTCATACTTTTCCCATATCTCAAAAAGTTCTTCCGGCCGGTCCTCCGGTGCAATTTCAATCGGAACATAGTTGATTATAGGTCCGATCCATGCTCCGGCAAGCGCGCTGTTTTTATTGATATATTTGGGTATTTCATTAAAGAATCTCCTTAAATGCTCCCCAATAGCAAGCGGACCGCATACTATTCCTGACTTATGGTTAGGTTTGGCCTCAAACTTAAAATCAGGATAATACACAAAACCCCAGTCATCAAAATCCAGTGATCCGAAGTATTTTATCTTAGTTTCATTAATCTTGACTTTATCTTCGTGCAAATTATGTATTCTTTCTTCATATAACGGTGACAATAAAACCTTATCTGTATTTAACATCATTACCCCCCTTGATTTTTATGTTTTGCAGGCATTTAATCCACAATTTTTTAGAATTGTTATCGCTTTATCAACCGTTTCCTCAGTTGGTGTCTGTGTATGGTATAATTCATAACTAAGCCCAAGAGCCTTATATTTACTGCTGCCAAGCTTGTGATACGGCATAACTTCCACCTTCACAATCCTTAAATTCCTTAGCATATTCCCGATTTCTTCAATTTGATCCTCATTCTGACCAGGAATGAACGGGATTCTGACAATTATCTTCTGGCCGGCATCCGACAGCTTACATAAATTGTCCAGAATCAATTGGTTTTTAACACCGGTAAGTTGTTTATGGCGGATGGAATCAGCAGCTTTTATATCATATAAAAACAGATCCGTTACTTTCAGAATTCTTTCAAAATAACTCCAGGGTACACATCCGGCTGTATCCACTGCAGTATGAATTCCCTTATTCTTACATAGGGTAATGATTTCTTCCAGAAAGTCAATCTGAAGCATAGCCTCCCCTCCGGAAAAGGTAACCCCACCGGAAGAATTATCATAATATAGCTTATCTTCCACAATAGTATTTAAGAGATAGGAGCTGTCTACGTTTAACCCTACGCCAACCAATGCTTTGGAATAACAGGTTTCGGTACACCTTAGACATCCGGTACATTTTAACCGGTTCAGCTGATGCTCACCACTAACATTTTGAAAATGCACCCCGGCAGTACATACCTGATAACAGGCTCCGCAGCCAATACATCTTTCCGGATAGAATTCAATCTGGTTGCTTTTATGAATGGATTCCGGATTATGGCACCACCTGCATCTGAGATTGCATCCTTTGAAGAAAACCGTCGTTCGGATACCAGGGCCGTCATGTATGGAAAATTTTTGGATATTAAACAACTTGCCTTCCACGGATACTATTACCTCTTCTTTCCTGTGATAACTGAATTATATACATTGGAAAGATGAAAATCATTGCAGTTTTTATACAAAACCTCTCATTTCTTTAACTTTTAAGTGCGAGATAAACTTTAGAGTTAAAACTTATGATTAGTTCTAATTCACAAGTTATCTGTGGTATTTTTTTACAGTATATATTATAATGAAAGCGAAATGAGGAAGACGAGCTTGTTCGTGTTCCGATTGGAGCTACAAGATCATGAACTTGTTTTTCAGTTCATGATATAATGAAAGCGGAATGAGAAACTCGAGCTTGTTCGTGTTCCGATTGGAGCTGCAAGATCATGAACTTGTTTTTCAGTTCATGTTATAATGAAAGCGGAATGAATTATTACGGGCTTACCGGTAAGGAAAGAGGTTTATTTATGCTCCCTATATACCTAACAGAAAACGATAATAATTTCTCTTTTGATATTTCTATTCATAACATAAAAAATGATGTATATCCCCATGGGCATAGCTTTCTGGAACTCCATTATGTATTTGAGGGGTTGGGTATTGAGAAGATAAATGGGATAGCACATATAATGAAACCCGGTACTTTTGCTGTCATATTCCCGTATCAGGTTCACGAAATGCATATTCTTAATGGTTCAAAAGTCCGACTATATAATCTTTGTTTATCGGCTAAAACTTTATTTGATCAGGATGAATACGGACTGGTTATGAACAAGCTTTTATTTGATATAGACCTAAATGCCAGGACAATTTATGATATGGATGCAGAAACTTCAGAAAAGGTTTTTACTCTTTTAAGTGAGATACATGCAGAATATAAAGAAGACGAAATCTGGAGAAATTTTATGCTGAAAGCAAAAATAACAGAGTTATTTATATTATTTGACCGCTATCGAAGATCCTTTGTTACGAAAGATAATGACAGTCTTCAAACCACCTTGGGCAACGATACCTGGTCCATCATTCATTATGTCTATAAGAACTGGAATACCAATATTACTTTAAAAAGCCTGTCACAACTTTTTTATTTAAGTGAATCCTACATCAGTACAATATTTAAGCAATGTCTGGGTATCAGCTTTCACATTTTTTTACGGGATTTGCGTATTGAAAATGCCTGCAGCTTGTTAACCTCCTCAAAAATGTCCGTTACGGATATCGCTTATGAGGTTGGATATTTATCCTACAGTACATTTGTAAGAGTATTTCATACCAGAAAGGGTGTGAGTCCTGTTATGTACCGCCAGATAATAAAAGCAAATGCCTCTAAAACTTAACGGTTTAAATTTAATAATACAGCCGGACAAAAAGAGTGATATAACTATGGGGTTTATTATACGATAGTCACTTTATATGAGATTTCTGACTACATTTAATAAGCCCCAAGCTGTGAATTCCTTTATTGTTATTTAATTATACATTCGTCTTTCATAATGCTACTTCTTATTGCTGCTTTATTACATGATTATATAATTCACCATTATAAATACTATCTCCTCAGAAATTATTTATATTTTCTGAAGTTTAGCACTTGATCCAATTTTTCTTTTAACGGATCGGTAATCTGCGTTAAGGGCAGCCTTAATTCATCGGAATCCAATAATCCCAATTCCTTTAAACAATACTTAATCGGTGCCGGATTGGGCTCCTTAAATAAAAGCGGGATAAAAGGATACAATTGTCTCCAAGTTTTTAGTGCTGCATTTTGATCGTTATTTTTTACTTTATTATAAACGTCTACAAACAACTCCGTCTTTAGATGGGATGATGCCAGGATTCCACCCTGTCCTCCTAAAGTAAGTGTTAAATAAAATAGGATATCCTCACCGGTCAAAATGGAAAAATTCTCAGGCCGATTTAAAAGTAAAGCCATCGTCTGCTTAATATCTCCGCAGGAATCCTTTAAACCCACAATATTCTTATGTTCTGCCAGTCTGTATAAAGTTTCGTTTTCAATATTCGTCCCAGTACGGTAGGGAATATTATAGACAATTATATTTAACCCGGTTTCTTCGGCAATACTTATAAAATGCCTGTAAATACCCTCCTGGCTCGGTCTGTTGTAATAAGGACAGACGGATAAAATACCTTCAATAGGATATTTCTTAGCAATTTTAGCCTTATTAATTACTTTAGCGGTATAATTCCCACCTACCCCTACATAGATAGGCAGACGGCCTTTATTGAACTCCAGGGTCTTTTCAATCATTTCCTCAAATTCATAATCAGTTAATGTGGGGATTTCACCGGTTGTTCCTAAAGGAATCAATCCGCTTATTCCCTTATCGGCATAATGATCAATCAGTCTCTTATATGATGTATAGTCTATTTTACCATCGATAAATGGGGTTATTATGGGTAACCAGACACCAGAAATCGGCATAAAAATACCTCCTGTAAATAGAAATCCTAATAGTTTTATATTACATTTTATTGAAAAAATGAGATTTTGCTACTTTTATTCACCACTTTCTCTCACTCATTGATACTATTTTATAAAACATTATTTTTTAAAAATACCTTTATAATGCTTTAAATATTGCAAATAGTGCTGTATAATTAATCATGAAAATAATACTTGAAAGGAGACTAAAATGGCTAGTTTTGATAAACTGGGTTATTTAAACGATGATTTCAGAATCTTTCATAACATAGATGCGCAAAGAAAAGTCTTTGATTACCATTATCATGATTTTAATAAAATTATGATATTTTTAAGAGGTGATATGAACTACTTCATTGAAGGCAGAAATTATGTGTTAAAACCCTATGATATCGTTCTTGTAAACGCGGGGGAAATCCATAAGCCTTCTTTCCTTACCGATTCAACTTATGAAAGAATCATTATTTATGTTTCACCTGGCTTTATCGGAACATATAAGGAAAAGGATTATGACTTAAACTATTGTTTTGACCGCGCAAAAAAAGAGCATTCCAACGTCCTTCGAATCCCCTCCATCGATAAAAGTAAACTTTACCAGGTATGCAAAGAACTGGAACACTCCATTTATGACAACGAGTTCGCCAATGAATTATATCAGCGAATCTTATTTCTGGAATTTATGATTCAATTAAATAGAACCGCCATATCTAATCGCATTAATTATATGGATTCGGATATGGCGAATTCTAAACTGCTTGAGATATTAGACTATATCAATGTAAATCTTTCAGAGGATATTACCATTGATGACCTGTCTGCCAGATTTTATTTAAGCCGTTATTATTTAATGCATTTCTTCAAAGAAGAAACCGGGTATACCATAGGAAAGTACATAACGGAAAAACGCCTGTTACTGGCTAAAAACCTGGTTCATAACGGAAGCAGCTTAACGGATGCCTGTTATAAAAGCGGCTTTAAAAATTATTCCACTTTCTCCAGAGCATTTAAAAGAGCCTTTAAAACAATGCCTAAAAATGCTACTTATATTGATTAAATGTTATTTAAAAGTAACTTTTAAAGTTTTGATTTCATAAGGTTTGATGGTAAAGAAAACATCTCTGCCGTCATAATCCACAGGCTGGCCGTCTTCTTCCATCATATTGCACTCTTCAATAGAAGCGATTTCTTTGCCAAAGTTAAGTATTGCATCGGTTCTGCGGTTAAAACACTCATAAAGACGAAGGATAGTACTTGCATCTTCTTCCGCTTTCTTTACTACTTCTACAATAACATTATCCTGGTTTGAAGTTACAAAAGAATAGCTGGGGCTTAAAGTTCCGCCTTCCTGTTCTTTCACAACTGCTGTCAATGGATTATTGATCTGGTATGCCTGTTTCACGGTACCTGCTTCTCTCCAGTCTCCCTGATGAGGGTAGAAAGAATAAGTAAACTCATGCACTTCCTTATCTGCTTCAGGATTCGGATAGATTGCTGACTTTAACATAGACAAACCGATTACACCATTTTGTACGCTGCAGCCATACTTACAGTCATTTAACATACTGACACCATAATTGTCCTCTGATAAATCAAGCCATTTGTGTACACATACTTCAAATTTAGCAAAATCCCAGGAAGTATTGGCATGGGTCGGGCGTTTCACGTTACCGTATTGGATATCAAAGGTTGCTTCACTGGAATGTATATCCACAGGGAATAAGGTTTTCACAAAAATCTGATGTTCTTTCCAGTCTATTACATTCTTAATATCGATACGAGGTATTTCCTGATACATATAAATATATTGGGTGATAGTTGAGTCTAAGTATTTCCGTTCCACTTTTATACAGGATCTTACCGGACCGTCTTCCAGAACTTCCATAGACTCTACCTGATCAACCTCCCAGGATTTTTCTACATAATAGTTATTTACATCCCAGGCATCATAATTATGCGGTCTGTCCTCATAACTCATAATAACATTGGCAGCCTGACCTTCTTTTAACACTTCTCGATCCGCACGTTTATCATAAATATGTGCCAACTGGCCTTTTTTATTAAATTCAACAGTAAAATAATCATTTTCCATTACAGAGACAGATACTCTTTTGGTTGGTTTATCTTCCGGTAATTCCTCTTTTAATATAAAGGTTTTGTAACCTTTGCCCGGAACTTTATCTGCTTTAAAAATATAATTTCCGTCAGCGGTTTTCTGAACAGCCAGCTTTTTCTCGCCGTCATAAACAGTTGCAGCCTTGAATCCATCCGGGCATTCAAAAGTAACAATTTCCTCTGCTTCTGCACTGTTAGGATTATAAACTACAAGTGAATATTTTGGTGCATTTACTTTCTCTGTTATGCTCTTAAGGGAGTCCGCAACCAGTTTTCTGTTTATTGAGAGGATTCCTTCATACTCTTCTTTAGAATCATCATATACTTCTTTTATGGATGATCCGGGAAGAATATCATGGAACTGGTTTCTTAATATAACCTCCCAGCCTTCGTGCAGTTTGGTATCCGGATAAGCTGAATTGTTTAACTGGTTATTAAGCATAGCATACAGTTCCGCATTTTGGTAAGCAAATTCAGATTTACGGTTATATTTTTTATTTCTTGCCATGGAGGTATAGGTTCCCCTGTGATATTCCAGATAGAGTTCCCCAACCCAGGACGGAAGATATTTTTTATCTCTTACATTCTTATCCAGGGTCTCAAAAAAATTCTTAGCGGTACTCATAACCGTCTTTGGACAACCCGGAATTCCTTTGGAGAGACGTCTCTGATTCTCTAACATATCCTGTGTAGGACCGCCGCCGCCGTCCCCAAAACCAAAGGACATAAGCACCTCATTATTCAGATATTTCTGGCTGTAACGTTTCCAGCCGCCTTTTACCTGGGCCGGGTTGATATAACCGTTGTAGGTGGTGTAATGACCTGTTTCAAATCCGCCCTCTACAGCTGCTTTACTGTAATCTCTGGTTGGTATAAAATGGGTGAGTACACGGCTTCCGTCAATTCCCTCCCATTCAAAGGTGTCACAGGGCATCTTATTAATTTCGTTCCAGCTGATTTTGGTAGTCATAAAATAAGGCAGACCGCACTTATTCATGATCTGAGGAAGAGCTGCAGAATAACCGAATACATCCGGCAGCCACAGGATAGAGTTATCTTTCCCGAATTCGTCCTTAAAGAATTTCTGTCCATGTATAAACTGACGAACCAGAGCTTCACCGGAAGCTATGTTACAATCCGCTTCTACGAACATTCCGCCCTCCGGCTCCCATCTTCCTTCCGCTACTCTTTGTTTGATTTCTTCATAAACTTCAGGGGCATTTTTCTTAACATATTTATAAAGCTGAGGCTGGCTTGACATAAAGATATATTCCGGATACCTGCGCATTAATTCCAGTACGGTGGAAAAACTTCTTACTGCTTTATCCTCTGTAACTTTTAATGTCCATAACCAGGCACAGTCAATATGGGTATGTCCCACGCAATAGACAATCGCTTCGGAATCCCCGCATTGTTTCTCATAAAATTCCTTAGTTATATATTCCTGTGCCTTCTCCAAGCTGTCATAATATTCTTTTGATAATTCTTTTCTTAAATCCAATAGATTTAAGGACTCATTCAGGTTTTGAATGATCGTTATATAAGCTTTGTCTTCTTCATTTAACATACGGGCTACGTTGTAAGGTACGGATAAATCATAAAAATACTTCTCCGTTTTACGGTCTAATACTTTTAATTTGGAATCCAACTTTAAACTGAAGTTCTGATCACCGGTAAATGCTGATAACAGAATACGGAAAGTTTCTCCCGATACTGCCTTTTCCGTTAATATCACTTCGCGGTGATTGACATCCAGACCTTGTCTTACTTCACCGTTCACATAAAATAAAAATTGTGGATTGGTAGCATCCCATAAACCTTCTTTTCCCGTAGTTACTTCATAAACCACACACTTACTTTTAAAATTATCCGGTATTGTAACAACCGTTTCAAACCAGTAAAACTCCCGATGTCCGCCCCAAATCTGCTGGTGATTGAAATCCGACCAGCTTGAAGTATCAAGATTCTTCACATCCTGAAACCGTTCATCGGTACGAATCATCTTATAATCTGTAATATCAACCTGTTCCTGATACACCAGTTCCTGCAGATATTCCAGCAGTTTACCTATTCTTTCCTTAATAAGTACCATTTTTACCTCCTGATTTAGATATTTATTTTAGCGAATCTGTTCTTTTAGATACCCATATGAGTATTTTACATACACTTAACTCATTATGATATATCTATGCTACCACTTTGGGATTAATCTGTACATTCCATAATTTTAAAAAAGGGGTATATTTTTAAACTGATTCTAGCAACAAACTTTTTTCATAATTTAATCCATACAGGTAATATAAGAAAGAAACCGGTTGACCAGACACTAGTACTGATGCTTTCGCAGATTACATTATTCAGCCAAAGGAAAGGGTGGCATTACATAATCTGGATTGACCTTATTATCCTCTGGAAATTTTCTGTGGGTACAGGACATTCCAAAAGAAAGGAATATATAAGATGTTCATCTAACATTACTCCTCTTGAATATCTTCTCGTATTAATAAATAAATTAGATAACCATGCAAATTCTATGAATTCATTTTATCCTTTGTTTGCCTGTTACACTTACGATACAGGATATTTCATAAGTTCAGCTAGCAATTCATTTATGTTAATTTTTGCTGAGGCTATATATTTATCAGCGGCACCATAATATAAGTTTAATTGACCGTCAAGAATATATGCCCCCTCAGGAAAAACAACATTACTGACATCACCGGATATTTCATATTCTTTTGTAGGCTCTAAAAGTGGGTAAGGTAAACGAGCGATGACATTGGCCGGATTTTTCAAATCAAGGAGTGCTGCACTGCATCGATATACTTTTTCATCATCTACCCCATGATACAATAACAGCCAACCTTTATCCGTTTTCAGCGGAGGTGTACTTCCACCGATTTTTTGATTTTCCCAATTATACTTTCTTTTCATGATGATTGAAGCATTTATTCTGTCTTCATAACCAATCCAGGAATCTTTCGAAAGTAATTCATCAAAGCTATTAAAATAATCTAATTGGATATTTGGTGATATTCTATGTATATATGCAATCTTTCCATCAATTCTTTCAGGTAAAATAAAAGCATCTTTATCATAACCGAAATGCTCTATAACACCCAGTTTTTCATATCGATCAAAATCTTCTGTTCTAGCTATAGCTACTCTTGCTTTAATTCCGTCATATGCCGTATAAAAAATATAAATATTATTTTCGAATTCAACGATCCGCGGATCTTCACAGCCTTTTACCTCATAAGGCAGCGTAGGGAATATTACTTTTTTGTTTGAATCATATAATATATTATTATTCGTATCAAGCCTTGCATAACCAATGGAAGAAATATAGTTTTGTCCATCTTTTATATCACTGTTTGTTGCCCTGTATAACATATGAATTATCCCGTCTTTATAATAGATACCGGGATTAAACCGGGCATAACATCCCAGTTGATCTTTCAGTGGTTTCATTACAATTCCTGTTTTTTCAAATTTAATCATATCAGTACCAATTGCCCAAAACATTTAAAAATGTGTCTGCCGGTAGATAGTTGGAAGCGGGAGGCAGAGGCAGCATTATCCTTTATTTTGAATTTTTCCAACTTAGCTCTTATAAAGAAATCAGGTAATTGCGATTGATTAATTTTCTAACCAATTAATTTCGCAATTACCATTAAAGATTAGGGTGTCCCTTGAATCTAGTAAAGGGAGGGTAAACATTTCGTATCATTTTCCGCTATATTTACTTTGCTGCATCATAATCTTCCATCCACTGAACATATTCTGTATTCATAGCTTCAGCAGCCGGAAAATAGGTATTGTTTAAAAATTCTTCGAACGTTTTAAGATCCGTTTCACCAACAATATATTGAACTTCCATCTGCGATAATTTCGTTATTAAATCCGGATTATCCGCCGAAAAAGTAGTATATAAAGGAGCTTTAATTGATGGAACCCTGATGCCTGTAACAACGGATTTCATGGCATTATAATCGTTATAATATTTATCCAGACGTTCTTTTGTTGTTGCATTTTCAACAATCGCCGAAGAACCATCTTTTGCATAGGTAAATGTAAAATAAGAACTTGTTATGCCCTTTAATGTATTTTCCTGTTCCGCCGTTCTGTCCACAGATCTGCTCTCGTAGTCATAAGAATTGTAATCTACCCCTTCTCTTCCTAAAGACATCAATACAAATCCATCCTTTGACATACCGTAATCAAGTAATTCCAGACATTTATCCACATCCGCATCCGCTGAAATCATCCACGCTCCCCACATAGACGGGGTTATGTAACTGTTTCTTTCTCCTTTATCATTCGCAGGCGGTCCTATATAGGTAAATCTCTCACATGCATCCGGTGTATTAGCTAACAGACCCATAACATCCACCTGATGTCCGACTTTGATTCCGGCCGTACCAGCCGCCAGTTTTTCGTCATCCACAGCATATTCATTGGTAAAAAATTCAGGATCCAGAGCTCCGTCAGCATATAGATCACGTAAATAGGTTAAATAAGGAATGTATCCACTCTTTTTTTGTCCGATTTTATACTGTCCGTCTGTATCTTTAATTCCGTCAACCACTCCAAAAGCAGTTTTAATTGGAATCATATCAACAAAGGTACCCATAGCGTAAGATAGTCCATAAGTATCATCTTTACCGTTTTTATCAGGATCGTTATGCGTAAACTGATGTGCAACCTCTTTTAATTCCTGTAAGTTTGTCGGAGCTTTCAGCCCTAAATTATCGAGCCATTGCTGATTAATAATAAAACCCCAGTAATTATCGACATTACATTTGGGAATCGCCTGGATTTTACCAGTTTTTGTAGAACGAATAGCATTCCAATAGTCTTCCGGCACCGTAGCCATGATATTAGGATAATTCTGAATCTTATCATCCAGTTCTGCTAATAACCCGTCTCCTGCCCACTGTTCATAATTTTTATCCGCACCACCCCAGTTATAAATGATATCCGGAATATTGCCGGCTGCCATTGATATCTGGAGCTTTTCATTATAATTATTGATGGGAGGTGCTTCATATTCAATATCAACATTCAATTTATCTTCCAATTCTTTTAGAATCGGATTGTCCTCCACAATTACCTCTGCATTTACCCTGTTCAGGATATGAATTTTTACCGGCTTACCTTTTTCTTTATTCTGTTCGACGTTGTTTTCTTTCGCCGTACTGCCGGCCCCCGATGTAACTGCAGAATCTTTGGCAGTATCTGACTTCTGGCAACCGTTAAATATTGTTAATGTCATTGCCATAATACAAGTTATTGCCGCCAGTTTTTTGAACATAATTTTTTTCACAATAAATCCCTCCTAATAGTTTGTTTCATAATTACTGGTTTTAAAAATTTACCATTATAATGTTTACCCCGTTTCCTTTCACAAGCCAAATTATATTTAGCCGTATGCACAAAGTAAATGACAAAGATGACTTACAATAACACAACATGTCACTTATATCCTTATCATGCATTATTGTTATTTATTTGCATTTCTCTAAATTGACCGGGTGTAATTCCTTCCATATTTTTAAATACCTTAATAAAATAATGAGCATAACTAAAGCCTGTACGGTGGGATATTTCTTCCACAGTTAACATAGTGGTAGATAATAATTCCTTTGCAAGAGATATCTTTTTCATGTTTACATAATCATTAAAGCTATAGGAGGTTTCTTCTTTAATTAATTTTGCCAGGTAGTTTCGGTTCATATTAAACTGATAGGATATGGAGTTCAAATTAAAATCATTTTCAGTCAGATTGGAATCAATGTATTCAATTATGGCTTCATTTATGATACTTTCGTTGTTTGGGTTTTTCTTTGCTATCTCAGAACATATGGATTGTATAAAATTAAGCAATATATCATGGATCTGACTCCTGCTGTGAATATTTTTCATATCGGAAGAACCGGATGTTTTTATAGATATGGGAAGAGAAGATATCCGTGTCAGTATTTCATTCTGTAACTGGTAAATGTAATTTTTGATCTGTATATCTGTTAATAAACCGCCCTCCTCAAAAATATGTTTTAAGAATTTCTCGGTGTAAAAGATACATCCTTCCGTATTTTTGACCAGCAGATTATTGATTAACTGTTTCTCCAATTCCACCGGATATATGATGGGGCTTTTCCTTTCCTGGAACCAGCGGTAATTTATAATATGATCTGTAATGGACAACTTATACTGCTGTATTTCATCACATTCCATATATGCAATAGAAAGAAGCGCAGGGTCTGTTTTACCGGAACTGACAGCAATATACACTTGCTGATAGTATTTTTCGTTGAGTTTCTGGTAAAACTGCCGCAAATAGTTATCGGTAAGCTGTTCCATTACGGAGTTGTTATTGTAATTTACAATAATGGCAACCCGATTACTAAAGATGGAAATAGGTTTCATTACTAAATTTCCTGCCGGAGCCGATAATTCTTCCAGTATTAAGGATACCGTTTTATAAATCTCCAGCTGATTATCGTTTACATCAATTAATAAAAGACTGTAATTATTATATTTAAAGAACTTTTCCATATTAGATGCCATAGGAAGTAATTTATCTTTTCCGTGACAGGAACCGGTCAGCATATCTTTCATTAATTTATCATTATAATCGGTAAGTACCTCTTTAATTGGTTTTGTTGTAAAACACAATATAATATAAGCAATAATAACTGCAGTAACAAATAATAAAAGAATGATTACCAGTAGAAAATAGTTATTGAACATTTTGCTGAAATTAAAGGAAAAGGGAACCTGCACATAAAAATAACTTTTTAGAGATGAAGAATAGGTAACCGCATCCATTACCCCGACTTTTTTATTAAGAACAGACCAGAAGCTTCTGCTTGGGAAAGCATTGTCAATTTCCTTTTGCTTTTTCATAATGCTTTTGTTTAAATTATTATAATCCCTGGAAATTAATATTTTATTATTTTCATCATATACATATAGGTTTATCTCTTTATCACCGGTATTAGACTTCATAACATCTTTATATAACTGCCCTACGTCAATATTAACACTTAATACGCATCTGGCCTTTGTACCAACTGACTTTAGCGGTACAATGACGGAATAGATTAATACGTCATTATTAACCTTGTGAGGAGGAACCGTTGTCAGATATTTAGATGTGACTGCATCTATAACCGCACGATCAAAGAACTTTTCTTTTCTGAAACAATTGCCCCGTTTCGAATCAAAAAATACCCCCTCATCCTCCGAATACAAATATACGGAATGTATGTATTGATTCCCCATAACGATTTGCTTTAATTCATCATATAACTTAATACTGTTTGTAATTTTCAGCTTTCGCTTCTGTACTAAACTCTCAAAATCACTTTCATAAATTGCAAGTTTGTTCACCTGATCCGAAATCTGTTTTATCACCAATTCAAACGATGAGCTAATTTGCTGCACAAGATTTTTATTAGTTTGCTCCATCTGCCTGATATATACTTTCTGCATCGTATTATTAAAAAGAATTATGCCAGAAATCAATATAACCAACAATAAACCTGCTATTAAAATAATAAAATACTTTCGTATCCTTTTTTCCATTAATATCTCCTCCGATTATACTAATAATATAGATGATTGGGAAGCAATTTAGTCGAAGATAACTGAAACCAGAAACAAATATCAATTCTATGGTATATTCTCCAAACTATATAGTTTCGCAATTGTCTAGATAAAGTCAGTATAAAAGGGGACAAATGATTATTCAATAACATTTATAAACTGAATAACACTTTTGCATAACATTTATTTATTGTTCCATTAACCTAACTATTCTTTTGTTAATACTGAATTATGTTATATACAGGCATTATTTCTATTTACTTGACTATTTGGCTCACCTATAATGATGACAAAATTGTAATTCAGAAAGGAAAACGTAATGGGTATGTTTAAAAAAAATGCGGACTCATTTGAAGGAATGAGTCAAAATCTTATAATCCCCAAAAAACAAAATCTCGGGAGTTATATAAAAAGGAAACGGTATTTATACCTTATGTTAATACCTGCATTGCTTTATTTTTTAATATTTAATTATGCACCAATGTATGGTATCCTGATTGCCTTTAAGGACTTCAGCTTTAAAAAAGGGATCTGGGGCAGTGACTGGATCGGGATAGAAAATTTCAGGTACATGTTTCAATTGGATAACTTCTATACGGTATTTAAAAATTCAATACTGTTAAGCTTTTTAAGAATCCTCTTTACATTTCCCATACCGGTACTTTTGGCGCTGCTGTTAAATGATATAAAAAGTTCAAAGTACCAGAAAGTTATACAGACTCTGTTCTACCTGCCTCATTTTGTTTCCTGGGTAGTAATCGGCGGTATTCTGATTAATTTCTTATCACCGGTTAACGGAGTTATCAATATCCTGATTCAATCTCTGGGAGGTCATCCGGTTTTTTTTCTGGCTGAAGATAAATACTTTAATCCCATTGTTATTTTGACTAGTATATGGAAAGATTCCGGTTGGGGTACTATCATTTATTTGGCGGCAATTACGGGAATTTCCAACGATTTATACGAAGCAGCCAGGATTGATGGGGCGAATAAGTTAAAATGCCTTAGATATATTACCCTGCCCTGTATTAAGTCAACCGTCGTTATTATGTTAATCCTAAGGCTCGGCAGCATTATGAATAATGGTTTTGAACAAATCTTTATTTTACAGAATTCCAAAAATCTTGGTGTATCCGAAGTATTTGAAACTTATACTTACCGCCTAGGCCTTCTTGGCGGAAGATATTCTTTTGCAACGACGGTAGGATTGTTTACTTCCGTAATAGGAATTATCTTCCTGTTAGCAAGTAATAAGATAGCCAATAAAATGGGGGAAGAGGGAATCTGGTAACGGAGAATGAAGATCAACTCCCAAATATCAAAAAAGAAAAGGACGGCTTCTATTTATGAAAAAAGAAAAGATATATACGAAAAATAAACGCAGTTTTTTAACCCGGTTAAAGAATATGACACCAGCCGATATCTTTTATCAGATTTTTGTCTATGTTATTGTGACCGCTTTTGCAGTTATCTGCTTCTATCCATTATTATATGTATTTGCAATTTCCATTACTCCTTATACGGAATATCTGGAAAATCCCCTTAAATTAATTCCGGGTACCCTCGACTTATCAGCTTATAATAAATTGCTGCATTTGCCGTTGATTTATTCCGGATACCGGGTAACCATATTCATTACAGTAACAGGAACTTTATTAAATATCTTTTTATTGTGTATCACTGCATACCCTTTATCCAAAAAAGATTTAAAGGGCAGAAATATTATTCTTGCCCTAATTACCTTTACCATGTTTTTTAACGGCGGATTAATTCCTAATTTTTACATCATCCGCAGTCTTCATTTATACGACACCATATGGTCCTTAATACTTCCCGGATGCCTTGGAGCTTATAACTTAATCTTAATGAAAAACTTTATCACAAGCATTCCCGCCAGTCTGGAAGAATCTGCCTATATTGACGGAGCCACTGAGTTTCAGGTATTATGGAAAATTATTGTCCCTTTATCGAAACCGGCTATAGCAACTTTTGTAATCTTCCATGTGGTAAGTCAATGGAATTCCTACTTTAATGCAATCATCTATACAACAAAACGGAGCTTATGGCCATTAATGCTGGTACTGCGTGAAATGGTGGTAGATGACGGCATGGCACTTGCCAACCAGTCAACCGCTGCCGATTCATTAATTAATACATATACCTTAAAAATGGCTACTATCATTGTCTGTGTCCTTCCAATATTATGTATCTATCCCTTTATGCAGCGCTACTTTACCAAAGGGTTATTAGTGGGTTCTGTAAAGGGTTAAGACAGGCGGAGATTATTAAAAAAAGAGAAAGGAGCACCACAGTGGATATTAGTCCTTCGATTTGTGGTGATGCGGATAACTATCCGCAAGTGAGATAAGATGAGTATAATGTTACCGGAATTAAAGTCAAGTACAGTAATTAAACGGGTAAACCAAGGAGAACCTGTTCTAAGTTCAAAGGATATGCCTTATGAAGCAGACTGTATCTTTAATGCAGGAGTAGTAAAATATAAAGACAAATATGTTATGGCTTTCCGGAATGATTATGATTATAATGGTAAAGGCGGTTTTCGTAAATGTTTTATCGGATTGGCTTTCAGTAATGACGGAGTAAAATGGGACATAAACAAAGAACCTTTTTTAACATCCGCCGATATACATGATCCGGATGTAACCCGGGTATATGATCCACGGTTAACGGTGATTGATGATGTATGTTATCTTTGCTTTGCCGTAGATACCAGACATGGAGTCAGAGGCGGAATTGCAGTAACGAAAGATTTAAAAACCATAGAAGTATTATCGTTAACTGCTCCTGATAACAGGAATATGGTTCTCTTTCCGGAAAAAATAGGCGGTAACTATGTGCGTTTAGAGCGGCCCTTTCCCGTTTATTCAAGAGGCGGAATTGACCGCTTTGATACCTGGATTTCCTTTTCGCCGGATCTTCGTTATTGGGGAGATACGAAACTTTTATTAGCTGTTGAACAGGTTCCGTTTGCAAATGACAAAATCGGCCCGGGGGCACCGCCAATCAAAACAAAAGCAGGCTGGCTTACCTTATTCCATGCAGTAGATATAGACAGGACAAGAGGTAAAAACGGTTGGGAAGAGAAATGGCAGAAGCGGTATTGTGCCGGAATCATGCTTTTAGATCTGAAAGATCCAACGAAAATTATCGGTTTGTACAAAGAACCATTAATTGCACCGGAAACCAGGTATGAAACCGAAGAAGGATACCGAACTAATGTCATATTCCCGGGTGGTATGATATTAGAGGACAATGGTGAGGTAAAAATCTATTACGGTGCCTCCGATACTATAGAATGTCTTGCTACTGCCAATGTTGATGAGTTAATTGCTCTCTGTTTACCCTGCTGAGTCTACAAAATTACATCATATAAGAATTTATTTTAGTAATACAATTTTATATATATTTTTTAATTTTACGTCAATAATAATTTAATCTTGATATTTTTCTGTTTTGATTTATAATAACCATGAAGAAACATTTACAATTCACAAATAAAACAGGAATTAACAGATTCTATTTGTCTTTTGCGAAGTTTCAATAATAAGATATGTAATATTATTTACAAAATACATGTTATATTAAGGAGGCTACGTACATGAAAGAAACTGTAACAATGAAATTTGTAACAAGAAAAGAAATAACCAAAGGTACCAACAATCAATTAAGAAAGTTGGGCTATCTGACTGGTAACATATCCGGTAAGGGTATCCCCTCCGTTGCTGTTGCCGTTAAAAAAGATGAACTTAGAAAATATCTTAATAAGTACGGAAGAAATACCATATTTAAACTGGAGAGTGAAGACAATTCTACATATAATGTAATGATCAAAGACATCCAGATTTCCCCTGTAAACCATGATTTCAGCCATGTGGATTTTCAGAAGATAACCCTTTCTGATGAGATAAAAACAGAAGTTTTGCTTAAGATAACCGGTATTGAACTTCTGGAATCCAAACATCTATATCTAAACCGGCAAATGGATGCCCTTCTGGTAACCGGATTGCCGCAGAATATTCCGGAAGATCTTGCTATAGATGTTTCCGGTTTATCTGCCGGTGAAGTTATTACGGTAGGTGATTTAAAACTTCCGGAGGGCATCCGCGCTGAAATCCATCCGGAGCAGATTGTTCTTTCTGCAAGCGTATCGAAAAATGAAGAGGTTCCGGAAGAAACTCCGGAACAATAATATAACCATCAAGGGCTGTTGCAAATACTGTAATAAACTCAAATTTTTCACAGAGTTTATTCCTATATCTGCAACAGCCCTTTTACAATAATCAGACTATTTCAACAATTAAATACTTAAATTTATTCAATATCATTTACAGCAGTTTCAATACAATCATCAATATCAACTTCAGCAATTTTCAGTTTCTCTGTTTTTATGGAATTATGGCTGTTATCGAGCTGTTTCATTTCTATCATAATAAAGGTACCGGTAATCACTGATGATATAACATCCGCTAAAGGTCCCGCTGATATAACACCATTCAGCCCAAAAAATTTTGGTAATATGAGTAATGCCGGAATTAGAATTAAGACCTGCCGTGAAAGTCCAAGTAAGGCAGAATGTTTCGGTTTACCCACAGCCTGGAAGTAATTAGAGGAAATAATCTGGAATCCGATAATCGGCAAAAACATCAAAAACCTTTTAAGTGCAAATACACTGAATTCAATCAGTTCCTTATCTTTCCTGTTAAACAGAAATACCAGCTGCTCCGGAAATATTCTGGTGACAATCCAGCCGATTATTACAATTGCCGTAGCAAAAATAACTGCTAATTTATACGCCTCTTTTACTCTTTTATATTTCTTAGCACCGTAATTATAACCTATAATAGGCTGAACACCCTGATTGATACCAAAAAGAGGCATAATCATAAGCGTAACAATACTATTTACAACACCCATACCGGATACGGCTACATCACCGCCATACGTACCCAAGCTGGTATTCAGAATAAGATTCTGTACACTTGCCGCCAGCTGCATGGCAAAAGGAGCAGTCCCTACAATTATGATACCTTTAACTGCAAAAGTTTTTAATAATAAATTTTTACGGATTATTTTTAATAAACTGCTGCCACGAAGAAAATACAAAAATACCCACGCTGCCGAAATAAATTGTGCAAGTATGGTAGCAATTGCTGCTCCCCGCATTCCCATACCGAAAACAAATATAAATAAAGGATCTAAAGCAGTATTAATTATCGCACCGATTAACATGGTATACATTGCGATTCGGGGATTTCCCTCCGACCTTATGAAATTATTCATACCCATTCCAAGTGATTGAAATACACCGCCGATTAATATAATCTGCAAATAATCCCTGGCATACGGTAATATCTGTTCGCTGGCGCCCAAAACTCTTAACATTGGATCCATAAATATCAACCCAAACACAGTTATTAAGATCGAACTGATTATTAATAAACTGATTGCATTTCCAAAAATAACTTCCGCTTCTTCTTTTTTATTTTCTCCTAAACGAATGGATACTAAAGAATTAGCACCGATACCTATCAGCATTGAAAACGCCATCATAATTAACATAACAGGGAAAACGATTGTAATACCTGCTATACCTAAAAAACCCACACCATTTCCTATAAATATTCGGTCTACTACATTATATAAAGCATTCACAATCATACCGATAATAGCAGGTATGGAAAATTTAAATAACAACTTTGATATCTTTTCTTCTCCTAATTGTCTGGATTTATCCATTTAATCACTCCTGTCCGATCATTCTTTACAGTTCTCGGTAACCCGTAATAAATAATTCTTAAAATTAACAACTTCTTCTTCTGTAAAACCTTTTAATATTCTGAAACTATTCTCTGTGGCGATATCCTCCAGCTCTTTTAACTTATCCGTCGCTTTTTTGGTAACCCTGATCAGACAGGATCTTTTGTCCTGGGGATTCAGAACACGTTCGGCCCAGCCCTGCGCTTCCATTCTTTCCAGAATTCCGGTCATTGTAGGCCTGTCAAATTCCAGCCTTGCTGCAATACAGGCAGGTGATAAACCTAATTCATTATTATTTATTTGATAATAATAAATCTCCTTAAGTACTGCCAATTGACCGGGCGTTATATCAAATTTACTTAATTTATTAGTAAAGTGACATTTTGCGGACATGGCTGCTCTGTGTAAGATATACCCTATTTCTTTTTCCCTGTTCATATTTATACCTCCTGCATAACGCAGACCTGTCTGCGTTACTGCTTTAATAAGTAGTTTGAAAGGAACTTTCAAACTTTTCACCTCTAAGATAGTTAGTATACTAACTATTTTAAATAAAGTCAAGGCTGCAAGCTATTTTTTCAATAAAAAGATTCTCCCTGTATTTTTAGAACCTCAAAACTAGTCAATTGGTTTTGACGTTTTAATCTTAAATTATACGAACGAGAAAATTAACCTGTTTTGGTATTCTTTTATTAAGGAAATGCAGAATAGGTATTTTATTAATAGAAGAAAATAAGTTTGAGAACAACAATCTCAAATTAATGAAAGGCGGTAAGTTATCATGAATCATAATGTTTCAAACAATTTAAACAAAACAAGCAGTGAGAATGAACGCAGAGTCGATCACCTTATTAATTTAGTGGAAAAAGAGACGAGAACCGAACGGCATCTGGAGCAGAACTCGGATATTTCAAATCCGGAAAATATACAACATGCAAAAGAAGTTCAGCAAAACCGCGAAGAAGAAATTGACAATCTGAAAAACATCCTTGTTTCCGGTGAACACAGTAATAATAACCAGGTAAAAAACCTGGAAAAACGTTATGAATATACCAATGGTTACCTGGAGCATAATAAAGACCATATGGATAAAGAGGCTCTAAAAAATACGATTGAAAAGCAGGAACATCGCAAAGATCAGTTAAATTCCATGAAATAAATATAGAGGAATCCTGAGGAAAGTAATTTATAAAACCACTTTTTTCATAGACAGCTTTCGTAAATGCCGGCCTATTAAAAAGTGGTTTTAATAATATTGCAACCAGGATACTTAAATTTTATTGAACTTAGAGCATTGTTTCAAATTTTATTATATAAAATACAATTTAAATGATTTTTATCTAATTCCAGGGTTTTTGCAAATGCTTCTTTTGCCTTCTCTATATCTCCAAGCCCTAAATTTCCCAATCCAATCAGATAATAACAATGAGCTTCATTTCTTTTATCCCAATCTTCCTCAAAAATCATAAAATCCGGCAGGGATACCGCAAAATAATCGATTCGTATTTTGTCAAACCTGTGCTGTTCCCCGTAGTCAATTAATTTGTAAAATCTGGCATTGGACGCTGCTGTTTTACCTAATTTTTTTAAAGCAAGACCCTGATATAAAATCATATCTGCAGGCTGGTCATTATAATACATCATACCTGCAGGTTCTTCGTTTCCTTCTGCTGCCAGATTGTAGTATTCTTTTGCAAACTCTGTTTTTCCCATAGCCTCATAAGTGCAGCCGATATAATAATTCAGATGGTTATCCTTTGTTCCTTCTAATTTTCCTTCCCCCAGGTTCTCAGGATAAACCAGGGCAGCTTTTAGATACTTCATTGCTTTATCATAATCTCCTGCCTTTAATTCACCTTTGGCAAGTTCTAAAAGAGACGTTTTGTATTGGGCAGTTACTTTACCTTCTCCACCTTCCCACGGATGAAATTTATGAGCCAGGATGTTATCCAATGCTTTCGCGTGTTCACCAATCTGATTTAATAGAGTAATATATTCAATATACATATCATCCCTTTGCTTAAAAGTATCCGGGTGTGTTTCATATAATGACAATCTTTCTGCGGCGGATAAGTTAAACTTCTTATATAATTGATCCAACTCAAGCATGATTCTGTCATCCGTTGTATTAAGAGCAAAAGCTTTTTCAAGAGCTTTCCTTGCTTTGACCGGATCTTTCTCTTTATTATAATATACATGAGAGAGATTTCTGAAAACTGCCCCATTGGAGTTATCCCGTTCTGCACTTATCTCCCATAATTCTTTTGCTGTTTTAAACTGCTTTTTGTCATAATATAAATTTCCCAGCAAATAAGGTGCTTTGGCATCTTTTTTGTTATTTTCTATTGCATAAAAAAGTACCGGTATGTCCTCTAATTTATTAGGAAAACAAAAAAGGTTGGTTCGCTTTTGCGCAGCTTTTAATGCTTCTTCAGCTTCATTCGTATCGGACAATTTATTGCTGTAATATGCTTCATAATATTTCAGCATGGGATTTTCTTCGCTGCAAAGTTTTAGAACATCGATTGCTTCCTGATATAAACCGAATTCCGCGTAATCTCTTGCTGTCTGAATAAAATTCTCAGAGAAATTACGCATAAGACTAACTAAGTTCTCAGTTAATTCCTCCCCTGATTCATTATAAGCCAACGGTTTTTCACTTTTGGTCCCCTGCTGATTATTTTCAGTTTCAGATATTACATTGACAGCTTTTTGATTTAATATCTTTTCATAGGCACTGACATAATCAAACCCATCGATTTTTAGACTTTCTTCAATAAAGTCATTAACCTCTTTATGTCCCAGCTTTCTTAAAATTACTGCTTTTAAACCTCTGGCTTTGATATTATGGCTGTTTTTTATTAATGCTTTCTCTATGAATTCCAAAGCTTCCTTATACTTCTCTTTCCTTACTGCAATAGCCGCTAAATAATAAAAGGACATTTCCTGCTGCTCATTTGTCCAGGATGCCTTATAGAAAGCATCAAATGCTTCTTCCATATGTTCCTGACAGAATAGTGACAGACCCAGAAAATAATATGCTTCACTATTATATGGATTGGGATTTTTCCATGTCAGCCTTTTAATTGCCGTGCGAAAATGCTCTTCTGCCTCTTTTAATAATCCCCTTCGGAATAAAAGGGATCCGTAAGCATTATTAATGCGGATGTCTCCTTTATCCCTTCTCAACCCTTCCAGATAATAATCATCCGGTTCATAGGTAGCGTGACGATACTGTTCAATATGTAAACCTGTAAGATATAATTCTTCGTTTGTAAATATTTCAGCCGGGTCCTTGGCCGGTTCTGCAGGGTCCGGTAATTTTTCACTTTTCTTTTTAACGGGAGTATAATCTACGAGTAACCGATCCATTTTATCATAAACCTCCACTGTTAATTCGTGTTCTAAGGAGAAAGATAACGGAATGGTTTTTTCATAGATTGATACAGGTGATATCGTTTTTACATCCTGACTGATAAGTTCACCTTTATTTTTTAATACAATTTTAGCAGATTCATATTTCTCAGTGGCATATACACACAAATACACACTATTTTCTTCGCAAACCATATTTACCATTGCATGGATCGTGGCATTTTTTACTTCTCCCACGGACTTATACGGCATAAAATATTGCTTAAACGTCTTTTCTTCAAATGGTTTCAGCCAAGAAAAATCCGGCTGATTATCCGTATATACTCCGGTCATTAATTCAATATACGGCCCGTCTTCATCTGTCAGATTTCGGTCCCAGGCTTTGCCGAACTCTCCACTCCCCCAGGTCCACTGCTTTTTACCGGGAGAGATGTGATGATCCGCCACATGGAGGATTCCAGCTTTTTTTCGGTAATCGTATCCTCCCACAAAATCAAAATCCGATCTTTCTGCCATATAGGAGGTGGGTACAGGTATATTTTTATACCTGGAAATATCTACCCCTTCGCTGTAATCCTTTTTATAATATACTCCGGTTGCTATAGGGAATTTGGATACATCCCTTTTCCCGTGATCCATAACAGCATGAACATCCGGCGGAAATATGGACTGAGTGTAATCATTGACTGCTACTGCCGGATTAGCCCACCAAAGAAAAGTCTGCGGGAACGGAGTCCTATTATAAAGCTGGCCTCTGATTTCTATATACGCTTTGTCCGGATATAAAGTAAAAGCCGCAATTCCTTTTGTTCCGTACATCTGATCCACGTCATTTACCAAAACCGTTCTGCTCCCATCTTCATTCTCCTGTAATTTATAATCTACCGGTAAAAAAGTGGTCGGTCTATGATGCTGGGGCCAGTTAAATTCAATTCCGCCTGAAATCCACGGACCGGTTAAACCCACCAGAGCAGGTTTTATTACATGATTATAATATACGAAATCATAATCATTTGTTTTATCATAAGCTCTTTGGATTCTTCCTCCCAGTTCCGGCAGAATCATAACCTTAATATATTGATTTTCAAGGTATATGGCATGATATTCTTTATCCACCTTTTTATCACTGATTTTTTCTATCACCGGATATGGATATACTTTCCCTGAGCTGCCCTGATAGACTCTTTTTTCTGAAAATATCGGATTTTTACCCGGTTCTCCAATTTCATAGGTAGGAATTGTCACGACTTCTTCCCATACCTTAACACTATTAAATTCCTCGTTCAAACTGATACCTCCTTGTTTTCTATTTGCAGTTGCATTATACAAAACATTTCTTTCAATTACATTAGTTTGATTTGCTATATAGTTTTGAAAAATTGCTCTCTTTAACATCTTGTTTTTTATCTTATATATTATCCTAACTAAGAATTTTTACTTGTTGACATGGTATTTCTTATACCTTATAATAACTATATAGTATATTCTGTGACCATGAAGTTTTAAAATTAGTCATGTCGGAAAGAGGTTGAAATTATGAAACCCATTGATCTGGGATTATCCCCTGATTCAGCGATCTATTTTCATTCTGCCAGTACACAGGCGCAGAAGATGTTCTTTTGCCTTATGTGCACCGGCCATTATTACTGTGATACGAATTATGCTGTTTCCAGAAGTAAATATGACAGTTACTTAATTATGTATATTAAAAGAGGGCAGGGTTCTGTTACCATAGATCAAAACACCATACCTTTTTCAAGCGGGCAGGTAGTGCTGATTGATTGTTATAAACCTCATTCCTATAAAGCATTGGGTGATATGGAGACCTTATGGATTCACTTTTATGGTAATACCTCCAGGGAATATTGTGATTATATCGTTTCCAAGTCAGGTAATGTTATCACGTTAAAAGATACTTACTCCTTTGAAAATAAACTGAATAAAATTTATACCTCTTTTTATAGTAACAATAAACTAAGCGAAGCCCTTATATCCCAATATATTACCAATTTATTAACTGCCCTGATTACTTTTACCAATGAAACCAAACCAAGCTACAGTCATTCTGATACAATTGAAGATACCATTGCCTTTATCTGTGATAACATCAGCCGCAATATCAGTTTACATGAATTGGCTTCCCGGGTTTCTTTAAGTCCTTATTATTTTACCAGGCTGTTTAAAAAAGAAACGGGTTTTACTCCCCACGAATATATTATTACGGCCAGAATCAACGCAGCGAAATTTTATTTAAAATCCTCCCGCTATCCTGTTAAGGAAATCTGTTTCAGCTGCGGTTTTACCAGTGAAAGCAATTTTTGCACCTCTTTTAAAAAAATAGTTGGCATAACTCCGTCCGATTACCGGGAAAGCTTCTCCGGATTATCCGTAAAGTTATAATTAGGATACATTCGAATGTTCAGATGTTGTTGAAAATAAAAAATTTATCTTACTTGGAGTCTGGTTTCCTATGTATGACATGTAATTCATATAATTTTAGAGCTGAATCTTGTCCCTAAAGGCAACTGAAGCTATAAAATTCGTATGAATTGTATGGAACATTTAGATAACTATATAGTTTCGCAATCATCTATCTTTTATTATCTCAATCATCTGACTGTCATAATCTCCTTTTAAAACAATATCCAATCCATGATACATCAGGTAAGCACCTGATTTCTCATACACCGTTTCATTAGCACTGATACGGTAATTGCTTTCATTACATAAACCTTTAAATTTTAAATTATAATGTTCTTTACCATATCTGCCGTTTATCAGAAATGAAAAAACAATACCGCTACCGTCTTTCTGGTATTGCACTGCATGAAATTCATCTTTTGTCAGGCTTTTTAAGCGGTATAACTTGCCGAATTGTACAATATTCCTGATTTTTTTATATACTGCCACTTGTTTTTTGATTTCTTCTGCTTCCTGATTACTTATGGTGTTTAAATTATTACCGATTCCTAAACTTCCGCACATAGCCGAACGCATGGCAAAAGTGACCGGTATTTTTCTATTGGTCAATCCGTCCGGTGTGTCGGTAATCCATGCCCGCATGTATTTGGCAGGATAGATATAGCTGTAACTTTCCTGTATCTCCAGACGGTCTAAGGCATCCACGTTATCACTTGGCCAATACTCATCAAAATATCTCATGGCACCCAAATCCACACGTCCGCCGCCGGAGGCACAGGCTTCGAATTCCACCTCCGGGTGTCTTTTTCTGCATTCATTAATTACACGGTAAAAATTTCTTGTGTGTTTAACCCATACCTCTTTTCTCTCCTCTGGCGTTTCGCCGCAGACAGAAGTCTCTCCGACAGGCCGGTTCATATCCCATTTAATATAGTCTATTTTATATTCGGTTAATAATACGTCAATAAACTGTATCATAAACTGCACAACTTCTTCTTTTGTTAAGTTTAAAGCATACTGGTTCCTGCCTTTTAAGATGGTACGGTTAGGATATTGATAGACCCAATCCGGATGTTCTCTGTAAAGGTTGCTGTCTTCATTCACCATTTCCGGTTCGATCCATATTCCAAATCCCATATTAAGTTTATTTACCTCTTCAATGAGTGGATTAAGTCCTTCCGGGAATTTTACTTTACTTACATACCAGTCACCTAAGGAACTGAAATCTGAATTTCTATTTCCGAACCAACCGTCATCGATGACAAATAATTCCGCTCCGATCCCTGCAGCTTTTTTTGCTAACTTTACCTGTTCCTCAAACCGCACATCAAAAAGTGTAGCATACCAGGAATTATATAAAACTCTAAGAGGTTTCTCTGCAAATGCTTTTGGTGCAAGCTCCTCTAAACAAAACCGATGCATGGTATGAGACATTTCGGCAAATCCGCTCCCGGAATATCCGCAATATACTGCCGGAGTTTCAAAACAATCCCCGGATTTTAAAACCCAGGAGAAATCCGTATCACTAACTCCAATCAGCACATTTAGATACTCATAAGGTGTCGCTTCCGCTACTATCTTAAAATTACCCGAGTATTCCAGCGCACCGTAATAAACTTCTCCTCTGTCTTCCTCTGCATCTTTATGTATCATAAAACATGGATTAGCTACATGGGCTGTGGAACCCCGTAAACTTTCATATACCTTTTTCCCTGCATTTATTTTATCTGAATATCTCTTAAATTCTGCACCCCAGGTACCGTTAAAATTAATGAGTTCATAGGATGTGCCGGGAATCCCATATTCTGCGGAGTAAAAACGCTCTAATACAATATCTGACTCACCCAGGTTTTCCGCTTTTCTATATCGTTTAATTATATTTTCTTTCTCAAATACTTCATAAAATAAGGTCACTTGAAATGGATAAAAAATATCCTTAAGTGTAACCAAAAGGCAATTGTTATTTACTTCATATCCAGTCACCTGATATCTGAAATCTCCCACACCATCTGAGTACCTCAGCTTTATGGAGGTTTCTTTATAACGCATCATTCCAAAGGAAGAACATTCTTCCATGGTTTTATCAATACAGGCATGATAAGAATTTTCTCTGTGTATTTCGCTATCTTCAAAATCTTTAATCTCATCTATTTTCCTACCCCAATATAAATGATTTAATATTCCGTTTTTATCTATCTTAAAAACATAAGAGGTTTTCTCGGTATTTAGTAAAAAGGTTTTATTTTCATAGACCTGAATCGGCATAATCGTTCTCTCCTTCTATTTTTGAGGCTTTTGAGCCAAATCCTGTATACTAATACAATCGTTTCATTTCATAACTGCTTGTAAAACATGTTATTACTCCCTAGTTCTTGGAGCCGGTAGTTGCGATACCCTCTACAAATTGTTTCTGGAATATAATAAATAAAACTACCATGGGTATAATTGCAATTACGGAACCGGCCATTAACTCAGGATAATTTGTGGTATATTGCCCCTGCAGTAATGCCAAACCGGAAGATAAGGGCATTTTTTCAGGCGTCATATTAACAATTAAAGGCCACATTAAATCTTTCCAGGCAAACAGGGAAGTAAAAATAATCAAGGATACAATACCGGATTTCGCCAATGGAAGCATTATTTTCGCAAATACCTGCCCAGTGTTACATCCGTCCAAAATCGCTGCTTCCTCCAGTTCATCCGGTATGCCCATAAAGAACTGGCGCAGCAGAAAGGTTCCAAAAGTACTGGCAATACCGGGTACGATTAATGCTTTTACCGTATTGGCCCAACCTATCTTCGAAACAATGATATACTGGGGCAGAATAAAAATTTGGGAGGGTACCATCATAGGCAGAAGGACTACAAGAAATAAAATTCCTTTACCCGGAAAGTCCAATCTGGCAAAGGCATAAGCCGCCATAGCACTGAATATGGTAGAAGTCAGCAGTCTGACCGCAATCATAATAAAAGTATTGGTAAAAAAATGTGTAAAGGGCAAGGTGTTCCATACACTTGTAAAATTAACAAAACTCCAGCTGTCCGGTAAAATCTTAGGAGGAATCTGCAGGGATTCGGATAAAGTTTTAAACGAGGTTAAAATACTCCAAATAAAGGGAAGCACCATGATAATACTTCCTAAAACCAATAAAAAATACACAACTAAATTGCCTTTAACTAATTTTCTTTTCATACGAATTCTCCTATCGATAAAATACCCATTTTTTCTGCAGCTTCATTTGGATAAAAGTTATGATTAATATAATAATCAACAATATTGTCGCTATTGTGGAACCATACCCCTTATTGTAATTAACAAAGGTATACCTGTAATACATATATACGACAGACTGGGCTGCTTTTTCAGCCGGATTACTCTGACCCACCATCATAAAGATATGGTCGAATACCTGAAAAGAACTTATAAAGGTTGTTAGTGTTACAAAAAATAAGGTTGGTGAAACCAGTGGAAGAGTTATATTCCTAAATTTGCAGAAAGACCCTGCACCGTCTATTTCAGCTGCTTCATAAAATGTTTTAGGAATATCCTGAAGTCCTGCCAGTAAAATAATCATATTGTAACCAACCATGGACCAGATACCAACGATAATCACCGCAGATAATATAAAATGACTGCTTCCCAGCCAATTAGGCCCTTTGATTCCGAATAGTGACAGAGTATAATTAATTAAACCGTATTCCGAATTATAAAGCCATCTCCATACCATAGCAATTGCCGCAGGTGCTGAAACTACGGGAATAAAATATAAGGTCCGAAAAAACCCTTTTCCTCTGATCTTTACATTTAAGAAAACCGCAGTCATTAGAGATAATGCAACTCCTACCGGTACTGCTACCACGGCATATAGGAATGTATTCAGCAATGATTTCAATAATTCTTTATCGTGAAAGGCTTTTAGGTAATTATCAAAACCAATCCACCTAGGGGCTGCCATTCCTTTCAGTTCATTAAAGCTGTACCAGCTGGTCTGAATTATCGGCCATATATTTAACAGAAGTATTAATATAATCGTTGGAGCAACAAAAACATACGCCCAAACCCATATCTTGACTTTCTTTTTGTTTATACCTGCATATTTTTTTTCCATTTGTAACTCCTATCTTTAATTTCCCGGATGGCTATCCGGAAATTATGATTCATTTGTTTCTTCTCTTACGAGATTTAACCAGGATCCAGCGCTGACGTACTGTTACTTACAGTGACAAACCAGAAATAAATGGATAGCAATTTAATATTAACAATCACTATCCATTTAGAAATATTATTTACATGAATACCGTTTGAAACCTATTTCGCATCCAAAATCTCCTGCACCTGATCCGCTATCTGTTTACAACCGTCTTCTGCACTGATGCTTCCGGTAAATACCTGGGTCATAATATCTTCTTCCAAAGTGACCCAGTCTCTTCTGGATTTTACATATTGTGTGGAATATCCGTAATCCGCTGCATCAACAAAAACTTTAGCATTAATCTTAGGAAATCCTTCAACCCATGGATCCTGTGAGCCGGTGAATGCAGAAATCGCTGCTCCGGACTTTGACTGAATCAAATTGGCATCCAGACTGCCTAAATACTCAACGAATTTCCAGGCTTCCTCCGGATGTTTGGTCTTTGCAGCTATGGAATAACCCATACCGCCGCAGATAGAACCTCTCTGAACTTTCTGAGGCATTGGCGCAACATCCAAATTTAAACCTTCAATTGCAAGATATTCCGTAGCCATCCAAGAACCGGCTGTAATCATTGCTGCTTTTCCAGATTCAAAATACTGATCCGGTGTGGTGTTTGCAAAATCTTCTGTTGTAGGTGAAAAACCTTTTTCAATAAAAGAAACCCCGTACTTGATTGCTTCAATTGTTTTCGGATCATCATACAAAGAATCTGTTTCATCTGCATTTATTACATCGGAGCCATTCTGCCAGATCAGATTGTAATAAAAATTCTGGCTGTTGCATGGAGCTAACATTCCATAGATTCCTTTGTCCTTATTGGTCAGTTTTTCTGCGGCACTCATCCAATCATCCCAGGTCCAGGTATCATCCGGATAAGATACTCCTGCAGCATCAAAAATATCTTTGTTGTACCATAAACCAATTGTGCTATAATCTTTTGGAATACCATATTGAACTCCGTCTATATTAAAATCTTCACCGATAAACTGAGGATAATTTTTAAGGTCAATACTGGAACCGGAAATTTTATCCGATAAGTTCATTAATGCATTACCCTCTACGTAATTATAAATCTGTTCCGGATGCATCCAGAATATGTCCGGCATGTTTCCGCCGGATGCTGCCGCATTTAACTTTGTCCAATACTGGTCCCATGGTGTTACTTCGACTTTCACTGTTATATTAGGATTTTCTTTCATAAATGCATCTGCCATTGCCTGCATTCCGGCCTGTTGATTTGCATCCCATATGGCAAAAGTCAAATCAACTTTTTCTCCGGCGGAATCTCCCTGTTTCGTATCTGTATCACCGGTTGCTGCCGTATCCTTACTCTCCCCGGAAGATTTACTGCATCCTGCTGCCAAACTGACGCACAATAATAGAGTTAAAACTAAACTTATAATTTTTTGAATCCTTTTACTCATAAAACCTTCTCCTTATACTGTTGATTAATAATTTCCTTTGTTAAAAACCGAAACTCTATATACCTGGCTATTGAAACAGCCTATCCCGCTGCACCTCCAATCCAATTCTTAACCGTTTTGGTTATTCAGATTATAACGCTATAACGGAAACAATACATTATTTTATATTGCTCAAGTCTTTATAAAAATTGCTCTATTTCTTTTTGCATATTGTTTGTTTTTCATACAAATTGTATAGTACAGTTTATGAAATTGAATATATAGCAAAACAGTGAACCAATATTCTGTACTTCATCCTAAGAATACCGAAGTATAATTTAGGAGGGAAATAATATAAGAAATGTATCATTTTAAATGATTAGGTACTAATTACGACAGAATCTATAATTTTGAGATTAATTGAAAAGATTCGAGTGTCAAAAGGTCAATTTTGCGTTTTGAATACCAGCGTATATATATTCATAAAATGCAGATTGAGAGAACTTTTGACACCCTAATCTTGAAAGAAAAAAAAGAGAAAGGAAAGCCATAAGATTTTTCAAAATTTTATTAATGGCAGCAATAACACATTCAGGAGCTGATGTGTTATTCGATGGGTGATTTATGAAAATAGCCACAGCAAAATCAGGAACATACTTACAGGAGGATATTTATAAATATACCTTATCAAATGATAATAATGTAGAAATATCTGTTCTATCATATGGAGGAACAATAACTGATATTACAATACCGGATAAAGATTCCGGTTTAAGAAATATTGTTTTAGCTTTGGATTGCTTTGAGAGTTATATCAATAATCCTCTTTACCCTGGAGCAACTCTTGGTCCTAATGCCGGCCGTTTACAGGATGGAGTTCTTAAAATTGGCAGTAATACCTATCTGCTTAGCAGAAATGACGGGAATCATAATCTGCATGGTGGATTTGTTTCGGTTTCTTATATGAATTGGATAAAAAAAGAGATAAAACAGAATAATAACAGCATTTCGCTCACATTATGTACATTTTTAGAAGACGGGCAGGATGGTTATCCCGGAAACAGACAGATAACTGCAACCTATACATTAGATAATACTGACCGGCTGACTATCGATTATGAAGCATCTACGGATAAAGATACTTATTTTAATTTATCAAATCATACCTATTTTAACTTAACCGGTGACCTTAACCATTCCGGTTTGGAACAGATTCTTACCATAAACGCAGACACCTATATCAGAAACAATTCAGAGCATCTGCCGGTAGAATTCTGCCCTGTTGATGCCAGTCCCTTTGATTTTCGAAGGCCTGTGACCTTACAGGAGAATCTGCTTCATTATCCGAATCACTCACAGTTAAAAAACTCCAGAGGTTATAATAATGGCTTTGATATACGAAAAGCCGTGGAAAAAGCCGAACCGGTACTAAGTCTTTGGAGTCCGGACAAAACCGCAGGGCTCAGAATGTATACTGATGCGCCGTGTCTGGTCGTATATTCCGGAGGCTTTATTGAAAATAGCTATAAACTGAAAAATGGAATCAAACTAACAAAGAGTTGTGCCTTAGCATTGGAAGCACAGGATTTTCCGGATGTATTTCATTTTGGGGAAAATTTTGTTAAAATTACAAGGAAAAAGGAACGTTTCAAAAGAAAAATAACATATGAATTCTTATACCAAACTTAGAATAGATAGATAAGATTGCAATAAATATGATTATACTTTTTCAAAAAGGATAAGGGACCATTATTAAGTCATTATTTTTAAATAGCTTTGTGATGGACCCTAATGAAAATAGAACTAATATGTTAAAATATTATTCTCCGTATTATAGTTTAATATTAAAGAATACTTATAAGCTTTCGGATACATATACAATTGTTCTCCAAAGGAGGAATCCCAATCCTTTTCTACTTCCTGGGGCTGTGAATATCCGTCTTTACCTTTAGAAGTTGAAACAAACCTATTGTAATACTTGCTGCTCGGGTCACTTACCAGCCAATGTGTTTCATCTACTTTTATATAAGGTATTTTAATTTTAGTTTTTAGAGGCTACTCCAAATGCAGCTGTAAAATAATAGTATCCATTACCGATACTTACTTCGTCAACAAATTTATACATTAGATATCTATTTTCCGCTTCAGGGAATTGTAAGTATCTTTATGAAAAGTTTCATGAAGAGAGCAGAATTTATCTACTAAGCATACAACCATACTTTCTTTATAGATTGGGGGTACGGGTGTCAACGGGAACATATGCTTTATTATGATATCTGTTTCAATCGTATTTAATTGTTTTATTCTTTCAGCATTATTTAAAGCAGCTTTTGGATGCCTGAATCCATGTAATTTATGGGATTTCTCCTTTACATGCCAGTCATATAAAAAGTAATCATGTAACAGTGCCCCCACCAAAAGGCTGTTCTTATCACAGGAGATGTGGAGTAACCTTGCCAGAAATAAGCTATAATAGGCAACTGCTATGCTATGCCAAAGGCAAGAAGTATCTCCGTGCTGTATATATTTATCTATAGTGAAAAACACTGATACTGCCGCAAGTTCTCTTAATTTTATATTTAACTCGTAAACTATATCATCCGAAAAAATAATTATCACGTCCTTTTTTATAAATATACGCTTACTCAACTGTTGTATACAAGTATCAGACAATTATATTATCAGAAAACAGGTTTTATCACAATGCTTTTCTTAAGAAATGTATCTGCTAATCAACTAACTAATATTTTATGAGTTTATGTTTAAGATTAAATATACTGCTGTTTACTTCCAAAAACATTCCCTGTTAATATACATAGATAGAGTTTCAGCCCGATTCTTCCAGGTATGAATAATTCTCGATTTTTGGAATCCCGCCTCCGCTATATCCGCGGCCTTATCTGGGTTACCTAATAAATCTCCGGTAATGGCAGGAAGCTTATCCATTGATGCTAATGAATACAATACAATATCACTTTCCTCTGTAAATTGCTCCGTTATATAGGTACTGCCGTCACTTAAGCTGACCGATTTACTCAACATGGTATTAAAGATTCGGTCATGGGCACCGGCCTTAAACCAGGGCATAACATTAAGGGAAATCCGGGAATCCAGCATATTTAAAATGCATTCATGGGACTCGATTCCTCCATGTATGACCAGGTTATTTTTATTTCTGCACTCAAGCAAATCCCATCCTTTTCCAAACACATCAACTCTGAAACCGTTATCTACAAGTGTTTGAACTGCCAAAGCCCTAAAATAAAATCTGACATAGAGATCAATAAAAATCATAGAAGCCATAGCATTTTTTAAATCTTCTTCCGTTAAATCGTTAATCTCAAGTCTGGTTTGGTATTCAATTGCTTCTTCTATCGTTTTATCCGGATTATTAATTAAATTATCAATTATGTTATGATAGAATAAGGAATAATCGTCATCAATACGGTTAATGTATTTATCAAATGTATGAGGAGGTGTATAATTGCCGGTAAATATGATATCATATTTTCTTTCTTCATATGATATGAATCGATCTGTCAGCTGCGTACCGGCAAGCGGTAAAAAGAATACATTTTTTAGGTCAGGAAAAAACCGCTTCATATAATTTACATGATTTTGATCAACGCAAAATAAAATATATCTTAATGGGGGTTTCTTAAAAAATTCATGATAATAAAATGGATGATCCACAATAATATTTACACATAAAATCTCACGTTGATTCCAAAAAAACTCTCCGTTTTCCATTAAGAAAATATCTTCATTGTTAAGACCTATGAAATTGAATGTAATCATTACTGTATTCTCTTTTTCACAAAACCAGATAAGATCATTTATTCCCTGATAATCATTGTTAAAATCAAACAAATATACTTCATATCCCTTCTCTGCAAATGCCTTAGCAAGCTGTTCCGAGAAGTATCCAAGGGTTTCGATTTGACCTTTAAATAGAATTATTTTTTTTACTTTTTGAATTTTTGACATTTTATGGTGCCTTCTTTAAGTTAGTATATAGTACTAAACTATTTTATCGGATTTTTTATTAAATAAATAATAACAGGTGCAAGAAAGTGAATTATAAACTTAAAAAAGCTATTTCTGTCTATAAACATTGAAAGGAGCTGTTGCAAACTCGATAAATTCATTATTTTGCAACAGCCCCAACCTCTAATAGTTGCCTTTGCTTCCCATGGTTATAGCTGTTTTAAAATATCCTTACGATAATCCGTTTAATCTAATATAGGGGCAATATCTCTTGTCCTTTATACATTTAATAAGCAGATACGGCTTTTCATTCTTGCCATAATCCGCTTACTAAAGTATAAATGTCCGTGAAATATTACCCCTATATATACTCCTGTAATTCGATATTAAAATATTTGCAACAGTCCCAATATAATTTTTTGCAACCTGTTTAAGCGGAAATGTTACTTTTGATTCTTAATTAAGCGGGCGGCATCTTCTTCGTTGGAGCAATCAACCGTTCACTACATTCTGCAGATGTCCGTCCATAAATGCCCTTAAATTTTCAACCGCCACATCCATAAGCCTTTGCCAGGATTCTTTTGGTGCCCACGCAATATGTAGCGTTATAATCATATTTTTTGCACAAAGCAGTGGATTATCTGCACTGATTGGTTCTTCCGAAGCCACATCTGCCGCTGCTCCCGCTACCTTTCCGTCATTTAAGGCATCCGCCAAATCCTGTTCCTTAATAAGCGGGCCTCTGGAGGTATTAATAATCATAACACCTCTTTTCATCCAGTCTATGGTATCCTTATTAATAATTCCCTGCGTATTTGGAAACAGTGGACAATGCAGACAGCATATAGGATTCTGAAACTTGAAAAAATCCCTCTTCCTTTAAAATATGAAAGAAATCAACCAGCTGCTCCACGTCATTTGCACTGTCGGGGAAGCCAAATCTCGGATGTTGATCCCCATAAGCTTCATAACCTTTTTGACGACAGCATTTCCGATATGAAAGTGTGTTATGTATGGGCGTAAGATTTGAACAACGAATTTACTTGTCTCATAAGTAGTTGGGAAATGTGACAGGTCAACCATCAAGCCAAAATTATTATTAGTCATCCGTATATCCGCGGCAAATCTGGCGGCATAGGGCGCCGGCCCGATTAACGAGACTTTTTCCATATCATAATCAAAGACTTCCAGCTCTACCATCATATTTTTACTTTTTGCAGGTTCTTTTCTTAAATAATACAGCTATAAAAACCAATATAACCAATCTATATTTTCAATTGTACCATTGTATTTTAGTACAAGCAATCGGTTTTCCTTGTTGTAATAAATTATATTTGCATTTCGTCAATATTTTTTATTGTATGTTATTATTTTTCAGCATTTTTTTACATACAACATTTTCTTGTTATAGACTCCCGAACATTTTGAACAATAATATTGTAAATAATCTCGAATCGTAGTAGTATTTGTATACAATTATTTATATATTTAATCAAAATAAGGAGTGAAGTATAAATGCTTAACAGAAAATTGCTAAAATTAAATTATAATTCAATCCAGTTTAAATTTCTTTTCATCTGCCTGGTTATTGCTTTTTGCACTATACTCATTTCTCTTTTCACTTCTTTCTATGCAGAAATAAATACAATTAAAAATACCGCTGCTAATTATATGAAACAATATTTGTCATATGCAGACAACGGCCTTGGTGAAATGATCAATGATGCTAAAAAAACCAGCCTGTCTATAGCAATTGAACATGAAATTGTGTATCCGACCTTACTGGACCCCTCTTCCGAAGCTTCTTACGACTGGTACCAGAAAAAGAAAAAAGTAGAGAGTTATCTATCCGGATTGAAAACCAATAAAGATTATATTAAATCCATCGCCATCGTTACGAAAAATCAGCAGATATACCAGACCGGATATGACTTTTTATTAAAAAAAGATTTAAATAAAAAGTGGTTAACAGATGCCATGAAACAGGATAAACTGCAAATTATCTATAATCCAGACGGCAAACCTGATATTTTGCTCTGCCGTCCGATTCAGTACTCAAAGCAGGCGAAAGCCTTGTGTATTATTGAAATGAATTATGAATATCTAATAAGTGTATATAACACAGAACCTTTGGAGACCGTAAAGGTATTTATATATACCCCCGATCAGAATCTGTTCTTAAGTAATATTGAAGATACAGAAAATAAAACGGATAGGGAAGCCATCAGGGCACTTGCCGGAGGGGAGAATACTTCCGGATTCATTAAACTCGACGGAGAAAAACAGTTTTTTATCCGTTATACTTCCGATATCAGCTCTTTGACTACCGTAAGTCTCGTGCCTTATCGTATTCTGATTAAAGATGCGGTAAATTTAAAATCTAAGTTTATAATCATTGGTATATTAGCTGTTTTTCTGGCTTTGATCGCTTCGTTAATCCTGTCCTCTAAAATATGCCAAAACCTGCAGATTCTGACGAAAAGCATGGAGGATATCAAAGGGGGCAATCTGGATGTCCGTGCCCGGATCGGATCTCAGGATGAAATCGGCAAACTGGCGGATACCTTTAATAATATGATGCTCCGGATAAAAGTTCTTATGGAAGAAGTGAAAGCAAAAGAAAAATTAAAACGTGAAGCTGAACAAAGTGTTCTGGCTGCCCAGATTCAGCCCCATTTTATATACAATACCTTAAACACCATACAGTATATGGCTCATATGAATCATGAAATGCAAATTGAAAATGTTACCAATGCATTAGCGGAGCTTCTTCGCAGCGTTCTCGGCAACCGGGATGAATTCATTACGTTATGGGAAGAGCGGGAATACATAGAAAACTATATCACAATTGAACGGTTTAAATACCAGAACAACTTTTCCCTGATATGGGATGTGGATGAAACTCTGTGGTCTTTCTCTATTCCAAAGCTGCTTCTGCAGCCAATTGTAGAAAACGCTTTAATTCATGGTATTGCTGATATAGCAGATGGGGGTGTAATAAACATAAAGATATATAAAAACGGCAATGAAATCATATTTAAAATTACGGATAACGGTAAAGGTATGCAAACTGAAATTATAGAGAAACTTTTAAATGAGACCCAAAAAGAGGATGGTAACCGGTTCCGCCGGGTTGGTATTGCTAACGTATTAGATCGGATCAATTTGATTTATGGTAAACAATATGGAGGCACCATATACAGTTATCCTGATATGTTTACCTGCGTGGAACTGCACATTCCTTATCTTAACCTTAGGAGGAAGGAGGATTCATGAGTTTAAATATACTTCTTGTAGATGATGATACGGTTTTCAGAGAATATGTAAAGGAAATGCCTATCTGGGAGAAAAGTGAATTTGTATTAAAGGGAGAAGTTAAAAATGCCAGGGAAGCTTTGGCATTTTTATTACGGCATACTGTTGATATTGTTCTTTTGGATGTATCAATGCCGGAAATAAACGGAGTAGAACTTTCCTCCGTCATTGCCGATAAATATCCGGCAGTTGCCATGGTCGCAATCAGCAGTTATGACGACTATGATTTTGTACGTGAAATATTAAAAAATGGGGCTTGTGATTATATATTAAAGCACAGACTTACGCCGGATTTATTGTCGGCAATTTTAGACAGCATCCGCACACGGTTAAAAAATACTTCTTCCTGGGATGCAAAAAAGAAACTCAGACAAAAAACAGACTTCTGGTTAGAAAATGGCGGAAGCAGCCCATTTTTTCAGAATAACTGCAGAAAAGCCGTCACAATTGCTGAGTTTTCCCAGATGGACTCTTTTACGGAAAGCATAAAAGATGCTTTTATTGAAGGAATTCTGCGGATTTTCGAAGCTAATTCCGATGATGAAACAGATGTGCTGGCCCTATTTCGGCCGCCCAACCGCTTTATTGTCATAACCTGCTTTTATTCTGCTATTTCGGAAGCTTTTATACAAAAAAAGACAGATTACAATAATCTGTTATGCAGTAACAATATAAATCGCATTTACCATTTGTCTTTTAAGGTACATAATTGTCCGCTGTTGCTTAGTGATAATGCCATTCGCTCCTATATAAATCACCGGATAAAAGAGGACACCTCTAAAAAACAGGATAATACCCTTGCTTTATCTTTAACAATAAACCAGCAGAAAAAGCTCTTTTCAGCCATTGAATCAAGAAACAATAATGCCGCTGCACTTTTAATACAGGAAATTTTTGAAAAGATACCGCCCTCCAATTACGGTCTGCAGATGATGGTTACAAAAGAGCTTTTGGACCTGATTGATAAGGTATCCGTTGAATACCGGCTATCTCTGGATTTTTTACCGAAAGGGAACCGGTTATTTGAATATACAAAAGCCAAAAACCCCGGGGAGTTGGGGAATATTATTTCCGGCTTGTATACCCAGGTTTTTCGTGAAATTACCAGTAACGAAAAGGACCATAAAAAATATTCGGAAGCAGTTAAAATGGCAATGAATTACCTGCAGCAAAATTACTGTGACCCTATCGGCTTAGATAAAACCGCAAAGGCAGTAGGGCTTAACAGTTCCTATTTAAGCCGTGTATTTCACAAAGAGACTGGGGTCACGGTTGTCGATTATCTGAATCAAATCCGGATAGAAGCTGTGAAAGGGTTTCTTGAGACCAATATGCCCTTAAAAGAAATTGCTAGTCGCTGTGGCTTTCAAAATTATACTTACTTTTTGAAAACATTTAAAAAATATACCGGTAAAACGCCGAAAGAATATCTGTCAATGTAAAATTTAAAAAGTAAAAAATGTGCATAAACAGGTAAAAAAATATAAGTAATTTAGCAATTCTATACCAAATTCCTATTATATACTGAATGTATCAAATAAACAGGAGGTATTTTAATGAAACGAAAAAGATTATTAGCAGTACTATTTATATTTGTTTTATGCATCAGCTCTTTGGGTGCTTGCGGTAAATCTGCTCCAAAAAGCGGTAATAACAATGGAGCCGACACTTCAAAAGGGGAGAACACTTCTACGGGGGCAGAGACGGCAGAAACTCCGTCAAATCTGAATGAAACAGGTTTTCCGATTGTAAAAGATCCGATTACTCTTACGGTATTTGGCTCCAGAGACCAGAACCAGGCGAATTGGGATGAGGTTCTCGTTCTTAAAAAATATAAGGAAATGTCCAATATTAACATGGATTATCAGGAAGTACCGGCAGACGGTTTTGATGAAAGGAAACAGCTTTTATTTGCTTCCAATGAACTACCTGATATCTTGTTAAGATGCGCTTTCACACCAACAGAGATTGCATCTTATGGTGTAGCCAGTAAACAGCTGATGCCTCTTGATGATTTAATTGAAAAATACGCACCTAATTTAAGTGAAATTTATGCCAAAAATCCACTTCTTAAACAAGCTGTTACGGCTCCCGACGGACACATGTATACTATACCGGGGATTGATTTAAGTGCCACCGGCCGTATGGACTTTAAACAGTGGATAAACCAGACATGGCTGAAAGCCGTTGGTAAAGAAGTTCCGACTACGTTAGACGAATTTAAGGATGTATTAATGGCTTTTCGTGATGAAGACCCCAACGGAAACGGTGAAAATGATGAAATTCCTTTAGGAATCCGCGAGCCAAGTTCCATCTACCAATTAGGCAGTGCTTTCGGACTTCAGTATCAGATGCGTGATACCTATAACGTAGATGAAAACGGTAAAATACATAACTGGCTTTGTGATGATGCTTTTAAAGAATACCTCATGTATCTGCATGATTTATATTCAGAAAAACTGTTATGGCAGGATTACTATAAAAACGACCGTTCTCTTTGGAGAAGTAATTTATCCAATGCACTTTTCGGTGCTTTCTATATGCCATATTCCGACGTCTTTTTAAATGTGGAAGATCAGTTTATCGGATATGATCCTTTAATTGGGCCTAATGGAGAGCAGATGTGGGGAGATGCCACTACCGGCGTTGACATAGGTACGTTTGCTCTCAGTAATACCTGCAAAGATCCGGAAGCCGCAATCAGATGGGTCGATTATTTCTTCTCTGAAGAAGGTTCTTTGTTCTTCAGCTTTGGGGTTGAAGGTAAAACCTATCATAAAGATGATAATGGCCAGCCTAAATTTAATGATGATATTCTGAATGCCAAAGAAGGATTTATGACAGCTTTAGGTAAAATCAACCTGATCCCTGGAAAAGGGGTTCCGGTTCTTACCACGGATGTGACCGACGGAACAGTTGCCAGTGCCAAAACAAAAGAAGTTGCAGCCAACCTGGAAAAATTTTTACCTAAAAAAGTATATGCGAAACCTTCCGTAAGTACAGACGATATGGATCGCGTAAATTCCATTGAGCAAGACCTTTTCGCATACCGCGATGAGGCTGTAACCAAATTTATTCTTGGTGAATGGGGATTTGATAAATGGGATGAATACTGTTCTACCATAGATCAGATCGGTATCAAGGACTTGGAAACGATTTATCAAAATGCGTTGGATAATCTGAATTAAATTACTAAACAAACCACACAAAAGAAGCCGTCAGTGCGGATAAAAAAGAATTTGCTTTTGTAAATTCCCGCGCTGACGCGCTGTCACTTTAGTGATAAATTTTCCTGACATTGACGGCTTCAAAAAATAAGGAGGATCATCTTTATGCATGCTAAAAAAAAATCTTCAAACTTCATAAAATCCCTGCATAAAAATGCAGGATTATATATTTTGTTTTTCATTCCTTTAGCATGGTATATACTGTTTCAATATGTACCGATTTACGGTTTACAGATCGCTTTCCGCCGGTTTAATCCATCCCTTGGAATCTCCGGAAGTGAATGGGTAGGGTTAACTTATTTTAAGCAATTTTTCACTTCCTATTATTTTAAGGATGTGGTATGGAATACCATTTCCTTAAGTTTATTTACGATGTTGATTGGTTTTCCCGTACCGATTTTTCTGGCTTTGTTAATCAATGAAATCAGGAATCGCCGTTTTCAGAAAGTAATTCAGAATATTACATATATTCCAAACTTTTTATCCGTAGTTGTTATTGTCAGTATGCTGAATCTGTTTTCTGATCCGTCTTATGGATTATTTAATACGGTGCGGGAATTTTTCGGATTACCGGCAATCGATTTAATAGCAAAACCCGAATATTTCCAGCCAATGTATGTTTTCTCCAATGTGTGGCAGTTTATGGGATTTAATTCGGTCATTTATATTGCCGCTCTCACTTCCATAGATCCCTGCCTGTATGAAGCAGCGTCCATTGACGGAGCTTCCCGGCTTCAGAAAATAATCCGGATATCCCTTCCCTGCATAAAAACCACAATTCTTATTATGCTTATTATGCGTATCGGCAATTTAATGTCCGTGGGATTTGAAAAAGTGTTACTGATGCAGAATCCTGTTAATACAACAGCCAGTGAGATTATTTCTACCTTTATTTATAAGAATGGTATTAAAAAAGGGCAATTCAGCTACAGTGCGGCGGTAGGCATATTTAACTCATTAATAAATTTTTTATTGTTAGTAAGTGCTAATTTTATCAGTAAAAAAGCATCGAAAACAAGTCTTTGGTAAGGAGGATTATATGAAATCAAGAATCATCAGGAAATCAAAAGGTGAGTTTATATTCGATATTTGCATAAATCTAATTGGTCTGCTCGTCATTATTATCGTTCTGGTACCTTTGATTTTTGTTGTTTCGGCCTCCTTTTCCGATCCGGATCTGGTGTTAAAAGGAAAGGTTTTCTTATTTCCAAAAGGAATTACCTTAGAGCCTTATAAAATGGTATTTCAAAATAAAGACATCTGGCAGGGTTACCGCAATACTATTTTTTATACAATTACAGGAACAAGTATCAGCGTTATTCTGACCGTTCTGGCAGCATATCCACTGTCGCGGAAAGAAATGGCCGGCCGCAAGTATTTTATGTTAATAATTCTATTCACTATGTATTTTAACGGCGGTTTAATTCCTACCTATTTGCTGGTCCGTAATCTGGGATTGTACGATAGAGTGTGGGCGCTTCTGATCCCTTCCGCAATCTCTACCTTTAATCTAATAGTGGCCAAAACCTTTTTTGAAAGCAATATTCCGGATGAAATGTATGAATCCGCCAAGTTAGACGGATGCGGTAATATACGTATGCTAATGAGTGTTGTGCTTCCGCTTTCTAAAGCAATCATTGCCATACTGGTGCTTTACTATGCAGTTGATCAATGGAACTCTTACTTTAATGCTTTAATTTACTTAAACAATGAAAAGCTATATCCCCTTCAAATCATCTTAAGGAACATACTGCTTTTAGGGCAGACCGAACAACTTGGCACCAATGCCGTTGGTATGGGAGAAAAAATAAAAATGGCGGAAGGCATTAAATATTCAGTAATTATTATTTCCAGTGTCCCCATTTTAATGGTATATCCCTTCGTCCAAAAATATTTTGTAAAAGGGGTAATGATTGGTTCCATTAAAGGATAATGGGTCGGCCATGTGCAAAAGAGTGCCTTTTCCTCGCTGCACTCAGATAGCCTAAGTAAAATTCTATATAGAAAAAACAAATATTGAGTCAGAATTTTCTAATGACATAAAGAATATCATTTAAAACAGTTTATGGAAGTTATCAGAAGTAAGAAATGTAAGAAAGGAGTAGGGACTGCCATAAAATAGCTTATTAAAACAATTTTACAGCAGCCCTGGATAGAAAAATTATGGAATCACAAAATGCGAAACCTAATATTATTATTGTAATGTCGGATCAACAACGGGCGGACCTACGAAAAAGCAATGGTTACTGTCTGGATACGATGCCCTTTTTAGACAGCTGGAGCTGCGGGGGAGTGGATTTTAACAGGGCATATACACCCAATCCAACCTGTATGCCGGCCAGAGTCAGTATGTTTACCGGCCGCTATGCAGAATGCCACAAAGTTCGTACAAACCATAATGCTATTGATGCATTATATTCAAAAGATCTGTTGGATGTATTTAAGGAAAATGGTTATCAAACAGCCTTGTGCGGGAAGAACCACTCCCATCACGCTCCGGATGACTTTGACTTTCATGAAATGACAGGACATCTGGGATATGAAGGAGAAATTAACACTTCAAAAGAAGAAATAGAATTTGCAGATTTCCTTTTGAATACCAAACATATGGAAACAGATATTCCTTCTCCCGGCGGGTTAGAAGTTCAGCATCCCTACCGCAATGTATCTTCCGCTTTGAAATTCATCGATCAGGCAGATAGGGAAGTCCCCTTTTTTGCCTGGGTATCTTTTGCAGAACCTCATAATCCTTATCAGGTTCCGGAGCCTTATTTTAATATGTTTCCGCCGGAGAGTCTGCCGCCTACAGCAGGAACAGAAAAAAATCTTGACGAAAAGGGAGTGCGCTTTCGCTGGCTCAGGGACAGATGGGAAGATGTGCTGGGAGATAACATTAATGAACGAATTTTACGCTGCCGTTCAAATTACCACGGCATGCTCAGACTGATTGATGATCAGCTGAAACGCTTAATTGAAGGGTTAAGAGAACGTGACCTGGAGAAAAACACCATCGTTATCTATGTCTCAGATCATGGAGACTTTGTGGGAGAATACGGACTGATCCGAAAGGGCGCCGACCTTCCTGATATTTTAACCCACATTCCTTTTGTATGGCGGGGTCCCGATATTGTACCCCAGGGAAAACAGACGAATTCTTTTGTAAGCCTGGTAGATATATTGCCTACTTTATGTGACATAATTGGCGCCAAGATTCCTTTTGGCTGTCAGGGAAAGAGCATTCTCCCGATTCTTACCAACAAAGAGATACCGGATAAGGAATTTGACTGTGCTTATTCCGAAAGCGGTTTTTCAGGTTTGTACTGGAATGAGAAAGATGCTCTTACCTTAGAAGCGGAAGGCGCCTCACAAAATATGGTTACCTTTGACTGTCTGAATACCTGGACCCAGTGCGGTCAGGTAAGAATGCTGCGAAAAGGCGATTACCGGATTCAATTAGATATGATGGGAACAGGATATCTTTATAATGTAAAAGAAGATCCCGGTGAGCTTGTAAACCTTTGGGATAATCCAGATTATTTTAATCTAAAGACCGACATGTTAACCGAATTAACCGCAGCCATACTCAGAGCCTGTGATCCGCTTCCGGTACCGCATAACCGGTACCGCACCAAAATCCATCCGAAAGGTTATTGGTTCCAGCCATATGCCAGTGAGGATATGGGAGTACGGAATACCGGATCTCTTACGAATATGTTAAATCATATGGAACCTAAGAAATCATAGCGTGAAAGCAAATAATAATGAAAGGTATAAAAAATGACCATCTGTATCTGATTGCAGATGGCCTTTTTTATGACGTTACTTATATAGTTGTTTTATTGTTACATACCAAAATGCTGATACCATCTGGCTATAATCGTATCACGATTTGCCCATAAATATTTTTGAATTTTCTTCAAATCAGCTGCCGGAATCTCACTCTTATTCTGGATAAGTTCAATTTCTTCTCTGGTAATCCAAAACTTTGTAGCACTCTCTGTCGGGTTTCCCTTTGAAATATGGACATGAATTGGTTCATTGTTCTCATTCGACCAGAAATAAACTTTATACCCCATAAAGTCCAGCAATGCCTTAGGCAACAGAACCACTCTCCTTTTCTCTTGCGATTTCCCATATAAGGAATGCATTCCGCCTTAAATATTCCTCCAGTTCCATCAATTCATCTTCCGTAAATCCATATGTCTTATAAAACATATTATTTGGTAATTTACCTTCTGCAAAATCAAATCCATCTTTATTAACCCTTTCAAAGCGAACAGAAATTTCTTCAAAACCTTTTATCTGTTCTATATTAGAGAAAGTTAATACGATATCATCTAACGTTGAATAGTAGTTTGCCATACATATGCGCCTCCTTATCCATCAATTAATAATCAGCTTTCTATATCTGTTTACTTCTTTTCTTTACTAATAAAACCTCTAATAATTTATTAAAAGTATATCACAAGGAGTATGGAATTTCCATAATTCATTACAATATAATCAGCTATTGAAAATATACACCAATAAAACTTTTTTTATTCCTCCATAAAATCAAATATACTTTCCTGTTCAAAGGTCTGATGGAATACAGCATGCTCCAATCTTTCGTTTTCTTCCAGCCCATCTTTGTTTTTCCTGATATTTTCGATATGCAATACTTCTTTGTCACTATACATTTTCTGTCGTACACTTAAGGTATAAATTAAGTTGAAACGATTGGTTATGGAGCTTTGACTAAGGTCGGAAAGACAAATCAGTTGAATGTTAAATGTCCTGGCTATATCTATGACTGCTTTAAGTAAATGCTCGGAGGATGTTCTGGCAAATGGATTATCCATTATCATAACCTTTGATTCATGAATGGAGGACTCATTCATTCTTCTGCCCGTTGCTTCCCTGGTATAGGAAATCAACGTGGAAGCCACAGTGAAGAAACATACGAATTTTTCTCCCCCTGAATTTTCTTTCATGGCATCTTCCCAGGCTTTCATACCGCTGTTATTTTCATTTAGCTCAATTTTATAAATGGAAACTGGTATTACCTCTTTACCAATCAGCTGATTTAACAGCTGCCTGGTAGAAACCATACTTCGGATCTTATCCTTATATTTTTTATCCATACCGCTGTTACTGTTATCTTCCTGTTTCAGGTAATCAATTAAAAGCTTCAAGGTGGATTCAATATAGTCTTTCATCCGGTTGATAGAAACGTTATTATCCAGTTCTTTAGGAATTCCCACGGAAAGCATCTGGATCGGCCTGCTTTTTGTACCAAGTTTAATTTTTGACTTTTCGGAAATCGACCGTATTCCCTCATAAATTAGTGTCGCATAGCTGACACACTGCTCGGTTACCTGCCGCTTGGTATCTTCCATCTTAGCCAGCTGCTGCTCATAAAGATCCAGTAATTTTTCAAGACTTTCACGCTTTTTCATCAACTCCTCAAGGTAGAAATATACTTTTTCATAAGAAACCTCTCCATTTATATCCAAAGATAAAAGGGAAATTAAAATGTCCGTTATGGAGACGTGAACATTCTCATAATTTTTTCTGATATTGTCATAGAGTCTTGCAAAGCTTTTCTTTTCTTCCTTACAGCTTTTCTCCGTTTCCTGATACGCTTTCTGTAATTCCTGACACTGCCTGTTTATATCTTCATCTAATTCAAACCGGCTTATAGAATTCTTTTCGATCTCGGGTTTAACCATGTTGCCGATAATACCAGATTTGATTTCACATAACTGACTTCTAATACGTAAAACACTTTCCTTTTCTTTCATTTCTTCTTTCGAAAACCTGATTTTTTTGCGCCGATTAGCATAATCCTGCTTTATTTTCTCCTTAGGCAGGGGGCTTACCAAGCCGATTTTCTGTAATTCCGAAAAAGCTGCGTTCATCTTTGTACGGACTATTGTGACTTCATCATGAACCTTTTGCCAGCTATCACATATCTTTGTATATGTTTGTGAAACCTGTGTCAAATCTTCTTTTATCATTCTTAATTCGGGTTCGTCAAACTTGATATCTTTATAGTCCTCCAAAGTCAGATTCAACTCATTAATTTCGTTTTCATAATTCATAAGAATTTCTTTTTTATCGTTCAGTTCTCTTTCCAGGGCTTTAATTGACTGCTCCAAACCATTCATGATCCTCTTATATTCTTTTTCCAGCATTTCAATGGAACTCTCAATTACCTGCCCTGTTTTTACCTCCTCATAAGGCTGCATCTTTAGCCGGCTGCCCACATTCTCATCTCCGGTCACCTTTGGGGCAATTGCGACTCCCGTAAGAAGATAATCTTTCTTTGCCGTATTATCTAAAATCCATTCCAGTAAAATATAAGCAGGCTGTCTGTTTCTTTTAAAATAAGAGCTCATGGTTCTTTTTTGAAGAGAACAGTCCGGAATCACAGGCTGGAGCATAAGCTGTATCAGGACACTCTTACCGCCGCCGTTTGCCAGGTTAAGAAGAGAATTTTCCCCTCCGAAAAACGAAAAGGTTTCATCGGCAATCTGCCTGATGTCATTGTTATAGTAAAAATTTATAATACGCACCCTGTTTAACTTGGCCAACTATTACACCTCCTTATCAAATATACGTTGTATCTCCTGAACCCGGTCTTCATGGAGATAATAATTTACAAAAATATCATGCAGACGTTTTGTCGGTCGTATTTCCCTGTTATCTTCCACAAGGCGAATCAGCTTTTCCCTTTCCAGCAGTTTTAGGGCTTTCATTACCGTTCCTGCTTTTGTCTTAAGCTTTCCCTCATCATATACCTGCTTATTACTCCAGTACTCCGCAATTTTACCGAAATTAACACCGTATTCCTCCTCATAGGAATCTAATTGGTCCGATTGGTTTAAATAACCGTCAAACCGTTTATCCAGCTCATCAATCAAAACTTTTATCTGAAGAAAATCCCGTTGTACGGGATTATTGTTTTTCCCTCCATAAAATAAATACAAAATTATCATTATAATATAGGTCTGCAGATAAGCATCCGTAAGTGTCGAATTGGAAGAAATGGATTCTCTCAATTCTTTCATACTCATACTTAATACATCATTTTCCAAATTGGGAATCATGTAAATGGTCTGTCCTACCTCCAGTAGTTCAAATCCCAGTTCTTCCTCAAGTTCTGATAAGAGCTCCCTTACCTCTTCTTTTTTATATTCCAAAAACAGTTCACTATCCGATTCACTGCTAAACTGCCCCTCTTTCAATAATCTGGAATAGATCTTAAGAGCACTTTTTATCATATAGATTCACCTTCTTCTCTCATAACAGGTCTAATTATAAAATCATCCATTTCAATAAAATTCATTAAAAGCTCCTCCCCATAATCAGCGGGGACTAATAGCTTTAATCTATCTTTTTCAGCTTTTTCAAATGTTAGTTTACTTACCCCAAAGAAATCCGGATTACGCTGTTCCAAATGATATAGACTATAAGCCAAATCGAATTCTCCGTTAGCCTCTGATACAATCTCCGTCTCATCCCTGTTTACCCACTTTATAATATCGATTTCATGGATTTCATATAACTTTAACATAATTAAAAAAATCCGTTTGTTCTCCGTATATACATTAAGACGTTTTGTTTTTCCTTCCAGGCAGTGGTAAAATTTCCCAAAAGTAAAACTCTCTTTGTGATCTCCTGCATACTTAAATAATCTTTCAACAATACGAAAGTTAATTTCATTCTTTAATTTAATTTCCTCCAGGGTCCGGCTTTCAAGGAGTTCTTCCTCCGGTAATTCCAAATCATCCTGGGACATCTCTTTTAACTTTCCCTGACGCTCATAAATCAGGTTAAGGTTCAGTCTCTTTTTAAGCCGCGGTAAAGACAGCGGCCCTAGAAGTTCTGATAGCAACGGAATAGTTTTCTCATTAATTAGGGTTAGCGGTTCCAGTATTTCTCTATCAAAGTCATACCGTTTAACGATTGAAGCAAAAAAACTGTTCTGAATTGTCTCTTCATAAACCTGGTTCATGGAAAATCTTTTTCCAATCAGATTTCTTTGTTCCGCTATAACAATCTGTATATTCCGTTTAATTTCAAAAAGGCTGTCAAGGGCTTTTACCATCGTGTTATCAAGATAACCGTTCTCTTCCCTTTCAAAATTGATTCTGACCTCATCCTGTTCCACACTGACTCTGATGTCCTGCATACCTTCATATTCTTCATCAATTAATGTATATGTTTCCGATAATATTTTTTCATATTCACTTTTATCAATTTCATGAATATTCTGTCTGATTCGATATATAAACTCTTCCAGATCTTTTTTCTTTTGACGGAGCATAGATATCAAATTTTTACTTTACGCAACTGCATGCTTATAATTTTTCCGTTTCAGAAGTTCCTTTAATTTAAGCTGTTCCAATTTAAAATCCAGTTCCTTGTCCACTTCTTTCGTCCGGAACAAGAAATCATATCCCTGGTCTGTTAACTGGTAAATGATTCTATTATCATTAAGAAGTTTATCGTTTATCAGTCTTACCCTGACCGGCTTAATCTTGTCCGTATAACACATGGCATTATAATTTTTAACAGCTCCCCCGTTCTGAAGGATATCCTTTACCATATACTCCGTCAAAGCTTTCACTTTATCATAACTAAACCGGTAGTTATATAAAGGTAGTACCTGTTCCATAAATGCTGTCATATTTTGAAGAGTACAGTCATCATTCTCGCTTAACGTCTGTTCCATAATAAAAATAAGCAACGTAAAAAAGAGATTATCCAGCTCATTTTCTTTAAACCAACTCTCAATCTCCTGATTTTTATTTTTCCTGTTTACAATGGATTCCACCACTGCAACAAATTCCATCCTTTTTTCAAAACCCTCTAAATAATCGAACATTATATTTCCTCTTTATATCCTATCCGCGAAATCATATGATAGCAATGCTCCACATCGATAATGCGTACTCACTTCGTTTTTCGCTGTCATAAGGTCTGCCGATATTATTTCATAAGTATAAATCATGTTTGTAATCATGCTGCTGTAACTTATGAACAAACCCACCGTTTCATATTCAGCTTTCATTATATCAAAACCCAATATCTTATTCAGGAGCTGATAACAACATATTATCTTACAAGCTTTAAATAATCCCTGTAATTTAATATCTCCTGGGGGATGCGTTTGTTACTATCCAGCACCCGCTTTATAAGCATTTCTTCATTTTCTGTGAAATAATCGAGAAAACATTTATCGTAAATTATTCCCCTGTTATCATCCGTTGGCTCTAAATCCTCATATATTGCTTTCTTTAGCATATGCTTATAGAGCCGTACAAAAGGTTTTATACTGCCCTCCCTGTTATTATTCAAACATCGGTATAACATATCGATTCCTGCAATATCGATATCACCTGCATATAAAATCCGATAAGGCCGGTCGGTAATTTCATCCATAAACTTACCAAGCGCCTCCGGTTTTGTCGCTTTATTTCCCTCTCCATATATGATAATATCTATTTGGACGTCAAATAAAATTTTCTTTTCCGATTGTTTTAAGGATTTACCTAACGAATACCAGGTATCTTTATTTTCTATGACAAGAGCGGTAACTATGGGGGAATTTACATGCAAATCCAGGAAGAAAAAGGATTCCGGCGCATAAAAACAATTCAGATAATCATTATTTAAATGGTTCCAGGAACAAATCTGTTTCCCTGCTGCCGATTCCAAAAATTTTTCATTCCTCCATATATCATAGGAACGTTCCTTTACGGACATGTTATAACTCAATGTTTCCCTGTTATTCCATAGATACTCACTTAATTTTATAATTTTTTCCTTATTTTCTATAAACTGCTTTGGATTCTTTAAATACCTTGTAATATCCATATCCGGGTGAAGCTTTCTGATCTCTTTTTCATATTCCTTATAATCTTCCTTTTTGGTCACTTTCTTATATTCGGAATAGATCCTTGGTATAAAAGAAGTCATACCTCTTTTTTTAACCGGTATGATTTTGTCCTCTGCTATCCATTCTTCAATGATTGCTTTTAACTCAACATAATCACTGATGTGAAATGCTTTCATAACATCAAGATAAGTGAAAAACTTAGATTTTATTTTGTTTATATCCGGCATCCATACTCTCCCCCCTCTATGCTGCAAATGGTTGTTTCATACGGTTATTCTAACATAACACTGAAATTCTGACAACTCCAACCCTATTAATCACGGCAAACACACAGAGTTCTCAAACAAGTTGACATTATAGGCAGGTGCGTATAGAATTACTATAAAGTATACCGGAAGCTAACATGATACCTGGATTATATCACATTTTGTGATGTAACGAAATTGAGCATATCAGAGAGAGAAATAGAATAACTCTGCAGGAATAAATGCATAACGGTGTGATATGTAAGGTGCTTGTGGCCTATCCTAAGACTGCTAATATGCTAATACATGGGTAAAAAGCTTTCGAACCAGGTATAGTAAGTGACTAAGATGATATTTTTGAGAGGAGCAAACGAATTGGATCGACCAAAAGTTTTAATTGTAGATGATGACCGGGAAATCGTGGACTTGATAGAGCTTTATCTAGCAAGCGAAAACTACGAAATCTTAAAAGCGTATGATGGGAAAGAGTGTACGGAATTTTTGCACTATCATGATATTTCTCTTTTAGTGCTGGACATTATGATGCCTGAAATTGATGGTTTGACCATTTGTAAAAACCTGCGTGAGCACTCCAATATACCTATCATTATGGTAACTGCCAAAACAAATCCCATAGACAAAGTGCAAGGCCTGACAATCGGTGCGGATGATTACATCACAAAGCCCTTTCACCCTTTGGAATTGGTTGCCCGAATCAAGGCACAGATGCGCAGATTCACCCAGCTTAATCCTCACAACACAAACCATGGACAGACGATTGTCATTAAGGATTTAATTATCAACACTCTGGAACACACGGTTACGAAAGGGGACATACCCTGCCAACTTACACCCAAGGAGTTTGACATTCTCCTGCTGCTGGTGCAAAACCGGGGACAGGTTTTCAGCTCGGAGGCTATCTTTGAAAGTGTCTGGAAAGAAGCAGCCTATGAACAGGACAATACAATAATGGTGCACATTAGAAAGCTGCGGGAGAAATTAGGAGATGACGCCCGCAAACAGAAATATATCCATACCGTATGGGGAGTGGGGTATAAAATTGAAAAATAGATTTTGGAAATTTACGATAAAAATATTAGTGTACGCTATAATCAGCCTGTTTCTTGGTGGTCTCACAACATTGCTGCTTGCATACGGGTATTATAAACTCTTTGACAATGCCCTTGTGCGCATAGAAGTGCTATGGCTTGTATCGGTTGCAGAAGGCATTTTTTCTCCTGGCTGGTGCCTTGTTTATATCACCGTGACCTTACTGTTTGCAGTTGTCCTTATGTGGGTTTTTACCAGACGGACAACAAAGCGCATGGATGGAATCTTAACTGCCGTTTCGCAAATGCGTGAGGGCAGTTACCGCGTACTGCTGCCAAATGAATATAAGGATAGCTTAGGTCAAATTGAACAGGGTATCAACGCCTTAGCTGTACAGGTGCAGGACAGCCAAGGCGAAAGTAAGGAAGTCGAACAAGCTAAGAACGATTTTATCATAAATATCGCCCATGATTTAAGAACACCTCTCACATCAATTATCGGCTACCTGGCATTTATCAGCGAAAAACAGCTTGATTCAGAACTCTCCGCAAAATATGCGACAATTGCCTTTGAAAAATCAAAGCAGTTAGAAAACCTTGTTGAATCCCTTTTTGACGTTGCCAACTTCGCAATGGACACGATCACGGTGAACAAAAAAGAGATTAACCTCGCGAAATTTCTCTGTCAGAAGCAGGATGAACTGTATCCTCAGCTTAATGATGCGGGCATGGAAATCCGCCTCAATATAGATAAAGCTATTCCCACCATTCAAGCAGATGGGGATTTAATGGCCAGAGCATTTGATAATTTAATTGGCAATGCCATCCGCTATGCAAAGGAAGGGAAATATATCGACATTGAAACAACAAAGGATGATAAGAATATCTATATCTCCTTTATCACTCACGCAAACCCAATCCCTTCCAGTGAACTTGAGAACATCTTTGACAAACTTTACCGGCTTGAAAAATCTCGTGCCAGCAGAACGGGTGGTGCGGGCTTAGGCTTACCTATCAGCCGGCGTATTGTAGAATTGCATGGCGGAACGCTTACCGCACGGCAGACAGCAGACGGTACAGCTTTTGACATTTGTCTGCCAAAGTAAAATTCGAAAGTTAAGAATTTGATAAGATTTACCCTCCTATTTTGTTCAGGTGTCTTTTATATCATAAAGTCAAGAACAAATAAGGAGGGTTTTTTATATGAAAAAAACAATTTTACTGATTCTGCTTTGTATATCTTTACTAGAGTTAACCGCCTGTAAAAAAACACCTAATGTAACGGATATGCCACCTGCTCACGGCAAAGAGGTTACTCCCGGTGAAGCAAACAGTCCCACCATTAACAGATCCGAACCAACCCACATGACAAAAAAACTGTGTGATGGTTTGGAAATTGACGCGGATATTCCAATATCTGATGTTTCCTCCCTGCCTACTTATCAGGCAAACCCTTTAACAATAACTCCAAACGATGCGATTGCCTTGTTTTTATCGGAAGGGAAGAAAAAAATCGGAACACAAACAAAGGACCACTATGACCCCAAAGGATTTCTCCTTACCATGAAAGGTGGTCAGGAAATCTTCCATCGCAGTGGGCAGCTTTCCTTTGATTCGGGAAACTCGGCAAAGGATCAAGACATATTTGATGTGCTTCAAAGATACGGCCGTGTACACCCCCAGAAAGGACCCAGGTCCTTGTCTTTTATGTCCCCAAAGGAAGCAGTAAAACAAGGAGAAGATTTGATTCAAAAATTAGGCCTTATAAGTAATCCTGATATTAAATCCGGGCAAATCGTGGGCCTTAAGGCTGAGGAAATTATGAACTGGCAAAAGGAGCTTCTCAAGGACAGCAGCTATAAGGAAGGCGTAGACATAGGAAAAACAACTATCCTAAATGATCTGGATGCAGACGATGATGCGTACCTTCTCACCTTCTCCCTTCAATATCAGGATATTCCAATCTTTAATCAGGACAATGAGCCGTCCATATCTTCTGCAAGTGATGGTCTTGCTCCTCCATCTGCAAAAGCAGCTATGTTGGTAACAGCAAAAGGCTTGCGGTATTTTTCACTGGAGGGTGGTGTTAGTGCAAACGGAACTGCTTCAAAGCCCCAAGCAATTATTTCTGCGGATAAAGCTCTTAGTAAGCTTGTGGAGAAATACGAAGATACCATTCGATTTGGCAAACAATGCATTACCGAGGTTTGGTTGGAATATATTCCACAATCCGATAACAATACTCAAAAGCCCGGCGCACCAGTTACTTTGACACCCTATTGGTGTTTCCGCCTGGCAAGCTTTGACGAAGCAACCGATAAGCTGGACGAAAGAGAATATGACAGTGCGGAGCGGTTCAATGCCATCACAGGAAAGGACTTAGCTTATGGAGGGTAAGGTTTTTATCCGTATACTCAAAGCGGATGCAAAAAGAGCATTTCGCCTGCCCTTTTTGTTTGCAGTACTTGCTGTGATTGCAGACTTTGTGTTTGATAACTACAGTGCTTTGATAAATGCTCTTTTCATCAATCCTGACATGGCACATGATGCCACCAGTGTGTTTTATTTTTACTTTAACGCGGTAGCTTTCGGCGGCGTATTCACGCGTTATTTGTCTGCCATGATAGCAGCCCTTCCGTTCTCTGCAGGGTATATAACCGAACGGCAATCTGGAATGACACTATATCTCATAAGCCGAACGGGACGGCGGGAATATTGCCTTTCCAAAATAATTATCAGTGCCGCTTCCGGCGGGCTTGCACTTTTTGCAGGCAGCTTGATTTTCTTATTCATCCTTTCAACTCGTTTACAATTGACTATTCCTTCTGACTTAGTGGAAAATCAATGGATTCCTTATTATGAGTTGCTGAAATCCGGCGGCGGCATACCCTATTTTGCAGCAGTGTTGTTTCTGATGTTTCTTACAGGCATGTTGTGGGGAACTTTGGCTTGTGCAATATCCGCATTCGTAACAGATACTTATGTCGTAATCGCTTCACCTTTTTTGCTGTGCTTTTTGCAAATACAGATTTCCCGTTTTCTGCGCTTACCAAACAATTACCGGTTGGAAATGCTGCTTTACGGGCGTGGTCAATGGGGAAGCTACCATATATCATTACTGCTTTTAGGATTATTAATTTTACTGATTATCACGTGTTGTACATTTTTATTTACCCGCAAGGTAATAAGGAGGGGACAAGATGGTCTTAGTTAAATGCCTGCGTGTATTTTCATACCGCTTTCGCTTTTCTTTTTCGTCTGCTCGAATTCCGCTTATTTTTATACTGACAGCAATCTTCGTATATTCCAATATCGAAAATGTTTCTGAAATGTCAGCTTCACTGGGTATTCCATGCCGCCCTTATTTATTTCCACATCTGGTAAATGATTTTATCTGCCAGCTTGTTTTTATGGGCGCAGTCATAGTACTGTTTTGTGATGCACCATTTACTGACGATGTGACCATGTACTTTAAATATCGCTCTGGCCGGTTGTCATGGACAATGGGTCATGCCATATATATTATCGCGCTTTCCTTTCTCTTTATATTGATGATAATGATGGTTAGCACCTTTGCCCTGTTTCCCCATTTGGAGTTTGGAGAAAGCTGGGGCAAGATTATAAATACTTTGGGAAAAACAAATATAGGCAGTCAATACGGTGTTGCTTTTCGGGTCAGTGATTATCTGATTGGAGCCTATCTGCCGCTAAAGGCAATGGTTTACACTTTTCTTTTGGAATGGGTATGTGCAGCATGGCTGGGACTGCTTATTTATTCCGGTAATCTCTTGACTTTAAAGCCGATTGGAACCTTTGCTTCGGCCGGCTTTGTGCTCATGGATATTACTATTGCCAATGAAGGGGCTCTTTCATCCTATAAGTTTTCGCCCCTTACTTTGGCACAGCTTGCTTCATTGACAGGGCTTAATAGACAATTAGGTGGTATTACACTTCATTATTCCATTCGTTTTTTCATCATCACCCTCGGTATTCTGCTGTTTACTTGCGCCTTTGGTGAAAAAATACAGTACCTGGCAGCCCTGGGTCTCCAAAAACTGAAAAGAGGAGGTAATCTTTATGGATAATATCATATCTGTTCAAAGTGTTACAAAGCAATTCAAAACGCAAAAGGTACTAAACAATATCAGTGTAGATTTCCCATCCGGCAGCATTTATGGTCTTGTCGGCCGCAATGGTTCCGGCAAAACCATGCTGATGAAGTGCATTTGTGGTTTTGTTCCACCCACAAGCGGTAAAATATTTGTGCAAGGCAAGCAGGTACGATACGGTTCACAGTTTCCGAAAGGCATTGGCTTTATTATCGAATCTCCTGGCTTCTTACGTACCATATCGGGAATTGCCAATCTAAAACACCTTGCTTCCATCAACAGGCAAATCGGAATAAAGGAAGTAAAGGAAGCAATGATAATGGTTGGACTTGATCCCGACAGTAAAAAGCACGTTGGCCGTTATTCACTTGGTATGCGTCAGCGGCTTGGAATCGCGCAGGCTATTATGGAGCATCCGGATATTCTGATATTGGATGAGCCAATGAATGGATTGGATAATAACGGAGTTGCCGAAATGCGGGAGCTTTTCCTCAAATTGAAAGGTGAGGGCAAGACGTTGATTATCGCCAGTCATAATCACGAGGACATCGAGGTCTTATGTGACAGAGTTTATGAGATGGACAACGGAATTCTAAGGGGATAAAGCGGTATCCCCTAACGAACATCTCCGCCGCACCCAGAAAATTCTAAATATAATCTTTTCATCCTTTTTCTATTAGTATCAATAGTATTTATTACTGTTTGCTCGGAATCCAATTTTTTCTTACTAAACATATTATTGAGACTAAAATAAGCCCAACAGACAACTAATTTCTACTTTTTTATTATTTTATATGCCATATAAATGCCCCCGACTATCGATTGCCTAATTTTTCAGAAAATTTTAATGTTAATAAAATTGTCAATTCCGTCAGAATACGATATAATAGGACTAGTTATATTTATATGATATAGCGGAGGAATTAATATGAGCAGAAATAACTTTTCAAATTTAGGGGACGAAATTAAAGACATCGTCCAGGATGCAGTTAGTACGATGAACTTCCAACAATTAAACAAAGATATAGGTAATACGGTAAATGGTGCTTTAGATGAGGTACGAGGTGCATTGGGTTTAAACAGAGACCGGCAGAACCAGGACATAAACGGCGGCAAAATGGATTGGGATATAACCATAGGTAACCAACGTCGGAACCGGACAGACACAAATGAATGGCGGTCTCGCAGGCAAAATAACCAAAGTGATCCTGCATTTACCCGCCAAAGAACCGAACAGTCACCTTACCGATCTGAAGTTCGTAATTCGTATCGTGTACAACCGAAAGACAAAAACCGATACTGTTATCCCAGAGTTTATGTAGGGAAAGTATCCGGTATCCTTTTTACTGTGTTCGGTAGTATAGGTACAGCCGGAGCAGGAATCGCAGCATTTGTTTTAGCTATCATCGGCCAGTTAACCGGTAACCTGAATTTCTTCGGAACTATCGCTTTAAGTCTCTTACCCATATTTTTTATCAGTGTTTTTATAATGGCAAGAGGTTCCATGCTTCGGAAACGCCTTAGGAGATTCCGCCGCTATTTGGGTGTAATCGAAAACCGCAGTTATTATTCTGTTAAGGAATTATCAGCCAATACCTTATTAAGCCAGAAGTTTGTTCTTAAGGATTTACGGAAAATGATATCCTTAGGTATGTTTCCCGAGGGCCGTATTGATGAGCAGGAAACCTGCATTATGCTTAACCGTGAAAGTTATGCACAATATCTGGAACTCCAAAAGAATATACAAATAAAAAATCTGGAGGAACAGAACAATAAAAGCGCAGCAAGACAGGTTAATGAACAGACGCCATCCGTGAACCCCTCTGCAAAACAAGGTAGTACCAACGCTGAACTAAGAAAAACCATTGAGAACGGAAGAAACTGTATTTATAAGATACGGGAAGCGAATGACGCAATTCCAGGTGAAGAGATCTCCGGTAAGTTAGACCGTTTGGAAGATGTAATCAGTAAAATATTTAAATATGTGGAGCTTCATCCCGAACAGCTTACGGAAATCGAAAAGTTTATGGATTATTATCTTCCTACCACGTTAAAATTAGTCAATGCATACAGGGAATTTGATAACCAGTCCGTACAGGGTGCCAATATTACTTCGGCAAAAAGTGAAATTGAAGCTACCTTGGATACAATTAATCTTGCATTTGAGAAATTATTGGACAGCCTTTTTGAAGATGCAGCAATGGATGTCTCGACCGACATATCCGTGTTAGAGACCATGCTTGCCCAGGAAGGATTGACAAAGGAAGATTTTAAGATGAAATAAAACTATGGATTCATTTAGAATAGAAAATATTAAAAAGAAAGGAATGCCACAATCGATTCTTTCTGCCTTTATTTATGATAATCGAACAATAGAAAACATGTTTTGTCTGAATCTATTAGTATGTGGCGTTAACACGTCCGTAAAATGATGTGTTATAAAATGGGTATAATTATGAATGATGAATTATTGAAAAACGAAGCTCCGACCTTAACCTTTGACCCTTTCGGTGAAGAAACGTCCGAAACTCAATTAGTTAATCAGGAAACGGCAAAACCGGAGGTCGTTGAATTTGATGAAAGTACTCTGTCTCCGGAAGAGCAAAAGATGGTTAATGACTTTGCCGGTAAAATTGATTTAACCCAATCAAGTCTTATCCTGCAGTATGGTGTTGGTGCCCAGAAAAAAATTGCAGATTTTTCCGAGTCTGCCCTTAATAACGTTAAGACAAAAGATTTAGGCGAAATTGGGGAGATGCTTTCCTCCGTCGTATTGGAATTGAAAAGTTTTGATTCCGAAACGGACGAAAAAGGTTTTTTAGGCTTATTTAAGAAAACCTCCAATAAGATTACCGCTATGAAAGCCAAATATGATAAAGCGGAAGTGAATGTTAATAAAATCTGCCAGGTACTGGAGTCACATCAGATGCAATTACTAAAAGATGTAGCCATGTTGGACAAGATGTATGAAATAAATAAAACCTACTTTAAAGAGCTTTCCATGTACATTTTGGCCGGAAAAAAGAAACTGGCCCTGGTTCAAAACGAAGAACTTCCGAGACTGGTTGAAAAGTCAGGCAGAACCGGTCTTCCCGAAGATGCACAGGCTGTAAATGATCTAAATGCTATTATAAACAGGTTTGAAAAGAAAATACATGATCTGGAATTAACCAGAATGATTTCTATTCAGATGGCTCCCCAGATTCGTCTGGTTCAGGGAAATGATACTATGATGGCAGAGAAGATACAATCTACTATTGTAAATACCATACCTCTTTGGAAAAGTCAGATGGTTCTTGCCCTTGGTGTCGCTCATTCCGGCCAGGCTGCAAGAGCGCAGAGGGAAGTAACCGACATGACAAATGAATTACTTAAGAAAAATGCTGCCACTCTCAAGATGGCCACCATTGAGACAGCCAAAGAATCGGAACGCGGTATCGTAGATATTGAAACCCTCAAGACTACCAACGAGTCCTTAATTTCAACTCTGGATGAAGTACTCCGCATCCAGACAGAAGGCCGCCAAAAGAGAAAAGAAGCTGAAGTGGAATTAAACCGTATTGAAAATGAACTGAAACAGAAGCTTTTAAATATGAGAGGGTAAGTTACAGTTATTAATATGCATAAGTATATAATAAAATCTGACTGGTAAACTGAAACCGGTCAGATTTTACTTTTTTGTGGACTTTGTCAGGGCGAAATTACCATTCAACTTTTGACCCTTATTTTCCGCAGCATTTTTTATACTTCTTTCCTGAACCGCAGGGGCAGGGATCGTTAGGGTATTTTTTCTTATCCTTAACTACCGGCTTTTGCACCGGAAAAAAACATAATCCTCGGAATCATCGCTAAAAAGTAATGGATTTTCAAGAAATTTCTTGTGAAAATCTTCTGCCTTATCCCTGTACATTTTGGAATTTTCCGTTTCCTTAATTGTTTCATAAAAAGCAGCGGCTCTGTAAAATAACATCTGATTATCCATATTACATACCATATCTATAGGTATGGCTTCCTCAATCAGCTTTCTCGCTCCGTTTATATCTTCTTCTCCTAACAGAAACCATAGATAGGAATCTATACAGTCAGGATTATCCCTTTCCTCTCCAAACCAATCCTCAAACCACTTTCTGCTTTCTTCTTTCCGTCCCAGCTTCTGCAATGCATCACTGTTTCTTCTACCAGGAGTTTCAATTTACTGTTATAAGCATCTTCATCAAATTTCTTACCGCCACTTAAGATATCATAGATATCACCAAGAACAACAGAAGCTATTTTTTCTTTTGCCTCTCTATCCGTATATCCTTTACCCTTTAGCTGGCGGACTGCCTCCCCTGATAACCAAGGTTTTATATCCCCCAAACTGGCACAATTAAATTCTGGCTGTCAAATGCCGACAACCTGTCTGTCGTACATAATACAGCCCCTGTACCACGCTCCAGACTCGCCTTATCAATTACCCTGAACACGCGAGTGAGCTGGCTTTGAGGTGTAGCCGCTTTCTTAATTTCCATGGGATACAACTTACCGCTGTCCTCCAGCAGAATGTCAATCTCTTTTGTATCCTTATCACGATAATAATAAATAAAGACTTCCCGACCGCAGTTCTGATAGCTCTTGACAATCTCCGATACCGTAAAATTTTCAAGAATCGCACCGCTCATAGCTCCATTCATCAGGGTATCGCTGCTGCTCCATTTGGTTAGGTACGCTACTAAGCCACAGTCATAGAAATAAAGCTTTGGTTTCGTTACCATGCGCTTAAGCATATAGTTGGAATATGGGTGAAGATAAAAAACAATGCCCAGTCTCTCTAAAATCCCAAGCCAGTTTTTTGTGGTAACCTGGTCAATCCCAGCAGCATCAGAGATGGTCTTATAGTTCACCATCTGTCCGCACAAGGCTGCAGCTGATGTGATGAAATTCATAAATTTAAGTGAATCAATGGTACCGGATATCTCTTTTACATCCCGCTCAATATAGGTGCTGATATAACTGGAATAAACCGCCCGGTTTTCTGTGGCTTTCGCTTCGCTACACTCACAAAAACACGTCGCGTTGTTGCCTGTGAACAGTGACAAAATAACTACTTATTATATTATAGCTGATGTTCAACTTGCAGTCAATATAACTTCGGCTATTATATGTATTAGTCTTATTTTAGACGATTTTTTAGCAGAATATACCATACCACTAAAAAAGGAACTCCCGCATTGCCATGCCAAAAGCTCCTTTCGCTATTCCTAATATTTTAAAAGGTAAAACAATTCATAGGGACTGCGGCTTAATAACAGGAGCCTTTTCACCTGCATTTACCATTTCTTCTATTAACTGCTCTGCCAATTTCCTTCTAATTTCTGTATATCTTTTATCATTTACCAGATTATTTAATTCAAATGGATCTTTTCTTAAATCATATAGGAAATCTTCTTCATAATAATCACTGCTTCCCGTTTCCCATCCGTCCATTCCGGGTGCATAAACGCTATACAGAAAATCTTCCGTATGGATGCAGCGGCCCACACGGCTCTCACTGATCTGAGCGAAAACACGGTTAATCCTGCCCAGTATTCTGCCATCCGCCACCATCTTCAGATTCTCTCCTATCATAGCATTTTTAACATCTATCCCTGCTAATGCTAAAAATGTTTTCGGAAGACTGCAGGTGCTGACCAATTCTTTTACCCGTTTTCCGCCCCTGAACCCAGGACCTGCTATGACTAACGGCACTTTTAAACAGGATGAATGGCAGGAACGTTTGTAATCATCACCACCGAGCATATGGGAATCCAGGTTTCTTGTCTTAAAATGCGATCCATGATCCGAACTATAGATTATAATCGTATTATCATAGATCCCTTTTTCTTTCAGCTTATCAATAATTCGTCCTAAATTATCATCTAAACTCTTACAACACCCAAGATAGTCCGGATACATCTCTTTTGCATCACCGCCAAGGGCCTTTAGATCTCCGGGAAGTTCATAATTATGAAAGCACTCTTTCGAACCAATCGGCCCTTCATAACATTTTCTATCATTCTGGTGATGGGGTTCAATATGGGATATTGTCAGAAAAAATGGTTTTTCTCCATCATAATAATCTAGATATTCCAATGCAAAATCAGTGATACAATCCACGCGGTATCCCTTAAAATCACACCGGTTCATATTTTCATCAAAGACAAACCCGTCATATCCATGGGATGTAAACTCCAGAACATCTGCAGCTCTCCAGAATCCCTTATATCCTCCCCTTCTTTCAGGGGGAATGGCTTTTGTTTCATAATCAACAACCGACTTTGCTTCATTACTATCTTTTTGGCTTGCCAGATGCCACTTTCCCACATATGCCGTATCATAACCGGCTTCATTTAAATAATCCGCTACCGTTTTCACATTAAGAGGCAATGCTCTGGCATTACGGTAACACTTTATCTCCGTCGGGTACTTACCTGTCTGGAATATTGCCCTGCAAGGTCCGCAGACAGGCTGGGCGGTGTACGCTTCTTCAAACAGTACTCCATTCTTTGCCAGACGATCTAAATTGGGACTAATCTCTAATTTCTGTCCGTAACAGCCCAATGTATCTGCTCTTTGCTGATCGGTAAAATAAAATAAAATATTGGGTCTTTCCATATTTTACACCAATTGCATATCGCAGGCCTGCCTGCGATACTGCCACATAAAAATAGGTTGAAAGAATCTCCTTGTGGCTTCCTTTCTATGTTTTATATTTTCTTTCAACTTTTCCTTCATGATGCCGCTTCTGCGGCACCAAAAATAATTGGGTAAGAAGCACAGTAATTATTTTTATTTAAGCCCGGATGTAACAATGCCTTGAACAAAATATTTTTGTGAAAACAAAAATAATAGAATCATTGGCAGTACGATTAATACGGCTGCCGCCATCATTTGATTCCACTGTATGTAACTATCCGATTTAAACATGGTAAGTGCCAGTTGTAAGGTTTTCATTTTTTCCGAATTTGTCATAACCAATGGCCATAAATAATCATTCCATACCGATACCCCTTTTAATAATCCCAGTGTCGCAAGTATTGCTTTGGAATTAGGCAGATAGATCTGAAAGTAAGTTTGCCATTTATTAGTCCCATCAATTTCGGCTGCCTCATCCAGAGACCTTGGAAAATTCTCATAAAACTGTTTGCATAAAAATACGCCGAAAGAACCAGATACTAAAGGAATCACAAGTCCGGCATAAGTATTAATCATTCCGGTCCCTCCTACGCCAAAAAGATTATTTCCGCCCATCATGGGAAACTTGGCCATAATCAGGAATGTCGGCAGCATAGTTACCTGGGGCGGCATCATAAGTCCTATTAATAAAAGGGTAAACAAAATTTTTGAACCCGGAAACCGAAGCCTTGCAAATGCATATCCGGCAATAGAATTAAATAATAAGGAAAAAATGACAGCCGCCAGAGTAATGCAGATTGAATTACGGAAATAAACAGTCCAGTCACCGACAGCCATCGCATTAAAATAGTTAACCAGCGAAAAATTTGCTGGAATCAGATGAAATGCCGGAGATTTGATTTCTTCCATTGTTTTAAATGATGTTGTAAACATCATAATAATTGGTATTAACATGATTACCGTTACAACACTCATAACCAAAATCCATATTCCATGAAATACCCTTTTTTTCTTCATAACATTTTCCTCCACTTATGATATATCCACATCCTGCCCATTGCTACCGAACTTAAATACACAAATTGTGATTATAACAGAAAACAAAAGCAATGTTACTGACATAGCACTGGCATAACCCATCTTAAACTCCAAAAAACCTCTTCTGTAAATCTGATGTACTATAGTCGTTGTCCTGTTTAATGGTCCGCCGCCGGTCATTATATTAATCTGCTCAAAAACCGAAAAGCTGTTTACAATTCCGGTCACCAGCAAAAAGAATGTAGTCGGACGCAGCATAGGCCAGGTAATATACAGAAACTTTCTGACAGCATTTGACCCGTCTAGGGATGCGGCTTCATAGAGTGACTCCGGAATAGACGTTAATCCGGATAAGAATATCACCATAGAATAACCGCAGCTTTTCCAAATACTCATAAGAACCACGCAGAACATAGCCATATCAGGATCTTGGAGCCACTGTTTTGCCGAATACCCCAGACTTTTTAATATCACGTTAAACAGTCCAAAGGTAGGATCATAAATCCATAACCATACCATAGACATACACACCATGGACATTACATTGGGCAAGTAAAATGCTGTCCTGAAAATCGGTATTAATATTGATTTTCTGTACAGCATAAGCGCTAATAAAAGTCCTAAAGCCAATTGAGGAAACAAAGTCGCTAATGTATAAACCATAGTATTTTTAATTGCTATGAGAAAATCATTATCCTGAAACAGATTAAGATAATTTTTTAAGCCTACGATATCTGGTTTTGAGTATAAATTAAAATTTGTGATGCTATAATAAATGACAATTACGATTGGAATCAAAATAAAAATTGTAAAGATCAAATATGCTGGTAAAATCATCAAATATGAACATTTGTCGTATTTTTTCCTGGCTTCTCTTAATCGCATAACAGCTGTTGTATCATTCATTGGTTTTCCCCTTCATAACACGGTGGGAAGTTCTCATTTACTCCCCGCCGTATATTTATTGTTTTACTGGTTGTCAACTTCTTCCTGAATGCTTTTTGCTGCAGCATTAAGTACATTTTCCGGTGTATCAACTTCATACATAATTCTTTCCATTGAATCATTAATAATATTATATACGGAGTTGGCATATGCTACTTTGGGTGACCCGGTACCGCAATTGATAGAATCAAAAATTATGGCATTATTTTTCGGATCCGCTGCGACAAATTTATTTTCCAGAGATTTTCTAACAGGAGTGGTTCCAAGATCCTCATACCGGGTCCACATATTCTCCGCATTTGATACATATTCGATAAATTTCCAAACTGCATCTTTCTTTTCTGTTTCACCGCTCATAAACATAAAGCTCATTCCGCAGAAAGTTGCCTGCTTCGTATTTTTAAGCGGTGCTGCCATTGCAATTTTTCCTTTTAATCCACTAGCTTCCCATTTCTTAAAGTCTTGATCCGTTCCTATTGTCATTGCCGCAAGACCTGTTCCAAATGGATTCTGTTCGCCATTGCTGCAATCCCAGGAGATAATTCCAGCATCTTTAATTTGTTTCATAAATTCTGCTGCTTCAATTGCTTCAGGAGTGTTGCAAAGAATCGTATTATCATCTTCATCTACCAGATTTTTAACACCATTTTCCTCCATAAAAATAGAAAAATAATGCTGCATAGAACTGCCGGAAGTAGGCATAGCAAATCCTGTTTGAACTACAGTGTCACCATCTTTCTTAACCAGTTTCTTATGATAATCTAATAATTCATCCCAGGTGGTTGGCGGAGTTTCAGGATCTAAACCCGCTTTCTCAAATAATTCTTTATTGTATATCAAGATCCGGGGATCTGGAAATACAGGAATTCCATAGGTTACTCCATTAATTTTGCCTAAATTCAAAGCATTTTCCATGAAATCTTTTGTACCCTCCCAATCTTTCACATACTCATCCAATGACGCATACTGTCCTAACGGTACCCGGGTTCCCATGGAAGCCATGGTAAAATTTATTATGTCAGGTGCGGTTCCCGATGCAAACCCAACATTCAGTTTTGTTTCAAAATCATCTCCAGTGGGGCTCTCCTGATATTCGATTTCAATATCCGGATTTTCTTTCTGAAATCTTTCTATCATTTTGTTCCAATATGCTTTTTTATCACTTTCTGTTCCATTTCTAAGAAATATTAAATGTGTTTTATTCCCCGGTTCACTCTTACCTGTATTCCCCTCGGACACCAGTTTTTCCGTTCCGTTACCGGAACATCCTGTCAAACCAAATGTGATGACCATCCCCATAATCATGATACATAGTAATGCTAGTTTTCTTTTCATATGTTTCCTCCATTTATTAAGATATCTTAATTATAAAAAAAACAGAGTGAAAGCACTATGTCTTCTGTTAACATATCTTTGCACTCTGTTTGTTTATTTTACTAAATTTAGTATAGGAAACCACATTTTATTATTATAATTCCTTTTTAATTGGACATTTTTTATATTTCTTGTATTATTTTATCTTCAACCTTCTATATTCGACAGGAGTCAGGGCATATTTTTCTTTAAATACCCTTGAAAAATATGCCGCATCAAAAAAGCCGGATTGTTCTGCTATTTCCTGAATTGGTAAACGGGTCTTGGTTAAAAGCCTGCAGGAATTTTCAAGACGTATCCTTTGCAAAAAATCGCTGAAGTTCTCATCCGTTTCCTTTTTAAATAAAACAGATATATAGGTTTTATTCAAATGTACCTGATCTGCTATTTCTTCCATCGATATTCTCTTAGAAAAATTATTCTCCACATAGTTTATAATATCCTGTACCGGTACGGAAAAGCATCGCATTTTCCGTTTATTTTCTAAAATATTTGAAAAATAATCCTGTGCTTCTAATGTGTACTTTTTTAGATCCTCCAGCGTATATCTTTCATTGTCATTGCCTATTAATTTTTCTATCGTTCGCATTCCTTCTTCATATTCTGAATTAAGAGAATGTTTTCTTATTTTTTGAATATAAGCGGATAAAATTTCAACACAAATAGCTTTTATGTACGCCGGATAAAGTGCATTATTTTGTTGAATCAGAGTAAATAATTTAACCGTACCTTCTTTTACTTCATTAAATTTACCTTTTTCAAAACAATCCGTGATTTCTTTTATCTCCCGGTTATAATAAAGATCCTGTGAATCCTTTTCCATACGAACAACCATCCTGTCATAGAGCTGAACTCCATACATCCCATAAAAGATACGGTTATCTCTGGCATCAGAAGCCTGTCTGAATAAATCCGGAATATTATGAAAATCTTTCCCTATATTGCTGAAGCCCATATAACTTTCCGTTCCGATATTCTTATACAAAACTTCAGCCAGCTCCCAGGCTGATTCCTCCCGCTCTGTTTTTATACTACTGTTATATAGAATGACAAAATCCTGCTTTTCCCATAAAAAGCAATAACTCTTTACTGCTTTGTCTTTAAAAAATAATCGGATAATCTCCAAAACATTTTCATTGTCCAACCCCTTCGGAAAAGAAACCACACTAACTACAAGTTCGGATGAATCCAAAAGGATCCCTTTTTCTTTAAATTCCTGTCTTAAGTCTTCTTCTTTTTGATACCCACTGCGTTCCAGCAATTGAACCAGATATGTTTCCGGAGTGTACTGCTCTTCGGAAATATTCTCTTCTCTGCTTACGTTCTCTAAATATATTTTTGCTTCTCTTAAAATTTCACTTATACTCTCTTTTGTAATTTCAGGTTTTAGCACAAATTCATGAGCTCCCAGTTTCATAGCCTGCCTGGCATAATAGAATTCATCGTAAGCACTTAATATAATTTTGTATGCATTCAAATTCAATTTTCTGACTTCACTTAAGAATTCCAAACCATCCATAGTTGCCATACGGATATCCGTAAAAATCACATCAACTTTATTTTTTGCACAGTATTCCAAGGCCTGTTTTCCATTCGCAAATTCACCTACAACATGATAATTCAAATCAATTTTTTCAATTTTCGTTTTTACCCACTGCCTGGTTATGCTTTCATCATCCACAATAATAATTCTCACATAATCACTCTTTCCGCTTAATAAACCTTTTCCTGTTTGTTATACCTTTTCCCATAATCTTTAATTACTTTCCTGTTCTATCGAAACCACAGGTATATGAATATCAACCTGTATCCCGCCCCATTCCGATGTTTTTACTGAGAGGCCATAGCTTTCCCCGAACATCAGCTTCAACCGCTGCTCAATATTCTGTAATCCAATCCCGTTAAAGCGTTCGCTTACCTGTTCTGTTTCTTTTGATTCCAGTATTTTATGTATTTTTTCTAAATTTCCTCCAACTCCGTCATCAATAACACTGATTATAATATCATCTTTCCTGTAACCTGTGATACGAATATGTCCCGTTCTTTCATTTCCGCTAAATCCATGGAGAATTGCATTTTCTACCAAAGGCTGTATTGAAATCTTGGGTATTCCATACTTTTCGATCTCAGGATCTATTTGTATTTCCCAGGTAAACATGTCCTGGTACCTGTTCTGCATTAATATGAGGTAGTTTTCGATCGCTATGATTTCATCTTTAATCGGTACCAGTTTTCGCTGATCCGAATAGGTTCTTTTCAGCAGCTGTACGAAAGCCAGCAAAGACTGTTCCGCTTTTTCCGACATTCCCATTTCAACAAGGAACCGGATCGACGCCAGAGTATTATAAAGAAAATGAGGATTGATCTGCGCCTGAAGAGCTCTTAATTCAAGGAGCCGCTGTTCCTCCTTATTTTTTTCCAGTCGCCCGATTAATTCTTCGATCCGCCCAATCATTTTATTAAATTGAAGACTCAGTTCTCCGAATTCATCCATGGCTTCTACTTCCGTACGAACACTCAAATCACCTTTATAAACTAATTTCATATCTTTTTTTAATTTTTGTAAAGGTCTGCTGATATACTTGGAATTAAAGACAGTCATAACCATAGCCAGCAATAAATAAGCAATGGAAGCCATTACCATAAATAAGAGCAAACTATTTCCCGCTAACAATGCAGACTTACCATCATCATATAATACTAATTTCCAACCTGTGGTTCCATTCGTAACAAAACAGATCTGAGATATTTTTCCGTCTATTTTATCCCTGAAATACCCGTATACATTATCATGTAACTTTTTAAGATAAATCTGAGAAGTAATTCGCTCACCGATTGTTTCCTCTTTGGTACTGGAAATTACCTTCCCGGTATCATCCATTAGAAAGACTTGCTGATGTTTGTTTTGAAGACCTCTCTTAAGTATCAGATCCAGCATCTTCTGACTTAGGTCTATATTCATCAAACCCACAACCCGCCCACTGTTCAGATTCTTAATAAGGCAGATAGCCTGAATCGCATTTTCATTCTTCATGGCTGAAAATTCCGTACTCTTCCAGGTAGAAATATATGCGATCCTGTTATCTTCCTTTTTCAGCTTCGTATACCAGGGTTCCTGCTCTAATTTATGCAAATCGGGATAAGAAATATCGATTGACCTGTCATCAGTTGAAGAATAGTTATATCCGCTGCTACACATAATCTGCATATTATATTCGAAACTATTATAAACAATACTGCTGGTTTCAAAAAATTGCCGTACCGAACTCTTAGCCTTTAACTTATCATATTCACTTTTGTAATTAGTTTTAGATACTATTTTATTTACTTCACGATTACATTGAAAATATCTTGAGTATAAAACAATTTGATCAAACATATCATCCAGATTATTATTTATCTGATTTAAAATAACAAGCCTTGACTCATTTATCTGCTGATTCGCCGCACCTTGTATGGAATTAAAAAGTATGATACTCAAAATAATACAAGGGACTACAAATAAGACCAAATTAGCGATCAGAATTTTCTTTTGAAACTTTATTCTTTCAAATCTCTGCTTTATATTCATATTTTACACCCATTGCATATCGCAGACCCGTCTGCGATATTGCCACAAATAAGATCCCTTTTTGTTTAATCCTTGTCCCTTTGTATGCTAATATTTTTCTGTTCCAATCGTCTTTTTATAAATTTGTCCAGCAGGTAGGTAAATACGGCTATTACGGGAACCGCTAAAAACATCCCTATTACTCCCGCATAAGCGCCGCCTAAGGTAATGGCAAATATGATCCAGAGAGGCTTTAACCCTGTTGATTCCCCCAGAATTCTAGGCCCCAGATACAATCCGTCAAACTGCTGAAGAATTAATATCATAACGATAAAAATCAGACATTGAATCGGATTAAGAAAAAGATAAATTACAACCCCCGGAACTGCACCGATAAATGGCCCAAAATAAGGTATCATATTGGTTATCCCAACAATGACACTCATTAATATGGGATATGGCAGTCTGAGTAAGATCATTAATATCACGCATATTATGCCAATCAACAGGGAATCAATCATTTTACCTACAATAAATTTATTAAAAATATCGGCACAGTCTTTCCCCGTCTGTATGAACCCTTTTGCCCTGTCCGAGGGCATAATAGAATAAATAAACCGCTTGGCATTATACCTCAGATTTTTCTTATCCAGTATCATATAACAGGAAATAACAATGGAGAGCAGAATATTAACGAACATTTTAATTAATGATATGGATAATAAGTATAATTTCGGTATCATATTACTTAGTACCTCTGTTCCCCTGCCGATTAAATCCGGTACCATTTTATCAATATACGTAACGACTGCCCCTAGATTTAAATCTGGATATCTCTCATATAAACCGGAGATCCATTTTGTAATTTCATCATAAATTAAGGATTGTTTTGAAACAATATCAGAAATACTCTGAATGAGCTGTGGGGTCACATATAAGATTGTAATGGTTAAACCTCCAATGACTAACAGATAAGAAATAAATATTGATAAAAAGGCTCTTGCCGCTCTGGATTTTATCCTTAAAACCTTCAAAGAAAAATCCTGGAGTTTTAATACCAATGGATTAATTATAAAGGCAATCAAGAAAGCAGCTAAAAAGGGGGATATGGTATTCAAAAAATCCGAAATAACCAATTTTGTCTGTTTCATATTTACAAAGGAATAAATGATAAAAGCCCCCGTTACTATAACAAAAAGTGCATAAATACTGATAGTGAGGTAATTCCTATTTGACTGAAACTGCATCTTTGATTCCTTTTTCTCATCTGCAGTTATATCGGTAAGCTCCGTGGACTTAATTTCCTCATTCTCAGATAAATCTTGTGGTCTGATCCCTGGTGCTGTTCCCATAATTACTCCTTTCGACAATTTTTCTAATGTAATTATACAGACAATTTAAAATTATATCAATTAATTCTATATTAAAATCTGCTTCCTCCAAATATCTCCTATTTTTAGGTCTTCTGATATCCTGCTTAAAGCTCTTTTTCTTCCATAACTTTTAACTCTGTGGTCTAATGTAGGGTGTGATATCATAAAAGCTGATAAGATTTAAAATCTTACCAGCTTTTATGATATCTCTTTATTTTTATGATTTTGGCATAATTAAGGATTCAAATGTAATAGATAATTAATTTCCGCTAATAAATGCTGAAATCACCAGATTCAGATACAGAGTCAATAATAAACAGCTGACTTTATCAACAATTACAGATCGTAGTTATTATATTATCGTAGTTTCTTGTTTCGGAAAAACTGGGGTAGAAATTCTTTGTGTGCCTCCAATAACTCATCTAATACTATCCTTGCTTCTGTCTGAGAGGCAACCAGTGGATTAATCATTAATGCCATCAATGTTTTATCATAGTCACCCGTTACAGCAGCCTCTGCACCGGCTACCTCAAAAGACTTGATCTGACTTACCAGACCATGTACCGACTTCGGTAAATCACCTGCCGCAATTGGTATCGGTCCATTTTTCGTTATAATACAGCTGATCTCAACCGCCTCATTATAGCCGATAAAATCAATTGCTCCATGATTGTAAGTATTCACAACCTGAATATCTCTCGTATCGTTGTAAATAGAACATATTAAATTGCATGCCGCATCAGAGTAATAAGCTCCGCCTCTTTGTTCCAATTGCTTTGGTTTTATATCTAAGTCCGGATTCTTATAAAGTGCAAACAATTCTTCTTCTATTTTTTGAACCTGTTCTGCTCTGGTTCCGTGCTGTGCATATTTTTCTTTTTCTTCTTCCAGTGTCTCTTTACTCATATAAAAATATCTGTGATAAGGACATGGAATTGCACCAAGGGCTTTTACAAAGTGGCTGTCCCACTCAAGTGCCTGAATATTCTGTACGCTTTGTTCACCCCAATTATCCATTACTTTCTGTATTACATCCACACCATTTTCATAAACATGATTGGCATAAACCATATGGTTTAAACCCGCAAAAGTGACAAATATTTCTTTCTGGTCTTTTTGTAAAATCTCAGCTATGCTCTTTTCCATTCCAATCGGTACATTACAAAGACCAATTACCTTATCGTGTACCCCATAACGGTAAACTGCTTCTGTAACCATTCCCACCGGATTGGTAAAATTAATCAGCCATGCATCAGGACATAACTCCCTTATATCTTTACAAATATCTAAAATCACCGGTATTGTCCGTAATCCCTTAAAAAGTCCGCCGGCACCGTTCGTCTCCTGTCCAAGCAAACCGTGGCTGATTGGGATTCTTTCATCTTTTATTCTCGCCTCCAATTGTCCGATTCTCATTTGCGTTGTTACAAAATCAGCTCCGGACAGTGCCTCTCTTCTATCAAGTGTCGTATGTAAGGTAATCGGCACTCCGGCCCGTTTAATCATTCTCCTTGCCAAATCTGCCGTAATCTCAAGCTTTTCTCTTCCTGCTTCAATATCTACCAGCCATAACTCACTAACCGGTAATTTATCATATCGATTGATAAATCCTTCTATTAATTCCGGTGTATAACTTGAACCTCCGCCAATCGTAACAATTTTTAGTCCTTTCATCATTGTGACATCTCCTCTTTCCGGGTTATCCCTTAAGTCCTCCCATGCTGATACCTTCTGTCAGTTTGCGTTGTACAAGGGTATATAAAATCATCGTTGGCAGCATGACAATTACCATCCCGGCAAACATTGCGCCCCAATCCGTCGCGAACTTCTGTTGTTCCATAAGATTCGCCAGGCCTACCGGTAAGGTCCATTTTTCTTCCTGCATTAATGTTGTCGCCATAATATATTCATTCCAATATCCCATAAAATTAAACAAAAGAACTGTAATCATGGCTGGTTTTGCCATTGGTATGATGACATAAATTAATGTTTTGACGTAACTGCTTCCATCTATTTTTGCAGCATTCTCATATTCATGGGGAATACTCTTTAGGAATCCGCTTAACAAATAAATCGTAAAGGGAAGTGCACAAACAGCATAGATCAATGCCATAATAATAAGATTATTCGTAAGCTGTACATGTTGGAAAACAACATATTGATTCAGATATCTCTGTAAATTATTAAGGGATAAGAATATTGGTACCACAATATAATTCTGACTCACAAATAATCCGCTCATAAAAAGTATGCTAACCGCTTTTGAAAAACGAAATTTAAATCTGCTTGTTACGTACGCTGTCGGCACTGCTAACACCATAAGAAAAACCAAACCTAAAATCGTCACGAAAACAGAGTTCTTGAAATACGCAATCATATTCCCTTTTTCTAGCGCATTCATATAATTTTGCCAATGTAAACCTGATGGCAAAACCCACGGATTTTGCAAAAATTCTCTGCTTGTTTTAAAGGAAGTATATACTGTCCATACAATAGGGAGCAAAACAATCACTGTAAATGCAATTAATATGCAGCGGGTGAATGCATTTTTCCATTGAATGACAGATTGATTTTTTTTCATTCTTTTCATTCGCTGCCTCCCTAATATTCGATTGTCTCTTTTTCAGTTAATCTGTTACTAACTAACGCCAGTGCAAATGAAAATAGAAATATAAAAGTACCCACTGTCATCGCATAGCCAAAATTAGAATTGGTAAATGCCTGCTTATACATATAGGTAAGAAACACTTCTGTTCCTCCATCCGGTCCGCCTGTCGGTGTCATTACTTTTACAAATACAAAACTCATATTAATTGTAGATATAATAAAAAATACAATAGTTACCCGGATTATCTCCCACAAAAGCGGTATTGTAATCACAAAAAACTGTTTAAATTTTGACATTCCCTCCAAATCAGCTACTTCATAGATATCTTTTGGTATTCCATCCATACCTGCAATATACATTACCATATAATAACCAACTGCCTGCCAAACCATTGCCGCAACAATACACCATCTGGCTGATCCGCTTTCTCCAAGCCAGGCATGATTACCTGTTCCAAAGAGGAGCTTCAAGGTCGCAGATAAGATACCTTTTGTAGGATCATAGATCTGAATAAATAACGTACTGATTACAACTAAGGATAAAACATTAGGGAAGAAAAATACGGTCTGATAAAATGGTTTTTCTTTTAACTTACATTGATTTAATATTGCTGCGAAGAATAATGCAATCGTAATTGTAATCGCAGTTACTACAATAATAAAAAATAATGAGTTACGAAAAACCTGCCAAAACTTATCATCCTGTAATAAAGTGCTAAAATTTTTTAATCCAACAAACTTCTTATCCAACGACAAATTGCTCATCTGAAAGAGCGACATATAAAATACATTTATCGTTGGGTACACCATAAAGATACAGAAAAGAACAACTGTAGGTATGGTGCACCAAGCAATAAATACATTTCTCTGGTGATTAGATTTCGATAACTTGTCAGCTTTACTCTGGGTTTTGCTTAACATTTTTCTCATCCTTATCACTTATTATTTTAATAAATCCTCAGACAGAATTCCCGCATCTTCTTCCAGCTTAGCAGACCACCCATCGACAGTCTGTTCTCCAGCCATAATACTATTAAGATTATTGTATAAATCATCCCTGATACTGATCACAGATTGCTGCGTCATAGCAAAAGCTCCTGTTACAGGTGTAAACCCTTTTTCCGGTATGGTATAGGTCTCGTATACGGAATCACTTAATTTATCTTTTACAAGATCAGCTGCACCCTGAATCGGAGGAATCGATCCTACATTCTCTGCAAATAATTTGATACTTTCATCTGTATATAAGAATTTCATGAATTCCTTTGCCAAATCAATTTCTTTTGCTTGTGAAGGAATATAGATTTCTTCAATATTAGACCATACACAAGGTGTATCACTCTCATCAAAAACAGGGATTCCGGTAAAACCGAATTCAAAACCATCCGCTCTTGGTGTCTCTTTCATCTCATTTTCCAGCCAATTGCCATTTGGGATAAATAATGCTTTATTCTGTAAAAATTGTTCCTGTGACTGCGTATGTGTCATTGCAAGTGTTCCATCTAATAAATAGCCGCCTTTTGCCATCTTGTCATAGATTCCAAATACTTTTTTAACTGCATCCGAACTCCAGGCACCTTTTTTGTAATTAAAACAATCCGCTAACAATTGTTCTCCGCCTGCTGATGCGATTGCCGGGCTCATCACGATTTCATTATAAGACGGATCATTCGCAGCAGCATAGGTAAATAATGCAATACCTTTTTTCTTAGCAGCATCGCCTAATGCAAAGAATTCATCCCAGGTTTTAGGAACTTCAAAGCCATTCTCTTTAAATAATGTTTTATTATAAAATAATCCCATGGTGCTATAGAACAATGGCGCCGCATAAATCTTTCCGTCCCCATAAGGTGCAATGGTAGGAGCACTTAAGGTTCCATCAATAAATTTGGCTTTCATATCCTCTGTGAAAATATCATCCAGATTTTCCAGTTGTTTATCTTGTATTAAGGATTGTAAGATACCGGATTCATTTGTTGAAGCTAAATAGATTAAATCAGGTGCGTTACCGCTCATAATTTGCGGACGGATTACATCTCCTATTTTAGGATTAGCAGTAATATTTACTGTAACACCCTCGTGCTCTGCTTCGAAATTTTTAGCCAGGGTGTCCCATACTTCTCGCCCATACCCGCCCTGGAATACTGCAATGTGCAATTCCTTACTGCCTGCTGTTTCTCCCGTCGCTGTTCCCGTACTTTCTGACTGATCTGATGCCTGAGGTTGATCTGCAACTTTTGCACAGCCGCCGGCTATTGTTATTACCAATAAAAGTGCACACATCAAGGCAGTCAATTTCTTACTTTTTCTCATTAACTTTTCCTCCTAAATACGTTTTTTTAATATGTTAACAGTATAGCAATAGTTTTGTGCATATTAAATAAACTATTTGGATTTATATTTGAACTTTACAACACTTTTTTTCTTTCCAATTATTTTTTTTGTGTTTTTCTTCACATTATTTGTACAAATTAGCATAATACATTTTTATTTCCGATGGATTTTTTCCAAAATAGCGGTTAAATATCCGGTTAAAGTAAGATTGATCCTCATATCCAAGATTACCTGCGACTTCTTTAACCATAATATTCTTATCCACTAAAATATGTAATGCCTGTTCCATTTTCAACATATTAATATAAGTCATCAAATTAACACCAACCTCGTTTTTAAACAATCTGCCGATATAGTTTTTCGTAAAATTTGCGACTCTTGTCAAATCTCCTATCACTATTTTATCATTCAAATGAACATGAATGTAATCCACTATTTCTTTTACTTCACTTCTGTAATCGGTACTTGATATTTTAATCGTACTATTAAAAATATCCTCAAGCCACTTAATAAGAACCTGTTCTAACTCTTCCAGTGTTTCCATATTCCCATATTTTTTAATAATTTTTTCCATATCTTTTGTTTCTTCAAAATAAAAAGACCAGGATATTAAAAAACAATCCCACATTTTTTCAATTAATTGTGTTGTTTCTTTAACCTTATATTTATTTTGTTGAAAACTGCCTATCAAGTTTTGTACTTTATTTATTGCTTCTTCTTTCCGGCTCATAAAAACGCAATCACAGATCCTTATAATCTCATAATATTTGTTTTTTGGCATTTCATTTACATACTGCTTATAATCTTCCTGGAAAATAATATCACGATATGCCTTATATAATACAAGCCCGGATGCTTTCTGTATTATTTGCAAACACATCTGCATCTGATCCCTGGTTGAAAAAATACTGCTTTTTACAATTACCAGCTTGCAATTCATATAGGTATTGGCAGCGTTTCTTAACTTTGGAAATGAACTTTCGAGTATATCATTGTCTTTCGCTTTGACAATTATAATAGCTTCACTGTTATTTAATGCTGCTATAACAACCTGATTACTTTTTGGAATCGCTTCCTTTATGATTCCTGCAAACATCTCCGGTGTTCCTGTATTTTCTTTATCATTGCTTAAATTTTTTATGGTATGTCTGCCTTTTTTTAAAATATAGTATGCATAATATTCCTGCTCAAATATTTCAGACATTCCAAATAATTCCTCTTTCAAATGATTCATAAACGACTGAATGCTATCAAGGTCGAAAGTATCCATCTCTTCCTCTTCATATTTTTTTTCCGGTCTTTCCGTAACTTCCATCCCTTTTGTTGCTTTTCTCATAGCCTCAAGTAAGGAATCTGCCGTAAATGTCGACTTTAATAAATATTCCGACACCCCATACTGAATGGCTTGTCTGGCATATTCAAATTCACCATAACTTGTCAGTATAATTACTTTTCCCGGGAACTCCATTTCCTGTAAATTTTTCACCAATTCAATGCCATCCATATCCGGCATTTTCAGATCAGTCACTATTAAAGACACCTTATTATTTCTTATGAACTTCATAGCTTCCGTTCCGTTGGAAACTGTATCTGCAATTTCAAATTCTGTCTCGTTCCAATTGACGATTGAATTCAATGCGACTCTGACTATCATCTCATCATCAACAAATAATACCGGTATCTTTCTCATTTTTTATTCCCCCATCTTCTCTTCTTCTATGTTTTCCGTTAAATATGGAAATTCAATTCTAACAGTGGTTCCTTCCCCGATTTTACTCTCTATTTCAAACAAATAATCCTTACCAAAACACAATTTGATTCTTTCTTTTACATTATATATTGCAAATCCCGAAAATGACTTCTTGTTTTCTTTCTTCTCCAATTCTTCAACATCAAACCCTTTTCCATTATCTTGAATTATCAGTCGTATATTTTCTCCGACTCTCTTCATTTCGATTAGGATGTTATTGGTTGTTACCGCCTCATTCATACCGTGTATAATCGCATTCTCTACAATCGGCTGCAACAGGAACTTAATCACATAACTTTGGAATAATTCTTCCTCTATTTCATAATCCACTGTAAATATATCACCATACCTGATTTTCTGTATTTCAATATAGCTTTTGACATTCTCTATTTCCTTTTCAACCGTAATAAACTGATGTTTGTCTATAATTGTATTTGACAACAGGGTCGATAATGCTGCCAGTCCGTTGCTGACATTTCCAGCGCCGCTCATCATCGCTGTAAAGCGGAGTGAATTTAAGGTATTAAACAGAAAATGCGGATTAATCTGTGCCTGTAACATATTTAATTCCAGTTCTCTTTTTTTCCCTTGTTCTTTCTTATTATCTATAATTAATTCCTGCATTTTCTTCGTTACCTGACTGAAGGTTCTTCCAAGATATCCTAATTCATCTTTACTATCGTCTACGATAAACTGATTAAAATTATTATCCGCTGCTTTTCCAACCGCTTCTACCAATCCTTCCAACGGTATCTTAATACTTTTCCACATCTGTCTATATACCATAATCGCGCAGAAGATACCGCTTATAATACAAATTAACGTAGCTATTGTAATTGGCTTGTTCACAGAGCGTAAGTATTTATTTGATATAATCAGCATCGTAGTAAAGTTCTGTTCCTTGACATGTGCATAAATAACTATACTTTTTTTATTCGATACTTTATAGTTTGTTATAATTGGCTTTTTTCTCTTTTGCTGACATAAGCTGAATAAGTCCATATCCAACGGATTTCCTACTTTGGCATCTGTTTCCTGTGTTTGTATAATATTTCCCTCTGCATCCAGAATTGTCAAATTAGAATCTTCGCCCAGATTCATGTTAGAAAAGCAATTATTAAAAGCATCCGGATTGATGTGAATGGAGATATAACCAATTATATTTTCTCTGTTTCTGTCTGTTATTGGTTTTGTATAAATAACATAATTCATTTTTGCCTCGGTAATACTCAGCCAATTCTTACCGTCCTTAGACTTTTGTATTATCTCCTTTAATTTATCCGGACTAAAATAAAACCATCCCTGATCATATATTGGCGTATGGTCAACGTCTAATAAATATATTTGCATGATATCCGGCTGGTTTGACATGTAGTTAGACATAACCTGATTCATTTCTGCAACAAATTCATTTTTTTGAATATAATTCATTTTAACAAATTGTTTCATGCCCTTTTGGACTTGTTTATTAATTAAGATAAGGTCTGCAACCCTTTCATATTTATTACATTCATAATCTATTAATTGGTTCACAGCTTTCATCGTTTGCACCGAGTAATCGCTTACTTTATTTTCTATTGCGTTATTAGACACATAATATGAGATACCTGCCGATATAATTAAAGGCAGAATAGCCATTAAGATAAATGAGTATAGTAATCTTGACGATAAAGGCAAATTACGAATCAGATTATTCTTTATTGGATTTCCGCTTATCCTGTTTATTTCCATTCTTCTGCCTCTCTTTTCACATTTGTTTTTTCCATTCTATAACATTTTTTTCAGATAGTAAATATGCTCTTATTTTTCTATATATTCAGATAAAAACTGACACTTATTTCATACAAATAAAAAATCTGACCGGTAACTGGGAACTGATATCGGTCAGATTTATAATATTTATTATCAAATTTTATGACGATTATTGATTACCACAGTCATCGTTACTCTCTTATTATTCCAGATCATCCGTTTGATTAGGATAAGTAACAAAATAGTAATCACCATCTACTAATTGATTAATCGGAGTAATCTCTCCGGTAGCACTGTTAAAAGTGCATACAACCCAGGATCTTTCTTCACTACCGGCAGGTACTTCAAAAGTATAAGTACCGGCTGATGTGGTTACAACAACCTTTGCTCCGGAATTTACTAAAGTTCCGCTTTCGTTACCTGAGTAATTGTGAACATAAAATGTATAGATTCCTCCTGCATATGGTTCATAAATGGAAGTAGTTTCAGGTCCATAGGAATCCGTATCATCATGATCCAAACGTAAATGTAAATGTTCTATATCGTCTACATTTACATCTTCAGGATGTGTTTTGTTAACATAATAGATATGATAATGATCATTTCCTTCAACCGGACCAATAAGATGGGAATCCAGGTCATAAGGATATTCATTCCAAGTCAAAACAAAAGTTGCCTGGCCTTCTTCTTTCAGAGTAGCCACAACCACGTCCTGATTCGTAAATGCGGTACCGCCTAAAACAATGATATCACGAGTTGTATCAGCATATGTAACACCAACAGCCTTATCCCTCTTATCTATTAACTTAATGGTGTAATATCCTTCGTCTAAGTCTTCAATACTAAATGCAGCACCGCTGACTACTTTCGTTGTTACTTGCTTCAATACTGTCTCGCCGGAATCATCTGTTATATAGCTGTAAACTTCCAATGTAAATTTCAGTTCACTATCCACCGGTTCACCGGTTAAGGCATTAATGATTGTACCGGAAGCTGCTCCTTTTAATGTTTCATCTTCACTTGTCAACTCAATTAGAGAACCGTTTACAACACTTGAGGAATTCTCTGCTACAGTAGTCAGCTGAACCAACACTTTATAACCACCTTTAGAAAATACTACAATATAGTTACCCGGAGTTAATTCATCCGCTATATAATATCCCTCTCCATTGGTGCAGGTTGATATTGTGTTGGGATTAGTGAATATTGCATTTAAAGCATCCGATACACTGCCGTCATACTTAAGAATTCTAACATCTACACCGGATAAAGGTTCTGTAGAAACTGCTGCTTTAGTCACTACATCATCACCTTCGTCCACATCAATGCTGCTTCCCGTAACAACTGTAACTCGACCGGATATAAATGCGCCAACAGGATTACCCGGTTCATTCGGGTTACCCGGTTCATTTGGATTACCCGGTTCATTTGGATTACCCGGTTCATTTGGTTTACCCGGTTCACCTGGATTACCCGGATTGGAAGGGCTGCCACCATTATGAGAGGATGATCCATTTGAAGATGAATTCCTGTTTGAACCTGTATTTACAGTTGGTGCCACTGAAATACTTCTTGCGGTCTCACCGGTTCCCACAATTACATTTACTGAAGAACTTCCTGTAATAACAGGAATTAAATCTTCACTGGCTACCTGAATCGTAGTTGCTTCCGCTCCCGGAAGAATCACCAGATTTACCCTTTGGGTACAGGTTAATGTTAACGGAATACTGGAAGTGACTGTGGCTCCAGAGTAATTTGTACTGACCGGTATTGGGGTCGTAGAAGTTCCGGAAATGTTAATGTTAGCCACTGCATTAACCTGTAACTCTCTCACCGTACCATTGTTAACCAAAGTTAAATTGGTATTGTTACCACTGACATGAATGGATGGATTACCTAATTCTCCAACAACCACTCTGGAAGTAGGCGCCGATACATTGATAATATTGCCCACAGCCTGCTCATACCAGGTGTCAGCTTTAATCTGACGGATATCTACTGATTTAAAAGTACCATTATTCGTAACATCCGCATTTGGAGCATCAACAACCAAATTCTGTTTTTCGTAATTACCCGCAGGAATACTGATATTCACTGCTTCTGCAGTCTTAAGGGTAATTTTAGCAGCACCGCTGCCAAGCAACGTATCTAACTCTTTCTGATTAGCTACTGTTCCGTTTTTATCAACCACTTTGATGGTAACGGAATCTGTTTTGCCGCTTAAAGTCTTTGCGGTAATCTTAACCTTACCGACCTTTAAAGCCTTAATTTTACCAAGGCTGTCAGGTTTTGCAATCTTAGGATCAGATGTACTCCAGATTGTGTTGTCATTGGACGCAGCTGGTGTTAAGGTTCTGTTTAAATCATATTTCTGACCCAGATTTAATACAGTAACCTTGTTACTAATTTTGATTGCGTTTGCCGAATCCCTTACTGTTACTTTACTTAATAGATAGTAAGTAGCTTTAGGGGTTTTAACTGTGCAGTTAATAACAGCAGTTCCTTTTTTAATACCTGTTACTACTCCCTTATTTGTCACAGCTGCAACTTTCTTGTTACTTGATGTCCATTTGTAGGTAGAATCTTTAACTTTATTGCTTACAGTAAAGCTATATTTTCCCCCTACTAAAACGTCGGCTGATTTAGAAATTACCGGTTCTTTTACTGCTGCTTTCACAGCTGTACCAGGGCTTAAAATTACAGACGATATAATTAATGAAACTATCATCAATTTAGCCAGCAAACTTCTAAATAACTTTTTTCCATGTTGCATTGTACCTTTCCCTCTCTTTCTTTTGCTTAATTTTTTATTCAACAGATAGCTCTGCGAATAGCAGGATAACTATAAAAATAAATTTTATTTTTAACAAGTATTTTTTGTATAAAGTAATTATATTAATTTACTATATTATGTCAATTGTGTTAATGTAAAAAAATCTAGTCATTATTATACTGAATGTAGAAATTTAAATTATTATAAGAAAATATGTATATTTTTGTATCTAAAATTAACATTTTCTTGACTATTTCTGACATATTTAGACTTTATAATAAATATTTATCTATAAAATCTTATTTATCAACTTAACTGCCAAATCGTAAATATAATATCATCTATAAAACTAAATTACTATATCCATGTCATAAGTCGTTATATATTTGTAACAACTCATCAATTATACTTGTAAAATGGTGAGAGGGCTCAATTGTAATCCGAGCTTCCCGTTTTGTAAACAAATTTCACATTTTGTAAGTAATTCTCCGAATTGGTTTGATGATTGGTTCCAATCGCCTCAGACAAGGATTCGGCTCAGAACCGCTCTTCAATGCTGACCAATCCGCCAATTTCTGTCAATGCCGGCCAATCCACCAATTTCTTGACAATGTTCATATTATATGGTATATTTGATAACTAGCAACTGTAAAATATATGGAAGTTGTTACTTTTGTGATTTTGATAATTTACAACTCTTTAAATTACAGGAGGAATTTTTTAAATTCACAAAGATTAAAATTAAGTAAAATCTGTAATTCAGGTAATTGGGAACCTGTTTCGTTTTTTTGATTATACCTGTCTTCAGACGTTACAGCTTTAGACCTTATAATCCGGTTCTCCTATCGCCCGACCTCTTATAGATAAATGAAAAGAAAGGATAAGTATAATGAAATGCGGCAGCATTAATTATACGGGTGGGATATGATCAAAGTAGAAGTAAAAAACTTATATAAGATTTTTGGACCTACACCAAATAAAGTCTTGGACTGTCTCAAAGAAGGAAAATCCAAAAAAGAAATATTACAAGAGACAGATCATGGAATTGGCGTAAATAATGCCAGCTTCCAGGTAGAAGCAGGCGAAATATTTGTTGTCATGGGACTCTCAGGAAGCGGAAAATCAACCTTAATAAGATGTCTGAATCGGCTTATTGAACCAACCGCCGGTGAAATTTACATTGATAACGAAAACATAGTGAAATGTAATAAAGTCAGCTTAAGAGCAGTCAGACGAAAAAAGATAGGAATGGTATTCCAGAATTTTGCCCTTCTTCCCCACAGAACTATAGAAGAAAACGTAGCTTTTGGGCTGGAAATACAGGGTGCCAAACCGGAAGAACGCTTGAATAAAGCAAAGGAGTCACTGGAACTGGTAGGCTTAAAAGGTTATGAAAAATCCATGCCCTCAGAATTAAGCGGCGGTATGCAGCAGCGTGTCGGCTTAGCAAGAGCCCTGGCAACAGACCCGGACATTCTGCTGATGGATGAAGCTTTTAGTGCTCTGGACCCTTTAATAAGGAAAGAAATGCAGGATGAATTATTGTCCCTGCAGAGCAAAATGCATAAAACAATAATCTTTATAACTCATGATTTAGACGAAGCCTTAAAAATAGGCGATAGGATAGCTATTATGAAAGACGGTGTAATCGTTCAGATCGGTTCGCCGGAAGAAATCTTAAGGCATCCAGCCGATGATTACGTGAAAGAATTCGTGCAGGGGGTTAACCGGGTTAAGGTCGTGACTGCCCGGTCAATTATGAAACCTACGGAGACTGTTGTATTTTCCAAGGATGGAGCAAGAGTCGCCATAAGAAAAATGAAAGAAGCCAATATTTCCAGTGTTTTTGTAGTGGATAAACAACGTACCGTTATAGGTATCGTTACAATTGAAGATACCCTGAAGCTCATTAATTCCAATACAGACGATTTAAGTGAAATCATAGATAAAAATATTCAGGTAGTTTCTCCTGATACTCTCATTGAAGATCTCATTCCATTATTTATTAATTCCAGATATCCGGTCGTAGTGGCGGAAGAAGACAAAAAAATCCAGGGAATTATATTCAAAGTGTCTGTACTCGCAGGTATTTTGGGTGAGGAGGAAAAATATGTATAGAATACCGATTGGAGATGTTGTAGAAAAAGGAGTAGACTGGATGACAGCTAACTTTGCTCCCTTTTTTGACGGAATGAAAGCCGCCATCGAAGCTGTTATCAACGGATTTGAATTTGTTTATACCGGTATACCATTTGTTGTAATGCTGATGTTGATCGTAATACTTGCTTATTTTGCGGCAGGCAAAAAGACAGCCATATTTTCTTTTTTCGGATCACTTATAATTTATTCCATTGATTTATGGACACTTACAATGAAGACCTTTGCTCTGGTAACAACGGCAACCGTGATTGCTCTTGTCATCGGAATTCCTCTCGGAATCTGGATGTCAAGAAGCAATCGTTTAAATAAAATTATGAGACCCATTCTGGATTTCATGCAAACCATGCCTGCTTTCGTGTATCTGATTCCGGCGGTATACTTTTTTGATTTAGGGCCTGTTCCGGGTGCGGTTGCTACGATTATTTTTGCCATGCCGCCTATTGTCAGACTCACAAGTTTGGGAATCCGTCAGGTTCCCGCAGATGTAATTGAAGCGTCCCGTTCCTTTGGTTCCACGCCTGGTCAGATGTTATTTAAGGTTCAGATACCTCTTGCTATGCCGACTATTCTGGCAGGATTAAATCAAACTATTATGCTGTCTTTATCCATGGTAGTTATCTCCGCCATGATCGGCTCAGGAGGTTTGGGGGATATCGTTTTAAAAGGAATCTCACAAATGAAAATAGGAGATGGTTTTGAGGGCGGTCTGGCAGTTGTTATCCTGGCTATGATTCTGGATAGAATCACCCAGGGTATCGGTAAACCGAAAACCGGAAGAAGCTGGAATTAATAACCGCTCTTCCGATAGTTAAAGGAAAGGATAAGATTTATGAAAAAATTGTTAACTTTAGTTCTGGCACTTGTTTTAACTACTGGATTAGTTACGGGGTGTTCCACCGGTAACAAAACAGAAGATAAAAAACTTAAAATAGGTTATGTCAACTGGGCGGAAGGAATTGCCATGACAAATCTGGCAGCAGCAATACTGGAAGAAAAAATGGGGTATGATGTGGAACTGGTATTAGCAGATGTTGCGCCGGTATTTACTTCTTTATCCAGCGGTAATACCGATGTGTTCTTAGATACCTGGTTACCTGTAACCCACGGGGAATATCTTGAAAAATATGGTGATGATATTGTGGATCTAGGTGTTTCTTATGAAAATGCCCTTATCGGACTTGTAGTTCCGGAATATGTAGAGGCTAACAGCATAGAGGATCTAAATAAGGATAAAGATTTATATAGCGGACAGATCATTGGTATTGATTCGGGCGCCGGAATTATGTCTGCAACAGAAAAAGCCATAGAATCCTATGGTTTGGATTATAAATTGGTGAACGGCAGCGGTCCTGCCATGACAGCCGCTTTAAAAAAAGCTATTGATAATAACGAAGCTATTGTTGTTACAGGTTGGACGCCTCACTGGATGTTCTCCAGTTGGGATCTAAAGGTGCTAAAAGATCCAAAAGGTGTCTATGGTGATTCGGAAAATATTCATATCTACAGCCGGAAGGGACTGGATAAAGACCAGCCGGAAGCAACCGCATTCTTTAAAAACTATAAATTCACCGATGAGGTTTTATCCGATTTAATGGGTAAAATTGAAGCCAGTGATAATGACCCTCTTGATACGGCGAAAGAATGGATGAAAGAAAACGAAGGTCAGGTTAATACCTGGTTGGGTAAATAATAAGTTTTGTATTAGGAACAATTGGTTTATAAAAACCAGGAAAGTCCGGACGTTTAAGCTATCGTCCGGACTTTTCCTACTTTTCTCATGTTTATTTTATTTCATTTTTATATAATCCAAAAATGTACAAAGGTGATTGTCCATATAATCCAGTTTCATCATCAGCTAATGATACTCCTGTAGCAGATAAATAAAATGCTTCTAATGCCTCTTCCTGATTAATACCATACTCTTGTATAATTAATTTAATTACTTCCGGTATTATTGTTGCCCGGATTAAATAATGATCCATAAAAAGTTCCTATTCCATAAATGACTCTTTAAATATTAGATATTCTAAAACTTATTTGGTTTACTGATGGAGTTATTAATCTACTTTGCTTACCGGCAGGCAGAGCATAACCACGCAGCCTCCCTCCAAAAGATTTCGAAATTCAGTAGTACCCCCGTGTGCTTTGACGATTTGCCGTACAATGGTTAGCCCCAGGCCATGGTTCTTAAGTTCCGTGGAGCCTATGGGAGAATTAAGATTATAAATATTTTCCTGGGTAAAACCGGTACCGTTATCAGATACACAGATAGAACAGTTGCCAAAGCCCTTTTCTAAAGTTACTTTTATCATACAGCCGTTTGGATTGTGACGGACACAGTTGGATATCAGGTTGGACACAGCCCTCCTTAACAGCTCTTCATCACCGTTAACTGTTACCTTTTGCGCATCATCACTTATAATCACATCAACCAAATATCTATCATCAAGTCCGTTATTTAAGAAATCGGCGGTAACACTGCGCAAAAGCACTGCCGGCAGAACGGAGGTTTTATGTATCGGCTGCATGTCGTATTCCAGCTTGGAAGCCAGGTTTAAATCACTGACCAGAGTTTTAATCCGTTCGCTTTGCCGACGGATAATACAGGCCTGGTCCCGTTTGGACTGCGGCAGTTCCGGATCTTCTTCAAGTTGACTTGCATACCCCATAACAAGAGAAAGCGGTGTGCGAATATCATGGGATACTCCGGCAATCCAGGTTGTACGGGCATTATCTCTTTTGGTTAATGCGGCCTCTTGTTTCACAAGTTGTTCAGAGGTTTTATTAATTCCGGCAGCAAGGTCTCCAAGAAGACCGTTCGTAGAAAGCTCCACCGGACGTTTTTCGGCCATGTCCTCAATACCCTTTGCCAGGGGTTTCAGGGAACGGAACAATCGAAGGCCAAGGAGCAGTGCAAGTAATACCGCGATCAGAGCGTTTAAAAGCAGTATGGCCGGTAACCATTTGAGGGTATTATCCATGACCTTTCGCGGCATTTCAATACTATTCTTCCACATGCTTTCTTTTGCACTGCCAAGCACAAACAGACCGTCCGTCCGTCGCCACACATACACCGGATAATCGCTTAAATACCAGCGGGTAAAGCTAGCAACATCGGAAACGGTATACTTAAGGGGTATATCATCCGGCAGGTTCAGCTTCCAGACCACATTGCCGTCATTGTTAAGCAGCATAGCCCATTGATAATGCTTAACAATGGAATCTCTGACACTTCCAGAAAGCATGTAGGTTTCGTTTTCAAACGTCAGGCCATTCGAAAGCTGAGAGATACTGTAATCTTTTTGTGCGATCCGGCCAGACTGAACCGTCCAGGCGGCCAGCGCCGAAAAATTGACAACAAGCAGGGTCAGCGCAATTCCTGCAGCTGAGAGAACATATCTACATAATATTTTAATCATATTTTTCATATTTTTTCACCCCTGTCAGCTTATAGCCAAGACCCCGTACGGTTAGCAGGTACCGGGGCGCTGACGGGTCCGGTTCTATCTTCTCACGAAGGCGGCGGATGTGGACCATCAGTGTGTTTTCATAACCGTACAGATCATCTCCCCAGGCCGCGCGGCACAATCGGTCACCGGTTACGATGTTACCGCTGTTATCATACAACTCTTCAAGAAGCGCAAACTCCTTAGCAGTCAGTGAATACTGCCCGGTCGTATTAGTAACCATTCCGCTGTTTAAGTTAATCTCGCTTTCACCCAGATAGAAAACCGGTTTTTCCGCATTCTTTAAAACGACAGGAAAATAAGCACGGTTTAGGACGGCTTTCAACCGCAGTATTAGTTCCCGCGGCAGGAACGGTTTCGTGATATAGTCGTCCGCACCGAGACCAAGACCGAGCAGACGATTTTCATCCTCGTCCCTTGCTGACAGAAACAAAACCGGTACGAAAGAACTCTCCCGGAATTCCCGCATCAGAGAAAACCCGTCTCCATCCGGCAGACATACATCCAGTATTACGCTTTCCGGTTTTGCTTTGGTAAAAATTTGCCGCGCTTCTTTGCAGTCAGCGGCACAATAGACTTTAATAAAGCCTTCCCGTTTTAGTATTTCCATAAGCATTCTGCGTAGTTCGGGCTCATCGTCCACGATCAGCAGTTTGCTGTCTAATATATTCTTCATAGTAATCACCACGTTAATTATAACACAGAACCCGGATGATTTGGACTCTATCTATAAAGTTTAAGGTAAATGTAAGCTTAGCTACAGGTTCATTTAAGACTATTCTGTTATGATGGTTTCAAGCCAGATTGCTTATAGAGTGATTGCAAAACAATATAGCTATCTAAATATTCCATAAAATTCGTATGAATTGCATGGAATATAAATACAAGTTTTGAGTTTCGCAATTGTTTATGATTGCAACAACCAATGAAAGGAGGACATAAAAATGTCCGAAATTATTACAACTACCGGCCTGTGTAAGCAGTACGGCAGAGTTTTAAGAGTGAAAGATCTGGATCTTATGGTACCGGAGGGTGTAGTCTATGGTTTTCTCGGACCCAACGGAGCAGGTAAGTCCACTACAATGAAAATGATATTGGGTCTTGCAAAACCAACAGCAGGGACGATCAAAGTATTCGGAAGACCGGTTGACAGCAAAAACAGGCTTTTAATCTTAAAAAGTATCGGCTCCCTGATTGAATCACCCAGTTACTACGGACATCTGACCGGTACTGAAAATCTGCGGATTCTCTGCACGTTGAAAGGTGTACCAGAAAAAGATATAAACAGAGTATTACATACTGTCCGGCTGGAAAACCAGAAAGAAAAAAAGGTCTCGCAGTACTCAATGGGTATGAAGCAGCGCCTGGGACTGGCTTGTGCGCTCCTGGGAACTCCAAAGCTTCTGATTCTCGACGAACCGACCAATGGACTTGATCCTGCAGGTATTCAGGAAATGCGTGAATTGATAAACTCATTGCCGAAACAGTTCGGCATAACGGTGATGGTATCAAGCCATCTATTAAGCGAAATCGACCAGATCGCCACACATGTGGGAATTATAAACAGCGGCGAGCTTGTTTTTCAGGATAGTATGTCGAAACTTCACGAAAAGAGCAGACACCGCATGGCTGTGCGGACTCTGAATAATGGGGCGGCGGTAAAAATACTAAGCGGGCAGGGCATCTCCTGTCAAATGGAGGAAGATTTTATTATGCTGCCCAAGCTTTCCGACAATGCACTTGCCGGTTATATTAACTGTCTTTTTGAGAAAAATATCGGTGTGGTGCGAATAGAGGAACGGCGCAAAAGTCTCGAGGATATCTTCCTTGAGCTGACCGGAACGGCGGTGAGCTTATGATAAAGGCAGTTACCGTAGAATTTCAGAAAATCAGGCATAAACGAGTATGGGTTATTGTTGCCGCACTGATCTTTGTACAGATGTTGTGGTCTTTATGGTGGATTCGAAGAATAGATGAGCATGGTCTTTCCCAGGGCTGGATGCATTTTCTTTATCAACTGCCGTTACTAAACTCTATCATGATGCCGGTTATCGCAGCAGTAGTGGCATCCCGGCTCTGTGATATGGAACATAAGGGGCAGACCTTTAAACTCCTGAGCACCGTAATGCCGACCCGGCGTTTATTTACCGCCAAGTTTTTATGCGGAGCACTGTATATGCTTGCTGTAGTTCTCTTACAGCTTATTGTTATACTTGCTGTAGGACGATTTGCCGGATTTAAAGGAAATCCTCCCACCGATAAATTATTCTATTATCTGCTCTTTACAACGGCTGTAAATTTAACACTCCTTTTACTGCAGCAGGTCTTATCACTCTTATTTAGAAACCAGATGATTTCCCTTACTGTGGGTATTATCGGCAGTTTTGCCGGTCTCTTTATTATGTTCTTTCCACAGAATCTTGAACGGCTTATGCTTTGGGGGTATTACGGTGTATTGATGCTTGTAGGACTGAATTGGGACAGAGCCACACGTATCACTGATTTTTACTATATGCCTGTTGACTGGGGCGGTTTTATTTCCCTGATTGTCATGTTCTTAATCATTTATATAATTGGTCGCGAGCTTTTTGCACGAAAGGAGATATGAAATATGTTTATCAGAACGTTTAGAGCCGAACGGATGAAACTTCATCATAGTCCGGTCTGGCTTGCCTTTTTTATACTTCCCATTCTGCCTGCCGTAATGGGAACTTTTAATTATCAGCAGAATGTGGATATCCTTAAGGATCAGTGGTACAGCCTGTGGACCCAGCACACTCTTTTCACCTGTTATTTTTTCCTGCCTGCCATAATTGGCGTCTATTGTTCTTATCTATGCCGCCTGGAACATATGAACCATAACTGGAATACGGTTATGACGGCTCCTGTGTCTGTCCACTATCTCTATATTGCTAAGCTTACTGTTGCTTCCGTTATGGTACTTCTAACACAGGTTTGGATTGGTCTGCTGTTTGTAATTTCCGGAAAACTCTGTCGGTTAACTTCGCCTATTCCAAAGGAACTTGCGATTTGGCTCCTATGTGGTACCGTCAGCGGTATTGTAATCTGCGCCGTCCAGCTCTGTGTCTCACTTGTAATCCGCAGCTTCGCCGTTCCGGTCGGCATCGCGATGATCGGCGGGGTAGCCGGACTGGCAGCTTTTGCAAAGGGATATGGTGTCTGGTTTCCATATTCCCTGCTAAGCCTCGGGATGCGCGCTAATCAGCCCGGCGGCCCAATGCAGTGTAGTACAGGACAATTTGTCATAAACAGTCTGCTCTATCTGGCTGTCTGTATCTGTTTTAGCGTGGTTTGGTTGAAGAAACGCGATGTGGTGGCGGGTTGATTTGGTAAATCAACCCGTTCATATGATAAGGCGTTTGACCGTAGATTTTGGTTTTAAATATACAATAGCATTATGCTCTACCGAATTTACTTGATCTGTTAATTTTATTTTTTATAAAAATAATAAATTCACCACTATTCTCCTCACACTCTATAAAAATTATCAACATATAGGTAATAAATAGTTATACCCTCATATATAGAATTTATCATTTCTATTTTTTACTATGGCCTATTACTATACATTCCTAATTTTGATTAACTAATCCAATTGATTAATTTTATTTTCCTTTCCAATCTATATATATTATGGACTATATTTATGAAAGGCATTATTGAATAATATTTTTATCAACAACATGTTTCCTTTTATTGGGCTAATCTTTGTCGGAGTTTTTTCTTTTTTGGGATAGAACCGGCTTACTGGTACTTCACATGCTTTCATCTTTAATTGAGATGCTCTAACAGATAGATATGCCAATAATTCATATGTTACAAAAATATCACGAAATGGCTGCACATTAGGATGTTCAAGATATCGTTTTGAATGAGCCCTATATGCATTAGTTGTATCAGTAAAAACTTTTCCTGCAGTTAGAGATATAATAGGGGCATGTATTAACCGAACAGAAATCAATCTTAACAAAGGTGTATTTATCGCTTTCCCACCTTTAATAAACCGTGATCCTTGTACAAAATCATAACCTGAATCCAACTTTTCAATGAATTTAGTAACATCCTCAATACTATCTTTATTATTTCCGTCAATAGTAACAACTCCTTCATAACCCCTATGTAAGGCCCACCATATGCCCATTCTTAACTGAGCGCCTTGTTTTCCATCATCCTTTTTTACTAATAAAGTATTTACCCCTAATGCTATTAATTGATCTTTATTTGTACTACCATCTGTAGAATCACCATCGCATATAATGATATCAATACTTTTATCTATACCATACTTTTTTGCTCTCAGAAGTTCTTTTTTTATTCTTTCTCCCTCATTAATGATAGGAATGCATAAACAGTATTTCGTCTTTTTAGGTTCAAATTCTATGCATTTAAATCTTGGCACACCTTCTAATCCCTCATAAATCATTTACCTGATCACCTCTTTTACATAATTTATTGTATCCATTACAATATTTATATCCTTAGGATTCTTCATTTCTATAGAAACATAATGGCTATAGTTATATTTTTTTAATAGATTATTTAGTTGTAAATGCATTTCACGCTTTTCAATTCTTTCTAGATAAGGTTCACTAATATGTATATGATTTATAAAATTAATATCTAGCAAAATATCTTCTAACGACTCATTATTCCATATAACAGTTCCTAAGTCCAAGTTTAACAAAAGACCTTTGGAATTTATTTTTTTAATAAAATCAAATGTTTCTTTTGTACTATTCATAAAATTAGTATTGTAAATTTCCGGATTTGGTTCTAATGCAATTACTACTCCTGAATCATATGCTATCTTCCCTAAGTTATAAAAAAACTCTAAAGCAATACTCATTTGATCATTACTATTAATTGTACGATTTTTTGGTGAGCCAAACACTAAATTGGTGCATCCAATTGCTGCAGCATAATCCACTGCTTTTTTTGTATAATCAATTAATATATTTCTCTCTTCCTTTGTTCCAAAGATTCTTTCGTTTCTGCCATACCAAATTGATTGCATAGATGAGACATTTAGATTATATTTCTCTTTTATATGTTTAATTTTTTCAAGAGCAATCTTCGTATTATCATACGGATTTTCAGCAACTAATCTTGATGGCGCTATTTCTATTGCTTGATAGTTAGATTTATTCAAATATTCGTATATAGTTTCATCTTGCGTATTATCCCAAGCTATATTAGAAATAGATAGCATCATATATTTTCCTCCACAAAGAGTTTAATATCTTCTAGTACTTTTTCTTTTGAAAATATATATCCGGTTTTTCCCCTAAAAAGAGCTTCGTATTTAGTCTTAAAATCATAATTGGGAATTATACTGCTGATTTGATTTACGAAATTATTTCCGGTAATATATTTATATATCTCATTGATTGATACTGGCTCAGTTGCTAAATTAAGACTTTTAATATTTTCTTTCAATGCTATAGAAATATGCTCCCATAAAAAATTCAAATTATAAAATTGAAATTTACCTCTGCTGTCAGTAAAATTAAGAGCGGAAAACCCTATCTTTTCAAAATAATCTTTTAAGATTATACATTCTTCATTAGATAGATCTTTACATTTAAAAAAACCATTATTTTGATTAATATAATAATTATCAATCACTGAATTAATACTACGAAGTTCATTATACTTCTCTTCTTTTAACAAATTAGGAATTTTATGAATCATATCGTAAATAAAATTCTTTTTTATGTTATCTCCAAATAACCCTGGAAGCCTAATTATCAATGAGTTTTCATATTCATTCTCAATCCATTTTTCTAAATAAAAACGATTTAACCCATAAGGTTGTAAATTTTTTATATCTATCACTGTATCTTCATCCACATTAACTGGCATTTTATATACATCAATTGTTGAAATTAAAACTACCTTTTTTGCTCTTATTTTTTTTATGTTTTCAAATGCTTCCTCAACCAACTTATAATCTTGATCCGGATATTGATTAGCTAAATATTTTTCAGCTCTTACACCAGAATAAATAAGTAAATCAGGCTGAGTGTCATAAGCAGATTCTATATTTTTTGAATTATATAAATATGTAAAATTATTTTTTTGAGCGATATTTGATCCAACAAATCCTGTATACCCCACTAAACTTGTTATCATTTAATTCCTCCATATTTAATTTTCTAATCACATTACAATACACAACGCTCCAATGATAATTAAAAATATACCTGTTATCTTCTTTTTACTAATTCTCTCACCTAACTTTTTAAATGATATAAACATTGTCCAAATATATGTTATTGATGTTAATGGAAGTACAATTGAATAATCCATAAATCTTAATATGTATATATTGATCAAGGCTGACAATAAATAAAGTATTGCTCCAAAATAAAAATATCTGCAACTTAGAAGCATTATTAAACTTTCCGATGATGATGCTCTTTTTAAGCAATATCCAGCTAATGCACCTATAAAAGTCATAATAATTAATAATATAAAATTTACCATCTATTCATCGCCTCCAACAATAAAGAAAACCCCACAAATAATAACTATAATCCCTAATAGTTTAGCAGGATGAATTGATTCATTTAATATAACTACTCCAAAAAAAATACTAATTACATAATTAAGGCTAAGAATAGGTTGTAAGACAGAAAGGCTTCCATATCTATAGGCTATTATCATAATTATTGCCCCGATACCATATAATACAAATCCAATTAACAAAAAAAGCATACCATATTTTGATGATAGTTTCCATAATAACTGTCCTAAGCAGACACATATGGAAGAAATTATCATCAATAAAATTCCATATTTATTCTTTTTTATTGATTCAATCATTTTTCGCTACCTATTAATTTTTTCAATGGATTCTATCGTATATTTTTGTTTTTTAAATATTAAGTCAAGAATTATAGACAGATACTTTATAATAATTGCAGAGATTGCAAATATACCAAAAAAAGCAAATGATAAAAACAACATGGTCGTTGTCCAACCTTCAACTGGCTTTACATTTCCTAAAAAAACTAATGACGTATAAAGTGCTGTCCCAACAGTTACAAGCATCATAATAATTGTCAGTATAATAGCAAATTTATAAGCAGCATCAGTAAACAAGATAATTGAATTGATTGCTGTTTCTTTTCTGCTTTCTTTAAGTAACTCATTATACTTAATATTATCTATGTTTTGATTTGAATATAAAATTGTATCTGTTTTTAATCCACAGTTTGCATAAAAAGCTTTTCTATATGGTATCGTTCTACTCATAGAATGAACTCTGTTAATAGCTCTTCTTGACAATATCCTGAATGTTTCGGTTCTAATTTTATAATTAGTTTTAGAAAATTTGTTATACACTGAATAGAATATTTTTGAAGTATTACTTTTTATGACTTTCGGTGCAACACTGACAATATCATATCCCTCTAGTGATCGTCTATATATATGCATTATGGTATCAATCGGATAATCTATAATATTGCTATCAAATTCAAATATGAAATCACCGATTGCTAAATCTATTCCTGCGTTCATAGCCATTTCTAGACCTTGATAAAAACTCAAATTAATAATACTAAGCGCACCATTAATATTACAGGCAATACTTTTAACTCCTTGTAAACTATTGTCAGTAGAATGATCATTAACACAGATAATTTCATATTTTTCAAAATTATCATCTAGTATTTTAGAGATACTTTGTATGAATTTTCCTATATGCTTTTCATTATTATGTAAATATATTACAGCCGAAATAAAATTTTTCTCTTTATTAGTTAGCATTATTTATCACCTCGTCTAAGTCATATACTGTATTTATTTTTCCTGAAAGTACGCTGATAAAAGTCGGATAGGATGAAAATTGCTTTATTACCGTTGGCCTAGAATCATCTATTTCTGACGCCTTTAATATAGGCTTCATTGAAAATAGAGAATGAGAATATTCAAATCTATATTCTTCTTTAATATATTTCTTTGCCATATTTGACATATATGTCCATGCTGATTGTGGTTTCGCTGGGCAAATATTACAATTTCCTAATTGATGAGTAGAACAATGCCCTCCACTTATTTTTTGACATTCAAAGGTTGGAACCAAATCGTAACTTGTATCATGAGGTGTAAAGGTTACAGATGTTAATGAATGATAACCAGTTTTACCAAATGGCATAATAGAGAAAAAAGGTCCATCCATTACTGTTATACCTACATCTTTAAGTTTATCATTTACTTTACACAATATAATCTCACATAATTCATACTTTATTTTAAATGGATCAAATCCTAACATTTTAGTTATTTGATTTGTAGATGCATATGTAGCATTTAAAAGAAAGTCTGTGGTATAAGTCTCACCATTGCACAATTCTATTTCATAATTTGATCCTGTTTGTAATATTTTTTTTATTCTTGCACCATAAACAATTTTAACATTAGAGTAGGAACTAATTTTATCAAGCAAATAATTTTTTAAAATTTGTGCATCATATGTATACTCTCTTGTTAAAAAAGCACCATCACACATTCCAGGATTAAAATAATTATTGGGGCTGACTTCATCGCAACGGATATTTGCAGCTTTACAAAAGCTTAAAAATTGTTCAGCATTTGTCCATGAAAAATTAGAGGATGTTGCATATACTTGCTCAAAATCCTTTAAAACACAAAAGTCATAATCTTTTAAAAAACGTTCAAAATAATGTGCAGATTTGATAGCTGTAGAAAAAGATCGTGGATAGTGATATCCCATATGTACTCTTGCCTGATTAATATATGTTGCTCTTGAAAAAGGCTTATTATCATATTCTAAAACCAGAACATTATCACCCTTCTTTCCACATAATTCTGCAGAATATAGGCCATAAAGTCCTGCTCCAATAATAATTTTATCGCAAACCATTTTATCCTCCTAGTAATTTAAATATTTATCATTGATGTAATTCTTTAACAAATAAAAAATTCCATTAAAATAATACTTTTATCATTTATTTATCTACTACATTAAAACTTAATAGTTTATTATCCACTTGTATAATCGATTCGTCTAAAATTAAATATGTCCATTGTTCAGAAATAAATTGAACATCAGTAATTCTTGTACTTATTCCATTAGTTGTTGTAATTAATTTACCTTTTAGCCCTAAAAATGTATTGTCATTACCTGCAATCAGAATCACTTTTCCGTCATTACTTATCCCCCTTGTCCAATTTGAATCACTTAAATCATACGGAGTAAATGTATATCCTTTTGGTAGTAAAATTTTAGAAAGATCTATATCATCTTCCCATAGATTTTTATATGTGTTATTTTTAAATTCAAATTGTCCTGTAATAATCTTACTAATAAGATAATTTGGTAATTCTATTTTGACGATAGATTTTCCATTTATTTTATATGGTTCATCTACTTTATTAGCATTGAAATCAAAATCGTAATTTGCAAAACCATTTTTTTTCGATACTTCATCCAGATTCGATAAATCCTCCGGTATTATGTGCACAAAGAATGTCTGTGTAATTTTTTTATTTGTAATAAAATATATATTAGAATTGTAATATAAAATCTCTATATTGTTATTATTATATAATATCACTCCATCATTCATAGCATCAAGCATATTTAAGTTTTTATAAGCTGATATATCTTTACTCATATAATCTGAAGTCAGACATATACATATACCTAGTATAAAAACGAATATATTCTTCTTGTTTAAGCATTTATTTACTATTAATTTGTTTAGAATATATCTTAATAAACATACCATTATAGAAACATCTAATGCTATAAGTAAAATATTAAATGGTAAATACCATAAGATTACACATAACCATTCATGAACAAATGTATGCGGTTTGGCAAGTATATACCATGAAAAAGGTGCTAATATGGAAATAATAGTACATAAGGTAAAAGCAATATGCTTATTATTATAAACTTTTTTATTTTTATAAAAAATAAAATATGTTATCATTATAAGAATTGCTGAAATTATTATTAATTGGCCTTCAGTGACTTTAAATATGCCTTTTAATGATATTGCCTCAAAAGATAACATATCATTAATTAGTTGAGTAACTGGATATTCTGTTGATTTATTTATCAAACTACTAGTTGATTGACTATCACCTAAAATTCTATAAATTATAGGTGAAAAAAATAAATTAATAGCATCTTTCAAACTATAATTTTTATTTAACATTATTATTTTAATTACGCAAGTAAATGCAAATGAACTTATTGCCCCTGCTACCGGAAATAGAAATAACTTAAAGCATTTCTTTAAATTATATTTATTTTTAATAGCAAAATAAAAATAGGGAATCATCATACTAATCATTATAGTAGTAATAAATTCAAAATAAAGTAGTTGTTTTAAAAAACAACTTATAAATGCAACTAAAAAAGTTATGTTAAAATATTTTTTTGATAAAGTAAAATTTTTGCTATTTAATATAATTATTGATGACACCATTGGTAAGAACATACTTCCTGCCATCCAATAAAGATTTGTACCAAAAGCAATAAGATTTGAACAGCAAAAGCTTAAAATAAACAGCGTACTTATAGATACAGTTAAAGACACTTCTTTCCTAATCCATAATAATATTATTGTAAGCATAATGGATAAATATATTGCATTAATTAACTTTATTAATTTTATTACAATAATTTTATTACTATTAAAAAGATCATCGATGAAGTTATATATAAACCTATGTGCTGTTATATTTGAAAAATAAGTTACATATTGGTCTTGTTTGTATGTTTCGTTATTAATATATTTATTATAAATTTCTTCTTTTGATCCAGTTGATCCATCATCAAATTTCAACTCTGGATGTATAGCTTTAAGAAACAAACTTTCATTTATAAAATGATTATTATACATTATATCTGAAATCATAATACCTTCCGAAAAAGAGTCTATTTCCTTAATCCCAGAATATGTACTATACAATGTAAAATTAATATATAATGCCGGCACTAATATCAGCATTGATAATAAAATAAATATAAATTGCGTATTCAATTTAATAAAAAAACTTTTAATCTTTTCTCTCATTAGTTTAAATCCCCTTTAGTTCTAAATTTAAAATACTCCGCTTGTATAATAAACAGGATATCTTAAAATCAAATTCACTGAAAATTATTTCATAACCAGCTAACAGTTGGCTTTTTATCATCATTTCATAATTTATTTTTTTGATATCTCTTCCATTTTATAGTTTACTTAATTGAAAATGATTTAATAATTGTACTTCCTGTAAACCCCAGTTAGTCAATTAATGCTTTATGCGATATACGATTTTTTTTATCCTATTTCTAATTCCTAACTCATCTACTTTCTTTTTTAAAATTTTAACCTCCTCATATAACTTTTCAAATTCTGCTGCACTTTTTAAAATTTCTGTACTAAATTCACTAATTTTTTGGTCATGATTATTTAATATATTATCATGGCAACTTATCACGTCTTCATGCCTAAATACTGCCTCTCCCTGCCAATATACGGCATCCTCATGCCTTTTAATTGATTCTTCATGCCGATTAACAGCTTCTTCATGTCTAAATACTGCTTCGCCCTGCCAATACACTGCATCCTCATGTCTTTTTATTGATTCTTCATGTCGATTCACGGCTTCTTCATGTCTTTTTATTGATTCTTCATGTCGATTTACGGCTTCTTCATGTCTAAATATAGCTTCTTTTTGCCAGTATACTTCTCCATCGTGCCTTTTAATTGATTCTTCATGTCGATTAATTGTATCTTGAATGTTTTTAATATTAAAAGAATTTTTAAATAAATGCTCATTCATTTTATCTAACATAATGTCAGATGACTTTATGTTAGATTTCTTTTTTGATAGTAAAGCACTTTTTAACCAATTAAATGATCTATCTTTTTCTTTATTTAAAATTTTATCAATTTCATTATAATTTATTTCAATTTCTAGTAAATCTCTGATATTATCCACATCAGAAACCAATCTATCTTGAAGATTTAACGTGGTTAGTAAATCTACAAATCGTGCTACACCTCTATTTTCATTTTTAATAACTATAAACTGTTTTCTAAAAATAATAGCAAAACACATACCATGAAAAGAATCAGTTATTACAAATTTACAATTTATTATATTCTTAATCCAATCCTCCACATATGCATTTTTATAGATATTAATATCCCATTCTTTATAGATATCATCTGTAAATGCATCCGATATAACATTTAGCTCCATGTCTAATGTTTTCTGTGCATAGTTCAATATCTCTTGTTTTGTTCTTGAATTATCTAATATATATACCCCAATAAATGAATCTGGAACAATCATATCTGATTTTAGTGCCAGCTCTTCAAAATATTCACGATCACATAAGAATACCGGATCTAAAACCCATTCCGCAGAGATATTAAATTTATTTTTACAAATTTCAACACCACTTAATTCTCTTACTGAAGTATAATCAAATTCTTTTAAATAATATGATGCTTCGTATCTGTCATATTCATTGCCTGTCCAATCATCTTTTCCAAAAGATGTTGCATAAGATATTTTCTTCTTATCACTCCTAACGAAATCTAAATAGCATATTTTTCCAAAGCATTCATATAAATCTCTATGCCATAGTTGATCAGATCCAATTACCACTGTATCAAACCGATTGTTTATTTCAAACATTTCCTCTTTAGAATTATATAAGAAACATAAAGAATATTCAGGATATGGTTTTGTTTTAAATAATATAGGCAATTCATTTGGCTTCCATACTACATCACGCGGCCTTTCTACCATTTGAACTTCCAAACCCATATTAGATATAACCTTATAAAGGGCATAATAAGTTAACTCAGAGCCATAATTTCTTTCACTCCAAATACCTATAATCCCAACATCAAATTTATTATCTATAGCATAATCAACTGCTTTATTAAAAGTATATTTCTTTATAAGATCATAAAATCTATTTCTACCATAATGAGCATTAACTTTAACCGGTCTATTATAATCTAATAAATCCAGCGGAACTTGTTCACAAACTTTTAATTTGTTCATTATGTTTTGAAATACATTATTGCCTTTTACATTATTCAAAAGAACAAGACTTGTACCATTTTTGTCATCCAAATTAGCATTATAATTACCGATATACCAAAAGTCACCAATTGTGACATCCCCCTGTCTTGGAAATCCTGAAAATTTGCATTCTTCACAGGTCTTTCTCATATATAATCGAGGGTGATATCCTCTTTGATAAGCATCATTATTAGGTCTTTTTATATATATATTATCATCATTTTTTAATTCAATTTGATGAATATCACTAACCCATCCATACTTTTTTATTCTAAAATCTATTTTCTCAATATTGTCTATACCAAAATTTTCATCCAGATATTTATCAAAAATAAAACGTGGTGGTGCATAATTACATATAAAGTCTACTAGTATTAAATTACTGTATTCCTTGCCTAAAAATGCTTTTAAACCTGCTACTTGACATGGTGTTCCTACAAACATAACATTTTTGTTATCATCTACAAGATTTAGAATATCAGTAAAAATCTCTCCGATTTCACTTTGAACGTATTTACTTCTTTGCAACTTATGTAAATCCTCATGCTTAGATATTAATATATGTTTTACTTGAAAATTTTCACCATAAGCAGCACCACATACATATCCATTATTATCAAGTATAAAATTAGCTAATAGAGTAAATATACCACCTGAGCTGCTTTTTTTACGTATTACATCATCTGCGCAGACAGCATAACATAAAGGTTTTTCACTATTCAGGTTAGATATGTCATTTAAAACTGGACATACCTCTTCACATAATCCACAATTAATACAATTTGTCTTTTCTATTTCTGCCTGTAATGAAAAATCATATTGTATATCATATATCATTTTAATTGCATTATTGGGACATTTACTAAAGCAGGCTCCACATCCTGTACAATATTTATTTTCTTTTTGTAGTTTGTTTTTCATATAAACACCCTATCTTCTAATTTAAATGTTTTATTAACGATTTATTATAGATACTATATATCTTCTTTAAGGTTATTGCAATAAATTAAATAAAAATAGATAGAATACACTTTATTATTTAATTACTTTTCCATAAATTTTAATAATATTATCTTTATAATTCTCATTTGTGAATTCATTTAATTTTAATATAACATTATTATCTATATTAGGTAATAGGTTTTCATTGGTTATATTTTTAAGCACTTCCATAATACTATTATCATTATGCGGATTAAAGCTATATCCTATTTTAAAATAGTCTATTAATTCTTTCATTCCGCCAATATCTGATACAATTGGAACAATGCCTAAACTAATTGCTTCAACTATTGAAACAGGACTATTTTCATACCAAACAGATGGTAAAATAAAATATTTTGCATGTATTATTTCATTGTACAATTTATCACTGTTTAAAAAATCATTTATAAAAATCAAGTTATTATTTTTACTATTTTCAATAATTTCCTTTAATTCATTAGATTGATCCCCTGTTCCTATAATTAGTAATTTCATAGAAGTCTCTAAAGTTGAAAACAAATCAGCTATTTTTAGTATGTTTTTTTCTTTACTTATACGTCCGAAATATACTAACTTATTATCCTTATCGTTATCGGTAATTTGGGGGATTTCTTTTATGCACGGATTAAATATTACTTCAATTCTATAACTTTTATTTACTTTTAACAACATATCACGCATAAAATAGCTTGGAGCAATATGAATATCAATTAGACCATTCATATACCTCATCATTCTGTTTTTCTGCAAATATTTCATTATTGAACCTATGTAATTATTATAGCAATTATCTTTTATAATAGTTTTATCAAACTTTCCAACGCATTTTTCACATAATTGACACGAAGAATAATTATATAAAGAATCATTAGTGCATATGAATGAATAAGTATGATGCGTCATAATAATTTTACAAGATGATTGTTTTTTATATTCATATACAGCCTTTAACATGCTTGGTGAAAATGGTATATAATCATGTATATGTATTATATCAGGTTTGAATTCAGACAAACAATTTTTAGTAACTAGATAATTATGTTTTAAATAAATACTTTCTATCGCTTTTAAGATTATATTTTTTGATTTTCTAAAATCTTTTGCAATAAAAGTATCAATATTATATACTTTAGAAGAATCCTTATCACAGGTTAATAACGCTAATTTTATTTCTGAATCCTGTAAAAAACATTCAATGTTATTTCTTGCAACATGTTCCGCTCCACCACCAGATAATTTTGAGGCAATTATGAGTAATTTTTTTATATTATCACCTGCTTTACCATATTTTAGTACAGCTTGATATATTAATTATTTAACAACCATAGATCTAAATCTTCGCAAATATCCAATGCACGATTTATTACTTGATCCATGTTATAATATTTATAATCAGCTAGACGGCCACATACAAAAACATTATCTATTTTATTTAATTCATTTTTATAATCATTATATTTATTAAGGTTGTCCTCAGAAATAATTGGGTAATAGGGTTCTGAAGTACCACCAGAATCATATTGCAGCGGATACTCAAAAGCAATAGTTGATTTGTTGCTATCTTGTTTTGGTAATTTATTATATTCTGTAATTCTTGTAAAGCCTTCTGCTTGCGGATAAGCAACGACTGGTGCATTTTGAAAACTTTTTGTATCTTCAGTTTTATATTCAAATTTTAAAGAGCGGTATGGTAACAAACCAAATTTATAGTTTAACAATTCGTCAAGCGCTCCCGTAAAAATAACAGGAATATTAATTACTTTACCATTCTTTTTAATTTGACCATTCTCAATATCAATTTCTAAATAATTTTTCACATTAGTATTCAACATAATTTCTATATTGGAGTGATTTAAAATATCTTCAAAGATCTTAGTGAATCCACCAACAGGCATACATTGATAAGTATCATCGAAATACCCTGTTTTATAAGAAAAAAGGACAGGCACTCTTTTTAAGACACTAATATCGATTTCACTTGGTGATATTCCCCACTGCTTAGCTGTATACAGGCTATAATCATTATCGAAAAGAAAATTTGCATAATCTCTGATAACTTCATCTTGACAAGTAAGCATTTCAACAATAGTAGTTTTATCAAGTCCATAATAATTATGCCTAATTCTTTCTTTTAGTAGTTCCGCTTTATCTTTTTCATAATAATCATCTATTGTTTGAAAATTAAATGGAGATGGCGTATATTTGCCATTCATGAAAACCATACACTCTAAATTAAAGTTCTCCCATGTACCAAATTTCTTAATGTATTTATAAACACGTTCATTATTAGTATGAAATATATGTGGTCCATACTGTTGAACGATAATTCCATTTTCATCTACTTTATCATACATATTTCCGGCTATGTGATTTCGCTTATCTAATACCAGTACTTTTAGATTCTTTTCTGCTGCTAAATGACGTGCAATAACAGCACCAGAGAATCCACATCCAACAACTATTGCATCATACATCCTTATTATCCTCAATTCTCTTTTTCTTAAAATACTCTATTGTATTTGTAATACCTTCAGTAAAAGTGTATCGTGGTTTGTAACCAGTATCTTCTTGCAATAAAGTAATATCAACGATTGAATTATCTATTTTACTCGTCTTATATGGTAATTCACCTATACCCATAGAAAGTGACGGATTAATTATATCTCTTATTATTTCGATATATTTCGATAAAGGATGAGCAACTCCAGAGCCTGAAACATAAGACTTTCCAGGCTTACCTTTAATTCCTACAAGGTATAAAGCTGAGATTAAATCATCAATATATAAATAATCCCACATCTGCTCTAATTTAGTAAAAGACGGTTTATTATTACTTAAAAAAGCGTTAATAGCATAAGTAATTATATTATTGTCTTCCCTACCGGGCCCATAAATACTTGGTATAAGTACCCATAAAAAATTTAAGTTTCTTTGTCTTGCATATAGATCACAAATAAAATGTACTGAAGTTTTACAGGCACTATACATATCTGCAGGACAGGGTAAATTTTGCCCATTAACTGGTTTTTCTGAATAAGCATATTCTGAGACCGAACCCGGATAAATCACCTTAGCACACATTAATTTTTCAGCCAATTTTAATACCTGCAATGAGTATGCTATATTTTTAGCTTGTATTGTAAAGTCATTCTTGTAAGTAGTACTTACACCTACCCAAGCTAAATTATAAAACACATCTGCATTTATTGGAAGTTTATTTTCTAGTTCATCCAAATTATCAAGTTCAAATTCAATTATATTGCAACCCTCTAATTCATATTTTGAACCTTTTTGTATAAGGCAATATACATTCCATTCCTCTCTCAGAAATTTTTCCGAAAGGTGTGAACCTATAAAACCATTGGCACCCATAATAATTACATTCTTCATTTCCAGTTTCTCCCATTACTTTTCAGTTATAATTATGACACTTAAGATAACTTAAGTGTCATAATTATAACTATTTATTTAAATATTCAGATATCTGCTCTTCCATAACTTTGTTGACGTCTTTACCAGAATAATAAACTTTACTCCACTCAACTGTTTTTTCAATAGCATCTTTAATTCCCCATCTGGGCTTCCAATTCAATAACATTTTAATTTTAGAACAATCCAATTTCAAAAAATTTGCTTCATGAGGAGCTCCGGCTTCAGATATATCTTTCCAACTGGCTTTATCACCCCAGATTTTACAAAATAAATCTACTAAATTACCTGTGGTTGCACAATCCTTATCATCAGGTCCAACATTATAATTCCCTTGTAAATTTTTATTAAGATATTGAGCTTGTGCTAAAAATAAATAAGTGCATACCGGTTCTAGCACATGTTGATATGGCCTTGTTGAATTTGGATTCCTCACAATAATCTCTTCATTATTTTCCATCGCCCTAATACAATCTGGTATAATTCTATCCTTTGCAAAATCGCCGCCTCCAATAACATTTCCAGCCCGGCAGGTAGATATTGCAATATCTCTATTGCAAAAAAAAGAGTTCTTATAAGTACTTGTAACTAATTCAGAACATGACTTTGAATTTGAATAAGGATCATACCCATCAAGGATATCATTCTCTCTATAACCCCACTCCCATTCATTGTTTTTATAAACTTTATCAGTCGTTACATTAACAAATGATTTAACGCTGCCATTTAAACGGATTGCTTCTAGGATATTAACTGTTCCCATAACATTCGTTTCATAAGTATAGACAGGATTAGTATAGGATTCTCTAACGATTGGTTGAGCCGCCATGTGGATAACAATATCAGGGTTATATTTATTCATACAACTTTTTATTGATTCCAAATCTCTAATATCGCCAATTACCGAAGTTATATGTCCATTCATGTTAGTAATTTCAAATAGACTTGGATTAGTGGGTGGATTTAGTGAATACCCAATTACATTAGCACCATTCATAACAAGAACTTTACACATCCAAGTGCCCTTAAATCCGGTGTGCCCTGTTATTAATACAGTTTTCCCTTTATAAAATGAAAGTTCCATTATTTTTCCCACACTTTCCACGGTGCTTTGCCACCTTCCAATAACTCTTCCAAATAGTTTTTATCTCTTAATGTATCCATGCATTGCCAAAATCCATGATGTATATAAGCATTTAATTGTCCTTCTGAAGCTAATTTTTCTAATGGGTATTTTTCAAAAGAAATCGAATCATTCTCTATATAGTCTATAACAGATGGTTCTAATACCATAAAACCACCGTTTATCCAACCACCGTCTTCTTTCGTCTTTTCAGCAAATCGCATTATACTATTATCTGTTGATATATCCAATGTTCCAAACCTGCCTCCTGGTTGTATAGCAGTAATCGTTGCTTTCTTTCCATGTTCTTTATGATACTGTACAAGTTCTTTTATATTAACATCACTTACACCATCTCCATATGTTAATAAGAAAGGACTGTCTCCAATATAATCTTTTACTCTTTTAATACGACCTCCAGTCATTGTATTTAGACCAGTATCAATTAATGTTACTTTCCATGGTTCAGCAACATTATTATGTATCTCCATTTTATTGTTATCAGTAAAATCAAAAGTAACATCTGAATTATGTAAATAATAATCAGCAAAGTATTCTTTAATCACATACCCTTTATAACCACAGCAAATAATAAACTCATTAAATCCATAATAAGAATATAATTTCATCACATGCCATAATATAGGCATACCTCCTATTTCTATCATTGGCTTTGGTTTTAAATGAGATTCTTCACTAATTCTTGTTCCGTAACCTCCTGCTAATAATACCACTTTCATATGCAATTCTCCTTTCATCTAATATGTTTTCGTTATATTGTAGAGTCTATAAATCAATAAGTATATCCACTTGTACATTTTTGTATCATACTTTATTTTCAACATATTCTTTTTTAAATCATCTGTTTCTAATTTATAGTTAATCTTTGCATTATACCATGTTACTATTTGAATCCACCACTCTCCAAGTAACGATTTTCTTCTCTTTAATATGGCCTTTCTAAAGTAGTATCCCTTCTCTATAAATCCAATTCTATATTTCTTTAATAATGAATCATTTATCCCAATTCCTCTTGATGTTAGTACAGATGAAACTATATATAAATTATATTTTAACATATAATTGACATGGAAAACCCAATCACTGATTGGAAAAAAATCCTCGTTAAAACCGCCTATTTTTATAACATTTTCTCTTTTATATAAACAGCCAATAGGGGCATAATATCCAGACTCAAAATAATAATCTTTTAAAGTTAATTTAGTTATATTGCCTCTAAATCTAGATTTAATAAGCTTTTTTACTTTTGTTTTCCACGTTATATCATTATTAATAATTTTATTTTTATTTTCAAACTCAAAAGTATCAGATACAGTACCAAGAGCTTGTATATCAGGATTGTTTTTAATTATGCTAACTACTTCCTCGAAATAATTACTTTTCAGCATATCATCATCATGGAGTAATATTACCCATTCAGACTGTGCAATTTCAATTCCTCTATTCCAATTTGCTATTTGCCCAATATTATCTTTATTCTGATAATACAAAATCCTTTCATAATTAAGATTTTTAATCATATTTTCAGTATCAGAATCTCTTTTGTATTGATTATCTACAACAATAATTATAAAATCGTCATAATTTACTTGATTTATAACTGATTCAATAGTATTTTTTAATGATGAACAACGTTTATATGTAGGAATTACTACTGTTATAAATGTTTTCTTTATTTTCTCATTACCATATATCAATTCACTTTCTATTTGAGAATAATTAGAATAATTATTTCTTAACTCAAAAAAATCAGTCAACTCATTTACCACAGTAACACCTCCGGTACCTTAGTTCCACCCCCGTAATTTATAATATATCTTACCAATTACTTTTCTTCGCTTAGTGTTTTGAGGCAGTAATCTATTTTCAAATTTTCTCACTACTCTTTTTATTAAACTTTGTGGTTTGTTTCCCTTTCCATTAGTTATTGCCTGGTTAGCGATCCACCAACCATTTTCTACTATTCTCCTGTGTGTTACTATTTCATAAAATGGAGTTTCTTTTAACGTACCCCAAAATTCATCAGCATATTCGTATAAAGGATCAAACCAAGGCTTTTCTGCACCTGCAAAATGAAAGATTTTCGGTTCTTTTCCTGCTTCTCTATATGCATTATATAAATCTTTAGGAGCAAATGAAGCAACATAACCTCTGTAACCATTTACTTCATCAGCGAAAAAATTCCATGATGGATCTAACCACTTAATTTTACCCTCACATAAAATATTTAATGCATCTTGATCCTGAAAAGTAAATTGCCCCTTTTGCGCAAATTCTAACATATATTTTGAAGTATATGCCTCTTTAAGTTCAGCAATGTTTATCACCAAAACACCTGCATTAAATTGCATAAATCTGTTTTTTAATCTCAATTTTTGAATGCAGTATTCTTTAGCATTATCATCAAAACCATTGACCAATCCAGCTCCAACAATATCTACAACTCCACCCAGATAATAGTCTTTTAAATCAGTATTATATAATTCAGCAATATCTGTTTTAACAATTAAATCTCCATCCAAATAAATGGTTTTATCAAATTTAGTCATGAGTTCAGGAATTATAAGCCTAAAATATGTTTCAACACTAATATGTCTTATTTCTAAAAGGTTATACGAGCTAAACCATCTTGATACATTTACGAATCTTATTGAAAAATTATTATGTGCTTGTATTATTTTCTTTATTAAATTTTTTGTTTTATCCTGAACACCTTTTTCCAAAATAATAATATCATAATTATTTTCGTTAGTAGAATGTTCAACTATAGACTTAATTGTTGCTCCGCAATATGGCATAAAATATTCACTGGAAGACATAACAATAGGTATATTATTATTTTTAAAAACCGGCTCTAATTCTTCACTAATTGATACATCCGCAAAAGTTGCAACTTGTAATTCACCGGTTTTATATTTATTTTGTTTTTTTAAATATGTATAATATATGCCGAATAGCCTTTCTCCTAAATGACCTGGCGTTCTTAATCCTTCTATACTATAATAGGACATATCTACTTTCTGTTCAAACTCTTTTAAAATATCAAATAACCACTTACAATAATCCTTAAATAAATCTTTACGCATTATAAACATATTGCATAAATAGCATGTAGTTCCATTCATGTATTCTTTTGCCGCATCTGAAAATTCTGGATATTTATGACCTATAATTTCAAGCAAACAATCCAAATCTTTTATATATAACTTAGGGCCAGTTTTATATTGTTCATAAACTGATTTAATTCCTACTTTTTTTAAATCAACATGTTCATAAGCTAATACATCATAATTTGTTACTTTATTATAAATTGATTCTTCATCAAGGCATAACTTATCTATAGCTTTTTGATCTAAAAAATCCATACACACTGTTGACCAGTCATCTGCATCTAGTCTATTATCATTAAAGGAAAAGTATCTTCTATAATGGCAGAAACCATAATAATCTGCTTCAACGTTTTTCCAAGCCCAATATTGAGTAGTTAATTCACAATAACTATTACGCTTCTCTGATATATTGTCACCGGTATTATCTCCCTGTATATCAGACTTATTCTTATCGTAAATTGCCCCACATCTTATAGGGGTAATGATATTATTTTCTATAATAACACTTTTTTTATCTATCCTTTGAGTTGAAAAAATCTTGATTGTTTTCATTTTCTTTTGTCCCCCAATGATTTACTATAAAGTAAATAGTCTTTCATATATTTTATGTAATGATCGTTTAATTTTATTTTTTAATCCAAAATTTATATAAAACGGCATTAGATTATTATTTTTTAGTTTGTTTACATAATGTACAATTACCTCATTTGATTGACAGTTTATAAAAGCATATACATCATCATCAAGCATTTCTCGCATTCCATAAAAAAACTTTTTAAAAGTTGAATAATTACGTGCATTACCTTGATGCCATATAGCTCCTGTAAAATGATAAAGCCAAAAGTCTGCAAAATAGACATTATATACATTATTATCTATTAAGAACTGTTTTATTTTTCGATTGTTATCCAAATAATCAAATTTATATTTGTCATTTTTAATCTCTTTATCCGTAATTGCAACACCTGTATTTTTTCTATACATATATAATGGTTCATTTACGACTGCTAACTTTTCTGCAAGTATAGTAGTTTGGTATGAAAATAATGCATCTTCATAAATTACGTGCTCTGGATTTCTAAGATTATTTCTTTTTAAAAAATCCAATTTATAAATTCTATCCCACGCTGCTATACTTCGTACAATTTTTGTATGCTGTTCTGCTTTAAAACCATTCTTTTTTTCTAATTCATGGTATAATTCCACATCGCGATAAATTTTTCTTTCACCTGTATTATCGAAATATAAATCTAAATTACTCAATATAACATCTGCACCGGTAGACTTTCCCTTATTATATAATTTTTCAAACATTGTTTTATCTACAAAATCGTCACTATCAACAAAACCAATATATTCACCATGTGCTGCATCAATTCCAGTATTTCTTGCTGCTCCTAAACCATCATTTTTTTTCGAAATTATTTTAATTCTTGGATCTATTTTCATGTACTTTTCCAAAATACTAAGTGAATTATCTGTAGAACCGTCATTAACACAAATAATTTCCAACTCTTTTAATGTTTGATTAATAACACTTTTCAAACATTGTTCTAAATACTTTTCTACATTGTATACTGGAATAACAATTGATACTCTAATTTTATCCATGACTTTCTCCATTCAAAGATTTATATTCTTATGTATTAGTATATTTGCTTAATTTCTTAGCTAATTTATTTGAAGGAAGTTCAACACATTTATATTGAAATACACTTATTATGACAACTATACCTAATGTTATTAGTAAAGATATGTCATAACCAAGGTTTTTATATAATAATGGTATTAGCAATTGTGATAATGTTAAATGATTAAGATAGAGTGAATAACTTATTTTATCTACGGTTTTAGTTGTTTTGTTCAATCTGATTTTGTCATTTATTAATATTCCAATTATAAATAAGAAAAACGCATACATAAACGAAACAGCCATATAATTTGGACCAACATAGTGCTCTGGTGAAAAGAAAGCTATTTTTTTAATAAATATATAGTAATTAATTAATAATAAAATCGCCGCAGTTCTTAATGTAATACGTTTGCTCCAATAATAGTAAAGTATTTGGCCAAAAATTAAAATTACCATATATGAGACTGATGATGCTACTCCATACCATAATCTTCCATAGGACGATGCAGTAATTATTGATAGCATGCAGATTGCCATCATTAGTAAAATTTCAATTAAGGGTTTTGTTTTAAGAAAATAATATGTAAGTCCACATAATATATAAAACATAACTCCAATAATTAAAGTCCATGTAACTCCATTAATGACATTAGGCACTCCTATAAAATAATTACCTAACGTACCCCCATATATCCATTCTTTTACTCCAAAACTTCCCCAGTACGTTATTTCACCCGTTACTAATGTGCAAATCCGCTGTATTATCCATAATGATATAACTGAAAATATTAGTCCTGGATAAATTCTAAATATTCTTTTAATTATAAATTCTTTTAATGACTCTCTTTGTGCAGTATAGGTTATAATAAAACCACTGCATAAAAAGAATATCATTACACCAAGCGAATTAAAATCCTGCATTATTGCCAGGGGGTTTGTAATAAAGTATCTCACAAATTGCAAAGGATACCAATCATATCCTAATGAATTTAAAATAAATGGCACCATATTACCCCACATTATAGATACAATAGCTAATACTCTCAAAACTGAAATAAAATTGATATTTTCTTTTTTATTATTACAATTTTGATCTTCAATTACTAGTTTATCATCATTTGTTTTGTCAATATCTACACTATTTTCATCATTTTTATCTTCTTCTGCATTGTTCAGATATTTTTTCATAACATCGATTGCATTACCAATGGCTACTATTTTGCCTTTCTTTAACCAAATTGCTTTTTCACATATATCAGTAACCTGCTCAGCTGAATGAGATACAAACAATATAGTGGCTCCATTATCGGTCATTTCTTTCATACGTTTCCGACATTTTTGTTGAAATTCAAAATCTCCCACTGAAAGTATCTCATCTACAATTAAAATGTCTGGTGTTTTACAGGTTGCAATGGCAAACCCTAGCCTAGCAATCATACCGGACGAAAAATTTTTAATAGCAACATTCTCAAAATCTTGTAATTCAGCAAATTCTATTATGCTATTATATTTTTCGTCTATTTCTTTATCTGAATAACCTAGAATCGCACCATTCAGATAAACATTTTCTCTGGCAGATAAGTCAGCATCAAATCCTGCACCTAACTCAATTAATGGTGCTATAGTTCCTTCTATGGCAACTTTACCCATCGTTGGTTTCATAACACCCGAAATAATTTTTAACAAAGTGCTTTTTCCTGAACCATTTAAACCTACTATACCAATTCTTTCGCCTTTTTTCACTTCAAAATTAATATTTTTTAAAGCCCAAAACTCTTCGTACATCAACTTTCCTTGTAATAGTTTAATAATATATTCTTTAATACTATCCACTTTCTCAACGCTCAGGTTAAACTGCATAGATACATTATCTACTTTTATTGCACTTTCGTTCATAATAATCCCTTCTAATACTATATATAAAGTATAAATCTATTTTGTAATTTTTTAAAAATTAAAGTACCAATTATAAGTGTACATATCCCAATAAGAGCACATGTTATATTTTGTTCAATATTTGGCATTTTTCCATACATAATTAACATTCTAAAATATGTAACAAAATGATACATTGGATTCCAAAGTATAATTTTTCTAATATTAGCAGGTATTATATTTATTGAATAAAATAAAGGTGTTAAATACATCCATGCAGTAATCAGTACACTATACAAATGACCGATATCCCTAAAATAGACATTTACTGATGCTAGAATTAAACTCAATCCAATCGTAAACATAAGTAGATAAATTAACGGAATAATTATTGCAATTAGAGTTAAATAAAATTCCGCTTTAGTGAAAATCATAACTAAAATCAGTGCAATTAAGGAAAATCCTAAGTTAACCATACATGAAAGAACTTTAGACAATGGAAATAAATATTTAGGGATATAAACTTTCTTAATTAAGGATGCATTACCCAACATTGATGCTAGTGCTTGGGTTGTAGCTTCCGAATTAAAATTAAAGACTATATTTCCAATCATAACATATACCGGAAAATTTTTAATATCATTTTCAAATAATTGAGAAAATACTAGATTTAATATAAGCATCATTAATAATGGATTAAGTACTGTCCATGTTAGTCCGAGAAATGACTTTCTATATCTAACTTTAATATCTCTAATAACTAATTTTTTTAATAAATTTCTGTACTTATTAAAAGTCACTAATTGAATTTTTATATTTGCTATCATAATTTTGCCTTTTCTTTCATTTTTACGTATTTTAATACACAATTTTTATTATACTATATAAAAACAAATAAAACAATGCTTGTACATATTCTAAATTTACATTTTATACACAATAAAGTGCATGTAACAAAAGAAATATTAAATAATCCATAATACTAAATTACTTAATGAAATATTATATTCGATTTCTTCCACTTAACTTATAGTCTATTAACAGTTTTATTAATTAAAGATGCAAAAGAAAAATTTATACTAATTAAAAATGCAAATAGTTTACTAGTTATTTTATAATTACTAAGTAAATATTTAAGAATATGTTTTCTAACAGTAGAAACCAAATTTCGAATTATTTCTTCATCATAAAAATTTTCGTCAGAAATAGTCTTCAAAAAAGATACACAATACCTAACTAGTCGATTATAAGCCGTAATAGTAATAGAAGGATATTCTATTTTAACAAATTCGATTAATTCGATTGATGCATCCAATAAATCCATATTTCTTAAATTAAAAGATCTATTCATTATGCTCTCAGAATTCATTCTATAATAGTATTTAGGTTTTGAATTATAAATTATTTTTGATGCCTTATGAAATAATTTATAAGTTGTTGCTAAATCTTCATATATTTTTCCTTCAGGATATCGAATTTCAGTAAACAATTCCCTTTTGTATAATTTATCCCAGGCACTAGTATTAAATTTTTTCTCTGCTAACATCGTTTTAATAGCTTCCTTTGGAGTATAACAATATTCCTTATAAGTGGAGCTAAGATGTAAGTCTTTATTATATGTACCGCATATCGATATATCAGCATTATTACTAATAGCTAATTGTAATAAAAATTCAAACATATCCTCTTCAATATAATCATCACTATCAACAAAACCTATGTAATCTCCGGTAGCTATATCTATACCTGCATTGCGTGCTTTTGATAATCCACCATTAGACTGATGAATTACTTTAATACGTGAATCTTTTATAGCATATTCATCACATATTTCGCCACATCGATCTTTTGAGCCGTCATCTATTAGAATGATTTCAAGATTCGTATATGTTTGATTAATTACGCTATTAATACATTCATCAATATAATTTTCAACCATATATACAGGAATTATAACGCTTATACAATACATTTTATTATCCTCATTCTAACTAATGTTATATTTTTTTAGGCCATGGACTAAATGGGAGCACAATAATAGAAAAGATTTTATAAAACTGATTTGCATTACTCGATATACACCATAAGTCATTTTAGCTGATTTTAAACGATTCCTTGATTTTCCGTTTTTACTTAGTCTATATACAATAAGAGCTTCTTGAATTCCATATGCTTGTCCATATTTTTTTAATATTTTTAACCAGTTAATATAATCTTCATGAAATTCATCATTACACATTGGAAACTCTTTCGCTATTGCTATTGGCAAAACAACAGATGAGCATGAGATACAGTTATGATGAAGTAACTCCTCATAATTAACTACTTCCTTAAAATGAATTATTTTACCAACATAGGTACCATCTTCTTTTACCAAATCTCTTCCAGTATAACAGAGTGCATACTTCTTAGTTTCTAAAACTTTAATTTGCTTAATTAATTTACCTTGTTTCCACCAATCATCTGCATCTAAATATGCTATATAATGTCCCTTTGCGATCTCTACCCCACGATTTCTTGTTGCAGCTACACCTATATTATTCTCATTAATTAAAAATGTAAAATACTCCAATTCCATATACTTATTTATTACATGTATTAAATTATCTGTAGAACAATCATCAATCACTATTACTTCCAATGGTATTTCCTGACTTAATACAGAATCAATTGCTTTTTCAATATATTGGCTGCAATTATATGCAGGAATAATTACCGAAACTATTGGTTTATCCATTGCGCACATCTCCTGCTTTATCAAAAACTTAAAAATAAATCCTATCTTTCTTTATTATGAAATTTTTATAATATCTTAGTTCTTAATATGTTATTTCAATAGATAAAATTGTATATATTTTATTTACTGTTTATAAAAGATTACTTTCATAGTATAAATCATCAAACAATTTGTTTAATGATTCAATATATATTATACCTAGCTTTATTAGTATTCCAAAGCCTTTTAACAGTATTGTGTTTCTTCCCATTTTTTTTCTCATTTTTACAATTTCTGCACAAGTATCCATATATACACCATCTTGTGGATAAAAAAGACCCTCGTCTTCTTTTAAAACGAATTCATATAGACTTTCACATAAACAACTAATATTTACCACACTTCTCTTATTATGAAACTCCGGAAATATCGGAGTATATTTCGCCAACTTAACTAATCTCGGATAATTTCCCTTGCATCCCTCCCCATATACCATTGGAGGCCGGACTATAGCTACTTTAAATTCATCATCCTGTAACTTAATAATATCCTGTTCTGCTGCCAGCTTGGATTTGCCATAAAAGGTTGTAGGCTTAGGTATTGTGTCTTTCGTAATACACCCTGTATAAGAACCATAGACAGCCGCCGTGCTCATAAATATAAATTGCCTAACATTACTCTTTTTCGCTTGTACCGCAATTTCTACCGCCAGCTTATGATTTACTTCATTATAGAGAGCTTCCATATTCTTTTTTTCTTTTCTATGTACAATTCCTGAAAGGTGTAAGACCGAATCATACCCTGAGAAATCAACTTTTCTCCAGGCACCGTCGGAAGCACTGACCATATCAACGCTTAAATCATTTACATCATTGGCTAAAACATATTCTTTGAATTTCAGCCCGATATAACTGTGGGCACCTATTACAAGAACTTTCTTCATAATATCCAACAACCTTTCAATAATAAATAATTAAGTAAACGGAACCACCTTTTCTTGTTCTTTGCATCGTAGCTTTTTCAAATCAGTTAATAACCCATGTGAGAAGAAATTGATATAAGCTGAGCTTATACATATTTTATTTTACCTCTCCCATTCCTAAAATCATTCTCTGGCTTCTTCAGCCCCTTCTTTTACTCCGTCATGTTTTACAACGCAATAAGCTGTTCGCAAGATACATTTAATATCAAATAAAAAATTTACTTTTTTTATGTATTCACCATCCAATTGCGCTTTTATCTTGATAGGAAGTTCATCTCTTCCATTGATCTGCGCCCATCCAGTTAACCCTGGTCTTATATCATTAGCCCCATATTTATCCCGTTCTTCGATTAGATCATATTGATTCCATAACGCCGGTCTAGGTCCGACAATGGACATATCACCTTTTAGAATATTAAAAATCTGGGGTAATTCATCCAAACTTGTCTTTCTTAAGAACTTCCCAACCGGGGTTATATATTGCTCCGGATTACTGAGAAGATGAGTCGGTGTATCCTTTGGAGCATCCATCCGCATAGTGCGGAATTTAAAAATGTTAAATTCTCTGCCTTTCTCACCAATTCTCCTTTGCATAAAGAAAACAGGCCCTTTTGATGTTAATTTAATAAGAATTATGAGAATTGCAAATAGCCAGGATAATAAGATAACTGCCATAAGAGAGAGCATCAGATCCCAACCCCGCTTAAAGTATTTAATGTACATAGGCCATTACCACCATTTCTTCACTTTATTAACATTATAATTAATCTGACTGACTAATACAAGTTTTTTATAAATCTTTCATAATATTGTCAGAAACTATAGTTACTTTCACCATTTAGTACGCAATTTGTCTATTGCTAGTAAAAAAATTGTAGTTCGCAGGTAATAGTGACATGTTTTTTTATTTATTGCTTGTAAATATATAAGAGAACTATTAAAATGTATAGATAAGACAATCTTATAAAATATTTATTAAGGAGATTCGCTATGAAAGATTTACAATATAAGAAAGGGCAATCCCATGCTTCATCAAGATCAAACAATATTCATAATCAGAACAATAAGTATTATTTATTACCTTTAATATTCATCGCTGCTATTTTACCTTTTATTATGCGGTTTCATGAATATGACCCTGGGTTATCAGGCTATAATTGGTTTACAGATGAGAAATCCTGGTTTGATGCTTTTTTATACTTTAAACAGGTATTCTTACTTATCGTATGTTCTGTTATGATACTGATAATACTTTATAAAATATACCAAGACCGGAGGTTCTTAAATTTTTCCAAAAGTTTAATTCCTATCTTTGTTTACGGTTTACTTGCGTTATTGTCCACTTTGTTTTCTAAATATTTATCCTTTGGTTTAAGCGGTATATATGAGCAATTTGAATCTGTCTTTGCTATCCTTGGCTATTGCCTGATTGTATATTATGCTTTCTTATTTATTAATACGGAAGAGGATATCCGTTTTATATTTAAATATTTACTAATCGGAATCCTGGTATTTTGTATGTTAGGTTTGTCCCAGGCAATCGGACATGATTTTATAATGACTGGATTAGCTAAACTATTAATATTACCTCAAAAATATTGGAACGAATTGGGCTTAAAATTCAACTTCGGAGCAAACAGAGTTTATCTGACTTTATATAATCCCAATTATGTCGGTGTCTATGTATCATTACTGGCTCCTATACTATTAGCTCTATTATTAACGGAGAAACATAAATTAAGAAAGATTCTCTACATAATTGCTTTAATCGGATTAATGATTAGTTTAATAGGATCCGAGTCTAAAACAAGTATAATCAGTCTTAGTATAGCCTTGCTTTTTACTTTATTTTTCTTCCGAACCTATATTTTTCGAAAATCAAAGATTACAATCGCTATAATCGGAGTATGTGGAATAGCTGTAATCTTAATAGGAGCTTTAAAATTCTCCGCAATCTCTAATACCATAAATACTATGATTAATGTACCCAAATCCTCACCTGCATTAACAGATATACGTACAGAAGAAATGCTTTCTATAACCTATAAAGATAATATTCTGAATGTTAATGCCGATACCAGTGATAATAATATCACAGTAATTTTAACTGATTCCGAGTTTAATGCCGTACCTTATTCTGTAAATGATGCTAACAGCTTTACTATAAGTGATCCCCGTTTTGCAGGTATTCAGATAACTCCCAAATTATATAATGATGTAATTTGTCTCGCAATAAATATAGATGGTAAAGATTGGATTTTTTCCAATCAATTAGGCGATAATACCTTTTATTATTTAAATGCAAAGGGTAAATTTGATAAAATTAAAACCGCAGATCATGTACTTTTTAACGATTATGAAAATTTTGCTTCCGGAAGAGGTTACATATGGTCCAGAACAATCCCATTATTAAAGAAATATGTATTGCTGGGAAGCGGAGCTGATTCTTTTACTTTAGTTTTTCCACAGCAGGATTATGTCAACCTATATAATGCAGGTTTTGACGGGCAATTGATTACAAGACCTCATAATATGTATCTGCAGATAGGAGTACAATCTGGTGTTATTTCACTTATTGCTTTCCTTGCATTTTATATCCTCTATTTTATATCCTGTATAAAATTATATTGGAGGGGAACTTTTGATAATTTCTTCTCACAGGCGGGTGTTGCTATCTTTATAGGTACAATCGCTTATATGATTGCAGGTATATCAAATGATTCCACAATAACAGTCGCACCTGTATTCTGGGTATTAATTGGTATTGGAGTAACTATTAATTTCAAGTTAAAGAAACGATCAGAGAATTAATTACTTCATATACAATTCTAATAATTTAAGTAAAGGATAAGGGAGGTTTCATATGTTTACATTGAATCAGCAGATTCAAGCCAAAGATTTAGGGAATGGAGTTACCCGTAAGATATTATCCTATAGTCCGAATCTTATGGTATGTGAGTTAACCTTTGATAAAGACGCTGTTGGTGTTTTGCATTCGCACCCACATGAACAGATTGGTTATATAATTTCCGGTTCTTTTGAAGTAGAAGAAGAAAACCGGGAGAAACGAATATTATCAGCCGGTGATACCTATTATATCTCTCCTAATATTCAGCATGGCGTCCGGGCTTTGGAAAATTCACTTCTTCTTGATGTCTTTACTCCAATGCGTGAAGACTTTATAGAATGACGTAATTTATTATGTTGTAACCCCAAGATAGTTAATAATTCCCCAGAGATAACAATGAAAAATCAATGTTATCTCTGGGTTTTTTATGAGTTCAAAAAAATCATAATGCATAAAAAGATTGCTGCCCAGTACTTGGACAGCAATTAAAATTTTGATATTATATTATATAAGTAAAATAAACAAAGTTCTAAATATAAATCTACTTTGTTTTCTCCTCATAGATAGCACTGACTTCCTCTATACCACCATCAGCAATAATCTTACCGTGTTCCAGTAATATTGCTTTATTACAGATCTTTTGTACCTGTGGTAAGGAGTGGGAGACAAATAAAACGGTAACTCCTTTATCAAACATGGACTGAATTTTGGCTTCGCATTTTTTCTTAAACTTGGCATCCCCAACAGCCAGTACTTCATCCAGAATCAATACATCCGGTTCCACGACAGTCGCAATAGCAAAACCAAGTCTGGATTTCATACCGGAGGAATAATTCTTAAGGGGTACATCAATAAATTTACCAAGTTCTGAAAATTCAATAATTTCATTATATTTCTCTGCAATAAATTCTCTGGGATATCCCAAAACCGCCCCATATAAGTAGATGTTTTCAGCACCGGTATATTCCGGCTCAAAACCGGCACCAAGTTCCAGCAGAGGCGCAATCTTCCCTTTAACGGTTATGGAACCTTCCGTGGGTTTTAAAACACCCGCTATGATTTTCAGTAAAGTACTTTTGCCGGCACCGTTTAAACCTAATATGCCTAAACGGTCTCCTTTATTTACCTTTAGATTTACATTTTTTAGTGCCCAAAACTCATTATATTTCAATTCTTTTCTAACTAATTTAATAAAATATTCCTTTAGATTATCTACTTTCTGAGAAGATAGGTTAAATCGCATACTTACTTGTTTTACTTCTACAACAGGTTTTTCCATGGTAAAACTCCTTTTTATGTTTATAACCTGAACATGATAATTTATTGCGCCAGAAGAAACCATATATTACATAGCGGCATAAACTATACATGAAGGATAAATTCATCTTGTTTCTTAAGAAACATAATTGTACCGATGATTAAAAAGCCAAAACTATATAATATGGATAATGATAAAGCCCTTTGATCAAAATCCAATCCAAATATAGCATTTCTGAAATTAACAACAATTGAATACAGTGGGTTAATTTCTAATAACCATCCATAACCGGCATCAATAATTCGAGTTGGTTTATAAAAAATGGCTGATGTATACATAACCATCATTAAAGCAACGGACCAGATATATTCCAAGTCACGGAAAAATACCGAAAGGGTAGCCAAAATTAAACCGATCCCATAGGCCATGATAGGCATTAAAACCAGTGGTACAATTGCCTGAAATAAGTGCCAGGTCGGTTGTACTCTTAAAACAATACCGACTAACACTAATACTATTAAAGATATTAAAAATATAATATAATCCGTAAGTATACTAGATAACGGGTACATATATTTAGGAACATATACTTTCTTAATCATACCGCTATGCGTCCGGATGGATTTCATAGCAATTTTTGTGCTATTTGAAAAAAAGGAATACATTAGTCTTCCTGATAAGATGTAAACAGGAAATGTTCTGTCTTCATTTTCAAGCAAGGTACCGAATACAATGGTCAACACAATCATGGTTAATAAAGGTTCCACTAAAGTCCACAATATTCCTAAATAAGATCTTCTATATTTTAAAGTGATGCCTTTTTTAACCAGCTCACCTAATAAAAATCTATATTTTGTAAAATTACTGATATATTTTTTCAATTTTACTCCTACCTGTATTCTTATTTTATGAATTACCTGGGCCTATTCAATTATGAACAGGCCCGGTAATAAAGATGAATAATCATCTTCTAAACATGAAACATGAAAAAACATTAATAATAAACATTACTCCTATTAACTTTTTGTTACTTGCTTCTTAAATCATTGTATTCATATAACAAATTATCGATAGGGTCTTTATCTAACCGGTCGAAGATATCCATGCGCTCCAGTTTATAAGGACTTGGCTTATTATGATTTTTCTTAAAAGCAGTAGTCATATCACTTTGTTTGTATATAAAGTTATCTTTAATATTGTCCCATATCAAACTGCCCTTTTCATCATTAATCGTGATTAGACTTACCCCTTTATCATCAAACATGGATGGATCTATATCCTTAATGCCCCAGAAATCACCGATTGTTATATCACCAACTCTGTTTTTGTAAGTGTATTCACAGGAACTGCAGCTGGGCCTAGAGATAAAATCATTCAAAAATGCCCTGAAATAATTATTCTTCCTGGAATTAACTGTTAGATTCTTTCCGTTTTCAAACTCGATAATCATACTGCATTTATGAATTAACCATCCTGTGTTTTTATTACGGAATGTAAGGTTTACTACCCTGGACTTGTGCTTATTCTTTAAATAATCCAGATACTGGGCAAAGATCTTTGGAGATGGAGCCGCATGGCACAAAATCTCACATATAATTAAATTCTCATAATCCTTTTTTAAATAGGAACGAAGGGCAGCACACTCACAGGGCAGTCCGGAATATAATACTGTCTGATTATCATTTAATAACTGCTTAATCTTTGGATAGATGCCTTCGAAATCACTTTTAACATATTTAGAACCATAAAAGGCTTTTACCTCTTCCATATTATCGGCAATGGAGGATACAACTTTCATATCCTTATCATATTTTACGCCGACAACATAACCTTTTTTCTGTTCAATAACATATCTTGCAAGCTCAGGAAAAATTGCACCGGAAGAGCTTTTCATACGAACCTCTTCCTGTTTATTCATAACAGAATATACTTTCGGATAATTTTCTTTATAGTCAATTATCTTATTTGTCTTTCGAATACAAGCCTTATTACATGCACCACAATCAATACATTTTGCTTCATCCACTACCGGATAACGGAAACCTTCTTTATCTTCTTCCATTACAATCGCGTTAACCGGGCATATTTCCTTACAGGCATAACAGCCATAACACTCATGTTTTTTGATTTGTGTCGGACAGGAGACTAGTTTTTGGCGGTCGTTATTCCTCAAAGCATCTAATAAGAACAGTAAGGAACTTTGTCTTAAATCCAGTATTCTTTTTCTTAATTTTTCAGGATTATCGATACGGAATTGGGAGAAGTCCGTAAAATCCGAAGCCGAATATAATAAATGTGACTCTAAATTTAATGACTTTAATAAGTCAACGGTTCTGCTGCCTGTATTGGAATGCAGCATTGATACAAACGGTGTTTCATATATAATAGAAAATACAGTACCATGAAACGAGTTTGTAATCACATACTCTGCATTTTCAATCAGACCTAAGAAATCTCCAGGTGCAGAAGTATAACAGGAAGCGATTTCGTTTTTAAATAGTTTATTCGGTCTTCTCTGTACAATTGGCAAACCGGTTGCAGTTGATACTTTATTGGCAAATGCAATTACATCCGGATTATTTTCCATCATGTAAACAAATATATACTTTTCTCTTATTTTTAGATTAGTCTTTATTTCCTCATATTCTTCTCTCGTCAAAAGCAAGGTGGGATCCAAAACTACGTCAACTTCCTTTTTCGCAAGTGCTTTTACAGGTTTTTTCGCACTTTTTTCTCTCACTGAGATAGATGTAAAGCTTTTAAGGCTGTTTTTTATCTGATCATGATATACAGGCAATATATAATCCCTGCCTATACTTGCAGCGTATGAAATCTTTAAAGGTCCCGGTTTTACAAAATCAAGAAAATAAGCAGGATCAAACCCACCGATATGCTCACTGTTCCAAACCTGATCACTGCCTACTATATAAGCATCCAGCCCTAAATCCGCTGCTTTTAGTTCTTCATAAGTTGTAAAATCACCTAATAAATTTAAATTCTTCTTTATAAAGCTGGTGTAATTATGATATCTTTGTAAACTTCTTGGATTTTTGTAGCGAAGCTTTAGTTTTGCAATCTTTCTGTCCAAACCATATTTTCCTTTTAGAGGATTATATAAATCATCAATAATACTCGGATGGTAATTAATCACTGAGGTTTCTATCTTGTAATTTTTAAGTACTTTCTGAAGCGCCCAGGTCTGTAAAGTCGCACCGAAATTATGAGCACTATGAAATGTAATAACGCCAGCTTTCACGCTATTTCACCTCCTTTAATATTCTCTCGATTGTTATTGCTTCCTCATTATCTAGAATAAGGGTTTTATTTTTTATTGGACTTATCTCACTTAATTTCTTCATAGATGATGGAACTATAATAAGATCATAACTTAGTAAATTTCTTAATGCATATTGAACATTTTTTCGATATTTCTTTGAACTATTATACTTCTTTAGATTAAAATCCTGGAAATAGTATATTTTCTTCCCTTGAAAATTATCAAATATATGAAGAAGCATAAGGTCCATACCGGAATAATTAATCACATACTCAAAGTTAGTATTACCATAGAATTTCTGTTTTTCACGCTTAGCTAAGCTTTGCAGTTTGTTCTTTGTGTATGTATTCTCTATTCCAAAACGAAAGGTTAAAGTAAATGCAATATATTCGGACATAGTATAATTTCTGCCGGGAGATAAAGGAAGATATCCAATTTCTTTATCTAACAAGGATAACATCTCTGAACTCTTTTTCATTGCACCGGCTTTAAAATGGAGATAAAAATTATTTTTGTTAATATCCATTCGGTTCATACTATCGATAAATTTATGATCTTCCTCATTATTCCGGATAGATTTTACAAATACAAGAATATTATCTTTCTTATCTTTTTTATATACTTCTGTCTTCACCTTATTCTCTTCATTCAGAAAAACGGTATCACATACATTTTTTGCGGTATCTGCCGTATCCAGGCTGCAGAACTTCTCATAAAATTTAGGATATGAATACTCCTCATTGTTAATTTCAGCAACCAGTTCATCCACTGTATCTACTTTTGGTAAATCCATTTCATCCAAGCCAATATAAATACCACGGTCTCCCAGATATTCTTCCCGGTCATAAGTAAATAAAATGATTTTCTTCTTTGAAACAGCATAATCAAACATGATACTGGAATAGTCAGTGATTAACATATCACTTGCATTTAAGAAATCATAGGTTTCGTAATCGCTTGGAAATTCCCTAACATGTAATAATTGGCTATAGTTTATACTCTTTTTAACATATGGATGTAATTTAACATACAATACTTGATTCTTCGTTAATTTGTGATCTAAGTGGGCTAAGTAACCGAATATCTTCTCTACTTGAGCTTTGGATTGTTTCTTATGCAGTAGACCTCTCCAGGTAGGCATATAAACAATAACCTGCATTCCCTCTAAATCGCATTCTTTCCTTATAATATCTCTTCTCTCTGTACGGAAGAAGGATGAATTTCTTGGGTAACCGGATAATAATACCTTACCCTCATAAATTTTATCCAGCATATAGTCCTTTAAGAAGATATCTTTGGAAAATTCATTCTGGTATAATAAATAGTCAGCTATATTAAAGTTTCTTTGAACATTACCCAGAGCGTATTCTCTATCAGGAACTATTCTACCCATGGCTTTTAACGGGGTTCCATGCCAGGTATTTAAATAAACCTGTTCTGGTTTCTTAATATAGTAAGGCGGCAAACTGGTATCCGTAACCAGGTACTTAGCAGCCGCTAAAGCACGTAAATATTCATTGGAATGTAATTCAATAAAGGTCACATGATTTATATTATAATGCTGCAGTAATTTTCTGTAGGTTTCATATAGTTCTTTTCTTAGTACCAGCAGGATACGGAAATCCCTATACTTATCTCTTCCGGTTTCCAAAATCATGTTAAAAATATTACCCGCCAAATCATCACCGTGTTTTGATTCAAAAAGAATCAATTTATCATTCACAGCTAAGGTTTCATAATATTTTGTATATTTTAAGTCCAACGGCTTCTTAAATAATTTAAAGATACGTAACTTACGTATTTTTTTATTGATAGCAGCCATCTTCTTTTTAGTCTTAACGAATTTTCTCCATTTATTAACGAACTTATCTTTATATCCGCTCAATTTTAAAAATAAATTATATACTTTGGACGGTATACGTTCCCGTAATACTACATACTTTATTGTCTTATTACGATCAACATAATAATTTAAATGTTTCTTTAATGCAGGTCCAGCCGTATAATTTAAATAATGATTTTGTGGCCAGTTCGGTATTTCTCTTTCCAAAAAATCCTGTGTCTGATTAACAATTTCTTTCTTAAGCTGCAGCATTCCTTTTTTTGTATCTGAATAAAAGGATTCATATCGGAAAAAGAAATGTCTGGTACAGATATATTCCAGTTCATCATGAAAGGTATCAAACAAATCATGTTCTTTCATGAATTCAAATAATAAGGTAAACGCTTTAACAATATCTTTCGTTGCTTCCGAGAAACTATTAAGGAAACCAACCTGTGTAGTCTTTCTATAGTTATAAAGCGGTTCCGGAACCACACCAATACTTTCTGCTGTTGCAACTGCTTCAAAAGCTAATACTAAATCTTCAAAACGTATTCCCTCCGGAAAACGTATACCGGACAATAAAGTACGTTTAAAAAGCTTGTCCCAGGGGAAAGGTGAAGCATGAACCAATTCAAACTTCCTGTCTTTCATACGGAAATTCTGATTCATAGAGAATATATTCATCGCTTTACGCTTTAAGTCTGTCTTTCCCTCTACTTCATAAACATTGTATCTGGCGCACATAACCAAATCATTCTGATCTTTAACCGCTTTGGTATAAAGTTTCTCTGCCATATCAAGTTCTATGAAATCATCGCTGTCAACAAACATGATATAATCACCTGTTGCATGGTCCATTCCATAATTACGGGCATGACTAACCCCCCGATTCTCCGTAGTAAAGACTCTAACTTTATCGGGGTATTTCTTTTCATATTTTTCTAATATTTTTATGCTATTATCAGGGCTACCATCGTTCACTACTATAATTTCAATATCTTTTAAAGTCTGGTTTACTAAGCTTTCCATACACCCCGTCAGATATTTTTCCACATTATAAACAGGAACAATAATACTCACCTTTATTTCATTCATTATAGAATTCCTCCTGGATTTTAGCTTTCCACTAAAGAGGATTTTAACATAATTAAGGGGAATATGCAAGATTTATTAAGGATTCTTAAGGAGTTGTATATTCGCAAAAAAGGTTCTGGCCTATTTAGGTCAGAACCTTTTTAATTATTTTACTAAATTTTGTTTATAAATTATTCTGTAATTTTAACTGATTTAGTAAAATCAACTTTATGCTGTACAAGTACACCAGAATCAAGTTTTTCATTGATAGTAATAGACTTAAATCTTACAGTAGAACCAGCTTTTAATTCTACGTTAGTAAGGTTTTCTACTTCCTTATATGTTTTACTACCAACAACAAATTCTGCTTTAACAACTTCTAAGTCATCGTCTGTGCTCTTACCAACACATTTAATCTTAAGTGCCTGATCAATAACTTCTGCAACATCATCAGCATCATCAAGACTTAATGATTTCTTATCAAGCGTAATAGTAGGTTTTGTCTGTGAATTTGTAACTTTTAATGATGCAGTATAAGTACCGCCAACTTTATAAGTTCCGCCATCAGGATCTCCAGTTATTCCAACTTTTACACCAGCTTCTTTATCTACTACAGCTTTAACTTTAAAGGTACCAACGGATGCCTGAGTAGCTACCTCACCAGTAGCAACACCAGCAAGCTGTAATGCAGTAAGAGTTACTACACCATTAGTAGCTACATTGCTGCTATCAACGCCTTCAATCTTAGTACCTTTATCGCCATCTTTGATGGAATCTCCATCAAAAGTAAATGTAACCTTAGCATTCTTAACTACAGTAACTTTTTCACCTGCTTTATTGTAACCATATACAGTATATTTTACATTCTTATCAGCTGAAGCTTTTTCACCTGCTTTAACATCAAGTTCAGAAGCAGATTTTTCAAGACCAACTTTTGTTACTTTAAAGTCTTTAACATCAGCAACTTTAACTGTAACTTTGATTGTTTTATCTTTAAGCTTTAATTCAAATGTATTGCTGCCATCAGAATTTTTATCTGCATCGCCAACCATTGTAAATCTTACCTGGTTGTTATCTAATGAAGAATCATCACCTGAATCTTCAACTTTTAAAACAGTTGAATCAGAATCACCTGATTTATGATTTACTTCAACCGGATCATCATAATCCATTTCATTATCGTATTGATCTTTTACTGTAACATCAACAACGAAACTTTCGTCGTCAAGGTATTTAGAATCAGATAATGAAATTGTAGATTCATTTACAGAAATCTTTGTAGATTTTGCTTTGCTTCCAACTGTAACTTTAAGTAATTTTGTTGTATTACCATATTTTGCTTTAACATAAGCTGTTCCTGCTTTAACCGGATCAACATATACAGCAGTATCTTCTTCATCTTTACCATTTTCATCATAAGAAACAGTTAAGATATCTTCATCACTTGATTCGAAGCTGTCGAAGTTGTATTCATAGATATCATCATCATTCTGATCTTTTGCTTTAATGAATAATCTGTAATTTTCTGCTTCTGCAGGAAGTGTAGTGGAAATGTCTTCTTTCTTATCCCAATCAACATCATCATTATCATTATAATCTTTTCCGTCAAGGACAGTATAATTAATACTACTTGCTAAATTAGCAATTTCTTTTACAGATTTGATTACAGCTGAACTGGTAAATTCTACTTCTGCATCTTTGTTATCATCATATACAGTATAAGTTGCTTTAACATTTACTGTCTTAGGATAATCATATACGTTGATCTGCCATACATCATCTTCATCATCCCAGTCAATGTTAGCTAAATCATCATCATAATCGAATTCTACATCATCCCAGTCATCAACTTTGGAAGATACATCTACGCCATTCTTATCGAATGCTTTAAGATCAAGATCTGTAGCTTTGTCATATTGAACTGTTTTTGCACCAAGTACGATAGAAGCAACAGCTCCTACACTTGCTGTGAAAGATTTTTCAGTTGAAGCATAAGCTGCTTTGTAAACAGTACCATCTGTAAAATCAAGATAAGCTTCTACTGTAGCAACTTTACCATCTGTTGAAAAGCTGATATCTTTAACAACTTGTTTGATACCATCTGCATCAGTTAAAGTAAGATTGTCTTTTGTTAACTTTTCACTTTGATCAGTTGCAAATGTTAATTCAAACTTATTAGTAGTAGTTTGTTTAACAGCCTGGATACCATCTTTAACTGTTACTTTAACAGAATCAGTTTTGTTGTATTTGCTGTTAGTTGCACTCTTGTATGTAGCTTTAGAGTAAACTGTGATAGTAGCTTCACCAACACCTACAGCTTTAACAACACCAGATTTAGCATCTACTGTAGCTACTTTAGTGTTATCTGAGTAGTATCTTACAGAGTCAGTTGATTTAGCTGGAGTTTTAACTGCATTTAAATCTTTAACTTCGCCCATTGCTAATTCGAAATCTTCAGCACCGACATTAATGCTTGTTGCACGAAGATTGATTGTTAACTTCTGAGTGAAAGCTTTCAGCCATTTACCCTTGGAATCTCTTGCAGTACATTTAACTGTAACTACTCCAGGTGCTTTAGCTGTAACTACACCAGCTTTGTTAACTGTAGCAATTGCTGCATTACTTGTTGTCCAGGTATATTTATTACCTTTAACAACTTTACTTAGGCCGTAATCTGTGCCTTTAGTACCAACATATAAAACTGTTGGTGCTTTTGCTCCACCTTGTTTAACAATCTTTGTAGCTACAGCTGCTTGAGCAGATGAAGGTACTGCTAAGCTTGCAACTACCATTGCTAAAGCAACAGTGGTGGCTAATTTCTTTTTAAAGAAATTTTTCCTCATATTCTTTCTTCCTCCTTAAAATATAGGTTTGGTTTGGTATTATATTTTTGTCAAATATAATCATTCCAATAACAAGTTGATTATAACAATAATCATACAAAAGGTCAAGTCCTTTTATCTATTATTTTACTTTTTTTATAACCGATAGAAGTGGCTGTATACCCCGAGTTTTGCCTTATTTTTGACACATTCCAGTCATTTTTTCAAACAACTTTATAAGTCAGAAATTTGGTTTTTACTCCCAGATACATTAGATAAATCACACCCTGTTCTTATGTTATATCTGTATTGAATTGATTATACTCCAGTCATTTAAGAGAGAACAATTATACCATTATTCTGTTCAGCACCTGCCTGACTTGCTTATATAATGCACTTTGAATGTGTCAAATTTATGTCATGGTTTTGTCATATTCAGTTTATTTTTTTGTAATATATTTGTTATTTAGAATTTTATAAAATGAAATGTGATAATAGATAAATGACCCATCCTTGTAATTCATTGTACAATTTGCTATTAAGCAGGTAAAAACGACTGACTATTTATTAATATTCCGGAACAGAGTAAACGTTAACTGATTTATATATTAAAATAACTTATAACAACTATGTACAGCTTTCTTACAGATTCACATCCTGTTTCATCAATTAATCATAGAGAAGTTTGGAACTTCTCCATGATATAATAATAAGCCCGACTCAAGCAAATCTGGAATCAGGCCTATTATCTATCGATTTATTCAAAGTATCTCCAAATGCCAACTTTGATAATTAACATTGTCATTTGTCACAGTATTTCGTGTCAGTTATAATTTAACATAATCTTAAAAAGCTAATCTTTAAAAGTTTATTTTAGGTTTTAAGTTCAGTCCATAACCACTATCTCAAAATATTTTCCACAGTCTCCTGCATTTTATCTTTATCGCAAACCATATTGTGTAAGACAAATGCTGACCGTATTTCTTCGATAGCCTGGGGAACTGCTGTATTTGATAGTTTGCTTAATTCATCAACCAATTGAAAATCAGTTTTGGAATCATATCCGCTATCAATCGCATCCATGACACTGCGCGTAAACTTATAAGGACTTGCCGTTGAGGCAATTATGCTCTTATGGTCATCACCTGTTTGCCGTGTATATTTTTTATATACGCTGGCAGCTACCGCGGTATGTGTATCAATCACATAACCGGTTGATTCGTATAACTTCTTTATCGTTACAGCCGTTTCTTCTTCCGATGCATATCCACCGACAAAATCAGTCATATTCGCTTTCATCTCATCAGTAATACCATATTGTCCTTCTGTACTTAAAGCTTTCATCATTGCAAGCGTCTTATCAGCGTCCCTGTCTGCAATTTGATAGATTAACCGTTCTAAATTGCTGGAGATTAAAATATCCATGGATGGAGATGAGGTCAAGATAAAATCCCTGTTTCTATTATAGATACCGGTCTGAAAGAAATCAAATAAAACTTTATTCTCATTAGACGCACATATTAACTTATTTACAGGCAGTCCCATTGTTTTCGCATAATATGCGGCTAAAATATTACCAAAGTTACCGGTAGGTACCACTACATTAATTTTCTCACCCGCTTTTACTTCTCCATTATCTACAAGTCTGCCATAAGCATAGAAATAATAAACAATCTGCGGTACTAACCGTCCAATGTTAATGGAGTTTGCGGAAGAGAATTGATAACCCTTTTCCTTTAAATCTGCTGCAAGCTGTTTATTGTTAAACATTGCTTTTACACCGTTCTGGGCATCATCAAAGTTCCCGCGGATACCGATTACAAAGGTATTATCCCCTTTCTGGGTAACCATTTGTTTCTCCTGTATCGGACTCACTCCGTCTTTCGGATAAAATACAATAATCTTTGTACCCTCTACATCGGCAAAACCTGCCAGGGCAGCTTTACCTGTATCACCGGAAGTAGCAGTTAAAATTACAATCTCATCTTTTACCTTATTCTTTCCTGCGGCAGTAGTTAATAAATGCGGCAGAATAGATAATGCCATATCTTTAAAAGCAATTGTTGCTCCATGAAATAATTCCAGATAAAATGCCCCATCCGCTTTTACTAAGGGAGCAATTTCTTTTGTATCGAATTTTTCATCATAAGCGCGGTTAATACAGTTTTTTAATTCCTCCTCTGTAAAATCCGTGAAAAATAATTTCATAACTTCATATGCAGTTTCCTGATAAGTTTTTTTCCCTAACTCAGTTAATGGAATTTCAAGTTTCGGTACAGCTACCGGTACATATAACCCCCCGTCATCTGCCAATCCTTTTAATATAGCCTGAGATGCTGTTATAGGTTCGCTGTTACTGCGGGTACTTTGATACATAAGATTCATATGGTTCATTCCTTTGTCATATTATAATTATTAATTATTTTGTTTAAATTTTCTGTATTATAACATGTTTCGATTTTATGTACAATAGTTTGATCAAAATAAACAGGCTTGAATTTTCACCCATTTTACCTGTTGGGTCAATAAAAATTCAAGCCTGCTTGTTTTAAATTTTAATATTACTTAAAAAACTCATGTCCACCGTACCGAAACAGATAATCCAGATGACTGTCAAACCACCTCATACTATTCTTATCTGCTCTTGATCTTGCGGAGAAATATAATGCACCTTTGGAATAATCTTCACCTTTTCTTACTCGGTCTACCGCTTTCACAGTATCTTTAGAAATCTTAACCGACCAATAACGGTTATCCTTGATTGGGGAAAATTGATAGGTTCCGCCATCTTTTTGGAATACTACACCCTTAATGCTATCCGGGAACTCGCCATCCTTTACACGGTTTAAAATTACATTGGCTACCAGCATTTTACCTTTAATGTCTTCTCCTGTAGCTTCGGCTTCTACGATTCGCTCAAGAATTTCAACATCACCATCCGATAACTTAATCACATATTTGTCTGTTTTTTCTTTATCCGATTTTTTGGTATTTTTTGTGTCTTTCACCGATGTCCCGGTTTTTAATTTTGTTTCCTTTAATTTTGTCGTCTTTAAATTTGCTTCTTTTGATTTTGTCGTCTTTAAATTTACTTTTTTTGATTTTGTATCTTTCGCTGTTGTACTCTTTGCTGTTTTTTTTGCATCCTTGGGTTCACTGTCTTTTGATTTTATTGTAGCATTATCCGTATCTAAAGTATCTTTTACTGTGTTGTTAACAGTACTAACGGCCTCTTGTTCGTTTTCTTCCTTGGTTGAACTGCTATCAACCTGTTCATTTGCAGCTGCATCTGCCTGTTCAATGTTTGATTCTAATCTTCCTTCCTGAAATAAGTGTCCGGCGTCCAGTCCATTAAATGCCATCAAAGGATCCTTTGCGGTAAAATTAAATAGTATGAATTGTTTTTCTAAATTGTTTTGGTTGATTCGTACTATTGCTTCATTAGCTGTTCCTTCTCCTAATTCTGCGGATGTATTGTGTGTAATCTCAGCTCTTGCATAAGATGTGGCACCATCATTACCTGTTCCGTAGATATAGTCTGGGCTAAGTAAAAATAAAACAGTGACCATAGCATAAGCAATTGCTACCATGCTTGTCTTATATTTGCCGAAGTTTGCAGGTATTAATTTGCTAATCGGCTTCTTAACCCTTTGAAGAAACGAGTGTATTTTTAGCATATATACTTCCTCTTTTCTTTTTTATTATACCTCCGTAATATACTTGGAGTTTTACCAGCGTCTCAAAATGTTAAATTATGGTAATCTATTTCAAGCGCTTATCATGCATTATATCATCTCGCTTTTGACTGTCAATAAGCTTGTCTCATTTTTGGAAGATACAACACAATTGTTTTACCATGTTTTACCATTAGTTATCTTTATGCATAAATACCTCAATTATTTTTCATATTTTTTATAAATGTTGCACATAATTATTTTAACTAATTATTAACTATTTATTAACTATTTTTCACACCTAATTTTTACTTTATACATTTTGTTATAACTTTTTTTATACTTTTCGCAAAATGTGTTGATTTTAGTAGTTTTTTCTGAAAATCCCGCATAATATTTGTTAATATTTATGTAATATATTTGTAATATTTAATATCATGCTAAAATCAGCTATAGGCCTAAGAAATAAAAGCTGTTTATAATATTTTAAATAATTCCAAACTTCTCTGATTTTCTATTGGTATAGAATATATATAGAGAGCTTCTGATAAGTTATCATCTGATTCTATTGACATAAAAACTACGTTATGTTGTAATTAAGAAAAGGACAAATAAAAAAGCAGGAGGAATCATAACTTGCCGTCACTACCAGGTGTATTAAAAGCAACCAAAAAAAGTGGAGAAGTTTATTACCGAGCTTCCATAACATTTAAAAATAAACATATCAGTTTAGGCAGTTACCCTTTTGAGGATTCAGCAAATGAGGCTTACCTGACTGCCGGAAATATTCTTGGGGATTTAAGATATCATATTGAACAATATGAAGAAGATCAGATCTTGAGTTTTGACAAATGGGTTGTCTTGATAAATTATCGGGATAACGGTATTTATTTCAGAAATCCCATTTATTTAAAAAAGAACTATTTTATTTACTATATTAATAAGAAGATACTCTTAAAATTTGACATTGATGACCTGTTTTATTACGCTCATCATAAGATAATGAAGCGGGGCGGACATCTCTTTGTCTCAGATTATGGTATGCAGGTTACCATATTATCTCGTTACGGAATAAAAAATTACGCTGTTTCCGGACGTGATTATCGTTTTGCAAATGGTGATAATACCGATTACAGGTATGGAAACATTGAAATTATCAATCGTTACCATGGTGTTACAAAGTCTTTCCGGAAAGGCCTGCCTGTCTATACTTCTAAAATACATATAAACGGTGATTACATTATCGGTCGGTATTCAACCGATACAGAAGCTGCAATTGCATATAATAAAGCAGCCAGGTTACTAAAAGATAAAGGAATCTTAAAAGAGTTTCCGGAAAATTATATTACTGATATAGATGAAATTGAATACGCAAGAATCTATCATGCTGTTAGAATATCAAAAAAGCTCCGTAATTTTGAATTGTAATTATACAAAAATAGCCAAATGAATATTTTTTAAATAAATTTAAAAAAACGCTACCTTTTTTTAGATAATGTGTTATAATAAACCTATATTATTCTTCTTCCATTTTCATATTTCAAAATGAAGCCACCGGATAATCCTCATATTAGGCCCGGTGGCTAATTTTATCTCCGCCTTTTCTTCTTACAGAATCTTTCCTGAAGGGGATTTAATAACTTTGCCGAACAACCCAGTAAAATAACCGAAATTACTAATTGTAAAAAGATACTGATAAAAAACCAATGCCTTTGGATACTCATGGATATCGTTCCAAAATTACTAAAAAAGTCAGTCAGCCGGGAACCGGTGCCAATCTGATCTTCTATCATAGAAAGGCAAGTAACGGCAGGGTTAATTAACAGAACCAATATCCAGTTTCCAATATCCGGGTCCGGCTTGTATATTGCTCCGGCAGCTAACTGATTCGTTTTGATTTCCACAATAATTCTTATAGCCCAAAGGATAGCAAGAGTTCCTAATCCAAGGACCATTAAAACACCATACGTAGATACTGTTGCAGATGTGGTCTTTTTAAATAGGGTAGAGAAAAAGATGCCGATACTGCCAATAAAAATTGCGGTTGATACAATTAACAGCATAAATTCGGTAAAATCTTTTAGGGTAACTCCCCCAATGGTAAAAACAATCGCTAATACAGGAAGACTTGAGAATGCCAGTAAAATAATCAAACTGATGGAGGACGCCAGTTTACCCAGAATTATCTGAAACGGCGTTAATTTTGTGGTTAGCAGAATCTCCAGCGTTTGCTTTTCTCTTTCGGAGGATATGGACGCTGCCGTCAGAGCCGGAACCGTAAATAATACAAGAGCGAATTCCGCAGCTGTGATAATTGCATAAATCCGTAAAATCGCAGAATAATCCACAGTTCCTCCATATCTGCTGTCATATTCAAACGTTACATAAAATGCAAATAATCCAAATAGAGCAAGAATGCCATTATAACCTAACAAAATAAAAGCAGTTCGAAAACTGCGGACACTTGTTTTCAATTCCTTTTGGTATACCGGATTTATTCTCATATTTATACCCATTGCATAATACATCTGTATACAGATGTATTACTGCCACTAATAAAAAGTGTGAAAGGACCATTATGTGGCATTCCTTTCAATTATTATATTTTCTTTCACACTAACTCCTATTCTTCCCCGGTAGTTATTTGCATAAAAAGAGCTTCCAGATTGCTGCCCTCTCTTGCAAAGGAGGAAAGCAGAGCACCATTGCTTATCATAGCAGCAAGAATCTTTGCTTCCTCTGCTTCATTCCCTTTAAAAAGAGCAGAAATACTGTTATCCCTTATAATAATGTTCTGGACGAGAGGATTCTGTTTCAACACTTCTAATGCTTTTTCCTGATTCTCTGTAAATTTCATAATAATGGGACTTGCCGTACCTCTGACAGATAATATTTCATCAACAGTACCGCTTAGAACCATTTTACCTTTTTCAATAATACCAATATTACTGCACAGCTGTGCTAACTCAGGTAAAATATGTGAACTGATTAATATCGTTTTACCTTTGTTGTGAAGTTCCCTTAAGATTTCTTTCATTTCAACACGGGCCCTGGGATCTAATCCCGAGGCCGGTTCGTCTAAAATCAATAATTCCGGATCATGAACCATACTTCTAGCCAGACATAAACGCTGCTTCATTCCCCTGGACATCTCATCCACATAACTATCTGCCTGATCGGATAAACGGACCGCATCCATTAATTCCAGACATAAACGCCTGGCTTTATCACCTGTGATTCCATAGATGGAAGCATAAAATTCCATATATTCCAACGCTTTTAAATTATCGTAAACTCCGAAAAAATCCGGCATGTAACCCATCTTATTTTTTAATTCTTTTAAGTTTGTCCTTGCATTAATTCCATCCACAGTAACTTCTCCGGAATCCGCTTTCAACAGTCCTGCTATAATCCGCATCGTTGTAGTTTTACCGGCACCATTCGGTCCGACAAAACCGAAGATTTCACCTTTTTTTATTTCCATGTTTAAATGATCCAGTGCAATAAATTTGCCGTAGGTTTTTGTTAGATTTTTAATTATCAACATTGGAATCTGCCTCCTTCCAATATGAAATATAAGGTAAAATCATCTGATAACCTTTTAAGGACATCTTAGTACTATAACGGACAGTGATCGTATTCTGATCCGTCAGGTAATCTTTAATATCTGTCACACTGCTGCCTGCACCGGTCATAAATACTTCATCAAAATTCCCGGTGTTAATATTAAGGAAATAAATATCTCCATCAAAAGCGCTTATATAATCACTGGTGCTGTCCTGATTCCTTTTAGATAAATATTCAAAGGAAACAACCTTGTCATTATCCGGGAGATGGTATTTTATTGTCATACTGTCATTATTTAAATATCGGGACTGATAATAGATATCATAATATCCTTCCGATGCAATAATATAAGAGTCAATAGATGGTACAAAAACCTTATCACCGGCAGTATAATCTACTTCTACCGGCAGCTTCACTGCGGTTGCACCGTAAGCATCCATCTTACCGGCAAGTTTATTTAACAGATCATGCTGGCTGTCTGCTCCTGTTGAATCATTTTTTGCAAAACCAATTATGCAACTGTCATGCTGATTATTTAAAAGGTTATTCTCCGTCAGATAATACAATATGTTGGATAAACGGTTAACCTCCGGAGTATTGTCCTTTACATCACCGTTGCCTCCCGCTATCCGGTTAACAATATCCGTATTGTAAAGTTCATCCCTGGTTGTCATGAAGATTGCATCCTTGCCCTCTAAGGATACTGTCTGCCCTTTACGAATTTCTCCTATGTTGATTACATAACCATCGCTTGTAAGCATTGCATTCGTTAAGTCAAAATTAAAACCATTGGTTACGGTACCATACACCTTTTCACCTACATAATGAATATTATAGGTCAGCTTATCTTCAGATTCATAGGAATCCTCCCACTGATAATAGACAGGAGAAAATGCAGGATTATTTCTAACTTCCAATATGGTATTACGGGTTCCGTAATTAATCGCGGTTATATAATTGTCGAAATAAACTTTATCTTTTTTGTAGTCATATAAATAGCTGTTATCATCACTCCCCCTCAATTCCGATACCTTGTAATTGCCGTCAATGGGCAGGTTATAATTATGGTTGTAAGGAGCAGTCAGTGAAAAATACAGCTCCTCATTTACTTTATTATGCTCTTCAAAGTTGAGGAGTTTCACATATCCAATATAAGGAGTATTAATTCTTGTATCAGAACCTGCAAAATATACTAATATAGTAAATACCAAGGCCATAAGAGGCACGATTGCCCAAATAAGACTTCTTTTATCCAATTTTCTTAACAGTATAAAAGTCACAGGTCCGATGATCAAAATATAAATGCCTATGATAACTATATATCTGCCGGCCTTTGGAATTTTTTTAACATCGGCAAAAGACATACTGTTTAGAACACCATAATTGGAATACGAACCATAATACTCCTCATCTAACTGAGTTAATCTGGTATAACTTATATTTTTGTATATTTCATTTAATATAGAAAGTCCTAATGTCTGTTTTTCATTATTCAACCCCAAATCAAAACTAAACAACTGTATTTTACCCAAACCTATGTTGCTGCTTTGCATTAGCTTTATCTTATCTTCTGATACCATCGTGGAACTGCCGGGCATGGTTACATTCATAATATGTTTATTGATAGTTTCCACCTGGAGTCGTTTGATATTATCCTTTGTCCATCTCTCAAAAACAGAATTATCAATTGGAATGGGGTTACTGCCATATGCCGTCAACATATCATTCCGATCTTGTATCATATCCAGAAAAACCTTTCTTTCCTCCTCATAATCCGTTATATCCTGTTTTAGATCCTGAAGAGACGCCCGGTCCACGCCAAAACTTATCTCCTTATTAATACCGCTTCCTTTACTTTCTATAGAATAAATCGGGTTTAATTTTGACAAAACCTCATTCGCATATTCACCCGTACCAACAACTAAGGTTCCACCGTTCCAGACCCATTCTCTTATGGCTTTCATCTGCACATCTCGTAACCTGCTGGTGTCATAATGATTTATTATCAATACATCAAGTAAATCAAGTCCAAGGTAATCATCCGGTAAGTTATTTTCGTTCAGATAAAAAGTCCTTGTACCAAATTGATTCATGTATTCCAGCTCATCTCTTGCATCACTTAGAATACCGACATAAGCCAGCTTTTCATAATTACCAATTTTTAAATCATATTGATTTTCTACAACTGTATCGTTATTTTTATCTATGATTTTTACCTGCAATAATCCAGTGTCATCCATCACCGGAAGTGCAATGGATAATTCTGTAGATTTTTGTGATGGAACAATAACTTCCCTGCGGTATGCAGCATTATTTTTTGCTTTAGGTACAATTACCTGCAGCCATCCCTCAAATTCCTCCTTCCCATTGTTCGTCAATGTAACCGCCACATTCATATAACGGCCATATTTTACATATTGATTATAGCCATAGTTAACTTTCATAGACAGTTTTGAATCGTTTAAAATCCCAGTCTCATTATTCACGGCAGCAGATGCAACAGGAATTTTACTAGAATCTCCCCATACGGTGGAATCAGCGGGCAGGAACATCTGCAAATTAAAAAGATATTTTAAAATAAGCAGCAATACTATCACTGCAATTAATGGTTTCGTCTTCTTACTATAAGGCTTAAGATTATGTTTTATACCGTTATTATGCAAGCCGTTTTTCATCTATCCATGCCTTCCTTCTTCTCATCCAATGCCACTTCAAAAACAGTTCCCTCAAAATCACTTCTGACGTTAATAGTCCCTCCGTGCATCCCGATAATACTCTTTGCTATAGCAAGTCCTAAACCGGTTCCTCCTGTTTCGCTGGATCTTGAACCTTCTACCCGGTAAAAACGTTCAAATATATTCTGTAAATCTTTCTCCGGAATTAATTTGCCGTAATTTGTCACCGATACAATGACTTTATTATCAACTTTATTTAATTTTAACTTAATACTTTTTCCATCCTTACCGTATTTAATTGCATTACTGATTAGGTTTGCAAAAGCCCTGGCTAGCAGATTCCCGTCTGCTACAATGATTGCAGATGGGAAACTGGTATTAAATTCATACTCCAGTTCATATTCCTGAAAGCTGGGATAAAATTCATCCAGCAGCTGGTTTATAAATTTGACCATATCTATCTCAGATAACTCCATAGTAACCTCTCCGAAACTGAAATTCGTATAAGCAAATAAATCTTCAATCAATTTTTCCAGCCTTTTTGATTTACTGTATGCAATTTCCACATATCGCTGTTTCACTTCAGGTGTTAATTTGTCTTTATCGGAGACCAGTTCCAGATATCCAATAATGGAAGTCAGCGGAGTTCTCAGATCATGAGCCACGCTGGTAATTAATTCGTTTTTTGTATATTCACTTTTCCGTTCATTGTCAATTAACTGCTTAATATCCTCTGCCATCTGATTTAATTTAGATGCAATGAAACCAAACTCATCATCATTATTTATATCGATTTGAGTATTGAAATCCCCTGATGAAATGACAGATATACCTCCGGCTATTTTTTCCATATAAGTACCAAACTTTCTGGTAAGCAGTAAAAAATAAGTCGTAAATAATACCACACCCGTAATTAAAGCTATACTTACCACAACGAAAACAATTCCTTTGCCTAGGGGTATATTTTGATTCGTAACCGTATTCTGTATGTCATTAACCGGATAACGATTTAAGGAGGCCCCGTTATCCATAATATAATTGTTTACACTGTTACCAATCTGTCCCTTCTGCAGTTTTGTTCCCCCACCGCCAAGAGCATGATATACCAGATATATGCCAAAGAATAAAACTGCTTCCGACAGGATGGTATATACCAGACCAAGAAGGCTGTATAAAACAATTTCAAAACGAAAGCTTTTAAATATACTATTTTTCAATTTTGTATCCAACTCCCCAAACAGTTTTTATAATTTGTGCATTACGGGAATCCATCTCAATCTTCTCCCGGAGTCTGCGGATATGAACCATAACCGTATTATTGGCTTCATACATCTTCTCATTCCATACTCTCTCAAATATTTCATCCGTACTGAATACACGGCCGGGATTACTAGCTAATAGATAGAGTATATCAAATTCAATGGGGGTTAATTTTACTTCCTTTTCATAAGCAGTTACACGATGGTCTTCTTTATTAATAACCAGATGATTTACGACTATTTCCTTATCCACCCTTTCTTCATGGGAATTAGGATTAAACTTGGTATAACGTCTCAACTGGGATTTTACACGAGCCGTTAATTCCAGTGGATTAAAAGGTTTTATTACATAATCATCAGCTCCGGTGCTAAGACCTATGATTTTATCAATGTCGGCTGATTTGGCACTTAACATTATGATAGGAATCGTACTGGTATTACGAATGGTTTTGCACATATTTAAACCGTCAATGCCTGGCATCATTATGTCCAGGATAATTAATTTTATATCTTCCTTTTCCAGTATCTCATAACCTTCTTTTGCATTAAAGGCCTTAAATACCTTATATCCGTCGCTAACCAAATGTATCTCAACAAGTTCAGCTATCTCCCTGTCATCATCCACTACCAATATACTGGTCTGTTCCATAAATACCTGTCCATCCCTTCTATGATTTATAATAAAAACGGTTATTACGGGTTTTTGTTTCGATAGGAAAGTTTTTAAAACTTTCCCGCGAAGTAAAAATATCTATTAAATTAATTATTTACATGATTTAACAAATTATTGTCTGTATGCTAAGCTTTTATCGTCTTTTTCATATATATTGTATCTGATTTGCTAATATCTATCAATAATAATTATTCTAAGAAGTAAATCAGAACTCTTAAAATCAGGAATTTATATCCTGAATTACTGTATTATTTCACTAATCTCATACAATATAACTTGGTATCTTAAGCCACGCAAATGTTACCTGAAATCAAGGGAATTTAAGAATTTGACCCCTCCGGCGGAATTCTTATCTTTTAATAAAAACTGCAGTAACTTTCTATTTCATACTAGCATATCTATCTATAAAAATCTTTACTTTTTTCTTACAAAACCTTGCTATTCCCTATCAGCATTCTGACAATTTTAAACAATTCGGAATAAAACCTGGAAGGCTTTTTTATTGCATAGTTAAGTTCGGAGAACTTTCCTATGCAATAAAAAAACACTACCCGAAAGAGCAGTGTTTGTATCTTTTAGATGAGCAGCACTATAAGCCGAGTTCTGTATTAAATGATCATCTATCTTTGCCATATGTTGCCATGTGGCTCATTTGCTTTACGCAAACCGCGACCTACCCTAAAGCACGACGGGCAGCCGTATCGCTTTAAATTCGGTCTTGCTTCGAGTGGGGTTTACATATGCCCTGGTTGTTACCAACCAGGCGGTGGTCTCTTACTCCACCCTTCCAACCTTACCTGAGCTAACAGGCGGTATATTTCTGTTGCACTATCCTTAGAGTCGCCTCTACCGGACGTTATCCGGCACTCTGCCCTATGAAGCTCGGACTTTCCTCACCTAAGGCCTTTCGGCAGCTAATAGGCGCGATCATCTGTGCTACTCACAGAATGACATTTTAACATGAAAAGTTATGAAAGTAAATACTTAGGCAGAAAGAAATATTTTCATATTATTACAAAACCCTTGGCTGTAACTTTATAATTAAACTTTAAAACAGCTGCCCCCGATAAATTCCTTCATGATGGAGTTTTGTGGTACAACTTCACTGTTAACTCCCAGAAAATAATCCAGGAATTTAAGCAGCCTTTTCGCTTCTACATACTCTTCGGATTCCCTGTCGATACCAAACAAAACAGGTTCCGCATATTGTTTTAAGATGGCCAGTTCATAAATTAAAGCTGAATTAAAAAATACATCTGCATCCTCCTGAAACGGAAAGATATTTTCTTCCTCACCCCTTCTTACGGAAGACCACATACTTATGGTTTTCTGGCCGGTGGCACCTCTGGTTCTGGAATCGCGAACCATTCTTCTAAGCAATCTTAGATCGGTGGTCGGTATTCGATTATGCTCATCAATATTAAGAGAGGTTAAGGCACTGATATAAATTTTGAACTTTTTATCCCTTGGCAGGCTATAGGAAAGCTTATCATTTAAACCATGGATACCTTCGATAACTAAGATGTCATTGGATCCTAAGGTTTTATAATTACCTTTATATTCCCGATGTCCGGTTTTGAAATTAAAGCTCGGCAGTTCTACTGTTTTTCCCTGCAATAGATCGGTCATGTTTTTATTAAATGTTTCCAAATCAATTGCGTCAAGGGATTCGTAATTCGGTTTTCCCTCCTCATCCAAGGGAGTGTTTTCTCTTTCCACAAAATAATTATCCACTGCTATAGGATGAGGATTTAGTCCATGGGTTTTTAGCTGTATGGATAAACGGTAAGAAAATGTAGTTTTGCCGGAAGAAGATGGACCGGCAATCATAACCAGCTTTTTCCCTGACTTTTTAATCATTTCCGCAATCTCACCGATTTTCATCTCCTGTAAAGCTTCCTGGGTCAGAATAATTTCATTCATTTTCCCCTCAACAATCGCATCATTTAATGCCCCAACCGTATCGATCCCCATAGCCCGGGACCACCGGTTTGACTCCTTTAATGATCGGAACAGTTTATCCTGGGGTTTAAAAGGCTCTAATACACTGGGATTATTTTTTTCCGGTAATAACAGCATGATTCCCTCATCATATAAGAACAGGTCAAAATACTTTAAATATCCGGTACTCGGAGGCATAAACCCATAATAGTAATCCTCAAACCCCTCTAAGTTGTAGATGTTGGCTTTCGATACCCTGCGGTACTTAAATAATCTCTCTTTATCATACATTCCATATAACTTGAATAATTCAATGGCATCTGCCGTACCGATGGACTTTTTCGTTATGGGAAGATTCTTATCAATTAAGGATTTCATTTTCTCTTTTACAGCAAGACACTGTTCTTCTGTAATTGGCTCTTTTGTATCTGTCTGACAATAAAGCCCGTTACCCACAGAATACTCTATGGATATCTTACGGATATTGGGGGATCCGATTACACTGTAAATCGCTTTTAACATAACCAAGGTCAATCCCCTGTTATATGTTTTATGTCCTGCGTCTTCTGCGGTAGTTACAAAACGGATTTTACAGTCATTTTGTACTGTTTTCTGCAGTTCCCTTAACCGGTCATTTACAAATGCCAATATGATATCATCTTTATAATCCTTTTGGTATTCCCTGCTGATTTCAAGTAAGGATATGCCTTTCGGATATTCCTTAATGTTACCGTTTATTTCTGCCCGAATTATTTGCTGCATAAAAGGCCTCCTTTCACTTAAAATAAGTTAATGCTTCTTCAATATATGCAATCTCCTGTTTAACCTGACCTAAACGTTCCATAGACTTTTCAGTTGGATTAAGTAATAACTCTGTTTTAACATCCTCACGGATTCTATACTCCCGTTCTAAATATTCCATCATAAGCGGTTCTCTCTGTTCCAATAACAGTTTACCGTATTGGTAAAATACTTCACGTTTATAATCGGTTTTAGCAGGTACAGGAAATGCTTTTAGGATAAAGTAATATTTTCCATCCTCTTTAATCATTTGTTCCTTCTTTATATCATAACCATTACGATGTAAATACTTGCGAACCAAATGTATTTCCGATTGGGGCTGTAAAATCAGCTCAGTGCTTTTTTCTACTGCTTCAAAACCCTCATCCAATATTTTAATCACAAGAGCTCCCCCCATTCCGGCTATCAGAATGGTGTCTGCTTCTCCCGGTTCCAGTTTTTGTAATCCGTCCGATAGTCTGGTCTGAATACAATGATTAAATCCATGATTATAAATATTCTCTTTCGCCCGTTGCAGGGGACCTTTATTTACATCCATTGCAATTACATTCGGAGCTATCTTATTTTTTATAAGATATATTGATATGTAGGCATGGTCGCATCCTACATCAGCAACCCTGTTTCCTATGGTAACAGTATCTGCAACTGCCTTCAAACGCTGTGATAATTGCATGATATCCTCTTTCTTCTGTTCATTTTATGCAAAGTTACTCCAAATAATCCTTTAACTTACGGCTTCGGCTCGGGTGTCTTAACTTACGCAGCGCTTTCGCCTCAATCTGACGGATTCTTTCCCTTGTTACGTTAAATTCCTTACCTACTTCTTCTAAGGTACGGGCTCGTCCGTCATCCAAACCGAAACGTAGTCTTAATACCTTCTGTTCCCTATCCGTTAAAGTTCCAAGCACATCAATTAATTGTTCTTTTAACAAGGTAAATGCAGCCGCATCTGCCGGAACCGGAACATTATCATCCTGTATAAAATCTCCCAAATGGCTGTCCTCTTCTTCACCAATGGGTGTCTCTAAGGAAACCGGCTCCTGGGAAATCTTTTGGATTTCTCTAACCCTTTCCACTGGTATATTCATTTCAGCAGCCACTTCTTCCGGATATGGTTCTCTGCCTAATTCCTGAAGGAGCTGTCTTTGTACTCGAATTAATTTATTGATGGTTTCTACCATATGCACCGGAATACGAATTGTTCTCGCCTGATCGGCGATCGCTCTGGTAATAGCCTGTCTAATCCACCAGGTAGCATAAGTACTGAACTTAAAACCTTTTGTATAATCAAATTTTTCAACAGCTTTAATAAGGCCTAAATTACCCTCCTGAATAAGATCCAGAAACATCATACCCCTGCCTACATAACGCTTGGCTATACTGACAACAAGACGGAGATTCGCTTCAGCTAACCGTTTTTTGGCATCAGCATCTCCGACTTTCATTCTTCTCGCGAGTTCAATCTCATCGTCCGCACTAAGTAACGGCACCTTTCCGATTTCTTTCAGATACATTCTTACCGGATCATCAATACTGATTCCCTCCGGTATAGAGAAATCAATTTCTTCCAGCTCTTCGTCATCCTCTAATATTATGTCATCTTCCTCATCTGTTATGCGGAGTACGTCCACATTGTTTGCCTCAAGAAATTCATATATTCTCTCGACCATAGTAGGATCCATATCAAAATCGACAAAGAAATCATTTATTTCCTGAAATTCAAGGACATTCTTTTTTTTCTTCGCAAAGACTAATAACTCTTTTAGTTTTTCCGAAAATTTAACCAAACTCTCATCCATTATTTATCCATCCTCCTTTAGAATTAACCGTTAAAGTTACTATCTATATAAAAAGGCCTGTATTCAAATAATAATTATTACTTACACTCTTTTAATCGTTATACCTATCCAGTCACTTTAGATCCGCGAATAGATACTAGTATTCTAACCATCATTAAAAGAAATATGCAATTTCTGTAAGTCTGCCTGTTCCCGGATAATAATCTGAAGTGCCTGAATATCATTGTTTTCTATGGCTTTTTTACTTTGCACATCCAAACTGGTCTTCTTAATACGAAGCACCGTTTCTTCCAATGCTTTTCTCCGCTCAGACTCGCTCATTTCCCCCCTCATCTCCATATTAAAAAGAGATGCTGCCTCACTCTGTTCTTCTTTGCTTTCAAATCGGTTAATTATTTTAGCCGGCATTACGGCATGTTCCGTTTCATATTGTTCAAACAGCATTCCGGCCACCTGTTGATACAACTGCTCCGTAAAATCCTCAGGACCAATAATCCCTTTTATCTTATCAAATATTTTCGTATCTTCTATTAACCAGGTCAGAAGTATTTTCTGAGACTGCCGGATTCCATCTTCAGGAACATTTTTTTGTCTTCCCCCATCCGTCTTTCGTTCCTTAGGCTGATCATTTTGTCCTATTACAATCTGCGCACCATATCGGTTCACTAATTTTTTCAGATTCTCAAAACCAATCATATATTTAGCAGCCACAGCTTCAATGTAGTTGTTTCTTTCTATTTCTTCCGTAAACACCAGCATTTTCTTGGCAATCTCATTAAAAAACCTGGTTTTCTGCTCCGGATCACTAAGGTCATAATCCCGTTCCAATATATCAACTTCAAATAAGAAAGCATTCTTAGCTGTTTCCGTTCGTTTCTTAAATTCTTCCCCACCGAGAGCTTTTATGAATTCATCCGGGTCCTTATAAGGTTTCATATCAACAACCTTGGCAGTCAAACCTGCTTCCTTTAATATAGGAATTGCTCTTAATGCCGCTTTAATTCCCGCATCATCACTATCATAAGTGAGTAATACTTCATTGGTATACCGCTTTAATAAATTAGCCTGCAGTCCGGTAAATGCCGTTCCCAGGGAAGCTACGGCATTCGTAAACCCAGCCTGATGCAAGGCAATTACGTCCATATACCCCTCGCAGATTATCATGTTAGGTTTTCTGGAAATCCTTGCAAAATTAAGTCCGTACAGATTCCGGCTTTTATCAAAAAGTTTAGTCTCCGGTGAGTTAAGGTATTTCGGTGTTCCCTCACCCATAACACGTCCGCCGAAACCGATTACCCGGTTATTTACATCCATAATCGGGTACATTACCCGGTTCCAGAATTTATCATATACTTTTTTCTTTTCATCAAAACTGATTAAACCGGATTCCCTTAAAATATTGTCCTCATATCCTATGTGTTTTAGGTATTGATATAAGTCATCTCCGGTTTTATTGGAATATCCTAATCCGAATTGTTTTATGGTGTTCTCGGAGATTTCCCTGTTTTTTAAATACCCGTATGCTGCTTGTCCACGTTCAGACTTCAATTGATAATAAAAATATTTAGCAGCTTCTTTATTGATCTCAAGCAGTCTGTTTTTAAGCCCTGCCTGCTTCTTCGCTTCTTCACTATACTCCGCTTCGGGTAGGTTTACCCCCACCCTGCCTGCTAAAAACTTTAAAGCTTCCACAAAAGTATAATTTTCATATTCCATAATAAAGGTAAATACATTCCCTCCCACGCCGCAGCCAAAGCAATGATACATCTGTTTTGCACCGCTGACGCTAAAAGACGGGGATTTCTCATTATGAAACGGGCAGAGCCCCATATGGCTGCCGCCTTTTTTCTGAAGTTTAACATAGGAACCAATTACATCCACTATGTCGTTTTTCATTCTGATTTCTTCTACCAATTCTTCAGGATAAAACATGGAACTCTCCTTTCTCGTATTTATGATTGCGAAACAATATAGTTGTCTAAATATTTCATACAATTCATACGAATTTTATAGCTTCTGTTGCCTTTAGGGGCAAGATTCAGCTCTAAAATTGTATAAAATGTATGTCATATGAATACATGTTTTGAGTTTCGCAAATGCTTAATTTTTCTATTTAGGCAATTTTAAGAGCTGACATTACCTCCGTGAAGTATTTCTTCCTTTTCAAACAAAAATAGTCCGTCCCAGGAAATCCTAATAAATACTCCAGGATCTTGGTATGGATAAATCCGTAAATTTTGCCACTGCATAACGGTCCGTCATACCGGCTATATAATCGCATACCACTCTGGTTGCAGTCTCACCTTTACTTTCCATCATATACAGGTACTCCTCCGGCAGAAGTTCTAAATTCTTAGTATAATATTCAAACAGCTGTATCAGCATAGCTTCTGCTTTCTGTTCCTCACCTTTTGCTACAGGGTTGGTATATACACTGCGAAACATATACTTCCGCATTTCAAACATCGCCTTTTCTATCTCAGGTGACATGGTGATCTCATCCGTATCTTCACTGTGACTTACAATGTCATGTATGATGGTATTTTGTCTTTCTCTGGGGCTGTGTCCCAAAATATCCGTATATTGTTTCGGTATGTCTTTCTCTGTAATAATATGGGCCCGGATAGCATCATCAATATCATGGTTGATATAAGCAATTTTATCTGACAATCGAACTATTTTACCCTCCAGGGTAGCCGGGCAGCCTTTCGTCTGATGATTTAATATGCCATCCCTTACTTCCTTTGTAAGATTCAAGCCCTTTCCGTGTTTCTCCAATAATTCCACAACCCGTATACTTTGAATATGATGTTCAAAACCCTCCGGACAGATTTGGTTCAACGCGCGTTCTCCCGCATGGCCAAAGGGAGTGTGTCCCAAATCATGACCCAGCGCAATGGCCTCCGTAAGATCTTCATTTAAACGTAAAGCTCTTGCTATCGTTCTTGCATTCTGGGATACTTCCAGGGTATGCGTTAATCTTGTACGATAATGATCTCCCTCCGGAGCTAAAAATACCTGGGTTTTATGTTTTAATCTGCGAAAAGATTTCGAATGGAGAATTCTATCCCGGTCTCTCTGGTAGATAGGACGTATATCGCAGGGTTCCTCATAAACATCTCTCCCGCTGGAACTGTCACTGAATGCAGCATACGAGCATAAATATTCATGTTCCCTTTGTTCTAATTTCTGGCGCATATTGATCTTTTTCTCTAATTTGTTATCTTCCAATTGTTCCATCAAATTAACTCCTGTCTGCCTGATTCGTCAGACTTCAAACAGCCGGTAAAAGTTAATTAATACTTTTACCTAAAACAAATTGTTTCATTTCCTGTTAATACAGGCTTAAATCAAAGAAATGTTATGCCCCAATCTTATGATAATTTGCCTATATTATTATATATTCTACCAAACTTCCTTATTTCCTTTTTTATTTTTTAATTTTTTACTAATATTACAAAAAAACCGTCGACTAAGATGCTTCTGCATAATAATCGGCGATATTTTTATAAAATTTATTAACTGTACTCCTCAGTCTGGCCATACTTGCAGCCGTCATCTGCACTTTTCGCTTATTTCTTATCCATACATTTCATTTTAGAAGGGCAGTCACCGCAGCCGCAACTGCAAAATTTTCCGGCTTTTACTGCCTTTACTTTTTTATAAATAATATAACCCGCATAGATTGCAATTAATCCACCTATAATATATGGCATACTCTGCTCCCTTCTATATAAACAGACTTCCTACCTGAAAGACCAGAACTGCTGCCAGCCAGGCAATAATCAGCTGGAATAATATTGTAAACAAGGTCCATTTCACTGACTTTAATTCTCTTGCAATTACACCTATGGCCGCTGCACAAGGAGTGTATAATAAACTGAAAACCATTAAAGCATAGGCATTCAGGGCTCCAAAACCGGCAGGTCTTAATATCTCTACCAGACTGTTCATACCCTCTGCCGAATTAATATTGGTTATGCCAAATAATACACTGAAACTGGATACAACAACTTCCTTTGCTGCAAGGCCTGATATTAATGCCACTGCTATCTGCCATAAGCCCAAACCAGCGGGGCGTAATACCGGAACTAAATACCTGCCGAGTATTGCTCCGAAACTTTCCGACATATCCTCTACCATGCCATGTAAACCAAAATTAAGTATAAACCATATTATAATGGAGGCAAGGAATATGGTGGTTCCGGCTTTTGTAAGATAATCCTTTACTTTATCCCATACATAGATTAATATGGTTCTCCCATTGGGTGCTTTATATTCAGGTAATTCAATCAGCAATGTATTTTTGATCTTATCCTGATTCCTGGCACCATCCATTTTATTCATGATAAAAGCAGTTAGAATACCAAGGATTAACCCAATTATATACATAGAAAATGCAGCAAGTGTAGCATATTTTCCAAAAAACATACTGGATATTAATACATAAATGGGTATCTTAGCGCTGCAGGACATAAAGGGTGTAATCATGATGGTACGTCTTCTGTCCTTTACATTTTCTAAGGTACGAGAAGCCATTACTGCCGGTACCGTACATCCAAATCCAAGCAGCATCGGAATAAAAGCTCTACCGGATAAACCGATCTTCCCCATCAGGCTATTCATAACATAAGCAACACGGGACATATAACCACTGTCTTCCAGAAATGCCAAAGCCAGAAATAATATAAATATATTGGGTAAAAAGGTTAAAATACCGCCTACTCCTGCTATAACTCCGTCAACGATTAAAGAAGTCAGGATATCACCTGTTCCGGTGGCTGTTAAAAATCTAAGTACTATATCGGAAAATCCATTTAAAACAAATTCAAATATGCCTTTTAAGGCATCCCCTATTGTAAATGTCAAAAAAAAGACCATTGCCATAATAAATAGAAAAATTGGCATTCCGAGATATTTATCGGTAAGTACTTTATCTACTTTATCCGTTGCTTCCACTTTTTTATTTTTATTTACCAGAACTTCTTCTATGATTTCCTCTATAAAATCATATTTCTGATTGATGATATCTGTTTCATAACTGCGTTCCACAAGCCTGCCCAGATTCACAGGATATTTTTTTATAATCTCTGTGTCCTGCTCCAGGAACTTAATAGCATGCCATCTTAAGTTATTCATATTGGGGTATTTTTCTTTTAATATTTTAGAAATTTTGTAGATTTTATATTCTATCTCATCCGAATAAACTACGGTTAATTCTTTATGCTTATTATTTGCAGGTGAATTTTGTTCCGTTATACGCTTGCCATGATGGTGTTCCAGATTATTATCTTTCTCTTTTGTTACATGATGGGCAACTGCATGCATTAATATGTCAAGTCCGGTTTTCTTTCTTGCAGAAACCGGAATAACCGGTATTCCCAGCATTTCAGGCAGCCGGTGGAGATCAATTTCCATCCCGCGTTCTTCTACAATATCCATCATATTTAAAGCCAATACTACGGGTTTTCCTAATTCTATTAATTGCAGGGTTAAATATAAATTTCTCTCTAAACTGGAAGCATCTGCGACATCAATGATAACATCTACATCATCTTCTAAGATATATTCTCTTGTCAGTTTTTCTTCCATGGTATAGGAGGTTAAACTATAAGTACCGGGCAGATCTACCAGTTTATATTTATGATTATGAAATCGAAAAACTCCTTCTTTTTTCTCAACCGTTACCCCTGGCCAGTTTGCTACTTTAAGCTTTGCTCCGGTATAAGCATTAAAAAGGGTTGTTTTACCGCAGTTTGGATTTCCTACAAACCCCACCTGTAATTCTTCTTTCATCAGGCCACCTCCTCTATAAAGATGGCTTCAGCAATCTTATTCCCAATTGCCAGCCTGGTTCCTCTGACTTTGAATACAACTGCACCGTCCGTATTCTGATTCAAAAGCTGTATTCTGGTGCCGCCTATTAACCCTAATGCTTCCAGTCTTCGTCTTACCTGTGTATCTAATTCTAAATCTTTTACAACATAACTATGTCCAATCTGTCCATCTTTAAGAGTCATAAACTGTTCACCTTTCCAATAATTCCTTATTGAGAATAATTATCATTTCCTTTTAAGTTTATTATAACTCCCTATCTGTGTAATGTCAACTCTTGTTGAATATTGTTTTCACATTTTTGTTGAATATTGTTTTCACATTTTTCGTGAATATTATATTAGAATTTTCACTTTAGTAGCGATGTCTTTCTCACAACCTGCTTGTACTGTTCTCTTCCCTTAGAACATTACTGGGAATTACGTGCAATTTACGATTGCATAAAAAAAACGACAGAATTAAATAATTCCATCGTTCTAGTTCTAATCTCTCAACTTATACCTTTACATAAATCGAGGCGACAAGATTTGAACTTGTTCTAATCTGCTCTGCCGCTCTCCACTTATCTCTTTACATAAAAAATCGAGGCGACAAGATTTGAACTTGCGACCTCTGCGTCCCTAACACAGCGCTCTAGCCAAGCTGAGCCACGCCTCGATTATTACCCTGTGAAATATCTATTGATTTTCACAGTAGATATATAATATAATATTCTGAGATAAAAATCAAGTAAATTTTTTTATTTTTATAAAATAATTGAAAAATTAGTTATTGTTCGCAGGCAACAAACGCGGCGTTTTTTTATGAGTGTATTGTCACAGAAAATCGGAGAATTGCAGCGCAAAAACGCTGCCTCTTCGTTTTGTGTGCATTGCGAAGTCTGTTATTGTTCGCGGAACAGCTGCTTTTTGCTGGGAAGTGAACAATAACAAAAATTAGTTAAAATATATTGCATGGTTACTTGTTTTTCACTACAAATATGGAGGTCCTTTTATGGATATACAAAGAAATTATCAAAAAGAACTGGATAAGCTAATTTCCGGACTAGTTATAAATAATAAAACCCCCAGGCTGTTATTACACAGCTGCTGTGCTCCCTGCAGCAGTTATGTGTTGGAATATCTGTCCCAGTTCTTTCGTATTACCATATATTATTACAATCCTAATATATCATTTGAAGAAGAGTATGCAAGGCGTATGGAAGAACAACAGCGCCTTATCCGTGAGTTACCGGTTAAAAATCCTATCGATTTTCTAAAGGGCAGCTACGAACCTGAGCGTTTCTATGAAATAGCAAAAGGTTTAGAAACATCCCCGGAAGGCAGTGAACGGTGTTTTCGTTGTTATGAGCTCCGCCTCACAGAAACAGCTAAGCTGGCTAAAAATAAGTCCTATGATTACTTCACCACTACCCTTTCCATTAGTCCTCATAAAAATGCTGCCAAATTAAATGAGATTGGTGAGAAATTAGCTCAGAAATATGATATTCCTTACCTGATTGCTGATTTTAAGAAAAAAAACGGCTATAAACGTTCCATTGAACTATCCAGAGAATATCAGCTTTACCGCCAGGATTATTGCGGTTGTGTTTATTCCAAAACAAACAGGGAGGCTTCGGACATTTTGTAACAGATGGTTTGATCATCCCCCTGTAAGGGGCCTTACAGTAAGATTATGCTCATCATTCTATTTCCTTTTTTATTTGAGGAATTGATAATCCATCTTCCTTTAGTTTTTTTATCCAAAGAATTCTCTCCAAAGTTTCAGCTCTTTTATATCGTCTTGTCAGGTTCTCCTCGGCCTGTTCAAAATGAAGCATGCCCTCCTCTGTATAAAATTTAAGGGTACTGTATCGAACACCCGATAAAAGAACTAATTCACCAATTGTAACATAATCAGCATTTTCTATAACTTCCATGGATCTTTGCCTTGACAATCAGATCACCCCGCTGCCGGATGTGCTGATTATTGTAATGATTATTGCAATCCATGTATCAATATAATCCACCATCTGCTTGATTAAAGCTCCTGCTTCGCTTTGTTTGATTTCCTTTAAACGGTCATTTAGCTTTTGCATCTCGTATTTCGAAAAATACTTTTTTATTAACCCGCTTTTATTTAATAAGACACCCAGAACAATCGCTTCATCAGAAACATTGCCTTCTTCTAAAAACTCCGCCCGCAGTTTTTCCACAACTTTTGTTACTTCACTTTCATTTGGTAAAAAGCGGACTTTGTTTTTAAATAATCCCTGCTTACTTTCTTCAACAACACACCCATCCTTAACAATGGAGTGGCCAACTGATTGGAACAGTTCATCCGGCCGTTTAAAATCAAAAGCGTATTTCTCAGCGATTGCTTCGATTTTCATCGGTTTGTTGTTCTTAATTAATTCGTATATAGGTTTCAAATACATTTTGTCAGATGACAATTCCTTATTGACAAACACTTTTTTATCATCAAACGAAATATAACCGTCCATCTGCAATTCCAGAAGACCACCAGCCAGAAGACAGGTTGAACTCTCGGTTGAGTTCGTTAATGTTGTACTGCCCTGCGGTTTCAGAGCACATAGAAAAAACTCTTGCGTAAAGGATAGATTTTTCATTATGGTTTCTCCTTGATTAATATTTTACAAATCACTTACTACTTACTACTTACTACTTACTACTTACTACTTACTACTTACGATTTCAGTATAACATATATTGTTCTTTTGTCAATATAGTTTTATGGTCTCTACAAGAATCCATGTGATATGGCGGCAGGGAACATCGGTCCTAGTTACCATAAAAACTCTGCAATCCATTAGGCCTCATTCACTGTGGCGAGCGCCGCTCGTTATTATTCCGCCGTCACATTACCTGCCGCTTTACGATAGAGTTACTGATTGAGTTTATTCGTTTAAGCGTATATACTAATAGGTAACCAAAAGTTAGGAAAGAATATATCGATGCCAGATAAGCATGAAAGGAGAAAATAGAATGGCATATAAAATCTTAATTATAGAAGATTGTAAAGAAATACAAGACGAGTTAAAAATACTGCTAACAGGTTGTGGCTACATTACATGCGTACCAAACAATTTCAATTCCATTATTGAGGATACTAAATCTCTCTCACCTGATTTAATTTTACTGGATATTGGACTCCCTGTCCAAAACGGATTTAGAGTGTGTTCGGAAATACGTAATTTTTCTACCGTTCCTATAATATTTGTAACCAGCCATAATACCGATATGGATGAATTAAACAGTATTACTATTGGTGGGGATGACTTTATCACGAAGCCATATAACACCTCAATTTTGTTAGCTCGCATTGCCTCCTTGCTAAAACGCACCTATGCTTCTAGACAAGCAGAATCTATAACTTATCAAGGAATCACTTTATATTTGGAAAGCTGTAAATTAGAATTTCAAAATCAACCGGTTGAACTTACAAAAAATGAATTAAAAATTTTAGCATTTCTTTTTAAAAATACTGGTAAAATTATTCCCCGTGCGGACTTGGTGGAATATCTATGGGATAATCAGCTATATATAGATGACAATACACTAAGCGTTAATATTACAAGGCTTCGGGATAAGCTAAAGCAAATAGGTATAACTGATTTAATCAAAACGAAACATCGTCAGGGGTATTTGATATGAAATACCGCGACTATTTAAGTGATCAGTTTTTTTGTATTGTTACGCATATTATTTCTATGGTCGGCTGTACATTTTTTTTAATTGCGGTAAATATAGATAAGGGCATCATTTGTATACTTATGTCCGTATGGATTTTAATTGTGTGCCTTTATTTGAACATCCATTATTATTTTCGTAATCGCCATTACAGAGAAATCTTAACTCAACTTAACAATCTAGATAAAAAATATCTGATTGCTGAAGTGATAGATATACCAGTACGATCGGATGATAAATTTTACTACGATATTTTGAGAGCCTCCAACAAATCCATGATTGAACAGGTATCAAAATCCCAAAGGGAACGAAAAGAATATAAAGAGTATATTGAACAGTGGATACACGATATAAAAACGCCTATCTCTGCCATGAGATTAATGTGCGAAAACAACAAGTCCGGTGTAACAAGAAAGCTCATGGTTGAACTGGAAAAGGTAATCCATTTAACGGAACAGACGCTTTATTACGCTCGAAGCGAAAATGTGGAGAAAGATTATTTTATTAAAGAGGTCATTCTATCAGTTGTGATACATGATGCAATTACAGAAAACAAGCTGCTACTTCTTCAAAATCATATCGCTGTTGAAGTAAGTAACTGCCAGTATAGTGTTTATACTGATGAAAAATGGATTGGTTTTATTCTAAATCAACTCATAGCTAATGCAGCAAAGTATTGTAGCAAAACCCCATTCTTGTCCTTTGAAGCTCGATCAGATAGAAGCAAAATTATACTTTCCGTTAGTGATAACGGAACAGGTATTTCGGAAAGTGATCTGCCTCGTATTTTTGATAAGGGATTTACCGGAGAAAATGGAAGAATTAATAAAAACTCTACCGGCATCGGCCTGTACTTATGTAAACGTCTATGTGATAGATTAAGCATCAATATTTCAGCTCATTCAAAGAAAGGAATAGGAACAACAATAGAACTTAGTTTTCCAAAAGGAGATTTCGTTAAAGTTCAGGAGTGACCCCAATGCACTTCTTACATTATTGTAAGAACTTTGAAAGAAAAGTCGATACACTTACGTTTCTTTATTCGTTAAAATGAATGTGAGGTGAAAGAAATGGAAGCAATTTTGAAAATTGAACATATTGAAAAGTATTATGGAAATAAAACCCATGTTACCAAGGCTATCGATGATATTAGTTTTGAAGTGCAAAACGGTGAATTTATTGCCATTATGGGCGCATCTGGCTCGGGCAAAACTACACTTCTCAACTGCATATCAACGATTGATAGAGTAAGTGCAGGCCATATCTTTATACATAATGACGATATTACCGAAATTAATGAAAATGAGCTTACACTTTTCCGCAGGAAAAATCTCGGCTTTGTATTTCAGGATTTTAATTTATTAGATACTCTGACCATTAGTGAAAACATTGCCATGGCTTTAACTATTAACAAAGTGCCTACAAATGAAATAGATCATCGTGTTAAGCAAATGGCTGAAAAACTGGATATACAGTCTGTTCTAAATAAATTTCCATATCAAGTTTCGGGGGGACAGAAACAACGGTGTGCCTGTGCCAGAGCCATAATTAACAAACCTAAGCTAATTTTGGCTGATGAACCTACTGGAGCCTTAGATAGCCACTCTGCGCAGATGCTTCTTAATACACTGCAAGTAATGAACCAGGAACTAGAAGCAACTATTCTCATGGTTACTCACGATGCTTTTACTGCCAGTTATGCGAAACGGGTTCTATTTCTGAAAGACGGTCGTATTTTTACAGAAATACGAAGAGGCGGACAATCACGTAAGCAGTTGTTTGGTAAAATCCTTGATGTAGTCACCCTGTTAGGAGGTGACCTATCCGATGTACGCTAAATTAGTTCTGCGAAATATAAACCGCTCTGCGAAAGATTATCTGATTTATGTACTGACAATGATTCTTGTTGTTGGATTATTTTATGGATTTCTTTCCATTACTAGTCCTTTTTATAACAGCAGGCTTCCTATTCAAATGAATTTGAACTACTTTTCCAGCAAAATGAAAGTTATTATACCATTGATAGCCTTGTTGCTTATTTTTTTAGTTTCTTATGTAAATCGCTATATGATCAAACTAAGGAAAAAAGAATTTGCTATACAAATTATTATGGGTATGGAGCAACGTACCGTTGCTTATATGTTTCTTATGGAAATGCTTATAATGGGCCTCTTTGCTGTTGGAATAGGCATACTGCTGGGAATTTTACTTTCTCAAATAGTCAGTACCATCATTATGAGTAGTTTCGGGGAATCGTACCACCTCTATTTTTCAATCTTCCCTGATACCATTGTGTGGACTTTGGCCTTTTTTACAATATTGTTTATTGTAATTAGTATTAGTAATGTTCATGTTATATGTAAACAAAAGATTATTAATATGCTGTACGATAGCCAAAAGACAGAAACCACTTCTACCATAAAAGATATGCTCCTGCCAAGCTTGCTGGTTACTTCTGTAGCTGCGGTTTGTATTCTGCTTCTCTCCATCAAAAAAATTATCCCTTTTTGGAACCAATTTAGTCAGAAAGCACAGCATATGACCGGAGCAAGTATAGTTAGTACAGTAATTTTTATATTCTGTGCAATTGCTTTTCTTGTTATAACAGGCAAGATGAAAAAAGAGGGAAGTTTTACAACGGTCTTGTTGTCTGTATTCGCTTTGATTACAGGTGTTTTACAATTGCAAATGCAAGGACTTATTGATTCTATGCTAAGAGCTGGTTTAATCAACGGTACTATTTATTCATTCATTCCCCCAATACTTTCGATAGAAATGGTAATGTTCTGTATTTTTGCCTTCTACAGTTGCCTCTCAAGGATGTTAGTCTTGATAAAAAGAAAATCTATACGTTTTAGATATAAGAATCTATTTTTACTAGGGCAAATAATTTCAAAGTTAAAGACCAATTCAAAAACAATGGCAATTTTGACCAGTGTTTTATTGTGCTCACTAGTTCTGCTTGGATGGTTGCCTACCTTTACCACACAGGTAGATGGATATTTAAAGGTGCGATCCACCTATGATGTGCAAATTTTTTCAGCTTATACAATCGTAGATAGTATTGACGATTTACCAAAGACAGGAATTGATTATTCGCGCATCAATAGTTATTTGTATAATGGGGGCTATAAGGTTAATGGCACTGCAAATGTGGAGGTATATTTTCTTAATAGCTGTGATTTTAATATAAGGATTAAAAAAGATATGCCAGTACTTGGTGTTTCCTTAGGTGATTACAACGCTCTGCTAATGCTATCAGGGCGCGAAGAAATATCCCTGCCAGAAAACAGCTATGCTATCGCATGGTCTAATACAGCATTACCGGATGAAATTGAGCATTTCAATAAAGTACATCCACAAATAGAAGCCGGAAATTATACGCTCACAAAAGCTAACGGAGCAAATTATCAAGTAAATGTAGGTATGGGTATTTTTACCAGCGGTATGCATGCAGCGTATATTTTGCCTGATTCCGTATGTAATACACTCACACTTGCAACAACTTATTATGCTGCGAATACCACAAAACCCCTTTCCTATGATTTTGCCGTAAATCTTGATAATAAAATAAGTAATTGGTTAAATAATACTGGAATTATTCCAAAAGGTAGTGGATATGTAAGACTTAAAACTTTACAGTTTAATGAAGGAATATCTAATTCACTTATGCTTAGACTAGGCGGAGCTTATACAAGTTTGGTGTTAATTGTTATCAGCCTTACTATATTAGCCTTACAACAACTTACTGATGCGGCAGAACACCGGCAAAGATTTAAGATAATAGAAAAATTAGGAGTTGATAAAACTCAAATTTACAAGTTAATACGACAGCAAATGTCTGTATGGTTTGGTCTACCTATTTTTGTATCATTATTTGGATCGGGAGTAACTCTTATCTATTTGTCTAAGGTAAATTATAGAAATTATATTCCCTATATCACAGTAAACCATGTGCTCACAAATATATTAAGCATCTATGGAATTTTCCTTTTGGTAATTGTCTGCTATTTAAAAGTGACCTATACTCTTTATAAGCGAATTATAGTGGAATAAATATCAAGGTTACTGTTCACTCCCCTGCAAAAAGCAGCAGTTTTGCGAACAATAACACACTTCGCGTTTATTGGCCTGTGAACAGTAACATATCAAGACTACCTTTTTAAAAATAAATTGGGACTTTATTGAAAATCAAAATATCCTATGTTAAACTATATATAACAATTCTTACATTTAAATAATACAAGAGATTCCTGTAGCGAAGCATCTTCCTGCAAGAATTTTCTTATAAGAGAAAGGTGTTAACATGAGATGTCCTTCGTGTGGTTCTGATCATTGCCATATTATTGAAGAGGTGGAATCCCACCAGAAAGGGTTCGGATTTTTTAAGGGCTGCTGCGGTTATTTAATCCTTGGTCCTATCGGATGGTTATGCGGCCTATGCGGCATGGGCGATAGCCATACTTCTAAAAAAGCGTTCTGGATTTGTAACCAGTGCGGCAGAAAATTCAGGGTATAAAGTATTTATGAATAAGACAGTTTCTTCCATACAATCACAAAAAAATTATCAGTTATGGTGTAAATGTATGGCTCTGGGAGAACGAACCGGATGTCATCAGCTGCCGGAGCGCAGTTTCTTTTATAAAGGTTACCAGTTACCCGTATGCGCAAGATGCACCGGTGTGCTAATGGGATATCTCCTGGCAAGCCCCTGTTATATATTATTTGGATTTCACATTGTCTTTTCTATTTTCAGTTGTATATGTATATTAACAGATTGGGTTATCCAGGCCTGTAAAATCAAATCATCTACCAATAACCGCCGGTTGATTACCGGTATATTCGGCGGTTACGGTATCATGACTCTTCAGATTGCTCTTATTAAAAAGTTAATATTCATACTGAAATAACTATGGAAGGCGGGATACTATGCTTGAGGAAAAAATGGATGCTTTATCAGATGAGGATATTATTGATTTAATTCGTAATAATGACTCGGATGCTATGGATTATATGTTAAACCGCTATAAGAATCTGGTTAGAAAAAAGGCAAAAGCGCTCTACTTAATCGGCGGTGATAAAGATGATCTAATACAAGAAGGTATGATCGGTTTATATAAAGCGATAAGAGATTATAACCCGGGCAAAGATAATTCCTTTCATAATTTTGCCGATCTTTGTATTTCCAGGCAAATATACAGTGCCATTAAGGCATCCAACCGTAAAAAGAATCTGCCTCTTAATACTTACGTATCCCTATATACTCCTGCATACAACGAAAATACTGACTTTGAGGAAAAAGAATCCTTAGTGGATCTTATGTATGAAAATAAAATTTCAAATCCTGAAGAATTAGTTATTGACAAAGAGAGTACTAATATGTTAGAATATGAACTCGTAAGGCATTTAAGCCAATTCGAAAAAGATGTTTTGGATTTGTATCTATTTGACTTCTCTTATTTACAGATAGCGGACAGGTTAAAAAAAGAACCAAAGTCAATTGATAATGCCCTGCAACGGATTAAACTCAAATTAAACAAAGTATTGAAAGAATTGTATTAATTAGTATTTTTATTATAGTTATATTAATAATCATGTTTTGACAATTCTATAATTTATCGTTTAATTCAGTATTTATATTTTTATGCTGCCATGGCTCAGTCGGTAGAGCGTCACCTTGGTAAGGTGGAGGTCACGGGTTCGATTCCCGTTGGCAGCTTCTGATAATACAGTACTTTGAGAGTTTTACAAAAATCTTTATTCCATAAGTTATTCCATAAAAATAAAATTCGTTCCCTATATTGATGGTATAGGGATTTTTTATATGAATAAGTATACATACTATAATAGGAAGAAATTGTATTGGGTATTATTTAGGTGATTTATTAATATATATAAAAAGCACCCCGAAGGATGCTTATAATATTCTAATTTTTATACTACTTTTAATTCTGCTGTTTCCATTAATAACTTTTTCAAAATATCCATTTCTTTTTTCAGTTTTAAAGATTCTATCTCTTTGTTTTTTATTTCTTCTATTATTTTTTCAAATCTCTTACCTTTTTCTAAATAATCATCACCCAGTCCAGCATTATAACATTGTTCGTAAAATATCATTTCTGCTTTCAATTCTTCCTCTTCTTCAAATCTCATTATTTCATTTGATAATTGTTTATGTTTTATTTCTCTTTCTTCATACATTGCCATATATTTTTCTTTTCTTGTCATATTCCCCACCTCCTCTCACTTACAAATTCTACCACATTATTACATTTTTTCAACTATAAATGGCACTCTGGTAAAATGCTTCAAAAGCATTTTCTAATGAATTCTTACGATCGTTTTTACTAAATACAGGAGACATTCTGATCTCAAAAAATACCTCATTTAGTGTTATTGTATTTTCCTTTTTCAAAGACACTAATGTCCCTGTCATAAATTATAGAAAACAGTCAGCAACCGATAGAAACCGGCTGAGTGGAATATATTTACATTGCAAACATAAACTTATTCTGCTACCATTTAATTGTTATATTCCCCAGTATAACATCCCAAAATTTGCCCTGTGCGCCCACCAAATGCATAGGGCCTTTTCTTTTTTTCTTATATCAGTATGTATGTCATCCAATCTATGTAATAATATAATAGAGTACGCCATCCTATTTAGTTCCCACAACACCTTAAAATTAAATTTTTAAGTTTTGTTAATGCTAATGTGATATATGTTATACAAAATATTTTAATTGGTATATACTATCATAAAGATTCATTTTATCTTAATTATTTAGTAATAAAATAATCTTATTTAGAAAGGATATCGCTATGGACCGAATGTTTATGAAACAAATGAAAAAACTAGACAGAAAAGAAGATAATATATTAAACCCTAAAGATAACCCTCTCTTAAAGAATAAAATATTACCTTTTGTGGATAAAATACAGGAAAAGGTACCGGAGAAATTAAGTGCTGCTTTAGAAACTGCTTTCTATAAAAGCTTTAAATTATTTTTCGAAAAAGGGAATGAATATATTGAAAAAACATACAACAAAGAAGATAAACAATTTGAGTTTGAGATAAATGATTATGCCATACAAAGAAAATTTAATAATAAATCCGTTAAACGACTTGATAAACCAGCTAATTATTCCAATATTATCAATACTTCATTTTCCGTGTTGGAGGGCAGTGTTTTGGGTGCTCTGGGTATCGGATTGCCTGATATTCCGATCCTTATCTCATTAATGATCAAAACCATTAATGAAGTTGCCTTAAGTTACGGCTTTAATTATAATACTCCGGCTGAAAAGACATATATCCTTATGCTGATCAGAGGAGCTTTAACTAAAGAAGAGCAGCAAAAAGAAGCGAATAAAGAAATAGATTCTTTCGGTTATAAAACGGATCACCAGATTTACACTGCTATAGATTTGGAAGAACAAATGAAATTAACCTCCTCCGTTTTATCGGATTCTTTATTAACCGCTAAATTTATACAGGGCATACCCATTGTCGGCGCTGTAGGAGGTATTGTCAATTATAATGTAATTCAGAAGGTAGGAAGATACAGTAAATTAAAATATAAAAAGAGATATTTATTAAAAAGATTCGGCAGTGAAAATAAAAATTAACTCTGTTCTTTGTTCCAATGCCTTAAAATAATTTATAAAAGAAGCTGTTAAATAATATGTTATATGTCACAGCATATACCTATTTTAACAGCTTCTTTACCTTTTTCACTTTTATATCAGAAATTATTCTATGCTAAAATCAGCCCATCCTTTGCCTTACGATTTCATATGCCAACACACCCGCAGCTACGGATGCATTCAGGGAATCTATATTTCCAAACATAGGAATTTTAGCGTTATAATCACATTTTTCCTTAATTAATCTTCCTACTCCTTCTCCTTCACTGCCGATTACCAGCCCAATGGGACCACGCAGATTAAGTTTATACATGGTTTCTCCGTCCATATCCGCACAGACAAACCAGAGTCCCTTTTCTTTCAGTTCTTCTATCGTTACGGCTAAATTTGTTACCTTGGCAACCGGAGTATAATTAATTGCTCCCGCAGATGTTTTTGCAACGGTTGCAGTTAATCCTACCGCACGCCTTTTCGGTATGATAACACCATGTGCTCCTGCCTGATTTGCAGTCCTTATAATTGCACCCAGATTATGAGGATCCTCAATATTATCTAATAAAATCAAGAAAGGAGGTTCTCCCTTTTCTTCAGCCGCTTTTAACATATCATCTATTTCTGCATATTCATATGCGGCAGCATATGCAATTACCCCCTGATGCTTTCCGGACTCAGATAATTGATCCAACCTTTCTTTTTTTACAAAAGTGATGATTGTATCACCTTTTCTTGCTTCTCTTGTTATGGATTTAATCGGTCCATCCTGACATCCATCTAAGATAAACAGCCTGTCAATGGTTTTTCCGGAACGAAAAGCCTCCAGTACTGCATTCCTGCCTTCTATTGTAAATTCTTCATATCTCATTCCAAATTAACCTCCATATGGGAAACAAAATTATTTTAATCCTGATTTTATTATTTCCAGAATCCGTGTAAATTCATTATTAAGGTAAAGATATCCGATTAAAGCTTCAAAACCGGTTGCTATACGGTACTCCGTTATACTGGCATTTTTTGCGGAGGTAAATGATTTGGCATTACGTCCTCTTTTAAATATCGCTAACTCTTCTTCGGTGAGCTTGTCCTCAATCTGATGAAACAGCTCCATTTGAGCAGGAGCTTTTACTAAATTACTTACTTTTTTGTGCAATTTATTAACAGGAGCATTCCCATTCTCCACAACTAAAGTACGTATGATTAAATCATAAACCACATCACCGATAAATGCAAGGGTAAGCGGGGAATAGGTCTTTAAATCCGTATCCGGCAGATCCATGTTTGATTTAATATATTGGATCAAAGCTAACGGTTCCTTTACCTTACTCTCGTCTTGAACAGCTGTGTTATCCTCTAAGCTCTTTTCCATCTTACGCCTTCTCTCGTATCTTCCAGAATAATACCTTTCTCTAATAAAAGGTTACGAATTTCATCGGCTTTTGCAAAATCTTTACCTTTTCTCGCATTCTGTCTGTCCTGAATTAACTGCTCTATTTCATCATCCAGGAGTTCTTCCTTTTTCTTAACCTGAAGGCCTAAAATGTCACTTAGTTTTAGAATCTTATCCAGCACTTTTTGAATCAGCTCTTTTGAGTTAGACGATGTAATTTTTGAATTAGCAGCTTTAACTATCTCAAATATAGCTGCAATAGCATCGGCGGTATTAAAATCGTCGTCCATCGCCATATCAAATTTACTATTTAAGCTCTCTGCTTCTGTTAGTATATTCTTCTCTTCCTCCGTTAGTTCTTTGGATTCTGCTGACTCCAGAAGATGCTCCAGATTATAGGTGGCAGTAAGAATTCTCTCCAAACCGTTTTTCGAAGCTTCCATTAATTCCCTGCTGAAGTTAAGCGGACTTCTATAATGCGAACTTAACATAAAGAAACGAAGTATTTGCAGGGGATACTGTTCGCTGATATCCCTTACGGTAAAAAAGTTACCTTCTGATTTTGACATTTTCTTATTATCAATATTTAAAAAAGCATTATGCATCCAGTATTTTGCAAATTCTTTTCCGTTGCAGGCTTCACTTTGTGCTATTTCATTTTCATGATGGGGAAATACCAGATCCTCACCACCGGCATGAATATCAATCTGCTCTCCAAGATATTTTTTACTCATTACAGAACATTCAATATGCCAGCCGGGTCTTCCGTCACTCCAGGGTGAAGTCCAGTAAGGTTCTCCTTCCTTTTTCGGTTTCCAGAGCACGAAGTCCAAAGGATCTTCCTTTTCATCACTGACTGCAATTCTGATTCCTGCTTCCAGATCATCAATGTTTTTCTTGGATAATTTTCCATAGTCTTTAAAACTTCTGGTTCTAAAATATACCGTACCGTTTTTCTCATAAGCATGGCCTTTTTTAATCAGCGCATCTATCATCTCAATCATGCCATCTATTTCTTCCGTAGCTTTGGGATTGGTAGTGGCAGGTTTTACATTTAAACCCTCCTGATCCTTACGGTATTCATCGATAAACCGTTCGGATATCTCCGTAGCGGAGACGCCCTCGTCATTAGCTTTTTTAATGATCTTATCATCCACATCTGTAAAATTCGATACAAAATTAACCTCATACCCCTTGTATTCAAGATATCTTCGAACGGTATCAAATACAATAATAGGTCTTGCATTCCCTATATGGATATAATTATATACAGTTGGTCCGCAGACATACATACGGACCTTTCCCTCTTCAATTGGAATAAATTCTTCTTTCTTTTTCGTTAAAGTATTATAGATTTTCATTTTAGCACCCATTGTTTAACACATCCCCAGGCTGATGTATTACACCATATAAAATGTGAAAGCATCTTACTTGGCATCCTTTCTTTTATTTATTTTTCTAATTTGTGAACTCTGTTACAGACCCGCTTTAATTCTTCCATTAATCTCTTATTTTCCTGCTGTAATCTTATTAAATCACTATAAACCGGATCCGGAAGATGTACCTGATCCATATCTTCTCTCGGTATTTTGACATTATCTCTTTTAACTACACGTCCGGGTACACCTACTACTGTAGAGTTTGGAGGAACCTCCGATAATACTACGGAACCGGCACCGATCTTAGAATTTTCACCTACCGTAAAGGATCCTAGTATTTTAGCGCCTGCACTTATCATAACGTTATTGCCTATGGTAGGATGCCTTTTTCCGCTTTCCTTCCCTGTTCCGCCTAACGTAACACCCTGATACAACGTCACATTATCGCCTACTATCGCTGTCTCACCTATTACCACTCCGTGTCCATGATCTATAAATAAACCTTTGCCGATGGTTGCTCCCGGATGAATTTCAATTCCGGTTTTTCTTACTGTTCTCTGGGAAAACCACCTGGCCAGGAAATAGTGTCTTTGTAAATATAATTTATGTGCAATTCGGTATCTTATAATCGCATGAAAACTGGGATATAAAAATACTTCAAACGGTGTTTTTATTGCCGGATCCCGCTCTTTTATAATTTGCATTTCTTCTTTAATATACCCAATAAAACCCATGAATACAACCTCCTTTGGTTAAACTCTGGCGCGTCATGTGCATCCTGCCCGGTAGGGCTTTTTATTGTATAGGGAAGTTCGGAGAACTTACCTATACAATAAAAAACTCCGTCTCTTACAGGTAAGAGACGAAGTTTATCCGTGGTTCCACTCTATTTTGCATCAGGTTTTAATTACCTTATACAGTCTTATGTCAGATAACGGCTGTGTCCGGATTAAGCTAAGCTATACCTGCCTCACCTAATCAGCTCCCAAATGCACTTCGTTTATATTCTGGCAAAGAATGCTTTCAGCCGGTGACATTCCATCTCTGCTGCCTTACCTATAAACTACTTTTTTGTTCAACGCTTTTCTTATATTTATTTATAATACTGTATCTATTCTATGCAAAAATCAACAAAATGTCAACCTTTGAGTAAAGTATTTTCCAACCGTTAATTCAAACATATTATAATTTTGCCTCGCTGTGAAACTGTTTTCAAACATCTTAATACTCTTACACAACCTCATTGATAAAAACATCTTTATAATTGTCAATCTTCTTTAATTTATCTAAAATCTCTAAAGGTTTTCCGTTAATATTTAGTTTAGCAATCTCATTTTCTCTCATTCTTCCAAAAAACAGTTTTGTTAAGTCCGCTATATCCGCCGTAATCTCCGGCTCTTGATCGGTTAAACTGGCAATACAACCCAGAGGTGAAAATTGCAGCTGATACGTACCGTTATTATCTGTTATAATGGAATCTTCAACTTTCATATATACAGTAGTTTCTTCTTTTGCTGTGATGCTTTTAATAAAGTTACTCCAATTCACTATTCTTGCCATAATTGTTGGATTGGAATGATGTTCAGAACCAGCTGCTGCATCGCTTTTGCTTATAATTTCGGATGAAAAAGCGTTCATCACTATCTCTTCGTAATTTTTCCCGCAGATACATTCGGCTATTCCTATACCGCCATCAGTCATGTATGCAGTATAACCGATTATTTCATCTTCCAACAGGCAGACTAAAACATTTCCCTTTCCACTTTCCATCTCATGGATTAAACGTTTGTAATAATAAGGGGAACGTTTTACGTAAATATTGTAATGCTTTGTTAAAAAACTATTTGTAAACTCCGTCAGCGCCGAAATCATATCTTCTTCATTACTTTTTACATTAACTATCCGTAATTCGCCTTTTATTGCTTCATGTAAATTCAAGCCGCTATTTCTTATTTGTGTCGCTTTTAACAATTTATCTCTCCAGCCTTCCTGTTCGTATACAATTCGAAAACCGAAAGGCAGATAAATAGACTCAGCGGCAGGCATCAAATAAGTAAAAGGCATCTGTTCTTCATACATCTGGTTAAGAGAAGCTTCCAGCAGTAATTTCATTAATCCCTGCCGTCTATCCTCTTTTCTGGTAGCAACTCCTACAATATAATTTAACGGTGTCGGTTTGCCGTTTACCATAACCAGATAGGGATTAAGATGCAGCATAGCACTTATGCGGTTCTGTTTATATGCTGTCAGAATACGGTTATCTTCTGTTTTCCAATCGAAATAAAAATCCGTATATTCTATCGTATCCCCGAAACAATCCTGCCATAAAGAGTAAAGGTCTTCCCTGATCTCTTCTGCATTTTTCCCTAATGTTTGTATTTCATCTATTGTATTAAATATTGTATATTCTGAATTAACTAATGTATGCTCCATGCTATCTCCCACTGCAATTACTTCTTCGAACAGCCGGTGCAGCCGGAACAACTGTCACAATCTCTGTTGTTGCTAAAGTGATCTGTCCCGTTATCGTATCTGTAGTTATCAACTGTAGTAAGCAGACACACCGCATTGGAAGAGATTCCTAAACCTTCTCCGGTAAATCCCAAGCCCTCTTCTGTGGTAGCTTTTATATTGACCTGATCTTCTTCTATACCTAGTGAAACAGCTATATTTTTAACCATTACAGGTATGTAAGGTGCCATCTTTGGTTTCTGTGCAATAATAGTTGCATCGATATTTTCTATTATATAAAACCTCTCTTCCAGAAGTGCCCTGACTTTCTTTAACAACTCTATACTGGAAATTCCCTTATAAGTTTCATCCGTATCCGGAAAATGTTTACCGATATCACCCAGAGCTGCCGCCCCCAATAACCCATCCATAATTGCGTGAAGAAGTACATCCGCATCGGAATGACCTAAAAGTCCCTTTTCATATGGTATATTAACTCCGCCGATTATTAAATCCCGCCCGCTAACCAGGCGATGCACATCATACCCCGATCCAATTCTCATATTGATACCCAATGCATACCGCAATATATTACGGTACTGCCATAACATTAAATGTGAACAAATCTTCACAGGCTGAAAGAATTACTGTATGGCATCCTTTCATTAATATTTTCTTTCAACCACTCTTTATACGCTTTAAGCAGAAATTTAGAAATGAATAAGTTAAAACTATTATATACTATATTAACTTAAATAATCTAGAAATGAAACAATAATTTTTATCATTTAAGGGGCAGAAAACTTACCGGACACTCCCAGGTAAATTAGTTTTTGATTTCTGCGACAGCCCCAGGTAATTTAGTCCTTGAATCTGCAACAAACCCTTAAGGTTGTCATTCTTTTACAATACCATGTTTTAATAGGAACTTGGTCCATATATTGTAATATGCGGCTTTCAGATGAATATTATCAAAGGTATACTCCTTTGGTATACCACCGGTTTTGTCTGTAATAGCTTCATTTACATCAATATAAAATATATTCTTATTATCCGCCAGTAAGGCAAGATGATCGTTTTTATCTTTAATATTTTTGTTATTAAAAATCGGATCGGAATCAGATTTTTTCTTTGATACATTCATGATAGCTTCTACAAATATAATGGCATCAGGCTGGAGTTTTCGTATTTTTTCAATTACCGCTTTGTACTCTTTTATAAATATTTTTGTATTACCGGTACCCAGTTCATTAATCCCAAGCATAATATAAATTTTTTTAAATTGTTTCTTCTCAAGAGCCTTATCAATGGTATATTTTTTATCGTTTACCTCAGCTATTTTCTTATCAAAAATATCATATATCGTAAGACCTACATCTGCAAAATAGGTAGGATTTTTCCATCCGGAATACTCCGATAACCCTACGGTCCTGGAATCCCCGATAAATAATGCATCGTCAAAATAACTTTCATTTACGGTTTCAAACTGGCAGGTGTCCTGATCACTGACAGTTTCATTATCCTGAACCGTGTTGGTTTCATCAGGATTAGTTGCATCAGACTTGGTTATATCAGGTTTTGCTGGAGGCCAAGCTGTTTTCCCCTCAGTTACGGTACTTGACGCTTCCTGGGTATTAGCCTCCTTTATACCGGTCGGAGGTTTATTTCCCTGGGCTCCGTTATTGCCATCCGCTTCCTCCCGGCTGCTGGAATTCTCCTCCACCGTTTTATCTGTGCCATCCAATGGAGCATATACCGTATCGGTGGAAGTAGAAACCGTTTTAATATTGGTGTAACCCTTTAGACTCCAGGGGAAAATATCATCTCTCATAGCTTCAAATACGACAGCAAGCTGAGGCGTCTTTAAAAAGTCAATGGGATAGGATACATAAATATTGCCTTTCCCAAGGTATCCTATTACTGAAAAAACTAAAGTACTTATGAGTATGGTTAATGTCAGAGGATATTTTTTCGGATTTTTGAATTGCTTCATATCTTTTTCTTTCACTCCTGCGATTAAAAATTAAAATACATAAAGGGATTGTTCAGACCGTTTGATAAATTGTAAACGGAATACCAGAATACGATAATCAGAATTATTGTACAGGGTATGCTGTTATCATGTTTTGCAAACCACCTAAAGCCGTAGGGGAAGCAAAAGAAAATTCCTGCTATCAGCAGCCATTTGAACTGATCCAGGTATTTCAAAACATCATATGTATTTACATTAATCCCTGCTGTTATACCAAACATTCTACCAAAATAAACAGCGATATCCTTTAGGTCATTAATGGCAAATAACATCCAGGTCATAGGGAGTATAAGAAGGATATAGATTCTTGAGATAACCCTCGAACGGTCAAGTACAGGTTTTAAATATAATTTTTCCAGAAGTATCAGTAAAAATAGTACCAGTCCCCATAATACATAATTCCAGCTGGCTCCGTGCCATAAGCCGGTAAACAGCCAGACTGCCAATAAATTAAAGACCAGCCGCTTCTTCCCTGCTCTATTGCCCCCGAGGGGAATATACACATAATTCTTAAACCACATACCCAGCGTAATATGCCATCGCCGCCAAAATTCCGAAACAGATTTAGCCATATATGGATGTGTGAAGTTATTTGGCAGAGTGAAGCCCAGCATTTTTCCTATTCCGATTGCCATTAGGGAATATCCAGAAAAATCAAAATACAGCTGCAAGCTGTAGCCCACTGCTCCCAACCAGGCAAGGGGTGTGGATATACTTTGAAAACCAATGGTCTGAATATCATTCCACAGGATACCAAGCCGGTTTGCCAACAGCACCTTAATTCCAAGTCCTATGGTAAACAGTTTTAACCCTTTTTCAAATTTAATTAGATTATAACTCCTGTCCGTAAGCTGTTCCCTAATTTCGTTATAAGTGGCAATCGGTCCGGATACCAGTTTCGGAAACATAAGCAGGTAAGTACCGAAATTAAAAAGGGATGTGGTTTCTTTAACCTCTCCCTTATAAACATCAATGACATAAGATACTGCCTGAAATGTATAGAAACTAATACCAAGAGGCAGCACAACCTCCAGGGATGGTATCCCGTTTCCAGGAGAAAAGAGTTTTAGGATATAATTGATATTATCAATTGTAAAATTAATATATTTAAAGAAAAACAGAATTCCGAAATTGTAAAATAAAGCTAGAAGCAGCCACATTTTTCTCTTCATCGGAACCAGCCTTGCATGCTCCATGTTTTTAACTGCTACGTGATTGATTACAATGGACAGAAAAATTAAAATCAGGGATTTTGTATCACCCAATGCATAAAAACATATACTTCCGAGAAAAAGTACCAGATTTCTATATTTTATCGGTATGGTATAATACAAAATAAGAAAAACAGGCAAAAAACGAAATATAAACTCCAAACTACTAAAGACCACTGCAATGTCCTCCCTTATGTTAAATCCGATCTTAATAGTATTAAATATTACTACCAGTAAAGAATTATACACTATTATAAAAATAATACCATTACGTAAGCTTTAAATAGTTTTACATTTTAATAAATAACTATTACAAATAAATAACAAGAAACTAGTAAATAAGACAACATATGCTAATTCTCCGCCATATTTCTGATTTCATCTGCCACCACAGCAAATCCCTTTCCTGCTTCCCCTGCCCTGGCAGCTTCTATTGCTGCATCTAGTGCAAAAAGGTTGGTCTTAAGATGTGATCTGTAATATAGATTGGGTCAAAATATCGATTTGTTCAACTGCTTTTGACTGTTCGATTGATATTCTCATATCCTTATCAATTGTTTGATGGATTTCATGTGCCGACTTTTGGGACACCAATGCATTATTTTTCAATTCCTGTGCACGCTTGCTTATTTCTGCTGCAATGTAGGAGCCATTTTGTGCATTTGCTGCCATTGCTTCTATCGCACTCTCGATTTCTACAGAGGTTGCATTCATTTCTTCAGCTGTTGCGGCTGTTTCTTCCACCCGTCTTTGATACATGCTGTATACAAAAATCCAGAAACAGAACCTTAGAAAAGAACACTCTATAAATATGTCTTATTTTATGTTCATAAATAAAAAACATGCTGCAAAACCATCTGTAAAAACAGTTTTGCAACACGCCCTATTTCAATAGCGAAGGACGGATTTGAACCGCCGACACCGCGGGTATGAACCGCGTGCTCTAGCCAACTGAGCTACTTCGCCATATATTAAAATAACTAATTTTACGAAAACCAGTATTGTTTTTCGTAAAAATGGGACCTATAGGGCTCGAACCTATGACCCTCTGCTTGTAAGGCAGATGCTCTCCCAGCTGAGCTAAGATCCCATTATCGTACTGCTTTTCAACAGGTACTTTACTATTATATTTACGAAAGACTAATTTGTCAAGTACTTTTTAGAAGTTGTTTTAATGTTTTTTAGCGGTTGTTTGATTGAACTATTAATAGAATGGGATCTATATTTTTTCAGCACATATTCAATACAAAATATAAATCCACTATCCATAATATTCATTTTTATATTCTATTAAAGTGTTTTTTCTTATAAGGCTATAAAGCCTGTACTAAAGTTTAAATATATTTATCTGTTTATCCAGATTTTCTGCCGTAATTGCTAATTCCAAGGCATCTTTACCTACTATTTCACTATTTTCAGTAACCTGCTCCGCATGTTCTAACAGCCCCTCCGAGGTTGCCAGTATCTCCTGAGCCCCTGCAGACTGTTCCTCGGTAATAGCCGCTACAGAAGAAGCAACCTGATCCACATTTTTTACTTTCTCTATCATTGTATTAACCAAATCATTAGTTTCACTGACAGCAGTATAGATTGTATCAAATGTCCCACTGGTAGATTCAACTAATCTGGAGCTTGTGCGAATACTCTCCACACTTTTTTTTGTCTTATCCGCCGTACTTTCCACTAAATCACTGATATTACGGATCAGTCCGGATATGTTTTGAACTGCTACAGCGCTGGTTTCCGCCAATTTTCTAATTTCATCTGCTACAACTGCAAATCCTTTTCCCGACTCTCCTGCCCGTGCTGCTTCAATTGCTGCATTTAAGGATAACAGATTCGTTTCGGAAGCTATTTCCCCGATTAAAGTAATGATATCATTAATTTGCACCGTGGATACCCCTACTTCTTCTACTACTGCTTCTAATGAATTTATTGCGTTTTCAACTTGGTTCATTGCTGCATTTACCTGAACCATATCTTTACGGCCTTTTTCAGAAACTAATACGGTTTCCTGCATTTTATGGCTTGCCCGTTGTCCCATGGTATCTGCTTCCGATACCACGTGTGCCAGTGTAGTTGCATTTTCTGCCACTTCACTGACAGATTTAGCAAGTTCATCTACCGTAGTATTTAATTCCTCCATGGAAGAGGATTGAATTTCAGCAGAAGAATGTAAAGTCTCGGATACTTTACTGCTGTTTTCGGCCTGAGTACTTAACTGCCAGGACATATCTCTTACATCCGTGATAATTCCCCTCATAGTTTCTATGAATTTTTGCATGCTTTTACTCATTACCGCAACTTCATCATTTCCTCTGGTATCAACATTTACCGTAAAATCTCCTTGTGTAATCTGCTCTATTGTACCTGTAAGTTTTTTAATCGGTTTTATTATAACATGAATTACCCTTTCCATGATTATAGTCAATAAAATGATACAGATTATAGCTGCAATGTTAATAATAATCTGCAATTGATCTAAAGCTGCCACAACTTCTTCCTGAGGTATATAGGAAGCTAATACCCAACTGGTGTTATCGATATTCTCAAGGTATGCCATATAAGTCTTAGATCCATCTTTTATACGAAATACATCCTTATTATTTTCACTCAGATGTTTAAAAATACCGGACAGCAGAATATTATTTTTTTTCTCATCCATTTTCTTAGCAATCAGTTCAGTATCTTTGTGAGCTATAATAGTATTCGTGCTTTTATCGATTAAAAAAACAGTCCCGGTTTTCATAAGTTTCATGTCAGAAACCATGGCGGATACATTTTTCAGAAAAATATCCACGGAAGCTACTTTAACGACAGGGCCGCCGGTATGTAATTTAACCGACGCACTTAATACACTTTCACCGGTATGGGCATCCACATAGGTTGAACCAAATCCAAAAGTTTCACGATTAAGTCCCTCCTTGTACCAATCCCTGTCGGTTACCACATAATCGGCCGGCGGTATAAAATCAAACGTATTAATTACTTCACCCTGATCCGTACCTATATATACGCCACTCGGATAACTGTCATTTCTATTCATAGTTGTAGCTAAATATTTAAGAAGTTCCTCATCTGTAAAGTCCACCTGTTCCAATGTATTCTGAACCTCATTTAGTGATGAGATGATACCCTGCGACCAGGTTTCAATGCTATTTACATTGGCACCAGACAGAGATTTTATAATTTGGTCACCGTAACTTAGAATAATTCTCTTGGATGACTGAAATGTTATTGCCAATAATGCTACAATTGATAGAATACTAATAGGTATTACTACAATGATTAATTTGGTTTTGGTGCTTCTTAACCCACCTTTTTCTTTTGTTTTTTTTCTTTTCATAAATACTCACTTTCCTAAGATGTTTAATAGTATTTGTAAATGTAAAATAGCTAACAGATGCCAAATAGCTAACAGATGACTGGTATTACACCTACAATAAAGAAACTATTATAATACTATATAGGCACATAGTCCCAGTGTCAATAAATTATTTACCTTATAAAAAACATTTTTTATAAATAAAATAGGTAATATAATACAAGAAAGAGTCTGGCAAGCCAGACTCTAGCGCTGACGCGCTGTCACGACAGTGACATCTTCCTTAAGTGCGTCATGCGCATCCTGCCGGTCGGGCTTTTTGTTACACAGGAAAGTTCTTCGAACTTCCCTGTGTAACAAAAAAGCATATCTCACTATAGTTTGATATGCTTTTCTTGTATATTAATAATATATAAAAAACAATTGCAGGATACATAAATTAATCTGTATTTATTCCTGAACCAAATTATCCGGTCCAAATCCCATCGGAATCATATCCTCTAAATTATAGATCCAGTAGTCCGCTTCTGATTTTGCTAAGATCACAAAAAATTTTTTGGGATTACAAAACTCCATCATAACCTGGCGGCATACTCCACAAGGCGGGCAGTAATCGGTAATGATTCCATCTTTACCTCCAACAATTGCTATAGCCTGAAAATCCATTTTTCCCTCACTTACTGCTTTAAAGAATGCAGTTCGTTCTGCACAGTTTGTTGGAGAATAAGCTGCATTTTCTATATTACATCCGGTATATATTTTTAAATCCTTTGTCAATAACGCAGCACCCACCTTAAACTCAGAGTAAGGAGAATAAGAAAACTTAAGACTATGAATAGCTTCCCGGATTAACTGTCTGCATGTATCCTCTTTTAAGCCACATGCCGGCTTATCTCCGCGTATGTTTTGAATTAATTCTCCCTGCTTCCTGCAAACCAACTCATTTGTTTTAATGTGATTATTCTCAGTATTCATACACTTAGGCTCCTTTTCTTTTAAATTGCTTATTTTATAGTATATTAGATTTTAGACAAATATATTTTATCACAAAATGGAAAAAAATTGAATAGTATAAGTAAATACATTGTTTCTCTTTCTTTGTGTGATATACTAGTATTTATGAAGTTCATTTATTAAAATTATTTTTTATTATTTAAAATCTTATCCATAAAATTTACTATATAAAATCTTTATTGACGAAATTTTATGAATGCAAAAGATTGAATAGAGTATCCAGATTATTAACTCAAACAAAATTATACATAAGACAGAGGTTTATTATGAAACTTATTCATCAAGCAGTCACTTTTTTTACAGTAAAAGGTATGATTAAACCCCAATTAGTTATAGGAGACCTTCCTCCATCTAAAATCGTCTATAAAAACTTCTTTAATGTGGCTTGGCCTTCTGCAATTGAATCTCTTTTAGTCGGATTAATCGGCTCTGTAGATACCATGATGGTGGGTACTTTAGGTAAGGGATCTATTGCTGCTGTTGGTATCACCAATCAGCCTAAATTTATTCTTTTAGCAGTTATATTTTCGCTTAATGTAGGTATTACGGCAATCGTAGCGCGCAGAAAAGGCCAGCAGGACCGGGAGGGTGCAAACCATACTTTAAGAGTAGGTATGATTCTTAGTGCACTCATTTCCCTTAGTATGTCAATTATGGGTTTCCTATTCGCAGTTCCTATCCTTAAGTTTGCAGGAGCTGATGTATCCTATCTAAAAGATGCACTGGATTATTTTAGGATCCTAATGGTAAGTTTATTCTTTACCGCATTAAATCTCACTATAAATGCAGCACAACGGGGAAGCGGTAATACAAAAATTTCCATGAGGACAAATATTGTTGCAAACATAGTAAATATCACTTTTGATTACCTGTTAATAAATGGTATTGGTTTCTTCCCTGCTTTAGGAGTAAAAGGTGCTGCCATCGCCACATGTCTTGGTGCAATTGCCTCATGTATTATATCTTTTGCAACCCTTCTTAAAAAAGATGTTTTTTTAAGTCTTTACTGCAAAGCATCCTGGAGAATTAATCATCATATATTAGAACCAATTACAAAGGTAAGCGGAAGTGCCTTTGTAGAACAGGTATTTATGCGTATCGGTTTTTTTGCTTATGTGATTATTATTGCCAAATTGGGAACCACCTCATATGAGACTCACTTAATTTGTATGAATATTCTTAATTTATCTTTTTGCTTTGGTGACGGCTTTTCCGTAGCTGCCTCTTCTCTAGTAGGACAAAGTCTTGGTGCCAAACGCCCTGATATGGCAATTATTTACGGAAAAGCCGGTCAACGGCTGGCATTTCTGGTATCTTCGATCCTTTTTATATTTTTTATCACCGGCAGAGAATTTCTGGTTTCTTTATTTACAAACGATCCGGCTATTATAGCATTAGGTGCGGGTATTATGCTGATCATTGCTTTTACTACCCATGCCCAGACTTCCCAGGTCATAATATCCGGCTGCCTTAGAGGTGCGGGAGATACCGTCTTTGTTGCCATTACCTCAATGATCAGTGTTGCACTGATACGTCCGGCACTCACCTGGCTGTTATGTTTTCCTCTTTCATTCGGCTTATATGGTGCCTGGATAGCATTATGCGGAGATCAATTCTTACGTTTTGCTTTAAATTTTATAAGATTCTCTAACGGCAAGTGGACCAAAATCAAGTTATAAAATTAAAGGGCTGTTGTAAAAACCATTCTGATAAAAAACAGTTTTTACAGCAGCCCTTTAATTGTATTAACAGTCTGTTGTATATGCTAAAAAAGCTTATCTAAAATTCATTTTATGTGATATAAAAAGACACTATTTACTGCGTTTGTAGGAGAACATAGTACATATATTCATTTTCATACCTCATACTCAATCATTTCGGACAAACTTATTTAGTTGTATATTATTTTGAATCCTTTTCATTTCTATCCTTAATGAATTGAATAATATCCTGAGTTACTTTCGTATCTACATGTTTTCTAGTCCTGTACTCCTCAGATTTTGGCTCACCTGCTCCAGCCATCATAAAATGATTTAATGCAGCATAAGAATGAAAAAACCAATTATCTGCATCCGCAAAATTATCTTTCCATTTATTATATTGCTTCATTGTGACCTGATAATCTCTTTCACCCTGAAGAACCAACACCGGAGCTTTGATTTTCTTGGCAGCTTTCATCGGATAATAACCAGCCAAATCAATCCAGTAGTCTTTAAAAGCTCCTAATATCATTTTATTTTGTGGGAGATCTTTTGGATTATCCAGCAGATCAATATCTTTCTGCAGTTTTTTTTGATCCTCTTGTTCTTTCACTGTCAGAATTTCATCCCGATAAGCAAGATAATTAAATTGATCCATTATATAATTCTTGATGTGTTCAGCCGGTGCAGCCATTAAAATATAACCGGATATATCGGGTAATTTCTGCGCAATCCTGGGTATTACATACCCACCCAGGCTATGTCCCAATATATAGATTCCGGTAGTATCAACCCCCTCAAGTTTTTCAACCATTTTAGTCGCTGCAACCACATCATTAATAATTTCCTCCTTTATCGTAGCAGTTTTATCCTCTGCTACCTGTTCGCTGTATAAGTAATTTCTCTTATCATAGCGGTAGCTGGCAATTCCCTGCTTTGCCAAGTCCCAGGCAATATCACGAAAAGGTTTATTTTCATAAATACTTTCATCCCTGTCAGAAGCTCCGAACCCCTGTACCAGAATTACTACCGGATATAAACTGCCCTCTCTCGGTCTGGTTAAAGTGCCCGGAATCACAAATCCATCGCTGCTAAAGCTGTATTCAGTCTCAATAACTTCTTCAGGTATGGTATTATCATTTAATGGTTCTTTTGCAGCATATTCTTCATATGAAAATCCAACGATATTATGATTTCCATCGAATGCGATCTGGTAATTGAAGTTACCTATCGTACATACAATGGGTACCATGATATATTGATAAGCACCAACTGACAAAGAATAAGCTTCCTTTATTTTTACCATCTTACCGTATTCGGAATTATAGAATAGTACTGTTTTTTTTGTTTCTTCCGCAGTTATTGCCGTTTTCATGTTATCATCAAATTGGTAAGCCTGTTTTAATTTGAGAAAATTCTCATTCAATAAATCCTTAGCGAATTCTGATGCAACAGTAAGATTATCTCCGCTAACCGGTTTATATACTACTGGTTCATCTGTTGTATCACTTTCAGCTGATTCTGATTTAGTATCCTGGTTTTTATCTTTCGTAACTTTATTATGATTGACAGTTTCATCCAGCTCTGTCTGATTAGAACCAGACCCTGAATCCTGATCTTTATATTGACAGCCGAGCAGAGAAGACACATATAATAGAATTAGTATTGCTTTAACTAGTTTTTTCATTTAGCCTCCCCCTTGCATAACGATCTTTCCTATAAATGTTTCCCTGTTATTTTCATTTTAACATAGGACTATTTTACCATACAAAACTGTAAGTTACAATAAATCACATAGGTTTTTAACATTAATTTTAAAAGTACGATGACACCTGATTGTTATTTTCTAATCGAATAACAATGAAATTTCAGTAAATCCGGGCTTTAGTACTTGTAAACATAGTATTCCCATGGTAATATAAATATTAACCAATACTATTATATAAGGAGGTCTCTATGAAGATTTCAACAAAAGGACGTTATGCCCTAAGATTAATGTTAGATCTTGCAATGCATAATACAGGCGAATATATAACCATTAAAAGTATTTCAGCAAGGCAGGAAATTTCTGATAAATATTTGGAACAGATCATTACACAACTTAGCAAAGCCGGTTATGTAAAAAGTATACGCGGTGCACAAGGCGGTTATCGTCTTGCTAAGGCCCCGGAAGATTACACGGTTGGTTCGATTCTACGTTTGATTGAGGGTAGTCTTGCCCCAGTTGCCTGTTTGGAGGACGATACCAATCTTTGTACCCGCAGCAGTCAGTGCGCTACTTTGGACGTGTGGATGAAATTAAATGAGGCAATTAACAATGTGGTGGATAATATAACTTTAGCAGATCTGGTGGAGAGACAAAATAGTCTGACAGGAAATGATTATATAATCTAATTATATGGTTCGATTTTAGGTTACTGTTTACTCCCCTGCAAAAAGCAGCAGTTCCGCGAACAATAACATGCTTTCGCGAAACACACAAAACGCAATGGCAGCGTTACTACGCTGCCATTCTCCGGTTTTCTGTGATAATACACTCACAAAAAACACGTCGCTATGCCATAAGCTGAATAATTATAAATTATATCTAAATTTAACATATTTTTCTTGACATTAACAAGATTTTCTATTATACTTCATTTCATATTATTCCAATAGGTTTTATATATTATCTGAAAGGTGGTATTTTTATGGAAAAACGAAAGCTAAAATTTGAAACACTGCAACTTCATATAGGCCAGGAGAAACCGGATTCCGCAACAGATGCCCGCTGCGTGCCGATTTATCAGACTTCTTCTTATGTATTTGCTAATTCAGCACAGGCCGCTGGACGTTTTAACTTATCAGAGGGCGGCAATATTTATTCCCGTATTATGAATCCTACTTCTGATGCATTTGAGCAACGAATCGCTGCTTTAGAAGGGGGTATTGCAGCATTAGCTACTGCTTCCGGATCCGCCGCTATTACATACGCAATCCAGAATATAGCACACGCAGGTGATCACATCGTTTCAGCCAATACGATTTATGGCGGAACCTACAATTTGTTCGCCCATACGTTAAGAGATTTCGGTATTACCACCACCTTTGTTAATGCAGATGAACAGGGAAGCTTTGAGGCTGCTATCTTACCAAATACAAAAGCAATCTTTATTGAAAGCCTTGGTAACCCTAATTCCAGTATCATAGATATTGCCGCTGTTGCGGATATCGCACATAAAAACGGTATTCCATTAATTGTTGATAATACATTTGCAACACCATACCTGCTTCGTCCAATTGAATACGGTGCGGATATTATCGTTCATTCTGCTACTAAATTTATAGGAGGCCATGGAACCTCCATTGGTGGTGTGATTATAGATTCCGGTAAGTTTGACTGGGCGGCTTCCGGTAAATTCCCTTATCTTACAGAACCAAATCCAAGTTATCACGGAATCAGCTTTACCGGTGCTGTGGGTGCTGCCGCTTATATTATAAAAGCCCGTGTTACTCTTCTTAGGGATACCGGTGCTACTCTGAGTCCTTTTAATTCTTTCTTATTCCTGCAAGGTTTGGAAACTTTATCATTGCGTGTTGAACGCCATGTGGCAAATACATTAAAAGTGGTTGATTTCCTGAAATCACATCCCCAGGTAGAGCATGTTAATCATCCATCCTTACCGGATAACCCGTACCACGAATTATATAATACGTATTTTCCCAATGGCGGTGGTTCTATCTTTACCTTTGAAATCAAAGGTGGAGCACAAGAAGCAAAAGATTTTATAGACAGATTAGAGATCTTCTCTTTATTGGCCAATGTTGCGGATGTTAAATCTTTAGTTATCCATCCTGCAAGTACTACTCACTCTCAGATGACGGAAGAAGAGCTGCTTGCCTCCGGTATCAAACCAAATACCATACGTTTATCTATCGGTATTGAACATATTGACGATATCATCTATGATTTAAATCAGGCATTCGGTAAATAAACAGCAATTGCTAACCTATAGTAAACTAAAAACTGCTGATGATTTGGATAAAGGCTGTACTGCGGCCCCTAAGCAAATAATCAGCAGTTTTTTATTTCACTTTAATTGCAACGATATCATCTGCCTCACTGTCATATTTGAACATGGAACTACCATCCAATGCTACATAAAACTGTCCTATGACTGTCATTTGTTTTTCTGACTCTGCATAAACGTTAATACCATAACATTCGACATCATTTACATTGGTAGTCCAGCCATCAAAATCAATGCTGTACTCCGACAATTCTTTTGGAAGTCCTAAGTCTTTTGCCTGAATTCCTCTCAACCTATCCAGAGCATCCTGCTGGGATATTACATCAGCTCCGGTTTGTTCTGTTATATCAGGATCTACGTATAATGGATGCTCTGAAAATGCAGCGATACTTCCGTCTGAATAATAACAGAAAAGTTCACCGGTTATTTTATTAACCAAAACGCCTGGTTTAAACGGCCCAATACTGTCACTGACTTGATAAAGATAATAGGTTTCGTCATCTATTGTTAAATTATTGTCCAGTAATTCAAAATTGTATCCACGTTCACCAACTATATCTTGTATATTCTTTAGGGCTTCCTTTTCGCTGATATATTCCTGGGTTGTGTTCCCCGTCTGTTCCTCAGTCTCACTTGTATCAGCTTCCATACTGTTATCTATCGTTTCTCCCGTTTGCGTGACCGGGTCCTTCTTATCCTCTTTCCGGCATGCTGTAAACAACAGACATCCTGACAGAATACAGGTTAATAGCATTATTATTTGTTTTTTCATCAGATCTTTACCTCTAATTTTCTTAAATCCTCTAAAGCTTTCTCAAACTCTGTCACATGTATAGTATGAAATCCGAATGTTTTAGCCGCTTCCAGATTAGGAATGCAGTCATCTAAAAACACGGCTTCTTCCGTGCTAATATCATACTTATCGATTAGCGCTTTATATATCTCTGGTTCCGGTTTAATACTTTTCACTTCATAAGATATAACACCCCCATCTGCAAGTGGTATAAATTTAAAATTCTTCTTTGCATATTCGAAATTAGTTTTACCATAATTGGATAAAAAATAGACCTTATAACCATTTTTCTTTAAAGTAGTAATAAAATCAGCAGAATAAGGAAATTCCTGCACTGTATTATAACTGGTTTTTATAAAAAATTTGATTTCTTCACTTATCCCAGTATCCAGTTCACAGCATAACCTGGTTATCTCTTCATCACTGAGAGCTCCTCTGTCAAATTCACCCCAGACCTTGCCAAGAACGGTGGCTTTACTTAATCTATCCAGAGTTTCCTCATCATAACCGCAGCTTTCCATATAACCTTTCCAGTTAAAATGAGCCAATACCTGCCCAATATCCAAAACGATTGTTGTTATCATAATATCCTCCTACCAGGTGACCTTATATTTATACTCATTTATATTTGAGAAATCTATAATTACAAATTCAGGTCAATCAATGTCTTATCAAATGAATTATAACATTAGCCTTACTCCCAATCAAGACTTATAATCGATAGAAGACCGCCTTAAGAAAAACTTAAAAAATCAGAAAACCCTTCTTATTCGGATTTTCTGATTTTCATTATTATTTTTCACTTGGAGCAATAGGGAAATAAACAGTATAAGGATCATAACCGATGGAATTTAAAGGTACGAATGCTATGTTTTCCCTTTGTCCTATGGTACGATAAGTATTCTGCCAATACGACCACTCTCTTTCATTGTCATTTTCTAATATATTTTCCGGGTGACTGATGTCCGCATAAAGGGTCTTTTCTTCTTTACATAGCCCTGCCAATACCACCGGACCATCTAAAAATGCCACCATATTTGTCTTTCCCGGCAAGGGTAAGGTATGAAGCTTTTTAGGAAATTCAATATAGATTACATCGTTTTTCCACAATTTATGTATGGAAATAAATCCATCTTCATTTCGGGTATACTCTATTTCCTTATGGTTTAGTAATACTACCGGTGTTCCGGTTATCCACCATGGTACTCTTATATTAATAGTAAAAGCTTCTTCCTTATCTGCAATAATATAAAAATAGTCTGCTAATTTTTCTGGATTACCAGGATATTCATACGTAAACCGGTTCACTTTTTGCGAACCGGTTACGGAACCGGTCAGAGAATGATTCTCTGTTATAGGATGATTTCCTGTCAGGGTATCTATCCGCTGGAGTATTTTAACCGAATTGTCCTCCCTGACTATCTCTGCATCGCTGTTAAAAAACTGGCAGATATACAGATCGGAATCTTTCTTATAATAAATGCCGTCATTATGAGCTGCATTGGCCTGGACTAAACTTCCATGACAGCAATAAAAATCATTAGTTTTTGAACTCCAGCCCTTTACGGCTCCTGCCTTTAGCGGCAGGAAATAGGTTAGTAACCCTTGTTCCGGGTACATTGATTTTTGTCCATGGGTAAAGCTTCCCCTCCAATACCCCTGTGCCATAATTCCGTTATATAAATTCCGCTCCCAATAATCCGCATAGATAGAGTTTCCTGTATATCGGAACAGGAAATCAGCCAGTCTCATCATATTATATACGGTACAATGCTCCTGATTTTTATTGCCAAGTCTGGTATGCAGCCTGTTTTTGGGAGTCCACACCTCACCATTTGTCTGCCCGCCGGTAGCAAAACTACCTCGCTCCGTAACTGCTAACTCCCAATATTTTTCCACGATGCGAAACCACTTTTTATCACCTGTAACTTCATAAGCTCTGGCTGCTCCTAATATTTCCGGAATGGTTGTATTGGCATGCATATTGGTCAGTACATCAATTTCCTCCAGTAACGGATCAAACAGTCTTCTTCGGTAATAATATTCCATAAGCGTAATATATTTCTCCTCTTTGGTAATCCCATAAAGCTGCGCCCAGATTTCCAGCATTCCCCCTGTTTCAATATCCAAGATTTCATCAAATTCCTCTTTTGAAAAGCCGGTTACCCATCTGTAAAACCAGTGTGAAAATGAGGTTGCAATCTTAAGAGCCTCCTCATTACCTGCTTTCTCATACATATCCATAAGCCCCATAAAGGTTTTATGAATGGTGTACTGGGGAGCCCATACGGTTTGTTTATTCGCTATCCGATACAGATATTTCTCCGGTATAGAAGCCGCCCATTCTCCACCATTGGCCTGCTGGCATCGAAATAGTTCATGCACAATTGCATTTGCTTTCCCAATTACCTCATTATCACCGGTGGCTTCATACATCATTGCAGCAGCTGAAAGCCAATGTCCTAAAAAATGTCCCCTTAATTCACATACCGGCGATTCCCAACCGCCATGTATATGTTCCGGTATTCGGTCTGTTTTATATAATCCCGCCTCAAAGCGATAATTTAATAATAAATTATCCTTCGTTAATTCCATCATATAAGACCTGTTTTCTTCCCGGCGTCTTAAAAGATCCGTATCTTTAATCTCAACCCTTAACCCATTTAATTTTTCTATTTTCATTTTTTATACCCATTGTATATCGCAGACCCGTCTGCAATATTGCCACAAATGAAAAAGACTGAAAGAATTATAGTGTGGCATCCTTTCTTTCCATATTTTCTTTCACTCTTACCTTTCATTCCACCTGTTGCTTCCTTTACATCTTCACTCTTACCCAGACTATCATTTCACCTGGATTACGATTTGCCCAGGAATAATACGGAGTCCATTTTAATATCTTCTTTTCAAAGACAGGTTCCTGATACGAATGATATAAAACCTCTTCACTCCTGCTGCTGTCACCTAACTTTTCTCCGTCACAGGTTAAAGTGACAATTCCTTTTAACAGCTCTTTCTCATATTGCTCCTTAAACTTCGTCTCTTTCGTAATATATATCTGATGCAGATTATTTTCGTTATCCGCCTCTTCCAGGCAATATATAAGCGGTCCTCTGGAAACGGCTACTTTGCCGATATCCTCCCTGACTCTGGGATTTGCCTGATTTAATACCACTTCCATTTTAAAATTACAGGTAATGGTATCTCCTTTTTTCCATTTCTGGTTCAGGTATACATACCCCTTAACCAATTCAGCTCGGACTTCTTCACCATTTACAACTATTGCATAATCCCTGCACCAGTCCGGGACACGAATGGCATAACGAAATTCTGTCTCTTCCTCCTGATTAAAGATAATTTTTACCGCTCCATCCCAAGGGTAATTTGCCTCAACATGAAATTCTACTTTCTGTCCATGAAAGGTTGTAGTAATATCTCCGCCGAGATACAAATTCATAAAGAAGCAATCTTCTGTTTCTGTGTAGGCATAACAGCCTATGGAGGATAACAGCCTGGCGATATTGGGCGGGCAGCAGGCACATCCGAACCATTTCTGCCGTTCTACTTTTACATGCCTTTTCCGCTGATCTTTTTCGGATGCTTCCGGAACTACCTCCAAAGGATTTACATAAAAGAATTTAGTTCCATCCAGTGACATTCCGCTAATGGCACCATTAAATAATACTCTTTCCAGCACATTCATATATTTGCTGTCTTTTGTCAGTTCAAACATTCTTCTGGCAAAGAAAATCAACCCCACCGCCGCGCAGGTTTCCGCATAAATAGTATCATTGGGCAGGTCGTAATCAAAAGTGAAGGATTCTCCATACTGGGAGGCACCGATTGCCCCTGTTATATACATCTGCTTCCCGGTTATATTATCCCAGAGCTTTTCACAGGCTTTTATTAGACTCTCATCCCCGGTTTCTTTTGCTACGGCTGCCATACCGCTATAGAGATAAACTGCACGGACCGCATGGCCTTCCGCCTTCTCCTGCTGCCTTACTTCCTTGCCGGCCTGATAATACTGATACTCAAAATAACTGTCTTTCCAATGAAAATTGTTTTGGTTTTGTATGGTTTCATTTTTAAAATAGAGCGGCCTTTTTCCCCGTTCATTGATAAAATATTTAGCCAGAGCCAGATGTTTTTCCTCTTTCGTCACTTCATACAATCGGACCAATGCCATCTCGATTACTTCATGACCGGGATAACCGTGTAATTTACCGGATTCTGCACCGAAAATACTGTCTACACAATTCACATAACGGATTGCCGTATCCATAAATTTACGTTTACCGGTTGCCTGGTAATAGACCACCGCAGCTTCTATCATGTGGCCCAGGCAATATAATTCATGATGATCTTTTAAGTTGGTGAAACGCTTATCCAGTCCGTTGATTATATAATAGGTATTAAGATATCCGTCGGACCGTTGTGCTGCACAAATATCATCAATTGCTCCATCCGCAATTTTCTCAAGTTCCGTATCCGGGTTCCACATCAGGCAATATCCCACCGCTTCCAGCCATTTATAGACGTCGCTGTCCTGAAAAACCATTCCCATAAATTTACCGGGGATTTTTCCGGATGCCACTTTAAAATTCTGCATGCAATAACTGGGTTCCGCCCCTTCGATCCGGTCATTTAACGCTTCCCATTGATAAGGAATTACATGATTCCTTATCAGTTGCATATATTCACTAAAGAATTTATCCTTAATCTTGATTTCTTTCATCGATAATACTTTCATATTGCTACGCTCCAATCTTATTCATTTAAACTCCCTTTTAGTATAACAGGAATAAAAATCATTTTCCTATTATCAGATGCACGGCGTAAAACCAGCACCTTTTATCAGTCTTTCATACCGGATAACATAACACCTTTTACAAATGCATCCTGGGCAAACAAAAATACAATTAATACCGGTAAAACAGCGATAGTAGAAGATGCCATAAGTACCGGCCAATCCGTAGAATACATTCCTTTCATACTTGCTAACCCCAGAGGCAGTGTATATTTTTCAGCGTTATTAATATAAATCAACGGAGTAAAATAGTCATTCCAGGTACCCATAAAGCAGAATATAACCAGGGTTGCTATGGTAGATTTGGCCATTGGCAGCAGAATCTGTATGAATATCTGGAATGGATTGCAGCCGTCTATTTTTGCAGCTTCATCTAATTCTCTGGGTACCGTGATAAAGAACTGTCTCATTAAAAAGGTACCGAATGCGGATACCATAGGGGGAATCATTAATGACCATAAGGTATTGACCAATCCGTAGGAAGACATCTGAAGGAAGTTGGTTATAACCGTAACGTGAAAAGGAATCATCATCGTTCCCAGATACAACATAAAGATTTTATCCCTTCCTCTGAAATTAAGCCTGGCGAACACGTATCCTGCAAGTGCTGAGGTAAATACCTGAAAAAATACGACCCAGGCAGATACTTTAACACTGTTCATAAAATAAGCAAAGTAGTCAAAACGGGATGAGATATTCGTATAGTTTTCCCAAACCAGCCGCTTGCCAAAGAGTCTCGGCGGAAAAACAAATACTTCACCTAATTCCTTGAATGAGGAAGATAACATCCATAGGAAAGGCACAAGCATAATAAAGGAACCAAAAATCAAAATGCAATGTGAAATTATCTTAATAATTCTGTTTTTTGTTTTATTTGACATGTGATTTTCCTCCTTAATAGATTTCTCGCATACTTTTTTCCATTTTTAAATTGATAGCAGTTATAATCATTACGATTGCAAACAGCAGATAGGCAATCGCACAGGCATAACCTAATTTAAAGTATTGGAATGCATTCTGATACAGATAATGTACAAGTACGGAAGAAGATCTTCCCGGTCCGCCGGTTGTCATTAACATGACCTGGTCGAATACCTGAAAAGAATTAATGATTGCCATAATAAATACAAAAAACGTGGTCGGCTTTAACATAGGCACTGTGATGTATCGGAACTGCTGGAGCTTACTGGCTCCATCCAGTTTTGCAGCCTCATAATAGGTAGTAGATATTCCCTGCAGACCTGATAAAAAGATAATCATATCATATCCGAGACGCTTCCATATACCCACAATGGCAATGGATACCAGAGAAGTAGAGGCACTTGTAAGCCATTTACCGGTAGGGAGTCCCAAAAATGATAAACCAAAATTCAGCAGTCCAAATTCAGGGTTATAAATCCACTGCCAAACAATAGAGATAACTACCATGGATGTAATAGACGGCAGAAAGAATGCAGCCCGGTAGAACCGCTTTAACCCGATTTTCTGATCCAGAGCTACTGCTAACAAGAGAGATAAACACATTCCTACCGGAACGGTCATTACCGTATACAATATGGTATTACCTGTAACTTGCCATACGATAGGATCATGTATCATGTCAATATAATTTTTAAGTCCGATGAATTTAGGTTTCGTTAACATATCATATTTTGTAAAACTCAGTAAAAATGTTGCTACAACCGGTATAAGCATAAACATGCAAAATCCCAATATGTTCGGCAATAACATAATCCATGCCCACTTTGCATCATTAAATAACTTACTGGGTTTCTTTTTCTTAACCGCAGCTGCTTTCATTTTTCTGCCTCCTTAATGATCCGAATCTAAGAACGCCAGAGCAGATATTACACTCTGGCGTTAAAATAATGAGTTATTCTAAAGCTTCTGCAATTGCTTCATCCGATCTTTTATCAATATTCTGTAAAGTTGTGTCAATGTCCTGAGCATCGGTAAAATACAGTTTGGTTTCTTCGGAAATAATATCACTGCATTTGGACGAATACTGAAGGGCCGATGGATCTACCATAGCATTCTGAAAATAATCAAGCATGTTTTTATAACTGTCACCATGCACATCATCTTTATACCATTTTGCTACCATATCGTCTTCATACATAGATTTACGATTCGGCATCCAAAGTCCGGAACTTACTAAGGATCCCTGATAATCCAAACTTGATAGGAATTGTACAAATTCCCAGGCCTGTTCCGGGTATTTGGTACCAGCCGCAATACAATGCAGATGAGCCTGGCCGGTAGTCAGAACTTTACCGTAGGACGGAAGCGGAGCCATACCCACATTCATACCGGACGCCGCAAGTTCCTGCAGTGCCCAGGAACCGTCAATTAGCATAGCAACTTTGCCGGTTTCAAGCATTTGTACAGCTTTCATACCAACGCTGTCTAAAGTGGTAGCATCCGGTGCGGAACCATCCTCCACACGGACCGCTTTTATAGTTTCTAATACTTCTTTCACTTCCGGTGTATTCATGGTGCTGGTTTTAAAGTCATCGGAATACCTGGCTCCACCATTTGAAATAATCTGTGCAGCGAGAGTATCTGCGACGGTTTCAAGTCCATAACATCCATAAACATCAGCAGATGTCAATTTTTTTGCTACTTCCCTGAATTGATCTATAGTCCAGCTGTTTGCAGGATCGGAGCTCGGATATTCTACACCTGCCTTATCGAACACATCTTTATTGTAATAAAGAATCGGAGACACGGTACAGGAAGATACACCATATACTTTACCATCTATACTCATTATTGTTTTGGAAGAATCAATAAAATCATCTAATGGAAATTCTTCGTTAAATTTATCCGTTATTTCTAAAAGTGCTCCTTTTGAGACAAATTGCCTGTAGGCATTTGCCATCATAAACATAACATCCGGCATGGAATTAGACGCTGCGGCTGTCATGAGTTTTGCATTATATTCACTTCCTGCAAGACCGGGCGTATAGTTTACTTTTATGTTCGGATGTGCTTTTTCGAATATCGCAATACCGTCTTCAACAGCGGCTGTCTCTAACGGACTAGCTTCCCATCCCATAAAATTAAGCGTTACGACATCTCCTGAATCTCCTGATTTTGTAACTCCTGCAGCCGTTTGATCCGCTGAAGTTGTATCTGGTTTTGCTCCTGAAGCTGAGTTCGTTGTCTTACTATTATCTTTGCTGCATCCAACTATGGTTACAGCCGCAATTACAAGAACCAAACAAACTGCCAATACCTTTTTTAATTTCATAGTAACCTCCTCCTTATGAGTCCATTTCCCATATTTAATTATTATTCGACACTATACAATTTTGCAATATTTTTTAAAAATAAACAACTCAAATACAATAACATTGACTTTTTATAGTCATAATGCTATATTATATTGGATTAAATTTATTAAATTCAACATTATGTACATATGTTATGTTAATATGATAATATATACACATTACTGTTACAACTCCCCATACCATAAAAAAGGTGGTCAAATCCCATATGTTATATTTAGTAAGCGACGTAAAATATCCGGTTTTATATTTATCAAGCGGTAATTTAATAAATAACCATACTTTTATCCATCCGGACAGAAATCTAAATTCCAATGTATTGATTATTGTCCGGAAAGGTACCCTGTATATTAATCAAAACGGTGTTAATTATGATATAGGGCCCAACCAGTTTATTATACTTTTTGCAGGACAACGCCATTATGGTTATAAACCCAGTGAAGAGCCGTTATCCTATTACTGGACTCATTTTATAATTAATGATCCGGACTATAAATACTACAGTCCCTCCGGCTTAAAAAGGAATTTAGAAATCTGGAATGCCGGACCTACGCAAACACCTTTTACCAAAACCAATTACATCATGCCGGAATATGGAACTCTGCCAAATAATAATCGTTCTTCCTTATTTTTCGTTCAGCTGCTCGATACTGCCAAAAGAGAAAATTACGCGGCGACTTACCGCTGCCATTACATATTAAGTTTTTTATTGTTGGAATTAAGTACAGAAGCACTGTTTATGCCAGACTTAACGAAGCACAACATTCCCGTAGCTGTCGTTAACATCATTGAATGGATTAGACTCTATTATAATCAACCCTTAACTGTCCAGGGCTTAGCTGAGATGTTCGGATACAACCCGACCTATCTATCCAGTTTGTTCAAAAAGTATACGGGGTATCCCTTAATAATTTACATAAACCGAACACGGATTGCCATATCGAAAAACCTGCTTATCAACGATATTACATTAAAGGTACATACCATTGGAAAGTTATGCGGTTTTCAGGATGAGAAACTTTTCATGAAAGTATTTAAGAAGATTGAGGGAATCACCCCAACGCAATACCGGGATACTTTTTCCCATAAGCATATGAATAAATAGCTTAATAATTCATCCGGCAAAATCATTTTCTATGTGGTTCTATCAATTTTATCCACAAATAAAATAAAGTTTAGTGATAAGATACACAAAAAGAACTGTACAAAGTGGAAATTATACTCCTGGATAACAAGGTAGTAAATTAATTAATAATTTTGTACAGTTTCTTTTTGTATATAGAATATTAACTGCTTAATATTGCTTTTAAGCTATTATTTATCAATAACTAGTTCCTTTGCAGCTGTATTAATCTCCTTTTACTTTTTTTAGTCCTGTTTTCGTTAATTCATATATAGTACTTGCTACTTCTTCCATATATTTTCTGTCATGAGTAACACTGATAATCGTACCGTTATAATCTGATAATACCCCTCGTATCACCGGATTGGATAATGGACTTAAGTTTCTTGTTGGTTCATCTAATATTAAGACATTACAACCTTCCAGTATCAATTTCAGAAGGATCAATTTCGCTTTCTGTCCACCGCTTAAATCCCCGATTTTATGCTCCATTTCTTCCCGGGTAAATTTCATACCTCCCATATAGGTAAATGCTTTGGTGATATCCTCCTTTTGTCCGCTGGTTACCAGAAAATCAACCGGAAACCTATTGTAATCCAGTAATTCTTCATAATGTTGAGGCATATAACCTGCCTTAATGTCTTTACGCTCTAATAATTCTTTTGCAATTCCATGCAAAAAGGTTGTTTTACCGATACCGTTATCTCCCATGATTGCAACATGTTCCGGTCCGGTTACACGCAGAAATATATTCTCGGCTAATACTGCTTCTGCTCCATCTTTGCTTATTTTTAAGGCATCTACAGAATACTCCAATACTTTTTTCCCTTTTGGAATCCGTACATCATTCGGGAAACCAAACAGAATTGCTTCTTCTACATCCGGTATTTCGGTGAACTCCTCGGCTTTTTTTTCAATACGCTTTTCCTGGGACAATAAGTTCTTCATCTTCTTTTTTAATAATCTGCCCCCTGCCGGGTTCCCTCTGGATATGGTGTCCTGTCTGTTATCTACCTTATTATAAATCTGCTGCCAGCGCTGCATTTGTTTTTTATAGTCTTCTCTTTGTTTTCTGGCAACCATCTCCTGTTTCTGTAAACCGCTTAACCGTTTTTCAACATATTCCTCATATCCCATATAAACTATGGTATACTTAGGTTCTGTTTTTCTTTTTACCTGTTCCAAATGAATGATTACATTTGCTGTATTTTCAATCATAGCCTCATCATGGGATACAAATAAAACAGGGCACTTAGAATGATTAATAAAATCCTCCAGCCATTCCAGGGTAGAAATATCCAAGTCGTTGGTAGGTTCATCCATTAAGAGGACATCCGGTTCTTCCGCCAGTAACTTTATCAGCCGGATTTTTACCTTTTCACCGCCGGATAATGTCTTCATAAGCTGATTACTGCTAAACAGGGAGGCATCTATATTCATAGTCCATATGTTTGGATCAGAACAACTATAAATATCCAATTCAGACAGGAAATCTGTTACGCTGCTGTTCAACCACTTTTCTCCCATCTCCTGTTCCAGATAACCTAATTTACTGCCACCTAAGATCTGACCGGAATAATCACAATAAGTATCAATTAAATTTTTATCATAAATAAACTTTAATAAAGTACTTTTACCGTTTCCTTCTTCTCCAATAATAACAGCTTTGTCTCCCTGATTCAGGGTAAAATTAAAGTCTTTCACTAATAACCTATTATCTTCTTTTTTAGAAATAGTCACGTTTTTTATATCTAACATCATTTTCCTTCTTTCATTTTAATTCATTCGCCAGATAAGTTTTTTATTCATTTTCCCACCTCCATAATATGACTTAAGTTTAAAACAGACTAAACCATCTTCTAAGTTCCGATAGTTTCTTATGCAATAAAAAAACACCTTCTTAATGAAAGTGTTTTTTAAGAGATATATTGCTGTCAGGCAGATACGAGTATTTTTATCACTCTTATATTCTCCCTGTTAAATACCTTAATAAGAACTTATCTTAATATGTTCTCATTTTTGTATCTACTAACGCGAATAAAACAACTTTCGATGTAAAAACCCTGTTTAAATTGTTGAAATTACGATTTAAATTCATCATTTTATTCGCCTGCTTTCTTGTTATTGTCATTTATATATTTCATTACATTTCTTTATTAATTTCTATCTTAATTTTTATCTTCATTCTATTTTTTTATCTAATATTATTTCTTTTTAATTTCACTATATTTCTTTATTATATCTTTAACCCTATAAAATATACTCAAAACCTATAACTATCCTAACATAGCACTATTAAGAAGTCAATCCTAAAATTAGATACAAAGAGTTGGTTATGATTCATTTATGATAATGTCTTAGTGTACCACAAATGATTATGTCCCAATTAGTCGTTCATATATTATAATAGAACCTCATGACTTAGAAATGAGGTGGACACAATCAGAAAGGTATTACTAACAATGGACGAAAACCAAAAGTACGAGGTCATTAAAAAACTCGTAGACACAAATGGTAATAAGAAAACAGCTGCTCTTAAAATAGGTTGTTCAGATCGACACATCAATCGCTTAATAAAGGGCTATCAAGAACAAGGTAAGTCTTTCTTTATTCATGGTAACCGAGGGCGACAGCCGGCCATTACTCTTCCTACAGATACAAAACAGTTAATCTTGGACTTATATCGTACCAAGTACAGTGACTGCAATCTGACCCATTACTCTGAACTTCTCAAAGAAAAAGAACATATCAGTGTATCTGTCAGTGCCATTACTTCTATTCTTAGAAAGGAATACATCCTTTCTCCTAAAGCAAACCGTTCTTCCAAGAAAGCGGTAAAAAAAGCACTAAAGGCTATTCAATCAAAGACTAAGTCTAAAAAGAAAGCAGCTATTATTCAAAGTTCCATCATGGATCTGGAGGATTCGCATCCTAGGCATCCTAGATGCGCGTATTTCGGTGAAATGCTTCAAATGGATGCGTCCCTACACCTTTGGTTTGGGCAATTCAAAACACAACTCCACATCGCCGTTGATGATGCCACAGGGCAGATTGTTGGCGCCTACTTTGATGAACAAGAAACATTAAATGGCTATTATCATGTTCTCTATCAGGTTCTTAGTAATTATGGCATTCCATATCAATTTTTTACTGACAACCGAACTGTATTTGAGTATAAAAAGAAGCATGAAACCTCTTTAGAGAAAGATACCTTTACTCAGTTTGGTTATGCCTGCAAACAATTAGGAATCGACATTCGTACTTCCAGCGTTGCACAAGCAAAAGGGCGGGTTGAAAGAATGTTTGGCACTCTTCAATCCCGCCTTCCTGTTGAACTCCGACTTGCGAATGTAACCAGCATTCAGCAAGCCAATCAATTTCTCCACACCTATATAAAGAAATTTAATAAGCAGTTCGCTTTACCTATTGATAGTATCAAATCTGTGTTCGAAATGCAACCAGATAGTGATAAAATCAATCTGACGTTGGCGGTATTATCTTCTAGAAAGATAGATAACGGAAGTTGCCTGAAATATCAAAATGAATACTATCTTCCTGTAAACAGTCAAGGAATCGCTGTACACCATCGTAAGGGCACCACAGCAATGGTAATTAGATCATTCAATGGTGAACTTTTTAGTTGTATTGGTGAGCAGGTTTATGCACTTGAGTTACTTCCGGAACACAAGCTTTCTTCAAAAGCATTTGATTTAGCGACCATTCCGGAATTACCAAAAAAGAAATACATACCTCCTATGAACCATCCTTGGAAGCAGGCATCATTTGAAAAGTACGCTAAAAGTCAATTACATAGAAAAGATGTAGCTTAACTGATATTTCGAAGTCTGTAGGTTTATTAAGGTTATCCAAATACCGACTGAGCTATGGATTTTCTCCTAAAGTACTATTTAAAACTAAGCACCAGAAATCTGGTGCTTATGTTTAAACTTTTTGAGGACATTTTCAAAAACGGTTGACATCCTAAAATTAGATACAAAGAGTTGGTTCGCATGTGTATCATTTGTTCTGATTCAGTCGCAGGCTGAACTGTAACCTGTTTATTAGTAACTTTCTACTTCACTGACGAATTTCTTTTAAGCAGGTATTAAGCGGGTCTTCCCTTTCCGCAGATAGTATATCCGGCTTTGTTCCAAATTCCTCACTATTGGCTCCATCCGCTGTTGCACCATATATGGGACTATACTGGACAACTAACCCGCTATTTGGCAATATAATATAGACAGGATCTGTTCCGATTCCGTCTCCACCGGTTCTTCGCCCTACTAATTCTGCAAATCCGGAATATTTAGAAACCATAGCCGCATATTCGGAGGAGGAATAATTCATTTCACTAACCAGGAGCCAGATCTTACCTTTAAATAACTTTTCTTTTCCCATGGGTTTTATGGTATATACATCGTCGTTAAAATAATCTAATTCTTGTAAATCAATCTTATTCATTTGAGGCAACATCGGAAGTTCCTTTACCGGTTTCCACAAACCGGTTTTTATACCCTCCTTTATCTTTAAGAATTTATCATTATTACCTCCTGCCTTAATCAATGAATAAACCGGTACATTGATAACTCTATTAATATTCGGAGACACGATCAAATCATTAAAGTAATCCATCCCTCCGCCGCCATTTCTAGAAATATCTATAATAAGATTACTATAATTGCTGACTTTTTTATAAAATTTTATAAGCTTCTTTTTATCTTCTTTATAACAATCCATATCAAAAGATTGTACTTTTACATATGCAATGTTATTATCTTCTATTATTTTTGTTGTTACATTGGCTGAATCAGTCTTATTTTCATAATTTATAGGCTCGGAAGTATCCGATATCCCATTTCTTTTGTTGGCATCTTCTACCTTTTTAGACAGCTTCTCAAAGAAATCTGTCATTTTTTTATAATTTTTTATCGATATCGGATTATCCAATGCTTTTATATAAGGATAAAGCTGTTCCTTGTATTGTGGGAAATTTGTTACAAACTCTTTTTTATTATTGACTTCAGATGAGTAACGTGTCCCCCATAAAGACATATGCCCGATAAACTCCCGGGGAATAAATTCTTCACGTAACAGATCAAAGAAATCATAATCATTGTTACAGGATTCAAGTAATTTTCTGGTTTTTTTATAGCGTGCTTTTAAATCAATATCATACTTACGTTCTGCCACACCAAAAAACGGATAATTTTTCTGTAATTGCAGAAATAGATAATCAAAATCCTCCAGATATTGTTTTTCTGTGAGATTCATCCAATTCTTGTCCGTGCTTTTCATTTCTTTCAGTATATCTTCTTCTGTAACAATTTCTTTTCCTTTATCTATAACGGTTTCTTTTAATTCTTCTATATCGCTTACATTGGTATCAATTGACTGATCCGTTTTTTCCGTTTGTGCCTTGGAACAAGTCGATTTTGTCCTTATACCTCTCGAACAGGAACCTAAAACTAATACAATAATAAGTAACATGATTAATGACTTCTTCATAACACCCCTTCTCTCTTTACGGCCCCTATTTACTTTATTAATAAATAAGCCTTTACTATCTGACCGCATATCCTTTCCAGTATCTTCTGGTCAAAACAGCGGACGGAGATATCCGATAATGGCCAGTAACAGAAGATGAACAGGGTAAAAAGCATACATAAAAAGCTGAAATTTTCTTCCGCTTTTACCTTTCTCGCCGGAATAAAAGCAAGTAATTAATACGCCCAGATAATTACCCAATACATTAAGGATACAGCTTTGAAACATTCTATTATCCGTCAGTGTATAAGCCACCAAGCGGTAACGCGAAAGTAGAATTACAGGAATAAAAACCAGTATTTTTGTCGTCGTTTTCGTATTTCTTAAAAGATAAAAGGTAAAGATAATAAATATATAACCCTCATGTCCCTCCAACTGCAGAAGTCTTGCAAGCACTCCAGCAAGTGCTACCACACTTATACCGAACAGGGTATGTCCTCTCTGATATAAATAGTTAAAGGCAGACAATGCAAGCAGACCTAAGCCCAAAGTAAACAGGATATTTAAACCGCATTCCCTCCAGTTGCCGGTTAAACCGATAAGGCGGTTTTCTGCCAGATCGAACATTATATAGGGGCCTTGCGCCGCAATGGCTGTCAATAAAATACGGCCAAAGTATCTTTTAATATTGGCAGTATGAACAAATCCCTCTACAAGACAAAATAAAAATATAGGAGCAGCAAAACGGCCTATGTAGTTTAATACTCGGGGCAGCCATATTAAAATCCACATCCCAAGTTGTTCATATCCCTGGGATGTGAGTTCGTCGCAAATAGGTGAAAACAATTCCTGCAACGGAAAAATTCTGACTGTATGATCAAAAAACATGGCAAAGAGAGCGAATATTTTAAGTTTGTGATGATTCATTATAATGATCTCCTCTACTATGGCTGGCTACTTTCAATAACCTGCGCAACGGCACCGGATATTTCTGATCCGGTTGTCCAAACCGAATTTACCCTTTCATCTTCCTCCGTATGTTTATCATATTCGCTATCTCCCTTATGCCAGGCCGTTACCGAGATTATCTGTCCCAGTCTGTCTCGATTTACGGTGATATCCACTGTGCCTATATCTCTCGTTTGCACTCTGCCTGGCATTTCATCCTGATAGATCCGTACCGGCTCATCTTTGTACACATATTGGCCGTTTTCATCCTTACCGATGCCATATTCAGAATATTCCGATTCCAGGGTTTGATCATCCAGGTTTAATTGAAGATTTATCCGAAAAGCACTTTTTTCCACACCAAATTCCCGTGCTAAGGCTTCCGCTATTTTACTCCGAAGAATATCGGGATCCTTGGAATCTTTGGTTCTCATAACATCTAATATTATATGGTCGGCCCGTTTCTGTGAGTTATCTCCTAAAGCGATATCTCTCGTAAGAATTGCCTGTACCGCCCATCTGCAATTGTCACTGCCGCAGTAGCTGCTGAAATAACTGGTGAAAGGTGCCTGTACACCAGTTGCAAAAACAACGAGACTACCAAATGCAAAAAAAATGGAAAGTGCCGTCACCAATGCTGTTGTCTTCTTATAATGTAAGACATTTTGAATTCTTCTCTCTACTTCGGTTTTGGAAAAGGCACTATAAAGCAAGTTCTGGCGATTTCCTGTTATAGCCATAGTAAGCAGGCTGTATGCATAGCTTTGGCGCTCCTCTGCATTGCTGTTTTTTAGAACTGCAGTATCACAAGCGGCCTCTATATCTGCAGAAAGATATTTAGACATGATCCACACCAGCGGATTATACCAGTGGAGACAGAGGACTAGCAGCATTACTGCTTTTGTCAGGTTATCTCTGTGCTTGATGTGTTTGGTTTCATGAGTCAGAATATGCTTTAGCAGTTGTATATTCTGAAACTCCAGCCTTGCCGGTAAGTAAATCCGCGGATTTAAAATACCGGTCACCAGGGGGGAAGCGATATAATCATTGGTGAAAACCAGCACGTGTCCATAATCCATGTCCCTCAAGATACCATTGATCGTTTCATTGTGTTCAACTAACAGACTGTCTCGCAATTTTCTGAAATATCTCATTTTCTGGTATAATAATGTGCAGGCTGTTATGACAATCCCTATAAAGAAAATCAGCATCCGTACATCAATTAATTGAAATAGATAAAATATCGAATTATAATCGCCAGATTGTGCCGTTTCCGCAGCACTACTTTCTGTAACATAGTTTTCAGCAGCCAAATTATCTGTAGTAATTACTTCTGCAGCCGCTGCCCCTGAACCAAGTCTTCCCGGAATTAGGTTTTCTGTGGTATTGGCTGCTGTCTGTGAATCCTCCACTACGGTAACCGCTGTATTTTCCTGACTTAAAAATATCTGGTTTAAAAAGTTTAATTCAGGCACCGGTACACTAAGCGGACTGGAAAGGGAAAAAGGAACCAGAAGTCGTATTAATACCAATGTCCATAAAAAGGGGAAGATTGGCTTAGGCAGTTTATTTTTAAGAAATCCTCTCAAAATCAAAACGATCAGAATCATGGCACTTCCATATAAAGCCATAAGGGAAAGGGGCATACCCATTCTAAAATGCAGCATCTTATTTCACCTCCCGAATCATTTTGGCAAGACGTTCTGCTTCTTTTTCTGAAATGCCGTTGTTTTTGAGAAAAGCGGAAAAGAAAAGTTCACTTGAACCGCCAAACATCTTATCAATTAATTGCTCCGTTTCACTTTGCTGCACTTCATCTTTTGTGACCAGCGGCTTGCAGATAAATCCGGGCTCCTTACGTTCAATAGCTCCCTTCTCAATACATTTTTTAATGACTGTGTAAGTTGTGTTCTTATTCCAGCCAATTTGTGTTGCAAGAATTTCTACAATACTTCGCGCAGAAATTTCTCCTTTTTCCCATAAGACCTCCATAACTTTTAGTTCAGAGTCAAAAAGTTTTATCTCCATATTTTACACCCATTGTATATTGCAGGCAGGCCTGCGATATTGCCACAGAATAAAATGCGAAACAAAAGTTTCGCAGAGTGAAAGAATCACACAGTGGCAACCTTTCCTTTTCAAAATTTTCTTTCACTCTTACTCTCTTTTTAGACTATTGTGATAGTCTCTTTTATGATTTCAGACTATCACAATAGTCCATAATTGTCAATACCTAGAAAATATTTTTTTCTTAGCATAAAGTATATGTTATAATTCAATGTGTTGTAATTCAACTTTTGACTGAATTTAAAAGACATGATACGCATCTGCCTAACAGCTTTGTATTAGCTGCTATAAAAAAGCAAAAAAATAGGCCGTTGAATCAACTTCAACAGCCTTCCGTTTTCTTTATTTAAATTCATGATTTCCTAAAGTAAATGTATTGCCTCTTAAATTACCACTAAAATATTTGTACTGAGTGAAATTCTTCTTAGCGCCTTTCACTGTTATACTAGTGGTTCCGCTCAATGCTGCTTTTGCGGCTTTAATACATTCTTTCTCTGAACTTGATGTAAATTTACCGTTATCATATTGATCCAGAGCATTATTTAAAGCACCGCTTGATGCAGGCCCAAATTGATATTTTTGATAGACTACGCCTTTGACCGTATCCGGAAATGCTCCTGCTCTTTTTCTGTTCATTACCACAATACCAACTGCAAGTTTACCATTATAGGATTCGCCGTTAGCTTCACAGTAAATTAAAGCAGATAATAATCTTAAATCAGTTTTAGAGTATTTTGCTTCTTCTGCTCTTTTCGCAGCTTCTGCTTTCTTTTTTGCTTCTGCTTTTGCTCTCGCAGCTTTTTTCGCGGCAGCTTTTTTTGCTTCTTCTGCTTTTTTTGCTTCTTCTGCTTTTTTCTCTGCAGCTTCCTTAGCAGCTTTTTCTTCTTCCGCTTTTTTATCTTCTGCTGTCTGGGTATCCGTTGCAGTACTTTCCTTGTTCACATCAGCCGGAACTCCTGATGTAACAGCTTCTGTACTCTGGCTGTCTGTAATTGTTGTATCCACGCCCGTTGTACCACTAACAACTTCTGTATTATTCGTTACAGCTACGCTAGCAGCTGCTGTATCTATGGTAGTATCTTTTACTGTAGTATCTTCTGTAACAATATTATCTTCTTCTGCTGCATATGTGTATACATTCGCAAAACTTGTTAATGCAATTCCTGCAAACATACACAATAGTAACTTTCTGAATTTCATAATAGTCTCCTTTTAACGGCTTAATATTTACTTAAGTCATTCCTAGTTATAACCATCAAATTATTACAAATTTCGAACATGTATTAAGATTGGGTAATAATCATTTAATAATTATGTAATAATTATATCATAGTATAAATGGAAATGCAAGCTATTAAAATCCATTCAAGCATAAATTATCCATAAAAAAATCGCTAAACCAGGTTATAATAAGACAAAATATATAAAAACAACCTTGAAGTTTTATTAAATAAGTTACAATTCAGTTAACAAACTGCAATCCTTTTTAAATATATTACAAAAAATCAAATAAAATTTAATACTATTTGACAAAGTTTTGGAAAATATGGTAGCGTATTAGAAAAAAGATTTCACAAAGGGCAAAGAAAGCTGGAAACGAGTTTTAATTCAATATTCTTCAAAAAATGAATTGTGCCGTATTTGCTTAAAAGATTTTTATATAAGAAAGGATAGCGTATGATAAATAAAGATGGTTTACATATCATTAAAGCAGGCCCGGAAGATGCCGAAGCAATTATAGAATATTTAAATATTATCGGCGGTGAAAGTGATAATTTATTATTTGGTAAAGGAGAATTTAATCTATCGGTCAAACAGGAACAGTCCTTTATATCGGGCATAAATAATTCTGCTAATTCCATTATGCTGCTGGGCAAAGTTAATGGTGAGATTGTATCTGTCAGTTCATTATCCGGTTATTCCAAGGCTAGAATTGCTCATAGAGGTGAAATAGCTATTTCCGTAAAAAAATCCTTTTGGGGTCAAGGTTTTGGAACCGCAATGATGAAAGAATTAATAAAATTCGGTAAAGAAACGGCAAAACTGGAAGTTATACAGCTAGAAGTAAAATCTGATAATGAGAAAGCTATCCACTTATATGAAAATTTAGGTTTTGTTAAGATAGGGACCTATAAGAAATTCTTTAAAATAAACAATAAGTATTATGATGCCTATTTAATGAATCTGTATCTGTAATTTGGCACCGGATAAGGACGCAATTCCCTTAAAGAATTCGAGTGTCAAAAGGTCAATTTTGCATTTTGTATGAATGCAGACAAAAATACCTTTTGACACCCTATGGTGTCCTAATTATTTATACATCTCCTGATAATACTTTTGATAATCGCCGCTGGTTACGTGGGACATCCATTCCTTATTATTCAGATACCATTCTATTGTTAAACGGATTCCCTCCGCAAACATAGTCTCTGGTTCCCAGCCGATTTCTGCTTTAATTTTATCCGGTGCGATGGCATATCTTCTGTCATGGCCTTTTCGGTCTTCCACGTATTGGATCAGTTCTTTGTTTATATGAGCTTTCCGGGAATCTCCCTCCGGTAGTAACTCCGCAAGTGTCTTAATAATCAAATCAATAATTTCAATATTCTGTTTTTCATTATGACCGCCCACATTATATATCTGCCCAATTCTGCCGTTTTCCATAACCATATCAATTGCTTTGGCGTGATCCATAACATAAAGCCAATCCCTTATATTCTTACCATCCCCATAAACCGGAAGTTTCTTGCCATTCAGCGCATTGTTAATCATTAAGGGAATCAGTTTTTCAGGAAATTGATAAGGTCCGTAATTGTTACTGCATCTGGTGATATTGGCAGGAAATTGAAATGTATCTATGTAAGCTTTTACCAACATATCCGCTGAAGCTTTACTGGCAGAATAAGGGCTGTGAGGATCAATCGGAGTTGTTTCATAAAAATAACCGGTCTCTTCTTCCAGTGAACCATATACTTCATCGGTTGATACCTGTAGATATTTTTTATCTTCTTTGTATCCGTCATCCGTTTCCCAGGCACATTTAGCCGCATCCAATAAATTGATTGTCCCGCAGACATTCGTATTTACAAAAACCTGTGGATTGCGGATACTGCGATCTACATGGCTTTCTGCCGCAAAATGAACAACTCTGTCAATATCATAATCCTTAAATATATTAAACATGACTTCTTTATTGCAGATATCTTCCTTAATGAAAATATAATTCTTCCTGTCTTGTACGGATACTAAATTCTCAAGATTTCCGGCATAGGTTAAACTATCTACATTAATAATGCGAATCGATTCATTATATTTGTTAAACATATACTGAATATAATTAGAGCCGATAAAACCGGCTCCTCCGGTTACTAAGTATGTCTTCAAGTTAATTACCTCCTGATTAATAATTGTTCCATATATTCCTGTAGTGCTTCCTGCCAGGTTTTCATATTATATCCTGCTTCTTTTAGTTTCTCGTTTTCTAATACAGAGTACTTCGGACGTTTAGCGGGTGCTTTATATTCGTCTGATGTGATCGGGCTTACTATCACGTCTTTTCCTGCCAACCGGAAAATTTCTGCAGCAAATTCATACCAGGTCGTTATTCCTTCACAAGTTGCATGATATACCCCAAAACCGTCATTATCAATCAGAAAGGTAATTGCCCTTGCTAACTCCAGTGCACTGGTAGGTGATCCATACTGATCACTTACCACCTTAATCTCATTTTGCTTTTCAGCTAATGCTAACATAGTTTTAACAAAATTTTTTCCATCGCCGTATAACCAGGCTGTGCGTAAGATACAATATTTTTCGCAAGAATTTTTAACAAATTCTTCTCCTGCCAATTTCGTGGTACCATATACACTTTGGGGATTGGTTACAGAACCTTCTGTATAAGGTGTATCGCCCTCACCATCAAACACATAATCCGTTGATATGTGAATCAGTTTCGCATCCAGGGCAGTGGCTGCAACAGCCAGATTCTTCGGACCGATCGCATTAATACGATAAGCCCTATCCTGATCACTTTCGCATAAATCCACAGCCGTATGAGCAGCGCAATTGATTATTATCTCCGGTTTTATCTCCTGTACTAAATTCATAACCGCAACGGAATTGGTAATGTCCAATATAGTGGGACAATATGCGGTAGGTTCTCCCGTATCGGTATTAACAACTGTTAAATCTGTCCGTTCTTTCAGTACTTGGTTTAATGCCCGCCCCAACTGGCCATTAGCACCTGTAATTACTATTCTTCGTTCCATCTTAACCTCTTTTCCGTACCACCGGGGTTCTTCACATTTTCCCCATTCCTATTAAAATAACCCAAATGCTGCACCTGACTTCAGGTATCAAAAGCTCCACTTAACGTTGGAAAGGAGCTGGCACTTAAATGATTCTTTCGTTATCTAATTCACAGAACCTGATCTGCTTTTTATCTTTTTCGGAAATAGTTATGTCCATATCGTCCTCTATGGGCCATGTTATATTCAGGTCCGGATCATTCCATATAATTCCGCCCTCATCTTCCGGGTGGTAAAAGTCAGTACATTTGTAAGCGAATTCTGCTTCATCTGAAAGCACTAAAAATCCGTGGGCAAACCCTACCGGAACATACAGCTGTCTTTTATTCTCATCCGATAGGATCTCCCCATACCATTTACCGTATGTCTTGGAACCTGAACGTAAATCCACGGCAACATCAAATACTTTCCCTTTTATCACTCGAACCAGTTTTCCCTGAGGATATTTTTTTTGAAAATGAAGTCCCCTCAGTACTCCTTTTCTGGATTTGGATTGATTATCCTGAACAAAAACCTGAGTCAGCCCTGCGGCCTCAAAATCCTGGAAATTATACGTTTCCATAAAGTATCCGCGGCTGTCCCCAAAGCATTTTGGTTCAATTAGATATAAACCTTCGATATTACATTTTATAAAATTAAATTGTCCCATAATTTCTCCTGTTGTATTCTGCTATTCTACCACATCATATTTGCAGTATCCTATTTTGTTTTTGTTTCGTCAGGTTACTATGAATTACAGTCCATTAGCAACATCAACCAGATACCTGCCATATTCAGTTTTTAGCAAAGGTTCTGCAAGTTTTAACAATTGTTCCTTATTAATATATCCTTTTTTATAAGCAATTTCTTCTATACAGGAAATATAAAGTCCCTGTCTTTTCTGAATTGATGCTACATAATTAGATGCATCCAACAGGGAATCATGATTTCCCGTATCCAGCCATGCCATTCCCCTGCCCAAGGTTTCTACTTTTAATTCACCTAGTTCCAAATAAACATTGTTTACTGCGGTGATCTCCAACTCTCCTCTTGCAGAGGGTTTAATATTTTTAGCAATCTCGATAACCCGGTTATCATAAAAATATAGCCCAGGTACCGCATAATTTGATTTCGGTATCTCCGGTTTTTCTTCTATCGATACGGCATTCCCTGCCGCGTCAAATTCTACCACACCGTATGCTTTCGGTTCTCTTACGTAATAGCCGAATATTGTAGCTCCATGTTCTCTTTCCGTAGCTTTTTGCAAGGTTGCCGTGAAACTTCTGCCATAAAATATATTATCACCTAAAATCAGCGCAACTCTGTCGTTGCCGATAAATTTCTCGCCTATAATGAAAGCTTCCGCCAATCCTTTTGGTTCAGCCTGTACTTCATAGGATAGTTTCATGCCAAGCTGGCTTCCATCTCCCAGTAATTCTTTAAATACCGGTAAATCCCTTGGTGTTGAGATAATCAGTACTTCCCTGATACCTGACAACATCAGGATAGAGAGGGGATAATAAATCATTGGTTTATCATAAATCGGAAGTATTTGCTTTGATACTGCCTTTGTAACCGGGTATAACCTCGTTCCCGAACCGCCGGCCAGAATAATTCCTTTCATTTATAAATCCTCCTAAATGATTAATCTGTTCTATATAATATTTCATAATCTAATTTATTTTACCACAGTTTTATAAAAAAATCTTTCACTTTTTTACCAGACAAGTTAATTTTTTATAATTGAGCCATAAAAATCACTTTTCCTGGCAAAATCGGAGAATTGCAGCGTAGGAACGTTCTTTCTCTGGTATAATTAGTCTGAGTATGATACCTTATTATATAACTCATAAAATCTTTCATCCTTTGGGACATTATTAATAAAAGTTTCAGTGATACAAAGGGTAGACACTATGATAAAAGAGTTAGAAATGGCAATTAGGTTGTGAACCTTTGTACAGTACCTTAAGTGATAATTATAAATCACAAAGACTGGCACAAAAAGCTAATTTATATTGTATTGGAACAGGTTTTAAAATTTTATAGCTAACTCCTGTTTTTTAATTTATAAAGGTGAATTGTAACCAATATACCAATCACTGACAGCATAACACTCATAGCAAGAGATTTAAGGATTAACATGGAAATAAAAAGGCCTGCCCATAAAAATAATATGGCTTTCCTTTTCGCTTTCACCGGAACTCCGGTATGATACCGATAGTTTTTTATATAACTGCCAAAATATTTACTTTCCATTAACCGATCTGCCAGTTTCGGACTGCTTACGGAAAAACATCCGGCAGATAATAAAATAAAAGGGGTTGTAGGTAAAACGGGCAGAAAAATTCCTATCGCGCCAAGAGAAAGTGATAGGAGTCCGATTACTATAAAAAATATGTTTTTAATACTCATATAATTTCCTTTCATATAGATGATTGTGGAACAAACTAATTGCATTTATATACCATACAATTAATACAATTCCAAAGCCGGGACTGGGCCTGGACCACACTGTAGCTATGAAATTCGTAATAATTTGTATGGCATATAAAAAATGAATAGGTTCGCAATTGCCAAAGGTCTGTGCCGCTAATAGATTTACTTTCTTTACACCAGATAGTTTACTGCAGACCTATATTTACAATATTATTGCATACTTTATTCTTGTGACACAAGCCTTTTTTCTCCCGTAATCTCCTGAATCGGTTTAATATCCTGGGTTACCTCCAGTACACCCAAGTACTCGCCTGCTTCACTCCTTACAGCATAATAGCGAATTAATATATATTTTTCACCCATTTTAATCCAGAAATCTTCATGCTCTTTTTTACCGCTTTTAAAATCAGCTACAATTTGCTCCACAATGTGGACACTTGCCGGGGGATGGCAATTAGAAACATTTCTTCCGATTACAGCTTTTGTTCTTGGGAAGATTCTCTCGGAACTTTGGGAGAAATACTTTACCACGTCGTCTTTATCAACAAAGGTTATATCAAGGGGAAGGGTATCTAACATCCGGATTAATTCCTCCGTTTTCAGTAATCCCGTAGGGAACGTTATGACACCTGCTTCTTTTTTTTCTTCTTTTTTTTCCCCTTGATATTCCTTAGCCGGATTCCAGACAGGTACTTTTTCAACCATAAAACCGATTTCTCCGCTTTCGTCTGCGATTTTTTTCCATTCATCCAACGTTAATGTTTCTATAAGCATTGGAAGAAGTATATTTTCTTCTTTAAAAATCATTTCAGTAATTTTATCTGTTAGATTTTCAATTTTTTCTTTTATTTCCGTGACCTTGGAGGTTTCGGATAAATATTTTATTGTTTCTTTTAACATAGCGCGGATCTCATCATCCACACCCCACATTACTTTTGGCGGAGCGGTTATTCCATACTTCTCCATATATGGGAAGATCAGATTTTCTTTCCTTAGGTAATGAAGTTCGATATGGGATAATTTATTAAGTCCCTCTTTTAATGCAGTTAGATTTTCTTCTTTTGTCAACTCATCTAAATATGGTTTTACAAACTGATTTAATATTCTTTCGATAGCACGGTTTTCCCGTATTAACGTATTGGCAGGATGTCCGGGAATCTGGGTCTGATCGGTAGGTTGATGTATCTCTTCGATAGAACCCTTAAACACGGCTGCGTGCACATCACAAAGACGCTGAATCTCAGAAACCGGCAGTCCCTCTGCTATTAAAGCTCCCTCCGCTTCGGATATTTCAGTAGCAGATACTCCGGCAAATGCTTCCTCAAATTCTCCTTTTACTTCCTCCACGGTTTTACCCTCATGGAGCTTTGTTATGACCTGTTTTAAAATGTTTTGTCTGTATTCTCTGTTATTAATACTTTCACTCATAATAACTTCTCCTGACTATACACTTCTATGTGTATCATGCTGATTTTATTGAATCAAAGCGAAGAATAATGTACTTAATCCCTGATTTCATATCCATTTTCTTTTAATATCTGTTTTATTGTATCCAGATTCATTTTTTTCATTACTGCACCTTTGGGAATCGTCATAAATCTGCCTGCCGTATTTAACATTCCCGGTTTCATAACATCCGTAAATCCCGCTTTTTCCAATATACCGGCCATATCGGAATCTTCCCTGCATAATTCATAAACCGATTTATTTAAATGAATTATCTTTTCAGCCATTTGACTTTTTCCTTTCTAAAACACTGTATAACACAATCCTGCCAATTAATACATTATTGACCTCTTGATATCATTGCACTTAAGCTTGTGAATTACCTGTAACTAACGACTGACATATTGCTTCAGTAAAATATTATTCTCCAGATGGATATGCTGATGGAGATCCTGCTCTAATTCGATTAATAGGGAATAGGCCTTACGGTAAGTATTACAAACATCTTCCGGCAAATGATAATCTCCTGATACATTACGCAATTCCCTTAGAATTTCACCGGCAGCCTCATGTTCCGTCACAATTTCTCCGGTCAGTGACAGCACTTCCTTTTCGTTCTCCAAAACCTGATCAAGAACCGGAAATAATAAAGTTTCTTCTTTTATTAAATGCTGCTCCAAATCGGTTTTTAATTTTCCGAACAGTTTATAAACATCATATAATTCTCTATGATTTTTACCATGTACTCTTACAATTGTATTTAATAATTCAGATACTTCCGGCAAAGCTTTTCTTAAATAGCTGTGATGGGTATCTTCGATATAAGCAGATAATACCACTTTGCTCATTTCGTTAAAATTACTACCCTGATAATCATTTTGCCGGTCAGCCATGGTCTGCCCTATCTTCTCATAAACTTTAGTTTCATCTATCCCCTGATTCTTTATAACTTCGGACAGGGACCTAAAACCGCCGCAGCAATAATCGATTCCAAATTCATCAAAAACTTTAGTTGCTCCAGGTATTGCAGCTACCACATCACCGATACATATATTTTTATCCATATAATTCATAGTAATTCCTCCTAGATTCTTAGTTTTAAGTAACACACCAGTTACGTTTTTTTGCTATACTTAGTATAACTTGTTCCAGGACAAAATTCTGTGATTTAAATCAAACTTTATAAATCCGCAGTATCTTTTAAAAGTTTTTCATCTAATATAAGAATGGATTTATTGCTGACCGAACGAATGGTTCCCTCATCCTCCATTTGACTCAATTTACGGCTGACGGTTTCCCTTGTTACCCCTAAATAATTTGCCATCCCCTCACGGCTTAAGGGTAGGCGAATGAGTATACCCTCCGTAACAGCTTTTCCATATTTTTCTGAAAAATCCATTAACAAAGAACTAATTCTGGTATCCACACTTCGAACACCCATGCTTTGCAGGCTTTTTTCCAGTCTGGCCATACGGCCGCCAAGTTCTTCAATTATTTTCAAGGCAATATCGGGATACTTAAATAACAATTGCTGTAATTGGAATTTTGTAAGAGTGCAGGCCTTAAAAGGTGTCAATGCTTCCACCGTAAAAGCAGCCGTCTGATTATTTAGTAAATACTGTTCTCCGAAGAAATCTCCTTCTGAGAATATATATAATATTTGTTCTCTGCCATCCGGTGTGTATTTATATGCTTTCGCACTGCCTTCATTAATAATAACAATAGTATCCGGTTTATCGCCTAGGTTGAAGATGGCTTCTCCTTTTTTATAATCTTTATGTTCAATTTTTTCTGATATTTTAATCAGATCTTCCTGGTTAAGCCCATTAAAGATAGGTACCTTATGAATACATAATTTATTTGAGCAAAACATACATTTATTTGATTCTTTAACCATAAAAATCTCCCTTATATAGTTTAAGTGCATGCGTGTACTTCTTGCGTAAGAACCTTCCCTTTTAAGTGAAAGTTAATCTGCAAAATAGAGCACTCATGCACATTTTGTAAAAATCAGCTTAGATTATGAATTTTATCCTTTCTTTAAGTGCCAAAAGTGACTATCTGACACCCCATCTATTATATATGTCCAACAAACTGCCTTCCGTACTCTGTGCAATTGGCTAATTTCTCCTCATCCGGTACCCACAGGGAACGGTGACCGTCATCCGCAAGTTTAAAACCACATCTGCCAAGTTCATCGGTTAACTGCTTTACAGCTTCACCGCTCCAGCCATAACTACCAAATGCCGCTGCGCTTTTTTTCTTGAATTTGAGTCCTTTTACCATCTCAAGGAGCCCTCCGATGGAATGTAAATAACCGTTATTTACAGTGGGTGATCCAACTAATATCGCTTTTGAACGGAATATTTCAGTAACAATATCATTTTTATCTTCTTTTGCAGAATTAAACAGTTTTACAGTGATGGAGTTATCCGCCTTACGAATACCGTCGGCAATCGCTTCTGCCATTTTTTTTGTGGCATTCCACATAGTATCATAAATAATTGTGATCTGGTTTTCCTGATAAGCATCTGCCCATTTTATATATTGATTTACAATCTGAAGTGGATCCTTTTTCCATATGATACCATGACTCGGGCAAATCATAGCTACCGGCAGGTTAAATTTTAAAATTTCATCTATTTTCTTGGTTACCAACGAGCTGAAAGGTGTTAATATATTCGCATAATATTTCAGTGCTTCCTCATATAATTCTGAATTATCTACCGTATCGTTATATAAAGATTCCGTGGCATAATGCTGCCCAAATGCGTCATTACTGAATAAGATATTTTCCTCTGTCATATAAGTAAACATGCTGTCAGGCCAGTGCAGCATGGGAGCTTCAATAAAGATAAGTTTGCTTTCACCAAGATCTAAGGTCTCACCGGTTTTTACCGTTACAAAATTCCAGTCTTCATGATAATGAGCTTTTAATATCTGAGCCCCTTTGGCAGTACAATAAACAGGAGTATCCGGTATTTCTCTTAATAGCTCCGGCAGTGCGCCGCTATGGTCTATTTCACCATGGTTAGCAATAATATAATCAATTTCCTTTAAATCGATTTCCTCTTTTAACCGTGAAACAAATTCCTTATCATAAGGCTGCCACACCGTATCTATTAATACTGTTTTTTCATCACGTATTAAATAAGAATTATAGGAGGAACCTTTCTTTGTAGAATATTCCTGCCCATGAAAATTTTTCAGCTCCCAATCCACTTTGCCAACCCAGGTTACTTTATCTGTTAATTTCTTAGTCATAATATTTACCTCCAAAATTGATTTGCTTTCTTTGTTTATAGTATACCAATTTCATATTATCTAAACTATGATACAAATCACATTTTGAAAATAAGCATAAATCCTTGATTTCAGCCGGATTTAATCCAGATGAAATACTAACTGTAAATCCTGGGTCACAGGGCTGTTATCCGGATTAGTCTCCATAATATCTGCCATATAATCCCACCATTGTCTGTTAATAGCGGTATCTGCTGCCTGTGCCCATAATTCTTCATCCAGTATTTCAATATATCCAAATAATGTATTGGTTTCTCTGTCCAGAAAAATAGAGTAGTTCTTTCCCCCATAAGCATGAATCATATCAATCATCTCAGGCCATAATTCATTATGGCGTTTATAATATTCCTGCTCCATTCCTTCATACAATTTCATTTTAAAACCTTTAATCATATTAATATCCTTTCTTTTTAAAATTCCATTTTTTTGGTAACCATTATCTATATATCATTATACTCACATAATAATTTAAAATAAAGTCTAAAAGAAAATATTATAATATTAGAAAATACAAGAAAGAGTCTGGCTTGCCAGACTTTAGCGCTGACGCGCTGTCACGACAGTGACATCTTCCTTAAAACGCGTCATGTGCATCCTGCCGGTCGGGCTTTTTATGCAATAGTACGCAATTTCTTATTGCATAAAAACAGTGAGCCGTTACAATACAAGTAATTTATCTTACTTAAGGTCAAAGTTAAATAAATTAATTATCTGCTATCAGCTCACTGCTCATTTTATGCTATTATTTTCTTTCTTAAAACCATTATAAGTTTTCCGATTAATTTTATCATTCCATAATTTAATTACAACGCGAGACTTTTACCCAACTGATAACAACGATCCAGGGTTTCTTTATCGGGTTCGCCAAGAACGGTAACACCTTTTCCATTTACAATTTCCGCACCTGCACTGATGAATCTTTCTTCCCAATCAGACATCCATTCACATTCTCCCCAACCGTACGAACCAAACAGCCCAATTCTTTTTCCCTGAGCATATTTTTCTACTTCAGCAACAAAAGGTTCCATATATTCTTCCTCTAATTCTTCCGCTCCCATAGATGGGCATCCCAGAGCAAATACCGGTATTTCCTTCAGCATTTCCGCTTTTATCGCTGTTACTTCAACAACTTCTGCTTCTTTTCCCTCTGATAAAACACCCTCACCAATCATCTTTGCCATCTTTTCTGTATTACCTGTTCCACTCCAATATACTACAAATATCTTATTCATAAGAATCCTCCTTATGTGTTAATGTCCGGGTAACCCCGGAAATAGTTAAACTGGTATTCTAAGAACTGCTGCATTTAAGATCTATACTTATACCGCACAATGCTCCAACAATATGTCTTTTAATGCATAGGCACTGCTGCTATGGCTTCTTTCTATAATGGTGTCATCTTTTTCTACCGCTTGAAGGGCAGAAACAACCATTTTATGGGAAACGGTATTGGTAAATAAAATAAGCAGATCAGGTTTTCCTACCATAGTTTTAAAGTTGGCGGGCATATGAGTAAATACTTTAGCTTTACACTTATGTTGTTTGCATATCTCTTTATATGTACAGACCATTCTGTCATGTCCTCCGACTATTACTATACTCATTTTTCACCTCCGCATTAATTGCAATTGACTTTCATTATCATTTTGTGTTTATAGATTATCATATATCCGATTCATTTGGCAAGTATTTTAATTGATAATAATTATTGTTTTATTCATCCGGTCCTGTAGTTCTCTTAATTTCTCCAAAAATTTGCAGAACTTTAACCACATATTACAAAAGACTAGTCTAATCTCTATTTAGGACTAGAATAGTCTTTTATTTTTATCCGGAAAAACTCGATTCACTTCTCTTTAAAAAATACTAATCCTCCATAGGAACAAAATCCCCTCTGGCACTGATTATTTCATAACCAACCTTTTTCATCCGGTTCTGAAGACAGACCCTGCATTCGGCGGCTTCATCACCGGTACAGATTTTATTGTCATAAAGTTCATATTTTTTTCGTACCGTAACAGGGGACAGGTTGGGCATAACCACGTTAGCACCGGATAAAACGCCCTTTTCTCTTCCAAGAGGATGAATTGTACCAAGCGCGGTAGTTGCAGGTATTAAAGCATTGGGGATCATTAACCGCAATATACTGATTAAATACAGGGTAAGATCCATAGAACCTTTCTCCCTATCAGCAAAAGGGGTATCATGGTGGGGCAGATAAGGTCCGATACCAATCATCGCCGGGGATAGTTCTTTTATAAAAAGCAGATCTTCCGCCAGATGTTCCGCTGTCTGATAAGGAGATCCAACCATAAAACCGGTACCCACCTGATAACCGATTTCTTTTAAGTTCCTTAGGCATTGTTTTCGGTTTTCCAAACTTAAAGAAGCCGGGTGAAGTTTTTCATAATGTTCTTTGTTGGCAGTTTCGTGACGTAACAGGTAACGGTCAGCCCCCGCTTTAAAATATGTCAAATAAGATTTATAACTCTTCTCACCTATGGACAACGTGATTGCACAGTCCGGATAGTTTGCTTTCATAGTTAAAATAATATCCGCCATATCATCATCGGAATACCGTAAATCTTCTCCGCCCTGTAAAACGAATGTGCGAAATCCCAGGCCATAACCCTCTTTGCAGCACTCAAGAATATCTTCCTTGGTCAGCCTGTATCGGGTAACATTGGTATTACTTTTCCTGATGCCGCAGTAGTAACAATCATTTTTACAATTATTTGTAAATTCAATTAAACCTCTGGTATAAACTTTATTATCAAAATATTGCTTAGCCGTTTTTACAGCTTTCTCTCTGAGATATTCAGCATCTTCCTCTGTAAAACCGGTTAGAAGATGTATAAATTCTTCCCTCGTTAAGGTTCTTTGGATTTCTAAGGTATCAATCAGTTTTTTCTTATCAGGCATCTTAATTACTCGCTTTCTTTTATAATAAAAGGGTTGTGAGTGTGCTTTCTAAGCCGAGTGTTTTCTTGTTATTTATTGTTTATTCCTAAACAACAAATAATCCCTGTGCCCCCTAAAGAGGCACAAGGATAGAAAATCAAAACGTAACTACGCAGCAACTAAATAACCATAATACTAACGTAATCATGTATATGTGGTTTGCGTATTCTATACTCTCGCCTTTTCACTTGGGACGTACCCTAATGCTCAGCACGAACTATTTTTAATTTATAGCTATATTATACACCTGCATTGCTTTTTAGTAAATACTAATTCAATAACCTTTTTTCCGAGTAAAAATTTCTATTATTTTTTGTTATTCTCATAAAAGCACACGCATCTTAATCTTTTTGCATAAATTATTACATAAAGCAGAAAGGGGAATTTTATTGCAGGACGATCAATTTTATTATAATAAATTTCAAAACTTCCAGAATTCTAATAGTGAACAGCCGGTTTATCCTGATATGACATTTATGCAGCAACCAGGAGAAGATGGGCGTCCACCAAGAAGAGATGACCGGCAAAGGGATGACAGACAAAGAGATAACAGGCCAAGAGACGAGAGAGGCCCCGGCAGAGATAATCAACCTCCCTTTATACCGCCGCCACCGCCCCCACCATTTACACCACCGCCGGGCGAAGGTGGACCGACGCAAGCTCCAAGATCGGCTCCGCCAGCTTTTTCACCACGTATTCCATCAAGACAAGATGGTCCAAGAGGTATTAGAAATTGTCTATACAGGAATACTTTTATCTGGTTAAACAATGGCAACAGTTTCTGGTTCTATCCGACCTTTGTCGGAAGGCAGGCAGTATCCGGATTCCGTTGGAGAGGTTTTGCCTGGACTTTCGAAAGAATTAATTTGAACCGTATCTGGTCTTTTCAATGTTTCTAATTCGTGATTAAACTTGAAGCAAAAGACAACTGACTTTTAAAAGTCCGCATCTTTTCTCCTTTTTATCAACGGGAGTACAGCAAAACCGGGGAAACCATTTATCTAGTTTCCCCGGTTTGTCATATACAGAATACTTTCACAGTTATCCTCTTGTTACATTGCGTACCCATTTATATGATTTATATCGCAGTGTAGTAAGAGGAATCTTAATAATTTCATCACTCATAATAATCATATATACAATCGGAACCGGCAGTTTCCAGACAAAAGCTGCCAGGGCTCCGAAGAATATGGAGCATCCCCAAAGAGTTGATACATCTAATATCAATCCGAATTTCGTATCACCACCGGCCCGGAATACACCAACTACCATAGTGGTATTATAAGCCTGTCCAATAGCAAAATATGACATAACAAACATCATGACCTTTAAATACCCTCTAGCTTCTGTACTTAAGGTTAATTGACTTTGGGCTATACTGGATACTCCTAAAATCACACCGGCTCCGATAAAACCTAATAAAAGGGTTAAACGGATAAAACGCTTTGCGTATACTTTTGCGAGTTCTTCTTTCTGTTCTCCGATTGCTTTCCCAATTATAATCGCTGTTGCATTCGCCAATCCAAATGCAACTACCATTGCAAGCTGTCTGGTTACTTGAGTAACAGAATTCGCAGCAACCACCGAACTTCCTAAATGTCCGATTATAGCAGCATTTGTTGAAGTTCCTGCTCCCCAGATCAACTCATTTAACATAACCGGTATAGCAAACGTAAAGAAATCTTTCATTAATACATTTTCCTTATGGAATAAATCTTTTATATGAAATTTTAATACTTTATTTACCTTTCTGGCATAAAACCATACAATAATAAATTCTGTTATCCTTGCTATTAAAGTAGCCAGGGCAGCACCTCTGATACCCATAGGTTCCAAACCGAATAAACCGAAGATAAACACAGCGTTTAATATTACATTAATAATCAAGGAAATTAAATAAACAACCGTTGATATTATGACCCTTTCCACACTTCGCATGATGTTAAGGTAAATCATAGTAATAGCTACAAAAATATAGGATATACCCACAATTTTTAAATATTGAATTCCTTCCGTTATTACTGCCTCTTCTGAAGTAAATATTTTCATAATAGGTCGTGGAAATAGTAAAACTGCCATTGTAAAAATAATAGAAACTATTAGTGCAAATCTCATAGCAATTGCAAGTATTTTTTCAATAGTACGAATGTCTTTTTTGCCCCAGTATTGGGCAGTCAATACAGCAGCTCCGGAGGTCAATCCGAAGAAGATCAAAGTCATAATAAATTGCACCTGCCCAGCCAGGGATGCTGCCGAAAGTGACGTTTCTCCTACTTTTCCCAACATAATTACATCAGCGGAACTAACTCCGACATTAATCAGATTTTGTAAGGCCATGGGCAATACCAAAGAAAAAACTAATTTGTAGAAATTTCTTTTTTCTTCCCGGTTATTTATATAAGTCATAAGTATTCTCCTTTAAGTATTTATTAATCCTCTTTTGCTATCAAAAACCTGTGAGCTCTCAAATAATATGTAGGTAAACTAAACTCCGGTCCCTGTCACATTCTTAATCAATATACATAGAAACACGAATTGCTTTGGTTAAGGTTTCATTAATCCGAGTAAAATCCTCCATATCCTTAGGTTTTATAGATTCAAATGCTTCCGTTTCTGCCTTTTTTAAAGCATTTATCATATCCAATGTAAATTTATATCCTTTTTCCGTTAGATAAATATCATAATTTCGTTTATCTTCTTTTGATTGTTTTTTCCCTGCGATATTTTTATTTATTAATCCTTGTATAATACTGGATACCGTCTGCTTAGGATAAAATAAGGCTTCGCAAATAGATCGCTGGGTACAGCCGGAAGAATGTTCAAATATTGCCCTTAAAACAAACAATGCTGAACTGGTAAGATCATAACGTTTTGCAAATTCCGTATATAATCTCTCTACTAAAATCCACTGATTATACCAGCTCTCTATCTGTTCAGGTATAACATTATTATTTTCATATTCCATATTCAGCTCCTTTTAAGTTCGGAAAATTAGTCCGACATAGGACAAAATAACATTTTTTATACAAAAAGTCAATGTTAATAAGCAACAATATAAAAAACTGCTGCAATTCTCCGGTTTTATGTGACAAGCATTATTTGATTTACGAGCTAGAGTCTGGTTTACCGGACTCTAGCGCTGACGCGCTGTCACGACAGTGACATCTTCCTTAAGTGCGTCATGTGCATCCTGCCGGTCGGGCTTTTTGTGCAATAGGAAGCAATTTCCTATTGCATAAAACCCAAATAAAAAAAGAAAAACTGATTTAGTTAATATACTGTGGTATAATTTGAGTTAATACCTTTTTAGACACGGAAATCATAATATCAAAAGAGAGTATAAGAAGAATAAAAGAACTTATATACCATATTAGTACTCAATGGTGTTTGTTAAACCGGATATAAACCTATATTAATGGATTTCATAAATAATAACAGAAAGGAAGCCCGGACAATTATTTCTGTCTTATCTTGGGGTAGTACAGAAAAATTCGGTACTTGGTGTAATAAACTATGAAAAAGAGGACACTGCTTAAATTGATTTCAGGCATAACCGTATTTTTAATCATTTTTTTCTTATTTAATATATACAATGGATTTATGGGTAATCCCTTAACCGCCAAATTTGCTAATTCTAAAATAAAAGCTTATGTAAATAAAACTTACCCAAACCTTGATCTGACCATTTCAGAAACAAAATATACTTTTAAAGATTCGGCCTATTATTCCAAAGTCCAGTCAAAAAAAAGCCAAGATACACAATTTACGGTAAGCTGCAGAAAAGGCAGAGTTACGGATGATTATGAATATGAAGTTGCCAATAAATTTACAACCTACCGCCGTCTGAGCGAGACTTTTAATAAAGATGTGGAAGATATTTTAAGTAAGGAATTTCCTTATCACACTACAATCGTGATTGGAGATTATGGTAAAGAGGAGTTGAATTTTAACAAACTGAAACTGGATATGCCCTATGATCTTACTAATCCCCCGTTACCTGCATCTTTAACTGTATACTGCTCCAGTGACGTGTTTACCTATGAAGTATTAAGTAAGCGGCTGCTTGAACTAGACGCCATTATGAAAAGACATAATATTCCCATCACTACTTATTCATTAACACTGGAAGCTTATGAAACGGAAGAAAAACCTGCAAGTCACCGATTATATTTAATAGATTTTCCCGCTGATAAAATTAACAGTACGGATTTAGTTCATGTACTCAAAAAACATCAGTCAGACTGGGAGCAGGACCCTGCACACCAAAAGTAAAAAGTACAGTTAAACTTGCTTTTTATAAAAACCTAAAAGTTCATCAGAATTAAGATATATAATTTTCACTTATCATAAAACTACAAAAATATGGGAATTATATTTCGCACAAATGATCAGCGAATATAATTCCCATATTCTCATAAGACATTCCTCTTTAGATATCGTTGTATAGTCCGGGCATCAATCCTGCAGAAGAACATGGTCACTTAAGCCACCGCAAAGGTTACTTGAAGGTCCTTACTATTTATTCCATATAATAACTGCTTTAAATAAATCCCCGTCCAAATGAATCATAAATTTGCCTCCCTGAACCTCTACAAAGTTTTTTACAATAGCAAGACCAAGACCGGCTCCCTCCGTATTTCGCGATTTGTCACCTCGTACAAAACGCTCGGTGATATCCTGGGAGTTAAAATCCAGCTCTGAAGCTGAGATATTTTTTAAGGTTACGATAACTTCTCCCTCTGAGGTCTGTATCTCTATATAGGCCCTGGTATAAGGCATTGCATATTTGGTTATATTAAGTATCAGGTTTTCAAAGATGCGGTACGTTTTGTCACTGTCTAACTTTAATATCACCTTTTCCTCCGGCAAAAGCCAACGAAATTCCACTTCAGACTGTTCAATCTTATCCGATAGTTCGAATTGCACCTGCTTTATTAAAGATACTATATCCATATCCACTAAATTCAGGGTAATATTATTACTGGAGGCTTTGCTGATTTCAAATAAATCTTCGATCAGGCTTTTTAACCGCATTGATTTTTTATCCAGGGTATCGATATAGGAGTTCCTATCCTCCTCTGTAATATTTTCTTCTTTTAATAAATTAATGTAAGTGATAATAGCGGTCAGTGGAGTTTTCAAATCATGGGAAACATTTGTTATTAAATCCGTTTTCAGTTTCTGGCTTTTCATTTCTTCTTCCACAGCCTTCTTAAAACCAAATTGAACCTTTGTCAGTTCTTCCTTTAAGGGATTAAATACTCCTAAATCCTCTTCAATGGCCACCTCCAGGTTGCCCTCCGCCATACTTCTGGTAGAATTAAGCAGCTTAGCATATTTCTCTTTAATATCCGTTACATACTTTCTCATTATAAAAAATAAGATTATAGTATAAGGAATCAATGCAGCAATGCCCAAATACCAGATACTGCATAAAACCGCCAAAATAATAAAATTCACTGCAAGAATCTTAAAAATAGCCTTATTGGAAGAGTCGGTCAAATCAATATCAGAAAGAAAAGCAATGAGTCGTTTTCCATTACGTTTTACCCATACCAGAAAGATTCCGGTTAAAGTTCTTTCTTTAAAATAGGACTTTAATCCTAAGCTAAACATATTACGCAGGGATAATACAGCCACAAATAAGATCATAAATATTAAAATATAACCAAAAAAATTAGCCCCATAATCCATAATCCTCTGCATCCAATAAGGAAATATGGTATATTCTGTAAAATTAATTAAATGATCAGATACGGTTTCATAAGCGACACCAGACATTTCTTCGTATATTCCAAATGTAAAACATATACCTAAAAACCCGATCTCAAATGGTATTTTATCTGCCAGGGTTTTCACTAATCCAAAGGATTTCTTAAACGGAAGAAAAAGTGCCAGCAAGACGACCAGGACAATGGAAATGGCATAAACATAAAGAAATCCTCCATTTCTAAAAGACCAAACCTGTCTCCACTGATTATCATAATCAGCTCCTTTCGTATAATAAAAATCCTTATCTTTGGAGGCGTATATAATCGTTATATCTGAGGGAGCTTTTATCTGATTGAAGTATTGATACCAGGAACTGTTATCTAATTCACGGCTGAATAAATCTCGATTCAATTCCAGGGTTTCAAAACTTTCTTTCCAGCTTTCCTCCAAGCCACTTAACTCCGATATCTCTAAGCTTCCGTCTTCCTTATATTGAAATACCGTATAATAAGGATATATAGCTTTTACTTTCTGTGCTTCTTCCGAAGTTTCCTGCAGCATTTTCAAATTAGTAACTGTATTGGTCAAAGTCTTTCCGGTTTTATTATCTATCATATAATACTCTAACCCATAATTAGCCAGGCTGTTATTAAAAAATGAATTATACCAGTGTTGTAACGTATTATTAAAATTTTGAACAAATTCTTCTTTCTCATAATAGGTATCGTTATAATAAACTTCATTATCTGTATCTGACTTATCTATATATTCTTCGCTGTATTCTGTGTTCGCTGACAGTACCTTGTTCATAGAGTCGGGCAAAAATACTTCTCCCGGGGTCAAAACCTTATCCTTTCTCTGCTCCATAACATCCCAATACAGACAATAATTTCCCCGGTATAGTTCCTCTATAAATTCTTCTTTATAAGAATTCTCCATTCCTGCTCTGATTTTATTGTCCTCTATCGTAGACTTCTCCATTATGGAATTCGCATTTTGCAAAAGAATCGGATAAGTAGCAATCACACCTATGGAGATCGCAGAAAGCAGCAACACACTGATAAATATTCCTAATACTTTTGACAAATTATTGTTTTTCGATTTTGTATCCAACACCCCACACCACCTTCAAATATTTTGGATTTTTCGGATTTATTTCTATTTTTTCTCTGATATTTCTTATGTGAACCATAATGGTATCCGTACCAACTGCCCTTTCGTTCCACACTCTCTCATAAATTTCTTCAGCAGAATAAACCCTGCCCGGATTTTTAATCATTAATGCTAAAATCTTAAATTCCAGGGGAGTTAACTTAACCGGATTTTGGTCCACAAAAACCTGAATTGTATTTTCATTTAACTCAAGCCCACCGATTACGTAGACATTATCTTCTTTCTTTTCCTCTAATATGTTTAGATATTTGGAATAGCGCCGTAAATGGGAATTTACTCTGGCAAGGAGTTCCATGGGAGTAAAAGGTTTTGTCATATAATCATCCGCTCCGATATTTAATCCGGTAACCTTATCGATTTCCTCGGATTTGGCAGTCAGCATAATAACAGGAAATTCGTATTTTTCCCTTAATTTTAAGGTCATGGTAATCCCGTCCATTCTTGGCATCATGATATCTACTATTGCAAGATGTATCTCTTCCTCTTCGATCATTTTAAGGCCCTCTACTCCATTGGATGCCTTAAAAACGGTATATCCCTGATTCTTTAAATAGATACTGATTCCTTCTAATATTTCCTTATCGTCTTCCACTACCAAGACATGACTTGCCTCCATGTTAACCTCCATCTATCCTACGAGAATAATTCATTATTTCTATTTGGTGAAACTATTTTTAATCATAATTACAAATAACCTTTGTACTTATTATTTCAAATCTTATTTTTCCTCTTTTTAATTTACCTAATCCTATTTATTATACACTTTGCTGTTACTTCTTTCAAATTATAATAACTGACTGTACTTTAGCTGTTTTTTCCTTTCATAAGCTTATTAACTGCTTAATATCTGCAGAACAGGATCGCCCAAGAGATAACCGGCACCGACTAAAACCAGGTTCCATATGGTAATTCCAAACACAGAAAAAACCGTATATCTCCAAAAATTCATTTTCAAGATACCAGCCGGTATGGGTATAATGGTTCTAATTACGGGTATTAATTTACCGATAAATATACCGATATATCCTTTATTTTTTACTTGTTCCATTGCCTGGTCAATTGCTCGTTTAAGTTTGGGAAACTTTTTTATATGCCTGGTCAATAGAAACTCACCTCCTAATCTCCCCACAAAATAAAGTAATGAGCTCCCACAAAGTCCAGCCAATACCGAAAGCAAAAGCGCCATACCGAAGCCAATTCCTCCCTGAGCGGCCCAGATTCCTGCCATGGGCAGAATCAGACCTGCCGGAAACCCTGGCAGGTTTAAATATTCTAAAAATACAATAATGAATATTGCAATGGCACCGTACTGATGAAAATAACTTGTTATAATTTGAGTGTCCATTTATTCCCTTCCTCTTTCTATAGCATTTAACAATCATGTCTTTTACTCCTTACTTTGCTTCTTTTGTTGCTTTTTGAATACTATAAAATATAAATCTAAAAAGCAACTCTATAAAAAACGAAAGAATTTCTTAAGAAAATTAAAAAAACCTGGGAAAGGAAAGAATTAAGCGTTGCGAATCTTGTCCCCTAAAGGCAACTGAAGCTATAAAATTCGTATGAATTGTATAGAATATTTAGATAACTATATTGTTTCGCAATCATCTAAAAAAAGATTATTACCGGATTAATACCGGATAATAATCTTTTTTATAATATATAAATTACACCAAACAGGCCTTAGTATTAAATTGTTTGTATCAATGCATACTCAAGATGATGTTTTGGTTCCGTCATATCAGCGGAATTTAGTATTGCATCAAGCTGATCTAATGTCAATTCCGTTTCTTCCACTACCAGCTTCTTTAATGGAATACCTGTTTTCAGAGATTTTTTTGCCAGTTCAGCCGCTCTCTGATAGCCGATAAAAGGACATAATGCAGTGGAAATACCTACGCTTGCATCTAATAATTCCTGACACCGGTCCTCATTGGCAGTAATATCTGTTATGCAATTATCTGTTAAGGTTGCTGCTGCACTTGTTAATATCTCAATTGATTCAAAAAGATTATGGAATAACACCGGTTCGAAGGCATTTAATTCCAATTGTCCTGCTTCTGCAGCCATGGTAATTGCCATATCATTTCCTATAATCTGAAAGGTCACCTGGGTTACTACCTCAGGTATAACCGGGTTTACTTTTCCTGGCATAATGGATGAGCCGTTTTGTTTTGCAGGTAGATTGATTTCTGCTATTCCTGCCTTAGGTCCGCTGGAAAGCAACCGAAGGTCATTACATATTTTTGATAAATTAACCGCACAGGTTTTAATTACTCCAGATATATAGATAAATCCGTCCAGGTTCTGAGTTGCATCAAACAGGTCAGATGCCTGTTTACAGGAGGTTTGGCATATTTTATTAATATTAGGTACGATTTGCTTTAAATATAAAATATTAGCATTAATGCCAGTCCCTATGGCAGTCCCTCCCATGTTTAATGTCGATACCTCCTCCAATGATTTTTCCAAGCGGCAGATATCTCTGGCTATCACGGAAGCATATGCCTGAAATGTCTGTCCAAGCCGCATGGGTACTGCATCCTGAAGCTGGGTTCTTCCAATTTTTAATATATGATTAAATTCTTTGGACTTTTTAAGCAAAGTGCTGTGAAGACGTCTTAATTCATTCATTGTTTTAGGCAGCATTTCTAAAACTGTCAATTTGCCTGCACTGGGAATAACATCATTCGTAGATTGTGACATATTGACGTGGTCATTCGGATGAACCAGCGTATAGTCCCCTTTTATCCCTCCCAGTATTTGGACAGCGCGGTTTGCAATAACCTCATTGGCATTCATATTAGCTGAGGTACCTGCACCTCCTTGAATGGAATCTACAATAAACTGGTCTCTTAATTTGCCTTCTATAATTTCATTGCAGGCACAGATAATGGCATCAGCGATTCTGCTGTCTAATACATTTATATTCCGATTCGTAACAGCTGCCGCTTTCTTAATCTTAACCAGATTCCGAATAAATACCGGATGCATAGGTCTTCCGGTTATATTGAAATTTCTTTTGGCTCTTAAGCTTTGTACACCATAATAAGCATCGGCTGGAACAGCCAGACTTCCGATCGAATCAGCTTCAATTCTCATTTCCATTCGTATCATCCTCTCTTTTTTGTATTAATGCCACAAATTATGAACATGAGGATAACATGTTTTTCCTTTTCCGTAAAGTAACTCTGTGCAGATACGAAGATAAATAATTATTTGACCCTGAAACATAATAATATAAAATTATTTGGTGATTTTCTTTAAATAATTAAATTCACTTAATAAAATATAGTTTTTATATGTACTTGCTTGTAAAGATGGATTATATAATTTATAATATTAAGAATCAGTTCTTGAATTATATAGAATACGACAATACGAACAGTTATTCAATTAAAATATAAATTACTAAGAAAGGAAGCGGGCATGTATGGATCATATTGATGAACAGATTTTAATGATGCTGCAAAAAAATGCCAGAACTCCGCTGAAAGTTATAGCCGAGAAAGTATTTTTATCATCTCCGGCAGTTGCAGCCAGAATCAGCAGATTAGAAAAAGAGGGAATTATTAAAGGTTACCACACGGAAGTAAATTGGTTCAAATTAGGATATCATATCACCGCTTTTATTAATTTAGAGGTGGAACCGTATCAAAAACCGGAATTTTATCCCTTTATCAAAGCATGTCCAAACGTAATCGAATGCAACTGTGTAACCGGACATTATGCCATGTTACTTAAAGTATGTTTTTACACCACCATGGAATTGGATACCTTTATTGGACAGATTCAGAAGTTCGGCAGAACCAGCACCCAGATTGTTTTCTCTACAGCAGTTGAGCACAGGGGAATACAGGAGATTACCAAAACAGAAGAAACTGACATGCCCTGATCGTTATATATTTTACTGCGCCATATATTTTTTGCCTCATTGATATGATTCACCCGGCAAAGATCCTCACAATAAAATGGCCGTATGTCGGGTCAATCATATAATTTATTATATATTATTTATAAGAATCCTCTAAGATCTTAATACAGTCTTCTTTGGTTAACGGTACCGGATCTACTTCAAATAATCCGCCCATGGTATCATATGCTTTCACTACGTATTTCTCAATTTCTTCTTTCTTAATGCCATAATCGGACATCTTAAGTTCATCCACATGGCAAGCCTTTTGCAGTTTTACTAAAGCATCTACAAAGTCCATGGGGTCTGATGCATTCTCCCTACCCATGGCTTTTGCCATTGCAATTAACCTCTCCTTACAGCAATCCTGACCTGCAAAAAAAGTATAATAAGCTTTGCTGATCATAATTAAACCGGCGCCGTGAGGTAAACCGGGATGATATGCACTTAAGGCATGTTCCAGGGAATGTTCGGAGGTACAGCCCGAGGTGGATTCCACCATACCGGCTAAGGTATTCCCCAATGCCACCTTTTCTCTGGCATCTTCGTCCTTACCGTTCTCTACTGCTTTTGGAAGATTTAAACCGATCAGTTCGATTGCTTTTAATGCATACATATCACTCATAACATAAGCTGTTTTATTGATATAACCCTCTGTACTGTGAAACAGTGCATCAAAACCCTGATAAGCAGTTAAATCAGCCGGTACAGTTAACATTAGATCCGGATCTACCACTGCCAGAACAGGAAATGTTTTTTCGTAACCAAATCCGATTTTTTCTTCCGTATCTTCTTTCGTCGTAACTGTCCAGGGATCTACTTCCGTACCGGTTCCGGCTGTTGTTGTTATAGCTACTACCGGAAGAGGGTCATTTGGTACCGGTTGTCCTTTTCCGGTGCCGCCTGATATATAATCCCAATAATCCCCATCATTTACAGCCATTACAGCAATTGCTTTTGCTGAATCAATGCTGCTGCCGCCCCCAAGGCCTATAACAAAATCACAGCCATTTTCTTTGGCAAATTCCGCTCCCTCCATAACATGGGCTTTGATAGGATTCGGCAGAATCTTATCAAATACAACACAGGAGACTCCGGCCAAATTAAGTTCTTTCTCTACCCTGTCTAAATAACCGTTTGCTCTTGTAGATTTTCCTGATGAAATAACAATCAATGCCTTTTTACCGGGTAGCTTCTCCTTATGCAGATTAGAAAGCTGCCCTTTCCCAAAAAGTAACTTTGTAGGTATAAAATAATTAAAATTCATATCTTTCACCTAATTCCTTTCTATCAATTTCTCTTATAATGTTACCCCTTCGTATCATACTTACCTGTCAAATCATCTTACACCTTAGAGTTAACTAAAGGTCAAGTATTTTATGCTTATTCAAAAAATTTTCTTATTCTTTCCGAGGGTTTTGTATCATACTGTTCCAAAAGTATTTTTATTAACCACATATAGTGATTCAGAGCTTCTGAGTGGTACCCGGATTTTTTAAACAAATCAATCAAAGTATAGTTTACTTCTTCATCATAAGGTAACAGGACAGCTAAATCTTTATAATACCGGATTAATTCATTTATATCATTTTCACACTGAAATACACCAATGATTTCCCGTAATATTTTTACAAAGGTTTTACGAAATTCTTCATCTCTCTCCATAGACCAGATATATCCCTGTTGTGATAAAAATCCTTTATCATAAATCAGAAATGCCCTGTCAATGGAAAGATATGTATTTTTATCATCCTTGTCAAACCGGCTTAAGGCCTGGTTTACTTCAAAATAATCACAATCCACATTATGTGCGGCTAAACAGTATTTGTTTCCGCTATAGTTGATATGAAGTTCATCCCTGACCTCTGAAAATATCGTACGGATTCTGCAGATAGCTGTCTGAAGAATTGGTAATGCTCTTTGGGGTTCATAGTCAGGCCATAAATTATCTATGATGAGATCTTTATGTACATAACTGTCATGGTTCATCAACAGATAAGCAAATAACTCTTCCGCTTTCGCTCTTTCCCATTTAACCGGTGTGCCTCCGATAAAAATATCGAATTTACCAAAACATCGAATGGTTAATTCAGAAGATTCGGAGGGTTTATTTCGGTTTCTGTCAATTTGGATTTTATCTAGCATCTTTTGAAAACGTTCTTTTCTGACCGGTTTCATAATATAGTCCACCGCATTCAGATCAAAGGCCTGTACCGCATATTGATTCCAGCTGGTTACAAATACAATACTGGTATCCGGACTCACTTCCATAATCCTTTCTGCCAGGGTAAGTCCGTCAATTTCAGGCATTTCTATGTCTATAAAAGCAACATCCACAGATAAAGAGTTTATTTCCTCTAACACCTTAACCGGATTCTGATATTTCTTAATCACTTCCATTTTGCCCGAGAGAAGAATCAGATCACTTATCTCTTCCAGGGTATACCATTCATCATCAACTACAATTGCTCGAATCATATTGTCTTCCTCGCTTATAAACTTATATTATAATAGAAAAAGGAATCGTTAAAGATACTATCGTTCCCACTCCATGTGTGCTTTGAATATTCAAACCTTTATTATAATATTTAAGCAGCCTTTTATGTATATTAATTAACCCAATGCTGCTAACATTAGAATCGTCTGTTAACAGACCTGCTAATTTTTCCTCTGAAATGCCGACACCATCATCTTGTATTTCAATTAACAACTCATCGTTTCTGCAGATAATTCTAAGCCATACATTACCACCGTCCGCTTTTTTTAAAATACCATGGCGGATAGCATTCTCAATTAATGGCTGAAGTACCATTCGAGGTATTTTAACGTCCGGTATTTGCTCACAAATTAAATGATAATTAAGCCGTTCTCTAAACCGTGCCTTTTCTATCCTTACATAGGTATCTACCGTCTCCAGTTCATGATCCAGTAATACAGTAACCGATTTACTGTCAAAATAATACCGTTCAGCTAAATATTCACCTAAATTAGTAATGAGTTCTTTCGCCTCCTCCGGAGCCCTGGTTATCATGGAGGCGATAACACTTAATGTATTGTTTATAAAATGAGGGCTGATTTGTGCCTGAAGAAAAGAAATTTCATGCATTTCAGCAATATTCATAGCATCGGAAGCCAAATGTTCCAGACTTTCCTGCTTTTTCGCATAAGGTGTAATATCTTCAAAATATACCATCTTTCCTATACCAAAGCCATCCTCTGCCATAATCGGATTCACTGAAACCGAGAAAACTCTTTTCTCCCCGTCATAATTTCGACTGAATTCAAATTTATTCGTATCCTCCAGTAAAGGATACAATTCAGGATTCCGGGTTAAGAATGAATGGATGGAATGCCTTCTGTGTTTTTTCAAATCTTCCGGGTACAATTTAAGAAATGTATCATTATAGTCAATAATCCGGTCAGCTATATCAAGTAAAAGAATTCCCTCTCTGGATTGTCTGAAAACCATCTCCGTGGCAATCGGTATCGTTTTAAATATACGCAGTCCAAAAATGCCATATAAGTACAAAATACCGGAAAAGAAAGTTGTAAGCGGAAAATAATCTATCCCCAGGTAATTTAAATTACTGGCATTTAGATACACAGAAATCCATGGAAATATACAAGCGATGATCATAATAATATATCCGCTTCGATATGATTTAGGACTTTTCGTAATTGCTTTTATATAACAGTAAACTGTAGAACATCCAAGAAAAGTACCTGATGCTACCATTAAAAAAAACAAATTTCCTTTTGTTGAGAAAATGACCGGAAAAAATCCGTTACTTTCAAAACGATAGGAGGAAATATAAGAATGATGTATTCCATTCGTGTAAAAAATGATAGTATAAAGAACCGGATGATATAACAGCAGATATTTAGCAATATTAATATATCTTTTTTTCACCATTGCATACTCCAATCCCATCAAAGCCCAAAGGTAATGCTGAACCGGTATTGCTAAATGCTCCGCATTAAACCAGAATAGTGCAGTACGAAACTGATTGGAATTGATCTCTCCGACATAACAGCCATTGTAGATTATAGCCGTAAACATCAATAGATAGAAATACTTCGCTCCGGGCATTTTTGTTCGCTTTTTAGAATAAAACAGCAAATAGACTGCACATATAACTGACAGAGAAAGTAATGATGTGCAAAAAAACCTTATTTCATTCATATCTGTATATGGCATTCCCTTCTCTTATGATATTTTCTTCCTGTCTCTCTTTAGATAAATGCAGAAATAATTTCCAATCTATGTAACATAAGTATTTACTAATAGAAAAGAAATGTCAAGAGATACTTAATTACCATATCAGGATGTCGTAATTTATATAAATACAATAGGATTAGGGTATCAAAAGCTCAATTTGCATTTTGAGAGAATATAAAAAGAACGGAAGGAAACTTAAACGTCAGTTTTCCTAATCTAACATTTCGTTTTCCTTCCATTCCCTCTGTCTCTTATGTTCCTATAAATTTTCTGCCCATGGTATTATAAATGTGTTTATAAAGCTTAGTCAGTTTGGATCGCGTATCATTTAATCACAGGCAGCAACAAATTCATTCCACACTTTATTATGAAGATCCTCAGCATCCTGAGAGATATTCTGTATGATTTCACCGTCTTTTACGGAAGCCGGTACTACAATGGAACTCTTCATTTCCTCTGAGATATAATCTTCCGCTGCTTTTGTTGTGCAGTAATATCCTATATATTCAAAACATTTGGCTGATATCTCCGGTCTTAGGATATAATCCAAAAAGGCAGAAGCCGCATCGGGATTCGGTGCCTGCGATGGTATAAATCCTGCCATAATTCCAAAGCCCAGCCCCTCTTTGGGATATACGACCTTTAAATCAGGCCTTGCAGCAAGTGCCTGGGTAACCTGTGATGTATATAAAAATGCAGCACTGACTTCCCCGCTGATAATATAATCCTGGGCATTGGTATCACTTATAATGCGGACATTGGGAGCCAGTTCTTTTAACTTATCTCCTGCTTTTTGAATGGTAGGAAGGTCATTAGTATTAAAGGATTCTCCCATGGTTTTTAAGGTAATACCGTTAATAACACGGTAATTTCCGACGATAGCAACGCTGTCTTCTAAAGCTGTATTCCACAAATCACTGTAACCGGTTATTTCAAAATCAATCAAAGCCGGGTCATATACAATTAAAGGAATTCCTGCTCCATAAGGAACCGTATATTCATCCTTTGTATCATAAAACTGCCCCTGGTAAAGAGGGTTGATGTTTCCTATGTTAGAAATCTTAGATTTATCCAGTTTTTGTACAAGACCCTCTTTGACTGCCAAATCAATAATATAATCATCTGCTATAACCAGATCATAATCACCGCCTTTTGTTTCTTCAAGTTTGGCGAGCATATCTTCATCATAATCAAAGTTTGAATAATAGATACGTACTCCGGTTTCTTTTTCAAACCCATCCAAAACTTCCTGTGGAAACATACCATCCCAGGTATATAAATTAAGGTCTCCCTCTATTTTTCCACTTACTTTCTCTGCTGTTTCACCTAATACTGTATCCTCAGTAACAGCACCCTCTCCTGCAGTCTCCGCTGCCGGAACTTTATCCTGTGCAGCCGTATCTTCAGAATTATTCTTAGCACACCCTGAAAACAAAGATACCACCAGGGTTAATACAGCAAACAGTCCAACTAATCTTTTCATAATGCTTCCTCCTTAAATTATATTCATGATGCCGGGGTCAAAACCCTTAATTGGGGCTTTTGACCCCGGTATCTACTCATTTAGTTATTTCGTAACTAGGTTTTTATCTGAATATACCACACAATTGAGACACTTTACTGCTTTTTTACTTCAGCCTTTTTTTAATCTGTCCTGACAGAACCAGCAGAATAATGGTAACAGCTAACATAATACTTGCAAGAGCATTAATCTCCGGCGTTACACCGGTTTTTAATCTGGTATATATTTTTATCGGTAACGTATTAACCTTAGGCCCTGTTACAAAAATACTAATGACCACGTCATCAAAGGACATGGCAAAAGATAATAACATTCCCGAAAGAACCGCAGGCTGTATTAGCGGCAGGGTAATATCAAAAAATACTCTTATAGGAGAAGCCCCTAAATCCCTGGCAGCTTCTTCAATACTTTTATCCATTCCGATCAGACTTGCCCGGACCATCATAAAGATATACGGTATACAAAATGACGTATGTGCAATCACTAAGGTAGTCATACCGAAAGGTAATCCCATAATTGAAAAAGTCGCTAAAAATACCATACCTAATATTATTTCAGGAATCATAATGGGAATCATAGAAAAATACTCTACAAACCCATTTGCTTTCCTTTTTATTCTGGTCATTCCAATCGCACCTAACGTACCGATAAAAACTGCCGCCAGGCAGCTCAAACAGGCTAACACAAGACTGTTGAGCAAGGCCTCTTTTATATCTCGGTCACGTAATAACTGCTGATACCAGGATAGAGACCAGCCGCCCCATATGGATGTAATTTTTGACTCATTAAAGGAATAGATGACCGTTAATACAATAGGAATGTAAGTAATAATTAAAAATATGGTTAAATAAAGCATTGGAAGTTTTGTTCGATTTTTCAAAATAATCCCTCCAATTCTTTTGTATTAGCCAACTTACGGTAAAGTCCGATGATCAGGGAGGTTAAAATCATAAGTATCACAGATAAGGAGGCTGCGAACGGAAGATTTCTGCCCTTAGTCAGTTGCTCCTGTATTACATTACCCACCAAAACAATCTTATTACCGCCTAAGATGTCCGATACAAAGAAAAGACCCATGGAGGGTATAAAGGTAAGCACCACACCGGATAAAAGTCCGGGAAGGGTAAGCCGGAAGGTAACCGTTATAAAGGCTTTGATTCTGCCGGCCCCCAGGTCTCTGGCCGCCTCCACCAGTGTCCAGTCCATTTTCTCAACACTGGAATAAACAGCCAATATCATAAATGGAACTAAAACGTAAATCATACCAACCACGACTGCCGGATAGGAATATAGCAGCTTTAAAGGTTTTTCTGTAATATGTAATCCCATAAGTACCTGGTCTAACGTGCCATTACTGCGAAATACAATAATCCACCCATATAACCGGATTAAGCCACTGGTCCAGAAAGGTATCATGAGAAGCATCATAACTCTGTTCTTTATATTTGCAGGTAATTTTGCCATAAAATATCCGAAAGGATACCCGAATAAGGTTATTAATAAAGTTACAACAAGGGCTAACTTAAGAGAGGAGAGGAACGTACTGATATATAACGGTTCTAAAATCCTTATGTAATTATCCATTGTAAACCGGTTAACCGTACCCCACACCTCAGCCCTTGTTAAAAAACTTAACACCAGCATATAAATAAAAGGAACCAATACAAAAACCAAAGTGAATACATAAATTGGGACCAGTGTCAGCCATAGAAATCTATTTTTGTTTTTTTTCTTATTTTCCGTTATGAAATCCATTGCATATAAAGGTTCCTTTCCTAATTATTAACGATAACCGCATTATAGGTATTCCAGCCTATTTTTGCTTCATCACCGATTTCCAGATTATAATTAATTCCATGGCGGCTGGCAACTAACTCCTCTTTATTATTCAATTGGAATACCATTCGAAGTAATCCGCCGGCAAAAGATTTATCCATAACCTTGGCTGTTATGGGATATTCCATTTCTTCATTCACCAGGATGTTTTCACTCCGTACTGCTAAGGTGATCCTATCACCAATTTTGAAATTCTTTTCTGTCTTTTTGACTGCAATACTCTCCATTCCGACGGAAACCATCAAATTATCTTTATCTACGAAAGATACTTTTCCCTCAATGACATTGGCATTTCCGACAAACTTAGCGACATAACTGGTTAATGGTGTATTATAGACTTCATCCGGTGTTCCAACCTGTTCAAAGATACCGTCCCTCATAACTACAATACGGTCAGACATATTAATTGCTTCTTCCTGATCATGAGTAATATATATAAATGTGATTCCTAATTTCTTCTGCAATTTTTTCAGTTCCAGCTGCATTTGCCTGCGCAGCTGTAAATCCAAAGCTCCTAAAGGTTCATCCAATAAAAGTATCTTGGGATTATTGATGATAGCCCTGGCAATTGCAACCCTTTGCTTTTGACCACCGCTCAGTTCGGAAGGTTTTCGTTTCTCAAAACCTTGCAATTGAACTAATTCCAATACTTCTGTTATTTTCCTTTTGATTATTTCCTTAGGTAATTTTTTTAATTTTAATCCATATCCGATATTCGATGCTACATCCATATGGGGAAATAAAGCATAACTTTGAAACACAGTGTTTACATCTCTTTTGTTTGGTTCCCTATCCGTAACATCCTCACCACTTAAGACAACATTTCCAGAGTCAGGTGTTTCAAGACCTGCAATAATCCTTAGTGTAGTTGTTTTACCACAGCCGGACGGCCCTAAAAAAGTAATAAATTCACCTTTGTTTATATTTAAATCTATACCTTTTAATACTTTGGTATCACCGAAGCTTTTTGTTATCTTTTGTAATTTTAATATTGTTTCCTCCATACATTCAGCTCCAATTTCTTTATTTTCCTAGTGTTTTAGTATGTTATTAATTATTCCAGTATATTCCTGTTAAAATAGTATGTCAAGTCATTAATTTCAACGTGATATTACTGCATCGTTCCAATTCATCTATATGGGTATATTCTTTTGTGGAGTGTACGGCATTCATTCCGCAGGCGATAACAATTCCCGTAATTCCATTACGAACAAAGTTGTTATTATCACTTCCGCCGAATGTGGCAACATAATCGGTTTCATACCCCAATTCTCTGCAAGCTCTATCAAAACGCTTCACAACCTCTTGCGCCTTGTCTATTTCATATGCAATACATCCGAAAGAAGTTTCAAATTTCAGCTCTGCTCCAAAAGACCAGGCAGTTTCTTTAAATATATGTTCTATCTTATCAATCTCGGCTAATGTTTTATTGTGATTCAGACTGCGTACTTCCCCTTTTAAGATACACTTTTCCGGTACTATATTTCGGGCAAGACCCCCCTCAATAATCCCCACATTAACCGTAGTTTCTTCATCAATCCGCCCCTGTTTCATTGCGGTAATTGCTTCTGCTGCTGCGGATATTGCGTTAATACCTTCTTCAGGTGCAAATCCTGCATGGGATGCTTTACCGGTAAATTCAGACGTAAAGGAAACCAGCGTCGGAGCTTTTAAGGCAGCTGTACCCACCGGACCGCTTAGATCAAGTACATATGCTTCTTTAGCTTTAATCTGATTATAATCAAATACTTCACTGCCACGAATATACACTTCTTCTGCAATTGTAAACAATACTTCGACACTTCTATGTGACAGCCCTTTCTCTCTTATGGTCCGCACAGCTTCCAGAATAGCTACTACTCCCGCTAAATCATCCGCTCCTAAAACCGTACTTCCGTCACTCGTAATCGTACCGTCTTCCTGTATCATAGCTTTTTTACCGGTACTAGGCTCAACCGTATCCATATGAGCGGAAAAAAGCAGCGGATCACCTTTTATATCTCCTTTTAAAAATCCGTATAGATTTCCTGCATTCCCACCATAAAACTTATAAGCATCATCTTCGGTAACTTCAAATCCTAACCCGACTAAATATTGCTTTAAAACATCTGCCATTTCTCTCTCTTTAAATGACGGAGCATCGATGGATACCAATTTAATAAATTCCTCCGCTGCCCTGATTTTATTTATCATGTTTCTTCCTCCTTCTTCTTTTATATAATTTATAGGAAATAGCTTTTTGAATATGCCATGCAATTGATACAAATTTCATCAGTTGCCTTCCGGGCAAGATTCTATAGGAATATATGCAATTTGGCGAAACCATAATTTAATATTTGCTTTTACCGAATGAATCATAAAATACATTAAATGAAATATACTATTATCTACGGTAAAAATCGTAAAAGTTTTGATTCTATTTTACTTTTAAATTATATTAGCCATAATTAGTATTTCATTATGGGAAAGGAGTAACTTGTAATGTCAAAAGTTATTATGGGTATTAAACTAATGGAGCGTATGAAGTCAGCAAGTAAAGTGCAGGAATTACTTTCCGATTACGGATGTGATATCAGCACACGACTTGGTCTTCATGTTGCTGCTCCGGACGCATGCAGCCCCCATGGACTCATCATCTTGGAATTTATTGATGATGCAGATGATGCAGCTGCCGAATTTGAGGAAAAGCTGGCCAAAATTGCTGATGTCAAAGTCCAGAAAATGGTATTCTAGCTCTTGGTTAAAGAAAAGCCCGTTTCAAAACTTACACGTTTTAATACATGCGATTTCTTCTTTCGCGGGTATAAAATTGAAAGTTTTGATACAGGCTTTTTGGCAATTATCTTGCCATCTTAAATATCTCTTCCATATCTTCCATTTTAAGTATTTGAAAACGTCCTATGGTTCTGGTATTTTGAAAACTGCACTTATAGGCTAGTTCGTGAATCTGCTCATCCGTTGCCTCTACTCCTAACTCACGGATAGAAATAGGCATACCAATACTCCGGTAGAAATCTTCCATGACCTTAATCCCTTCCAGTGCCGTTTTATTAGTATCATTGAAATTATTCGGAACACCCAGTACATTAACTGCAAACTGTGCAAAACGGCTTTCGGAGGTTTTATATACATATCTAGCCCAGCTTCCCCATACTGCAGCCAGACCGGCACCATGAGTAACATCAAACATACCGCCTAATTCATGTTCCAGCTGATGGGGAGCCCAATCTCCTCCTGTGGTGCCGCATCCGGTCAAACCATTGTGGGAAATACTTCCGGCCCACATGATTTCCGCTCTGGCATCATAATTACTTGGATCCTCCATTAAAATTTTTGCATTCCGGATAACCGTTTTCATTAAAACTTCACTAAAACCATCCGTTAATTCCATGGTTTTACCGGTGCTAAAATAACGTTCCATGGTATGCATAAGAATATCTGCACATCCGCTCTGCGTCTGATATTGAGGCAGGGAATAGGTTAGTTCCGGGTTCATAATAGCAAATTTACAGCGGCCGTAGTCCGTATTGCAGGCTCTCTTAAGCCATCCCTCTTCATTTGTTATAACACAAGAATTACTCATCTCACTTCCTGCTGCAGCTATTGTTAATATCACACCGATTGGCAGGCAGCCGGTTGGAGTCTGTTTCCCTGTAAATAAATCCCAAACATCGCACTTATTTGCAATACCATAACCAATTGCCTTAGCAGAATCAATAACGCTCCCCCCGCCAACTGCCAGGATAAAGTCGACTTCTTCCTTTCTGCAAAGTTCTATTCCCTCATATACCTTGGATAATCTCGGATTGGGAACTACCCCGCCCAGACTGACATAACTTATCCCCGCAACTTCCAGTGAACGGAAAACCCTGTCCAACAGGCCAGATTTAACAGCACTTTTACTGCCGTAATGAACCAGAACCTTTTTACAATTTTGCTCTTTTACTAATGTTCCTGCCTGTTCCTCTGTTCCTTTACCGAATAATACTTTAGTAGGTGTAAAATATAGAAAATTTTCCATGACAATATACCTCTTTCTCTGATTTAGTAAAACCTGGTATCTCTATTGTATTACCTAGAGATAGCTATAGGTCAATGGTTTATTTTTAAAACAAATCATATTTAACTTTTAATTCACTTGCCTCCAGTAATCCGTTTAATTGCTCCAACTTAGTTACACTTCCAATCGGAATTACGTCAAAAGGCTGATTCAGTAAATAAGCCACGGATAAGGCAAACACAGAAATACCTGTATTATTATGGATTTCAAGAAATTTCTCATATAATTTTAGGTTTCTGCTATTTAAATATGCTTTCTTTAAATTATCAGTAAGTTTCAGTTCCTCTATAGATGTTAAAAGGCTTCCCTCTCTCACCTCTGCTTTCGCCTGATACAATTTTTCAAAAAATCCATTGGCAGTTGAAGTATAAGGAATCAATGGCAGCTTTGTTTTTTTATGCCATTCATAAAATGCCTCATCCGTTACTTCCATGGTAGCATCCCGCTCCGGTTGGTTATTCATATTAAGGCTGGCGGCACTCCATTGATTGGATACAGCACTAAATCCCTGCAGGTTATGCTCTTTTGCATAATTGTATGCTTTTTCCATACGTTCTCTACTAAAATTAGAAGCACCGTAATATCGAATTTTACCACTCTTTACCAGTTCTTCCATCCACTCTAAAATCTCTTCCATCGGCTTGTTTTTATCATCCCGGTGAAGCCAGTACAAATCTATATGGTCAAGCCCTAATGTCCGCAAACTTTCATCAAGGTCATGATGAATGTCTTCTTTGGTAACCCTTGGTATATGAGGTGCCTTAAAATCATAGTGTGCTCCTTTCGTACCTATTATTATATCATTTTTTATTTCTTTTAATTTTAACCATTTCCCGATGATTTCTTCACTTATATTTGCCAGCCCAGGTACCCAGCGGCAGTATACATTAGCCGTATCAATAAAATTTCCGCCTGCTGCAGTATATGTATCCAGCACCTGGAATACTGTTTTCTTCGTTAATTTCTCTCCAAAATTTCCGCCGCCTAAACAAATATTACTTACCAGCAGATCCGTTCCGTTTAATTTTATTTTCTTCATAATAAACCTCCTGCGTGTAAATCTTTTATAGTTCAACAATAGTATTCATAACATATTTATCCAGAAAACAGGTTAATATTAACAATCCATAATTAGATATCATTATACTTCTTATGTATATAGCAGTAAAGCATATTTAAATAAATCCTGTGTTTATACAATAATGAAATTTATATAATGCAGAGAACAATAATCTCTATAGGATTTTAATACGCACTAACATTCTATCTTCAAGCCGATGTATTTCTGTTAGCTCAAGTGTATGTCAGCTTAGCTCTATTTTCTAGGTTTTGTTTTCCGAACACGAAAGATTATTGACAATTTTATACTAAAATCGTATCATTAATGTAAATTTTGTAATATTTTAGAATTTACAGGAAAGTAAAATAAATACACAAAGGAGTGGATGAACTTGCGCAATAAGGTTTTGGATAAGAAAATTTGCTTATTAGCCAAAGAATATATGCAGGACCATATGAAGCTGGATTCTTCGCATGATATTAATCATGTTTATCGGGTTTTATTTATGGCTATGGATATAGCTCAATATGAAATCGCGAATGCGGAGATAGTTTATTTAGCAGCTATTTTACATGATATTGGCAGAAGATATGAGTCTGAACAAAACAGATCCCATGCAGCTATTGGTGCAGATATGGCATATAAGTTTCTAATTAATAATGAGTACGACAGTAAAAAATCCTTGTGGGTGTCTGATTGTATTCGGTCCCACAGACATAGTGATTTGATTGAACCAACTACCATTGAGGGTAAGATTCTGTTTGATGCGGATAAGTTAGATTTTACGGGAACAATGGGGATTTCACGTACATTAATGTCTATGAGCAAGATGAATAAACCGCTGTACTGCGTTATGGATAAATCTACTCGCGTTGGCGGACATTTCTTTGAATATTATGATTCTGTTTTACGCAAAGTTTCTGAAAAAATGTACACTGCCAGAGCAAAAGAAATTGCAAATAAGAGAAAAGAAATTGCAGATATTTTTGTTAGTGAAATGAAAAATGAAATAAATCAGTGTTATACAATGGAACAGCTTATTGAAAGTTTATTCTCATCTTAACTTGTGATAAATGATAATAGTCAGCCATAGATATATATACTCTTGGCTGACTATTATTTTATTACGTAACCAACGCCTTTATCGGTATCTCTTTCTTACTTTTATAGCTTAAATCCGGATATATTCATCTGCAGTTCCTGGGCAAGGATGGCAAGATCCTGGGAAGATTTTGTGATTTCTTCCACCGTAGCCGACTGTTCCTCAGATGCGGCACTGATCTGTTGACTGGATGCCGCGCTTTCCATAGCAATCGATGTGATATTTTTAATGGATTCATTCAAACCCTCACTACTGCCCCTGATCTCCCTGGTGGCTGTGCTGACATCCTGCAGTTTAGCCGTAATGGCAGTAATTTCATTATATATTTGCTCAAAAGAATTACCCGCCCTGTCAACAGTTGTGACACCTTCCATAACTGCATTAGTTGAGGTATTCATAATTTCTACAACTTGATTTGTTTCTTTCTGGATACTTTCGATTAATTCTGCAATCTCCACTACAGAATTTGCAGACTGTTCTGCAAGTTTTCGTATCTCCTCTGCCACTACTGCAAACCCTTTTCCCTGTTCCCCTGCTCTGGCTGCTTCAATTGCCGCATTGAGAGAAAGAAGATTGGTCTGGTTGGCAATTTCTTTTATGACAGCAATAATCTCGCCTATTTCCTTGGACTTATTTCCCAATATTTGTACTTTTTCGGAAGACTCTTGTGTAATCTGTCTGATGGATTGTATTTTTTCTATGGCTTCTTTTGCTTCTTCCACACCTGTCCTAGCCTCTGTCGAAACCTTTAAACCGGACTCTGAAACATGATCCACATGCCCGGCTACCTTTTGGATGTTGGATACAATCTGTTCTGTTACATTACTGATATCATTGGAACTTTTTGCTTGGTCAGACGCCCCTTCCGCCAACTGGTTTATGGTTTTAGCTACTTCCTCCGATGAAACAGCCGTTTCTTCCGCAGAAGCGGAAAGCTCTTCACTGGATGAAGCGACCTGCTCTGAGGCGTCCGATACTTTTCTTATTACATTCTTTAAACTCTCTGTCATTTCATTAAAAGATTCCGCCAATTCTCTGATTTCATCCCGGTTTTTTACTTTAACGGCCTCTACAGTTAAATCGCCTTTAGCTATCCTTTTAGCAGAATTTACAATTTTAAGTATAGGTGTCACTATAAGCCTTGCCATTATAAATGCTGCTGCAAACCCGATAAGAACACTGATTAAAATTATTGTAATTGTTATATTTCTGGTCCTTAAAAAAGCCTTGTTGGAACCTTTATAAGCCTGGACACCCAAATCATTTTTATTTACAACCAGCTTATTGATTTTTTCTTCGATCTGATCGGATAAAGATCGGAGGTTTTCAGCTGCTTTTACTGCTTCATCATTTTTCCCCTGAAGTATTAAATCAATAATATCTTCTTCCTGGGGTTTTAACTGCTGCCAAAGTAAATCCACATCAGCCGATAATTGTTTCGATTCATGCATCACTATGGTTGTATTAAAGGAATTCATATTACTTTCAAATTGATCAGTAAGACTTTTTATGGTATCCGACAGCTGTTTTTTCATATCCATATCTGTTTCCCGCATCATGTTATTTCTTGCCCTGCTAATTGAGATTAAATCCACCTGGGCATCCTTGATGTACTCAATTCCTTTGAAATGTAAATTATACAAGTCATCCAGTTCATTATCCATATTAGATAGTTCAATTAATGAGTAAATCCCGATTGCGGTGATGAGCAATATTAACACACCAAAAATTAAAAGCATTTTTTTTCTCACATTTACTTTCATTTTTTCCTCCTGTGTATAACATAATGTCCATTCGATTAAAAATGATGGTATAATATCCCAAAAAAATTCTGTGTGACTATATCACTCGCATGTAACATTATGCTTATTTTGATACGTTTTAATAATATCTAAGTTGCTGATAAATCAATGATTAAGTAGATTTCATTTTGAAATATCTAATATAAGTTGTTTTGATATAAAGTATCTTTTATAATAGATTCATGCAGAAAGTTATATTTAACTATTCCAGTATATTCCATGTCAATAGCAGAGAAAGGAACCAAACACCATGACGGTTGAACCAATTCGAAGTAAAATAAAAATTAATCAGATGTACCATTATTTAAAAGGAAAAGATGATAAATATGCATTATTATTTAAATTCGGGCTGAATACAGGTCTTAGAATCAGTGACATACTTCCAATGAAAGTAAAGAATGTATATCTTGAAAATGGTAGTTTTAAAGAATATCTGACTTTAAAAGAGAAAAAAACTGCCAAAGAAAAAAAGATAAAAATTAACAATGCACTAAAAAATGTACTATCAGAATATATCAAAATACACAGGCTGAGTAAAGACGATTATCTCTTTCCCAGCCAGAAAGGCGGTCACATCGGAAGAGTACAAAGCTACCGTTTTTTGCGGGAAGCCGCAGAAACTGTAGGAATTGAAAATTTCGGAACACACAGTCTGCGTAAAACATGGGGCTACTGGACCTATAAATTATCAAAATATAATATTGGATTAATAATGGATACATTTAACCACAGTAATCAGAAGATTACCTTAAGATATATTGGAATAAACCAGGACCAAAAAGATGATTTATATACCCTGGTACAATTCTAATATTCAGTAATATGATTGTTTATAAGCAATATTTTATAATTATACATCAAAAACTATATCTAAAATAACATAACTAAATATCCGGAATGTATACAGGTCATCTGGACAGCTTTATTTTACACACCAAAGTGTCTTTAAAGGAATGTTTAATTCCATGATTGTATATTGACATTTACTTTAGGACGATATATAGTTAAAGTATCAAAATAAGCATAATGTTACATTTTTATTCATATCAATCAATCTGCGGTTCGATATATCTCATAGTAGGTTTAAGATTTTCTTTTAATATCATTATACTTCGAAAAACTGATAATCTATATTACTATCTTTAAGTATCCAGAATGAATTTAAATATGATGGTTTAAAAAAGCCATTACTCATATTTTTACATCGAGCAATGACTTTTATTCCGTATTCCTGTTAATAATATTATTTTACCTGTAGTTAGCAACGATTACCCTATGCCCCTGATCATGATATAAAGAAACTACCGCATCATAGGCTCCTTATAAAGCCGGGTGAAAAACCGAATCCGCACCAATTAGACCGGTAACATCAATCCCATCCACTCTGGCACGTTCAATGGCCGGTCTGATTTCGGAATCATCTTCATCACCAAATAAACCGTGTTCCCACTTTGGGGATTTAAACTGGCGACTGCCAGTCTGGGATTGCCGATACCGGAATTTTTCATTTCCTCAAAACATCTGAGGATATATTGATATAAATTTTCTTCCGTTACATAATCTATCACATTCCGCAGTGACAGATGTCTGCTTAAGAAGGATACTTTTAATCCCATAACCTGAAACATGGTCATGGGATCTTTTACTTCACTTTTAAATAAACTGATGTAAATTCTTTTAGTTCCTTTAAATGAATTCTTATGTTTACTTTATCATTTTCCTTATTTTCTACAATTTTTATTTCATTCTCTTGCCGCAAGATTTTATATTGTTCAAGGGCTTTTTTACCCATTACAATATCTGTTTCAATGTCATAAACCGGTACTATCTGTTTAATTGGTCTTGTTACTCCGGAAGTTGTATTTACAAAAGATAATATCAGCGATGTGGAATCTTGTTGATCCTCCATTAATGTAATATGTACACTTTCCGTTGCATTGGTTTTTAATATAAGATTCTCATTTGAAACCCATAAGACCGCATTGTAAAATAACTGTACAAAATCTTCATGCCCATTGGTATAACACAATTTATCCGTCTGATTGGCAAAATAAACAATTCGTCCTTTACCATATTCATTCACCATAACGGTGGGATATTCCGTATTCATATCAGGGATCCAGGCGTATTCCGGGGGTTGATTATAGATTTTGGGAACATAGGTGCATACAACGCTTCCTTTACTTTCTTTATTCACAGTACACAAAAGTGTCATTCCCTCATTCATAATAAGTTTCGTTTTGTGGATATTCATGTTATTAAGAATAGGGTGATGTTCTTTTACCATCTGATAACAATCAGAGGATGTATCCTTTTTCATCCCGGTAAAACTGCAGCCGAACAGGTCTCTTAAACCGAAATCAACTCTTCTCTTGCCATTTTCATCATAAAGGGAGGTTTCATAAGAAGCGATTAGCCCACCTCCCTGTTTAACATATTCCTTTATGATTTCAATCTGTTCCCCGCTTAACCATGCACCATTTGGTATAATTAAAGCCTTTAAACCTTTTAGTCTGTCAAGACTAAGTTCCAGGTCTGGGATAAAGTTATACTGAATATGATTGTTCATTAAATTACGTTCCACACCCTTTATGAAAACTCCGTAACCGTCTTTTGCTTCATTATCATTGCCTAACCCGTCTCTGCTGTATTTGGAATAGTAGACGCCCACATCTTTTACCGGAATCTGATTCTTTAATAAACTTTCATTATCTTTTAAATGCTGGTAAACCTCTTGTTCTATGTATGCATTTCTGGTGTCAAAGGTTGCTCCGGGATATTGACCGTTAAAGTAAGTATTCCAGAAACTTGCACCGACACTTACCGCTTCCCACATCCAGATCTTTGTCTCACACTCAGGTGCTTTTATGTATCTCCATTTTGTTCCGTTATTCCCGGTTAGCAGCACTGCCTGTTTCACTGAGTCGATGGATTTTAGAAAACGGATACTGGAAGCGGCATAGGTTAAATCATCATATATTTTGGTATCTCCGGCACACCCGTCTAAAAATGCCGGACTTACAAGGAAATCAAAGTGCTGTTTGGCATTATAAAGATCAATTCCGGTTTTTAAGGCATTGGAAGCATGAAACATACCAAATATCTCCGCACAATAAGCCTTTTCTTCACCAAAGCTTTTCACTGTATTTCGCATAAGTTTAAGATGATCATCGGCACATTTTGTCTTCCAATCCCGGTATTCACGAAATAAATCCGTTGCATAATCTCCGCCGGCCGGTATTTCTTTACCGGTATCCCTTCTGTATCTTTCCCTGCAGGTCTGACAATAGCAGGGACCGGTACCGAAACCGACACTATTTTCCCAAACACCGTCGATATCATACCTTTTCATCAGCTCTGTAATGTACTCCACCGCATGTCCATTAGCATATACACCGTTATAACAGGGTTTATGCATCTGATTCCATCCAATTTGGGTACTTCCGTCTTCATTCTGCCCAAACCAGTCAGGCTGTCTTTCATATCTGGTCTCTTCCACCCCCCTGAAATCCACACGTACTATTACCCGTATATCATTTTTATGGCACTCTGTAGCAAGATCATATAACATATCCTCTGTGGTCATAAAGGAATTCAGTCTTGCCAGTTTTGTTTTATTCTGAAAGAAATCAATTATCCCTCCTGCATTTACTATAATACAATTCGAATGGGTATCCTTTAGATACGTTACGACCTTTTCTGCATCATAATTTTCAATATCCGGTTCCCGTAAAACCGTCTGTAACATACGTAATTGTTTCTGGTACCAAAATTGTTTTTCCATATAAAATCCTTTCGTATCACATCTGTTTACAAATAGGACACTGCCACAAATTAAAATGGTTGAAAGCATTGTAAGTGGCATCCTTTCTTTGTTATTATTTCTTCCAACACTTAAAACCTTTGCTTATTATGTGCTTTTATAAGAAAGAGTCTGGCTCGCCAGACTCTAGCGCTGACGCGCTGTCACTTTAGTGACAATCCACCCTAAAGGATATTATCCTTTTGCGTGTTCATGCGCATCCTGCCCGGTAGGGCTTTTTTATTACATAGGGAAGTTCGGAGAACTTTCCTATGTAATAAAAAATAAACAGAAGTTAACTCAAACATTAACTTCTGTTATATTTAAAATATTATTAGTTGAGCTTACCGCCTTTGATTTATATATTAACAATTATGCAAAAAGCTATTTTTGCAGTGAAATATATTAATTCCAGACTATTATATCAGGTATATTTATAATATGGTATTTACCTGTTCACCGTTCATCCATTTATCAATATTTTCAAATACGATTTTAGCTCTGAGCTTCATAGACTCTTCCGAAGCAAAGGCTATATGAGGAGTAACGATTGTATTTTTTGAATGTAACAACGGATGATCTGTATTTAAAGGAGGTTCGATTTCAAATACATCGATACCTGCTCCGCCGATTTTATCATTATTTAAAGCTTCTGCCAAAGCGTCGGAATCTACAACCGGACCGCGTGCGGCATTAATCAGAATCGTTTTTGGTCTCATAAGAGCGATTCTTTCCTTGTTGATTAAATGACGTGATTCCTCTGTAAGCGGGCAATGAAGAGTAACAATATCAGAATTGCTTAATAATTCTTCCAGAGTAACATATTTAATATATTCAGGAGCATTCTTTTTCGGGTATAAATCATAAGCCAGGATATTACAGCCAAAAGCATGGCATAACTCAGCCGTACGGGAACCGATTGCTCCGGTACCAACCACACCAACGGTTTTGCCTTTTAATTCTCTTCCTACCAGACCGTCTTTTGTCTTACCTTCACGGCAGCGTACTTCAACCTGAGGAACATTTCTTAATAGAGAAAGTATCATTCCCATTACCAATTCTGCTACAGATTCATTGGAATATCCGGAGGCATTACTTACTGCGATTCCCATACTTTTTGCTGTTTCCAGATCCACATGGTCAACACCGGTAAATGCTACATCAATGAATTTTAAATTTTTGCATCTGGAGATTACTTCCCCTTTCAGAGGCATATTGGCAATCATAACTATGTCAGCTTCTTTCGCTCTCTCTACCATAACTTCGGTATCGGTGTCTTTTTCATATGCTGCAAAGTTATGTCCCTGCTCTTTTAATTTCTCAGCATAACTGTCTAATACTTCCTTTGAAATACCTAATGACTCTAATAATACAACGTTCATCTTAACACCCATTGTAACATATCCACCCGCAGATATGTTATTGCCACATAATACGTTGAAAGAATCTGTTTGTGGCACCCTTTCTGTTTTTATATTTTCTTTCAACTTAATATAATTTTATTTAATAAAATCATGTTTTGTTTATTAAAACCTGTTATTATCATAGCACTCTGTTTTTCATATTGCAATACTATTTCATTAAATAATTCAAAATTTTATTTAATGAAATATCTTGAAGTAAATCAGTAATTGTGCTATTCTATCATTGAATCTCTCTCTTTCAAATTAAGAGCATTTTAGCTCATTTGTCCATGTCCCTGGAATTCACTTTGACTCAAATACTTTTCTAACTACTAATTACTTAATTTATAAAACATTCTTTTTATACAAATTTTATACAATATCTCATCCCGGAGAATTTAAAGAAAGGCATCCTAATGATTGATAAAAACAATCCCTCTCAATTTAATCAGTCTGCTGAAAAAACCATGCGGATTATAGAATTTCTGGCTGAAAATAATCGGCCTATGCGCCTTATTGATATAGCAGGTAATTTAAGCTTAAATACCAGTACCACGTTACGTTTTATTAACACCTTAACTGAGCTTGGATATATTGAACAGGAATCTAATTCCTCTAAGTATTATTTAACCTACAAAATCTGTTCTATTTCCAACAAAATATATTCTAAAACAAGTTTGCGGGATATAGTAAATCCCTACTTAAGAAACCTTGCAAGACAAGCCGGTGAATCCGCATGCCTTGCGATTGAACAAAGCCGCCAGGTTGTTTATATTGATGTTGCCGACGGACCGGATCAAATGGTAAAAGGTATGCAGCGTATCGGCAATATAGCTCCTATGCATTGTACCGGTATCGGCAAATTACTGCTGCTTAATTATACGGAGTCAGAACTGGATGATCTGATTGCACGGAAAGGACTCACTAAATATACTGACAATACCATTGTTACTAAGGAACAACTATTGGAAGAATTAAAAAAGGTAAGAGAAGCGGGTTATGCTTTTGATAATGAAGAATGCGAGATAGGAGCCAGATGTATTGCTTTCCCAATTTATGACTTTACACATAAGATCATTGCAGGTTTTAGTATAACCGGACCTATTAACCGGATAAGCGATAACTTCATTAAGAATCATATTCCTTTCATGAAATCTATCTCCGTTGAAATATCCGGGAAGTTATCCGCGTAGCAGCCGTAATTCGCAAGTATGATTAATCTATGATTCTTTGGTCTGATTATATTTCGTTAACTGTAATAATTTATAGTTTTATTATAACATTCATAGTATAAAATAGACCTAAAAGGAATTACACACATTTATTCTGTATGTCGATTCCTTTCAGGTCTATTTTTTACTCACAAGTAACGTTATAACTGCAGCCTGTATTACATTATACTTCAATCACTTTTCTGCGGCCAGACTTTTTAAATTCTATCCTGTGGTTTTTTTCTATTGTTTACAACTTGATTTTATCCTTTATAAGACCGGCATCTCTGTTAAACGCAGATTCGTACAACCATAGGGTATTAAGGTTATTTCTTCGATCTCCTCAGAGATCCAGGTAAGTCCCGGTTTAACGGCAGCTGAACCATTAATCATAGGCCAGTCAATTTTACTGCCTTTTACTTTCGCTTTTATCGGAGCATTTGCAGGGGAAAATGGAACTTTACCCACTTCTCTTTCTTCAAAATAAATACTATCTAAAATCTCCTCCTTATTTATTCGTAAACCATAATTCCAGGGGGACAATGCATAGATCTCATAATCACAGTGCGGATATTCTCTGCCGGTTATGTTCTGATTAATCTGAACCCACTTTTCCTTTATTTCCAGTGCATAAACTAACGGACCTCTGACTATGGAATAAAGACCGTTTGGTCTTACTGCCAGCTCCGCTTTCATAGGCAGCCTCAACTGAAATTCTGATTCTCCATCCCATTCATTATTTAATGTAATAAATTCTCTGCTGTCTTCTTTGATTCCATTACCTGGTATATTTATTTCCGGTGTTTGACACCAGGCAGGAACTCTTAAATGCAGCGCAAAACGTATTCTCTTATCCGTTTTTACTTTAAAATGAACGGTATCTTTAAAAGGATAATCCGTTTCCATGGTTATCTTAACCTTGACTCCCTCTAAAACTGTCTGTACCGACATAGGTGCATACAAGATAACTGCGAATCCATCTTCTGCTTTTAGTATGGTATTCATCGTAAATTTTGGCCAGGGCTGGCTTAAGTTTGCCGTACAGCACCCATAATTGGGTTCCAGACCAAAAGTATGTGAGTCTCCCCCGTTGGTATTAAATAAAGCCTCTTCCCTCCTGCTGCATTCTACCTGATTGACCTGTTGGTCGTATTGATGACTCCACATATCCGGGCTGAACGTAGCCGGAAGTGCATTAAAGGCTATTTTTTCTAACTGGTCGCCCCAGCAGGCCTTACCGGTAATGGCGATAAGATGTTCTAAGGAATACATATATTCCGCCACTGCACATAACTCCGTTCCCTGCACCGGACTTTTTCCCGCCAGACATTCATCTCCTGTAAATACTCCTGTTACCATTCCATGGTATTTCTCCAGCAGTTCAACCATTTTCTCCGCACTATGTAACTGCTCATCCTCTCCCGTCATTCGTGAAATTAAAGCACCGGATTTTAATGCCATGGCATTATTAACTACATGGCTCATTTGGCTCCAGCGTCCCTTTTCGTCCGGTTTGGTATAAGGCCAATGCTTAAAAAACTTAATCCAGTCAAAACCCTGGCAATGAAGCTTGGATGCCAGATTAAGCAGCCACTCTTCACCGGTGCGTTCATAAAGCCACCAGATAGAAATGAGGCATTCATACCACCTTGTCTGTGCCCAGGAAAATAATAAATTGCTGTCAATATGGCGGTCTAAATTAAGTAATGCTTTTTTAACCACTCCCTCAATTCGATTATCCTGGGTAAAATCATGGTATAATACCAGTACCTTAAGTATCAGAAACAGAGCCCAAATATCATACTGATTACGGTCTGTTTCATCACCTGGACAAATCCACCCATCTTCATCCTGCTGTTTCATTATAAAATCTATATACCTTGATGCCCGGGCTTTCATATCCTCATTATCCAGCAGCCAGGCCAAGGGAATAAAACCGTCCAGCCAATAAGGCACTCTCTCCCATCCCTCTTTATCCCCTCCTATCCACATGCTTTCCTTAATATCCGGCCAGAATTTATCCAGATTACCGGATAACCCATCTGCTTGAATTTGCAATTGTTCTAATAACCAGCCCTGTGGCTTCAGGTCCATTGCAGGTAATAGTGTAAAAACCTGTTTTTTTAGTTTATTCATTAGATCTCCTATCTGCTGCCCAATGCAGCTTACATTCATTTTCTGTACAAATAATTCTGTTCATTTTCTAGTTTATCAGGTATAATGAATAATTGAAATTGCAAATACTGCACTATGATATGCATATTATGGATGGTGTTTGTAATGGTTTTGAGATATAATAGTTGTGATTTATAATGGTTGGTGTATCGGATGCTTGAGAATATAATGCCTGAAATATGAGACCTTAAGAATATGAGACCTGGTGAATATATGCCTTTAATATATGACGTTTGGAGAATATAGAATGCAAGAGTATAAAACAGATAATGAAGAACAGAATCAGATACCGGTAAGTTTAACTCCCTGGCCGGAATTTACAGGTTCTAGTTTCCGGCATTTTTTTCATAATGAAAAACATATTACAAGAATATGTGATTTTTATGTTTTGATCTTTATGCTGGAGTCAAGTCTTATATTCCGGGAAGACGGCAGGGATGTTGTGGTAAATAAAGGAGAATGGTACATTCAAAGACCCGACCTGCTGCAGCAGGGTATAAAAGGGAGTCCGGCTCCCTATTACTTTTATGTTCATTTTTCTGCCAGGGAAATACCAAATACTGAAACAATCTCTTTAAACAAGGATCAGAATAAGTCATACGTTATATTACCCAAGAGCGGTAACTTTGACAGTAAGTTTCTACTGCCGGTATTTAATCAGTTAGATTATTGCTGCAGAAATAAAACAATATCTCTTCTTAACTGTCAGTCCATATTTCTATCTATTCTGCATACAATCTCGATTGGTAATTACCCGGAGGAAAAATCGGGGCTTGGCCGGCAGATAACGAAGTACATCTCAGAGAATTATAACAAAGATATAAACTGCAATACATTAGCAGAACAATTTCACTTCTCCACGGAATATATTAACCGAAAAGTAAAACAGTACTGTGACCAGACACCGGGCCAGTATCTGCAGCAAATCAGGATTTCAAGGGCTAAAGAACTCTTAGCCAATACGGATCATACTCTTTCCTACATAACAAAGGAAACCGGTTACCATGATACCACTGTCTTTTACAAAGCCTTTAAAAAGCAAACCGGAATCTCCCCCGGTAACTGGCGTGAAAGAAGCAGAGGAATGGAAAAATGGAACGAGTAACAAGATAGTGTCCGGCTTGACAGAATCTGGCACTGACGTCCTGTCACTTCAGTGACAATCTGCCCTAAAGGATATTATCCTTATGCGTGTTCATGTGCATCCCGTCCGACAGGGCTTTTTATCTTATAGGATGTAATTTCAGATGAAAAAACCACGCTCCTGATAGTACCGTAATATCTCTATCAGGAGTGTGGTAAATTAACAAAAGCATTCAATTAGGACTTTAATAGTTATTTAGATTTTCTCAAATCGGTCTACATCCATAACAAATATGGTTGCGCCTCCAACATTAACCAATACCTGCATAGAGGTGTACTCAGCCGGTCCGACGGGATTGGATATTATCTGCTGACGCGGGCCGCATTCTTTTTTCACAACACTGATAACCTCTTCTACTTTCTCTTCTTCTGTACCAATCATCAGGGTGGTATTACCTTCCCTAAGAAATCCTCCGGTAGAAGCCAGCTTTGTTACGTAAAACCCTTGTTTATTCAAACCTTCCATTACCCGACTGCTGTCAACATTGCGTACAATTACATAGATTAGTTTCATAGAATCCCATCCTTTCAACATTATAATCGATTTGCAAAGCATTTATTAATTAATCTTTTTCTTTCTGTTTTGCATATTCGTTTTTCTTCATGTTCCTTGACCTTATCAATGGTATCCCCAAACTTAAACTTTCCGTTATGTTATAACAATTTATACATGCTGCCATTTTCTAATTTAATTATAGTATATCAGGATTGGAAAGTAAAGTTTAAAAAGGGGTATTTTACTTTTTATCTATTCATGTTTGTATTTTGGATGGCGTTACAATTGTTGTAAGTTGTTTTTATGTAGTATCTTAAGACATCATTCAGTTTATGATTGTCGAGGATTATCTATTATATAGTTATCCAGGATATCCGCCGCCATACCTACCAATTCTACGCATGGTCTTTTTTTATAATACTCAGCTGTCCGCAGTTCAGGAATCGGACTCTCCTTACCCGCTCCTAACCCCAACAATTCCCTGCAAATGATGGAGTGATTATGTTCCTCAAATTTACCGGCCAGGACTTGAATTCTTTTATAATGCTCTGTTTTTGCAGCCTGATCTTTAGGATCAGAATAACCGTATAACAAACCTGCTGCCATAAACATACCGCTGACTGCACCGCATACCTCTCTTAACTTTCCCATCCCTCCTCCAAAGGAAGAACTTAGTTTTAAGGCCGTATCCGAATCCATCCCATATGAATCATGAAAGGCCAGAAATACAGCCTGGGCACAGTTATAACCTTCTTTAAATAATTCCATGGCATACTCAGCACGGGAACTATCCTTTATTTTCTTTTCTTTCAAATAGATCATCACTTTTCTTTAATTAAATATAGGTATTCCGTCAATTTAGGAATACCTATATCTTAGCCTATTATAAAGAAATTTTCCAGTAAAAATATTTTGATATAACCTATCAACCATCTACTGAGGGTTAAATCCAATGCATTATTTGAATAACCCACCTTATAGGACTTAGGAAACTCATGATCTGAAAGACCTTTGGCATGTTTTCTACTGCTACAAACGTTCCTCCAAGTAAGGACAGAATAACTGCCAAACTGGACGCGGAAATATTGGCATTCATATCACTTTTACTTACTCCGCAAATAAAAGCTGCATAAAGGCAAGCAATAATGGCTATAAAACCGGCTATTATAACTGTTTGGACAGGCTTAAGCTCCCATTTTTTAATAAATAACAGCATAATTAACATAGCCGTTTCCCCTTGGAGGAACGTTATGATAAAATTATGAATAAGAAATCCAACATAATAACTACTTTTTTTCTGCAGGGAATAACAGTATCTATCCAATGTCCCAAGAGATTTGTCTTTTATAATTACCGATCCCTGAACCACCGCAGTAACCATAAATAAAGTCATAAGAAATGCAATTGCTCTTTCTGTTTTTGTCAGTGATTTAACAGGTCCGGTTAATTTTTCCATATTCTGAACTGATATTATCTCAGGTTTCTGATTCGTGTTTTGATAATCTAAAATAATCTGGTATTTACCTGTTATTAAATCACTATACATGGATTCCGCTGAAGCTCTTTCATAAACAATAGGAATTCTGCTCTTTATTACTTTATCTATATGTGACTTATCTATTTTTTCAGAAGATATGATTCCAATTCGCAAATCAGACTTTCCAATATTATTAAAATATCCTGCCGCCAAACATAACAGCATTGGAAATAAAAAAGAAAAAATAAAGATAAATTTATGGTTATAATTTCTGATAAAATTATTTTTGATAACCAGGTAAATACCCATTTAAGTATTCCTCCTTTTTAAACCAGATGATTGCGGCAGCACTTATGATAAGTCCAAGTACCAGAAATACTGCTGTGATGATAAACATAGAATGAACCGTGTCCCTCTGTTTTACATCATACAAATACCTGAATATACTTTTATTAATCCACGTCAGCGGAGATAGATAAAAAACAGCCTGCCATCCCCTGTTAAGAGATCCAACAGGATAAAAACTTCCCCCCATTATCGCAAATAGACAAATGGGTATATTAATAATATTTTTAACTACGACAAAATTCTTCATGCCAAATCCGATTAATAACCCTAAACCACAGGAAAAGAAAGTTTCCGCAGTTAATAGAATAATAACTGGTATTAATTTACCCCATATCGGCACTCTTAAGATCAGGCTGCAGCTAAGCAGAACTATTATATTACATAAGGCAAATACAACTACGCAGGATAATAATTTACTTAATACAATTTCAATTTTTTTCACAGGAGCAGCTAAAATTCTAGCAGCCGTATTAGAACAAGCCTCATCTTTTCCTGCATAAGCGGCAGTAATAATACTGTAAAGAATGCAAAATGGAACCGTAACTAATGTATAATACTGATAGCTGGTTATTATTTTATTATAACTTCCCTTTAACAGAGCACCTAATATTATAATTAAGATAAACGGAAAAATAATATTGTACCCTACCGCGAATCCGTCCCGGACCCTTTTTGACAGATTACTTTTGAACAACGTCCAAAAAATACCCATGTTATACCTCCTTATCTCTCAAATCCGTACCGGTCAGATTCAGAAATATTTCTTCCAAAGAATTAAATCCCAGTTTTCTGTATTTTTCTTTGAATTCTTCTATCTCCATGTCTTCCAGAATAGTTCCATGGTCAATTAATATAATATGACTGCAGATTTCCTCTATTTCCTCCATGTAGTGAGAAACATAGATAACCGTGGTACCTATAGCCCTAAGCTTTTTGATGGATTCCATAATATGATTTCTGGATTGAGGATCGATACCAACAGTGGGCTCATCCATAATTAATAGTTTCGGCCTGTGAGCGATGGAACAGGCTATATTAAGCCTCCGTTTCATACCACCGGAAAACTCTGTCGGTTTCATTTTATAATTTTCGGAAAGTCCTGTAAATTCTAAAGCTTCCTTAGTTCTGCTTATTAGCTCTTTTCCTTTAACCTGATAAAGAGAAGCAAAAAACTTAACATTGTCATAAGCACTCATATCATCATAGACAGCAATATCCTGCGGAACTACTCCCAGCGCCTTTTTAAAATCCAGCATCGTTTCCGTTATATCCTTATCCTTATATTTAATAACACCTCCGTCTTTTTTCTCGATATCGGTAATCATTTTAATCGTAGTACTTTTTCCTGCCCCGTTGGGACCTATAAACCCTATGATTTCCCCTTCCTCAACGCTGAAATTAATTCCCTTTACAACTTCTTTTTCTCCATAGTTTTTTGTTAATGCCTTAATTTCTAAGATTGAACTCATACAAACCTCCTGTTTTACGATTATAATTTTTATTTTAAATAATATAAATTATCTAATATTATATATCCAATATTGGATATACGAATTTATTTGATGGGCAGCTACAGAATACTATTTTTAAAAACAGAATGGCACGTTCCTATCTGCCGCTTCTTAATTTTCTTATGATCTAATTATTCTGTGATTGCCCTGTTTTATAATTTATTTATTATTTACCTGCCTGGTTAGTTCTTCTATTATTTTATCCAAATTAACAACTGCATTACCCGGATCTTTTTTTATGACATCTCTTATGCTGTTAATATAATTTAACTTTTCTTCCACCTCCGAATCGGTATGTTCGGCTTCAATACGGTCAAAATCAAAATTTCTAATCATCACCGCTGTCTGCTCACCGGACTTTATATACTGGTCTATATTTTTTAACAATTCTTCATGCCAGGTGATCTGCCCCCTGATACTATCGATGGTTACAGAGAAGCTTAACCGGTTTAATTCATCGGACTCCTCTCCTGTCTTGATATCCCTCCATTTAATCCAGAAGTTCTCCTGCTCTTTTAAAGCGTCTATATGTTTATTCAGTATCTTTAGACATTCCTCTTTTGTTAAAGTTCTAAGCATGGGGCCGGTTATAAATTTCATTGTGGATATAGGCCAAAGTGGTTTATTCAGTTCTTCCGCCATTTCTTTATAAAGTTCTTTCTTACCGCTTTGCGTAATTTCGTAGATTTTACGGACCCGTGAACCGGTTCTTTCCTCCTTTAATACCTTAATATGTTTCTCTTTCTCCAGTTTTGTAAGAGCATAATAGATAGAACCCGATTGTATCTTCGCCCATTGTTCCATGCCCGAAATCTGCAGGAACTTCTGTATCTCATAACCATGGGTAGGTTTAATATTAATATAATATAAAATAAATCCTCTTATCATTGTATCTCCTTGATCTCATATAAATTTTAGCATTAACCGTAAGAAAAGAAAAGCAAATATCCAACATTGAGTATATATTATAACCAATGTTGGATATTGTCAAGAGGAAATTATATTTTATTTCATACATTTATGAACAAGTTAGATTTTAAAACAATTGCCATCGCTTATGCCATGGTCTACTCATATTATTTAATAATTATATCTCCTCACCGGATATCTGAACCATTACCGTGGAATAAGCAGGTACCGATACACGCACATTTTTTCCTGAGATTGTAACATTACCTTCTAATTCTGTTCCGAATAGATCCACCATACCTGCCCTTTTAGGTTCAGCGGTAAATTCCAGATTAACCTCTGCTTCCTGCCCGCTGATTTCACATATTCTTACTTCCAGTTTCCCCTCCAAACGGAAAATTCCCGACACAATTACATTCTGAGTTTCATTCAGGACTCCCCCATTTATCTTCAGTAAACTTTCTGATAAAGGCAATGTTCCCTCATGAACATTTCCCGATTGATATAACAGCGGGTGAAGTAATTGGGAAACAATATATTGCAAAACCACAGGGTTCTTATCACTAATTCCGGCATACAGGGTTATATTATGAATTCCTCTCTCCGGATACGGATCAGGATTTGTCGTGGAATTAATTAAGGTGCAGCTTAAGCCGTCCTCACTGCCCCGATACCCATATTTGCAATCCGAAGCCAGGAACACCGTCCTGCCGCCTTTTTCAGCCAAGGCTGCACCAAAGGTAAGTCCGGGTACATCTAACTGCATTCCTTTCCTTTCCTGAACTCCGCCGGGTACATCATATAGGAAATTGTCTGTCTCTTTTAATGGCAAATGGTAGAGGAGTACCGGTACCGGTTCTTTCTCCCTGCTGATTTCATGCCAGTCGATCTCCAGATGAATCGTTAAAGCCCTTGCACCCTCTTCTAAGAATACTTCTGTCTTAACCGAGGAATTTTTCACTGTCTGTTCCACTGTAAAACCCTGGCGTAAAGTTCCATTTTCGATTGTTATCTTATTTGTTTGGAAACATTCAGATAAGATATCCGTGTATCTTCCTATCTGCCATGCACTGGAAGAATCCCGTTCCGTTGTGAGATACCTAAGTCCGCCTCGTTCCTTATCTTTTAATAACTCTGCTCCGGTTTCTTTCTCCTTTAAGGAAATCAGAGAACCGTTTTTAAAGTCAAATTCCGCACGGAGGAATTTATTTTCCAAAATGATATTTTCCGTCGGTTTATTGGTTCTCTCGGTGGGCTGAAGGTAAATACTATATTCTTGTGCTTCCTTTTGTGAAAGTACAATCGTAGTAAACCCAAAAGCAGGAGCCTTAACTTTTACCAAAACTCTAAAATATTTATGATCCCAGTAAGTTTTTGGTTTGTTATCAAGTAACTGTATCGGAATTTCTTCTCCGTTAGCTTCCTGGGCATAAAGATAGCGCAGATCTCCGGTATAATCCCAAACCGTCAGCAGACAGTTATCTTCCCTGTCACAGGCTGTTACGTTAAAGATATGATAGATTCTGGTTAGTCCGGCACCCTGCTCTGGCGACGGCATACCTTTTAACGCAGTAATACCATAGCCTGCTCCGGCACCCTCCGACTGCGAATAGGCTTTTCTCTGAACCGGTAAGCCCTCCTCTATAGAGATACCGGAGGTATTAATATTTCCGGCTATAGCCTGCATGGCAAAGGAGGCCCTGGTGCCGGCTGTTGCGATTGAATGGGATATCAGACCCATGGCATGTTCTCTGCTTTCCTGAACACAGGAACCTGTTAAAATATCATGAAAATGGGTGAATAATACACTCTGCCATGCCGATTCATAATGGCCAGCCTGATATTCGGTATGAAGTCTGCCCTTGGCAAATGCATCCAGACACTGGGCTTCATACAGTCCATTCTCAGCTTGACGGTTTCCCAGTTTCAAACGGCTTTGGGTGGTATAACAGCCTGGGAATATAAAGTTAAGTTCCTGTTCTACTACCGGAACTTTATCCCTGACCGACTCTGCCGCATTAAAATAATCATGGAAAGTGCCGAACCGTAATTTAGGAAATACAGGCCATTCCATCATTTCTATAGCTCGTTCAATATCTTTCCTTGTAGGGCCGCCACCATGGTCTCCTACACCGTAAACCACAAGTCCTGTCTTAAGTCCGCCGGAGCGTTTCGCCACATCGATTAAGCCGATAGCAGGCAGCGGAGTAATCCCGCTGTTATACCAGTATTGCTCCCTGTAAACCAATAGTTCCTTACCGGACTTTGAGCGCCAGCGGTATAATGCATTATCTCCGTCCAATCCCCTGCAGTGATAATAATATTTCACACCGCCCAAAGTGTCTAATTCCGGTAAATGAGCGGAATGTCCGAAAGTATCCGGAGAAAAATCAATATCAAGAGAAGCTTCTTCCACTTCCCAATGTTCCTTTAAATACTTCTTGGTATAATAGATATGATTTAATAACGACTCGGCCGACGGCATGTTTTTATCTGTTTCCACCCAGGCAGAAGCCGTGACTTCCCATCGTCCTTCCTTAATCCGCTGTTTCATTTTCTCCTTTAATTCAGGTGCATAGTCCTCAATGATTTTATAAACAGCTGCCTGAGATTGAGAAAAATGAAAGTCAGGATACTCCTCCATTAATTTTAACATAGTCTGAAAAGTAGCTATGGTTGCAGCTACCGTCTCCTGCCAGCCCCACATCCAGTTCATATCAATATGGGCATGAGCCGCCAGAATAAGTTCATATTCTTTTGCTGCCCCGGCAAGGGGTAACAGCATCTGTTCGGCTTCCATACACGTATTATTGGTAAGTGCCCCCTCCACCTCCATCTTATCCAATAGATAATCCAGGGTTTGATGCAGAATATCATCATATTTGCCTTCCAGTTCTTTCGAAAGACGAATTGAGAATTCTATCTCTGCTAAGATTCTCGTATTCCAGACATTTGGTGTGGTTATTCCATAAAATTCTTCCATCGGCTGGCCAAAGGTTTCCTCGTAATGATATTTTTCACGGTTTCCTCCAACCTGCCGCTTTAATCTGGTATATTTTGCTGCCAGATGTTTCGTTTTTTCTTTCACTCTAAAACCTCCTCTTCAAAGTTTTTGAATTGTATCAGTTGTATGTATCCAGTGATTTGATTGCCTGTTGCAATTACCTTTTGAATATCGATAACTCCGTATCAAATTATAATATAAGCAGTTCACAAAATATACAGTTTTTAGTAAAAATTATATTGAATTACAGCGTTCTGTTAATCAATTTCTTTATTGCCAGGGTGCACTCAATCTCACTCAAATCCAGACGCTTATCAACCCGATACTTGTTATTTATAAATACCGTCAATCCTTATTCGTTGGTTCCGGCTCTCATAACTTAATAGAACTGTCCCGGATGATTCATCCCATATAAAATCAACGGGTACCGGAGTTTCATTTTCGTCCTGAGCTTTAACCGATATTACAGGTTTTGGCAGCCTTACCCTAAGATAAGCGTTTATGTGGTCTGCTGCTTTTACATTCATGGTAAATCCTTGCCCCTCGCCTGTTTCTTCCAAGGAAAATACCCTGGCCGAACAGCCGATAACCCTATACTTAACTTCTTCTATTTTAGCAAAGTCAAATAATATGGTAATTTCGTCTTCTTTCAATTGTTTTTCTGTAATGATCTTATAATCGTTCTCCAGCATATCGGCAAACAAACCATGGAACGTATGTACCTTGGATGATTCAGGCAGATCACTTTCACCCATAACCGAGGAAATGATATACGGGCCCCGCCTAATAGTTAACTGATTTGTATACTCCCAGGAACGGCTGTTTAAAGCTAATAATTCTTTCATCCGTTTTCTGAATTTTTCTGCTAATCCCTTAGAGGTACACAGTTTAGCCGGAGCTATATTCCACATCAAAATATATCCCTTTCCGACTTCTGATATGCCGTCTTCCGGTCTGCGGGGTATCCCAAGCATCTCGAATAAATGTTCTGCCGGACTCTCATACCCTGACTGATTTTTATCTTCTGCCAGGGAACGGTTCCACCAGCCTTTTATATTGTGATACGGGTCACTTCCGTCACCGATATACATTAATGACCCACCGTCTTTCACCCAGGCCGCAAGAGCATTATTAACATCGGGAGATTCCGGTTTAATATACTCATAACTTAGAACTAAAGTATTATAATCATCCAGATATCCGGGAAATCTTCTGACATTATCCAGTTGAACCGGTCTGACGGGAAGACCGTATTTTAATAAAGGTAAAACCATACCGAAAAAGTTCGGAAAAGAGCCGCTTTGAACAAATGCAAGATAGTCATCCTTATTGTTAGTCACCGCTTCCATATATGCCTTGCTTTCCTTGGAACAATCCTCTCCTCTATGTTCCCTGTCTTTCAATTCACGCAAGGTTTTTTCCATGTTAATAATATTTTCTTCCGGCACGATACCCTCCGGATAACTTCTCTGGAATAACCCGGAATCTGACATAAATACTCCGATACCGCTATTGATTCCATCAAAAGCATAATCCGTCTGATCCATATCTCCAAACAACTGCACCATACTGTTAAGCAATGTTGCATATTCCCCGGGGATTGCTTTTGCTCCCGGCATATTCGTAGTAGGAATAGTGCCGCCTGCAAGGCCTGCTTTACGAGGAAATACGCCGTTAAATACTCTTCTTGGCCAGGGACAGATTTCATAGGTATGGACTGCAGGATGTAAAAGAGATGCAGCTGCTGTCTTTAGATAATTGTACCTGTAATCCTCCCAGGTATATTCTGTATTGTCTTCAATAGGATCATGAAGAAACCACATTCTTCTGCCGGTACCTTTAACCAGTTCCTGCATAATTCCATATTCAAGATAAGCAGTTTCAAAAGTTCTTTCTTTCACCACTCCCTCATAAACATTAGCGCTTCTGCTGGTGCCTGTCCAGACCTGTGCAATATAACCGTCTACAGCCGGGGAGTCTATTAACCCCCCCTCCGGACTGATAATCTTCCACTGGGTGTAATTCACAAGGCTGTGGGTAGGAATATAAAACCGCAGAACACGGTTATAGTTTGTTAATGCATATTCCTTTAGAGCCGTACCGATACGCCCGATTGCTCTGGCATATAGATATGCTTTTAATTTTGCACATTTATATCTGACATCAAGACCGGTGTGAGGCGGCTGCCAGGGTTCTCTGTAATAAAGAAGGTATTCCCGTTTAAAACTTTCAGAATAACCACCGTAATCCCAGAATTCCGGTTCCTCCATATGGATTGCCATAACACCTGCATCCACGGCGGTTTTTAATTTTTCTGTCAGGTAGTCGGTAAATGCAATGGAAGGAGACATATAGGGTACCTCTTTCCCATGTTTGATATGTTTCCCATACCGGTCCATCTGACTCTCATCCCAATGATTTCTGCCATCATATTTACCGTACAGGTAATCCTGATATTCTCCCCAGGATATACCTGTCATTAAATGAACCACATAACCTTTCTCCCGAAACTGTCTTACCCGTTCCGGCATGGTGGAATCGATACCATAGACCATAATAAAATCACACTGTACATCGATATTCGGCTCCCATGGTGCACTTTCCTGAAACCCTGTTAATTCCTGAGTGCGTTCCCTGATATAAGACATATTGATTTCTCCTTTGCTTTTCTGAAAAATTATTCTTTCTTTTGCTAAAAAATGTGGGTTATATTCTAGGAGCATTGTATAAAACCGATACGGGTTTTCAGGAAGGAATGCTTCTTGTTTACCGCAAAGCTTAATACAAATTTCCAAAACATAACCCACATTTCAGGATAGCACCGGGTAAATTTAAATTCCGACATATTTAAAATCCGTATATTTTATTTATACCGGCTTATTACTGTCTTAATCCAGAATATCGTCTCTTGATTTAGCGCATTCATTTACATAGTTTAAGTAATCTTTAAAGATTCCGTTTTCCTGTGTCATTAAGTAGTCCTGATATTCTTTCAGAATTGATTTTGCTGCCTCTTCGGTATCCGCAAAGAAAGCACGCTGCTGGTAATCTTCCATAGTAGTTCCCTCAAATGCAAACTTCTTAACCTTATCGTAATTCTCATAGTTAATTACAAGTCCTTCTAACGGATAACCGTCCACACGTTCAACCGGACGTGCCAGCATATATTCTGTCTTTTCCGGAGGAGCCGCATCTGCATCACCGGCACCCATTTCACCCCACCAGGTAAAACGTTTATCTGCCTGAAGAGTACGGCCTAAAATATAATTGATACCTTTCTCACGAAGTTCATCATCCACAGAAGAATCACCGGCAGCCTTTCTGGCAAGTATTTCGCTTTTCAGACGAGGCTGACCGTCGCTGTTAAGTTCATAAGTGTCTCCTTCAATACCGTACTGGCAGAGCCGGGCACCTTCTTCACTGTTAACATAATCAAGATAGGTGAGTGCAGCTTCTATATTAGAACAGGAAGTCGGAAAGATTATTGCAGGGGAACCTGCACGGCCGTTTTGTTCAAGCTGTACGATCGGCTGCCCGTCTTTATAAGTCATAGGTCCGACCGGGATGTAGCGCATCTCCGGATGGGAACTGTATAAGCCGGTAAGCTTGGTGGAATTAATAATACTGTTAAACTGGGCGGCGGCAAATAATGCGGTTCCGTTTCCGACCTTTTCATCTGCCTGGGAATCTGTCTGCTTAAAACATTCCACATCCAGCAGCCCCTTGTTAACCAGTTTCCAGATGAACAGATTTTTATTCATCCATTCATCGGTCATTGCAAGATAAGTATAGGTACCGTCTGCCTGTTTTCTATAGTTGCTGAACTTCTTCTCCGCGAAATTAATGCCATATTGAGAATAATCCCAGCCGTTATGATAGGTGGTTGCAACGATGGTGTCGTTACCGTTAACATCTTTAAATCCATGTTCTTTTGCTTTTTCCATAAAATTATACAGATCATCCGCAGTTTTTATAGATGCCGGATCAATTCCCAGTTCTTTCGGTATATCACCGCGGACAAATACACCGTATGTCCAGTTCGTCACGTCCGCATCGTCTCCGGGAGTTTCCTGTGGCAGTATGTACCGGTGACCGTTAAAACCTTTATAATCCAGGTCGTTTTCCAGATAGGACTTGGATACTATACCGATGTCATAGGCATTAGCCAGATTCGGATAATTGGGCAGTAAATCTTCAATGGGGAGAAGCCTTCCTTCTGTTGCGGCCTTTTTGATTACTGCGGTTTCACCACCATTACCTCCCCAATAAGGTGCGTTAATTATATCGGGCATATCACCGGATGCAAATAAGAGATTCAGCTTTTCCACTTCACTCATCATAATGCCTTCGAATTCCACGGTAACTCCGGTTTTTTCTCTGATTTTTTTCGCTACTTCGTTGTTATACTGATCCGATGCCGTTTTAAATCCGCCGTTCCAGCATATCAGCATTTTTAACTTTACATCATCGTATTTCTTCGGACCTGCCTGAGCCTTGTCCCCGCCGGTACTGTCTGCAGTGCCTTCGGTACTTGTACCGGTTCCCTGTGAATCAACAGGTTTTGTCTCTTTCGTATCGTTCCCCGGCTTGCCGCACCCTGAAAGCAGGGACAGCGTCATCACCAATACCATTAGGATACCAAGCAATCTTTTTTTCATATAACACACTCCTTTTTAAATTATTTTGTATGATTTTTATCAGCATTACCTTTTCATGCCGTACATACCGGTTAACCTTTTACGGAACCTATCATGACACCTTTTACATAATACTTCTGCAAAAACGGATATACTATGACAATAGGCATTGTAAGTATCATTACAAAGGCCATCTGCAGGGACTGGCTTGTATAACTGGTCATGGTACTAAGACTTGTTTCCTGACCCAACTTAATAGTGGAGGCGGTAGAGGCCTCACTTAAAAGCCTTTGCAGCAGGGTTGCAGCAGGGTACAAAGCAGTCTTGCTCTGGTAATAAGCACCGGTAAACCAATCATTCCAATGGCCGACACCGATAAATAATGCCAGTGTAGCCAAAACCGGTTTTGCCAGCGGGACATAAATTCCAAACAGAATCCTGGTTTCTCCTGCGCCATCTATCTGGGCGGATTCCCTCAAATCATAGGGAATCGTATCAAAATAGGTTCTAAGGAGCAGGAAATTAAAAAAATTGTAAACCACCGGAATTACATAAAGCATAAAACTTTTTGTCAGCCCCAGGTCACGCAGCAGCATATAGTAGGGAATCATTCCGCCGCCGAATATAGTTGTAAAGTAAAAGAAAAAGGTTAAGAATGTCTTACCCGGCAAAGTTTTAATACTTAATCCATAAGCAAGCAGAGCAGTAAAAAAAAGGCCGATCAGAACACCGATCAAAGTCCTGGATACCGATATGGTTAAGGAATCAAAAATACGGGAATCCTTGAAAGCATGGGTAAAATTTTCTAATGTAAACTCCCTGGGCCAGAAATAAACGCCTCCTCTGACAAAATCCCTTCCGGTATTCAGAGACGCCACCAGTACATACCAGAATGGATATAGGGTTATAAATCCAAACAATGCTAAAAATATGTAATTAAAAAATACAAATAATTTTCGTGATCTTGACTCTTTTATTTTCATGTTAAATACCTCCATGCCGCACGCAGCAGCTTAATTTATGAGAACAAATACTCTCATACCTTAGCAACTAATATTTACCAAATACCTACGTCCATAAACTTTTTGGATACTGTATTGGTAAGAGCCATCAGAGCAAAAGCAAAAACTGATTTAAACAAACCGATTGCTGTCGCGTATTCAAATCGCCCGTAATTCAAACCTGTTTTTAAAACAAAGGTATCCAGAATTTCTGAAATCTGGTTATTAGCCGGCTGCTGTAATAACAGGATCTGATCAAAATTGGCATTTAAAATACCCCCTACGGCAAAAATAAGCATGATACCAATCGTTCCCTTTATGGAGGGAAGTGTGATATGCCAGGTACATTTTAAATGTCCGGCCCCGTCAACGGTAGCCGCCTCATAAAGCTCCTGGCTTACACCGGAAAGTGCCGACAGATAGATAATAGATCCCCATCCGGCGTTTTTCCAGATATCCGAAAGAATTACCATAGGATAGAAATAAGCTTTCTCCCCCATGAAAAAAACAGAACCAAGTCCCATGTTTTGTCTGAAATTATTTATAATACCTCCGTACGGAGTAAAAATAACGGTCATCAGACTGACAACAACTACCCATGATACGAAATTAGGAAGATAGCTCATGGTCTGCACAACTCTTTTGAACTTTTTTGACTTTACTTCATTTAATAATAAGGCAAGTATTATCGGTGCGGGAAAACCGAAAATAATTTTCAAACCGCTGATGATAACGGTATTTTTCATAACAATCCAGAAATCAGGCGATTTCATAAATTCTTCGAAGTTTTTAAAACCCACCCAGGGACTTCCTAAAATCCCCAGATTATAATTATAAGATTTAAAAGCCAAAAGAGCCCCATACATGGGATAATAGCTGAATACCAACAGCCAGATTACACATGGTAAGATAAACAGATATATTATTTTGTGCCTTTTTATCTGTAACCACAATTTCTGAAGTCTGGTCTGTTTGGCTGTCATAACTGTCATGGTATTTTTCACAAGAATTTCTCTCCTTTCATACTGCAAAAAATCAGGTAATAACGAAACTCACATATTATCTCTATATGCCATGCGAATCATACAATTTTAGAGCTGAATCTTGCCCCAAAGCCAAGTGAAACTATAAATTTGTTTGAATTGTATAGAATATTTAAATAGCAATCTTGTTACGTAATCACCTAAGTAAGACATTAAAACCATATTTTTGTTCCTTAACTGTATTAAGTTTACTACTCTTATGTTTTCATTGATATCAACTATTTTCAGATTTTCTATGCACTATTTTAATTTTTATAGTTACAATGCATAAAAAAACCTCAAATGATATACCATTTGAGGTTTTTCTCTACAATGTTTTAAGAATTTATCAAAAATCATTCGTCATTTTCACGAAACTCATTAGGAGTACTCCCTGTATACTTTTTAAAGGTCCGCATGAAATAACTTAAATTATTAAATCCGCAGTTTTCCGATATATCAAGAATGTTCAGCTTTGTTTCCTTTAAAAGTTTCTTCGCGTAATCCATTCTCAGGTTAATAATCTGCTTTGAAATGGTTACACCGAACTCTTTCTTATAGGAAGTCGAGAGATACCCTAAGGATATACAGAATTGCTTGGATAAAAAATTGGTGCATATTTCACTATTGGTGAAATTATTTTCCACATAACTTTTTACTACCAGCAAGACCGAACTTGCATCGGCTGTTACGGCCATCCATTGACCGAGAGCAGTAGTAATGGTTCTGCAAAGATTCTCAATCATCTCTTCACGGCTGGCAAACTTATCAATAATACTGCCTGATAAAGTTTCGGTGCCAAGCATAGATACCACACTCCCGCCCGCTTTTTTTATAGAAGTACGTGCCAGGATGCACATTAACTCAACATACAGCATTCGGACATGGAGGGCTGCACCGGGCTGCTCTGATGAAAAAATGCGGCGTACTGCATCCAGTGTTTGATTTAAATCTCCCGCCGCCAAAAAGTTCTGATACAGCTTTATTTGTTCCTCAGGCAGCTGTACCGCGACATATTTTTTCCATACTTCCCAAAAATAGATATCTCCCTTAGGATTACTCCCGGGTGATAACCTAAGATCCAATGCTTGTCTGGTCTGGTTTATCAGGCTCCCTGATATTGTCTCATCCAAGCCGGATATTCCCATATGTACGGTTCCATCTTTTACCTTACATTGTATTTTACGATAAATTTCGCCGAATTTTCCGGCAAGTTTATTTGAAGCTTTCTTAATATCGGAATCAGCGGATGCGGCAAGTAACGTAATCTGATGCTTATGCATAATATGACTAAATATAAGAAATTCTTCTCCCCCAATTTCCCTGACAACATCCTGAACCATTTGACGAAACCGGTCAATATTTCGATTATCCATTTCCGAACACTCCATATCGCTTTGGTTTTGGTTTAACTGCAGAATGCCAATCTGATAATAAGCTGTTTTTTGCGGAAATAATAATGCCGCCGGGAAATTAAGTTTCGTTTCCATCCCGTTTAAAAACGCAAAAAGCTGCTCTTTCTGTATAACATCCAATTTTTCATCAATAGTTTTATCGAATTGCATGGGAAGTAAAAGTATATTCCGCTGATTGATTACTTTTGAAACAGCAGTGGAAAGTGCCGCATTCAACTCCTCCTGCCTTACCGGCTTTAACAGATAATCCACCACATTAAGAGCAATGGCTTCTTTTGCCAGAGAAAATTCAGAATATCCGGATATCAGTATTGATACTATATTAAGAGAGCTGGTTCTGGCTGCCCTCACCAAATCGATACCGCTCATTTCTCCCATCATAATATCTGTTAGAAGAATGTCCGGTTTGTATTCCTTTATCATATTCAGAGCATCTTCGGCCGAGGCAGCCTCCATTACCCATTTATAATTAAATCCACTGCGGCTGACTTTATATAAAATGTCCCCCCTGGCAAGTTTTTCATCATCTGCAATTAAAATACTAATCAATCCATCCTACCTCCTGATTAATTTATCTCTAAAGATTAAGGTGTCAAAAGGTCAAGTTTGTATTATGAATGATTACCAGCATATATATTCATAAAATGCAGGTTGAGGGACCTTATGACACTCGAATCCTATTAAGTAATTTGAAAAAGATATAATATCTTTCTACCGTAGGGCTATATTTAAGCCTTAAATAGTTTCCAATTACCAAACCTCATCCTTTTATGCCAGGTAAATGCACCAGTACACTTACCCCCATACCTTCTCCTTTACTGATAACCTCAAGACCATATTCTTTCCCGTAGCGCAATCTGATACGGCGGTGTACATTAAGAATTCCAATACTGCCGTTTGCCCATACGGAAGCTGTCATCTGGGATTCCGATTCCATTATTTGTTCTTTAATTTCCATTAATTTGTCCATAGTGATACCTTTTCCATTATCATTGATATCAATTGTAATATCATCTTCCGATTTTTGGGCCGATACATGAAGCCGCCTGTCTCCTTTTCCTTCCGTCATTTGATTTTTAAAACCATGTTTAAAAGCATTTTCAATTAATGGCTGCAAAATAAGTTTAGGCACCTGATAGTCAAGCAGACTTTCATCGATATCTATACTATAGGTAAAAGCATTTTGGTACCTTATACTCTGGATATATAGATAGTCCGATATGTTTTTAAGTTCATCACGCAAGGTCACATGCTGCCTGGATACATCCGACGAATAACGAAACATTGCGGAAAGTGATGATATCATCTCTGCCGTACTATCTGCCCCCTCGATTCCCGCCATTGCTGAAATAGTATTTAAGGTGTTATATAAAAAATGCGGATTGATGCAGGCCATTAAAGCCTCCTGATGTGCGGCCATCACCTGCATTTTAGCTGTATACTCGTCCTGTATCAAGCTTTGAATCCGTCCTTGCATCCGCAAAAGATGGTTATCTATCTTCGCAATTTCATCCTTTCCACCGATAGGCTCAGGCAGCTGTATGTTTTTTTCATCGAACATGTCCATTCTGACAAGTAAGGTTTTTAATCTTCTGTTATAAATAAAATTGGATAAAATAAGCAGCAGCATCATGCCTAAGGTAAGTACGGAAGTGGCATAGATAAAACTGATTCCACCATTTCCTTTCATTTGTTTCGGATTAAACAAGATTACAGCCGTTACATCAATCATATCAACCTGTCTGGTTAAAGCTGTAAACTCCATGGATTCTCCTTTGCTGTTAATAAGAGAAACTTTTTCCGGCAGGGTCATTCCATTTCGTGTGTTTCCGTAAGCATCTTGGATTTGCCTGTAATAGTTATCCTTTTCATCTACCTCTGTTAAATAATCATAAATAATATTTCCTGTTTTGTTATCAAACATATAAACCCCGGTTTCCGCTCCATCTGACGGCAGAAAGAGGTTTGCCGTATCTACGGTAATGGTCTGGCAGCAGTACCCCTGCCCCCCTGCACCAGTATTGGAATTAAAATTATTAATGATTCCGGCCAGCGTCAGATGATTGGAACGGGTTACATTAGAATAACTGAACCACCATTGCGGACTGCTCTGCATCAGTTTATTAAACCAGGATTCATATTGTACTTTTTTAATATTCCAGAAATAATAACCGTCGGCCGGTAAATAGGTATATAATCTATGACTGAGTACATCCTTAGACTGATAGAGAAAAAATGTCATCTCACTGATACTTTGACCCAATTTATTGCTAAGAGTTACCATCTCCGTACGGCTTACATTATTTCTGAAAATATTATCCCTGAGATCGTTGCTCATGGAAACCACACCCATAGCCGTGATATAATTGGATAATTTATCACTTATGGAAGAAACATAAACATCCGCAGACTGATGGTACATTTCATTAAACTCCTGATTGACCTTGATGACATAATTATGTACGATATAACCCAAACTTAGCGTAGCACTGAAAACAATCATCACGGTAAGCAAAAGCATAGAACGCATAAATGTAAATAAAAAAATTTTTTGCACCAAGTGTTTTCCGATTTTTTTCAAATAATTTCTACATTTTTTTATCATAGCTTATCCTTCCCACTAAACTAATTGAATAGTATATTTTATAAATAAAAGATTCCTACATAAAAGTAAAGTGACTGATTGAATGATGTCTCAGGCTTTATTAAAACAAGCTTTATTCGAAAATATCTGCCGAAGAAGTTGAATTAATTATTTAAACTGTTATTATTTTGTATTTAATCGTTTATTCACCTCAGTATAAATAATAACATTTTATAACATATGTTTCCATAGGTTTTATTCCAAATCAGCCGTAAAATATTAAAGCTAAATTTTATTAAGGTTTTATACATTAAAATAGGCTGTGCAAATTTGCAACAGCCTATTTCAATATTTTGGGAGTTTATAATAAAACTATTAATTATCTTGTTTTCATAGTTTTCCTTAGTTCAGTTAACCATTCTGCTGACATGGAAAAATTTATATGATTTGTTTGTTCCAGTGTTTCAACCAATTCAGCCGGAAAATTCTGTCCTCCGAAACCAGCCCCGCATATCCCGCATCCCATAGCGCCAAGGGTATCGGTATCTCCTCCTATGTTTGCACAGTACCGGGCACATTTTATAGGATCACCTTTCGCCAGATAAACCAATGTCAAAGCTGCAGGAACGCTTTCTGTTATAGGAAGTCCGGTTCCAATTACATCATATATTTCATCCAGAATCTTATCTGAAGATTGCTTTTCCCGTTCCATGGAATCGACAATTCTTTTGCCCATTAGAATCCTCTTCCTAATTGAAGCACTTGCCACATCATATCCGTACTTTATACCAATTTCAGCTGCCTCACATGCTGTTTCTAACAGTTTTTCCATAGAACTGCCACCTGAAACCATATAGGAACCGGCAGCTGCTATTGCACTGGCACCACTTATAGCTGCCGATGTATTATGGGTCGGCAGGCATAGTTTATAAACTTCCTTAACCATTTCTTCCATATTCTTAACGGAATACACAAAGCCAATGGGTAGGATTTTCATGGCAGCTCCGTTAGTTATGCCGGTTTTCCCTGTTTCTTCAATCGGAGTACCCTCTTCCAACAGCTTAATTGCTTTTGAAGTACTGGGCCCTATTACAGCAATACTTTTATCAGAGGTTTTTGACCAGTGCTTTAACTTCTTAATATATAAATATGGATCTGCCTTACCTCTGTTTTCATATAACATCTCAGTTACAAAAATAGTATTCATGGTATCATCGGTTACTTCGCCGGCCTTAAGCCCTTTTGATATAGCATTCTCATCCGGACCGGGTTTAAAAGAATGAATTTCACCAAAGTAATCTTTAATCCTTTTTCTGGACCACATTTCAGAGGGCATGCCAAACGCATCACCCAATGCAATTCCAATCATTCCTCCAAGAATTCTATCATAGATCATATCCATATTGTGCTGTACTCCTTAATTTTAATTACTTTGATCTGAGATCAGTCAATCTAGCTTTACAAAATTTTTTATCTGTTCAACAGTCGGGCTATATCTGGCGCCTATTCCGGTACAGGTATAAGCCGCGCAATCCGTTGCTAATTTCATGGAGTTTTCTACGGAATCTTTCTTTAGAAAGTAACTATATAAAAAAGATCCCAGATAGGAATCTCCTGCACCGGTTGTATCTACGCAATTAATTTTTCTGCAGGGAATCTCATATCTATTATCTTCTTTATCATATGCAACCGAACCTTTACTTCCTAAAGTAAATAATAATACACCACTGCAATATTTCCTTAATCTCTTTCTGCACTCTTCTAAATCCGTAGTATCCGTTAATGCATATAACCCCTCCTGACATGGAGCAAATACATCTGTATATGGTAATACATTGAAAATATCTTCTTTTGATATACCAAAACCTTTCATTGTATCCAGTCCAGTCTGCATGTTAAAAGCCGTTTTTCTCCCCGATTCTTTAGCAGTTTTCAGTCCTTTTACTGCCGGTTCAAAAGGAAGTAAATCCGTATAAAATACTGCTGCAGTTTGAATGGCCTCCGTATTTACTTCATCCACGCCTAAGGTATGGAATACATCCCCTAAGTTAAGTAAAATAAATTTCTTTCCGGCACGGTCAATTACTATTTCCGTATGCAAAGTTGTGCCGCCTTTTTTGATAACCATGAAACTGGTATCAACACCCTCCTGCTTCAGGTTCACAATAATTTCTTCTCCTATTTTGTCATCCGATACTTTGCCGACATATCCGCATTTTGCCCCGAGTCTGGCCATTTGAACGATTACATTGGTTCCACTTCCGCCCGGCGCATAGGCAGTATTTTCAACAACGCAGAAAGAATCTTCTCCCGGCAGTTTATCTACTTTCCGAAGTATATCCATAGCTAACGTTCCCAAACCAATAACATCCATACTTTACTCCTTTCAGGGACTGTTTCATAAGCCCCATAATCAATGTATCCTAATAACTTACTAAAATCTTTGAACAGCCTTACGATACTTGAAATTTATGAATACACCTTAATTTTCTGATAACTGCAATGGCTTCCATTCATTACGGAAACTCCAATGAAACCTTCCAGATAAGGATAATCTTTATCCGTATATTCCAAGGTTAAGGTGTCATTTATCACAGCTTTTATATGATTGCCGGAAACACTTACTAAAACCTTGTACTCCTCTCCTAAGTTCCAATAAAAATTGCTTTCAGTCAACGTTATATAGCCATTATCATTTTTTAATAAGGCTGCTTTATGGTCCGGTAATAACGCAATAGCGTAAGAACGAATTGCACCCTGTACACGGAAGTTCATGCCATGATGTTCTCCCAGCAGCGGCGTAAAGTAATATTCAGCCTGGTAATCTTTCCAGTTATAACCTCCGGTATAAGCTTCTGCAAAATCGGAACAGGTAAGGTGCAGACTTTTGTTCTGCAAGTACATCAGTCCTTTTAATCTGGTCATCTGACTGATTTCACGATGCAAACCGTTCCACTTTTCTTCCTCTTCTTTTGAGAAATCCAAAATATAGTCAGCTGCGCCGTCAGCATAGAGGTCATCAATAAACACTGCCAATTCTGTTCTTTCTCCATTGCAGCCGCAAAGGCTAAACTCAAAACCTATTTCATCAATCAGTCCGCCGTGGCTTTTTGGAATTTGAAACACTAATTCTTCCCATTCACCTTTTTTCAGTGAAACCGGCTCACCGGTTAATATCTCATTGCTTCTTTTTTCTCTGGCATATAAACGAACCTTACATTCATTTCCATAAGCAGGCAGATACGCACTTCCATGAATGGTCTGTCCCGGATAAACTAAGGGTGAAAAGCATGGGTCATACCGGCTGTCATGAAAATCTTCCGGCACATAATATACTTTTTTGTAAACATAGATTTTATCACCGGGAACTGCCGGTTTCGCCATGATTTTTAAAGAATGATTTCCGGTATACGCAGTTTCCATACTGTTTTTTAATTCATATTCTAAAGTCTGGTTATCATTTTTACTATCCTTAACCGTGCGGACCCTTATGGCATGGGTAGAACCGGGATACTCAAAATGACAGGAATCCAGACGTTTTTCAAATAACGTTTTAAAAGGTTCCGGAATTTCCTCACCGGTAATTTCATATGCAAGTTTTGCTATATAAGAAGCTCCGAAAGGTATATCCATAATATTTAAGGAACCAACAACACTGGAACATGCCACAAAATCATTAATAGGTTTTCTCCAGTTTTCATAATCAATCCCTGTAAGGCCGCATCTGACACCCATTATAGTTGCTACATTTCCTACATTACAGTCCGTATCCCAGCCGCACATATTGGTAATTGTAATTGTTTTAGAAAAATCTCCCTCTCCATATAATAAACCAAGAATCATAACTGCTATATTGGGGATTATGTGACAGTTACCCGGGTATTTATCGTAGCCAAAATGATCAAAAATGTATCTAAAACAAATCCTCCAGTTTTCAGGGTTATTTTCATGATATTGAATCACCGCTTTCACAACTCTTGTATATTCACAATCTTCCGGTATATAAGTTAACCCTTTTTCTATTATTTTTCTGATATCCTGTTCCACAAAAGCATAACTGATGCAGGCAGCTATAAAAATCCCTCCGTACACACCATTACCGTCGTGGGTAACACTGGCTGCTTCTTTCGCATATTTTGCCGCCAGATCCGGATTACCGGCAGTAACCAGACCCCAGGTATCTATAAATATCTGTCCGCCGATTTGTTCCGCTATGGCAGCTCCATTTTGTTCTATACTTCCGCTTCTTGGTGCTTTTATTCCACTCCTGAGATTTAAATATGCCGTATGTTCCGTTGATACGCCATAACCGCCCCACCAGAAAAAGCCATGTTCGTAAGGTGCGTAATTTAAAAGTGCCTCCGCTACGTCCTGTGCTTTTAATTCCGATTTATCTTTTCTGTTTTCCATTGCTTTTAAGAAAAACAAAGGTCCGTTGCTGTCATCATCTGCCGCAAATTCATGGTAATCAACAGGATAATGAACTAATTCTTCATAGATGTTTTTAATTTTTTCGTAAGTCCATCCCTCAATTGGTGCACCTAAACGGATTCCAATTATTTTAGCAAGCCATCCGGCGTAAATTTTCTCAATATATGCTTCTTTCATGTCAGTTCTCCTTTACACTAAATATAATCTCTTTCCGGTCATACCTTAATTTAAATATCGGTTCTTTCCTTTTATCCTTTTACACTTCCGCTCGTCATTCCCTCAATAAATTTATTACTGAATATAAAGTAAAGTAATATAACCGGCATTATTGAAATCACACTCGCAGTATAAATTCTGGCCATATTGGAAGAATATTCTCCGGTAAACTTAATAAATCTTGTAGCCACGGTTTTTAATTCATCCGTTATAATAAAGGTATTTGACCATAGATACTCATTCCAGGTATTTACGAATACCAGCAATGCTACCGTTAAAAACATAGGTTTGGCAATCGGGAATGTGATTTTAAGCAAACTGCTTAATTCACTGCATCCGTCAATTTTAGCCGCTTCTTCCAGTTCTCTCGGGATTCCGCCAAGAAAAGTGCGAAGTAAAAGCATATTAAACGGAATCTGCATCGCAGTATATACAATAACCAGACTAAATCTAGTATCTAATAGTCCCAGCTTATTCATACAGAAATAATCAGGAACTATGTATAAAAAACCAGGCAGGGAAATTGCTACAAAGAAATATGCCGTGAAAAAACCTCTTAGTTTAAAATGCAGTTTACTTAAAGAATAAGCACCCAGGCCAACTACAGTCAAAACAATAATAATAGTACATCCCCCTATCAGGAAACTATTAAAATAAGCCCTTGCATATCCACCGATTTCCCATGCATCCTTATAGTTATTAAACACCCATTTTGGCGGTAAACCAATCGGCATGGTTTTTACATCAGCATCCGTTTTAAAGGAGTTAATCAGAACCTGAAGCAAAGGATATGCGGAAAAGACAAGCATCAGTGTGAGAAAAATATACTTGAGACCCTCCATTATATTCTGTTTAATTTTCTTCTTACTCTTCATCTTCCATGCCCCCTTTTTTGCTTATATACCTCTGAACAAAATAGAAAATAAGACAAATACCGCTTTGTACAACACACAGAGCATTTGCATATCCTGCCCTATATTTGGTAAATGCATTCTTATAAATCCAGGTGGCTAAAATCTCTGTGGAATTAGCCGGTCCGCCATTGGTCATAACATATACATAATCAAAGGTTAAAAATGACCACATAACAGTCATAATTAAAACAAACGCTATGGTTGCCTTAATTCCGGGAATGGATACATGCAGTAATTCCTGGAAGCGGTTTGCTCCGTCAACTCTGGCAGCTTCATACAACACAGGATCCACCTGCTGTAATGCCCCCAGGAAAAGAACCATAACAAATCCCCACCAGTGCCAGTTGTCTACAAAAGCTACGGAGTATAGTGCTATTTTGGGATTGCCCAGCCATAAGGTATCGGCTAATGAAGTTAACCCTGCTTTATCCAAAAATAAATTGATGCCGTAATAGGGATTCATATATGCTGTGAATATTTTACCGGCAACCGCTGCGGAAATAACATATGGGATAAAATATACCACCCGATAAAACATCTGTCCTTTTTTGATTCTGCTCACTATAATAGAAACAATAAAACCGATTATGATAGGGACTGTTATAAATATTACCAGCCACTTTAAATTATTTATAATAGCTATCTTAACAACAGTATCCTCTGTAAAAATTTCAGTGAAATTATCCAGTCCAATAAAAGTAGCATTGCCGATACCGTTCCAATCAAATAATGACATGGCTAAAGTACTTAAAGATGGCAGTGATACAATACAAAAATGTATAATAAAAGCCGGTAAGATAAATAAATAAGGTACATAACTCTTCTTTCTCATAGTTCTTTATCACTTTCCCCTTCTAAAGTAGTAATACAAAAATCTGCTCCGGGTTGTCATCTAACGTTAACAAACGAGACTGCTGTAAAATTTTCTGAATATAGACCTACAAGACATATTCCTTATACAGGTTTAATATCATAAAGATTTTGCAACAGTCCCATTCGTTTGTAATTATTTAATTACTTCACAGCATTAGGGCACCGTCGGTGCAGTTCCATCTGCTACTGCTGCATCTACAAATTCCTGCACTTTAGTCATATAATCTTCTACTGACAGGCTTCCAAGGAAGAGTGCATCTGTATTTTCATTCATATATGCCCGCGCATCTGCAGGGAAAAATGTCCAGGAACAATAACCAACATTACCAGCTGCCATTGCTTCTTCCATGGTTACATAAATATTATATAATCTTTCATCCATGCCCTTGCCTTCACATTGCTTAATAGAAAATTCCTTTACGGGATAAGGACAATAACTTGCTTCAACAACCCCTTTTTCCATACGATCCATATCAGTAAATAAATAATTAAGTATTTCCGCACATACGTCCGGGTTCTTAGAATTTGTATTAATTGCATATCCGCCTGAGCTGGCGATTGGTAATACCGGTCCCACTCCCTCTTTCATCTCAAAAGGTGTTGCACAGCTCCAATTACAATCAGGATAAGAAGAAATTAAGCTGGAAGCTGCCCATGTTCCATTAATCATCATAGCAGCTTTTCCCTGGGCAAATAATGCTATCATATCATCACCTGTAATAGATTGGGATGCTTTATCTCCTATGTAACCTTTCTGCCACCAGTCTGCCATTAACTGAATACCTCCCGCAACTGATTCATCCGTCATTGGCGTTTTACCCTCCAGTGCACTCTTTAATACTTCAGGTCCCGAAAATCCGCTCATAAACGTGGAATACAGCCAGTCAACAGCACCTACATAATTGGAATTACCAAAAGAAAACGGGATAACATCATTTTTTACCATATCTTCCATAAGTGGTTCCGCTTCTGATATAGTAGTAGGAATTTTCCATCCATGTTCATTAAATACATCATTGTTATAATAAATTACCATACTCTCATACCCTGTTGGTAATGAATACAGCTTTTTATCATAGAAACTGCTGTTATATGCCCAGTCATAGAACATATTGTTCCAACCGTATTTCGATGCATAATCATCCAAAGCTACAATTCTGTCTGCTCTTGCAAATTCAACAACGTCTGATAATCCATCCAGATCCAGAATGTCAGGACCACCACCGCCGGCTACCTGTACCTGTAAGCTTTGTCTGTCATTAAATACTTCAACAGATATGTCATAGTCTGGAAATGCAGCCTGGATCGGTTTCGTATAATATTCATCACGAAGCTGCGTACCAGCCTCATCAGCTGGATAACATGATATTACAATTTTAGGCTTTTCACCTGATTTTGCATTATCTGACTTAGCCTCACCTGAAGCTTTTTCCCCACCGTTATTTCCAGTTTGTGCTGTTTCCGATTTACCTCCTCCGCAGCCAACTAATGACAAAACCAGCGCTGCTGATAATAATACAGAAAACCATTTTTTCATCTTTTTCATTTCTTAATTCTCCTTTTTATTTTTTATGAAGATTATGAACTAAAATAAATTGGCACAATTTAGTTCATAATCGATGGAACAAAATAATTATACTTTATAAGGTTTTAATAATCTCATTCACTTCAGCTCTGTCCGGCAGGGAACTTTGCGCACCCTTTCTGGTTACCACTATAGAAGAAGATATATTTGCAAAAATAATTGCTTCTTCCTCACTTTTGTTTTCTGACAGCCCAACTGTGAGTGCGGCATTAAAGCAATCTCCGGCAGCAGTTGTATCCACACTTTCTACTTTTCTTGCAGGATAAATTTTTTCCGTTTTTTCATTTACCAGTAAAACTCCCTGCTCGCCTAATGTTACCAGAACATTTTTAACACCTCTTTTTAGAAGTTTTCGTGAAGCTTTTATGTAGTCATCCAGGTTCCTGCATTCATAATTTGCTAATTTCATTAGTTCTGATTCATTTGGTGTAATATATTCCAGCATTTTTAATATATCATCCGGTAGTTCTTCCGGAGCCGGTGCAGGATTTAAAATTATTTTTTTATTCAACCGGTTCGCTCTTTTAATACTGTACAGTACAGATTCATATGGTATCTCCATTTGGAGGATTACAAAATCACACCAATGAAATAAATCATCATTCTCTTTTAAATAATCTATATCACATTCACCGTTAGCACCGGAAATTATAACAATGCTGTTATCACCCATCTCATTGACATAAATAATTGCTGTTCCTGTAGGATTTTTTTTTGATACTTTTAACTTTGATACATTTACGCCTGCTTCTTCTAAATTGGATATTTGTATCTTACCGAATTCATCATTACCGACACATCCCAGCATAGATACATCTCCTAATAGTTTCCCCGCTGCACATGCCTGATTGGCACCTTTACCGCCCGGAATATAAGTAAGGGAGTATCCCGAAACCGTTTCCCCAATCCCCGGCATAGTTTTCAATGAAACCATTATATCCATATTAAGGCTTCCAATTACTAGTATTTTCTCTTTCATCCTTAACCTCTCGCCGTTTGTTTTATACATTATGTATATGAAATCATTTTCGTAAACTATTTTCATATACATATTAACTCACTCCTTTGATTTTGTCAATCTGATTTAAAATTTTTTTTGCATTTCTGATTTGCTTAGCTTACTCTTTTTCACTATTGACTTTTAAAGGGCGATATATGATAATGTTTATGATTCTATGGGAGTATTGGAGGGTTGATATGACGATCAAAGAAATAGCGAAATTAGCCGGTGTTTCCGTTTCCACCGTTTCTAAAATCGTAAACGGAAAAGATGAAAATATTAATATTGATACAAGAAACCGGGTATTAAAGATAGTAAAAGAATATAATTATTCACCCTATTCCTTTGTAAAAAATATCAGTCTTGCTAAAACATTTAATATTGCAGTGGTATTAAAAGCGTCTTCAGCTAATTTCCCATTGATTAACGGCATTTTAGACACAGCAAAATCTTTAAATTATCAGGTAACACTTGTTTATAATAACTCCTCAGAAGATGAACTGATGTCCATTACCGCACTTTGTAAAAACAGAGCTGACGGATTAATCTGGGAACAATTTGATAGTAACTCAGAAATGAGCCGGAAACAGTTAGACGATAACAATACTCCTTATATTTGTATTAACAGCGAAACAGATTCTTCAATTACCAACATCAATTTTACAAAGTTAGGTGAATTAGCTACCGGTAGTCTAATCCAGAAAAAACATCAGAAAATAGCTTACATTACCAATAATAAATTCAAACAAGATAATGAATTTTTTGAAGGCTTTAAACAGTGTTTATTTCAGAATACGATTTCTTATTCAGACTCCATGTATATAAATCATCTGGATTCTCAATTAATAGACACTTTACTGATAAATGATTTTACTGCAGCCATTTGTTCAAGCCGTGAAGTTGCCCTTACAATTTATGAGCAATTAGACCGATTACACCGAAAGATACCTCGTGATTTTTCTTTGGTTTGTTTGCAGGGAGATCTTACAGCGGAGTATGCTTATCCCAAAATATCTCATTTAGAAATACCTTATTACACCTATGGACAGTTCCTTTGTAATTATTTAATCGAGGATTTGGAAAAACTGTCTCATAAGGAAGTTTCTTTTGATTTACCTGATACTGTAATTAATGATTTGAGTATTGATATCCCAAGAACGATACGTTCCAAGCATATTGTTGTTGTAGGCAGTATTCATATGGATATAAATTTAAATGTAAAGGAGGCCCCTCAGGCAGGTAAGAGTATTGAGGCAGTTCACTGTGCATTTAATCCCGGCGGAAAAGGTGCTAATCAAGCCGTAGGTGTATCTAAGTTGGGAAAAGATGTATTTTTAATCGGAAAAGTTGGGAATGACTACGAAGGTACAATTATTTTAGATTTTCTAAATAAAAATGATGTTAATATTCATGGAATAACCCGGGATAAATACGTGGATACCGGCAAAGCATTTATTCACATACTGGAAGATGGTGAAAGCAGCATTACCTTTTACCCTGCGGCAAATAACCAACTGACACCGGAAGATATTGACAGAAATTTATGCTCATTTAAAAATGCCCGTTTTTGCCTTCTGCAGACAGAAATACCACTAAAAACTTTCGAACGTGCGGCTGAAATTGCTAAAGCAAATAATGTACAGATAATCTTAAAACCATCCGCTGTTCCCAATATAAGCGACCGTTTATTAGCAATGCTGGATTATTTTATACCAAATGAGAAAGAAATTAATTATCTATGCCCAAAATTATCTACACCCGAAGAGCAAACTGCTTATTTTATTGAAAAAGGGGTTAAAAATGTTATATTGACCGCCGGCCATAATGGCTGTTATTTAAGAACCAGAGATATCTTCAGGCATTTTCCCGCTCTTGCCTTTACTCCCGTTGATACGACCGGAGCTGCCGATGCATTTATTGCTGCGCTTTCCGTTTATTTATCGGAAGATCATCCTATAACAGAAGCGATTCAATATGCTACCTGTGCAGCCGGTTTCTGTATAACAAGGGAAGGGGTTACATCTGCTATGATTGACCGGATTTCACTTGAGACGTATATGAGTAAACAACGAAGCTTAATGTAGGGAAATACTTATATTTTTACAAAATGATTTATATAAATATTGCAAACCATTAAAACCTTTATCGATTATAGTAAAATATATTCTATAAAGGTTTTATTATGTATATAGATTAAATTACTCCATTCTAATACCGCACAAAAAAGGGACCTAATGCAATAATCTTTGTGTTAAAAACAGATTTTGCATCAGCCCCCTGCATTCAATTATAAATAGATTCCATTTTTATTTTGTTGCTTTCAGTGTTTGCTCAATTACATTTTTCATCATATCTTTTGTCATCATTCCCGGCACATAACCATATATATTTCCCTCTTTATCAATCATATATGTTGTGGGAAATGCTGAAATATAGTAATCTTGCAGGATTTCCCCCGTTTCATCATATAACGACGGAAATGTATAGCCGTTTTTCTCCATAAAATCGGCAATCTTATCTTTTTCTTCATCCTGATTATTAGGATATTGATCATTTTTAGGATTGGTAACCCCTAAAAAAATCACATCCCCTTCATTGTTACCATACTCTTTATAAAGTTCTTCTATATGAGGTATTTCTTCCTTACAGGGCGGACACCAGGTGGCCCAGAAATTTAAAAATACAACTTTGCCCTTATAATCGGATAACGTATGATCTTTCCCATATTGGTCTGTTAAAGTAAAATCAAAGGCCGGAATCGTAGTATCATTTTCCTTATTCTCCTTTTCCGAATCTGAATTATCACCGGATTCCGTAGTGCCGGTATTATCCTCTGTACTGTTGGTAAGATCTGATTTATCTTCATCCGTTGTGTTATCTGCAGTCTCCGGTTTTCCTGCCTTGTCTGGTATGCTGTCGGAAGATTCTGATTCATCTTGTGCAGCCTCTTTTAATCTGCTCTGCTGGCTGCTGCTGATGGAATTCAAGTAGCCGGAGATTCCATTCATCCATCCGGTAAAAGTCATAATACCCATAATAAGTAACAGCACTCCGCCTGCTTTAATTGTGTATCTTAAGAATTTTTGTTTTGACTTTAAAAATTCCAATACCTGAGTTGTAAATAAACCAAGCAGCAAAAACGGTAATACAAACCCTATTGCATAAATAAGTACCAGGAGGTTCCCGGCAACTGCTGTTTTAGCCCCGGATGCCATAATTAATACGGAAGACAGAATCGGCCCAATACAAGGCGTCCAGGCAAAGCTGAATGTAAAACCTAATAAAAGAGCAACCACTGGATTCACTTTTTTATCCGTTAAATTCAGATTGATTTTTTTCTCTTTCTGCATGAAAGAAAATTCTAATATTCCGAGCTGATATAAACCTAATGCTATAATAAGAATCCCGCCGAGTCTTGTAAATAACAGTTTATTATTATTAAAAAATCTTCCTAATGCGGTAAATGACAAACCCAGGATGAAAAAAGCAAAAGATATCCCAAGAATAAAAAATAAAGTATGAAGAAATACTTTTTTTCTCTCGTACTGTATGACTCCCTCCTCTGTTACTTTTTTCGCATTACCTGCCAGAAAACTCATATAAACAGGTATTAACGGAATAACACAGGGAGAGAAGAAAGAAAGCAGTCCTTCCAAAAATACCAACGCAAAGCTGATATGTTCTGTTGTTATAATTCCAGTAATCATTAATTTCCTCCTTATTGGTTCTTTTATCACACTATTGATAAATGGACAGCAAGCTTAAAACTGTAATCTATTACAACATATTCTTATTATAACAGGAATATCACATAACTAAAAACTGATTTTATCATAACCAATTGCTTTTTTAGGACAGACATTGCTACATTTGCCGCATTGTATACAGTCCGGATGACTTAGAATATTACCTTTGTAATCATAAGGAACGATACCTAATGGGCATTTCTTTTCACACAATTTACAGGAAACGCAGTCAGATGTAACCTGCAGAACTTTTTTACTTTTTCTGAATCCGGCAACTAAGGAAGCAAGCGTACCCATAGGGCAAAAATGGCACCAGGTACGGTGGTTATATAACAGGGAAAGCATTACACCTGCTATCGTGGTAATTACGATTAACCGGTAGAAGACCATTCCGATACCATAAGGATTCCCCCAGTTATTTTTAATTCCCAATACAAACATTGTCATCATAAATACAACCATAAAAGCCCTGAAAAAGACAGATTTAAGAAACTCCGGCACTTTTTTGTTCCTGCTGATTTTTATCACCACATTATCATAGAAATTTCCTCTGGGACATAGATTTCCGCACCAGAACCTTCCTTTGAAAAAGGAAACCGCAATTGGTGCAGCCATACAGATTACCGCCGCTAAAGCAAATCTTAGATCAAATAAGCTTAAAAAGATAAAAGCTAACAGTAGTAAAAAAGAATACTTTTTCCAAATGATTAATAAATTTTTCAATATAAACTCTCCTAACTGATTTTTAACCCTTCCTGTTAACTTGAAAGGTTACTTATTATACGTTTTATTATACTGATTTATTTATTATAAACTGTGACTTCATCACAGGAAAAAGAGGCACTTTTTATAGTATTTCACTTAAAAGTGCCCCTTAAACCGTTATGATCTTCTCTAAAATTAAGAATAGGTATCTCCATAAGAATTAGTATATATATAAAAATATATAAGTGAAACAATATAATTACATTAAGTAATACTTTTGATATTTTATCCATCAAATATACATCTTTTGGATTAGGAACTAAATATCTGATCTCAAGTAACCGGCTTTTCATCAGCTGAGACTGTTCTGTCCAATAATCAAAATCCGACCATTTAGAGGGAATCAGTTTATCCGGTATGAAAAAGGGATTACCGGTAATCCGATAAAGAATAAAACCAAAACCAATCAGTATAATCAGCAGAATCCCGATGTAAAGAAAGAATAAACCTGCTTTTTGTTTCTTACTAATCTGATAAATAACATTATAAATCTTGCAGCAGATACAAAAGAAAAAAATCCAAAGAGGTAAATTTATTAAGGAATAAATGATTCTCCCATAAAAATATCCGTCTATAATGGTAGCATTATCCGCCATTTGGTTTGCTAATAAAAATTCTTCCGCAAATGTCTCTCCCATTTGTTTATCCTTATAACCTAACTCCAGATTGGGGTATTCTTTTATATTACCTGATCCCTGTATCAGAAGAACCGGATACTCTGCTCTGACTACACCTCGTACTATATAATCCTTTTTATTGTATGTTACCGTATTGCCGACTGCGAACTCTGTACCGAATAAAAGATAAGATGTTTTTGTATCTATAAGACATCCCTTCTTATCCTGCCTGTATACGTAATTACCGCTTGCTAATGTCATGGGAACCGTGAAAGCCATATTACCGGATGTCATAACAACCGATACCTTCTGAGTCCGATATAAATCTTTGTTTTTAATTTCTGCTTCCTTTATAAAAAGCCAGGCGGTTACCTCTGGAATGTCAGAGTTACCCTTAAGTTTTTCATTTTTAAGTGCCTTATTTATTGTCCGATCACTGACTCCCCCTGTACTGAACCTGATACTTACTGCAGAGTATTCTTTTCTTATAAAGGAAGCTTCTTTCATTTTTGAGGCTGTAAACCAAACTGTTATTACACATAAAATAATAAGCAGTACACTGTATTTATTCCATTTCATAAACCCTTACCCGATCTCCTTCTGAAATGTTTTTATTACTGCCTGTAATAATCTGATCCTCTTCTGTAAGAGAAGCCTCAATGGCCGCGGTTTTGGCATCCTGTGATGTCACGGTCACTTCTAATCGAAACGCCGTATCTTCTTTACCAAGCACCCCGTCTTTTTCTTTCACAAGAAGAATATAAGTGCCTTTAGAATCCTCACGGAGTCCCTGAATCGGAATACATCTCGGATAAGTTTCAGATTCCTTATTTATCTCGTAATCCAGGCTTCCTCCCACACTATAATCCCCGTCCGGTAAAAGCGCCGAAAATTTAACCATTCCGTCTTGATCCGGTAACCCGATATTCTCTATCTGGGAAGTTATCTTATCATTTTCCATACCGGTATCTATTTCCAGTTCATCTCCCACAGTGAACCGCTTCATATCCTCCTTGTCGGCATTCATAGAAAGCTCATAACCACCGGTTGCCAGAATAAGTTTTTCCTGGCCTGTTAAGACACTTCCCTGTTCCAAATCATTTTTCGTTACCACACCTGAGCTCGGTGCTCTCACTTTTCCTTTATTTGATATAATCGCCTGCAGTTCTTCTATTTCATTTTGTTTTTCCTTCAAATCTAATTGCAGCATTTTTTGATCTACCTCAACGGACTTTTGCTGAATCAGTTTATTTTCCTCTGCCAACTGCTCATTTTCTTTTGCCTCTGTTAATGAAAGTTTCGCAGTAACAAGCGCCCTTTTCCCGTCGGTTACTGCCTTTTTTCCATCTTTTAATTCTTCTTTATAATCATAGGTTCCGTTATCTATTTCCGTTAAAATATCATTTAGTTCTTCTTTTTTCTGAAAAGCATCCATTAATTTTGTATCCCATTGTTCCCTTATCCGGGATTCATCTTCTTTCGCCCTGTCCAGATTTGTTTCGGCTGCACTGATTTTCTCCTCGTCAGCTTCCAGTGAATCATAAATAAATTGATATAATACAGCATAGGTTTTACCCACATTATTTCTGTTATCTTCCTCTAAATCTTCTCTGTAGTTATTGATAGCATCACCCAGTTCATTATCTTTCTCTGATAATCGATTCAGTGAAGCTTTTGCATCTTCGATTACTCTGTTTGCATTTTTTATTTCTTCTTTTTTGGATATTAACTGCTCTTCATAAGCCTTTTTAACCGCTTCTTCCTCAGAATCCTTGTCGTCTTCATTGATGGCTTTATTCCATTTCTTTTTAATATCTTTCAGATCTTCCTTGGCTCTCTCTAATTTTTTATCTGCATCACTTTTTTCTGCCAGATGCTCTTGATATTTTCCTTTGTAATAATAATCATAGATTTCATCCGAGACAGTTTCTATATTGTTTTCGTTCTTATTAAGTACGGCTTCTTTATATTCCTCCAGCTTTTCCATTAATATTTGCTGCGGTTTCTGTAATTCCGACAGTTCCCTTCTGGCATCTAAGGTCGCTCTCCCGGCTTTCTTTTCGTCTTCTTCCTTTGATGAGATTAGTTCTTCCAAAGCTCTGGAAGCTTCTTTTAATTCCTTTTCTTTTTCTTTCTTAACATTCTTTTTCAAATCAGTTACGGCACTTTTAGCTGCCTCTAGATCCTCTTTGGCATTTTTGTATGCCAGTTCCGCTTTCTGTACCTCATCCGGATTCTCCTCAGTCCCACCGGTTAGGTCTGTTTTGTCATATTGCAGCTGCAGTTTTTTCAATTCCTTTTCCAATGCAGCCTTTTTCTTTAACAAACTCTTTAAATCATATTGGAAGAGTAAATCTCCCTTTTCCACCTGCTTCCCTTTCTCTATGGAAACCTTGCCGATTTTTAACCCGTCAGATAATGAGATATATTTTTGCGCATTTTCTTTTATTGTTCCAGTTCCTGAAATTTCAAATGTCAACTCGCCTTCTTTCGCCGCAGCTACTTCAACTTTAGCAACCATCACGGAGGCTGCTGCTCTGGATACAACGGTAAAAAAAGCCATTAGTATAAAAAAACCAAGTAATAGTCTCCTTAATTTATTTTCCATGATAATCCTTTTACCTTTCTTATTCTTTTAAACCGGAGGCTGCTATCCCCTGTTCCAAATACTTCTGTCCGTACAAGAATAATAACAATGCCGGAAACATCATAAAAACTGATGCAACAAACGCTGCCCCTGCATTCTCCGAAGAAATCTCTGGTAAATAAAGCGGTAAGGGCCAAAGTTCCTTTCTTCTGATCAGGAATGTAAGGGGCTGCTCAATCGCATTCCAATATTCCAAAAAACCTAATGTTATAATGGAGAGAATACCGGGGGAACCAATGGGAACCCCTATCCGCGTAAATATAATAAATTCACTGGCACCGTCAAGCTTTGCTGCTTCAATGAGCGACATAGGTATTTCTTTAAAAAACTTCACCAAAATAAAAACCGGAAACGTAGAAAAGATATTAGGAAGAATTAAGGCCAGATGAGTGTCCACAAGCCCCAACCGGTATAACACCAGATAGCTGGATACCATTGTAACCTGAAAGGGCAGAACCATAAGAATAATATAAATTAAAAATATAAGCTTTTTACCCTTAAACTCAAATCTGGCAAAAGCCCAGGCAGCAGGCACTGCAATTCCCAATTGCCCCAGGAGTACCGGTATCACCTGAATACAGGAGTTCCAGAACATAACAAAAAATTTAGGTGAATCCAGTAATAATTCCACGTAATGCTTAAGCGTGGGATACCTGGGAAACAATGTCCAGGAAGCGAAACCCTCTCTTTGACTTAATACGGATCCTATATCGCTATATAATTCATCCCCTCCCATAAAGGACCCGGTAATTAACATCCACAAGGGTATCCATATAAACAGAGTAAGAATAAATAACAGGCCGGTTTTAACAATCAATTTAATTTTTATATTCATAATCATGCCTTTTTTTCTTGTATTTTCTTTCGACTTATTCATCTCACTCCTCATTCCTATCCAGCTTCTTAAATACTAAAATAATTGCAATAAATAAAATTACACACATCACTGCTGCAGCGCTCATTTTCTGAATATCCAGGGAAACAAACCAATTGCCGAACAAATGCTGCAGCATATAGATGCTTTCCTGGGGATAATCTCCCGAAATCAAATACGCCTCCCGGAATACCTTAAAGGAATTGACAAAGGAAAGAATACCAATTACATATACAGACGCCCGTAGCTTTGGTAATGTAATATAACGAAATTTATCCCAATACCCTGCACCATCCACACCGGCAGCTTCATATAAAACATTTGGAATTCCGTTTAAACCGGTCAGCCACAAAATCATATTGTATCCTGTATTTTTCCACAGATAAGTAAATATCAGTACCCAAAAGGCCTTATCCGTATTCATAAAATCCATCTTATCATTTCCCACATGTATAAGTAATACATTAAGCAGACCATTTTCGTGAAAATACAACCTCCAGAGTAATACCACGGAAGCCACCGGTATTGCCATAGGAAATAAAAACGCAGTCTTAAAGAAGCTTTCAAATTTTCTCTGATTATATAGAAGCAGAGATAAAATCAAAGAGATCAGCATCAGTAACGGAATGCAGGTAATTAAAAAGCGTCCCGTATTTCTTACTGCCTGTAAAAAGGCTGCATTATGGATAACCAGCTTATAGTTATCCATTCCTACAAACCTGCCGCTCATAGCTTCATAAAAGGATCGTCTTATAACATCTGCAAAGGGAAGTAATACGAATACGGTTACCCCTATTAAACTTGGAAGCAGGAAGAGCCAGGCCTTTCCTGCTTCTCTTTGTTTATGATATGTCTTTTTTCTTCTTTTTTTATTTAGGTTTACTGTTTTTCGCGTACATCTATGTTTAAATGAGATACTTTTTATAATCCTGCCCATATTTTACCTATTCTGCCAGGTAAGTATTTACCTTTGCTTTTACCGCTGCCGTTGCCTGATTTTCATCTATATCTCCCTTAAGAAAAGGTAAAACCTCATCTATAATCATAGTGATCAGTATCTGATTGGTCTCAATAGGTTCTTTAACACTCTGCGCTATCTTTTTAATGCTTTCTCTTTCTTCTTTGGTTGGCCAATCAGCACTCAGCATATTGCCATCCTTATCACTAACAGCTATACTAATACCATCATTTTCTTTTTCAATCCATCCATTCATGGATTTAGCATTTACCGGAAATCCGTCATAAACATCTGCATCCTGTACCTCTTTATTAAATAAAAAGCTGATGAATTTCTTAGCTATGTCACTTTCTTTACTTCCATTGTTAAGCCCCACCATACCACTTGGTATAAACATCTGATTAATAGATTGGTACTCCCAATTATTATTTTTTATGGCAGCAAATAAAAGCATGGAGTCGGTAATGTTTTTAACCCGCAATATGGATGCACTATATTTCTTATTATAAGTTGACATATCACCGGGAAATAAATTATCACTGCCTAACAGCTGGTCATATAACTTATTTGATTTCATTTCTTCTTTATTAACTTCCGTTGCGCCGATATTCTCGGATATTGTTTTTATATTCTGTAAGTAACTCTTAAATTTAGTTTCATCCAATGTTCCATTTTGGAATAAATCCCTGGAATATAACGCTAAGTAATCAGCGAGCAGCCACTTATAAATGGTAGACTTATAATAAGGTTTTTTATTCAATTTCTTTATATAATCCGCGGTATCAGCTGTACTCGCAGCTGCTTTTATTGCCTCTTGTTCTCCCTCGATTAACGGTAAAGAAAATCGAACCGGCATTTGATATATTTTGCTGTCTTTCTCATATGCATCGGTTATATTCGTAAGTAAATCTCCCGATTTTTCCATTGGTTCGATCAAAGCTTTAATATCAGCCAAAACACCTTTTTCTATATAGGAATTCACCGGCAGCCCATCCAAAACCAATACATCTGCTCCGTTACCGGCTAATAATTCCGTATTGAGCGAACGAATATAATCTGCAATATTACCGCTTTCCTCACCCATCGCTACTACATAGTTGACTTTAATATCCGAATTTTCGGCCTGGAACAGAGATATTGCCTGTCTGATCGTACTATTTTCCCAAAGGGAATATACCGTAATCTCTTTTGACGGGACGGAGGATACCTCCTTATTAAATACATAATGCATCAATTCATATCCGCCATCGGTCACAACGTATACCGCATAATATTCCTCCGGATCCTCTTCATTTACAAATAAAGAAGAAATCGACAGAGTGGGCATACTCATGGAATTAAGGGATCCATCCACAATGGTTTCCCATAAGGTACCATCCTTCTGCATTCGGTGAATTCCGTCTTTATCGCCCAGTAACAGCGTGCCGTCTTTTTTAAGGGCATAGGCACTTGCTTCGGAGGAAACAGTAAAATCTACCGTTTTTACTGTTTCTTTCTGAACCGGGTTATAAAAGAAAACACCTGTTTTATCTTCATTTACCGTAATTATATTTTCACCCGATGTTATGTAATTCTGGATATATTCATTCTGTCCAACCCGTACTTTATCAATCTGGGCTCCGTCTTTTGAAAATACATATAGGGATTTCCAATCCCACTGGTCTGCCAGAACCATACTGCCATCCTCTAATACCTGGATACTTATAATATTCGGATAATGTTTATAATCATTCTTGGTGAATTCTTTCTCAAGATATGGTATCTTTACCGGTTTTGACGTAGTTCCATCCTCGGATTTTAAAATAATAGATTTCATGCTGTTGCTGCTGTAGTCTGTACATACTGCATAATAATTTCCGTCATTTCCAAGACACAAATCATTAATCACTATGTTTTCTTTCAATATCAATTTATTATTTAACCAGCCTGCATTAATATTCTCCCAGGTTTTATCTTTCTTTAACCGGTAACAAATATATTTGTCATTGGTATGGGTATAAACCTCAATTTGCTTTTCTGAATTTTCGATAATTTTAATTATCGTTTCATTCGCCGATAATTCCGGTAATTTCACTTTTTCTTCCATGTATCTTCCCATTGTAGGTTCTTTCGTTTTATCCCCTTTGGATTCTCGCTCAGCCTGGCTGTTCTCTGCTGTATTGGTTATTTGCCCGGTTTCCTGATTCTTTTCTGCCCTGCTGCACCCTGTTAAACTGGTTATTACAAGCATTAGGGCTATAAATAATGCCGTTTTTTTTCTACACATTTAAAAACCTCCGTTTTTTTTCTTTCTCTAACAATAACAGGTAAATCTCTAAAAAATCTTTAAATGAAATAGAGTAGAGAAATAATTGCTAAGAATTATTCCCATAGGGAAGTTTGGATAACTTTTCTATGAATGAAAAAAGTCAAATAAAATACAGAACAAGGCTGTATCTTATTTGACGTAAGTTTCTACTACTAATACCGAATCGGATTGCTGCTGTATTCTAACCATTCCATTCATTCTTTTTTATAAATCGGCAAAGAAACAAGAAACGTTGCTCCACCACCCTTCGTATCTTTCACCTCTATATTGCCCCCGTGGAGGATGGTCAGCTCTTTGGCTATACTAAGTCCCAGTCCGTAGTGGGTTTTATCCTTTCTGGATTTATCTTCTCTGTAGAACCTTTCAAAAATTTCTTTCTTATTATTCTCTGAGATACCGGCACCATGATCTTCCACCTCAAGAAACAAACGATTTTTCTTGCTGTAACCAGACAACAGGATACTATCTTTCTCCACGGTATAAGTTACCGCATTATCAATAAGAACAGCCAGTATCTGCTTGATCCGTTCTCCATCCCCCTCCACTTTAGGCAGTATATCATCCGGTACTTTAAGTTCAAGTTCTTTTCCCTGTTCCTTGCAGTATGGATAAAAAAGATCATAAACTTCAAGTAATAAAGTATCCATATCCAATATTTCTTTCTTGATTCTCCAGCTTCTTGCGTCCGCGGAAGCTAATAACAGCATGTCCTCAATCAAAGCGGCTAAACGTTTACATTCCTTATCAATGCCTTTGGTAAAATGCTCTGTTCTCTCAGGCTCCAGTATTAATGCAGATGCATTTGCCCGAATTACTGCCAGTGGAGATTTTAATTCATGGGAAGCTGCCGCAATAAATTCGGTCTGTCGTCTTCTGCTTTCTTCCACCGGCTTTAAAGACTTGCTTACCATGAATCTGCTTACGAAAAAAAATGCTGTGATTCCTAATAAATCAAGCAATATTAATAAGAACCTTTGTTTTAACACAGATGCCTTATTTCCTGAAATATACTGGAGCGCCACAACACTTCGAAAACCCTTTCCTATTGGCACTATAAAAACTTCCCCCAGATATTTTTCATTCTTATTACCTTTTATTTCATATACCTTACTTTGAATTTCATTCCGGCTAACTGGCCGGATATTGGTATTAATATTATCTTTGCCTGCAAGTTCTTTTATTTTATTAACCAGCACTTCCCGCTTTGTAGGTGCCTGCCAGGAACCCCGAAACTGAAAAGGTATTCCATTATCTTCAATATGAATAATTATATAATTACTTGTTTCCATCTCTGCCATCCATAAATTACTGATATCCTGACTTCCACGGACGTTTTGGTTTATGGTTATAAAATTATTACGAAAGGAATCGATCTGGCTTCTTAGCAGCTGTTCATTGGTGATTACTGCCACAAAAATAATTACTGCCGTTAAAATCAGCCCTGTAGAGCAGGTATATAATAAAATCAACCTATTTCTAATTGATTTAAGCATTTTCGTTTTTCTCCATTCGATATCCGATTCCATGTATGGTTTTGATATTTACTTTTGCATCAAGGGCCTTTAGTCTTCTTCTTATAAAAAATATGTAGTTATCTATATTACCGTCTTCTACAAAGGAATCCATTCCCCATACTCTGCCAAGTATCTGTTCCCTTGTTAGAATCTGCTCTTTATTTAGCAAAAAGAACTCCAGTAATGCCCCTTCCCTTTTTGATAATGATACATTTTTCCCATCGCAAGCTGCCGTATAGGTATTGGTATTTAATTCAACATTCATATACTTAAGCACTGTTAAGTCTTCCATTTTTCTGGGTCTTCTTAAAAGCGCACGGATTCTTGCCATTAATTCCTGAACTTCAAACGGTTTTACCAGATAATCGTCTGCTCCTCCGTCCAGTCCGTCTATTCTGTCATTGATACCGTTCATGGCGGTTACCATTATGACCGGTGTTGTATTCCCTCTATTCCGAATATCCTCTAAGATAGATAGTCCGTCGACCCCCGGCAGCATTCGGTCCAGAATAATAACATCGTAAGCAGAACCGTCCAGATAATAGGCTGCCTCATCCCCGGTATAACACTTATCAAACTCATAGCCTTCTTTTTTTATATGTACGGCTACTGCCTCACATAATTCTTCGTCATCCTCAATCATTAATAACTTCATAAAATGCCCTTTCAATTGATTGTTTTTAACTATTATAACTACAAAACCTAAAAGTTTTATTATTATTTTCTTAATTTTACCATCACAAATAGTTAAAAACAATATCAAAGTGGGTAAACCCCGCTTCAACCACTCGTTCCTCTCATTCATAAGAGTTTTAGGTGATTGCGAAACAACATAGTTATCTAAATATTCCATACAATTCATACGAATTTATAGCTTCAGTTGCCTTTAGGGGCAAGATTCAGCTCTAAAATTGTATGAATCGCATGTCATATTAATGCAAATTTTGAGTTTCGCAATTATCTTATAAGAGTTTAAAAAAGCTAACGAATAAATCAGTAGCTTTATCATTCTGCTGATTTATTCGTTAGCCTAATATATAAATTAATTTTACCTTAGTAAGTCAGATAATCGTATGTCTGCTTACACTTTGTTCGCTAATGACTTCTATACTGCTATAAAATAAATTATTGCCAGGGACCGATAATGTATTTACCCATTGCCCGTAACTCCGGTTTACTTAAAATATCCTTTAATTCTCCGAGAGAAGCTACTTTATGTACCATAGAGGTTACATCAATCTTTTTGGTATCAATCAGATTGATTGCTCTGGTTTGGGTATATGGATTAATAAAGGAAGCTTTAATTTCAATTTCTTTTTGGAAGATTTCAAACGGTTTAATAGAAACAGTATCATCCGGTTTGGTAAGTCCAAACATCATAACAATCGATTTCTTACCTGCAAGTTCAATTGCCTGTGCAATTGTTACCGGTAACCCAACACATTCAATAACCACATCAAAACGGCTGATTCCATTATCTTTTAGTATGGATTTTACATCATCGGACGGATTGATACATAGGTCGGCACCTAATTTTCTTCCCATTTCTCTCTTCTGTTCAACCGGCTCCATAAGTACAACGGTAGACGCTCCGTTTAGTTTTGCCAATTGTAACATAATAAGACCAATCATACCGCCTCCGATTACTAAAACAGTACTGCCCGGTTTAATATTACACATATCAATTCCATGGAGACAGCAGGCAACCGGTTCCGTCATTGCCGCTTCTTCAAAAGTTGTTGTATCTGCTATTTTATATACCTGGGATTGGGGTACCACACAATATTCGGAAAATCCGCCGTTACAGGTGGTACCGATTCCTATCATATGATCGCAAAAATGTCCGATACCGTTTCTGCAGTAATAACATTCCCCGCATAAGGCATTGGGATCAATACAAACCCTGTCCCCCGGTTTATAATTGGTTACTAAAGTACCGACTGCTTCCACGATACCGGAAAATTCATGACCCAATACAGTTCCTGACGGACAATCAGCCGCACCTTTATCCCCTTCATAAATATGTACGTCCGTTCCGCATACCCCGCAGGCCATAACCTTAATTAAAACCTCTCGGTCTTTTGGTTCCGGTTTTTGTAAATCCTCAATTCGTAAATTATGTTTTCCATAAAATACTGCACTCTTCATAAGCTGTACCTCACCTTAATGTATTATTTTTGCAATATATATTTTTATCAGGATCCAGACTGGATTCAATCTTTATCCTAATATTATCAATTTATGATTAACTTAAGTAAACTGTTTTATATAACTATTTTATATAGTACACTTTTTTTTACTAATTTTCAAGAAATATAAGAAAACTCTGCCTTAAAAATCAGCAGAGTTTTTAGTAATTAAAGCATTTATTTTGTTATAATCTCTATCTGCCCACAGCCAAATGGTACAAAGGAATAATCATCCGTCCACGTATCCTCCATTGTCAAATCATAATTTACTATGGCATCTTCATAACCTTTTATTCCTTTGAATGTATTACATCCAACATAATTATTTTCGCCTTTTATATGGTGATGAGGGCCAAAAATATTGCGGTTTGTTCCATGTAAAATTATACTGAGGGTATTTTCACCTTTTATAAGGAAATCGGTGATTTTTATGTCATAAGGAGACATGTAAAGGATTGCTGATTTCCCATTGCATATTATTTCTGCACACACAGCTTTGGGATTTTTAATACTAAGGTATTTTTCTTCCTCTCCATCCCAGCTGATTTTAAGTTCAGCTTTGATGTTTCCTCGATAAAACCAGAGTCCCCTGGTTGTCATATCATTTATTTCATAAACTTCATCCCTGTCTTTTAGGAAAAAATCAGGATTTTTAACTCTTATATGAGTTCTATTCTTAAATACCTCTCCTTTCTGTCCTACACTAAACGAACCTAATATGTAGATTGCCTCCGGTTCCACAGGATAAAAAAACCGGTTTACTTCCGTTTCAAACAGTCCGTCAACCTCCTGAATATTTTGTTTCTGCAGCTGGTATATTAAAACGATACTGTTTTTCCCTCTTCTGGCTTTTCCAAGACAATATTTATGAATACCTCTGTCAATATACCATTCACCTGCTGTCCCATATATGGATTTTCCGTTAAAAATAACGTCAATGCAATCTTTATCTTCAATTGCGGCATACAGCACTTTTGAATCCGTCATTTCACTGGTAAATTCATATTTTGTATAGATAAGATTTCGGGCTGTTTTTGCAAGGTCTTTATATATAAGAGGATGCATTTTTACTATAGGTAATAATTTCGAATATTCATGACCGTCCAGCGAATAGGATGCATAATCAATTGTCAAAACATTTTCATCACAACATGTTATATCCATTGGCGGTATTTCTGATTTACCATATACCTTTTTTAGTTCTGCCCTATCTGAGCCGTCTTCTGCCTCAAGTAACAGTGATTGGTAATTAGTAATTTCTATCGGGACAATCGTTTCATTTTCACCCAGATAGGAATCTATTCTTTTTCTTTCCAGCGTTTCCGGATCTACTATATAAACATTCTTTTGTCCCGGAATACTAACCATTAATTCCCTTCTGCTATCCGTCATATAGTTCCATATGTAAGCTCTTACCACATTATTGTCAAGCTTAGCGGATACATTTAAACCATGGGCAATATCGAAACCACTTTTATCGTAAACCGTTAATAATCTGTTAAAATGTATATAAGAAAAATATTTATACCAAAATCTTCTGCTGTTTTGAATAACCGGACACTTCTTTATCCAATCCATATCTTCGGTATTTATTTTTTCAGGTGTTCGGTCTGCAAATATTACAGTACCACCATTTTGACTAAATTCTTTCAGTAAGGACCAGGTCGTATCGGATAAACAAATTGATTTTGAAACGATTACATAGCGGTATCTGCATTTTCCAACCTGGAGTTTCTTTTCATTAACGAATCCATCCTCTTTTAAAACCGCTTCATCTCCGATGTCGAATCCGACTTGTATATCCATTAAATTATCACAGAGATTTCGGTAAGAAGACATCAATTCCTTTTCCTGCTCTGATAAAGGTTTCGTATGGCAGCAATATATACTCTGCATTGGACTGATAACCAAAATATCTTCCATCCACCTGCCAAGGGCCATTTTATAATTGATACCGCTCATCCATCTGCCGATATGGTGAAACTTCTCCCACCAGGGTTCCTGATAGGAATAAAAGGCAGGATAATCTCTTTTCCGAATTCCTCTTATAGAATGTGTCCCAATATGCAGACATGGAACATTGATTCCGGCAGCAGCCTGCCAGCCCCATATATAACATTGCTCTTCAAAGGAAATATTCCAGCCTGCGCATCCAAAAGTCTCCGAGATGATTTTTTTACGCCCCGTCTGTTTTGCAATACTGGTTACCTGCTTTGTTAATAGTACAGATGTAATTCTTCTGCCCAGATGATCAATACCTGGCATCTGCATATGTTTATATTTAGGCATTACCCCCGCAGTAGAACCTACTTGTTGGATTAAGCTGTCTTCACCCGGACAATGTCCTGTAAATATAACATGATTTATTTCGCACCACTCATAAATCTGTTTAAAGTAGTTTTCATTCATCATTTCCTGTATTGTATTCCAATAATCCATACGGTAACCATAAGTTTCCTCTCCTGAAAATTCATCCAGAAGATAATACAATTTATCTTTATAAGAATAACCATTACGTTTTTTAAAATATTCTTCAAACTCCAGGCTATATGGATAACCCTCTCCGGAATATTGGGGCTCATCAGTAAAAAATCCCGGAACAGAATCTCCCAGGCGATTGCCTAATTCTTTTTTATAACGTTCATGGGTACATTCTATAAAAGCTTTTGTTACTTTATGGGATAAAAGATCGACATAATTCGGTTCAATACTATAATACGCCCAAAGGCTTGCATCTTCCGGTCTGCAGGGTACATAATTATCTCCTACCCTGCGAAAGGAAGCTATTAAATTCTCCGGTCTTTTTTCGTATGTAAATTTCATGTATTTTGAACGGTATTCATCCCCAAGACCATTTACTAATCCGCCTGCAAAACCACTGGGCCAGCCGTCTTCATCATAAATCCATGCTTGCATATTATACTTTTTCGCAGTATCCGCCGCTAATCTGCAGGCATGAAACCATTCATCCGAGAGGTACGGTGTCAGCAATCCCCCTCTTGAATGCATAAAAAAACCTTGTAACCCCTGATCATGAAACTCTTTAATTCTTTCACGTATACTTGTATCATCCATATTTTCATTCCATGCCCAAAAGTTTAACGGAGCAAAATCTTCTCTCGTCAATTGTCTGTTTTCATCTAAAAATTCCATATTATAACCTCCTTAAATTTTATCACTCTTTTACCGCACCGCCCGTAAGCCCTTCCACAATCTGATTGGAAAATAAGAAATAAATTATGATTATAGGAATCAAAGTAATAATAACTGCTGCAAAAGACACATTCATCTGTTTTAAAAACTCATTCAGGTAATTATAAATAGCAAGTGTTAATGTTCTGCATGATTTCTTCCCAAGAAAAACCATAGGCATATAAAAATCATTCCATTCGCCTACTGAAATAATTAATGCAACTGTAAAGATAACCGGCTTACAAAGAGGTAATACGATTTTAGAATATATCGCAAACTCCTTTGCTCCATCCATTCTGGCTGATTCATCCAAAGATTTTGGTACTGTTCGGAAAAACTTTTGAAATATGTAAACGGGAAGCGACATTCCTGCGGCATAAATCAGAATCATTCCTTCCATTGTGTTTATTAATGACAATTTTTTTAAAATAATAAACAAAGGAAGAACACTAATTTGAATAGGGAACATCATCCCAAACAGGAAATAAGAAGATAATAATTCTTTTCCTTTGAAATCATAACGTGCTATACCGTATGCAACCATAGATGCTAAAAAGATACAGCAGAAAGTTCCGCAAAAAGTAAGGAATATACTGTTTCTAAAATACAAACCAAATCTGTCTTCCGTAAACACCGTAATATAGCTATCAAATAAAAACTTTTTAGGCCATCCGAATACATTATTAATTAGATCCGATTTACTTTTTAAAGAATTAATTACTGTGGAGAGCAAAATAAAAATAGTTATACTTGTATATACTAATAAACAGATTGAAAAAATCCACCGGATAATTTTTGATTTTAGTGATAAAATTTCTTTCTTTTTCCTAACCATTTAATCTCTCCTTAATTATCATATTCAAATTTAGATAAGACCTTATTTTGAACCACCGTAACTATAAAAATAGCTATAAACATAGCAGCACTGATTGCGGCACCAAATCCCAACTCTGATTTTCCATTCAGAACATTGCCAAAAGTATACCGGTAAAATACCATTGTTACAAAATCTAAACAGTTGCTTACACCACCTGAGGAACCGCCTAAAATAAACGGTATATCAAAAATCCCCAAGGCCCAAATTGAACTCATAACTATAATAGATGCGCAGGACGGAAGAGATAACGGCAATAATATATTCCAAAAACGCTGTGCTTCCGAACAGCCGTCGATTCTGCTTGCCTCTATGATATCTACCGGGATATCCATCATATTTGCATAAAAAATCATCATTCCGGAGCCGGAACCCTGCCATATAATAACGATAATCATAATCTTAAAAGCCAGATTCGGATCTCCAAGCCAGGAACTTGTTAAATTTATTAAACCAATTTTAGTCAAGATTTCATTTAGAAATCCGATATTGGGATTAAAAATCATTGTAGCAAAGAAACTTACGATAGTTGAACTGATTACATAAGGCATAAATATCATTAATTTATAATATTTGTAAAAAGGAATTTTTAAATAGAATAAATAAGCCATCAGGAATTGAACCGGTGTAATAATAAACCATACGCAGAGCAGATATTTCAGATTATTTCCCAATGCGTTCCAAAAAGTCGGTGCAATACGCGGATTGGTAAACAGTGTTTTAAAATTATCAAGTCCTATAAAAGTCATAGAGCCTAATCCTGACCAGTCAAAAAAGCAAAGATACAGAACAAAAATTATCGGGAATACAATAAAAACGGTATATACAAGCAATCCCGGTGTAATAAACATTATATAAGGTTTTTTCTTTTTTTGTTTTTTTCCCATTATTATAACCATTCCTATCGCCGATTTGCTTGCGATATTACCACAGAATCTGTTTGTGGCATCCTTTCGACTATATTTGAAAAGGATGCCTTTTTGCAGACGCAGTACAGGCATCCTATCTATAATAAATTATATGGCTTTAAACTTTGTATTACTGCATAATCTTCGCTATCTCATTCAATAATTCCTCTACAGTAAAATCCCCGGAAAATAATTTTGGAGATACATCTTCCCAAAGGGTCGTTGCGGATTCACCCTCCTTTACATAATGTGCAAGTACTGACTGCCAGCTTGTATAAGTATTATCACAATCAGCAATTTCGTTTGCTATTTCATTAGTAGATTTAATATCCGGTGATCCCGAAACACCGCCCTGTGTCTGTACCCAAAGTGTCTGTGCCTCTATTGACGCACAATATTGAATAAATGCTTTTGCTGCTTCGGCATTTTGGGTATCCTTATACACTGAGAAACCATTAGCATATGAACCAACCATACCCGTCGTTCCATCCTCAGCCGGAATCTGAAATGCACCGAATTTTAAATCCGGATTATTTGCTTCAAAGGTTGACATTTCCCAGGAACCTGCCACTTCCATTACTGCTTTGCCTGTAGTAAATGCCAGGCTTTGGGCATCACTATCTGTAACTCCCAGATATTTATCTCCAAAATATCCTGCCCTCGCCCATTCCAGCATCTTATTCAATGCATCTGCAACCGGTTTATCCGTTGCTTTAACGGAATAATCAACAAGTCCTTTAGAATAATTTGGATCCATAGCGGCAAGTAAAGGTTCAAAGAAAAATAAAATGCTCCATGTATCATTAGGGCAAAGAGAAATCGGTATATAACCGGCCTCTTTTTCTGCTTTTAGTAAATTCTCGAACTCACTGAATGTTGCAGGAACTGTCCAACCGTTTTTTTCAAAGATATCTTTATTATAATAACAAGCTCTGGTATCAAATGTCATCCATGGAACAGAGTACATTGAATTATTGACTTTTGCTAAATCTAATGATTTATCAACAAGTGCACTATAATCGACAATATCCGTTAAATCCAATAATGCGTCATTGTTTACCAGATCCGCCATATTTGTTGTAGCAGTACCATTCGTCCAAAAGAGATCCGGAGCTTCTCCTGCCTGTATAGAAGTAGTCAATAAGCTATAATAGTTATCCGCTTTGATTTCATATTCAATTTCTACATTTGGGTATAGTTTGTTAAATCCGTCAATCACTGCTTTTAAAGAATCCTCAAAGGAGGTTCCATGTTCCCAAATAGTTAAGGTTCCGCTAATATCTTTACTTACCTCACCTGTTTCTTCTGTGTTTTCTTTCGCATTTGTTGTACTTTCACTTGTATTTCCGTTTGCCGCCGTTTCATTTGTTGACTTAGCATTGCCGCACCCTCCAAGCACGGAAGCTGCCATTGCAACTGTTAACCCAATTGCCAATATTTTTTTTAGCTTCATAAAATAATTCCTCCCTGATTATTTTGATATACCTTCTTCAGATATTAATAACATTATATTAGAACATGATTTAGCCTACAATGAACATTCCTGTCAGATATATTCACTAAATTATTTCACACTGCAGCTAATTAAATTTACTGGTTACCTATTTTCTAATAAATTCACAATATTATCATTTTATTTTGCATCCCGCTCGGAGAGTTTTTTATTTTATAGGGAAGTTCGGAGTACTTTCCTGTGAGATAAAAAAACCGAATGAAAGATACCTCCATGTCATTCGGCTTTTTTTCCATTAATCTTCTATTTTTGTATACCCAATACTGTTTTTACGAAATTCCCGGATTGTCATACCGGTAACTTTTTTAAACAGGCGAACCATATAATTTACATTCTGAAAACCGACAAACTCCGCAATCTGTTCAAGAGAATACTGTTCAGTTTTCAAATAATATTTAATTTGCTCCACTTTCTTCTGATTTACGTAACCAATCAATGTCAGACCTGTTCTCTCCTTGAATTTCTTACAGAAATGGGCAATACTCATGCAGTTCAGATTAGCTACTTCCGTAAGTGAAATTTCCTCCTGTATATGCTCATTAATAAACTGTAATACTTCATTAAAATTATCCTTACGAATCTGGTACAGAAGATCACTTTGGAATTGTTTCATTATCCTAAAAATTCGTTCAATCATAATCTGATGATCCTGACTCTGCATAACTTCATTATTTTGAAATTTCTCATCCCATTTTTTCATTAATTCATCAGAAAAGATATACTCATGGATTACCTGATATACAAGAATATTTAATTTTATGATCAGCGTTCTCTTTAGCCATTCCACATCAACTTGGTATTCCCTGCAATTAGCTATAAACCATTCTAATTCTTTTTTAAATACATCAATCCCGCCTTCATCCAGAAACTTATCTGATGAAAACTGTAATTCCGGAAATTTCCCGACACTATTGTTATTAGGAGAAAAAAGATACCGATCAGTAAAATAAAAATCCCTTTTGAGTGCGTTGGAAGCTTCTTCATACTTCTCCCGTACTTTTTGCAATTCCACAAAATAGTTACTATAACCAACTAATAATTTACCATTAATAAAAATTTGAATATTTTGAACCAGGTCATCGCAATAACTTTTTAAGAGTTTTTCTCTTTCTTGTTCCTCTATTATCTTTGGAAATTGAAACAGAATAAACATATCTTTTTTATAAGGTGTGAATAAAGTTCCCATATTATCCTTTTTGACAATATTATCGATTAAATTAATTACCATGGACTCATCCACATTAACGGGTAATAAATTACCATTTATATCATATTGACCTTTTAGCTTTAATACACCAATGATATACCCTAATTCCTGTTGAATAACCTGGTTCTGCACTTTATCCAAATCAAAAGAATATGGTATTTCCTGTATAGAGGCAATCTTCTCTTCGTAAGCTTTTTCAATGGTTTGAATTAACTTTTCTTCATTAATCTCTTGTTTTAATATATAATAATCAGCACCCAGTTCCATAGCCTGCCTTGCATAATTAAAATTATCATGACAGCTGACTATAATTATTTCATTCGCCAGTTTTTGCTCCCGTATCTCTCTTATAAAATCCAGTCCATTCATCTCTGACATTTCAATATCTGTTATAACAATATCAATTGCCCGGTTGTTCTTCAAATATTCCAGTGCATCCCCCGCCAGTGAAAAGGTATTTTCAACGCTGATATTTTCATGTTTTTCTAGAAAAGTCTGTATACCTATCCTGGCAAGCACTTCATCATCCACTATAATTGTTTTTATCATTTTTTAGTCCTCAGTTTCCATAATAGGTAATAAGTACTCTACAACGGTTCCTTCATTTGGCATACTCTTTATAGTAATCATATACTCTTCCCCATACTCTAATTGAATTATTTGAAAGATGTTCTGTATTCCAATATTAGTATGGTCATTATCTGTAACATTCTCTTTTTTCAGCCATTCTTCAACATCAAAACCTTTTCCGTTATCTTCAATAATAATATGTAGCTTATCATCACGGAAAATCTTTATCTTAATATGTCCATCACTTTTATTTCCCCTGCTAAATCCATGAATAATTGAATTCTCTATGATAGGCTGAATCAGGAATTTCTTTATCTTCAAGTTTTTAACAGCTTCCTCTGCCTGGATATCTATATCAAAATTCATAAATCTTGCCTTTTGAAGTACAGCATAATGTTGGATCAACCCTATTTCATCACATATTCGATTATTATTTCCTCTCTTAGATACATTCATTAAAATTTGAATGAGTGCTTCTGTAAGGTTTCTGATATTATCCTGTTTATTTATGACAGCCATCCACTTAATTGTGTTTAACGAATTATAGATGAAATGCGGACTCATCTGAGCAGCAAGTGCCTGAAGCTTAAATTCATTTTTCTCCTGTTCTTCGGCCTTAAAGTTTTCCATCAGTTCTTTAACTCTGCCTATCGTGAAATTAAAATGATGGGTTAATTTTTTTATTTCGCCAACCGCAACCACATTCTTTACCCGGATATCAAAATTCCCCTCTGCAAAAGAATCCATAGCTTCCATAAGGCCCCTCACCGGATTAATAATATTTCTCTCCAATATCCATATCAAGACGAAAAGACACAAAAAATAGATACCTGAAATAACAATAATACATATCTCAATGGGCTTAAAATCTTTCAAAACTACGTTCATTGGTATTACGATAAATTCAGTCCAATTAGTTTTATAAGACTTGCAATAAGCAACCAGGCTGTTTACTCCATTGATTTTACTTGTATAATATCCCGATGTATCAGGCACATCCATGCCGGTTATTACATATTTCTGTCCGATCTGCTTTCTATTTGATGAGTACATGATATTAGCAGAATTATCAACTAAATATGTGGTTGCACCGCTTATCTCAATTTTATCAAAGGATTCCATCATATCTTCCGCATCCACAACAATATAGAGTTTTCCGACATCTTTTTCAGTGGAGGAATTAAGATCACTTGCCATAATAAACTTATATCCTCCTGCTGAATAAGGTAAAAAATATTTTACCGGCAGCCAGACTTTTCTGCCTCCTGCTTTCACTATTTGATTTTTATATTTTGATACGTAATCCAAAAATCCCTGATAATTCTTTCCGGCATGAATAATTCCTCCATTAATTTCAAGGAACATGGCAGAAATTCCATTATAAGAATTTAACGTACTCTCTAACTGTGTTTTAAGTTTAATATCCGTATCTTCTGACCAAACATCTTTGCCCATTAATTCAACCGTTCCATTATAATAATATGTCATGGCACTTTCCACATAATTAGTACACATACTGTTAATCTGATCCTTTGAAGAATTTAACAGGGTTACCATATATGTTCCCGACTCTTTACAGGCATAATTATAAAAAGTTTTAAATGAAAATGCTATTAATGCTAAAAATGGGATTATAACTAAAAGAATAAAACTTAGGATAATGCATTCACGAATACCAATACCTGTAATATGAGAACATTTTTGATAAAAATTCTTGATTTTCAGCAGATATTTATTTTGCATATTGGTTTCCTTCTTTAGGCTAATTGACAGTATCTAAAAGCAGTTTCACGAATATTATAGCATTTCCGCCGATATATGACAATCTTGTGTGATTTACTTTATTAAATACTAACAAAATAATGGCTGCCGCAAAATTAATTTTACCTGGGATTGGAACCAATCCCATAAATTTATTATGCAACAGCCATTCTATTTAAAAATAAATATTACCTTTTTCAAACTAATTTAATTACTTTGAGTTTTATTACTATCTGATTTTTCTTTATTTGTTTCACTATTCTTTGTCTTATCGTTACCCTTGGAATCCTTATCTTTATCGTAAGTCTCCGTACCAGGAAGTTCATATACGACAACCGCTACCCCTCTTTTAATATTTTCAAACATTTTCTTTGCGGCAGCCGGAGGCATGTTGATACAACCATGGGATCCACTTGTCAAATAAATTTTTTTACCGAATTCACTCCTCCAGGGTGCATCATGGAAGCCGATATTACCGTTAAAAGGCATCCAGTATTTTACCGGAGTGGAATAGTCTTCCCCATTCAGGGTAGCGTCATTTTCTTTATATTGAACCGGATAAGTGCCTACGGGTGTTCCCCAGTCTTTCGAGAGATTACCGGATACAAAATCGGTTTCCAGAACAAGATTGCCCTCTTTATAAAAGAACAAATGCTGTGCCGTCAAGTTAACTTCCACATAGGTATTTCCTATATCGTCGACACCATACTGCTGTGCTGTCTGATAATAAGCAGGTTCTCTGACCAACTGTTCTCCATTCTTAATCAGTTCCGTAAGATCCGTTACTTCCTGGCCTCTGTTTAACCACCAGCCGTAATCTCCGCCTCTGATTTGCAATACATCACCGTAAGAAGATTTAAAATTACGTACTCTTCCGAATGAATTATAGTTCTTACCTATGTAATCCACATATTCTTTAATACCATTAGTATCAAGTTTAACATTATATTTTTTATCTACAGACAGCCATTTACTGATCTGTCTGCCATCTAAAACTTCTGTAACATCGCCGAATTGATAAGTAATTTTCGCTCCCGCTATTTTATTCATCTTCTCCAACGCTTTCAGTAACTTAGGATTCTCAGAAGTTATCTTGGGTTCCACATAACAGCCCGCTTCCTCTATAGATAAAGTCGGCTGTAAGGAAGTAACTGCTGTTTTAACTGCTTCATATAATTTATCTTTATTCACTTTTGCACCGGAATCTTCTTTTACTATCTCGAAACCATTATCTCCATATTCGGAAATATGTGCATTCACAGGTTCTTTTACATTTGCCTCCTTAAAAAAATTAAGTTTATCAATCATCTTATCGAAAGAAAATTCATCAAACTCAAGGATTGTATTAATCTCCAATTCATAAGTTTTAAAAAAAGATACCGGCCAGGCAAACCCATTTTGCTCTTTTAATAATTCTTCCATACTTCCGTCATATACGGTATGTAATCCGATATTTTCTCCTTTAAAGGAATCCTTCAAATCATTTCTTCCCTCCAAAGTTAACACATAAGAATTAACCTGAGAATTAACCGAATCTTCCACCTGCTTCACCGTCTTGTTGGAAGCATTCACTCCGTTAATAAGAGTATTCTTATAGAAATGTGTACTATAATAAAACGAAAGGAAAAAATATAATATAACAAAAGGGATCAATAAACCTAAAGCAATATACGGCAGGACTTTTGCGTTACTGCTTTTACTTCTGCTTCTGCTATTACTCCTGTTGTTAGCATTTTTATTTCTGGTCATTGTTGTATTATTTTCCATATTACACCTTCTTAAATTTCTTTATTCTGTAAAGAATATGTTTCATGTATCCATTGTAACATAAAAAGGTGTTATTTTTTAGGCATTTTAATTAAGATTTCTTTAAATCATTATTACAGATAGCAATAAAATAATAATATTTTCGATTTATTTCCCTATTTTGTAAATCTATACCATTTTTTTACTTGATCTATTCTCATACATCTTGCATATTCCTCTTTCAATCTAAAGAAAGGGAGCTTAATAAGTCAGCTCCCTTAAAAATTACTTTCCAATGGTGAATCTATATTTTCTTCCATTCTCTATTGCTTTACCCGATTTATATAATACATTTTCTGTTATAAATAGGGTATATGTTTCACCGGATTTATACTTATTAACAGGTTCTATTGTTATCGTATTTCCATTACATTTTAAGGTTTCCTCTACTTTATTGCCTCTCGAATCCAATACATATACCGTATCTTCCGTAATTGACTTTGGAGCTATCTCACTGCTCAGTTTCACTTTAAGCACTTTATCCGGCTTCTGCTTATTTTTTAGTACCTTTTCTGTTCCTGTAAATGATGTCTGAACTAAAGTAAAGGTATTGAACTTATCCACCCATATAGATACTCCCATTGGATGACCGGCTTCATCATATTCTATCGTCCCCTTTTGAAGTCTGGTTTCTCCGTCACTGTGTTCAACTAAAACTGCCAGGGAACTTATGAATTCCTCCAGTTGTGATTTATCAGTTGGAAGATCGGTAATTTTAATAGGTATGGTGATTTTTGTTCTTTTTGAATAATTTGTTACGATACTAATTGGATTACTTAACAATCTGGAGCCTGCTGACAACTGTGACAACAATCCATTGGATTTTGCAACCAGCTGTTTATCCTTAATTTCAGATATTGTAATACTTATCTCTGTCTGATTTAAATCAAGCATTGTTTCTAACGGTAATTCCATTACTGCCGGAACTGATTTTACTATCAGACCGATATTGCTCTGACTAAGGACTGCAGCAGCAGTTTTCGCTATCCGCATCTCAACTATGTCGGCACTTTCTACATTAACTCCAGCCGAATCCCTTAAATCTATGATTGCCATATTGTTTGAGATTAGGGACGTATTTGCAGCAACTGCTGCCGCCTGGCCTTCACTCAACTCGATAAAATCTTTTACAGTTCCATCGCTGCCGGTCGTTCTTATAATCGGAATATGTGTTTCAGACAGCTTATCTCCTCCGGTACCTATTTTAATAAGTACTTCTCTTACCTGTGCAGTATCCCTGTTTCCGCCTGAACCGGAAGAACGGTCGGCACTTGAGGAGGGTTTTAAGGGTTTTGTATTTGTAATCGTTAGTACCAGGTTTTTCTCCACTCCCGAACTGAATAGTAAGGTTATGGTTATGATTCCCGTGGTCTGATGTGCCAAATAAGATTTATTTATAGTTATAGCACTTCCTGATACTGTATAATCCCGATTTTCTGATAATACCTTATTTCCGTTCTTAATTCCAGAGAACGTAACTCCGTTTAGTGCCAGATTAACTGTAATGTCTTCATAACCGGTTGATTTCGTATACTTATCAAAGGTGTTGGATGAGATTGAGGTAAAATCTACGCCGTTTTCTTCATCCTCTGATGTTGTATCCATAGTTAAAACAGATAAAGTTTTATCAATCCCTGAACCGAAATGAAAGATCAACGTACTGGTTCCTGTCTCCAAGGTATCCAGATATGTTTTATAAATTGTAACAGCACTGCCACTCACCGCATAATCTGCATCCAGATTAAGTTCTTGTGTTCCGTTTTTAATATTTTCCAGACTCAAACCGCCGGTTATAAAAACTTTTTTATCCGAATTATTTGCAGAGCCGGTATATTTATCAAAAGTAATCAAACTTGGTGTTATAGATGTATCTGTTCCGGGTGTTGTTCCGGGTTCGCTTACATCAGCAGTCGTAACCGTAATCGTATTAGATGGTACTGGCTGAAATCCATACAATGCAACTAATTGAAATTGATACGTTGTGTTCGGGCTTAAACCGGATACAAAAGCAGAATCTGCATCCGCCGGAATGGTTCCGGTCTCTGCAGGAACCCAGGATATCCCCCCGTCAGATGACTGCATAATAGCTGCATTCGTTGCCCCGCCTTTGGCAGTCCATAAAAAGGTAATCGAATCCGGCATAACTGATACAGCTCTGAAATCAGTAACAGGCTGAACCGGTGTTACCGGAAGAACACTCGACCCTCCTGAGTTTAAGCCGGCAGTAACTGCTATCTTAAAAAAATACGTGTTGCCGGTAGTCAGACCGGTAACTTTGGCTGTGGCAGATGTCAGATCGACATGCTCGGTCTGGGCAGCTGCCCAATGAATTCCGTCAACGGATTGATATATTGTTGCGGCTGTCGTATCCATAACCGGTATCCACCTTAAGTCAGCCGTAGTCGGGGTAACCCTATCGATCATAAGCACTGTAGCAGGTAATCTTCCGTTTCCTTTTATTGAAAACGTAAACGGCCCCTCATTAGTATCATTACTCGTTACAGACACCGCTGCGTTTCTCTCTCCTGCCGCACCGGGACTAAATAATATGGAAAAGGTACCTGTCTCACCGGGTGAAAGAAATAGGTCACTATAATTTTCAAAAAGAATAAAATCACTACTATTTGCTCCGCTGATCTGAGGTATACCGCCTAAAATCAAATCTTCAAATCCGGTATTTTTAACAGTAAATGTTTTCAATAAAGGTACATTTACAACTTCTGATCCAAATTCGGTATTGTCAGACTCATCCGGAGTAGTATCTCCGTTGGCAATACTAATATTATTTCCGTATACTTCTATGCCCGGTCCGGGAGTAGTAGTTACTGTTACAGGTTCTGAATCTCCCGACTGTTCTCCTCCAATTATCAATAGCTTGAAATTATATGTCGTATTCGGACTTAATCCTGTAATCGTAACTGACGTGGCATCTCCTGGAATATCAGTCACTAATGTCCATAATGTATCGATTAATTTATTTATATAAATCCGGGAAGCCCCAACAGGTTGAGACCACTCTAAGGTAGCTGTTGTTGAAGTTTTTGACTTAATCCTTAGATCTGAAACTGGCATTGTTGTAGTTACCGTTATCGGGTCTGAATAACCGGCATTATCACCTCCTATAACTTCTATCTTAAATGTATAACTTGTATTTGCATTTAAACCATATACCGTAGTAGTTGTTATTGCCTCTCCGGATTCAATTTTTAAACAATTCCACCCTCCATCTATTTGTTTATATACTCCTATTCCGGTTGCTCCAACCGCAGGAGACCAGGTAAATGTTACAGAATCCGGCGTCCTCTCGCTAACAGCAAGATTTTGTATAGGTGTACAGGTAGCTACATCAATTATATTAGAATCACCTGCGTTATTACCTCCGGTAACCACTAATTTAAATTTATAGTCCTCACTGGGAGTCAAATTCCATACAGATACTATAGTAGCAGCAGTATTGAGGTATCCGCCTGTAGACTTTGTCCAACTGATTCCTCCATCCGCAGATTGATAGATTGCCATACCAGATGCACCTGTGACTGCTGTCCAGCTAAAATCTGCCGTAGTAGTTGTTCTTCCGGTTAATTTAAAATCGGTAACCGGTGATGAGGTTACATTTGCCTTTATATGAAAAATAAATGGGTTATCATTAGCCGTATTATTACCTATTGTTACTGCTGCATTAACTTCTCCAATAGAACTCCCGGTAAACGTTACAGTCAGTAATGCTGTGCCGCCGGCAGTTAAAGTGCCGCCGGACGAAATAGTAAAGTTAAACTCTGGTTTATCTGCCATAATAGCGGATAAATTCAGATCGGCTGTCCCTGTATTAATAACTACAAACGTTTTTGTTAGCGTTTCGCCGACTTTACATGTTCCGAGATCAGTATAGTCTGCTGTGTCAGGTGTTGTGTCCCCATTGGCAATATTAACACCGTTTCCGCTAACTAGTATGTCCGGTACATTTACTTTGCTTAGGATGAGTGTAATATTATCAAAAGCGATATAATCCGAATAAGGAATCACCTGATTTGATATATTTGCATACAACGTTACCCTTAATGCTCTGGTTCCTTTCGCAACCGTTACCGCATTTGTTGTTTTGAGCTGCCAAACCGGTGATAAATCGCCTGAGTGATCAATGTCATCATTGACTAAAACACAATTACCTTTCACGGAACCGTCTGAGGCTAACATATCTAATCTGACCTCCGCAGATGAATCACCGCACAATTTCTGCAGATAACCGGATAAATTCAGATTTACGCTGCCAATATCTACATCAGAACTGATATCTGAGATATCCATTGTTTGTGTTAGTGTCTCCGCTTCCGATACACGGTCTGTCGCAAACTGAATGATATCTCCCCCCTGAGGACTTGCCTCCTCAGTCACTGTCTTATAAATCTCAAAATCAGACTCTCCCCCTGTACCGGATACCCAAGGGGCCAGTGTGCTTCCGAATACCGGATCCCCGTTCATAATCAAATTATGATTGTATTCTGTCTGGGCATTAACCTTAACTGTATTAATATTAAATACAGCCTCAAATACCAGACATAACAGAATCAGTTTTGCTGTTACTTTTTTTATGACTTTTTGCATTATAATCTCCTTTCCAAAAGATAATAATTGTTTAATTGCAGAGCAACATAATCTACTCCTTAAAATGGTATACCCGCCTCTTTAAGTGTAGCATTAAAGTCTAACAAGATTCTAACAGAAAACCATTCCTATAATTTTCTTATAGTTTAAAAAATTCCTATCTATTAGTCTAATTAATTAGAGCTAACAGATAGGAATACTTATTGAATCGAATGAAACTACAAAGAAGAAATCAACTTATTTGATGATTTTTAAAGCTTTTAAAACTGGATTTAAGTAAAATTGCGGCAATTAGCCCGTAGATAGTGGGCACAGCCTGATATACGGTAAAACACTTACCAAAAAAAATGAAAAAATAATCAGAAAAGGTCCCCTCTGCTTTCATTAGGTTCATTGGAAGTGCATTCACCAATTGATAAAGGATCCGATACTGCTGCGGCACATGAAGAAACAGGCATAATATAATGAATGAACCTAAGATTACAACAACACCGAAAGAATTCTTTAATTTTGCCGATAAATACAGGCTTATACAGGAGATCAGTATGGATGCAGTCACAGTCATACCACATAGGATTAACACACTTTGTAAAACATTAAAATGATAAGCTGTTGTTGCATTTATTATCTGTATCTGCGCATTCCATCCGTCGGTTCCATATATTAGTAAAGTAGGAACAATCTGAGTCAATAATATAACAAAACATATTCCGATACCAAAACTGATTCCTGCACTTAACTTTGCCAGGATACCTTTATTTTTGCCATAACGTGTCGTAAGCAGCAGTTGATCCGTTCTCTCGTAATACTCATTTGCAAATACAGGAGCCAGGCAGATGATAATTGTAAAAAATAATATGATTCCTATGGTATACATACGGGTCATTATACTATGATATCCATCCGTATAATAAAATGTAAACGGATTTTTTACCTTTTCATTCATCTTAAGAAGTTTTTTAATTTCCAAGCCGGTCAGATTTTCTTTATTTAATATATTATGTACCGCTATATCCCGCTGCTTATAGTAATCTGTAGCATCAAACTTAAGAATGTGGCCAGGTGTTACCGTTTCATCAACTGTGTATTTTAAAACACTTCTTACCAAGTGGTAGATTGGGCTATAAGGTCTTGCATAAGTCCGGTATTCTTCTGTTGCGCTATATAAAGGAACATCCGGAACATATCCGTATGCTTCCTGCATTTCGCCTATTAATGTATCGCCCACCTCCCGTCCTGCCAAAGCCCGTGCGTAAGCACGATCGGTTTTCATTTCCTGATAATGAGTATATACAGGTTTTCCCTCAATGTATACATTTCCCATTAGATCACCAAAACAGCTTAATAATGTAATACCTACGGCAAAAAGAAACGTTATCCAAGTAGATTTTCTAATAAATATTTTCTTATATTCATATCCGATTAAGGTTTTCAGATTATTCATTTATAGTCTCCTCACTAAAATAATAAAGATACAAATCCTCCAGTGTCGCTGCTGCTAAAATAGCACTCTCGCAAGGTGACTGATCACAAACCAGCCTTAAGAAAACATGGTCTCCCTCCTGCCTGAAATTACTTACAAGCAGGCTTTCAGTCAGTTTTTCCGCAAGGTTATTGTCCACCGTACATTCCCAGACTTTATTCTCTATGATTTTTATAATATCTTCCATACATCCTTTCTGAATTAACTGTCCGCTTTTCATTACCAGAATTTCTCCGGCAATATGCTCAACATCAGAAACTATATGAGTAGACAGCAAAACGATTCTATCTTTTCCTAAGCCGGAAATCATATTTCTAAACCGTATCCGTTCCTTAGGATCTAATCCTGCCGTCGGTTCATCCAAAATGAGAACCTGAGGGTTATTCAGTAAGGCCTGCGCGATTCCCAGGCGCTGTTTCATACCTCCGGATAGTGTTTTTATCTTATTATCAGATACCTGTGATAATGATACTTCTTCCAATAATTCTGCCGCTTTCTGTTTGGCTGTTCGCTTTGGCAAACCTTTTAGGGTTCCCATATAACACAGAAAATCCCTGGCGGTAAAACCGGGATAATAACCAAATTCCTGAGGCAGATAACCTAAAACATCCCGGAATCCCTCACTGGATACACCCATTCCATTAAACCTGACTTCTCCGCCGGTGGGTTTTAAGATACCGCATATCATCCTCATCAGGGTAGTTTTTCCTGCCCCATTAGCTCCCAGCAGACCATAAACCCCCGGCTTCAGAGTCATGGATAAACGGTCTACGGCGATTTTATTCTTATATTGTTTCGTTAAACGGTCAAGGACGAGTTCCATAGTAATTCCTCCGTATTTTTTATATATTTATGAAGCTCCTTACTAAAGGCAATTAGCAACAATGCCAAAATTGCCAGCCACAAAGAGATATATCTAGGTTCATAGATTGTTAGCCGGCTGTAATTTAACAGTAGTTCAAGACACCATACCAGAACTGCCGCTCCGGCGCAATAATATGTGATTTCATTTGAACGAAACCGATTTATTAATGCAAATGATATAAAACAGGTTAACAGATAAGGACCTAATAAATACACTCCGATCCACACACTTTCTATCTCTATCCTGATTGATAAAACCGGTATTGTTAAAAGTAATAATAACATATTTCCCATACCCAGAATCCCCATGCGGGCAAGTACCAGACTACGCAAGTTATACCTCGTCGTCATTTCCAGTTCATCCATGCCAAAAACTGAGGAACGGATTATTTCAGTGACCGTTACTGATGTCAATATGGGAATCATAGCTGAAACGGCCATAAGAATTCTTAGATCATCTTTTTTAAATGAATGACAAAAAACCAGAATCAAAATAAATAAAATGAATGAAGTAACCCATACTCTTTTGTGAATATATCCAACCTGGCTTCTTAAAAAATCCTGTCCTCTGGTCTTTGGATATGGTAAATTACTCAGAAATTCTTCTTTCCGTTTTGGTTTTGGTATCTCATAACTGCATTTTATAGCTTTCTTTAATTTGCTGTTCAATAAAAATCCTCCTCTCTCAATAAAGCTTTAAGTTTATGTAGTCCATTGTTGATTCTGCGGTATACTGCAAAACGGGAAATCTTAAGAAATTTACTTATTTCATTTATGGATAGTTCATTTACATAACGCAGCATCAGTACTTCTCTGGTATCTTCCGAAAGCAGCAATAATGCCTCTGTTAAAGCAATGGAGGTTACTAAGCTGTCCTCCATATTATCAGCTGCGGCCGTTTCATCAAGAAGTTCCGTAGATGTTTTGGCATAGTAGTCATAACATAGATTTTTAGCTATTGTATAAAGATATGCCAAAGACTTCCCCCGTTCCAGATAGGTAGTCTGATTAAAGTATCGAAGAAAGGTTTCCTGAGTGATATCTTCAGCAGCCTGTTGATTATATACTTTATAATAACAGTATCGGTATATCTTATCGTATTCTTCTTCTATATTCACCTGCACTCTTAAAACCTCCTTTCCCTATATAACGGTTTAACTGATTAAAATGTGCGGTCATACTAAAAAATTTCCTGATTTTCTCCAATTGTACCACATATTCTTATACCCATGGAACAAAATGTAAATAATCCAAACTTTCCTCGTAACTAAATAAGGCACCCGCAAAAAGCGGGTGCCCGTGTGGATTTATATCTCGAACTTTGTTAAAGACCGGTATCAATTTTAATGTATGATTCCTGATTTTTTTAAGTTTAGTGTAAATGCTTCAAATATTTCATTCAGACGTTTCTTAAACAGTATACCATATAAGGTAAAGATGATACCAAAAATACAAAGTCTAACTATATCTTTCGTTAAATTATCGTAATTTACTCCATAGATTGCCTCTCTCAGTCCATTGATTGCATAAGTAAATGGCATAAATTTATAGATAGTTCTGAAAAATACCGGTGTAACCTGAATCGGGAAAGTACCTCCCGAAGCTGTTACCTGTAGAAGCAGCAAAATGATACCAAGTGCCTTTCCCACATTATTTAAAGTTGTAACAAGGGAATAGATTATCATGGAAAAGATTAGACTGAAAAAGCAGCATAACAGAGTAAACAATACCGGACTATGTATTGGTACACGCAATATTATTAAATCTCCCAATGCAGTAACAAATCCCTGTGCTATCGCAACTGTTCCAAATAAGAGAAACTTTCCAAAATATACTTGTTTCGGTGTATACATAACTTCGCTCTGATTCACTTTCGTCTGAAGTAATGCTGCCAAAAACATACCGCCGACCCAAAGAGCAAGAACGGAATAAAACGGAGAGAGTCCTTTACCGTAGTTCTCCGATACATACACATCATGGGAGGATAATTCAACCGGGGAGGAAAAATAATCACTGTCTTCTTCCACATCCCGATGAACCAGGTTGACCAGATCATCGTAGGTTATATCACCGTTTAATTTATCTATCTTATCTGTAATCAGATTAAATCCCGATTGTATCTCAGGAATATCTTTTTTCACTTTTTCTAATTTATCAATGGTAGTTTCGCCCCTTTTTGCAACATCATCAGAAAAATCACTTAAGTCATTGATTGCATCTTTCGTATTAGCAAGAATCCCGTTAATATCCTGAAACAATACAGAACCGCTTGATAAATTGGCTTGAAGATTCTCAAGTGCTTCATCATTTATCCCATTTAATACGGTACCAACGGCTGTACTGGCATTAAAAGATACTTCTTTGATATCGTCAAGGAGAGTAACCATCCGGCTGCTGTTTTTAACTTTATCTTTTAGATCACTTAATCTTAAATTTACCGTATCAATCTGCTCATTCATATCCTGAGTAAAGGAATTTATTTTATCTCTGCCATCCCCGTGATATTGTGCTAATTCGGAATTCGTCTTCGATAGAATATCCTGTACATCTTTTAATGTAATACTGATACTTTCAGAATATTTGCTGATGTCAGAATTCAGATCGGATAATCCGTCCGCCAAATCATCGCTCAAATCGTCAACCTGACGCAGTAGCCTTTTAGCATCCTTTAACTCATCCTGTACATCCTCACTGCTGTTTTTTAATGTCTTTCTCATGGCACTTATCTGACCGTTTAGTTTTTTCATATCATTTTCCAGATCATTAAGCCCATTCGCATTCAGTGATTTGGATAAAACCTGTAAATCTTTAATGATAGCGTTATTTGTTGTTATAATCGCACCGAACATACCCGAAGAATTCTCTAAAACACTATTAATATTTTTTAGGCTGCTCTCCAGAGACAATATGATAGAAATGATGTTCTCACCGGCCTTACTGTTTTCCAGCTGGGATAAAAGGTTTTCCAGCTGGGTCAGCGTACCCTCAAGATTCTTTAACGCTGCTGCCGTCTGGCTGTCAATACCGCTTACCGGATTCTCAGTCATCTTATTAAGAGCGGAACTTAACTGTTTTATATCATTACTCAGGGAGGTTATGGAATCCTTTGTAACCAAACCTTTTAATATTGTATTTAAATCATCAATTATTTTATTATTTGTCGCAATAATGCCTGCAAACAGCTTCTGATTGTTACCCAGAATTCCATCGATTGTTTTTAGACTTGTTATCAATGTATTAATAGTACCGTTAATATTTTTCACATTATCTGCGTTATTGATGCTATCTACAAAAGCAGTCAGTTCCTTGCTGATATTTTCAAGACTTGCCAGCACGTCATCATTGGTATTATATAGATCATCCAGCTGATCCTCTAAATCACCAAGACTGTCTGCCAGATCATCACACAAGTTTCCTAATTTCCTTATAAGGTATTCTGCCTGATCCAAATCATCGGAGCCATCCTTTAAATCGTTCAAAACTTTCTGGATATTATCAATATCATTAGAAATATCATTGTTCAGACCCATAACATCCGTTACACCGTTTTCATTTATTCTAAGTAAATCTTCACTAATATCGTTAAGATCTTCTTTCAATGAGGTTAAATTACTGCTTAACTCATTGATATCACTAATAAATTTTGGTTTATTGGTTTTAACTTCACTGGAAAGATACTCGGCATCCTCTGATATATCCTTGAATAAAGATTGAACCGAGGTCAAATCCGATCTTAATTCGGGTGAGTACTTATCAATATCCTTATTGGTATCTGTAATCATCTCCGACATATTGTCATTAAATTCAACCAAATCAGTAATGGTATCCTGTATGGAAACAAAATCATCACTTGCGGAATCAATTTTAACAACCCCGTCTTCCATATTATTAGTCAGATTATTTAACCGATCCGGAAGTTCTTTTACATTCTCATCAATATGTTTTAGCAGGTTAACCGAATTCTCAAGGTCCGGATAATTATCTTTTATATCCGTACCGATGGTATTAATTTGTTCCAGAACTTTGGATACTGCGGTCTGAATTATATTAGTGCTGATTTCTGTTTTCAGAGTATTGGTGGCAGAATCAATAATCTTTGGAGCAATGGCATTCAGTTTTTGATTTTTATAATAATCGATACTTAGCTTTTTAGGGTGTTCATCTAAAATAGTAGAAAGGGAAAGGGAGAAATCTTCCGGTATAATGATAGCAGCATATACTTTACCGTCCTCCACCATCTTTAATGCATCATCTTTATTATCGCAAAAGATCCATCCTAATTTGTCGTTGGTTTTAAGCGTTGACATGATTTCAGTACCAATATTATAATCCATACCAAGCAGAGTTCCTCCGGCATCTTCATTAATTACTGCTACCTTAAGGCCTCCGGTATTGCCGTAGGGGTCCCAGGAAGCATAGATATTCAGCCATGCATAAACCGCCGGTAAAATTGTAAGTCCTATCAGTATTACCACAGTAACCCAGCTGGTCATAATCTTGCCCAGGTCAGAATGAAAGATTCTAAAAACCTGCCGGAAAGCATTAAAATTCTTATTTAGATGTATATGAACTTTTTTTGATTTTTTCACTTATACCACTCCTTAGCTTATTGTAATATTTTCAGAAAACAATCCTCTATGGCTGCTTTTTTCTTATTATAATAACTTCCCATACTTTGAAACGAATTAACATCTTTCAGATCATTTTCCTCCTCTTTAAAATTAATTTCAGTCTGATAATCCACGAATTTCAATTCCAATTTTGAATTTGTGTGAATATCCCATCCGCCGCTCGTATCCAGATTTCCGACTGTATTCAGATTAATGGGTAAACTGAAAATATCACCTTTCATATCAAAACTGATATTATTCTTTTGCTTGTTTAAATCAATCTCTGTTGCCGCTTTTAATTGCAAAGTGGTGGCAGCTCCGGAAAGGATAAGAATATTCGTTTCATCTGTAAACAGTTCTCCGGAAAGGCTATGATCACCTTTGGATTTTATGGATACCGTTCTATCGGCATTCTTACCGAAAATACAGGTAATGGTTAAGTCATCCCAAACCTTAACTGCATTATTAAATATCACTTCCATATAAACTTTCTGAGTCTCATAGTTAAAGGATATATTTGCACTTCGTATTTTATGGGAATCGTCCACATAAATATGTAAAATAATATCGGAATCCAAACGTGTCAGGGAAGAATCTATATTATTTAATACCTTTTCGTCTGCTATGTAGTTCTTCAAATAATCCGGTAATATTTCTATTATATTTTTATCCAAAACCACTTCGTATTCATCGGTCTCACACATATTGTCCTTACCGCCCGTAACTGCAAAAGATTTTTGACCGCTTTTACTGACCTTGGCATATTTATTATATATTTCAATCAAGGAACGTATCTGGTCTTTTTTGTTCCTGACTTCTGCCTGGGATTTTCTACCGGTTTTATCAGTATTTTTCTCTTGACTGCTGTTCTTTTCTACGTAATTACCGCTATTACCATTGTCTATCTTGTTATTAATACTCTTGTTTTTTGCAAGTCCTATCGGTTCACCAAATAAATCTGATGAAGATAGAACTATTTTATTTTTGTCATTATAAGCTGTCAGGGAAAATACTTTTTTTTCTTCATCTGATGCAGTTACCGTCAGACTTAATGGAGTGTTGTATAAGTTTTTTACTTCTTTCCACCCATCTAACAGAGTATCCTCCATACAAAACAATACATAACTTTTAGGCAGATAAATCAGCCCGAAATCAAACTTTAAAATATGACCCACTGCGTAAGTGATCAACAAAACTGCTGTAATTATCATAATAACTAGTCTTTTTTTAATTTTCAAAGAATCACCTCACAGAAATAAACCTTGTTTTAAAAAACTTCCTACCGAATCGGCAATTTCCCGTTCATTTAATGGTTCATGTTTTTCTTCCCACTCAAAAGCCAGTGCCGTATATACCTTCAATACTAAAAAAGTAAGCAGTGTTGTATTACATGGCTTAATTAATCCTTTTTCCACCGCATTTTTCAATCGTTTCTCCAGATAAACACTAATGGTGTTATCTAACATATCAATAACCTTACAGGAAATCTGCGTTCGGAATTCTTTCGCTTCTTTTACGATCTTATATAAAAATTCCTGTTTTTTTCGATACATCAACAGATTGTAAATCACTTCATGTATTTCATCCACAAGAGATAATTTTTTATTCACGATACCCTCTACATAGGAATCAAATTCCTTTATAAATCCGTTTGCGAGATATAGGAATAAATCTTCTTTATCCTTAAAATATAAATAGAGTGTGCCTTTTGCTACATTGGCTTTTTGTGCTATCTGATCCATGCTGACCGATTTATAACCGTAATCGGTAAAAAGTTCCTTGGCAGCTATTGAAATTTCATTTCTTTTTATTTCTTTTGCATCCATTTTAATTCCTCCGAAATGACCGAATGACATTTTAAGTCATTAATTCATTATATATTTTCTAATGTAAAAGTCAATTGGTGAAATATAATAATTTTATAAATTATTTCTCAATTATTTATGTAAAATGTTTCACTTTATCTTTTCGCTGTTATATAACCAAAAAATCGATCAGGGATTTTAAAAGTACATTTTGCCTGCAGGTCTTTCTCGTTACATGAATCATTACAAAAGCCTTTATAACACTGTTTTTTTGCATAAAAAAAGATGGGACTGCTGCAACCTAAATTTATCGGGATTGAGCTTAGAATAATTCTCTCCCAAATCAGATAAATTTATATTTTGCAACAGCTCCACCTGTTTATTTAGTGGTTTTTATATAACTTTCTCCACTTTATTATCCTGCTTATATGCATTCCTGTACATGCCGGGTGTTATATTTTCATATTGGGTAAATACCCGTGAGAAGCTTCTCTCATGATTATAACCGCAAAGACCTGAAATCTCTTTTATGGTCAGGCGGGTATTCCTCAGCATACTTTTGGCATCGTTTAATCGAAGTTCATTTATGTAATCCACTAGACTTTTATCCGTTTTTTCTTTAAATATTTTTCTTAGGTAAGAGTAACTAATACCTGTGTTCTCAGCTACTATGTCTATGTTAATATCGTTTTTGTAGTTTTGTTTTATAAATTGAATCGCATTATTAAAGTATATTTCATCGTTACTTGCTACCCGGTTTCTGTAATCGATAACCGCGTTGTACTTTTCAATAAACCAGTTGCACGCATCCTCTAACGTTTCATTTGACCATAAGCTCTTATATAAATGCTCATTATCTTCAAATAGATCCGTTATACGTAAATTTAAATCAACGATTTTATTTAACAGATTGGTAACTAATTGGTTCAAAATCTGAATCACATTATTATAATCAATATGGTCATGCTGTGCTATATCTTTGAACATTTTATCCGTTGCCGCAGATAACTTTTCTTTATCACACAGCTCAAAATAAGTTTCAATTAAGTTAATTTCTTCTACCGGATAATAATAGACCGCTTCCGGATATACATCACTGTAAAAAATAATGCTGTTATGACCTTTTATAAACCGGTAACGTATAATCTCTCTTGCCTGTTCAAAGGATTTGTAAGCGGTATCTTTATTTTTCTGCAGGCTGCCTGACGTTATGGTTATAGGAAAATTAAACATGGCTGATAACTCTGACTGTATTTTGTTCAGTTTTTCCCGTAAAACCTCCATATAATTTTTAAGTTCTGACTCAATGCTAATAATGAGTGCTATACTCTCGTTCTGGTACCGGATTCCTGATGTATACATACCGTCACTTAACATTTCTTCACAGATACGTATTATAATTTTTGCGTATTGTTCCTGTTTTTCATTATTATCTGCGGACATTCTGTCTTTCGATTTACCAGGTAAAATTACTGCACAGACTGTAAGCGGATAGGGTAATATCTTTATAATGTCATCGTCAGTGGCATCATTGACAGAAGATATGATACGAAGCAGGGCAGCTTCATAGTTTTTATTCGAACGATTATCCGTGAAAAAGCGGTTTTCTTCCTTTAAAAGATCACCCAGTACCTTTGATATTGTCTGAATCTCATCGTTTCCATTTTTTAAATCTAATCTTTCATTTGCATAAATATCTTTCACCAAAAGAGCAATGGGATTATATAAACGTCTCGAAATATAATAAGCAGCAAATAAACCGGCCAGCGATATGATAAATGCAGCAAAAACAAGTCTTATCTGAACAAAACTTTGTTTTCGAAACAATACATCCATATCATTGGCTCCATAATAAATAAGGTTGCTGCCCGGTGATTTATAAAAAGAACATAACTGGTTTTTTCCGTTAACATCTAATGAGAAATACCCTTGTTCTGACTTTCTTTTATTAATCATCTGATATAAATTCATCTTAAGAAGTTCCAGATTATTTGAATGCTTCGCATTTGAGATTACCTCACCCCTGTTATTAAGGATTGTTACAAAACCATCATCCCCTTTATCAACTGTATATAAGCTGCGCAGCTTATCTTCATTAATGTTAAAAACCAGTGCACCTTTTAGGTTTGAGGTATATGGTGTAATTTTATAAATATAGGAAATACAGGTTTGCCCCTTATCCGCTTCTTTGTTGGAAAGAGATATTACATTAGACCGTACAAAATGTGAGGGTAAAATTATATTGCTGTAAGTACCGCTTTCCAGTTTTTCATACTCCCGTATCCACTTTTTATCGGCAAGCTGGTTAATTCTCACTACCCCAATATCGGAAGAGATAATATAATCAGCTCCATTTACATAAAAATAGACGGAGTAAAATAAATCATTTGTTCTTGCGTAATCTATGATAGAAGTTTCCAGCTTTAATAAATCAAACATATCATTGTGTCTTTTCACTATTTCATCAATGTTTTTATAACCGGCTAAGCTTTTTAAGGTTGTATCTACAGAAAAACGCATGGCATCCCGAAAGATGCTGTCGAATACTAAATCATTGGCATTACTGACCATTTGCAGGCGGTGAATTTCAGAATTGGCTATGCTATCTTTTGAAAAATGTGCAGTAGCATAATTATTTATCGTAGTTATGATACTAATTGGTATAATTAAAAATAGAATCAAAGCTACTAATAGTTTAAAAAAGTAAAACCGCTTCAAAATACCCCCCCTCCTTACCGTATAATTAATACTAATTTCATAGCTTAGTCGTTTATTAACAGTCTGTTTTAACTCTGAAATTGTATTAATTATACAGTATATAGACAATAGTCTAGTTTTGCAATTATCTACGACTTATTATTTATTGGTGGTTGGCATCCCAAACCTTTTGTCTTTCATCTACAATAGCCTGACCGCCTGATTCCAGAAATTCCTTAATTCCGGCATTCCATACATTTTCAAAATCCTCCGGTTTTGCAGTAATCGCTTTCGCAAATATTTCTTTCTGTTTTTCTTTCAGAGTATTTGAAAATTGTGCTTCTGAATCAATAGGATCCAAGAGTGTGGGTATGGTGTATCCATCATTTAGACTTATTTTATAAGCTTCTCTGAATACATCTTCATATCCCGGATAAGATCTGGCTATTACATCGATATTTTTAGCAGGGTCATCCATCTCCATACCGTTTACAACAAGTACATAGTCAATATTATTTGGTGAATTCATAATCATATCTCCGGTTGCTGCTTTCATCGCCGGCAGACCGTCCACCATATCGTAATTTACTCCCTCTTCACCTGTTTCAAGATAATAACGGATTGGCTGTTTACTCATCCAGTTCAGATATTTAACCGCACCATCAATATTTTTACTTGCTGCAGGAACAATTACATTAATTCCGTTTGGACTGTAATTCGTTTTAAAATATTTCCCGTCCGCATTTTTAAATGTATCAATCGGAACAAATTCTGCGGTAGGTACATTGGTTTTAAGCTGATCCATAATTCCGGGGCTGGAACGCAACGGCTGGTCATAAGCATGGATATAGGAACCAACAATACCTCTTGCAGTATCTGCATCCCCTTGTATATCGTCTTTGTAGAGCGCGAATTGCGGGTCTAATAAACCTTCGTTGTAAAGTTTATTTAAGAAACGAACTCCTTCTATGTAACCTGGAAGTAACAGGGTAAAGCTGCCCATCGGGCAATTAACGTACATCGTTTCTTCTGACAGGTTTGGTTCTATAAAGGATTCCAGAATTGTTGCACAACGCCAGGCGACATCGGAAGTTGCAGTAAGGGGAATCACATGGTCAACCTTACCGGGATTTTTCTCCTTAAAAGCTTTTAAGGCCTGATAGTATTCTTCCGTAGTAGTCGGCAAAGGCATGTTAAGTGCATCCAGCCAGTCTTTACGAATGTAGGTACCATATTTACCAAGTACGATTCGTTTAGCGGGAATTGCATATTGCTTTCCGCCAAATTGTCCCATGGATAAAATTGAATCTCCAAGATAATTTTTTAGATCACTGCCGTTTTGCTCCAGGCTGGAAGTTAAATCTGCTATACCGTTGTTCTTATAATAATTATAAATCGTACCTATATCATATGTAAAGCAAATATCGGGAGCCGTGCCGGCTGCCATTAAAACATTTAACTGGTCAATTTCCTGGGAACGTGGAACACTTACAAATTTCACATCCAGATTCAGGTCTTTTAAAGCATTTTCCTGTATCCATTTGGTCCAATAATTATTGGTGGGGTCACTTGCCCCGGTGGCACCACGGTCAAAAATCTCTACAGTCAGTGGTGCGGCAGGTTCTGTAGTTGGTTCCGTTTCCGCGGAAGATGATGCCTCCGTTGATGTCGATTTCGATTCTGCCGGTGCTGCTGTTTTTTTTGTTTTGGCTGCACATCCGCTTACCATAGCTACTATCAAAGTAAGCACCAGTGCTGTACGCCCCATTTTACATAATACTTTTTTCATACTGATTCCTTATTCCTCCTTATTAATATATGTGTCTATTCGGTAACTTAGTTGATTTCACGCTGCCAAATAGTCACTATTTTTATATACAAGCCTGAATGGCTGAATATAAACTAGCTTCAAAACAAATTAGCCCTTCACTGCGCCAATGGTTGCTCCCTCAATAAAATACCGTTGAAGCCAGGGATAGATTAGTAATATCGGAACTGTTGCAAACATGACCGTAGCTGCTTTCATGCTTTCACTTGTAACCATAGTAACAACATTTGCCTCCGCATGTGTGTCTATGGAAGAAAGATTATTTACGATCTGATAAAGTTTAAGCTGAATTGTATAAAGATTACGGTTTGATATGTAAAACAATGCATCCTGAAAACCATTCCACCGTCCAACCGCATAAAACAGTGCCAGGGTTGCCAATACAGGTGTTGAGAGCGGCAGATAAATCCTTGACAGAATTGTCCAATGGGAAGCACCGTCTAATTTGGCAGACTCTTTCAGGCTTTCGGGTATCGATCTAAAAAATGTTTTAAGTATAATCATATTAAATACACTAAGACAGGACGGAATAACCAGCACCCAGAAATTATCCAATAAGTTAAGATTTTTTATATTGATATAATCCGGAATAATCCCGGCATTAAAGTACATGGTTATAATAATTATTATATTAATAGCCCTTTTTCCTACAAGCTTTGATTGTGCCAACGGATATGCACAAAAGGTGGTAATAATCATAGAGATTACCGTACATATTAAGGTCAGATATGCTGTAAAAAAAAGGCTTTTTACCACACTTGCATCGGATAATACGTAACTATAAGCTTTTGTCGTAAATTCAACCGGCAATAAAAACACTTTATTGTTGGTAATGGCAGAATTTGAGCTTAAGGAAACTGCCATAACGTTCAAAACCGGAAATATACAGATACAGATGATCAAAAATGCAACTATTACGATGATCCAATCCGCTGTTTTCGTTTTTTTTGATTTAATCATTATTTTACCCAGTACATACTACAGACAGGTCTGCAGTACGTCCACTCCTAAAAACGGTCGAAAGAAATCGTACGTGGTAGTCCTTTCTTTTCTATTTTCCTTTCAACCTAGTGCCCGTCCTTAGGGCATAAATCCTGAAGAACAATCTCTATTTTCTATTCACCTAAGTCTATGTACCGAGGCTTTGGGCCTGTTTGTTCCTGGCAGGACTATTCAACCTAACCCAAATGGCATAAGAATCTGCCAGCAGCTATAAAACTACATAATTCCTTCTTCTCCTAACCGCTCCGTAATTACATTAGCAAGGACAAGAAAAATAATACATACAAGAGACTGAAATAACCCAACTGCCGTTGCTATGGAATACTGCTGTGACTGTAAACCAACCCGGTAAACAAAGGTACTAATAACATCTCCCACATTCGTTACAAAATAATTACTCAATGCATAGGGTCTGTCAAATGCAATGGATAAAATACGTCCTAAATTTAATATTAACAGAGTCACTATGGTTGGGCGGATACCTGGCAGCGTTACATGCCAGATTTTTTTCCACCGGTTTGCACCATCGACAACGGCTGCTTCATAAAGTTCTGTATTCACTCCGGTAATTGCCGCTAAATATATTATCGTATTCCATCCAATACTCTGCCATACACCGATTAGGATATAAGAAATGATCCAATGTACCGGTTCATTTAAAAACGGTACGGCTTCCATACCAAATTTTCTTAAGAGCAGATTAACAAGTCCTGTATTCGGGGCAAATACCTGCAAGGCTATACCGCTTATTATAATCCAGGATAAAAAATGGGGCATATATACCACCGTCTGTGTAAGCTTCTTGAACTTCTTAAAACATATTTCATTAATTAAGAGTGCTAACAAAATCGGTGCCGGAAAACCTACAATTAAATCTAAAAAATTTAGTACAATCGTATTTCTTAATGCCCGATAAAAACCATCCATAGAAAATACTTGCTTAAAAATATCCAATCCCACCCAGGGACTTTTCCATATTCCCTGAAACATATTATAATTTTTAAATGCAATAACAATGTTTGTCATAGGAACATATTTAAAGATAATCAGATAAATAATAGGTAATAAAAGCATTAAATATAGTGCATAATCATTTTTGACCTGTTTCAATTTTTGATTTTTAACTCTTACTCTTTCTGTTTTATGACTATTTGCCTTTAATCCGCGAGTTGAACTCATTGAAAAACCTCCTGTATTTTTATCGTAATGTGCAAATAGCACAAAGCGTAACTAATATATCTGGAATTATATAGCTTATTACACAAATTAACAATTGACAGAAATGATTTTTTACGGACACTTTTGATTTTTTGCAATGAAACCTAATATTTTACCGGGTTAAGGTGTTCTATAGTCACAAATTTTTGGATATTTCAACAAAAATAATGATTAATTTAAATGATCTCAGATAAAATCTAATTAAGTCTTGACTTAATCAAACAGAATACTATAATCTAATTCATATATACTTTAAGAAAAGAGGATGTCCCTATGGATATTACAATGCAGCTAAAAGCTATATCCGAACCTAACCGATATAAAATTATCAATTTACTTCTGGAACGGCATTACTGTGTCCGGATCATTGCCAAAAAGTTAAATATCAGTGAATCTGCGGTGTCACAACATATGAGTGTTTTAAAGGAAGCCGGCATTGTATACGGTAAGAAACTGGGTTATCATATGCACTACATTGTTAAGACGGACACCTTAAGATATATAAGAGATGAGATGTCTAATATGCTGCAAGCAGCCGAACAATCTGCATTAGAAATAAAAAATTGTTCCTGTGAATTGTCTCGCGAAAAAATTGCGAGCCATTAGAAGAATAGTAAAAGGCGCTATTCTTCGAGATTTTACACTGGGTGAGTTTAAGCCTTAGCGTAAAGAAATTTTGAATTATGAAAGGTTATTAAAACAAATGAAAACAAATGATATGCTTCGTGGCAGTGCAGGGAAATCTTTATTTTTATTTGCGCTTCCCATGATTATAGGAAACCTGTTCCAGCAATTTTATACTATGGTTGATGCTGTTATTGTCGGGCGTTTTGTCGGAGAAGATGCACTGGCAGCCGTTGGCGCTTCCTATGCTCTTACAACTGTATTTATTTCCATCGCAATCGGGGGTGGCGTGGGTGCTTCGGTCCTGACAAGCCAGTACCTTGGCGGAAAAGATTACACTAAAATGAAAACCTCTATCTTTACCGCACTTTTTACTTTTCTGGCAATCAGTCTTTTCTTAGGGTTATTCGGTGTCCTCTTAAGTTCTTCCATTATGCAGTGGTTGAATACGCCGGTAAATATCTTAGGACAGGCCTCATTATATTTGCGGATCTATTTCTTTGGTTTACCCTTTTTATTTATGTATAATGTGCTGGCTTCCATATTCAATTCCCTTGGGAAATCACAAATACCACTCTATTTATTAATATTTTCATCTATATTAAATGTATTTTTAGATCTTATTTTTGTTATTAATTTTAATATGGGTGTAGCAGGTGTAGCATGGGCCACCCTATTAGCCCAGGGAGTTTCTGCGGTCATATCCTTTTCTTTATTGCTAAAACATTTAAATATCTATTCGGACAAAGGAACTATTAAAAAATACGATCTCTCTGCTTTGGGAAAAATGTTTAAAATAGCAGTTCCCTCGATCCTCCAGCAGTCCATCGTATCCATTGGTATGATGTTAGTTCAGTCTGTAGTAAATGGTTTTGGTTCCGAGGTTCTGGCCGGTTACTCTGCTGCAATGCGGATTGAAAGTATTGCTGTCGTCCCCCTTGCAGCCATGGGAAATGCCGTATCCACCTTTACCGCACAAAATATAGGTGCCAATCAGAAGGACCGCGTTAAAAAAGGATATCAAAACGGATATATTATTGTTGCCGCCTTTGCCTTAATAATCTGTGTGACGTTGGAATTATTCCATACCCCAATCATATCAGCTTTCTTAAATAAAGAAAGCAGCACTCTGGCTTTACAGACAGGTACTGCTTATCTAAAATTTATGGGATTTTTCTTTATAATGATTGGCCTTAAAATGATAACGGACGGTTTGCTTCGAGGTGCCGGTGATATGAAAGTATTTACCATTGCTAATCTTGTGAACTTATCAATCCGTGTTTTTGTGGCATTTAAATTTGCCCCTGTCTGGGGAGTAGCCGCCGTATGGTATGCGGTTCCTATGGGTTGGACCGCCAATTACCTATTATCTTTCAGCAGATATTTGACCGGGAGATGGAAAAACATAAAGTTAAAGTAATTAAAAATATTTATATATCAAACGACGAAATCAAAGATAAGATAAATTACTACTTTTGAAAAACAACGTTATTTTCTTTTATTCATATGTTAATAACAGAAATTTAGAATTTACAAATTCTGGATAGCGATGTATGATTTATATATTGCATATAAATATTTAGTATTTCTATGAGTATACCTGATGGAGGTAATTCACATGACTGATGAAATAATAAGAGATGAAGCGGGTTATTTAGCAAAAGTACAAAAAGCGATACATGAAAAACTAGATGAAATTGAAGTTTCAATGGATAAAAATAAGCAGTTAGTCATCAATCAGAAAAAATATTTATGGGGAAATATTTATGAAATGGATTTGCAGGAAATAGCCTCAAACAGGGAAGACATCTCCCGTGATATTGATGATCAAAATTCTATGTTTAAAACGAAACGTTTATTAGAAAAACTACTTGATAATACTTATTTCGGAAGAATTGACTTCGTATATGAAGGTGAATCGGACGAAAATGCCGAGAAAATATATATCGGTTTAGGAGGTTTTTCACCTAAGTCAAGTATTGGACAACTTGTGTATGACTGGCGGGCACCTATTTCCAGTTTATATTACGACTATGAAAAAGGACCGGCCTCCTATGAAGCTCCTGCTGGAGATATTGCCGGCAAAATCATTTTAAAAAGGCAATTTAAGATACGTAAAGGAATTATGGAGTATGCTTTTGATGGCAGTATTAAGATTGATGATGACATATTACAGCGGGAATTATCACAAAACGGAAGTGTGAAGATGAGAAATATTGTATCTACCATACAAAGAGAACAAAATTTAATTGTACGTGATAAAGATACCAAGATTATGGTGGTACAAGGAGTTGCCGGTTCCGGGAAAACATCAATCGCACTTCACAGAATTGCTTATTTATTATATAAAAACAGGAAAAATATTAATTCAAGCAATATTATTATCATATCACCTAATGCAGTTTTCTCAGATTATATCTCAAACATTTTACCAGAACTGGGAGAGGAAAATATCTGTGAAATGAAATTTGATGAATTGGCACACAAAGAATTAAAAGGATTAGGAACTCTCGAGGGGTAAATACACACAGACTGAATATATTATTATGGTTAACAAACCAGATGATATACGAATTCAAAGAATAAATCTTAAAAATACTTCCGTATATACAAAAGAAATTATAAGCTATATCGATGTATTGGAGCGAAAGATAATATCTTATAAAGATTTAGTTTTTCATGATATTATCTATGAAAAAGAAGTCATACAATCTTTATATGAAAACCGATTTCACACAAAACCAATATTTGAGAGGCTTAAAATGATAAGCGACTACATTGCGGATAGATACGAAACAGATTTTAATGTATCAGTCAGTAAAAAGAACAGACAACAAATATATGATAGTCTATTGGAAATGCTTAATTTTACAGATGTTGTAGCACTTTATCAAAATTTTGTTGATTATTTGTCAAACAAATATGATATTCTTAAGGGTGACAAAATTGATACATGTGAAATTCTATATGAAGATATCTATCCAATCGTATTGATTAAGATATTACTATTTGGAACACATGGATTTCAAAATATAAAACATGTGATTATTGATGAAATGCAAGATTATAATGCTACACAATACGAAATACTGAATCGAATATTTGATTGTAATATGACTATCTTAGGTGATATTCAACAAGTTATATATAAAACAAATGATGATGTAATTGAAAAACTAAAAGATATGTTCCAGGACAGAGTTAAATTAATAAAAATGATGAAAAGTTACAGGTCAACTTTGGAAATAAGTGAATTTTGTAAAAATATCTGTAATGCCACGGAAATGGAACCTTTTGACCGGCATGGAAAAGAACCATTAATCGTAAAGTGCAACGGATACAATAACATGGTTTTAGGCATAGAAAAAACCATTAATAAAGTTGATCCAAAAAGTTATTCAACAGTGGCTGTAATATGCAAATCCAAAAAATCAGCTCAGAAATTCTATAATAGTATCAGGAATAAGGACGATTACTATTTGATGAACGACGAAAATACAGAATTTAGGGAAGGTAAAATAATCACAAATGCATTTCTTGCTAAGGGACTTGAGTTTGACATGGTTATTATACCAGAAGTTACAATAACAAATTATAAAACTGATATCGACAGGCAGATCTTGTACGTGGCATGTACGCGGGCATTGCATGAATTATATTTATATTATTATGATGAAGTAAGTGAGTTCATTCAAAAGTACCCTGTGAAAATACCTTAAAATTCCCCAAAATAAAATCTCGGATATGCTGTAAAAGCTGAATACTTGCCTTAACAGCATTTCCGGGATTTTAAATTTATTATTCCAGACTAGCTTTGTTTATTACAGATACTCCGGTATCTACATAATCAGCTCCGGTGTCTTCTCCTGCTAAAGCTTTTGCTGCTTCTTTCATTCCCTCATACCCCATAACATCAGGGTTCTGAGCCATTGCACAAAGAATATAGCCGCCTTTGATCAGTTCAAGGATTGTATCGGATTTATCAAAGCCTACACCAATGATCGTATCCCCTGATTCCTGAATTGCATTACCGATACCAACACTTGATCCTTCATTCGCCCCAAATAATCCAACACAGCCGGAGGTAATATAGTTAGCCGCGATATCTTTGGATTTGGCCGCATCCCCTTCTCCGTATTGGGTTTCCAGTAACTCATAAGCCTTACCGTCAAACGCGGAACGGAATCCTTTTTCACGGGCTACACAGGAGGCGGTAGCTGCATTTACATTGACAATACCTATCTTACCGGCTGTTTTACCGGCTGCCTGTAAGCCTTTTAACATCTCTTCACCTGCTGTTTTACCGGCTGCTTCATTATCGGTTGCCAGAGTTTGGATTGCAGGATAATCTGCTGCAGAGTCAACATAGATAATTTTAACTCCGGAGGCTTCTGCTTCTTTTAAGGCTGAAGTTACTGCATCAGGACCATTCGCTGCAAGAAGGATAGCGTCTGCTCCGCCTGCAACCGCATTATTGATACATTCGATTTGTTTTGCATCATCTTTTACATCAGGAGCCAGCCACTCATAATCAATATTACCAAGTTCCTCTACCGCTTTCTTACATCCTGCGTCAACATTAACCCAGTGCTGATCCATCTGATCCATGGTGATTAAGTATACTTTAAACTTTTCTCCGGTTGAAGCTGCCGTTGCTTCTCCCTTATTGTCCGTACCTGAGCTGGTTACCGCCTGATTTTTAGAACACCCCGCTGCCAATACCAGACATAACCCCAGAATAATTGCCAATACCTTTCTCTTCATAAAAGAAACCTCCCTTAATTATTTTATATTTAAGTAAAAGCGAAACTACTATATGTTCTATATGCCATACTATTGATACAATTTCAGAGCAAAGCTTGCTCTTAGGTCAATTAAAGCCAGAAGCAAATATCAGCTGTATGGTACTTTCGGAAAAACCATATCGTTTCGCAAATTACCTAATATCTATATCTAATCTTTCGCTTTAACATCTGTAACTTATATTCAATATGTAACCTAATTTACTTTTTTCTTTCTCGGTTTACCGGTACGTACTACAACGTCTAATAATACGGATACCACCACAATAATACCAATGGTAATATTCCGGATTGCAACCGGTGCACCGGCAAATTGAAGTCCGTTCTGTAGGACACCCCATATAGATGCACCTATCACGGTCCCAAGGAGAATTCCCTGTCCTCCCAGTGTACTAACACCTCCGATTACAGATGCCGCCACCGCATATAATTCATAACTGTTACCGGCATCCATGGTACCCATCCCGGTTGTCGCACAGATCATAAGCCCCACCGTACAGGCACAGAGCGCACTGACTAAATACGCTTTCATTGTTGTAGAATGTACGTTAACACCGGAAAGCCTGGCTGCATCCAGATTACTTCCAACTGCATAGATATGTCGTCCCGATCTCGTTTTGCTTAAGATAAAATCAAAAATCACCCATAATACGGCAGCAATCCAGATTGCATTATATAATCCTAACGTTTTACCATAATAGAAAAAATTACGAAATGTTTCTGCACCCTCTCCAATGGAATTAGTATTATAATTGTTATTAACTATCTGTGCGATTCCCCGTGCAATTGTCATTGTACCAAGGGTAGCAATAAAAGGCGGCAGCTTACACTTTGAAACCAATTCACCATTTAATACTCCAACCGCAAGACAGCTTATAATGTTAATCAATACAGAAACCCATGGGTTCAGACCCTTAGTCATCAGTGTTGCCGATATCATACAGCTCATCCCCACGACAGAACCGATGGACAGATCAATATTGCCTGTAATAAGTACATAAGACTGTCCAATCCCTATAATCAGGATAGGCGCTATCTGTCTGAGCAGATTCGCTACATTCTTCCCCGAAAAAAATATAGGATTAACTATACCAAAAACAATACATAAAACGATAAGACCAATTGTAACGGTAATTACCTGGCCCATCCCCCTAACAGCCAGGATTCTTCTAAGCACATTCTGTTTTTCTGCTTTATCCATGTTAAATTCTCCTTTATAAGCTATTATGATTTCAGCTCTGTCTTTTTATCAAAACTGGTCGCTAACTTCAGAATCTTATCCTGAGTGGCTTCCTCTGTTTTTAATTCACCAGTTATCTTACCGTCACACATAACAATAATACGATCGCTGATTCCCATTATTTCAGGCATTTCTGAAGAAACAAACAGAACTCCGATTCCCTGTTTTTTTAAATCATTCATTAAATTATAAATCTCTATTTTTGCAGCTACATCAATCCCTCTCGTTGGTTCGTCAAAGATGACTACCCTTGATCTTCTTCTAAGCCATTTGCCGACTACAACTTTCTGTTGATTTCCGCCGGACAGACTTCCTGCATCCACATCTGAATTAGGCAGTTTTATTTTTAAATCTTTTATGGCTTTATCTGCCATCTCATTTTCTTTTCTACGGTTCACAACTCCGGTTTTACCGCAAAGGATATCCAGATTTGGTAATGCAATATTATCCCGGATACTGAGTTTGGTACACAGACCATCTTTTTTCCTGTCTTCAGGAACCAATACAATACCGTTTTTGATTGCATCCATGGGTTTTTCTATTTTCACCGGTTTCCCGTCCAGAATGATTTCACCGTTCTCTTTCTGATCCACTCCGAATACAGCTCTTGTAGTTTCCGTTCTTCCAGCTCCCATAAGTCCGGCGATTCCTACAATTTCTCCCGCATATAATTTAAAATTAATATTTCTTACCATACGGCCGGCATTCAGTTTTCTTACCTCCATGATCTCTCCGCCTAAATCACAGGTGACTCTCGGAAACTTTTCTTTAATCTCACGTCCGGCCATACAAGATATTATCTCTGACAAGGAGGTATCTTTATAATTCATGCTTTTAATAAACTGTCCGTCCCGTAATATGATTACACGGTCCACAATATTTTCCAGTTCTTCCAACCTGTGTGATATGTATACAATACCGCAGCCTTCCTTTTTCAGCTTATGGATTATGGTAAATAATTCTTCAATCTCTTTGGAAGTCAGAGCTGAGGTTGGTTCATCCATAATAAGTATTTTTGCATTACAAGACAGTGCTTTTGCAATCTCTACCATCTGCTGCTTCGAAACAGCCAGATCTCCCACAATGGTTTCAGGATGGATATCAATATTTAAGCTGGTCAATATTTTTTCTGCTTCTTCATTCATTTTCTTAACTGAGAGCATTCCATATCTGGTAATCTCACGGCCCAAAAAGATATTTTGTGCAACAGTTAAATGTGCACACATATTAAGTTCCTGGTGTATAATGGCAATCCCCAATTCCTGTGCCTTTTTCGTATTCATCTCCTCAATAGTTTGACCAAATACTTTTATTGTACCGCCATCTTTTAAATATACACCGCTTAATATTTTCATTAAGGTTGATTTGCCTGCACCATTCTCACCAAGTAATGCCAGTACCTCACCTGACATTAAATTAAAGGAAACATCATTTAAGGCCATTACACCCGGAAAGCTTTTTGATACATGTTCTATTTCAACAATATATTGATTCATAAATACACCCAGTCTTTCTGTTTCTTATATTTGCAGCAGTCTTTCTTTTTCTATATTTTTATTTTCGCCGTTTTGAGTAATCATCAGCCGTAAATAGAACCTAAAATAAGTATATCACCCCTATTCTTTTGTAACAGGGGTGATTCCTTGGATTAATGGGGATATTCTTTTGTTTTTAATTTGGATCATACCATGGTTTTTATGGAACCGAATTCTTCCTTGGAATACTCTTTCACTACGGCACCTTTCTCTATTACTAAAAGCCGATCCGCAACCGTTAAAGTATCCGATATATTAACTGCTAATATAATAACGGTAATTCCTTTTCTTTTTAGTTCCCGGATTAAATCTGCAATGTGTTTCCGAAGATACATATCCGCTCCCGAAAAAGGCTGCAGACAGAATACTATACCCGGATTGTATAAGTGAATACGGTAATAAACCAGGTTATAAAGGGATGTTAACTCTAATTTCGATAAATCTTTCGCATAAACATCGTCTCCCAAAATACTTTTATATTCACGTATGATACTCTTTTTAATCTTTCTCCTCATAATATTAATATCTAACTTTTTATCTACCAGAAAAGTGAGGTTATCAATATAACTAAGGCTATAAAAAAGCATTTTTTGGGTGGCATTTTCGGGAATGACTGATATTCCATTCTGTAAGGCTTTCTTAGATATACTTTTCGTGTAATTCTGATTGTTATATAAAATCTGTCCATATCTGGGGGGCTGCTCTCCGTTCATAAGTTCTAATAAATCCTTGAATATGGTATTATTCATATCAAAAAGTACGGTACAATCACCCTTTTTAATTGAGAAAGACATGTTATTTAAATCAGCCGTAAACACATTTTCGAATTTCAGGATTCCCTTTTCACTGTTTCCCGGGATTTTTGGTTTTGTATCATAAAAGGAGATGGTATAAACATGGATCAGGTCACTCTTCTTTTCCATCTCGTCCAATATCTTAATAACCGAACCATCTTTCATCAACGCTGCTCTATCGCAGATAGAAAAGATTTCTTCATGATGGCTTCCTATAATCATAAAAGTATATCCCTTACCTGAATAGTAATGAATTAAACGGTATAACTGATTTAAATCCACTACACTTAAGACATTACTGATATCACTGATAATAATTAAATTCGAACCGGTAATAACCGCCTTTAATAATTCTACAACACACTGTTCAAAGGGATTTAGATTGGCGACCAGTTCACCCGGATCTATTTGAATCTCCATTTCTTTTAAGAAACGGTTAACCTGTCCTCTTAACACCTTGTTATTTATGATGTACTTTTTAAAACTTCTGCGAAGAACAAAAATATTATCGGAAACAGTCAAGTCCTGAATCAGTTTGCTTTTCTGGTCAATGACATATACCCTGTTCATATTGTTCGTGCTGTGTTCATAATAGTTTACCAATTCATTATTCATATAAATCCGCCCATAATCAATGGGACTATTCTGGCACAACAGCTGTACAAGTTCTGTTTTCCCCTGCCTGTCGATCGGAATTAGTCCCATAATTTCACCTTTATAAATCTGCAGATTAATATTGTCCAGGTATGTAACACCGTCACAGACCTTTGTTACATTCTCCATTCGAAGTATTTCTTCTCTCATACTGACTCCCCTTGCAGAGACTTATGCTGAATATCTGCCTGCAGTTCATTCTTTCACCTTTGGCAATGTTATGATTACATCCGTTCCAACCCCTACGGTACTGTAAATATAAATACCATACTGATCACCAAATAATAATTTAATACGGTTATTAACATTAACAATGGCTATTCCGCCCTGCCTACCTTTTAGCCCTGTTACATCATCAAGACTGGCAGAACGAAGCTGTTTATTTAATAAATCCAGCTGTCCCTTTTCTATCCCAAGCCCATCATCCGATATCAAAATCAGAAGACGGTCCGGTGTAGTCTGAATCTTTATCCGCAGATTTCCAATTCCTATCTTTCTCTCTATTCCGTGATAAATGGAATTTTCTACGATCGGCTGCAAAGTCAGTTTAGGCAGACGAAGTATTAGTACCTCTTTTTCATCTTCTTCCGCATACTCTACATTAACTTTTAACCGGTCTCCAAACCGGTACTGCTGAATGATATAATAATTCTGTATATTGGTCAGCTCATCTTCTAACGTAACCAGGTGATCCACATTGGATATGGTATATCGAAAGAATGTAGCAAGCGCTTCCGTCATATCTGCTACTCCGTCCATTCCCGCACATAACGCCTCACTTCTGATTCCCTCCAGTGTATTATATAAAAAATGAGGATTAATCTGGTTTTGTAATGCCAGGTATTCTGCCTGCTTTTTAGACAGGTTAAACAGTTCCTTGGTATCTAACATATCTTTCAGGCGCCCTGTGGCCGCTTCCATCTGTTTGCTTAATGGGCATCGCAGATCGAAAATGCCCTGTAATATTAATCCCTTTGAAAATAGGTCCAGTGCTTTGCTTGTCTCCTTATATGGCTTATACACCCATTGATACCCTAAATAAAATAGTAGAATATAAAAACAAAAACCAAATGCAACAAACAATCCATACTTTTTCTCTTTCATGACAGCTATTGTAAAAATCACAAGTGTAAGTAATGCCAAAAATGACATCAGGCAAAATAATACCAGACTTCGAAAGGAAAGATACCTGTTCTTTTGTTTCATACCAGCTCCCATTCCACTAGGAATATAATTTACGGTATTCATTTGGTTTTAGATTGGTATATTTCGTAAAAATCTTGCTGAAATGCTTTAAATCGCTGTAGCCAACCTGTTCACAGATTACCGCAATACTATGGTTCGTTTCTTTTAAAAGTTCCTTTGCTTTATTGATCCTTACCTCCGATAGATATTCTAAAAAAGTATAACCTGTCTCCTTTTTAAATAAAGAGCTAAAATAAGTTGCATTAAATCCCACTGTATAACTTACCTCGTCCAAAGTGATTGGTTTCATGTAATTGCTTTGCATATATTGTTTTGCCTCTCTGATTGGTTTTGTATCCATCAATTTCTTATCTTCAATGACTTTCTCTAAACAGGCAATTATCAGATCTGTGAGATATTGGTATAAAGAATTTACGGATCCCATATCATCGGCGTTTACATTAAATTCATCAATAAAGTTTTCTCCGGTTAATATGGGTAATTTATTATTTCGCATGGAAAATAAAAATATATTACACACTTCTTTTGCCATCTGAAGGATCTCATGTCCACTGGTTTCCGTACGGCTTTTTAATCCCTCCCTTAAAACCCGGATAGATGCTTTCACACCCTCTTTATCCAATCTTTCCAGTGCAGCATTCATATCACGATTGAATTCATAAAACAACTGACTCTCAGCTAAATCAGTAGATATAATAACTTCTCCCTCAATTACACGGTTATTTCCTGTAACAAGCCGCTGTTCATAGGCCCAGACTGCGGATTTATAAGAATCCTGTATCAAACTAATATCTTCTTCTGCTATTCCGAGACCAATTGTTACTTCCAGGTTTACAAAAATTTCTTTCTGTAACTGCAGTTCATCCAATAAAACCTTGCATTGGCGGCGAATCTGTTTTTTATTTTCGGTCTTATAGTTAAGCAGACAAAAGCAAATATTATTAACAAAATAACTTTCAAGGTCAATGCAATAATCAACAAAGTAATTACGAATGATCTTCATGATTTTTTCTTCCAGAAAGGTAACATTACTGGAATAGGAACGTTCTATCCCATCTAATTTTACTGTTATTATCTGAAACAAACCCTCCTTAAGATGGTACCCGTATTCTTCATTAACAGCATCTACCGTAGTGTCTTTCATCCGCTTCTGAAACAATACTCCGCTGAATAAACCCAGCCTTAATTTTTTTATATTGTTTTTCATACTAAGTCTCAGCTGCTCTTCTTTCGACAATAATTCTACCCGTTCCAGATATTCGTTAGACATCTTGGTTAATGCAGCCGTCAGTTCATCTTTCTTGATCGGTTTTAATAGATAATCCGAAACCCCATATTTAATTGCTTTCTGTGCATATTCAAACTGTTGATATCCACTGATAATGATAAATTGAGTGGATTCATTATATTCCTTGACTTTAGAAATAAACTCAAGCCCATCATATCCCGGCATTCTGATATCCGTGATCACGATATCCGGATTATGCAGCTGTATTAGCTCAAAGGCCTCCACACCATTATGTGCAATTGCTTCTACCCGCATTCGAAGTGAATCCCAGTCAATCAGTTTATAGATCAGCTGACATATTTTATCTTCATCATCGGCAATGATTACTTTCAGCATATACTCTCCTATCCAAGAATTTATTGCAGCTTTTTAAGAAGAAACCCTGCCGAAAGCAGCCTGAGTCTCTACCGGGCTTGAACGTCTTTCGGTGTCCGGAAGTCTTCTCTCTAAGGCAGCGAAGGAAATCTCTATATCCTCGTGTACTTCATCGGCAGAAAAAGCACCGACGGTGACCATATCCATATCACGGAGGGTATTCCATACAAAATTAAACCCGACAAACGGTGTTACTCGGCCGGCAGCCATAGGTTTGATGGTCATTACCGGCTTTTTGGCATTATGTATGATTCGGGCAACGGTTTCCACCTCGACCTGCATAAGAAAACCCATACAGTTATATATTTGGATGTAGGTTTCCACATCATAACCGTTGTCATCCGAATAGGTAATTAATTCCGGCATATGCGCAGAAAGCCCCGGTACCATCCCGGCATCCCGTATCATTTTGGTATAGTCGGAAAGCCTGTCTATAACACCTTTATTCTTATTTACCAGCTGTTCAACACTTGAATGATGGATGAGGCATATTTTAGATCCCCTTTTCCCGCAAGCCTTAATAACCTCTTCTGCTTCTCTTCGGCCCTCCGGTGTATCATTCACATTAATACAGGGAGTGTCAATCCTAATAATCGGTTTCCCTGTTTTCTGTTCCACATCCTTTACCCCATCTTCCAGGGTCTGGCTTAACCCGAATGGTGCCATAATCGTGTCAACGCCATATTCCAAATAAGCTTCCAGAATGGGATACATCTTCTCCTTTGTATCATAACAGCTTGTAATCATCTTATCCGCAGCTGCACCGGTATGGCTCCAGCCAAGTAACCAGTTCGTTCCCATTATCATCCTTGATAATGAAATTCCTGCTACCTCAGTTCTCGGAAATAGATTGCACATAAAAAATACCTCCTTTATTATTATGAAACATTACTAAATTGAGATACGACTTAATGTAGTAACCCCATTTCTACTACGGCCGATACCCTATAATGGATGTATTAGCCGTAAATATTTTAGGCTCAACATATCGGATTGCTATTGTCGAATAATCTCCTCTTACATCGCCGGAGAAAACGATTGTACCGAAATTGATGTCCTCAGAAATAAGTTCTTCCAGCCTGTTACCAAATGCAGCATTATCCGGAGTCGATTTAAGCGTTGTAGTGACCAGAGAAATAACAGGACAGACTTCTTCTATAAAGTATTTCGGTGAACTGTGTTTATGACCATGATGTGCTATTTTTAAAATGTCACTTCTAAGATAAAACGAATTATAAAGAAGTAGATCATTTAAACCGCTTTGACCCATATCACCTAAAAATAAAACCGACTTATCACTATAGATTACTTTGAAAATAAGGGAATCATTATTTATATTCCCAGCCATAGCTTTTGCCGATACCCCCGCTTTCAGATAGGAGTCAAATCGGTTGAGCCACCAGATTTGAACCGTATCATCAAGACTTAGATGACTGTTTAAATTAGTTTTATACGGAAAGATCCATAATCCGGTACCGGCATCAAATAATTCTTCTGCTTTGGCAGCTAAAGTACCCGGATCCGGTAAAACCTCTAAATCAAATTCTTCTTCATAACGATTTAGATATCTTAAAATACCATTAATAAACTTAACATAATTTTTATACCGGTCTTTTGGGATTATATCTAATTGCGCTGCTGTATATTTTCTTGCATAGATATGTTCTATGGTTTGTGCGGTTAAACTCCGTTTTATAGAATTCATGTAATCAATAATTGACAGATATGCCCCCATATGATCACTGTCAAAATGTGTAATCGTCAAAGCCTTTAAACGGGTAACCTGCCTTTTTATCAATAGACCTATGATATCTTCTGCATTTATAGAATTACCGGTATCTACAAGCATAAAATCGGTATTCTTCCAAAGCAAAAAAGAATCCGCATTACCAATACGGCATATATCTATATAGAAAGTACCTGGACAAAAATCTAAAGTTTCTTCTGGTGAATTAAAAATACCGGACTGTTGTAATGGCATATTTGATTCAGATTCCTCTGTTTTTTATCCTCCAATATATTTCACTGATGTTAAAAAAGTTCCATCCCTGTCATGATAATGATAATCTTCCTTAAGTGAGTCATGCGTTTCCTGCCTGTCGGGCTTTTTATTTCATAGGGAAGTTCGGAGAACACTCCTATGAAATAAAAAACTTGCCCATCGGCAAGTAGTGATTACAGCGTTTACAAAACGGACTATAAGTTGAGTATACAATTAACAGCTAATAAAATCAAGAAAATTTTTCCAATTATGCACAAAGTGATTGGGTTTTCATATTCTCTTAAAAAATTAATAAAACAGAGTTCCCTATTTATTATTTAATCAATCTCAAATATTAATAGGGAACTCTGTTTTACTAAATTCTTTATGCACTTGAAAAACCTGTAAGCAGAATAAAACATCGTTAATATTTTAATATATCCGTACTTCATAAATAGTTACATCTTTACATCCATGAGTGGAATTTATACAAAGTGTAATTTTATCTGCTCTAATTGATTCTGTAAATGTTAATTTATTAACTCTCTGATGGTTATCCTTAACTTTTTGTGAGAAAACTTCCTTTTGATCCATATAAAAATGAATACTGTAATCCTTGACCAAAGTTTGCGGTATTCCAGGTTCCTGCATCACTCTTGTAACCTTGGAAAGTGAAATCATGATTTCTTTAGACAAATTTGAATCAAACTTTAAAATCAATTCTGAAACTTCAGTTGGTTCAAAAGCTAGAGTTAACCATTCACCAGTTTTATCGATTCCCATTGACTTCCAACAGTTATTTTCATCCTTTACCGTCCTTGACATTCCATTAATAACAAGTTCCGGCTTATAACCTTTCTGCCAAGACGATGCAGTTACTTTAGAATGACGTGCGATATCTTTTTCATCTTTATTATAGATAGAAGGAATATAACAATCATCTTTTATGAGTTTTTGCTGAAGTTTCTCAATGTCAGTTCCTATTTCCCTTGGTGTACATCTTTTAGCCACTGCTAGGGCTGCTGCTGTTCCAACTGCCTGCCCACCCACCGCACAAGTAGCCATAACTCTTATTGAGCCAAACGCCATATGTGTGGCGCTGATATTTCTTCCAGCCATCATAAGGTTTTCTATATTTTTTGAATAATAGCACCGATACGGTATGGTGTATACATCTTTTAATTTAATAAAATTCGTTGCTTCACCGGAATACATAAACCCTTCCGGCGGATGCATATCCATCGGCCAGCCGCCATAAGCAACAGCATCATTAAATACTTTGGATTCTTTAAGATCCTGATATTTTAAGATATAATCTCCCATAATTCTTCTGCTTTCTCTTTTGCCAGGCAGAAATTGAACCCATTCCAATTCATAATTCTCGGCACCGTGATCGCCTTTATTCTTTATATGATCCCAAATTCCATACAAATATTTTAGTAACTCATCCCGTATTTCTTCTCCATCCTTAATTACATCTTCGGTTCCCCCAAGTTCCAGCCACCAGTAACCCGAATCCACTCCATAGTTTTCCATAGCACTTACCATATGACTGTGCCCGCGATTCTTTAGTTGTTCTTCCGTAACATCATATGCCCAGAAAGGTTTTATAAATTTAGATGGTTTCCCAGTATCTTTTGCACAGAACATAATGGTATTTCCCATCGTGTGTTTATCTGCCTGTTCTGGAGCGAACTCTTCGTCAAATTCACTCCTTGCCTCTCTTCCCATTCGGCATTCTGCTCCCGCCTGATAGGCAACATTCCCATCTCCTGTGCAATCAATATAAATGTTCCCTTGAAATTCATAAGACTTTTCTGTTGTCCACTGATGTGCATATATTTTTTTAATTACATTATTTTGAGTTATCACTTCTAACGTTTGAGTATTCAAAAATAGCTCCAAATTTTCCTGGTACTTTACCTTCTCCCAATTAACCGTATCAAGAATGGAAAATGAATGCAATGGATTTCTGCTTCGGTTTTCCAATAATATCTCTTCAATAATACCGGTTTCTCTGGCATTAGGTCGGTTCATGTGACTATCAGCTCCACAAATATGCATGCGTATTTCAGAGCTTGCATTGCCCCCAAGAACGGCCCGATTTTGAATGAGAACAGTACGAGCTCCATCTCTGGCAGAAGAGATTGCTGCACAAATTCCTGCCATTCCACCTCCAACCACTACCACATCATATTTTTTCACAATATATTCTTTATAATTTCTGTTCCTATCCATATATATTACCCTCTATCCTTTCACTGCACCGGACATTAACCCTTTTACAAAGAATTTCTGTCCCGCTAAAAATACAATAAAAACAGGTATTAACGCTGACGCTGATGCCGCCATTACTAAATTATACTGTGTAGAAGTTTCCTCAATAAAGTTGGTTAATGATACCGGAATAGTATACAATCTCCAATTTGATAGGAATACCAATGCATCCAGATAGTTGTTCCAATTCCACAGGAATACAATCATCGCCAATGATGCCATAGATGGTTTTGCAATAGGTACCATGATATGTGCCCATATTTGGAATTCATTTGCTCCGTCTATGTATGCCGATTCTTTTAACTCATCCGGAATCTGCATAAAATACTGCCTCATTAAAAATGTTCCTGTAACTGTAATAATTCCTGGTAGTATTAAAGTAAGATGAGTCCCCAGTAAATTTATCTTACTGAACATTACAAATTTAGGTATTAATGTAACCTGAGATGGAATCATCATAGTGGCAAGATACCCAAGGAATAGTATATTTCGTCCTCTAAAATCAATTTTTGCAAAAGCATAACCAGCTAAAGTACTTGTCAAAACCGCACCGATTAAATTTATAAATGCAATCTTTAAGGAATTAAAATAAGCCAATCCAAAATGATAGTCTCTTGTTGCTCCCCCACCAATGTTCCATACTTCTTTATAATTATTTAAATTCAAACTTTTTGGTATCCATCTGATTGGTAATTCCATCACATCTGCTGATATTTTCATAGAAGCACTTAGCATCCATATAAATGGAATAATCATTGTAATTCCTACAATCGCTACGATTATTGTGATAAGCACTTTAACTAATATACCTTTGCTTTTTAAAGATATTATTTCTTTGTTTTTCTTATTCTTTTCTTTCATCACTTGCCTCCTAGTAACTAACCCATTTCTTTTGATTTTTCCATTGTATTAAAGTAACTATAAACAAGAGAATAAATAGAATCCATGACATTGCCGATGCATAACCCATTTTATAAAAACTAAATGCAGATTGATAAATATAATATACCAATACGGACGAGGAAGAACCTGGGCCGCCTCTGGTCATTAACTGGATGGGTGCAAATACCTGAAAAGAAGAAATCAGTGTTGTTATTATTAGAAAAAATGTTGTTGGTGACAAAAAAGGAATTGTTAATTTTAAAAATTTGATTATTTCTCCGGCACCATCAACCTCAGCTGCTTCATACACATCTTTAGGTAATCCTTGTATTGCCGACGTATAAATCATAACTGCATAACCAATTCCCCCCCATACGGTCATAATGATAACCGCCGGCAGTGCCCATTTATAATCGCCCAGCCATTGAGGTGGATTTTTCACACCCATTGATTTAACAAATTGCGTAAACGGTCCCCAGGGTGAATACATCATAACCCAAACGATCGCTACTGCTACAACATTCGAGATATATGGCATAAATAAAGCCAATCGTATCGGTGTTTTGGCAAAACAGAATCTGTCAATTACGACCGCTAATATAATTGCTATTACTAAGGTGAATAATACAACACAAACTGCAAAAATAATTGTATTTTTTAAGGAATCTACAAACCATTTATCCTTCCATATATCCAGGAAATTCTTGAATCCTACCCAGTTCCAATTTCCAAATCCTTTTGTAAAATCCCAATCTGTAAAACTGATTATTAAGGAATATACAATTGGAATAAACGTAAATAGCAAGACACCTATTAAATTGGGCAATATGAAAACATACCCTGCCATATCCTTTTTTGTCTGTCTGCTTAATTTCACAATATTACCTCCTGTTCTTTTCTTTATAAAAAGTATATAAAAAAAGACCACTTACATCCATGAAGTAAATGGTCTTTTTATTATAATAATCTGTTTATTGATGCACGCCTTTTTTAAAAATAATTATTATTTTACGAATTTGTTTTAATATCTTTTAATTTTTTTACCCAAACTGAAAACATGTCAATCCAGTTTTGTATTTCAGGTCTGCACTCGAACTTTTCAGTACTTACTTCTTCTGTTCCAAGGCTTAGCCCATGATTTCCCTCACCATAAATGTGAAGTTCCAATGGTATCTTATACTTGCACAACTCCGTTGCAAATAATAAGGAATTCTCAACTGGCACCGTCTTATCCGTATAGGTGTGCCAAATAAAAGTAGGCGGTACATCTTTTGAAACCTGTTTCTCTAAAGACAACATTTCCAAGAGATTACTTTTATCCTCTCCTAATAAATTTTGAAAGGAAGCTTGATGTTTGTTTTGAACAGATGATATGACGGGATAAGAGAGTAAAAGAGCATTCGGTCTTATTTTTTCCTTTTGGCAATGTAATTTATTATATAGGATATCTTTACTCCAGAAAACCCCCAAACTGGCGGCTAAATGACCGCCGGCAGAAAAACCACAGACTATCAATTGTTCTTTATCTATGTGCCACTTATCCGCATTCTCTCGAATTAATTCCATACTTTTTGCCAACTCTAACAGGGCTTGCGGAAAATTCCCGTATTCTGTTGTATAGTGCAGAATAAATGCATGAAACCCTTTTTGATTCATAGCGATGGCAACCGGCTCTCCTTCTCTGTTTGATGTAAAGCTATATCCGCCGCCAGGACATATAATAACAGCCGGCCGCTTTCGGTTTAAATCCATTTCAATAAAATTATCAAGTATATATGTTACTAAAGCAGCTTTTTTATCATTGACTTTAATATCAATTTTCTCATGTATCATAGTTATTTTCCTTTCTGTAAGATTTCTCGTGAAAATAGAAAAAGGAGGGAACCCCCTCCCTTTTTTCTATTTTAATAACTCATCTGATCTAGATTTTGCATCCGCAAATGCTGTATCAAGATCCTTTTGATCTGTAAAATAAGCTTCTGTTTCTTCTGCCAGTATCTTCTGTATCTCCGGTAAGCTGGTTGTTATCGTCGGTATCGTAAGTTTTTCACCTCCTACAGGGAAAACGAGAGCTTTTGCAGAATCCATATCTATTAAATCCTCTGCTCCTTTTGAGAACGATTCAGCTAATACATTCTTGTCAACTTTATTACACAATGCAATACGTCCGCCTGCTGCCATCGATGACACACCTTCTTGCGTATACCATTTCACAAATTCCCAAGCGGCATCAACATTTTCTGATTTGGGATTAATACTGATCTCATCGCCTAAACCACCATATACATAATTTCTCTGATCTTTCGAAATAACCGGATAAGGTGCATATGCAGTAACAAAATCATGGGGATATTGCTCTTTATCTTTTACACTGCGAATTGCCCAGTTTCCGACAATCATAGCCGAATGCCCTGTTAAAAACATACTTTCCTGAGTTAATTTTTGTGTTATGCTGTCCACATGGGTAGGCGCTGTTTTGTCAACATTCATTGTATTGTATACTAATTCAGCTGTTTTCTTAAGTACATCATTATCAAAATTAGTTTCTTTACCGCCTTCTTTGTATAAAGGATTACCGCCTAAAGTCTGCATTGCCAGATACAGCCAATATTCAGTAATGTTTTGCTGAGTATTCCAGAACATACCATATACTTTATCCTGGCCTTCGCCTTTGGTTAACTTTTTACATACCTCTCTAAATTCATCAAAAGTCCATTCCGTAGGAATTGCAATTCCGGCAGCATCAAACATATCTTTATTTAAGAGAAGTGTACCTTTTGTAATAACACTTGCTATTGAATACGGTTTACCATTGATATAATCTGCTTTCACGTCACTGCCAAACATGCCTTCATAATCAAAATTATCTCTGGTCATTAATTCTGAAAGGTCAAGCGCCATTCCGCCTTCTGCTCTCTTCTGCATCTTATAAGTACCGTAAGATACGTATACATCAATATCGCTTCCGGCTAAAAGGCTTGTCTCAAGTTTTAAATTTCCCTGATCATCATTTACATACCTCTCATACTCTACTTGAATACCTTTATCTTTATATTCTTCATTAAAACGGTCAACAACATCCTGCGGACCTGTTTCCGGGGGTACACCGCCCCAAAATCTAATTGTCACCATATCTTTGTCACTGCTTTTTTTTCCTGCTTCTTCATTTGTAGTGACTTTTGTTCCTGCTGTTTCTTTTTTTGCCCCACAACCCGCTAGTAATGAAGTGCACAGAACTGCTACCAAAATAATTGAAACCAATTTACGTTTCATCTTGTATCTCCTCCCGATGGATTATTTTAAATACAGTTTGATTATATAGTCACAATCTTCAATTCTCCATTAAGTAAATTGCTATTTTCTTATACAATAATACTTTTTTAAAGATGCAACAATTTATTTATTATCACTTTATTTTGAAATATCATCATTATTTTTTGATACAAGTATATCTTAGATACTTTCTCCGATTTCTTCTGTTTTTTCAATAAAATTTTTACGGTATACATTGGGAGCAATGCCAATAATTTTTTTAAATAATATACTAAAATAGTTGTAGTTTTCAATTCCTACTAATAAGGCAACCTCATTAATCTTAATATTTTGATTCTGCAGTAGTTCACAGGCACGCATAATTCTTGTACGATTAACATAATCAGTAAATCCCATTTTCATATTGTCTTTAAACACATGTGAAAAATAACTCTGGCTCATATTTATTTCTCTTGCTGCAATCTCTATGCTTAAATTTTCATTCAGATGTTCATTTATATATTCTTTAATAATCCTGATTTCACTTCGTAAATTATCATCACAGAAATGTAATTTTCCACATTCACCCGGCAGTCTTTGGTATAATGCATTTTTACATTCATTTACTGCATAATGTATTCCTTCAATGTTGTTATAAATTTTACTGATAACTCCGGTTACATTAATATCAAAATATCTTTTTAGATATTCAAAAATGATCTGAAATTTTTGATTTAATTCACTATAAATCTTTCCCTGATCATCAAATCCTTCCGTTTCAATCAAATATAACACATCTTCCGCATCATAGTTAAATCCTACAATATTAAACTGTTCTTCTAAAATCTCAGTAATCATATTTTCCATTGAAAATTTGGTTAACTGAATGCTGGTGATTTTTCCGGTTAATACATCCCTTGTAAAATCATCTATTCCAACCATCATTACTATGTATGGTTTGTTAAAAGGGAATCTAACGTTAACAATATTTAATTCTCTTAATATCTCATCTCTATCTATATATGTTTTTTCAGCCAGCATTTTTATCAATGTACTTTTTATTGCTTGTCTGTTTTTACGAACGACACTTTCCATTTCATTATTTGATGATTTTCCTAACTTCTGATTCACTTCCCCCAGTATTTTTAATATCTCTTCTTTATTGATGGTTAATTTAAATACATAATCTAATGCGCCTAATTGCAATGCTTTTCTCACATTATTAAAATCATTATGATTGCTCAATATAACAAATTGTATATTGTTATATTTTTCTTTGCATTCCTCGATTAATCGAAAACCATCCATTTTATCCATTACTAAATCGGTAAAGATTAAGTCCGGATGATATATTTCAATTTTTTCCAATGCATCTTGACCGTTTTCCGCTTCGGCAACTACCTGATATCCTTGTTCTTCCCAATCAATTATTGACTGCATACCCAGCCGCACCATGATCTCATCATCAACAATCATTACGTTCTTCATAATTCTCATCATCCTCTTTTATTAAAGGTAATTTTATTATAACACTTGTACCGCTATCATTTGCTCGTTCAAAATGTAAGCCATACGTATTTCCAAATCTGATTTTTATTTGTTCATTTACATTATGAATACCGATTTTGTTAAATTTTTTATACTCTAATTGATTATCCTCCAGACTATTTTCACAATTCTCCTGATTTATATGAACCATTTGCTCATCCGTTAACCCTTTTCCGTTATCCTCAATGATTATTTGTAAATAATCTCCTATCGTATCCGCTTTAATCGCCAGTATGTTATCTTTTTTATTTTTCCCAAAACCATGTACAATCGCATTTTCAACAATAGGCTGAAGCATAAAGCGTATTATTTTGTATTGAAGTAAATTATCTGGTACCAGGATTTTTGTTTCACATAAATTTCCATAGCGCATATTCTGAATCTTAATATATCCTTTTAAATTTTCAATTTCTTCTTCAATGGATACCAGATCCTCTCCTTTTCCCATACTGTATCTTAGCATATTGCCAAGAGCATCTATCATTTCTACAATATTATCAGCTTTTTTAATAATAGCCATCCATCTGATAGTACCTAATGTATTAAACAGGAAATGTGGATTTAATTGAGCTTTTAGAAACTCAATACGATACTGTTCTTTTACTTTCTGTTCCACTTTAATTTGCTTAAACAGTTCTTTGATGTTTTCATTCATATTATAAAAAGAGCGATTTAAATGGCCGATTTCATCATTTCTCTTTACATTCAGTTCTTTATAAGACGTATCTATATTCATATCATATTGATTCATATGGTGTGCCAATAGCTTTATTGGTTTCACAATCATAATTGCTATAAAATAGATTACTATAATTAATATTATAAGAGCAGCCATTACTAATATGTTCATTTGTTTTGTGAAGGCTCTAAACTGCTTCATGACATCCTGATAATCAGAAAAATAACATACTTTCAATTCTTTTCCATTCATGGTCCATTTTGCATCGATATTATAATTACACAATAAGTAGTCCGAACCATTGATCAACTTTACTTTATCTTCTACTACATCTTGATAATATTCTTTTGGCATAGTACTTGCCGCTTCAGGTAATATTCCATTTCCCTGGTCTAATCTTAATATTATCTGTCCGTCTTCATCACACACATAAATGTTATCACCAGGATTTGCATACTTCTCCAAGACCTTGCTGATTTGATCCTGCCTTATACTAATAATTAATGTACCTATCTCATTACCAACTACAGTTTCATTAAGTATACTTCTGGATAATCCTATATATTTATCTGTTTCTTTGTCTTCTAAAATAAAAGCATCCGAAAATGCAGCCCATTGTACATACCCTTTATTATCATGACTTTGCTTAACAAATTCTTTATCCAACAAAAAAGTATAGTCATGATAATTCTTTTCCCAGTTTGAATATATATCTTGATTATTATCAATAATGGTTATTTGTACTTTATTAGCATCGAAAACACTGTTCAGCATAATCTGATAAACAACATCATCAAAAACTTTATATTTTTTAAAATAAGAATCCTTACTCTGCAATTCATTTTTTAATAATTCACTCGACACAATGATACTTGATAAATTAGACAGCCGATCAAATGTCTCATGTAAATCTTCTTCACTTTTTGTAAGTGTTTGTGCCGTTCTTGCATTTAATTCTGATATAATATAATTTTCAAAACGACTCTTCATAAAAATTAATATCAAATCCATAGGGATAACAGCGAATATAATAAGAATCAGAAATATCTTAGCAGTTAAGGTAAATGATTTTTTTTTCATAATTAGAATCATCCTTTTCAGAAACAAATATTAGTATTCGAGGGAAAGGCAGCTAAATTTACCTTTAAGTATACAATCGGCAGCATATAAAAGCAAGCAAATATCACCAATCGGGCTTTAATACTATTTTTTACCGGTATCTTTTGCAATAGAAAAAGAACATTTAGAAATAGAATCGTTAACTATTTCTAAATGTTCCAACAAAATCCTTATTTAACCAGCTTAACCTTATAAAACGTTTTTCTTATTCTTCCCTTAAACGTTCCACAATACTGTACTTTCTTATATATTGATATGTTATAAACGGAACCCCCAGGGCAATTACTATAAATGCCGGTATGGTTACTATAAACGGTACAATAGTAAAATGATAGGAAAAATATGCTGCTATGTGATTAAAAGCACGTATTAAAGTAAGAGAGAGGAAACTTCCCACTATCATACTGATGGCTGCCGTAAAAAGAATGTAATAAAAACCTTCGTACAGTAATAATTTCTTTAATTGTTTATCCGTCATACCGATACTCTGAAGCATGGCGAATTCCCGTTTTCTGGTTATGGCACTGGTAAGCATCGTATTAATGAAGTTAAGAACCCCGATAATGGCTATTACAAATGCAAGAGCACAGCCTACCAGCGTAATAACGCTCATCATGGAGGTAAACTCACCCCGCAGACTTTCCTTACTTTGATAGGCCATATTTGGGTCTATTTGTGTGGTGTACGAGTCCAGAAATTTTACAAAAGAAGCTTCCTTTTCATCTTCAACCTGAAAGCTGGCCCCAAACGGTTCTGCCAGTCCATCCATTTTCAGTAATTCCTCTTTCGGTAATATGGTAGTCAAAGCATTTAAGGCAAACCTTTTTTCCGTCATGGAATAAGGAAGGTCTGCGACTGCCATAACTTCATACTCTTTCTGATGGGTGTATATTAATTCCTTACTAATTATGTTTCCCTCAGAATCCTTAATATCCTTATATCCGGGATCTGAATCTGCAAAATTCAGGGTAATGATATCGCCGGGATGATAATAGGAATCTGTATTATCTAATAGAGGCGTTACTAATACATAGTTTCCGGTACGGAATTTTTCTAAATCAAAAGTACCCTCCAATATTCTTAGGTTCTTAAGCAGCTCTTCATCATAGGCAAACCGCTGTTCTGAGATTGGTTTATTCTCTGCTGCGGTTTCTTCTGCTTCTTCTTTATTGTACTCCCGGATATCAAGTTTATTTTCCTGATACAATTTCTTGAATTGCTTATATCCCTCCTCAGACAAGGTATGATTCAACTCGCCGTAATCGTGATATAACAGATTTCCTGTCTTTACACCATCCTGTCTTAAAGCACTTTGATAAAATTCCTCAGAAAGCTTTAAATTAGGTCCATATTGAATCATATCTGCGGAAAATATCATGGCATCACCGGTTAACATGCTTTCCAGATAGTCATTCAGACTGAAACTTTTTATAAAGGTAACAACCTCTGTTAAAAGAATTACACTTAAGGATAAGGAAACGATTACGATAGCTGTTTTCTTTCTGTTTCTTACCAGGTTCGTATAGGCCATTCTGGAAATTTTCGCACCTGACGTAGTTTTTTTACCCTTACCCTTTGTTTTGCTGTCTTCTGTGAACTTCAGTGCTTCCACCGGAGATATACCTCCGGCTATTTTACTTGGTTTACGGCAGCTGATTAATACGGTAAACAGTGAAAAAATACCTCCAAACAGAAATATATAAGGATTGGCTTTGAGTGCAAAACCAATGGTGCTGATGCCATTTGTTACTTTAAAAAGAGCCGGCATCATTATTTTTCCTATGAGAAAACCACAAAATAACCCAATGGGAATCCCAAACAGGGACAATATGAAAGCCTGTCTTAATACTAAAGCCTTTATCTGTTTTTTCGTCGTACCGATTGTTTTCAGTAATCCGTAAAATCGGATATCATTCAGTATGGATATATGAAAAATATTGAATATAATCAGGAAACCGGTTAACAACATAACGAAAAGTGCAACGGCCAACATAATAACAGAGGTTATGTCTATATCTGAAATCTTTTCCGTTAAATAAGCCCAATTAATGCCAATATGGGTATCATCCAGCCGGAGGTTGCTGTCTTTTAAAACCTGTCTCATATTTTTTTCAATATTCCTGGAATTTTTAAACATAACATTGACCTGATAAAGACCTTCACCGGACTGCGTGGGATATTCTTTGTATCGCTCCCGTATTTCTTCATCGGTTCTACCCTTTTTCAATTCTTTTAAAAAGTCCTCTGAAATATAAACCCCGCTGGCACCCATCACCGGGTCTCCCTGATACCATCCGGAAAGTATAAACTTTTTATCATACTCTTTTCCAAGAAAATCGAATTGAAGTCTTACCTCTTCCCCAACTTTATGCGGTATTTGCAGCAGGTCAAGCACAATCGTATCAAGTACTACTTCATTCTCTTCCTCCGGCAGAGCCCCCTCTTTCAATTTCATAAAACCAAATTTAAGATTGTAAGGCTGCATGTAACGAATCTCTGTCTGCCTTTTTGCGAGTTTCTTATTCCTGGCGATTCCTATAAAAATATCATATCCGTAATCCTTTACAAGAGGATCTGCTACCAGGGTTTCATATTCCGCCTGTGTTACGGCTTTAAAGCCACCATGTGCCTTTGTACCGATCTGGCGCATTGTCTGCTCCTCTGTGATTTGTACCATTCCGCTGCCAAGTGTGAAAAGTGATGTAAAAAGCAGGGAGGTCAAGGCAATTGCCACAATTGCAAATAGATTACGCATACGGTTGTTTTTCAAGCTGTTCCTTGATAACCTGCGAATAATCTCTTTATTATTATTTCTCATATTTACCTCGCATTCCGCCGCCAACGGCGGCACACTTATCCCTCAATAATTTTACCGTCTTCCATGTGTATGATCCTGTCACATAGCTGAGCTAATGCTTCATTATGTGTAATCATTACGATGGTCTGATTGAATTTCTGACCTGTAGTTTTTAACAGTCCCACCACCTCCGAGGAAGTTTTGGAATCCAGGTTACCCGTAGGCTCATCCGCCAGAATAATGGAAGGTTTTGCCGCTAATGCCCTTGCAATTGCAACTCTCTGCTGCTGCCCGCCGGACAACTGGTTTGGTTTATTATAACGTTTTTCTTCTATTCCTAAGGTTTTTAAAATATCTTCCACAAAATCCGTATCAGCCTGGTTTCCATCCAGCTCTAACGGCAATATAATATTTTCATAGACATTGATAATGGGAAGCAGATTATAATTTTGAAATACAAAGCCGATATTTCTTCTTCGGAATATTGTTAATTCATTTTCATTAAAGCCTGAAATATCTCTTTCTCCTATGGTGACAGAACCACTGGTGGGATAATCTAGTCCTCCCAGCATGTGAAGCAGTGTAGATTTTCCGCTGCCGCTCGTTCCGACAACAGCAACAAACTCTCCTTTATCAATCTCCATATCCACCCCATCCAGTGCTTTTACTATATTAGGGGAAGTTCCGTAATATTTCTTTAAATCCTTTGTTTTTAATATACACATAACACTCCTGTCCGCATAGCATGTACTATGCCTGTCTTAAGGTTAATAAAATATATTATCATTCACAGCCCTGCCTAAAGGCTGAAGAACCGTAAATATAATAATAATGAAACTATATAAAGTGTAACAAAAAAATCTTTCACACTAATGACAATATAAAAAAAGTTCTTACAATTTTGTAAGAACCAGGTAATATTATAATCTACTGTTTAATAAAAATACAGAGAAACTGCTGCCTTTTCCGACTTCCGAAGATACGGTTATATATCCTCCTTCTTTCGTTAAGATCAATTGGGCCAGATATAGACCGAGCCCTGTTCCTTCCTTTTCCCTGACCTGCTTTCCCCGGTAAAACCTCTTAAAAATCTGATTATATTCCTCTTTCGGAATTCCGATTCCCTCATCAATTATCATAATCTTTGTATAGAGTTCCATGGGAACTACCCGAATCAATATTTTTGAATCTTCTTCCGAATATTTAATTGCATTATCTAAAATATTGATAAAAGCCTCTTTGGTCCACTTTCTGCTATGCAGCAGCTTACAATCGGCAAAATCTTCCACTTCAATTTGAATATTTTTTTTAACCGCCCCAGCATAAACCAGACTGATACTTTCGGAAAGTGTTTCCTTTAAATCAGCCGGTACCGCCTCAAATTCAATAATTCCTACTTCTAACCTTGATATTTGGATCAGCATCTTAGTCAGCCATTCCATTTTGCTGTTTTGTTCACTTAACTTGGAGACAAATTCCTGGCGTTCCTCCACGCTTAAACTTTCATCCTTTAACAGTTCAATATACATAGAGAGATTAGCCAATGGAGTTTTTAACTGATGGGATAAATCAGAAAGCAGGGCCGCAATTTCGTCTTTTTCTGATTTTGCTTTGACTATCTCATAGTCAGCCTGTTCCAATATCTTTCTTAACTGCTTGGCAAATTTTGATTCTCTGGTCTCATCGGTCTCTCTTATCTGGTCCGTATTACCGGTTAAACTGCTCTGGATGATCCGGCTTATTTTATCAAATGTTTTATTTACATACATTCTGCAGGCCAGTACTGTTAAGGCACAAACACAAACCGCAATGATAATTACAATCCATATAAGTTTCATATCGGTTTCCTTCTTCCCTGATCCAAAGTACACGGTATGTTTATTCTTCCCTCCAAAGGTAACCCAACCCATGTATTGTTCTGATATATTTGGGATTCCCGGGATCATCTTCTACTTTTTTACGTAACCTGCGTATATTTACCGGTAACGTATTTTCATCTACAAACTTACTCTCCTTATCCCAAATATTCTCTAACATCTGATTTTTTAATAATACCTGGTTTTTATTCTCCGCTAAATAACAAAGTATCTTAAATTCCGTAATACTACAGTCAATATCTGTCCCGTCCTTACTGATCTTCATCGTCTTTTTGTTAATTCGGATTCCATTGGTAATAAGCACCTCTTCTGCTTCTTTTCTACTCTTTCTTCTTAAAACTGCCGAAACTCTGGCATTTAATACGGACAAGGAAAATGGTTTCGTTATATAATCATCTGCTCCGGATTCTAATCCAATTACTTCATCTATCTCCAAATCTCTTGCCGTCAAAATAATAATCGGAACATCTGAGTTTTCCCTAATTTCTTTACATAACAAAAGGCCGTTTCCGTCCGGCAAATTTAAGTCCAGCATAATAAATTCAAACGTATTCAAGTTCAATACCTTTTTTGCTTCAATTAGGTTAAAAGCCTGGGTGGCCTGGTATCCCTCTTTCTCAAAGAAAAAGGAAATACCCCTGTTTAAATCCCTGTCATCTTCTACTACTAAAATTTTTTTCATAGTATTCTCCAACTGATTAAGCCCGATAAGTAAGCGGAAGTATTACCTTATCCATTGCAAATATAGTATCACATTCTCCCAAAACAAATAGTGTGGTATCTTCTTCCTCATAAACAGTAGTAACTCCGGTCTCCGGATTTTTTGGGGTAAATAATAATTGTGCTCTTTCACATGAAGAATCTGCAACTTTTGATAAAATCTCAGTTAACGAAACATCTGTATAACCGTATATATCATAGCAAATGAGAGTTTTTTCTTGTTGTTTTGCTAAAACGATTATATTATATTCTTCTAAATAATAGATATGGTCTTTTTTGTCCATCATGGCATGAAACATAACTAACTCATAGTTTTTACTCATATCAATCCTGGAAAATGGATTAGGCTGCCTGCACAAGCCAAGCAATCGATTAAAATCATCCTGATCGGACATGTCTAATTTACGGATGGCCGATTTTTTACCTGTTAATGGCAGGATTCGCTGAAATTCGTTTTCTTTCCTAAAACCAAATTTCGGATAAAAATCCAGGACGGAATCATTAGCATACAGATATATACCGTCACAATTCATTTTCCAATCCTTTAATACTTTCTCCATAAGAAACCGCAAAAGTCCTTGTTTCCGGTATTCTTTATCCGTCATTACCGTACTTAATTGAATATATTTTTTTGTATTACCCTCCATACTGAATTCATACGGGATAACAAGAATATTGGCTGCCGCCTTTTGTCCGTCAAAAAGGGTATATGGTATCGTTTTATCATTCCAGAATCCCTTTTCATACCACTTTTCCAAAGATAACCCGCCAAAAGTTTTCTGGGTCAGCAGATCCAGACTTTGACGCAAACAGGAATCCTCCTGATAATTTTTAATAAAACTGTAAGTTTTTCCATTTATGTTATATTCCATAATTTCTTCCCCTATGTTGATTTATTTATCCCTGACCTTTGACCATATATTTTTAATCCTCAATTTTTATTCCTTCTGGTGTTGTCTTCCTCCGTTGAAAAATCAAAACGATTTTTTCGTTTTTTCTCCGATTTCATGAATTTGCATCATTTTCATCTCCTATATCCATTTATATATCTATGGTATAAATGATGTATCTGAACACCTAAGATTTATAACTTAGCTTTGATATTTTTGTATTATAGCTTCAAGTTTTGGTTGTATCTCATTCTTGCTGCAGATTCTCATACGCCGGAAATAAGCATCATTAAATATATCGGACTCATATAATTCACTTAATTCATCATAATTACCGCGGGTATCAAGAAATTGGTTTATAAGTGTTTCTGAATCCATATTATCAAAAGCAATATAATAAAATACACTATAGTCTTTTATAAGATTACTTACGTTACTGAGCTGATCCGCTGATGCAGTCAATCCGATCTTAGAAGTATTTACTTTTATTGAATTTTGTACTTTTATGCCGAAAATCTTATTGTCAACTTCTTTTTTAGATACTACTTCCTTAAAGGGAATACGATGATTGTCAAGTATTGTCTTCAATTCATTTATTTTATTATCAGCTTCTTTATGTTTTTTAACATAAAAATTATCGGCATCAACTACTAAAAGACTGTTTTTATTTTCACTGTAATCCTGAATGAAATTGATTAAAAATCCCTCCGGTTCATTCAATTTATAATAATCAATAAAATAAAGGTCTTTGCCCTCATTATTAACTTTCTCTAATTTGATTCTTTTACTTCGGAATATTCCCATATGGCCATCCTTTCCTTTGTTGTTACATTTAACCAATCTATTCATTTCAATCCATTACTTTCCTATGAATCAATTCTGTACTTAGCTTGTATCACATAGTTAAATTTTATAACATTAGAACATGTTTTTCAATTAATTTTTTAATATCCTTTGCTTAACACCCAAATCTCTTTCAGCATATTATATAAATAATCAGAGTATTCATACGGCTTTTTTCTTCCCTTTTTATTAATATAATACTCTGATTCAAATCAGACTATTAAGGAAAGACAGAGGTGTATAAATCAAATGAATAAATATAAGATATGCGTTTATGCGATATGTAAAAACGAAGAGCAGTTTGTAGACCGCTGGATGGATTCAGTTAATGAGGCTGATATGGTTGTGGTGACAGATACCGGTTCAACGGATCAATCGGTTGAAAAACTCCGCTTAAGGGGTGCTGTCGTATATTCAGAAACCATTGATCCCTGGCGGTTTGATACTGCCCGCAATATTGCTTTGAACCACATTCCGGAGGATGTGGATGTCTGTGTTGCTAATGATATGGATGAGGTTTTCGAAAAAGGCTGGCGTGAAAAACTGGAAGATGCGTGGCAGCCAGGTAATACCAGGGCAATGTATACTTTTACCTGGAACCTGAAACCGGACGGTACCCCAAATAAGCAATCCGTTATGGAAAAAATCCATAGACGCCAAAACTTTCGCTGGGTACATCCCGTTCATGAAATATTGCAATACACCGGTGAAGGCGAAGAGTCAATCGTACGGATACCCGGTTTGGTATTAAACCACCGACCTGATCTTACCAAACCCAGGTCCCAATACCTGCCTCTGCTGGAATTGTCCGCTAAAGAAAATCCCCAGGATGACAGGACAGCCTTTTGGCTTGGCAGAGAATATATGTATTATGGTCAATATGACAAATGTATTCCGGAGCTTAAGCGGCACCTAAGTCTTCCCTCGGCAAAATGGGATGAGGAACGTTCTGCTTCCATGCGTTTTATAGCTAAATGCTATCAGCTTAAGGGGGATTATAAGGAAGCACAGAGTTGGCTGTTTAAAGCAATTGCCGAGTGCCCGCATATAAGGGAACCCTATCTGTATTTGGCGAGACTTGGCTATCTTGAAAGCAATTGGCCCCTTGTTCACCTAATGACGGAAAAAGCATTAGCCATCACTGAGAAAACAGGCAGTTATCTCCTCGAAACCGACTCTTGGGGTTATGAGCTTTATGATTTGGCAGCCATCTGCTGTTACCGGCTTGGAATGTATGAAAAAGCTCATAATTATGCGCTAATCTCTATTAAAATGGAGCCAAATGATATCCGTCTAAAAAGAAATCTGGAGTTGATAGATATGAAATATAATGCAGCTTTGGAGTCCTCTCATGAATAAGTATAAAGTATGTGTCTATGCGATCTGCAAAAACGAGGAGAAATTTGTAGACCGATGGATGGATTCCATGAGTGAGGCCGACCTTATCGTAGTAACCGATACGGGTTCCAATGACAAAACCACAGAAAAATTGTTAAGCAGAGGAGCTTATGTTTATATGGAACAAATTAATCCCTGGCGATTTGACACCGCACGTAATCTGTCGCTGGACCATGACCCTGCTGATGTTGATATCTGTGTCTGTACGGATCTTGATGAACTATTTGAAAAAGGCTGGAGAACACATCTGGAACAGTCCTGGACACCGGATGCCAAATCCGGTAAGTACATCTACAACTGGAGTTTAAAACAGGACGGCTCTCCCGATATCCAGATGTATTATTCCAAAATACATGTGAGACAGGGGTTTAAATGGATTCATCCTGTCCATGAATGGCTGAGCTACTATGGCAAAGAGCCTCTAAAAACCGTAATTATAAACGGTATGGTACTGAACCATTACCCAGACAATACAAAATCCAGAAAATCCTATCTACCTCTTTTGGAACTGGCAGTAAATGAGGATCCGGAAGGAAGCCGTGTCACTTATTACCTGGGAAGAGAATATATGTACAACAGCGAATGGCTAAAATGTATTGATACTTTAAAGCGGTATCTTACCCTGCCTTCCTCCGTGTGGAAAGAGGAACGTGGTGCCGCCATGCGATGGATTGCAAATTCGTACTTCCAGTTAAAAGATTTGAAACAGGCTTACAGCTGGTTTTTTAGGGCAATTGCTGAAACACCGGATATGCGTGATCCATATGTTGAGTGTGCAAAAACCGCATATCTGAAAACCGACTGGCCTATGGCATTTTTTATGTCGGAAGAAGCACTAAAAATCAAAGAAAAATCTAAATCATTTGTAAATATGGGCTATTGCTGGGATTATACTCCCCACGACCTGGCCGCCATCAGCTGCTACCGGCTTGGAATGTATGAGAGGGCCAAACAGCACGCTGAAGCTGCAATTGAAATCAGTCCTTTCGATGAACGGCTTAAGAAAAATCTGCAGCTCATTGAAAGGAAGCTTTAATAAAGAGAAGATACCTAAAAGGGAATACTACATCGTTATGTTCTTAACTAATGCAGTATTCCCTCTCAGTTTGTTAGTAATATAGGTGATTGCAAAACAATATAGCTATCTAAATATTACATATATTTCATACGAATTTTATAACTTCAGTTGCCTTTAGGGGCAAGATTCAACTCTAAAATTCTATGAATTACATGTCATATAAATGCAAATTTTAAGTTTTGCAATTTCACGGCCTTAAACCTTTTCCTCAGGCTTTTCTGTTCTTCCAGCCAGCCCATAAAGTACCTGCAATACAGATTGATGAATAACATCCGGTCAGAATACCGAAAAACATCGGCAATGAGAATTCCCTGATGGAATTAATCTGGAATACCACGGAGGCAACCATTATAATAAGAACGCAGATTGCAGTGGTTAATGAAGTATTGATTGACCTGGCAAGTGTCTGCGATGTACTTGTATTCATCAAATCCACTACAGATATCTTACTGTCATTTTTTCTGTTTTCACGGATTCTGTCATATACTACTATTGTATCGTTAATCGAATATCCTATAATGGTGAGGACTACCGCTACAAAAGCATCATTTAAAGGAATACCAAACAGTACAAATGCAGAAAACACTACAAATACATCGTGGATCAATGCTATCAGGGCAGTAATACCGGCAGACAGACCTGACATTGCGGAAAATCTTATCCAAACGTAAATAACGATGAAGATAGAAGAAAGTACAATGGCAATTCCTGCATTCCTAAGTGCTTTTGCACCAATATATGGCTCTACTACATAAGTCTCTGAAAGTTCTGCATTAACCTTATCTCCGGTACTGTTAATTACTTTAGTAATTTCTTTTTGTTCGTCCGGTGACATACCCTCATTACCGGCAAGGGTAACCGAAAGTCTTTCTTTACCGGTCATATTGTCTTTCTTAATCTGAACCGTAACCGGTCTGTTGGTCTGTTTTTCGATTGCATCCTTTATCTTATCCGTATTGGCACTCTCCGAAGCCGTATAACTTAATACGGCACCTCCGGTAAATTGTGTATCCAGTTTTACCCCTTTTACAAAACATCCAACAATTCCGGAGAGAATTATAATACCAGAAATAATTGCAAACACATATTTCTTCTGATAAACCGGTAATATTTTTACCTCTTTCTTTTTTCTATACCACTTTTCATTATTCCATAAGCGGAAATCGGCAAATGATAAGAGGAGCATTTTTGATACGTTAACACCCACCAGCAGATTCACAACCATACCTGCTAATAATGTATAACCAAAACTTAACATGGAACCGGATCCAAAAATCATTAAAATAACCGCAACGATAGCGGTTGTAACATTACCGTCTAATACGGAAGAAAAAGCACTCTTATACCCGTTTCTAATGGAACTTCTGACAGAAACACCTTTCTTTAGCTCTTCCGATATACGTTCCGAAATAATAATATTGGCATCTACCGCCATACCCAGTGTTAAAATAATACCGGCAATACCCGGAAGGGTAAGGGTATACTGTGGGATAGAAATGGAAAGCATCTGCAATACCATTTGCAATACCAGTGTAATACATGCGATAATACCCGGCAGTTTATAATAACTGATCATAAAGATACATACCATAAAAAATGCTATGATTCCGGCTATTACCATAATATTTAAAGCGTTATTCCCAAGTGACGGACTAATGGTTGAGAAATTAGTAGTTTCCAATGAAAAAGGAAGCGCACCTGCGTTAATTTTATCAGCTAATTCCTTTGCTTCTTCAAAACTGCCAAGGCCGGTTATTACAGCTTTTCCACCAGCTATCTTAGTCTGTACCGTAGGATTGGATATCAGATTATTATCCATATAGATACTCATTTTCTGGCCAATTAAATCACCAGTAGCTTTTTCAAATAATTTTGCTCCATTGGCATTGAACTGCAAAGCCACCTGATAGCCGCTGATTATATTATTCGATTTATTAACTTCCGGGGATGCATTCTCAACATCTTTCCCCTGTATCAATACTTTCCCATCAGGATCCTTAAAGGTAAGTTCTGCCATTTCTCCTAATTCCGCAATAGCATCCTCCGGATTAAAATTCGTTTCACCGGATTTCCAAGGGAATTGAACGATAATGTAACCGGCATTCTTATCCACCGTTACTTCACGATCAGCAATATTCTGATTATCAAGTCTGGTCTCTATTACTTCCCTGGCTGTATCAAGCTCATGTTCGGTAGCCTTGCGATCCAATCCCTGGGGTTCAAATATTGCTTCCACTCCACCGCGGATATCAATACCAAAACGCATATCAAATACACCCTTTACGCGGCTGCCTAGTCCAAATCCTGCTATATAAATAAATGCCGCTATAGTAATAAATATGACAGCAAGCATTTTCTTTCCTGGTTTCATAAATAATCCTCTTTTCGTAGTTTTTAGTTTCAGATACTGTTTAAATTATTATAGTAATTTTAATAGACAAATATCCGGCCGGAATCTGAATATCAAAATTTATTATAAGGTATTTACACTAAATACCCTGCGGCTGCCCCTTTTTCACCATCCGAATTATGTATGAAAAGAATTAAATACCTTCTTATTACATACGCATTCAGTAATAAAGCAAGTAAGACTTTTAAAGTAAAAGGATAAACACCTTTGTTTTTTATTAATAAATTTAGGAAATCGAACGAGTTTATTTTGGGCGATAATAAATTCACAGCCCCGGACGAGATATCTGAAGTCACTTCATCCGACAGACTTCTTGATATCTCGGCTATTTTATCTACTCTTTTATTATGCCAGAAAACTGTTGAAAGATTGTTGATCGCAGCAGTATGTAATGATTGAAATTCAGTTTCAACATCAAGAGCGTAAAGTTCTGTTAATATTAAGACTAAACATAATAAGAATGTTTTTAGCCATGATATTTCTTTCTTTTTTTTTGAACGGTATCTCAATGTTAAACCTCCTGTAACAACACACAGTTTCCTGATTCTTTAATAATTTAAGGCTTTGTCCCATAGTTTTGCATTGTTATTTTATCATATATCAATAATTTATACAATATTATTATAATAGTATAAAAACTTTATAGTTTATTAACGTTACTGTTCACAGGCAACAAACGCGACGTGTTTTTTATGAGTGTATTGTCACAGAAAACCGGAGAATAACAGCGTAGGAACGCTGCCTTTGCAATATTGATATAAATTAATTAAAAAAAACCGTTGCAGAAGCTGTTTCCTCCAATACGGATGATATAGGATAGTACTCCAAGTAAAACAATTAAGACAACCGGTATTAAATAGGCACCAGTTAGCTTTACTCGTATTCCCCCTAATACGGAATACTCTTCTTCCATCATTCTTTTCTTCACCGTATTGCCCCTCCTATCTTAAACTAATACCCATGCTTTTGGGCATAAATAATGAAGAATAGCGTTTTTGCTATTCTTTTAATGGCTCGCATTCCTTTCGCGGGACTATTTATACGTAAAAGAAGGAGCAGCTTCTATTAAAAGCAGCTCCTTCTTTTTAGTAAGTTTATTCTATTTCAGAAGTAGATATTAGTCATATAAGTTTTGAGCTATTTCTTCACTGGCAATATTATCTTTATTGTACCATTGGCATCCTGTATCAACATTGCTTACTGTTTCACCATTAGCAACCTGTACCAGTAAGTCAACCATTTTCTGACCGATAGATACCGGAGCCTGGGTAACAGCACCATATAAGGTTCCACTGGTTACTGCAGCTTTAAGAACGGAACCAGAGTCAAAACCTACACCGATAATCTGGCCTTCGCCTGTTCCTAAAACACTTAAGTTATCATTAGCTGTAACAACACCCTCAGCTGCTGTCTGGTTAGAACCGAAGATAGCAATTGTGTCTTTTTGATTTAAGATTGTGGATGCTTCGATTGCTGTCAATTCTGTTGTAGTCTGGGAAGGTACTCTAACTTCAATGATAACATTAGCGCTCTTCTCATCTACTACAGGACTTTTTACATTCTGTACATAATAATCATTACCAACTACAGCCGCTGTTTTACCGTCAGCTGAAAGTTTAGTAATCATTTCATCAATAAATCCTAAACCACGGTTACAGATCGATTCGGACGTAGCATCCTGGTTAACAACACCAATTCTAACAGGACCGGACGCATTTGCTACTCTGTCTTTAATACCGTCATACATACCGTCTGCTGCTACTGCACCTGCTTTATAGTTATCGGTTGACGCGTTGGCATATACAGCACCCTCCGGAGCGGCCGGAACACCGGAATCAAATCCGATAATCGGAATATTAGCGTTCTGAGCTGCTGTAATTGCATCTAATGCTGCTTTTGTATCAAGGGATGCTAAACCGATTGCCGCAGGTTTTGCATTCACTGCACTATTTAACATCTGCACCTGATCTGCGATATCTGATTCAGAGTTAGGACCAACCATGTTGATTGTTACTCCTAATTTTTCTGCTTCAGCAGAAGCTCCTTTATAAACGGCCTGCCAGTAAGTGGACTGAAATCCTTTTGATACAATTTCAAAGTGATAAGCAGATTTTGCTACGATATCACCTGTGGATGTTGAATCAGAAGTTGCAGCATCGTCTGTTGTTGCTTTAGCAGTCCCCTCATCAGCGGTTGCTTCCTGAGTGGGAGCTGTTGTTGGTGCTGAATTGTCTGATGTATCAGCTTTTTTTCCGCAGCCTGTTAACATGGTTGCTACCATAGCTGCACTAAGTAAACCTACCAAAAATTTCTTTTTCATTTTTGAAACCCTCCATTATTTTTCATTTATTTATGAACCGCATACGCGTTTACATAACATGTTTATTTGTCTTTTCTCTTTAATACATCAATCAGAACTGCGCTTAATAATATAACACCTGTAATAATCTGCTGCCAGTTAGCCTGCAAACCGATATAGGGAAGTCCTGTTTTTAACATTGACATTACAAATACACCAAGTAATGCGCCGACAATAGAACCGGATCCGCCGGTTGTGGATACACCACCGATTATTGCACCGCCGATAGCATCTAATTCCAATCCTGCTCCCGTACCGGGATTAATACTGGTAAAGGTTGCTGCATATGCGATTCCGGCTAAACCTGCAAATAAACCGGATAAAACATAGGCAATAATAAGATATTTTTTAACATTTACACCGGAGAGCCTTGCTGCTTCTTTATTACTGCCGATTGCAATAATGTAACGGCCAATCTTAGATTTATTTAAGACAATTGACATAATTATAATTAATACAATAATCAGTAAGAAACCTACCGGATATTTCATCGTACCGATCTTGAGTTTAAAAATACTTCGAAACCATGCTCCGTCCGTTCCTGCCTGGGGCCAGGGAATACCAAAACCACCGGAACAAAGAGAACCTAAACCTCTGGTTATCATCATGGTACATAAGGTTGCAATAAATGGCGGTAAGTTCATTATTGCTACTAAAATACCATTTAATAAACCGATTAAAACACCAAACAGAATCGCTACCAGCATTCCAAGTGCAACCGGCCAGTGTTTATAAACAACCAGATAACCGCCGGCAATAGAATAGCATACAAGTCCGGTACCGATCGATAAGTCAACCCCGCCTGTAATCAAGGTAAAGGTTACACCAATTGCCATTAAAGTAATGTAATAGGAATAATCCATAATACTTAAAACAGTAGAATACTGTCTAAAGGATGGACTCGCTATACAAAAAAATGAAAAAAGGGCAATAATGATAACTAATACAATTGTTTTCTGTGTACCCATTTTTCTGACAAACGGATTATTCGTTAATATACTTCCATTTTTATTTGACATCACTTTCTCCTCCTAACTTCTGAGCGTTGCCGCATTCATAATCTTTTCCTGTGTTGCTTCCGCTATATCAATTTCACCGGTTTTCTTTCCTTCACACATAACTACGATACGATCACTCATTCTTAATATTTCTGTCATTTCAGAAGAAATCATGATGATTGACTTTCCTTCTGCTACCAACTCATTCATCAGATGGTAAATCTCATTTTTTGCTCCTACGTCAATTCCTCTTGTAGGTTCATCAAAGATCAGGATGTCACAGTTTCTTACAAGCCATTTCGCAATTACTACCTTCTGCTGGTTACCTCCTGACAGGTTTACTACCAGCTGGTCCGTACTTGGAGTTTTTGTTTTTAACTGCTCAATATATTTCTGAGTAACTTCTTTTTCTTTTTTCTTATTGATAAAGATTCCTGACATAAAGTTCTCTAAGGAGGCCATGGTAGTATTCTCTGCTACGGTCTTTTGTACTACGATTCCGTAACGTTTCCGGTCCTCTGATAAATAACCGATTCCATTGGCCACCGCATCCATAGGTGTTTTGATATCTACTTTTTTACCATTTACATAGATGTCTCCGCTCTCAATCGGATCTGCTCCAAACAGTGCTCTTGCCGTCTCTGTTCTTCCAGCTCCCATCAGCCCGGAGAAACCTAAGATTTCACCTTTATGGAGCTCAAAACTTACATTCCGTACCATTTTCCCTGCATTCAGATGTTCTACCTTAAGGACTACCGGTGCATCTTTTGAAACGTTACTTTCTGTCTTCGGATCTTCATAGATAACACGTCCTACCATCATGTTAATAATATCATTTTTGGTAGAATCTTTTGTAATCAACGTTCCTACATATCCGCCGTCACGCATTACCGTAACCCGGTCGGTTATGACTTTGATTTCATCCATTCGGTGGGAAATATAAACGATTCCCAGACCCCTGCTCCTTAGATCTTTTATAATCTTGAACAGTTCCTCTATCTCTGATTCCGTCAGTGCGGCGGAGGGTTCATCAAATACGATAACCTTTGCATCATGGGAGATGGCTTTTGCTATCTCACACATCTGCTGTTTTCCTACCGTAAGCCTGTTCATTTTTTCATTAGGATCTATGTTAATGTTCAGCTTATCAAATAGTTTTCCTGCTTCTTCATTCATTTTGGCATCATCAATCAGTTTTCCTTTCATGAATTCTCTGCCAATGAAGATATTCTGCGCCACAGTTAGGTGCCCCATCATGTTAAGTTCCTGGTGTACGATTACAACACCCGCATCCTGTGCTTCTTTCGGGTTATTAAATTCCAGTTCCCGGCCTTCATAGGTTATGCTTCCGGAATCTTTCTTATAGATACCGGTCAGTACTTTCATCAGTGTTGATTTTCCGGCACCGTTTTCCCCCATAAGGGCGTGAACTTCGCCTTTTTTTACCTCAAAATCCACATGGTCCAACGCATGCACGCCCGGAAAAGATTTATCGATCCCTTTCATTGTTAATATTACTTCGCCCACGTTTTCACCTATCTACCTTTCCTGCTTAGTTTCTTCTACGTTTGGACATAGCATCCATATATACAGCGATTATAACGATGATACCCGTAATTACTAACTGATAATCTTTTGTAAAGCCCATTGCCAGGATACCCTCCTGAAGTAAAGCTATAATCATGGTACCGATAAAAGTACCTCCGATCGATGCAATACCGCCTGCCATAGAGGTTCCGCCCATTACCGCAGCTGCAATTGCTTCATTGTTGTACTGATCGCCAAGACCCGGCTGAATCGTAGTATAGGCTCCTACAAAGAAGATTGCCGCAATACCGACTAATATACCACAGATCATGTATGCCATCATTTCCCACTTCTTTACATTAACACCCGATAAACGAACCGCTTCTCTGTTACTGCCGATACATAATATATTACGTCCAATTTTTGTCTTATTTAATATGATTGCACAAATGATAGCGGTTATACCTAAAAAGATAAGGCCTGTTGGCACATCCACACCACCGATATTTGCTTTCACCAGATAACGGTACCAGCCATTCGCTTCCGCCGCCTGAGGCCAGCTTACAGATTGTGTTTTGGTGAATACGGAACCGACACCCTTTGATATCTGCATGATTGCCATGGAAGTAATAAAGGGAGGGATACGGAAATATGCAACCATATATCCATTTAAAGCTCCAAAAAGCAAACCAACCAGTATGCTTACGATCAAGCAGGGAATCAACGGCCATCCGCTTTTGGTCAGTAACTGACCTGATACTAATGCTGCACAGAACATAACCGGTCCGATGGAGAAATCTATTCCTCCGGTACCAATAACAAACGTTACGCCCAATGCAAGAAATCCCAAGAAATATGCATAACTTAATGCACTTAATATTCTGGAATAGCTAATAAATGTTGGACTGACAATAGCAAATGCAAAGTACATCAAGATTAAAACGAAGCATAGCACCAGCTTATTAAATCCAATTTTTTTAACCAAAACATTGTTTTTAATCTTTTCCACTTCTTCTTTCCTCCTAGTTTCTAAGCGTTGCCGCATTCATAATCTTTTCCTGTGTTGCTTCCGCTATATCAATTTCACCGGTTTTCTTACCCTCACACATAACTACGATACGGTCACTCATTCTTAAAATTTCTGTCATCTCAGAAGAAATCATAATAATTGATTTTCCTTCCGCTACCAGCTCATTCATCAGATGGTAAATCTCATTTTTCGCTCCTACATCAATTCCTCTTGTCGGTTCATCAAAGATCAGGATATCACAGTTTCTAACAAGCCATTTTGCAATTACCACCTTCTGCTGGTTACCTCCTGACAGGTTAACTACCAGCTGATCCGTACCTGGAGTTTTTGTCTTTAGCTGTTCTATATATTTCTGGGTGACTTCTTTTTCTTTTTTCTTATTAATAAAGATTCCAGACATAAAGTTCTCTAAGGAGGCCATGGTGGTATTCTCTGCTACGGTCTTTTGAACAACGATCCCGAAACGTTTCCGGTCTTCCGATAAATAACCGATTCCATTGGCAACCGCATCTATCGGTGACTTGATATCTACTTTTTTACCATTCACATAGATATCTCCGCTTTCTATGGGATCTGCTCCAAACAATGCTCTTGCCGTCTCCGTTCTTCCGGCTCCCATAAGCCCTGAGAAACCTAAGATTTCGCCCTTATGCAGCTCAAAGCTTACATTCTGCACCATTTTTCCTGCATTCAGATGTTCCACCTTAAGGACTACCGGTGCATCTTTTAAAACATTGCTTTCTGTCTTGGGATCTTCATAGATAACCCTTCCTACCATCATGTTAATGATATCATTTTTGGTAGAATCTTTCGTAATCAGCGTTCCTACATATCCGCCGTCACGCATTACCGTTACACGGTCAGTTATGACTTTGATTTCATCCATTCGGTGGGAAATATAAACGATTCCCAGACCCCTGCTCCTTAGATCTTTTATAATCTTGAACAGTTCCTCTATCTCTGATTCCGTCAGTGCAGCGGAGGGTTCATCAAATACGATAACCTTTGCATCATGGGAGATGGCTTTTGCTATTTCACACATCTGCTGTTTTCCTACCGTAAGCCTGTTCATCTTCTCTGTAGGATCTATATTTATATTCAGCTTATCAAATAGTTTTCCCGCTTCTTCATTCATTTTGGCATCATCAATCAGCTTGCCTTTCATGAACTCTCTGCCGATGAATATATTTTGTGCCACGGTAAGATGGCCCATCATGTTAAGTTCCTGGTGTACGATTACAACACCTGCATCCTGTGCTTCTTTCGGGTTATTAAATTCCAGTTCCCGGCCTTCATAGGTTATGCTTCCGGAATCTTTCTTATAGATACCGGTCAGTACTTTCATCAGTGTTGACTTTCCGGCTCCGTTTTCGCCCATCAGTGCGTGAACTTCTCCTTTTTTTACCTCAAAATCCACATGATCCAACGCATGCACGCCCGGGAAAGATTTATCGATCCCTTTCATTGTTAATATTACTTCGCCCACGTTTTCACCTTCCTTTTGGTCTATTCTTTCAGGCATTTCTCAGTCTCTTACTATGTAAATAGTATATAATCAATTACAGTATTATTTAATAGAATATCTTTTTAAAAATAGTTAAAATTCTACTGACTGTATCAAAATTAACCATAAAATCGACCATTATGGAAACTCTTTTCATGTATAATTCCATTATTTATATCCATTTACACTGTTTACCTTCATATTTCCTGTGAAATATAACAAATAACTGTCCATAAACCAAGCTGAAATAATAGGTCACCCCCCGGTGTCTTTCATAAAAAAAGAAGTTTTTGCAAACTGCTCATAAATGATTTGCAAAAACTTCTTTCTTTACTCCCCCCAGAACGGGAATAATAATTTCTGATTTTCTTCTGTATACATATTATTTTTCGTAATTAACTGTGAACCGGAATCCACGTTTTTTTCAACTTTTTTACCTTTAACCAATTTAACTGCTTCTTCGATTCCAAGGTAACCCATATTAAAAGATTTCTGGATAATAATTCCCTGAAAGACTCCTTCTTCTAACAGTTCAATTTCTTCAATTGAGCTGTCAAAACCGATTACTTTCACTTTACCTGCCAGCCCCAGCCTCTTGATCGCCCTGGCTGCACCGACCGATGAATATTCATTTAACCCTGCAATCATAGTAAGATCCGGATATTCTTTCAGCAACTCTATTGTTAAACTATAAGCTTTGCCAAATTCGGAATCACAGAAGACCACATCTACTATTTTACTTTCATCCGATCCTAATCCTGACCGAAGTCCCTTTTCCCTCTCAATCGCTGTTGATGCCGTTTTAACGTGACCGACAATTGCAATTTTAGTATTCCTATTTACAAAAGTTTTCATATATTCGCCCATTTTTTTACCGGCCAGATAATTATCTGTAGCTACCAGCGCATCCTGGACATTCTCATTTACAGTGGAGTCAATGAAAACAAGCTTTATATTATTATCGGCGATTTCTTTTGCTTTCGCTGTCGTTTCCGAATAATCCGCAGGGGACAGGGCAATTGCATCGGGTTTTTGCTTAATGGCCCAGTCAATCAATTGATTCTGTCTCGCATAATCCTCTTCCGCATCGGGAGCCACAACCTTTAAATTAATATTAAACTCTTTTGCTGCCATTTCGGCTCCTCCGATTAAAGCGGACCAGAATTCATTGGAATCATCTATGATTTTTGGTATATATATTATATTTATGGGTACTTCTGTTTTTAAGCTGTTCTTCACTATTTTATAAATACCGGGTACTAAAATACATAGCGATAATACTGTAATTATTAATATCTTATACTTTTTCACCATTATCCCCCTGTACTCTTCTCTTCGGAATTGTGATTGTTGCAGTTGTTCCTTCTCCCGGAGAACTTTCATACGTAATTCCATAGTTCTTGCCGTAATACAACTGAAGTCTCATCTGCACATTAAAAACTCCTACTCCATTGGATTTAAAATTATGTTTATGTTCATCAAAAATGTGAGCCAGAACTTCCTCCGTCATACCTACACCATTATCAATGACTTTGATTATTATATTATTACCGGCAGAATATCCCCGGATCGTAAGCAGACACATGGTTTCTTTAAATTTGATTCCATGATAGATTGCATTTTCTACTATAGGCTGGAGAACCAGCTTTACAATCTCATATTGGCAAATGTCCTTGTCCACATCAATCTCGTACTCTAATTTATCTTTGTATCTCATCTTTTGTATGGTTAAGTAACTTGTAATATAACCGACTTCCTGCTCAATTGTCAGTACCTCATTCTCATTGCTAATACTTTGCCGTAATAATTTAGCCAGTGATGCGGTCATAAGTACAACTTCTTTATTTTTATTACTTTCTGCCATCCAGATGATAGAATCCAATGTATTATAGAGAAAATGCGGATTGATTTGGGATTGTAAGGCTTTTAACTCACTTTTTCTCTTTTGTTTCTGCTCATAGATATTTTCTTCCATTAATTTTTTGATTTCCGCAGTCATGATATTAAAGGATTTGCTTAGACTTCCAATCTCATTTTCTGATATCACTTCAATGTTAGCATTGTCAAAATGTCCTTTTTCGACTTCTTTCATGGAATCCTTCAGTTTTTTAATAGGCCTGGTAATCCTGGTTGAAATAAAAACAGAAATAATCATTGCCGCCGCAAGTAAAATAAAAGCTACCACAATATAGATAATCTGGGTCTGTGTTTTGTTCTTCATCAATTCCGATTCATAAACAACACCAACTATGGTCCACCCTGTTTTCTTGGAAGTGGATATGGTATAAAGTTTACTTTCATCCCCCTCATCGGTTACAAAATAATTGGTCTTACTATTTAAAACCTGATCAACCCGCTCAGTTTTTAATCCGCTGTAAAGCAGCTGCTGCTGTGGATGATAGATGATATTGCCGTCACGGTCCAGAATAAAAACGTATCCTTTTTCACCAAGACTATTGTTTTCACACATATCACTAATTACGTTATAATTTAAATCAATAAAAAATATACCCGAGGTTTTATTGCTTATTGGATTTTTTATACTTTTACTTAAGGTTATAACCCATTTATAATTATTTTTAATCACATTTTGTACATGGGAGGAAGATAAAGCAGTTTTATCCGGATATAAAAAAGCATAGCGGTACCAATCCAGACTGAAGAGAGAAACAAACTCATTCAACATATCAGTACCGTCATTAATAATATATCTTCCATTGCTGGAAATTACTGCAATATTACATATATCCTGCCTCGCTTCCATAATTGTGTTAAACTGATCTAAGATAGCCGTGGCATAAAGTGATTTCTGGTCTTTCGTTAAGTTATCATAAAACAGGTAATCTTTTACATTTTCATTATTTGTAACTAAGGATGATATGTTTTCCATGTAATTGATATAAGAATCAATATCACCATTAACCTGTTTTATTAACTGCGTGGTATTATCAATTGAATTATCCAGTACGGTATCTTCTGTATAATTTAATGATATTAATAAAAATATCAATAATGAAAAAACAATTAATGCAGAAAAGGAAAACAATATGGTAAGGCGAATGCTTTTGAAATGATGTAATATTACATTCTTCTTACTTTCTTTATTCAAAATGGTTACCTCTTCTCCTTAGCATATTCAGACGGAGTCTTTCCTGTCATTTTCTTAAACGCTATACTGAAATAATGCGGATCACTAAAACCTACTTTTTCTGCTATTTCATAGTTTTTTAAATCTGTGTTTTCCAATAACTCTTTTGCTTTTTGCATCCGGATACGGATGAGTACCTCCATAAAGGTCTCCCCTGTCGTATTTTTAAATATAGTACTGAATCTGCTGGCGCTTATGCTAAGATACGAACAGATTGAATTAAGATTTAAATTGGTATCTGCATAATTTTTTTCTATATAATCCATGGCAAGCAGTGCCTGCCTTTTGCCGCCGATATTTTTCTGCATATCTATTTCATACATCGCTTTATAACAATATTCTTTCAGTAATTCCATCACTTTACCCAGTGTTTTTGATTTAGCAATGTCTGTTAATAATTGATTTCTCCTTATATTTAACTGGTTTTCATCTAATTCAGAAGCTTTTAACGTATTATTTATTGCTAAAATTATCTGCTGCAGGTGTAAATCGATTCTATTTTTATCAGCCAGGGACCTTTTTATGGTATCTTCCATTTTATTTAAAATGTGCTCTATATTCAGTTTATCTTTCATCTTAATGGCTAATATCAGGGAATCAATCCTGTCTTCCAGTATTATTTCCTCATTTATTTTTTGGCTTCTCACGATGTCTTCCATATCAATAATACTGCTTTCTCCGAAAAGGTATTGATACTTCATGGAATCCTGTGCTTCCTCATAGGATATATGAATCTCCTTAGTGTCTTTTACCTTTCTTCCAATACCAATGGTAACTCCAAGATTCATAAATTGTTTGATTTTACTGCTTATTTCTGTGCTGATACTTTTTACTTCCTGATCAAATGCCTTCGGTTTATTGGTTCTAAACAGTATAAAAACCCTGTTATCATTACCCAGGCAGGCAAGTCCGACCTGATATTGGTCTAATATCTCATCGCAGATATTGTATACGGCAAATGTCATTAAGGAACTATATTGTTTGTTCTGTTCCTCATCCTTAATATCAGAATCAAATTCAATTTCAACAATAGCCACTCTGTAATCGGAAGCATCTAATATAATATTATTTTCCAGAAGAGCTTTCTCATTTTCTTCTGCTGTTTTACTGCCTTTAATTAAATCATCGATTACTTTTGATTTAATCAAAAGTTTATTTTTATTATAGCTTTCATTTAACCTTACTAATTTCTCTGCTTCCTTTTTATTTTTATCCATTTTTTCTTTCAGGTCCGTTAAAATTTTAGATAATTCGGAAGCAGTTACCGGTTTTAGAAGATATTCTTTTACATTATACTTTATTGCTTTTTTAGCATATTCAAAATCATCAAAACCACTGAATATAATAATGTTTATATTTTTTAAATGGTTGAAGATGAATTCACTTAATTCCATTCCATCCACATAAGGCATACAGATGTCAGTAAGAACAACATCAACCGAATTTTTCTCCAGAAATTCAATTGCTTCTTTACCATTTTGACAACTTCCTGCCAGTTCATACCCCAACTCATCCCATTTTATATTCTCACTGATGGCCTCTCTTACAAGAACTTCATCATCCACTAATAATACCCGATACATTGCTTTCACTCCCATAATTTTCTTAGCCAAAAAGCTGCTGCAAAAGCTTAGAATTACTTAACTTGCGTATACCGCAAATTGATATTTTAAGATTTTTGCAACAGCCTGATATATTGTTAATCACTTTAAGTAAACGTTTCTATTCATTCACTTTTTATTTTGTTATTGTTCCGCCTAAATCCCAAAGGTCTTCCCAACCTTTAGCACCTTCCCACAAGAAAACCTGTCCTTTTATCAAACGGTTATTTTTATCAATGGATTTTAAAACAGCCATTTCTTCCTCTGTTAACGGATCTTCTGTTGTGCATTTTAAATTACTTAGATATTCATTCTCATGAATGGAAAAAGGAATGGGAATCTGTCCCCTTTGTACTGCCCATTTTAAGCAGACAACAGCAGGATGTACATTATGTGCTTTCGCAATTTCCACTAATTCCGGAACCTGAATATCCGCAATATCATCAGCTGTTTTATCACGGTCCGGTCTGGTTGGAGAACCGATTGGACAAAAACCGATTGGCTGAATTTCATGTGCAACACAGTAATCGAATAATTCCGGCTGCTGGAAGCATGGATGTAATTCCATTTCGATAGCTACAGGTTTAATTCTGCATAAAGGAAGAACTGCCTCTAATTTAGGTATGGTCATATTGGACATACCAATGTATCTTACAAGTCCCATATCAACTAATTTCTCGCATTGTCTCCAAGTCTTCATAAATTCATCTACATTGAAAGGTTTTGAATCTGGATTACGGGAATCTCCGTCACAGCCCGGTGCATGATAATTTGGAAATGGCCAATGAACAAAGAAAAGATCAATACAATCTAAATGTAAGTCTTTTAAGCTCTTAGCGCAGGAGAGAAGTACATCTCCTTTACCGTGTTTATCATTCCAGACTTTTGTCGTAATGAATAATTCTTCTCTTTTTACGGTTCCTTTGTCAAATGCCGCCTGGAATACTTCACCGATCAGGTCTTCATTACCGTAAACTGCAGCACAGTCAAATAAACGATAACCAACTTCAATCGCACCGGCTACTGCTGCGGAAACCTGTTCCGGTGTAAAACGATCGGAACCGAAAGTTCCCATTCCGATACCAGGCATATATTCGCCTGTATATAATTTTCTCTGAGGCACTGATTTTGGATCAATAAATGCTGTCATAATATATTCTCCTTTATTTTTGAATTTTATATAAGATTAATTAATAAATTAATTTTTCCACTTTAATTTGGGGTAAAAGTTCCAACATATCTTTTGTCATAAAAAATCCGGTTTCCATACGTTTTGCATTAGCCGCGGAAATTGCACTGGCAAGTTTTATGGTTTCTACCATGGACAATCCTCTGGAGAATCCAACTGCAAACCCTGCAATCATAGAATCCCCGCATCCCACCGTATTAACCGCTTCTATCTTTGGTACAAATGCTCTATATATGCCTTCTTCACAGGCAATCAGAGAGCCGTCGGAACCACAGGATATTACAACAACTTCAATTCCTGATTTTTGAATCTCAACAGCCGCTTTTATTAAATCTTCCTGACTGTTTAATTCCTTACCGGTTAACATTCTGATTTCATCCATATTGGGCTTAATCATGGTCGGTTTTGCTATTAAGGATTCCTCCAGTAATTTTCCGCTGGTATCCAGAATGACTTGCTTATGATGTTTCTTTGCAATCTGAATCATTTCTTTATATAATGAACCGTCCATTCCTTTGGGAACACTTCCGGAGATAGCCACCACCGAACATGTGTCAATGAGTGAAAGAAATTTTTTCAGCATTTCTTCTTCATTGGCATCTGTTATACATACGCCCGGCTCCAGGAATTCCGTCTGGGTATGATTCGTTTCATCATAGATGTTAATGCAGGATCTGCTTTCTCCGCTGATATGCACAAAATCACTTTTAATATTATTACCGTCCAGTGCTTCTACAATATAATGACCTGCATGTCCGCCTACAAACCCGGTTGCCGTTACTTCTTCACCGGCAATTGCTGCAACTCTGGATACATTCAGTCCTTTTCCTCCGGCGGAATAAGTACATTCTTTTACCCGATTTACACTGCCGGTCTGCAAATTCTCTACGACATACCTTTTATCTATCGCTGCATTTAGGGTAACCGTTAATATCATTATTATATTCCTTTCCTGTCAGTGTACCGACCTGTTAAGTATTGGGCTGTCTGTCAATACACTAATGTCTTATAACCATATAATCCATTTATTATACGAGAGTACAACCTGTATTTTGGCAATCAGTGACACGTACACTATTCTTCATTCACCAACAGGATTTTACCGTTTACGGCACCGGGCACCTTAAATAACTGAAATGCCTCCTGTGCTTTGCTCATCGGATACTTTCCGGCAATTAGATCCTGGTCAAACTTTAACTGTCCGGTTGCATAATAATGGGCGGTCAGTTCCCATTCTTTTCCCGGGAAAGGTGCGCTATAGGACATCCAGGAACCGGTTAATTTAAATTCTTTACGATTCATGTTTTCCCACAATTTCTGTGAAAATTCCAAAGTAACATGAGGCGTACCGATAAAGCATACATGGGATTTATTTGCTGCTAATTCAAATGCCATATACATGGTTGGGGCTGCTCCTGCTGTTTCAAAAACGAAGTCATAACCTTTTCCGTCCGTATATTCCATGGCTTTTTCCAAAAATCCCTCTTCCGTGGTATTCAACACTTCATCCGCTCCAAGGCGTTTCGCAAGTGCAAGTCTTTCGTTATTAATATCAAATACTACCACTTTCTTAGAACCATAAATTTTAGCCCACTGCATAGTAAATAAACCAATGGTTCCTCCGCCTAATATGGCAACATTTTTTCCGCCCTGATAATCATTCTGCAAAAGTCCATGAAGAGCTACGGTAGAAGGCTCAAACATAGCGCCTTGTTCAAAGGAGATGCTTTTATCGAATACCACTGCATTTCTTTCAGGGATTACAACGTAATCCGCATTGCTGCCCTGTTCTCTGGAACCGATAAAGCTGTAATGTTTACACAGAGAATAATTACCGTTCTGGCAGTCTTCACAGGTCAGACATGGCAGCAGAGGCGCACCGGAAACTCTGTCTCCGACTTTTACTTTTGTAACGCCCTCTCCGATTTCTACCACCTCTCCGGAAAATTCATGTCCTAATACAATAGGGTAAAAATGTACACCATTATGCAATACTCTTGGAATATCAGATCCGCAGATACCGGATGCTTTTACCTTGACTTTAACCGTACCGGGTTTTGTTACCGGTTCTTCATAATCCAAATATTGTACATCTTCATTTGCAACGACTACTGCTGCTTTCATTAATCTTACCTCTCCTTCATAGTATTTTTTAAATTATGATACAATTCCAAATATGTTTTGTAACTTTCCTCATATACCTTATGATTCTCCATATTTGGCTGATGATATCTTTTCACTTTAACAGTCATTTCTACCGCTTCTTCGAAATCGCGGTACATTCCCACACCAACACCGGCTAAAATAACTGCTCCCAGGGTAGTAGCCGAATCGGTAGACGGAACGGCTATCGGTTTTCCTGTAACATCCGCTTTGATCTGAGTCCAAACCCGGGAATTTGCTGCTCCCCCCATGGCTTTTAACTCACCCACCTGTGCACCTGCAGCCGCTGCAACCTCCAGATTATGCTTTAGGGAAAAAGCCACTCCCTCCATTGATGCTCTTATAAAATGCCCTTTGGTTTTGCTGTAATCCAGTCCGTAATATACACCTTTTGCGTTCACATCCCAGATTGGTGATCTTTCGCCGGCCATATATGGTAAAAATACCATTCCGTCACAACCCGGATTTACTCTGGCAGCGGATTCATCAAGAAGTGCCAGAGAGGATTTACCGATACGTTTTCCCTCTTCTCTTTCAAAGTCGGCGAATTCTTTATCAAACCATCTCATTACTCCACCACCGCCGGTGGTGCCGCCCTGGAGCAGCCACAAATTGGGTACCACATGAAAACTAAGAATTAAGTTTGGATCTGCACTGTATTCCTTAAGGCAGATACTCATTCCTCCTGCCTGACCGCCCTGTTCCTGCGTCTCATAGGGGTGTATGACTCCTGCTCCGAGCGTTCCGCAGGCAGCATCCAATCCACCTGCAACAACGGGAATACCTGCTGCCAGACCGCTTAATTCTGCAGCTTCCTCCGTCACATAACCAACCACCTGATGACAGTCATAGATTTCCGGAAGAAAACGAAACGGAATACCAAACCGCTCACACATCTCTTCATTCCAGGTTCCGGTATGCATATCAAAACAATGTAGTCCATAACCCTGGGATTTTTCCTGGCTTAACACTCCTGTCAGTCGATAAACGATAAAACTGTTGGATTGCAATATTTTATATATCTTTTCATAAACTTCAGGCAGATTTTCTTTATACCACAATATTTTTGCGGTGGTATAAGGAGGCTGAAGAGAATTACCTACCAGATTAAATATAACATCGTCACCTATTTCCTTGTTCAGCCGTTTACAGATGGCATCTGCCCTTGTGTCCATCCAGATCGGTGTATTGGTAAGAACTTTTCCTGCCTTATCAATTGCTATGGCTGACCAGCTCTGTCCGTCAACACCGACACCTGCGATTTCCTCTTTATCGATTCCTGATTTTTGCATGGTAGTATTTATGGTTTGATAAATTGCTTCCCACCATTCATCCGGATTTTGTTCCGCATATCCCGGTTTTGGATAATAAACCGGATAATCTCCGTTTCCGCTGGCTAATACTTCACCCTGCCTGTTAAAAATTGCTATCTTGCAAGCACTTGTTCCAATATCAATTCCAAGTAAGTATTTTTTCACATTAATCCTCCATGCTGCCAACACGCCGCGAATTTGGGCGTCAGCACAAATTTGCTGTTTAAAATAAATATATTAAATCACCGAAATCATTCTCTGCATTTTATTAAATCCGGTAATCTTATTTCTTTTTATTTAAATCTAGAAATCGTAACGTTTCGGCTTGTAATAAAATTGATTTACTTTATGATTTTTGGTTTTATTTTTATAATTTTCTGATAGAATTTCCTTCCATAATGTCTGTTTGCAGTTTTATAATTTTATATTCTATTTCCGATTCATTTTTATTATCTGCAATTCTTTTCAAAATTAATTCCGCTACATTTTTGCCTATCTCTTCTTTGGGCTGTGTTACAATGGTTAATTTAGGTTTGCATGCTCTCGCAAATTCCGTGTTATCAAAACCAATAACAGAAAGTTCTTCCGGTATTTTAACACCCAGCTCGTTGATTCCGATTACCGCACCCATAGTCATTTCATGATTTGCAACAAATACCGCTGTCATGTCTTTATTGTTCTTAACCAGTTTTTCCAGACACCTGGCACCGCCATTAATGGTATAGTCACCATGTTCAATTAATCTGTCTTCAGGAACAATTCCGGCTTCCATCAAAGCCAATTTATAACCGAGCATTCTCTCCTGTGCAGTAAATACATCCTCAGGGCCGCCAACCATACCAATTCTCTTATGTCCATTATCGATAAGCCGCTGTATGGCATTTTTAGCTGCGGTTAAATTATCAACTAATACATAATCACATTCGATTCCGTTAATTTTACGGTCAATCAAAACAATCGGTTTCTTTGCTTTACCAAAACAACTTAGATGGGAACCGTCCGAATTAACCGGCATATTAATAATTCCATCCACTCTTTTACGAAAAAGAAAATCAACGGCATTTTTCTCCAGTTCTTTATTGGTTCTACAGTCACAGACAATGGTAGCATACCCATGGTTTCTTAAAACATCCTCCATTGCAGTTATAATTTCCGTACAAAAGTTAATATTTAACTCCGGAATCACTACACCAATTGTTTTTGTTTTATTTGTCTTCAGGCCACGAGCTACTTCGTTTACCTCAAAATTTAATTCTTTAATTGCCGCCTCTATCTTTTTCCGGTTTTCATCCCGGACATTACCGCCGTTTAAATAGGATGAAATTGTTGCAAGCCCCAGACCTGTGTGCTTTGCTATATCTTTAATCGTAGCTACCACTGCTTTACTACCCGCCTTTTTATAAAATAACTAAACTTTTAATTATTTTATCACTTTATTATCACTGCCGCAAACTAAAATACGGTTTTTAACCAGCTCTTTCACCTTCTCCATGCCTGCTTTACCTAAGTTCTTCGGATCAAAAGTATCCGGTTTCTCATTTAACAATTCCTTAATGCCATCGGTATAAGCAACCCTAAGCTCTGTTGCAAAGTTAACCTTGCAGATTCCTCGTTTTACACAATCCCTTACATCATCGTCGCTTAAACCGGAGGCACCGTGTAATACCAAAGGTATTGATACAACCTTTTTAATCTCTGAAAGTCTTTCTTTATCAAGTACCGGCGTTCCATTATAAAAACCGTGTGCTGTTCCGATTGCTACTGCAAGAGAAGTGATTCCTGTTTTCTCCACAAATTCTTTCGCTTCCATGGGATCTGTATTGGTATCTGCTTCCGCTTCCAGATCATCTTCCTTACCGCCGACTTTGCCAAGTTCCGCTTCCACGGGAATACCATTTGGTTTCGCTACTTCAACCACTTTTTTGCTGACTTTAATATTATTTTCAAAAGTTTCATGGGATCCGTCTATCATAATAGAAGTATATCCCTCCTTAATTGCTCTTACTGCAAGCTCAAAGCTGCTGCCATGGTCCAGATGCAGTGCAACCGGTACGGATGCTTTCTTAGCTTCCGCTGTAACGATAGCCGCAAAGGTTTCAAGTGAACCATACTTAACAGTAGAGGGCGTTGTCTGAAGCATAACAGGTGCATTCAGTTCTTCCGCTGCAGCTATAACCGCTTTTACCATCTCCATATTTTCAACATTAAATGCTCCTACGGCATACCCTCCGTTCTGAGCATCTAAAAGCATTTTTTCCGATGTTACAAGTGCCATATTACTTCCTCCTTTATTCAAATCCGAAACGTTTCTGTTTTCAATTATATTATAAGCATAATGGGCAACAATGTCAACTTTATTATTTTCAACTATTATAATAAATTTTTCTATTGACTTTTCAAAAACAAGTTAATAATATTAAATTTAATATCGAATAAAGGTTTAATAAAAGGAGGAAACTATGCAATATTATTTAAAAAACGACAAGATCACAGCAAAATTTGATACTCTGGGGGGCGGAATCGTTTCGATTCAGGATTCTTTAGGTCTGGAATACCTGTGGCAGGGCGATCCTGCTTTCTGGTCCGGACAGGCACCTGTCATGTTTCCCATATGCGGCAGTATCAGAGATAAAAAGGCTGTTATCGGTCATAATATGACCTGTAATATGGAACGTCATGGAATAGTTCGAAAGCTGGAGTTTACATATGCCGGCCAGACAGAGGATTCCATAACATTCTCCGTCTGTTCCGATGAGGAACTAAAGTCTAAGTTCCCCTATGACTTTGAATTACAGCTTACCTATATCCTTAAAGAGAATACTATTACAACTTCCTTTAAAGTACTTAACCGTGATTCCATCCCTATGCCATTTTTTGTAGGAGGACATCCGGGCTTTAATTGTCCGCTTCTTCCCGGTGAAAAATTCGAAGATTATATTGTAGAATTTGAAAAACCTGAAGTTGCACTGTGTCCGGAATCCATTCCTGCAACCGGCCTAGTGAACGTAGATAACCGTCTGCCGATTCTTAACAATGAGGCTGTACTTCCGTTAAAGCACAGTTATTTCAGTGTTGATGCATTAATTTTTGACCAATTAAAATCCCGTTCCGTGAAATTAAGTAATCCGGGAACCGGTAAAGGAATTCAAGTGGATTTCGCTGACTTTGATTACTTTATTTTATGGTCAAGTTCCAATAATGGTCCTTTTGTCGCTTTGGAACCTTGGACCGGAATCTCCACCTGCAACGATGAATCCGATATATTTGAAGAAAAAAGGGGGGTTAAAATCCTGCCTCCGAATCAATCAGAAGAACTTACATTTGACATAACCGTATTATAATTATAAAAACCATATTCTATAAATGGAATTCGTATAATATTATAGTAATTTTTATACCTTTAATATTTATACTTTTACAGATATGATAGTGTAACTGCATTACACTTAAGACAGCAGTATTATGCTGATAGAGCATAATACTGCTATCTTTTTAATATGTTCAAACTCTTCTATAATTATCTGCAATATAATCCCTGACTCTAATATCATAACTAATATACAATATAACGCCTACCAGGCAAGTTATAATTTCTGTTACTGTCATCGACCAAATGACCCCATGTAATCCAAAATACCGATGCAATATTATTATTACCGGAATGAAAAGAATACCTTGAGTAACAGACATAATCGTTGATGCTACTCCTTGTCCTGAAGCTTGAAAAAGTCCTGTAAATAATGTGGTAAATCCATTAAACAACGCAGAAATGAGCATAGCTATCATAATATATACACCAATACTTAACACCGTAGTATCTTTTGTGAATAAGTTTATTATTGTATTTCTGAAAGTATAAACCAGTGTGACAAAAACAAACGATAATCCAAAAATCCATATTGCTGATAACCTGATTGTCATTTTGAGTCTTTTATAACTGTGATTAGAAAAGTTATAAGCAATTAATGGTATAATCCCTAACGATAAACCCATTGAAAGAAACTCCGGTATCTGAACTATTCTTAACGCTATGCCAAAACCGGCCACTACATTATCGCCATATTTAATAGAAAAATTATTTAATAGCAGTGTTGTAACTATAAGAAAAACCGTCAATAACAATTCTGACACACCAATTTTATATATTTCTATTTTATCTTTAAAGGGTATACTAAAATGTTTTAAAAAACCCTTTAAATGTTCGCTTTTTGACTCTAAATAATAAATATAATAAAATGAAGAACCAATATTGGCTAATACCATGGACAATGCAACCCCTGTAACATTAAGGTGCAGAACTAATATCAGCAATATATCAAAGAATACACTTAATATCGTACTTATAAACATACCGTACATGGATTCCTTTGAAGCTCCCTCAGCTCTTACAACCTGCTCTAAGGTGAAGTTTAGTATAATGGAAAATCCTCCAAGAAACATAACCAATGAGTAGGCTTTTGTATAATTGATAACAGCCATCGAATCCGCACCCATAATCCTCACAATGGGTGTTAGTGCCAATACAGCCATAATAGCAATGAAAACCGCTATTATTATACTGGCGTAAAAAGTATAACCTGCTACTTTTTTAGCTTTTTCTAACTCCTGTTTTGCAATCAATCTGGTAATAAATGTTCCGCCCCCTGCTCCCATCATATTTCCGAAAGCCATTAGTATAGTGAAAATAGGTAAACCTAACGTAACAGATGTTAAAATTTCAGTATTATGCAGAAGTCCGATAAAAAATGTATTAATTACATTATATATGGATCCTACTGACATACCGATCATCATGGGAATAGACAGATGGAAAATTGCTTTTGGAATGGATGCACTTTTTAAATAATATTCATTTGTTTGTTCCATATTTTATTTCTCCTTTCAGCATTAAAATTATTAGATGTATAACAATTAGAATTCTAACTATTTAAGTATATAAAATTATTAAATATCAAGCAGTAAAATAACCACATATATTCTCTTTCTTACAGGTTATTAAAGATTGTTATTAACTTTCAGCAATAAAGCTAACAAATTCTCTTTTTCATCTTCACTTAAATTTGTGGTAATACTATTCTCAATATCAACAAATGTTTTATTGAACTCTTCAACTAATTCTGCACCTTTCGGTAATACATAAATGTTCTTCTGCCTCTCATTATTTTTAGGAATTCTGCGTTCAATATATCCTTTCTTCTCTAATCCCTGCAGCATACTGGTAATACTTGCCTCCCTGCGTTGAAAGGCATCAGCCAAATCTCTCTGAATAATACCGCTATCCTGATGTTCGTAGATATAGCCAATCATACGGCCTTGTTGTGAGTTTAATCCTAATTTATTTATTTTCTCATCAGCACTGAATTTTAACTTCATTGTAATGGTTCTAAATAAATCAGAATAGATATTTTTATCCATAAATTAACTCCTTAATATACTTAGAATTCTAACTATCAATATAATAATCTTTAGATTTCTATTTGTCAACTGCATTTTATAATAAACCAATATTAATTTACATTACCATTTAACTTTTTCATCCGATAATAATAAGCCGGGATTAACGGTATTAATGCAGATACCCAGGCAACAGGGTTTGCAAAACATATTCCGACATAGCCAAATGGCTTAGCCAATATTAAAATAACGAGTACTCTTGCAAATAATTCAAAAACTCCGCCTAACATAGGTAATAGTCCATATCCCAATCCCTGTAAGGAATTTCTATAGACATAAATAAATCCCAGCGCAGGATAAAATCCGGCTACTGCATAGAAATATACTTTTGCTTTTTCCAAAACGCCGCCGCTGTTATCAGTAATAAATAGTCTGATTAATGAATCACCAAAAACCAACACTGCCACCATTGAAACCGCACTGCAGATTAATGTTATAATAATACCTGCCCTGACTCCCTCTTTAACTCTGTCCATTCTCCCTGCTCCGGTATTCTGGCCTACATAAGTTGCTATACTGGCTCCAAGAGAGGGAAATGGCTGTGTAATAATATTCTGAATCTTACCGCAGGCAGTAAAGGCTGCTATATAAATCGGCCCTAATCCATTTAAGGCCACCTGAACCATCATCGTACCGATTGCCGTGATAGAGAACTGAAGCCCCATGGGTGTACCCATTCCAATTAATCTCTTTACACTTTTTCCCGAGAAATAAGCATCTTCTTTGTTTAAACTTAAAATAGGAAATTTCTTTGCCATATAAATGAAACACAAAAGAGAAGCTAACGCCTGGGATATTACCGTAGCATAACCGGCTCCCTCCACTCCCATGGATAATCCTGCAATAAACAAATAATCTAATATAATATTTACTATGGATGAAAGAACCAAAAAGTACAGTGGAGTTTTACTGTCGCCCAATGCCCGTAAAATAGAAGCGAGGTTATTATATGCTATAGTCGCAGTCAGTCCCATAAAAATAACCCGAATGAAACGATAGGTATCCTCCATGATTTCCTCCGGCGTATTCATTACCGTTAATATCCATCTGTTAGCTGCTAATAATCCAACGGTTAAAACAACTGCCATAATAATACACAAATAATACGACATCGCTACATAATGTCTTACTCCTTTTATATCTTTTGCGCCGTAACGCTGGGCTATAATAATTGCAAACCCACCTGTCATTCCCATCACCCAGCCGATAACCAAAAAGGTAAGCGAACCGGTTGATCCTACTGCTGCAAGCGCATTTACTCCCAGGTATTGTCCTACAATAATGGAATCAATCACGTAATATAATTGCTGTACTATGTTACCTATTAAAATCGGGATTGTAAAACCAATCATCAATTTCATAGGTTTATCTGTTGTCATATCATTTGGCATGGACTTAGCCCCTTTCCACCTCTATATTATAGATCAGAAGCTGTTATCAGACTTCTGATAACAGCGCAGTTATTGCGGATGCATTGAATTATTGAAACGACCTTTGTTCCTATAATATAGCTTATTTTCTTATAATTCAACATTAAATAAATATTTTTAAAAAAACACAAATAAATACTTATAAGTTCTTTTCCCATTATTAGATACTAAGGTCATATAATTCCAAGAACGAAAAATATAGGTTCCTATTAAACATATTATATTTAAAAAGACTGTTGCATATCAATAATTTATCCATCTCATTCCTGGAATATGATTCATATTCTCTATTACATAAGATCGATAGTTTATTTTTGCAACAGCCTCTGTGATACAATCCTTATTAAAATACTATTCCTCTTCCGGTATCCATACCCGCATTTGATTTAACCCTCTGTTACCCCAGGTATAATACGGAATAAGTCTGAGCTTACAGGTTTCCTTTGCCGGACGTTCGTGAGTATACAAAGAATCACAAGTTATAGCCCTGTAACCATCAATTTTAACTTCTACAATTCCGTTCAATATATTTGATGGATACGATTCCGCTTCCGATTCTTTCTTAACACTCAGGCTAAGAACATCCTCGTCATTATCAATACCCTCCGCACAATAAACCAGCGGTCCTCTGGAAAATGCAACCTTACAACTATCGGCGCTGACCTTGCCCGAAGCAAATATTCGTCTTACACTCATATCAAATGTAACGGTTACTTCATCTTCAGCAGTAAATTCTTCGGTTAGATAGGCATAACCGTTCTTCGTTTCATAATTGCTTTTTTTCCCATTGAGTTTAATAACGGTTTCCTTACTCCACTGCGGAAGCCGAATTGCCAGTGTCATATGCATTGCAGTATCATCCGGTTTAAATCTATAAGTAACCCTATCGCCATATGGATATTCGGTTATAACCTCTATTTTACCGTGTAGAGTAAAACTAAGGTCAAGGGTTCCGCCTATAAATAAATGAGAATAAACCGTATCTCCCTCTTCACTCCAGGCATATCTGCCCACGGAAGATAATAACCTGGCTACATTAGGGGGGCAGCAGGCACAGGCGAACCATTTCGGTCTCTGCGGCAGCGCATGGCGATGGGTTACGGCTTCGCCGGAGATTCCGGGTATCACTTCCAGGGGATTAACATAAAAGAACTTTTCTCCGTCCAGCTGCATTCCGGCCAGTACACAGTTATACAGCGCTCGTTCCATGGCATCCGAATATCTGCTGTCTTTCTCCAGATCAAGCATTTTTCTGGCAAAGAAAATCAATCCGATGGAAGCACAGGTTTCGGCATAAGCAGTATCATTGGGTAAATGGTAATCCTTCGTAAAAGCTTCTCCCTCATATGCCGAGCCGATTGCTCCCGTGACATACATCTTGCACTGGGTGATATTATCCCATAGTGTTTTACATGCATTTTTCAGTTCCTGATCTTTTGTTTCAAAAGCTACATCTGCCATACCTGTGTAAAGATATACAGCACGGACTGCATGACCCACGGCTTTTGTCTGTTCACGTACCGGGGTCTGGTTCTGCGCATACTCCTTGTTATGACTGTTATTTCCCCATACCGTCCAATTATACTTCTGACTTTCTTTTATAAAATAATCACTGTCAACACCGCGTACATTAACAAAATGCTCTGCCAGTTCTTTATATTTATCATTTTTTGTACATCGGTACATTCTCATAAGCGCAAGCTCAACTTCCGGATGTCCGGGATACCCTTCTGCTCCCTCTTCAATAAATCGTTTGTAAATATGGTCTGCCATACGGCTCATTATGTTCAGAAGTTTTGTTTTACCGGTTGATTCCGCATAGGCAACTGCTGCCTCCATCATATGTCCCGCACAATAAAGTTCATGTGCTTCTTCCAGATTAGTCCATCGCTTGTCAGGCATCTTTACCGTAAAGTAAGTATTCAGGTATCCATCCCTTTGCTGCGCGCGGCCAATTAGCTCAATTACCTCGTCACAGCGGTTTTCCAGTTCTTTGTCCGGATATTTAAGCAGGGAATAAGCGGCAGCTTCCAGCCATTTGGCGACATCACTGTCCTGAAAAACCATTCCGTAAAATTCATCATCACAGGTTCCGGTTTCAAGCATTTTAGCTGCTGCCCTAAAGTTCTCGATTGCATGGCTTTTTTCAGTATCCGGGATCTCATCCTTTAATACTTTTTCCTGATACGGTATCACTACCTCTTTAACAAGTTTTTCATATCTTCCGAGAAAACTGTCGGAAACAATAAAATTCTTCAATAAATCACTCATTTTTATATCCTCCTATTTGATAATAATAAATTTATTACATCTACTAATTTAAGAAATTACTGCCTGGTTAAATTTGATCTCACTATTGTTTTTTCATTAACCACTGCTTCCCTTATCACATAGTAATAAAAGTGTATAAAACAGATAGACAGTAATATTAAAATGTTTTATGATATAAACTAATTATAGATATTATCAATAAATAATCAACTACTATAACTCTATAAAAGGTGGCGAAAACTTAGATGCGGTATTTTTTATCCGATGCAGATTATCCCTTGAAATATCTATCTTGCGGCAATTTGATCAGCAAGCAGGAATTCCTGCATGTGAGGCGTAACTTTAATATAAATGTACTTATTATGGTAAAAGAGGGAATATTATATATTTCGCAGGAGGGTGTAAATTACGAAGTTGGCCCGAATCAATTTGTATTATTGAGAGCCAATGAAGAACACTTTGGATATAAACCATCAATCGGGAAGTTATCCTATGTTTGGGTTCATTTTCTGACTAATGATAAAATGATGGTTGCCACCAAAGAAAAATTTTTAAAGAGAATATTGGATCAAACGTTAGAATCCAGACTAAACAACTTATACGTCATACCGGAGTATGGGGAAATAGCCCTTACCCAAAGAGCTCCCTTACTCTTTAATCAACTATTGGATTTATCAAGACAGGAAATGATTTATTCCAGTCAGATAATAGATTATGCACTTAGTTTATTGATAATGGAGATCTCCCAGGAATTTATAGAAATGCATTATAAAATAAGACATAATATCTCTCCAAATATAGCAAGGGTTATGGAATGGATCAAAGCAAATTATTATAAATCAATTACGGTTAAAGAAATAGCCAATGAATTCGGATATAATGCAGATTATTTATCTTCTCTGTTTAAAAAGACTACAAATACAACGTTAACAAATTATATTAACAAAACAAGGATTGAAATATCAAAGTCACTCATAAGCAATTATGATTTATCGATTAAAGAAGTTGCATATTCCTGTGGTTTTTCAGATGAAAAGTATTTTATGAAATTATTTAAGAAAGCAGAGAGCATGACCCCATCCCAATACAAGAAAGCATTTACCAGGAAAATGATAAACGACAGGTAGATTAGATTATGTACTGCTAAAACAGTTTATTATAGCATCCTGGCATTCTCAAACAGAACTGGGGTTATCTCAGGATACGTCAAGGTCTCGGGCAGTTGATCAAACGTCCTTACTTCTTTCATCTCACTATCCGGAATATCCGCTAGTTCGGTTATTTGTGGGGAGATTTCCGTTAATATTTTAGCCAGTGACTTTTGGTGTAATTCGGCGTTTGAATCAATTCTATATTTATTTTTATTATATCACTTAAAATGTCACTTGACCAGTGGTCAAATATGTGCTATGTTATAGATAGTTGACTGACGGTCAAATTTATAGTAAAAATACTTTTAACCCAAAGGGGAAATATTATGAAAAAAGGCAAATATGGTTTAGATGCACCAGCAGTTGTAATAGGGTATTTCACGTCCGGAATCCTATTATCTCTTATTGGATATATTTACTTACCCAGTGAGAGCTGGATGATCTATTTGGGGGTTTTATGTTTATTGATTGGTTTTTATATGATTTATAGCAGTAAAATAGGTAAATACAAGATGAGAGAAAAAATAATTCAAAGACTGTCTATAACCGGAGAAGAAATATCCCTGGATGTAGGCTGCGGCCGAGGTCTGATGCTTAACGGAATTGCATCTAAGCTCAATTCCGGAAAAGCATACGGTGTTGATATTTGGAATGGGAAAGATCAAACCGGAAACAATTATGGCGCCTTAATGCAAAATGCACACATTGAGGGTACTGAAACAAAAATAGAAGTAATAAATTCAGATATGAGAAACTTACCATTTGCAGATGATTTTTTTGATATTATTGTATCAAGCCTCGCAATCCACAATCTAAAAAATAATCAGGAAAGGAAAAAAGCTCTTCTTGAAATAGCAAGAGTGGCAAAGAATGACTGTAAATTAGCTATACTGGATATCGCACACATTAATTTTTATAAAAAGATTCTTACAAAGCAGGGTTTTATTATTGAATATGTAGATCAACGTCCTTTTCAGATATTTCCTCCCTGTAAAGTGATCTATGCCAGGAAAATGAATGATTGATATTGGTGGTATTATAATCGTAAAGCCGTCTAATAAAATATGGAAGAGCTGATTGTCGGATTACACAGGCTGACTAAATATCTGCAAATGAAATCCATATCGGAAGTTTTAGAATCTCGAATTCCATACCGAATTGAAAAAGTTCCATATCATCTAATCCATTGATTGATATGGAACTTTTTATTATACATTAACAATTATTTTATACAGTTTATTATCCTATATTATATATGATTTTCTCCGCAATAAACATCGCTTTACGTTCTGAATCAAGCATCTGTGAAAGCAGTTCAGCTTGTCTTATACGCATTTCCATTGTCCAGAATTCCCGAGCTCTTGCACCTTTATAGTGCTCCTCACTGCCTAGTAATTTATGAATCTGTCCAGCCATTTCAGAAATATCATAGAAATACTTTATGATTTGTTCCATGCTGTCAGCCTTATCAGACAGAAAGCTTTTATTATCTGAAAGATAAATATAAGCTGATTTGCGTGCATCAAATAAAGCAAGGGAACAGAATTGATTAACTGAAAGCCGTCGAGCAAACTGCTCATCATCGTTATTTTCATACCAGGCTTCGTCCAGCAGGTCAATCTGCCATACCTCATATGCCTTTAACCCCATAGCGTAACCCCTACCGATTTCCTGCTTTGTACAATCGGCAAACACACGCAAAGAATTTACTAAATTTTCTTTGGGTGTTGGGGGAGGAGTCATATCACTGAAATAAGTGATGATAAACGGCCAATTATCAACAAAAAGATAATCATAGGGGTTGTACTTTCCTTTTTCATAGCCAGAAGAATTATGAATCTCTGAATCGTATTTTGTACGACAGAACAAATCTGAGCCGTTATTTTTATAACCACAGATAACACCCCATTCCGGTGCAACCCGAAGATTAATACCTAGTACAGGCATATTGTGCCGTATTTCATTTATCATATGTTTGCGTTCTTCCGCTCTCGCTTCTTTATCAATCCGTTCAGCAAAATCAGGGGTAAAACCAAAAGCTTTATAGCCGGGCATCGCATAATCATATGCAACAAGGCCATCAACTGAACTATAGTCCCATCTCGGGGAGCAGAACGCGAGCCGGTAGCAAGCTCCTGATACACCCATAACATGCTCATATGTCGTTTTAATATGCATCGCTTGCAGCGCGGCGGTTAAAGCGGCCGCCCAGGAGCATTCCATACCCTTACCAAATTCAGGGAGAAGGGGAACATTCGGTATAAAATACTCGTTTTCATCTTGTTTTCTGTATAGCTCCGTTTTATCGATATTATATGCTATACTTTCATTTTCTTCACAAGTAACCAGATGAATACCGTCCTTGTTTAGATATACAAAAGTAAGATAATCCTTGTCATCATTGTTCGGATCACTCGGAAAAGTTTCATGGTCTGCGTGATATTCGTTCCAGTTAAACAAGTTGTAATGTTCGATTTTGAGCATTACATCATATTTAGCTTTTGCAGTGCCATACGACGCTGCAATTATTAAAACACTTTCGGCATTTCTAAATCTCTTGCTATTCAGGTCAATGGTAAGCTGACTGTCCTCGTCTGCAAATGTATAATAAATATTCTGTTCAATCTGATATTTCAAGATCAGATATTTCGGACGATTATTGTCCAATGGGCAAGCCAGTGTAAGTGCGTTCACCATAATATCTAAATTGTCGTTTTGAATTAGCTTATTCAAACGCTTCGCCACATTGTAGCTTTCTATTCCGTCACCATAGAAAGCGGATAAAATTTGAATTTTACTGTCAGTCAGCAGTGAGTCAATACTCGTACCTAATGCTTTTGCAAGATTTGGCAACAGGACTGTTTCAGGTAATGCGTGGCCATTTTCCCACTTCGAAACTGCTTGGGGGCTAATATTCAATATTTCAGCAAGATTTTCCTGTGTATACCCAAGTTCTTTCCGCAGGGCAGCGATTTGCCTTCCAATTTTGTTTATATCCATACAGAATCTCCTTTAAATAAACTTATCAGCTGATAAAACTATTTTATACACTAAAATAAAAAAAAGGAATACATCTTTGTTTAATTCCGGAAAGTAAAAACTCAACTGTGGGTTGTATTACAAACACTCATAAGGATCTCATGCTCAACTTACACCGCAGGATGATAATCTCATAAAAAAATTCGCCTTCTTAAGATTAAAAACTGCATGTGCTGCTGTGGGCTCTGGTGAATTATTCAGGCTGAAATACCGACCGATATTAGTCATCAATTATGCTTTTTACTATATCCGCCAACTCCAAAGGATTTTCAATCATCGGCATATGACAGGAATTCTTCACAAACCGAAAAGTTATTCTTTGGCATATATCTTCCGGCAAACATAAATCTTTAATTCGGTTATTATAATTTGCATATCCTCGATCGCCATAAATTCCATAAATTCTAGCATTGGTATTTTTAATATAATTCGTAAAATCATCCTCTCTTTGCATATATTTTTTTAAAGAATCACCATAGTATTGGTCTTCTTCTTTAATCATAGAGAGCACTTGTTCTCCGTAATCATCCATATTAACAGGAAGCATTAAATTTCGATAGAAGACTTCTGTAGGTTTTAAAATCGAATCAACTAAAATACATTTATTGCATTGCAACCGCAATGATGATAACAATTCCAACGCTATAATACCTCCCATACTATGACCAATAATAAAATCATAAGTATTGTTCCCATAGGTATGATACAACCATTGGGTTATATCAGAAAAATTTTCAGCCTTTTCTGTTATTTCACGTGGATATTCTACATAAGTAATATCATAAGAGAAGCGATTAAAGAAATAGCAATGAATTGATTTCCAGAATGTGCTTTCTATTTCAATTTCACTGGTTCCATTAATCTTAATGAGTATTCATTACCACACCTTTCCGGATTGTCATTACGAATATGCTCCTCCAAACATAACCTTGAACTGTCCGATTTATATTTATCATGACTTAACAACTGTTTCATTAATATTTTCCATGAAACCTCAATATCATCTGTACTTTCTATTACTGCATATAATCCACCGGGAAGCACCATTTCCTTTAGATATTCTGGTATTGTGAGACCCTCTGGAATAGAAGCACAAAATCCATATCCATATGGATTCCCCTCCCCACTAGGCATTGGTTTCATATTACCTCCGAATAATCGGGCAGTGCCCACAAGATTAGATGACTTAATCCAATTTAGGACGGGCACCAACTATTGGTTTATTCATTAATATTCCTCCTGAGATATCTCAAGATAATAATAACACTTATCGCTGCGTCAATTGCAATAGTTTTTTAGCAGCCATAGAACATTTTCTTGAAGTTTACACCAGTGCTAGTTATAATATAATAATAAAGTAAAATATTGTAATTAACAATAGGAGAAGGTATCATATGATTGAATGTATAAGCCATATAACTTTTATCGTAAATGATTTAGAAAAAACAACCCTATTATTTAAAGAATTATTTGATGCCAAAGAAGTATATTATAGTGGTGAAAAAAAACATTCTTTGTATAAGGAACGCTTTTTTGTTATCGGAGGTCAATGGATAGCAGTCATGGAAGATATAAATATACTAAATAGAACTTATCATCATGTGGCATTTAAAATATCAGAATACGATCTAGATAGTTATTTAAATAAAATCAGAACTTTAAATCTAGAATTAAAGCCCCAAAGAAAAAGAGTACAAGGGGAAGGATTTTCTATATACTTTTATGACTATGACAATAATTTATTTGAACTTCATACAGAAACATTAGAAAAAAGATTGGCATTATACAAATCCTCTGCTGTTGCGCTTAATCTTACCGTATAAGCATTGTTTTCTCCAAGCTTTGAAAGGTAGTGAGGTATCTCTTTCTTAATATCTTTGGAGATGCTTATACCCTCCAGCGCTGTGCGGTTCTCTCCACTGATTACACTTATTTTTTCTCGGTTTTCTACACAATACTCCGATAATATACCTTGATTTTTTACGATATCCTTTCCATCAACGAAAGTTTCGTCAACTACATAATCGTAGTACCTACCCCAATACAAAAAAGAGACCCCTATAGCAACCTTATCGGTTAAAATTAGGGTCCCAAACTTATTCTTAAGAAAAAATGGTTTTCAATATGTAATACCAAAAAGTTTACCGCAAGGAATGTGAGCTGATATAATCTGAATAGCTGATGCCTGTATATTTTTTGAAGCAGCGTCCAAAGTAGTTCGGGTCAGGGATGCCGACATCATTGGCAGTACAGAACATCTTCTTGTTTGTTCCTGCCAACTCAATCGCACGTTCCATCCGGCACTTGATAAGAAATTCGACAAAGCTCTTTCCTGTTTCCTGCTTAAATTTCCGGCTAAGATAGCTCGGGTTAAAGCCGAAATGCTGCGCCACAGAGGTTAGGTTTATGTTAGAATCGATAAAGTTATCTCGTAAATACTGCATTATCTGCTCGATATCAGAGGTCGTAATTTCCTGTCCGGTCTCCTGTGTACGAGTATTGTGTTTATCAAGTTTTTCCTTTATCTTGGTTAACACCTCGGTCACCTCTTGCCGGACAATCGGTTTAAGCATATACTCTATCACCGGCAGTCGGACACACTGACGTGCATACTCAAAATCATCAAATCCAGTCAAAACGATAATCATCAAGTCTGTATATCGCTTTGTTGCAATCTCTATGAATTCTATCCCATTCATAAAGGGCATGGATATGTCAACAAAAACAATGTCTGGCCGTAATTCATCAATAATGTTAATCGCTTCTATACCGCTCTCGGCCTCACCCACCAACACCATATTAAGCGATTTCCAATCTATGGATACCTGTAGTAGCCTACGAGCGGACATCTCGTCGTCTATAATCATAACTCGGTACATCATTCTTCCCCCTCCTGCATAACGCAGGCCTGTCTGCGTCACTGTTTTAATAAGTAGTTTGAAAGGAACTATCAAACTTCCCCCTCTGTTTTAGTTTTCCTCATCTTAGGTATGTATATCTCAATTTCAGTATACTCGCCAGGCTCACTGCGTATCTGCACTATGTTGTCGTAATCATAGTAATAACGTATTCGATTAATGGTGCCACGCAGACCGAAACCTGACAGCCCCTTTATGTCATCCTTCTCGCTTGCCTCCAGCACGTTCTTTATCTGGTCAGCACTCATGCCAACACCTGAATCGTACACAATTATTTGCAAACCGCTCTCTTCCATGCAGGTAGTGATGCGAATTACACACTTTTCACCCTTGAGGCGCACTCCATGGTAGATGCAGTTTTCCACAAGCGGTTGAAGAATCAGCTTAGGTATCATGTAATCAAGTGTACTATCGTCAAGGATATATTCATCCTCAAATATCTCTCCATATCGAAGCTTTTGCAGGGAGAGATAATCCTGTGTAATACGCAGCTCACGCTTTAGTGGTATCTCGCGGTCACCTTTACTAAGGAAATTACGGTAAAAGCTGCCCAGTGTTTCCAGTGCATCATGTGCTTTGTTTGCGTTCTCCTGCACTGCCATATAACTGATCGTTTCTAATGTATTATAGAGAAAATGCGGCTTTATCTGCTCTTGGAGCACACGCATCTCTGCCTTCTGCATATTCTTTTCATTCTCCAGCAGGCGATTGAACAGCTCATTAAGATACTCTATCATACTATTATAACTTTCAGCCAACCTGCCAATCTCATTGTTTGGCATTTCAGTATCAAACTTCTTAAGCCACCCGGATGATCTTGTGCGTTCCATTGCTTCACTTAAATTTCTGATAGGTCGTGCAATATTACTTGTAATAAACCAAGCACAAACAAATGCCGACAGGATAAATGCTGTCAGAGTGATCATCAACGCATGTAAGGTATCCCGCGGCAGCGGCTCTGCCCCCTTACCGCTGGCACACAAAACAACAAGCGGTTTTACTGCCAGTTTGCCAGTCAGCGTCTTCCTCTCACCTCCTAAGCGAATACTCTTATAAACTATACTGTTACTATCATAGTCTCTGTCATACAATGCACTGATTTCTTTATTCCCACATAGAAGTGTACCATTACGATCAAGTATACACATACCGCTGGGATTCTGTAACGCAAGGGCATCATCGAACACATCGCCTGATATGTTCATCATCAGCATACCCAAGAGCTTTTGTGAATTAATATCATATATTGCACGTGACATAGTAAGCAACGGCTTACTTCTTTTTTTTGTAATCGTACCGTTGCCATTAATTGAAATAACTGTGGTACCACGGGCATCCAAAATATTAGAACGCTCTACGCTGTTTATATTGATAGAATATTCACCTATTCCTGTACTTACATGCTCACCATCGTTGCGGAAGATATATACCGAATCAATATAGCTATATAAACTTTGTATTTCATTGATACCCTCTCGTGCATCATATATCTTTTCTCTATCTGTTTCTTCCGTTTTTAAATAATTCACGACTCTGTCATTGAGCATGATCAGACGTGTCAAATAATTATAGTTCACCAAACTTGCTTTGATGGTGGATACCACATTGTTGACTGCTGTTTCCGATGTTCTTGCTTTGAAATCATCTTCCGTTTTCTTAATTATAATTGAAGTTGTTATCATAAACATCATACAGAAAAAAAGCAACAGAATAATAAGCATTAACAGGGCCTTTTGCTGCAGCGACATTCTAATATCGCGTTTTAATCCATTGCCGCCATGCCTCATTTCTACACCTCAATCATGTATATTTATATAAATGCTAATTTTATCCATACTTTCCATATGTTATCGTATCACACCTGCTCCTAATTTTCAACACAGCACATCCAAGTTATCCATAACTCTGATATTGCAACGGGTCTCTGACTCCGTTGTGTATAAAGCCACTTTGCAGAATCCGAAACCCATCTGAAAAAATATTTACTTATCACTAGCCCTTGATTGCTCCTGCAATGAAGCTATCCTGTATCTTCTTGCTAAAGAATATGTAGAATAAAAGCGTCGGGAATGTTGCTAAAACCAACGCCGCACCAATAGGTCCCCAATCCGTGTTATACTGTCCGTAAAAAGCCTGTATACCGACAGGCAGAGTTTTGTGCACAGAATCACTAATAAAGATAGTCGCAAACATCAGCTCGTTCCAGCACTGCAGGAAAGTGTAAATTGACACTGTTGCTACAGCCGGCTTCATCAACGGTACTATAATTCGGAAGAAAATACCCCATGTACCGCAGCCATCGATACATCCTGCCTCATCAAGATCTATGGGCAATTCTTGCATGAAACCTGTGCAAATAAGTATCCCCATCGCTAAGGAAAAGGCAGCGTAGGGAATAATAAGAGCTAAGTAAGTATTGAGCAAATCCAGTTTTGAAAGAGTGACATAGATAGGCACGATAGCCGCATGAATAGGAATCGTCAAACCAAGCATAAAAAATGCGTTCATTTGCTTCCTTCCCTTCCAAATAAATCTTGTCAGGGCAAAGGTCGCCATAAGTGAAACCAGCATAACGATTGCAATAGTCACAACGGCAATAATGGCACTATTCAGGAAATATCTTCCAATATTTCCTGTACTAATTGCCTTTTCATAGTTTGACCACAGCCAGTCATTCGGAAGACCAGCAACATTTTTGCCAAATATTTCCTCGTTGCTCTTGAGGGAGAAAGTAAACATCCAATAGACAGGGAACAGGTTTATAATCGCCCATAATCCAAATATGATGTTTATTCCTACCTCTTTGCCCTTAATTCCTTTATACTGGAAGGATTTATTCTGAGGTCCGGATTTCTTATTTCTATCCGGAAAGATATCACCGAGTTTCATGTTGTTAATCCTCCTTATTCTTGAATATGCGGCCTATAATCAAAGCAAATGTGAAGCATAAAATGATGAGAAGGAAAGCAATCGTACTGCCCATACCATATCGATTACGCAGGAACAACATACTTATCATCAGAGTACTGGGCACTTCTGTTGCGTGTAACGGTGTGCCATTTGTTAATACATAGATTAAGTCAAAAGACTTCAAGGAGCCTGTAACAGCAAAGATAGTGCATATCTTCAGTATAGGCTTTATATACGGTAAAACAATATAACGGTTTACCTGTCCCTCTTTTGCTCCATCAATCATTGCTGCCTCACGATACTCGGGTGGAACACTCTTGATACCTGCATACATCAGCAGCATATGATAACCGATATACTGCCATAAAATAGGTACAAAAACAGCACCAAGTGCGGTTTTTAAATCACCAAGCCAAATCTTTGCCAAACTATCCAGCCCAAGAGATCTTAGCACTACATTAAGTATACCATTGGATGGATTGTAAATTTTTAGCCAGAGCTGACCGATAACAACAGTCGATATAAGAACAGGCATAAAATAAATTGAAAGGAAACCTCGTTCCCCCTTTCTTCCCTTACCGAGAAGAAGTGCAAGCCCCAACGCAAGAGGCAATTGAACTGCTACTGAAAGAAGTGCCAAAAGCAGCGCATTGCCCAGAGCCTTCAAAAAGCCGATTGAGTTGCTGGAAAACAGTTCTCTATAATTTTCCAATCCAATGAAAGTCTTTTTTCCAAAACCGTTCATATCAAAAAGGCTGTAATAGCCCGATATAAATATCGGTGCAACAAGAATGAGAAAAAAAAGCAGTAGCGCAGGGAGAATAAAAAGAATAATTGTCAGTTTATTGCTATATAGTTTTTTCATCTTGATTCCTTCCCTAATAGATAAGAAGCGGTTCCCAGATGATTATGATCCAGACAATCGTTGGGAAACCGCTTCTTTCTTTATCGAATCAGAACCCAATGGTTTAACGGCTCTCATTCATGTTTCTTAAATTATCATTTACGTCCCATAATTATTTTTTAAGGTCTTGATCAAGCTTTTCAACAAATTTCTTACCATCAATTGCAGAAGCATAAATCTGGCTAACATAGTCAAGATAAATGTTTGCATTATCAGCAGACTGAATACCGTCACCAAACAGAACACTCTGTTTAGAATTATTAATAATATCAGCAACTGTCAGTGTCAGTTTGTTGACTGAGCTTGTGTCATAATCAGGTGTCCATGCCGGAAGTCCATTGCCATCAAGGTAACCATAGTGGCTAACGCCCTTAGCAAGTTCAAATGCGGCCTTTGCAGCAACCTCAGGATTCTGGGAACTAGCTGAAACAGCAAGTGAATCACTAGGACCTCCAATGAGCTCGCCTAACTGAGACTTGGTAGAATCAATAACCGGGAACTCAGCAATCTGAACCTTATCTGCTATATCAGTAAAACTTGCACAGTTCCATGTACCATTAATATAGAAAGCATACTTTCCTGCTATGAAGTTTGCTTTAACCTCGTCATTACTAAGTGCAATTCCTTCTGGATCAAAATACTTCTTGTTAATCATCTCCTGGAAATTGTCAACTGCCTTTATAACACCCTCGTTATTCCATGGAGTTTTGCCAAGATACATATCGGTAAGTGTTGAAGCGCCAACGCTCTTCTCGATAATAGATTCAAGATACTCGGTTACACACCAGGTCTCTTTCCCTGAACAGCCAAAAGGAATAATTCCCTTTGCAACAAGAGCGTCACAGCAAGCCATCAGATCTTCATATGTACCAGGAACTTTATCAAAACCTGCTTGTTTGAGAAGATCCGTATTGGCGAACATAGCAACAGCATTGTAATTTGTTGGCGCAGCATAACGCTTACCGTCAAATGTGTGGTTTGTCAACACTTTATCAGGCAATTCAGAAGCATAATCAGCATAGGCATCATCTAAGCAATAAACACGACCAGCATCAACGAATTCTCTAAGAAAACCGCCTCCCCATGTGAAGAAGATATCTGGCAGTTCATTTGCTGCTGCTGCAGCCTTAATCTTCGTCTTATAATCCTGGTTTTGTGTAGCTTCCCATTTAAGGTTGATTTCCGGATGAGCTGCCTGGAAATCAGCGATGGCAGTTTCATAAGCATGGCGATTTGAATCACTCTCTACCGCTATACACCACATAGTGAGGTCGGTAGGCTCACTCTTGCTTACGGCAGGTGTTTCAGTTGCGGTAGGTGCCTCGGTTGCGGCAGGTGTTTCAGTTGCGGTATTAGCTTTAGTTTCGGCAGGTTCATTATTGCCGGTAGCTGTGCTATCACTTTTTTTCCCACATGCGGCGAGGGATAGAAGCATCACCATAACCATTAGTAGCGCAAAAACTTTTTTCATAATACTCCTCCTAAGAAATAATTTTATTTATGTTAATGTGATATGACCCCTATGTATCTTGGAAGCATCCGGATTTCTGCCGTATGTTTCTTAAGTCCAAATCACATTTCCATCGTTGTTATTTGTTGCTTATTTTATCCACATTTCACGGATATTCAATTTGCAACTTATTCTCGTCTCACTGAAATTAGCACATTGTATCTTCAAAATACTCATTGCACTCATACTGTGCGGTACCATCTTTATGAAATACTTCTATCGCTATCTCTTTATTATGTAAATAAGCCCACTGCCGCATATCCGCTTTCCTTATGTTCGATTTAGCAGTGGCATTCTTACCACATGCTGTCATCAGCAGCATTATAAGTACTAACCAAAAAGTTGTCAGAATTTTGAATATTTTTATGCAATTTCCTCTTTCTTGTACCATTATATAATTATATATCTGGAATTTAAATGGAATATATTTACTTCAACAAGCACTATTTTTACCATTTTGCCTATTTGTATATTTTTAATTTATATTTATGTTTAGGGTTATTTATAATTTAGCAGGAGGGCATTAACAGTTTCCGCCTCTCAGTCGATTAATTAAAAGGAATCTAACCTTTAAATATCTTAGTTCTAGATACAGTATTTATGCCCCGGAGCATCAACTAGGATAATTTCCTTAGTCATACAGTATTAATTAATTTGGAATTCTTTCGCATTAAAAATCTCTGGTGATCTATTGGTGATTTTCGGCATTCATAGTTAATTTTCCCTCATAGTCCCCAAAAATATAGCACTCTGCCATTATCCTATGATCGAGTGCTGTATTTTTGAATTTTGATATATCTACTATTTTATAGTAAATTAGCAAAATTCAGGAAAGGCAACCCTTTTCCGGGAAAATAATAGTTACAATTCAGCCTATGGCTGAATTGTAACATATGATGCACAGAAATTATGCATTCTGCATAATTTCGCGCAGGTATGTCTCGGGTTTTCTGTGACTTTCGCTTCGCTTCACTCACAAAAAACACCTCGCCGTACCAAAGGCTGAACTATAACAAATAATACTAATCACCCCATATTTGCATTAACTGGAATATTGGTTCACTTAACGTCTATATATAAGTATTCAGATTTTAATATTGAATATAATTCTAAATCGACTACGCCTCTGCCTTTCCAGTAATTACCCTGCCTTATTGTACCCTCTTTCGTAAATTTGTTCCGTAGAAGAACATTTTTTGATTTTTCATTTTGAGGCATTACAAAAGCTTGAATCCGATTTACATCAATTACATTAAAAAGATATTTGAGTAGTAACGATGTCGTCTTGGTTGCGATACCTCGTCCCCAATAATTCTGATTTAAAGTATATCCGATTGTGACTACATTAACTGTTCTATCAAAATCAAAAACTTCAGCAACACCTACCATTTTATTATTCATAATTTTTAAGTAAATTCCAAGATTAATAATTTTCTTTTTATTAAAATCTCTTTCATGATGTCCAATAATATTATCAACAGCAGCAATGGTTTTTCTTGGTTCCCCAGGTTTAAAACGATAAAGTTCTTCATTCATATTGATTTCTGCATAATCATTTAAATCCTGTTTCTCAATTTTCTTCATTAATACATCATCGTCTTCTATAATTGGAAAATTCTTAAATAATTTATCATAATGCATTTTTCTTCTCCTTTTGTCTATATCTGATTTACCTGTTTTATACATGGAATATAATCAGCTCAACTGCGCTATTACAGGATTACAATATCTTGCAAAAGTATAAATATCGTTTTCTCAAAACAATTCATTTATATTTCCTCTTCAATGTAATTGTATCAGTTTGTCCATCCAACTGCTTTACTTTTTACGTACAAATTAAGTATAATCGTAAGCCTAAATAATTGTGTCATCCCATAAGCTTTCACTGCTATGAAAAAATCTACACAGATAATGTATAAATTCACTGCATCAGTTTCAGCCAAATTTCCATGCTTGTAGTTTCAGGGGAATGACTTTCATATCGCTCCGCACAAAATATATCAGTATGCAATTTATGATTTGGCAACCATGTGTTGTAAATATATTGCTGTGCCTTGTATAGAGCATCCATAACAAGAGCCTCAAAACACTCCGCTTCAAAGGAACAAACGATATACTCTCCAACTGGCAGTTCCCAATTCATAAAACCGTTTGCTACTTCATCCTGTCTGGCCTTTGCACCTGCAAAATAGCTAAAATACCCTTCTTCCAAACATGGATATGCCACGCCTATCTCCTCGTTATCAGCTGAAAGTTCCAGCATTGTAAGTTTTTGCTCATGGAAACTCCGCCAAAGAGTATCCAATGGGTCAACACCCGATTCTGTTCCCAATCTTCAATAAAATGAATCGGTATATCTTTTTTAATACCTATAAAATGGATGGGCACCGTAATCTGCTGATGATTTATTTCAAGAACAATTCCATCAGTGATTAAAGGGACTCCTTCATCAACCAGAGTATAATGAAGTAAAAGCTCCGGTTTGGTCATTCGGTTTAACGCTACAGGATTCTTGCGATAATCATCCGGTATCATCCCAAAAGTATCCTTAAATGTGCGGGTGAAGTGTTCATGTGAGGAAAATCCAAGGTCTAATGCGATATCTAAGATACGCTTATCCCTTTGAAGTAAGGTTTCGGTTGCCTTTGCCATACGACGGAGTTTTATATATTCGGCAACTGTTTTTTTTATCTGCCTACTAAACAATCGTTGATAATAAAAAGGCGACAACGAAGCCATTTTAGCAAGATTATCAATATAAATTTCCTCACTCAGATGACCCTCAATAAATTCTATGGTCTGTTGTATTTGTTCCCATGCGTGCATCTATAAGCACCTCCTTCACGTATAGTATACAATGATAGAGTGTACTACCGCTTGACTGTGAATGCCCTTCTTAATTATAGTTATTAGCCATTGCGACATTATTACCTGACATTCTACATTAATCCATTACCTTCACAATCACATAGTATAATACGTTCACAAGATTGTAATACTAAACAAAATTCTCAGTAACCTACCTAGACTTTCAACGAACCACAAGATTCCTCCAGCATTAAATTATTATTTATATTATCATGAATATATTCAAGCGACCGAAAAATATCATTTAAGCACCTCATGTATATCCTCCTAATATATGATACATCTAATATACCATGATTTAGCAAAAAATACTTGACCTAAAATAAGTATTTATGTGGGCAACTACAAGCAAATAGGCTTCGCAAAAAATCTTGACGGTATCTGGGATTATTTTTATTTCATCAAAAAAACTTGTATAATATTAAAAACCCCATACCAACTATCTTTCAATAGTTAATATGGGGCTCCCAGTTTATCTATTGTTAATTTACACCCTCAGGTGCTAATATCATAATTGTTTTTTACTTGTTTGACAATACTGCCTGTACAAGCCCACGCTGTCTCCCATAAACGAAAAAGAGGACTTACGTCCTCTTTTTTATTTGCTAGTTCTATATCAATTATTTATTGTTAAGGACTGCCTGTGCTGTCCTCAATGAAAACATAGTGATAATAATTTACATAACAAAGCATTTTCATTACTATTTCATACAAATTACAGTGTTATATTCATAATCAACTATCAGTAATTGATATCTGCTATATATGCAACTTGTCAAAATTATTTACTATCCAATTAGTCATTGCCGTGTTTACTCGATAAATCTCTTTATATTTTTCACTGTCATATCCCTCAATAATATTTCTACATATCTCTAACCACTGTGTAAATTTTTTGTCGGCGCAATATAAAAAGCTTTCAGATAAAATGGCAGTTGCAGCATAACAAGGGTCATAAATTCTCAAATTCCTTTCTGAAAGTTCAAAATCAATAAATCCCCATCGTTCCTTATTAACTATAATATTGCCAGGGTTTGGGTCACGATGAATAATTTGTTTTGGTAGTTTAGGGTAGAGATTGCCGAAAACTTCTATATAATCCTTGCAAATATCCTCTGGCATATTCATAATCTCTCTAACTTTTGGCATAGCCCAGTTTTTTACGTTCTCATACATATCAACATTATTAACTACTATATCTGCTTCCTTCAAAGCCAAGTGAAGCTGCCCGATAATTTCACCAACAAAGCGTACTTTCGTAACATAATCACCTTCATACATATCTTTTGACTTAATCTGGCTACCACCCAGTCGTTTAGTTAGATAAAAATACAATTCACCGTCTTGGATATATTCCTTTTCCTCTTCGATCTTTATTGCTGTTGCTGAATAAAGGCCTACATTTTCAATAGCTTTTGAAAGTTCGATATGATTTATTAACTTACCTACATTTGCTGTGAATTTAATTACATAATCATTGCCAACATAATATGCACTTTCGTTATGATTTCCAGTTCCCTCGTAATAAATATCTTTAATAGTTTCATTTTGAAGTCCCCAGTTCTTAAGAACTTCACTGATTTTTTTATGTGTTATCATAATGTGTTCCTCCATAAATAGATTTATTCTATAAGGTTTTTTTGCCTTATATTTCTTGAGAAACTCAGACGGTGTATAACCGAATTCACGTTTGAATGCTTTATAAAATCCTGCATAAGTATCAAAGCCGTATAGCAAGGCTGAATTTATCATTTTTTGACCTTGACTGGTTTCGTAAACTACATTGATAAGTTTTCTCCTTATAATATATTGCATAACTGGCATACCAACAGCTGACTGAAAAAGTCTACAATAATGGAAAATTGAAAATCCCGCATTTTCAGAAAGCTCATGTGCAGTTATTTCAGTTTTAAGGTTCTCTTCAATATAATCAATACTGCTTTGAATAATCTCTCGGTTATCCATCTGTCTCACCTCTCTTTATTTGTGTGCTTGCAAGCTACACACATATAATAACACTAAAGTTTCAAAAAACCTTTCCTGCTTTGCGGATTATTGAAACCTCTTTCATGAACTTTTCATAATCATTTTGTACATTCCAGTATCAGTTAAACACGATTAAAGAATTGATTTACATTAACAGTGTACTACAAATGTAAATAATTCACAAACTCCCGTCAATAGCTTTTCCTCAATAGACTATTTTTTCTTGACTGGTATCCACAATTCACAAAAAACTTTTGGTTCTCCATTTTTTTATAACAATAAGGGTCTCATATTCTCAAGAAAAACTACGTTCTTCTCTCAGAGCAAATTCTCATCTTACTTATTATTTAATACAGCCTGTGCTGCTGCGGTTCAGTGGTGAGCAATTATTCCTGTTTAGACATTTCTGATTTATTATCATTCAATAAGATTGAATTAATCTTATTTATCTCAATAGCATTAGCATACTTTTAAAATGAATATAATCTTCATTAAACTCTTCGTTCATACGTCCAAATTCTTCAGATATTCCCGTTCCATCCGCCACTCTCATTTGCTGTCATAATTTTATCATAGATAACAGCAACCTAGTCAAAGAATCCACAGTATTCGAAGTATAGGAAGCGCCTGCTATCGTCAACTCTTCTTTGTAACCAAATCCATAGAATACTCCAATGAACTATCTCCTCTCGCAGTTTGAATTCTACACGGTTATATTCTTTTGAAATACTGCGTTATCAATAGCTTACATCCTAATACTTCCATTTTCAATAACCTAATACGCGATAGTAATTCGCCTGATGGTTGAATTAATATGTTTCTATCCAATTTCTTTGTTTTGCTTCCTCATGATACCCCATTAATAACCCTTTATTTTATATCATTTTTATTAAAACGTATTAAAAAGAGACCCTCATATTAACTTTTCAATCAATATAAGGGTCTCATCTTTTTCTCAAGATAAACTACGTTCTTCTCTCAGAGAAAATCTCATCTTACTTATTATTTAATACTGCTTGTGCTGCCTTCTATGAAAACATAGCTATCACTTTCCTTTATTGCCAAACCATTCAATCATAGCTTTTTCCATATCTGTCGGAAGCTTTTTTTTATAAACTTCATCATAGAGCCATGCTAATGTCTTATTACTTAAATATTTTCTCATTTCATTCTCTGCTTCCAGCATTACAACCTTTATCAGACAAGGGCACTTAGTATAAGTATCCGGCAAATTATCTTTATCTAATAGTATATTGTTTTGTCTAATTTCTGCACATTGAAAAAATGCTTCACTTCCTTCTACTGATTCAACAACATCCCAAAATGTAATTTCATTTGCTCTACGAGCCAGTGCATAACCACCTTTTGCACCCGGTAAGGATTTAATAATACCTGATTTACTTAATTTTGCATATACTTTTGATAAATAGGTTTCCGAGACACCTTGAAATGTTGCTAATTCTCTTATTCCGACAGATTTACCTTCTTCAGTATTTACCATATATAATAAGCAATGTATTGCATATTCTACTCCGACTGAAAATCTCATTTTTCATACTCCTTTGATACAAAGCATTTATCATATTTAATAATAACCTATTATTTTTTCTTATTCAAGATAATTATGCAGCGTTAAATATATATTCCCGTCCATAAATAATTCTATTGACAATAGGTTTGTTAAATGATATTATTATCGACATATACTATCCACGATATTATTTATCCATTAATCAGAGAAAGAAGGAATATTAAATGCTTACAGAAAAATTTTATGAGGTATTAAATCACGAAGGAGTAGTTTCAATCGTATCCTGGGGGGTAGATGAAGCGCATGTAACCTGCACTTGGAATTCCTACTTAGTTGTAACAGCAGATGAAAGAATTCTAATTCCTGCAGCCGGTATGAACAGTACAGAAAAAGATGTTAACCAAAATGATAGAGTAAAGCTTACTTTAGGTGCCAGGGAAGTTATGGGATATAATAACTACCTAGGAACAGGTTTTGAAATTGGAGGAAATGCAAAATTCCTTACCATTGGTTCAGAATATGATATGATGAAAGATAAATACCCATTTTTAAATAGAGTATTAGAGATAACAATTACATCAGCAAAACAATTGCTCTAAAATGAGCAACATTACGAAAGGCAGCCCTTACGGACTGCCTTTCGTATATTAATATTACTTTAATTTGTAAAAAGTCACAGTAGTAGAATTTCAAGTTTCCAATCAAACGATAAGTTTTATAAAACTACCTTTAAAAAGCGCCCTATCATTTACATGATAGAGCGCTCCGTAATCTTTTCGTTATTATTCAATACAGTCCAACCTAAGTCAAACCATTGAAAAACGTTGAAAATCAATATTATTTATTGTTCAATACAGCCTGTGCAGACCACAATAAATGAAATCCGGTAAATGATGAAACATTTCATTTAAATTTTCACAGACATACCTATCACATGCTATACACCGACTGGCATTATGTTTTTTACAGCAAGGTTTCCATGGACAACCTACATTGCAGAAAGAAGCTCTCATGTTCGACATACATCCAAAACAATAGACTTCATCTTTATTAATATCGACACCTTGCTCTCTCATGTCATTCACATATTCTATTCGCAAGTCATCATCATCTTCAATCGTAGCTAAAAAAGCTTTACACTTAAAACAATTAGAACCACAACTTCCTATTTCCATCCCGCTTGTGAATCTATTTTCATATAATTCATATGCTAACTTAAAGAATAAAAGTCTGGATATCTTTACTATCTTTCTGGTAAATTGGTAACATTCCTCTGAATCGTTTGAAATTTTGTAGCTTTGTAGTATTGCAGATGTGCTATCAAAATAAAGCTTTTCGCTTAACTGCTTACCTTCGATAGTCCATTCCATTTCTTCTCTGTTAATATAACCTTTTTCAATTAAAGAATTTTGAATTTCTTCATGACCTTTAAATATATCGGAGCCTTTTCTCATGTATACATCATTTGAATGAAACAGAAATGCGCATTCCAATTCATTCAACTCTTCTATTGACTTAATTACTATTTGATGCAATCCTCGATATTCTAACGGTGACATGCCAAATTCCTTTTTAAATGCTCTCGTAAAAGCTTCATGGCTGTAGTACCCGGAATCCATTGCAATATCAACGATTTTTTCACTTCCAAACAAGCATTTTGCACTGTATAGAAGCTTTTGCTTTTGTATATATTTCATCGGTGTCTCACCAATATAAAAGGTGAACATTTTACTATAATAAGGCTTAGCCAGTAATGCCACTTTACTGCATTCCTCCAGCGTTAGATTATTATTTAAATTATCATGAATATATTCAAGTGACCGAAAAATATCATTTAAGCAACTCATGTATATCCTCCTCATATATGGTTCTTCTAATATACCATGATATAGCAATAAATACTTGACCTAAAATAAGTATTTATGTAAGTAAATCACAAGCAACTAGGATTATTCTTATTTCATAAAAAAAATCATGTATAATATGAAGAGCCACATACCAACTATTATTCAATAGCTGATATGTGACTCTCAGTTTATCTCTTATTAATTTACACCCTCAGGTGCTAATATCATAATTGATTTTTACTTGTTTGACAACACTGCCTGTGCAAGCCCAAGCCGTCTCCCATAAATGAAAAAGAGGACTTACGTCCTCTTTTTCATTTACTAGTTCTATATCAATTATTTATTGTTAAGAACGGCTTGTGCTGCAGCAAGTCTAGCGATCGGCACACGGAAAGGTGAGCAGGATACATAGTTAAGACCTACTTTATGGCAGAATTCAACGGTTGAAGGATCTCCACCGTGTTCACCGCAGATACCAAGTTTGATGTTTGGTCTTGTCTTACGGCCTTTTTCAGATGCCATCTTAACTAACTGGCCAACACCATCCTGATCAAGTCTTGCAAATGGATCGGATTCGAAAATCTTATTAGTATAGTAAGCATCTAAGAATTTACCAGCGTCATCACGGGAGAAACCGAATGTCATCTGTGTTAAGTCGTTAGTACCGAATGAGAAGAATTCAGCTTCTTCAGCAATTTCATCAGCAAGTAATGCAGCACGAGGAATTTCAATCATAGTACCGATATGGTATTCGATGTCAGATCCTTTTTCTTTCTTAACTGCTTCTGCTGTTTCAACAACAACATCTTTAACGAATTTTAATTCTCTCTTTTCGCCAACTAATGGAATCATAATTTCAGGAATGATATCAAAACCTTTTTCGTTCTTTACTTCGATTGCAGCTTCCATAACGGCTCTTGTCTGCATCTTAGCGATTTCCGGATAAGTAACAGCAAGACGGCAGCCTCTGTGTCCCATCATAGGATTGAATTCATGTAAAGAATCACAGGTAGCTTTAACTTCTTCTACAGAAAGGCCCATATCTTTTGCTAATGCAGCGATATCATCGTCTTCTGTTGGAACGAATTCATGTAACGGAGGATCTAAGAAACGAATCGTAACCGGTCTTCCTTCCATAACTTCGTATATACCTTTGAAATCTCCTTTTTGGAAAGGAATCAATTCGCTAAGAGCTTCTTCTCTAGCTTCAACAGTCTTAGAAAGAATCATCTTTCTAATCTTATGAATTCTTTCACCTTCAAAGAACATGTGCTCTGTACGGCAAAGACCGATACCCTCAGCTCCGAATTTAACAGCGTTAGCTGCATCTGCAGGAGTATCTGCGTTTGTTCTAACTTTTAATGTTCTGATTTCATCAGCCCATGTCATAATTCTATCAAAGTTACCGCTGATAGCTGCTTCTACAGTAGGGATGTCTCCAACGTAGATGTTACCGGTTGAACCGTCAAGAGAGATGTAATCTCCTTCTTTTACAGTCTGTCCAGCGATAGTGAATACTTTAGCTTCTTCATCAATATTGATTTCACCGCAACCGGATACACAAGCAGTACCCATACCACGAGCAACTACTGCTGCGTGAGATGTCATACCACCACGTACCGTTAAGATACCCTCAGCTGCATGCATACCTTCGATATCTTCCGGTGATGTCTCAAGACGAACAAGAATGACTCTTTCACCTTTTTCATGATGATTTTTAGCATCTTCTGCAGTAAAGTATACTTTACCAGCTGCTGCACCAGGGGAAGCAGGAAGAGCTTTTCCAACAGGTTTAGCTGCTTTTAAAGCTTTTACATCAAATCCCGGATGTAATAACTGATCTAAAGATTTCGCTTCAATTCTTGCAATAGCCATTTCTTTTGTGATCTTTCCTTCATCAACTAAATCACAAGCGATCTGAAGAGCTGCAGGAGCTGTTCTCTTACCGTTACGTGTCTGTAAGAAATAAAGCTTTGTATCTTCAATTGTAAATTCCATGTCCTGCATATCTTTATAATGATTCTCAAGTAAAGTTGCAATTCTCATGAATTCTTTGTAAGCTTCTGGCATATCTTCTTCCAGCTTAGTGATAGGCTGAGGTGTTCTGATACCGGCAACAACATCTTCACCTTGAGCATTGATTAAATATTCACCATAAATCTTAGCTTCACCAGTAGATGGATTACGAGTAAATGCAACACCTGTACCGGAAGTATCTCCCATGTTACCAAATACCATGGCCTGGACATTAACTGCTGTACCCCAATCGCCAGGGATATCATTCATTCTTCTATAGTAAATAGCACGAGGGTTGTCCCAAGAACGGAAAACTGCAGTTACAGCTTCAATTAACTGTTCTGTAGGTTCCTGAGGGAATTCTGTACCTTTTTCTGCTTTGTATAATGCTTTATATTGAGCAATTACATCTTTTAAATCATCAGCACTAAGTTCAGTGTCATATTTAACACCTTTCTTTTCTTTGATTTCGTCTAAAACTCTTTCAAATTTTGCTTTGCTGATTTCCATTACTACGTCAGAGAACATCTGGATAAATCTTCTGTATGAGTCATATGCAAATCTTGGGTTTCCAGTCTTCTTAGCAAAGCCTTCTACTGCAACGTCAGTTAAGCCTAAGTTAAGAATGGTATCCATCATACCAGGCATGGAAGCTCTAGCTCCTGAACGAACGGATACTAATAAAGGATTTTCAGTATCTCCGAATTTCTTTCCCTGCTGCTCTTCAAGAATTTTTAAAGCATCAAAGATTTGTCCCTTTATTTCATCTGTAATTTTTTTACCGCTGTTATAGTAGTCCGTACAAGCTTCTGTAGTTACGGTAAAGCCTTGAGGAATAGGAAGTCCTAAATTAGTCATTTCTGCTAAGTTAGCTCCTTTACCACCAAGCAGATTTTTCATGTCTGCTTTACCTTCTTTAAACAAATATACCCATTTTGCCATTTTAGTAATAACCTCCTAAAATATTTCATAATTTTGACTTTCTAGTCGCCATTTAACATTATATCATAACTTTACTAAATAAGGAATAATTTTTTTCTTTTTTTAAAATTCAAATTTTTTCTCAAAATATGCCTTTAAATCAGCTATTTTGATTCTTTCCTGTTCCATGGTATCGCGGTCACGAACGGTTACGGATTCATCGGTTTCTGATTCAAAATCATAAGTAACACAGAATGGAGTACCGATTTCATCCTGCCTTCTATAACGTTTACCAATGTTACCTCTGTCATCGAATTCGCAGTTATATAGTTTGCTAAGTTCGGTGTAAACTTTTTCTGCACCCTCCGATAATTTCTTGGAAAGAGGTAATACACCTATTTTAACCGGTGCTAATGCCGGGTGGAAATGAAGGACAGTACGTACATCCCCTTCTCCGATTTCTTCTTCATCATAAGCCCCGCAAAGGAATGCAAGTGTTACTCTGTCAGCACCTAAGGATGGCTCAATAACATAAGGAACATATTTTATTTTCTTATCATCATCAAAATAGGCTAAATCTTCTTTGGATACATTCTGATGCTGAGTTAAATCATAATCCGTTCTGTCTGCAATTCCCCATAACTCACCCCAGCCAAAAGGGAAAAGGAATTCAATATCGGTGGTTGCTTTACTGTAGAAAGACAATTCAGCAGCTTCGTGATCACGAACGCGCATATCTTCTTCTTTCATTCCAAGCGTTTTTAACCAATCGATGCAGAATTGTTTCCAATAAGCAAACCATTCTAAATCCGTATCCGGTTCACAGAAAAATTCCAATTCCATCTGCTCGAATTCTCTTGTTCTAAAAGTAAAATTACCGGGAGTAATTTCGTTACGGAAAGATTTACCGATTTGTCCGATACCAAAAGGAATTTTTTTTCTGGAGGTTCTTAATACATTTTTGAAATTAACAAAGATTCCCTGTGCGGTTTCCGGTCTTAAGTAAACAACATTCTTTGCATCCTCGGTAACTCCCTGAAAGGTTTTAAACATTAAGTTAAATTGACGAATATCAGTAAAATTATGTTTTCCACATGTGGGACAACTTATACTATGTTCTTCAATATATCTTGCCATTTCTTCATGTGACCAGGAATCTACGGAACTATCTAAAGTAATATCATGCTCATGGGCATAATCTTCAATTATTTTATCGGCGCGGAATCTTTCATGACATTCCTTACAATCCATCAGGGGGTCTGAAAAACTTCCAAGGTGTCCGGAGGCCACCCAGGTTTGTGGATTCATGAGAATAGCGCAGTCGACACCTACATTATAAGGGTTTTGCTGAATAAATTTTGACCACCAGGCTTTTTTAACGTTATTTTTTAATTCAACACCCAGATTCCCATAGTCCCAAGTATTTGCAAGACCGCCATATATCTCGGATCCAGGGTATACAAATCCTCTCGCCTTTGCTAAGGCAACTATTTTTTCCATTGTCTTTTCCATCTTATTTAAGCTCCAATCTGCCACTTACCTGGCCATGTATATTAATAATCATTCTATCTCTCGGAATTTGCTTTCCAAACTTCTGAGAATAAGCGGTGCTTTTCCGCTGTGTTTATGATTACTATTAACTTTAATTCTATTCTTTTTTTAAGCTCAAACAGAGAACTGTTCTTCTAGGGTTTATAAACAATAACCGATTTTTCCTCTGAATTAGTCTGCAATTGTGATTTGCTTAATAAAGCTGCATTGGTAAAATATTTAACCGTACCGTCTACGATTACATCCGTTTTCTCATTTACAATCAAAATTTTATATTTATCGTTTTTAAGGGCAACATCAGGAGATGCAAAAGCTCCATCCGATGCACTGACATATACATCCGGTAATTCAAGATTACTGGTTTTCGCATCCGCTACAGTTGTTAAAACAGCATCCACTTTATTAAATGCCTTATAATGTTCTAAGTTTGAATAATTTAATATCAGAACAGCATTTCCATCCTTAAGTTCCAGTGAACCAAGTCCTATTGAGTCCTGTCCGTTTGCCTGATTATACTTTTCTATCTGTTTCGTGATAAATGATTTCAGTTCATCCAGATTATAATATTCTTTATCAAAGATTTCCACTGTGGCTGACTGTACTATACCGTTATTTTTAACCAGAATTGTATTGCTTTTAACATCATCCACAGTAATTATTCTATCTTTATTTTTACAACCGGCCGAAAAAACAAGACAAAAGGCCAGGATTGCATAAAGTAAAAACTTTTGCATAATGATTTCCTCCATCTATATAAATTAAATTATGTGCCTCTCAGCCACAGATTTTTTTTGAAATCACACAGAGTAAACTGAATGGTTACATAGTTTTTTACCATTGTAACCTTAAATTGGATTATTTTCAACTTAAATTTACTATAAGAAAAGTTTTTCCAACATATCCAGGGATTTCATTTTTTTATCTATGTAGATTTCCTTATAATTTTCCACACACTTTTTCAGTTCAGACATAACTTCCTCCGAAACAGTAAAAGTAAATAGCTTTTCTATGGTAGAAGAAATTATATACTGCATGGTGTAAACGGTGGCATCAATAATTTTAATTGATTTCGGAAAAGATTTCAGGCAATCGCTGCATATAAGACCGCCCTCTTCTCTGTTAAAATGATATAGTTTCTCTGTTTTACCGCATTTTACACATCCAAAGACCTGTGGCGCCACCCCATTTACTTCCAGAATTTTCAACTCAAAAATAGCCCGTACAAGCGGTCTCAAAATAGATTTTTGACTTAACGCCCGCAGGGACTGATATAATAATTTAAGAGTAAGAGCTCCATCTTCATTTTCGTGGGTAAAGTAATCAGCTAATTCACAAAAATATAACCCATAATAAGCGGCTTCTAAATCTCTTCGCAACTCTTCAAAATAATTGGAGATATCTACTGAAATCAGATTATAAGAACTTTTCCCCTCATATAGGGTAAATTCACCGAAAGAAAAGGGCTGACTACATGCCAAAAAGGCACTATTGGGTTTTCTAGCGCCTTTGGCAAATGCTGTAATCTTACCTTTTTCTTTTGTTAATATAACCAAACGTTTGTCATAATCCCCAATAGGCATGGTCGATAAAACCATTCCCATCACTGAGGCTGCTATCATCACTGTATTCAACCTCCTCAATATTAATGGATAACAGTTGATTCAATTCTTCTAACGTGCAAGCCGTATAATTTAAATAATCTAATATGTTTCCTGTTTTAGTGAATTTTTCCCAATAATCTTTATTTCTCATAAAATGCCCCCTTACCGAAAAAACTCTGTGGCAGAATAGCCGCAAATTTCATATGTTACATTAATATGATTACCATATGGCTCTTTTCTAAACTGATAAGAATATCCCATATGTTTTTTTTGCAAAAGGGCTTGACAAAATAAAATAACCATTAAACGGAAAGCAGACTACAATTCCATTTTGTTATAACCATAATTTTTCAGAAGAAAATCACTATCTCTCCAATCCTTTTTCACTTTTACCCAGATTTTTAAATTTACATGCATATCCAGTAAATTTTCAATTTCTTTTCTGGCCGCCATTCCGATTCGTTTCAGCTTTTCTCCGTTTTTACCAATGATGATCCCTTTATGGGAATCCCGTTCGCAAACTATGGTAGCATCAATATCAATAATATCGCTTCCACGGCGTTCTTTCATCCGGTCAATGGCTACCGCAATCCCATGAGGGATTTCATCGTTTAAAAGACGAAGAGCTTTCTCGCGAATCAGTTCTGCAACAATCTGTCTTTCCGGTTGATCGGTTATGGTATCCTCATCAAAATACTGCGGTCCCTGTGGAAGGTGTTCAAATATAATATCAATAAGCTGCTTGGTATTCTCCCCTTTTAAAGCGGATACCGGGATAATATCCGCAAAAGAGTAAATGTCTTTGTAAGCGGCTATAAATTTTAATACTTCATCTTTTTTAATGGTATCTACCTTATTAATTACTAATACAACCGGAGTTTTCACCTTTTGAAGTTGCTCCACTATATATCTTTCGCCGGCTCCGATAAAAGTAGTAGGTTCTACCAGCCACAATATGACATCTACTTCGTTTAAAGTCCGCTCCGCTACATTGACCATATATTCTCCCAGCTTATTTTTAGCCTTATGAATACCTGGCGTATCTAAAAATATAATCTGTCCGTCATCGTTGGTATATACCGTCTGTATCCTATTTCTGGTTGTTTGCGGTTTATCGGAAGTAATCGCGATTTTCTGTCCGATTAAGTGGTTCATTAATGTGGATTTACCCACATTGGGACGCCCGATTAAGGTTACAAAACCCGATTTAAATTCATTCTTTTTCATGTGTTTATCCTCTTTAAAGTATATCCGAAACTTTCTATAAGTAAGAGTCTGGCTTGCCAACTGCTTATTGACTTGCCAGACTCTGCGCTGGAGGCGCTGTCACTTTAGTTACAATTATTTTATTAGTGTCTTAACTTCTAAGAACATATCTTTATTTTGTTCTATCTTCTTTTCATTACCTATAACACAGAGATTCCTGCAATTTAAGATTGCTTTTACAGTATCCGCTAAATTCTGGATATCTTCCTGGGTTACTCCAAGAATTTCATCTCTTTGTTTCTGGATATCTTCCTGGGTGGTACCGGACAGATAAGCACCCATGGATACATTCCCCTGGGTTCTTGGCGTCCTGGGGGTATCCATTCCGCTTATGGTACCAATAATATATTTCGTCATATCTCTCTCATCCGCAGTAAAATTACGAATGTAATCCACCGCTTTCTCATACACTTCATTGGTTTCTCTCAGATTAGGATCGCGGTAAGAAGTAAAGTATCCATTGCCGCTGATACTGGAAAATCCGCACATGCAGCCATAAGCTCCGCCTTTAACCCGGATATTATTCCATAAATAGTCATAGCTCATTATTACTTTTAATACATCCAATGCTCCGGTGTATTTATAACCTGCATCCAGGAAATTACCGGTTCTTGCTACATATTGTACCTGTCCTGAGGTTTTAAACCCTTCGTTACTGCAATGCAGATCAAAATGTTCTGCTACTTTTTCTACCGGTTCTGTCTTTAACTGTTCTACAAAAGGCAGTAATTTACCGGATAAGGTTTGAAGACCCTCCTCATTGGAAGTAAAACTGATTATGAGATTTTCTTTACGGAAAATATAATTCATTAAGAGTTTCATTTTATCTATTAGCTCACTCTTCCGGTTATTATAATCTGCTTCTAAACTCTCAATGAATTTGTAATATGCAATTCCTCTGGTTTCCTCACTAAATCTGGATGCCTCTGAGAAATAAGACATTGCTCTGTCCACCGCTGCGGAATGTCCGGAAGAATTCAGATGCATCTGCAGTCTTGATTTAATTTCCGAAATTATTTCTAATAAACGTTTCTCATCACTTAATTTAGTAAAACTGATAATTTCCTTTAATAGATCAAAAGCATTATCCATTTCTTCATACAATACTTTAACATCGATCTGGAACGTAGGCAGGTATTCACTGGAGCTGCCCTTCTTGCCGAAGCCTGCTACATCACTGCTGATACCGCCGGTGTGTATATTAATCTCATTGGATAATTCCAGATAGCTGTAATGTTCCGTATCAATATATCCGAGTACTGTAGATAATAAGCCTACATAAGGAATTAATGCTTTTGGAATATCCTCTAAATCAAATAACAATTTCAGATAAGCAATTCCGTTTGTGTAAACATTATGATGAATAATCGGTATACCATCTATTTCTTTTTCTTCATTATTGATTGGAAGTGGAGTCCTGCCGATATCTTCACGGCCAAGCAACGGAATTTTCTCAACGTCTTCTCTGGAGGATGGTTCATCCTGATATTCTTTCAGGCGGTGAGTGTCGTCCACAATTTTTTTGATTTCTTCTTTGGTAAGCTTTGCTTTATATTCTGCAAGTTTATTTTTTAGTTGTTCTTCTTTAAGCGCAGTAAGACCGACCTGTGGTTTTAAGGTTACCAAAGCTACATGATTGTTATTTAAAAGGTATCCGGTAATTAATTTCGTATAATAATCAGTGCCGATTTTGGATTTTAGAACTTCAAAAACTTTATTGGAATTAAGTTTTATAAATGGTTTATTATCATCATACAGCCAGCTTGCAAGCATCTGCAGGCCATACATCAGTCCCTTTGGAAATTGCCCAAAGTCTGCTTCCCTATATTTGAATTCATAGTAATTAATAGCCGCTTTTAGTGACTTTTCATCCAGGCCTTTTAACACCAATTGCTCTAAAGTCGTACGGATTAATGACACAAACTGCTCTTTTTGTTCTGCTTCCGCATTTTTTGCTATGATAGTAAAAATAGGCTGATAGGTATCCGCATCAAAACTGCTGATAATATCTTTACCAATTCCCGCATCCAATAAAGCCTGTTTTAAGGGAGCCCCCGGAGCGGATAAAAGGACATATTCAAGAATCTGGAAAGCCATACATAAATCTCTGTCAAGGCTAGTTCCGATTGATAAATTATAACTTAAATAGGTATTGGATGTGCAGTCTTCATTTTCACTTAACGGATAAACTGCTTCTATTTCTTTCCTTTCATTAAATGGTACCTGATATTTGATTTCCGAATCTACCGGTTCATCACCGAAATCTTTTAAATATTCCTCATCCAGCCAATTAAGTTTTTCCAAAACCTCCATATCGCCATACAGATAAATATAACTATTGGAGGGATGATAATACCTGCTGTGAAAATCCAAAAACTGCTCATAACTTAAATCCGGTATAAAATCCGGATCTCCACCTGATTCCACACCATAAGAGGTATCAGGAAATAAAGCATTCTGAATCGTACGGAATAACTGCTGTTCCGGTGAAGAAAATGCACCTTTCATTTCGTTATATACAACGCCATTGTATTTTAATTCTGCTTCTTCATCCTCTAATTCAAAATGCCAGCCTTCCTGCCTGAATATCTCTTCTTTCTTATATATATTAGGATAGAAAACCGCATCCATATATACATGCATCAGATTTTGAAAATCCTTGTCATTACAGCTGGCTACCGGATATATAGTTTTATCCGGGTAGGTAATGGCATTTAAAAAAGTGTTAAGCGAACCTTTCGCTAATTCTATAAAAGGATCTTTGGCCGGAAATGCCCTGGAGCCGCATAATACGGAATGCTCAATAATATGCGGTACACCTGTACTGTCAAAAGGTGGTGTACGAAATCCTATGGAAAATACTTTATTATTATCGTCATTGGTTACTACTGCAACTCTGGCACCGGTTTTTTTATGCCTTAATAATAACCCTAAGCTGTTAATATCTTTTAATTCTTCTTCACTGATTAATTCGTAAGCAGCAAGACCGCCTAACTCTTTACTGCTTTTTAGATTTCTCGGCATATCATATCCTCCTTTAATTCGTTTAATTTGCATATAATATTATGGATAAAAGTCTTATCTGACTGCCTAAGACTTATTTTATGTCATCTCAAGTAAATTTTACGTACTCCAAATAACTATCTGGTAATTATATCATATTATAGCAAAATTGTCATGTTAAAGATAACTGCAGTTTTTATAATGTATCCGGTGTGTGTTACTGTTCACAGGCAACAGCGCGACGTGTTTTTTGTGTGCATCGCAAAGCGTGTTATTGTTCATGGAACTACTGCTTTTGCAGGAGAGTGAACAGTAACTCTGGTGATTAACCTGTATTCCTATTATTTATTTCCATATATAGCAAACAGTATTCGAACTAAAGGCTGAAATTAAAATTTTATTTAACTGGGCTTTTTTATACTTGCAGTTTTTAAATATAAAGAGACTAATTACAAACTGGCGGCAATGTCACTTCTGTTCCTGCTTTCCCATATAAAACGAAAAAAGTTTCCTCAAGGCATTGATTTATGCCAATTGAAGAAACTCTTGCTGATTCGAGTGTGGAAAGCAAATTTATAAATATGGTTCGTCTATTTTAACAAGACTGAACATCAAACTAATCTAGAGTGATCAACGTACAAATTGGTGGATGTATATTAATTAAATTGCTTTTGACGCTCGGATCAATATATATAAATAATTATAGTGTATCATATTGAGAATGCTGTCTTATTGAAAATTAATATCAATATCTCCCACACCGCCATCCACGTCTAATACATTATCAGCGGTCCTATTGTTCCACTTAAGGTCGGAGTATTTCTCGCCGTTGATATAGATAGAACCCAGACCTTTATCTACACTGAGTCTAAAATCATCCGAACTTTGATCCAGGTCAAGAGTTACTCCACCGACTCCGCACTCTATTTTATTTTTTCCGTATAAAACTCCTTGAAGTTTTATATTTCCCACACCACTGTCAATATCGGAATCTGTAAATTTAACCTCATTAAAATTAATTTCTCCGACTCCGCCATCTAATTTAACCTGTTCGGCGATAATTTTGCTTCCTTCGATATTGCCTGCACCAGCATTAATATCAAGCTTTTCTGTCTGCACAGAATCTATATCAATATTCCCTGCACCTGCATCCAGTTTTACCCGGTCGAAAGTAAATCCTTCCGGAATATAAATCGTTATTTTAGATTTATCATTGACACCATTATTTCCTCCGATAAAATTCCAGAAATTAAACTTACTCTTAACCCGCAATTCCCCGCTGAAACTTTTTTCTACAACAAAATCGTCGGTTACATTACTGGCATTCACTTCTACATTATTACCGGATCCGCTTTCTATATTCAGATTACCGATGCCATGATCTACGGACAAACTTTTTACATTTTCAAAACTTTTGTTAATATCAATTAAATTCCTGTTTGATGTATTGGATAAAACTCCTGTTATGGAAAAAACAGCTGTTACAATCCCTGTAATAATGGTAAATGCAAGAAAAGCCGCAAATGCAATTGCACAATATTTAATTACTTTTTGAAATTCACTCATTTTACATCAATCCCCCCAAACATACATGTAGAATTCAAAAATATGGTCGGTGCGTTAGGGTCCTGTGATGTTCCGGCTTTATTATCAACACCGCCGAAAATAGGGACATTGGATACCTTTACTTTAACATTGGCAGGCACCAAAATATCAATACCACCAAAAACTGCTGTTGCATTAATTACAATATCTTCGTCAATAATTGCATTTCTAAGATCTAAATCAACACCACCAAAGATAGCATTAATGGTGGTACCCAGGAATTTTTCTCCTGTTACCTGATATCTGTTTCCGGAGAAGATGGCAGAATGTTCCATAGCACCGCCCTGGTATTTAACATCAATACGAAAGTTTCTGTCACCATGGTACAGATTTTTAAATATCATACTTAATCCTATCAATACAAATATAAAAGGTACAATTAATTTGCCCATAACGTTACCGTCAACGATACCCTGACTGGACATTAACAACATGATACCAATAATTAAACCTGCCAGATTACTTACGCGGAAGCCATTCTGAATTAAACTGATGGCACAGGGGATGATTATAAATAATGTCCACCACCCACGGAAGAACAGTTCAAAATTCCACAAATTAAATGCATTTCCTGCAAAGCCAACTCCGATTAATATGAAGAAAAGCCCCCATAACATATTTGATGTTTTTATTCTCATAATAAACCTCCCAAAAACTTTTATTTGATTTGATGATTTAATGATACTTTATGACCGTATTATTAACAAGTTACATTTGTCATAAGGACATCCTGTATATTGTCATAACTTTATGATGATTAAAGTAATATAGGGAGGTTGCTTTCTTATCATCCTCCTTGACTTTAAATTGATTATCATATAATATTTACATAGATATACAGAAATGGAATTATTAGACAGGAGTGCTTTATGTATCACTTTATCATTAATCCGAAATCCCGCTCAGAAAGAGGAATCAAAATATGGCATTTGGTAAAGGAGGAATTAGATAAAAAAGAAGAAGTATCATATACTTTCCATATTACCAGATATCCAAACCATGCGACCGAATTGGCAAAGGAAATCTGCAATACTTATTCCGGTATTAAAAATATTATAGTCCTTGGAGGGGATGGGACGATTAATGAAGTAATTAACGGTATTACTGATTTTCATGATGTACTTTTGGGTTATATTCCATCCGGGTCCAGTAATGATCTGGCAAGAAGTTTAAAACTGCCGAAAGATCCGATTAAAAGCCTTGAGAGTATCCTGTCTCCATCCCGTTTTCAATACGTAGATATGGGGTTAATTAACAGTACCGATACCAATTACAGCCGATTATTTGCGGTAAGTTCCGGTATCGGGTTCGATGCTGCTATTTGTGAAGAAACTTTCCATTCCGGCTTAAAGTTATTCTTAAACCGATATGGATTAGGTAAACTGACTTATATCCTTATCTGTTTGAAACAATTAATATCCTGCAGGTTTATGAATGGGACAGTTACTATAGACGGTGGTAAACCTCAGGTCTTTAAGAAGATCCTTTTAATAACAAGTATGATTCATAAATATGAGGGTGGCGGAATGCAGATAGCTCCGGCAGCTGATCCATATGATGGACAGTTATCTGTATGTATCGTTTTTGGTGCTTCCAGGCTAAGAGTTTTGACTGTATTGCCTTTTTTATTATTTGGTAAACACATTCATTTTAAAGGTGTGCTAACATTTAATTGCAGTTCCCTTACTATCGGGATAGACAAACAATCCTGGGTGCATATTGACGGGGAATGCCCTGGTACTTTTACAAAGCTTACTGCATCCTGTATTCCGAATCAACTTAGGATTATTGTATAAATAGTCCCGCAAAAGACGCTATTGCCAAAACCGATTTTAGATAATTTACAAGAGAAAGAAGGGGTTTATATGAAAAGGGGTTCCGTTAATAATGCTACACTTATTATTTTATTTAGTATTGCAACCGTACTGGTCCAGTTTGCTGGTTATTACCTTCTGGATTCAAATTACTTAGGTTTTGGTATAGCTGCAATCATTTGCTTCCTGTTCTGCCATATAACTTTAGAACAGACATTAAATTATGAGTTTTGCTTTAGCTATTCTTTACTGAATATTTTTCTATGCACTATTATCATACTGCTTTCTTTTGTGGGAAGTAAAGAGACAATCCTGACTTATCATCCGGTTTTATTTTTGTTTATAGCAATTGACTGGTTTATTCCTCTTTTATACAGTATGATACGCAACTTGGCTGATCATTCACTTAAGTACTCAGATTTTAATGTTTTTTATCGAAATACCAGTATTGTTTTTATTATTTTTTACTTGGCTATTCTTATAGTTTTTCTATTTTTAAGAAATAATTCCTTTGTTTCTTATTTTACTGATATAAATTCCATTAATTATGTTCCATTTTTATCGTTAGCTACCTTAATTGAACACTATATCTCCGGATATTTTACACTGGCAGAGTTAATAAGGTATTTAGCTTTGTGTATCGCACTATTTATTCCTTACGGATTTTACTCGACTCTGATGTTTCGTTACCAGAACCGTATCTTTCGATTCTTTGCTCTTTTATTTCTGCCTCTGGTCATAGAAATTTTACAATTGGTTTTTCTACTTGGTAAATGTGATGTAGACGATGTCCTTTTAGGTTTATTGGGAGGTTTTATGGGTGCAATCCTTTATCATATCGTAAATTCGGTCTACCGTACAATTACTGATGAAGATTTTCTGTATAAACGGACTCGATATTCCTTTTATGGAAGTTCTATTCATTTTTAGATCAGCAAAATGAACTTCTACCAGGCAGATTAAGAATTCCAAAAATTCTTAAGTTCCGTCTCCATTCTATTCGTGTTAACCGGTATATTGGGATACCATTCTCTGGGGAATAAATCTGTATATTGATTCTGTCGGAACCGTTCGTCCAAAAGAAGGATAGCACCTTTGTCCTCCAAGGTTCTTATGACTCTTCCGGCAGATTGCAACACTTTATTCATCCCCTGATATAAATAAGCATAATCAAAACCTCTTCCATTCCTATTATCGTAGAACTTACGGAACAGTTCTCTCTCATTTCCTACCATGGGAAGGCCGGTGCCTACAATAACCGCACCGATCAATCGGTCATTTTTCAAATCAATCCCCTCACTGAAAATCCCACCCATTACGCAAAAACCAATTCTGCTTTTATCCGGATCCAGGGTAAAGTTCTGTAAAAATTCCTCTTTCTCGATTTCTGTCATATTATTTGTTTGTATTACCATACCCTCTAGCTTTCCCTCTGCAAGTTCGGCAACTTGATTTAACATCTGATAGGATGGAAAGAAAACCATATAGTTTCCTTTCCTGGCACCGGTAAAAGCTATAAGGTATTCCACTATCTTTTCGTATTCCTCCTTATTACGTCTGCTATATTTTGTACTTACATCACTGCCTATCATCAGCAGCCGATTCTCTGAGGGAAACGGAGATGGTGCGTAAACTGCATAATCCTCTTCTCTTCCCCCCAATTGCTCTTTATAATACTGAATCGGTAACAGGGTAGCAGAAAAAAAGACCGCACTCTTTCCTTTCTCAAGGCATGCTTTCAGATTATCCGATGGGTCCATACATAATAATTTTATTCGGAATTCACCCTGCTCGTCATAGTCTGTATAGGTTATATATTTATCACTGTATATTTCATAAATACTTAGAAAATGACGGATATCCATAAACAAACCAACTATTTCGTCTCTTCCCTCCGAATCCGGGAATTCCGTTAAATATTCTTCATATTCCGTCATAAGCCTCATCAGATGAAGCACAAAATCAGTTATATCATTGATAACGCTGCAATTATCACAGCTTCTTTTCAGCTTAAGCAAGTCACTGTTGCAAACTTCCAGCCGTTTTTCTAATTTGGGACCATTATAAGGTTTGGGTACATGATTATTGGTTTCAATGAGTTTAACTATTTTCTTTACCGATAAGAATTGATTTTTATATAATACGGCACTGTACATCTCTCTGGCGCGATCTACCAGATTATGCGATTCATCGATTAAAAATACATAATCATTTTTCTTCTCACCAAGGAAAAACCGTCTGAGATAAACATTGGGATCGAAAACGTAATTATAATCGCATATAATAACATCCGCCCAATTGGTTACATCCAGGCACATCTCGAACGGGCAGACTTTATGCTTTTCCGCATAGTTTAAGATTAAATCCCTGGAAATATCATTTTCATTGATTAATAAATCGTAGACAGCATCGTTTACTCTGTCGTAATGACCTTTTGCTCTTTCACAGGAAACCGGATTACAGTTTGATTTATCCAGGATACAGATTTTATCTTTTGCCGTTATGGTTACTGATTTACTGAGAAGACCGCTTTCTTTAAATTTCTGAAAAGTTTCTTCCGCTACCGTTCTCGTAATCGTTTTTGCAGTCAGGTAAAATATCTTACTCACCAACTCCTCTCCCATAGCTTTTATAGTGGGAAATATAGTTGATATGGTCTTACCCACACCGGTAGGTGCTTCAATAAACAGCCTTTTATCCCGAATTATAGTCTTATACACGTTTGTAACAAGTTCTTTTTGGCCAAACCTGTATGGAAAAGGAAACTCTAAAGCTTTTATGCTGCTGTTCCGTATACTGTTCCAGCGAATCTGCCAGGCTGCCCATTTGCCATATTCCTCTACCAGATTCATAAACCAGCTATTCAGCTGCTCATAAGTAAAAGTTTCATGAAAATACTTGAGACTTTCCGATTCCAGGTTACAGTAAGTCAGCCGGATACCTATCTCTTTATGATCATATATCCCCGCATAAATATAGGCATAACACATAGCCTGTGCCCGGTGTACCGGTACCGGTTTTTCCAGATGGCTCAATTCCATATATACACCCTTTATCTCGTCAATTACAATAGCAGGATTCTCCTCCGGTCTGCTGATAATACCATCGGCTCTCCCCTCTACACATAGATCAAAAGTTATCTCCTCACAGGTAATCGGTACGATAATACTTAATGGAAATTCCGCACTATACTCAGAACCCATCTGCTTTTGTATTTTACGATGGATTCTGCTTCCTTCCTGCATTGCATCTGTATCCTTTCTCCCGCCTGTCCGATTATCCAGATCACCGGAACGCAGAATAAACTCAACCAGATTTCTTACGGATATTTTTATTTTATCTCCGGTACCCTTTTCCATATATTTTTCCCCTAAATTAATTTTAATCAATTATTTTATAAACAATAATTTTGATCCTGATAAGTAAAATAAGGCACCTTCCATGTTTTCCATTTCAGATGCCTGTTTTTATGTTTATTATGAATGATTCAGCTTAGATAAATTCCGTATAATCTTCATCATCGTCACCGTAACGGCCATTAGCGTAACCTTTCGTCCAGTCAATATTATTTGTTCTTCTTTGCTTTAATTGAGGTTTGTTCGGTCGTTCCGATTTTTTATTACTAATTTCCTGGCTTTTCTTCTGTATTGCTTTCTTTTCTCTTTCAAGACGTTTAATTGTTTCTAATTTGTCCGGCTGTTGTTCTTTCTCTTTATTTTGTGAACTTTTGTTTCTGGAGTCACCCATTCGTTGGTCTTTTCCGCCGCTATAGCCTTTGCCATACTTATTGTCGCTGTCATAATCCTTATCCTTATTATAACCGCTGCCCTTAAGATCCTTATTTCTACTATAGTTACCCGTTGACTTAGTTTCTTTTAAATCTTTCCCGCCGTAGGGTTTAGAGTCTTTATTATAAGGTTTATTTTCCCTATTATAGGGTTTATTTTCTCGATTATAGGGTTTATTCTCTCGATTAAAAGGTTTGTTGTCTCTGTTTCCTTGTCCGGTAATTCCATTATTTCCGGTTTCACGACTAGTTCCTGGCCTGTGGTTATCGTTTAATCTGGCATTGCCACGATTATCTCTTGGTCTGCTATCATTAGCATTGGTTGTAGCCACTGAATGTTCTCCTCTCTTACTATTAAATACAAAATGAATAGCCATAAACACATGATTTTCTTGACAAATCTATTGTATATTTTATTCTATTTTTATATAAAGTCAATATATTTTTACTAAAAATAAATTTATTTTTATGGATAGATTTACCTTGCAATTTAGCTGTTTATCTGTTAAAGTCAAATTGTATGAAACGATAGAATGGAATCACCATTTTATTGCCATAATATTATTTGCCGGTATAGGAATCCTATTCATAGGCTTACTGAAAGAGAGGTATATTACAATGAGCGAACACGAACACGATTGCGGCTGTGGTGATGGTTGCGGTTGCGGACATGACCACGAACATGATCATGATCATATGAATGTAACTTTAACACTGGATGATGGTACAGATTTAGAATGTGAAGTTTTATGTATCTTTCCAGTTGGAGAGAAAGATTATATTGCACTTGTTCCTGCTGAAAGAGAAGATGAAGAAGACGGAGAAATTTTCTTATATCAGTTCATTGAACATGAAAATGATGAAATTGAATTACTCAATATTGAAGATGATGATGAATTTGAAGCTGTATCCGATGCTTTTGACGAATTAATGGACAGTGAAGAATTTGATGATATGTTTGATGAAGATGACGAAGACGAAGATGATGAAAATTAATATTCGTTAATCAGGCGAATATATTTAATCGGGACCACCAGTGTGAACTGGTGGTTTTTCTGTTATAAGACAGTATAACCTTGTTCCCGATCAGCAATCACCACTGGTTTATATGTATCTTTTCTTCAATGTTAACTTGTTTCTGTTCTATCGTAACGGTTTCCTCAGACGGATATCCGATGGACAAAAAACAGGGCATAAAATAATCTTTCGGATTGCCAATAATTTCTCCCAGATATTCAAGTTCTGCTGCCATGGGAATTCGCATAGCACAAGCCAGTCCTTCTGCTGCGGCTGCTAAAAAAATATTCTCAATACAGCACCATATTGAAGCAAATCCATTAAGTGAACTTAAGGTTTTGGGTGCTAGAAGCGGGGATTTCTGTTTAAAAAATGGCAACACCAGACATCCTCCGTCACGTAACATGGAAAACTGCTTTGGTATTGCATCATAATACATCTTCTGCTGACACTCATCCTTTAGCCTCATAGAGTTCATAATGAAATCCAATCGTTTCTCGGAAACCTTTTTAGGTATTTTCTTTAGTACCTTTTCTATTTCGGTTTTATCATTTATCACAACAAATTCCCAATTCCGTAAATGGTCATTGGTCGGAGCCTTTAGCCCTGCTTCCAAAATTCTTTTTATTACTTTCATATCTACCGGTTCTGCTTTAAAATCCCTGACCGTCCTTCTGTTATCCACCACTTCATAAAAGTCCATAATTTTCTCCCTTATCACATAAAATATTCCTTTAGGCAATTGCAAAGCTATATAGTCTTCTGAATATACCATAAACTAGTTTTGCAATCACCTATATTATTCCTTATTCCTGATATGCTTAACCGTTTATAATTATAGCACATATGTTCTATTTTGGCAATAAGTGGTAAATATTTATTAGAATTCTTTAACTTTAATGTAAGTAATAAACCATCAATACTCAAAAGTCCCCTTTATTATTTTAAAGTCAGAAGTTTATTCTGGATGCAATATTCTAAATCCAGGGTACGTTCTTTTTTTAGTTCATCAAAATAAATGATAAGTTTTCCCTGGGCATTGGACTTTATCGTACCTGCACCATAGGATTTGTGTTCAATTTTAGTTCCGGCTTTTAAGGCTTCCCGGTCCAATAACATCTCTCCGACAAATCTGGAACAGGATAATTCTTTATTGTATCTTTCCTTTACAGAGTAGATATGCAGGTATTCCTTGGCTCTGGTGACTGCCACATAAAATAGTCTTCTCTCTTCTTCCATATCCGCTTCCAGCACCGCCTTTCGGTGGGGTGTAATACCCTCATTGGCATCTACAATAAAGACCACTTTATATTCCAACCCTTTTGAGCCATGCATGGTAACCAGAGCAACACTATTTTTATCCTGCTTCTGGCTCTGGACCTGTTTTTTTAATTCCTCCTGATACTCTTCTATGTGGCGAAACCACTCTTCATATGTCTTAAATTCCCTGGTGGATTCCTGCAATTCATTTAAAGTATCCATTAATTCTTCTGCTTTGATTCTGCGAAATGCTGCATATTCAGTCAGGTAGTCCTCATATCCGATACCTTTTCGTATATAATTAATGGCTGCATAAGGACTTTTGTTCTTTAGAAATTCCAAATCATATTCCAATTTATCAATCCGGTCTAACATCCATTCCTTATCCCCGTAATATTCCCGTAACTTTATAAAGTCCACCTTAGGTTCCGCAAAGCATTCCCGGCTTATATAACGCTTCGGCCGGTTTGCTATTTGTAAAAAATATGACCTGTCCCGATAACCCATAGCTAATTTCATATAAGTAATGATATTAACCGATATCCAGTGGTCATATAGATTGGGTATTATATCTCTCATTTGAAAAGGCACATTAAATTCCATTAATTTATCAATTAAAGCTCTGGGCTGGGTATTGGTACGAAACAAGACCGCCATATCAGAAAAAGGAATACCCATCTTATAATATTGCAGAATATTGGCAACTACCAGGCTGTTTTGTTCTTTTAATTCTTTAAAAGATTTCATTATAACTTCCTGTCCGCCCTGTCTATTGGCTTGAATATTTTTAGGGAACCGTTTTGTATTATTCTTAACAAGTCTGGCTGCGCATTCCACGATTTTTTCAGTAGACCGGTAATTCACATCTAGCTGGACCTGTTTCCCTTCCGGATAATCTTTATTAAAATTCAGCATAATCTCGGGTTTTGCACCACGAAAACGGTAGATAGACTGATCGTCATCACCAACGATAAATAGATTATTTTCCGGTAATGCCAAAAGTCTTATAATATCATATTGTACCTTATTAATATCTTGGAATTCGTCTATTAAGATATATTGAAACTTTTTCTGCCAGATTGCCAGAATATCTGCCCGCTCCCTAAATAGTTCATAACATAAAACCAACATGTCATCAAAATCAATTAAATTTGCTTTACGGAGCCTGTTTTCATAAGACTTATAGATTTTCTTGAATATTTCTTCAGAACAGTTTATGGAATAATAGTGCTCTAAATCCATCCTCTCGCCTTTGATCAGGCTGATTTCGGAGGTTATATTTAATATAAATTCTTTTTCATCTTCGATTTCCATATCCAGATGTTCAATTATTTCCCGGAAGAACTGATTTTTCTGATCTTCTCTAATAATGTTGGCAGCACTATAATGATAAGCATATTTTAATATGGTAAAGAATACGGCATGAAAAGTTCCAAAGTTAACACCTTGTCCCTTCCCTCCCGTTAAACGGATAAACCGCTCTTTCATTTCCTCTGCTGCTGCTTTGGTAAAAGTAATTACCAGAATATTCTGGGGGTTAACCCCACACTCACTGATCAGATATTCTGTTCTTCTGGTAATTACCAGAGTTTTACCGGAACCGGGCCCAGCTAATACCAGCATGGGCCCTTTGTTATGATGAATTGCTGTTAATTGTGACTGATTGATATCCATAGGCATTACCTGCTGCTTAATTTATCAATTGCAAGCTTAATACGACGGATACTTTCCTCTTTGCCAATGATATTCATGATTTCGTAAGCGCCTCCGGGTGTGGACTGTTTACCGGAAACCGCAGTTCTGACCGGCCATAAGCCCATACCGTTTTTAATCCCTTTTTCTTTGATATATCCCATAATTACTTCTTCAATTCCGGCTACGGAATAATCATCGAGTGCCTCTAATAAAGGTAATTGTTCTTTAAGGATATTTAAAGAAATTTCTTCGTCGGTTTTCATTTTCTTATGAGTATACATAGAAGTATCATATTCCGGTATGGCCTCAAAGAAATCTATCATATCTTTTATATCTAAGAAGGTTTCAATTCTTGATTTTACTAAATCCGCGATTTTCTTTAAATCCAGATCTTTATGGATTACTTCACGGATATAAGGAATCGCAAGCTCATAATAAGCCTCATTGTCCATCTTTTTAATATATTCACTGTTCATCCATCTAAGTTTTGCCATATCGAAAACCGCAGGGGATTTATTAATATGGTGGTAGTCAAATTCTTTTATTAATTCCTCTAAGGAAAAAATCTCTTCATTCGTACCGGAACTCCAGCCAAGCAATGCAATAAAATTAACAATTGCCTCTGTAACAAAACCTTGTTCCAATAAATCTTCAAAAGAGGAATGTCCGCTTCGTTTGGACAATTTCTTATGCTCTTCATTGGTAATTAACGGACAATGTACATAGATTGGTTCTTCCCAGCCAAATGCATGATAAAGTCTGGTATATTTCGGTGATGAAGAAAGATATTCGTTACCTCGGACAACATGGGTAATAGACATTAAATGGTCATCTACTACATTGGCAAAATTGTAGGTGGGGTATCCATCGGATTTAATTAAAATCATGTCGTCTAATTCTGCATTGTCAACCGTAATATCACCGTATATGGCATCATGAAAAGTAGTGGTGCCCTCCAACGGGATATTCTGCCGGATAACATAAGGAATCCCTGCTGTGAGGTTTGCTTCGATTTCTTCTTTGGATAAATGTAAACAATGTTTATCATATTTTACAATCTCTTTATCTTCTTCCGATACAACACTCTTAAGGGTCCCTAATCTTTCTTTCGTACAGAAACAGTAATAAGCTTCCCCTTTTTTTATTAATTGTTTTGCATATTCCATATAGATTCCGGTAGCCTGACGTTCACTTTGTACATATGGTCCGCATCCGCCGTCTTTGTCAGGTCCTTCATCATGAATCAAACCGGTTAATTTCAAAGTTTTATATATGATTTCAGTCGCACCCTCTACGAATCTTTCCTGGTCGGTATCTTCTATTCTAAGAAGAAAATCTCCACCCTCATGTTTTGCAATCAGGTATTCATATAATGCTGTTCTTAAGTTTCCTACGTGCATTCTGCCGGTTGGACTCGGTGCATATCTGGTTCTTATTCTGTTCATGTTTATCCCTGCTCCTACTATAATCTATTTTCTATCTATTGTATCTTTCACTATTTTACCTGATTTGTTTATAAAAATTATATAGCAAATATCAGGTTTATATAGGTTATAATATAATCCATGTACCAGGTTCTGTCAAGTCTAACCAAACAGGCAAAAGTTATAACTATTTGAATTTAGTTAATTTTTCCGAGTTTATCAAAGACCGGCATTAATTCTATAAGAAACTACATACATTGATGGGTTTTGTCCCTTGTTTTTTATACCAATAGATAATAATATTAATTTATTACTTTGAAAACTTAAAATTCAATATTCGTCTAATTATCTAGAAAGACGGGTACTTCAAAGCCATTTACTACCAAAATTCAACAAATAGAAAGAGGTGTTTAAGAATATGTATCAGGCAAATGAGAAACGTTATGATATTATGCAATATAACCGCTGCGGTAAAAGCGGCCTGAAGCTGCCTGCTTTTTCTCTCGGTTTATGGCATAACTTTGGGTCAGTTAATAATTATGAAAATATGGTGGATCTGGTAACCACTGCCTTTGATTATGGTATTACACATTTTGATATTGCTAATAATTATGGTCCGAAACCAGGTTCAGCAGAAGAAAACTTCGGTAAGATTCTTAAGAAGGAATTAAAACCCTACCGGGATGAATTAATTATATCTACAAAAGCCGGTTATGACATGTGGCCGGGACCTTATGGAGATTGGGGCAGCCGAAAATACCTTGTATCCAGTCTGGATCAGAGCCTTAAACGACTTGGTCTTGATTATGTTGATATCTTCTATCATCACAGACCGGATCCGGAAACACCTTTGGAAGAAACTATGGGAGCTCTTGATCATATCGTCCGTTCCGGCAAAGCTTTATATGTTGGCATCTCTAACTACAATGCGAAAGATACTGCCAGAGCAGCTGAAATTCTAAAAGAATTAGGCACTCCTCTTTTAATACATCAGCCAAACTACAGTATGTTTAACCGTTGGGTCGAAGATGACCTCCTTACCGTATTGGAAGAAAACGGTGTCGGCAGTATCGCTTTCTGTCCGTTAGCTCAGGGACTTTTAACCGATAGATATCTACAGGGTATTCCTGCCGATTCCAGAGCTGCAGACCCCAGGAGTAGATTTTTAAATACAGATTCTGTTACGGAAGAGAAAGTAGAGAAAGTAAGAAAACTGGATATCCTGGCTAAAGAACGCGGACAGAGTATGGCACAACTGGCTCTTGCCTGGGTACTCAGAAAAGGCAGAATAACTACTGCATTAATCGGTGCAAGCAAATCTTCTCAAATAATAGAAAATGTCGAAACTTTAAAAAATCTTGATTTTACACAACAAGAATTAGATGCAATCGAAACAATCTTAGGTTAAGTGCAAACAAAGTGGCTGAAAAACAACTAAATGGTACACAAATCCTGTCTTCAGGTACCATGTAATTGTTTTTCAGCCACTTTGTTTATGTCTATTTCTGTATAAAAACTACACTTTTCAACAATTTTATTGCTAAATTGCCTGTTGTCTTATAATTTATACAATTGATTCATATATTCTTCAATACTAAGACCGCTGTTCATAATATCCATCATAGTTGATGTAAGCATAAATACAAATAAAATGATTGCAATTACGGATATAATAAGGCTTGCTCTAGCCCAATTTTTTTTGCTTTTCGGTGTATCACTTCCAAAAGCCCATACAAACATCATCACTAGATAAATAAAAATTCCTACAATAGGAATGAAAGGTAACAGCATGGTTCCCATCCAGTTACCGAATGAAATTGGTTTTTCATTTCCTGTACTTTCTATTTCCATACTTTTATCTTTTCCTATTGAATAATCCTCCTGACGGATTGGTATATTTTCACGAAAAGAGGTTCCGCAATATTCACAGTAGTTCGCATTTTCATTCGCTGTATTTCTTCCACAAGCTTTACAAACCATTTGTTATCTTCCTTTCTTATCTGTACTTATTCCCTCTGATAAACCATCCTATCCATTATAACACATTCGAAAAAAAATCCAAATAAAAATATTATGAAACAATATAAAAGACCTTGCTATATGAGATTTTAACCTTTTGAGGCTCCAGCCATATTAAAGCCTTTTGACATATAATTCTGCGATAAAATGTATAGAATAATGGAAGGAAGCGCATAAAGAGCTGAATAAGCAGCAAGTTCGCCATATGCAATCATTCCATAATTTCCGAAGAATTGATAAAGTTTTACAGATGCAGGAAATTTTTCCAGAGTTTGCAATAAAATATAAGGAACAAAGAAATTACCCCAGCTGCCGGAGAATGTAAATATTGCTGTAACACAAATACCAGGAAGCATTAACGGTGCTATTACCTTTCTGATACTGGTAATGGTAGATGCCCCATCTACTTTAGCGGCCTCCTCCAACTCAATTGGTACTCCGTCCATAAAATTTTTCATTAGCCAAATGCCATAAGGTAAGGAGGTTGCCGTTAAAAATAAAATAACTCCTATAATACTGTCATATAATCCAATAGATAAAAAAAGTTTAAATACTGGGACCATAACTGTTGTCATTGGTAAAGACGTCATAAATAGTATTGTATATAGAAACATTTTACGGTAACGCAGTTCGTATCTGGATAAAGGGTATGCAGCAAGACCCGCTATGATTACTACACATATAGATTGAACGAATGAAATAACAAGACCGATCGCAAATCCTCTTAAATTAGCGTGTTCCAATAGTACTTTCCTATAATTTCCGATTGTCCAGGATAATGGTATTTTTAAAGACTGTGCTGCATCCGCATCAAAGGAAGCAATTATAACCCACATTAAAGGTAACATAAATACAATAGATAAAATTATCAGTATGAGGTAAGGAATTGTTTTATCCGATCTCTTTCTTTTCAAAATACCACCTCTCTATTCTTTGATAAGTCTTGTGTAAATAACACCAAAAACAATACCAATAACTAAAAGTATCATAGAGATTGCGGTTCCATATCCTAGTTGATAACTTACAAAAGCCTGTTTATACATAAAGATTGGTAAAGTTAACGTCTTCATTCCCGGACCACCGCCTGTCATGGTATAAATTAAACCAAATATACCTAAGGTAGAGAGGGTATTAAGCATCGTATTTGTTGCGATTGTATTTTTAATATTCGGTAAGGTAATATTTATCAGCTTCTGATACCGGTTGGCTCCGTCTACTTTTGCAGCATCTTCGATATCGTTTGGTACTCCATCTAATGCAGACTGAAAGTTCATCATGGAAAATGCGGTCCCATGCCATATATTCGATAAAACAACCGTAAGCATTGGGAATTTATATAACCACTCAACCGGCTTAAGATGCAAAGTTTGCAGGATTACATTTAAAGTTCCGGAATCTCCGAAAAAAGTACTGCAGCATAATGCGACAACAATCTCCGGCATTACCCATCCTGCCAATATGCAAGGACCTATAAAGCTACGGAAAATTTTATTGCAATTTTTCATATAACTGGCTAACGTAAAACCCAAAATCTGCTGACCGATTAAACTTCCTGTTAAGAAAATCAGTGTATTTAAAATACTGATTTTTACAGATGGATCTTCAAACATTTTCCCATAGTTTTTCAATCCGACAAAATCAAGGGTTTTCGCATTTTCCCCTGTTAATGCAAGATTTGTGAAAGAATAATAAACCGTTAAAAGTATTGGCAAAACAAAAAATACTGCCAGCATAACAACAGCCGGAATCAGTAAAACTGATTTACTTACTTCATCTTCTAAAACATCTTTTCCGGATGCATTCACCGCTCTCATGACTTAAGCCTCCTTTCCTTTTATTTCCATAATAAAACCTCTAAAAATTAACTCACCCCCAAAAAAATGAGCGGTTTCCGGTTGCAGTTAAACTGGCAACGTTATACCGCCCACTTGAATATTATTTATTATTTAGAAATAACATTATCTTCTCCAACCGTTCTTGTTACATCTACAGCATAGGTTGCCATTGCATCTTCCGGATTAGCACCGGATACAACGGATTCAACCATTGTCTGGATACTGGTGGAAACTGCCGAATATTTACTGTCTTTCGGTCTGAAAGCCGCATCTTGTAAGAATTTGGTGGCAGTAGCTATGAAAGGCTGTTTTGAGTATCTTTCATCATCTGTAATATCAGCTCTTGTTCCGATGCCTCCCGTTTCAATGATTGCATCAATATAAACGGATGGGTCCATTAAATGTTTAATAAATTCCATAGTGATGTCTTTGTTATGGGATTTAGCTGGAATGGACCACGCCCAACCACCTGCTAATGTAACAGTACCTGTACCGTCACCTTTTTCGGTAGGCATAGCAGTAAATCCCAATACAACTTTATATTCCGGCCATGGTGATGCACCGGTTTCCAGATAATTGCCGGTAATCCAATTACCATCTAATGATATTGCAAGCTTACTTTGCGGTAAGTATTCTCTTGCTGAAGTATTACTTGCCTGGCCATTTAAAACTTTCGATAATGGCGGCCCAAAATTGTTTTTATATATTTTATCAAGGAATGTTAAGGAATCCACTATACCCGGGCTGGAGATAACCCATTTACCGGTAGCTTCATCTAATAATCTTTCTCCGGTCCCATAAAGAAGCATCTCATATGTTTGCATGGATGTCGCTTCACCTGTAGCTACCGCTGAATTACACCAGAAAGGTATTACGTCAGGAACTCTGTCTTTGATTTTCTTACAAGCGGCAAGAATATCATCCCACGTCTTTGGATCCCAGTCTTCCGGTAAACCGGCTTTTTTAAAGATCTCTTTGTTATACCATAATCCACGGGTATCGGTTGTATACGGAACACCATATACTTTGCCATCTGCAGCAGTAACACCCGCTTTTAAGGAATCATAATAAGAGCCATCTGTCCAGTCAGCATAATCTTTTAGATAATCATCTAATGGAGTGAGATATCCTGCTTCAACATCTGTTGCAAGCTGAAAGGTATCCTCTGTCACTAAATCAGGTGCTGTTTCTTCTGACTGTAAGGAAAGAGCAATTTTAGCAAAATAATCACCTTCGGAAGCAGTAATTGGAGCAATATTTAATTCACAGTTGTCTTTTTTTTCGAAACTGTCATAAGCAGTTTGCAGCCACTTCCATATTGCACCGTTTTCGCCTTGGCCGTCATCCCTGAATGTTACGGTTATTACGCTTTTTGCGGATGCAGATTCAGGCTCTGTAGTTATAGCTTCAGCAGTAATTTCCCTTGTATTTGAATCAGTTGCCTCTGTATCTTTATTACCTGCAGAATTTGATTCACTACATGCGGTAAGTGTTAAACCCATTAAAATCACCAGCAATAAGCTCAATAACTTCTTCATAGTAATACCTCTCCTTTTTTGAATAAAACATTGGGAGTTTATTAATCATTTTTCACTTATTATTCATTCCAAAGATTTAAGGTAATATCTCCTCCTCCGCACCATATTAATAATCCGGCTCTGATGCTAAGCTGTCCCTTTACGTCCCCTCAAGTAAAAACTTTTATGCCGATATCATTATATCCTAACATAGATTGAATTATTTATCAATCTTTCCGTTCAACGGATGGAAACACAACACTTTACGCCCTGCTGTTAAGTCTTTCATTTCCGGTCTTGATTTTCTGCATTCATCTGTAGCATAAGGACAACGGGGAGCAAATTTACAATAGGTAAGTGCATACTCTTTGTCCTCCGTATCCGGCATTACTAATTCCTGATCCCACTTCTCTCCTACCCTTGGAACTGCGTTCATCAGGAGTTCTGTATACGGATGTGCCGGATCATCCATGATTTCTTTTGCCTGTCCATATTCGATCAGGCAGCCTCTATATAAGGTTGCAATATAATCCGAAACATAATAAGCAGTTGATAGATCATGGGTAACATAGATGAAAGAAACATTGTACTTATCCTTAAGTTCTTTAAACAGATTTACAATGTTCATTTTCATGGATGCATCAATAGCAGCAACCGGTTCATCGGCTATGATAAGCTTTGGTCTGGTTATAAGTGCTCTTGCTATTGAAACTCTCTGCAGCTCCCCACCTGAAAACTGGGAAGGATATTTACCCTTTACTACTTCAAGTGACATACCTACACTTTTAAGGGTATCATCAACTATCTTTTCGGCTTCTTTGTAGTTCTTAGCGATCTTTAATCTAAGTGCAGTATTAAACAAGTACGTATCTACTGTTTTACGCATGGAAAAAGATTCATAGGGATTCTGAAATATCGGTTGCACGTCAAGTCTGAATTGAAAGGGATTGTATCCTTTATGATCTTTATAAGATCTGCCGTTAAGAACGATATCACCCTGGTCTGGGTCATGCAGACGCAGTATCATCTTACATAATGTAGACTTGCCGCAACCGGACTCACCTACTATGGAAAGGATAACCGGCTTACCGGCATCGATATTAATACTGACATCATCCACAGCTGTAAGTTTCTTTTTACTAAGTAATCCACCAATTTGAAAAAATTTACTAACATTATTAATTTCAAGTAGTTTTTCTGACATCTTACACCACCCCCTTGTTCAGTAAATGACAGGCTGCGAAACGCCCTTTCTCAACTTCACGAAACTTTGGTACCGATTTTTTACATTCTTCGGTTGCCTTTGGACAGCGAGGTGCAAACCTGCAGCCCGGAGGCGGATTGGTAAGTGCAGGCGGTCTTCCCGGTATTCCTGTTTTCTGACTCTTATCACCTACCCGTGGCAGCGCACCTACCAGCATCTTAGTATACGGATGGATTGGTCTTTCGAAAATATCTTCTGTCTTACCAAGTTCAATCATACTTCCAGAATACATAATACCCATACGATCCGTTATCTGATAATGTACGCCCATATCATGGCTTACGATTACCATGGTGTTTTTTAACTGCTTTTGAAGACGCATAAGCATCATAAGTATTCCCCGCTGTACAACAACATCAAGAGCAGTAGTCGGTTCATCCGCCAGAACTACATTAGGTGACATAAAGGTAGCCAATGCAATAATAACACGCTGCCTCATACCTCCCGAAAGCTGGAAAGGATATGCATTAAGTAAATCCGGAGAGAGACTGAGCTCTTCTAAATAAGCAGCAACCCTCTTTAAAGTCTGTTCTTTCGTTTCATTTTTTCTATCTGCTTTCGGAATCGAATCCAAAAACTGATTTTTTAACGGAACTATTGGGTTTAATACACTCTGTGCTGCCTGAGGCACATAGGAGATATTATTCCACCAGGTATCTCTAATCTGGCCTGTCTCATAGGAGAACTCTTTCCCGTTTTTTTGACCGCTCAGGATAAGTTTACCCGAGTCAACCACCAGGGGAAATTCAATAATATCATACAGAGCTTTTAAAAGCGTCGTCTTACCACAGCCTGATTCGCCGGCTATTCCGAATATTTCATTATCATATATTTCAAAATCCACATCGTTAATTACGTGAACAGGTCCGTCAATTGTTGTATACGAAGTGGATAAATGGTCTATTTTTAACATCTTAACCTCTTTCCTGAATATACAATTTCCAATTGTATATTCATTAATCCGTAATTGAAAAATCAGCTGTTTAATTTTTCAATACTATCTTCCTCTCTTCCTTGCTAAGTAATCATTGTAGCCTGTTATGAGGAGAAACAGTCCGATAAACATTACAGCCGTAGCTACGATCGGAGAGCCTATCCAGAACCACTGCTTCGTGAAGATAGCATTACGGGCTCTTGCCCATTGGATCATATTACCAAGGGAGATCAGATTACCGGGTGACAGACCCAGAACAGCAAGGCTTGATTCAGAAGCTATAGCCGCCAGAGTAGCATTCATAAAGTTGGAGAGTGCCCAGGTAAGCGCATAGGGAAGAATCTCTGTTACAACCACCTGAACGGTACCCTCACCTGAAAACCATGCGGTATGAATAAAATCCCTCTCACGCATGGAAAGCGCCATGGAACGGATCTGACGGCTCGGCCAGGCCCATGCAAACATGGCCAGTACCAGTGCCATTACAAAAACCGTAGAGGTTCCTTTCATAAATGAAGTCATCAATATAAGAATCGGAAGGGACGGTATTACAATAAACGTATCGGTTACAACCGTAAGTACCCGGTCCAGCCACCCTCCTGAAAATCCTGCCAGAAGTCCCACAAATACACCTGCAACCGTACCGATGGTTGCTACAATCAGACCGATAAGGAGTGAATTATGTATCGCTTCTATGAGTAGCCATACAACATCCTGCCCCATACTCGTGGTACCCAGCCAGTGTTCGGACGTAGGCCCTAACTTACTTGGATAAGAATTAAAGGTAAACGGATCGATATGTGGTAAAAAGTATATAACAAAACCTATAATAACAAAAAAAGCGGTCATGACTAATCCTGCTTTTAAACTGAAATTGGTATTTCTCCAAAACTTCTTCACAATTTCCACCTCTTTCTCTTAGCTGTACCTGATTCGTGGGTCGATAAATGGGTATATCAGGTCCACAATCAAGGTTGCTGTCGATATTGCTACAATAGAAATCGTGATACATCCAAGTATCATGTTATAATCCGACATCAGGATCGCCTTTTGTACCAGCGAACCGACACCCGGATATCCGAATACAATTTCTGTCATAATGGAACCGCCGAATACACCGCCAAGACTCATTGCCAACGCGGTAACCTGAGTCAGAATGGAATTTCTGAATACATAAGCTGTTCCGATGGTACCCTCTGAAAGTCCTCTGTAACGGGCAAAAAGGACAAAATCTTCCTCTGAGGTTGTACCTGCAAGGGATTTCATGGATATAATCCACCAGCCTGTACCTACTAACAGCATGGCCAAAGCCGGAAGAATCGACGCCTTAAGGAGCGATGCAAACAAAACTGCGAAATTACCCTGCGTGTTTATCGTAGCCTGAATCGGAAACCATCCCAAAACAAATGAAAATACAATCTGCAGTACCAGCGCTATAATAAAATAAGGAACAGGATAGATACAGATAGCTACTCCCTCCAGAATCTTGGAAGAAAGTTTGTTTTTTCTAAAACCGGCAAGAAGTCCGATTATATTACCAATGATCCAGGCAATGATGGTGGTTGTCAGTGAGAGAAAAAGTGTATAAGGCAAATACATGCCGATGATCTGTCCTACCGGAGTCGGGTAACTCATTAGGGAAGGACCGAAATTAAAATGCAATAAGCCATTCCAAAGGAAAGTACCATATTGTTTAAGTAAGGAACCCTCAAGACCAAACTGAACCCTGAGCTGTGACCTAAGTGCCTCCATTTGTGCAGGATCCATCTGACCGGAACGGGACTGGATCTGACCGATCATGTTTTCAACCGGATCGGAAGGAAACATTCGGGGTATAAAAAATATAAAAGTAATACCAATCCACACGGTCAACAAATAGGTTAAAAATCTTAGACCGAAATATTTACGAAACTTCAACTGCTTCACTCCTTTTTTTGTCAAAAATAATTTAATTAAATGCTGCTACTGCCCGGTGATTGCCACCAGGCAGTAAACAAAGCATCTATATTACAGTAACCAATATTCTTTAATCGGATATGCGGCAGTAAAAGCACCGCCTTTCATCAGAAAATTGATAATTAATTGTAATTTCTGATAAGTTCTACTATAAGTACAAAACCCTTTAATCTTACTTAACTGGTGAAATCTCTGTTGTTATATATTTAAAGCAGCTCCACCACCACCATGGACCATTGTAAGGATTTTCTGAATTCGGATAGTTATTCCAGTATGTGCTGTTGGTAGGAACGAATTTAACACCGGAATGGAAACCAATAAATGGAAGTTCTTCTATTGCATTCTTGAAAAATTCCTGACCCAGTTCATAAGCTTTCGGATCATCCGGTGAAAGTTTTGCTAATTCATGAATAATTTCAGTCGCTCTGTCATTCTTCCAGCGAGTTCCCTGACCGGAACCTTTTTCTCCCATCGGAGCAATAAGATCAGCATCCCAGCCATTGATCTGTGAATAGATATCTTTGGTTATGAAACCGGTAGGCCAGTATCCTGCTATATCATAATTACCTGTTTGGCCATTGGTATCCCATGTTGCACTGGATTCACTAACAAGATTGATCTTGAATCCAAATTTTGTAAGTTGGTCATAAGCCGCCTGAACACCACGTCCTGCCTGAGCTTCGGTATCTGCTAAATAAGTCATATTAAATGTGAAAGGTTTTCCGTTAAAATACCAGCCGTCATCTTTTTTCTCAAGACCTGCTTTAATAAACAATTTCTCTGCTGCAGCGGGATCGTATTTCCAGCAGCCTACACCGAACATATCAACAAGAGCATCGTGATCTGTTGGGATATCATATCCTTTGCCTTTAAGAACTTCTGCCATTCTGTCTGCATAACCTTCGTCGAAAGGTTTCACAGTAGTACCATCACCTAAATCGAGTGAGAAATCTTTCAGCCATGGAAGTAATGGTTTCACATACAGTTCCTGAGCAGCGCTTGTATTGGTAAGGATCGGGAATGGTGACGCACGGCCTACACCGTTAAATATGTTCTGTGATATCTCGTCGAAATTCATTGCAAGTGCAACACCCCAACGGAAATCTTTATTATCAAAAGGAGCACCTTTACCCATAGAGAAAGCTAAACCTTTTGAACAAGGGTCATCACTGGTAGCATATGGGAAGTCTTTATACCAGCATGCGATATTCGGATTCTGAGCAGTCATAACTTCCAACATTTCCGGTGAAACTTCGCAAAGGATATCTACTTCGTTATTGATGAGACTCATCTGACGGGTAGTATCATCGCCAAGATTTCTGAACCATACGTATTTTGCCTGAGGTTCTTTTCCTGTAACAACACCAACGGTACTGTTCTTCCAGTCTTCACGGCGTTCATACAGAATCCATTTTCCTAAATCATCATAAGCCTTTACTGTATATGGACCAGCAACAACAGGTTCGGAATCCTTAAACTGGGTAACATCTGCCTGTTTTGAGTAGATGTGTTCCGGAACGATTCTTAAATCATTACCCCAGATTGTAACACCGAACCTCTGTGCCAAACGAGGAAAAGGTTCATTCGTAACAATCTTAACAGTATAATCGTCAACTTTCTCAACGGATTTAAATACTTGTTTGTAATAAGTACACTGGGGTATACCAGGGTTGTTCATTATCATGTTAAATGTAAATGCAACGTCATCAGCAGTTAAATCTTCGCCGTCAGACCATTTAATACCCTGACGAATCTTAATTGTATGCTCTGTAAAATCTGCATTGGATTCCGGCATACCATCTGCAACTTCGCCGAACTGTTCACCTTTAACAGTATCGATTTCCCACATCATTGCTGACATAAGCTGGTGAATACCGAACCCCATCGATGTTCCCTGCATATAGGAGTTAAATTGTCCTGGTGTGTCAGTAGGTGACTGACATTCAACGATAAGTGTTTCATTTCTTGGAGTTCCAACCTCCGTCATCTCTCCCGATGGCGCAGGTTCTGACTCAGCCCCCGTTTCAGCACTAGCTTTATCCGTCGTACCGGTAGCAGTTTGCGTTTCGGTCGTCGTGTTCTTAGAACTTCCACAGCCTGTAAGCATGGTGGACATAAGAACAAAAGCTAAAAAGAATGCCAATCTTGTGCGCATTACCTTTTTCATATAATACCTCCTTTAATAGAATTTATCTATTTGTTACTTTTCCATATTAACACTTATTGACTTTTCGTAACATTCCAAATTTTTAATAAAGGAGTAAATTATTAATCTCACTTAATATGTGTAATTTTTATTTTTATTTTATTTTTATAGTTTAATTACTATACAAAATGCACAGAAATGCAATTCCTTACATTTCTGTGCATTTTAACCCAGTTTATGGATTTATACTGTGTGACTATCTATCGTTTACCTTGGAAATACTTATGAACTATTCCTCCTTGCAGATTAAGCGTACTGAGTAGATTGAGTATACCGACTTTTTAGTTATCTATAATAGCTATCCTCACTTTATCCTGCATGGTATCGGCTATATCTTTAATGGATGGATTTGTTTCACTGATTAATTGGTATACACCCTCCGATATAGCGGCTGAAATATCAAACCATGAATTTAATGAACTTTTAGCTATTCCGTGCTCTATCTGCTTCAGAATAAATTCCTTGCTGACCACATATCCATCCTTATCAAAATTATATTCTGCATCTACTTGCGCAGGTATACTTTCCGTTTCCTCTGCAATCTGTTTTACTATACTTTTCTGTGTTACATAGTTAAGAAACTTTATGGATGCTTCATAATCAGCCGTGATTGAAATTCCAATGTTTTTTCCGTGAAACATATAGTTTTCTTTTTTTTCATATGGTACTGCAGCAACTCCTACCTTAAAATCAATATCACCGTCTTTAATAACCGATAAAGCACTAAGGTTATTAATCATCATTGCGATTTCACCATCCATAAAGTTATTGGTTAAATCCAGCTGATTCCAATTAATACACTCCTCAGGAATTAATTTATTCCTTTTTAAGTAGTCTATTAATTCAAAAACTTTCATTCCTCCTTCACCGTTAATATCACGTATGGATCCGCCTGTTGTATAAAGCATCTGTATGAAAAAAGCAGTTATTTCTTCCGGTTGTCTTGCCGCAATACCAATACCGTTAATGCCGACCTCTTCTGCTTTTCGTGCAGCAATTTTTAAATCATCCCAGGTTGTTGGTACCACTACATTATTCTTTTTGAATAAATTTTTATTCCATATTAATACATAGGGATCACAGGTAAATGGTATCCCGTAATATTTACCATCACTTCTGGTATTATTCCATTGTTCTAAATAATAATGGGATTCCATAGATGTCTCATGGATATATTCACTTATGTCTCTGAGTACATTAAGGTTAATCAAAGCGGGCATAATAGAGTTGTCACATATTATTAAATCTGCAAGCTGATCCTGATCCAGATTCATACAGATCTCTTTTTTAAAATCATTTTTGGATATAAACTCAATCTCCACCTTAGGGTTATTCTTAATATTGGAATACTGGTTAGTAATATCCTGGAGCATTTTACTGTTTGGTACATTTTCATAAGGAGCCAGTATACGTAAAACTTTTCTGTCCGTGGTTTCACGATCTGCAGGTGTTTCCTTTAAACTATCCTTATAATAATTACCAGCATAAATTAATAAGATTAACATTACCCCTAATGACAATATCGCAGTTATCCGAAACATTTTCATTTAAATTACCTTCTTATACTCTGATGGTGATATGCCGCAAACGGATTTAAAAACCTTATTAAAATACTTAGGATCCTTAAACCCAACCTGTTCAGCAACTTCCTGAATCCGGTATTTTCCGGAAAGTATCATACGCTTTGCAATACTGATTCTAAAATTCCTTAAAAACACAACGAAGTTGACATTAATTTTCTGGTTAAATAACTTGCTTAAATATTCAGGTGTTACTCCTACCAGATTCGCAGCCTCAGATAATGTGATATCTTTTTGATAATTGTCCCTGATAAAATTTATCACTTTCAATACAGTCAAATTATCAATATCCATCTCTTCATCTGTGCCAGTAAGTATTGTATTTACAACTTTTTCATAGTTTAAGATTAAATCTGTTTTTGTTTTACTCTCAATTATGTTATTTATTACATAATGGAATATTAGCTGCGGTTCCGATTGATCATTATATTCTTTGGCTACATTATAAATACTGGATGAAAATCTAGCCGTATATTCTCTTATAAGCTCTGGCTTACCGTTACTCTCAATGATAAGCGTTTTAAATTTGTCACTTATTTTCAATGCTTTTTCATAATTTCCATTAATAATTTCTTTTCGAATCCGGTTTTCTAAATCAATTGGATAACTAATTGGAGCAAACTCCAATTTTTCAACCATATGACTATCCAAAATCACATTACTGCCATAAACAAACGTATAGGATAAAAGGGTTTTTAACGCTACTATAGCATTTTCCAGTCTATTTAGTCCCATTATGGAAGTATAGCTGCAATGACAAGTGCCTATATTATTTAAACAGGGCAAGATATGCATTGAAAATAAATTCTTTAAAAATTTATTTTTTTCGGTATCAATAATAAGTAACAGTATTCCGTATTCAAAAGATAAATGAACGACATGAAAATTCATTATACATAAGGAGTTCATCTTATCTTTAATGCAATGAATCATTTCCCCTACTGTCTCCTGATCAAGACTATCCGGTTTTATCAGAAATAAGGTGATTTCCATTCTGTCATTTGTCTGCAATTGATTTGAAAGCTGACGTACCAATCGTTCTTTTTCATCTGATTCACAGGTCATTAAACTCCAGATTAACTGCCCTGAACTAATTTTTTCAGATTTTTCTTTTAGTATCTTTGCTTCTGTATCCTTTAATGTTGATATAAAATTATCAATATCTACCGGCTTTAAAATATAATCAATCACTCCCAAATGCAGCGCCGTTCTGACATAATCAAAAGAGGAGTATCCCGTAAGTATCAACGCATAAAACGTAATGCCTTCTTCCTCAAGTGCACGAAGCATTGTTAGACCATCCATCCCAGGCATTTGTATGTCCGATAAGATTAAATCCGGTTTTAACTCCTTAACCAGCTTGATTCCCTCAAATCCGTCCGATGCAATACCGCATATCTCATAATCGGTAAATTTGTTGATAATATTAATTAAGCCCTCTTTGGTTTTAGGTTCATCTTCTACAATGACAATACGCATAAATCTCCTCCGATTCACCATACTTTTCTTTATACATTACCCTTATTCTGCCTGTATATAATTTATAGTGACTATAAGTCCACTATTTTCGAACTGCAACACATAAAACGCCAATGCACTATAAAGTGTATAATCTACATAGTAAAGCATATTTCATAATGTTTTTCACTGATTAAATCTAATTTCTGAGTAAGTTATTTTTCACTTTTCCCAGGTGTATTGATTGTTACTATTTATATTTCATATGGTATCATAATAGTAACGGAAGTCCCCTGCTCACTTGAATCCACATGAAAATAGCTATTGTCTCCGTAATACAGCTTTAATCTTGTAATAACATTTCTTACACCTATGCTAGTTTCAATCTTATCTTTTCTGTAGTCATAACTGTTAAATACTTCTGTTAATTCACGGGCCATACCTTTTCCATTATCTTCTACCTGGATTTGAATATAGGTATCATTTTTCTTTTGAATGATTAGTTCAATTTCATCATGACCAGTTTTACCTGGAAATCCATGTACAATAGTATTTTCTATAAGCGGCTGTATTAAAAGTTTGTGTATTCTACTGTGTTTAAGTGAATCATCGATATGAATCATACACTGAAAAGAATAACAAAATCGCTGCTGTTGCAAATAGATATACCTTTTTAGGTACTCCATTTCTTCGTCTATGGTTACAATTTCATTGCATTTTTGAATACTGTATCTTAATATGGCCGCTAAATTAATAAGCATCTTGCTGATTTGAAATTCTTCATTTTCAACAGCGACCCAATTAATAGCATCTAAAGTATTATATAAAAAGTGGGGATTAATTTGTGCTTCCAGAGATTTTATCTCAGCATTTTTCTCACGAACCAGGGCATCCCTTTCCTGCCTATTGGATTCTTTAATTTTGACGATCATGTCATTAAAATGATGTGCGATCGTTGCAAATTCATCCTTGCCTTCTATAGCTATCTGTACATCATAATCTCCCTGATCAGCTTTACCCATAGCATGTATTATTTTTTTAACTGCTTTGTCTGTACTTGCCGCAAAAGACATGGATAATAAAATACACATCATTCCTACTAATATACCGATTAAAATTATAATCATCGAAATATTCTGTACGTCTTTTAAAGCATACGTTAAATTCTGTACATTTATCAGCGTAAATACCCCTTCTTTAATACTGCTCACATGTACTTCCAGCCTTTTAGAGTTCATAAAATTATTATGATTAAAAAATTTTTAGTTGCTTTTTCTATACTTTCTTTGTTATATCCATTATACAGATTTACTCCTACATAAGACTCTGTTGGGAACGATATAATATCTCCTTCCTGATTCACAAGGAATGTTAAATTTGAATTAAAATCCATTCCGGTCGAGTAAACATTGCGAAGTGCTTTTTCATCAATACACAGAATAATACTGCCGACAGGTCCGTTCTCATAGTTATTAAAATCCGTGAGCTGATGCGCTATATAGAAATAACTTTTTTCCCCATAATTCATATCCGATTTACGAATTGTATTGGAATAAATAGCATGTTTTACATTTAATGAATCTTTAAACATAGTATTCGTTCTTATATGGTTAATATCGAAACAAAAACTTTCTACACCGGATAATGTAACTGTATCATAAAAGGTAGCATCCCCGTTTAGACCAACTATAGCTATACCCAAAATCTCTGGATATACATAAACAATATTCTCAAGTTTTTCTTCAATTTGATGTTTTGCTGAATAATAGTTTTTCGAATCCCAGACATTGATATATTTTAAGTTATCTATATAACTGCTGTCTGTATACATATCCATAATGATCTTATCATATGCATGAAAGAATTCCTCCACACTATTGCTGGATTGCTGCAGATTAGACATAATCAGTTCTTTTGTCTGCTTTTCAATAGTAGATGTACTTATTTTATATGATATAAATTGAATTAAGAAAATCGGGAGGATCGATATTATAAGTAACATGATCATTAATTTCTTAAACAGATTTAAGGATAAAAATTTTTTAACCATTGTTTTATGCAGCATACTAACCTATCCTTTTGTTTGATTGTTACAGATCCTGACATTAGATTACCAAAATTTTGTTACTTATCCAATTGTAGTATAATAATATAAATTATAGACAAATAGTTATTGTTTACGTCATTTTTACCAATTTAACTATTAATAGATTAGCATAAAATGTGAATGCTGTCATCACTTTTCACTATTATTTTATAATTTATTTCAAAATATCTGTTATATACATACCTTTGCTCATTAGAAACCCATAAAAAATTATTTTCCTCTTTGCCTGCCAACAGTAAATAGACACTTTTCAATTATCTGAACCAGTAAAAGCTTTAATTAAGTTCGTTTGGTTTAACAATCCCAAAATCACTTAGATAAAAGATACTTGTCTATTTATTTTATAACAAAAAAAGTTACCCATAATTAGGTAACTTTTCTTGTTATTTTTCACTTTTATACCTTCAAAACTACACATTATCCATCTATATTTATCCATCAACCTTTTAAGCGATTTTAAAATCACTCAGGAAATTTCCTTTTTGGTCAAGCCCTCGACCTATTAGTATTAGTCAGCTCCATGCATTACTGCACTTCCACCTCTAACCTATCCACCTTGTCGTCTTCAAGGGGTCTTACTGCTTTCGCATGGGATATCTTATCTTGAGGGGGGCTTCACGCTTAGATGCCTTCAGCGTTTATCCCTTCCCGACTTGGCTACTCGGCCATGCACTTGGTAGTACAACCGATCCACCAGAGGTCAGTCCAACCCGGTCCTCTCGTACTAAGGTCAGCTCCTCTCAAATATCCTACGCCCGCGCCGGATAGGGACCGAACTGTCTCACGACGTTCTGAACCCAGCTCGCGTACCGCTTTAATGGGCGAACAGCCCAACCCTTGGGACCTACTACAGCCCCAGGATGCGATGAGCCGACATCGAGGTGCCAAACCACTCCGTCGATGTGAACTCTTGGGAGTGATAAGCCTGTTATCCCCAGGGTAGCTTTTATCCGTTGAGCGATGGCAATCCCACTTTATACCACCGGATCACTAAGTCCTAGTTTCCTACCTGCTCCACCCGTCGGTGTCGCAGTCAAGCCTTCTTATGCCTTTGCACTCTGCGAATGGTTTCCAACCATTCTGAGAAGACCTTTGAGCGCCTCCGATACCCTTTCGGAGGCGACCGCCCCAGTCAAACTCCCCACCTGACATTGTCCACTGCCCGGATCACGGGCACATGTTAGAAATCCAATACTGCAAGGGTGGTATCCCAACAGTGGCTCCACCACGACCGGAGTCGTAGCTTCCAAGCCTCCCACCTATCCTGTGCATGCAATACCGAATCCCAGTATCAAGCTAGAGTAAAGCTCCATGGGGTCTTTCCGTCCTGGCGCAGGTAACCAGCATCTTCACTGGTATTTCAATTTCACCGGGTGCATTGTCGAGACAGTGCCCAAATCATTACGCCTTTCGTGCGGGTCGGAACTTACCCGACAAGGAATTTCGCTACCTTAGGACCGTTATAGTTACGGCCGCCGTTTACTGGGGCTTAAGTTCAACGCTTCGGATTGCTCCTAACATCTCCCCTTAACCTTCCAGCACCGGGCAGGCGTCAGCCCATATACTTCACCTTTCGGTTTTGCATAGACCTGTGTTTTTGCTAAACAGTTGCTTGGGCCAATTCTCTGCGGCCTGTATTTCTACAGGCACCTCTTCTCCCGAAGTTACGAGGTTATTTTGCCGAGTTCCTTAACAATGCTTCTCCCGTCGGCCTTAGGATTCTCTCCTCATCCACCTGTGTCGGTTTACGGTACGGGCTTATATAAAACAATAGCGGCTTTTCTTGGCAGTTAGCTCACCAGCTTCCCTACTTTAAATTTCGGTCCGCATCACGTCTTCGTATTGTGTGACGGATTTGCCTGCCACACTACTACCACGCTTGCACCGGTTTTTCCATTCCCGGCTCTGGCTTTCTCTCTGCGTCCCCACAGTTCTGTTTATATAAGGTACAGGAATTTCAACCTGTTGTCCATCGACTACGTCTTTCGACCTCGCCTTAGGTCCCGACTTACCCAGAGCAGATCAGCTTTACTCTGGAAACCTTGGATATTCGGCCTAGAAGATTCTCACTTCTATCTCGCTACTCATTCCGGCATTCTCTCTTCTTAACACTCCACGTCTCCTTACGGTAACGCTTCATCGCAGTTAAGAATGCTCCTCTACCAAACCCACTGCCCTTCGAACAACCGGAAATAATTCGTCAGAATTATTTCCTTCGCTGTTCGAAGAACAGCGAATTTCCACAGCTTCGGTGTCGTGTTTTAGCCCCGGACATTTTCGGCGCAGGACCTCTCGACTAGTGAGCTATTACGCACTCTTTTAATGTATGGCTGCTTCTAAGCCAACATCCTAGTTGTTTTCGAAATCCCACATCCTTTTCCACTTAACACGCACTTTGGGACCTTAGCTGGTGGTCTGGGCTTTTTCCCTTTTGACTACCCAACTTATCTCGTGTAGTCTGACTCCTGATCATCATCTGTATGGCATTCGGAGTTTGATAATCTTCGGTAAGCTTTGACGCCCCCTAGGATATTCAGTGCTCTACCTCCATCAGACTAAATCAAGGCTAGCCCTAAAGCTATTTCGAGGAGAACCAGCTATCTCCGGGTTCGATTGGAATTTCTCCCCTACCCACACCTCATCACCACCCTTTTCAACGGATGTGTGTTCGGTCCTCC
>NZ_CP133190.1:2557500-3442500 GCF_030913705.1 Anaerocolumna sp. MB42-C2
TCCTTAGACCCATTTTAATTAAATCGCTAATCCTCATAAAGCTCATATCCTTTTTTTATTTTTCTTTTAGCTAATAAAATGCCCAAAAAAATACTTACCGCCAAAGTAACTGCAGATATACCAATAACAAAAGGCCAGCTTGACAGGAGCGGATCCTTGCCGGCACCGGCATCACCCTGAACTTCTCCTACTACTTCCCCATCGCTTCCTTCGGCACCGGTTTCACTAACAGCACCTTTCGCCATAGCATCATTTAATAATACCTGTACATTAAATTCATGATCCATGAATATAGTCATAGTTCTCTCCTTTCAGGCCTATTCCACTTCTTCCTGTTTTCTTAACTTTCTTCTATATAATGCTAATCTAACTTTTCGTGTTACCGGTGTAATGATTACTAAAATTCCAATTTGCAAAAGGACAAAAGCCCATGCCGGAAGAATCGGATGTTTCGCCGTATCTACAATCGGCATATCTCCTCCCATATCTCCCCCGTCTTCTGGTACAAATTCTCCCTGTATCGTTCCCTCAAATTCTTTCTTAATACTGACTTCATCCCCGTTACTGTCTTCAAAGGTTACTACCAGCGTTCCTTTTGCCTGACCTTCAATGGAAGGTATTACCTCTAACTCCGCATATTCCTGACTGCCTGCTTGCACATTACCGATGAAGTACATATTTCCCGTACTTAGTTTATAATCTCCCTCCACGGTAGCATGAACATTATTAAGCGTAGATTTACCCATGTTATAAAATTCGAAAGTTAAAGCGGTTGGTTGATTTACTACGGGAGCATCCCAGGAACCTACTGCGATATTATCGACAACAGGTCTTGCATTTTCCACTGCTTGTAGATTAATTGTCTCTTTTGCCGTCTCTCCTATTTCTCCTGTTTGAGGATTAGGTTCCGCGCCTTCGTATTCATATTCCATGGCAATTTCCAACGGATAAGCTTTGGTAGTGGCATCTGCTTTCACTCTTAGTTCCAGTGTATTTTGCACCGTTTCTCCGGCTGGTATTTCATTTATGTAAAATGTATTGCTGCCTTTGGTAACGGAAAACACATTATCAGCCTGTGATACAGTAACCTTAATATTTCTGGCAGCTACACTGGAATGTGTATTTTTGATATCAAAATTAAATTTAAAATTATTACCTGCTCTTAATTCCTCTTTATCAGTTGAAAAATTACTTATTATTAATTTCGGCTTACTTGATCCGATACCGCTGTTTTGAACATCCTGAATAAATAGGGTTGCTGTGTCGGACTGAATTTTACCGTTTGTCACTTTATATTCTAACTTTAAATTCAGGCTGTTTGTTCCCTCCGGTGCATTTTCAGAAACAGTTAAGGGTATTGAAATTCTTTTCTTTTTATGACCATCTAATTTATCAATATACTGATATGGTTCGGAATCCATTGGAGCAAAGCTGGCACCCTCTGCACTCACAATAGAAACTTTAATTTCTTTTATATTGATTTTACTCTTATTTTCAAGATCGAAAGAAACATCCATACGTGCACCTGCATTAGGTTGTGCAGGATTTTGAGATACATTACTTACAACTATATTCGGCTTACCGTCAGCATCTACTCCGTCGGCTGATACTACTTCCAGGTATAATGTTGACGTTGTCGTAAGTTCCACGTCTGCATCATCTTTATAAGTGATGGTTAACGGCACTTCTTTTAAACCCGCTGTTGCATCATGTGATACAATCAAAGGAATTTTCACATCTATTTTATTGTTATATTTCAAGTCCTTTACGGCTATGGTTTTAGAGGTATAACCCGGCAGAAAACTGCTTGTACCTAATCCTCCTACTGAGACTTCGATTTTATCTGCTTTCTTCTCACCAGTATTACGTAAAGTAGCAACCAGATTAAAGCTGTCTCCGGCTTTTAATTCACTGGCATATTTTGTGCTGACTACTTCTATTTTAGGTGACATACTGTCATTTTTAATATTAACATAAATTTCGACCGAATTTTCACCGGCTTCCCCCTCTACATTTTTATATTCCATCTTAACTGTTAACTTTTTAGTACCGGCTGTAGCAGTAGTAGCTATACTTACAGGCAGTTCAACATAACAGCTTGCATTTGCAGCTAAATCCCCATCATCGTCAATACTTTGTTTTAACTTTGAATATTTGGGGACAATTCCTGCTGCGTCATATCCATCAATACTGAAATACGCATTATAAGCTGTAATTTCTCCCTCATTTTTTATCATAAAAGATAATTTTGTATCCTTGCCAATAACTGCATCCTTAAATTCTACATTATCAACCGTCAATTGGGCGGGTTCTTTTTCTTTACTAATTACCAGATAAGCAAGAGGCAGATCCAAGGTAAAAGAGTCAAGGGATCCGTCATCCTGATCCTCAGCGGTAAATTCTACACTTACCTGTAATTTATATCTGTTTATTTTGGCAGATTCTTTTACCTTTATATCAAATTCTATATATGTAGTATCATAATAGGAAATTCCGGCTGGTTTAATACCATCAACTGAATAGGTTATATTTGATACCGTAAATGGCAGATCCTCCGTTTTAACTCTGATTATCGGATCATTAATATAACCATTAACTGCTCTGACAGGTAATTTAACATGTGCGGTTTCTCCCGGTATTCCCTCTATATCATCTACTCTGCCGTCAAAATTAATCGCTGTTGCTTTATCATTATAAGATTCTGCATCTGCGACAATCACATTACCTAATATATTGCTTAAGATTAATGCCAGAGTTAAGATCGCAGTAAAGATTTTTCTTACTCTTTTCATTTTTTCTCCCTCTACTTCCTTAATTTTCTTATTCCCTGTAATTACCTGCTTCGAAGAAACAAGTAATACCTTTATACGCATTTTTATTTATATTCAATAAGCTGCTTGTTGTTATTTTGCAGGTATTTCTATTAATTAACCAGCAGGCGTTTCTCTTTCCTCTTTAACCTCCGACCTATTACCTGTCTCATTCAATTGGATTGATAATAGATCTGCTTGTTTTGAATCAATTTGTGAAGTATCAGCTTGTTCGTTCTCAGATTTTGTAATTTCTGCTTGAACAGTTTCAGATAATGCAGTCTCAGTTTGCGCCTTTTGAGATGGTACCGTATCAAAGCCAAAACCGTTCTCCTTATTATTCTCTTCCGAATTATTACAATCTTTATTAACCTCTTTCGGATTGTGATTCAGTTCAACACTTTGGATTTTACCATCTAAAATATGTATGATCCTGTCAGCAAAATCTGCCAGTCTTCGGTCATGAGTAACCATTACAATGGTCTGGTTATTATCTTTGGCTATACTTTTAATCAGATTCATAACTTCCATAGCCGTTTTTGTATCCAGATTCCCGGTAGGTTCATCAGCAAATACGATCTCCGGTTTTGCTACGAATGCTCTGGCTATCCCGACCCTCTGCTGCTGCCCGCCGCTCATCTCTTTCGGTTTATGCGATAATCTTGTACCCAGTCCAACTTCTATCAGCATATCTCTTGCCATCTTTTTTCGGACTTTAGTTTTGACTCTTTTAAATACCAGCGGAAATTCCACATTTTCCAAAGCCGTCATAGAACTCATAAGGTTGTAAGATTGAAAAACAAAACCTAAATAGCGCTGTCTGAACCTAGCCAGACTGTTTTCATTCATCTTATGAATTTTCTTACCTTTTATAATAATCTGACCACCGGATAATTTCTCTATACCAGCCATCAGGTTAAGAAGTGTTGATTTACCTGAACCCGAAGTTCCTAACAAGCAGCAGAACTCACCTTTTAAAATATCAAAGCTTACATCGTCAACAGCAAATATTTTTTCGCTGCCCATTCGATATACTTTTTTAACATTCTTAACCTCGATTATCTTTTCAATCTGGTCATCCACCCTGGCATCCTCCTCCCTTTTTTCGGATTCTTTTCTCCAGTTTATGTTACTCTAAATTTATTAAATAAAGACTATATTATTTCTTAAATTTTTATGACATTTTGTTAAATTATGTCATGTTTTCATTAATATAATGATAACATCTACTTTGTCATGTTGTTGCTTTCTGCTTCTTTCTTTTCCAACTGGTGATTGATATACCGTACAAATAAAACCTTTATGAGTGCACCTACCGGTACTGCTAAAAGCATACCAAGCAATCCTCCTATAGCACTGCCGAATATCAAGGAAATTATAACTAATACAGGATGAATCTGAATACTCTGGCTAAGAAGCTTAGGCGCAATAATATTACCATCTATGGCCTGAATGATAAATAATGCTATTAATGCAGCTATCAATACCTTATACTGGCCATTAATTATACAAATCAGTGCGGTACTAAAATAAGCTACTATCGGGCCAAGATAAGGAACCAGGTTACCAATGCCTGCTAATATACCAATAATCACTGCGAATTTCACACCGGTGATAGAAAGGGTAATACTAATTAAAACAGCCATTACTAACGCGTCTGTAAGCTGTCCTCTGATGTACCCTGAAAAAACGCTGTCAGCATCAGCCAGAAATCTGGCAATTCTTGTATTCCATTTATCACTTAATAAGGCTTTGCCAACTTTCTTTATATAATCTAAAATCATTTTTCCATCTATCATAAAATAAATAGCAATAATAAATGAAAATAGAAACGTTGTAATATAGGTTGAAATATTACTGATAGAGGTAGCCAGGGACATCCCTGCCGTCTTTAAATAATTTAAGATATAGGTGGCCGCATCCTTAACATATTGTGTTATTTCATTGGATTGTATGTTTAAATCATCCAGTTTAGCCGATATGGAATTATAGAAATCATTAAAGGTATTCAAATAAGAATTAACCAATACTATAATATCATCAAAATTAGCAAGTCTTAACTGATCGGTTACAGTGAAAACCAATATGGATATAATTCCGATAATTACAATAAAAAATAATATGATGGTTATAAGAACAGCCCAGGAACGGGTAGACTTCAATTGTTTGTTTTTAATCTTTATTTTCTTTAATTTTTCTTCAAGGAAATCATTCAACGGATCAAAAAGATATGCAAACACAAAACCAAATAAAATCGGTTTTGCCACCTGCATAAACCAATTTACTCGACTCATGATGTCTTTTATAATAGAGGGAGCACTTTTTGCCACTAAACTCAAACAATAAATAATGATACAGGTTACAATCACATATAAAGATATTAAGGTATATCTCTTATTTAATTTATTATTCCAATTCATTTAATTAACCAAACCTTTCAAATTCTGTAGTTGTAATCGGAAGAAGTACCCAGGTTAACTTCGACCGTTTGCGGTGTGTCAAAACAGGCTCTTACACGAAAATAATCTAGGTAATTACGACACTTCACCTTTGTGTCGCAATTACCCAGTAAGTTAAGACTATCCTATTTCATTTCTTGTTAGCATATTCGATATAAGATTTAATGCAGTCTGCACAACTGTCTATTCCTATAAAATCACTTCGCAGGGATAAATGATAGTTTTCAGCCCTTCCCCATTTTTCTGAGGAATGGTAGTTATAATAATTAGCTCTGCCTTTATCGATTTTTTGGATTCTATCTCCGGCTTTTACTTCCGACAAATTATCCGACTCCATAACTCTCTTAATTCTGAATTTAACGTCTGCCCATATAAATACATTTATAACTCCGGGTAAATCCTTTAATACATAGTCTGCACACCTGCCTACAATAACACAGGGTCCTTTCTGTGCTACCTGCCTTATAACATCTGATTGCGTCAGATAAATCCGGTCATCTAAGGACAAATTAGTAAATCCTAATTCCTGGTTTCCATATGCATTCATTCCCATGGCAATAGAATATAACAAACTATTTGTTGCTTTATTTTCAGCATTTTCAAAAACTGAGGTACAATATCCGCTTTCCTTGGCTGCAAGGTTTATTAATTCATTATCATAAAATGGGATACCAAGTTTATCGGCAAGTTTCTTACCAATTTCTCTTCCGCCGCTTCCGTACTGCCTGCTTATTGTTATCACGTTTTTCATATAACCTACCCGCCTTTCCCTATTGATTCATCATAGAATAAAACGAACAGAAAAAATGCCAAATATAACTATTTTCACTACCATTATAGCATAGTTATTCTATCCTGTGAACTGAATTTTCTAGTTTTAAGAAGTTATTTGTTACAGACCGTTACTGTTCAGGCCAATAAACGCGACGTGTTTTTTATGAGTGTATTGTCACAGAAAACCGGAGAATAGCAGCGTAGGAACGCAGTCTTCGCGTTTTGTGTGCATCGCGAAGCGTGTTATTGTTCGCGGAACTGCTGCTTTTTGCAGGGGAGTGAACAGTAACTACAGATCGTCAGGTTTAATAAAACACTTTAACAAACCGTAAGATAAACTTTTTTGCAGGAGTTGTATTATGATAAACAGAATTTATAAGTTCCCTATAAAATTTTTCTGCTTCCCGGTATTCCTCCTTAGTAATACAATGCCGGTCAAAACCCGCCTTTAATACAATTCCATAAAACTGTACAAATCCACCGGTTTTTATCAATTTCCAATGTTCTTCCACACGTGCTGCTGTCTCCTCATAGGTTAATTCTTCATCCATTTTTATATGGTAAAAGTCTAAGATACGCCTGATTTCTTTATATCTTAGCAATACTCTTTTACTGAAGTCAGCTGCTTTTCTTATCTTTTTTCTATTATTCTGAACCAGAAAAGAGCGAAGTATAAAATACGATAAAATCACACTGAATAAAACAACCGTCCACAGAATAATCCAGCCGGCTTTTTTTAGGTATAACGAAATTAATAACTTTTGATTTTTATCCGTTACCGTTGCACCATTCGCTTTTGTCCCCTCTTTCTCTAATTCAGAGACTGTCGATTCTTCCTGTGAATTCCCGTCATTTTTAGTTTCTTCATTCTGATCGTTTTCTTTTTGACTTAGATCGTTTTCTTTCTTATTATCAGAGATTTCAGATTCCTTGACTGCTTCTGTATCTTTATCGGATTTTGATAGGCTCTCTTCCTCCTTTGAATCTTTCGTATATCCCTCCCCGTTACCGCTGCCGTTAAAACCAGGAGTAACTTCAACAGGTGCCCATCCAAAGCCATCTACATAGACCTCGACCCAGGCATGGGCATTGGCATCCGGGATTTCAATTAACTTCTCAGTTGCCTGATATTCTTTAAGTTTACCTTTCTCAAATTCTTTAACATCCGCTACGTCGCTATCGGTGCCTTTTAATATATCACTGGGTTTTACAATATACCCCTCCACATATCTGGCTGGAATTCCCATGATTCGAAAAATCAAAACAGCAGCAGAAGCATAGTGGGTACAATAGCCTGTTTTATTTTCATATAAGAAATACTCTACGAAGTCCTTATCCTTTGGTAAAATACCTGGGCTCAATGAATATGTCGTCTCCTTATCTAAATTTTCACGAACCATTTCAATAAGTTTATTTAGCGCTTTTCTGCCATATTGTTTCTTATAACCCTCATATTGAATTGCTCCATAATCTTCCCTCAGGTGCTCCAGACCTTTATCCGGGACCTGCGTATAAGTTTTGTAAACAAATTTCCGGTAAGCTTCTTCAAAAGTCCGGTAATCCTTCAATCGATTAAGCGCCAAAGTCTCCGCTTTTCTTTTTTCTTCACTTAAACCATTATTTGAAAAAGAGCTGCTTAATATTGTATAATCACTATTCAGTTCAAACTGATATATATTGTTAAAGCAGTTATAATACTCCAGCGAATATGAGCTCTGTCTCTTCTTTGGTGTTACATATTCCGGGTTATCTGCTTTCATTACGGAATCCGGTGAATAAACGGAATAATAAGGTGCATAGATATAATCCGAGTCCGAACGAATACCATCCACCTCTATATTACTTATGGAATAGCTGAAATCAGTGTAGGATTTCCCATCCAATTGTTGAATCAAGGATAAAAAATAACTGGTTTGGTTACCAATCTTAAAATTACTGTTTTTCCATAAATTTTCTGTTTTTTTGTATTCTTTTAGCTCTGTCTTGCTTAAGCCATCCCAATAATTACCTTTATATTCACTTCCCACATAACCTTTCATGTATAGACCGGACCCCATGGCCGCTGTTTTAATCCTGAGCATAGTCTGGTTATTAAAATTTACTTCTCCTATTCTACCCAATTTGCCGCCGCTCAAACCGCCTGAGGCTGTAATCCCCTCGAACAGGTTAAGCCCGTCTACCTGAATGGAACTTACCTGGCCGATGGCATCTTCCAGATTAAACTCCATCATTTCTTTCTGTATTTTATTTTTGGTATTCGCTATATTAATTTTTTCTTCATAAAAGTCCGGTGTAAACAGAATAGATAAGACTAAAATTATGCTTAATAATAATACAGCTAAAAAACCTCCTATTTTCAATCCTATGATATATCTGAATTTTTGTTCCAGCAGCTGATTTTCCGTTATTTCATTTTCGCTATCATTTAGTGCTTTTTGTTTTTTACGAATATTTTTTATATAATAATGGTGTTTCTCTTTTAATGTGGTTCCTATTCCGATTACGCTAACTGCACAGGCCAGATAGATTCCAAAGGGTACAGGTGCTGGAATGCAGCCTACGGTAAATGCTAAAAAAACGATTGGTAAGGTTACGATTACAAACAAAGGCCGCAGAACATTAAGCAAAATAACGTAACTTAATAGCAGACACAATAAAATTGCAGCAAAAACAAAAAATATAGTTAGTACCATTATAGGGTCGTAATCTTCAACTAAATATTTTAAAACATTAGTGCCTAAATAAGTATTGATTTTACTGATATAAATATTTTCCAAATGCCAGAATCCGTTTTTTATCTCCTTCCAAAATACATAACCTGCGATCAGATAGATCAGCGCAAAGAATAACAGTCCATATTTCATCAGACCGGGTGTTGTAAATACTGTAAAAAAGTATACTGAAGCAAGAAAAACAGCCACAAGTAAACTCATTTTATTTACTTCTATTGAAAGTCCACTGATTAAACTAAGTAGGGTCCCAAATACCCCTGCTATGATAAGCATAAACTGCAGCAGCTTAAGCTGGGTTGATATTTGTATCTTATTGGTCAGCGTAATACGGTTTCTTTTTGTAAACTCAATTCCATTATTATTTTCTATTTTATTCCTGTGAAACAAGGACTTACTCCTTTCTAAGCGATTCCGACAGCCCTGATTGTTGATTCAATATTATTGATATCGATTTCATATAAATCAATATTGAAATCATACAATACCGATTTTAACTTCTCATTTACCGGATATTTATCCAAATCATTGATATAGAGCACAGTAAAAAAAGTATCTTTATGATTCCTAGACCATTCAAAAATATCCTCTTCTCTGAATTCAGAGGTAATATAAATTACATGGGTGTAACTTTTATTAATTCCGTATCGGTTTTGTTCCGTAAGAATTGAGGTATTATTAACCGGAAACTGTAACTTTAAAAGCTGTCCAATTGCTGCTAAACAATCCTCTTCTGTTTGAACGGAAAACTCCCCTTCTTTCCTTTCATTATTTTCAAACCAAAACATCTTAAATCTATGTTGATTGATGATAAGGTTATAGGCAATGGATATGATGCAATCCAGTAAACCATCCAGGATCTGCAGCCTTGTTACATATTTACCTTTGCAATTTAAATCTAAAAACACAGCGATAACCTCTTTCACCGGTTCACTAAATTCCTTTACCATCAGCTGCGACTGCTTTAACGTGAGTTTTTGATGGATGCGGTTTGGTTTATCCCCTTCCCTGTATTCTCTGATACCAAATACTTCAGAAGGGTCATCTCCAGGCCTGTTATCGGAATAGATTCCACTGTCTATGTTAATAAAATGATTTTCTTTTATTATATCAACCGGAATTTCATAAGTTTCAGGCAGAACTGTTACTGGAATTTCCTGCTTACTTTTTCTGGTAAACGACCAGATGTGGAAATAATCATATAAGGTAATGCTTTTCACTTTAAATAATACATTACCACTGTACTTGGAGCTAATTTGGCAGGATACATTCTGAGAACTTTTCTGATCTAAAGTTACCTGTATACTTTCCTTATTGCCCTCTTTAGAGAGTTCATTGTAGTATTCAATTACTATGTTCATACGGGCTATAGGAAAGATTGAAGTATTGTTAAGATTAACAGTCAAATTAAGAAATTCACGTTTTCCTGCGGTTTTCGTAGTACTATCCAGTTTTATTCTTACTTTAAAAGAGCAGTAAACAGCAATTGAAAGCAGAACCATAGGAAACACTACCGCGGTTAGAAAGATGATACCTATAAAATACTCATTATATAATATGGCAAAAAAACCGGCAATAATAAGAAACAAAAGATATCCCAATTTATTTCTGACCATATAATCTCCTATCCTACCCTGGGGGCTTGTACCTGTTGTAAAATGGTATCAATCAGGCGGTCTATTGTTATATCGTTTAACCGTGCTTTCGGTTTTAACAGGATACGATGTGTGGTTACCTCACGAAAAACTGCCTTGACATCATCGGGTATCAGATAATCCCTGTTATGAATAAAAGCATTCGCCTTAGCCATATTTGTTAAAGCGATAGTTCCTCTTGGGCTTAACCCCAATTCTATATAAGGGTTTTTCCTGGTCAGCAGTATTAAATTAACAATATAATCATATATACTGTCATGAATAAATACTTGTTCAACCTTAGCCTGCATCGCAAGAATTTCTTTCTGGTTAATTACTTTATTCAAGTTGGATAAAGGATTAGCCGTCTGCCTGCCTTTTAACATATTTACTTCACTTCGGATATCCGGATATCCCATAGTTAATTTTATCATAAAACGGTCTAATTGCGATTCAGGTAACATCTGGGTTCCGATAGAGCCGATTGGGTTCTGGGTGGCGATTACCGTGAATGGTTTTGGAATCTCTTTTGTTATACCGTCAACGGTTACGGTTCCCTCCTCCATGACTTCTAACAAAGCCGATTGAGATTTTGGTGAAGTACGGTTAATTTCGTCTGCTAAGAATAAATTACACATTACAGGGCCCGGTTTAAACTGGTAGTCACCCTCTTCTTTCGTAAGAAGATGATAACCTACTACATCTGTCGGCAGAACATCCGGAGTAAACTGAAGCCTATTATGTTCTAAATCCATAACACGGGAAAATGCAAGTGCAAGGGTAGTTTTTCCTACCCCTGGAATATCTTCAATTAATATATGGCCTTTTGCCAATATTGCAGTTAAAACTTTGCTTATAATATGATTTTTACCAATTATAACTTTACCTACTTCATTTATAATTTGTTGCGTATTTTCAGAATAAATATCCATAATAATAGTCCCCTTAAACTTTCCTCATTTTATGTCATGATAAATAACTATAGCTTATATTGTAAATAATTGCAAGTTGAAGTCCCAAAAAAGTCTGCATAAAACTCATTGGCATTAATAAGTTTTAAGCAGACTTTTGATATTTTATACACAATTTCCAATTTTAGTTAACGAAAGAAATGAATGGTTCCTTCATCATTTAGCTTTTTAATGATTGTAGCCGTTACCGGAAGAAGGAAGATACCAACTACTCCTAACAGCTGCGCACCCACGAAGATGCAAATTAATGTTACAACCGGATGAAGACCTATCTGCTGTCCGACTATTTTAGGTTCTAAGGTTTGTCTTACTACGGTAATAACAACATATAAAATCAGTATTCCAATACCCATGGTATTATTTCCGAAGATAAAAGAAATAATTGTCCAAGGCAGCAGCACGGCTCCGGTTCCAAGTATGGGAAGTATATCTACAAAAGCAACAAGGGCCGCTACAAGAAAGGGATTCGGTATCTTTAAGATCCAAAATCCTACTGATAATTCCAAAAAAGTTATAATAATTAAAGTGGTATAAGCTCTGATGAATTTGCCCAAGGTACCAATTATATTGTCTTTCACCAGTATAATCATATTCCTCTTTTCACTGGAAAACTGTTTCAGTACAAAACCTGCAATTCTGTGATAATCTATGGTAAAGAAAAAGGTAGATACTATTGTAAAAATGAAATTAATCAATATGGAAGGAACCTGTCCTGCAAAACCGGTTATGGCACCTACTACAGTGGAAGATGCTTTGGTAAGAAAAGAAAAAATAGATTCATTGATACTGTTAAAAATATCTTCCAAATAAATCTCAATATCCGGGAACCGGTTCAGTATATCCCCTGCAGCTTTATTTAGTGCAGGATTAATGGAATCTGCATATATTTTAGGCAGCTGATAAAATATATTCTGAACAAATGAAAACACCCTCGCACTCATCAAGGTCGCTAAAAAAGCTATAAAACTATAAAAAAGCAGAAGAATAAAGATGGAAACAAAAGATCGCTTCAAATGTAATTTACCTGATATAACATCAATAAGAGGACGTAACAGCGCAGCAACAATTAAACCAATGACAAATGGCATCAGTAACGGCAGGAAATATTTAATACTAATATACGCAATTCCTAAGATAACTGAAAAATACGCAAAATGTATAAGAAACGCCTTTTGCTTATTTAAATTCATTCTTCTTCTCCTATTTTATAGATTCCTCAGGCAATTGAGAAACTACAATGCTCCAGTTTCCCAATTGCCTGTTATAGTTCAAAATTCTTATCGAATACCGGTTAAGAATTCCTCGAATTTCTTAATATTGACACGCTTACCCACAACAACGATTTTATCATTCACCTTTAATTCAATATCAGGAGTAATATCTGTAGTAGTTTTTCCACCCTGTTCCAGTGCTATAATATTAAGATTATATTTTTTACGCAGGTTTGCCTGTACGACAGTCTGCTCCGCAAGTTTTGATGTGAGTTTTAATTCAGCTATGGCAATATCACCGGTTAACTCAATGGAGTCCAGGATACTTGAGGAGATTAAACGGTCCGCAAGCCTGATTGCCATATCGCTTTCCGGATAAATTACTTCTGCTCCGATTTTTTCCAATACCATACCCTGCTCATAGCTGATCGCTTTGGCAATTACTCTTGGAACACCCATGCTGATAACATTAAGGGTAGTTAAGATGCTTACATCAATCTTCTCTCCGATACATACGATTACTGTCTGACAATTCTGAATACCCGCGTCTTCCAAAGTTTCTTTATCCAGTGGGCCTACTACGAAAGCATTTTCCGTAATATTCCTGATTTGTTTAATTTTGTTTTCATTATTATCTATAACTAATACTTCTTTTCCGGCATCTGCTAAGGTTTTAGCTAATGCAAATCCAAAACGTCCAAGTCCTATTATACCGAATTCTATGATTGATTTATGCTGTATCATTATAATCCTCCCAAGAGATACCAAAATTACTTTTAATCTTTAATATACTTTTTTAACCAATTGTTAATGTTTCTTCCGAATAGGTGACATTGGGCATCGCTTTAAATGACCATATGGTTGCTATGGTTAACGGTCCCAAACGCCCTATAAACATAGTTAATATCAGAATGAGTTTACTTAAAGAAGATAACTCTGTCGTAATGCCTGTTGATAAACCTACCGTACCAAAAGCGGACACCACTTCAAAAAGCACTTGTATAAATGAATATTCCGGTTCAATAATACTAATCAAGAATGTATCAACGCATATTAAGGAAAGCGCTAAAAACGTTATAATGAACGCTTTTGTAACCACCTCATGCGGTATGCGCCTTTTGAAAGCGCAGCAATGTTTGTTTGTAGCTATACTATATGCACTTCTGAATAAAGTAAACGCTGTCGTAGTCTTAATACCACCGCCTGTTGATCCGGGAGATGCACCAATAAACATTAAGATAATAATAACAAAAAGACCGGCATTTGTAAATGACCCAACTGCATAAGTTGCAAATCCGGCTGTTCTGGCTGAAGTACTGAAGAAAAATGCCCCTAACCAGCTTACGTCTTCGGTTAATTTTATTAATAATGTACCCGTTATTAATAACGCTGCTGTCATAGTTAAAACGATTTTAGTGTGTAGACTGAATTTTTTAAAAGAATGTTTATGAATAATTTCCTTAATAACAAAAAAACCAAGTCCTCCAAATATAATTAACCCACATGTAGTAAGATTCAAGAGAACATTATCCACATAGGGAACTAAACCTTTGAATCCTCCTAAAACATCAAACCCTGCATTATTAAATGAGGATACTGCATGAAACATACTTATTCCAAGCGCTGTCAAAGGCGGGTAATCTTTTGAAAATACAATAAAGCTAAGTATTACACCGACTAACTCAAAACTAAGTGTTATTAACAAAACTGATTTAACCAGTTTAACAATACCTTTTACAGATCCCAGATTTAAGGCTTCTTTTATAACTAATCTGTCTTTAAAAGATACTTTTTTTCTCGCCAGCAGGAAAAAACCTACACCTACTGAAGCAAATCCAAGCCCTCCGACTTGGATTAAAAGTGCTACCACTATTCTTCCCAAAACATTAAAGCTGTCTCTCGTATCAACTGTAGCTAAGCCTGTAACACAGACTGCACTAGTTGACGTAAATAAAGCATCTATAAAAGATACTTTCACTTCATGATTTGATGTAAATGGTAATACTAATAACAATGACCCCAATAGGATTACCGCAGCAAAACCTAATACAATAAACCTGCCTGGACTCATTTTTTTAAATATAGCCACCTAAAATCACCATTCCTTTATGAATTTTTCATTACGATATTTTCAATATCATTTGCGACATCTTCACAGGCATCACAGCATTTTTCCAGTCTACGGAAGATTTCTGTCCATACCATCAGCTCAATTGGATCTTTTGATGTTTTATACAGGTTACGTACACCACTAAGATACAGTGCATCTCCCTCTTCTTCCAGACGGTTGATTTCTACAATCTCAGAATGTAATCTTTTGGATTTTTTAAAATTCTGAAATTCCGCTAAAGCAACATCCATGGATTTGCAGCAGTCTACAATCATTTCCGTAAATTTTAATATTTCCGGGCGTATGGATTGTACATTAAAAATATCAATACCCATTAACACATCTTCAATCGCATCCGTAACATCATCAATTTTTTGTGAAAGACTGGTTATATCTTCTCTCTCAATAGGAGGAAGGAATTCTTTCACTAACCTGTTCAGCATATCATGTTTTGCTATATCTGCGGAATGCTCAATATTATGCATTTCACGAAGCTTCTCTTCCAATTTTTTTATATCAAATTCACGTAACGTTTTGTTTAATATTTCAGCGGATTTTAATGAAAATTTTGATAAATCTACAAATGCCTCAAAATAATTATAATCTTTTTTACCTTTCATATATATACCTTTTCATATCCCAGCTTGCCGGGATACTGCCACATAATCAGCTGAAAGAATCTTAGTGTGGCATTCCTTTCTCTTCTAATATTTTCTTTCAACCAAAATAGTTAAATATAAAATACTTAATATTTAAAAGATTCTCATAAATATGTAAGCCATTAAAAATCCTACCACACCACATCCCGGAAAAGTTAAAACCCAAGCTGCGGCCATTTCCTGTACAACGCTCCAATTTACCGAACTAACTCTCTTGGATGCACCAACACCCATAATCGCTGTTGTTTTCGTATGCGTTGTACTAACCGGCAAACCGAATACCGATGCCATAAAAAGACTTATGGCTGCGGCTAAATCTGCTCCGAATCCCTGGTAAGTATCCATTTTGACCATACCCATGCCTACTGTTTTTATAATACGATAACCTCCGATGGAAGTTCCAAGTGCCATCACTACGGAACACAAAATCATTAACCAGACCGGGATATGAAAATTTGAAACATTACTCTGACCGTTTGCAAGGAATATACCTAACATAAATACACCCATAAATTTCTGACCGTCCTGCGCTCCGTGCATAAATGCCATAAAAGCTCCGCCGGTTATCTGAGCGTATTGAAAAAACGGTCTGGACTTACGCTTGTCCACTCTCTTGAAAAGAATCCCAATTAGGCGAACCACAAAAAAACCGAGCACAAAACCCAATATGGTGGATAAAAACAAACCATATATAACCTTTATCCATTCGTGACCGTTAATACCGGAAAATCCTCCCTGCAGCGCGATTGCCGCACCGGAAACACCGGCAATTAATGCATGGCTTTCACTGGTTGGTATTCCAAAAGCCCAGGCAGCGGTTGCCCATAAAACTATAGCAAACAATGCCGCGCAAAGAGCAATCAGGGAATTCTTGGGATCTCCTCCAAAATCAACCATATTATAAATAGTCTGAGCAACTGTAGCATTCAACAGTGTCATTACAAATACACCTAAAAAATTAAACACTGCTGCCATAACGATTGCCTTTTTGGGTCCCATTGACCTGGTTGATACACAAGTTGCTATCGCATTCGGTGCATCGGTCCATCCGTTTACCAATATTACACCTAAAGTAAGAATTACGGTAATAAGTAAAGGTGGGTTACTTATTATCTGTCCAATAAATTCACTCAAAGAAAATGTCATAATTGTCTCCCTAAGTACTATATTATTTTTTCATAAACAAGTGAATCTTAACATGTATTTTACAAAATTTCAATATTATCTAAATTTCTTAACGTTTTCTTTATTTAGTATTACTAGGTTTTCCTTTCTATATGTAGTATAATAAAAGAAGTTTTATCATTAATTGCAGAATGCTCTAATTCTCCTAATTTATCTTGGAAAGGGACCCAATGGAAAAACATAATTTCAGGAATGACTTTAAAAACGGTTTAAAGACATTTTTAATTCTTTTAACTGCTGTTACTTTGTCATTTCTTCTCATAATAATAACTCATAACCGTCTAAATTCTCTTATCCTTTACTTTTTGACTATCATTTTGATTGCCAAGGTAACAGACGGGTATTTCTGGGGTATATTATCTTCCGTCCTGGGCGGTGCGGCTGTCAATTATTATTTTAATTATCCGTCTTTTTTGCAATTTAACCGTTATGGCTATCCCCTTACCCTGACAGGCCTGTTATCCATATCTGTCATAATCAGTACTACCATCTCTCATTTAAAGGATTTCACAAAACGGGCGGAGGAGCGGGAAGCAAAATCAAACCGGCTAAATGAAATCAATAACAGGCTGTTTTCCACTAATGATCTCACCGGTATTATTGAAGTGGCTCTGGAATACATCGGTGAATTTACGGGAACCACGGTTGTTTATTATGAAGAATCTCCCCAGTTAGGCAGCAAATGTTATATGAGTAGTTTAAAACCGGAACATGAAAAAATTATTCATTCCCACCATGAAGAGTTTATCGCCAACTGGGTATTCCAAAACAAAAGCCCGGCCGGAATCGGCACTGATTTTCCCGGAGTTTCCAGCTGTACGTATCTCCCCCTGCTTTCTCACAATACCATTTGGGGGGTTATGGGTATTTTTCGGACTGGCCAGGAAAAGTTTAAGCAAATTAATATTTCTTCACTTAATTTAATTATTAAACAGGTCGCCCTTGCTATAGAAAGGCAGCATCTGTCAGACAACCAGCAATTAATACAGATAGAAAACGAAAAGGAAAAAACAAGAGCTAATCTTTTAAGGGCCGTATCCCACGATCTTAGAACTCCGTTAACCGGTATGATCGGTGCCAGTGAAACTATACTGAATAATAAAAATATTTTAAGTGAAAAGGAGCAGATTAAATTAATCGAATACATTTATGAGGATTCCAACTGGCTTCTCCATATGGTAGAAAATCTGTTATCCGTTACTCGAATACGGGAGGGTAATTCTTCTGTTAATAAAGTACCCGAACCACTTGAGGAAGTCATAACCGAGGCAATTATGAGGACCCGCAAGCGGTTTCCATATGCCAATATTAAAGTGAATATACCGGATGACTTTATTATGGTACCTATGGATGCAACTCTGATCGAGCAGGTTATTATCAACTTATTGGAGAACGCAATTAAATACTCCGGTAACAATAAGCCGGTCATTTTACTGGTTGAAAAGGATGATTCCGATATTACTTTTCATATTAAGGATGAGGGTAAGGGTATTTCCGTATCCAAAATAGATTCTATATTTGACGGCTGTTCCCAGACAGAAAATTTAAGCAGCGATTCCGCTAAAGGACTTGGAATTGGTTTATCTATCTGTAAAACAATCATCAATGCACATGGGGGTACTATTACCGCGAAAAACAATGATGGGCAAGGTGCCGTCTTTACTTTCACCCTGCCTTTGGAAGGGAGTTTAATCAAATGAATCGGAAAGCTATGATTCTGGTTGTGGAAGATGAACCTAACATATGCAATTTTATTGCAACCACACTGTCGGCTAATGAATATAAAGTAATTGAATGCAGCACCGGGAAAGAAGCTGTTTCCCTGATCCCTTCCCACTGCCCGGATGTGGTTCTGCTGGATCTTGGTCTTCCGGATATGGATGGCCTTACCGTATTAAAAGAAGTAAGAGAATGGTCCGATACACCGGTTATTATAGTATCTGCCAGAGGTGATGAAAAATCCAAAGTACAGGCTCTGGATCTGGGTGCCGATGATTATATTACCAAACCTTTTGGTACTTCAGAATTATTGGCCAGAATCCGTACTGCCATCCGCCATAATACTAAGACCGGATCCGGCGGTAAATCATCACAAGATGCTTTTAAAGCAAAAGGTTTAATCATAGATTTTAATAAATATCTTGTAACCGTAAACGGTGAAGAGGTTCATTTAACTCAGATAGAATATAAACTTGTATCCCTGTTGGCCCGTAATGCCGGAAAAGTTCTTACTTATGATTTTATTATATCTAAAATATGGGGTCCTTTTGCTTTAAAAGACAATCAAATCTTAAGAGTTAATATGGCTAATATCCGACGAAAATTAGAGAAAAATCCGGTGGATCCGGAATATATATTCACTGAAATCGGTGTAGGATACCGAATGATTGAAGATGATTAAAATTTGATTAAGATAATTGATTCCTATATTCGTTATGCTATAATACAATGGTAAATAAAGGAATAAAATATCAGGAGGACAATAACATGGTTATAAAATTAGTAAAGGCCGGCCTCTCCATTGTTTTAGCATTAACGATTACATTAGTACCAAATACTTATGTATCAGCAAAAGCAATGAATCACTTGCCTCAAAGCCAAAGTGATATAACTTTGACTTCCTTTCCACAAGCAGAGAAAACAGCTCTGAGTCAGGATACAACTGATCCTGCTCCGAGTGATACCAGTACCCCAGTAAAAAAACTGGCAAAAGATAAAGCTGCTACTTTGACTACTCTGTATGGGGCAACCAGTGTTCAATATGCCTTGCTGGAAGACGGCAATATTACAGTATCAGGTTTTTCCGGAGTCTATAGTAAAGATACCAGTACACCTCTGACGGATACTAACATGTATGGTATTGGCTCCATCAGTAAAATGTTCACAACCGTTGCAGTAATGCAATTAGCAGAGGAGGGTAAGGTTGATCTGGACACCCCGGTTATAGAATACATACCCGAATTTACCATGTCGGACCCCCGCTATAAGGATATTACCGTAAGAATGTTGATAAATCATTCTTCAGGATTAATGGGAAGTACCCTTGGAAATGCCGTATTATTCAATGACAAGGATAATACAGCTTATAAAAATTTGTTAAATACATTGAAAACTTCAAGATTAAAAGCTGATCCCGGTGAATTTTCCGTATATTGCAACGATGGTTTCACAATGGCAGAACTTTTAGTGGAAAAAGTATCAGGAGAAAGCTTTACGGATTATATGAAAGAACATATTTCTGCTCCCCTTAATCTATATAATACGAAAACACCTCAGGATAACTTCGAGCAGGAACGGCTGGTAAAAACATATATCCCAGGTTCAAGTACGACTTTACCAACAGAAACCCTGAATATGATCGGAGCAGGCGGAATATACTCCTCTGCCAGTAATTTATGCCAATTTGCCAGGATCTTTATGAATGATTCCAACTCTTTTGTACTTAATAATTCTTCTGCAAAATCCATGGAGAATAAAGAATATCTAAACGGCTTGTGGTCTGAAGATAAATCTTCCACAATTAACTACGGTCTTGGCTGGGACAGTGTAATTACCTATCCTTTTGATAAATATAATATAAAAGCCTTATCAAAAGGCGGCGACACATTATTTTATCATGGTAATCTGACCGTGCTGCCGGAAAAAAACATGGCAGTTGCCGTATTATCTTCCGGTGGATCCAGTATGTATGATCAGGTAATGGCTCAGGAAATCCTTTTAGCTGCTTTAAAAGCAAAAGGTGATATTGATGGAATCCTCCCTGATGTAACTTATGCAAAACCGGTGAAATCAGAGATGCCGGAAAATCTGAAGCAATATGCCGGGATATATGGGAGTTACGGCGGTACTTATAAGATAGCAATCAGTGATGACGGTACCTTAACTTTTAGCAACCTCACAACACCTGCTGCCCCTGCACAGAAGTTTATTTACACCGGTGATGGAAGATTCTATTTCAGCGACGGCAGTACTTATGTCAGTTTTGAAAATGGAAAGAATGGCATCATTTATCTGAATGTCTCCGGATATGTGGCACTGCCAGGTTTAGGCCAGACCGTTACCGACGGCTACCAGGCACAGAAACTTACGGACAATCCAATCTCACAGGAGCTAAAAGCTGTCTGGGAAAAAAGAAATGGGAAATACTACTTCCTGGTTAACGAAAAATACGATTCCGAATATTACACCGCTGGTTCCCTGTATAGCAAGATCAGCCTGTTAAATGAGCTGGAGGGTTATTGCCTATATGCTAAAATTATAGACCAAAATACTGCGAGAGCAGTTTTAGAAATACCGGGTGTTTTCGGCAGAGATTTAAGCGATTTTGTCTTTTACCAGGATAATGGTTGTGAATACCTGAAAGCAGAAAGCAGCGTATTAATTTCGGAAGATGAGATTAAAACAATGCCGGCTTCTGCATTTAAGGTGGGTATCACCAGCAACGGATATGCTAAATGGTATAAAATCGGTAAGAAATCCGCTAATAAAAAGCTTAAAATTGCACTACCCCAAAACGCTTCTTTCTGTGTATATGATTCTAATAATTCCTGTATTATGGATTCCTATATTACTAAAAAGGATACTGTAACTTTACCTAAAAACGGATATATTGTATTTGCGGGAGATGTTAATTCCAAATTCCATATTAACTATATAAAATAATTAGATCACAAAACCAATTTTATATCAATTTGCACATCTGTAACTCTACAATGCGTGATTCGAGCGAGCATCTGTTATGAACGAGAAAACAGCCACGATTCCAATTTAATAAGGAATCATGGCTGTTTTATTTATTATCTAAATATCTTAATTCTGGTATCAAGATCAGAGAATTCTTTCTCGCCAGGTTCTCCTAGCGGTTTACCAAACGGCATCTGGGCTACAAGTTTCCAATTCTTTGGTATGTTCCATTCCTTTTGCACCGCCTGGTCAATCAACGGATTATAATGCTGCAGAGAGGCACCAAGGCCTTCTGCTTCCAGAGCTGCCCAGATGACAAATTGGTGCATTGCACTGGTATGCTCGGACCACACAGGGAAATTATCTTTATATAATGGAAAATTATCCATCAAACCTTTTACAACATTCTGATCTTCAAAGAAAAGAATGGTACCATATCCCGAAGCTAAACCATTATTTACTTTTGCTTTCGTATCTTCAAATTGCTCTTCTGAAGTTAACTTCTTTAGCTCATCAAGGGTAAAATCCCATAACTTCCTGTTATTTTCATTAAATAATACAACGATTCTTGTACTCTGAGAATTAAACGCTGACGGTGTATATTTAACAGCATCTTTTACTATCTGCTCGATACGGTCTTCACTTACAATTTTTTCATTACTAAAACCATAGATACTTCTTCTTCCTTTAACAGTTTCCCAAAAAGATTTTGACATAATGATTACCTCCTTTTAAATTCATCCTATCTGATGATCTGACTATATATTATATCATCTTCTTCAGCAAATATAACCTGAAAGAAAATAGGTTACTTACAAATATCTGTTTCGATTGTGTACAATTAATATTGTTTATTAGATAATATCATGTCTTTTTATTTTATTCAAGTACTAAAAAATTAAATACATACTATTGATTTAAATATTTAGTATATTAAGTATACTGTAAAACACAAATTACCTATAATCATATATTAACACTCCCTTTCTTTTAATTAATAAACATAAAAGCGAAAATACTCCTAAATATAATATGAAAGCCATTATTTCTTATATGAGTAAAATTGAGCCTTATGTGTGAATAGTCATAAATCAAATATAAAAGAATACTATTAAGAGATAAATAAAAAATTTTTTATATTTTTTTTTAATTAGGTATTGCATTTTATAAATTTTGGATATATAATAACAATAACAGTAATTATTACTATTATTGAGGAGGTAAATTAAAATGCCAGCTTTTGGAAACCCATTTCAGGGTAATGTTGAAAGAAAAATGTCAAAAGAAGAACTGATACAAGCTATTCGTCTTGATATTGCAGGAGAATTGGAAGCAATCTATCTATATGATGCGCATGTTCAGGCAACGGACGAAGATATTGCAAAAAAAGTAATAGCCGATATCAGAGATGAAGAAAAAGCCCATGTAGGCGAACTAATGACTCTGCTTAAGATCCTAGATCCTACTGAAGCAGAGATGTTTGTATCCGGGGAAGCTGAAGTAAAAGAGATGTTAGAAGATTTAGGTATCACCAGTCAGGATTCTGTACAGGCAGCTTCATCCTCAAATCTTCATACAGTTGGAAGTTTAATAAAGTAAAAAAAGTCCAGGAGGTGTATTTTATATGAGCTATTTATCAAGAGAAAACTCAAACTTACCGGATGAATTGTGGAATCAAATTGATTCCAATGTTGTAGATACCGCTCGTAATGTTTTAATAAACAGGAGATTTTTACATATCTTCGGTCCACTTGGAATCGGTACGGAAAGTATCCACATCGATGACTCAGATAATTTAGATGAAGTCAGTGAAGATGGATTTATTACCACCAAAGGGAGAAAATACGTTGAAATACCTACCCTATATGAGGATTTCACTCTTCTGTCAAAGGATTTGGAAAACAGTCGGAAATTAGGATATCCTGTAGATTTATCAAAAGCAGCATTTGCTGCGGAAGTTTGTTCCAAAAAAGAAGACCGTTTTATCTTTTTTGGCAATGAATCTTACGGATACGAGGGTTTATTTACAGCTTCCGGTATTAACAAACTAAAGAAAAACGATTGGTCTGCGGGAGAAAATGCATTTTCTGATATAGCAGCGGCATTGGAACTATTTTCTGTAAAAGGTGTCTATGGAACTTATGCTTTAATACTAAGCCCCGATCTTTATATGCAGCTGCAGCGAATTCAACCTGGGACCGGTTTATTGGAAATTGAACGTATTAATAAATTATTAGACGGCAATGTATTTTTCTCATCGGTATTAGGCAGCAATAAAGCCGTTATTGTTTGCCCCGAGGCCAGAAATATGGATCTTGTTATTGGTCAGGATTTAACTTGTGCTTATCTGGAGCAAAAGGATTTAAACCACAGTTTCCGTGTTATGGAAAGTATTCTGTTAAGGATTAAACGTAAACAGGCAATCATTGCTTTTGAATAATAGAAAATTATTATTATACAATAATTAATAATTATGATAAAATTATAGGTAATTACTAATCACTAAGTTCACAAATATACTATTCCATAATCTGGTTATGTAATTACCCCAAAAAATATATTAATTTAAAGGAGATTATTATTATGGCAGATGTAAATTTTTTTCGTTGTAAACATTGTGGAAATATGGTGGCATTAATTAAAAACGGAGGCGGCACTCTTTCCTGCTGCGGAGATGAAATGACTAAACTGGAAGCAAATACTTCCGACGGAGCACAAGAAAAACATGTTCCGGTAGTTATAAAAGAAGATGGCAAAATAAAAGTTACAGTTGGTTCCGTTCTTCATCCATCCCTTCCTGAGCATTACATTGAATGGATTGCTTTAGCAACCGGGGATTCGGTACAGTTAAAATATCTGGAGCCTGGCATGGAACCGAAAGCTGAATTTGATGAAGTAGAATCAGGAACCGTTTATGAATACTGTAATTTACACGGACTTTGGAAAGCTGACTTTTAATCTGTAACACCTTAAAACCTACAATTGTTTTATCTTAAATAAAGAAGGGGTATTGAAAAATTGTATTTTCTATTTTTCAATACCCCTTTATCGATTTAGTTCCTTTTTCTCATAATCCGTTTTCCTGCCTAAATCATGTCCTCCGGTCTGTAATTTCCTTCCGGTGCTATACTTTTACCTGAGACATCATCATAAAAAGCTGCATATGCTGCACTTACATAAGGATTTAACCACAGAAAACCAATGCCCAATGTAAATGCGCATAAAATAATCCAGCCAATAAAACTAAAGCCCAGACAGAAAAAGCGCCATTTGTTTCCATACATCATGCTCTTTGACTGTTTTATTGCTTCCTTTATACCCAGGGATGGGTTATCTTCCAAGATATATGGAGTCATCGCATAACTAATGGAAGCAACAATTCCGGGAATAATGAACAATAAACACCAAAGAATGGTATAAAGGCCAATTAATAACTGCATGCCAAAAGCTTTCCAGAATAAATCTAACTTAGAAAACAAGTCTGAAAACTTTGGGTTTGTATCGTGGATCAGGTTTAAATTAAATCGGCAGTAACCTATTTGAATTACACCACCCAATAATAAAGAAATAATGATATAAATAACGATACCTGTAAAAAATATGGCAAAAAATGAGGTACTTACAATTCCGAAATTAGAATCTGCATAATGTTCTACTTCATTATAATGAACACTTGAGGTACTGCTTAAATCAGCACCCGCACCCAATAATCCCGCTACTAACCCGGTTCCTACTGCCAGGCCCCACTTTCCGTTTAATGCTCTTCTGGCAATACTGCGAAAGTCTTCTGCATATAACATGTCTTTTCCTCCTATTCCTCCTAATAAGATACATGGTTTACTATCCATTATAGATTATGCTGCTCTTGATAATATGATGCTCTTTCTGCTTATATTCATTCTATCACATTTAATACCAGATTTATACATTTTTTAGTTCGTAACTATTTATCTCCCTCAAATAAATTTATTATAAAATGCATGTTAATCCTTACATTCTATTGCTGTTAGCACAAACTTCTTTAACTAACATTTAACATATCAACGATTGCATATTTCGACTTTATCTGATATAATCTTCACAAAATCCAGCTATTACTAATAAAATATCGTATAAATATACAGTTAACTTTGATTTACCGTACCTGATAACAAAGCTAGTTATTCAAAGCATTAGCAGTGAATAACTATTTTTTATAAAACATTTTCAAGTAAAGCAATTTATTGACAGGATGAAGCAGGAGGAGATTACTATGAAAAAAACAAAAGAAAAACGAACTTCAGAAAGAAGGGCGGTAAATCAAAGTATGAAACTAAAATTGGTATTAACATTTCTATCTATGAATGTTATTACTCTGTTAGCAATCATTCTGGTTATCGGCTTCATGTCATACAGGATAATTTCATCGGAAAACAATCAAAAACTAATCAACATTTCCGAAAAAAATTCTAATGAAATTGATGGCTGGTTATCCATTCAGGGTCAGATAGTAAATGAAATTACTGACAGTATTACATCCCAGAAAGAACTGGACAAGGAGCAGATAGTACAATATCTTGAGACAAAAACAAAATCAAATACCTACACTTCGGATGTATATTTTGGTTTTGCAGATAAAAGCTTTTTAGATGGTTCCGGCTGGCAGCCACCGGCAGATTATGATTGTACCACCAGAGCATGGTTTCAGAATGCCAAGGAAAAAGGTGCCCTGAATTACGGTTCCCCCTCCTTCGATATGACAACCAAACAAATGGTTACCGTAATATCTAAACCAGTTATCATTGATGGTAATTTTATCGGTGTTATAGGTATGGATGTTAAACTGGGAACCCTGAATGAGATTGTACAAAAGTCTGTTTCCACCAAAAACAGCTATGCATTTATGGTTGATGAACAGGATAATATAATGATTCATCAAAATGATGCTTTTATGCCAGAAGAAGATAATGTAAGCAATATGAAAGAGGTTATGAACTTAGTAAGTGAAGATGTAATACAGGCTATTCAAAATAATAACCAATTGGTTACCTTAAAGGATTATGATGGTGATGTCAGGCATTTCGTTATGACTAACATAAACTCTACCAACTGGAAGTTCGGTTTGGCAATATCCGATGTAGAATACATTAGGCCGGTTGAAGATCTGTTGACAGCACTTATTATTTGTTCTCTGATTACTCTATTAATAGTGGCGGTTCTTGCTTTTATTGTAGGTGACAAAAATTCCAAACCGATTATATCACTTACCGCAGCAATTAAGAAACAGGCAGATCTGGATTTTAGCAGGGACAGTGAAGCTGACTTTCTGAAGTACGGTAAGCGGAAAGATGAAATAGGAATTATCACCCGTTCCCTGATAGCTATGGAAGAAAATGTAAGACAGCTTCTGATAAATGCCGCAGATAATGCCAGCCAGGTTTCTTCAACTGCCGACGAATTATCGGCAACCTCCAAACAATCAGCCATAGCAGCACAAGAGGTAGCCCAAACCATTAATCAGATTGCGGTCGGTGCAACAGAGCAGGCAGAAAATACGGAGGAAAGCTCACAAGGTCTGATGGAATTAGGAAACCTTATTGATACGGATAAAACTCATATAGCAAACCTTACAAAAGAAACCAATCACGTTAATGAATTGGTTCATAAAGGACTATCTGCGGTAAAAACTCTGTCCCTTAATACCAAAACCAATGGAGAAGCTGTATCTGTTGCTTACCAAAGCATTCTAAAAACCAATGAAAGTTCTGAAAAAATAAGTGAAGCAAGCAACTTTATTACCTCTGTTGCCGAACAGACAAATCTGCTTGCATTAAATGCAGCCATTGAGGCTGCCAGGGCAGGAGAAAATGGTAAGGGATTTGCAGTTGTCGCCGAAGAGATAAGGAGATTGGCTGAGCAATCCACCGATTCAACCAAAATTATTAATGAGATTGTACAGACCTTAAAGGAAGCAGCTGCAATAGCTGTTACAAAAATGGAAGAGGCAGATACCCTTGTTAAAGAGCAGGCAGCCAGCGCGGTAGAAACAGAAACGAATTTCAATGCTATTGCATCGGCAATGAACAATGCAAAAGAAGCTGTTACTGTACTGAATGAATCCGGCAACCGGATGAAAGAAAGAAAAGATGACATATTTGATCTGATTCAAAATCTGTCTGCGGCTGCGCAGGAAAATGCAGCTGCTACAGAAGAAGCCTCTGCTGCTATGGAAGAGGAGTACGCATCCAGTGAAGAAATTGCAAGTGCCAGTGAGAATTTAACCAAAATTACTTCTGAATTACAAAGGTTGATTAACCGATTCAGAGTATAATTATACTAAGTTTATAATAAAAAATTAGTCTATACTATTTAAATTATAAAATTCCGTTGTATGGAAAGATTGCCCTAACTTCCATACAACGGATTTCTTAGTTAGTGGTTCTTCAAAAAAGTGTAATATTGGTTCTCGGATCATACAACTTTTTCCTTTATAATATTGTTATGAATTAACATAATTAGGAATTGCGAAACTTTGTTGTTTAAAAAACTCATTGTTGCATTGCAATTATCTATTATTAATAAAATAACAAGGAGGATATAGAAATGTTAAACAGAACATTAGGTAAATCCAATATTAAGGTAAGTGAGTTGGGGTTAGGCTGCTGGCCTATCGGTGGTCCTTTTTATTCCGGAGACGGGCAGCTCTGTGGTTTTAAGACTGTTAATGATAACGAATCCATCAAAGCATTATTAAACGCTTTAGACATGGGAATAAACTTTGCATTGCCGGGTTATCTCCGTTAAATTCCAACTGGGTTATAAAATCATCAGAAGGTACGACAGCGCCTTGATTTTAATTCGTGTAGTTTTTTATTAGGTTTTTATTTCTTTTCATCTTTCGTTGTCTTCTTACGGACAGCACTTATCATAGGAAGACCTGTGTCATAATCCAACTGTCTCGGTTCATACTCTTCATTTTCCCTCTGTCTGGTATAACCGTCATTTGCCCATACAGATACCCTGTCTTTCCTCCATGGTCGGACCGCCCATTGGTATCCACGGTATAAGTCCCTGGTCCGGTTCATATGTTCTAAAAGTTCATCATGCATTTTATTTCGAATCTCTGCATAAGCTTCCTCCCCGATCAAATTATTTACTTCAAAAGGATCTTCTTTCATATCGTAAAACTCATCGGTATCCAACAGGTGGATTACCAGCTTATAACGTTCACTGGTTATGGCACGCATCACCTGCAATCCTCCGAACCCATCATGGTCTACCTCATATCTTGTAAATTCCAGGAATACATAATCATTTATCTTCTCGTTGCAGTTATAAATCTGAGGAAGCATGCTTTTACCTTCCAGAATCACCGGAACCGGCAGTTTAAAGTAATCTAAAACCGTAGGTACAATATCAATGTGAGATGCCGGAGCCGTAACCGTCTTACCTGCTTCTCCGCCTTTTATAATAAGAGGTATATTGGAAACCTCCTTATAGGCTGTCGCATTTTTCATCTGCAGCCGGTGTGCCCCAAGCATATCTCCGTGGTCAGATGTAAATATTACCATTGCATCCGGTATCTGTTCCTTAATTACATCTAATACTCTGCCGATTTCATAATCTACAAAAGAGTTACATCCCATAAACAGAGATAATAACGTAGATGGCTTGTTGATTTCCTCCTTTGTCTGATTCATTGCATCTCCTGCCCAAAGCTGCTGCATCATGGGTTTCTTAGTCAGATCATCCTGAAAATTCGGATTATCCTCAAACTGAAATCCTTCATACATGGTATTATAAGGCGCCGGACAAATACAAGGTCCGTGAGGCTCATCATAGGACAATACAAGAAAGAACTCATCATCTTTATTCTCATGAATAAAATCTATGGCACGATTGGTACACCGGTGGGCATAGGTAAATTCTTCGGTAATATCTTCATCAAAAGACGTAGCCGGATTTCTCGAACGAAGCCTGTCTTCCTCGCTAAGTTCCTCCAGATAACATCTCATATCATACCAGTATTTTTCATCCCAGCCCTCAGGACATTGTCCAAGTCCAAAATAGTCTCCGCCGTCAAGATGCCATTTTCCCACATATCCGCAGTGGACATGATTGTCGCTAAGCCGTTGTCCAATGGTCTTAACATTGGCACCCATAGCAATACTGTTAGTCACCATACCATTTGTATGAGGAAAGGTTCCTGTAAATAATGCCGAACGGGCAGGTCCGCACACAGGCTGGCAGGTATAGGCATTATCATATTTAATTCCTTCTTTCGCAAGCCTGTCTATATTAGGTGTTATCATCTTTTCATTTCCGTAACAGCCAAGCATATCCTTTCTGGTTGTATCTGTCATAATTAATACAATATTTTTTTTCATTTTAATACCCATTGCATAACACCTCTGTTTATAGATGTGTTACTGCCACAAATAAAAAGTGTGAAAGAATTAATATGTGGCATTCCTTTCAGTTATTCTATTTATCTTTCAAACTATTTTTCCTCTAAATAATTCTTATTGAATTTATTCTTAACAATGATAAATAATGCAACGGTTACAATAGTATAAATAACTGTTATTACCCCCAACCTTGGAAGATAGTCTCCGCCGTGGTAGATAATTCCGATGGGTGAAAATACTACATAAATATAGATTAAGGTTGTAACAATCACAGCAGATATCGGTTTTACATATTTCCAGGAATTTAAATCCACCTCTCCCACATCTTTTTGTATATATGCATCTTTTCTGGGAGCTACAAATCCCGTTATCAGCATAATGATAATACAGCATACAAATAAAATACCATATACATGCAGATAATGTATCGGAATATGGAATACAAACTTATATAGCGCATAGGCGCCAATAAAGAAAATAATCGATAATTTGGCACCGATTGCAGGCACCTTTTTCGTAGCAAATCCCATTAATACAACAACTAATGTTGGTATGTTGAAAAATCCCATTATACTTTTCATAAAAGTATATAACCCATTCGGTGCTTTCGCTATGAAAGGTGCAATAAATATGGAAAAAATACCAATAACCACACCGAATACTTTGCCGATAAATACTAACTTTTTATCAGAAATGTCTTTTTGAAAAATCGGTTTATAGATATTTAAGCAAAACATAGTGGAAGCTGAATTTAATGCCGAGTTAAAAGAACTTAAAACAGCTCCGAAAAGCACGGCTCCAAAAAATCCGATTAATGGCACCGGTAATACATTGGATACCAGCACGGAATATGCCGAATCCTGGTTTGTAATCGAGTCTCCGTATAATTGAAAGGCTATGATTCCGGGAATTACCAAAATAATAGGAACAAACATTTTAATAAATCCGGCATACAAGACACCTTTTTGTCCCTCTTTAAGATTCCTGGCCCCAAATGCCCTCTGTACAATCTGCTGATTCGTACACCAGTAAAATGTATTTACTAATAACATACCTGTAAATATAGTACTAAACGGTACACTGCTGGATGCTGTACCAATTGCATCCATTCGCTCCGGTGAATTCTGAATCAGAGAATCAAAACCGTGTAATATACTTCCGTTACCCAATTTTATCAATCCCAATACCGGTATCATTAATCCACCGATTAAAAGCCCGACACCGTTAATGGTATCCGATACCGCTACGGCTTTTAACCCCCCGAATATAGCATAAATACCACCTACGACTCCTGTTGCAGCTATAACTACAAATAAGGACTGATCTTTCGAAATATGTAATAATTCAGAAACATTAAATAAAGAATTCATCGCAATACCACCTGCATATAAAACAATGGGTAATGTAACAAAAGTCAGACTGATTAAAAATAAACCCGTTACCAGATTCCTGGTGCCCTTGTCAAATCTTTCTTCTAAAAATTCAGGTACTGTTGTAAATCCGCCTTTTAGATATCTTGGTAAAAATAGAAGCGCCATAAATACCAGCGTTACACCGGATGTGGCTTCCCAGGACATTGCGTTTAAACCACTGCTGAAACCATTTCCATTAAGCCCCACTAACTGTTCAGCCGATAAGTTTGTCAAAATTAAAGAACCTGCTATTACAACGCCACTTAAACTTCTTCCTCCAAGAAAATACCCTGTATTTGTTGACAAATCCTCTTTCCTGGTTATCACCCAGGAAATAAGCGCTACTAACACTGTAAAAAATATAAATGATACAATTGTCCACCAACTCATTTTTCTCCTCCGTTTATTTCACGACGTGAATTAATATATGATATATATAACATTTTTGTTTTACTTTGTCAAGTATTTATATTTTTATTTTGCTTTTAAGCTTAATTATGGTATACTTACACAAAAGGGGGTATATCAAATGACACATATTTCCGATATCAAGGATAAAAACAAACATGATATTATTAAATTGCTTTATACCAAACATAACCTGTCAAAAAAGCGTATCGCTATAGAATTAGGACTTTCTCCTTCTGTTCTCACAAAACTTTGCAACGAACTGAAAGAGGAAGGTTTAATTATGGAGACATCACCCCTTGAATCCTTAAGCGCAGGCAGAAAGGAAATCGGTATCTCCATAAAACCGGATTATAAATACTGTTTCGGGATTACACTCAATCATAAAAAGACTTCGATTCTATTAGTAGATATGGGCTTAAGCGTACTGGATGAGGTACAATTTACTACTTCCTCTTATCCAGAGGAACATTTAAACGGAATAATTGATTCACTTCGAAAATTAATAGATAAGCATAATCTGGGTCCCCACCAAATATTAGGAATCGGAATCAGCTTAAAAGGCATTACAGACGGGATACATACCCACTCCGGGATATGGAATCTTCAGTTTAATGTAAAAGAAGTATTTGAAAGGAATTTAAAGATACCGGTGGTAATCGATAACGGAATTCGCTGCAGCGCCATGTTAGAACAGCTTACCACTTCCGACAATAATTTTCTTTTTATCAAATATATGGAGCCGGGTATCGGCGGCGCAGTGATAAAGCATGGCAGAGTACAAAAGGGCGAATCTCATTCTATTATGGACTTCGGACATCTGATTATGGATAAAGAGGGAGACTACTGTCCTATCTGTAAACGCCGGGGCTGTCTCGAGAGCCTCATATCCATCGAATCAATCCTGCAATACACAAAAGATAATTTTTCTAATAATGAAACTTCTCTTTTACGGGATTTATGTGATGGAAATATAGAAAATATTAATATACAAAATATAATGCAGGCGGCAGATAAAGGGTGTATTCTATATAATAAACTATTTAAGCACCATGCGGAATATCTGGCTATTGCATTGATTAATACCTTAGCAGTTATGGATATTAAAAAAGTTATAATGATTGGTGATTTATTTTCTTCCAAGCGGTTTTGTGAATATTTTCGTTATGCGATTTACGAATATCAGCTGACACCTATTTATGATAACATCGAGATTCATATTCATAAAAATGAACTGTTATCCCCTATTGCTTTAGTTTTGAATGAATTTTTATTTGTATGAAATTTCCCGCTTGTTTTATAAGAATAACTAAAAACTCACAAGATTTCCTGTAAGTATTACAGTGGTCCGGTGAGTTTTATTTTTTGACATACAATCGTAAGTTTATAAAGTGACGAAAAGAGCAGCGCCCGGCACCTGAGAAAAGTTATGAAAAAAATTTGATTTTGTGATAAAAAGACTTGACAATAGTACTATATAGTACTATCCTATATAAAAAGGTGATCTGGTTTAATAGATTATAAGAAAGGATGCCACAAAAGGATACTTTCAGCCTCTTTATTTGTGGCAGTATCGCAGCCAGCCTGCGATATGCAATTAGGTATAGACATGAAAACTTACGGTGGTTTTTTAATATCACAAATACGTCAGCTTCAAGGTCGGGCATTTGAAAAAATGCTGAAAGAAAGTGGCATAGAAGCGTTTAACGGTGCACAGGGAAGAATTCTTTATGTACTATGGGAGTATGAAAAGTTATCCATTACAGACATAGGACGGCTTACTTCTCTGGCTAAAACAACATTGACAAGTATGCTGGACAGAATGGAAGAAAGTGGACTTGTAGAACGGATTCCTGATAAAAAAAATAGAAGGCAGATTTTTATAACAATTACAAAAGAGGCAAAAGGATACCGTAAAATGTACGATCAAGTTTCTGAACGGATGAACGAATTGTTTTATCAAGGTTTTACAGATGTTGAAATTGAAGATTTTGAAAATAAATTAAGAAAAATCATCAATAATTTAGAAAAATAGGAGGATTTATTAATGAACGAACAAGTAAAAAAGGATATCTTTCGATTAGTTGAAAATAGCAGAGATGTGATTGTGTGTTCTGTTACTGAAGACGGTTATCCTAATGCAAAATCTATGTTTAAAGCAAAACAAACCGGACTTAAAACATTCTGGTTTTCAACCAATGTCTCTGCGGCACGTACAGGACAGTGGCTTAAGAATCCTAATGCCTGTATCTATTTCCTGGATTCCGAAAATATTCATGGACTGATGTTGACCGGACAGATGGAGGTTTATATGGATAATGAAACAAAACAAGCTTTTTGGAAGCCGGGTGATGAACAATATTACCCCCTTGGACCAACCGACCCGGACTATTGTATGTTAAAGTTTACGGCTATGGAGGGCAATTACTGGGGTCAGCAGAAATATCAGTTTCATGTGGATTCGATAGAGGAATGATCCTACGTCAGATCAGCGGTGAAAGCCTGTAACATCTTATTAAAAGACTCTGCCCAAAAGCCAATCCTGACGGCTTGATTTCTCCGACGTTAGTGGCTTGTAAAAAGTAGTGTTTGATGGATCGAGTATTTCATACAATTGATACGAATTTCAGAGCTTCGTTACCTTTCGTGCAAGCTTCAGCTCTGAAATTGTATTAATTGCATGACATGATGCCGTTTACTGATAACCTGCCTTTTAGGTCATAATCTTACCAACGTGAGAAAAAGGACTGGAATACTTCATCAATTGATTTCCATTATATTCTCTGTCATTCTGAATATAAGCTCCAATAACTGTTGCTGCGCTTCCTCGTTGTACATAAACACTTCATATTCATTTCCCTTTTCGCTGATACGCTTTTCTGCCGTAATTCCTATTTCCTGCCCTTTCTTAGTAGCAACCGCTATATTTCTGGACAACAGTGTACTGTAACGGTCTTCCAGATACCCCTCTTCCCGCAGCTTTGCGGTAAGTTTTGTAACAGCCAGCTTTTTCATACTTCCTTCATCCCGGGTTTCATTGACCATCTCAACAAATTGGCTGACTGTAACCAAACCTTCCGGATATATGGAATCCATCATCTCTCTGGTCAGGCAAAACTCTGCTTTCCTCCCCCCATTGCGGATTACCTCTGCAGGTTTAATATCTTCCGTATGGTCATTGTAGTATAATATCTCTTTCTGACTATTTGAAAATTCTAAAATAGCACTTATAAACTGCTGACCGTATTTTCCGTACTTATTCTCTCCGACTCCGGAGACGGTAAGCATTTCCTCTTTACAAAAAGGCAGCTTGATACACATATCCGTAAGAGTTTTATCAGAAAAGATGATATAAGGGGGCATACCCTCCTCCCTGGCAATATCTGTTCTGACCCGGCGTAACATATCAAAAAGGGCTAATCCCCTGGAAGTCAACAATTCCGATCTTCGGATATCTTTATTTTTCCCGGTATCGTCTGTTTTATCGGCTTTACTATACAGAGGTAATTTCATAATGACGGCGGCGCGATTATCCAGAATGTCAAAAGATCTGTTATTTAGTTTTATAATGGAAAATTTATCGCTTGTTACAGATAGATAACCATCTATTAAAAGCTTATTCAAAATCTGTTTTAGGAAAACTTCAGACTCCTTAGTACGTTTTCCATAAAAAGATGACTGAACCATATTATTAGCTGAAAGTTTTGCTGTTTTTTTACCCATAATTGTAGCTACAATAACATTTAATCCATATCTTTGACCACTTTCTATAACGCAGCCTATCAGGTCTTTGCAAAGCTCTGTTACATCTATTTCCTGAAAATCAGTCAGGCAGTTGGAACAGTTATTACAGCTGTTTTTTCCATATTGTCCGAAATATCTTAGTATATATTCCCTCAGACAATCCTTTGTAAAGCAATAATAGGTCATCTTTTTCAACCGTTCCATATCCTGTTCCTGTATTAACATTCTGTCATCGGCAGATAATTCTTCATTTTCATTTTCTTTTTCAATTAAAAAGCGGTTAATTTGTACGTCTTTTGCACCATAAAGCAGGATACACTCGGCAGGTTCTCCGTCTCTGCCTGCCCTGCCTGCTTCCTGATAATAACTTTCCATATTTTTGGGCATGTTATAATGAATTACATATCGGACATTAGATTTATCAATTCCCATTCCAAACGCATTTGTTGCTACCATAACCGGCAGTTTGTCATAGATAAAATCCTCCTGGTTCCTGGACCGTTCCAAATCACCCATACCTGCATGGTACTTTGCCGTCTCCACACCATGTTCTAATAAAAGCTTCTGAAGCTCCTCCACATTATTTCTGGTACTGCAGTAAATAATACCGCTGTCACCTCTGTGGTTCTTAACATATTCTAGAACTTCCGTATCCTTATCCTTAGGTGTTCTTACTTCAAAATATAAGTTTTCCCGGTCAAAACCTGTTACTACCACTCGGGGTGATCTTAGCTTTAATATGCAGATAATGTCATCCATTACCTCTTTTGTTGCCGTGGCTGTAAAGGCACTGATTACCGGTCGTACCGGAAGTTCTTCGATAAACCTCATTATCTTTAAATAACTTGGCCTAAAATCCTGTCCCCACTGGGAAATACAATGCGCTTCGTCTACTGTAATCATTGAAATTCCAGTATGGAGGGCAAAATCAAGGAATTCCTCCGTCATAAGGCGTTCCGGAGCTACATAGATAATCCGGTACCTACCCTGTTTTGCATAGGAAAGGGCTAAATTTACCTGTCCCCGTGACAGGGAACTGTTAATATAAGCGGCATGGATACCTGCTTCATTCAGCGCCGATACCTGATCTTTCATCAGGGATATTAAAGGTGATATAACAATAGTTATTCCCTCCATCATTAATGCCGGAACCTGGAAGCAAATCGATTTACCGGCTCCCGTAGGCATAACACCAAATACGTCTGTACCATTTAAAATGTTTTGCACCAGTTCTTCCTGTCCAAAGCGAAAGCTGCTGTAACCAAAGTATTTTTTTAATACGTTAACCGGAAGTGTATTCCTGTATGTAAAAGTTTGTTCCATGGTTTCCGTTGTTTCTTCTGTTTGTTCCACCTTCGTATTACCCATTAAATCAAATCTCCCCTGCTAATTTATGTAATTTTTATATCGTTCTTTATCTGATTCGCTTTATATCCTTACACATAATCAATTCTTTGTCCTTAAATGCAGTAGGATAAAAGCATTACAATACCTTATGTTTTACTATTGTATCATAATGTATAAATTATTAAAAACATATTACCATTTTAAATTTTTTAGCAGCTGTGAATCAAATGGATTTCCATGACCGGGATAGATTGTTTTGATTTTCAATGATTTTATTCTCATAATACTTTTTAGAAGTTCTTTAAAATCACAGAAATTCGGTGCAATTTCAACTTTTCCTGTATTGGCAAAGATATCACCTGAAATTAAATCACCCGAGTCTGTAATAATACCGATGGATCCTCTGGTATGACCTGGAATATGTATTATCTTACCATGGAAACCGAATTCAGACAGGTCGAAACCCTCGTCTATCAAAATTTCAGGTCTAAAACTTTCATAATCTTTTAGATATTTTCTTATAAGTTTTTTGATTAGACTCTTCATGAAAAGAAAAACAAATCTATTTACAACAGAACGATATTTGCAATTTTCCATTAACTTTTCCATCTCCGGATTGTTCACTAAAGCTTCATCCGCAGAATGCATTGCTATCCGAGTATTATATTTTTTTCTAAGATACGAAGCATTTGCCACATGATCATTATCACCGTGTGTCAGTACTATGAGTTTCAAATTGTTCTCATTACAGCCATATTTCTCCAATTTTTTCACAATGGACTCTCTGCGGTTATCAAATTTTTTGTCAAAAAACAGATGCCCTCCAGTATCAAAAAGAATATAATTATCATCTTCCCTACCAAGGTAACAGTTTACACCATTTAAATCAATTCTTATAATTTCCTGATTCATGATTTTTCTCCCTTATAAGCTTCTCCGAATTTATGTCTCCAAAAGTCAATGTTGTGTTCTACCTTTTATTGCCGTATTACTTTTATTTATGATTTTTATGGTAATTTCCATGAGTGTCTTCATAAACCTTTAAAAACAACCGGTCAAATTGTTCTTTTTCTATCCCGTAATATTTAATCCATGATTCATTAAAACAAATATAAGCGTAGTTTGTTATAAAGCTTGTAAAAAATTCCGTTACTCTTCTTTCCTGAATATCCAAGTCACCCTCTTTTGAATCTCTTGCTTCTTGGGTTATCAATACGTCTAACATTTTAAAAAGTACAGGTTTATCCTTGGATTTTTTTAATGAATCGATAAAAATAACTCGAACTAAATCAGCATTCCTCCGTCCGAACTCATAATACTCATTTTTTATTCGATCGGCCAGCTTTTCTGCTTTTTCCTGATGCGTTTCTTTGGTTTTCTCTGAAATAAGATCAGCATACTCATTAATAAATTTCGAAGTCAGAACTTCCAGAATTTCTGCTTTACTTTTAAAATGATAGTAAATAAGTGATTTAGGCACATAGGCTTCGCGAGCTATCTCATCCATACGGGAACCCTCATAACTTTTTTCCGCAAATACCTTTATGGCAGCTTTTAGTATTCTATCCCGTGCATTAGGTTCATTCATAACATTGCTCCCTTTTTATACTGACTATTTAGTACTAAATTATAACAGGATTTTACCAGTGAATCAACAGTAAGATATTATAAAAAATTTAGGCAATTACGAAACAATATTGTTTTTTGTAATGTCAGACAATATTTAAGTTTCACAATTACCTAAAATAAGATTTAGTGTCAAATGGTCTCTCTACTAGTATTTTATGAATATCGGTGTAACTATTCGATTTTAGTCGAATTATTTCGACTTCAACCGGTTGAGAATATTGCTTATATTTTGTTAAGACTCTGGCCAAAAATCAAGCCAGATTAACCGCCTATTTGCTGCAAATGCTGTTTGATGGTCCGGTGAACTGCCAAAGAAAGTATCTTATCCTATTAATCCCTCTTATTAGTCGTTCAGAATTCTGCCTGCAGAATAAATTGGACGATAGTTCATATCTGCAATTACCACACCATCTTTTGCATTTTTGGCATGGATAATCTTATTATCCCCAATATATATTCCAACATGATTAATCGTTTTCTTGTTGGAACCTGCATAAAATATCAAATCACCCGGAAGAAGATTATCTGTATCTATTTGTGTACTGTTCTTTTCCTGCTCTTTTACTGTTCTGGGTAAATCAAAACCTGCTTCTTTATACACTGCCTGAATAAATCCACTGCAGTCTACACCCGTTTTAAGATTATTACCTCCCCATACATAAGGTATCCCCTCCGCTTGTTTTGCACAGGTAACTACCTTTTTACGCACTGAATCTGCTTTGGAAACATCTTCTGTTTTTTTAACTTTGGTGTTAAGTTGATGTTTTTCACTTGGTAATACGACAATTGAGTGTTCCGCAATCTTTGCATTTATATCAGATGCCAAAACCTCCTTTTGATTGCCTGCTGCTACAATTACAGTTGTAAAAATCAAACTGAGAAACAGTGCCGGTAATAATTTTCCCGTTATTTTTTTTCTATGATCAAAAATAAATGTTAATCTATGTTTCATGTTATTTTTCCCTCCATATAAATTCATTAATGATACTGTACTCTGTTTGGGCAAAGCCACCGAACATCTTAATAAAAGCTTTCCATAATACAGACAATCCGACTTCGTGGATTCACGAAGAACTATCTCATCACAGGAAATTTCACACCAGTTATCCAACTGTTTCGCCAATACATAACCAAATGGATTATACCAGTTTAATATCAGAACAATTAACCCGATTAGTTTAATGAAAGAATCTTTTCGGTAAATATGTATCAGTTCATGCCGCAGGATAAAATGCAGATCTTTGTCCGGATAAGATTCCTCGGGCAGGAGAATTGCCGGTTTAAAAATACCTATAGACATAGGACTTGAGATGACGGAACACGTAAATAGGTTTATTTTACTGGATTGGGTGAACACCGAATAATTAAGCCTGCTGTAATTATTATGAAATTGATTAATACAGTATGCCATTTCCTGCTTAAGAATACCCGGGTTCGCAGGAATGCTAAACCGAAATAAGAGTTTTTTAATCCGGTAATAACGGATACCCTTTATCATCAATATGAAAGCAGCTCCGATAAGCCAGATCAGGAACAATAATAAGTATCGGTATTGTACGATAACTATAAAAACCGTTAATGGTATCCCCTTTAAGAAATATGTATGTTTTCTAATCAGTTTATCATAATTCGTGTTCCATCTGCTTAAATCTGTATGTTTTTTCTGCAGTGAAGTTCTGTCATAGTTATCACCTGCAGTTTGGTTACCTGGTTCGTTAAATACATACGTATTATTTTCAACAGTTTTCCGCGGTAAACTGATATGAAATAATGCTTCTGAAAATTCGAAACGAATCGGTAATAATAATCCGATCAATAATATTAACCAAACACGATATAGACAAGTAGCAGAAAAGTGTTTTTTTAAAATAGGTTCAAGCATAAGCAGGAGTAATATAAAAAATGTGATATTAAGCGAATTTATAAAATTCGAAAATAATAAATGAATCAAACTATTCCTCCTCCTGATTTTTTAACCAAGTGTTAAGTTCATCTAGTTCCGATTTACTCAGTTTATTATTTCCGGTGAATGCATTCACTAACTGAAATAATGAATTTGCATGATAACGTTCTACAAAAAGGTTCGTTTCATATTGAATGTAATCTTCTTTCTTAATACAGGGATAATAGGTACGTTCCTTTCCTGCTTTTTCACTGTGTAAAAAGCCACGTTCCGTTAAACGATTTAAAAGAGTAATTAAAGTCTGCAGCTTCCACCCTTTTTCATTTCCCAGTTGATTCATAAGTATAGCTGTGGTTACCGGAGGGATGTTTTTCCACACTGCCGACATCACCTCAAATTCAGTTTCTGGTAATTTTGTTAGGGTAACTGTCTTAACGGCATTATTGTTTGTTGACTGTCTGTCATTATTACAGGGTGTGGAATTATCATTTTCATTTCGTTTCATAGAAGTTCTCCTATTTGCCTTGATATTCTACATTTGTCTATATTTATATTCTACGCTTGTCTATAATGATTGTCAACCATTTTTTTATAAAATGTCAACATGATAACACTTTCGCGCCCTCGCGAATTGGGTAACAATATACTTTTGCTCTGCGCGGTACGCTTTTTTATTTCATCGGGAAGTTCGGAGAACTTTCCGATGAAATAAGAAAGGGATACCAGTAGTATCCCGTCATTACTATTATTCATTAGGATCTGAAGACCAATTTTTAACCGTATCATCCAGATCAAATACTAACTTTTTATTTCTTAAAAAGACTTTATTCTCATCCGGATATACCGCTATATCTTCTTTATCACGATTTCCCATATCAAGTATTTGTAATATTTCAGAACCATTATTTATAAACTGATGAGCGATATCCTTGCCGGCAGGTTTAGAGATAACATCCCCTGCCACAACGGATATCTCTTCTCCGTTTATTCTCAATATACCTTTTCCGCTCATTATAAGGAAGAATTCTTCCTGCCTTGTGTGGGAATGGTATTTTGTACTTTTAGCACCCGGTTTTACATAATCAATATTGACATAAATTTTTTCGCACCCCAGAACATCACCTATTAACAACGTTTTCAACTGTGTCTGAAAATCAGGATCGTCTATATAGTCTCTGGGTATTTTATTAATATTTGAAATTTTATACATCGCTTTCCTCCTAATTTATATTAACATGAGCACGAAATCCACCATTAATCTAAAAAGGTAAAACCCTGTATCATAATCGGCAGATAAAAAAAACTAATAATATTATACCCTATTACATTCGAATCGTAAAGAATAAGAAAGGGGCTGGTTTGCCAGACTCTAGGTTTTTGCACACAAAACGAGGAGGCAGCGTTCCTACGCTGTAATTCTCCGGTTTTATGTGACAATACACTCACATAAAACACGTCGCGTTTGTTACCTGTGAACAGTAACAGGTTTTTTATATAAGGAAGTTCGGAGAACTAGTCTATGTAATAAAAAAAGGCCTCCGCCTTTTAACAGGCCAGAGAACTTAAGTTAATCCTGGGTTTTACCATTAATTCAATATAAGTCAGTGCATCTTTGCAGGCCTTAGTTGCTTCTTCCAGATATTCCTCATCCTGCCGTATCTTTTTTTGGAGCCTGAAAATCATTTCTTTTTCTATCTCATAGATACTCTTTGTCACGGAATAACTTCTTGTATCTTCTTTATATTCCTGTCTTATGGAATAAATCATTGCGGAACACTCATAGATTACTTTCTCATTCACACTTTTTTTAGTCTTTCGCCCATAAATTCTAAGGCTTTCTTTCGCCAGATCGTAAATCACTTCTTCTCGATGCATTTAATCCTCTTTTCCTTAAAATGACCAGGTAATTGCCAGACTTCAATATGGCTGTCTGCTCACAATTATCTGATTTTATTCTTATAAACCTAAACTTAACTTGTTGATTATTACAATTACAGAATACCACAACCGGGTATAATTCGTATATAGTTTTTGTAAAAATTGTGTAATTTATTCAATTTCCGATCATAATGGCTGTATTACCGCTTTTTAGATGAAGACGGCAGGTAGCCCATATGCTTTTTATAAGTCTTTGAAAAATAAGATAAATTATCAAACCCACAGGCAAATGCTGCTTCTTCCACACTGTATTTACCGCTTAACAGAAGTCTTTTTGCATTGGTACATCTTAAAATATTAATAAAACAAACCGTTGTATAGCCGGTAATTTCTTTAAAAATACGACAAAAATAATATTTGCTTACTCCTGCTTCATAGGCAATTTCAGAAATGGAGATATTTTTATCATAATTACTTTGTATAAATCTGATTGCTTTTTTAATCATCTCTATTTTATTTGTCTCCGGTTTATTAGACAAGGGCGATTCCGACAGGGTGTAATCCCGGTATAAAGTAATAATCAAATCCATGATTACTGATTTAATTTTCGCTTTATAGAGAGCTTTCTGTGAAAGAAATTCTTCTTTTATCAGGTTTAATTTATCCCGTATCTCCCTGTCTTTTAACAGCCTTTGAAATATGATTTCTTCTGTATCTATTCCAATTTCCTCACAGAATTTCCGGTCAATAATCAAGCAATAATATTTAGACTCCTCTTCTATTGTTTGTATGTAGTGAACATTGTTTGAATTAATGACAGCAATCTCATCCTTATTTGCAGTAATACTGCTGGCATCTGATGAAACAGTTATTGTTCCTTTTATAACGTAAAGAATCTCAATATTTTCATGCCAATGAGGCAAAAAATTGGATCGGCTTTTTATCATTGTATCCAAATGGAATATAATCGGAAAGGACGGATCTTTATGAGTATGCGGTTCATAGAAATTACTTGAATTCATCTTTCGCTCCCCTTTATAACAGTTTATATTATTTCCTATCACCAAGAGCAATATAGTGTTAATTTATAGCAACTTCATTTCTTTACTTCGACGTAGCTCAATTATACAATAAGCTTAATAAACAAACAACTTTTATTTGAAAGGATGGTTTTTATGTACGATTTTCCTATTGGTGTCATGCTGGATTCCTTTAAGCTGGATACAAAAACTGCAATAGAAAAAGCTGCAAATCTTGGAGCAAGGGGACTTCAGATGTATGCGACCTCCGGTGAGTACTCTCCCGAATATTTAACCCCTGTCAAAAGGAAAGAGCTTCTTAACATGGTAAAATCAAGCGGCTTGGTTTTTTCAGCATTATGCGGTGACCTTGGGCAAGGTTTTGGCAATAAAGAGAAAAATCCTGAGCTCATTGAAAAATCAAAACGTATTATGGAACTTGCGAAAGATCTGGAAACCGACATTATTACTACGCATATTGGTGTTGTTCCTAAGGATAAGTACCATGAAAGATACAAAATTATGCAGGAAGCCTGCTATACCTTAAGCCGTTTCGCCGACTCCATAGACGGACATTTTGCTATTGAAACCGGTCCGGAGATTGCAGTTACCCTGAAAGAATTTCTGGATGCACTCCATTCAAAGGGTGTCGCAGTGAATCTTGACCCTGCCAATTTTGTTATGGTAACAGGTGATGACCCTGTTAAAGCTGTTTATACATTAAAAGATTATATCGTACATACCCATGCAAAAGACGGCAGGCGTTTGCTGGTAAAAGATCCGGAAGTTATTTACGGTATCACGGAAGAAGAAATAACTGCCTCCCATGATAGTTTTACATCCGGAGAGAGTAATCTGCCCTTTATAGAACTTCCTCTTGGCGAGGGCGATGTAAACTTTACAGAATATATAAAAGCACTTGATGATATTGGTTATAAGGGGTTCTTAACCATCGAACGTGAAGTCGGGGAAAATCCGGAAGAGGATATTAAAAATGCAGTTATTTTTCTTAATAAGATGAAAGGTTTATAGGAGGAATTAAATCATGGAAAAAATCAAAATTGGTATTATCGGAACAGGCTCAATCTCGGTAGAACATATAGAATCTTATCTAAAAAATGATCATGTTGAATTATATGCTTTCTGCGACCTGAATGAAGAACGCTTGAAATATATGGCTGAAAAATATAATGTAAAACATACTTTCACCGATATGGATGAAATGCTGAAACTTAAGGAAATCGATGCTGTCAGCGTATGCACCTGGAATTCTGCCCATGCTCCCTGTGCCATTGCTGCCTTAAACGCAGGCAAACATGTGTTGTGTGAAAAACCAATGTCCGTATCAGAAGAAGATGCAAAAGCTATGAAAGCCGCGGCAGATAAAAACGGTAAATTACTGATGATTGGATTTGTAAGACGATATGGAAATGACTGCAAAATACTAAAAGATTTTATTAATTCCGACTATTTCGGTGATATCTATTATGCAAAAGCAACTTACCTCAGACGGAAAGGAAATCCCGGCGGATGGTTCGGTGATAAATCCCGTTCCGGCGGCGGCCCTTTAATCGATTTGGGTGTTCATGTAATTGATCTTGTGCGATTCCTGATGGGCAATCCAAAACCTGTATCCGTATATGGTACAACCTTTAAAAAGCTGGGGAACAGAGACAATATTAAAGGTAAAAAATCCTATCGTTCTTCCAGTGCCACGGATCATGATATCTGCGATGTAGAAGATTTAGCCTCCGCTATGATACGGTTTGACAACGGCGCGGTACTTTCCATAGAAGCAAGCTTTAGCCTTAACCTAAAGAAAGATGAAGGAAAAATTGAACTATTCGGTACAAAGGGCGGTGCCAAATTAGATCCGGAGCTGGAATTATACAGCGAGATCAATGATTACTTAACCGATGTAAAATTGGATGCAGAGACCTCCTTAAGTTTTGACGGTCTTTTCGCCAAGGAAATCAATCATTTCGTTTCCTGTATCACAGAGGGAACTCCCTGCATTTCTCCTGCCCAGGACGGTATTGAGATTATGGCTATTTTAGATGCCATATATAAATCAGCAGCAACAGGACATGAGGTTATATTATAGGAACAAGACCCGTGTTCCTATAATCGGATGCACGGCGCAAAAACAGCGCCTTTTAGCAGAAGTTTAAAAACAACTTAAGCTAAGTTATATTATAGGAACAAAACACGGCGCAAAACAGCAAGAGAGGTTACTTAAATATGAAAATATCCGTTAGTTCGTACAGCTTTAATAAATTGTTATCTTCAGGTGAAATGACACAGCTTGACTGTATCAGTAAGGCTAAGGAAATTGGCTTTGATGCCATTGAATTTGTAGATATTCTTGCACCGGACGGTGTATCAAAAGAAGAGTATGCAAAAGTTTTATCCAAGGAATGTAAACGCTTGGAATTACCTATATCCAGTTTTACCTTTGGCGCTGATTTTTTAACTGGCAGCGGCGGTAATACTGAGCTCGAAATAGAGCGTGTGAAAAAGATGGTGGATATTGCGGAAATCCTGGGTGCAAAATTAATTCGACATGATGCTACAAGGGGGGATGGCAAGTCATTTGATGCCATATTACCAATCATTGCAGATGCCTGCAGAGAGGTGACAGTCTACGCTGCTGCCAAAGGCATTAAAACTACGGTTGAAAACCACGGTTATTTCTGTCAGGATAGTGACAGAGTAGAAAAATTATATAATGCGGTAGGTCATGAGAATTTTGGATTACTGGCAGATATGGGTAATTTTTTATGTGCAGATGAGCAACCGGAGAAAGCTTATGGCAAAATAGCCCCTTATACCTTTTATGCTCACGCCAAAGATTTTCATGTAAAATCAGCCATGCTTCCGGATCCGGGAGAAGGATTTTTCAGGTCAAGAAGCGGTAATTATCTCAGAGGTGCGATCATCGGTCATGGTGATGTCCCAGTCCTTCATTGTATCCGCGCTTTAAAAAATGTTGAATTTGATGGTTATATCGCTATCGAATTTGAGGGTATGGAAGAGACCATAAGCGGTATTACTATTGGATTTAATAATTTGAAACGATATATAAAGGAAGCATAATAATATTATTGAAGACTCCGGCAAAGGATAAACTTGCCGGAGTTTTTTTTATGCAATAGGAAATTGCGTCCTATTGCATAAAAAAGCCCGACCGGCAGGATGCACATGACGCGCTTAAGGAAGATGTCACTGTCGTGACAGCGCGTCAGCGCCAGAGCCTGGCTTGTTAATAGATGTTGGCAATTTATTGCATATGTTTGGCAAATATTGTATAATTAAATGTAAATATTATTAGATCAATCCATATGTTGTACTTATGGAGGTCATAATAGTTTTGAGGGAACATATACCAAAAGAAATAGAATATTTAAGTGGGGGTTTCTATGATTAATTTCAGAAAAATAATAGCGGTTTTATCATTTACTTTAGCATTAACTCTGGTTATATCAGTTGAATTTTCTTCAACGCTGACTGCAAGTGCAAGTACTGAAGAAATATTAAGACTTTATGTTGGTCAAAGTTTGGATTTAGATATTAACAATTATTCAACCGATAAAAATATATCCAAAGGCCGCTGGCACTCAAGCGATACCTCAGTGGCAGACACAGATATGCACGGCTATGTTACAGCAGCAGGTGAGGGTACAACCGATCTTATATTTGATTATAAAAAAGGCCGCAAAACAATCCAGGTTTACAGCATAAAGCTTGCTGTGACACATGGACCATTAACAGTCACAACAGTTCCTGAATCAGTCGATTATAACATAAACGACACTACTTCTCATATCGTCTTTATCATGAATTATAACATGGTTAAATCAAAAGTTGCAGAATTTTATAAATACCTGGGCGATTCTGCAGGGCATTCCACAGTGGACTGTATCTACTCCTATAGTATATCAACCGTTTTGAACGATCAGGCAGCTATATCTATAATTGCTGATGTAGATAAAGTTATTCTGGTTGGGTTGCAGCCTACAACTGTTAATTTTGAGAGATTAGAAGCATATAAAAAAGCCGGTGCAAATATTGCTTTAGCATACTATCAAGCCTCCGATGAGAGTGTATTTAAACATTCTGTATTAAAAAGTGATTTGGAATCTGCAGGATTAAACATGATATCAGCACGTCAGGTCTGGACCAATATGTACTACGCTGATATTGCAGATGAAAAACAGCTCAATTTTACTAATCCTGACTCCACCCCTACTCCTCTGGCGGGTTTCGGTCTGGCTGTCTTTTTACAGTATAATCTTAATAATAATAGTTGTAATGAAACTTCCTATTCCGATTTATTAAATAAAATGACAGCAGATGCTCTTAGGGGAATTGACGAAACTTTTTATAACAAAACCAAAAATCTTATAACTGCAGGGCGGACATTTCCGCTTAATGAAAAAGATCCGGTTTTAAAATTAAATGAAATGAAAGAACCTGATATGCTTAATCAGTACAAGCAAAAGCACTATAATGTTTATGATACTTTTTACAATGGCAATACCGCCCAGGGAATATTCTCCATGGAGCAAATGGCGGATAAAACTCCGGTCTGCTATAATACAATCCACTATGATCCGGATTCTTTTAAAAATGAGAAATTATATGCATGGATTGGTGGTAAATGGAAAACCCAGAAATCTACCCCAGAGGATGAATACTCCTTAAGGGTACTCACCTGGTCGGAGGGGAAATGGATTACAAACTCTTACCGCTATACAGATAGCGGTACAAAAGCTAACCCATTAAAAAAACATGACACCGAAGAAATTAAAAGAGATTCTAATGGAAACTGGTATATATCTGTTCAATACGAGGATAAGTTTTATATTTATCAATTGGATAAATCGCTGAAAATAAAACAAAAGGTTTGTATTTCCGATCTTACAGACAGCCAATGTGCCGGATTCTATTTATTATCAGACGGTAAGGTGTTGCTTAAAACGTATGATTCCGCCGATACCTCTTCTCAAAAGGTTTGGGGGGATTGGTACACACCAAACAATCTGCGGTTATATAACAACCTGCAGCTCCTTGATCTGGCCTCCGGTAAAATTATCAGAGAATATGATACTGGTTATTATCCTTCTTCCGGAGATGTAAAAGTTAACGGTAAGCTTATATACATGCAGGATTACTCTGAAGATAATATTATCGTAATTGATTCTGACGCAGGTAAAGTCATTAATATAATACATCTTCCAGATTACGGCTACCTCATTAAGCTGCATGATTACTCCGAGGAATTAGGCTCCCAATATAACTATGATTACGCAGTTTCAGGAAAATATATGTATATCCTGAAGAAAACAGGTATCTATCGAATCAATATGGAAAACGGGCACTTGAGAACACTTATGGATGGCAGCAATAAACCCTTTTATGTTCAGGACATGAGATTCCTGGATTTTGAGGTCAAAAATTCCAAAACCTTTTATATTCTGGCAGTATACTTTGATGCAGAATGTGCCGCCGATTTTTATACCTATACTAAATAAAATAATGTAACAAAGGAGCTTAAAAGCAGAAAAAAGGTTCAAAGTTTTCATACTTTGAACCCTTTTTTAAAACCTCCATTCATCATTAAGACAGATACTCTTCTATCAATACCTATTGTTTTTCATACCATGGCAGTCTTTCTAACGGTGCTTCTACCAATAATGTACATGGCCCGTTAACTATACTGTTATCATCTCCAACCCAGACTCCCTCGGGGAAAACTACATTCTTCGTAACAGCACCTTTAATAATTACCGGTGCAACTAAGATGTTATCCCCTAACATGAATTGATCATTTATTTTCTCGTAACCCTTGTGGGGAAAAACATACTCCATAGGTCTGATGATAGGTTCACCGCTTACGGAAGCTTCTTTTGCTAATTCCAGGATTTTTCCCCCGAACTTTTGATGCAGTTTTGCCATTTCAACACATATCGCAAGATGAATTTCATCCAGTACTCTCCAAGGCGCTATGGAGAACTGCATCATAGGAAATAATGCGGCGCACTCTGCATTCCGGACGATCAGTTTCTGATCAATATTCTCTATATCAAGGAAATCTTTATATTCACCTCCGCCAATCATATCCGGACAAGTAAAGGCATAACCCAGAAGACCTTGCGCAAGGCCATTGGAAATAAGGCTGCCAAGACCGCCCTTAACCTCCCAGCTGTGATTTTTATCACTAAGCCGCTGTGCTAATGGTTTTCCTCCCATCTTCCAGCAGGCACGGTATTCATTTAAGGAATATGTCAAACCGATTTGAGCCCATTTTTCAGAATATTTAAGTCCATCTGTTACTTTACTGCAAATAAAATCATCTCTAAATTGATCTAAATCACCTGCATCAAACTTAAATCCATCAACACCCTGCTTTTGCATAAGAACATTCAGCTGCTCCTTAAACCAATTAACTGCCTCCTCATTGGTTATATCTAACATTGTGCTGTAACCATTCCACCATTTTGCAATTGCAGGATCTCCATCCATATTTTTCACCAGATAACCATGATTATGAGCTATTCTGGAAGTGAGGCTGTCCGCACTAATGAAATTGCACACCCAAAGCATTACTTTAAATCCCATTTTATGCAGTTTATCGATCATAACATCCGGTTCCGGGAAACGGCCCGGATGGAACCTCCACACACCATAATCCTCCTGCCAATTATCATCAATAATAAGTACCCCCGGTGCCATACTGTTATCTATAATCGACTTGGCATAAGCTAATACTTTCTCCTGGGTCGGTTCATACATCATCTCTATCCAGGTATTATACTGTGGAGCGGTAAAGAGCAACGAATCAGTAATTCTTCCATCGGATGGAAAATAACTTCTTGATGCATGTAGAAAAGCTCCTCTTAAATCTCCATAACCTTCGCTGAATATGATCTCATCACCGGAATCCAAAGTTATTTTGTTATCATGAAAAGAATAAGAAAAAGGGGTTTCGCTCCAGATGTAACGGCCTTTATTAGATAATAACAGAGGTGAACTCTGATTATATAACTGCTCCTTATTCAAATCTCTCATAAAATTTATTTCTTTATAGGGCATATAAATCCCGTCCTGCACGATTCCACCCCACCAGTATTCTCCCTCTAACAGTTCTTTCTCCATATTGCTTTTCATTAATCCCACCCTTTCATACGTATTGTGCCAAATACTGCGCCAGGAAAAGCAGTTAATTATAATATTATTTTTTTCTCCGGCTATAGTAATCCTTGTGATTATAACATATAATCATATTAGCATTTAATAAAGTCTTAGACAACAGTAATATAATGCTTCAAGGAGGGTAAAATATTGCTTCAAAAAAACAACGATTCCAAACATAAATCCTTTGGTTATCGCTTCATAAAAGCACCTCAATCACCCCCCGCACAAATATACTCTTTAGGCTGGCAGATACAGACCTCTTCCGATTATGATTTTGATGGGATGAGCCGGCCTGGTGAAAATGGTAACTGTATCTTTCAATATACCTTGTCCGGTTATGGAATATTAGAATTGAACAGTCAAAAACATATCCTTGAAGAGGGTTATGCATTTATTACTGCGATTCCCGGTGAACACCGTTATTATCTTCCGAAAAGCAGTGATAAATGGGAGTTTATATTTATTACACTAACAGGGGATTATGCCTTTTTAGAATGGGATAAAATTCAGGAACAGTTTGGTGCGGTTATACACTTTAAGGGGCAGGAAGAGATTATTAAGTATTTATGGGAAATCTATTGGTCTGCTGCCGGCGGTAAAATAACGGATGGCTATCAAACCTCTTATATCGCCTATGAATTTGTCATGAAACTCTATAGAAGCCTGAATTCTCAATACAATAACTTAAGTCTTGGGAATAGTAACATAGATAAATCCATTCAATATATGAAAGATAATTTTCACAGGATTCACTCCCTGGATGAAATTTCAAGCTTCATTAATATGTCAAAATATCATTTTAACCACACCTTTACCAGGATTATGGGGATATCTCCCTGGAACTACATGACTAAACTGAGAATTGAATATGCCGCAGAATTGTTACTGTCTACAAACCTTACCGCCCATGCCATCGCCAATATGGCTGGTTATGAAAGTTCCAATTATTTCAGTAAAGTATTCAGAAAATATATCGGCACCTCACCGGGTAGATTCCGGATCTTGTACCATGATATAAAAGACTTTAAAATCAACCTGTAAACAGTCTTCTCTTTCTGAAGTCTGTTGCTCTAAACCCGGCTGCGGATTCATTTATAATATTTAGTTCTCTTATGTACCTAATATCCTCTATGTCATTGCTAATTTAGGTATCTTTTACCCGGAAGAACCAAGATCCCGGAACACTTTAATGACTTTACAATTAATTACAGTACAAAAGTATACCCTAAAAATATTGGTAAATACTATCCTATATATTCTAAGAAAGAGGTAAAGTCATGAGTAATAAAGTAAGCAATAAAAAAAGTGCAGGTAAAGGCAACGGTAATTCCGTAATCAATAATACCGAAAAAGCACGAAATACTGTCAGTGGTGATTCTTCATCCAAAAATAGAGAGGGTGGAAATACACAACGATAATCCTATTACAAGTATTAAAAAAACGCTTAGGGACCTTGTTGGAGGATTCCCTCTGTTTCGTATAACCCCTCTTGGTAAAGAACTTTTTAATCTTCATGAGGTAATGCATAGGGAAAATGACATAAGAGTTAATAATTTTCTAATAAAATATGAAACCCGGGATTTACAGTTTCTTATTCAAATGCTAATGGATTTTATTGATGAAGCAGATTCAAAAAAAGAAATAGGGTAGAGAAATAATGGTTAACATTATTTCCCTCCCGTTGAACCGTACATACGGGTCACGTATACGGCTCTACAACTTATATTCCAACTTTTCTTAGATAATAATTTAAAGGATTGAGCAAACCTGCATTGTCCTTTATTTTGTTTTCAAGCAAATCTGGGCTGATAATAAAATTCACTACGTTCATTCCACTTCTTCTGTACCAACCCAGTCTTGAATTTGCAACTTTATAGATTGCCTCATGGTCGAATCCATTCTTATTTTTTCGATTTAGATAACATAAATTTCTGTATATCGTCTTAGGCATTTTCCATTGTTTTATAACAATTACTCTTATTTTATGCCTAAGCCATGTTCCAAACTCTTCCATGAACTGTTTCATCATTCCGATTCTGAAATAGTTAATCCATCCTCTTACTATTTCATTCACTCTCTTTGTTGTTTCCGCAAGCGGTCGTGAAATCGCTTTGTTTCTTTTGAGGTATTCACTCATTTTCTGTTTCAGTTTCTTTTTCTTCTCTGTGGTTGGTTTCACTTTCCATTCGCCACCATGTTTCAGAAATGTAAATCCTAGATATTTACTCCTTGTCGGTCTGACTACCTTAGTCTTTGTTGCATTCACCTTTAGGAACAGCTTTCTTTCAATCCACTCTGTTATGGACTTCATCACTCTGTTTGCCGCCAATTCACTTCTCGTGAATATCAATGCATCGTCGGCATATCTCGTGAAACGCAGACCTCTTTGTTCCAGCTCTTTATCTAGCTTATCAAGGTAGACGTTCGACAACACAACCGACAACGGTCCGCCTTGTGGAACACCGGTGATTGTTGCTTTTTCCAGTCCTTTTTCCATTACTCCTGCTCTTAAATATTTGCGAATCAGATTTAATGTTGTACTGTCATTTACTTGTTCTCTAAGAATCTGAATTAATTTGTCATGATTCACCGTATCAAAGAATTGTTCTATATCAACATCAATGACCCATTCATATCCCTCATTAAGATAATCCAATGCTTGCTTTATAGCGTTATGGCAACTTCTTCCAGGTCTGAACCCATAACTGAATTCACTAAATATTTCTTCATAAATATCAGATATCGATTGTGCAATGGCTTGTTGTATCACTCTGTCCAAAACCGTTGGTATTCCCAGTGGTCTTTTCTTCCCATTATCCTTTGGAATGTATGCTCTACGCACTGGCTTGGGCATATAGGTTCTGTTTCGAATTGACTGTACGATTGTGTCTTTATTTTCTCTGATGTATGCACCAAGTTCATCTACAGTCATTCCATCTACTCCACTTGCACCTTTATTCGCCACCACCTTTTTATAGGCTCTGTTTAGGTTTTCTTTCGATGTAATCATATCTATTAATTCCACTGTTGTTACTCCTCTGCTTATTACTAAATTTATACACATCACCCCTCTGGATATAGATAATTGTCATTGGTTACGTTCCTACTTTCTTTATCCATCCGATTTCTGGCTTGCGTATTATTCTCTTAATAACGATTTGTACTATAAATCGTTTCAGTCCTTCGGTTATTACACCTACTATAACTTCATCTGACTCCCTCCCTAAACCTTTTTCGACCACATCTATGATATGTGGGTAGGGTCTCCCAAGGTAAGACACTAATCTTTCGTTCCACAACCTCTTGATTTACAACTTCGGTTTACGTTTACCATTTGGGCTTTGGTTTGTCTAGCAACCTTACCCACCTAATCGCCTTATCAAGTTTCTGTACGTAGGCTCAAGAACTTTGCTACACCACTTCCTTCATCCATACCATTACTGATACCAACTTGTGGTTCGCTACACTTGGCGGTAAATACCCGCGACTGGACTTGCACCAGTTAGATTAGTGCCATGCTTGGCACACTAGAATACAGGGCTGCCAACTCACGTTAAAAACCGCTCATTAACAGCCCTGTTCTGACTATGTTAAAACAATCTAAATAGGATTATGTTCTACTTACCTGCTTTACTATTATTACCTATGCTATTATTAAGAACTTCATCTACACCGGTGACATTGACATTCTTAGTGGTTTTCGCTTCAAGGCTGTCAGCCATAACAATGTTTTTCATATCAATACCGACTGAACTTTGTACCGTATCAAATACTTTTGCCAATACGGTGGGGACATTGTCCGATACATTATCAATACCTCCGCCATAGATTTTAATATCTGAGATCTGGCTAAGAGGTTCCGCAATTGCTTTCGCAATATCAGGCAATTTTTCTATTAATTTATCCGCCATAGCCGCACCGGTATACTTCTTATATGCTTCTGCTTTTTTCTCCATCGCTTCTGCTTCTGCAAGACCTTTTGCTTTGATTGCTTCCGCTTCCGCAAGACCTACGGCCGCTATTGCTTTTGCTCTGGATTCACCGCTAACAGTCTCTGCATTTGCTTCCGCTTCCGCCTTTAACTTGATTGCTTCAGCTTCGGCTTTTGCTTCTGCCTTTTTTGCTTCTGCTTCCGCATTCGCTTCCGCTTTTCTCGCTTCGGCTCTCGCTTCCGCTTCGGCAATCCTGGTATATTTTACTGCATCTGCCTGTGCCTGTTTTTGCTGTCTGTCGGCATTGGCAGGTTCAACAATCTTAACTTTTAACTCTTCACGTGTCTTCTCTGCACGGCGTTGTTCCAGTTCTGTCTGTTTTTGTTCTCTTGCAATCTCAACTTGTAATTGTGCTTCCTGTAATTCTTTTTGTTTTAATTCTTTTAAAATATCCGCTTCCATCTGAGCCGCGATTACTTCTTTGTTCGTAATACTTTTCTGAATTTCATAGGCGGCATCCGCCTTAGCCTTTGCAGATTCCTGTTCACTTCTGTACTGTGCTTCCTGAACTTCCTTTTCTTTTAAAGCAGCACTTACTTGTGTCTGGGCTTCCAAACGGGCTTTTTCTCCCTCTTTTGTAGCTTCTGATTTCTTAATGGACTCTTCTTTCAGTGCCATTGCCTGAGCAATCTCCGCATCTTTTTTCTTTTCGGCGATTTGCTTCGCACCAAGAGCTCTTATGTATCCATTCGTATCATTTACATCCTTAATGGAGAAATCTTTCAGTTCAAGTCCCATCTCACCAATCTTAGTCCCGACAACTTCCTGTACTTTAGCCGAAAAAGCTTCCCGATCGTTATAGATCTGTTCAACCGTCATGGAGGCTACAATCTCCCGGAGTTTACCCTCAAGTATAAGAGTAACCTGTTCTGATATGGAATTTTGAATCTGACTTTCATTAGTTCCTGTAAATTGCTCTATGGCAGCATAAATGCTTTCATGAGTATTTCTTACTTTTATTACGGCAGTGCCGGCTACATCAATTGGTACTCCCTGTGAGGACATCGTCTGGGATGTATTTACATTTAATTGTATGTTGCCCAGGGAAATTGTATCGGTCCTTTCCAAAACCGGAAGAACCAAACCGCCTCCGCCTGTAATGATTCTCTTCTTCATACCGGTAACTACCATTGCCTTATCCTGAGGGACCTTCTTCCACATGCGGAATATACTTGACAGTATGGCCAATCCCGCCACGACAGCTACAACTGTAATAATGATCGGAACAAGATTAGATGCCCCTAAGTACTCTGTTAAAAAAACCATTGTATTACCTCCATTTAATATTATTATATAATAATGCTCAAAGCATTTATTACTCGTACTTATTTTTCGCTTCAACGATTACAACGCCATTTTTTAACTCAATTGTCTTAACAACCTTTCCTGTTTCCAGTCTGACACTTCCATCATTACACCTGGCCGGGTAACTTACCATTACATTTTGTAATGTAGTAAAGCTTACCGTTCCTAATTGACCCGGCAGTATCGTATCCACTACCTTTCCGTCATATAAAAGTAATTCATTTTCGTCGATTCCGTAACTATGCGTTTGAACTTTCTTTAATGTCTTTATCAATGTTTGTATTATGACAGACGCTATGTATCCGGTAATGATTGCTGTGGCAAAAGTAATTCCTTTTCCTTTCCCGCCGTATGTCATTATTCCGCCTACGGCACCAAATGTAATTGCAAGTGCTGACAGTGACATTAATGAGGAAGGAAACAAACCAATTGAGAACACTGTATTCGTATTTATCCCTATGTCCGTATGCGTGTCAAGATCTACATGCGTATCTAGATCTACATGAGTATCTAGATCTACATGGGTATCTAGATTACCCATATCAACATCCGAATCAAGCCCATCACTCAGGCTTCCTAAAATAAAACTGATAATTGGAAGTACTGCGCCTCCGGCAAGGAAACATAAATATATCGTCATCATAAAAAACACCCCTTATTCTATTTTCCTATACGTTTAATTAAGTGGAAATAAAGAAACCGCTCTGGAATATGTTAACGAATTATCACAATCCGTGTTTCTTTCATTATACCATTATTCCCCAATATATTCAAAAGGTATTTAATCTCAGTCCTTCCGTATTATGCCGTAAGAAAATAAAATGTCTTAACCTTTGTATTTAAAGTACTATAATATTGTTATACAGGATATTATTTAAATCTAACTTTAAATTCTATTAAAATCAAATTAAAAATCACCTTTACAATTAATTTCAAGATCCTTATCTTGTTTATTCTGTAAAAGTGATTTAAATAAGTTGTAAGAATTTAATTCATTGCACTTACCTTAGTATTAAATTGAGGTATCATATTTTCTTTTTTAAACGAACCCTCCTCAAACCGCAACAATTCTGTGTTCATTTTTATATCCTTACTTTTCTTTTAGATAATTACAGATAGCGGAAATTGTCAGGTCTTTTTCCTCTATATTATTTGTTATATCATCAATCAAATCATTTGCCAGATTAAATTCTTTTTTATCAGCTAAAAATATTCTGGCTCTGGGCCGCGGAACCATACCTTGAGGACCGGCACCTGTGATATAATTAATTATAACGATTACATCCTTGATATTATCCTTATTCACATCACAAAAACCCACTGCTGCCACACTATCATAAAGACCCACATAATTTTCTGTACTGTTATTTTCACAATAATATGGGAAAGAATATATCACACTATTATTTTTCATTAAAAAAAATGAAACATCCTCAAAATCATTACTATTATCCGGTTCATAGGAAATAAACCTCACGTTACCCCAGTCATTCAGCTTTACATCAAATGATTGATCTTGTATGATTCGATTTTCTACAAGAGTAACGTCCGAGGCAGGCGAACCAAGGTCATCAGTTGAAGAATCCTCTGTCTTCTCATTTTTATTTTCAATCGAAGATTCTTTTCCCTCGTCAGTGGATACTCTCTCAGTCTTATCTTCTTTCGTATACCTCTCTTGCGGATTGGTATTCTGATTATCTTCATTCACCTTTGCCGAGCACGCACATAACCCTATAACTGAATATAATAGCATTAACACAAGAAATAACTTTTTTTTCATATCGATCCCCTTTCAAATCCTGATTTCACAAAATACACTATTCCATTACCATGAAAATTATAGCACTTATGCCTTACTTGAACAATCCATTATTGCAGTTTCATCTTTTATGCTGCACAACGCTTAAAAAATGGCCCCCGTTTAAAAGGAGCCATTTAGTTATATTTTAATTAACACTGCAATGTATGTATCAACAATCGTCATTTTGTGAATATGCTTTAGATGGCGTACTTACGATTATACTGTATTAATTACTCTAATTTAAATTTATTTACTATATGATCCAATTCCCCTAACATTTCCTTTTCATTCACCACTGCTTTTCTGATATTATCCAAAACAACAGAAGCTTCCTGCATACTTTTTAAGATATCATAACTTCCTGCTGTTGTCTTCTCTGTATCTGCCGCAATACCCTGTATTGCTGCTGCAACTTCGCTTATTATACGCTCAATATTATTGGTCATATCAGAGATTTTTGTTGCTGTTGTCTGTATATCATTTGCATCCAGTTCATATTGGTTACCCATCTCCACAAAAACTTTATAATCAGGCGTTACAATCTCCCGGATAAAAGTTAACATCTGCCTTGCATTTTCAAGGAGGTTATGAAAGGCTAGCTGAACTTTATCCGTAGTTTGAGTAATTTCATTTACGGTTTTAGTTGTCTGGTCTGCCAGCTTACCAATCTCTTTCGCCACTACTGCAAATCCTTTGCCCTGTTCTCCGGCTCTGGCAGCTTCGATGGAAGCATTTAATGACAGCAGGTTAACCTGTTCGGCTATTTTGGAAATAGCTGCTGCCATGATTCCTATTGATTCAACTATTTTAGCATCTTCCATACTTTTATCTAATTGTTTCTCATTCTTTTCAGATAGCTCCATAACCTGATCAAAGGAAGTACTGCTTCTTTTCTGAACTTCTTAGGCCCTGCCTTTAATTGCATAAGCCTTATTATGGCTGATGACCGTCTCCTGGGACAGGATATTGATAAATGCATTCACCTCTTCTACTGAGGCATTCACTTCTTCTGTTGCGGCACTGGAACTTATGATATCTTCGTTAATATTTTGTATCGCTGAATCAATCTGATTAAAATTATTTGACAATTTTTTCATAATCTCATCCAGTTGGATGCTGGTTTTACGGATATCCTGGGAATTGTCTTTCATAGTCTGTATCACTGCTTTATTATTCTGAAGCATCTGATTCAGTGCTTGTCCCATCTGTCCGAACTCATCTTTTGTCTTTATATTAACTCCCTGAACTGAAAAATCACCGTCAGCCAGGCTAAGTGCAAACCGGTTAACTACTTTAATATTTTTTATTACTCCTCGAACCAGCAAAATAATTACTGCAAATAATAACAACAGACCTGCCGTACAGATCGTAATCAACTTAAATAATAAAGTATCTAATGGTTGATTCATCTCCGACTCAGGCATCTGGATCATAATCCTCCACCCCAGATTCCCGACCCTACTGTAATATGTTTTATAAACGATACCTTTCATATCAAACTCACCGGTTCCGTTGTCTTTTTGCAGCATAACCTGCCCCATGGATGCGAGGGATTTATTCTCTTCTTCTTTAATATTGGCAGTCATAATTTTAGACGGATCTTCATTTGATATATAGAGTCCGTCATCTGTAAGTAAGGTAATCTTACCTTTTTTCCCAATGGTAACCTTATTTATCATATCCTGTATGGAGGATATCTCCATATCAATGGTGATAACTCCAAGGAATTTCTCACTTCTGTCATACATGGGTACTGCACAGGTAGCCATAGTTGTATCCAGGGTGGAATCATAATAAAGCTCCGAAAATACAGGTTCTTTAGAATCTATGGCATTTTTATACCAATCATAACTTAAATAATCATATTCTTCGTTACTGTAATCATAAGTGACCACCGGAGCATCTTTATCCTTATATGCATAGGGTCCAACATACTTTTCCTGCTTATCATAAACATAGGGTTCAAACCAGATACCACCGCCAAAAGCCAGATTGCTTTCAAATATGACTTTACCCAGCATATCCTCGTATTGGGTTAGTTTCGTTGTCGTATAATTGGATTCAACATTTCTGGCTATCTGAGACGCAATGGTAGAAATCTTTTCTGTCTTTAACAGAATATTATTGATCTGCGCCTCCAGCTCGGCATTCATATTTTGCTGTATCTGATTATCGATAATAGCTTTACTGCTGGTATAACTGACAATAGATAATAAAATCATTGAAAGCAGACTTACGGTTAATAAAGTAACTAGCATTTTCGTTCCAATTGTTCTGAATTTCATAATCGTCATCTTCCTTTCCACACTGCGGTAAACTATTATTATTTGCTCCTTTACGACATTGCTGAAAATATTAGCAGTATTATACTTTACTTTTCTACGCTTTACAATAGCAATCCTGTTAAATCCATGTTAAAATCAGAATATATGTTACTGTTCACTCCCCTGCAAAAAGCAGCAGTTCCGTGAACAATAACACGCTTCGCGATGCACACAAAACGCGAAAACAGCGTTTTGGCGCTGCAATTCTCCGGTTTTCTGTGACAATACACTCACAAAAAACACGTCGCGTTTATTAACCTGTGAACAGTAACGAATATATTCAGTATAGATATCAAACTAAAAAATCTCTGATAAAAATCAGCAAATAATGATATCATAGTTGACTTATTGAATAATCGGATATATAATCTATTTAGACATAATTCTAAATAGAATGAAGGAGGCAGTTCTTTGGGGTTTGCGGAAACTTTTAAAGCTTTGTCAGACCCGGTGCGGCGGGAGATATTAGTTATGCTTCGCAACGGTAAATTATCCGCGGGCGATATTGGCAAAGAGTTTGCTATGACCGGCGCTACAATTTCATATCATTTGTCACAGTTGAAAAAAGCGGGGCTGGTAACTGAAAGCAAGTATAAGAACTATATTTATTATGAATTAAATACTTCGGTCTTTGAAGAAGTTATGCTGTGGTTTTCACAGTTTGGAGGAAATGAGGATGAAAAATAAAACAACTATTTTGTCGACTATTCTATGTCTCCTGCCGATGGTTCTCTCGGCTGCCGTATATGAAAAACTTCCCCAACAGGTGGCAGTACATTTTGATATCTCCGGGAATCCCGATAACTATGTTCCGAAGGTGATCGCAGCATTCGGTATCCCACTTCTGTTAGCCATAATCAATTTATATACAAATTTTCGTGTGAGCAAAGATCCAAAGGTTGAAAATGCATCTTCCTCACTTCGGGCGATCACAAGATGGCTTGTTTCGCTTCTATCTGTAATAATGGTTCCGGTCACATTATTTGGAGCTATGGAGAGAAAAATACCAATCATCATGCTCACGACGGCAATTACCGGTGTTGTAATCGTAATCTGCGGAAATTATCTACCCAAATGCAAGCAGAACTACACTATAGGCATTAAACTTCCATGGACATTGGATAATGATGATAATTGGAACCGGACCCATCGTTTTTCCGGTTTTGTCTGGGTGACCGGTGGTTTTATTATCATTATCAATGCGTTTATTCAGATACCGAATTTACTGACTGCTGTAGTTATAGGTCTGGTATTGCTGCCGTTTTTATATTCGTATTTATTTTATAAAAGCCAAAAGACACAGGGTTGATAGGCAACTATCTTTCCCTGTGTCTTTACTTTTCTTTAAGCCTTGATTCCTGATTCAGATTTTAGTCCAGTTTATTTCTCATAATCCATTAATCCATGCAGCAATATCCATAATTACCTGAGGTTCTACATGGTTTGGGGCATAATAAACTGAAATATCGGGAATTCCGTTTGCTGAAATCTGGTTGGGCATAAACAGATGGCTAAGACCCTCATAGAGGTGATAAGTAACATTATTACGTCCTTCCAGAGTCGTCTGCCATAGTTTATAGTCTTTGTCCGGATAGATTTGAAAATCAGCACTGCCCTGCAGAATAAGCATTGGAACTTCTAAATTTTTTACTATTGCCATGCTGTCAATGTCGTTAAGACTTTTCCAGTAGTTTCCTGTAGCGCCCAGGATATAATCCGTACCGGTTGCATCTTTGGCTTTTGTTTTTTCAATCTCAGCTTCAATCTGCTTAAGTGAATCATTTTTTTGCTGTTCGGTTAGTGTATTTTCCGCATCGATTGCTGCTTTGCACTGGTCAAGCATTATGTCCTGTAAGGAGCGTAAGGAGCCGGCCATCGATATAAAACCTTTTATTTGGAAATTATCGTTAGCAATTTTAGGTGCCAGCATTCCACCAAGACTGTGTCCTAATAAATAGATCCGTTCTGTATCCACCCTTTTATCATTACAGAGCATTTTAACTGCAGCCGCCGCATCATCCAGCACCTCATATTCAATTGTATCCCCTCCATCGGCAGGATATTGATAGGTAGATTTATTATAACGAAGTGTTGCTATCCCTTGTTCGGCAAGACCAAAAGCAATATCTTCGAATGGGCGGTTTGGTACAGGTCCAAGCGACTCATTCATGTCATGAGCTCCGGAACCTTGTATCATTATAACTACCGGAGGTTTCTGCACACCTTTTGGCAGGGTGAGCATACCCGGCAGTTTTTTCTCACCGACAGTGACCGGAATTTCTTCCCACTTATCTGAAGTCTGAGGTTTCGGCGGAGCCTTTGGTACAAAATTAGTCCAAATGCCAACAGGTACACCACTAGAATTATAGCTGATTGTTATAATTATATTATAAAGTGTGCATTCAACCTCTTCCGCTACGATACTCATGTTTTCCTTCTGGGAATACTTGCAGCTAATAACCTTGCCAGGTTTGCCGGTCTGTACCATTATCTCATCCCAGCCTTGTTTCAACGCACTTTTTGTAATACTCTTTCTTATCTGTTCGGCAGAATCTTTATAAAAGTCATCGAAATTCCCCTTTATAAATTGAGATACATAATTGGAAGTGCGCTTTTCTAAAACCGCTTTATTATTTGATGTATTTGTTGTGTTACCGGTATTACTTTTTGCAATAACTCTTATTGGGTTATTGCTCACGCTGAGACTTAAAACCATTACAATAGTAAATGTTAAAATTAATTTAAATTTCTTTGCAATTGTAAGCATATCATTACTCCTTCGCTTTAATATAATTTTATTTATGTACTACTTCAGAAATACAGTGAGTAAATAATTAAGATAAGAACTCTTAATGTTACAATAACGGTAAATATCTTAACAAAAGGATACCTGCCGAACGAACTTAATATCATAATGAATCCTGTGAGCAGAGAATCACACCAAGGGTAATCCCATTAAATCACCTCTTTCTATTTAGGATTTTATCTAAATACATTTTACTTCTATTACCACTTACTGTCAATGACTATTTAGATATTTTTCTAAATAGCTTGAACGCATGAGTAAACTATTAGCTCTGCATAATTTGTATACTTTGGTCCGAAAATGTTAAACTTGCGAACGCCGGGGATGCAAATTGAATAATTCTAAGAGAGCTGATATCAATAATAGTAAAAAAAGCAGCAAAAAAACAAAACTGCAAATAATTAATGTCCGGGGCATCCACACCCATACCATGTAATAGTTATAACCGGCCAGGTATGGCCAGAACCCTAAAGCTAACGTCATTCCAAGACATAATACACCTTTCATTATTAACAGGGATTTTTTAAATTTAGTTTTGGACTTCCTCTTTTTAGAGACATCTTTTTTTGACGTCTTTTGCCGAATTATAATTAGGATAATAAGTACTGCTCCTATAACAATACCTATACTTAGAAATTTATCTAACGGCCCATTTATTGAATTCTGTCGATACGAACTCTCACCCAAAAAAGCCCTCATAATGTTCTGAGATATATCAACCGTGTGATTACCTTGAATATTGGACATAACACATACTGATCTACCAGTTTCAGGCATTATGATAATGTTTGATGAATAACTTGGGTTACTGCCACTATGAGTAATCATTTTCCCATCTGCTGATGTTTCCCAGCCATATGTATAATAAACCGGCTTCTTTCTAAATTGACTTATTACGATTGTATTATCTTCCTCTATTTCATGAGATTTTTTAATTAATCTTGACAATTGTTCCGGTACATCCTCTCCCCCCATTTGAGCATTTAACCATAAACCCATATCAGAAGAACAGGTTATTAAATATCCGTCAGCCAGGCATCCCTGATAGCGGGGAGCATTATATTCTCTTGCTTTCATAAAAAACTGCGAATAACCTTGGGCCATTTTACCGGTATTGATTGCATATGGATAATCAAAAGTACTATTTTTCATTCCCAGAGGAAACAGAATTCTATCTGTAACAAAGTCTTCATATTTTTCTCCTGTTACGGCTTCTATTATATATGCCAGCAGATCATACCCAATATTAGCATATTCGTATTGTGTACCCGGCATAAAATCAAGCTCTGTTCCCTCCGTAAGTCTGACCGTTTCTTCAAGGAGATCTTCTGACGTTCCTTCCGGGAAATGATTCATTATGCTACTGCGTAACCCACTGGTATGCTGAAGTAATTGTTTTATCGTCACTTTCACATTTTGGTCCTGATATCTCACATGAAACCACGGTACATATTTTGATACATTATCATCAATGGATATTACCCCATCATCCTCCAGAATAAGTACGGCAAGGGCTGTAAATGCTTTTGTTGTTGAGCCAAGTTCGTATAGGGTATTCTCAGTTGCTTTTTTCCCATCATTTATATCAGCATAACCAAAATTATAATAGCTCGCATCCGATCCATCTGTTATCACTATTGATACACCCGGTGCATTTTCATCCTCCATGGCATCTTTTATCATCTGCTTTACTTGCGGATTATTTATTACATCGGATATATCATGATTAGTCTCTGCAAAAACCTGTAAAGAGTAACTATTAAATATTAATATAAAAAGCAGCACTACAGTCGTAACAATTTTACTTTTCCCCATATTTACCTCACTTTTTTGTTAGATTTTTTTCTAAATACAATATTACCGCTCGTACCAATTAATGTCAATTGTATTTCGAAAATATTCTAAATAGTATTCGCAGCACCCACATACCAACACAGCTTCTCCCGTATCACCTGATAAAAAAAGAAATCAAACCCGAAAGTCTGATTCCTCTTTCTATGCTAAATTAAGCAATAATTCTTAAGTTTTAATACTTCAATTATATGCTGCAAGAAATATAAATGCCTACCTTTTTTTAAATCTTCCGCACTTAGTCAGTCGATCCGGTAATTTCGGAAGCTTACCGACAGACTTTTTAATTGCACCTGCTTCGCAGACTTCAATACATCTTCCGCATTTTGTACAATCAAATTCATCAATCATATGTATATATCCACTTTTTCCTGCGATACAATCCGTGGGACATATATCCATACAATCTCCGCAGCCCTGACAAATTTCAGGATCGATATAGATACCTGTTAATGCTGTACAAACATTTGCCTGACAAATTTTCTTTTTAATATGAGTTTCATATTCTTCATTAAAATTATTTAAAACACTTAATGCTATATCTGAAGATGTCTGACCAAGAGAACAGTTTGTACTATATGCCATCGCATCTCCAATTTCATTGATTATCGGGATATAATCAAGTTTACCCTTACCCTCCGTAATGTCTTTGTGCATATTCTGCAGCTGAATTAAACCTTCTCTGCAAAAAACACACCTGCCGCAGCTTTGCTGTCTTGAAGCTGATAAAAGTTTTTCTGTTTCACAGATCATACAATCATTGTGAGTAAATGATTGTATAACCCCATTCGTGATATTTGCTTGTTCTACCGTTAGGTTCAGGGCATCCGGTTTATAAATTCGACCGCCAAGCCTCAGTGCCTTAATCTCCTCAACTCCCGATAAAAGATCCGATATCTTTATATCCGGTAAAACTTTTCTTAATTGTTGTCCATTGACTGATACATAAACTCCGCAGCTATATTCGTTATTCAAATATTCTACTATTTCACCTGCGGTAATCAGATGAATAATCAGGCTCCCTTTATAATGCCGATGGTCTACAAGTCCAAGATTGATATCTATCCCATAGGTATTTGCAGTTGCCTGCAGTTCACTGACATATGCTTCTGCATATTCCGGAATACAGATTATTTTATCCTTTATATTTAAAGAATAGGCTATTATACTTAACCCCTCCATAATCTTTACAGGGTTTTCTTTCAGGATATCCAGAAGTACACCGGATGTGTCGCTATTATCTAAGGCAGCTACTAATTTCATTGAATTACCTGTCTTATGGCTTTCTGCCATAGCAGCATCAAGCTTTTCCGATAGCTTCTCCCGGTGCACACCATAGTCTTTTAACCCGGCTGATACAAGTTTTTGTATTATGTCTTCCGGTTTCATCTTTTTGACTTTATCCAATGTATTCATGGCTGATTCACTTCCTTACTATTGAAATCACCCCATAACCTGGGCTTTTCAATTTTTAACCTTAAGTCACACTGCAAACATCTTCCTGCTTCCCCACATACCTCTCCGGTCTCTAACCCCAGATCAACAAGATTAAAGTTGTCTTTTCTTTCTTCTGGAGCAAGAACTGATGAATGTTTACGAGATTGATATCCAAACTCCTTAAATTGCCCGATATAAGGCTTGACATTATCACTGGGTGCCAGTATTTCTGTAATGTCTCCATCCCCGCCCAGATACCGGTCAATTTCTATTGCCGCTGATCTTCCTGAAGCAACCGCCATTATAACAGATTTTGTTCCATAGATTCCATCACCTGCAGCGAATATACCGTTCACCCCTGTAGCAGTAGAATTATCCTTTACAATGATTAAGTTCCCTTTTCTCAGGGGAAGACCTGCTTCCGGTATAATACCAGGTCTTTGTCCAACTGCAAAAATAACTGTATCTGCATCAATATGGTGTTCTGAATTTTTTTCTTTTTGAATCATAGGCCTTTTATTTTCATCAAATGTAAAGGATTCCACATTCATAAAGTCTATACCGGTAACATGATCGGTACCGGTAATTTTCTCAAAGGTCTGACCAGGGTGTATCAATATTCCTTCCTCTTTAGCCTGTAAGATTTCCTCCTGATCTGCAGTCATATTATCTGCCGATTCAAGACATGCCAGATGAACTTCCAAAGCTCCAAGCCTTCTTGCAGTTCTGGCACAGTCAAATGCAACATTCCCACCGCCAAGCACTATTACTTTACTTCCTATACCTGTATATTTCCCCATACTTGCATTTCTTAGGAAATCAACATTTAACAGAACTTCAGGCAAATCATTACCATCCATTGGCAGACGTACTCCTGAATGATTACCGATTGCTGTAAGTACAGCATCATATTCTTTCAATAGTTCAGTTATTTTTTCAATCCTTGCATTTGTTGTAATCTGTACTCCTGCTTCTTTAATTACACTTATTTCTTCCTCAATAATTGATCTTGGCAGACGGTAAGCCGGTATACCATAACGTATCATACCTCCCGCCTCGGGAAGAGCTTCTTTAATCGTAACTTCATGCCCCTGTTTTCTTAAGTAATAGGCTGCCGTCAAACCGGCAGGACCGGCCCCGATAACACAAACCTTTTTACCGGTGTTCTCTAACTGCTTACCTTTTCCCTTCCAATATAATCCGGTATCATGTTCCGCTGCATATCGCTTTAAATTTCTGATAGACATAGGTTCATTGAGTTCTTTTCTATTGCATTCCTGCTCACAGGCATGGGAACAGATATATCCGAGAGTTTTCGGGAACGGAACTTTCTCCCGAATCACTGCTGTTGCTTCATCGTATTTTCCATCTTTTACATACCGTACATATCTGGGTATATCTGTATGAGCGGGACACGCATATTTACATGGAACTAAGGTATCTTCTCTGCTAGTATTGGAAGCTGACAGCTGTAATTTATCTCTAATTGTACCGGTTGGACATACTTCTGCACAAGCACCGCAAAATCTACAGTCAGAATCTATCAGTAACTGATTATGTAGTGTTCCGACATAGGATTCCAGTTCCTTTTTTCGATACTGTAACACTTTAACACCTCTTAGTTCATTACATGCACGTACACATCTTCCGCAGAGAACACATCGGTTCATGTCATGAATCAATAGCGGATTTCGTTCCTCTGCCTGAAACCCCTTGGTACGCATTTTCAAACGGCCTGTTTTAGGTCCTATATATTGAATAAGTGCCTGCAATTCACATTGACCATACTTAGGGCAGGTAGTGCAGTCTTCCGGATGCCCGGTTAATAATAATTCCATTGCCAGTTTTCGAAGTCTTGTTATCTCCTGACTATTGGTCCTGATCTTCATTCCATCCTTAGCTTTCAGGGTACAGGAAGTAACAATTCCCTGTTCTCCCTCCACTTCAACAATACACATGCGGCAAGAACCAAGTTCACTTAAATTTGGATGATGGCATAGATGCGGAATGTAAATGCCTGCATCTAACGCACAATCCAAAACATTTTTATTATCTGGTACATTCAACGAAATTCCATCGATTGTAATAATTGCCATTTTTATCTCCTCCATTTATAATATTGGCTCGGTTATTTCATCTCTTTGGGCCGATTCGACTGTTTTTGAGAAAATACAAATGTGATTACACATAGAACTGCCATACCAATCAGACTGATAATGAATTGATTCGCAGCTGAATTTTTTTTCAAAAAACCCTCCGACAAATATTTTATTATAATCGGTGAAATCAAACCGCCAATTCCTCCAATTACAGCAAATATTCCACTGGCCTTAGCAACCGCTTTTTCATCTACAATAATTGAAATTATATAAGTCGCCTGCGCCATAAAACAACTTAACGACATACCGCATAAAGCACTGCCGAAATATACCCCGGTTAATCCTGGAATAAATAAAATTGATGCATAACCGGAAGCCGCCAATAAGACAGCAAAAGGAAGGGTAAATTTATGAAATATCTTTGATATTTTAGCAAATACCGCACCAATGATTAATGCAAATGCCGCATTGATTGCCGTTACAACTCCTGTTACGGCAGTATTACTGCTTATCTTCTCTAATACATAAATCCCGATATTGGTACTGTAAGAGGTTATAAACAAAGTATGCAAAAATGATAACACCGAAATAATATACACTTTTCCATTTAATTTCATTGTTTTTTCCTTTGCCTCACTTACCGGCGGAGTATGGGGAAGCAGTATTATAATACCGGCCATGGATACAAACGCTATTACATATACTAAGAAGTAATACCGGTAGCCTAACCCAGCCAGTATACCTCCTAGAAGATTACTTACCATACTGCCAAAACCCATACCCACAACATGTATTCCGATATATGCAGCCCGTTCTTCTGCTTTAAAGAATTCAGCTATGATTGCTGCATTGATTGGTGAGACAATACCAAATCCAAAACCAATCAAAAGCCTTGTTGTGAACATAAAGGAATAGTCTTTGATAAAGAACGGCATTACCCCACACAGCCCGATAATAAAGAGGCCAATGGCTGCAATCGTTTTTTTACTTAATCTTGTTGTTAACCACCCAATGAGCAGAGAACCTATGATCAGTAATACATAAGGTATTGTCTGCAACAACTGAACAGCACTTGTTCCCTGAGATTGATAATTCTCATTGAGTACTCCTAATACCGGCATAATACCTGTAATATTTAATCCGAACGCAAATGCTATCATAAAAACGGATAATGCAACTTTTTTATTGCTCATATAATATGTCCCCTTTGCCTAATTAATTTATCTGTCAGCTTATATTCATTATTTCTCCGTCCTGCATGATAGTTACTAAATCAGGAATAAGCGCACAGCAATGCCAACTATGCGCTTATCCTTATATCATTAACTATATTTCTTTCACGCCTGTTATTCCTGTTGATTCACTGATCCAGCTGCATTTCTAGCTGCTATTTTTTCTCTGATATCAGTCATTTTGCTCTCAGGTAAATTATAAAAGATCAACGGAATAATGGAAATCAGGAAGAAAAACATAGGTATTAAGTTTGCTGAAATATTAATTCCATTTTGTACCCCGGGAGTTGGATCCTGTCCGGCCACATAACCAAACCACCCAATAATAGCAATTCCCAAAGCACTTCCTATAGCGGATGCAACCTTTGTCCCAAGGCCATTCATAGCAAATGCCGTACCGTCACTTCTAATATTATGTTTAATATCGTAATCATCAATTGAATCAATGATCATTGCACTTCCGCAAGGTCCTGCAATATAACCCAAACCATAAACGATATGGCTTACAAATAGATACGGTATGTTAGTATAAGGTCCGAAGAAAATCATTGCCATACCGATTGCCTGAATTAACATTGCTATGATACAGGTTGTTTTCTTACCGAATCTTTCAATGAACTTAGGAGCAAAAGGCATTACTATTGTACCGACAATCATCTGCATCATCATAAATACCGTAATAAACCGGAAATCCTTAACACAATAAATGTAGAAGTATACAGCAACACCGATTCTGCCGAATAAACCTGCCATTGAAATAATCGTATAAAGAATAACCATCATTAAGTTCTTGTTCTTCGCAATTGCCTTCACAGTTGTCTTTAATGGAACCTGTTGTTCCTTTTTGACTGTAATATTTTCTTTACATAGAGCAGCCACCAGCCAAAAGATAGGAAGTGCAACCAAAGCAAAGATAGCAGCCGTCTTCTGATACCCGTCAGACTGCACACCATTTCCAAAATATTTAACCAAAGGAAGCGTAAACAGATTTAATACAATCATACCAACGGTCATACCAATCATCTGCGCGGCATATAAACGATTAATCTTTTTCGGGTCATTTGTCATAACTGCAGGCATTGCAGTATAAGGTACATTGACAACGGTATAACTCATGCCAAGACCAATATAGGTAACATAAGCATATATTAATTTACCGGTACTTCCAAAACCTGGGACTGTGAATGTTAAGATTGTAAATATAACCAGTGCTGGTGCACCGATTGCTATGTACGGCCGAAACCTTCCCCATCTGGTATGGGTTCTTTCCATGATAGCGCCCATCATCGGATCGTTAATTCCGTCCCATATTTTAGCAATTAACATTAATAGTGCTACAGCACCTGTAGCAAGTCCAAATACATCGGTGTAGAATAAAATCAGATACGAGCTAACCATTGTCCATGACAGCTGTGATGCAAAGTTTCCCAATCCATAGATACCAATTTGAGCTTTTCCCACACTTTTTACTTTCTCCATAAGTAATCCGCCTTCCTATTGATTTATATATTCATCAAATTTTTCATATTTTTCAAGCATTTTAGGTAATGTATCTTTATTCGCCATAAGTTTTGGAATACATACTTCTTTCATCCCTTGAATTTCGTAATAATGTTCATATAAACCATTCATTGTGCTGCGTGCACGATTTTTCTGCTCTTCACTGAAAGTAACAATAATCTTATTATTCTGAATCTCTAAATTACCAGTAATACCGCATACAGGACATTCGATATTAGTACTGCAGTCCTTACCAATGCTAAGCAGGTTATTATGACATACCGGGCAAACTCCCCTCTCCCCCATCCATTCTATTTCATCATAAGGTCTTCCTACCGATTCAGCCAATTTGCGCCCCAGATCACCACATTGTTTTATTAACTCTGTATCAAATACGGGATTTGCTTTTCTGCCCTGATCATATGCATCAATATGTCCGACAGCTTTCATATAACAAGAAAAACCAAACAGATGCATTAAGGGAAGTCCCAAGGAAACCCAGTTCTGCGTAGAAGCACCCCCAACCGAGATATACCCAACATAACGATCCTTAAAATATCTCGGATCTAAGAGTTCGTCACCCGTTTTTCCCTCTTTCAGTCTCTTCTTCTGCTCTTCCTCTAATGCTGCCCTGTCGTGTGCCGGGCCAAAGCGGTCAACAAAGTTCTTAAATTGTCCAACCGTACCAACTGCAAAAACCGGAGCCGCCAATATAATTGCATCAGCGTTAAGGACTGCTTCCTCTAATATTAAGTAGTCATCCTTAATGATACACTTTACCTGACCTCCTCGATCTCTCATGGTGCTGCAGGCTCCGCATCCTTTACAGTGACCGATCTCCATGTTCACGGTGCTGATAAATTCCACTTCGGCTCCAGCTTCCTTCGCTTTATACAAAGCTTCTTTTACCATGATTTCACTGCATTTCATCTTACGCCCAAAAGAAATTCCTAATACTTTCATTCTTTACTTCCTTTCTGTTTTCTGTAAAATATAATATAAATGTAAAAAAATATAATTGTAATAAGATTGTTAGTTTGCTTATAATCTTATATTTCAACATATTCTGCTGCGCTCATTCCGGCAATACGTCCTGTATTGACCGCATATCCCATTGAATTGCCCGGTAAAAGGAACATATAACTGTCATCATAGATATTGCAGGAGTCAGCTCCCGCTGCATATAATCCAGGTACAGGCTCAAAGCTTTCATTGACAGCCTCACAGTTTTCATTAATTTTTATACCACCCACCGTTCCATAACCTCCGGTGCGGATTTTAGCACAGTAATACGGTGCTTTAATCAGTGGTCTTAAAAATCTGTGATCCTTAAAAAATTCTTCATCCACACTATCACAATAATCGTTATATCTATCTACAGTATCTATTAGTGCAGTTTCATCAATCCCGGCCATTTGGGCAAGTTCTTCAATACTGTTTGCAATATAAAGGTCTTTATTATTATTTTCCTGCGCCATTTTTATACCGTCATAAAAATCAGAAACATCCGGATTTGTGCGGACAAGGCTTACATTATCCACACCATTACGTACATAGTGCTTAACAATGGAAGAGTCAACTATGCTGTAACATATTTTATCCTTCTGATGCACGACGACATTAGATAAATAGGTTGAATTCTGCATCTGTTCCTCATTCATGACTCTTTTACCCAGTTTATTAACTAATAGATTCGGCTGACTGAAGATATTGGATATCCCTTGCGGCAGTTCTTCCATTCCCTCAATACTGGCAGCCATTTCAATACGTACCTGTGTTTTTCCCGCTCCGGCTTCCCATGCCATCTTCATACCATCTCCGGTTAACCCGGGTATGGCAAAACTGAATAGATCTTCTCCATGTTTCAGTCCTGTTTCTTCCTGAATTAACTGCTTATTTGAGCCCGCTCCGCCGGTACAGATAATGGCCGCCTGACATGAAATTTCTATTTCCTGCCCCGTCTTATCGATACCAATTACTCCGCCAACTTTACCATCTTTCATAATGATTTTCTTCGCTGGTGTCTCCAGAAGAAATTGTACTCCCAGTTCAACTGCTCTTTCATATAAAGCTTTGTTCATAAAGGAAGCTGCTCTGGGTCCGATTCCATGATCGGTTTTTACGATGTGCCAGGTTGCCTCTGATTTCGGGAAGTAACGAAAAGCTCCCTCGAATTGAACTCCCATTTCTTCCAACCATTCAATCGTATCCGCAGACTGCTCAAAATATTTTTTAACCAGTCTCGCATCTACATTGTAATGTGTATATTCCATAAACATGTTAAATGCTTTTTCAACAGTAATATCTATCATTTGTTGTTTTTGATATCTGGTCCCTATTCCCAGCGGTCCCATTCCCATATTAGCAGCGCCGCCCACGGAAGCTGATTTTTCAAGTACTATTACTTTAGCTCCGTCTTCTGCAGCCTGAACCGCTGCTGCCAGTCCGGACGGTCCTGCTGCAATTACCACAATCTGAGTTTCATAATTTATCATAATAACCTCCGTTTCTGCCTTTCATTAACCTTCACTGGAATTTCATTTAAAATTTAAGCCGGAATCTACCGTGCTTTGCATTCGAATCGAATCGCTTCACCAGTTTTTGCAGATTTTCTTACCGCATCCATGACACTTAGCACTCTCCTTACCTGGTCAGCTTTTATTACAAGTTCCTCTTCTTTTTTAAATGCTTTCACAAAATGGGTAAAATAATCCCTGTGAGAGACATTCACTTCCGGTAAGGGTTCTTCCTTTAGCAGCCCCGGCTCCGGCGGTCCAAAGCTTCTTGTCGGTCCAGCTGCCGTCATTGTAATTTTACCAGGAACATTTTCAAGCAGATGAGCGGTCCTTACAATCTTGCCCTCTCCGTGAAAACCATCTATTAAGGCACTGCCTTTATTTCCTCCAATAAACCAGGCACGCTTTGGTGTCAGATAATAAGTTCCCAGTTCTATTTCTGCCATTACCTTATTCTTGAATTTTAATATTATCTTAAAGTAATCATCCACATCTTTGTTTATAACATTCCGTACATCCGCATACAACGAATCAACTTCAGAATCAACCATATCAAGGATTTGATCTATCAAGTGTACTCCCCAGTCGAAAAGCATACCTCCACCCATTTCGGGAAATACATGCCAGTCATGCATATTACCATTAACACCGTAAAGCTGTGACTTAATGATATACATATCTCCAACCAGTCTGTTATCATATACTTTCTTCATAATTTGGTAATCTTTATCCCATCTTCTCTGTTGATGAACCGTAAAGATTACATTATTTTGTTTGGCCGCTTTTATCATTTGATCAAATTGGGCAACCGACATTGCGGCAGGTTTTTCACAGATGATATTTTTTTTGGCATTTGCACTTTTTTCAACCATTTCCAAATGACTGGGATTTGGTGTTGATATAATAACCGTGTTTATATCTGCATCAGCCAGCATATCATCAATACAGGAATAGGTTTTTATTCCCTCCGGTATCTCCTTTAACTGATTACTATTGGTATCTGCAACAGCTACAAGTTTAATATCATCAATGGTTTTTAACATATCTGCATGGCAATGCCCCATGAACCCAAATCCGACAATACCAATTTTTACTTCCGCCATAATAAATCTCCTTTATTCTTCAATTGCCCTTCTTAAAACCTCCTGATGGCGGCGAACCTGTTCAATACTGTCAACTGGAAGTGCATCATTTAACATTCGGTTTCCTTCATACTCTGTCGATAAAAATCCATGATATCCTGCTTTTTTATAGGCTTTTACTACCTCTTTCACAGGAATGGAGGGTTCATTATAATCTTCCGTCAAATCATAGCATTTGGCATGGGTATGATAAATGTATTGAATATTATCTATTATGTCTTTTGGATCATTCCAGGTATATCCGAAAGATTCCATTGCATAGTTAAAGTCCGCCTGATTTGCATTTGCTTTTTTAAGGGCTTCCATTAATTCGGGGAAACCATTTGCTTTCATATATGCCTGATGTGCCAGCCCTAAATTCAAATCATATTTGATTTTGGTAAATCCTTTTTCAACACGATTGCTAAATGCATCATCAACAATTTTTACCCCTTCCTTACTCGCTCCCAGACGAAATGCCTGTGAACGAAGCTGAGCCGGTATCTGCCTGCAGAATATCCCAAAATCAGGCATGAATCCAAAATGTTTCGTTCCGGTTCTTAATATCATTTCCATATATCCGTCCGCCCACCCGGAATTTAAGGAAAAGGGAGAATGAACTTCAATACATACCTTAATATTATTTTCTTCAGCGCAAGCCAGAGACCCCTCAATAACATCAAGCGGAGTTGCAACCAGTGTTCGAAGAGTCTTAAACCCCAATTCCTGTGCAATTTTAATATCCCTGTTCATCATATCAACTTGTTCTCTAATTGTAAGAGTCCGGTTATCATAAATATGATTTTCCAAAAATGCATCATAGCAGGTTGGTTCTGTTTTGTACTTCTCCATCCAGCCAAACCATTTTTCTTTAAATTCAGGTGTTACCACTGGGAAATCATCCATCATTTGTTCCGGCAGTAATTCAATTCCTGTAGCACCGGCCTTGGCAGCCTCACGGATGCATCCCTCCAAATCCAGTTTTCCCTCATAATACTCTTGCTGATAACTATATAAAGAAACACTTCTTCCAATCTGATAGTCCATTTGTACCCTCCTCCTAAACTTCAAAGTCATATTCGCCGGAATGAACCAGTATATGCGGCATATATGATGGTGCAATTGTCTGGGTGCATTTAATATGATGTACTCCCTTATCCAACCCTCCGTCTGATAAAACAGTTACGGTGGCATACTGACCAAATAACCAGCGGTTGCTAATCACCGTACGCATTTCTTCCAAAGTGAACGTTTCACCATTTACAGTAAAGCGAATTGCATCTCTGGGATAATCTATCCCATCCACATTTACTTCTATATTTCGAATGATGGAGAGGGTTACACCTCTGTAATATTGAATTTTCATATCAAAGGAAAAACCAACTACCCCCTCTTCCTTTTCTACGTTTTTAAACCCATCCGGTCGATACATTTGTTTTGGGAACATAGTTCATACTCCTTTCTTATATGTTTAGGCCTTATATTGTAGTAATGTAATAATTCATTTCGAAATGATTTATAAATAAATCTCTTTTCCGGTTTCTGCTGATTTATAGATTGCATCCAGAACTTGTGTTACCACAAAAGCCTGTTCCGGTTTCACCAAAGGTTCTGTGTCGTTTAAGATTGCATCCATCCATTGTGACTGCTCACGTACCCCCTCCGCAGAGGCGCCTCCCTTAAAGAAGTCAACTACACCTGCGGGTGAAATTGTTTTCTCCATTAACTGATTATGTTCGACTGTATTATAGATCAACTCATCCTTAGGGTAACTTCCGCCGTGATGGATTTCCGCACCTGCCTTAGTTCCGCAGAGAGTCGTTGAAGCTTCCATTGATTTTAAAACATTAAGGGCCCAGGAAGCCTCCAGATACACTGTTGCACCATTCTCCATTTTAACTAAGCCAAACGCAGAATCTTCAACTTCAAATGTTTCAGGATCCCATGGACCGAACACATTACCCTCCGGCCCGTTTGACTGACGTCCTAATTTGTAGAATACCTGCCCGGATACAGAAACCGGTTTATAGTTATTCATCATCCATAAGGTTATATCAAGCGCATGAGTTCCGATATCAATCAACGGACCGCCGCCTTGTAATGCTTTATTGGGAAATACCCCCCATGTTGGTACCGCTCTTCTTCTTAATGCATGTGCTTTGGCGAAATAAATTTCACCCAGTTCACCATTTTCACAGGAAGCATGCAAGGTCGTTGTATCGTCGCGGAATCTGTTTTGGTAGCCAACCGTAAATTTTTTACCGGATTTTTTCCACGCATCGATCATTTTTTGTGCATCCTCTGTATTATGCGCCATTGGTTTTTCACACATTACATGTTTCCCTGCTTCAAAAGAAGACACTGTAATTGGGCAGTGTGCTACGTTTGGAGTACATACGTGAACAACATCAAATTCTATGCTTTTATCTGCAAGCATTTCTTTATAATCGGTATACACCTTAGCATCCGGAGTACCATATTCTGAAGCAGCTTTTTCAGCTCTTTCTTTGATAATGTCACAGAAAGCTACTATCTCTGCTTTTTCTGAATTAGCCTTTAATGATGGCATATGCTTTTGATTTGCTATTCCTCCACATCCTACAATTGCAACTCTGACTTTCTTATTTTGACTCATAATTTTTACTCCTTTACTTTTCTATTTCACTATCTATTCCTTGTTAAAGCATGCTTAGTTTACAAATATTGTTTTAGATATTTCTGACTTAACATCAGAGATTTTTCTATATTTTCTCTACTTCCCTCAAATGCTTTGTCCTCAATCTCGATACAGGTATTACCTTTGTAACCAATATCCGTTAATGCTGACACATATCTGCTCCAATTAACATCTCCCAGACCGGGAAGCTTCGGAGACATGTATTCCAGCGGATAAGCCATAATACCACTATCATTTAAGCGGTCCGGATATAATTTAATATCTTTATAATGTATGTGAAAAATCTTATCTGCAAAATCATAGATGGGTTTAATATAATCCATCATCTGCCATACAAAATGAGATGGATCATAATTAATTCCAAGATTGTTACTTGGAAGAATATCAAATACCTGTCTCCAGATCTTCGGCGTTGTCATAAGATTTTGTCCTCCGGGCCATTGGTCTGCGCCAAATAACATCGGACAGTTTTCTATCGCTATTTTCACATCCTGTTCTTCTGCCAGCAGTATAATAGACGGCCATATTTCTTTTACAAGTGCTAGGTTTTCTTCCACATTTTTAGTCTGGTCTCTTCCAATAAAAGTTGTAACCATACCGATTCCCAGCTTATGACTCGCCTTAATAAGGTCCTTAAGATGTTTTATTGCTGCTTCTCTCTTTTCTATATTCCTATCCATTACATTCGGATAATAAGCCAGTGATGAAATTGTCACATTTTTTTCTTTGCTGTATCCTTTTATATGTTCCGCATAGCCATTGTCAGCAAGTACTCTTTGGATATCAATATGACTTACTCCTGCATATCTTCTCTCAGCCTTTCCTTGTGGCCAGCAGGCTGCTTCTACACACTCAAATTCATGACTTGACGCAAAATCCATCATTTCTTCGTAAGAACATGAATCTAAAATTGCACTAACAAATCCCAGCTTCATTTATCAATCTTCCTTTCTTACTCTCTGATATAAACATTTTAGCCGAATAACTGTACAAAATCTTTAATGAAGTTATCTATATATACCCGCTGAATCAGTCAACTTTTACAAAAGAAAAAGAGAATGACAAAAATAATACCATCATTTTTGTCATTCTCTTAAATTTAAAGCAGATTAATTTGTTTATTTTTTATTCAACTCTGCTTTTCATATTGGTAACTGATATCAATCAGGCATATTTCATGGGGCTGCAGTATAGAATCCAATTGAATAATACCGTCTTTCACTTCTATCTTTTTTAATTCCATATACGGCATTGATGCTCTTTTTAGATATTCAATTTCATCCACTGACAGCCTCACCGTATAATCCATCTGTCTCCAAATATCCTGAACACTTCCACTTTGCTGATTAATCATATAAATTTTAATTAGATATATCCCATTACTGACTTCATTAATTCGAAAATTCAGGGAAAGCGGATCCAGATCCTCATACAATGAATTCATCTGATCGATTGCTATCTCATTCTCAGCTTTCATAGTATATTGATAAGAAAGCCTTTTATAATTATGACAGACTATAGAATAGGCTCCTCTCCCATTGGTCGTAATAACAGAGTTTTCATTTTTGCCCAACAGCTGATGATATAAACTCTTTAAAAACCTAAATGCATAAAATGCCGGTTTGCGGATACTATCCTTTGAAAGTAATCCGCTATCCCCATTTAAAATAGCTTCCGTATCATAATATTCAGAATACAAATCAGTTCCATGCCAATAAGCTAATAAGTCGGCTGTTTCCATGCAATCGATACAGCTTTTTAGAATGTAGGCTCCTTGTGCACAGCTGTCATTGATATAGTTACGATTAGAGATTGTAAAATTCCATTCACTAACGTGAATTTCATCTACATCAAATTTCTCTTTTAGCAGTGCTTGTCTAAATATGGCTATCTGATTATTAATAAATCCACTATCTAACGATTTCTTTCCGTACATTACTCCTCCCTGTTCTATTGTCACATAACGATATGCATATACTGTTAAAAAATCAGGTTTCACATTATGTTTCTTCCATATTCGAAGTATCTCAGGATATCGTTGGTTTTCATAACCGAGTAAAAAACCAGCTCCGCCTATTTTAATTTTCTCCGATACTTTCTTTAAAACCCGATAAACTATTTCATAATATTTATAATATAATCCTTCTTCATCCTCACTGTTTAACCTTGGATCATTCCACATCTCGAAATACCAGTTCTCAATTTCTTCTATGCCATATCGATTTGCTAAATGGACTGCCAATTCCTGAACAGCTTCCTGATATTGGCTGAGCTTTTGAAAGAAAATCTCATTTTCATTTCTCATCAGATATTCCTCTTCCGTATTAATGAGCTGAAGAGGTTTAAAACCTAATTCAATATATGGCCTCATTTGATTTTGATTTAAAAAGTCTAATACTCGATCAAGCTTGCTAAAATTAAGCCTGCTTCCAGGCTTTCCGTTTTCACCATACATAGAGGGCAGGAAAATATTCCATAAACGGATATATTTAAACCCAAGTTCTCTTTTAATGAGCAAAACATGCTGCTGTATATCAGACCTCAGCATGGAATTGGCATCTCCGATATTAATTACCTCTTCCCATGGTTTTTTCATTTCGGTTTTTATTTTTGTATTAACATTTAGTATTTTAACTTGATTTAAAACGGGTAAATCTTCCGAAGCACCTATACCTTCCAGGTATTTACGAATTTTATCTTGTACTTCTTCTTGATTTTCAACTCTTTCCTCTTTATCCTGCTCCTGTCTGGCTTTTATTCGATAAGTGGAGGGTGTCATATGATAAAATTCGTGAAAAGTCCTGTTGAAAGCTGCGGATGTGGGGAAACCGTTATCCAGAGCTATCTTTATTATTTTTTTATCCGTATAAAGGAGTTCGTCAACTGCATGAAATAACCGCACATTATTTAAATACTCCAAAAAACTCAATCCAAAATGCTTCTTGATATATTTTGACAGATAAGCATTGGATAAAAACAACTGCCCGGCAAGGTCATTGAGACTTACCTGCTTTGAATAATTTGATTGTATATAATTCTGTATTTCTAATACTCTGGAACCCTCCTGTAAACCTGCAATTTTTAAACGGTTATCATCGGTTTTTATCATAAAATTTGTGCTTAACAGGTATAACACTTGAAAATACAGGCTATTCAGATATAAAGAGCCTTCTCTCTCCCTGTCATAATACCTGTTTAGTATACGGTTCAAAATATTCCGTAATTCATCGTAAGCAATATTTTTATCCACTACCGTATTACACCAAAATAACAAATGACTGGATCCAATATAATCTATAAATAAGGAATAATCAATTTGAAATCTGGCACTTAGTACTTCTTTTGAAATTGCTTCCACCGAATGTCTTTTATTGGAGTTTATAAGAATATAATCTCCTTTATGCATTTGATACCTTTCCTCATCAACTTCAAGAATCAATTCACCCTTCAATAGATATAGAATTTCGAGATTTTGATGTAAGTGTGAATTTTGCACACTTCCGGCAGCAAAACCAAAGTCTATGATTGCTTTCTGCATTACGGATTTCACCTTCTTTTCTTTGTGTTACTTATTATTTAACGAAATAATAATTTATCTATATTCGTAATATTATATAATAAAACCGTGGAAACCGGCAAGAAATATATAATACTTTTACACATGTTATATATTTATCGTTATTGTTCACTCTCCTGCAAAACATGATGCCGCAAAGCATCATCTCAAATAATGATGAAGAAGTACAAAATGAAATTTAGGAATTTCATTTTGGAGTTCTTCGAAAGAATTTTGGCCTTTTCAAAATTCTTTTTCATTCTTCCCCCGATTTAATAATTTTGCTTTTTCCTCTTCTATTATCCTTTTATCGATTCTTTCAAATAATATCTCTATTTCGGGTAATTGATATCCATCCGGCACAAATTGCTTTTCCCATACACTGCTTATTTCTAACCAATTACAAACCTTTTCCGATGAAAATGGCAGAAATGGGTATAGTAATACTGCTAAATTTGCTATAATCTGAACACAATTATAAATTGTATTATCACAGGCATTGATTTTCGTAACTCTTGTAATCCAAGGCTGCTCTGTATCAAAATATTTGTTTGAATATCTTACAAACTCAAATATACCATCAATAGCATCCCTTAGATTACCTGCCTCAATTTTTTCTCCTGTTTCACGAAAAAGCTGATCTAACTTCTCCTCGATAGATGAACTCAATATTCCTGTTGGAACTATTCCATTCCTATATTTATTGATAAAGGCCAGTGTTCTATTGATAAAATTACCATATGCACCGAGTAATTCACCATTATGGCTGTTCACATATTCCCGCCACGAAAAATCCGTATCTTTTTTCTCAGGTCCATTTGCCAGTAAATAATATCTTATGGAATCAGCATTATATCGATTTATCATAGCAAACTGATGGAACTTCAGCTTGCTTTCTGTTCTGTTGTAATGTCTATTCCCTGTTTTCAAGCCGGTATTTACCAGGCGTCTGCTTTTCATGCTTTTTAAAAAGGCGCAACATTGTCTGTATGTTCCCATAACCGACCTTTTCCGCCACTATTGCAAGCGAAATCTCCGGTTCCTTAAGAATCAGTTCCTTTGCATGGTTAATCCGGCATATGTGAATCGTCTCCAGAATACCGGAGCCTTTGTGCTGTTTATACATCTTTGATAGATATGGAAGAGACATTGAAAAAACTTCAGCTATCTGCTGCACACTCAAAGCCTGATCTTTATAATGAGCTTCAATATACCGGTCTATACGATTCAGCTTCTGCCCGGGTGTTTCTTTTTTGTTTTCATTATGCACGACAAAGCTTTCTATAATATCCATCATCTCATCCTCTAGTTTCTGTATGGAGGATGCCTCAAAAAGCCGCTGTACCAGATTCACTTCTTTATAAAACTGTTCTTCTTCAGGGGATTTTTCAATCTCAATAGCGTTAAGCATCATATTTATTAATCCAAACATACGGCATTTTAATAGCTGAATGGAAGCACCTTCCGTATAGCTGTATTGATCTATTATATTAACAAGATTCTCCTTGGCTTTTTTATAATTATGGTCTGTCATACATTCCATAAATTGTATTTCTGCCTGGATGGCATTAACATTCTTCCAATAGGATGGAAGCTTAATAAAGCTCTCGTCAAAGAGAATCACGCCCCATTTTCCCGTCACCTCGCTGTAATCAAAAGCAGATTTGGCCTGCATATATGCCTCTGTTATTTCAGGAATGCTATGAACGCTCCTGCTGACTGTTATTCTCATGTTTGTTTTGAAGTACTGCAAAGTTACAGTCCGAATCTCTTCAATAATGTTATGCAAAAACATCTGGCTGCTAGCCGTTTCCGGCTTGTCAGACCATATTATTCCTGTGATCCCGGTATATTCCCAGAAAAAACATCTATAGGAATCCCCCAGCAATTCAGTGCCTATATTTCTTAAGCAAAAGATTAAAATTGATTTTCTTTCATCTGCTGTCAGCTCCTGCGTTTCCATACTGCTCTCCATATTTTGCACAATTAACACAATCCCATATTCAAAGGACATCCCGAATTCTTCTTTTAGTAATCGTTCACTTTCCGGTTTTTCACCATATTCCCGAACCATTTCACTAAAACGCTGTCCCCAAACGTCTTCTCTCTCCTTTTTCACTCGTGAACGCAACTGATAGTTATCATGAAGAATGCCTTCCATAAAATACTGTAACTTCAGAAATACATCCTGTTTCTTATCTGAGACAACCTGCTCTTTATGATACTGTTCCCAGTTCAACTCCAGATTTTCTCGTAATCTCTGAATTGGACTATATTTCTTTCTGGTTTCCACATACACACTGTAGAAAGCAAGCAAAATAATGACGGCTAAATACACATAAAGAGCCAGACGCAGATTATACATTTCTCTCAAGTATTCTTTCACAGGCATGACAGTAATGTATTCCCATTCCTCATTATTAAGTTTCCTGCAATTAACAACCTTTTCATCCAGATAATTAACGCCCTGCTTTAATAATCCGTATCCATATTCTACCTCATTGATATTGCCGGATGATATAAAAACTTCACCCTCTTTGGAAATGATGTAGCTGTAATAACCTCTTCTTGCCATGTTGGTATCCTGAAGCAGAAGCTCTTTATAAGCTTGCATATCCAGTTTGACAATTGCCAGACAGATAACCTCACTCTTCCCATTCTTTTTCAGAGGGCATAAGAAATATACTGAATCTTTCATTTTCACAAATGAGCTTGTTTTTTGTTTTTTTGCAAACTCCTTCCATTCTTTCGGAGTTTTGGAAAAACTATTTTCCGATAAATTTCCTCTATTATTATTTGTTAAGGTATAACATCCGGTAAAATAATTACTATTACTGTAATAAATATATATATCCTCCAGACCACTATAGGAATATATTCCTATTAATTCTTTCCCCGCCTGATGAAATGCATAATAATCCTCCGCTTTAAACGGAGGATTAATGTAGGATGCGGAAATAATTCTGTCATTAAAAGTGAGTATGGAAATATCCTGTTTCAAATTCATAAGCTTGTTGTCAAGCAAATTTCCTGTATGCTCGACCGACTGCTCCTGAGATATAACCAACACCTTTTTTGTTACATAGAGTGCTCCCAGGTAAAGCAGCATTCCGGATACAATAAATATGAATATGGTAATAATGGAATCAATGAACCATTTACGAAATACTTTCTCATAAAAATACTGATTTCTATGCAATATTTTCATAGCAATTGCTCCCCTTTTCCTTTTCATCTCTGTGAAAGCGCCTTCTTTTTTCTTTTTGTAATCAATCCATACAGCACTCCTGCGAAAAAAATAGGGATAACATAAATACGAAACATAAAGGGATACCCTTTTGTATCAATTAAACCAGCCGCAATCACCGGTGAGGAAGCCTGTCCAAGATCTGTCCCCACATAGAAAGTACTGGTTGCCGCTCCTCGTCTGTCAGAGGGAACAGACTGGAGTGCCGCTGCCTGAAGTGCCGGCTGAATTGCTCCTGTTCCCAATGCCTTAAGTACGGAGGCTGCCGCAAAAAGTAAGGCCTTATTTCCCTCCGGTACTAAGCTTAGAAGAAAGAGTGCACCTACAACAGCTGCGATACCTGGATACAAAACAGCTGCCAGCCCCTTTTTATCCACCAGTCTTCCACACCATATACGGGAAAATAGAAGTATTATGGCACTTAATGTGAAATACCATCCAATATCCTCCATCCCCACCTGTTTTCCATATAAGGTGATATAGCTGCTTTCGATACCGTTAACAGAAGAAAGCGTAAAAGTAAGGATGCAATAAATTACCACTTCCTTCATAAAAAAATCCTTAGCCTTCAATCGAAGGCTCTCTGCCGCTTTCACAGGCTGCTGATCATCTAAAAACAAAGCCGACAGCAATGACAGAAATACGCAAAAGCCAGCAGAGTAAAACATTACGATACTTCCTGCTTTTTTTGACAATACAAGTCCAATGAATGGACCTACTGCCATTGCAAGAGTCTGCGTCAGTCCAAAATAACCCAGACCCTCCCCCATACGCTTTGAGGGTATAAATTGTGCAATATATGCCACTACAGCTGTAGTCGTAATTCCAAAAGATAATCCGTGAAGAATTCTTAATGCCATATATGATATATCCGATTGTACCATACCATATCCTGCAACACAAAAACAATTTACAGCCAAAAATAAAAGTAGAAGCTTTTTTTTACTGAAATGGTCACATATCCACCCGCTTACCGGACGTATCAGCATGGATGCCATGGGCATTGCACCTATAATAGTTCCGGCCACAGTAACCGACATGCCAAGAGCAACCAGATACTTTGACAACGTGGTGGATACCATATAAAAGCTTATGTTCAAAATAAAGTTCATCATAAAAAGAATTGTGAACTGTCTGTTCCATATTTTATCCTTGCTCATCTATTTTCTCTCAATTCTACCTAATTAAGCATTCCTTTAAAGATCAGGATTCTACTGTCCTTTTGCACCATTCCATCATTGCAGGAAGCATTTTCCCCCAGAAATACATATCATGCTTTCCTGTATCCTGATGCCATTCTCCCTGAAAACCAAGCTCCGTTAGGTAGTTATATGTGGTTTTTGCACTGTCAAAAGCACGATCCTCCGTACCACAACACACAAAAAGTGCAGGAAGCTCTCCTTTTCGTTCCGCTGCTTTCCTTGCCAGATTCAGGATGTCATGCTCGCTTCCTTCCAAATCCTTTACATGGGTTGTACCAAATATTCTCATATTCAGCTCTGCCAGAATCCCCGCGGGCGGATCTCCCAAATCAATAAAATTTCCGGCTGAGAATATTCCCACTCCTCCATATTGTTCCGGCTTTGTCAGTCCAAATTTATATGCGCCATGGCCTCCCATAGATAAGCCCCCCACGATATTCTTCTTTCTTGCAGTGTCAAAGGGAAACATTCCGGCAAGATCATAAAACAGCTCATTTGCAACAAAATCAAAATACCGCCCAGTCGATATGTTGGCATAAAAGCTGTTATCTGCAGATGGCATGACCACCGCTATTCCATACTGTTCCGCATACAACTCTACGGAAGTAAATCTCCACCAGTCTCCATAGTTACCCATAGCTCCGTGTAAAAGCCACAAAACCGGATACAAACCATTTTCCGTATTGTTCTCCGGAAGAATGACAGCCACATCTGTGCTTCGTGTCAATGCTTTTGAATAATAGTCCATTTGTATAAAAGCCAAATTGTCCACCTCTTTCTTTGTTTATTGTATGTGCTCTATAAAAACCTGAATCCACTTATCCCAGAAAGACCAGTCATGGGGTGCAGGTTCCGTATGGAATTCATAATGGTACGGGTTATTCTTTATGGATAAAAAATGCTTTCGCAGTGCCAAGCCTACCTCAAAGCCATGATCTTCCGTTCCGATTGCATGGAATATATGTGGTAGTGCTTTCCCGTCTTTAATATTCTGAAGAGATTGGTGAAGGACATCATACCGGGTTCCAACCAGCATATCCGGATCCTCCACACCCAGATGAATCATAGGAAGACTAGGGGCTCCATTTCCTCCCGGGGGCGCCGGATATCCCTGCGGCTGCCTTAAGTGCTCCAGTGGTATCACTGAGCTGGTGGAAAGAACACATACCTTGGCAAACCTTTCCGGATACATCATGGCAAGTTCAAGTGCCCCGCCGCCTCCCATAGACAAGCCACCGATATAGGTCTTCTCCCTTTTTATTGATAACCTCGGAAAGAAACGTCTAAGTGTCTGGGGTAATTCCTCTATCACATAATCACCATAAGCTGGTCCCTGAGACATATTCAGCCAACGGCTGGGTCCTGCGGAGGGCATTACTACCGCAATCTCTTTTTTCATAGCATAACGTTCGATTCCTGTATTGCTAATCCAAGCCATACAGTCCTCCATTCCACCGTGAAGAAGATACAATACCGGCACCTCCTCGCTTTTAGAATGCTCAGGATAAATAACCATAAATCGGCTTTGTGAACTGATTATTTTTGAAAATGTATGAATATTTAATAGAGCCATAAAAAAACCTCCTATCCCTTAATAGCGCCAATCATGACGCCTTTTGTAAAATATTTTTGTATAAATGGATAAATTGCCAATATGGGCAGTGTACTAATAACTACGGTGCAATACTTTATTAAACTTTTATAAATGCTGATAGCTGCATTCGCTCCACCCGATGTCATATTAGTATTTCCGTCAATTAGTATTTCCCTTAAAATAATCTGCAAAGGGAATTTCGCCCTTTCCGTTAGATATAATGAAGCCGGAAACCAGGAATTCCAATGCATTACAGAGATAAACAATACAATGACAGCAATAGAGGCTTTCGAAAGCGGAAGGATGATTTTCAGAAAAACATCCATATCATTGGCTCCGTCCAGCTTTGCCGATTCCTCTAAAGAATCTGGTATTCCCTGAAAAGATGTTCGCAAAATTATAAGATTAAATACATTAACTGCCGTCGGAAGAATAATAGCAAGCCGGCTGTTCAGCATACCAAGTTTCTGTATCAGTATATAATTGGGTATCATTCCTCCATTAAAAAGCATTGTAAAAGAAACAAACAGCATAATTGCATTTCTTGGGCTAAAATATTTCTGTGACAGAACAAAGGCTCCTACAGAAGTCATGGCTATGCCAAGCGCTGTTCCTCCTACTACATATATAACCGTATTAAAATAACTTTTCCATATTGATGAATTGGCAAAAACAATCTGGTAGCCCTTTAGCGTGACAGTTCCGACCGGCCAAAGTAACAGACTCCTGTTTGAAGCTAGGTCCCGGGGTGAAGAAAAGGAGGCACAGACCGTATGCCACATTGGAACCAGGCATAAAACAGCAATCAACAGCAGTAATAAATAGTCTGCCATTATAAAAAGCCTCCTGGAAAGCTTCACTTTTCTTTTCATACAATTTTCCTCCTTTAAAACAGGCTGGTCTCAGAATATTTCCTGCTGATGTTATTTGCACCCAGAATCAGTATCATCCCGATAACAGAATTAAACAATCCGACCGCTGTACTGTATCCATAGTCATGGTTTAAGATACCCTGTCTGTATATATATGTGGATATTACATCCGCCGTTTCATAAACCGCACTGTTATATAAAAGCAGCACCTTTTCAAAATTAACGGAAAGCAGCTGACCGATTCTTAGAATCAGCATGATAATAATTGTCGAAGCAATACCTGGTATTGTAACATACAGGCATTGCTTCCAATGGCCTGCTCCGTCAATGGTTGCCGCCTCGTATTGCTCCTCATCAACCTGAGACAGCGCTGCTAAATAAATAATACTGCCATAACCCATCGTCTGCCATATATTGGTTGAAATAAAAATAGGCCGGAACATATCAGGCATTCCCAACAACGTCCCTTTTTTTCCAATAATAGATGCCAGCGCTATCGTAATTGGGCCGTTTGCCGCAGTAAAATCCCTTATCAAACCGCATACAATGGCAATTGATAGAAAATACGGCAGATAACTGATAGTCTGCACCACTTTTTTATAGAATTTTCCGTGTATTTCATTTAGTAACAGTGCTAAAATAATTGGTGCCGGAAAATTAAATAAAAGATCCCAAAAACTTAATAAAAGAGTATTTTTTGTTACCCTGATAAAATTGGGGCTTTTAAAAAATTCTATGAAATTATTAAGACCGATCCACTTGCTTCCGAAAATACCTGCCTGGGGCGAATAATCCTGAAAAGCCATGATAATGCCGGCCATGGGCACATAGTTAAAAACGATAAAAAACAATATCACCGGCAAAATCATCCAATACAACATTTTATGCTGTCTATAGTTTGTAATCAGATCCTTCATAAAAGAAATGCTCCTTGTTTTTATTGATGCTGCAAAGCCCCTCAGGTTTTGCAGCTGTTTTCCTATCGGGCGTTATAGCGTTCCAAAGCAGCCTGGTATGCTGCCATAGCTCCATCTATATTCATGTCCTTTATTTTCTGAACAAATGTGTCGTAGTTATTAAAGGATTCTATACCCATAATATATTTTACCTGCATTTCTTCAACATAATCGATTATATTGGACATAATGGAATTATAGGTTTCCGTCTCCTCATCAGTCAGTGTCAGAGCACTACTGATGACATAAGAATTATCGTTTTGTTCATCGTACATCTTACCCTCTTCAATTAGCTTATCATCTCCAATGGTTCTGTCGTTTTCCACAATGCAGGGATAATCGGCAATTGAATAAATCATATCAAGAGCCGCAAATCCATCCGGATTGCTAAATACCTGATCGTTAAAATGATATGTCCCATCTGCCGCCTTTGTATAATAGGTGTCATCCGGTCCAAAATTACTGGTATCAATGACATCTTCAGAATAAAATAAATCGCACCACTGCAGAGCCAAATCCAGATTTGTGCATTTACTGCTGACCTGAATGCCCGCGCTGACTGGTGAGCCTGATGCTCCTATGTGAAGTTTATCTCCTTCCGTCACCACCGGATTCGGCACTGCCACATATTCTGCATTTTCATCAGTATTTAATTGTTTTATTACATCTCCCATAGAAAGTGGTGCTACCATGGAACCTGTCTGCGGATCAGAATAAGAAGTCATCTCCGCATTCATAGAGCTTAAAGATAAAAAATCCTGATCAATCAGACCCTCACTATACCACCGGTTCATCATCTGCAGATATTTCTTAAAGCCGTCCTCCAGGGGTGCATAATGTATCTTTCCATCCACCTGATAAAAGGGCTGTGTATTTCCGCCATAATTCATATAACCGAATCCCAGTCCTCCCGTAAACATATCAAGCTTCGGGAACCCGGTTGAATTCAGAAGATAAGGCTTTTCAATTCCAAGCTGGTTTTTAAAAGCAGTTAATACGCTGTACCACTGATCATATGTCTTTGGTACTTCAATTCCGACCTTATCCAAACAATCCTTGCGCATCAGAATTCCATACCAGGTGGTATCCGGCTTATCTGTTTTGTTGAAGCGGTAAAAGGCTGCCATATTACCATCGTCGGAGTAGCTTTCCTTTTTTCGCAGATCACTTTTGTTCAGCTGTGCCGAATAATTGGGGAGCTTGTCCAGATACTTTGCGATATCTATTACCACCCCTTCCTTTAACAGTCCGTAAGCACCTGTGCTGTAAACTAAACCTGCGTCAAAAAACAGATCCGGATATTCTCCTGAGCTTATAATAACCGCAAGATTATCTGCCTCTGTACCACCTACAGGCGTAAGCCATTCGATATGAATACCTGTCTGTTTTTCCAACCATTTTTCAAACAAAGCATCTTCCCAGCTTTCAATCCGGGTTCCGATTGTAGTATGCGTAGGCCTCCATGCCTTTAGTGTTATAGTTTCTCCCTCCGGAGCCAATCTCCTAAGCTTGGCAGCATCACTTGTCTGCTGCATTTCCTGTGTGTCACCTGTCTGTTCTTTTACCGAATTCTTATTGCTTTCAATATTTCCTGTCTGGACATTCTTACTGCATCCTGTCATTAATCCCAATACTGTACACAGAAGCAAAGCTACGACTGTTTTCACAAGCTTTCTATGCCTTTTCTTCATAATACCCTCTCTCCTCCTGATTAGATTTAATTGGATAATTGCAAAACTCACATACTGTACTATATGTCATGCAATTAATACAATTTCAGAGCTGAATCTTGCCCGGAAGGCAACTGAAGCTCTGAAATTCGTATCAATTGTATGGCATATTCAAAAAACTATTTAGTTTCGCAATTGCCTATAGATTTAATATAAACAACAAGCTTTCTGACATGTCAGCTTTTCTCAATATGCAACACTCAATCTGCCAGGCAAACCTTTGCTAACTGCTAAAGCACTTTTATTGTATTGCTCTTCGGCTCATTGCATATCTCGTATTTACAGTCTACCTTTTCCCCCGTTAAAAGTAAATTATCAGTATTTTTTTACATGTTTTTATTTTTTAACCTTTCTGAAATATACATTTTACCTTATAATTTCATATATCTTATAATAACCATTATAAAAAATGAACAATTTTTAATCATATATTATCTGTTTTTATCCTTAATCAATATCGATTTTTTCTGCCCACTGAGAGAACAATGCTATCCGAAGTTAAATACATACAATGTATCTTATACAATGAGGATAGGAACAGTAATAATTCAGAGGATTTAAGATATCTGATTCAGTCATAGAATCAGATATTAAATGAACAGGTTAAATTTTTTGGATACGTATATTCCTGAAAAGCTTTATATCTATACTGGCTGCAATCCAAACACGAAATGCAACACGCTTAGCATCCAAAATGCGGCCCCGTACATCCTCAATAAATGGGTCTTTTTAGTATTGTAAATATCACATTGTATATATCATGAAGATTTATGTTGAATACTATTGTAATTTATGGTAATATTGATAACGGTCTATATGCTCCCCAGTATAAGATCGATCTTGATGAACCCCATGCGCTAACCCTATTGTGCATGGGGATTTTAGTTTACTGCAAATATTACTGCAGCAATAAATGAAAAGTATTATACTTGTAAGGTTACAGTAAATGAAAAAACTGTAGATGTTATTTATAGAGCTTTAATTTTCGATGATACTACAATTGAGGAATACACTGAGAAATACCACAAAGAAAAATATGAAAGCAGTTTTGACGGGTTTGGAACCGTTATTGCAGTTACGTCCATCAGTGATATAGTACAAGCTTTAAATTTAATAGATCCTAAAGATAGAACATGTAATATATCTGTTATTGATAATAAAACAGGAACAGCTTTAGATTCCTACTAAAAATATTATAAACAATCTAATCCCCCCGGACTTTTAGGCCCGGGGGTTTTTATCATGATAGTAATGCTTTAAGAGCCGTAGCCCCCAGCTTACCATTAGCACTCCATTTATTTAATTTCGTGAACCTATTCACTGCTTCGTAAGCGCTTAATAATAAAGTGCCTTGTATAAAATTAAAGGACCAGTTATAATACCGATCCATAGTTACTTGCCACATACTGTTTTTACATTTTCGGACCACGGCATTAATACATCCAGTTCCTCAGGATGATTACGCCAATCTGTGTCTGGCATATATAAAAGCAGATATTCAAGATAGGTATATACATTAAGACCATTTGCTTTAACAGTCTCGATGATACTATATACAGCCGCTGATGCAGAAGCTCCTTTCGGGGTATCTGCAAACAGCCAGTTCTTACGTCCGACTGTAAAAGGACGAATGGCATTTTCAGCTGCATTGTTTGATAAAGAACATCTTCCGTCAAGAAGATAATTCTCCATATATTTCTTTTGGTTTTGGGCATAGGTTACCGCCTTTCCAAGAGCTGAACCATTTAAGACATTCAAATTTTCGAGCCAGCACCAAAAGGCCTCAAGAACTGGCTTTTCCAATTCAAGACGCTTATGGTATCTTTCTTCAGGGGTGAAATCTTTCAGGGCTTCTTCCATCTTAAAAAGTTGATTGCAGTAGTCTCTTCCGATTTCTGCATTGGTAAGATGAGCATCATTTGCTTTCTTGCCAGGGATTGCTTCGACGAATTTTCGTCTCAGATGAGCCCAGCAGCCACACCTTATAACATCGGACAGTTTATTGTATCCTTAGTAACCATCCGAATGCACATATCCTTTGAAATCTTTCAAAAAGGTTGCTGCGTGGTCACCATTTCTGGAGGGCTGGTAGTCATAAAGAATGACCGGTTCCTTATCATCGTTTCCGGTACGGTATAGCCACATATATGATTTTGTCTGTGGCTTCTTACCTTCTTCCTTTAAGACCTGTACCGGAGTCTCGTCACAGTGAACGATATCTCTAGTGAGCAGTTCCTTTCGAAGATGTTCTATTATTGGAAGAAGATAATCCTCTGAACACCGGATTACCCAGTTAGCCATCGTTGCCCTTGATAGGGAGATGCCAAGATGTTCCCAGTCTTTTTCCTGACGATAAAGGGGAACACTGTTTACATACTTTTGATACATTACATTTGCAACCGAACTTGGAGAGGCAAGAGAATGATTCATTAATGAAGTAGGTGTATCTGCCTTCTGAATATAAGGATGATCTGTGCGCTTGCACTTAGGACATTCATAAGCCATTCTGACATAACGAACGATTTGAAGCTTGGCCGGGATGTATTCCAACTCCTCACGGACAGTTTCCTTGCCGATCGGCTTAAGCTCCGTATCACACTGAAGGCAATGCATATCTTCTTTCGAAGATTCACAAAGGATTTCTCTAACAGGAAGGTCTTTGATTAGTTCTTCGCGTTTGGACTTAGAATGAACTCGTGTATATCCATCTACTTTCTTTTTGATTGGTTCATGGATGGAAGAATCCGCTTCTATTTCCGCTTCATTAAAAAGAGAAATCTGTCCATCGATTTCATCCTTAGGAGTTTTCTCGCTAGAAGAACCAAACTTTTCTTTGCGGAGTAGTAACACCATCTCAGTAAGGTTGTCCACCTGGGTTTGCAGATTCTTTATTGTATTTTCAAGGTGATCTATATAAGCATCTTTTTGATTCATATTTATACTAAGTCCTTATCGTTTTTGATAAGGTAATTATACCATAAAACATGTCAGAAATCCAGCAAATATGCGGTTTTAAGTTATATTCATCACTAACAAAACGCACCTGGAAGTGCCGGTTTAATTGCACCTTTTTGCTCTATTTCTAGTCCCTCCATTAACCACCTGAATTCCTGCCAGCTAATGGGGCGGACTTCTGTTTCACGACGTGGCCATTTGAAGTTGCCGTTTTCTAATCGTTTGTATAGAAGAACAAAACCATCACTTTCCCACATAAGAGCTTTCATACGGTTCCTACGCTTTCCGCAAAAAAGGAAGAGACATTTTGAAAATGGATCCAGATGAAACTGTTCTTGGACAATGGCAGCAAGTCCATCAATGGACTTACGCATATCAGTATAACCATAAGCGATGTAGATTTCCTTAGCAACTGTGATATCGCCTAACATATATTTCGCAGAGCAAGAAGCACTGCTTCAACAGTCTGCCTACTGGTTCCTTCCCTGACTTCAACCGTAGCAGAAGGTAAATGTATAATGACAGCAGCTAACGTATTTGGAACAGGTGCCGTAACTTCAAGCTTTTTAAAAGGAACCGGATTACTTTCTTCTGTAACTGTCGGGAGATTTTCACAAGTTTCTTCACGTAACTTACGAAGCCAGTAGTAATAAGCATGTTTTGTGACATCATGCTTAGCACACCAATCCTCGACATTCATGCCGCTCTTTTGGCATTCAAGAATTAGTTTTTCCCATTGTTCCTTACGGAACCTTGTTTTGACTAAAGTAACTTCATCCATAGAAACTATACTCCTTACCGAGTTAAGTTCAAGTTGAAAAACTTGAAAAACTCTAGATTATTTAGTTTGAGTTTGGAGTCATTATCTCATGGATGTTAACTATAAAAAAGGCACTTTGTTATTGAGCGCTTTCACTGCTTCGGTTGTTTTTGGTCCCCTGTCCCCATCTGTGGCTAATCCTGCCTCTATTTTAGTGATCGCTGTTGGAGGATTATAGCTGCCCCTTAATCTCTTCTTGCTACTAAAAATGCAACACGAAATGCAACACAAAAAAATAAAACCCTTGAATAATCAAAGGTTTTAAGATGCAGTCGACGGGACTTGAACCCGTACGAGCGCAATGCTCACTAGATCCTTAGTCTAGCGCGTATGCCAATTCCGCCACGACTGCATATAATTATAAGACGACAAAAATATTTAATTAACATCATTAATTTGTCATTCTATACGCTGGCTGTTGTCCAGCGAACGAATTATATTATATCAATTTATTTATAAAAAAGCAATACCCAAATTAAAACTTCCCATTAAACTTTTAATAAAGTTTAGAATCTAAAATTTCTAACATTCCGTTTTACTATTATGCTGGCAATTCACTTTTATTATTAAACAAAAACTATAGCAGTCACTATGGTACTTCATGTTATAAATTATTGCATAAAAAAACTCCCCGAGTTGGGCTCGAACCAACAACCCCACGGTTAACAGCCGTGTGCTCTACCATTGAGCTATCGAGGAATACATCTGTAATTTTAATACTGTCCCTAACGAAAGTCAAGTACTAATTTGAGAAAATAATATAAACTAATTTGAGAAAATAATATAAACCTCCTGGTAACCATTGATTTAATCAATCAGTTTATTATATTCAGGAAATAGTTTACATTAATTTTTTAATCATTTTCTTATTGCCCTTAATACCTTTTTTTGTTCGCTGTTTCAGACATATTTTACTTGACTTTTTATTATTTTGTAGTAAAATAAATACGTTACTAATTTTGCAGTCGTGGCGGAATTGGCATACGCGCTAGATTCAGGTTCTAGTCCGGGTAAACTGGGTGAGGGTTCAAGTCCCTTCGACTGCATATAGAAGAATCAAGGGTTTCAGAGTTTTAATAAACTCCGAAACCCTTGATTTTTTGGTATTGGGAATGCAATAGTGGAAAGTTTTTGTTTCAAAACTATTGAAACCAATTTATGTGCAGCATATTATACCTTATAATATTCCATCTTATGACAGCAAAAAAGTGAGGATAGAGAAATTAAGCGGTCTAGTACCAGACAATTTAATAAATGAATAATTCTTAATAAAACTGCCCCGCAAGTGTTATTATTACGTTCTGCTTCATGTGGATACCAAACCCATTCTAATGATGTGGTAATATGATGAGCCAATACTATAATAGTCCTGGTTCTTGAATAAAAATCTTTTATGATATTTTGTTCCTTTAATGTACAATCCGAGATATTTAAAAATCCAATATCACAACACGACGGAAGTATATTAATAATTTTTTCCTTTAGCATAATTTTCTCCTATTATATAAAAACTCCAGTAAGCTTTGAACATAATTTACTTTTAGAAGCAGAGTATTGTCGCTTTAAAATATGAAATCATTCTTGTCATCCTCCGGTAAGTATGATTTTACATATAAATTAAATCCACTGCTGCCTACCCACAAACTGGGAATCTATATTTCAATAAAGCACATCATTAATAAATGATAAGAAGTTGCGTTAGCTTTTCAGTTTGCTCATTATACAAACTCTGTCTGACAATTCATTATATTTATTACACTTTTTTCTTATTCTTAAAGAATACAAAGCTGCCACAAATAATATAAAATACTAGAACAATAATCCCGATTGGTATTTCATTGATAATTTGTCCTGTTTCTTGGGTTCCCATATAAATCATATGAATTGCAGGTAAAGCACCCAACAAACTACCCCAAAAAATATTTTTGCTCAAAAGAATACCACTTGTTAAAAACAGAACCAGCCACACAGCTGCAACAGGTGAAATAATACTAATACCGCCACCGATAACTACTAGGCTGTAAAAAAACGAAAAGATAATTGTGGGTATATAATATACTATTTTTCTCACTTTCATATCCTCCAATTATATAAAAAAATGTATTTTTTTGCTTCTCTTAAAAATAAATGCTAAATAAATAATGGGAATCTCAGAGGGATAACCATCCAGTTGTACTCATGTTTAATTTACAGGCTTATGATTTTTCTTATACATCACACCCATTAAAAGTATTCTCGCTATAGAAGCCTCTTACTTTAAACCCATTTTTTAAGTACAGTCTTTGAGCTTTTCTGTTTTGATAATATGTAACTAAATATAATTCACTAAACTTATGGCTACACAATAAATTGTTAATATAGTACTTTAAGATTTCGCTTCCATATCCTTTTCTTTCATATTGAGGATGTATTGCAATTGTATCGATATAATTATCATCAACAATTCCAACACCTACTAATTGATTCGCAACCCAAAAAGAATGAAAACCATGATTTACACTTAAATTCTTTAACCATTTGCTTTTTTCTTCACTATTTTTACAATAACCATCCTGTTCTTCATTACATTCCATTTGTTGTGCCCTAAAAGCATCATCCAATAGATGTAAATAATCTAGCGCATATTTATCTTCAAATTCTTTTATTTGCATATCTTTCCTCATTGAATAATTTTCTAACTCTTTCACAGTATCAAAATCTGAACTGATATAAAATTCAAAACCATAGGAATCTCGCTCCAAAGATAAATCTGAAAAATAATTATTTAATATCGCATTAGCCGCATTTATATTGACATAAATATCTCTATCTTGCCTCTCTTTTATTATTGAATGATATTTTTCATCTATAAATTGAATTATTTTATAATTACAAATATCTTTCTCAAAAGATAACTGTATAGAAAAATAATCAACTGCTCGAATTATAATAAAAATCCCTCTATTAGTTATACTTTCAAATACATAGCTTTGATATATATTACCGTTTCTATAAGATTCATTAAAAACCTCTACTGCACACGTGTTGATTTTATGTAACATTTCATTTGCAAAATTGATGTCTCCTTTATCCATATTTCTAAACATAATATCTCCAAATGATTTATCATTCCTTACCACAAATCATCTTATCCTTTCTTATTTATCTATGAAAAAGCCTATCCGTTATAAACTATGGGAAGTTGAATATACTAAAATAACGAAGTATCAAACTTCATTGTTTGCTCATTTTGTGCGGTATTTCTATTAGCTCTTTGCATGCAAATGAAAAAAAGGTGTAATTCTATCTCATACTATACATCAAGTGTATATCTCCCATACTTGAAAAATCTTTGCTTGAGATGGGCATTCTTTTAAAATGCCAAATTCAGGATCATAATAAATACCTTTGTAATATATTCCCCAATGTCCATATCCCGGCAATACCATTCTTATTACACATAAATCCGGTAAAGGAACCTTCGGATCATATCTCATTGATTTTGGGGCATAGCGGATACCGTAATAGTCGAGACATTTCTTCAAATCCTGTTTATTGGTACCCTTGTCCGTACCGATTACTTTTATAACTTCACAAACAGATACACCAGCAAGCATCGCCACACATGATTGTCCACATAAATATCCTGTAGGTTCCTTTATATATGATATGTTATCAATCCTTCTGACAGGATTATCTATACTATAGGGACTACCCTTGATATGCTGTGTTTGTTGCTGAGGTTTACCGCTTCGGGTCGTTGGTTTTTGCTGATCATACTTTATGAGAATATCTCTTATGTTTACATCTTCCAAATCTTGTTCTGAAACATTATATAAATCAAGATAATCTTCCCGAGTTAAGAAATAGCAGGCATTTGAATCTGGATTATCTTGACTATGTCTCGGATATATTCCCCGAAACTTAAATTTACACTTTTCAATTACTCTTTTGGATTGATTATTAAAAGCCTTGTGATAAACAGTCATTACATCGCATTGCAATCCCATAAAAGCATATTGCATCAATTTTTGGACGGCTTCAGTAGCAATTCCTTGCCCCCAAAATTCTTCTGCAATTAAATAACCAAAATCAAATGAAAAGTTATAATCCTTAAATTTATTTTTGTGCATGCCAATTGAGCCTATTATTTTATTGCTATTATTAATTTTTAACGCAATTGCCCATTCATCTGAATTTCTTTTAATCCAATTTTCTATTTTTTCTCTTGCTTTCTTAACATCAGTAATACGCTTCCAACCACCCGCTGCATTAATAACATTCTCGTTTGAGGCAAATATAAGCATATCCTCAGCATATTCCAATTTCCACGGAAGTAGAGCAAGCCGATTTGTTTCTAACGTGGGAAGCACAATTGAACTAACCATTTAATCCTCCTATAATAATAAACTCTTAATCCTAAACTGTTCGTCAAATTCAAAGTTGCCTATGTTTTTTGTTTTACTTCATAAATATAATGGAAACCAAAATCAGCTGCTTCTGGTAATTCAGCTTTTACATCAATAACATAATGTATCTGGACAGCTTCTTCACTTGAAAAAATAACCTCTTTATTTTTTATTTCATATCCATTTATGCAAAAATCCTTAATATATTCTGCGTATTCAACGCCAAGACATCTATACCCGCTACATATCATAATAGCATCATCAGAAACCAGCTCTTTAAATGACACAACATCCCTTTTACTTGCTGCTTTCCACATATCATCTTCTCTCTCAAATATAATTTCTTCCTTGTTTTTATTACTCATTTATTTTTCTCCAAAAATATGAATATATTTTGAATTTATAAGAGGATACTACATGGGACTATATATATTTATTCCAAAAATGTTTTTCGTTGAATTATGTATTTTTCCCTTCCTAATTCTTATTCCATATATTAATTGCACCAACTGCCAGTACAGTAGTTCCACCTATGATTAAGATACCCGACCAGCCTTTTTAATATATAAAAAGAACTTATCAATTAAATTTTGCTCAGATGCTAAAGTCAATAGTTATCGTATTATGCTTTATCAATTAGTTAATAAAAATATTCTATTTACTTGTTCAGCTTCTGGTATTAGAAATTCATATTCATCATTAATAGTAAATATAGAATTTAATTCACCCCTCCATTCATCCGTCGGTCTATTCCATAATATAAATCCATCATCATAAAGGTCTTTATCAAGTTCTTTCATGTTCCATTCTATTATTTGTTCTTTCGTAATAAATGGATTCAGTTTAACTAATACTCTTCCTTTATCTGTTAAAATTCGTTTGCATTCAGTAAGGAGTTCTCTTACATCATCCGGATACATATTGTCTATAATATTTGACAGAATAATTCCATCCATACTTTTGTCTTTTAACTCACGTATTAGTTCTGTACTTCCATTCTTAAATTGATATTCACCTTTTTCCATCATATTTGCTCGCATTTTGGCACAAGAGATTCCTTCACTTGCTAAATCAATTCCATAGTGCTTTTTTGTTCCCCTAATAGCACATAAAAATAATAAGCTTCCGTTTCCACAACCAAAATCTAAGATATTTTCCGTTCCATAACATAACCAATCTATCGCCTTATCAAATTGTTTCCAGCCTGTCGATTCGGTTTTAGGCACAGAGAGGTTCCCTCTCGTTTTCATATATATATTATTTTCTGTATCAATTGCCTTTTCATACTTCTTATTCATAACAATTCTCCTTTTTGACATACTACACCATTTACAAATTATTTCCATAACAAATTATAAAAATTTTCTGTTTTTTTTATTTCAGTTAATATTAATTTTTTATCTTGATTTATTATTAATTCGATATCATATAACTTCGCATTTTCATATAAGGTCCCATACTCATCGCCCAACTTCCCAGTATTGGTAATATATGTAGTATAAATATATCACTTTATGGATAATATTTCAAATTATACACTATGAAATTATATTTATTACGTACCTAACTTATAAAAATGACAAAGCTAATTTAATCGACATTACAGTGATTTTTCTGCTTAAGATCAGACAGTTTCAATATATAAACAATAAATAAAAGATATGTCGGAATCCTTTGCACAGAAAGTTTTCGACATATCTTTTTTCGATATTACATATTATTTATTATTGTTTGTAATCCTGCAGATGGAAGAAATATTCCTTTAAAAGGTTAATCCTTTTTTCATCCAGTCATACTTTAAGTAAGAGCGGATAAATTCATGTTCCGCCACATGGGTATTTATCTCCTGACTTTGATATAATGAATTTTCATTCTCCAGCTCCAGATCCGAAATCTTGCCAAGCTCATGTTTCATGATTGCATAACTTCTATTCGTGCCTGCCTGTTCCAGTTTCTTGTTTTCCTGTTCAAATGATGTTTTTTTACTGAGTACCTCTTCATAAACTTTATTAAAAGAAAAGGACACATCCCGTTTTGTCTCATCCAGCTTTATATTCTCATTTTCCAGGTTATATTTAGCTGCCTCTTCGCTTTGGGTATCACTACCGCCTGACCGGTTGAGCAATCTTTGTTTGGTTTCCCGTTCTAGAGTTTGTAATGCTATAGAATAATTATTTTCAAGTACACTCTCTAAATCCATATTATAATTGTTTTCATTAAAATTCTCATACACAGGTTTTAATTCAGTATCTAAAGTTAATTCAAAATCATAATTATTGCCTAACATAAGGTTAAATTCACCAAGAACCGCTTTTTTTTGTGTCTGTAAATCATTTAAACCTATTTGCAGATCGCTGATCTTAAGTTCCATAGAAGTTATCTCTGTTTTCGTTATTTTACCTAAAACCTCCTGCAGTCTGGCGACCTCAAGCTGTTTCTTCATTAATTCTGTCTGATTTACTAAATCCGTTTCCTTATTCCGTAATACATTATAAGTAATATAAAGGTTTTGTGCTGTAAAAACCAGCTGACAAGCGGACATTTTTGACTGAACCCTTAATTTATTTGTGGCATCATCCAGATCTTCTGCCTGATCATCCAAAGAAAACTGCTGCTTTCTTAAAGTTTTTCTGCTGTCAACAAGACTGTCTTTGTTATATTGATAAATACCAATGAGGGCATCATAGTTTGATTTGATGTGGTTTATCAGATCCTGATCTCCATCAATTCTGGTTTCCAGGCTGGCTCTATCCTGCTGCAATTTTTTTATTTGGAGATCCATCATATCAATGGCATCCTCCAGATCATCTCTGTCATCTTCCAGGTCATCCTGGGTATTCTTAATCTGCTTATAATCTTCATCCATGGCACTAATTGCATTTTTGTTAATTAAGACTGCCGGATTACTCTCCAAAATTTTATTTTCTATCTCTTCAAACTTAAGCGTTCCTTTATTTTGGCTGTTATTATCATAGGTAGCTTCACTTGCAACTTCATTGACAGATTCATTCACAGCACCAGCTTCCTTCTCAACATTACCATCTACGTTACTATCAACTTCACTGGCATGAATATGTACCGGAGTAAAAAATATAACTAAAACTGTTAAAACCAAAAACGTACAAACTTTATTCATCCGGATACCTCCTTATATCTATTGTTAGATTTTTTAAAACAAAGTCTTTATAAGCTATTTTTTAAAATATACATCGGCAGTATATCCCGGTTTCAGCAGGTTATCCGGATCGTCCGGTTTCACCAGAACGCGGATAACACGTTTCCCGTCCTTTTCCACGGCGAGACTGGGAATCTGCGTAACGGTTCCGGTGAGTGAAACATCCGGTACTGAGATTGGAACAATTTTCACTGTTTCACCTACTTCCACATTACTGATAAATTCCTCATCAACCTCTGCACTGACGGTAAGAGAGTCCCCATCAATAATTTGTAAAACCTGTGTGGGCATGCCCTGTGCTCCGAGATGAGATGCATCACTGACCATAATATTTAGCACAATGCCATTTTTTATATTAGAAACGATCTGATTGCCTTTGATATACTCTTTTGCGGTCTTTGCCGTAAGCGAGTCCAAATCCACCTGCGTTGCTCCAATTCCACTCTGTTGCTTGGTGATATTGGCAGTATTTCCGTGCTTGACCTGGGTAAGCTGCACTTGCTTGGATTTCAATGAAACATTCAACTGGTCCAGTTCGTCTTTTAAGGCAGTTTTCGTTTTCTGAATGTTGTCCTGTATGTCGTTTACAGCCTTCTGTCTCTGATCCAGTGCATCCTCATACATGTCTATCTCGTCTTTTAAAGCGGTTTTCGTTTTCTCAAGGTTATACTTTATATCCTTTACGGCTTTCTGTCTCTGATCCAGTGCATTCGTGTACTGATCCAGTTCGTCTTTTGAAATAGCTCCGGCATCATACAATGACTGGAACTCATAAAGGTCATTCTTTGCGGTCTTAAGCTCTTTATTTGCCAAATCAAGGGAATTCTGCAGCAATTTCAGATCTGCATTCGTGTCGTTATTATACTTTAATTGATGTTGTTTCAGATCACTCTTTGCGGTAGCCAGCTGCTTTCTTGCCAGATTCAATGAACTCTGAAGCAGCTTTAGATCCACATTCGTACCGCTATTATACTCTTGGGTCTTACGGGCGATCTGTTCTTGCAGCTGCTTTATATCGGCCTGCAGCGCAGTAATGCCCTGCTTTGCAGCGGGCAAAGCTGCCTGACCGGCGGTAAGCTGTTGATTCAGTTTCTCTACATTTCCATTATATTCGGAGAGATCCAGCGTTACAAGCGGCTGGCCAAGTGTGACCCTTTCTCCCTCCTTTACCAGTATATCTGTTACTACAGACAGAAAGTCGATACTGATATCCTCCATATGTGTATATTTTACCTCACCCCACGCATCGATCTCCGCCGCCTGATTAGCCGAATCCCCGATGTCCATGGTCTCTTGTGCAGAGGTATTGTTTTTCTGATAATAAAAAATCCCCAGTAAGACAGCGAGTATGACAAGCACACCAGTCCCTGCTAATACCGATTTTTTGTGGGTAGTAATCCATTTATTCATGAGATAAGCCTCCATCTATTATTATTCAACGCTTTTCAGCGCTTCAAGCATATCAATCTGTTTCATCTTTCTGGCTACGATGCTATTGGTAATCCAGGCGAAACACAGGGTCATAACGGTTGCAATCAATACATCGGGCAATGTAATATTCCCCGGAAGATCCATACGTTCATCCAGGCTACTGGCGATTACCCAGGATATAAACCGTCCCACAGGGATGCCGGTTAACGTCCCAAGCAGTACAGAAAAATAATTTTCGATCAGCACCAGGTTTCGGATTTTTCCATGATGGAAACCAAGGACCCGCAGGGTAGCAAGGTCCCTGATCCGTTCGACAAAATTAAGAATGCTGGTGTTATACAGCACCACAAAAGCCAATGATGCACCCATTACAATCAACGCCACTACTGCGAAGTTCACCACCTGCATACTTGAGGATAAGCCGGATTGCTGGCTTTCACGGGTTGCCGAATCTACTACCGCATCACTTCCCAGAAATTTTTGATCCGGAGGGCCGTTCCATTGTATAAGCAGGGCTGTCGGCGAAAAGGTTTCGCCCAGGGCCTTCCAGTAACTGTCGCTCATGTAGATTCCCTGACCGGAGGCCATATAGGCTACCTGAAGTACCTGCACTGATATATAATCCCCTCCTGAACGTTTGATCCGAATACTGTCTCCTTGCTTTATACCAAGATTATCACATAATTTCCGGGTCATTAACACTCCATTTTCCGGTAAAGAGATAGGATTCCCGCTAACATCAGACATGTGAATCAAAGGGCTGTTTTCAGTGGTAATAGTGATGGGTTCCATTTTCTGTTTACCATTCGGGCAGATCACCTCTATGGCAGATTCCTGTATTTGCTGGGTGATGCCATTTAGTCCCAGGTTTTTAAGATAACGAGAATCTGCTTTCTCTGTGTCAACAAGAACTTTCTGATCATAGGTGAATGTGTTTCCATACATCTGGTCAGTAATTCCGGATATGGTACTTCTTACGGTCAGAGCGGCAATTATTACACTGACACAGCCCATGACACCAATGGTACTCATGACAAGACGTCCTTTGTTTTTCAGGGTGTTCCGTACAATCAGTTTATCACTGAACTTCATCTTCCCCCAAAGGGATGGGAAAGCTTCCAGAAAAATATGCGCACCTTTTTTAGGCGGTTTATCTCTTAGAAGCACTGCAGGAGTATCCCCCTGAAGTTTCCAGCAGGCATAAAAGGAAACACCGCCCGTACATAACAGGATAAGAAAGAATGATGCCGCGAAGTTCCAGTAATTAATGTGAAGACTGTAACTGTTTAGCGTAAGTTTTAACCGAGGGACCAAAACCCTGCCGAACAGATTGGGGCCGAGCAAAAGACCGGAAATTGAGCCCATCAGACCGATTATAACACCATAAGAGGTGTAATGCCAAAGGATACTTATCTTGCTGTATCCCATCGCTTTCAGAATCCCGATTTGTGTACGTTGACTTTCTACCAGTCGTAACATGGTACTTTGAGTAATCAGAGCCGTTACCAGAAAGAACAGAGTGGGAAATACAAAAGAAAGTGTTTTGAACTGCTGTATGCGGCCATTAACACTGCTGACGCTGGTGTTATCCTTCTGCAAGGTGGTGCCTATCATCTTATGGCCAATTACTGCATCCACCTTTTGCACCACCTGAGTAAGATCAGTCCCAGGTTCCGTTTTCACACTGATTTGGTTGTAGACTTTCTGACCGTAAACACTCTTAAGCGCACTGGTATGAACCACTACAAAACCATAAAGCATGGGATCCGGGATAATAACTGCAGTATTTTTTACTGCATAGACATGCTCACTGTTCAATGCCAGCCCGTCTATGGGAAGAGACAGCCATATGCCATTTAGTTTTATCGAAATAGTATCTCCGACTTTCAGATTATGGGCTTTTGCAAATTCACTATCTAATACCGCCCCGCCGCCGCTTTTCCTAAACCGTCCCTCCTGCATCTCAGGCTGGTCCAGAGTACTGCCATCATTCAACGCATAGACATGCAGTGTGGGTTTTCCGGGCAGTTTGGTATCGGCTTCGGCAGAGAAACGCTTCTCTACCTGCTTAACCCCAGAGATCCTATGTATTCCCCAGAGATCCTGCTCCGAGGGATTCTGTACGGTCACCCACAGGTCTGATAGGTTCGTTGAGTCATACATGGTATTCGTGTGGTTCCAGACAGTAAACCAAATACAGTCAAGGCCTGTCATTATAGATATGGCAAGTGTTGCCATAATAAAGATGGAAATAAACTGCGCTTTCGCTTTTTGCATATCACGCAGGGATTTTTTGAGCAATGCACCCCTCACCATACGATTTCCTCCACATCTTTGGGATGCTCATGTAATTCTATTTCGGCAATTTTGCCGTCCCGCATATGTAACACCGTCTGTGCCATCTCGGCAATCGGCGCGTTGTGGGTAACGATGATTACGGTTTTGCCAAGATCCCTTGCCACGTCTCGGATCAGACGCAGCACCTTTCGGCCGGTCTCGGAATCCAAAGCACCGGTCGGTTCGTCACACAGTACAATCTGTGGATTCTTCGCCAGAGCCCGGGCGATGGAAACACGCTGCTGTTCACCACCGGACATCTGGCTTGGGAAATTGTCCATCCGCTTTTCAAGCCCGACTCGCTGCAGCATTTCCCTGGCGTCAAGCGGGTCGGCACAAATCTCCTCGGCGAGCTGCACATTTTCTAATGCAGTCAGGTTAGGCACCAGGTTGTAAAACTGGAACACAAAACCGATCTGCGTCCTTCGATAGTCGGTAAGCTCCCTCTCTGACATACCGGAAACCTCATACCCGTTAACCGATATCCGGCCGGCGGTGGGCGAATCCATGCCGCCAAGCAGATTAAGTACCGTGGTTTTTCCCGCGCCGCTCTGTCCGAGCACCACATTGAATGTGCCTTTGTTAAGTTCAAAACTGACACCGTCCACCGCTTTGATGATGTTTCCGCCGATGTGATAGTCTCTTTCTACGTTTTCGAATGTGATAAAGTCCATATGTTGTCTCCTTTGCTGCGTAACTTGCCGGCACACCTTATCTATTATGAGAAGTCGTGATCTATATATCACTGCTTATCTTTGTAACGTTGCAGTTTAGCCTGTAAACTCTAACTTCGTAACCCTTGCAAGTTTTACACATTCTTGACTTTTAACTAAGAATTCATTATAATGACACTGTGTTGATTATGCAACCATCAACTTTTTAATAGATGTCTTGTTTGCAACAAATTATCTTATAAATGTCGTTTTAAAAACAAGATTGGTCAATTTTTATATTTAAGTGAGGTGAGCGGAACCTTGATAAAAGAAATGAAAGAAAACCGAAAAACACGTTATACAAGAATGGTTTTGCAAGAGAGCCTTTTTGAATTAATGGAGATAAAACCCATTGCTAAAATAACAATCAAAGAACTCTGTGAGAATGCAGATATCAACCGGACGACTTTTTATGCGTATTATACCGACCAATACGACCTTCTACGTAAAATCCAGGATGAAACCCTGTTATGGGTGAAAGAGTCCCTTTCCAATCTAATTGGCCAAACGGACAAGCATGAAAAAATGATGGTCCTGGAAAAGATTTTCCAATATTTTGTAGAAAACAGCAGACATCTTAAGATTCTGATGAGCGAGCAGGGTGATATCGATTTTCAGAAACAGATGTTTACCTTAATATACCAGCAATGCGGGATATCCCCCACCGCTACACCCGAAACGAACTTTGGTATCAGCAAGGATTATTTTATATTTGCTGTGAACGGAAGCGTCGGCCTCTTACAGCACTGGCTGAAAAATGGTATCAATCAATCTGCACAGGAAATGGCCGAGACTATTTACAATATGACTTTCCGATTAGTCAGCTGGTAAATGCCGGCTGAAAATCCCGACTTAATGACGAAGTTTGTCCTTAAACACAATCCTTAAAAAGAAAGAGCTAATTTCAAACATTAGATACTAAATCTGTTGTCTGAAATTAGCTCTTTAGCTATATAAGTTTTACTTACTGTTAACCATATCATGTATACATGCTTTGATTAACTGAATTTCATCTTTGTCTATAGAAGCTTCTTCTCCCCTTGGGGGCAGATAATTATTAACTAAGAGATTACCTTTTATTACATATTCGTACCAGGTTGCTGCCAAAGCATATCTTCCGTAAAGGTAATGCATATGAAATCCATCTCTGCAAAGGCTTTTCCCGCCATTTTTATAATCAAAAGCCGGAAGGGTACGCAGTTTCTGAATCACTTCCCCAAAAGGAATAATGTCCAGAGACAATTCCTGTGCAACTGTACTGTAACATTTTCTTAATGCCTGATACATCTCTTCCTGGCTTCTATGATACAGCTCATACTGTGAGTGATCGGAATCAATTTCATATGCCCAGGTCTGATGAATGAGTTGTTTTGCCTTTGGAGCGTATTGACTCACATATGCTGACAGGTCCTTACTATATGGGTGGTATGTATCGATTAATCCGCTGAACCCGCTGCATTGCTGCATGGTGACAATATCCCAGTCCTCTTCTGTTAAAACTTCTTTAATGGTAACGTATTTACCTGTAGGTACTCCGTTAAGCTGATATTCATAATCCGCTTTCTTCCCGGTGATATTATCCCAATGACGTTCTAAAGAACATCCGCCGATATAGAGGTTCACTACTTTTGTATCAATACCGCCTGTCTTGGCCAAGTCAAACAGATATGTAGTAGAATCCTGCGAGAAACTATTGCCTATACATAATATTTTTATCATATTGCTCCTGCCTTTACCAGATAATGTATCTCATCATATTTCTCATTAAATATAACAGTAATTTTTTGAATTTTCAACATAGATCCGTCAATTATTTTGTAACTTAGATCTTAAACTTGGAAACGGCTTCAACAAGTTTATTAGAACTGTTTCTTGTTTCCCTTGCATATACAGAAACCTTTTCTGCACTGTCTACTATATTTCCTGCCTTTTCCGCAATATGATAAGTACCCTCTGCTTCTTCCTGAGTTGACGCAGATACTTCATTAATCGCTTTAACCATTCCTGACATAATGGTTGACAGCTGCTCGGTAGTTTTATTCAAATCTGCTACAAAAGCAGCAACCAGATTAGCATCCTTATTATACTGCTCCCCTGTAGTTACGATGGCATCATAATCTCTTACTATACTAGTATCCACAAATTCCAGCAGTACTAGAGAATTGGTTGACAGGTTTTCCACGGACTTAACTACTTCTGCTGTCACAGACTGTATTTTTTGAACCAGATTCGTTGAATTCTCAGCAAGTTTCCTAATTTCATCAGCTACAACTGCAAAACCCGATCCCGCTTCTCCTGCTCTGGCTGCCTCAATCGCCGCATTCAGAGCCAGTAGATTTGTCTGTTCGGAAATCTGTAAGATTGCCTCCGTTAAATTATTTATCTCCTCAACTTTCTTTGCCTCTTCAACTGAATTTTTTAATGATTCCGATGAAGTAAGATATATTTCTTTTGCACGATTACTGGAGTTAACCCCATTCTCTTTTAAATTTAATGCTCTTTTACTAATTTCTTTTGCATTATCTGCCCCTTCTGCTGCTCCATTTGTTATGGAATTTATTGAGTATTCTATTTCAGCGGAGGCTGCATTCATTTCCTCTGCTGAGGCTGCGGTTTCTTCTGCTCCCGCCGACAATTCCTCTATTGTTGCAGAAACTTCTTCTATTTCATTTAAAAGTAATTTTATACTTGATTCCTGTACATCTACGTTTTTTGAAACATTTTTAGATTCATCCGATACCAGATTAATAATATTGGAAACCGATTTTTTCATGATATCTAATGATTTTGCTAATTTTCCTACTTCATCGTTTTTCTTCAGCAAGGCTGCCGGTATGTCACAGGTGAAATCTCCCCCTGCAATTTGGTCCAGTTTACCGGTAATCGCTTTAATTGGTTTCACCAATGCATCGGTAAAAAGAAGCGTAATTAAGATAGCTATAACCAGAAAAATTAGAGCGGCAACTCCCAAATATAATGTCATAGAAGTTAAACCGGCTAATACATCTCCTCGAACCGCAGATACTGCAAGATACCAATCTGCTCCTTTAATTGAACTATAACCGACATATTTCTTAACCCCTTGATAAGAATATTCGCCATACCCATTCTCACTTTGCACCATTTTGCTTGCTAACGATGCAAATTCAACAAATGAAGCATCGGTTTTACCTAATTCTATAACATTAACTTTATTTTTTATTTTTTCAATATCTTCATTAGCAACCGCCGTGCCGGACCCATTAATCATAAAAGTCGTACCGGATTTACCAAATTTTATTCCATTTGTAATATCACTGATGGTTTGGGTTTCAAGAGCTTTAAATAAGATTCCCACAACTTGACCATCCCAGGTTACAGGTACTGATATTGTATTAATATATCTCCCCTTCGTCGATGCATCTTCTATAGGATCTGATACTGCGCGCTCACCTTTGATAGACTTTTGAAAATATTCTCTTGAACTTACATTAATAACGGTAACACCATCAGGAGCTAATGCATTACCTTGTGCATCGGTATAAACAATATTTAATACCCCTGTGGCTTCCACTATCTGCTTTAGCAAAGTACTCTTATCCGCCATAGATATGCTGGGATCTGCGATAGTGCTAATGGAAGCTAATTCTTCTAATGAACTCCACTGTCCTTCCAGGTATTCATTCACTATATTTGCACCCTGTTTCGCTAATTCTTTTAATTCCGTGTGAACAGTGTCCTCCAGCTGATTTTTTGAAACTTGATACGACGTAAACCCTAAACCAATACAAACTACCAGCAGCATTGCACTAATAACCCCTGCATACTTCCATTTAATACTTTTCATAGATTCTCCTTTTGTCATTTGTTATTTAATTATTTGTATCTAATTATACATTATTAGACATAAATCGACAATGTTTTAATGTAAGTTTTACCAATTAGTTTAATTTGAGGCTATATAATTTATTGATCCTATTATTTCTAGTGGTACTGTCACTCCCCTGCAAAAAGCAGCGGTTTCGTGAACAATAACACGCTTCGCGATGCACACAAAACGAGGAGAAAGCGTTCCTCGGCTGCAATTCTCCGGTTTTCTGTGACTTTCCCTTCGCTGCACTCACAAAATACACGTCGCATCCGTTCCCTGTGAACAGTACATTTTTAGAACTACTGCTGCCCGTCGGGCTTACTTATCGAATCTGATAAAATTTCTTATACGATAAAAAGAGCTTATTCAAAATTAAATATTAATTAATAATTTTGAATAAGCTCTTTATCTATATCAATGATTTTGAATTCAATTTAATTGGAATGAATGATTTAAGCTATTTTGGACTTTGCAACTTCAGTTAAAGCTGTGAAGCCTGCAGGATCGTTGATAGCCATGTCAGATAACATTTTTCTATTGATTTCAACTCCGGCAACTTTCAAGCCAAACATAAGTTTGCTGTAAGAAAGACCGTTCATTCTTGCTGCTGCATTGATTCTGGCAATCCATAATTGTCTGAATTGTCTCTTTCTCTGTCTTCTTCCGGCAAATGAAGAAGTTAAAGCTCTCATAACGGATTGTTTTGCTACTCTATATTGTTTTGATCTGGCTCCTCTATAACCTTTTGCCAGTTTTAATACTCTATTATGTCTTTTTTTAGCATTTAATGCGCCTTTAATTCTAGCCATGTTCTATTTCCCTCCTTATATCACCTATATCTTATAGATATGGCATAATCTTCTTCATATTCTTTACTTTTGTTGCATCTGTTAAAGTAGCTTTTCTAAGATTTCTCTTTCTCTTAGTAGACTTCTTTGTTAAGATATGGCTTTTATAAGCTTTCATTCTCTTTAACTGTCCTGTACCGGTTTTCTTGAAACGCTTTGCTGCTGATCTGTTAGTTTTAATTTTAGGCATGATATTTCCTCCTTAATCATGATACAATTAACTTATCCCCCTTACGGGTTGTCCAATTGTCTTTTTTATTATTATCCACTCGGCAAAATCTGTTCGGGTCTTTCGCTGCATAACCGAAGCTTAAGCTTCGGTTATTGCTTATATTATATTAAAGTGTCCCGTATATTTACAAAGTGTAATTAACGCTTTTCAGTCAAAAACAGAATCATGCTTCTGCCTTCTAACTTAGCTGGTTTCTCAACGACTGCAACATCCTCAAGCCTTGCAAAGAAATCATCTAATATCTGCTTACTGGATGACATATGTGCCATTTCCCTACCACGGAAACGAAGAGCTACTTTTACTTTATCACCTTTTGTGATAAACTTTCTTGCCTGATTTGCCTTAGTATTAAGATCATTCTCATCAATATTGGGTGATAAACGAATCTCTTTTACTTCGGTAATCTTCTGCTTTTTCTTAGCTTCTTTTTCTTTTCTTGCTAATTCATATCTGTACTTACCATAGTCGATAATTTTACATACAGGCGGTTTAGCGGTAGGAGCAATCTTAACCAAATCAAGATTGGCTTCTTTAGCAAGCTTCAGTGCATCCTTAATCGGTAATATACCTAACTGCTCGCCTTCTTCTCCAATTAAACGGACTTCTTTGTCTCTAATTTGCTCATTGATCATTAATTCACTAATAGTACTGCACCTCCATAGGTTGAATATTCCATTGTCGTGTTATTTTATGAAATAAAAAAGTGGATAGCAAAGTCTATCCACGTTCCAATTCGTTAAATTCCTCACTGAATTCAATCAATAAGTACTAATTACACAGCTTTTTGCTGTCTTTTACCGAAATTATGAACCAAAGTCACACGTTAGTGCTAAGGTGAGAGTGGATACTCTGCTTTGTTGTTATCGTTGAATCACCATAAATATAATTACGTATGATTCACAAGCTTTATAAGTATAACACAGTTAATAAAAAATGTCAATATTATATTTTTTATACTTATAATAATTTTATCTGGTATAACTATTCCGGATTTCTTAACTTCATATCCTATAACCATGGAAACTATTCTCTAACTTGTATAAGTTAAGTATATCCATAATTAAAAGTATAACACATTTCTAAAATACTTATTTGTAACAAATATTAAAGGTTACTCTCTGCCGAACTCCGATAACTTAAGTTCCTTGTTACGGTCTAAAACTGTCTGAATACTCCAGCTGTGTACAAAAAGCAATAAAGGATTTCCTTTTAAATCTTTTACTTTTTTCGTATCGGAAGTAATACTTAGTTTACTTACATCCAGACTTTTGTTTTCTATCCAGCGGATATATTCATATGCTAAGGGCTCCAGGCGAATTTCCACACCATACTCGGACTCCAGGCGGAATTTTAATACGTCAAACTGCAATACGCCTACCACTCCTACAATGATTTCTTCCATCCCCGTATTAAATTCCTGAAATATCTGAATAGCACCTTCCTGGGCAATCTGGGATACTCCTTTTAAGAATTGCTTTCTCTTCATGGTATCCACCTGTCTTACCTTTGCAAAATGCTCCGGTGAAAAGGTCGGAATTCCTTCATAAGCAATCTTTTTGTCCGGCATACACAAGGTATCACCAATGGAAAAAATGCCCGGATCAAATACACCGATAATATCTCCGGCATAAGCTTCCTCTACGATTTTTCTCTCCTGTGCCATTAATTGCTGGGGTTGGGACAGTCGTATCTTTTTCCCGCCCTGTACGTGATTTACTTCCATACCGGCTTCAAATTTACCGGAACAGATACGCATGAATGCAATTCTGTCTCTGTGGGCTTTGTTCATATTTGCCTGAATTTTAAATACAAAAGCAGAGAACTCATTCTGCACCGGATCAATGACTCCCTCCGTTGATTTTCTTGGTAACGGTGAAGTTGTCATGGACAAGAAATGTTTCAAAAACGTTTCCACACCAAAATTCGTTAATGCGGAACCAAAAAATACCGGCGTTAATTTGCCTTCTCTTACTAAATCAATATCAAATTCACTGCTGGCACCATCCAACAAATCGATTTCTTCTGCTAAAATCTCATGATTCGCCTTACCGATTAAGTTATCCAGACTTTCATCTCCTAATTCTACTTCTACGGTATCAACTTCTTTCTGTCCGTTATTGGCTGCGAAAAAACGTGTGATATGTTTTGTTTCCCTGTCATAAACCCCCTTGAAGTTTTTACCGGAACCAATGGGCCAGTTAATGGGACAGGTACGAATTCCAAGAACAGTTTCTATATCATCTAACAATTCAAATGTATCTTTCGCTTCCCGATCCATTTTATTAATAAAAGTAAAGATAGGAATATTACGCATAACACAAACCTTAAATAGCTTAATGGTCTGATTCTCAACACCTTTTGAAGCATCGATTACCATGACTGCTGAATCTGCTGCCATTAAAGTACGATAAGTATCTTCCGAGAAATCCTGATGTCCCGGAGTATCCAGAATATTGATGCAGTAATCTCCGTAGTTAAATTGCATTACGGAAGAAGTAACCGAAATACCACGCTGTTTCTCAATTTCCATCCAATCGGAAACTGCATGCCGATCTGTTTTTTTCCCCTTAACCGAACCAGCCAGGTTAATAGCTCCACCATATAGCAGAAGTTTTTCTGTTAGAGTTGTCTTTCCGGCATCCGGATGGGATATAATTGCAAAGGTACGTCTTTTATTAATTTCCTTCGTATAATCAGCCAAAATAAATCCTCCAAACCATCTGATAATTTAAAATTCTGTTTTTAAATAATTTATATACAAAATTTATGTCAATTTTCTGTACTATCTAATTTCTCTCATACCAAAATTATGTGGAATCAAATTTATTGTTACGCAAATACAATTTTTCTATCATTTTTCTCTTTCAATAAATATCCATCAAAACCTCTTCATGATATAATAAATAAGTACTAATTGTCAAGGTATTTATACAACTCGGCTCTGTAAACTACATATTAAAACATAAAAATATTTATGTTCCTAACCTAATACAACTAAGTTACCTTATAGACTTTATTGCCAAGAAATGTTATCACTATTTGTTTCCAGATATTTCTTATGCTATAATTAGTTTGTACCTTATAAACCATCAAAAATAAGTACAATTTTAAGTGTGGGAAAGCAACGAGGAGATTTTATATGAATACTATATGTAAGCTTATGAAGTTTAATAGAAAAAAAATAATACTCTGCTTAGGTACCTTCTTATTGATTCTATTTTCTTTGTGCGGTGCAGACAACGTCAATGCAGAAAACAATGAATTTACCATTGAGGATGGAATACTGGTCAAATACTCTGGCGTGAGCGATATTGTTATAATTCCTGACACTGTTACAAGTATTGGAAATTCGGCCTTTTCCCGCTGTAAAGAAATAAAAAACATATCAATTCCAGACACCGTAACAAGCATTGGAATTTCAGCTTTTTCTTCCTGTACTAATTTAGAAAGTCTTGACATTCCTGATTCCGTGACAGAAATCAGGGAAAGTGCATTTACCGGATGCACTAAACTGAGAGAAATAAAACTCCCCCAAACTATAACTCAGATTGAAAATATGACCTTTTATCAATGCAGAAGTTTAGCTTATGTATCCATACCGGATTCCGTTACAGTCATTGGTCCATGGGCTTTTAGAGACTGTAATAGTTTAAAGAACATAACTATACCAGCTTCTGTAACGACGCTAGACATAATGTCCTTTTCTGACTGTTCAAACTTAACTGATGTTAAGTACTCTAATTCAATAAAAAATATTAGATACCGGGCATTTTATAGAACCCCCTGGATACATGCCAGAAAAAAAGCGGATAAATTCGTTGTGATAAATGGTATTATGATTGATATCAGCAGCAGCCGGAAAGGAAAGGTAACTATCCCCGATACAGTAACGAAAATAGGGGAAGGGGCATTGGAAAACTGTAATACTATTACAAATATTATAATCCCCTCAACCGTTACAACTATAGAAGGCTCTGCCTTTGCAAGATGCCGTAAATTAAAAAGTGTTCAAATACCGGCTTCCGTAAAAAAAATCAGCAGCGGCGCATTTAAAGAATGCACTTCCCTTAAGACAATAGACCTTCCTCCTGACATTACAGAACTCAGTGATAGTATTTTTATGGGTTGCAGCAGTTTAACTAATATAACGATTCCCAAAAAGGTTACCAAAATTGGGGATAGTGCTTTTTGTAATTGCTATAACTTAAAACGTATTATAATACCTGATAAGACTACAAGTTTGGGCAATTATGCCTTTTACCATTGCGACGCTTTAAAAAGTATAACAATACCGGCCTCGGTAAAAAATATGGGAGAGTATATGTTTGGTGCTCTCAATAAAGATTTAACTATTATCTGTAAGAAAAATTCTTATGCACATTCTTTCGCCAGAAAAAAAAATATTAAATACTCTTTTATAAAATAAAATGAAACTCTACTTAATAGTTACTGCCAACGGTCTTGCAATTGCTCTCACCTCTTTTGAGATATTCACGTTTTGCTTGATATAGTGCCATGCCTGGATCACACAAGTAGAGAGGGGGTGCTGCATTTTTGCAGCCCCCCCTCTATTATTCTATATTTACTGTTCAACTTCAATCTTCTTAATTTCTTTTGTTCTGATTTCTTTGCAGATATCATTAATGAAAGTATCAAGAGGTTTCTGGCCTTCATCTCCAAGATAGCGGCTTCTTACAGATACTAAACCTTCTTCCTCTTCTTTCTGACCTATTACTAATAGATAAGGAACACGGTCAAGTCTTGCCTCACGAATCTTGTAGCCGATTTTTTCTGCGCGTTCGTCCACGCTGCTGCGGATACCGTTATCTTTTAACTCGCTTTCAATTTTCTTAGCATAATCATGATACTTTTCGGAAATAGGAAGAACTCTTACCTGTTCCGGGCATAACCAGGTTGGGAACAATCCGGCATATTTTTCAATCAGCCAGGCAAGGGTTCTTTCATAACATCCCAAACTGGTTCTGTGAATAATATAAGGGCGGACCTTATCACCGTTCTGATCAATATAATACATATCAAACTGTTCTGCTATAATTGCATCCCATTGAATCGTAATCATAGTATCTTCTTTACCATAGACGTTCTTAGCCTGGATATCTACTTTAGGTCCATAGAACGCTGCTTCTCCGTCTGCTTCCGTAAATGGAATATTCAGTTCTGTAAGGACATTACGGATTCTTCCCTGGGTTTCTTCCCAGATTTCTTCCGTACCGATATATTTTTCTTTATTGGTTGGATCCCATTTTGATAGGCGGTAAGTAACATCTTCTTCCAAACCTAATGTTTTAAGGCAGTATCTTGCTAAATCAATACAACCTTTAAATTCGTCATCCATCTGGTCCGGTCGTACAATCAGATGCCCTTCTGATATTGTAAACTGACGCACACGGGTTAATCCATGCATTTCTCCGGAATCCTCATTTCTGAAAAGAGTTGAGGTTTCACCATAACGTAACGGAAGGTCACGGTAGGATTTCTGGCTTGCCTTATACACATAATACTGGAATGGGCAAGTCATTGGACGCAGTGCAAATACTTCCTTATCCTTTTCTTCATCTCCAAGGACAAACATACCCTCTTTGTAATGATCCCAATGCCCTGAAATTTTATATAAATCACTCTTAGCAAACAGAGGGGTTTTGGTTCTGATATAACCTCTTTTTTCTTCCTCGTCTTCAATCCATCTCTGAAGGGTCTGGATGATTTTAACACCATTTGGCATTATTAATGGAAGTCCCTGTCCGATTACGTCAACTGTTGTAAATAACTCCATTTCACGGCCTAATTTATTATGATCACGTTTCTTGATATCTTCCAGGTGTTTAAGATATTCGTCCAAGTCTGCATTTTTGGTATATGCAGTACCATATACTCTGGTTAACATCTTATTTTTCTCACTGCCTCTCCAGTATGCTCCGGAAGAAGAGATTAATTTAACGGCTTTAATTCCTTTGGTACTCATTAAATGAGGACCGGCACAAAGATCTACAAAATCCCCTTGACGGTAGAAGGAAATAATGGAATCCTCAGGTAAGTCTCGGATTAATTCCACCTTATAAGGTTCCTCTCTGTCTTCCATAAATTTAATTGCTTCTTCTCTGGGCAGGGTAAAACGTTCCAGTTCTGCACCCTCTTTAATAATCTTTTTCATTTCTTTCTCTAATTCATCCAAAGCAGCCCTGTCAAAGGATTCTATATCAAAATCATAATAAAATCCGGTATCGATAGATGGACCGATTGCAAGTTTCGCATTAGGATACAGGCGCTTTACCGCTTCTGCCAGTACATGGGAGGTGGTGTGTCTATAAGCGGCTTTACCTGCCTCATCATTAAAAGTTAATATATTTAATTGACAGTCTTCTGAAACAACAGTTCTTAAATCCACAACTTTTCCGTTTATTTCTCCGGCACATGCCATTCTGGCAAGCCCTTCACTAATATCTTTCGCTATGTCAATTACGGACATGGCGCTTTCATAAAGCTTTTCTGATCCATCTTTTAATGTAATCTTCATTTTGATTTTCTCCTTTAAATAATTATATAATTTGATATATTTTAATTACTCTATTGTACCATCAGAAATCGTTGAATAGTGACACTCTACCTATGGCGTGTCATGCGCATACTACCTGGAAAGCTTTTTATTGCATAGTAAGTTCGGAGAACTTTCCTATGCAATAAAAAAAGCCCGTCACTTCCGAATTGCCTGATTAGCATATTTCGAAAGGGACGAGCACATATCTCGCGGTTCCACCCTTGTTGGAATTTTAATCAACTTAATTGTGCTAATTAAATTCCCATCTTCATTGGATTATAACGTAATCAACGGACCGGATTGGGGTCACTCAGAGGTAGTTTTCAGATGTCTTCCAATGAGATATTTTCAGCATATCATATCTCTCTCTGCAATATCGGGCATCTTACTCGTCTCATCACCGTATTATTATATCATTTGATATTTTTCATTATAGCATTGTAAAAATCTTTGTCAAGAGGGATTTTCTCTCAGGGTTGTATGTTTAGAACATCTAAAATAATCGCAGACCTTTTATAATCACTGTGAATGCTAATAATTAATAAAAGTATATGATTGCTTATTAAGATGCTAAAACTTATTATCAACCTATTCTATTATTTTGTTGGGTTTCAGATGGTTATCAGGTGGATTAAAAATAATTTTAAGAGAACATATGTTAATTGGTTAAAGTTAAATATTAAGTAATTAATCTAAGCACGTGGATATTAATACGAACAGTATTAATTAAAACTTAGATAGTAATATTAATTATTATGATATTAATTATGATTTTCAAGGATAAAGCTAATAACAATAAATTTTAAGGTACCATTTTATTTGGATGAGGATGATAAATCTAATATTATGTTTTATATAGGTTTCTCCATAATAAAATCATCCATTACAAATCCGTTACCAATATCGGCCACCTGGGTGCGGACTTTAATAAATCCCTTTGTTTCATATACTTTTATGGTATTATCATTAAACCGGTTAACCGTAAGCCATATTTTGTGGTAACCTTTTAACCGGCATAAATCATCGATAAATGCAAAAACCTTACTGGCTATTCCATATCCTCTATAATCCTTACTCAGATATAATTTACTTAAAAATAAACTTTGCTCCGTTTGTTCTTCTTTAAGCGCAAAGTAACCAATCAGATTCTTGTCCAGTGTTATCATATAATAAGTGTAACCGCCAGATTTAATTTGGCTTGTTATGGCCTGTTCAGATTGAAATTTATCTACCATATAATCAATTTGTTCCAAAGATAATATGGTAATAAAATGTTCATGCCAGATTTGAGTTGCAACTGCAGCTATTTTTTTAATATCTTCTTCTAAAGCCGCCACAGTAAAGGTAAGCTTATCGATTAATATTTCATTATCTGTTTTCATTCAAAATGCCCTCCCTTATATATTACCCACTAATTTATCCTTTACAATAGCAAAAAATTCCCTTACATAATAATTTAATACTAAAATATCTTTAGTAGGTGCTCCTAAGCATTTAACATTATCCAGCCCAAGTTTTTTGGCAATACTCACAGCCCGAAATACATGGAAACGATTTGTAACAATAACAATGCCATGACATCCCTTAGGCAGCAGTTCTTTGCTGTATAGCAGATTTTCATGGGTGTTGGTGGATTTATCCTCCATAAGGATACGTGATGAATTAATTTCTTTGCTGATAAGATACTCTTTCATCGCTTTTGCTTCTGTTATATCCTCACCATACCCCTGACCTCCGGATACAATTATCTTCGTATTTTTATTATCAACCAGATAATCATGAGCCGTATCCAGCCTGTTTTTTAACGCTTTAGATAAAGCGGTTCCCTTAACCTGGGCACCAAGTACGATAACATAATCCGCTCCGGAATCTGGCTGTTTACTCCCATAACAGATAATTACTCCCTCAACCAGCAGAAAAACAGCCATACCAAACAGGAACATAATTGAAACTCCATATTTGAGATACTTTGGGATTTCAAGCTTATGAGCAGAAATAAACCTTAGCATAAAATATATTATCATAGAGCCTATTGCGGCAATAATCCAGAACCATAAAAATGAGGTATTAATACCAGTATAGGATACAATTGCAATCGTGTATCCTATACTGAGTAATCCAATTATTAAAAATATAAAAGCCATTATGTTCATCAAATTCTCCAATTATCAGGTATGGAACAAATGGTTTATTTTTTTAGTTTCATAAGCTGCCCGCTGCTCGGATATAAAATCCCGCTGCATCACTTCTTCATATACCATTTCCACATTTTTTGCAAATTCTTCGGAAGAATACTTTCTCATTCTTAATTTTGCATTTTCTCCATAAGAGATTCCATTGTTATTAAAAAAGATAGCATCCAAACCTTTAAAAAGTTCATCCCGGTCTGTAAAATCATAACCATTCCAGCCAGGTTCCAGTATATCATCCAGACACTTATCCTTCTTAGCCACTACAGGCAGCCCTGCTGCCATAGCCTCAATATAAGTGAGACCCTGGGTTTCACTCTGAGAGGCACTTACAAATACATCTCCTAATTGATAATAAAGACCGATATTATCCCATGGTTTGGGTCCGGTGAATATTATTTTATCCATCATATTCATATCAGCCGTAAGCTGTTTTAAATGCTCCATTTCAGGACCGCCGCCGACAATCACAAATTTCACCTGATTTCTTTCTCTCATATATTCCGGCATCGCTTCAATAATTTCACCAATATTTTTCTCTTTTGAGATTCTTCCCAGATATAAAAGGACTTTATCGTCCGGTTTAATCCCAAATTCCTCTCTTAATTTTAATACATCTTCTTTTAGATGCAAATCGGGATTAAATTTTTTTAAGTTAACACCTGTAGGAATTACTGATATTTCCCTGAATACACTGTACTTTAACAGTAATTCCCTTACCTTTTCAGTTGGTACAATTACCTGCTCTGCAGTATTGCAGCATATTTTCGTAAATACTCTTACGAAGGCTTTCGCTCTTTTGTCCAACAGTTTCCTATGGGTTAAATAATGCGTATAATCTTCATAAATAGTATGATAGGTATGGACAGTAGGTATTTTCAATTCTTTTGCCATAATCCGTCCAAATATACCCAGTGAAAATTCGGTATGTGTATGTATTAAATCCAGATTCAGTTTTTTAATAAGCGAAGCTAATTTCGGCTGGTAAAACAGGCCTACTCTTCGTTCCGTAATTAAGATGCAGGGCAGACTGGGCACTCGAAAAACATTATGCTCAAATTCCGGTGCTCCCGGTGTAGTGGTTGTAAAAACATATACATTATGCCCGATTTCCTCCAATTCCGTTTTAAGCATATATACAGAATTTGCTACACCGTTAATTTCAGGATAATAAGTCTCTGTAAACAAACCAATATTCAATGATAATTCTCCTCTTTCCTATATATAATACCTGGCTCAATGGAATGCTGCAAATGATTCCAACTAATTACTTAAATAATTACCATTATATAATAACGAAAAATTCTTAAATTTTATATAATAAAAAATTTAAGAATTTATTAGTTTTCTCAAGCTTGTCCGATTAGTTTATCCTTTTCCAGGATGTGATGCACAAGCCAGTCATTTAAGAATTCCAGCAAATCAACCAGGGTGCCCGCCTGATTGTGGTCCATCTGATCAAAATTAATGGCTTCCAGCTTTTCAATAAAATCGTTATGTTCTATCTTGTGGGATAATAACTTTTTATATTGTATGCTCTGCATATAGGCTTCTTCATCTGAAAAATGTTTGATAGCATAATCTTTCAGACCTATAATGATACTGACTATATGATCAAACTTATCCGCTATAAAATCGTCTTTTAATACCTGATATGCCTCATCCGCCAGCCGGAATAATTCCTTATGTTCTTTATCAATCAGTTCAATGCCGGTATAATATTCGTCTTTCATTTCATACATAATTGCCTCCATTTCTGCGCACGTTATGCGCATCTGAAATTAATGCCGAGAAATAGACAGGTACAAATTATAAAGGTTAACAGTGAATTACTTTCACACTTTATACCCATGTACCCCCCACAGGCCATCCGCAGTATTACCACTTATCTACGGCGAAATGATTTGTTAGTTAACACAGATTAATCGGTACCTCGTTACGTATAACCATTTTATCAACTGTTACCTCACAATCCATTGCCATAATGTGCACACCCTCTTTTGATGCCTCACGTAAGGCTTCCCCAAATGCCGGATCGGTGGCATCGTTTGGTTTAAAGTATAATACGTCTTTCATTTGTATTACTAAGATAAGATATGCCTGGTACCCCTCTTTCCTGCACTGGCATAATTCTTTTATGTGTTTCACACCTCGTATTGTCGGTGCATCGGGAAATAATACTATGCCATTATTCTCTAACGTGACCCCCTTTACTTCCATATAAATCTTTTCCTGTTTGGTTTCCAGATAAAAGTCAAATCTGGAATTACCATAAGGCTTCTCCGGTTTCAGATAAGTAATATCATGAAATAAGCCACCCTTTTGCAGCCATTCGTAAACCGCCTTATTAGGCGCCTGTGAATCTATATTAATAATCCGTTCTCCTTTTTTCACCCCTATAAGTGAAAACATCGTTTTTCTGGCCGGATTATCTGATTTCTGCACATAAACCGTTACGCCCGGGATTAAAAGTTCTCTGCACCGCCCGGTGTTTTTGACATGGCAGGTATTTACACAACCGTCTATTTCTACAAATGCTATGAATCGATTGGGTCTTGATAAGAATATCCCAGTCAGCATATTTTTATATTTCATAATGTACCCCATGCTTTTCGCAAGTTAACTTTAGAAATTGCTTAAATAGAAAGTGAAAATTGCTTTTCATTTTCACCCCAACTCCTGTCAGGTTTAATGTCATTTTTCTGTAATATTTCAATTATATCATTTCTAAAATTTTGAATCAACTTATTTTCCATATATACGAAAAATAAATGATACAGTTCAGCCTATGTACCGGGAGGAGTTTTTTGTAAGTGCAGCAAATTATAAATCCCGGAAATCATAATTTCCGTGTATCATTGGCTGCATTTTAGCCTTATTGAGTCTGAACTGTAAAAAATAAATTATTTTGTAACACTATTATATTTTATTGTTTTTTTGGTAAAAATTTAGATAAGTTTTACTTTATTTTTTCACCCCTTTCCCTTATAATGGAATTGATAACTTATTTTAGTAAAGAATTTTATTTAAACTGTATAACAAATAACAGTAATTGCATATACTGTTTATCGAAAGGAAGTATGAATCGCATGAAGAAATTTGGAAAGTTTTTATTTGGTACAGTATCCGTTGCAACTGTTGCATGTGGTGCTTATTATTTGTACAAAAACTTAGTAAATAAGGACTCTTCTGATGATTTTGATGAATTTGAAGATGAATTCGAAGACTTCGATGCTGAAGACGAGGATACCACTGATCAAAATAAAAAAGATACCAGGGAATATGTTTCTATTAATATTACTTCAGAAGGATCTGACCAAGGTTCTTTTGAGGATAAAGTATCCGCAGCAGATACTGATTCTGAAGAAAAAGATGTTGCAGAAGATTAATATAGTCAACCCGGAAAAACCGCTCGTTCCTGTTAAGAATGAGCGGTTATCTTTATCTCTTTGTTGAAAAGCTTTTGTCGGGCGTACCGTAAGACATAAGATATATCTTTACCATTGGATTTTAATTTATTTTTATTCCTTACTCATTTTATAAAATTCTTCCATTTGTTTGATTAAAGTATCCATATTTTCTGTACTATATATAAATACTTGTGGTTCACCGCTTTTATTTTTCTGTTCTACCCGAATCGTATCCCCAATCATAATTGTATAAGCCAGCTGATTTGGTACTACAATTTCAGCTTTGTAAATCCAATCATCATTATTGCCGTTATCTTTTGTATTACTTTTTGTTAATGGGTAACCGTCCAGTATATTATAGAAGTCATTTACTTTTATACCAGTATCTTTTAATGATTCATCGGTTTCTTTTAATGGTTTACCGGTTATTTTTAAGGATTTGCCGGTATCACCATTTTTTGATAAGTTAAATGTTGTAACCGTATCATAGGTGATTGGATACATTACAGAAAAAAGATCTCCTCCATAGACAGAACCGGTGCCTCCGCCTGTTTTATTCGTACCTTCTTTATTCGTATCTTCTTTAAGCTCCGATGAAAATGTGGTAATATCAGCAGAATCAGCCACGTCACTTTCTTCGGCAGAGGAACCCGTAATTTCACTGCTTTTGGCACTATTATTTAAAGACGGCGTACCATCGGCTGCCGCACTGTATATTTCCATGGTTGCTGCTTCTTCTGAAGCTTTTTCGGTTGATCCGGCATCCATGTTGATTTGAGCATCTTCTTTATTTCCTGTAAACCCGTTTTGAAGTACATTAATTCCGACAATCAGTACGGCAATAGCTGCTGCTGCACTAACAAGTCTTCGAACTGGGAAATGCTTTATTTTCTTTAACTCTTTTGGCTGCTCTTTTTGTGGAGCGGAATTCTCGATTGCTTTTAGGGTTCTAGCGATTAAATCCTCCGATACTGTTACGTTATCCATGTCAAAAGAGGCATTCAGATGGTCTTTTATACGTAAATCATCTAAATCACCGGGAAGGCTATTATTTTTATTATTCTTATCCACCTTAAATCCTCCCTTCAAGGCAAAGCTTAAGTTTTTCTTTCGCTCGGGACAGTCGGCTTTTTGCTGTTCCTTCTGCAATGTGCAAAAGTCCTGCGGCTTCACTTATGGTCATATCTTGAAAATAGACACATAGCAAAACGTCTTTATATTTATCCGGCAGTTTCATAACTTCCTGGCGGATCAGCCGATTTTCATCCTGTTGTTCTACCGCTGTAAAATCATCTTCTCCTGCCATGGTATTTTCCTGGAATTCCGTAAAGGGTTTGACTCTTTGGTTCCATGCGCTTTTCAGATAATCTTTACAGGTATTGATAGTAATACGTATAATCCATGTCTTAATACTGCTGCCACCTTGAAAGGTCTCAAGTTTTTGATTTACTTTAATAAAAACATCTTGGAAAATATCTTCTGCCAAATGACTATCCTTTACATACATATATGCTGTTCGGAGTACGTCGTTTCCATATTCTCTCATCAATGTCTCAATGTCGTAAACCGATTCTTTGTCCTCGTACATTGATAACTTCCCCCTATATATTTACGCGGTAATATTTCGCTCCATCTCCTATTCTGTATCGATACAATTTAGTGAGCTGTCCGGTATCATGTAAGCAATAGTTTGAACCGGACAATGTACTCGTTCCGTTTTAATGATAGCCGCAGTATTATTATACTATCAACTATTAGACGATGGGAATGAAATATTGGTTCCAATAATAAACTGTTAATTTAAGCCAGATTTTGTTCTGTTCCCTGGGTTAATTTATACAAACCTGCATAGATTCCGTTCTGTTCTAAAAGCTGGGCATGCGTTCCTCTCTCTTTAATCCCGTCTTCCGTCAGGACGATGATGTTTTTAGCATTACGAATCGTTGAAAGTCTGTGGGCAATAACAAACGTAGTTCTGTTTTTTGCAAGTTTTTCCAAAGATTCCTGTACAACCTTTTCACTTTCATTATCAAGGGCAGAAGTCGCTTCATCAAAGATTAGTATGGGCGGATTTTTAAGAAATACTCTAGCGATACTAAGGCGCTGCTTCTGTCCGCCGGATAATTTGACTCCGCGCTGCCCGATATATGTATTGTATCCATCCGGAAGCTCCATTATAAATTCGTGTGCATTGGCATTTTTGGCGGCTTCTATAATTTCTTCATCCGTAGCTTCCAGTTTACCATATCGGATATTGTCCAGTACCGAACCGGTAAAAAGATATACGTCCTGTTGAACAATTCCTATATTTTTTCTCAAAGAACGTAATTTAATATTTTGAATATCCGTACCATCTAATAGAATCCTACCGGAGGTGGCTTCGTAAAACCTTGGAATAAGGCTGCAAATCGTTGTTTTACCTACACCGGAAGAACCGACTAAAGCCAAATAATCCCCTGCTTTCACTCTCAGGTTAATATTACGGAATACATCTGTTTTTGTATCATTATAACGAAATGATACGTCCTTAAATTCAATGTCTCCCTTAACCTCCTTAAGGGTAACGGCGTCTTTCTTATCAACAATATCCGGCTGGATCTCCATGATTTCCATAAACCGGTCAAACCCGGTGATCCCGTTTTGAAATTGTTCTGTAAAATTAATAAGTTTCCGAACAGGCTCAATGATATTATTGATATATAGTAAAAATGTCAGTAAATCACTTAGTGCTATAATATCATTTGCCATAAGGACTGCACCGCCTATGATTACTGCAACATTGATTAAACTGGTAAAAAAACCAAGACCGGAATGAAACGTTGCCATCTGCCAGTAGCTGTTACGCTTGCTCTCCACAAAACGTCGGTTTCCGTCATGGAATTTATCCATTTCTCTGTTTTCATTGGCGAAGGACTTAACGACTCGGATACCGGATAAATTATCTTCGATCTGGGCATTAATTTCTGCTATCCGCTCCCTGTTTTTACGGAATGCCTGATTCATTTTATTTTTCATGTGATAGGCAAAGATAAACATAATGGGAATAAAAGCAAAAACAATTAACGTGATGGGCAGATTTATATTAATTAATATAATAAAAGCACCCACAAATTTAATAATGGATATCACGATATCTTCCGGACCATGGTGGCATAATTCCGTAATATCAAACAGATCATTGGTAATTCTGGACATTAACTGGCCGGTTTTCTGATTATCATAAAAATTAAAGGATAACTTCTGATAATGTTCAAATATATCATTACGCATATCATATTCCATTTTGGCGCCCATAACATGCCCCTGATATGCAATATAAAAATTACATACCATTTCCAATAAGGCTAACCCAATCATAAGAAACGATAACTTAATGATGGTATGCATCACTGCATTGATTTCATAATTCACCAGCAGATCATTGGTTACATATCTGACTATTAACGGATATACCAGCGATATTCCCGCTGCTGTTAATGCAAAGAACATATCCGACAAAAACAAACCCATATATGGTTTATAATAGGATAAAAATTTTTTAAATTTATTACTCATCTTTTCCCCCTGTTTATAGCAATTTTAATAATTTAAAATATAAAAAGCCTGACCGTTAGAATTACACTTAGGTTTTAAGTGGTTTTTAAGTCAGGCTTTCGTTTATGAATCAATTGTATTATTAATTATCTGGACAATGTTTTAGACATGTCATATAAATATTGATCAATATCTTTAGTCATGGCAAGAGCTTCTTTTACATCGTAATCTACATATTTACCGTCTCTGTAACCTACTACGCGGTTAGTAGCTCCTTTGCATAATAATTCAACACCATAAGCACCCATAGCAGAAGCATGTACTCTATCGATGCAGGTAGGGCTTCCGCCTCTTTGGATATGACCGATAATAGTTGCTCTCGTTTCCATACCGGTAGCTGCCTCGATTCTCTTAGCCATATTATTAGAATCGCCGATACCCTCTGCATTAACGATAATGTAATGCTTCTTGCCGGATTTTCTTCTTTCAATGATCTTATCTATAATCTTTTGTTCATCATAATCATATCGTTCAGTAACTAAGATATCTTCCGCTCCGTTGGCAATACCGCACCATAAAGCGATATAACCGGCTTTTCTGCCCATAACTTCAATAATACTGCATCTTTCATGGGAAGTTGAAGTATCTCTTACCTTATCAATTGCTTCCATAGCCGTATTCACTGCCGTATCAAACCCAATTGTATAATCGGTACATGCAATATCCAAATCGATGGTTCCAGGTATCCCTACTGTATTAATTCCTCTTACGGCAAGATCGGCTGCACCACGGAAAGAACCGTCACCGCCGATTACCACCAGACCGTCAATGCCATGCTTTCTACAGATTTCAGCAGCTTTATCCTGACCTTCTGTAGTCATAAATTCCTTACTTCTGGCAGTATAAAGAATTGTACCACCTCTTTGTATAATATCAGAAACGCTTTTTGCATCCATATCAACTATATCTTCTTCTAATAGACCGCTGTATCCTCGTCTGATACCTTTAACTTTTAATCCGTTTGCTAAAGCGGTTCTAACAACTGCTCTGATCGCTGCGTTCATACCCGGTGCATCACCACCGCTTGTTAATATACCTATTGTTTTTACTTCATTTGCCATTACGTCCACCTCCAAGAAAACTAAATTGCTTATATTTTAATCTATTTTTCTAGCTTTTTCAATACTATTTTCAATTACTTTTATATTTGCTTCCGAATATATTTGTTTTAATTTATCAATCAGTTCTACTTCTGCCTTAATCCCCATACTTTTAGGCAGGTGTTTTATAGCTTTTTCACACTCCAGATAGATACATATACTATCCGTACCGTCATATTCGCTTAGTATGGTATATAACCTCTGTTCATCTTCTACAAATTTTTCTTTATTGGGATACTTTATCCATATAACTTTTGGTATACTGTCAAAAGGTATCATAGACTGACAGATTAATTTAGCGTTTTTTTCTTCTTCAACTGCTATTTTTCCCCTTACCAGTACTTTATTATCCTCCACAAGAAGCATTTTATATTTATCGTAGTCTTTCGGAAATATGATAATTTCAACTGCTCCCACCATATCTTCCAAGGTAATGAAAGCCATCATGGAATTGGTTCTTGTGGTTTTAATCGTTTTCCCGGTTATAATACCTCCAACAGTTGCCATCTCTCCATCATTTACCTTTGTTTCATTCGTCTCTTCATCAATGGTAAAATCCATGGTAGTTGCCGTTATATTTTTCTTAAGTAAATCTGTGTAAGCTTCCAGTGGATGACCGCTGACATATATACCCATAACCTCTTTCTCAAAGGAAAGTTTCTGCTCTACGGTATATTCTCCTACCTCCGGCAGATTGGTCTCATATTCCGTTTTCTCCTCTACCTCTGCAAAATCAAATAATGATATCTGACCGGTCAGATTCCGTTTCTTGGTTTGGGCCACATCATCAAGCACCTGAACATAGATCATCATTAATTGCTTTCTGGTACCTTGCAGGCTGTCAAAAGCACCGGATTTAATGAAGCTTTCCACCGTCCTTTTATTTACCTCTTTACCGGAAAGACGTTCCGCAAAATCTCTTAAGCTGGTAAACTTACCGTTACTTTCCCGTTCTTTTACTACTGCTTCAATCACAGGGCGTCCCAGACCTTTAATCGCGGATAATCCATAGCGGATTGCACCGTCCGATACGGAAAAAGTGCTGTCTCCTTCATTAATATCCGGAGGAAGTATTTTGATTCCCATCTGTCTGCAGGTAAAAATATATTCTGCCACTTTTCCTGGGTTGTCAATTACGGAAGTCATTAAGGCAGCCATAAATTCAACCGGATAATAGCATTTTAAAAATGCTGTCTGATAAGCTACCACTGCATAAGCAGCCGCATGGGACTTATTAAAAGCATATTTTGCAAAGTCTGTCATTTCATCGTATATATGGTTTGCGACCTCTTCCGATATCCCATTTTTAATACAGCCGGGAACCTTCTCTTCTTCGTTACCATATACGAAATTGTAACGTTCCTTTTCCATGACGGAGGCCTTCTTCTTGGACATGGCACGCCGCACTAGGTCACTTCTGCCATAACTGTATCCGGCCAGGTCACGAACGATCTGCATAACCTGCTCCTGATAAACGATACAGCCATAGGTCGGTGACAAAATGGGCTCCAGCTGCGGGCACTCATAGACAATATTACCTGCCTGATGTTTACCTTTGATATATTTAGGGATAAAATCCATAGGTCCCGGACGATAGAGTGCATTTCCTGCGATAATGTCCTCCAAATTACTTGGTTTTAATTCTTTCAGGAAGTTTTTCATACCTGAACTTTCAAACTGGAAGATACCGTCTGTTTTAGCGGAGGCAAATAAAGCATATACATTTTTATCATTGTAATCGATCTTATCGATATCTATTTTATCTTCCTCATTACGTTTTTTATTAATCAAACGGACCGCATTCTGAATAACGGTTAAGGTTCTAAGTCCTAAAAAGTCCATCTTAAGAAGTCCCAGTTCTTCCAAGGTCGTCATAGTAAACTGGGTGGTGACGGAATCATCGGAAGCCCGGGAAAGGGGTACATATTCCATGACGGGTGCCTTACTGATTACTACTCCGGCCGCATGCATGGAGGTATGCCTTGGCAATCCCTCCAAACGTTTGGACATATCAATTAAATATTTAATATCCTCATCATTTTCATATAGTGCCCTTAAATCCGCATTCTGCTTTAAAGCCTTTTCTATGGTAATTCCAAGCTCTGTGGGGATCATCTTGGCAACGGTATCAACTCTGGCATATCCTAAGTCCAAAGCACGTCCCACATCGCGGATAACAGCTCTGGCAGCCATGGTACCGAAAGTTACAATCTGAACCACCCGGTCTTTGCCGTATTTTTCAACAACATAATCAATTACTTCCTGTCTTCTCTCAAAACAGAAATCAATATCGATATCAGGCATAGTCAAACGTTCCGGATTCAAAAAACGCTCGAACAACAAGTTATATTTAATCGGATCAATATTGGTGATTCCCAGTGAGTAAGAGACAATACTTCCGGCAGCACTTCCTCTTCCCGGTCCAACCATAATTTCATGATCTCTGGCATATTTAATAAAATCACCAACGATTAAAAAATAATCTACAAATCCCATACTCCGGATGGTTTCGATTTCATAATCCAGACGGTCAATCAATTCCTTAGAGGGATCCGGATATCTTTTATATAAACCCTCATAACATAATTTTTTTAAATAGTCCAATGCCGAAATGCCTGCCGGCACATCGAATTTGGGAAGTTTATATTCTCCGAACTCTATTTCCACATGACAGCGCTCTGCTATCTTATGTGTATTTTCCAAAGCTTCTATAGCATAGGGGAAGATTTTTAACATCTCCTCCGGTGACTTTAAGAAATATTGTCCGCCCTCATAACGCATACGATTTTCATCTGTTACTTTCTTCTGAGTCTGGATACACAGCAGGATATCATGAGCAGCAGCATCACTTTCCAAAGTATAATGAACGTCGTTGGTGGCTACTAAAGAGATTCCGGTTTCTTTACTCATTCGCAGTAATCCCTGGTTTACGGTTTTTTGTTCCGGTATTCCATGATCCTGCAGTTCTAAAAAGAAATTATTCTCGCCGAATACTTCCCTAAGCGACAGAGCTGCTTTTTTTGCTTCCTCATAAAAACCCTTGCGGATATTACTGGCTATTTCACCGCCGAGGCAGGCACTTAAAGCAATAATACCCTCGCTGTACTCTTTCAAAACCTCATAATCAACTCTTGGTTTATAATAAAATCCCTCTAAAAAACCTTTGGATACAATCTTCATTAAGTTGGAATATCCTGTATTATTTTCGGCCAGCAAAACCAGATGATAATAGCGGTCGTCGGAGGAATTGGCTTCCCGGTCAAAACGTGATCCCGGCGCTACATAAACTTCGCACCCTATTACAGGTCGGATTCCCTCCGCCAGGCAGGCACGGTAGAAATCAATTACGCCATACATAACACCATGATCCGTAATTGCCATACTGTCCATACCTAATTCCTTAGCTCTGGCTACCATCTCTTTAATCTTGCCGGAACCATCTAATAAACTGTATTCTGTATGTAAATGCAAATGTGTAAAATTCATATTAATCCTTACCTTTCTGGTATATAAAACTATTATATTTATAGTTTTATAGAAAGAGTTTTTAGGTATATACTCTCTTGTATTATATCATATATATGTAAAATTTCATAATAAAAAATCGGTAGGTTTGTTTCAGTTACAATGATCATATAAAATATATTTTGGTAATATTTTGATAAAGTACTATTGTAAGTTGGTGGACTTTACTATACAATAACTGCATACTTAGATATTTTACTATTTTTCTACAATAAAGGTAAGACAGTTTTGATAAACTATTGATTTTATGGATTTAAATTTACTAATATTTTATTTATTACTTAGGAGGATGTATTAAATGTACGATTATTTTATATCTTTGGGCTGTTATTGCGGTATAGCCGCAAGTATGAGTGCTTTAGGATTGCGTTCACAAAGTGGGCCTTTTGATTGGTGTTCATCTGATTTTAATGGAGTTATCGATTGTATCAAAAATGAATTTGTTGATATGTTGGATGTTACAAATTTACAAATTATTAGAGATAAACCGCGTCATTTTCTTGATACAAAATATAATTTTTACTTTATGCATGAATTATCAGTATCGGAGACTTTAGAAGAGAAATATTCAGATATTTTATCAAAATATAAAAAAAGACAAATTACTTTTTTAGAAATGATTCATAAACCAACATGTTTTATTAGAGCTATAAGAAATGAAATAGAAATAGAATATATAAAAAATAATTCTGATACTATTATAAAAACTCTGCGAAAATATAATCAACGAAATAATATAATTTATATAGTAACTGAAAATCTTAAAGAACAGGCCTCTTTTCTGCATCCTTATATTATTAATAAATATAGCGGCGAGTCTAAAGAAGCTCTTATGGGTACATTTGAACAGCGTAATGATGATTTAAAAATATTTTGTTTAAATAATATAAATAAAACTACTCTTGTTAATAATTTATATTTCGAAAAAGAAAAGCAGGAAAAACAATTGAACGCCTTTAAATTACGTTATTCATTAATTAATCAATTGTTAACAATTAAAAATAATAACATCAGATTAAAGCTACCGGAAGATTATTATCAAAGTAATCAAAGAGAAATTATAATATATGGAGCTGGTAATATTGGAAAATCTATATATGAAGAAATCAAATCATATACGAATATAAAATGCTTTATAGATCAATTCAATTCAGATGTTTATTATGATAATATACCTATTATTAGTTTGAAAGATTTAAAACAATTAAATATAATGTCCTCTAATTTTGTAATTATCATAACTCCAATTTGGGATATAGAAAATATAAAAAAAACTATAAAATGTTTTTTAGGCGATATGGAATATAAAATAATATCCCTTCAAGATGTTTTAAATTTGTCAAACCAATTATAATTTAAATTGTTCTCATTCTAAAAAAGCAATTACATAATATACATTACTGCATATTATGCAATTGCTTTTTTATGTTATTTAATAGTTTATTTCATTTAAACCGTTAATTATTTTAATTCCGGCCTGGAGGGATCCACGATCTTACTCAGATCAAATAAGTCTTTTAATCTTTCCGGAAATTGCAGCATAGCCTGTCCATCCAGGGGTCGTCTGGTCATTCTGACATAATCATCATGGACCTGAATCCATGGATCTTTATATACACCGCAGAAATAATCAAATCCAAGTTTCTTAAGATATTTGAATTTATCACTGCTATAGTGACCCAAAGTAGTTTCTATATCAATTCCAAACGGGAAAATATAGATATCCGTCGGTCCGATCAGCTCGCCGACTTCTTTCATCCACCGGTCTGTATCCTTGACCGTAAAACTGTTGGTGGCTTTAAACATATCACGGTGTCCATAGCTGTGGGATGCAAATTCCCAGCCCCATTCTTTCATCACTTCAGCTATTTTTTTAACTGTTTCCCTATCCTGTTTATAAGTCGGTGAGGTCGGATCATTGGTTCGATACCCCATACTTCCTTCATAACCGGTCAAGGCGATAATACCTTTTGCACCTTTATAGGAGAAATCCGGATGTTCGGCAATAAAACTTTCCACTATGGGAACCATATCATAATCCCCTACGGAAACTGTACCATCATCCAATTTCATCTCCGTGGATGGTCTGCCGTTCTCATCAATAACGATTCGTGAGGCAAATCCATCATCGCTCATATATTCATAGTAGTTCACATCATCTTGTGAAAGTACAAATGGTTTTTTATCGGGAGGAAGCATAATATTACCGGGTTTAAATTTTGTTTTGCCGTCATCTCCTTTTCCCTTTTTTGCAACATCATGTATACTTACAAGTACATAACCATCATCATACATCTGCTGCATCATAGCTTTGAATTCCGATATGGTAGTCATGTAATAATTATATCCGTTCGCTTCATAGTCCCCATCAAATGCTTTTTTGGTATCTGCAATCAGACTGTGAAAGAAAATATGATTAATCTGGTCTACTGAGTCATAGGCTCCCAATGGCTCCAAGGTTTGTTTTGTAGCTTCATAACCTGCAATCGCATTAGTTAATTTTTCATAATCCTTATAATTAGCACCGAAACTTTTTATTAAATCGATGGCACCGTCATAGTCATAACCTAATGCCATTCTATCTGCTTTTGTTATTAAATCAGATATCTTTTTCTCCGCTGCTTTTTTCTCTTCCTCAATTCTCTGTGCTTCCTGCTGCTCCGGAGTCAGAGTAGGCTCTGCGGTATCTTTCGTATTATCTTTATTATTATCACCGGTTGTATTTAGACTACTTCCCGGTTTACCAGACTTATTCCCGCTGTTCTTATGAAATCCCGGAAGAACCAGGTAAGCATAACCTGCAATAACAATACATAAAACGATAGCTTCAATAATTAATAAATTCCGAAACTTTTTATTTTTAAACCTATTCGAATTATTTGTGTTCATAATAGAACCTGTGTTTTTCGGTTTTTGTTCAAATCCGCTTTTATCAGCCATCTTCATTTCTCCTATTTTTACCTCTACACTTTTGTTCCTATTTTCAATAAATTTAATATGATTTATTTCTATGTTATTATGTCAAATATTTTACAATTGTATCCTCATACTTATAATCCGTCAAATAATACATAAAAATAAAACTATAAATTCACAAAAAAATATCTTACAAAAATCAATAATTAATATGTACCAACTTCTATATTATAGCATATCCAATTTTTTATTTGTTTAATATTTTATTAATTTATATTTCAAATAAATTGCGATTTTAATTCTTTTTTATTAACTTGGAAGATTTAGAGGTCAAAATTTTCGGATAAAAAAATCTGCCTCATATGTCATTCCATGCGGCAGATTTTAAAAGTTATTTACTACTTAGATATTTTTCTATATTTTCCATTGCTACTTCTTCATCCGGACCATCAGCAGATACTACTACTTCTTCTCCTGCGGCCAATCCCAAGCTCATCATCCCCATAATGCTCTTGGCATTCACTTTCTTTTCATCACATTCTACGTAAATATTACTTTCATATTGACTTGCAACCTGAACCAGTAAAGCAACCGGCCTTGCTTCCAATCCTGTCGGGATTTTAATTAATATTTTCTTTGTTACCATAATTTACTTCCTCCTTCTGTTCCCTTAAGTTATCAGCTAAAATACTTAGTTTGCGCAACCTATGGTTTACGCCGGACTTACCGATCGGCGGACTAAGCAGCGCTCCTAATTCTTTTAATGAGCTTTCCGGATATTCAATCCGCAGAGTTGCAATTTCATAAAGCCCCTCTGTTAATTCACTGAAACCTATTTGATCTTTAATATATAGGATATCATCTATCTGTTTCGTTGCTGCCATAACTGTTTTATTAATATTTGCAGCTTCACAGTTTACCTGTCTGTTAATGGAATTTCTCATTTCTTTTAAAATCCGCACATTTTCCAGATTCATAAGGGCTACATGAGCTTCCATTATATTTAACAAATCTACGATTTGTGATCCTTCTTTTACATATACAACGAAGTATTTTTTACGGGTAACAATCTTTGCATCAATATCAAAGCTATTGATAATCTCTTGTATTTGTTTTGCCTTTGGTTCATTGGAGGCAACAATCTCAAAATGATATGTTTTTTCAGGATCACTCATAGACCCCGCAGCCAGAAAAGCGCCCCTTATAAAAGCTCTTTTACAGCAAACATTTTGAATTACCAAGTTATCCTTTATTGAAAGATTTTCACCTATTTCCTTATATTCATCTATTAATTTCGTTGCCTGTAGTATTTTTATTACAATATCATTATCCAATATTATTAAACTATACATAATACTGTTTTTCAAATTCGCATTTCGTCTAATTGAAATTTCTGTATTTATATTAAATGTTTTTTTGATTAAAGTAAAGTACTTTCTTGCAACGGTTATATTTTCCGTATGAATTTTTAAAATATACCGGTCATTCTCTGTAATAATGATACGACCGCATAAGCTGATTAATGCTGATAGTTCTGCAATCTGACAATGTCTGGCTGGGTTGATCTGTTTTGATAATTCATCCTTAACATCTTTGGAAAATGACATCGTTATTCACCTCACTGGAAAATGTGGTTTATAACCTTTTTGCATCCTTTTCAATGTCTCTATGTTCCACTTTTAATCCGTATTCTAATTTCTCAAGTCTTATCGTCAATTCATTGGCAAGGGTAACGGAACGGTGTTTGCCTCCGGTACAGCCAATACTGATAACCAGCTGATTTTTCCCCTCAAGAATGTAATTCGGTATTAAGAAAGTTATCATATCTTCCAATTTGTCCAAGAAAACTCCGGCCATATCAGAACTCATTACATAATCTCTCACCGGCTTATCATTACCGGTCTTGGTTTTCAGTAACGGATCATAGAAAGGATTTGGTAAAAATCTTACATCAAAAACCAAATCCGAATCCATTGGTATTCCATATTTAAATCCAAAGGATAAGATGGTTATAAAAAAGTTATTATATTTTTCGTTTTTAATATAGATTTTATCAATCTCTGATTTTAATTCACGTATGAGCAACTGACTGGTATCAATAATCACATCTGCTCTTTTTTTAATAAATTCCAATTTATCCCGTTCATCCTCAATGCCTTGCTCTACTCGGCCTGATCCGGATAATGGGTGGATTCTCCTGGTTTCTTTATACCGTTTGACCAGAACTTCCGTTTTCGCATCCAGGAATAAGATCTCATAATGACATCCATCCTTTTTCATTTGTTCCAATACTTCGTCTAATTCTTCCAATGCCTGTCCGCTTCGGATATCAACTCCTAATGCTACTTTATCAAATTTTTCAGTACCATTTATAGTGAGTTGGACAAACTTATAAATAAGTTGGATAGGAAGATTGTCAACACAGAAATATCCGGCATCCTCCAGCATTTTTAATGCTGAACTTTTACCTGCACCGGACATTCCTGTTACAATAACCATCCTCATAACAACCTCTCAATCCGCTAGAATTCACCTAAAAGTTTCACTTCCGGTTCTAACACTACTCCAAATTTATTATTAACGATTTCTATTACATCAGAAATTAAAGTTTTAACCTCACCGGCTGTTGCTCCGCCTGTATTAATGACAAAACCGCAATGTTTCTCCGAAACCTGTGCATTACCAACCTGATATCCTCTTAACCCGGAATCCATAATAAGCTTTCCGGCGTAGTATCCCTCCGGTCTTTTGAACGTACTCCCGGCACTGGGGTATTCAAGGGGTTGTTTCTCACGCCTTCTTGCATTAAGTTCCTTTATTTTGCTTAAAATATCTTCTTTAATACCCGGTTTAAAGCCAAACAAAGCTTCAAGTACAATATAATGGTTTTCCTGGATAATGGTAGTGCGATACCCCATCTTCAGTTCTTCTTTATTAAGTCTTAGGATATTGCCGTCCTTATCTAATAGAACAGCTTCTAATATAGTTTGTTTCATGTCGCCATCATAGGCACCGGCATTCATAGTTACCGCACCGCCGAGTGTTCCGGGAATCCCTGCCGCAAATTCAAAACCGGTCAGACTGTGCTCGGCAATTTCATTTGCTAGTTTAGATAATAAAACGCCGGCTTCAGCCCTTACCGTATATTTCTCTTCATCAATAAAAACTTTACCGAAAGACTTCCCTAGCTTTATTACGGTTCCCCGGTATCCCTTATCGCTGACTAAAAGGTTACTGCCATTACCCATAATATAATAAGGCATGTTTTCTGTCATACATAACTTTACCGCAGCCGCCACTTCCTGGGCACTTTCCGGTAAAACAAGAAACCGTGCAGGGCCGCCGATTAAAAAGGTAGTATGCCTGGCCAGAGGTTCTTCTATCATAATCTGTCTGTCGTCTAATATCATTCGTAATTTTTGATAAAATGCCTCATTCATATCTACTCCCATTACACCGCTAATTTGCGGTACTGCCTTTAATTAATCCTTATTTCTTACTGCTATATGCTATTTAGTATATGCTTTTACTTCCGTTTTATATGTTACTTATTTACCGATTATTAATTTGGCACTGCCGTAAATTCCGGCATCATTTCCTAATTCGGCAAGCTTAAAATCTTTGTTTTTTAATGCAAATAAAACATTATTTTCATAAAAATTCTTAGTTATATCCGTTAATATGGTTCCGGCTTTCGATACCCCTCCGCCGATAACAAATGCCTGGGGATCCACAACATGGGCAATATGGGATAAAGCCAGCGCCAAATACCTGCATAATTCTTCTACCAGTTCATTCGCCAGTTTATCTCCCTCTTTGGCATTATCAAAAATAGCTTTTGCGGATAGATGCTGTACCTCTCTGAGTTTAGAGGGTTCTTTGGATTTATCCAGGAGTCTTTTGGCTTCTTTCACAATACCGGTAGCAGATGCAAATTGTTCCAGACATCCCGGTCTTCCGCAATTACACTTATCCTCCTCAGCCGGATTAACCGTTAAATGGCCGATTTCACCGGCTGCCCCGTTACTTCCGGTTAAGATTTCACCGTTTAAAATAACGCCTCCGCCGACACCGGTACCTAAGGTTACCATAATTAAATTTTTATAACCCCGGCCGCCGCCTTGCCACATTTCGCCTAATGCAGCTACATTGGCATCATTTCCGACTCTGGTTTTAAAACCGGTCAGCTTTTCTGTTTCTTTTGCAACATTAAAGACACCCCAGCCTAAATTAACACAATTAATTACGGTGCCATCCTCTGTTACCGGTCCGGGTACTCCGATTCCGATACCAATAATATTTTCTCTTACAAGATTGTCATCAGCTATTTTTTTATTCACTGAAGCTGCAACATCTTCTAAGATATGGCTTCCGCTGTCTTCTCTTCTTGTGGGAATCTCCCATTTATCCAGCAGGTTGCCGTTTTCCGTAAATAACCCTAATTTAACTGAAGTCCCACCAATATCGATGCCAAAACATATTCTATCCATTTTTCTTGTCCTCTTTTATCTTTTATTTGTAATGTGGCTTTTCAACTATTGCAGTTCTTATGAACAACGTATTTTTGAAACACATTTATATTTCTTATTATTTACTCTTCCTCTTGTTTTGCTTTTTTCATTAAATTATTGGTAACCCGGTTATATAATTCCTGTGCGGCATTATATCCCATCTTCTTCTGTCTGTAATTAACTGCGGCTGATTCACAGATAATAGCCAGATTTCGGCCCGGTCTTATGGGAATCGAGTGACAAACAACCTTATTGCCGAGGAATTCGGTATATTGCTCTTCTAAACCTAAGCGGTCATACTCCTGATCCTTATTCCATTCTTCCAGTTTAATAACCAAATCAATGGATTGGGTATTCTTAACGCTCTCAACACCAAACAGTGTTTTAACATCAATAATACCAATACCTCTAAGTTCGATAAAATGTCTGGTAATATCCGGTGCAGTTCCGATTAAGGTATCATCACTGACTTTTTTTATTTCAACCACATCATCCGTTACCAAACGATGTCCTCTCTTAATTAACTCCAGGGCTGCTTCACTCTTACCGATTCCGCTTTCACCCATAATTAAGATACCCTCGCCATAAACATCAACTAAAACTCCATGTATTGATATTCTGGGAGCTAATTCCACATTGAGCCAGCGGATAACTTCTGCCATAAAGGAAGAGGTGGTTTTACCAGTCCGTAGTATGGGAACTCCCTTTTCCGTAGCCATCTGTATCAATTCCGGTGTTACTTCAATATTCCTGCAGAATACGATGCAGGGTACTTTGTAGTCCATAAGCCTTGACATAATCCCATGCCCATGGTCCTTTTCCATCTTCTGCATATATGCATATTCCACATGTCCGATAACCTGTACACGTTCGGAATCAAAGTAGTCAAAAAACCCCGCCAGCTGCAGAGCCGGACGATTAACATCCGGCTGGCATAATTTAATATGCCTTATATCTATATCCGGTGTAACATTTTCAAGATTCATTTTTTCAATTAGTTTTGATAATTGTACCGTATACATAATTACGTCCTTTCTCCATCACACCAATTTTGTATATAAAAACACTCTTTCGGGTATTTATTTCCAAAATATATTCTTAACCTAGACATATTCTAACACAGACCTTACTATGCTGTAAATAACTTTATCTTTTTAAAAATAAAACATGGATATTATGTTTTTACAGGTTTTACACTTAACTGCTCTGGTGAAAAAAATCATAAACCTGCTTAGCAGACCTGCTATTCATTGTTTCGACTGCAGCCAGCTCGTCTATGGTGGCTGCTTTAATAGCTTCCAAGGACTGATAATGCTTCATAAGTGCTCTTCTTCTGGCTGTTCCGACTCCTTCAATATCATCCAGTATAGAATGAACCTGTGTCTTACCCCGAAGCTGCCTGTGATATTCAATTGCAAACCGGTGTGTTTCATCCTGAATCCTTGTTATAAGTTTAAACGCTTCACTGCTATGATCTAACGGTATCTCTTCATTATTAAAAAGCAGTCCTCTTGTCCTGTGATTATCATCCTTAACCATACCACATACCGGTATATTCATCTTTAACTCGTTTAATACCTTTTCTGCAATATTTACCTGGCCTTTACCACCGTCCATCATAATCAGGTCCGGATACCGGTTAAAACTTCCGTATTCCGAACCCATATTCTTATCTTTTAATTCCTGCTCTTCTTTTAATCCATGGGTTAATCTCCTGGTAAGTACTTCCTGCATGGATGCATAATCATCCGGGCCTTTCACCCCTTTAATTTTAAATTTACGGTAATCATTCCGTTTGGGTTTGCCGTTTTCATATACCACCATGGAACCTACCGATTCAAAACCGCTGATATTGGAGATATCGAAAGCTTCGATACGGCAAAGTCCGGGAATATCTAACATTTCACCAATCTGGCTAAGGGCTCCCACTGTTTTGGCTTCTTCCCGTTTAATCTTTTCCGAGTCCTGCTGCAGAACCATGGAGGCATTTTTCCTTGCTAATTCAACAAGTCTTTCCTTTTCCCCTTTTACAGGTACTTTAATATATACTTTCTGTCCTCGCTTGGAGGTCAGCCATTCTTCAATAATCTCCTGATCCTCTAAAGCTTCACTTAATATAAGTTCCCTGGGTATGAAAGGTGTACCAGCATAAAACTGCTTCACAAAACTTGTCATAACACTGCTTTTTGTCTCATGCTCCACACCGGTTAAGTAAAAATGATCCCTGCCGATTAATTTACCGTTCCGGATAAAAAATACCTGCACCACAGCTTCATCTCCTGCAGTAGCGCTGGCAAGTATATCCCTGTCCAGAGACTCGTCGCTGGTTATTTTCTGTTTTTCCGAAACCTGTTTCACACTATTTAATAAATCTCTGTACTCTGCTGCCGTTTCATATTCCATATTTATGGCTGCATCATTCATTTTCTGCTCCAACTGTTTTGTAATTACAGAAAAATTACCGTTAAGGAACTCCAGAACCTGATTTACGGATTCTCTGTAATCCTCCTGAGAGATATACCCCTGGCAGGGTGCCTTACATTGCTTTATATGATAATACAGGCATGGCCTTTCTTTGCCGATATCTTTTGGCAGGTTACGGTTACAACTCCTTGTAAAATAAAGCTTTCGAATTAACTCGATTGTATCTTTTACTGATTTTGCACTGGTATAAGGTCCGAAATACTTTGCTTTATCTTTGCCCCTTTCCCTGGCAAATAATATCCTTGGGTATGCCTCCTGTACCGTTACCTTAATATAAGGATAATTTTTATCATCCTTAAGCATGGTATTGTATTTTGGCCGATGCTCTTTAATTAAATTACTTTCCAAAACCAAAGCTTCCAGTTCGGAATCCGTAATAATATATTCAAAATACTGTATTCTGGCAACCATCTGCTGGATCTTAGGAGTCAAATTCCGGCTGTTCTGAAAATACTGTCTGACCCGGTTCTTTAAACTGATTGCCTTACCGACATATATTATCGTATCAAACTTATCGTGCATAATATAAACCCCGGGTTTGGCAGGAAGTTTCTTTAATTCTTCTTCTATGTCAAAAAACATGGCATCTCCTTTATAATTATAATAAGTAATAAATTGCCTCATCTCCAGAATGTGGGTTTACATTTCATATAATTGAAATATAAACCCACACCATCTGCTACCTATAAAGTTTCATAATAACTACTTGTTTCCTCACTCAATATAAATGTTAAAGTATTGGCTGTGTCGGAATTTCAATTACCGGATTTTCACTCTCTGCCGGAATCTCTTCGGCAGGCAAACCTTTTACTTCATGGAAGATATCCATAAATTCTTTACCTGTAATTGTTTCTTTTTCTACAAGGAATGCTGCTATCTTATCCAATACTTCACGGTTATCGGCTAATAAGGCTTCCGCTTTCTTATAGCATTCTTTTAAGATTGTCATAACTTCCTTATCAATCTCTGCTGCCGTTGCATCACCGCAGTTTAACACAGCTCTTCCGTCCAGATACCGGTTTTCTATGGATTCTAATCCCATCAAACCAAATCTATCTGACATACCGTATTGGGTTACCATAGCTCTTGCGAGCTGGGTAGCTTTCTCAATGTCATTGGAAGCACCGGTGGTTATAGAATTGAATATTAACTGCTCTGCAGCACGGCCGCCATATAGAGTTACGATTCTTGTCAGTAATTCCTCTTTGCTCATAAGGTATTTCTCTTCTTCGGGAACCTGCATTACATATCCTAAGGAACCCATTGTTCTTGGTACGATAGTAATCTTTTGCACCGGTTCCGCTTTCTTCTCAAGTGCGGTTACTAACGCATGCCCTACTTCATGGTAAGCTACAATCTGCTTTTCTTCCTTATTAAGGATGCGGTCTTTTTTCTCTTTACCGGCCACTACTACTTCTACCGATTCAAATAAATCCTCCTGGGTTACAACGGTTCTGCCTTTTTTAACGGCAAGAATTGCCGCTTCATTTATCATATTAGCCAGATCTGAACCTACCGCACCGGATGTAGCTAAACCGATTGCCTCCAAATCAACGGAATCATGCATTAATACATCTTTTGCATGAACTTTTAATATATCGATACGTCCCTTTAAATCTGGTTTATCCACGATGACACGGCGGTCAAAACGTCCCGGACGAAGTAATGCTTTGTCTAATACCTCCGGACGGTTAGTTGCTGCAAGAATTACTAACCCTTTAGAAGTATCAAATCCATCCATCTCTGATAACAACTGATTTAAAGTCTGTTCTCTTTCATCATTGCCGCCGCCGTAATGAGAATCCCTGCTTTTACCGATGGCATCAACTTCGTCAATAAAGATAATACATGGTGCCATGGACTGTGCCTGCTTAAACAGATCCCTTACCCTGGAGGCACCAACACCAACAAACATTTCAACAAAATCGGATCCGGATAAAGAAAAGAACGGTACATTGGCTTCACCGGCTACTGCTTTAGCAAGCAAGGTCTTACCGGTTCCGGGAGGTCCTACTAATAAAGCACCTTTTGGCAGTTTAGCACCAATCCTCGTATATTTGCCGGGATTATGAAGGAAATCCACAAGTTCCGTAAGGGACTCTTTTGCTTCCTCCTGACCGGCTACATCCTTAAAAGTCACACCGGTTTGTTTTTCTACATAAACTTTTGCATTACTTTTTCCGACGCCGCCCATCATACCGCCGCCGTTTTTCGATATCATCCTGAATAAGAACCACATTACCAGATAAATCAGCACAAATGGTAATATCCAAACTACTATAATGTCCATTAAAGTTGTTCTGGTATCAACTATCTCCGTATTTATGGTGACTTTGTTACCATTTTTATCTTTGGCCTTCAAGAGACGGTCTGCTAATTTTGTATCATTAATACCCCCTGTATAATAGGATATTTTATAAAGCTCATTCGGCTGTGTAAGCGGCTCTATCACTATTTTATCTGACTGTATACGAACAGATTTAACTTCCCCTTTATCTAACATATCTATAAATTTATCATAGGAAATCTCAATGTTGCTTCCGGCTTTCAGCTGATTCGACATATAAGTAAATAATGCCAGTGTAACGATCGCAGCAATTAAAATATAGAAAAAAGTCTTCTTATTATTCATTCCGCGTTTGTTATTATTTAATTTTTTATTATCCATACCCTACCTCCTTCGTATTATTTTAATATTAATGATAGGACTAAAATTAATCATATCTATTTGCAAGTCATGCTAACAGCTGATCACATATATTTAAACATAATGAAATATTGTCAAAGCGGATATTCAAAAATTCCGCTGCGCCACTTGCTTGATAACTTAAACCTGTCACGCAGGTATCCCAGTCGGATCATGAATTCCGACCGAATCAAGTAAATACAGGACCCACAAGCTTATGTAAAAAGCGAGAGTCTTACTTGTAAGTTAAAATTGGGGATAAATAAAGATTTTATAATGATACAATTCATTATAATGTTACTCTAATTATAAATCAATACATATGTCATGAATTTTTTGTGTCGGAAATAAAAAAAATATTAATTTTTTTAAAATTATACTGGATTTATTTATAAGATGATAGTATAATAGCTTGTGATTGTTTAAAAATATACTTTTAAGATTAAGTTTAAAAATTTAGAGCGTTTTTATCTCCATCCTGATTTTGTGCCTCAAAACACATAAACAGGATTTAGAAATTTAAATGATAGTACGAAGATCAAACAGGCTTTATCCTTATCTAAAATGCCTTAAACCGGTGGTATTCGGATTTCCACCGATTGTATTAGGGCTTTTTTCATTATTTAACCTCACGAATGGAAGCAGTTGTGGGGCTAAAGACAGGCATCTAAGTGGATTGCGAATAACTGCTTTTACTGTTACCAGGCGGCAGTGAATTACGTATATCTGCTTTTTTATGGAGCAGAAGCACAGTTACTAATAAATATGCCGATAATGACGAATAATTATTTATATCTATTGGTAACGAATCTCTGTTGCATTACCTGTTATTGAAGATTTTAAATTCTTATATTATATTGAAACAATTAAGTAAATTATATTAATTAAAGAATCTATGCTGTACCCGCAAAACTATTAACTATCAATATATATTATAATCAAAGGAGGAATCATAAGAATGGGAGTTAAGTATGTATTTGTAACCGGAGGAGTAGTATCAGGCTTGGGAAAAGGTATCACCGCTGCCTCCTTGGGAAGATTGCTAAAAGAGCGAGGATACCATGTAACAATGCAAAAGTTTGATCCCTATATTAACATAGACCCCGGTACCATGAATCCAATTCAACATGGTGAAGTTTTCGTAACGGATGACGGTGCTGAAACCGACCTTGATTTAGGTCATTATGAGCGTTTTATTGATGAAAGCTTAACAAAACAGTCCAATGTTACAACAGGTAAAATATATTGGTCCGTTTTATCCAAAGAAAGACGCGGAGATTTTGGCGGCGGAACCGTTCAGGTCATTCCTCATATCACCAATGAAATCAAAAACCGTTTCTATCATAATGACGGATGTGAAGATACCCAGATTGCCATTATTGAAGTAGGCGGTACTGTGGGTGATATTGAAAGTCAGCCATTTCTTGAAGCAATTCGTCAATTCCAACATGATGTCGGACATGAAAATGCTATCCTTATCCATGTAACCTTAATCCCTTATTTAAAAGCTTCCGGGGAAATGAAAACAAAACCTACCCAGGCCAGTGTGAAAGAGCTTCAGGGAATGGGTATCCGCCCGGATATCATCGTATGCAGAACCGAACTCCCCTTAGAACCCGGTATCAAAGAAAAAATCGCACTATTCTGTAACGTTCCCAGTAATCATGTCATTCAAAATCTTGATGTTGAGACATTATACGAAGCACCACTTGCAATGGAAAAGGAACACCTGGCCAATATCGCCTGTGAGTGCCTGGCTCTTGAATGTCCTACTCCGGATCTCACTGCATGGGAGAAGATGGTAGAAGCATTAAAACATCCCGCAAAAGAAGTTACCGTTGCTTTGGTCGGTAAATATACACAGTTACACGATGCTTATATCAGCGTGGTGGAATCTTTAAAACATGGTGCTGTTGCCCACAATGCAGCAATTAATATTAAATGGATTCCTTCCGAAACTTTAACGGATGAAAATGCAGCCGGAATCCTCTCTGATGTCAGCGGAATCTTAGTTCCGGGAGGATTCGGCGACAGAGGTATCGAGGGTAAAATCTCAGCAATTAAATATGCCCGTGAAAATAATATTCCTTTCCTTGGCCTTTGTTTAGGAATGCAGTTAGCCATCGTTGAATTTTCCCGCAATGTAATTGGTTTTCAAGATGCCCATAGTGTGGAACTTGATCCAGGTACTACACATCCGGTTATCCATCTTATGCCGGAACAGGACGGAATTGAAGACATCGGCGGAACCTTAAGGTTAGGTTCCTACCCTTGCGTTTTGGATGAAACTTCTAAAGCTTATACGTTATATGGTGAGAAAGTGATTCATGAAAGACATAGACACCGTTATGAAGTAAATAATTATTACCGTGAAGATTTTGTCCGGGGCGGCATTAAATTATCCGGTTTATCTCCTGACGGACGTATTGTGGAAATGATGGAATTAGCCGATCATCCATGGTTTGTGGCAACACAGGCCCATCCGGAATTTAAGTCCAGACCTAACAGACCTCATCCGTTATTTAAAGGCTTTGTTGGTGCGGCGTTGGAATATCAGAAATAAATAATACTGCATCTATTTTTGTCAAGACTCCAGTCAAAAAACAGTAGAAACATAAATGTTAAGTTTCTACTGTTTTTTTATCCGCAATTATCACCTTTATTACCATCTGACAGTTACGTCAGGATACTATTATAATGGGAAAGCTGTCTCCTGTCAGACCTTCCGCCCGGACATATACGGTGCACTGTTTTGTCCCTGCAAGTACAGAACAGTTCTCTGCTGTGCTGCACCTGACCAGACCAGCTTCATCTGTTTCTCCTGATGACTGTATAATAGCCAGAGCCCGTCCATGGAATGCATGGATACGGTTTTTCTTCATACTCTCCATCTCCTCCGGATTGCCGTTATCCACCGCTATCACACAAGCCGGACCGTCTACTGTGAAGATAAGTTCCGTATCTGCCTGCACACACAGATTACCCTGGCTGTCCAAAAGCTCTGCCTCTATTTGGGCAATATCCAGGCCGTCTCCCTTCATCTGTTGCCGGTAACAGGACAACCGTACTGCCGCAGGTGCTCCGGCTGTTCTCACCACATGACGGGCAGCCTCCTTATCGTCCACATATCCTACAAGCTTTATGCACCCAGGTTCATAGGGCACATCCCAGCTTAAAAATAAATCATTCGTATTGATTGGTATAGGGTTCTTATCATAATGTCCGTACTTCTTAGTCATTCCATAAGCCGGATAAGTATAAGCCTTTCTGCCATAAGATTTTCCGTTCAGGAAAAGCTCTGCACTGTTACAGCTGGTATAGCCCAATACCTGCAAAATTGAACCTTCTTTTACATTGAGGTTCCAGTGGGGAAGCAGATGTACCATAGGTTCAGAGCGTTTCCAGATACTCTGATAGAAATAGAAACTGTCCTTTTCAAACCCGCAGGTATCCAACACTCCTGCACAGGAGGAATGCAACGGCCAGTGGGCTTCTCCCAGATAATCGACCCCAGTCCACATGAAGTCTCCCGCCACATAATCATGGGTCATAGTAAAACGCAGCAGCCTGCCGATTTCCACCGGAGCACTGTAATATGGCCTCTTCCACCAGCCCGCCCTTTCCTGCAGGGTCATAAGATATTCTCCCCGGATTCCGCCGAGGCCGCTGTTTTCCGTACCGAGCACACATCTGTTCGGATAGGCGCGTTTGTCATCATCATAGAGAGTTTCCTGCCTGGTACGCCATCTGTCCACATAATTGTAACCCACCACATCCAGCTCATTTAAGAACTCTTCTGTTGCCGCATGCGGCTCAGCGCAAACCTGATCGTTCGCCTGGGTCACAGCCCGCTCCGGGTCTAATTCTTTACAAATACTTTTTAAATGCCTTGCAGTCAGATAACCCTCCGGGACTGTCTGTTCCGGCACCTCATTGCCAATGCTCCAGATAATGATGCTTGGATGATTCCTGTCACGCAGAAGCATGGTGCGTATGTCCTCCTCATGACAGCTATCGAACCACTCTGAATAACCTCTACTTTCATGGGTATTGCTGCCCAGTTCCTTCCCCTTCAGGATACGCCATTCGTCAAAGGCCTCATCCATCACCATCAACCCCAGCCGGTCACACAAATCCAAAAGTGCAGGATCCGGCGGATTATGGGACATCCTAACGGCATTTGCACCCATTTTTTTCAGTTTCTCAAGTCTTCTCTCCCATATCTGCGGATGGACCGCCGCACCCATACAACCGCCGTCATGATGGATACATACACCGTTTAATTTCACCCTTACGCTATTTAGCAAAAATCCCTGTTTGCTGTCGAACCGGGCATTCTGAAACCCTGTCACGGTATGTACCTCATCCTGTAGTACTCCGTCAGCATAGACCCTGGTAATTACTTCATACAGTGCCGGATTATCCACATTCCACAACGTAGGAGAAGAAAGTTCAAGTTCCTGGTGAAAAGTATGTACCAGCCCGCTGCAGTTTTCTCCTGACCGTCTTCCGGCTTCCTGAATTTCGTTTATCTCCTCTTTTATCTGTTCCTGTATACAAAGTTTACCGTCCGGCCCATATATACTGGTTCCCACCGTAATTGACTTGACTGTACCGGCACTGTTATCCCTCACAGGAGTGCTTTGTTCACACACCAGTGTTTCCACAGCAAGACGCACCTTTTCCTTAGTTACCTCGAGGTTATGTACCCATACACCGTAGGGAGCAACATGAAGATCTCTTACCCCGCATATCCATACATCCCTTGTAATTCCGGAACCGGAATACCACCGGGAGCTGGGCTGAGCAGAGTTATCTACCCTTACATCCACCACATTCTCACCGCCGTCCCGGTATAGCAACTCTGTGATATCCCATTCAAAAGGTGTATAGCCATAAACATGACGCCCCAGATAATGTCCGTTTATCCAAACCTGAGTCAACATATACGCTCCGTCAAATTGCAGCACTACCCTGCCACCAATCAAAACGTCAGGGTTAACCTGAAAATATTTTCTGTACCATCCTATTCCCGTCTCTGCATAACCGCCCGAGCCGCAGGAAGCTGCGTGTTCCTCAAAGGGATACTCAAGACTCCAGTCATGGGGCAGCTTCACCGGTCTGTAGGCGGCCGTGTCACTTTCCCCTGGTCTCCTGTCTTCTTCTCCGTGATAAAAGAACCAGTTCAGATTGAAATTTTCTCTCTGTCTTACTTTCTTCGCTGTTAAATACATTTTCCCTACCTCTCCTATCTTTCTTATACAGAATACATTTTCCCTATTGATTTACGCAACAGAATCTCATAACCCGGATTAGTCTTGGCATTGTAAGCCTCTCCCTTAAGCCAGTTAATCAGCTGCTTGCTAACCATATTACCAACCTGTCTTCCAGAGACATTGATTGAAGTGACCGCAGGTGAGAAGCAGTCCAAATTCGTACTGTTATGCAGGGATGCAATGGAAATATCCCTGGGAATCCGGTACCCTTCTGCCTGCAGTCTTGACATAATTCTTGTACAGATTACATCATCTCCGCACATGATACACTCTATTTTTCTAGCAAACATATCACTGATGATACTATCTATCAGCTCCATATTTACAAAGTTTGGATAAAACATCTGTTGTTCCCTGGGCAGTCCATGCTTATCAAAGGCATCATAACAGCCCTGACACCGACACCTATTTACATGATAGGCCGAGTCCCCCACCACCGTTGCGAAACGGCGGTATCCCTGGCCAATCAACAGAGATACCAGGCTTTCCGAAGCCGCCCTGTTATCAATATCCACCTGAATCACTTCTTCATAATTACAGGTGCCAGCCAGACCTGTGGGAAAATGATTCTCAACAAGATACTTTAAAAGCTTGTCATCCTCAATATTGCGCAACAGGATCAGTCCATCCACTTCATTTTTCTCCACAAGTGCCTGAATACCGGATATATCACCTGGTGCACCAATTGTAATCAGTACACTATACTTGAGCATTGACGCCACTTCACTGACTCCCAGCAGGCATTCATAAAAGAAAGGAATACTTGTAGTATACGCATCCGTAGGAATTACTACTGCAATGTTTTTTGTTTTGGAATGCTCTGCTGCCTGTTTATTCCCCTGCCATTTCCCATGCTTTTGGGCGTAGGAGCGTATTTTTATCCTGGTAGTTTCCCCAATTCTTCCCTTTCCGGATAATGCCCGGGAAACAGTGCTCTTGGATACTCCCAGATTTTTTGCAATCTCATCGTATGTTATATTTCTTCCTCCTCTTTAATAAAGATCCTGCCAGCTTTTCATTCTAACGCAACTCGGCCGCTTAAGCGACCGCAAATATTACCTGAAACAGGGAAATGTAAGGATTTCGTTTCACCGGCAGAATTCTTATATTTCGATAGAAAACTGCAGAGTAGTTTTCTTGTCCATAGAAGAGGGGCAGAATGCCTGCCCCTATAATCTGCCTGTTAACGGGTTGCCAACCAGACATCATACTGTTTATAAAATTCATCGTATATCTCCTGCAAACCGGAATCCTTGCATTTCTTTAGCATCTCATTTAATGAGGCGTCAACGTCATCCACCAGACCAAGTTCAAGCGAGGGAACATAATCCGTAAGGACAGTCGTTACAGCAGCGACATTGGATTTAACTTTCGTATCATCAAATACAAAGGTGATGGTGGGGTTCATAACCACACGATCCTGCCATGAATCGGTGATGGCTTTCTCACGCTCAGGTACACCTGCTTCAGTCAAATTACCGTTCTTGATTGCCCATGAAGCGGAGATTGCGGATGCCGCAAAATCAGTGGCCTTATCCAGCTCTGTATATTGGCCTTTAGCATCCATACTGTAATGCTCGCCTTCAACACCAAGAATAAGGAGTCTGTTCAAATAAGTATCGAATTTCATCATATCAAGAACCATAGCGGCACGCTCAGGATTTTTGGAACCTGCTGCGATTGCCATATCATTGTTGGAATATGCCTCTGCACCTACCAGATGGTCAGTGGTGAGATCATACGCCATACATTTTACGCCAGCCGTCTTCTCTGCCTGCTCCATATAGGTGAATACGGAAGCATTCCATGCGATGGAAGCACCCTGCAAATTGCCGAAAGCATCATCATCTGTTACTGTGTTGGTCAGAGCACTGCGGCTCCAGCATCCTGCATCAGCCATTTCTTTCATATCCTTGGCGAAATTGCGGAAGCTGTCATACTCATAAGCCAGCTTGATATCCTCCTTAGCCGGGATACCGCCATTATATTGATACATCATATCCAGATAGCTGCTGTCCAAAGCCAGGAAAGTGTCGGACTGCTGACGGTATACATCCCACAGTTCATTATTATCGGTAGCTGCTGCCAGTGCATAGATACCACTGCTTGGGGTTTCTTTTTCAGCAATGGTGAGCATGAACTTCTTGTAATCATCCCAAGTCTTAAGCTCAGACATTCCGTATTTCTCCATCAGATCCTGACGTACTGCTACAATCTTACCCATAGGCGTAGCAACATTAGAGGGAACTGCAACTGTTTTTCCGGCAATATTGGTTTCACTCCAGCTCTCAGCTGCCTGATATTTTTTGGTTAGGGGCATATAGTTTGTGATAAAATCATCTTTTAGTTCATAGAAAGAACCCTTTGCTGCTTCATTATACATATAACACCAGGGGGCTGTAAAAATCAGATCTACGTCCTCACCGCCTGCTAACACCAGTGAATACATGGTCTGATAATCACTCCAGCTCATGAATGTTACTGCAAGCTGTGTGTTATAGGGTTTTAAATATTCATTGACCTTCAAAAGCACCTCGTCCCAAGCTTTAGGGGTATCGCCGATGAGATACATGTTAACGGTATAGTCCTTACTCAAATCAGTATTCGAATAGAAATCCGGTGATGCAGCAATAGTGCCTGCACTTACGGATTCCGGCAGGCCATCCAGAGAAACTGACGGCGTTTCCGATGCTGTTGCCTCACTCCCTGTTTTTGCAGACTCCGTGACTTTTGCAGTACCGGAGCTGTTGTCCGTAGTAGTTGTTGAAGAGCGGCCGCATCCAGCAAGCATTGTAACCAACAGACATAGAATTAAAATGATTGATACTAGTTTGTTCTTTTTCATTTATTCTCTCTCCTTCTTATTTATGTTCTGAAGCAATTATTGCTTCGGATACACTAACATTAACCTGACACCGAAGAGCTCTCTCACCCTTTGACTGAGCCAATCGTAAGCCCCTTGACAAAATAGCGCTGTACAAAAGGATACAGTAGTACGATAGGTCCGGTAGCAATGACCGTCATGGCCATCTTCATACTCTCCAGGGGGACGGACGGAAGTGCGATACCCGACTTCTCCGCCACGAGTCTCATAGCTTCTGCACTTCCCAGTATTCTTTGCAGATAATACTGCAAGGTAAACATATTTTCATTTGTAATATACAGCATACAATTGTACCAGTCGTTCCAGTAGGCCAGTGCGGAGAACAGGCTTAAGGTTGCCAGCAGCGGCTTACTCAATGGCAGAATCAGACGGGTGAAGATCACAAAATCATTTGCTCCGTCCATCTTGGCTGATTCACTGATTGCATTGGGGATACCATTCATAAAAGACTTGGCGATTATCATATTCCATACGGAGAACATTAACGGCAGCAGAACTCCCAGGTAAGAATTCTTAAAATTCAGATAACGGACGCACATCATATACCAGGGCACCAGTCCTCCATTAAACAATGTGGTGAAGAAAAAGAAAAATGAGAGCTTATTCCGCCAAGGGAAATCCTTACGTGACAGCACATACCCTGTCATAGATGCCACAAATACGGATAGTACTGTGCCAGCAGCGGTAACACCGATCGTAGTTCCATAAGCCTTTAATATCGAAAGCGGATTTTTCAGACACAGGAGATAGCTCTGTACACTGAATTCGGTAAGTATCAGAGGATATCCGTTACGAATCAGAGAAGATTCCGGTGTAAAGGATGCCACAATGATCAGATAAAAGGGAATTACACAAATCAGGGCAAATAAACCAATCATTACATAACCTAACACATTTACTGCAAGGGTATCCTTACTCATACGCCTGCCATGATTTATCTTTCTATTTGACATAACATTGCTCTCCTTCCATTAATACAGGGAATAATCCGGGTTCATTTTCTTGACGAGCTTGTTGCAGATCGTAATTGTTACAAAACAGAGTACAGATTGATACAAACCTGCGGCGGCTGATACGCCGATATCGCTGTTAGTAATCAACAACCGGAACACATAAGTATCTATGACATCCGTCACAGGCTGGAGCAGCGCACTGCTCTTTACTGTCTGGTAGAACAGACCGAAGTCGCCTCTGAAAATATTGCCGATACCTAACAACACCAGTATCATCATGGTAGGTATCAGGGAAGGAATTGTGATATATCTGATTTTCTGCCAAACGCTGGCTCCATCTATGGAAGATGCTTCAAACATCTCCTGGTCCAGTCCGGTTATGGCAGCCAGATATACAACGGACCCATATCCAGTCTGCTTCCATATCTTCAAGAAAATCAAGATGATAATCCATGCTCCGGGAGTATTATATAAATCGAAAGAATTCATTCCCAGCATATTCAGAATGTGGTTGAATACACCCCTCTCATAATTGAATATATTATACATAATTGCGCCAGCTACAACCCAGCTGATGAAATATGGCAGGAACATAAAGGATTGGGCTATTTTCTTGAATTGTCTGCCAAACAACTCATTTAGCAATATTGCGCTGCCCATCTCAAAAATTACACCCAATATAAGGAATGCAATATTGTACAACAGTGTATTACGTGTTACCTGTCCCAACTTTCCCGCTACCAGCAGCGCCTTAAAATTATTAAGCCCTGTCCACGGAGACCCATAGATGCCGCCGGAATACTGATAATTCTTAAATGCCAGCACAATACCCGTCATAGGTATATATGAGAAAATAATCACATATAAAAGCGCCGGAGACAGCATAGCCAGCAACATCCAATGTTTTCTTACGGTTTTAAAGAATGGCACCTTATACCGATTGTTATTTGTTACTTTCCTCATTTTTTCTTCCTTTCTTTATATTTTTTGTGTAACTTCTCATCCTCCCTTTCTCACTTCGCTACCGCCGTCAAAGCGGTTTTTCGGAAAATGTGCATTTTTAACAGTTATTCTTATCTACAGCTGATCCTATAGTGCATTTATTACCTAAATAGCTCTTTTTTTATAATACTCTTATAACATTTTTAATTCAATTTGCATAATTCCAAATATATTTTATTCTGCATTGTATAATTCCGCCAAAATATTCCATATTTTTGAGCAACCTTGAGCAACAAATCTGCCCATGTTACTGCACTATATTGCGCAACAAAAAAAACAGCAAAAAGCTGCTTTTAACGACCACTAACTCAGATACAATTTCTTTCCATAAAAAGAAAATAGGAGAAACATAAAGGTTAAGTTTCTCCTGTTTTTTTGTTATTATCTTTATTAACACTCTTCTATAATCATAATATAGGAATCCTTAGGGAAATATTACTTTATATATTTGCTAATATTTTCAGCTTTCTCCATTTTTATGGCACTTCTTTTACAAAGTAAAATGATACAAATTATCAAATAATCAAAGAAAAGCTGCAGCACTCATTTGAACTAATATGTACTAAATATTTTTGTATCACATCTTGAAATAACAGATATTACCTGTTAAAATAAATTTGTATTAGCTTGGGGACAAAGTCTCAATGCTCCCAACTCATTATACTAATCTTACAGATTACTTATAAATGCAGGTACTCCAAAGAAACGGGCTTTATTCTATTTTACTTATTATAAAAACTATAATTTTTATATAAATATCAAGTAATTACGGAGGGACAAACATTGGTAATTACACATAATATGCTAAGCCAGTATACCTATGGCCAATTGCAGAAAACTAATAACAAAAAAGCCGGTGTTATGGAAAAACTTTCATCAGGTTATCGTATCAACCGGTCTGCGGATGATGCCGCAGGTTTATCGATCCGCGAAAAAATGAGAGCACAAATCCGCGGATTGGATACCGCCGGGACAAACGTCCAAGACGGTATCTCTTTAGTTCAGATTGCCGATGGTGCGCTGTCTGAGTTGCAAAGCATTGTACAGAGACAGCGGGAACTTTGTGTACAGGCAGCAAACGGTACCTATACACAAGAAGACCGGGAATACATGCAGACAGAAATTGACATGTTAAATGAAGAGATAAATTCCATTGCCAATGACACGCATTTTAATCAGGTTCCTCTTCTTAATATTACGGATTATCCAGGTGTTTCTTCCAGTATGACGGGTTCTGGAAATCTCCTGAAGCTAAATGTCTCAAGCGACGGTACATTTTCCTTTCGCACAGATAAAGGTTATCTGCCAAACGCTCTGGACGATAATAAAATATTAAATTTTGGTTCAGGTCAGACTTCCTACCCTCAGGTTAATATAGACGGAACATGTTATCTGCTGCGTTCCGGACAGTCAGGCGTTGCAGTGACAGCCCCTACTATTTATGATGCCGGAACCAATTCTTACAAAACAGAATATACGGTAAATGGAAACATAAAAGTAACCCAGTCTATTACCATTACCGATATGAATGATCTAAATGCATCGGACCCTGCAACCGATAATATGTATGAAATCAGGTACAAGGTGGAAAATACAGGTACGGATACCCATTCAATCGGTATCTTGTTCAATATGGATACTATGCTTGGGGATGATGACTTTGCACCTTTTCGTGTAAACGGATCGAATCTTACTAATGAAAAAGTATATAATTCCGGTAATATACCAAGCGAATTCACTGTATATAACAACAAGTCCAATCCATATCTTAAAGCCTATGGTATACTGACCGGGGCCGGTGTTCTTAAAGATCCCGATCAGTTCGGAGTAGGTACCTGGCTTCAGGTAGATAAATGGAATTGGACGCCAGACGGCAGTATTGGTGACAGCGCTTATAGTTTATGGTGGAATCCGGTCGATGTAGCCGGAGGCGGTGATAGATCCGTCAATACTTTTTATGGAGTATCCAAACCAACTGCTGAAGAAATCAGCGAGGGGTTAAACTATATAGGACAGGGCCTCAATCTTCAAATCGGAGCTGATTCCGGACAACTTTTTCAAATTGTACGTAAAAGTGTTACCGCAGAGAGTATTGGTACTTATGCGATCTATACGGATCCTGCAGAACGGGCTATGCAATCAATTACCAAAGCGGATTCGGCACTGAATATGTTATCCGGAGAACGAAGTAAATACGGAGCTTACCAGAATGTTTTAGAGCATATATCAAATAATGTGTTGAATTATTCCGAGAATCTAGCTGCGGCAGAATCTCGGATATCTGATGAAGATATGACGGACGGCATTATTGAAAACGCTAAGTTGTCAATTTTACAGCAGGCTTCCCAGGCAATGCTTGCCCAGGCGAACCAGATACCCCAAACCGTATTGGAACTACTAAAATAAGAGAATAAATAAATCAAATAGCCATGAATTAACAATAAGCCGACTGGACTGGCTTACTTTAATTCATGGCTATATCCTTGTTTATTTATTGATAATATCATTCATCGTAATCATTTTATTTGTCACTTTTTAGTCTTTTTTAAATATTGATAATAAGGTAATAAGTGCGGATCCAAGAAAGATACAGATATCCGAAATATTAAATATTATCTTTTTAAGGAACTTAAAACTAAAATAGTCAACTACATATCCTCTGATCAAACGGTCGTGTACGTTGCTTAATGCACCGCCTAATATAAGGGCTAATGCAAATTTCAAGACACGATTCCCTTTTTTAGGCAGAAGCATCGCAAAAAGGAATATAAGAACCCCCACCAGAGCAACGGTTATCTTCTTTACCAGCTCTGCCTTATCCTCCATAAAGTTTAGCATTGCCCCTTTATTATGATAGCGCTCCAAAATGATATTGCCATTTAATATTTCTTCTTTTTTATACATTTCCTTATTTTCTTCAATATACTTCTTAACTATATATTCAGTTATGAAAATCAACACTGCAATAAGAATATAGATCATTATACTCCTCCACCCGGTTTTGTTTTTTGTTTGAATTTTAAGTTAAAGACTTGATTGCTACATGGTAAAAATCGAATTATCTTAATTATTTATCATTATAATGAAAATTATCAGATTTATCAATATGATTAATGTTAAATTTAAATAAAAGAATTCCCCATAAAAAACTAAAAAACTCTCCAACAGTTAAACCTGTTGCTTTTCATTCAACTTCATTTCATATACAAATTGCAGTTTTCGATAATAATCCATCTCAATTAGATCCGTGGGTTTTACTTCTCCATCACTTTTTTCAAAATATGAAATTCCTGCAAAAGAAAGCATTTTATAGACAAACTGGGAACAGAACATAATATTGGGTTTGTGTGAATATTTTAATACTAACCCCATTAGATTATAGGCACTTCCGTCCCGGTTGATTTCCTTCACTTTCTCCAATATGCTTGTTTTCTGTTCCTTAGTACAGGGTAGTTTATATACAAGAATAGAGGCATCCTCTTTCTTATTGAAAAAATCAAGCATTTCGTAATTAAGCCCCGGTGGATATACCCGCTCCCCTCCATTATAGCTGATTATGGTCTTTAGTTCTGGATCAAAGGATAAGGATGCGTGATTATATTGCTTTCTTGTAAATGTAGAGATAATTTCACTGGCCGGGCTCCCGGTGTTAGACAGAATAATATATATATGCCTGTCTTCAATCCATTTCCCTGCCTCTTCAAAGTATTCGCCCGTCAATACACCTTTGTTAATATATTGAAAAGAACTATGGCGGTGAAGGTCCTCTTTGATTTCTTTAAGATTCTCTGCTGAAAATGCTTTGCCGGCTTTTGTTACCGTATCCATAACATTGATAATTTTATCCTTGCCAGCTCTCATATCAGCAAAACTTATATTTGATACCTCTTGAGCTGACGGCAGATAAAAACTGGTATATTTATTAATCGTTACAAACCGTTCGACCAAAAACGGAAACCATATTACTGCAGCGGCAAAAAGTCTGCCGATAAACCTATGTATATACGAATAACCCGGTTGAAATGTCACCAGGGATATAAAGGTTATTTGTAATGACATGATAACGATATATAATAGAATTAAGTACTTTTTCATCTTGCTTTCGGTCGGTACCATTATCGTACGTATCATCATCAACAGACAGGTGAATATATAAGCAAGAACTGTAAATACAAAACTACCGCCTATTATAATATTAATGATTAAAAGGATAATGATAACCTTAAGAGTTATTGTATATCTTTTTAAATCTTTCATTTGTTTCTCCTAAATAATATTTGTATTGTATTTTATTTAGCCGTTTAGAGACTTATTTCGTATTATACCTCATTCATTATACAATACAATTCTTTGTAATAACAAGATAACCTCTCATATTATTTTAAATGTATTTTACTGTTTATGTTATCGTTTACTCCCCTGCAAAAAGCAGCAGTTCCGTGAACAAAAACAGACTTCGTAATGCAAACAAAACGCGGAGGCAGCGTTCCTACGCTGCAATTCTCCGGTTTTCTGTGACAATACACTCACCAAAAACACGTCGCGTTGTTGCCTGTGAACAGTAACTACTGTTTATATAGGTACCGCTTATACGATATATATAATAAAACGCCGTATGTGAGAGAATGTCTTCACAATCGGCGTAATTATTTTGATTTTAATAAAAATTCCATAAGTTACCCTTCATACATTACTAAAAACAATAAAAATATAGTGATTGATAAGTGAAAAAATCTCAACTTGGCAGCCAGGCATCAGCAAGCTCTTTGTATGAAACTGTCTGTTCATTCATTTCTAACTTGGCATAACATTCTGAAAGGCGCAACAGCGGATAATCACCGGAATAATGTATATTTAGGTCGCATTCTGTCTCATACGCAGCATTATAATACCAGATGATTGCTTCTTTATAATCACCTTTTTCAAAAAAATATTCCCCTACTTCATAACAGATCTCAGCACTGGGTTTCCCTCCCGCCATGTTTTTTAAGGAGTATTTAAACATTTGAGAATCATTTTTTCTTAAACGTCCGCACTTAGTCAACACACAATGAATTACTTTTAAACTTTCATAAGGCAGATTCTCTTCTGCCTGTTCTTCAAAATAGGTCTCCGCTTCTAAAAAATCACTTTCCGTACCGGCTATAAATAATTCTCTAGCATACAGATTCAACAATTTTTCGGATATTTTTTCACCTCGTTTAATTACTGACTGAAAGGTCTTAAAATCCCTGCCGGCATGATTATCTTCGGGTAAATGTATTATAGTTATATCGCTATCATATATCACGGGTTGTAATGCCACTGATTCGTGAATTGGATCAACCCATGTAAAATGTCTGATTCGTTTATAAAGTTTTGGTCTATACTCGGTGTCAAAATTATATGTAGTATTAAAAGCAAGCTGATTGGAATACAACATCTGTACGATCTCAATCTCCGGTAGTAAGGCCTTCTTTAAATCCAAAAATTTTTTTCTGTTATCCTCATCAATCACTTCATCCGCATCCGCCACGTAGATATAATCCATTGCTGCCTTTGAAAAAGAGTAATTTCTGGCTGCCGAAAAGTCATCCACCCATTTAAAATCATATATCTTTTCAGTGTATAATTTAGCTAGTTCTTTTGTACTATCATTTGATCCGGTATCAATAATAATAATTTCATCCACAATACCTTTTAGACTCTCCAGACATCTGGAAATTACTTTTTCTTCATTTTTTACAATCATACATGCACTAATTGTAATCATTTTACAAGTCTCCTTTGTAAAAAATAAATATAACGTTTTATTATACTACAACCAAGAACGGTATACCATTGACATATTACCGTTTTTTCTGAAAATTATTTGTAGAATAATTCGACACTATAATTGCAATTTTTATAATTTTATGTCAAATTTTGTATGCATTATTGACATAATTTTGTGGTGAAAATTGTCGTTTTACCAATATTGTATAATAGATTATGTCGTGATATACTTAACGTATAGAAAATTTCTATGAAATCTATTTTTTCTATATGGGTTGGATGTATGGCACTAAATTGACGAAAATGGATAACTGGTTCTTTCATAAACCAATTACGCTATTATCAAATTGCATTCAGTTCTCTGTACTTTCTACCAGGAGATTTTAGAGCTATGACTCTAAAATCTCCTATCTATTTGTAATTGCTTTTATTTGACTTCTTATTACCTTTAAAAATGGTATAACCTCCTTATCAAATATTTCGGTAATAATTAATATTTCTAAACAATAAATGATCTAAAATTGGAACTATCATTAATAGTAAGCTACAAAATCCATAATAAATTGATAATTACCGGGTTTTTCCCGGTATTAGAAATCCTGCAAATTTCATTTTAATCCACAAAGATTATCTTTAATAACAGTTTGCCATTCTTCAGATGCGACTATGACATATGAATCTATTACACCCGACTCTGCAATTGATTCCGGTATCACCCGAAAGGATAACTGCATAATTCATTTTAAACCCCACTTTTTTTCTGTTCGCCTGAGCATCTTTGTCAACTAAATGCATTGTTGCCTCACCTTTCTTAAAATATCAACATAAGGTTTATCTTTTCCAAAAAGTACTGTCGTTCCAAGCACAAAACCTTCCCCCCTTTGGAGCATATGTCTGTTATTTATCCAATCCACATGCTCCATTTATATAAACTTCTATATCACGATATTCTCTTACTTCCAGGAACTTGTCTAGCTTCTGACCTATGTACGGAAATATGCCTGACCGGCATTCCAGGATTAACACTCATAACTAACACTCGCTTTTGCCAAAAAAAGAAGTCCATTTACAAACTCAAAAGAAATACCAGGATTTACTGCAATTCCTGGTATAATCCCAGCATTAATAATTGTCTGTAGAGTTGTTGATGATTAATATTTTTCTTCCGGATGCACATAAATAGCATCAACACCTGCACCAATAAATTCTTTTATATAGCTCATTTGACGCTTAATGCTGGTCTATTAAAATACTTTACATTCAATACTCTCATATTTCTTTAATTCTAGTACCAACTGACACATCTTGATTGCTTCCGGCCTTGTTCAAAAACTAATAAAACTCTCATAATCATCTTATGCCTTAAGCGTTTTAATTGATATATATGAAATACTGAAATTACCCTTTAATTCCAATAATTCTGCATTTCAAAATCATATTCCCATATGGTAAAATATTTACTTAATCATACGCCATAGATCCTGTTTCATATACAAACAGCCTGCTACTCCTATTTCTTTAACCGAATCTGCATTTCGTTCTTCTTTTGGAGCTATATTGGACAATTTATCTATTAACTGTTCACGCAATTCCAACCTAAGGCATTATAATAACCCTGTTGATAAATAACATAATATTCTTTTTCAACCTTCATTATATCAATCTGCATTAATTCCTGCAAGTTCGAAGTGTTTTTTTGTTTTTTCGTGCTCTTCTTTTCTAACCTCATAACCGTTAACACGATCTATATATCATTCTCAAATTTAATAATTTTAGTATATAGAGAATCAGTATTTTCATTTTCATCTGGAATTTTACCTAAAGTATTAACGTTACGTGCCTCAATATCCATTTCAAATAAACTGTTAAGATTCCCTGGTATAAACAAAATTCTCTTATTTTCGTAAGTACAATCATTTAAATATACAGTTTTGTTTTCTTTATTAGGTGTTTCAAGCAGCACCTGTTTATTTTGCATTATTATAGGTTTTCCTTGTACTCCACATAAATACTCTAATGAACTATCATTTCCATAATACATATCTGTATATGTAAGTGCTCTATATAACAGTGCGTTACCATTACAGATACCAACTATGAAGCCGAAAATCCCTCGAAATCAAGAGGTTTCTCTGTAGTCTACTATTTTTTAAGCCATAAACTTTCCCGATTATGTGAGTTACAAACAATCATTTTTTGCACTCGCTTTATAATTAATTTCCGTGTTCGAATAAATAGTTGACAAGTTCGGAATAAAAAGTTTCCCTGTTAAAAAATCTGAAAATTCAAATTTATTTGTTTACTATTCTGAAATTTCATGATACAATAAGATAGATTAATTATAATTAAAACGCTTGACAAACTGCCGTTTGTGGTTAAAATATACGAATGGCACAGCCTTATATAACAGAAAGTTGGTAAGAGTATGGCGAAAGCGAAAAATATGAAAGGGATACGGCTTTGAAAGCTTATTGAGTCCGTTCCGTTTTCGATATTTTCAGATTTGGGTTAGAGTGCCCATTTTGCGAATAAGAATTTGACTACGCTCATACTAGAATTACTCGGTGAGAAAATGTCGAACTCAATCGGTGCGATTACCAACGTTGTCTCGCAGGATTACAAGAAACTAACAGGCGCAAGAGAAACATCGCTGACTTAAGGTGCTTAACCGAGAACGGCCATGTGGTTATTTTGGAGATGCAGTTTTGGCATGACGAGGCAATGGTCGAGCGACTCAGGATTTGCAAAGCTTATCAATCGCTATGACACCGTTGTAACCGACTCGGACTTTCTCAAGGCGTACGGAAGTTGGTACACAAGCACGATGCGCGAAGAAAGCAGAATGGCAGGTGCTTATAATAACGGTTATGGGACTTCCACCGTCGAAAGATGTGATAATCGAAAAGCAAGCGGAGGAACTCGCCGAACTTCGCGCCTGCCCCGCAAAATACGAATCCCAACAATGACTCGCAAAATTGATGACGCAGGGTGTATTACTGCTCTACGTTACCAAATACAAAAAAATAGCAAAACAGCATCAAAATGTGCTAACTTTGTGACTACTTTATAAATAACACAGAAAATATTGCTTTTCAACATTTAACGACAATATCGCAATAATAGGCAACTTCATTCCATATCCCAAACGTAGGGCTTAAACGTTCTGTGTATTTTGGAGTAAAACGAAATTTAAAGAAAAGAAAGTGACTATCAATGAGAAAATTCCAACGAGAACAAATCCTCGAATTATTACAAACGCTCCGCGAGGCAAACCTTGAACTAAAAAAGCAGACTTCGCCGGAAGTGGCTAAGTCGCTCTTTGGCGATGTTAAAGAATTCACCACATCGGTTGTCGCGTTCATAGATACCAACGCCGGCGTGAGAACGCAAGCGGCGGAACTGTTGTTGACATATTCCAAGACGATTGCTTCCGCGCTTGTCGCAGATAATCCGAACGAATTTTTGTCACAACTGCAAAGACAACTCCCACCTATTGAAGCGGCAGTTAGGAAACTCAAAGTTGATAAGATTGAAATTGCATTCTTTCCATATAATCTTTCAATGTGGGACAGTCTTGAAAGTATCTATTTTGCCGCAAAATCCGACCCAAACTGCGATGTTTACTGCGTTCCCATTCCTTGGTTTGAGCGAGACAAAAATGGCAGAATTATCAATGCACATTTTGACGGCGACCAATATCCGAAAAATATTGAAATTTCTGACTGGCAAAAATATGATGTCGAGGCTCGTCATCCCGATGTGATTTTTATCCATAATCCATATGATGCAGGTAACTATGTCACCACAGTTCACCCGGATTTTTACAGCAAACGACTGCGGAATTTAACGGATTTGCTCGTATATGTACCATATTTTGTTACTGGCGAAACCATTCCCGAACACTTCGCAAGTTGTAACGCTTGCCTTTATGCACACAAAGTAATCGTAGAGAACGAAAAAGTACTCAAAACATATATTTCTGCGTACAAGAAAGAAGTCGGTAATCATTTCGGCAAGCCCGAGGAAAAGTTCGTCTCACTCGGCTCACCGAAATATGATGCTATGGCGCATACTGCGGAGGAATATGAACTTTCGCAAGAATGGCATAACGTACTCTACAATGCGGACGGTAGCAAGAAAAAAGTAGTTTTTTACAACACGAGCATTTCCGCCGCTTTAACGGACTCCGAAACCTATCTAGACAAACTCCGCTCCGTCATCGAAACATTCAAGCACCTTGACGATTCCGTCTTATGGTGGAGACCACACCCGCTTTTATCGGCGACATTCAAATCAATGCGACCTAAATTGTCGGTGGAGTATGAGCAGATTGTATCGGATTACAAGCAGTATTGTCAGCAATAAACTAAAGGCGCGTATCCTTTCAACCACGCACCTTGCTCTAATTACCGCCAGTTCAACACCCCCCACCATAACCTCGCTGCCGTCCTTGAACCTGAACACGAGCCGTCCGTCATCGTAAACTATGACGATGTCCATCGTAGCAATCCACAGCGTCATTTCGAACTGTGACAGTGGATTTTCGCAATTTTTGACCCACCACACAAACCTCGCGAGGCGTTCCCTTTGGGTTATTCTCTCACGCAATTCGCGATCAAGTGTGGCGAGTTTGCGTTGCCATTCGGAGAGTTTTTCGCTTACTTGCTGATATTTTTCTTTGTAGTCCGTCTGACATTGTGCCGTGCGAGCATTCATATAAATTATCTTTAAGTTAGTTTTCAATTTTGACATTCATTCTTTGAGCCTCGATTATGTCACTTTGAAACTTGCTGTCGCTGATCAAAAACTTGATTGTGCTTTCAAATCTGCTATCAGCGTCCCCCTGTTTTTAAGCAGTTTCGATAGATCAAGTAACATCCGATCGTTCCTTGATAGAACCACGTTCTTTCTTCCGTGTTGTTTTGGGCAGTAATGAATACTTATCCTGCCGTCATATCATATCGATTAATAAAGTATGAAGTCTTTCATACTCTCTCAAATAATACAGAGACCTTGAATATCAACCGGCTTATGGTTTTGTACCCGCCGTCTGCCTGCATAATCGCATAATCCGCGTGTTTTCAGAGGCATCCGTTCAAATATATATATCCCTCATAATTGGTATCTCCTTATTCTGTTAATATCCCGTAGTGTACGAGTTCCAAATGCTCCATGATGAACCTTCGTTCGCCTTAGCGTTTACAATCATCCACTTGGCGATTTTGTTATGCTTGTCGTCACGCAAAGAGATGACGGTGTTCTTTTGGACTTTCTTGACATCGCCGTAACTGGTACATAACCTGTCCCTTTTTTCAAACCTCTTTTTATGACATGATTAAGCTATAAATTTATGTGTTAGGTTGTACAACCTAATGCGACTTAATCAGGAGGTTTACACACATGAATGCTCAATCGTTGAAACACCAGCTTTCATTGCAAAAATGGACGGGAATCGTTAAGGCGCGTTCCCAGTCTGGACTTAAGGTGATTGATTTCTGCCGGCAAGAAGGAATCAGTAAAGATGCCTATTACTACTGGCTGAGCCAGATCCGCAAAACAGCAATCGAATCTATGCAGGCAGAGACAACAGATGTGGCTAAACTCGTTAAACTTGTGCCACCTGTTCCAACTACAGTTGGAGCAATTTCGCCTGTTTGCAGTCAGACAAAGGATTTCCGAATCAGTTCCGAGTCTTCCTTTGTCCCACAGCTGACCATCCAGTTTGGAAGTGTAAATGTCTCTGTCAGTGAACATACTTCAAAAGAGCTGCTCTCCTCAGTCATGGAGGTAATCCTGCATGCTCAATGATGCATCCGGTTTTAAAAACATCTATATCGCACCCGGCTGCACAGACTTAAGACGTGGCATTGATGGGCTGGCTGCTATTATAAAGAACCAGTTTGATCTTAACCCTTATGAGATAGGAAACATCTATCTTTTCTGCGGTAAAAGAGCAGACCGAATGAAAGCGTTGGTTTACGAAGGGTTATCCGAAGATTTTTGTTATCCGCACACTTTTTCATAAATCCGTTTACAATCACAGCTGTTAACGGACATGATAGAAAAATATGCGGATAAAAATATATGGTGTTATTATCTTCTAAAAGGAGGTAAATACCATGAATCAATTTAAACAAAATGTTACTGCTGTTTTATCCCGCTTACGAGAGGTAAATTACACGGATAGAAATGTCCGAATGCATGAACTCTTTTACAAAAAATTGGGAGCGTACCTTGTACAGACAGGAACCCCCTATTCTTCAACATTGGGTGAGGTATATATCCAAAACCTGCTGGAATCTAAACGCAGACATTTATACTTTGAAAAAAGTGCTGTTGCAAAACTAGATGATATATACAAGTTCGGTGAAATAAAAGGAATTGATTTGAGTATTACCAGCTTGGGGCGAACAGCTTCACTTACACCTCAGTGGTTGGAGCAGGTAGCTGAATATTTGAAGAAAGTTTCAGCAGAGTATTCCGATTCACAACTTTACAACATAAAGCGCAGAATCATTCGTTTTCTTAAATATATGTATCAGCGAAACAAGAATGAGCCCGGAAGCTTTTCCTATGATGATATCCTAGCGTTCCATGAAAGTCTTTCTTATATGAAAGATGTTTCTCGTACAGTCGAAGAATCCTCTGTTAAAGGTTTTCTTGAATACCTTGGGAAAATAGGAATGATACATTTTGGACTATCTCTATATCTGGGTTCATTAGAAGCTGGATGCCAAAATATCTATGAGTTTCATCTGGAATTATGTATGACAGAGATAAAAACAGCTGGCACTGGTGAGAATAACCAAACTGTTTTTTCTGATATGTTACGTTGTGCTGCTACTGATATAGTTGAGATGCATCGGAGCAAAGGCTACGCAGAAGGATACATCGATATCTTGTTACGCGCTTCAAATATACTTTACTTGTTCTTTGATATCAATAGTTTCATTTTCAATCCGGAGGTAGCAAAAACATGGATTAAATCTGAAAATGTGCAGAAAAACTTAGGCAACAGTTCCAGCCAGTCAGTAAAGCGGATGATAGACTTATTGGAAGTGTATTTTTCCGGTAGAACAGTTAACCTCAAGGTTTCTCATATAAGGGGACTATCCGGGTTTAATTCTCTTCCTGAATGGTGCAGAATTCCACTTGATGCGTTTGCAAATGAACGACGCAAGGAAAAACTTGATGAAGATACAGTTTATAACTATATCTATTCATGTACTCGCTTCTGTAATTATCTTGTTTCAAATAAATTAGAGAGTTTTAGCAAAGTTAACGGTGATGTTATTACAGCATTTAATCTTTTTGATAAACATGATTCTAGAGAAGGTAAAAATAGTTGCAATCACAGAATTCGAAAGTTTTTGAAATTTCTTTTTAGAAAAGGGCTTGTTTCACAACCAATGCTTTACGCTGCTTTGGGTACGTCTGGCATGATAGACGAAAAAAAATATCATCATTCTAAATGATGAAGAAGTCGAATCCATCAGAGATTATGTTGTGAAAGCCAGTTCACCAATAGAGCTAAGAAACAGTGCAATGCTGCTTCTTGGTATTGAAATGGGAATGCGTGGTTGTGATATAGTTAAGCTTAAACTAAGAGATATCGATTGGAAAAATCAGACGGTACGATTTACTCAGGATAAGACAGATGTTGAAACAATCCTGCATATGCCTGCTGCTGTTGGCAATTCCATATATCGCTATATTAGGGATGTAAGACCAAAACAGACAGTAGATAATCATGTTTTTCTTCGAATAGGGGCACCTTATTGCTCTTTGACTCGAAATGCCTGTTATTCAGCACTGAAAAGAGCTGTGCCTTACCGAAGTGTTAAAGGATCTGGATTTCACGTTACTCGAAAGACCTTTGCAACATCCAGGCTGAAAGAAGGTGTTGAACCAGACAGAATCATGGATGCAATGGGACAACGAAATAGAAATAGCCTTACCCCGTATCTGTCACTTGATCCTGAAAGAATGCGGCTGTGTTCCCTAAGCCTTCAAAGTCTAGGCTTACTGTGGAGAGGCGGTGACTGGGTATGATAAAAAAAATATATTCCAGCGAACTATCAGTTTATATAAATGGCCTGATTGATGAAAAAAGGGCTCTCGGATATAAATATAATACAGAAGCCTATGTTCTTGCCAGATTTGATAGATACTGGGTGGAACAGGGATATACATCCCCAGAAATCACAATAGACAGACTGGAAAAATGGCTGTCTCCATCAAAAAAAGAAAGTGTTTCTTCCGTGAGTCAGAGGGTATATACGGTAAAACAGTTGGCATTATATATGAATGCCCGAAATATATCGGCATATATCCCTTTAAATAAAGAAAAACGTCACAAACCTGTAATTCATATCTTAGATTCAGGTGAAATAAAGGAGCTTTTTTCTGTCATAGATCAGTATAGACCAGCACGACCAACCGCAGAGACGTTAAGAATGGTTGCAGAATATAAGGTCATTTTCCGCCTTATACTTACTACTGGCTTACGACGCACTGAAGCTACATCCATTAGACTAGAGGATGTTGATGTGGAGTCAGGAAAGATTGGAATCCTTGGTGCAAAAGGTGCAAAAGATCGTACAGTTTACCTTGCGGATGATATGAAAAAAATGCTTGCGGAATATATCCAATCAATGGAGTCTATTATGGATGATTCTTTAGAATGGCTGTTTCCCGGTATAGATAAAAAGAATCATATTTCTTCTGGAGGCTTAGGTATAAAGTTTCATGATTTCTGGAAAAAAACAGGATGCAAGTCATCCAATGAAAAAAATCCAACGATACATTCCCTTCGGCATACCTATGTTGTGATGCGGATGAACGTCTGGATGGAACAAGGGATTGATTTCCGTATTATGATGCCATATCTTAGTAAAAGCTTGGGACACAAATCACCAAATGAGACGTATTATTACTATCATCAGGTAGCGGATGCGTTTCAGGTTATACAGAAGAAGGATACAATGGCATCAGCTGTAATACCGGAGGTGAGGGTCAGATGAGAAAAAAAGATAGAATTCTGTTTTTTTCTCTTACCAGAGATTTTCTGGAAATTTATCTGCCTCAGGATACTCCTAGTGAGAAAACGATAAAAACATACAGAGATGCATTAACAGTATTCAGACGATATATAAACGACGAAAAGGGATATTCTATTAAGAATTTCACATTTGCTCAATGTACATTCGACCTTGTATTGGATTACAGAAACTGGTTAGTTGATATAGAGAAAAAACAACGAAGCATCGTTAATAATCGAATCTCTGTCATAAAGGCTTACATTCGTTATGCTGCAGCCAAGGACATTACTTTACAACAGATATATCTGAACGTTTCTGATGTACCATTCTTGAGATTGCCAAAAAAGGTACAACCTATCATAGAAGATACGGAAATGCTGAAAGCACTTCTTGATTCACCTCCGAATACAAAGACAGGATGTCGGGATACAATGATACTGTCATTACTTTATGATACGATGATTAGAGCAGAGGAATTGCTACGACTTGATATTGGAGACCTTATACTGAATTCTGTAACTCCATATCTAATGATTCACGGAAAAGGTAATAAAGAAAGAATTGCACCAATTTCTAGAGAGGTATTGCCATTAATTAATGCATACATGCAGGAATATCATGAGATTGATCAAACTGAAGTTCTAACACCATTTATTTATACTTTTCAGTATGGTGAAATGCATCGTATGTCTGAAAGAAACCTGGAGAGAATCGTAAAAAAATATGCAGATATCATACGGAAAACCTATCCTGAACTTCCAAAATCTATATCGCCTCATACTTTCCGCAGGACGCGTGGTACTGGACTTTACAGGGATGGCGTTGCAATAGAGGCTATTGCAACAATTATGGGACATGCAAGCATACAGACTACAAAAGACCATTACGCATTCCCATCACTTGAGCAAAAGCGGGATGCAATAGAAAAAGGAAGTGGTTTTGTTGTGCTTAAAGAAGAAAAGGAATGGCCTGATAACGAGGATGAGTTAGCCAAACTTTGTGGAATTAGATAAAATTTTATCCGCATATTTTTCAAGAAGAAATGCTTTGAGAGAGATGCATAAACGAATTCATGAAAAGTGTGCGGATAACAAAAATCTTCGGATAAACCTTCTTTTCTGAATATTCGGAAAAGAAGGTGATGGTTTTGTCCTGGCATACAAGCGTCTTGCTGACGGTCGGTTCCTTTGGCCAAGGAATGAAGCAGAGGTACTTCATATCTCGGAACAACAGTACCGATGGCTGATGGATGGTCTGGCTATCGAACAGAAAAAGCGGATTCATACGGTAACACCTACTCTGATCTAAGAGTGGATTACATACAGTTTTATGGTACCCTGACAGCTGAATATGGGGACAAAAATATTGAAACAAAAGTGCTTCAAATACGTATAAACACTGGTAAAATCAACGTTTTTGTGGTACAATGAAGTCATGGAAAATACGTTGATGAACAGGGAAAAACTGAATAACGTACCGCATGAATTTCTGGTTGAAATGTATATGCAGCTGCAAAGATCATTCGACATCATAAACGATCAGTTGGAAACTGTCCAAGGTCAGAATACAGAACTTATGAAGCAGTTGAAAAACCTTCAGGATAAAGTAGATATCCTTACCGAATATCGTTTTGGCCGCAAATCAGAAAAGAATCTTTCTGATCCAGGTCAGCTTACGCTCAATCTTGAAACCGGTGAAGTCTTCAATGAAGCAGAACAGTTAGCGGATGAACATCCTCTTTCTGAAGAGCCGGACATCGAAGAAGTGATCGTCCGTCGGAGGAAAAGCAAAGGTAAGCGTGCCGAGGACATCAAGGATGTCGAGCGCATCGTGGAACCTACCATTACCATTCCTGACGAGGAGCTTGCTGTCCTCTTCCCATCCGGTTACCGGATGCTTCCGGATGAAGTATATACAGATCTTGAGTTTATTCCGGCTAAGTTTGTTGCTCATGAACATCATTATGCCGTATATGCAGGAAAAGGCGATAAGAGTCTTGTCGTACGTGCATCCAGGGACTACAAAGCACTGCGGATCCTTGACAACAGTCTTCTGACCAGTTCCTTGATGGCAGGCATTATTGATGACAAGTATGTGAACCATATGCCTGCGAACCGGATCCATGAAGATTTTCTCCGAAAAGGAGTCGAGATATCCAGGCAACGGTTGGCTCACTGGTGTATCTACATTGCAGAACGATATCTCTCCCATATGTATGAGCGAATGAAGCAGGAGCTTCGGAAAGCCAGGCTTCTTCATAGTGATGAGACACCATTTGTGCTCCGTCACCATGAAAATGAGGAGCAGCGTAGCAAGGATTACATGTGGGTATACCATACCGATCAGAAGTATGGATCACCATCCATCTATGTTTATGATTATCCACTGAATGGTTCAAGAAATGTTGATGCTATATCAAAATTTCTAGCTGGCTTTAACGGGATACTCGTCACGGATGGATATCAGGTATATCATTCCCTGGAGAAAAAGGATCCGGACCGCTTTACGGTGGCAGGCTGTTGGGTTCATGCAAGACGTAAGTTTGCCGAGTACCTGAAATCGAACAAAGCAAACGTCAGGGACACCATAGCATTGGAAGCAGTTCAAAGAATCTCATCCATATATGATGCAGATAAATCTGCAAAGGATAAGTCCGAGGAAGAACATTTACAACATCGAAAAGAGAAAGTAAAGCCTCTTGTAGATGCTTATTTTGCGTGGGTAAAAACCATTGCAACAAGCGGAAACATTGATAAAGGTAATGCCGTATACCGTGCATCATCCTATTCCATCAATCAGGAAAAGTTTCTTCGGGAGTTCTTAAACAATCCGATCATTCCACTTGATAACAACGATGCCGAGCGGAGTATCCGGAGCTTCTGTATCGGAAAACATAACTGGTATGTCATTGATACTCCAAAGGGAGCGACCAGCAGTGCCATGCTTTACAGTATTGCTGAAACAGCAAAGGCAAACAATCTAAAGACCTTTGAATACCTGAAATATCTTCTGGATCAACTGGTGTTTCATTCGAATGACAGATCCGATGATTACCTGGATGATCTTGTCCCGTGGTCAGATAAACTACCTGACAGCTGTAGGAAAACTAAATAAATAACTCAGCCGCCGCTTGGCGGCTTTTTTTGGAATGGTACATATGGTGAACCAGTTACACATCGCCGAACTTCATCATACCATGCCGTGGTGCTTTCAGTGGAATAGCTATTGCGGTATATGTCGTTACTTGTAACATTCCCCTTTGAATTGGTTAAATTTCTCCCCACTCGGAGAGCATTCGCTCATAGCAATCAATCAGTCCGTATTTCGGTTTCCATCCGAGTTTGCTGATTTTATCTATGTCCAGTTTATAGCCTGTCTCCGGTGCATAGCCTAATTTTACGGTATCGGGCGGTATGTCTATGATAATATTCACACCGTATTTGTCCGCCAAAAGTTCAGCCATATCTCGGATTGTCATACATGTTTCAGGGTTGGAAACATTATAAGCTTGCCCGTTTTCACCTTTCAAAAGCAAGGTAAACAGTGCGGTAACCGTGTCGGCGATGTAGCAGTAATTGCCGCGAGACTTGCCTTCCGTGTGCAGAATTATGTCAGTTTTGTTTTGAACTGATTTTGCGAATTGTGCAAAAACTCTCGTGTCGGTTTTAGGTGTTCCAGCACCGAAAGTCTGTGCAAGCCTTGCAATTTTAACAGGTACTTTGAACTGATAATGATACAAATTGCATAGCAACTCGCCGAGGCGTTTACTTTCGGGGTAGCAACTTCTCGGATTAGATAAATCAACAAACCCAAGCATATCCTCCGTAATCTCGCCATCAATTTGCCCGTAAACTTCCATTGACGACAAATTCACCACGCTTTTGCACCCGTAAATTCGGGCTAATTCAAGCACGTTGCGAGTGCCGTCAATTGACGTTTTTATGACTTCAAGCGGTTTGCTTACCATATTCGCGGAACTCGTAATCGCCGCACAGTGAAAAATATAGTCGGCGTGTTCGGTGATTTGGAGCGGCTGACAAATATCGCCGTGCGTTTTTCTCGTGTGGGCGATGATGTTTATATTGAGGTTATATTTCTCGTTCAGCGCAGTTAAAGCACGGACTATAGCACTGCCGATAAGCCCGCCTGAACCGGTTATGAGGACGGTTGAGTTGGCGAGGGTCTGCCAAAGCAACGGTACGCCCGTGATGTGTTCGTTGTCTTGATGAAGATAGTTTATCATAATGAATTCTCCAATATATCAGCAATCCGCTTACTTGCGTAACCATCGCCAAATGGATTAGCCGCCTTACTCATTTTTGTATATTCCTCGCTGCTTTCAAGTAACAGGTTGAAATTTTCGTAAATAGCATTTTCATCCGTCCCCACTAATTTCAGCGTTCCCGCTTCAATTCCCTCAGGGCGTTCCGTGGTAGTTCGCATTACAAGCACCGGTTTTCCGAAGTGCGGAGCTTCCTCTTGAATACCTCCGCTGTCGGTTAAAATCAGGTGCGAACGAGCGATAAAGTTATGGAAATCAAAAACATCAAGCGGTTCAATAAGGTGCAACCTATCGGAATTCCCGAATACTTCGTTCGCCGTTTCACGCACTGCTGGATTTAGGTGAATGGGATAAATCGCCTTAATATCAGGATGTTCGTCAAGCACACATTTAATTGCCCTGAACATATTTTTCATAGGCTCACCGAGGTTCTCCCGTCTGTGTGCCGTTATCAAAATCAGTCTGCTGTCACTTGCCCATTCAAGTTGCTCGTGGACATAATCGGCTCTAACGGTGTAGCGGAGAGCATCTATTCCCGTGTTACCTGTCACAAAAATGCTGTCGGGATTTTTGCTTTCTTTGATTAAATTTACTCTTGCCATTTCGGTCGGGGCGAAACTGAACTTTGAAACAATATCAATCGCTTGACGATTAAACTCCTCGGGATATGGAGAAGTAATATCATACGTCCGAAGTCCCGCCTCAATGTGTCCAATGGGAATTTGCAGATAAAAACAGGCAAGAGCAGAGGCAAACGCCGTCGTTGTGTCGCCGTGAACAAGAACCAGCGCGGGATTTATCGCTTTAAGCAACGACTTCATTTTGTCAAGAACACTTGACGTAATATCAAACAGCGTTTGCGCCGGTTTCATTAGAGCAAGGTCAAAATCAGGTACAATGTTAAACACTTTCAGCACTTGGTCGAGCATTTCACGGTGCTGTCCCGTAACGCAAACGAGCGTTTCAAAATCGGGGCGGGATTTTAACTCCAACACAAGCGGACACATTTTGATTGCTTCGGGACGTGTGCCGAAGATTACTAACACTTTGGACATATATATTTACTCCAGTTCACAATATTTTTTATAGGTTACAGACTCTCTTAATTGCTTCCCAACGGGAATTTTGTCAAAATCATATTGTGCTTGACTTGCGCCGTTGCACCACGAACAGCCTTGCGGAACGACTACTCCGCTTAAATAATCTCGGAGCAACTGACGATTGCAATGCATTTCAGAAAAATCCACACTGTTGGTAACATTAATTGGAATATGTCCTAGTTCTCTTTCGGCGGCAAGAAAACTACATATATAGAATTTTGAACCTTTCAGTTGGACACAAAAATGACATTCGGCACGCTTTTTCGCGCCATCCTCATGCTTTTCAGATATTGCGCGGATTCTGCTCCAATGCGGATGTTTTAATACTCTATGCTTAATACTGTTGCTTTTTAACAAATCAACCAATTCAACCAGTTTACACGAAGCATCACCATAATCAGATATATCTACTTCAACATCGGTTTCTTTCATCACTCTCACAACATCGCTTTTAGGAATTAACGTACCATTAGTAATCAGCACGGGGCGTCTGCCAAATTGCTCTTCGCGCACGCAATATAGAATTTTCGGTAAATCAGGGTGAATAAACGGCTCCCCTCCCCGTATCATCAGATAATCAACGTAGTCAATATATTTTTTTGCATTGCTTATTCCTTTTTTTATTATTTCAAAAGGGACATCCGTCTGACGGACGAAATAGTGCATTAACGCCGCACAACCATCGCATTTGAGCGTGCACCTGTCTGTTATCATTAAGTCAATTGCATCAAAGCAGATTGCGTCCGCTCTTTTTGAAGTCTCTAAACCGGCTAAAAAACGGTTCGTATTAATTTCTCGTTGCCAAGAAAAATAAAACTCTTCCGGCTTAATTGCCATAAGCGACTCCAAGTCTATTCGTGTTGAGGCAATAATTTCGTCGTCCTTCGACATTAAATCCTCATATTTCGAAATTTCGGAAAACCCCAAACGTTCACATTCCATCATTATTTCCAGTTGGTGAACTTTATGACATATATAAACCTTGGCATTTTCACTCGCCTCATAAGGTTCAATAAGTATCCCTTTATACTCTTTGCCTTGCAACATTACGCTTTTGTCAAAAAAACGAACGTTCTCGCCACTCGCTATAAGTTTTTCTGCCAAATACACGGCTTTTAACGTAAATGGAGCAATTATATTAATTTTCATTTATGATTGTACCTCCAATTGATTTAGTAGCCAATTTTTAGAATCATTGATATGTTGTTGCAGTAAAAACGCCGGTTTGTCCCATTCAATATTATTGCGGAAATTAATAAAATTTGAATGGGTCACAAGACGCTCGTGTAATCCGATTTTATTTAGAAACGAATCTATTCTTTCTCCTGAATGTTTGTACATCACATTGAATTGCTTAGCAAAAATCGCAGAAAAAGAACATCCATGGAAGGACGAAACGAATACATATTCCGCATTCTTTATAAGAGAGACAAAATCAAACGGCGAAATATTCTTTTTTATTATTCTTCCACAAGATTCGCGAAGATAGCTATTGCCGTGAAGATCGATTAAATACACCGGCAACAAACTGCCATTATTACGCATAAATGTATCAATAATATCATACATTGTCGAAGATGCAAACTGCTGATTGTACACAAATACATATGGCTTATCGAGTTGCAAACTTTGTGCACAGAGACTTGACCAAGTTTGAGTATCAAGCAATAAGGTTGGATCGCAAGTGTGATGTATCGGGTTGCTATAATATGGTTGCAAAAAATCTTTCAATAAACTTTCACGCACAGCAATAGCGTCAAAGTTCTGTAACAACGCGGGCAAATCTAATAAATCTTTTTGCCGATATGCTTTCATATTCGCACTTGCGGAAAACGCAATATTCTTGCCACTTTCAAATACTTTTCCAAAATATGCTGTATCAAAGCCTTTAAATGTAGAAAAATCAAACGGATGCCATACCGTATCGCTTCCGTATATGATGATATCGTATTTATCATCGATGCCATATGGTTTAGGCATAATGTTTTCGCATATAAATTTTTCAAATACGGAATTTGTTGCAGGATATACACTTCTATGATAATCGGGAGCATAATCAATAACCGACACATCAAATCCTTTCTGTTGCAGAAACATTTTAAGTGCGTAACATTGAAGCAAAGCCCCGTAATTATGTGCAAAATGGAAAGTTACAATGCCAATTTTCATTTTGAGATATACTCCTTTATGAGTTTCAAAACAGATTCCCCTTTGCCGAATCTGTCATTAAATTCGCTCCGATATACTGACGGAGTCGGTTGATTGGTAATCATTGGAAGGTTTTTGCCTAACCATTCATCAGACAAGGTTACTTTCTTTTGCGTACAAAATGGTTTGCAATGTTCAAACAAGTCTTCTCCTCTTTGTGTATGAACAATCATCAAACTTGTTCCCCCGTCGTCAAATAAATCATCATCAAAATCTCGCACATTCCAGAAATCTGCAAGCGTGAAATCGCTTTTGTGCTTTTTCTCTCGAAATTTACACTGATAACAACATGAACGCGATATTAAATGGTAGGAACAAAATGCCATTACATAATTATCACTTCCAATGTTCGCATATTTATTTGCAAACTTAAATTCTTGTGCGAACATTGTCCAGGGCCTGGACTTTGTTCGCATATTTATTTTTTGTAATTTTGATCCATATTCTTTTTCCATTTCACGAACATAGTCCGCCCAATATAGCGGGGAAGTGATAGAGTTACACACAAAATCAACAGTATAAAGGTTATCGTGAACCCCAGTGATTTGCAATAAACCGGCCACTTGGCAGGGGCAACCTGAATACAACACAAGTTTGCCTTGTCCAAGCAGATTAATAATTTCAGTATATGCAGAAAGAGTATTGCTTTGGACATATTTTGATTGACGCAATTCCTTTAAATCCTCAGTTACCGCAACGCCGATGTGACGAACTTCAAAATCAGCCGTAAACGCCGCACCGAAAACAACTCCATTTCTGCGAATAACCTCCTCTGCAATCAGGCTAAATGCTCCACCCGTGCTAGACTGTTTCCGCACTTCCCAGTTATTGTGAATAACACCATAAAATGCACTCGGTTCTTCTTGCATTGGATACTCGTTCTTTAATAATGGACATACGTTTTTGCAAATTTCGCAATTTACACATTTACTTTCATCTACAACAGGATATAAAAACGCCTTGCGGTACTCCATTGAAATAGCACCATATGGGCATTTTATTTTGCATACCCCACAACCAGTACAAAGTTCGTCGCTAACTATTTTCATTTCATCACCTTTTGGTCAGAGAATTTTTCGCACAAGTACAAAACCCTTGTTGACTCAGAATTTTTCACTTGCAAAATTTTATATCTTTTGCAAAGTTCCGCCTCAAAATTATCCTTTGTGTACCAACCAAAGTCCGCATTTTTAAGCGCGAGTGAAACAACACTGTCTTCGCGTTCAATCCACTCAATAATAAGCCATTTTGTTGAAAACGACGCAAACTGTCCTATTATTTCTTTGAACGATAACTGTTGCGCAAACGCCAAATGGTGCATAACGGCAAGGGCAAGAACCATATCGCTTTTCATTCTTTTTATTGCGCTGTCACGCCAAGGAACAATTGCGGTGTTTCCAATAGGCGTGTCGCGGTAATAATCAGGCGTTGGAGTAATAAGGTTGAGATACACCGGATAAATATTCTTAATCCCATTGGTAGCAACCGTCTTGAAGACAAAATCCACACAGGCGTGGTCTAAATCGGCGACAATATAACGCTCAACCTCGTTTTTGAGAGCAAAGCCATACCAGCCCATATTTCCCGCCAAATCTATAATAGTTTTAGGGCTGACACTGCGAACCATTTCGATTACGGCGTTTTGCTTTTCTGAGAGTTTTTCACTTTCACCTGTGTCATATAATTCGTTTTGATAGCCATTCCAACCTGTTTGGAACATTTCGCCCAAATCTATGCTTTTAATATATTCACTTAGAACATCGCAACATTTTTGTATTTCCCCATCAACCGAATATTGATTACACTCGGAAAACACTTTATTAAACAGAGCAACTTTCTCTGTGGATAAATACGCCGAAACATCCTTAAATGACAGTTTTTGTTCAGCATTGTTAAGATACAAATATGCCTTTTCACGCAAGTTCTCTGACATCATCAGCAAAATAACGAAGTGGTCGTTAATAAATTCTTGCAGATAAAACCAAGGCATTTTACCAATACGAACCGCATCAAAATCAAAGAACACAAATTTGCCGTTATTGAATGTCGCGTTAAATGCGTGACCGTCTAAGCAACAGAGCCCGTTTTTATCTAATTCCGCAAAAAAGTCGAGCATAAACAAAGTATAATCATAAAACATCTGCGGTGACCATTCTACGCAATATGTGACCATCGGCAAAAACTCATGTTTGAAACAAAGCGGATAGCCGTCTGCGATTTTTTTATCTGAAATTTCAGTCGGAACTAAATATTTATTAAACAATCCGCCAGACGCACAGTGTGAAAATACATCTTTGTATTCGTCAGACAAATCATTTGCTATTAAGCGGTACACGCAGTTTTCGGTTCTATCGACAACAAGCCTATTTTTGGCAACGGTTTTCACCATTTCCATATTAGATGACAGATGTAAAACCCCTGATGTATCCCCGAAATTCGTATATCCGCCCAAGAATATCTTACTCCATTCAAAGAAATCAACTTCATAATCATAACCGTATTCCGCAAGTTGCTCTTTTATTTGCGGAAAAAATTTATATCCAACAGTAACGATTACTTTGCATTTGCTTTTATCGCCCGAACGCAATATTTCAGGGGAACTGATTGTAATTCCGCCTAAACTGCCGCCCCACAGTTTGCTGTTGTTATCAACAATGCCGTCAATTTTCATATCCGAACGCTCGGCGTAATACAGCGCGTTTCGGCAATCCGCACCGGCTCCGAAAAATATAGTCTTTTTGCCGTTATCATTTTTCCCTCTTTTTGCGCCTTTCCATATTACAAACAAGTCATCACGCTCGTCATCGCTTTTTTGATGCAACTCGCTTGAAGAAACATCATCGCAGTATTCTTTTAATAATTCTTCTAAAACATTCCTGTCAGGCCATCTTTCCCAAGGCGGTGTATCAAGTCTGCCCCAACCGGACAACTGCTTATCAATGATAATTATTTTACCGCCAAACTTGCACACACGGGCAAGTTCCCTGATAGCCGCACGTAAATTCGGCGAATGTTCTATACATTCAACCGTGTAAATCACATCGAACAAGTCATTTCCAAACGGCAAAAACTCAATATCGCCGACAGTTGTATTAATCGTATCAGGAACATAAGAAAGCATTCCGCTTGAAATATCAACACCCTGCAAATCACATTCCGGATATTCCTCTTGAATACGTTTCAGTATCCTGCCTTTGCCGCAACCTACTTCTAATACGCTGTCGCCGTCTTTAATTTCGCTGATAACCTTTGTAACTTCGGCATTATCTTTTTCGATTGTATCAGGCGCAACAAGCGAAAACTCATTGTCAAAATGAGACTTTATCATCAATTTATAGGCGTCAAGATAAAACTTAACAGCCCAAGACAATTCGCGGTCGGGATAATATTCCGCTCCGTCACCAACACTACCTAAAAATCCTCCATTATTTTCCATAGCGGATTCTAAATATTTCATTATACGGTTTGCAGGTTCATACTTTTCGAGTTTGTAAAGGCAAATCGCAATTTGTGAACAGCCCGTTAAGCACACCCAATCCACACCCTCAAACGCCGGAATAGAACCGTCCTCTTTTTGAGAAGCGAGCAGTTTATCAATAATCTCTGTCACGGCATCAGTATAGCCCATATCAATAAGTCCGTCAATTTGATATGCGAGGAAATGCGTTAATGTTTTAATCGAGCAAACATCCGGGGCGGACAAATAGGTTTTAACCGCATTATGAACCTGCTCTATTTTGCCATTGTCATTTGTCAACTTCGCAAAATCAAGCATTGCGGGCAAGGCGAACAGCATTATTGTTTCTGGGATAATTTTGTCGTCCTCGTAACTTTTCATGAAAATGCCGCCGTTACTTTCAAGGGCGTTGAAAAGATATTTTGCCGCCCTGCACTGTATGCCGTAGTATTTGTTGGTAACTTTATAAATGGCGTTAAGGCCGCGTAAGGCCTGCGCGGTGTCGAACAAATACGGGCGTTCTGACCCTGCGGCGTTAAAGGAGCCGTCATTATTGATAATGGAATTCAAGAATTTAACCATATTTTCGGCTTGTTCTTTGAACCCATATTGGAGCATAGTCGGAATAATATATCCAGTCACTTCCGGATATTCATATTCACAACCACGATATACCGAAACGCCGCCGTTTGCCTGCTGATTCTCCAAAATCCAAGTTAAAGCTTTTTCAACGGAACTGGCGTTCGGGAACTTGAACGGTGGTATTTTGTAATGTGATTTGAACAGAAAGTAAGACGCAAAATTGTTAAACCCAAGTTCACTAAGTTGTGATGAAACCTCGCTGAAAAAGTTACAAGAAATCAATATCAAATAAATATTCTTGTCAATTTCGCTCGGCGAAACAATTTTAATGCCACCGATAGTTTCGCCGTAACGATTGGGGTTATTGTCGGCAATACAAGCTATTTCAATCCCGTTTTCAAGCAGAAACTTTACCGCTTCCTGACCAATTTGCCCTGCACCAAATAAGGCGATTCTCTTTCCGGCAGACTCGTTTTCGAGTTTGCTTATAAGCGACAGAATTTGTTTTTTTGGTAATAACGACATTTTTATTCTCCTTTTATCCAGTTAAGCAGTTCCAAGTTAAGAAACCGCTCTGCGTTTTCATTATATCCGCGAGCCGACGACAGGCATTTTAGTGCATTTCCCTTGTCTTTTAAAACATAACAGGCACGAATATTTTTAAGATATGCCCTCATAGCAATTTGCGAAGTGTATTTGCTTGCGTTTTCTGCTAAATTTTTCAATGACAATTTCAATCTTATTCGCTGAATCTCTTTCTGTTTTGTCATTGTAAGCGATATTGTGGAACGACGGTATAGATAATTTGCCTCGTTTATTCTGCCGAAAATATAGCCTTTATTGTATGCCGTCAGCCAGAAAAGCCAGTCTTCCACTAAAAACCAGTTTTTATCATACCCGCCAACATCTGCGTAGACATCCCTACGGAACATAAAGTACCCGCCAATTGCAGAAATTATAGGGATTTCCTCAGGGTCACCGATATAATCACCTGCGATTTTGTTACCGAAATCGTCAATATATATTTCATTTCCATAAACAACATCTGTTTCAGGATTTTGATTAAGGTATTTTACTAACGTCTCAATGCCATTCGGCAAATATATATTGTCGTCACTTGTCCAAGTGAAAAATTCGCCTTTGGCAAGTTCAAAACCTGTGTTTAGTGCCTGGGGCAGATATTGGTTTTTGTCATGCTTTACACTACGAACACGGTCATCCTTGTTTATATACTCGGCGATTATGTTCGGTGTTTCATCCGTGCTGCAATCATCAACAATAATCAATTCCCAGTTTGCATATGTCTGCGAAATAACGCTGTCGAGGCTTTCACGCAAAAACAGTGAGCCATTATATACAGGAAGCACTATTGAAACTAATGGCTGTGCCATAACCCACTCCTTAATTTGCGGTTTTAATAAGTCCAAAGCATTCTCATTTATTTGTTGCGCTTTTTCCAAACATTTCAGACCTGCCAAAATATCAGGGATACGATAAGCAAAACCAACACACTTCAAATACGAGCGAACAACAATTTCAGTCGAATAAATATGCTGATTATTTTCCAAATTTTCAAGCGACAATTCCATACATCGTCTTTGTATGTCAGTGGCTCTCGTTGAGGTTAGCGACTGCGAACTGTCACGGTATTTATAATTGCATTCATTAATTTTGTTAAAAATGAATCCGGTGTTATACGCTTTCAGCCAAAAATGCCAGTCCTCAACCAGAAACCAATCAGGCTCATATCCGCCGACTTCGAAATACACTTTCTTTCTAAAAAGAAAGTAACCGCCAACGCAAGACAATATCGGTATACACTCAGGTTCAAGAATTTGTGCAATGGCATCGGGCTTTACTATTTCATTATCGTTGCTGTCAATTATTTGCTCGTTCCCATAGACAACGTCTGTTTCAATATTTTGCCTAAGATAATTCACCAATGTTTCGATTCCGTTCGGCAGATAGATATTATCGTCGCTCGTCCAAGTGAAAAGTTCACCTTTTGCAAGTTCAAAGCCTGTGTTTAGTGCCTGAGGCAAATATTTATTTTTGTCGTGCCTTACGCTACGAATACGGCTATCCTTGTTTATATATTCAGCGATTATGGTTGGCGTTTCGTCCGTACTGCAATCATCAACAATTATAAGTTCCAGGTTTGCATATGTCTGTGCTATGACACTATCGATACTTTCACACAAGAACCGCGAACCGTTAAATACGGGAAGCACTATTGAAACAAATGGTAAAGAATCATCCACAGTAAGTTCCTTCTTTCTTTTCTATGAAATATTCAATGATATTTTCTGCTATATCATAAGTAAGCCCGACAAAGTCATCACTCGAATCATTTTTCGGTATTTTTATAACGGGCTTTTCAAAAGTTTGAGTGCAATCAGAGTAGCAGATTATGAAGTCCGCTGTCTCTATATCGCTGACAATTTGCTCAACGAAAACGACTGCTTTGTCCGTTCCGCTTATTAACGCATTATCCCCGCTTGCATAGAACTTGCAAGCCCATAACTTTTCAAGGTTAGTATCAATCGTCAACAAATACTCCTTGATTTTCTCGAATTCTGATTTCTCCACAATAAAATTATTAAATCTGCGGCACAGAAAGCGCATTTGCGATATAAACATTTTCTTGAATTCATCAATATAAGTTTCGAATACTCCAAGTTTTATCAGGTTTTGTTTAAGAGTTTGCAAAGCCTCAATTAAACAATTCCCGTCATAGTTCTCCGACAAACTGTTTTTTCTGTTTCTGTAATAATTAACAAGTGGCTTTTTCACATAACTTACTGTTTTTGCATACGCTACAACAGCCGGGATTACCGCAACATCTTCAAAATAATTTAAGTTCGGAAACCGCATATTGTCAAACAAACTTTTACGATATACTTTGCCCCAACAAAATGTTCTGCAAACATTAAGCCTGCGAATAACATCGTCAAAACGAATTCTTGAAACAGACAAGTCTCCAGTAACGGAATCGATATAATTTATATCACATACGGCAATGTCGGAACTATTTTCTTTCACCACATCGATCATATGTTCAATAAAAAAACTGTCAATTGAATCATCGGAATCCAAAAACGATATATATTCGCCCGTTGCTTGTTCTATTCCGAAATTTCTCGCCGCACTTACACTATTTATAGGCAAGTAAAAATATTTGAACCGACTATTTTTTTCCCCAAATTCAGCGCATATCTTTCTGCTACCATCAGTTGAGCCGTTGTCTACGCACAGTACTTCTAAATCTTTGTACGTTTGTCCTGCCACAGAAGACAGACACCGTACAAGAAACAGTTCCGAATTGTAAATCGGGATAATTATGCTTACCATTATTTTACTTGCACTTGTTGATATTACCGACATTTTTATCCTGCTCTTTCATATTAAATTCCAAATATCTGCTCACCCGTCATTGCCTCGTAACACGACAAAATCAATACGCATATAGCACCGTGTCCACATAAGCGTTGGTATGATGCCGCAAATAGAACTTATAATCCGGTCTAAATTTATGAATTAACATTGGCAATCTGTATAAATCGTCATCGCAATGGTAGACGGAAATCGCCAGTTTCGGTTTTGTTTCCGTGATAATACGTTCCGCACCAAGCAAAGCGTCATATTCTCCGCCTTCAATATCCATTTTTATAAGAGTCGGCGGGATTTTCATTGTGTCAAGTTTCATTATGTTTACTTTTGTCAAATTTTTATCACTGGCATTTTGAACTATTTTACTGCTCATAGTTCCACGCATATCAAAACTTATCTCTCCATTCACATTTCCGACAGCCATGTTGAGTAATTGAATTTTGTCCATATCGCCGAAACAACGTTGCAACAAGGCGTAGTTCGTGTTGTCGGGTTCAAAGCCGTATACTGCTTTATATTTTCCGTTTGTTTCGAAGATAAAATCTACAATATTCCGCCCGTCATAAACTCCGCAATCCGCGAAAACTTCATTTTCCGCAAGCGTAAGAATGTCGTTAAAATACATTGGTTCTTTGCTCGACAAATCGCTGAAATCCATATTAGCGGTTCTGTATTTTTCTATGATATTTTTGTAAAGTTCTTTAGATTGGGGGTCAAATAACACTATACATTCTTCAATATCAAGTTCTTGCAAAACATTATATTTTCTCACCAAAAAATGCGTATCTGTCAGAGCGGTTTCAGGAATAGGTTCATCAGCATTTTTATATTCGTTCGAGTAAATATCCGCAAATCCGAGCGACCGTAACTGCAAAGCTATTTCTCTATAAAATTCAGTATTAATAATTACCGTGATGTTATCGGCATTTTCGTCAAGCAATTTTGATGAATTGAATATTGGTTTACCGTAAAAACTCCTGCCTTGCAGCAAAGGATTATTGTCAAGAAAATATGCGATTTTATCTTTAAGCAGTTCTATTTCAATTCGGGAATATGTTCCGCAACCAAAGAAAACAAGTTGTTTCCCTTGCAAAATTTTGGTTACACAAGTTGCTAATACTGACATTTCAAAACCTCTCTTTATTATATCCCAAGTATCTGCTCATTCTCCATTGCCTCATATAAGGCGCGGAAGATGTAGAAATCTTGGGGTTTTGTGATTTTAATATTGTTGGTCGAGCTTTTAACGATGTTCATTTTTGTGCCATAATGACTGCACAGATTAGCAGAATCAATTGCACGAAATCCGTCAGATTTAGCCCGTTTATACAACTCATAAATCTCGCCGTAACGAAAACTTTGAGGTGCTTTCGCGGAATACATTTCCCAACGTGAGGGAACATCACCAACTGTTTTACCGTCAACGCTTCTGATAACACTCTCTACGACAGGTTCGCAAGTTATCGCGTTCCCGAATTCTTTTACCTTGGCGATGTTCTCAGAAATCAATTCTGCGTTTATCAACGGACGGACTCCATCGTGAATAAGCACAATATCGTCAAATTTGTGCATTTCTTCCATTGCTTTCAACCCGTTGTAGATGGAATAATCTCCGCCCTCGGGATTGCCCGCAACTATCTTTGACACCTTGGTAATCTCGTAAAGCCTAAGAAACCGACGGAGTTCTTTAATCCAGTTTTCAAGACAAACAACAACAATCTCATCCACTTCGTTGTGAAATTCAAAGTGTTCAATCGTATAAATTAAAATCGGTTTGCCGTGCAGTTCAAGGAATTGCTTAGGCTTTTTCGCTGTGTTCATTCTTATGCCGGTTCCTCCGGCGAATATCAGTGCAGTGGTCAAGTTATTTCACCTTCCTTTGAATTTTTTTAGCGAATGTTTCTCTCTTGCAACCTCGGCCGTTAAGCACCACAATATCGCCTGCCCAAAAGCCGTTTGTGACATAGCCACTTACAACCGGCACAATCGCATCCCCGTATCTCGGCGGGTCGCCAACTATGAAGTTGTCGCCCTCTTTCATCCCCTGCTCCGAAGGTATCTGATTTGCTCGTAAAAAAATCTGTTCATTTTGATATTCCTATTTCAGTTCCCTAAAACTTGTTTCTTTACAAAATCATATATTGCTTTGCCCGCTGTACCAGAGCTTATGTTGCGTTCAGAAAAAGTGTACGGCAAGTGGTCAACTAAATATGGAATGTCATATACAAAATCATATTGAAATCTCCCTGCTTCATAATCAGCGTATTCGCCGAAAGGCTTGTCTGTCGGTTGCTTTGAAAAACTATTTAGTAAATCTTCAGGATATTTAAGTTTGATAACTTCGTACTCGTTTTTTGCGACATCAACTTTGATTATTGCCGTCTTCCTGCGAGAAAACAGATAAACGAAAACACCGTCATCAGTCAAATAATAGCAACCGTCCGTGATGTTCGGGTCAAAAGTACTTTCTTCAGGTGGCAGATTTAGTGCGTCTATTTCAGAAGTTTGAGTATTCACGCGCAGGAACATATTTGACCGCAACGATTGAAATATGGCAAAACCGTTCAAATATATTGCCACATACAGCTTTAGTGTTTCTGAACTCTTAAACCCTTTCGGAAAATTTAGGTATTTAGTTTTCGCTCCCGTAACTAAATCCCATTTAACTAAGCTTGTGTCCAAACAACCGAGCCAGCAGTTTCTGCCGTCATAGCAAATGGACATATATTCGGATGCTTTATCAACAGTTCTTAAACTTTCTGTGTTGCAATCAAACTCAATAACACAATTAGGATTAAGTGTAACAAGCATAATTTTGTTTCCTGCGAGACAAGATGAACGTACATAAGTGCTGTTTGCCACGAAATTCGGAATGTTTATAAATCTCAACTCATCTTTTTGCAAATCAAGCACACCTATTGCGGGATAGAAAAATGGTATAAGGTAAAGCTTGCCGTCAAGATAAGCCGACCTATTTAAATTCACAGAATAATTTTCATTAATCCAATACTCTTTCTTTGAGGAGTTTTTTACATTATACCGTATTAAGTTTTTTGTTCTTGTCGGTATCAAAAATATTTCATCTTTAAGCAATGTACTTAACATCCTTGGATTGTTCGCAAGTACGTCACTGTCATCAGCAATCGCAATGGTCTCAACTTCTCCGCTTTTCAAATTAACTTTTGCAAGCAACGAGTTTGTTAAGAATGTGGTATACAACACATCGCCATCAATAACGCCGCTCAACAATGAAAGGGGATTTACAAAATCATGGTATTGGTATATTATCGGCTTCCCCGTCTTCTGATACAGCGTCATAACGCTCGACGCGTCGCCATAATATGCATCGCTCATAGCGATTACCCTGTGTAAGTCTGGACTATCATCGTAGATGAAATTTGACCGTTTTTTATTGTTTTCCATTTTTACTCCTACTGTTTCTTGAAAATTAGTTGTGTCGACGTAATAAGCATTTGACATTCCTATTGCTACAACCGTACCATTGATATGGATAGAAAACACCCGATTTTCGTCGCTTTTTCCTATGAAAGCTTCCGTGTTTTGCGACCATTTGCAACCAAAGTTATCCTAATACGCAACCAAATGCGACCGCCGAATTGAATTATTTACTTATATTCATTACCCTCATTCAAGGAAATCCGATGTATTATCATAAATGCCAAAATCTTCTTTTATATAATTCCTTTTTCTAATAGCTGCCGTCTCATTGTTTTGTAAGTACTTTCATTAAGCGGATGCGGCGCCACCAAAGCACCATATGCCAAGAAGATTGGCGAATGACCGTTGAGATTCACCCGCTGTATAGAGAATACGAATTTGAGAGTATAAACCTTCTTTTTTATGCTTAGCATATTTATTATAATATTTCTTCGCACGCTCCATATCTCCACATTCATAAATAAATCCAACACCTATAGTAGATAGATAATCGCTTACACCTTCCATCTTACATTCTTTTTAACTATCGTTTTAATTTTTGTTCAATATACATAAAGCATATATTATATTTCGACATAAAGCAATAAAATATAAAGAGATAAATTTAATTTTTGCGAAATATATATTACTCATCTACTGTCCTATCAGCACTTACAGTGTCTGGCAATGGGTGATCAAAATTTAAAACAGATCATACGCTTAATCATTTTTAACCGACTATTAATACCTTCCAGTAACCCGTTGTTCAGAGAACTGGCAACCGCATTTTCTACTGCTTCAATATCTTTGTTGCGACCTGACACAAAAGATTTCAAATTTATTACGCTGCAGTTTTCAAAGTATTCTATAAACAGGATAAGCAATGACATGCGTTTCTTATTAAAATTTTCTGGGAATACTTTGGCTGCAGTATTAAAATTTGTGGATATTTATCAGATATATAATGTCAGTCATCAGACTCTATGTATTTATTCATCCAGATATGTTGAAAGACCTGGGTTCGCTTTTATGAAATGAAAAGGAACTTTTTTATGATTGATTAGCTTCCCAATACTGTTTTTAGATGAATGGTATTCTATATTGTATATCTGCAGAAATTTCTTAGAGTAGTCATAAAAAGTAGATATAAATTCTTATATATTGATGTTCTTTAAGCCATTATTTAAAGGACGAACCATCTCGACCATCAAGAATTGCGACTGAATTATGTGAATACTCATCACAGATAACGGTACCGTAAGTCTGCCCTTTTTTAAAAGCAAAGCATCAATACCAATAAAACTGCCACACTGATGTTTGCTGTTCTCATTATCTAGTGATTAATAGCCTTATTACCGTATCATCGCTAACCTTATTACCATTTCACGGCAAATTCGAGAGCAGCCTTCTCAACTGGTATTCATTGCAATACTTAAAATGAGTTGCTCAAAACGCTCTGTTTTTCGGCGGTAAGTACCAGTAAATCCTTCAAGTTCTTCAGCAAATACTTTTTGTTTACATTTAGAATTTTCACAGTAATAGAGGTATGCAATTATACCAAGTTCAACCTCTTTCAAATATAATTCATAGTAATAACAAGGTAACATCTTGATATATTTTTAATGTGTTTTACCGTTTATACTGATACAGTGTATATGATATATATAATAAAACGCCGTATGTGAGAAAATGTCTTCTCAATCGGCGTAATTATTTTTTAGAATCATTTTTTCTTAAACGTCCGCACTTAGCCAACACACAATGAATTAGTTTTAAACTTTCATAAGGCAGATTCTCTTCTGCCTGTTCATCAAAATATGTCTCCACTTCTAAAAAATCACCTTCAGAACCGGCTATAAATAATTCTCTGGCATATAGATTCAGTAATTTCTCGGATAGTTTTTCACTTCGTTTTATTACTGAAAATTTACTGCGGAAAGCTAAAATAATTAAATAGCTATATTTGTGACTATCTGGATCCTGCTTTTTAGCGTTGACAGAAAGGGCAGAATATATTTTTCCAAAACCATTGCTTTATCTAAATCGTCATGTTCTTTTATGGAAATACTTAACTTATTTATTGCAATATTAATATTTTCTTTATCAATAGCATCTCCACTCTCATTTATTATCTCCATCGTCCGGTTTAGTACCTCAATTGTCCAATTAATACCATTAGTAATAGCTTGAAATAACTCGTCTGTATCAGCTCTCTTCTCGCCTCTTAATTCATTAATAATTGATTTAACAGCCGGTAATAATCTATTTAGATAATTATCTAATTCCTCCAATGCTTCCATCTGCTGTTCTCTCAGAGTTTTCTCTTCCATATTAATCGCGCCCCAGGACCTGGGTTCTCCTTTCACTCATGCATTTTTATATACTATAACATCTAAAAAGACATTTAATAATCTTTTTCCCAATGTAATTAGATTAATTTCTCTATAAAAATCTCTGTTTTGCAATAGAAACAATTGTATAATCCGATTTTATTTTCAACTGATCTATAACCTTTACTATATACAACAATTATCACATGCGTCATAATGCAAACAAAACGTATTCTGTTGGACCAAGTTGACTTCCATTATATCTCATATAAAAATGATAATTAGGATCCATTTCTTCAATCATACGAGGTATCTTCCATATGTCTTCGTTATTATGATATGTACAAATGGTCAATTTAGGATGTTCATTCATTATGTGCTTTTTACAACCCTTTAAAGCTTCCTGTTCTGCACCCTCTATATCCATCTTAATAAACGTCACTTTTTCTGTTATGTCATTATCAATTGATACAATGTCAACCGGTATTTCCCCTTTTTCCTTTACCATATTGGAAGAGCCTGATAAACCGAACTTATGAAAATACATCGTTTTATTCTCCGCTCCGACACCTTTATTTCTTATTACAATATTATCGTAAGCGGATAAAGTATCGTGACATTTTGACACACTTTCCTCCGTAATTTCATAACAATATATTTTCTTATAATGTCCGTATGTTTCTATAAAACTTTTTGCCGAATCACCATTATAAGCTCCTATATCCACAAATACTTCATTTTCATTACAAGTAACAAGATCCATGTCAAAATAATCAGCAAAATTATTTTCCTTAATTTGAAACAAAATAGAAAGATCGAAATATAACCAGTTTCTGAGTATACCAGATAAAACCATCTTAGAGCGGTAATCTTCTAAACGTTCATATAACCAGATGAAATCCTCCTGATGATCTTTTAGCGCCCTGCATCTTTGTTCAAAAACGTCGAAATCATTCATTTCCATATTTAGGCTACCCCAAAAATCCTTAGTAATGCCATAAAAATGTTTTAACTGTTGATAGTAGTCTTCATTAACCGATCGAATATTTATTAAATTAGTAATACAATTCGCTACCATATCCGTATAATCTGTTACGGTAACATAATCCATTATTTTATAAAATTCCCGGTCAACGCTACTTGGCAAGTCAAATCGGCGTTTTACAGTTTGAATAATTAAATTTCTCCATTTGTCCACTTCTATTATAAACAATTCAAGATTTTTATCATCAGCGCCAAGTGAATCTATATATTTTAATGCATTATTATTATTAATCTTTTCAGTACTAAAAACAGCCTCATTTATTTCCAATATAGCATCATGTATATCGTTTATTAACTCCATATTTACTGTATTCTGTTTTCGTATCATATTTTCTATTTGTTCAATACTTCTTAAAATGCCTAAAATCTGCTTATCATCTGCATTCATGTTATATCCTTTCTCAGTAAAAACTATGGGGCTTGTTTGGGTTAATTGTAAGGTTGTTTTTCTTCCTCATTTTTGTTGGCCGAATTAATTGTTTTATATTTTCATCCAAGGCAGGTACTACCTCTGTTTTACTTTCTTTAATATCCATAACTAGAAATTCATAAAAGAAGTCTTTAATTGTCAGGTTGCTATAAAAATTTATTAATTATAACTAAATTTCAATAATATCATAAAAAATTCTTAAGTATTACAATATAAAAGTGCAACTTTTCAAACGGTATATCAAAAATTCTTTGTTACTCTTAAAAACAAGCCGTATATTGAATGAATATACGCATGTATTATATTTCGACATAAAGCAATAAAATGTAAAGGGACATAATGTTTTTTTAGCAAAAGTATTTTCCGAAGAATTTATGATAGAAAAAATTTTCATCTCAGTTTCTGCTTTGTTAATTGGGAACTCCGTTCATATCACCTTTGAGTACAAATCATTGTAATTAGCGTAAGTTTTTCTCTCATACCGAGATAATCAAAAAGTATAAAGAAATATATAATGAATACACCCTGAACACAAATTAATTATTGCTATTTATAAATTAAACCAATATAATAATATAAATAACCTGTATAAAAAATAGATATGGAGAAAGTAGCTTATGGCGGAAAATATTATAGTTTTAAAAGGGCAATCTCAATACAATGTGTTACGTATCGCTGCCGATTACATGATAGAATCATTTAAAAAAAGAGGTTATAATGTAATTGAATTCGATCTTACCACAGATGGAGCATTAACTGAATTTATTGATACTGCAACGAAAATAACTTGCTCATTAATATTTTCTTTTCAAGCCTTACTTTTTGACGTTCTCCTAAGTGATAGTAAAACCGCTCTACTCAATCAATTGAACATTCCTGTATTTGGACATATTGTGGATCATCCTATTTATCATAATTTAAGATTATCACAAGTAAATGGGGATAATATATACTTAGGCTGTATTGATCAAAGCCATGTTGATTATGTTCATAAATATTATACAAACATAAAAAATGTAACCTATTTACCTCATGGAGGATTTAATGCAAGTACTATTACTCCCTATCAGGAAAGATCAATTGACTTATTTTTCCCTTGTTCTTATTCGGAGCCGGATGAGATAATGAATAAAATTAATGCTCTACCAGAAGTCTATCAAAATATGTGTATAATATTTATTAAAAAAATGCTCGATGATCCAACACAAAATTTACAGGATACTCTGTATCAATATTTAGATAATATAAACTTTATCTATGAAGATGAAGACTTTACTCAGATAATGGAAATTGTAAAAGTAGTAGATCAATATATACGTGCTTATACTCGCGATAAATGTATACGATATCTGCTTGATAATGGCATTACGGTAACAGTGTCCGGTAATGGTTGGCCTAAATTTAAATCAGCTCACATAAATAATCTTAATATACTTGAATCGAACGGTATGGCATTTGGGGATGTATTAAATGTTATGGGGAAATCAAAAATGGTCTTAAATCATATTGCAACTCACCAGAATGGTACTCACGAAAGAATTTTTACAAGCATGATGTGTGGAGCTGTCTGCCTAACACTCGATTTTCCTAGCGTACATACTGAATTTATAGACTCTAAGAATATTATTTTATTTTCCGATAATAATTTAAAGCTATTTACAGATAGAATAAAAGATTTACTATCATATCCCACTAAGGCAGAAGAAATAGCAAAAAAGGGTACTCTTATCGCTGCTCAGTCACACTCATGGTTAAATAATGTGGACAAAATACTAGAAATTATTAAAAATTAAATATTCTTTCATTTTGTTTAAATTTACATGAACTCCTTTTTAAGAATTCCTAATTTAGATTTTTAATCAATAATATAAAAAATCCATGAAATGCATATTAAAGGCATGAGCTTCAACTTTTACCGCAATTCATGGATTTTGCAAAATAATCCAAGTACATATATATAAATATAAACTTTGATACGTTCTCTATATCAAGAAGTCAATAATTTTTTACTTCTAAGAACTGCAAGGTTATAGTTTTCACATTTATTATAATATGTTTTTGCCCTATTAATATCTCCCAAGCATTCATAAATGACCCCAATATTGTAAAATGCCAGGTAATCATTTACTCCCTCCATCTTACATACTTCTTTTTTAGCGGCTTTTAAGAATTCATCAATAGCTTCCTGATACTTGCCATTATTCATCAAAACCAATGCAATTAAAAAGATAAAATCCGCCGATTGTGAAAATTCATCATATACATTTAACAATTGTAAAGCGATTTCATACTGGCCTGTATTTAAAAGAGAATACCCATAGCTTTCAATCATATCCTGCACATATTCAAGTCCAGGATTTAAATCACAATATAATGCTTCTCCCAAAAACTTGCTTGAGCCAACATAATCTTCCTCCATATAATAACTTTTTCCTAATTGATATAAAATGTACGGATCATTTGGTTGTTTTTTTAATGCTTGTTTTAATAAATTAATATTTCTTAATGCCTTATTCTTTCTTTCTTCTAGAGTACCTCCATATCCTGAGTGTATAATTTTTATAGGGGCGTTATATGTTTCAACAATAGAATTATCATATGGTTCTAATTGTTCATGAATCATTCCCTCATATTTAAAATGTTTTTTTGAAAATAACCTGCTCACTCTTTCCTTGTATTTATAATCAATACCCTTTCGGTTATACTCATTAATACATAATAACCGTCCAATTTGTTTAGGTTTTTGATTTATTAAGCGTTCTATTAAATTCATATCAATGCTTTCGATAATCTCATCACCGTCTAAAACCAGGATATATTCATTCTTTGCTTTGCTAATAGCGTAATTTCTTGCTTCACTAAAGTTATTATTCCATTTATAGTCATATATTTTATCCGTATATCTCTGCGCAATGTCTTTTGTTTTATCCGTAGAACCTGTATCAGCAATTATTATTTCATCTATAAAACCTAAGACACTATCCAGACAATTTGCTAATTTTCTTTCCTCATTTTTCACTATCATGCAAAGACTTATTGCAATCATTAATGGCATTCCTCTCTTGTATTAAATTTCTTTTACTTAATACTCTTTAATGCTTTTTCCAAATCACTACTGGAGAGCCATTTTGTATTATTGCCTGAATTATATTCAAATCCCTCTTCTACTAATATACCGCCCGGTAATAATGATTTATTTATATCCACCCATTCAAAATTAGGGTAAATAATGTAATGCTTATCATATTCATAAGTGGATCTGGAATCATCCTTTGTTACCATAACCTCATGCAGTTTTTCACCTTCGCGTATACCGATTTCTTTTAATTCTGCATTCGGTAACATTGCTTTTGCCAAATCAGTAATATTAAATGAAGGAATTTTAGATATATAAGTTTCTCCGCCTTTTGCTTCTTCTAATGCTTTAAACACCAGTTCAACACCTTGCTCAAGTGTTATCCAAAAACGTGTCATACGAAAATCTGTAATTGGCAGTACAGTTTCACCTTTTTCCATTAAATTTTGAAAGATAGGTATAATGGAACCACGGCTTCCTGCAACATTACCGTATCGAACGATGGCAAACCTGGTATCTTTCTGCCCTGAATAAGCATTCGCAGCAATAAAAAGTTTATCCGATACGAGTTTTGTACCGCCATATAAATTAATAGGGTTAACCGCTTTATCCGTAGATAAAGCGACTACTTTTTTAACGCCTTTGTCAAGAGCTGCATCTATAACATTTTGTGCACCGTGAATATTCGTTTTTATAGCTTCAAACGGATTATACTCACAGGTCGGCACTTGTTTCATAGCTGCCGCATGTATAACATAATCAACACCTTCAAATGCTCTATAAAGTCGATCCTTATCTCTTACATCCCCTATAAAAAATCGTACCTTAGACATGTCCACTTTATCAGCATACTCTGTTTTCATGACACTTTGTTTAAATTCATCCCTTGAATAAATAATAACTTTATTGGGGTTAAATCTTTGAAATACCATCTCTAAAAACTTCTTGCCAAAGGAGCCAGTTCCACCTGTAATTAATATATTCTTACCATTTAACATTCCATAATCCTCCAGTATTTTATATCAAATAATCTAAATTTAACTTCAATTTTCGTTAAATATAAGATATTTATATTTTATCTATTCTTTACTTTATATTGTTTCAAAGCTCCTATAACATTAATATCTCTCCTGCTATTCTATCCGCTCCTTGCCCATCTACTAAATCCATCATGCGAATAGATAGATTACCTCTGCGATTATAATCATTATCCAATGCTTTCAGTTCCTTTATAATCAAATCAAGACTTTTATTCATATCATTTCTGATATCTCCGGCATAATATATTAAACCTTGACGATTGAATTCTTCTATCCCTCGAATTTGATTATCTGCAAATGTAAAACAAATAGAAGGAATTCCGCAGGCACATAATTCATATAAGGTAGTTCCGCCAGCTGATATTGCGATATCACATTTACACATTAGTTCAGAAATATGGGATATATTTTCATATAAAAATATATTATGAAATTCTTTTTCCAATTTATATAATTCATCTTTATGAACATTAAAGGTACCAACAACGATATGTAGCTTCCAATCCGTAAGAAATGAAAATTTTCTAATATATTTTATCAGTTCTCCAGACATATTGTAAGAATCAGAACCGCCTGTTGTTATTAATATATCTTTGACCTTAACTTTATGGATGCGTTTAATACCCGCAAATTCTTCTCTTAAAGGAATATATCTTGTACCAATCAAAATTTTTGTACTCTCATACTTTTTTTCATAATCTTGTTTATCAGCACTTATGCTATAGTTAATTAACATATCAAGCGGATAAATTGATTCATTTAAATCATCCATATAAATTACTTTTGTTAAATCGCTTAGAAATTGCATATAACGATCTGTGACAGAATAAGAATCCACCATTAGCTTTTCAATCCCTATTTTCTGGATTACTCCAGCCAATTTTTCCATTTCGTATTCCAGATTATTCCATGTGGTATCCAGGTTTATCATGGAAAATCCGTTCCCGGTAATTAACTTTTCAGCTTCTCTGTCCGCAGTTATAAAGGTAGTATCTTCACCGCGTTTTTTCAAAGACTTAGCTATTGCCAGGCACCTCATGATATGACCGCTGCCTATCTCTGAGTTGGCATCTCCACGTATATAAAACATAGTAATTCCTTTCTATATTAGTTCCTTTACCTGTTTAATAACATAGTCCTGCTCATCATTTGTTAATTTGGCATACATAGGAAGACTGATAAAATTCTGATATACTTTTTCTGCATTAGGACAAATTACATCTTTATAGCCGTGACTACGGTAATACGGCTGCGTATAAACCGGTATATAATGGACATTTACTCCTATATTTTTAGCATGAAGTGCTTCAACAACCTTTTTTCTGTCTTGTTCCGTAACCTGGATTACATATAAATGCCAGCTGTTATTACATCCTTCCTTTTGTCCTGGTATAATAATTCCATCCAAATCTTTAAATGCCTCATTATATTTTTCCGCAATCTCTCTTCTTCTGGCTATAAAGAAATCCAGTTTCTTCATCTGACTTAAACCAAGAGCGCTTTGTATATCCGTAATTCGATAGTTATATCCCAATTCCTGCTGCTCATAATACCATGGTCCGTCATTTGATAATAAAAGAGAAGTATCTCGAGTAATACCATGACTTCTATATAAAATAAGCCGTTCATAAAGCTCTTTATTATTTGTGGTAATCATGCCACCTTCACCGGTTGTAATATGTTTTACCGGATGAAAGCTAAAGGTAGTCATATCGGATATGCTGCCGATCCGCTTTCCATTATAATCCGCTCCTAAAGCATGCGCTGCATCTTCTATAACTAAAAGGTTGTATTCTTTCGCTATTTGCCTGATTTCATTCATCGCACAGGGCTGTCCTGTAAAATGTACTGCAATGATTGCTTTCGTTTTATTTGTAATTTTTTTTCTGATATCAGCCGGATCAATATTATAGGTAACCGGATCAATGTCTGCAAAAACCGGTGTGGCCCCACAATATAGAATACAATTAGCGGAAGCCACAAATGTTATAGGTGAGGTAATAACCTCATCACCCTTTTGAAGCCCTGCTGCCAGGCAAGCGACATGAAGAGCAGCCGTACCGTTGGATACTCCAACGGCATACTCTGCTCCCACATAATCAGCAATGGCTTTTTCAAATTCCGCTATTTTAGGGCCAGTAGTCAGATAATCCGACTTGAGGGTCTCTACTACTGCCTGTATATCATCTTCATCAATCCATTGTCTTCCATATGGTATCAGCATAATTGCATCTCCTCTTTTAGTTTTTAATAGTTCCTCTGTCTGTTGGGTTCCATTCTTTTGCAAACATTTCGTATTTGTCAGTTATTTTATCTACCTCTTGTTTTACTTTATCTAAAACTTTTTTATCCGATTTGTTTTTCAAAGTAATTCCAATAAGGTGGCCAATACGGTTCATTTCACCTTCTTTTGCACCTCTCGTTGTCATCAAAGGGCTTCCAATTCTTATCCCGCTTGTCAATTCCGGTGATAACCTATCGAATGGTAACAAATTTTTATTTGTTATAATTCCTACCGATTCCAATAGCAATTCTGCTTCTTTTCCAGATTCAATATTTTCTGGTATTTTTACCAATACTAAATGTGTATCCGTTCCATCTGTTACTAATCGTAATCCCTCATTTTTACATCCTTCTGCAAGTGCGGCTGCATTTTTTACTACCTGATGCTGATACAGACTATATTCTTTTGTCATACACTCTTTGAACAGCACCGCCCGTGCAGCTATCATATCTGCTTTGGGCCCGCCCTGCATTCCTGGAAAAACACCTCTGTCTATTTTATTTTTCAATTCTTCTTTGCACAGTATAACTCCACATCCTCTAGGACCGCGTAAGGTTTTTTGAGTAGAAAAGGTTACCACATCTGCATAAGGTACTGGAGAGGGTATTGCCCCACCCGCAATCAAACCAATAATATGTGCAGCATCCACCCAAAGGTATGCTCCTACTTCATCTGCAATCTTTCTAAATGCCGCATAATCAATTAACCTCGGATATGCCGACCCACCACATATAATTATTTTAGGTTTCTCTTCTATAGCAATTTTTCTTACCTCTGATATATCAATTTGTTCTGTCTCTTCACTTACTCCATACTGTACAACATTATAAAATTTTCCGCTAAAATTAAACTTAGCCCCATGACTCAGATGCCCTCCTGCCGATAATGACATTGATAATATTTTTTCACCTGGCTTTAAGAGTCCCATCAATACAGATGAATTTGCAATTGAAGCATTTCCACTCTGAAGATTAGCATGTTCACACCCAAACAACTTTTTTAATCTTTCAATTGCAAGTAATTCAATCTTATCTTCATTTGTTGTACCAGAAACATATCTTTTACCCGGATATCCCTCTGTATTTTTATTCGTAAATATACTTCCCTCTAAGCATGTAGATAACGGAGATGCAATATTCTCAGAGGCTATTAAGCCGATAGTTTTTCTTTGTTTATATTCTTCATCTTCTAAAAGATCGGCCAACTCGTTATCAAATTTTCTAAGCATCTCTAATCTTTTGAATGTGTCCATTTCTTTTCTCCTCAGACATATTGTTTTATGTCCATAACTATATAATTTTGTTATTACAGTACTTCATAATATTATATTTTCAACTTATAATGCTGTAATATCAATCCATATGTATTTTCAACATTTTTACGTGTTAATTTTTCTGTGCTGTAATGTGATACCAAGAATTCAATTTTTCCATATTATTTTCAGTAAATTCAAATAATTCCACCTTTTCTATAAATAAACCTGCATCAATAAAAATTCCTTTAATTTCTTCTAATGATGGAATATAATAATAAACTCCATCCATTCTTTTATACATATTATCTTCATTTTTATTAGTCTCACTAAAAAATGAATCCCTTTGTGTGCGGCAATCACAGAAAATATATCCATTAGGTTTTAAAATTCTACAAATTTCTTTAATATAAGCGGCCACCATATCTTTTTTATAAGAAAAAAGCACCCCCCATGCAATTACAATATCCTGTGATGCGTCCTCAACTGAAATATCAATATCATTGTTTTGAATATATCTCACTTTATTCGATAATCCTAAACGTTCAATCCTTTGTTTTGTAATATCAATGCATTGCTTTGCAAAGTCTACTGCTGTAACCTGAAAGCCCATTTTTACTGCTGCTTCTGTATGTCTTCCTGTTGCACAGCCTAAATCTACAATATTACCACCTTCCGATTTATGTCTGCTTAAAAAACGTATTACATTCTCATCAGGATATTCCAGATATGCAATTTCAAAATGTTTACCCCAGCTTTTCTTTGCCTCTTCAAATAATCTTTTATCTTCCATAAATTATTAACCTCCTGATTTATTTAAATTGTTCCAATATCCATTTACTTTGACGTATCAAATCTTTCTCACTATCTCCTTCTACAATAAAGAATCCCCTGTTCATAATTGAATGCCCATTCTTTACCTTATTCATATATTCACCTTCCCTGATATTACACTGCCACAAGCGAAGGTTACACCTTCCGTTATTTTTCAAATCGCTTTCATCCGGAATCTGTGAAATAACCTTATCTTCAAAATCAAAAAAACGTATCTGCAATTGTCTAATAACCTCAGGCCTAAAATTAAATTTTTCTCCCTTTAAAAACTTGATATATTCTTCAGCAATATCTATTCCTGTAGATTCCGGTACAAAAACGTTATGTAGATTATGGCCTGATGGTCTTGGAGATATTTCAATAACGAATACATCATCATCATTTATAATTAAATCTGCATTTAGTAAACAATCATCATAAGATAAAACCTTTATCACCTTACTAACTTTTTGATATACCCGTTGCATTAATTTATTATTAGCTTCGTTATCTACTACTGAAAAACTGGAAATTGGCTGCCTTATTGGAAGTGGTGTGATTATTTTTTTCCTTAATAAAGTAATAATCAATTTTCCATCAATAACTGCACCATCTACGCTGTATTCGGTTCCTTCAATTGCTTGTTCCAAAATAAAATCTTCAACACTGTCTTGAATATTCGTCTCTGCTTCCCACAAATCTACTTCATTACTGCAATAAAATACATCTCTGCTTCCTGAACCATACCGTGGTTTTAGAATTGCCGGGAATTTAATATCATAATCTTTGCTTAGCTCTTCTTCATATGGTTTTAATAAATAACACTGAATATTTCTAAGTCCTTGTTTATATAACACTTTATGAAATTCATATTTATCTGTACTAAGTCTGGTGGGCAGCTCTTTAATTCCTTTAAGATTATATCTTTCGTTTATATACCCAGTTACAGCTAAATATCTGCCTATCGGAATTGGTATAATAAAATCAGGTTTTATTTTGTCAATTACCGCCGAGACAGCTTCGGTATCAGGTATATCTACTGTAATCGCTTCATCTGCATACGGCATTCCTGCTGCCTTGGGGTTGCCATCCAGAGCATATACATATATGCCATGCTTTCTAGCCATCTCTATGGAATGTATAGCATCACCGCTTGCACCTATAACTACACCTGCCAACTGATTATTTCTATCTTTCATGGTTTAATCCTTTCATGATCTGATATTTTATTTCAGCAATCTTCCAATCTTCTTCACTATCAATATCCTGCACTTCTGATTCAGAAACAATTATCGGCATTATACTATCTACTATCTGTCCGTTCAATGACTGATATTTTTCTATGTCATAGCAATAAAACTGACCACAATCATGATACAAACTCTCAATGTCCTGTGACCGCGTGTTCAAAAACTCAGGCCATTTCATAGCCAGATAATCATCTTTCATAATGAATCCTCTCATAGGCGGATATGAAAACTTCACTACTGGCATTATCTCTACTACGTCATTTTCTTTTAATTTCTTCATAGCAGAACATAATTTATCCGATGTAACAAAAGGTGCTGCTGCATAGATACAAGCTGCGTACTGAAAATCTTTGCCTAATTTCTTATAATTATCAATGACCTCCAGCACTACTTCTGATGTTGTAGCATAATCACCCGCTGTTTTTTCGCTCCTCATAAAAGGAACTGATGCCCCATACTGTAATGCCAATTCTGCTATTTCCTCGCTGTCAGTGGAAACCATAACTTCATCAAAAATATCAGCTTCTATTGCAGCTTCTATTGAATAACTAATAATTGGTTTTCCGCAGAATTGCCGTATATTTTTCTTCGGTATTCTTTTACTTCCACCTCTTGCGGGAATAATTGCTATAGTTCCCTTCATTTATATTCTCCTCTCTTTATAATTCAATTAAATAATTCTATAGTTGTATATATTTCCACTCTAACGGTGTACCCCTGTCAATATCGCAGGATGCTTTTTTCCCTATTATTTCTTCATAATATTTTGTATGAAGTCCTATGCCTGGACGAATAGATCTAACATTTACTTCCGTCAAAACTTCACCTTTCTTTATCGGTTTTACTGCAAATAAAGAACGTGAACCACTTCTTGCGTTTATCTGTTTTTCTGTCAATTGATAAGTAGCTGAACCCATTGCTTTTTCCACATTTCTGATTTTTTGAACCATCTTGGCAAATTCTTCCGCTTCCATTGAAAAATCAGAATCAGCTCCCCCATCACTTCTCTTTAATGTGAAATGCTTTTCAATTACTTTTGCCCCTAACGCCACTGCCGCCACAGCAGTTTCATCGCCTAAAGTATGATCTGATAATCCTGTCATACATTGAAACGTCTCCGTCATATTTGGTATCACCTTTAAATTCATTTCCTCATAAGGTGCCGGATATGCAGATGTACATTTCAGTAATATTACTTTCTGGTTTCCTTCCTCCTGACACGCTTTTAATGCCAGTTCGATATCACTAAGATAGGCGATTCCGGTTGATATAAAAATAGGTTTCCCGGTTTTAGCTATTTTTTTAATAAGGGGTATATCATTAATTTCAAAAGAAGCGACCTTATAAGCAGGCACTTGCATTTTTTCCAAAAAATCTACTGCAGTCAAATCAAAGGGTGAAGAAAAAAGTGTAATTCCAATACTTTCTGCGTATTCTTTTAATTTCGGCTGCCATTCCCAAGGAGTATATGCCATTTTATATAATTCATATAATGTCATTCCACTCCATAACGAATCACTTTGCGTTCTGAAACACTCGCTATTACAATCTAATGTAATCGTATCAGCCGTATATGTCTGCAGTTTTACCGCATCTGCACCGGCTTCTTTCGCTTGTTTAATAATCTCCATTGCATGATTGTAATCCATATTATGGTTTGCTGACATCTCAGCTATAATATAAGATGGGGAGTTATAGCTTATAGTTTTTCCTGCAATATTTATTTCCTGGTTCAATTTTATCCGTACCTCTCCATTATTATTTATTAGTATCTACTACATAATTTATCGGATTTTTCACTATTATGTTTTAGTCTTTCAATATACCATTGTAAAATTTATATTTAGAATAATGATGATGTTAATAAGTTCGAATTTTATATATCAAATAGAGTTCTTACAAACTTTTCAGCATCTCTTCTAATCTCAGTTCAAAAGTATGATACTGCTTTACCTTTTGATATCCACTAAATGCGATTTTTTTTCTTTCATCCTCATGCTTTAAATAGTATCCCACCTTATAAAGAAGTTCCTCTTGGCTTCCAAAGGTATCCAAATCCTTACCAATCTCAAAATACTCCGGAATTTCTGCCTGATAGTTAGTAAGCAAAAATCCTCCGGCCCCCATAATATCAAATATACGTAATGATAAACCTGTCTGAATTGTTTTAGCAGTTATATTTAGGTTGATTTTGCTGCATTTAAATATTTTTGGCATGTCTATTCTGGACCGTGCAGGCCCTTTGTTATGGATTTTGTTTAATAAAGAAGTATCACTTAACGTATATAAATCTACCTCAAACCGCTCAGACAACTTCTGTAATAAACGTGTTCTTTCCAGCTCACTACATTTTATTCCAATATACTCCTGTGCGACAATCGCCTTATCATTTTTCCTATAATCTTCAGCTAAAGGTATCCACCCGGCATACTTCTTAAATTCCTGAACAATTTCATCTGTAAGTGCATCTTGAATTAAATTATATCCGTAAATTTTTAATTGAGCTTCCATAATACCGTTTACATAACCTTTTAGATAGTCAGGCATATATTCTATTCCATTGTACTTGCATTTTTCCGAATATAAAGAACCCACTAAAGAGACATCTGATTCAAAATTCTTTTTGTCCTCTGCCGTTAAGATAACCTGATCAAGATGAGTAATATTTGCAGCAAGAGGCAAATAAAAAATATTTTCAGGAATTTCGTTTTTAAATTCGTCGTACAAGGTTCTGTCAAATATAAAAATACGATTACATTTATTATAAATTGTATTAGAATATAGCTGAAACAAAGGACTATCCACTGTCCATGATATATACATAGTATGGAAGATCTCACAAACCCGTGAAATAATTGGCATAAAATTAATTGAAAATACATAGTCATATCTTGATTTCATCATTAAATCAGAAAGCTGTAATAGATATTTCTTGTCATAATCCACACTTTCAATTTTTTGATTAAATCTGGTAACTTCGAAACCAAGCTGTCCAAATGCTTCGTCAATATCCGGTTCACAAATGCTGTTCCATTGGCAAAAAAGTATCCTCATTAACTATCAGTTCTCCTATTCCATATCCTCTGTCTAAAGGAAGGTTCTCAAAATTTCATGTCAATCAAATTTTATAACAAGACTGTTTCAATCAGCTTATTGACCTCATCGGCTTTATTAATTTTCAAAGCATGCGCTTTAATCTCATTCACTTTTTCTTCCAATAAGTTGTACTTTATATATTCTTCTTTATATATTTTCAGCATACTTAAAGTAGCCTGTACATTAGATACAGTATCAGAAGAAAGACTTCCCGGCGTCAGGTAAGCTTTAAGCAATAATTCATCTACTAAAATAATTTTATAATCCTTGGCTATACGTATACATAATTCCCAATCTTCCAATTTACGCAGTTGCGTATTAAACATCCCCACTTTATTAAAACATTCTCTCCTAATTAACATTGTAGGTGTTCCGACAAGATTTCTATGTAAAATCTGTTCATAAATATATCCTGATTTTTGGTCTAATGACATACTTTCAGGCGGATATTCAATTCTACCCTTATCCCCCAAATCATAAAATAATCTGGTGTAGACCATCCCTGTTAACATATCAGCCTCATCCATTACGACAACCTGTTTTTCTAATTTATCCGGAAGCCATTCATCATCACTGTCCTGAAATGCAATATATTTACCTTTAGAGGCCCGGATTCCTATATTTCTGGCATTCGCCGCTCCTCTGTTTACCGGAGATTTTATATAATGTATCCTTTCATCCATGATATCCGCAATGAATTCTTTGGTTCCATCGGTAGAACCATCATCTATAATCAATAATTCATAATCTGTAAACCCTTGATTCAAAACACTAATAATTGATCTTTTTAGGGTATGAATCCGGTTATAGGTTGGTAAAATAACGGATACTTTTACAGGATCTGCATATATATTTTCCATTTCGCTGCTCCTTTAAGAATTCTAAAATACAGTTTTCATTATATAATCCAATCTTGTTTGATAAGTATGATATTCCTTTATTTTTTTATAGCCTTTTTGTGCAATTTGTTTTCGTTCTTCCTCATGTGCCAAATAATAACCAATCTTATTTTTTAAATCAGCAATATTTTCGTAAATGATTAAGTCTTTGCCGTCTTCAAAATAATCCAATATTTCTTCCTGATAATTCGTTAATACAAAACCACCAGCTCCCATTATATCAAATATTCTGAGTGGTATTCCTGTTTTAATCGTTCGCAGGGTAATATTAAGATTAATTTTACTATGACGAAAAACCTTGGGCATTTCTGTATAATAATCAATATAACCTCTGTTGCGAATAAAAGGCAGCTCATCCGTATGACTGTTTGTATATAAATCTACTTTATACATATCCGACAGAGTTTCTAAAATCATTCTCCGCTCCATTGAGGTAACTTTAACTCCCAGGAACGTATTAGCATATATCATTTTAGCTTGTCCGATGAAATTATCATTCAATTTTAAATATACATATTGGTTTAATACCTCCAAAATGTTATCTGTCAGTAATTCTTCCAAAAAATTATAGCCATACACCTGAAGCTGAGCTTTCATAATTCCTTCCAAAAACCCTTTATAGTATTCTGGCAGATTAACCATTGCATCGTAGGAAATTTTGTTGTCATATAAAGTACCAACAAAAGAAATATCCGATCTATATTTTTGAATATCCTCATTTGATGCTCTCAAATTATCTAACCTGTTTACATTTACAGCCAACGGCAAATGATATACCTGTGCGACTCCCATGGTTTTTATATCATCATAGAGTGCCCTATCGAATATAAATATATAATTACATTTATTATATATAGCTTTAGAATATAGATTCAAAGTAGGACTATCAAATACCCATGATATATATTTAACATCTTTTTCATTGCAAATATTCGATATAATCTGAAAGAAATTAAACGATATTACTGCATCAAACTTATTCTGTTGTAATTTATCAGTAAATAATTTTGTAAATACTTCATCTTCTTCAAAATTTCGGAAAGTGTATTCGATACAATCGATTTCATGACCATTTTTAATTAAGTTATCTTCCAAATCTCTGATTCCATAAGTAATCCATTTATATATTAAAAATCTCATCCCTTTATCTCATCTAAGTTTATTTTATCATATGCTTCACAGTATCTTTCTGCTATATATATCCATTGTTCCGGCTTTAAATTTAATTCTACAGTCCGTAATAATTCCTTATCTAAATCAGAAAACTCGTCATAATAAATATTATTCTTATAATTTGGTATTAGTTTTTTTAGGTTATCTTGCAATACCGCAAACAAATTGGTAGGAATTTTATCATAGTCATACCGGCTAAATAAATAGTGTAATGTATTTATATAATACAGCTTTATAAATATAAATTCGATTTCATTTGCAAAAGTATTATAAACACCCAGTTCCATAAAAGTTTTAAGCTTCATAATCTCAATTTCCATACGGTCCATATGCCGGATGGAATTCCTTTTTATGGTAGTTGAATTAAAATTAATAAAATAATGATATAGATACTCCTCAATTACATAGTATCTCTCAATATAAAAACTAATTACCGGAAACCAATAATTATCCTCATAAAACAAATTTTCAGGAAAAAAAATACCGCTTTCAGTTATTATCTTCTTTTTATATAACTTGCTCCATACTCCGCCACGTTTATCTTCCAGAAAAAATTCTTTCCTTTTATCTATACTGTCTATTACTTCAAATTTATCCGGTTCACCTGTTAATCCCATGGTAATCGGTATAGCTTTACCAAAATCCCTTTTATATTCACAAGTTACAACATCGCAGTCATATTCAACAGCTTTGTTATATAATTTTTCGTACATCGTTGGTTCCACCCAATCGTCTGCATCAACAAAACCGATATAATCAGCCGATGCATAATAAAGTCCAAGGTTCCTTGCCCCGCCCTGCTTTCTGTTTTCTTCTGAGTTGATCACAATAATGGAATCTGTATATTCTTTTTCGTAACTTAAAAGAATATCTAAAGTCCCGTCTGTAGATGCATCATTTACAAAGATTAACTCCAGTACGTCTAAACCAATAGTCTGAACAAGCAGTGATTTTATACAGCGCTCCATGTATCTTTCCATATTATAGCAGGGAATTATTATACTTATTTTTTTGTTCATACACTTCTCCTACAGTTTGATTTGATTTACCAGAATTTCTTTAGCTCTTCTTCAAGCATCGGCTTCATTTCCCTGGCCCCGGTACGAATTAATTCATGCATAGCTTTTGTTCGGTTAAATGTATTAACTAAATCTTCATCCTGGTCCTTGCTGAATAAATAAATACCTGCCAGCTTTTTAGATGCTTCATCTGATATATATGTATCAATTAAATTATATACCAAGGTGCCCTCAATAAAATCATTTATATTAGTTACCTGTCTTACCATTCTTCTACATTCTGCCGTATCGAACATATTACTTTTACATGCTTTTATAATTTTATTACATAAAGATATAGCCTTATTCGATTTGTTAATAATTTTATCCAGATCATTTCTGCTATTTTCAAGAATAGATTTAACTTGAACTAAATTATCTTCACTTAATGTTGGTTCAATACTATTAACAATATCCTTGCAATTTACTTCCTTATTGCAATACTGGTCAATAACATCACTAAGTGTCATTACCTTGGCACCTTTTATCTTAGCTCCACCCTCTGTTGCATTAATCACATCAATATCTGGCACCAATTCGATAGAGTTTTCAAACCATTTAAGATAAATATACCAATCATGCCTTGTTTTTATAGGATTTCCATCATTATCCTCTATAAAACGGATACCTTCCTCTTCATTGCGAACACTGGAGATTTCGCCGCCTGCGTGAGTAACACCATTTCCATATGCAAGGTCCTGACCAATTAAAACAATTCTTTTAAATTTTAGTGCAGCACAGATAGAAAATGCACCGGTAGCTACGGAACCCCCTGCAGCGTAATATGAAATTAACTTTCCGAAGTTTGCATAAATTTTATTTAAATATGGGTGACAACTGAATAAAATTTTTCTCGAAGTATGATTTGCTAAAATAGTATGATTTGCTTCAACCTTGCAAAATAAAGGAACATCCTTACACCTGGGGTTAGAAAAATATTCGGCGGGTTTTTTTGCATCTATTGTAACGGCAAAATCCGGTTCAATATCATGATTAAATAAATGCCTGAGTGCCGTATCAGTTGCAACAATAATAGCCTTACCCTTTGCACGCTTTAATTCATCTATATTTTTATCCAAAGAAGGACCAGCCGATACTATAATTGCGGGTATATCCTGTGGAAGTTTTCCTAAATACTCTAGTACCGTATTAGCATCTTTAATGCAAAATAAATTACTTATAGTATTATGAACTATTGATTTTCCAAAGTATGATTCCGTGTTTCTATTTATAAATGTCCGTTCATTATTTTCCTGAATAATAATTAAAAAATCTCTATATCTATTTAAAAACGCTTTATCATATTGGGGATGTTTACATATAATTTGTGAATATACATTCGTCCAATGTGTGTTAGCATCTATTGCATTCGTAAAATTAAGTTTATTCTCTTCTCCTACAAAAAAAGAAATGTTACAATTCTTCCAAATATCTGATAAATCATATTGGTGTAATACAAACATAAATATTTCTTTTACTGGCTCATAAATTATAACCTTAGCTCCATCTTCCAGATGTTTCAACAATTCCCTTACAAAACTACCATTACCAAATCCAAACATAGAAACTACTATACCCAAATTATCATAATTATATTGCTCAGCCCATATTCTCGCTTCTTTTATGGGATAATAACTACTGTTTAAACGATATTTTTTACCTTCAATTTTAATTATTAATGAAGTTTGATCTTCTTTTGTTTCTAATGTTTCTATTTGAGTTACCAGTCGTCTTTCCAAATTCTCTTGCTCTGCCTTGGTAATATCCTCATAGAGTTTAGGCATATTCGCTCTTATTTCATTGAGATTTTGCTCGTATATATTCATGACAGTCACCTTATATTTTTATAATTGTTCAATTATGTTTTTAAATTGTTCTGCAATTTCATATTGAAGTATATCTGCTAATAATACGGAATCCTTTATAGCTAATGCTTCCATAGCATCACTTAATCTTCCGATAATCTTTTGCTCATCTATCTGAATTTCATTATTATCATTTTTTAATCTGAAAATTTCGTTCAAGGCTAACTCTATTTTATTTAATGTAAGATTCAATTTGTTGTATCCCAGATTTTCCTGCTGCTGATAGAATAATACAGTAACTTCCTCGATAGCTAATATGGCTGTTTGTATTATTTTTTCTGTATCTTCCATAATTTATACCTCCCATATAAAAACACATATTTCTTTTTACTTTAAAAATGGGGCCGGCCTTAAGGCCAGCCCCATTTTTTTGCTCATTTTACAATTATCTTAATAATGATAATACACCTTGTGTAGACTGATTAGCTTGAGCCAACATAGATTGTGCAGCTTGTTGAAGAATATTGTTCTTTGAGTATTGAACCATTTCTTGAGCCATATCAACGTCACGAATACGAGATTCAGCAGCCTGTAAGTTCTCAGCTGTATTGTCAGCATTAGCAATAGTATGCTCTAATCTGTTCTGAAGAGCACCAAGTTTAGATCTCTGAGTTGATACTTTAGTAATAGCATCATTTACAGTACTGATTACTTTAGTAATAGCAGAAGAATCACCATTAGAAATAATAGCAGCTACAGCCAAGTTAGAAATGGAAAGGTTGTTAACTGTCATTGCACTAATAGAGAAAGTGATAGTCTGATTTGTATTAGCACCAACCTGAAGTTGTTTATCAGTTAAACCACCACTTAATAACTTCATAGTATTGAATTCAGTCTGGTTTGCAATACGGTCAACTTCACTAGTTAATGCTCTAACTTCTTCAGCAATAGCAACACGGTCAGCTGTAACGTTAGTACCATTAGATGCCTGAACTGTTAATTCTCTCATTCTTTGAAGTATGGACTGTGTTTCATTAAGAGCACCTTCAGCTGTCTGAACCAGAGATATACCGTCCTGAGCGTTAGTAGATGCCTGATCAAGACCTCTGATTTGACCTCTCATCTTTTCAGAAATAGAAAGACCAGCTGCGTCATCACCTGCACGGTTAATTCTATAACCGGATGATAATTTTTCTGTTGATTTGGATAACTGTCCAGTTGTAATACCTAATTGTCTGTTTGTGTTGGCAGATGCCATATTGTGTTGAATTATCATATGTATTTCCTCCTTGAAAGTGCAGTAGCATCCATGCTACCGTTTTTTATGTTAGTAACCAACATTTTCTGCTAATTCTTAAAGTTTGTACGTACCTTGCGAAGAAACAAAAAATATTTGTTTTACTTACAACATATATCGGGTAGTTGTAATTGAAACTTTATAGTATATAATAAATTTTTTTATTTTTTTTTGTCGAGAAAAAAAGATTCTCCCACTTGTTGATTATACATATTATTGTAATAATTAGAAGCTGTCCGGTTGCTTATTTTTAAGTTCTTAATCTCTTTCTTTTTGCCAAGAAAGTAAGCTTCTATTTTATTCTTTATACGCATTTCAGTACCTTGCATTTTTGTACTTTTATCTGTTATCTGGCGTATCAATTCCTGTAAATGTTCGATCTGCTCCCTATGTTCCAATCGTCTAGTACTAATCTCTTCTTTTACATAGTGGTAAATTCTTTCAAAACCCTCGTCCAGTTGATTTATTTGCTCAATATATTCATCTTTTTCAGACAGGGTTCGCTCAAATGCTTCCATATCAGGATTAAAATCATGGAAATATTCTTCCTGTAAAGCCGTTATTGCTAACAGTTTGTCCAACAAAGCATTTTTCTTAACCAAAGTATCCGTTAATATATATATATAAGTGTTATTATCCATGCTTAATCTCTCTTTGTTGCTTTTTAGGTTTATTTTGCATGTTTCATGACTTCTTTCCAAGTATCCCTCATATCCCTTAAATAACCAAGAATCTCTTCAAGAATAGCTTTATCTTTATTAATATTTGCCGTTATCAGCCTTTCATTAATATACTCATACACTTTGTCAAAATCTTCTGCTACGGAATATTTAAAATCCAAAGTTGAACGTAAATAATCAATAATTTTTTCGGTTTTAATAATATTGGTATTACTCTTATTAATGTCCTTTTCTTCTACACCGATGATTGCTATATTACAATATTTAATTGCTCCATCATATAACATTAAAGTTAATTCAGCTGGTGAAGCAGTTGATACCTTATTATTCTGATACGCTGTAGCCGCATTGATTGGCATTTTTCCCTCCTATTAATACTCTTTCACTCTTTTTCATGATTTTCTTTTAAAATATAAGCAATTATGCAACTGTTACGTATTTATTATATCCTGTTCTACTATAAAAATAAAGACACAAAATAGTTATTTTTATATAATATTATAAAAAATAAATCTATAAATAGTTAATTTTACTTTACTACTTTGACGTGCCAAGCAATCCTGATAAGGCATTGCCCTGTGACTGCATTTTAGCCAGAGCCGTCTCCATGGCCGAAAATTGCTTATAATATTTATTTTCCATTTCCGTTAACTTTTTTTCTAATACTGCAACTTTCTTCTTATATTCAGTCTGCTCATTATCCATTAACTTATCATTATAAAAATTGTATTTACTTCTGACATTAGGAATAGAGCTCATATTATCATTCATGGTTTTATATAATTTACCAAATATTCCCGATAGAGCCTCTATTGTAGCATCCGGATCTTCATTAAGTGCTTTCAATAATTTATCATCCTTATCAGAATAGGTAGAGTCATCCTTATTTCCATAGATATGTAACAAACCTTTTTCCGTATAGTCTGTAGAAGTCTGAATTCCAAAAGTAGATAAAGAATATTTTTTATCACCCACCTGAACAGAGGACATTATAGCCGTTTTCATGGAATCTAATACAGCACCCAAAGTACTATCGCGCCTTAATATGGAGTTTTTAATTTTCGTCTCCCATTTTTCAATCTGATCATCGGTCATAGCTTCTTTTTCATCATCCGTAAGAGGATCATAGCCACGTGAAGAACCAGCGTAATACAAATCGTTCATTTCTTTCAGAATATCATTATAAGACTTTATAAAGTTCTTTATCATATCATAAGTTGCCTGAGTATCATTTGATACATCCAATGTCACGGTTTTACCCGGTTCAGTTTTGCTTTTTATATTAATGGTTAACCCATTAACCGTTAAAGTATTTGAACTACTGGTTAATGATGCACCATCCAACACAAAGGAAGCATCTGATGCCTTTACAACACTCATAGCATTGGGGTCTGCTGCTGTGACTTCGTCACCTGTTATTTCACCAAAACCGAGCGCAGATAAATCACCTGTCTTATTGCTTAAATAGGAATTTATTTTACTATAGATTCCACTCGTATTAGCTGTGGATAACACATTTTCTGCAAATGTCGGATCAGTTATTGCGGTTTGATAAGCAGTGTCTGCATCTGCTGCATAAATTGGGTCACTTGCATATTTTCTATTTATGGCTTGAGAAAATATTATATTTCTTTCTTCGTCTAAATAAGTATTATACTTATCTGTTGTAAGATCATCTACTGTTTCGCCGTCTTTCAGTGTCAGTTTACCTGCAGCGATCTGCTCTTCTATCTGGGTTTTTATTTCAGCTTTAATGGCAAGAGTTTTCTTTTCATCCTCTGTACCGGTATAACTATTAAGGATCGCGGATTTTACATCCGTTTCCTTTACATTAGCGATACACTCTTCTTTTTTATCTGCTTTCGCTTTCTCCACCGCATACGTCTGTAAGGTTTTAAGGGCATCAATCTTTTTCTGTTCATCTTCATTCGCTCCGGTTGTACCATTCAACGCTTTCGTATACAAATCTCCCAAATCGCTGGATGAAATTCCCTTTATAGTTGTTAATGCGGCTGAAACTTCCTTTTGCTTTTCTGCATTAAGTCCATTATATCCGGTTAGATTTTTGATATCATTAAAGGATGTTGCATCTGTGGTTATTGTAAAGGAATTTGCTGCTCCGCTTGCTTTCGAACTGATAAAAAGTCTATTTTGTGTTTTATCATAGTTGGCAGTCAGACCTGCGCTGGTGCACGTATTGATAAAATCATTTAACGTTGTTTTATCGGTAACAACAAGACTCTTCGTTTTACCGTTACTAGTAACATTAATTGTTGTGCCTACTGCCATATCTAAATCTGCTAAAGTAGTGTCGTTAGTGACTGTTTTTCCATTTTTGTCTGTACCTAGCTTACCGCCGGTTACATATTGTGAACTGGCCAGATTACTTATAGAAAGAGTATGCGCACCTTCCGGTGCACTAGCACCCCCTGTTACTTTAACTATATCTTCATTTGAAGAAGCTGCCTTTTTCGTCTTATAACTCCCCTGTAACCTTAAATCACTCAGACCACCCGTACCCATACAGAGTTTTACTAACTTCGCATTTAACTCTTTCCATTTATCTTCTTTCCATTCGGACGTAGTTAATTTATCAGAAGTCTTTTTATTTTTCATCTTCTGAGCACTTACTAATTCCTTAATAATTGATTCAGTATCCATATTGGATATTAATCCTGTCATTCGTATTGTTGACATAACCCCTGCTCCTTTCGTTACTTACCTTTTTTCATCAACGAGTAAACCGGCAACCTCCCAAAGCTTCTGAATCATCTCCAAGGTTTCTTCCGGTGGTATTTCTCTTATTACTTCTTTTGTATCAGTATCTAAAATTTTTATTGATACACGGTTTATCTCCTTATGATAGGAAAATTCGCATTCTGTTCTAGAAATTTTTATTTTATTATTTGTTTCCTTTAAAATGCCTTTTAATCTATTCTCCTGTGTTTCTTTTTGTTTTTCTTCTTCCTTGCTTTCCTGTTTACCGGTAAATGTTTTTCCTGTAGTATCTGTTACTTCTGTGCCGATTGGATTGACTCCGGCTGTAGCAGTAACCTGCGGCACTTTTTGTTCCGGCTTATAATCAGCATAGGATACTGTATTTGATATTGATTCGATTGACATTTTGCCACCTCCGTGTGATGCGGGAAATTATCCCATCCTTTTGTATTTAGCTATTATATCGGCATTTTTTGTAAATTACTTATATTACTAATCTGTATCCTTCTCCGACATAAGACCTATTTTTGGCTTCCTTGCCCTTAATTTGTGCTTATTTATTCTCCTCAATTATACTATTACATAGTACTTCATTGCTTTTTATTTATTATATATTCAACAAACATCTTATTAATGAAACAACTTTTTCATCACATCCATAGATGCCGAACTATCAATTGCTTCTTTATTGGCTTCCTGGATCTGGATATAGATTTCTTTTCTGTAAATAGGAATGGATTTTGGAGCACTGATTCCTATTTTAACCTGATCGCCTTTTATCTCCAGGATAGAGATTTCAACATCGTTGCCGATCATTATGGATTCATTCAGTTTTCTGGTAAGGGCAAGCATTATTTCTCTCCCTTCTCTTCTTTAAGCTTTTTCATTTTATCATATATATAATATTTTACTTCATAATTCTGGTTTTCCAGGATTACCTGGGAACCTTTTCTGGTGTCTGAATTTATGATAAACGGAGCTTTTAAATTTACCGACATTTTCGTAATATCCGCTGGTACTGTAAGCGACAACAATATTATAAGATTCTGTTCATTAATCTCACCCAATGGTTTTAATATCTCATCTTCCACAATCGGGTTATAGTCTTCTTTTACAAGAAAAGGATTTATAACAGGTAAGGCAAGAGCCTGCTCATCCAAACTTTGGAGCCAGGAGATATTTGCTTTTCCTCCATCCTCTACATCGTATAATATGGTGTACTTCTTATACTCTTCAAATCCCATAATCCCCTGAGGAAAGGTAATTACTTTATCTGCATCCAGATCTATTTCACCGAAATATTTTGTTTTTACTAACATGTTTCTCCCTTCCGTCCTACCTTTTTTATAATGGCATACTCGACCGAGGAATCGAATATGCCACCAATCTTAAGTTTATTACTTTCTCCGATTTTATTTGTAATCTAATTTCCAGCGTTCTTAATTATATATAGATATATTTTTTCTAATTCAAAACTCTTAATAACATATGAATTTGTTTTTTCTTATTCAAAACTCTTAATAACATATGAATCTATTTTTATGATTCAAAACTTCTTTCTTAATAATTATTATTCTTTAGATTATAACAGATAATCAAATCCATAAACCACATAATTTAAAGCATGCTGTATTATAAACCCAATAATCCTATTCATAAACTGTATGTTCTATACTAATGCAGTACAGTCATTCTAATGTAAATCATACTACTGAAAACATCTCTGTAATTTTATCTCATCCACTACCCTTTTACAGAAAATCAAGCAGTGTATTTTTAACAACCTTAGCCGCCGCAGACAGAGAAGCATTATAAATTACTTCGGCAGAACTTAATTTGATATAAGTATCTACCATGTCTGCATCTTCATTTTTAGATAACAGGTCTTCAAACTCTACCTGCTGATCAGATAATCTGCTTTCTGTAAGCTCAAGCCTTTTATATCGGCTTCCAAGATCAGCTATGGCAACATTTAGAGTATCCTGGGATTCATTGGAATCAGTGATTCCTTTTTCAAACTTATTCTGCATTATATCATTTTTAAGCGTCAATTCTGTCTGTAACTGTTTCTTTAATTCATTGAGTTTATCCGTCTGATTTGCATAATTGGTATCAGCAAGCATTTTATCAACTTGTGCTATTTTAGCCTCTGTCGCTTTCACATCCTGTACCGAGGCTAATATTTCGTTTATATCTCTTCCAATGTCCTGCTGCAGAGCATCACTGCCTTGCGTATTCACGGTTAATTTTTGACCAAAATTAACTTCATATTGAATATCCTGATCCTGCTTCGTATATACCTTAATATCAGTAGCAGGGTCACCGACTTCATGAACTTTACAGTCAAAATAGTGTTCCGGCCTTAAATCCCCCTCTTTAAAACTGTTTTTATTATAATCAAGAGAGATGCTGGTTGCATTCTTCAAGTTATTATATACGTTTTTACCCAGTATTAATTCACCGGTATCAGTAATATAATTTATATCGTCATCACCCGGATTATAAGCATTTGCACCTTTTGAGTTTAATTTATTAATCGCAGTGGGTACGTATGTACCTGCCACTTCATTTCCGGAAGCATCTTTCACTTTATACGAAAAATTACTCATATTTATGTCAGCCAGATTATCATAAGACAATCTCAACCGGTAAGCCGTCTGCATGGTAGGAGAAGCACTATAATCATTTGTCGGAGAATAATTGTCCACGGAATAACTTCCAACTACTCTGGAAATAGTTTCAATCTCACTTCCGGTAAGTTTTTCCGTTATGGTATATTCTAAATTTTTAGTATCCTCACCAAAAATCAAACTGGTATCGGTCTTATACCCTGTAAATACATATCTTCCGGCGTAGTTTGCATTTCCCTCCTGATAGATCTGCTTCTTATATTGTTCCAGATTCTTTATGATACTTTCTCTGTCATCCACGGATAAAGGATCACTGGAACCCTGGACGCAGGCTGTATTAACCAGCGTAAGAATATCATTAATATTATCCATGGCTCCTTCCGTTACATCCATCCAGGATTTCGCATCCGGTATATTTTTTTCCAGATATTGATTCAGTTCCGTTAAGTTGGTTCTTAATTTTAAAGCTCTGACTGCAATGATCGGATCTTCTGACGGGCGCTGTATCTTTTTACCGGAAGAGTATTGCTGTTCTAACCCCGCAAGCCCATTCTTATTTTTATTAATACTGCTCATCATATTATTGGTTATCATCTGATTTGTAACTCTCATTTTATACCCCTTTCGCTTATCACAGCTTCCTTCCTCCATAATCGTAAAAATAACCGGTTTGTCATTCTTCTACTCACGCACAAGTTTTAAAAGATTATACCCCTGTGCCATTGATTAATTTATCATAAATTTCGTTCATAGTCTGAATTACTTTAGCCGAAAGGTTATAAGCATTCTGAAATTTTACCAGGTTCATGGCTTCTTCGTCTTCGTCTACACCGGCTACTGATAATCTTTGATTGCTAATCATATCCAGGATATTTTTTTGGCTTTCTGCAAAATTTTTTGCTTTTTTCGTATCAATACCAACCTCACCTACCAGGGTTTGAAAAAAGGATGCAGGCGTTCCCTGTTTAAACATGGAGACGTCTTTTTTCAATGCTAATAAAGAAGTAAGGACATCGTTATTTTCTACTCCGTTTACGATTTGTCCGTTTGAAGTTGTAACAAACTTACTGGGATTATTTAATATTTCATCTGTGATGGTAAAATTTGCTGCTGTCATCTTATAATAATCTTCATAATGATCGAACTGATAATTATCTTCCGTTACCGGATCCTTGCCATTGAAAAAGTCCAGCCCTTTATCACCCTTCAGATCCTGTCCGCTCTTATGAAGGTCATTGAATTTTTTGGAAAATGTCCTGACTAATTCATTTAATTGGGATTGATAATACGGTATACCTTTATAATTAATATTCTCCCCTATGGAAACATTACTTGGAACAGCTTCTGCAAGAACATCATCGTCAGAAACGAAAAAGTGATATTTACTGGTATTGGTAGCGGGATCGTATTCTACTTTAAAACTGTCATATTTGTATTCTTTTGTACCGATTGTTATGACACCGTTACTTGGTATGTTTAATTTCTCAATTGCATTAATATTACTAGAGGGAACAACAACCTCATTGGTATTCTTCCCATCTAAGGTAGTCGCATGGATTTCTGATATCTGTCCTCTAAACCCTTCATTATTATTCCCATCACGTACTTCAATCAGTGATTTAAGATATCCGCCTAACGTTGGACTTTTGGTATTAAAGGTATTTCCATTGTCCCATTCTATATCATAAAGCCCATCGATATCATTTTGATCTGCTTTTTCTTTTCTGGGTATCAGCTTAAGCGTATTGGAAGAGTCGGTATTGACCAGTGTCTGCCCATTAATTTTAACGGTAAAGCTGGTGACCCCAACATCATTCCCTACAACATTTTCACTATAAGAAATGTTTACAATTCCGGATAAATCATCTAATAATAACTGTCTTTGATCCCTTAAGTCATTGGCTGTTCCGCCGCTGGATTCCAAAACATTAATCTGTTTTGTAACCTGTGCGATTTGTGCCCCCAGGGAATTAATTCTTTCTACCTGATTTTTGACCTCGAAGTTGCATTCTTCCTGAGTACTTGAAAGATTAGCCGATAAGTTGTTAAAATACTCTGTTAGACTTTTTGCAAAGTTTGTAACTTCTGTTCTTTTGGTCAAGTCAGCACTACTGGTAGACAGTCCTTGCATGCTGTTGAAAAAATTGTTAAAGGTTGTTGTAAATCCCTCAAGTGTAACTTCATTAAAATAATTTTCTATTTCCGTCATACTGTACTCTTTAGCAGAATAGGAACCGTATATTGTATTATTTTCACGGTATTTTACGTCGTAGTAGCTATTCCTGGTCTGCGTAATTCCGGTTACATCTACACCGGTTCCCGCCATACCATAGGAACTGTTAACCCGAATCGCAACTCCGGCCTTTTGGTTTACTACTTGTCTGGTATAACCCTCTGTTTTTGTATTAGCTACGTTGTGAGCTGTTGTATTAAGGGCTGCCTGGTATGCATATAACCCCGATGTACCTATATTTAATCCAAAAAATGTTGATGGCATGTTTACCTCTCATTCCGCCGCCCTCACCGGCATAAAATTTTTAGCTTTTTATCTTCCAAGTGTATTTATGATATGTTCCAGCATTTCATCAATAACATTAATATATCTGGATGATGCATTATAGGCATGCTGAAATTTAATTAGATTCGTTAATTCTTCATCCGAAGATACCCCGGCAACCTGCTGCCTCTGATCATCTATTTTGTTGGCTAACGTAGCCTGGTTCGTACTTATACTGTTAAGTTCTTCTCCCCTGGTCGCTAATTCACCTATGAAAGCTGTATAATAATCACTAAAATTATTTTTCGTTAAAGTATTAGGTGAGATAGTGGCAAATGCTTCTTTCCACTTAGACACTAAGGCTTCTGCAACTTTCTGATCCACATCTCCTGTTTTCGCATTAGAGCTGATCGGAATAAGGGAATAATTGCTCTTAATATCTTTGTTTATCTCAAGTTCCCCTAATGTATATAAGGAATAAATATTGTCCGGATCTTCTTCATTATATTTCTTTACCGCTATTGTCTTTGTCTTTGGAGTAACGCCGTCTGGCTCATATACCTGATTCCCGTCTGCATCCAGTTCGTTCACTGTAACATTAACGGTTGTATAACGTTCCATAGACTTACGTTCAAAAAGCGCTTCCCCCATGGTATTATTACTATCCATACCTGCCGGAGCATTCGCTTCATCAAGTACTGTCATTTTAGATCCATCTGCTAAAGTAATTTCTTTATTCGGACACAAAATATCATTAATTGCTGTGACAACACCGTGAATTAACTGGTCAAACTGGGCCTGCACCGTCATAATAACAGAAGTATTAATTGTACCGTTATATTCATCCTGTGATTTTAACATATCCGTATAGTTAGCCGTATCATTTCCTCTGCAGACCAATAAACCTTTTAAGGAACCAACATCCGTATCATTATTTGCTGTAGCATTATTTTCCAGATTAAATACATCTGCATTGTCAAAACCAGTCCATATCGGTTTTAAGAGATCTGAGGTATCGCTTACCTTAGCCGTTCCCATTTGGTATGTATTACTTTCCGTAACCAGCGGAGCACCCTCTGCGTTAACAGTAACAACACCGTTTGCATCTTCTTTATACGTAATGCTGATAATCTTGCCTAACTCATCCAGCAGATTATTTCTTTCATCTCTTAAGTCATTGGCATGTTCCAGTCCATTACTTTCATATCTGCTTATTTTATTATTTAAATCATAGATGCCTTTTGCGATTTTATTTATACGATCGACTTTATCTTTAATCTGGGTATTTAAATTAACCTGATATTTCTTCAACTGATTTTGTATTGCATCCGCACGTTCCAAAAAGGATTCCGCATTCTGCACTACAGTTGAACGCGTTTCAATCAAACTTGGTGTTTTTGATAATTCTTGCAGAGAGGTCCAGAGATCTGACATGGAGTTCTGAAAAGTTACTCCCTCCAGTTCGCCGAACATACCCTCTACTTCCTGTACCGCTTCATACTGCACTTCATAAAAGCCCTGTCTGCCAACTTCCTGCCGGTATGCTTTGTCTAAAAACATATCCCGGACTTGTCTTACTGCTGCAATGTCTACACCTAAACCTGACTGAAGTGTAGATAAATGTGTAACACCCCACTTATTGTAACTGCTGTCAGCCTGTACTACCTGCTGCCTTACATAACCGGTCGTACCAACATTGGTCAAATTGTGTGCTGTGGTATTTAAAGAGTTCTGTCCGGCTCTTAAACCGGATACTCCTATATATAAGCTGCTCATTAAACTCATAGAATTTCACCTGCCTTTGCTTGCTTTGTTTCCCGCTACTGCTTTGCGTCAAACATCCCTGTCTGCAAAGTGGGCATATCAAGTTGTGCCGCGCCCTTGTTGTAGCTTAGATTCCCCGGTGACATCCTTGTACTCTGAATAAAATTCATATTGAATTCTATCATCTCTAGGGATTGCTGTATTAACGATTTGTTATGATTGTTGATATCAACAAGTCTTTGAATTGTTTTTTTTAGATTATCATGAATTTCGGAAAGTTGTCTCTGTTCTTTCGGTTGTTTATCAAGTATCTGTATGATTGTTTTAATATGGATTGTCTTAGGATCTCTGCTGATTACAGTACCTATATTCCCAATGATGTTCTCCCGTTTTCGTTCCAAAGCAGTAACTTTGTCTACCATAACCTGTTCTCTGTCGGTAATGTCCTGCAGATTATCCAGGTCATTACTTATAATTACTTGGGTTTTATTCTCCGCAATGGGAATTAACTGCTTATAAATTTCATACTCTTCTTCCAACGTATGAATTAATTCTTCAATTAAGCTTGCCACTAAAACAACCCTCTTTTCCTATGAAGTAAATGTAATGAAATAGCTTAGCGGTTAAATTAATTTTTCATAATAGCTATCCACTATTTTATCCGCAACTTCTTTCGTACTTATGTTATAAGTTCCTGATTCCATACGGTTCTTTATATCATTTATTTTGTCTGTTCGAATATCCTGTGTACCGGCAACCGCTTGTTTTGCAATCTGATAATCTTTTGCAGTTCTTGATATTTCAAGTTGATCCGCTGCTTTAGTTCCTGAAGTTTTCCTTGTTTTTTGTACTGCATTTGTCTGATATACCTGTGAAATTTTGTTATATGCATCTACACGCATTATTTCCACCACCTGTCTTAACCTTTTCATATTTCTTATATTTTATTTATCGGACATTTTAAACTTTACATTATAGTTATTTTTTGCTTTTTTGAAAATTTTATAGGAATAATGTACTAAGAACATCAATTCTTTTTTTAGTTTAGAATCCTTGTTTTGATTGTTAAAATGTGTTATGTGTATTCTGCCCGGGGGCATTTTATTTTATAAGGAAGTTCTTAGGCTTACTCTTTTAAACCAAAAAAAACCACTGTAATTACTACAATGGTCTCTTAATCAATCATTTTATTTCATTTCTAAAGTTCAATATCTTTCAGAACATCACAAAAATCAAAGGTAGCGAAATAATCTTTCGGTTCTTCCGCTCGACGGATTAACTGAACGGCTCCGTCTTCTTTTAATAACAGCTCTGCTGATTTTAACTTACCGTTATAATTATACCCCATTGCGAATCCATGGGCACCGGTATCATGTATCACCAGAAGATCGCCAATATCTATCTTAGGCAGCATACGGTCTATTGCAAATTTATCATTATTTTCACATAACGATCCTGTTATATCATATTTATAATCGTTTGGTTCATTTTCCTTACCCATTACGGTAATATGATGATATGCACCATACATGGCAGGTCTCATAAGGTTAACGGCGCAGGCATCCAAGCCAATATATTCTTTATATATATGTTTTTCATGAAGGGCGGTTGCTACCAGATGTCCATAAGGAGCAAGCATATATCTGCCTAACTCTGTATAGATTTCCACATCACCCATACCGGCAGGTACTAATACTTCTTCAAATGCCTTGCGTACACCCTCTCCAATTTCCATAATATCATTCGATGGCTCATCGGGTTTATAAGGAACACCTATTCCGCCGGACAGATTAATGAATTTAATATGAGCACCTGTTTTTTCTTTTAATTCTACCGCCAGCTCAAATAATATCTTTGCTAATACAGGATAATATTCATTGGTTACGGTGTTGCTGGCCAGAAAAGAATGAATGCCGAATTCTTTAGCGCCCAAACTCTTTAATTTCTTATATCCCTCAATCATCTGCTCTTTGGTAAATCCATATTTGGCATCACCGGGATTATCCATAATACTGTTGCTTATTTTAAATAATCCGCCGGGATTAAATCTGCAGCAGATTGTTTCCGGAATTCCTGTTGTCTTGTCCAGAAAATCGATATGGGTAAAATCATCCAGATTAATAATAGCATTTAATTCTTTGGCTTTCATAAATTCTTCTTTAGGAGTAGCATTGGAAGAAAACATAATATTATTACCTTTGATTCCAAGTGCTTCCGAAAGCATTAACTCTGTCAGAGAGGAGCAGTCTGTTCCGCAGCCTTCCTCGTTTAATATTTTAATAATAAATGGATTCGGTGTAGCTTTTACCGCAAAATATTCTCTGAACCCTTTATTCCAGGAAAATGCCTCTTTTAATTTTCTTGCATTTTCACGTATCCCTTTTTCATCATAAATGTGAAACGGAGTAGGATATTGTTTTGTTATTTCTTTTAACTGTTCTAATGTTACGAATGGTTTTTTCATCTTCGCTCCAATCTGCCTTATAAAAAGGCGGCTGTTTTATGTTAAAATTCTGTATATTTATTCATTTTTTATTATAGAAACCACTATAATATATAATCAAAAAGTTGTCAATTGCTTTTCTGATCTATTTTATGTTATTGATAAATTTTGCTTTGACAATCCTATACTTGATAAATATTATATCTGTAAGTACGATTCCTTATGTACTTTTATCGATACTCTTGTCCTTTATTTATACAATTACTTATTCTTCCATCTATACACTTATTTATCTTTCTATGTGATTACTTATCCTTCTATCTATACAATTATTTAATTTCCTACTATCTAGACGGTTGCTGCTCCTTCTATCTATACAATAGCTTATCTTCCTATCGTAATAATTATAATGATAAAATTGTTTATATACTTTCTTCCATTGGGATTATGGTATAATTTTTCCTCATTTTAACACAATGAATAAAATCATGGATATCTTTGAGAACATAATCAAACTTCATTCCAACATGTACAGAAGTTGCATGATGTGCATCCGAGCCTCCGGTTACCGGCTTGTTTTTCTTCTTTGCATACTCCTTAGCTTTTTGATTAAAGATAGGAAGCTGATTACCTGCATTCACAATTTCAACTGCATCCTCGTATTCCGGAAATAACCGGATTTCAGGAATATAATCCGCATTACGAAATGGGTGTGCATGTACAAACAATCCACCCACTTCTTGTATACGCCTGTAATGTTCCGGAATATCCCAGTTCATAATATCCGGATTCTTAAGCAGCCACTGCTTATCCAAACCATAAACTAAAAAGTCGGTGCCGCAAAAACTTTCTTCCCAGCCAAATAAGACGGATAACCCTATTTTTTGTCCTTCTTCCAGGGCATGCTCATAACCTAAGGTAAATCTTTCTACCCTTTCTTCCCATGGTAGTCTTCTTGGAACTGTTGAGTTACCGTTAAAAAAATGGTCCGTTATTATGATTCCCGTATATCCTAATTTCTTATATAACCTGGCCTGATTCGCTCCGCTTATGGAAGCACAGGCGCTGGATTCCGACGTATGCACATGAGTATCGTATTTATACATGATCTGACTATCTTCTTTCCTATATTATTTCTATCTGAATCTGTATTGCTGTATTTTTATATCCTCTGTTTATATACTCTTTTATATACTTACTTTAAATACTTATTTGCAGACTTTGTTTCATTACTCTTTTTCAATACCTTGTCTATTATACACACTTATATTTACGTTTTATATATGTTTATATATGTTTGTTTTTATATATTTGTTTTTATATATTTGTTTTATTCCTTGCTTATACTCGTTTTATATCCGTTTTATAACTCGTTTTTTTACACGTCTTATATAATCCTCATTACCGAACTTAGTTTAGCATAAATATATGTCGAATACAATCCTTGCTGTGGCTTTAATCGAATACATTCGTTCAATCGTTCCGTAATTATCCCCTATTTAGTAGGAAATTGGTACTCTTTCCGAACATATGATTGTTCAAAAAACTGGATTTCAAACAAAAGATATGTTACAATATTCCTAATTGCTTAAATCAGCCAATTGAAACAAATTTATATTGGACACTTGCCTTTTAAAGGCGTACAGACATGGACTTAAAAATCGGCATGGCTGATTCATATTATTTAAGAGAGGATTCAAATAATGGAACAATATACAGGAAGTCAAATTGTAGTTTTAGAAGGATTGGAGGCTGTCAGGAAACGGCCGGGAATGTACATCGGAAGTACCGGCTCCAGAGGTTTGCACCACTTAATCTGGGAGATTTTAGACAATGGGATTGATGAACATCTGGCAGGTTTTTGTACACAAATTAACATCCTTTTGCAAAAAGACGGCGGCATAACCATTCAAGATAACGGAAGAGGCGTGCCCGTAGATATTCATCCTACTAAAAAAATCCCTACTGCACGTGTGGTTTATACGATTCTCCATGCCGGCGGTAAGTTCGGCGGTTCCGTTTATAAAGTATCCGGCGGACTTCATGGGGTAGGTGCTTCAGTTGTAAATGCACTGTCCAGCCGAATGATTGTTGAAATTAAACGGGACGGTAAGATATATCGGGACGAATATATAAATGGAGGGCATCCCGCCCTGGAACTTATGGATGGTCTTCTTCCCGTAGTTGGAAAATGTAATAAAAGTGATACCGGAACCAAGGTTACTTTTTATCCTGATGAAACAATCTTTGAAACCGTTGAATTTAAAGCGGATACAATAAAGAAAAAATTAAAAGAAATTGCTTTTTTAAATAGAAACCTGTTAATTATTTTCACAGATTTAAATACCGGAGAAGAGGTCTCTTATCAGGAGGAATTCGGGATTAAAAGTTTTGTTTCCTATTTAAACAGGGACGCAACGCTGCTGCATGAAGAACCGATTTATATAGAGGGAACCAGTGGGGAGATCGAAGTGGAGGTTGCCTTTCAATATACCGATTCTTACACGGAACAGATTAATGCTTATTGTAACCGTATCAACGTTGTGGACGGAGGTACTCTTGTAACCGGTTTTAAAACGGCACTTACCAGAGTAATGAACCAATATGCCAGAGAACTGGGAATTCTGAAAGAAAAAGATGAGAATTTTGACGGGAAAGACATCCGAAACGGTTTAGTTGCAATTATTTCTATTAAACACCCGGATCCCCAGTTTGAGGGTCAGACAAAAACAAAACTCGGCAATACGGATGCAAAAAGTGCCGTAGATGAAGTATTTGCAGCTGAAGTACAGCGTTATTTTGATAAAAATGTGGAAGTGCTTAAAAGTATACTGGATAATTCCATGAAATCTTATGCTGCCAGAAGAGCCGGTGATAAAGCCCGTACCGCTGTAATGAAACAGTTATCCGACGTGGATACCAGAAGTAAACTTGCCTCCTGCTCCTCCAAAAAACCGGAGGAGTGTGAAGTTTATATTGTGGAGGGGGATTCGGCGGGCGGTACTGTTAAAACTGCCAGAAACCGCAGGACCCAGGCCGTACTTCCATTACGCGGTAAGATTTTGAATGTGGAAAAGTCCTCTTTGGAGAAAATTCTGATAAATAATGAAATTAAATCCATGATTGCTTCTTTCGGCTGTGGTATTGGAGATGATTTCGATATTAATAAACTGCGCTATGGTAAAATTATTATATTAACCGATGCCGATGTGGACGGAGCTCATATCAGTACCTTACTTCTTACTTTCTTTTATCGTTTTATGCCGGAGCTGATCTTAGAAGGCAAGGTATTCCGTGGTCTGCCGCCGTTATATAAAGTCGACTATGAAACTACGGTAAAGGGTAAAAAGAAAAAACAGTCCGAATATTTGTTTAATGATTTTGAACTGGAGAAATTCCGTAAAAAAACAGAACATAAAATTTTAAGTCTGCAGCGATACAAAGGTCTTGGTGAGATGGATGCCAATCAGCTATGGGAAACCACATTAAATCCCGAGACCAGAATCCTTGCCCAGATTACTATCAGCGATACCGTAGAAGCGGATGAAATTACGAACACCTTAATGAGCAGCAATGTCCCGCCAAGAAAGACATTCATTCTGGAAGAAGCAAAATATGCAAATCTGGATATTTAATCAGAGGCTTATTATGATGTGACGATATTTTAGAGGCTAAAAGACAGATTTTGAACATTTTCTGTCTTTCATATCTGTGTTTTTGCTTGCCTTACATTCACTACGTTCATACGGTCGGCGCAAAAACACAGATATGAAATCACGAAAATGTAATTAAGCTTTACCAACCCTCTAAAATATCTGAAAAGCAGGTTATTAATTCCAAGAATAATGATATTAGGTAATTGCAAAACTCCGATATTGTATCTATATATCATCCAATTGATGCAATTTTATCGCTGAATCTTGCCCGGAGGGCAACTGAAGCTATAAAATTCGCATCAGGATAGTATATCGAAAAACTACATAGTTTCGCAATTACCTAAGAATAATCATATATAAAGGAGAACTTTATGAGTAATAATACGGAGAATATTATACAATTGGATTTTTCAGAAGAAATGAAAAATTCTTATAGAGATTATGCCATGAGTGTCATTATTGCCAGAGCACTGCCGGATGTGAGGGATGGTTTAAAACCGGTCCAGAGACGTATCCTCTATGCTATGAGCGAACTTGGCTTAGACCCGAAAAAACCCCATCGAAAAAGCGCACGTATCGTCGGTGATACCATGGGTAAATACCACCCTCATGGTGACAGCTCTATCTATGAAGCCTTGGTAAGAATGACGGAAGACTACTCTCTTTCCATTCCTTTGGTAGACGGCCATGGTAATTTTGGTTCCATTGACGGTGACGGTGCTGCTGCGATGCGTTATACGGAGGCTCGTTTATCTTTAGGTGCAATGACTATGCTAGACCATCTGGAAAAAGGTCTGGTTGAATTTATTCCTAATTTTGATGACAGTGAAAAAGAACCCACCGTACTCCCTGCCATGATTCCCAATCTGTTGATTAACGGTACTACCGGTATCGCCGTAGGTATGGCTACCAATATCCCGCCGCATAATCCGGGGGAAGTAATCGACGGTGCTATTGCTTATTTGGACAACCCGGACATTACTATTGAAAAATTAATGAAATATATTCCGGCACCGGATTTTCCCACCGGCGGTTCCATTATAAATCAAAGCGACATACTTAAGATCTATGAATCCGGGGAAGGTAAGATTCGTCTTCGTTCTAAAGTCGAAATTGAAAACGGTGAAAACGGCCGTAAGAATATAGTAATTACCGAGATTCCTTATACCATTGCCGGTAATAAGACTAAATTGGTTGAAAGCTTAGTCTCTATGATGAAAGATAAAGTTTTTGACGAAATCTTTGATGTGAGGGATGAATCTTCCAAGGAAGGTATCCGTATTGTCGTAGAAGTTAAAAAGGACCGTGACATTGATAATCTGTTAAATGGTCTGTATAAGAAAACTCCTATGGAAGATACCTACGGCGTAAACCTGCTTGCAGTAAAAGAACAGCAGCCCATCGTATTTAACTTAAAAAGTATTCTGGAAGAATTCATTCGTTTCCAGGAAGAACTGTATACCAAAGAATTTAAACATCTGTTAGAAAAAGCAGAAAACCGTCTTGAAATTGTAGATGGTTTAATACAGGCTACGGACGTAATAGATTTAATCATTGAGATTTTAAGAGGAAGTTCCTCCATAAAACAGGCAAAAACCTGCCTGACCGAGGGGGATATTACGGATATTAAGTTTAAAACCAAACAGTCCGCGAAAGAAGCCTCTACCCTTAATTTCACCGAACGTCAGGCGGAGGCCATCCTGGCCATGCCGTTAAGTAAATTAATCGGTTTGGAAATACTGAAACTACACGAGGAGAATAATTCTCTGCTTAGTAGTATAGCAGAATACAAAACTATTCTAGGGGATGTGAATGAATTAAATAAAGTCATTAAAAATCGTCTGAAAGAGTACAAAAAGACATTTAACGTTCCCAGAAGAACTTTATTAGAAAATGTGGATGTAAGCGCCGGATATGTAGAGGAGGTAAAGATAGAGGATATCTATATACTGATAGACCGTTTCGGCTATACCAAATCTGTGGATACCTCCAGTTTCTCCCGTGCTGCGGAGGAGAATCTAAAAGAGTTTGCCCATATCATATTAATGAAAAATAACGATAAATTATGTTTATTTACCGCTGAGGGCAATATGTATCAGGTTAAAGCAGGTGCTATTCCCAAGTGTAAAATAAAGGATAAGGGTGTTTTGATTCAGACTTTATGTAAAGTAGATAAAGAAAACATCATAATGTACACCTCCTTTGAACAGTTATTCGAGTCCCAACTGGTATTTTCTACGAAGTCCGGTTTTATCAAACAGGTGTCCGGAGTAGAATTTGAAACAAACCGTTCCGTTATCGCCGCTACAAAATTAGATGAGAGCGATCAGTTAATAAGTGTAATTAAGCTAAGTGCCAGTGAAATCTTGTCAGGTGACAGAAAAGTAATCGTACTTACGGAAAAGGGATTATCCCTTGGATATTCCCTTAATGAAGTCACCGAAATGAAAAAAACAGGTCGGGGTGTCAAATCCATTGATTTAGAAAAAAATGATACGGTTGCATTCACTGCCATCGTTAACCCTACCGATGAAACCTTTGTATTTAATGGCAAGGAATTAAGTGTTAAGAAGGTTCGTAACCGTAAACGCGGTCAGAAAGGGCAGAAAGCACAGCTATAAACCTGCCAATAAATTAAAACTAAGGTCTGTATGAAAAAGAGTCTGGCTTGCCAGACTCTAGCGCTGACGCGCTGTCACGACAGTGACATCTTCCTTAAGTGCGTCATGTGCATCCTGCCGGTCGGGCTTTTTTATTGCATAGGTAAGTTCGGAGAACTATCCTATGTAATAAAAAAATGGTTCAATACTGATATCCGTATTTTAACAACGGGGGATATAGTATTGAACCATTTTTTAGTCTAGGATAACTTCTCTTATCTGCTTCCCTTATCGTATGGTATACCCTCAGCTCTCGGAGCCTGAGAATTTTTAGATGAGAAAGCCAGAATGATTAACGTAGCTATATAAGGGATCATTTTATAAACTTCATTGGATATGGGCAGATCCTTTAATACCGGAATTCCTGAGTAAGCAGAGGCAAATGTTTTCATAATTCCAAAGAAAAATGCCGCCACAATAATCCGTTTTGTTCTCCATTGTCCAAAGATTAATACCGCCAATGCCAGGAAACCGTAACCGGCTACACTTGCATTAAAGTTGGTGGAAGTCGGTACGATAAATACCAAACCACCGATACCGGCTAAAACACCGGAGATAATTACACCTGCATAACGGATCTTGTATACATTAATACCCACAGAGTCGGCAGCCTGAGGATGTTCCCCGCAGGCACGTAACCTTAAACCGAATCTGGTATGATTAATCACTACTTCCGATAATATGGCAATACCAATTCCCAAGTAAGTGGTAATGTAGCTATTTCGGAATAATAAAGGTCCTAATAACGGAATATCTCCTAAAACCGGTACTTTCGCTATATGAAAAGTATCCTGAAAAGGAATTTGCTGCAGACCCTGTACCATTCTGGCAACAAAGATGGCAAAAGCCGGAGCAAATAGATTTAGAGCCGTACCGCTGATCGTCTGATCGGCTTTCAAATTAATGGACGCAAATGCATGGAGCAGTGAGAAAATTGCTCCGGACAGACCGGCTATCAATACCGCTAAAAGAAGTAAAATCTGTCCGCTCATTCGAGTCTCAAAGATATGGATAAAAGCGATACTGATAAAACCGCCTATAATCATGATTCCTTCCAGGGCGATATTAACGATACCGCTTCTTTCCGAAAACATCCCCCCCAGTGCGACAATTAACAGAGGAATTGCAAAAAACATGGTCTGCTGTACAATAAAATATATAATCTCCATCAGCTTTCCTCCTTTGCTTCACCAGTGGCTTTGCGGACCAGTTTACCGATAATGCTCTTAAACAACAGGGCAAATGCACCGCAATATATGATTGCCGATATAATAATATCAATTACTTCCGGTACAAAATTATATAACTGCGTATTATTACCGCCTACGGTTATATGGGCAATAAACAAACCTGCAAATAAGATGCCGATAGGGTTACTCATACCAAGCAAAGCCACGGATATACCATTAAAGCCCTGAGGCGCTAATACATCAAGTACCTGCAGATATTTTCCCGAACCGGCAAGATATAATAAACCTCCGCCGAGGCCGGAGAGCGCTCCTGCTATTACCATGGATAAGATAATATTCCTCTTTGCATTGATACCCGCATATTTACTTGCGCTGGGGCTGTGTCCGCAGGCTTTTAATTCATATCCGAATATGGTTTTATTTAAAATAATATAAATAAGAATCACCATTAAGACAGCTATAAAAATACTGATATTCATATTAGTTGAACGGAATAACACATCCAGCCCGGCTTTTGGTATGATTGCAGACTTAGCTACAGGCACCGACTGATTTTTAATCGGATCATGCACAAATTTAACGATTAAAATATTAACGAAATACATTCCGATATAGTTCATCATAATGGAAGTGATTACTTCATTTACATTGGATACAGCTTTTAAGATACCAGGTACCGCACCCCATAGTGCACCGGCTAACGCTGCACCAAGAAGTGCCACGATCCAGTGTATTCCAGGGGGCAAAAAGGTCCATTTTACACCGATATAAATTGCCCAGAAAGCTCCGAATGTAAATTGTCCCGAAGATCCAATATTAAATAATCCGGTTCTAAAAGCAAAACCAACCGAAAGACCGGTAAGGATAATCGGTGTAGCTAAATAGAGCACTTGTCCGATTCCTGCCATCCCATCTGTAAACCCACCCATCAGAATCATCCAGAAGGCCGGGAAAGCCTGTCTGGCATTACTAAATAGAAGAATGATAAGCCCAAAGAGAAGGCCGGCAGCTATGGCCATGAGGGAAGCAAAAAAGCTTTTACTGCCTTTATTATTCCAAAAATTATGCTTCTTTTTCATGTTAACCTCTTTCCTGAGTTTGTTTTATGCGTATACCAAGTTTGGTTTGAGGATTACGCGAAACAATTCACAATATACTCCTTTTTGAGCCGGACATATAAAGTCCTAATTCCTGTACGGTAACTGTTTTGGGATCCAGGTCTGCAACTATTTCCCCTTCATAAATAACCAGAATGCGATCACTGACTTCCATCACCTCATCTAATTCAAGAGAGACTAACAGGACTGCTTTTCCTTTATCCCGCTGATTGATTAACTGTTTGTGAATATATTCCGTAGCTCCGATGTCAAGTCCTCTGGTGGGCTGGACAGCAATTACGATATCCGGATCACGGTCTAACTCCCTGGCAATGATAACTTTCTGCTGATTACCGCCGGACATATCCCAAACGATGGAATCTTCTCCCTGACCGCTTCTGATATCATATTGATCTATTAATTTCCTTGTATACTCCCTGACAGCATTAAAACGGATTATACCTTTCTTTTGAAATCTTGGTTCAAAGTAAGTCTGAAGTACGATATTTTCCTGGAGATTATAATCCAGTACCAGACCGTGTTTATGCCTGTCCTCCGGAATATGAGCCATACCGTCTATAGACTTTTTACGTATAGATTCTTTCGTAATATCCTTGCCGTTTAAGGTTACCCTTCCTGCTTGAATCGGAATAAGACCGGTGATACCATAAACCAGTTCCGATTGCCCATTGCCATCTATCCCTGCAATACACACAATCTCCCCTTTAGCCACCTGGAAAGAGACATTATTCACGATATTTTTATGAGAGGATCTGGACTCCACAGTAAGATTCTTAACTTCAAGAGTCACCTCTCCGGTTTTTAGTTCCGGTTTGTCCAGATGAAAGTTTATCTTCCGGCCAACCATCATCTCTGACATCTCTTCTTTTGTAGCTGTTTCCACATCAATGGTTCCGATCAATTTACCCTTTCGTAATACAGTGCATCGGTTGGCTGCTGCTTTTATTTCATTTAATTTATGGGAAATAAAGATGATGGACTTGCCCTCATCTACTAAATTCTTCATTATTTTCATTAATTCTTCGATTTCCTGAGGTGTCAGTACCGCCGTCGGCTCATCAAATATTAATATATCATTATTGCAATATAACATTTTAAGAATTTCAATCCGCTGCTGCATACCTACCGTTATATCTGATATGTAAGCATCCGGGTCAATTTTTAATTTATAATGATTACTTAAATCCATGATTCTTTTTCTGGCCTCTTCCATTTTAAGAAAGCCGCCTTTTACCGTTTCCCTGCCAAGTACTATACTTTCCAACACGGTAAAATTATGAACCAGTTTAAAATGCTGGTGGACCATTCCTATACTTAAGTTATTGGCATCATTAGGATTATTGATTTTCACCGGTTTGCCGTTAATCTTAATGTCTCCGCTCTCTGCTTGGTATAAACCGAATAATATACTCATCAAGGTGGATTTACCTGCACCGTTTTCTCCTAAAAGTGCATGGATTTCGCCTTTTTTTACACATAAGGTAACATCATCTAAAGCCTTAAAATTGCCAAACACTTTCGTGATATGATTCATTTCAATAACATATTCCATTGCAGTCCTCCTGGTATCTCTAAAATGAGGCTGCTGCAAAATAGTATTAAAACATAATATAGTTTTGCAACAGCCTTATTTTATTCTTATATCTGATTCCTTACTGAACTAAATTAACTGCTACATTTTCAACCGGAACACCTTTTGCATCTTTTGCTACGGTATCATTACCAATCGTAACTTCTTTCTTCACGATTTTATCATATATGGCATCATAGTCAGCCTGTGTGAACTTTTCAAACTTAGAAGTTTTCATCGGAAGTTCCACACCTTCACTGCTTGCATTTAATGTAGCCGTTGTTCCGCCGGGGAATTTATTGCTATAATAACTTTCAAGAGCATCTGATACAGACTTGCCTAAATTCTTCATGGAGGAAGTGATTACTGTATCGGATTCTGAGGACTGGTCAACGTCTACTCCAATTACTTTCTTACCTGCCGTTTCGGCAGCTTTCATAACTGAGTTACCAACTGCACCGCCGCAGGCAAAGATAACTTCGGTTCCTTCGTTATACCAGGCTGCTGCTTTTGCCTGATTGTCCGGAGTAGCATCAAAATTACCAACATAGGTATATTGAATCTGTACATCACCTTTTCCTAAACCTAATTCTTTAGCGGCATAATCTGCACCCTGAATAAATCCATAACCATAACGGATAACGGCTGGAACTGCCATACCGCCCATAAATCCCAGTTTCTTATATCCATCTTTTACAATTGCATAACCGGCAAGGAAACCTGCTTCTTCTTCTGCGTAGAAGATGGAGTAAGTATTTTCTTTAATATCATAGTTGTAATCGCCGTTATGAGGCGCACCGTCTAAGATAATAAATTTCACTTCCGGGTATTTGGTCTGAGCTGTGTAAACCGGAACTTCAAATAAATAACCAGGGCATACGATAATCTTTGCACCGGCTTTTACTGCTAAATCCATTGATGCAAGATAAGCATCATCGGACTTTTCGGTTGGTTTATAATACTTATACGTTAAATTATTTGATTTTGCATAAGCCTCCACGCCTTCCCAGGCACCCTGGTTAAAGGATTTATCGTCTATGGTACCGATGTCTGTAATTAATGCAACTTCATATTTGCCGGAATTGTCTCCGTTATCTGCGGTAGTATCTGCTGTATCTGCTTTCGTATCTTCTACGGTAGTACCTGTTTTATCTCCGGGCGTATTATTATCTCCTGCGTTATTTGCTTTCGTTCCGCATGCTCCTAAGGATAGTACTAAAACTGCTGTTAATACTACACTTAATATTTTTTTTGATAATCTCATGTTGGTTCCTCCCAATAATCATTTTCATAGCTTATTTTGCTCCTGTGTTATCGGATCGTTACCTTATTATTTTATCCCGAAAATAGATTTATCACTCTCCTCTTTTATGATTCTTTTACTATCAAACCTGTTTTTCTCGGATAATTGCAAAAAATATTCTATCTCTTATGATTTCGCAATTACCTGTTCATCCTGTTTGTAAGTTAAGCAATCTCTAATGCTATTTTCATCATATTTTGAAAGCTGTTTTGCCTCTCCTCAGCTGTGGTTGCTTCACCTGTTACTAACGAATCGGAAATAGTGCAGACAGCCAGTGCATTTTTACCGGCTCTTGCAGCGTTCATATAGAGAGCGGCTGCCTCCATCTCTACACAAAGGATTCCCATTTTACTCCATTTCATGGTACCCTTAGAATCATCATAAAAAGTATCGGAGGATAAGAAATTACCGACTTTATAATGAATTCCCATTTCTTCCGTTACATCTACTGCTTTTTTTAATAATTCATAAGAAGCGATCGGAGCATAGGTTCCCGGTAACTCAAACTGGCTGACATAATTGGAATTCGTACAGGCACCCATTGCAAACGCTACATCCCTGACTTTTAAATCCTGATTCAGGGAACCTGCCGTACCAATTCGGATAATGTTCTCCACCTCATAAAAGTTAAACAATTCATAGGAATAAATTCCGATGGAGGGCATCCCCATACCGCTTGCCATAACAGATACCTGTTTACCTTTATAGTTACCCGTATAACCGTTAATTCCACGGACCGAATTTATTAATACGGCATCTTCTAAAAAATTCTCTGCTACAAATTTAGCTCTTAACGGATCTCCCGGCATTAATACAGTTTTGGCAAACTCTCCTGCCTTTGCTGCTATATGTGGTGTTGGTATATTCATAATTTTCTCCTCCTAGTAATCTTTCGCTATTTTCCCTTTTATCAGGTTAACGGCAGAACTGGTGCCGATTCTTGCGCATCCCTCTGCGATAAAAGCTGCCAGATCTTCAACGCTTTTCACACCGCCGGCTGCTTTTATCTTCACATCAGGGCCGATATTTTCTTTAAATAACCTGACATCTTCTAACGTTGCGCCGCCTGTACCAAAACCCGTGGAGGTTTTAATAAAATCAGCTCCTGCATTGGTAACAGCGTGGCACATAGCAATCTTCTCTTCAAGGGTAAGATAACAGGTTTCAATAATTACTTTTAGAACCTTATCTCCCACAATTTTTTTCAAAAATGCGATTTCATCTTCTACTTTCTTATAGTCCCCGTTCTTAACATCGGTAATATTAATAACCATATCAATCTCATCAGCACCATCCTCCAAGGCCTGCTCACATTCTGCTGCCTTTGCTGTGGTAGTACTATATCCCAAAGGAAATCCGATAACCGTACAAATATTTATCTGACTACCATATTTATCGCGGATCCTTTTTATATAACAGGGTGGTATACAGACGGAAGCAGTTTTATACTCCAAAGCTTCCTCACATAAATTTTCAATATCTTCCCAGGTCGCAACCGCTTTTAGCTGCGTGTGATCAACATAATGTAACAATTCTAATTCTTTCATATTTTTATCCTTTCTTGTGTATATACTCTCCTAATAAAAAAATGGTTATCCTAAAAAAGATATGTTTATTAGGCAGATGCCAGATTTAATGCAGAATTTTATTATAGTATGTGCTATGTACGTATTTATTTCTTCCCTCATGATTTTTTTGTCTGCTCATTATAATTAAATACCTAACCGGATTTCTTACTTAGAATCAAATCTCAAACTGTATTTTCTTACTTATTATACTAACACTTTTCATTAGTTCGGTCAATCATATTTTGTTTTACTTTTAACATTTGTATTGTTATAGTCGTCACATTTTATCACTATTTTGGATTTTTTGTTACATTTCAAAAATTGTTAGATAATTATTGAAACAACGGTATAAAAATGTTATAATATTAACATATATTCGAAATACTTTAGTTAATTAGCGTGTTGAAAACCATGGAGTCAGGAGAGAATTATGGGCAAAAAGGCTGATCGAATGAATCGATTAATTGATATAATTAAGTCTAAAAACGGAGCTTCCGTTAAGGAACTAGCCTCTTTGTTAGGAGTTTCCGAAATGACGATAAGACGGGATTTGATCGTATTAGAGCAGAATAATATTGTCAATAACGTTTATGGGGCAGCTATTTATAACCCTGCTTATAAGCAGGAACAAAACGATTCTTCCTATGAACTTTCTAATGCGAAAAATACCCAGGATCTTGAGAAAAGTAAGATCGGTGCATTTGCTGCTTCCCTGATCGGTCCGGGTGATATTGTGGTCATTGATACCGGATCCACCACAGAGATGCTGGCGGAAAATATAGACGATAGTCTGGAAGCAACGATTTTATGTTATAATGCTAACATTTTAAATTCATTAAGACAAAAGGAGAATCTTTCTCTTATCTTTTCCGGCGGCAGATATCATCCCAAGACTCAGATGGTGGAAAGTGCGGAAGGAATAGATTTAATTCAAAGTATGCGATTTACCAAGGCTTTCATCTCCGCGGCGGGAATCCACCATAACTTAGGGGTTACCTGTGTGTATCATTATGAAATACCAACCAAAAAAGCAATCATGCAATCTTCTTTAGAGAAGATTCTTATTATGGATTCTACTAAATTTGGCCAGGTAAAACCCGCTTATTTCGCAAATCTGGTGGATTTTGACGTTATCATTACAGATTCCTTAATCCCGGAGGAATGGAAAAAAGAAATTGAGAATTTAAAAATTAAATTATATATGGTATAACAAACTAAGTGTCAGCAAATTGACACTTTCCCGCCTGAGGGAATAGGGTACCAATATACTTCCACTTCATGAGGTGCGCATCGGTTGTGTATACCGCCCGGGAGGGCTTTTTATTTCGTAGGGAAGTTCGGAGAACTTTCCTATGAAATAAAAAAAGAGTAGTTTTGATTATCTTGTAATAAAAGATAGTCATTCACTACTCACTTTAATTTATATCACTATTATTTAATTATTCTGCTGCTTCTAAGCTGGTCAAATATTCATCGAATTCTTTTTCCTGCTCGTCATAAAAAACATCAATAGACGGTAAATTAAGTGCAAAGAACAATCCAAGTAAGGTCTTAGCATCAAAATCAAATGTCCCGCTGGCCGTTTTGATTCTTACATCCGTTTTGCATTTGGAGGCCTCTTTGTTAAAGTCATAAAGATCATTTGCAGTTTTAAAGATAATTGTTTTGCTTTTCATAGATATCACACTCCCATCTAAATCATAATATTATCATACAATATTTTCCTAATTATAACAATTTCTTCTTTGTACAAATCTAACGAAAAATCAGTGCAAATACTGGTAAACTTCCACAATCATATATCCTGCGTCTCTGTTATAATTCTTCAGATGAAAAGTGTCTTAATCCAGACTTTATCTTTTCACAAGTTCCCTTTATGAGGTTTTATGTATTTCTTTCTATTTACAGTATAATATCATGTTATTTAGAAGTCAATATCCCCTGTTTAATTTATAATATATTAAATTGTCGTTGAGTTACTGATTACAGGAACAAACGCTTCGAGTTTTTTGTGAGTGCATCATCAGAAAACCGGAGAATTGCAGCGCCAAAATACTGCCTTTGCGCTTTGTGTACATCAATAACAGAATTAATTCCACCCTGCTCTGATGGTCAATGCAGCGGAAACAGTTCTGGTCGTTATATTATATATATTGTAATCTAAGAATCGATTAAGGATACTTTCCTCATTAACGGTCCAGGCAGAACACAAAATTCCATTCTCCTTAAGAAAAACAAGAAAGGACTCCGTACATAAACGGTAATCCATATTTATACACTTAATCTCATAGTTCAAGGATTCCATTGCTGCCCTTTTTAAACCTTGATCCAGTAGCTCTGTATTATTCGAGGCACATAGTTCCTCTATTTCAGGGAGCAATATTTCTATATTTAAAAATATATCGACCTGCGGCAATCTGCTGTTTCCTTTTTTTATCAATTCCAAATCCACGTTACCCGAATAGATTAACTGCTTATTAACACCGGTTTTTTCTGCTAGCTTGTAGATTTCAAGTTCTAATTCTCTCTGCTTTAAATCACAATTTATCTTCTTATCAGGGTATTCCTTTAACATAAGAAAAGCTGCCTCTAAGAGAGGTGCGTTATTATCTGCTTCATCATGGGAAAGAACCAGAATACCTTTCTCATTTTTTTGTACATCCACTTCCAAACAATCCGCTTTAGTGTTTAGTGCATACTTAAGGAACTCCAGGGAATTATCTTTTGTCTGATCACAACCGGAATGTGCCGTTATTAAAGTCATAATATTTACTCCTTATTTTTTGTTTTAATAGATCATATCTAAATTGCGTACCTGTAAAAATATCACTTTTTTAGTATCTTTCTATAATATCATTATAAACTTATAATCATTTATTGACAACTCTCTTTGGAAACGATACCATATTTTTAACATCAAAAATATATGGAATAAGATAATTACCGGAAAGGAAAAACATGAAAGAGATACAGACTTTGACCGGAACTCTGAACAGGGGGTTCGTCGGCAACATCACCTATAATTTTAACCTGGAATCCTCCTATGATAAATTATATATCTGTTTAACTTATGATAATGAAAAAATCAGAACTGCAGATAATCAATTCAAAAATAAAATTGAGGAGGCCTATGAAAATCACTATGGTTTTAAACTATGCGATAATCAATTACAGGATGTTATCAAATCAATGAAAACAGAGATTCAGCTTGCGGCATTTATAAACGGTAGTTTTGCCGGGAATATCCATATGCCCGGAACAAAAAAAGAAATGATTCTGTCGCCAGTTATAAGTTCCAACGGGTGTATTCCCTGCAAAAATATGACAGGCCTGTTAAAGATCGTAATTAATGCCTTCAGCGTTTTAGAAAACCATACTTCCTATACGTTAGAAATAAAAGGAGAAGAACAACATGTTTAAACGAGTGGAATTACATAACCATACGGTGGAATCAGACGGAAAAATGACCGTAGACGAATTGGTACAATATTTCCATACTAATAAAATCAATTATTTCTCCCTTACGGATCACAATACGATATCCGGCCATCATAAATTAAAAAAAGTAATTGAAACCTCAGGACTTCCTATGGAATATATAACCGGCTATGAACTCACTTCCTATTATGGGCATATATTATGCCAAAATGTAACCTCGTATATCCCCTGGGACGATATCGATATAAATAATGCGGATGTTTTACTGGAGCGGGTTCACACTGCAGGGGGATTAGTTGGTATTGCCCATCCGTTCAGTGTGGGAGCACCTATATCCAATGGTATGCAGTTTAGTATGAAGATTCATAATCACCATTTGCTGGATTTTATTGAGATTGTTAATAATGCTCATCCAATGATTCCGGATAATCATAAAGGAATACTCTGGTGGGAAAATCTCCTCTTTGACGGATATCGGATTACCCCGGTAAGCGGTATGGATTTCCACAGACCTGGTGACAGAAGTGATTATTTTACTACTTATATTGAAATATCAGAAGCTTCCGAGAAGGATACTCTCTCAGAACAATTTACAAAAGCTGTTACGAATTGTAAAACCTGTGTAACCAAAGGACCGATTATAAGGACAAATTTGATCAATACTATGCTGAACCTTGAATTGCTTTCTGAAAAAGATGGATTTTCAAATGAATTTGAGTGCAGAGAGCCGCTTTATTTAAAGTTCAAAACGGCTTCTAAACAAACCGTGGTAACTATTGATACCAGGTTAGAAATAGACATAAATGAAATTATCTCATCAACTGATTCTGTTATTATTATTGAACTTTATAAGGATAAAACAGAATGGCAGAATCTAATAGCAATCGGAGCACCGGTTTTTCTATAAGAATAAATAAAAGCTTGCAAGTGTGGAACAAATAGTTACAATATTTCTTTCAATAATTCTTTTATATTATTGTAAATGAAACGTAAATTTACTATAATAAAATTAATGAACAACAAGTTAGGAGGAGGACAGGCCATGAACAAGGAAGACCAGGTCATAATGACTTACCGGAACTTATATAACAAGATGGTTTGGCTTAATAATTTTAGAATGAAAGACAGTTTTAATGGTTATACCTCTTCTGAAGTACATTGTATTGAACATATCGGAAGTAATATCGATTCCAATGTCACAAAACTTGCGGAGTCCTTTTATATGACCAGCGGTGCAATAAGTAAAATGACAAAGAAACTTATTAAAAAAGGTGCTATTGAAAGTTACCAGAGACCGGATAACAAGAAAGAGATATATTTCAGACTTACCAAACAAGGTCAGGAAATTTATAAAACACATGAGGCCCTGCACAAAGAGTTTCACGAACGGGATAAAGTCATATTTGATCAGGTAACTGAGGAACAATTTGACAGTATGCTTCACTTCATAGAAATGTATAGCAGACATTTGGATGCAGAAATTAAGAAACTGGGTGTAGATATTAAGTCGGATAAATCAGAATAAATAAATATGGAAAAACAGACAGCCGGGCTCTATGAACTGACCCCTATATGTTAGACCTTTCATTCTAACATATAGGCGGTCAGTTTTTTTATTGTGATTATTTTGTTGACAAGGAAGCAATATTGTGATACGATGTTTTTGCTTCCAAGGAAACATTATTATAACAAAAGAGAGGAGAATTCATATGTTCCAATTTGAATCACACAATAAACGAAATATGGATGAGACTGTGGATAAAAAGGCGTTACTATTCGGTCTTATGTCTGTGTTTCTTTGCGGAATCGGCTTCACTATTATAACACCTGTCGTCCCGTTCTTAGTGCAGCCTTATATAAACAATCCGGACGAGCAGACTATCGCCGTTACCCTGCTGACTTCTGTTTATGCAGTCTGCGTTTTTTTTGCGGCTCCCGGGCTTGGAGCTTTAAGCGACAGATATGGCCGTCGTCCGGTACTTTTAGTATGCCTTTTGGGTTCCGCCGCCGGATACTTAGTTTTTGGAATAGGCGGTGCTCTATGGATACTATTTGCCGGACGTATAATAGATGGCATAACAGGAGGAACCATAAGCACTATCTTTGCATATTTTGCAGACATCACTCCCAGAGAGCAGCGTACCAAATATTTTGGCTGGATGAGTGCAGTGGTCGGTGTCGGCACTGTTATCGGACCTACTCTGGGCGGATTACTTGCCAGGTTCGGTTATTCAGTACCCCTGTATTTTGGTGCAATCATAACTTTATTAAATGTTATTTATGGGTTCTTTTTTATGCCTGAGAGTCTTCATGAAGACAATAGACTGAATAAGATTACCTTTGTCAGGCTGAATCCATTTATACAACTTGCAGATGTACTTTCCATGAAAAATTTAAAAAGGCTGCTTGTCGCGGCATTTTTGCTTTGGATTCCAAGTGGATCTTTACAGGCAGTTTTTTCACAATTTACTATGGATACTTTCAGCTGGAAGCCTGCATTAATTGGACTAATGTTTTCAATCATAGGCATCCAGGACATCATCTCACAAGGTTTTATCATGCCAAGACTTTTGAATAAAATCAGTGATAAACAGATAGCACTTCTTGGAATGGCCTCAGAAATTATAGGTTACAGTTTTATTGCGGCATCCGCTTTATTCTCCTTCTATCCCTTTGTTATTGCCGGAATGTTTATCTTTGGTTTTGGTGATTCCATCTTCGGACCCTCCCTCAACGGGATGGTCTCTAAGTCTGCCGACTCCGGTGAACAAGGAAGAATTCAGGGAGGAAGCCAAGCGATTCAAGCTTTAGCAAAAATAATCGGGCCTGTCATCGGAGGTCGAATCTATGTATCACTCGGGTCTGCCGCACCCGCTTTTATGGGTGTGGCGCTTATAGCAGCTGCAATACCGGTTCTGTATAAGAGCACGAATGCAACCATGTAAACGTTACCGTTTCCTTACGGTTAAACTATAACATTGATACACTAAAGGATAGTTTCTTCATAAATTCAGGCCCACTACAAAAGTCGGCATCTTTGCTATTTGCAAAGTGCCGGCCTTTCATAAATTAACGGATTTTTAATTTACTTTCTTCTTTTATAAAAAGCGGTATCTGCTCTATTGGTGCATCCACAGAAATTGTTAGTCCGCCGGTATAAGTTCTGCCGGTCCATATATGCTTCCACTGTAACCCGGCCGGCAGATAAACTTCCCTCTGCCTTTGATTCTCATATAAGATAGGTGCAACCAGAACATCGCTGCCAAATAAGAATTCGTCCTCCACTTCCCAGGTATGTTTATCCTGGGGAAATTCATAGAATAGGGTTCTCATAACGGGTGTCCCTTTTTCGTGAGCTTCTTTCATTAAGCTTCTCGTATATTCTCTCATGTTTTCTCTGATCTGTAAGTATTCCTTACAGATTTCATAAGCTTCTTCACCAAAGGACCATACTTCATTGTCCGCACCGGAAAGACAAGTTGCACCGCCTGTGGTACCATACTGTGGTTTCATAGGCTGCCTTTCACCATGTAATCTCATAACAGGACAGAACGTGCCGTATTGGAACCAGCGCACTAAGAGTTCCCTGAACTTTGGATCATCCGGATTGCCCCCATGAAAGCCGCCGATATCTGTGGTAAACCAGGGGATTCCTGCTAACCCCATATTAAGCCCAGCCGCCAGCTGGTTTCTTAAGCTGAAGAAGCTGGAATGGATATCTCCTGACCATACCAAAGCGCCATACTTTTGGGATCCGGCCCAGGCGCATCGGAGCAGATTCACGATATTTTCCTGTCCTGCAGCTTTCATGCCATCATAAAAGGTTTTGGCATACATTTTAGGATAAACATTACCGATCTGTACATTCGGTCCCAGGTGATAACGGTAATTATCAAAATCATATACAGAATATTCCGGTTCTGCTTCATCCAGCCAGAATAATTTAATGCCCTTATCGTAATAATTCTGTTTTGCTTTATTCCATACATAGTCCCTTGCTTCCGGATTTGTGGCGTCATAATGTACGGTATTTCCCTGAAAAGGCATAACGATTCGAAATCCTCGGTCCGTTCGGATTAAATAACCGTTCTCTTTCATCTCCTGGAAGTTTTCGCTGCGGTAATCCACAGTCGGCCAGATTGATACCATCAGCTCAATTCCCATTTCCTTAAGTTCCGCTATCATAGCATCCGGGTCCGGCCAATAGGTTAAGTCAAATTTCCAATCTCCCTGGGTGGGCCAGTGAAAATAGTCGATAACGATTACATCGATCGGGAGCTTTCTCCTCTTGTATTCTCTGGCAATGGATAATAATTCTTCCTGGGTCTGATATCGTAATTTACACTGCCAGAATCCAAGACCATACTCCGGCATCATAGGCACTTTACCGGTAACACCCGCATAAGCCTCTTCGATTTCCGCCGGGCTGTCACCTGCGGTGATCCAATAATCCAATATCTTGGAGGACATGGCATACCAGGTTGTTATATTTTTACCAAAGGTTACACGCCCAACTGCGGGATTATTCCATAGGAAACCATATCCTAAGGAGGAAAGCGCAAAAGGAACGGATGCCTGGGAATTTCTCTGGGCTAACTCCAAATCAACCCCTTTTAAGTCCAAATACGGCTGCTGATATTGTCCCATACCGTAGATTTTTTCTTTCGGATTGGATACAAATCTCATGGAAAGCTCATAATCTCCGCCTGGGATTGGTTTAAACTCTCTGGCTTCAATTCCTAACGCGCTGCAATAATCCGCATGTAAATCAAGGCGGTTTCTGATGTATTCGTCTAACAGAACTTCCCCTTTTTGATTATAGAAAGTCATTCGTCCGTAATTTGAAATCGTAGCTTTAATTTTACCGTTTACAATAGTAGCCAGTTTTTCCGTGATGGTAATGTCTGTTACACATTTTTCAACTGATTCCGATAATGCCCAGTCTTCTAAAGGCATTTCCGCCATTTTGGTGGAACGTACCCGAAAACTGTTTTTTCCCCAGGGTTCGATCCACAACTTTTCCGCATCATAACGAAAAACTAACTTATTTCCTTCTTTTCTAAAACAACTCATAGTATCCTCCCTTTATCCTTTTACGGAACCGCTGACCAGTCCGCTGACAATATGCTTTTGCATGGTGACGAAAATAATACACGTGGGTAATATTAAAAGCACCCCATAAGCCATAATACTGTTCCATTTTGTTCCGTACTGGTTCATAAAATTATAAATCGCCGACGTCATAGGCCGCATATCTGCTCTTGTATTAAAAGTCATGGAATATGCCAGATCATTCCATGACATGACAAAGCTAAAACATCCTGCCGTAATCACTGCCGGTTTCGTAATCGGTATGGCAATTCTAATAAATGAAGTAAACGCATTACATCCGTCTATCTTAGCCGAATCTTCCAATTCCTTCGGCATACTTAAAAAATTTGGCCTTAATAAAAGAATCGTAAAAGGGATGGAAATTGTGGCTGTAGATAAAATCGGCGCAAAGTATGTATTTAATAAACCCATTTTGGAAAATGTTAAAAATAATGGAGTCAATACCAGCGATGCAGGCAGCATCTGAGTTATTAAAAATATAAGCACAAAAAATTTCATACCCTTTACCCTGAACCTTGCCAGACCGTAACCGGCAGGAATGGAGAGACACAAGGACAATATCATGGAACCACATGCTATAATAACAGAATTCTTCAGTGGACCCATTAAGTTGGCTATTTGATCCTCATATGCTTTTAATGTAAACTTTTGAGGCCAAAATGTCGGTACACTTGAAAATATCTCACCATCCATCTTAAAAGAGTTAATTACAATCCAGTATATCGGAAAAAGGAAAAGGACTGCAATCAAAATTCCGAAAATATTTAAGCCTATCTTTCGCTGTCTTTCATTCAAATGTAGTTTCTTCATATTTTAACCCATAGTATAACACATCTTCTCACAGATGTGTTACTGCCATATAATAAAATGTGAACCAAGGTTACAGTTCAGCCTACGGCTGAATTGTAACTAATGATGCACAGAAATTATGCATTCCGCATAATTTCGCGCATGTATATCTCGGGTTTTCTGTGACTTTCGCTTCGCTTCACTCACAAAAAACACCTCGCAGAGCCATAGGCTGAACTGCAACGAACCAAGTTTCACAGCTTGAACGAATCAATTTATGGCATTCCTTTCTTGTATTTTGTTTCACCCTAACGCCCATGCTTTTTGGGCATAAATCCCGAAGAATAGCGTCTTTTGCTATTCTTTTAATGGCTCGCATCTTTTTTGCGAGATTATTCACCCTATATTACCTCATCTTTTGAGATTGTTTTCAAATAAAGCAATGCTACCAGAAATAAGCATACAAACAGTACATTGGCAACCGCCGCTCCCTCACCGAAATGGAACAACTGGAAAGATAATTTATACGAATAGGTTGACATAACCTCTGTAGCGTCTACCGGACCTCCGCCTGTCATTACATAAACTAAATCAAAAACCTTAAAGGTATATACAAATCCCAGAACTAAAACGGACATAATAGTCGGTTTTAAAAGCGGTAAGGTTATTTTCATAAATCGTTGTACGGAACCTGCTCCGTCAATAGCAGCTGCCTCATATACTTCCGTTGATATATTATTTAATCCTGTGGTAAGAAGCAGCATATTAAAAGGAATTCCGACCCAGGAATTGGCTATGATAAGTCCCCACATCGCCGTACCGCTCTGTATCAGCCATCCGATGGGCTTACTGATAAGATGCAGGTTCATAAGTATCATATTAATAATTCCGTTACCCTCTGCAAACATAAACTTAAATACCAGTGCAGTTACCGTAACCGGCAGCATCCAGCTGATTACGATAAAACCGCGGATGGGTTTTGATAATTTAAAATTTCTGGAGAAAAATAAGGCAAATAAAAATCCCAATGAAAATTGAAACACCAGGCAAAAAACAGTATAGAAAAACGTCTGTCTGACTGCCTTAAAAAAAGTCGGATCTGCCTTAATATTTTTATAATTATCCAGTCCGATCAGATCACGGGCCGTACTGGCAAGTGTTGTCGCCGTTACATCCTGGAAACTGATCAGCCAGTTATATACGATTGGATAACCGATAAATACTAACATATATAGCACTGCCGGTAAGATAAAACAATATCCGATTAACTTTTCTTTTCTTTCTCTTTTTGACTGCATATTCACGTTCCTTTCCTAAATACCGGCTTAAAGCAGCTCTACTGCTTTCGATACTATAAAAGTCCCACCACCTTACAATTTGTTATTGTTTCCGTGATGAGACTTCTATTTCATAATACTTACTACTATTCCGTCTCTGCTAATGCATCGATTTTCTTCTGTCCATCTGCCATTGCTGTATCAACGTCTTTTTGTCCGGTTAATACTTCCTGTTCCGCAGTATAGATTGCCGCTGAGATTTCAGGCCATTTCGGAGAGGGGCCACGGGATTGTGCGTCTTCCATTAATTCTGCAAATAATGCATTCTGCGGATCATCTTTAAACATTGCCTGAATATCAACATCAGATCTTGGTGAGAAACGACCGATTGCAGAACAAATCTTCTGTGAATTTTCTTTATTGGTCATATAAGTCAGGAAGGTCCAGGAAGCTTCAATATTGGCACCTTTACAGATACCTACATTCTCTCCGCCTAATACGGATGCATAAACACCGTCATCTGCTTTCGGAACTTTCGCAACTCCATACTTAAGATCAGGAGCATCTTCTGCTAATCCGGAGAACTGCCAGGGTCCGTTAATCATCATAGCTGCCTGACCGGAGGCGAACTGTTTCTCGGCATCAGCCTGTGTCCAGTTTACACATTCTTTGCTGATATATCCTTTTTCAGCCAGATTGCTTAAGTAAGTTAAAGATGCTTTGGAACCCTCTGATGTTAAGTCTGTTACACTGCCGCCGGAGGATAATAACCAGGGCATATATTGGAACGTTCCTTCTTCATTGCCGATTGCAGAAATAGCAAGCCCTTTTACGGTATCTGTTGTTAAGCTTTCACATGCTTTTTCTAATTCACTCCAGGTGGTCGGAACTTCTACTCCTGCTTTATCAAGCATTTCCTTATTATAGAACAGTCCCAGGCAATTATTACCCCAGGGAAGTCCGTAAAGCTTGCCTTCGTATTTACAGGAATTAAGGGAACCCTCTAAAAATTTTGCTTCATCCCAGGAATTATACAAATCTGTAATGTCTTCAAAAACTCCCATGGATGCATAAGAGTTATGATCCGGATTATCCACCATACCACAGTCCGGAAGTTCTCCGGATACAACACCGATGGTATACTGTTTCATAAGTTCATCCCTTGGTATGTACTGCGCTTTCACATAGATTTCATTTTGAGACTTATTAAACTCATCCACTGCCGCCTGTACAAACTTCCCTTCTTTGTCCTCTGACATATAATGCCAGAATGTTATTTCCGTTTTTCCCTCACTACCGGCTGCCTCCCCACTTGCAGCTGTTTCCGTTGTTCCTGACTTTTCTGCCGTATCGGCAGTTCCGGTGGGAGTTTTTGTACCCCCGCTGCAGCCCATTAGCGTTACCACACTCATAGCGATTGCAAGAAATACCCCAAGTTTCTTTTTCATAATGTACCTCCATTCATTTTGTTTGTATGTTTAGTATACTATCTGTACCGATTAAAAAAAATCGTACTATCTTAAAAAAAGTGTATAAAACTAAGGTTATCCGGTTCAGCTTATGAAAAACTATACTAGTTTTTTATTTTTCCGCTCTCATTTAATACAAATTGCTTTGCCGAGACACCTGTGTATTCTTTAAATACCTTGGAGAAATACTTCTGATCCGGGTATCCCACTCTGCAGGCTACCTCATATATTTTTATATTGGTATTCCTTAAAAGTTCCTTCGCTTTCTCAATCCTTACCTTTTTCAGGTAATTTGAGAATGTGACTCCGGTTTCTTTGGTAAATAAAATACTGATATATTCCGGTGTAAGACGGTATTTGTCCACAAAATAATCCAGGCCCAGATGTTTCCCGTAATCCGTATCTATTTTATGTATCATATCCGACACTACCTTAGAAAAACCGTTCTCAGATTCCTCTGTGTGCTCTTTCACTTCCGTCTTGGATTCTACCAGCTTACTTAACAGCTCCCGGACATTGGTAATGGTAACCGGTTTTAGCAAATACTCTTTTACTCCCAGCCGTATTCCCTTTTGTGCATATTCAAAATTCGCATATCCGCTGAGTATAACAAACTTACACTGTAATCCCAATTCTTTGGCCTTCTCTATCATCTGAAGACCGTCAAATTTGGGCATACTGATATCCGTGATCACAATATCCGGTTCCAGACTCTGTATTAACTTTAATCCCTCATATCCATTCTCCGCTTCTGCAATTACCTTACAATCGGCGTTGACCTTTTCTATCAGATTGCCCAAACCTGTACGAATTCTATATTCATCTTCCACTACAATAATCTTTACCATACCTTTACCTCTCTTTCCGCTCAGCTTACATCAGGTAATAGCATTATAAATTCTGTTCCTTCTCCAAAGGTACTAAATACACTTAATTCCGCTTTCCCGTGATAATAGATTTTAAGCCGGTTGACAATATTGCTGATACCGATACTGTTGCTGTTTAGGGGCCTGTCCTCACTTATTCCTGCCTGAATTTCCTTTAACTTCTCCTCTTCCATCCCCCTGCCGTTATCTTTTATACTGATATATAACCTGCCGTCTTCCATTACATAACTTTTTACAAAGATAAGTCCTCCCTCTTTTACATCTTCAAACGCGTGCAGGATGGTATTTTCTATTAACGGCTGTAAAAGCATCTTATAAACCGGAAAATCATAGGCCTCCTCCTGAATATCATATTCACAGTCAAAAGAATAATGGAAACGGTCTCTTTGTAAAAAGATATATTTCCTTAACCAGCTGATTTCCGCACTAAGGAGCACTACCATGTCAATATTGGATACACTGTACCGTAAGAGACTTCCCAGCGTACCTAACATATCGCTGATTTCTTCTTCCCCATGTTCAATTGCCCTCCAGTTAATGGAATCTAAGGTATTATAAAGAAAATGGGGGTTTATCTGTGCTTCCAATGCTTTGATTTCAGCGTGTTTCTGACTTGTAACCGCTTCTTCTATTTCTATATTTTTATGCTTTAACTTTTCTACCAGACGGTTAACTCTTCGTGTCATATAGTGAAACTGTCTTGCAATTACATACAATTCATCTTCTTTATCAATCTCAACATTAATCTCCTCTCCCGGAGAACCTGCATATTTACCGATTCCCCTGGCGATCTTCGTAATTGTATTAATATATTTTCTGGAGATACAAATCACAATCACAAAGAATAGTAGTGTAATAATTGCAGTTAACAGGATAACGATTTTTTCAAAAAAGTGGATATCCTTTAAATAAACCGCCTTATCTACCACATTAATGATCTGCCATTTTGTGCCTTCAATATCACGTTTCCATTCCAAAAGATCCGACTTGTCGGAATACAACTGATTAATAACGTATTTATAGGATTTTGCAATATATTTATCCGAAGATTCTGCCAGGATTCTATTTTTTTCATCCACTATCAGTGTTTGTATTCCATCTTTTGGATTGCTTCCCTCATCAAATTCACCCTTTTCCTGATTAAAGAGTAAAATATAATCATCCAATGCCAGCAGCAAAATGCCGGTCTGCTTTTTTGATACAAGATTCCGCACCGGAAACCCCATGAGTATTACATAATCTGCTCTGTTCTTAATCCTTGACAGATTAACAGCAGCCAGATAGCACAGACCCCCTTCTTCATTTACCGTTTGATAGAGTTTGTTTCGTTTTTCTTTATCCGACCAAAGTGTTGTATCAAAACTTCCATAATATTTTGAATACTCTACGATTTGGCCATTATCGCCCAAAAAAGCAATACTTTTAATTGCGTCATAAGTATATACATAACTTTTTAAAATGACTTCCAAATCGGCTTTACTCACCAGTAATTCTTTATCCTCTAATCGTTTGAGGTTTTGGGAAAGCTTAATAATTCTATTATCCGTTAAAATTTCGTATAAAACTGTCTTATAGATATCCAGACGTTCCGTTAATATAGTTTCATGCTGCCTGGAATTTTGCTCAACCCGGGAATATGCCTGTTCAAGCATGTTGTTATAATAGATTCTGTAAGCCAGCAGACTTACCATAAAAATTGGAAGTATACACATCAGCAGGTAAATAACAATGATCTTACCCTGAAGCTTAGAACCCGTAAATGTTCCCCGCTTCCTTTTGTTCAATAATTTTCTCATTAGCAATCCATCCAATCTTATAATATGAAAAATGCCTGACGGCACATCAACTCCCTAAATTTCTCAATCATGAGGGACGTGACCACTTTGTGCGCCGAATACAGTCACGACAGTGACATCTTCTAAAGGATACTATCCTTTTTTGCATCTCATGTGCATCCTGCCCGACAGGGCTTTTTATTTCATAGGGAAGTTCGGAGAACTTTCCTCGTATGAAATAAAGAAAGGAGCGGGTTCGACGTCACGCTCCACTAGTTTTATTGTATAGTTATTTTTCAACAGAAACAACCGTTTTTCTGTGGAAATACTTCATAATAATCCAGATCCCTAACCCTTGCTGACCCGCCGGCAGCTTGGCTTAAATCGATAACTTAAATATATCTAGCAAGAGAATAAAAATCTATTCTATTATTTTTAAAAAAGTGTATTAATTTAATATATAATTACCAGATGTTATCGTTTTAAGGAACACCAATGTATAGAATGAGAGGAAAAAGAAAAAATAGGTTATTATAATTAATGGGAGCGGGCAATTACATGCAAGACTACTTAATGGAAGTTTTAGGTGAGAATCGGGATAATGAAGAGATATTTTATACCATTACCGATTATGCAAATGAAACAATAAATGAGAATGGATTTGATGATTTAACGGATGTTGAAAAGAAAATATTTATGATAAGTACGTATCTAACGGAGGTTAACAATGGCGGATTCGATCAGTATTTTCTTAATACTAAGGGAGTGTATGCCAGGGATACCGCAGATTTTCTTGATTATATAGGAGATGATAAATTTTCCAGAATACTCGATGAGGCAATCAGTATTTTTAAGGCCGTTATATCTGATGATAAAAAAATGCGGGAATTTGATAAATTGGATAATAATTTTTACGATATTGGCTCTGATTCTTATGATCTCTTATATAAAAGAATTATAGAACATTTTAAGAATAACCTTGACTATATTAAATAATAGGTTGTTATTATCTTAGGATTCGAGTGTCAAAAATCTCTGCACATGGGAAAGGCAGGGAGTTTTGATACTCAAATCCATATAGTAAAATAATAACAGCTCGGAATGCTCTTTACTCTGACCGATTCTTAGATCACGCAGATATCATCCTCATGGAGCATTCTGTCTGCTAAAGCATAAAGTAACGCAGCAAACTTCATTGTTTCATCATCCGGCAGCTCAACAAATGCTGTTCTTTTTAGTATTCCCGTAATATTACCTAATTGTAGTCCGGATCGGTAAATTTGGAAATCACGACGGTCCGTTTGATTTATTGTATAGATTGCACCATTCCAATGAAGAGTAAGCTGTGTCGCACGCGGCGGACGAACCAGCGAATCTGTCACTTCCAGTTCTATATCGGCACTGCCGTCACCAGCATTGCCGTTTATCGTCAGGTTAAATGGTCTGTTTTCGCAAATAAATACAATATTTTTGCCCATAGCATCTTCAATAATATAACTTCCCCTTTTTACGGTAATCCGGACAATTTTTGAATGATCCGGATGATAAACCGTATACTTTAAAAGGGTTCTTTTCACTTTCCATACCACAATACATCCCTCCTACAGTAATAGTTTTAAAACTAAACTTGCAACACCGCACAGACTCATGACCAGATTAGGATCCCACTTCAATTTACGCAATACCAAAAATGCAGATAAAAAAATACCAGCCCCAATCCAGTCCACTTTATTAAACTGAATTACCGTATTGCTAAAAATTACTGTAATCAGGATCGAAAGCCCTGCTGCGGCAATCAGCGAAACAACCGCCGGCCTAAGGCTTGATAAAACACTCTCTAAAGCGGTAACACCCTTATATCTGTAATAAATATAAGCCAACAGTGAGACAATAAAACAAGATGGCAGAATACAGCCAAAGGTAGCAATAATGGCACCGCCAATCCCGGCAATTCGAATTCCTACAAACGTAGCTGAATTAACTGCGATAGGCCCCGGTGTCATACCGGCAATGGTTATCAGATCCGTATACTCGTTCATAGTAAGCCATGAATGTATCTCTACTACCTGATGCTGAATCAGGGGCATAGCGGCATACCCTCCTCCGATACTGAATAATCCGATTTGTATAAAACTGAGAAAAAGCTGTAAATAAATCATTCCTTATTCTCCTTTCTGTGTTTATACACCTCTTTGCAAATCCCAATCAGGGCTGCGGTAAGAATGATGTAGATTACATTAACATTCAGAAAAAAGGTTGCGGCAAAAGCCAAAACCATAACTGCCATATTAAGGTATGATTTCTCTTTCAAGACATTCTTACCCAAATCGCATACTACATCCAGGATTACCGCTGCTATACCGGCCTGCATTCCTTTCAAAACAAGCGCTACATACAAATTGCTTGCAAATGCAGTATAAAAAAAAGAAATGACTGACAAAGTAATCATAGGCGGCAGAATAGAACCAAACACCGCTACTACCATACCGGCAAACCCGGCGACACGCCAACCTACAAGAATCGCGGCATTAACTGCAACCGCACCCGGAGAAGACTGCGCCAGCGCAGATAAGTCAAGCATCTCCTCTTCCTCTAACCAATGCAGTTCATCCACAAATTTTCGCTTCATGAACGTAATAATTACAAATCCTCCGCCAAAAGTAAAAGCACTGATGTAAAAGGTGCTGATAAATAACTTAAAGAGTAATTTAACCCTGCTGCAGGATTGTATCTCATTATCCATATTTATACCCCCTGTGACTATTCACACGAACTTCTTTCCTGAGACTGATTAACTGCCCCGCTAGTCCGTCGTTTAAAAACCGGCTTTCCTTTTCAACAAACGTTTTCTTTATATCTATAATAATTCTTGTAAACCAATATGTAAAATGCTATTATTTTATTATATTGATATCAAAAATGATATAATTAAGGGGGTAAATGTGAAGTGACAGTACGTCATATGAAAATATTTCTTCAGGTATATCAGACACAGAACATTACAAGGGCAGCGGAATTACTGCATATGACTCAACCGGCAGTTACCAGGGCAATTCAGGAAATAGAAAATTATTATGGAGTCTGCCTGTTTGAGCGGATGAACAGACGGCTTTTTATAACGGAGCTTGGAAAGCAGTTCTATGCACAGGCTTTGCATATTGTAGACGCATTTGACCGGATGGAAACAGGATTGCGGAATTGGGATACCTTTGGTATATTGCGTATAGGTGCAAGTATCACCTTAGGCAACAACCTGCTGCCTGATTTGGTTAACCAATTTCAGATGAATCATTCTAATATGAAGATAAAAGCAACCATAGCAAACGGTTCCGATCTTCAGAGAGCATTATTAGTTAATCAGCTGGATCTTGCTTTGATCGAAGGCGGTGTGTGGGAGGAGGAATTGCTTACGGAAGTTTTTGATGAAGACCGCCTGGTACTGATTCTCCCTCCCGGACACAAATTATTGTCCCAGGATAAAATTATTTTAAATGACCTGCTTACTTATCCGTTTCTGCTGCGGGAAAAAGACAGCAACGGACGTGCTTTCTTAGATAATATTTTTGCACTGCGGGGTATCTCACTCCAGCCCATGTGGGAAAGTGCCAGTACTCAGGCAATTGTCAAAGCTGTAAGCTTCGGTCTGGGAATATCCTTTCTGCCGGAGCAGTTGATTCGCCGGGATCTTGCAAACGGAATTATATGTACTCATGATGTAGCGGATGTAGATTTAACCAGGAAACACTATCTCGTATGGCATAAGAATAAATACTTAACCAATGCCATGGCAGATTTCATATCATTGTGTAAATCCTGACAACAAATTTAATATGTTTTTTACTTTGCAAATATATTGAAATTAGGTATTATGTATAAGAGGGAACCAGATTAGAAACATATAATTGCTTAGACACCCCTTGTATTAGACTAATCTCTATTGAAAGAGTCTTGCAAGCCAGACTCAGCGCCGACATGCTGTCACGGTAATGACACTCTTCCTTATGCGCGTCGTGTGCATTCTGCCCTGTAGGGCTTTTTATTTCATAGAAATTTCCCATGAAATAAAAAATGGACACCGAAAGGAGTATTGATATGTTAGTTGAAGAACGATATGCTATCATATTAAAATTAGTAGAAGAAAGAGGAAAAGTAACAGTTCCTGAACTCATGGAATTATTGTGTACTTCTAAAGAAACCATAAGAAGGGATTTACTTTTTCTGAATAAACAAAATAAAATTAAAAAAGTTCATGGTGGGGCAATGAAAATAGAATCCTCACTCTATGAAGCCAAATATAGTGACCGTGCAAGGGTTAATCTAAAATCCAAGGAACGAATCGGTAAATTGGCTGCAGGTTATATCAAGGATTTTGATGTTATTGAAATTGACGTTGGCACCACTGCCTTAGAAGTAGCGAAACACATAAAAGGAGTTCAGGAAATAAAAGTGATTACATATTCCATTCCTGCTCTGCAAGTACTCATTCAAAAGAAAGAAAAAGGCGATTTTACGGGAGAAATTATTTTTATCGGAGGTTCCGTAGACTGTCAACGGTTAATGACTTCCGGACCGAGTTTAATGGAGCAGCTAAAGCCATTAAGTTTTGATAAAGCTTTCATCGGGGTTTCCGGATTATCGGACAATGGGCCAATGACATATAATATCAATGAGGGTTATGTGCAAAAGATGTTGGTAAATAATTCCAATGAAGTATTTGCTATTATGGACTCTACTAAGGTACAAAAGCGGTCACTCTTTAATTTTTGCGATTTCAGTAAAATTCATTATCTGATTACGGATGATTGCGATATGCCTGATACTATAAAAAAATCTTTAAAAGAAAATAATATAAAATGGATTAAATAAGACCTGAAATTTAGGTCTTTTTTTTATGCATTCAGATAAGTACACCAATTTTATTCAAATAGGAGGTACACAAAACAACTCATTTTAACACACAAAAACACACTTTAACACACATTTAACAAATGAATTACACTAGATTAATAAAATACTGTTATATTCTAAAGGAATCACAAGACCAGAGGAGTAAGATAGTTTAATAGCAAAAGCCACAAGGCTGGTGGAAGGCGGTGAATTATAAAGAACCAACCCAATAAAAATCATTTACAAGGAGAAATGTTTATGAGAAATATAGTATATCTAGATAAAAAGAATAAGAAATATAAGGGTAACACGCATTTACATACCAAGTGGTCTGACGGAAAACTGGACGCAGAAGAAGTGGTGGAACGATACAAAGATCTTGGATATCATTTCCTTTGCTTTAGCGATCATGAAATTTATACCCGTACAAATGAGTTTGATACCGAAACATTTATCACAATACCTGGAATGGAACGTGGAGGCCTAAATCCTGCCTTTACCACAAACGATAATATTGGTTTTCACTTTACCGTATTGGATGACCCAAACATCATGGTACCGGAACGCTATTATCATTTGCAGCAATTTGAATATCCTCAGAAATGGGAGGGCGACCTAAGTGTTACCCAATGTATCAGACGTTTGGAGGAGCATGGCAACTTAGTTATTCTAAATCATCCCGAGTGGCATATGACCGCCTTTGAAGTAATGAAGCAATATGATTTTTTCGCCGTAGAAATTTATAATCACGCTACAGAGTGGAGTCTTTCAACCAGTTATGGAACCGCTTATTGGGATTATGCCCTTCAAAATGGAAAACGTCTATTTGCTATAGCGGCAGATGACTCCCATGATTATAACAAAGATAAGAAAATTTTGGAATATGGCGGAGGATGGATTGTAGTAGATAGTGATAAACTCACACATAGAGAATTAATGAAAAATATAAAAGAAGGTAATTATTATTCCAGTTCCGGACCGGAGATTTATGATTTCCGTGTCGAAGATGGCAAGGTGAAAATACAGTGTTCCCAAGTGCAAGCTATCATGTTTAAATCCTGGCCCGTTCGCGGCGACTTTATAATTGACCGTGATGGCTCACCTTTAACCGGAGCAACTCTTAAGATTAACCCTCTTATGACCTATGTTCGTGTGGAATGTATTGACTGTAATGGCAAGACGGCATGGACAAACCCTATCTTTATAAAAGATTTACTTTAAATGAGTGGCGTGGTCACTAAAAATTAATAAAGCATTCTAAAGGTTGAAAGAAAATATAAGAATTGAAAGGATGCCACAATACGATTCTTTCGACCTGCGAAACTTTTGTTTCGCATTTTATTCTGTGGCAGTATCGCAAAGGACTTGCGATATGTAATGGGTGTAAAAATGAAAAAATTAACCTGTGTTTTTCTTAGCCTTATTATGTTGACAGTAATGTTAAGTGGTTGCAGCAATACATTAAAAACAAATAAAAGCAGCCAAACAAGCAGCACAGCAGTAACTGATTCCAGACAAAGTACTACTGCTGACCAGAAAGAAAGTAAAAAGACCATAACCATAACCCGGCGCTTGGCAGAATGGGGAGCACGCGACGCTAATTTCCATGAAGCACTTAAGCGATTAAACAAAGAATTGGAACCTCAAAATGTCGAGGTAACTGTGGAGGAATGGCCTAAGGTTGACGATGATCAATTACTTCTTCAAGGCCAGGCTGGTAAGAAAGCAGATATTTTTATGAACTCAAGCGTAGATATCGGATGGGAGTTAGATGCCGGACTCATTAGAGATATTGACTGGGTTAAGGACGCTGCATTATTTAAAAATACCTCAGAAAACCTTATGAATATCATGTATTATAAGGGTCATTATTACGGTCTTATCCAGGATATGGATACTTCACCTGTATTTCTATCCCGTCCTGCATTAAAAAAATTAGGTATGAGTGATAATGATATTGATGGCTTAAGGGATAAAGTGATTAACGGAGAATTTGTGTTAAATGATTTAGTCGATTTAGCAAAAAAAGCCTTGGATCAGGGCCTGGTGGATACCGGTTTTGCTGTTGAAGATAAACGTTTTGAAGGATGGGGATATGCTTTTGGAATTACTAATTACGATCTGGACCAAAACAAATTAGTTTTCGATGAAAATGCAGTAAAAGACCTGTACAGTTTCTGGGCGGATGCTTCTAAAAAAGGTGTTATTAGTGAATCTATCGGTGATCTTAATACTGATTTATCAGCCCCCAAATTTATAGAAGGAAGTATTTTTGCATCTTTTGCAAGAACAGAATATTATTCCAAACTACGTGCCGCAAAGGGTATGGAAAATGATCCGGACGGATTTGATCAATGGTTTAATGAAAATGTAATCTGTATCCCCATTCCCGGTTCAAAAAAGGGGGGACATCCCGTATCTTATAGTAATCCTGCCATGATTTTTGTAGGTGCTGATGTTGATGATGAAAAAATGCCGTATGTACAACGCCTCATAGAATTGATGATGTCTCCGGATCTGCAAGTGGAACATACTCTCCTAAGCGGTAAATTACCTGTAACTCCGGATGCTTTTGACGATACTCGTATAAAAGATCTGAAATATTATAATGAACAATTATATATGATGGATTTCACATCTGTTCGTTCACCGCATCCATATTATGCCCGATTTATCGAGGGTTATTTGACCGGGGTTGACACTATTTTAGTAAGTAAAAAAGATGCGAATGCAGCATATGAGGCCTACCTGGCAGATACTAAACAAAACATTCCGGACAATGAAATTATATACAAATAAGGTATATTAATTATCTAAAATCACAAAAAAACTATATATAATTGCGAAACTCAAAATTTGTATTAATATGACATGCGATTCATACAATTTTAGAGCTGAAGCTTGTCCTTAATGGCAACTGAAGCTATAAAATTCGTATGAATTGTATGGAATATTTAGATAACTATGTTGTTTCGCAATTATCTACTATTCGTTTATATTTTAAGAGGAGCCAAATGAATGAATCATAAATACAAAAAGCCTTTTTTTAAGGTCGTTTATCCCTATCTTTTTATACTTCCTTTTGCAGTGATTACGATTATGTTTTTTATATTGCCGGCAATCTATACAATAATTATGGCTTTTACTGATATGGATGAAAAATTACAACTTAATTTTATCGGTTTCACAAATTTCACAAAAATATTTGATGATCCTAATTTACTGACAATCATCTTCAATTCACTCATATTTTGCTGTTTTGCTCTACTATGCTCTTTAATACTGGCAATTCTTATTTCTGTCAGTACACAATATTTTCTAAAAGGAACCATTTCAAGCACGTTTTATCGTGTCATCTGGCTGATTCCCAGTGTTATGCCCTCAGTCGTTTATGTAGCTTTCTGGAAATGGTTGTTTGACCCGACCTGGGATGGCTTTTTGAATAAACTAGTAAAGGTATTAGGAGCCAGGCAGCCAATGGCTTGGTTTAATAATTTTTCTATGGAAATTGTAATTATAGCAACTGTAATTGCCTCTGTATCCCAAAGTGTAATTTTACTATCTTCTGCTATTAATTCGATTCCCAATGATTTGTATAAGGCTGCTCAAGTTGATGGAGCTTGTGAGAAATCAATTATTTATAAAATTATACTGCCAACTTTAAGATGGCCTTTGATGTATATCACGATTTCAAATTCCATTGGTTATTTGGCAAGCTATTTTTTTATCATGCTTTTAACTAATGGGGGACCATTAAAGAAAACAACAACCGTTTCACTCTATGCGTACCAGCAAGCCTTTGATATGAGGCAGTACGGTTATGGCGCAGCTATTTCCTTAATCGTTGTTTTTTTTGCTCTTGTTTTAACTTTTATACTTATTCGCTTATTTGATTTTGATAGTATGGTACAACCATCACGTATAGAGGATTAGGAGGTATACGAATTGAATAAAAAAATTCTACTTAGAAAACTTTTTGCCAATACGATTATGACTATGCTGGTGTTACCTATTATTTTTATGATTGCCTGGTATATTCTTTCATCGACTTACAATTATTCATCCGGCGAAATTTCTTTTCAAAATTTTAGTTTTTTATATACTGATATCAATTTTCAAGGAATCTATCTGCCTATGATCTGGCCCATTGTTCTCAATACTTTGGTTTATTCTCTGATTATCGTAATTGTTGAAGTTACTGTGGCTGTTCCGGCAGCTTATGCATTTTCCAGGTTAGAATTTCGTGGACGTAAGGCAGCTATGAAGTTTTTATTTATCATGCGTGCCTTTCCGGGTATTACACTAATTATCGCCACTTTTCTGATTATATTAAAGCTAAGGATTATTAATACCTATTTAGGGGTTGTACTAGTGGCTGTTTCAGGGTCCTTACCCGGACAAATCTATATCATGAAAGGTTTTTTTGATGAAGTTCCCTGGGATTTAGAATGGGCATCTATGGTAGATGGGACAACGAGATGGCGCGCTTTTAAAAAGGTATTATTACCGGCTGTAAGCTCAGGAATTGGGGCGATTGCTGTATTTGCATTTTTAGGTGCATACGGTGAATGGTTTTTATTCCGCTTATTTATCTTTGATGATACTGCCCTAACCATGGGTGGTTATTTAGCCAAGCTGGTATCAAAAGAGAATTCTATTTTAAGTTACGGTTTTATCACTGCCATTGGTTTGTTTTACACCCTCCCAGTCATAATTTTTTATATATTAAGCCAGAAAATTTTTATGCGTATTAACATAGGAGGAACGAAACGAGTATGATTCAATTAAAAAATATTGCAAAAATTTACCGGAATTCCAAAACCAAAGAAGAAACAAGAGCGGTAGACGGTGTGGATTTAGAAATAAAAAAAGGTGAATTTATCGCCTTATTAGGTCCTTCCGGATGTGGAAAGACTACAACATTAATGATGATTGCCGGTCTGATAAGACCTACAGACGGAGAAATTTATTTTGGTGATAAATTAGTCAATTATTTAGAACCAAAAGACCGTAATATTGGAATGGTTTTTCAGTCCTATGCCATTTATCCCCACTTAAAGGTAAAGGATAACATTGCTTTCCCATTACGTGAAAGGGGTATGAGTAAAAAAGAAGCCTATGAAAAAGCTAAGGCTATGGCAAAAACCTTACAAATCGAGCAGCTTTTCGAACGTAAACCCTCTCAGTTATCCGGTGGTCAGCAACAACGCGTTGCTATTGCCCGTGCCCTGGTAAAAAACCCCGATATCCTGTTATTGGATGAACCTATGTCCAACTTGGATGCACGATTAAAATTAGATGTCAGAGATGAAATTCGAGAAATACAACAAAGAATCGGTGTCACCACTGTGATTGTCACACACGATCAGGAGGAAGCGCAGGCAATTGCCGATAGAGTAGCGGTACTTGACAAAGGAAAAATACAACAATTTGACACTCCTCTTAACTTATATCATAAGCCGAGAAATTATTTTGTTGCTAATTTTTTAGGCAGCCCGCCTATGAATTTTATTGATGGAGTTCTTACGAAAAAAGGTAGCCACAAACAATTTGAGTCAAAAGGAATGATACTTCCCTTAAAAGATGGCCTACCGGATAAGTATATCGGCAAATCTCTTCGTCTTGGAATACGCCCACATGATATAAAAATAGTGGAACAATCCCACTGTCAGGTAAAGATTGAATTGTTAGAGTACTTAGGACATAGCGTACTTACGAAAGCCGTAAGTACAGAAGGAAATATTACTCTTCGATTTATACAGGATGGCGGAATTAACTCATCCTTGGGAGAAGTCTGTTATCTGGAGTTTATTAAGGAGAAAATCCATCTGTTTGATATGGATCAAAAGGGAATCAACATAGAATACCTGGATTAGAATCCTTACCGAAACAAAAGAAAAAGCTGCTATTGCTTATTATTACGAAAGAGGAACATTTAGAGGCTCTTTATACACTCCAAGAAAAGCACTTTATAATGAGAATTAAGAAGCCCTAGAACAATGAACTGACCACCATCATATGTTCTAAGGCTTATTCTTTCTATTTCTTAATACCGTGTTCCACTAATTTCTGCCACCGAAGATTATCTTTCATATATCCATAAGTTTCTTCATTCTGAAAACAATTCAATAGATTCTCATGGAGTTCATTACCGAAATCTCTGCTAACCTCTTTAAAGTTCATATGCTCATAAAGAGCAGATTTTGTAAAATCACAGATCTTATCAATATTGTTCAACATTTGTTCCATTGTATCTATTGTTTTATCCACATCTTTTACTGATGTCACCCACTCTAACATACTTGAATTCTCATGGTATTCACCCATTTCAAAAACCTCTGCTAATTGTTTTTGCTTTACAGCAAGTGAATATGCCTTTTCTTTATCGTTATCCTGCATTACCAGTATATAAATGCTGCCAAATACCATACTCATCATCTGATAGCCTGAGAATAACAGTTCTTCATATTCTTTATATGCTTGATTCACTCTCTCTGTTTTACTATAAATATATGCCTGTTTTCTCTTTCTCTCCGGATTTTCTCTGGAAAAGTAATTTAAATACTCTTCCGCTCTCTCATACTGTTCCTTTCTGGCATAAAATCCAAATAAAGAATCGGCGGCTCTATTTCTTATATTCTCATCTTGACTCTCCAAGGCTCGAACATAACAATTATTAATATAATTATCGTATTCTTCTGCATTTGGAATATCTTTTATCAAACGCCATGCATCTAAAACCACTGCCATTTGCCATATCAGCTGCTCACAGTCAGGATACTGTTCCGTTATACCCCTTGCCCAGAGGAAAACCTTATCATAACCATCCGTTTTTAATTTAGCTTCTGCTTCATATATAAAATTGTTTATTTCATCTGCTGTTAATTTTTCCTGAAAAGACAACAAGGTATTGAGGGAAATACCAAGCAATCTGGCAATAGGCGCCAATAACATTATGTCCGGTTGTGAATTTCCATTTTCCCACTTATTAACTGCCGGAGCCGTTACACCAAGTCGATTCGCCATCTCTTCCTGCGTCATATTTTTTCTTTTTCTATTTTCTCGTATAACTTCACCAATCTGCATATTATGATCCTCCGAATTGAAACTAATAAGCAATGGCCTTTGCTATCTCAATCATATCAGGAAAGATTCTTTCTTACAATTGAATGTGTGTTAATTATCAGTAAATAAAATTAACCATTCCTCATGTTGGTTGGTAGAAACTTACTTCTATAATTCTGCATGTTCTACACCCATCGCATATCGCAGGCAGGCCTGCGATACTGCCACAAATAAAAAGGAGTAAAAGAATCACACAGTGACAACTTATCCTTTTCAAAATTTTCTTTCACACTAATGTAACATGGTCTCACACTAACGCCCACGCTTTTTGGGCATAAAACCAGAAGAATAGCCTCTTTTGCTATTCTTCCAATGGCTCGCATGTTCTTGGCGAGACTATTCACACTAACGCCCATGCTCTATGGGCATAAATCCAGCAAAATAGCCTCTTTTGCTATTCTTCTAATGGCTCGCATGTTCTTGGCGAGACTATTCACACTAACGCCCATGCTCTATGGGCATAAATCCAGCAAAATAGCCTCTTTTGCTATTCTTCTAATGGCTCGCATGTCTTTTGCGAGACTATTCACACTAATCTCCTATATAAATGGAATATTTCATATCTTCATCTTGCGGAATTGAACTACCCATATATTGTTCTGTAAAAGTAAAGTATCCATCGGCCCCCATACTTTTTATCAACATATCGACAGAATCCTTAATCCTTAACATACATATAATCGGCTCTTGAAATAAAAATTGTAATTTACCTCTATTATTTAAGTCTATTGAGCTTGTTTGCTCAAGAGCATCATGTATTTCTTTGTTTGTAAATGGATCAAAAGCCATAAGCAATGCTTTTAACAGTTTTTCATTTTCTGCTGTTTGAAAACTGCTAATATCGTATTCCTCATCCGTCAAATATCCTTTAATCTGAAAAAGCGCCAGCGAAATTGCTTCCAAAAGTCTTCTGCTATTTGCTGTTGGATTCTTTCTATGAATTTTCAATAAATTTCCTTCCATAGGAAAAAGCATCATAGAATGCCCATCTTCCGATCCCTTTTTTATCGTTCCATATTGATTTTTCATCTGAGTACAAATCTTATCAAACTGATATTGTGTCACTTTTGTTGTCATTTGTTTTTCTCCTTTTCCAGCGAAATTTTAATGTCGAAATGCATACGGACTGTCCTTTCACGACAGGTTAACCCAATACATATTTGCTTTGTTTTATTATCAAAACTGTCTTTTTTTATCTCTGCTGCATATGTTATTCTTACTGTATTTCTGTTGTTAATGTATTGACCCATTACCATATTATACACAGACCAACGAAACAATTCAATGCAAGCAGAAAATTGTCCTCTAATTGGTCTTCTGGGTGTTATTATTCACGGAACTGCTGCTTTTTGGGAAGGGAACAGTAACCTTCCAGGCAATAATGTGCGATATTTTAAATATTATTTATTAGGTACGCTTCCAGTAACTGTCTGTCAATTTGTTTGAGCATTTCTCTGATACTGTTTCGGTGTAACTCCCATAATCAGCCGGAACTGTTTTATAAAATAGCTCTGACTTTCAAACCCACACTGTGCACAAATCTCACTATTAGCAGCATTTGATGACTTCAACAGATCAGCTGCAACTGCAATTCTTTTTCGTATCAGATATCTTATTGGAGTATCCTGGATCACTGCCACAAATGTCCTCTGACATTCTCGTACACATATTCCGGCTGCACCCGCAATATGTTCGACTGTTACTTTATCCATATAATGTTTATCAATCCAGTTGAGCATCTGCTTCAGGCGTTGTTCCTGCATCGTCTCAACCCTGATTGCCTGCTTTACCTTATGTCCGTTTAATAACAGGATAATCTTCGACATTGCATCCCTTACTGTAAATTCATAGCCTTCCGGCTCCAATTCGCAAGCATGGAACGCTGCATTGAAAAGAGATATCACCGCTGTGCTGCCTGTATCTCTCAGGTTAAGCACCCAGGAGGATGATCCTCCCTTTACAAAGGGGGTGACATATTTTTCATCGAACACACTTCCGGTATGTCCTGCTATAACGGACCGGTCAAATACAACAGAGCGATACCTGCAGGGCTGATCCGTGTTACAGATTATTCCATGCAGGACGTCCGAATTTACGAAATACCCCTCGCCCGGTCGCAGAACATAGGAATGATCTGCAAATATAATCTGCACCATTCCTTCCTCCAGCATAAATATTTCAAGCTCACTATGCCAATGAAGAGCTATTTCACCTCCGATATAATTATGAATATCACCGATATAAGCATTACAGGGAAAACCTGGTGTTCCACGCTTTTTGATTTCTTTTCTTTCCTCATTCAAAGGAATTATATTAGCAGTCGACAGCATGCTTTTTCATCTCCTTGTCCCTTATTATACATATATCCGTGGTTTCTATGTTTGTCGTAATAATTATATTATATGTCGTATATCAGAAAGACTCAATGTATTTCTTTCGCTATAATTATATTTACAAGGGATAAAGTAACATTTCTGATACCACTGTTGCCGAAACCGTTCCCTTACCAAAAGGAGGTCTTAACTAATGTCTCTTCCTATTGTATACAGTATTGCCCGCCGTACAATGATTTCAAATGTGATATATCTGGCTCGGGACAGTAAATGTGACAACTATCGAAAATTATATCTGAATTATGCTCTGCAACTGATTGAACTCACCGCAAAGGAGACTCTTATGCAATATAATCATATCGTATTTGATTTGGATGGAACACTGATTGATACCGAAAATGCCATTTTGAAGACCTGGCAGTACACACTTGAAACATATGGTCATAAATATTCTCTTGAAAATCTGAGGATTGTATTGGGAATTCCGACCCTTGATGCCCTTAAACTGCTTGAAGCATTTGTAGATCAGGATTTTGAAAATAAATGGATTCAAAATTACAGCAAGTTCTCAGATCAGGCCGAGTTTTTCCCGGGTGTAGAAGACATGCTGCAATTTATGAAAAAAAGCGGATTTCATCTTGGCATTGTCACTTCCAGAAAGAGAACGGAATATGAAAGCTATTTCCGCAAATTCAACCTAAAGCAAATATTTGAACTAATTGTCTGTGCAGACGATACACTGCGGCACAAACCGGATCCTGCACCGCTTCTTTATTATGCAGAAAAAACCGGTACAACACCCGATTCAAACATCTATATCGGCGATATGCCAACCGATATAACATGTGCGAATGCGGCTGGTTTTGCCTCCGGACTTGTGACCTGGAACCAATCCTCTGTTTTAGAACCTGCTGCAGATTACATTTTTACATCGCCTGAGGATCTTCTGAAGCTGTACAATATCTAGGTCTACACAGTAATCCATATACCCCGCTGCATATTTGCTCCGGAATACGAAATAAATGTCCGTAGCCTGGTTCCGACCGGACAGGCTACGGTACTTAACGCATCAAATTGCTTGGATTATTATCTGAAGCTTTCATTTAATTTCTAACCGGTTGAAACATGATATTTAAGTAACCATCTTCAAATTTTGCACTTGTAATCTCTTTATCATTTACTTCACTTGGAATTGGAAAGCGACGCACCTCATTTTTGATCGCCAGGATGATTTCCTGTGCTTCCTGTCGTAAATCAAGCGACTCTTTCTCTGCAAACGGAAGTAAAATACGGAGTGAAACCTTATCCTCTTCTAACCGCTTAACCTGGTAAATTTCTTTACTGAATAATACTTTTAGTGGATCAACCTCTTCAAATAAAATTTCTCCTGCTTCTTTTAATACCTCTAGTGTACGAAGTTCTTTTGATAATAAAGGCAGCCTTAATTTCGGTACTTCAGAAAAGCTTTGATTGATTTCTTCTAACCTGTCCTGCTGCATAAGCACCCATTTTGAAAAGTATCCCTCCATCGCTTCTTTTGGATATATACGATTTACAATAATTGCATCAACATTATAATTATAAAGATATAGACAGGTAAAATTACGTTTTGTTTCACTAATGACTATCTTTTCAGGGGTTGTAACAATACGCAGACTTACAATCTCTTTATTTAACATCAAGGTTTGTAAAGCGGCCAACTTATCCATCAAAAATGTAAGGTCATCAAAGACATTATCTTTTGGCATCGGAATCTTCATCACCTTTTCTACTACTGGACCTGCAACTTTCGCTGCTTTTCGTTTTATTGGCAATACTTTATCGAATATCCCCGAGAGTTTTTCCGGATATTTAAGCAAAGCTAATGTCTCCCCCGTCGGTGCACAATCAACAATTAATGCATCGTATTGATTTTGTTCATAGATATCTAATATTTTAAAAAGAGAAAAAAGTTCTTCAAGACCCGGAAATACCAGAAGTTCTTCGACTTCAATACTATTTTCACTTTGGACGGTTAGTAGTTGTTTAAAATAATTTTTTAGATTTCCCCAACTCTTCTCGCTTTCATAAACCGTATCGATTTCTAATGCATCAATTGAATTCGTTACTCTCGTAATTTCTTTTCCCAATTTAATGCCAAATGAATCACCCAGACTGTGTGCCTGGTCTGTACTCATAATCATTACTTTTTTCCCTGTTTCCGCAATTTTACATGCAGTTGCCGCAGCAACACTGGTTTTGCCAACGCCACCTTTACCGGTGTATATAATCACTCTCATAATCTCATCCACTTTCCCTTAATCAATCTTGATTTTATTTGATTTTGATGCCTCGGTTCGATTTACATTCTCTTGCGTTGTATGATGATCCTTTGTCTTATTTGCACTTTCCTCATTATTTGCTTCAGACTGATACTGCACTGCTAAGTTAGCAATTTCCATCACTCCCTCCATAAATAATTCTTTCAATTCATGTTCTATGACCTCAAAATGACGGTTCGCACTTTCGGGAAACAATTTTCTGAATGCCATTTTTTGATATTTACCTGCTTCTAAAACTCTGCCTAACATTTCACTGCGCATCTGCACCCTCTCCTTTCTCAAATTGAATATACAAACAATCCTGCTCATATTTGGCACTAGCAATCATATACTTTCTTAATACATTGGGTAATGGGATATTCCGTTTAAAATTACCGATTTTTAGTACCACATCCGTATTGGTCTGAAACAAATCAATCTCTTTCTTATCAACAAACGGCAGATGAACTTTTAATAAATATCCACTATCATTAGTTTCAAATGTCTCTCTATTTGATATTTCAACTTGAGTAAAGACGTTACCTTTTTCTAAAACATCATTGCAAATCCTTACAATTGCATTGATTCCCTTGATTTCTTCTTCATACCAAGGTACACGGTACATCGGTAATGCCTGAAAACTCTGTTTGATCTCATCCATGTAGGTTGATTGTATTGCCAGCCATTGATCAAAAAAAGAATTATTAATATCTTTTGGCAAGATACGGTTAATATAAATTCCATCTACATTGAAATTGTATAAATTCATATACATATAATTTCTTTTGGTTTCTTCTACTACCATTTTCTCAGGAATGGTAACCAGACGAATACTTGTAACTTCTCTGTCTTTCAGTAATTCCTGCAGTTGAAACAATTCATAATATAGTTTTTCAATATCGTTCATAGCTACTTTATTTGGCAGTGAAACTTTAAACATCTGCTTGGAAATCGGTGAGAGAACACGAACCGCAACTTTACCAATCGGAAATAACTTCTCCATATACCAGGATAAAAGCTCCGGAAACTTTAACAGTGACAACGTTTCTCCCGTGGGTGCACAATCCACAATGATTCTTTCATACGTATTGGCTTGATATATTTTTGCAATCTTTAAAAGTGCAAATAATTCTTCCATTCCTGGCACCATACCAAATTCTTGTATATTTTCACCATAGGAAACCGGCAGCATTTTTTTGATTGCAGCTGTCATATCTTTAAAGTCATTTTCCATTATGGTATTCGGATCAATTTCATAAATATCTAAATGTTCCATTAAGTTGATTGGTTCACTTCCCAGCTTAGTTTCAAAAATATCTCCTAAATTATGTGCCATATCCGTACTGACTAGTAATGTATCAATCCCTTGTCTGGCACTCATATAGGCATGGGCGGAACTGATACAGCTTTTTCCAACGCCGCCTTTTCCTGTAAAAATGTAAATGTGACTCATATCCAATCCCTCCTAATATTAGATAAATAGTTTAAAAGAAAATTTAATTCAATAGCAGAATAGTTCCTTGTTCGAAGTATTGTTTTAAAAGAAAAGGAATCTTATCAATTCCTTTTTCAATTTATTCTATTGTAATTTTTCTCACTATTTGGTGTTGCGTATCTTGTATCCGCTCTTCTTTCATTATATCAACAACGCGGTCCATCATACGAACGAATAGTTTAATTTCTTCTTGTGAAAAAGATTGCATTATTTTTGAAGCATAAAATACTACTTCTTTGATAATAGATTGAATCTGTGCTTCTCCCTTAATCCCTAAAGTTATGGTTACCACTCGTTTATCCTCTTGACTTCTTTGCCGGCTGATCAGTTTCCTTTTTTCCATTCTGGAAATGATACCGGTTGCTGTATTAAGAGGAGCATGAATATACTCTGCGATCTGTGTCATATTCACTTCTTGGGTTCGATATAGCAGCCAAAGGACTAAAATTTCATTCTTTGTACAATCTAATAAAATATTTTCCCAAATTTCAGAAGAAAGCAAATCCTTCACTTGATCAACATATTTATAAATTTGTTGTTCTATTTGCTGAAATTCCAATAAAATCATCCCTCTGCTATATATTTCTTCTATCGAAGTAATTTAATTCTATACCCGAAGTATCTTTTTGTCAAGTAATATTTTTTAAATATGTATAATAGTAATAGTTAGTGTATTTTTCACAATATTGTAGCCTTTGATATTGAGGTTACTTTATGCAATGTTGTATATGTAAATCTTATTAATAATAGCATTTTGTGCACTCACAACCAAAAAGTGATAATAGCAAATGAGTTTTCTTATGAAAATGCTAGAAGCCATTGTGGTCCACCGGCCTAGCCGGTGGTTTTTTTAAGATAACCCTGCAAGAAGAAACTCCATCTAATTTTAACTAGATGGGGTTTTGTATTTTCGAACTAGGTTTATAATACTATATAGTTTTTAGCTTTCGTAAGTTCTTAGTTGTCTGCTCATACACTGATTCGACAAAATGGAATTCACAAATATGTTTTTCAGCATACATAAATGAATTTTTATATTACTCCTCTTACCGTCTTCCAATCAATAAATAGAGTATAGCTATCTGTTGTAAATCTTAAAACTACATATCCTGGATCATTAGGTCCGCTAAAATGATTAGCCAATCCAGAATACCACATTTCATGTTTAACATCCCGATCGGTGATTATTTCCATCCTACCTTTTAATGATATGTGGTACTCCGTCGAATTAAAACAGACACATGCATCTGGACGAAATTGAATACGCTCCGTACGAGTACCAAAGCCAGTACAAAATGCTATGCTTTTGATACCATCCGCTTTTGATGGAGTAATAGTTGTTGTGTTCGGACGATCATCTATATCCATTAATGTTAATGCACAATATCCATCCTCACCACATTGTCCCTGAATAATTTCTATTGCTTTTTGAATTAGTTCCTCATTCACATCCATATTTTTTTCCTTTACAAATTCAAATCTATCTGTTTCATTATTAATAAAAAATCTTTAATTACCCAACACACCGTTCTGCTGCTAGATTAGATTTTTCGTCAAAAGTAATTATTAGCATAATACTTCTCCCATAAATCTAAGTGGCATATGCTGCCTTTTCATTCGCAAAGAAATAATCTTTTCTAAATCCATTGAATTACTCTCTTTCGTACTTAGCATTTTCCAACTTCCATTTCTTACACTGTTCAATTCGTGCACCATGTGGTGTATCTCCGTGTTCAGGGTCACATGAATACTGTGTTAGAAGATTGCAGGGAAACTCAGAACACTCTCCACAATGTAAAGCTCCTTTATTTTGACAACATATAGCTATAGGGCACTCCCCATGAAATGGATTCCCATTTGTTTCTATACATCCACCACAGTTATAAGGTTCCTTCCACTCACATCCTACGCAATGTAATCCGCATCTTGAAACAACCATACTATTTATTCACCTCCGTTTTCAACAGAATATCAAATTGAACATGACATCAGTATGTCATGATTCATAAATATTTTTCATTCTTTCTATTTCATCTTTTATTTTCTCCACCAAGTCAATCGGCGAAATAACTTTTACCTTACTACCAAACTGTAACAACCATTGAATTGCAGCATCCAAGCTGGAAAAGCCCCACTTAGTATATAATTTTCCATCATCCATTATTAAAAAGGATGATGGGCCATATTCATCTACCAATTTGAATTTCAAGGATGGTTCATATATTGCTTCTATGAAATAATCATCCGTCATATGTAAACCATATTTACTTTTTCCCTCTGGTATTTCTCTAGTCACATACTTTTCTTCACATCTACTTAAGTTCCACAATCTTCTTAATTTATACATTCTAAAATCATTACGCTCTGTTGAATATCCAAACACATACCAATCAGACCATTTGAAAACAATTTTATATGGTTCAATTACCTTATCTTCTTCTCCCTTGTTATAGAAATAATGAAATGCAATAAGCTTTCTATCTCGAATCGCAGATTTTATTATTTCTATTTTTTCTGTTAAATCACCCTTATAGAAAGAGGAAAGGTCAATTTCAATATGTTCTGCAAGCTCAGTAATGGAGCTGTCACCAATTTTCTTAGCTAATTGTTTTGCTGTGTCTGAATCAGAAACGCTGTCTATTGACTTTAATCCAGAAAAAATAGCTGTAAGCTCTTGTTCAGTAAACACTGTTGTGTCTAATGAGAATCCTTCCATTATCGAGATTCCACCATTAGCTCCTTGTGTTGTAACTATAGGAATTCCAGCCTTACAAATATCCTCGATATCTCGATTAATAGTCCGTCTCGATACTTCAAATTTTTCTGCAAGATATGGGGCTGTTACAATTTTATTCTGTTGTAGTGTCGTAATAATACCTATATGGCGATCTATCTTCATGAGTACCTCAACACCCTCTTTTAAACATAAATACAATACTATTCTTAAAATCCGTATCATTTTTCTAAATACTCTTAAAATATTCACTCCGAATCAATAATAATATCCTATCGTGACACTAAATTCTGCTGACATTTTGCTGACGTAAAAACTGGTAAGCCGCTTATTTGCGGCTTACCAGCGTTTTTAGGTCACTCAAACTCAGCGCCTAGAATCATTTTGGAGATACATTTGTTTCTGTTTCGTGTTTTTAAATCGCTGAATTCCATGTAGTATTTTATTTTTGTTGCGTCATAGAGAAATTTTAGAATCAAAATAGAATCAAGAAACAAGTTTTAATGCTTCATTAATATATTCTTGTAGAACAACATAACTATTGAGCATACCATCTGACGTTTGATTACTTTGATCAGAAATATATCTTAATTTATCTTTCATATTATCACATATATCTTCCAGTTCTTTATTCTCAATTTCCTTTGCATAGCGCAGAGAATGATTTAAAGTCCTTTCTAATCTTGTTCTAAAAACATATGGCGACTCATTTTTCATTTCGATAATTTTCATCCATTCCAAGTTAAGATTTTCTCTCATTTTTCTCTACTCCTTCCATAGCGATCTCCAATAATTCATTTTCGCATTTAATCCAATATTCAAGCATTTCTTTGCTTCCATTATCAACATTATACTTTTTCCCAGTTTGGAACAATCTATAATCATATAGCTTAGAATATTCATCTAACGTAAATGTAATTTGTTCTTTATATATCTTCTTACATGTTATTATAACAGATTTTCTTCCAAAATCAATTTCATTATTTAAATATGCAATTGCTATGCAGGTATTTCTCACTAAAGAAGCCAAAACAGAAAGCTCATAATTAATATTTATATATGAATTACTCAATTCATTATATATATCATTTACGATTTGTTTATATTCCATTAAATCATTCAATACACCATCATATTTCGGTAATGATATTAGTAGCTTTTCGAGATCACCACTTCTACTATATTGCTTAATCCCTTCTTTTTTTATATGCCACAAAAAATAGGATCCATTTTTAAACATTCTCTCTATTTTTGAAAGTCTGTAAAGCGAAATCCATTCTACAGGGACTTTCAATTTTTCAGCAAACATTCTTTTATAATTAACATATTCTTTTTCTTCGCAATCGTCAATAACAATTAAAATATCAATATCACTATATTCATCATTTTCTCCACGAGCTACGGATCCAAACAAATATATTTCCATTATGTTTTTTTCAGTCAATAAATTTCTGATTTTCAATTTCTCCATTCTATCCTCTTCTATTGATATATCTAAATAGTGCAGCCACAAAAAATCCTGTTAATATTATTCCAAGTCCACCTTCAGTTACTGATAATATTTTATAACTCAATTTCGTAGAATTATAATCACATGTTACAGTAAAAAAATTACACAAGCTTATATATATTGCGGTTGGAAAAGACATCTTCACTTCTCCTTGTAAACTTTTAATACTGCACATGTAACTTACAACAAAAAACACCTGCACTATTACAACATTAAGAAATAATCTTGATAATTTTTCACCATACCCCCACAATGTTTTATTTAGTTTGCTAAGTAAAAAGTTAAATAAACCACTAAACTGATCTACCCAATTATATTTTTTATAATAGGGTTCATTCCCTTTATGCCAAAATTTTTTCCAATAATATTTTTCACTTGCTTTCTTTTCTTCAAAAAAGTACTTTCTATAATTTGATTCATCACCTATCTTCAAACACTCTAATGATAAATTTTTACATAATTCCCATCTAATATTTGGTCTCTCTGAAATTGATTCTTTCAAGTATTTATATGCAATAATGCAATTATCAAACTTGCAATAGTCAAAAACGCAATTAACTATAGTAACCTCGTCAAAATTACAATTTATAAATATAGATCCAGAAAAATTAACGTTGTCAAAATATGCTTTTTTAAAATAACAATCAATAAATACATTAAATTTAAAATCATCTGATGAGAACTTTGCCTCTCTAAATCCCATTTTCGCAAATGTTGTATTGTTAACTATGTAATGTTCACTCTTCCAATTTTTGTCAGGTCTCTCATTTGCAATAATTTTATTCTCTATCTTAGTATTACTTTTTATTTCTGTATACTTTTCTGATGTTCTCCCCTCAAAATATTGTTGCATCCAATCTCTCCCTCCCTTATTTTATATCATTCTTTCTTTCAAAAAACGTTTCTATATGAATTAATTTTATTAATTTAAGCTTTTTGTAATAAATTTACATTTCATAATTTTCTTCAATTTCATTTAGCAATTATTAGCTACATTTCCTCAAAATAGATTGTAATCTTTGTGTTTGTTCTTCAAAGTCTACCTTTTGTCTAATTCTTTTCTCTAGAAATCTTTTTATTATTTCAAAACAATTCTCTATATTTTTAAGCATTTCATCTGTAAATGTAATTGTTGTAATTCCATACTGACTAAAATATTCATTTCTCTTAGCCATTTCCTTTTCCCATTTTTCTTTAATATCTTCATTCATATCTTTTTGAGTTTTAGTTTTTATTCCACTAATCTGCATATGTGTTGACTGTGGACTAATTTCAAATCCTATTAACTCTCTTGTATATGAATTTAGTATTGTAAAATCAAGTCTATACTTATGATTCACATTTTCATTTTCAAATCTTAACTCTGGAATCAATAATGGCACTTCAAATACATTATCTATTTCACTGAGATATTTAAAATACTGTTGCATTATTTCTTTTTCATAATCAGACTTTGATAATCTGAAGATAATCTGTTCGTAAAAATTAATGAATGATCCAATATCGGAAAATGTATATGGCTGTGGATTTTCAGGCATGACTATTCCCGTGTTTAATATATGACCTAATGTCCAATATTCGTACTTTGCTCTTCTTATTTCACTTACATCATTTGTCCACTGACCATTTCTAAACGCAGGGCTAATCATTATTCCCCAAAATAGCGGATTACTCCCAAACCATATTTCCCACAAATTTTCATTTGGTTTGAACCGTTTTCTTTCTTTTACGTTTCTATAAAAATTTCTTTCCAAAAACACGTCAATATAATGGCTACATACCGGGAACTTCATCATCTCGAGAATAATATATTGATGCTTTCCATTGGGTCCTTCATATAACTTCTCACCATATTGATCACATAACCCCTTTATCCACTGTGCCTTAAAATCTCTTGGGTTAAGAAATTCTGTTCTTATGCTGTCCACAAATATATTGTTTTTGCCACCAATAGTACTATGCATTGATTGTAATGAAGATGATTTTTTTCCTTCGAATAATCGCAAATCTTCATATATTTGCAACACTTCTTCTTGATCTCTCAACAAAATTTCTGTCAAATGCTCTGCATAAGACCATGCACTTGTATAAGCCATTTTCACTCTACCTCTCTGATTCTTTTTTATATTTCAAGTATTTTCGTGGCATAACCCAAACTTATCTAACAACGAATGCATACTTTCCTTACTTAAGGTTATTAATTGAATCACTTTATCTTAAACAGCAGTACCTACCCCGCTCTTTCTTATAAAATCTTTGATTACTCCAAGATGATCTGCTGTTCCACCTAATAATCTAACTTACCGTTTTTACATTATTGCATCGCTAATTGCAATATTTGATACAACTAAATCTAAACTACACCCAAATTATAGTTAACTCAAACTAACGTGCAACTATATAAATCAGTATATTTACAATACAATTATTCACAAATATTTTCAACAAATATGTATATATTATAGTATTTATTTTACTATTTATCTACCAAAATCTACTATATATTGCAAAATTATTTTCACTCCTCATACCGAAAAAACTCCCTCGCCATCATCTTCGCCGTTGCCAGATTATATCCCTTCTTCAAATACCCCTGCACAATATTTCCAAACATATCTTTCACCATCTCAGCCTCAATATCGCAATATGCCTGCATCTCTCCAGATAATGCCATAGCAACATATTCAATCGGATTATTTTCTAGTAATCTATGCAGCTTTGTCAGTGACTGCTCCGTTGTCCGAAGTTTCGCTTCCACTTCCTCGCATCTGATTTTTAGGAAATTACCGTCTTTATAGGCAACCTCCACAAATCCGTTATCATCATTAAACTCACAACCAATAATATTTTTCATATCATCCATAACAATTCCCCTTTCTTATCTGTGCTTGTCTTCTTGGTTTCTATTAAAACTGCAAAATCCATCACGCTGTCGCTCAATTTCAATAATCTCATCAACCTTATCTGCACCTGCATGACGTTTCACTCGGTCAAGATCATCCGCTTTTTCCTGAAGTTTCTCGATTCGCTTATCCTTATCAAATAGCTTCTCAACCAGTTTTTTCACTTTAGCTTTATACCAAGTTACATCTTCTGATAGAGACTTAATCTTTTCCTCTAACACCGTTAATTGATCCGCCATTTTCTTGATTGCATCTTTAAATTTTGCCACCAGCGGAAACGCCTTGCTTTCATAAAATGTCTTGGCACTCATAAAACCACCAGGTTCTGGAAGTGTCCATTCTGGATAATCATATCTTCTAATATTTTGCTGAACCACCTTCTGCATTTCTTGCATTTGCAGAATTTCATTATTCAACAATTGATGTTCTTCCTTTAGATCATCCTTTGATTGAAGTAATTCCAATTTCTCCAAACTAAGCTTTTTAGTATCTGTAGATAGTTCTTGATTTACAGATTCCAAAGTCTTAATATCTGACTCCAGTTTTTTCTTTTTATCCTCGAGTTCCATCTGTTCAAAAAGAATTTCTGATGTTGCATTCGTCAGTTTGTATTTCTCTGTCCTCAAATCAGAACTTTCTTTTATAAGCTGATTATTTTCAACCTTTAACGCCTGAATTTCTTTATTAGCACAAGTAAGTTCTTTCTGCTTTTCATCAATGCGCTGTTCCAATTGCTCCACTTCCTTGGCTCGCTCCTGTTTCTCATAATCCAAAACACTTAAATGTTTATTATGAGTACCAAGTTGTTTCCAATCGATACCATATTTACTCATAATTAGAGCCAGTTCTTGCTTCTCATTCTCCATCCACTGGTTCCATTCTGTAGCTCCTCTGGTACCGCCTTTAAACCCCATGGTTGCAAGTGCACCCTTTAGTGATACTCGTGTATCAAGTCCACGCTTACTGTCACTAGTAAATGGAATAAAATCTATGTGAACATGAGGAGTTTCCTCATCCATATGCAGATGGGATGAAAATACCCGAAGATTTGGATTTCGTTCCTGAAATCCTCTTGCAAACTCATCTAAAATATCTTTGGCAATTTCACCACCTGAAGTTCTTACATTCATATCTTCTTTACTGCCAATTTGAAAAATCACTTCATGAAACAGCTTTTCTTGCTTGCTAGTTCTGATTTTTTCATAGTAATCAGCAATTTCACGGTCACTTCTAATCTGTTTAGCATTGTATCGTTTCAGTGCTCCATCAAATAATTCATGGTAGACCTTCTTTATATTATCTTCACAGTAAGTAACATTTAAGTATATCCTATTACTGTCTACATTCTTGGCACTAAAGGATCTGTTGTTGTGATTAAAAGACCCCTTACCCAGCATTCCACTAATCGTTCTCTCTATAAGAATTCCTCCTCTTTTATCTGTAATAAGTGCCGGATACGGCACTTAGGCTTTGTTACTTTCGCCGAAAGTAACGCAAAAGCACTTTTGACATCAACGTCTCACTGACGTGAGCCATTGCCATCAAAAATGCAACCTGATAAATCAGGTTTTGCGGTCTGCCGACGGCTTTATGACACCTATCGGTGTCAATATGGTGCTACTTGCACCAACAATATCTATAAAATTATCAATGTGCGATAGTATACTTTGCATTCCCAATTCCGTGGGTTATGAATTCCATTATGTTCTGCATGTTTCATTATGCATTTCCGACAGAATTTCGTATTTCATAACCAATTTCCATAATGCTAATAATTTCAAAAACCATTATAGATTCCCGACGTACTTTTAAAATTTCATAATGACAATACTTTGCGTTGCTATGAAATTGCCCATTTAGGACAGATAAAAGAAAATCAAGGTGGCAAGATTCCCTATTCTTATAAATGACTACCATCTTGCCATCTTCCCCTATAGCATCCAGAACCACTGATTGCCAATTTTCACAGAATCAATATTCATTTCACGTTTAGCATTTAATAGCGTTTTCTTCTTGATCCCCTTTTCTATGGCAAGTTCTTCGATTTCCTTACTGCTCTTTTGTCCATCCGATAAAATATCAGTTAAAAAGGTTTTGGCATCCTTGGTCTTTTGACCTCTGCTATCACCAGATAATAATTCTTCCACGCTGATATCATAGCGACCTTCCCAAGTAAATCCTGCGTCTGCATCCAATCGAAATGCAATGGATGTTCCTTCAGCCGCAAGGCTACTTTTATCATGAGCAATGACTCGAAGTGTAGGATCTTCTTTTATCCGTCCAACTACTAACACACTTCTTGCAGTAGCCTGAAAATCGATAGAGCCAAGACCTCTGTAGGTTGATTTACTTCCACTAGCTTTATTCATATGACCAATAAGAATGATGGCACATTGATATTTCTCTGCTATACCACCCAATCGCTTTAATACCGGGCGAATCTCATTTGCTCTGTGCATATCTACATCTGCTCCCAGATATGCCTGAATCGGGTCAAGAATCACTAGCTTTGCACCAGTTTCCTCGATTGCCATTACCAGCCGTTCATCTGTCATAGATAACTCTTGCTGGCTTTCATCGATAACCATGATTTTGCTACAATCTGCTCCAGCTTCTAATAACCGTGGCTTAATTGTATCTTCCAGACCATCTTCCGCTGTCTGATAAATAACATTGACTGGTTCCCGATCCTTATCGTCACAAGGAAGCATTTTCCCTTTGGATAATAACGCTGCTAATTGTAATACAATGGTTGTTTTCCCTTCCCCAGGATCACCCTGAACTATGGTTAATTTCCCTAATGGAATATAGGGAAACCAGAGCCAGTCCACTTCCTTTGCAACCACATCTGCCATATTTATCAGGTGATATGGTTTATTTGTCTGTTTTGCTTCTTCCATGAAAAGCCCCCTTTCAAACTTGTGATTGTTACTAGCAGAAGCCTTTGCTATACTTGTATTTGCGAGATACGGTATCAAAGGCTCTGCTTTTGTTACTACTAATGTCCTTACTCTTTTGTAGGGACATTTTCTTTGTTGTCCTGCCATAAATATTTGGCTCCGTCTAGCATCCAAATCATTGCTTTTAGCAAGTTCAGATACTCTAGCCTCATATCTTCCAGTCCATCTTTTGATAAAAATACTTCTGACTGTTCAAACTGCTTTGTTACCTCTTGGAGCATTTCCATCATCATCCGTAGCTCCCGCACCAATTTGTAAATCAGCTCTTTCTTCCCCACCACACATACATGGTTATAAATACAGGAGCGGACAAAATAATCTTTTTTATTTAACCCACAGACTATAATCTTCGCTTCAATTTCTTCCCTCTCTCGTTCAGAAATACGAAAGCTTATAGTAGGATTCTTGTGTACTCCACTCATAGTTCTTCATCCTCCTCTTTCTCAAATTCCCCATCCAATCGGTCTGCCAACTGTGCCTGCTTATTGGGATATAAATGGGAATAAGTATTTAGTGTAGTCTCAATCTTTTCATGCCCCAGACGTTCTGCCATTTCTAGCGGTGTAACCCCCATCTCCACAAGTAAGCTGGCGTGACTGTGACGGAGATCATGGAGACGAATTTTCTGAACACCAGTATTATTTACTCCTCGTTTCATTTCGCTGGTCAAATAACTGCTGGTACAGTGGAAAATTCTTTCATTTGACATAATCCCGTATAATTTTCCAGTGTAATCCTGTAACTCATCCACCAGAAACTTTGGAATATTCACTTTACGATTACTCTTTGGAGTCTTTGGTGTTGTAATCAAATCCTTTCCCTCAATTCGTGTATAGGTCTTTGTGATAATGATTTTACGGTTTTCAAAATCGATATCATTAAAAGATAGTGCCAGTAGTTCCCCAATTCTAATACCAGTCCAGTATAGAATCTGAAATGCCATATACGACATTGGCTTGTCCTTTACACCTTCTAAAAATTGAAGATATTCGGCTTTTGTCCAGTAAAGCATTTCCTCTGCTTTGCTTTTGCCAATGGTACCAGCTTTCTTACAAGGATTGTTTTTCAAGTCATAATACCGCTCTGCATAATTAAATATTGCTGCAAGTTGATTGTTAATAGTCTTTAAATAAGTTGCTGAATATCCATCTTTCATCAATTTGTTTTGCCATTTCCGAATATCCGCCGCCTTGATATCGTTAATTGGTTTGTCCTTGAAATAAGGCAATATCTTGAGGTCTATAATATATTTCTTAGTCCTCATTGTTGTCTCTTTCAAGCGGTTCTCTATATCTTCATAATAGAGCTCCACAAATTTTTCAAATACCATATCCAGATCACTTTGTTGCTGTTGCAAGAAATCCATTGCCCACTGGGTGGCTTCCGCTTTGGTGCGGAAACCCCTTTTCAGCTTTTTCTTTTTCTTGCCCTGCCAGTCCGTGTAATAAAATTGAACCAGCCATGTGCCTAACTTCTTGTCCTTGGTTAAATTCATATAATCATCTCCCTTCTATTGAATAACCTGAACTCCGAAAAACTTCTCTTCAAAATACTTGGTTGGAATCTTTCCAGCAATTGTGATACAGCCCCTTGCTTTTAATTCGTCATTCATTTTTCTGATGACGGTATAGGCATAAGATTCTGACATTCCAAGTATATTTGCTACTTCTTGTGCTGATAAATACATCTGATTTGTATTCTTCATTTGGTGCACCCCTTTCTTTTGTTGTTATAGATACTTTTGTATCTCTTGATATTTTTGTATTATACAGATACATTTGTTTCTTGTCAACTCTTTTTAGAATCAATTTTTATCTGAACCACATTTACAATCACTTCCAAAAATGTACCTCTACTTAGGTATGCAAATAAAAACCCTTTTGGGGCGTATTTTCACAAAATATATTTATTTTTTAATTGCTATGTGTAATTATCTCTTATAATTGGTAGGCAATGAAAATCATGATTTGGCAACCCTAAAAATTCTTTTTAAGTTTTTCTTTCTTTTCTATATATGGCATGATAGAATACAATTGTATCTCACAGATACTTTTGTGTTTTATCTGTAAAATGATTTCGAAAGGAGTTTTTACATGACAGTTGGAGAAAAAATAAAGACTTACCGAACCATGCGTGGTATTTCTCAGAAAATGCTTGGAGAACTTGCAGGCGGTATTAATGAAGTGACCATAAGAAAATACGAAGCCGGTGACAGGAATCCAAAACCTGACCAGCTTCTTAAAATTGCCAATGCACTTGGCATAAGTATTAATTTGTTTATGGATTTTGATATAGAAACAGTATCAGACGTGCTCTCTCTCATCTTTAAGATGGACGAGCAGGTAGACCTAGAATTTCAAGGAAAGAAAAATTCAAAAGGTGTTATTGATCCAAAGACCTTGACCTTGCGGTTCAATCATCCACAGATTAATGAAAGATTAGCAAAATGGGCGCAGGCAAAGGCTGCTTTGCAAAAAACGATTGATTCTAGACATGAATTTGGAAGTGATGGAGAATATAATGCCGAAGTAGCTGAGTTAACGGTAATGTGTGAGCGAATCAAGCAGAGCTTGGTGGATAGTAATTTGGTGGTAAATAAGGGAACTGATGTAACATCTATTCAATCATTTATATCAGATTAAAATGATAGGGGGAACAGGTATTATTATGCGTGAAAAATTATCACAAAACCAAAGATTAGTAACAGCCTTTATATATTTAATTGCTATAATGTTGACATTTAATACATTAGGAAGTGGCCTAAGTAGCATCTTAGACCAGAATAACGATTCAAGTATTTGGTTCTATTCTGGGATACTTTTAATCATAATGGGCAAATATGTAACTGAACCATATTTTTCAACACCTACAGACACTTTTGCTAATAGCATTTCATTGATTTTAGTTTTAATAACCATAGATGATAAGACAAAATTATGGGGGTATCACTTTTTACTAATTTACTCAATTTCCCTTATTGTTCTCAGTTTGATACACATGATATTCAAAAATATCAATGAAAAGTTTAAAAATATAACCTATTTTTTATTAAAAAATATTGGTTCATCAACAATCATATTTTCATTGGTATATTTGTTTTCAAGCTATTCTTACTTTGCTAGTGATATCTTTCTCAAATCTCATAGTATTTGTATGTTTATTTCTGCCATTACGCTTTGGATTTGCATAGTATTTTTTGATATCGTTGGTAAAATTATTTCGAAAATAGTTACCTTATTAACTTTATTTAAAAATAAAAATCCTCAAGAATTTATAGGTATTTCAATAAAATCTGATAACGAGAATCGATATACAGTAGAGATTGAAAAAAATAGCAAGAATATTAACGAATACAAAAATTCAATTTGCAGGCTTGTTGTAGTTAAGACTGATTCAGACAGTTACTGCATTGGTATTATTGTAAAATGTAGATTCTTATTGAATAAGTTATGGCTTGATATACTTTTACTCCACGCAGACAATCAACCTATAAAAATAAATAAACAAAATCTATCTTTAGTCGGGATGGATATTTTATTTGATGAACAAATTGGCTCTACGCGAATACTAAATGTTGACTCAATTGAAGATTCAATAAAATCAAAAATTGAGCAAAGCTATGAATACAATAATTGCGAAAATTTCATAGGCTTTATTTTGCCAGACTCTAATATCAATATTATACGGTTTAGCCTTTTAAATAACTCATCGTCAAAAATTAAAGACGGGGCAATAATTTGCACAAAGATATTTAATTATAATGTTCTTTACCAAGTAATTAATGGGACTACCAAAGAGGAATCTATTAATTCTTCTAGTGATTTTGGGTATATAAATGGTATTGCTCGAAAACTTGGGGTCTACAATTATCAAAACAATGAACTTTCTGTGGTAAAATGGATACCTAATATGGGGGAATCTGTATATCTATGTGATACTAACGATGCTTCTGACTTACGAGAATTAGCAAAAACTGCTATTGGTCGTTTACCTGGTACTGATATGAAAATTCCTTTAGCTAATATCAATTCTTTGATTACTCACAATACAGCTATCTTAGGAATTCTTGGAGTTGGAAAGTCTTGCTTAACATTTGAAATAATTAAAAAGATAGTTGATACTGGTATAAAAGTCATTTGCATAGACATTACAAACCAATATTCGAGTGCTAAAGGACTATCAAAATATATAGATGATAAATTAATCATAAATGAATTTTGCCAAACATACTTGGATAATTGGAAAACTACTGCCGAAACTACTGGTGCTAAAGATAAACCCAATGAATGGGGAAATTTATTAAACTACAGTAGCAAAATCAAATATGGAATATCGTGTTTTTTATCAAAGCCCGATTCAAATGTTCTTATCATAAACCCAGATAACCATGTTGTTAAAAAAGCTGCCAGTTCATTCAATATTGCGGCGCTTTCTGATGTATCCTTGGTGGAAAAAACAAAAATTATTTCTGAAAATCTTCTTGAAGCTTGTATGGAATTAGGTCAAACGGATACAGCTCGATGCTGTATTGTATTTGAAGAAGCACACTCATTGACTCCGGAATGGAATTCAGTCGTAAATTCAGGCGATGAAAAACACTCAAATGGTACTTCAAAAGTAATTCTCCAAGGTAGAAAATATGGTTTAGGTTGTATATTAATAACTCAAAGAACTGCTAATGTTACAAAGAGTATATTGAATCAATGTAATACTATTTTTGCTCTCAGAGTATTTGATGATACCGGTAAAACATTTCTAGAAAATTATATTGGCAAAGATTACTCTGATACTTTGCCTACGCTAGAAGAACGGCACGCCATAGCTATAGGAAAAGGTATTGGTCTTAAGCAGCCGGTAATTCTCCAGTTGAATGACACAAAATATATTCAATCAGAAAATTTAGAATCAAACTAGAATCACACGCAAAAAAATAACGCTACAACCCTTGATTTTACTGGGCTGTAGCGTTTCTTCATGTCACTCAAACTCAATCGTTGCCGGTGGTTTCCCCGTACAGTCATAGAGTACTCGATTAATATGTTTTACTTCATTTACAATCCTTGAGGATACTTTACCAAGTACCTCCCAGGGCAGTTCAGCAGCTTCCGCGGTCATGAAATCCGAAGTAGTTACGGCACGAAGGGCTACAGCATAATCATAGGTTCTCTCATCTCCCATAACACCAACGGAACGCATGTTAGTAAGAGCTGCAAAATATTGTCCTATGGATCTGTCAAGTCCGGCCTTTGCGATCTCTTCACGGTAAATGTAATCTGCATCCTGTAAAATCTTTATCTTTTCTTCCGTAACTTCGCCGATGATACGGATAGCAAGTCCCGGTCCCGGGAATGGCTGTCTGAAGACTAAATTCTCAGGAATTCCAAGTTCTAAGCCCGCTTTTCTTACTTCATCTTTAAATAATAACCTTAAAGGTTCAATAATTTCTTTAAAATCCACATAATCCGGCAGACCGCCTACATTATGATGGCTTTTGATTACTGCGGATTTACCAAGGCCGCTCTCTATTACGTCCGGGTAAATGGTTCCCTGAACTAAGAAGTCAACGGTTCCGATCTTTTTCGCTTCTTCTTCAAATACACGGATGAATTCTTCACCGATGATTTTCCTCTTCGCTTCCGGTTCTGAAACTCCTGCTAACTTATCATAAAACCTCTGTTGTACATTGACACGGACAAAGTTTACATCAAACTGTGTGGTAAATATCTTTTCCACTTCATCTCCTTCGTTCTTACGAAGTAAACCGTGGTCTACAAAGATACAGGTTAATTGCTTGCCAACTGCCTTACTGATCATTACAGCAGCTACGGATGAATCAACACCGCCGGATAATGCACATAAAACTTTTTTATCTCCAATCTTTTCTTTTAGAGCTTTGATGGACTGTTCCGTAAAGGAATCCATTTTCCATTCACCGGCACAATTACATACTTTAAAAAGGAAATTGTAAAGCATCTTAGTCCCTTCCTGGGTATGAACAACTTCCGGGTGGAACTGTACTCCATATAAATTCTGGGAGGGTTTCTCTAATCCGGCTACCGGACAGGAATCGGAAAAAGCAGATACGGTAAAGCCCTCAGGTAATATCTCAACTAAGTCTGTATGACTCATCCAGCAGATTGATTTTTCCGTAACGTCACCAAATAGTTTCGAACTTTTATTCACCGTTACTTCTGTTTTGCCGTATTCTCTGACAGGCGCTTTGGTTACCTTGCCCCCTAATAAATAAGTCATCAGCTGGCAGCCATAACAGATACCCAGAATCGGGATACCTAATTCAAAGATCTCCTTGTCGCAGGTAGGCGAGTCTTCTGCATAAACGCTGGCCGGACCTCCGGTAAATATAATACCCTTGGGATTGATTTCTTTTATTTTCTCAAGACTTGTGTTATAAGGTAATACTTCACAATATACATTACATTCCCTTACTCTTCTGGCAATCAGTTGGTTATACTGCCCGCCAAAATCTAACACAATTACTATTTCCTTATCCACTTGTTATTCCTCCTAACAGATTCATCGTCACTTGGTTTCTTGTTCACTTAAAAATATATAGCTTATTTTACAACATTTTTTTCGTGAACACCAGTACAAAATATTTTATTATACAAACAAAATCTGTGCAATATATCTAGATTCTATACACAACATGGCTTTGTTTCCGCCTTTTTACAGGCCACATGGTAAAATAACTCCATATTTCCTATTTCAATTAAAAAAGTGTGTTATATTATAATAATTAAGAAATCGTATTTAAGAGACACCTTATAAAGACTTTGAAAAAGAACTATGAATTTTAAGCACATTTGTTTTATAACTATCCTTTTCGAATAAAAACTGATCATTGTATGACACAAAATAAATCAATCTTTTATTATTGACATAAATTTATATCTATGTTACATTGTAAAGAAGTGAATGAATATTTTTAAATTCATTCACTTGTAAAACGAAATTTTAATAAAATAAAAATATTTCGGAATAACAACAAATATCTATATAAATTACCAGAATAATATAAAGTGCTAAGTAATGATTACTTAACTAAAAAGCTATTTTTCATTTAGATTTGGCCGCAAAGCTATTCAAAGTATATTTTTATAATAAAATGTTTACTTAAAATTGTTCAGGAGAAGCTGATTGCTATGTTATTATTCCGGCTTTATGAAAATTTACTTACGGGAGGTTATTTAATTGGAAGATAAGAAAACTGATATCTATAATTACGGGAAAGAATTATTCAGTTCCAAAGGTTTTAAAGATACTAATGTGGCAGACATTACGAAAAAAGCCGGTGTAAGCGTAGGAACATTTTATAATTACTATTCATCCAAAGAGAAACTTTTTATGGATATCTTTATTGATGAAAATGTGAAACTGAAAAAAAATATGATGTCCTCCGTAAATATTGAAGATACCCCACTGGACTTTATCAAGGGATTTTTATCTATGAATATAGCGGGTATGAAATCCAATCCCATCTTAAAAGAATGGTATAACCATGATGTATTTAATAAAATAGAAAAACTATTCCGTCAGGAAAACGGAAATGATTCTGTAAGTTTCATATATGGCAATTCCTTAGAAATGGTCACCAAATGGCAGGCGGAGGGTAAGATGAGAAGTGACTTATCTTCTGAACTGATTATGACAATATTCGCAGCACTGGTTAATATTGATACACACAAAGAAGAAGTCGGACTTCAGCATTTTCCGCAGGTTTTAGATCTCATCACAGAATTTGTAATTAAAGGTCTCATGGACACTGTAGAATAGATTACTATTCCAATTTGGTTATTATCTAATTTTTATTTTTTGAGGCGCATCAATGAATGAATATATTATTGTTCATTCATTACATGAACTATATTGGAATTTACTTAACGATTTCCGTTGTCAGCCAAAATGTCAGTGTTAAAATCAGTTTTAGGAGAGGAGGAAAAAATATGTTTAAAACAGCCGCCATCCAGTCTGCCGGTTTAGGAATGGATACCGGTATATTCCACGCAGCATACGGTAAATATGCAGAAAAGGCAATCAAAGCGGTCAATCAGGAAGCCTGGCGGCTGGAACAACTGCTAAGCTACTTTATTCCCACAAGTGAAATTAGTAAAATCAACCAAAGTGCAGGGGCGAAATGTGAACAAATAAGTTCAGATACCTATGAAATACTATCACGCTCTATTCATTTTTCTGCTTGCAGTAATGGTACATATGATGCTACCATAGGACCCTTAGTAAATCTGTGGACTTATAAAACAACCTCTGAAATTCCGGAGTCAGAAAAGGTAAAAGAAGTGCTTCCTTTCGTAAACTATTCTGATTTATATCTGGATCCGGTAGCTAAGACTGCCGGCCTTAAAAAAAACAGACAATGTATCAACTTAGGAGGCATCGGCAAAGGATTTGCCAGTGATAAATTCCTGGAAATATTCCGTAATTACGGTATTAAGTCCGCACTTACGAATCTCGGTGGAAATGTGGCTGCTTTAGGATCAAAACCGGACGGCTCCCCATGGAGTATCGGCATACAGCATCCAAGATTAACAGACAGTCTGCTTGGTGTAGTCGCAGTTACAGATAAATCGGTAGTTACATCGGGCGATTACCAGCGTTATTTTATAGACCGGACTGGTAAAAGACGTCATCACATTCTGGATCCAACCACCGGCTATCCGTCAGAATCAGAACTGATCAGTGTGACTGTTGTTGCGGATAATGGAACAACTGCAGATGCGCTGTCCACCATAATATTTATAACCGGTATAAATACAGGTCTAAATATATTAAAGGGGTTCCCCGGAACGGAAGCAATTTTTGTAGATAAAGATCTAACTGTTTACATTACAGCAGGCCTGAGAAATAGCTTTCATCCGGCGGATAAGATTAACATTCAAATCATAACATAAATTAAGGGAGGTAACAGCATGGCTATATATGAAAATAAAAGAAAGAAAAAGAAAGGAAAGACAACTATGTGGATTGTAATATTGGTAGTTTTCGTTGTAATTATAATAACTGCAGGAGCAGGAATACTATTTACTTCGGGTGAACGAAAGGAGGGCCTTAATTTAAAAATTAGTAGCACAGATTTTAAAAATCTGAAAGACGGTACTTATATCGGGGAATATGCAGGCGGAAAGTATAAATGGAGAGCCAATAAAGTACAGGTTACCGTGTCCTCCGGTAAAGTAACGGATATAAACCTTCTCCTGAATAAAGAAAACCGGCCCGCTGAATTTACTGATAAATTATTTGGCAGAGTAATCGAATCACAGTCATTACAAGTAGATGCGATCAGCGGGGCCACCATTACTTCCAAAGCTTATCTCAAATCAGTGGAAGATGCACTTGATAAAGCAGATGAATAATCATTTTAAAAGGTAATAGTAAATTAAGGTAATAATAAATAAAACAAAACCCCATTATTGATCAATATACTATAATTGTAGCATCGAAAGGCCATTCAGAAAGTTCTTTTACTCTGGTACTTAAGGCCACTCTAGTTAAAATTAAATATAATTTGTAGTGTATATAAAATCAAAATAATTACTAAAATGCCTATAACCTTGAAAGGAAAAAGATTATGATATTTTATTTTTCGGGAACCGGTAATTCCCTTTTTATCGCTAAAAATATTGCAGAACATAGCAATGAGAGATTGATTTCCATAGCTGCCGTAATAAACAGCGGTATTAGTAACTATGAATATACATTAAAAGTCAACGAACTTGTCGGATTTGTATGCCCTATTTATGCATGGGGTCCGCCTAAACCCCTGCTGGATTTTATCAATAAACTGAAACTGAATCATTATAATAGAAACTATGTCTTTGCCGTTGTTACCTGTGGCAGTAATATCGGAAATACTATGAAGATATTCCATACCTGCTTAAAAAACAAAAATATATCCTTAAACAGCGGATATTCTGTTATTATGCCAAGCAACTATATTCTTATGGGTGATGTGGATTCAAAAAAAATAGAAAAAGAAAAGCTCTCAGAGGCAGACAGCACCTTACAGCTTATAAACGAATCCATTCATCAGAGGAAAAATGAATTTCAGGTAGAAAAAGGCCGTTTCCCATGGCTTTTAAGCGGAATCATAAATCCAGTGTTTTCAAAAAATGCAAGTAATACCTCAAAATTTTATGCAAATGACCAGTGCTGCGGTTGTGGTATCTGCGAAAAGGTTTGTAATTGCCGCAATATTAAAGTAAATAAAAAACCAAAGTGGGGCCAGCAATGTACTCAATGTCTGGCATGTATCAATTATTGTCCCGCTAAAGCGATCCAATACGGTAAAGCCACCGAAAATAAAGGTAGATATACGAACCCGAATATAAGTACGAATGAATTCATACAGCTTCAATCACAGGTTATATAAAATATTTGTTAAAGTAATCTGTCATAGTTTATCTACTAAAAGATCACCTGCTAGAGGTAATCTACTAGATAAAACTTATCAAAAATAACTTATCATAAACAATTTATTATTATGAAAAAACAATTTATATAACCGTAAGAATTATACAACACGAGTTTCGTTTGTATGCCCGTTCACATTACTACATATACTATTTCACCGATTAGGGATTTTGTAAAACCTTTAGATTTTTTTTACCTGTAAAATAATCACATATACAAAAAACATGGTCATTAGAATTATGGTTTTACAAAAACCCCAATAATTTGTTTATTTATTTAATTCATCCAGTGTCTTATAATAAGATGGCAGAAATTCCTCCATAAAGATGTCAGCTTCCCTTAATTCCATTCGTTTAATGGCATCGGTCAAGCTTTTTTTCGCACTGGTAAATTCCGTATTTCCAGCATTTTCTTCCTGTATACATTTGATTAAGGCTGATAACTTATCTGCAGCCTTAACCAACCTCCATAGATACTCTTCCCCCTCCGCCGGAAAAAAGATGGATTCATAAGATCCTTTTATATCCTCCGGCAGCATATTTAATAAGCGTGTTGCCGCAATCTTTTCGATCTCTTTAAATGCACCCTGTATGTCTTTATTATAATATTTCACAGGAGTTGGCATATCACCTGTAATAATCTCAGTGGAATCATGATATAAGCCGATTAAGGCAGCTTTTTCTGCATTCAGATTATGATTCAGGCGCTTATTACTTATTACGGCTAAAGCATGAGCTAACATACTGACCTCGAGAGAATGCTCCGATATATTCTCCGACTGGGAATTCCGCATCAGAGCCCAACGTTCTATGTATTTCATTCTGGACATCATAGCAAAAAAATGACTTTCCATGTTTTTCTTCCTTTCCTGCTTTTCATTATGGAACATGTATCTATGATTTTATTGTAAAAAGGTCAATTTAGCATTTCAGGTTTAGAGACCTTTTGACACCGAATCATAATTTTAATTATATAACTCTCTATTGTAACAAGTTTGCATTCCATATTTATTTTTATGAATATTTTATGTCAAAATGTACGTATACTGAACCGGCGGATTTAATTTATAGGGATAAGTCCTGCTTACCAGAGAACACCCTTTACGGTTTTCAAAAAATCACCTATAAAGTTTTGAATTAATTGTATTAATAGTATATAAATCTTATACTATTTGAACTTTTTAATACAAAATACTTTACAGGTGATATATACAGCAACTTATCTTCTGTTTATTCAATTTATAAAAAGTGACTCTTGGCTTCAGCTAGAAAGTCTTTCTTGGTGCCATGTTTCAAACGATAGATATTTATTTTGTTCTTATCAAATCGATTTATCACTGATAAGAATAAAATAAGCTAAGTTTCAACATGCCCTTACTGTTTTAAACTTTGGTAACATTCTATTATCTTTAGAATATTACTTTCTTTTACTCAGTCCCTCTCATTAAATCACTTTTAACTTCTCTTTCTCATAATCCTCCAGCTGTCTCTTGATATAAACGCCGGTATAGGAATCTTTATTCTCCGCAATCTCTTCCGGAGTACCCTTTGCGATTACGGTACCGCCCTTATCTCCGCCTTCCGGTCCCATATCTATGATATAATCCGCTGTCTTAATCACATCCAGGTTATGTTCGATAACCACAACGGAGTTACCGCCCTCAGACAGTCTTCTTAATATCTCGATTAATTTGTGGACATCTGCAAAATGAAGTCCGGTAGTAGGTTCATCCAGGATATAAATTGTCTTACCGGTACTGCGTTTACTTAACTCCGCAGCCAGCTTGATTCTCTGGGCTTCACCGCCGGATAAGGTGGTGGAGGGTTGTCCAAGGCGGATATAGGATAATCCTACGTCATAAAGAGTTTCGATCTTTCTTTTAATGGATGGCATATTCTCAAAAAACTTCATTGCCTCTTCCACCGTCATATCCAGAACATCATAGATGTTCTTGCCCTTATAACGTACATCCAAAGTCTCACGGTTATATCTCTTACCGCCGCATACTTCGCAGGGGACATAAACATCCGGTAAGAAATTCATCTCAATTTTAATGATACCGTCACCGCTGCAGGCTTCACATCTTCCGCCTTTTACGTTAAAACTGAAACGTCCTTTGGTGTACCCTTTCATTTTGGCATCCGGTGTGGCGGAGAATAAATCTCTGATCTGATCAAATACTCCGGTATAGGTGGCCGGATTGGATCTTGGTGTTCTGCCGATTGGTGACTGATCAATATTAATAACCTTATCCAGTTTATCAATGCCGATCATATCCTCATGTTTACCGGGAATACAACGTGCTCTGTTAAGGTCCCTGGCTAATCTCTTATATAAGATCTCTGTTACCAAGGAACTTTTACCGGATCCGGAAACACCGGTGATACAGGTCATAACCCCAAGGGGGATGTCTACGGTAACATTCTTAAGGTTATTTTCTTTCGCACCTTTTATCGTTAAATAACCGGTTGGCTGTCTTCTTTCTTCCGGAATCGGTATCTTGATTCTTCCGCTTAGATAAGCACCGGTAATGGATTCTTCCACTTGCATGATTTCTTCTGCGGTACCGGCTGCAATTACTTCGCCGCCGTGTTCTCCGGCTCCGGGTCCGATATCTATAATATAATCCGCTGCAAACATGGTATCCTCATCATGTTCGACTACGATTAGTGTGTTACCCAAGTCTTTTAAGTTCTTTAAGGTTTTTAGCAGTTTGTCATTATCCCGCTGATGCAGACCGATACTTGGTTCGTCTAAGATATACGCTACTCCGACCAGTCCTGATCCGATCTGGGTTGCCAGACGAATTCTCTGTGCCTCACCGCCGGATAGAGAAGCCGTCGCTCTGGCTAAGGACAGATAATCCAGACCTACGTCCATTAAAAATCCGACTCTTGCTTTAATTTCTTTTAAAACCAATTCACCGATCTTCATCTGGGTCGGTGTCAGCTCCAGGTTATTCATAAAAGCATATAAATCCCGGATGGAATAGTCTGTAACCTCAGAGATGTTTTTACCTCCTATGGTAACTGCAAGGGACTCTTTCTTTAAACGCCGTCCGCCGCATTCTTTACATGGAGTTGTCCGCATAAAAGTTTCATATTCCTGTCTCGTAGATTCTGAGGCCGTTTCACGGTAACGCCGTTCCACATTACGTATTAATCCCTCAAAAGCAACATCATATACCCCTTCACCACGTTGACCTCTGTAATGGACTTTTACCTCTCTGCCATCTGTTCCATGCATAATAATATGCTTAATTTTCTCAGGCAGCTCCTTATATGGTGTATTTAGATTGAATTTATATTCTTTGGCTAAAGCTTCCAGGGTACATCGGGTATAACTCGATTTATCCACTGCCGACTGCCATCCTAAAACCGCAATCGCTCCCTCCGCAAGACTTAAGGATTGATCGGGAATGATCAAATCTTCATCAAATTCCATCTTAAAACCTAACCCATGACATTCTGTACAGGCGCCAAACGGATTATTAAAAGAAAAACTCCTGGGCTCAATCTCATCAATACTGATACCGCAGTCGGGGCAGGCAAAATTCTGGCTGAAATTAAGCGACGCCTTGTCCTGAACATCTACAATCAATAACCCCTCGGAAAGTTTTAGAGCACTTTCAATAGAATCGGAAAGTCTCTTCTCAATCCCCTCTCTGACAATAAGTCGGTCAATAATAATCTCAATATTGTGTTTGATATTTTTCTCTAACTTTATTTCTTCGGATAGTTCATAAAGATGTCCGTCAACCATCACTCGAACATAACCGCTTTTCTTCGCCTGTTCAAATAATTTGACATGTTCACCTTTTCTTCCCCTGACCACCGGAGCTAAGATTTGAATCCTGCTGCCGTCCTCCAGACGTTTAATCTCATCCACCATCTGGTCAACAGTCTGCTTTTTTATCTCCTTACCGCATTTAGGGCAGTGAGGAATACCAACTCTTGCATATAATAAACGAAAATAATCATATATTTCGGTAACCGTACCTACGGTTGATCGTGGATTTCGGTTTGTTGATTTCTGATCGATGGATATAGCCGGAGATAATCCCTCTATGCTTTCTACATTAGGTTTTTCCATCTGTCCTAAAAATTGTCTTGCATAAGAAGATAAAGATTCCATATACCTTCTCTGTCCTTCTGCATAAATTGTATCAAATGCCAAAGAGGATTTACCGGAGCCGCTTAAACCGGTTAATACAACAAATTCATCTCTGGGAATATTAACACTGATATTCTTAAGATTATGTTCCTTTGCTCCCCTTATTTTAATATAATGCTTTTTATCAGCCATGTTAACACCTGTACCTTTCATTCTCCATGGGGCTGCTGCCACCTCATCCATGTATTCTTAAGCTGTTGTTATTCCATATCATTCAGCTGTTTTTTCAGTTCAAGCAATCTGTCTCTTAATTCTGCCGCTAATTCGAAGTTTAACTCTGCTGCTGCCGTATGCATATCTTTCGTAATCTTCTTAACCACTGCCTCAAGTTCATTTTTGCTCATGGATTCCGGATCTTTATCCATCTTGTAGTAATCCTTATCCGCTTTCTTGGAAATGCTGATTAACTCACGGACTTTTTTCTGAATGGTTGTAGGCGTGATACCATGTTCTTCATTATATTGGTTTTGGATTGTCCTTCTTCGGTTCGTCTCCGAAATTGCCTTATTCATGGAATCCGTAATACGGTCCGCATACATGATTACACGGCCCTGTGAGTTTCTGGCTGCACGGCCGATTGTCTGAATCAATGAGGTTTCCGAACGCAAGAAGCCTTCCTTATCTGCATCCAGTATGGCAACCAATGTAATTTCAGGGATATCCAGACCCTCTCTTAATAAGTTAATACCCACAAGAACATCAAACACATCCATTCTCATATCCCGAATGATCTCCGAACGTTCTAAGGTATCAATATCTGAATGCAGATATTTTACACGGATACCGACTTCTCTCATGTACGCGGTCAGGTCCTCCGCCATTCGTTTTGTTAAAGTCGTCACCAGAATCTTATTCTTACCTGCAACTTCCTTGTTCACTTCTCCGATTAGATCATCAATCTGCCCGTTAACCGGCCTTACGGACACTTCCGGATCCAAAAGTCCGGTAGGCCTAATGATCTGTTCCGTACGAAGCAGTTCATGATCATTTTCATAAACCGATGGGGTTGCGGATACAAACATCATCTGATTGATTTTATTTTCAAATTCCTGAAAATTCAAGGGACGGTTATCTTTGGCTGACGGCAGACGAAAACCAAAATCCACCAGTGTGCTTTTTCTTGCCTGGTCTCCCGCGTACATACCCCTGACCTGTGGTATGGTGATATGTGACTCGTCTACAATGATCAGGTAGTCATCCGGAAAATAATCCATTAAAGTATGGGGTGTACTTCCCGGTTCCGACCCGGATAAATGTCTGGAATAGTTCTCAACTCCGGAACAAAATCCGGTTTCTCTTAACATCTCTATGTCAAAATTGGTTCGTTCAGCGATTCTCTGGGCCTCCAGTAATTTATCCTCGCTTTTGAAATAACGGATTCGTTCTTCCAGTTCAACTTCTATAGTTTTAATGGCAGCCTCTAATTTTTCCTTGGATACAACATAGTGGGAGGCCGGGAATATAGCAATATGCTCCAGCGTGCACTTTATCTCTCCGGTCAGAACATCAATTTCTGCGATACGGTCTATTTCATCGCCGAAAAATTCCACACGGATTGCCCTGTCGTCAGATGTCACCGGAAATATCTCCACTACATCACCATGTACCCGGAATGTACCACGTTTAAAGTCCATATTGTTTCTTGTATACTGGAGATCCACCAGTTTTCTTAACATCTCATCCCGGTCTTTTACCATACCCGGTCTTAATGAAATTACCATCTCCTGATAGTCAATCGGATCGCCCAAACCATAGATACAGGATACGCTGGCAACGATAATAACATCTCTTCGTTCGGATAATGCTGCTGTAGCTGAGTGTCTTAATTTATCTATCTCATCATTAATTGCCGAATCCTTCTCAATATAAGTATCCGTGGAAGGAACATATGCTTCCGGTTGATAATAATCATAATAACTCACGAAATACTCCACTGCATTCTCCGGAAAGAATTCTTTAAATTCTCCGTAAAGCTGAGCTGCCAGTGTCTTGTTATGGGCAATAATCAATGTTGGTTTATTTAAGGCCTGTATTACATTAGCCATGGTAAATGTTTTACCGGAACCTGTAACACCAAGCAGGGTCTCAAACTGGTTCCCCTCCTTAAATCCCTTTACCAGCTGTGAAATCGCCTCCGGCTGATCTCCGGTGGGTGCATATTCCGAAACAAGCTTAAAATCACTCATCTGTTTCATCCTTTCTAAATTCTTGCCTGACAATCTATATAAAATTTATTTTAGAATATAAATTCATTATCTATTTTAGTATTAACTAATCGTTTGTCATTATATCATATATTTTTTTTAAAAGCAATAATTTTTCGAATGTTTGTTCTATCGTTTGTTACAGTTCAGCCTATGGCTGAATTGTAACAAATGATGCACAGAAATTATGCATTCTGCATAATTTCGCGCAGGTATGTCTCGGGTTTTCTGTGACTTTCGCTTCGCTTCACTCACAAAAAACACCTCGCGGTACCATAGACTGAACTGTAACTATCGTTCAGTTGCCTTGTGTTACCGCTCGCCGGCAACAAACGCATCGTGTTTTTTGTGAGTGTATCGTAACGGAAAACCGGAGAATTGCAGCGTAGGAACTCTGCTTCCTCGTTTTGTTCGCGGAACTGCTGCTTTTAGCAGGGAAACTTGCTGCCTGATTAATCATACCAGTTATATACATAGTCAGGAAGAGCCTCCTGTCAAACCGACCGGAGGCTCTTCCTGATTCATTTCTTTTCTAATATGCACCGAATTATCTTCTATTTTATCCCCTGTTCATTTAACCTGATATTATCTTAACATTTATCAATAAAGCAAGCTGATAGAGGTAATTTGAAGCAGAGTCCTTAAGCATTTATATAAATTCATAACCTGGCATAAAATTTTTATTCTTTATTTGATACAGAAAGTATGGATACTATGAGCTGGTATAACGGCAGAAAAACTTTGCTCACCATGTTGAAAGGAAAAGACTCTTTCCCGGTTCATGTTACTTCCAACAACAAGAATTACAGACCCATCCGTATTCTCAAAAGCGATAGTATTACTTGTCCAATGCCCCTTAGTAGCAAGCACTTTTGCTCCTTTTTTTACAAAATGGGATAAATGCTTCATTAAATAAAATTCTGGGTGTTTGATTAATTGACCAGTTTGCGGGTTTACGGTACAAAGTGAATTCTGCCTCCAGCCCCAGGTAGATATTCCCCCTTCTTTTAAAGCCATATTCCAGTATGTATAACGTTCCGCTCCGTTTCTGAAATAGAACCACATCTGTCCGAAGATATATTCCATGTGTTCCCAGGTATTTTCACCATTGCCGCATTCACTTTCTGTCTGCATGTAACGCATCTCAGGAAAGCTTTCTGTTATCTGCTGCATAACATGCTTTCCTCCCCATTGCAGCCCCACCCCGGTAAGATAACCTCTCGCTTTTTCATCAGATAATATAGTATTGGCGAACTGGTCGTAAAATTCACTAATCGGAGCCGAATTAGGCATCATAAAATCCGCGAAAGGTCCATTAATAGTACCCAGCCAGATTTCTGTCGGTAATCCGGATTGTTTAAAAGCCGGACCCAGATAATCCTTAATAAAATCCCGCATATTTTCACCACTCCACAAACAGGAGGGAAACTTCTGATCAGCCATTGGTTCATTCTGCACATGAACCTGTGATATATCAATACCCTCAAGCTGATATGCCTTAACAAACTTAACAAAATATTGGGCATAGGCTTTTAGTATCTTATCTTCCATTCTTATGCGGCCATAATTGTATGCTTTTTTCGTTTTCATCCAGATAGGCGGACTCCACGGTGAAGCAAATAAGGTAAAATCAGGCTGATATTCCAATCCCTTGCGTATAAAAGGAATCGTGTACTTCTTGTCTCGTTCTATTGTAAATTGATCTAATTCAAAGTCGTCCTCCACCTCGTCACAACTGTACCATTCAAGACTGAAATCATTCCCTCCAATTGGAATACGTCCATAATTGAAATCACATTCCTCCTTTGAGAACAGTTCTTTAATAAATTCATCTTTTTGTTTTTCCTCAGCGAGTTCTAATGCTTCCCAGCCAAGTTCATTAAAACATCCGCCAAATCCAAGCACTGTCTGCCTTCTCTCCCCTGTCAGAGTTAGGATATCGTCAGACTCATCAAAACTTTTTACCTGTTCTTCTATCCAACAGGCATTTTCATAACTGGCTATATGTATAATATTCATTATTATCTCCATTTCTGCTTATATCTTTCAACCTGTTACAGGATGCTGCTATTTTGCTATTTCCTATTTATATCTGCAGCAAAAGGCTGCCGCATTGTATAAAAATACGGCAACACCTTTTAATAATATTATTGTTTATTGTGATAATCCTGCCAGATATTCATCAAGCTGTCCCTGAATTACTTCACGTACTTTCTCTATACCGGCTGCTTCCATATTGGTTTTATACTCCGCAAGTCCTTTTTCTATATCCGTGTAACCTAATTCCAATGGCCACCAATACTGCTGATGTACACTTTGACAAGCGGCATATTCCGACTCGATCGATGAAGTGTCAATAACAAAGGAGCGATATTTTTGTGAACCCACACCATCCTGAATATGGTCATTCCATTCTTTTTTGTAAGCAGATACCTCCTCCGGAGTACCGGCACGTTCGCGGGTTAAGCCTGTTGAACGCGCTGCCCACATGGCAGATGCTGAATATTTATTCGGATCTAAGGTAGTATATTGGCCTTTCTCGTTTAACTCATAGGATACACCTAAAATACCGTGATAAAATGCATCATACATATCCTGGTCCGTTGTAATAAGATTCCAGAGTGCAAGTGCCCTCTCAGGATTTTTAGATGTGCTTGAGATAACCATAGCATCCTGGGTAAAAGCCATATTTGATACATCTGCCGTAAAGTTAGAATATTTAAATTTATATTCCGGATGCTCAATCGCATAACCCTCATATGTATCCACACTCTTAACTCTTAAAGCAGCCTTACCATTTCTAACCTTGTCAGAATCCGTATCTGCCAAAGCAGATTTACTATAAAATCCCTTTTCATTCCATCTTTTCATAATTTCCAGGAATTCATTTGTTTTGTCATATTCATAATAAGTATAAAGCTCTGGTTTTTCAACAGACGGATCAATAAAAAGGAAATCATTTGTTGAACCTTTTATAGCATACTGTCCATTATTATACATCCATAGATCATCCACCTCTGACCCTGAAGAAAAGATATCTAACGGCTCAATTCCTGATCCGCCGGCAGCTACAATATCTAAATATTCTTCTATATCTTCAAATGTTTTCATCTCACCATCCCATCCACTGTTTTCGGTTATATCAGTACGATAGATCGGACCATAATCAGAATAGGATGCATAAAGAGTTGGTACGCAATAATAAGAGCCATCAATAGTAGCCTGCTGCTTTGCCGTTTCAGATTGTTTTGCGAAGTTATCCGGCGCATAGGTCGCCCATAAATCATCCAGATTCATGAATGCACCTTTTTTGGCCAGGGATGCAAAATTCAGCCAGGTTGCGCAGTAAGCAATATCAAATTCTTCACCGGAAGAATATAAAAGCGGATATCTGGTAGCATATTCTGCCCAGCCAATCCAATTAATTTTTAAAGTTGCATTTATTTTTTCTTTCAGAAGTTTATTAAAGTTTTCATTAATTTCTGCTTGTCCTGCCGGTTCATCACTAACAACATACATTACCAGTTCCACTTCCTTAGAAGTGTCTAATTCGCCTGTTTCTGACTTATTACTTTCCTTTACCTCCTTTTTGGTATTTTTACTGCATCCAGCCAGGGATACGGATAACATCACCATAACCAGTAACATAGAAAATAACCTTTTCAAATTTCTCATAAGAATCAAAAATCCTCCTTTTTTTATATGTATTATTAAATCGGTCTATCCCTTTACAGAACCGATTGTAATACCTTTTACAAAATATTTCTGGACAAATGGATAGATAAGAATGATTGGACCGGTTGCTACTACTGCCATAGATAATTTCAGTGTATTCGTCGGCAGATTTTCAACCAATATTCCCGCCTGACTGGATATACGCGTCAGCGCCTGGGTCCGTTGAAGCAAATCATAGAGCATGTACTGCAATGGATATTTTTCCGAGGTATTAATATAAAGCATGGCATTATACCAGTCATTCCAGTAACCCAGCGCTAAAAATAAACCGATGGTTGCTAATCCGGATTTTAATAAAGGCAATATAATACTTGAAAAGATTTTAAATTCACCGGCTCCATCAATTTTAGCAGATTCAATTAAAGCAGTTGGTATTACGGATACAAAACTCCTCATAATTAAAAGATAAAATACATTTAACATACCCGGCAGTATTAATGCAAGAAAATTATCTTTCAGATGCAAATATTGAATGTAGAAAATATATGTGCTTACCATACCTCCATTAAATAATGTCGTGAAATAAAAGAAAAATGAAAATTGATTTCTATACTTAAAATCTTTTCTGCTGATGACATAAGCACTCAATGTTAACACCATTAATCCGACCGCCGTACCGGCTGTTGTTATAAAAATTGACACTCCATATGCCCTTAGAATAGTAATTGGAGTCTTAAACACAATCTTATAAGCTTCTAAAGTAAATTCTTTTGGAAACAATCCATATCCGGTAAAACGGATTGCATGCTCCGATGAAAAAGAGCCTGATATTAATATAATAAATGGTAATAAACAAAGGATGGCAATTAATCCAACCACTAAATAACTTAAAATATCAAAACTGAATCTTGCGGTTCCTCTTTTAATCCTTTGTGACTTTGCCAACTGCTTACTTTTCATAGTTTCCCTCCATTTTTAATTCTATAACCACTTAGAACAAAGCCAATTCTTTATCTGCTTTTTTTACAATCCGGTTTACTATCATAATAATAACAAAACATAGAATTGATTGATAGAATGTTGCAGCCGCCGTCATTCCCATATTAGAATTCTGCATCAGGGAGCGGAATACATAAGTGTCTATTACATCGGTAGCATTATACAACTGCCCATTATTACCCACAATCTGAAAGAACATCTCAAAGTCACCACGGAGAATCCTTCCGATTTGCAATAATAACATAGTAATTATAGTAGGTTTTATACTAGGAAGTGTAATATAACGGATTCGCTGAAAGATATTGGCCCCATCTATTTCCGATGCTTCATAACATTCTCCGTCAATACCGGTAATTGCCGCAATATAAATAACAGAGTTATACCCACACCACTTCCAGGCATTAAAGAAAGAGATAATAAACGGCCATACATAAGGTTTGGAATAAACATTAATCGTATTTTGTCCCATACCTTTTAATATACTGTTTATCAAACCTGTTTCATAATTAAATAAATTATATACAAATGTTCCGACAATAACCCAAGATATAAAATATGGAAGAAAAATAACTGATTGTGTAACTTTCTTAAAGTATTTACTTTTCATTTCCGTAATAAAGATTGCTATAAGAATGGCAAGGGTCTGAGATGTAATCAAATTCAACAAATTATAAAATATAGTATTTTTAGTTATAAGCCATCCTGTTCCTGATGCAAATAAATAGCGAAAATTTTCTATTCCATTCCAATCGCTTCGAAAAATACCAAGATTATATCTGTAGTTTTTAAAAGCGAGCACCAGTCCGGACATGGGTAAATATAGTAAAATAAAAACAAGAATTACCATAGGTGCTATCATCATAAATAAAGCCTTGTTCTTTTTAAATTCCTGTACAAAGTTTTTAAAATACTTAATCATAGGTTATCTCTCCTTGTCATATCGTTTGTTACCGAAAACATATTGATATTATACATGGTGAAATTAACAAAAGTAATATGACAATACTACGATTTTACTGACATTCCTAGGCTATTGGTACGATTTCATGTTATATTTACTCATCCTGTTACAGTGCAAAGCGATTCTTAAAACTCTCCATCCTATGAGTGTTGTAGCAAATGCTGCTATCTATTCGGAAATTATGTGTTTTAGATGCAATAAAAATCAGCGGAAAGTTTCTTTACTCTCCGCTGTCCTATCTGCTATTTCGTATTGTATTGTTCCGCTTCTTCTACAGTCAGCGCCGGAATTCGGACAGTCACACAAGTTCCTTCCCCCGGATTGCTTTTATAAGAAATACCGTACGCCTCCCCATAATATAATTTAATTCGAAAATTGATGTTTTGTGCCCCATAACCATGTGCGGCTTTCGTAGTATTTTTCTGCAAAATCTGACTCAGCTGTTCCTCAGTCATACCTCTTCCGTCATCTGATATATGAAATACAATATCCTCCGCTTCTCTTACGATTTCAATGTTAATATGACATTCCTTTATTGTATTGCTTTTTGCTATCCCATGCATAATAGCATTCTCTACAAGCGGTTGCAGAATAATGTTAATACAGCCTAATTCCAGAATATCGCTGTTGGCATCTATATTAAGAAAGATTGCATTTTCAAAATGATAATTTTCAATCTTAACGTATGCCTTAATATGCTCTATTTCATCAGCTATTTTTACAATTTGTCTGCCTTTATTTAAACTGATCCGATAGAATTTTGAAAGACTCTGAACAATTGTAACAATTTCCTCAGCACCATGATCCCTTGCTTCCCAATTAATCAAATCCAGTGTATTATAGAGGAAATGAGGATTAATCTGTGCTTGTAATGCCCTTAGTTCTGCCGACTTGACACTTTGACCCAGCCGGTATTGATTCAGCATTAAAATCCGCAATTCCTTAGTCATATATTTAAATTGATCAAATAATCTTCCTATTTCATCCTCTGATTCTTCCACTTCATCTATCAGACTCCAATTACCGTTTTGAACCTGTATCATCTGACTGCTCAACTTTGTAAGACGTTTCGAATAATAGCGGGCCAAACTATAAGAAATATAGACAATTGCAGGAAAAATTAATGTAACAAATAATACAAATACTTGCAACACAACATTTCTTTCATGGTAAAAGTCTGCCTTTTCTATCATACTGACAAGTGTCCATCCGGCCTCTTTTATGGTTTGTCTTCTTAAAAGATAATTACCATTTCCCTTAAAGTGTACGTCTTCCCAGCCAAGCGTTTCCTTTATATCCTTATGCTCCTCTTCCAGTAACGGAATATATTCTTCCTCTTCCTGACTGGATGATGCAATTATTTTACCTCTGCTATTGACCAGATAACTGAAACCTTTTTGGGTAATATCAAAATTTCGCAATATTTTTTCAAGTTCTTCGATTGCTACTCCAACCCTTGCCACACACTGTATGTCTCCGGTATCATAAATCATTTTCAGAAGGGCGACCTGTTTCTCAGGTTTCTTTGAATTTCCCGCTAACACAGTTTGTATATCAGAAAAATAAAGAACACCTCCCTTATCCAGAGAAAATCTTTTCCAATCAATATTATCAGGTAATTTTGATAGTGGGAAAAAATGATAATTATTATTAGAATACAGCATGGCATCTGGAACATACAATGCACAATTATATAGCCCATTGGATAAATCAATGGATGCGATGATTTCATCTAACTTCCAGTATTCCCGGTATTGTTTGGCTTCCTCTGTCTGCTCAAATACGCTGTCACTCAATACTTCCTGCATCTGTTTGTTCGTTCCTAATAAAAGCAGTACATAATTCATATTTTGCACATGATTTTGAAGATAAGAAATAGTCTGTTCATAGGAACGGTCTGCGGAATACAATATCTGCCTGGCAAAACGATTAGCGATTATATTATAACTAATAAAAGATAGACATAACGCTATTAATAACAGTGGAATTGAGAAAGATATTGTCATTTTGGTGCGTATACTTCTGCGAGAAAACCATTTAGTGATTAGATTCTTTGACATTTTCACAGAATATTCTTCTCCTTATACTCAGATGGTGTCATCCCTGTCTGATTCTTAAAGATGCGAGCAAAATAAGCAGCGTCTTCATATCCCACCATATCTGCAATCTGATAAAGCTTATATTTAGTATCAAGCAGTAACGATTTAGCGCATTCGATTCGCAATTTCGTAAGGTATTGATTTATAGTGAGTCCGGTATCCTGTTTGAACAAACTTGAGAGGTAGGTGGGTGTTAAAAAGACCTCTTCTGCCATCCGGTTAATACTAAGTCCCTTATCCTGATAATGCTTACTCATATATGCAATTACCTGCCTGACAGAAACATTACTACCTTGATTTTCAATTTTCTTACGTCCAAAGACTGCTTGTACATATATTAGCAGCATTTCCCTGATTTCCTGCAGCGTTACAGCTTGCTCCAAAATATAGGTGTATTCTACTCTGGATGCATTCTTTTTATATCTACGAACCGGATTATTTCTTTCAGCTTCTCTTATATAATTATAGATTATCAGACATATATTTTTAATAACACTGTTTAATATAACCCGTTCCTTTATGAACCGTTGAAATATCTGATTAATGATTCTCTCTACTTCTTTTACATCCTCATTTTGAATCGCCTTTTTAAGGTAACTCTCTTCTGCCTGATCTAAGTCATTCTGCCAGTCATTGCAGGTCTCCTTATCCGATGCGAATGATCCATATCCCATAAATGACAGACTCTGTAACGCGCTTAAGGCCGACTGATACGAATTCGATAAGTATTTTAAATCAGTGAAAAGCTTACCAATCGCCAAAAAATGCATATACTCTCTATCCTGTCTCCTTGCCAGTTCACTCATCTTAGTAAGAACTGACCCGTTGTCCGTTAATTGCATATTTTCTGCCGCAAGATAAATAATCATAGTTGCATTATCCCAGAAATCGGTATATACATAAATCCCCTTATGTTCCGCCTGCAGTTCTGCTGCATCTTTATACCACTCTGACACCTTATCCGGTTTATCCGGCATATCAGCCCATCGAATGATACAGATACGAAACACCCTGCACCTTTCGTTCCATAACCCTACCATTTTTAGAACTGCACAATTATCCTTTCCATTATTTCTTTCTCTTAGTAGCGATAAAAATGTTTCATTCTTAATATGATCTACACTTTTTTCGTACTTTTTCTGTATTATACGTTGCTCATGAATATTATGATAACGCTCTACTGCTTTCTTGACTGCACAGGTTAACTCCTCTAAATCAATTGGTTTTTCCACATATTGAATAGCCTCCAGTTCAATTGCCGCTTTTAGATATTCTTTTTGCGCGTAACTGCTGATAAAAATCAACTGACAATCGGGCAATTGCTCTTTAAAGAGGCGGCACATCTCAATACCATCTATTTCACGCATTTTGATATCCGAAATAATAATATCAGGATGATAATCTGCACTCATTTGCAATGCAGTCTCCGCATCCTCTGCACTGCGAATCTCATCAATACTAAGTTTCGGCCAAGTTATATGCTTTAGAAGACCTTTTCTTGTAATTGGTTCATCTTCTACTAATAATGCTTTAATCATAAATGTCATCCCTTTCACAAAGCTTTTGGCACAACCATCGTAAGCAACTTCGCCTAAGCCATTTAATAAAATCATAAGTAAAATTGTATCTGGTAAAAAGACATTAGCATAAGCCTTAAGAAAAAATGCAATCAAAAAAATGATATCATGTTTAGCCATATCCGGCAAGTTATACTTATATTCATCAAACAATTTGATAATCGCAAAAAAACAGCCAAAACCCGCTTTACTTATCGGTACAATGGCTGTTTTACTACCTTTTATTTTATTTTTTTCTTAATAATTTCAATTGCTTTCTGTAACTGGTTATCTTCCTCTTTCTTAATAACAACCTGTTGTTTCAGCTTATCTTTCAGATCAACGGTTACATCCGGTGAAATACCGATTCCATGTATATTCTTTCCGTTTGGAGTATAGTATTTCGATACTGTAACCTTAATAGCAGTTCCGTCAGATAATGGTATAATGGATTGCACGATTCCTTTGCCAAAACTGGTGGTACCCACAATGGTTCCGCGTTTATAGTCCTGAATAGCACCTGAAAAAATTTCAGATGCACTGGCACTGTTTCCGTTAATAAGAACCGCTAAGGGTTTATCGAATTCTTCCTTGGCATCCGAGAATTTCTCTTCTCTGGTTCCGTATTTATCTTCCGTGTAAACAATCAGCCCTTTCGGAAGCATACGATTTAATATGTCTACAACCGTATCCAATAATCCTCCCGGATTATTCCGAACATCCACGATTAAACCTTTTTGCCCTTGTTTATCCAAATCATCAATTGCTTTACGGAACTGTTCAGCCGTAACTTCATCAAATTCAGATATTGCAATATAACCGATCTTATTACCCAGCATTTCATACTCGATAGTGGGAACTTCCACTGTTTTTCTCGGGATAGAGAATTCAATCGGATCAGGTTCTCCCTCTCTTATAACAGTAACGGAAACCTTGGTTCCCTCTTCTCCCTTAATCCTGCTGACTACTTCCGATAAGTCTTTTCCTGTGACTTCTTCACCGTTAACCTTATATACAATATCTCCCGGCAGTACACCAGCTGCATGTGCCGGTCCTTTCACAAAAGGTTTTACAATAGAGATAATACCGGTATTTACATTCTGACTTACCGTGGCACCGATTCCGCAATAAACTCCGCTGGAAGATTCCATTAATGCATCATACTCTTCTTTCGTGTAGTAGCAGGAATATGGATCACCAAGACTGGCAAGAAGTCCTTTATAAATACCCTCTGCCAGCTTAGTCTCATCCACCTTATCCATATAGAACCGGTCTATCAAAGTTTCCAGTTTATTGATCTTTTGAATAACCGCATCACTGGCACCTGTCGTTTTTTCAGCTGCTTTTGTGTTATTCTGTTCACTGGCTGTATTGGTATCCTGATTAACAGAATCATGACCTTGTACCTGAGTAACATAGATTGTAAGTACAATTGAGAAAATAATTAATGCACCTGCTAATCCTGATAGAAAACCAGACAAAAATTTATTCTTCATAATTACCTCCATGCCGCCATTTGACAGCATATACTATGGTTCCTGGCTTTTCGTCAGAACCACAATGACTAAATAGTCACGTATTATTTAATAACTTACATAATTCAGAGGATTTACATATGTACCATTTACCGATACACCAAAATGTAAATGGGATCCGGTGGAAACGCCGGTGGAACCCACTAAAGCGATGGTTTGACCTTGACTGACCTCTTCTCCTGCTGATACTAATAGTTTGGAGCAGTGCATATAAACGGTATAAATACCGTCACCATGATAAATCATGATGTAATTACCCGCCGATACACTGTATGCAGCGGTTACAACGGAACCTCCGGCTGCAGCCACAATTGAACTTCCGGTACTTGCACCAATATCAATCCCTTTATGGTAGGTACTGGCACCCTCCGTAGGCTGCTCCCTGTTTCCAAAGGTAGAAGTGATCCGGGTGCTGGATGGGCAAGGCCATATAAATCCGTCAACTTTTACCTGACTTCCGGAATCGTTGTCCGTATTGCTATCCGTATCGTTATCTGTATTACTATTACTATTCTGTGAGGAAGCATTATTTGCTTTCGCAGCCTCTTCCTGGCGTTTTCTCTCCTCTTCTTTCCTCCTGCGTTCCGCCTCTTCCTTTTTCTTTCGTTCCTCTTCTTCTATTCGTTTTCTTTCAGCCTCTAACAAATCTTCGATGAGGTCTTCCTGTTCCGATAATTTAGAAGTATACTCAGCCGAAAGTGCCTGCGTTTGATCAATGCTGGCTTCATATTTCACCAGCTCTTTATTTTTATCTGAAGCTAATTTTTTAACTGTGTCCTGCTCATAGGTCAATTGTTCTTTTAAGGCATTTAATTCTGCTATTTTATCTTCCAGATTTTTTTCTTTGTCTGCCACATCCTGTTTCAGTTTTTTGTATTTATCCAGAAGGCCGTTATCATATTCGGTAATTTTGGACATATATTCAACTTGGTTTAGTACATCGGATAAATTATCGGATTTCATTATAATCTCCAGGTAATCCGTATCCCCGTTTTCGTACATATATTGAATCCGCTTTTTCATAATACTGTATTGATCTTCTTCAATAACCTTTGCTGCCTTAAATTCTTTTCTGGCTTTCGTCAAAGCTTTATCCGTCTTTTTAATATCAGTATTTAACGAATCAATTTCATCATTTAGGTTGGTCAGTTCCTTATCCAATTCTTCGATATATTTAAGTATATCGCCTTTTTCCTTTTCTAATTCCGATAATCTTGATTCCGTTTCCTGTTTCTTTTTTTCTAAATCTGATTTAACATCCTTAGCCCGGTCAATTTCAGTGGCAAAGGAGGGGAACGTCAGGGAGCCTACTAACATTATAACCGACAATAATATAAGTATACCTTGTATTCTCTTTTTTCCGGTTTTCTCTTTTGTTTTACAAAGAAAGTGTTTCGCATCCTCCCACACTGCATTAAAGTGCCTTTTTTCCATTTGTTCATCTCCCATTTGCATGATTTCTCATAGGTTAATTCCTTCTAATTTCGTATTACACAGATTCTTTACGTCTTAAGTGCCTTCTTACCGTCATGTAACTTCCGATAAATCCGATGCCGATACCGATACCTAAGGATACGGGTATCAAATTGGAGAAAATATCCCCTGCCTCTAAAAACTGAAATGCATGAAATATATTTATGTACTTTTCTGTAATATATGATATTACTTTATAATAAATGAAATATAATCCAATAATTGGGAGAATTGCACCGATGATACCAATGATTACTCCCTCCACAATAAAAGGAGCCCTAATAAAGGTATCGGTAGCCCCGATTAATTTCATAATAGAAATTTCTTCTTTGCGGATTGCAATACCCATAGTTACCGTAGTGCTAATTAAGAAAATTGCAACTGCCAGAAGTATTATAATGATAGCCGCTGATACATAACCTACCAAGGCATTAAAGGTTTTAAACGTATTTGCAACCGAATCGGAATGATTCACCTGCCTGACCCCGTCCAGTCCATTAATGAAATTAACGAGAGAGTTCTGCATGGATACATCATTTAAATATACGGAATAAGAGGCGGAATCTGCTAATGGATTATCATCTCCGAACGTCTCTGCCAGTTCCGGTTTTAAAAATTTTTTCTTATAATTTCTCCAGGTTTCATCCGCCGATATGTATTTGATAGAGGCAACTTCTGCTCTGGTTTTAATCTCTTCCCCGATTTTATCAATCTGTTCCTGACTGATTCCGGCATCAAAAAAAACCGTTACCCCAACTGAAGTTTCGGCTGTTTTAATCATATATTGAAAGTTGGCTACAACAAAATAAAATATACCGAATAAAAATAAACATGCGGTTATGGTACCGATGGAGGCAAGTGAAAACATGTGGTTTCTCCGTATATTTTTTATGCCTTGTTTTAAACTGTAAAAGAATGTACTAAAACGCATGAGTATACCCACCTTTTTGTTCGTCACTAATCAGAATGCCTTTACTTAATGTAATGACTCTCTTTTGCATCTTATCTACTATATCACTGTTATGGGTTACAACAACTACCGTAGTGCCTTTCTTATTTATTTCATCCAAAAGACGCATAATCTCCCAGGAATTTTTAGGATCCAGATTCCCGGTAGGCTCATCTGCAAGCAAAATTACCGGGTTATTAACAAGCGCTCTTGCTAAAGCCACCCTTTGCTGCTCTCCGCCGGATAATTGTCCGGGTAGTGCCTTATGTTTATCCGACAGTCCCATAACAGACAGGATAGCCGGGACCTGTCTGCGAATCACACTGCCGGGCGTTTCAATTACCCTTTGGGCAAAAGCAACATTTTCGTACACATTCCGGTCTTTCAGCAATCTAAAATTCTGAAAAACCACTCCGATACTTCTTCGGTATTTTGCAACCTGTCCGTGTCTTAACCTTGATAAATCCTTAAAATTGACAAAAATCTTACCACTGCTGGGTTCAATTTCTTTTAGCATAAGTTTTATCATGGTTGATTTACCGGAGCCGCTGCTGCCAACAATAAATACAAATTCGCCTTTGCGAATTTGTAAATTTATATTGTTGATAGCGGAGGTTCCCTTTTGATATGATTTCGACACTTGATCAAAGATAATTACCGGAGCATCCATATCTGTTAAATGTTTCTTTAGATCATAAGCCATTTTAATACTCCAAAGTCTCCATATATTTCATGTATTTTACTACCATAAGTGCAATCTTAAAGGTAATCGCATCTTCAAATACCCTAAGGTCTAAGTTGGTACTCTTCTGCAGTTTGTCTAAGCGGTATACTAAAGTATTACGGTGGATATATAGCTGTCTTGAAGTCTCCGATACATTTAAGCTGTTCTCAAAGAACTTATTGATCGTAGATAATGTCTCTTCGTCGAATTCATCAGGAGACTTGCCATCAAAAATTTCTTTAATAAACATCTTGCATAACGGCATAGGAAGTTGATAGATCAGACGGCCGATGCCTAAGTTGCTGTAAGCTACCACATTGCGGCTGCTGTAGAAAATCTTACCTACGTCAAGAGCCATCTTAGCTTCTTTATAGGATCTGGAAACATCTTTAATTTCATTTACAATCGTACCGAAAGATACATGTACCTTAGTCATGGCTTCCGTATTCAGCATGTCTAAGATTACCCTTGCGGTTTTATGCATATCTTCATAAGTTTCATTTGATTTCAGCTCTTTCACCAGGATGATATTCTTTTCATCCACTGCCGTAATAAAATCTTTTGTCTTTCCGGAGAATAACCCTCTTACTGTTTCAAGAGCATTCACGTCTTTTTCATTTTTCGTTTCAATAATAAATACAACTCTTCTGACATCTGTCTCAATATGAAGTTTTTTCGCACGATTATAGATATCCACTAATAATAGATTGTCTAATAATAAGTTCTTAATGAAGTTGTCTTTATCATATCTTTCCTTATAAGCTACCAGTAAATTCTGTATCTGGAAAGATGCAATCTTACCCACCATATATACATCATCACTGTCACCTTTAGCTAATATGACATATTCTAACTGGTGCTCATCAAATACTTTGAAGAATTGATAACCCTGTAATACCTGGCTGTCTGCGGGGGATTCCACAAATGTTAATACTGCACTTTCGTATTCATCCGCGTTATTTATAGTAGTCGCTAAAGCTTTTCCCTCTGTGTCCATAACGCAAAGATCCACTCTGGTAATGGCTTTTAATCCTTCGATGGTATTCTGTAATATCTGATTCGAAATCATATCGTCACTCCTTTAATTTAATTTCTTATGCAAAAGTAATTTTTATATACGCTATTTTAACATTATTTTCGTCGAAAGTAAACTAATTTTATAGAAATTTAATGAACAATTTAGTACAATACTGTCAAAACCATGAATTTTTGAATTAGTTTAATATCTAAACTATGTTTAATATTAAATAATACCATTTAAAAAAGGCAGGGAATACGAAAACCGTATTCCCTACCCAAATATAAATTTATAAATTAGCGACCATGTTACTTTAGTGTGAAATAACCTGTTCTGTTTCTTTGTCAAAAATATGCATCTTAGTTAAATCAAATGCAACTTTAATTGTATCACCAGGTCTAGCTGTAGTACGTGGATTAACACGTGCAGTGATATCAAATTGATCAACTGAGAAGTATAAGTTAACTTCTGCACCTAATAATTCGTATACTTTAACAGTAGCTTCAATCGTGCTCTCCGGTGAACTGCTGATGAACATTTCTTCATCTTTAACATCTTCAGGACGAATTCCGAAGATAACTGTTTTGCCATCATATCCGCCATCAATTAATTTCTTAGCTCTTACTTCAGGGATTTTGATGGAATTAGAACCGAAAGTTAAGGATACGCTAGTACCGGATTTAACAACTTTAGCTTCAATCATATTCATCTGAGGAGAACCAATGAATCCTGCAACAAATAAATTGTTAGGAGCGTTGTAAAGGTTTTGAGGTGAATCTACCTGTTGGATTACACCATCTTTCATAACAACGATTCTGGTACCAAGAGTCATAGCTTCTGTCTGGTCATGGGTTACATAGATGATTGTTGTCTGTAAGTTCTGATGTAACTTGGAGATCTCAATACGCATCTGTACTCTTAACTTAGCATCCAGGTTTGATAAAGGTTCATCCATAAGGAATACTTTAGGATTACGAACGATTGCACGACCCATAGCAACACGCTGTCTCTGACCACCGGATAAAGCCTTTGGTTTACGGTCTAAGAGATGTTCAATATCAAGAATTTTAGCTGCTTCATGTACTAACTTATCTATCTGATCCTTTGGAGTTTTTCTTAATTTAAGACCAAATGCCATATTATCATATACAGACATATGTGGATATAATGCGTAGTTCTGGAATACCATCGCGATATCTCTATCCTTTGGTTCTACGTCATTAACTAATTTATCACCAATCCATAATTCACCTGCTGAAATTTCTTCCAGACCTGCTATCATACGAAGAGTTGTTGATTTACCGCAACCTGATGGTCCTACGAAGATGATAAATTCTTTATCAGCTACTTCAAGATTAAAATCTTTAACTGCTACAAAACCATTAGGATATGTCTTGTTAATATTTTTTAAAGATAAACTTGCCATTTCTCATTTCCTCCCTAAATTCAATGTCTTTTTGAGTACACAATCTTGTACTATTACTATATGACTTATAATACACCATTAGCACATTGAAAGCCATATCCCAATTAAACAAATTAATTTTTGCCATTTTGTATAATTTGTATATTCATTAAAAAAATAAGTATTTTTACCGATTTTTCTTCTATTTTTCGCTGAATTTACTGTCTATATTCTCTAAAGCCTTCTCCGGTGACCTCTCTGACATCACTTACAATAATAAAAGCTTTTGGGTCTATACTTACCGCAATATCAGTTAATGCCACGATTTCCTTCTTGGATACCACGCAGAAAAGCATCTTTTTATCCTTGTTGGAATACATACCGGTAGCCGAAACTCCGGTTACTCCACGATCAAGTTCTTTCATAACCTGCTTCGCTATCTCATCATAATAATCTGAAATGACATAGGCCATTTTGGCGAATTTCAACCCCTCTAAAATACTATCAGATATTTTGGCCGTAATGTATACCGCTATAATGGCATATAATGCTTTAACCAAACCAAAGCTGATAACACCGGCCAGGACAATTAATCCATCTATTACCGTTAAGATCTGCGGTACGGTATAATATGGTTTAAATTTGTGGACAACCATGGCTAAGAGATCCGTACCCCCTGTAGAAGACAACGTCATAAAAACCAGACCTAAGCCGGCTCCGCCCAATACTCCGCCGAAAACCGCAGCCAACAGATAATCTTTATAAACAATATCATAAGGCGGAATGAGATATAAAGCTATGGATAGACTTACCGTCGCAAAAAATGTATTTTTTAAAAATGCTTTTCCTCTGACAAGCCAGGCTGCCAGGAATAAAGGTATATTCAGTAAGATATTGGTCAGCCAGATCGGCACACCGCCCTTAATCCAGATACTCGTAACTTTTTTAATAACGATTGCAAGACCCGTAACTCCTCCGGTTACCATTTCCAACGGGTCATATACTAAATTAACCGAAGCAGCCATTAATAATGTACCTACTATAATAAGTAAATAATGGCCTACGTTGGTTTTCTTAAATATTTTTTCCATACTCTTTTCGCCTTTTCTTAATTTAACTTTTTACTTTATAATGTTTAAACAGAAGCAAGACTGTCCTTCCAAATTTTTTAGCCCTCATAAAACCAGATGAATAATCTGTAAATTAGTAACTTTTCCATATTGTAGTATATCAGAAAATATTTAGAAAGACAAGCAGCCCAAAGGGTACCAGGTCGACATCGAAATGTATATTTTCTTATATTAAGTTCTAATTTGTTTTAATTTTACTTCCTTATTATATTGTTACCAGAATGTTTCTTTTACATAACTTAATAATTGGTGTTTTGGAAAAAGACTTAAAGTGGTATAATAGAGTGAACAAAATTGACAATACTTACATAAAGTTAAGTTTTTAATTAATTATATACTATTGATAAATCAGACTTTATAATGATAATGATCTTATAATGTATCTATAAACTAAAACCAGCTATTCACTATGGCTATTTATATATTACATAATTAAGAAATATTATCTAATAAATTGAGCAGAAACGGAAATGGAGTTATTATGAGAATAGATACCGCATTAGTCACCGGTTCCTCCAGAGGAATCGGCAAAGCCATCGCGCTGAAATTTGCAAAAGAAGGTTTTAATGTAATTATAAATTGTGCTTCTCACAAAGAAGAGCTGTTACTGGTAAAAGAAGAGATAGAAAGCTGTAATGTTTCCTGTCTCGCTTATCTCGGAGATATGGGAAATTATGAAGAAGTTAAAGCTATGATTACTTTGGCGAAGCAGCAATTCGGCAATATAGATATTCTGATTAATAATGCGGGAATCTCTCATGTGGGATTATTTACCGACACCGATATCCACACCTGGAACAGGGTAATTGCGACTAATTTAACCTCCGTCTATAACTGCTGTAATTTAGTAGTTCCTGATATGATAGCCGGACAGAAAGGTAAAATTATAAATATTTCTTCTGTCTGGGGCAGTGTGGGAGCTTCCTGTGAAGTTGCCTATTCTGCTTCAAAAGGGGGTATCAATGCGTTCACCAAAGCCCTGGCTAAGGAACTTGCTCCAAGTAATATTCAGGTGAACGCAGTCGCCTGCGGAGCCATTGATACCCAGATGAATCATTTCTTAGACGAAGAAGAACTCTCCTCTTTAATTGAAGATATCCCTGCCAACCGGTTGGGCCAGACCAATGAAGTGGCTGATTTCGTATTCCAACTGGCCGCAGGAAATAATTATTTAAATGGTCAGATTATCCACTTGGATGGAGCATGGATATAAAATATTAATTTTGGCTGGTATGCCAGATAGCAATACCGATTAGTATTTCTATTAGACCTTAAACCTAATCCTTATCCAGAGGCCTCATAATGGGAAATAGTACGGAATCCTTAATGTTGTCAGTTCCGAGCAATACCTGTATGATTCTGTCAATTCCCATTCCCCAGCCTGATATGGGCGGCATACCGTATTCCATAGCAGTGATATAATCCTTATCCATTACCATGGCATCATCATCCCCTTTTGCATTCAGATCTGCCTGTTCCCGTAACCGTTTAGACTGTTCTCTCGGATCTACCAGCTCAGAGTATGCATTGATTACTTCCACTCCATTGATAACTAACTGAAACCTGTCGGTTATTAACGGGTCATTGTCATTTGCCCTCGCCAAAGGTGAGAGGGCGATGGGATGTTCCGTTAAAAAGGTCGGGTGGACCATGTTAGGCCGGCTTACCTTTTTATAAAGCAGATCAATTAGATTCCCCCTGCCTAACAGTTTTATATCCGTTTCTGACTCCAAGGTTAATCCTTTCTTGGTAATTTCACTCAGTAATTCTTCTGCTGTTTTAAAATCATTAATATCTATTCCGCAATCTTTTAAAATCAGCTTTCTGAAAGAAACCACCGGCCATTTGGATAAAAAGTCTATTTGCCGGTCCCCGATTTTTAGTTTCGAACTTCCAAAAACCTGCTCCACTGCATAGCATAACATTTTCTGCGTAAATTCCATATTGTCTTTATAGTTGTAATACGCGCAGTAGCATTCCAGCATGGTAAAATCCTGAAGATGTGTGGCGTCCATCCCTTCATTACGAAAACATCTTGCGAATTCAAATACTCTGGTAAATCCGCCTACAATTGCACGTTTTAAATAAGTTTCCGGAGCAATTCTTAAATATACATCGATATCCAGAGCATTATGATGAGAAATGAACGGGCGGGCCAATGCACCGGAGGGTTTATTGATTAATACGGGCGTCTCGATTTCCGTATAATAGTTATCCTCTAAAAACCGCCGGATTGCTTTTATAAAATCAGACTTAATCAGAAATCTTCTCCTGGTATCTTCATTCATAATTAAATCCAGGTATCTCTGCCGGTAACAGCTGTCAGTATTAATAAGCCCATGGAACTTCTCCGGCAAAGGTTTCAGCGCTTTGCCTAAAAACCAAAAGGCCTTTACCCGGATCGTCTTCTCTCCGGTCTGCGTGGTAAATAATTCACCGTTTACACCAATAAAATCTCCTATGTCAAAACATTTTTTAAAGAAGTCATATTGTTCTTCCCCTACCACGTCTTTTTTCAATGCCGCCTGAATATGCCCCTTTATATCGGCTATTGTAATAAATGTTAACTTTCCCATTTTACGAATAAAGGTGATTCGGCCTGCTGTCTTAATGTCGGTCAGACCGTCCGGTTTATCCGTTAATTCATAGAGTTGGTGGCTTACTTCAAACCGTTCCGGGTAGGGATTGGTTATCTCGGTTATTTTATCTAACTTTTCTCTTCTTATTGTTTCCAATGTAGATTCCATAATAGATACCTCCATAATGATTCTTGAAACTGATTTGGTATGATTTATGTTACTGTTCACAGGCATAAACGCGACGTGTTTTTTGTGAATGTATTGTCACAGAAAACCGGAGAATTGCAGCGCCAAAACGCTTTCTCCTCGTTTTGTGTGCATCGCAAAGCGTGTTATTGTTCACGGAACTGCTGCTTTTGCAGGGGAGTGAACAGTAACTGATTTATCTTCCATTTCCTGCTTTTTTCAGTAACAGCCTCTGACGCTGATCCGTTGTTACGGTAGTAACAATCTTCTAAATGATATTATCCTTTCGCTTGTTCATGTGCATCCCCCGGAGGGTTTTTTTGACTAAGACGAACTTTTCTATACGATAAAAAAAGCCCCCTTCCTTGATTTTTATTCAAGGACGAGAGCAAAGCTTCGTGATACCACCCTGTTTCATCTACATCTCACGATATAGACCTCTACAAGTACGAGTATTAAAATGTTAATACCGATACTCTGACGCTGTAATGGGCGCTCCCATCGTAGCCTCAGCATAAATATATAGATGCAGTCGGTACGCGGCTCCAAGTCTTTATTTCAATAATGCTTTTAGTACCTCTTCCCACCAAACGAGGCTCTCTGTGACCTATTTCATTATCTATTCTTCTTTTCATAGCCTTTTATTTATTTTATTTCCAAATGCTATCATAATTTTTTATATTTGTCAATTGGCATTTTCCTTTGAAGCTTACAATGTTATCATTACACCCGTGTGCTTAGGTCTTAAATTATTTAATCGCTTTTATCATCATTGTATTATTTGCTACATAGTCCCCTAATGAAATAACTTCTTTAAACGCAGCTTTTTTTAACAGCAGCATTTCATGTTCTAATGTTAGTGGTGTATCAAAATGTACCAATACATTATCAGGTATGTGATTTTTTGCTTTTCTTTTTTTTAATTCTTCAAAAAGATAAACTTCCATTTCTTCTGATTCCGCGGCGTAATCTCCTTCTATGTAACATCCTCCTGTTTTTAAGCTATTATATATCTTCCTAAAAACTTTTATTTTCTTTTCCGGCCTAAAATGGTGCAGTGTTTCAAAGGAAACGGCTGTGTCATATTTGCTGACTCCAAAAGATTCAATAAAATAATCGCCGCAGATCAGATTAAGCTTCCTATCTCTGTGTTTCTCTTTCAATTTCTGTAACATTGAAGATTCCAAATCAATCCCTGTTACCTTTATATCCGGATATTTTTTAAAGATCTCATCTAACTCCAAACCTGTTCCGCAACCAATATCTAATAATGTTTGTGAACTTTCCGGTATTAGATCAGCCATCCATTTATAATAGTCTTTCCAAGGATCCATATGAGACTCGTATCCGTCAACTCTTGCCCTAAAAAATCCGCCCATTTCCTCTAACGATTCTTCTCTTGTCTCTTCCATCCATTTCTTAATATTATCAAAATTGCTCAATTAATTATCCCCTTTTCTATCATTATTTATCCTATCATTCACAACTAAAGTCTATATCATACAATTAGTTTATCTTCTATTTAACTTAAAAACCACCTCAAACATTTTTATTAATAAAAATAAGCACATATGCTTACTTCTCTCATAGTTATCGTTTAATTCCCAATAAAACTTCCCCATTCAACAACCATTCCGGTTTTTCCTCTTCACTGTAAGAGATTTTACTGCCAAACCAGCCTGTACCACCTGCATAAGTCCCGTCTTTATTAAAAATATTTTCGACATAACCATAACAATCATCCATCGCTTTACCACCAATAATAAACTTATGAATGTTATTTTCACTGTCTTTTATTTCCGCAATAAAGGGTATCCTATCTGAGATTTTATCCGTTATATCCAGTTGGTTTCCATCAGCAATATAATATAATCTTCCCCCGATTAACTCTACCGGTGATTTAGGTTCAGAATCAATTATTACCGATGACTTAGACTCTTTGCTGTTACCCTCTTCATAGGTAATTCCGCCTCCACTAAAAAAAGAATAAACAAAACTAATTATTTTCCCATCCGATGCATATGCGATTATTCCTGTGACAGAAACTATTCCAAATACTATGATCAGTAAAGCAGCGACCGTACTTTTTTGTATAAATCTGTTTTTGTAATACTTTCCCGAATTTTTTCTATCAATCAAATTTAACAATTCAATTTCAATCTTTTTTGAACATTCATCAGACATTTTGATTTGTTCCATGGTTTCTTTGTATAAAGTTTTCATGATATTCCTCCTTTAAAATCGGTTCTAATTTTTTACGGGCACGCTGTAACCGGGTAGTAACAAGTGATTGGCTGATACCTAAGATTTCTGAAATTTCCTTAGTCGAATACTCTTCAAAATAATACAGTAAGATAACTACACGGTATTTTGTCTGTAACTTTATAATATAATTAAATATTTCGCTTTGCTCCGGTGTTTCAAATGCTATCTCCTGTTCAATGGATCCAACATTTTTTCTCCAAAATGATTTTAAAAGGTTCTTGCACTCATTTACAGTAACCTTTGCCAGCCAGGCTTTTTCTTTTCCGTCTTCCAACCGGTCCATGTTTTCTAATAATTTCATAAATACAATTTGACTTATATCCTCTGCATCCGGAACTGATTTCGTATAATTAAGTGCAATTCTGTAAACCATATTTTTGTTTTCCTCAAATATTTCCATAATATCGGCTTTCAAATGTTTGCCTCCTTTCCTACTTTTGTAAGTTCTCATACATAAAACAACTCCATATTCCGTTTTGTCACAATATTTTATTAGATAAAACTATTATTTCTTATTCCATATTGCTCCGTCACAAGAATAGAGCTGTTGTAAAATCTTAAAGTTCAGCTTGTTCCCGGAATATTTGTTATATTCTCCCGTAAAGCGCATCTTAAAAATTTTGCTACAGCTCTATTTTTTATGCATTATTTTTTATCTACTTCTTATTAACCTATTACTTTCTTTTTAAATTACTTTCTTTTTAAATTACTTTTTTATTATATTTCTTACTTTTTTATTACTTAATTAGTTTATTGTTTTCTCTCCGTTTATTACTTTTTAATTTGTTATTTTCTAAGTCTACGACTTTTTTTATCCTATGACCTTCCTTATTCCAGCCAAACGCTCATTAAACTGGGTATAAAAATCCGCAACAGTATCATATTCTTTTATATAAAAAGTATTTAACAGAAACATATTAATATTTTTGATCTGGTTTTCATCCTGGATATTTTTAATTATTTCTTCTATATCATTTAAAAAATAATGCCAGTCAATTATAAACTGTTCATTTCTCTTATAATCCGGTGTATCGATCCATTTACTGACTTTTTTCATTGTTTTTGAATTATGATTACATTCATTTATCTGTAAAAAGTACTTGAATCCATGATTCTCATAAAACCGTCCCAGAGGAAATATTCTGCAGATTCCAGGCCTGTTAACATGAATACTGCATTTGCCCTCCTTATTCAGAAAAGCACAGCTCTCGTATAACCCTGTCATTTTAAGATTGGGAAGGATAATACCGTCCACTACATTAAGTTCGATTTTATCCGCCAGCAATTTCTCAAAGGTAAGATTCAGATTGACATTTAACCGGTATATGTCAAAAGGGTCTAATATTATGGATTTACCCATTCTATGACAGCAAGCTGCTGCTCCCTTACAGCCATTGCAATTAGCTTCCACCAAATCGTCTATACCATATAGCTTTCCATCCGATATTTCGTCCAGACTACAGTTTCTTTTCATTAAAAATTCCTCTCTTGTTGTATCTATATCGTTGTTTACATATTTTTCGAATTTATTATAGCATAATTACTTCCGCCTGCAAAGCCTGGTTAACCGTATTACAACGATTCCCGCTTATAGAGTTGCTTTTATGCGGTGAAATAAATAGTATTCCTATGTAATTTCAAGCGTGTGATAGTTCCGGAAAACTATTAATCTCTCTCATATCCGTCTTTAGTTTATTACCGAGAATAAAAAAGGTATTATTTTCTACCGGCACTTCAAACCGGATAAGCCCAGTGGTATCCTGGGGTGTAAATGAAAATATAACTTTCTTAATCTCTTTTCCGAATTCCTCCCATACGTCCCTCACAGAAATCTGTCCTTTCGCAAAAATATCAAACAGTCCCAGTGTATCTTCTTTCACTTCAGCTATAACATAAGCATCCAGCTTTGCAATATAAAAAACATTGTCCTGCATAAATTGGGTCAGATAAAACATCAGCAAACCATCATTTTTCATAGCTGCTAACCCCAAGCTGTTCCTTTTCCTTTTCTCTTCTAAAAAATACTCCCAGTCTTTCTTTGTTTTCATGGGTACCTGTTCCACCTTCCGCTCCCCTGTTAACTTAACAGTCGTATAATACTGGTATTCCTTAGCGGCTATAAAACCAAACCTGGGATAAAATTCAAGCACGTTGTCATTTGCATATAAATATATACCGTCATATTGGGCATATTCTTTCAGTATAACTTCCATTATCCTTCTGCTATATCCCTGTTTTCTGTATTCTTTCTCTGTCATCACCGTACCAAGCTGTATGTAGTGCCTGATCTCATTATTGTACTCAAAATCCATCCTGTTAACAGATATGTTAGAAATAACTTTATTATCCGATATCACTGAGTAAGGAACATATCTTGAGGTCCAATAACCGTCCCGGTACCAGTTTTCAAAATTAAGTCCAAACGTTTTCTCTGCTAATTCATTAAAAGACTTTCTTAAAACATCATCTTCCTGATAATCTTTCTTTATTACGACATTCATAATTTCCCCCTATAATACTATAACTCAATAATTTAATTGTAGTAATTTAACCGTAATAATTTAGCTATAATAACTCAACTGTAATCATTTAATTATAATAACCTCAATTGCTATAACTTAATTACATTGGACTAAACTGTAATAACTTAATAATCTATCATAATTATAACTGTTGTTAAAAGATAAAGCCACCACAAAATAAAGCCAATGCAGTATGAAAACCACATTGGCTTGGTCACGTTCTATTTTAACAAGGCTTTCATAACAATCTTATAACAGTCGGCTGCTTTCACAAGCTGATCCAGTTCGATATACTCACCAATCGTATGCGCCAGATTTTCTCTGGAAGGACCAAGTCCGATTGTCTTAATTCCTGCCTCTCCCGCATAATGGCTTCCATTTGTGCAGAAATTATACTGGGTAATTTCCGGGTTATACCCATTGGCTTTTAATTCTCTCCATATGTCCTGGATATAGGGTTCGGATGCCTCAAACAACCAGCCGGGGAAAAACCGTTCTTCCTCAATCATCTGCCCGGTATAACATTGCTCTTTACCAACAGCATAGGAAACTTTAGCAGTAATATTTTTATTCTCATTCATTAACTGTTCTAATACATTTTGAATCGGAGCAAGTACACTTTCCTTGGTCTCCCCCACCAGCAGCCGTCTGTCATAAGTAGCGCGGCAGTATTCCGGTACAACAGAAGCCCCCGGATAGGGTTCTGATTTAATGTCCGTAAGCTCCAGAATTCCTTTGCCTAACACCGGATGTTCTGTCGGTTTTATTGCCTGGATGACCTCAATCACCTTTCCCATCTGGTAAACTGCATTATTTCCCTTTTCCGGATTGGCGGAATGCGCGGGTGTTCCATACGTCTCTACAATAATTTCCGCTCTGCCCCGCTGCCCGATTTTTAAATTAAGCCCGGACGCCTCTCCAATAATAACATAGTCCGGTTTTACATAAGCACTGACTTCTCTGGCCGCAACCCCCTCAAAACATTCTTCATGTACAACACCGGCAACATAAATATCCCCTGCAAAATTTTTATCGGTTTCTTTCGCGAAGTCATATGCCGCATAAACCATTGCAGATAAAGCTCCTTTCATATCCGAGCTTCCCCTTCCATACAGTTTACCGTCCTGAATTACTCCGAAAAAAGGATCGCAAATCCACTTTTCGCTCTGTGTTACTATAACTGTATCCATATGACCGTCGAATAGAAGTTTGGGCCCCGGTTTCTTTCCTTTGATATGTCCGATAGTATTACCGTACTTATCTACATAAATATCGTCATAGCCATGTTCTGTCATAAAATCTTTTAGCAGTTCGGAAACACCTTTTTCCTCTCCCGAATAGCTTCTCTCCCGAATAAGTGCCTGGCACAAATAAATCAATTCTTTCTTCTCATCTTCCGCTAACATTTTCGTACTCTCCCATCCCATCCGTATTGACACTTCCGATTTTATAAGTGTCTAACTTTCTGTATAATGTTGCCATACCTATGCCCAGTTTCTGTGCAATCCGCCTTTTTCCTTCCGTGGAATCTCCATAGATCCAGATGGCTTTTTGTATTTCTTTTTCTTCTAATTCCCGGATGGTATGTACATACTGATCTTCCATTCCGGCAGTAATACTCCATAAATCCAGATTTAGATTATATCTTTCGATCAGACCGTCATTTTCCATCATACTTACCATAAATTCCACAACATTTTGTAATTCTCTGACATTACCCGGCCAATCATACCGTTTCAGGAGTTTCATAACCTCCGGGTCCATATATTTGAATTTTTTCTCCTGAAGCCTGCAATATTTATGAATAAAATACAAAACAAATTCTTCAATTTCTTCTTTGCGCTCCCTTAACGGTGCCACATGAAGCGGAATTACATTTAACCGGTAATAAAGGTCTTCCCTGAAAGCCTTTTTCTCCATCATTTCATGAAGATTACGGTTTGATGCCGCAATAATACGGACATTGATGGGAATACTCTGGTTCGAACCCACTCTTGTTATGCGGTGCTCCTGCAGTACGCGAAGCAGCTTTCCCTGTAAATGCAAGGGAAGATCACTGATATCATCCAGAAAAATAACACCATTATCGGCAAGTTCAAACTGTCCCATACAGCCGGACGGGTCTGCTCCTGATAACGTTCCGGCTACATAACCGAAAAGTTCGCATTCCATGGTTGCATCCGGAATCGAAGCACAATGAATCACAACAAACGGCTTATCCGCCCGGTCACTTTCTTTCCATATGGCTTTCGCCACAACTTCCTTACCGGTTCCGCTTTCTCCCGTAATCAATACGGTTGTATTTGACTTTGCAATCTTTTTAATATTTTTAGTCAAATCTCTTGTTATGGCACTGCTGCCTATTATTCCTTCCTCACTATATGCTTTTGCCTTCTGGCTGTATTCATATAGCTGGTTCTGCAATACCCTGATATCGCTGAATAAAAGCATACTGCTGGCTGTATCACTGCAGTTTTTCATATCATATAAGGAACCCAGTACCGTATATTTATGATTGCGGATTGTAAGCAGATATTCCCGTAAATGATTCACACTGTCCCCGGTTTCCTGAATAGCTACGATTTCTTTTTGTAATTCATCCTCTTCCTCTAATTGCAATTGCTTCCTTGCCGCTTTATTGGCAGTAAGTATATTATTGTTAACCCCAAGTACCAGAACACTCTGGTCAACCTGGTTTACCATTTCCTGTAATATCAAATTCAATTCACGGTTTCTTTCCTTTTCCTCCTGTTCCATTACCTTAGCAGCAATCATATCTGCAATCTGCCGCAGAAATTCCAGGTAAGTGGACTGCTTTTTCTTTATATGTTCCTTTTGCTCCTGGGTCAAACAGGCAAGGCCAATCACACCGATGACTTCTCTTCCCATCATAATCGGAGCCGAAATTTCATAACTTTCACTGCAGTTTCCCTGATTCGGGCATTTACTACATAGTTCATGACTGCCCGGCTGATCAATAATCATTTGTTTTTTATTATGTATTACATAGTCAAATACAAAAGCCGTACCTCCTACATAGGTGTTGATTTCATGCTCAAAAATACCGGTACCTGCAATTCTGAAAAAATCCGTATCCACAATTACAACATCTACCTGAACAACTTCTGCCATGATCTTAGCATATTGAACCACTGCTTCCTGTACCTTTCGTAATCGCGTCATATCACACCTCTTTCATTGGTTTAATCCATTCCAGACTATATTTTGATACCGTACCGGATCAGTATCTCCCTCCGTAGAAAAACACAATACTTTTGAATCTTTATTTAGGCCTAAGACCTCTTTAAGCGGAATATAATCCTCCTCAGTCATAATTGCAGCAAGGGCACCGAACGGAACTGCACCGGATTCTCCTGATGTAACCGGACGATCTCCTTTAAGCGGTGCCGCAAGCATACGCATTCCCTTTACCGTTACCCAGTCCGGACAGGACAGGAAAGCAGCCGTATGGTTTTTTAATATATCCCAGGAGAGGCTATTGGGTTCTCCGCATGCCAGACCCGCCATAATCGTTGGCATATCCGTATCAATCACACGTATCGTTCCGTCCGCGGTTTTAGCACTTTCATAAATACAGGCGGCCTCCGAAGCTTCCGTAACTACCACTGCTGGTGGATTTTCAGGATATTTATTAGTAAAATAACCTTGCACGGCACCGGCCAAGGAACCGACACCCGCCTGGACAAAGACATGGGTTGGGGCAGTGCCTACTGCTTTCACAAATTGTTCATCCGCTTCCATAACCATCGTACCGTATCCCTGCATAATCCAGGATGGAACTTCTTCATAACCGCCCCAGGCCGTATCCTGAACAATAACGCCATTAGTTACTTTTCCGGCAGCTGTCGCTGCCATACGGACACAGGCATCATAATTTACCTCTTCTATTGTCGCCCTGGCGCCTTCCTTAAGTATATTCTTAAGCCTTGTCACGGTAGTGCCCTTAGGCATATAAATTACACATTTCTGTCCTAACTTATTGGCTGCCCATGCCACTCCCCGTCCGTGATTCCCATCCGTTGCACAATAAAAAACAGCCTGGCCGAATTCTTCTTTTAATTTATTTGAAGTAAGCTCCTGATAAGGCAGTTCACTCACATCCCTCCCCGTTTTTTTTGCAATGTATTTGCCCATGGCATAGGAACCGCCTAATACTTTGAAGGCTTTTAATCCAAAACGGTAAGACTCATCTTTAATCATTAAGGAATTTATATGTAAAAACGAAGCCATCTCTTTCAGTTCTGCAAGGGGGGTTGGTTTATATTGGGGGAAACTTTCATGAAAGGTCCTTGCTTTTCTTACCTCAGCTAACTCCATTATATTTAACCTTTTATCTTCTGTTTTTGGTAAGGTATTCAGTACCCATTTTATTTTGTCGGTCATAATATTTTCTCCTCATAGGGACCTTCTGCTCTATGCAATACTTTTCCGGAGCGGATACCCGTAAATTCTCCTTCTTCTACCGCTATACTTCCATTTACCAGCACATATTCAATCCCCTCCGGATATTGTGCCGGATTCGTAAAGGTGCCTTTCTCTTTCACGGTGTCCCTGTTAAAGATACAAATATCTGCAAAATATCCCGGTGCTACTTTCCCTCTACTCTTTAAATGCATAACCTGAGCGGCTTTATAAGTCATTTTATAGACAGCTTCCTCTAAGGATAATACGTTTTTTTCCCTGACATAGGTGGATAAAATGCGAGGAAATGCACCATATACCCTGGGGTGGGGTTTTCCTCCCAATAATCCGTCGGTACAGGCATTCATTTCCTGCCGTTTCATAAATAATGCAACATGCTCCTCTTTCCCATAAAAATCAACCATTCCCACAGCATTTTCTTCCTCCAGCAGCAGATCAAAGGCAGCCTGGTAAGGATCCCTGCCACGGAGTTCTCCCAGCTCTATCAAGTTAAGTCCGATCGTATCCTGGTTTTTTTCTGTTTTTACACTGGTTATAAATATCTGGTCCAGCCCGGCAAAATCCACAAAATTATCCCAGCCTGGAATTCCATGTGTAATATCACAAATCATTCTCTCCCGTTCTGCGGGGTCGGATAATCTTTCCATCAGTCTGTCCGTACCGCCATCAAAAGCCCATGGCGGTAAAATAACTCCCAACATAGTACTTCCCGCCACATAAGGATATTGGTCAAAGGATACGGTTATTCCCTCTTCCTTACATCTGTCCAGAATCTTTATTACCTGACTGATCTTATCCCAGTTTTTCTTTCCGCAGACTTTAAAATGGGAAAAATGAATGGGAATCCCGCTTTCTTTACCAATACGGACTATTTCTTCCATGGAATCGAGTATGGTATCGGCCTCACTTCTCTGATGTACAACATAGATACCGTTATATTCGACGGCCACTTTACAGATTTCAATGATTTCTTCTATCCGGGAATAAGCACAGGGCATATAAATTAATCCGTCGGATATGCCAATGGCCCCCGCCTGCATTTCCCTGCGTACAATCTCTTTCATCCGATCCAGTTCTCTGTTATCCGGCTGTCTGTTGTCAAGTCCCATGGCTTCCATGCGGATATTACCATGAGGCAGCAGATAACATACGTTTAAAGCAGGTTTTGCTTCCTTTATCATCTCAAGATAATGTTTTGTATCCTGATAAGTCCAGTTAATCTCCTCGGTATCCCCGTCAAGTCCGGCCAGATTTTTGCGCCACGGACTCACAAAGTCAAGTGGAAGCGGCGCCATGGATATGCCATCCTGCCCCAGTACTTCTGTGGTAATACCCTGTTTCAGTTTCGGAAGTACTTCCGGATGGATCAGAATCTCCAGATCGCTGTGGCTGTGTGTATCAATAAAACCGGGTGCCACAATCAGTCCGTCTGCTTCTATCACTTTCTCTGCTTTTTGTGAAACCTTTCCTGTTTCTATAATCGTATCATCCTGGATCAGTACATCGCCATAAAAACCATTTTCACCCGTGCCGTCCACAATATAACCGTTTCTGATCAAGATTTTCATAATACAATTCTTCCTTCTTCCAATAATTCCTTTAGTTCTTCTATATTAATAACTCCATCATGTGCTCCCGTTTTATCAATTAACTGTGCCATACGTGTTACCATAGGCGGCTTAACATAACCCTCCTTTAGTTTTTCCGGCTGTGAGAATACTTCACACGGGGTTCCATCCATAAATATCTCACCTTTTTTCATTACCATAATTCTTTTTGCATACTGTGCAACGATATGCATTTCATGAGTAATGATGAGAATGGTATGACCGTGTTTCTCATTCAGTTCTTTTAAAAATTCCATGATCTCCAAAGATTGTCTGTAGTCCTGGCCTGTGGTTGGTTCATCTACGATGATTACCTGAGGTTTTAAGGATAGGATAGAAGCAATCGCAACACGCTGACGCAAACCTTTCATTAATAATACCGGCTGTTCATCAAACAGCTCTTCTTTAACACCTGCCGTAGCCGCCGCCTCTTTTACCCTTTTGTCTACTTCTTCTTCCGATAACCCGATGTTTCTCGGAGCATATGCAATTTCATCATATACTTTGGAATTAAACAACTGGTGGTCCGGATTTTGGAATACATAACCGATATTTTTTACCAGGTCTTTTACTTTCGGTTTCAGCTCTACATGCAGACCGCCAACGATGACTTCACCTTTGGTAGGTTTTAAGATTCCGTTCAGGCATTTTGACAGAGTTGTTTTCCCGCATCCGTTCTGTCCGATCAAAGCTACGAATTCCCCTTTATGAATGGTTATATTTATATCTTCCAAGGCCACTGTTCCGTCATCATAAGCAAAAGTCAGGTTTTTTACCTCTATTATTTTCTCCATGTTAACATCCATCCCGTTACTACCCCACTTTTCTCTCTGCCAGCAGACCTTTGATTTCTTCTGTAATTTCTTCCAATTTAACCGGCCCTGTTTTATTAATTCCAAATTTATCATACAGATAATACATCAGTTCTATCCCTTCCGGCACTTTTAGGCTATTATCCTTTAATAAAGCAACATCCTTAAAAAAATCCCTGGTTTCCATATGTCTTACGATCTTACCGTCTTTCATTAAAACCACCTCATCGGATAATTCCGCTATTTTTTCAATATTATGTTCAATAACAACAACTGTCATATTTAATGTTTTCTTTATAATCTCCAAAATTTCAAATACTTCGTCTTTGGATTTTGGATCCAGCATGGATGTTGGCTCATCCAGAATTATCATCTTCGGTTTTGCCGCCAATACCGAAGCAATGGCAACACGCTGCTTCTGGCCTCCTGACAAATCAAAAGGAGGTTTTTCAAGTAAATCCTCCAAATGACAGATTTCACTCACCCACTTTATTCTTTCTTCTATCACTTCTACAGGTATACCAATATTCTCCAGACCGAATGCGATCTCTTCTTCCACGCTCATAGTCGTAAATTGGGCATCCGGATCCGAAAAAACCATACCCGCACTTTCCGAAATCACACGGGAATCACAATCCTTTACGTGTTCTCCGAAAAGAGTTACCTTACCTTTATAAATGCCCGTCATACTGTTAGGAATAATTCCCTTAATGCAGGAGACCAATGTAGTTTTACCGGATTCATTGGAACCTACGATACCCATAAATATATTTTCCCTGATGATAAGATTTAAATGTTCAAAAATATAATCCTTCGCTCCATCGTATTTCCAACATAAATCAGTTATTTCAACCGCGTTCATAATTTCCTCCATTCTTTCACATGCCTTAATGCTTCCTATAAGGCCATACCCCTATAAAATGCTTCCGAACCAAACATTTAAAATTGAATTTTTTAATGCAAAAATATTTACAGAAATTTTTAAGGACACCACACCTATAAAAACTGCAATGGAACAGACCGAAACAATATAATCCAATGTAGTTCTTTTAAATTTTGTCCTTAAATAATCCGGTCTCTTTTGCCCTTTATAGGTTCCTTTGATTTCCGTACCTTTTGCATAAAGACCTGTGCTGATGTCCTCCGAACGCCGGATTGCCAAGGTAAACAACGGAATCATATACATGGGAAAATGGCTTACTTTGGTAAGGAATTTTTCATTTTCCATATCAAGACCTCTTGCTTTTTCTGCTTCCTTTACAATTCCGTAGTCTTCTAAAAACATTCCTGCCGAGCGCAGGGTTAATCCAAGGAAATACGATACTACAAACGGTACGTTCATACAACGAAGTCCAACCAGAATATCTCTCTCGCGATTCGTTGAAAAAAAGAAAATAGATGCCAGCAGCAAAGTGATAATCCTTATATATACCATTACTGCCCATAATATGGAGAATCGATATAATTTAAAACCAAATAGCAGGACCGGAATTTCGCCGTCTAATTTGGTCGGAAAAACCGTATAAGAAAAAGTGATAAAGCAAGCTACTAAAATCATCATAGGAACATATATTTTTAGCTGCTTCATATCAATGCGTGCTATTTTAAATAAACAGAGTGTGCCAAGCAACAGTACCAGATTTATTTCCGGCATCTGAATCAGCAGAGGGATAAAACTCATAACCAGATATAATATGATTCTGGATACCGGATGCAGCACATAGATTGGGGATTTAATCGGCACATAACCTAAAACCGTTTTTCTCATATTTTCGTGTTTCATAATTAACATCCTTCCAAGACATTTCATTTTTTTCTCATTTTAATAATTAATGGATATAAGATTGGGCAGCAGGAATGCTGCCCGTCTACCGTATATGCACTTTTCTTTATGCCCATAAGCCTTTGCAAAATGTTCTAGTTTTCATAACAAGGGGAGACAGGAATTTTAACATGATAACTCCCAAAATTGCAGATGCAATCGTATTGCCCAAGAACCAACCGAGGAAGTTTAGGGGAATACCTGCCGGTGTAATAATACCAAATGCCAGTAATACAAGGTTTCCTTCTGCTGCTCCGATAATATTGGCAATCAACGTACCGAGAATCAGGAAAACCAAATAGTCTTTTGTACTGGTTAACTTAGGATTACATTTCATCTTGCGGAAAAAATATCCTGCAAATGCTGCCTGGGCAAGGTTTCCCGGTATGTACGCCAGGGAAATCGGTAAAGCTGCCGAACCGGAAATCGCATTGGATATCATCGGGAATACTACTCCTGCAATCGCTCCCCAGCCGCCGTACCAGATACAACCTACCGACTGGATTGCCTGACCAGGCCAAAAACAGGAAACAGGTCCAATGGACACGGCAAGACTTCCAAAAGTACCGACTACGATACCTACCCCGGTAAACAATGCCATCATTACAAAATGTGCCAACCCCGGCTTTCTAACTTCGCCCTCTTCAAGTTTCCAAATATTCATATTTCTTCCTCCTTATGGTGTATGTATTTATTGCCTCGCTTATGCGTATTGGCTTTCCTTATAAATAGAGACCCGCTCTGGATATAGCATCACGATCCCCAAGCAGTGCTAAGAGTGTTGATACCCCCGAAATCACCGGGTCGATAACCGATATTCCCGTTATCTCCATAATCTTTTTCTTTGAAACCATTGTCATTCCGGCACATCCGTAGATTACCACTTCCGCCCGTTTTTCTTTTGCTTTATGAATTACTTCAAGTAGTTTTTCCTCTAATACAGAGGTATCAGACAGAAATTCTGCGATTGGGGTATTTATTGTCATCGTACCCGCATTTCGTGCCTGCAGCCCATAACTGTCAATCAGTGCTTCCATCATTGGCTGTGCTTTACTGCTGGCGGCTAATACACTGAATTTATACCCTAACAGCAATGCCCTTGAGAAAGCCGCTTCTGCAATACCAATAACCGGCACCGGCGCTGTCTCCTTTAAGGAATACAGACAGGGATCCCCAAAACAGGCAAGCAGGATACCATCATAAACCGTCATATTATGCTCTTTCAAATATTTAATCATTTCGGCACCGGCTGCCGTATAATCCGCGGAGCTTTCAAGTACCTGAGGGGACCGCTCCAAACTGATTACTTTTATTTCTGCAGTAAACTTTTCCTTGTCAATCGTTTCCTTAATATCCTGTGTCATTTTAGACGAACTGTTTGGATTAATAACTAAAATTTTTTTCATTCTTTTACCTCAAGGAACGGTGCAGGAACTCTCCCGTACCCGGTTTAGCCAGAAATTTACCGTCTTTTGCTATGATTTCACCACGACGCATGGTAAGTACCGGCAGCCCTTTTACTTTTTTTCCTTCATAAATGGACGAATCAATTCCGTAGTGCAAAGTTTCCGCAGATAATATTCCTGCCGCCTCCGGATCAACTAATACAAGATCCGCATCACTTCCCGGCTGGATCACACCTTTTTTAGGATACATACCAAATATCTTCGCCGGATTGGTACTTGTAATCTCCGACAATTGTTCAAGACTTATTCTGCCTGTACCGACACCCTCTGTCATTAGAACGGATAACCGTTCTTCCAAACCGCTTACTCCGTTTGCGATTTTTTTGTAATCATGAATGTAATTACCTGACGTATCCTTCTTAAGAAATCCGGTTTTTTCTTTATCATCATATAAACAGTTATCGGAGCTTACCACACGGAGATTTCCTTTTTTTAGTCCCTCCCATAATGCTTTATTATCTTCCTTATCACGAAGCGGAGGACTGCAGATATAGCGGAATCCGGTATTATAATCATCCATCACTTCTTTTGTCAGATTCAGATAATGCAGGCAGGTTTCCCCGATAATCGGATATCCCTCCTCCTGGGCATCTATAATCGATTTTAAGGCTTCCCTGCAGGTGACATGAAAGATATATAACTCAGTGCCTGTAAATTTTGCATAATAAATCATCTTGGCCGTTGCAAGCCCTTCTGCCACCGGAGGTTTTGACAGGTAATGGTATTTCCAGTCTGTCTTACCCTGTTTCTCGAACTGTTCATCATTGTATTCTGAGATTGCATTATCTTCCGCATGTACCCCCGGTCTTGCTCCCCACTTTTTGGCCTCCAGCATGACACGAAGAATATCTTCGTCCGGAATCATAACACCGGCTTTACGGTAGGTGGTAAACATTTTAAGCGTTGGACATCCGGCTTTTACCATACCTTTAATTTCTCCCAGTATTTCTTCCGTTGCTTCCACAATTTTGGCATGTACTCCATAATCGATGGCTGCGTTTCTCATTTCTGATTTTCTTTCCTCTATCTTCTGAAGAACAGAATCTCCAGGTTGTGTATTCGTAAAATCAATAATGGATGTAACTCCTCCTAACGCCGCCGCTTTGCTGGCACTGTAAAAATCCAGCGGCCCGGTACACCCCATAAAAGGTGCCGCAATATGTACATGCGGATCAATCAAACCCGGAAGTACATATTTACCGGATGCATCAATGATTTCCACCGCTTCCCCTAATACGGAAGCTTCACCCAAAGCCGCTATCTTCTCTTTCGCTACTGCAATATCAGTCTGGCATACCCCGCCGGCTGTCACAACCATTCCGCCTTTAATGATATAATCTAACATTTCTCTTATCCCTTCTTTTTTATGTACCATAATTGAATTAAAAAAACGACAGCCAGGTTTTAACAACCTCACTGTCGTTTTATTTTACTTCTATAAGATATTCTAGAGTATAACACACGGAAAATATACTGTCAATATAGGTATTTTCACTATTTTGATACACAATTCTCATTTTGAGAAATGTATTGTAAAAATATTCCCATATTGAGAATCAAGCTAAAAAACAATTCTTAAAATGATAATTTTTATTAAAATTTTTTTTTAAATTTTTTCAAGAGAGCTTATTGAATTATAAAAATAATTGTTTAAACTAAATTAATCTCTTCAGTTCCTTATTTTTTACCCCAAAGTTATAAGGGCAGATATCCCTGCATTTATGGCAGCTGATCCGCCAGTCTTTTTTCACCTCTCCAAAAGCATAATCCCAACAGGCAGATTGATTTATTTCTACATTATCTATTGCGTGAACAGGACAAATATCTACACATAAATTGCAATCATTACAGATTGGTTCTAATAATTGATCTTCTTCCAACTCCAGCTCGGTTAGAATAACACTAAGCCATACCATACTGCCTTGTCAATTTTGCTGAAATTGTTAATTAAATATTCCAATTTTTTTGTTGTTAGGATTATTTATTTTCTTAGAATATATTTATATTTTTTATCGTCTACTGTAAAAATTAATGACAAAGGATTATTTTCTTCTTCAACTTCTTTTGGGCAATCAATTAGGAATCTAATACCCATTGTTTGCAAAGGTTGAATTGTTGTAATATTAGAATATGTAAATCCTGTAGAAGAATCTTCTGGAACAGTAAATGAATCATAGGTAAATCCATCATTATAATCTGCTTGGATAGTCATTATATCATCACATGCAAGATCCTGTTTTTGTTTATTCTTTACATCTGTATCAACATGAATATATACTTGTCCTGAATCTGCCGCATAATGTGTGTAAAAACCGCTTGTATCATCAGGAAGAACATCATATGTTAACTCGATTTTCTTAATTTTTATTTTCATTCTGTCTGTTGATATAGTATCTCCCTCTTTAATCTCTTTTATAGAAGTATTACTTTCTGTTTCTGTTGATTCACTAGTCGTTGCCTCTGTTTGGTTATCCTTAACTGCTGTTTCAGTATCCTTTAATTCTTTGATCTGTGCCTTTAAATCTTCATTTTCTTTTTCAAGGTCAGTAATTTTCTGTTCCATTTTTTTAACCTCGTCAGAATTAACTGCAACATCACTACTATCATTTTTAGATGTAGAGCAACCCACTAAACCCAAACACAATATAAATGCTATAATTATACATATTTTTTTCATATAGAACCTCCCTCATTTTTGTAATATATATATTATATTATAAAAACTTTTATATTTCTACATTTTTCTAATTCTGGAATAAAACATACCATGTTTTATTTTAATTTTAACGCTATATATCTATAGAGCTCAAATAAAAAACACCTTGCAAATAATAAATATGCAAGGTGCCTGTTGTTCTTTTATAATAAAATTTTATTTAGGAAAATATTTTTTAATTATATTAAATAGTTTGCTACAATAAGTGCTGCAAAAACAATGGAAACCATGGAGGTTAGTTTAATCAGAATGTTGATAGATGGTCCTGAGGTATCCTTGAAAGGATCACCTACCGTATCACCTACGACCGCTGCTTTATGCTGGTCACTTCCTTTTCCGCTATGCGCACCCTGCTCAATATACTTCTTGGCATTATCCCAGGCACCGCCAGAGTTAGCCATCATAATAGCAAGAACGAAACCGGTAACTGTATTACCGGCAAGAAGGCCTGCAACACCCTCCGGTCCCATCAGTAAACCCACTACAATAGGAATGATAACAGCTATCATTGCCGGTGCAACCATCAGCTTTTGAGCCGACTTTGTACACATATCGACACAGGAAGCATAATCCGGTTCTGCTTTGCCCTCCAGTATTCCGACAATCGTCTTAAACTGGCGCCTAACTTCGATTACAATTGACTGCGCTGCTTTTCCAACCGCATCCATGGTAAGTGCTGCAAATAAGAAAGGTAACATACCTCCGATAAACAATCCAACAAGCACTTTTGGATTGGTAATTGCCAAATCCAGATTCAAATCCGGTTTGATCTGATGTACTTTATCAATATAGGAAGCAATCAGTGCAAGAGCTGTTAAGGCAGCGGAACCAATTGCAAACCCTTTCCCTGTGGCAGCAGTTGTATTGCCCAGGGAATCCAACGCATCCGTTCTTTCTCTAACAGAAGATTCCATATGTGTCATCTCGGCAATACCACCGGCATTATCAGCTATCGGTCCATAGGCATCGGTAGCAAGCGTAATACCTAGAGTGGATAACATTCCGACAGCGGATAAGCCTATCCCGTAAAGTCCGGCATTAAAATCACTTGAACCGCCGGAACAATAGTAACTTACAAGAACTGAGATACCTACGATTACAACCGGTGCAACCGTAGAAAGCATTCCTAACGATAATCCGCTTATAATTACAGTAGCAACTCCTGTTTCACTGGAATCGGCCAGTTTCTTGGTTGGTTTATATGTATCAGATGTAAAATATTCCGTGATTGCTCCGATCAAAACACCCGCAATCAATCCTGAAAGAATAGCAATATACAGCCCCATATGGTCAGGAAGCAGTAACTTAATTACAAAAAAGGCTGCAATAACAATAAGTACGGCACTGATATAAGTACCTGTTCTAAGCGCCTGGAGAAGATTCTTCTGAGAGGCGCCCTCTTTTGTCTTAACAAAAAAGGAACCAATGATTGATGCAATTACCCCAATTGCAGCCAGCATCATCGGTACAGAAACACCACTTACTCCATAACCTGCCGCAACTGCAAGCGCCGCAGTTGATACAATGGAACCTACATAAGATTCATAAAGGTCAGCACCCATACCGGCTACATCTCCTACATTATCACCTACATTATCAGCAATAACAGCCGGATTACGTGGATCATCTTCCGGAATTCCTGCCTCTACCTTACCGACAAGATCGGCACCCACATCGGCAGCCTTAGTAAAGATACCTCCGCCAACTCTGGCAAAAAGGGCCATACTGGAGGCACCCATTCCAAAAGTCAGCATATTGGCAGTGATCTGGGTAATACGTTCATCTACAGGCAGATTATGAAACGCTCCGTTCAAGATCAAATACCATATGGAAAGATCTAAAAGACCGAGTCCAACTACCGTAAAACCCATAACCGACCCGGCTGAGAAAGCGACTCTGAGTCCCTTATTCAAACTCAATGAAGCTCCCTGGGCAGTTCTGTTATTCGCCATAGTAGCCGTACTCATACCGATAAAACCTGACAAGCCGGAGAAAAAACCACCCGTTAAAAATGCAAAAGGAGTAAAAAAGCTTAAGTATCCGCAAAACGCCATAATCAATAAAATACAAAAGACAACTGCAAAAAATAATGCGACTCCTGTATACTGTCGTTTCAGGTAAGCATTCGCCCCTTTTCTGACAGCTTCGGAAATGCGGACCATTTCCGGTGTGCCTTCCGGCTGCTTTTTAACACGTAGGAACATACATAAAGCAAAAATAATTGCCGCCAATGATCCCAATGCTACAAAATAAATTGCATTCATTAAAAATACCTCCACGTAAAGTTTATTTAAGACTACTATACATTATAAAACTTTACATGTACATTTTCAACAATAATTATTAATATTTACTTACATATATAATCATATATTACAGGGTTATTTTTTCCAATTGTTTATTTATAATCAATAGTTTAAACAAAATAACCAATTTTTATTGATGATTTTATACTTATGTCACAATCTGAGCTTTTCTGACAAAATACAAGTTTTTTTAAATCAAGTCTTATATTTGCTCCGTATATTTCTTCAGATATTTCTTTCCCACACTAAAGCCTCTGCCTCTTACTTCACTGACACGGCTTATCATAACAAAAGCTTCTTCATCTATTTGATGTACCAGTTTTTCCACTTTATATAGCTCCCTGTTTGAAACAACACTTAGTAAAATATCCGTTTCTTTTTCAAGATACCCTGTTCTCCCGTGCAAAAGCGTTACTCCTCTGTCAATCTCTGAAATGATTGCTTCTTTTATAGCTTCAGCTCTGTCACTTACCACCTTTAACTGCATTTTATTTGTTCCGAGCATAAGAAGCTTATCCAAAACTATGGAATATACTAACACTAAAACAATACCATAAAGAATTTTCTCTATATTACTAAAAGCAGTCTGTAATGTAAGTATAAAGCAATCGGCAGCATATAAGCTTAAGGAAACCGGTATCCTCATATATTTGTTAAGAATCAGCGGCGGTATGTCCATTCCTCCTGTGCTTGCACCTACTCTGATAACCAGTGCAATCGAAGCCCCTATGCACATACCTCCAAAAAGAGTGCATAGAAAAATATCATTTGTCAGCTTAAACTCACCGGTTAATTTTTGTAACAATTCCAAAGCAAACGGATAACAGAAGGTGCTGACTAATGTTGTAAACGCGAAATTTTTTCCTAAAAACAAAAATCCTAATAAAAACATACACAAATTAAATCCAAAAACAAAATATGATACAGGCAGACCTGTAAAATGATTAACACTTATGGCTATACCTGTAGTTCCACCCGTAATAAGCCCGGAAGGCAGAATAAAAAATACTACTCCAGCTGCATAGAGAAAATTCCCTAATATAATTATTATAATATCCAATAGAAATTTAACCTTTTTCATCAATACCTCCATAAGAAAGAATCGGCCTGCCCGGCAGGTTTTAAAGTTTTCATAAAGTCCCGGAGAACCTATCCATAAAACAAAAAAACACGCCTGCTAGTTTTTCCCTAACAGACGTGGATCAAGGCTTTTGCCTAATACTTTTATTTATTTATACCATATCTTTTTTAAAACTTCAATCCCATTTATTTATTTAAGACTGCACTGTTAACATAACGTTACTGTTCTCAGACAATAAACGCGACGTGTTTTTTGTGAGTGTATTGTCACAGAAAACCGGAGAATTGCAGCGTGGGAACGCTGTCTTCACATCTTTTGTGCATCGCGAAGTCTGTTATTGTTTGCGGAACTGCTGCTTTTTGCAGGGGAGTGAACACTAACAACATAACAGTTTCCTTACGGTTTTATAGTTATTTATTGTATCATATACACCCTGACCCCAATATTCATGCCCTAATTCAAAATCATAATAGTTTAAAACAGGGCCAAATACTGCCATGGCTACAGATAAGAGATAATCCTCCAGGCACTCATCCATACTGTAATCTTTTATACCATACTTAAGCAAGGATTCATGGTAGTACTTGAGTACCTTTAAATGGTACTCCGGATCGTCTCTGTAGGGAAATGATACTCTTGTCAAATTCATGATATCAACTGTAGTAATACCCATCCTCCAAAACTGATAATCCGTAAGCAAAGGTCTTTGATAAGAAGATTTAGGAAACATAAAGTTCCAGATGTGTGAATCTCCGTGTATGACTGATATATTTTTATTCTGAACTCTTCTGTTTAAGTTTTTACTTTCAAACATAATAGTATCTGCTAAAGCCAATGGATACACATCAAATATGTCATTATTATAAAATTCAGATGCGTATATTAAAAATTTATCCAAAGCATTCTGATAGTTTTTTATTTTATCATCGATTGTTTTATCGTCCCCCTGCAATCGTTTAAGTTTACTTGCATTTGCACCATTCCAGAAAAATGAATGAAATTTCGCCAGACTCTCTGCCGCATTCAGCCAATACCCTATTTCATTGTGGTTTATATCGTTTGCAGAGCAATAATCATCTGAAATATCATCGAGTATCAGCAGAAAATTCTTCTTATCATCAGATATAAAAGCGTCCTGGCATTTAATAATGGGAAGCTCATCATTTTCATTTACATTTCTGTAAAACTCTATCTCATGTTTACTCCATTTATCAAATGCATTTGCCTTCGCGCCAATGATAGGCATTTTTAAAAAGAGTTTCTTGCTATAAAATTTTTCACTGCTGTCTTTCCAGGAAATTAATAATTTAATAATTCTTGCTGTATCTGTTGCCTTATCTTCCAGTATTATTTTCGATTGTATCGTATTATCCGAAGTCAAATGTAATATTTCGTTTAGATAATCGTCTGAAAAAACCGGCGCTGATTGAAAAATCTGATCGTGGTAATTTTTTTTATACTCCATTTGCTTTTCCCCATCCTTTATATGATTAAAATGAATATCACAATTTCTGACATCTGTCTATTGTTAAAATACTCCCTATATAGCAGCAGCGAACTCTCTGGAGGTCTTCCGATATGCCGTAGGTGATATCCCTCTTTTAGACTTAAATTGCTTAATAAAATAAGTGTCATATTCAAAACCGGTTGAACGTGCAATTTCATTCAGGCTCATATCTGTATGGGTCAGAAGATCCGACGCAATTTTCAATCGGTGGGACAATAGGTACCCCATTGCTGTACATCCGCATCTTTCCTGAAACATTTTATTGAGAGACACACGATTTAAGTGCGCGCAATTGGTTAAATCTTTTAAGCTGATTTTATCAGAATAATTTGTGTGTATATATGCTAAAACTATATCAACGGGTGATTGTCCGCTTAATCTGTTTAAATCCTCAAGTAACCCTGTAATTTGTATGAGGTATTTTTTAATTCTGCATACCCAGAGTGTATCACTTTGTGCATATACTTCTGTGCCAAGAACAAAAAACCATTCCAGCAATTGCGGATATGCTCTTTCCGTTATATGGTAAATTCCGTTATGTGCAGCATCTCTTTGAAAAAGCGAAAGAACCGTTTGAATTTTCATGTTGGGTTTAATGAACTCCCTTGTTTTAGAAATCGGAATGGAGCTAAGAGAATCCGGATGAAAACTGAAGGACTGAGCGGAAACATTATCCTTTTGGATCACCTGTATCGTATCCTCTTTCGTCAGGCAAAGAACACCGGGTGCAGAAATTGTAATTGGGCGCTCGTTCAACAGCCCTTTTATACTTCCGCTTGTAACAAATACCAAAGTAAACCGTTCCGGATTGGGAAGATTATTAAAATCTTCTGCCGGAACAAATTCAATATATACAGTTCTGTTTTTATGTCGGTCAATTTGCGGCATGGTTCTCATCTCTCCTAACATATAGTATAGTAAAATGCTTCACATATAACATTGTATCACAAATTTCCTAACGATATAATAGTATCGTAAATTATTGTTAATTAAATTACTAATAAAGAAAGGTGGTAGTTATGGGAATTAACATAGCAATAAATGGTTTTGGGAGAATAGGAAGACTTGCATTTCGACAGCTTTTTAATACAGAGGGATATAGCATTGCAGCGATTAATGACCTAACCAGTCCGCAGATGCTTGCACATCTGCTGAAATACGATACGACGCAGGGGCGTTATGACGAAAAGATTGATTATAGTGAGAACAGCTTAATCGTGAACGGTATGGAGATTCCAATCTATGCCGAAAAAGATCCCAAAAACCTCCCTTGGAAAGAATTAAAAATTGATGTTGTTCTGGAGTGTACAGGCTTTTTTGCATCAAAAAAAGCGTCGGCTGCACATATTGAAGCAGGTGCAAAGAAAGTACTGATATCTACAGCCGCAGGTAAAGATGTTCCCACAATAGTTTATGGTGTAAATGAACACACACTGACGAAAGATGATACTATTGTATCGGCTGCTTCCTGTACTACGAACTGCCTTGCCCCAATGGTATATCACTTAAATGAGCTTGCACCTGTCAAAACTGGATTTATGACAACGATCCATGCCTACACCAATGATCAGAATACCCTTGACGGTCCTCATGCCAAAGGCGACTTACGCCGTGCCCGCTCTGCCGCCGGCAACATTATACCGACTTCAACCGGGGCGGCTAAAGCAATCGGGTTGGTTATCCCTGCCTTAGATGGTAAACTGGATGGTACCTCTCAAAGGGTCCCGGTAATGACTGGTTCACTGACAGAACTGACCGCTGTTGTGGAGGGTTTCGTAACAGCAGCACAGGTAAATGAAAAAATGCAGCAATCACAATCCGATGAATACGGATATACAGATGATCCGATTGTATCGTCCGATATTATCGGCATGAATTACGGAGGTTTATTTGACGCAACTCAGACGAAAGTATCAAAATTTGATTCCGATACCCTGGTTAAAATCGCAGCCTGGTACGATAACGAAAACTCCTTTACCAGCCAAATGATCCGAACCGCAAAATACCTTGCTAAATTATGATTTTTAACGGATTATAATATCCTCATATCAAAACTCGTTATTTTAGATTGAAGCGACGGCATTATGAATGGAACTCCTAAAGTTAAGTTTATCTAACCTTAGGAGTTCTATTCATTTACCGGTTCTGTTTTCTTATAAGTAAAAGCGCCTGTTAGGTTTCTCTAACAGACGCAGTTAAATTACTTGAATATTTCTTTAGGATTGATTGTCTCTGGAGCCGGATTCACTTTTTTGTCGGTTTTCGCTTTCTTCCTTTTGTTCTTTTATATTCTTTTTAAAATTCTTAATAGCACTATCTACATGATCCATTAGTTCCCGCCACTGTTTATCCGACATCTTAATATTTCTTTCACTGTCATTTTCCAATTGTTCATCCAGCTCTTCCTTGACGTTCTCTATCCATTTCAGTCTTTCATTTTTAAAAGTCTCAAACAATCCTGTATTTGTGTTATTATTTTTGTTCTGTTCCATTGCTGATAAATTACGGTTGTATTGTGCATTAGTCCTTGATATTTCCATGAAAAATCCTCCTTCATTAATGGGCTGACATTTACAGAAAAATGTATAAAATTTTCTGCCTATGGTGCTTATCGGATATTTTTCTGGAAAAATTAACCGTATTTATTTCACAATGTTAACCAAACCCTCTTTTCTTGGAGCAGCCTCCGGAAGTGGTTTACTACTATATCCCAGAACAGCTGAACCAGATACTTCATAATCTTTTGGCACACCTAATTCAGAAAGAATACTTCTTACCTTGGGATCTTTCCCAAAATACGCTAATATATGAACCCAACAGGAACTGATCTTAAGAGAATGGGCAGCTAAGAAAATATTTTCAAGAGCTACTGCACAATCTGCTTCCACGGTAGCCGAAGTTTTATCATAAGCTGTTATAATTACAGTGGGAGCATTATAAAAAGGATTAAAATCCGGATTACTTCCCACCTTTTTGAAACGTTCCTCCGATGAATTTAACATCTGTTCTTTCACTGCAGCAATCAGTTTATCCATTTTTTCTTTATTTTGCACTACAGTAAAATGCCAGCCCTGTTTCCCCATACCGCTTGGAGCATATTCAGCCGCCTCCAATAGTATGTTTAAGTTTTCGTCAGAAATCTGCTCCTCCGTAAAGGATCTGACACTCCTTCTTGTTAAAATATTCTGAATTACTTCGTTCATAACATTCTCCTTTCGATACTATGATTGTTAGATAATTACGAAACTATACTTTTGTCTCTATATACAATTTCAGAACTGATTTCCGCCCTATGTGCATAGAAGCTAAAACAAGTATCAATTGTACTTTATATTAGAGTAACTACATTATTCGCTTTTCCATATTATTATCTCTTATTTCACAATTCGTAATCATAAATCCAGCTTTGACTAATTCATAAATTTGTGGGGGTTAGGTATATCAATTGTTCCTTACTCCTGTTTTCTAAAAACAGACGGTATATCCGTAATAAAAGTTAAAGAACATACATGTTTCCGAACAATTTATTTAGGCTGGAAAAAAAGTGCGGATTTATCTTCTTCTGCCAAACTTTTTAAAGACTTTTTAATAGACTTCATCTTTAGAACAAATCCCGGCTCAATTACCGATACATGATTCTGTTGCAAAGTACAGCAATCCAAGTAGCTGCAATAAAATTCCTAAGAAAGATGCCCCACTCCATCCATAATGTGCATATATATAACCGCCGGCAGATGAACCGATTGTTCCTCTTATAAAAAAGATAGCCATAAATACGCCATTCATCCTCCCTCTCTTTTCAGAACCCCAACCATATATTTTTTGTTGTCCGAGCACAAGATTACCGGAGACGGAACAGTCTAACAACGCAGCAGAAAAGCAAAGCAGGATCAATGAAAACAAGGTATCTTTACTATAAATATGCGGTATTAAAAACGAAATTGATGCCATAATAAATGCCATACCCGTAAGTTTATTTGACCATTCCCGGTCTGCTAATCGTCCTGCTACCGGTGCGGCTAATGCTCCTGCTACTCCTACAAATGCAAACAATGCGATTTCCTGCTGTGTATGATGAAAATTATATGACAGCCATTGCGGTGTAACTGTCCAAAATAAGCTGAATGTTCCAAATAAAGCGGCCTGATGATATTGAATTATGTATCGATCTCATCTTTGCACCAATATTTTATCGATTATTGATTACAGGTGACGAACTTAATTCTGATTACATTTTAAAAATTATTGATGTTTCCTTATCAGGTCTTCTTAAAAAATAATCGGTCTTGTGTTTATATTGTTATAAGATAAATGGGCTGTTATAATATACAAATCTGTCTTGATCAATTACATTCCAGACCCAGAATCGAGAGATTTCTAATTTTACAACAGCCCCTGGCGCCGGTGGCTGTCCCTTCAGTGATCATGCTGATACACAATAGTTGAAGGGAGAAGTGATCCGGATGTATCATTTTAAATCAAATCAGAGCAATACGAAGCGCTCTATCCAGATGTGTTTTTAACTGGTCTGAGGACATCTTCATCCCCGCTTCTACCCATTGAATTAACATTCCATTCAACCCCCCAAGACTATAAGCTAACAATAATAAAAGCGTTTCATCGTCAAGATTAACCTCCGGTTTCACTTTTCGAAATAGAAGCGGTGCCATCTCTCCCTCTATCCTATAAATTAGATCCAGCATTTTGTTTTTCTTAAGCAGTTTTAAGAAAACCTCATGCTGTTTCCAGAATTCAAAGTACATCATAGCAACTTCGGTATAGTGCAGCGGTATTGCCTCCGCTACTGTATTCATAAAATCCTCTGTCAGAGAATGCATATATTCCTTTATTATATCTTCTTTTGTTTCATACAAACGATAGAATGTCCTGCGTGACAGTTCAGCCTCCTGGCAAATTTGAGTCACCGTAATCATTAAATAATCATTTGTCTCCATCAGCTTAAGCAATCCATCCGTCAGCATTTTTTTGGACTGTAAGGCTATCCTGTAATTCATCCTGTTCATATATACTCTCCCTTATGTGTCACGTCTTATATGAAAATGTAACACTATATTGTCTCCTATTGTAAACTTCATACTAACTCATTATAATTGATTTTATAATATGCGTCAATTGTAGCACATTAAAAAAGGAGGAATAAAGAAATGGCTTATATAAAAAACATAACCGGAATACAGCAGCTTGATTTTCAGATAAACCGGGTATTAACCTATGGAGAACTGGCTGGCGATGCAGAGGAAATCGTTGCAAAAACACACAGCATTAAAGATTTGGCAACCTGGTTTGAAGTATGGTCTGCTCTCGGGAATAAGTATCAAAATACTACCCAGTATTTACGTGCCGCATATGCCTACCGAATGGCTGAATTCTTTCTTAAAGAAAACCACCCGCAGAAAAACCTTATGTATGAATTATCTTATAAATACTTTCATTTAGCCTTTAGACAAATGAAGCTAAACTATACTATACACGAAATACCCTATATGAATTCATACATCCACTGCCTTTCTTTTAAATGTGAAAAGGAAAGAAGTGTTTTGTTGATTTGCGGTGGTTACGATTCTTTTATTGAAGAATTTGTACCTGCTTTAATTGACTTTACAAATAACGGATACACTGTGATCCTGTTTGAAGGCGGCGGGCAGGGAAAAACATTAAAAAATGGGCTCACTTTTATGGCTGAGTGGGAAAATCCAACCTCCTGTGTCCTGGATTATTTTAATATAAAATCATGCAATATGATAGGTATCTCCTGGGGCGGATATCTTGCCGTCAGAGCCGCGGCTTTTGAGTCCAGAATCAGGGCAGTGGTTGCATATGATGTCCTTGAAAACGGTTTTCTCTGTTTAACTTCTGTATTTCCTCGAATGATAAAATACATGGTACGATTTCTTGTTCTGCATAAAAAGGAGAAAAACGCAAATCGAATGCTTAATTTTCTCAGGAAGAGGAGTATCATCGCTGATTGGGCTATGATGCAGGGAATGTATATCACCGGTACAAAAACGCCATATGATTTTTACCGAGAATTATTAAAACACTGTTTGCCTCAAAACGTGTGTGACCGGCTTACTTGTCACGTATTACTGCTTGCCGGAGAAAAAGACCACTATATTCCAGGTAACCAGTTTTACCGATTAGCAAATAAAATTAAACATACAAAAAGTCTGACCACACGAATATTCACAGAAGCAGAGGGGGGTGAACAACACTGCCAGATTGGGAATCATCAGTTAGCTGTTAACGAGATCCTTAATTGGCTAGAACATATTGAGAACTAATTCATCCTATGTGTTCTCTTGTACTGTCAGATTCAGGTATCTTTACTTCACTTAATGGTTACGGTTATGTTCCATTATATGAAATCAAAATGATTTCTTTCCAGGGATTGGGAAAAATCCGGAAATGCAGGCTTTAAACACTTATCTATGCAGACCTGTTCCGCACCCCTGACATTTTGTAACGTCTCCGGATGTTTCCTTAATCTCTGTTTTTCTTACTTTTTTATCGATTCTCTACTTTCTTATAAAATCTAATTCTTTCGATAATGTCTTTCTAACCGGACAGTTTTCTGCTAATCTAATAACTTCCTGCTTATTCTCGTCTGAAATACCTTATTCAAACGAACATCTTGCGAATCATTCCGCTTATTGATTTTAAAACACCCCTTATTAAGAGTTATTGCGTCGGAAATGTTACATCAAAGAATTTACGGCTACAAATTATATAATTTGCTATATCAGCTATTTATATCATTCTTTTTCCGACAGCGTCGGAGTCTTGTATATATCCTGTAACCATTGTATAATCGGTCTTTTTATGAATGTTTTATAATGGCTGAAAAACAACTTTTGTAAGTGAATATTTATCAATTCAATTTTCACGTTAAAAGCACCTCGTTAACGAACAAAAAATCCCCAAAACATTTCTGTTCTGAGGATTTGAATTTTATTCTTATTATCTCTTTGAGAACTGAGGAGCACGACGAGCTGCTTTTAAGCCGTACTTCTTTCTTTCTTTCATTCTTGGATCTCTTGTTAAGAAACCAGCTTTCTTTAAGGTTGGACGATAATCCTGATCAGCATGTAATAATGCTCTGGAAATACCATGTCTGATTGCACCAGCCTGGCCAGTGAATCCACCTCCGCGCACGTTTACAAGAACGTCAAATTTATCAACTGTATCTGTAATAACCAATGGTTGGCGAACGATTAATTTTAATGTTTCAAGTCCGAAATATTCATCCATACTTCTTTTATTTATAATTACCTTACCAGTACCAGGTACTAAGTAAACTCTAGCAATACTGCTTTTTCTTCTTCCGGTTCCGTAATATTTTGCCTTAGCCAATGTAATTTCCTCCTTTCAACCTCTTTGATTAATATTTAATCTCTAATACTTCTGGTTTCTGAGCTGCGTTATCATGCTCTGGGCCAGCGTATACGTGTAATTTTGTGATCATTTGTCTTCCTAAAGGTCCCTTTGGAAGCATTCCTTTAACTGCAATGTTAATTGCTTCACCAGGTTTTTTAGCATTTAATTCTCTTAATGTGGTTTCTCTCATACCACCTACATAATCAGAGTGATTGTAATAAATTTTTTGATCTAATTTCTTTCCTGTTACTTTTATCTTATCAGCATTTACAATAATTACATAATCACCAGTATCAATGTGTGGTGTGTAAGTTGGTTTATTTTTGCCTCTTAATATCTTTGCAATTTCGGATGAAAGACGTCCTAATGTATGACCTGTAGCATCTATTACATACCATTTTCTTTCGATCGTAGCTGGACTAGCCATAAAGCTTTTCATTGGTTACCCTCCTTAGATTAATTAAAATCTCAATAATTATCATTAATTTATGTTAAAATACTCTACCGGGGCTTGGTTTAAGTATTCTCACGTCACATCTAAATATTATAATACATTCCACCTGGCGTGTCAATAGATTTTCTGCGGTTTATATACGATTTTCCAGATATTTATATTAATAATCATGCTACAAAATGAGCTGTTTTATACTATAGTTACACTTTAATTCCATCCATTTACTGTTAATGCATCCAGATCCGGATAATCTACTTTGAGCAGGGTTAATCCCTGGGCAGGTGCTTTGGGTCCTGCAACCAGCCGGTCTCTTTTATTCAATATCTCCAGAACATGATTAGGTGGATAAATCCCAAGTCCTACCTTTATTAAAGTTCCTACAATAATTCGTACCATATTATATAAGAATCCGTTGCCGGATATGGTTATCTGAATCATTTCTCCGCTTTTTTCCACATTTATATCATAAATCGTCCGTATTGTATCCGTAACCTGAGTTCTGGTAGAACAAAAACTTTTAAAATCATGTTCTCCAATCAGGTATTTCGCCGCTTCGGACATGGCTTCTGCAAGTAATGGATAATAAACAAAATGTGTGTACAGCCTTTGGGTAGGCAAGGGAAATCGGCTGTTTAATATGCGGTACTGATAGGTTTTTCTACTATTACAGAATCTTGGATGAAAATCGCCCGGTACCTCTCTGGACTGTTGTATCACAATATCCCTCGGCAGTCTCTGATTTAATGCAAAGGATATCTTTTCACCCGGTATTTTAGTCTCCGTATCAAAAACAGCAACATTTCCGATAGCATGTACACCGGAATCCGTCCTGCTGGCTCCGATTACAGTTATTGATTCCTTTAATAAATCACTTAAATGGCGGTTTAATACTTCTTCAACGGTAATCCCATTGGGCTGTATCTGCCACCCGCAATAGTTTGTCCCATCATAAGCTACTACTAACATAATTCTTTTCATATAAACTCCAAACTATTCTACTGAAATATAAAATTAAAAAGATTTTAGACAACTAAATACTCCGCATTGATCTGTATTTTCTTTTCTAATATTCTATATAATTCTTATTTTTCTATTTGATACGAAGTCAGAAGTCCTTTAAACATAGAATTGTAAATGGATTATCTATAAGGACTATATTTTCGCATGTAATATTACCTTATTATTTATTAACTCTAATCGTGTTTTAATACTCCCGTAGATCATCTATATAGAATTTAATACAAATATAGCAGCTACATAAAGAATAAGTACAAAATAGGCCACCATATCCCTTGTTACATATTTCAGAGGTTTCATTTTAGTTCTTCCCTCGCCGCCGCGGTAACATCTGGCTTCCATTGCCATGGCTAAATCATTGGCACGCCGGAAAGCGGATACAAACAACGGTACTAATAAAGGAATAAGACTTTTTGCCCTCTTCATTAACCCACCGGACTCAAAATCTGCCCCTCTTGCCATCTGTGCTTTCATTATTTTATCCGTTTCCTCCATTAGAATCGGGATAAAACGAAGTGCGATGGACATCATCATAGATATTTCATGTACCGGCACCTTTATTTTGCGAAGGGGCCACATTACACTTTCCAACCCATCCGTTAGATGGTTCGGCGTGGTTGTAAAGGTCATAAGAGAAGAGCCTAATATTAAAAACACCAGTCGCAATCCCATTAATACGGCTGTTTCAATCCCTTCCCTGGTAATTTTTATAACACCCAACCGATATATTTCGGTCCCCGGAGTTAGAAATAAATTAAACATAACAGTAAACAGCATAAGTACAAGGACAGCTTTTAACCCTCTTACAATGAAACGAAAAGGGACTTTAGATACTTTTATAATACCTGCTAAAAATAAAACCGCAAGTATATAACCGTAATAATTCCGAAACATAAATAAGGAAAAAATATATATAATTGTTCCGATTAATTTTACTCTTGGATCCAATCTGTGAAGAATGGAATCTGCCGGATAATATTGTCCTATGGTAATATCTCTGATCATTTTTTATCTTCCTTTTTGTTATAACGATTTTCTGAGGGCACGGAGTATCGAGACCTTTGCTTCCTCAACTGTTGTAGCAGAAGTATCTACCGAAAATCCTCTTGATTTTAACTCATTCATAACATAAGTTACCTGTGGTGCAGCCAGACCAATTTTCTCCAACTCCTTATAATGTTTAAAGACTTCATGTGGTCTATCATTATAAACAATTTCACCTTTATTCATTACAACCAGACGGTTGGCATATTTCGCAACATCTTCCATACTATGGGATACCAATATTATTGTAATATTACTTTCCTTATGAAGCCTTGCGATTTGTTCCAAGATTTCATCTCTTCCTTTCGGATCTAATCCGGCTGTCGGCTCATCTAAGATAAGAAGTTCCGGTTTCATTGCTAATACACCTGCAATTGCAACTCTTCTTTTTTGACCGCCGGATAGCTCAAAGGGTGAGGCATCCAGAACATCATCACTTAACCCCACCATTTTAATGGCATCATATGTTCTTAAATCCACTTCCAATTGTTCAAATCCCAGGTTTTTAGGACCAAAACTTACATCTTTATATACTGTGGTTTCAAACAGCTGGTGTTCCGGGTATTGAAAAACCAGTCCCACTTTGCTCCTTAACGCTTTCATATTAAAATTCTTATCGTAAATATCTTCACCCTTATAAAAGATGGTACCGCTTGTTCCTCTCATTAACCCATTTAAATGCTGTGTCAGAGTGGATTTACCGGATCCGGTATGACCGATAAGCCCAATAAAATCCCTCTCTTCAATTACCAGATTTATATCTTTTAATGCATGCTTTTCGTATGCATTTCCGGGACTGTATATATAATTTAATTTGTCCACAATCATTAACATAACAAAACCTCCCGCAGCGTACAGGAAAGTGCAGCACTTTACTGCCGTATCCTTAAGCTATACTGCTAATAGCTTCTACCAATTCCTCTATACTAAGTATTCCTTTGGGAATGTTAAGGCCGTCTTTTCTTAATTCGTAGGCCAGTTCCGTCACCTGGGGTACTGCAAGACGGTATTGCTTTAATTCTTCCACTCTTGAAAATATTTCTCTCGGAGTACCCTGCATAACAACCTTTCCCTTATCCATTACAATTACCTTATCTGCATGTATTACTTCTTCCATATAATGTGTGATAAGCAGCACCGTAACTTTTTCTCTTTTATTCAGTTCACGAATGGTTCGTATTACCTCTTTACGGCCGATTGGATCCAACATGGCGGTTGGCTCATCCAGAACGATACATTCCGGTTTCATTGCCATAATACCTGCAATCGCTACTCTTTGCTTTTGACCTCCGGATAACTTATTAGGAGAATGCTTGCGGTATTCCAGCATTCCTACGGCACTTAAGCTTTCTTCAACCCGCTTCCATATCTCTTCTGTAGGTACACCTAAATTTTCGGCACCAAACCCTACATCTTCTTCTACTACGGTAGCAATGATCTGATTATCCGGGTTCTGAAATACCATACCTGCAGCTTGTCGTATCTCCCAAATCTTGTCTTCTTCCCTTGTATTCATACCGTTAACCCAGACTGTTCCTTCCGTAGGCGTCAGAATTGCATTTATATGTTTTGCCATTGTGCTTTTACCGGAACCATTATGTCCTAAAATAGCCACAAAATCTCCCTTATTAACCTCGATATCTACATTGTCAATTGCACGGTTAATCGCCTCAACATTGCCCTCTTCATCCCGTCTTATATATTCATATATTAAATTTTCTGCTTTAATCATTCCCATGTATATAACCTTCTTATAAGTATAGTTACTTTCTTAACTTTCTACATTGTAAAGTATAATAATAATATTTGCAACGTATTTTTATTCGTGATTTTAATTCTTAAATTTTTATAACGATTATTACTTTTTTCTACCATATAACTATTTAGTTTGACTTTTCAAAGATTAAGTTATATAGTAACCTTAGTATTAAATACATATAAATAATTACTTTAAATAAGAATTTGTATCTATTACAATGATTATTTTCCTTTTATTTCCTTTTGTTTTGGTTTTATAATTAATTAATTACAAGAGTAGAAAGGACTATTGTGGTATGACAGATATAAAAAAAGAAATTTTTGAATGGGCAAAAGTTATTGTAATTGCCATTGCCATCGCATTTATATTAAATAATTACGTTATTGTAAATGCACAGGTACCTACCGGTTCCATGGAAAATACCGTTATGACGAAAGACAGAATTTTTGCATTCCGTCTGGCTTATCTTTTTGAAGATCCGCAAAGAGGAGATATCGTAGTTTTTCCTTTTCCAGATGATGAAAAAGTGAATTATCTGAAGCGAATTATAGGCTTACCCGGAGATACTGTCGAAATAAAGGATGGGAAAGTATACATAAATAACAGCAAAAAACCTCTAAAAGAGGATTATTTGAAAGAAACACCTACCGGCTCCTTTGGTCCGTATAAAGTCCCTGAAGATTCGTATTTCATGATGGGTGATAATCGGAATATATCAGAGGACTCCAGATATTGGAATAATCCCTATGTTAAAAAAGAAAAAATATTAGGTAAAGCTATCATACGCTATTATCCTTCCATCAAATCATTAAAATAACTATTGATTTTCATATCCAATCTACTTGTTTATATCTACCTTACTATAAATGTGCAAAAATAGCTGTTTCATTCATATGAAACAGCTATTTTATTTCTGCTATATTTAATTAACTCAGTTCAATTATACTAATTCGATTAATACTTCCATAGCAGCGTCACCCTTACGTTGACCGATCTTTACGATTCTTGTATAACCGCCGTTACGGCTTACATACTTAGGTGCAATTTCATCGAATAATTTATCTGTTACATCAACAGTTTTTGTATTTCTTTTTTTACCAGCTGCTTCTGTAGGTACTTCTGTAACGGAATAAAGGAATTTTAACATTTGTCTTCTTGCATGAAGGCGGGTTGCACTATCTTTTTTGATTGTTTTATCAACATCATCATATACTGTAACCTTTTTACCGTTAACAACTTCTTTCACTTTATTACCATCTTTATCTTTACGTGCAACTTTAGCTTTTACTGTTACTGTTTCGAAATTATCTTTTTCTTTCACAGCTAATGCTATCATACTTTCAGCGATTCTGCGGATTTCTTTTGCTTTCGCTTCAGTCGTTACTATTTTACCATTATATAATAAATTTGTTACTTGGTTTCTAAGCAACGCTTTCCTTTGGTTGGATGTTCTTCCAAGTTTTCTATAGCCTGCCATTGTTTTCCCTCCTTTAACTTCTGTTTTTAGTCATCGCTTACATTAAGTGATAAGCCAAGCTCTTTCAGCTTTGCAAGTACTTCCTCTAATGACTTACGACCAAGATTTCTAACCTTCATCATATCTTCAGAAGTTTTATTCGTTAATTCTTCAACCGTATTTATTCCGGCTCTCTTGAGACAATTGTAAGAACGAACTGATAACTCTAATTCGTCGATATTCATTTCCAGAACTTTTTCTTTTTCATTATCTTCTTTTTCAACCATGACTTCTGCGGTTTTAGCATTTTCGGACAAATCTATAAATGAATTAAGATGTTCACTTAAAACCTTAGCAGCTAAACTAACAGCTTCATCTGGAGCTAAAGTTCCGTTGGTATATACGTCTAGTGTAAGTTTATCAAAATCTGTTATTTGACCAACACGGGTATTCTCTACAGTTAAATTTACGCGTTCAACAGGTGTATAGATTGAGTCAATCGGTATTACACCAATTGGCAAATCATCATTCTTGTTTTTATCTGCACTAATGTATCCTCTGCCCTTAGTAATGGTAATTTCCATATACAATTTACTGTCATTGCCGCCGTTTAGTGTTGCAATCGGTAATTCAGGGTTAAGGATCTCAATATCCGGGTCAGCCTGGATATCCCCTGCTGTTACTACGCCTTCACCTTCGAATTCAATGTAAGCCGTCTTCGGTTCATTTGTCTCACTTGTATTTTTGATTGCTAAACTCTTTAGATTCATGATTATTTCAGTAACATCCTCTTTAACTCCAGGGATAGCACTGAATTCATGAACAACGCCATCAATCTTAACTTGACTGACTGCAGCACCGGGTAAGGATGAAAGCATAATTCTTCTCAAAGAATTACCCAAGGTTGTACCGTATCCTCGTTCCAAAGGTTCTACTACAAAACGTCCAAATTTTTTATCTTCAGAAATTTCTGCAATTTCAATTTTTGGTTTCTCAAAATCAAACACAATAGGACCCTCCTTTTGGGTTATTATGATACGATTACTGATTACTTAGAATACAACTCGACGATAAGCATTTCATTTACCGGAACATCGATTTGATCTCTTGAAGGAATCTCTTTCACTGTGCCTTTTAAAGCTTCATGATCAACTTCAAGCCAAGCTGGTATGGTTCTTCCAGCTGTTACTTCTAATACATCTTTATATCTTTGAGCGCTCTTGAATTTTTCTTTAATTTCAATAACGTCTCCTGCTTTTACAACATAGGATGGAATATTGATGCACTTTCCATTAACTAAAACGTGTTTATGGTCAACGATTTGTCTGGCTTCACTTCTTGTTCTTCCAAGTCCCAAACGGAATAATACGTTATCCAGTCTAAGTTCAAGGAGAATCATAAGATTTTCACCAGTTGTACCGTATTTCATTTTCTTTGCTTTATCAAAATTGTTTCTGAAAGGTTTCTCCAGAATACCATATATAAATTTAGCTTTTTGCTTTTCTCTTAATTGTGTACCATACTCACTTAATTTTTTTCCAGCTCTTGAAGAAGTTCTGTTAGACTTCTTGTCAATTCCTAAATAAGCAGGTTCCAGACCAAGTGATCTACATTTCTTTAAAACAGGACCCATGTCTCTTGCCATAAGTTTATTACCTCCTATTAGACTCTTCTGCGTTTAGGTGGTCTACATCCGTTATGTGGAACCGGAGTGACATCCTTAATACTGGTTACTTCAATGCCGCAAGCCTGAAGTGCACGAATTGCTGCTTCTCTTCCTGAACCCGGGCCTTTTACCATAACATCCACTGATCTTAAACCATGTACTAACGCTGCTTTAGCTGCTGTCTCAGCTGCCATCTGAGCTGCATATGGAGTGGATTTTCTGGAACCTCTAAATCCTAATCCGCCGGCACTAGCCCATGAAAGAGCATTGCCTTCTGCATCTGTCAGAGTAACAATTGTATTATTAAAAGATGACTGGATATGTGCCTGTCCACGATCGACGTTCTTTCTGACACGTTTCTTAGCCACTTTTTTTGCTATCTTTTTAGCCATTTAACAAACCCTCCTATTGGATTTTTAACTATTATTTCTTCTTATTTGCAACTGTACGCTTTGGTCCTTTTCTAGTTCTAGCGTTTGTCTTAGTTTTCTGACCACGAACCGGAAGACCTTTTCTATGACGGATTCCTCTATAGCATCCGATTTCCTGAAGTCTCTTAATATTAAGAGCGATTTCTCTACGTAAATCACCTTCAACCTGTTGGGTTGCGTCAATAATATCACGAATTCTAGCTACTTCTTCGTCAGTTAAATCTCTAACACGAGTGTCAGGATTAACGTTAGCTTCTTTAAGAATGCGGTTGGAACTTACTCTGCCGATACCATAAATATAAGTAAGTCCGATTTCTACACGTTTCTCTCTTGGTAAATCTACACCACTGATACGAGCCATGTGCGTATTACACCTCCGTTGGATTTTAATAAGAGTGACTGAATTCAGTATCATATAGAAACACTTGGCTCTATATGGTGAAATGCATACTTATCTTATCACCCTTTTTGGGATTAAATGTTACTTTTAAATACATATTCTAAATTTTTCGCAACAAACAACTCTTCCAAGTGTTTCATTGCACAGCCGCTTTAAATTGTGACAAACACAGGGAAAAATCCCCTGCTTGCTGTAAACATGATAATGACATGGTTTACAAAACAATTTATAAAACAAATTGTTCACAATATCACAATTGCAAAATGCAGATTGTAACACAAAAAGCAAGAACTATTCATATATATAACAATTGAAGACCGCCTAGAGGCCGGCTCTTCATTGAATATTAGCCTTGTCTTTGTTTGTGTCTGGGATTTTCACAGATTACTCTGATACTGCCCTTTCTTTTAATAATCTTGCACTTTTCACAGATTGGTTTTACTGATGACCTTACTTTCACAGTAATTCACTCCTTTCAAAAAAAGTCCGTCTATCATTATAACACTGATAGAACAGTAAATCAAGTAAAATAATAACATTTTTTTAATTTACTTGAAATTTATATAAATTATTTGTCACGCCAAATAATTCTACCTTTAGTTAAATCATATGGAGATAATTCCAGGGTAACTTTATCACCCGGTACAATTTTAATGAAGTTCATGCGCAGCTTTCCGCTGATATGTGCTAATACTCTATGCCCATTCTCTAACTCTACCTGAAACATTGCATTGGGTAATTTTTCGATTACGGTTCCTTCGATTTCTACTACATCTGATTTTGACATTATGTCACCTCCATGATTGGATATAACCATTAACTATTTCTAACAATAACTACATTTTACTGTTTCGATAAAGCTTAATTGCTTTTTTAACATCTTCATTGATTATCTTCTCTTGTTTTAACTGCTTTTCTGCCAGGTTTTTATCTTTATAATTAACCAATTGAATATGCTTTATATTCTTTTTCTTGGGTGTTTCAAAAGTTCGGTTTTTACCATCCATTAAATAAACATATTCTGACTCTGATTTAAGTATGACAAATACTTCACCTTTGTCATGGCCAGCCTTGGATATTGCTAAACTGCCGAGTTCGTACAACAACATATTGGTTCTCCACTTACATCTTATTCATTCTAATTACTTTCGTATGGATAATATCTCAGGTTCCTCTTCGGTTATTAGAATAGTATTTTCATAATGAGCTGATAATGATCCATCATCCGTAGACACGGTCCAGTCGTCATCTTCCCAATATACATCATAACGCCCTGCATTAACCATAGGCTCTATAGCAAATGTCATTCCCGGTTCTAACCGGATTCCTCTTCGCTTCTGACGGAAATTCGGTATCTGCGGTTCTTCGTGCATGTTTTTGCCGATTCCGTGACCAACAAGATCTCTAACGACAGAAAATCCAAAAGACTCTACATAATCTTGAATAGCAGCAGAGATTTCATATAGATGATTGCCAGCTTTTGCATGTTTAATACCTTCATAGAAGCTTTGTTCTGTAACTTCAATAAGTTTTAAGGCTTCTTTCGTTACTTCTCCAACCGCCCATGTCCTGGCAGCATCGGATTGATAACCTTTATAAATAACACCTGCGTCTAAACTGACAATATCGCCATCTCTTAAAAATGTACTCTTATTCGGGATTCCATGAACTACCTGCTCATTAATGGAAACACAGATAGAAGCAGGGAAACCATTATAGTTTAAAAAGGATGGTATACAACCATAGCTTCTGATAATCTCATCTGCTTTCTTGTCAATATCCAGGGTAGATATGCCGGGCTTTATATACTTTTCAAGCTCTTCATGTACAATAGCCAGGATGTTGCCAGCTTCACGCATTAATTCAATTTCTCTTTCTGATTTAATAATTACTGACATAATCTCTCCCAAGCATCAATATTTATTTCATATTAATGTATTGCATTTTTGCATTGAATAAATCCTTACTGTTCCAATATACTTACAATATCACTAAATACCTCAGCCATATCTTTAGTTCCGTCAACTTCAACTAAGATACCTTGATTTTTATAAAAATCAATTAAAGGCTGAGTCTGTTCATGATACACTTTTAATCTCTTTAAAACTGTTTCGGGCTTATCATCATCCCTTAATACCAATTCTGAACCACATACATCACAGATTCCTTCTACTTTAGTTGGAATGTGCTCTAAATGATAAGTAGCACCACAGTTTAAACAGGCTCTGCGGCCAGACATTCTGTTTACTATATTAGAATCCGGCACCTCAACATTTACTGCATAATCAATCTGTTCATTAATTACTTTTAATGCAGAATCTAATGCTTCTGCCTGGGGAATTGTTCTGGGAAAGCCATCGAATACATATCCATTAACACAGTCTTCTTTCTTAACCCTGTCTACAACAAGATCAACCACTAATTCATCCGGTACCAGTAAGCCCTGATCCATATAAGATTTGGCCTTATTACCAAGTTCAGTACCATTTTTAATATTTGCTCTGAATATATCTCCGGTCGATATATGCGGTATTCCGTATTTATCTGCTATTTTCTTAGCCTGTGTTCCTTTACCTGCTCCAGGCGCACCTAACATAATAATTTTCATTCTAACCTCCATGTACAGATAATATCTGCTTTTAGATCCATTACATCTTATAGAAACTGCAGAGCAGATTCTACTTCATACTTACATCATTATATGCACGGCGGTAATACATCGCCTTTATTTCAACTCTTTTCAAATGCCGATTAAATAGATTTAGCATAAAAGTATAATCTGCAAATGGCGGAGCAGTGGCTCCGCCTTAGCAAATTATATTATGTCTGTTAATCGTTTAAGAATCCTTTATAATGACGGACCAACATCTGAGATTCAATTTGTTTTGTTGTATCAAGAACAACACCTACAATAATGATTAAGGATGTTCCGCCAAAAGATACATCTGCACCAAAAGCTCCTGAAAAGAAAATAGGAATAACTGCTACTACGGTAAGACCAACAGCGCCTATAAATATTACATAATTTAATACTTTAGTTAAATAATCTGTTGTTGGCTTTCCTGGACGGATACCAGGAATAAATCCGCCCTGCTTTTTCATATTGTTTGATACTTCAATTGGATTAAAGGTAATTGAAGTATAGAAATAAGCAAAAAAGATTACCAATACGATGTAGATTAATAAACCAATGGAGTATTTAAATTCACCTAAACTTGTAAAATTACACCAGGTGTTTTGATTTAATAAGTACAATACTTTAGGCCAAATATATGCTCTAGCCGGAGTTACTCCAAAGAAAGATGAAATAACGATGGGAAATTGCAATAAAGAGCCTGCAAAGATTACCGGAATAACACCGGCTGTATTTACTTTTAAAGGAATATGAGAAGACTGACCGCCTACCATCTTCCTTCCTTGTACTTTCTTAGCATATTGTACGGGAATTTTTCTTTGCGCGTTCTGCAGTAAAACAATGAAAGCAACAACACCGGTTATAATAACAATAATTATAACTGCGCCTAGAAGTCCATTAATTACATTAGAAGCACCAGCGACAAATTTTTTATAAAGGTTTGTAATATCATTAGGCATTCTTGCAATGATATTAATTAAAAGGATAATTGAGATACCATTTCCAACGCCTTTTTCTGTAATTCTTTCGCCCAACCACATTAAGAATGCAGAACCGGCAGTTAAGGATGCTACGATGATAGCTACATTTGTAAATGTAGTACCACCCTCTAACAATCCTGAACTTCCGAAACCGATTGCCATAGCAATGGATTCGATCAGAGATAAACCGATTGTGACATAACGGGTAAACTCTACAATTTTCTTTCTACCGTCTTCTCCTTCTTTCTGAAGTTCCTCAAGTTTAGGAATTGCAATTGTGAGTAACTGCATAATAATGGAGGATGTAATATAGGGCGTAATGTTTAACGCAAATATTGACATTTGTGTAAAAGAACCACCTGTTAAAGTATCAAAGAATCCTAAAGAAGTCTGTGTTCCAATCCACTGTGAGAAATATTCTCTGTCGATACGTGGTACAGGAAGTTGAGAGCCAAGTCTTACTAAAATCAGTGCTATAAAAGTAAACACTAATTTACTTCTTATATCTTTAATCTTAAAAGCATTTCGGAACGTTTTAAACATATCCTAAATCACCTCAGCATTTCCACCAAGAGCTTTGATCTTTGCGATTGCACTTTCGCTGAATGCATTTACCTTAACATCAAGCTTCTTAGTAAGTTCTCCATTTCCTAGAATCTTAACACCATCTTTGGGGTTATTGATGATACCGATTTCCATTAATGATTCAACGGTAACAAGGGCGCCATCTTCAAATCTGTTTAATTTATCTACGTTAACTGAAATAATTTCTTTTGTATTTCTATTTGTAAAACCTCTTTTTGGTAATGTTCTGATAAATGGTGTCTGACCACCTTCAAAACCTACTCTTGGTGCTCCTGAACGAGCTTTTTGGCCTTTATGACCCTTACCTGCAGTTTTACCATTGCCTGAACCATGTCCGCGTCCTCTTCTAAAGTTTGCACTTTGTTTTGAACCGTCAGCTGGTCTTAATTCTGATAAATTCATCGTTACACCTCCTTACTCGTTTAGTGATTATATCTCTTCAACCTTTACTAAATGTCTTACTTGGTCAACCATGCCTCTGATTGCTGCATTGTCCGGCATCTCGACAGTTTTATTAGGTTTTTTCAGTCCTAATGCTTCAACTGTTTTCTTATGCTTTGGGATTGAGCCAATTGTAGATTTTACTAAAGTTATTTTTAATTTGTCTGCCATTTTTAGCCCCTCCTATCCTAACATCTCTTCTACAGAAATACCTCGAAGCTTAGCTACTTCTTCAGGAGTCTTTAAACTACTTAATCCTTCAATAGTAGCAAGAACCACGTTTTGCTTATTGTTAGAGCCGAGTGACTTAGTACGGATATTCTTAAAACCTGCAAGTTCCAGAACATTACGTGCCGGACCTCCTGCGATAACACCGGTACCTTCAGGGGAACGCTTTAATAATACAGAGGCGCTGCCGAATTTACCAATGTAATCATGTGGTACACTGCCATTCTCATCGATAGGAAGAGTGATTAATTTCTTCATCGCATCTTCTTTTCCCTTACGAATCGCTTCAGGAATTTCTGCTGCTTTTCCTAAACCTGCACCAACGTGTCCATTTTTGTCACCAACTACTACTAAAGCTGTAAATCTGAAATTACGTCCGCCTTTAACTACTTTAGTAACACGTTTAATTGATACTACTTTATCTTCTAATTCGCCAAGTTGACTAGCATCAACGATTGTACGTTTCATGTGTTTTCCTCCTTGCTTAGAATTCCAGACCAGCTTCTCTGGCTGCATCTGCTAATGCTTTTACCTTTCCCTGATATATGAAACCGCCTCTATCAAAGACAACTGCTGTAATACCTTTTTCCAATGCTTTCTTTGCAATAACAGTACCTAAATATGCTGCTGCTGCTACATCGTTTGTTTTATCGAGTTCAGCCTTAACATCCTTTTGAAGTGTAGAAGCCGATGCTAAAGTATTACCAACCGTATCGTCAATAATTTGAGCGTACATATGATTATTACTTCTAAACACAGCTAAACGTGGTCTTTCAGGAGTTCCGGTGAAACGATTACGTAATTTTCTATGTTTATTTAAACGAACTTCGGTTTTTGATTTCTTACTAACCATTGTATTTCACCTCCAATTATTTCTTACCAGTCTTACCAACTTTACGTCTAATCACTTCATCAGCATATTTAATACCCTTGCCCTTGTATGGTTCAGGTCTTCTCTTATCTCTGATTTCAGCAGCGTATTGGCCAACTTTTTCTTTATCAATACCTTTTACTGTAATCTTGTTCTGTCCTTCTAATACAGTTTCAACGCCTTCCGGATCAACCATTACTACTGGATGTGAATATCCTAATGTTAAGGTTAATTCCTTGCCGGCTTTTGCTGCTCTGTAACCAACACCGTTGATTTCAAGCACTTTTTCATAACCGGCTGTTACACCGATTACCATATTGTTAATTAATGTTCTCGTAAGGCCATGTAAAGATTTCATTCTTTTTAATTCATTAGGTCTGGTTACAACAACTTCAGAACCTTCTAACTTAATGATCATTTCAGAAGCTAAAACTCTTGAAAGAGTTCCTTTAGGTCCTTTTACGGTTAATTTATTATTTTCTGCAATATCAACAGTAACGCCTGCTGGTACCGCGATAGGCATTCTTCCTATACGTGACATGCCCGCACCTCCTATTATTTTTTGTAGGTAATCATAAATATTAACATTCTCATAATCTTTCTAAGAGGCCTGACTTAAGTAAAGACGTTATTCGTCTGCTTAAGAGGTTCGTTCTCAGAAAACTGGTGTCAGCGAAAACTCTCGCAACTACCAGATGAATGCTAATACCTCACCACCTACGTTAAGCTTTCTAGCTTCTTTATCAGTAACAACACCTTTGTTCGTAGAAATAATAGCTACACCAAGACCTCCAAGTACTTTTGGAAGCTCATCCTTGTTAGCATAAACACGAAGACCTGGCTTAGAGATTCTCTTAAGACCTGTAATAATCTTAACATTTTTATCTTTACCATATTTTAATGTAATATGGATGGTTTTAAAGTTATCTACTTCTTCAATATCATATTTCTTAATATAACCCTCTTTAAGAAGAATATCAGCGATAGCTATCTTCATCTTAGAAGCAGGTATATCTACCGTATCATGTTTTGCAGTACTTGCGTTACGGATTCTTGTAAGCATATCTGCAATTGGATCACTCATTGTCATGTCATTTGCCTCCTTCCTTGTTTCCTACCAGCTTGCTTTCTTAACACCTGGTATTTGTCCTTTATAAGCTAATTCACGGAAGCAGATTCTGCAAATTCCGTATTTTCTTAAATATGCATGTGGACGACCACAGATTCTGCAACGATTGTATTCTCTGGTAGAGAATTTTTGTGTACGCTGTTGCTTAATCTTCATAGACGTTTTAGCCATGGAATTCCCTCCTAACTATTTTTTGAATGGCATACCGAATAATGTCAATAATTCACGAGCTTCTTCATCTGTTTTAGCTGTGGTTACGAAGATAATATCCATTCCTCTAACCTTATCAATTTTGTCGTATTCGATTTCAGGGAAAATAACCTGCTCTTTAATACCAAGGGAGTAATTTCCTCTTCCGTCAAATGCATTGCCATTAACACCTCTAAAGTCACGTACACGAGGTAATGCTAAATTAATAAGACGATCTGCAAATTCATACATTTTATCGCCTCTTAAAGTAACCTTACATCCGATTGGCATACCTTCTCTGATTTTAAAGTTAGCAACGGATTTCTTAGCTTTTGTTACAACAGCTTTTTGTCCTGCTATGATTTCCATATCTTTAATTGCGGCGTCTAAAAGCTTGGAATTATCTTTTGCTTCACCAACGCCCATGTTAATTACGATTTTATTTAATTTAGGCACTTCCATAACATTCTTATATCCGAATTTTTTGGTCATACCATCCATAATTTCATTTAAATAAGTTTCTTTTAATCTAGTCAACTTATGAGACCTCCTCTCTTAGAATTAGTCGATTACTTCGCCGGTTGATTTCGCAATACGAACTTTCTTGGAACCTTTTTTACCTTCAGTGGTTGTAAAACCAATTCTGGTAACTTTGCCCTTGTGAACGTACATAACGTTTGAAATATCAATCGGTGATTCCTGGTGGAGAATTCCACCCTTGGGATTAGCTTGGCTGGCTTTGCTATGTTTTGTAACCATATTAATGCCTTCCACTAATACTTTGCTATCCATAACAGCAATTACTTTGCCTTCTTTGCCTTTATCTTTACCGGTTACAACTTTAACGTTATCACCTTTTTTGATTTTAATAGTAGACACAGGTTTCCACCTCCTTATAATACTTCTGGTGCTAATGAAACGATTTTCATGAATTGTTTTTCTCTTAATTCTCTTGCTACTGGTCCGAAGATACGAGTTCCTTTTGGATTCTTATCTTCTTTTATAATAACAGCTGCATTTTCATCAAATTTGATATAGGAACCATCTTTACGACGAGCTCCTTTTACAGTACGAACGACAACAGCTTTAACAACGTCACCTTTTTTAACAACACCACCTGGTGTTGCATCTTTAACCGACGCAACAATAATATCGCCGATACCAGCATATCTTCTGGTGGACCCGCCAAGTACACGGATGCAAAGTAATTCTTTTGCGCCTGTATTGTCAGCAACTCTAAGTCTTGATTCTTGTTGTATCATGACTTTACTCCTTTCAGCACTACTTATTTCGCTCTTTCGATAATTTCAACAAGTCTCCATCTCTTATCTTTTGATATAGGTCTTGTTTCCATAACTTTTACTCTATCACCAATATTGCATTCATTGTTCTCATCATGTGCCTTTAATTTATAAGTTCTTTTTACAATCTTGTTGTATAAAGGATGCTTCACATGGTCAATTACTGCTACTGTAATGGTTTTATCCATTTTATCACTGATAACTTTACCAGTACGAACTTTTCTCAGATTTCTTTCCACAACAATTTCTCCTTTCCTAAATCGTCGATTCCCGTGATTAGTTAGAAGCCTTAGCTTTTTCAGAAATCACTGTTTGAATTCTTGCAATATTTTTTCTAACTTCTTTAATTCTGCTTGTATTATCTAACTGATTTGTTGCGTTCTGGAACCTTAAGTTAAAAAGTTCCTTTTTAGCAGCTACTAATTCTTCATTTAATTCGGAAGCATTTTTTACTTTTAAGTCTTCTACATATTTATTAGTTTTCACTGCCCGCACCTCCTTCTAAGTCTGCGCGAGAAACTACTTTACACTTAACCGGTAATTTATGCATAGCAAGACGTAATGCTTCTCTGGCTAATTCTTCAGGAACACCTGAAATTTCGAACATTACACGTCCTGGCTTTACAACTGCTACCCAGTATTCTAATGAGCCTTTACCAGAACCCATTCGAGTTTCAGCTGGTTTCGTTGTTACAGGTTTATCGGGGAATATTTTAATCCAAACTTTACCACCACGTTTGATATAACGAGTCATAGCAATACGGGCAGCTTCGATTTGGTTTGATTTAATCCAAGCTGGTTCTAATGATACCAGACCAAATTCGCCGTTAGAGATAGTGTTACCTCTTAATGCTTTTCCTGCCATGGAGCCACGGAATTGTTTACGGCGTTTTACTCTTTTTGGCATTAACATTATTTATCGCTCCCTTCCTTTTTTGCCTTTGTTGGAAGTACTTCACCCTGGTAAATCCAAACTTTAACGCCTAATTTACCATAAGTGGTATCTGCTTCTGCAAATCCATAATCAATATCCGCACGTAAGGTCTGTAACGGAATAGTTCCTTCACTGTAGAATTCAGTACGAGCCATATCAGCACCGCCAAGACGTCCTGCAACAGCAGCTTTAATACCTTTTGCTCCTGATTTCATCGTTCTTGACATAGTTGATTTCATTGCTCTTCTGAAAGAAATACGATTTTCAAGTTGAGCGGCAATATTTTCAGCTACTAATTGAGCATTCATATCCGGTTTCTTGATTTCTTTGATATCTACCATTAATTTCTTAGTAGTAAATCTTTGAATATCTGTTTTTAATTTTTCAATTTCAGATCCGCCTTTACCGATTACTACACCGGGTTTTGCAGTGAAAATGATAACCTTTAAACGATCAGATGCACGTTCGATTTCAATCTTAGCAACACCTGCACTGTATAATTTCTTTTTCAGATATGTTCTGATATTGTAGTCTTCTACTAAGTTGTCTGCAAAATCAGCTTCAGCATACCATCTTGAGTCCCAGTCACTAATAACTCCGACTCTTAAGCCATGAGGATTAACTTTCTGTCCCATTATTGCCCTCCTTATCTTTCATTTAGTACAACAGTGATATGGCTTAATCTCTTTAAAATTCTGTAAGCTCTACCCTGTGCCCTAGGTCTGATTCTCTTCATTGTCGGTGCCTGATTTGCGTAGCACTCTTGAATATATAATTTCGTTACGTCCATGCCATTATTATTTTCAGCATTAGCAATTGCGGATTTTAAAACCTTCTCTATGACAGTTGATGCATATCTTGGATTGTAAGCTAAAATACCAAGAGCTGTCTCAACATCTTTACCTCGGATGGCGTCTAAAACGAAACAAGCTTTCTGTACAGATACTCTTGAATAAGAAACTTTTGCTTTCGGTCTTGTATCTCTGTTCTCATTTCTTTCTCTTTTAATCTGGGATCTATGTCCTTTCGCCATGGATGAAACCTCCTTTCAATTCCAATCTATCTTATCTCTTAGTCTTCTTTTCGTCTTTTCCATGTCCTCTATAAGTTCTGGTAGCTACAAACTCACCTAGTTTGTGTCCAACCATATCTTCTGTTACATATACAGGCACATGTCTTCTTCCGTCATGAACTGCGATTGTATGTCCAACCATCTGAGGGAAAATTGTAGAACGACGTGACCAAGTCTTTATAACAGACTTATCACCTGCTTTATTCATAGCATCTACTTTTTTAAGTAAATGATCATCAGCAAATGGTCCTTTTTTTAATGAACGAGCCATAGGTTTAACCTCCTTAATTATTTAACAGTTTTACCGTCTCTTCTTCTTACGATCAGTTTGTTAGACTTCTTGTTGGTCTTTCTTGTCTTTAAGCCAAGAGCAGGTTTACCCCAAGGTGTTACAGGGCCTGGACGACCAATACCAGTCTTACCTTCACCACCACCGTGTGGATGGTCATTCGGGTTCATTACGGAACCGCGGACAGTAGGTCTGATACCCATGTGACGTTTACGACCGGCTTTACCAATGTTAATTAATTCATGATCAATGTTACCAACCTGGCCAACCGTTGCACGGCAGATAATTGGAACTAATCTCATTTCGCCAGAAGGTAAACGAAGTGTTGCATATTTTCCTTCTTTCGCCATTAACTGTGCTGCGTTACCTGCGGAACGAACTAACTGTCCGCCTTTGCCAGGATATAATTCAATGTTGTGTACCTGTGTACCAACCGGAATGTTCTGAAGTGGTAAGCAGTTACCTACTCTTACTTCTGCAGTTTCGCCATTCATGATTGTGGTTCCAACGGTAAGTCCGTTAGGAGCAAGAATGTAAGCTTTTTCGCCGTCTGCATAGCAGATTAAAGCGATATTAGCTGTTCTGTTCGGATCATATTCGATCGTTTTAACAACGGCCGGAATACCATCTTTTTTCCTCTTAAAATCAATAATTCTATATTTTCTTCTAGAGCCGCCGCCCTGATGTCTTACAGTAATTTTTCCTTGATTGTTACGACCTGCATTTTTATTAATAGAAACTACTAAAGATTTTTCAGGTGTAGCTGTTGTGATTTCTGTAAAATCAGATGCAGTCATATGTCTTCTGGAAGGTGTATATGGGTTAAACTTTTTAATTCCCATCTTTTGCACTCCTTTCGAGCAATTATTTTATTCTTTTATCGGCGAATAAACACCATAAGTTGTTTGCTGCTTATTACAGACCTGCAAAAATTTCGATTTCTGCACTGTCTTCTGTTAATTGAACGATTGCTTTCTTTTTAGCTGAAGTTTTACCGGTTGTATTACCACGTCTGCGGTTTTTACCCTCTAAATTCATTGTGTTAACACTTACAACCTTTGTTCCCGGGAACATTTTCTCTACAGCTTCTCTAATCTGGTTCTTTGTAGCATCCGGATGAACGGAGAATGTATATTTCTTCTCGCTCATGGAGTTCATACTCTTTTCAGTAATAACCGGTTTGAGTATAACATCATAATATTTTAAATCTGCCATTATGCGTACACCTCCTCAATCTTTGCCACTGCATCCTTGGTTAATACTAATGAATCATATTTTAAGATATCATATACATTAATCGTGTTAGGTAATGCAGTTCTAATAGAAGGAATATTTCTTGCAGAAAGAATTACGTTATCATTTTTCTCTCCAAGAACTACTAATGCTTTATTAACATTTAAGCTTTCAAGTACTGCTGCCATTTTCTTTGTTTTTACTTCGTCAAGCTTCAGCTCATCCAGTACGAAAATCTTCTCAGCTGCTACTCTGGTAGTTAAAGCTGACTTTAATGCGATTCTCTTTTCCTTTCTGTTTAACTTAAAGGAATAATCTCTTGGCTTTGGAGCAAATACCACGCCGCCGCCTTTCCATTGAGGTGATCTTGTTGAACCCTGTCTAGCATGACCGGTTCCTTTTTGTCTCCAGGGTTTTCTTCCGCCGCCGCTTACTTCTGCACGTGTCTTAGCGCTTTGTGTTCCCTGACGTTTATTTGCAAGTTGTTGAACAACTGCCAAATGAACTAAATGTTCATTCACTTCTACTCCGAAGATAGCATCGTTTAATTCAATAGAACCAACGGCTTTGCCTTCCATATTATAAACAGATACGTTTGCCATCTGTGTGTTCCTCCTTTCTCAAAGCTTCTAGTTTGCTTTTACGGTATTCTTTAACATTACCAAAGATTTCTTAGGTCCTGGAACAGCACCTTTAACTAAGATAATGTTATTTGCGATGTCAATTCTGACAACTTCAAGATTCTGAATGGTTACTTTTACATGTCCCATATGTCCTGGCATGTGCTTTCCTTTAAATACTCTACCAGGGCTGGTAGCAGCACCATTGGAACCTGCATGTCTGTGGAATTTGGAACCATGAGCCATAGGTCCTCTCGACTGGTTGTATCTCTTAATTGCACCTTGGAATCCTTTACCTTTTGACTTAGCAGTAGCATCAACTCTTTCACCTTCTGCGAAGATGTCAGCTTTTATTTCTTGTCCTACTGTGTAATCAGCGGCATTTTCAAACTTGAACTCTTTAAGATGTTTTTTGTTTGCAACACCTGCTTTTGCAAAGTGTCCTTTTCTTGGCTTATTTACTAATACTTCGCGGATATCGCCAAAGCCAACCTGAACGGCGCTGTATCCATCGTTTTCAACAGTTTTAACCTGTGTTACCGCACAAGGTCCAGCCTGTAATACAGTTACAGGAATTAACGCTCCGTTTTCATTGAAAATCTGAGTCATTCCGACTTTCGTAGCTAAAATTGCTTTTTTCATTGCTTATTGCACCTCCTGTTTAATCTACAGCGGATTACACGATTCGTGTAATCATCCTAGACGGTCTACCTTGGGTGCCGGTTACAGTATTGAACCTTTACCTATATATAAACCCTAAAGGATTTCTTTTTGTTTCATTAAATAAATCATTCATCGGACAAAAAAATATTAATTAAAATTATTTCATTTTAATGTCGATGTACACACCAGCCGGCATTTCTAATCTTGATAATGCATCAACTGTTTTTTGTGTAGGTGTGATGATATCGATTAATCTCTTATGAGTTCTTTGTTCGAACTGCTCTCTGGAATCTTTGTACTTGTGTACCGCTCTGAGAATAGTAACTACTTCCTTCTTAGTAGGTAGGGGTACCGGTCCACTCACCTTTGATCCTGTCTTTTTTACAGTCTCGATGATTTTTGCAGCTGATTGATCGATTAATTGATGATCATACGCTTTCAATGTAATTCTCATTACTTGACTTGCCATAAAAAAAGTCGCCTCCTTTTCGCACTTAATTGCAGTACGACAAGCGGTGACTGTACACTCAACCGTGTGTGTCATTGCATCAAAACCATTTTTTGTAAATTTCAACGTTTCATTTACAGTATAGCTTTGCAAGACTTACCCACGTTTATCTGCCTTAGGCAGAAAGACTTGTTTTGTACAGTGACTTGTCGCCAGTTTCATAACTTGACATTCGCTCCACGGAAAACCTACATAATATGTAGCAACCTCACGTTTCTACGCTATCAATGTCACAGCACTAATTAGTATACTACAGGAAAATAATTAATGCAAGTATTTTTTTTACAAATATTTATTTTTATTTTAAATTTTTTATTGTATTCTATTTCTACGTTTACAAGTAGAGTCATTCCTGTTATAGGAACTAAATCCTGTTCCTATAGTCGGATGCGCGGCGGTAAAATCACCGCCTTTTATCAGAAGTTTAAAAAGCAACTTCTGATAAGTTATATTATAGGTTATTTTTTTCTAATCTATTCCAGCAAAATGAGAAGTAGGTTTCTTCTGAAAAAAGATCCATACAATCCCGATTATCCCATATAAAGGCAGTATATCACCCAGCGGCTTTTACGGATTGCACAGACCATTTGCTTTTACCAGATTCCCTGAGCAATCATAGCATTAGCTACTTTCTCAAACCCTGCAATATTAGCTCCTAAAACATAGTTGCCCTTATCTCCGTAACGTTTTGCAGCATCGGACATGTTATGGAAAATGTTAAGCATGATACGCTTCAACTTTTCATCAACTTCTTCAAACGACCAACTAAGCCTTTCACTATTCTGAGACATTTCCAAAGCGGATGTGGCTACGCCGCCGGCATTAGCGGCCTTACCGGGTGCAAATAATACGCCATGGCTCTGTAAGTATTCTGTAGCTTCCAAAGTCGTCGGCATATTAGCCCCCTCTGCTACGGCCATACAATGATTGGCTACTAAAGCTTTTGCATCTTCTAAAAACAGCTCATTCTGAGTAGCACATGGAAGCGCAATATCACATTTCACATTCCATACCCCTCTCCCCTTGTGATATACTGAATTTGGTCTGTATTTTTTATATTCAGTAAGCCGTCCGCGGTTTACTTCCTTAATTAATTGAAGTGCAGCTATATCAATTCCCTCCGGATCATAAACCCATCCGTCAGAATCACTGACAGTGATTACCTTTGCTCCCAGTTGAAATGCCTTTTGTGCAGCATAAATAGCTACATTACCGGAACCTGATATTGCAACCAGTTTGCCGGTTATATCAGAATCATTGCATTTTAACATTTCCTCCACCAGATACAACAGACCATAACCCGTAGCTTCCTTACGTACCAGGGAACCTCCGTAGGTCAAACCCTTGCCGGTTAAAACTCCTTCATAAGTACCTTTTATCTTTTTAAACTGTCCGAACATATAACCGATTTCTCTTGCGCCGGTACCGATATCTCCGGCAGGAACGTCGACATCTGCTCCAATATATTTATATAATTCCGACATAAAACTTGTACAAAATGCAAGCACTTCTCGATCTGATTTGCCTTTCGGGTCAAAATCGGAGCCTCCTTTTGCACCACCGATAGGAAGTCCAGTCAGGGAATTTTTAAAAACCTGTTCAAATCCCAGGAATTTTATAATCCCAATATTAACAGAAGGATGCAGTCTTAACCCCCCTTTATAAGGGCCTACAGCATTATTAAACTGTACCCGGTAGCCGGTATTGACCTGAACTTGTCCTTTATCATCCACCCAGGGGACACGGAACTTAATCTGTCTGTCAGGCTCAACCAATCTTTCCAGTAATGCTTCCTTTCTGTACTTTGCTTCATTTACCTTAACAATGGGTCTTAAGGAATCCAATACTTCTTTTACTGCCTGATGAAACTCCTGCTCTGCAGGGTTTTTGCGGACTACAGCCTCGAGTACCTCATCAACATAATCCATAGCTTCTTCTCCTTTACAATAAGAAAGAGTCTGGTTCACCAGACTCTGGCGCTGACGCGCTGTCACGACAGTGACAATCTAACCCTTGCGCGTCATGTGCATCCTGCCCGGAGGGCTTTTTATTGCATAGGGAAGTTCGGAGAACTGTCCTATGCAATAAAAAAGGGTAACTCAAAGACACAGTTACCCTAAAACTTTGCTCATAAATAATATAAAACATATTACATATAATTACAATACCGTATTATTTTTTATATATTACGCAAAGATCTTTCTGAAAGTATTTTTTTATAGTTAAATAAAAAAAGAAAACCGGCCGTTGTTGCAGAAATGGTATCTGATATAGGCTCCGAATAATAGATTCCCCTGACGCCAAAAATAAGGGGCATGATTATAATCATGGGAATCAAGAGGATTATCTTTCTAAAAATCGCAATAAAAAGTGAAATTTTTGCCTGTCCAAGCCCGACAAAGGTTGACTGGCAGCACATCTGCAGACCAAATATCCACATACCTCCTATATAAATAGGTAAAACATCACCTACTAAACTGATTAGCTCGGGTTTCGTTGTGAATATCCTTGCCAAAACTTCAGGAAATAAAATACATATCAAACTTGATAAGGTAGTTACCGAAACCGTTCCTATTAATGTTATTTTAAAGGTCTTCATAACACGTTCAAATTTTGCAGCACCATAATTATAACTGATTATAGGCTGAACCCCCTGCGTAAAACCTTGAACCGGTACTATCAGAAGCTGCATTATGCTTTGCAAAATAGTCATGGAGCCAACATAAAGATCTCCTCCGTGAAACTGTAAGCCACGGTTATAAACTATCATAATTGCACTTTCCGTAACCTGCATTATAAATGGTGCTATTCCAAGTGCACCTATACTTGTAATCATTTTTATATCCGGCTTTAAACATTTTAATTTTATACGAACACTGGATCTTTTAGAAAGTAAAAAAATTACTACCCAGGCAGCACTAATAGCCTGGGATGTTATCGTAGCTATCGCCGCACCTTTTACCCCCATATGAAATCTAAAGATTAAAATAGGATCTAAAATAATATTGGTAACAGCTCCTATTAAGATAGACATCATAGCTATCCTGGCCTTTCCCTGAGAGCTTATAAACATATTAAGTCCAAGTGCCAATTGGACAAAAACCGTACCGCAAAGATAAATAGTTATGTACTGATTTGCATAATCAATTGTATTATCACTTGCTCCGAATAAATATAACAGAGGTTTCTTTAATATGAGAAATCCCATGGTGAGAAAAACCGAGAAAGTCAGCAGCATAAGAATAGCATTTCCCAATATCTTCTCTGCTTTCTCTTTATCACCTTTACCAAGATTAATCGCTGCAAGAGGTGCTCCCCCTGAACCGGCAAAAGCACTGAAAGCAGATATTATGGAAAGTATGGGAAATGTAATCCCAAGACCTGTTAAAGCAAGATTACCGGCCTCCTTTATATGGCCTATATACATACGGTCAACTATATTATATAAGATATTTATAATCTGGGCTACAATAGATGGTAATGCTAATTGAAATATTAATTTTGATAATTTTTCTCTGCCTAGTGCATTTTCTTTTAAATCACCCATCCTAAACCTCATTTTCTCAAGTAAATTCCATTTTTTATAAGCTGCACCAGCGTCCGGAGGCGCCGCAGGGCAATACTAAATGATTGGAGGAAACCGGAAGTCCTACTTCATCTGCCATAACCTTACCTCCGAATTTAGAGCTGACTTCAATTCCCAGCAGATAGGCCAGCACTGCAGGCTGCAAGCCGGTGGTGTAAGAATTTATAAGAAAAAATAACGGTTCTTTTGTTAACACCTGGGAGCATAATTTAACAAAAGGATGAATGTTGTCTTCTATTTTCCAGATTTCACCCTTGGGTCCTCTTCCATAAGAAGGCGGGTCCATAATAATGGCATCATAAAAGTTTCCTCTGCGTATTTCCCTCTCAACAAATTTACCGCAGTCATCCACGATATAACGGATGGGCGCTTCGGAGAGCCCTGATAAAGCCGCATTTTCTTTTGCCCAGGTAACCATACCTTTTGAAGCATCCACATGGGTAACGCTCGCTCCGGCTTTCGCAGCAGCTATTGTCGCTCCTCCTGTGTAAGCAAATAAGTTTAACACCTTTATTTCCTTATCTTTATTCTCAGCTTTCCGTTTGCGTATAATATCACCAAACCATTCCCAATTAGCCGCCTGTTCCGGAAACAGTCCGGTATGTTTAAAACTAAAAGGCTGGAGATTAAAGCTCAAATCCTTATATTTAATCTGCCATTGTTTCGGCAAATCGAAAAATTCCCATTCGCCTCCGCCTTTATTGCTTCTATGATAATGGGCATTCTGTTTCTTCCATCCCCCATGAGTTTTCGGTGTATTCCAAAGAACCTGCGGGTCCGGACGAACCAATATATAGTCACCCCACCGTTCTAACTTTTCTCCCGAAGAAGTATCCATTACTTCGTAATCTTTCCATCCATCTGCAATCCACATATCATTTCTCTCTTTCGATTTTTTCATTAGACATTCTAAAGCATATTACATAATAATAAATAATTCAACCAGCACTAAGTTAAACCACCTATCTTTTGCTTCATAAAATTCTAATATATATTAAAACTACTTATCTATATAAGTATTAATAGTATTATAACAATTGTCAGCTTCATAACCCAATTTATTAAGGATGAAGCTGCCTAAAGTTTCTTAGGTTCAGAAAGCTTCAGACAGCTTATTATAATATATCTGATAAACAGTATTACCATTAATAAAAATAACTATTAAAATTATAACCGTTGTATATTATATAATTAATTTCAGGTTCTAAACAATTTTCCTCTATACCAATGAGGGATATCGTGTTTAAACCTCTATCTCTTCTTAACGGAGGATTCCCTGATTACAACTTCCGTATTAATGATTACTATCTCTTTCGGTAAATTCACATTTTCCATGCGCCACATTAATATCTGAACCAATCTCCTGCCCATTCTCTGATTACCGATGTGTACCGTTGTTAGTGCAGGTGTTAAGAGTCCGACTTCTTCTTTATCATCAAAACCGGTCACCGCAACGTCTTCCGGTATTTTTATCCCTTTTTTCTTAAGCCAAAGCATTACATCTTTAGCTATATCGTCATTCGCACATACAAACGCTTCCGGCATAGCAGTCAGTCTGTCCAGTACTGCGGCAATTTCCTCCTGCCGGTAGTATTTATGCTCCACATGCTTATTTATAACAAATTGTTCATAAGGTGCAATTCCAAACTCATTAAGAGCAGACAGATATCCCTCATAACGATCCTTAATGGTTCGGCAATAGCTGGTATCTCCGATAAATGCAATTTTTTTCATTCCTTGATCTATCAGATGTTCTGTAAGTATTTTTGTACTGTTGTAACCCTCAAAAACAAGCACATCCCCCAGATTAGATATCTCATGAACATTACTTGGGCCATCCAGGAAAACAACCGGAACATCTTTCTTAATAATCAGTTGCAAAAAGGATTTGCTGAATACACTTAAAATAATGATTCCACTCATATCTGTCTGCATGTCCAAAGGAAGGACATGTCCGGCTTCATCTTCCTCACTGATAAAATTAAATTGAAGTCTGCAGTTGTTTTTATTCAATTCATCGGATATTCCCATTATAATACGGTTCCAGAACGTTGATAATTCTCTTCTGGCAAAGACCACAACGGTTTTGGTTTTTTCCATCTTGTCCTTTATTTTAAAATCATTTATAACTGCCGGTGATAATTTGGTGTATCCCATCTCATAAGCCTTCTTTATCACTACATATCTCGTTTCATAAGCTACCGTATCGCTGTTATTTAATGCCTTTGCTACCGTATTTCGAGATAAGTTTAATTCTCTCGCGACATCCTGTATTGTTATTTTCTTCACTTGCTTCACCTCATCCATTTAAAGACGATGCTTTTAAGTATCTCCTGCATTCCCCTTTTTATTTCCTTATTTGGCATAATTTTTGCACTATAAATATACAAATGTGTAAAATTAATATGTATTTTTCCTCACATTTAATTTACAACAGCCTCTTACAGATGTCAATTGAATTTTCCGGACTTTTTCTCTTATTATAAGCTCTTCATTTCCTTAAAAGCAGTTTAACTTCTTTAATTTTCTTATATGATTTTAATCCGCTCATAATTATTTTAACCGTTTTTTAACTTGACGTTACTGGTAAAAGAATATAAACTGAAAGAGCAGACAATACATGGAAATGAACATAAAAAGACGCCTGCTTCATAAGACGTGTTAAATAATAAAAACGGAGGGATTAAATATGGGAATATTAACAAGATTCAAAGATATTATGTCAAGTAACATCAATGCACTTCTTGATAAAGCAGAGGATCCGGAGAAAATGATTGATCAATGCTTAAGAAACCTGAATACTGATTTAGGTAAGGTTAAATCTGAAACAGCCACCATTATGGCAGAAGAACAACGCGCCAAGAGAGTTTTAGATGATTGCAGAGAAGAAATCGAAAAAATGCAAACCTATGCAGTGAAAGCACTTGAAGCTAATAATGAAGCTGATGCTAAGAAATTCCTGGAGCAGAAAGCCTTGTTAACCAATAAATTAAGTGGTTTACAGGAGGCTTACGATTTATCTCATGCCAATGCCGTGCACATGAGAGAAATGCATGATAAATTAGTAGGCGATATTAACGAACTCGAATCCCGCAAGGACATGATTAAAGGCAAATTATCTGTTGCTAAAGCTCAGGAACGTATTAATAAAATGACTTCTTCCGTAGCCAGTGCCAACGATTCCATGGCAAGCTTTAATAAATATGAAGAAATGGCAGACAAAGCAATTGATAAAGCGAATGCGATGGCAGAACTAAATCGTTCGACTTCCGAATCTTCTATTGAAGACCTTACAAAGAAATATTCGTCCGGAACCGATGTGGATGCCGAATTAGCTGCACTTAAGGCTAGTTTAAATAAATAAGAACATTCATTCCATATGCGGGAAATAGCGGCGGGTAATAAAAGCCGCTGTTTTTCGTGTTATGAAATAATGTCGACAGACATTATAACAGCGCCGAACGTAGTGAGTGCGCATCGACGATGCGAAGCATCGCTATCATATGAGCCTCGCGAATATGAAATAATAGCAGAAAGAGGTAGGGTTTCATGGTAATACAATATAAATGTCCAAATTGCGGAGCCGACATGGCATATGACAGTACCTCAGGTATGCTGCATTGTGACAGCTGCGGAGAGAACATTGATATAAAAACGATTAAAAATCAGGATTCCAATGATTACAACCGTTCAGAAACCAAATCAACGCATTCTTCCAAACAGGATGATTTTACTGAGACGGACGTTAACTCCCAGACCTTTAGCGAAGATGAAACGGTAGAATATCAGTGCCAGAACTGCGGTGCCGTATTGATTACAGATAAAAATACAACTGCAACTACCTGCAGTTTCTGCGGAGCCGGTGTAGTATTAGCAGACCGTTTAAGCGGAAGCAAAGCTCCGGCTAAAGTTATCCCTTTTACCATTAATAAAGAGCAGGCACAGGAAGCCTTTAAAAAATGGTGCAGAAAAGGGCGCCTGACTCCAAAAGGGTTTATGACGGCCGACCGGATTAAAAGTATTACCGGATTATACGTACCTTTCTGGTTATATGATTTAAACGGACAGGGAGAGGCTAATGCAGACTGTACCAAGGTCCGGACCTACACTCAGGGGGAATACATTTATACGGAAACCAGTCATTTTAATGTATATCGAAAAGTTAACTTAAATTATCTCAAAGTACCAGCGGATGCTTCCGAGAAAATGAATGATAAGTTAATGGATAAGCTGGAGCCTTACAATTATGAAGAACTCAAGACGTTTAATATGCCTTACCTGGCAGGATATCTTGCGGAAAAGTATAATTATAATGACAGAGAATTATTTGACAGAGTCAGGGAAAGAGTTACAGATTATGTGGATCTTTATATAAGAGATACCATAAACGGTTATACTACTACCTCTTATAATCAAAAAGATATATTAATAAAAGAACGCAATGCAGACTATGTTCTCCTGCCTGTATGGATGGTTTGCTATGATTATAAGCAATCCGAACACACTTTTGCGATGAACGGCCAGACGGGTAAGATTGTGGGCAAGCCGCCGTTAAGCAAAGGTAAAATTGCAGCCTGGTTTGCAGGTGTCAGTTGTGCCTCTTTTATAGTTATTAAAATTATAGCAATTTTGTCAGGAGGGCCTGTACTATGATTAATGTCCAAAAACATATACCTGGAAAAGGGGTTAAACCTATTAACCGTACAATTGCCTTCCTTATATTATTCTTAATCCTTTTTCCTGTTTCAACTATGTTTAACCCGGTAAAACCCTTAGCAGCTGCTAAGGATCAGAAAGTTTATGATTATAACGGACTGTTTAATGAAGAGCAAGTGGCAGATTTGGAATCTATTTGCTCAGATTATGGGGAAGACGGCAAAGTTGATATTGTTGTAATTACCGATGACCTGGGCGGAGACTCCCCTAAAACATACCTGGAAGACTTCTATGATGAGCACAAATTCGGATATAATCAGGAGTTCGGTGATACCGCAATGATCCTGGTTAATATGTATAGTGAAGACCGAAGTGTAACCATTCAAGGTTACGGTGATGCCGAATATTATTTAAACAATGACCGCATTGAGCACATATTAGATGATGTCAGACCCAAGCTGACAGATGGTGACTATTACGGCGCCATGGAGGAATTCGCCAAACAGGCTGCTTATTATATGAACGAGGAAAAAGGTGTTGACACAACCCCTGCAACCGGAGATGCCGGTTCAGAAAATTACTACGGTGAATCCGGTTATAATGGCCCCAGCGATTATTATGGAGAAAAGGAAGATAATATCTTTTATAATACCGGTTTTCAATTATTAATGGCAGTGATTATCGGAGCAGTCACCGTAGGAATCATGGCAGCTAATTCCGGCGGACGGGTTACCGTTTCCGACAGTACTTATCTAGATGAACAGAATTCAGGGATTGTTGCCCGGCGGGATGATTATATCCGAACTACCACCACCAGAGTAAAAAAACCATCCAATAACCAAAGCGGCGGTCGAAGCAGCGGTGGCGGCGGAATATCAAGCGGCGGCCATTCCCACAGCGGTGGAAGCCGGGGTTTTTAATAAGTATTTCAATAGATATTTCATTTATTCACAAGATATTATAAAATAGATACTGTAAGATATTAAAATAGCAGAAAGGATGTAGCATATCATGGGCTTTTTTTCAGGACAATTATCCAATGTTGTAGAATGGGAAGAATTCAGAGAAGATATGATCTTCTATAAATGGCATAACGAAGAAATAAAAAAAGGCAGTAAATTAATTATCCGTCCGGGACAGGATGCCGTGTTTTTATTTAACGGAAAAATAGAGGGAATCTTTAAAGATGACGGTGACTATGATATTGAATCGCAAATCATACCGTTTCTTTCAACCTTAAAAGGTTTCAAATTCGGATTTAACAGTGGTATGAGGGCTGAAGTCTTATTTATTAATACGAAAGAATTCACTGTTAAATGGGGAACCAGAAATGCAATTAATATCCCGACCGAGAAGATGCCAGGCGGCTTACCGATACGCGCCAATGGTACTTTTAACTTCAGAGTGAATGATTATATTAAGCTGATAGATAAAATTGCCGGTGTAAAAGACAGTTATTTAGTCGACGATGTTAAGCTCCGTATCACCGCTCTCTTGGATCAGTTATTAATGAAATGGATAACAAAAGAAGGAAAAGATATGTTTAACCTTCAGGCAAATTCTTTTGATATCAGTAATGGTATCCGCACGGATTTGGATATGCAGTTATTTGATACTGGTATTACAGTTACCGGATTCAACGTAATGAGCTTTAATTATCCCGAGGAAATCCAGCAAATGATTAACCGTAATGCCTCTACCAATATGATCGGGGATATGAACAGATACCAACAGGCTGTTATGACTGACGGGATAGCCTCCGGCAGAGTACAGGGCGGCGGTATGGCTTCCGATATGGCCGGTATGATGATGGGTATGAATATGGCAAATCAGATGTTGCAGAATATGAATCAGACGAATCCTGTAAATCCCAGCCAGCCTAACAGCCAATTCGCAGGTGGCGGTAAGAAACCTAACTTCTGTCCAAACTGCGGTCAGAAAACCGGAGATGCTAATTTCTGTCCGAACTGCGGCCAGAAATTAATATAAAAGAGAGGGCTGCTGTTAAATGATTTTTAATCTAACAGCAGCTCTCTCTTTTATAATTTTTACCTTTATTGAACCTGGAATACCGGGTCAGACACCAATTTTGTAAGTTTTTCTTCCGCATCTATTAAACTGTTCCCTTTTACGCCAAAGTAAAACTTAATCTTTGGTTCTGTTCCGGACGGCCTTACAGCACACCATGCATCCTCCTCTAATTCAAAATACAAAACATCCGATTTAGGAAGTCCCGTAGGTATTACCGTTCCTGTTGCAAGATCCGTTATTGTATCAGCTTCGTAATCCCTGAATTTAAGTACCTTAAAGTCACCGGCTTTGGTTGGCGGATTCTTTCTGTAGCTTCCCATGATTTCTTTAATTTTCTCCATACCCTCAATACCTTTTAAGGTTACTGATACCAGGTCTTCTTTAAAATATCCGTATTTTTCTAAGATACGATTCATCTGCTCATATAACGTAATTCCTTTTTGTTTATAATAAGCCGCAGCTTCACATAAAGTCATAACTGCAACTACCGCATCTTTATCTCTGGAATGAGTTCCTATTAAGCAGCCATAACTTTCTTCAAAACCAAATACATAGGAATGAGATCCGTTTTCCTCAAAAAGTTTAATCTGCTCACCAATATATTTAAATCCGGTTAAAACTTCAATTAATGTTGCGTTGTAATATTTCGCAATCTGGTCAGCCATATTACCGGTTACAATTGTTTTAACCAGGGCGGCATTGGCAGGAAGAGTATTATGTTCTGCTTTCTGGGAAAATACATACTCGGCGATTAATGCACCGGACATGTTACCTGTCAAAAGTACAAATTCTCCTTTTTCATTTCGCACCTGTACACCAAGTCTGTCCGCATCCGGGTCGGTTGCAAGAATTAAGTCGGCGCCCACTTCATCAGCTAGTTTCTTGGCTAATATAAATACTTTCGGATTCTCAGGATTCGGATAACTTACTGTTGAGAAATTTGAATCCGGTAATTCCTGTTCAGGAACAACATATACATTGGTAAATCCAAGTTCTTTTAATATTCTTCTGACCGGAAGATTGCCTGTTCCGTGAAGAGGGGTGTAGACAATTTTCATATCCTTGTTATTTTCGGCAATCGGATTCACCACTAATTTCTTAAGTTCTTCTATATATTTATCATCAATCCTGGCACCAATTATATTATATAATCCCTGAGCTTTCGCTGTTTCTATATTCATCGTTTTCACAGTGGCATAATCGGTAATTGCATTAACCTCTGTAATAATTTCAACATCTTTAGGATAAGTAATCTGAGCACCATCTTCCCAATATACTTTGTAACCGTTATATTCCGGCGGATTATGGCTGGCAGTAATAACGATTCCGGCTATACAGCCTAATTCTCTAACCGTAAAAGACAATTCCGGTGTTGGTCTTAAGGATTCAAATACATAAGCCTTGATTCCGTTGGCATTTAAGCAAAGAGCTGCATCTTCTGCAAATTCAGGAGACATCCTTCTGGAATCAAAAGCAATCGCAACACCTTTCCCGGCTCCACCCTGCTTAATAATAAAATTAGCAAGACCTTGTGTTGCTTTTCTAACGGTATATAAATTCATTCGGTTACTTCCGGCACCTAATATCCCTCGAAGACCTCCTGTACCAAATTCCAAGTCTTTATAAAAACGATCCTTTATTTCAGCTTCATTTTCTGATAAATCCTTTAATTCTTTTCTTGTTGCCTCGTCAAAATATTCATCTGTTGTCCATTGTTCATATTTCTCTAAATAATCCAAAACGTATTCTCCTTTCATCTCTCTTATTATTTTACATTGTAATGAATTTCAGTATATCTTGCAATACATTTTTTCATACAGTTATGAAATAATAGGCATTCTTTCTATGTGACTGATTCGAATTTATTGGTTATACAGGATGAATTGAAAGAAGAGATGAAAATGATAAAACATTTCCATCTCTTAAGTGTCTGTTCATAAATTTATTATTACCACTTTAAGCTAATGAACTATTTCGTGAAATTAATTATATAATTCCCAGAGAAGCATCATCCCGGGTCTCAACATGATGTTCCTTTATATATGCAACGATTTCAACCAGAGTTGTAAACGCCATACCCACGTAGCTGTCAGCCGCACCATAATAGATAGCAATTCTTCCGGTTGCCGCGTCATGAAGGGTCGCACAGGGAAATACTACATTTGCCACAAATCCTCTCTCCTCATACCATTCCTCCGGCGTGAGAATGAAATTCTCTGAACGGTATTTTACTATGGACGGATTGTCAATATCAAGAATTGCAGCTCCCATACTGTATACATAACCGTTACAGGTACCCGTTACACCATGGTAAAATAATAACCAGCCCTCACTCGTTTCAATTGGTGCAGCGCCGCCGCCGATTTTTAAAGACTGCCACCACTGTGATCCTTTCGTCATAACATGCCTGTGTTTTCCCCAGAAAACCAGATCAGGACTTTCACTGATAAAAATATCCCCGAAAGGAGTGTGCCCGCTGTCACTTGGACGGGAAAGCAAAGTAAAATTACCGTTTATCTTTCTGGGGAATAATACACCGTTTCTGTTGAAAGGTAAAAACGGATTATCTAATCTGGTAAATGTCTTAAAATCCTTTGTCTTAGCTAAGCCAAGTGCCGCACCATAAAAGTCGGTGCACCAGATGATATAATAAGTGTCTTCCACTTTTATCAAACGGGGATCATACGCATATCTTGGCATAAAAGGTTCCCCGTTTTCATTTACAAAGGGTATCCGCTCTTCATCATAAGTCCAGTGAATGCCGTTTTCGCTGTGCCCTAAATATAAATGAGGTATACCATTATTAGTCTCTGCACGAAATACTCCAATAAACTTTCCTTCATAAGGAACTACCGCACTATTAAAGATTCTTGCAACTCCTTTTAATGGATTTCTTCCGATAATAGGATTTTCAGAATAACGCCAAACCGGACCAGCCTGGTTCTCCTGCTTCTCCTGCCAGGGTATATTCGGCAGATTCTCTGCATACATTTTTATCTCTCCCATAACACTACTCCTTTATGAATATTAATTTTTTAATTATGCACTATAATACACTATAATACTCTATATTTGCACAGTGTTGCATCACTTTGTATTTAAGTTGTTACTATTATATTTTAATTTTATACCTATGTCAATACTGATTTGCATAATTTAAGATTATTTATGCTTTTATTTTGCACTATTTATGCACTATTATTATAAAAACAAAACCATATATCAAGCAAAACACAAACAAAGTGAAAAATCAATGACACATATACTCGTATAATATAAAACGGTGTATTGAATTTTTCACCTTATCTTATAATCCAATTGTAACCATTCCAATATAAAACAACCAAATGGCGGAACATACTAAGTTAATAGCATATACCGAAATATTAAAATTTTTTCCTATGCCAATAATTTTAATAGGGTATTAAAGTAATTCTTGTTTCCCATAAAAATAAATTGTATAATGATATTACAAAGATAAAAACACAGTTCTGGTTGGTAGTCCAGACGTAGCATAAGCTATCAGTAACCTGCCTCCTTGGTTGTCCGTTCTTTGTTCATTTTATTTTAAGGAGGAATAATAATGGACAAAGTACAAATAAGCTTAAGCGTATTTTTTGAGGATCCTTTTTATATCGGTATCTGCGAAAGAAGAATCAATGACCAATTAAGCGTATGTAAAATTACATTTGGAGCAGAACCGAAAGATTATGATATTCAGGAATATATTCTAAAGGGATGGCAGGCCTTAACTTTCAGCCCTGGGATATACGATGTGAGAAACAAGGAATGTTCCAATCCGAAACGCAGACAAAGAGCTGTGAAGCGTCAATTAAAAAAACTGGAGATCGGAACAAAATCTCAACAGGCATTAAAATTACAGCATACTCAGGATAAATCCGAAAGAAATGCCAAGTACCGCCAAAGAAAAGAGGAAAGGAACGAAAAGCAGTTCGCTCTCAGGCAGGTAAAAAGAAAAGAAAAACACAAGGGCAGGTAAACAGATGAATTATGCATTGGGTCTTAATATGAAAGTAGCAGCAATCCAATTAGATGCAGTTTTTGCTGATTTCGACGAAAATCTTAAGAAAGTTAAAAATTTAGTTCTTCAGGCAGTAGAGGATGGTGCAGAATTCGTTGTACTCCCCGAATTTTTTACATCAGCCATTGGTTTTTCACCAAAAATGTTGGAGACGGTACTCCAGAATAAAAAAACACATGAATTTTTGGTGCAACTTTCCTCACAATTTAATATTATAATCGGAGGTTCCTATCTTTCTTTTGATGGATATCAGTGTTACAACTTATTTGAATTAGTTTTTCCCGGCGGTGAAACTTTTACCCATAAAAAAGACCTGCCGACTCAATTTGAAAACTGCTACTATACCAAAGGAGACACCAATCGTATATTACACACACCTATTGGTAATATTGGTGTTGCGTTATGCTGGGAAATGATACGATATGATACTGTAAGAGAGCTCTCAGCGAAAGCAGATATTATATTAGCCGGTTCCTGCTGGTGGGATCTGCCCGATAATGCACTTTCAGAAAGAGAACCTCTAAGGCAATATAATCAGCAATTAGCCTTAGAAACTCCGGTGCAATTTGCTAAACTGTTACATACCCCGGTTATACATGCAAACCATTGTGGAAAGGTTACTGCTTATAAGTTTAAAAACAGCGATAATAACTTTCCTATAGACAGCGAAATGCAAACACGTCAAATGGTTGGTGCAGCACAGATCCTAAGCTCGGAGGGAGAAATAATTGCCAGAAGACCCTTCCACGAGGGGGATGGTATCCTGGCAGCAAACCTTAAATGGGGGGATACCATTCATAGAGAAGCTGATGCAGATATAAATAAGTACTGGATTCCGGACTTGCCAGAGTCCTATTTAAAAGCATGGGAAACTATGAATCCGCAGGGCGAAAAATACTATAACAGCATTTCCTTACCTTATTACCGCAAGAATTATACCCTTTCATTATAATTATCCATTAAAAATAAAATATTTATTAATATGGAGATAAAATACATGTATTGTCCAATTTAAGCATTCAAAATGTTTGTTTAACTGCTCGGTTTAAACCGGGTTTTTTATTATGCTTAAATTTGGAGGAATACATTAGAATGTATTGCAAAAAAAATATACGTATCATGTATACCATTGCTATGCTTCAGGGGATGATTTTTTATGCACCAATAGCTACCCTTTATCGGCAGGCTGCAGGTATTAATATTTTACAAATTACTGTCATTGAAAGTATCTCTTTTATATGTCAGATTCTTCTGGAAGTACCATGGGGTATTGCTGCTGATAAAATCGGTTACAAAAAAACGATGGTAATTAATTGTACTTTCTATTTCATATCAAAAATTATTTTTTGGCAGGCCAGTGGTTTTTCGGGTTTTTTATTGGAAAGGATATTGCTTGGTTTTGTATGTGCCGGACTTTCCGGATGTGATGAGAGTATTTTATACCTATCCAGTGATACGGGGAAAAGTCAGAAAGTATTCACTATGTATTTTAATTTATCAACCTTTGGGTTGGTAGTTGCCGCTTTCGTATATTCGGTCTTTATAAGAGATAATTACAGGTTGGCAGGGTTTCTTACCGTAATCAGCTACGGATTAGCTGCAATTTTAACATTTGGTTTAAAAGAACTATCTCACGAAAAAATATCTCGGGAACCAAATACATCTTTCACACAGTTCATCAGGGGTATAACCAGTAACAAAGGGCACTTATTGCTATTAACTGCCATAGCCTTTTTATCACAGACCCATCAGACTATAACAGTTTTCTTAAGCCAGTTACAGTATTTGCATAGCGGCATATCACCGCAATACATGGGTATCATTTATGTTGGAATTAATTTAATAGGTTTTTTGGGATTATATTCATTTAGACTAAGTAAATGGCTTGGCGAGCATAAAATTATTATATTGATCTACGGAATGAGTGCTTTATCCTGTGGTGTTTTAGTATTCAGTATTAATCCGATACTATCTGTTTTCTGTATTGTTTTGCTTAGAATATCGTTTAATCTACTCAGTCCACTAAGCAGTGAACTGCAAAACCGTGAAATTACAGTGTCAAACCGGGCAACTGCATTATCTTATAATTCTATGTTTATCAATAGTATCATGACCGCAATTAACCTGATATTCGGCCGAATTGCTAAAGAAAATCTTTCATTGGCCCTGGCATTCGGAATGTTACTTTGTATCCTAGGTGGTGTTTTATTTCATCTTTGGTTTTTAAGAAGATTGGTTTAGGTGATATTTTATTAGACCTTGCTTGTATGCTGTGGCTCGATGTTTAGAAAAACACATAAAATGAGGATGCTGTAAACATATATTTACAGTATCCCCATTACAATATTTATTCTTAAGTAAAACAAAAATTAAGCTTTACCTACGGAACCGAATAATTCCATCTTCTCTTTTACAGTAGCCTTAATAGCATCCGTACCAGGAGCTAAAAGCTTACGAGGATCAAATCCTTTACCTGCTAAATCCTTGCCTGCTTCAATGTACTTACGTGTAGCTTCTGCAAAGGATAACTGGCATTCTGTATTAACGTTAATCTTGGCAACACCAAGAGAAATTGCTTTCTTAATCATATCTTCCGGAATACCGGTACCTCCATGAAGAACTAAAGGCATGGTTCCTGTTAACTGCTGTATTGCATCTAAGGTTTCAAAGCTAAGTCCAGCCCAGTTTTCCGGATATTTTCCGTGAATATTACCGATACCTGCTGCAAGCATAGTTACGCCAAGATCTGCAATTGCTTTACATTCTTTAGGATCTGCAACTTCACCGGCACCTATAACTCCATCTTCTTCACCGCCAATGGAACCAACTTCTGCTTCTATGGATATTCCCTTATCACCGCATATTTTAACTAATTCTGTAGTTTTTGCTATATTTTCATCAATTGGATAATGGGAACCATCAAACATAACGGATGAAAAACCAGCTTCGATACATTTTAATGCACCTTCATAGCTGCCGTGATCAAGATGCAGGGCAACGGGTACCGTTATTTTTAATTCCTCTAACATTCCGTTAACCATACCAACGATAGTCTTATAACCGCACATATATTTTCCAGCGCCCTCAGATACACCAAGAATAACCGGTGAATTTAACTCTTGAGCTGTTAATAATACTGCCTTAGTCCATTCAAGATTATTAATATTAAATTGACCTACTGCATAATGGCCTGCTTTTGCTTTATTAAGCATATCTTTTGCTGATACTAACATAATATACCTCCATCTTCTTCTATTTTATAGTATAAGCTGTAATACAACTTTTAGTTATTATAACCTATTTTTATTGAAAAAGAAATATAAATTATCACGAAAAGCTTTTTTGTTATAATTTTATCAATGTAAAGTCCGAAAACTTCCTAAAACACCTTATACTTTACTCTGTCCGTCCCATGGAATACGAATCAGGTAATCCTATGTAAATTGTTTCTGTATTGCCTATTTGTTAACCTTGCTGTAAACTATACTTATTCAATGATAAACCACACTAAGTAAAGGTGATACTGGATTATTGTATGGTACCTTCCAGAAAGCAAAAACAGTTTCACACTTACCTAAAATTAATTCTGTTATCAAGTATACACAAAAGGAGGGATTTCTTGCAGGAAAAGATTATTTTTCACGTTGATGTTAACTCTGCATTTTTAAGCTGGGAAGCGGTTTACAGAAAAGAAGTACTAGGCGATACTCTGGATTTAAGGACAATACCTTCTGCAGTAGGAGGCGATACAACCAAACGTCATGGAATTATTCTTGCTAAATCCACTCCCGCCAAAAAGTATAACATCCAGACAGGAGAACCCATTCATCAGGCCTTGTTAAAATGTCCTGAGCTTCTTCTGGTTCCTCCAAACCGTACGTTATACGAGGAGTGTTCCCAGAGTTTACTAAATCTATTACACCAGTATACTCCAGAAATTGAACCTTTCTCAATTGATGAAGCATTTCTGGACATGACCGGAGCAAACCTGGGTGCTTCTCCGCTTAAGGCCGCTTACAGTATAAAAGACAGGGTTAAAAACGAACTTGGATTTACCGTAAATATCGGAATTTCATCCAATAAGCTTTTAGCCAAAATGGCTTCTGACTTTCAGAAGCCGGATATGGTCCATACCTTATTTACCAGTGAAATACCTGACAAAATGTGGCCGCTTCCTTTAGAAGAATTATATCTGGTAGGCCGTTCTACCAGTAAGATTTTACATGATTTAGGCTTAAAAACAATCGGTGATATAGCCCATACCGATGTTCGTATATTAAAAGCCCACTTAGGTAATAAACACGGTCAGGTAATATATGAATATGCCCATGGAATAAATAACGATTCCGTTGAATCAAAGGAATCCCCCAATAAAGGTTATGGTAACAGTACCACATTATCCAAGGACGTTACCGATTATGAAACTGCTAATCTTGTTTTATTATCTTTAAGTGAAACCGTATCGTCAAGGCTTCGTGCAGGTGATGTTAAATGCAGCTGTATTACGGTTGAACTTACGGACTGTGAATTTAATCATCAAACTCACCAGACTACCTTATTATCGCCAACCAACACCACCAACATCATTTTTGAAACTGCTTGCCGGCTGTTAACGGAATTCTGGGATGGCACCCCAATACGGCTTTTAGGAATCCGGACTACGAAATTGACTTCAGAAGATTATACACAGATGAATTTATTTGATATGGTCAAAAATGAAAAATTAGAGAAATTGGATAAAGCACTGGACAGTATCCGTAATAAATTCGGGACAGATGCCATAAAACGTGCCAGATTTATAGATCCCAAACAAGAAGCAAAACAAGACGAATAAGCCGGCCCGCTTTTAATAAAGCTTTTATCCTAAGTCTGAAAAGCTGGCCCAGTACCCTTATGCACCAGCGTTGCTACGCTTAGTGGAGGAATGTATGCTTTCTTTCGTCATAGGTGTTCCTATCACTTCATAGCTTCCCGTGTGGTTCGATGCTTTAAGAACAATACTGTATTGTCCTGTTTCTTCTAAGGAAACAACCTGATTATATTCCTCTTTCGTACATTCTATAAACTCAAGCACATATGTATCCGTATCACGATTTTTAACACCGATACTTAGTTTTCCTGAGATTGTGGATACGTTTATTTCCAAACTGGTTGGTTTGGTAATCTCAAAATCGTAGCGCAGCGATAATGCTGACTGCATTTCTGTCGTTTGGTATAAATGTGATGGTAAGTCGGATATATCCTCTTTTATGCTCTCGTCTGATGCAGAAGTTGAGTCACTTTGCGTCTGGCTGGAAGAAGTTGAGTCACTTTGTGTCTGGCTGGAAGAAGTTGAATCCATGTCTATATTTTCTGTGGAGCAGCTTGTAAATAAAGTAATGACAAATAAAACGCTCAATAGAACACTAATTTTTTTCATGATATAATCACCTTTCCTTATTTATGATGCCACTAACCGTTTTTTCATAATTTGAAATTCATCTGATAACATCAGATCTATATTCCACTAATTTCCATTTCACATTCTATCATAGAAGCTGATATTTGTCACTAGTTACTTTCTATTCTTAATATCAGTAAGCTGTGACAGTAAACTATTTCACTTGGCATAAATCATAAAAATATAGAGGCAGTTGCACCAGCGGTTATCAAACCGCTAGTGCAACTGCCTCTGTTTTGGGTAATTACGTTATAATTTATAAAGAAGCCGTTTGCCGCAATCAACACCAGCCTCTACATTTTATTCATGACATTTACATTCGCCGCTGCAATCTCCTTCATGATGATCATGATGATCACAATTAGCTTCTGTACCTTCTGCCAAACTTCCATCCAGATAAGCAGCTGTCACCACATCTGCATCTCCGTTTGCTCCAGGCACCACCAATATACCGGCCTCCATAAGGCCCTCCATAGCACCCATTCCGATTCCCCCGCAGATAAGTACATTTACCTTTTGGGCAGATAAGAGGGTAACTAATTCAGAATGACCACTGCCATTACTGCTTAGAGTCGTTTTGCTGACTAATTCCTCACCGCAGATTTCATATATTTTAAACTGATCCGATTTGCCAAAATGCTGAAATACATTATTATTCTCATCTACTGTTACCGCTATCTTAATGGTTGCTGCTTTTTCAGCTGCAGCTGATACTTTTTCTGAAGAAGTATTTTCTCTGACTTTATGAACAATTTCTATGGTTTCTGCCGCAAGATCCAACCAGTCCCCCTTTAGTTCTTCCACCTTTTCCCCATCAATAGCTGCTGCAATAGCAGAGTCAATGGGAACCTTACCAAGTACCGGCAGATCATATTTATTTGCAATATCATCTATGTGGCTGGTTCCGAATACACTTATTTTTTCACCGCAATTGCCGCATTTTATATAACTGTAATTTTCAATTAGACCAAGAATTGGTATATCCATGGCATTTGCCATATTTACTGCTTTTGAAACTATCATGGATACCAGTTCCTGAGGTGAAGTTACAATAATAAGACCATCAACCGGTAAGGACTGGAATACCGTTAAAGGCACGTCACCGGTTCCTGGGGGCATATCTACAAACATATAATCAACATCTTCCCAAAGCACTTCGGACCAAAATTGTTTAACGGTACCCGCGATAACTGGTCCTCTCCAGATAACAGGTGTATCCTCTGTTTCCAGTAATAAGTTAACAGACATAACCTTAATACCCTTTTTCGTTTCTGCTGGAAGAATTCCCAATTCATTGCCGGCTGCTTTGCTGTGAATACCAAACGCTTTAGGAATAGAGGGTCCTGTAATATCTGCATCTAATATTCCTGTGTTATATCCTTTCCGATTCATAAGTACGGAAAGATAAGAAGTAATAAAGGATTTACCGACTCCGCCTTTGCCGCTTACAATTCCGATTACTTTCTTAACCTTGCTGTATGGATTAAGAGGTACCAGGAAATCCTCCTTGGATGGTTGTCTGGATGAACAGTTTTCACTGCAGCTCCCACAATCGCTGGAACAACTGCCTTGAGATTCATAAGTTTCGCTCATATTATTTCTCCTATTCTTGATTTTTAATTCTTGATTATTATTTCAGGATTCTTAAGGCTGTCTTTTACACCGCTTACAACCGAAATCACAGGGACAATCTTTTTCTGCAATTTCATAATTACCGCCCTGAACCAATATCCCTTTCCCATCACACAGAGCTTCTACGGTTTTATGCCTGCCTGAATATAGAATACGCTGAAAGGTTCCTCTGGATATACCCATCTTCTTAGCAGCATCTTCCTGCTCCAAATTTTCCAAATCGCAAAGTCTGAGTGCCTCAAGTTCATCTACACTTAAAATAATATACCCTAATCTATTATCTTCCGGCGTAAAAACTTTGTGATGAAACTCTGCGCATACTTTTCTGCATTTTGCACTTCTGGGCATAAAGTATCTCCTTTCTAAGCTTTCCTATGTATCTTCTTTCTTATTGTGCATATGCACACAATAAATTATACTACCTGATTCATATTTGTCAATAGGAATCTAAATTAACCTGCTTCTTTTATGATTCATTTATGATAATGTCTTAGTGTACCACAAATGATTATGTCCCAATTAGTCGTTCATATATTATAATAGAACCTCATGACTTAGAAATGAGGTGGACACAATCAGAAAGGTATTACTAACAATGGACGAAAACCAAAAGTACGAGGTCATTAAAAAACTCGTAGACACAAATGGTAATAAGAAAACAGCTGCTCTTAAAATAGGTTGTTCAGATCGACACATCAATCGCTTAATAAAGGGCTATCAAGAACAAGGTAAGTCTTTCTTTATTCATGGTAACCGAGGGCGACAGCCGGCCATTACTCTTCCTACAGATACAAAACAGTTAATCTTGGACTTATATCGTACCAAGTACAGTGACTGCAATCTGACCCATTACTCTGAACTTCTCAAAGAAAAAGAACATATCAGTGTATCTGTCAGTGCCATTACTTCTATTCTTAGAAAGGAATACATCCTTTCTCCTAAAGCAAACCGTTCTTCCAAGAAAGCGGTAAAAAAAGCACTAAAGGCTATTCAATCAAAGACTAAGTCTAAAAAGAAAGCAGCTATTATTCAAAGTTCCATCATGGATCTGGAGGATTCGCATCCTAGGCATCCTAGATGCGCGTATTTCGGTGAAATGCTTCAAATGGATGCGTCCCTACACCTTTGGTTTGGGCAATTCAAAACACAACTCCACATCGCCGTTGATGATGCCACAGGGCAGATTGTTGGCGCCTACTTTGATGAACAAGAAACATTAAATGGCTATTATCATGTTCTCTATCAGGTTCTTAGTAATTATGGCATTCCATATCAATTTTTTACTGACAACCGAACTGTATTTGAGTATAAAAAGAAGCATGAAACCTCTTTAGAGAAAGATACCTTTACTCAGTTTGGTTATGCCTGCAAACAATTAGGAATCGACATTCGTACTTCCAGCGTTGCACAAGCAAAAGGGCGGGTTGAAAGAATGTTTGGCACTCTTCAATCCCGCCTTCCTGTTGAACTCCGACTTGCGAATGTAACCAGCATTCAGCAAGCCAATCAATTTCTCCACACCTATATAAAGAAATTTAATAAGCAGTTCGCTTTACCTATTGATAGTATCAAATCTGTGTTCGAAATGCAACCAGATAGTGATAAAATCAATCTGACGTTGGCGGTATTATCTTCTAGAAAGATAGATAACGGAAGTTGCCTGAAATATCAAAATGAATACTATCTTCCTGTAAACAGTCAAGGAATCGCTGTACACCATCGTAAGGGCACCACAGCAATGGTAATTAGATCATTCAATGGTGAACTTTTTAGTTGTATTGGTGAGCAGGTTTATGCACTTGAGTTACTTCCGGAACACAAGCTTTCTTCAAAAGCATTTGATTTAGCGACCATTCCGGAATTACCAAAAAAGAAATACATACCTCCTATGAACCATCCTTGGAAGCAGGCATCATTTGAAAAGTACGCTAAAAGTCAATTACATAGAAAAGATGTAGCTTAACTGATATTTCGAAGTCTGTAGGTTTATTAAGGTTATCCAAATACCGACTGAGCTATGGATTTTCTCCTAAAGTACTATTTAAAACTAAGCACCAGAAATCTGGTGCTTATGTTTAAACTTTTTGAGGACATTTTCAAAAACGGTTGACATAGGAATCTAAATTAACCTGCTTCTTTATTTTCCAGTATCATTCCGGTTACTGATGAATATTATGTTATATCATAGTAAAGGAGAACCTTATTTTGGCTATTAAAATCTTTATCGATCAGGGACATAACCCTAGCGGTGTTAATGCCGGCGCTGAAGGTTTTGGATTGCGGGAACAGGATATTACTTATGCGGTTGGAATCGAACTTGCTGCTATTTTAAACGCAGATTCCCGGTTTGAAGCCCGAACCTCCAGAACATCGCCTGAACAGTCGTTAGGTTACAGTAACACATCCAGCCTTGCCGAACGGGTTCGTCTGGCAAACTCCTGGCCGGCTGATTATTTTATCAGCATCCATTGTAATGCCAATGAAAATCCTGCTATTAACGGAACAGAATGTTACGTATATCAGAACTATACCCAATCTTATTACCTGGCCGAACGTATTTTACCGGCTATTGTAAGCCGATTAAGTACCAAAAATAATGGTGTCCGGATTAATCCATCTCTCTATGTGCTGCGAAGAACGAATATGCCTTCTACTTTGGTTGAACTTGCTTATATAACAAATTCTGAAGACGCCAAAAAACTTAGTACCAGACAATACGATTTTGCATATGCGATTTATGATGGAATTTTGGACTACTTTGGTTTTACTGTTTAACCAAACCTTACATTTACATTTTATTTTACATAAGATATAAAATTCCCCGGGGTTTTCATAGAATAACATTGAAAAACCCCAGGGTTTCTTTTGGCTTATTTATCAAACAGGTAAAGAATCAGTTCATTCATAATCTTACTGAGGCAGTATCCATTTATAACTTGTACCATCCTCATTGGGTATTAAAATAGCTGCTGCATATAAGTTACCATTTAAAGCACCCAAAATATCTGAAACTTTCTTTAAATCTGTTAATTGGTTAGTATGTACTTCCTGACTGTCAGAGGAGCTATAAGCAGTGCCTTCCTCATCAGCATCTTCTCTGTAGCTTTCGGTCAAATTCTGAAATTCAGAAACGCTGACCGGATTATCCGTATTTACCTCACTGATTTCGTTTATATTAATGGAAAAATTCAGGTTTTGACCATCTGCAAACTGCCAGGTATTGATCCCCATCACTTCACCATATCTGTTAATCAGCGGTCCTCCGCTGTTTCCCGGCGACATTGGCGCGGTTACTTGTATGTAATCAACCCCTTCGAGCTTCCTTGATGTGGAAGATACCATTCCGTCAGCAAACGACCCGGTTAACCCTAAGGGACTGCCAAGAATATATACAGACTCCCCTGCCGTAACACCCTCCTGATTCTGAATTAAAAAATCATTTTTAGAATTAATTTTTAACACGGCAAGGTCAATAGCAGCATCATATCCCAGAACCTGCTGCACATCAAAAGTAGTTCCGTTATAGTTCGTTACCTGTATCTTATCCGCTCCTGCTATTACGTGAAGATTCGTTACCACTTTCCCATTGTCCAAAAAGAAACCGGAGCCCAGATTGTACTTTTCTCCATCTACTTCTGCAAGAATTTCCACCGTAGCTTTGGAACATTTCTCATAAATCTGTTCCGCGGTAAGTATTTTTTTCTGAACCGTTATGGTACTGATATACTTTTTAGTTCCCACAGCGGCAGTAACCTTTACCATTCCTTTTTTTAAACCGGTAACCATACCGGACGCAGATACCTTGGCTATACTCTTATCACTGCTGGACCACTTTATGGGCATTGATGTACCACTTAACTTAAGCTTCACAGTATCCCCTATATAAACAGAGGTTTTTGTTACATTTAATTTCACAGCCGCTGCATAAGCTTCCTCGACATTGCTGTAAAATGGTGTGGAAACCGGTATGGCAGCGGATAAACATAATGCCATTGCTATGGTAAAACTCATTTTTTTAATTTTAATCATATTCATCACTCTTTCTCTTTACCCGATTATTAATCGGTAATTACGGTCAATTTTACCTTTGTATTATGGATGAATTAAAAATTAGTAAAGATATATCCCGATTGCTTAAAATGAATTAAAAATTACTTCCATTCCAGCCCCAGCTGCTAACTTCTTCATATTTCACATAAATATGATCCGGATTAATATCCAGTTCTTCCTTTAATATTGTGGTTATCGCTGCCGTTAACTTATTATAAGCTCCTGAATCTGCACTTCCAAATAATTTTACTTCCACAAAAGCCATTCTGTCCTCGGATTTGCCTTTAAAATACATGGAACATTGATCTTCAAAGGAGACCATAAGCCAGTTTTCATTTTTACCGGGGATCAATTCAATTGCTTTTCCCAACTTTTTCTTAATCTCTATTTCTTTTTCCTTTGTTATAACAGTATTGGTTTTTGTATTAATATATGGCATATGTTACCTCCTTAATAGAAACAGCTCATATCCTGTTAAGAATAATTTATTGTTAGTTTGCTTATTTGTCAAGGGATTTATATATTATTTCATATATCTTTCACAATATGCTGAATTTTAACAAATATTTTAACTAATTTTACAAATTTTATAATTGACAATGTATAAAATTCACAATATAATATAGTAAATGAATAAATATTAATAAACCGTTGATTAAGAAAAGTACGTGCGGCATTTCATTTTCAGAGAGCCTTATGTTGGTGTGATTAAGGTAATTGAATCCGGACGGAATGGGCTTAAGAGGTTGGGAAGAAAGGCTAATAAGCTGAGTAATGCCCAACGGGAACTCCACCCGTTATCCTGGGAGCATATATGAAACGTATATGGTATAAGAGGGTGATTTTATTCACCAAGCAGGGTGGTACCGCAGAAGCAGATATAGACTTTTGTCCCAGTAATTTACTGAGACAAGGGTCTTTTTTTATATCTTAAAAGCATTAACTTACAGGTAATTGCGAACCTCAAAACTTATATTTATATGACATGCAATTCATACAATTTTAGAGCCGGATCTTGCCCCTAAAAGCAACTGAAGCTATAAAATTCGCAGGAATTGTATGGAATATTTAAATAACTGTATTGTCTCGCAATCACCTATCATTAACTTAAATTGAAAGGAGAAATTTATTATGGCAAAAATTCCACACAGACTATATCTTACGGAGGATCAGATGCCAACGAAATGGTATAATCTTCGCGCTGACATGAGAGAACAGCCGGATCCCATGTTAAACCCCGGAACCCTTAAGCCCGCTACGGAAGAAGACTTATATCCTGTCTTCTGTAAAAAGCTCGCCCACCAGGAAATGGATGCTAAGACAAGATATATTGATATTCCGGAGGAGATACAGGATTTTTATAAAATGTACCGTCCATCTCCATTAATTCGTGCCTACAATCTGGAAAAAGCACTGGGTACTCCGGCTAAAATATATTATAAGTTTGAAGGGAACAACACCTCCGGCAGCCACAAATTAAACTCCGCTGTTGCCCAGGCATATTATGCCAAGGAACAGGGCTTAACCAGCCTGACAACGGAGACCGGTGCAGGACAATGGGGTACAGCATTGGCAGAAGCATGTTCCTATTATAATATCCCTCTTACCGTATACATGGTGAAATGTTCTTATGAGCAGAAACCCTTTCGCAAATCTATCATACAGACCTTTGATGCAGCTATTATCCCCAGCCCAAGTGAAACAACGAATGCAGGACGTAATATTTTGGCTGAAAACCCCGGAACCGGCGGAAGCCTTGGCTGTGCAATTTCAGAAGCTGTGGAAAAAGCAGTCACTACAGAGGGTTGCCGTTATGTGCTGGGATCCGTTTTAAACCAGGTACTGCTGCATCAGTCGATTATTGGTTTGGAAACTAAAACAGCTATGGAAATACTGGGCGAATATCCGGATATTATCATCGGATGTGCCGGCGGCGGCTCTAATCTGGGCGGTTTAATTGCTCCTTTCATGCAGGATAAACTTCTTGGTAAGGCAGATCCTAGAATCATAGCAGTGGAACCTGCCTCCTGCCCCTCCTTAACACGTGGTAAATATGCGTATGATTTCTGTGATACCGGCAGAGTAACTCCGATGGCCAGAATGTACACCTTAGGATCCAGCTTTATCCCTTCCGCTAACCATGCCGGTGGTTTAAGATATCATGGTATGTCACCGATTTTATCTAAATTGTACCATGATGGTTATATGGAAGCGACAGCCGTAGAGCAGACCAAGGTATTTGAAGCTGCCTGCCTGTTTGCCAAGCAGGAAACCATCCTTCCGGCACCGGAATCTTCTCACGCTATTCGCACAGCCATTGATGAAGCATTAAAATGCAAAGAAACCGGGGAAGCCAAAACGATACTCTTCGGCCTTACCGGAACCGGTTATTTTGATATGATGGCCTATAACGCTTACTTGGAGGGTAAGATGACTGATTACATTCCTACCGATGATGATTTGCAAATCGGATTTTCACAGCTGCCCAAAATTCCGGGAATTCAAGAGTAAGGAAATAGCTGATCTTAGTAGTATAATAAATTGAAACGCTATAAAAGTGCACTGTTTAGTCAGATCAATGTAACTGATGATTTGCAGTGCACTTATTATCTTATTAAGTTTACAATTTACATTAGCTGAAAGAGTAATTAAATTGAATACTGTAAGCTAATGTATTATTTATCACTAAACTTTATTAAATTCAGCGTTTTTGCGCCAGAGAGATGGAATTGGATAAATTAACAATTCCAAAACCCCAGTCCGGATTAGGATAAATCATATCCTCAAACCTGTCAGCGCCAATGGTCAGAATACTTCTTACTTTAGAACTTGGTAATGCTGTTTGATTTCCCTTTATGATTCCCCATTCCTGCAGTAATGCTACAATCCCGGATGCGTAAGCAGCCCCTACACTTGTTCCTGTGTTAAGCATATATTGATTGCCTATACCTGGTGCCAATATATTAACACCGGGAACAGTAATATCCGGCTTTGGTTGATTATCCTTTGTGAAACCTTTACTTGCATTTTCATATAAGCTTTGATCGGCAGTATTATATGCCGTGACTGTTAATACCGTTTTCTCATTTCCCGGTGTCGTAATGGTTATATATGGACTGGAATTAAGAAAATAAGTCTCTGCCGTAAGGAAGTTCGTAATTGGCAGCCAAATATTAAAATTTGACAGTAAATTACCCAAAGAGATAATGCGAAACCTCCAAGTTCCGCTGATTGGATTTCTAATACGAAAGAGCATAAATTGATCTCCTCCCAATGAATTTTCCAGTATATTATCCACAGTTACACTTGTATCGTAATAAACCATTTCCAATGTACTTTCTTGAAGAAATACCGATGGAACGTGGCCAACGAATTCATCGGAGGGTGTATAAACATCAACTGTAAAAACATTAGGTGCATTACCCCAAAATTCCATAAAAAAACCAGGATTATTATTACCGACATTTAAATATATATCGTTAAATGTATATTCAGGGCTGATTTCTCCATAGACATGATGTCCGCTGCTGCCCTCGTTGCCTGCGGCTACAATAATTGCAACATCATTTAACTGTCCCATAGTAGCTAAATAATTATTAAATATTCCCTCTCCAAGATGTGATCCTTGGGAAGATCCGATTCCCAAACATATGACAATGGGACGATTTAATTTAGCTGCCGTCTGAACTAGGTAATTTATACCCAGTATAATATCATTTTCCTGATAACAGATGGCATCCTGCTGCAGAAAGTAAAATTCTGTTAAATTTGTCTTTGCAGGTTTTAATTTAACAACCACATATTCAGCATTTGGTGCCACTCCAATAAAGTTATTGTCTGCATCGTATGAACCTCCTGCTATAGCGGCTAAAACAGTTCCATGACCTACTTCATCCATACTTGGGACGATTGACATAGGATTCTCGCTTAGTAATGCGGCATTAATCTCTTCTCTGCTAAACTCTGTTCCATAAAAAAAACCATCAGGGTATCTGTTTCCGTTTTCAATGGTCTGGTCCCATATTGCTGTAATTTTACTTGAATTATCCGCATACTTAAATACATTATTCCTATAATCAATTCCCGTATCTACGAATCCTATTAATATTCCGTTTCCGCTTAAATCATAATCAGTATACTGTAGAGTATACATTGAGTTAGTTGCTTCTTTTCTGTTAATTGACATTAATCCAAAACATTTTGGTATTGCCTCATAACCAATATTGTAAATTACATTTTTATCGAAATAAGTAACCGGTATATACGCTACAGAATATACACTATTAATCCTGAGGTCAGACACATTAGAGTAGGAGGAATAGAAACTTTGGAGTGTGATATTGTCAACTATAAAATCCGCATAATCGTTGCTGACGATTTTAAATCTGTCTTCTTCATTCATATATATACCTATAAGTTTTATGATAATATATTTATATTCTATATAGCAAACTATTAAAACCAGATACAGAATACATCTTTTAAATACTGACACTATATTTTAGAATATAAAATTGCAGACTCTGATAAAGCACGGATATTTTATCATTTACATACATATTTTATTTATAGATATCTTTTTATATAATTTTTAAGCTTTTGATTTTTTCAAGACAGAATCTAATATATTTATAGTTATATATTAATTATCAATTTATTTAAATTTAAAACACAATGGTTATAAATTTATCACAAAATAAAAAGTTAATCATAACTTATAATAAAAGCCAAAAAAAGGTCATACATATATGAAATTTCGCCTCACTGCTTCCCTCGTATACGTTTAGATTTTAATGATAAACTTTTATATCAGTAAATACAAGGCCGGAAACAGTTTTTATACCAGCCGAAATATGTCGAAAATAAAAAATCTTCTTTTCTTCTCGGACAGCCTGTGCTATAATGATATTTGGTGATAATATCGTCCCAGGAAACTTATTTACTAAATATTTTTGCATGAAATGTCCCGTGATTAATCATACTATGAAAAAGGGACTCTTAATTTTGTAAATAGTTTCTTTTTTTATTGTACATTACAAGCAACCAGACCCATGGAGGAATATGATGAGCGAAGTAGCACATAATTTTGAAGAAAAATTAAGAGAATTATTATCCTATGCCAATGATAATAAAGGTGTTGTTGAAATAGGTAAGGTAAATGACTTTTTTAAAGAGATGAACCTGGATGTCAGGCAAATTGATAAAATATATGAGTATCTTGAGGCGCACAATATTGTAATTTTAAATCCTATTGAAGAAGACGAACCGGATGATGAAATTATAATGGAATTAGAAGACAGCGATGAAGCTGCCCTTTTGGATTTAGAGGATTTCTCCATGGTGGGAACTATGTCCGATGACCCGGTTAAGTTATATTTAAAGGAAATCGGCAGTTATCCTCTGTTATCTGTTGCAGAAGAAATTGAGCTTGCTAAGAAAATCGAAGAAGGCGATGCTCATGCTAAGCAGGTATTAGCGGAATCCAACTTAAGGTTAGTAGTAAGTATTGCAAAGCGATATGTTGGCCGTGGATTATCTTTTCTGGATTTAATTCAGGAGGGTAATTTAGGTTTAATAAAAGCAGTAGACAAATTTGATTATAATAAAGGGTATAAGTTCAGTACCTATGCTACCTGGTGGATTCGCCAGGCAATTACCAGATCCATTGCTGATCAGTCACGTACCATTCGTATCCCGGTACATATGTCTGAGGTAATTAATAAAACTTACCGTGTATCCAGAAGCCTTCTACAGGAATTAGGCCGTGAACCTTCCGAACAGGAAATCGCTGACGCTATGAAACTTCCCATTGAAAAAGTCAGGGAGATTCTTAAAGTTTCTGCTGATCCTATTTCTTTGGATACGCCGATTGGCGAAGAAGATGACAGCCATTTAGGAGATTTTATTAAAGACGACTCAATTATGGGACCGGAAGATGCTGCTTCTTATTCAGTTTTGCAGGATCAGATTTCTAAATTATTAGAGACTTTAACAGAACGTGAACAACGTGTATTAATTCTGAGATTTGGTTTAAAAGACGGCAGAACCAGAACACTTGAGGAAGTTGGTAAGGAATTTAACGTAACCCGTGAAAGAATCAGGCAGATAGAAGCAAAAGCTTTACGAAAATTAAGACACCCCAGCAGAGCAAGAATGCTTAAGGGTTACGATATAATGTAAAATCGATTTGGGCGTCAAGGGTCCGATATACTCCGAGTGGGCTTTTGACGCTCAAATTAAAATTATAATTATATAAAGTTTTTTTGTTTAATAAGAATTTTATAATATTATAAGGGTTTTATAATGGTATAAAATGGTTTATAATAATATTAAATGTAAATAATTATTGAAGAACTTATTAATTATAAAAGAACCTCATTTAGGAGCTTCTTAAATCTAATAAGAGCTTTATAAAATAATGAAAGTATACTATAAAATGTGATTATACCCATGGAGGTTACTATGGAACGAATTATATTAATGGTCATTCGTTGTTTCTTTCAATTGCCTTATTGGTTATATAAAATATTCAGTTACTGCAATATTGATAAATATGATGAACCTACCAGATATGCCATGCTGCATCGGCTGACTGCCATCGCTAACCGCAAGGGCCGTGTTCAGATAAAGTGTTATGGGCTTTTAAACCTCCCAAAAGAAAACGGTTATATTATGTATTCCAATCACCAGGGTATGTTTGATGCCTTAATCTTATTGGAAACCCATGAAAAGCCATTTGCTACGGTATCAAAAAAAGAAGTTGAGAATATCTTTTTCTTAAAACAGATTTTTCATATACTCCAATCAAAGTTTATAGACAGGGAAGATGTCAGGCAGTCTATGAAGATTTTAATGGAAGTTACAAAAGAAGTAAAAGAGGGCCGTAATTATTTAATTTTTCCGGAAGGGACCCGGTCAAGAAATAAAAATCAAATTCAGGAATTTAAGGGTGGCAGTTTTAAATGTGCCATGAATGCAAAATGCCCTATTGTTCCGGTAGCCATTATTGATTCATATAAGGCATTTGATACTCACTCCGTATCAAAATTAACCGTACAGATTCATTATCTGGAGCCCTTATATTATGAGGATTATCAGGGAATGAAATCCGGTGAAATTGCCGATATTGTTTCTTCCAGAATTAAAAATATAATCGAAGAATATGAAACCGTTTAAATCGGAATTATAAATATCATAATATATTAAAAAGGCTAAGATGAGTGATCTTAGCCTTTTCTTATCTCAGAACACGGGAGGGTTCTAACGAGAATATTATTGTTTCATTCGTTACTGTTCACAGATGACAAACTCGTCGAGTTTTTTGTGAGTGTTTTGTCATAAGAATACCGGACATTTGCAGCGTAGGAACGATGCTATTGCCTTTTGTGTGCATCGCAAAGCGTGTTATTGTTCGCAGAACTGCTGCTTTTGCTAAGAAGTGAACAATAATTTTAATTCCTATGTATTTATTATAAACTTATAATAAACTATAGAAAAAGCAACTAAAATTTGTTAAAATCTATATATCTTTTCGCTTTGAGATTCTTTCTCAAGTAAATCGTTTTCTAGCTTGCTACTATGATACAGGGGGTTATTACTATGGCTAATTTAGGCAGCAGAGTAAAAGAATTACGAGTAAAAAAAGGGTTATCCCAAACAGAATTAGGTAATTTATCAGGAATCCATCATACAAGTATTGGCAGAATCGAAAATAAAAATTCTGTTCCTCAGGCAGATGTACTTTATTTTATTGCCAAAAACCTGGATACCAGTGTGGAATGGTTACTTACGGGAGAACTTCCGGTTCCTGCTGTTCATAATCAACCTGACATTGATACTGCCATTAATACAGAACTCTGTGATGACTTACTGGGCGAATTCTTAAACCTCTATCAGCAATTAAATGATAATGAACGAAATGAAGTGATTCGTTTCGTTAAATTTATTATATTTCAAAAAGACAAGGATTCCATATGAAGATTATACTCTGCCAGTATAAAACCGTCTTAAACCTTCAACGCCAATTTCCCAAGTTCCGTTGACATTGTGGTTATTTCCTCAATACTTGAGGTAATTTCTTCCGTTGCGGCTGCCTGTTCCTGGCTTGCATTTAAAGAATCTTTGCTTTTTAAACTGGCATCTTCCACTTTACTTTTAATAGCATCGGTTAATTTATTAATCTTAGGTACCGTACTTTTCGATTGATCCGATAATTTTCTGATTTCGTCGGCAACTACGGCAAAACCACGACCGGCTTCTCCTGCTCTTGCAGCTTCTATTGAGGCGTTTAAACCGAGCATCTTTGTCTGATCTGCAATTTCTTTAATAAACGCAGATACTGATTTAATCTCATCCGATATACCTGTTACTTCATTAATTGTATCATTTAAAGTCTGTTCATTGGTATGAATCTCCGTTGCAGATGCAGCTAACTGCTGCAATGCCGAAGAAATACCTGAAAGGCTGTTTTCAAGATTACCCGACATTTCACGTAATACAACTGCATTTTGTTTTGGCATAATGATTCCTAAGGTTGCAACAATTTCATTTTCATTTTCTTCATCAAAAAGCGGAAAATTGGCAACAAATACAGGGATACCGAATTTAGAAGCATCCAACTCCACACTTTTTGGCCTTTTTTCTCTGATAACCTGATATGCAACATCTGTTTCCTTTAATTCATATCCTATATCAAATATTGGAACCTGGAATCTTTCAGAATCCTGTCTATAAGCAACTTTGTTTAAATCAGTTATATAAAGAAAAGCTCCCTCTATAAACATCTCAACCAGAATTGGGGCAAAATTATTAAAAGAAGCTGCAACCGGGTGCAGGAGAGGCACCGCGATGGATAAAGCCCCAAACATTTCACCGTCCTCCTTTATTATAGGTAAAGAAGATATCTTTAACCTTTTACCATATACATTTCTGGATATATTCTGAATCATAACTTTTTTATCCCGGATTGCTTTCATGGTTGTAGAATTTTCATCTAATTTGAAACCAATATTTAAGACATCTAAATCAAAGGCATTTGATCTTTTCCTCCATATAACGGTATCACCTTCAATCACACCGAATAAAATTCCACCATGAACCAAATCAGCAAGTGTCTCAATCATAAGTTTGCATTCTTCTAATCCTGATAAATGAATCATTGCCTATCCTCCATCTCTTAGCCGCCTATAAAGTCTGTTAAATTATTGGAGCAACGTTAATATAAAGAAATTGATAACATATAGACTGTCTGTTGTTCGTTTACAATTTACATTATTTGTTACATTATATCATATTTTGTTAGTTTTTGTCTTCGTTTACCATTATATATACATAAACGCACATTGTCAATAGGATTGTGTGCATTCATGCACATCTTTTTATATCTTTTTGAATTAAAATTATATTTTTATTACTTCTATAAAGCATCCCTAATTGATCTACTTTGAAAATAATAAAAGGGATGCAGCAAAATCTTCCGAATACATAACCTGCACCTGTTATTCTCTCGCAAGCTGGTATTCTAAGATTGGCAACAACCCCTGAATTAGTTCTATTCTATTAATTATCCTGTGCCTCATACCCGAGACTTTTGGCTCGTTTGGTCTTGGCGAGACTCTTTACACTATGTTAGCTATATTTTTCCTGAGTATCGGTCCTAGAATCAGTGCCGCTATTATTTTTAGAATATCTCCGGGTATAAACGGTATAACACCCATCATAAGTCCTTCATAAAAAGACAGGTGCATCTGGAATGCAAGCCAGGCCGTTCCAAGTAAATAAGTAAATACCGTTCCTAATACCATACCAATAGCATACATATAGATTTTTCCTTTGAAATAATCTATAAATAATCCGCTGATAACTGCTAAAAATATAAATCCTACCAGATATCCTCCTGTAGGTCCTAACAGTTTTCCCGGCCCGCCGCTAAAACCGGAAAATACCGGGACTCCCACAAAACCGATTAAAAGGTATATGAGATAACTGATTGTTCCTTTTTTCCATCCTAATAAAAATACAGTAAAAAGGATTGCCAAATTGGTAAATGATATTGGTACCAAACTGATTGGTAAAGGTACGGACAGAGGGCCCAGTATACAGGTAATTGCTGTCATAAGCCCAATTAAAGTTAATTCTTTTGTATTAATTCTTTTGTTCTTCATATTTATACCATTTCATATCTCACCTGCTTACAGATGTGATATTGCCACAACTAAAAATGGTTGAAAGCATTGAAATGTTGCGTCCTTTCTTTATTATTATTTTCTTTCGCCGGTTCCTGTCATGATGCCGTTTCTGCGGTATAACCTCTACTTTGATAAGTCAAATCCCAGCTTTTCAAGCATTGTAATATCCTGTTTTATATTATTTCCGGAAGTTGTAAGCATATTTCCGGTTATCGTTGCATTAGCACCGGAAAGGAATGCTTTTTCTCCGGAATGCTCCATAATAGCCCGTCCGGCTGCCAGTCTTATATCTGCCTGGGGATTAATATAACGGAAAATTGCTATGGTCCTTAATACGTCCTCCTGGGATATCATAGGGTAATTCTCCAAAGGAGTTCCTTTTATGGGCATTAAGGCATTGATCGGTATGGAATCCACTTCTAACTCTGATAAACTGACTGCCATATCAATACGGTCCTCCCAAGTCTCGCCCATACCGATAATACCTCCGGAACAGACTTCCAGTCCTGCTTTTTTTGCTAAATATATGCAGTTTATCTTATCTTCATATGTATGGGTTGTGCAGATATTGGAGAAATTTCTTTTCGAAGTTTCAATATTTTCATGATATCTGGTAACGCCGGCTTCTTTAAGAGCAATATAATCCTCTTCCGTTAACAGCCCATGTGAAGCACATAAATCGATTCTGCACTCTTCTTTCATTTTCCGGTATGCCATAAGTGCCTTAGCTAAGTCTGCACCTTTCAGTGTCCGTCCCGCTGTCACAATGGAATATCGATGTACTCCCTCCTCTTCATGCCTTTTGCAATCCTCCAAGATAACATCCCTGTCTAAAAACCCGTATTCTGCTATCCCCGTATTATGTTGTCCGGATTGAGCACAAAACTTACAGTCCTCACTGCATTTACCGCTTCTTCCGTTTATTATTGCGCACAAATTAATTTTATTGTTCCGGTAAAACTCACGGATTCTATTCGCTCCATCACATAGTTCAGCTAAATCAGCAGTTAAGAGCCAGTCTAAATCATCCTCTCTGCTTAACCGATCGCCATTAATAATTTTATCTGCCAGTGCTTTCATATTTACCTCGTATTTTAGTGTGTCAAATAACCAATATATTGTTTTAAATGAAGATGAACTCTGTGCCATGTATTACTTAGGTCTTATGCTGATCTCACCTGAAGATAATGCCTTAATTTCACCATCCGGTAATTGAACCACTAACCGTGCATTCTCATCTATCTCCAATGCTCTAGCATTCTGTAATTTATCCCCGGATATAATGTTTATCTCTTTCCCTATTAGAAAGGAGCGTCTGCGGTATTCGTCTATAAATGCTTTCTTTGAAAATTCCGAATAATATCCCCAGAAGTAATTAAGAATTTCGGCTGCTAATTTACTTCGAAGATTGGATGAATACCTATTGGGTTCAAAAATTCCTCCGGCAATTTCTTTTATATCATCCGGAAAATCTTCCCGAGGCCTGGCTACATTAATCCCAATTCCTACAATACAATATTCCAGCCCGCCTCCCTCAAAGTCAACTCCGGCTTCTGTAAGAATGCCGCATACTTTTTTACCGTTGCAAAAAATATCATTCACCCATTTAATTTCAGCCTCACAGCCAGTAACTTTCTCTATGGCTTTAGCTACCGAAACAGCAGCGGAAGTAGTAATATAAAGGGAATCTTCTACCGTTACTTTTGGCCGTAAAAGTACACTCATATATAACCCGGTCCTGGAAGGTGAATAAAAATTCCGGCCTAAACGTCCTCTCCCTCCGGTCTGTTCCTCCGCTATCAGTACTTTTCCCTCGGCTTCTCCCTCACTCGCCAGCTCTTTTAATATTGTGTTAGTAGAAGTAACTGATTTGCGCACTTCCAGATTAACAGGTCTAATAGTATCTGATAAATAGGGTATAATACTTTCATTTGATAAAATATCATTATCTTCCGATAAGCAGTATCCTTTATTGGGAACTGCGGTAATATTATATCCCTCCAGTTGAAGGTTTTTAATAGCTTTCCAAATTGCATTTCTGCTGATGGAAAGTTCTTGTGCCAGCTTAGCACCGGATACATTGTTTCCCTTATTTTGCTCTAATACGGATAGCACATGCTGTTTTGCACTCATAAAAAGCACCTCCTCAAAAAATAAAATAACATAAGGAATTCCAAATGTCAACCTTTTAATTTAATTAGGTTGACATTTGGAATTCTTTTTTTAAAGCATTAAACTTACTGCATATAGTATATAATATACTTGTTCGCAATTGCCATAGCTTGTATATTTTATTTTTATGAAAATGGAGCGATATAGAAATCACTCCATTTTTATAAGAGAAGAAAAGAACAGGTTATATATAGATTATTTACTGAGAAAATTAATCAGGTTTATAAGAGTTATTTATCAAATTCCGGGTTAAATGCATAGAAGTTTCTGGAATCCAAATGATCCTGTACGATTCTTAATGATTCACCAAAGCGTACAGGATCAAGCAAAATATAAGCAGTTTTATATGTTCCAGGTAATATCTAGTTTGTCATCCGCAATATATATAATTTTAATTAATGCATCGACCACAGACTGTTTATCGGCAAAAGATAGTTCTTCCCACTTTTCCACATGATTTTTAATAATTTTCTTATCTTTTTCCGTGGAAGTATAGGTCAGTTTGTTTATTTCTTCTCTTAATCTGTTACGTTCTGCATCCAGCTTCTCAATCTTTTCATTAATATACCGTATCAATACATCATTGGCGCTGTTAACTTTCCCAAGTAATTGTTCTATTTCATTATCTACCTGGGATAAACGTATCTTATCATCATTTAATTTGGGGTTAGACCGGATGTCATTCTGATTGGCAGATAATTTACTAAACCCGGAAAGTCTCTTTTTAATTGCATTAAACATATATTGTTCCAGCAGATCAGCATAAATTGTTTTACCCACACCCTTGCATTTCTTTGTACTTAATCTGGCGCTGCATACAAAATATCTTCCCCATTTCGTATTTGACTTTGCAATCGTGAGAGCATATCCACAATTACCACATTTTACTTTTCCTGCAAGCCATGAATTTTTGGGTTTGCAGGTTTTAGTGGATTGTCTGTTATTCAGACATCTTATTCTGCACTTAATCCAATCCTTTGAAGATACAATTCCCTCGTGAGGTGCCAATACAATGTCTTTATCCGTTAAGTCACATTGTTTTCTTGTTTCAGAAACCGACCCTTTATATAAATAGCAAGCATTTACACCGATAAAGTCTGTTACCGGGTTAATGATATTAGCACCCTGGCTTTTAAAAAACTCATACACATCAGCGTCTGCCCTCACATATACAGGATTACGGAGCATTTCAGATATTCTTGCAGTGCTCCATACCCCTCCGCGAAGATTTTCGATATTATTCTTAACCAGGCAGCGGATCACATCTCCTAAAGAATTATTATTATCCGCATACATAGCATAAAGTAAACTGATCTGCTCACTTTCCTCAGGGACAGGTACATATTTGGAAGTATTCACTCCGTCAACTACTGTTTTTTCTATTCGAAAGCCATATGGTACACGGCCTCCCATGTAAAATCCTTTTTTACTTCGTGAATAATATGCATCAGCAACCCTTTTCTGTATTGTTTCCCTTTCAAGCTGTGCAAATACAATGCAGATATTTAACATAGCCCTGCCGATAGGTGTTGAAGTATCAAATTTTTCCGTACTGGATATAAACTCAACATTATGTTTCTGGAATTTATCCATCATGTTTGCAAAGTCCAATATGGACCTGCTGATCCGGTCTAATTTATAGACTATAACTTTGGTTACTTTTCCTGTCTCAATATCCTGAAGCATTTCTTCAAACGAGGGACGATTGGTATTCTTACCACTATACCCACGGTCAATATACGTCTTAAAAGGCTCACCATGGATTTCATATTGGCAGTATTCAATCTGGCTCTCTACCGAGATACTATCTTCTTTTAATATTGACTGACGAGCATATAACGCATTATACATCGTTCAACTTACACCTCCCTCTGTCATTTATAAAAAGAGCCGCCCACAGATGTTTTTATCAGCAAACACATCATTGAGGCAACCCATTAAACATACTTTATAAATATTTTATATAGTTCCTGTTCTATGTTATCCCTTGTACTTGTATCTATTTTGACAGGTTTGCGATTAACCACAATAAATTTCATTTTTTCCTGATTAATCTCAGATGTCTCAATTTGATATACAGTATCATTCTCCTGCATAGAAAGCCTCCAATTATTCTTACACTTAAAATTATGTATTACTGCTCGTCCGGTATGATATAAAAATGAAAAAGCTGCTTACTATAAGCAGCAGCGTGCGTTCATAAATTATAAATATAACATTATATCAGCAGAGTTATTCATGACGCCATGTTTTGGACCAATTGCACTTGTTATTTCTTATACTGTTCACTAAAACATTCAGTAAACAATTTGTAATAATTAACTTTTTTAATAGACTCCGTTGGTAATAACAGTAATTGTTGAGAATAAAAATGTAATTGCATAAATAATTGTACATATCAAAAAATATATTATAACCGTATAATATTAACAATACACGTATTTTTCATCAAGCATAGCTAGTTATATGCAAACATTTTTCTTGAATATCATCACCTAAATATGGTATAGTAAACACAAAACATTTACTAAACGAGGTGGAACAAATGGCAACATTAAGTGATATTGCTAATGTATGTGGTGTATCAAAAGCTACCGTTTCAAGAATTTTAAATAATGACCCGGATTTTTCAGTTACTGTGCAAACCAGAGAACAAGTTTTATCAACTGCTGCAGCTATGAATTATGATATAAAGATAAAAAAGCGTACACCCAACAACGGAAAAAGAAACAACCCGAAAGGAAAAAGTAATGTTTCATCTGTTTTAAAAGTTGGAGTTCTCAGCTTTAGTCTTAATTTCAGTGATAAAAATGATGATTATTACAGCAAAATTCTTAATAGCTGCACAGCTTTTCTCAACGAGGCACCGCTATCTTATAAATTGGAATTTCATTACATTGTTGAAGATTCTTATGAAGCACTATCCGGAATGGATGCCTTGATTATACTCGGAAAACTTCATTTAGATCCATATCACCCTATAATTGCTAATATCAAATATAAACTAATCATAGATTATGCTGCTCCCGATAAACAATTCGATTCCGTTCAAGTCAATTTTTACGAAGTTATAAAAATGGCAGCTGAATATTTCCATTCTCTCAAGATTACAGATATTGGATTTATTGGATCTTACGATTACATCACACAATTCAATCAACAAAAAAGAGAAAAAGCATTAGATTCCAGGCATCTTGCTTTTAGAGATTATTGTCTGCAAAATGATATTGATCCTTCTAAAAAAATGTGGATTGGCGATTATTTTTCTTCGGAAGAAGGTTACCGTATCACTACACAATTAATTCAAAAAAACGTTTTGCCATCTGCCATATTATTTGCATCTGACGAAATGGCTTTGGGATCCTATAAATCATTTCAGGAACACAATATACAGATTGGAAAGGATATTTCCATTATTGGTATTGACAATATACCATACACTAGTTTTCTAAATCCTTCCCTTAGCACAATTTCTCTAAACATTCCCACAATAGGAGAAACTGCCGGATTTGCTTTACTTTCACAGATCCAGGGTCGAAAGTTTCCATTAGTTTTGCATACACCGATCCAACTAATTAAAAGAAACAGTTGTAAACAACAATAAGGAGATTTTTAACCACAGTTCAACTCTGCCCATCTGTTTGAAATCTCGTTCCTGGCGGTACTATAGGACGAAAAAGGGCTGTTTTGTTTAGAGAAATTAAAACTTAAAGCAGTAAATGAATATGTTAATACAAGATAATCCAATATGTCTTATGCGAAAAATACAACGGTATCTGATTACATAATTTATTACAATGCTAAACGGCTGCAGCGTAAATTGCTTGCTACGACTTTTATGGAATACCATATTAGATATCTGGAAGCAGCATAAAAAATGTACCTGCCAGGACTGGCAGGTACATAACCTAAAAAATAAATATTTTATTTGTCTCTTAACGGGGGGCACTCCAGGTTATTCAACCACTAGTGCGACAACCTCTTAAAAGAAACTATTAATTTTTCATTCCTGTAATAGCTATTCCTTGAATAATTTGTTTTTGGAAAAACATATATACAATAAGTACCGGAAGAATTGATATTACTGTACCTGCCATAAGCAGCGGATAATTAGTAGCATAGGTACCTTTAAAGAAATTGAGTAAAAGCGGAACCGTAAAAGTTTCTGTTTTGTTCAAGAAAATCAATGGATACAAGAAGTTATTCCACTGTCCTAGAAATACAAAAATACCAAATGCTGCCATAGAGGGTTTTACCAATTGTATAATAATTCGAAAAAATATCTGTGGTACCGTAGCTCCATCTATAACTGCCGCTTCTTCCAGTTCATTTGGGATTCCGGCTATAAATTGTCTCATTAAGAATACTCCAAATGCATTAAATAAGCCTGCCGGAAGAATTAAAGATAAATGCGTACCTAAAAGTCCCAAATACTTCATAATAATAAATAACGGAATCATCGTAACCTGTGACGGAATCATCATAGTCGCCAAGAATAAGATAAACACAAAATTACTCCCGTGAAATTTCAATTTTGCAAATGCATACCCTGCCATTGTAGCTGTAAGCAACTGAATAACCACAACCACAAATGCAATATAAAAACTATTAAAATATGCACGTCCGAAAGGAAGTGTTGCCAGTGAATCCGGGTAATTTTCCCAAACAATCGGATCTGGCAATATTTTGGGTGGCGATGCAAATGTTTGTCCCATGTTTTTCAAGGAACTCAAAATAGTCCATGTAAAAGGAAGTATCATAGTTATTGCCCCAAGGCTAAGTACCACATACAACAAAATTTTACCAACTCTAACCTTTTTCTTATTGTTCATAGTACACCCACCTTTTCGATCCATACATTTGAATCAATGTAATAGTCAAAATAATCACAAACAAAATCACAGAAGATGCACAAGCACGTCCCATTTTAAAATCTACAAATGCATTTTGATATATATGGTATACAAGTGTGTAACTTGCTTTCATTGGACCGCCTTTGGACATAACAAACGCCTGATCAAATACTTGAAAAGAACTTATTATCGTCATTATTAATACAAAGAACAGCGTTGGAGAAAGCATCGGTACCGTAATATGCCGGAATGAATTCAATTTATTCGCACCGTCAATTTGTGCTGCCTCATAATAAACCTCCGGAATATTCTGTAAACCAGCAAGAAGAAGTACCATATTATATCCAACATTCCACCATACGGACACAATGACAATGGATATTAACACCATTTTAGGATCCGTCAACCATTTAGGACCGTCAATGCCTATAGAAGCCAATGCAGTATTAAGAAGTCCAAAATCTCCATTCATAATCCATGTCCAAATTACACCAACCGATACCGATCCGGTTACAACTGGCATAAAATAGAACAATCTATATATATTTTTCCCTTTAATTTTCTGCACTGCCAATGCCAGTGCTAATGCCAATATCAGATCGATCGGTATAAAAAGAAGCGAATAAATTAACGTATTTAATAAGGATTTTCTGAAATCCGAATCCATTACCTGTCCAATATAATTTTGAAGTCCAACAAATTTCATTTCCGATGCTATTCCATCCCACTCATTGAAACTAATGCCAAAACTCATACCTAATGGTATGATTGCAAATATAACTAAACCTATTAATTGAGGAATAATAAAAATCAATCCCCATTTTCTACGTCCTTTTTGCATTACATTTCTCCTTTATAGATAAGGAGGCGTATCGCCTCCTTATTCTAAAAACATGTTATTTACTGCTCTACTGCTATGATTTCGGCTCCTTTTGCTTCTGCCTTTCCCAAAACCTCTTCTGGATTCGTACCATTAATGTACGCCTCTTCAAAAACAGATTTTGTCGCATCGCTGAATCCTGGATATAAACCATCTTTTACAGTTTTATCACCCATTGTCCAACCAGTTGCACGTACATTCAAGATATGTTCTACATGCTCTGGAACTTCAGAACTCCGAATTAATTCATCCAATGTTTTTACCGATGGAACAGAGGTGCCTACACCTGTAATTCTTGCTTTCTGTCCTTGCGTTCCGCAATAGAATGAAGCAAACTCCATAGCTTCTTTTGCATACTCTGATTTCGCATTGATACATAAGTATCCACAGCATACCTGTGCCGGTGTATATTTCGTACCATCACTAGAGGGATATGGAATATAATCAAAATCAATGCCTTCATCATAAAATGTTTTTGTAAGCCAACGTCCTGCTACAATAAAACCCGTTTGATTCGACATAAACATTGCATCTTCGCCTTGTCCATTTGGTAATGTTCCGCCATAAACAAATCTTCCGTCTTTCAATCTTTCGCAAACATATTTAAAAGCTTCTTTGGCTTTGTCATCAAATTTGTAAGTGTCACCATCCCATACTGATCCACCGTTAGCAAATACCCAATTGTATAATCGAATATTGTCCCCAGACTGAATCATTCCACTTTTGCCATTTTCCTGAAGTGCAGAACAGATTTTATCAAAATTGTCCCATGTCCACTCACCCTTTTCAAATAATTCCTGAGGTTCTTCAATGCCTAACTCTGCCAGCATTGATGGAGAATAATACATAACTACCGGATTACAATCTACTGATAATCCATAGATTTCATCACCATTCTTAGCTGCACCCCATACACTTTCATCAAAATCATCTTCTTTTACATAAGAATCAGCACTTGCAAGGAAGTCTGTCATACCGGCTATTGTACCATTTTTCACCAACTGGCTAATCATAGTATCCTCAACAAAAATAACATCAGCAGCTGTCCCTCCAGCCAACTGAGTAATCAGCTGTTGACTATAACCATCACTTGGAGATGCTTCAAAGTTAACATGTATTTTATTCTGGCTTTTGTTAAACGCATCAACAGCTTGCTGATATACAGTTATTTCTTCTGCATTACCTCTCGAAGTATATGTAATCTCTACTACATCTCCATCTTGTACAGGATCACTATTTTCTGAAGATGTAGTTACAACTTTCTGTTTCTCCGTTCCACATCCTGTAAGAACAGCCATTCCAGCCAATAAAGTCACCATAATACAAACTATTTTCTTTTTCATATGTTTATCCTCTCTTTTTAGTAAACTTTTTTTATTTTACTAACATACAGCCATTTGTTTTATAAATCAAAATTATCACAATTTTTTACTATTGTCAACAATATTTTTGCTGTTTACCTTATTATTTTAACTATTTTCAATAATATATTTACTAAACTATTGATTTTTTATTTTATTTGTGTTAGTTTTGTAAACATAAAATCATTTACTTTTTTACTAAACGGAGGCAAAAATGAAACTAACAAATATTATATGTAATACGAATAAACTTGAATTAACTAGTTCTTCTGTTGAAACTAATTCTACAATATCTGAATATCTCTTTGATTTTCGATACAACGAATCCATTCAAGGAAACCTCAATGCTCTGCAGCAGTTTCCAATGAAAAATCGGCCTCTTGTTCATCTCCATTTAGAAGCGCCGGCCTTATACATCGTTGGTATTTGGCGTCCTGATTCTGCTTTTGAGAAAAATTTAATTGGTGATTGGGCTAAATTACACCAAATTAACCTAAGCCATTCCGCTCCTGTTGTTACTTTTTTTAATCAAGAGGAGAATAATTGTTTTACAGTATCCTCAAGTAATGTAAATCAAGATTCTTTTCTTCTTGCTGGTGTTCATGAAGAAACTGGTGAAATCTATATAGATATTATTATCTATTTATCTCCAGAAACCAATATTTACGATTTAACCTGTCGTATTGATACTACTAATGCACCTCTTCATCAAGTATTAGAAAATGTTTCTAACTGGTGGGACTCTATCCTGCCTGATAAACCAATGTGTGTACCTCGAGAAACCAAGCTTCCTATGTACTCTACCTGGTATTCCTACCACCAAGATATGACTGATGAATTGTTAAGATGTGAATATCAGCAAGCTGCGAATTTAGGAATGAAAACCGTCATTATAGATGATGGCTGGCAAACGGAAGACAATAACAGAGGTTATGGCTTTTGTGGAGATTGGAAAAGTGAGAGAACAAAATTTCCTGACTTAAAAAAACATGTTGATTATATTCACTCACTCGGAATGAAATGCCTCTTGTGGTACAGTGTCGCTTTCGTAGGGAAGTATTCCAGTGTATGGAATGAATATAGTAATATGTTACTTCATTTTGATTCAACTCTCCAAGCAGGCGTTTTGGATCCACGCTATCCTCAGGTAAGATTCTATTTAATCACTTTGTATAAAACTGCTTTAGAAGAATGGAATTTAGATGGATTAAAATTAGATTTCATTGATTCTTTTCGTGAGTATACAGATACACCTGAATACAATCGTGACATGGACTTTCACGAAATTCAAGATGCTGTTTACCATCTAATGTTAGAGATCTCTAAGACACTAAGAGCTATCAAGCCCAATATTATGATCGAATTTCGTCAAAATTATATCGGCCCACAAATGCGTAGATTTGGTAATATATTTCGTGTTGGAGATTGTCCTTTATCGTCTGTCTCAAACCGCATTGGAATTACCGATTTAAAACTCATCAGCGGAAATACTGCCATTCATTCTGACATGATTATGTGGCACCATAATGAATCACCTGAAGATATTGCCATTCGGCTCATCAACTGTATATTTGGGAATCTTCAAATATCTGTTAAACTAAATTCATTAAATGACAAGCAATACAAAGTGTTACAACATTATTTGAAGTTTTCAATTTCCAACTGCAAAGTCCTGCAAGAAGGAATTTTTTCAATTCAATCACCATTAGCACTTTATCCAGTCCTTCAAAGTTGTTATGATAAAATATGTATTATCGCTTATTATATTAGTAATGTATTGATTAAGCTTCCTTTTAACGAGTCATTTAACGAATACTGGATTTTAAATGGTTGCAAAGAAAAACAAATTTGTATTCAATTCTCTGAATCTGGGACATATCAAATTACCAGTCTTGACTGTTTTGGAGATGAAATCTGCAGAAAAGAAGAAAAAATCACACCAGGTCTATATTCTTTTCTCAACTCTGCAGGCGGCTCAATGCAAATAAATAAAATTTTTTAATCCATATGCAAGGACACCAAAATATATTGTCAGCGTCAGTATAAAAAACTGCATTATTATGACCCCAACAGATGTCCAGGTCCATAAAAGAGGAGACTTTATCTTTCGGCAATATGAAGAATACCATACAAAGACGGATGAAATGAACGGGAAAGTAAATGAAAACAACAAGAGTATCAATGAAGTTTTAGAATATGCTGCGAACCAAATATTAGACAGTAATATGAAAAAAATTACACAAGCAGCATGGAATTTTATAAATATTCAAACCGAAATAACCTCCATTGTGCAACAGGCTGATCAAAATACAGCCTCTTCCGGTGAGATTTTATCCACTTTGGAAGCACAAAATAAATAAGATTACCTAAAAATCAGCAAAGCAGGCAGGCCTCCATGTTTTGAATGCCTGCCTGCTTATCGTAAATCTACAAGTTCATTTTCATAGGTTCTTGGGCGCTTGGTATTTGGTTCTTAACCTTTTCTGATATATTACTACTATTATGAAAGCTAAAACGGTTAATATAATACTACTGATTATTTTTACCGGTATTATTTGTTCCTTTACAGGGTGCCCTGATTTTACGATTTCCAATGAATTGCCATGTAAATCTGCTTCACCGCCATGCTTTATACAGGCTCTATGGAATACACCTGTTATTTTAACCATATCTCCTTTATATTTGTAATTCCCATAGTGAATAACATGCTCTGCCTCATTTTTACTAATCCATATACCGAGTGCATTGGTTCCGTCATTAATATTTATCCAGGTATATTCTCCTCTATTAAGAGGCTCCCCAATCGCTTCCCCAAAAACAGTAACCCTCTGTCCGTCCATCTCCTTGGCATTTTCGATTAAATCATTTATTTTTGTCACATCCTCTGCCCATGCCGTTATGGAAAATAAGTTGGTCAAAATTAAAAAAACTAGGCCCGCTGTAATAATCTTATGCATGTTTTCTTAACACCTCCCAGAATGTAACCTATTAAGGCAAATACGGACAGAAACTCCAACCTGCCTAAATACATAGCAATAATGTAATAGATCTTCATAAAATTCGGCATAGAAGGCGTAGTAACACCTATAGACAATCCGACATTACCGGTAACGGAAGCGGATTCAAATGCGGAGTCTGCTAATGTATACCCATAAAATGTTCCAATCATGGTGCCTATGGTAAATGTAACCATATAACAGCATATGATCGTTGCAGAAGACTTAATTAAACCGTCTTCTAACATATGGTCCTTTATGTGATGATATTTATACACTTTCATGCTTCGCTCCGATGTAAGCAGTTTTTTAACATCCATAATCAGACCTTTAAAAACGATACCTACCCTTAGTCCTTTAAATCCACCTGCCGTTGAACATGCTGAACCGCCGATCAGCATAACAATTATCATAATTAGAACCCCGAAATCTCCCCATTCCAAAGCAAACTGTCTGGCATAAATAGAACCTAATCCCGTTGTCGTATGAGCTGAGACTACATTGAAAATAATTCTTCTAAAACCTGCCACCGCATTAGGATACACATTTAGTTTCGATAACCCAATCAATGCCAGCATACAGGCTATAAATGATGTTATAAAGAAACTTTGGGTTTCTATATTTTTTACTATTTCCTTTCTTTTACCCTGCCATATGGCATAATGCAGACCAAAGTTAAATGAGCCCAGTATAAATATAATCATAGTAACCGATTCATATAATATGCTGTGATAATACATAATGTTTTGGGTATAAGGGGCAAATCCTCCGGTACTCCATGAGGATTCAAACATATACAGTGCATGCAAAAATGCCGATACAGGTTTCAGTCCAATAAACATACCGATTATCCACAAGGTAACCGTACCGATTATAAGGTATACCAGGCTTATTTTCCATATATATCTGGCAGTGCCTTTTACATTAGGCACCAATTCAATATCTTTTCCTTCTCCAACATACATTTTATAAGCTCCGCCGATTTCTCTTGTTAAAAAAGAAAGCGCCAGAACAATCATTCCCTGCCCGCCAATAAAAGTTAACATATGTCTCCACATATTTAAGCCATTGGAAAGATGATCCAAATCCTGCGTAAGAACTAACCCCGTTGTTGTAAATCCACTCATTACATCAAAACAGGCATCTAAAAATGAGTTTGTATGTCCGCTTAACCGATACGGAATCGCACATAAAAAAGTTAAGATAATCCAGGATAATGCAGCAATAACAAAACCATGCTTCCATCCAAAATTTGGCCTGCTGTCCTTAAATTCCGCTCCGAACAGAATCAATGATAAGGCGATAATTGTTGTTATGGCACCAGTAATCATAAAATCCAACATTGGATTCCATTCCTTGAATAATATAGATGTAACAACTGGTATACTCATAGATGCGGCTACGATAAGAACTATGTATCCGGTATAGTAACATATGATACCTATGCTGGAAGTTCTTTGTCTATTTTTGTTCATAATCTCACCTCATAATGATTACGGCCGCTACAAAGATAACAAAAATATAAAAAGCAGCCGAACCCAGTTCAGATATAATCCCTTTTATTTCATTTTTGATATAGTCCATCTTTTATTACCTCCGTCATATAACTCTGCAACAATAATTGATAAAATTGATTTATTGGTCATTATCACTACTTTGTCATCAGGTAAAATACAGGTATCACCCCTGGGGTATATTACTTTTTCATCCCTTAGTATAGAGACCAGTACACATTCATTTGGTAAAACTAAATCTTTTACCATTCTGTTACACCATAAATTAGGTTTGTTTATAGATAATTCCGCTAAAATCATGGAACCACGTTCAAAAGTATTGATAATTCTGTAATCCTCTTTCTCAAATGAATACTCAATTAAACTTGCTATTACTTCCGTGCTGCAAACCGTATTATCGATACCCAGAGTTTTAAACATGATAGTATTTTTAGGATTATTAACACGGGCAATTGTTTTTTTCGTATTAAAACTTAATTTTGCAATCTGACAGATAACAAGATTTTCTTCATCCGTCCCCGTAACAGCTGCGATAATTTCTGCATCTTCGATACCTGCATCCTTTAATACCTCTAATTTCGTACCGTCTCCCCAGATTACATCCGCATCATAATCTTCAGCTATTTTTATACATATGTCTTTATCCCGCTCGATGAGAGTTACTTCATATCCTCTCTCTTTTAATGTTTTAAGGAGGTTATAACCTATTTTCCCTCCGCCGATAATAATTGTCTTCATAGGAATATCTCCTTGCATAAATAATTAATTAACTTTTCCTTATCATTTTTATGAACCGTACAATAAATCCGGTCCCCTTTATTTATCCGGTCATCTTTTTTTGGAAGACTTACTGCTCCGTCTTTCATCAGGCCTGATATGATGCAGTGGAATTTATCTTCAATATTAACTACGGTAATATCTTTTTCTTTTCCTACAAGAAGCTCTATAATTCCATAATTATTATCTAATGTTGAAATTATATCTAAACTTTCACTTGGCAGCTGACTTTTTAGTATCTCAATTTCATACTGAATCGGATTAATGGTAGAAATACCGAGCTTATTATAGAAATAGCTTTTGTCCGGATCATTTATTCGGGCTATTATTTTAGGTACTGTATATATTTTATCCGCTATCAGCGATACTGTTATATTTATATTATCATCCGGTGAAGCTGCTATAAGAGCATCCGCCTTTTTTATACCTGCCTCCAGCAGTTTGTCGCTGTCAAATTCAATTCCTTTGATACGCCTGCCATTAAACCCACTGCCCAAAGTATTTAATTTATCTCCATCGCGATCGATAACACAAATGTCATTGCCATCATCCGATAATTCTTTCGCCAGATTACTGCCCAATCTTCCGCAGCCAATTATGATTATATACATATATCATCCTCCACACATTAAGTCAAAGCGGATATTCTTATGTTCGCTACGCTACCCGGCTCTAACCTTATACCTGCTATACAGTTATTACAGCTGGTGTATAAACTCCGGCTGAAAACAAATAATCCCTAACCACTCCATACCCTCGGCTAAGAAGCGGGGGACTTACTAGCAAGGTTACCTCCTTTTAAAGGTGTCCCTTTTGTTCCTTGATTACTTATATCATTATTTTCATCACCAAAATCAACCTCAATATTTTTATATGGAAACAGGGTACTGACCCGTTCCAAATTAACACTGGCTGGTTTATATGTGGGATTCAGCACATATGAGATTCTGTAATGCTTCCTGGCTAAATCATTGTCTCCTTTGAATTCATACCAGATTCCCAGAAGATTATGAGGTTCCGCAGCATTAGGATCGCTATTAATCGCTTTCATTATAAGTTTATATGACTCTTCATACTGTCTATTTTTAAGATAACTGATTACCTCTTTCATATACATATGCAATTTACCTGCTGTCATTTCGTAATCATACATAGTTTACACCATTACATCCCGTTTACCTTTCTGTGGGACTGCCACAAATAAAAATGAGTGAAAGAATATACCGTGGCATCCTTTCTTTTTAATATTTTCTTTCACTTTTTTCAGCTGAATAATTCACTTTGCAAAACTCTTTTCTTTAATAAGTAAAGAATAAAACATTTCGTATAAGTTTTGTGTAAGTATTCTGTTAATGAAATAATATTTAGATAAAAAATCCGGCACAATATCTTACTTGCATAAGAAAGAGTCTGGTTTACCAGACTCTAGCGCTGACGCGCTGTCACTTCGGTGACATCTTCCTTAAAGGATATTATCCTTTTGCGTGTTCATGTGCATCCTGCCGGTCGGGCTTTTTATGCAATAGGACGCAATTTCCTATTGCATAAAAAAAGGCCGTGACATAATTCTTATATTATAAACTTGAGTGATATCAGCCTGTATTCCAGGCACAAGTTTAAATCTTTCAGAATTAGCAACAGCCCTTATATTTATACTATATTTATTTACTTATTCATCTACCAATCGATACCCCACACCGATTTCTGTTATGATATATTCCGGCTGTGATGGATCTTCGCCAAGTTTTCTCCTTAAATTACCCATACATACCCGCAGTGATTTCGTATCACTTGACAGCATACCTCCCCAGATATTTTCCGCAATATACTTATGCGTAAGTACTTTTCCCTGATTCCTGGCTAATAAAACCAGCACCTTATATTCATTGGGGGTTAACCGTATTTCCTGTTCGTTAATCCAGACTCTGTGCTTATCCGTATCAATGATCAAGTCTTTAATTTTGAAACTTGAATTTACCTCTATGTCAGGAATAACCGCATAACTTTTATGCCGCAAGATAACTCTTATACGGGCCAGTAATTCGGGTACACTAAATGGCTTGGTAAGATAATCATCCGCACCGGCATCAAGTGCTTCAATCTTCTCCCTGTCATGGCCCCTGGCAGAAATAATTATAATTGGAATCTGGGAAACTTTCCTTAATTTTTTTATTACATCAACCCCGTCCATATCCGGTAGTCCAAGATCTAATACTACTATATCAGGATTCTGTGATACCGCTAACATAAGAGCACTGGAACCATCCGAGACATCCATACACTTATATCCCTGCATCTCAATTGATACTCTAAGAAAGCTCCTTATTGACTTTTCGTCATCAACAATTAAAATAAGCGGTTCCATAGTTTTACTCCATTTCTGATAAGATATAAAAACTCACAATGGTTCCATGCGGTTCATAATTACTAATCGATATACTTCCATTATGTGCTTCGATTATCGATTTGCAAAGCGGCAGTCCCAGTCCCATACCTTTTCGGTTTCCGTTTTTTTTCGTGTTATGATAATACCGGTCAAATACGTGGGATAAGTCATCCGTCAAAAAGCCGGGTCCGTTATCTTTCACTTCAAAAACAACCCGGTCTGAATCACGGTACAGTGATACTATAATATCGCTTCCCTCAGGAGAATAGTTTATTGCATTATTTATAAGATTTACTAAAACCTGTCTTATTAATATTCCGTCCACTTTTATTAACAGGATTTCTTCCGGTATCTTTACAGAAATATTGTAGTTGAGAGCATGTTTTTTTACATGTGCTACAGCATCCGAGATAATCTCTTCGGCCGCCTCTTCCTCAAAATTAAGTTTTACTCTGCCCTCATCAAAACGTGTAGTCTGTAAGATGTTTTCTACTAACTCATTTAACCAGTCTGCATCTTCGTATATGCTTTGTAAAAAATTTTTCCTGATTTCGTCACTGATCTTTTCATAATTATCCCGTGCTGTACTAGCTAACCCCATAATACCTGCTAAAGGGGTCCGAAAATCATGGGAAATGGAACGTAACATATCAGCCCGTAAACGTTCTTTTTGCATTTCAATTTGTACTTTATGCTGCTCCTCGGATATTTTCTGGCGTTCCAGTACAACAGCTATCTGCGGTATTATGACATCGGCAAATGTAAATTGGTCCTGACTTCGAATGGAATCCTTTCTCAAGGAAATACCTATGACTCCCAAAATTCCGCTTTGACTCAATATCGGTTTGTATAATGCACTTGCGTCAGAAAAAAGTGTAGTTCCATAACCACTTGGAATTCCAGACTGAAATGTCTCTAAGCAGGCTGCCTGGTCAATAACACCAAGAAAGCTGTCATTACCACTGGCACTTTTATAAAGCAGTTCCCCATTAGAATGATTGAATTGCACAAGTACATCCGCATTCAATAGCTTTGACATCTCTTTTGCAGAAATTTCCGCTAATTCTTCTATACTTTTAACATCCAGTAATTTCTTCTCAATATAATACAGGGAAGCTATATACTTTTCCCGTACTTCAACAAGCTGTCTTTCCTTTTTTAACCTGATGGTCAGCATACTGGTAATAAATCCTACCATAAACATTACTATAAAAGTAATGATATAATCCGGATCATGTACTTTTAGATTATAATATGGTTTTGTAAAGAAAAAATTATAGAGCAGCACTCCACAGCCGGAAGAAATTAAGCTATAAATGTAACTTTCAGCCAAATAGGTAAAAATAAGTATACCCAACAGATAAATCATCACAATATTAGATTCAAACATCTTAATGTGAAAAAAAATCATTGATATCCCGGTACATATCATCATGATAAATACCATAATTACAAGCTTTATTAAAGTATTTTGCTTTTTAGTTTTACCGCTTAATGTCAAATCTAATATTTTATCATTAGCCCTATTTATTGAATGATTTCTCATTGATATCAACACCGCCTATTATAAACAGATATTAAAGGAAATTTGGTTTAATAACAATTTTCTCTACTTATCACCATCAATTTTAATCATACGGTATCCAATCCCGATATGTGTCTGTATATATTTGGACTCCGTTTTATCTTTTTCTATTTTTTTGCGTAAAGATGCCATATATACTCGAAGGGAAGACAAATCGCTTTCTATTGCATTGGTCCATACTTTATCCAGAATATAATGGTGTGTTAAAACCTTTCCTACATTTTTAGCAAGAAGGCATAACAGATTATATTCCATGGGCATTAGATGAATTTCCCTCTCCCCTAATTTTACGGTGGCTGAGGTATAATCAATGGTTAGTTCTCCATTATGAAAGACGGATTCTTCCACAGCTCCTCTTGCTTCTAAATACTGAATTCTTCTTAAGGTAGAACGCAGCCTGGCAAGGAGCTCTTCCACGCTGAAAGGTTTCGTAAGATAGTCATCCGCCCCGGCATCCAATGCCTGTATTTTATCTTTATCATCACTACGGGCACTTATTACAATAATAGGAATTACGGACCAGGAGCGCAGTTTTTTGATTACGTCTACACCATCCATATCCGGAAGTCCCAAATCCAATAAAATAATGTCCGGCTTTCCTGATGCAGCCGCAAACAAAGCCTTATCCCCGGAGGCTGCCGTGATATATTTATAATTCTGGGTCTCCAGGGTTGTTGTTATGAGGTTTCTGATAGGCGGATCATCTTCCACTACTAAAATGTTCGGTTTTCCATTCATCATTGTAATATTACCTCCTCTGCTTTTAGAGTAAACCGAAATATGGTTCCTTTCGGTATATTATCAAATACACTGATCTCACCGCCGTGTGCATTAATAATGGATTTACACAAGGCAAGTCCGAGTCCCATACCGCGCCGGCCGTCTGCAACAGAATTATTCACTGTATAAAACATATCAAACAGTTTCTCTTTCTGATCATCTGCTATTCCGCTTCCATTATCCGTCACCTCTACAATGATTTCATTATTCCTTTTTTTAGTGTTAATGCAGATTTCGGATTCTTTTTCCGTATATTTAATTGCATTATCCACTAAATTAATTATAACCTGCATTATTAATTTTGCATCCATTTTAGCAACCAGAAGATCATCTTCTTCCTCAACCTGTATATGATGTTCAATACTGTTTCTGTTAATATGTTTTAATGCCTCTGATATAACGTCTTCTAACAGCTCAGCCTGTAAGTTCAAATTCATGGTGCCATTTTCAATCCGTGTAACAGACAATAAATTTTCCACTAAATTTATCAACCACATAGAATCATCATAAATATCCACATACAACTTCTGCCTTTGATCACTGCTTATTTTATCCGCATTACCTATCAGGACTCCAGCATTTCCCGAAATGCTGGTAAGCGGTGTCCGTAAATCATGGGATATGGAACGTAAAAGATTGGCTCTTAACTGTTCCTGCTGCAATTTAATCGCCGCTTCTTTCTGCTCCCTTGCCAATTCTTCTTTTTCCAGAGCCAGGGAGCACTCATTTAAAATTGCGCTCATAATATCTTTTTCAAATGCGGGAATTTCTTTTCTCTCCATATCTATACCGACTACCGCAAATACCTTTTCACTGTTACGGACTGCCAGATACAGGCACTTGGCACCCGGTAATGTAGTTGTGGAAAAACCGGCATGTTTGTTATTTTTATAAGTCCACTGGGCAACGGCAAGTTCCTCCTTATTCAGGATATTTACCGCGTCATCATGAAATTTAAAAATAAAAGGTTCTTTATTAATTTCCGGATTACCGAGGAAAATATAGATATTCTTCTCTAACAGTTTTCCTAACTGTTCTGCCGCATGGATAATGATATCTTCCGGTTTATCAGCTTTTTGCAGCCTGCGGCTGGTTTCCAGAAGGATTTCCGTACGGTAAGACTTTTTTGCAGCCTGTTTTGCATGATTTTTCACCTTTTGTGTTAAGGAAGAGCTTATAAAAGCAGTTACGAACATAATAATAAAGGTTATAATATATTCCGTATTATTTACCGTAAAGGTAAATGTGGGCTCAATAAAGCAGAAATTAAATACAAAAACACTGGCAACACTGTAAATTACACTGCATATTCTCAGTTTTGTTGCCAAGGCGGTAAATAATACACTTAGCAAATATACCATAATAATATTGGCATCGCTGAAACCTAAATACCGAAATAAATATGCCATTACCGTTGCAGCAGCCATAATCCCCACTGAAATTATGCTATCAATCAATACGATTTCACTTTTTAATCGATTCCTGGGGACTTTTGACTTTATAATGTATTTTTTATCAAAAGCATCCGGTACTAAAAATATCTCCAACTGTGGGGCAAGTTTTGATAACCGTTCCGAAAAACTCTCCTTTACAGAAAATAACATTCTTTTTGTATAGGTTCTTCCTAATACTACTTTTGAAACTCTTGCAACCTTGACATACGCCGCAATCTGTTCCACAATGTCACTTCCGTATGAAGTTACGATTTTAGCACCTAATTGCTCTGCCAGCCTGGTATTCTTATTTAAACGTACAGAATCCTCTTTTGACATTTCTGCAAAACCGGAGGTTTCAACATAAAAGGCAGTAAATTTGCCATGAAATGCATTTGCCATTCTGGCTGCCTGTCGTATTACCTTTTCATTGGAGGGCGAGGGCGACAAACAGATCAGGATATGCTCCATTACTATTCCCTCTGCCTCTTTTACTCCGCTGTATGATTTTTCCTGTATCAGATTTACCCTGTCCGCCATTCTCCGCAGTGCAATTTCACGAAGAGAAACCAAATTTTCAATGGTAAAAAAATGATTGAGTGCTTTTTTAACTTGTTTATCTTTATATATTTTACCTGACTTCAGCCGTTCTAATAATTCTTCGGGTTCTATATCCACTAATTCTACCTGATTTGCCTTATCAAATACAAAATCCGGTATTCGCTCTCTTACAATAACTCCCGTAATTCCGGCAATTACGTCATTTAAACTCTCCAGATGCTGGACATTTACTGTTGTATAAACATCAATTCCCGCCTTAAGCAATTCCTGAATATCCTGATACCTCTTTTCATGTCTGCACCCGGCTGCATTCGAGTGTGCAAGCTCATCCACCAGTATAAGCTGTGGTTTCCGTTTTAGAGCTCCATCCAGGTCAAATTCAAAAAGATTAATATTATTATAATTCACGGTCAGGGTGGATAACATCTCCAGGCCATTGGTTAATTCCATGGTTTCCGGCCTGGTATGAGGTTCTACATATCCTATTACAACATCAAGTCCGGCCTCTTTTGCTTCATGGGCGGATTCTAACATGGCATAAGTTTTACCTACGCCTGCTGCATATCCGAAAAAGATTTTTAACCTGCCTTTTCCCTGCTGTTCTTCACTTTCCTCTATTTGTTTTAATAATATGTCGGGATTACGATAATTATCTTCCATCAAGCCGCCTTCTTTCTGACTGATTATATCAGGATTTTCACTTACTGAAGGATTTACTTCAAAATCCCGTCCAATGCCAGATTAACTTTTAGAACATTTACAACTCTTTCACCAAATATTCCTGCAAATCTGCCGGTTGTATATTGATCAATAATAGTTCTGACTTCATCTTCCGTCATATTACGGGTTTTGGCAATCCGTTTAATCTGGTACTCCGCCGCTGCTACACTGATATGAGGATCCATTCCGCTTCCGGAGACGGTAACTAAATCTACCGGTATTTTATCCATAGCGCCGTTCGGATTGGATTGCCTGATTTTATCTGCCCTTTCCTCAACCAGGGTTTGATACTTTTCACTTGCCGGGCTTATATTGGATGGTCCTGCATACATTAAAGCATTTCCTTCTGCATCTGTAAATAGTCCGGTATTTATATTCATGATTCTTCCCCATAAATAGTTATCCCCGGTGTACTGCTGTCCCAGAAGTTCACTTCCATATTTTACGCCGTTTACCTGAATCAAACTACCGTTAGCCTTATCTTTAAAAAATATTTGTGAAATTCCCGTAATCAACAGCGGATAAATAATTCCGCACAATAAAGTCATAATAAAAAGCATTTTAACAGCTCTTAATAATATTGGTTTTATTATATTCATATTTCCTCTCTTTCTACCCAACCAGTCCCGTTGCCACAATGATCAGATCAATCAGCTTAACGAACAGGAAAGGCGTAATAATTCCGCCAAGGCCATATACGAGTAAATTCTGGGACAAAAGTTTACCTGCCGGCAGTTCCTTGTACCGTACTCCTTTTAAGGCCAAAGGAATTAATGCAATTATAATAAGTGCATTGTAGATAATTGCCGAAAATACCGCACTTTCCGCACTGTGCAACCTCATAATATTTAAAGCGGATAATTCCGGATATAACCCCACAAATAATGCCGGTATAATAGCAAAATATTTAGCCAGGTCATTTGCTATACTAAATGTGGTAAGGCTTCCTCTGGTCATAAGCAGCTGCTTACCAATCCTGACAATCTCAATTAACTTCGTCGGAGAGGAATCCAAATCCACCATATTGCCGGCTTCTTTTGCCGCCTGTGTGCCCGTATTCATGGCAACTGCTACATCTGCCTGAGCCAGTGCCGGAGCATCGTTGGTACCGTCTCCTGTCATAGCAACTAAATGGCCTTGTAACTGGAATTCACGTATCATGGCGAGTTTCCCCTCCGGAGTGGCTTCCGCAAGAAAATCATCCACACCGGCTTCCGCAGCGATGGCAGCAGCCGTTAACGGATTATCTCCGGTAATCATAATGGTCTTTATACCCATTTTCCTAAGGTCTGCGAACTTCTCTTTTACTCCCGACTTAACAATATCTTTTAAATAGATTACCCCAAATACGATGTGATCTTTTGTTACTACTAACGGTGTTCCTCCCTGGTTCGCAATTCTTTTAACAACTGCATCACATTCTTCACTATAATGATTGCCAAAGCTTTGAACATAGGTTTTCATGGAATCAGCCGCACCTTTACGTATCTCACAGCCTTTTATATCAACCCCGCTCATTCTGGTTGCGGCAGTAAAAGGTACAAATACCATATTAAGTTCATTTAAATTACGTTCCCTGATACCAAACTTTTCTTTCGCCAGGACTACCACACTTCTGCCCTCAGGAGTTTCATCGGGTAAAGAGGACAGCTGGGCTGCATCCGCAAGTTCTATAACAGTATGGCCGTCTACCGGAATAAATTCACTTGCCTGACGGTTGCCAAGGGTTATGGTACCGGTTTTGTCTAACATCAGAATATCCACATCTCCTGCCGCTTCAATTGCCCTGCCGCTCATGGCAAGTACATTAGCCTGATTTAATCTGCTCATTCCTGCAATACCGATAGAAGATAATAAGGCACCGATTGTAGTAGGCGCAAGACATACTAAAAGTGCGATTAAGGAAGTAACAGAAGTCGGATTAGGCATATCAGCCTGTTTTGATGAAAATAAGGAATACGAATATAAGGAGACCGTAACCAATATAAAGATAACCGACAACGCAATTAAAAAAATCTGTAAAGCTATTTCATTGGGGGTCTTTTTTCTGGAGGAGCCTTCTACCATAGCTATCATTTTATCCAGAAAACTTTCACCTGCTTCGTTGGTAACTTCAATAATAAGCCAATCGGAGATTACCGTTGTACCTCCCGTTACAGCACTTCTGTCACCGCCGGCTTCCCTTACAACCGGTGCGGATTCCCCTGTTATGGCACTTTCATCTACGGAAGCCGCACCTAATATAACTTCTCCGTCTGCAGGTATTTGTTCTCCGGTTTTTACAATAACAAGATCACCTTTCTTTAAAAGAGCCGACGATATGACTTCCTGTTTATCCTTGCTATCTATGGATGGTATTATATGCGCCTCCACATCCTTTTTTGCTGAACGAAGGGAATCCGCCTGCGCTTTTCCCCTGCCCTCCGCTATCGCTTCCGCGAAATTAGCAAAAAGAACGGTAAACCATAAAATAATGGAAATTCCTAAAATATAACCGGAAGGAGCATCTTTGATTCCAAATAAGGAAAGGACAAATAATCCGCTTGTTAATATGGCTGAAACATAAACTAAAAACATAACCAGATTATTTAGCTGTATTTTAGGGGATAATTTTATAAATGAATCCTTTAAAGCACGTAATAATATTTTTTTATCAAACATTGTATTCTCTTTCATATAAGCGCCTCCTATCCCAGCATTTTAAGGTGTTCTGCAATCGGTCCCAGGGCTAATGCCGGGAAAAAGCTTAATGCACCAATTAATAAAATAACAAAGATCAATAGAAAAACAAACATTGTATTACTCGTAGAAAGAGTACCGGTTGTTGCTGCTATCTTTTTCTTATTCGCCAGACTTCCCGCTGCTGCCAGCATTGCAATCATTGGCACAAATCTGGCAAACAACATACACAGTCCAAGTGACACATTAATAAATGCCGTATCTGCAAAAAATCCAGCAAAAGCAGATCCGTTATTGCCTCCTCCGGAAGTATAGGCATACAAAATTTCAGAAAATCCATGTGCTCCGGCATTATTTAAGCTGTCAGCAATTTCCGGTACCACGGCTGCAATACCGCTGCCGATTAAAATTGCAACCGGCGTGGCAAGACATGCTAATACTGCCATTTTCATTTCATACGGTTCTATCTTCTTGCCCAAATATTCCGGTGTACGCCCTACCATCAGCCCAGCTATAAACACGGTCAGGATAGCGAAACCAAGCATACCGTACAAACCGCATCCTACACCACCGAATATAACTTCACCAAGCTGTATTAAGAGCATCAATGCCATTCCGCCAAGGGGAGTGTAGGAATCAAGCATGGAATTGACAGATCCGTTGGAGGCCGCTGTGGTAAAAACCGACCAGGTAACCGATGAGGCTATACCCAGTCTGGCTTCTTTTCCCTCCATGTTACCTCCGGCCTGATTCTTCGTACCGATATCTACGGAGCCATTTGCCGTAAGCTGGGGTGTTCCGGTTTGTTCGTTTACAGCTACACAGGCAAGAGCAATTAAGAGTACAATCATCATAGCTGAGAATATCGCAATACCTTGTTTTTTATCCTTTATATTCCGCCCAAAAGCAAACACAAGGGCGGCAGGTATCAGTAAAATAGAAAGAATCTGAACCAGGTTGGATAAAGCAGTGGGGTTTTCATAAGGGAATGCCGAATTGGTTCCAAAGAAACCGCCGCCGTTGGTTCCTAACTGTTTTATCGCTATCTGACTGGCAGCCGGACCCATTGGAACCATTTCATTTGTTACCACGGTTCCATCTTTAAGGGTTATGGGTTCTACTAATTGTACGGTATCATAGGGTTTAAAGTTCTGAACCACACCTTGTGACACCAATATAACAGAGACCAAAAGAGACAGTGGAATCAGTATATATATAATAGTTCTGGTAAAATCCACCCAAAAGTTTCCTATCCTGTCTTTCTGCTTATTGATAAAACCTCTGATTACCGCAAATAAAACAGTAATTCCGACGGCAGCCGATACAAAATTCTGGACCGTAAGCCCTAACATCTGGGTAAAATAAGACAGCTGTGATTCACCGCTATAGGCCTGCCAGTTTGTATTGGTTATAAAACTGACTGCCGTATTAAAAGCCAGATGCCAACTGGTCCCTTTAAGTCCCTCCGGGTTTAACGGCAAGTAACCTTGAAATAAAATAATTAAAAATAATACTATAAAGCTGACAACACTCAAGCTGATAACACTTGCTGCATATTTCTTCCATGTCATTTCTTCCGTACTGTCAATTTTTAAGATACGGTATATAAATTTTTCACACGGAAAACATATCCTGGATAAAAATACTTTTTCACCATTCATAACTTTCCCGATATAACTTCCAAGCGGAATGGCTATTAAAACTAAAATAAGAAGATATAAAGAATATTGAATTATAACATTCACCATTTCATTTCAACTCCGATCTTTTTTCTAAATACAGAATAAATTTTTCTTTCTCCTGTTTGTAATTAATATAACATTGGTGATATAAAATAGGTGTTATAATTCTAACAGCAAATATTAAAATTACATTAAAACAACCACTGTCTCAGGAAGCACAAAGCAGGCAGGCCTCCATGTTGTGAGTGCCTGCCTGCTTATCTTATTAGTTATATGTTTCAATTTGTTCTTAATCCACTTAAATCAATTGATTTTTACTTTTTAATAGCTACAATCATTCCATCTCCAATTGGCAGTAATGTACTCTCCAAGTTGGGTGCTTCTGCGACGAGACGGTTAAACTTACTCATTGGCTTAACGAGATTATTCCACTTTGGGTCAAGTTCCATGACCGGAAACAGCGCGTCGTCTGCAACAAAAACACCACCCGGTTTCAGAATCCGGATACAATCCTTTAGTAAGTCCGGATAAAGGCGTTTATCCGCGTCCTGAAATATAAAATCAAATGTGTCATCCGAAAAGCTGGGAACAATCTGGCACGCATCACCAAATAAGATTTCTATAATATTGTCTACGCCTGAGCGCTCAAAATTTCGTCTAGCCTGTACTGCGGCAGTATTGTCAAATTCGATTGTTGTGATGGTTCCACCATATTCTCGTGCTGTGAGTGCCATGGATGTTGCGGAAAAACCGATACTTGTCCCGATTTCAAGAATATGCTTTGGCTTTTTCATCTGTAAAATCAATTGAAGAAAGCGTGCGGCATCATCATCCACAACCGGTACAAACTCTTTCCATCCTGTTTTGTTAATAAAATCCTTTCTTGTCAGGGAGCTCTTTACATTATATAAGTCTTCAATGTAAGCTTGGTATTTTTCTAACGTATCCAAGTTTTTGTCCAATCTTTGGCTTCCCTCTGCTACTAAATCCTTTCTCTTGCTCATGTTTACATCTCTCCTTAAGTTTCAATCTTACCGGATGGAGAGACCAAAAAACGCACTCTCCAACCAGGTAGGTTAGATAGTGCGTTGGCTCACGTGAACGCTTACGAGATAATCTGTTTTGAATTATTATATATTTTTTTATATTTTATGTCAATTATTTAGAAATAAATAAACCCTATAAAAATATTGATCCGTTACTTTACACATCCCTGCAAAAAACAGCAGTGTTGTGTACAATAACACGCTTCGCGTTTGTTGCCTGTGAACAGTAACTATTGATCCAGACTTTTATTGCGTTATACAATTATTCTTTCATTTTCCCAGGTTTAACACCTGTATGGATATCACGGTAGGAAGCTACGGTGCATCCTTTCTTTTCAATCAAAGCTTTTGTTCCTGACTCACTCTTTTGGGAACCGCCGCCACCAGAGCATAAAAAGAGCTCTATTCTCTTACCATTCGGCAGTCGCTGCACGATGGCATTAAAAGCAGGTGCCGGATATCCGGCCCATACAGGACAACCAATTATGATTTGATCATAGGCATTCAAATCGACAGACAAGGGTTGTATGGATACACTTTTTCTGCGCATAGCCCAAAGACCTCCAGGGATAAAAGCCCCTAATAAACTGCGATTATGTGTTTCCTTGACCCGGTATAACTGTGCATTAAGTTCTTTGGCCAAACGCTCAGCCTCTCTCTTAGTTGCACCGCCAAAAGTATAATAAATAATAACGGTTTTCATATTTTTCGCTCCTTAAAAGATTGTAAGTTTACCACTCATTTATATTCGGTCTGGGGACTCTCCACCATTGCTCAAAATCTGTAGTATACTGTGATAATACAACGCCTATATCTTCCGGGAATTTGTACTCTGCTAACTTATAGAAACAATTTACAAATTCATCTCCATCCTTAATATTCTGGGTAGCAGCAAATTTTTTCCCAAGGCTTACAAGATGTTCTGTCTCCGATGAAATGTTTTCTACAAATTCTTCAAGTCTTCGATTACTTGGGAATAATATATTATTCTGCTGCAATATCATACGATATATACTATAGATCACTTCATTCGTGGCATGAAGCTGTATATAACCATCTACGGGACAACTTTTCAGAAAATAATAATAATTTAACCAGAAGTCAGAATAGAACGATAGCATCTTTTCCTCTTTTTCTTTTTCCTGAAATACGGGAATTTTAGCTACGATATCCGGAATCTCTGCATCCTTTGTAAATAAAACCTGTGCTTTCACAAATGCATTTCTGGCCGGCTCACTTCCTTTTTCTGCTGCATCCTTTAAAAACTGCTTGGTCATATATTTTACATCAATATAACCGCCGTCATAGGTACATAAATCATTGATTGTCTCAGCGGTAGCATTACGGGATTTCCTCTCTGTATAGTTATCATCAGAAATAACAACCATTGCATCTAAATCGGAATCTTCCCTTTCGCATCCTTTTGCTACCGATCCTCCGAAGATAAGTGCAATCACTTCTTCTTTCTCTGCAAAATAATTTTTCATTTTTTCTATTGATTCGATATGATGTTGATACATTTGTTTCCTCCTCTTTTATATGGAATTTTGGTATATTCTCTTAATCTTTATTAGCCTGCATATCTACAAACTTCAACACATCAAGCGGTTTTTCCATCTGTAAGAAGTTTTGCTTTCTTTTTGAGGGTTGTGTTGTTCCCTCTTGTAAATACCAGGTGGCTTGAACCGCCCTCATCCCAAGTTTTCCGGCAGCTTCCAACTCATTACTGCCTCCGTCTCCAACATAAATACATTCCTCTGCTTTCACAAAAAGGCTATCCATACATCTTTGGAAAATCTCAACTTCCGGTTTTTGAATCCCCTGCTCATAGCTAAGATAAACAGCATCAAAATAGGGAAATAGTTCACTTCTTCGGATTACCTCCGCTTCCTCGGAAAAACAGTTACTGATTAATCCAATCAAAAAACCCTTTTTCTTCAATGCCAAAAGCATTGGAATTATTTCAGAATGCAAATGTCTAAAACACTCTTCTTTCGCCGCAATACGTTTCTCTACGATTTCCTTTAAAAGTGTTTCGGTATAACAATGACACTCTTTTAGTATTGTTTCCAATACTTCCTCCAGTGTTAACTTCCCTATGGTGCGTGTATATTCTGTCGGAGACCAAAGTGACCGAAATTTATCTTCCGGTATTCTTGCATCCTCCGCCATCTGTTTCCCAAAATATAATGGACTATGATAGTGCGTAATTAACGTTTCAAACATGTCAAAAATTACTGCCCGTGTCATTTTATCCTCCCTGCAAATTCTGATTGGTTCTCTTTTTTCTTTTGTATTTTTGCAGCAGCCCTTTTGCGTAATCTCATACCACACCTTTCACCTGCTTTCCAACTCCGGTTGTATATAATCTAAAGCCTAAATCAAGATACCAAAACATATGCATCACAATAAACTTTTTATGACTCTCTCTAAAACAGTACCCCAAGGTCTTGACTCAATCACGGCAATACCGTTCTGCTTACATGTATCTGCAATCCACTTGCCATATGCAATACTTATTTTGGCTCTGTAATGTTGTGGATCGCCGCTTTCTCTTGCTAAATAATTCTGCAATATCTGATTTATGTCTGATTCATTCACAAAAATTGATTTTACCTCAGGATTATGGAAAGATATTGTAAATTCGGGATAGATAAAATCACCCTCAATAATAACAGGTACTTTATCTTCAATATGCCTGTTTACCAGTTCTTTTAAAACCGGTATCATTTCTTTGCTTACATCAATTAACCAGTTTACATTGCCATCAACTCCGATATCCATCCAATTTGCACCGGTATCCCAATAATGTATTGCCGGAAAACTTTCCTTTGTTGTAACCGTTTCTACAGATAGATGAACATCATCTACTTCTAAGACATTAACACCATAATACCTGGCAATTTCATAAGCTATGGTCGATTTGCCTATTCCCGAAGCTCCGCCTATAAATAATACTGTCCAGTTTCTATCCTTTTTCACTTATTCACCTCCTTTGGTTTCGTTTTTTTACCTTCCCTTTTCCATTTGTTTGCATAGTAGTAACTTTCCTCGCATGGATTTGTCCAAAATAATTTATCTGCTTCTTTCCAATCCCATTCCTTTGAGTTTACCATGGTACGCTCCTTCCTTAATGCTTTACAGCTTCTTTTCCATTTCTACATAAAGTCCATTGCGAAATGTTTCAGAAAATCCAGAATGCCGGTACAACGTAATTGCAGGTTCAAGTGTAAACGTGTGCTCAAATGCAGCGTATGGTCTCCACACTGATTTGCATGCTGCTCAACCATATCAAGCAATAATTTAAATATTCCGCATCCACGATATTCCTCCTTTATAAACATACGTTTAACTTCACCGACATCTTTGGATTTTTTGCGATAAGCAACACATCCGATGGCAAGTCATCAGTGTAGGTTACCCAGATATTATTTATATTCTCATTTTTACTAAAACGGGTATAATAAACACTATCATCACCTAGAAAGTCTATCATAAAATCGTCTTGTTCCGAAAAGTTGAATAACCTCTTCGGATATAACATCTAAAAATGCAATCTTCATGAATACAGCCTCCGGCCATGATAAATAAAAACATAGTATTTACTCATTATGTGCAGCTCATTATCTAATAACCCTTACTCTTAATCTTCGGATTTATTAAAATTTTTCATCATTTTATCACATGAAAGTACCATTCCATATTCTTGAACAGTAAAGCTCTCTGTTTTAGTAAACCCGTGTGATAGATAGAATTGAATCGCTCGCGTATTGGATGATAATACTTCAAGAATACAAAATTTGCATCTATGCTTAATCATTTCTTCCTCAATTCTTTGGTAAAATGAATGTCCGATACCAAGACCAATATATTGTGGTAACAAATAAAATGCATGCCATTTTGCATAGGTATCTTTTTCGCCGGAAGTTATACTAAATACAGTACTTCCAACAATTTTCCCACTATGTTCTGCAATAAGGCAGGTATCCCCTTTAAGTATACTCTCTTGCAATATTGGCAGCCAATAATCTTCTTCCATCGAAGATAAATACTCCTCCGCCATATATTCTTTGTAGGCTGACTTATAGCTAATCATTATCTGTTTACTCACCTTTTTCATCTCGTCCGATGCAGGTACTCGATATTTTATGTCCATGTTTTTCTCCTATTAATAATCTGCAATCAAAATCCTAAATCCTAAATCTTTTTTTCAGTACTGTGAATACAAATATCACCCTTAGTAACTCCAGACTTTTCTATACATACATTAATTGATAGTATCGATACTAATATTCTGTTAACATTTTAATATTTATATGAATTTATAGGTATTTCCTCATTACAAGGAAATGAACATTTTCGCCATTACAGTTATCATCAAATTCTTCAATTATTGTAAATTCAAGGTTTGTATACAATTTAATTGCTCGTTTATTAAAATCTGCCACCAACAAATCAATAGACTCAAATTGAAACATTGACTTTCCAAATTTTAAAGATTGTTCAACAATCGAACGTCCTAATCCTTTTCCGGTTAATTCTGGTTTTAATTGTATACCAAATAGATAGGTTTCCTCATCATTATTATAAGTAAAACAACAGTTGGCAACTAATTCACCTCCATTATTTCTTATTACAAAAGCTGATTCATCACGATCAAGATTACTAATCCATTCTAATTTTTCAGGAGTTTTATCATTATTGTAAAAGGAATAAATGCCGTTAAATTTCCAATTTAACATTTCCTGAACATCCTTTTTAGATGCTCGCTCAAATATGTATATTTCATTATCACTCATAATCTTTCCCGCTCCTTTATAATAATTCAAGTTTAGTTATTATTTTAATTTGACAACAGATTACCGTGCAGAAAGTTCAACCCACGAAGGTTTATAACCACTGTTAACAGCAACATTTCTTGAAAGAATATTAGCCCATGCTGTATATACTACAGAATACTAAATAAAATTAATACCTTTACTATATCATACTACTCCGATTAGCACTACCTTTTTATTCCATTAATGATTACAAACATAAAATTCCCCTACAGTTATGATTGCACTTTTTCATTTATAAGCTAATACTACGGATTTTTATAATCTCTTATTGACTATTTGTCAATAAGAGATTATAATCATGTTCGTAAAGACAAAGTAATGTAAAAAAAGAAAAATGGAGGCATGCAAGAATGATAAAGAATAGTAGAGGTTATCCATTCACGTTAATGCATAGTAAACCATCTTTCGGTGGCTTCAAAAATTGAATATGTATACAAAGTTAAGATTGATTGCTCAAATCCACACTTGTTTGCGCTTTTATAGACAAACTTTTCACTATGTTTTGTGCCTTGAGCAGGCGAAAGGAAGGGATATCATTATGAAAATACTTGTTTATGGTGCAGGAGTATTAGGATGTAATTTAGCGCATTTACTCTATAAATCCCAAAAGAATGTGACGCTTCTTGCAAGAGGAAGCTGGTATGAGGATATAAAACAAAATGGTGTGACCATCAGACATAAATTTAGGATCAGAAATACAAATGATAAAATACCAGTAATTAATTCTTTGACAGATCAGGATATCTATGACGTGATCTTTGTTGCCTTGCAATATACACAACTGGATAGTATTATTTCAATTTTGAACCAGAACTTAAGTAAAAACATTGTATTTATAGGAAACAATATCAATGCAAAAGGGTATATAGATCTATTGAAAGAGAAAAATGTATTGTTTGGATTCTTTAGCGCAGGTGGGAAAAGGAACAAAAAGTACGTTGATTCTTTTTATTTAAATGAAATGACGATTGGAAGGACAGACAATTCTCATGAAAGTGATGAATGGATAAAGAGCATTTTTCAGGGGACAAAGATGAGACTTACCATTCAAAACAAAATGGATGATTGGCTGAAAAGTCATGTGGCATTTATTCTTCCGTTTGTTTATACAGCATATTATACAGAGTATAATTATAGGAAAATCAAGAATAATAAGACTATTTTGTATGAAATTATAGATTCAGTAAGGGAATATTATGATGCATTAATACAACTTGGTTATGAGGTGTTGTCAAAGAGTGACTACCAATTTGTTACCTCGAAAAAAATTAAGTGTTATATGTTTTTAAAATTATGTTGTTATACGGCACTGGGAGACTTATGTGTATGCGATCATGCAAAAAATGGTAAGAATGAGATGATAAAATTAAATAGTGAATTCCGGGAATTGATATCGAATAAAATGGTAGAAACACCCCATGCAGATTTCCTTGAAAAATACATACCCTATAAATAGTCAGGAGAATCTATGACCAAACGCATAAATGATACAAAAAAAAGAGAAGAGCAAATAGTACAGGCGGCTCAAAAAATATTTTTAAAAAAAGGATACTCTGGAACGACGATTGATGATATTGCGGCAGAAGTAGGAGTGGTAAGGGGGACAATTCTTCACTATTATAATAGTAAGGAAAAATTAATAGAAGCAGTTCTGAACAATGATGATGATCCTTTTGTACCATCCCTTACGAAGCTCATAGAAAATCAGAATATCTCTGTAAATGAACGACTATGCAAAGTTATGGAACTATGTTCAGAGCAATTTTCAAATGTCAAACCGCAATTGATAAGTTACCAGAGAGATTATGAGAAATTTCGGTTTCTTCTTGATCAGATTAGAATTCAGACGTTTTATCAACTGTGTGAACCTCTTAAAAAGCTGTTAGATAATGGTTGTAAAGAAGGTATTTTTAGTATCCATGATACCAAAGCCAGAGCAAATAGCATTGTGTTTGCAATATTTGGAATTACCGGTGCTGACATTTCACCGGAAGCACTCCTTGAAGAATTACAAATTATATTTGACAAATTTACTAAATAATATAATGTAAGCATGCCTGACTGAAAACTGCTAAAATAAAGATGTGTCCAATTTGTTTTTACCTGTTCTTACAATAGTAGCTCAAGCTTAGACAAATAAAAAAGAGGAGATTACAGCATGAATAAATACTTGCAAGAAACTAAAATGTTAAATTTCAGTAATAAAACAATACAAAGTTTAATCGAGAAAAATCAATGGGTCAATGACGACGAATTCCAAAAAATTAAAAACATTTATGATTTTGTTCGAAATGATATCGCATTTGGATATAGCATAGATGATACGATTCCCGCCTCTATGGTGTTAAAAGACGGTTATGGGCAGTGCAACACAAAAGGAACGTTATTTATGGCACTTTTGAGGGCAGTTGGTATACCCTGCCGAATTCATGGTTTTACGATTGACAAAAAATTGCAAAAGGGTGCTATGACTGGGTTAATCTATAAGCTTGCTCCACAAAGTATCATTCACAGTTGGGTCGAAATACAATATAATGGGAATTGGTATAACCTGGAGGGCTTCATTCTAGATAACGAGTATTTGAAAAAGCTTCAAAAAAAGTTTCCTAATACTCAAAGCAGTTTCTGCGGATATGGTGTCGCTACCGATAACTTTCACAATCCACAGGTAGAGTGGAATGTCAATGATACTTACATTCAAAAAGAAGGTATCAACTGTGATTTCGGGATATTCTATTCGCCGGATGAATTCTTTGAGAAATATCAGCAGCGGTTGTCGCCACTCAAAATATGGTTTTATCGGAATATCGGTCGTAAACTTATGAATCGCAACGTAAAAAAAATTCGTGCTTAGTTTCCGGTTATGTGTACAATTCAAGAAATATTATATTTATTATGTTGGCAGCTTTTTTGACGAGACTTGCCAGCTACGCTCTTCACCGCACCCCCTGAACGTCTTATTACGATTAAGTATATACTTTATCGTAAGGAAAAGCCTCTATGTCATAACCCTATATATGGATAATTTTTAAGTTGTTGTTCTATCATGGTCATTTCATTCGTTGGGCAACAATTTTATTTGATGCATGTAGATGTATTGGAACACCAGGGTGTTCCTCTTCAAATACATAAGATTCAAATTTAATAATATTCCAATCATGATACAATTCCTTTATTTCTTCCTCAGAAGCCAGACCAACGGCAAATGGTGCAATATCAGGTGAAGCCGGAACTTTATCGGTAAATAGCTGCATTATATGAAAACCGCCAATTGCGGTATTTTCTTTTGCTTTTACTATAAATTTATGCCAATTATCCTTGTTAACAAAATGTAGTGTCCCGAACGAATAAATTAAATCATATGTTTTCTTAAAGTCAAAGAAACACAAATCATCTACCCAAGCATTTATATTGATATCCTCTTTATGAGCCAATATCTGCAATTTATTAATTGCGTTTTGCGACAAATCAAATGCATCGATATGAATAAATCCTCGTTTCGCAAGATATAAAGAATTCTTTCCGTCACCACAGCCAACATCAAGAATATTACCCGATTTATTAATAAGATTTTCAAATTCCATTATAGTATTATTAGGTTCCGAACCAAAAGTAAAAATATCATCCACCTTGTATGTTTCTTCCCAAAACGGTATCTTCATTATCGTCCTCTCCATATTCATATAAATCCTGATTGCCACTTTGTTACGAAAGTATTATATCTTGTTATTGCTGCCTACCGTGAATCACTGTCCCTATTATAACACCATAATAAGATTATCTCTACCTTTTTATTCCATTTATACCTGTAATAATATTAAGATTGTTACTGTTCAGACCATTGCAAATGCAGCACCGGTCTGAACAATAACACGCTTCCCGATGCACACAAAACGCAAGAGCAGCATTTTGGCGCTACAATTCTCCGGTTTTTTGTGAAATGCACTCACAAAAAACACGTCGCGTATATAGGCTGTGAACAGTAACTTAAGATTCGCCCGACAAATCCCTAATTTAATTTGATAAATGAGGACGGGCATAGGTTCATACAAAATAGTTTTTGAGGATTTTGTCGGGCAAATCATTTTTAGTTTCATTCATTATCCGGGCAGCTTTGGTGCTCCGGATAACCACCGGCAGCATAGAAGAATCTGATTGTAACCACACCGCCAGAATCGCGGTTGCTAAGCTCTAATTGTCCTGCATGGGTTTTTGCGATCTGTGCTGCAAACCAGAGTCCAAGGCCATTGTGTCCATTGGTGCCGCGCGCCGCATCACCACGCCATAGATACTCTGTCGCATGGCGTAATGCCGCTTTGCTAAACCCGGGGCCCTCATCACATACCGTGATTTGCCAGCCGCCATCTACCATGCTGCCTACCAAATACACATTTCCGCCCGCCGGTGTATGCTCGATGGCATTCTGCACCACATTACATAGGGCACGTTGTAAATGATCTTTCTGAACGCTCACAGCACCCTCCAGTCCGTTCTTAATATGCAGGCAAACCCTCTTGGCTTCTGCAATGGTCTTTGTGCTCTGGTAAAGCTCATCAAACATGGCTGACAGACTGGTTTGTTCGAATGCCTCATCCCCACCGGCGGAGGTTTCCAGCAGGCAGGCAACATACTGCTTGGCCCGGTCGTTGCTTGCCATAATTGTTTCCACCATTTTGCGGCTGCTCTCAGGCAGTTCTTCCTCCAGCAGAAGTTCGGCATTGCCTCCCACCAGGGTGAGCGGGGTCTTTAAATCATGCGCGAGTGCTGCTATTTCCGCCTCACGTTCTTGTTGTACCGCCCACTGGGAGGACAGGGAACTGTATAATGCCTCCCGCATATGCTCCATTGCACCAAGGACCTGGTCATACTCCCGTATACCCGCGTGTGGAATTGTGAAATCCAGCTCCTGTGCGCCTACCCTCTCGCTCACCTCACCAAACAGCTTTAGCTTAGCGGCGAGGCGCCGACGGAGCCACAGGGTATTAAACAGCAGACAAAGCACCAAAGCCGCACCAAGTGTAGCCAGCCATAGATATTCAAAAGGGGGCAGCATGCGGCGCAGCACAGGATTGGTAAACTCTGCCCTGTATTGCCAGTGAAAGATTGCGGTGCTTCCATCCGCGTAAGTATGCCGCGAAACATCTATGCTGTAGACGTCCTCCTGTAGAAACCCGGCAAGGACTTTTAGCTTCTTTCCCTCTACGTTGCTTTCCAACACTTCGCCATTCTGGTCAAACAAAGCGTACTCGGCCAGAAAATCGTCACCAGGAGTAACAAAGGTTTTTGGCTCTCCGGCCAGCATTTGTTCCACCTGTTGGTTGGGGACGGCTCCCCGGTAAGCAACACCGGTGTTTTGAAGCCGCACCAGGACAGAAGACCATACCATGCAGCATAACAGCATACAGCCGGACATAACTATGGCAAAGCGTAACAGCACAAAAGAAAGACTTACAGAGTTTTGTCTTTTCGCCATTTGTATCCCACCCCCCAAACGGTTTCTATAGGGCTGAGACCGTCGGATTTTAACTTGGCGCGGATATTTTTGATGTGCTCCGCAATGACCGATGAATCGCCCTCGGCGTCAAAGCCGAAAACCGCTTCGTATAATTGTTCTTTCGTAAACACCTGTCCCGCATGCAGGGCCAGGTGCTCACAGATCTCGTATTCACCCTTCGTAAAGGGCAGTGTGTGTTCGCCGGCAACTACCTCTTTTGCCTGCATATCAAATCGCACGCCGCCTCGGCTTAAGGTGCGGGCCGGCTGGCGCACCTCTCTACGCAGATGGGCATTTACCCGTGCACGAAGCTCTGCAACACTGAATGGTTTCTTTATATAATCATCGGCACCCAGACCAAACCCCTGTACAAGTGCCGCGTCTTCCGCCCTGGCGGTTAAGAACAGAATAGGGCAATCCACCTCTGCACGGATACGCCTGCAAAGGGAAAAGCCATCCTCGCCGGGCATCATCACATCGAGCAGAAGAAGATCGTACATCCGGCACCGTGCAGGCGTCACTTTAGCTGCGTCTGCTTCCGTGTCTACCTGGTGGCCGTCCTTTCTCAGGGCCGTGCGCACCAGGGTCAGCATATCAAAATCATCATCCACCACTAACACTTTCGGCATAGTCAATCCTCCTTGTTTTTCCAAAGGAAAAATGCGACTGCTCATCAGGAGCAGAGGATTTTCCTCCTTGTTTTACTCTTGTATGGCTTTCCCCTCCCATCTGTTAAACCATAGGATTGATAAAACCAAAACAATCGAAGTAATCATAATCAAAGAAATAATTCCGGGAATAATAGGTGTATTTGAAAAGTGATAATAATTCTCCAAAAACCGGACTCCCCATTCCCATGGAATGATCGGCCAGATTTTATCACCAATTGCATTTTCGTAGTAACCTGCTAATATTGTACCGGCTATCCCTAACAAAACCGAAATACCTGAGCCAAACCGAAAAGCAATCGGTATGTGTAATAAATATAAAAATAAGTTGTTAACTAAAAATATAACAAATAGAACAAGATATGTACCAAAACATGTTATGCTCATATCCAGAAACAAATTGACTCCAACATAGAAACACAGTTCATATAATATCATACTTATAGCTGAAAGGAACAGCAAAAAAAACAATTTTCCCAGATATACGCTTCTTCGTGACTCCACTAAACCCAGCGCATTTTGGATACCGTTTATATTCTTGTCCAAATGAATTAAAATTGGCACAACAATACTAACAAAAATAGGATAACATATTTGTAATATAACAAAAAACCACCGCACATCAGAAATAATATGGTATCCTCCGTTAGCGTAATAAACTAAAAATAAAGTTGTGACCACTATGGGCGGTAACAAATGCAATAAAATAATCGGAGTACGTTTGATTTTGGTAAAGTTAGAAAGAAACTCCCTTATAATAGTCATCAGCGATACACCTGCCTTTTGTACCACCGCGAAAACAAAACTAAAAGAACTAACATCGTAAGCAAGGATACCAAGCTCAGCAACAAACTTTCTCCTAAACTTAAAATCAATCTTGAATTTGCTTCGGCCAATAATCCGTTTGGCAGAACTCCAAATAATGTAACCATAAACCTCCCTGGCCAGCTATATGGGAAGAACCAGAATAAAGGTGTCAAAGAAAAAAACAAAATACCTATGGCACTGGCAAATAAATTTATAATCACAGACCCAACAAATCCTATCTTTTGATCTAAAAACAAACAGAAAGGAATCTGCCATAAGAAAGAGAACCACAATAAGCAGTATCCAAAAATATAATATCCGGAATGACCAATTGCACCTGAAACACCTGACGATATACATTCCGTGATAACAGTGATAAACGAAAGCAATAATGATATGATCAAAAGATTAAGTGCAGTCAAAATTATTTTTGAAATAAATGTCTTCTTCAGGTCGATAGGCAAACTATAAAGAGTCCGGTATTTATGTTTTTGATCCTTATTATTAACTAAATGACATAAAAGCACAATGGTCAAAGAAGCAATAGGCATACTCCAATTACACACGATAGAGCTTGAAAAACCGCCTAAACCAATACCAATATATAAAAATATCATAGCTATTAAAATTAAAACTAATGGAATAACTATAATGAGTTTTCTAAATAGGGAGCGCTTATATTTCAAGTTTTCTGCTTTAAGATATGTTATTAGCATCCGGATGCACGCTCCTTTCTGATGATATCCATAAACAATTGTTCCAGATTTTCATTTGCATCAATTTTATCTTGATACAGGAGCGATCCATTGTATAAGATTCCTATGTCATCGGCAACTTGTTGTACTTCGCTTAAAATATGGCTTGATATAATTATAGAAATTCCAGACTTTACAAAGATTGCAATCATTTTCCTCAATTCTTCAATACCAAAAGGGTCTAACCCGTTTGTAGGTTCATCTAAGACTAATAATTCAGGGTTATTTAGCAGTGCTAAGGCTATCCCTAATCTCTGTTTCATTCCCAACGAAAATTCGGATGTCTTTTTGTCTCTAACATACATTAAGTCCATTTTTCGTAAAACTTCATTACATCTATTTGCCCCAATCCCCATAAGCGTCGCTCTCACTTTTAAATTTTCAAATGCAGTTAAATTCTCATATAGTGGAGGTGATTCAATTAATGAACCAATATTTAATAAATCTTTCCTGGTCCAAGGATGATTGTTAAATACTATTTCACCTGAAGTTGGTCTGATAATTCCTGTAATCATTTTTAATAATGTTGATTTGCCGGCACCATTAGGTCCTAATAAACCGTACACAGAATTTTTTCTTACAGACAAAGATAAATCTTTTATTGCATATTCCTTTTTAAATTTTTTAGAAACATCATTGGTTTTTATTATGTACTCATTCATAACTTTCTCCACTTCACCTACAGCAGCCGGTTTGTACAGTGTCCTTTCCATAAGGCTGTACCTCCTTTTAATTTGTTACTGCTATGGTAACAGCAATTTTTAAAGATTTTATAAAGAAGCGGATACTTACTCAAAAATTTATCCATCGTGAGGTCACATCCAATCCTCGCTTGCCTCTTTCAAAGTTATAAAGCTCATAATATTCCTCCAATATTCCCATTATAATTCGCATATTTTATGAGTACAAGTGGGGCTGTGTACACATTTCGCGGGACAGCCCCATTGACGTTACTGTTCACTCCCCTGCAAAAGCAGCAATTCCGTGAGTAATAACACGCTTCGCGATGCACACAAAACGCAGATGCAGCGTTTTGGCACTGCAATTCTCCGGTTTTTTGTGATAACGCATTCACAAAAAACACGTCGCGTTTGTTACCTGTGAACAGTAACCCATTGACCACATACTAATTCATTCCTTATTCATTAATTAAATAATCCCATCCTGCAATAATATCATTATTTACAGCCCTTACAATATCGTCCTTAGTGATTATTGAGTAAACTTTTGCACCGTATTTTTCCTCGATTCTTTGTGCCCCCGTTATGATATCGTTTTCCTTGGTAGTCATAAAATCCGTGATTACTATTATTGCTGTTATCTTAATCTCTGCATATTCTTTTAAACGTTCGATTCTCTCTATTAAGGTACTGCCGGAAAAAATCAAATCGTCAATAATAACTAACCGTTCGCCGTCTTTTAGCGTATGACCGCATATAATACGGCCTTTGCTGTCCGGAATCTGCCTGTCGTAACAATAATTAACCGTTATTCCATACTTCTCAAATAACGCAGCACTGGCAGCCCCTGAAAATGCGATTCCATGATAGGCCAATCCAAGCAAAGTATCAAATTCAATATTATTTTCACGAATACAATCGGCAAAAAAACTTCCTATCTTGGAAATCTGTGCATTCGTGTCAAATCTCTCCGTATCTATGGAAAACTTGGGAGTTTTTTCTAATTCATAATGAGTCGGTTCGAGCTTTAAAGCCCCATTGTTAACCATAAACTGGATAAAACGTTCTTTATATGTCATTGCATTTAATTTGTAACCAAATAATTCGTCAATTGTTACTCCGAAATAATTAGCAATAACCGGTATCATAGCTATATCCGGCTGTGACATTCCATTTTCCCACTTACTTACCGCCTGGAACGATATATGTAATATCTCTGCCAGGTTTTCCTGCGTAACATTTTTTTGTTTTCTCAAATACCTGATCTTATCACCAATTGAAACCATCTGTATTTCCTCCTTATGCTAATTGTAAAGAGCTCTTTTACAATTTCATTATATCACTGCTGTGTAAGAGCTCAATAACATAACCGTTTAGTTTTTTTCAACCGGATATAGAATAGTGGTAGTGTGAATAGTCTCGCCAAGTACATGCGAGCCATTAAAAGAATAGCATAAGGCGCTATTCTTCAGAATTTATACCGGGAGGACATGGGCATTAGTGTGAATAGTATCTCCGTTATATCCACGCTCCATATTTCTTATATTTTATGCCCATTTATTAGGGACTCTTAATTATATAGGAATCCTAATAAAGGGATATTGTTAATTTAACAATATCCCTGAGTTTGTTAATTATGCTGTTATTTATTTCGAAACCCACGTCCAGTTTCTATCCGGCTGAGGAAATATCTTGTGTTTTCAAGGTTATAGTTCTTCCTCAACTGCTGCTAATTTGAATATAACCGGACGGATGCCATCAGTACAGCAAAGAATCTGCATTCCATTCTGATTATTCCAAGGGGAATAGGTAGCTCCGGCTGAAAGGGCATTTACACCTCGGTAAATATCAATCCAAGCCCATGGGCATAAGTCTTTTGGCATTTCAGCACCACCCTCATATAGAAATTCATCACCAACATTCATAAGCGGACAAGGGCCGACTTCTCTGCCCTCAGTCAAATAACTGTCAGCAAATTCAGGATAGAATTCTTTTCTGATAACAACTATTTTTACCTTTTTCATCTTATTTCTCCTCTTTTTGATAATTCATTAATTGCTATACATAAGTTATTTTGTTTTGATAAACTGCGAATCCTATATTAGATTAAACTAATCCATATCTATCTGTATTGCTTTTACCATACACCAGCTCTGCAAGCAGCTCTATACCGGCTTCCATTTTCTCAAGTGGTGTATTTCCGTACCCGAAGATAAGCATATTGTCATACTCTGCATTGATTGAAGATGGTAGTAAGTGCTTATCGATTGAATCGATTTCTATCCCTGCCTGATGTATTTGGCAGAGCAAATTCAAGTCAAATTTAACGTTAGAAAATGAACAGACAAAATGCAGTCCGGCAGCGGCTCCGATAATGGAAACCTGATCTCCGAAGCTTTGTTTCAGACAACGAATCAGGTGGTTACGTTTTTTGTGATAAATTTTCTGCATCTTACGTATATGCAGTTCAAACGAACCGCTTTCAATAAACTGTGCAAGCGTTAATTGCTCTAATACAGGCGAATGAATATCGGACACAAACTTTGCCTCGCGCATCCTCTCGCACAATTCGTCAGGCAATACCATATAACCGATACGAAAGGCGGGCATTAGTGTTTTGGAAAATGTACCGACGTAGATAACTCTGTCCGGTGCCAGATATTGCATGGACTCAATCGGATTGCCGTCATAACGAAATTCACTGTCATAATCATCTTCAACTATATATATATGATTGCGTTTGGCATACTGAATCAGTTCGATTCTTCTTGAAGCAGTCAAAATAGATCCCATCGGAAACTGGTGACTAGGCGTGGTGAATATAAGCTTCGGCGGCTCGGCCGGAAGTTCTGCCGTGACCATTCCTTCCTTATCCTGCCGGACTTTCCGCATAGTTACTCCATTGCTCTCAAGAGTATGAAGAAGACCATAACTTAGTGGGTTTTCCACCAGAGCATATTCGTTCTGAGAAATAAGCTGACACAGCAGATTAAAGGATTGCGCCGCACCATTTGTAACAAGGATATTCTCAGGGGCTATATTCGTCCCTCTTGCACGATTCAAATACTGAGCCAAGATTACTCTGAGAGAATCATTCCCAAAGGTATTCTGATAATCCATTTGATTCGGTTCTAAATCAAGTGCAATTTTATGATAAAGCTGAGCCCATTTTTTCATCGGAATAAGTGCCAGATCCGGTATACCCGTACGAAAAGAAATTAACACTGCTGGTTTAGCCGGTCCTGCAGGCTTTTGCGGTATACAGGTTTTATGCTCTGAGCCGGACAGAACAACCCCCTCGCTGATATAAGTCCCGGAACCTTTTTTAGGATAAACGTAACCTTCTGCTATCAGCTGTTCGTAACCCTCTATCACAACGTTCCGTGCCACATGCAACTCACGGGACAACTCCCGAGAGGAGGGAAGTTTCGTGCCCGCAGCAATTTTCCCACTTAATATACTTTCTTTGACCGAGCGATAAATTTGCCGTGATAACGACAGCTTATCTTCTCTGTTGAGATTAATATGTATCATTACCTCTCCTCCATTCAAAGTGGTTCTATCATTATTTTATATAACTGGAGCTTATCAGAACCATTCGTATGCGATATATTTTAGCATATAAAATTTTCACACACAAGGAGACCTATATGAATACATTATCGTTTTTTATCTCTTCACTTATTATTGTTTTAATACCCGGTACAGGAGTTATTTACACAATTTCAACCGGTATTACAAAAGGAAAAAAGGCCAGCATATTTGCTGCCCTCGGCTGTACTGCTGGAATCATACCTCATTTATGCCTGAGCATAACCCTATCCTCCTTAATACTCCAGATGAGCAGCCGGGTATATAATATAGTGAAAATTGCGGGAGCGCTTTACCTATTGTATCTCGGCATTGGAATGATAGTATCAAAGTCAAAATTAAATTTAAAAAATTCACAAGGTGATTTAAAAGCCCTAGCAAATGTACGGCAAGGCATTTTGATTAATCTTCTGAATCCAAAGCTCACAATTTTTTTCTTTTCCTTTTTGCCACAATATATCAGTTCCAGTAATAAAAACTATATTTCACAATGTCTTATGCTTGGTCTATCCTTTATGTTATTGACTCTTATTGTTTTTATCGGCTATGGGATTCTGGCAGGCAGTGTAAAAAAACTCATTGAAAAGTCACCGTATATAACCAATATCCTGCAAAAGTGCTTTGGATTGATCTTTGTTTTTTTTGCAATTCAACTGGGATTTTCTTTAAATTGAAAAGATCTGTTATGCAAGTCCAACAATATAGCTTTCAGCTGCCTTGAGATAATTCGGGGAATAGGGAGGGCCTACAACTGTTTCTCAAGCTTCGTTAAAAATTCATCCAATGATTTATTAATATCAATATCCATGCGCTCTCCCAAAATAACCAACCACCATATACATTCGCTTATCTTATGCTCCAATTCAGATATCGTATCGTTACCTTTTGGCCAACGCCCTTGCTGGGACATTGTTAAACGGCCAACCAGTCCGGCATCCGTTAGAAAAGCAAGGGCATCTTCTTCAACCGACCACTTTTTTCCGTGGTGCTGCTCTTCCAATTTATGATAACTTTTTCTTATAGCAATGGAACGTTCAATTATCTTGCTAAAATCCATATTATTCATATTTTTAAGTCTCCTGTGAATTATAAATTGATAAAATTAACCTAAAAGACAATTCCCATATAACCATTGGCAATTGTCTTTTATTTATTATTTTGTACACCTTTTTACTAATCTAGTAATCACTAGTATAACATTTATAATACGACAACATTATGTCATATTATAAGTAATTACTGCCCTTATCGACTTTGAATATTCACAGTCAGTATAATCATCTGCTGAAGAACAACTTATTTCCTTTTCTTTCCGTTACTGTGACTTCAGCCTTCTTAACCTCGTTGCTTACTCATACAATACCTTATCAACTTCTAATTAATCATCTATCCTTTCGCCATGAATACATACTCTTCCGTTATCTGGGCATTTTGTATCAAACTGTGGAGAACGAATGCTTCCATAATCTAAATCTGCTCCATTCTGTATTGCATAAATTAGTGGATACATGCAATTCCACAATTCATGGCATATTGGCGGGCATAAATCTTCTACTATAAATGTGTCACCTTTTTTACAATAACCACATCTGCATTTACTCTCTTTCACAGTTAACTTAACTTTTGGCATTCTATTTCTCCATTCCAGATCAATGATTCATTTCTTCTATAAATATATAAATTTGCATATCTCATCTAAATCCATATTTATGTTTATTTCTTTTGCCAACATGACAATTTCTGACCTATAGTTTTGATTTACCTCGACTACAGGAACGGACATTAATACTATACGAATTGATTTATTTTACCGTATGATTAATAAAATCAACTTCATACTGCCACTCACCGTATTTTCGTTCATTGTCAGTAATAGTACCCTCTGTAAGGGTAATACGCAGAACGATTGAGGTCGGATTATCTTCGTCGCCAACTTCATCGAACCAATCGAAGATATTTTTGAAGTTTTCTCTGATTTTGGTATTCTTCTCGTCTTTAACCCAACCGAGATTTTCGGCCATACCTTGGAACGCATACCAGCCTAACCCACAGACGGATACCTCCGTGTTCTTCTCAATTTGCAGCATTTTATTTTTCTTTGCATCCGTAGATATATAAAATGCGCCGTCTTCATAATAGGCGCAGACCATACGGACAGCGGGACGGGGATCTCCCGATGCGTTAGGAGACAGTGATATTGTCGCTAGGGCAATCACTTCCTCTTTGCCATTTCCGCACCGCTCCTCCATTAGTTTCATTGCGTTTTCGTATTTGCTCATTTTTAATTTTCTCCTTTATGATGATGTCATTTATGTTGTAATAATATCCGAACCACCTAATAAGTACCCCTAGATATATTATTCCAAGCTCAGCCACAGGGCAGGACGAACTCCGCCGCTGTTATCACTTGTTGAAGGGTGAATCGTATTACTGCTATAGTGGAAGGTGCCGTTTCCCTGAATACCTATATTGCCGTCGCCATGGATATATACGGCTCTTTTATTATCACGCCCGGAGGACCGAAGCCACCACCACCATACATACCCATCGAAGGTGGATCTTCGCTTGGTGTTGTTTTCGTCTTTCTTTTGAAACCAGTATCGTTGTTTAGCGCTGCGGTTTTCAAGATTTTTACTGCTGTCACCGAAATATTTGCACACTACTTCTTCAATGCTTAGTAGAAATATGTAATCTCTGGTATCTTCTCCGCCTCTTGAACCATACCACTGATTGTCGTGGTTTTTGTTCCATACCGGAATGATTCTTGACTGATCGGCTGTGGTGAATTTGTTATAAAATTCACCGTTAAGATATTTTCTTAGCGAGCAGTCAGCCCATGTCACATCACCAGCGCAATTATTAAAGGGGTGTTGTTCGATTATGTATTCAGTTATAACTAATGCCGCATTGCCTTGTATATCAAGAATGCGCCAATGATAACCTCCAAATGGCATAACCTCGCCGATATTAAAATTCCTCATTCTCTTTCTCCTCGTATATAAATTTCTATTTGGAAATTTAATGACTGTGCAAACTGAATTTACTTTTTTACAATATCATTTCATAATCCATTAATTTTCCGGCATATTCTTGATTCCATTCATTTTTACGCTTTTGTATAAGTTTAAACCCAACGCTCTCGTAATTCTTTTGTGCAGGCAATAATTGCTCATCTGTAGTAACTACAAGTTTTTTAACATTTTTATTAGTCATTCGTTTAACAGCTTCTTGTAATTGCATTTTCCCAAATTTATTTCCTTTATATTTCGTTGCAATGCAATTATGGCCAATTACTATGTAATCCGGGATATGTCTTGGATCCCAGCATATAAAACCAATTGGAGTATCTTTCAAAGTGGTAACAAATCCACAGTCATCTGCTATATGCAAATTATCATAGAAAAAATCATCCGCTTCTTTCCAGTTTGTTATCCAATCCCTTTCATATCTACTTTCAAACGAATATCCATCTTTTAATAATTCGTATATAGTTCCTCTTTGAAATTCACTGAATTTTCTAAATTCAATATTCATCCCTATTACCTCCACAACTTTATATTTCGCATTTATTATCTAAAAATAATGGGAAGTCGGTATAACTTCTCAATTTGAAATATTGCGTATTACACAATTACTTCGTTTAACGCTTATTAGTGGAGGTAATACTAATAGGTCACCTTAATTAAACACCTACTTCCACCAGTTTTAACGCTTTTCAATAATTCAGCTTCGACAACTCGTTGAATGTGAATTATCCGTTTTAGCCATTTTATAAACTCCTTTTTTAATAACACCATACCATTTATATCTTGACAATAGCATGTCATATTATAAAAATATAAATAATCTTCAAATTGCACTTGTAAACGTCTTCGAACTAATGAGCTCTTAAGTCATTGTTCCATATTGAATCTAAAGGGGCATTCTTGAACGTATACAGTACATAGTAATTTTTTGTATTACTAATCCCCTTGAGTTTTTTCTTTATATTCTTGCAATAATCACCATAGTCATATCCATTTATAAAATCTCAAAATTAAGTACATACTCTCGATCTTCCTGTTCCTCCCCAGATACCATTATCGTAACGTTGTTTGTATTCCAGGTGATGCTGCAATTATCTTCGCGGGCATTGCTTCCGTCATTATCGATGGGAAGCGGGCGCTTTGCAATTCGTTTTGAGCCATCAAATAAATCAAATCTACAATGTGTCGTGCCAAAAGGCCAATCAGGTTCGCCTATCATATATATTGCCAGCGTTTTCTTTCTCAAAAATGAAAGATTTAGTACCATTATCACATATGTTTTCTCTAATAAATGAAAAGCCACATTTTTTAGTGTAAAAGTGATGGTTTCTTTTTGAATAATCGGGAGTTTCAACAGTCCATTTTTTTGCATCAATATATTTTTGTTCTATATCTTTCCACACAATAGTTCCTAAATGATTTTCCTTGTAGTCTGGGGCAATAAATAGTATTTCCAAAGTATATTCATTATTTTCCTTAATTCCAACTGTATAGGCCCCAACAATATTATTTTGGTATATCATTTTATAGCTTTCAAAGCCTTGATGTTCATTAAGTTTTTTAATTAAACTGCCATCATTATATCCTGTAGGACCATCTTCTTTTAATTCAGTGTGCATAGATGTATCATCATTAAATGCGGACATCATTATCCTTGTTAGTATCTCATAATCACCTGGATATATTTTTTGATATTCTATCTTATTATTCATAATAAATTATCCCTTTATTTTCTTATTATAATATTATTGTCATTACATACCCATAGCTAATAGATAGATATAATGGGAAAATCTAATTCCATTTGCAATCTGGTATAACAGCGAATTAAATAACCTTTACAGATTGTACTGGTTAACTTTTATTTGCTACTATAACATATGCATTTTTCTGTACTATTCATAAACACTTAATTAATGTAATAAATAATGGGAAGTTTAAAATACTCTACAAATTGAACTTTTTAAGTTTGGATTGGAATCCAGATTTCAATAATTGAATCCTCTCTATTCCAATGAAAGCGAAAATCATATTTTTCAAAATGTAAGAAATCTTCTTGTAAAGGTACGTAGCTATTGTTCGGTAATATCTCTTGATAAGCTATTTTGTATGTGTCATATATCTTATCAATAGGACCAATATGTTGAACAACCAAATACCTATGTGATTTAACCTCTTTAAGAATAAAGCTCTCTGGAATAACGGCCTTTTTGGGTATTGCACAATAATAACGCAATATTCCATCACGTTTTTCCATAAAAGCATACTTTGTCCAATTTCCTGATTGCGCTAAATATGCTTTCTTCAGGTTCGCATTGAACTGTTTCCAGAATTGCTTGCTGATTTGTATATTCTCCCTTTGATAATTGGTCATCCCTGTATCTTGACCAATAACTGAAAATGCTGGGTGTTCTTGTATACTATATATCATTTCTTCTCCATGTGTGCAGTTATAATAGTAAAACTATATGCGTTAATTGTTATAATGCAGGCATCTACATTTACATACCAGTTCTTTCCTTGTCTAGTGATAGTCGCATTTGTTGATTTTATCTTGGTCTTGCACCAATCAACAACATTATCTGTATCCAAAGAAAGGTTTTTCTTAATTCTTGTAACTCCCATTTCTGTAGTATGGACTTTCTCTATATTTTGAAATAATTCATTATCTGTGTTCAAGTTATTAGCTGTATCCTTATACATTCTTGTCATTTCTGGCTCTCCATCTCCCTTGAACCATACAAAGAAATTTGCTACAAAATTACAACATCTTGTTGACATAGCGATTTAGCAGTTCATCATCAGCACCAACGCTTCCTTGTGCCTTAAGGATATAAAAAAGATGCTGCTTGACTTAAGTGGGGCCTTGGCGGCAGCTTATTCTTCACGGAACCGTAGCTGCCTTTCATTTAGCTGCCTCCTCGTCATCAAAAAAAGCACATGCAAGAGTAAGCCATTCATCCGGAAGATAGAGAGCAAGATAACCGTGGTTATAGCCTTTGGCACTATATATTTTACAATTAGGAACATAGGATTGAAAAAGCTGTGCTGATTTTTTTACACATTTCATCTCCTTTTCACCATACCAATACATCACATGTGCTTTGGTATCTCTCAAACTTTCTTTAAGATGATAATACATGTATGTACGATATATAGAAACCATAGTTTCCTTCGGTTGTAACGGCATCTCCTGAATATAATAATCTTGCATCTCTTTTGGGTAAAGCATTTTTTCAGGAAGCATTTTGGGCATTAGTGCAAGCTGCCTTTTACAAGCTTTCTCACTGAATATAAATTTAAAGGTAAGTTTAAATGTTAAAATGCAAATTCTAGAGATATTAGGTGTGGGATAACATACACTGCCGTCGATAATTGCTTTTTTTACCAAATCGGGTTTTCTGGACAAAAGCTCGATTACAACCTGGCCACCGAGAGAAACGCCGCAAAGTGCAAAAAGTCTTCCATCACAATTCTTGTTAATGTAATCCATAAGTTTATCGGCTGTAGCTTCCGTAGATACATAGGAAATCGCATATTCTTCTCCATGTCCATCCATTGTTGGAAGAATTACATGATACCGGTCAGACAATGCTCTTGCTTGGCGAAGATAGTTCCACCATGCGTTACCTCCACCATGTATCAGCATAATATGTGGATTATTTTTATCTCCAAATTCATGAAATTTCATTTTAGTTATCCTCATCTTTTTGATTAAATGTAGAAATCATAGACAAAATATATAAAATCAGGTATAACTGTTTTTTATATTCTTTTAGTCCATACATAAAGTAATGTTATCCTATTTTAAAAATGGGAAGTTCCACGTTGTGAAAAAATGTGATATAGCTATACTACGCATAAGGCTTATCCTGCGACATTATGGTTTTCTAGCTAGATATATCGTTATTTTATCATAAAGCGTTATTTTGTCAGAATCAAGAATAGCTTATCTTATACCATCGTAAAATTTGAATTACTCGGTTCTTGAAGAGTTATATGGTCAGAGCGTGCACATCAACAGACTTCTAATATCTTTAACGCGTTGCTCTTTTTCAGATGATAATTTCTTTGCAATAATAATATTATCTGAAAAAATCTTAAACTGAATATCCTTATTTTCTTCTATCTGAATATCTTTTGTTAATTGCATAGAAAAAGTGTATAAATTATGTAACTTATTCATTGCTAATTCTTGTTGTTCTTTAGCCTTTATACGATTTATTATCCCTAACAAATCTAAATAGGCCACTATGTAATTTTCCGATCTTCTATCATAGGCATCTGCATTCTGATTTACAAACATTATTAATCTCCCTGGTATAATTTTTGCTGCATGCGAAAATTTTAATCATTCAATTAGGGATTTATAACAGAAAACGAACTATATCAGGAGCTTCTTTTATCATAGATAGAAAGCCAGTTTTTAGCTCAGTGTTTTGATTTAGATAACCCTGCATACAGGTAAATAGCAGCATTCTTCGATAGTTTATGAATGTATCTATTTGCTTCAGCCAAAAATCATCAATATGATTTTCTGTTTCATACCCATTAATAAATTCATTAAAATAACGTTGTATAGGTTCTTTGTTGTAGACATTATTAAATATACCGCCTGCCATATCAAACATGATACCTTGAACCGGAACAACGATATCCTGCAAAAAGAAATGACATCCAGCAACATCAAAATCAATCATAGTAATATCATTACCGTTAATTATAATGTTAAATTGATGATTGTCATTATGGATGAAACCATAATTATTTCTGGTAATCGGTAGTTGTGAAAGCGCAACACTCATTTCTTTCCATTTGTTCTTTACAAATTCATCCTTACACCAGTCATAAAAGAAGTTAATCTCATCTGTATATCCATACTCGGAAGATTTACCGTTTATATTTTTCCATATCGGGTAGTTCTTGGTAACCCTATGTGATTTTCCTATTAATTTGCCCCAATGATAGCTCAAATCTGAAGTTAGTAATTCAGTCTTAGGATTTTCTCCTTCACAGTATATCATCGAATAGGCAATATAGATATGATCCCCATCTTCATAGGTGGCATATAAATTCTTTTCCGAATTTTCCTCAGGATATGCAATATTAATATCCTGAGTTCCAAGATAATGAATAAATGCTAAACGATCGCTGAGTGCTTTTAATTCATCTCTTCCCGGTTTATCCACTGCCAAGATTTTGAGCACCTTTTTATGACCTGCCAAATAATAAGAGTATGCTATACCGTCCGAATCTTCTCTCCCACCACCCAAAAAAGTAAGGTCAGAGTCTTTTGTTTGATATATATTGCATAGATTGATTAGTGCTTTTGAACTTACATTTATCATAGTTATCTCCCTTGAATACAAATAATAAATTTATGGAAATTGGCTACTCCCTATATACACGACAGCCATACCAGCCATTTCCATGCCAGGTTCTGAATACATTAATACGTCTTCGCGATCAGATAAATAGTTTATATTTTTCTTAATAATTGTTGTATTTACGATACATCCCCCCATTTATCTTTAATTTCATTCATAGTTGCCACAAGCTACGAATCGTTGTTGGATTATTCAACTCACATTTATAATCAGTTTGCAATATGTCAGTGGCTATACAATAATAATTCTGTCTGATTTCTCCTTTTGTCCTTCTTAATGTAATATATCGTAACCTTATATCATCTAACATATTATCAGTGATATTTATTTCTTCTAGCAATTCTTTTATAACACAAGCTCTAGCATCATTAAGTTCATATTCTTCAAAATGTCCTCCTGCAGAACCAACCAAACATCATTAACTACTCTACTTCCTTGCCTATAAAGCAATAGCATTTTGTTGCCTTGTGAAATATAAACAGATGACATATTTCTTAACCTTCCATCCATATTCTTTCTCCCTACAGTTCAAATTTTTCAGTAATTTATACTTGTACTTTTCATAATTATTAATGGGAAGTTCATAAACTACTCGGTTTGCTTAAAAATCATGATGAATGGAGCTAGGATCGTATCACACCACCGATCGAGTGCTTGAACAAATTTCTCATCCTGAAATCTTTTGTTATGATGTGATGCAGTATATCTTATGGGATAAAGTGCGGTAAACGTACTAATAAAAAATTGGTTTATAACGTGCTTTGTAACAGATTGATATCCTTCAAAAAGAAATGGTGTCAATTTCTCGTCGTGTAATGTCCAGTTCATATCTGATAGATCCATTTCTGCAAGTGCATACCCTGATAATGAAAAATCTATCGGACTGATCTCACCATTTGAATATATTAGATTGGATTTACTTAAATCAGCATGTACGAATATAAATTGCTGCTTTTCTTCCAAAACTACTCTTCTTATGTAGGATAATGCTTCCTGCATCGTTCGGTAATTCCGTTCCGTTATATGTCTCAATTCATAGGCTTTCCTAATATCGTTTGAGATCTTATCTACAAACACCTCATCATAACAATATCTATCCGGACAGGAAATTTTGGACATGGCATTATGTAAATTTCCTATTGTCTGGCCGATTATGTAAGCGAGTTCATCTGTAATAATCGTTTTTTGCAGATCCTCACCTTCCAACCAGGAAAGCAATGTTACCGGAACTCTTTCTTCAAGATATGCGATATATTCGTTGTACTTATTCTTGATTGGATATTGTGTTTTTAAATTTCCAACCGTTCGCAATAGGTTAAGTAGTTCAATCTCACTATCTATAAGTATATGTCGCGGAATGTTTCTGCAGCCTGCAGAAAGATCTAAGCCATCAACTGTTTCATGGATTCGAAGAAGAAACCTCTGATTAATATCCTTTACTAAATATGTCATATTTTCATTATGACGTAATAATATAGCCTCAGGATGTTTGAAGTCATAATTCTCCATTGCTTCATTCAACATGTGTTACCCCTCCTTACTTATCTATTGTAAAGTAACTGTTTTTAATGGGAAGTTCCGAGCAAATTCATCATATATTACACTTCCAATTAGAATGTTAGAATCTAATTGTTCTTTTAACTTTCCAACCGTTGTAACAACACAGGCACCAGTATTCCTCTTTATTTATTACATCAGTTAAAATCGATATTTTATTGATTTGCATAAGTAATATCAAATTTATGAATTTGGAATATTTGAATTAATACTTACACTATGTCTTTCAGTTACTCCATGCGCTGTTAATCCAATTTCACTTATATTAAAAAAGGATGATTTGTTATAAAAAATCGATTTTCATATAGTATTGAATTTTTAAAATCTGCTAATTTTGAAACAATATCAAAGCTCATCATATCTCCCCCTAATCTGTATCCATTATTCAATATCCCTAACTTCCCATTATTGCTATAACATACTCAACATTAATTTATACCTAGTAGTTACACCAAAAACCTTCTGCCATCGGATTAATATGCAAAATTGAATTAACCTCTTTGAATTTGATATTGTCACACACTTATATTATTATATTTCCATTATATACCTGAATATGTAATATTACAAAGATATTTTACATATTTCAACAGCCCAAAAATAATCCCTCTATTTTCCATTTGTCAGTTTCTTATAAAAATATGTAAGTTAAGTTTTAATATAATTTACAACTATATAATACGTTTTCCCACCTGCCGCTATTAGGTTATCAATCGATTTATTTGTAACATTTGCACGATAAAATTATTTTAGATAAGGTAATTTAAACTATTTCCTCATTTTTTTTACCGCTCTCTCTTGTACGGACAGGAGCATCTTTAAAAATAATTGTAAGTACAAAACCCCCAATAGCCACAAACATACAAAAAAAGAAAATTTCATGTATGGAACTCGAAAGTACTTTTTTTGCTTCCTCAAGTGCTGTGATCAGAAAGCTTGAGTATTGTGTTGGAGTGTGTTGCACTATTTGATTGACCGATTCTGAATTCGTAATTACTTGAGGATTTTTAAGTATTTCTTGAATGTTGCTAGGAATATTACTTAAATCCAGCTTTTCGAATCCCATATTCATTGCTGCTGACATTATTGTTCCATATATTGCTGAACCAATCGTACTGCCAATATTACGGGAAAATTGAACTGTTGATGTAGCTGAGCCGATTTGCCTTTGTGGTACGGAATTTTGAATGTTTGTGTTAGCAATAGGCATATTGATTCCAATGCCTAAGCCTAATATAATCATATAAAAAATTACATTGAAATATGGTGTATCGGCGCTCATCGTGGAAAGCAATCCGGTTCCAATGGTCATAAGGCCAAAAGCAGTAAAAACAAAAATTTTACTTTTTCCTGTCTTTGATATTAATACTCCCGTTAATGAACTTGCAAGCAAAAGTCCAAGCATCATAGGCATTGTTATTGAACCGGAAGTTGTTGCTGTTGTACCAATGATTCCTTGTGCAAAGTATGGAATATACATAATTGCTGCAAACATAATTCCATTTGTAAGGAATGCCACTATCAGCGTAACACTGATATTTCTATTCTTGAAAAATGATAGTGGTATAATTGGGATCTGCGCTTTAGATTCACAATAGACGAAAATTCCCAACATTATAAAGGAGAAGATAAACATTCCGATAATCTGTACGGATATCCATGGGTATTTTTTACCACCCCAGCTAAAGGCAAGCAGCATAGGGACTAGGGCGAGTATCATTGCAAATGTTCCAGAATAATCAACAGAATTCCTTCTTTCCTCCGATTTAAAATCAGGCATTATGAAAGATATAATTGTTACAGCAAGGATTCCGACTGGTATATTGATGTAGAAAATCCAACGCCAACTAAGATTATCGATAATTAACCCACCAAGAAGAGGCCCGATTAAACTTGACAGTCCATACATAGATGCCACCATTCCCATATATTTCCCTCTTTTTGCAGGTGGAAATAAATCGGCAACAACGGTAAAAACGCTGGTAACAACAATACCTCCACCGATTCCCTGTATACCACGGAAAATAATAAGTTGAATCATGCTTTGGGACATTCCGCACAATGCTGAACCGCTTAAAAATGTTAAAATACCAATTACGAATAACGGCTTTCGCCCAAAGATATCAGCGAGTCCACCCGAAATGGGAGTAATGACGGTCGCACAAAGCATATAAATTGTAAATGGCCAGGCATAGTATTCCATACCTTGCAGGTCATTAACCATTTTTTTCATTGCTGTACCGACAATTGTTGAATCCAGAGCTGAAAGCAGAAGACTTGCCATTAGTCCTATTAGAATCAATGTGATTTTAGTTTTACTTAAATTTTTTGTTTTCAAGAAAGATACCTCCATCTATGTACTATATATTATATTAGTATACTTTATACTATATAGAGATAAAAAATTATGTTTCTCTCAAAACATAATTTTTATGAAAAACTTTTATAGACTATTTTTTTCAGTAAAATCATCCGCAATCTCTTCAAACCACTCATAAAACATGGAATACATCTTGTCATATAACTCCAATATAGAGATTGCATAAAAGGGTACAAATTCTTTTTTTGCTTCAATATTGGATTGAATAACCTTTCTTGCTTCAAAAAGGTTGTTTCTAAGGTTTTTAATCATCGCCAATCCCATATCTGGTGACACATTGTGAAGATTTGCAGCAAATGCAACAAAATCGATATAAATCATTCCTGGCTCTTCAGAGTACTTTTCCATCATTTTTACAAAATAATTTCGACCCTTTTCATTTATTCTATAAATTGTTTTCTCTGGCATTTCCCCTTCTTTAACAACTTCATTATCAAGATATCCCTTTTTATTTAGTGCAATAAGATTTTTATAGATCGAAGGAGAACTGATTTTCACCCATGCCTTTATATTGCGGGCTTCCATATTTTTTTTCATCTCATAGGCATTCATTGGTTTTTCCAGTAAAGCACCGAGCAACATCAAATCAATCGTTGACATATATAACCTCCTAGTGGTATAAAGTATACCACTATAGATTATACCTATTTTTGATTTCTGTCAATAGAGTATTCAGATGGACTTCGACTGGCCATTTAACATAATCTTATCAAGCTTCTATCATTATGTCCTGAACGGCCCAAAAAAGATGCCGCTTAAACCTTGTGGAGCCTTGACAGAATTATAATACTTCCTATCACTGTTTTTTTATGAAAGGTACCATTAATTCCATATAGGTTGTTTCAGGTGTATTTCCATAATATAATTCAGGGGCAAACACATCACTCATCAGGCCGTGCTTCTCAAGCCATAGCCCGCTGTATTTTATTGCTTTATTGAGTGCAACCGTAACAAGTTCCTGGAAATTCTCCGCTTCAAATCCGCAGACGACATATTCTCTGGCAGGAAGCCTAAAGGTTTGTAAATGCTCATTCATCGCTCCATACTCTACCTCTGCTCCAACGAAATAGGTAAAACATCCCTCCGGTGCGTCTCCAAGATAAGCAACACCTAACTCACGACCATTGGATATGCGGTGAATCTGACCTTTCTCCTGATGGAAACGCCTCCATATTTCACCGGGCATATCAACACCGGTCGATTCTCCAACAGGTAGCTGCCCCGCAATAGGAACATAACCAAACACCCCCATAAAATCAACCGGTTCATTTAGGATTTTACGGTTCATTTCCAGTACAAGCCCATCGCTAATCAGGGGTACTCCCTCGTCAATTAAGGTATAGCCAAGTAATAGATCAGGCTTGTCAAACTGGTTGAGAGAGACTGGATTATCTCGGTACTGCTCAGGTGTCATTCCATATGCCTCTTTGAATGCTCTCGTAAAAGTTTCATGGCTGCCAAAGCCGTATTCTAACGCAATATCAAGAATGCGGTTGTTTTTGTTTTCCAGTACTTCCAAGACTCTAGCCAAACGACGCAGTTTAATATATTCCCGAACCGGCCTTTTAACCAAACGGCTGAACAACCGCTGATAATAGAATAGTGACAGAGAAGCGGTATCTGCCAATACCTCAATTTTTATATTCTCTCCTATATTCTCCTCAATATAATCCAGAGTTTTCTGGATTGCTTCCCATGCATGCATAGTATGCACCTCCTTTATTGACAGGATAATATAAATTATTAAATTCCGCTTGACCATATCTGCTCTTTTAATTGATTTTTAGATGATGTACCTTATCCGTGCTTTTTATCTCCCCTTTTAAAATAGTAAAGAATTCGTCTTTAGCATAGTATTCTTTCCAAGGGTCATGTCCACAAATCGTTATATAATTAATACTTTACCTGACAAACAATCATTGTTTGCACTTCAATTCGAGTTTTTGTATGTCACCATCAATATTAATACTCACATTTATTACATCCTCTTTTTTATCAATCCGGTAGCTATCTGTACTATCACCGCAATTTATTACAAATATATTGCTTTTTATAGGGTCATCTTTATCCGTACGTGATTCAGACCTGGTCACTCCCCCTCCTATATATTTGCAAGATATTTCCCATTTCTTCACTTCTGATAAATCAGCCAACTCATTTTTATATATTACTATTAATGATTTATCAGCAGCATATAAATTAAGACCATTTTTATCAATGGCTGTTACTTTAGCATCCACTTTATATTCGGCAATCCAGTCTTTACTTTCTCCTTTAAATGTTATTGAATAAGCATCATTAACAGAAAGTGATTCAAACCAGTTTGTGAGTAAATCAAGAGCTATAGGTATGCCAACATCATAATGAATATTATTTATTTCTACCCTGCTACCATCCCCGGCTATCCTTATAATCCGGTTATCCTCTGTATGTAAATCATAATAATAATGATATTTCGTTTTATCATCTTGATTATGTGATTTCTTATAATATCTGGCATTCCACAAATTAATGAATTGTTTTATTCTTTCTTTATCCGCTGTTTCAACAGAAGTTCCATTACTTCCATCTTTCATATAAATCTCTGTTACATTTGCTTCTTTTGTACCTAATAAATCATCAAACTCCTTTTCTTGATTTAGATAAAATAAAATTGCAAATATAAATAACATCATAAAAATCGAAAGTACTATAACAGGTTTCTTATTCATAAGACATCTCCCCCAATTGCCATTACCATCAAAATAACAATGGTATATTGCTATCATCATTATCATCATAACCTAATTCTTCCAGTTTCGTCAATATACGGATGAATCATTTCGAAAAAACCCTTTTACCATAAAATAATTTAAAGGAATGCTTTCCTAAAGGAACCAGAAGTTCTATTTTAATCTGTCTCTTCTCGGTATCGCTGTATTCTCCAGTTTCTTTATTACCACCGAATAATTCATTCAGGGATTGCAGTTTTTTATTAATTGTCTGTGTCACATTCTAACACCTCCTGGGCGTCAGGCCGATAGGTCAGCAATAAAAAAAGATATGGAAAAGAAAACTTTCTTTTTCATACCTTTAATACTATCTGAGATTCTTCCCTAAACCAAAAGAGGTCAACTTTAAGCCCAGTGGCGGCTCTTTTTTTTCATTCAATTCTAAGCCCTTATAACTATAGGCTTTCAGCTTGCTTAATATCGCCCGATTCGTTTCACCAAATCTCTGAAAGTGAACGATTTCTCTTTCTCTTAAGAAACGAATCGGATCGATAATATCGGGATCTTTTATCATACGGAGAATGTTATCATAGGTTGTTCTGGCTTTTTGTTCTGCTGCCATATCTTCAACTAAATCCGTAATCGCATCACCTTTTGATTGGAAGAAAGTTGAACTAAACGGCATACCGCTTGCTGCCTGGGGCCATAAACCTACGGTATGATCAACAAAATAAGCTTCAAAACCGGCTGCTTTAATTTCATCAATTGTTAAATTTCTTGTCAATTGATGAACAATGGTACTAACGATTTCCATATGTGCCAGTTCTTCTGTACCTGTATTGGCTATGAAATGACGAATTACCTTAATATATTTGATAGGTAAAACCATTCTTTATTCCTTTTAAATATACTTCTACATAAGTAACATCAGAATTATCGATATCCTCTTTGCGGTAAATGTTAATTTTGTCCAGAATATTATGATAAAAGATATCATTCCATTCCAGACCGTTTATAAGTGGGCTCAGAATTTGCCTGATCTCATCATAAATCTTCTCTTTTATATCCTCCGATGTATTCTGATTCGTAACCTTTTCTTTCTGCATATGCTCCTCTAACTCCCTGCTTAATTGATTAATGGTTGTATCATACTTTTGTTTCAGTACGTTATAATCCGTATCAGTTATTTCATTTGAAAGAAACATATCTATTAAATGCTGCTTTTTTAATATATTTTTCTGAAGCTTTTTCCGTTTCGATTCCGAACTCTCATAATCCTCGTAAATAGTATTTTTAATTGACTTATATACACCATTAATCAGCTCTTCCTTATCAAGTTTAAGTTTTTGTATAATATCTTTCAGAATATACTTTAAGTCTTCCTCTGTTACGGTGTTGTTATCACATCCTCTGGTATTTCCTTTCGAATCGGTATGTTGCTTCCCTTGCTGTACGGCTTTATAACACCTCCAATACCGATATATCCCCTGACTTTTAAGTTTTTTTGAACGGGATACATAAGAATGCCCACAGCTTTTGCAATGAATCAGACCTGAAAAACAATACCTGTTGGTATATTTCTTTTTCTCTTCCGGCAGAAGAATTCTTTGTTTTAATTCAGATTGTGCTTCCTTAAACAGTTCTCTTTCAATGATAGGTTCATGATGATTATAAAGTGTAATAAATTCCTCTTCTCCGTGATTGTATTTTTTTTCATGCTTTAAGTAATCAGGCGTATATGTTTTCTTTTGAATTAAATCTCCGCAGTATTTTTCATTTTTTAATATTTTTAAAATACCAGCCCCATACCATTTATTTTTGCCGCCAGCTGTCGGTATGCCTGCCTCAGAGAGTTCTCTGGCTATTACATGGGTACCTTTTCTCTCTCTTACAAATTTATGAAAAATCAATCGTACCGTTTCGGCTTCTCTTTCATTAATAAATAACTTACCGTTCCTCAAATCATATCCAAGCAAATCAGTCCCAAATACCACTCCCCGTTCCATGCTACGCTTTTGTCCCCATTTTACACGCTCCGAAGTCTTACGGCTTTCCTCCTGTGCAATCGATGCTAAAATAGTAAGTCGCAGCTCTGCATCCGGGTCCAGGGTATTAATATTATCGTTTAAGAAAATAATACCGATTCCTAGATCCTTTAATCTGCGGGTATAATAGATACTGTCTAAGGTGTTCCGGGCAAAACGGCTGATTTCTTTTGTTAGAATCAGATCAAAGACGTGATTTTGTGCATCTTTTAACATATGTAAAAAAGCATATCTTTTCTTAATACTGGTCCCTGTAATTCCTTCATCCACATAGATTTCAGTAAACTCCCAATTGGTATTCCGGTTAATATAGTCATTAAAATATTTCTTTTGATTATCAAGGGAATTTAATTGATCTTCACTCTCCGTGGAAACCCTGCAATAAGCAGCAACTTTCATCAATAAATCACCGCTTTTCCTGATTTTTTTCTAAAATGTATTCATCTAATTGATACCTGTCAATTATTTTTTCATCCGTTAATACCAGGAGCAAAGCTTCTTGTAAATACATTAAGAATTCATCTTTTTTAAGGTCGTTTCTATCCATATTATCCTGTTGCAGTATTACTTTTTTAGTACCACTCAATACAAAACCTCCAACTAATAAATTAAGATATTAATATCTATTAGTCGGAGATTGTACATTATTCGACGAATTCGAAACTTACATGCCTGCTGGTAAGATGTAATATCAGGTTGCTTTTTTCATAAAGCAGAAATTCCCCTGCAATTAAATGCTGTTCTTTAATTGTTTTTGACATATCTCCAAGCACCGGCGCTGCTAGTTTATGGGAAAACTCAGGATTATACTTCGTATTTTTTCTTTTATTGTTATAGAGTTTTACTTTAAATAAATATTTGCCCTGCTTTAAACATATTTCATTACAGGTACTTTTCAACACTTTTACCCCCAGGTAGGTAGCAAATCGGTATTCCTTACCTTTATAATGTATGGCACAGATACAACCTTTAAAATGAATTCCATGGTAGGGAATTTCCGCTATGGAGATAAAAACCGAACACTTTTCTGCGGGAAAATGATTACACTGTATCCACGTATAGGACTTTGGGAATGAATGACCCATATCTTTTTCCAAATAACCGGAACCGGAATTAAAGTTATATTCTCTTTTGTTGTATTTTAAACTTCCCTTTATTTTATGGTACATGCTGATAATTTCATGTTTACATTCCATTCCGGGAAAATAATGAAAATATCCCATAATAGTATAGGGGAGAGGTTCCATTTTACCGAAATACAGGATACCGTTTATTGTAATTTTCTCTGTATGAATATCTATTTTAATACCTTTTCTGCTGAAACTATTATTCCCTATCCTGATAAACAAATACTTACGGTTAAGATAGAAATCTTCCGGTTTATAAGGAATTATATAAGAATTGTCATTCATAATAATTTGCAGGAACACCCTGGATATTCCATTCTTATCCGTACTGTAACTTGGGATAAAGGATATGATTTGATCTCCTTTTTGGCATTTAAAATACCAGCCCTCAAAAAAGGATTTTTTGTAAACATAATTAATTAAATGTTTCATGCTCTAGACTCTCCAAGGCCGGATTGTTAATTAAGACACCGGTAAAATCAAATCGGGAACCATGGCAGGGGCATTCCCAGCATAATTCATCCGGATTCCATTCCAGCTGGCAGCCTAAATGGGTGCATTTAGCCAATACCATAAATACTTTGCCGTCCTCATCTTTATAGACCCCTACTTTATGCCCATCTTCTTCTATCAATGCCCCGTGGCCGTTTCTAACTTCATCTAGTTTTGTTTCCGGAATTTTTAATTTCTTTACAATTAAATTATTTACCGTATGTTTTGTTTCATCCAAAAGTCCTGACATGGAAGCATTGACTTGGAATCTTTGAGGATCAAAAACCTCTTCATAGGAATTCTTATTTCCACTTATTTTATCACTTAAAATCATGGCAGACACCATGGAATTGGTCATACCCCACTTATTAAACCCGGTTGCCACATAGAGATTCGGTGTTGACGCTGAGTAGTTTCCGATATAAGGTATCTTGTCTACCGAATGGCAATCCTGCGCCGACCAATGACAGACTTCCTTACTTTCGGGATAATATTCTCTTGCCGTTTTCCTTAAGTTTTCATATTTTCTTCCGGAAGAATTTTCTCCGGTTCGATGGCTTCCTCCTCCTAATATAATCATATCCTTATAATTTCTGAAAGAATAACCGGATTGGCTCTCATCTTTATACATACCATCAAGTTTGGGAGCATTACTGATTGCAATTGCATAGGATCTTTCCTGGTGCATTCTTATAAAATAATATCCGGGACTGTTAATAAACGGATAATGAGTCGCAACAACAATTTCCTTTGCTTTTACTTTACCTCCCTCTGTTAAAACCACCATATCTTCAATTCCTTTTACCATGGTATGTTCATATATTTTCAGAGGTTTGACCACTTCTTTCAGAAATTCCAAAGGGTTAAACATAGCCTGATTATTAAATCTGACTGCTCCCTTTATAGTAAAAGAGAGGGTTGTATTCGTGGTAAATTCTGCTTTAATGCCGCACTGCTCTGCTGCTCTCACTTCTTTTTCGATTTTTGAAACATCCTCTTTGGTATAGACATAAGATGGAAGCCTTTCAAAATGACAGGAAATATTATACTCCTTTATCAAATCAGCATACATCTGTATTGCCGCTTCGTTAGCCCTTCCGTATTGTTGTGCCTTTTCCCTGCCAAATTTCTGAAGTAAGTAATCATAAATTAAAGCATGCTGTGAAGTGATCTTTGCAGTGGTATTTTGTGTCTGTCCACTTGCAATTTCGTTTGCTTCCAGTACCACTGCTTCAATTCCTTTCTCTTTTAGTAATACAGCAGTTAATAATCCTGCCATACCGGCTCCAATTATAACAACATCAGCATTGATATCCTTTTTTAATTGTTCTCTCTTTTCAAATCGGCATTCTTTTTGCCAAATGGATTCCATATTGTGATTCTCTATCCTGGAATTATCTGAATTCATAAATAGTTTCCTTTCTATCTGGTTCTTAATGATAGAATTACCAAAAACAGATAGAATACTCAAATATCTATCATAAAAACAAAATGATAATATTATTGACTTAATGAACCGGAGTAGATATACTGATTCAAGATTCTTCTATGATTTTATTAATTCAGAATAAATTTGATTCTTCAAGGACTTATCATGTATGGATTAAGAATGTCATGAGAATTCTGAATCCTTTACTTAATAACGTAGGATGGATACTAGAATTAGGGATTTATTACCCAATGAATGAAAATCTTAGATTTTAATATTAGGTTAATAAAAAACCTGAATCTGCACATAAGAGATATATGGAATGGAGATTATTATGGATATTACAATACATACCTTTTTGATTGTCTGCCCTTTGGTATTTCTAGCAGGACTAATAGATTCCATAGCCGGCGGCGGTGGATTAATTTCTCTCCCGGCTTATTTTATTGCCGGTCTTCCCCCTCACTATGCAATAGCCACCAATAAAATGTCTTCCAGTGTAGGCACTGCAATCGCTACTTTTCGCTACTGTAAAAATAAATTGGTCGACTGGGGTATCGGAATACCCTCTGTCATACTGGCTTTGATGGGTTCCACCCTTGGCGCTAACCTGGCACTTTTGGTTAATGAAAAATACTTAAAATATATTCTTTTAATTATTTTACCCGTTGTGGGATTTCATGTTCTTAAAAACAATTCCTTTGCAGATAAAGTGAAAGAGAAACCTCTCCCAAGAAAAAAGGTATGCACCATTGCTTTTATTGCTGCTTTTGTGATAGGTGCATACGATGGATTTTATGGTCCCGGTACCGGAACTTTCCTGATTCTCATCTATACCGGACTGGCTAGGATGGATATAAGAATCGCGTCCGGTAACACGAAACTGGTTAATTTAGCATCTAATATAGCCGCTTTAATCACCTTTATCCTTAACGGAAAAATAATCTTCTTATTAGGTTTAACTGCCGCTCTTTTTAGTATTGCGGGCAATTATATCGGCTCCGGACTTGTCCTAAAAAATGGTTATAAAATTGTAAAGCCGATTATTTTAGTTGTTATTAGTCTTTTATTTATAAAGATCATTTCCGGATGAAAACGGGAATTTATCGCAGAATTACATAAGTATTAATAAGGAAAACCATAAAAATAGTCATAACATTTGACTTTAAGCTCGGAAACCTCGCCCGATAATTTCGCTTGTATTGGTTATTAGTATAAATGCATCCGGTTCAGCCTGTTTAATAAATCTTCTTAATTGAACTGCCTGACTGCGGTTCATTACCGTTAAGATAAGTTTTCTTGTCTTTTCTGTGAAAGCACCCTCCGCATCACAAATCGTAGCACTGCGATGCAGGTGATTTAAAATATAGTCACAAATGGGTTTCGGATCTTCGCAAATAATTGTGAAATACTTATTTAAATTCAGATTTTCAATTACAGTATCCACCAAGGTTGATTTTAGAAATAATCCTAATAAGGATAACAACCCTGTTTTAACATCAAATACAGCAAACGCAAAAAGTGTTAAGACAAAATCGGAATATAATAATGATTTTCCTATATCAGCATTGGTATATTTTTTTAATAGCATCGCTGTTACATCGGTTCCTCCGGTTGATGCTCCTATATTAAATAACATCGCTGCTCCTACAGCAGGCAGGATAACAGCAAATGCAAGTTCCAGCATAGGTTCGTTGGTTATCGGACCATTCATGGGTACCAGTATTTCTAATAGTTTTAAGGATAAGGACATTAATATACTGCCATAAGCAGTACGGTTGCCAAAACTTTTGCCTAATACAGCATACCCCACAATTAATAATATAAAATTAATAATTAAAACAAGGGTACCCGAGCTGATCGCAGGCCCTAATATATTACTTAACAGGATGGCTAACCCGGTAACACCGCCAATAGAAAAATGGTTTGGGAACTTAAAAAAATAGACCCCGATAACTACTAATTCTACCCCAAGGGTTATATAAATATATTCTTTTAATTTTGTCCATAATTTATTTGGTTTATCCACTTAAGTCCTCCTTAGTTCTTCGGCAGGTATTATTTACTATTCCATAGTATGATAGCAAGACATAAAAAAGTCAAGCATATTTGTGTCATTTTGAACCCGATATCCCTATATCGGTTAATACACCACAAACTTCTTTGTAAGGCATGGAATATCTTTGAGACAAATAACGCATGGAAGCTGCCAATTCACCGTCAGGACCGCCAAACTGTGTAATTATAAATTTAGCTGCTTTTGCATTAGAGTTTTTGATGTTTACAGGATATTGCAATCTTTTTTCATAATTCCACATAAATTAGCACGCTCCTTCCCATGGCCATGGATCGTCTATCCAAGTCCAATAATTAGCATCTGCTACGTCATAAGCCGAAATAGGCCCATAGCAGTCTCTATATTCTTTCATAGCTTCCTTGCGAATCTGTCTGTAATTCTGATAATAGTCCAAAGCTTCCCTGTCATAAGGATGAGTGTCCAAAAATAATTTGCAGTCGTCTAGCGCAAAACTTGATTCTGTGATAATGCACATTAACTGTTCACGACTTTTATTTGTCATGGCCTATCACCTCTCATTCCACACATATTTCTGTCTCCATAAAAATGCAAGTCTAATTCCTGGAAAATTGTTCCGGTAGCTAAACCTGCTGATGCATCAAGTACTTTTCTCCATTTCTGGAAAGGTACATATGCCATGGCCAGTGGTAATTTATCAAGACATTTATCAAAATCATCTTTGTCACATTTAGCTCCGGCTTCCATTACCGGAGTTACACCGCAGCCACATTGAGGATTTTGATAGGAACCCATATTTTTGTTATAACGGGTATACATAGGACGTCTGTAGTTATCCATTTAATAAATCTCCTTTATTGATTATACAATATTTTATGAATCATTTTATATAAGGTTACAACAAACAAAAAAAAGACACATAATCCTGCTACTTAATGCATAGAATATGTGTCTGATAATTAATTATCAATATATCCAAATGTATACTGTTCAAACTTAGGAACAGGTATCGGCTTTGAGTAAAAATACCCTTGTGCCGTTTCACAACCGGCTTCATAAAGAAATTTCGCCTGAACAAAATTCTCAACTCCCTCAGCAATCACTTCAATATTTAACTTTTTCGCCATTGCAATGGTATATTGAATAACCGTTTTACCTCTTTCTGTAGTAACTATCTCATTTAAAAAACCCCGGTCAATCTTAATTACATCTACTGGTACGTCTTTCAGCATATTAAGCGACGAATAACCTGTCCCAAAATCATCCATGGAAAGAATAAAACCTTCTTTTTTTAAGTTATGGGCTAAATAGGATAACTCATCCAGATTATTTAAAAAAGCGGTTTCAGTCAATTCCAATTCAATAAGATTTCTGGGAACCTTATATTTTTCGGCTAACATGATGAATTTCTGAACAATATCTGCATTATGGATGTGAAGACGGGAAACATTCACTGAAATCGGAATAGGTTCGAACCCTTCATCCAACCACTTTCTTAATGTTACAAACGCCATCTCCCAAACCAGATAATCCAGCTTGATAATAAATCCGTTCTTTTCGAATAATGGAATGAACCGCTCCGGAGAAATAATCCCTTTTGACGGGTGAACCCATCTGACTAAAGCCTCAGCGCCTATAACTTCCGTTGTCGCAATCAATACTTTAGGCTGGAGGTATATCTCAAACTCCCCATTCTCCAGTGCCAGGTTCATTTCATTTTCTATGTCTTTATCTTCAATTCCCCGCTGCCGTAATGTTTCATCATAATAAGCTACTAACTCTAATACATTTCCTTTTATCGTCTTTTTTGCAAGACTGGCACGATCACATAAAGTAATGATATCTGTATCATCTTCTGCCTTACATACACCAAAAGAAAGCATTACTCCTAATTTCAAAGGGTACTGTTTCACCTCTTCTCCCAATAAATCTGCAATATAACCAAAATCGGAATCTTTATTATATTGCATTAAAATGGCGAAATTATCAGCGTACATACGACAGTATAAAAAATTCTGGCTGATTTTGTTTTTTAAAATGTAACCAATATATTTTAATACTCCGTCCCCTTCTTTTGATCCATATAAATCATTAATGATACGAAATTTATCAATATCGAAAACTACTACTGCATATGACTTATCCCTGTTGGTTCGAATTAGTTCTTCCGCATCGGCAGTAAACTTTAGTAAATTAGGAATATCGGTCAGTGCATCTTTCTCCGCGCGGTTTTTTATTTTCTCAAACGCTTCCATCTCTGCACTCACATCCTGAGCCGTCCCTAAAACCCGAATGATTTTACCGTATTCATTAAAAATACTTTTTTTACTGCTTCTGATCCAGGCATATCTTCCATCCGGATTTCTTCGGCGATAGGTAATGGAATGGGAATTACTTCCATCCTTACCATATTTCAAAAAACTCTTGAAACTATCCAAATCATCCGGATGTATATTTTTATAACATATCATCTGTTTTAGGATAGCCTGCTTTTTGAATGGAACTCCTGTCATTTTTATAAAGTTATCCGATACATAAATTTCATTATTGATAAGATTTAAATCATAAATGAATAAGTTAGTCTGCTCGATTATTATGCTATAGCGGTCTTGTATTTTATTAAAAGTCTCATTATCACTCACTTTCAATTCTGAACTGCTTCTTCTTTCGTCCATAAAATACCTCACTTCGCATAAACCAAAGCAGAAAAAACTTAAGCTTAAGTTATAATTTCTATCAACATACATTGACCATATTGCAACTGGCTGCCATACCTGTTCGTTTAGGCCCTTTAGTTTTGCGCCGCTGCCTTTAGGCAGGTTTGCTAGCATTTTTCTAAATACTTATGGTAAAAATTTTATATGAACTCCCCTCAAAGTCTTAATAAAATTTTTCTTTAAATTTACCTTAAATAAAAAGCTTAAGAGCGTTTTTTAAATATGTACTTGTCCTTAGTTGTAATTTACTAAGTGAGTAATAATTGATACGTTTTAATATGTAGTTTCTTCTTTTTAATCTCCTTTCGTATGGATTTTTTGTGCTAAATGTAAATCTAGAAGAAATTTAGCAGATTCTGTCAAGTTTATTACAACATATTTGAAATAATTTTCCTAATATGTTATAATTTGTTATTGAGTTTCACAGCCCCACTTGACACCACCCGCACCAAAAGTGTGTATAGCCCCTGATGTGTTGTGTTGGTTAGTTAATAAGGATACATTTGAAATTGTCAAGACAATTACAAGCAAAGCCAAATAATAACGTAATTTAGAAGTAAATTTCCTCACTATTCATCCTCTTCTTTCAAATTTATGACTAAATTATAACATTAATTTAAAAATGAATAAATGGACGCTTGCGTCCATTAAAAGTCAGGTGATTACCGATGAACTATGAACATTTTGGTGAATTTCTAAGAGAATTAAGACTGTCACGAAACATGACCAGAGAACAGTTGGCTCAGGACATCTGTACTCCTAAGCAGATCTACCGGATTGAAAAGGGGGTCTATGAGCCTTCTTTATATCTGATAAATCAATTATCCATAAAATTTAATATGGATCTGAATGAATATTTCAAAATGTACTTTACAAATATTACCATTTTAGGTTTAGAGGGTATTAAATCCATTAATGCTGCAATAGAAAAAGGAAACATGCAATTATTAAGAACTATAATTGATAAATACGAAAAGTTCGAGGACTTTAAAAAAGGAGAAAATCTTCAGCATATCTACTATGGTAAAGCACTTTGTTCTGCCTTATTGGATAGTGATTACAAATCTTCCTTAGATTATTGTTATAAAGGTATATGGATAGAATATTCTGAATTTAACATTGATAACATATCCAAGAATATGTATTCTAATGTAGGCATTTCACTTCTACATTGTATGGCACAAAATTATCTTGCGATGAATCAAAATATAAAAGGTATGATAGTCCTAACTGAACTTATCGGAACATTGGAAACTTATGTAATAAACTCTCCTTATACTCTGTTCCAAGCCTCACAATTTTCTCAGAAAGTATATCAGTTACTATTATATAATACTGGCGTTCACTTATTTAATCATGGTGAAATAGAAGAAGCTTTAAATTATGTGGAAAAAGGCATCGCATTCTCCTTAAAGGTATATAATTTACGGCATCTTCCTGACCTGATTTTTATGAAATTTAAAATCCTTTACTGCGTACATAAATATGAAGAAGCCAAGGAATATTATAACCGTGCTTTTTATCTTTATAAAATAGCCAACGAGGAATCTATTCTAGCCGAATTGGAAGCCACAGCAAAAACAGATTATCCCGAAATATTTAAGGAAAAGTATTAATTATCCTTTTATCGAATCTAATCTCTAATTTAGATCATTATACCTAATCAATATATGACTAAAAGCTAGAGTTATTAAAGTATTTATTTATACAGTTAATTACATTTAACATTTTCTGATTTAAAATCAATAGACACTTATGTCTATATGAAAACCAGCAAAAAATGGTTATTATAGTAATAAATAGTTAAACTTCTTAAGAATAAGATTTTCAAGAGGTACCATAATATGAACTATGAACATTTTGGTGAATTACTTCAGGAATTGAGAATGAAATATCATATGTCCAGAGAAAAGCTGGCTCAGAATATTTGTACTCCAAAACAGATATACAGGATTGAAAAGGGAGATTCCGAGCCTTCCATCTACCTTTTGCATCAGTTATCTATTAAATTTAATTTGGATTTAAATGAATATTATAAGATGCATTTTACCAACAACACCTTAGTAGGATTAGAGGGCATTAAATCCATAAATGCAGCTTTAGATAGCGGAGATATGACATTACTAAAATCTTTAGTTAATAAATATGAAAAACTGGAAGAATTTAAAAAGGGTGAAAATCTTCAACATATATACTATGGTAAAGCACTTTGTTCAGCCTTATTAGATAATGATTACAAGTCTTCCTTAGATTACTGTTTCGATGGCATGCAAATTGAATATCCTGGATTCAATTTAAATAAAATGCATAGAAATACCTATTCTAATGTTGGAATTGCACTCTTAAATTGTATAAGCCAGAATTATTTCGCAATGAATCAGTACAGCAATGGAATGAAAGTTCTTTTTGAAATACTTAATATATTAGAAAACTATGTTCTAACACCCCCATATCCCATGTTCCAGGCCTCTCAATTTTCTAAGAAAGTATATCAGGCAGTCTTATGTAATATCAGCGCTTCTTTATTAGACAATGGTGAAATTGAAAATGCGTTATCTTATGTAGAAAAAGGTATCCAATTTTCGATAAAAGAGAATAACTTGCGATTTCTTCCTGACTTATTGCTAATGAAGTTTAAAATCCTCTATCATAAGAAAAATTATAAGGAAGCCAGGGAATATTATAACCGTACTATTTATCTTTATAAAATAACGAATAAGGAATCTGTTTTAGCCAAATTGGAAGCCACAGCAAAAACAGATTATCCCGAGCTATTTAAGGAAAAGTATACATAAACCGTAATATATTGAAACTAAGCGGTACTATCTAAGTAAAGCATTACATCCTTTATTATATTAGCATCCTAATCTAAAATAAATAGACCTTTACGACTAATTAAAATTACATAATACTGTTATTAATAATCAGATGGTTAAAATTTCGTAAGAAAAGCTTCCAAAGAGATAAAGGCGGATTTAAAATGAGTTACGAACATTTTGGTAATTTACTTCAGGAATTAAGAATAAAATATCATATGTCCAGGGAAAAGCTGGCTCAGAATATTTGTACTCCAAAGCAGATATACAGGATTGAGAAAGGAGATTCTGAGCCCTCCATCTATCTTTTGCACCAGTTATCCATTAAGTTTAATCTGGATTTAAATGAGTATTACAAGATGCATTTTACCTGTAATACTATAATAGGCTTGGAAGGGATTAAATCAATTAATTCTGCCCTCGAGCATAATGATATACCGTTATTAAATTCATTAATTGAAAAATATGAAAAACTTAAAGATTTTAAAAAAGGTGAAAATCTTCAGCATATCTATTATGGGAAAGCACTTTGCTCCGCCTTATTGGATGATGATTACAAAACTTCCTTGGAATATTGCTACAAAGGTATTCAAATAGAATGCCCGGAATTTAATATTAATAAAGTTACTATAAATATGTATTCAAATGTTGGTTTTTCAATCCTCAATTGTGCTAGTCAAAATCTATTTGCAATGAATCAGTATAATAACGGAATGAAAGTACTTACCGAACTACTTACGGTATTAGAGAATTTTGTTATAGATTCGCCCTATCCATTCTTTCATTCCTCCCAGTTTTCAAAGAAGATATATCAGGTAATATTATATAATACAGGGGTCCATTTATTCGAACATGGTGAAATAAAAAAAGCATTAAATTATATAGAGAAAGGCATCGAATATTCTTTAAAGGAATATAACATAAGGCATCTTCCTGCCTTACTTTTTATGAAATTTAAAATTCTTTACGCTGAGCAAAAATATGAAGAAGCCAAGGAATACTATAATCAATCTTTTTGTCTATATAAAATAACAAATAATAAAACTGTATTAGCTGAACTAGAAACCTTGTCCAAATTAGATTATCCCGAAATATTTAAGGAATGAAATTTTAATTCTTAATTGAACTACCGCTTAGATTAATACTTTATAACCTAAGCGGGTTTTACTAGATAGGGGGGGCCAATCCAGTAAATTATTTACATCTTTAATTTATCAATAATACTTACGAAAGTAAATAGACACTTATGTCTATATAAAAATAATTAATGGAATTAAAAGTAATAGACGTATATGTCTATTTACTTTTAATTCCATTAATTGTATATTGTAGTAAATCAAATAAATGGGAGAATATAATGATAAAATTAGATAAAGTAACAAAAGGTTTTGGTGATAAAGTTGTTATTAATAATTTAAGCATAGAATTTTATCCCAATAAAGTATCTGCTATAATTGCACCAAATGGATCAGGAAAGACTACACTTATAAGTATTTTAAGTGGATTAATGCTTGCAGATAAAGGTAACATTAATTTTATTAATCCCTATTATCAGGATGAGGTTGTTATTATTTTAGCTGGAGAAAAAAACCTATACATGAAAAATACTGTAAAAGAAAATTTAATCTATTTTGGTACGATCAGAGGATTAAAAATAGGTAACATTCAAAAGTTAATAGATTACTATAAAGAGTTTTTTCCACTTTATAATGATATAGAGAACCAATTAGTTGAAAAGCTTTCTTACGGACAAAAAAGATTAGTTTCTATAATGACAGCTGTTGTATCAAATGCTAAATGCATTATTATTGATGAAGCTTCTGAAGGACTTGATATGTATTATGTAAGTATTTTAAAAAAACTACTTATTGAGTTAAAAAAAGAGCGTATTGTTATAATAACAGCTCATGATTATGGATTTGTTTCCGATGTTTCGGATACAGTTATGATTCTTAAAGATGGAAAAATAATTAATAATTGTAATAACATTTCAAAAGAAGCTTTGATAGAAATTTATACTGAAAATTTTGGTTTAGAAATCGAGAGGTAGATTGGTGGGAGCAGTTAGAGCATTTTATTGGGAAATTAAACTTGAATTAGTAAGTGCATTTAGATATAGGTTCGGAGTATTAACCGATATAGTTGTTTTTACAATATTACTTTCCTTTTTTCTAATGTCAGACACTGGCTCATCCTATGTTAAAACATATCAGTATGATAATTATAAAGAAATAATTTTATTTGGATATATTGCATGGATATATTCAATTTCAGCAATCTCTACAATTAGCCAGGTGATTTCAAATGAGTTACGACATGGAACATTTTATAAAAAAATGCATTCAAAATACCCACTTCAATTCTTACTATTTGGCAGATTGATAGCTTCTTTGGTATTAGAAACGGCCGTAATATTTGTACTTGTGATTTTATCAAGGTTTGTATGGAATGTACATATTTCATTAGATATATTAATAATATTAGCAGTTACAATAAATACGCTTGGTATGTACGGAATAGGTTTGTTTGTAGCAGGCTTGTCTGTATTTTTTAAAAGAACTGGTTCTATATTATTTTTAATACAACTTGGTTTATTATTTGTTACAGATACAATACCTACTAAGGTATCAATATCTAGTATAATACCACTTACAACATGTAACATAATTATAAAAAAACGCTTAGCAGGTCAAAATTTAGGACTAGATTTTTTAATTTTATGCATTACAACAATTATCCTTTTAATCTTAGGTGTTTTGATTTTTTCTATCTTTTTAAAGTTAGCTAAAAAGAAAGGAAATTTATTATTTTATTAAATGATTAATAAAAACAAATTAAAAAAAGGTAGTCGATACGCTTCGCAATGCACACAAAACGAGGAGAAAGCGTTTTGGCGCTGCAATTTTCTCCGATTTTCTGTGACAATACACTCACAAAAAACGCGTCGCATTTATAGCCTGTGAACAGTATCACTAAAGGTTCAAATCTTTAAAATTTTTTTTTACATATCTCTTTGACATTCAAACCCAGGTATGATACAATTCATATGCTAAATAAAATTTGTAATTAATTCACATGTTTGAAAGGATGGTTTTGATGTCGGTATTATCTGTAAAAGAGGTTTGTGCTAACTAGCACTTAACTGAATGAATAAGTAAAGGATATGGCAGTACCAGATGCCTTATTTTGTTATGCCTTTACTTAAACAGCCTTTACAGAGATACTCATATGCAGACGTCCTAACGATAGATTCGGCATAATAGGTATATCCTGTTATGTCTTTTTTCGTATATGACTAGTTCCGATATCAGATTATTGAACTATTGCAGATTCTTAATGCTCAATCTTTGTTTGATTTATTATTATATAATCAGATAACATAATTGATTTTAAGATTTTACTGTAATACCAACTATTCTGATTCTAACCCCACAGGGAAACTCTGCTTTTGTAAAGGCAGGATTTTTCTGTGGGGTTTTTCATTCCGCGATAGTCAAGCGTGATAGCCAGCGTATCTGCGGTGTAATATTAAAATTTATAATTTATAAGGAGTCGACGAAAAATGCTAGATAAAACAATAAGCGTATTAGAATTTGATAAAATTATTAATAAGATATGTGATATAGCAATATCCGATAAAACGAAACAAAAACTGTTAACCCTGCGCCCTTTCCTATCCTTAAGTGAGGTTAATCTAAGGATTAAGGAAACAACGGAAGCAAGGAAAATACTGGAGAGTATGGGAACACCACCGTTACCTGCCATGAAAGATATGGAGAAAATTCTTTCTATGACTGAAAAGGGTTCCATGCTTCTTCCGGAACAGCTAAACCTTGTAGGCCAGTTTATTGCAGCTAATACCCGGATGAAAAACTATCTAAAAAAAGCGGAATCTCTGGGTGTTGACATGGCATATTACGGTAATTCCCTGGAGGATTTAAGCGGACTTCTAAATGAAATCAATCTATGCATCAGAGGCAGCCGGGTCGATGATGCCGCCTCTAAAGAATTAAAGGACGTAAGACGAAAGATTGAAAATGTAAATTCCCAAATTCGTTCAAAACTCGAGAGTTTATTACGCAGTAAAAAAGACTGGTTTACGGAGAGTTTTATTTCTAACAGGAACGGACATTTTGTTCTTCCGGTAAAAAAAGAATGCAAAAATCAGGTTAACGGATCTACCCTTGATATCTCTTCAACCGGTGCTACCTATTTTATCGTGCCGAATGCGGTTTTAAAGTTAGAAGATGAACTATCCCTGCTGCATATCAGAGAAGAAAATGAAGAACGTAAGATCCTGTATACCCTCACGAATCTGGTGCAGGATAATTCACCCTCTATTCATTTGAATATGGAAGCACTGGAAACCTTGGATTTTATATTTGCCAAAGGAAAATTAAGTATGGATATGAACGGAATACCTGCTGTTATGAACAATAACCGGTATATTAATATTACCGGCGGAAGGCATCCTTTTATAAAACCCACTGATTGTGTTCCCTTGAATTTCACCATAGGGAATGAAATCAGAGGTGTCGTTATCACCGGTCCCAATACCGGCGGTAAAACCGTTGCCCTAAAGACCGTAGGTCTGTTACAGCTTATGGCACAATCCGGTCTGCACATTCCCTGTGAAGCAGCGGAACTATGTATGAATAATATAATATTATGTGATATCGGGGACGGTCAGAGTATCACCGAGAATCTTTCTACTTTTTCCGCCCACATAACTAATATTATTGAAATACTAAGTCAAACCGATAAAGAAAGCCTTGTATTACTGGATGAATTAGGGTCGGGTACAGATCCTGCGGAGGGAATGGGAATCGCAATCTCCATCCTGGAAGAATTGAAGGAAAAAGGCTGCCTCTTTATCGCAACCACTCATTACCCTGAAGTTAAGGATTATGCTGATAGTACCCCTGGACTAATCAATGCGAAAATGGCATTTGACCGGGACAGCCTGAAACCCCTTTATCGCTTGGAAATCGGTATGGCAGGGGAAAGCTGCGCTTTATATATTGCAAAACGCTTAGGTCTTCCAAAGAGAATGCTTACAAGAGCTTATGAAGAAGCCTATGGCAGAAGCAATATGGTAAAAACCGGAACTATCCCTGACTTCTCTTTCATAATGGAGGCCTCAGAGGATACCAGTAAATTCATACAAAATCATATTCATATCCAAAAAGATAAAGCAGAAAAGCCTGTCAATACAAGGAGCTTACGCTTTCATATCGGAGACAGTGTTATGGTATATCCTCAGAAAAAAATAGGAATTGTATATAAAACCGCCAATGAAAAAGGAGAAATAGGTGTACAGATACAGAAGACAAAAATGCTGGTGAATCACAAAAGACTTCAGCTAAAAGCTCCGGCCAGTGAGCTATATCCGGAAGATTATGATTTCTCCATTATATTTGATACGGTGGAAAATCGAAAAGCCAGACACAAGATGGATAAGGGATACCAGCCTGACCTAAAGATATCCTATGAAAAAGAAGATATGTAGTTACTGTTTAACCTGGTACCGCTTGTCTCTTGGTTAATATACCTGCAATAGGTACATTTTCTTATAGAATGAATATAATAAATCTGTAATCACTTATGTAAGGAGTACCAGGTGGATAATAATAATATGAACCATGAAATGGATAATGCTCATTTTATGAATGAGGATTTTGTTCTGACTGTTCAGGATTGTGAAGCAGTCTGTGAACATATGACCCATCATTTGATGAGAATGCAGATGGGAGACCGAGTAGCACAAGCCATGTTACTTCGTGAATGCGCAGATATCTGCGGGTTAACCGCTAAATTTGCAGCTCGTGATGCCATATATGCCAGAAATACAGCCGCTTTATGTGCAGATATATGTCAGGCATGCGGAACGGAATGCTTAAGTTATCCTGATGAAATGTCCCAGCATTGTGCTATGGTATGTTTGAATTGTGCCAGACATTGCAGGGCGTTTGCTGCTATGGGTATGCCCAGGAGAAGAAGACAAAGAGAAATGGAACATGAATAAAAGATATAAATGAAATGGAACCTTTGGGAGGGATGTTAAATCCGTCTTAAAGGTTCCATTTTTGAATAACCAAATAAATTATGATATAAACAAACTTATAATTTATTAATCCTCTCCGATTGAGGTAACTTTATAATAAACTCGGTTTCTTCCCCATATTTACTATTAACAGTAATTTCCCCTTCATGGGCTTCTATAATCGCTTTACTTATAGTAAGTCCCACACCGACGCCGCCTGTCTTTCGGTTACGGGATTTATCTGCCCGGTAAAACCGTTCAAATATATGAGGGAGGTCGGCTTCCGGTATTCCGATCCCGGTATCTTTTATGCTTACTATAATGGTATCTTCCTCTAAACTAGTCTGAATGGTAATTTCGCCCTCCTCATCCGAGTATTTCAGGGCATTGGATAAGATATTATTAAATACCTGGCTCATTTTATCCTCATCTGCATAGATTATAATCGATTCAGGGCGGTAATTTATTTGTATATTTTTTAGTTGAAAGTCGTTTTCATAATTATTAAGAAGCCGTATTAATAATTTAGCTAAATCAAAATCCTGTTTGTAAAGCAGCACATTTTCATTCTCAACCCCGGATAAATCTTCGATACTTCCGATTAATTTCTTAATTCTTATGATTTCCTCATAACAGCTGTTAAGTCTTTCTTTATCCATGGCCCAGATACCATCTAACATAGCTTCCATATGGCCCTGAACGGAGGTAAGGGGAGTTCTCAGCTCATGAGCTACATCCTGCGTTAGCTGTTTTTGTAGTTTATCCTTATGTTCCAGTGCATCAGAAAGTTTATTGATGGTTTCTATTAATATTTCAATTTCTTTCGTATGGGATCCATCCATTAATCTCTCTTTATATTTACCCTCTGAAAGGGATAACGCTTTCTTGGCAACTTTATTTAATGGGTTGCTTAATCTCATAGACATAAATATCCCTAAAATAAAAGCTATCACCAGGGAACAGATTCCGGTAATTAAAAACAAAGAATTAAGTGCCTTAATAAAGATTAATTCCTCATCATTAAAATAATAGGGACCAACATAACCGGTAGTTACTGTTCCCACCTGTACGTCATCAATGGTTATGGGATAGGTTTTTTCCTGATACTCCCCATTCCACTTATTCGAATAACTATACATGTTCGCTCTCATATCCATAATCATTGTCTGGCATAATCCATTATTATGCTTGTAAGCAGACCACACCGACTGCTTCTTATTGTTCTCTATTTCAAGGATCATACCGTTTTGTAAGGCATTCATTCCGATGATTTCTAAATAACCGGTACGAAAGGCTTTTTCCTCTTCATATTTCATCTTAATCAGGTCGATTATTTCCCTGGTCTGTTTTTCCTGCCTTTGAATTACATACTTTTCAAATTGTGCCTTTAATCCCATATTCGTCACCAGACTCGTAAGGCCTACAACAATAACAACAATAAAGATATAGGAAAGGGTCAATCTGCTTCTTAAGGAATATTTCAGCTTTCTCACAGCTTACTCACCTCCAAAACGGTAACCAATGCCCCGTATTGTCAGAACATAAGTGCATTCTTTGGGATTATCTTCAATTTTGGCACGGAGATTTTTAATATGGGAATCGATCGTTCTGTCATAACCGAAATAATCACCGTCAAAAGCCACATTAATGAGCTCTTCTCTTGTAAATACCTTATTGGGACGTTTTGCAAGTGTGATTAATATTTTATATTCACTTGGGGTAAGATAAGTCACTTTTCCTGCTTTTTTGACTGTATAATCCGTTGTATTAATAACCAGATCACCTTGATGAAAAGATAATATTTCTGTATTTGCCTCCTCTGTGATACTCCTGCGAAACAGCGCATTAATCCTGGCAATCATCTGCCTTGGACTGAAAGGCTTCGGCATATAATCGTCTGCACCAATATCCAGCCCGTTAATAATTGATTCGTCACTGCTTTTGGCAGTGAGCATGATAATCGGTACCTTGGAAGTTTTTCTGATTTCCTTACAGACTTCTTCTCCGGAGATGTCCGGTAACATTAAATCCAATAAAATCAGGTCAATTTTCTTCTGACCAAATAGTCGCAAAGCTTCCCGTCCGCCGGATGCTTTATACACTTCATAACCACTGTTTAGAAGATAGGATTCTATAAACTCAACAATTTTTGTTTCATCTTCCACCACAAGAATTCTTTTTGATTCGTTCCCCACAAAATCACCTCTTTTTCGGACTATTCAGCTTACAGCAGTCCATTCTCTCTTTACCGTACAATTCATCATTTTCTTTTGCCAATTGAAGCAGGAACTTATGAATCGCTTTTTTTAACATCTTAAACATCGGATTCCTCCTTAATTTTTCTGTATAAAATTTGAAACCTGCATATTGTTTTTAAGCGCTCGTATTACTTCGAAACAATAAAATGACCTTTTGACACTTAACTCCTAATAAAAATGGGTGGCAATAGTACAAAAACACCCTGAGAAGAATGGCATTTAAGAAAAACCATTCTTCTCAACGGGTGTTTTTATGTTAATTTAAGTCAAAAGGTTTTAAAAGTTTATCAACTTCTACCATTTTGCCCTCATCATTGTCAACTTTTACTTTACCGAATACCCATCCCTCAACTTTGGCCGGATCTACACCTGCATCGATAAAAGGCTGAGGATTTAAAACAAATACCATATCCTTGTCATTTTTAACCATGTCTTTCGCCCATTCAAACATATTACCGTTACCAAGAGCTATGCCATAGTGGTCAAGCTGTGCATGGTAACCTATGATTTTCCGGTTTTTATCAACAATATTCTGAAAGGTATCTTTCGCTGTAACCTCACCGGAATAGGCAAATGCATCCTGACCTAATTCATAAGGCATACGGATTCTGCCGGAAGTTTCATCATAAACATATTGATCTGACGGAAGTTTATCTGCATTCAGTCCTGCATTCAGGAAAGGGGCTGCATCAAATTCTACTGTTGCATCAGGAACATCACTGCTAAAATCCTTGCTCCACTCAAAATATTCTCCGGTTGGGGATACTAAAACCCAGGAATTTTTACTGTCATCAAAAGTGACCTGGTCTCCTAACTTATCCACCAATTTATCAAACGAAGTTACTGCCGTTCTACCGATGACATCCGCCTGGTTACACGCTGTTAAAACTGCTGCCAGGGTTAAAATCGCTGTAAGTTTTGCTATCTTTTTTCTTAACACAATATTTCCTCCAGTTATATGATTTTCAGGTATTTGAGAAATAATACAGAATCTGTACTTATACAACTAATAGTATCCCAATTACGTATAATAAATTTATTTGTAAGGTTTGAATCTCTTTAATCTTAATGCATTTGATAACACGGATACCGAACTTAAGGACATAGCCGCCGCTGCTAATATAGGGTTTAACTTCGGCCCGCCGAATGCATATAGGATGCCGGCTGCAACCGGAATACCTGCAATATTGTAAGCAAATGCCCAGAACAGATTCTGTTTAATATTACGTATGGTGCTCTTGCTTAACTGGATTGCTGTCGGTACATCCATTAAGTCACTGCGCATTAATACGATATCAGCGGATTCCATCGCTACATCTGTACCGGAACCGATAGCGATACCGATATCTGCCTGTGCCAGAGCCGGTGCATCATTAATACCGTCTCCAACCATGGCTACTTTTTTACCCTCTGCCTGAAGTTTTTTTACCTCACTTGCTTTATCCTCCGGTAATACTTCTGCCAGAACCCTGTCAATTCCGACCTGTTTTGCTATGGCTTCTGCAGTTCTTCTATTGTCACCGGTAATCATAGCAACTTCAATTCCCATTTCATGTAATTTCTTAATCGCAGTGGCGCTGCTTTCCTTTACAACATCTGCTACGGCAATAATTCCTGCCAGCTGGCTGCCAAAGGAAATATACATGGGTGTTTTTCCTTCCGAGGCAAGGCGGTCTGATTGTTCCTCCAGTTTCCTAAGGTCTACCTCCTTACTTAACATTAGCTTCCGGTTGCCCAGATATACCAGCTTACCGTCCAGTTCTACTTCAATACCATGTCCCGGTATATTGGTAAATTGATCAATCTTAATTGTCTTAAGTTTTTCTTTTTCAGCACCTCTTACAATTGCTTCTCCCAAAGGATGTTCGGAACCCTTTTCAGCCGATGCGGCTATTTGCAGGAGCTTTTCTTTCTCAATAATATCGGTTGTTATTATATCCGTAACTTCCGGTCTTCCCTCGGTTATAGTTCCTGTTTTATCAAATACAATCGTTTTAATTTTGTGGGTACTTTCCAGAGCTTCCCCGCCTTTAATGAGTACACCGTATTCTGCACCTTTACCGGTTCCTACCATAATCGCTGTCGGTGTCGCAAGTCCAAGGGCGCAAGGGCAGGCTATAACAAGAACAGAGATAAATATTGTAAGTGCAAATACTTCACCCTGACCGCTTATATACCAGGCAAGAGATGCGATAATCGCTATGGCAAATACAATCGGAACAAAATAGCCGGAAACAATATCCGCCATTTGTGCGATCGGTGCTTTAGAACCCTGTGCATCTTCAACCAACTTAACGATCTGTGCCAGAGCCGTATCACTTCCGACTTTCGTTGCCTTAAACTTAATCAGGCCGTTTTTATTAATACTTGCACCGATTACTTTATCTCCGGCCTTCTTTTCTACAGGAATGCTTTCACCGGTTAACATGGACTCATCCACAGAGGAATTGCCCTCTAAGACTTCCCCATCCACCGGTATTTTTTCTCCGGGTTTTACTAATATAATATCTCCGGCTTCAACTTCTTCGATGGGCATTTCGATTTCCTTGCCATCCTGAACCACAATTGCTGTTTTCGGAGCCAGACCCATGAGTTTTTTAATCGCTTCCGAGGTTTTTCCTTTGGAGACAGCCTCTAGAGACTTTCCTAACAGGATCAGTGTTATTATGACACCGGCGGTCTCAAAATATAAATCTTCTACATGACCAAAGTCACCTGCATAGATACGATAAGTGGAGTAGATACTGTACAAAACTGCTGCTGAAGTTCCCATGGCTATCAGGGAATCCATATTGGGGCTTCTTCTGATGATTGCTCGAAAACCTGTGGTATAAAACTTGTTTCCTGCAATCAGTACGGGAATAACCAGGATTAATTCTACTAATGCGTAAATTAAAGGATATTGCATCGGATTTAATCCCCCGGGGAACGGAAGCCTGAACCAGGTAATCATAGGAACCATGGCTATATACAGCAAAGGGATGGAAAATACAGCTGATACAATAAATTTTGTCCATAACGTTTTAATTTCCTTTTGTTTTCTGATTCTATCCTCATCGGTTTTATTGCCGACCTGAGCCTCCAATGGCTTATATCCTGCTTTTGTAATAGCATCCTTAATCTCAGATAACCTTATCTTCTGTGGATCGTATTGAACCGTAGCTTTCTCAGTTGCAAAATTGACAGCGGTTTTCTTAACACCATCTAATTTTCCCACTGCTTTTTCTATGGTTCTGGCACAGGCTGCACAGGTCATTCCTGCAATCGCTATTGTAATTTCCTTAGCATCTGTTTCTTCCATTACATGATAACCGGCCTTATCTACCGCGGTTTTAATCATATCGGCAGAAACTAAAGACTCCTCATATTCCAGATGCAGTTTTTCCGTAGCGAAATTCACACTGGCCTTTGAGATTCCATCTAATTTACTTACCGCTTTTTCAACGGCTTTGGCACAGGCTGCACAAGTCATACCTGTTATTTTGAGTTGTTCTGTTTTCATCTTATCACCCACCTTGTGGTGCAACTACAAGAGTTTTGTAATAGCACCACAGCCACAAATAATATTGTGAAACCTGAGTTTCACACGTTAATAGCAACAATAAGTGGCATCCTTTCTATTTAAATTTTCATTACTTGTCTTGATTTTCCAGCTGCTTTCTTTATTCCTGTTTATTCCTTGTTCCTTTGCACTCCATATTTTACTTATAATCCGTATATCACCAATATTTTGTATCTCACTTATATTCAGTATACCACTTATATTTTGTATTTTTGTAATAAATTATAGATTTATTACTGGTATAACTTCCGAAACCTTGTTACATATATTTAAAACGAAATAACAACGATTTATCTCATGTTGTGAATTACAAACATATTAGCTTATCTCTTCTTTATTCTCTTCTTTGCAGCATCCCTTATGCTTCCCTCCACGCAGCAAACCTATCATCATAAGTCCCATCATAATCGGGCAAATGAAAGAAGATAAACCGGATAAAACTACGCTTGTGCCGGGGTTAATATTAAAAAAAGGGATGATTGCTATGATTAATATGGGAAGTAAACAGCACATCCCCATCATACCTATGTGCTTTATTGGATTATGACTTTTTATATTACTATCTGCAGTGTCCTTAGATTTTTTCTGAAATAACATCTAATTTCCTCCTATCCTATTGGATTACTAGTTTGTAAATTAATCATATCAAAGGATTATGGATTTTTTATGGATAAGTATTTTTATATAAAATTTATTTTTGAGATACTTATTTCTTAGGATATTAATTATATCAGACATTTATTGTACCACATATAATTTTCACGGTTATCACTTTTTATTGATAATTTTTACCAATTTGTATCAATACTGTTACTGTTCACTCCCCTGCAAAAAGCAGCAGTTCTGCGAACAATAACACGCTTCGCGATGCACACAAAACGCGAAGACAGTGTTTTGGCGCTGCAATTCTCCGGTTTTCTGTGACAATACATTCACAAAAAACGCATCGCGTTTATTGTCTGTGAACAGTAACTCAATACCCTCAATTTTTGAAAAGGGCCTGGCTTAATAATACCCTTAGCAGTATTAGTTTCAGCCAGACCCTGAATGTAATGTCCTTTCATTTATATTAGAATATCATATTCCTTATTATAGATATCCTTTATTTTATTATGTCCCTTATTTAGCATATTTGATCCGGATCGGCCTACTCATTCAACTTTCATAGCACGCATAGCATTTAATACGGCAATGAGTGCTACACCTACATCGGCAAACACTGCTTCCCACATGGTTGCCAGTCCGCCGGCTCCTAACATTAAAACAACTATTTTTATTCCTAATGCAAATATTATATTCTGCCATACAATAGTATGGGTTTTCTTTGCTATTTTTATTGCTGTGACTAATTTAGCCGGTTCGTCTGTCATTAATACCACATCAGCGGCTTCAATCGCAGCGTCGGAACCCAGACCTCCCATAGCCACACCAATATCCGCACGGGCAAGTACCGGTGCATCATTAATACCGTCGCCTACAAAGACAAGTTTACCCTTTGTTCCTTTTTGTTTATCTAGCAACTCCAGATTATGAACTTTTTCATGGGGTAACAGCTCCGTTTGTATTTCATCCATACCCAGCTTTTCTCCGATTTTTTGACCGACGGCTTTACTGTCACCGGTTAACATAACAAGTTTCTTAATCCCCATACTTTTTAAGGTCTTAAGTGCCTTTTCCGAATCCTCTTTTAATTCATCCGATATGATTATATTACCCAGGTATTTATTGCCTGCCGCAACATATACCGCTGACCCTATGGAATCCGCCTGTTCATATGGAATACCATACTGATTCATCAGCTTATCATTACCAGCCAGAACTGTATCTCCTTTTAACGTAATTCGAATTCCCAAACCTGGTAGTTCTTCAAAATTTTCAATTATACTTTTATCCATCGTATTGTTATAAGCTTTTAATATGGATATTGCTATTGGATGATTGGAAAAGCTTTCAGCATATGCCGCATAACTCAGCAATTCTTCTTCGGTAGTTTTTCCGGCAGGGTTAATCTTAGTAACTTTAAACACACCTTTTGTTAAAGTACCTGTCTTATCAAAAACAATTGTGTCAACATAATTCAAAGCTTCCAGGTAATTGCTGCCTTTCACTAACACACCTTGTTTTGATGCTCCTCCGATTCCCCCAAAGAAACCTAACGGTATGGATACCACCAATGCGCAGGGGCAGGAAATAACAAGAAATATTAATGCGCGGTACAACCAGTCTGAGAAAACGGCACCCGGTATAACAATCGGAGGGACCACTGCAAGCAAAAAAGCAGCTATGGTAACGGCAGGGGTGTATTTTCTTGCAAACTTAGTAATGAAATTCTCTGTCGGAGCCTTTCTGCTGCTTGCATTCTGGACCATATCCAATATCTTAGCCACAGTGGATTCTTCAAATTCCCGAATTACTTCTATTGTCAAAAGTCCGTTTTTATTAATAAATCCGCCTAAAACACTGTCATCAACAGTAATCTCTCTGGGAACCGATTCACCGGTTAACGCGGAAGTATCAACCATCGAGGAACCCTCCACTACTTTACCGTCCAAAGGTACTTTTTCCCCCGGTTTCACTATAATTAATTCACCGATTCTTACCTCTTCCGGTGTTACGGTTTTCATGTCGCTTCCGACTTTTAAATTAGCATAATCCGGTCTGATATCCATTAAATCCGCAATGGATTTTCTGGAGCGGTTAACTGCGATCCCCTGAAACATTTCCCCAATCTGGTAAAATAACATAACGGCAACACCCTCAGGGAATTCCCCAATTGCAAATGCACCTATGGTTGCAATACACATAAGGAAGTTTTCATCAAAAATATCACCTTTTTGTATGTTTCTGATAGCTAAGAGAAGCACTTCACCGCCTGCTATAAGGTAACTTGCGAAGAACAGGGTAACTTTCAGCCAATTGGGAAAATCTATTATTAATGCGGCTGCAAATAATACTGCGGCAATTCCGAATTGAATCAATTTGTTTTTAATAAAAGAATCATCTTCTGTATGAGAATTTTCACTGCAGCAATCGCATCCATCCACACATTCTTCCCTGGTGGGATCGTGCTTTTCCCCGTGTCTATGTTCCTTATTATACCCGTTAATACCGGTATGCATTGTATTACGTTTTGTTTTCTTTTCTCTTACTGTTACATCCGGTTCAACTGCTTTTACAATCCTCTTGATATCTTCCAGAATAACATCTCTGGTATCTTCTTTTTCCGCTTCCACTATCATTAACTTAGTGGCAAAGTTCAGACTTGCATTTTTAACGGTTTTAAGTTCACTTACCCTTTTTTCAATTTTCATTGCGCAATTGCTGCAGCATAAACCGTCAAGCACAAGTTTCAGATTATTATTTTCATTCATTTAAAAGTCCCGCCTTCTGTCTTATTTCTCATTCACATGTACTAATCCAAGACTGAAAATACCTTGAATATGATTATCATCAAGAGAGTAAAAAACTACCTTTCCATCTTTTCTGAATTTAACAAGCCTGGCCTGTTTTAATGCCCGCAGCTGATGAGAGATGGCCGACTGCGTCATATTTAGTAATACTGCTATATCACAAACACACATCTCCGATTCAAATAAGGCACATAGAATCTTAATTCTTGTCGTATCGCCAAACACTTTAAACAGTTCTGCCAAATCATATAAGTTCTCTTCCGGAGGCATCTGCTCTTTTACTTTATTTACAATATCTTCGTGTATCACGTTACAATTACATCGTTCAAAATCTGTATTGATATCCATTTTTACACCCATTGCATAACACATCTGTTCACAGATGTGTTACTGCCACAAATAAAAAGTGTGAAAAAATCTTATTGTGGCATTCCTTTCAGTTATTCTATTTTGACACTGCATCTCTTACTTCTTACATTACTACGTTATTTCCAGTGAACATATGAGCATATATTCATGTGTTATGGCATAATTTTATTCCCATCTCCTTCCTTTGTCAAATGGTATTTAATAAATGATAAATATAATCAATAAGATTCAAAAAAATTATCCGTTCTGTTTTCCAGATTTAATCAAATTTTAATTTACTCAGATAAGATTATATAGTACAATATAATCCCAAAGTATAAAATTGTAAAATTTAGAAAAAATAGTGAAAGATAGTCCATATCAACATAATGAAAGAGGTGTATTAAATGTGGTTTTCAAAATCCACGGATGAAATTTGTAACGAGCTAAATGTTAACCCATCGACCGGTCTTACCAGCCTTGAAGCCGGAGCACGGCTTAAGAAGTACGGTATGAATAAGCTGAAGGGCAAACCTAAGAAGAGCCTGATTTCCTTATTTCTGGCACAGCTAAAAGATATGCTGATCTATGTACTTTTGGGAGCCGCTGTCATTACTCTGTTTATAGGTGAATACGTTGATGCCGTAATTATAATCTTAGTTGTTATTTTAAACGCGGTAATCGGTGTAGTTCAGGAAGCGAAAGCAGAAAAAGCCGTGGAGGCTCTGCAACAGATGACTACTCCAAGATCTTTAGTACGACGTGATGGTGAAGTAAAAGAAATCAATTCCGAAGAAGTAGTTCCCGGGGATGTTATCATATTGGATGCGGGTCGTTTCGTTCCCGCTGATTTACGTCTGACGGAAAGTGCCAATCTTCAAATTGAAGAGTCTGCACTGACGGGTGAATCCGTGCCGTCTGCCAAAGATGCCGCAAAAATCCTGGAAGATCCTAAAACCCCTATCGGTGATAAGGTAAATATGGCATTCGCTTCCACTCTGGTGACCTACGGCAGAGGTGAGGGCATTGTGGTTGCCACCGCGATGGATACGGAAATCGGTAAAATCGCTAAAATTCTGGATGAAGATAATAACGAAATGACACCTCTTCAGAAAAGACTGGATGAACTGGGCAGAATTTTAGGATTTATTGCGATCGGCATTTGTGCAGTTATTTTTATCATCGCTATGATTCAAAAAAGAGATCTATTTGAAATGTTTTTAACTGCCATTAGTTTAGCTGTTGCCGCCATTCCAGAGGGTCTGGCTGCTATCGTTGCAATTGTCCTGGCTCTGGGCGTAACCAGAATGTCTAAAATCAATGCAATTGTTAAGAAATTACCGGCAGTCGAGACTCTCGGCTCTGTAAATATCATCTGCTCAGATAAAACGGGAACTCTTACCCAAAATAAAATGACTGTGGTAAAACAATACACCCTTCATGATTTAAAAGATATTCCCATCGATAATATCAGTACCATACAACCCTCCGGAGATGAGGCTGAATTAGTGAAATCCCTTGTTTTATGCTCCGATGCCACTTACGAAAATGGTCAGGGAACGGGGGACCCTACGGAAGTTGCCCTTATTATTTTAGGTGACCGTTTTGGTCTTTCAAAAACCAGCTTAAATGCAAAACATAAAAGAATATCAGAAAAACCTTTTGATTCCGATCGAAAATTAATGTCAACTCTAAACATGGAGGGAAACGGATATCGAATTCATACTAAAGGTGCTATTGATAATTTATTAAGTATATCTACTTCTGCTTTAGCAGACGGTAAGGTAATTCCTCTGACAGAAGAATTAAAAGCGGACTATTTAAAAATAACGGAAGAAATGTCTGATTCGGCTCTGCGGGTACTTGGAGTAGCCTTTAAGGATACTAAACGGGTCATTGACCCAGAGGATATGGAAAAAGACTTAACCATCATCGGTTTAGTCGGTATGATTGATCCCCCGCGCCTTGAAGTAAAGGATTCTATTATAGAAGCAAAATCTGCCGGTATTACACCGATTATGATTACCGGTGACCATAAGAATACTGCATTTGCCATTGCAAAAGAACTTGGAATAGCAGAGGCTATCCGTCAAAGCATTACAGGTGCTGAAATTGATGGTTTTTCAGACGAAGAATTTTCCGGTAAAATTAATGATTACCGGGTATTTGCCAGAGTTTCTCCCGAACATAAAGTGAAAATAGTCAGGGCTTTTAAAGCTCACGGAAATATTGTTTCCATGACCGGTGACGGAGTAAATGATGCCCCCTCCCTTAAATATGCCGATATTGGCGTTGCTATGGGCATTACCGGTACGGATGTCGCCAAAGGTGCGAGTGATATGATATTAACTGATGATAACTTTTCAACTATTGTTAATGCCATTGAAGAAGGAAGAAATATTTATAATAATATTAAGAAAGCTGTTATTTTCCTGTTATCCTGTAATTTGGGAGAAGTGGTTACCATATTAGCTTCCATCTTATTCTTCTGGCCGGTTCCATTGATGCCGACCCAGATTCTCTGGATCAACCTGATTACCGACTCCTTACCGGCAATTGCACTTGGTATTGATCCGGGCGATAAAGATGTAATGAAGAAAAAACCAAGAGATCCAAAAGAAAGCTTTTTTGCAGGGGGAGCCGGATTTCGTGCTGTTATAGGCGGCTTCTTAATTGGTATCTTAACTTTAGCAGCCTTTTATTTCGGCCTCGCAGAACATGGATACAGCCTGGGAGCAGAAAATATTCCGGAGGAAGTATTAATTTATGCCAGAACCATGGCTTTTGTTGTCCTGGCAGCGTCGCAATTATTTTACTCTTTAACGATTCGGAATGCTGCAAAATCCATATTCCAGGTAGGTCTGTTTACTAACCGGTATCTGATCGTCTCCATAATTGTTGGTTTTATTCTTCAATTAGGAGTAATCTCCATACCTTTCCTGGCATCGGCGTTTAAAGTACACAATTTAAGCTTAAGAGATTGGGGAATTGTTATCTTATTTGCATTAGTCCCTCTTGCTGTTAATGAAATTATTAAATTAGTTGCAAGAATCGCTGAAAGAAACGAAAAAAACTGAAACTCTAAGTAAACAAATCTATGTATTTACAATAATTCTAACCGATTCTAATAAGCGGGTTTAATATTTCAGTTAATAAAACGAAATATAGACCCGCTTTTTATTATCACCCAAATGCCAATATTAAGTTCTGTAATTTTTTCTAACTTAATAACATATAGTATAGAATTTAGGATTCGGGGTTTTAGAATGCAGAAAAAGATTACTGAACCGACAGATTTGTTAAATAAGCACGGAGAATTAATCCAGACCGGATATGCTACAACACCACTTCTAAAGTATAACAGAAAAGATGTGACACGAAAGGGGCGTCTGAAAGAATGGGATTATTATATGATAAATAACGAATCCTACGCTTTTGCATTGACAGTGGGATACAGCGCAGGTTATTTATTAATCAGTATATCCATAATAGATTTCATAAACCGTACCGAGCAATCGAAAAGTGTCATAAAACATGTACATAATTGGTACTTACCGGAATCTTCACAGATTGGCGATATTCTATATAAGGATGTACGAACAGACCTTAAAATTATTCATAAGGGCAGGGATCGGGGAATCTTTCTGTACCTGGATGATTTTTTACCTGATTCTGCCCTGACTGCTTCCATATCCTTATCTAAAGAACCGAAAGATTCCATGGTGATTGCTACACCATTTAAAGAAAATAAGAAATATTTCTATTATAATCAGAAGATTGTCGGCATGTCGGCATTAGGCAGTGTAAGTATTAAAGGCAGTGTCTATAACTTTGATACCAGCAATTCTTTCGGCCTTTTAGACTGGGGCAGAGGGGTCTGGCCTTATAAAACCACCTGGTATTGGAGTTCGGCTTTCGATTTTCTTGTAAACAATACCTTTGGGTTTAATCTGGGATATGGTTTTGGCGATACATCGAATGCCACGGAAAATATGTTATTCTTTAATGGGATTGCAAATAAACTGGACCAAGTAGACTTTGGGATTTCGAAGAAATTTAAGAATAAATACGATTATACAAAACCCTGGAATTTTACTTCTTCGGATAACCGGATTACCATGACCTTTGAGCCGATCTATGACCGGAATTTAACCTTATATGCCGTCCTTTTTTCCACCAGACAACATCAGGTTTTTGGAAAATTCAGCGGTACGGCAGTTTTGGATGACGGCCGTACCGTTTATTTGAACAATTTATTAGGATTTGCCGAGAGAGTGGTAAACCGGTGGTAACTTTTGGTTAAAGAAGCATCTGGCGAATATCCTCCAGTAATTTATTAATATTATCTTTATTTAAACTGTAATATATTTTATTCGCATCTTTCTCAAGTTTTATCAGATTCTCAGTTATCAGACTTTTCATATGATAAGATATTGTTGAAGTGGAAAGATTGAACGCATTTGCAATTTCAAATCCATAAGCCGGTTTGTCTTTTATATATTTCAGGATTTCAAATTTACTTTTATCGCTTAGTAGTTTCAGCACATTATTTAATTTTTCACTGTTAACTTCTGCCGGTTTAAAATATAAATTTGAATCTAATATGACTCCAAGTCTGATAACATCCGGCTTATTTTCGTTCTCATCCTTAATGCTGAACGAAATTGACTGTGGCATAAATATGGTTGGTAAGATATAAGTGCCCTCTTCATTATATTTCCATCTTATGTTCGTATAATCCTGCAGCTCTTTTAGCAGGTCGGCTCTGCACATATAATCGGTCCAATATTCATAAAACTCCGTCTCCAGTTTCTTTACTTCGTTACGGCATTCTTTCAGTAACTTTATTATCCCCTTTAGTATACTGCAGACTTCTTCAATATGCTTCTCACGTTCCAGATAAACCTGAACGATCTTCCACTTATCTTCCGTAGATAAATCTGCTGTATCCATGCACCGCACTAAATCCTCAAAAGATTCCGCTTTTCTTTCTTCTCCTGATTCTCCTATGTAGTAGTATTGGGATAATATGTCATCAAATTCCTTAATAATCTGAGAACCGCTTTTCCCTTTGGCATCTTCTTCATATTCCTTTAAAGTACAAAATTGTACAGCCGAATAGATTGGTAAAAGATAATTCGATATACTCATTTTTGAATTACCAAGTTCTTTAAAGTAAAAGTCCAGTTTGTCTTTTTCAAACCTCATATTTTCTGTTACATAATAATATATCTTAAGAATAAGGTCATATCTTTCCTTATAAAGTTCTTTGCTGTAATCAAATTTACCGTAACCTTTCTGTTTCATCTCTTCATATGAAATAGAATTGGCATAATAAAATAATAGATTATTTGCTTCTTCCACATAGTTTATTTCTTTTTTAACCGTAACCTGCAAGTATATCCCTCATTTCTTCTACTCAAATCTTACCTTTTTTAAATAAAGAATGATAAAAAATATCATACTAAGTCCCCCGATCGCATAAAAAATAACTGATACTGATACGATTTTGGTGAGAATACCTATTAGGAAAGAAACAACCGGTATTGCCCCCACACAGCCGGAACTCATAATAGCTCCCACTCTCGCTAAATATTCACTATCTACCTGTTTCATAAATTGTACATTTAACGCTGATATCAGCAAGGATAAAGCACAACCCGTAATCAGGGAAGTAATAATGCAGACCGCATAAACTATAAGCTTATAGTAACTTAAATAACCGCATAAGACAAGAACCAGATAATAAAAACTTAATAATATTCCCCCCATAAAAACAATTACCCTGGTATTTAATTTTTTCGCCGCATAAGGATAAAGAGCTGAACCGATACCCAATCCCGCCGTCATACCAAAAGAGAGAACCGATAGCATTAATTCCCCCTGTTTTAAAACATTTTTAATCAACGGCGCCTGCAAGGAATTAAGGGGAACCAAGATTGCATTTGCAACCATTGCCAATAATACAAAATTAAAAATAATGGAATTCTTTTTTAAATAAATTATTCCGCCCTTTAAAGTATCAAGATATTCATTAAAATTTATCTTTTGATAAGTATTTATATCTTCACCCGTTTTAATAAATAATATAATAACCGCTGATCCAAAAAATGTAACAGCGTCAGTAAAAATTGCCGTATGGATACCGAAAAGTGCAATAATACCTCCGGCTAATGCAAGACCTGCCAATTCTATAACATTTGTCAATGTAGAATTCAGCGATAAACCGAAATCATAACATTCTTTATCCAATATCTTAGGTAAGACAGCCGTACCTGCCGGCCCTCTGAAAGCTTCCGCACTTGATATTACTAATGTAAAGGCAAGGAGAATCCAGGGATTTAACAGGTGCAGCAAAAATAATACGGCTACCAGACTTACGCTAACTCCCCGTATGATATCATTTAAAACCATAACCGTCTTCTTATTCCAGTTTTCCACCATTGCGCCGGCAAACGGCTGCAGAAAAATAGTAGGCACCCGGTTAATACCAAATATAATAGCAGACCAGGCCGCACTTCCTGTTAAGGAATAGACTAACCAGGTAAAAGCCACATAATCTATAGAATCCCCGAACCGATTAATTACATTTGCAAAAATAAGTTTCATATATTCTTTTTGCCGAAATACATCTCCGTAACCAACAGTCATACGACCTTTTGCACAATTTTCATCACTCATATACGGTATAGTCCCCCTGATTAAATATTTACCAAATATTTGGTTACCATATTTTAACATTATATTCGATATATGTCAATCAATATATTTGATATTGATAAAACATTGAACAATTCCGGCTGTGGTTGAATTGTATCATTAGGCTGAACTATACTATAGCAGCTTTTTGTTTCGATCTTTACATACAGCAACCCCCAATGTTCACCTACTAAACATTGGGGGTTGCTGCCTTATCAATTATTCCTCTTTTTTTCCAATTTTAAGTCTTAATGCGGTATTAAACAAATAAGTATCCACTCCATTTGTGCAGGATCCATCTGACCGGAACGGGACTGAATCTGACCGATCATGTTCTCCACCGGATCGGAAGGAAACATTCGGGGTATAAAAAATATAAAAGTAATACCAATCCACACGGTCAACAAATAGGTTAAAAATCTTAGACCGAAATATTTACGAAACTTCAACTGCTTCACTCCTTTTTTAGTAAATCATGATGGCTTTTCCTATATGTTTTTACTGCCCGGTGAGTATCACCAGGCAGCAAAAATACTATATTACAGTAAACATTTGTTTTTATTTAACAGGTGAAATCTCTGTCAATATATACTTAAAGCAGCTCCACCACCACCATGGACCATTATAAGGATTTTCTGAATTCGGATAGTTATTCCAGTATGTGCTGTTCGTAGGAACGAATTTAACACCGGAATGGAAACCAATAAATGGAAGTTCTTCTATTGCAATCTTGAAAAATTCCTGACCCAGTTCATAAGCTTTCGCGTCATCCGGTGAAAGTTTAGATAACTCATGAATGATTTCAGTCGCTCTGTCATTCTTCCAACGTGTTCCCTGACCGGAACCTTTTTCTCCCATCGGAACGATAAGGTCAGCATCCCAGCCATTGATCTGTGAATAGATATCTTTGGTTATGAAACCGGTAGGCCAGTATCCTGCTATATCATAATTACCTGTTTGGCCATTGGTATCCCATGTTGCACTGGATTCACTAACAAGATTGATCTTGAATCCAAATTTTGTAAGTTGGTCATAAGCCGCCTGAACACCACGTCCTGCCTGAGCTTCGGTATCTGCTAAATAAGTCATATTAAATGTGAAAGGTTTTCCGTTAAAATACCAGCCGTCATCTTTTTTCTCAAGACCTGCTTTAATAAACAATTTCTCTGCTGCAGCGGGATCGTATTTCCAGCAGCCTACACCGAACATATCAACAAGAGCATCGTGATCTGTTGGGATATCATATCCTTTGCCTTTAAGAACTTCTGCCATTCTGTCTGCATAACCTTCGTCGAAAGGTTTCACAGTAGTACCATCACCTAAATCGAGTGAGAAATCTTTCAGCCATGGAAGTAATGGTTTCACATACAGTTCCTGAGCAGCGCTTGTATTGGTAAGGATCGGGAATGGTGACGCACGGCCTACACCGTTAAATATGTTCTGTGATATCTCGTCGAAATTCATTGCAAGTGCAACACCCCAACGGAAATCTTTATTATCAAAAGGAGCACCTTTACCCATAGAGAAAGCTAAACCTTTTGAACAAGGGTCATCACTGGTAGCATATGGGAAGTCTTTATACCAGCATGCGATATTCGGATTCTGAGCAGTCATAACTTCCAACATTTCCGGTGAAACTTCGCAAAGGATATCTACTTCGTTATTGATGAGACTCATCTGACGGGTAGTATCATCGCCAAGATTTCTGAACCATACGTATTTTGCCTGAGGTTCTTTTCCTGTAACAACACCAACGGTACTGTTCTTCCAGTCTTCACGGCGTTCATACAGAATCCATTTTCCTAAATCATCATAAGCCTTTACTGTATATGGACCAGCAACAACAGGTTCGGAATCCTTAAACTGGGTAACATCTGCCTGTTTTGAATAGATGTGTTCCGGAACGATTCTTAAATCATTACCCCAGATTGTAACACCGAATCTCTGTGCCAAACGAGGAAAAGGTTCATTCGTAACAATCTTAACAGTATAATCGTCAACTTTCTCAACGGATTTAAATACCTGTTTGTAATAAGTACACTGGGGTATACCAGGGTTGTTCATTATCATGTTAAATGTAAATGCAACGTCATCTGCAGTTAAATCTTCCCCGTCAGACCATTTAATACCCTGACGTATCTTAATTGTATGCTCTGTAAAATCTGCATTGGATTCCGGCATACCATCTGCAACTTCGCCGAACTGTTCCCCTTTAACAGTATCGATTTCCCACATCATTGCTGACATAAGCTGGTGAATACCGAACCCCATCGATGTTCCCTGCATATAGGAGTTAAATTGTCCTGGTGTGTCAGTAGGTGACTGACATTCAACGATAAGTGTTTCATTTCTTGGAGTTCCAACCTCCGTCATCTCTCCCGATGGCGCAGGTTCTGACTCAGCCTTTGTTTCAGTTTTCGTTTCTGTCTTAGTTTCCTTCTCCGTTACAGACTCTGCTTCTTGCGATGTTTCAGCAGTCTTTTTCCCGGTCGTCGTGTCTTTCGGACCTTTGCACCCGGTTAGCATGGCAGCTATAAGAACAAAAGCTACAATGTAAGCAAGCCATGTGCGTACTACCTTTTTCATATAAGTTCCTCCTTTATGATAAATTTCCCGGAATAAAAAGGGGTTAATTATAAACCTTTCTATCCCTTTTTTAAAAATCAGCCATTTGATTACAGAAAACAGCCGACAAATGTGTATCATTTGCGACAGTGCCGAGTACCTATCTATTATTTTTCGGTTTGGCGGTGATTTTTAATTTATGTTACTTCTTGCCTCCGGCGTGCCCCCCGCCTTTCCTGATACTCTCTTATCCTTGTTACTGTTCACTCCTCTGCAAAAAGCAGCAGTTCCGCGAGCAATAACACGCTTCACGATGTTGACTGAGAACAGTAACGATTTCTCAACTAATTTCTGTTTTCCCTTGTTTTTGTTATTTTTGACGTAAAAATTACTGTATTTAATTGCTTTCTATACAAAATATATAAACATAATTTATGTTTTAGAACTGTAATCCTGTATTATACCTATAATTCGTCCACCAAAACATACATTTAACACATATTGACATTTTGAAGTTTATATGGTATAATTTAAAAAAATATTTCGATTTTTTCCGGTTGGCAGTTTATTGTAAACTGTTTCAAGTTTTAGCTTAAAGGGTGGAGAGCTTCTTTATTAAAGTTCTCTTTTTTTGTGCAAAATTATAATTTTATGTAGGCGAATCGGAGAAATACAATTTAACCTATCTCCGATTTAAAATAAATTTTAAACTTACTTAACAAATGAAATGGGGTGAATGAAGTGTCTTTATCTGAGAGTATTCTTATTGCATTGTTCTGTATGGCGGTCGTATTTAGCGTCTTATGCATGCTCTGGGCTATTATTCGAGTATTTTCTCTGATTATAATAAATATTGAGAAAAGAAATGAAAAAAGCTCAACGGATGCTAATTAAAAGTTTATAATTTATACTATTTTCGACAAGTAAAAGGAGGACTTCATTGTGTTTATTGATTCACTGGTAAAATTGTTAGGAGATTCCGGCTTTGTTGCTTTAACCTGGCAATCTTTAATTATGATTTTTGTTTCATGTGTACTTATTTATCTTGCTATCGGTAAAAAATTCGAACCGCTTCTGCTATTACCAATCGCTTTTGGTATGCTTTTAGCCAATCTGCCACTAACAGGACTAATGGCTGAACCTGCCAGCGCAAAAGAAGCAGGCGGACTTCTTTATTATCTTTACCTGGGTGTTAAAAAGGGAATTTACCCCTCTTTGATCTTTTTAGGAATTGGTGCAATGACGGATTTCGGTCCATTAATAGCTCGTCCCAGCAGTTTACTTATTGGAGCCGGCGCTCAATTCGGTATTGCAGTAGCTTTCATAATAGCAACACTTATGGGATTTACACCACAGGAAGCTGCCTCCATTGGTATAATCGGCGGTGCAGATGGTCCTACAGCTATCTATCTTACAACAAGACTGGCTCCCCATCTCCTTGCCTCTATAGCGGTGGCCGCTTATTCTTATATGGCATTGATTCCGCTTATTCAGCCGCCTTTAATGAATTTACTTACTACAGAAAAAGAACGTAAAATAAAGATGGAACAATTAAGAAGTGTATCCAAGTTAGAAAAGATTTGTTTTCCCATCGCCGTATCAATTATTTGTATATTGCTTCTTCCGTCCGTTGCCCCATTAATCGGTATGCTTATGTTAGGTAATCTATTCAGAGAATCCGGTGTCGTAGAAAGACTATCTGATACTGTACAAAATGCATTAATTAATATAGTCACTATTTTCTTAGGGGTTACTGTTGGTGCCACCGCAGTTGGTTCAGAATTTTTAAGACCTCAAACCATAGGAATTATTATCCTTGGTCTTACTGCATTTATGTTCAGTACAATTGGAGGTCTGTTAATCGGTAAGTTAATGTGTGTCTTAACTAAGGGAAAGATAAACCCTCTGATCGGTTCTGCCGGAGTATCTGCTGTACCTATGGCTGCCCGTGTATCACAGGTGGAAGGTATGAAAGCAAGTCCGGGTAATTATCTGCTTATGCATGCTATGGGACCAAACGTAGCCGGAGTTATCGGTTCCGCTGTTGCAGCCGGTATCCTTTTATCTTTATTTAAATAATTATTAATCTTTATTTTTTCAAAACGAAAATATAATTTTCTATATTTTAAATTACTAAATTTTATTATACTGAATCAATAAAGTACTGCCGCAATTATATTCTACCGAAGAAATTACAAGTCATAAAACAGTAGAGTTTAATTGCAGCAGCACTTTTTCTTTCTTTATTTCTTTCTTTATTTCTTTTCTTTTGCTTAATTAAATTAATTTTTTAACTTTAGGCAGATTCTATTGTCAAGCTAATTTTATTGTTCAACCAAATCATTTAGATTGCCGAACGTATAACCCATCTCTTCCCATTTGGTAAGCAACTCATCTAAAATTTCTGAATTTGTTTTAGATGTACTATGAAGAAGCACAATAGCACCCGGATGAATTCTACCGCATAATTTTTTAAATGCTTCTTCTTTCGTAGGCTGTTTATCCTGATACCAGTCTACATAAGCAAGACTCCAGAAGAATGTCTTGTATCCTAACTTCTGAGCCATTTTCAGATTTGACTCACTGTATTTTCCCTGAGGTGGCCTATAATATTTTACCATCTTCTGTCCGGTACAAGCTTCATAGGCTGTATCCAGATCTTCCAATTCTTTACGGAAAGATTCCATAGACGCCATACTTGACATATTGGGATGGTGATATGTATGATTACCAACATTATGTCCCTCTTTTAGCATTCGTTTAACCAAATCCGGACTAGTATTAATATAATTACCTACTATAAAAAAAGTTGCCTTGACATTATGCTTTTTCAGGGCATCCAGGATGGCAGGCGTATATCCGTTTTCATACCCCGCATCAAAAGTTAAATAGATGACCTTTTTATTAACATCACCGATATAATAGGCATCATATTTTTTCATCTCATCCGGTGTAGCATTGCCCGTAGGTGGGTTTCCCTCCTTGGAGAACCCCAGTCCCCAGTTTTCTTCACTTGGTTTTAAGATATCTTTCCCATACACATCAGCTAATACAGCCGCTCCACCGCCAAGCAAGTACGCAATCATAAAAACAAAAATAGTCAGAATCACATTTTTGTTTCTTAAAAGTTTTATCCATTTCATAAAAAACTCCATCAAATATTATTATTATAATATATTTGATGGAGTTTCCAGTCATTCCTGTATAACTTGGTCCTTTTTAAATGTTTTCGGATAATATTATATAGAATTATTATTTGAAAGCATTTTCACCTCTCAATTTGTCTCCCTTAAATTTTAAAGACAACTTTATATCAGCAAAAAACAATTTATATCATAAAGTCTTTTACGATTCCAAAAAAAGAAAACATTAGATCTTACATATATTACTCAAATAATAAAATAATATATATTATAAGGAGGAAGTTTATATGGAAATAATGGAAAACTGGCATGATTGGAAAAAGACTCTAGGTAAAGCAGTTGATCTCGGAGAAACCGTTGGTATGTCTGAAAAGACAATAAATGATCTTTCCGAAAAAGTTGGGACCTACCTTTCAAACCATGTTCAACCTCACAACGATGAGGAAAAACTTTTAAAGGATATGTGGGATGCGGCAGACGAAGAAGACAGAAAAGTTTTAGCTAAGATTGTTGTAAAAATTGTTGATAAATAAAATACAACACTTTTTAAGTTTAGTTCATATAATGTTGGGTCCTATCTATGGTACCATCCTGCGGAATTGGCAAAATATCTGGTTGCTATCTGGTTGAAATGCAATTTTGCAGGTGGAGGCTCCACTCCTAAAGTAGAGAATATTAATGCCCTGGAACAAGAATATATCAAACTTGCAAAATAAAATCTATAAGCAGGGGCTGTTGCAAAATAATAAACTTATCGAGCTTGGGCCTAGAATATAGTTAATATTTCTTGAATTTCGTTAAGTCGCGCGAATGGCTACATTCTCTTTCTTGTAGCCATTCGTGCATACTCTTCACAAAATATCTAAATATATTCTCTCCTGGGTAAGATAGATTTTAAATTTTGCAAAAGTCCTAGTTACTTAATCGGCTCCTCTATCCGTTACAAACGATCAAAAACCCTCTATAAGTTACGGACTCCGGTTTTCGCCGATTCTGCCGCAGTAGCAGTGTCATCTTAAGTGCTTACCCAGAACAGCTACACCATATGCCTCAAGTTTTATAGTATTAACAACTTTTTGATCTGTTAGAAAATCTGTATATTCTTCATTTACAGCTATAACTGTATTGTAATTATTATGATTCAGAATAAATTTAACATGGTTTTTTCCATCTGTAGTATCTACAACCTCTATTCCTTCCTGCTCATAAAGTCTTGTCTCAATGCCGGCCTGATTACAGAGATATTTTGTAAAATTGCTTCTTGCCTTATCATCCAAATCGCAAGCTAAATAATATACGGTACCTTTTCTCGTCAAACATGGAGTTCCTGCAAAATAACTTTCCGTATATAACCCCAAAACCTCTGCATCCTCAGGAGTCACGATATCACACCAGATATCAGCCGTACCGGACCCAAAGATACCTGCTACTGAAGTTGATTTTTCAAACTGAGGGTCATAATCATTCACTTTTACACCGGTCAATTCTGCAAGCGGTCCCGGTATCGTTTGCGGCAGCATTCTATTATATTCATCTTTAAAAGCTGACCGGAAAGTTATAACTAAAGTGCCGCCCTTTGCTGCATAGCTTTCCAGATTATTTTTAGCCTCCTCCGAAACAAATGCCAAAGCAGGTGCCAATACCAGGGAATACTCTGATAATTCGTCCTCCGCCTGTACAAAATCAACCGGAATATTCATATCATAAAATGGCTTATAAAACGATAGCAAGAGATTATCATATTGAAACCCTTCTACATTCTGAAAGATCGTATGGCACCACTCCGTGTCAAAAGATTTAATAATTGCCGCCCTTGCTTTCGGCATTAAAGAACCAACTCTTAGACTTAATAGCTCCATTTCTTCACCGGTTCGCATTATTTCTGCATATCTTCTGTTTTCTTTTCCATCATGACCTAATATGCCGTGCCAGTTTTGCTCCGCACCAAAGGTACACGCTCTCCATCTGAAATATACTACCGTATCAGCACCATTCGCAACTGCTTCATAGGTCCATAATCTGAGCTTTCCCGGATCCGGTGAGGGACCCATTTTACTCCACCCGCATGGCCCGCTCTGCTGTTCCATTACCCAGAACGGTTTTTTCTTATATGACCTTAACAGCGCATGATCTCTGGAAACTGTCTCCATCTTTGCCTTGCCCCATTGAAACTCAATATAATTATCCCAGGAAACAAAATCTAATTCCTTGGATAACTTAAAATAATCTATTCCTGTTCCGGAATTGACGGCGGCATCCAAAAGATTACTTGTACATGGCTTATCACTATATTTTTTTATAATATCTACTGACTCTTTGGTAAAACTTATAATAGAGTCACTGCAAAATCTGTAGTAATCTATCAATAAGCTTGGATTCTGTCCCTGTGTTCCGGAATCAAAATCAAAGCAAGTACCTGCTTTCGGTATGATGACTTCGTCAAAGCTATTATAAATCTGACTCCAGAATACAGTTCCATAGCTCTTATTAAGGCATTCAATCGTTTTATATTTCTTTGCAAGCCAGTCAATAAATTTTTTACGGCATTCTTCACAATAACAGCGGGCCGTATTTCCGTGACCCAGCTCATTGTCTATCTGCCACCCCTCCACATAAGGATTTTTCCCGTATCGTTTAGCAATAAGTCCAACCAGCTTCCGGATTTTTTCTCTGTATATTTCACTATTAAAACAATAATGCTTTCTCGTACCAAACAGTTTCGTATTTCCATGAATATCTTCCGCTAAAATCCCCGGATATTTATCGATCATCCATTTAGGAGGAGTCGCCGATGGAGTACAAAGAATAATTTTTATCCCTTTTTTCCCAAAAAAGTCTATTATCTCATCCATCCAGGCAAATTCATAAACCTCTTCCTTTGGCTCATATAAACTCCATGCAAATTCTCCGACACGAATTACTTTTATCTTAGCTTTTAACATTAGCCGGGCATCCTGTTCCCACCGTTCTCTGCCCCAATGCTCAGGATAGTAATCAACACCGATTCGCATATTCTCTTCCTTTCATGCAACTACCTAAAAGTAAATTTTACCGACTGAAGATCTTTCATTCTGCTGCAATTTCCAATATAAGCAACATATACGATATCCTCTTGTACAAATTCATTTTTAGTCTCGTCAAAATATGCCATGTTCTCTTGTGAAACCTGAAGACACACTTCTCTCTCTTCGCCCGGATTCAACTCAATTCTTGCAAAATCTTTTAGTACCTTTACCGGTCTGTCTACCGAACTTTCCTCACATCCCACATATAACTGTACGATTTCCGCACCTTTTCTGCTGCCGGTATTTTTCACTGTTACCGTTATTTTTGCCTTATTATTAAAGCTGGAAATCTGCGGAGCACTAATGTCGAATGTGGTATAAGACAGTCCATAACCAAATGGATAGAGTACATTTTTATTCTCTTTTTCCATTTTCGCATATCCGTGATAATATTCATAAGTTATGCTGGTACAATCCGGGTCAAACTCCGGATAATCGTCTTCTTTATAGGCTACCGTATACGGAAGTTTACCGCTGGGGCATACGTCCCCAAATAAAATATCTGCCAGGGCATTGCCGCCTTCCATACCACTATAGAAAGAAAACAGTATTGCCGATACATCCTGCTCCCATTCGTCAATAAGAATGGCGCTGCTCCCCACCAGTGATACGACGGTATTCGGATTAACACCCTTTAATCCTTTTATTAAATCAATATCCCTTTTATGCAGTCTCATAGATGCCCGGTCTCCGCCCATCTCTGCAATATCACTCCGGTCGGCAAGAAATTCTCCTTCATCCGAATGAATATATCCTGCCACAATAATCACCGCGTCCGCTTCTTTCGCAAGGGATCTTGCTTTTTCCAAATCATTTCCGTCATGATAAAGAATTTCTGCTGTCGGCATTTTTCTCATCAAACCGCGCAAAGGAGTAACCGTATACCAGGGATGAACTTTACTGGAACCATGATCTCCGATATTTTCTGTATTTCCTAAGACACCCAGAACCACAATACGGTTTGTTTTTTCCGAATGAAACGGAAGAATATTTCCTTCATTTTTTAGCAGAACCATGGATTCCTCAGCCGCTCTCCTGGCGACAGCAATATGTTCTGCAGAAGCAATACAATCCGCTTTATATCCCTTAGGATCTTTTCTGGTTTCAAAATAAAGGATGGTTCTTAAAATATACCCAACCGCCTCGTCAATATCTTTTTCGTCAATTCTTCCTTCCGCTACTGCATCCGGTAATTGATTCACATAACAGAGAAGGCTTGGCATTTCTATATTCATTCCATTTTGTACCGCCTTAACAGCATCTTTCACTGCCCAGATAAAGTCAGATAAAGTGAATCCCTCAAATCCCCACATTGTCCTTAGAATATCTTTTAATAAGAGTTTACTTTCTGATGCCTGGTCACCGTATACTTTATTGTAAGCACCCATTACGGATGCCGCACCTGCTTCTATACAACGTTTAAAATGCGGAAGATAAACTTCGTGAAGCGTTCTCTTGTCTGCAAAAACATCGGCTTTAAAACGGGCATTTTCAATACTGTTCATGGCAAAATGCTTGATACAGGCCATAACATTTTGGCTCTGCACCCCTTTGGTAAGCGCCGCACCCATTTCTCCAAGATGATACTGGTCTTCGCCGTAACATTCCTGGGCCCGTCCCCATCTTGGATTACGCGGCAAATTAATGCATACACCGCCGAAATAATTACCTCCCTGTGCCCGTATCTCGGCTCCTATTACTTCTCCTATTTTTTCTTCCAGTTCCCTGTCAAACGATGCACCTCTGGCCATGGATACCGGAAAACAGGTGGAGGAACCTGCAACCACTCCTCTTGGCCCATCTACAAAACGTACATTAGGTAACCCTAATCTGTCTATGACCTTCGTAGGATACGGTTTCATATTATAATGTTCGATTACAAATAAGTCATCCATTAATTTTTCTTCTGTCGACTGACCGGACATAATCCCTATTTTTTCATCCAGGGTTAACTGTGGAATAATCTCGTCTACAAACCTTTTAATATCTTCTTTACTGCAGTCTTCCGTTAATTTCGTATTTTTTACCACATCACGCATATTAGATACCTCCATAATCATATTATTTTTTCTTCGTATATTTTCTCATATCAAGAATTACGGCAAATAAAATAATTAAACCTTTCACTATATATTGCCAATACATATTAACTCCGATAAATGCCAAACCATAGTTAATTACCGTAAAGATAAGAACTCCAATCAGTACCCCTCCCACACTTCCGATTCCACCGGTAAGGGAAACTCCTCCTACTACGGCTGCCGCAACCGCATCTAATTCATATCCGTTACCGGTTGTATTCGATGCACTGCCGATACGTGCAACTTCAAGGGTAGCGGCAAAAGCATACATTGCGCCTGCTAATGTATATACAAGAATCTGGATGCGGTCTACATTAACCCCCGATACTTTTGCTGCCTCCGGATTACCTCCGACCGCATACATATATTTACCGAATTTCGTCTTGTTCCATAATACCCAGATAATGGCAGCTATTATAATTGCAATAATAATTAAATAAGGAATTCTAAAACTTCCAATACCAATAGAACCAGTCGCTATTTTAGTAAATTTATAATCAATTCCGCCGATTGGCTGTGCTCCATAGGGAGGACGGTCAAAATAAATGGATGCTAATCCATAGAGCACCAACTGCATCGCTAACGTAGCTACAAAAGGTGGCACCTTACATTTTGAAACCACAATACCGGAAAGCATTCCTGCGATTGCGCAGACAGCCATAACCACCAGAAAAGGTACAATGATTGGAAGCTCTGCAAGATTTGGATACATTCTGTATGCATAAGTAACCTGCTGCATCAGAGACGCTGAAACAACCGCTGCAAATCCAATCATACGTCCCGCCGATAAATCTACCCCCTGTACGATTAGCACCATTGCCGAGCCTAGAGCAATGATTATTCTTGTTGAGGATTGGGAAAAAATATTAGTAAAATTATTCAAAGATAAAAATTTAGGTTCAAATGCAGCAATCAATATTAATAGCCCTATTAAAACAACATACATGGCTTTTTGAGCCAATAGTTCTTTTATATTTATGTTTTTTCTCTCTATACCTTTACTTAAACTACTCATGTTAAATTCCTCCATTGCTATACGTATTTTGCTGATGAGCTCATAATCTCTACCTGGGAAGTGCTTTTTGCCTCAAATAATCCTGACTGTCTGCCATTGCTCATGACTAAGATTCTGTCACAAATTCCAAGTAATTCAGGCATTTCAGAGCTTACAATAATCACTCCTTTTCCCTGTTCCGCCAACTGATTGATTAATTGATATATTTCAAATTTGGCTCCGACATCAATGCCCCTGGTAGGTTCGTCCAGCAGCAATATGTCAGGATTGGTCAGCAGCCAACGGCCAAGTATTACTTTCTGCTGATTGCCTCCGGATAAATTACCGATAAAGGTTTTTCCCGAAGGTGTTTTAACATTCATAGCTTGAATCATTTTTGTAACATCCTGCTGAATCAATTTATTATTAAGTACTCCTATTCTATTCGAATAATTCCCTACATTCGCAATAATTGTATTAAATGCAACACTAAGTGTTGCAAAAATCCCATCTGCGCGCCGTTCTTCCGTGAGCATTGCAAATCTGTTCTTCATAGCCTTAATCGGTGTACTGTTATCTATTTTTTTTCCGTTAAAAAGAATTTCACCCTTCCCTATTCTCCTGATGCCAAAAAGAGTTTCCAATAATTCGGTCCGGCCTGCTCCTACCAATCCGGCAACACCTAAAATTTCACCTTCATGTAGTTGGAAATTTACTTCCTTAATTGCCGGTGCAAAGGAAGAAAGATCCTTAACTTCCAGCAACACACCGCCGATACTGCTATTTCTAACCGGGTAACGGTTCGTCAATTCTCTTCCCACCATCATTTTAATAATAGCATCAATCGATAATTCCTTAGCTGGTTTTGTCGCTATCCATTTTCCATCCCGCATAATGGTTACTTCATCGGAAATCCTCAAAATTTCTTCCATTTTATGGGATATATATATAATACTTGTGTCATTTTTTTTCAATTTATCAATGATTCTAAATAAATGTTCAACTTCCTTATCTGTTAATGAGGACGTTGGTTCGTCCATTACAATTACTTTTGCATGATAGGATACCGCTTTTGCTATCTCTATCATTTGTTTCTGCGAAACCTGAAGTGTTCCGATTCTAACTTTAGGATCAATATCAATATCTAAATCGTTAAAAATAACTTTAGTATCTTCGTACATTTTCTTTTCATCAACCAGGCCGTTTTTCATCGGATAGCGTCCCAGCCATACATTTTCCATAACAGTCTGATATAGTACCTGATTAAGCTCCTGATGAACCATAGAAACCTGATTATGCAAAGCTTCTGCCGGATTGGAAAATTTTATATTTTTCCCGTTAAGTAAAATTTCTCCGCTATCACTAGAATAAATTCCAAACAAACATTTCATCAGCGTTGATTTTCCCGCACCATTTTCACCCATTAAAGAATGAACCGAACCCCAGCGTAAATGAAAGCTGACATGATCTAAAGCCTTTACACCCGGGAACTCCTTACTGATTCCTTTCATTTCTAACAGGTATTCACCTTTTTTAACAATGTCTGGAGTTTTATTATTATTGTTTTCCCTGCTTTTGGACATGTTTAACCCTCTTTTCTGCAAATATAGGACACACGTTCATTTATTACGTATGCCCTATATTTAATTTAGATTTATTTCGCGTACGTAGATTTTGCTACATCAAGATTTTCTTTCGTAATCGCCTGATAAGGGACACGAACTGCTTTTGCTTCATCTAACTTGAAATCCATACCATCACAGGCATCTTTTCCATTGATTAAGTTTTCGGCCATCTTCACAATAACCTGTCCCTGGGTCTTAGCATCCTGCAGTACGGAACCCATTACTTCTCCGCTTTCTATTTTATCTAACATCTCCGGAAGAGCATCAATTCCAATAATCGGAATATATTTTTCACTTTCTGTTCCTTTCATGTTATATCCGGCTGCCTCGATAGAGGTCAATGCTCCCAGAGCCATTGCGTCATTTGCCGCTACAATACATTCAATCTCATCACCGTATTTGGAAATCCATGCATCCATTTTATCTTTTGCTGTTGCTGTCACCCACATACCGGTATCTTCGGCAAGTAAGTCAATTTCAATTCCTGCATCTTCAATTGTACTTTTTACATAATCTGCTCTGGGCTGGGAAGCGGTATGTCCCGGATCACCCATTAAATTGACCAGCTGGAGCTTTCCGTCCCCGTTCTTATCCATATCGGGATTTGCTTTCCATGCATCAGCAACCATCTGCCCTTCAATGGCTGCTCCATAATCTCCTCCGGTTGAAGTAACCTGATATGCATTCTCATAGGAATCAATAACACCTTCATCAGTTATTTCTTTATTAAAGAAAATAATTGGCAGGTTACCAGCTGCTTTTACTTTTTCAATCAGCGCCGGAGCTGCTGTTGTATCACAAACAGATAAGGCAATTACCTTTGCCCCTTTTGCAATCATGGTATCAACCTGATTTGTTTGTGTCGATTGATCGTTTTGCCCGTCTTCAATATTAGTCTTAAAAATACCGTCCGATGCGTTAACAATACTTTTTCCAATATAGGAATTGAAATTATCCGAAGCGGAATAGATACCGGCACCTAAAATCGGTAAATCCTTTGAATCCTTTCCTCCTGCTTCCTGCGATGTCTCCTGCACCCCATCCTGTGTTCCCTTACCTGCATTTTCTCCGGTAGAAGAATTATCTCCGCAAGCTGACAATGATATAATCATTGCACCACATAACAATAAGCTTAATACTTTCCTTCTCATGTTAAACCCTCCTGATACTTTTGTTGTGATTTATTACAATAACAGGATACCCTTAACTACGTTATTATACAACTTTCTATCTTTAGAAGTAGTCGACTATTTTTAGAACTTAATTCTCGCTAAAAAAAAATAAGATACAGGTATTTATTTGTGATAAATACCTATATCTTATTTTCCGCCATATAAAAATTGATATACTCCGTCTTCATCGATTACAGTACCATTGTGTACAAATATATTTTCCCCGTCAACCAAATCAATTTCCGAGAACGCCGATAATAGAATGATAACCGTAATTCCACGATTTCTCAGCATTTCAATCATTAGAACCGTAGTTTCCCTTACATGCACATCTTCCTGTGCAAAGGGCCTTATGCAGACGACTACTTTGGGATTATACAGATACCATTTATAATAAGCCATTCGTTGTAAATCCACAGGTTGAATTTCCTCTGGTTTCTTGTCCAAATCTGCTGCATCAAAAGCCGCATCCAAAAAATTTCTAATATTTTTTCTGAACCGTCTGCGTAGCCAAAACATAGGAACTTTTTCGCCTAAAAGCAAACTAATATTTTCAAAAGCAGTCAAATTACCTAACAGTTTGTTTTCATAAGCAAATTCTTCAATAAATCCTACTCCCCGCTTAATAGCCTGGCTCATATTACTGACAGAATAGCATTCTCCTTCTATCCGTATATTGCCACTCTCAGCTTTTCTTTCTCCTTTTAATAATTCCAATATATGATTCCCGCTTGCGTCATCCATATAATAAATTTTAACAACTTCGCCGCGTCCAACCGTAAAAGAGAATTTATGAAGCACTTCCGTAGAAACATGATCAAACTCTATCTCTGATGTCCATTCATCATATTCTACATTATTTACTGGCGCAACCGGATTTTTTTTCTCTGTTTCATCTCTGAGAAGCATTTCAAAAACCTTATCACTCTGTACATTTTTTGAATTTACGATTCCCATTGTTTTACCATGTTTGATAATAACAAAATTATCTGACCAACGGAAAATAATTTCATCAAAAGCCTCTATGATAAGAAAAGACATCTCAAACTGCCGCATTTTTTTCATCATTGTATAAACTTCATCTAATTCCGGTTCTTTTAAAAAGCTTGTTATATTTGAAAAGGCAATAATTTTTTTCCTTTCCGCAAAAGCTTTTACCATCTCAAGAATGACTCTGTCTTTTTCTGAAAGTGAAACGGGTGAATTATATTTTCGAAGATTGATACCCAACTTATTTTCGATTTCTTTTATTGGTATCTCAAAGGCATGCTTACTTACAAAATAGCGAGGTACATAAGAAGAGAATAAAAAAATGTTTTCCTCTACACTTAAGGATCGTATTAATTTACTGGTGCGCTCAATAACAGAAATATTGTTTTCAAAACATTTCTCATAATTTTCTGTCGAAATTTTGTTATTCTCAAAGGCAATCTTCCCTGTTTGCAGCGGTTTCTTACCTTTGAGAAAATCTACCAAAATATTTTTTTCCAAAGCATTATCAAATACAAATCCAAGACTGTCACCATGAAACAGATTAAAATAGAGACTTTTAATAATCTCCACGCCATTATTAAAAATACTTCCGTTTTCTACAAATAACAATTCTTTCTTCACGATCTGCTTCCTTCTGAATGAATATTCGGGATCGTAATTCGAACATCCGTCCCCATTCCCGGCAAACTATATACATGTATACCATATTCTTCCCCAAATAAAAGTTTTATCCTGCGGCATACATTTTTAAGTGCTATTCCTCCGCTTTTACCGCGGTCGTCATTTACATAACTTACGGATACCCGCTCAAGTTTAGCATTGAGTTCTTCCAGTTTATCTTCCGGAATTCCGACCCCGTCATCTTTAATACTGATATAGAATTTTGTATCCGATAGTTCAAAATCTAAAACAACTACTCCGGCATTTGACTTTTTTTCAAGTCCATGAAAAATAGCGTTTTCAATAATTGGCTGCAATGTTAATTTAGGAATCTTTAATTGCAAAATATCTTGCTGTTTCTCCGGTAAATTAAAAACTATTTTTAATTTTTCCCCAAATCGGTATTCCTGTATTGCGAAATAATTTTCTACGTTTTCTATTTCACTTTCAAGCGTTACCAAATTTTCTGTTTCCGTAATCGTATAGCGAAAAAATTTCGAAAGTGCTTCTGTTATATTAGCAATATCCTCCTTGCCGGCACATAACGCATCACCCCGGATAGCATCTAACGTATTATAAAGAAAATGTGGATTGATCTGATTCTGTAAAGCTAGATATTCTGCCTGTTTTGTAGAGATTTTAATTGCACTTTGTTTATCTAACATATTATGCAATCGCTGTAAAACCTCTTGTAACTCCGGAACAATTTGATAGTCTTCCTCAAATAATTCTTCATAGATTAATCCATCCTTAAACTTTTTAAATTTATTTATTTTTCGCAGATAAGGCAACATGATTTTATGCTCAAATACATATACGAGAAAGCTGAATAAAAGAATAATAAAAAAGGTACTCCCCCAAAATACTTTAGAATCAATTATTTGATATTGGTATAATACGATAAGAAAAGAAAAGCTCAACGTTATTACCATTGCAAATAAAATAAAAACAACAAGAAAAATTTGTTTGGAAAATGTTTCATACTCCTTTTTCATTCATCCACCTGCTAACGATATAATTTACGGTATTCCGACGGGGTTAAGCCTGTAATCCTTTTAAAAACCTTTGAAAAATATTTAAAATCAGAGTATCCGACTTCCGTTGAAATATCAATCAGTGACCGGTTCGTTGATGCAAGAAAATTCTTTGCATTTTGAACGCGGATTTCCATAACATATTCCATAAAGTTTTTCCCGGTTTCCTTCTTAAAAAGTGAAGAAAAGTAGGCAGGATTAAACCCTATTTGTGCACTGATGCTTTCTAAACTTAATGCTAAATTGTAATTATCGTTAATATATTGCTTTGCCAGACGTATTGGTTTCGTTTCAGCCAGTTTTATACTTTCACGATATCGTTCCAGCAGTTCATTAATTTCTTTTTCCAGCCCGTTAAAAACATCGTCCGGTGAAAAATAGGTCTCATATAATTTTTCATAATATGATACAGGCGGAATAACAAACTCACTGCTAAAGTCTTTAAAACCATAGACTATAATACCAATGACTTCCATATAGCAGTCAAATACTAATTTTCCATTTGTGCTGTAAGGAAGCACCCGGATTTTCAGCTCTTGTAATATATTTGAAATCCCATCCGGATTAAACCTTTCCAGATTACCGCGCAGATCGTTTTTCATCTGAACATCTACAATATCGCTTACTTCTCTTTTATCTTCCTTTCTATCCTGATACTCAATAATATATTTTTCCTGTCCCGATAATCTGTTAAAAATGGCTTCTTGGGCCTGTCCCAAAGAACTTGTTAATTCTTTCAGGTTATCAATGACGGAACCGATTCCTATATATACCTTAAGTTCCCGGAATATACTCTTTAAATTAATAATGTCGAGTCTCATTTTCTTCAATTGCTTTTTCACTTCAAAAAGAGAGGGCTCATTTACATTAATAATTAAAATAATACTGTCTTCATATTCCATAAAAATAATTTCCTGGCAATATTTTGTTAACCGTTCTTTCAGCATTTGCTGTATTTTCGTTAATGCCATGTCACGCTCTTCATCACTTAAGCGCTTGCCTCGGATGAACGGCTGAATTTTTAATACTGTATAATAACCTTCTATAAAATGAGTATGATACTCTTTATTAAACTCCTCGATATTATTTAAATTTATCTTTTCCGGATTCAATATCAGATCTGCGATAAGTGATTTTTTCACTTTTTCACTGGAACTCTCCGCAAGAGATTTCCATTTGTTCTGCTCGATCTGCTGCTCCAATATATTATAATGCTTTTCTTTTATTTTAATAAGTGTGTTTACCAGTTCTTCTTTTCTCAAAGGTTTAAGCAAATAATCCTGTACTCCGTAATGAATTGCATTTTGGGCATATTCAAAATTACTGTATCCGCTGATAATAATAAAGCTAATATCCGGATAGGCTCCCTTTGCTTGTTTTATCATCTCAAGGCCATCGCAATTTGGCATCCGGATATCCGAAATAACAATGTCAGGTTTATTTTCAATGATATATTCCAAAGCAGTCTGGCCATCATGTAAGATATCTACAACTTCTAAATTCATAACTTCCCAGTCAACGAGATGTAAAATCAATTGACATACTTTTACTTCATCATCAACAATTAGTACTTTAAGCAATGCTTAGCCTCCTTACAATTGTTATTTGTTAATTCCGGTAAATTACAAGCTTCTTCTGATTATATTTCTATTCTAGCATCAGTTTTTAACAATGTAAAGCAAAGTATACTGTCAAACAATAAAAAACAGGGCTTATTATATAAAAACATCATAGAAACTCACATATTGTAGCTATATGTTATGTAATTATACAATTTCAGAGCTGCATTCTTCCTATCACATTATTGATAGTATTGTGCCTGAGCATTCCATAACTCATAATACTTTCCATTGCTATCTTTCAGAAGTTCATCATGTGTTCCGCGCTGAATAATCCCCCCTTGATCAAATACGAATATTCTTTCACAGAATCTACAGGATGAGAGTCTATGTGAAATAAATATGGCCGCTTTTTCACCAACAATCTGATTGAATTTTGTATATATTTCTGATTCAGCAATGGGATCAAGTGCTGCAGTTGGCTCATCAAAAATAATGAATGGAGCATCCTTATAGAAAGCTCTTGCAATTGCAAGCTTTTGTTCTTCTCCCCCTGATATATCCACACCCTCAACATCTACATTCTTATATAGGTACTGTTCAAGCTTATTTGGTAAACTTTCAGCTTTCTCATTAAGACCTGCCGTCTTTAATGCATCCCATACCCGCTTTTCGTCATAATGAACAGATGCTGCAACATTTTCGCCCATTGGAAATGCAAAGACTTTAAAATCCTGAAATACAACAGAAAATAACTCAAGATATGTTTCACGCTTATAATTTTCGATACTAATTCCATTCAAAGTGATATACCCTTCCTGGGGCTGGTAAAATCCACATAATAATTTAATCATTGTAGTTTTTCCAGAACCATTAACTCCAACGATAGCTGTCTGGCTGTTTGAAGTTATCTTAAAAGATACATTCTTCAATGCATATTCATCTGTAGAGGGATACTTAAAACTTACATTATGAAATTCGATTGTAAAGCCGCTTTGTTCTTTTGGTATCCTCTCGCCTTTTGAAGATACACTCGATAAATCGATATATTCATACAAAACTTTCAGATAATCATTGTTGCTGATGATTTGTGACATAGAGACAAAGAGATTCTGAATAGAAGAAATCAGTATTACGATGGATGCGTAACTTTGTGATACATTACCTAAACTGATATATCCTTTAAGTGCTCTTAAACCAATGACACCATAGGTAAGTCCTCCGATAAATGCCCCAATGATTATATTGGAACCAAAATACATTTGTATCAGTCTGGATCTTCTGATTAAAATATTCATCCAGGGTTTACGTGCTTTATCTCGGATCTCACCAATGATTAAATCTCTTTGGTTAAAGATATGTATGTCTTTCGCTGCTTTATCATCTTCCATATAGTTAAAATGGTAATAATCAATATAACGATTTGTGGCACAATTTTTGTAAAGGCCAAATTCCTCTTCGCTTTCTTTTTTTGAATTCCTTACAGTTAATGTGATACAGCCGATAACAATTATGGTATACGACAAGCCAACTCCCAATGAAGCAAAATTATTAATTTCTCCTGAGGTTTTTATAAACACTCTTATAATGATAATAACCGCAGTTATCAATGAGATACTATTGGCCACAAGGCTTGTAATCAAGTGGGCAACGCTGGTAATACCTCCATTTATCATAAACATGGAGCCCACAATCCTGGAATGCAGCTCATTATATTTTGGATCTTCCATTTTGGCGTAATCTAAATTCTGCTTAATATTATTAAGATATTTTTTAAATTCATGATGAAATAACACATTCCTGATATTTATCTTTTCTAGTAAAAAAACAGATAATATATTAAAAATTAATGTGCCTGCCGTTGTTATAAGAACGTAGCGGATCAAAATCGCAGGATTTCTCTCTCCGATTAATTCATCAATAATCAAAGAGGACATACAGATTGCGATATAAGGAGTTAATGCATCAATGAATGCTTTCATCACATTGTTCTTTAAAATATTAGGCGATAGTTCAGAAATTATGGACAGTGCTCGTTTTATCAAACTTATGTTCTCTGAAAAACTAACTTTTTCCCCTTTCTTTCTTTTCACTCTTCTACCCCCTTGGTTTCGCTCTTATAGTATTGACGTTGTATTTCAAATAGTTCTTTATATTTTCCGGATAATTTCATTAATTCATCATGGGTTCCGCTCTCTGCAATTGTTCCCTGATCTAACAGTATAATGCGGTCACAGAATCTTGTAGACGAAAGCCGATGCGAAATATAGATTGCAGTACGATTTTTAGTTAAATCATTATATTTTAAATACATCTCCTGTTCTGCAATCGGATCCAGTGCAGCCGTTGGTTCATCCAGAATAATCAATGGAGCTTCCTTATATATGGCACGTGCCAGCATTAATTTCTGTGTTTCTCCACCAGATAAGTTAATTCCACCCTCAATCACAGAAGGTACCAATTCTGTGTCCAAACCATTTGGTAACGATCTAATCTTTTCATTTAATCCTGACAATTTTACAGCCTTGTGCAATTTTTCCTTGTCGATGCTGCTATCGTTGTTATATCCAATGTTTCTTGCTATACTCATTGGAAGAAGACACACATTCTGAAATGATGCACTAATCAACTTGTAATATTCATCTCGATTATACTCACGTATATCAATTCCATTGAACAAAATTCTACCTGATATCGGTTCTAGCAATCCGCAAACCAGCTTAATAAGAGTAGTCTTTCCGGCACCGTTATTCCCGACAACTGCAAGCTTCTCACCTTTATTTATCGTTAAATTGATATGATTCAGTATGGTATAATCACTGCCCTCATATTGAAAACTGACGTCTTCAAAACTTATTTCACATGGAGCCTTCACATCTGGGATCGCAGCTCCCTTTTCTCTCTTCATATGATCCTTTGTCTCAATCAAATAGCGATAATCATCCACACGATAATTGGCATTGGATAAACCACTGATTCTTGATACGATTTGGCTTAACCATTGCCCGAATCCAGTTATTACACCAAAATATAGCGTAAAATCACCAATTGTCATATTGGAATGGAACATTCTCCATAACAAATAAAGATACGCCCCTCCATTACGGACAAATACCAGTAAAACTTCGATCAGCTGCTGATTTGTATACTTTCTCTGTACTTTTCTTTCTAATTCTTTAAATTCATTAATATACTTACTGGTGTTTTCATTAATCCAATTCATCATTTTATAAATTTTTATATCTTTTGCCATAAGTGAATTGCTGATATCGTCTAAAACATAACCAAGACGTCGATTCACAACTGCTCTCTCTTCTTTAACACTAATCTCCCATTGCTGTATTTTGATTGAAACAATTCCATCAATCAAGTATGTAACAAGCAATATTAATATAACAATTGGATTTAGCAATAAAATAACTGTACTAAATGAAATTAGTCCCAGCATGCTCTTTAAGAACTCTACAAGATTGATATAGTAGGATGCCATGTTAACGTACACGTTTCTGTTTATGGCACTATGCCCCTTTTCAATCTTCATTTTTCCCTCTTTTGACATTGCTATGCTATAATCCATGTCCAGGGACTTCCAGTCTTTTTCTATGTAAAACCGCATATTTAAGATTCGTATCGCACCAATAATCACACTTTGTTCCGAGAAAAAACCAGCATATCTGAAAATAATTAATACCACGGTTAAGATACCTATACGAAATAAAAATTCACTGTCAGAAACAGACTGACCAATGGAATCTAATACTACTTTAGGAAAATAAATTCCTACTAATGAAACGATTAATTCCGATAAAATACGTAAAATCCATACAAACACCGGTTTTTTCTCAAATATCCATTGCTCCTTGATCATAAACCGAAAATTACTTAATACACCATGTGTTGCATGTTCCTTATCTTTTTGTTTGACCTTCATGTATATTCCCCTTATTTACACCTTATAGATCGTTATAATACTTAACTATAATTTTCTTAATTGTAATTTTATCATACAAGCTGATACATTTTGGTTCATTAATTATGTCTTTGAATTAGGTTCCTTATAAATTACTGTTCACAGGCCAATAAGCGCGACGTGTTTTTTGTGAGTGTATTGTCCAGAAAACCGGAGAATTGCAGCGTAGGAACGCTGTCTTCGCGTTTTGTGTGCATCGGAAGTCTGTTATTGTTCGCGGAACTGCTGCTTTTTGCAGGGGAGTGAACAGTAACCCTTATAACCTTATTGTACATCGTACCAAAAAAATTACTAGACTTTAATTACAGCTTATGGTATGATGTATAATGTATTATGCGTAAAAAAAGCTTCTTCAAAACTTGAAGAAGCTTTTTATTGCAATATTCTTATTTATCTAATTCTTCGTAAATTCAAGTAAAGGAAATAACTCCGCCCACTCATGTGCAATACACATTTGATTAACCATATCTTTAATGCTATCCCAATGATTCCGCATTTCTTTGATTTACTGAGCTTTCTTAGTAAGAATAACTACCCGTCTCCACATGCCTTAAGAAGACAAAAATTCCGATACTAATAAATGCTACTTCTTCAAAGCGAGGGTGCATTAATAGAAATCTTTCGATACTGCTTCTGTCGCTTTATCAATAAAAGCAGCAATTTTGCTGGGACTTTCCTTCATTCCACTATTAACCCACTTTTTTATTATGGCTATACTGCCATATGCGGTAAATGTATACCATTTATCAAATAATTTTTGATCAAAATATTTAACTTCTTTCATCCATTTCTCAATATTTATATCGTGGCTGATATAAAGAATACGTTCTAATAATTCTTTGTCCCCATTCTCTGAAAATAATACTTCACATATGTTACTATTTGCTTTTATATACTTGCAAATTTCATATGATAGTTTTCCAGACGCTTCAAGGTTCATAGTATGTTCCACAACCTGTCTGATTTCTTCATATAACTCATCTTCTATAATTGATAAAAGTTCGAACTGATTCGTATAATGCGAATAAAAAGTATTGCGGTTTATATTTGCTTTCTTGCATATATCTGTAACTGTAACTTTGCTGATAGGATGCTCTTTCATAAGTTCCAGTAAACTGTTTTTTATAACCATCTTTGTATATCTCACTCGTTGGTCTGCTTTTTCGTATGCCATAATATCCTCCCTTAATAAATCAGTAAACGAACAATAATTATATGGTTTGTAAGATATCGAACGTAATGTTATCGAACTGCCTGTTGATTAAGTAACACTGTATCATTATAATATATTTGAACGTTCAACACAATCATAATTTTAACTGGAGGTACAAATAATGGTAAATATAACGATAGTTCCTGTATGGATTATTCAAGATATTTTAGTTTTAATCATTGCCACTTTAATGGTTTTTTATATAATTAATAACGAAGAGCGTCCAAAGATAGTATTAATGCAATTCATATGTTTTGTCTTTTTCTACGCCGCAGCCTTTGAAAATGTTGCGGTATCTATGGGACTTATGGGAAATGAAGGTTTTTACGCATATGGGCGCAGTATCCTAATGATATGCAATATACCATTAACTGTTCCAATTATCGAGTTTCTTATCGTTTACTCAACGTTACGTATTTTGAAGACGATAAATATACCGTCATGGACGAAACCATTCATTACTGGACTTAGTGCTATGATTTTTGACTTTTCATTGGATCCAGTTGCAGTAAAACAGATTTTTCAAACTTCGGAAGGAATCATTGGCAGGTGGAGTTATTACCCGATCCCTGGTGAACCTGTAATATATGGGGAACCAGTCATGAATTTTACAGGATGGATTTATATAGCCGGATACTGGACTGCCTTTATTTTAATCGGTGAATGGTGGCATAAAAAGAAAGGCTACAGTAATCTAATTGGTTATTTATATCCGGTATTGGCTTCCATTCTTTCTCTGGTTTGTTTGGTTTCACCTATATCCAATTTCTTTAATTATATGGGACCATTTTTCCCCAGAACTTCTAACATGCAATGGGTAATGTTGATTGCACTTTCTGTAATTACAGTGGGAGTTTTAGTGTTAGCCTTCGTTAAGTTCTGGGATCGTCGGTTTGTTAGCTCTTTGAATTACAAAAAAGATTTTCCAATCATGTTTACTTTCCTGGGTTTTCCTCTGGTTAATACTATATTTTGCATTATTGGTGGGTACACGCAGGTATTATGGCTTGTTGTCCTGGCACAGGTGTTATTATTGCTCGGCTGGAGTGGAATTTATATTTTGAGTAAAAAAGTTAATCCAAATAATGAAATGCTCCAAACAAGTTAAATAAATTTTCAATAAGCAAGCCGTAGTCTGTATTTTGGTATAACACTATTTGTTACTGCGTTTCGGCCTGCAATGTGATAAACCTTTACTGTCAATTGGATGCCTCCTATGTACCATTATCATTATAACATAGGAGGCTTTTTTATTTCCCTCCGGGCTACTGTTTATTCATTCTCCCCAGCTTAGCTGGGGGAATGTTGCCATAAGTGCCATTCATGATTATTGCCACGGAAATCCCAGACTGATAGACAACCTCAATATTCTTAAGAATGAGGTTTCCTCTTGATCGGATAATGTTTTATGTAAGGTTTTAATTTTTTATAATGCTAATAATATTTAATACTACTTGACATGTGAATTAATTCATTGTATAGTGTGAATGAATTCACACTATACATTAAGGAGGAGTATAACCTATGCCCAAAAATACTTTCTTTCGTTTAGATGAAGCAAGGCGCGAGGAAATATATAATAGCGCAATGCATCTTTTTGTTGATAATCTTTACGAGGATATAACTATGAAGATGGTTTTGGATAGTTTATCCATGCACCCCGGAACATTTTATCGGTATTTTGAAGACAAAGATGACCTTTATTGTCTTTTAATACGTAATGTGACCCAGAAAAGAGCTGCGTATTTTAATAACAGTAATGAAGATTCCCTTTTCCAGTTTTTCCTTACTGGACTTTTTGGGAACGATAATGGCATTGTGACCGAACCACTGAATGAGCTGGAAATCAAACTCACTGAAACATTTTTACACATTCCTGAGTACATTTTGCTTAAAATATATCTGAATGTGCTAAAGGGCGAGACATTCCCCTTAATCAAGGACCTTTTACGCCGAATGAGAGTAGATGGTTATCTCCGGCCTGATATTGACGACGACCTGATTTCTTTTATGTTTGAGTCAATGCAGTTTAATTTAATCATGTTTTTTAGGGAGTTCGATATTAAGGACACTAAGCTGCAACATAAGATTAGCAAGTACTTTACTGACTTTATGGGTCATGGGCTATTTGAAGATTCTAAATATTCTGAAATTGTAAACGATCTCAAGAAAGCCAAAAAGCCACTTTTATTAATTAAGGAGGAACAAGAAAATGAAAACTTATGACAGATTTCCAGAACCAATTGGCAGCTATACTGTCGGACGAACCCAGATCGATTTTGATTACACGGCATCAAATCACTCAAAAAGAGAACTGACAGCGTTTGTGTACTATCCGTCTGACAGCAGCGAGGGTAAGACTACATCAACGTACATGTTTCCTGAAATCTACGAGATGTTTAATGAGCGGCCGCTTATCACTGTTTTAAAAGATGTTTTCTCTATAGACATCAAAACCCAGTGTTACGACGACCTTACTCTCTCCGGGAAAGAAACGCGCTATCCGGTTTTATTCTATGTTTGCGGCGGGGGCGGTTCTCCGGAATGGGGTACAGTGCTCTGTACAGACTTGGCAAGCATGGGATATGTTGTGGTAAGCATCGGCCATCAGAATAGCACGATGTATAAGCGTAAAGATGGGCGTCTGTTTAATATATCAAAGGATTTTTCGGATGTCATTATGGCGTTTTCTGAAGATCCTAAGATGCTTGCGTTGGCTGGTAAAATGGAGATGTCGCCTGACGATAAAACTGCCATCGAAATGTGCCATAACGTGCTTACCTTACCGATACTTTCCAAGTTAACAGAGTATAGTGAATTACAGGCTGAAGATGTAAGGTATGTAGCCGATTATCTTTACAAACTGGACTCCGGAGAGATGAATTCCATCTTTAAGGGCAGATTGCTGCTTGACATCGGCATGGGCATAGTGGGACATTCTTATGGAGGGCCAACAACGGCGATTGTTTGCCGGGACGACGACCGGTTCGTCTGCGGGATTGGCTTGGATAGCGGTGCGTTCGGCCTTCAGGGCAGCAACCTTAAGAAACCCTTCTTACTATTGTATTGTGAACCTAACTATAACATGAATGCAATAATTGGCGTTAACAATAGTATGGAAACCTATTATTTCTCTGTTGATCGTGTTGGGCATTTAGATTACTGCGACATCGTGTTTACCTGTATTAATGAGAAAGTAAGAGGCGAACGGGATGCTATGGAAATGCGAAATCTTGTTACAGACTATACAAAGAACTTTTTTGATCATTACATATTGAAGAAGTCTGCAAGTGTGGAAAGTCTGGCATACGATGGCGTGGACTTAATCAAGAAGACCAGCAACAAATGACATAACCGAGAGGCTGCTGATAAACGTATGTCAGTGATTTTAGCCATACAGACACAAAGCCGATAACCCTATTATGCGGTTATCGGCTCTCTCATATTTCAGGCATTTTTTCTATTTGAGATGATAAGCAGTGTTTTCACTTTGCCCCTTGTTGCTGCTTAAGCTGTTAATCAAGTTCGAATGCTCTTTCTACAAATCTTAATAAAGCCGGCTCCCTCCTCTTTTTGCAAGCGTACAAACTCTGCGGCAATCTCAGGCGTCGACGCGTTAATCGGTGTCAGAATATCGCCGGGCATTGTCAGCAGTGCCGGCTGATCGGTGGAGCTGGAAAAGGCACCGGAATGCCATTCTTTCAAAAGCTCGTAAGATCCGCTCATCTGCCTGAATCCGGTTATGCCCTCGGCCAGCATACTATCCAATGTTTCAGAGGTATGTTCAGCTCCTACTACATGCATATGCATATTGAGGTACCCGGGAACTACATATTTTCCGGTGGCATCCACAACCTTCGTATCCGGACTCGCCTGAATCGTACCGGCGGGTGCCATGTCTTTGATTTCTCCATCTGCGCATAGGATGCTCATGTTCGTGGTCAAATTACCGGTGCGTGTATCCACAATGTGTTACGTTGTTCAGCAAAAGCTGATAGGAAGCACTGGGCAGTTCCAGGTACTTAGATGTATAAGGCTGAATCTCAATCAAAGGCTGTCCCACAAATAAACCTGCCCATGCAATGGCAATTGCAATAACCCAGCAGAGAATGACTTTCCATCCATGCCAAAAACTCTTTCTTCTCAGGAACACGAGGGCTCCGATGGATGCTGCAAGAATCAGGTAAGCAAACCAGCGTTCTTCGCTGCTTATCATCAGCACTAAAACTGTACCGAGAAAAGCACTATTAGTAGTGTAAATCCAATAGTCTTTAGAATCTTTCCGTTTCTATTTTGTTCCATAATAAAAACCCTTCCTTATCTCCTATTATTTAATGATTAGTAATGTCCAATAAACTTCATTGCAAAGCACATTTCTCTGGTATATCAAGCCTGAGGAACAATGCCTGGTGTTTGATATCGTATGAAACTTCGGTTGCTGAATGTACAAACCCATCTTACTCCTAATTGTAACTTAAATTTTCTAAACTTTTTTATTATCTTGCTATTTTATATCTTCAGCCAATTAATATTATCCTGGAATAAGCACTTGTAAAAAGCCAGAATTTATGATAAATAATATATCATCAGTCTGATTTAAGTCAATAGAAGGCATTACAAAATGAGAGAATTCAGACCTTGAAACATTTATTGATATGCTGAAGTGTTTTAACGGACATGAACAAAACATCTTATATATCCGCCCTTATATCTATCTTACTGCTTTTTTGCTTGCAACTTTAGCTCTAGCATCTCCTTTTTCTCTGACAGACATCCAACGCTTATGGCATTAGTAGGGCATGCCTTTTTACATGCATTACACCGAATGCATTCAGGGTGGTTAGGCTGTTTATATGGGTCAATATTCATCCCACAAGTTTTTGAGCATATTCCACATTTTGTGCACCTACTTTCTGCTACTCGGAGTTTATAAAAAGAGATAGGATTAAAAAGCGAATAAATCGCCCCGAGTGGACAGATATACTTGCAAAACGGTCTATAAATTATAATTGATAGAATAATGATTGCAACTAAAACTACATTTTTCCATATAAACAACCAGCCTATTGTATCCTGTAACGGCTTATTCGATAATATTAGAGGCCACCCTCCCATCAAGGTACCTGATGGACATATTAATTTGCAAAAAAAAGGCATTCCTTGTCCAATAACATCGACTATAAACATTGGTAATATGATTACGAATAGAAGCAATATGACATACTTTAAAAATCTTAACGGTTTGTCCAGTTTGAAGGTTTTTAACTTCCTTACAAAAGGAATTTTATACAGCAGATCTTGAATCCACCCAAAAGGACAAAGCCATCCGCAAACAAACCGACCGCATATTGCGCCGATAAGCATCAGAAATCCTGTTATATAAAGTGAAGTCTGGAATTTCCAGCTGCCAACAACCGCTTGCAGAGAGCCAATTGGGCAGGAGCCAAGCGCACCGGGGCAGGAGTAGCAATTAAGCCCCGGTACACATATTCTCTTCAAGTTACCTTTATATATTTTCCCTTGTATAAGTCCTACAAGATAGCTATTTGAAGCGAGGGTCCAAATAGCTTGAACTGTACTGCGAAGGGTTACTTTAGCCAATTCCTATACACTCCAAGCAAATATGAATAGCTTTTGAGAATACAATCTCTACCTCGCCTCTCATGACGCCCATCGCCATCATGAAAATACCAGAAAGAGATAGAGCTAAGGACATCAATAGTCTCTGCCTCATTTCGAGGACGCCTCCACCTTCGTCAAAAGCTCTTCTATAATTTCTTTCCACTCATCCTTTGTATGTGAACCAAAATATTTCTTTCCTACAAGCTTTCCATCTTTGTCAACAAAGAAAGTCGATGGATAACCGCCCAAACCGTTCAAGATACCCTGTTTAAGAGTTGCGTCGGGGATGAGATTCGTATATTTTACACCAGTTTGGTCGCATATTCTAAATGCAAGTTCTGTAGCTGATTCACTAACATCCCCTGTGTCGGCATCGATCAGATCATCCACAATACCGATCACATTAAACCCTTTCTCCTCCAGCTCTTTATCGAGAACGGCAAGATCAGGCATTTCTTTTAGGCAAGGAGAGCAAGAAGTCGTCCAAACATTAATCATCGTGAGTTTATAATCCGAGAATATATCATTTGTGACTTTATTACCATTTAGATCTACTGCATTAAAATTGTCAATTGTGGCGGCGGTTTGACCTGCACCCGCAGGACTATAATTGGCACTGGTTGACATGGGATAGAACTTTGTAAAAATCACTGCTCCTGCCAAAATCACCACACCAACAATAAGAATAATGACTACTATTTTCTTTTGCATAAAAATAACCTCCTGTTTTTTGATAGTTTAAGTATATCAAACAGAAGGTTAAGTTTTAGATAAGAATATAAATGAAAGAACAAGCAATCATCTCATAAATTGGTCACAGTGAATATTGTTCCTTTATTCTCAGTACTAACAACATCAATTTTAATTCCATTTTTATCAAAAATTTCTTTTGTTATTGCAAGCCCAAGTCCACTCCCGCCAAGCGCCCTGGAACGGGATGCGTCTACGCAGTAAAATGGTTCGAAAATGTGTGGTAATTTGTCAGAAGGAATTCCAATACCGGTATCGGAAATAGTAATACCTGATTCAGAACAATAAATTATAATCGAACCATTATTATGATTGTATCGTATGGCATTTTGGACTATATTCGAAAATGCTCTTTCTAGCATAAAACGATTTCCATTAATCTCTCTCTCGCCATTAATATTTACAGAAATATTCTTTTTTTTAATATCATTATCATTGTCATTTAATATAGAGACAAACAAATCACGGATTGAAAAGCGGCTGATATCCATATGATTTTTTTCCACATTTAGTGCAAGCAAATCGGTAACCAAGGCTGTCATTCTTTCTACATTTTGCTTTACTATAAGCAAATTCTCTTTATATTCTTCAATGCTTGCCGAATCCTCATCAATCTCCATTACTTCGATGTTGGTCAGCATGGCAGATAATGGTGTCTTCAATTCATGCGCAGCATTTTGAGCAAATCGTTTTTGACTTTCAAAAGCCATACTAATTTTTGTAAGCATATTATTGAATGAGTAGGTGAGTCGCGCAACCTCATCCTTACTATATGGAACAGGAATTTGTGTCGACAAATTGTTCACGTCAATATCTTCAACAGTCTTACTGAGTGTAGTAACCGGCTTCAGCGCTTTTCCAGCAACAAACCATGTTAATATGGTCCCAATACCTGTAATTGCAACCATCACTAATATGCTTTGCAGTGTGAACCCTTTTTTTGACTCCTGAAGCATATCATAAATATATGCAGTTGTGGGAGGTACATTTTCATCCGTCTCAGTATCAGATATGATTGGCTTAGGCACCGTAGGCTGAACAGACAAGGCTTTAATTGGTTTCAAAAACATGTTACCTGCATTGAACACCGACACAGTCGTTAAACAGGCACAGGCTACAACCAAAATACTGTATGTCAGAATTGTCAGTCTCAATCGTAAAGAAATTTTACTCAACATAATAGCCTTGCCCCCTTATATTTCTTATTGTATTCCGCGGCAATTTTTTTCTTAGTGAATTAATATGAACCTTAAAGGCACTTGTGAATGTATCCGCTTCACTGTCCCAAACATGCTCAATTAAATCTTCACCACTCACAATAGTCCCTTTGTGCATCAGTAAATATTCTAAGATGCCATACTCCTTTTTTGTCAGGTTAATTTCTATACCGTCAAGATGAACTTTTTTTAAAGCTGTCTCTAAAACCAACCCACCTGCAACAATTTCAGTGCTTTGTGTTAAAAAATCACGCCGCAATAATGCCCGGACTCTTGCTTCCAGTTCTTTAAAATGAAATGGCTTTGCAAGATAATCATTCGCTCCTGTATCAAGTCCGATTATTTTATCATCTAACTCGTTCCGCGCAGAGAGTATAAGAACTCTGACCTCCGCGTTTTCTTTTCGGATTTCCTTTAGTACGGTAATACCATCTATCTTCGGTAAATTTATATCCAAAATAATAGCGTCATAAATAGAGGAATAGTAACATTCCAACGCTTCTTCACCATCGGACGCAGTATCTACAGCGTAACCTAATTTCGTAAAACCTTTTTTCAGAGCCAATTGCAAGGATATTTCATCTTCTATAACCAGTAATTTCATGCTTCACCTCCATTCGATAAATACACCAATCAACTGTAACATATTGTGGGTTAAGATTTGGTTAACACACGAAGAGCAGTCATTATTCAGATGATTGTGGACTTTTGGCATTAAATAACTTAGCATCAGTCTTACGTTCATGCCTGCCATCAGCAGGCTTTTCCACAACCCTTGAAATTGCCCAGAAACGGCTGAAAAGGATATACTAGGTATTCGATTCTCTTAGGTCCAATGCCTTTAGCTATCATCTATAGAATTTGTATATTTTGGATGTTATCTTCAAAAACCCTAATGTCATCTATGAAACGCCCTAAAAAAAGGGCTAAACAAATGCAATTTTTGTGCCCTTATTTTGCTCATTTTTAGCTCCAAAGCTACTACATATAGTGGTTCACCTGCCTCATTTCCCCTTATAACCACTACGTGTCATCAAAATTATCGCTTCCACATGCCCCGTATGTGCAAATTGATCCACTGCTTGAACTTTCATCAGTTCATATCCTCTGTCACAAAGGTAGCGAAGATCTCTTGCTAAAGTAGCAGGATCACAGGAAACATAAACTACTTTTTTCGGTGCCATCGTTACAATTGTATCAAGAAGACTTTCTTCACAGCCTTTTCTGGGTGGATCGACCACAATTACCTCGGCGTAAATATTATTTTCTTTATATTTCTCGGGAAGAATATCCTCTGCTGCCCCGACAAAAAACTCTGCATTGGTTATCTGGTTGATTTCTGCATTTCTCCTGGCATCTTCAATTGCCTGAGGTATGATCTCCACTCCATATACCATTTTTGCCTTACAGGCCAAAAATAAGGATATGGTACCGATTCCGCAGTATAAATCCCATACGGTTTCATCTCCGTGCAGATCTGCAAATTCAAGTGCAGTTTCATATAATAACTTAGTCTGCTGCGGGTTCACCTGATAAAAGGATAACGGAGATATCTGATATTTAATTTCACCGATATAATCCGTTATAAAGGGCTGTCCCCACAGGTTAATTACTTTATCCCCTAATATGACATTGGTATTTGCTTTATTAATATTTAAACTGATGCTGGTCATTCCAGGAATTTCTTTTAGTTGTTGTACCAATTTATCCTGGTGGGGAAGCTCATTTCCGTTTATGACGATACATACCATAATTTCACCGGTTACATATCCGATTCTGGTGAGAATATGTCTTATTACCCCCTTTTGTTTTTCTTCCTCATATACACTGATGTCATACTTTTCTATAAATAATCTAATAATTTTTATTAAATTATCATTCCCTTTCGCCTGTATAAAGCAATGACCCGTATCTATGATTGAATGTGTCCCTCCGGCATAAAATCCGATTACTACTTTACCGTCTTTATTTTTTCCTACAGGAAACTGGGCTTTATTTCGGTAATAATAGGGTTCTTCCATCCCGATGATCGGTTCTAAGGGTACCTCCGTAAATCCCCCAATACGTTCCAGACAGTTTTTTACCTTATTCTGTTTATACAAAAGCTGCCGCTCGTAACTTAAATGCATAAGACTGCAGCCGCCGCATTTATCAGCTATCTTACATTTTGGAGTTACACGATGAGGAGAAACTTCCATCACTTCCACCAGCCTGGCATACCCGTAATTCTTTTTACACTTCATGGCCTTTACCCTTACTTTATCACCGGGCAGGGCATTTTTAACAAATAAAGTGTAACCCTGGTACTTGCCGATTCCCTCTCCATCAGAACCAATATCTTCTATTTCAATAATTAATTCGTCATTTTTATTAATTAGCATTCTGTCTCTCTTTCATTTCTAAGTAAAATCTCATTTCTTTGATTCGTTTTCCTCTTGGTAACGGCTTTATCCTGAACTATCATGTTTGGTAAAAATGCTGTTATAACTAAATTTCAAGCAGTGAAATACAGTTATGTCTATTCTTCAAGTCGAAAAAAATACACAGGCAACACTTTAATAAGTGTTGCCTGATTTCTTAAATCGTAGTACGCCGTATATTGGAATCAAATAAACGGCTTAATCCAAGCCAGGTTGATTTTTCATCCCCGCTGTTTAAAATCTCGGTCATCGTCTGCAACTTCGCATCTGTATTATCGGCAAAATTTAAAGCCAGCGCTTCAATAATCGCAGGTTTCTTAGGTGAACCATATTCCAGTTCTCCATGATGGGCTAAGATGCAGTGTTTTAACTGAGAAGCCAGCTGAACCGGGAAGTTTGGTATTGTGTTAATTCTATTTCCTATAATTTCAGTTCCCATATAAATATGCCCTAATAACTGTCCGTCATCCGTATAGTCATTTTCAGGAAAAACAGATAACTCATAAAGCTTTCCGATATCATGAAAAACTGCAGCGGTAATCAGGAGATCCCGGTTTATTAAGGGATAATTATTAGCATAATAATCACAAAGTTTCACTACACTTAACGTATGTTCTAATAAACCTCCAACGAAACCATGATGTACACTTTTTGCTGCAGAATGGAATTTAAAACCGGCTATAAAAGTTTTATCTTCCACAAAAAAGCTTTCTGCCAGTTTTCTCATATGCGGCTGCTCGATGGAACTGATAAATTTCAATAATTCACTGTACATCTCATCGATATTTTTCATGGTTGTAGGTACAAAATCAGCAGGATCGTATTCGCCCTCCTGACTTCTTCTTACCCGCTTAATATTAAGCTGAAGAGCACCCTGAAAGCAAATTACCTGCCCATCTACACGGATATACTCCATTGCTTCAAAATGATCGATTCCGCCGGACAACTCCCAGATCTTTGCATCTAATGTTCCCGATTTATCTTGTAGTAGCAGAGAATAATAATTCTTTCCTGCTTTTGTTTTTAACGTTTGTTTTGTTTTACAGAGATAGGTTTCCGAAACCATTTCTCCATCCCTAAGTTCTCCAATATATCTCATTCAGATACCCGGCCTTTCTAATTCTTTTCGTTCTTATTTTTATAGAGGTTACCTTAATTCTACTATTTCTTACACCGGATTTTCCGTCGTCCCATACATTATACCTTAGCAGACATTGGTTTTCAACCTTGTTCTAAAATAAAAATAGCCAGAGAAGTTGTTTTATAACTCCTCTGACACCTTTTTTTGTTAAGCCTGGATCAGTTCATCCAATATTTTTTTCGCCTTGATAATGTCTTTCTTCTGTTCTTCCCCGGAGATTTCCCTTTCTATGGTAATATCCCCCTGGTAGCCGATTTCCTTTAGTTTGGCTATAAACTTAGGGTAATCTACCCTGCCTTCTCCAAGAGGCTTTTCTTCTCCCAGATTTCTGCCGTCCGTAGGATACATTCCGTCTTTTCCGTGAATACCAAGCACATATTTGCCTAATATATCAAGTGCATCCACCGGATTAGCCTTACCATACATTAACAGATTAGCCGGATCAAGATTAATACCTACATTATCATAACCAATATCTTCAATTGCCCTTCTTAAGGTTACCGGTGTCTCCTGGCCGGTCTCAAATAAGAAATTCTGTCCGTTTTCTTTGCACTTACCAATTAATTTCTTTAATGCAACCAAAGTACCGGTGTAATTTTCATCAAAAGGATTTTCCGGTATATACCCTACATGGGTTACGAAATCCCTTATATTCATTTTTTTAGCAAAATCAGAACCATTCATTAATGTCTGCAAACGGCAGAAGCGGTAAGCAGCCGGTATTAATCCAAGCGTGAGCTGTCCATCATAAAAATCCCAGGTCACAGGACCGGACCAGCCACACCAGAATGCCGTAATATGCACTTCATGTTTTTTAACAGCCTGATTAACTAATTCTGCCATTTCATCCGTAAATTTATTTTCATCCCAGCATACCAGCTGGCAGCTGTTCATACCCATCCCACGCAATTCTTCAAATTTATCGTCTATATTTTTATTCAGTTCGATTAATACACCCACATTCATTCCGAATTCTCCTCACTTCCATAAACTTGGGGTTTAGATGGTCTTATGACATACTAGTCCCATTAATTAGCCTTTAACCGCCCCCGCGGTTATTCCGCCTACAATATGTTTTTGCATAAATACAAAAAAGATTAAGCTTGGTATCGTAGACATCACGATTCCTGGTAATGCATGTTCCCAATCTGAAGTCTGGGCAGAAAATTGCATATACAAAGCATTTTGTATATTTAATGCATTCTGCTTGCCTCCTACAATTAACTGATTGGTAATTACATCATTCCAGGTAGCCAGCGCATCCAATACAATTACCGTTGTAAGAATCGGTTTTAACAACGGAAGAACTACTGAAAAATAGGTACGGTATCTGGATGCACCATCTATTAAGGCACTCTCTTCCAATTCCAGCGGAATTCCCTTGATAAATCCATGAATCATAAACACCGCCAAAGGCATGCATAATCCTACAGATACCATGATATAACCCACCTTTGTTCCATTTATACCGACTTTTGACACTAATTTCGTTAATGTGATCATATAAGCCTGAAAAGGGACCATCATAGGCAATATAATAAGCCCGAAAATAACAGTGCTGTATTTTGTTTTCGTTCTTGCTAATTTATATGCTGCCATAGGTGCACAAATTACAACTCCCAATACCGTACAAACCGTATATAAAAGAGTAGTTAAAGTAAGTTGCGAAAATTTAAAAGTCGTCCAGGTCTCTATATACATATCAAAATTAATGCTGGTTGGTAAGGCCAGAAAATGCTGGATCATATCATTATACGGTTTAAATGAGTTGATAAAAATCAATAAAAGAGGCATAAGCCAAAAGATTGAGCAGGCTAATATGACCCATGATAATATATCAATATCCCTATGTTTTCTTCTCATTATGCCTCAACCTCCCTAGACTTAGTAACTCTCATCTGTATAACCGTAACTGCCAGCACAGCAATAAAGAATATCAGTGATTTCGCTGTAGCAAGACCGTAGCTGCTATTTGTAAAAGCTTCCTTATAGATATTGTAAGCTACTGATATAGTAGAATTAGCCGGGCCGCCCTTAGTAAATACCATGATGACATCAAATAATTTAAATGAAAAGGTCAGTGATGTAAATAAACATATGGATATGGAGGGCATGATGAGAGGAAAGGTTATTTTCTTTGTTACCATCCATTTAGAGGCGCCGTCAATTCTGGCCGCTTCCAATACATCTACCGGAACCGCAATGATTCCCGCTATATAAGTAACCATATAAAAACCTATATTCTGCCACACAGTCATAATAACAACAACATAAAAAGCCAGTTTTGGTGTACCAACCCAGCTCCAGTTAAAAAATTGCCAGCCGGTTATATCAAACAGCGCCTCAAATCCAGGTCCGAAAATAAATTTCCAGATTAAACTGATTGCTGTAAGGCTGATAAGATAGGGGACATAATAAAATGCACGACCCAGGCTGTTTTTTTTCTTTTGCTTTGCAAGTTTTAATGCAACTGCTAAGGATATGATATTAACGATAATGACATAGAATACAGAATATTTAAGTGTAAATAAAGCCGATTTAATAAATAACGGATCATTTGTAAGTATTTTTTTAAAATTATCAAAACCAACAAAAGTCATATCTTTACTGATTCCATTCCATTTGAATACGGAATAGTACAGATTCATCACAAAAGGAATATCCGACGCGAATAACACAAACACTAGAGCCGGTATGGTGAAAATGGCAAAACATATTCCCTCTGATATTTTTCTTTTTGTTTTGACACGCATCGTTTCGCCTCCCTGTTATAAAGTAAAGGGCTGCTGCAAAAAATTCAAAGTATGAATTTGCAGCAGCTCCTTTAAAATATACTATTTAATCATATAATTATTTACTATTGCGTAACCCAGCCTGCCTGAAGAGAGGCGATTGCATCCTTTACCGGAAGGTCACCTAACATATACGCCTGAAGGGTAGGTCCCATGGTACTGTCATTATATCCATCCGGGTATGAGGTATGAATCCAACCATTGGTCTTACCTGCTGAAATATAAGCTGCTGCATCATTTGCCAGTTTACCTGCAACTTTATGTTCTCCTGCAGCAGACGGTACTGATCCGATTGTATTACACATCCAATCCAAACCTTCGTCGGAGGTTAAGATATACTGCAAGTATTCTTTCGCTAAATCAAGATTTTTTGAGTCTTTGTTAACGATATACGTCCATGAAATGGAAGATAATAAATTGGTATCATCCGGATTCTCACTTACAGGAACTGGTAAGAATGCAAGATTTGCATTCGGGTTAAATTTATCCAGAGTAGCCTGGCACCAGTCACCCATATGTATAATAGCAGCTTCTCCGTTTGCTAACATGTTTTCTGAGGTTTCCCAATCAATTTCCAGCGGTTTATCAGGTCCGTATTTAACTGCTAAATCCAATACCTTAAATAAATTCTTAAAATTAGGTGCCGTATCAAAAGTTAAAGAACCATCGTTCATAGCTGCAACCGTACCGGCTGCATCTTTAGACTTATCCATTAAGAAATGTGTTGCAAGCTGTCCTAAAACCCAGGTTTCTTTTGCAGCTAATGAAAATGCTGTAATACCTGCAGCATCTAATTTTTTACAAGCATCCTCTAATTGTGATATAGTTGTGGGAACTTCTGTGATGCCTGCTTTTTGGAACAGATCCTTATTATAGATAAGTCCCATATTTTCATAGGTCCATGGCAAAGACTTTACATTACCGTCTGCATCTTTACCTGTATCTACTGCAGCTTGATTAAACTTTGCAAGAACATCCGTATCATTGGTCCAATCATATGCAAAATCATAATATGATTTCGCTTGCGTACCTGTCTGTACGGCAAATACATCCGGAACATCATCAGAGTTTATTCTTGCTTTTAAAAGGGTATCCGTATCATTGGCAGCATGCTGTACTTCAACTTTTACTCCAGGATGACTCTCTTCAAAACTTTTAACAAGCTCATCATATCTTTCGAGACCATATGCCTGGCCATCAAAGACAGTTAATGTAACATCCTCACCGGATGCGGCACTTGTGTTTGCACCTGCATCTGTACTGCCAGCGTCACTGGATGCGGTATCTGCTGTACCTGCATCATTATTTGTTTCTTTTGATGCGCCCCCGCTGCACCCTGCTAACATAATTACTACCATTGCCAAACTTAACAATAACGCTAGAGATTTCTTCATCATAAATTTCCTCCTTTAGTAATAGTAAATTTAACTATAGAGATAATAAAATATAATTATTTCATTGCCTCTGATAATTCGTTTAAAGTAAGTAAAACTGACTTAACACCTTCCGACAATGGGGCTATTTCAATCGTTTTTTTATTAACTAAGCATCTCCATTGCCAGGATTAGTAAATCGGCATGTAAATAACTCGGGACACAAATATGTACAAGGTCAACATCTGTATTTTCAATTATGTCTTTGCCGTATTTAAACTTTTCCACATCTGCCCAAAAACTAGCCGCCTTTTCTAAAAATTTTTATCTGCAATCTGCAACTGCGGTTACTTGAATATCATATTTCTTAGATAATTCTTTTAAGGACAGATTATGCACGGTACCCATCCCGCCGCAACCAATAAGTCCTACTTTCATAATGGCACCTCTTTTCTAAATAGTAGTTTATTAGTTTGTCCACCCACCTTATTAATTACCTTTAAAAAAAAGCTCCGGTTATTCTAGAGCGCCTTTGCTTTGTCGAATATTTGTTATTTTGGGTAATTTTTGGAACTTTTAATCTATTCACATGATAACACTGACTATCTTTATTGTCAATTTTTTTTTTATTAAATTTCAAAAAATAAAATTATTGCTAAAATAATGTGATTATGTTACTATTTTATATAATTAGTAAGTTAGTTGGATTAATTAATGATTTCTCTCTAAAATTCCTCAATACGAAACATATCTAAAGTTATAATTTACCAGGAGGTATCAACTTGAAACTAGTAAACCAGCACCTTATAAAAGATTCCAATATGAAACTGCTATATAATGAGATTTATAACAATAGCGGCATCTCCAGAGCACAGTTGGCTAAATTATCCAATTTAAGCAAGACAACCGTTTCAACTCTGATTGATGAACTAATAAACCGCGGTTTTGTTTATGATTCTGGAGTAGCGGATTCAAATAACGTGGGGCGAAAGCCGAACAGTCTGCATGTTAAACCATCCAGTTATTATGTTGTAGTCTTTAGCTGGATTGAAAACTATATAAACTTATATCTAATGGACATTACCGGTGCAACTACCTTTGAACTTCATCTTAAACTGGAGGGGGATGATACTTATGTCTCATTGTCCCGTAAATGTATGGAAGAGTATGTTCTGACTCAAGTTAACAGAGAGCAAATTCTAGGTGTCTGTGTAGTTGTATCTGCAATGATAGACACTGTTAATGAAGAAATTTATTCCACAACCCTTAGTCTTCCTAAATCCGAGGGTATGAACCTTATTGCATCGTTAAAATCAACATTCCGTGAATTTCCGGTAGCAATACTGGAAGATACCGCCTGCTCCGCATATGCGGAGAAAGTATATGCACGTGTGACAGAACCGGATTTTGCATTTATTAATTTTAGCCGTGGTATAGGAGCCACGCTATTTATACGAAATAAAATGGTTGGTAAAGCAAATGGAGCCTCCACTCAGTTTGGACATTATTCCGCAGATCCGGACGGTGTTCTGTGCGCCTGCGGTAACCGAGGTTGTATTGAAGCTATGATGGGTGAAAGCGCTCTTGCCAAAATGGTGAAAGCAGAGGGCGGAAGTCCGGCATTAGACCGTCTTCCTGCTATTACTTATGCTACGCTGGGTAATGCCGCTTTATACGGAGATGCAGTTTCCAAAAAAGTTATAAAAGAAATTGCCCGTGTTTTATCGTACGGTCTTGCTAATTTAATCTCTATTGTAAATCCTCATTTAATAATACTTGGTGGTAAAAGTATTCTACTTGGCGATTTATTCTTGAATGAGATTAATAAAAATCTGAAATCTACCGGCTTTCGGAGAATGGTCGATAACGTGGAAGTACAATACTCAAAATTAGATTCCAATGCTTTTCTAAACGGTGCTATGAAATACTTTTTTGATGTTCATTATGCATTTACCAAAGATTTAACTAACTCATTTTTCATTGGATAGCTGGAATTTATCTATTGAATTAATTTAATAATAAAACAAATAGAGAAGAAAGAGCTCTTAAACCATAAGTTTAAGAGCTCTTTCTTCTCTATTTTTATTCTCTATCTTTATTATCTGTCTTTCTTACCAAGCACAACTTCCAAATCCATATCTTTTGATGTATTTTTCGTATTACGTCTGATCGTAACCTTTAGGGTCGATTTAGGTTCACCTGCTTTTATCAGACTGTTAAAATTATTAACGGATAATATCTCTGTTCCATTAACAGAAAGAATAATATCACCACTCTGCAATCCTGCTTCTAACGCCGGAGAATTTGCCTCGACTTCAGTAATATAAATACCATTATTAATACCGGCCTGCTTTAATGCAGTTTCCGTCATATCGGCTCCTTTGATACCAAAATAACTTCTCTCCTGGTTATTTACCAGGCTGGCAATGATCTCTTTTATCCTGGAAATACCAATAACCGTATTAACATTCTTATTATATTCATCCTTTAATTTCTGAGTAATAATACCGATTACTTCACCACGAAGATTAACGATTATTCCATCGCTGTTTTCATTATCAAGGATATCGGTAGTGAATAAGTCTATTTTATTATCTGTAATATAGGTACTGGTATCCTTACTGGTTATAATTCCATACTCCATGGAATCTACATAACCATTGGGACTTCCCAGAGCAATAATAGGGGTACCGATTATCAATGGATATGATTCACCCAGCTTTACTACCTTTATATTACTTAATACCGTATCCGGAATATCAGCAAGACTTACTGCAATAACTGCCAGATTAAGATCACTGTCATAATCCTGAAGTTTTGCTTTCACATCCAAAGACTCTGTTAAATTTACCCTAATATTTTTAGCATCCTGAATTCTGTCATAACTGACCAATATCAGCAAATCGGCACCATTATTGGCTACTACTAATCCAGAGGACACTTCAGAAGCCTCAAATTCATTATTAAACAACACATCTACTCCGTTTTTAATGCTGGTTACATTAAGAATGGATTTGTCTACTTCACTGGCAACATTTCTTAAGTCCATATAAATATTGTTTAGATCCTGTACATCCGCCTGAATATATTTCTCAATTACTACTGTATCGGGTTTCGTTTCTTCCTTAGTTTCCTTTTCGCTCTCACTATTATTTGGTTTATCCGTTTCGGGTTTATTCGTATTTTCCGTACTTCCCATATGCGGTTTATTTTGATCCGGACCTGTGGATGAACTCTCCGGAGTGGTTGTTGGAAATTCAACTGTTTTTTTATCCTGATATTTTCCTAAAATTTTATTAATCGCAGGCTGGGAAATACAAAATGAAACACCTGCTACAATACCAAAAATACATGCCAATACTATCGTCCAAGTTACGGAGTAAAACATTCTTCTAAATTTAAATTTCTTTTTGGACGCTATCTGTTCCTGGATAAAAGAGTACTCTTTCTCATCCTTATTTTTGTTATCATTAGACATTTCTTTTCTCCTTTAGGACAATCCGTATGTATATTTTATCATTTACTTATGAACATTATATGAATGATTTGTAAACAAAAGGGTATTTCATTAGGTATTTTTAAATAATGGTTTTATTTTTAACGAAAATAAGGTAAAATAAAGAATTAGGAAGCAACCTGTACTTAAGATACTTGCGTCAGTAACACCGCCTTTTATCGGAGATTTAGAAAACAATTTCCGTAAGTATTATTATAAACGATAATTGAAAATAGGCAATAGTTTAATATGGAGGAAGCTTATGAATGAAAAGGCTTTATTTAAATTAGAATATAACAAGATTATAGATAAATTAGTTTCTTTAGCCGGGTCAGGGCTTGGCAAAGAATTATGCGCCGCTTTACAACCCAGTGACGACATTATTGAAATCCAATCAAGGCAAAAAGAAACTTCGGATGCCTTATCCCGTATTTACCGCAAGGGAAGCCTGGGGTTTTATGGCTTACACGATATTCGTGGTTCTTTAAAGAGATTGGAGATAGGGTCCACTCTTGGGGCAGGAGAACTTCTTCATATCAGTTCCGTACTGGATGCCGCTCTGCGAATTAAGGCATACGGTGTTCGGGATAATGAGGAGAATGCAGGAGATTCCCTGGATGAGATGTTTTCTTCACTGGAACCCTTAACACCTCTTAATAATGAGATAAAACGCTGTATCATTAGTGAAGAGGAGATTGCAGATGATGCAAGCCCTGCCTTAAAAAATATACGCCGTTCCATGAAAGTGGCCAACGATAAGATCCATGAACAGTTAAATTCTTTATTGAATTCTTCCAGTTCAAGAACCAAACTTCAGGAGAATATTATTACCATGCGTAACGGCAGATACTGCCTGCCTATTAAACAGGAATACAGAGGCCAGTTTCCCGGCATGATTCACGACCAGTCCTCTTCCGGTTCCACATTATTTGTTGAACCAATGGCGGTAGTTAAACTAAATAATGATTTGAAAGAATTAGAGATTAAAGAACAGGAAGAGATTGAGAAAATACTTGCAGATTTGAGTAACCAGGCAGGGATTGAAACAGAAAATCTGGACAACAATGTACGGGTTATTGCAGAACTTGATTTTATATTTGCCCGGGCAGCCCTGTCAAAGCAGATGAAAGGTACGGAGCCTGCCTTTAATGATAAGGGCATAATTAACATTAAAAAAGGCAGACATCCCTTAATTGATTCCAAAAAGGTTGTTCCAATCGATATTACTTTAGGTAAAGATTTTAATCTTTTGGTTATTACAGGTCCGAATACAGGCGGTAAAACCGTTTCCCTTAAAACGGTCGGGTTATTTACACTTTTAGGGCAGGCAGGTTTACACATTCCGGCATTTGACGGATCTGAACTAGCAGTTTTTGAAGAAGTATACGCAGATATCGGCGATGAACAAAGTATTGAACAAAGTTTAAGTACTTTCTCATCCCACATGACAAATACCGTATCCATATTGGAGAAAGCAAACTATAAATCTCTGGTTCTTTTTGATGAATTAGGTGCCGGAACCGACCCGACAGAGGGTGCCGCACTGGCTATGGCTATTTTATCAAACCTTCATAAGCGTAAAGTCTGTACTATGGCAACTACCCATTACAGTGAATTAAAGGTATATGCCCTATCAACGGAGGGGGTTAGCAATGCCTGCTGTGAATTTGATGTAGAAACCCTTCGGCCGACCTACCGATTGTTAATCGGTATTCCCGGTAAAAGTAATGCATTTGCAATATCCTCTAAGTTAGGCCTTCCTGACTCTATCATTAATGATGCCAAAAACCTGATTGGAATACAGGATAAGAGCTTTGAGGATTTGATCAGTGATTTAGAAAAAAACCGAATTGCAATGGAAAACGAACGCCTGGAAATCAGTAAAACAAAGAAGGAAATCGAGGAGTTACGCCGCAGACTGGAACAGAAAAACGAGAAGATCGACAACGCCAAAGACAGAATTATGGCAGAAGCTAAAGAAGAAGCAAGAAAAATTCTACAGGATGCAAAAGATATTGCCGACCGAACCATTAAGAATTTTAATAAATGGAGCAGTGAGGGCGGTATCACCAGAGATATGGAAAATGAACGTACGGCGCTCAGGGAAAAATTATCACAGGCTGAGTCCGGTCTTTCTATAAAGAACAACAAAAAATCTAAGAAGACACCGAAAGCAAAAGATTTCAAATTAGGTGATTCTGTTAATGTATTAAGCTTAGGATTAAAAGGTACCGTAAGCAGTATCCCAAATGCCAAAGGCGATTTATACGTCCAGATGGGTATTTTGAGATCCCTTGTTAATATCAGTGATTTAGAGTTAATTGATGAACCGGTAATCACCGGACCTAATATAAACCGAACCGGCAGCGGAAAGATTAAAATGTCCAAAACATTCTCCATCAGCACGGAGATAAACCTGATCGGTAAAACAGTGGACGAAGCACTTTCCCTTCTGGATAAGTATTTAGACGATGCATACCTGTCACATCTGCCACAGGTTACCGTTATCCATGGACGGGGTACCGGAGCCCTTAGGAATGCTGTACACTCCCATCTAAAAAGGACCAAATATGTAAAATCATATCGGGAGGGTGCTTTTGGCGAAGGCGGTCAGGGTGTAACCATTGTTGAATTTATACAATAATTTTCAAATGGAGTATAAGATTTAATCATTCAAATACCTGTTACGGGTTTAAGATTTCATGTTCCATTTACTCCGGGTCCAGATGATTAAATTAAATCTAAACTCAATACACATATTAAGTAGGAGGTTTTATGGCAACGAAACAAAAAATATTAATTGTGGATGATGATGTAAACATAGCAGAATTAATCTCCCTTTATCTTACCAAGGAATGTTTTGATACTCTTATGGTACATGATGGGGAGGAGGCAATTATTAATTTTGCAACTTATCAGCCGAATCTTATCCTGTTGGATTTAATGCTTCCGGGAATAGATGGTTATGAGGTCTGCAGAGAAATCCGTAAAACCTCTTCCGTACCTATTATTATGTTATCAGCCAAAGGTGAAATCTTTGATAAAGTATTAGGTCTGGAACTGGGTGCGGATGATTATATTATAAAACCTTTTGATTCCAAAGAGTTAGTTGCCCGTGTTAAAGCTGTCCTAAGACGTTTTCATCCAACGGTAACACAAGCTGCGGAGACTACGGTTTCCGAACAGACCGGTGATTATGTGTCTTATCCGGATTTAGTTATCAATCAATCAAACTATTCCGTAATGTATTACGGCAATACAATAGAAATGCCTCCAAAGGAACTGGAATTATTTTATTTCCTGGCTTCCCACCCAAACCAGGTATTTACCAGGGAGCAGCTTCTGGATCATATCTGGGGATATGAATATATTGGTGATACCAGAACCGTTGATGTGCATATAAAACGCCTTAGGGAAAAAATTAAAGATCATACTTCCTGGAGCCTGTCTACTGTTTGGGGTATTGGTTACAAATTTGAAGTTAAAAAATAATAGTAACATCTGCAAGTTATGTAGTTTAAGCTGTACCGGAAGCAGTTGAAAATATGATAAGCAGTAAATCATCATCAAACAATGCTTTATGCAATGGGAGTTATTATGAAACAACATTTATGGATTAAACTTCTGATATGTTATATTTTCTCTGCAGTATTTATGTTTATACTGCTTAATACATATGCAGCAAACCGTTATAAAGATAAATTAATTGAGGATAAAAAATCTTTATTATATAACGAAGCTGCTTCTATTTCCGATGAATATATGACCAGCTTTTACAATGAAGAATTGTCCCTTCCTAACCTGACAACACAGATTAAAACCATCGGCACTATCCTGAATGCCCGTATTTGGATTGTGAACAATTCCGGCTTTGTTATTTCCGATACGAAACCAAATACGGAGAGTGATAAGCCGATTAATGTCCTCGACATTAACCCTGACTTTCTGGACTTTACCTTTCATAACCATACCGTTATGAAAGATGTATTATCAGAACCCATGTTAAGTGTAGTATATAAGGTGATTTATAAGTATCAGATACAGGGTTATATTGTTATGCACTCCTCTATTAACGGCATACAAAGGGAATGCACTCATGTAATTGATATAATTAATATCTGCTTTATCCTGTTTTTAGGGTTTTTATTCCTATTATTCTCATATATTTATTATTTGACAATAATACCTTTAAGTAAATTGAATAAAGCTGCCTCCGAGTATACCAAGGGAAATTATTCTTACGTCTTAAAAATGAAACGGCAGGACGAGTACGGAAGTCTTGCCAATTCCATATCCTATATGGCAGGAGAAATCAACAACCTGGATGATTACCAGAAGAAATTCGTAGCAAATATCTCCCATGATTTCCGTTCTCCACTAACCTCTATAAAAGGATATGCGGAAGCCTTACAGGACGGCACAATCCCTTATGAAATGAAAGATAAATACCTGGGTATTATACTTTTTGAAACAGAACGTCTCAATAAGCTGACAACAAGTCTGTTAGCTTTAAACAGCTTTGAAAATCATGGTACGATACTGGAAATTGTATCATTTGATATTAATCATATTATTAAGAAAACTGCAGAAAGTTTTGAGGGTGCCTGCACTCAGAAAAAGATTACTCTTAATCTTTTCTTTTCTTCCAAAGAAACTTTAGTGGATGCGGATATGGGTAAAATTCAGCAGGTGCTTTATAATCTGTTGGATAATGCTATAAAGTTCAGCCACCATAATTCCACAATTAAAATTTCAACAGTAGAGAAAGGCGACAAAGTATTTATCTCTGTGAAAGACAGTGGAATTGGTATTCCAAAAGAGAGTATAAAAAAGATATGGGAACGTTTTTATAAGACGGATGCTTCCAGAGGAAAAGATAAAAAAGGTACCGGCCTTGGTCTTTCCATAACCAAGGAAATTATAGCTGCACATAATGAAAATATTAATGTAATCAGTACGGAGGGTGTAGGAACAGAATTTATCTTCACCCTGCCCAGAACAGAGGGATTTCTTTTGTAAGGAGACATCTGTTACATTTGTTTCCTTACAATCTTGTATTCATCATTAAATTTAAAATGTGGGCAATTATCATAGGAACTCCTTAAAAATTTCCCCATTTCATCTTCATCCAGATAGACATCACAACCATAACAGTTATATTCTTCATCATATATATAATTACCGCAATATTCACAATTCGTTTTTTCTTTCATAAAATCCTTCCAATCTTTTAAGGTGCTAATCTGTTTATATAATTATTATTACCATACTGTTCATAGAAAACTCCTGATATTTAGTTTTGGTTTCATTTATAATTACATAGGAAAGTTCGGAGAACTTTCCTATGCAATAAAAAAGTACATCAGGATTAGACTTTTTAGGTCCATCCAGTTGTACTTCTATTCATTATTAATAAATTATAAGCTTTCATCCCATGTGTGGTGATGTAGCTGCCCGGTTCTTTTCATACCGGAAAAGTTATTCTGGCGTAAAGCTTCGTAAAGTACGATTGCCACCGAATTAGACAAATTCAGAGAACGAATCTCCCCTATCATTGGAATACGTACTGCCGTTTCTTTGTTTTCTAAAAGTATTTCTTCCGGAATTCCGGCACTTTCTTTTCCAAACATGATAAAACAATCCGGCTCATAATCTACTTCCGTATAGGTCTGAACCGCTTTGGTAGTCGCCATATATATTTTTGCATTGGGATTTCTTTTAAGAAAGTCTTCATAATTATCATAAACTGTAACATCTAAATCTTTCCAATAATCAAGTCCCGCTCTTTTAATTTCTTTTTCATTTAATTTAAAACCTAAAGGTTCTATTAAATGTAATCTGGTACCGGTAGCCACACAGGTACGCCCTATATTTCCGGTATTTGCCGGTATCTCCGGCTCTAATAATACTACGTTCATCTTTACTCCTATTATAATCGAAATTTCTTCGACTATTTAATATTAAAACATTCCCCTTATACTCCACTCCCTTTATGTAGAAAGAACTTCTATATTAATTCGGAGGAATTTTTCTTAATCTTTAAGAGCTACATTAATTTCAATTGCTCTGCTCTCATCATAAATTAAAGGTATACAGATATTCTGAGAGTAATTATTAGTAAAAGCTACATTACCCGTGCAAAGGGTTGGCGGGGTAATATCAATACCAATACCCTTGGTTGAGAAAATGGTAGCAGTATTACCCATAATCATATTACCTAATTCACACACTGCACTGGTTGCCAACTCATCTAACTGCGTGACCGGCATCATAATCATTTTAGATGCAATATCACATGCTACTGAATTAGGGAATGCTATCATAGCTTGGCCACGTATCTCACCTGTGATACCAATCATAATAACTAATGTGTCATCTGTAAAATCAGCGTTTTTTACATATGGTTTACCGATTTTTACATCTACAAAGCACATATCCTTAAGTATTTTCGTAGCAGCAATTAAAAATGGATTAATGTGCTCTGCATTCAATCCTGCCATATTTTATCCTCCTAAGTAACTCATCTTTCTTTTGGTGATCAGCAAGAGCCTGAAAACCAACTCCCACACTGCCGCGATGTCGCTTTTGTGACAATTATCCTGTATACTTATCCATTTGCCTAATTCAAAGGTATCCCGCGGAGTCTTCAATCATATAGGTCTCATTACCCATATGATAAAATTCATCATATTTCGATTTTATCACAAAAACAATATATATTACAATATAAATTATTTATTTAACAATTAAATAATCCTGTGCTTTGAGACAAACTTTTCGATTCGCTCAATTGCCACTTTCAGATTTTCTATAGAATATGCATAGGATATCCTTAAAAAACCTTCACCGCATTCACCGAAAGCTGTGCCCGGTACTACAGCCACCTTCTCTTCTCTAAGGAGAGAAGTTGCAAACTCGTCTGAGGTCATACCTAAACTCTTAATACAGGGAAAAATATAAAAAGCTCCATACGGTTCAAAACATTCCAGTCCCATTTCACGAAATGCATGGATTAAATACCTTCTTCGCTGATCATATGCATCCCGCATAGTTTCTACATCGGAATCACCGTTTCTTAAAGCCTCTATCGCAGCATACTGACTCGTAGTAGGTGCACACATAATAGCAAACTGATGGATTTTAACCATCTGTTCTATGATAACAGCAGGTCCGACCGCATAACCCAACCGCCAACCGGTCATAGCATAAGATTTTGAAAAACCGTTAATTAAAATCGTTCTTTCTTTCATTCCCGGAAATTCAGCAATGGATACGTGTTTCTTACCATAAGTAAGTTCTGAATAAATCTCGTCGGACAGAACAAAAATATCCTTTTCTTTCACGATCTTAACTATATCTTCCAGGTCCTCCCTCTCCATAATTGCTCCTGTCGGATTATTAGGAAAGGGCATTATCAAAACTTTGGTACGTTCGGTTATAGCATCTAAGAGCTCCTCTTTTGTAAGTCTGAATTGGTTTTCTGCTTTTAATTCTATTATAACCGGTTTGCCGCCTGCTAACGTTGCACAGGGTAAATAAGATACATAACTTGGCTGAGGAATTAAAACTTCATCTCCCGGATCCAGCATGGCACGCAGTGCGATATCAATTGCTTCACTTCCCCCAATGGTTACAATGGTTTCATGATCCGGATGATAGCTCAACGAAAACCTGCGATTTAAATAATTGCAGATTTCCATTTTTAAATCTTTTAACCCTGCATTAGAAGTATAAAAGGTTCTGCCCTTTTCCAAGGAATAGATACCCTCTTCTCTAATATGCCAGGGTGTATCAAAATCCGGTTCGCCAACGCCTAAAGATATGGCATCTTTCATTTCACTTACGATATCAAAGAATTTTCTTATGCCGGACGGCTGTATATCAACAACTATTTTAGATAATGGGTTTCTCACGGTGTAATCAGCATCCTTTCATCGTTGGTCTCGTGTACTAATGGTAATCCATGTTCCTTATATTTCTTTAAAACAAAATGTGTTGCCGTACTAAGCACAGCTTCCATAGGAGCTAATTTACTGGATACAAAATTAGCTACTTCTCTCATACTTTTGCCCTCAATAATTACAGTCAGGTCAAAACCGCCGGACATGAGATAAACCGACTCCACTTCATCAAATTTATAGATTCTCTCTGCTATTTTATCAAATCCCTGTCCTCTCTGAGGAGTAACTTTTACTTCGATTAAAGCAGTGACTTTTTCACTTTCTGTTTTATCCCAGTTAATTAAAGTTGGGTATCCGCATATTATGGTTTCAGCTTCTAATTCTTTTATGATCGTAGATATCTCTTCTTCGGAACTTCCTAACATGGCCGCCAGGTCTTTCGCAGTTAATTTACTATTTTTATCAATGGCTGCTAATATTTTCTCTCTCATTTTATAATTTCCTTTCCATGCGTTAATATTTTATTATATGAATTATTATTGATTAAATTTAATTAAATTAACTAATTGCCTTATACAATTCATCACTTTTAGGCGGAGCTAAAAACCGCTTTTCTTCTTCATTTTTTACAACCCTGTCATTTCCAGGTGTAATCCGTCCAATTACAGCCGCCGGAATATTATTTTTCTTAAGTACCTCAACCAGCTCATTGGCTTTATCCGTAACCATGATCATAACCCCGCTTGAAATTAACTGATACGGATTTAAATCGTAAAATTCACAAATCTCTATGGTTTCCTGTTTGATTGATATCTTTTTTAAATCTACTTCAAGACCTACTCCCGAAGCTTCTCCCAATTCCCATAAGGCTCCGAATATTCCGCCCTCCGTAACGTCATGCATGGAGGTTACCCCCATCTCTCTTGCTATTTTAGCTTCTCCTACGACGGATATATTCTTTATAAAATTTTGAGCACCTATAATAAAATCTCTGGTATATTTACCGGTTAGTTCTTTTTCTTTCATTTTTGCAATAATTGCAGTACCCTCAAGGCCTGCCCACTTTGTCATTACAATTTCCTGGCCCGGAATAACACCTGCTGTTTTAATCATTTGCTGTTTTGGCATCTTACCGATTCCGGTTACTGTTATGACAGGTTGGTTAACAGCTGCAGTTATTTCCGTATGCCCGCCCATAATTTCAATATTCAGTTTTTCACATACACCCTCGATTTCCTGCATAATTTCTTTTAAATCAGATTCCCGGAATCCATCCGGCAATAAAATTGTAAGCATTATACCTACAATCTCCGCACCATTTGAAGAAATATCATTGGCTGTTATATGTACAGCGAGGGTACCTATGTCTTCCGTAGTTCCGGTAATTGGATCTGTAGAAATGACAAATACTTCATCCTCCTTAAGTTCAACAACACTGCAGTCTTCTCCAACCCCCGGCCCAACTAACACTTCTTCCCGTCTGTGTTTTATCTGTTTTAAGATTGACCTTTTTAAAACTGTTTCCGAAACTTTACCGATATTCATACTGCCTCCTATAAAACTAGCAAAGCAGATGTTCCATCCGCTTTGCTACTTGTTTTTTTTATTAATAGTTAGTTTGCATCTACAGCATCTTCCACAGTCTGATTATCCGTAGTTTCATCGCTGTCCTGCAAGTACTCAGAAGTTTGATCTTCCCCCATATTATATGCCTCTGTATTATCTATATTGGTAATAGCATCTTTGGGTTTTGTATCATCACCTTCCGGAGTATCCACCGGTTTTTCATCTTCTGATGGTTTCTCCTCTTTTGGAGGTTTCTCTTCTTCCACCTTTTTAGTTCCTACGGTTACATACCTCGGTGACGAGTTATATACACTTTTATTAATCCTGGTTCTGCTTACCTCTACCCCATTCTCATATACGATTTTATACAATTCAGCTACATATCCGGTATGTGCCGACTGAGTGGTTAACGTATAGGTTGTTGGTTTTGTAGGATCTTTCGTTACAACATCTTTACCAGGTGCCTTTTCATCCAATACAACCGTTTCATATTTGATTGTTCTATTCTTTGTATCTCTGGTTTCATTCCCCCATATATTAAAGGTTATGGTTCTTCCTGAAGTATATGCTTCTATTAAGATCGGTGAATCCGTATTGTTTTCGAATTTTAAATCTTTCCAGGTTCCTGCAATAGCAGAATCCCTTGATAAATCCACATAACTGATTGTCATGGAATGAGGCTGGCGTTCTACTACCTCTAATTCGGATAATAAAACCGCATTATATAACGTAGTTGTAACCTGACATGCACCACCTCCGATACTGTCAATTACTTTACCGTTAGAATATGCACCTGCCTCAAAGTAACCGTTATCCGTTGTAAACGGCGTAAGTTTTTTATACGCAGAAAAAACATCTCCCGGATATAATACCGTATTATTTATTAAACGTGCACCATTCGCAAGATTGCCGGCACGGTCTTCCGAGGAAGTGGTATAGGTTGTTGAAAAAGTACCAAGTCTGGTATTACATTTTTCAACCATCTCCCTTGTGTATTTGGGCTGATCATCTTCTACGACTGCTGTCAGAGTAATATCCTCATGATTCCAGTTATCCAATATAGCTGTCTTAATTGCATCTATATTTTTATCTACATCAGCTTTACGGCCGACGGAGTGATTTGTATATATAAATTCGCCGCCCTCTCTTTTTACCGATGCATTTTTAGCCTTAACATCATGGGAGCTTAATTTATCTTTTACAAATTTTTTGATTTTTTTATCACTTAAACTGAATTCCAGATTATAAACTAAATTCGATTGTTCCGTATCTTTTAATTCTTTATATCTTTTAATCAGATTACCTGTCTTACCGATTAGAATTGCCTCATCAATATAATTGTTCTCTTTATAATCATAACCCAGCTTGTCTAAAGTTATTTCTTCCGTTTTATCATCAATTTTAACAGTAATTTTCTTTGATTTTAAATCGTCCACATAATCTTTGACAGCCTGTTTCGCTTCCTCTGCCGTCAAACCGCCGATATGAATGGAATCTATATATACGCCCTTTGTAATTGTTTCGTCTTCCGTTGCCGCCGCTACCTTAGGAGTTATAGAAATAAAATAGAAACAAATCACAAACAGCATAAATGTAATTATTTTTTTCATTCTATCCATACAGTTTTCCTCCTTTTTACATGCTAAAATTTATTGTAACATAATCCTTAGATTAATCAAGATAATATTTCTGTCGTTTGACATTTCCATATATATTATGTATATTCTTAATAGACAGAAATAAATTAGTACATAATCGCACTTAAGACTACAGGTACAACCATTGATAATACAATGATTAAGATTATTATAGTAGAAATTATTTTCCTCATTTTTCTGTTCATGTTAAATACCCTCATATTATAGAATGTACTATAATATCGCCACAATATTGTTGAAAGAATCCGCATGTGGCCTTCCTTTCTTTTTATTTTTTTCTTTCAACACTTACCTTTTTAATCTATGCAGATATTCTTAGGTCTGCTTACACTACTTAATCATACCCTTACAGAAAGGATTACATTATGCTTATTGTCGTAGGATTACTCCTATTTCTTTATCTATTAATACAATATTCCAATATTAGGACAAAACAGATACTAAAAAAAGAGAAAGAAGCTTTTTGGAATAGGGAATATCAGGCTAATTCAACCAGGAAGTCCGACATATCCGGCTTAGACTACATTACAATCCCTATGGATACCCTTCCCTTTACTGATACAGACGAGGAAGAACTAACTGAGATTCAGTCTAATATAAAAAGTTTATTCCAAAAACCGATTTTAAATCTGACAGGATTGTCCAACACGGATTTAAAACTAAAGTATGGAGTTGCTAATATTAAATTTCTGATAAATTGCGATGATAATTACTCCTCTCTGGTAAAAAATCTATCCAGGTGGGGTTCCTATCTTTATGACCATAACAGATGGAATGAAGCCCTTACTGTCCTTGAATTCTGCATACAATGTAAATCGGATATCCGTAAGAATTACACTCTGCTCGCCGAGTTGTATAAAGAGCTTAACACTCCGGATAAAATCGATGATTTAATTCAGACAGCGCAGACCCTTGACACCTTATCCAGGGAAAACATCCTGATTTCTCTGAAAGAAATTAAGATGTCTTTTTATTTAAAGTAACTACGACTCTATTTAATTTATATTCCTCATTCTATTTATTATAATTCATTTTCATCAGATTATTCTGCCCTTATCCAGAATAATTTTGTCAATCATCCGGGATGCTTCACTTTGGGTCAGTAAATCTATGGATTGTTCACTCTCTATCTTATGATATTTTAGTAAATCAATCAAGTAATTTTTTTGTTTATTTGTAATGGACCTGCTTTTCTTTACTTTAAACCTCATAGGTTTTGGTATAAAAATTTCAGGTTTTTTTAGATAAAACTCATTGCAAAGTTTCACATACAGCAAAGCGGTTGCCTTAGCATCGTCATAGGCCCTATGTGCATTTTCATTTATAATCTGGTAATGTCTGCACATGCTTCCTAAGCTTTTACTCTCTGTATCAGGTAACAGCTTTCTGCATAACAGAAGAGTATCAATTCCCATTTTATCAAAGTTTTTATGCTGTCTTGCGGCTGCTGTTTTTAGAAAGCTGTAATCGAACCCCACATTATGTCCCATAATAATATAATCTCCCGCAAACTCCAGGAAACGTTCTATCACTGTTTCTTCCATCTCAGCGTATTGAATCATTTCATCCGTTATTCCGGTCAGCTTTACAATATGTCCCGGCAATTTCATTTTGGGATTGATAAATTCGGTAAATTTATCAATGATCTTTCCCTCTTTCACCTTAAGCGCACCTATTTCAATAATTCTGTCCTTTTCCGGACTAAGTCCGGTTGTCTCAACATCAAAACAGACAAATGATGTAATTCTCTCATTTTGTACCCTATCATCCATTTATTTATAAACCCACTGCATATCATATCGCATATTTGCTCGTGATACTGCCACATAATAAAAATTGGTAAGAGTTAATAAGTGGCTTCCTTTCTCAATTTATTTCTATTCCATATTTTATAGCATTACTCCTACAAAAGCTGCAACTATTGCAGGTAGAATGTTATTGGCCTGATGTAATGTCTTTTTAACCTTTCCCTTTCCACTTACACAAATCATATAGAAAACACTCCGTGCATTTTGGGTTTCTGGCCGTACAAATGGATCTTCCATGGGCAATAATCTGTAAATTATACAATATCCAATGATCCCTCGGAAGTAAATCCATTAATTCAAATTCAATCTTTTCCGGATCTTCTGCTTTTGTAAAGCCCAGTTTACCGGATATTCTCTTCACATGGGTGTCCACTACAATACTTGGTTCATGATAGATGTTTCCTCTGATTACGTTAGCGGTTTTTCTCCCTACTCCGGCTAATTTCGTTAATTTATCTATCTCTTTCGGTACTTCCCCTCCGTATTCCGTAACCAGTGTTTTTGCACATTCTATAATGTTCTTAGCCTTATTGTGATAAAATCCGGTGGAATGAATGTCTTTCTCCAGCTCTTTTAGTTCGGCGCCTGCAAAATCTTCTAAGGTAGTATATTTCTTAAATAAATCCTTTGTTACCAGATTTACTCTTTCATCCGTGCATTGCGCACTTAATATGGTGGCAATTAATAACTGCCAGGGGGTTTCATGGTTTAGATAACATTTATATTCGGTGGTATAATATTCATCCAGCAGGGATAAAATTTTATCCACCCTTTCTCTTTCCGCTTTTGTAATTCTCTTTTTTGCCATCGTTACCTCTTTCTTTTTCAGCAAAGCAATAATCAGGTAAATTTTATGGAGATGTTTCTCGCCTGTGAGTTTAATACATTTTTATGAAAATAGTCATACAAGATAAACTCTTCGTTTTTCACCGGGATTCCTGTTTCGGCAGTTTGTTCGACATGAATGCTGTAATGTTCCAAATGCAGGTATGGTCTTAACCGATCTATGGTTATCTCGGAGGAATCCGGGTTCAGACACGCTCTAATTCTTTGTTCGTCACAGTAAAAATCCTTATAAATCTTTTTATATGGCTCATATTCCTCTGCAAAAGGCGGTCGGCTTTTCAGATTCTCACGTAAATATAAGTCATGGACTAATATATTACGAAAAGCCATGATATTTATAGCTTCCGAAAGTTTATCTTCCATTTCCTTTAACTCAGACATAAAATCAAGTAAAATCTCATACTTTTTCATTCTGGAGGAGTTTATTCCCTTTAACTTCTTTCTCTCATAATAATCCCCCAGCTTTAAATAAAGCTCAAAGGGAGTATCAAAAAAATGCTCCATATATTTTATAGCATATTCAAACTGTCCGCTGTTATAGTAGATTTCTACCATATCTTCCACTGATTTCAATATAAGTATTTCATCATAACTTAGCCATTTGGTATACAGAACTTCATAAGGCGGTATGCTTTTACTAACGATTCCCCAGTCTTTACTTTCATAAAACATAGCTGAACCTTTTAATACTTTTAAGAAACCAAGCTGGAACTGATCGGGTTTCATTGCATATACCTCATTAAAGGAATTCTGAAAGGTTTTCATATCCTCATAGGGCAGACCAGCAATTAGATCCAGGTGTTCATGAATATTCCTGCTTTGGTGTATCCGGTGGACCGCTTGTTTCAGTTTATCCAGATTCATTTTTCTGCTTATGGCTTCTATGGTTTTAGGATTGGTAGACTGGACTCCTATCTCTAATTGTACCAGTCCGGGCCTCATGGTGCTTAACAATTCAAGTTCTTCCTCATCTAATATGTCTGCAGAAATTTCAAAATGAAAATTAGTGATACCATTATCCTGCTCTTTAATATAATGCCAGATTGCAAGTGTCTGTTTCTTGTTGCAGTTAAAGGTCCTGTCTACAAATTTAACCTGCGGCACTTTATGCTGCAGGAATAACCCCAATTCTTTTTTAACCAGTTCTATCTCCCTTAACCTTACCTTTTTATCGATAGAAGAAAGGCAGTAACTGCAGGAATAAGGACAGCCTCTGCTGGCTTCATAATAAATAATTTTATTTTTAAAATCCTCAATCTTCTCATAGGGAAATGGTATGCTGCTTATGTCTGTCTCTGTTCTGATTCCGGTTGTGTTAACCCTCTTCGCTGCACAATCTAAGCTTTTATTCCGTTCCTCTGTTTTTCTGGCGTTATCCGTAAATGCAATACCTTTTATCTGTTCTAAGGTTTTCAATCCGGCGATATAATAATCCATTAATTCCAGAAATGTTTCTTCCCCTTCCCCGATCATAATACCGTCTGCGGCTGTGCTCTCTTCCAGTCGTTTTTCGGCATCATAAGATACTTCAGGACCTCCCAGCCAGATTTTACACTCCGGTAATAGTTTCTTTAATTCGATGCATAATTGATCAACCAAACCTATATTCCAGATATAACAGGAAAATCCTATAAAATCCGGTTTTTCCTTATAAATTGCCTGTAATATATCATCGGTATAATTATTTATGGTAAACTCCGCTAATTGAATCTGCTGCCTATAGGCCTTTGCGTAAGACCTCAGACTGTAAATTGCAAGATTGGAATGAATATACTTTGCATTAATAGCGGTAAGTAATATTTTCACTATATGCTCCTATCTGTGTTATCAACACCTTTTCTTAAACAAGTATTATCAGGATTTTAGTGTCAAAAGCCAACTTTAAATTATGGTCCCGGGCACGTCTTCATTATCCTAATGTATTATAATTGTAGCATATTTTTTAGAAAAATAAAAGGACTGTATCCGGTGTAATAAACCGCTCCCAGTCCTGACATCTCTAATCAGAAAATTTTATAATCGGGTTTTTCTTCCCCTAACAGAAAATACTTCAGGTAATCATCTAATAAGATCGCTCCTAACGAAAGAAAAAACCATATATTCGTAAAAAGCAGACAGATCTGCCCCATAAAGTTATAGGGCATATTGGAATAATCCCATACATTCAGTTTCAACCAAACATTAACCACTAGACCCACGATAAGTTCTACTCCCGTAATAATAAATGCTGATATTACCATCTGGCTGATAATTGATATTTTTTCCGTAAATATTTCATTTAACAGTCCTATCAGTATAAAACAAATCCCCCCTGCAATCAGCATGGATATGTGGGAATACCCTCGAAACAGTATCTCTATTCCGCAATAGGAGTAACCACCTATAAAGAAGAGAAGAATGTATTTCAGCGTTTTGTTGTATAATTTGAGCATATGCTTCCATCCTTTCCAAGGTAGTTTTTTAATACCTGCAGATTAGGGACTGTTGCATAAATCTTGTTTGTATAAAGATTTTTACAACTTTTCTTGCATATAGTATGTTCAAATTGTATAGCAAATATTATGATCCGTTAATTTAGGGCAGCAAAAAAGCGGGTGATGGGAATCGAACCCACGTATCTAGCTTGGAAGGCTAGTGTTCTACCATTGAACTACACCCGCATAATAATATATAATTAAATAGAATAAAATTAAGTTTACCTATTAAGTAAATTAATTTTCTTAATGCCGGCGACCGGAATCGAACCGGTACGGGAGATTAGTCCCGCAGGATTTTAAGTCCTGTGCGTCTGCCAGTTCCGCCACGCCGGCATCTGATTAATCAAAATCATCTTAATCAAAACTTTCTGACAAGGATGAATTATATCATATCAAATAACCATTTTCAAGTGTTTTTATGAATTTTCGTAATTTTCGTAAAATTTGTATAATTCTTCAATTATAACGTTTCGGTTATGATTCCAAATAGTCATAAAAGTATAAGACCGTCTAATATTATTAGCAAACAAAGCAGTAGTACTACTTAAAGTTAAATTAACTTAAGTTAATCATCGCTTCCGATTTTCATTAACATTTCTCGTATCATATATTATGGAGATATAATATTTTTAATTATAACAGATGAAACCGGGGGCATAGTTATTTTCAAAATGCCGTTTTCCGTATGAAAAACCACAGCTTCCCGGTAATATCCCTCTTCTGTGGTAAGAAGCAACCTGCATAAGGTATCCTCGTCTGATATGCCTATTTTCCAGGTATTGATAACCTCCGTAATTTCATAATTATTATTATTCACTGCAACAATAAATTTATCAACCCTGTTGAACCTGCCGTAGCTTATAAAACCGAGGGCACCCTCCAAAAATAGAATAGAACCTGTTCTAAGAGCCTCATAATCCTTATGAATACTTATAATTTCCTTGTGAAAATCAATCAAATTCATATCTTCATTCCCCCAGGGAAAAGTTCTGCGGTTATCCGGATCCGTAAAACCGCAGACCCCCGCTTCATCTCCGTAATAAATAGTCGGTGCCCCAACCCAGGTCATCTGTACGGTGACTGCAGATCGAAACACACCTTTATTTACGCCTTCATTCGCTGCATTGGGGCCTAAAGAATCGGTTCTGCCCACTTTTTTGTTCGTCCGTGTTAAAAATCTGGAATGATCATGGTTTGATAATTCGTTCATAGTTGTATAAAGAGAGGTAGTCTGATACCTGGACATATGGTAAGACATAGCCTGAAAGAAAATATCATGACGGTTAAGTAAATTTTCCTTATATTCATCACTATGCTTTTCCATACCGGTTAAAAACCACGTTAACGGTTCCATAAAGGCATCATAATTCATAACGGTATCCCATTCATCACCTGACAGCCAGGATTTGGGATCACCATAATGTTCAGCGAAAATAATTGCTTCCGGATTGGCTTCTTTTACGCTTTTACGAAAATCTCTAAAGAATCTGTGGTTAAACTCTTTTGAATACCCTAAATCAGCTGCTACATCTAATCTCCACCCATCACAGTTAAACGGGGGAGATACCCATTTTTTTGCAATATCCATAACATAATTATAAAGTATAGGGGATTCCTCATAATTAAGTTTTGGCAGGGTATCATGTCCCCACCAGCCGTCATAAGAGGAGTTATCCGGCCACCGATCCTCTTTAAATCGAAAAAACGAAATATAAGGGCTGTTTTTGTCTGCATAAGCACCCTTTTCATACCCAACCATACCCTCATAGATGCCCTCTCTGTCCAACCATTTATGAAAAGAACCACAGTGATTAAACACTCCGTCTAAAATGACTTTTAAGCCTCTCTTATGAGCTTCCTCTACCAGCCGTATCAGCAGCTCATTGCTGGCGTTAAGGTTATCCGAATCCGTAACACGGGTTCTGTATTTTGTCGCCTGTCTGTTATTGGTTTCATGTAAAGCAAGTACTTCTCCTCCATCCCTTTTGATTACCCCATAATGCGGGTCAACAAAATCATAATCCTGAGTATCATATTTATGATTGGAGGGTGATACAAAAATAGGATTAAAATAGATTGCTTCAATGCCTAAGTCCTGCAAATAATCCAACTTTTTAATTACACCCTGTAAATCGCCTCCATAAAACTCTCCTATGCCAAAAGAATCCGGATATTTACTCCAATCAGTAACCTTTCTGACCGGTGTATTAATATAACTGTACTCTCCATCTACAACATCGTTCGTAACATCACCGTTAAAAAACCGGTCAACAAAAATCTGGTAAAACACGGCACCTTTTGCCCAGTCAGGCGTTTGAAAACCAGGTGTTATCATAAAATTAAACTCTTTATGAAGTTCCAAAGCCGCACCGGCTCTGTTGTAATACCAGATTTTACTATCACCATATACTTCAAAATAATAAGAGATGACCTGATCAGCCAGTTCAAACTCATTCTCATAATAATCAAACAGAGAATCCGATTCTTTCATTGCCATCTGCCAAAAATCTTCTTCGGTAACCAGCCTGACACTGTCTATACCCTCTTTACCTGTCCGAAAACGAATCGTTACTGTATCATAAGGCAACGGTTCACAGGGATTCCTGTAATCCTGTGTACCATCACTAAAAAAAGCATCCGTATTAAGCATAATTAATCAAAATAATCCTTTCTTATCGTTTTTAAACCTAACATAGAGATACCCCCATTTTATTACATCTAGTATGGAAACACAACTTTATTAATTAATAATTCATTGGAGACTTTTATTCGAATAATTTATTTTTTTAGTTTATGTCTTTTAGCAGGATATGGTATATAGTTATATGTTGTAGTATACTATTTGTAAATTGTATTAAGGTCTTTTAAATATGGAGGAACGATTATGATACATGTTAATGCAAGGGCGATTATAGTGTGTGAAACTAATGAAATCATTAAAATCCTGATACAAAAGAGGACAAAAAAAGGCGAAGAATGTTATGAATTACCTGGTGGACACATTGAAGAATTTGAATCAATTACTGATGCGCTTAGGCGTGAAGTTTTAGAAGAGACCGGCCTTAATATAACATACATAGAAAACGAAAAAGAATCAGTTAATAACAATAGAGATAATGTTACTTTTAAAACACAATGTATAACCCCTTTTTCTGCTTATCAAACAATAGCAGGCCCCGTTGATTCTTTCGGCATTCATTTTATATGTTCAGCAAAAGGGCTTCCATTAAAAAAAGGTGATGATACTCAAGACATTCATTGGGCTACTATAGATGAAGTAGGTACACTTATCTCAAAGAATAAATTCTCAAATGTAGATATAGGTCCTATGTTAATGTTCATTCGTGACAAAGTGAAACACTGATAGATAATAATATTGATATTGAACATATGTTCTGTTTGTGATATAATAGAATTTAGAAGAACTTTAGGCAGGAGGTTCTATTTATATATTGAAAGAAATGATGTTATGGTAATTTCAAAGAAAAACCAACAATATATTACCATGTTAGCCGATATTTATGATATATCTTCTTCCCTTGGAATAAGGACGTTCGTATGGGGAGGCTTGTCTATCGATATATGGGAAGGATATTTTTTGCGTGAACATGGGGATTTGGACGGATTTGTAGAAAATCTTACGGAGTATGTAGAATCATTAACTTCTGAGTATGTAAAAAGAGGATATAAAGTTACATTTCATAGTGAATTTTTGATGCTTGAAGTTGAAAAGGATTTGGTTCATGCAAGCTTTAATCCATTGAAGAGAAACGGCAAAACAGCCGAGTGGAAGCATATAGGTAATGATGGTTCCGTATTTTTCCCGTTCGATTGGCTTGATGTGTCACCCAGACTTTTTTATAATACAAAGGTCTATACTTCTGGTATTCGATTTGAATATGCAGTTAAAACTAAAGTTTCCATGCTACACCCCGAGTGGCGATTAAGAGAGAAAGATCAACTTGCAATAAAATATATGGAAGAAAAGCTGAAAGCTGAAAACATATGCAAGGAGGATATTTACAAATGGTTTTGGAGCTACAATCCGTATTGGTACAAGCAAGGATATGATGAGTTTTTCAGACCAACTATAGCTTATCCAATACAACCTAAATAATGTAATCAAAAGAACTATTGCTGATATACTTTCTGATATGTTGTTTTTTGTAGTACAGATGATACAATTTTAGAGCGGAAAGTACGTCTCCGGCAGAGGAAATTATATATGCTGTATCACAAATATAATCAATTTTTAGTGTTTTTAAATTATTTATAAATATATGGTTTTTATGGAGGTATAACTATGGATTTAAAAGAAGTAGTTAGTTGTATATTTCAAGTTACAATTCAACAAAATGCTGAAAGAATGAAAGAGTTCTTTATTGAATCAGCAGTTATTAACTGGCATAATACAAATGAAAGTTTTACACGTGAAGAGTACATAAGGGCTAATTGTGAATATCCGGGGTACTGGAAAGGTGATATCGAGAGACTCGAGCAGATAAATGATGTAGTTATACTTGTGGGATCTGTCAAATCATTGGATGAGGGCACAGCAGTTCATGTAACTTCTTTTTATGAATTTGAGAACGGGAAAGTTATTAAATTAGACGAATATTGGGGAGAAGACGGTGAAGCCCCCGGATGGAGACGGGACATGAAAATCGGCAGACCCATAATTAATACTTAGGAGTAAACTATTATGCTGATATTACCTATAAAAAAGAAATGGTTTGATATGATTTTGTCCGGTGAAAAGAAAGAAGAATACAGAGAGATCAAACCATATTATATAAAAAGGTTAGCCAATATTTTCAAAGTATCGGAACCCTTACTGATTAAATTATTTCAGCAGGGTTCACATCAAAACCTGGAAATAATATTTCGTAACGGATATTCGTCTGATAGTCTTATCTTTGCAGCAGATTGCGAATTATACATAGGTAAAGGAAAAGTTGAATGGGGAGCAGCAGCAGACACAGAATATATAATCTTTAAAATAAAGAAAATCAAACAAACAAAAGAAAGTTGATATTATTATCTTTCGTCTTATATAAGCAGAACATTTTAGGGGATAGGCCGGCGGTTGGTCCTGTGAGTAACAATTGCATCAGAAAGGTTCCTTATGTCACTTAGGTTATGGAGAATGTGCCAAGTTTAAAAAGGCAACTGTTTGAACGAAGTGAGTTATTGCCTTTTTAAACTGCTATAAACATTCTCTGTAACCTTAGAGACATAGGGGTTCTTTCTCTGTTATTGTTACCACAGGAACCAACCGCCGGCCTGTCTCCTAAAATGTTCGTCCGTCATTTAACAAAATAACTAAAAAAGCTAATTCAGCGCAAAAAAAAGGACAGCTTTCCGAACGCTGTCCTTTTTTTGGAGAAGGTATTTTTGTTACTTATGGGGTGTAGCAAAAACTATATAATGTATTGGGGTTTACGTTTATTAGTATAACACCATGACCGTCAAAAGTGTGCACAAACATTACAAAATAATCAAATATTTTTTGTTCGTTTTTACGATTAGGAATCTGGTCCTATAAAAGCCATATTGTAAAACCTATAAAAACTATAATATTTTTATCTAATTTTTGTAAATCCCTATTTTAGACCTCTAATACTACGGAATTCATTCCATCATCTCCGTTAGATGGTTTATGAAATAACGCTTCGAATTCTTCCCTGTTAATTCTTTCTTTTTCAATCAGCAATTTAGCACAGCTGTGAAGAACATCATTGTATTCATTTAATATCCTCTTCGCTTCACTATAGCAGTGATCTATCATACCTTTTACTTCATCGTCGATAGTTCTTGCCACGCTCTCGGAATAGCTTCTTGTATGAGCTAAATCACGGCCGATAAATACTTCATCATCATCACTATCATAGTTAACCATACCTACATTACTTGAAAAACCATATTTCGTAACCATGGATCTGGCAGTTTTCGTTGCCATTTTAATATCCTGAGAAGCGCCGGTTGTAATATCATCAAAGATAAGTTCTTCTGCTGCTCTTCCGCCAAGTCCTACAATAATATCCTGTTCCATTTTACCTTTTGTATTAAACATTTCATCCCGTTCCGGTAAAGGCATGGTATAACCAGCTGCTCCGTTACCCGTAGGAATAATAGATACGGTATAAACCGGACCCACATCCGGAAGGATATGAAATAAAATTGCGTGGCCGGCTTCATGATAAGCAGTAATTTTTTTCTCTTTGTCAGAAATAACTCTGCTTTTCTTTTCTGTGCCGATACCAATCTTAATGAATGATCGGTTAATATCCTCTTGTACAATAAAGGAACGGTTTTCCTTAGCAGCACAGATAGCTGATTCATTCAACAGATTTTCCAGATCCGCACCGGTAAAACCGGCAGTTGTCTGGGCGATTTGTTTTAAATCCACATCTTCTGCAAGTGGTTTCCCTTTGGAATGTACCTGCAGGATTTCTTCTCTTCCTTTTACATCAGGACGCCCTACCATTACTTTACGGTCAAAACGTCCGGGACGTAAGATAGCAGGGTCTAAGATATCAACACGGTTGGTGGCTGCCATAACGATAATTCCTTCGTTTGCGCCAAAACCGTCCATTTCCACCAGCAACTGGTTTAAGGTCTGTTCTCTTTCATCATGTCCGCCGCCCATACCGGTACCTCTGCGTCTGGCTACGGCATCAATTTCATCAATAAATACGATACAGGGGGAATGTTTCTTGGCATCTTCAAATAAATCCCTTACTCTGGAAGCTCCGACACCGACAAACATTTCAACAAAATCGGAACCGGATATACTAAAGAACGGTACCCCTGCTTCACCGGCCACTGCTTTGGCAAGGAGGGTTTTACCGGTTCCAGGAGGTCCCTCTAATAATACACCTTTTGGTATCCTGGCACCAACCTGCACATATTTCTTCGGAGTCCTTAAGAAATCTACTATTTCTTTTAACTCTTCTTTTTCTTCTTCTAAACCTGCTACATTTTTAAACGTGGTTTTCTTATTTTCATCCGTGGTCATCTTCGCCCGGCTCTTACCGAAATTCATGACCTTACTGTTACCACCGCCGCCACCGGCTGCCTGATTGGACAAAAAAGAAAATAAGAAAATAATGACTACAAATCCCAGCAGATAAGGTAATAAATTCGTTAAGAACCAGTTTGGCTTAGATATATCATGCATTGTGTATTTATCTTGCAGATTATTGGAAGTTACTAACAAGTTTGCAATAGCCTTTACGTCAGGAGTATTAAACTGCTCTTTCCGACCATCGTTAAAAGTAACGGTAACTTTACCGGTCGGTGGTTCCTGATTCTGATAAACATCCACTTTTTCTATCGTATTGTTTTCCATGTCCGCCAGGAAATTATTATATTCATAATTTTGTGAACCAGTGTTGCTTAAACTGTCTTGTAATAGCAATGCTGCTAATATAATACCAAGGATAATAATGTAAAAACCATATCCTTTCAATTGTCTTCTCAATTATATGACCTCCTCTCAATTATTCTACTACACCGATAAACGGTAAATTCCTATATTTTTGTATATAGTCAAGTCCGTATCCTACCACGAATTTATCCGGAATCTGAAATCCTACATAGTCCACTGCAACATCGGTAATTCTTCTCTCCGGTTTATCAAGCAGAGTACAGATTTTAATGCTCTTAGGTTTTCTGCTGTTAAGCAAATCAATTAAATATCTTAAAGTATTACCGGAATCAATAATATCTTCTACGATAAGTACTTCTTTTCCTTCTATGGAATCATCCAGATCCTTGATTATTTTAACCCTACCGGAGCTTATTGTTTCATCTCCGTAACTGGATACCGACATAAAATCCAAGGAAACCGGTACAGTTATATTTTTAGCTAATTCACAGGTTACAAATACACCGCCTTTTAATACACAAATTAAATGTAGTTCTTTTCCGGCATAATCTTTGCTGATTTGTTCTCCTAACTCACGAATTTTCTTATCTACCTCTTCTTCCGGTATTAATACGTTAATTTTTTTATTATCCATTTTATTTTCCTCCGTCTAAATTTATCTCAAGTATTACTTTTGTCTCCTCGCTTACTTTATATGCCTCGCTCATTCTGCCGCCTGTTACCCACATAATATGGGCCCCGTCAGCTAATAATGGGAGGAGATCTCTTTTCTCTCTTGGAATTTTTTCATCAATAAATAAGGCTTTAATCTTCTTCCTGCTTCCGGCAGAATCTATCTGGATATAATCTCCTTCTTTTCTGGTTCTGATTAAAACAGTATTTTTTATTTTATCATAGTCAAACCATTTCGTACACCCATTTCTCGGAATTATCATATTTTTTTTATAATTTATTAATTTTGTATGGATGATTTGATTTGTCCCTGGTATTAAAGTATCACCCGGGATGTTTAACCTTTGTTCCCCGAATTGATCTGCTGGCCTTTTATTCGTAAAATCTTCCTGTTGTTTATAAATTGTATTACATTTCAAGGTTATACTATGATAACCTTTTGAAGCCAAAATACCATATGGTAAGTTAATGGATTTCCCTACCGGCTTATCTGATAATTCCAGTATAAGACCGATATGGAGTGCTTCCACATCCTTTAACTGCCCTGCCAGCTGTTCTAAAATCTTTCGTATGATTCCTTTTTGTATTACCAAGTCCTCCTGCCTCAGTTTATCTATGTTAATTTCATAAGCCTCTTGGTTTGTTTCATAACATACTGCCTTTTCATAGGCAATTTTAATATTTTTCTCTAAGTATCCGTCAATCTCGGTTAATTTTTCAGAAGCACTAACGATATGCTCAATGACCTTTGGATTAATTTCCTCTTTTGCAAAGCTTATGATAGTATGCCTTATTTTATTACGGGTATAATCCTGTATTAAATTTGTTCGGTCTGTCTGGTATGAAATACCGTTTTCTTCTAAATATTGTTCAATTTCATCCCTGCTCATACATAACAAAGGTCTGATTATATTTCCTCTCACGGCCGGTATGCCTTTTAGCCCTTTTATTCCGCTTCCCCGGAATAAATGAAAAAGAATCGTCTCTGCATTATCATTTTTATTATGTGCAATTGCAATTTTATTACACTTATTTTTAAGGAAACACTCGTTAAATGTTTCATACCTTACCTTGCGGCCGGCTTCCTCCTCGGATAGTCCAAAGTTTTTTGCAATAGCAGGCACATCTGCTTTTACACAAGTATAGGACACATTATTATTAAGACATAGCTGCTTTACATATGCTTCATCTTCCTCCGCTTCTTCTCCTCTGATTCCATGATTAACATGCACCACAAACAAGGTGAGATGATACATAAAGGACAGCTTATGAAGCACATGGAAAAGGCAGACAGAATCAGCTCCACCGGAAACACCGATCACGATTCTGTCTCCCTCATTGATCATATTATTTTCATGAATAAAATTACGGACTGTATTTAACATTCTGACTCCCGTACCATTTTTAGTAAAAACCATTTTTTTCATTTTAACTCTAACTTGTACAAATTTCAAGCTACTTACTCCAAAAGCCTGCTACTAGCACGGTCATGTCATCCTTTGGAACCCATCCATTTAATTCTAATGCCTGATTTAATACAGCATTGGCAATTTCCTGTGGATTATTCATTTTCAGATCTTTAATGAAATCTGCCATAAATTTTTCTTTTTCATCACCGGGGATACAGTCTATTACCCCGTCTGTTATCATAATGACAAAATTACCGTCATTTAATTTCTTGGTTACAACATCATAATCCACCTGATTTAATATTCCCACCGGCAGAGTGGTAGATGAAACGGCTTCCACCCGTTCTTCCCTCTTAAGAAAAGTAGTGGAGGCACCGATTTTAATTATATCGCAGATGCCGGTATACAGATTAATCACACTCATATCTATGGTGGAAAAAGTCTGTTCCTCAGAACGAAGTACTAATATGGAATTAATCAGCTTAATAGCAGATTCTTTCCTAAATCCCGCCTCAATAAATTGTTCCAGCAACTCAACTACGGATTCACTTTCTTCACATGCAGTCTCTCCTGTGCCCATACCATCGGATAAAGTCATAACTAACGTACCCGGATCCGGATAGATAAAGGAATAATTATCCCCTGAAATTCTACCGCCTTCTTTCGTCATCTTACTCATACCTGTATATACGCTAAAATTGGCATCCTCCACAAATATAAAAGTTTCATACTCTTTTGTTATGACTTTTTTACAGCCATCAGAGGGGCGCATCCGTTTGTCAAATACATCACTTATTAAACCTGCCGCTTCTTTTGTAGTAATGCAGCGCCCGCGTTCCGTCCGGGCTGTCATGTATATTTCCCGTTTATTGTTTCTTTTTTCAAAAACAGCAATTCGTTTCACTACAATATGATTTGCTTTCAGATGGTATATTAATTTATTTTTACTGGCTTCCGGGGTCTCAACCGTTCTATACAAGTCCAGGGAAAAATCATCTATAATATTAGCTACTTCCGACAATTGCCCGGCGATTGCTTCTCTGCTTTCTGCCATTCGGTTGATCCAGGACAAATTTAATTTCGCCATTTCAAACACCCTTTTGGTTTCTGCAAGAAAATTATCAAGGAAGATGCACCGGTTTGCAAATTCAACGGGAACCTCGCTTATTGCAATCGCACCGTTTTGCTCTACTACATCCAGTATGTGGTAGGCCCCCTGATAGGTTTCGTAAAAATAACTTTCCCAGCAGATATTACAGTTACTGCAATCTTTACAAAGATGTTCTGATATTTCATCAAAAATTTCGCTTTTATCCTTTTTACTAAGAGCCGTCCTTTTTTCCGAAATTGTTGAAAAGGTATTGGACAGACTGTGAAATGACTCCGAAAAATCCCTCAGTTTACCTTTCGCTACATTTTGTATACTTTGCTTCACGAAAATATCTTCTTTTTCCCCCTCATCACCAGGATTCACCTTATAAATTAATGTCTTCGGCAAAAGAAGAAACAGCACCGCACAGGATGCCAGGGCTCCGAACCCCGACATACTGATCTGTGTATTCTGATATAATTCCCCAAGGATAATAACCCCTGTCGAATATAAAGCAATGGTAACAAACCGTCCCAGTTCCCGAAAAGTTCCGGCTACAATTCCTAACATACACATAAGACCGATCTGATTTGGCTGTCCTGTTTTTAAAGCCAGTATAACACCACAGGCGGCACCTGCTAGAGCACCGTAACCTGCACCATACTTATACCCGGTAAAAAGAATACTGAACAAGGCTATGGTCATGGATAAAGAAAAACCTAACGCAGTAAATTCCGGCACTCCATAGATAAATACGGCTAAAATTACCGCTATACTGATAATCTGCTCATTATCCAGGGCTTGTCCCCTTACTCCGTGCATCAAAGGTTCCAGTCCTTTTCGAAATACAAAACTGCAGGCAAAAATAGAGATACCCTCTCCAATACCGGTTACTATATAATACGTGGGATTTTCATACATTAATCCGCCGGCAATGGTGATTGCAGCCGTTACTGCTCCGGCAAGCCCTCCTAAAACCAATACAGAGACTTTTTTATTATTATATTCCATTAATGCTGTTATAATGGAAATTACAATGATTACAATTACATATTTTGCAGTATCTACTGCAGGGAGAACGGTGAGCATTCCTAATAGTACGGTAAGCATAATTGTAAGACGTCCTTTTCTCTCCAGATAGACAGCTGCAAAATAACCGATTGCGATCGGATTCATACCCGCAAATACGGCCCGTGCCATAACGATCCCCATTAAATTAACTAAAAACTTCCTCATATTTAATTCTTTCATTTTACACACACATAACATATCGGGGGTAAGCCCGCGATATTGCCACATATAAAACAGGTCGAAAGAATCTGCTTGTGGCATCCTTTCACTGATTATATTTTCTTTCAACCTTTGCTTTCCATCTCAATCGGATATTTATTATGGAAACGTCGATGTATACCAAGATGTATCCGTTAGACCTGTATTATAGAATTTGAATTATGAAATGTTTGTCAAAAATCAGAAATAGTTTCCAAAAAGTTTTTGACAAGAAATTCGTAGAATGCACATTAGAATCGAATCAAGAGAGTTAAGGCTTATTAAGAAATTCACTTTAGGCTAAGACAAGGCTGAATGCGGCTATGTACAGGGATTTGATGATGAAGTATTGATTCACTTATAAGAAACTTTACGAATTTCATTAATAATATAAGTATTGAAAATTTAAAAGAGGTGGATTTTTGAAGTCTTTATTAATATGCTTATTATTATTTTAACTATAATCATAATCAGTTTACTGTTAGGTTTTCCTCTTTTTTTCATTAATTATAAGCATTTTTAAGGGAAATATAGTATATAAAAATATACATTTTTAAATTTAAACCAGAAGACTAATAGCATGCGAAATAAATAATATCTATATAGTTGATTGCGAAACAATATAGTTCTAAATATTCCATACAATTCATACGAATTTTATAGCTTCAGTTGCCTTTAGGGGCAAGATTCAGCTCTAAAATTGTATGAATTGCATGTCATATAAATATAAGTTTTGAGTTTCGCAATTGCCTGATAATATCTCTATATAACGAGGGGTAATTTTACATTATGATAAACTTCTTAAAAGCACAAAAAAACCTGTCATATTATTACCATGAAAAGGCAACTATAATAACAGGATATCTTTATGCTGATTGTTTCATTATAATTAATAGCGAAGGACGGATTTGAACCGCCGACACCGCGGGTATGAACCGCGTGCTCTAGCCAACTGAGCTACTTCGCCGAAGTGACGAACTACATTATAACCGCTTTTTCCATGCTTGTCAACCTATTAATAGGCTGTTGTTTAAAATTTATTAATTTTTGAGCATACATAGAAAAGCCCGGTTTTACTCTTTGGCTTTAAAAATAATTTCATCTTTATAAACCAGCCCGAGTTTTTTCCTAGCCATCTCTTCAACATATTTTTTTGTCTGCATATAGGCTTTCTTCTCTTTTATTTCCTTTGCTTGCTCTTTCTCTTGCTCAATATTACCTTTTAGCTCTGCAATTCGGGCTGTGGATTTTGCATTTGCTTTATCTAGTTCCTGCCTATTATAGGAAACAATACCGCAAACTAAAAGCACCATAACAGCAATCAGGCCTAAGCCTGTCCGCCTTGCTTTTCTTTTCCTTCTCAAACTAATCACCTTTTTCGTTATCTGATACTGCTATTTTACTAGATTTATTTAATTTTTTCAATGATTTACCCAAAAACTGTATAAATTTTTTGATTTTTAAGAATATCCATACAAATAAGCTTTTTATTTTGCGAAATATAAACCGAAAAGGCCTTAATATCAGCACGATTAACTTCCAGATCAGATTTATGATCTCATTCAATAATGTGGATATGGTATTTACGAATAATTCACTGAATACAGAATGATATAGTGTCATTCCTATTAACATGGCTAAAATTGCAAAACCCCGAATAATACCATTGTTTTGCTGATACATCATATGAAATATTAATAAACTGGATATTACCCAGTATATTAAATCTTCAAATGCAACAAAAAATCCATTATGAATGATTACTCGTCTGAATATACGCAGCAAATCATATAAGATAAGCAAAATAACACCCCATAATACTGAGGTGCCAAAGAACCGCAGTTCAACCATAATTGCATCGTTCATCGTCTGTTCTCCTCCTGATTATTTGAACAGTCTGCTAATTAATGATTCCCCGGATTTCCCATAATTGTTTGAATCAGAATACGTCAAACTATCAATCTTGCCGTCAACATCTACTTCACCCTTTTCTAGGGTAAGACGATTCACATGAAGATCATTGCCCCGAAGCATAAGTATACCCTGTTCTGTTTCTAAGAGTACTTCCCCGGCATCAAAAGACAACACATCTTTTACCCCGGTAATTGTCGCCGAACTCCTTGCATTTAAACTTACTTTATGGTTTTTCTGAATCGGTTGTTTTTCATCCATACTAAAAAAGCCTCCTAATATATTTCATTTCATTTCAATATATTAAAAGACCTCTCATTTCATGCCAAAAGATAGCTATTATTAAAGATACTTGTATAATTCTTTGGCATCATCTTTACGTACCGTTTCCTGAACATCTAATACCTGAACTTTCACAGCTTTGCTGCCGAATCCTATCTCAATAATATCATCTACTTTTACGGCAGCGGAAGCTTTGGCAGGTTTGCCGTTAACCAATACTCTGCCTGCATCACAGGCTTCATTTGCTACGGTTCTGCGTTTTATTAATCTGGAAACTTTTAAAAATTTATCTAATCTCATAAATTTCTCCTATTCATTTAAATTTGACCGGATAAAAAAGAAGCCGTTATAAAAACCACATTCATCCAATAAAGTGCTTTACCTGCACGTAAAGGTGGAATTTGATTTTTATAACAGCTTCTCCTCGAATTTAATTGACTATGCGTTAATAACGTCCTTTAAAGCCTTTCCTGCTTTGAACTTTGGAGCTTTAGATGCTGCAATAGTTATAGCCTCTTTTGTCTGAGGATTTCTGCCTGTTCTAGCTGGTCTTTCAGATACTTCAAATGTACCGAATCCAACTAATTGAACTTTTTCACCTTTTGTTAATTCTTCTGTTACGACGTCAATAAAAGCTTTTAATGCTTTCTCTGAATCTTTCTTGGATAATTCTGTTTTTTCTGCAATTGCTGCAACTAATTCTGCTTTGTTCATGGATAAAACTCCTCCTCTAAAGTATTTGTTATATTTGTTAGAATAATCACTTTGATTATTTCACACGTCCCCAAAGAGCATCTGGCTCAACATTGGACATTTCGCTTAAACTCTTGCTTTTAAGCTCTGCAAGACGTTCAATTCCTACAAATCTATTTATAAACTTATTAGTGGCATTTGTCAAGGAATTTTCTGCATTTAATTCTAAAAACCTTGATAAATTTACCACTGAAAATAACAAACTGCCAAAATCTTCTTCTATGGTGCTGACATCCCCGTTTTCCTTCGATAAATTCAGGTCTTTTAGCGCTTCATAGACCTTTTGGAATGCCTGGTCATAGCTGTCAAAATCGAATCCGGCTTTCGCTGCTTTTTTCTGTACCTTTTCCGCTCGAATATTAGCCGGAAGTGCTTTCGGAACACTTAATAATCCCTCGGAAGCTTTCTTCTGATTCTTTTCTTCCTTCTTAATATCATCCCAGTTTCTGATTACGGTATCGGAATCAATTTTGTCCATTCCTGCTGCCCCGTTTTCACCTCCAAATACATGCGGATGTCTGCGGATCATTTTCCTGCTTATTCCGCTAATTACATCTTCCATACCGAATTCCTTTTGTTCTTCCGCTATGGCAGTATGTAAAGCTACCTGAAGCAAGATATCACCCAGTTCCTCACATAGATTTTCCGTATCCTTATTATTAATTGCTTCAATGACTTCATAAGCTTCTTCAATCAAGCAGTTTCTTAAGCTTTCATGAGTCTGCACCCTATCCCAGGGGCATCCGTTTTCACCTCGCAGCTGTCTGATGATACTCATAAAATCGTCATAATTATACTTTTTCTCCATAGTAATTTTCTCCTATTTTTTAATTATTTATGTAATAGCTGCTATTCTTTCTTCTAAAAAGAATCTCTTCCAAATTCTTATCCGTTCGGATATCCAACCCTTACCATTTCTAATACTTATTATACATATTCTTCCGATTAATCACAACTCGATTTCAATTTATTTGAAACCATTTTAGTTGTTATTTGTGAACAGTAACTTTTTGTTTCATTAATTAATTTCATAAAAAGGATGCCCTCAACATGATAGTAATCATCACTTTGGGACATCCTCGTAATTATCGTATCAAATGTTATTGTTCCATCTGTCTTCCTAAGAAATACGCAGCCGTACTTGCAAGCTTATTCTCAACATCGCCAAACTTAACTTTCGGATCTTTGGAAAGTAAAACGATAGAACCGATTGCATCACCTTCACTGATAATCGGCCAGATTACCTGATAGGAATAATCAGTGTCATCATCTGCAACAATACGTACAAAATTTTTATCCTCTTTGGAAGCTATAATACTCTCTCTTTCATTAATAGCCTGTTCTAATTCAGGTGTGATGGATTTTGATAATAGCTCCCTCTTCATACTTCCGGATGCTGCAACAAATTGATCTTTATCTGATATAGCAATAATATGCCCCGTTGTCTGTGCCAGGGAATCAGCATACTGCTTAGCAAATAATCCTAGTTCTCCAATAGGTGAATATTTCTTGAGTATGATTTCTCCTTCTCTGTCAGTAAAAATTTCAAGTGGGTCTCCTTCTCGTATACGTAATGTGCGTCGAATTTCTTTGGGGACAACAACACGTCCCAAATCATCTATTCTCCTAACGATTCCTGTGGCTTTCATATTTTATTCCTCCATTTTGCATGATAATCATAATGTGGTACTTATGGTTATTATTGTTTGTCAAAAGGAAGAATTTATACGTTCAGAAACAATTTAAGTAAAATATTTATATTTAGGAATTTAATACCTTACCTCTAAAAGGAATAAACCCACTGAACTTACCGTTTTCCCGGCCAGCTGCCTGTCTTTCCCCTTAAGAATGTCCATAATATCATAAGCCTTACGTTTTCCCAGTCCTACTTCTATTAAAGTGCCGGTTATAATTCTGACCATATTATAGAGAAATCCATCTCCGGTTATGGCAATACGCACTTCTTCCGTAGATTTTTTAAATCTTGCATTTTTTACTCTGTATATCCTTATACTCTCAATTGTTCTGATTGTAGATTTTCCGTCTCCTCTGTCGGTGGAAAATGCCTTAAAATCAAATGTTCCTGTTAAATAAGCGGCTGCTTTCTGCATAGAATCCATATCCAGATTTTCCGGAACATGTAACGTATACTTTCTGGTAAATACCGGTTTTACATCTCCCTGACTTATACGGTATTCATAAGTTTTAGCCCTGGCAGAATAACGGCTGTGGAATTCCCGGTCCGCTTCTTTCAGATCTATCACTTTAATATCCTCAGGAAGTAAAGTATTAATTGTATTCTTCATTTCCTCTGCTGAAATGCCACTGGTAGAATAAAAATTGGCAACCTGCCCCAGAGCATGCACACCTGCATCGGTTCTTCCGGAACCGATAACCTTAATATCTTCTCCTAAATAACCGGAGATACAATCCTCCAATACATTTTGAACGGACTTTTTCCCTGTGGTATTATTGAGTCTTTGCCAGCCTGCGTAACCGCTTCCGTCATACTCTAAAATTAATTTTATATTTCTTTTATTATTAGTTATAACCGTATTATTTAACATTTATAGCTCCATTATTATATAAAATTTATGATTTGAGAATCAAAAGCCATACAATTATTTTACATTAGACAATTTGCATATTCTGCATCATGTGGTCAAATTATAAATTCTGCAAATTGACGAACCATAATATAAAATTGACTTTTGACCCTCGAATCAATTTATGCATTAAACATTACTTTTTCACTGTTGAAAGCCCTGGTAATAAACACGGTCAGAATAACCGCAAGCAGCAGTGTTCCGCCTACAGTGGCACCAAATTGAGCCAAAGTCAATTCTCCCACTAAAATGTTCTGTATGGATATGGCACTTCCGTACACCGGAATTGCAAATAAACTTAAGGCTTTTTCTTCATTTCCGGAGAACATGGTAGCCATACCGGCCACAATTACCACGATTAAGATGGGGGTTACATACGCTGCCGCTTCTTTTGCGGTTTTTGCTAATACAGCCGCAAGTGCTACTACCGAAACATACAAATATACCATAACAATTAATATAGCAAGGAGTTCCACTGCCTGTACGGCTGAAAATTTCAGACTTAATCCTTCCATGGAAGCCTCACCAAGGTTTTTTAACATAATCGGCATAGCAGTTATCATGGAAACTGCGTATACGGCTGCTGAAAGACTGGCCAGAATGGAAATGGAGATTAATTTCCCTAATACGATTTCTCTCCTCTTTAAGGGTGTTAAAAGCATACTTGCCATGGTTCCGCGTTCTTTTTCACCGGTTATGGCATCAATACCAAGGCTCATAGCACCCTGAAATAACATAAAGGTAATCAGATAGGGTAATAATGTCCCAAAAACTTTTCCGGTGGCTTTTTTCTCATCAACAATTACAGAGGTTGACGGATCCACATCAATATGAAATACCGTCAGTTGATTTGTATCTCCAAAACGGTCTGTTAAAAGTTTTTGTTCGTACTGAGATAAAATTACGTTTACAAAGTTCTCTCTGGCAGCATTGGAATAGTCTTCCGAGGTGTTATAATATGTTTTAACCTCCGGAATCTTATTACTGTTTTTATACTCCTTTACCTTATTTAAAAAATCCTCTTCAAACACTACTAAAAGGTCCGTAGTACCATTTAATATATCGCCTTTTACCTTGGTTACGTCTGCACCCGGTTTCAGATACGTAACCTTAGCCTCCGGCTTTAAGGAGGTAATAATATCTTTAAAATCCCCAGGAGCATTCTGGATAGAAATGGTAGAGACATGCTTATTGATATCCTCCATCATAGCAGTCTGCATTTGCCCCAGAAAGTAGTAGATGCCGATAATTAAAACCGCGGGTAACAGGAACAAGCTGATAATTAATTTTTTGTCTGTAAATACTCTGGTCATTTCCTTTTTAATGATTTGCTTTACACCTAACATACTATACCTCCTCTTTACTGTATTCTTTATAAAGTTCAAAAAATGCATCTTCTAAATCTTCTGTTTTCGTAGAGGTAAGAATCTCCCTAAGTGTTCCGTCCATAACTTTCTTACCGTTAATGATAATTCCGATACGATCACAGAGTTTTTCTGCTTCGGACATAATATGTGTGGAGACAATCACCAGTTTTCCTTCTTGTTTGAGTAATTTCAGGTAATCGGTAACACTTCTTGCCGTCACGATATCAAGACCATTGGTAGGTTCATCAAAGATTACTACTTCTGGGTCATGGGCGAGACTTACCGCAATGGATGCTTTCTGTTTCATTCCGGTTGATAATTCATCGATTTTCTTATCCTGAAACTCTTTAATTCCGAAATAATCAAATAACATTTCTCTTCTTTTCTCTATAGTTTGCTCATCCATGCCATGTAATCTGCCAAAGAAATTAAACATATACTTTGGAGAAAACTGAGGATCCAATTTTATTTCATTGGTTAAAAATGAAATTGATTTCCTTACATTTTCCGGTTCTTTTACCGTATCATACCCGCATACCGTTACCTCTCCCGCGGTTGGTTTTAATAATGTTGCAACACATCGTAGGGTTGTGGTTTTACCGGCTCCATTCGGACCGAGCAAGCCGTATATTTCACCCTTTTTCGCTGACAGGCTGATATCATCCACTGCCTTTTTCATGTTTTTCTTTGTTTTTTGCTCAGCCATTTGTTTTTTCGTAAGCTTATAAACCTTAGTGAGATTTTTTATTTCTATCATATTAACACCCATTGTATAACACATCTGCCAAAAGATAATATCCTTTTGCATGTGGCATCCTTTCAATCTATTTATTTTCTCTCAACCAGAACTCCCGCCAATTGTATTTAATTTTTACATGGATAGATTAACCCCAGTATTCTCCTTTGTCAATCTAAGATTCATTAGTATTATCTTAGAATTAAATTAAAGAGTTAAAACCAGAATCTTTTTGATCCATTATTAATATGTTATAATAATTTTAAATTGGGGTTTGATACTCGATCCTATTGGATAATTTCAGAAAGGAGTGCTGAATTGGATATAATTCAGGAATTGGATGACACAATTCTATACTATGTATTAAATCATTTTCACTCACCTTTAATGGATAAATTTATGATTTACATTACCTCACTGGATAATTCCAGGTTTATCTGGATTATTATAACCTTTCTGCTTCTCCTTAATAAGAGAACCAGATGCTGCGGAATTGTACTAACTGCTGCCTTATCCGTCGAATGTATTTTGGGTGAGGGTGTTCTGAAGCAAATAATTGGCCGGGACAGACCTTTTATACGTTTTCCGGATATTAAACTCCTGATTAAAAAACCTGGCTCTTTTTCATTTCCTTCCGGACATACCATGTCATCTTTTACTGCTGCCACAGTTATCTTCCATGCAAGTAAATATGCCGGGATACCTGCCTATCTGCTGGCAGTCCTGATTGGTTTTTCCAGAGTGTATTTATTCGTTCACTATCCTAGCGATGTTTTAGCCGGCGCTGTTTTTGGTTTTGTAACTGCTTATATCGTAATACGGCTGGCTAAAATAATCGGTATAAGCGATACAATTAATTAAACAAGCCAGGATCTGACTTGCCAGACTCTGGCGCTTTCTAAGATCTTTCTTATGAAATAAAAACTCCCTGAAACATTAAATTTGTTACCAGGGAGTTTTCAGATTAGACTACGATCAGTCACTGCTTGTTGAATTCTCGTTTGTATCAGTGTCAGCTTCCGTTGTTTCTTTTGTATTATCTGAAGAAGTATTTTTTGGTGAGGACTCAAATTTCATGTCATTCCACACTTTATCGTTAACATCCAGCTTAAAATCGGCGGCCCAATCTTCATATAGCTTCTTAAAGGTTTCATCCTGTCTTTTGGCAATGATCTCCTCTTTTTTTTCTAAGGTTGCATCTTCATTATAATCATTGACACAGTACAAGATATGATAACCATATTCCGTTTCCACTATATTACTGAATTCACCGGTTTTTAAAGCAAATGCCGCATCTTCAAATTCTTTTACCATTTCACCCTTGCCAAAAGTATATTCCACATTGGAATCTTCCGTGTTTGCCTCAGCAAAGTTATAGAAATTATCGGATTTCTTTGCCTGCTTTAATAATCCTTTTGCTTTCTTATAAGCTTTTTCCTTTTCTTTCACAGTCATAGGAATCTTCTTACCGTCCGTGTCCGTCTTTGTTGTAAGCACCAATATTTGCTGAATGGTTATCTGTTTTGCTTCTTCATCGGATACATCCGTATTCACATTCATGGTGGATGCATCATAAACTTTTTCATATATCATATTATCCCGGTAAAACTTCTGGACAAGATCCAAAGTCAGACCATAACGTCTTTTATCTACATCCGTTATACCGGCAAAGAGGGTCTGTGCGTTTTCCTTAATTTGAGCTTCATCTTCTTCCGTTATTTCCGTATTAAACTTTTCTGCCTGTGCACAGGTTATCTTTGTCTGCGCAATCATATTCATTATTTCCTGTTTTGCCATATCTCCGAAACTTTGTCCGTTAAAATCATAGGTCCAGATCTGGTCACCAAAATAGTCTTCATATTGAGCCTTAATATACTGAAAATAAATCATGGCTTCACTGTATGTCACTTCTTCTTTTCCTACTTTAACAACTACCTTTTTTAATGTATCTTCATCTACCGGAGCGACAGTAATCGTATCTGCCTCTTTTGTATTCCCATCACCGTTATCTGCGGTCACCGCATTATTTGATATATTTTTTTGTTTTTCATCCGTATTTTTAGTACAGGCTGTTGAAGTTAAAATCAAAGCAGCAAGTAAATTTAATAAAATTAATTTCTTTATCTTTTTTCTCATGGAAACTCCTATTCGTCCGCACCTGCGGTATTTTCTTCCTCTAACAACAGTTTTAAATCACCCAGAAGATTTTTCACATGTTCAAATAAATTTATAACATCTATTTTACCAGTCTTGCCAGGTTTCTTCAAGGAATAAACAAAATAAGGGTTTGCCTCCGGAACCAGTTTTATGGAGGGTTTATATTTCTCTATCAGTTCCGGAATTTTCTCTACCTTTAGCTTTGCTTTATTATACATAACCAGTTTAATTTCTTCATTCCGGTAAACTAAAGAGGTAACATAAACACTGTGGCAGATGGATTTGATGTAAGCAATATTTAACAGGTTATTAACCGAGGTTGGCATATCTCCGAAACGGTCCAATAATTCCTCCTGCATCTCCAGAAGTTCTTCTTCATTTTCAATTTCAGCGATTCTCTTATATACATCCAACTTCTGAAACTCACTTTTAATATAGGTTGCAGGGATAAATGCATCAATGTCCATATCAACTGTGGTATCAAAGGTTTCTTCTTCTTTCACTTCACCTTTCATAGCACGTATGGCATCATTTAGCATCTTACAATAAAGGTCATATCCCACTGCTTCCATATGTCCGCTCTGCTGGGCCCCTAATAAATTACCTGCACCCCTGATTTCCAGATCCCGCATGGCAATTTTAAATCCGGAGCCTAATTCTGTGAATTCTTTAATCGCCTGCAGCCTCTTCTCGGCCACTTCCTTTAACATCTTATCCCTTTTATACATTAAAAAAGCATAGGCCGTACGGTTGGAACGTCCTACGCGGCCTCTCAGCTGGTATAGCTGGGATAACCCAAGGCGGTCCGCGTCATCAATAATCATGGTATTTACATTGGATATGTCAAGACCGGTTTCTATAATAGTGGTGGATACCAAAACATCGATTTCCCCGTTAATAAAATCAAACATAATCCGCTCTAACTCCCTTTCACTCATCTGACCATGGGCAAAAGATACATTTGCTTCCGGAACAAGCTTGACTATTTTACCTGCCACTTCATCAATACCGTTAACCCGGTTATATACATAATATACCTGGCCTTCCCTGGCCAATTCGCGGTTAATGGCTTCACGGATAATTTCTTCATTGTGTTCCAATACATAGGTCTGAATCGGCATTCGGTCTACAGGAGGTTCATTTAATACACTCATATCCCTGATACCGATTAAACTCATATGAAGTGTTCTGGGAATAGGCGTTGCTGTAAGGGTTAATACATCCACATCTCCTTTTAATTGCTTAATCTTTTCTTTATGGGTTACCCCAAAGCGCTGCTCCTCATCAATAATTAACAATCCAAGATTCTTAAACTGAATATCCTTAGAAAGTACTCTATGGGTTCCGATTAAGATATCCAGGTTCCCATTTCTAAGCCGTTGGGTAACTGCTTTCTGCTGGGCAGCCGTCTTAAAGCGGGACAGCATATCAATACTTATGGGGAAGTCCATCATCCTTTGTACAAAGGTATTATAATGCTGTTGGGCTAATATGGTGGTAGGTACTAAGAAGACCACCTGTTTGCCGTCTGAAACAGCCTTAAATGCAGCTCGGATGGCTATCTCCGTCTTGCCGTAACCGACGTCTCCGCAGACCAGCCGGTCCATAATCCGCTTACTTTCCATGTCCTGTTTGGTCTCCTCAATCGCACGAAGCTGGTCATCTGTCTCCTCATAAGGAAACATTTCTTCAAATTCCTTCTGCCAAACGGTATCCGTACCAAACTGAAAGCCTTCTTTGGCCTGGCGTACAGCATATAGTTCCACCAGTTCTCTGGCGATTTCCTTAACAGCACCTTTTACACGGGTTTTAGTATTCTTCCATTCCGGTGAATTTAACTTATTTAGCTTCGGTTTTTTGGCATCCGCCCCTGCATATTTTTGTATCACATCAAGGCCTGTTGCCAATATATACAACACGCCTCCACCGCCGTATTCAATTTTAATATAATCTTTTGTTACTTTATCGACTTCGATTTTCTCAATACCCCGGTATATTCCGAGGCCGTGATTTTCATGAACAACATAATCTCCTACGTTTAAATCCGTAAAGCTCTGTATCTTTTTACCGTCATATTCTTTCAGTTTTCTTTTCTTTTTCTTTTCTGCGCCGAATATATCACTTTCGGATATAACCACTAAATTAATTAAAGGATATTCGAATCCACGGTGAAGACTTCCATAGGCAACCATAATCTCACCTTTTTGGATAACCCTGTCCATATCCTCACTATAAAAGGCATTCAGACCGTGATCCCTTAAGTCTTCACTAAGACGATTTGCTCTGGTTCTGGATACGGATAGTAAAAGAATACGGTATCCGCCTTTTTTCCATTTCTGCAAGTCTTTAACCAGAATATCAAAGTTATTATTATATGGATTTACAGAGCGTACAGTAAAGTCCCATCTTCCTTTAATCGTAAAGAAGTTTGCCTTATAATCCATGGTACTAAGTAAAAGCGTTGTCTTATGATTGAGACTGGCCAAAAGTTCTTTAAACCCGTAAATCACATCGCTCTGACCCGGAAGAATATAACCTTTTTCGATTCTTCCTATCATTCCTTCTCTGAATTCCGTTTCGACCGCTTCTCCTTTTTCCTGTATCCTGCTGGGTTCATCGATATAAATCACGGAATTTTCACTGTCAAAATAATCAAAAAAAGATACTGTGTTATCATAAAAATACTTAATATAGCTGTCAATACCGACAGAACCTTGAAAACTCTCCAGGTTATCTTTAAACTCCCCGATAATATCCTGAATTCTTGCAGCTTCTTCTGTTTTCTTCTGTTCTCTCAGTCTTTTAACATATTCTTTTTTCTCATCCTCTATCTTTTTCATTCCCATCAGCATTCTATTCTGATCCAATATCATTTCTGCCGCAGGATAAATACTTAGACTTTCTATTCGTTCAATTGATCTTTGACTGCTAATGTCAAAAGAACGTATGGAGTCAACTTCATCTCCCCATAACTCAATACGATAGGGGCAATCATCCGTCGGAGGAAAAATATCCAGGATACCGCCGCGGACCGCAAATTCTCCGGGACTCTCAACCTGTCCCTGCCGCTCATAACCCAGATGGATTAAATCTGCCTGCAGCTTTGTTAAATCAAGGTTTCCTGCTTCCTTAAGTGTAATGACTCTTTTCTTAATAAAGTCAAGAGGAAGTATTTTATCCATACCGCCATCCAAAGTTGTGATAACCGTAACAGGCTCCTTTTCAATTAAACGTCTCAATATTTTCAGACGGTCCCTTACGATTGCATTACCATGTATATCTGCACTGTAAAAAATAATATCTTTAGCAGGATACAAATAAACATTTTTGTCATATAACTTATAATCTTCATATATTTCTTTCGCTTTTATGTCATTATAAGTTATAATTAACTTCCACAGGTAGCCTTCACTTAAACCGCTGATGAGATGACATTTCTGCGAGTCAATACAGCCGGTCACCTGAACCGGTGTGTTTTTTAGTTTTAAATTGTCTTTTATGTCATTAAACTCTTTTAATTCCTTCAGAGGGGTAGTAAAGGTCTTCAAACTGTTGCCTCCTTTAATCTGGTTCTGTATTCATAAAATGTAATATGAGTCATTTTTGGACACTCAAATTTTATCAAGTAATTTATTCCATTATTTTCTATTATAGATGTTCATGGCCAATTCCATTCCATCTTTTATGATAGATTTTACCGCATCAGAAGATTTTTTAATGGCATCCCGTATAATAGGCTGTTCTTCCTCTTTAAAACGGGAAAGTACATAATCCGCCAGGTCCCATCCCGACGGCTTATCTCCTACACCGACCTTTATTCTTGGAAATTCCTGAGAACCCAGATGATTAATTATACTTTTTATCCCATTATGTCCGCCTGCACTTCCTTTGACCCTGAGCCGGAGTTGTCCTACATCCAGACTGATATCATCGTATATAACTATAACCTCCTGAGGACTTACTTTATAAAAATCCACTAACTCCCTGACACTTTCTCCGCTTAAATTCATATATGTCTGAGGCTGTGCCAGCACAACTTTCTCGCCCTCAATATATCCCCTGCCGCAAACTGCTTTATGTTTTTTAAAATCCAACGGGATATTATAATCATCCGATATACGGGTAATTACATCAAAACCGATATTATGCCTTGTTGCCTGATATTCTCTGGTTGGATTGCCTAATCCTACTATAATGTACATTTTTTCTGCCTTTCCGACTATTGTGTATGTTATGAATGATTCTAAGATTGAAGAGGAAGCCGCTGCAGCTCCTGCTGCACTGGTAGCCGCAATAATCATTGCCGTCTAAGACCATTTGCCAAATCCTTTTTTTTCGATTAAAACCTGATATACCTCTCTTATTTCTTCTGTTATCTTATCCACATCCTGAGTAATCAATACTAATATTCCTAAAGAAGCTAATTCTTTATATTTACTTAATTTGCAGCCTTTAACAGATAATTCTTCATAAATATTCTTTGTCCGGCTGCATTTTAAATCTGCCGTTTCTTCCCTTAACGTCAATACATGAGTTAAAAACTGCAGGGCGTTGCTAGCGCCAAAACTCTGAGGCTAAAAATAGGCGCACGATTACGCTGTACATAATAAATACTATATGTACAGCGTAATTTTTTTGTTAATCAATATTATAATCTAATAGTAAATTTATAGCAATAAGTTTTTGGCAATACTTCCATTTCATAAAAAGAAGAGAAACTAATCCTTAGTTTCTCCCGTTTTATTTATATATTCAGAGTATACCAAACCGGTATATTTCTTGAAACATTTTCCAAAGTAATTCGGGTCTGGAATTCCCACTTCTTTTGCGGTCACATACATTAAAACTCCCTTTTGGGCACAGATTATTGCTTTCTCCATTCTGCATTGGGTTAAGTATTCAATCAGTCCAATGCCGGTTTTTAATTTAAAAACCCGGCTTAAATAACTGGAATTAAAACCAAATTGCTGAGCAATGGAGGTTAAGTTAATTTCCGCATCCTGAAAATTATTATTGATATATTCTTTAATCTGCAGAATTGTATGATTACTGTCATCCTGGACTATTTCTTCCTCACGGTCAGGCTGTTCCGATTTAATCTGGTCAATCACCCTGGTTAAGGTTTCATGGATCTCTTCTCTGGATATAGGCTTTAATAAATATTCAAATACGCCGATTCCTACGCACTTTCTGGCATATTCGAAATCATTAAAGGCTGTTAATATAATTATCTTGAGTCTCGGATATCGTTTAATCGCCAATTTACTGAATTCGATGCCGTCCATAAAAGGCATACGGATATCTACAAATGCAACATCCGGCTTGTAATTATCTATGGTATTAATCGCTTCAATTCCGCTAGCTGCCTCACCCACAACTATAAGTTCCGAATTTTCTTTCTCCAATGTGATTTTGAGCAGATTGCGAATTGCCCTTTCATCATCAATAATCATAACCTTGCACATAATAAAGCCCCCTATAATGGTATCTTTATATCTACCTGTGTATATAATCCCTCTTCGCTTTTGATTTCAAACACATCTTCTCTTCCGTAATAATACTGAATCCGTTCCATTGTTCCTTTAAATCCAAAACTCTTGTTATTATCAAGCATAATTTGGCTTAACTGTTCTTCATTCATTCCTATACCGCTGTCATAGACTACAATGTGTAGTAGATTGCTGCTGGAAAAGACGGAAATTTTAATTATTCCTTTCTCCCCTTTTAATCGGATCCCGTGATATAAGCTATTTTCAACTAGTGGCTGTAAAATTAATTTAGGAATCTGAATCTTTAATAAATCATCTTGAAGTTCATATTTATCTTCAAATATATCTTCATACCGTAATTTTTGCAGTTTTAAATAATCTTTTACAATATTGATTTCATCCTGAATGGATATCTCACTGCTGCCTTTGCTTAAAAACCTTCTATAAAAATTCCCCAGTGTCTCGATGGCATCGTATACGGTATCGGGGGAATCCTCCAATGCAAGATAAGCGATGGTATCTAAAGTATTATATAAAAAATGCGGTTTCACCTGTTCCTGTAATACGTCCAGTTCCGCTTTCTGCATGGATTTCTCTTTCTCTATCAGTTCGTTGATCAACCGGTTAATTGCCACCAGCATATTGTTATAACTGTCTTTTAGGTGACCTATCTCATCATCAGGAAGTTTTAAGCTTACTCTTTTCAGCCATCCCTCTTTCGCCACGTCCATGGATTGCACCAGACGTTCGATGGGGCTTGTAATGGAAACAGATATAAAAATTCCAATTAAAATCATGGAAAATACCGTAATAATTATTAGTGCCGCCATAATCCAGCTGGCTTGTGCAGGAATAATCCTAAGATAAGACATTTCCTCAATACCCGCAATAATAAAAGGAGTATTGGGTATCCGGTAATAAGACAAAACTTTTTCGTATCCAAAAGTGCCAATCGTGATCTGGTTATAAGTATCCTCCGTTATTGTTATTTTTGAAAGCTTATCCATATTATCGAATTTTTTTACCGGTTTTAAACTGCTGTCATAATAATAAAACTGTTTATTTTTACTTGTAATATCCTTATAAGTTCCGGCTAAAATATCTTCTGTGAGATTTATGACCATCAAACCGATGGGTTCCTGCGTTTCCATATCATTCACAATACGAATAAAAGAAATGATGGTATCACCGGATTTACGGTAAAATGCTCCGCCCCCATTCACCTTAAGTACATATCCACCTTTGGCGTCTATGATATCCTGATACCAGGATATCTCTTTCATCACATCTTTATTTACAACGGTAATACCGTTGGAGGTATTAATATAATTGCCGTCATTGCGGTACAAATATACAGAGCTTATATAGTTAAAAGCATTGGTGATATCATAAATGGAGGTAATTGCTTTCTGGGTATATCTTGCACCTTTACTACTATCCCCTCTGAGATAATCGGAAATATTGCCGTCTGCCATCATTAGCTGGCCCATACTGCTGATGGTATTAAGCTCGCTGTTTAAGTTATTTCCTATGGAGACCATAGTATTATAATTACTTTCAAGAGTATAATCTATCATACTTCTCTTGATAAAAACCATAAAAATAATCGTAAAAAGAATTAAATACCCTCCGATTATGGTCAGAAACAGGTACCTGACTTTCTGCTTTAATTTTCGTGATGAGAACCATATTTTTATGTTTTTTACAAAATGTTTACTCATTGATACAGATACCTCTACCCTGCTTCCTAACTGTCTACTCTTAGCCTTACCTGTTACCAGACAACACCCAAGGTTCACTAACGGTGATTCGCTATACCTTGCCGTGTAGGATATCCGCCTACTAAACCAGTGGCCCTTTTCTGAACGCACTTAACCTTTTACAGCTCCCATTACCAGACTTTCCTGAATTTTACTGCTCATAAAACAGTAAACGATTAAAGTAGGGAAAGTTGCAATAACCAAAGCAGCACCAATCGGACCCCACTCGGTGGTATAAGAACCGGATAACGTCTGGATACCGACTGATAAAGTACGGTATGCCGAATCACTGATAAAGATAACTGCAAACATTAATTCATTCCAAGCCTGTAAAAAAGTAAAGATTGCTATGGTGGCAAGTGCAGGTTTCATAAGCGGCACAATCACACGCCAGAAGATTCCGTAAACGCTGCAGCCGTCAATACAGGCAGCCTCTTCCAGCTCTTTCGGAATAGTTTCTATAAAACTGCTGCTGATTAATATTGCCATCGCCAGAGCAAATGCGGCATACGGAATAATCAAAGCCTGATAGGAATTAGTCATTTTTAATCTGCTTAAGAGAATAAATACCGGAAGTATAGCTGCATGAATCGGTACGGTAAGCCCCAGCATAAAGATGTTATTCATCATCTTTCTGCCCTTCCATATCATTCTGGTTAAAGCATAAGTCGCCATTAAGGCTACTATGGCAGTTAATAGTATAGTTGCACCGGTTACTACAATACTGTTAAAGAAATAAAGGCCCACTTTCCCTTTTGTAAGTGCAGTCGTATAATTTTCCCATAACCAGTTATGAGGCAATCCTATAATATTTTTACCGAATATTTCACTGTTATCCTTTAAGGAGAAAGTAAACATCCAGTACAAGGGAAATATCTGTATAATTGCCCAGATGCATAAAACAGCAAATATAATCTTATTTCCTACCCGTAATTTTTTCATCTAGTCTTCCTCCTCCGTCTTAAAGAATTTACGAATCACCATTGCAAAGAAGAAACATAAGAATATAATTGCAATCGCTATAGAGCTGCCGAATCCATACCGGTTTCGTCCAAATATCATCGATACCATTAATGTACTTGGAACTTCACTTGCATGTGCCGGACCGCCATTTGTTAATACATAAATCAAATCAAATGCCTTTAAGGAACCGGTTACTGCAAATATCACGCAGACACGTATAATGGGTTTTAACAGAGGAATAGTTAGAAATCTTGCGATACCCCATTCCGTAGCACCATCAATCTTAGCTGCTTCCCTAAGGTCAGGTGAAATAGATTTAATACCGGCATACATCAGCAACATATGATATCCCACATACTGCCATAAAATCGGTATAAACACTGCATAAAGTGCTGTTTTCTGATCCCCCAGCCAGACTTTAGCCAAAGAATCCAGGCCCAGACTGCGAAGTGCCGAGTTAACTAAACCATAATCGGGATTGTATATTTTCATCCATAACTGACCAATAACTACAGTAGAAATTAATACAGGAATAAAAAATACTGCTACAAAAAATTTCTCACCTTTTACTCCCTTGGCCAGTATAATCGCAAAAAACAGAGAGATCGGCAGCTGAATCACGGTGGATAACAGGGCAAGCAGTAAGGCATTACCCATTGTTTTAGGAAAACCTGCCGATTTACTAGTAAATAATTCTTTATAATTATCAAATCCTACGAATACGCCTTTTGTTATACCATCCCAGTCAAGAAAGCTGTAATATCCGGACATTAGAATAGGCACTATAATAATTAATGCAAATAATATTACTGCCGGAAGCATAAATAGGATAATTGCCGTCTTGTTATTTCTTACTTTGTTCATGTAAATTCCTCCCGGTAAGTATCTATAGGTAAAAAAGAGTTGTACTGCCTGGTTATCAGCCAGACAGTACACTGATTGCAGATTGCCATGGAACAGTAAGTCGATTAAGATTTCACTGTTTATTTGCTTTGTAATTGGCTTGCCATTGCTTCAACAAACTCTTCCGGTGATAAATTACCGGTGTATAACTCCTGTAATAAAGCAAGGTATTCGCCCGCATCATTTGCATCCATTAAAGTATCAAACCATAAGGTGAAAGAGGTTGCTCCGGATGCATATTCTGCAACCTTCTTAGTGATAGGATTCACAGAGCTGTCATCATAATCTACTTTCCAGGCAGCAATACCTGCTCCGTCAAGATATGCATATTTTGAAATGCTCTTTGTTAATTCGAATACAGCATTACCTGCTTCATCCGGATATTTCGTAGACTGGCTTACCATAATCGTATCTGCCGCACCACCCATGAAATCAGTTATCTTAGCGTTGTTACTGTTAATAACCGGGATAGGCGCTACATCAAAATCTTCAGGATTAGTTGCATCTGTTAAAATAGAACCGCCCATCCAGCTTCCTGTGATATACATAGGAACGGTTCCGTTATAGAAATTAGCACTTGCTTCGTCATTGGATAAACCGGTTGCCCCCTCAAGGAAAGCACCCATATCTACAAGCTCCTTGATTTTTGCAGCAGAAGCCAGGAAATCCGGATCCTTGTAACTTACACCATTTTTCGTTACAGCAGCAGCTGTCTTAGTAGGTCCGGCAGATTTAAGAGTCAAAGCATCATGTGCCATTGCAAGTACCCAGGTATCTTTTACGCTGACACCAAAAGGTGTAATTCCGTTATCTAAGAATGTCTGGCAGACTTTAACCAATTCTTCCCAGGTTGCGGGTGCTTTTAAACCATATTTATCAAACATTGCTTTGTTGTAAAATAAAGCGGATACCGGTGTTGTATAAGTAGAACCGTAAAGAACACTGTCGTAAGTTGCATTACTTAAAGCAGCTTGCGGTAATTGTGCTTTATAATCCTCTGTATAATATTTATCCAAAGGCATTACTTTTCCCGATGCTACAAAGGACTTAGAGAAACCGCCGCCCCAGGTATAGAATAAGTCAGGAAGCTCATTGGCCGCTACTGCAGATTTAATCTTAGTTTTATAAGATTCATTTTCAAAGGTTTCATGTACGATTTTTACTCCTGGATGCGCAGCTTCATAATCTGCAATTGCCTGTGTATAGGCATGATTAAAGGAATCACTTTCCGTTGCAATACTCCACAGTGTTAATTGAACTTCTCCCTTAGCCCCATCTTTTGAAGTATCTGAATTCTGTGTTTCTTCTGTATCTGTTTTTGATCCGGTCTGACCTTCATTAGCATCTTTTCCCCCGGCATTTCCGCATGCAGCCAGAGAAATAACCATTACAAATCCTAAACAAACTGCTGAAAACTTCTTAAAAATCTTTCTCATATAGTCCTCCAATACATTTTTGATAAGTTAATTATAAAAAATATCTTGTCCGCCATAAACGTATTTTCTTTACGTCAATGGGTACTTTTTTTACCTTTAAATAGTCTTTTGTTTATAAAACCTTTTTATTCTATACTTCGCCATACAAAAACAAATTTAATATTACGGTTCCGTCAATTTACACAATTTAAATTATGAAATTACTTAGAATTAGACCAAAAAAAAGCATCTGCAGAGTCATTTATATAACTGCTTTAAAATATTATAACAGCAGTTATATAAATTTATACCATTCTGCGATGCCTCATAATTATTTATGTATAAGATTTATTACCAAAACGCTAATTTTATTCTATGTAGGATACTTTACTCATAACATAATTTTGACAAAACTCTTCTTTCTTAAATTCCTCATCCCTTTTATGGCCTTTAAAATCTCCATTCGATTTTAGAAAATAATCATAGGTAGAAATGCTTTTTCCGTCAGATGTTAATGGATCATCCCAGGTACAATCTATGTTATACCATTTACCCCCTAATTTAACTATATTCCAACCGTGGCTGTCTTTATTGCCGGTTCCTGTTATAATGCGGCAGGGTATTCCTGCTTCAGTAAACATTTTATATGCAATGCTCATATATCCCTGGCAAGTGGACCTTTTATTTATCAAATTATCATAAGCAGAATAATTTTCCGTATCCGTATCATAAGATGAATTTTCAATAATATAGTCATGAATCATCTTAATTTTTTCATAATCAGTTTTTTTATCAATCTCCCATTTTTGAAACAGCTTTTTAATCGTTTCATCTACCTGGGAGGTTTCTTTTGCAGTCTCATTATACTCAAATTCATAAGTAATGGTAAGAACATTCCCAAATCCTACAATATGGGCATAAATACTGTTGGTTTTATACCTTAAGTAATCATAATCACTTGAAGTTCTTTTATCATCTATTTCATAAACCAGATCAATAGCATCTTCCGTAAACCACTCCATGCTCTCTACTTTACCGACAAAACGGAGTTCAATTTCTGTTAAGCCCTCTAACATGGCACTGCGAACATCCTTAACAAAAGTTTGTGCGTTTCCGGTTTGATCTGCATAACCGGTAAAAAACAGCCAATCCGTTAAATGGTATCTGTTGTTAACAGTATAAAGAAGCAGAACTAAGAAAATTAATGAAAACAGAAACTTAAAAAATTGTCTCATATATCAACCCCTTTTTCATAATCTTCTTTTATATTTATTAAAGCCCTTCATCACACAATCAAGAAACAAATTTGTATATAAAGACGAAACAATAATATTTTTTTTGAAATTCGATTCATAGTAATTTAATTACTATTATACTCTACTACTATATCAGTCTGCAATCTATAAATACAAAAGGAGTATCTTAAATGCCCCTTAACAGTCAATTAAGATACTCCCCTCATTTTACTACATTTCTTTTTCTTCAAATTCTTCAGCAGCGATTTCATAGCTTTCCAGAATTATTTTTTGAATTTTATCTCTTGTTACCGAATTAATTGGATGTGCGATGTCGCGATACTCCCCGTCACCTGCTTTTCGGCTGGGCATTGCAATGAATAATCCTTTTTCACCTTCGATTACTTTAATATCATGTACTACGAATTCGTTATCCATTGTAATTGATACGACCGCCTTCATCTTTCCTTCTTTACTTACCTTGCGTACACGCACGTCTGTTATCTGCATTGTGTAGATCCCCCTTTAATATTTATCTTTTTGTTATTCGTCTAGAGTATATATCTTTCATTTTTCTCTACTACTATTTTGATATTTCCCGGTTCCCCAATGTGGGTTGTATTTACCCTGATTGTATCCCGGCTTTCTACTATGCAATTCTCTATATAAGTGTTGTCCCCAATATATACATCATTTAATATGATGGAATTTTTAATGGTACAGTTATTGCCTATATAAACTTTCTTAAACACAATAGAATTTTCAACTACTCCGTTGATAATACATCCGCTGGAAATAATGCAGTTTTTCACGGAAGATCCCTGATTATACTTTGCTGGCGGTAAATCGTCAATCTTAGAATAAATGTCCGGATATTCTTTAAAAAAATAGTCCCTGACGTCTTTCTTTAAGAAGTCCATATTCGTCTTATAATAAGAATCTACGGTTGCTATGTTACTCCAATACGTATCCATCTCATAGGCATATATTTTCTTCAGGTTTTTATAACGAATCAAAATATCTTTCACAAAGTCATAGCGGTCTTCCTCGGCTGAAATCTCTAAAAGCTCAATTAACAATCTTCTTCTTATAACATAAATACCTATGGAAACGGTATTAGCAGATGTCATAAGCGGCTTTTCCTCAAACTCAACTATTCTTCCATCTTCATTTGTATTAATAATTCCAAATCTGCTTGCATCCTCTCCTTCTATTAATTGTTTACTTACCACCGTGATATCCGCTTTTTTATTAATATGATATTCCAGCACTTTATTATAATCCAGCTTATAAACACCATCACCGGATGTAATAACTACATAAGGTTCATGACTATTTTTTAAAAAATTAAGATTCTGATACATGGTATCTGCGGTTCCACGGTACCAGAAACTATTATCTGCCGTAATGGTTGGGGTGAATACAAATAACCCCCCCTGTTTTCTACCGAAATCCCACCATTTGGAGGAATTCAGATGTTCATTTAATGATCTCGAATTATACTGCGTAAATACAGCTACTTTCTGTATATGGGAATTGGACATATTACTTAATGCAAAATCAATACAGCGGTAACTCCCTGCAACCGGCATAGCAGCTATCGCCCTTTTACCCGATAATTCCCTCATTTTATTACTGTTGCCGCCGGCTAATATGATTCCTACTGCTCTCATAGCTTACCACCTGCCTTAATCAATGTTTCGCCTCCAGATAGAACTCCGTCCGGATAATCTTCCATTGTGGTTAATCCGGCAACAGCCGTATTTTTACCAATTTTGACATGGGGTGGAATCACTGATTTCTCCGCTATAGTTACGAGCCCATACGAATAAATTGACGGTTCTTTTATATTTGGAACCTCTTCACCAATGCCAAGTTCGGAATACGCCCCCACTTTAGCACTTTCTGCCACGATAGATTTATGAATAACAGCTCCATCCTCTATTATGACGTCTTTCATTATAATGGAATCTCTTACCACCGCTCCAGTACCAATATAAGTACCGGAACCGATAACGGAGTTATATACTTCACCATAGATTTCAGCGCCGTCACCGATAATCGCTTTATTAATTACCGCCGTATCTGCTATGTATTGCGGGAGTATGGTATCACCTTTGGTATATATCTTCCAGAACTCTTCATATAAATTAAATACCGGTACCAGGTCAATCAATTCCATATTAGATTCCCAGTATGACCCTAAAGTTCCGACATCTTTCCAATATCCATTATATTCATAAGCGAATATCCGGTCTCCCCGTTCATGACAGTAAGGAATTATGTGTTTACCAAAATCACAACCCTTTTGTTCAGATAAAGTAATCAAAGCCTCTCTTAAGATATTCCAGGAGAAGATGTAAATTCCCATGGAAGCTAAGTTGCTTCTTGGCTTTTGTGGTTTTTCCTCAAAATCGATTATTCTCTTTTCCTCATCGGTAATGACCACTCCGAAACGACTGGCTTCTTCCATAGGTACCGGAATCGTGGCTAAGGTAATATCCGCCTTATGCTGCTTATGAAAATCCAGCATTGACTCATAATCCATCTTATAGATATGGTCACCGCCTAAGATCAGCACATACTCCGGATTATAATATTCCATATATTCAAGGTTCTGATAAATAGCATTCGCCGTACCGGTATACCACTCACTGCTGTTATATTTTTCATGAGGAGGGAGAATAGATACACCGCCGATATTGCGGTCCAGATCCCAGGGAATCCCTATTCCAATATGAGTATTCAGTCTTAATGGTTGATATTGGGTTAATACTCCTACTGTATCCACACCTGAATTGATGCAATTGCTTAGAGGAAAATCTATAATTCTATATTTTCCTCCAAATGCCACTGCAGGTTTAGCCAGATTTGAAGTAAGAACACCAAGCCTTGAACCTTGTCCACCCGCAAGAAGCATAGCAATCATTTCTTTTCTAATCAAGCAATCACCTCCTATTGTTTATTTTGACACCATTATACCATTCTTTTACATAAATGTGAATAAATTTTACAAATATTTTAAAATAAATTATTCTTTTTTTAGCATTATACCTAATTTCATTCTAATTTACTTAAAAAACTAATTCATAACTTTATAAAATTATTGTCTTCACCCGGCTAATTCATAAAAAATTAATAATAATTCATACTTCTGTTATTTTTGTATCCATAGAGCCAAGTTACAATAACCAAATTTTATCATATCTTGTTGGTATGCTGAATTTTTTAATTGTATTTTTATAGGAAATGATTATAATAACTTATAGATAAAAATATCTAAATAAGGCTATTATATAAGAAGAGTTTTATTTCATGTTAATCGTTTATACAAAATAATCAATTAAGATAGGAAGTGCAATTTAATGTATCATATCAATTTTAGCAATCCCATTAAAGTACATTTTATAGGTATTGGCGGTATCAGTATGAGCGGCCTGGCCGAACTTTTACATACGATAGGTTTTAATGTAGTTGGCTCTGATGCAAAAAAGAGCAAAATAACCGAACATCTGGAATCCTTGGGTATCACCGTATTATACGGGCAAAGGGCTTCTAACATTACAACGGATTTAGATCTGGTAGTTTATACCACTGCCGTAAAAGAATCAAACACAGAGTACCAGGCCGTGATACAGGCAGGAATACCGATCATGGACCGTGCCGAGTTATTAGGACAGGTAATGTTAAATTATACGGATGCTATCGCTATCTCCGGTACACACGGTAAAACTACCACAACTTCTATGCTGTCTTTAATTTTATTAGAAGCAAATTTAGACCCTACCATATCCGTAGGGGGAATCTTAGATAATATCAACGGTAATATACGTATCGGCCGCTCAGAACACTTTATAACAGAAGCCTGCGAATATACAAACAGCTTTCTTAAATTTAATCCAACAAAAAGTATTATCTTAAATGTGGAGGCGGAACATCTGGATTTCTTTAAAGATTTAGATGATATTCGTCATTCGTTCCGTCTGTTTGCAGAAAGACTTCCAGAGAACGGCCTTCTGGTTATTAACGGAGATATTGAAAACGTTTCTTACTTTACAAAAGATCTGCCCTGTTCCTTCATGACGTATAGTATTAATGAATCCTCTGGCACCGTACTCGGAGCAGCCGCACATTATACTGCTGCAAATATTCAATATGATTCTTTAGGCCATGGTCACTATGATCTAATGGAAAACGGCAAACTGCTGACCCATATTGAACTAAATGTAATCGGTATCCATAATGTATCCAATTCCCTTCCTGCCATTGCCCTGGCAAGAAGTTTAAACATCTCTCTGGACGTTATTAAGAAGGCTTTATATTCCTTTACCGGAACAGAACGACGTTTTCAATATAAAGGAGAAATCGGCGGAGTAACCATTATAGATGATTATGCACATCATCCCACTGAGGTAGTAGCTACTTTAACAGCAGCCAAAAACTACCCCCATAAAACCACATGGTGTGTATTCCAGCCTCACACCTATACCAGAACAAAAGCTTTCTTAAAAGAATTTGCCTCTGCCCTTTCCCTCGCTGATAAAATCGTGTTAGCTGATATTTATGCGGCAAGAGAAAACAATCCGGGTGATATTTCTTCCAGGGATTTACAGGATGAACTTATAAAAATTGGTAAAGATGCCTACTATCTTCAAAGTTTTGATGATATTGAAAATTTTTTATTACAAAATTGTAATAACGGTGACCTGTTGATAACTATGGGCGCCGGAGACGTTGTAACCATAGGAGAAGCACTCCTAGGTATATAGTTATCCACATTATCCACAACCTTATCAACAATTTCACTGTGATAAGGCTGTGGATTTTTTAGTTCACATAATAATTCTCTGTAATACTGATTACATAGAATAAGAATAATTGATTCTTATCGTTTTCTGCTTGTTTTTACATTATTTTACATATTTCACACTGTCCCTTATCCACACTATCCACATTATCCACATTAACTGTAGTTGAAACTTTTCCAGGAAAATAGCCTATTTCCTTATATTCTTACCTGTGATATAATTGCATGGCAAAGAGTTTGAAACGCAATCTCTAGTTATGCAAAGATAGGAGTTAAAGGCAATATGAGTACAATTATATTAAATTCTAACAGTGCTTCAGATACAACTATAATACCGAATCTATTTATCGATCAATTTATGCCCTCCGCCAACGGTTCTTATGTGAAGGTGTATTTATATCTGCTTCGGTGTATAAACTGTCCCACTGATGTAGAGATTTCAATTTCATCCATTGCAGACCGATTGGATGATACGGAAAAGGATATTATTCGTGCTCTGTGTTATTGGGAAAAAGTAAATTTAATATCCCTCGTGCGAGGCTCCGATAATGATATTATTTCCATTACCATAAATGATATAAATAACCTGAATTCAAGAGATACGGAACCTGTTCAGGAAACAAACCAGGCAACTGCAACAACGGCAGGAATAGAAACCGTTGAAAAGCCGGAACCGGCTATATCGGACAGAACCGAGCCGGTTCCTGGCAGAATATTTGAAAAACCCACTTATTCGGAAGCCCAGATCAAACAGCTTACCGGTACGGATGAAGTAAAGTGGTTATTAAATATTATTGAAATCTATTTGGACCGGCTAATGAAACCTATGGATCTGCAGTTGATTCTGTACTTATACGAAAGTGTAGGATTCTCGGCAGAATTAATTATGTACCTTTACGAATATTGTGTATCCAAAAACAAAAAGAATCCCTCCTATATTGAGGCAGTCGCTCTTTCCTGGGCAGAGGAGGGCATTGACACAGTAGAAAAAGCAGAAGCAGCTACCGCCCTTTATAACAGTAATTATAATGCCGTTAATAAAGCGTTTGGTTTAAATAGAGCTCCCGGGCAGGTTGAAAAACAATTTATTAATAAATGGCTTAACAAATACGGGTTTTCCATTGATATTATCGTAGAAGCCTGTAACCGTACCATATTACAGACTCAGAAACCGGACTTTAAATATACGGATAAAATACTGGAAAATTGGCATAAAAAAGGAGCTAAAGAGTTACCTCAGATATCTCATCTGGATGAAGAACATCAAAAAATCGCAGCTAATAAGGCAAATAATAAACCTGCTGCCGTAAACACGAAACCATCTCCCGGAAATCGTTTTAATGCTTTTCCTCAAAGAACCTATACCGATGAAGATTATTCTTCCATGGAACAACGGTTATTACATAAACAATAAACAAACTTAGGTAATTGCGAAACTATATAGTGTTTTTCAAATACATTATTGGAGTTTCTCAATTACCAACAACCTGTAGAGGAGGGTCCCTATGGCTTTAAAAAATTATCAGTATAATAAGATTTTACGGGAATATGATATGATACAGCTGCAGAATAAGCATGACCTGGATATACGCACAGAAGAAGTCTATCGGGCCATTCCGGAGCTGAAAGAAATTGATGATGAGGTTGTGACCTGTGCAGTTTCCAGTGCCAAACTTCTCTTAATGGGCGATAATAACTCCTTATCTCCATTAAAGAAAAAAACAGAGGAAGCATCTGCTAAAAGAGCTTCGTTATTAGCTAAGCACGGTTATCCTGAGGATTATCTTAAACCCACCTTTCATTGCCCAGACTGTAAGGACACCGGTTATATTGGTAACGAGAAATGTCATTGCTTTAAACAGGCCATAGTAGATATTGTTTATTCCCAGTCCAACATAAAAACGGCTATTGTGAGAGAGAACTTCGATACCTTTTCCTATGAGTATTATGCTGAGGATTATATTGAACCGAGTACCAGAATGACTCCCAGAGAAAATATAAAGAAAGTAGTAGAAGTCTGTCAAAATTATATTAATCAGTTTGACAAAGAATATAATAATCTTTTATTATACGGCAATACAGGTGTTGGTAAAACATTTCTGGCTAACTGCATTGCCAAAGAACTTTTAGACAAAGCTAATACGGTTATTTATCTTACCGCTTTCCAGCTATTTGATATATTGGAGAAAAATAAATTCGGTAAAGGAGAAGATAATTTTGAATTCCAGAACCAGTTTGATTATATATTGGACTGCGATTTACTGATTATTGATGACCTTGGAACAGAATTAAATAATTCATTTGTAAATGTACAATTATATTTATGTATTAATGAACGTTTCTTAAGAAGAAAATCAACGATTATATCAACTAATTTATCTTTGGATAATATTAATACAATCTACAGCGAACGCGTATTTTCAAGAATTGCAAGCAATTATACTCTTCTTAAAATCGTTGGTGAGGATATTCGTCTCAAGAAGTTATTTTAGGTTACAGTTCAGCCGCATGCTGAACTGTAGTTACTGTTCACATCCCTGCAAAAACCAGCAGTGTTGTGAACAATAACACGCTTCGCGATGCACACAAAACGCAAGGGCAGCGTTTTGGCACTGCAATTCTCCGGTTTTTTGTGACAGCGCATTCACAAAAAACACGTCGCGTTTGTTACCTGTGAACAGTAACGAACTGTAACTATTTTAGAGCCTACTTTGCTATTTAGCCTTGACTTAATAAAAGGTTAATGGTATAACGTTAATGGACATTTTACCATACATATAACGACAGCATATTTGACAATGCAGTTGTTAATCAAATTTTATTGGAGGTCAATAGAATGCCGCAGCAAGAAAAAATATTTGAAACGATCCCAGTCGGTACTTTAGGTATCATATCTCTGGAAAGCAGTAAATCTCTGGGACAAAAAGTAAATGATTATATTGTGGAATGGCGTAAGGCAAGAGAAAGCGAACATACTTCTACAATTGCATTTGCAGGATACCAGCGTGATTCCTACCTTATTGATGCCGGCTGCCCGAGATTCGGTACCGGAGAAGCAAAAGGTATCATCAGGGAATCCGTTCGTGGTACTGATTTATATCTGCTTTTGGACGTTTGCAATTACAGTTTAACTTATACGGTTTGCGGACATACCAATCATATGTCACCGGATGACCACTATCAGGATTTAAAGAGAATTATTGCAGCTGTAGGCGGTAAAGCCCGCAGAATCACTGTAATCATGCCTTTCTTATATGAGAGCCGGCAACATAGACGCAGTTCCAGGGAATCCCTTGACTGTGCATTGGCTTTACAGGAATTAACCAATATGGGTGTAGAAAGTATTATAACCTTTGATGCCCATGACCCACGTGTACAAAATGCGATTCCGCTAAAGAGTTTCGAAACTGTACAACCTACCTACCAGTTCATTAAAGCTTTGTTAAAAAAAGTACCTGATCTTAATCTTGATGCGGAGCATATGATGGTTATTAGTCCCGATGAGGGCGGTATGAACCGTGCCGTATATTTTGCCAATGTCCTGGGAGTGGATCTTGGTATGTTCTATAAACGCCGTGACTATACAACAATTATTAACGGCCGTAATCCGATCGTTGCACATGAATTCTTAGGTTCTGATGTCGAGGGCAAAGATATGTTAATCATTGATGATATGATCTCCTCCGGTGAGAGTATGATCGATGTTGCCAAAGAATTAAAAAGAAGAAAAGCAGGAAGAATTTTTGTGGCATCCACCTTTGGTTTATTCACCAATGGTTTCTCCAAATTTGATGAAGCATACGAGCAGGGATTAATTTATAGGGTTCTAACAACCAATCTGGTTTACCAGACGGAAGAATTATTATCTAAACCTTATTATATTAATGTAGATATGAGTAAATATATTGCTTTATTAATAGATACCTTAAATCATGATTCCTCTATCAGTAAATTATTAAGCCCTACAGAAAGAATCCAGAATATTTTAAATAAATATAATAAGTAATAAAATATACAGGGACTGTTACAAAATCTTTCGTTTACTTGATTTGCACTTACGCAAGTCTATACACTAAGAATTTTGCAACAGTCCCTGTATTTATCGGTTTGTGTCTCATTCAATCTTCAGTTTTCATTCGATTAAAAATCCGACTTACTAACCTGGATGTCCAGTCAATAAGAATCTAATGAATTGACACCGGGATCTGGATTTCCGTTATATATTCATCCGGGCTTTTAGAATCCCATTCCCCTTTTAAGTATAATTCCCTTTGCGGGCCGGATATGGTATAGCCGTTTTCCTCAATCCATTTTGATAAAGCATTATAAGCTGAGCTTAAGGTTTGGTAAGAGCCTTTATGAACAACACAGGCCATCTGTTTTACACTTTCTAAATTTCTGACCTTAATCCGGTCATTCCCTTTCAGGTCTCCAAGGATTGGTTCAATGATTTCTGCATCTACCTTATCCTCCTTATAACCGGCATCATAATAAATTACCATACATGGCGGTACTGTTTTTACACCTTTTTTATCCAGATACTCCCCAAGTTCCATCCACAGATGTCCCTGTTCACTATAACTTGGTATAAAGTCCCTGAGTCCTGCCACTTTTATTTCATCAATAGTTTTTAATACAATATTATAATCCATAATATAATCCTCCTGTTCATATATCTTCATAAATGTTTCTATACGGTTGAGTCTTGATTGTTCTTCTTCTAATCTGCTCCTTATCTCATTTTGTTTTAATTGCAATAGAAGCTTAAGCGTATCCCCTGATTTGTGGCTTAAAATCATAGCAATTTCCTCCAGGGAAAAACCAAGTTCCTTAAGACTTATAATGCGGTTTAGCTTGGGCATCTGCTCTGCGGAATAATAGCGGTAACCGGTAAAATTATCGGTTGTTTCCGGCTGAAGCAGCCCTATGGCATCATAATGTCTTAAAGTGGCAACCGTAACACGGTTTAATTTTGCAAAATCACCTATTTTAAACATAATCAATCACCTATGTGTACACATTTATTATTAATTAAGGCCTTACATTTATGATAAACCCTAATGTAACAGGAGAGTCAATATACTTTTATAATATTTAATTAAGGAATTTTACTCTTCCAGATTGCTTTCCTGGTTATCCCAACTGTTTTCATCGCTCCAGGATCCGTCGTCCCGGCTGTTATCACTGTCCCCATTATCAGAGGGTTCCTCCCAGCCAGGCGGAGTTACTTCACCATCGCCCTCATTAGTAGTTCCCTCATTATCATTCCAGCCGTCCTCACCGGAATTTCCGTCAGGGTTACCCGTAGTTTCACCGGGATTATCCACGTATTCACCGGATGTATTCTCATGTCCGGTATCTGTTTCATCACTCTCAGTGCTGTTCTCATCTGTTTGTTCCAAGGTTTCCTTAGTTTCAACCGTTTCTTTCGTTTCTACCGTCTCTTCTTTCTCACCCTGAGGTCTTCCATCTTCGTATGGAGTAAACTCCTTGCTCTTAAGGCCTTTATGAATAACATTCATATATTGTTTCCAGATTGCGCCCGGGAATGTTGCACCGGACAACTCATTCGTTGACTTTGGACTATCATATCCAACCCAGACTCCTGTGGTGTAATAAGGAGTATAACCCACAAACCAGCCGTCTTTTTTATCATTGGTGGTTCCGGTTTTTCCTGCACTTATCATTCCGTCAAGCCCCAGTCCGGCTCCGGTACCTCTTAAAATAACGCCGGTTAATACATCCGTCATCATTCTTGCCGCATTGGTATCATAGATTCTCTTCTTGGCTTTATTTTCTTCTACCAGGACATTCCCCTGGGAATCTTCGATTCGGATAATACAGGTTGGTTCTCTGTATACACCGTCATTTTCCAGTGTGGTATAACCCGAAGTTATTTCAAGAGGACTCACACCGGTTGTAAAACCGCCAAGTGAAGTTGCCGGATAATAATCATTTTTATCAATTTTATTAAAATTCATATTTAACAGATAAGATAACCCCACCTTAGGGGTAAGTTCCTCATATAACTTCCATGCAATCGTATTTTTTGATTTTTCAACTGCTTTGCGAAGAGTTATCCTGCCTAAATATCTTCCATCGGAATTGGATGGCCCATCTTTAAATTTCTCATCCACTACGATATCGTCCGGATAATGTCCGTTTTCAAAGGATGGAGTATAAACGATTAACGGTTTAATGGAACTTCCCGGCTGCCTGTAACTTTGGTATCCGCGGTTTAAGGTATAACCTGAGGCTTCCTGATACCTGCCGCCTACAATGGCGACTACCCTGCCTGTTTTGTTTTCTATGGAGACGGCTGCACCCTGAAATTTATAGGTGCCCTCTTTATTTTTATCCGTAAAACCTTTTAGATTGTCATCCACTGCTTTTTGTAACTCTTTCTGTTTCTTTAAGTCGATGGAGGTATAGATGCGATAACCCTCAGTATATAAGGATTTCTGATACTGATTATATAGTTCCGTATACTTTTCATCATAACTCTTACGGTCTTCTTCACTGGTAAATTCATTCCGGAATTCAAACCCCTCCTGTCCCATTAAAGCTCTGGTAGCACAGTAAAATACATACGTTTCTACGTAGTTGTTTTTGCTGATCTTTTTTTGCACCAGTTTTATTTCTTCGTTACAGGCAGCATTGTATTCTTCTTTGCCGATCCACCCGTCTTTTTCCATCTGAAGCAGGATTCTGTCCCGGCGTTTTATGGTATTATCCTTATGGTCTCTTGGGTCGTATAACGTAGGGTTGTTGGGTATTGCACACAAAAACGCAATCTGGGATAAGCTCAGCTTATCTACGGTTTTATTGAAGTAACCGCGGCTGGCTGCCTGTATTCCATAATATCCATTTGCAAAATAAATATTGTTCAAATAGAACTCCATAATCTGTTCTTTGGTATATTTTTTTTCCAATTCGACAGAGATAAAGATTTCTTTTAGCTTTCTTTCAATACTTACCTCATTTGTTAAAAATATATTTCTGGCCAGCTGCTGGGTAATGGTGCTGGCACCCTGGGTTACACCGCCTTTATGCTTCACTAAGGCTATAAAGGCCCTCACATTGGCTTTTAAATCAATCCCGGCATGTTTCATGAAATTCTTATCTTCAATTGCAATCATGGCCTCCCAGACGGCTTTTGGTATATCCTCATATTTTAGGTAATAGACGTCTTTAGCCCCTTTTAATACGGATATCAGCTTCTCATTTTGATCATATACCAAACTGGTTTCCGTCTGTCTGAACGTATCCAGGGTCGACTGACTGACAAATTGATCCGCTTCTTTCTGATAACGTTCAAAATCATCTCCGTATATAAGATAGAAAGTAAGAATACCAATTAATGCGCTGACAGAAAATACAAAACTTGAGAGAAGTAAGATCCAGCGAAATTTTCTCCTAAAACGGGAATGATGTTTCTTTTTTCCGTTTTTAGTACTTTGGGGATTCCCATTCGTATGTACTTTCTTTTTCTCTGTATTTCTGTTTGTTGTTCTTGTATTATATCGGGTGTTTTTAGTTTGATTATTTTTGTTATTTTCCATAATTTCCTCTGCTATTTCTAATCGATAAAAGTTACCTGCTGTAAGGGGCAGTACTAGCTGCTTCTGGATAAATCAATATAATTATATTTAATATTTAATTCATCCATTATATCTTTTTCCCTGTTATGACAAGTAAACATGATTACCTGTCCCTGTCTGCTTTCTGACAGAAAAGCAAGCGCCGCACGGGTTCTCTTATCATCATATAAGGCAAAACAGTCATCTAATAGGATTGGCATATTTCCCTGTCCGTAAACCAGGTCAGATATGGCAATCCGCAGGGCAAAATAAAATTGTTCCACTGTTCCCGCACTTAATTTATTTAATAATACGTAATTGTCTTTGTAACCTACCTTAATGTTTAATTTTTCATCTATTTTAATATCCAGATATTTATGGTCAGTTATTTCGCCGGTCAGATTTGATACCAAAGTGTTTAACTTCTTTCCGAAACTGTCATGAATGTCAATGGATAATTGCTGTATCGTATCTATGGAAAGCTTAATTGCTTCCAGTTCCAGATCCGTCTCTTTTTTCTTTTCCTGAAGATTCTTATATAATTCCTGATTTATTAAAAGTGAATCCTCATTGCCCTCTAAGGATACCAGTTCCCATTTCAACTTTTCTTTTTTGATTTTTATCGTTTCAAGCTCTTTTGTATTTGCTTCCTGTTCTCTTACAATATCTTGTTTCTGCTTTCGGATAAATTCCTCCAGCTCATTCATCCTTACATCATCTATTTGATTGCTGAAGATAACATTTTGATCGGTTAGAAACATAATCTTTCTAATATATTCTGTTATCTCCGATTCCAGACTAACTTTCTTTTTTTTAAGGATTTCTCCCTGTTCTATATACTCCTTTTTCAGCTTTTGCAGATGTTCATATGACATCTCCTGCCTAAGCGCTTCCTCATACTTTAGTTTTAAGGATTTCTCATTCTCTGCACCGCAGCTATAAAGAATATTCTTTGTTTTCTCTTCATTTATAGTTAAAGCTCTGTTATAATCATTATTTTTTATATCCATAACCTTTTGCATTTTATGAATGCGTCCGGTAAATAACAGATATAAAAGAATGGCTATAAGTAAAAGTGCAGCACTAAGGCCCATTAGAAGATTATTTTTTCCTATAAAGATAAGAGAACCTGAGGCTCCTATTAATCCCGGTAAACATGCTATACCGATTCTGCTTTTTTTAACTTGATTCAGCTCAGCTTCACTTTCTCTGTAATAAGTGGATTTCTCCTCCTCCAGAATTTTATTATCATATTTAAGAGAATCCAATTCATTAATACTATCCTTTAAAACTACCGAACGCTCCTCCCTGTATTCCTGTAGCCGCGCCTCTATGGAGTTTACTTTTTCTTCCAGAAGTTTTGTTTCCTGATTTATCTCTTTTAGACTATTATATTTTTCCTTAAACGTGGGGTGCTGCTCCAAATAAACCTGGTATTCCTTAATAGAAGAGAAATTTTTATATAGTTCATTATTTTGCGGATTATTCTGTTTCTGTATAAGTACTTTCTCCTGCTCCCCTGTTTCTTTTAATTGTAGTGTTAATTTATCCGCTAATGCCTCTTTTTTAAGTCCCTCTTCGATTTCTTTTTCCAAAGCGGCAATTTTACTGTTTAATTGTCTGGATTCCAGTTCTTTTCTTTTGTCCTGTAAATAATTCAATGCTTTTGCTACATCAACTTCATTGCTTTTTGAAAGAGATAAATTGGTAATGTAATTTCTTACCTCTTCTACTAAATCCTGGTCTGTTCTGGACTTTAACTGTTCTATACTTATGGTGCCCCGGTAACCGGTTTCTGTTAGCCCGCCATAAAGACCGATCAGTTCCTCAGGGCTTAATTGCAGCTCCCTGCCGGTATCTAAATCGATTACACTGTTATTCCTGCTGCTTTTTTCAAAGTTACGAATAATTCTTATGTTTTTACCGGAGGTTTTAAGGTCAAGACTACCATTATAAGAACCCGTATTATCCCATGGCTGAAATTTATCATAGATATCATCTTTGGAAGCCCTGCCTCTTTGTTTTTCTATACCAAACAGCATTCCCTTTACAAAAGAATGTATGGTAGATTTACCTGCTTCATTTTCACCATAAATAAGATTGATACCATCTTTTAAACTAAGCGATTTATTATGAAATTTACCGAAATCATTCAGCCGTAATTCTCTTAACTGCAACTACTTCATCTCCCATTACTTGTAATTTTTGGCTCCAAGAAGAGCTTCTATTCCATAATATAAAGCTTTCTTCCCCACCTCATCCTGTCTTGTCCGCTCTTTAATACCCTGTATATAGAAACCGATTATATTATCCTGATTGGCCTGTAATAATGCTTCAAAATCGTAATCCGGTACCGTATCATCAATAACTTCAATTATATTACCTAATCTTATAAAATCCTCTTCCTGGAATATAATATCCGTATCCCGAATTCCGGTAAACCGAAGAAGATATATATTGTTACTGCCATTTTCCCTGATTTTGTCTTGAACCAGGTCTATAAGTGCTCCGTTTGTTATGCCTGGATGAATATTGAACTCCAATTTCTTATACTCTCTTATGGAAGATGGGATAAATTGTATGGAGATTTTAGAAGTTTCATACTCCTTGTTAATTTCTCCAAGGATATAACCCCTCTCTCCTGTCTCGGTTTTATCAAGCGGTTCCAGCGAACCGGCATAAGCCATTCTATCATTGAATATCTGCGGTTTATGGATATGTCCTAAAGCAATATAATCAAATCCACTGCTTTGCAGGGCCTTTTTATCCATGGGGATATCTTTCTCATTCCCCCCATGGGCTAAAAGAATATTAATTCTTTCTTCACACCCGGGACGTGCCATATCATATAATGGTTCTGTGATAAACCTACTGTGGTAGCTGAGTCCATAAACTTCTGTATTAATCTCTTCAAGATATATACTGTCTAAGGAAGCTTCCGTAAGCATGTGTACCCGCTTTCCCCATTCAAATCCGGTATAATTGGATCTGCCGCTGATGTAATCATGATTTCCGGCAATAAACACTACCTGTGTCCTGTTTAATTTATCAAATTGATAGCTTATCTCTTTTAATTCCCGAATTAAAGGCTGTCTATGAAATAAATCACCTGCAATTAATAACAGCTCTATCTCTTGTTCATTACATATATCAATAATCTTATGAAAACTTTGAAGTATTTCTTTCTCCCGTTCGGCTCCCCAGGGATATGCAGCATCCGGCTTAGCACCAATATGCAGATCTGCAATATGAATAAATTTCATTCCGTTACCTCCCTTGGTAATATTATCCATTTTATAGCTATTTTTATTATGTCTACTATATCACAAAAAACCCCAATATTCTATTAATGTTCTATTAAAAAATTATCACAAACCTTAAGATTTAGTGTCTATATAAATTTACACATAATAAATTATAATGGTTCCCTTAATTAAAACAAACTATATAATGCAATTTATTGTATTTTTCTTCAATTTGTGGTATAATTCATATTAGATTTTAAGTAATTGCGAAACAAGATTATGGCATTTATATACTATATAATTAATACAATTTCATGACCGAATCTAGCTTATATGCAACTGAAGCCATGAAACCCGTATAATTGTTTGGCTAATCAGAAAACTATATACTTTCGCTATTACTTATAATAAAATTTACTAAGGGGGATATATCAATGGCTTTTGGTATGAAGAATATTTTACAGGGTGGATTTGCTGCAAATTACAGCGAAGCTCCCATCGCTGAATTAGAAAAAGAGTATAATCAATACTTAATGGACGGCGAAAAAATTACTATGGGATTTAAATTAGTAAGGGATGCCCTTATTTTTACCGACAAACGAATTATCATGACAGATAAACAGGGTGCTACAGGCACTAAAATGAAAGTTACCTCTATTAACCTTTTATCAATCGTAAATGTTTCCATGGAGACATCCGGTTTCGGTTTTGATGACAGTGAATTAACGTTTACCTATATCAGCTCACCGGAATTAAAAGGCCATCATGTAGAATATGCGGCACACAAACTTGAATTTCCTAAGAAATTTAATGTTCAGGGCCTTTATAAAATCCTACAGGAACTGTCCTATGAAAATTATTTAAGAATTAATAATATTACAGAATAAAATTATAAATATCATCGTATATTGATTTAAAATAGTTGCCGCTTGCAAAACTTGCAAATTATTATTAGCGGCACATGTTATTCCGTTTTAAATTACATAAAAACAGGGAATCTGATATAAAACAGGCTCCCTGTTTTATATTTTTATTAGAGCAGGAGGTTTATAAATGGTTATAAAAGTGTTATCACCTGTTTTTTCCGTCTGTAAAATACCGGACTTATCCATGGTTAACATGAGGGATGATTATGTTTTTATCGGAAAAACAGAGGAAGAACTCTCTCTGGTTTGTGATACAAACTATATTCCAAGCAACTATACGGACCGGGAAGATAATTGGAGAGTATTTAAAATTCAGGGACAGTTAGATTTTTCACTAATTGGTATACTATCTAAAATTACAAAAATACTGGCAGATAACAAAATAGGTGTTTTTGCAGTTTCAACGTATAATACCGATTATATTCTGGTTAAAGAAGAAAATCTGTCTTTGGCAACAAAGTCCCTGGCTGAAGCAGGTTATGGAATTGTATAGCTAATTGCACACTAAACGGCAGAAAGGAGATTTATGTTGGAAGATAAAATCAAAGTTGGTATTATTGGGGATTTTGACGAAAAACGGCTATCTCATTTAGCTACGAATGAGGCGTTGTATCATTGTTCGGAAAAACTTTCTATAAATATAGCGTTAGACTGGCTCCCTACAAAAAGTCTTGAAAATTTAAACGAGGAAATCATGTCAGGGTTTGATGCTTTCTGGTGTTCTCCCGGAAGCCCTTATATAAGTTATACCGGGGCTATTAAGGGAATCCAGTTTGCCAGGGAGAATAATTATCCTTTTATCGGTACTTGCGGAGGTTTTCAACATGCAGTAATGGAATACGCCCAAAATGTATTAGGTTTAACAGAAGTATTTCACGCAGAATATAATCCGGATGCCTCCTCTTTCTTTATTGCTCCCCTCTCCTGTTCCCTTGTTGGAGAAACAAAAAAGATATATCTTAAAAAGGAATCCGTGATACACGAGATTTATAATAATGATGAAACCGTGGAGCGCTATAATTGCAGTTTTGGCCTGAATCCCTCCTGCCAAACTACTTTTGATATAAGCGGATTTCATGTGTCCGGTACGGATGAAAACGGGGAAGTCAGAATATTTGAATTACCTGAAAAACGTTTTTATATTGCAACGCTTTTCCAACCTCAGTTAAGTTCAACAAAAGAGAATCCTCATGTATTAATACTTGAATTTTTACTGGCAGCAAAGAAATTCCACCAGGAACGTAAGCTTAAACTATAATTCTCCAACCTTAGGTAAGACATTCAGAAACATGCTGGAAAGTCAGCAGACCGGTCTTTCATATTATCTTTATACTGCTGCGCAAATGTATGCTGACAAATCTTCTAAATACCTGCAGAATTAATCTGTCCCGGTAAATACTAACTTAATCATATTATGAATTACCATACAATTAAAACTTTATTTAATTTCTGTTGTTTTTAACAAAATCAGTAATAAAGTTGTTTTAATTGTATGGTATTCTTTACCTTTATGACAATGCTTCTATGGTACCGGACCCGACGTGAAAGCCGTCTTTTGCGCCGTCCTGGTTCCACCCTCGTTTTTCCCAATAGATTAATACGGCAATTCTGGTTCTGCTGCCATAGATACCATCTACGGCAAGGGGTATAAAACTATCTCCCTCCAATACGTCATTCAGATTTTTCTGAAGCCATTTAATATCTTCTTCGGATGAATTTCTGTTGATTGCTTTCGGCATAATAGTCTCCTCCACATATTTGATACCTGTGAACTCACAGATTCCCATACAGATTTCTCTGGCAGCCTCCCTCCAGAAAACCTGGCTTGCCATTAATTCAGTAGCTTCCCGAAGATTTGTCATAAATGCTAATTCAACTAAGATTGCACCCTTAACTCCCAACTTGTTGCAGTTGCACATAGCCAGAGATTGTTTCAATACCCCTCTGTTTTTCTGTTTCGTTCCCTTTATCAGATGTTTTAACACCGTTGAGGCAAGTGCTTCAGAGTTATTATTATATTTATCATGTATATAAATACCTACCCCCTCTGCCGAATTAAAAGCGGAGCCATCTCCACTGGCGTCAAAATGAATACATACGGAGTAGTCACACTGATTATTTCGTATCACACTCTGTCTCTCGGATAAGGGAGTATCCTTGTCATCATAGGAATTAGCATCATTAAACCCGGTCTTTACGGTTTGAATACCGCATCGAACTAATTCTTTTACCAAAAGAAAAGCAACGCCGGTATTCGCCGTATGCTCCCTGATACTTTCCCCTTTTTTTACATCTATTTTACCGTCATGTTCAAAATCTATATCAACCGGCATAGGCGGCGTCCGTTTTCCTTCCGTTTTACTGCCATGCCCTGCATCAACTGCTATTCTCATAAAAATGCTCCCTTTTATAAGAAAAAAGCAAATCAATGTTCCCGATTTGCTTTTTCATAATTTATTTTCAACCAAATAATTTCATAGTATAAATATTTTCTTTTCATAATTGTTCTTTTTACTATATATATTAAGCAGCCTATTAAATGGTGCCATCCCAGGTATTTACTTTCGTATTTTTCTTTTCATCTTCGTCAAACCATCTGGTAGTTACACATTTACTTTCTGTATAGAACTTAATACCGTCTTTTCCAAGGCAGTGAAGATCTCCGAAGAAAGAATCTTTATGTCCGGAAAAAGGAAATACACCTACCGGTACGGGAATCCCAACATTAACACCTACCATGCCGCCATGGGTTCTGGAAGTGAATTCTCTTGCAAAATAACCGTTCTGAGTATAAATAACAGAACCATTGGCAAATGGATTGCGGTTCATTACAGCCAGGCCTTCCTCAAAATCTTTAACTCTTTTAATACATAATACCGGTCCGAAGATTTCTGTAGTACCGATTGCCATTTCTTCCGTTACATGATCGAAAATTGTTGGTCCTAAATAATAGCCGTTTTCAAAATTTTCCACCGTAACATTTCTTCCGTCTAAAACTAATTCAGCACCTTCGTCAATTCCTTTTTGTATCCAGTTTAAAATGCTCTCTTTATGTTTTGTATTAATAACAGGGCCTAACGTTGAAGCCTTATCATAAGCAGGTCCTACCTTTAATCCCTTAGCCAGTTCAACCAGTTTCGCTGCCAGTGCATCTGCAATTTCTTCTTCAGCTACGACCACCGGCAAAGCCATACAGCGTTCCCCTGCACAGCCAAATGCAGAATTGATAATGCCTGCTGCCGTACGGTCAATTGGTGCGTCCTTCATTACCAGCGCATGGTTTTTGGCTTCACATAAAGCCTGGACTCTCTTACCGTGTGCTGCCGCTACGGAATATATATGTTTTCCGACTGCTGTAGTTCCTACGAAAGAAATTCCTTTAATGTCCGGATGGGTTAAGAAAATCTCTGCTTCCTTACGGCTGCAGGTTATAATATTTAAGACTCCGTCAGGAAGACCTGCTTCTTTATATAATTCCGCGAATCTAAGTGCAGTCCTCGGTGTGGAACTGGATACCTTTAATACAATAGCATTACCGGCTGCCACACACATCGGAGTCATCCATCCCATCGGAATCATGGCAGGAAAATTAAAAGGTACAATTCCTGCAAAAACACCTACGGATTCCCTGTATAAAACCGTATCAAAACCGGAAGAAGCATTCATTAAGGATTCGCCCATAATAAGACTTGGTGCGGAGCAGGCAAGTTCTGTTCCCTCTTTAGCTTTTAATACGTCACCCATAGCCTCATCCCATACTTTTCCGTGTTCCTGGGCAACCAAATACGTTAATTCATCCATATGTTCTTCGATTAATTGTCGTAATTTATAGAGAACCTGAACTCTTTTTATGATAGGAACCTTGGACCAGCTCTCATATGCCTTTTTTGCAATACCTATGACTTTTTCTACTTCATTTGAAGTACAGTTCGGTACCAGCGCCGTAACTTCCCCTGTACTTGGATTATATACTTCATTATATTTATCTGTTTCTGATGTTATATACCGTCCGTCGGCAAAATAGCTTAATTTTTCCATGTTATACCATACCTTTCTATGCTGTTAACCGTACAGGTAATTACAAAACTATCTGGCGTTAACTGTTAAGTCTGTTAAATATTTATCATCTGTCTAATATAATTACGAGCCATCTTTGCATACTGGAACGGATTAGCTTTCGCCGGGTCCTGTTCTGCTTCTACTAAAAGCCAGCCCTCATAACCGAATTTCTCCAGTTCTGCAAATACGGATTTAAAATCTACGCAGCCGTCCCCAGGTACAGTAAAAGTACCCTCTCTAACGGATTTTAAGAAAGACCATTTTCCCTCCGTAGCTTGTTTTAAAACGTCTTCTCTGACATCTTTTAAATGCACATGTCCGATTCTTTCCGGATATTTTTTTAGTATGTATAGAGGATCTTCACCTGAAAATGTGAAATGTCCCGTATCATAACATAAAAATACATAATCTTTATCCGTATTATCCATAAGGCGTTCTGTTTCTGCAATTGTCTGAACTCCGGTACCCATATGATGATGGAAACATACTTTGAAACCACGTGCTGCTGCCAGTTTACCAAGTTTATTTAATCCATTACATAATTTATCCCATTCTTCGTCTGTAAAATATACCTTGTTATCAAATATGGAAAGAGCCTCATTACCCTGTACAGAGTAGCTTTGTTCCGAGACATTGATACGGTTTGCCCCAACTGCCTTAAGATAATCCAGTTCTTTTATAAACTCTTTTTCTGTTTCTTCATAAGGTTTTGTTGCAAGGAAAGAAGAGAACCATTTACTGGCTATTCTCATTCCCCTGAGATCTAGGGCAGCTTTTAATACTTTAGTATCTTTAGGATATTTATTTCCTACTTCACATCCTGTAAATCCGGCCAATGCCATTTCAGAAATACACTGTTCAAATGTATTTTCCCCTCCTAAAGCGGGCATATCATCATTGGTCCACCCGATTGGCGCAATTCCAAGTTTGATCTTATCTTTGTTAAGCATATTTTTTCCTCCAGGTTATAATTTATAATTTCCAATTTTTTATATCCGCTGCTGCTGTTCATACATTTAATAGATTGTGTTAATTCATTATATCCTAAGCTAATTTCTTGCATTAATACATTCTTGCATTATCCAGATGTTTTTGTCTATCTTCATATGCTGCCTTTATATTTTGGTTGGTATTACTGTCACCAATTCCCACATGCCACCAGGAGCCATAATCGGCTGTCATGGATTTTGGTAAAACCTTAATATCAATCAATACCGAATTATCAGTTTGCTGTGCCTCGTTAAGTGCCGTAACCAATTCCTCATTGGTTTTTGCCGTAAAAGCAGTCATACCATAACCTCGGCCAATCATAGCAAAATCAGTAGTAATTAATCTGCCATCCTGCTTCTTAGTTTCCTTGTCTCTGTAACGGAACATCGTAGCAAGACTTCCCATCCCTTTGCCCATCTGGAGATTATTAATACATCCGAATCCGCAGTTGTCAAAGAGAAGAACGGTTATTTTTTTATTTTCCTGCAGGGCAGTTGCTATTTCGGAATGAAGCATCATAAATGCCCCGTCCCCAACCATGGCATAACATGCTCTGTCCGGTTCTGCTATTTTTGCTCCCAGGGCTGCTGCAATTTCGTACCCCATACAGGAATAACCATATTCCATATGATACGAATCCTTAGCGTCCGTCGTCCACATTCTTTGCAAATCACCCGGCAGACTTCCAGAAGATCCCACTATTATGGCATCTTCTTCTATTTGTTCTCTGATGATACCAAGCGCTCCTGTCTGAGTAATTACTCCACCTGTGGCTTTTATGAATTCCTCTTCAATACCCGGTTCTTTCGCTTTTACAAAGGACTCATAGTTTTCGTCAAATACTGTCTTTGTTAAAAACTTCATTTCCTTTTTCCAGCCAAGTATAGCTTCTTCGATCTCCGTTGTATAATCCGACTGATAACCGGAATTGTTAAGTTCGGAAAGAATTGCCTGCATTCCGGCTTTTGCATCTGCAACCAACGGGAGGGCATCCAGTTTTTCCGCATGATACCTTGATACATTAACCAAAACAAACCGGACTTCTTTATTTCGAAACAGTTCTTTGGAACCGGTTGTAAAGTCCGTTAACCTGGTGCCTATTCCGATAATTAAATCTGCTTTTGCTGCAATGGCATTAGCAGCACTGTTACCGGTGACACCTACACCGCCAAGATTTAACGGATGGGAGGAGGGAATTGCACTTTTACCGGATTGGGTCTCTCCGAATGGTATCTTATAGGTTTCACAGAACTTAACTACTTCTTCTCCGGCTTCTGAATATCTGACACCGCCGCCTATGATTACCATAGGTTTTTTCTTATTTTTAATCAGATCTACAGCATCTTTCAGTTCATAGGAATCCGGATTCATTCTGACAATTCTGTGAACTCTTTTCTTAAAATAATAGTCAGGAAATGGGAAAGTTTCTCCCTGTACATCCTGGGGTAGTGAGATACACACACCACCGGCTTTCTCAGGGTCTGTCAGAATCCGCATTGCATTTAAAAGTGCAGTCATTAACTGCTCCGGCCTGCTGACCCTGTCCCAATACCTGGAAACCGGGCGGAAAGCATCACTGGTGGTAACTGTGGCATCATGGAATTGTTCTATCTGCTGCAATACCGGGTCCGGCTGTCTGGTTGAAAATGTATCACCGGTAAATACCAACAGGGGTACATTATTTGCCGTAGCATCTGCTACAGCTGTTACCATATTGGCTGCTCCCGGGCCGATGGAGGAAGCACAGGCAATGATTTTCCTGCGGTTGCTCTGTTTTGCAAATCCTGCTGCAGCGTGGGCCATTCCCTGTTCATTACGGCCCTGATATACTTTTAAATCACCGGGATTTTCATCCAATGCCTGACCTAATCCGCAGACAATACCATGTCCAAATACGGTAAAAATCCCATCAACGAATTTTTCTTCCTTATCGTCAAAGCTTACATACTGGTTATCCAGGAATTTCACTAAAGCCTGGCCTACCGTCATAGTTAATTTACCCATAGTAACTCCTCCTTATTTTCTACTCACTCTTCTAATAACCACACATGCACCGGATCATTATCTCTGGTAGTCCAGGGATTATTATCAAGATGACGAATCATCCAGCAATAATACATGTTGTAACCCGGAGCAGCTGTCTGGGGATGAGTTAGTCCGCCCGGAATAGATGCGGCACTTCCGTCTGTTACCTTAAATACATTTTCCCCGATAAAGGCTCCTCCAAAGCCCTGTGGTTTATCAAATTTGTAATAATATACTTCCGGTTGGGGATGGCTGTGTGGGATATAACTGGACCACCTGCCTGCTTTTGTAATAACTTCACCCATTACCATATTAGAAAAGGGGGCATTTTTATAATCAAAAATCGTAAGTACTTCCCTTTTGGCAGTACCCTCCCATTGCGTTTCACCCATTAATTCTATTTTGCAGTCAGTTGGTTTATAAAAATGGCTGCTGAAGGTATTGTCATTGGTTGTGGATTGTATGATAATTTCACTGTCTTCTAAAGCCGTTACAACTGATTTTGTGTCTTTACATATATGAAGGCAATAGGGTGGCTCACTGAATACATCAGACCTTTCAGCTGCCTCAGTCTGTGCCTCCCATTGATAGGTAATCTTTCCTTCCAATAATAAAATAGCTGTTTCTTTGTCTTTATTCAGGATATCCAGTACATCGCCCTTTTTCATTCGGTATACTGTAATATCCATAAGCATATTGCTGTTTATTCCATTCATTCGGGATACAATCTTCTTCCCTGCTGTATCAAATGTTAAATAATCAAACATACCTGCCTCCTACTTAATCTTCTAAACCCTTGCAATCATATCACCGTATTTTTCTTTGCATTCTTTAATAAATTCCTGAACCTTTGTTACAGAGGGCATATCCTCCGAACAGGCATGGCTTGCAACCAGAAGCGCTGCTGAGGCACTGCCGAATTCCAGACAGTCAATCATATCCCAGCCCTCATATAAACCATAGAGGAAAGCAGAAGCATATCCGTCCCCGCCGCCGAAAGATTTTAATAATTTAACTGGGAATGGTTTGATTCCATACTGATTACCATCATTGGTATAGGCGGTGGAACCCTCTTTACCATGTTTAATGATTATAATTTTAGCTCCGTGTCGATGCCAGAAAGCCGCCGTATCTTTATCATCAACCCCGGGTGCAATCAGCTTCTGAGTTAAATCATATTCTTCACGGGAACCTAAGATGATATCGCTGTTCATGGCTACCATGGAATAATAAATTGCTATTTCATCTGCATTTTTCCAATTATATGGACGGTAGTCAATATCAAAAATGATCACCGTATTATGTTTTTTAGCTAAAGACATGGCTTTTAATGCTGCTTCCCTGCTGGGACTCTGTGCAAGGGCAGTTCCTGATATTAATATAGCCTTTGCCTGTTTTATGTAATCTTCTTCTATATCATCTACGGAAAGCTGTAAATCCGCCGCTTCATTACGGTACATTAATATACTGCTTTCGGTTTCACTTAGGATTTCCGTAAAGGTAAGTCCAAGCTTCTCGCCATTGGTACAATAGCTGATATGACTTGTATCAATTCCTTCCTTTTTAAAGTAATTTACTACAAAGTCACCGAACTGATCTTTTGACACCTTTGCCAAAAAACCAACTTTTCTCCCAAGACGTGCCATACCAACAGCAATATTTGCCGGTGATCCTCCAAGATATTTCTTAAAGGTTGTACTTTCTGAGAGAGGTTTATAATAGTCCACCGGATTAAAGTCAATTGCAACTCTACCAAGCATTATAATGTCAAATGGTCTGTTTTCTGCAAATTGAATGTATTCCATTTTTATACCCGCCTTTCTTTAAACTTTCCCATTACTTTTAAATATATTGATGTGTTCTTTCACATTCTTATACATACCGGTTACCATTTCCGAGCTTAGTTTGAAATAATCTCGTTTCTCACCACTACTATATCTCCTGGCTCCCTCTTCTACTGCCATAAAACTGGCCGTGGCAATATTAACTTTCCGAATTCCGTATTCAATGCATTTTCTGAAATCTTCCGCACTGATGCCGGAACCTCCATGTAAAACTAAGGGCACGGATACAAGCTTTCTCGTTTCCGATAATATATCAAAATTTAATTTCGGCTCTTTGGTGTATAACCCATGTGCATTACCTATGGAAAGTGCAATTGCATCCACCATTGTACATTCATATAAATCTTTTACTTCTTCCGGGTTAGAATAAAACATTCCCGTATCTTTGCTGCCGTCTTCACTTTTACCAAGCTGACCCACTTCCGCTTCTACCGAAGCACCATAGCTATCAGCCATATTTTTTACTTCTTTTACGATTTTAATATTCTCTTTTATGGGCAGGTGGGAAGCATCTATCATTACTGAGGTAAACCCCAGTTTAAGAGCCTCCTTAATAGCAGCAATATCCGTTCCATGGTCAAAATGAACAGCTATAGGAACAGAAGCATTTTTAGCTGCAGCAATCATCATCGGTCCGATAAGAGGAAGCGGGGAATAAGGAAGCCTTACCTGAGCAATCTGAAGGATTGCCGGTGATTTACTTTCCTCAGCAGCTTTTACAGCTCCCATAATCATCTCCATATTTCCTACACTGAAAGCGCCGACTCCGTAATTTCCTTCTTCCGCTTTTAATAATAGGGATTTCATATCAACTAACGACACACGTACACTCACCTTTCTCGCAGAAACTTATTATTAAATTATTAATAACTTACCAATAATTTAACATAAATATAACTATTAGTCAATTATATTAATGATTTTTTATTAATATCTTTATTATAAAATGTTATAGATTAATCCACAACCTTTCCGTGAATAATAACGGACTTTGCGATGCACACAAAGCGCAAAAGTCAGTGTTTTGGTCCTGGGATTCTCCGGTTTTAAGTGACAAAACACTTACAAAATCTTAATTATCAATAAAATCAATCTGGGGTTTTAACCGAAATGTCTAGAAAAAAGTTAAGAAATAAAATAGAATATAGAATAACTGCCGCAGATACTTCTGTGTATATACTAATAAATCGCAGCTATTCAGCACAACCGGTTGTGTGCTTTAGCTGCAGCAGTCAACAAGTTGTTTCTTATAATTGTTTTGATTGAATAGCCACAATCTATTTTATGCTTCTGTCTCAGTCTTAGCAAGGACCACTTCCACGTTCTTTCTCTCGCATAAACTAAGAAAGCCCTCGTCAGTATGATCATCCACAATAACTTTACTCATCTCTGTAATATTCGCATAAGTTAACATTGCACTTTTTCCGAATTTGGAAGAATCTATCAGCAAATAAACCTCATCACTGTTCTCTATTGCTGCTTTTTTAATCTCATATTCTAATGGTGAAGCATTCGTAACCATACCATTTTCAGTGATACCGGAAGATGCCATAAAAGCTTTTTTAATGTTATACTTTTCCAGGGTTCTTACCGTATCCGCCGATACGAAAGAATTGGTTTTTCGCTCTAAGGTTCCCGGCAGACTTATTACATTAACACCGGGAAGTAACACGGCCCGGTTGATAGCATTTAAATTATTGGTTAAAACCGTAACATTATTTAATTCCCCAAGATAATCGATTACATACATGGTTGTTGTTCCTGAATCAATATAAATAATATCTCCGTCTCTTACCAGAAGAGCTGCGGCTTTACCCACCGCTATTTTTCCCTGAATATTTTTTGACTGTCTTTCTTCAAAAGGGATAAGATTTCCTTTTTGATTGCTGCATACACCCCCGTATACTTTCCGGATGACACCTTTATTCACCAGCTGGGTAACGTCCAGCCGCACCGTATTCATAGATATGTCAAAAACACTGCGTAATTCCTCCATGGACACCAGATCATGTTCCATAATATATTGTTCCATCTGCTTAATGCGAAAAGATTTCATCCCCATTCGACTATCCTCCGTTAACTGATTTATCTTTACTAATATAATAATGCTTTCGCCATTCATTCACTGCGGTTTATAACAACACATGAATCGTACTTTTTATTTAACTACTAATAACACTACCTTATGTTTTCAATTTTATCAAGTATTTTCTGATTTACTAACAAAATTAATTATATATTATCATGTTTTTTTAATAAATCAATATATTTTGTAATCTTTTGCGTATATTTTTATTAAGTTTTAGTTGATGTTTTAGAAACTATGTGGTATAATCTTCTTATTCTTAACAAAAATGTTACAATTCAGCCTTATTAAATTCAAACGAAAGGATATGACATCATGTTAAATATCGGTATTATTGGTGCCGGAAGAATCGGCAAAGTTCATGCAGAAAGCATTACATATCATGTGAAAGAGGCACAGGTTGCTGCAATTGCAGATCCTTATATGAATGAGGCAACAAAAGAATGGGCCCAAAGCCTTGGAATTCCTAATGTCTATACCGACTATAAGGATATATTAATGGATAGCAGTATAGATGCCGTTTTAATTTGCTCCTCTACGGATACTCATGCGGATATTGCCATAGAAGCAATCAAAGCAAATAAACATGTCTTCTGTGAAAAACCAATCTCTCAGGATCTTTCTAAAATTAAAGCGGTTATGGATGTTTTGGCTGGTTCAAAAGTAAAATTCCAGGTTGGGTTTAACCGCAGATTTGACCATAACTTTGAAGCCGTAAGAAATGCCGTAACCGACGGAACAATCGGAGATGTACATATTGTTAAAGTGACTTCCAGGGATCCGGATGCACCGCCGATTGAATATGTAAAAGTGTCCGGGGGCATGTTTTTGGATATGACCATCCATGATTTTGATATGGTACGTTATTTAACTGCAAGTGATGTCATAGAAGTATATGCTAACGGAACTTCTTTAGTTAATCGGGCTATTAAGGATGCGGGCGATATTGATACGGCTATTATAACAATGAAATTGGCGAATGGAGCTCTTGCGGTTATTGACAACTCCCGTAAAGCCGATTATGGTTATGATCAGCGTGCGGAAGTATTTGGCTCTAAAGGACAGGTTGCCGTTACCAACGATTCCGGTTCTACCGCCGTAATCAGCACTGCTTCCGGAGTTACCGGAGAAAAACCTTTATACTTTTTTCTGGAACGTTATATGGCTTCTTTTTCAAAAGAAGTATCTTTATTTGTACAGGCAATTATTAATGATACCGAAGTTCCTGTGAATATCAACGACGGATTACAACCTGTACTTATTGCCAAAGCCGCTAAAAAGTCATTGGATGAGAACCGCCCGGTATTACTTAAGGAAATTGTTATGTAAGGTTACAAGTTATATAAATTTACTGTGAAAGTTAGTTAATCGAAGTATATCAATTAACTAAACCCAGCCTTAATTTGACCCCCCTATTTTTTTATATATTTTTTTATTACTGTTACTGGAGTATAAGCAGAAGACCTGTTATATTTGTATTGAAAACAATCTTTTCATATAAAATATAACAGGTCTTTTGTTTCAGACTTCTTCTATAAAACTGACTCCCTCGGCACAATTCAGCAGACTTAAAATGGTGGCGTGGGTTTGTTTTTTAGGAAGCCGCAGTGTAATTAAAATTGCTATTCCTATTTCATCGATTGCACCTGATCTGGCTATTTCCAAATCACTAACCCGGATATCACGTTCCTTAATATACTCAATAAATCTGCCCACATTGGAAAGTTTTTCGAATTCCACGTAAAGATTTAATACCTTAGTGTGAGCCATTACCCTCTCATCTACATTATGTAAAGCCGCCATAGCTACAAATATCATAATGCAGCCAATCAATGCACCGCTGTAATAACCAATACCAATTGCAAGTCCAATACAGGCCGCTGCCCATAAACCTGCTGCCGTTGTCAATCCTTTCACACGGTTATTTCCGGTTACTATTATGGTACCCGCCCCCAAAAAACCAATTCCGCTGATTACCTGGGCTCCCATTCGGGAGGGATCTACATTACTGTAGACCCGGCTGACATATTCATTTGTCATCATAACCAATGCAGCCCCTAAACATACCAGCATATAGGTCCGAAATCCGGCAGGCCTTTTTTTCCTGCCTCGTTCGATTCCAAGAATACCGCCGCATAACAAGGCCAACACCAATTTTAGTAAGGTATCAATTACATCAAGCTCAGTTAAGTTTTGCAGCATTTTATTACCCTCTTTCCATATGCTGTTCCCTTTAAAATTCAACCACCATACCGTCAAATGATACAAGAAAGCCGTATTTGTCCGCTTCCTCCGCCATTTTGTCAAATAACCAAAGACCGTTATGGGAAAAATGGTTAACGATCCACTTCGTGGTGTTATCTCCAAGGCCCAGTTCAATCAGACGGTGTTTTTCCTTTGCCGCATCAATAAGTCCCATGTGGTTTTTTCCATCTTCTTCACTTTGTGTTGTACAATCTAAGCTTACCAGATCAAAATGTGTTTTATTTGCTTTTAAGTACTCTATCGTCGGTTCCGGAAAGGCACCGGTATCGTGGGCATACAATATAGTTTTACCACTTTGGCTGATTTGGTAAAATAAGCATTCTTCTCTTCTGTCATGAAGCGCAAGAAGAGGCATAACCGTATAATCTTTTACTCTGATTGGACAAAACGGCTTAGCATCATAAAAACAAAACTTCGATTCCGCCATATCAGCATCCAAAACCTCATTCCATAATTTTTCTTTCACTTTACTGTTTCCGTATATGTGAAAGGTATTAGGGCGGTTATGAGCAAAAGGCTCCCTTAAAAGTTCCAGATCAGCCGGATTAAAATGATCCGAATGGCTGTGTGTCACCAGAAGATGATCTACCCTCTCAAGATTCAGCCCATAAACCAGGCAGTGCATGTTGGTATCCGGCGGCAAATCAATTAATAAATCATCATTAACCAGGGCTTGTGACCTGGTTCTTATGTTTTTACCTTTCAATTCTCTGGCGGTCTTGCAAAGACTGCAGTTGCAAAATAACCCGGGCCAGCCCTCCCCTGCCGCGGTACCGTAATAAGTTAGTTTCATATGACGTTCCTTTCTTACTTAATTTAACCGGCATGGAAAACACTTAATTTCTAGAAAGCAGAAAAGAATAAATGCCGTAAGATTTTACTGTAAAGGTATATTCACCTGTATTTTTTTCTCCGGTTACCCTGTTATACAAATCTATTGGTGTAATGACGTATCCGTTTAAGACAATCTTTCTGACAGCCTCTTCTCCCATAAGATCTTTTAACCTTATTACAATACCGTCAGCATCTTCTCTTGCATTAATCAACTGCATGTGCTCCGGTAATTTTAAATCTTCCGTTGTCAGAGTGTTTCCCGTAATCTCTGCACCCATCTTTAACATTGCTGCTTTTTCTAAATTACATTTTTCCTTTTCCTGATCGAATCCGTAAAGAATATAACGATAACATAAATCGCCGCCGGTCCATTGGGGAAAATTGGTTCCCCACATATTATTAAATAAGTTGAAGTAAAGAACAGGGTCATCCGGAGCTTTATATTCTTTTCTAAATTCATAGACTCCAGTACTTCCAATCGCAGTTAAGGGCGAATCCATCGGTATTACACAAACTCCGTTATTATCATCGGATGCGGATATGTAATTCTCCAGGCTGTAAAAAACATGATTTGCATTCTCTTCAATGTCCTTTTCGGGATTTAATACTGCATTAGGTTTATTTACACGGTACCGGCAGCCCTTCTCAGGTATTGGAATCATAAAAGAACCGGATTCTATAAAGGGAGTCTCCTGTTTATCTTTCAGTCTTAAAGTTACAAATAATTCATCCCCGGCAGGCGGCAGCGTTATCTCTAGTTTAATCTCTTTTGCATCCCCGAATTCTTCTGCACTTTCGGTATTAATATAATGAAACACCAGGGTATTCTGCTCAACCGTAAAGAATTGATAAACCGGATAAAAGGTTTTATGATCGCATTCCGGATAGGCTTCTCTTCCGTAATCCTGAATCCCCCAGGCAGAAAAACGGTATGCATATTCACGCAGAAACTGCGTCACCTCTTCTATTCCGTAACGGTCATATCGGTATGCAAAAACAGATTCGTTTTTTTGCTGCTTTAACAAAACAGTTTTTAGTTTTTTATCATATACTTCAGATATCTTGCCGGTAATTTCAGAGAATGTAAGGCTATATCTGTGGTTTTCAACCACAGTGACAGAGCCGTCCTTTTTTATACACAGACCGGCTGAATTCGTAGCATATTTATTAACAGTAATCGGAGCGGTTACAAATGGTCTTAGATTTTTTACATAAAATGCCCACTCGCCGTTAATTTTGGTAACAGGAAGTTTCTCGCAGTTCATTTCCAGAGAATACTCTGTAAAATCCTTATCTATATCTTTTGCAATAACCCAGCCGGTAAAATCACAACCTCCCGGATTAAAAACCGATAACTGTCCGGACTCCTTGTTCTCTATTAATGATTTAATTTCACCTAACGTTATATTACAAATATTCGCCCTGTCTCTTTGTTCCTTCCATGAGGTTTCCATAAACTGATAGTTTTCATTCTCTTTTGCTTTCAGGAAATCACTCTTTTGGTATACCCGTTCTGGTCCCAGCCAGGTTTTTACATCTGCTCCCCAGGTATGTTCTTCAAAAAGACCGACATTCTCATAATATTGATTCTGAAGCTCAGCAATCTTACTCTTATTACCCAAGGAAGAATTCAATAACTGTTTCGCATAAATTGCCTGCAGTCTTTTGTTTCTTTCCCTGTCTTCCCGTATCATACCCACTTCTTTCGGATAAGAACCGACTCCGTGAATCCAGGTATCACCAAGGTCTTTTGTTATAGTTGGAATTTTACTTAAATCACACTTTGAAAGTTCATAATAAAAAGCATCCATGGTCCCGCATACTATTTTGGCATCCGGGTATTTACTTCGTACTTTCTCTGCCAGTTTTTCAATAACAGAAGCAGATTGCGGACCACTGTTATCATTGGTTTGCATCAAAGCCATCCATACCGGATAATCCCAGTCCTTTGGAGGGAACAGAGAAGTTCCGTATCCGCCTTTACTGTACATGGTAAGGAGTTTTTCTCCGCTTTTCGCCTGCCAGTTAAATAGAAACGGAACCTTGGGAGGAGTTGCAAATTCATTACAGCCTAAATGCAAAAATTTAACACCCGCTCCGCTTAATATTGCCGGCAGCATAATACTATGCCCCGGAACATCCGTCATTTTTGCCGAAACTACATATGGTTTATGATATGCTTCCGATAATTCTTTTCCAAACCTCAGGGTTTCTATATATTCCTCCGCGCTGCAAAAATCCGTATGGGAAGTAAATGGTAAGGCGTGCCAAACTATCTGTCCCTGTTCAATTAACCGATCCAGTTCTTTCTTTAAATCTTCCCTGCACCTCTTTGTAATCACCTTTAGAGGCCAGGACGGCATGGTCCAGACATATTTAAGTGCTCCCATATGTTCCGTAGCATTGCAGGTAGCAATTACTTCTTCTAACATGGAATTGGAATACTTATCAATTACCTTGGAAGATAAATCCGTAAATCCAATGTCAAAATGAGTTTTAAATACAAGAATAAATTTTTTTACCATAGAAACCTCCGTTTTTCTGTTCTTTACTTCTTTTGTCTATTACAGGCCCAAATTTTTTAAGAGTTTATTGACTCTTTCTGGTATGAGCCGGTACAGTTCTTCCCAGGTTACAATTAAATCTTCTTCATAATTTGCAGGATAAAAAGATAGACTGGGTTCAAAGGAATAATGCTCCCTGATATAACTGCATACCTTATAATCTATATAGGAATCTTTCCGGATCATCCCCTTAAACAGGTCCGCTGCCAAAAGGCCGTCAACTCCCGCAAGTATATTACAGACCTCCTTATAATCGCTGAATAACCGAAACAGATCTCCTTCCGGAAGAAGAGCATGTTTACCGGGCTGTACATAAACAGGTATATGTGTATCCTCCTCCAATATCTTTTTATATTGGTAGCAATTCAGGTAAGATCCATGGGCACTTGCCTCACCATTCATAACCTTGCCATCATAATCTACATAAACCCAGAAATGTTCCAAATCATACATGTGCTGGATATCATAATCGTAATAAAGCTGGTATTCCACAACAAAATCCGTTGTTTTATCATCTATCCGGATATCCCGATTAAACGACGGACTTTTGCCGGAACTGCGAAATAGACTGTAACCGATCTGGTCTATGGTAAATGGTTCGTTTTTGTCAAAATAAAGATGCGGAGCATACTTTAAAGCTATTTCTCTGTCAGTCATTCTATTCCTCCATATATAAATCTTAATAGACAATTGCAAAACTCAAAATCTGCACTTATATTCCATGCAATTCATACAATTTCAGAGATGTATCATACCCCTAGGGGGCAACTGAAGCTATACAATTCATATGAATTGTATGGAATATTTAAATAACTATATTGTTTCGAAATCACCTATCCCTCCATCTGTTTACTAGAGAATTTTCTTTCCAGTTCCGGAGGTGGTAATTGATATGCAAACAACTCCAATTCTATCGGACAGTTCCGGTACTTCGTTGGTGTAAGTCCTGTAAGCCGTTTAAATTCTTTTGCAAAGTAAAATTGATTGATATATCCAGTAGCTTCTGCAATTTCAGATATGGACTGGCCCGTATCTCTTAGTCTGATACAGGCTTTCCCGATCCGGTAGTTTATAATGTATTGCTTGGGAGAAATATTTAATGTGTCGTTGAATATCCTGTATAAATGTTTCCGCGTAATACCTAAGCGGTTCGCCACTTCATCCACTGTTATGTTTCTGGAATAATTTCTTTCAATAAAGTCAACCGCCTTAATTGCAAAATAATCCGAACAGTCACTGTAATCATCCAGAGGTTTTGTAGGGTTCTTATCCAGGAGGTAAGCAAATATGTCATAGAGGATGGACGCCATCTTACAATACCGGTTTGGCAGTCTATGAGCTTTCATATAAAGCCGGTTAATATTCTCACCGATGCTGCCGGTATCCCTGTCATCAATTACTGGTCTGTTAACAGTAATATTAGCACGGTTTAAATACTCTTCCACCAGGTATCCCGAAAATTTAATCCAGGTTACATTTAAAGCATCCTCCCCGATATTTCTTAAATTATAGGCAACATTAGAAAATGCCACATAACCCTGTGAAGCGGCAAGCTTCACGGTTATATGGTCATTTTCCAGCAACGCAATACCACTGTTAATATAAACGAGGGTAAACATATCCGGATTCATGATCGGAAAATAATCTTCACAACTTATATCAAAATTACCACAATGATAGATATTTAAAGTCAGATTCAAATGGGATCTGTCACTGATAAATATATTAGCGTTTTTAATAAACTCTCCATTCATATTTCACCTATTGTTTGGGGTTGTTGAATATTCAAAACTATTTGAATTATGCAATATTCCCAATCCTTCCGTTAATACCCTTAACTGATACAACTGCAATCGCTCCTTAAACATTGCTTCACATTGGATTCTAATGCTGTTTTAATATTTTTTTATTATGTACCTGAAGCTCTAACTGTTCAATTAATCCATAAAGTTCCCGGGGTGAAGAAATGACATAATCCGGTATTTCTTCCTCCGTTTCCGGCTGCATAACATATCGCGGACTGTAACTTAATAAAATAGAAGTAATACCCATCCTGTTTGCACCAAGAATATCTCTTTTTATATTGTTGCCTATCATGACAATTCTTTCCTTATCATTCTCTTTCAATCCTAAGGATTTCATTGCATGATGGAACATAACTTCAGATGGTTTTTCATGCTTTAACTCACCGGAAATAGCTTTTGCCGAAAAACAATAATCCAAACCGTTTTCTCTGTATATGTTATCAAAGGAAGCTTTTGTCCCATCTGCTACTAATGCTATAGTGTATCCGCTTTCATACAGCTTAGCCAGGGTCTCTCCCGCTCCATCTATTAATTCCGAATGGATGACCGTACCGGTTTCATCCCGGACCTCTGTGGATTCGTCTATTAATGTATCGCCGCTGTCAATAAATATAACTAATTCTTTCATTCTGTTATTAACCCGCAACAAAAAGTGCTTCTTAAGTAGATAATTAACTTAATGTACGATACCCTGCAAATGTAACTCATTTGCCCGTTGGCACGCCACAAAATGCTCCGGCTCCTTTTCTATAAATTCAACCTCATCTGTTTTACATTTATCGATGCAATATTTACACCGAGTATGGAAAAAGCATCCCGATGGCGGATTAGCCGGATTCGGTATCTCACCCTGAAGAGGAATCCTCTCCATAGCTACTGTCGGGTCAGCTATAGGAACCGCAGATAATAGTGCTTCCGTATAAGGATGGAAAGGGGTTTTAAACAAATCCTCTGAAGAAGCATATTCCACCATTTTTCCGAGATACATAACACCAACCTTATCCGATATATGTTCAATAACGGATAAATCATGACTGATAAACAGGTAAGTCAGGTGGAGCTCCTCCTGTAAATCACGAAGCAGATTAACTACCTGTGCCTGAACGGATACGTCCAGAGCGGACACCGCCTCATCACATACTATCAAACGGGGATAAAGTACGAGAGCTCTTGCGATTCCGATTCTCTGTCTTTGTCCGCCGGAAAATGCATGGGGATAACGTTTTAAATAGCTGGGATTTAATCCAACCTTTTCCGCTATGGTTTTTACCCTTTCTTCAATTTCTTTCGCAGACATCTTAAAGTTCGCCTTAAGGGGTTCTGATATAATATCATAAACAGTCATTCTCGGGTCCAGAGAAGAAAACGGATCCTGAAAGATCATCTGGATCTCTTTTCGAATAGATTTCATGGTTTTTTTATCTATTTTCTGAATATCATATTCCTGACCGTTCTTTGCAAGATATAACACATCACCTGCGGTTGCCTGAATGGCACGTACGATGCAGCGGCCCAGGGTAGTTTTGCCGCAGCCGGATTCCCCTACAATACCCACCGTTTCGCCTCTTTTCACTTCAAAACTTACGTTATTTACAGCTTTTACGTTAACCTTTTTTGAGGAGAATGTTTTGCTCATTTCCTTTACTTTTAATATGGTTTCCGGCATTCTTGGTCCCTCCTTATTCCATTTTATCAGGTGTTGTGGCAGGATCTAAATAACAGGCGGCAAAATGACCCTTTTCCACTTCCCTTAAACACGGCTCCAGACCGGCACATTTACTTTCATCCCGCAAAGTACATCGCTCATAGAATCCGCAACGGTTACTTAAATTCATGGCAAGAGGTACAGTTCCCTCTATGGAGAAGAGACGGTTGTGCCCTCCGCCGATTTTATGTACGGACCCTAATAACCCTTTTGTATATGGGTGTAACGGATTCTTAAAGATATCATATACCGGTGCCACTTCCACAATTCTTCCAAGATACATAACCGCTACCCGGTCACACATTTTAGCAACCGTTCCCAGATCATGGGTTATATACAAAATAGCCATTTTATATTCTTGCTGAAGCTGCTTCATTAATTCTAATATCTGTGCCTGAATGGTTACATCCAGTGCTGTGGTAGGTTCATCCGCTATTAACAATTTCGGGTTACATACTAATGCCATTGCTATAAGAGCTCTTTGCAGCATACCGCCGGAAAACTCATGGGGATATTGGTTAAACCGTTTTTCTGAATTGGCGATCCCAACCCGTTTCATAGCTTCTATAGTGATTTCTTTTGCCTGTTTTTTATCTTTTGTTATATGAAGACGTACATTTTCCGAAATTTGGTGGCCGATGGTAAACAGGGGCGAAAAAGAACTCATTGGCTCCTGAAAAATCATGGAAATACTTTTGCCCCTGATATTTCGAATCTCTGACCCTCCAAATTTTAATTCCAGCAGGTTAACGGTTTTTCCGTCAATATTAAAATTAATCTTACCGGTAGTAATGCATTTCTTACCGTTGATTCCCATAATTGCCTTACTGGTTAAACTCTTGCCGCAGCCGGATTCCCCTACAAGCCCCAGGGTTTCATTTTCGCGTACCTCAAAACCCACCCCACGAACCGGTGTTAAGATTCCCTCATCCAGTTTTATCTTTATATTTAGATCCTCAACGAATACCACATTATTATCCATAATACACCCATTGTATAACACATCTGCCGGCAGATGTGTTACTGCCATATATAAAAAGCGCGAAAGAATATATATGGCATACCTTTCTCTAATTAAACTTTATCACGCTAGCTCCCACTTACTTATATGGATCTGCTGCGTCACGCAGACCGTCACCTAAAAAGTTAAATGCTAAAACCGCAACCACAACATATAAAACCGGTATGAGTTTCCAGGGACAGTTCGCAATATTGCTGACACTCTGGCATTCCTGAAGCAAAACACCCCAGCTGGTAGCCGGAGAACGCATTCCTAACCCTAAGAAACTCATTGAGGTTTCTCCCAGAATCATCCCAGGTATGCCTAATGTCAGGCTTACGATCAAATAACTCATAAAACCCGGTACCAGGTGTTTTATAATTATTTTAAAGTCAGAAACACCCGCTAATTTCGCTGCCATAACATAATCTTCTTTTTTAAGGGACAAAAATTTGCTTCGAACCGTTCTTGCCAGACTGGGCCAGGCAAGCAGTGACATAATTACTGTAATAAAGATGTAAACCTTTGTTACGGAGATTCCCGGAGGAATCGCTGCCGATAACGCCATCCACAGCGGAAGGGTAGGAAACGAACAGATTACTTCAATAATTCTTTGCACAACGATATCTACAGCTCCGCCATAGTAACCGGATAAACCACCGATAATGATGGCCAGTATAAAAGACAGCATTGTACCGATTAATGGCACCGTCAGAGAAATCTGGCTGCCTATTAGTATTCTGGAAAAGACGTCACGCCCTAATTTATCTGCACCAAATACCATAAGTGTTACCGGATCCTTGCCGGCAGGAAGTTTTGTATTATCAATGCCAAATAAATGACGGTTTGCCTTTATAAATCCAAGGAATTTATAAGGGGTCCCTTTTATAAAAAATTTCACCGGATAAATCTGCTCTTTATTTTCAACAAATGTTTTATTCTGAAATTTATCAAAAATAATATCATAATGATAAACATAAGGTCCCACAAAATTGCCGTTATGTACAAAATGCAGTTTACTTGGCGGAGCATTGGAATACGTGGCAGAATAATCTTCCAGACCCTGTGGGGCAATAAAATTAGCAAAGATAGCTCCCATATATAAAATAAATAATAAGATAAAGCTGATTACCGCAAGTTTATGCCGGACCAGTTTTCTCATCATTAACTGCCATTGAGAGGACATATAATATTTTTCCTGCTTTGCTCTTCTTTTTTCCAGCTTTTTAAGTTCTTTTTCTTCGAAAGAAGTCTTATTCAGAGCCAAGCGGATTGATTCTTTTTCCTGCTTCATTGTTTACTCTCCTCCAGATATTTAATCCTTGGATCCAAGACTGCAAGCAGCAAGTCAGAAATCAGCGTACCTATAACAACCAATATGGCTGAAATCAACAGCATACCCCCGGATAAATAGACATCCTGGGACTGCAGTGCTTTTAATAATATCGGTCCTTGCGTAGGAAGCATCAGTACGATCGCTGTAATAGTTGAGCCATTAAATATTCCTGAAATCATGGGACCCAATCCGCTGACTACCGGATTTAATACGGCGCGCATTTCATATTTGTAAGTCAGTGTTTTTTCACTTACTCCTTTTGCCCTGGTACATAATACATAAGGAGACTCCTGCTCGTCTAGCATCTGGGCTCTGATGCTCCTGATCAGTCCGCAGGTTCCGGACATACTGATAACAATGACAGGAATAATTAACTTGGATAAGAACTCCCGGAAAGAATCCCAGGAATGGATACCTCCTTCCGGAAATAAACCCATTAAGGGCTTACCGGTTATTTTAAATGAGATATACATTAAGACGATTGCCAATAAAAAGCTTGGCACCGCCATTCCAATAAACCCGATAAAAGTAAATAAATAATCGCTGATCTGATACTGGTGTTTCGCCGCATGAATAGCAATGGGAATCGCAACCAGATAGGTAACTACTAAAGTTATAATGGATATCATTAACGTAGCGCCCAGTGTTTCACCGATTTTAACTAATACATCCTGTTTATAATAATAGGAAACACCCCAGTCGCCTGTGGCAATCCCTTTTAACCAGCGCCCATATTGCATTAAAAATGGCTGGTTTGTATGATACATTTCCTTTAAATTCGCTACATCCGCCTGGGTGACCGTCTCTCCCTGTGCTATCATACCATTTACGATATTATCAACAAAATCACCGGGCGGAAGTTGGATTACAAAAAATACTACGAAAGTTATCATTAATAAGGTGAAAAAGGCTAATATTAACCTCTTTATTATATATTTCAGTTTGTCATTCATTTCGCACCACTCTCCTACCCTTCTGCCTTAAGTTAAAACTATTAGCGGCTGCCCCAAAAGCATAGTTTCAAAACCTTGACCGGAATATAGTTTGTTTTCTAAATTGCGCCAGTCGAGGGATTGAGCAGCTACAGCAGCCACTAATATATCAGCTATATTATTTTTGATTAGACAGGTATAACTGTTCCGGACGAATCATACTTGCGAACCTGTATTCATCAGCATAAACAATATCAGACGGAAAGTTCTTCACATTATTATTGACGATCCAGTTCATCGGCAAAGGTGCCAGGAAGCCGATTACCCATTGATTCTTTTTATGAAGTTGATAAATCTTATTAACATTATCTTCTACCACCTGTTCCCTGTCAGGCCCGGTTGCTGATTTGATTGTATCATAAGCTTTAATCAGTTCCATCATATCACCGGCTGGTTCAATTCCGCCATTAGCTGTTGATTTACCATCTTCATACCATTTACCATAGGCACCGTACCAGCAGTTAAAGTTACGCATCGGCACTACTGCATCCGGACGAACAGCTGGTGAGGTTACGCTTAGAGTTTCAAATTTAGCTTCTATATCATTTACCAGGATTGACTGAGCGATATTGGCATCTACCTTATCGGAGATTTTAATTCCAGTTGCTTTATAAGCAGATTGGAGTAAAGCTACATAATCACCTTCCACGGAAGGATCCTGGATGGAGATTACAATTTCAAGATCCTTATTCGTTCCTTTCATTTTACGGTAGGTACCCTCGGCTTTGTTCCAAGGTTCCGTAATTTCATCCAACAGGCTGTTAGCCTTATCTGTATCAAATTCTGTCCACTGAGTCTGCCATTCTCCGTCAAAACCATTTACACCTTGCGGAACAGAGGCTTGTGCCGGTTTTGATTGACCATTCATCAAAGTAGAGTTCATAAGGTTCCTGTCCACAGCGATGGAAAGCGCCTGTCGGAAACGGATATCCTGGAATAAGGTCCGCTTATCCGAATCTTTCACAGACTGGCAGAGGGAAAGGGATGGCGCTGAGCACCAGTCCGGTCTTACCCATTGTACCGGGGTATGTGTTGTCTGCGTTGCAGAGGTAACTACTGAGAAATCATTTGGTTCAACGGTTGAAACATCAATTTCTCCCGCAGTCTGTTTTAATACAATTTGATCAGCGTCATTAATAATTTCAAATTTTATACTGTCAAGGTACGGTAACTGGCGGCCTTCGCTGTCTGTCTTCCAGAAATACGGATTTCTGACAAGTTCATAGGTCTGACCCACTGTATTCCAGTTGTCTTTTACTGCTATAAAGCTTCTTAGCTGGGGAACAATTGCATAATCCCAGTTATAATAGCCGATATCTTTACCCATTGTGCTATAATCGGTCCATTCCTTGCCAAAATCTTTATTGGCACCTGCAATAGCCTGTTCCTCTGTGATAAGGGGAAATGTCGGGTCATCTGATACACCGTCTTTGCGGGCAACATATTTTACATAAAAATGTTTCGGTAAAAACATCCATTTATTATCCACTGCTACCGCTACCGGGAAATCAGGTTTCGGAGCCGCAAAAGTGACTGTAAATTTATAGTCGTCCACTTTATCAAATTTTGCCCAATAACTTTTGCCGTCCTTAGAGACCTGATAACAGTTATAGGGTTTTGATGTATATGCCGGATAATAACCCTCTGCATCTACGGCTACCGCAGTACGGTCAGGGTTTAAAGCCGGTGTTGAAATATGGTCATAATAGAACATAATATCATCTGCCGTAAAAGGTTCTCCATCGGACCACTTCATCCCTTTACGAAGTTCAATGGTCCATACGGTTGCATCCTCATTAGGTGAAAAATCTTTACATACATTTGCTTCAACCTGTCCGGAGCCGTCCTGTTTAAAGCGGAACATACTTTCCTCGGTCCAAGGGCCCCAACCCCAATGTCCCTGGTCATTTGCTGTGCTTGTAATACTTCCGCCATATTGGCCAAGTGATTTTACATCCGGTTCCACCATAACATCTTCTGCTGACGGTATACGGTCTTCCAGTTTCGAAAGGGTACCGGCTGCGACCTGTTCCGCCAGCATCGGTGCCTCTTTTTCTTTGGTATCCACAGAAGCCTCGGACTCCTTAGTCCCTGTGCTTTCTGTAGTAACACCGGCAGAAGAAGTTTTACTGTCTTTGCCGTCTGATGACGAATTGCTGCAGCCTGACAGCATTCCTAGAATAAGTACTACTGTTAAAATGAGAGATACTGCTTTTTTCATTATTCTCCTCCTTGTTATTATGTGACAATCTGCATAGGGTTTTATGCAGTTGCTGGTATGAGCCTCATTTTGTGAAACCATATGCTTTTAAAATTTGAATATATATTTTTGAATACATCCCATATAACAAACTTCTAAAAACTCACTGCATTTTTTGTGCAATATAGCTATAGTTTCATGAAAACGTCACACACAATTGTGCTTATTGCTCAATTTGTAACGTCATAATAACAAATCTGAGAATTATTGTAAATGTGTAAACAGAATTATTATATATACTTTTGTTCCCAATTGTTAGTTGCTGTCCCAAATTGCAGCTGAATGCAACTATTACTTGCACAAGTAAGATATACTACTATGCAAAAAATAGACAGGTTCGATTATTTCTTATTATTTCAAGGACGAAAATATAAATATATATAATCAATATAATATATCAATATATTTTACTATATAAATTGATACTATCATATTGAAATATCTTTGTAAAGTTTTTAATATCATAAGTATTTTTAACCATGTTTTTATATAGTTTTATTATATTTTTACTTGTTTTTTATTAACTTTATGGTTAGTTTGTTTAATAATTTGGTATTATTATAATTAATTATATAAATATAATTAATTATACTTTATATTGAAATTAATTATAACCATTCCAAAAACTGACAGAAATTACATTAATAATGAAAACTTTTGTGATTTTTATATGTGAATATTTTCAACAAGCTCTTTCCCTCAGTAATAATAAAAAGCTTTAATAGGAAATGCTGCTTCCTATCAAAGCTTTAAATTTATATTTATTGAACTTAATTTTAATATTATTTTATAATGGTATCCTTTTGCTTATTCAGATCCTTTTTGTACTTTTAATATAGCTGGTACTAAGATATCTTTATTCATACCTGTTCCGTTTATCTGAGCTGTTAACAGTTTTACTATTTCATCAGCCATTTCTATTTCATTTTGTTTCATGTGTGGAATTTCTAAATCTTCGGGGCCATCAACACAGCAAATCTGAATCTCTTTGCCTGCCTTTATAGGAATTCGCCTTGACGCTTCCATAAATGCAGATACCAGACTATATTCCGTACAGACAATCCCATGGATTTTACCTTTTAACTGAGTTAAATAAGCCACAGCCTTTTCAATGTTTTCTTCCCCCGCAGAATGATTATAAATTTCCAGATCAAACTTCAGCTCACATTCCGGCAGGACTTCCATAGAAAACTCATTGGCAGCCTCATAAAATCCACTTTTCCTCTCCTGTAATGAGGAAGTTCCAACAATTTCAGATGAAGCAAAGCCTAATTTCCTGCAGCCCTGTTCCCATAGATATTTCACCAGAGTTTTTATAGCCTGTTTATTATCAGTACGTACAGAGGGTACTGAAATTCCCTCCATCTTTTTATCAATTACCACTACAGGGAACCCCTCTAAGATTAACTTTAAAATTCTCGGGTTATAATAAACACCATGGCATGGCATTACAATTAGACCTTCTATCCCGGAATCCAATAAGAAATCAATCTCTTCCGTTTCTTTCTCACTGCTGTAATAAGAAAAACGGGTAATCATCTTATAACCGCTTTCTTCCAGGGAACGGTCCAGCTTATAAAGCAGATCCAAACCAAAAGAACTTGAAACATGTTCCATTACAAGACCTATCTTTTTCACGGTGGGTATGTTACTTTCTTTCTCCTCTTCTTCATTGTTAAGAGTACGTCCTTTTACAAAAGTACCTACTCCGGGTATCCTTTGTAATAAGCCTTCCTCCTTTAGCATGCTAAGAGCTTTTTTGACGGTAATCATACTAACTCCGAACCTGGTTTTAAGTTCTTCTTCCGACGGAATCCGGTCTCCATCCCGAAAGAAACCCTGATCGATTTTTTTCTTCAGGTCATCATAAATATTCATATATAAAAAACTATTCTTCATTAATAGAGTACCTCATTAATAATATTTAATATACATAATAATATTATTATACCTCGGCGCAAATGATTTGAAAAGGAATTTTATGCTTTTAGGTTAAGGGTAACCGTGCCGAGTATCGTCAACTCAGCACAGAAGTCCAACAGCACAAAGCGGTTTATAGGTTACTTCATGTAGAAACCGGGAGACAGGCAGTGCGTTTTAGTTAATTAAAAGAGAGACAATTATACAATCTCCGTTACTGCCTGCCACGCTCACCATCAAACACGGATCTGCCTTAACTCAGAACTTTGACAATGCTTTTATGGTACCACCAGAGACGGACCAGCCATCTTCTTTACCATCCTGCTTCCAGCCGCGTGATTCCCAGAGCATTAATACTGCTATTCGTGTTTTTGTATCATAAATACCATCCACGGTTAACGGAATATAAGTTTCTCCGTGTAAAGCTTTGTTTAATTTATTCTGTAACCATTTAATATCTTCTTTAGAAGAAGTTCGTGTGACAGTTCTCTTAGGTTCCGGAAAATCCTCTATATAAGTGATCCCAAAAAAGTTACAGATACCCCTGCAGGTGGCTTCTGCATCCGCCTTCTGAAAATTCATATCAAGCATGGACTTTGCTTCCGTAAGGTTATCCATAAAACCGGATTCTGTAAGTATTGCAGGCATAATCGTATTATGTAAGACTGCTATATTAATACAGGACTGAAGGATATCCGTCTTAACACCCCGGTCATTCCTTTTATGGGCCTTTACTAATTCCTCTTGAACTGATTTGGCCAGTCGTTTGCTGCCAGTCCCTGCATATTGGGAGATAATGGTCTCTATTCCATTTGCACTGCCCCATTTACCCGTAGAGGCATTATAATGTTTGGAGACAAAGATATCCGCTTTAGCAGTATTAGCAGCTCTCCAACGGTTAGTCAGGGGCACATCTGTAATTCCGGGGCTGACATTAATCGTGTTAAACCCGCACCGGTTAAGTGCTTTAATTAAATATTCTGCTGTAGGCTTATTAAATTCTTTTTCATGAATGCTTTCACCTTTCTTTTTGCCAAACCAGTCCTCCGGTATGGGCGGTGTCCTCTTACCTGCTGTTTCCATACCATGTCCGCTGTCTACAGCTACCAAATACGGCATATTAAACCACCTTCTTTTCCCCTCTGTTAATCAGATTTCTCATCGCTTCATAAAGTCCTGTACTGGCAAGTCCGCTTATCATTCCACCCAGAATAATTGTAGCATTGATCTGTGGAAAATTCACGATTATATTGATGCCTGTACCAATTATCAACATAATTACTGGAATGTATTTATTACCAATAAAATCCAGGCTTGTTTTGATTACATAGCCGATACATAAGCAGATTCCTAAAACAACCACGTTAATATAGTCATTTAAAAATGTTAAATCCATATTATATTCCCTTCTTTCGTTTATTGATTCAGCTTGTGAATAATTGTTTCGTTATATTTATTGCAGTCCAATTTCAGTTGCTATAAAACCTATAAAAACAGTTATTAAACCAGCCAATGCAATCCATTTAAACTTATCCCATTTATCAGCCTCTTTATTTTCAAGTTTAGCCAATCTCTGGATCGTTTCATTTAAGTCCGCTCTCATATATTTGGTTTCTACAGCAAGTTCTTTGATAGCCCCAATTAAATTATTGTTTTCTTTCAGTATGGTATCTATTTCATCAATTCTTTTCGTATTGGATTTCGCTCGTTCTTCTACCTTGGTCAAAGAGATCTCCATACTTCTTAGTTTTTCCTCTAATGCCATCTGTAAAATCCCTCCCTAATTAAACAGGAGGGATTACTCCCTCCATGATTATTTTACTCTATGTAAGTCTCTCCGGTGATTTCATGGTATTGTTCCGGTGTAATAACTCCTTTAGCAACCGCTGTTTTAACCATTTTTAAGCTCCATAGTTTTCTGTCGTAATTTTTTTTAATCGTTTCATATGTCATAAGATTATCTCCTTTCTTTCATGGATAATAGATAGGCGTTTGCGAAACCTCCCTCCATGTTTTTTATTCTGTATATGTATCTCCGGTAATCTCTTTATACTGCTTAGGTGTTATCCATCCATTGGAAACAGCTTTTGCAAGTCCTTGTTCTGATAATTTATCCGATGTATACAGCCTTAATAATGTATTATACAATGTTATCCCTCCAAACTTGTTAAAATTAACATGTCTATGGTATCTTGTTGCTCAGCCATTTTCTTTTCTAATTCTTCTGTTTTTAGCTTTGCTAGATTTGCTTCTTCGTCAGCTGTAAGGATTTTACACACTTCTGTTTTGCCGTCCTCCTCATAAAATATATTGTTTATATGTTTACATCCGATGCTTAGCGGATATTGCGTAGTATCAACTGCATATGCATCATCCCCATACTGTACCCTTGCTATTTGATTAGCCGTTTCGTAGTTATCACAAACGATAATATTCTGTATTGTTTCTTCATTGATTAAGCTAAATATTTGATTACACCACATACTATTTTCTTCCTTTCTTTAACCTTGTGCAGCCCAACGGACAATAACAATTCCAGAACCTCCAGAGCCACCATTTCCAGAACCAGCACCGCCACCACCTGAACCAGTGTTTGCGATACCAGGTGATGCATTAGCTATCTTATTTGCACCATTTCCTCCGCCTCCAGCACCACCTATACCAGGCGTACCATCAGCGCATCCTCCTCCGCCGCCACCAGCGTAAAGCGTATTTGAACTCTCAGCAAATGCCCTCGTAGTAGTACCTTGTCCCGTACCACCATTTATAAATGTATGATAAGCAGTATCATATCCAGTTCCACCTTTCCCACCATTGGTGCCGCCAGAACCACCATAATCATAAACATCTTGACTATATCCACCATTACCTGCACCGCCGCCACCAGATCCACCATTACCTCCTGGTCCGGCGTAACTTGGGCCTCTAGCTCCTCCGGATACAGATACATTACCAAATGAGGTAGTTCCGCCATTTGTAGATGCTGTTACTGGATATGCAATCCCACCCGCACCGCCTGCGCCAATGGTTACTGTTATCTGTTGACCTGGTGTAACATTATAATTTTTTAGTGTATTGGTATATCCAGAGCCACCGCCACCACCATTGTTACTTCCACCTCCACCGCCTCCACCTACAACAAAAACGTCAATATTGGTAAGTCCGTCAGGAACAGTCCAAATTTGTGTTGATGTAAAAATTATTTGTCCGGTAGGTATGATACTTTGCCAGACTAATCTTGCTACGCCATTTATCCCTATATAAGCCTTCTTAACTTTTCTGGCTACACCACCAACACCTATATATATCTTCTTAACTTTTCTAGCTGCTCCGTTAATACCAACATAAACTCCCTTAGACATAGCAACACCCCCTATTCATACATATAATACACATTGCCCTCAGCCAATTCAGTTACACCGGGTGTCATATCATAATTACCATAGAGCGGTGTTATCGCTCTCCAACTATTCCATGTAAAACTATTTGAAGTTCTAATATACATTACGTTACCTGCGTTTAGACCAATAGCCAATTGTGCTCCAAATCCATCATTATTATAATGTCTAAAATATTGTATATAAAACCAATTCCAACTTAGCCCGATGGATGATGCTACTGATTCAGTTATTTGCGTGACATACGGATAGCCAAAATTGGGATCATTTATTATCGAACTATCGCGTGGTAGTACACGAACTGTACCCGCTATGCCATTAAGATCTGAGCCTGTAATTAATATTGGTGAAGCGCCAGATAGTTGTGTCCATGCTGACCATGCATCGGTATTTACCTTATTCCTTATGTATGACACGCCAGCATCTACATTATATGCGATTTGCCAGATCCAGTTCGAACTGCCATTATATGTATCACTATAAGGTCCAACGATAACATCACATACACCATAAGAGCAAGGTGCCCCAGTGGTACCTGTAGCAAAGCCATACCTACCTGCTTTATATGTAGTGTCTAGGTTAGACGTAGCAATGGTTGCTGCATATACAAAGTCTGTTGCATGCTTACCATCTACTGTATCTGCATTACCGCCGTTAGCTGGAAGAGAACTTGGCAATCCGGTAATCATAGATGCCGGATGCGTGCTTGGATGAACATAATTATTCGCTTTCTCAGCAATGCCAGCTAGTTTGTTTTTCTCCGTTGCCGTATAATCGTTACTGGATAAACCCTTTCCGGATACTTTCTCCACCTTGTTATCGTTTACTTTCTTAATTTCTGCATCAATGATATCCATATTTCCATTAATATCATCAATATTAACTACATCCGTCTGCTCTGGTTTATTTAAGCTATAGTTTGATGTTTGTAGCATACGTATCACTCTCCTTCATAAATTCTTAATTCTCCCCAGGATTTTTCTCTATTATCACCCCAAGTCATTTTAAGCTGATTCCATACTGTGTAAGTGTATTTAAACCTATAGGTAAGATGAGCAGGTTTGATTTCCTCCAGGGCATTTATGAGACCCGACATATTCTGTGGTATCCCTTTTACACCCACAAACTGCACTACAAATTGATAATCAGCCGGATACTCAATAATATTTACCTCTCCACCGGAAAAGGCCATGGCTACATTTTTTATCATTTCTTTTGTAGTCGTTCCGGAACCTCTAAGCTTCGCCATGAGAATCTCTCTACGGCGCTCGTAGGATTTGCTTTTATCCGTTTGCAGTCCGAATACCTTTTCCCATCGTTCTAGTCCCCAGGTTGCAGTAGTTATGAAACACTGCTCTAAAATATTCTGGACGTTATAGATCGCCCCTCCTACTTCGTAACCCAGTACTGTCTGTAAATCTTTTATTTCCTTTATGTTCTGATAAAAGTCCGGGAGGTAAGGCATGAGGTCAACGAAATGATCTTGTGATCCGGATTCGTCCTTAGGGGTATTGCCATAAATAGCCTGTCCGTATAAATCATTTCCGTACTGCATATCATTCTCCTTTCATCTGGCCCCAAGTAAGCGGGCCAACAAAAGCGTTGGCTGCTATGGCCTGTTTTACTCTGAGGGGTGTCATATATGTGGAGCCGGAAGTACCGGCTTCTGCTTCAGCCTGAGTAGCTACACCGTAATTAGCAACACTTCCTAAACCTACATCGCTTTTTGTAGTACCGTGTGGATTTGTTCCGGATCCCGGATGGACGTATTTGTTTGCCCCGTTCTCCACCCCGTCAAGCTTTGCCTTATCAGCCGCACTCATAAGCCCGTTTGTAGAAGTTGTTACTGGTAAGTAGGTAGTATTATTATCTGCTCCCCATACAGCCGTACCATCTGCACTCCATCTTAATATCTGACCGGAAGCTCCTCCGGATGGGACGTGCTTATTTCCGGAAGTCGTTGGATGAGTGTACACGGTATCCGTAAATTTTGCATTCGCCGGTACATCACTTAGTACCGTATGGCCATTTACCTTTTCCGCTGCATCCACGATTCCATCATTATCTGTATCATAGATGGATTTCAACATGTCCCCTGCTGTTTGTGCCGCCACAAGAAGAACATTGCCCGTTGATGTACCTATGTATAATTTTTGGGTATCTGTACAAAATCCTAATTCCCCGGACTTCAGAGTGCCTATGTTCATTTCAAGTCCATACATGATCTGTATTAATACTTTTCTCGCCATACGTCCTCCTTAAAATGTACCTCCGGAAATTACAGAAACGGTCAGTTTATTATCTGCATCGTATATGATACTTTCACCATCAATGTTAGCCTCAATTCCGGTACTATTTACAACGATACCCTTACCTGCTTTTGCTGATACCGTATCTGCAGCTACCATTATTCCATTACCGGCTCCGACATTTAATGTCACTGTGTCCGCCTGGCCGCCACCGGTTAGACCATTCCCAGCAGTGATTGTCTGTAAGGCACCGCCAGTACGTACCCAGGCACTACCATTCCAGCTATAAACTTTCTGTTCATCATCAACATAACACGTCCACCCGATTTGCGGAGTATAAAAAACCCATGTGGATCCATTCCACTCAGCAATTTTTCCGGTTTGACTGGCCCATGCTCCGGATGCACTGGCCGGAATAATATACCGGTCACTGTTCGCCGGTGAACCTGGGGGAGCTGCCAGATTCTGATCTTTCACCGATGCCTGTGGCTCAATATTATGCTTGGCCAATTCTATTTCATTCTGAATTTTCTGAGCGCTCCATAGGTCTGTAACAGTGGTGCCGGAATCGTTAATTAATCTGTGTTTGGATGCATCGTCAACGTGAGCCTTAATCTCAGCAGCCGTCTTCGTATTCGTGCCATCGGATACTTTATTAACATGTCCGCTTGACAGATCTGCCTTTAAAACTCTTGCATAAGTAGTACCGTCTGCCACATCGTCCAGGCTGCCGGTCATTTCGCTTAATTTCTGTGCATTTATCCGTACCCAGGCTGATCCGGAATCATAATAAAGGTATCCCATGTTATTCCCGGATGTAACATAATAAAGCCGCCCCTGGTTTCCGGCATTTGGCCTGGCCGCCTCGGTACCGCTTAAGGCTCTGCCGACAAAGTAATTATTTGTTCCATCACCGATAAAAACCTCTCTGGTATCGGTGCAAAATCCCATTTCGCCAGATTGTAAACTGACGGCACCAAGGCTGGCTTTTAAACCTTGATAGATTGTAATAAGCTGTTTTCTTGCCATATCTGCTCCTTTCTAAAATGTACCTCCATCTATGTGACCGGTTAATTGATAGGTTTCAAAATCCTCTCTCATAACCTCATTAGCTTCCTGCAGGTGATTAATATCCTCTGCCTCCACGGTATCCCCTGGCGTCTCATAGGTAATATAAATTTTATCAGCATCTGTTACTACCTTAATGTAGGTCTTCCAGGGTGTTTCCGCCGGTACAGAGGGGATCACATTTGTAATCTCATCCCCGGTGAGCCTTGAACCTGTATATACCTTAAGTGTTTCCCTGTTGACATTGTCATGTTCAAGGAAGCCCTCGTACTTACCATTATTTATAAGCTGCTCTTCCTCAATAACATAAACACTGCTATCCTGTTTTTTATTCAACTTTACTGTAAACAATCTACACCTCCGTTAACACTACATTACCGGCTATGGGCGTTTCCGTTTCTTCAATTGATATATTCGTAACGCCGTTATTAACCAGCAAATCCGAATAATCCGATACTCCCTCGGTTGTCAGCAGGATACTTCCAATTTTTGCGTAGCTAACTACATAAGCTTCAAATATGGTTCCTTTCAGATACTCCGTAAAGGATTTGGTAAAGCTATTTATTACCTCATTAAAATGCCTGGTTCCGTCCGGTTTTATATTAGCCGAAACCGTTATTTCCTTACTGACGGGGCTGGTTACGGTAACGGTTGCACCAATAGGACGAACCGTCTCAATATATTTATAAACCGGTTGTTCCAGTCCGGGATCGATTGCCATGTTGCTGTCAACAATAATGACTTTTACCGTCCCGTTCCCATTCCAGAGAGGATATACCTTGGCATCACCGACTCCCGGTACCTCAAGTGCCCATTTCTTGTAATTATCTGCGTTACCGCTGGTACTTGGGGACTGTATCTGGGTATAAAACCTGGCACGCAGATTCTCATCCGTTTCTTCCTCTTCTCCTGTCTTAAGAATGCCATCTAAAGAAGCCGTTACACCCGATATATTATCAAGGCTCTGAAGGGGTCCCGTATATTGGTTGCCGACTTCCCCAGTTTGTTCGCATTGTGCCACGTAACTGTTCCCGGACAAATCATCCGTAATACTATATGTCGTTTCCCCAAGTCCCCACCGGGAACCAACAGGAACTTCCCCGTTTGTTATTATCTTTCTGATAGCTTTTATTGCAGGTTTTCTTGTTATTCCATAATCTGCTACGATCCGGTCCAGGTAAATTCCCACTGCCGTATCCCCTGATACCAGATCAATAAAATTATTCAGGTTAAAATAATTTTGTGCCAGCTGATAAGCACAAGGTGCCAGCGCATCATAGATAACACTGCCCTCCCGCTTGTCCACGTCATTTGTAACACGACTTAACATATCATCTAAAATAGTCTCATATGTCATTTCTTCAAACACTTAGTAATTCACCTCCCTTGTAATAAGCATTTCTCCAAAGATACTGGTGACATTAAAAGTACAATAAAGTTCATCCCCAGTTTCCGTGAAATTAAAATTATTCACACCGATTATCCGTTCATCCTCCAAAAGACATTCTTTAATCCGGCGCATAAGTTCTATTTTTACATAGGTACGGTCTTTACCTATCAAGCTATTCAGTTCTATCCCATAGTTAAAGCTATAAATGGGGTATTCATATTTTTCTGTATTTAAAATTTTATAAATTGCTTGTCTTAATGCTTCTGCATCTGTAACATATCCCTGAATACTATTTTCAGACAACTGATACGTTCTGCTTTGTTCATCTTCCGTTGATAAGGTTAGAGAAGCAGGTATTCTTAATTCCGGTATCACTTTATCACCTCCAGAATGTAATACTGCTGCCCGCCATGGTTCCTGATTAACCGGACTTTATCTCCTGAGCTTACCGTAAGTTTTAAGTTGCCAATAATCAACTCATCCGGTATGGTTAGCTTATCACTGATTTGAATCCCGTCGGATGTAACTGTTCCAAGAATGATGCTGCATAATTTTGCATTATTTAAATAATTATCAACGATTCGTTTAATTTCCTGTATCATTCATTACCTCCAGACTCATAGTATGGTTTGGCAAAAAGTCATGGGAAACACTTTTTACAATTAATCTGTTATTGTAGTTAATATCCTTTATATAACAGTAAAAAGTTGACCCGGCTCTTATTCTCGTATCTCCCAGGCAATCCAGGCTTATGGTTTCTTTCTCACGGTTATAGAGCTTTAAAAGGTTATCCGCTTTTTCCTTGACCTGGGCAGCATTGTATTTTTTATCAATATCTTCATAATATTGTAATGCTCCATACTTTCCAATAGATGTATCATCTTTGATTAAGGTGACATCTGCTTTTTTTGTTTCTTCATCTTTGGAAACCAGCTTTATCATATTATAGAATTCATCATCAATAGATTTATCGAATTTATAGTCATAACATAAGCTGTAATCTCCCAATATTAAATCCGTATCCAATTCTCTGATTTCCCTTAGGGCAATGCTTCCGAATTCATCCCGCAGTACATACCATTTTCCTTTATTTAATAAAGTATCACTGATCGCAGAATAGATAATATCCAGCCAGGTCTTATCCTCCTGCACCCCGGTAGAAAGTATGTATTTTGTATCTGTTATGTGACCTTTTTGCAGTTTAAAATAATTACACATTTTATTCACTATGGTAGCAACCGTATCACCTTTTAATACAAGGGTATCTTTCGCTTTACAATATCTTAACTGGTCATAAGCAGTTACACTGATTTCATTTCCTTTACTGCGGCTTATCTTAAATACAAAACCCTGGAATATATTTGTTTCATTATAGGTAAACCTGACGTTGCTACCGTTTTTAATATCAAGGTCTTTATTAATATAAGAAAATTCCAGCTTGCTGCATCCGTCGTTTAAGTTATCTTCGTAGGATATTTTTGTTACCAGCTCACTGATTTCATAAAATTTATGATCCACATTTACCAAAAATTGCATCATGGTATCACCAGCTTCTGTCCGGGATAGATAAGGGACGGGTTTTTGATCTTATCTTTATTGGCATTAAATATTTTAGTGTATTTAGAACCATCCCCATAATATTTTTTAGCAATTGCCCATAGGCAGTCACCGGATTGAACCACATAAGTTCCTTTGCTTTTGGGGTTTTTGCCGTCTGAAGTTATTTTTTGGGTTTTACCGGTTTTAGGATTCACATCATCCGGTGTTTTCTTACTAAAATCCCGATATTCCAAAAGCTTAAAGGAAATGTACTTATCTCCCTCTTCTCCGGCCTTTTCCGTTATTGTTAAGTCCTCCATCAATACTTTTGTATTTATGCTGTCATTATATACTCTCTCGTTATCAAATACCCTGCCGGCTATAAATCGAACCGGCACCATTTTCTTCCGCCAATCTGAAAATAAGTTTATATAGAATCCGGATGTTAAAAACTTGGGGTTACTATCCCAATTACCCAATAATATCTGATTTTCTTTCTCTTCTGTATTCACTGAAGCTATTCCACTTGATTTTATTTTCTGGTTACCATCATTCATTTCTACATAACTATATTGTTTAAGAGGAAATTCGCATTCAAAACTATACTGCATTAATTCCATATGAGTAGGAACAGCAATCTGTCCAAGCTTTAAAATCTCATATTTTTGGACAGCCTGCGTAGTTGAAACTTCAATTTCCTCCGGATTGGTCGGCAGCCTGTAGGTGGTATTGCCATCATCAAAAAAAACTGCGTACATTAATATACCCCCTCACTTGCCATTGCAATTTCATTTTGTAAAATTTCACGAATTCGTCCCGCTACTTTATTGGCATCTGCATTTTCATGTACATCTCCAAACTGAACAGATATGTTTGGTGCAAGGGAATTCGTTGCAACATTAGCTATATAATCCCGTTCAGCTATTGATCTTAAATAGCCTAGATCATCATCCGGCATTTCAACATTCATCGAACCGTCAGGGCCGGTTCCTTCCACCGGCATAGGGCTGCTTGGGTTGAATGGCTGGGAGGGATCGGCTGGAAATTTTCCTTCAGGAAGTACTCCATTATCTTTGCCGGAATATGGGGTATAAGAGCCATCTGGTAAGGAACCGAAGCCATTTTTAGCTTTATCAAATATGCTTTTTGCTTTATTCGCTCCATTATCTATACCTTCTCCAACGTCTTTATAATCCTTGTTATCAATAAACTTCTTATAATCTGCTTCTGTCTTTAAATTTTTAGTCTGTTCTATTAATTTATTTTTATAATTGGCAATACCATCACTTATATTGATTTCAACTCCGGGAATTCGATTAATTAAGCTTTCAATACTGTGCACCATACCTTCAACTATATTTAATACTGCTATAGCTAGATCTAAAAATGTTTTCCTGATACCTAGTGTTGCATTATTAAATGCATTACCAAAAAAATTAACAAAGTCAGCCACTAAATTCCATATAAAAACAAATATATTATTAAATACCGTACCAAGACCTCCTATAAGGCCTCCTATAAATCCAAAGATATCTTCAAAAGATACCCCCATATTAATAGCCGCCATAACTGCCAACGCGATTAAACCTATAAATATCAATAACGGTAACGATGCAATCATCCAGGCTACCGCCTGTGCAATAACCGGCGGGACCATAGCCCATAATCCTGCTATCATCTGAATTAAGAGTACAGTTCCTATCACTGCCAGTATAGGACCAATAACACTCCATCCATTAGCAATCAAACCAATCAACCATGAAATTCCATCAACCAGCGTATCAATTCCAATGACCAACCCGTTAATAAACTGACCAAATTCCGGATTACTAATGAATTCTGTTATTTTCTCCATAATTCCGGTAAAAGCCTGCAATCCGGCATCTTGAATCCTAGTCCATATATCTTCAAAAGTCATAGGCGCTTCAGCAAAGCTGTTATTTATTTGATCACTGGCTGCAAACATGGAATTTTTTATAACATCAGCCGTAATTCCACCCTGATCAGCCAATGCTTTTAAGTCATTGCCTGTTTTGCCTGTATAACTCGATATTGCATCTACAATTGCAGGGGCTGTCTGTGCCAGAGAAGTCAAGGAATCACCTTTTAACCCATCACCGGCCATGGAATCCGTAAGCTGATCCATGGAAGCAGAACGTTCCTCATTGCTTCCTCCACCGGCTACAAATGACCTTTGTGCCAATTCTGTAAATGCTATGGTTTCATCATTAGTCTTGAATAAATCCCCAGTGGTAGATTCCAGTTTGGTAACTGATCCGGCCATGTCTGCAAAAGAACCTCGGGAGTTTCCCGCTGCTGCAAATATTTTATTTTGCAGTTCATCCGAAGACTGACCTTTATCAGTGATCAACCCAAGCTTTGTTTTTGTTTTGGCCATGTTATCAACAAATTGCATACCTTTTTGCATATTATCCAAGTTAAAAACAGAACCAAAAAGTTTACCTAAGCCACCACCTGCCGACTCAGCACTATCTTTTGAATCGTCCAACTTGCCATTGAGTTGGTCCACCGCATCACTTGCCTTAAAAAAGTTTTCTGTAGCAATTTTGGTATTATCACTTGCTTTTTCCAATTTATCGCCTGTTTTACCTATTGAACTTGCCGCTCCCTGGATCTTATTCACTATTTTCCCTGTTGCTGCTCCTGCAGTTTGTAACTTATCGGTTATTTTTTCAGTTGATGTCCCAACTTTGGTCATTTTATTTACCATATTATTTAAACCATTTGTTGACTTTTGCATTTTAGCAGCTGCCTTATCTGCGATAAGACTGGCCGTTTTCATATTATCAACTGCTTTTTTAGTGTTACCGGTAACCTTAATCAACTTATCAACAGCTTCATCTGTTTTCTTAATTAATTTATCCAAAGTACTGGAATACATATTAATTGATACAAAAACCGCACTTATATCTGCCATTATCTTCTCCTGCCTCCTTTCGTCTTTAATTTATCAGCCTGCCTTTTCTCCTCCTCAACCCGCACCGAGATGCTGGCGTAGATGAATGCTTTTTCTCTTTGGCTCATGGCATCCAGTACGGAGGGTAGGATATGCAGTTTTTGGAGTGCAAAGTGCGCAAGATTAAACTCTGCATCACCCTGCTTTATTCGTTTTTTGCTTCTTCAATATCCTCGTTAACATCCGTATCAAGACCGCTTAAAGACTGTACTGCCTGGGCTAAGGTTGCATATTCTCCTACAAGAAGCATATTTTTAAGAGTTTCCGTTTCGCCAAGTCCGTATTTATCCTGAAGTTTTACATCAGAAAGATTGGGAAATACTACGGCACTGGCTGTCAGAGCTTGTACATATTCGGTACGGTTAAAGGTTTCTGTACCTTTTTTATCTTTTTTGGTATATTTCTTAATGAGCTGCTCATTTTCTTTTTGGGTAATGGGGCGGATAATAAAGGGAACAGCTTTTCCCTCCTCCATAAAACGGTTAGAAATAACGATCTCCTGATTTTCTACTTGAACCGGGTTTAAAAATGCTTTTAATGAACTCATAATAGTTCTCCTTTCAATTTAGTTATTATTAGGTAATTGCAAACGAAACTTTTCTGAATTTGTATATACCATTCAAATGCCTTTGTATGTTACTGGTCTGATAAGGAACTGTTGATGTCTTAAGCTCCCTATCAGACCTATTAATTTAACCTGCATCTAAACAGTATTAAGGCTTCCTTATCTATATCTATAATTTTCCGGTAATTTAAAGCTGCTTAAACCGGTTATATCATCAAAAGTAAAGTCCGTATCAATGGTAATCGGATCATCAGATTGATCGTCCAGAGTAGTAACCGGTATGGTTTTTAACACTACATTACTCAAGGTGACTTCCTGTTTACCAATGGAAGACTGAGGATCTTCATTTTTTACCGTTATGGTAATATTGCTGAAATCCCCTCCCTTAAGATAATTAAAGGCAACCTGTAACATTTCGGAATTCATAAAATACATGGTCATACTTCCGGTTCCCTCAGCTCCCACTACCTTGTGCTGGGTCATACGGTGTCCTAACATTCTTCTGGCCTGTACGGTTAAATCAATCTGTGCCTTTAAAGTGGATATCTCAAATAACTCTCTGTACTTTCCGTCAATGGTAATAAAGGCGGTTCCCTCTTTTGAAGAAATGGTATCCGCTAATTTCAAATAGTTGTCTGACATATTTTATCTGCCTCCTTAGGATAATTTTACTGTAATGTACATTTTTTCTATGCTGTCAACGGGTTTAATATAACAGTCAATCACTACGGCATCCGAATCGATACCCTGAGAAATGGTGACATCTTCTGCCGTAAAATCCTTAATAGCACCCATTCTCTGAAGTTCATTAAAATATTCAACAATCGTTGCCCTTAACTGGGATCTTCCCTCTTCATTGTTACTTAACTGACCGACAAAGTTGGATTCAAATATTTCCGTAATATCATTATTGATGCCGTAAAGGGTTCTGATCACTCTGTTTTTGGTAAATGGCTTACCTTTTGTATCAGATATGGTAGTCAGGGAATTAATATCATAGACGGCTGTAACATTTTGTGCACTGTCCACCTTGAAAATAAATTCACCCGCTGTAATAGCTGCTTCCATTTCCGCTTTTGTTTTACGGGGTACAATATCAATGGCACTCTGATATTTTTTTCCTGTATTGGATTTGTTAATATTGGCCCCTGCTGTAATCCCTGCTACCCATGCTGTAGTTTTTGCCGGAGTCAGCACTTTACCATCGGATAATTTAACTCCCTGGGTAACATTAATTACTCCTTCATAATCTCCTTTATAGTTAGCAAATACACCCTGGATTCCTTTGCCCTCTGTATCAGTCATAACTTTGATCCAGTTTGCAATCAAAGCTTTATTGGTTTCATAACCTGTCCCGTCATAGGGATATACCAATACGTCAAATTCGACGGTTTTAATCGCTGTTAAGGCAGCTTCAACCGTATCTGCATCATGGTCTTTTCCCAGGTTATATACTTTTACGGTTTGTGCACCTTTTAAAGCCTCCCCTGCCAGAAATGTATCCTCAGCCGTTACCCCCTCCGGATATGTATTATCTCCTACGGTAACCGTATATAAGTCACCGGCTGTTCCTACACTCAACTCCTGTAATAAAAGTACAATCCCTCTGTCCCCCGGTGTGATGGATAAGGGCGCATTGGTTAAAAAATTAATATATGCACCCGGTAATATTTTGTTTTGATTGTTCCATATTCCTGCCATAATAATCCTCCTCTATAAATTAGTGTTTAATTCCTGCTTCTGCATCTTGATAGCAGCTTCTTCTTTCCGCACGGTGTATTGGATCTCGAAAGTAAAATGCAGCACGTTATCAATGGTTTCTGCTCTCTTATTTTTTATCCGGTAATTATTAAGATCAAAGCCGGTAAGCAAAGCCTGTCCGATATTCAGGCAATCCCCTTTCACTGTATCAGATAAATTGCTGTAATAAGTAATATCAAAGTTAATCTGGTTCTTAAAGTTACCCTGAAGCAAACTCGTATAATTCAGACTTTTAACATTGATTAATAATGCCGGTTTCGGGTAATCTGCCGGCAGGTCTTCATCATATACAATTATATCCGGATAAAGTTCTGATAACCTGTTTACAATTGCTTCTTTTATCCTATCAATCATTGTTTGCCTGCCCCCTTCTTTCTATTTAAACTATCTTTTAGATCATTAAATCTTAATCTGTTATAAATAAAATAACCCCTCATACGAACGTTTTATTTCCTCCAATTGCTCTTCAATACCTGCTACGGTACCATCCGGAGTGATAGTCAGTTTGGATTTGTCAAACTTACCGATTAATAGATCTGCATACTTTACCTGAGTCAGTTTTGAACGAATCGCAAGCTGAATTAAGATATCCTTTATGATAGCTTCCTGTTCTGCTCGAATGGCTGCATTGGTATTCCATAAGTCTTTCATGATTATCTCAAGTTCTGTATTGGTAAATTTACTGGTATTTAATTCAGCAATTTGAATTTCTAAAATAGCCAGCTTCTTTTCCAACTCTTTCTTAACCGTATTAATTTGATCGAATCTGGACTTTGGAATAAATCCTTTTAACTCTTCCTTTAAAATGTCCATTGCTTTTTGAGCCATCTCTTCCGTAAAACCCAGTTTTATGAATTGTTCTTTATTCATATAAACTCCCATCTGTGCGTCTTGCACACGTATAACTAAGGATGTCAAAACTTTTTTTCAACTTATCCTCACTTTCAAATACATTTTTTACATGGTTTTGTCCAAGTTATTTGTCTTTATAGTTAACGTCAGAAATACCAAAATGACGATTTATATTTATTACATTATCTTAACGTTATACCGTAAGCTTAATGTAACCGATGTTTTTACAGTCTATTGCCCACCCCTTAAATTTCATTGACCGTTTATCCCCTATGCCAGATAATGGCATTATCACTTGTTCTTACCTTTTACGTAAGTATCGAAGTAAAAAAAAATTAGTCTCTGCTTAAATTTCAAATCAAATATCATTATATATTTAAGCTCAACACCAAATTCTTGCACATAATACATGTGTCTTCAATCTTTTTTGCATATCTGTTTTACTTACAAATAATTATAAATCGAATAGTAATTTTGATTTCTTACGTATCGTGTAAGTCAATAATAACACCGTCTTGTAAATTTGTCAATACGTATTACGTAAGTTTTTTAAATTATTTTTTAAAATATTGCATTTCGCGAAAGTTAGTGTTATATTTTACTTATGTAAATGTAGTTATAAGCACTCAAGCTATGAGTCAAACATATTGGTCATGGGGTCTGGATTATGTGTTTACTAGGCTTTCATTCTATAATATTATTTTAAATGAGCAGGTTCATAGGTTATCCGGATAAAACCTAAATAAATAGAAACAGGAGCTGGTGATTATGTCGGTATTACAAGAGCGGATAAAGGAGAGAAGATTAACATTAGGAATGACTTTACTGGAAGTAGCTAACCAATTGGGCGTAAAGGAAGCAACGATGCAACGCTATGAAAGCGGAGAAATAAAAAATGTGAAACATGAAACCATAACAAAATTAGCAGAAGTCTTTCAATGCTCCCCCTCCTATCTTATGGGATGGGAAGAAATCCAGCCTGTACCCACCATTGCAGCTCACAAAGAGGATAACGAAAACTGGACGGCTGAGGAGCTTTCCAAAATAGAAGAATATAAACAGCTGCTACTGGCAGCAAGAAATAATAAACATTAAGTTAAAAGGGGAGATGTAAATGACATACGAAGACTTACAGAAGCAGCACGATAATCTGTTTGTTAAAGAGATGGATTTATATGAAGTTGAGGGACTAAAAGGGTTATATATCGACGGTTGTATTGCAATCGATAAGCATTTATCAGCAAAAGAAAAAAGTTGTGTCCTGGCGGAAGAAATCGGACACCATTTAACCTCAGCCGGCAATATTTTAGATCAAACAATTGAAAATAATAGAAAACAGGAATACCGGGCCCGTTTGGTCTCTTATGATATTCAGGTTGGCCTAGAGGGAATTATTAAGTGTTATGAAGCAGGCTGTACCAGTTTATATACCATGGCCGAATTTCTGGATATTACGGAAGATTATTTAAAAGATGCTTTGGATGCATATAAAAACAAATACGGAACTTTCGTGGAATATAAGAATTATATCATCTATTTTACTCCCTGTCTCGGAGTATTGAAACGGTTGGAATAACGAATATATTCTGAATAAATCATAATATAAATCTGCTTAGGCGGACAGATAAGGAGTTCCTATGAAGATATTAATCGCACAGCCGGTACATGAAAATGGAATCTCACAACTTGAAGCTGAAATAAAAAGAAATCCGGATATTGATTTGCTGCTCTTCCCGGAGGGTTACTTATGCAATGAAGATGAACTGGTCGAAACCCGTACCCTGGCAAAAAAGAATAATAAACAAATCATTACATCATATAGAAAAGCGAATAAAGACCGTGCAGTTATCATTGATCACAAAGGTAATATAATATTAGACAGAGCCAAAACACCCCCCGATGAAAAGATAGAATTAATTACCCCGTTATCGGTTCTCTGTGATAGTATTGAAATCGGCTACCTGCTTTGTATGGAAATTCTTAAAGGAGCCCGGGATCTAAAAAAAGTTAACAAAGTACTAGACTTGATAGTTCATCCTATAGGCGTTGGTATGTTCAGCGAAGAACAATTTGATCTGTGGATAGAGGAAGCCAAAACTATAGCCAGGACCTATAAGACAATTATTATGGGGACAAGCCATGCAGATGGCTCCTATCAGAATTGCGGCATATCCATCCCAATCTCTTATTGTATTGACTCTGACGGTGAACCTGTTTATATTGCAAAATCTGATACCAGGACAAGAATTCTTGATCTTGTCGCAAAAAAGGTACAGATTATCTAGATTTGATTATCCTTCGATACTGTCATTCATTTGCCTTAAGCTAAATAAATTACACTTATATTTTATAACTTATATTATTGTATTGTAGTTTAAGAATATTGAAATAGGTTGATTTATGCCAGTTGTTTTGATAATATGAGAAGAAATAATATTTTATACCATAATATGGTGATTCAATGATTATATAACCGGGTGATATACCATGTAGATTTAACAATTACTAATATATGAATCGAAGGGGACGAAATAATGAATACTTTTATATTTGATTTAGATGGCACATTATTACCCATGCCAAGCCAGGAACTATTTTTAGATGCTTATTTTAAGGCACTGTCAGGGAAATTGATTCCTTACGGCATAGATATTAAAAAACTGGTAAAAGCTGTTTGGACCGGAACAAATGCAATGATTCAGAATGATGGAACCATGACAAATGACCAGCGTTTCTGGAATACTTTCAGTGAATTATTAGGGGAAGAGATAAGACAACTGGAACCTGTATTTGAGGAGTTTTACAAGAATGAGTTTAACAGCGCTAAAATCACTACCGGAACAAACCCGATTGCCAAGGATTGTATTCAGCTCTTAAAAAAGAAAGGATACACTGTTGTACTTGCAACCAATCCAATTTTTCCGCAGATCGCAACTTATTCCCGTATTGGCTGGGCAGGTCTTGACGTAAAAGATTTTGCACACATAACCACGTATGAGAATTCTAAATTCTGCAAGCCGAACTTGAATTATTATAAGGAAATACTTACGATTATTGATAAATCACCGAAAGAATGTATTATGGTAGGCAACGATGTAAAAGAGGATATGTGCGCTGCTAATCTTGGTATGGATACTTTCCTGCTTAAAGATTGTTTAATCTGTACCGATAAGGAGGATATCTCCCAGTTTAAACAGGGCGGTTTTGAGGATTTACTGGAACTGATTAAGGGCGTACCTGCCTTACGGTAACCCATTATAAAAAGAGGAGATTTATATGTTATGTCATTTAGTGATAGATTTGAATGCTTTTCTCTGTGCAAGGTCTAATGAAAGGACGAAACCTGTACAGAGTATTAAATAAATTATCGTCCTCATTGGGTTTTGCACTTTTTAGTTAATCTAATAACTTTAAAGGAGAAAACCAATGAAAGATAAAAACATAAATTCATATACCATTTTTTGGCTCAGTGGTGCCCTATCCCAACTAGGAAGTTCCATGACAGGTTATGCCCTGATCATATGGGCGTATAAACAGACGAATTCTGCTGTTTCGGTATCATTAATGTCATTTTTTTCGTATTTACCATATGTCACCGTAAGTATATTTGCAGGAGCTTTTATAGATAACCATAAGAAAAAATCGATTATGGTAATATCAGATTTCATAGCTGCCATCTGTTCCCTGGTTGTTTTGGTACTTGCAGTTTTGAATCGTCTTGAAATATGGCACATTTACCTTGTAAACAGTGTGATTGGAACTATGAATTCCATTGAATCACCTGCTCAGGCAATTGCGGTTGGAATGATAGTTCCAAAGGAAAAATACGTTAAGGTCAGCGGCATGAATTCTTTTTCAGATTCCCTGCTTACGGTATTTACCCCTGTATTTGCTGCATTTATTTATTCTTTTTTGGGATTAATTGGAATCATATTCATCGATTTGCTTACGTTTCTAATTGCATTTGTCACCTTAATGCTGTTGATACCGTTACCCGAAGAACTGGGAAAATCAAAAGATAAACATTCTAATATTATACTGGATTGTAAAGAGGGTCTGTTATTTCTTATTAATCACAAAGGGATATGGTATATCATTATAAGTATGGCTTTTTTAAACTTTTTCTCACGTCTGACCTATGAAAATATTTTAACTCCTATGATTCTGGCCAGAAGCGGCGGTGATGAAAAAGTACTTGGATTTGTTAACGGGATATTAGGCACCGGCGGAATAATCGGAGGACTTATTATTACTTTTAAGAAATTTCATTGGGATAATATAAAACTGATTTATTATTCAGCTGCCCTTTCCTTTCTTTTCGGTGACTTATTAATGGGTTTAGGGCAGAATGTATTCGTCTGGTGTATTGCAGCCTTTGCAGCTAGTGTACCCATTTCATTCATCAGTGCAGGGCAGAGTCTTATTATGTATCATACCATTCCGAAAGAAATACAGGGACGCGTATTTGCTGCTAAGAACGCAATCCAATATTGCACCATACCGATTGGGATTTTATTGGGAGGTTATCTGGCCGATTATGTATTCGAACCATTTATGCATTCTGATCATAAACTTGTTTTATTATTACATAAATTAGTAGGTTATGGGCAGGGAAGCGGAATGGCGGTTATGTTTTTAATCACCGGTGTTTCCGGTTTTATTACAAGCATACTTATGTACCGTAATAGAGAAATAAGAAAAATATTTATTTAAGGAACTATTAAACAACCCTTTATCTTCTAAAGTAACAAAACTTGATATACCTTGTTATTTTGTTATGGGCAAATACGATTATATGACTTCAAATAAAGCGGCTAAAAATTATTTTGATCTTATTCAGGCTGATAAAAAAGAATTTGTTCCTTTTGAACAATCCGCCCATTATCCCCAGCTTGAAGAGAAAGATAAATTTTATAAGTGGATGTGTGCTACCTTTAAATAATAACGGTTTGACACAGTTAAAGAAAGCCGGAGAAATCATCCTAAGATCATCTCCGGTTTTTCAGGTTTTCCTTGTGTTTATCCAGGCATTGGCCTTGATAATTTTTAATCTATTAATTAAATTTTTATATATATTCGAATATCAATTTATTTTTTCAATCAATTTCATTCAGTTTCCTTTCATCAAGTTTCAATCTACTCTTGATTTTTCTCCAATAATAACTTTACTCGAAAGGATGAAAGGTTATAGGTATAACCCGGATTGTTATGATAGAAATCTATTAGCCAATCCAATCTATCATTTATATCTATTTTTTCTTTCAGTACATAAACCAATGCATCGTCCGATAAATTGCAAAGTGCATCCACATCAAGTTCCTTAAGATAACCTGCCTGATACATCTTTATATTATATCTTGCAATATTACCGTCTACATTAGAAAAGCACAGTACACCAAACAGAAATACGAAAACTAACACCGCATATTTTGCAAAGTTAAAATTTGCCCGAAACTGTTTCATTATAATCAGCACATTCACAATTGCCAGAAGCAGCATAAACCATGATGTATATACTCTTAACTGAGTAAGTCCGTAATTACTAATATACAATATCATCTTACTAAGAGCCGTCGTTAAAAGTAAAATAGTAAATACTGATATAAGTACGTTGTAAACTTTAAGCAGCACAGGTTTATTTTCACCGCTCTGTTTCGAAAGGAAATTAATAAATATAAGTATCATAAGATTAATAACAGCTGTAAAACATAATTCAAAAAAACCTCTTCTCGCATATTCTGCATAACTATAGGCCTCCGGTAAAATTCCTGTGAAAGCGGATATAAAATACCGTATCTGTAAAATAAAAAACAGGATATATAAAATACAGACAGGCGTTACGGCCGAATACATAACCAGGTTTGGGAATATTTTAATGCTTTCCAGTTTATGAGCCGTTTGTTCTTCGGTAAGAACATTTGCTTTGACTTTATTCACATTGGAATAAAGCATTCCAAAGAGATACAAAGCAACCGGTATACCCATGGTAAACTGAACAATTGTTATAAAACTGTACTGAAAGACATTACCAAATACCGCATTTAATACCGCCTCAACTCCGCTGTCAGCACTTATTAATAACAATGCGACCACCATAGTTAAGGGAATCGTCACCACAAGTCCTAATAACACAAGCTTTATAGTATTACCGGCTTTTGATCTGCTTGTTGAGGATACTATCACCTGCAATGTCTTTCCAAAGCTTAAGAAAGGCATTACCATAACAGCTTTTAACATATCAAAGAAGAAAAATCGTTCAATATCCTTATTTTCTTTGCATACGGCATAAACCCAATAGCTTCCCAGCATTAATAAAAATACTATATCTAGAGATTTAATAAAGCTGTTTGCAGTAATGGAAAAAACTAAACTGAATATCATTATTAATCCAAATATTATTTTATGAATATTATAAAACTTATAATTGTTCTTTTTAAGATAATACAAGCAGACAAATGCCGTTCCTATAAAAAATATAGTTGTAAATATCCCGGTAACATTCCATAATACAAAACGCATAAAACAAAAACCGATTGCAAACATTAGATACGCATAAATACATTCCAGTCTGCTAAAAGATACCTTTTCCTTTGTATTTGATATACCCTGTATAATACCACAATCCAGAGCTTTTTGATTTTCTTCCATTTTTCTATCCTTTCCTGCACACGTTTGTGCGCACCTCATATTTGTGCCGAGAATCAGGCTGACACAAATTTCTGATGTTGAAAATAAAACTTCTTTCAACGCTCCAGTCATAATGCCGCTTAGGCGGCATCTCAAATAACAGAGGAAGTAGTCTGGAATGAGCATCCTCCGTGCTCATTTCGGAGTTCTTCCAGTGTGAAGATATTTTTCTTTGCACTTCTTCCTCTATCAGCTTTCTTCCTCTTTCCACTCAAGAATATCTCCCGGCTGACACTTAAGGGCATTACAAATTTTATCCAAAGTATCCAGCTTTATGGCTTTCGCTTTCCCATTTTTTAATATGGAGATATTAGCCATTGTAATTCCCACCTTTTCCGATAATTCCGTTACACTCATTTTTCTTTTTGCTAGCATTACATCGATGTTAATTATTATCGCCATATCATTCACCTCAGATCGTAAGTTCATTCTCTTTTTTCAACTCATATGCTTTTAAGATGAGTCTGGAAAGCGCAGCTGCCAGAACAGTAATTATAATCCCTATAAAAATAACACCAATCATAAGGAACATTACACCTGGGTTCAACCATTTATTTATCCCCAGATAAACCATTCCCAGGAAGCAGATAGCAGATATTACAACTCCTAATTTACTAATTATGACAAAGGATCTTGAATTCTCAAGGGAGAACGAATTATCCTTACCAATCTGTATACAAACTTTCCAGAACTGGTATAGAATTGCATAACTTAAGGCCCCAATTACCCATACATAGATTAGACCTGGCCAGAATAAAAAGGCCACTTCCGGATATTGCTTCCTGCTCTCAACTGCAAGCTCTGGAATAAGCAGTCCAAAGAAAATAAGACCCATAACCGTAATACCAATACAGATTCCTTTTAACCAATTTGTCATCTCCTGCTGTTTCATAACAATATCTCCTTTATTTTACATAAATGAATTCTTTTATTTCTTAAATTTAAATATATTATACAATAGGATAGTTAATTACGCAATATATTTTTATCGTTATACGATATATTTTTATCATCATACCCAAAATTCACTTTTATACTGCAGTCAATAGTAATGCAAGATGCCACTTTGTAAATTCAGATTCAATATTTGTAACTGAAAATTGAATATTTGTAAACGAAACGCCATTTTCTAACCGAAATGCAGTTGATTTTTAGCTTTTATTGAATTACAATTTGAGTTCCTTTTTATTTTAAAAATATTAACAACGGCTTGCTATATCGGATATATCTAGTGTATAATTATATTGTAAATAATTAATCCAATCTAATAATTTTGACTGTATTTAAAAGGGGTTTAAGAATTTTTGAAGAATTCTAGATCGGAAGGAGAATATCAAGATGAAAGTGATGAATATTACTAATGTGAATGGTTTATTTAAGATTATTGATTCATGCTCCGGTAAAGTTGAATTGGTTACAAACGAAGGAGACCGTTTAAATTTAAAGTCAAAGCTGTCGCAATATGTTGCATTGGCCAATGTTTTTACAGAAGGTAAAATCGATGAGATCGAACTTATTGCATACGAACCGGAAGATATTAAAAAATTACTTGCTTTTATGTATAACGGCGAATAAACATTTTTAAGGACATAAAGACTTTTTCCTATAATATGCACAGCCTTTTATCGTAAGTATAAAAAAATTTTTAACACGTTATATATCAGATAACCTAATAACTTTTCAGATTCAGTATAAAATCTAAAACATATATAACTCCCTGCCGAATTGACAGGGAGTCTTTCTTTTATGATCGTGTTTTATTGTTTTATTCTTCTTTTGTCACTTAGGTAAAAGTATTAAATAGAATTAAGATCTTATTCGGTAAAATGTTTCTCTTCTTTTGTTTCCTGGATTATATTATTTCTTTGTTCCAGCTTGCTGTTAATCCATATTTCATCTTCTTTACTGATTTTGGCATTATGAATAGTCAGACCTGCGGTAATAACAATATATATAATTGTAAATATAATGATATTTGAAATTCTGAAACCAAACCAGTTAAGAAAATAAGCCATTGTCAAAAATATACCATAGATCAAACAATATACAATTCCATCCTGAAGGTGTTCATTCTTAAAATCTACCTTGTTAATTAGATAAATTACTGCACGTGTTACAACTAAAAGTGCCACAAACTGTAATACAAAAACATGATATCCCGTCGGATCGTTGTTATTAATAAGATTGTTAATGGACGTAAATACAATTATTAATGTAAATGTCATACATATATTAGGTATATGATACTTTCTTATCTCTTTCATGTGATATCTCCCTATTCTTCTAATTTTTTCTTTAAATTATCAATATAATTTCTTGATACAATAAGTTTTTCGCCATTTTTCATTGTTGCTTCCATTCGGTGATTTAAATAGGACCGAACACTTTTTAATTCATTCAGATTCATCATGCAGTTTTTACTGATACGTACAAAAGAAGTATATAAAAGCATCTGCTCTAAAGAAGATAATGTATCCTTATATTCATATACTTCTTTGCTGCAATAAAGAAAGGTTTTACCATCCACAGAATCTATGAAGATAATATCTTCCAGTGGGATTGTATAACTCCCGGTACCCTTGATTCCCTGCAGTGAAAAGTAGTGCTGCCTTATGATGTTAATCAGCTTTTTTAATCTGTCATCCATAACAGTACAATTAATAATAATTTCATTCTCTTTAATATCCAGACTTTGATTTACTGACAGTTTCAAAAGAACTTTCCTCCTTCCCTTAATCTAAATTAAACTTACCTAAATTATATAAATTTATTTTATACATATCAACCGCGGTGGAATCAAATACCTAAATCGAGGTATCAGATACCACTACATTAACCCTAAGTTTCGTTAAAAATTGAATCTGAAAAAGAGGACTGTTTCCAGCCCTCTTTTAGGCAACACATGTATATCAGGTAATTCAGGCATGTCACAAAATCCTTATACAGCAGAATTAAACGTTTAGAAGACTTTGTTTTAAATATAAATGATCATTTATGCCGCACCTCATTTTCTAAAAAACCGAGAACTTTCCTACAGTATTCCTCATCTTTTGCAACATTTTTAAAATCACAGTCTTTCACGATAAAATGCTCCCAAGAATTACGCAGCCAAACTTCCGCGTCCGGATATGCTTTTTTTAACCTATGCATACTAACGGCAGGCACTTCGGTATCCCCTTTACTCGCAATTAGAAATACAGGTCTTCCATCGGCATTTTTAATCTGCTCCACAGGTTTAATATGGTCTACTTTATTACTGCCATATACCAGTTTTAAAGAGGATTTGAAAAGCGGTTTTTCTATAGACCGAAGAAAAACCGGTACCCCAAGTCCCGCAAGCTCGTCCAGCACAACATCTTCAAAGCTGGAATATGCCGACATAGCGATCAAAGCATCAATATCCTTTATCTGTCCAAATGCATTTACCGCAATCGCACCGCCCATAGAAGCTCCCTGCACCACAATCGGTACATCTTTATACTTTTCTTCGTGCTTAATGTAATCTACAACAGCTTTCACATCATTCACTTCGTCATAACCCAGACATATCCTGTTACCATCGCTTTTTCCATGCCCGCGGACTTCAAGTAATATGGATGAGTAACCCTTTTCCTGCATGAATTTTGCATGTCCGTAAAAATATGTAACAGATGGCTGTACTATACCGCTTAAATAAATAATAACTGCTTTCGGATGGTCGTAATATATTTCCGAAACCCATATATTCAGACCATCCTCATTCTTTAAATACATTTGATTTTCTTTCAGATTATAATCGGCCGCCTGAAAAACATCCTGCAGCGGGAAATCAAACGTTGCATACCCGCGGTAATTAACATGACGGTTCATAAACATAGGCAATGCAGCATATGGGATCATTACTAAAAGTATAAGGAAAACTGCAGCTATGATTGCAATCGTTTTTGCGATAATATGAGTCATATTTTCTTTTCCGGTCCTTGATTTTATTCTGTCGGAATAATCCTGCTTTAATTTTCTGCGAAATAGGATATGAATCGTTATGGCCCCTATCAGCAGCGGAGCATAAATCAGACCATGAAGAAAAGCTCTTAATGTATTAATATCGGCTCCATATTCAACCGTAATATTAATTATCATCGTAATCAATAATAGTAAGAATATTGCGATAGATAGAACCGATATGCACTTCAGCCTGATGTAAGGTTTATTTTTTATATGGTTTAAATCTGCTTTATGAATTTTCATCTTTAACTCCGTTAAACATTTTTATTTTAACCATATTTTACCATTTTCTGTAGTTATATGCAACATTGGTAATTACCTTGTAAGTAAAACCACTTCATTGATTCTATGGAAAAAATGAACTATCTACTTTGTGGCAGCAACACCCAGACATTTTGTTTTTTCCTCATAATTCTTACCTGTTAGATCACTCCAAACATCCTGTACCTGATAACCATATTTCTTCATTAATTGCAGAATATTCTGCTTAGAGTAATAATGGTCTCTTAAATGATAGGTAGTTATAGCGCCCTTGTCATCTAGAATGGTATACTGCCGCAGCAAAATATTCTCGACTTCAAAGTCAAACGTCTGTTCCAGAACAAGATGCGGGTTCGGCTTCCAAAATCCAGATTCGCTCATATACCAATTACGCAAAGGCAGCTGCTCCCAATTGAACCTTGTGAAAACATCAAATACAAAGGTACCACCAGGTTTCAAGGCTTTATATATCTTTTCTAATAACAGATCCCGTCTATTATCAGAAAGCGCACCTAAATCACAATATATCAGGAAAATAGCATCAAACTCATGGGTATAGTCCATTGTAATATAATCCTGACAGATATACCGAATGTCTAAGGAATTTGTGTCCGCATACTTCCTGGCATAATCAATAGAATTATGGGAATAATCCATGCCTGTAACATTTAACCCATACCTTGAGAACCTGGTACAGTAGAGACCGGGGCCACAGCCCAGATCTAATATTTTTGCACCTTTTTTTAAATTCAGGTATTTTGTCTGCCACTCTACAATCTGTTCAATTGTTTTATGATTATAACTTGCCGCATCCCAATTCGGATTTAAATGAGCCTCCAGCATTTGCTGTGCTATATGAGGGTCATCCCAGAATAGTTCCTCATCATCAGTATTTAAGTCCGGCTTTTTCACCGAATTTAGCAACAGATTTATATTTAAATTACCGTTTATAATAATGTTATTATCTTTTTGCATCATAATTAATTCCTCCAATTTTATTAACAAAATAAAAGCATAATAATTTAGCCTAAATTAATAAGAGTCTGACTTGCCAGACACCAGAGGCGAAGCGCTGTCACTTTAGTGACCAATTACCATGTAGTCTCAAGCGTATCCTGCCGGTCGGGCATTTTATTTACCCGGGAAGTTCGGAGAACTTTCCTGGCAAATAAAAAACCGCAGATTTACTCTGCGGCTCAAACTCCTTGATAAAAGCACCTGAGAGTAATCTTAAAATCATCCAAATAAATGAGTACAAAAACTAAACTGTTCATTAAAACAGCTATACCTTTTACTCAAATATTCTGCTAAGTGATTTTAAAATTACTTTTCCGTGTACACTTGTTATAATTCTAAAGCATACCGGATAACATTCCGCCTTCCTCAACTAAATTATTATGCTTATTCTGTTAAGTTCTATCTTACGTAATACCGGCAAATTTGTCAATATCAATGTTTTTAAAACCTTCCATTTAATGATACGGATGGCCAATATGAGAATAACCCCGGCTCCAAGACATTAGCCAAAATGTCCGCACACATAATCCGATGTTTTCTTATTGCCTGGATTGGTAAAGATTTTATCGGTAGTATCAAATTCAATCAGATCACCCATTAAAAAGAAAGCTGTTTTATCTGCTATACGGGAAGCCTGCTGCATATTATGGGTAACGATAACAACGGTATAGACTTTTTTCAATTTGATTAACAAATCCTCAATCTTATAAGAAGAAATAGGATCAAGGGCACTGGTTGCTTCATCCAGTAAAATTACCTCCGGATTAAGGGCAATGGCCCTGGCAATGCAAAGACGCTGCTGTTGTCCGCCCGACAGCGACAGGGCGCTTTTTTTTAAACGGTCTTTCACTTCCTCCCAAAGGGCAGCGGCTCTTAAGCTGCTTTCCACGATTTCATCCAGTTCACCTTTTCTTTTACCATGATATTTCGGTGCATAAGCAATATTGTCATAGATACTTGACGGGAAAGGATTAGGTTTCTGAAATACCATACCAATTTTCTTACGGATCAGCATAGGGTCGATTTTGCTGCCATAAATATTGATATCATCATATATTACTTCCCCTGTAATCCTGCAATTAGGAATGATATCATTCATTCTGTTCAGAAGTCTTAAAAAAGTTGATTTACCACAGCCGGAGGGTCCGATTAATGCAGTAATCTCATTCTTTTCAATATCCATATTTATATTATTGATTGCCTTTTTGTCTCCATAATAGAGATTTAAGTTTCTCGTAGAAATAATGCCCATTATTAAGCGCTCACTTTCTTTTTGAATCGTCCTGCAATTATATTAGCAGTAAGATTAATAATAAACACCAGAATCATTAATACCGCAGCCATTGCATAAGGAACCCAATCTGGCGTACCGCCTTCGGTTGCATATAAATAGAGCTGCACCGTCAAGCCTGCCCCAGGTTCAATAATATGCCTTACATAATTGGCCGGCATGGTGTAATCTACTCCTGCTGTATAAATAAGTGCTGCAGATTCACTAACGATACGTCCTATACTTAATATAATTGCTACAACAATTCCGGGTAAGGCACAGGGAAGCATAATGGTGCGAATTATGTACAGCTTGGAAGCTCCGAGAGCAAATGCCGCTTCCCGGTAAGATGGATTTACCTGCAAAAGCGCTTCTTCTGTGGTACGGATCATAGTGGGCATAACAATCAGGGCACAGGTGAGAGCGCCTGAGAGCATAGAACCGCTGCCGCTGCCAAATTTTAAGGCATTAACGAAAAACGCCAAACCAAATAAACCATATACGATGGACGGAATTCCTGCCAGAATTTCGATACAGAAACGAAATGCTATTATAATTTTTCCTGGTTTTGAGTATTCTGCCAGATAGATTGCAGTTCCTATTCCCACCGGTATTGATACGATAAGTGTAACTACTACAATATATAATGTGTTAATAATCATCGGTGCAATACCATAAGTTTCGTTCAGACGGGAAGGTGCCTGGGATAAAAATTCCCAATTGATATAAGGAAGCCCTTTGGCAATAAGATATACTATAATTGCCGCGACTAAAACAACCACCACAGCTGTTACCGTATAAATCAAAACCCGAACGGCTATGATACCAGGTCTTATTTGTTTATCATACCTTTTTTTATCCATTTATATTACCCGCCTTTTTTATAAAAAAATGAAAAATAGAATTGATGATAAAAACAAACACAAACAGTACTAAACCAATACCAATCAATACTCCTCTGGTTTGTTCTGTTGCATAGGACATTTCGGTAACAATAGCCGTTGTTAAGAAACGGGCCGGTTCCGTCATTTTCGGCATCTGGGGAATGTTACCGGCTACCATGATAACCGCCATGGTTTCGCCGATTGCCCTGCCCACTCCAAGGAGAACCGCTGCCATGATCCCCGATTTCGCTGCCGGCAGTACTACCGTAAATAGAGCATACTCCTTACGGACTCCTAGGGCAAAGGCAGTTTCCAGATAACTTTGGTTTACCGCATTGATACTCGACTCACTTACGCTGATAATGGTAGGCAGTGTCATAATAATTAATACAATAATAGCCGAAAGCATGGATAATCCGGAGGATAGATCATATAGTCTCTGAACAAAGGGGACGATAAAAATCAGTCCCAAAAAGCCATAAATAACCGAGGGAATACCGGCTAACAAGCTGATAACAGCCCGGATAACCGTACCCAGTTTCTTTGGCATCAGCTGTCCGATGGCAAGAGCTACTAAAATTGAAATCGGTACTGCAATCAATACCGTAAAAAAAGTTACATAAAAAGAAGATAATATAAAGGTTGCTATTCCGTATTGGGGAGGTTCGTTCGCAGAATTCCATACAGTTCCAAATAAAAACTCTTTAAGCCCTACCTTTACGATACTGGGGCCTCCGTTTGCAATCATGAACACTCCGATTAAAACTACCGATATGATGGTAATTAATGCAAAGAAAAATACGACCGCCTTAAAAATACTGTTATAAATATATACTTTCTGCTTATTCATATCTTCTCCTTGAGAATAGGATATTGACACTGCCAGGTGGCAGTGTCAATAAAAATTCTATATATTAAGACTTTCATTTACCTTTATCGATCAATACAAATTGATCTTATGTAAGAAACGATCAGCGGGAACTGTTAATAACTTCATGCGTAATTACTTCCGATTATTATTAAGCTAAGAATTATTCTGTTACTGTAATTTTACAGGTTGCAGTTTTTTTACCCTCTTTGGTTGTAACTGTGATAACTGCATTTCCTGCTTTTTTACCGGTAACAACACCCTTTGAAGAGACAGCCGCTACTTTTTTATCAGAAGAACTCCAGATAACACTTTTGTCAGCGGCAGCGGAAGGATTAACGGTTGCTTTTAAAGTCACGGTCTTACCTACTGCTACAGAAGCCTCTGCCTTGCTTAATTTAACGCTGGTTACAGGACTTGCTACGGTTACTATACATTTTTTTATTATGTTAGAACCATCTGTAGTCTTAACTGTAATAGTTGCAGTACCGGCTCCCACGCCTTTGATCATACCGGTGGAAGAAACAGTCGCAACAGCGAGATTTGAGGAGATATAAGTTAATTTCTTATCACTTGCATCTGCAGGCTGGATAGTTGCAGTTAAAGAATAGCTGAAACCGGGATTAATTGTAACGGAGGTACTTCTTAAGGTGATATCTGTAGCTTTTGTTCTAACAAGACCATTTTTAATAAAACCTAATTTATCAATAATCTTCTGTCCGTCAGCGCTTGCAATGAAATCTAAAAATGACTGTGCGGAAGGAGATATTGTTTTATTCTTATTATAAACAAGCAAGAAAGGTCTCTTAATTGCATATGTACCATCTGCTACAGTATACTTAGACGGTTCAACGCCCTCTATTTTCAGAGCCTTTACTTTCGTTTCATCCATATCTCCAAGAGACATATAACCAATCGCTCCGGTATTATTCTGAATGGCTGTCTGAACAGCACCTGTACTTGATAAGGAGCCGTCAAGTTTTAAATCATAACCGCCAGGAAGTGCCTTGCCATAATCTACTTTAAAAAAGTCTTCAAAGCAGCTTCTGGTACCGGAACCGGCTTCACGTCCAAAAGGAGCAATCTTAGTACTTTTTGAATAAGAATCACTGATCTGATTCCAATTAGCAGCAGAATCATCTTTCGTATAGATTTTATATAGATGTGCAGGAGAAATCTCATTAAGTGGGTTCTTTTTATTTACAACAACAGCAAGTCCGTCCATACAAATCTGAATTTGGTTCAGTACTGCTGACTCATCACTTGTTAACGCTCTGCTTGACATACCAAAATCAACCGTGCTATTGGAACTCTCGGCATCAGCAATACCTGATCCGGAACCGGTAACATTCTGTTCAATAATTTTGATACCTGGGTTTTTAGCCATAAACGCCTCTGCAAGGGCCTGAATAAGCGGATTAACCGAGGTTGAACCAGAAAATACAACTGTTTTTGAATCTGCAGCAAATACCGTCGTTGGTACAAAAGAAAAACTGGTAAAAAGCATTGTCACTAATAAAACTAATGATGAAACCTTTTTTGCATAATTTTTCATATAAATTCTCCTATCATAATATTTTTTATGTACTCTTCATAACTACTTCGTAATTATAGTTTATGAATGTAAAAGTAAATACCAAAAAACCAGGTAATTTATATATATTTTGTAATAAATATGTAAATTTATTATAATATTCCATATTTACAAGCAAGGTCTAAAGGGCATATTAACCAAGTATTCGTGACCTTCCACTCGTAAAAAACATTTGGAGTAGGTTCTTTTCTCTGCCTTTATCAGCCTTTATCTTTCCCACGGATGCAGGCTTTTTATATAATTTACGTTTTCTCTCTTTTCATCTGATTTTATCCGTTTCACGTAAGAACTGAGTCAAAAATAGAGTCAAAAAAGAGGACTAAGCTCAGTCCTCTTTTTCTTCTTATCTACTAATTTTTATTGATTTCCTTGTTCCTGTTCCGTTTTAAAAATATCATATTAATAATTTATTTATTAGTATGGCAACAAAAAGCACAATGCCCTGTATTAAAAAAACCAGTAAAATATTGTTATATGCATCGCTATAGGTTGTTGCTATATCCCAGGCAACATGGAAACCGATTAACGGAATCAAGGAACCCACCACTTTATAAAGAATTGCAAAAAATACCCCAAAAAGGAATAGTAATATATAGATAAAAACATTAATTTGCTCTGAACTGATAAAATGCAGAGCCGCAAACATAGCAGATGATACTATAATATATGATAGCAACGACATATCTTTCATTTTTTGAGCGATATAACCTCTGAAAAATAATTCTTCTGAAAACCCAACAATACAATAATATAATATTGTAAAGCTTATAGCCTCTGTATTATGTTGTATATCTCCTGTTAATAAATCATAGAAAAGTGGCACCATACCTATAAGCAAAAATAGAAGCATTATAATCAATATTTTTACTGACCAGTTAAAACCTAATTCTTTAAATGAGGATTGATCTATTATTTTTACACAAAATAGAGTAACCACACAGATACTTGCAAATGGAATAATCCTGGAAATGTCACCCCCATGAATTCCCATTCCCGAGAGAATTAGTAAACATCCATACATGGCTCCAATCATAATAATTTCAATTAATATTAACAATAGTATTTTTTTCATTTTATACCCCTTATATTCTTTATAAATTATAACGAATTTAATGGTAAAAAATCTTCAAAGTATTAATCAGTTATAAATTTCTAACATTGCAAAACCTACATCAGCACTTGACAACTTCCAATTACATGCTATACTAATAAAGTCGCAAATGCCCATAAAAACAAGGTCTTAAGGGCAAAACATAAGAGAAACCAAAAACTCTTTCTCTTATGTTTCATAACCGAGTGTTCGTGACCTTCCACTCGTAAAACAAAACTAAAGGAGAATTTCATATGAAAAACAAAACTCTATTTATCACACAGGCTGCTTTGATTGCGGCTATCTACGTGGTTCTGGTTTATGTGTTTAAACCAATCAGCTTTTCCTATATACAGGTAAGAATTGCTGAAGCATTAACCATTTTACCCTATTTCACACCTGCTGCCATACCGGGTCTAACCATCGGATGTTTATTAGCCAATTTACTTACCGGAGCAGATCTGATGGACATTATTTTTGGTTCCCTGGCTACCTTAATCGGCGCAATTGGTTCCTACCTTTTAAGAAAACAGAAATTCCTTGTTCCCATCCCGCCCATCTTAGCTAATTCAATTATCGTACCGTGGATACTCCGGTATGCTTATGCAATGGTTTTGCCCATTCCCTTTATGATGCTGACCGTTGGAATAGGCGAAATTATATCCTGCGGGTTACTGGGTTTGTTATTATTATTTGTTCTTAATAATTACAGAAACATAATTTTTAAATATAATACTTGATTCAAAAATAGGGCTGATGCAAATATCAATAATCATCTTACTTTAATCGCTAATAAGATAATTTTGAATTTTGCCACAGCCCTGTTTTTTGTGTCTCACTCTGGAATTTACACTAATCTAAATCTTCTGCTAATTATCAGAACTAAAATAATTACTTCTGTTTTATTTCCGTTTTATCTCTCATTCTTTGAAAACATTTAACGATTTCCACAATAGGAATAACCACCATACCAAGTCCCATTGCGGTCAGATATTCAAGCACCGATATACTTTCAAATTGAAAAGCGTTTGCTAACGGTGGAACGAATATTACTGCAGATGTTAATATAAAGGAAGCAATCATGGCACCATATAAATATTTATTATGATGTTTTATTCGGAAGATGGAGTGGCGCCTGCTTCTCATATTCATGGAATGAAACATTTCCGCCATGGAAAGGGTTAAGAAAGCCATTGTGATTCCATCAGGGCTTTCCGCTATTTCAAATACTCCTGACTCAATATAGTGTCCGACAAAATAAGCTATAACCGTTACTGCGGTAATCATAATTCCCTGCCAGATAACGTCAGAACCCAGTCCCCTTGAAAAGATTCCTTCCTTTGCATTTCTTGGAGGACGGTTCATCGTATCGGCTTCTTCTTTTTCCATACCAAGCGCAACTGCCGGGAATGTATCGGTAATCAGATTAATCCATAGTAAATGTACCGGTTTTAATATGGTAAATCCCAGTAATGTAGATATAAAGATAGATAACACCTCGGATAAATTGGAGGATAATAAGAATTGGATTGCTTTACGAATGTTATCGTAGATACGTCGGCCTTCCTCCACCGCATTTACGATGGAAGCAAAATTATCATCGGCCAATACCATATCTGCAACATTTTTCGTAACATCAGTTCCCGTGATACCCATACCGATACCAATATCGGCCGTTTTTATGGAGGGTGCATCATTTACACCGTCACCGGTCATAGCAACTATCATCCCCTTACTCTGCCATGCTTTAACGATTCGTACTTTATGTTCCGGCTGTACACGGGCATAAACGGAATATTTCACAATATCTTTATCCAGTTTTTCCTCGCTTAATTCGTCCAGTTCTGCTCCGGTTAATGCTTCCGACGCTCCCTCTATAATTCCCAGCTGTTTTGCTATGGCAACAGCAGTATCCTTATGATCTCCGGTAATCATAACCGTACGGATACCGGCTGCCTTACATTCGGCTATGGCCGGTTTTACTTCAGGGCGGATTGGATCAATCATTCCGGTTAATCCGACAAATATAAGCTCCTGTTCCAGATATTCCGGTGATGTATCCTCCGGCAGGTTCTCCCACCTGCGGTATGCTCCGGCAAGGACACGCAATGCCTGCTCGGCCAAGGTTTTGTTAGCCTTTAGTATTTCACCTTGCATTTCTTTTGTCATAGGTTTTATATCAGAACCGTCCCAGTAAGAGGTACAACGGGCAATCAGTACGTCCGGTGCACCTTTGGTATATTGTTCGAACCAACCATTTGGAAGCTTATGTATGGTACTCATAAGCTTTCTTCCGGAATCAAAAGGTGCTTCCAGGGCACGTGGTGTTTCAATTTCCGCTTTATTTTTTTGTATTCCAAGCTTATAACCATAATTTACAAGAGCTGCCTCCGTAGGCTCTCCCTCTGCTTCATTGGATTCATTCAGATGTGCATCATTGCACAGTGACATCACACGTCCTAACAGATACTCATCTTTGCCAAAGCTGTCTACTACAGTCATTTTATTTTGTGTTAAAGTACCTGTTTTATCGGAACAAATAACATTGGTACATCCTAACGTTTCAACTGCAGTTAATTTTCGGATTACCGCACTTCTTTTTGACATGTTGGTAACACCAATGGATAATACGATTGTTACTACAGCGGCTAGTCCTTCTGGAATAGCAGCTACGGCTAAAGATACGGCAACCATAAAGGTTTCAAGGATACCCTCCCCTGAAATATCAGGATAAAGACGGAATATATTAAATAAAAAGATCACAACACAGATTCCAAGAACAAGTGAACTCAGCGTTTTACTGAGCTGGTTTAATTTAAGCTGAAGAGGTGTTGTATTTTCTTTTGCCTTTGTAATGGCATCTGCAATCTTACCCATCTCCGTATCCATACCGGCAGCTGTAATTACGGCATTTCCTCTTCCGTATACAACCGTACTGCCCATGTATACCATGTTTTTTCGATCACCAAGGGAGATGTCTTTCTGCCCGCCTAAATTCAGGACGCTAATAATTTTATCGACCGGAACACTCTCACCGGTCAAAGCAGCTTCTTCCACTTTCATGCTGGCTGTATCTAATAGCCTAGCATCTGCAGGGACGGAGTCACCGGCTTCCAGTACGATAACATCACCAACTACCAGCTCTTCGCTTTTTACCTCCTGAATTTTACCGTTACGTATCACCTTTGATGTTGCTGCCGAAATGGCCTGCAGAGCTTCAATTGCTTTCTCTGCCTTGCTCTCCTGATATACACCCAGGACAGAATTAATGATAACCACAACCAGAATGATAATAACATCGGCAAAGGATTCATGGGCGTATACAGCGGTAATACCGGATATCAGCGCGGCTGCAAGCAGGATCAATACCATAGGGTCTTTTAACTGGTTTAAGAAACGAATAAAAAGCGGATCCTTTTCGGCCTCTTTCAATCTATTCCTGCCGTTTTGTGTAAGCCTCATGTCGGCTTCTTTCTCAGTAAGACCACTTTCTTTCGTTTTTAACTTCTGTAAAACTTCTTCTGACGTTTGTAAATATTCTTTCATTAAATCCTCCTAATAAAAAAAGATCAAGTTACTGTACTTGACCTTTTTATTAAAAAAGACCCAGGTACAGTATATTATTCTGTACATGAGTCTCATATTTTAAGATAAGCCAGACTGCGTAAACAGCCAGGGTTGTTGACTTACCACGCTATTACATAAGCGCTAATTACTCCCTCATTCATTTAATATTGGAATAATAGCATGGTGTTTAATAATTGTCAATACAATGTCAGTTTTTTATTAAAATTTAATAACATTAGGGATGATTTACATAACACAATCAAACATCACCCCCTACAAAGTCTTTTGGGAGTAAAACACCCGTCTTAACTGCGAGTTAACTGTTTCGAGTCATCTTATAACTCACAATTATTAACGGTACGCGGAAATGGAATGACATCTCTGATATTACCCATACCGGTTAAATACATAACGCAGCGCTCAAAACCTAATCCGAAGCCGGCATGTCTTGCAGAACCGAATTTTCTAAGATCCAAATAAAATTCATAGTCCTCTTTCTTAAGGCCTAATTTGTCCATTCTGGCAACTAATTTATCATAGTTATCCTCTCTCTGGCTTCCTCCGATAATTTCACCGATACCGGGTACTAACAGATCCATTGCTGCCACCGTTTTATTATCTTCATTTAACTTCATATAAAAAGCTTTAATCTCTTTTGGATAGTCTGTTACAAATACCGGCTTTTTATAAATTTCTTCCGTTAAATATCTCTCATGCTCTGTTTGCAGATCGCAGCCCCAGCTTACTTTATATTCAAAATTATCGTTATTTTTCATAAGAAGTTCAACCGCTTCCGTATAAGTAACATGTCCGAACTCAGAGTTCATAACATGTTCCAGTCTCTCCAAAAGACCCTTATCCACAAATTGATTAAAAAACTTCATTTCCTCCGGCGCATGGTCTAACACATAACGAATTACGAATTTAATCATACCTTCCGCCAAAGCCATATCATCCTTTAAATCAGCGAAAGCAATCTCCGGCTCTATCATCCAGAATTCCGCTGCGTGACGTGTGGTATTGGAATTTTCTGCACGAAAAGTTGGTCCGAAAGTATAAATATTACGAAAAGCCATGGCATAAGTCTCACCGTTTAACTGTCCGCTTACTGTTAGATTCGTTCCCTTGCCAAAGAAATCTTCAGAATAATCCACTTTTCCTTCTTTTGTTCTCGGTAAGTTGTCCATATCAAGTGTGGTGACCTTAAACATCTCTCCGGCTCCCTCAGCGTCACTGCCTGTAATTAACGGGGTGTGTACGTATACGAAGTCCCTGTCCTGAAAATACTTATGAATTGCATAAGCAATCAGGGAACGTACACGGAATACTGCCTGAAACGTATTCGTTCTTGGACGTAAATGTGTAATCGTTCTTAAGAATTCCAGGCTGTGTCTTTTCTTCTGCAACGGATAATCTGTTGTGGAAAAACCTTCTACTAAAACGGACTTTGCCTGTATTTCAAAAGGCTGCTGCGCTTGTGGAGTAGCCACCAGCTCACCCTCAACGATAATTGCCGATCCCACATTTAACTTGGATATTTCAGCAAAATTCTCCATACTGTTTTGGTAAACAATCTGTAATGTTTCAAAATAAGTACCATCATGCAATACAATAAAACCGAAAGCTTTGGAATCCCTGACGCTTCTTACCCAGCCTCCTGCCTTTATATTTTTACCAATATACTTTTCTTTTTCTCGATACAATTCCCGAATTGTAATCAATTCCATATATCTGGCTCCTTTGTAATTTTATTCATTATTGATTAGATTAAAGAACTTAAAAACCTTGTTCCCGATCTTGTTACATTGTTCAGAAATTACAGCCAAGTTTGTAACTTTCTCACTCCTTTTAATTATATCATATCATAGTATGATTACAACCGAAAAGTTTTATGTGTATGAAAGAATCCTTTGACAGTGATATGCAGAAGTGCTAGAATTAATTTTAGACATTGTTAAATAAAAAACAATCTTTATTAGGAGGATAAAGGTATGGTTATCACTATATGTATTGGGAGTTCCTGTCATTTAAAAGGTTCAAGGGAGATTGTTCAGACTCTGGAAAGACTTATTTCTTTACATAAACTAGACGATAAGGTAGAATTAAATGGTTCCTTTTGTATTGGGCAATGTGTAAAGGGTGTATGCGTAAAACTGGAAGAAACCGTGTATTCCTTATCTCCGGATAACATAGAAGCCTTTTTTAATGAAGAAGTACTTGGGAGGTTGACGGAATGAATGTAATCGGCTTTAAAGAAGCTAAGTGCAGAAATTGTTATAAATGTGTCCGTACCTGTGAAGTAAAAGCCATTACGGTAAAAAATGAGCAGGCACAGATTATGAATGATAAATGTATATTATGCGGTCAATGTCTTGAAGCCTGTCCCCAGAATGCCAAAACATTTATAAGCGACCTGGATAAAGTAAAAGGTTATTTAAGAGATCATATACCAACTGTAATATCCATCGCTCCTGCCTATCTTGGTATATTAAAATATAAAACCCCCGGCCAGGTCATCACCGCATTAATGAAACTTGGGTTTTCCATGGTTCGTGAAACGGCAGAGGGTGCAGCATTTGTAACGAAAGAATATGAAAAACTATTGACAGCCGGTATCATGGATAATATAATTACAACTTGTTGTCCGAGTGTAAATGATTTAATAGAAATCTATTACCCCAGCCTTACAAAATATATGGCACCTGTTGATTCTCCCATGATTGCCCACGGCAAGCTGATTCGGAAAGAACTAGGCCATAATGTGAAGATTGTATTCTTAGGTCCCTGTATCGCTAAAAAAAGGGAAGCGGAAAGTGACCCCAGAACCATTGGATTTGTTGATGCAGTGATTAACTTCCCCGAAGTGGAACAATGGTTAAAAGAAGAAAATATTGATATAATGGACCAGGAGGATACCCTGCCCCATAATCCAAATCCCCAGGTTAACCGGTTATATCCTATTAGCAGTGGTGTTTTATCTTCGGTTGTTGCTTCTAAGACAGTACCGGATAATTATCGTAAATTTTACGTTCATGGACTTAAAAATTGTATTGAATTGTTTGAAAGTATGGAACGCGGTGAAGTATCCGGCTGCTTTATAGAAGCAGATATCTGTAACGGAGGCTGTATCAAAGGCTCCGCCGTTGACAGGGAAGCTATATCCCGCTTTAAGGTAAAACTGGACTTAGAAGAGGCCGTCCCTAAAAATCCTTTAAGAGATCCTTCCTTTTATGACCGTGCAAAAGATATTTCTTTTCATAAAGTATTCTTAGACCGTTCCCCCAAAGATCCCCTTCCCTCAGAAGAAGAGATAAACCATATATTAAGCAAAATCGGCAAAACAAAACCGGAAGATGAATTAAACTGCGGTGCCTGCGGTTATGTAAGCTGCAGAGAGAAAGCAATTGCAGTTTACCAGGGTAAAGCCGAGCTTACTATGTGTATTCCTTACATGCACGAGAAAGCCCAGTCAATGGCCAACGTTGTTCTGGATACGACTCCCAATATAATAATATTAGTGGATTCTGAATTAAAGATAGTTGAATTCAGCGGCGCGGCCGAAAACTATTTTCATGTTCCCAGATGCCAGGCGATAGAAATGTACTTATATGAAATTATAAACCATACGGATTTCCTCGAGGTGTTAACCAGTCATAGCCCAATCATGGGTAAAAAAGTGGAATATCCGGAGATCGGACTTGCCACACTGCAGAATATCGTCTATGTGCAGGAGCAGAATGCAGTACTTGGTATCTTTCAGGATATTACCTTGGAAGAAGAGAAAATAAAACAGGCTTATAAAGTAAAGGTTGATACCATAGAAATGGCTCAGAAAGTAATTGATAAGCAGATGCTGGTTGCCCAGCAGATAGCCGGCTTATTGGGGGAAACAACTGCAGAAACAAAAGTAACCCTGACAAAACTAAGAGATACCATTCTTTATGATGGAGTTGAACAGCCAAAGAAGGAAACGATATAATGGCGGAGAGGAGCCGGATATGAATGTAAGTATCGATGCTTCTTACAAAAGTTTAAATAAGCATCATGAAGAACTTTGCGGAGACAAAGTTGAACTTTTGAAAACAGAGAATTCCAATATCATGATTTTAGCCGATGGTATGGGAAGTGGAGTAAAGGCAAATATACTGGCTACCCTGACCTCCAAAATTCTTGGTACCATGTTCTTAAATGGAGCCAGTATTGATGACTGCGTGGAAACTATAGCTAAAACCCTTCCGGTATGCCAGGTGCGCCAGGTGGCATATTCCACTTTCAGTATCCTGCAGATCTTTCATAACGGAGAAGCTTACCTGGTTGAGTTTGACAATCCAAGCTGTGTATTTATCCGGAACGGCAAACTTTTAGAGATACCGTACCAGGAGCGGATTATTGAAAATAAAACAATCCGTGAATACCGGTTCCAGGTAACGATCAACGACTGTTTTATTCTGATGAGTGACGGAGTCATCCATGCCGGTGTGGGACAATTATTAAATTTTGGCTGGACCTGGAAAAGTATGGCCGATTATGCTTTAAATTCTATGAGGGAAACTCTCTCCGCCTCAAGACTTGCTGCCATTCTCACCAAAGCCTGTGATGATTTATATATGCAGGTTCCGGGAGATGATACTACGGTAGCGGTGGCACGTATTATTAATACTAAAGTAGTAAATTTATTAACCGGTCCCCCCTCGGATAAAACAGATGATGCCTATATGATTCATGAGTTTATGAAAGACACCACTAAGAAAATTATCTGCGGCGGAACCAGTGCCAATATTGCTTCCAGGGTAATGGATAAGCCTATAAAAACCTCTTTAAATTATACGGATCCCTCTCTTCCTCCCATTGCATGGATTGATGATATTGATCTTGTAACCGAGGGAGTCTTAACGTTGTCCAGAGCATTGGTTTTAATGAAACATTATATTGAAGATAATGTAGATGAATATTTCTTTGAGGAATTAGATAAAGACAACGGTGGATCTAAAGTAGCTAAGTTAATTATAGAAGATTGCACTGTTCTAAATTTATTTGTCGGCAAGGCAATCAATGAAGCACATCAGAACCCCGGTTTACCCTTTGATCTAAGCATCCGTATGCATCTTGTGGAACAGATTAAAGATACGGCGTTGAAAATGGGTAAACAAGTGACTGTAAAATATTTTTAATAAATACAAATTATAATATTTAAACTGACGGCAAGAGTACCAAAAGGAGTGATAAGATGCTAGGAGTAAATACGAATATTGACACTATAAAACAGGAGGTTCTTTATGAAGTCGCAAAACTTGCATTCAATGGCGAGTTGGATGAAAAAAAAGAAGCTCTTCCCTACGAACTGATACCCGGGCCGCAGGCTAATTTCCGTTGTTGCATCTATAAAGAGCGTGAAATTATCCGTCAAAGAATCCGTCTGGCAGAAGGCAAGTCACCCTCAGCCGGCTCTGATAATAAAAATGTAGTGCAGGTGATTAATTCTGCTTGTGAGGGCTGTCCCATTACACGTTTCGTCGTGACGGACAACTGTCAGAAATGTATGGGAAAACGATGCCAGGAAGCTTGTAATTTCGAAGCTATTACCATGCTTCGTGACCGTGCTTACATAGACCCGAATCTTTGCAAGGAATGCGGTAAATGTTCTCAGGCATGTCCTTATAATGCCATCGCAGACCTGATGCGTCCTTGTAAAAGAAGCTGTCCGGTTGACGCAATCTGTATGGATGAAAATAATATTGTGGTAATCAATGAAGAAAAGTGTATAGACTGCGGTAACTGCATTAAAAACTGTCCTTTCGGTGCAATTTCAGACCGTTCCTTTCTGGTGGATGTCATCGAACTGATAAGACGCCCTGATATACCGGTCTATGCTATGTTAGCCCCCGCTTGGGAAGGACAGTTCGGTGCAGAGATAACTACTGCCGGTATGGCAGAAGCCTTAAAAGGAATAGGTTTTGAGGGAATGTACGAAGTAGCCCTAGGAGCAGATCTGGTAGCTGCCAATGAAGCTTTAGAATGGGCTGAGGCTTATAACGACGGTAAAAAAATGACTACCTCCTGCTGTCCTGCTTTTGTTAAAATGATAAGAAAACATTATCCTAAATTAGAAACTAATATCTCTACTACCGTATCACCTATGACTGCCACCGCCAGGTTAATAAAAACCCTTCACCCCGGTGCCGTATGTGTATTTATAGGACCGTGTATTGCAAAAAAAGGGGAAGTTTTGGATACGGTTGCCTTAAAAGGTGCCGATTATGCCCTGACCTTAGAAGAACTTTATGCCATGTTCCGTGCAAAAGATGTGGAACCCATGGAAACAGAAGAAAATTTACAGCAGGGAAGCATATACGGTAAGAAATTCTGTGTATCCGGCGGTGTTACAACCTCTGTAATTAAGTCCCTAAAAGAAAATGGTAGCGAAACAGAGCTTTCCGTCCGTGTTTGTAACGGTGCTGCCGATTGTAAAAAGGCTTTAATGCTTTTAAAAGCAGGTAAACTTCCTGAAAACTTCATAGAGGGAATGGTGTGTGAAAGCGGTTGTTCCGGCGGACCAGGAAGTATCTTAACCGGACGTCCTGCATCGGCTAACCGTGATAAATTATTTGCAAAGGCAGATAACAGAGAAATTAATAAGAATGTAAAACTATATGAGAATTTGGAATTTTACATGCACAAATAATTTATCTATACTCTGAAATTACATCACCTGACCAGAAATTTAATTGACCAATATACTGTTCTCCTTGAAATATATTGGTGAATGTCAGGTGAATGATTCTTTGAATCATAAAAAACTGCTACTATTTTTCATAACTTTAACAAATCATTCGCACTTAATTATCTAGTTAAAATATTAATTTCCTCATTTTTAGCAATAATCACTTTATCCACTATATTAATAAATAATCCATGTTCAACCACCCCGGTAATATTATTCAGCCATGAATTTAGTTCATGTACCTTTTCAATATATTTCATATTTAAATCAAGTATATAATTTCCACTATCCGTAGTAAAAACTTCACCATTTTTCATCCGGAGGATAGGATTCATATCATTTTTTTCAAAAAGTCTGCTTAAGTGCATATAAGAGTTGGGTATTACTTCTACGGGTACCGGAAATCTTCCTAGCTTTGAAACATACTTGTTGGAATCAATTACCCATATATTATATTTTGAATATGTTGCAACTATCTTTTCTAATAACAAAGCACCACCGCCGCCCTTAATTCCATTTAAGCTTGTATCGACTTCATCTGCACCATCAATAGTTATGTCTATGTAATCAATACAATTTAAATCAACCATAGGAATTCCAAGTTTGACTGCTATATCATTCGTAGCCTGTGATGTTGAAACAGCCTTTATCTTAAGACCATCTCTTACCATACTTCCAATTTTGCAGATTGTATAATAAACTGTACTTCCAGTCCCAAGTCCTATAACCATGCCATCTTTTACATATTCTGCTGCTTTTTCACCGGCTGCTTTCTTATCATTCATCTTGTTTTCCTTCCCGCAGATTTGTATCATTTACAACTTCATTTGCTCCCTTATTATTTGGGATTAATTATGATAGCTTTTGAATCTTTTATGGCACCTGCAATGCCTCTAAGATGTCCCGAACATCCTTGCTTTTCACATGAAGATAATTAACCGGTTCATTCATATGCTCCAGATAGTGAGCATCGGAACTGCTGATAATTTTACATTTTTCCAGATAGGGATTTGTTTTCTTAAGTTCATGCAGTTTTGTTAAATCCTTAAGCTCTACACAGGAAAATTTAGAATCCGGTGGAATAAAACCCAGATTGGACAGCAGGCTGTTGGAACTTTTATCAATATGAGCCGGAATCATGATACCATTATATTTTTTAGTCAGTTCATATACCTGGTCAAAGGAAATATTGGTTGCATTAATAAGCAGATTTGGTTCCGTTCCGATTACCTCATCCGATTCATCAACTATCTCCTGTTTTCCAAAGATAGCTTCCTCATTAGGAAACGGTACGATCTGACTGTAAACATATTCGTCAAAACTCATGGCATCTTTAAGTTCCGGAAACAAACATACTACATGTACTTCTTCGGCCGTACATAATTCCATGCCGGGAATTGCCGTAATTCCATAATCCATTGCAATCTTTAGGAAGGCCGGGCAATTTTTACAGGAATTATGATCCGTAAGTGCGATTACATCCAATTGTTTTATCAAAGCCATACCTACGATATTCCCGGGGGTCATATCAGAATCGCCGCAGGGTGATAAACAGGAATGAATATGAAGATCATAAGTTATCGGAAGCATGAATCATTTCATAAACCATAAGTGACGTATCAAATATGGGTTTATCGGTGCTTAGCACCGTAATATTTTGAACCTTGGCCTTATTCAGTGCAGGAACATCCAGCACTGCCCCCTCGGCTAAGATAATACATGCTATATCCGTAAGTGCCGCGACTGCCAGCGTATTTATATTTCCCATAACCGTTACCCAGGCTGAATCCGCCGGAGCCTTTCCCATTGCTATACTTAGAAGATCACAGCAAAACGGTTTGGTTATTACTTTACCTAAGTTATCGCCGACATTAATCACTTCGAATACACCCTTGTCAATTAATTCCTGTACTGTCATTATCCACCTAACCTTTCTGTAACCAATACCTTTTGCATATCATAATTGTATTCTGCAATTCTTTCAATCTGCTGCTCTATACTGTAATTGCATACTGTATTTGCATAATGCCTTTGCATAAAACAGGCGGATCATCAATCTTATTCCTTTTCTGTATTCCTGCTCTGGCTGTCTAACATTGACATCTCACCCGATATCTTGTGAATATATTCACGAAGAATATGTATACAGTCTTTTTCGTTCGCTACACCACGGACAACATCTTCTGCCAGAGCCTTACAGGTCGGCGCTCCGCAGGAACCGCAGTCCAGCCCCGGAAATCTTTCACATAATTCTTCCACTTTCGCCATCATGGCTATACTTTCCTTAATATTCATTCCTAATTTAAATACCGGCTCATACCTGACTTCTTCCGTCCAATATACATCCGTTACATTATCATTCATTAAATGATTGCAGGCGACGGGCATATACTTTCTGAGGCGTTTTATTTTAACTTTGGCAACAAACGGATTTTCAACTGTAAGTACACCGCCGACGCATCCTCCGCTGCATGCGTTTAATTCAATAAACTCCAGGGAGCTGAATTTCTGGTCTTCCAAATCTTCAAGAACCCGAATTACATTCTCAATACCGTCAGCAGCAAGATAGCTGTCCGTAAGCAGACCTCCTGCCTCACCACCGGCACCTCCCCAGCTGATGCCAATCTTGCCGGATATGGCGATCTCTTCTATGCTCTGACCTGCTTCTACCTCACGCATTAAAGGTAATAGTCTCGGATATACCTCCTTAATTGCCAGAACACCGTCCACCTCACTTTTTTCAATCCCAAGAGGTGTTTTGACCGCACTGACTTTGGCCGGGCAGGGAGATATAAAGATAATACCGATTTTATCGGCAGGCAATCCTGTTTCTTTCATGGCTTTTTCTCTGGCTAAAGATGCGGCCAGGTCTACCGGTGCTTTAACCGGAAGCAGATGTTCGATCAGATTAGGAAAACGTACCCGGATCAAACGAACAACAGATGGACAAGCCGTACTGATTAAGGGCCATTGCTCTTTATGCTGCTTAACATACTTTCTTGAGATTTCAGAAACCAGTTCCGCTGCACCGCTTACTTCATAAACGTCGTCAAAGCCCATACGTTTTAATGCGGTAAGTAAAATATTAACATCATCTAAATTATTAAACTGTCCATAAAGGGAAGGTGCAGGTAAGGCTACGGTATATTCATATTCTTTCAAAATACTTAATGGGTCATAAATTGCCAATTTAGCATGGTGTGGACATATTCTGATGCATTCCCCGCAGTCAATACAAAACTTTTTTGTAATTGCAGCCTTTCCATTCCGTACCCGGATTGCCTGTGTGGGACATCTTTTAATGCAATTGATACAGCCCTTGCACAGATTCTCATCCAGGCGAACAGCAGTAAAAAACTTATCCATTTCTTACTCCTCCCCAGTTGAAAGGTATTGCCTGATTAAGGCAAATAAATTAACGGTTTGCTATATTTTATGTTCATAAAAAACCGAACTTCATATACTTATGGTCTTTTTATGGAATTCTTTTATCAAATAAAATAAACATAAAAGATTAATATCATCTTAACTATAAAAACACTTTCATCGTAACTGTTGTCCCTACTCCTAACTCTGTCTGGATATCCATTTCGTCCGAATATTTCTTCATATTGGGTAGTCCCATTCCGGCTCCGAATCCAAGTGCCCTTACATTATCCGGTGCCGTGGAATAGCCATCCTGCATAGCAAGCTCAATATCCGGAATGCCGGGTCCTTTGTCCTTAAGTATCATAACTATTTCATCTGCCGATATGATAACATTAATCGTGCCGCCATCCGCATGGATTACCATATTAATTTCCCCTTCGTACATGGCAATGGCGACCTTACGAACCGCTTCCGGACTGACTCCCATTTGCTTTAATTTGCTTTTTACATCACTGGAGGCCTCTCCCGCTCTGGTAAAATCATCAGGAGAAACATAATAGGTTAATTCAATTTGATTGCTCAATCGGATGCACCTCCATGCAAACCTTTTTCATAGAGCAATCCACAGGCTGTAAACATTCTGTGCTCTGTGGATAATAATACAATTCCGCTTTCTGCAGCAAGAGTAACCATGGCTTCGTCAGGTTTTTTACCTCGGACAAATACGATACACACGATATCCATCATTTCTGCCGTCCGGATAACCTGTGGATTACATAAACCGGTCAATAACACGGATTGGTCTTTCACAAAAGCAAGAACATCACTCATCATATCGGCACCGCACGCCGTATGAACTTCTTTCCCTAAATATTGTTCTCCGCATAAAATACATGCACCTAATATCGTTTTCACATCATTAACGGTCATAAGAACCTCCCAGTATGCAAATCTAACAGTTATTTTTAATATATGAGATAAATGTAGTATAACATTACCAAGGGTATTTTTCAACTAATTATGATTTTCGAGAATAATATAAAAAAATTATGGGCAAATTAGTAAGTTATGTGAATTTTCGAATATATGTAGATTTTTTATCAATAACGTGCTATACTGATGTTGTTTGTCGACAGAGAGTTATATAATATGTGTTTTTTATTCCTTAGGAATTCGTTCTTTGGATAAAAAAACTCCGATATGGACACACATGATGCGCATCAGGAAGGTGTCACAAAAGTGACAATACTCCCGCGCAAAAGTCTGGCAGATCAGACTTTTATCTGTATAAAATCACTCTGCGGCAGTGAAGTTTATTATAGGAAGTTAACAGTTTAACAGTTCCTTCCTATAATTCAATTTATGGTGGAATAGGCACCCACCATTTAAGTTAACGGCGGACAAAACACCGCACTATGACGGAAGAATAGGCATCTTCCGTTAAGGTATTAACAGGAAGCAATATTAACAGACAAAGATTAGAATCAAGGAGGTTAAAAAATGGGTTCCCAGAAAAAAACAGTCCCTTTTGCCGGAACTAAGGAGCAAGAAGCGGAACTTTTAAAAGTCATTAGCGAACACAAAGATGACAAAGGCGCATTAATGCCGATTTTACAGAAGGCACAGCACATCTATGGTTATCTGCCAGTTGAAGTACAGACTATCATATCTAATGAAATGGATATGCCTTTGGAAAAAATATATGGTGTTGTAACCTTTTATTCACAGTTTTCATTAAATCCCAAGGGAAAATATAAAGTATCCGTTTGTTTAGGTACTGCATGTTATGTTAAAGGCTCAGGCGATATCTACAACAAATTAATGGAACTGCTTAAGATTGAAGGCGGCGAGTGTACACCGGATGGAAAATTCTCTTTAGATGCCTGTCGTTGTATCGGTGCATGCGGATTAGCTCCCGTATTGACCATTAACGAAGATGTTTATGGAAGATTGACAGTAGATGAGCTTCCTGATATCTTAGCTAAATATGAATAACATATATTAATCCTATGATGACAGAACTTTCTCTTAATGTATTGGATGTGGTTCAGAATTCAATTCGTGCAAATGCGGATTTAATACAGATCCGGGTAGAAATAAACAGCGAACTTGACAGATTAATCATTACCATATCTGATAACGGATGTGGAATGAATTCCGATCAGATTGCTAAGGTTGAAGATCCTTTTTATACAACCCGAACAACCAGATCAGTGGGATTGGGGGTACCCTTTTTTCGGTATGCAGCCCTGGTTACCGGCGGTGATTTTTGTATCGACTCAAAACCCGGTATAGGAACTGTAGTTACTGCTGTATTTGTACTATCCCATATTGATCGTATGCCATTAGGCGATATGACTAGTACCATTCATACCTTAATTACATTGAACACTACCATAGATTTCTTATATTTCTATCAAGTAGATGAGAAAAGCTTTACATTAGATACCAGGGAATTTCGTGAAATCCTTGAGGGTGTGCCTTTTGACATCCCGGAGGTATCATCCTATATAAAAGAATATCTAAAGGAAAACCAATTAGAAGTAGACGCTGGAAGAATTTTTTAGTTAAACTGTTATTGATTGTCCTAACCCAATCTATTATTGATATCTGCCCCTTTCGGTATGATATCATTATTCAGTTATAGAAAAGTTTGACAAATTTTTAACAGATTCACATTTTAACAAGGAGGGTATTATATGAAAACTCTAGAAGAGTTAAAAGCAATCAGAGAAAAGATGCAGGGTCAAGTTGGCTTACGTTCTGAGAATGAAAACCAGACCAGAGTTGTTGTGGGAATGGCCACCTGCGGTATTGCAAGCGGTGCTAGACCCGTATTAACTGCTCTTTCCGATGCTGTACAGACTAAGAATTTAACTAACATTGCAGTTACACAAACCGGCTGTATCGGTTTATGCCAATATGAACCTATCGTTGAAGTATTTGAGCCTGGTAAAGATAAAGTTACCTATGTTAAAATGACACCGGAAAAGGCTTTGGAAGTTGTGGAACAACATCTTATCCGCGGCCAGGTTGTCAGCAAATACACCATCAGCTCTGAAGGGAGGATTTAAGACATGTTTCGTTCACACGTTTTAGTTTGCGGTGGAACCGGATGTACTTCTTCAGGAAGTCAAAAAGTAATCGACGCGCTGCAGGCAGAAATTGAAAAAAATGGCTTGACCAAAGAAGTATCTGTCGTTCAGACAGGTTGTCACGGACTTTGTGCCTTAGGCCCTATTATGATAATCTATCCGGGTGCAACATTTTACTCCATGGTTAAAGTGGAAGATATCCCGGAAATAGTTTCAGAGCATTTATTAAAAGGAAGGGTTGTTACCCGTTTGTTATATACAGAAACAGTTACTGATGACGGAATTAAGTCTTTAAATGAAACTGATTTCTACAAAAAACAGCACAGAATTGCATTACGTAACTGTGGTGTAATAAATCCTGAGAATATTGAAGAATATATTGGTACCAGCGGTTATGAAGCTTTAGGTAAAGTATTAACCGAATATACTCCGGACCAGGTTATCCAGACTCTCTTAGACAGTGGTCTTCGTGGACGTGGAGGCGGCGGTTTCCCTACCGGTTTAAAATGGAAACTTGCGAAAGCTAACGACGCTGACCAGAAGTATGTATGCTGTAATGCAGATGAAGGTGACCCAGGTGCATTCATGGACCGTTCCGTATTAGAGGGTGACCCTCACGTTGTATTGGAAGCTATGGCAATTGCCGGTTATGCAATTGGTGCTTCCCAGGGTTATATCTATGTTCGTGCGGAATATCCTATCGCTGTTGAACGTCTGGAAATAGCGATTGCCCAAGCCAGAGAATATGGTTTATTAGGCAACGATATCTTCGGTACCGGATTTAATTTTGATATCGGTTTAAGACTTGGTGCAGGTGCTTTCGTATGTGGTGAAGAAACTGCTCTTATGACCTCTATCGAAGGCAACAGAGGCGAACCTCGTCCAAGACCTCCGTTCCCGGCTCAAAAAGGTTTATTCGGTAAACCAACCATTTTAAATAACGTTGAAACTTATGCCAACATTCCGCAAATAATCTTACATGGTGCAGAATGGTTTGCTTCCATGGGAACCGAGAAATCCAAAGGAACCAAAGTATTTGCACTTGGCGGTAAAATTAAAAATACAGGACTTGTTGAAATTCCTATGGGTACTACCCTTCGTGAAGTTGTTGAACAAATCGGCGGCGGTATTCCTAATGGCAAGAAGTTCAAAGCAGCTCAAACCGGCGGTCCTTCCGGCGGATGTATACCTGCAGAGCATTTTGACATTCCGATTGATTATGATAACTTAATCGGAATCGGTTCCATGATGGGATCCGGTGGTCTTATCGTTATGGATGAAGATAACTGTATGGTTGATATTGCAAAATTCTTCTTAGAATTTACAGTAGATGAATCCTGCGGTAAATGTACCCCATGCCGTATCGGAACAAAACGTATGTATGAAATGTTAGACAAAATCACAAAAGGCCAGGGAACCTTAGAGGACCTTGATAAGTTGGAAGAACTATGCTACCATATTAAAGAGAACTCTCTCTGCGGTTTAGGCCAGACTGCTCCAAACCCTGTATTATCCACACTTCGTTACTTCAGAGATGAATATATTGCCCACGTTGTAGATAAGAAATGTCCTGCAGGTGTATGTAAAGCTTTACTTTCCTATGTAATCGATGCAGATCAATGTAAAGGCTGTACCCTTTGTGCAAGAGTATGTCCAAACGGAGCGATCGAAGGCAAAGTTAAGGAAGCTCATGTCATTCATCAGGATAAATGTATTAAATGTGGCGCTTGTATGGAAAAATGCCGTTTTGGTGCAATTTCCAAAAGGTAATACCAATTGATTAATTCTTTAAGGAGGACAATAATGGAAACCGTAAATATTAAAATAAACGGTGTAGACGTAGCTGCACCAAAGGGTTCTACAATTCTTGAAGCTGCCAGAATAGCACACATCGACATTCCTACTCTTTGTTATTTAAAAGAAATTAATGAGATTGGTGCCTGTCGTATTTGTGTTGTAGAGGTGAAGGGCGCAAGAAGTCTTGTGGCATCCTGCGTATATCCGATTAATGAGGGTATGGAGGTATGGACCAACACACCTAAAGTATTAAATTCCAGAAAGAAAACTTTAGAGTTAATTCTTTCCGATCATGATAGAAAATGCTTATCCTGCGTAAGAAGCGGTAACTGCGAATTACAGAAGTTAAGCAAAGACCTTAAGGTAGAAAATGAATGTTTATATGACGGTGAAACCAATCAATATGATATTGATTACACCGCAGCTCATATGTACCGTGATAACAATAAATGTATCCTTTGCAGACGTTGTTCCGCAGTTTGTGAAAAAGTTCAGGCTGTCGGCGTAATCGGCCCGAATGAACGTGGATTTAAAACAACGATTGCTTCCGCATTTGATATGGGACTTGGTGAAACCAGCTGTGTATCCTGCGGTCAATGTATCGCCGTATGTCCTACCGGAGCTCTTTCCGAAAAAGACAATACAGATGAAGTATTTGCAGCTATTGCAGATCCAACCAAACACGTAGTTGTACAGACAGCTCCATCCGTTCGTGCAGGTCTTGGTGAACCGTTTGGCCTACCTATCGGAACCAATGTAGAGGGCAAGATGGTATCCGCTCTTCGCCGTTTAGGTTTTGACAGAGTATTTGATACCGATTTTGCGGCTGACTTAACAATTATGGAAGAAGCTCATGAGTTCTTAGACAGAGTTCAAAACGGCGGTGTGTTACCTTTAATCACTTCCTGTTCTCCAGGATGGGTTAAATATTGTGAGCACTATTTTCCTGATATGACAGAGAATCTTTCCAGCTGTAAATCTCCTCAACAGATGTTCGGTGCTACTACTAAGACTTATTATGCTGAAAAGATGGGCATCGACCCAAAAGATATCGTTATGGTAAGTATCATGCCTTGTACCGCTAAGAAGTTTGAAGTTGGCCGTGACGATCAGGATGCATCCGGTCTTCCGGATGTAGATATCGCTCTTACCGTAAGAGAACTTGCCAGAATGATTGAACGTGCAGGCATTAACTTCACAGAACTTCCAGACGAAGAATTTGATTCTCCTCTTGGAATGTCTACTGGAGCCGGTGTAATCTTCGGCGCAACCGGCGGTGTTATGGAAGCAGCACTTCGTACTGCAGTGGAAACCTTAACCGGTGAAGAATTAAAGAGCTTAGACTTCAAAGAAGTCAGAGGTATCGAGGGAATTAAGGAAGCTACTTATAACGTAGCCGGTATGGACGTTAAAGTTGCTGTTGCTTCCGGTCTTAAGAATGCAAAAGAACTTCTTAATAAAGTGAAATCCGGTGAAGCAGAATATCACTTCATTGAAATCATGGGATGTCCCGGCGGTTGCGTAAACGGCGGCGGTATGCCTCAGGTACCTGCAAGTGTTCGTAACTTCAACGATATCAGATCTCTTCGTGCGAAAGTTCTTTATGACTTGGATTCATCCATGCCTATGAGAAAATCACATGAAAATCCTGCTATCAAGGAATTATATGATACTTACTTCGGTAAACCGGGCAGCCACAAAGCTCATGAAGTTCTTCATACAAGTTATGTGAAGAGAAGCGTAAACTAATTCAGATTAAATAATAAAAAAAGAAGGGCATATCAATTATTTATATAAATAATTGAATGCTCTTCTTTTCATTGTAATTTGTTTTGCAATTCTTTATTTTTATTTTAGTGATTTATTCGCTGCCTATCTAATTTATTTATTATCTTTTGATTTATTTATCTTTTAATCTATTATTACTAAAATCTCTATTCCATCATAATTTTAAGTAGTGTTAATATAAACCTGTTTGACTCTTCCTGATATAATACTTCTTTCGAGTAGGACGGATCATCTGTAATTACATTATCAACACCCAGACGTTTCATTCTCTCCAGTTCATTTTTGGAATTAACTGTCCATACATGTATTTCTTTACCCGACTTATGTATTTCACTGCTAACACTTTTGGTAACTAGGTTGGATCTTATACTAAAGAAATCAATCATATCATCTTCTAAGTATCCCCGGTATATCTGATAGGTAATATAACCGGTACGAATATCCGGATCCAAAAGTTTTACCCCTCCTAATAACGAAAGATTCGTTGAACTGATAACACATTGCCATTGCATATCATATTCCTGTATCAAAGCAACTACCTTTTCTTCCAGTCTCTCTTGATCTGAATGGTATTTCAGATCAAGATTAAGATTTACTTTACCTTTACAAAGTTCAAAAACTTCTCTTAAGGTGGGGATTCTGGTACCGGTATAGGCTTTATTTTTCCAACTTCCGGCATCCAGGGAAGATACCCTGGCATAATTAACATCCCATATGTTCTTATTTAAACCAGTGGTTCGTTTTAAGTTACTGTCATGAAGTAATACTAATTCTCCGTCTTTTGTCATCCTGACATCAACTTCGATAAAGTCTGCCTGTTCCTCAATCGCTTTTTCAATTGCCGGTAAGGTATTTTCGGGAACATCTCCGGAGAATCCTCTGTGGGATGTAACCTTAATCATATCCAGATTCATATAATCCAAAGGTGAACCATTTTTGATAATATCAAAAAAGAAATAAAAATTAACTAATATAAAGATAGCGATCGTAACCTGAATTACTGTTTTATATGAGCCGACACGTATAACAATATTATCTGCAGAATAATCGATATTTATATTTTCATTTAATTCCAGCTTATATTGAAAAAACAAATGAGTAAATAGTGCAAAATTAGCAGTTGTATTTATCGTAAATATACCTATGATAAAATAGCTGTTCATCTTATCTATCATCGTCAGAAAGGTTGCAAACGCAAGGCTTTTATCCGGTATTCCGCTAATAAATATTGCGGTGATTGCCATTGTAAAAATAAATAACACTAGAACAGCCAGACCCACACCGATATTCCATATTAAGAAATATATCAAGGTACGGAAAGATTTGGTTCTTTTCATATAACCCTGATTAATAGAATCATCTATCACCCGGCCTGCTTCTTTATCAGGTTCCTTTGCCTCGTTTTTATTATTTAATTTATTATTTTCTTCGGCTTTTTCATCGCTATTCCAATCTTTACAATGCCTGGCTTTTTTCCCTGCTTTACTTTGCGGTTTTACAGGAAATTTACCTTCAATTAAGGAATACAAAAATAAAAACAATCTTCTTATCATAAGCCAGATAAGTACAATAATTATTATTACCGCCACAGGTAATGCCAGCGGTTTATCCCATACATTATCAGATAAAAAACGAATGAGCCGAACCCTTTTCATAATAAACATAAAAAGAGGAAGATTGGATAACAGTATAATAAACCACACTGCAGGCAGGAGGGTAAATTTTCTGCGAATAAGCATAAAAAGAAGCTTTTTACATGATAAAAGCAATACTCTGATTTGATATGGCTTTTCATCATTTTCAATTAATGTAAAAAACGTAATGAGATAACAGGCCTCTAATAATAAAAATACCCCGATCACTGCAAATACAAAAATTAATAAAAGTAAAACAAGGGGATTTAATAAAAAATAACCGAAATTATTTATAGTTAAATAACTGTAACCTGTTAAAGATAATGTCAAGCGGTATATGAATGAAATAAATGGTGTCAAAAGCAAGATAGATAACCCAATTATTAAACCCTGTCCGAAAAACAATGAGATGCTATACTGGAATAATAACTTAAGTGTATTCGTAAAAATTCTTCTATTATTAAAAATTCTATTACTTTTTCGTTTTTGATTATGCAGCATATTTTGAGTCCTTTTCTTACCATTCTAATACTTTTCATTATGTAAATCAATATAAATAATATAGAAACGGACGTGGCTGCATAGGATATATCCTGTTAGATTATTGGTATCCTAACAAGTGGGAGGTCTTCTCATAATCCTTTTTCGATACGTAAATATAATATTCTAACGAAAAATCATTATTAATACCAAGGTTACCGGTTCTTACACGACCTTTATTATTTAGATTAATCACTCTGTAATCATATTTGATATGGTTTGCTTTTAATACTTCTCTAACATCTGCCTGCGTTTTTAATGAAAAACCATGATATATTTCCCTTCGATTCCAAAACCACATAATTATTATCCTCCATACAAAATAGCCGATTATATTACCCCTCATAAATCTATATCCTATATATTAAATCTACTTCTCTCTTTCGTCAAGATTAAAAAGGGGCTGTTGCAACAGCCCCTTTTTTGATCATATCTATGTCAAGCAGCCGAAAAATAAGTGCTTTTCAAAAAAGAAAAATATAAGGTATAAGAGTTTCGGTTGCGGATTGTTGTAGATATGTATCTCTTATTCCCTTACATTTTATACTTTATTATATTCAGCCATATAAGTTATGTTCCTGTCAGAAAAAGTTTTTTTTTAGCTTTATTTGTAGGTTGGAGAAAGAACAAAGAGTCTGGTACTCGCCAGACTCTAGCGCTGACGCGCTGTCACGACAGTGACATCTTCCTTAAGTGCGTCATGCGCATCCTGCCTGGAAGGCTTTTTTATTGCATAGGTAAGTTCGGAGAACTGTCCTATGCAATAAAAAAGGCTGAACTCATAGAGGGCAGCCTTTTAGTAATGTTTTTAATTAACCGCTGTTAAGCTTACTTGTTGTTTATTTTAAATACAACATAGGATTGACTGTTTTGTCATCCTTTAAAACCTGGAAATAAAGATTACTGCCTTCTACTGTATAATATTTAGTAGGTTTTGCAACAATTCCTAATTCCTGTCCTTCTTTTACCATATCTCCTACTTTAACCTTTAAACCATCTAGCTGGCCGTAAACAACACTAAAACCATTTCCAAGAGAAGCTGTAACAGTGGTACCTGTTTCATCTTCTTTTGTAATTTTAGTGATAACCCCTTTTGCTGCACTAAGTACCTTAGTACCAATTTCAGCATCAATAATTACGGCAGGATTTACACGAAACTGCTCTAATGTTTCATAATAAACAACCCTGTCTACGCTGTAGTCCATTAAAATATTACCGGTTACCGGCCATAACAGGCCATCATCCGTATCAAAATACAGGGAGTCCGGCGTCATAACCTCTTCCGATTCTTTCTTTGGTTCAGAAGAAGCTGTTTTTTTAGTTGCATCTGCTGCATCTTTCGTAGTTGCTGCATTTGCCGTCTCTTTCGTAGTAGAATCTGACTTTGTGTCCTTTTGTGCATCTGTGGGATTCGCAGCAACACTTTCTGGGTCGTCTTCAGCATCAAATTCTAAAACGCTGCCATCCGTTACCGGTCCAGTGGTATCACTTTTGGTATTTGGATTGGATTGTGCTACCTCAGTCTTACTAGTGCCCTCTTTATTATTAGCAGCAGTTGACGAGGCCGGGTTATTTACGGCCGGTTTATTCTGGGTTTGGTTACTGTTGTCTTTATCAGCTACATCTGAAACAATCGGTTCATTTAAGTCCACCAAATTGTTACCTTGATCTTTGTCTGATGTCTGATTTAAAGCCACCATAGTAATTGCTACAATTGCCAAAGCACCGACACATAATAACGCATAAAAGCTCTTGCTTTTGAAAAATTCAGCTAAGCTATGTTTTTTCATTATTATCACCTCTAGATATATTTTCACCAGAAATGATAGTTTTATTCATTGATAAAAATGTAGAAACAAAAATCTATCAAAAAACATTCTTCTTTTACCCAGTTTTTCCTGCAAATGGTACTTAAAATACTTTAAAAAATCCATAACCAGCTTAAGTTCTTCCGTTTTCACTTCATATTCTCCGTATCTGACACCCATATATACATTTACAATTTTTAAGAAACTGGTATGGTTAAAATATATTTTATCACCGATTCTCGCTGCATAGGATAGCAGAGTTTCATCTGCAGTTAAACGAAATCCCTCTTTATCCAGATAGTGCAGGATTTCCGCCAGGATTAGGGATAATTTTAAATTATCTGAAACACTCTTAAATCTCTTATTATATCTGCTAACTAATATTCCATAATAAATTAAAATAATGCAGACAAATAATATCAGAATACATATCAGGACACCAAGAACAGGAATCAGGTAACTATTTTTGCTTCCTTTATCAAGAGCCTTTGTTCCCGGTATATTTTCATTAACCAGGTTTTGATTATATGGAGGTTCACCGGTTATCTGGGGAATGGCCACTCCGGAATCATGATATGGAGAATCGGATGTAAGATCCGCCCAGGGGGTATACCTGTCTGCATAATACAAAGGTGTAGGTTCAAATGGTATCCAGCCGATTCCTTCTATATAAGCTTCAACCCAGGAATGGGCACTGCTGTTTAAAACCTTATAAGTATTACTGCCGTCCAGATTTTTATAATCAACTACAAACCCCTCTACATAACGGGTCGGTATATCTAAACATCTTGCCAATACACCCATAGTCGTTGCAAAATAAGTGCAATACCCCTTTTTCTGTTCAAATAAAAAGTAATCAACAAAATCTCTTCCTTTTGGTCTTTTACTAACTTTTGTATTATAAGGAAATTTATTTAAATAAGCCTCGATTGCCTTTAGTTTATCATAATTATTATCTAGGCCCCTGGTTAAATCAATGGCAAGGTTTCTTACCCTGTCCGGTAGGTTTGCCGGCAGAATGGTATATTGCTTTTTAATCTCCTGGGATCTTCTGAGTAAATCATTTTTTAACCCGATTATATCAAACTGACTACCCGAAGTATTATAATCAAAAATATCTTTTGCCGTTTTGTTAATGGCATAATCGGATACCATATAGTCCGTCTCTTTTGCATTCCGAAGTATATCCTGTAATCGTTCGCTGCTTAGATTAAGTTCATAATACTGGACCTCATATTTCGTACCCACTCCTTTTGCTCTGTCATAAAGAAATGCGCCTTGATTTGTTTCGCTGTATTTCACGGACTTATTAAAATTTATCTGAAACGTTTTTAACGGATAGAATAAAGATCTGGTTCTGATATCGTAATATTCTACGTTATAACTCTTCTTTTTCACTAAATTGTTTATATCTCTTCCTGTTTCTTTTTCCCTGGTGAATGCATTCAGCAATTCATAAAAGTCACAATAATATTCTTCATGACTGTATTCCCTTTCTGTCTCACTTTTTTCCCACTTCCGCCCTGTGTAAATATCACTGATTGAACCGATTAGATATCCTTTTGACGTGCTTTTATTCTGCGTTTTAATCTTTAGGGCAGTCACTTTATTTATATTTATATCCCCGCCAAGCTCATTCTCATCGTCGGAATAACCGGAGAAATTAAGGACAAATTCAGATCCGGTCCGATCGATAATATATTGCAGCTGAGTCATTAATAAGGAGCCTTTTTCCTCCATTATGTGTACAAAGCTCTTAACTCCCCTCCACTGTATCGGTTCGGCGTGGGAGGGAAAAGAAACTGATAGCAGTGCAATAATCAAACAAGCCGGTGCCAGATAAATAGCAGCTATACTATTATTTACCGTATTACTGCTTCTATTAAATAAGGTTCCGTAATATTCCGCAATCTCGGTCAATCCGTAAAAGATAACAATCCCTACGGATATTTTAGGAATATCCATTTTGTAAACTGCTGATATAATAAGTAAGACTAATAACAAGACAGATGTAACACTTTTTACACCCTTAAACCGATGCAGTATATAAGTTAATATACTGCCGGCAAATAAGATACCTGCGCATACGGCCAGAGCACATCCTCTCTCGTACAGCTTATCATCTCCATTATAAATAAGGCACCACTTATAAACCTTATTAATACCCTTTATGTAATTTATTTTAAAGAATACACTGACCAAAATTCCTGCAACAAAAAGACCGCATAGAGTAAAATAAGTAATCAGATTTTTTTTGTATTGATCAAACAGGTAAATCAAACCTGAAAATGTAATACAAAAAAATAAATGGAAAATGGTATAAATTTTCAAATGAAAAATACTATTTAAAAAAACGCCAAATGCCAAAGTAATAAGAAAGCTGTTTGCTACCGTCAGCCTTCTGGATACAGCAGTATTTTCGTTCATGCATTTAATACCTCCCCAATATCATCCTCTCTTGTAACTAATTTAACTGTAATTCCGGCAAGTTTCATACTTTTCACAATTTCTTCCTCATCAGAATTCACTTTATCCCGAATAAGCAGCAATGATAACTCACTGCCATTCTCCGAAACTTCCAGCATTGATTTGTATAGTTCAAAATTCAGATTGTGGGTAATTAGGACATAAAAACTATTCTCTGCCCCATAGTTTTTACTTTCCCCAAGTATCTCTTCTATTGGAACCTGTGAATTAAAGTGTATCTCAACGCACCTTTTGTAAAATAAATCAAAATCTGTTTTTCCCCGTATCACCTCTGTTTTCAATCCTGATTGTTCGTAATAAACCCTGGCATCGGTTTTATTATCTTTACAATAATTAGCTATTGCTAACACACTTTCAATAATCTGGTCTTCCACTATAACCGTTGTTAAGTTATCTTCTTGGATTTGCCTTAAATCCATTAAAATTATAACTTCTGATTTTGGGTTGGTACTATAACTCCTGCTGAATAATTGATTTTTCTTCGCGCTTAATTTCCAGTGTATCTGTTTTATACTATCGCCTGTCTGATATTTTCTGGTATCAATATCCATGGTATCCTGCTCAGCATTCCGAACATAGGAAGAAATCTTAACATCCTTTTTAACCGGTGCAATTCCTAATCTGGGTATTGATACAATACGGGGAAGGACTGTAACTTTTAATTTTGATGCAATTGGGTATGTTATTCGAAATAAATACAGATAATCGATAATTTCAACCGTATTAGCTCCTACGTAATATTCACCGCGGTAATTACAACGGAGTTTCGTTTCCATTTTCTCTGTTTGACCGGGTAACAGGCAGTATTTCCTTAGCTCTTCTGCATTCCATATAGTAGATTTGTCATGAAGAAAATTAACTTTAACACTTCGGAAAGTAATATAGTCTTCATTGGCAATGGTAAAAGAATAGGGTATCAGATCTCCTTTAACCAGTACTCTTTGCCCGATATCCTGGTAAATCCGAAACCGTATATATACATAATAAGTGTATATCAGTGATATGACCGGGATACATAAGCTCATATAAAAAAGAGCATAAGAAACGTTCCCCCCAAAATTAGAGGCGAATATTCCTGATGCTATAATCAAGATAAATAATATTAAACGGTTAAAAAACATAAAAATACCTTCCTGCTTTTATTTAATTCTATATAACAAAAATAAATCAGCTTTCTATGCCTATTCCGGGTTTTAATTACTGATTGAAGGCAGGAAGTATAGGGACACGGAATTTAGCAATAATTTTATCCAATACCTTTTCTGATGTTTGCTTATTCAGTCTGGCTTCCGGAGATAAAATCAATCTATGCCGGATGACCGGATGTATTACCTTTAATATATCATCGGGGATACAATATTCCCTTCCGGAATAATATGCGGCGGCCTGGGAGGTACGGATAAGTGCCAAGGTCGCTCTTGGGCTGGCACCCAGGGTTATATTTGTGTCATTTCTTGTACCATCTATTATATCTATCATGTATGCAATCAAATCATTATGTACCTTTACTCGTTTAACCTCTTCCTGCATAGCAGATATGGTTTTTCCGTCCGCTACAGGTTCCAGAGATTTTAATGGACTCCTCCTGATATAATAATCTGCCATCCGTTTTTCATCCGTTTTACTTGGATAACCGATGGATAATTTCATAAGGAAACGGTCAAGCTGTGCCTCCGGAAGATTATAGGTACCCAGATAATCAATGGGGTTCTGGGTTGCAATTACCATAAAAGGACAAGGTAGCGGATATGTCTTACCATCCACACTGATTTGCTTCTCTTCCATGGCTTCTAATAGGCTCGCCTGGGTTTTAGGTGAGGTCCGGTTCACTTCGTCTGCTAAAATTATGTGATTCATAATAGCACCGGGAGTGAACTCAAATTTACCCGTCTGCATATTATAAATCGATACACCTGTAATATCACTGGGTAACGTATCCGGTGTAAACTGAATCCGGTTAAAACCGCAATGAATCGATCTGGAAATAGCATTAGCCAACGTTGTTTTCCCTACACCGGGAACGTCTTCTAATAAAAGATGACCTTCTGCCAGTAAGGTTATCATAGCAAATTCAATTACCTCTGTTTTACCAATAATAACTTTTTCAATATTCTTTACGATATCCCCGATTATACTTTGATTTTGCATATGACCTCCCAATTTTTTTCTATACTGTCCTCCATTATTTCCGTCTGTTTAGCCCCAAAGAAACTTCTGCTTTGGGACTTATTACTTATTATCATATCACTTCTTTCGTATTTGTCAATTACTTCCACCAGGCAGAAACCAGGCTGTCAACCTCATGGGAATTAATCCGCTTTCGCAAAAATAAAGCTGTGAACTACAGTTCTTTTAAAGGAAACCCATTAAGAACTGAAGCTCACAGCTTATATATCATTGTAATAATTTCATATCAACCTTATAATTTAAATTGTTCTACTGCTGCTTTTAATTGAACGGATAAATCTTTCAATTCTTTGTAATGAGTAGATACCTCTTCCATTTGTGCTAACTGCTCTTCGCTTGATGCAGATACTTCTTCGGCAGCAGCAGAGGTCTGCTGGGTAGAAGCAGAAATATCTCCCATAATATCTACAATCTCATCTTTCCGGCTTTTCATTGAGATACTTTCGTTATTAATTTCGTTAACATGTTTAATTACATCTTTTAAGGCTCTGGATATTTCCATAAATGCATTTTTCGTTTCACTTACAACTGTATTTTGTTCCATTGACGCTTGCTGTACTAGTTCCATGGTATTTACCGAGAAATTGGAGTAGTTATGGATTTCTCCTATAATACCTTTAATTTCCTCTACTGCATTGCCGGTCTGTTCTGCCAGTTTTCTGATTTCATCCGCTACAACTGCAAAACCCTTTCCGGCTTCCCCTGCTCTGGCTGCCTCAATGGAAGCATTCAGCGCCAAAAGATTAGTCTGCTGTGAAATCTGGGTAATGGTTTCGGTAATAACATTGATTTTTTTACTGCTTTCACTTACCTTAGTTATAACTTCGCTTATTTCCAGGGTTGTTTCATTATTTTTCTGAGTGGATTCCGTCAGTTTTCCAACAGCAATCAATCCCTTATCACTTAACAGATTCGTGGTATCTGCGGTCTGATTCATAAATGCCGCTGAATCAGCTACTGCTTCTATGCTGCCGGCAAGAAGATTTACTTTACCTACCGCATTTTGGGTATCTGAAGCTTCCTCTCCCACCGCAACCGCAACTTCCTGTATTGTAACTGCCACTTCATTAATAGCTCTGGAGGTTTCTTCCGTGATATTTGCTAAGGAGTCAGAAAAGTTCATTACCGTTTCGGAAGAATTTTTCATAGTTCCGATTAATGTCCTCATATTATTTAACATAAGGTTAAAAGATTCTGCCAGCATACCGGTTTCATCTTTATTTTTCACATTCAGTTCACAGATGTTAAGATTTCCATGGGAAACTTCTCCTAAATTACTGCTGATTTTAATAATAGGCTGGGATATATGTTTTGCAAATAAGAGTATAACCACAAGTCCGATTAATATAGAGCCGATAATAATGCTAAGTAATATTCTAAGAATCTGAAGAGAACCGCTGTTGTAATCCGACATGTAAGCACCGGCTGAAACAATCCATCCCCAGTTTGTGTCCAATTCCTGATAGGATATTTTTTCACCGAGTTTCTCCGAGCCCGGCAACGTCCAGGTATAACATACAAATCCCCCTCCGTTTTGTGCGGTTTTAATCTGTTCCTGCACTAATTTGAAATTGTTTCCGCTTTTATCTTCCACATCCCAAACATTCTTGCCCTCCAGTGAGGGATGGGCAACTTCCAGTCCGGTATCATCATATACAATAAAATACCCGTTTTTTCCCAGGTCAATATTCTTATTGATTTCTCTTTTGCCCTCGGCGTCTTTTTCACCTAATAAATAAACTTTAACTTCCTCTTGTGCTTCTTCCAACGAAACACTTCCTGCAGATACTTCTTTTTGTTTTGTATCAATTAATTGGAGCGCCTGCCTTACACTGTTTCTTAAAATTACTTCACCTTTTTTATCCAACTCCGATTTTGCTATTTGATAACTCACAAGTCCGGCCACTAATAAAGGAATAATTAACAGCAGGGAAGTCATAGTTATCAGCTTGGTCCGTATCGTGATTCGTATCTTTTTTTCTACATGTGATTCCAACCCGGGGAGGGCTTCCTTGTTCATTTTTTTTGATTTCATCCGTTCTCTCCGATTTACTTTATTTTGTTATCATAACTTTCTTAAGCTTCCAAATATCCCGGACATATTCCTCTATGGTCCTATCCGATGAAAATTTGCCGCTTTTGGCTGTATTTAATAAGGCTGCCCTGGCCCACTGCAGCTTATTACCATACGCCTTTTCTACTCTTTTCTGTGCTTCATAATAAGCTCTGAAATCCTTTAAGATAAAATACTGATCCGCCCTTTCTCCTCCTTTCGCCTCTAATAAGGATTGATAGATTTCCCTGAAGAGTTCTTTATTATCCCCTGAATATATACCATTTACCAGTTGGTCAGCCACCAATCTGATATCCTCATCCGTATTGTAAATGTCTATTGGATTATAACTTCCATTCTGCTCGTATGTTATGATTTCAGATGCAGTCAACCCAAATATAAAAGCATTTTCAGATCCTACTTCCTCCACAATTTCAATATTAGCTCCATCCATAGTTCCAAGAGTTAAGGCACCGTTAAGCATAAATTTCATATTGCCGGTGCCGGATGCTTCCTTGCTTGCAGTGGATATCTGCTCCGAAACATCTGCTGCCGCAAAAATTAACTCGGCATTGGACACCCTATAATTCTCAATAAAAACTACTTTAATTTTATTCTCTATGGCTTCATCTTTATTAATTACGTCCGCAACACTGTTAATCAGCTTAATTATCGCTTTTGCCCTGCTGTAACCGGCAGATGCTTTTGCTCCGAATATAAACGTCCTTTTTGTGAAATCTATACCCGGATTTTTCTTAAGCTGGTTATATAAAAACATGATATGCAGAATATTTAAAAGCTGACGTTTATATTCATGAAGCCTTTTTACCTGGATATCAAAAATAGAATCCGGATCTACTTCTATTTTGTTGTGCAGTTTAATATATTCTGCAAGTCTTATCTTATTTTGATATTTAATCTCCATAAATTCTTTCAGGCTTTTTTCATCTTCAGCTAAACTGCATAACCGATTCATTTGAGTTAAATCTGTTACCCAGCCGTCTCCTATCTTTTTAGTCACCCATTCCGCTAACAATGGGTTGCCGTGAAGCAGAAACCGGCGTGCCGTAATTCCATTGGTTTTATTATTAAATTTATCCGGATACAATTGATAAAAGTCTTTTAATTCCTGCTTTTTAAGTATCTCCGTATGAATTTTAGCCACTCCGTTTACGGAAAAAGAGCAGATAATAGCCAAATGGGCCATCCTGACCTGTCCATTATATAAAACAGCCATCTTCTCTACCTTATTTTGGTTTCCCGGGTAGATACGCTGTAAATCATTAACAAACCTGCGGTCGATTTCTTCAATAATCTGATAAATTCTTGGAAGCAGTCTGGAAAATAAGTCAATGGGCCATTTCTCCAGGGCTTCCGACATAATGGTATGATTCGTATAGGCACAGGTCTTATTCGTAATGTCCCAGGCTTCTTCCCAGCTTAAATAATATTCATCCAATAAAATGCGCATTAATTCCGCTGTAGTAACCGTCGGGTGCGTATCGTTTAACTGAAAACATACTTTTTCATAGAGGTTCCTTATGTCAGTATGACTTTCCATATACTTATTAACAGCTCTCTGAACACTTGCAGATACAAAGAAATACTGTTGTTTCAGCCTGAGTTCCTTCCCGGCATAATGATTATCATTGGGATACAGAACTTCACATATGGTTCTGGCCAGATTCTCCTGTTCTACTGCTTTTTCATAATCTCCCTTATCAAAGGAATCCAGATTGAAAGTATTGATAGCTTCTGCATCCCAGATTCTTAAAGTGTTAACAATATTATTACCATATCCGATGACCGGCAGGTCATACGGAACAGCCAGAACCGATTGATAATTCTCCTGTACAAAACAGTCTCTGCCCGCCTCGTCGCGAATCAGTTTTACATAACCCCCGAATTTAATCTCCTGGGCATATTCAGGACGTTTTATTTCAAACGGATTGCCGTTTTTTAACCAGTTATCTGGAACTTCCACCTGAAAACCCTTTTCAATTTTTTGTTCAAACATACCGTATTTATAACGGATTCCACAACCGTAAGCGGGATATCCCAGTGTTGACAAAGAATCCAGAAAGCAGGCCGCCAATCTTCCCAGTCCTCCGTTACCCAAAGCAGCATCCGGTTCCTCATCTTCTATCACATTAAGATCAAAACCCAGTTCCTCCAATGCTTCCCGAATTATTTTATCTGCTTTTAAATTAATTATAATGTTACCCAGGGCCCTCCCCATTAAGAACTCCATGGACAAATAATACACGGTTTTTACATCTTCCTCTTCATAAACTCTATGGGTATTCATCCAATCTTCTATAATCATATTTTTAACCGAATAAGCTACTCCATGAAAAATCTGCTGATTGGTAGCTTCTTTAAGCGTTTTTCGAAATAAAAGCTTTACATAACTTTCCACACCTCTTTTAAATTCTTCTTTATTTACAGTTTGCATATTAACCCTCCTTTCGCTAAAATAGTATTATTTTCTACAATATATTACCTATATTATAACTTATCAGAAGTCGGTTTTCAACTTCTGATAAAAGGCGCTGTCTCCCTAGCGCCGTGCATCCGATTATAGAAACATGGTTTTTGTTTCTATAATATAACTTATCAGAAGTTGCATTTCAACTTCTGATAAAAGGCGCTGTCCCGATTATGATTAAAAAACAGATAGCTGATTATACCAAAAGCTATCTGTTATATTATATAAACTATTTTATTGTCCGAAACCCCTTGTAATTCTTGCATAAACCCGGGATATCTTATACCAGGTTGCAAAATCCAAGATACCGGTTGCCGGCAGATTAAATATTTCCTGAAAATCACTTATGGCTGCCACGGTAGCCTGCCCAAAAGTCCCGTCATCTTCAGGAACTGTAATTGCTCTATAAACACCGGATATGGTTATTAATTGATCTTGTATATGGCCTACTGCTTTTCCTGACGAGCCAAGTGTTAAGTCCGTTCCGGGCCATAGTACTTCTGTACCGGCAATGTTATTTGTAGAATTTACGTAAATAGTATCTCCGAAAAAATAGCGTAAAATCTCTATCGCTGTGTATCCCCTGTCACCAAGTTCTTTAGACCCCCATAAGGATATCATAGCAGGACAGATTGCAAGTTCACCCCTGCAGGCCTGTGTTAATATCGGCTGGATAATACCGGGTCTGGATAAATAATTATTAAATATATTATCAACTACCCGGCTGACATTCGTATATATGTTTCTTCCGTAAAACCACTTCTGGTCAAAAGAAACCATCGAAGTTATATCAAAGTCATATCCCTGCCTTTTATACCAATTCGTATATATTCTGTTAAGGGAAAAGGAGATTACTACTAAACTATATGCATGTATTGTTTCCTCCGGCCAGGTAGCATATATCTGACTGCATACCACACTTTTTACATAACTGACATATTGGACGATATATTTTCTTGCGGCAAGGTTACTTGGTACTCCATTGTGAACTGTAATAAATTCCGGTATCATAACTGGTTTTGCATCAGTACCCTCAGCGTATTCTTTTACGTCATTTTCATAAACCTTTGGTGTATCGGTTCCAAATAAATAATTTGGGTCTATAATTATAACTTCCATGTCATTAATTCCAGGTATCAGAGCGGACATACTGACAGGTTGTATGGATTTAATCACGGGTAATACCTGGGCACTGTTAATCACTACGGTTTGATATCCTTTTGCTGTTACAATTATGATATATTCCGTATAAGGCTGGTAAGGTGTCACTTCCAGGCTATATTCAATTGGAGGCGTAATCAGTTCTACTTCCGGTGTTTTTCCTGAAATATCCGTAATAAGACTGTACAAAACCCTGGAAGGGTTATTCTTATTATAGATCTGTACTGCCGCGTTTTCTATCGGATAGGCATTTGCTTTATTAATAACTTGTAACTGCAATATTCCGCTGTTCCCTGACCCCAGCTGTGCCTGATATAATATCTTATACTTATTAAACATTAAGCCTTCCTAAATGTAGATTTATTTATTGTTATATATGCTTAATGCCAGAAAAAGATAACTAATAAGAAATATAAGAATTATCCATGATCGATTTCTTTGTGATGATATAAGAGAAAGAGGTTGATGTTAATCCTTAAGCTGCCTGGTTTGTGCTGTAAATACAGGAACAATCACCTCACATTTGTCATAGCTTTAGATTTAACAACAACCTCTTACATGTTATCTTATAATTTTACTACACCAAGAGTTACATTTTCTCCATTAATATTCCATTCTTTTATAAACCCGGCAGTTTCACCGAGAATAAGCTCTTCGGCCAAAACTTCTGTTTTAATTTCTTCTGAATTTCTATCAAAGATAGCTTTAATGGTATCGTTTCCGGTTTGATATACTTTGATGTGATCCATAACTTCAAAACCTGCATCTTTTCTCATTGTCTGGATTTTACTGATAATTTCTCGTACAAATCCTTCTTCAATGAGTTCTTCGGAAAGTTTTGTATCCAATACTACAGTGATACCTGAGTCCGAATCCGATACATAACCCTCTGTCTGGGCTGCTTCAATTAACAGATCTTCTTTATCAAGTACTGCTTCTGTACCGTCTAAGGTTACTTTCAGGCCTCCGGTAGCATTAATTTCATCCATAGCCTTATTTCCATCCAGCCCAGATAAAATCTGACGGATTTGACCGATTTGTTTACCGAATTTAGGTCCCAAAGTTTTTAACTGAGGTTTAAAGCTATAGGATGTAAAGTTTCTTACATCATCCGTAAAGGTTACCGCCTTAACATTTAATTCTTCTTCTATAATTTCCTTATAAAAATCCGGCAAGCCTAAGACTTTATTTCCTGATACATCCGTGAAGGTATCCTCTGATTTTACATACATTAAACCAATGGGCTGCCTGTTTTTAATATTGGCAGCGTTACGGCAGGCACGGCCTAATACAACGATATCCAATACGGCTTCCATGTTCTCCTCAAGTTCTTTATTAATATACTCCTGTTTGTAAGCAGGGTATTCGCATAAATGGATACTTTCCGGTACTGATTTATCAATATTAACCACCAGGTTGCGGTAAATATCTTCTGTCATATATGGGATAAACGGTGCCGAAACTTTAGCCAGGGTAACCAGTGCCGTGTAAAGAGTCATATAAGCGTTAATCTTATCCTGCTCCATACCTTTTGCCCAGAAACGTTCCCTGCTTCTTCTCACATACCAGTTACTCATTTCATCTACGAAATCATCCAGAATTCTGGCAGCTTCCGTGATTCGGTAATTTTCCAGGTTCTCATCCACGGTTTTAACAACTGTGTTTAATTTGGATAAAAGCCACTTATCCATTACGGTTAATTTATCATAATCTAAGGTATATTTGGTTGCATCAAATCCGTCAATGTTAGCATATAGTACAAAAAACGCATAGGTATTCCAGAAAGTACCCATAAACTTTCTCTGTCCTTCCGTAACGGCTCCGTTGTGGAAACGGTTCGGCAGCCAAAGGGCACTGTTAATGTAGAAATACCAACGGATTGCATCTGCTCCGTGTTCAGAAAGTGCATCAAATGGGTCTACCGCATTTCCCTTGGATTTAGACATCTTCTGACCGTTTTCGTCCTGAACATGACCAAGTACAATTACATTTTTAAATGGTGCCTTATCAAAGATTAAGGTTGATATAGCAAGTAAGGAGTAAAACCATCCTCTGGTCTGGTCAACCGCCTCACTGATAAAGTCAGCCGGGAAATTATCCTGGAACATTTCTTTATTTTCAAATGGATAATGCCATTGTGCAAAAGGCATGGAACCAGAGTCAAACCAGCAATCGATAACCGGTTTTACGCGGCTCATTTCCTTGCCGCATTCCGGACATTTAATGGTTACATTATCAATAAATGGTCTGTGTAATTCTATATTATCCGGACAGTTCTCTGACATGGATTTTAATTCTTCAATACTTCCGATTGCATGTCTGTGACCATCTTCGCATTCCCAGATGTTAAGAGGAGTTCCCCAATAACGGTCGCGGCTGATACCCCAGTCCTGAACATTCTTTAACCAGTCACCAAAACGTCCCTGTCCGATGCTCTCCGGCATCCAGTTAATGGTATTATTATTGGCGATGAGGTGTTCCTTTACATCTGTCATCTTAATGAACCAGGATTCCCTCGCATAATAAATAAGCGGTGTATCACATCTCCAGCAGAAAGGATAACTATGCTCAAACTTTAAGGTCTTAAATAACAGGCCGGTTTGGGCCAACTTACTTATAATACCCTCATCTGCTTTTTTACAGAACATACCTGCAAAATCGGTAACTTCAGGTTTCATTTCACCTTTCGCATCAACTAATTGTACAAAAGGAAGATCATACTTGCGTCCTACATTGGCATCATCTTCACCAAAAGCAGGTGCAATATGAACCACGCCGGTACCGTCGGTCAATGTAACATAATTATCACAGGTTACATAATAAGCTTTCTTGTCCGGTGAGACATAATTAAATAAAGGTTCATATTCCTTATATTCTAAATCGGTTCCGATATAGGTTTCTTCTATTGTATAATTACCATCAATAACTGAAAGAAGTGCTTCTGCTAAAATATATTTCTCTGTTTTAACAGTTACCTGCTCCTCTCCTTCGCTGCTTTCTTTTATGATATCACCCTTGGCATTCAGCCCCACAGAAACCTTTACATAGGATTCATTCGGGTTCACGCAAAGTGCCACATTGGATGGCAGTGTCCAGGGCGTAGTAGTCCAGGCTAAGATGTATTCGTTATCGGTACCTTTTACCTTAAATTTAGCAATTACGGATTTTTCTTTCACATCTTTATAACCTTGAGCCACTTCGTGGCTGGAAAGCGGGGTTCCGCATCTTGGACAATAAGGTACAATCTTAAATCCTTTGTATAATAATCCCTTTTCCCAGATTTGTTTTAATGCCCACCATTCCGATTCAATGAAATCATTATCATAAGTCACATATGGGTTTTCCATATCAGCCCAATATCCAACAGTACCTGAGAAATCTTCCCACATACCTTTATATTTCCATACACTTTCCTTACACTCATGAATAAATGGTTCCAGTCCATATTCTTCGATTTGTTCCTTACCATCCAAACCTAACTTTTTCTCTACTTCCAATTCTACAGGAAGTCCATGGGTATCCCAGCCTGCTTTACGCAGTACATTATATCCTTTCATGGTACGGTATCTTGGTATAATATCCTTAATAACCCTGGTTAATACATGGCCGATATGAGGTTTTCCATTAGCCGTCGGGGGACCGTCATAGAATGTATAGTTTTTACCATTTTTTCTTTCTTCAATGGTTTTCTCAAAAATTTTATTATTTTTCCAAAACTTCAGTACTTCTTTTTCTCTTTCCACAAAGTTAAGATTTGTAGACACTTTATTGTACATTTTATTTCCTCCTTTATAGTTCAATGTTTACAGCGGAGAGTTTTAATCTCTTTCCCTGTGCATCCTGCCCGGTAGGTTTTTTATTTTATAGGGAAGTTAGGAGAGCTTGTGTGGTACAGCTTCGCTGGACATACTCCTATAAAATGAAAAAAGCTCCCATCCATAAACAGGATGAGAGCATATATGCTTCATTGTACCACCTATTTACATACGATTCCATTCGGTAAAAGTATCGCCAAATCAGAATATAATATGCTTCCGTATAACGGTGGAAACCGGCTCGGCTTACTTTGTTCATAATAATGAACTTTCAGCTTACAACTTGGGAGTGATTTTCAGAAATCTGCTACCGGTATCAGGCTTTCACTAACCCCGACTCGCTTTTACTTTCGCTAAAACTGGATTCTTACTCTCTCCGTCATAGTTTTTATAATTACATATTTGATTATTTTTTATAATAATATATTATAATTTAAATGTCAATGTTAATTTTATTTCTCGGCTGATCTCTTAATAAGCACTTATCATCTGGTCAAGAACCGTGTTAATTGATTTTACATCGATTTTTTTATTAATAGACTTTAAATAGTTCTGTATATCAGCACTGGCCATATAATCTTCCATCTGGGTCATCATGTCATAAACCTTTACAGATTTATCTGGGAATTTAAAATCTTTATATTCTATTATTTTAGAATTTACTAAAACAGATACCAGTTTCTTTTCGTATTGTGCGAAATCCATTTTCATAGTCTGGCTCTTGTCTTTACCGGCGCAGTCTACAGCGATACTCATACCGGATAACAGATTACCAGTTATTGTAAACTTACCGTTCATATAACTGGTATAACCGTCACTGGTGCTGGAGAAATTTTCTAATTTAACAAGGAATTTATTCGGTACCGATGATTTCCCATCAGTAAATGCTATGTGAATATCTCCGGTTACGGCTTTTCCGTCTTCTTTCATTTTACCATCAATTTTAAAGGTTTCATCTTTGCTCATAGTATACCAGGCTTCAAAACCAATATCAGAACCCTTTTTAGCAGACACATAACCTAAGAATGAAGTTTTCGGATCGTTATCATAAGTAAAATCACGGGCAATAATATTTCCGTCTGCATCAACGAATACATTCATTACCAAATTCTTATCTTCCGTATCAGCTTTGGATCTTTCTTCCGTAATTTGTGCCAGGGCTGCATTTATAACATTGGTATAATCTTGTTTCGTACCAAGTTTAAATTTTACGTATAAATCAGCCAGATCAGTATCGGATTTCGCTGTCTTTAAAACTTTTTCGGCAATGTCTAACTGCGTATTTTTGGTAATTTGTACGGCTGCTCTTGTTGCAACTTCATTGATTCCGGATGTTGTAACATTGTCATTGATCAGACTTACATCATCTAAGTCTTCCACTAAAATAGATGAGTATTTATTTAACAGCTTATTTAATAATTCTGCTGAAAGTGGATTGTTATATAATAGATCCATAAGTTCTTTGGTAGTAAATGGAATAGGCGTCTGGTTAGATACCCCATTTGTTGGATTCATGGATAGTTTAAGATAAGCCTTGCTTAATTCAGGGATTATGATATATTCTAATTCTTTATCCATATCAACTAATACATTTAATTTGGTAACTTCCTTATCATTGGTAAAAAGTGAAATTTCAGATTTTGATTTTTTATCTGTCTGCATGGATTTAATAGCTGCTTTTACACTATTAAGCCCCTCCAGTCCCATGGACGAAACCAGACTAGGATCGATATCGGCTTTTATCGTCATTTCTGTGCCAATCCCAGCTTTTGATTTCTTGTAATTGTCAAGACATTGTCCATAATACTTGGATATGGCATCGATTTGTTTCTCTAAGTTTGCTTTTTCAACACTCTGGTAATAATCTGCCGGAGTCTCAGTTGATACGGTTGTTTCTTTTGCTACTGCTGTTTTCGACGTTCCTGTTGTTTCTGCGTATGCATTTACCGCCGTAGGTCCAACTAAGGATAAGACCATAAGAACGAGCGTTAACATAGCTGTCCCAAAAACCCTCGGCAGGCAACGGAAAAAAGCTTTGTTAAATGAACCTCCTCCGCTCCTTTGCTGTTCTGTAATTAATTTTGATTCATTCGTACTTAATAAATCATTTGTAGAGTGCTTGATATTTTTTTGACAATCCAACATAATAAACCTCCGCTTTTTTATAATTATATTTTAGGAATAAAAAACCATTCCTATAATTAGGTGCATTGAAGAAAAGCACCCTTTTATGGGAGTATATAAAACTTCTTCCGATAAATTACATTATAGGAAATCACAATTATTTCTATTTCACTAATCATAACAAATTTTGCTAATTTCGTCAATAATCGATACTACCTAACTTCAGATTATATTCAAAGTTCAACCATAGGACTGAACTGTAGTCTTTATATTATTTCAGCTCGCTTTTCCTGATAAAAAATCCTTAAATTAAAAAAGAGGCCTTTATTAAGTTCTTTAAACACAAATCTGCAAATGAATAATTAATTATATTTCCAAAGCAAAATTAGTATTAAGATTAATAAACAGCCTTTAACTTAATAATATTATATGATTCGAGTCCCAAAAGCCAGTTTTATATGGTACATTATCTGTATGGCTTTTGACGCTTGAACATAATAATAGTTTAATTATAAAATATCGGTTACGGAGTTTCTTCGTCCGTAGTCTCATCCGTTGAAGGAGGCGTTATTTCTTCGTCCTGATTTGGTGTTGGAGTTACGGTTTCAGTAGGTACAGGTGTTACGGTCGGAGTTGTTCCGTGTCCTTTCGGGGGTTTCGTTGGTGTTACATTACCATTATCACCGGTATTAGCATCTTTCGTTTCATCGGTAGTATCTTCATCCTCTTTACCGCCGGTTGGCTTTTTTGTAGGTTTAACAGAATCCTCTGTTGTGTCCTTAGTGTCATCTGCAGTATTTTTATCTTCATCCGTATTTTTATCTTCTTCCGTATTTTTCTCAGGTTTGTCTGTCGGCGCCTTAGTCGGTGCCTTAGTCGGTGCCTTAGTTGGTTCCATTACATCTGCTAAATCAATGCCGTAATCCACCAGCTTATCATAACTGATCTGATCAGAGTAATCCGTGCTTGGTTTAAAATTATAATACTCTTCCAAACAAAGGTTATTCTCATATATATATTTTGCCAACGGTTTTCCTACATAACGTATATGCCAGGGTTCGTAAGAATAACCGGTTATTTTTGTCTTATCCTTTGGATAACGGATGATAAAACCATATAAATGAGCATTTTCCGCCAGCCACTTTCCTTCTATTGAATCTCCAAAGGTTTCGTCCAGTCTATTATTTACTGAATCCGCTGATACGTCAATGGCAAGTCCGGTTTGATGTTCACTGAATCCAGGTGTTGCGGAATATTTGGCGGTATGTTCTAACCCCTGTTTTTTCACATTATCCGTAAATATATCATATTGTCTTTCATACGAACGGTAGGCAGATACTCCGTTCAATATTATATTCTGTGCTTTGCCTCCATCAAAAAGCTTCACTAAGGCATCCGCAGCTTCCTGCCTCATAAGTTTCTTTTCATCATAATAGCTGAATGAAAAATTGACATCCGGAACAACTAAATCACCAGGTATGTAATCAGAAGGCAATCGTAATTCTTTATTCACCAGAACTGTCATACTTTCCGGATTGGTATCCAACACCACCTTGTCATGGCCGGTAATTACTTCCAGGGCCTCTTCTTTACTGTTGTCCACTTTCGAATCTCCTGTTGCTTTATTTATATTATTATATTCAGAAGTACTTCCCGAATATGATGGGTCATCATAATAATGTTCAAAGGCATAAGTGGACTCACCTGAAGGGAATAGTGATGTTATGGATGCATAGGTAATCGCGCATAATATAACTAATGGCACACCCACAATAGCTGCCCTTTTTAAATTCCTCTTAATCATACGTTTCTTTTTTTTATTTAGCATACTTGCTCCCATTTTTTAACTACTATCAGGTTTAATGATACCTGACATTTACAAAGTACTGACTGTTATACCTGCATACCTGCCATATAACCAATATTATAACATATTATTAGACAAAATCCATGTTTTCCTTAAATAAAACGACATAACAATTAAAAGCCATAAATTATCTGATTAAATACCGCTAATATTGGTAAAATTAAATGAATTTTATAATATTTTAATTATTATAGCAATGATATCTAAGGGAATTTGTATTAATGATGTTATATCAGTGATAAATTAATTATCATAAATATTATTTAATTGAGACTATTAATATTATCTAATAGCTGGTTTTTTAACTGATATAATTCATTCGACAAGTCTACATATACATCATGAGGATTAACAAGTCTTCTTGTTTCATCCCATAAAGTATCCTGTTCTTTCAGACAATAATCCCTGATTTCCATAACTGACGGAGACTCATAAATACATTTTCCGTCTTTAAATATAGGTTTTAAAATCTCTCTTAAAGTATAAGTTCCTGCTTTTAAGTAAGTCTTTTTCCAGGTAGCTAAAGGATCAAATAATTTCAGAGGATTTTCTTCAGAATATTTCTCATAAGCCATGGAAATCAAGTCTGCTTTAATTTTACCGGTTTCTTTATCATAGATACGGTAAACAGTCTTGTTGCCGGGATTGGTAATTTTCCATGGATTCTCAGACAGCTTAATTTTAGGTATAAACTTACCGTCCTTTTTGATTGCAGCTAACTTATATACCCCTCCAAAAGCCGGACAATCCTTTGAAGTTATCAGATTTGTACCAACACCCCAGGAATTAATGGCAGCCCCTTGTGTTTTAAGGGAATCTATAAGATATTCATCCAAATCACTGGACGCTACAATAGAAGCATCTTTAAATCCGGCAGCATCCAGCATTTTTCTTGCTTTCTTGGATAGATAGGCCAAATCCCCACTGTCCAAACGGATACCGTAACTTTTCGGCATGTTTCCGGCATCTCTTAATTCTGTAAATACTTTAATTGCATTAGGAACCCCTGATCTTAAAGTGTCGTAAGTGTCCACTAACAGTGTGGCATTATTCGGATAAAGATCAGCATATTCCCGGAATGCAGTAAGTTCATCTTCAAAGCTCATAATCCAGCTATGAGCGTGCGTCCCTAAAGCCGGTACATCAAACATTTTAGCTGCAAGAACATTACTTGTCCCATTACAACCGCCTATTACCGCCGCTCTGGCTCCATAGGTTCCGGCATCCGGCCCCTGGGCACGTCTTAAACCAAATTCCATGACCGGTTCCCCTTTGGCAGCATAACATACCCGAGAAGCCTTGGTGGCGATCAGACTTTGATGATTGATAATATTTAAAACTGCAGTCTCTATTAATTGAGCTTCCATGATAGGTGCTATAACCTTTAATAACGGTTCCATAGGGAATACTACCGTTCCCTCCGGGACACCATAGATATCTCCTGTAAATTTAAAACCGGAAAGATAGCTTAAAAAGTCTTCGTCAAACATATTTAAGCTTCTTAAGTATGTGATGTCCTCATTACTGAAATGAATGCTCTTTATATATTCGATAACCTGCTCCAGTCCGGCACATATGGCATAACCGCTTCCGGATGGGTTGTTTCGGTAAAAAACATCAAAAATTACCGTATCATTGCTATTATTTTTATAATAGCCCTGCATCATCGTTAATTCATAAAAATCGGTTAATAAAGTTAAATTCTCATTTCCCATGGTACTACTCCTTTGTTCCCAGGCAGCTCGTCAAGGCTTTCTTTTCCTTACCTTTTGTGAGTGTTTTTTATCTTATCTTACAGGAATGTTTTTTTATCTTTTACATTATAACACATAATCCGAATAGTACAACCAATCGTAAAATATTTAATAATAGTTAAGAATTTCGTAATTTTCGTTTGTCTTGCCTATAAAAATACTTCGTATTTTCAACCATGATGTGATATAATATATAAAGCAAAAAAGAACTGTTACACAAATTATTTGTAATTCAGGCAGTTTTGTATTAACGAATCATAAGAAATTGGAGGGTTTTATGAAAACCATAATTACAGCACTGTTTTTACTTATATTTTTTATTATTAGTATACCTCTTTTTATTGTGGAAATAATTATAGGAAAAATCAATCCGCATTTAAAAGTTAAATCATCCCAAGGCATAGTGGTATCAGCCTTTCGTATCATATTATTTCTGTGTGGTATTAAAAAGACCGTTATCGGTGTTGAGAATGTTCCTAAAGAGGAAGCTGTTTTATATGTTTCAAATCACCGCAGTTATTTTGATATTTTGATCGGTTATACCTCCGTTCCGAATCTGACCGGATTTGTTGCAAAAAAGGAAATGTCCCATATCCCCTTTATCAGTTTGTGGATGTCTTTTTTAAACTGCTTATTTTTGGACCGGGATAATGTCAGGGAAGGCCTTAAGACCATATTAGAGGGTGTAGAATTAATTAAGAAAGGTTATTCTATCTTTATCTCTCCGGAGGGTACAAGAAGCCAGAATGCAGAAATGCTTCCATTTAAGGAGGGAAGTCTTAAAATGGCAGAGAAAACTGGCTGTGCTATCATCCCCGTATCCATTAATAATACGGATAACATATTTGAAAATCATATTCCATGGATAAAAAAGGCACATGTAGTGATTGAATTCGGAAAACCGGTATATCCTAATGAACTAGATAAGGAAAACCGTAAATTTATCGGCTCCTATGTGCAGAATATTATTCGTGAAACCTTGAATAGAAATGCCGGACTCGTCAAATTCTAAGGCTTGAACTTTTAAATAAATAATGATACAATATTACCACTGTATTAATGAGGGAAGGAGGTACATACATGAAACCTGCTGTAATAATACTGTTAATTGTTTTGGCTGTCGTAATCGGAGCACTGATTTTTTTAGTTATTTATGGACGTAAACTCCAAAAAAGGTCAGAAGAAAACCAGGCACAAATGAAAGCCGGTGCTCAGGCAGTCTCAATTTTAGTTATAGATAAAAAGCGCATGAAACTTAAGGAAGCAAATCTTCCGAAAATCGTTTTGGATCAAACGCCAAGATATCTGCGTGGTTCCAAGGTGCCTATTGTAAAAGCCAAAATCGGGCCTAAGATAATGACTTTAATGTGTGATGAAAAAGTATTTGATTTAATCCCGGTTAAAAAAGAAGTAAAAGCAGTTATGAATGGTATTTATATAATGGATGTAAAAGGCCTGCGCTCTAATTTAGATGCAAAACCTGTAAAGCAAAAATTTTTCCAAAGAATGAAAAATAATCTGTTAAATAAAGCAAAATCAAAATAATTTCTTTACAAAAAAGGTTATCGGATCTTTATATCAACTGCAAGAAATTTTGCAGCAAAAGTATAAAGATCTGATAACTTCTTTTTATTATCCGGCTTTCTTGGAGCTAATCTTTAGTTGAATCTGACAATCCGAAATAAAGGAATAATTAATGTCCAGTCCATAGTTAATTTCTGCGGTTATTTTGTCTTCATCTTCCGTAACCCTGATCTGTGACGTATAGATACCAACCTGAAGTTCACCATAAGGAGTCTGGTAGTAAGTAGTATTCTTGGAATTCTCCTCAAACACCATATGCACATTATTTGCTCCGTGTTTAATAATATCGATTTGTTTGTCTGCTATTTTTATGGTGCAGTTTGTGACTCCATCCATATCTTCCAGAATTTCTTCATAAACAACATAATGCTTCCCATTGCGGTTATAATACTCTCCCACGGATATTACTTCCACCGCTTCATCTTTATCTATCTCATATTGAAGACCGGATATTGACACCAATACATCTTTTTTCATATTAAACGCCTGCATAACACATCTATTCACAGATGTGTTACTGCCACAAATAAAAAGAGTGAAAGTATGTGGCATTCCTTTCTTTAAGTATATTTTATTTCACACTAACGCCCATGCTTTATGGGCATAAATCCAGAAGAATAGCCTCTTTTGCAGATTATTGTGTATCCGCAGGTTTTGTCAAGTATACTAAAGCAGTAATTCTCCTGCCGATATTAACACAGGGTATCGGCAAAACTTTCTATATTAACATCTTTCGTCTCTACCACATCACAAGGCAGAATTGTATTTGCAAATTTCTTAAATTTCTCTGCTCCGTCACTTACGTAAAATTTATGTTCTCCGGCCGGATTTACACTTTCTAACCCCTTGGATTTAAGAACTTCTTTTAACATTCTGGCCGTTTCAAATGCAGGATTAACCAGTGTCACCTTGTCACCTAATATTGAGCCGATCGTATGCCGGATAAGCGGATAGTGGGTACAGCCTAAAACAAGAGTATCAATATCATAATCTGTCAGTTCACTCATATACCTCTTTGCGACTTCCACTGTAATAGGGTCAGTAAGCCAGCCCTCTTCAACAAGGGGGACAAAAAGGGGACAAGCTTTACCGTATACTCTCACGTTAGGATTCGTTTTACTCAAATAATCATTATAGATTCCACTGTTGATGGTACCCTCCGTACCAATAATTCCTATTCTGCCGTTCCTGGTAGTTTCAGCCGCAACCTTGGCTCCCGGTTTAACCACACCGATAACTGGTATGGATACTTCCTGTGAGACAGTCTCCAAGGCAAATGCGCTTGCAGTATTACATGCTATTACGATTGCTTTAACATCTTTAGTCTGAAGAAATTTAACAATCTGTCTGGAATAAGTTATAATCGTTTTCTTTGATTTGCTGCCGTATGGAACCCTAGCTGTATCTCCAAAATAAATAATGGTTTCATTCGGTATCTGCCTCATTATCTCCCTTACAACGGTAAGTCCGCCGATACCGGAATCAAAAACACCTATAGGAGCACTACAAGACATCTCCCTGACCTCCTGCTTCCGCTGCCCTTGCAAATGCCAATTGCAGTAATTTTTCAATTAATTGAGGTTTTCCGATTCCTTTCGCCTCCCAGAGCATAGGATACATGCTGATAGAGGTAAAACCCGGCATAGTATTTATCTCATTAAATATAACCTCTCCGGTTTCTTTGTCTACAAAAAAGTCTACCCTGGATAATCCGAATCCATCCACGGCTTTAAATATTTTTACGGCATAATCTCTGATAATCTCCGCCGCATTACCTGGAAGCTCCGGAGATAATACGGTTTTTGAGGCTTCATTGTTATATTTAGCATCATAGTCATAAAAATCAGCAGCTGCAATAATTTCTCCCACACCGGAGGCTTTTGGTTCATTGCCTCCAAGCACGGCACATTCTACTTCCCTGCCGTTTATGGTCTCCTCTACTAAGATTTTTCTGTCGTGCTTTGCAGCCATATGTAATCCTTTGATTAAGTCATCCCTGTTATAAGCCTTTGAAATTCCTCTTGAGGACCCTGCATTAGATGGTTTTATAAATACCGGATAAAGAATTTTCTGTTCAATTTTTTCTACAACCTGGCTGATCTGCTCCAATTCTTTTTTCATAACCGAAACATAGTTTGCCTGTCTGATTCCTAAGGTATCTACAATAATCTTGGTAAATAATTTATCCATGGAAACACCGGAGGCAACAACACCACATCCTACATAAGGAATCCCGGCCAGTTCAAGTAAGCCCTGTACCGTTCCGTCCTCACCATAAAGTCCGTGGAGTGCCGGAAATACCACATCAATCTTTTCTGAGGACACTTTATTGCCATCCAGAAGTAAAACTGCTTTTTGGGTAGCATCCGGTGAAATAACCGCCGTTACAGTACTTTTATTCCAGTCACCTGATTTTATATCTGCTACTGAATCGACTTTAACCCATTTGCCTCCCTTTGTTATTCCTATTATAATAATCCGGTACAAATCCGTGTTAATATTGTTAATAATAGTAGTTGCTGAAACACATGAAACTTCATGCTCCGAGGATTGCCCTCCAAACAAAACTGCTACTGTTTTTTTATTCATAATAATATATCCTTTCTTTATGCCCAAGAGCTATAAAATACAGATAAGTAAACAAGTGCTTATAATTAACAGAAGCTGTTTCACATATACCCGGCAAAAGGGGCAACATTGAATGCCCTGCAGCTGACTATGGGTTTCTGATTGTGCCTCTATAGTATTTTTATTAAGTACTTGAATACTTTATTCATTTTACTATTTATTTCACTAACATTCAATAGCTTTTGCGAATACTATTCCTATTTTTGAATCAGACTCATTCAGTCACTTCATTTCTTTTCTTTACATGAATATATTTACCGCCTTTATAATTGGCAAGAAATGTCATTGCAAATCATAAAATCCTATACGGTCTAGACCCTTTTACATGTTTCGTCTGAAAAAAATTCACCGACCGATTCATTTTAACATATACAGATATTTATTACAAATGATTACTTACCCAAATATTGGTAATACTACTACTAAATAAAAAAATTTAAGGACTTAATTACATATTAATTTAAACAGCCTGTTTTATAGGGCAGAATGGAGTTTTATGAATCATCATAATATATACAGCGCATTGGCTATACATAAGAAATGGAATTACAAAAGTTACATTTACTGTGGATTTTTTTCCTTTAGTGTTTTACTTGTTTTATTTACCTTATTATTATTTAAGGCACTTCCTTCGGATGCCAGAAAAGATAATCTTCAAAAAGGCATCGCTTCGGAAATCATTCGGTTTCACGTTATCGGAAATAGTGATTCCGCCGAGGACCAGGCTTTAAAACTGGTAATTAAAGGAGCTCTGACAGATGCTTTGAGACCCAAATTGGAGCATGTAAAAAACATTAATGAGGCAAGAAGTATCTTAAATAATAATTTAGATGAAATGGAAACCGTCGCCAACAGAATAATCAAGGAAAATGGCTATGATTATACAGCCAAAGCCACCATAGAAAAAGGTTATTTCCCTTTAAAAGTATATGGGGACTTGTCCCTTCCTCCCGGGGAATATGAAGCTGTCCGGGTTGAACTTGGTGCTGCTGCCGGACAAAACTGGTGGTGTATCATGTTTCCACCTCTTTGTTTTGTTGATTCCACTTATAGTGTAGTCCCCAAATCCTCCAAAGAGGAACTAAAATATCTATTAACAGATGAGGAATACAAAGCCGTATTTTCTAATAGGGATACAAAAATTAAAGTAAAGTTTAAAATATTATCAATGATAAAAGATGCAATGAAAGATTAGAAAAAGGCTGCTATTGCAAAGAGCTGCTCCTGCGTTTATAATCATACTAAATGCTGCATTAATAGGTAAGGTCGTTTCGCATTTACCTAAAACTACATAAAGATAAACAGGAGTACTTATGAATTCGATAAAATTAAAAGCCCACGCAAAAATAAACCTCGGCCTGGATGTGGTGAGGAGACGGCAGGATGGATATCATGAAGTCCGCATGATTATGCAGACCGTTGGTCTTTATGATAAGCTGACACTAACCCGTACTAATAATACGTCCATCGTTATTAATACAAATCTGCATTATTTACCTACAGATGATAGTAATCTTGTTTATAAAGCTATTTCCTTAATTCGAAGAGAATATCAAATAGAACAGGGCGTTTATGTTAATCTGGAAAAGAAAATACCGGTTGCTGCAGGTATGGCAGGGGGAAGTTCAGACGCCGCTACAGCTTTATATGGAATGAACCGGCTTTTTGGTTTAAACCTCACTAAAACTGACTTGATGAAACTAGGGCTGCAGCTTGGAGCGGATGTTCCCTATTGTATCATGCGAGGAACCGCTTTATCTGAGGGCATCGGCGAAATTCTGACTCCCTTGCCTCCATTTCCGGAATGTAATGTATTAATTGTGAAACCCGGTATCAGCGTCTCAACTAAATATGTCTATGAAAACCTGAAACTGGATGAAAACACCAAACATCCTGATATAGATGGTATTATCCGTTCTATAATGAGAAATGATCTCTCCGGTGCAGTAAACCTTTTTGGTAATGTTTTAGAAACTGTTACGGAAGCGGAATATCCGATTATCCGAAGTATCAAAGCTACTATGATGGAACTCGGTGCGGTAGGCTCATTAATGAGCGGAAGCGGTCCGACCGTATTTGGGTTATTTGACGATATTAAAAAAGCAGAAAAAGCATTCTACCAGTTTAAGGTAAGTGATTTGGGAAAACAGGTATTCCTTACCGATTTATATCACCCAAGATATTAAGTTTTTATACTGCCTCTCCGATAATTACCATATAAAGTTAATTATTCTACCAAGGAGGGTGCAAGTTATGGGTTTAAATGGAGTTACTTCAGCTTCTTCCGTATACGGAAGCGCTAACACAAACCAAACTAAGAGTAAGGATACAACAAGTAAAACTGCTACAGATACCAATCAGGAGACCCCATCTGCCGTTTATGAAAAAAATACCGGTGAGAGTACTAAGAAAGTCGTTTACAAACAGGATACGGCCACTATCGCCCAATTAAAGGCGGATGCAGAAAAGCATACCAAACAGCTTAGGGATTTAGTAGAAAAAATGCTGTTAAAACAGGGTCAGACCTTTGATGAATCCACCATGTATCAATTATTAAGGGAAGGAAAAGTACCTGTAGATGAAGAAACTGCAGCTCAGGCAAAAGCTGACATTGCGGAAGACGGATATTGGGGTGTAAATCAGACTTCAGACCGTTTAGTATCTTTTGCAAAAGCTCTGACCGGCGGAGATCCGGATAAAATAGACGAGATGATCGACGCCGTGAAAAAAGGTTTTGAACAAGCTACCAAGACCTGGGGCGATGAACTTCCGGATATCTGCAAACAGACTTTGGATACTACAATGGAGAAATTAAATGAGTGGAAAAAATCCGCTTCCGGTCAAGATTCAACCGTAACAAGTTAAGCTTTTATGTGTTTTTGTATCTATAAATGACTCCAGTTAATTACTATATAGGAATCGTTTATACGAACAGAAATTAAGGCCTTGTCATAAATTCGGATATACTAAACATCGGAATTTATGACAGAGCCTTTTTCTTTGCCATAGATAAGGGATTTTTGTAAATTATATCGTTCTTTCTACTTTTTTCATTATAATTAATTTATCGCCAATCTTTATATTATTATCTTCTAATCCGTTGAGTTCTCTGATTCTATCCACAGTTGTATAATATTTCTTCGCAATATTCCACAAACTATCCTGGTTTTTCACAATATAACCCACAATACTTGGCATATTCTGTATTTTTTCATAGTCCAGGTCATAAGCCTCTATATCCGTAATGACAGGTTCCGTGATAGAGTCAAATACAATGGCATTTAATCCGATACCTGCTTTCACCTCTATTTCCTCACTGTCTAACATCATGACACTAAGCTGTTCTAATGCTGGTTTTACGTGATAAATGCTGGTGGGTTTAATTCCTTTTGCTTCAATTGTCTGGTTGAATGGTATAATACCTTTAACAGAATTAAGCGGTTTATTGTCATCTGCACAAATATATAAAATCTGTACCTCTAATACACCGTTTACCTCCAGACCATTATCTACCTGCGTGATATCATCTACTTTAATACCACCGGCTGCATGGCAGACCTGAAGAATATCCGGCTGATTGGCAGTTATTTTAAGACGGTCATTAACCCGCACCTTGCTGTTGTTTTTAACTAATAGATCTTCATAATGAGCATCCTTTAGAACAGGAACCAATTCTTTTACAGGAGAATAAATATCATTTAATAATTCCAGTTCTTCTTCTTCGTATATTTTAATTCCCATTTCCAAAACCACTTCTACATCAATGATTCTTTCCTCTCCGTCTGCATCCGGCATTACTTCCAGACTTTTACTTGCAATAGAGAATTCGATGTTATCTACCATATCTTCCGTACATCCGTTGCAGTCAACTGTTGTGCTAAAAGGTAATTCTGTCTCGAAATACTCAACAGGATTATCATCACTTTCACTGGCATATAAAATAAATACCAGAATTTCACCTTTCACAGTAAATTTATCTGTCAGCAGTCTTACCTCAGGATTTCTTAGTTCAAGCTCACTATATAAAATTTCTGAAATATTTCCTTTGTTAGACGGCAGGTGTATCTGATCTTTTACACGATAAGTATCTTTCTTATCAACAGCAATATCGGTTACTGTTATATTCTTATTTACAAATTGAACGTTCTCGTCACCCTCTATAGAAACCGCTGTTGCCTCATCATACAATTCTTCCACTAGAACTGTAAGCCCTACAATTGCTTTTACATTAATTTTTCTGGAATTTATCAGTCCAGGTGTCAAATCTTCCAGTTCCCAATTAATGATAGCCTCATCGCCGGCGCAGGCTTCATCTAAGTGGATTACTTCGTCAAATGGCACTTCTCCAGACATATTATGTACCGGCCTGACGTTCTCGTCGCTTAAATACAGCATATTAAAGGAAAGAGCGCCTTTTACCATCAATTTACCATTTAACATCTTGACGTCATTAATTTTAATAGCGCCCTGTTCTTTAATAATTTTATAGATGTCCGGTTTCACATCGGGAACATTAAAATCATCGTCTAGGGTAAGCTGAAGGCTGCTTTGACATTTCAATTTATTCATGTGAACATTTTTCTTAATCAGCTCCACAAAAAATCCCTCCTTGTCTTATACCATATCATATTCGGGAGTCCTATTTTTTATGAATAAAAAAGCTCCAATTTATCATCCCGATAAATTGAAGCATGTCTTATCTTATGTTTAAAGGATTAGCATAACATCATCTGCACATCTTTTGTCAATACATCTGCATAACTAAATGACATAGTCTTTACCGCGTCACTTCCGGCGTCATCAATCTGTATGAGAAAAATGCTGGGATAAGTTTGAGTAATTATGCCTTCTGTAATATCCATTTTATTTCTGCCTCTATTCGCCTTAATTTTTACTCTGCTTCCTACGTGACTTATTATTTCTCTACGAACCTTGCTAACATCTGCCTGTTTCACCATAATAACAGCCTCCTTAAGGGTAGTAAAACTTTATATAGGATCTAGGAATCATTGTCGGGATTCCTCAAACTATTGGACATAAGTTCCGAAAATACAGCTATTGCTACTATAGCATGTAATTTCCAACCTGTCAATAAATTTTCTGACAACTTAAGGTTTTTAATGAACTTGTATATAAAAAAGGAAACAAATAAAATTGTAATTTTTTGCAAACTATAGTGATGATTCCAGTTAAGGAATAAAATATTTTTTCATTTTATCGTCATTTTACACAATAAAGCAGATTTATTTGTTTCATTTTCAGATAATCCAACTATATTTTTGTGATTTTTCTCCAATCAATGAATATTTCATTGTTCTTTATAAACAAAAGATAACAGTCTGGTTAAAGTAAGATAGCTTTTCCAGACTGTTGGTTATGTGGATGTTTGTTATTTGCTTTATTTGAATACTACGCTTTTGTCAATAAATTCCGTTTTTACAACAATATACGGATATGTAACTGCATTCGTTACGTAATCGGATTCAGTAGGACCTATCAGATTTGTATCAATATAAACCGCGTTTGATGTTAAGAATAAATCGTCAACTGAAATGCTGTAACCTCCTGTGGGCTGTTCTCCATATCCTACTACAATATACAAATTATCTGCATTAGAATAAGACATTTTGAAGGGTTCTTTTTTCTTTTCGTTTATTATCTGCATCAGCTGTTCCGGAACATCGGCATCCTCAACTACTGTAAATTCCAAATCTTTAATTTTCTTAATATCGGTATTTTCAGACTTACACCCGGTAAATAGTAGAGCGCTTCCAATTACCCCCAATAGAAGTAATATAATCCCAAGCCTTCTCATCTTAACCTCCATAGAATTTCCTTAATTTATTCTATGTCAGAAGTCCAGGAATATGCAAGAAGTCCACATATTCTACTCGGATTTGTCCAGTCCCGAAAAACTGTATTTCACATCCTCCTTGTCATCTTCAATTTCCACTGTGTAGGTCTTTGTCTGATGATTTGCTTGAATTAAGGTAATATAATGAGTTCCGGTTACTTTTGGAAAACTTACCGGGACGGTACCTTTAAACTGTCCGTCAAAATAAATACTGGCACCTTTTGGTTCCTGAACATAAATATTTTCAGAAGCTTTCACTTCATCATAATTTTTATCCGTATCTTTCTCATCCACCGTATCATTCTCGTCGGTACGTCCGTCAGAATCACTCTTTGTTGTGGAGCTGTTATTTTTGTCCTCGGTTTTAACAGGTGTTTCGGAGGTATTTCTGCCATCTGATTCAGTATTGTCTCCGGTATTCTGATTTTCCACAAGATCTATTGAAACGGTTTTACCTGGCCCTATAATCTCCAATTTACCGGAATAGGTAATATAACCGCCTAGCGCTACCTTAATGTTATATTCTCCGTAATTAAGTTCCAGTGCCTTGCTGTAATCTTTTAGTTCCTCATTAATAAAAAGATCTGCTCCCTCCGGAGTGATATTGAATTTGACTTTACCGATCTTTTTAGGCGGTAGTTTGAATTCGCCCATATTAATTACAGTATCCTGAAATGGAACTACTTCTGCTTTTTTGGAACCTTTCAGGGTTCCCTTTTCCATAGTCACATCATAGCTGCCTTCCTTAACAAGGATTGACATGTCTGAAACAATAGGTAATATTTCACTGTTCCCTATGTATACTGTACCTCCGATAAAATCTTTATAGTCCTCAAAGGTAACCGTACCATGTCCTCTGCTCACCTGAATGGACCATACTTCTTTATTATAACCCTTTACCACCAATTCATCTTTGGGATCCAGGTCTTTTGGGGTTAAAAACTGCTTCTGTTTAAAAATTACCACCCCTGCAGAATATTTGTATTTAGTTTCTGCAATGTTAAAAATGTTTTTTTCCTCATCCATGCTCCAATTGCTGACACCTTTATACTCCCAGGCTTTATTCGATATCTGAAGCTTCGATACTACAGAAGAGCTCTTATTATAATAAGCATCTACAATTTCTCCCAGGTTTAACTGGGATACCGATATTACCTTTTCATATTTATCAACTACATTTGTTCCGCCGGTAAGGGTAAGTATAATATCTTGTCCATCCTCTATGTCTAAAAGTGTTATGGTACCGGAACCGGTATCAATCCCTTTTAAAACTGCTAAAATCTTAGTATCCTCTACTTTATTATTACTTTCTTCTAAAGCGGCAGAGCTTTGTTTGTAATTTACTTTTTCTGAAGATTTCTGAGCTGCAATAGATAAAACCACAGTAACTAAAATAAGGAAAAAAGCGCCAAATAATAAAAAAGGAAACAAACCTTTATTATTTTTCTTATGTTCTTTATAACTGATTATCTTATCGTCCAATGTTTTACCTCTCACTATAGAATAAAATAAAAGGGTACCGGCAAAATCACATATAGAAAGGATTTTAAAAACACATATTAAAGCAGTCCCTTTACTGGTAATTTCATTATAGACTATTCCGAATTGTTAAGCAACTATACTTTATACCCTTATGTCAAGGTCGCTCTGAGGCATTCCAGAAATTGCTTCTTTCTATCCATCTGCTCCTGTATTCCGATTAGTTTCTGTATATTCCGCTGGGGGACCCAGGACTTCTTGCCATTATAGTAGAAGTTAGTAATTTTCCAAAACTTTTCGGGGTATAAAAGTAATACATAAAGTAGTTTTAGTTCGTCTTTATCAATTTGAAGTATGCGGTTATAATTATCCAAAATCATACTTCCGATATCCGGATCCCAATCATTTTTCTCCATGACTTTACGCATGAACTGATATATGTCCGTAATTTGAATTCCGACACAAGCACGGTCAAAATTAGTCGTTGCCATATTGGCTTTTATCGTTCCTCTTAATCCTGCTGCTGACAGAACTTCTTCATTTTTAGAAGAATTCCAGTTTACAGAATTTATTTGGTTTGCTTTAAGCACAATAACATTATGATACGTATAATTGCCATGACAAACACACCTATGCTCCACTGCCTCTTTCATCAGTTCGGCATAATTTGACTCACTAAGTATCCTGGTTGCTTCCTGAGACTGATTGTAAAATTCATCATAACAGTTTAAATAGCATAACTCAAACTCGTTTTTTTTTCTTTTTTCCCTTATGTAACTTCTGACCCTCTTAAGCTCACGGTTTCTTTTATCGAAGACCTCCAGTAGATCTACATATGAATTATGCAGTAACTGCTCTTCCGATAACGGAACTTCCCGGAGCAAGGTATGCAGTATTGCCAGATTAACGGTGGCATCCGCAACATCTGCCTCATCCCTTAAATTGCATTCTTCTCCCGGGAACCAATTTTTTAAAACATATTTATTACCTGCACTATCTTCCGTTACAATTTCATTCGAATAATTCTTAACATATAAATCTACATAGGGGTAATTTTGAATGGTTAAATACTCCAGTACCGTATTTTCAAAATCAACTCGGCTTTTTGAGCTCTCTAAGCTTTTCAATAGCTTGAGTCCCTTATCTGTCTCTAATATAAATGCCCCCCTGATTCTGTATGTATTGTAGATTTTTATATTATATTGTCTAAATAGTTCTAGATTTCTATCCTCCATAGGAAAGCCTCCTGACCCAAACTATTGCACCGCTACATAGGGGTGTCTCTTTTAATCCTATGATAAACCATTCCAATTCATGACAGGAATAGCAGGGATTTTGTGATAAAATTTGGAGGTTTTTTGTTTACCTATGGAGTTATTCTTCAGAATTTTCTATACCATCTGGCTTATATTGTAAAGCCATTCTCAGCAATATTTGTTTCTCATTCAGGTTGGGATTATCCAAAACCTGCTCCAACAGACGGTTCAGTATTTCTCCCATTTCTTTGCCCGGTTTAAAACCAATATATATTAAATCCTTACCATTTATTTTTAACATCTTGAGATTTACGCATTCCTGATTGGCTTTGATCTCCTGATAGATGACTTTGGCCTGGTCTAAATGATCCATTTTTTCTTTCCAGGTATTTGGATTTTGAGCGAGAGTATCTGCTGCTTTTACTTCAAACAGTAAATCAAAGATATCCATGCCTATCTTATTAACAGCTTTTCTCATATCCTGCGGTGTAAGGGAAAACTTATAATCATGCCATTTAATTAAACGAAACACCATATCAATCGTTTCATTGTCAAATTTTAATCTTCTCAAAATTAATTTCGCAGTTTCCGCACTTTTCTCTGCATGTCCATAAAAGTGATCGCCTTTTTGATCCGTTGTTTTGCAATATGGTTTCCCCACATCATGAAGTAATAGAGTCCACCGTAGGACCAGTGTTTCTTTGGGGTTAAAAGATACTGCACTATTCCCTGCTTCTTTCACTGCTTTTATGGAATGCATCCCAACCGAGTAGATATGATGGGGGTTATTCTGCTCCGTGTTCATCATAGTATCAAATTCCGGTAATACCACTTTTGTAATATCTGACTTTTGTGCATCGATCAATTTTTCCGGATGAGGAGATAAAAGAAGCTTATTTAGTTCCACCCGGATTCGTTCCGCACTGATTGCTTCCAGATTCGAAGCTTTGGCTATTACTGCTTCTAATGTTTTTTCCTCTATTTCAAAACCCAGCTGGGCAGAGAAACGAATAGCCCGTAAAATGCGAAGTGCATCTTCATCAAAACGTTCCGATGCACTTCCTACACAGCGTATAACTCCGTTTTGAAGATCAGAAAGCCCATTAAATACATCTACCAGCCCTTTTAGTTTATTATATGCCATTGCATTAATGGTAAAGTCCCGTCTTTTTAAATCTTCTATTAAATCTGCGGTAAATTCAACTGTTTTAGGCCTGCGGTTATCTTCATATTCTCCGTCTATCCGGTAAGTGGTGACCTCATAGCCCTCCTTTTCCAACATTACTGTAACGGTACCGTGCACAATACCTGTGTCTATGGTTCTACGGAATAGTTTCTTAACTTCCTGTGGTTTTGCAGAAGTCGTAATATCCCAGTCCTCAGGTTCCTTACCAAGAATAGAGTCCCTGATACATCCGCCGACTGCATAAGCTTCATAACCGTTTTTCATTAATTCATTTATAATATAATCCACCTTCTGGGGCAGTTCTATTTTCATGTTAATACTAAGCCCTTTCTGAATAAAATTCTTTGTATCCCGGGAAACAAACCCGTGTTCCTGATATGTTATATTATAGCCGAAGTTTTGAGGGATAACAATCATTTTTGCGGACATGCCGGATTTCAATAAAAAAACTCAAAGAATGAACAAAAAAACCTGTAAAAAGCTTACCAGGGGATTAAAAGAAATCCTTGATGAGCTTTCACAGGTTATTATAAATCGCATGACATGAAACTATTTAAAAATGTTTTGTTACTACTCTATATATTTTATTATTCCTCAACGGCAGCCTTCTTAGTATTAATGGCTTTTATAACTGCCGGATCAAATTTTGCTTTCCTGTAATAAGTATATAGCCCATTTACTTCCTGCTCAACATCATATAACTGAGTGTAACAGAATGCAAATATATTTGGGTTTTCTAAAAGTGTCGTAGTTAAACCATCATAACGGGATATAAATTCTTCTTCGGTTTTGGGCGCTTCACCATATCCCCAGCCGCCCTCTTCCGATACGGCAGGATCCCATTTAATACCACCGTATTCACTGATAAACACAGGAAGTCCTAGCGTATATTGCTGTCTTTTTATATGGTCGTCCTTTAATTCGCCTCCTGTTTTAAAATCTTCATAATACTCTTTAAATTTATCCGGATCCTGAGTGTAATTATGAAGATCGTATATATCTGTAATAACATGGAAGTTACCACTGGTGTCAATACAAGGTCTGGTTGTATCCAACTGTTTCGTTGTAAGATATACGATTCTTAGGGTATCATCGATTTGTTTTCTTCCTCTGTTATCCCAGGTTTCATTAAACGGACACCAGCCTACGATTGAGGGATGATTAAAATCTCTCTCCACTATTTCAAGCCACTCCGGTAAAAAGGCGTAAAGACCGCTTGGTTTTGATATATCTAAGCCCCAGTTAGCATGTTCTCCCCAAACCATGTAACCCATTTTGTCACAATGATATAAAAATCTGGCTTCGAAAACTTTCTCATGAAGACGTGCTCCGTTAAAACCCATATCCATGGATAATGTGATATCTCGAACTAATGTTTCCTCATCCGGTGCGGTATAGATTCCGTCCGGATAAAAGCCCTGGTCAAGTACCAGACGCTGGAATATGGATTTGCCATTTAGATAAAACTTCATATTCTTTAATTTAACTTCTCTTAAACCAAAATAACTCTTAACCACATCCTGTTCAAACTGAAGTTCCAAATCATAAAGATTTCCTTCTCCCAGCTCCCAAAGATGTATTTCACTAAGTTTAAGAACTGCCTGGATGTTTCCGTTTTCTGCGTGTACAGATACTTCTCCGCATTTTTTACCCTGGTAGCTTGCGACAGCTTTAAAGGTTCCGCTTCCTGCCACAGTTCCGGTTATGTACAGCTGCCCTTCTGATATATTAGGATAATATTTTACTGTTTTAATGTGTTTAACCGGTACATATTCAACCCACACTGTCTGCCATATACCCGTTGTCCTGGTATAATCACACCCTGAGGAATAATAACCGCTGCTTTGTTTCCCTTTGGGCTGTAATCCCGATCTGGTATCGTCTTTGGCATATACAGTTATATCGTTGCTTCCTTTACCTAAAAAGTCAGTGATATCAAATTGAAAAGAGGCATATCCGCCTTTATGTGTGCCCACTTCTTTTCCATTTACATAAACGTTGCATTCATAATCCACCGCACCAAAATGAAGCAGGATTCTTCCCTTTAACTCTTCCTCTGTGACTTCCACAGATCTTTTATACCACACAGCAGGTATGAAATCCTTATAGTTTATGCCGCTTAGTTCACTTTCCGGACAGAAAGGTACTATAATTTTGTCCTTTAACTCTTTCTTTTCATAAAATTTTCTATCAATCCCGCTGTTGCCAAAATCAAATTCGAATTGCCATTCACCGTTCAGATTCTTCCAATTATTTCGTTCCATTTGCGGAAACGGATGTTCCGGTCTTGGTATGCACATAACTCTATTCTCCTTTTTATATAGTTTGCAATTTCTTATTTACTTCTTTGTATTATACTGCTATATTATAGATAAAAACATGGATTTTACCCGCATCTAAGTGAGGAATACAATCATATGGAGCATATAGTAAGTTTTTTATACGATGAGAATAGAATTAATAATCAGTTTATTGTTGAAATGACAGGAATTACTTACCCGGATCCTCATTATTACGTTAATCGGGATAATTCCAGAATATTTTGCTTAGAGTATATTATGGAGGGTGAGGGGACTGTACATATGGACAACCAAATTATATATCCCTCCAAAGGAGATATTTATATCCTTCCCATAGGGCATCATCACCGCTATTATTCAAGTGCAGTCAATCCCTGGAAAAAAATCTGGATGAATATACATGGTCCCTTATGTGATCTGTTGGTAAAGACGTACCATCTGGAAGGGGTTTTACTGATTAAAAGTTTGAATTTGTTGGATTTATTTGAGAAATTTCTCACCGTCTGTGAAGACAAAGAAGCCGGAACTGCTGTTATATATCAGAAATGTGCTCTGATCTATCATGAAATCATCTCACGAATCAGCATGTATATGTATGATAAACCAATTGTTAATAATGCCACCGCGTATAAAATAAAAGAATATATCGATACGAATATTTATGAAAAGTTTTCCATAAACCGTTTGGCAGAAACAGCTTGCTTATCCCCTTCTCAATTAAACCGGATATTTAAAAAGGAGTTTTTGAAAACCCCATACGAATATATCCTGGAACAGAAAATAGAGACAGCTAAGCTGTTGTTAACCAATACAAATATTTCTATTAAACAGATTGCTTATCAGTTAAATTTTTCGGATGAACATTATTTTTCTAATTGTTTTAAAGAGAGATGCGGTCTTTCACCTAAAACATTTGCAGGCAGGGATAACCGTAATAAATAAATGATAAATTTAATAAGCTTTGCCCCAATAAACCATGGATTTCGCTTTTTTACCGCAGCATACGCAGGTGTCTGCAATATGCTCCTGTTCAAACGGCATACAACGGCTGGTTGCGCCAGTTTGTTCTTTGATTGCATCTTCACAGGCTTTGTCTCCACACCACATAGCTTTTACAAATCCCGGTTTATTCGCTATGGCATCTTTAAATTCTTCAAAATCAGATGCGCTGGTGGTATGGGAATCACGGTGATTTCTTGCTCTTTCCAACATTTCATTTTGCATGATTTCTAAAACTTCTGATACGGTTTTATCTAAATCATCCAGAGAAGCAACTATCTTTTCTCTTGTATCACGACGTACAATGACTGCCTGATTTGCTTCAATATCTTTTGGTCCGATTTCAATACGAATAGGAATACCACGCATCTCCTGCTCGCTGAATTTCCAGCCCGGACTCTTATCCGAATCATCTACTTTTACCCTAAAGCCACCCAGTTTTTCTTTCAGTTCGGCTGCTTTTAAAAGCACTCCCTCTTTGTGCTGTGCTATAGGAATAATCATTACCTGAGTAGGAGCAATTCTCGGTGGCAGAACTAAACCGCTGTCATCCCCATGTACCATAATAATAGCTCCGATTAAACGGGTTGTCATACCCCAGGACGTCTGATGAGCATATTGAAGTTTATTATCTTTATCCGTATATTGGATATCAAATGCACGTGCAAATCCATCTCCGAAATTATGACTGGTACCGGACTGAAGTGCCTTTCCGTCATGCATTAATGCTTCTATGGTATAGGTAGCCTTTGCTCCGGCAAACTTTTCTTTCTCTGTTTTCTTTCCTTTAACCATTGGAATCGCTAATATCTGTTCACAAAAATCAGAATATACATTTAACATCTGAATGGTTCTTTCTTCCGCTTCTTCTGCAGTGGCATGTATCGTATGACCCTCCTGCCACAGAAATTCCACTGAACGCAGGAAAGGCCTTGTGGTTTTCTCCCACCGAACTACGGAGCACCATTGATTATATAATTTAGGCAGATCCCTGTATGACTGTACAATATTGGAATAAAAATCACAGAATAAGGTTTCTGAAGTAGGTCTTACACACAATCTCTCCTGCAAAGGTTCCAGTCCGCCGTGGGTTACCCAGGCAACTTCCGGTGCGAATCCTTCTACATGATCTTTTTCTTTCTGCAAAAGACTCTCCGGTATAAACATAGGCATATATACATTTTCAACACCGGTCTCTTTAAATCTCCGATCCAGTTCTTTCTGAATATTTTCCCATATTGCATAACCATTCGGTCTTAAAATCATACATCCTCTTACACTGGAGTAATCAATTAATTCTGCTTTTTTAACAACATCCGTATACCATTGTGCAAAATCCTCTTCCATAGAGGTAATTGCCTCTACTAATTTTTTTTCCTTTGCCATAGCGCTTTCTCCTTTCGAGATTTAGGTTATTGAATTGATGAAAGTCAAATTCCCACTTGGTTTTTGGGAAATAAAAAAAAGCCTTTCATCCACAAGGGACCGAAAGACCTCGGCGGTACCACCCTAATTAACTGCATCTGCAGTTCTCTTTTCCCCCGTTAACGCCGGTTTTACGCTGTATTTTCACACAGTGCTCCAAGGTAGGTTCTATAACATTATCCTAAGAATCTCTCACCACTTAAATTCTCTCTCTGGGAGGATAATTTTTATATACTATTCCTTATCATTGCTTTTATATTGAAGATTTTATGCCACATCAAATATTTTGTCAAGTAATATTCCAATTAACCGTTATTTTTGCATAAATTCAGATGCTGCTTGTATTCATTCACTACAGTAGTAATAATTACTAATCCTAAAGGTCCCAGGATAAAACCTGCAATTCCGAATATTTTCAATCCGATATACATTGACATTAGTGTATAGATTGGTTTTATCCCAATACGATTACCCAGTAATCTGGGTTCTAAAAACTGTCTGATCAGCTGGCAGCCTAGATACAGCGTCAAAAGTACAGCTGCGGAATACAGATCGTGATTAAATAAAGATATGATTCCCCAGGGTACAAGAATAAGCCCGCTGCCCAATATAGGAAACGCATCAAAAATACCGATCCCAATACCTATGATTAATGCATATTTGTTATTAATAAGTAATAATCCCACTGTACATAATCCGGAAATTAATGTCATCATGATAGCCTGGGTTCTTAAGTAAGCAATACCCATCTCAGATAATTTACTGGTAATAAGATGAATATCGGGGTAAAAAATTGAATTACGAAAGCTATTTCCATATTGCTCTTCATCCTTAATAAATAACAAAATAGAGACTAATATTATCAATAGAAAGCCGGCAATTCCTACTAAACCAATCATTATGTTTAAGCTTTGGGAAGTTATAACCGGCATGATTTTTGTTTTCATTATACCTAACATTCCATCCATACTGCTATAAAAATAACTTCTCATAGTTCCCAGCTGTATTCCGAAGAATTCATCGCACCCATCACAGAAAGTATCTACATGAGCTCCTAATATGGACAGGTAGATAGGCATATTTCGCAGCAGTACAGTTAACTGCTGTAGGAACAGACCGCATAATTTACATAAAGTCCAGATTACAGCCGATCCTAATAAACTTAGAGACAGGATTCCACCAACCATTTTTGGCATATGGATTTTTTTATTTAAAAATCTCACCACGGGTAAAAGTATCCATGCTATAAAATATGCCAGTACAAACGGAATAAAAAGGGGAAGAATATATTCAAAACCGATATACACTCCAATAATTGCTGCTATTACAACATATAATAATTTTACTTTATTATTTATGTTAATCATAGAATCCTCCCTTCATCAATCATAATTTAAATGCTTTTACAGTGGAAATTCCTTTCCGATGTTATTTGACAATTAAGTTAAAAACAGAGAGTAATTACATAAGTTGTAATTACTCTCTAAAGTATTGTCTGCAAAATTATTAAATGTATGTTAGGTGATTACTGCAAGGATTTCAAAAGAATGGGTTACCAAAATTATTAGAATGTTCCATGTATAAGCATTAAACAATAAAATACCATGTTTTAATAAAAACCATATCTTAATTAATACCATTGAAATCCCATACAAAAAATATAAATTATCTTATCGCAACAGGTACATATGGTACTTCAGCTGCTGCAGCAGCTTTTACCTGATCCATTCCTTCCAGTATAGTATATTCATCACCGTTTTTACTTACCGATATGGTAGTCTCAATGTAATCGCTTAATTTTTTATACTTTTCTACCAATTCTTTTAAATCATTTAATTCCTCGGCTAAAACCGGATGTGGATATAATCTTTTAGGTGAGATAAGAATTCTGTTAATTCCCTGATTTCCGGATTCAAATTGCCCTCTTTCTTTCATAACTGCTTCAAACTTCTTAGCTTCCTGCATAATAATAGATGCAATTTTTTCAGATGTACAGCATGTACTATCTATTACCAAATTATAATTCGAAAAGTCAAAATAACTTAAATTATACATATCTTTATAACGTTTATCTTCTGTCGCTGCTCTTGCTGCAAGCATCTCCTTCGCTTCCGTTACAGAGGAATACTTTTCTACATTTCCGCGGTCATCGTTTTTTACCCTCTCTGCAGCAACATTAAGGCTTACGGATAAAAATACTTTAAAAGACTGTTCTACAAAATGCCAGGCCAGTCTGGAATCAAATATAATATTTTTGTCTCTGTTTTCTCTTGAAATCCTGGCTGTTGCATCATCGATCATGGTATCATATTTACGGTCACTGCACATTAACTGATTCATTTCAAGCGTAGTGATGTTCATCTCTTCCGCGATTTCACGCTGCACCTTACCGGTGGAATAGATTTCAAATCCATATTTATCCTCTAATATCTTACATATAGTAGATTTTCCGCTTCCTAGATTCCCTGTAATAGTGATATGCATAACGTCCTCCCTGGTATTAAAATAATCTATCCTTTTGATTCTGTTTTTATTTCTTTATAGTGTTAAACATTATACCACCACATATTCCGTACGTAAAGACTTTAGAGGATCAGAAAGCATTAAAATGGATTTTTTTAAGGGGCAGATCCGCTTCCTTATGAGATTCTTTTTCTTCAGCCGGGTACCCTAAGGCCAGGATACATTCTGTTTTATATTTAGCCGGAACACCCAGTAAATTTTTTATATAAGAGTCTACGGTTTCTCCTTGGGGTGTCAGCCTTTCCCTTACTTGCACCCAACAGGAGCCGAGTCCGAGGGAATGAGCCGATAATTGTATCATTATTGCAATTATTGAGGCATCTTCAGTCCATACATCGGAACATTTGGCGTCAGCGAGAACCACAATTCCTGCAGCTGCACCGGATATGAGTTTGGAAGCCGGTCCCCTGGATTCACTTAATTTCTGCAATAATTCTCCGTCAGTTACCACAAGTAATTCCCATGGCCTTAATCCTTTGGAGGAAGGAGCCATTAAGGCGCCTTTTAAAATCTCCTCCATTTTATCCTGTTCTATTGCCTTATCCTGAAATTTTCGGATACTTCTTCTTGTCTTATATAAATTCAGCATACAAAACCCCTTTCTTATAAATTAATATTAGGATCAGTGTGTCAATGGCCTCGTAAAAAAATAAAAGCCACAAACAAACCACAGTCAAAGTCAGCTGACTTTATCTGTGAGACGATAGTGAAATCAGATCGGCAAAAAGCGCCTCCACTTCCTCTTTATTATGGGTTATCACAATCAGGGTTTTGCCCTTAGTCTTTTGTCTGACGTAATCGATGACCTGATTTTTTAATTTATTATCCAAACCTTTAAAGGGTTCATCCATAATAATAATGTCACTGTTTGCCATAACTGCTCTGACTATAGCCACCCTTCGTTTCATACCTCCGCTTAACTCATTTACCTTCTTCTCATAATCTGTTAAACCAACGGATTCCAGTTCATTTTTAATCTGGCTTTCAGTCACTTTTTTATTGCAAACCATTTTAATATTTAAGATTGCACTTATTTCTTCACATAGACGGTTTTCCTGGAATACAGCCGCAAATTTTTTACCGGCAACTCCTTCTATCACGCCGGAATCTGCTTTAACCAAACCCATTAAGATATTAATCAGAGTGGTTTTTCCTATCCCCGATGGACCCATAATGCAGGTAATATTCCCCTCCTTAATCTCCAGGTTTAGCTGATTCAGCACCGGTATGCCATCATATTTTTTTGTCAGATTTCTTACATTAATAGTATTCATAGCCAGCTCCAAGGTTATCAAATATACTGTTTTTCTGGTAATTATTGAGTGTCAAAAGCCAACTTTAAATTATGATTGTCAATTAATTGTAATGCTTTGATACCAAAATCCTAAGTTAGTAAAATTTATTTCCAGATGATTAACGTCTATTTTATTCCGCAGTGATTTTAGTCCAAATCGGTTTTGCCATATTCTATTTAAGTTAACATAATCTGGACTCTGTGAATGAGACAAATAATTAATTTTTCGGAAATCACACTAATAAGAATTATAACTATCGTCCATGCAAATAATTCATCCGTCATTAAATATATTTTAGCCTCATATAACTGTTCTCCAATGGAATACTTGGGTAATCCGATAACTTCAGCAGCAATTCCCGCTTTCCAGCACAATCCAAGTCCAACCGTGCTGGCCGATACAAAATAAGGCATAACTGCCGGGAGATAGATATAACGTACCCTCTTAAATGGAGTAATTTGAAACACATAAGCCATTTCTTTTAGTTTGGTATCCGTTCCCATAATACCTTGCAAAACATTCACATAGATCACCGGTATTACCATCAGAAACGAACATAATATGGACAGATTTTTTGACTCCACCCATAATAAGGCTAAGATAATAAACGATGCCACCGGTGTTGCCTGTATGATTTTCATTAAGGGAGAAATTATTTCTTTTAATACTAAAATTTTATAAGATAAAACAGCAAGTAAGATTCCAAAAAAGATTGCAATCAAAAATCCCATTAATATCTTTAAAAAAGAATTGAAAATTGACAGCCAAAAGACACTTTTACCGGCTAAAGCTCCGAAAGCTTTTATAACGGCAAAGGGAGATGCTAAAAGCATCTCCTTAGAAACAAGTTTACTTGCAAGCTGCCAGACCGCTATCCAGAAAAAAACTGCCAAGAATCTATATTTACTATTATATACAGCCGCTTTTAACTGTTTCATACCGGATTCCTTTCTGCCTGAATAACAAACAGTTATTTTATTTAATATAATAAAAAGATTCATCAGGAAGTTTACCGCCTACCGTATCCGGATTCTGTTCAAATAAAGTCTCCAGGTAACCGCTTATTTTCCCTTTCATGTCCTCACCCTGAATCGAAGTAATATTACAGTACGGTAAAGCCTTTAATACAGGTGCAGCTTTAAAAATATCAAATTTTTCTATTAAAGCAGCTGCGGCTTCCTTATTACTATTTACATACTGTGCAGATTCTTCATATTCGGAGAGAAAAGTATCAACGGCTGCTTTATTCGTTTCCAGGAATTTTTTATTTATAACAATAACACCGGTTACTACCGTACTGCCATTCTCACTGATTTTATCCCATTCCTTCGTGACATCCAATGCAATTCTTAAATTCTTATTATTCATCATTACAGTCGTTACAAAGGGTTGAGGAAGCATAGCTACCGCATCTGTGGCTTCCTTTAAAACTGTGGCTACTTCCGTAGCTTCTGACTTGTACTCTATCGTTACATCCTTTGCCGGATCAATTCCATGGGAAGAAAGTAAATAATTTAACGTATATTCCGGCGTTGTACCTTTACCGGTGGAATAAATTGTCTTACCTTTTAAATCCTCTACACTGTTAATTTCTTTCCCGGTCTCAACTACATATAGTACCCCCAATGTATTAATACCCGCCACAACAAGGCCGCCTTTGGATTTATTATATAATACTGCAGCTAAATTGCAGGGAATAGCAGCAATATCAAAGTTGCCTTTTATGATTCCCGCGGTAATTTCATCCGGTGCACCTGCTATAGTGAAATCATAGTTATTGGCCGCCTCACCTTTTTCAGAATCATCCATAATTTTAACCATTCCCATTGCCGTCGGTCCCTTTAAGGCGGCAATATGAATATCCATCTTTTCCTCCGGTGCCACGCTCTCTGCGGATTCTGCCTCCTCGGTATTCTCTTCGCTCTTTGCCGGATCTTCCGCTGAGGTTGCCTCCTGTACGGTTTCCGTTAAGGTATCTTTTGCTGCATTGCTTTCTGTGTTTCCACTATTTTTTACATTCTTCTGGCATCCTGCAGTCATTGTTAACGTTAAAATCATAACCAACAGTATTGATATATATTTTTTCATATTATCTTTCCTCTTTTCCTATCTTTCTTTACCATATTTAGAATATACTGTTTTTACGTTTATTCCTTCCAGCATACCTAATTTACCGGATAAGGAGCTGATTGTATTATTATCCGCATCAATAACGATACTGATAATACTTACCCCTTTCTCCTTATAGGGGATCCCCATCCTCCCTACAATATACTTACCATATTCATGAAGAATCTGATTCACGCTTTCTACTACTTCTACATTCTCCACAATGATTCCGATTAGCGCAATTCTAGTTTCCACTTAATTTTCACCTCCTGGGTTAAATTGACTGCTGTTTTTAATAGGCTATAAGCTTTCGTGACAATCTGCCTCTGATTCCTTTTACACATCCTGCCGGTCGAGAACAATGCTTATATTTACTATAAACAAAAAACCTCCGTTACCTAAAGGTTCCGGGGGCTTACTTAATTTCTATTCAGTCACCGTCTTACCACCAGGGCTTTCCCTTATGCGTTTTAGAACGATATATGCCTTTTAACAGTCTCTTCATCAGTTATTCCTTTTGAATTGACTTCTATATTCTACCATTTATAAAATCCTTTGTCAAATGCTATACAGAAGTAGCAGGTCTCGGGGTTTTCGTTTTGGCGCTGCAATTCTCCGGTTTTCGGTGACATTACACTCATAACAAACACGTCGCGTTTGTTGCCTGTGAACAGTACCTTCTCTTTATTTCTCTCACAACACAAACCACAAAATAAAGCCTGCCGTAAATTCTAAGCATACTATGTGAGATAGTTTGTTAAATACAGAATTTACAAGCGGGCTTTTATATTATAATGGAATTTATACCTTAAATCGGTACCCAACACCCCAAATAGTCTCGATATATTGAGGTTTTGAAGTGTTAAATTCAATCTTTTCACGGATTTTTTTAATGTGTACCGTAACGGTAGCAATATCACCGATCGATTCCATATCCCATATTTTCTGGAATAATTCTTCTTTAGTATAAACATGGTTGGGGTTCTCTGCCAAAAAAGTCAAAAGGTCAAACTCTTTAGTGGTAAAACTTTTCTCTTCATTATTTACATACACTCTTCTGGCTGTTTTATCAATTTTAATTCCCCTGATTTCAATGATTTCATTTTCTTTTGTACTGGTACCGATTAATCTCTCATATCTGGCCAAATGAGCCTTAACCCTGGCTACTAATTCACTTGGGCTGAATGGTTTGGTAATATAGTCATCCGCACCGAGTCCTAATCCCCTGATTTTATCAATATCATCCTTCTTGGCGGAAACCATAAGTATCGGAATATTTTTAACTGCTCTGATTTTTTTGCATATTTCAAAACCGTCTACATTGGGAAGCATTAAGTCCAATATAATTAAATCAAATTCTTCATTCACTGCTCTTGCTTCTCCGCCATCACCCGTGGTTTCCATCTCAACCTCGAAGCCGCTTAGCTCCAGGTAATCTTTTTCTAATTCTGCAATTGCAATTTCATCCTCTACAATTAATATCCTACTCATATTCTGTAACCTCCTTACATTTTTTCAAGGTGATGTAAATCGTTGTACCTTTTCCTTCTTCACTTTCAGCCCATATGTTACCCATATGGTCCTGGATTATTTTCTTGGCAATTGCCAGACCTAAACCGCTTCCGCCTTTGGTTGAATTACGGGAGGAATCAGCCCTGTAAAAACGCTCAAATATATACGGCAAATCCTTAGAAGCAATACCCTGTCCGTTATCTGCAATTGAAATCTTAACAGATTGACCTATATCTTCAATCTGAATTTTTATGAGACCTTTTCTGGTACCAATATATTTAACGGAATTTCCGATAATATTATTGATAACACGTTTTAACTGTTCCGCATCTGCCGACACTTTAAGTGCAGGATCAGTTTCGTTTCTATAAACAACCTCAATATTTTTAACCTCCAGATCCAAAGTCAGTTCCTCTATGCAATCACTGAAATAATCATGCAGATTAATATTGGTAAAAGTATACGGCATGGTATTGCAGTCTATTTTGGAATAAAAGGATAATTCATCCACCAAAACGGACATATCATTGGCTTTCGTATATATGGTCTTTATATACTTGGCCTGCTTCTCTTTCGTATCTGCCACACCATCCATAATACCCTCTGCATAACCTTTTATGGCAGTGATAGGCGTTTTTAAATCATGAGATATATTACTGATTAGCTCTTTAGTATCCTCTTCATACTTAAGCCTTACTTCAATAAGCTCCTTAAGGCGGATACGCATTTCTTCAAAATCTACACAAAGCTGTCCGATCTCATCCTCCGGATCGCCCTCAATAGAATAATCCAGATTACCCTCTTTCATGGCATCCGTAGCCGCATGCAGGGTATTTAACGGCCTTAAAATACTCCGATATATCCAGATAATCAGCACACCTGCTGTTAATATTACCACAAAGACCAGAGAGCATACCATCTGTATTGCGGAGGATCTGATCTGCGGCACTAAAGTATCTACGTCCGTAATAACAAAGATACTTCCTTCTGACCCGTCCGTAAAATGAAAATCCTGTTGTTTCAGTAAAAATGGGTTTTTGGTGTCAATATACATACCGCCTTCCATATCGGTTGAGTATTTACCATACTTCGGCAAGTATCCTTTAATATATTCCAGATTCTCGTTCTTACCGCTGTATATGATTTGATCGCCTTTTCTTAAAACAATATAAGAATACTTACCCTTTAGTTCTGAATTCAGGTAATTTATATATGTTTCATCCTCAAATCTCTCCGATTCCTGCTTGGAGGTAATCACAATTTCATTATAAACTCCCCTGGTTAACCGGCTTAAAATCTGCAGCGGATTAGAAATCAGCTTAATAGTATCCGATTTCACATCATAGGTCTGCTCTATGGAATTGGCTTGAAATCTTACAATGGTTCCGGCTGCAAGAGTAATTAAAAAAATAGGTAATGCTGTAATTATTAAAAATGCTGTTAACAGCCTGCTTTTCAGTTTCAAATTCTTCACCTGCTTTATATGATTCACTCATCAATAGTAGTTTTATTATATTATAAACAAAAGCCGTGTTCATAATCTTATAGTTCCAATCGGAATATGCACGTTTACCTGCAATTCCTTATTCCGCTTTCATTATATCATACTTCAACCGGAATAATATATAAACTAACCATGACTTTTATAAATATTTTATTAAACTTATATTCTGTTAACAGACTGATGCAAAACGTTTTTGTGCCGGGTTCGAACATGGATTTCAAAAAACAGACAGCCGGTGTCGAAAGAGAGCTTCTCAACCTGACACCGGCTGTTTTATTTTATATAATAGACTTTTAATACTTATTAAAGATATTTCTTTAAGTCATCTACCTTGTTTAATCTTTCCCATGGTAAATTTAACTCATTACGTCCAAAATGCCCATAGGCTGCTGTTTTCTTATATATCGGACGTCTTAAATCCAACATTTTAATAATTCCTGCAGGACGCAAATCAAAATTATCCCGGATTATCTGGATTAGATCATTATTTTCTAATTTCCCGGTATTAAAGGTATCTACCATAATGGAAGTCGGCTGTGCAACGCCGATTGCATAGGATAACTGAATTTCACATTTATCTGCCAAACCTGCCGCTACAATGTTTTTTGCAACATAACGAGCCGCATAAGAAGCTGAACGGTCTACTTTGGTACAATCCTTGCCGGAAAACGCACCGCCGCCATGACGTGCATAACCGCCATAGGTATCTACAATAATTTTACGTCCGGTCAGACCACTGTCACCGTTCGGTCCGCCGATAACAAAACGTCCGGTTGGATTAATAAAGAATTTAGTACTTTCGTCCACTAATTCGCTTGGTAATATTGCATCGAATACGTATTGTTTAATATCTTTATGAATCTGTTCCTGGGTAACCTCAGGATTATGCTGAGTGGATAATACTACAGCATTTAAGTGTATCGGCTTACCCTCTTCATTATATTCTACTGTAACCTGAGACTTTCCGTCCGGACGGAGATATGGTAAGGTTCCGTCTTTTCTTACTTTCGTCAGCTGTTTTGTTAACTGATGTGCCAGATAGATTGGATATGGCAGATATTCTTCCGTTTCATTGCTGGCAAAACCAAACATCATTCCCTGGTCTCCGGCTCCAATTGCTTCCAATTCATTTTCTGACATAGTATGTTCTCTGGCTTCCAGAGCCTTATTAACTCCCATTGCTATATCGGCAGACTGCTCATCCAATGCTACGATAACCCCGCAGGTATTGGCATCAAAACCGTAATCAGATCTGTCATACCCGATTTCGCGTATCGTATCACGAACTATTTTCTGAATGTCAACATAACCGTTTGTGGTTATTTCACCCATAACCAAAACTAAACCGGTGGTTATAGCTGTTTCACAGGCAACCCTGCTCATAGGATCCTGTTCTAATAATGCGTCTAAAACTGCATCTGAAACCTGATCACAGATTTTATCAGGATGTCCTTCTGTAACAGATTCTGAGGTAAATAATAATTTATTCATACTTTTGCTCCTATCTGCGTGTTTTTCACGCTTGTATTAACTACGCCGGGCGCAGCCGTTATGCGGCAGCTTTCTGGCGCCTGGATGTTTTTCTCGCACATGTGCATCAAATCCGGAGATTTTTATAACAAGGTAACTGGTCCGATTTTTATGTTTCATGTCCGGAGGGCTTTCTTTAACATAAGGAAGTTCGTAGAACTATCCTGTGAAATAAAAAAAGCCCGATAAGACGGACTTGATAATAATAAACATCAAATCCTCTTATTGTTCGATTACTCGCTCAGGTTGGCACCTTCCGCAATGGGGGTTGCCGTGACTTCATAGAGCCTTTACTCTCCGTCACTCTGAATAAGAGAAAATATTGCCTAATATGCAATTAATAAAACTTATCAGAAATTGCTATTCAAACCTCTGATAAAAGGCGGTTCTTTATACCACCGTATATTATATCTGATATGTTTGAGAATAAACTATTTTTATTATATTGTCAAGGGCTTTTTTCTTTATTGACAAAATGTAACATAATTCTTATACTTATGCTAACAAAAACTTTATATGTATATAGCGTTTATACGCAAAGATTGGGGGCAATCGTGAAAAAAAAACGTATTACAGTGAAACAGGCTACCCCGGGGATGGTAGCAGGAGAAGATATCTACAATTATAACAACCAGCTGGTTATCTCAGAAGGCACCACCTTGACAGATAAAATTATTACACGTCTTAAATTTTATTCCATTAACGACTTTAGTATTATTTTGGAAGATGTAAAGAAACCGACAATGAAAGATGCCAGCCATTCTCAAATGACACGTGAAAGTATCGAATTCAAACAGTTCAGTAGTTCTTTCATGGAAGCTCTTCCGGTTTTTAAGGGTGAATTAAATAAAATTGAAGCAAAAGATACGACTCTTGATATCAACGGTTTGATAAAACACACTACCCAGATATTGTCGAAAAGCCGTAACGGCATTCATGTATTTGATATGCTTCATTGTATGCGGGAATTTGACGACTTAACTTATGTACATTCCATCAACGTTGCATTAATTGCAAATGTATTCGGGCACTGGCTGAAGTTACCTGAAAAAGACATTGATATCCTTACTGCCAGTGGTTTATTGCATGATATAGGCAAACTCACGCTTCCGTCCGAAATCATTAATAAACAGGACAGTCTCACAGCTTCAGAGTATTCCACCGTTAAAACCCATACGGTTAAGGGCTATCAGATTTTAAAAAATAAAGATGTGGATCTTCGTATAAAATATACTGCTTTAATGCACCACGAACGTTGTGACGGCAGCGGATATCCCAATGGTTTTCACGGTTCTGAAATTGATTCTTTTGCTAAAATAATTGCTATAGCCGATGTTTATGATGCTATGACTTCTGCCAGGGTCTACCGCCCTGCATTATGCCCATTCGAAGCACTCAGTTTATTTGAAGCAGAAGGTCTTCAGAAATTCGACCCTCATTACATAATGACTTTTCTTCAGGAAATTGTGCAATCCTATGTAGGTAAACGTGTGAGATTAAGTGATCAGACCGTAGGTGAAATCCGTTTGATTAATAATCATTATCTATCAAAACCAATTGTTCAGGTCGGTAACCGTTTTATTGATCTTTCTAAAGAGCACAAATTGATTATTGAAGCTATTATATAATAAATACTTTTTGAATATAACTTTTACCGGATATCTTTTTTGAATCTACTATAACATAAAATATCAAAAAAGGATATGAAGAAGCTTCCATTCACTTCTTTTATATCCTTTTCATTTGCTAAAATCAGATAATATATATCTTTGCTACATTTTATATACTTAACTTACTTTCAATTTAAATTTCTGTACGGCTTTTTCGTCTTCGATATCTATTTTAGCCATTGTTGCACCAAGGCCTTGCATTTTCCGTTCAAAATGCTCATAACCCCGTTCAATAAATTCAACCTGTTCCACAATGGTAAACCCTTCGGCTACTAATCCTGCTATAACAAGAGCTGCACCTGCTCTTAAATCAGGTGCACTGACAATCGCACCGGTAAGGCCAGATACTCCTACGATAATTGCAGAATTACCCTCAACCTTAATACTTGCTCCCATTCTGGCAAGTTCATCAACATATTTTAAACGGTTTTCAAACATTGTTTCCGTTACTATGCTTGTCCCCTCAGATGTCACCAGGGTTGCGGCCATCTGCGGCTGCATATCTGTGGGAAAACCGGGATATGGAAGAGTTTTTATATTGGTATGTCCCAATCTGTCAGATGCCGTAACACGTACCGCATCATCATATTCCTCCACCGAAACACCAATTTCTATAAGTTTTGCTGTAATTGCCTCAAGGTGCTTCGGAATAACGTTCTTAATCAGTACGTCCCCCTTTGTTGCCGCTGCTGCAAACATAAAGGTACCGGCTTCTATCTGATCAGGAATTATTGCATATTCACTTCCGGATAAAGACTTAACACCTTTAATACGAATTACATCTGTTCCTGCACCTTTAATACTTGCGCCCATACTATTTAAAAAGTTTGCCACATCAACTACATGAGGCTCTTTCGCTGAGTTTTCGATAATAGTAACCCCGTCTGCAAGGCAAGCCGCCATCATAATATTAATGGTAGCCCCAACGCTGGCTATATCCAGATAAATATGGGTACCCTTTAATTCTTTGGCTTCCGCCTGGATCATACCATGTTCGATTTTAACGGAAGCACCTAAAGCTTCAAACCCTTTAATGTGTTGATCAATGGGCCTGCTTCCGATATTGCATCCACCCGGTAAAGCTACCTGGGCTTTTTTATATTTACCTAATAAAGCTCCTAAAAGATAGTAGGATGCACGTATTTTACGTATGAATTCATAATCTATACTCATGGAATCAATTTTACTTCCATTAATTCTTACAGAATGTTCATTTATTCTATCAACTTTCGCCCCTATTTCCTCAATTGCCTGCAGCATAACCTTTATATCACTTATATCAGGCAGATTTTCAACAGTTACCGTTTCATCCGTCATAATGGCCGCAGACAAAATCCCCAGCGCCGCATTCTTAGCGCCCCCAATTGACACTTCGCCATGCAAAGCTTTGCCGCCTTTTATAATATATTGCTCCATTGCACACCTCATTATTTTTGTTACGTGATTTTTACTATTTTGCACATAAATCACTAATTTTAATTGTAAAATTTGTTAGATTAACTTGATTATACCATAAATTATCTGGTTGTAAAATATTTTTTACATTATTCAGTTCCTGTAAAATAATACTAAAATTCTTTCAGCTTACGGTTAAGAATAATGCCTTACTTCCTCCGCTATCTTATCCATAAGTTCTTCCGCATTTAATTCTTCGCCATCTATAACAATATGGGCATATTTTTCGTATAATGGGCAACGTTCCTCATATAAAGACTTTAATGTCTGACCCTCTTTAAAAACTACCCCTCTTTGTTTTATGTTCCCCAAACGGTTATCAATTGTTTCTAAACTTAATTTTATATATACAACAATGCCAATTTCCCGTAAATGGTTGATCGCTTCAGTACCATATATTATACTTCCGCCTGTTGCTATAACTGTATTGGTTGTTTTGATATCACTGTTAACCTGATTTTCAACGGCAATAAACCCATCTAAACCACGCGCTTCTATGATATCCTTTAATAAACAATTCTCCTGCTCCTGAATTAGTAAATCAGAATCTATAAAATTATATCCCAAAACCTTGGCAAGTATAATACCAATTGTACTTTTCCCGGCGCCAGGCATTCCAATCAATACTATGTTCTTCATATCTTCCTCTCATTCTGTCTTCATGTCACATAAAATCCATCGCAGTATGATAATCAAGCCCCAATGGCTTTATAATCATATTCCCAAAAAGAATTGTGAAGTAATATCTAAAGTTATTCGAAATAATTTCTAAAGATATTATGAAATAAATTCTTTTGAACACAATGAACAGATTATATCACCTTTCGACCACCTCGCCAAGTACTTTTTATTTTTTCCCGTTTTCTAAATCTTAAACAGGTTATTTTTTCTTGACGCTGTATCCAAAATTACCCATTAGTTCTCCCAACCCAAAATACTCTCCATGGGAGTAAACAATAGGGTCTGCTTTACTTAAATCAAACTTGCCTTTTGTGTTTAAATAGGAAATATCTGCATGAACCCCCAAGACTTCCGATATAAACATATCATGAGAACCCAGCTTCATTATTTGCTTCACTTTACATTCTATATTAACCGGACATTCCTGAATCAATGGAGCTTTTACCACTTTTGCAGGAACCGGCGTTAATCTCATCTCTTGAAATTTATCTACATCTCTTCCCGATCTGACTCCGCAATAATCTACTGCTTTCACTAGTTTCTTTGTTGTCAGATTAAGAACAAATTCCTTCGTGTCTTTTATGATATCATAGGATAACCGGCTGGGTCTTACCGATATATATACCATAGCCGGATTGGTGCAGATGGTACCCGTCCAGGCCACAGTAATTATATTGGGTTTTTCCCCTTCCCTCTGGCAGCTGACCATAACAGCCGGCAGGGGATATAACATATTACCGGCTTTCCAAAATTCTTTTTCCATTAAATTTCCTCCCTGCACTATGAACAGAAAAGATTTCCGATCATTTAGTACATTAATCTGATAAAAGGTATATTTCTAATTCTTAATAACTACTATGCTATTTTTATAAAATATTGTATAATAGAATTATATAACATTTAAATTGATAAGCTTTGTCTACCGGTGCAGATAAAGCAAAGAACACAAACGCTGAAAAATTGAGGTGAGTACAATGTCAAATAACTTTTTAAATATTGAATCCGTTTCTGATGAAGTCCAGGATAAAGTCAGGCAGACCCTAAAATTTCGTACGGGTAATTTTGTATGGCGTATTAAATTTTCTTCACCGTTAAATCCTGCTACCGTAAATAATCGTAATCTTTATGTCACTTCCATCAACCAAATTCCTCTTAAAACCCATATAAGTTACGATTCCATTAATAAATACATAGAAATTGAACCCTTAGAGCCTTATACGGAAAATGAATCCTACATATTAACGGTTACTCAAAATGTAAAATCCGTAGGCGGTAAAAACCTAAAGAAAAATATTCAGATTCAATTTAAAATCTAAACATTGTCCTGCTGGAGAGTTATCATCAAGGCAGGAATTAACTGTTTCTTCCTTGATACAACTCCCCTCAGATAAATAATATCGCTGCCTTTATCCAGTTTAAAAGCATTTACAAGCAATTCTTTTGAACCGGCACCCTGATATAGCAATTCCGTGGAACTGTCAATTATATTGGTAAGCATAAAGAATAGCATTTCCACTCCATGATCTTTGAATGCTTTCTGCATATATGGTACCAGTTTTTCCTTAATGGCTTCTAATTCTTCCTGATTCATGGAATTAATTTGACCTACTCCAAAAATCAGATCTCCAGCCGTAAATTTTTTAAAGTCCTGATAGAATATTTCCTCCGGTGATTTTGAGGTCAGGTTGCTGCCTGCCGCAAACATTTCTTTTGCATATTCCTCTACCTGTATACCGGCTATTTTCGCAAGTTCCTCAGAGGAGGTCCGGTCTATGTCGGTACAGGTAGGAGACCGGTAAACCAGGGTATCGGATAGTATGGCCGAGCATAACAAACCTGCCATCTGAGGTTCAACCTCAATACCATTTTCACGGTACATCTGGTATATTATAGTAGCCGTGCAACCTAAAGGTTGGTTACGGAAAAATACCGGGCTTATGGTTTCTAAACTGCCAAGGCGATGATGATCTATGATTTCCAGTATTTCTGCATCCTCCAGACCATCCACTGCCTGGGATTTCTCATTATGATCCACTAATATAACTTTTTTTCTTTTTGGATTTAAAAGGTTTCGTCTGGAGATCATACCAATATAACATCCGTCTTTATTCAGAACCGGAAAATCACGGTACCTTTTTTTTGCCATAATTTCCCTGATATCCTCTATATAATCTTCCGTGGAAAAGGTTATTAACTCCTGGGCAGTCATAAAAAACCAGATTGGTATGCTTTGATTAATCAACCTGGCAGCTGTAAATGTATCAAAAGGAGTCCGAATAATCGTACATTTATTGTTCTGCGCCAGTTTTGTTATGGTTTTTGATACCTTGGCGCCGTCACAGACTATGATACATTTCGCATTCATTTCAATTGCGCAAAGCTGGGATTCATACCGGTTTCCTAATATTACTATATCGCCTTTTTCAATATAAGTTTCCATCAGGTCCGGATTAGCGGCAGCGATCAGAACTTTACCATCAGCAAAAATTTCTTCCAAATCTCCTGCTGCCAATTCACCCTCTAAGGTTTCTATAATATTAATACAAGATGTTTCCGCTTTCGTTAATATCCGGTTATCATAAACATCCATGTATGACTTAGCGATATCACCAATGGTAATTAAACCCTCCAGACGATTATCTTGATTAATAATAGGTAACGTTACCACATTATTTTTTCGCATATAGGACCAGGCGGTTTTAAGTGATATATCTTTTTTAACCCCCTCTGTCCTTCGTATCTCTATATCTTTTACCTGGGTACGGATATCCGATAAGTAGCTGGGTGCTGTGACCTTAAACCGATCCAGTACAAACCTTGTTTCAGAATTTATCTGACCTGCCCTTTTTGCTTTGTATTCTCCGCCGGTTAGAATCCTTTTTAACTTTGCATAAGCAATTGCTGAACAAATGGAGTCCGTATCCGGATTGATATGCCCTATGACATATATTTCATTATCCATTTGATTCCTCCTCCCATATATAATTGTGACTTTTCAGTCAATACCGTTCTAACAACATCATGTATGCGTTTATATTCACAGAATAGATACCTGTTTTGGCGCTAAATAACTGGAATTCTTAGAATTTGTCCATTTTGCACAATATTATATAAAATCCTCTTTTTTAATATATAAGAAGTCTTCTGAACTTAAATCCCGGTCATGAATAATATCCGAAAGCAGAGATTTATTTCTTTTATCTGCAGATGTTTTAGTCCTTTTTGCCAATTCCATTACAGCCTCTAACCGATCTTCATTTTTTACAACGTTAATGATTCTTTCTATTTCCTTTTCAAAAGCGATTTTAACTTCCCTGGTAAATTCATAATCGTTATTCCGTATATAAGTAAAAGCAAATCCTGATAAATCTTCTTTTGAATACTCTGGGAGATTTATCATATTACCGAATATCTCACCTATGTTAGGATTCCTATCAAAAAGATTTTTCATACCTTTTTGATTATCCTCTAATATAACAAATATATTTTCTCCTAAATTCTGTATTAACGAAACTAATTGTTCAACGGCATCCGAATCCAGTAATCCGGCTTCTTCAATAATCAGGGAACTGTTAATCAATTTATCTTTCTTTGATTCCAAAGAAATTCCGTTAAGCTTTGAGGCCGATATTTTTGCTATACGATTTGTATTGATCCAATTAAGTCCATAAAGTGCCTTTGATATTTTCTTTGCCAGAGTCGTTTTACCGGTTTTTCTTTCGCCGATAACTACTATGTGATTTGTTTTTGAATAGTCAGACAGGATACTTTCTAAGCATGATTCTATTTGATTTCTGCAGGAATCCATGTTGACAAAATATCCAAAATCTTTTTCGTAATTCATACCGGCTTCAGAAAATATAGAATCAAATTTATCCGGAGTATATCTTGATTCTTTTTGATTCTTCTCCATATTAATTACCGGCTGTTTCATAACCTCAATCTCATTCTCATTTGTTTTATTATTTTCCACATCGGATAACGGAATAATCTCTTTTTGTTCGGTTATTATTTTTTCATCTGTAACTTCTTTTTTAACTTCATTATCATCAGATTTTTGAAGTTCATCGGTTATTCCGAGATATTGGTCTTCTTCTATTTCTTCTGCTCCGTTATATTGGTTTTCTTCCGTTGTTCCGAGATATTGTTCTTCCTCGGCCTCTTCTTTCATTTCATAATTTTGTTTCTCGTCTGCTTCTTCATTTACTTCTAAATATTGAGTCTCTTCCTTGTCTTCCTGATCTTTTGAATAGGATTCTTCATTTTCAAGGTCAGTATCTAATTTCCTTACAATATGAAATATATGATTTGGTACGGATCCATTTTCTGAGCTTTTTTCTGCATTCTCCAGACCATCTCCTGAATTCTCAATCTCTTTTTTAAGATGCTCCAAACCGTTTTTATGCATTACATCTCTTTCTAGTTTTCTTGCAACTTTTTTAAAAAATGCTTGCAGTTCAGGATCATTATTCTCTGTATTTTCCATATCTCTTTCATAATCACTGTGCCGGGTCTTTAGCATATCCGGTTTCCCATTGGCAGAAGTATCTTCCTCAGCTAAGAATTGATCGATCTGACTTCGCATAACGCTGAAATCTTTCGTTTTATCCAGTCCAAACTTCTTTTCTGCTTCTTTTTTTTCTTTTGCTTTCAGCATATGTACCGGGTTGATTTCTCCAACATAATAACCCTTTAACAGTCTGGCTTTTTCTACATAAATACCATCACCAAACCATAATATAATATCACTGCATTCCCTGACGCATTTATCCTTCATTCCGGCTTTATGATAGAGTTTGGCAAGTTCATAAGCCCACATTTCATAATATTCATATTCTTTTAATTTTTCCAGGGATTCTATCAGCACCTCGTAAGGTTCTTGATTCAGCTTATCTATCCAATACCGTAAAATATAACGGTTGGGATCCATCGGTGCTGCCTTAATGTATTTCTCCAGGTATTCCTCTGCATCCGAAACGTTGCCCCTTCTAATGGACAAATCTACAAGCTGGTACAGAACTCTTCTTGTTTTGGTTTTACCATAAATTTTGGTTAATACTTCCATGGCTTCTTCATATCGTTCACTTTGCGTATAAACATCCGCGATGATACTCAAATCGGTAAGAGCTTTAATTTTAACAATATCCATGGTGTCCAAAATCTTCATTGCTTTTTCATATTGGCTGTTTTCAACCAATCTTCTGATTTCTTCTATTTTTACAATATTATCATAACGTTCCATATTAACTCCCATCCGTCTGCCATAAGCATACACTATTTATCTAAATGGTACTCCCTCGGTTATTTTACTTCTATAAGTTCATAATATAACTCTTCCAAGGTTTTATCTGTATCTGTTAATAAAGTTTTCTTCTTTCCATACACAATTTCTTTACCCTTATCCAATATACAAATGGAATCACATAGCTGTTCCACTTCATCCATGTAATGTCCGCAGTACAAAATGGTTGTGCCGCCACGATTTAACTTTCTTATAGATTCCAGAATTTGATTTCTGGCAATGATATCAATACCAACCGTAGGCTCGTCCAACACCAAAAAATCCGGATGATGCAATAGAGCCGCCCCTATATTAAGACGCCGTTTCATACCCCCTGAATATTCAGCTGTCTTCTGATTTAAATTGTCTTTTGTAAAACCGATAATATCACAGACTTCCTTAATTCTTTCCTCTAATATTTTTTTAGGTACATGGTAGGCATTCCCCCAAAATACCAGATTATCTCTTCCTGAAAGGGATGAATAAAGTGTAATATCCTGCGGAACGTAACCCAAATGCTCCCTGATAAGCTGTGGATTTTTCACTATGCTTTTACCTTGATATATAATATCCCCGCTGTCCGGCTTAGTTTTTGTCGTCAGCATGGAAATAGTAGTTGATTTTCCAGCCCCGTTTGCTCCGACCAATCCGAATATTTCACCTCTTTGTATCTCAAATGATATTCCATCCACCGCTTTATTCTTTTTATAAGACTTTTTTACATCAAGTAAACTAAGCATAATCATACCTCTCATTTATAAACTCATCCTACTTTATCTTACCATTCGGGGCCTATTAAGACAAGTGCAACCTCGTAATTTGTTGCAGTTCAGCCTTCCAGCCAAACTGTAACAAATGTAACTCAGCATGTTGGTCTCGGTTATTTATGACTTTAGCTTTAGCTGCACTCACAAAAAACACCTGCCATAAATATGTTTATGGCAGGTGTTATCCTGTTACTTCTTATTTCAATCTCCTTTTATGTAGTTAATCGGAGTCTCTTATATAACTTTATGCCCTGCTAAAGCTGATTTAATAACAGGTTTTACAGTTCCATATTACATGCATTCAGAATTTTAATCATTATATAACTCCAAATTCTATATCACGCAACTTGCATATCCTTAGATACATTCATCTATGTTGAAGGCCTTTCCAGCAGGACAATCTTTCTGCATGTAACGGATAGGTATATACTCTGAATCTTCCTCTAAAGAACCCATTGGAATCTCCTCCTTTCCCTTAAGCACAAAATGTCTTGTTGAATTATCTGTTAATTAAATCAATCGATTGATTTATAATGTCATTATAAATAATAATTTGATATTTGTCAATATCCTTTTACATTTTTAAACTGTAGTTAATATATCGAACAGCAACATGTTAATTGACAGATAATTTCATCCCGGATTTAATAGTAACTAAATATGGTATTTCCAAATATAAATTCCTTATAAGTCACGATAGAAAATATATGTCTCCATTAATTCTTCCGTAATCTCTCCGCCTTCTTTTTCAATTGCACGGAATCTTAAATCTAATTCTTTTTTCTTTTTTAAGGTATTTCGTGTAAATCGTTCCATTGCATCTGCAAATAAAGGCTGCATTTTTACCCTGTCTCTAATGGGTTTACTAAACGGACAGTAAGTTGCCAGCATTTCCCTTGCTACCCTGTTAAGCCTTATTGCACCGGTGGCTTCCCCTTTCACCCATGCTTCATAATCAATAACAAAAATCTCACGGTAATTGCCCTTACCTTTTTGTATCTGCGATTTTACTTTTTCTTTTACTTCTTCCGAAAGTTCCCTGTTCTTTTTAAAGAATTGGATATAATCTGCATATTCGGAAGTTAATGACCTATACTTAATATTGTTCCAGGCACTTCCCTGAATGCTTCTGCATAATTCCCAACGGAACCTGCCAAGTATCTTTATTAATATGTCCTTAATATTCACATCCGAAAAGTTAGGCAGAACAAACCTTCCCTCGTTGCTTTTCCTCTTCCCGGTGATTTCCTGCCACATAACACCGTTATACCCTAAAGTAGGCATTAGTATAATATCCGGAAATACCTGCTTTAAAATATATTCTTTGGAGATACCTTTCTCTACGTTCACATACATTACCTCTCTGTGGAAAACCGAATAATCAACTTCAAGGAGTTCATTTATGGCACGGTTAACCGTTTCTGCCGTTACCAGTAATTTCTTAATGTCCTTAAACATATTATCGCCCCATAAGAATGGCACAAATGTGCTGATTTGTCCGCTGACTACCCTGTGATTATAGCGGAACATATTATTTATTTCGTAGATGACTTTCTCTCTCTGGTTCGATAATAATTCTTTTTCCTGAGTTTCTGTTATTTCTGCTTTCCTTTTTCTGTCACGGAGCATATCTGTATAATCCAAATCAAATTCATTTTTGGAGGGTTCCTTAGCTCCCTTGTAAATATTAATAAGCCAGTCTTTAATATTATAAACCTTACAGGGTTCCTGGTTATTTGTTGATTCCTCATCCAGATTATATAATTCTTTTAACTGTTCTCTGGATAAAAGTCTTTCGTCCAGAAATCCGTATTTCAAGAACAAATCAATGATCTTTGGTACTTCTTTATCATTCAGCGCTTTAAAGAATACCCTTTCATATAATTCGTAATAATGCTGCATAATCTTCCTGCGCAATACCCTGGTTTTGTCATCTGAAGAAAACTTATCTTTAAGGTTAATAAAATTAAGCACAAGCTGATTAAGCTCCTCTGCTTTTTCTGCATCTCTTTCGCAATAAAGCTGAATCTGTTTTAAGGAATCCTTAAAGTCCTCTGACATTTGCTGTAATTCACTCTGAGTATACTGGAAGTTATTTTCAACCTGTTCCTTCCGACTGCTGTTTTTAGATAACAACAGATAATATATTTCTTCCATACGGGTCCTATCCACTTGTATGGATCTTCCAACCTTTTCTTCATAAAGCTTTTCAGTCTTATTTATCTGGTCGATTATTTCATCTACTATATGTAATATGTCGTTGTTATAACCGCCGCTTTCTTCTATGGAAATGGACAAAGCTGCAAATTCTTTAAAAAGACAACTATCCGTATTGTTCATTAACAGACTGAATATATCATAAATATAAGTGGATAATTCCATACATTCCGTAGTTAATTGATCTATTAATTCCGATATTTCTTCCACCAAATAGAGAGTTACCCCATCTCCCGAAGTGCAAAAAGACTTCCATACATCCAAAGAAATTTTAGCGCATTCCTTATAATAAGCTAACTTTCTCTCATCTATAATGGATTCGCTGTTATATCTTTCCATATCCTGTATGGAATCAATAACGGTCGTCGGATAACCATACCTTTTTCCGGTTTCCAAATAAACCTCATAATTACGGTATATAAAATTATAAAGCTGGTCGGCCATTAATTGCAACGCACTGTATACCTTATCCAATTCATTGATCTGCCTGGTCAAAGATGCAACCATTAAACCTTTATAATCCTTATTGGAAGCAAATATTTCTCCTAATTCATCTTTTTGTTGTATGGGGAAACAATAGAAAGTTAAATCGTCATAAGCAATATACGTATTCAGATATCGCCCTTTATATAACAGATCGCTGACACCTAAGAAATTTCCAGATCCTAATATAATTTTAGAACCATGATTAACAGCCTGTACCCGCCCTTTTAAAATAATACATACACTATTAATCTGTTCATCTAACTCATAAATAACTGACCCCTTTTCAGCCTGATTTACTGCATAGTTGTTTATCTTTATTGCCATAGCTCACCTCAAAATTTTGACATTTTATTCATAATACTATTATAATCTAAAAATCGACATTTCGAAAGGCTTATTTATAAAAATACATGATTGTTTTATAGTAAAAAAGCACCAACAGCTAAGCTATTGATGCAATCTTTTGATTAGGTATTAGAGGGGGCCGGGCCACCGTTCCCGATGGCTATGAGCAAAGGCCTATCCCCATTGATAGTATTCCGGCCCCTATATATTGTATATAGAAAACTACCCCCTTTGGCAGCTCCTACCATAGGAAATGAGCGGGTAACCGTAATGTACCCCTTTAAAATAACTTGTAATCCGGAAGAACAAGGCATCGGCGAGCTGATACTCTCGCGCCAAAGCGAGCCCTCTGCAATCAATTCCTTTCCGCCGAGATGCGCATCCTGCACGGTAGAGCTTTTTATGCAATAGGACGCATTTTTCTATTGCATAAAAAAATGCCGTTCACAAAAGTGACGACATCTTTGCCTCTATTAAATTTATTGTTATTAAATTCCGTGCGTCTTGCTTCGAATGCTCTTCATAGGCGTTACCCCTACAGTTAACTCGGCCCAGGCAGCCTTACGGCACACAAGAGCTTTCGCTTAGTGCTGCTCCATTCCTGACCTGACACGGTTCACGAATTCCTGTTGCGTAAGACCCAGACGTCAACATCACTTATAGGGGGCAGCCCTACAAAAAAGCACCCTAGGCAAGGCATCACCCCTGCTGTAGCGGATTGCAGGTACAGGGCACCGCTATCTCCCCGGCTGCACGGAAACTTTTTGGCTATTATGAATTCGGCTTTCTATAGCCGATTAACAAATTATAAAAACAGATTCAATCAGTTTAATAAACCTGTGTGAAATAGTATACTTCATTTCATAAAAAAAGTCAAGTATATTGAAACAGGCAGGTAGTGGTAAACATTTGTTATTATATGCTAAATATCTGCATTTTATAACATCTGTGTCCATAATAAATCAATTTCAAATAAGTTCAAAAGTGTTCACTTCTTGCATTGTTTTAATTTTAACAAAATGTTATAATATACTTGTATAAGGGAGAATGGAGTTTCTAATGATAAGATTATTAATAGCAGATGATCAAAAACTTTTACGGGAAAGTTTTAAATATATAATTGAAAATAATAGTGATATTAAAGTAATTGGTTGTGTAGGGGATGGCAAAGAGGCATATGAGTTTTGTTCAAAAACCAATCCGGATATTGTTTTAATGGATATTGCAATGCCTTTATGTAATGGAACCGAAGCCACCAAGTTAATTAAAACAAATTATCCCCATGTTAAAGTACTTATCCTCACCGCTTCCAGTAATGGGGATGATGTTGCTGAAGCAATTTGTAATGGTGCCGACGGATATATTGTAAAAGATATCGGCACGGAAGAATTGATTCTTTCAATCAAAAGTACTGCAGCTGGTTTAGGAATTATACATAAAAAAGTGCTTAATTCCGTACCTTTAGCAAAAAATGAGCCTGATACTTTAAAGAAAAAAGATAAATCCATTGAGATTGGAGGAATTCCTGTAGCATTAACTGAGAAAGATCTGCAAATAATTTCGTTTATCGTTGCAGGGTATGATAATAAACAAATTGGGTCCGTCTTGTTTATGGCCGAGGGTACAATAAAGAATAAAGTAACTGAAATTATATCCAAACTCCAGTTAAGAGACAGAACCCAACTAGCTGTATTTGCAATCAAAAATAATCTGGTAAATTAATTTTGAAAATATAAAGCAATAGCATCGGCCACCTGAGCAATTGCTTTATTTAGTTGATTTATTACAGGTTCCAACGTATCAAAATCTTTGTTTTTTAGTTTACTTTCCAATCCGACAGCAATTTCAAGAATTACAGGTGTACGATAGCTGCTTGCTATTCCTTTCATTTTATGTACAACCGGCAGCAGCTCTTCCGCCTTATTCTGTTCTAAGTAAGTGTTAATCTCATTTTTTTCCTGAATTATTTCTTCTGCAAAGATGAAATACAACTCCTTTAAAGTATCATAATCCAAACCTGCATCCTTTCGGAAGGAATATATGTCCACAATGATTTCATCCATTTTTATAACCCCCTTCCGCTCTATTATAAATGATTTTAGTACTTTTCTCCAGTACTAAAAGTCATATTATTACATGCAATTAGCATAATTTTGTTATTGTTCACGGAACTGCTGCTTTTTGCAGGGGAGTGAACAGTAATATAATTATCCAAATCACAGCGAAAGTACCTTCCATTTATAGCTGATCTATGATAACTCTTTTTTCATCCACTGAGTAATTGTTTTATTCAGTTTTTCCATCGTAATTGGTTTACTGATGTAGTCGTCCATACCAGCCGCAAGACATTTATCCCTATCCTCTTCCATAGCATTTGCGGTCATTGCAATGATAACCGTATCCCTATTGATACCCTTACTGTTTTTAATAATGGAAGCTGCCTCATAACCATCCATTTCCGGCATTTGGCAATCCATTAAAATAATATCAAACTTTTCATCCGAACAAGAAGCCACCGCTTTTAATCCGTTTTCTACAATACTGACACGGTATCCAAGTTTTTCTAATATTACTGTTGCCAATTTCTGATTTGGCAGTACATCCTCAACAAGCAGAACATTTACCCGGTTTTTTTGAGGAGGCTTTTCTGTAATTTTTAAATCCTGATCATATAACTCATCCGCCCCAATTATATTGTAATTAATTACCTCCGAATAATTTTTTTCATTATAATCTTTCTCTATGTCACTTTGATTACTCCTATCAAAATTTATATCAAACTTAAATTCACTCCCTTTGCCAGGTGTACTGAACGCTATTATTTCACTATCCATCAAACGGATAATCTTATTGGAAATCGCAAGGCCAAGACCGGTCCCACCGTATTTTCTTGTGGTTGATAAATCAGCCTGGGTAAATGCAGAAAAGAGGTTTGGTAATATTTCCTTACTGATGCCGATACCTGTATCCTTTATAAGGAACCGTAACGTAACAGTAGTTTCTTCTATCCTCAGAGGATATATAATAAGAGATATTTCTCCTTTATGTGTAAACTTTATAGCATTATCTATAAGATTATACAAAACCTGTCTTAATCTACCCGGATCACCATAGATAAGCTGCGAAAAATTTTTTCCAAACACTACTTTAAGCTCCAGATTTTTTCTTTTCGCTGTAGGGGTAAAAAGCGCAATGGTCTCTTTCGCCAACAGTTGAATGTCAAATGGAATATGCTCCAAAACCAATTTCTCTGCTTCCATCTTAGAGTAATCTAAAATATCATTAAGCAATAACATTAGTTCACTGGAGGCCGACTTCACATACTTTAGATACACGGTCTGTTCTGCATTTAATTCCGTATGCAATAATAAATCAACAAATCCGATAATACCATTCATAGGTGTTCTGATTTCATGTGACATATTGGCCAGAAACTGACTTTTAAGTACGTTTGCTGCCTCCGCTTCTTTTTTGGAACGGTGCAGTTCTTCATTTAATATGCTTCGTACAATGGCCCTCTCCGCAGAATTTGCAAATGCTCTTAATGCAGAAAATTCTGCTTCAGACCAATTTCTTTCTCTTATGCAATCGGCAAAACTGACAAAACCCCAGAAAATATTATTTACATAAATTGGTATGGCTGTAATAGATAGGATACCTGCAGCTTCCAACAGCTCCCTGGTTCTGTTATGCTCTAAATCATTTACAATTCCGGAGTAAGTTTCACCCCTTAGTAACGGTCTAATAAAACTTATAATATCATCAAAAGGAATCTCCTGTAACAGTGGGTCAATAATTTGCTCACTATTATCACCGAACTTCCATTCTACTTTTGGGCTCGTATGACATTTTCCCAAAGCATCACAATAATTCTGAAATAAATAAATCCGGTCTACCTCCGTAGCCGGACCAAGAAGCTCAAATGATTTACGAACAGCATCCAAATAACTCGTATTATCCAAGAATTCCTTGATAGACAAAGCAACCGCAGAAAGTATTTTTTCCTTCCGCCTCAATTCTTTTTCGGTGTCTATCCGTTCCGTTATATCATCAAAGCATTCAATTCCACCTATCACTTCGCCTTTATCATCCAGGATTAAATCCAAATTTTTAGAAATATACCGCAGTTCGCCTTTTTTATTACGTATAGTACCTATCTTACCAAGTACCGGTTTTTTCAAATCCATCCGGTATAAGCTGCAGGACCTGCAACACTCCTTGTCCGATAACAAGCTGCAGTCCTTGCCGATTGCTTCTTGATCAGAATACCCGGTTAACTGCTCCGCCCATTTATTCCAACTGGTAATCTTCCTGTTTTTATCAATAGTAAATACCGCACTGGGAACCGTTTTTAACAGCATATTGGCGTAATCCGTTTGTATTTTTAACTGTTTTTCGTTTTTTTTTCTTGCCGTTATATCTCTGGCAACACCGATTATACCAATGATATTATTATTTTCATTCATAATGGGAGTCTGGGAAATTTCCACAACAGATTCTTTTAAGTCAGCCATGGTAATAGTATGTTCCACCATACTGGTTTTTCGATTTTTTATGATGTCAGCTTCAACCATATTTAACTTATCCACCAGCGCTGTATCTTTCATTACCTCCATATCGGTTTTACCGATTATATTCTCCTCTTTGGCTCCTATAAACTTAATTGCAAAGGCTTTATTACACCATAAATATTTACCATCAGTATCTTTTATAAAAATAAGGTCGGGTGTAGCATCTATCATGGTTCTTAATAAATTTTTATATTTCTTTATAAGAGCAATGTCCTTAATCATCCCGATTCCGACATTCCTCCCTTTCCAGTTCCCTTTAAAAACCCGGGTCTCGGCAGGTATATATTCACCATCTTTTGTAATAACCGGAATATTACATACGTTTATTTTTCCTTCCATCATTAACATAGAAGCTTCAAAAGCTTCCTTCTGTCTCTCTGCAGGATAAAAAAATAAGATGTTTTTACCATATACCTCTTCTTCCTTATAACCAAATCTCTGCAGAGCGGGCTGATTCATATCAATGATAGAACCATATTCATCTACGATGATGACATACTCTTCTATAATGTGAAATAAAGTATTTAACGTATCCAAAGTGTCTTCAATAATTTTATATTCATCCTGTGCCATCTAATCATCCTTATATTATTCCTGTTTCCCTTTTTCCAATTTATTTCGTACTCTTAGATCCTTAAAAAACTCTTTAAGTACAGCTTCACATTCTTCTTTCATTACCCCGGTAATAAGTTCAACCTGATGGTTAAACTCTTCCATCTGAAGTATATTTAAGATTGAGCCGGCGCATCCTGCTTTCGGATTCATAGCCCCTAAAACAACTTCTTTCATTCGGGCTTGTACAATAGCTCCGGAACACATCTGGCAAGGTTCAAGCGTCACATACATAGTACAGTCCTCTAACCTCCAGTCCCCTATCACCTTACTTGCTTTCTGTATGGCGATAAGTTCCGCATGAGCTAAGGTTGTTTTCCTGGTATTCCTTTTGTTATAACCTCTGCCTATAATCCTGTCCTCATAGACTATCACGCATCCGATAGGTACTTCTCCGAGTTTTGCCGCTTTTTTCGCTTCTTTTAAAGCTTCTTTCATATATTTTAAATTCATTTCATTTTCCTTTATAGTCTCTCATAAATTAAGATGAAAGGAATATACTATGGACGAATTTCCTCTTATCTGCTATATTTATCTTAGCATGAAGTAAATCAATAGGCAATGTATAAATAGTTATAATAAATGTTAATCCGGTTATTTCTCCAATGAAATGAATCGGAGCTGGAAGGAAATAATTGCAAATGGAAATACACGGTTTTCAAAAAACAACCCTGTTGGATTATCCGGAACATATAGCTTCAACCATTTTCTTAGGAGGCTGTAATTTTCGCTGCCCTTTCTGCCATAATGCATCTTTGGTGCTTTCACCGGCAAATCAGCCAACTATTCCGGAAGAGGAAATATTTAAAACTTTAAGAAAAAGAGTCGGAATAATCGAGGGCATCTGCATTACCGGAGGAGAACCCACTCTCTATCCTGGTTTAGTTTCATTTATACATAAAATAAAAGAACTGGGATATCTGGTAAAATTAGATACAAACGGAAACAATCCGCATATAATAAAAGAATTGACTAAGAACGGATATCTTGATTATATTGCTATGGATATTAAAAATTCCAGAGAAAAGTACAGTTTAAGCTGCGGTATCGATTCTTTCGATATATCAAGGGTGAATGAGAGTGTATTTTATCTCTTATCAAACCCTGTTGATTATGAGTTTCGTACCACTGTAGTGAGAGAGCATCATACAAAAAGAGATATACAACATATAGGCGAATGGATTCAAGGTGCAAAAGCATACTATTTACAGTCCTATAAAGATTCTGATGATATGATTCAAACGGGGCTTGGCAGTCCGACAAAACAAGAATTACTGGAATACAAAGATGTTCTATCCTCTTATGTTCAAAATGTTTCAATACGGGGTATTGATTGACATTCCCTGAAATATAAAAGTACGGTAGAGCCTTACTTTATTTCATGAAAGTAACCAGGAGAATAAAATTATGCAGATGACTTTTAATACGGATCGTCTTATCTTAAATATTTTACATCCAAATGATGCGGATAAAGTATTAACCTTTTATGAGAACAATAAAGAACATTTCGAACCCTGGGAACCGGAACGTGATCCGAATTTTTATACACTTTCCTATCAGAGGCTTTCTCTGTCCATAGAATACAACTTAATGCTGCAGTCCAAGCTGCTGCGGTATTGGGTTTTTCTAAAAGAAGCCCCCCATACTATAATCGGTTCTATCAATTTTTATAATATAATCCGGGGATCTTATTTCACCTGTCAGCTGGGTTATAAATTCGACCAATACCACTTAAATTGCGGTTACGCATTAGAAAGTGTTCAGGCAGGGATGGAGGTTTTATTGTCGGATTATAAAATACACCGAATCGAAGCAAATATCATGCCGTTAAATACCCGGTCCACCCACCTTATTGAGAAACTGGGATTTTCTTATGAAGGCCTGTCTAAATCCAGCATCCATATTAATCATAAGTGGGAAGATCATGCCCGATATGCTTATATCAATACAGAGTTTGAAGAATACTAATAGTATAACAAAGTGGGCAAGTCCACTTCAACTCTCCGTTCCCCTCATTCATGAGGGACTATTCTACTTTGGACGCTGAGGGAGGTCAGCCTTGCTGGCATAATTCCATACGCACGATTGCGCATTCTGCCCGGTAGGGCTTTTTATTTACCGGGGAAGTTCTGAGAACTTTCCTGGTAAATAGAGAATGATTTGAGTGAAAATTACACCCAAACCATTCTATCTAACTAATCTTTAATTTAAGGTAATAGGAATATACCAATAACCAAATTCTCCTGTTCTTTGAGTTTTTCTCTTTACACATTTAAAATTTTCAAACCCAAACATTTTAGCCATAAATTTTTCTCTGTTGTGGTAGATTCCAGGTACACCAAGAATATAACTGAACCCATTCTTATCATTCATTCTGGCAAAAATCAGATGTCTGTAACTATAATATCCATGCAACAGAAAACTATTATTGCCTAATATCCAGGCTTCCATTGGAAACATTCCAATATCCTGGGGTTCTAATCTTACACACCAGGCAATTTCGTTATCTTCAAAGGGATACATTCTCGGGAAAGAACGGTATATCTTTTTTGCTAAAGGATGGTCCTCAAAGAACGGCTGTCTCTCTCCATCTTTTTGGCACTCTTCTTCCTGTAATTTTGATTGTCTGTCTTCTGCTATAGTCTGGGGTTCCATAACGTTTTGTAAATCATCTTTCTGTGAACCAGTATTCTGCAAATTAAAATCGTCAAAAGCAGTAGTCTTTCCCCCTTCAAATTGCTCTGCTTCTACAGATTTATTATAATTTATGTTATCGCTTAAGGGTTTCTGCCAGGAAGAATCAGATGTAAACCTATTTTTATTATAAAAGTTATAATCAATGGAATTGGATTCCTCCGCTTGCTCTTTCCTATCCCCTTTTAACAACTCTTCTTTCTGAAGAATTTCAACGGGAGCATTTAATTCATCAACAATACGATTCTCTTCTTCTTTTTCACTTTTTCCATCTTCTTTATTTTCTTTTCGGTTATCGTTCTGACTTTCATCCTTACTTACTTCATTGGCTGCTACTTCTGTTGCTTCTTTCTGTCTTATTCCAATATTTGATTCTGTCTCTCCTGCTTCTTTTTTATCCGCAAAATCATTAAACACTTCCCCCTCATTATTCGGGGCTTCTTCTAATAATTCTTTTTGTTCAACCTGCTTTACAGAATTTTCAGAATCTTTTTTAACCTGCTCTTTAACCGTTATTTCTTTTTGATTCTCTGTACTCTTTGTCAGTTGATCAAGTCTGGTTACATAAACAGCTGCTGCCTGTAATTCTTTTTCATACTTTGCGCTCTCTATTCCGGTCACCAGCTCCATAGTTATGGGGACATCATCCCAGGAAGTAGCAAAAAATTTCCTTTCCGTGAGATACAATACGATTCCGCCCATATCATCCAAGCTATAGGAGGAATTCATAATATGTAAGGAGTCTGTTACCGTCTTATAGTCACCGACTCCGTTTTTAACCTGGAATGTTCCAAGTAAGATACCCTCAAGCCCATCATTTCTTCTTTTAAATATATACACCTTTAATTGTTTATCATTTAAACTGGGTGCCGCAATATGGAGGGTGCATTTACACTGTCCGTTTCTAGCTTCTACTCTGGCATAACCTACATTATTTTTCTTCGCCCCGTCTTCATAATTATACATGTATGAAACTAATCTTTTATAGTCAGGCATTTTTTACTCCCTTACTTTCCCGTGTCTGATAGCACAGTTAACAAGTTGTACAATCATCGCACTAATATACTTATATTAATTATATTCTGCTCATTAAAATATATGACAAAGCTTGGATAATCTTAGGAGGTTCATTATTCAAAATGAAAATGGGATGTATCTCCCACAGATTAATCCTTTACCCTTTCAGGTTTTGAATTTTGTATTCTTCCGATCGTAATTATCCGGTGAATATTAGTCTGCGGGGATGATACATCCCATTGTTATTGGTGTAGGTTTAAGTTTAATTAAATAAGGCGGCAACCATATCGTTTACCATCTTACCATCTGCCTTACCTTTTACTTTTGGCATAAGCTCTTTCATGATCTTTCCTTTATCTTTCGCCGTTGGTTCGGTTATAGATAAATCAGCCAAAACTTCGCTAATCACTTTTTTAATCTCTTCTTCAGTCATAAATTGAGGTGCAAATTCAGTTAATACAGAAATTCTCATATTACATTCCTCTGTAATATCCGTTCTGTCTGCCGGTGCGGATTCTAAGGTTTCTTTTAACTGCTTAATTTCTTTTAATACAACTGCATTCTCTTCCTCTTCGGTTAAATCCGATCTCTTATCAATGGCTACGTTTTTGAGTGCGGTCAAAAGAGCCGAAAGTGCATCCTTTCTTCCTTTGTCACCGGCCTTCATAGCCTTAACCATTTCTGCTCTTACAAGTTCAATTTTAGTCATAATAATACCTCCTAAATGTATATATATAATTATTTTTTTGCATTTTCAATTTGTTCTGCCAAATCATTCAGATACATCCAACGATCCATTTTTTCTTCCAGTTTCTTTTCTAAAGAACTTTTCTGCTCTATTAATTCACTTAACTTTGCATAATTACTGGATTCTTTCGCCATTGCGGCTTCTATCTCATTAAGACTGTCTTCCAGCTCTGCTATAACAGTATCAATTTCATCAAACTCTTTTTGTTCGTTGTAAGTGAATTTTAATTTAACTTCCCTGGTTTTTTGTTTACCGTCTTTGGAGGCATCACCGGAGTTATTGTTTTTACTGTCGCTTTCCTTGCCTTTTTCCCGGGACCTTTCCCTATCGCATACGGCATCCTTATAATCGGTAAAACCTCCTTCATATTGCCTAATGATTCCATTTTCTTCAAATGCAAAGATACGGCTTACGATACGGTCTAAAAAATACCTGTCATGGGATACGGTTAACACAATACCATCAAAATTATCCAGATAATCCTCCAATATGGTGAGGGTTTTAATATCAAGGTCATTGGTAGGCTCATCTAAAATCAGGACATTGGGCGCTTCCATTAATACTTTTAACAGATATAACCTTCTCTTCTCCCCGCCGGATAACTTACTGATCAGGGAGTACTGCATGGCCCCGGTAAACAAAAATTTTTCAAGCATCTGGGAGGCACTGGCACTTCCCTCGCTGGTTTCTATATATTCTGCCACATTACGGATATACTCAATCACTTTGAGACTTTCGTCCATGTATTCATTTTCCTGAGAAAAGTAACCGATTTTAACGGTTGTTCCCATCTCTACATAACCCTCGTCCGGCTCTGCATTCCCGGTAATAATTTTTAACAGTGTTGTTTTTCCGCTGCCGTTAGGACCGACAACACCTAACCGGTCGTTTTTTAACATGATATAGTTAAAATCCTTAATTAACTGCCTGTCCCCATATGCTTTACTAATATGGCTGATCTCAACGGTTTTCTTCCCCAATCTGGAAGACAGAGAATTTAATTCAACGTTTTTATCTTTTTCTATAACCTTACGGTCTCTTAATTCTTCGAAGCGCTGTATATGAGCTTTCTGCTTGGTAGATCTCGCTTTGGCACCACGCATCATCCACTCTAAATCCATGCGGTACAGACTTTTATTCTTCCGCTCGGTAGCCATCTCCATGTCTTCCCGTTCTGCTTTTAACTGAAGGAATTTAGTATAATTCGCTATATAAGTATATATATTTCCTTTATCTATTTCAACTATTTTATTTGTTACCGTATCGAGGAAATAACGGTCATGCGTTACCATAATAAACGCACCCTGGTATTTATTCAGATAATCCTCCAGCCACTCTGCCATTTCATTGTCCAAATGATTGGTAGGCTCGTCTAAAACCAGGATTTCGGCCGGAGTTAACAGAGTTCTTACTAATGCCACTCTCTTTTTCTGACCTCCCGATAAGGTATTCACTTGTCCTTCATAGTCTTCTATTCCTAATTTCTGCAGCATGGTTTTTGCTTCACCCTCCAGATTACGGTACTCTTCCGCTGCTTTTTTACCATGTACAACATTTTCCAATATCGTCAGGTTTTCGTTGAATACGGGAGTTTGTGCCAGGTATTCCACCCGCACATTTTTGCCTTTTATAACACCTCCCTCATCCGGTTCTTCTAACCCTGCGATGACTTTTAATAAGGTAGATTTCCCGGTTCCGTTAATACCGATTACGCCTATTTTATCTCCTTCATTAATCCCCAGGGTTACCTGATCAAATAAAATTTTATCGGTAAAGCTTTTGCTCATTTTTTCTATGTTTAACAAATTCATGGTTAGAACTCCTTCCAGTGTGCCGATACGCTTAAATTCGAATTAATGATCAGTACACTAGTTTCTGTGGGGTAATTATTAAAAATCCTGTATTCTAAAGAATACCATATTTGAGGTTATTATACCACATTTTCTTGGCTTTGGATCTTTAACAAAAAAAAATTTTATTTTTTTTCGAAAAGGGCTACTATATCTAGTGCAGATATGATATAATACCACTGCATATAGTAATGATTACAAATAAGGTTTTATCATCGGACAGGTGATAGATTGAAAGCAGTATATTAGAAAGAAGGAATTATCAATGATAAAAGTGGTAAAAAAAGATAATACCAAAGAAGATTTTAATGTTCAGAAAGTTATCCATGCCGTTGATAAATCAGCGCAGCGGGCTCTTATTAAATTCACACCGAAAGAGCATGAGTTCATTTGTCATTTTGTAGAAGACAAAGTAAAAGAAATGAATAAAAACGAGATATATATCAGTGAAATGCATAATGTGGTAGAAAGTGCCTTGGAACAGACGAATCCACTGGTTGCTAAGAGTTACAGGGATTACCGCAATTATAAGCAGGATTTTGTACATATGTTAGATGAAGTATATAAAAAGAGCCAGTCCATTATGTATATCGGGGACAAAGAAAACAGCAATACGGACAGTGCTTTGGTTTCTACCAAACGGAGTCTTATTTTTAATCAGCTGAATAAAGAATTATACCAGAAATTCTTTTTAACTACCGAAGAACTGCAGGCTGCCAGAGACGGTTATATTTACATACATGATATGTCCGCCAGAAGAGATACCATGAACTGCTGTTTATTTGACGTAAAACAGGTTCTAAAAGGCGGATTTGAGATGGGTAACCTTTGGTACAACGAACCGAAAACTTTAAATGTTGCCTTTGACGTAATCGGAGACATCGTACTTAGTGCAGCCAGTCAGCAGTACGGCGGTTTTACCGTACCAAGCGTAGATCTTTTACTGGAGCCCTATGCAGAGAAATCCTATGCTTTATTTTATGATAAATATACAAATCTGGGTATTTCACCGGAACAGGCGGAAGCGGAAGCACTAAAGGATGTGAAAGAGGACTTTGAAAAAGGTTTTCAGGGCTGGGAATATAAGTTTAACACCGTAGCCAGCAGCCGGGGTGATTATCCGTTTATTACGGTTACAACCGGTACGGGAACGGGCAGATTTGCTAAAATGGCCTCTATTGCTCTGCTTGATGTAAGGCGTATGGGACAGGGTAAAAAAGAATGTAAAAAACCTGTGCTATTTCCCAAAATTGTATTCCTGTACGACCAAAACTTGCACGGGAAAGGCTGTGAACTGGAGGATGTTTTTGAGGCCGGTATCCACTGCTCCAGTAAAACTATGTATCCGGACTGGCTGAGTTTAACCGGTGATGGTTATGTTGCAAGTATGTATAAGAAATATGGAGAAATTATCAGTCCTATGGGGTGCCGCGCCTTTTTATCCCCCTGGTACAGAGAAGGCGGCTTAAAACCTGCTAATGATCTGGATACACCCGTTTTTATCGGCCGTTTTAACATCGGTGCCGTAAGTTTACACCTTCCAATGATTTTAGCAAAAGCAAGGCAGGAAAGCCGGGATTTTTATGAGGTATTAGATTATTATCTTAACCTGATCCGTAATCTGCATATCAGAACTTATGAATATCTGGGAGAAATGAGAGCCTCCACCAACCCTCTGGCATATTGCGAAGGCGGTTTTTACGGCGGACATCTTGGAATTCATGAGAAAATAAAACCCATATTAAGCTCAGCCACTGCCTCCTTTGGAATTACTGCTTTAAATGAACTTCAGCAATTGTATAATAAGAGATCCCTGGCAGAAGACGGGGAATTTGCATTAGAGGTTTTAGGGTATATCAACAAAAAAATATCAGAATTTAAAGACGAAGACGGTCATCTTTATGCTATCTACGGAACTCCTGCGGAGAGTCTGTGCGGTCTTCAGGTACAGCAATTCAGAAAAAAATACGGAATTATTGAAAATGTGTCCGACCGTGAGTATGTAAGTAACAGTTTCCACTGCCATGTAACGGAAGATATTACCCCGATACAGAAACAGGATCTGGAATACCGTTTCTGGGATCTATCCAACGGCGGAAAGATTCAATACGTTAAATATCCGATTAATTATAATTTAAGTGCAATAAAAGCGCTGGTAAGACGAGCAATGGACATGGGCTTTTATGAGGGTGTCAACTTATCTTTGGCTTACTGCGATGACTGCGGTCATCAGGAACTGGAGATGGATATATGTCCGAAATGCGGCAGCAGCAATCTGACTAAAATAGACCGTATGAATGGCTACCTGTCCTATTCCAGAGTAAAAGGCGATACCCGTTTGAATGATGCAAAAATGGCAGAGATCAAGGAAAGGAAAAGTATGTAATGAGATATCACAATATAACCAAGGATGATATGCTTAATGGGACCGGACTACGTGTGGTATTATGGGTATCCGGCTGTACTCATGGCTGCCCGGGCTGTCAGAATCCAATAACCTGGGACATTAATGATGGATTAATTTTTGATGCTTCTGCAAAAGAAGAACTTTTTGCAGAACTTAGAAAAGATTATATCGAAGGAATTACCTTAAGCGGAGGAGACCCTCTTCATCCTGCCAACCGTTCGGAAATCGGCGCCCTGGTAGAAGAAATCCATGCAACCTTTCCAGGTAAAAATATCTGGATCTATACCGGATTTAACTGGGATGACATACATACGCTTTCCTTTCTGCCTTTTGTGGATGTTATTGTAGACGGCAGATTTCAAATTGAGCTTTTAGACAGCCAGCTTCATTGGCGGGGCAGCAGCAACCAGAATGTTATTGACGTAAAAGAATCCTTGTCACACAATAAACTTACGATATTACAAAGTACATAATCATTCCTGATAAATAATTGAATCATACGATCTTTGCGAGATACCTATATACATTATAGCAGTCTCGCAATTACTTGATTTTACTTTCATCTATAAGGAGGTACCATGTGTTATGGAATATTTAATCAGAGAATGTACCCAGAATGATCTTCCTATACTTCGCGAAATATCTTACCAGACCTATGATGATGCATTCCGGGATAAAAATACGGACTCCAGTATGAAGGCCTATTTGGAACAGGCTTTTGATATTAAAAAGCTGCGCAAGGAATTATTAAACAGTAATTCCATATTTTATCTTCTATTTATTATGGAGGAACTGGCCGGTTACCTGAAATTAAATGACTACAAGGTACAGACGGATATAAATGACCAGCAGTCCCTTGAAATTGAACGAATCTATATAAAAAGAGAGTATCAAGGTCTGGGCTTTGGCAAGCTGTTACTGCAGAAGTCGACTTTAGTTGCAAGGAATCGAAACAAATCCTACCTCTGGCTTGGTGTCTGGGAGAAAAATGAGACTGCTCTTTCCTTTTACATAAGAAATGGTTTTTATAAAATGGGTGAACATTCTTTCTTTATGGGACCGGAAGAACAGACTGATTATCTCATGCGCAAAGATTTAACCGATTAATCTCAGATATAAGATAGAGTCAGTCTGCTGGCACTTTCGCGCCCCCGCAGATTGGTTAACAACATACATCCACTCCCCGAGGTATGCATCCTGCCCGGGCGGGCTTTTTCTTTTATAGCTTGAAATAAATAATAAGCCTCCCCTTTCTCATTCAAACAAGAGATATCTGGGAGGCTTTTTGAGTATATAAGCTTGATTGTACAAACTTTATGTCATAGTGAACAGAAGCAGATTATTATCCTTTCAGTCCTTCTGTACTGATTCCTTCCACCAGATATTTCTGGCAAAAGATAAAGATCAGCATAATCGGAAGAATGGAGAGCGTTGCCATGGCAAACATAGCACCCCAGTCAGACTGTGTAGATGGATCCGAGAACATTTTAAGAGCAAGGGATACCGTATAATTACTGGGATTATTAAGGTAAAGAAGGGAAGCGAGAAAATCGTCCCATTTCCACATAAATGCAAAAATTGCGGAAGTAATCAATGCCGGAACGATCAATGGCAGAATCACCCGTCCAAATATTCCGTAAAAAGAGCAGCCATCTATTTTAGCCGCTTCATCCAGATCTTTCGGAATTCCGTATATAAACTGCATAATAAGAAAGATGAAAAACCCGCCGCCGAAATACGCCGGTATAACCAGCGGCAAAATGGTACCAATCCAACCCGCCCGGTTGAAAATGATGTATTGCGGGATCATAATTATTTGGAAAGGCAGCATCATAGTAAGTAACATCATAACAAACCATATTTTTCTTCCTTTAAAACGGAGTCTGGACAACCCATAAGCAATACAAGCGGAAGAAAAAACGGAGCCCACTGTAGAAAGCAAACAAATAACAAAAGAGTTTTTAAAGAAAGTTGAAAAGCTGATACCGCCAAACCCTTTCCATCCGGTTGGATAATTGGATGGATAAAACTCTTTCGGTAATAAGGAACCCGCATTAGCAAAGATTTCATTACTGGGTTTAAAAGAACTCATTATCATCCATAAAAGCGGATAGATCATAATAAATCCCAGCCCGACAGCCAGTGCATGATAAAGTACATGTCTTATTTTTTTTGAATTTCCCATTATAACCTCTTTTCTAAAGAATAACGTCTCGTCTTTTGCTATTCTTCTCACGCCTCGTATCAGAGGCTTTTGGCTCGTATTTCTTATTCGAGACTATTCCTCCTCTGAAGCACGGTATACCCAGCTGTTTGAAGACCGGAAAATCATAATTGTAAGAAATGCCACTACAATAAGCATAAACCATGCCATAGCTGAGCCGTATCCCATTTCCGAATATTGAAAAGAACGCTGATACATATAAACCGTATAGAACAGCGTAGAGTTTAGAGGTTTTCCTCCGGTAATAACATAACTCTGGGTAAATGCCATAAACGCATTTATTGTCTGCTGTATCAAATTAAAAAATATAATCGGTGTAAGCATAGGAAGAGTGATTTTAAAGAATTGCTTCACTCTGGAACACCCGTCAACCTTGGCTGCTTCATACAGGGTTACCGGAATCTGCTTAAGACCTGCCAGAAATACCAGCATAGAGGAACCAAACTGCCATACCGATAGAATAATCAGTGTCCAGATTGCGGTCTTCGTGCCGCTGAGCCACCCGGTATCACAGGCTATGCCAAACTGTTGCAGCACACTGTTTATAACTCCGTCTGAAGCAAACATACGTCTCCATAAAACGGCAACCGCAACGCTTCCTCCCATGATGGACGGAAGATAATAAACTGCCCTGTAAACGGAAGTTGCTTTACTACTTCTTTGAAAAAACATGGCGACCATAAGAGCCATAATCAGTTTTAAAGGTACCGATACTACGGCATAAAAAAAGGTAACACCGAAACTTTTCCAGAATACCGGGTCCTGTGTAAACATTCTGATAAAATTATCCAGACCGGCAAACTTAGGTGTGGAAAGTATATCATAGTTGGTAAAAGAAAGTGCGAAAGAAGCAATAATAGGAATCAGGGTAAAAGCAAACAAACCTATAATAAATGGCATTATAAACACATATCCTGCTACCTGCTCTTTTTGCAGAAACGTAATTATTGACTTATGATTTTTAATCGGAATCCCTCCTCTCAAAATTTTATTTAGGTCAGGTAATTGTAAAACTTAAAATTTGTATTTTATGACATGCAATTCATACAATACAACTTTATAACCAGGTAACAAGAAACAAGGTTATTACATTGGTATACCTTGATTCGTTCCCAATTACCTGGTATTTCTAAGTTCTAATTTATTTTATTGTCCTTTTTTAGCTAAGATGTCATTAGCATCTTTTATAAATTTTGCTGCTGCATCCTCTGGTTTTGATTCATGGTAACGTACCGAATCGGTCAGTTCACCCAAAAGGGTAATAACTTCATTGGAACCGGCAGGATACGGAGGATCTATAGGAGTTGCAACCTCCGAAACCTTGGCAATATAATCAAACTGCTGTTTCTGAACTTCGTCCAGAGATGGTTCCATATATTTTGCTATTTTAGAGGAAATAGGTACTCCGCGTTCCGCTTTTAATTTATCCTGTGCTTTCTCAGAATTTGTAAAGAAATTGATAACATCCACTGCTGTATCCTTATTTTTTGATGATTCGGCTACACTCCAGAACATGGATGGTCTTAAATACATACTCTCCTTAGTGGCATCATCTGTTTTGATGTACATAGTCATATCCAATTTATCCTTATTGGCATTCCTGATTGCTGCAATCTGATTGGAGGCCGGGAATGCGATCCAAGTCTTTCCGGTTGCTATAGGGCTTCCTTCCACTCCGGCTGTGGTGGCTTCCTGTAATACATCGATGGTAAGTCCCCAGTCACTGTTAATTTCTTCATCTATATCCTTAAAATATTGAAGCATTGTTGCTTCACTGACACCAAGCTTGGCGTTTTTACTGTCAAAAAGTACTTCACCCTTATCTCTTGCCATCATCTGTACTGCCCATTCACCAGCAGGCATATCTGTTGACACTCCTAATTTTTCTTTCATCTCGGCTGCCAATTTTTTTACTTCGCTATAAGTCGGATGATCTGATATTGTCAGCCCGGCTTTTCCTAACATATCTGTATTATAAACGCTGCAAACCGCATTTACTCCGGCAACCAGAGCATACAGAGATCCGTCCATTTTACCCGCTGAAAGAACACTTTCATTAACATCTGATACATTCAGCGCACCGGAACTTACATAGGAATCCAGATTGGCAAGCTGATTTTTTTGCTGATATTGAGCTACATAGGCATAGTCTTGCTGAATGATATCCGGTAGGTTATCGGATGCTGCCTGGGTAGCCATCTTATCCCAGTAACCGCTCCAATCCGAAAATTCAGTTTCAAAGGTTACATTCGGATGTTCTGCCGTATAAGCATCCAATGCCGCTAATGTAGTATCATTACGCACCTGATTTCCCCACCATGCAATTCTGATCTTTTGGGTTTCTCCCTCAGCTGCAGAACTGTCTGCTGTCGTGTTACCAGTAGTTGCACTGCTATTAGTTTCCTTATTTTTTCCGCATGCAGTAAAGGTCCCAAGTACCAGTACCGAAACAAGAAGCAGGGCTGCTCCCCGTCTAAAAATAGTTCTTTTTACCATAACTAATCCTCCTCCGATAAAGTTTATAAGCACTTCGGCTTACGCTAACAAGAATAACGTAAAATTAACCAAAATAAAATAAAAATAACTTTGCTATATGTTCAAAAAAACGACCCATTTTAAAAATTACTTTACCCGGCACTGAAAAATTTATATACTATTGATAAATACATAATATAAGTAATTACAAAACGAAACAGTTTTCTTACTATACCATACAATCGCCTTGTTTCGCAATTATCTGAATGCTTAAGATATAGAAAGGAAAATATATGAAGATAAATACAGCACTTTTTTCTCTTAAGAATCTGCCTTTAAAATATAAGTTAATCTTTATTACCCTTTTGGTTTCCCTTGTTATGAGTGTGGAATCTATTATGGGCCTACAGCATGTAGTTAATAATTCGAATAAACTGATATATGAGCAAACTGCAAACTCCATGGGATATTTGTCCAAAGAAATTTCAAATGCCATGGATACCATAGAGGGAATCTCTTTATCCATCGCAGTAAACCAGACTCTTCAGAAAAATATTGATACGATTAATAACTCCAATTATCCGAATATCCGGTCTGCAGCACAAAAAGAGATTCTAAAAGTCATATACACCAATTTTAATGCCGATGTTATCAGTACCACAATTTTGCCCGAATCCGGAGCCCGGATTGTCTGGGGTCAGAATTCTTCCCGGGAAAGTAAAGAAACAATTGCTGCCGCTAAAGTACTTGCACGAGAGAAAAACGGCTCCCCGGGATGGATGTCAAGCGGAAGAAAAGACGGAAGTATCTTATGTGTACGTCGGATAAAGCAAATCAAAGCTCTCTCTTTAGAGCCTATGGGTATTGTAATAATTCGGGTAAATCTAAACCGTATTGTCCGTGAAACAGCCCGCAGAGTTATGGGGACACCTTCCTATACTATTAATATCCATGACGGTGATGTACTTCTCTATCCCTCTGAACTTGCGGAATCCATAGCAGTTTTCCCTCCAACCTCAGAAAATGAAATTAATACTTACAACATTCAGAAATTTGCCGATAATATGTATTTTGTAATTCGGACACAAATAGCAACCTCTCATTTAAAATGGTATCTCACCTTAGGTGTCCCTTATGATGATCTGTTTTATTCCATAAAGGAAGCTAAAACGACCTATATAATACGTATCTTTATGGCCCTGATCCTTACCGTATCTCTGTCAGGATTTTTATTCCGGGAAATCACGGTGCAATTTAACTATTTATTGGAAAAAATGCGGCGGGTACGCTCCGGGAATCTGGAACCGTATCCGTTTCCGAAAAAAAATGGACAGGATGAACTTGGCCGGCTGAACCAATATTTCGACCAGATGACTGCTGATTTTAAAAAAGTAATTGAGGACAATTATATAAAAGAACTTCTCCTGACCCAGACCCAGCTAAAATCCCTGGAACAGCAAATAAATCCGCATTTTCTTTACAATTCTCTGGATACAATTCACTGGTTTGCAAACCGCAGCGGTGAAAAAGACATCTCCACCATCGTCCAGGCCTTAGGGAAGCTTTTACGAAGCAGTCTTACGGAAAAACAGGATTTAATTCCTCTGGAGGAAGAAAGAAAAATTTTAGAAAATTATCTTCTAATCCAGGAGATCCGGTTTCCGGATACTTTGGCTGTTTCAGTGGAAATCTCAGAAGAAGTGCTGCCGTTTTTAGTACCGAAAATGTCCATACAACCATTAGTGGAGAACGCTATTATCTATGGTCTGGATGAGAATATTGACGGCTGCCGGATTATCATTCGTGCAAAATTAATACATGATTTTTTACACATAGAAGTTGAGAATAACGGTTCGGAGATTAATGAGGACATATTGCAGTTATTAAAAGAACACAAGGTAACCGCCAAAAGAAACGGAGTCGGTCTTATTAATATTGACAGCAGGATAAAACTGCTCTTCGGCGATACTTACGGCCTGCATTTTAAGAACGGAATAAACTCTGTAACCGTATTTTTTGATATTCCCGCTAAAACGGAGTATGTTAGGGAAACAGACCAAAATACAATGTGAAAGGATAGAAGCCTATGTTTACCATGATTGTTGCAGATGATGAAAAAGTCATCAGAGAATCCATAGTAGAATGTATTGACTGGGAATCCATTGATATTAAAATAGTTGCCGTCTGTAGTAACGGTGTGGAGGTTTTGGATGCTATTATTGATGAATCTCCTGATATTGTATTAACCGATATTAAAATGCCGGGATTCACCGGATTGGAACTAATTGAGAAGATGAGCAAAATGGACCCGGATGTTGAATTTATTATTCTGTCCGGTTATAAAGAATTTGACTTTGCCAAGCAGGCGATGCAGTTAGGTGTCAGAAGTTATTTGTTAAAACCCGCAGGGGAAGATCAATTGATTTCGGCGGTAGAAACTGCGAAAAGTAATTTTCTGCGCAAAAAAAGTCAAAGTTCCCTGGAGCGGGAGCAGAGACGTCTTTGCGAACAGGCTGAAGAATATCACCGGCAGCTTCTTCTGTATGATATCTTTGTTTCCGGCGTAAATCCTTTGGGAACTTCTCATTACATAGATGCTGATAGTAAATCCGGTTATCTTATCGCTTATTTTACTTTTGTGGAAGAAAACTTTTTAATCCCATTTGCAAAAGAAGTATATGGATATTTAAATAAAACGGATGCCGTACCTGTTATAGACTTTTTATATGTATATCATTCCATGGCGGTAATTTTAAAGGACAGCAACGGACTTTCCGATAAACTGCGCTGTTTTAGCGAAACTGTTTGGTATAACGGACAGACAATACGGATTGCCTATACGGGCAAATATTTTGAGTCCTTATCGGACGGTTTAGGGCATCTCACTGCCAACCTCAAAAGGTATCCTAAAATTTACAGCATTAGCCGCAGTTTACAAGCAAGGGAAATATACAATGCGTGTTTATCCTTTGAGAAGATACAATATCTGACAAAGCAGTTACTGAATTTAAAAGACAAGGTTATGGAAGAAGAGAAAATCAAAAAACTCTTAAGTAACTTTTTTATGCCAATTGAAGACATTGATCTTTTAAATAATTATGGAATTCATCTAGTCTCCCAGTTAATCCGCAAATTACCGGAAACTTCCTTTCATAAATCGGTATACCATGATTTACTGGAAAAATTATCTTTATGTGAGGATATCGAGACTTATCGTGAAATTCTTACTGAGCAGATTTTGCTTTTACTTTCAGACAGCAGCGAAAAAAACTCCATTGTATCCCAGGTAAAAAGTTATGTGGAAGAAAACCTCTCCGACCCGGATATTTCCTTAAAAAAAATAGCCCGAGAGCAAATCCATATGAATGTGGATTATTTAAGCAGAATATTTGCTAAGGAAAACGGGGAGAAATTCTCACATTATTTAAATCGAAGGAGAATTGAGACTGCAAAGGTCCTTCTGCTGAAACAGGATGCTACCATCGCTTTTGTTGCAGATCAGGTCGGTTGCGGAAATAACCCAAGATATTTCAGCCAGATATTCAAAAAATACACCGGTTATACTCCTTCGGCGTACACGGAACAACTTATGGGAAAATAAAGAATCCCTCTGTAATTTGGGCTAAGTAATACAAGGCAGCTTCCTGTCCTAAATGGTTTCTGCCTGATGCTACTTAGCCCGATTCTCTTGATAGGTATACATAGTGAAGTAGAGTCCTTTACTCTCCATAAGAGAATCAAAAGTTCCGGCTTCCACTATCCTGCCTTCATTAAGAACATAAATAATATCCGCATTTTTTATACTGCTCAGTTTATGTGTTATCGTTATAACAGTACGATTCTTAGAAATACTTTCGATTGCTTTCAATACAACCGCATCAGCTAAAGGATCCAGGGATGAGGTCGCCTCATCCATTAGAATAATAGGTGCATTTTTTGCAAATTCCCGGGCTATGCATATTCGTTGTCTTTCGCCCCCTGACATCGATTTACCTTTTTCACTGATAGGCGTATTTATACCAAGCTGCCATTCTGCAATAAAAGAATCCGCATAAGCTTCTTTCAGAACCCTCTTTACTTCCTCTGATGATAAATTCTTACCCTGTGCTATATTTTCATAAACCGTTCTGCTGAATAAATAGTTTTCTTGCTGTATGTAACCGAATAAAGACCTCACGGTATGAACCTCATAGTCTGTAATCGGTTTTCCATATAGATAAATAATTCCCAAGGAGGGCTCTTCAAGTCTAAGGAGGAGATTGGCAATTGTACTTTTGCCGGATCCACTCGGTCCTACAATTGCAATATGCTTATTAGGGTATACCGTAAATGAGACATCTTTGACCGAATACTGACTATCGTTAGCATAAGAGAATGAGACATGGTCAAAGGAAATTATAGGTGAAGTTTCCTCCTTACCAATCCTGTTTTTATCCCCCTCACTGTTGGAAACAGGATCAAAAACAGTATCTTTCTCCCCATCCCTATTAAGAAATTCCTGTATTCGTTCCGCTGCACCTACCGATGTATTGTATTGCGGGAAAAAAGTTCCTATTGTCATACAACTTGAAGCAAAAAGGTTATACAACATAATAAATGCAACGATTACACCAACCGTACATTGACCTTTAAGTATTAAAATTCCTCCTGTAAAATAAATCAGCGGAGTTCCTAGTGTGTATAAATAAGAGCTCGCAGTACGGCGGAATATATCGGCGAACTCGCGTTTATTCTTGAAGCTTATTAATTCAGAAATATTACTTTCAAATCTGCCCTGTTCAAAAGTTTCGCTGTTATGTGTTTTAATCACTCTTAATCCTTGAAGAGTATTATAAAGATCATTATTAAAAACTGAGCGTGCTTCTGCGAAATTCTTATATAGTTTTTTCAGAGGATAAAAAAACTGTACACTTACATAACCGATAGCTATCACTATGGAACAAAGTGCCAGAATAAAGTTCATTTTAACCATTAATAGTAAGACCCAGGTTCCTTGAATAATGGCAAAAAACAAACCGATTAAATTATCACACATCAGGCCGTCCAATGAATCGGCATCATCATTGATCCTGGATACTATATATCCGGTTCCTAACTCTTCCGCTTTTCTTGATGGTATAAGAATACTTTTTTTAAAGATTTCTTTCTGAATGCATTTAATTGTCTGTCCTCTAAAGATTGTATATGTCCTTTTTTTAACATATTCAATTACCGTTCTTAAAGAAAAAACTAAAATCCAAAGCAGCCCTAATAAAATGGTATATTTATTTCTGACCGTAATTATTATATTATTAATAAACCGCCTGGCTAACAGGGGCTCCATTAAATTTAATACTAATATTATGAAAGAAGTACAAAAAAAACTTATTATGTATCCTTTTTTTTCATAAAGCATTTTTAATATTTCATTGATTGCAGAATTTTTCCTCACAAATTATCACCTTTTACAAATGATTTTCAATAATGGTAATGTATATCTTTAAATTCCTTTAATTTATTATATCAGCTATATTAGCCAAGTACTATGTACTATTTTATTGAGTTATATACATTATTTAAATAATAAAAAAAAGGGTAAAATGTAAATCTGCAGTAATATCTTTGTTATCTGCTTTTTACATCTTACCCAAGTGAATTTGCTCTGTTAATATTTATTATAGTTAATATGCTTTGGAAGTCCCCCGATCATAATAGGGGTTAGCTCTTCCTGAATTAAAGGTTTTACATAATCCATAAATTCTTCCGACATACCGGTATTGTCTTCCTTAATCCAGTTTAAGGGGACTTTTTTCTCCATATTGGCTATTTTATGAATATCATATGTACCGTTGGTACATTGATAAGGTTGATTGGATATACGGTTGATCACAATCATTTCTCCTGTTTTTCCGTCCAATGCAGCATTCACAGCTGCTGCTCCCACCTGATAAGCTTCTGTTATATCTATTAAGGATGCCATGTGGGAAGCACATCTTTGCAGTGTATTTAATTCAATACCCCGTGATTTACATCCCAATTCCGTGGATATTTTATTGGATAAGTATTTACCGGAACCGCTTAATAAGGTATGTCCAAATTGATCCGTATATTTAACATCGCCAACCAGCTCACAGACATATTTTCCGTCTGACAGGCGAATTCCCTCCGATACGGCTACTACCAAAGCTTTTTTAGTTTTTTGAAGTTCTTCCACCTTTTTGATAAATTCCTCTAAATTAAAATCCATTTCAGGAAGATATACTAAATCCGGTCCATCACAATCCATACCGCCTGCCAAAGCAGCCGCACCCGTAAGCCATCCCACATTACGGCCCATGATTTCTATTATAGTCACATTTTTTTGGTCATATACCAAACTATCCCTGATAATTTCTTTGGTTGTAGCCGCTATAAACTTTGCAGCACTTCCATAACCCGGTGTATGATCGGTAATCTCCAAATCATTATCAATCGTTTTGGGCACACCTATAAATCGGATATTACTTTGAATAGTATATGCGTAATCAGATAATTTTTTGATGGTATCCATGGAATCATTTCCACCGATATAGAAAAAATATTGAATATCTAGTTTATAAAGTATATCAAATATTTTCTCATATGTTTCAGAGGCCTCTTTAAAATCAGGAAGTTTATAGCGGCAGGAGCCTAAATAGGACGAAGGTGTCCTTTTTAATAATTCTATCTCTAAATCACTATGAATATGTTCATCTAAATCCAAATATTTTTCTTCTAATAGTCCCTGTATCCCATAGAGCATCCCATAAACTTTTTTGGCTCCTTGGTCTTTCGCTGTTTTATACACTCCAGCCAGGCTGGAATTTATTACTGCCGTAGGTCCTCCAGATTGACCAACCAGGACATTACCTATCATTTTTTACCCTCCGTACAATTCTGACATTCCAGGAATGTAATTATAAGTCTCTTTATTATTTTAGATTAATCTAAAGTAACTTTTTTCTGCGCTAGTACACAATATCATTACAATTATCTTATGTCAATACGTTAGGCGCCACTTGAAATTATTCTAGTTACTAAACTAATCTTAATAAGAAAGAGTCTGGTTTACCAGACTCTAGCGCTGACGCGCTGTCACGACAGTGACATCTTCCCTAAAGGATATTATCCTTTTGCGTGTTCATGTGCATCCTGCCGGTCGGGCTTTTTATTACATAGGGAAGTTCGGAGAACTTTCCTATGTAATAAGAAAGAGTCTGTCCTCTGTCACTTATTATTTTATAGGAGGTCCGTAGAATTTTTCTCATGTGAAATAAAATAAGCTGCTGCAACTTTTAGTGTTTGCATCTGATACTGCAATTTTTCACAAAAATTATGCAACAGCTTTATTACTGTTTTAAGAATGAATTTTATCGTAAATAATATCACTGAGTCTTGCAAACTGATCCAAAGTTAATGCTTCACCCCGGATAGTCGGAGATACTTTCAGTTCACCGATAGCCTCCGCGATTGTTTCTTTTGGCAAATTGATCTCTGTTCCATTATTTAATCCATTAACCAGAGTTTTTCTTCTCTGATTAAAAGAAGCGCGGATAATCTTAAACATTAACTTTTCATCCTTTACTTTTACAGGTTTGTCACCATGTAAGGTCAGACAGATTACGGCAGATCCTACATTAGGCCTTGGCATAAAACAATTAGGCGGTACATTGGCAGCAATATAAGGATCTGCATAATATTGTACTGCCAGTGACAGCGCTCCGTAATCCTTGCTCCCCGGGCCCGACTGCATACGATCTGCCACTTCTTTTTGAACCATGACAGTTATATTGTCCACCGGTACATGTGCTTCAAACAATCCCATAATTATGGGAGTTGTAATGTAATAAGGAAGATTTGCAACAATTTTAACCGGTTTACCGTTGTTTTTCTCTTGCACCAGCCTGTTTATATCTAATTTTAGTATATCCTCGTTAATTACAGTTATATTATTATAAGCGGATAATGTATCTTCCAGTATAGGAATTAAGGTTTTATCAATCTCTACAGCAATAACTTCTCTTGCTGTTTCACATAAATATTGTGTTAAAGTCCCGATACCGGGACCTATTTCCAAAACCATATCATCCTTTGTTACACCGGCTGCCTTAATAATTTTAGCTAAAACATGGGTATCAATTAAAAAGTTCTGTCCAAACTTTTTCTGGAAAATAAAATGATATTTATTTAATATTTCTATCGTTTCTTTCGGATTACCTAGGTTGGCCATGAATAACCTCTTTTCTTCTATTTTTCACTTCCGGTTTTGACACTAACGGGATAAACCATACATCTTTTTTGCATTCATTTCTGTAATTGCTATAACTTCTTCATGGGATATTCCCTTTAATTTTGCTATTTCTTTTGCGACGTAAATTAAGTTCAGGGAAGAGTTCCTTTTACCTCTGTTCGGCTCCGGTGCAAGATAAGGACAGTCAGTTTCTAAGACTAACTGTTCCATTGGTGCATACTCCACTACTTCTTTTAGTTTTTTGGCATTTTTAAATGTTACTACTCCGCCGATTCCTAAATAAAAGCCCATATCCAGATAACTTTTCGCCATCTCTTTTCCGTAGGAAAAACAGTGTATTACTCCACCGGTTTGTTTTAAGTCAGTACTTTGTATCATAGTAAGGGTATCCGCTGCCGCATCTCTGCTGTGTATGATTGCCGGAAGTTTTAATTCCTTGGCTAATTCCATCTGACGGTAAAACCATTCTTTCTGGATGGTCCGCTCTGGAGTATCCCAGTAATAATCCAGACCAATCTCACCGATTGCAACCACTTTAGGCAGTAAGGCAGACTCACTTAACCACTTAAAGTTTTCTTCATTTAATTCAGCTGTTTCACTTGGGTGAACACCCACCGCACCATATACAAAAGGGTATTGTTTCATTAATTCCAGGGTTTTTACCGTAGTTGTGATACTTGCTCCTACATTAACCACATATTCGATTCCTTCTGAATACAGGCTTTTTAATAAACTGTCTCTATCATCATCAAAAGCTTCATCATCATAATGAGCATGTGTTTCAAAAATCATTTTAACACCTATTGTATAACACATCTGCTGCAGACGTATTACAGTAAGACCTTTCTTATTTCATTTTCTTTATACCAGGTACTTATTGTATTATAGTGATTTTCTTATATTTTGTCTACGATTTCTTCTTTTATGACTATAATACGCTTGTATGTGTTGAAATTTTAACCCTACTAATCCCCATCATCAATTTGCTCAATTTATAACTCTCCCTTAGCGTGATGATTAGTATGGTCCCAAAAGTAACTGTATGGAGTTATCAGTACTAAGGCACTGTACTAACATTTGCTTTGATAGTCGAAAATATTGATAAAAATGAAAAATTTATATTTTTATTATTACAATTCATTTTTCATTCAAAAAAATCTCATTTTTATTATAATTTATGGATTTCATACTTATAATTCCTAGTATTTTCTCATTCGTTTAAAGCCAAACTAAATTTTGAGAAGTTATATAATTTTATTAATTTCTTTAGTTATAAAACGGAAAGGAGTTTTAAGTATGAATATGGATTTAAAACAGACTGATCTTAAAATAGCTCCAAAAGATTGTTCCATCTCAGGTATTCCAAAGCTTCCTTGTGACAGCGATGACAACCTTTCTCCTGCCTCACCGTCTTTGGCAATGGCGTATGTTCCGATTCAGAAATTTCGTGACTTATATGACATTAATTATGCCTTACAGGTTGGTACCCTGTTTAAAGAACTGGATTTACCATTCTACGGAATAGGAGGAACACTTCTATGAATCAAGATAAATGTGATGCTATGAAAAATGTCCAGGCCGTCTGCTTTGCATTAGACGACCTTAGATTATTTTTAGATACCCATCCTTATGAAAAAGAAGCAATGTCAAATTATGATCAATATAAAAATCAACGTAAGCAGATATTACAGGAATATGAACAGAACTTCGGTCCCATCCTTGCATATAACGTAAATCAAGATAATCAATGGACTTGGGTGGAAAGCCCCTGGCCTTGGGAAGGAGAGGTGTAAAATATGTGGACCTATGAAAGAAGACTGCAATTTCCGGTCAAAATTACCAATCCTAATCCTAAGATGGCACAACTGATAATCAGTCAGTTCGGCGGACCGGATGGAGAATTGGCTGCATCCATGAGGTATCTCTCCCAGCGATATTCCATGCCTTATAAAGAGGTCGCAGGGTTATTAACAGATATCGGTACAGAAGAATTGGCTCATATGGAAATTATCAGTGCAATTATATTTCAATTAACTAAAAATCTAAGTCTGGAAGAAATCAAAACCGGCGGGTTTGATGCCTATTATATTGATCACACCACCGCTCTTTGGCCCCAGGCAGCGGGCGGTATCCCTTTTAACTCCTGCTTTTTCCAGTCAAAAGGAGATGCATTAACAGATTTGCATGAAGATCTGGCTGCGGAACAGAAAGCTCGTACCACTTATGATAATATTCTCCGTTTAGTGACTGACCCGGAGATTGTTGATCCCATCCGTTTTTTACGAGAACGCGAAGTAGTTCATTATCAACGTTTCGGCGAAGCTTTAATAAGAGTACAGGAACGATTAGATTCCAAGAACTTTTATGCGGTTAATACCGAACTGGATAAACCTCTTTTGAAATAATCATAAAACCTGTCATAATAATTTAACCCTCTTAGAAAAAGGAAAATTGTATGGCAGGTTTTATTATGCATAAAAAACCCTCCACTATATCACCAGACTTAAAACATATGGTAAAATAGTAATATTGGAGGTGATACCATGTATACTTATAAGACATCCGAAATTGCCCGGATTATTGGAATACATCCGAATACGGTAAGGCTCTATGAAGAACTTAAGCTTATACCCAAGCCTGAACGGCAGCGGAATGGTTACCGGGTATTTACCAGTTTTCATATAGAACAGTTTAAGCTTGCAAGAATTGCTTTACAAGTAGAAGTTCTGCAAAACGGCTTACGAAAAAAAGCAATTGAAATAATTAAACTATCTGCTGCAGGAGATTTTGACAAAGCCATAACCCTTACCGATAATTATCTGGAACAAATCCGGACTGAGCAACAAAATGCCGAAGAAGCCATTGGAATTGTCAATGAGCTTTTACTAAGTCGTAATAATAAGGCAGATGAAATATTAATGTCCCGAAAAGAAACTGCTGATTACCTGCATATCTCAATGGATACGCTTAGGAATTGGGAAATGAACGGTTTAGTGACAATTAAACGCAAACAAAACGGGTATCGGGTATATTCTGAAGATGAAATTAATCAATTGAAAATTATCCGTTCTCTCCGCTGTGCAAATTATTCGCTTGCAGCAATATTACGTCTTCTGAATAACCTGTCCGATAATCCCAACGCCGATATAAGAGCAATCATTGATACCCCACCAGATAATGAAGATATTATATCCGTTTGTGATAAGCTGCTTACATCACTAGCAAAAGCACAGTCTAATGCATCGGCTATGAGGGAACAACTGGTGTATATGAAAAAATCCATAAAGATTAACCCTCCACTTTAACACCAGACTTTTTTCTGGTGTTATTCTTTTTATGTAAAATCCGGATGGTCTTCTAACTTGGTCAGACAAACAGTGTGCGGATTTGTACAAAAAAATCTACCAGAAACAGGAGGAAAAGTAACTTTGGAACCAATAATTAAAGTAGAAAAATTATGTAAATCCTACGCAGGTATCCCGGCTATCGACAATCTGGAATTTAAAGTCGAAAAGGGTGAAGTATTCGGTCTGCTTGGTGCAAACGGAGCGGGTAAAAGTACTACGATAGAATGCATACTAGGTACGAAAAAACCGGACAGCGGAATCGTATCCATTTTAAATCTCGACCCTCAAACGGACCGAAAAAAATTGTTCGAAAAGGCAGGGGTTCAATTTCAGGAAGCAAATTACCAGGATAAAATAACAGTGAAAGAATTATGCAATGTTACCCAATCGTTATACAAAAATCCCGCTGACTACAACAAATTATTAAGCCAATATGGTCTGTTGGAGAAATTAAAAAGTCCCATTAGTGAGCTCTCCGGAGGACAAAAGCAGCGGCTTTTCATTATACTTGCATTAATTCCGGATCCCGACGTTGTATTTTTAGACGAATTAACTACCGGGCTTGATGTAAAAGCAAGAAAAACTGTCTGGAGAGGGCTTTCCGGTCTGAAAGAGAATGGATTGACAATTCTTTTAACTTCTCATTTTATGGACGAAGTAGAAGTTTTATGTGATAAGATCTGTATTCTAAAAAAAGGTAAGATGATTTTTAGCGGAACCGTTAAGGAGGCAATTGAAGCCAGTCCATATAAAAAGTTCGAGGATGCCTATCTTTGGTACACCGATGAGGAGGAAGATAAAAATGAAACGATTTAATACAATGTTTAAAACAGAATTAAAACTATCCCTTAGAGGTTTGGATATGGTGATATTTGCACTTATCATGCCCCTTGTTATAACCATTATACTTGGAATCCTATTTGGAAATCAACCTGCTTTCGAGGGTGCGAATTACACCTTTATGGAACAATCCTTTGGTGCGGTGTCATCGATTGCAATATGTGCCGCAGGTATTATGGGACTTCCATTGGTCGTTTCCGACTATAGGGATAAAAAGATTCTAAAAAGATTTAAAGTAACGCCAATAAACCCTTCCTTAATTTTATTGGTACAAGTTGCAGTAAATATGTTCTATGCAATATTATCTTTACTGCTTGTTTATTCGGCTGCCGCTATCTTTTTTGGGTATCGGATGAGGGGCTCCTGGCTTCATTTTATCGGAGCATATTTTTTAGTTATATTGTCTATGTACAGCCTTGGTATGATGGTGGGCGGTATTGCACCTAATATAAAAACCGTTAATCTGGTATGCAGTATGCTTTATTTCCCTATGCTTATATTCTCAGGAACTACCCTGCCCTATGAGATTATGCCGAAAGCTCTGCAAAAAGCATCCGATATGTTACCTCTGACTCAAGGGATAAAGTTATTAAAAGCAGCTTCCCTGGGATTACCGGTAAACAGTATTGTGATTCCAATTATTATCATGATTGCAATTGCCGCAATTTGTATAAGCATCTCCATTCGTTTTTTCCGTTGGGAATAAAACAAATCGTTATATAAACATATAATTAAACCTGCCATACTGATTAATATTTTTCTTCTTGATTAAAACCTAAGAAAAAGATATTAATTTATGGCAGGTCAATTATAGTTACCTCAAATACTTTTTAGTTTGATTAAATAATTATAAATTATAGTTTAATTTTATAATAACAATATATTGTTTTAACTATTGTTGGTTGATAAATTAGCAGATTTCCGCACCGGCAGGCATTATTTTCTCAGGAATCATAAGTGCCAGTTCACCGTTTTCATCCTCAGCACACAATAACATACCCTCGGATAAAACCCCTGCTAATTTAGCCGGTTTAAGATTAACCAGTACCATGACTTTTTTGCCAACCATCTCTTCCGGTGAATAGTGGGCTTTAATACCGGATACGATTTGTTTTACCTGGCTTCCGATTTTAACCTGGGAGCAAAGTAATTTTTTGGACTTGGGTACTGCTTCGCAGGCAATAATTTCACCAACCTGGAATTGCAGCTTCATAAAATCATCATAAGTGATTTCCTCTTTTGCCGGAATATCAATAACAGCTTGTGCTTCCGTCTGTTTAATCTCTTCACTTGTATTATTAACTTCTTTTGATTCAGCGGCTTTCTTTGCTTCCACCTTTTCCATTACTTCTTTTAGATCCAGACGGGCAAATAAAATCTCCGGAGTTTCCGTTACTTTAGTACCGGAAACATAAACACCGTATTGGTTTAATTCATCAATGGATCTTACTTTGGCATTTAACTGGCTTAATATCTTACCAGCGGTATCCGGCATAAAGGATTCTAACAGGCTTGCGCCGATACAGATGCTTTCCACCAGATTATATAATACGGTCTCCAGTCTTTTGTGTTTTTCTTCCTCTTTTGCCAATACCCAAGGCATAGTTTCATCAATATACTTATTACATCTCTTAAATAAAGTGAATATTTCCGTAATCCCATCTGCAACTCTTAACTGTTCCATTTTTGCTACTACTTTTTTCGGTGTCTCCAGGGCAAGACGAATCAGCTCTTCATCTACTTCCTCTTTTACCCCTGCATTGTTTACAATACCCCCGAAATACTTATTGGACATGGAGATGGTTCTGTTAACCAGGTTACCCAATGTATTGGCAAGATCTGAATTCATCCTCTCAACCATAAGCTCCCAGGTAATAACACCGTCATTATCAAATGGCATTTCATGAAGTACAAAATAACGGACTGCATCCACACCGAAGAAATCAATAAGTTCATCCGCATACAACACATTACCTTTGGATTTACTCATCTTGCCCTCGCCTTGTAATAACCAGGGATGACCAAATACCTGCTTAGGCAGGGGAATATTAAGTGCCATAAGCATAATCGGCCAATAAATGGTATGGAACCTTAAAATGTCCTTACCGATTAAGTGAAGATTGGCAGGCCAGAACTTTTTAAATAATTCTCCATGGTTACCATCGACATCATAACCAAGGCCGGTTATATAGTTGCTTAAAGCATCCAACCATACATATACTACATGCTTATTATCAAAGTCTACCGGAATGCCCCATTTAAAGGAAGTCCGGGAGACACACAGGTCTTGAAGCCCCGGTAACAGAAAGTTGTTCATCATTTCATTTTTTCTGGACTCCGGCTGGATAAATTCCGGATGTGTTTTAATATGCTCGATCAGTCTGTCTGTGTAATTGCTTAATTTAAGAAAATAAGCTTCTTCTTTCGCCGGTTGAACTTCCCTGCCGCAGTCCGGACACTTTCCATCTACTAACTGGGAAGAGGTAAAGAACGATTCACAGGGGGTACAATACATTCCTTCATAGTAACCCTTATAAATATCCCCTTTTTCATATAATTTTTTAAATATTTTCTGAATCTGTTTTTCATGATACGTATCCGTAGTACGTACAAATTTATCATAGGAAGTGTTCATCATATCCCAGATGTCCTTAATTTCTCCGGCTACTTTATCTACAAACTCTTTTGGTGTTATACCCGCCTCAGAAGCCTTGTTCTCAATCTTTTGCCCGTGCTCATCCGTACCGGTCTGAAAGAATACCTCATATCCCTGCTGTCTTTTGAACCTGGCTATACTGTCGGCCAATACAATTTCATAACTGTTGCCAATATGCGGTTTTCCTGATGTGTATGCAATTGCCGTTGTAATATAATACTTATTTTTATTCATTTTAGCCCTCCTAAATTAAAAAAGCTCACGCCTTTAATTATCTAAAGACGAGAGCTTATATCCCGTGGTTCCACTTTAATTCGACCTGATTTCACAATCAGTTCCTTATCTGCTGCCTTACAACAGCATATCAAAATAACGGTTGCACCCGTCGCAGCCTAAAGAAATACTATTCCTCTCGGTGCGCAGCTCCAAGACCATCTTCAGCAATTCACCTATGCCCCTTTTTCAGCTCTACAGGGTTCTCTGTACATGGCATCCTTGTTTACTCTTCTTTTCACAGCTTTTCCTTATTCAATTATAGTTTATTTATGAATTAGTTTACCCATATTTTCTAAAATTTAGAATAGCACGTGATATTTAATTTGTCAACCGATACATGTGAATTGATTACGGCCAACGTTTAAAAGAATATTTTGCGAAAGCTTTGGCGATTACGATAAGTGGGTATAATAAATTTAACTTTTATAAGATGTTATTTTATTGCAGATTCCGGTTATTATGATATAATGAATTTTATTCTTATCTAAACTACGGAGGACAAATCTTTGACTAGTATAAATACACAATTTCTTCTGTCCTTAACCATTATTATTATTGGTTATTTAAGCAAAAAGTATCATTTGGTAAAAGAAGAAGACGGTGACGGAATTTCCAGAATTATTTTTAGCATTACCTTACCCGCATTAATTATTACAACTTTTAGTACCATTAAGGTAACTCGTTCTCTGATTATTCTGCCGTTCATCGTAATCGTTTTTAGTTGTCTGGTAGCATTTTTGGGGAATTCTGTGTTTCGAAAGGAAGCTCCCCGCAATAAAGCTGCTCTATCCATGACCTCTGTTGGTTTTAATATAGGTTTATTTGCTTATCCCCTGGTAGAAGCACTCTGGGGTAAGGAGGGCTTAAAGTACTTTGGAATGCTGGATATGGGAAATGCTCTGATTATATATGGATTATGCTATTTTCTGGGTAGTTTCTATACCTCAAACGACGGAAAAATCAATCCGAAAGAACTCCTAAAGAAAATGTGCCGGTCCGTTCCCATGTTGACTTATATTTTGACCCTGCTGTTAAACTTTTTTCATCTCAAATATCCAAGCTTCGTCCTGAATCTTGCAGGTGCACTATCTAAGGCTAATATGCCTTTATCCCTTTTAGTTCTGGGAATTTTTCTGAGTTTTAACCTAGAGAAAAGCCACTGGATGAGCATACTTAAATCCTTGCTTCTGCGTTATGGAGCCGGACTTTTTGTGGGTATCCTTCTATATTTTATACTTCCCTTTGAACCCTTATTCCGTAATACGGTTTTAATTGGTTTAATATTGCCGGTCAGCATGTCTACCACTACGTATTCTGTTGAATTTGACCTTGATAAGAAACTGGTCGGAACATTAACTAACCTGACAATTATCATAAGCTTTATATTAATGTGGGTTTTAGGAATATTCTTAAGTTAATGTAAGAATATATACCTGCCTTTTCTCATAATATTACGAATGGAAATGTATAAGTCAAAATTGTCAGATGGCTGTACTGTACGCTTTTGGTTGTTCCGGCTGGGTTGGGTTACTCGTTTCTTTGACTCCTTCTACTTAAAAAATGATATAAAGAATGGAATTACATTTTACATCATAAGTTAATATAGGCAGTAAGTGTTCTGCTATAAAGAAAGGTCTGGTTTAATTATGAATAAGAAAAAGAAATATCTTATATTCGCCTTAATGCTGTTTTTAATGTTATTTAACATTTTGGGCTGCTCTGCAAAAGATAATACTCCTACCGAAGATTTTGATACCTTCTTAAACCGTGTATTTGCAACTGAAGTGCAAAAGGATACTCTTACTCTGAATTATTCTCTGGCTAACCCTGAAACTTATGGTATTAAAAATCCGAAAGTTACCATCGGACACTATACTGCCGATAGCATAAAGGAATCTCTGGCAAATTCAGAAAATTACCTGGCAACCCTTAAAAAATATAATTATAAGTCCTTAACTGAGGATGAGAAACTTTCTTATGATATACTAAAAGAAGACCTGGAATTAGAAGCATCTTTGGGTGATTTTATAGAGTACAGCGAAGGACTGGGACCGACTACCGGTATACAGGCCCAGCTTCCGGTGCTTCTTGCGGAATATAATTTTTATAAAAAAGAAGATATTGATACCTATTTAAAGCTGCTGCCTCAGGTATATGATTATTTTAAAGAAATCTGCGCTTTTGAAAAAGATAAATCCGCAGCCGGATTATTTATGAATGATGAAGTGGCCGACAGTATTATCGATCAATGTAAAGAATTTGTGAAAGACAAGAAAAATAATTATTTAATTGGTATCTTTAATGACAAATTAACCGATATGAAAGGCTTAACCCCTAAAGAAATGAAAGCCTACGAAGCTTCCAATAAAGATGCGGTTATTAATTCCGTAATACCTGCCTATGAATTACTAATGGAGACTCTAATGGATCTTAAAGGAACAGGTACGAATAAAGAAGGTTTATGCCATTATGAAAAGGGTAAAGAATACTATGAATATTTAATTAAAGTAAATACAGGCTCATCCCGGCCTATTCCGGAATTAAAGAAGATGCTTGATACTTCTTTAAGTACTAATATGCTTAAGCTCAATACCATAATGACAAAAAATCCGGAGGTTTATGATACGGTTAAGTCTTTGTCCTACTCCCTGACAGACCCCTCAGAAATAATTAATTATTTAAAAGGTGCCATAAAGAAAGACTTTCCTCCTATCCCCAATGTAAAATGCTCCATAAAATATGTGGATAAATCCCTGCAGGACCATTTAAGCCCCGCGATGTACTTAATACCGCCTTTGGACAGTTATGATAATAATATTATTTATATAAATAAAAATCCGGATTACGACTTATCCCAGATCTTTACTACCATTGCACACGAGGGTTACCCCGGACACTTATATCAATCCGTATATTTTAGAAGCAAGAAACCGGCTGCCATAAGAAATCTGCTGAGTTTCGGCGGTTATGCGGAGGGTTGGGCAACCTATGTGGAATATTATTCCTATCATCTTGCCGGTTTTAGTGAAGATGTGGCGGATTTTCTGGAAGCAAATATGGCTGCCAATATGGCTTTATACTGCCGCCTGGATATGGGAATTCATTATGACGGCTGGAGCCTGGCTGATACAGCTGCTTACCTGAAAAATTATATCACAGACTCCTCTACGATTAAGCTCTTATATAATACCATGATTGAGGAACCTGCTCTTTATCCGGAATACGGCATTGGCTATCTGGAATTTATGGATTTAAGGAATAATGCCGAGAAAGCGCTTGGAGATAAATTTGTATTAAAAGATTTCCATAAGTTTTTACTGGATATAGGCCCCGCACAGTTTGACATTATTGCGGGACGAATGGATAATTGGATTAAAACCGTTAAGACAGCTCAAAAATAAACCTATTTCTTCCCTTTATCTTTAATACCTTGCGGATATTAAGATAAAGGGAATTTTTATTATTTATCCGCACACTTAGAGGCCTTCCTGCGGCTCTCGTTTTTTCCTGCCCGTATCAATCATGACCCGGTCGATTTATAATGTCTGATACCGAATTTCCAGAATAGATAACAGGGGATTAAAAAGACGCCTGCCAGCAATGGTAAAAAGATGTACCCCTGATTCCTGCTTTTCCCCAGGAGATAAAGAAGAGGATAATATTGAATCAGGGCATAAGGTATCAAAACGGTACATATCTGCAATACTCTTTTCCCGTAGATGCTAATCGGATATTTACCATATTCTCTGGCCCCATCAATAAATATATTCATAAATTCCAAGCCCTCAATGGTAAAAAAGCAAAAAGCTGCATAGATAATGAAAATACCTGTAAACACTGCTGTTCCGCCAATAAACATAAAAATCACTGTTAATACCTTATCTATACTCCAGGTTACATTACTGTTATGTACTCCGTAAACAAACATAATAATAGCCTGAAACATACGCCCGATTCTGGTAAATTCAATCTTACTTCCCAGAACCTGAAACATTTCATTCCTTGGTCTTACCATAATGCGGTCAAATTCTCCTTGGCTTATGGTGGCAGAAAAGGTATCAAATCCTCTTGCAAAACACTCCGCCAGAGAAAATTCAATTAGTACAACAGAAAAACATAATAAAACATCACTATAGGTAAACCCCTCTACTTTATGAAATCTTTGAAACATAAAATAAACTCCTAAAAATACATTAAAGGATACCAGAAATTGTCCTATGGTAGTTAGAAGAAAGGATATTTTATATTGGGCTACGCTTTTTAAATGAATGGAAAAATATTTTAAATATAATTGCATATAACCTCCTCCCCGCATATCGCAAACTGGCTTGCGATACTGCCTAAATCAAAAATGCGAATCGGCTCGTCTGTTTTTGCGAGACTATCCATATTGCCTCCTTATCATGGCAACTAAGATCATAGATGCCTTATCAAAAATTATCTGTTTTAAAACGAAGTGGGCAAGCCCACTTTTACTCCCAGAACCCCTCATTTATGAGGAGTTTTCACACCAGCTGGTTCAACCACCTTGTATCACTACTTTCTTTAAAGCTTTTGCCATAATTATTTTACCGGTTGCGATTAACAAAAAGGCCCAGATAATCTGAAACAGTACTGCTTTATAAAGGGCTGGTCCGGTTATATCTCCGGTATAAACTCTAAGAGGTACATTTTGCATGGAGGCAAAGGGAAGTAGCTCAAAAATTCTCTGTATCTTCCCGGGAAGAAAAGGCAAAGGGATAACTGCACCCGAGAAAAACTCCACCATAGCTACCGCGACCATACGCACACCCATAGGAGATATGGTATAAAAGGTAATAATATAAACCAGCATACAAAAAGCAATTACAACAAGAAAAGCCAATACCATGGTAAGAAGAAACCACATAAATGCCCTTATGTCCCGGGGTAACGATAATCCGTAAGGCGCCTGTATAAAAGCAGCAAACAGTAAGATTGGCATACATCTGAGGACCGCTCTTGAAATTCTTGTAGCCATACTTCTTGTAAACCACATATTATAAATATCAACAGGCCTGCACAATTCGTATGCAATATTGCCGTTTCTTATAGTTTCAAATATATCATTTTCCATAAACCAGGTCATATATAAGGCTAAAAAAGCCTGCTGCATCCATATATAACTGGTAAGTGCTGAAAAAGTCATGGGAAATCCGCCCGGATCCGCAGCATAGAAAGACCGGAACATTAATATTTCCAAGGCACCCCAGGTAAACTGGGTCGCGATACCTGCAAGGGCTGCAGCCCGGTATTGAAGTCCGTAGAGAAACCTGAGGCGGAAAAAAGATAAATACTTATTCATCAATCTGCCCTCCCTATATCTTATACTGCTTATAAAGTTCCACTACTACTTCGTCAATAGAAGAACCAGAAACAGAAATATCCTTTAAATCTATCTGGGATGATAATATAGATATAACTTCGGAAACAGGAATTAAATCCGTGTTAATTTCAATAACGGCATGTCCGGTAATAACAGAATCTTTATCATCTGCGGAAAAATCATGGGATATCAGTTTCATACCCTCACATAACTTTAGCCTCTTACCGGAATACTCAATACTTAGTTTCTTGTATCCGCCAAATTGCTTTTTCATGTCCCCCAGTTCTCCGTCCATTAAGATCTTGCCTTTGCCGATTAGAATGATACGCTTTGTTAAAGCTTCTATATCCTGCATATCATGAGTAGTTAGAATTACGGTTGTCTTATGTCTTTTATTTATATCCAATATAAAATTACGGACTGCGATTTTAGAGACTGCATCCAGACCAATCGTCGGTTCGTCTAAAAATAAAATGCTGGGACTATGTAAAAGAGAAGCTGCAATTTCACACCGCATCCTTTGTCCCAGAGAGAGCTGCCTCGTTGGTGTCTTAATTATTGTCTGTAAACTTAAAAGTGTAACCAATTCCTCTAAATTCTGCTTATACTTGCCGTCCGGTATTTTATATATATCCCGCAGTAATTCAAAAGAGTCAATGACAGGTACATCCCACCATAGCTGGGACCGCTGCCCGAAAACTACACCAATATCACGGACATGTTCTATCCTGTTTTTCCAGGGTGTACGTCCGTTAATCAAACATCCTCCGCTGTCCGGTGTTAAAATTCCGCTTAATACTTTTATGGTACTGCTTTTTCCTGCACCATTGGGCCCGATATAACCGACCATTTCACCATCCTCGATGGTAAAAGAGATGTCATTAAGAGCCCTGACGTATTCATATTCCTTGTGAAAGAGTGCTTTCACTGCTTCCGAAATACCTGAATTACGTCTTGCAACCTTAAAGGTCTTGTTCATGTGATCCACTACAATCATTTTTTGCCTCCTGGTAGTAATATTTTTTTGAAATCCTTAATCCATCAGCGGGCAGTTAAATTGGCATGCATTAATTTCTTTAAGTCAATTAGACTGTGTTAACTTGCCTTAAATGGATTCTTTGTTTCGAAATATCTTGCCAAGTGTAATGTTCTCTTGGATTTTGCCAAGAAAACCGTGGTAAAATTAATTTCCAGTTTTGAGAAGGATTTATTAAGTTATTAAAATGAAATCAAAACTGCTTAATGATTGTACTGTTAATTTGTGGTAAATTTATGGTAATTAATAATTTTTTCTTTATTTTTATTTTGAATTCTTCTTTTTATGTCTATTTAAAAGCCTTTATATAATGACACAAAATAATAAGATTTTAAGACAACTACGACTAATCAAATTTAACCAGTTATAATTGAACCTTGGATAAAATTGAGAAACTAATATAATTATACTATGGATAAAGCTGACAACTTATAAGTCATATATTGGTTTAAAACTATGATGATAACGATGATACTTAACAATATGAAAATATTTACTTAAAAATAAAAATTTTTTTTATCTAATAATGAAAAATATTCGCTTTCCGGATTGTATTATAAGTGAAAGGAGTTGAAACGGATGGATTATTCATTTGGTACCGATGAATATATACAGTATGTGTTAGAGAAATATTCTAAAATGTTGATTAAACTAGCTTTTAGCTATGTAAAAAATATGGCGGATGCAGAAGATATAACACAGGATGTCTTTGTCAGTTTAATGAAAAGGGGAATCAGCTTTGATAACGAGGAACACGAAAAAGCCTGGCTTATAAGAGTTACAATAAATAACTGCAAAAATCACTTAAAATCTTCCTGGAACAAGTTAAAGGTTCCTTTAGAAGAGGATATCAGCTATATACCAAAAGAAGACAGTGATGTCTTGGTAATGGTTTTAGATTTGCCGTCCAAATACCGTACGGTAATTCATTTACATTATTATGAGAATTACTCAATAAACGAAATAGCCGGAATTTTAAGAAAAAAGCCGGCAACCATTGGAACCTGGCTGGCAAGAGGCCGTAACTTATTAAAATCAAAATTAGTCGGAGGTTTTGAATATGAATGAAAATAGATATAACAAATCCATGGATACTCTAAAAATATCTGAAGATTTTAACGATAGAACCGCATTAAAAATGAAAGCAGCCTTAAGAGAACAAACAGGAAAAAAATACTCAAACCTTAAAAAATATGTATTGTCTGCTGCCAGTGTAGCAGTTATTATTGCTGTCGGTACTGCTGCCATGAACTTAACAAATAACTTCAATAATCTTTCTGGAAAAGGTCGACCCGGAGCTTATACCACAGAAAATACTGTAACTACGGAAAGTGCCAAGACCCAGGGTATCACCGTTCCTGTTGTAGAGATACCGGCTCAGAATGCCCAGGTTAAAGCAAGAATGCTTCCTCTTTTTGTATACAAAGGTCATATCTATATACAAAGTGCTACAACTTTTGAAACACCTGACGGTATGACCTTAAATAAAGAGGATGTTTTAAATTTAAGGGGTGATTATTTAGGAAAAACAAAAGGAAGTATTGATGAATGGAGCAGCCAGGCAGATTATGCAAAAGAATTCGCCTCAACCATCGGTGAGGGAGATGTATACACCGTAAAAGGTTATAATCCCGATCATAGATTAATGGTTTATTATGAATATCAGGACGGCGGATTTGGCTGTGAGCTATATGACAGTTACGGTGGTATGACTCTAAACAGCGGTGCTGATTATTTTAACCTGTTAAACTTAAAAGAAAATGTACTTTCTTATCAGTGGGAGAGTTATAACAGCTGGAATAACGGAAAGAATGAAGTAAATGAGGAAGATACAAGTGATTTTTTCAATACTTTCTTAGACAGCCTTTATACTTCCGTTCCAATCGGTGAAAATATTGATATGCTAACAGAAAATACGGATTATGACAGTCAGAAATTTATTGATATTAAAACAAAAGATCATTTAATTACTTCCTTAAGGCTCTTTAAGGGTGGTTATGTATATGATTCCCAGGTTGGTTTCTTTAAAGTAGAAGATGCCGCCTTTAACGCTTTCTGGGATACCATGCCGGTTACCGATCCCGCAGCAGAAACTTCAACTGACGATGATACTGCTGCTGACACAAGTATAAATCTTACCCTGAAAGAATCTTCCCTGCCGGTTGGTGCTAAAGAGCTCAAGATAAACATTGAAAATACCGGTTCGAAAGATATCTTTTATGGCGCAGACTTTAGTATAGAAAAACAAAACGGCACCGGCTGGGAAACAGTACCTGGGGTAAAAGATTTAGCTTTTATAGAGATCGCGTATTCCGTAGCACCTGCTACCAGTCAGGAATTTACCGTAGATTTAAGTCAGTTAAAACCAAGCCTGGATGCAGGAAATTACAGACTGGTAAAAACTATAAACGGTCAACCCTTTTATGCAGAATTCAAATTAACTAAATAAAATAATACCTCCTATTGCACCTTTCCTTATAAACTCTTATAATGAAAGAAAACTGTGATAGGAGGTTTTTAATTATGGATGAAGTTTCCCAATTTAAAGATTGGATAGAGAAAAGCAACAGAATCGTGTTTTTTGGCGGTGCAGGAGTCTCTACGGAGAGCGGCATTCCTGATTTTAGAAGTGTGGATGGATTATATCATCAAAAATATGATTATCCGCCGGAACAAATCCTAAGCCATAGCTTTTTTCTAAAAAAACCTGAATATTTCTATCAATTTTACCGGGATAAAATGCTGTATACCAATGCGAAACCCAATATTACCCATACAAAACTGGCCGAACTTGAAACCTCAGGGAAATTATACGCTGTAATTACACAGAATATTGACGGTCTCCACCAGAAAGCAGGCAGTAAAAATGTACTGGAACTTCACGGGAGTGTTTTAAGAAATCATTGTATGAAATGCGGTAAGTTTTATGATATGGATTCTATTATCAAAAGCAGCGGAATCCCCCGCTGTAAATGTACAGGGGTGATAAAACCGGATGTGGTTCTCTATGAAGAATCTTTAGACGAAGAAGTAATGACTCGCACGATACGTGTTATATCTTCTGCCGATATGTTAATCGTTGGGGGAACGTCTCTTTCCGTATATCCTGCAGCCGGGTTCATAGAGTATTACAACGGCAACCACCTGGTATTGATTAATAAGTCGTCTACATCCTACGATTCTCAGGCAGACCTTTTGATACAACGGAGTTTGGGGGACGTTTTTGAACGTATTTGATTCCCTATAAAAAGAGAAATAGCTGGGTTTGACATATCTCTATTATTCTTGCTGTGCCAATTTTAACATAAACCTGGCTATCCAGGCCTTTTCTATGTACCTTAATTACCCGATCCGGAATATTTATGTACTCCCCTAACCCATATAAAAGCGGCGATAAAAAGTAAAATAACCGAAACAAAAGGCGAAGAATATTTCCATAGCTGATTTTCTATTGAAGCCTTGCCAAGTAAAATCACACTGGGATAATAATTAATAAATGCCACCGGTAAAAAGCAGGTAACAAAAACCTGAAACCACTTTCCAAATATGTCTACCGGGTATTGTTGCATTAATACCGTAAAACGCTCTGTAATAGAGGATACCGTTCTGGAACGGGTAGTCCAAAAGCATATGCTGGCGCAAATCCAGTTAATAGCCACCTGTATTAAGGTACCGGAAATAATACAGATAATAAAATAAATCCATAATTCCCAGCTCCAATTTAAGATTAGGTGAGGCCGTACAATCATAAAACCGAATACCCCCACCAGTGCATCTCCGATACCCATATAATTAACATCCTTGCCAAGCAATTGCACAAATGGACTTATGGGACGAATAAGATAAGCGTCAAATTCACCGTTTACAATCATCTCCTCCAAATCACTTATATGCCAGAAGAAAATACTGTAGATTCCCCTGCTCATCATCCATAAGCTGTAAAGAAACATAAGCTCCCAGATATCCCATCCATTCATTGATTTAAAGTTATATACCATAATACCTAATAAAGAAATATTAACGGCATTGAGAATCAGAATACTGATAACACCTACCAGAAAATCAGCCTTATATTGGAGTTTGCTTAATACTGCAGCATGTAAAAGTTGACGATAAATTTTTATGTTCTTTATCATATTACACCCCTTGCATTTCGCAAGTTCACTTGCGAAACTGCCCAAATAGAAAGCGAAAGAATCTATCTACGGCATTCCTTTCTTTAAATAAATTTACTTTCACTAACCTCCATGCATTTCGCAAAATTCATTTGTGAAACTGCCCAAATAAGAAATGTGAAATGATTTTATTTCACATTATCCCCCTTGAATTAACAATCTTTTGAAGATCGAATTCATTAACAACCTTGTACCGATAAACAAAATACCAATCCAGAAAAGCTGTAAACTCATTACCCCTAACAAAGATAAACCGCTATAGTTTCCAATGTATATGGACATTGGGATTGCATAGATACACCTGAAGGGAAGAATATTGCTAAGAATACTCAAGAACCCGGGGAAAAGCCACAAAGGAACCATTTGCCCGGCAAAAAAACGCAGGGTAGCATTGTATCCCCAATTGATATTACGGATATTCATGGTAATCATACTTAAAAGTCCCAGTATAAAATTTAAAAGAAAACTCACCAGAATTCCCAGCGATAAGCTTAGCAGGAACACTAACAACTGTCCCGGTCCTGGAATTGTAAACCCAAAGAAAAAATACGCAACAACCAGAGAGGGGATTACAAGAAATAAAAGCTTTATAATAATTTGACCCATGTTTTTACAAAACATATAAAACTGAAAATCAAGTGGTTTCATAATATCCATTTCAATTGATCCCCGGCGTACCTGCTGCATCATGTACATCTGTGGACCATTGGACGGATGCATAATTGATTCCAGTGCTACACCTAACACAGCATATGTAATCGTATCCGACAACCCTACACTCATGTTCCCGGAACTTGATGCATATAACGCTTTCCAGACATATCCGACACTGTACATCATTAAAAATGTGTAAAGCTGTCTCAGCCAAAATGAAGCACGGTAAATGCTGAAATCAAAAAACTCCGTACGGATAAAAGCCTTACCGGTTCGAATCCTGTTTCCATTAATTTTGTTCATATAATTTTCTCACTATACTTTCAATATCGGTTTCAATAATCTGTAGATCAGCAACCGAATGTTTCTGGTCAATATATGTAATAAGTTCAGAGGGAGAAATTTCAAGCCTATTAAAAGAATACAATTTGGTATTTACTTCGCTTTTTATAAGCTCGGCACCCGGTACATAAAAATCCTCGGCTTCGGAAGCAAATTTAACTAACAAATACCGGGTTGTACCGAATTTTTGCATCATTTCCTCTAATGTGCCATGATACATTACTTTTCCCTCATCAATTATAATCAGATGTGAGCAAAGCTTCTCAATATCAGCCATATCATGAGTGGTCAGAATAATGGTTGTCTGTTTTTCCTTATTAATCTGTAAGATAAAATCGTAAAGAAATTTTTTTGATATAATATCTACGCCTATTGTAGGTTCATCCAGAAAAAGGACAGAAGGATCATGCAGCAGGGCTGCGGCAATATCCGACTTGACCCGTTGTCCCAAACTCATTTGCCGAACCGGTTTCTCAAGAATTTCTTCTAATCCCAGTAAAGAAACATATGTATCGAGGTTTTTTTTGAATTTGTTTTCATCGATTTGATAAATTTCTTTCAGGAGCCGATAACTTTCTATAAGAGGAATGTCCCACCAGAGCTGAGTTTTTTGACCGAAGACTACTCCGATTTGTTTTGCATTTTCAATTCGGTTCTTGGATGGTTCTATCCCATTAACCATAACTTTCCCCTGGGTGGGTTGTAAAATACCGGACAGCATTTTTATTGTGGTTGATTTTCCGGCACCGTTTTTTCCGATATATCCTACAATATCCCCTTTTTCCATGGTAAAGCTGACATCATCCACTGCCCGTTTTATGTTGTATTCACCGGGGAGTAAATTTTTGAATAAAGCAAATCGCCCTTTCTTTTGTATGGGAACCTTAAATTCTTTTACTAAATGCTCTACTGTTATCAATGTAAACCTTCTTTCAAACCTCACCTGGTTTAACTGTTAATTTGGCTTATATTAAAGATAAAACTTTACATAATTTAAGTTATTATGGTAATTATTATAAATTATTGGAAATTTTTATGTTTTATTATAAGCCATATACTATTTAATGTCAATGAATACATGTAATAATATTACAAGCTTTCCTCATATCTTTGGATGTCAAATTCCCATGCACCTCTGTGTATATAAGGCGCATGGGAATTCTATTTATCTGTTATAAAAATCCTTAGGTTCCTTGGTTACTTTAATACCGCTTACTTCTGCCTGAATCTGGTTTTCTTCTGCAAAAGTATTAATAAATTCTTTCATTTTATCTTTATATTTTTCCAGAAAGTACACAGCGGCTTCTTCTTTTACACTTTCGGGCAGGGTATTCAGCGCCGTTTTAGCAATGGAGCCAGGAAGTTTATCTAAACCGTCTAAAATCTGTATGAGTTTACCCGAGTCCTCTCTTTCTGATAATCGATCTATTATTACCGGAATAATCGTATCTGCGATTTCACCATAGTTAATCTTATCAAATAAAACTTCTATCTTAATCATAAAAATCTCCTTTCCAGCAATCAAAACAAATATTTACAATCAGCTAAATAAAATCCCCTGCTATATTGTATTAGTCTACCTTAATTAATGTTATTAACATTTGTCAGTCTGAAAAGAGTTTTAAAAAATAAATGAGCCCCTATATTAATTATACCTTTGATTATACTGCCGAATTCGAAAATAATTTTCCACATTGTTACTTTGAATTTTTGTCAATCCAACTTGATATTGCTCCTTAATGGGGTTCTTACATGAAAAATTAATAAAATTGCCGGTTGCACTACTTGCTATATATACTCCAAGTGCCCAGATACAGAATATATCATTGCGCATCAATTTTACATTTTTCATAACATCAAATTGGGACTGGCTGTTTTATTCAGTTCAGTCTTTTTGACATATTATCTTTTATATGGTTGGCAAAAGACCAAATTATATTACCATATTATGACATATTATTCAATAGTGTGTTATCTATTTGTGGATAAGAATTTTCAACTGTCAACTTTTGTATTATCCTGTCTTAGATCTCTTAAATAATCAGCATACCAGAATACTACTTCACCAATCCGGTAAAGCTCGGATTCCCTGCTGAGACTTCGCCATAAGTTCTTATATTCATGGTACCAGTATTCCAAACTGGCGGCTAATTCCCTTGCCTCCATTCCGTCATTGTCATCTGTTCTTTTCGCTCCCAGAGCAGCAAAAGCCCCTGCTTTATTCCATAACTTAATCCCCTCCGCCGCAATAATATAAGCCTTATATAAATATCGCTTTTCCTGTTTTGCCTCAGACAGAATCTGATAGAATTTAACTAAATTTTTTTCTATTGATTCATTGGAGCTCATTACCTTTTCCCAGGTAATATCTTCTAACACCGGAGCCCATAAAGTTCCATTCAAACGATTTTGCTTTCGTTCCTTAAAACATACTATTTCATACCAGGATGCAACGGCACCGGTACTGATATCAGATACAATTTTCATGAACTGGTCGTTTAAGTCACCATATTCGATTCTGGAAATTTGGCGGTTTATATCCTCAAAATCCAGAATTTCCTTATTCCAGGAAAATGCTGCCCCATAAATCATACCGGCTGTTGAAAATTCCGGATGATTTATATGACCGTAATCGCCCCAGTCCGTATTTAATATTCCGACCGTTTTATATTTATACGCATAAGTGCACATTCTGCTGATATTATCATAAGCATCCCTCATACGGTTAATGAGTTGATTCCAGCCGGATACTCCCGGACATACATATTGTACTGCTCCTGCCTTTGCCAGGTCTTTTGTCTCTTTTTCCCCCTGATCCGGTGCATATCCCCAATTAAGGCAAATCGTCTCTTTGGGAAGTTTCTTAATATATTCCGGCATTCCGCAGATAATATCACCCCAGAACATAGGTCTTTTCCCTTTTGAGATAATATAATCACATATTTTTTTAACAAAATTAATGTACATATCATTTACACCGATTCTGTCAGCCAATTCCTTGCTTCTTCCTTTACCCAGGTCAAAGGTTTCATCCGCACACAAATTAAAATACCCGGAAGAAAATAAAGGCATGTATTCATCCAGCATTTTAGCCACAAATTCAAAACTTTCCTCCTTTGATATATCCAATGTATGGTGTGCCATCCGTTCATAAAAAGAAAAGGGCATTTTCTCCGCATCGGGGATTTCACAAAGGCCAGTGTAGGATCTGGTACTAAGTACCTTATAAAGATGACCAAAACTTGCTATTGACGGAATCAGGTCGATATGCAGGTTCCTGCAGTAAAGATCAAATTCCAGGATATCCTCTGCAGTCAGCGGCGTATCATCGCGCCAGACTTCACTGAAGTCCTTGAACAAAAAACTATGCTCAACATATAGTTGAAGCTGATTTATTTTATAATACGCCAATTTATCCGCAAGTTCCTTAAGTGCTTCCATGGTTGGGATTCTCCCCCTGGTTGCATCGTGGTAAAACCCCCTGTTTGGCATATCCGGCCGATCTTCTATGGTGAGGCAAGGAAGTACTGCTCCTTTATTTTCAAGAATCTGTCTGATGGTTTGTATTCCATACAGAATTCCTGCATTACTTCCGCCAATAAGATTAATACCATCTATTGTAATCACAAGATGATATTCCTCCTTTTGCAGATAATGATTATTGCTGATGTAAATACAACTGCTTTCTCGTTCCCCTTTCGTGATAGAAAGCTCAAATCCAAGTTTGTTCTGCACGTCACGCTTTAATAACTTAGCATAGTCCATAATCTGCAGGTCACACTCTTGACTAATTATAATTCTGCAATTGTACTTAAGTATGAAACTATCCTCTTTATCTACTATCATTTTATTTGGTGCAGGTATCAGATACATGGCATTCCTCCTTGTATTAATTAATCTCCTGTCAGATATTTGCATATTTTATACTTCTATCCATACTCCGGGGGTTATTACTGCTTCCCTTCCCGCCTGCTGCATTGCCATAATCTCCATGGTATCCTCCCTGGTAACAGGTGCCTTTTTATCCTGGAAGAAATGCAGCAATTTATTCATAAAATTCATATAATACTCTTCTACTGCAATATCTTTACAGCCTTCTGTCCCGGCAGAGGCAAAGATACGGAAAGGCAGCTTCTTTCCCTGAGTAAAGGTACACGTTCTGCCGTTATCATATTGATATAAAATATGTACGGTATCTCCTCCGGCAAATGCCTGGCAGCGTTTTGCTCCGATTCCCATTAATACCTCCAGCATTTCATATTGATGGATAGAGTAATTAACCATATCCCCAGGGCCGGTAGAACCGCAGAAATCAACGGGTTCCGGCTGCTGTCTTTTATAGGTTAATAATTCCATACAAAACCGCTGTGCAGAACAGGTAAATACAGGTGTATAATACTGTTTTGCTAAGTCAAACATTCTGGCTGCCGCTTCCATCGTCGGCGCAAATGTTTTATCGCAGTAAACAGGTTTTCCGCTTTTTAAAGCTTTCTCCGCCAGTTCTTCATGAGGCAGGCAGTCATCGGCACACATTACCATTATGGCATCTACTGATTCAATTAATTCTTCATAAGTGATACAACAAATACACTCATACTGTTCGCACCAGGCTTTGGTTGTCAACCCATACTCATCCGGGGTATCCATTTGGGCATAAACATGTGTAACCCTGGCATCTATGCCATATAACTCAGCTGCCAGCTGTATATATTCCGGATAATGGTTCGTATGCCAATTATCCAGATAACGGTCTACAAATCCAATTCTAATCATTGTATTATTCTCCTTTCAAAATTCAAGCTTTATTAGGATGATGCCGGGGTCAAAAGCCCTTTAAATATAGATATTATGAATACCGTGTATATATATTCCATTTGGCGTCGACCGGCCGAAAACACTGCATATATTTTGTCAAGACTCTGGCCAAAAATCATGCCAGCAGGTTTGATATTCGAGCCGTTTAGAGGCTTGTAAAAAATATAGTGTTTCACGCTTTATAGACAATCTGCCCTATAGATGGCAGAAAGTGTCCAGAGCCATCTGCAGGCGGAAGAAGTCCATACTTCTTTATACGTCGCATTGTTGTTATGAGGCCAATATGGAATATCTTCATCTGCATTGGTCTGGATTCCAACCGGTATTTCTCCGGTCATTTCTCCCGGCATTACCGCATATTGCTGTACATACCTGCCACCCTCCCCATATATTAAAGATTGGTGAAACGGATTTTTACCGCTGATCCAATACAGCTGCTCTTTTGCAATCTGTAATAATTCCTCATCTTTAAAATAACCGCCGACTGCTGCAGATGCCATTCCCATAGCCAGATGGATTGCCGTATTTCCCCTGAAAGAAAACCATACGGGAAAATTCTTAATATAATATCCATCTTCTAAAGGTGTGCCCTGTTTAAGCTGTTTTCTATAATGCTCCTTTTGCTCTTCATAATCCACTAACAGGTGCAGTATCTGAAATGATTCTTTATCGTTAATCTCTCCCTCATGATAAATACCAGCCGGCAGCATTTTATACGGACTTGCATAATTCATTAATTTTTTCAGGTAATCACCATATAAAGCCAGGGCATTTTCCCATTTGGTTTTCTCCTCATGGTCTGGCTGGGTTTTACATAAGCGCTCAAATGCCTGTACAAACATGTATTCTCTGGACTGATGGCTATAATGAACAATAATTTTTTTCTCTTCGTCCCGGTAAAAAAATCCTTTAAAGCCATTCGCCTTGCCCTGGGTCTCCTGGCAATTTAAAAGACAGGCCCCATACTCCGCCGCCGTGTCAGCGTATAAGTGCTCTTTCGTTTGCTCATATAAAACAGAAGCGGTCCAGGTGATTAATGCATAGTATTGGGATTTGGAGGAAGAATATGTATGCTCCCACATAATAGGCAGTTCCATGCCCACTGTTTTAAAACGTTCCATACCAAATGCATAATCCTCTTTGGCAATCTGCAGACATTTCCAAGCCAATTCCTCATCCGAATCCTTTAAAATACCTGCCGCAATCCCGCAGATACCGCTGCAGAGCAGATTTTCAAAGGCATGGTTATGGAAACGGACCTTTTCATCATCTTCATCCCCTAGGATACCGTTGGTCCATCTGACGATCCCGGCACTGGTAGCACGGTATCCGTCACCGAACCTGCTGGCGATTATAAACTCCAACCCCCATAAAGCTTCCTCAATTAATCTCTCATACAAAAGCTTTGATAAATTCATATGGTTTTCATTGTTTTTGTCAGCATCGATTCCCTGGTTCCTTTTAAATTCGGTTTCAGCTTCTCGGTTTCTTTCAGATTTATGAGCGGCATTTCTGTCTTTTTTAAGTTTTACGGCTTCCGCCATTTCCAATAAGGCCTGGGTAACCTCAGCCGTATGTATCAGCTGCTGGGACATATCCCCGGCATCATGCCAGCCTCCGCAAAAAGATATTATTTTATCCCCGTATTTTGCCGTTACGTCCCTGTGGCATAGCCCATGTCTTTCAGGTACCGGAAAACCACATCGTTCGCAAAACAGGAAGTTTAGAATTTTCCATACTGCTTCTTCATAAACTTCTTCCTTAACATCAAAAGGTTTGGTTTTAAAATCTCCAACCTGTATATAATAAGTGCCTTCTGCAGATAACGGGGAAAAATCTAGAATTCCATATTCCTCATTACTAAATATTCTCTTTATCACTTTGCCCTTATAGACTGTTATCCCTGTATTATTACCTATAATCTGAAACTCATCCGCAGATAAACCAGTGACAGCCGTCTTATCACCTCTTGCGAAATACCCTGAAGTGGAATATGCTATTCCATCCAGACAGCTAAGCCATCCTTTATCCGGCTCGTGTTTTTCCGTTTTCTCCAAATTGACATCTTTGACCAGATAGCGTACTTCATCACCGGTTGAAGTGTCTTTTCCGAAAAGGCCGCAGGAGAAATCCAGTTCCGTTATCTTATCTCTGGCCATACTGCCAAATTCCCAGATACAACGGTTCCACTCGTGGTTTATTAAATTTACTACATGGTTTCCTTCCCTGTAGTACTCATCCGGTACTTTAATCCGACCTTCATTTTTTATACCAAGATTCATATTTACTATTCTAGAACCCTGGCATTCCGGTTTAATATAGAATGTAAGGCAGTTAAAGTTCTCCCAATTCTCATCTTGTATGTTTAGTCTGGCATGAACCGTACCATAAAATGCACAGTCTCCGTCAGGGCTCATAGCCTCCGGCCAACAATAGGTCACAGTATTTCCCTGCAGACATAAAACTTTACTTCCAGCCTCATCACGATAACAGCTGATACCGCCTTCCCCCTCATGAACCGGTACACTCTTGGTATCTTTGCCAAATATTTCTTTCCTTAATAATACCTTTCGTTGCTCCCATTCTTTCTCCAAAGACCCCTCTTCATAAAGCGGCAATGGCCTATGTAAAAAGGCAGAATTGATTAAGTCCCTTTGAAACTGTTCTCTCATTCTAAAACCTCCTAGACGTTTTGGGTAACCTCTACCCTGCCGGTAACCGCCCATTCACAGCTTCTTAACAGCAGCGTTTTAAATTGCGGCGGTTCCATGGCAATTGTGGTATCTTCCATTAAGCCATGTCCGGTATAATATTCCCAGACATGTCCTAAAATAAAGTTTACGGTATTTCCTTTTCCGTATTTCCCTATTGTTAAAACCGGTTCATCTCTTCCTGTACCGTGAAGTCCCCATCTGGATACTACATCCGGATCGGAATAAGCCGTTGCCAGAACTTTCACGGGCACATTCCACGGATTAGTTAATAAGCAGAACAGTTCTTCCTTGGTACGAAAAGGTGTTACTCCCTTTGTAATGGGATGTTTTATTTCTGAATCAGCATCATTCATGGATACATCAAAATAGTTAAAATCACCATGGTTTGCAATATCTCTCCATAAAAGGCCAATCATTTTTTCAATTTCCGGATTGTTTTCAAAACAAGGATGAAGCCCATGATAGAATAAAACACCTTTACCCTCTCTTACAGCCTCAGCCAGATTATCTTCCGTTTCTTTCTTCTTCCAATACTCATCAGAGCAAAGGAAGAAAAATAAATCCGCATTTAAAACTTTAGTACGGTCTAACATATAATCTTCTATAGAAAGCTTTGCATCCGGGTATGTACCGGCTACTTCTACATTAAAAATACCAGTTTCCGTTAACCACCTGCTGACTATGGTACAGATCCGGTTTACATCATGTCCCATTGGGCTGACCAATAAGACAACACGATATTTATCCATCTTAACACCCATTGCGTAGCACATCTGTTTACAGATGTGTTACTGCCACAAATAAAAAGTGTGCTTTAGAATCAATTTGTGGCATTCCTTTCAGTTATTATATTTTTCTAATGACTAGCATGTCTTGGCGAGGCTTTTCACACTACACCCATGCTTTTTGAGCATAAATCTCGATGAATGGCTCGTATGTCTTACGCGGAACTATTCACAATACGCCACCTAAAACTCGTCTGCATGTTTGACTAATTCTTTATATTATAACATTGATGCCGCATCTGCATCCAGCAATACTTCACAATTAGGATGAAGCTGCAATACCGAAGCCGGAATATCCGTTGTCACCGGTCCTTTCAGCGCTTTCTTAATTATTTCCGCTTTATGTTTACCCTTTGCTATTAATACAACTTTTTTCATATTCATAATACTTTTGATTCCTAAGGTTAAACCGCCTAATGGATAATTATCATCTACTCCGGTTTCTTTTCTTACCCTTGCTTCAAAAATCGGATCCATGGGTGATACCCAGGTTGTGCTATGAAAAGGCGTCCCCGGCTGATTGATTCCGATATGACCGTTCCAGCCAATTCCAAGCATCTGCAAATCCACGCCGCCGGCCTTTTCTAAGGATTCATCGAAATTCCTGCATTCCAGCTCAAAATCATCGCTAAAAGTTGGCGGCATTATAAAATGTTCCTCCGGTATATTTAAATTATCACAAATCTGCGTTTTTATCATAGAAAAGCAGCTTCCAGCGTAAGTCCTCGGTAAATTTGTCAATTCATCTACATTGAAAATCCTTACCTCCTCAGTAAGAAAAGGATTTGCCTTATATATATCACTTACAATTTTATGCATGTTTTTGGTTGTCTCACCTGTTGACAATCCAATTACGGAATTCGGTTTTGATAACATCTGACCAATAATAGTCCAGGCTGCCCTTTGGTCAAATTTCTGTTCATTTTTCGTTATGGTTATCTTCATATTAACACCATTGCATAACACATCTGCAGACAGAGGTGCTATTACCACATTATAAATGTGAAGAATCTACATGTGGCACCCTTTCTATTCTTTTTCTTTTCATTTAATACCATGATCTAATGTCAGCTATGTAATTCCCTGTATATCTCAATTCCCTGTGCACCTGCACCTATTAATCCTACTAATCCGGGATTAAAGCTGGATTGAATTACACCGTTTCTAACCCCTCTCATAGTAGAGGCATTAAATTTTTCACAAATCTTAGGCAAAAGCCAACCATCACTCAAAACTCCACCTCCTAATATAATGGTATCCGGGTCAGTGGTACGTACCAGATTCATAATTAAATTACTTATATTTAGAATAGCTTGTTCCGTTAACTTTTTACAAAGCCCGTCACCCTCATCCGCTAAATGAAAAATCTCTGAAATATTTGCTTTATCACCTGTATTCAGTTTGCCAAGTTTAGTAGGATACTGATCATATAAGCAAAAAACCTGATTGGTAAATCCGGAACCGGATGCAATACTCTCCACACAGCCGTGCCTTCCGCAGATACATAATTCTTCTCTTGTTATATCTACTACACAATGCCCTACTTCTCCGCTGTTATTGTTGGCACCTCTTAATATTTTCCCTTCTACCACAAATCCAGCAGAAATACCTGTACCAATATTAAGATATATAAAATTATCGCTGTATTTACCCTGTCCGAACATCATCTCAGCTTTTGTGGCACACTTAACGTCGTTATCCACAGCAACCGGTACACCTAATAGTTCCGATATATTGGAAGCTAAAGGGATAGGGGTGTTTTCAACATGATCTATGGATTTCCATATACCATTTTCATAATCTACCACACCTACGACTCCTGCTCCTGCTGCTTTTGGTGTTCCAAGAAAGCCGACCTGATCTTTATAGTCAGTAAGACAGGAAAGTATGTAATCTGCTGCTTCCGTATGTTTTTTAATCCCTGTATCATACCGTTTACTTTGCAGTATCTTACCGTCTTCATCTATTTCACCGATCAGCAGTTTTGTACCGCCAAAGTCACATCCTATGAATGTATCCATTATTTCCTCCAAATTTTAAATACTAAAGTAATTGGAAAACAAGATTATTAAATAGCTATCCAATTGCCTATTTTAAAAAAGGGCTGCCTTATCCGTTTACCTGGTAAACACTGTTCCTGACAACCCTTTTATATTTTTGGCAAAAGCCAAGAAAAACTTAACTTAATTATTTGCCTGTCCTTTATTGTTGCGTGCTGCTATTGTATTCCTGCATCTGGCGCTCGACCTCTTCTATATAGGAATCCATTCCGGCATTGGTAAGAGCATCTCGGTATTGTTTTACTGCATCTTCCGGATCGCCGGCCTTACCAAACTGAATGGCCGGCAGCCAGGTGGTTCCTGCTTCATTAATTGCAGTAACCTGTGAATTGACTGCTGAGGTATCTACAATAAAGGAACCCCAAGGATACATTTTAGTCCATGGTTTAATTTTAGCATTTACTGCATCAATCTGTTCTTTAAAAGGATTGTATTCCGGAATTTCGAGCGCATCATTTCTGGTGCTCCACATATCCCAAAAATATTCATCCTTGTCTTTATTATACCCCTCCGGTTTTTCACGGAACCCGTCTTTATTTACAACATATTGCTGTCCCTCAATACCATATTGGGTAAGATGATAAATATCTTTATCATACTGGAATAAGTCGTACATCATTAAAGCTCTCTCCGGATTTTTTGCATTTGCCGTAATGGAGCAGGCATCCTGAGTCATTACATCCGAAATGCAATAACCTCTCTTTTCATCAAAGAAAAATGCATCAAGTTCTGCATCCGGATTTTCCTTATCCAGATCCTGGAACAGTGGATAATAATTAGATACATTCATACTGTAGATACCGGATTTGCCGGAAAGAAAAGCTGTTTTTGTATCAACTGTTGCAGACATAACATCTTGAGGCCAGAAACCTGCGTCGCCCCATTCTTTCATTTTCTTAGCAAAATCTAAAAATTTATCATCAAATACAGGAGATGCCAGCTTCCAGCATTCCTCGTAACTTTTGTTTACTACAGGCGCCGCCATACCTACGCAGCCCGGTCCCTCAACATAATCCGTGTTCTGACGCATCCACATGGAATATAATTCGTTGGAAGATGCACTACCGCCTACATTATATGGTACTACACCTGGTTTATTTGCTAAAATACCTTTGCAGTATTGTTCCAGAGTATCCATGGAATCCACTTTTTCTATCCCGAATTCTTTTGCCCAGTCTTTACGGTATGCAAATATGGGGGTGGATAACTGCCATTTTCTATGCTCAGGAAGAGCTACAATTTTACCTTTATAGGTACATCCATCCCACTCTTCTTTCTTGGTATCCGCCCATAACTGAGGCGCATAATAAGGAATCATTTCCGTCATATCCATAAAAGCGTCTTTCTGAGCATTATCCCATAAATTAAGCCAGGTAGAAGATGTGAAAATCAAATCGATATCACTGCCTGAAACTAGTTCCATCTGGTATTTCGTTTCATAGTTGTTCCATTCAATCCATTGAATATCTAATTCTGCATTTAAACGTTCTTTAAATATTTTATTTAATTCTGCAAGAACATTTTTATCGGCACCACTTTTTGGCGGATCTCCTAAAACAAGCATTTTTACAGTAACAAATTTAGAGGTGTCAATTTTACCGTCAACAACAGGGGTATTACCGCTGGGACCTTTATAGCTATTGCTTTTAGAATCTCCGCTTTGTGCTGACTGGGTACCGTCTGTTTCATTAGAATTTGTTTCTTTTGATTTGCTGCAGCCGGCTAAAGAAAGACTTAGCATTACCACAAGCACTACCATAGAAATAAGCCTTTTCATTTTCATATCACTTCTCCTTTTATTTTGATCTGGTTAGGTAATTGAGAAACTACATAATTTACTGGTTATGGCATAAAATTTAATACATGTTTTAAGCTCCCGTCACGTTCAGTCTCAGATTCAGTTCTGAAATATTATCAACCTTTAACGGCTCCTACGGTAATCCCCTGAATAAAATATTTCTGGACCATAGGATAAGCTAAAATTACCGGACCGGTTGCCAGTACCGCGGTTGCCATTTTAACCGTTTCAAGAGGCAGATCCTGCATTTGTATATTTTGACCGGCCATGGAATTTTTTAAGTACTCTGCCTGGTTGATTAAATTATATAAAAGCAGCTGTAAGGGGCGAAATTTAACACTATTGTCTAAAAACAGCATAGCATTATACCATTCATTCCAATACCCAAGTCCGATAAATAACCCAATGGTAGCAAGGGCCGGCTTCGACATAGGAAGAATTACCTTCATAAAAGTTACAAAGGGGGAAGCCCCGTCTATATTGGCTGCCTCACTTACGGAATGTGGAATACTGTTTTTAATAAAGTTTTTAATCATGATAATATTCCAGGCACTGATTAAGGACGGCAGTAATACTGCCAAATAATTGTTCTTTAACATCAGATATCTGGTCATTAATAAATAAAACGGAACCAGCCCGCCTGAAAATAAAGTTGTAAAAAACAAAAATAAAGATATCATATTTCTTCTCTGAAAATCAGGTCTTTGTAAAGCATATCCAGTCATAGCTGTAACAAACAGACCAAGACTTGTTCCAACCACAGTCAATAATATGGTTACGATATAGGAACCGACGATTTCATTGCTACCTTTTAAAATTACATCATAAGCAAATGTGGTGAAATTTCTTGGAATCAGACTATAGCCCTCTAATACTAATGTTTTCTCATTCTCAAAAGATGCCGACACCATTATCAGGAAAGGCAGTAAACAGGCTAATGCTAAGATGCCAATGAATATGTAACCAATCACACGTATGATACGCCCTGATAAATCTTCCTTTTTCTTATTTTTCTTATACATAAGCCTTCTCCTAAAATAGTGCATAATCTGGTTCGATTTTTTTAACAATTGCGTTCGTAGTGAGTACTAATATAAATCCGAATACGGATTGTACAAAGGATACTGCAGCTGCCGTACTGAATTGGAAGTTACTGGTCATTGCGCGGAAGATATAGGTTTCCAAAACATCGGTAGAATTTTGTAATATAACATTGCTTTTTCCTACCAGGTTATAGGTCAGATCAAAATTACCGTGTAAAATTCCGCCGATGGATAATAATACTAAGATAATTACAGTCGGTTTCAGACTTGGAAGCGTAATATAACGTATTCTTTGAATCGTACTGGCCCCATCTACCTGTGCAGCTTCTAAAATCTCGTGGTCCATACCGGTTAATGCAGCAAAATAAACAATTGATCCATATCCGGCACCTTTCCATAAATTTACTAAGACCAAAATAAGCGGCCACGCGGAAGGCATAGAATATACCGATACATTTTCTTTTCCGAATCTGGTCAGGATTTCACCAAATATACCATTCGTACTGTTAAAAATCGCAAAGCTGAATAAACCTACTAAGACATAAGAAATAAAGTTCGGTAAAATCAAAAATGACTGGGAGAATTTACGGAATTTTTTACTCCTGATTTCATTTAACAAGATCGCTATAGCGATCTGTACTACATTACTGGTAATTAAAAATGCCAGATTATAGAGTACTGTATTACGAATAAGTAAACCCAGTTTACCTGACATAGTAATAAATTTAAGATTATCCAGTCCTACAAAAGAACTTCCAAAAATCCCCTTCGCATAGTTAAAATTAGTAAATGCTACATATATTCCCGGCATCGGCAGATATGCAAAAATCAGGAAATATAGGATTGTTGGTATACACATGATTAAAAACGCCCTGTCTTTTCTCATAGAAACTTTCCAGCTGCTGAATTTACCTTTCGGCAAAAACTTTATTTGCCCAGCTGAGTTTTTATTTGTCGCTTTAATCAAATAATCACCCCTTTGCTTTATTTTGAAAACGTTTTCACTTCTTCAATATATCATACAGTTATTTTATTGTCAATACATTGTAAAATTGATTTATAATTTTAATATTATTTTGTTTTTATTGTGCATTATATTTAATTATTTTATTTTTATTTTTTATAATTATCAAAATAAGAAAACCTTTTCATATTCTATTGCATTTTTTTACAAATCATGTTATATTAATTAAGCTAGCTGTTCTGCTGCTTATCGTATCAATAGCAAAAATTATTAAAGGTATAAGAAATCCATATAACCATTATGAAAGGAAACATGTTTTATGTCTGAAAAAGAACATATTACCATAACACAGATAGCAAAGGAATCTAATGTATCAATTTCCACCGTATCCAGAGTATTAAACGGGAATGCTCCGGTATCGCCGGATAAGCGTAAACGAGTGGAAGAGATCATTCAGAAATATAATTTTACACCTAACGCACTTGCGAGAGGTCTTATATCCAAGCAGACAAAAACTTTAGGTGTCATATTACCCGATATTTCAAATCCTTATTTTTCATCCATGTTTCTGGAAATTGAACGTTACGCACTGGAATCCGGTTATACCCTTTTGCTCTGTAATACATTATTCGGCGGTTCTTCCCATGGCATCCGCAATACGAAAGAAGAGTCCTATTACTTCCAGATGTTAATTGATAAACAGGTGGATGGGGTTCTGATTATAGGCGGCCAGGTAGACTTAACTACTGTAGACAATTCTTATAAATTGGCTCTTAAGAGGCTGGCTGAGCAGCTACCGGTTGTGGTTATCGGTCAGGAAATAGAAGATGTCGACTGCATTTTTATACAGGCTGAGACCGGTCAAGGCGTGGTTACTGCCCTGAATTATCTTTATATGCTGGGGCACAGAAAAATAGCTTTTGTAGGCGGCCAACCAAATGTTACGATTACGGAGATCCGTATCAATGCCTATCGGAATGCCTTGAAAGCTTTAGGTCTCCCTGTGGATGAACAGCTTATATCTCTGTCTGATTATTACTCGGAAGACGGATATAATGCAATGAATACCCTTATAAGCCGTAATGCCTCTTTTACCGCATTTCTCGCCATTAATGATAATGTAGCTCTTGGAGCAGAACGTGCTTTATATGACCAGGCTTTAAAAGTACCGGATGATATTGCTGTAATCAGTTGTGATTTATTCCTTACCGGCGAGTATCATATACCCAGACTCACCAGTATTAATCAGCATCATGACCTCCTGGGCCGTCTTGTGATAACTACTCTTATCAATTCCATAAAAGGTATTGGCAAACCGCCTAAGTTTTCTTTTACCCCTGAGTTAGTCATCCGTGAGAGCTGCGGGAGTCACCTTGGTATTAGAACTAATCTATTATAAAAAGAAAAAGGAGTACTATTATGAATCGAACCGAATATTACGAGACCCTGGAACAGATTTACGAAGACCTTGAAAATGCCAACGGCAATTTTCAAAATTCCTTTCCCACGTCTGGAAAAGAACTGACAGATCTAAAAAAATATGCAGCTGTTTCCCTTATGGTAACAGACCGATACTATACCAATTTATCCAAGCTGCAGCATGAAAGAAAGAAATTATAAATGACCTTTTAACATAAAGCAGGGCTGTTGTAAATTTTTAAGTTATTAGACTGATATACTTACCGCAAATGACTTAATATTATACAACACCCCTGCTTTTTTACGTATAAAATCATATATTAACTCAGTACTTTTGATGTAATTAAAGCCTGCGACATACTTTTATTTATTAGATATCTACCTGAATATCAGATTTGTAAGTATGAGACTGGCTATAATACCAATTATACTGGTAAACAACGCGCCTGCCAGAGTATATCTGGTTTTCTTAACTTTAGCTGTCATAAAGTATACGCTCATGGTATAAAAAACTGTTTCTGTACAGCTCATAATAATAGAAGAAAGCCTTCCAAGGTAAGAATCCGGACCGTATTCCTTGAAAATATCAAGCAACAGGCTGGTTGCCGCCGAGGAAGAAAACAGTTTTACCGTAACTAACGGTACAAGTTCCGATGGGAATTTAAGAAAATTTGTAAGCGGCTTCATAATATCTGCTAATATATCAAGGGTACCGGAAGCCCTTAGTATTCCAATAGCCACCATTAACCCGATCAGGGTAGGCATTATATTAAACACTACCTTAAAGCCGTCTTCCGCTCCTTTCGTAAATTCATGAAATACCGGAGCTTTCATAAGTAATCCAAATCCAACAATATAAAAAATAACAAACGGTATGATATAATCCGAGATATAAAGTAAAAATTTCATGTTTACACCACTGCATATCGCAGGCCGGCCTGCGATACTGCCACAAATAAAGAAGAGTGAAAGAATCATCTTGTGGCAGCCTTTCTTTATTCTATATTTTCTTTCACTCTTACCTCTCATTCTGCCAACTTATTTCGACTTACTTAATTTTCTGGCTGCAACAGAAAAAATAATGCCGGCGATGGTAGATATGGTTGTAGCAACCAGTGCCGAACCTAAAATTTCCGTAGGGCTGATAGACCCATATTGGCTTCGGTAAGCAATTATATTAACAGGTATTAACTGAAGGGAGGATATATTTATTATGAGAAAGGTACACATGTCGCAACTGGCTGTTTCGCCGTTTTTATTTAGTTTCTGTAGTTCTCCCATTGCTTTTAACCCCATGGGAGTAGCTGCCCACCCCAGTCCTAATATATTTGCAATCATATTGGAAGCTATGTATTCATTGGCCGGATTGTCCCTGGGGATATCCGGAAATAATAAGCGCAGTATGGGATTTAAGGCTTTCGTTAAGGCATCCATGATCCCCGTAGCTTTTGCTACCTGCATAATACCAGTCCACAAAGACATAATTCCTAACATGGTAATGCATAATGTTATGGCTTCTTTGGCAGAATTAATGGAAGCCGTGCTTACATCATCAATTTTCCCATTTAAAACACCTACGATAATTCCTATTACAATCATGAAACCCCATAAATAATTTAACATAAGTAAGTCCTTTAACAAGTTTCTTATTAATTACTATATTCTGACTTAATAAAATACATTACAACTAAGTAAATCAAATCGACCCACCGCTATTTTTTTTACTTTTTAATACTCTTTTTACAATATTTCCTATAAAATACTAAATAATTGCTAAAATATCATAATTAATTTATTGACTTATCAATTCGTGTATGCTATTTTATTAAAGTATTGTAGGAGGTACATATATGAAAAGCACAGGAATAGTAAGAAAATTGGATGAATTGGGAAGAATCACTCTCCCTATTGAGCTAAGAAGGACTTTAGGCGTAAGCGAAAGAGATCCTCTTGAAATTTTTGTTGATGAGGATAGAATCATATTAAAAAAATATGAACCTACCGATATCTTCAACGGTTCAAAAGATAATCTTTATGATTATTGCGGTAAGAAGATTTCGAAAGAATCTATCTTAGAACTTGCTAAGTTAGCAGGCATTACTGAATAAAATAAGCTCAAGGAAAGAGCCTGTCCAAAAGGACAGGCTCTTTAACATTCCGCTTTTATTCTTTATTATCCAGAAGCATCTGATATATCTCCCTTTTAGGTACTCCTCTGTCAACGGATACAGCTTTCATGGCTTCCTTTTTATCCATACCTTTATCTAAATAAATATCCATGTGTTCCTGTATTGATAAAGCCATCCATTTATCCTGCCCTTCTTTTTCGATATCTTTCTGCAATTTTCCTTCTATAAGAATGACACATTCTCCTTTGGGTTCCTGTTCGCTATAGTATAGAGTCGCTTCTGATAAAGTTGTTTGGAACGCAGTTTCATATCTCTTAGTCAGTTCCCTGACTAAAGTCATTCTTCTTTCACCCAGAGCTTCCAGCAATTCCTTTAAAGTCTTAACCAACCGGTGTGGTGCTTCATATAATATTATGGTTCTGGTCTCATTTTGTAATTCCTTTAAAACCAGCTGCTTTTCTTTTTTATCCGTGGGAAGAAAAGCTTCAAAAGCAAACCGTCTGGTTGATAAACCGGATAGGGTAAGCGCCGTAATACAGGCACACGGTCCGGGAAGCGAGGTGACCTCAATTCCGGCCTCATATGCCATCTTAACCAGTTCCTCTCCGGGGTCGGATATACCAGGTGTCCCTGCATCGGTTATAAGTGCTATATTTAAACCTGACCTTAACTGTTCAACTAGATACTTCCCTTTTTCTATTTTGTTAAACTCATGATAACTGGTCATAGGAGTATTTATCTCAAAATGATTTAATAGCTTAATACTGTGCCTGGTATCCTCTGCTGCAATCAGATCAACTTCCTGTAAAGTTCGTACAACACGAAAGGTTATATCCTCCAGGTTACCAATGGGAGTGGCGCACAAAAATAATTTCCCTTCCATTTGACTATGCCTCGTTTCTTAAATTAATTAATATCCATAAATATCGTAAATTTCATCTGTATATACATTCTGTTCTTTATATACAATCAAGGGTGCCTCCACTTTAATCATGGAACCGCCGCCCTTAACGCATTCTATCAGTACCATGTTGGGTTCCTTATGAACAAAGGGATGCACCAGTTTCATTCGTTTCGGTTCCAGCTTATAAGCGGATAAGGTGTTAATAATCTCCACCAGCCGAAAAGGACGGTGTACCATATAAAAGCGCCCTCCAGGCCTTAATACTTTCCCGGCCTCCCTTACCACATCTTCTAATGTACATAATAATTCATGTCTGGCGATGGCTTTTGGCAAATTCGGATTGGTAATACCATGATTGTCGTTCATATAAGGAGGGTTACTGGTTACTACATCAAAGGAGGCTAAACCAAATATCCTGGATGCCTCCTTTATATCACCTGTAATAATATCTATTTTGGTATTAAGCTGATTTATAGCTACACTTCTTCTTGCCATATCCGCACTTTCTTCCTGAATTTCCAGTCCGATAAAATGCTTTCCTTCCGTTTTGGCCTCCAGCAGAATGGGAATAATACCGGTTCCGGTTCCTAAATCCAATGCTGTTTCATTCTGCTTTACTTTAGCAAAACCGGATAATAAAACAGCATCCATTCCAAAGCAAAACTTATTCATATTCTGAATAATCTTATAACCATTTCTATGAAGTTCATCAATTCTTTCATCTGCTTTCAGATTATCATTCACATTCACACTTCCAATCATGATGACGCAACGCGGCATCTTAACTAATCTTTTAAAAATATGCAAGGAGTACTCTTTGTACTTTTATATATAATAGGGCTGTTCTCAACTTTTTGTTTCTATTACTTAAAAGTTGCATCTTTTCAACCAAAATAAGTAATATAAACTTGAAATTGCAACAGCCCTTACTAATTATAACCTGTTTTTTATTATTCATCATCCAGATGGGATTTTACTTCTTTCATTTCAAGCATTTCCAATGCCCTTAATTCTTCATCTATCGCAATCTTTTCTTTCCGTTTTCTCGGTTTGAATTTTAAGTCAGTGGTTTTATATTCTCTTACTTCCTTTTCATCGTTTTCCAGGGTAACGATAACCTTAACTAACTGCTTTAATACCGTAACGCTTAGTACTTCACCTTTTAATCCATCGCTTGTAGTTACAAAGTCTCCTACATTGGGCAAGGTACTGTTTAGCTCTTCATATGCTTCTTCTTCATTCTTAAGACAACACATTAAACGTCCGCATACACCGGAGATTTTGGTAGGATTCAAAGAGAGATTCTGTTCTTTTGCCATCTTAATAGAAACGGGTGCAAACTCTGACAGATGTGTGTGACAGCATAACGCTCTTCCGCAGATACCAATCCCACCGACTACCTTAGTTTCGTCCCTTACTCCGATCTGCCGCAGTTCAATACGGGTTTTAAAAACAGATGCCAGGTCTTTTACCAATTCCCTGAAATCAATTCTTCCGTCTGCCGTAAAATAAAACAAGACTTTATTATTATCAAAGGTATATTCCGAATCAATTAATTTCATCTCAAGCCCGTGTTTCTGGATCTTTTCCAGACAGATAGCAAAGGCTTCTTTTTCTTTCATTTTATTCTTACTCTCTATTTCATCATCCTCAGGTGTAGCTGTCCGTATAACCGGTTTTAAAGGCTGAATAATTCTGCTTTCTTCCACATCCCTTGGGCCGATTACAACTCGTCCGTACTCCACCCCTCTTGCTGTTTCAACGATGACATTATCGCCTTGATTTATTTCATAACCGGCAGGGTCAAAGAAATATATCTTACCTGCCCTTCGAAATCTTACTCCAATTACATTAATCATTACTGTTCTCCTTTATAGTAAATAACATTAATTCTATCGCTATATCAAAATTAACATTTGCATTTAATCGTATTTTCGCTTTTTCAATGGCATTTATGATTTTCTCAATTCCTTCATAACTTTTTAAATTAGCCTGTTTCGTTATATCTAAATATTCCTCTTTATATGTTAACAGATTCAGGTTCCTGGTCACTTTATACATTAATACATCCCGATACCAAAGAATCATTAAATCCAGGTAGTCATTTATATTGCTCTTTTTCTCTGAAATCCTTTTCAAGCCATCAATAATTTCATATAGTTCCATGTCATCTATATATTTTAAAAGATGAAGAACATCCTTTTTTATTTCAACAAATTCATCGGAAGAAGCGTATTTAACAGCTTTACCTACATTACCCTGTGCAAATACGGCGCTTAATTCTGCCTGATAATCCGGAATTTTATATTCTTCCATTAGTAATTTCTTAATTAATTCCTTATCAGCCGCCTTACATTTCAGGGTCACACATCTGGATAAAATGGTGGGCAGCAACGCATTTAAATTGTTAGTAAGTAATAGTATAACCGCATAAGCTGGCGGTTCTTCTATCGTTTTAAGCAGAGCATTCTGTGCCGCTTCCGTCAGCTTTTCTGCTTCGTCTATGATATATATTTTATAAGGGCTGCTATATGGCTTTATCTGAATATCATTATTAACCTGAATTCTGATATCATCAACGCCAATGCTGGCCTTTTCGTGTGTTACTCTTATTATATCCGGATGATTATTTGATGCAGCCTGGATACAGGACTTGCATTTGCCGCAGGTTTCTGATTTATCTTTCCTGTCTTCACACTGCAGACTCGCAGCAAAAGCGCTAGCCAGCAGATTCTTACCCGAACCGTCTTCTCCGACGAAAATATAAGCGTGGGATACTTTCCCTGACTTAATTGCATCCTTCAAATGCTGTATTATCTGCTCATGTCCAACAATATGATTAAAATCTAACATTAACAGCACCTCACTTCCATTACGCAATAAGATCTAACAGCATACCTCTTATTTCATCTATTTTGTTTAATATGGAAATATTATCTTTCTCCTCCTTTATAAGTTCCATGGCTAATTCGTCCAGGTTCTGGTCAATGAGTTTAATCATTCCGTATACACGGTGACGGCCTCTTCGATCCAGGAAGTTTTCCCTGCTGAATTTGTGAGAGCGGTTTACGATTTCATTCATGAAATTTTTGATTAACTGACGATACCGTCTCATATCCCGAACATCCATATGTTTGGACAGACGTTTTCCCTGCTGGGTAATGTCTTCCATCATAAGGTTCAGCCGTGCCTGTAATTCCTGTTCCTCAATATTACTGATAAGGGTAAATTTAAAAGAACCGTCTGCTTCCGGCAGGGGCGCTTTCTGTTCCGCTTGATTTACAATAGGTGTCTGGTTTACCTTAATATCCATAGGAGTCACCGCCTCACTTTTATTATGTGTTTATGATCTTGTTGCTCCGATCGGAATTTACAAGCAAGCTTGCAATTCCTCACTACGCTTTCATTATATCATAGATTAATTATAATAAATAGAAAAATTTTATGGGTGTTTATTCATCCGCACAGCCCTGTTTTATGTCCTTTATTATTTCATTAAGACAAATATCTATATCCTTATTTTCGTAACGTTTTGTGATATTTAATTTTTTTAAATTCTCCTCTGAGAAGTCCTCCTCATCAGCTAAATACCGCCGGCACAGTTCTGCATACTTTGGGTTTTCCTGGCTTTGTTCCCTATGTAATGCCCTTTCTAAACGTAAACCGTCTTCTACTTGGATATAGACAGGTACTACATATTTCTCACCATAAAAGTTTCTTATCTGTTCAAAGGTCTCCAAAGTACCGATCATTATATAATTGGAGTGGCACAGGTCAATCTGCCCGTCGTCGGCTGTAAAGTAGTTCCAGATTCCATGCATGGTATGATAGGCTCTGTGTTCTATCACTTTATTGTTTTGTTTTAGCTCCATCAGTTTCTCTTCCGTAACGAAGTAGTATTCCACTCCTTCCGTCTCACCGTTTCGAATAGGACGGGTTGTATAACCTACTACGGATTTTAGACCCAGTGCTGCATTTTCTTTGAGTTTTTTAAAAATACTATCTTTTCCGGTAGCACTTTTCCCCATAACAATAAATAATTTGGACATATTATAGTTCTCCTCCCGCAGCTTAAGTTTCGTTTTTAATAACTTTTATACACTTTCCGGTATCCTCCAACCCCTGAATCGATAGCCCGCTCTCTTGATAACCGATTATTTTTAAATAAATATCTTTGCTGATTTTCTCGCCGGGCACAAGTAAGGGTATCCCCGGGGGATAAAGGTTAATATATTCTGCTGTAATTCTTCCGATGCTGTCTGATAAAAGAATAACTTCACGGGGTCTGTTATATGCATCATTGGAGGACATTACCCTTTGTGGGTATACATGGTTATCTGCATAATCACCAACTTGTTTGTTATCTGATTTTTCTATGGTATTCTTTTGTAACATCAGATCTTTTTCATTTCTGCTGTTGTTTCCTGATTCGTCTTCATTTTCTTTCTTGTCAGAATTCTTATTATCCTGCAAACGACATTCTTTATATTGGTTATCTATTTCTAATAATGCATCTCCCAGCCGTTTAAAACCCTCACGGGTATCTCCGATACTAGTCATACCAAGAATATAATCTTTAGATACCATTTCCATTTGTATATGGTATTGCTTTAATAGACAGGTATATAAATCAATGCCGTTTTTCTCCAGACCTTTTACTGAAATAACGATTTTAGATGGATCAAAGGCAAAATATCCGTTACTTTTAACCCTGTCACCGGTTAGTATTCTTAAATACTTTAACCCTTCCATTCGATTATAAAATAAAGTAAGCTGATTATAGTATTCTTCAAACAGTTCCTCTCCCTTTTCTTTAAGCAGCGTTATGCACTGTTCAATTCCTGCCATTAACAGATAGGAGGGGCTGGAACTCTGATAGATCGCAAGATATCTTTTTATTTCTTCTACATCTGCCAGATTACCGTTAACATGGATTAATGCAGACTGAGTAAGAGCAGGTAATGTTTTATGAATGCTGTGGATGACTATGTCAGCCCCCAGTCCCACGGAACCTTTCGGAAATCCGGGGTGGAAACCCAAATGAGCTCCATGTGCTTCGTCTACCATAAGAGGCACACCGTATTTATGAGTTATATCTGCTATGGATTTTATATCCGATAGAATTCCCTCATAAGTAGGTGACGTTAAAACCACCAGCTTGATATCCGGATGTTTTATCAACATCTCTTCGACTTTTTCAGGAAAAATTCCACCGCTGATGCCAAATTGGGGTTCTGTCTGTGGATAAATATAAACCGGTTCCAATTCATTTAAATAAATCCCATGATATACTGACTTATGGGAATTTCTCGCCACCAAAATCTTATCTCCCTTTTTGGTACAGGCAGATATTCCGGTTAAAATTCCTGCTGTACTGCCGCCTACCAGATATCCTGTAAAATGAGATTTATAAAGGTCTGCTGCCCGTTCCATGCCCTGTAAGAGAACTTCCTCTGCATGGTGCAGGTTATCAAAACCGTCAATCTCCGTAATATCGATGGAATATGGATTAACCATGGTAAGAAGATCCTTATTCCGCTTATGTCCGGGCATATGCATGGGATAATAATCAGATACCCTGTATTTTAGCAATTTATCATATAAATTCATATGCCAAAAACTTACCTTTCTATATTATTCGGTACTTTTTTTGGTTTTATTAACCAATTTACTCTCCCTTTAAACACTATTTTTATTTTACATGGTACGGCTTGTTTATTCAATCTTTTATTTGATATGATCCTGTCCCCACTTACCTTTTCTATAGTATGGCACTAAATAGTAACTTCTTTCTTTTTTTGCATAAATGATTTATACTGTTAATAAAATTAATAACTTGGGATGCTTTTTTATATACCGTTAAATGAGTGGGAGTAATGACAGCTCTGTCTTATATAAATTGCATCCGGTTTTGGAGCAACGGTTGACTTAACCAGGTTTCGTCCTAAAAAACTTTATACCGGGTATGCCGTACAAGATTTTATGTATGCGGATTTCAAACATCAGAATGGAGGATAATATGAAAGTATTACTTATTAATGGAAGCCCTAAAATTCACGGATGTACTTATACTGCACTAGAGGAAATTGTGAAAGAATTAGAAAAAGAAGCTATCGAAACGGAAATTTTTCATATCGGAAATAAACCTATAAGAGGTTGTATGGCTTGCGGCGGTTGTTATGACGGTTCCGGTAAATGTATTTACAATGACGACACCGTAAATATAGCATTAGAAAAAGCAAAAGAAGCAGATGGTTTTATCTTTGGTTCACCGGTTCACTATGCCGCTGCATCAGGACAGATAACTTCCTTTTTAGATCGTTTTTTTTATGCGGGAGACGGTTACCAGTACAAACCCGGTGCAGTTATTGTCAGCTGCCGCCGCGCAGGTTCCACTGCCGCTTTCGAACAATTGAACAAGTACTTAACAATTTCTAGTATGCCTGTGGTTTCTTCCCAATACTGGAATATGGTTCACGGCAATACTCCGGATGAGGTTAAAAAAGATTTAGAGGGTATGCAGACCATGAGAACAATCGGTAAAAATATGTCCTGGCTGTTAAAATGCATACAGGCCGGAAAAGAAGCCGGAATCGCTCTGCCTGAAAGAGAAACAAGAGTGGCTACAAATTTTATTCGTTAATTTATAATACATATTTGTGCGCTCTCTGCAATAAAGGGCTTTGAACACCTTTACGCTGGCGTGATACTGAATTTAGTTCAATGAGTAACTGTATGAAGTCATTGGTACATCAGGTCTGTAGTTTAGGTCCTGATGTACCGCTACGTACTTCATCCAAGCGAGAATGCGTTACAAATGAACTATATTCTGTATCCCATGGTCAGAAATAAAATTGTGCAAATTGATGATCCATAATCTAAAATTGACCTTTTAACACTCGAATCCTATTTATATATTAATTTTCCTAGCTAAAATACAATATTTTATCTTTTCCAAATCTTTTGTCAATCTCGTTTAGAAGCCAGGCTTCTCCTTCCTCCCTGACTTCTGCCTTATAGCAATATTTTCCCATACCCCTGCCTTTCATACGTTCTTTATCATATAATTCCATAGCATCCGGAAAGGCTTCATTATTTATCTTTCTATGAATAAAACTATATGTCATAAAAATAATCTCAATAAACATCTGCTTCTGTATTTTCTCAGATAACTCGTCTTTTAGTTGATCTAACATTTCCAGATAAAGCTCTTTCCAATTATCTAACATTATAACAGGTGCAATCAGTATACCTACTTTATAATCGGCCTCCCCCATTTTATTAATGGCTTGTATACGGTGTTTTAAGGACGCGGTGCCTACTTCAGCATTGCTTATAATATATTGGGGATTCACCGACATTCGAAAAATTACCCGACCCTGATGGGAAAGAGGAAGAAGAGGCTCTACCATATTGAATTTTGTGGGAAAAGTTAATTTTCCTTTTTTATTTTTTAAAAAGTTTTCAATTGTCCACGGAAGATTTCCGGTAATGGTATTCTCCAGAACAAGATCACTGTTACTTCCGATTTCAAAGGTAAGTTCCTTTTCGCTTTTATTGGAGAAACGGATTAACCTGTCCATCATCTGCTCCCGGTTTACAAAAAGCCTCAGATAGGAGCATTTATTATAGTTACATACCAGATAGCAATACAGGCACATTGCGGTGCATCCTGAGGAGGTATACGGCACCAGATAATCCGATACTTTATAATTTTCAGTATATTTATGTGTCTTACGTATGCCTATAATCAGCAGTTGTTTCATTTTGGCAAATTCCGCATTTTCTTTTTTTCTTAGTTCTTCAATATTGTTGTGATTTTCGATTGGATTCCACTCTATCTCTTTAAATTGTTCCTTAAGCTGCTTACCGAGGGTATAATTTAAAACCTCGGGTTCAAAATATATTTTATCCGGCCGCATATTATTACCTCTTTTACAATTATATTTCACTAATTTCCTATAAAATGACACAGCCTATTGGTGCTGTATATAATTAATAGGCAGTATAACTGAATCGCTCCATCCTTATAATGCATTAAAACTTCTATAAATATGTGCCGGACTTAACAAGATTTATAGATTTTATCTATTCATTTTTTTCAGCTGTTTGAAATTTCTCTTATGTAAGTTAGGTATAAAAATAAAGCCGGTCTAATATCCGGACGGTAACAGTACTTATGCTCCGTCCGGATAACTACCCGGTTTTATTGTTTGCTTTAATATTGCTTACGAATCGTGATGATTACTACTCACGTTTCCGTTGGTTTTTGCTAATTTGGCAGTTTAATCAATGTTTTCCGATTGCGCACCGATGCTTATTTCATATATCCACCTTTCATTGGAGAAACCGCATGTTTGGCAAATATATTTAATACTCCGGATTTATATTTTTCTTCCATGGGAGCCCATTCCTTTTTACGTTCCTGTAATACTTTATCCACTTCTTCCAGGGAACAGCGTTTCCCGTCTATACCTACTATTTGTAAAATACGGTTTTCAATATCAATTTCTATTATATCGTTTTCCATTACCAATCCGATTGGTCCGCCCTCTGCTGCTTCAGGTGAAACATGACCTATCGCAGGGCCTTTAGATGCTCCCGAGAAACGTCCGTCCGTTATTAATGCTATGGATTTGCCAAGTTCAGGATCTGAGGATATAGCCTCTGTGGTATAAAACATCTCCGGCATACCGCTGCCTTTAGGTCCTTCATAACGGATCAGTACTGCATCACCCGGTTTAATCTCCTTGTTAATAATGGCAGCTATGGCATCCTCTTCACAATTAAACGGCCTTGCTCTTAATATTGCCTTATGCATCTCCTTAGGAACTGCCGAATGCTTAACAACAGAGCCTTCCGGCGCTAAGTTACCCTTTAAGACGGCAATTGTTCCATCTGTTCCGATGGGATTGTGAAAAGGCCTGATGATATCTTCCTTTTTACGTCCTACTTTCTCAAGATAAGAATAACATTTCTCGTAGTAACCGTTTTTCTTTAGATCTTCCAGATTCTCTCCTAAGGTCTTACCGGTAACCGTTTTTACATCAAGGTGAAGTTTATCTTTAATTTCCTCCATGATTGCAGGAACACCGCCGGCATAATAGAAATACTGGGCAGGCCACTTTCCTGCAGGTCGGATATCAAGCAGATAATGGGCACCCCTGTGAAGGCGGTCGAAGCTTTCACTGTCCAGTTCTAAACCAAACTCTCTGGCAATGGAGGGCATATGGAGCAGACAATTGGTGGAACCGGAGATTGCTGCATGAACCATTACTGCATTTTCAAAGGATTTCATAGTAACCATATCTCTTGGTTTCAATCCCAATTTAGCAAGATTTACAATCTGTTTTCCGACCTCAAACGCATAGGTGTTTAAATCCTCACACATAGCAGGCATTAAAGCGCTTCCCGGAAGCATAAGCCCTAAAGATTCAGCCATAATCTGCATACTGGAAGCGGTTCCCATAAAGGAGCAGGCTCCACAGGAAGGACAGGCATTGTGTTTGTAAAAAGTTAATTTTTCCTCCGTAATTTCACCGCGCTGGTACATGGCATTGTAAGCACCTATCTGCTCTAAAGTAAGCAGGTCAGGACCTGCATCCATAACACCTCCGGTTATCATAATAGAGGGAATATTAACCCTGCCGATTCCCATTAAGTGTGCCGGAACTCCTTTATCACAGCTGGCTACAAAGACACCTCCGTCAAAAGGTGTTGCACCTGCATGTATTTCAATCATATTAGCGATCATATCTCTGGAAACCAAGGAATAATTTATACCATCATGGCCTTGGGACATACCGTCACAAATATCTGTTGTAAAATATCTTGCGGCTTTTGCATCCATTTCATTAACACCTTTTACCGCACTGTCCACAAATTTTAATAAATGGGCACTTCCGGGATGACTGTCACCAAAGGTGCTTTCAATCATGATCTGTGGTTTGGATAAATCCTCTACACTCCATCCCATTCCTCTGCGCAAGGGATCTAATTCCGGTGCGATTTTTCTTAGTTTTTGACTTGTTAGGTCTTCATTTTTAATCATACTACTTTTTCCTCCGGTAAATATTTTATGTTGGCTGTATATTGATATCTGAACTTTAACTATTCTGAATTCCCTTAAAATCCAGGTATTTTGGGTTGTTTAAACAACGCTTTAAGATACCTCTATGTCGATTAATCATACCTGCCTAATTTAATAAAAGCGCTTTCCAAACCAGTCGCTATGAATTCTTCGTTAACTTTCATTATAGCAGACTCGATAAAAATACAAAATGTTTTTTTGTATTTAATTACATATGTAAATTATTAAATGTAAATTAATAATTATGTTACTGTTCACTCCCCTGCAAAAAGCAGCAGTTCCGCGAACAATAACACGCTTCGCGTTGCACACAAAACGTGAAGACAGCGTTTTGGCGCTGCAGTTCTCCGGTTTTCTGTGACTTTCGCTTCGCTACACTCACAAAAAACACGTCGCTTTTATTGGCCTGTGAACAGTATCTTAGTTATACTGTTTCATCGTATCCACCAGGTTTTTTTCATTGAGAAAAACCCCTTTAAACTTCTCTAATTGAAAGCGCCGTAAAAACCAGTCACATTTGCATAAAAATATATAATATATATTTAATCCGCAGCCGTTTAAGGTTTCAAAATTACCTTGCCCTTTTGAAATGATTAAGTCTGCTTTTTCAATTTTTGCTCTGGCTGATTCCTCTATTTTCTCCAAATAAGTACCCGGTACATCCAATCCGTTGCCCATTACCGGTACCAGTTCATCCAGTTTAACCAATTTAGCATCTTCTAATGTGGCATCATTTAAGATTGGCTTTCCCCGAACAATCACTGTTATATTAAGCTTTGGATATTGTTCTTTTATTATTTTAATAAGCAGCTTATCCAGAACGATCTCACCGCAGTTATCCGTTAGATAAACCAATTCTTTTGCCATGCTGATATCCTTTAAAAAAGCTTCATACTCTGTTTCGTTTATCTCTTCTTTATGAGCAGTCTCAAGCAGTGTCTCTAATTTATTATTATCTACGCTGCCCATGGCTCCAAAATCTATATAGTTTCCTACTCTTGCATATTTGATTGCTTCTAATAACCGGTCAGCGGAAGCGGTAATCTTATGGTATATAGCCTGTTCTTTTTGTAACATAAGGTTGTTATACTTTTCTTTTAACTCATCAAAACTGTACGAGGTTTTAAAAAAATCCAGATGAAGCCTGTTAATCCTGGCGGTAATTACCGGTGCTGCCAGGTCTTCAGAATCTGTAATTATTTTTAAAACATTTTTCATATATTCAGCTTTTTTAACTTCATCCTGACATTTTTCAACATTTTCCATCTGTCTTTTTATCATGCAATACATGCAGTATGCTCCAAGTTTCATGGTGTCCCCTTTCCTCATTAAACTTTATTTTGGATTTCCATATCATAAAGGTACCAGGTTTCCTCTTTGTAAAGAAAAGGTTCTTCCCGGAGCCTGACATCCGTAAATCCAACTGCATAATAACAATTATGGGCTGCCCCATTTCGATCAAAGACAACAAGGGTAGCTTTTTTAACTTTTAATATCTCAAAAGCATATTTTACTGCAAGAAATACCATCTCTTTCCCGTAACCTCTGCCCCGGATTTCAGGATTCATAATAATAAAACCAAAATGAACACTATCTTTTTCGTAATCCGCATTTCTCATTAATAAATGCCCGGCCGGTGTACCACTCTCATCCAATGCTGTAAAACTCCAGGCATTTTCCTCTTTATCATAAGTTTCTTTATATTGCATTAACTGTTCTTCGGTAAGAGGATAAGAAAATTTATTGGCACACCACATAGTAAAAATACGCTCCTCTTTGGCCCAATCTAATATATATGGTATATCACTTATTTTAAACGGTCTTAAACGAAGCATATCCATCATCCTTTCTTTAAAAAACAAAGGTATAACCCCCTTAACTTTGATTAAGATGTTATCCTTTGCTTTTCCACCTAATAAAAGTAATCAATCGTCTGTAATACGGCATTAAAATCCAAAAGTTCTATATCGTTAAATTTATCTGTATTCAATCCTGTATTTAATATCTTCATAAAGTCCTCAAAATTATAAATAGGATTAACCTTTTCATCGGTCAGATTTTCTTTGATTGTTCCGGCCTTGGCGATCAGACATTGATATTGGTATTCTTTATTAATGTATTTCGTATTATTTTCCGGATGGGCATAAACAAAATGCTGGGTCGGAGTTAAGGCAATCAGATTTTCTAAGTAATCTGCAATTTCCGGATGTTCGGAGACCGGGAAGATGTGGTGTATCTGACTGGCCAGATCCACCATATGACGTTCCTCATAAACTTCACTTTTACCGTCCCTGTATGTATCATTGTATTGTCTGACAATCTTTTTGGCTTTTTGAATTTTATAATCAGCCATTTTATTATCCGGCTTTAATGTTGCTTCATACTCTTCCCTGGTTTTCTCCTTCGGTTTTTCCGAATAAAGATCTCTCCAGTTTTTCTGATTATACATGAGCATATCCTGAGTAATAATGTCTTTCGATATGCTGCCTTTTACCGTACCAAACTTCCGGTATTTACATGCCAGGGGATTTAATACTTTTATAAATATCCGGTTACATTCCACTTCTCCGTTAATAGGCGTGTATTTTATGGTGAAATCAGAAAATCCCTTCTTCATACTTAAGAATGTATTCTTATTCGGAGTATGAAAAAAAACATCAAATAAATAATAGATGCCACTGTCTCTGAGAACTTTCTCAATATACAGGTATAGAAACAAAAAAGCATTTCTTTCCCGGATGCTGATATATTCTAATACTTCCCGATTCCCTACGGTATAATAATTTCTCCCGCTTCTGGTATCACAGTTTAAAATCTTACTATAACCAAGGAGTTTTATCGGTTGTCCAAACCACTTATCATATTCATTTTGTGCCGCATGTTCCGGGTTTGGCTTACGAAAGATCTCCTGAACGTTCTCTATGGTATAGGGACTGTGCCAAATATCACCTACCGCAAACTCTTTATCAAGATCCGATTTGGTATGTTCCAGTATACAGTCCGCGATTAAAGATATTACATCCATGGTGCACTTCTGATCGATCCATCTTGCATCATGGCTTTTCCGTATATCGTAATCATACTGGTTCAAAAAGTTTCTTATTAACTCTTCACTCAAATTATGTCTTCCTCCTTAGCAAGTCTACCGAACCAGAAGCAGCTGTTACTGTCCACATTTAAAGATCTGGTTTGATAATTTCGTGCTATTTTATAAAATTCCCGGTACTCCCCGGTGGAAAAATATTTCATTTGATATTCTGTAAGGTCAACCGGCTTTTTCGGAATTAATATAGCCACAGAACCGTTTACTATAATATCCGGTTTCATTTTGGTAACTCTTGGCTTATAGGTCATATTAGGTGTCAAATATACGTTCAAGTCATTAAAATACTTATAAACTGCCAGTTTCTCGGCTTCCGTTCTCTCCATATAGGCATCATAGCCTTCTATAGCCAGGATTTCTGTTCCGTCATCACTGATATTTCTGGACTTTAAGACCCGTATAAAACCCTTTTTCTTTTCCAAAATACTATTCGTATTGGTTATCTGCCTGTCACGGAATACACTAAAAATATTAAACTCCATTTTCTTTGCTATTTTATCAAAAAAAGTATTCCTGTAGATAATCCAGTAAGGAAATCGATTGTCAAAAATATAGTTTTGCTTTTGTTCCAATTCGATATTTAAGGTTAATGATTTAATTTTTGTTTTGTATGGTTTATTTCTCGTATTAACCAGAATACAGATAGTCTCCACCAGAACTCCTTTAAAACCATTTTCTCCGAAATCTATTATCCCCTCGACCCTTAACTGCTCCAGCATTTTTCTTGTGGTTTCGAATTCAGGGGTGTTAAGTAATGCCTTGGGTGTTATCATCGCAACAAAATCACTTGTCTGGACCGCTTTCTCAAGAAAAAATTCATATAAATTAGTTGTAGCCTTATTAACATTAAACTCCATGTAATCCTTAACGTCAGTTGCCTTCATCTTCGTAAACGGCGGATTTCCAATGGTTAAGTCGTAGTGTTTCTCCCTGTATTTCAGGGAATCCGTATTGACAAACTTAAGGTGAATATTATCAGGGATCTCCATCTTCTCCAATAATAATTTAAGAATCTCCAGAGCATCTTTATCTATGTCTACCACATCAATATTAACACTGGGAATACTTTCATATTTTTTAAAAATAAACGGGAGGAAATTTCCGACACCTACCGATGGCTCTATTACATGGATTTCTTCTTTTTCAAAATCCGGTAATTCTTTGAATATTTCATTGACAATAAATTTATTGGTAAAATAAGCTGAATTATTTTCTCTCTTTGAATTCACTAGCTCAGCAATTCTTGCTAAGGTAGCATTTCCCAGGTTTAATTCATTCTGCTTAATAAATTTTTTTAATTTTTTTATACTTTTAAGGTCATAATTTATAATAATCTTATTGATTTCCTGAGCCGATAAATGATTTTGCGTAATGAATTTCTTAATATTGCAGGCGATCTGATAGAAAATTGTAGTAGGTACTGCTTCCCCGATGCTTTGCCTGATATTAATTTCTTCTTTCTTAAGCAAAGCCGATTTCTCCTCAAGGGATAGTTTATTTAATTTCTTAAGCTCCATATCACACCATTTAAAGTCGTAGGGAATTGTCATTAACTCCATTAATTCCCGGATAGTAAATACCCTGTCTTCCTTCGGGTGTACTGTATTCTGACTGGCTAACTGATCATTTCTGGTGTGAATGCAGGGAGCAACTTTACTCCATACCTGCCTGGTGTATTTATCTCCGTTCTTTCTCTGATTCTGAACGATGGTATTATTAATCACTTTATGAGGCCGTTTCTCAACCTCTTCATTATCAAAGGCACTTTCTCCTTCTTTTAAATCATGAATCCACTTCCGCATTTCTTCCGGATAGGTTCTGAACTGATGATAGAAATCCTCCGGTGCGAATTGTCCCCAGTCTAATTCCGGTAAATGACCGATCACATCCCTTAAAACTTTTTCCTGCCTGTAAGTCGGAAACAGCTCAACAGGGGCAATAAATTCAGCCAGATGTTTTTCCACTCCGATTACTACGGTTCTTGTTCTGGAGGAGTTGGCACCATAATTCTTAAAGTTAAGAATCTGGTTCATTATTATGTAGTCCGTTCCTAACTCTTCCATTATAACCTGGCCTATCGCTTTAATACTGCCGTCCGGAGCCGTACAGCCGGTTTTCCAGAACGCAGATACATTCTCAAACAGAAAGAAACGGGGTTTAATCTTTTTAATGATTTCCACACTTTCAACCACTAAACTGTTTCTTATTATTTCATTATCGGCTTTTTTATGATTGGCAACAGACATACCCTGACAGGGAGGTGTCGCAATTACTACATCTACTTTATCATTACCCTCGGATTCCCATTTCTTAATCTCGTTAAAGATTAATCCTTTGGTTTCTTCTTTTGTAATATCCCCTTCAATATAACCATCGGGGTACTTACATTTTTTATTAATCTTTTGAATATTTAATCTCCGATGAATGAGTTCATTTGTAGCTATACACTCAAAACCTGCCTGCTTAAACCCATAGCAGCCTACCCCTGCAGATGAAAATAAGCTTATGTATGTTAAAGTATTATTTGCTATCATTCTAATTACCTCTTTATTCAAGTTTTTATCCTTGTTGTTTTTAATGTGTATATCTCTTCCTTTTAGCTAAATTTCTCCCTGCAAAGATATGTTCGATTTTTATGTTTCTATTATAGCAACTTTTTTCGTAATCAACAAGCTTGTTTCTTATAAGCTAAAAATTACCGAAAAAATTAAAGGCCCTATGTAATCCAAAGATAAGCCAACATAACATCCTAATGTTACACAGTTTTTGACGACTACCGCTTTGCCCAAACGAAATAAAAAAAATACCTACATTACTGTAAGTATTTGTGTTAAAAATATAGGATTATTGGCTAGGCAGTGTATCCAGAATCTCAGGTACTCATAAATGAGTGTTTCGGGAACCTGTTTATAATACCATAAAAAATCATTTACAGACTATTGAAAAATTGTATCAAAATTCTAAATTTCAAGAAGCAGAAATTTATCAAACAAAATTATATGAGGAAATAAATAAAAGCAGTACCAAAATATACACTCTAAATACAGCGTTAAATATTATCCTTAATGATAAAATTGAGACCGCCGGTAAATATCAAATTCAAATCAGCTTAAAAATGGACAATGACCTTAAATTTATGACTGACTATGATATTGTAGTTGTTTTTGGTAACTTATTTGATAATGCAATTGAAGCCTGTTCAAAATTAACGCAGAAAGAAAAATATATCGAACTAAATATAATAAAATATAATAACTACCTTAATATAATAAATATAATTAATCCTCTTGAAATACCGGCAGAAAAAAGATTATCAAACAATCATCAGGGATTAGGTCTGATTAACGTAAAATCTATTGTTGAAAAATATAATGGCAATATGAATATTTATACTAACCATGAGAGGTTTGAAGTTAATATTCAACTCCTCTCTCCTCAAATCTAAAACTTTTTTTCCGCACAAAAAAGCCCCTACCCAGCAGCTCCTACGTCTGCCAAACAAGGACTTTACAGTGCGCCTCCAGGGGTTCGAACCCTGGACACCCTGATTAAGAGTCAGGTGCTCTACCAACTGAGCTAGAAGCGCTTACGTTATGTCTTGAACGCAAAAATCATTATACTTGATAGCTTAACAAATTGCAAGCATATTTTTATATTTTTTTAAGATTTTTTTACGAATTATTAAAAATAAGATAATTTTCTACACCAATAAACATAATAAGCCTCAATTCTTGTAGCTGATAACTCTTAAAATTTCAATAAAATTGCTTTAAAAGGACACTTAAGATTCAATCATCTTGTATATGCCTTTCATTATAGACACCGCTTTCAATTTAACATTTTAGAAAATTATGGCTTACCCTTCGAAATAAAAATCAATTGACATAGGTCCGTATTACCGAACCTATGTCAACGGCTTTTAAGTGCCTATTTATATTGATCCAGTTTCTCAACAACTTTTGATTTTGGTACAGCACCAACGATCGTATCCACTACTTCGCCATTTTTCAAAATTAATAAGGTGGGTATGGACATAACCCTATACTTACTGCTGGTACCCTGTGCTTCATCCACATTAAGTTTGCCCACTTTAACTTTACCGTCATATTCGTTTGCAATTTCTTCAATAACCGGAGCCATCATTTTACATGGTCCGCACCAGTCTGCATAAAAATCAACCAATACCGGCAGTTCAGATTTTATTACCTCTGATTCAAAGTTTTCATCTGTAAATTTTAATTCCATTATCTTTCCTCCTTAGATTAACAATCTGATTAATTTTAACTCTTCCTGTTATATAGCATGCCACAGGCAAATCAGAATATGCACCACGATACCATGGCTAAATTTATCAGTTTTTAGGTTTCTGTTTACCTTTGGTAATTAAACCTGCAACTTCATCCCAGGAACGTTTTACAAGAACCGCTTTTTTATTCAGTTCAACATTACCGCTTAAAGCTTTTGAAAGCTGCATTTTAAATGAATTTTTCATGCCATCTCACCCGAATCTTCCTTTTGTTATACTTATTATATGAGATGTCAAGATATTACTCTACTTCTTTCAACCTTATCGGTAGGCTTCTAATCTGTGAATGGGATTTCCCATTGACGAGAACTTTTCTTCATATTCGGTTTTTACGTTGCCCTCGGCGTATTCACTATGATGTAAATCATAGGTAAAGTTGCGTAATTTCCACCCCGCTGTTTCCACCTGCTCCAGAGAAAAATCAAATAAAATGCGATTATCTGTTTTAAAAATAACTTCTCCGTCCGGTTTTAAAAATTTATCGTATTTGGCCAAAAATTCCTTTGAAGTAAGTCTTCTTTTAGCATGACGGTCTTTCGGCCAGGGATCAGAAAAGTTTAGATATATTCTTTCTATCTCATTTTTATCAAATATATCATTAATATATTCTGCATCAAAACGTATCAGCCATAGATTCTTTAGTTCTGATTCTTTTCTCTTTTCGACTGCGCGGATTAAAACACTGGAGTACTTTTCAATACCAATATAATTAATATCCGGATTTAAAAGTGCAAGCTGAACTAAAAACTTTCCTTTACCCATACCAATTTCTATATGAATCGGATTATCATTTTCGAAAAATTCATTCCATTTTCCCTTTAAATTTTCAGGATCATGCACCACATATTCATTTGCCGCTATTACTTCCCTGGATCCTGTTACATTCCTTAATCTCATAAAGCTTCCCATACCTTTCCATTAAAATTCTATTATAAAGGGATAAACAATTCCTTCTACCCGAATCGAAAGATAAAATACCGTTTTACATTATAACATAGTGTTAGAGAAAAACAATTAAAATATTAATTTGTGCAATTTAACTATGGTAATTTGCGGAAAATATAGTAATATATATACATATTATTAAATTGATTTAACGGGTAAGTTTTACTTACTTTAAACCGATTGACGTAAGACAGCGTCATGTCGAAAGGTGTGAAGGGTGAGAAATATGGAAAGAGTAATTAATCTATTATATGATATTGAAGAAAAGGCAAATCAAATCGTCAAGCGGGCCAACGAAGAAAAAGCTAAATTACACGAAAAACTGCAAGAAGACATGGAATCCCTGGATAAAAAAATAACTGCTGATAATGCCTTAAAACTGGAACAATTAAAGGTTCAGGCGGAAAAGGAATTAAATCAGGAAATGGAAAACTTAACTAACGATTGTATAAAACATATCGCTTTCATGGATGAAAATTATCAAAAGAATCACACATCCCTTACAGATAGAATAGTTAACGAGGTAATAAGTTCATAAAAAAGGAGGAAACTGATGGGTAATTTATTATCTTATGGCGGAATTGTTACTAAGATTCGGGCAATGCAGGCTAATCTGATACATTCTGAGGATTATCAGGTCATTGCCAATTTAGAATCAACGTCTGAATTTATCGCATTTCTAAAAAACCACCCCGGATACCGGGAAATATTTTATAATTATGATGAACATGTGTTACATCGCGGACAGGCAGAAAAGGTTTTTATAAACGGCTTGTATCAGGATTTTTCTAAAATATATGAGTTTGCTGATCTGGAACAAAGAAATGATTTAAATTTAATTTTCTTTCGTTATGAGGTTGATGTTTTAAAGTCTTGTCTGCTAATGATTTATGCTAACATCAAAGATTATACTTTGGATATATTCACTCCTTTTTTTGACCGTCATTCCAATATAGATATTAAAACTTTGACTTCCTCCCAATCTATAACGGAATATATTAATAATTTAAAAGATACCCCTTATTATTCTCTGTTAAATAACCTGTCCACTACCCAGCCTCCGACCCCTTTTGATTGTCAGATGCAGCTGGATATATACTATTTTAAAAAAGCCTGGCAATTAAAAGATAAACTTCTAAAAGGAGAAAATCAATCGGCTTTCACTCACCGGCTGGGCTCAGAAATTGACCTGCTTAACGTTCTGTGGTTATATCGTTCTAAAAAGTACTTTAATGTACGCTCTACCGACTCTTACGCCTATGTTATACCAATAACATATAAACTAACCAAAGCAAAACTGGTGCAGCTTATGGATGCAGCATCTATTGAAGAATTTATCACCTTAATCAAAGCAACTCATTATGAACCTCTTATATCCTCCATGGCAGATGGCTCTATGGAAAACACCTGTCAGAAGCTGATTGAAAAAATATATAAAGACAATTCGTCCTTATACCCGGCTTCCATGTCACCGGTCAATTATTATTTGTACCAGAAACAAACGGAAATCCGACGTCTGATTACAGCACTGGAATGCATTCGATATAAGCTTGGTCCCCAGGAAACTTTAAAATACGTTCTGACTTAATTTAGAGGAGGTGAAATAATGATTGAAAAAATGAAATTTCTAAGCATCACCGGGCCGAAAAGTGATTTTGACCGTGTGGTAAATATTTATCTGAACAAATATGAAATACATCTGGAGAATGCTTTATCCGAACTTAAATCGGTACATGATTTAAAACCTTTTATAGAGATAAATCCTTATAAGGATGTCCTTCTAAAAGCAGAAGACCTTGTTGACAAATTTGATAATAAGGTTCCGGCTGTAGTTAACAGTTTATCTCCCGGTGCCGCTTCTGATCTGATTTATTCCCTTTCGGCCGAACTGGAGGAATTGGATAAAAGAAAAAATGAATTAAAGGAGGAGCGGGAGCACCTTAGGGATTTGCAGTCAAAAATAATTCCGTTTCGTCATCTGGATTATGAGATTAATAAAATATTAAATTTTAAATTTACAAAATTCCGTTTCGGTAGAATTTCACATGAATATTTTAATAAGTTTTCCAGGTATGTATATGATAATTTAACTACACTATTTTTTGAATGTGACAGTGATGCAGAATATATCTGGGGTGTTTACTTTGTTCCTGCTGCCTATTCCGTTAAGATAGATGCCATCTATTCCTCACTGCATTTTGAACGGATTTATCTGCCTGCCGAATACGAGGGCACACCGGAGGAAGCATATAAATTAATTTCTGACAAGCTGGATACAGTCCTTGATAAGATTAAAGAAATTTCTGCACAGGAAAAAGAAAAACTAATAAATAGATCAGATGATATTCTTCTGGCTTATGACACTTTAAGTACTTTTTCTAAGAATTTTGATGTAAGGAAATTAGCTGCCTGCACTAAATCCTCCGACAGTGACTTATTTTATTTTATATTATGCGGTTGGATGACGGAGGATAATACCCGCTCTTTCTTAAAAGAAATTGAAAATGACCCCAATGTTTATTGCTTATCGGAGGACAATCATGAAGACATGATTACAAAACCTCCTACCAAACTGAAAAACATACGGCTTTTCAGACCTTTCGAAATGTTTATTAAAATGTATGGCCTGCCTGCCTATAATGAAATTGATCCTACTTCTTTCGTTGCCATTACCTATTCAATGCTTTTCGGTATTATGTTTGGCGACGTCGGACAAGGGCTTTGCCTCGTTATCGGCGGAACACTGATTTATAAATTTAAGAAGATGAATCTTGCCGCTATTATAGCTACTGCCGGGATTTTCTCTACCATTATGGGATTTTTATATGGAAGTATCTTTGGTTTTGAAGATGTTATTCCTCACTTGTGGTTAAGTCCAATGGATAACGTAATGACCGTCTTAATGGCCGCTGTCGGTTTTGGTGTTATATTAATCTTAATCTCAATGATACTTAACATAATAAACGGCATTAAAGCAAAAGATACCGAAAAAATATTTTTTGATACCAATGGTTTTGCGGGGCTTGTTTTTTATGGTGCAGCCATAACCTGTGTCCTGCTCCTATATAACGGAAAACATCTTCCTGCTGCCATTATTTTAATCCTGTTTTTTGCTGTTCCGTTACTGCTCATATTTTTCAGGGAACCCCTTTCTCATATTGTGGAAAAGAAAACGAAAATATTTCCGGATAATAAAGCCATGTTTTTTATAGAATCTTTTTTTGAATTATTTGAAATTCTGTTAAGTTATGTGACTAACTCTATTTCTTTCCTTAGGGTTGGTGCATTTGCTTTAAGCCATGCAGCAATGATGGGGGTGGTTATGTTATTAGCGGGTGTCGAATCCGCCAATCCGAATATTTTTATTTTAGTATTAGGCAATGCATTCGTTGCCGGCATGGAGGGCCTTATCGTAGGCATCCAGGTCCTGCGTCTGGAATATTATGAAATGTTCAGCCGTTTTTATAAAGGAAACGGCAAAGTTTTTAAACCATACAACCATTAAAGGAGGTCTATATTATGTTGTTAAAAATAACTTTCATTGCAGCATTGATTTTAAGTATTATGATACCCTTCGGTGCATTTTTACTGGGTGAAAAGAAAAAAGGCAATTTAAAAGCAGCTCTTGCCTGCAATGCTTTATTTTTCTTTGGTTCCTTAATAATAGCTGACATTTTATTATGGAACGGCCAGGTTTTTGCTGCTGATACTAACACAGTTACCGCTTCCGCTACAGATGGATGGAGGTACATGGCTGCCGCACTTGCCACCGGTTTATCCTGTATCGGCGGCGGAATCGCTGTTGCCTCGGCAGCCTCTGCCGCATTAGGTGCGATGAGCGAAGATTCCAGTATTATGGGTAAAGCTCTGATTTTTGTTGCTTTGGCAGAAGGAATTGCCCTTTACGGATTAATTGTTTCTTTTACCATCTTAGGTTAAGCCTTAAGGAGGGAATCCTATGCGAATGTTTCTCATCAGTGATAATGTGGATACCTATACCGGAATGCGCCTTGCCGGAGTAAACGGTGTGGTTATACATTCAAGAGATCACTTAAAACAGCAGCTTGATACGGTGCTGACAGACAAAACCATCGGAGTTGTATTAATAACCGAAAAACTAAGTGCAGAATTTCCGGATATTATTAACGACGTAAAATTAAACCGGAAGCTGCCTCTGATCGTGGAAATACCGGACCGGCACGGAACCGGACGGAAACCTGATTTCATTACTTCTTACGTAAATGAAGCGATAGGGATAAAGATATAGGCTCTTGCGTAAATTTAAAGGAAGGAGACTCCGTATGACTTTAGATGAAAAATTAGATCAATTTTATCATGCTGCCATAGATAGTGCTACAAATCAAAATGTTCAGATCGTAGAAGAATATAAGAAATCTCTTAAGGAAATCTATGATGAATATAAAAAAGAAGCCGAAAGAAAAGCCGAAGCTCTTTACCAGGGAGAATCTGAAAAACTGCTTCAGGAGAAAAACCGTACCCTTTCCGCGGAAGCTATCAAGTTGAAACGAAAAATCAGTGATAAATCTGCGGAATTATCGGAAAAACTGTTTGCGGAAGCAACCGAAAAATTAAAAGGGTTCATAAACTCACCGGATTACTTTAATCTTCTTTGCAAGCAAATCAGTGAAGCCATGAATTATGCCAATGGAGAAGATATGACTATTTATATAAATCCCTCGGATGAAGGTTTAAAAACCTCTTTAGAGGATAAAACAAAAGCCTCCTTAACCATCAGCAACAGGGATTTTATCGGAGGTATCCGGGCTGTAATCCATGAAAGAAATATATTGATTGACAATTCGTTTTTAACAAAATTAGAAGAGTTGAAAAACTCATATGTAATTCAATAGCTGGCACTTATTTGCAAGTGCCTAATTAAGCCTCAAAAGAAAGGAGATATTCCATTTATGAATAAAACGGGCTTAATCTTTGGCATTAACGGACCAATTGTATACGTATCAGGAAATCAGAGTTTTAAAATGGGGGAAATGGTCCTGGTCGGTAAGCAAAATTTAGTGGGTGAAGTAATCGGGCTTACCAAAAAAGAAACAACCATCCAGGTATATGAGGAAACCTCCGGACTAAAACCGGGGGAAGAAGTGACGTCTACCGGTGCCGCTATCTCCGTAACCCTTGCTCCTGGAGTTATCAGTAATATTTTTGACGGCATAGAACGTCCCTTAAAAGAAATTCAATCCCGCTCCGGCATCTATATAACACGCGGTATCAGTGTAGAACCCCTGGATATAACTAAACTGTGGGATGTCCATATTACCGTTAAAACCGGAGATGAGCTATATGGCGGCGGAATTTTTGCCGAAGTACCTGAAACCCCGGCGATACTGCATAAAGCCATGGTCCCACCCGGAATGTCGGGTATTGTCACAAAGGTTGTTTCTGATGGTAAATATACCATTAATGATCCGATTATTACTTTAAAAGATTTCCAAGGAGAGGAAAAGATACTAACTTTAACACAAAAGTGGCCGATTCGTGTCCCAAGACCGGTAAATAAGCGCTTCTCTTCAGACCGGCCGTTAATTACCGGTCAGCGGATTCTGGATACCTTGTTTCCCATAGCAAAAGGAGGTACCGCTGCCATACCGGGCGGATTCGGCACAGGAAAAACCATGACTCAGCATCAACTGGCCAAATGGTCGGATGCGGACATTATTATTTACATTGGATGCGGCGAACGGGGAAATGAAATGACGGAAGTTTTAGAAGATTTCTCAAAACTGGTCGATCCGAAATCAGGTAATCCTCTCCTTGACAGGACCACCCTTATCGCCAATACCTCCAATATGCCCGTTGCTGCCAGAGAGGCCAGTATCTACACCGGTATCACTCTGGCCGAGTATTACCGTGATATGGGGTATCATGTAGCCATCATGGCTGATTCCACCTCACGTTGGGCAGAAGCCTTAAGGGAATTATCCGGACGTCTGGAAGAGATGCCGGCGGAAGAAGGTTTTCCGGCCTATTTAGCTTCCCGTTTATCCGGCTTTTATGAAAGAGCCGGATTTATGGAGAACTTAAATGGCACCGAGGGAAGCGTCTCCATTATAGGTGCTGTATCTCCCCAGGGGGGCGACTTCTCTGAACCGGTTACCCAAAATACCAAGCGGTTTGTCCGTTGTTTCTGGGCCCTCGATAAATCTTTGGCATATGCCAGACATTTTCCGGCAATTCAGTGGCTTACCAGTTACAGTGAATATTTATCCGATCTCTCCCCCTGGTATACGGCAAATGTAGGAAATGACTTTGTAGACTGCAGAAATCAGCTGCTTAGTATCCTAACTCAGGAAAGCCAGTTGAATGAGATCGTTAAATTAATCGGAAGCGATGTGCTTCCGGATGATCAGAAACTGATTCTGGAAATTGCACGAGTCATACGTTTAGGTTTTGTTCAGCAGAATGCCTATCATCCCTCCGATACCTTTGTGCCATTAATAAAACAGCTTAAAATGATGCGGACCATACTGTATTTGTATACCAAAACCAAACAATTAATTGCTATGGATATGCCTATGTCAGTATTAAAGCAGGAAGATATATTTGAAAAGATTATTTCCATAAAATATGATGTGTCCAATGAGGAATTGGATAAATTCGACCAATACAGGATTATGATCGATGAATTTTATCAACAGGTCTTACTTAAAAATGCGTAAGGAGGAGATCCTATGTCAATTGAATATCTGGGTCTTAGTGAAATTAACGGCCCCTTAATTGCTCTGGAAGGGATTCGTGATGCATCTTATGATGAAATCGTAGAGTTATCCGTAGAGGGTAAGAAAAAGATAGGCAGAATTATTGAAGTATATGAAGATAAGGCAGTAATCCAGGTGTTTCAGGGAACGGAGGATATGTCTTTAAATAATACCCATACTAAATTAACCGGACATCCAATGGAAATGGCCCTTTCAGAGGATATATTAGGCCGTATTTTTAACGGTGTGGGGCAACCCATTGACGGCCTGGGTAATATTATCCCAGAACAAAAGCGGGACGTAAACGGACAGCCTCTTAATCCCTGCGCCAGGGAATATCCTCGTAATTATATTAAAACCGGAATATCTGCCATCGACTGTCTTACTACCCTTATCAGAGGACAAAAGCTTCCTATATTTTCCGGTAATGGTCTTCCCCACGATCAGCTGGCTGCCCAGATCGTAAGACAGGCATCCCTTGGTGAAAACAGTGACGAGGAGTTTGCTATTGTATTCGCCGCAATGGGTGTTAAGCATGACGTAGCGGATTTTTTCCGCCGTGCCTTTCTTGACAGCGGGGCCAGTTCCCATGTGGTCATGTACTTAAATCTTGCTAATGATCCGGTAGTGGAAAGGTTGATTACTCCCAGAGTGGCCTTAACGGCTGCAGAGTATCTGGCATTTGAAAAAGGGAAACACATCCTGGTTATTTTAACGGACGTAACTTCATTTGCAGAGGCAATGCGTGAGGTCTCTTCTTCTAAAGGAGAAATCCCAAGCAGAAAGGGTTATCCCGGTTATTTATACAGCGAACTTGCCACTCTTTATGAACGTGCCGGAATCGTGAGAGGTTCTAAGGGTTCCGTCACCCAGATACCTATTCTTACCATGCCAAATGATGATATAACACACCCGATACCCGATCTTACCGGGTATATTACCGAGGGGCAGATTGTATTAGACCGTACCTTGCATCAGAAAGCTATTTACCCTCCCATTAGTATTCTCCCTTCACTTTCCCGTTTAATGAAAGACGGCATTGGGCTTGGATATACCAGAGAGGACCATCAGGATCTGGCTAATCAGCTGTTTTCTTCCTATGCCCGGGTTGGTGAAGCCAGAAATTTAGCAAGCGTTATCGGTGAGGATGAATTATCTCCCGCAGATAAAAAGTATCTTGAATTCGGTACCGCCCTGGAACAGGAATTCATTGCCCAGAATCGTAATGAAGACCGCTCCATTCTTGATACCTTAAATAAAGGCTGGAAGCTGTTATCCATCCTGCCAAGAGAAGAATTAGACCGTGTTGATACAAAAATATTAGAGCAGTATTACCATCCTTCTACGGATATATATCCGGACTCGGAATAAATAGGTATTTTCGGAACTGCAGTGGGCAACTGAAACTAGAAACAAGTATCAATTGTATGGCATATTCAAAAAAGCCATATAATTTTGCAATTGCCTATATAGATTCGAGTCTCAAAAGCCATACAAATAATCCACATTCGTCGATTTGCATATCTATAACTCAACATTAGCGCGATGCAGAATATAGTTCGATGAATAACTGTATGAAGTCGTTGGTACTTAGGTCCTGTATTTTGATGCCTTTTTACCACTTCGTACTTCATCCAAGTGAGAGCGTGTTATGAATGAACTATATTCTGCATCACATGGTCATAATATTAATTGTGCAAATTGATGAAGCCAAAGTATAAAATTGACCTTTTGGCACTCGAATCCAATATAAGATATATGAAAGGAGGTTTCTATGGACCCTAATAATTTTCCTACTAAAGGTAACTTAATATTAGCCAAAAACTCCTTAGCTCTGGCAAAACAAGGTTATGATCTAATGGACAAGAAACGTAATATCTTAATCCATGAATTATTGGAATTAATTGATAAAGCCAAAAACATTCAATCTGAAATTGACATTACCTTTAACGCTGCCTACCAGGCGCTGCAACGGGCTAATATTGAGATGGGTATACGTAATGTAGAAGATTTGAGCAGTACCGTACCTGAGGAGACTTCCATTTTGATTAAACAGCGCAGTATTATGGGAACCGATATCCCCTTGGTTGAATTTAACAAAACCGATAATAAACCGACTTATTCTTTTTATAATACCAGGATATCCTTAGATGAAGCGGCCAGTCATTTTAAAAAAGTAAAAGAATTAACTTTAAGACTTGCTATGATAGAGAATTCTGCTTACCGGCTGGCTGCTAATATTAAGAAAACCCAAAAAAGGGCTAATGCTTTAAAAAATATAACCATACCTTATTATACTGGATTATCCAGAGAAATCCAGTATTTTCTAGAGGAACGGGAAAGAGAAGAATTCACTCGGTTAAAAGTAATAAAACACCGGCGTATATCTAGCTCATGACCTATGAATTACCAAAATTTAACTTTGTCTAATATGACACCTTTGTAATGGGCATTTAAACAGCTCATTATCCTGGTTGCTTCTCTTATGGTCATCCTTAGAACGCTTGATTGGAATTTAAATATTTATAAGTTAAGGGAACAATTATCTCTTTCCCTTAACTTATATTTTTGAATAATGTATTAACTTATAGTACACTTTTTATACTTGTATTTACAACCTGGTAATTTTATAGTAAAATGATAAGAATGAATTACCTATACCAGAGAAGAACGCGGTGCATATATGAACAATAATGAGCTTTCCAAACATGCGGTACTTAGTTTATGGATTAAAAAAAATATCGCTGATAATACCTTTAAAATCGGAGATAAGATTCCATCCGAGAACGAATTGGCTTCCCGGTTTATGATTAGCCGCCAGACGGTCAGACAGGCAATCGGTACACTGGTTGCCGAGGGTATTCTCATCAGAGAACATGGAAGAGGAACTTATGTAAATTTTCCGGTCAAAAAAGAACCTGCCGATAAAACCAAACGAATTGGTGTTATTACGACATACCTGGATGATTATGTATTTCCCGGCATTATTCACGGGATTGAAGAAGTTTTAACCGACAGCGGTTATACCATGTCCCTGGGAATTACTCACAATAAGCCCTCCGATGAGGAAAATTGCCTGCTCCAGATGATGCAGAGCGGAGTGGATGCTTTCATAGTAGAAGGCACGAAATCAGCTCTTCCAAACTTCAATAAACGGCTTTACGAACAAATAAAAGAGAACCAGATTCCAACCGTGTTTATAAACGGCTATTACAGCGGTTATAACGATTCCTACATTATATTGGATGATGTAAAAGCCGGTGAAATGGTAGCGGATGTTCTGATACAAAACGGTCATAAATGCATAGGCGGCTTTTATAAATCTGATGACTTTCAGGGCATTAAGCGGTATGAGGGTTTATTAAAAGCACTTAAAAAGAATAACCTTACCATAAATGATACCTCTATTATATGGTATACCACTGAAGATTTTAAATATTACTTTGAAGGTTCCATGGATCATATTATTATGGATCGGCTTTCTGAGGTTACTTCCGTAGTTTGTTACAATGACCTGGTTGCGGCTTCCTTAGTACGTCTCTTAAAGCGCAATGGGAAAAACATTCCTGACGACATATCCATAGTTAGTTTTGACGACTCTTTTTTATCCAAACAAATGGTCCTTAATTTAACCTCTATTGTTTATCCTGCAAAAAAAGTGGGAAAGAAAGCTGCGCAAATCATATTACAACAGCTTAATGTATCAACTAAACCGGAACATGTGGTTTTGGATCCTGTTTTAAAAATCCGGGATTCGGTAAAAAAATTGTAATTTATATTACTTGCTTTTTCAGGTATTTTCATATAAAATAAAAATACATTAACTTGTACGTACATCTTCATCTGCGTACCCTGTGAATCTATTTGCAAGGAGCTACATAACTCCTTAACAAACTATATTTATTTTATTTAGGAGGTATTTTATATGCCAAAGTATTCAATTGGTGTGGATTTTGGTACATTATCCGGGCGGGCATTGCTGGTTAATGTAGAAACCGGGGAAGAATTAGCAGATGCTACATACGAATATCCCCATGGAGTAATGGATGAAACATTACCGGATGGCAGGAAGCTGCCTCCTGACTGGGCTCTGCAGCATCCTGCTGACTACCTGGATGTATTTGGGTCTACCATACCTGCCGTATTAAAACAATCAGGTGTATCAGCAGAAGATGTTATCGGTATCGGCATTGATTTTACGGCTTGTACCATTCTTCCCGTTAAAGCCGACGGAACCCCTCTTTGCCTGCTGGAGAAATACATTAGTGATCCTCACGCCTATATAAAATTATGGAAACATCATGCAGCACAGGATAAAGCCAATAAATTGAATCAGATTGCAACCGATTTGAATCAGGACTGGTTAGCCAGATATGGCGGAAAGATTTCTTCCGAATGGATGTTTCCTAAAATCTGGCAGATTTTAGATGAAGCCCCTTATATTTATAATGAAGCTGATTTCTTTATGGAAGCAGCCGATTGGGTAATCTGGCAATTAACCGGTGTTCAGACAAGAAATTCCTGTACCGCAGGTTATAAAGCAATGTGGCATAAACAAAACGGATACCCGGATAAGTCTTTCTTTAAAGCTCTGGATCCAAGACTGGAAAATGTAGTTTATGATAAATTAAACTGCCCGATTACTCCACTTGGTTCAAAAGCCGGAGAAATTACGGAAAAGGCAGCAAATCTGACCGGACTAAAAGTTGGTACTGCCGTTGCGGTTGCCAATGTGGATGCTCATGTTACCGTCCCTGCTGTTACAATAGACGGCCCGGGTAAATTACTGGCTATTATGGGTACCTCTACCTGCCACATTCTATTAAGTGATGAAGAACATAACGTTCCTGGAATGTGCGGTGTTGTAGAAGACGGTGTATGCCCCGGTTTCTTTGGTTACGAAGCCGGTCAGTCCTGTGTAGGTGACCACTTTGCCTGGTTTGTTGAAAATTGTGTAAGTAAAGAATATTACGATGCAGCTAATGCAGAAGGCCTTAATATTCATCAATATTTAACACAAAAGGCAGAACAATTAAAACCCGGACAGAGCGGTTTAGTTGCTCTTGACTGGTGGAATGGCAACCGCTCCGTATTAGTAGATGTAGATTTAACCGGTATGATATTAGGTATGACGCTTCAAACGAAACCGGAAGAAATGTACCGGGCGTTAATTGAAGCAACGGCTTATGGTACCAGAAAAATTATTGAGACTTTCCGTGCAAACGGCGTACCGGTAGATGAATTTTATGCATCCGGCGGAATTTCCCTTAAAAATCCTATGGCTATGCAGATTTATGCTGATATTATTCAGATTCCTATTAAAATCGGCGGAACAACCCAGGGTCCTGCTCTTGGCAGTGCAATCTTCGGTGCCGTTGCAGCCGGTTCTATTAATGGCGGATATGATGATGTCTTTAAAGCAGGCAGTGTAATGGGCAAACTTCGTGATACCATTTATACACCAATCCAGGAGAATGCTGAAGTCTACGATTTATTGTACGCCGAGTATTCCAAATTACATGATTATTTCGGCCGTGGTGAAAATGATGTAATGAAACGGTTAAAAGAGATCAAAAAACAACAGAGTGTCTAATGATTTAAAGATAAAACCGGATAAACACCACCCATGTTTAACCGGTTTTATCTTAATAATCTGTATAGCTGCCCCGTAGTGGTAAGTATATTAATTTAGTTTATAATATGATTCAAGCGTCAAAAAAGTTAGATAGTTGTACGTACTTTAATAATTACACTGATACTTAATTACACGATAGGAGGTATAATTTATGTCAGCAATAAAAGGTTATGAATTCTGGTTTATTACAGGTTCTCAGCACCTTTACGGTCCGGAGACTCTTAAAAAGGTTGCTTCCCACTCTCAGATAATTGCTAAAGGTTTAAATGATTCAGGTAATATACCATGTTCCGTAATTTATAAACCCATTGTTACCACTCCGGATGAAATTACAAAAGTAATCAAAGAAGCAAATTATGATGAAAAATGCGCCGGTATCATTACCTGGATGCATACATTTTCACCTTCTAAAATGTGGATTAATGGATTATCCGTTTTAGAAAAACCATATTGCCATTTTCATACCCAGTTTAACCGTACGATTCCCAATGAAGAAATTGATATGGACTTTATGAATTTAAACCAATCTGCCCATGGAGACAGAGAACATGGTTTTATCGGAACCAGAATGCGTATACCTCGTAAAGTTGTAGCAGGTTACTGGGAAGATGACGATGTTCAGAAAAAAATCGGAAACTGGATGCGTTCAGCTGTTGGTGCGATTATAAGCAAAAATCTGAAAGTAATGCGTTTCGGAGATAACATGCGTCAGGTTGCCGTAACTGAGGGCGATAAGGTGGAGGCACAGATTAAGTTAGGCTGGCAGGTTAATACCACCGCGGTTGGTGATCTGGTACTGGAAATTAATGCCGTAACAAAAGAACAAGTGGATTCTTTAATAAAAGAATATCAGGAAAAATACATCCTCGCGACCGATAATATGGAGGCTGTCCGTTATCAGGCCAAATTAGAGATTGCCATGAAAAAGATGCTGCTGGAAGCCGGCTGCGGTGCCTACACCAACACCTTTGAAGACCTGCATGGTATGGAACAATTACCCGGCCTTGCCAGTCAGAGATTAATGGAAGCCGGTTTTGGATACGGCGGAGAGGGAGACTGGAAAGTATCAGCCATGACCCATATTATGAAACAGATGGCGGATGGTCTAAACGGCGGAACTGCTTTTATGGAAGATTACACTTATGATTTGACCAAAGGTAATGAGTTATCCTTGGGAGCACATATGTTGGAAGTATGCCCTACCCTCGCAGCGGATAAACCAAGAATTGAGGTACATCCACTTGGTATCGGAGGCAAAGCCGATCCTGCACGCCTGGTATTTGAGGGCCATCCCGGTCAAGCTATTGTAACCTCCTTAGTGGATATGGGCGGACGTTTCCGCTTAATTGTACAGGATGTTGAAGCTGTTAAACCTATCTATGAAATGCCAAATCTTCCGGTTGCCCGAGTTATGTGGAAAGCGATGCCGGATCTTAAAACCGGTGCAGAATGCTGGATCTTAGCCGGAGGAGCTCACCATACGGTATTTTCCTATGATTTAACTGCTGAACAGATGCAGGATTTTGCTGAAATTATGGGCATTGAATACGTTCACATTTGTAAAGATACTACTATAGAAGGATTAAAACAGCTGTTATTTTTACAGGATATTGCGTTTCGCAGTTACCTAAAATGAATATAACCCGGAAAGGAAAACCCATGTTAGAAAAATTAAAAAAACAAGTATTTGAAGCAAACATGTTATTGCCCAAATATGGGCTGATAACATTTACCTGGGGGAATGTCTCAGGAATTGACCGAGAATCCGGTTATATCGTAATTAAACCATCCGGTGTGGAATATGACGTTATGAAAGCAGACGATATGGTTGTTGTAGATTTAAACGGTAACCGCGTAGAAGGAGATTTAAATCCTTCCTCCGATACGGCAACCCATCTGGAGTTGTATAAAGCATTTCCCGGTATCGGTGGAATTGTACATACCCATTCCCGTTGGGCAACTACGTTTGCTCAAGCCGGGCAGGGAATCCCTGCTCTTGGCACTACTCATGCCGACTACTTTTACGGAGAAATTCCCTGCACCCGTAAAATGACTCCGGATGAGATCAGCTCCTCCTATGAAAAGGAAACCGGTAATGTAATTATTGAACGTTTTCAACAAGGTGATATTAAAGCAGAAGATGTTCCGGGGGTCGTTGTATACAGCCATGGACCATTTACCTGGGGAAACGATCCGCATAATGCTGTTCATAATGCTGTCGTTCTGGAAGAAGTTGCATTTATGGCATGGCATAATCTTGTTCTTTCCGGCGGTACTATACCACCTATGCAGCAAGAACTATTGGATAAGCATTACTTACGGAAGCACGGTAAAAATGCTTATTATGGACAGAAAAACACCAAATAACAATAAGTAATTATAGAAATTACTAAATTAAAGTAAAAACACGACGGGAAATTTTATTTATTAAGCAGTAATGAAAGCATTAAGGTTATACCGCTATTAACAAAAGAGGGACATCAAAAATTATTTTAATAAAATAATTTTGATGTTCCTTATTTATTTGTTTAACGAAAGTTAGAAACCGCAGTTTTCCATCCTAAATGTTATCGATACCATTCCCTCTCATGAAATAGAATTTTAGCGTAGGGATTTTTTTGATTTACTTGGTTATACTTAGTCTTACTTATGGATCTATATTTATTTATATTCATACGTTTCTCCAGATTTTGCCGAATTATGAATTGTGAATTTTTCTTAAATATCTTATTTTTTCTTGATACAAATGAGGAAATAATCTATAATATATGTATTATTTTCATATACTATGATTCGATGTGAGTTGTACAAATTAATTAAATTGAATTAAATTTATAAGTTTATATAAATAAATATAAAAGTTATTCACTTGAAAATAAATAAATTATATTTACATGTTGCTAAATCAAAAATACCATTCGGTTTTATATAAAGGAGTTACTATGAAAAAGTCTATAGCCCTAATAAGCATTCTGTGCTTATTATTCATTAATATATCTACCTGTTATGCCAACCCTGTTTCAAACGCTATATCTACCGCTAAAATAAATGATACAAAAAGTACAAAATCTTCTAAAATAAAATGGCCGGATAACAAACCTACCGTTAATTCCGAAGCAGCAATTGTTATGGAAGCCTCTACCGGTGCTGTTTTGTATTCTAAAAATATCCACAAGACCTACTTCCCGGCGAGTATCACTAAAATTATGACTGCTTTATTGGCCATAGAAAATTCATCCCTTGGAGAAACTGTAACTTTTTCGAAAAAAGCAATCTATGATGTTGATTTGGACAGCAGCCGAATCGGTATTGATGTGGGAGAAAAACTTACCATGGAACAATGCCTTTACGGAATTATGCTGGAATCAGCCAATGAAGTATCTTATGCTATTGCTGAACATATTTCCGGCAATGTTGAGTCTTTCGCAGATCTTATGAACAAAAAAGCTGCTGAACTGGGCTGTACCGACACCAATTTTGTAAATCCTCACGGTTTACCGAATCCAAATCATTATACCTCTGCTTATGATATGGCTTTAATCTCAAGAGCAGCGATTAACAATGATGTGTTCAGGAAAATAACTGGTACCAGAACCTATGCTATTCCTCCGACTAATGTACAAAATGAGACAAGGTATCTGGCTAATCATCATAAGTTTATAAAAGGTGATCTGGATTATGATGGAGTGATCGGCGGTAAAACCGGCTATACTTCAAAAGCTTTATATACCCTGGTAACCTTTGCAGAACGGGATGGAATGACTTTAATCAGCGTAATTATGCACTGTGACAGCATACAACATGAATATGCTGATACGGCTAATTTATTAAATTACGGTTTTGATAATTTCAAAATTTATAATATTACGGATAAAGAGAATCCGGACATGGAAGAAACAGCTCCTTTATTTGCAAAATACAGTCCTTTATTCAGCAGAACTACTTCCAACCTCCAGATAAGTTCTAAAGGAAACATAGTGCTACCTAACACAGCTGACTACAAAGATGCAAAAAAAGAAATCGTATTAAAACCGTTAGATAAAATTATGGACGGCGAAAATGTGATTGGCTCAATTCAATACACATATGGTGATACCTTTGTTGGTTCGGCTGATATCATTTATAATAATGTACCCTCACAAAATGTATTGAAGGGTTCCTATATTCCAACCCCTACAAAATCTCCTGATTCCGGTAACAATCCGGGCGTTAACCGTTTTGATGATTCCAATAATTTAAAACCGGTTATCATTACTATTATTGTTGGATGTATTATAATAGGCTTTCTTTTATACATGGTATTTATTGAATTGCCATTTCGTAAAAGAAGAAATACCTATCTTGAGAAAAAAGGCAGAAAAAAACATTACAATAAAAAAGATTATGTAGACTTTTAACTTATAAAAAAACCCTCTTAATAATACTCGTTATAACATAACTTCGTATTATTAAGGGGGTTTAAATTATCATGCACCTAACTGGATTCGAACCAGCGGCCTACCGCTTAGGAGGCGGTCGCTCTATCCTACTGAGCTATAGATGCATTCCCTGCCATATAGCAGCAAAACTATTCTACTATTTAATTTGAATTTAGTCAACCTTAATTCAAACATTTCTCTGAATTAAAATCGATATTCCCCTGCAACCATATATTTCCTTTAAATCTTCTGCCCACAACCGGTTCACCAAGAAGATCCTTTTTATTGATTGCCACTTGAAAAATAACATCATTACAAGAAATCATAAGGCTATAGATTTCTTCTCCTGTTATCTCATTAATTAGAGCATCCATATCTGTTATGGTTCCCAAAACCGTATAATTATCTGATTCTGAACCATAAGGGGTGAATGTTGTCTCAACAATTGTATAGATATCTTCTACCTTGGCCCTTCTAGATATCATAGCATACATATCGATATCATCAATGGTTAAACTGTCAATTGCTTCCTGATTACCTTTCTTGGCTTCAGCTATTAATTGTCTTCTATACTGTACGTCAGCACTATTATTTTTAGCCAATTTTTCATCTAACTCCATTGGAAGAATAATTTTTCCGGATATAGACAAAGCTGATAAAAAAATCGGAAACGGTCTGTCTGTTTTATTTTTTCCATCAATTAAATAATCCACTACATTTTGCAAATAAAATATTAACGACACACCAAGCCTTACGTCATCGCACATACCGGTATAAGCTTCCGCATCAACTCTTTTAATAATAGATGTCTCTTCTTTTGTACTCATATATTGGCTTTTATAAAATGGGAAATAATGTTCCATATAAAACTTACCATTGGCATCAATTTCTCCCCGTAAGGTTATTCCCATCTGTTTAGAAAACAGTTTCGTTATCTCAGTAAATACTTTTTCATTTGTCATATTAAATACTTTTTTCTCTGTTGGCTGATCTATGATTATGCCCAACAATTTTTCTAATTCTATCCTATCTGTCACTTCACTAAATCCTATTGCTCTTAAATAACTATGCACAATCATCCACCACCTAACTTATATATTTAATGGGTATTACCTCATTATATGGAGTTCAGCTTATTTATCATACCCATTATCTTAAAATTTATTCAAATTATATTTATCTATTACTTATATCATATTTTTACGTTATCTGCAAGATTTATTCCTATTTGTAAGAGTCAAAGTATTACAGTATGTTACTATTCACCGGCAACAAACGCGTCGTGTTTTTTGTGATTGCATTGTCACAAAAATCGGAGAATTGCGGCGTAGGAACATGCCTCGTCTTTTGTGTACATCGCAAAACGTGTTATTATTAACGGAGCTGCTGCTTATTGCAGTAAAATGTACAGTAACATTTAATTTACGGTTTAGACAAAAAATTCTTTCACCCAAAAAGATGCTAAGGATGAAAGAATTTCAGCTTAACTATCATAGTTCGATTGTATCCTCAATAATAAGAGTCAATTCCTTGTTTAAGTCTTTCTCAACCCAGGTTGTGTATTTATTGCCCTTCGAATCCGAGATCATATGTAAAACAGGCCTTGTCGGACATTTTGCATTTTGCCTAATTACAATTCCTTTTTCACCAGTGTTTGTAATTACTATCGTACCATTTGGATATGCCGCAACCGATTCAATAAAACAATTTACAATATCAAAATCAAACTTTACTCCGGCCTGACTTACAATATAATCAATTGCATGATGTACTTTCATTTTAGGACATAGGAATCCATAAACAAAACTGTCAAAAGCATCACATACAGCTACTATTTTACTTCCTATTTTAATTTTGTCAGCTTTCTTATGAAACGGATAACCAGATCCATCTAATTTTTCATGATGACATAATATAATATCTTTAGCAGCTAAAGTTAACCAGTCTTCTTTAATTACAGCGGAATAACCATAAATAACATGCTTCTTTAATTCTTTCTGCTCTAATTTATTAAAATCAGTATAATTATTATTCATAAAATCAAATTGCATGGAATTGTATCCTATATCATGTAAAAGACTTCCAACAGCTATCTCTCGTACCTTCACTTTCGGTAGTCTCATCCTTAAGGCCAGTAATACGGATAAGGCACATACATTTATGGAATGTGAGTAGGTGCTTTCACTTTTTCTTCTTACTCCAGATATATTAAAAAGAACTTCTGGCTGTTGTATCATATCTCCGATAATTTGCTCGGCTACTTCTTGAATATTTTCTAAATCTCCATACCCTTGATAAGAGTACTTTTCTATTATATTTTTAACTATGTCCTGACACTGATTTTTTATCTTTTCCTCTGTGTTATCCTCATCCGCAATCCCTTTGGATAATTCATCTTCAACATAGACATAAAATATATCTAATTCTATTAGTCTTCTAACATATTCCTTTTTAACAACCGACCCTGCCGACATGATTACAATTCCACTGTTACTTATGATATCTCTGGCAAGCAATTCATGTCCCTTGATAGAATCAAGTAACATTCTTCTCATATGAAACACCTCATAATATAAGCATTTGGGGATAATGAGCATTAAGTCTAATTGTATAATAATTTCCCGAGGCCTTACTTATCCACCTATATAATACAATATCCAATAAAACAATTAATGTCAATATTATGATTAATTAAAAATTAATTAATATTGTTATATTTTTAACATAAAGTATAATTTATTAAGTGTTGTTTGTATATTTCATATATCAATTATAACCGATTTGTATAATATGTATATTTTTATAAATTGATATTTAATAATTTTTACATTGGTTTGTATATAACTTATAAAATTTCATTTGACAAATTTCGTGTTCTTTGATATATTCAAATTGTAATCTAGATTTAAAGTTATTTGTTAATAAATTAACATAAATTTAATTATTTTAATAGGAGGATTTTAAATTATGAGTGAAAAAAAACAACAACCAACACCTCAGGAACATGTAGATCTACTGGTTAAAAATGCGCAAGTCGCTCTTAAAGAATTCATGAGTTATGATCAAGCAACTATTGATAATATAGTACATGAAATGGCTTTAGCCGGACTCGCCAAACAACAGGTATTAGCTAAATTGGCAGTTGAAGAAACAGGTAGAGGTATTTATGAAGATAAGATAACCAAAAATATATTTGCTACTGAATATATCTGGCACTCTATTAAGTATCAAAAAACTGTTGGCATTATTGAAGATAATGAAGAAGAAGATTATATGATGGTTGCTGAACCGATTGGTATCGTTGCCGGTGTTACTCCTGTTACTAATCCTACTTCTACTACCATGTTTAAAATCATCTCCTGTATAAAGACACGTAATCCTATTATCTTTGGCTTTCATCCAAGTGCTCAGCAGTGTTCAAAAGCAGCCGCTCAAACTTTATTAGATGCAGCGATCAATGCAGGAGCTCCCAAAAATTGTATTCAATGGATAGAGTATCCCTCTGTAGAAGCTACTTCCGTTCTTATGAATCATCCTGGTGTTGCTTGTATCTTAGCCACCGGTGGCCCTGGAATGGTTAAAGCAGCATATTCATCAGGAAAACCTGCTCTAGGTGTTGGCCCTGGTAATGTTCCTTGTTTTATAGAAAAAACCGCTGTATTAAAAAGAGCCGTTAACGATTTAGTATTGTCCAAATCTTTTGATAATGGTATGATTTGTGCTTCCGAACAGGCTGCTATTATTGAAGCTCCTGTATATAAAGAAGTTATTGAATTAATGAAAAAAGCCGGATGTTATTTTGCAACAAAAGAAGAAATTAAGAAACTTGAACCTGTAGTAATTAATTTGGAAAAAAGAGCCGTTAATCCAGATATTGTTGGTCAATCACCTGTTAAAATTGCTGCTCTTGCTGGATTTACAATTCCGAAGAATACTAAGATTTTATGTACCGAATTAGATGGTGTTGGAAGAGATTACCCGCTTTCTATTGAAAAGTTATCTCCTGTATTAGCAGTCGCTAAAGCTAATGATGTTGAAGACGGACTGTTATTATGTGAAAAGATGCTTGCAAATGGTGGTATGGGTCACTCCTCCGTTTTACATTCTACTGATTCAAAGGTTATAGAAGAATTCTCTAATCGTATGAAAACCGGTCGTATTATAGTTAATTCTCCGTCTACTCATGGTGCTATTGGCGATTTATATAACACAAACATGCCTTCTCTGACACTTGGATGTGGTTCTTATGGCGGCAATTCAACTACTCACAACGTATCTGCTGTAGATCTTGTTAACATCAAGCGAGTAGCGAAGAGGAGAAATAATATGCAATGGTTTAAAGTACCGAGTAAAATATATTTTGAGTCAGGATCAACTGCTTACTTAGCAAAAATGCCAAATATCAGCAAAGCTTTTATCGTAACTGACCCTGCTATGACTCAGTTAGGATACGTAAATAAAGTATTATACCAATTAAGAAAAAGAGAAGAATATGTTCACTGCGAAATTTTTGATCAGGTTGAACCGGATCCATCTTTAGAAACAATTATGAAAGGTGTAGATTCCATGAATAAGTTCAAACCGGATGTAATAATTGCTTTAGGTGGCGGTTCTGCTATTGACGCTGCAAAAGGTATGTGGTTATTCTATGAGAATCCGGAAGCTGATTTCAAGAATATGTCATTAAAATTCCTGGATATTAGAAAGAGAACTTATAAATTCCCTCAGCTTGGAAAGAAAGCTAAATTAGTAGCAATTCCTACTACTTCCGGTACTGGATCTGAAGTTACTTCTTTTGCTGTTATTTCAGATAAAACAGAAAACAAAAAATATCCTTTAGCAGATTATGAATTAACTCCTGATGTTGCTATTATTGACCCTGATTTTGTTATGTCAGTTCCGAAAAAATCAACCGCTTGGACAGGAATGGATGTTTTAACACATGCAATTGAAGCATATATCTCCATTTTAGCATCTGATTATACGGATGCACTTGCAATTCATGCAATTGAGATGGTATTTAATTATCTTAAAAAGTCATATGAATTTGGTGCCAATGATCCGGTAGCGCGTGAAAAAATGCATAACGCCTCAACTATAGCAGGAATGGCATTTACAAACGCTTTTCTTGGTATCAACCACTCTTTAGCTCATAAACTTGGCGGAGAATACCATGTTCCTCATGGATGTGCAAATGCTATATTATTGCCTCATGTAGTACGTTATAACGGAACTTCCTGCCCAACTAAATTTACTTCATGGCCAAAATATGAAAGTTACATCGTAGGAGACAAGATCTTTTCCTTAATGAATAAATTAGGATATAAACCAAAGAACAATGATGATGCAGTTGAAATTCTTGCAACTGAAATTGAGAAGTTAAACGCTTTCTTAGAAATACCTGCAACTTTAAAAGAATATGGTATTGACGAAAAAGACTTCTTAGCAAAAGTTGGTTCTTTGGCGGATTTAGCATTTGGTGATCAGTGTACAACAGCTAATCCTAGACTCCCTCTTGTTTCAGAACTTGAAGAGTTATATATGATTTCATATTATGGAAAAGGAAACGTACCTGTTAAAAACAAATAATTAATTTATGCATTATGCATTTCTAATTATTTTATATAACTAGCTGGTTATATGTTGATTATAAATTATTATTGAGTAATACTTTCATAATTAACAAATACAAATCGTTTCAAAGTTCATAAATTATTAAATTAGATTCAAAAAAAGAAACTCATTGTGCGAGTTTCTTTTTTTGAATCTATAAATAATTTTTTTCTATGATTTGACTCTATATTTTGGGATATTGAAGCTTAATCTAAGATATTTCTGGAATTTTTTGCTTCTTCTAAAGCTAATCTTTCTTCTTCTGCCAAAACAACAAATGCTTCACCTTTAATTACTTCTTTAACATAAGTATAACAGCCTTCTCTGCTAGAGTGCATCGAATTTAGAATAAAACCGTCATTATTATCATTTAACATAGCTAAAGCAAAGCTTAATTTTCCGCCCATTTCTTTAAATGCATCGTATTTTACAATACCAACTTTCTGATAAGTAAAAACTAAGTTTTCATTGATTTTATTAATTTTATTTTTCAATTTTTTACTCTCTAATTTTAATTCATCTACTTCAGCAAACCTTGTTATAAACTGACTTTCTAGGCTTTTGCCATCTGCACCTATCATAAATTTTCTATATCTTTTATTTATTTTACTTACTCTAATTGCTAATGTAATAAAAAGTATAAATAATATTATAGAAAACCCGACAACACCGATTAAAACATAACCTATATCTATTCCTAGTGTATCAAAAATCTGCATTTGTATTTATTCTCCTTTAATTAATTGTTTCGAATAACTCTATTATACGTTCTAATTCTTCTATTGAATAATAATCAATTTCTATTCTACCATTGTTATTAGATTTTTTCTTTATTGATACCTTGGTCCCTATTATTTTTTTCATTTTTTCTTCCAAATCTCGATAGATATAGGAATCTTCTTTTGTTAGAGCTGTTTCTTTTTTTACTTCTTCTTTTGTATTCATTAAATTTTTAACTAATTTTTCTGTTTCTCTTACACTTAACTTTTCATCAAATACCTTTAACGCTATCTGATACTGTAACTCCAGATCTTCAACAGATAATAATGTTCTAGCATGACCACTTGAAATCATACCATCTATAAGCATTTGCTGTACTTTTGTACTCAATTTTAATAATCTCATGGAATTAGTGACAGCGACTCTGCTTTTTGATACTCTTTCTGCAACTTCATCTTGCTTAAGATTAAATTCTTTTATAAGATTTTGAAATGCCAAAGCTTCTTCAATCGGATTTAAATCTTCTCTTTGCAAATTTTCTATTAATGCAATTTCCATTATTTCTTGAGGAGAATAATCTTTAATAATTGCAGGTATTTTCTTTAATCCAGCTACTTTAGCAGCTCGCCATCTTCTTTCACCTGCTACAATTACATAATATTTATCTTTTTTTTGAAGAATCAATGGCTGTATTATACCATATTGTTTTATTGAATCTGCTAATTCTTGAATTGCATCTTCATCAAAATTCTTACGAGGTTGACCTTTATTAGGTTCAATTTCATTTATGCTTATTAATGTTTCACGTGAAACATTGTCATCCTGTTGTTTGATAGATTGATTGCTATTCTTATCCACTTTTTCTGGTATCATAGAATCCAGGCCTTTACCCAAACCTCTTTTTGTTGTTGCCATTTTCATATTCCTTTCAATAAACTCTTAACTTTATAGTATATTCTTCAAAATATTTGTATATATAACTTCAAAGAATAAACTTACAATATTAATATTAACTATAGTTATATTCCAATTAAATGCAAAAGTATTTTAAATTGGCTATTTACATATGAATACTAAAACATTTATATATATTATCTATCTTCCTAATAAAAAGACACAACTAAATAAAAATAAAAACTAGACTTCAATAGTTAATTACTATCTCTTTCAATAACTTCATCAGCTAAATCTCTATATCCTTCAGCACCCGCGGATTTTGGATCATATATATTAATTGGAAGTCCATGGCTTGGTGCTTCTGCCAATCTAACATTACGAGGTATAATTGATTTATATATATTTTGTTTCAAATTCGTCTTAACGTTTTCAACCACCTGTAATGATAAATTAGTTCTAGCATCATACATAGTAAAAACTACACCCTCAATTTCTAAATTAGGATTTAATCTTTTTTTTACTAAATTGATTGTATGTATCAACTGGGATAATCCTTCTAACGCATAATACTCACATTGAATCGGTACCAATACCGTATCAGCTGTTGTCATTGCATTTACAGTCAATGTATTTAAAGAGGGCGGACAATCTATAATTAGATAATCGTAATTATCTCTTATTTTGCTTATTTCTTTTTTTAATATATATTCTTTTTCTTCTATTCCTATTAACTCAATCTCAGCTCCTGCTAAATTTACATTAGAAGGCAATAGTGATAGATTACTTATTATATTAATTAAAAGACAATCTTCAATAGTGCATTCACCTATCATAAGCTCATATATCGTATTTTCTAGATTATTTTTGTCTATACCTAATCCACTGGAAGTATTACCTTGTGGGTCTATATCTATAGTTAAAACTTTCTTTCCTTTTTCAGCTAAGCAAGCAGATAGATTAATGGCGGTTGTAGTTTTACCGACACCACCTTTTTGGTTAGCCACAGCTATAATACGTCCCATTTAATTCCCCCTTTACAAATCAATTTTTTAACCATTTAATTATAACACTAATTCAAACATATATCTATACTTTACGACATAGTTTACAAAAATGTTTACAACATTTTCAGTTTATATCTAAATTACTGTTAACTTTAAGCAAATTTAAAATATAAAACTGTTTCACTTACTACATTTCTTAAATTATAATAATTTTTACCTTTTTCACTCCTTGAAAATCCTCAGTACAATAGGAATAAATAAATGTTTCACGTGAAACAAAAAAGCGTACAACTCATAATGATTTGTACGCTTTTGGTATAATTATTAAATTATAATAATTACAATATCTCCACTATATTATTTCTGATAGCATAAACAGCAGCTTGAGTACGGTCAGAGACACTGATCTTTTTAAATATATTAGAGACATGATTCTTTACTGTTTTTTCACTAATTGATAATTGATAGGCAATTTCCTTATTAAATAAACCTTCTGTTAATAACTTAAGTACTTCCATCTCCCTCTTGGTAAGTAAATTTTCCTCGGTTAATTCATCTTGATCAGAGTTTTCAAGTTTTTCCTTCATTAAAGAAACCAACTCACTTTGAATATAACTTTCGCCACTGTATACAGAAAATATTGCTTTTCTTAATACGTCACATTCAGAGTCTTTTAAAATATAACCATCCACTCCAATATCTACAGCCTTCATTAGATATTCTATTTCATTATGAATTGTTAAAATTAAAATTTTACTTTTACATTTGTTTTCCTTTAATTTCTGAAGTACTTGCAGTCCATTTAGTTGAGGCATATTAATATCCAATAAAACTACATCCGGATTTAAGTTTTTAATAATTTCAAGACATGATACCCCATCTCCTGCCTCTCCAATAACTACTATATCACCATCTAATTCTAAAAGTTGTTTTAACCCTTCTCTTACCATTCGATGATCATCAGCAATTACAATTTTAATCGGTTCCATTATTTATACGTCCTCCTTGCATGGTTTAGTGGTACCTTAACTAAAATCTTTGTTCCATTATTTTCTTTTGATTCTATATTAAAATCTCCAGACAAAAGTAAAACTCGCTCTTTCATCATGGATAATCCATACCCTGAAACCATATTTGTCTTTGACTCGATACAAGAGTCTTTTTTAAAGCCTTTACCATTATCACTAATAGATAATAAAATAAAATCTTTTTCATAACTTAGTTCTATAAGAATTTTATTTGCCTTACCATGTTTAATCGCATTATTTGACGCTTCTTGTACAATCCGAAATAAAGTTAAATTAATAACCGGTAATATACTCTTTTCTTCATTCAAAACTTTTAAAGAGATGTCAATTTCATGATTCTTTTTGAAGTCCCTTATATATCTGTCTATTGTTGCTATTAAACCTAAATCATCTAATGACATAGGCCTTAAGCCAAAGATAATATTTCTCATATCATTAATGGTAGATTTAATTGTATTAATCATAGTTTGCAATTCAAGTTTTGCACGAATTGGATCAACATCAATTAACCTTGTACACAGTTCTGTTTTATGCATCATATTTGTCAGGTTTTGTACAGTGGAATCATGTAAATCCCTTGCTATACGCTTCCGTTCATTTTCTTGAGTTTCTAAAACATTAATTCCCATTTCTAAACTGATTTTATTTTCAATATTATAATTAGCAGTTTCATTAATCATTCCCGTATCTTCAATACAATTGCTTTTCATAGTATAAAAACAATTTATCAAGTTATCAAGGCTGTTTTTTCGTTTAATAAAAAAGAGAAAACTTTCTTCTGCATCTTTAATTTTTAATTCAATATTTTGCTTCTCAGCATTTAAAAAACTTATTCGATTATCCTTATCATTTTTGATAGACGGAGAAAATAAATCAGCATTAGAATTATTTTTGCTATTAATAACATCTAAACTATTATTAATTTCTTTTAACTCTTCTTCTAAACATTTGATTGTAGTATTAATTTGATCAAGTTCTTTCTGGGTCTGCTCTTCATTTTGTGTTAAAAAATTAAGTGCATCACTTAATTGTTCCATAAACCCCATATTATCATCTTGATGAATCATAATAATATAACTCTCCCTATTTTTTAACTATATAATATAACATATTTAGCTTTTTTTAAAGCCTTAAATGTAAAATAAAAAATAATTTTTCTTAAATTAAACTAAAATAGTTATTTTTTGTCACATTTCTTGCAGAATGAATGAAGTAATACTTTCATAGCTATATGATCAATTCCTGCTTCTTGAAAAATATCTCCATAGGTTATAAAACCTATTTTTTCATAAAAGGGAACTGCTTTTACCTGTGCATTAATGATTACTTCCTCTGCTCCAGATAAAAAAGCTTTATTTACTAAGAGCCTGACTATAAAATCACCATAATACTTTCCTCTTTCTTCCTTCAATACTGCTATTCTTCCTACTCTATAATTTTTTCCATCATTATAGACTCTTCCTGTTGCAACAGGTTTTTTATTTTCACTATTATCATATACAAGAGCATGAATTGATAAATCATCATATTCATCAAACTCTTCTTTCTCTGAAACCCCTTGTTCTTCTACAAAAACTTTTCTTCTTATATTATAAACATCAGATAAGTCATCACCATAATATAGATATTTACCTTGTACCAATATTTTTCACCTCTTTTTTTACTTATTTCTATTTATATTATAATACTTATTTGTATATTATGGTAAGTTATTTCATAAATATAAAATAAAGTGCCAACCGTCTTTACAGGATGAAATGCATAAAGATATTAAATAAATAATTTATACACTTAAGACAAATTGACACTCCAATATTTTTGTTATTCTAAAAAATTTTAGATAATTAATTAGTTACTATAAATAAAATACCACATATTACATATTTCGTCAATATATTACATAATTCATCATTATATTTGTTTAATAGCTTAATAAATTTGATCATTATTTTAATTAATATATTAATATGAATAACCTAAACCAAATAAAAGAATTGTACCAACTATTTATTAATACAGGCGCACTAAAAAAATACGAATTAATAAAACTAAACAACCATATTATAAGAATTAAGTCCATATCCCTATAATTAAAATACATTTTAAAATAGCTTCTTTAATTAAAATTTAAAATTCAATTCTGATTATTACATTATAGGTTCTTTTGAAGGTTTTCCGGCACTCCTTGGATAAGAATTAGGTGTAGTTTTTATTTTCTTAATTTTAATTAATGTTCGTTCCATATCGGAATCGGGTAATTTAAATTTATCAATTTTATCAATGCAGCCACCTAAAATATCAATTGCTTTTTTCGATTCTTCTAATTCTGTCTGTATATTACCTGCTTTAAAAGAGATAAAATATCCCTGAACTTTTACATATGGAATACAATATTCGGTAAGTGTTGACAATTTTGCTACCGCTCTGGATACGCATAGATCAAATTGTTCCCGATAATTTTTGTCTTTTCCGTACTCCTCAGCTCTTCCATGTATTGCAGTTATATTTTGTAGTTCTAATTTCCTTATAACATCATTTAAGAAATTAACTCTTTTATTTAGTGAATCTAATAAAACTATTTCTAAAGAAGGAAAAGCAATTTTTAAGGGTATTCCTGGAAATCCTGCTCCCGTTCCCAAATCCAGAACTTTAACTACCTTATTCGTATCATATACCTTAATTAAAGAAAGACTGTCTATAAAATGCTTTTGTAAAACTTCGTCATATTCTGTAATTGCTGTAAGATTCATAACTTCATTTTTTTCTATTAACATTTCATAATATTTTATAAATTGATCTAACTGTTTTTCCGATAATGTTATATTTAATTCATTTAATAAAAGAATAAATGCCGCTTTTCTATCCATTGTTCTAAATCCTTCTAACCTATGAGTAATTTCTCATATGGTAAATTTTTTAATTTATATAAATTATATTAACTAAATAATAATGATACTATTCATTACTTGCTTTTCTCTTATATTGTTCTAGATATATAAGAAGTACTGAGATATCGGCGGGTGAAACTCCTGATATTCTAGAGGCTTGTCCCACAGATATAGGTTTAATCTGGACTAATTTCTGTTTTGCTTCAATTCTTAGGCTAGGTACTTTTGTGTAATCCAGATCTTTTGGAATGACTTTGCCTTCTAATTTTTTAAACTGTTCTACCTGTTTTAACTGCCTTTGTATATATCCCTCATACTTAATATTAATATTTACCTGTTCTATAACGTCTTTCGTTAAAGGTTTTCTGTTTTTATCTATAGATTTTATCAATTCGTAAGATAATTCAGGACGACGAATTAACTCACCTAAAGTTGTACCTGTTTTTAAGGAATTACTGTTACATTCCTCTAATAAAGCCTGAACTTCCTGGTTTGCTCCTATTAAAGTACTGTTTAAACGAGTAATTTCCTCTTCTATCTGCTTCTCTTTTGTTAAAACTCTTTGATATCTTTCTTCTGATATTAAACCAATCTGATAACCTATCTTAGTTAATCTTAAGTCCGCATTATCCTGCCTTAATAATAGGCGGTATTCCGCTCTGGATGTCATCATACGATATGGTTCATGTGTTTCTTTTGTAACCAGATCATCAATTAATACACCGATATAAGCCTCAGAACGATTCAATACCACTTGTTCTTTACCTAGAAGTTTCATAGCTGCATTAACACCTGCCATTAATCCTTGAGCCGCAGCTTCCTCATAACCGGAACTTCCATTAAATTGACCTCCGCTGAATAACCCTTCAATCTTTTTGAATTCCAATGTAGGTTTTAACTGCATCGGATTAATACAATCATATTCTATAGCATATGCATTGCGCACAATCTTAGCATTTTCAAGCCCGGCTACACTTCGATACATTTGATGTTGTACATCTTCCGGAAGAGAACTCGACATCCCTCCTACATACATCTCATTTGTATAATTCCCCTCCGGTTCTATAAACACCTGATGTCTGTCCTTATCAGCAAATTTAACTACTTTATCCTCAATAGATGGACAGTACCGGGGGCCGGTTCCTTTAATATTTCCTGAATATAACGGAGACCGATCAATATTGGCTCTAATTATATCATGTGTTTTTTCATTGGTATAGGTTAACCAACAGGATACCTGTTCTTTTTTTATTTTGTCTGCAGTGTTGGTAAAAGAAAAGGGTATAAGTTCTTCGTCACCAAACTGTTCCTCCATCTTACTAAAATCTATTGATCGTTTATCTATCCTTGCAGGCGTACCGGTTTTAAACCGATACATCTCAATACCAATGGCTTTTAAAGAATCTGTTAAATGAGTTGCAGCCTGTAATCCATTAGGACCTGTGTAATTACTTACATCTCCGTAAACACATCTTGCATTCAGATAAGTACCGGTGCATAAAACCACTGCTTTACATGGATAAATTCCACCGGAAAAAGTCTTAATAGCCTTAATTTTTCCTTCTTCAACTATTATTTCAGCTACCTCTGCCTGTTTTAACGTTAAATTAGGTGTATTTTCAAGTATTTTTCTCATGGTTCTGCTGTAATCCTGTTTGTCTGCCTGTGCACGTAAAGAATGAACTGCCGGTCCTTTTGATATATTTAACATTTTGGATTGAATATAGGTTTTATCAATATTTTTACCCATTTCACCCCCTAATGCATCTATTTCCCTAACTAAATGTCCTTTTGATGTTCCTCCTATATTAGGATTGCAGGGCATTAAAGCAATACTATCCATACTGATTGTAACAATTAATGTATTAAGAGATAATCTTGCACATGCTAATGCTGCTTCACAACCTGCATGGCCTGCACCAACTACTACAACATCATAAGCTTCATACGTATATGACATTATATCCTCCTCTTTATCAAAACTTAATATAATATAAATAATATTAAGTAAACACGGACATTAGATTATATATTCCCACCAAATAATAAAGTCCTATTTATAATTCCGGTAAAACATTACTAAGAACCAACAAAATATTTCTATATTTTGTTATAAACTTATTAATACTAACGTAACATGGTCGTTGATGAGACCGCAAATGTACTTGAATTCTAAAGAAATATAAAAACTTCACCCCTCCCGCGAATTTCTTATATTTCCATAGAAAACTGCAGGCAGTTTTCTATTTCATACTAACATTCATGCCCTTTGGGCATAAATCCTGAAGAATAATTTTTTACAATTCTTCGGGGGGCTTGTATCCGAATATAATATAACTTATTTTCCCATGCAGAATTCTCTGAAGATAGTATTTACCAGATCTTCATCTACTGCTTCTCCTATAATACTTCCTAGCAATTCATAGGCATGCATTATATCAATGGAATAAAAATCTTCCGGCATTTCATCTTCTATACTCTTTTTCACCATCTCAAGGCTCTTTATACTTCCAGCGATAGCTTCTTTTTGTCTCATATTTGTAATATATATTTCATCATTAAAATTTAATTGTCCTTTGAAGAATTCACCGATAATCCATTTTTCAAGTAAATCAATTCCCTTATTTTCTTTAGCTGATATTAATATAACCTCTTTCCCGGTTAATCTTTCTATCTCTTTTGGATCAATAATAATATCAAGATCAGATTTATTAAATAATATGACAGCTTTTTTATCCGTTATTAGGTTAATGATTTCATTATCATTTTCATCTAAATTTGCAGAAGCATCAACTACATAGATAATTAAATCCGCATCTAAAGCAGTTCTTTTTGCCTTGTCCACACCAATTTTCTCAACGATATCTTCTGTTGTTCGTATTCCTGCCGTATCAATTATATTCAAAGTAATATTATCTAATTGAATCGTTTCTTCTAATGTATCTCTGGTTGTACCTGCTACTTCTGTCACAATTGCTCTGTCTGCTCCAACTAATACATTTAATAAGGAAGACTTACCTGCATTGGGTTTACCGATTATAACTGTTTTTATTCCTTCTTTTAATAAACGGCCATTTTCAGATGATTCTAAAAGCATATTTAACTCTCTTAAACTGTCATCGATATGAGTACTTAATTCCTCACAGAACCCTTCTAAACTTATATGCTCCGGATCATCCAAAGCAGCTTCTATAAAAGCTAAATCATGTATTAAACTGCCCCTTATAACTTTAATTTTATTTAAAACGTTGCCACGTAACTGATTCATTGAATTTTTAAGAGCTAATTCATTTTTAGCATTAATAATGTCACTAACTGCTTCTGCCTGGGATAAATCAATTCTTCCATTTAAAAAAGCTCGTTTCGTAAATTCCCCTGGTTCTGCAATTCTTGCTCCATTTTTTATAACTGTCTCTAAAATTCGTTTTGTAACAACGATACCTCCGTGACAATCAATTTCAATAATGTCCTCTTTCGTATAACTCTTTGGACCCTTCATAATCAGGACCATTACCTCATCAATTACGATATTATCATCTATGATAAATCCGTAATGAATTGTATGGCTGGGCATAAGAGAAATCTTTTTATCTCCAGTTTTACTCTTATAAATCTTATCCATAATTGATAATGCCTCATCACCGCTAATTCGAATGATGCTGATGCCGGCATTATTCATTGCAGTTGCAATAGCAGCAATCGTATCTTTATTCATTTTCTACACACATTGCATATCGCAGGGTTATTTGCGATACTGCCACAATTAATAGATGTGAAACTAATTTTCACTGGTTGAAAGAATCCTCTTGTGGCATCCTTTCATTCATAATTTTCTCTCAACCCATAGGCAAAATACTCTCCGGCTGTATACAAATAATAATTAATATTTCTGGAATAATATTAGAAAGAGTGTATCAAAGCAAATTAATCTTTAATACACCCTCTTTTTTATTCCATTTCACTATGCTTTTGACTAAATTCTCTGTTTTTGTTATTTCCATTATATTCTTTATTAGAACTACCATTATGTGCGTATTTTCCATGATTATTATATTTATAATCTTTGTTAACCGCTCCCTTTTTCAGGGTAACCACTACCCTTCTATAAGGTTCTTCCCCTTCACTATGGGTTTCTACATATCTATCATTCTGTAAAACAGAATGGATAATCCTTCTCTCATATGGATTCATAGGTTCTAAAGAAACAGGTTTTTTTGTCCTCTTTACTTTAAAAGCAATATTCTTACCAAGATTCTCAAGAGTTTCTTTTCTTCTTTGACGATAATTTTCAGTATCCAGTTTTACTTTTAAATAATTGTCACTGTCTTTATTTAAGACAAGACTTACTAGATATTGAAGCGAATCCAGGGTTTGTCCTCTTTTACCAATTAATACTCCCATATCATCACCGACAATATTAATATCTATAGAAGATGCTTCTTCGTCATATACAACTTCCAATTTAGCATCAATATTCATAGCTTTAAATACCTTGCTTAAAAATTCTTTTGCAATATTATCCATGCTGTCTTTTAATTTTACACGTATCTTGGCAGGTTTATTAAATAAACCTAGAAAACCACTGCTTTCTTTTTCAATAATTTCATATTCAACCCGGTCACTGGTTGTTTGTAATTTAATTAAAGCTTCTGTTATCGCTTCATCTACAGTTTTAGCAGTAATTTCTAACCATTCCATACTTACTTATCCCCCTTATTATTATTCCTATTATTAAGAAGGTTCGCATACGAGGATATACTACCGGCTTTATAAGATTCATCGCCCTTCTTATAATCGGATGGTTCATAGTTCTTTTTTACAGCATTTGCATAATTTGATGTTGAAGTACTTACATTTTCTGCTGGTATCTCAATTGATCTGGTTTGTTTTTTTGCTAACTCTTCCATGGAAGCATTCGGATCAATTCCTAATTTAGCCTTGCGTTTGTTTGCTTTCATAACATTTTTTTCAATTAAAGCATCAACATCTACTTTTTCCATGTGTTTATTTATAATGAACTGTTGAATAATAGCAAATAAACTGCCGGCTACCCAGTAGATACCTACACCGATAGGTAACATAAAGCAGAAAAACCCAGACATAATAGGCATAACCGTATTCATGGTATTCATAGTTGAACTCATAGGATTATCTTTATCTGTCGGATTTAAAGCTTGTGTCTGTTTTCCCTGTATAAACTGTAAACCAGCCGCTAATATAGGGATAAGTATTCCCGGAAACGTATATCCTGGCACATCGATAATATTTAAACCGCCAATAAATCTGTTAACACTGGCTATATTTGCATAATTTTGATCTATTACTGTTAAAAGGGAAGGAAAATTATTCTTTAATTCCGTCCATTGGTCTGTCTTAAATTTTGCTAAAATATCAATAACATGATTAACAGAAATAATTCCATCTGCCGCTACTTCATTATATGCCGTTGTTTTAACATTAACTTTCTCTGCCAGACTGGTCATAATATCTACATAACCATTAGTACCTCTGATTGCTTCCGCAATATTACCGTACATATGATTAATATCATTTACATATGCCGGTATATTATATATAACTCGGTATAATGCAAACATAATTGGTAAAGTTATTAATAATGGCAAGCATCCGGCTGTAGGACTTGCACCATATTTCTGATAAACGGCCTGAGTTTCAGCCTGTTGTTTTCTTAAAGATACCTCATCTTTTTTGCCTTTGTATTTAGCTTGAATCTTAGAAATCTCAGGATTCATCTTAGATGATAATTTTGAGAACTTCTGCTGTTTTATAGTTAACGGAATCATAAGACCCCTAACAATAAACGTAAATAAAATAATAACGAGGGCTACATTTTGTATTCCAAAAAAACTTAAGAATTCATAAATGGCATTTAATATTAATCCTAATACTGACTCAATCGGACCTAGTAAACCACTGTTCTGCGTTAAAAATACACTAAACAAATTAATTTCCTCCTTGGACACACCTCTTTTAGTGCCATATTCCCTGACCAAACTCTCTACGGAACCGGATCATAACCACCAGTTGCAAAAGGATGGCATCTTAAAACTCTCCTGATAGCTAAATACGTTCCTTTTATTGCACCATATTTTTCCAGTGCCTGCAGTGCATACAAAGAGCAGGTAGGCGTATAAATACAACTGGACCTTCCTTTAAGAGGAGAAATAAATCTTCTGTATAACTTAACTAAAATTATTAAAATTCGTTTCATCACGACTTTATCATCTCTTTTAGAATTTTATGCATCTTTGCTAAATGAATTAACGCACTATTAATTTCATTATAACTTTTTCCTCTTGCACCTGCTCTTGCTATCACTACTATGTCTAAACCGCTATTAAACATATATTCATTCAATCTGTAACTTTCACGAATTAACCTTGTTAATCTGTGCCTTATCACACTGTTACCAACTTTTTTACTTACAGAAATTCCAATCTTATTCTTTTCTGTCTCATTTTTTAAAACATACATAATTAAATACGTATTCGCATAGGATTTTCCATTATGGTATACATTTTTAAAGTTGGTATTGTTTTTCATTGATTCTGACGATTTCAAAATCCCACGGCCCTTTCTCAAAAACAGATTAAACGATAGACGCCCGCATAGGCGAACATCTTATGTTTATAATAAACGACCGCCCTAAGCGAACGCCTCAAATTAACAATTTTAGCCTGCCTGCCGCAGACCCCTTATGTTAATATTAGTTTTATAAGAGAAGAAAAGGCCACAATAATGCGACCTATGCTGATAATTTGTGTCTACCTTTTGCTCTTCTGCTGGCTAAAACTTTTCTTCCGTTTGAAGTACTCATTCTTGCTCTGAATCCATGAACTTTAGCTCTGGATCTTTTCTTCGGTTGGAATGTCATTTTCATTATTGTGCACCTCCTTCTAAATATACCAAAATATATATGGTAAGCGTATTTGTTCTATTTTAATTAAATTTAAAATATCATGTTTATTATATTCGTTAACTGCTTGTACGTCAAGTAGTTATTTTTATTAATATTAGCATATATCACACAGTTTATTTCTATTATCTTTCATATATACTAAATTATTCAAGAAAATAAATTAACATTTTTTCTATTTGCTGATAATACTCAGTATAAATATTAACCATAATTAAATAAATAATTAAAAATATAAATGTATTCTAAGTTATCATAAAATAGTAGTGATAAATTGATATTATTTGGTAATTACGGCATATTATTTACAGTAGAAAATAATTATAAAGGAGTTATGAAATATGGAAAACCGAGCATTAAAAGTTCTATCACCAATGAATAACAAAGTTTCTCTAAAAATCATACCTGGTCATTTTGCAACGGGTTACTCCCACATTAATTTGTATCTTGATATGACTTCCATGAAAACCCGGCTCAATGAAGCAAAAGAAGCTGCAAAAACAATGGCCAAATTTATTAAGAATGATACCTTTGTGGATACCATAGTCTGTATGGACGGCTGCGAAGTATTAGGTGGTTTTCTGGCGTCAGAACTATCAAAAGCCGGCATTCTATCAATGAACACCCATAAAACAATCTATATCATATCTCCGGAATATCTTAACGGCCAATTGATTTTTAGAGACAATAATCTTTCTGCCGTGAATAAAAAACATATCCTGCTTCTGGTTGCTTCAGTAACAACCGGTATTACAGTAAGAAAAAGTATTGAATGCATAAATTATTACGGGGGAAATATAGAAAGTATTACTGCGATTTTCAGTGTACAGGATAATGTAATGGATATACCTGTATACTCTATATTTAAAAGCAAGGATTTACCCGATTATAAACATTATAAAATTAGTGACTGCCCCTTTTGTCAATCAAATCAGAAAATCGAAGCTATTGTTAACGGATATGGTTATACCAAATTATAATAAACACTTACATATATTTAATGTTTTATCTACTGAAAACTGTAGACTGTTCTATAACCTGATATAGAGCAGTCTACAGTTAGTATTCTCTCTTAAATTATTACCTCTCATCCTCCTTAAATCAACCAGAAAAATTACACAAAAAATTAAAAACAATTATTTCACACATAGTTATCCACAAATTGTTGATAATTTGTGGATAACTATGTGAATTGGTGTGAATATTTAAAATAATTGTAAATTAAACTACCGAGAAAACTGGAATTTTTTGATGTTTATACTTTTTATAATTTATTCACACAATTGTTGTTAAACCTGATTTTCATGGGGATATCCTCCTTCTTAAGAGATTAAATTACATATTTTAATTGAAATATCCACAATTATGTTATATCATATAAGTTAGGTATGTACGAAATTTTATATTAGGGAGATTAATGTAATGAATGAAATTCAAGATAAATGGGACGAAATACTGGAATATCTTAAAATCGAACATTGTGTAACTGACGTTTCTTTTAAAACCTGGTTACTTCCTTTAAAAGTATATTCAGTAAAAGATAATTTAATTACTATATCTATAGATGATAAAATGATCGGCCCTGACAGCAAAAATTTCATAAGCAGAAAGTATGGTATTCCATTAAAAGTTGCTATTACAGAGATCATGAACCAAAATTTCGAATTAGAATTTATATTGGAAAGCCAGATAGTACCTGCCAAAAGCAAAAGTACATCTTCTTCTGCAGATGTTAATAAAAATCAGAAAAACGGTTTATCTTTTTTAAACCCAAGATATACCTTTGATACCTTTGTAGTAGGTGCTAATAATAATCTGGCACACGCGGCATCTTTAGCAGTCGCCGAGTCCCCGGCAGAAATTTATAATCCGCTGTTTATCTATGGAGGTGTTGGACTGGGCAAAACCCATTTAATGCATTCCATAGCTCATTATATATTAGAACAAAATGCTAACAGTAAGGTTATGTATGTAACCAGTGAGAAGTTTACCAATGAATTAATCGAATCTATTCGTAATGTAAATACTACACCCACCGAATTCAGGGAAAAATATCGTAATATAGATGTTTTACTTATTGATGATATTCAATTTATTATAGGAAAAGAAAGTACTCAGGAAGAATTTTTCCATACTTTCAATACTTTACATGAATCGAAAAAACAGATTATTATTTCCTCCGATAAGCCGCCAAAAGATATCTTAACCTTGGAAGAAAGACTTCGATCCCGTTTTGAATGGGGGTTAACCGTAGATATTCAGCAGCCTGATTATGAAACCAGGATGGCGATTCTTAAGAAAAAAGAAGAACTGGACGGACTGCAGATTGATAATGAAGTTATGAAATATATCGCAACGAATGTTAAATCAAACATCAGGGAGTTAGAAGGGGCGTTAACTAAGATAGTAGCACTATCACGTTTAAAGAAACAGGAAGTTAATGTTACTCTTGCAGAAGAAGCCTTGAAAGACCTTATTTCCCCTGATGATAAAAAGCAGATAACACCGGCTTTAATTATTGATGTTATTGCAGAACACTTTAATATTACATCTACAGACATCTATTCTGTCAATAAGAGTAGGAACATAGCATACCCAAGACAAGTTGCCATGTATTTATGCCGTAAATTAACTGATTTTTCACTTTCTGATATTGGAAAGATTATGGGTAACAGAGATCATACCACAGTTTTACATGGTATTGATAAGGTTGAAACCAATATAAAGAAAGATCCCAGTATGCAAAATACAATTGAAGTATTAACTAAGAAAATTAATCCTTAATAAGAAGGTTTATTTTTTTCCACACTCTGCTGTTAGTAAATTGTTATTCTCATGTGAATTTGCTTTGGATAACTTAAGGATTAATTTTAAGCTGATTTTTTCATACAAATTTGCTTTAGATTCTTTCACAAGGTTATCCTTTTCTTAAAGCCATAGATTTTATAGCTTTAAAGTACTTATACACAAATTAACATCCCCTATTACTACTGCTAGAAAATTTAATTATATATATTTACATGAAAACCTCGAAGGGAGTTATACACAATTATGAAGATTGTTTGTTCAAAAACTGAATTATTAAATCGTGTTAATATTGTTTTAAAAGCCGTTTCAGCTAAATCTACGATGCCTATATTAGAATGTTTAATTATTGAAGTTAAAAATGATAGAATTAAATTAATTTCTAATGATATGGAATTAGGAATAGAAACATTAGTGAAGGGTGAAATTATTGATTCCGGTACTGTTGCAGTCAATGCAAAAGTATTTTCTGAAATTATCCGTAAGCTGCCGGATAATAATGTTACCATAGATACTGACAGTAATTATTTATTAACTATTATCTGTGAGAAAGCAAAATTTACCATATCCGGAAAAAGCGGAGAAGAATTTCCTTATCTGCCTAATGTAGAAAAGAAAAGTGCGGTTGTTTTATCCCAGTTTACCTTGAAAGAAGTAATCAGACAGACTGTATTTTCCATCTCGGATAATGAAAGCAATAAAATAATGACCGGTGAATTATTTGAAATTAACGGGAGTGAATTAAAAGTAGTTTCACTGGACGGTCATCGAATTTCGATTAGGAAGATAACATTAAAAGAAGAATATGATGATATAAAAGTGATTGTTCCTGGTAAAACTTTAATTGAAGTAAGTAAAATATTGTCAGGTGAATTTACGGATGAAGTAAATCTGTTTTTTACCGATAAACATATTATATTTGAATTTGATAATACCGTTGTATTATCCCGTTTAATCGAAGGTGAATATTACAAAATTAACCAAATGCTATCCAGCGATTATGAAACAAAAGTTACGATCAATAAAAAAGAATTGTTAAACTGTATTGACAGGGCTACTCTGTTAATTAAAGAAACTGAAAAGAAACCTATTATTGTTAAAATTGATGATAAAAATATGGAACTTAAAATAAATTCAACCATAGGTTCCATGGATGAAGAAATTGATATTGCAAAAGAGGGTAAAGATATAACGATAGGCTTTAATCCTAAGTTCTTTATTGATGCTTTAAGAGTAATTGATGATGAAGATATTGATATTTACCTGATTAATCCCAAAGCTCCTTGTTTTATAAGAGATAAAGATGAATCTTATATTTATTTAATATTACCTGTAAATTTCAATTCTGCAGTGCAATAAATAGTACCGTATCAATAATTTATAAGCCGTTCGTATTATAGATTAAATGTATTATAATATATTATAATGATACGGTAACTAACGCTCCGGAAAGGAGAAATTTTTATATTTTCCATGGATTTAAGTAATATTTGGGGCCGCTTAAGCGACCAAGTTAATTTAGTTTGAATAGCAGAAGACTATACTTCAGGATAAGTGCCCATAAAGCATGGGCGTTTGTGTGAAAAAGAATCTAGTAAAAGAAAGGAATGCCACATATTAAGGCTTTCATATTTTTATTTTGTGGCAGTGGCACATCTGTGACCAGATGTGTTATGTAATGGGTTATAACATGCAGATAATTAAATTAAGAGAAGATTTCATCAAATTAGGCCAAGCCCTAAAAGCCGGCGGGTTAGTAGAGTCAGGAGTTGATGCTAAATTTATGATTCAGGATGGTTTAGTAAAAGTAAATGGAAAACCCGAAACACAAAGAGGTAAGAAATTATACGATGGTGATGTAGTTGAATTTAATGGTGAGACTATAAAAATTGAAAAATAATTAGAATCGTGGTGCTGGAATGTATATCAAAACCCTTGAACTAAAAGATTTCAGAAATTATGACAATCTTTTTATGGAATTTCATAATGGTATTAATATTCTATACGGTGATAATGCTCAGGGAAAAACTAATATTTTAGAAGCAATTTATATTTGCGGCACTACGAAATCTCATAAAGGCAGTAAAGATAAAGAAATTATCAAACTGGATAAAGAAGAATCACATGTTAGGATTTTAGTGGATCACGATGAAGCAGCCCATAAAGTGGATATGCATTTAAAGAAAAATAAACCGAAAGGTGTAGCAATTGACGGAATGCCCATAAAGAAATCCAGTGAATTATTTGGAGTTGTTAATATCGTGTTTTTTTCTCCGGAAGATTTAAGCATTATTAAAAATGGTCCTTCCGAAAGACGCAGATTTATAGATCTTGAATTGTGCCAGCTGGATAAAGTTTATCTATATAATTTAACCAGTTATAATAAAATTATTAGTCAACGAAATAATTTATTGAAACAGATCAGTTTCAATAAAAAATTACTGGATACACTTAGTATATGGGATATACAATTAGTGGAATATGGAACACAAATAATACAAAGAAGAAATCTTTTTATTAAACAGATAAATGAAATTGTATATGATATACATAGAAAATTATCCGGTAATAAAGAACAATTGATTATAAAATATGAACCAAACGTAAGTATTGAAAGTTTCAGCGATAAACTTGCCGTTTCCCGGGAAAGAGATATTGCTTTAAAAATGACAAATGTAGGCCCCCACAGGGATGACATCAGCTTTTTAAATGGTGATATTGATATTCGAAAGTTCGGGTCCCAGGGACAACAGAGGACTTCGGCTTTATCTTTAAAACTTGCGGAAATTGATTTAGTGAAAAAGATAACCCGTGATGACCCAATTCTTTTATTGGATGACGTGTTATCTGAATTAGATAGAAAAAGACAGAACTACTTACTGAATAATATTCATGGTATACAGACGATCATTACTTGTACCGGCCTGGAGGAATTTATCACAAACAGGATGGAATGTGATAATATTTACAGGGTTGTGGAAGGTACAGTTACTAACGAGAATACATCTACATTGGAAATCATCCATAGAAAAACAGGAGGCAATTTATGAGTACAGAATACGGTGCAGATCAAATCCAAATACTGGAAGGTTTAGAGGCAGTCAGGAAAAGGCCTGGTATGTATATTGGCAGTACCTCAGCAAAGGGCCTACATCATTTAGTTTATGAGATTGTTGATAATGCAGTTGATGAAGCTTTGGCAGGAGTTTGTGACAGAATAGAGGTAATCATTAATAAAGACAACTCCATTACCGTAATCGATAATGGACGTGGAATACCGGTTGGAATCAATCATAAGAAAGGGATACCGGCTGTTGAAGTGGTATTTACCATTCTCCATGCGGGAGGAAAGTTCGGCGGTGGAGGATATAAAGTATCAGGCGGTTTGCATGGTGTTGGTGCATCAGTTGTAAATGCTTTGTCTGAATGGCTTGAAGTTATGATATACCTGGATGGTAAAATCCATAAACAAAGATATGAAAGAGGCAAAGTTGTCAGACCCTTAGAGGTAATTGGTGAGACTGACAGAACAGGAACAACAGTTACTTTTTTGCCGGATAAGGAAATATTTGAGGAGACGGTCTTTGATTATGAGATATTAAAACAACGTCTTCGTGAAATGGCATTTTTAACTAAAAACCTAAAAATAGTTTTAAAAGATGACAGAGTAGAACCTCAGGTAGAGAGAGAATTCCATTATGCCGGCGGTATTAAAGAATATGTTGAATATCTTAACAGACATAAGGACCCGTTATATCCTGAGATAGTTTACTGCGAAGGCAACAGGGATAGTGTATATGTTGAGGTAGCTATGCAGCATAACAGTTCCTATACGGATGGATGTTATAGTTTTGTTAATAATATAACTACTCCTGAGGGTGGAACCCATCTGGCCGGATTTAAAAATGCATTAACAAAAACGTTCAATGAATTCGCAAGAAACTTAAAATACTTGAAAGAAAATGAATCAAGTTTAAGCGGTGAAGACATCAGGGAAGGTTTGACGGCAATTATCAGTATAAAAATACCGGAACCTCAGTTCGAAGGACAGACAAAACAAAAATTAGGTAACAGCGAAGCCAGAGGTGCCGTTGACAGTATTGTCAGCGAACAGTTGACCTATTTTCTCGAACAGAATCCAAGTGTTGCAAAAACAATTCTGGAAAAGGCAATTTTAGCACAAAGAGCCAGAGATGCAGCAAGAAAAGCCAGAGATTTAACAAGAAGAAAAACAGCTTTAGAAGGCATGAGTTTACCGGGTAAATTAGCAGATTGTTCCGATAAAGATCCTAAAAATTGCGAAATTTATATCGTTGAGGGTGATTCTGCGGGAGGTTCTGCTAAGACAGCCAGATCCAGGGCTACCCAGGCAATCCTGCCTTTAAGAGGTAAAATATTAAATGTTGAAAAGTCAAGATTGGATAAAATATTGGTTAACAACGAAATTAAAGCTATGATTACAGCTTTTGGAACAGGAATATCCGATGACTTTGACATTTCCAAATTGCGTTACCATAAAATAATAATAATGACAGATGCGGATGTAGACGGTGCTCATATCAGTACGTTACTATTGACATTCTTTTACCGTTTTATGCCTGACCTAATCAAAGACGGGCATGTTTATATGGCTCAGCCGCCGCTTTATAAGGTTGAAAAAAGCAAAATTGTAAAATATGCATACAGCGACGAAGAACTGAATCAGATTTTAACTGATATCGGACGTGATTCTAATAATAAAATCCAGCGATATAAAGGATTAGGGGAAATGGATGCGGAACAGCTTTGGGAAACAACCATGGATCCGGAGAGAAGGGTTCTTTTAAGAATAACCATTGACGAAGAAGAATCTTCAGAAATTGATTTAACTTTTACTACCTTAATGGGAGATAAAGTGGAACCAAGAAGAGAATTTATTGAAACCAATGCTAAATATGTTAAAAACTTAGATATATAGGAGTAGTAATAAAACGTTAATTTTGAAATTATCAATTTAGATAATCAAAATTACGTCGACATAGAATTGATGGAGGAGAACAAATGGACGAGAATATCTTTGATAAAGTTCATGAGGTTGATCTGAAAAAGACAATGGAAACATCATATATTGATTATGCCATGTCTGTAATAGCAGCCCGTGCACTTCCGGATGTAAGAGATGGTCTGAAGCCGGTGCAAAGAAGAATATTATATGCTATGATAGAGTTAAATAACGGTCCTGACAAACCGCACCGTAAATGTGCACGTATTGTCGGTGATACCATGGGTAAATATCATCCCCACGGAGACAGCTCTATCTATGAAGCGATGGTAAAACTGGCTCAGGATTTTTCAACTAGGTATCCTTTAATCGACGGCCACGGTAATTTTGGTTCTGTAGATGGAGACGGGGCAGCCGCAATGCGTTATACGGAGGCCCGTTTAAGTAAAATATCTATGGAGATGATATCGGATATCAATAAAGACACGGTTGATTTTTCCCCGAACTTTGATGAAACAGAAAAAGAACCAACGGTTCTTCCTTCCAGATATCCTAATTTATTGGTTAATGGTACATCCGGTATAGCCGTCGGTATGGCTACTAATATTCCGCCTCACAACCTAAGAGAAGTTATAAATGCTGTAATCAAAATGATTGATAACAACATTCTGGAAGATAGAGATACTTCCATAGAAGAGTTATTGGAAATCGTAAAAGGACCTGATTTTCCTACCGGAGCAAGTATATTAGGTGTCAGAGGAATTAATGAAGCTTACCGCACAGGACGTGGTAAAATAAAGGTACGCGCTGTTACCAATATTGAAACTATGGCAAATGGAAAAAATCGTATTGTAGTTACAGAACTGCCTTATATGGTTAATAAAGCCCGATTGATTGAGAAGATTGCAGAACTTGTAAAGGATAAAAAAATAGACGGCATCACGGAATTAAGGGACGAATCAGACAGGACCGGTATGAGAATCTGTATTGAATTAAGACGGGATGTCAATGCCAATGTATTGTTAAACCAGCTGTATAAACACACTCAGATGCAGGATACATTCGGAGTTATTATGATAGCTTTAGTTAATAATGAACCCCGAGTTTTAAATCTTCACGATATGCTGAAATATTATTTAAAACATCAGGAAGAAGTTGTTACAAGAAGAACACAATATGATTTAAACAAAGCAGAAGAACGTGCTCATATTTTGCAGGGATTATTAATTGCTTTGGATAACATTGATGAAGTAATCAATATTATCCGTTCTTCAAAAAATATTAGTATTGCAAAGGAAAGATTAATTGAGAGATTCTCTTTAACTGATGTACAGGCTCAGGCTATTGTAGATATGAGACTTCGTGCATTAACAGGGTTGGAAAGAGAAAGACTTGAAAATGAACATGCTGAATTAATGGAAAAGATTGCCGAATATAAAGCAATTCTTGGAGATATTAAAAAGTTGCTTACGGTTATAAAAGATGAGATCACAATTATTCGTGATAGATACGGGGATGAAAGAAGGACTTCTATCGGATTTGATGAAGATGATTTATCTACAGAAGATTTAATTCCCAATGAAAATACTGTTCTCGCTATGACCAAATTAGGATACATAAAGAGAATGACAGTAGATAATTTTAAGAGTCAGCATCGAGGCGGCAAAGGTATTAAAGGAATGCAGACCATTGATGAAGATTTTATTGAAGATTTGCTGATGACAACTACTCATCACTATATAATGTTTTTCACTAATAAGGGTCGCGTATATCGTTTAAAAGCTTATGAAATACCGGAATCCAGCAGAACTGCAAGAGGAACGGCTATTATTAATCTTCTTCAGCTATTGCCGGAGGAGAGAATCACAGCTATAATTCCGCTTAAGGAATACCAGAATAATAAATATTTATTTATGGCTACAAAAAAAGGTATTGTAAAGAAAACACCGATTAAAGAATACGAAAATATTCGAAAGTCCGGTTTACAGGCAATTAATCTCAGGGAAGATGATGATTTAATAGAGGTAAAAGCGACTAATAATAAAAAAGATATTATTTTAGTTACCCAAAACGGCCAATGTATTCGGTTTAATGAAAAAGATGTAAGAAAAACCGGACGTACTTCCATGGGTGTAATAGGTATGAATCTGGATGATAATGATGAAATTATTGGAATGCAGCTAAGTACCCAGGGTGAATCCCTTTTATTTGTATCTGAAAAAGGTATGGGTAAAAGAACCAGTATGGAAGAATTCTCTGTCCAGAGAAGGGGCGGTAAAGGTGTCAAATGTTACAAAATCACCGAAAAAACAGGATATGTAGTCGGTGTTAAAGCAGTAAATGAAGAGAATGAAATCATGATTATAACAACGGAGGGGATATTAATCCGTTTAGCAGTAAAAGATATATCAAATTTAGGAAGGATCACCTCCGGCGTTAAGTTAATTAATATGGATACAGAAAAAGATATTACTGTAGCAAGTATTGCTAAAGTAAGAGATAATAATACCCAGACATCGGATGAAGAGGTTATAAAACAGCTGGAACAGGAATTAAAAGAAGAAATTTCTGATAATCAGGTAATTGATAATTCTTTTGATGATGAAGATAGCTATGAGGATGATTTGGAATCAGAAATTGAAATTCTATCAAATGACGACAATGAGGAAGAATAAGAAATCAAATAATTGTCTTAATAACCAAGTTAAATTTATACAGATATAAATATAAAAAATAAGCCTGAACCTGTTATACCTTAAATAGTTTCTATTACTTCTGAGTTAAATGGAAATAGAACGATTTATCATTGCAGGAATAAGGCTTATTTTTAAAAATCTTTATCTATTACAAGTTGTTTCGATATATATTTTGTAAAAACAAAAATATCAAGAATTATCTTGCATTAACATTATACTTTAATTAATAAAAAAAAGGAGCTTAAATGAATACTCTTCACACTGACGCCATAATAAAAAATGTAAAAGAAATGTGTATAGAAGCTAATTATAATCTATCACCGGATATACAAGAGGCTGTAAGAAAATCTATTACAAAAGAATGTTCTCCCAATGGCAAACAGATATTGGAGCAATTAGATGAAAATTTATTAATAGCAAAAGCAGATAATATTCCAATCTGTCAGGATACGGGAATGGCAATCGTATTTTTAAAAATAGGACAGGACGTACACATAGAGGGGATTAATTTAGAGGATGCAATAAATGAAGGGATACGTCAAGGATATGAAGAAGGGTTTTTAAGAAAATCGATTGTAGGAGACCCTTTACTTAGAATCAACACCAAAGATAATACACCAGGAATTATACATTATGAGATCATCCCCGGAGAGACAATTGAAATAACAATAGCCCCAAAAGGTTTTGGAAGTGAAAATATGAGTCGGATTTATATGCTGAAGCCGTCTGATGGGATAGAAGGGGTCAAAAAAGCAGTTATTGAAACTGTAAATCTGGCAGGGCCCAATGCTTGTCCTCCTATGGTAATTGGAGTTGGTATTGGAGGTAGCTTTGAAAAATGCGCTTTATTAGCGAAAAAAGCTTTGACCAGAAATATTAAGGAGCATTCAAAATTAGATCATATTAAAAATTTAGAAATAGAGTTATTAAATGAAATTAATAAGTTAGGAATAGGACCTGGAGGACTTGGTGGAAAGGTTACTGCATTAGGTATTAACATTGAAACGTACCCAACGCATATAGCAGGTCTGCCGTTAGCAATTAATATTTGCTGCCATGTAAACCGTCATATAACCAGAATAATAAAGTAAATAACCTTAGAAGGCATTTATCAGTATAAAGAGAGGTTTTAGGCAAAGAAAGTCAGAAAGAAGGCCATTAATTAATTATAATAACAGTTTAAGGTGGAAAAAAATAATTTATCCACAAAATATATAAAAGTTTTCATTAATTTGTGGATAAATCACTAAATTAGGAGGCAGTACGTGGAAAGACATATAAAAACTCCGTTAACAGAAGAAGTAACGAAAGATTTACAGGCAGGGGATTATGTTTATATAACTGGAACCATATATACAGCCAGAGATGCAGCGCACAAAAGATTATATGAAAGTATATTAAGTGGTGATAAAGTGCCTTTTGATTTTAAAGATACTATTATCTATTACTTAGGTCCAACGCCGGAAAGAGAGGGACAGGTTATTGGATCGGCAGGACCTACAACCAGCAGCCGTATGGATAAATATACACCGCTTTTACTTAATCATGGATTAAAAGGTATGATTGGAAAAGGTAAGAGAAACGCAGAGGTAATTAACTCTATAATAAAAAATAAAGGAGTATATTTTGCTGCCGTCGGGGGAGCAGGTGCTTTATTATCAAAAAAAATTAAAAAATCTGCATTGATTGCATATGATGATCTAGGAACTGAGGCTATAAGAAAATTGTATGTTGAAGAGTTTCCTGTAATCGTTGTGATAGATAGTTCAGGTAATAATTTATATGAAACAGCTCAAAAAGATTATAAAGAATAGATTGTGATAGAATAATGAATCAAATACGAATATTTATCATGGAAAGAAGTAGACTAAGCAATATTTATATAACAA
>NZ_CP133190.1:3447500-3552500 GCF_030913705.1 Anaerocolumna sp. MB42-C2
ATACTGGGATTCGGTATTGCATGCACAGGATAGGTGGGAGGCTTGGAAGCTACGACTCCGGTCGTGGTGGAGCCACTGTTGGGATACCACCCTTGCAGTATTGGATTTCTAACATGTGCCCGTGATCCGGGCAGTGGACAATGTCAGGTGGGGAGTTTGACTGGGGCGGTCGCCTCCGAAAGGGTATCGGAGGCGCTCAAAGGTCTTCTCAGAATGGTTGGAAACCATTCGCAGAGTGCAAAGGCATAAGAAGGCTTGACTGCGACACCGACGGGTGGAGCAGGTAGGAAACTAGGACTTAGTGATCCGGTGGTATAAAGTGGGATTGCCATCGCTCAACGGATAAAAGCTACCCTGGGGATAACAGGCTTATCACTCCCAAGAGTTCACATCGACGGAGTGGTTTGGCACCTCGATGTCGGCTCATCGCATCCTGGGGCTGTAGTAGGTCCCAAGGGTTGGGCTGTTCGCCCATTAAAGCGGTACGCGAGCTGGGTTCAGAACGTCGTGAGACAGTTCGGTCCCTATCCGGCGCGGGCGTAGGATATTTGAGAGGAGCTGACCTTAGTACGAGAGGACCGGGTTGGACTGACCTCTGGTGGATCGGTTGTACTACCAAGTGCATGGCCGAGTAGCCAAGTCGGGAAGGGATAAACGCTGAAGGCATCTAAGCGTGAAGCCCCCCTCAAGATAAGATATCCCATAGCGTAAGCTAGTAAGACCCCTTGAAGACGACAAGGTGGATAGGTTAGAGGTGGAAGTGCAGTAATGTATGGAGCTGACTAATACTAATAGGTCGAGGGCTTGACCATAAAGTGTTTGTTCATAAAATTAGATGAAATTAATGTGTTAGTGTAAGTCAAGTATTGGCCTAGTGGCTCAGTTGGTTAGAGCGCCGCCCTGTCACGGCGGAGGTCGAGGGTTCGAGTCCCTTCTGGGTCGTTTAGTTAGAATATGGGATCTTAGCTCAGCTGGGAGAGCATCTGCCTTACAAGCAGAGGGTCATAGGTTCGAGCCCTATAGGTCCCATTTAACTACAATGACTAAATGGTTTTGTTGCCGACGTGGCTCAATTGGCAGAGCAGCTGACTTGTAATCAGCAGGTTATCGGTTCGAGTCCGATCGTCGGCTTAGATGAAAAATTTTCATCTATAATATGCAATAAGTAATAATTGCATATTATAAAGTACTATGATGTTTACATCTTATATTTGGATGGATTCCCGAGTGGCCAAAGGGGGCAGACTGTAAATCTGTTAGCGACGCTTTCGAAGGTTCGAATCCTTCTCCATCCACTTGTTTGAAAAAACAAAATTACAAAAAAATATTGTCGCGGGGTGGAGCAGTCTGGAAGCTCGTCGGGCTCATAACCCGAAGGTCATAGGTTCAAATCCTATCCCCGCAATTCGAAAACTGAATAGTTTTCGTTAACCCGAAAAGAATGAAAGTTCTTTGGGGGTCAACGAAGTTGGCCTTGCCCAGATAGCTCAGTCGGTAGAGCAGAGGACTGAAAATCCTCGTGTCGCTGGTTCGATTCCGGCTCTGGGCATTTTTTATTGGATATGTGAACTACATAACAGCAGTGATGTTATTGATAAATCCAATTCAATAAATATGGGATATTAGCTCAGTCGGTAGAGCACTTGACTTTTAATCAAGGTGTCCCGGGTTCGAATCCCGGATGTCTCATTAAGACTAGGAAAAGACTATATTATCTAATATAGTCTTTTTTTTGTTCGCCCAAGCCGGGCGTAAACTTATGTAGTCTTATGGAGTAAAGGTCTTGATTTGCATAATACCTTTGTAGTGGTATATAGAGGTAAAAAGGTTCTTTACGTTTTTGTAGTATTATAAAGCACCGGTTTCCTGTTGAAATTTTTTTAAAGCAGATTTTTGTAATATATTTAGTAAATCCGGGGCTTTTCCTCCAACCGGAAAGCCGTCTATTTCAGAGGCAGCAATACATAGTGCACCAGCGCTTGTAACAATCACTTCATCGGCGTCCATTAGATCATTTAATGTAAATGGAGATTCATCCACAGGAATTCCGTTTTGTCTGCAAAAATGTAACAAATGACCTCTGGTTATCCCCGGTAAGACAAGATTATCCAGGGGTGCAGTTCTTAATACACCGTTTTTTAGAATAGAGATATTACTATGTGCACACTCTGTCACCCTATCCTCTCTATGAAATACAGCTTCATCACAGCCGGCTTCCGCTGCTTTTTGACTCGCCATTACATTTGGCAGTAGATTTAGTGTTTTAATATTACAATGAAAATATCTGGTATCTTCCACTGTTATTAATTTAAACTTCTGATAAATATCTTTAATACTTCCCGGTTTAATCATAATCCATAGATTAGATGGAATATCAGACTCAGGATAAGCATGATTTCTAATAGCAGTTCCTCTGGTAACCTGCCAATATAAAAATTGTTCTGGACTGTCGACTTTATTAACCATTTCCTGTAAAAGATTCTTTAGATCTTTTTTGCTAGGTACAATTGGTATACCTATCATTTTTGCACTGTTAAAGAAACGGTCAACATGATCATCCAATGAGTAAATGAGATGGTTTGCAGTATAGGTAGCATCATATACTCCATCACCGAAATAACATACCCTATCATTCATAGGAATCTTCATATCTTCTATAAGACCGAACGATCCGTTATAGTAACCTAAATTTTCCATATAGCTTTCCTCCTATAATTTTTATTATTATATTAACATAGATCAGAGAATATTTAAAAGTGTTTTGTATTTAAGGTATAATTTTAAAGTGATTTTTAAGGTTACTGTTCATAGATAATAAACGCGACGTGTTTTTTGTGAGTGTAGCGAAGCGAAAGTCACAGAAAACCGGAGAATTGCAGCGCCAAAACGATGCCTCCTCGTTTTGTGTGCATCGCGAAGTCTGTTATTGTTTACGGAACTGCTGATTTTTGCAGGTGAGTGAACAGTAACTTCTTAAGGACACAAAATATTTATTTTTTTATTGCATTATAGTATTGATTATAGTATATTATATTTATATGTGAATATGTTTTGGATGTATTATATTATTTCTTTTATAAAAATTTTGGATTTTAAATTTGTTTAGTTATTAAACTAACAATAAAAATTTACTAAAACCAAGGGGGCTTTAAAATGAAATTTTTTATTGATACTGCTAATGTAGAAGATATCAAAAAGGCAAATGAAATGGGTGTAATCTGCGGTGTTACAACGAACCCATCCTTAATCGCAAAAGAAGGAAGAAATTTTGTTGAAGTTATTAAAGAAATTGCATCCATTGTAGACGGACCAATCAGTGGTGAAGTAAAAGCTACTACGGTTGATGCTGCAGGTATGATTGAAGAAGGCAGAGAAATTGCTAAAATTCATCCAAATATGGTTGTAAAAATTCCTATGACGGTAGAAGGATTAAAAGCAACAAAGGTTCTTTCAAGTGAAGGAATTAAGACTAATGTTACTTTGATTTTTTCAGCTAATCAGGCATTATTAGCTGCAAGAGCAGGTGCAACCTACGTATCTCCGTTTTTAGGCCGCTTAGATGATATTTCTATGCCTGGTATCGATTTAATTAGGACTATTTCTGAAATATTTGATATCTATAATTTTGATACTGAAATTATCGCAGCCAGTGTAAGAAATCCGGTTCATGTTACTGATTGTGCTCTGGCAGGAGCAGATATTGCAACAGTTCCTTACAGTGTTATCGAACAATGTACAAAACATCCGTTAACTGATCAAGGAATTGAAAAATTCCAGAAAGACTATAAAGCTGTATTCGGAGAATAAATTATATATATTACAGGAGGAAATAAAATGAGTAACATTGATACTTTATCAGTAAATGCCATAAGGGTATTATCAGCTGATGCAGTACAAAAGGCAAATTCCGGACATCCTGGGCTTCCTTTAGGATCAGCTGCAATGGCATATGAATTATGGGCAAAACATATGAATCATAATCCTAAGAATCCCAAGTGGCCTAACAGGGATCGTTTTGTATTATCCGGCGGTCATGGTTCAACCCTTTTATATTCATTATTACACCTATTTGGTTATGGTGATTTATCAACAGATGATTTAGCTAACTTCAGACAATTAAATTCATTAACACCAGGACATCCGGAATACGGACATACTGTCGGTGTGGAAGCAACCACAGGACCTTTGGGTGCCGGTATGGCAATGGCTGTAGGAATGGCAATGGCAGAAGCTCATATAGGAGCTAAGTTTAATAAAGAAGAATTTCCTGTAATGGATCATTACACCTATGTACTTGGCGGTGACGGATGTATGATGGAGGGTATTTCATCCGAAGCATTTTCTTTAGCAGGCACTTTAGGTTTAAATAAATTAATTGTTTTATACGATTCCAATAAAATTTCCATTGAAGGAAGTACAGATATTGCTTTCACAGAAGATGTTAAAAAGCGTTTTGAGGCTTTTGGTTTTCAGACATTAGTGGTAGAAGATGGTAATAATCTGGAAGAAATCGGCGCGGCAATCGAACAGGCTAAGGCTGATAAGACAAGACCTACCATGATTACGGTTAAAACTAAAATCGGTTTCGGATCTCCGAAAGAGGGAATGGCAAGTGCACATGGGGAACCTTTAGGTGTTGAGAATGTTGCAGCTATGAGAGAAAAGTTAGGATGGTCACATACGGACGCATTTTTTGTACCAGAAGTTGTTTATGATAACTTTAAAGCAATTGCTGATAAAAATGCAAAAGTAGAAGAAGAATGGAATCAGATGTTTAATAAGTATTGTAAAGCTTATCCTGAAATGAAAGAACTTTGGGAAAAGTATCATAATGAATCCATTGCAAAAGATCTTATAAATAATGAAGAATTCTGGGCATATCCTGATAAGCCTGATGCAACTAGAAATTTATCCGGTATGGTTATTAATAGAATTAAAGATTTAGTACCAGGTTTCATTGGAGGTTCTGCAGATCTTGCACCATCTACTAAAACCTATATGAAGGACGAGGGTGATTTTTCTAAAGAGAATTATGCCGGACGTAACTTACATTTTGGTGTTAGGGAACTTGCAATGGCGGCAATCGGAAACGGACTTGCCTTGCATGGCGGTTTAAGGCCATTTGTGTCGACATTCTTTGTATTCAGTGACTATGTGAAACCAATGGCAAGATTAACATCCTTAATGGGACTTCCTTTAACTTATGTTTTAACTCATGACAGTATTGGTGTAGGAGAAGACGGACCTACCCATGAGCCGGTCGAACAGTTAGCAATGTTACGTGCAATGCCAAATTTTACGGTGTTCAGACCTGCGGATGCTACGGAAACTATTGCGGCATGGTATTATGCTGTTACATCAACCGGTACACCAACTGCATTGGTATTGACCCGTCAGAATCTTCCTCAATATGCAGGTTCCAGTAAAGAAGCATTAAAAGGCGGATATATTATTGCGGATTCCTCAAAAGAAATTCCAGATGGTATTATTATGGCAAGTGGTTCTGAGGTTGAACTAGGTATTAAGGCAAAAGAAGAACTTGCTAAAGAAGGAATTGACATTAGAGTTGTCAGTATGCCATCACTGGACTTATTCGAAGCTCAGAGTGCAGAATATAAGGAAAGTATCTTGCCTAAGAAAGTCAGAGCAAGAGTTGCAGTAGAGGCAGCAATAGACTTTGGATGGGGCAAATATGTCGGATTAGACGGTGCATATGTAACGATGAAAGGTTTTGGAGCATCTGCGCCGGCTGGAGAATTATTTAAGAAATTTGGCTTTACAACTGAAAATGTAGTAGCTGCCGTGAAATCTGTACTATAACATATTTTCATTAATATTATTTTTCAATATTATATTTATCCGTTATAGTTAAAGGAATTTAATATGATAGACCTCGTGTTTACTAATTATAGAATAGTAAAATAATTTTATTTTAATAGTAAAATAAGTTATTTACCAGTTTATAATGGGAGACATGGGGTCTGTTTTAATATTAAATATTTCTTTAAGTTCCTATGCTTTTGACAGTGTTGTAAAAAGTGACCAAATTCATGATGTTCACGGATCTGTCGTTTTTTGGCAGGTGTGTGAAAATTAACACAAACTTATATTTCTAATAAAACTTTAATATATAGTTATTGAAAAATATTTAGTTAACCGATAGAATGGTGATAGATATTCTTTTGTAATAGGAGGAGTTATATAGTATGGCGAAGATATTAATCGTTGAAGATGAAAGCAAAATAGCAAGATTTGTGGAATTAGAACTTAAATATGAAGGTTATGAGGTAGAAATAGCAGCAGACGGAAGGACAGGGTTAGAAAAGGCATTACGGAAAGATGTTGATTTAGTGCTTCTTGATATTATGCTTCCAGGCATTAGCGGAATTGAAGTATGCAGAAGAATCAGAATGGAATCCGCAGTTCCAATTATTATGCTGACTGCGAAAGATGATGTTACAGATAAGGTAGCCGGATTAGATATGGGTGCAGATGATTATATGACAAAACCATTCGCAATTGAAGAACTTTTAGCCAGAATCCGTGTATCCCTAAACAGACACGCTAAATTATTGCAGCCTAAAGCAGACCTGCTTCAGATTGGCAGTCTGAAACTTAATTTATCCAGTCATAGTGCATATTACGGGGAAGAAGAATTAACACTGACTAAAAAAGAATATGAATTATTGGAATATTTGATTCGAAATAAGAACATTGCTATTACAAGAGAGCAGTTATTAAATAATGTTTGGGATTATGAGTATCTTGGTGATACCAATGTAGTGGATGTATATATCCGTTACCTCAGACAGAAAATTGATGATAAATACGGAATTCATTTAATTAATACAGTACGAGGGGTGGGTTATATTATCAAGGATGAAATTTAATTTGAGAGAAAATATTAGGCAGTTATTAATTAAGATTGTATTGCCATTCAGGAGAAAGAAAGAAGAATGGCTGGGCAAATTTCGATTTTCTATTGCTTTTCGTATTTCGCTCCATTACTTAAAACTCTTAATCATTAACGGAGCGGTTTCTGTGATTATATTTATCATGTTATATTATGGAGCGGAATGGAGAAGTTACAATAAAAAGGCAGATCAAATCACGGAAAATTTACTAAATGTTGCGGGAAAACCATTAAATGGAGTAATTTTTAATCCATATGTAATAGATGGACTTACATTAAAAATAATCAGTAAAGACACCAACTCGGTTATTTACAATGATATAGAGAAGGATTATTCCGATGATAAAAAATTTTTTGGGCATATTACTTATCATAGGGAAAATAATGCCTTGATGCCAATCATTATTATTTCAGAGGATAATGAGGTCACAGCAGGAGGTATAACATATAAATTGTTTTTTCAATATAATCTGGAAGAAAACGGCGAGAAATTAAACTGGCTTCTTGGATTTATGACGGTTCTGTATCTATTATTAGTTTATATAATTATTAAACAAGGAAAGAAAAGTGATAAGAAATTATTAGAACCGATTTATGAAATGTCTGCTTCTGCTAACCACCTTACTGTTAATAATCTTCATAGTCAGAGGCTGAACATAGAAGGTACGAAAAATGAGTTAAAAGATCTGGCAAATGTGATAAATAGTATGTTAGACCGTATTGAAGTATCCTATGAAAGTCAAAAGCAATTTGTATCAGACGCGTCACATGAACTACGTACTCCAATTGCCGTAATCCAGGGTTATGGAAATCTCCTAAGTCGTTGGGGAACCAAAGATGAAGAGGTATTACGGGAATCTATTGAGGCAATTAATAATGAAGCAAAATCAATGCAAGATTTAGTGGAAAAGCTACTTTTTTTATCCAGGCATGATAAAAAAACCTTAAAACTTGAAAAAATTAAGTTTAATATGTGTCATGTGGTAGAAGAAATGGTGAAAGAAACCCGTTTGGTCACATCAAACCGGATTATTGAGAGTCCAATCTTAGAAGACATAATTGTATATGGTGACAAACAGGCTCTTAAACAGGCTATCCGTGTATTTATAGACAATGCAGTAAAATATACCAGGGATGGTGATACCATTTCAATAAAGTGCCAAAATGATGACGGAGACTGTGTAATTACAGTACAGGATACCGGCATCGGTATGACGCGAAAAGACGTAAATAATATTTTTGAGCGATTCTATCGCTCAGACCAGGTAAGAAACGAAAAAATATATGGTCATGGACTGGGGTTATCCATTGCTAAATTAATTATATTAGGCCATACGGGTAAAATAAAGGTTAGATCCCAGCTGACAAAAGGGACAACCTTCATTATTACCTTGCCGAGAAGGTTTTAAGTAACCGTGGAAGCTCGATATTAGATATCTACACTCCTTGCACAGGATAATTCATCTATTCCGGTTGCATCAGGGAATGGATGAATAGAATCATTCTTTTTTCGTTATCCGGATCAGGCGAATTTCAAAAGGTTCTAGTACAGCCTTGTAATCCAGTGCCTGGTTTGTAACGGAACAAATCGTTTTTTTCAATAATGGATGGGATAATTGCTTTAAGGTTTCAACTTCTTCTGTTTCCAAGGGGACAGCACCCATTTCCAACCATTTATCATAGCAGCTTCCATAGTTGCGATTTACGATTTCTTCCGTTAAGGTATATTCACCATCTCCCAGACCGGATAATGTAAAGATAAGTTCTTTTTTTGAATCATCCGGGAAAACTTCATAACGGCTGGTATAGGAAAAATTAAAATTTAAACCTTTACTGTAAAGATCAGAAAAATGACAGTAATTATATAAAATAATGCTAAAATCATCTATATTTTTAGTTTTCGTAATAAAATAACCCTCACCCTGCTCTATCAAACTTTCTTTTAATTTAGATAAAAAAAGGTAGGAATAGTAAGCAGGTTTTTTAATGCCGTTTTTCGTAAAATGACCCACACCGCCATGAAACAGGTCAGCAGGAAAAGACAATTCTTCCATCCAGTCGGATAGGCACCAGTGACAGAAACTGTCTGCTTTAGTATAGTTTTTAAGGATATTTCTTATAAAATAGGCAGATGCATAGCAGGTATCATTAAGTAATTCCCGGTGTGAAGGGCTAAGGTTCCACTCGGTTATATAAAGTGGTTTATTACTCCGGCCAGGCAGATTATTATTCAGCATATCCAGGTATGTTCCGAAAGCATCGGGATCGTTGCTTAAGGACAGGCTACAATTTGACATATATTCCATAAACTTATCATTATCAAATTCTTTTAGTTTATTCCTAGGTGAACCGGACGTAGGATAAAAATGAAATAAATAGATATCCGGTATACAATTGTTATCTTCCATATATTTTAATGCATATTGCATAGTATCAGTCGACAAATTGCTGTTTACATAGGATGTATTTGCAAATTGTAATTGAGGATTCACCTTTTTAACTGCATTTCTGGTTATTTCATATAACTGAAGTGATATTTCCCTGCTTTTAAAATCAAAAGGAAAATTAGACAAGGTTTCATTCCAGAACGTAAAAATCCACCCGGAGATTTCCGAAAAGCCGTATCTTTTAAGAATGTGTTTGGTAAACTGGGTTACAAGGTATTCCCATTTGGTGTAATCTTTTGGTTCGCTCATAATAAAAGGGATGGCAAAAAATTCTTTTTCCGGTGTTTCAGCCAGGGCTTTTGGCATAAAAGAGTATTGAATCAGGGGAGATAAATGAATGCTTAAAAGAAAATCCAGTATTTCATCAATCATATTAAAATTTAATACCGGACAACCTGCAGAATCTTCCCGATAAACCATTAGAGCATCATCGAAAATACCATGAAATTTAATATAACGAAATCCAATTTCTTTTTGCTGTGTTATCAGCATATCCTGTATATTCCTATATAGAATTTCTTTAGCACGTCCGACAGAACAAAAAGTCAGAGCAGGATTGGTAAAAGGTGTGGTTGCCCTGGTATTAATGCTGCCGAGATTTACTTTATGACGCTCATTTTCCATTTTGTTTTTAAAGTTATTCTTATTTAGATAGGCGGAAAGTTTACCAAAAAAATCATATTTGTCCAGGTTTAAATAACTGCTGTTTTGAGCAGAATCCAAATGATCTAATGGAATGGAATCATACTTTTTCTCTTTCCTGAATTGGCTGGGAAGTTCATTATATTGCTTACGGAAAAAGGATGCATAGGAACGGGGGCTTGAAAAACCACAAAGCTCCGCTATTTTTTCTATGGAATAATCCGTATTTAGTAAATAGTCAAGAGAATGTTCAATTCTTATCTTGGTTAAATAATTTGTAATAGAGATATTCATATTTTTTTCAAAAAAATGAGATAAATAGGATGGAGACAGATATTCTAACTCCGCTAATTCATGTAAGGTAATTTCTCTGTTATAATTTTTTTCTATATACTCAATAAGCTTTCCCAGGCGTTCCATTTGTTTCTGGGTGCGGACTACAGCAGGCTGTTCCGCTTTATAATGTATCAACAGCTCATATATTAGCCGGCAGGCATAAGAATAACTTAGCAATTGATTGTATGATACCGTACTGGTATTCAGTTCAATCAGCTTCGCAATGATTTCCCGTATATAATCAAAATGTTTATTATTTATCTGTAAAGAAGAGTTACAATGAAAAAATACATTTTCCGTATTAAGCCAGTCCATATGGAACATGGACAGACGTACCTGCAAAGCGATCAACACACAATCTTTACTGTAAGTCTCATGTACCTGATTGGAATTAATCAGGATCAGATCATTTTCTTTCAAGGTAAACCGTTCAGTTTCTATCCATACATCCAAATCGCCTGATAAAACCAGAAGAAGTTCTATACTTCTATGCCAGTGCTTTGATACACTTCCGATGCGTTGACAAAATAATTTTATGGGAAGATTTTTGCTGTATTCTATTATCTCATGATTACTGTTCATATCTCACCTCTGGTGTAATTGCCGAATCGTTCTTATAGCTAAATATAGCATACGAAAATATGGTTTACAAGAACAACTGCAAGTTTTTGCGTTTAATACAAGCTAAAAAATATCAGAGAAAGGGAAAAAAGCAAAAACCTGTATAAAAGCCCTAATGTTTCAGCATTGTTTAGAAAAAGCTTATACGATATGATTATATTAACAGGATATATTAATGGGTTTTTGTGTTTTGTATTTATGTACTAATCTAATAGTGTAAGGAAGTAGGTTGGCAGGGTGTTTTGTAAACGATATAAGCATAGAAGAGAGGTGAATTAGGTATTGGATAAAATAAAGGGTTTACTATTTGATTTGGACGGAGTTATTGTGGACACAGCTAAATATCATTATTTAGCATGGAAAGAATTAGCGGAAAAACTTAAGATACCTTTTACGGAAAAAGACAATGAAAGATTAAAAGGGGTAAGCCGTAAACAGTCTTTTAATATCATCCTGGAAATTGGAGGAATTGATCTAACCGATGAGGAAAAAGAAAAATATTGCACTATAAAAAATAATATTTACCTTAAGTATATCAATGAATTAAAACGGGAGGAAATATTAACTGGGGTAAATGAATTTTTAGAGGATGCCAAAAATAAGGGATATAAAATCGCGTTAGGCTCAGCCAGTAAAAATGCCGGTGTAATTTTATCAAGATTAATGCTAAATAATACTTTTGATGCTGTTATTGACGGCACCATGGTAAATACAGCCAAACCCGATCCGGAAGTATTTTTATTAGGTGCAAAAGAACTGGGGTTAAATAAGGAGTGCTGTATCGTCTTTGAAGATGCCAAAGCAGGTATCGAAGCCGCGCATAATGGGGGAATGAAAGCTATAGGAATCGGACAAAAGGAAAACCTCCCCAATGCAGATATTTGTATTCCGGGACTTTTTAATATTACAATTGATGATTTAATAAGCAGGTTGAAGGATTTAAATAAAGGAGATTGCTATGATAGATTATAAATTATTAGAAAAGAAACCGTTTTATCTTTCTTGCGAGGATATAGACTGGGTTAAAAGCACCTTGGAGGGAATGACCACGGAAGAAAAAATAGGCCAGTTATTTTGCCTGATTGCTTATAGCAGTGAAGAAGATGTGTTAAAGGCATATGTAACAAAATATAAAATCGGTGGCTGTATGGGAAGGCCTATGCCACTGGAGGAGATATGCAAAACTATTACCTGTATGCAGGAAAATACCAAGATTCCATTATTAATATCAGCTAACTTTGAAGCAGGAGGAGATGGATTAATCAATGAAGGAACCAATATTGGTCCGAATATGCAGACGGCTGCAGCAGGAACCTCGGAATTTGCAGGAAAGATGGGATATGTATGTGGGAGAGAGGGAACTGCAGTAGGTGCAAATTGGGCATTCGCTCCTGTTATCGATATTGATAAAAATTTCCGGAATCCGATTATGGCAACAAGATTATTCAGTTCTGATGATAACCTGGTAAAAGATTGCGGTGTAGCTTATACAAAAGCCTGCCAGGAACAGGGTATGGCGGTATCCATCAAACACTTTCCCGGAGATGGGGTGGATGAAAGAGATCAGCATCTGGTTACCAGTATTAATTCCCTTTCCTGTGAGGAATGGGATGATACATACGGTGAAGTTTATAAAGCCTGTATTAAGGCAGGTGCTATGACGGTTATGGTAGGGCATATCATGCAGCCGGCTTATAGCAGGAAATTAAAACCGGGTATCAAAGACGAAGATATTATGCCCGCCACCTTAGCACCGGAATTAATCAATGGATTATTAAGAGACAAATTAGGGTTTAACGGAATGATAGTAACTGATGCAACTACCATGGCAGGTATGTGTATTCCAATGAGCAGGAAAAAAGCAGTACCTTATACCATTGCAGCAGGATGTGATATGTTCCTGTTTACAAAGAATTTGGAAGAAGATTATGAATTTATGCGAGCCGGAGTAGAAGATGGGACAATAACCGCAGAACGACTTAATGAAGCAGTTCTTAGAATACTTGGGTTAAAGGCAGCTCTTAAACTTCATAAGAAACAGACAGAGGGTACCTTGATACCGGATATAGAGAAAGCCAGAGAAATTGTTGGATGTAAGGAACATAAAGATATGGAACTGGATTGCTCCGATAAAACGATAACCTTGGTTAAAAATAAACAGGGTCTGATTCCGCTGAAAGTAGAGGTTTATAAGAGAGTACTTCTTTATCCTATTATTTCCGGCGAAAATGCCCTTGGTTATGCAGGTGGTGAAGATGTAACCGAAACGATGAAGGAAGCTCTTGAACAAGAAGGGTTTCTTGTTGATGTATTCGAAGCTCCCAAAGGATTAGAGGGAAGATCTTCAAAATATCAGGATATGCTGGATAAATATGACCTTCTTCTATACGTGGGTAATATGATTACAAAAAGCAACCAGACGGTAGTACGTATCGAATGGGCACAACCTATGGGTGCAAATTGTCCGAATTACCAGGCAGACATCCCAACTATATTTATATCCTTTGCAAATCCATATCATTTAATTGATGCACCCAGAATTCGAACCTATATTAATGCATATAAGTTTAAAAAGTCCAATGTGGATGCAGTAATGGATAAGCTGCTTGGAAGAAGTGAATTTAAAGGAATAGATCCGGTTGATTCATTCTGCGGAATGTGGGATACCAGATTATAAAGGAGAAAATACAAAATTAGGTGTAACAAAAGTAAATGGGAGGCTAAATATTATAACTCCTTCTAATCAAATGTTATTTTTTTTTATAAATATTTTTATTATTTTTTTAAAAACATATGAAAATTTAAAAAATGATCCAATATAACACGCTAATCTAAAATAAATTAAGCCTAAAATAAAACTTATTAAACATAATAATGCCATAAATTTGCTCCCTTTTAATAATTTTACCAAATTGGATTTATTAGAAATACTATTCATGCAGCTTATATTATACACTAATTTTATATAGTAAAAAAATATATATCATGTTTTTTATTTATTGGTGTGATTCCTTATTATCACATAGTAACATTTGTCGTTTTTTGACATATTATGTACTGAGGGCAAGCCTCAAAAAAATAAGAAGGGATGAATCATCATGCCAACCGTAACAGTTAACATTTCGGACACTACTTTTGTTTCTTCTACTTTTCCAATACAAATTATTCAATTAATCCTATTATTTATGCAGGAACGGATGTAATATTTGGTAATACGATTAGTTGTAGACTTTTAGTACGGAGCTATAATAGGGGTGAAATTATAAAAAACCTTGCCATATCTAAACTGACTTATATTACGGTATTAGCAGCTTAAAAGGTATGGTAAGGTTTTTATTTTTATATATTTTTAAATTGTGCCATATACAGGTTATAATACATACCTTTCTTGGCTAGTAATTCCTTTGCATTTCCCTGTTCTTTAATTCCGCCTTCATCAATAACAAAAATACGGTCTGCTTTCTGTATCGTTGATAAACGATGTGCGATAACAAAGGAAGTTCTTCCTTTTAATAAATTTTCTATTCCCTGCTGAACTAAAAGTTCGGTATGGGTATCAATACTTGAGGTAGCTTCATCTAGAATGAGAATCTTCGGCATGGATACCATGGTTCTGGCAAAAGCCAGAAGCTGTCTTTGACCCACGGATAAACCGGCGCCTCTCTCTTTTAATTCCGTATCATAACCTTTTTCTGATTTCATGATAAATTCATGGGCATTTACCGCTTTTGCAGCGGTTATGATTTCTTCGTCCGTTGCATCCAGCTTGCCGTAACGAATATTATCCTTTATGGTACCGGAGAAAAGGAAGTTATCCTGTGTCATAATACCCATTTGTTTTCGAAGGCTTTCTATGGAAACATCATTAACATTATAATTGTCGATATAGATATTCCCTTCCTGTATATCATAGAAACGGCTGATTAAATTAACTATCGTAGTTTTACCAGCGCCGGTAGGACCTACCAGTGCAATGGTTTCTCCGGCTTTCACCTGGAAGCTTACATCTTTTAGAACCTGGGTATCTTTGTCATAAGCAAAAGACACATGTTCAAATCGTATATTTCCTTTGATATCCGGTAACTCTTTCACATCTTCTCGGTCTGTTATCTCAGGTTTTGTATCCATAATCTCAAAGATTCTTTCCGCACCGGAGATATTTGTCACCATCTGGTTGTAGAAATTACTTAAATTCATAATCGGGCGCCAGAACATGGAGATATAAGTACCAAAGGCAATCAGAGTACCAACCTGAACATGATTGCTGCCGGTTAATTTAACTCCGGCATAATAAAGTGATACCATACCAAGTCCCCAGCAGAAATCTATGACCGGACCAAAGGCATCATTTAATACTACAGCTTTTATAAATGCTCCCCTGTGTTCCATAAGCAGTTCATCAAAAGCAGCAGCAGTTTCTACTTCTGCCGTAAAGCTTTGTACCACACGCATACCTGACAGGTCTTCATGGATAAAGGCGTTCAGATTGGAATTTTTCTTACGGTAAAGCTGCCATCTTACATGTGAATAAATCTGTATGAGCCACATACCGATTAACATAACAGGTAAACTAATCATGGCAGCGAAAGCCAGCTTATAGTCTTTAATTACCATAATAGCCACAACAGCAAGGATGGTTATAAAGTCAGGAATTAAAGTGGTAACACTATTAGATAAAACATCTTTTAATGAATTGACATCGCCGATAATTCTGGCAAGAATCTTACCGGTGGGCCGGCTGTCAAAAAAGCTGAAACTCAACTTCTGTATATGGGTATAAAGTTCCTGCCTGACAGTAAGTAGCACTTTGTTTGATATTTTTGCCATTATATACATTCTTAATTTAACCAAGAAAATAAAAATAAGATTTAATATGATTGCAAAGATACCCAGTTTTACCAACCCGTTTATATCATGGTTTGCAATATTAACATCGATGGCATATTCCACGATCAGAGGGTTAATCAAACTGATTGAGACCGTACAGGCCATTATAATAAGTACGAAGATGATTTCTTTTTTATAAGTTAATAAATACTTAAAAAGTCGAAGCAGTGTATTTAATTTACCGGTGTTGACGGATTTCTCATCATCCCGGATTGCATTAACGGACATATATTTCCCTCCCTTTTGTTAAAGGTATTTTTTTATAGCCAGGGGTCTTTTATAGTTGGAGGCCCCTGTATTTATTCGTACGCAAACGTACTTTGATTATTTGTTAGTTAATTTATAATTCACTAGAAGTAATTAAACGGCGATTGTATTGGTCTTTAAATAATCACCGTATTGAGCCATGTATGTTTTATAATAAAGACCTCTTGCCTGTAATAACTCTTCATGAGTTCCCCGTTCCGCAATTGTACCATCCTCCAGAATAATAATCTCATCTGCATTACGTACCGCAGAAATACGATGGGCGATTACTATTTTAGTGGTATTATCAAGCTCATTTAAGGCTTTTTGAATTAAATGTTCGGTTTCCATATCAAGGGCCGAAGTAGAATCGTCTAATACCAGGATAGGAGTTTGTTTTGCCAAAGACCTGGCGATACTGATTCTTTGTTTCTGACCGCCGGATAATCCGACACCACGTTCACCTATAATAGTATCATACTGATTATCCATACGTTCAATAAAGTCCTTAGCCTGAGCATTGGTCACTGCATGTAAGATTTCTTCTTCAGTGATTAAATCCCGTTTGCCCAATTTAATATTTTCCGTAACCGTATCGGAAAATAAGAATACATCCTGCATAACTAAGGAAATATTACTTCGGATTTCTTTGATAGAAAGATCCTTTATATTTATTCCGTCCAGGCGAATTTCTCCTTCATTAACATCATAGAATCGTTGCAGCAGATTAATGATGGAAGTTTTGCCTGCACCGGTGGCACCCATAATACCTATGGTTTTACCGCTTTCTAATTTAAAATTAATGTCGGACAGAATCGTCTTATCTCCTTGAGTAAATGAAACGTGATCAAATTCTATGGTACCTTTCATATCTCCTAACTGGGTTACGGAAGCTTTCTCTTTTACCACAGGAGTTTCTTTTAATATTTTTTGTATTTTTTTATTGGAGGCAAATGCGGAAGCTAAATCGTTGCTTAACCAACCTAACATCTCCATGGGCCATACAATATTGTTGGAATATTCCGTAAAGGCACCCAGGGTTCCAAGGGTAATTTCTCCCTTGATTACCATAGCTCCGCCGAATATGATAACTAATACGGGAAGTAACTTAGTGATAAACTGAAAGTACGGATTATATCTGACAAATACTTTGGATTGTTTCATATTTAAATCATAATACCGCTTGTTATGTGATAAGAATTTATTTATCTCAAATTTTTCCCTTGCAAATGCTTTCACTGTTCTTACACCGGCCAGGTTTTCCTGGGCTACTGTATTAAGTTCTGCATTTTCTTCACTAATTTGTTCGTATACATTACCCAGATTTTTTTCCATAAAGATAGCGATGCAGGCAACGATAGGCATGGCAATCAAAGGAATTATAGTTAATTTCGGACTTAAATTTATCATACAGTATAATACAATGGAAGTATGAATCACTACTTCAATGATTAACATACCTACAAAACCTAAAGCACTCCATATTTTATCCACATCATCCTTTACACGGGACATTAATTCACCAGTATTGGTCTTATCAAAAAACTGAATGGACAAGGTCTGTATGTGGAGGAATAGATTTCTTCTTATATCCGCGGCAATTTTTGAACTTACCAGGTCAAATATTAATTCTTTAAAGTATCCGAAGATGCATCTGCCGATACCTACGATAAGGATTCCCAGTAATAATTTTGTTAAGAGGCTCTGGTTTCCTCCTACAATAACGTCGTCAATAATTCTTTTGGTTATCTGCGGTGCCAGCATATCCAGAGCGATGCTGATTACCATACAGATTAGTGCAAATACATAGGCATACCAGTATCTGCGCATATATTTTGTTAATTTATTCATAAATCTCCTCCCACGCTTATATAGATCAGGTGATTGCAAAACAACATTATGCTATACTCAAACATTTAGATAGTCTCGCAATTTACCAATAAAACAAAGTAAAACATAAGCTTTCCCTCAGTAATAAATTTTACCTGCTTTTATTCTACCCGGGTTAAGGGCAAAAAAAAGCCGTGGTAAGTTACCACGGCAATAAAAGTTGTTTTCAGATAAATGAAATCCATATGTAGAAAAATTCATCTAAGTATGGTTCAAGTCATTTAACGGTAAAACCTATTATTGAGGTAAGCTTACACAATGTTATTGGTTTATAATTTCCGGTTGCTAATATTAAGTTCATCATGTTTTTTACCTCTCTTTCTTTAATAGTCTTTCACCATTATAACATACTAGTAAATTTTGTCAACCATAAATTTTATAATTAATGAGAAAATATGATTCATTTATGATAATGTCTTAGTGTACCACAAATGATTATGTCCCAATTAGTCGTTCATATATTATAATAGAACCTCATGACTTAGAAATGAGGTGGACACAATCAGAAAGGTATTACTAACAATGGACGAAAACCAAAAGTACGAGGTCATTAAAAAACTCGTAGACACAAATGGTAATAAGAAAACAGCTGCTCTTAAAATAGGTTGTTCAGATCGACACATCAATCGCTTAATAAAGGGCTATCAAGAACAAGGTAAGTCTTTCTTTATTCATGGTAACCGAGGGCGACAGCCGGCCATTACTCTTCCTACAGATACAAAACAGTTAATCTTGGACTTATATCGTACCAAGTACAGTGACTGCAATCTGACCCATTACTCTGAACTTCTCAAAGAAAAAGAACATATCAGTGTATCTGTCAGTGCCATTACTTCTATTCTTAGAAAGGAATACATCCTTTCTCCTAAAGCAAACCGTTCTTCCAAGAAAGCGGTAAAAAAAGCACTAAAGGCTATTCAATCAAAGACTAAGTCTAAAAAGAAAGCAGCTATTATTCAAAGTTCCATCATGGATCTGGAGGATTCGCATCCTAGGCATCCTAGATGCGCGTATTTCGGTGAAATGCTTCAAATGGATGCGTCCCTACACCTTTGGTTTGGGCAATTCAAAACACAACTCCACATCGCCGTTGATGATGCCACAGGGCAGATTGTTGGCGCCTACTTTGATGAACAAGAAACATTAAATGGCTATTATCATGTTCTCTATCAGGTTCTTAGTAATTATGGCATTCCATATCAATTTTTTACTGACAACCGAACTGTATTTGAGTATAAAAAGAAGCATGAAACCTCTTTAGAGAAAGATACCTTTACTCAGTTTGGTTATGCCTGCAAACAATTAGGAATCGACATTCGTACTTCCAGCGTTGCACAAGCAAAAGGGCGGGTTGAAAGAATGTTTGGCACTCTTCAATCCCGCCTTCCTGTTGAACTCCGACTTGCGAATGTAACCAGCATTCAGCAAGCCAATCAATTTCTCCACACCTATATAAAGAAATTTAATAAGCAGTTCGCTTTACCTATTGATAGTATCAAATCTGTGTTCGAAATGCAACCAGATAGTGATAAAATCAATCTGACGTTGGCGGTATTATCTTCTAGAAAGATAGATAACGGAAGTTGCCTGAAATATCAAAATGAATACTATCTTCCTGTAAACAGTCAAGGAATCGCTGTACACCATCGTAAGGGCACCACAGCAATGGTAATTAGATCATTCAATGGTGAACTTTTTAGTTGTATTGGTGAGCAGGTTTATGCACTTGAGTTACTTCCGGAACACAAGCTTTCTTCAAAAGCATTTGATTTAGCGACCATTCCGGAATTACCAAAAAAGAAATACATACCTCCTATGAACCATCCTTGGAAGCAGGCATCATTTGAAAAGTACGCTAAAAGTCAATTACATAGAAAAGATGTAGCTTAACTGATATTTCGAAGTCTGTAGGTTTATTAAGGTTATCCAAATACCGACTGAGCTATGGATTTTCTCCTAAAGTACTATTTAAAACTAAGCACCAGAAATCTGGTGCTTATGTTTAAACTTTTTGAGGACATTTTCAAAAACGGTTGACACCATAAATTTTATAATTAATGAGAAAAAATTATCAATATTTAAGAATCCTTAATATTTTATAAAGTTTATTATTATTCAAAAATTGTTCATATTTGTATGATATAATAAGTCGAAATGGGTTTAAGGGGTGTTCCTTATTTAAGGAGGAGAACAAAAACTATGGATTTACCTATGTTTTACAATGAAGAAGAAGAGTGGAGAAAAGTTATGCTCATGTATGACTCAGCTCTTAAAGAAGTAAATACAAAGCTTGAAATATTAAACGAAGAATTCAAATTGAATCATCAATATAATCCTATAGAACATATAACATCACGTATGAAATCACCGCAGAGCATTGCCAAAAAGATGCGCCATAACGGCAGGGAATTAACGGTTGAAAATATTGTTAAATACATTAATGACGTTGCGGGTATCCGCATCATCTGTTCCTTTACTTCCGATATTTACAGGATAGCGGATCTGATTGCGAAGCAAAGCGATGTTCAGGTACTGAAGGTTAAAGACTATATTATGTTTCCAAAGCCAAACGGTTATACGAGTTATCATATGATTATATCAGTACCCATTTATTTATCCAGTACCATGGTAAATGTAAAGGTAGAGATTCAGATACGAACCATTGCCATGGATTTTTGGGCAAGTCTGGAGCATAAAATTTATTACAAATTTGAAGGAAATGCTCCGGAGCGTATAAGGAAAGAATTAAAAGAGTGCGCGGATATTGTATCCTATCTGGATCACAAAATGCTGACGCTTAATGAAGAAATTAAGATTTATAATCAAGAGGATTCCATCGAACAATACAAAGAGATACTGTCGGAAAGTTTTCAGAATATGATAAAAGATTCTTACGGGACGGTTATTGATGATAGTGAGGAAACAGATGGGCAGGAAGTCAAAGAATCCCTAACGGAAGCAGACGAAGCATTCATACAGGCAGCAGTATATAAAGAGAAGCAGGAAGAGAATATAAATAATAAAAATCCGGATTCAAAGAAAAAAGAGGATAAAAAATCTGACGGAAAACACCCTAAGTTCTTTCGTTTGAGACAGGATTAAAAGAATCTTAAAAAGGCACTTACTGTTTGCTAATACTTAACAATAACCATAGTGTAAAAAATAACAGGTACATTAATACGATAAAGACGGTAAACCTGTAAAAAGGACTTGCCAATTAATCAGAGTAATACGTAAATGATCAGTATAATGTACCTGTTTTAAATTATTTATATATTATCAATGGGAAAATTATAATTTGATTTTAGAAAGAAGATCACCTAATCCTGTAGATGCTTCACCGCCGGTGCTGTATTCAAAAGGAACTTCATCTACATTATCCAGAATTTCAGCTTTATCCTCAACCGCTTTCATGCTTAAGCTGACTTTTCCATCTTTCACTTCTGTGATTTTAACGGTAACCTCTTCCCCTTCTTTTATAACTTCATTTGGAGATTTAATACGTCTTCCGCAGATTTGGGAGATATGAACAAGTCCGGACAACCCCTCACCGATGTTGATAAAAGCACCATAAGGTACAATCTTTTCAACAGTACCCTTTGTAATAAGTCCAATCTGCAGTCTTGATATTTTGCTGTTTTTATCTTCCAATGCTTTCTCACGCTCTACTTCTTTACCGGATAATACTAATTTTCTGCTGTCTTCCTCTACGGTAATAACGATTACTGATATCTCTTTATTTACCCAGGATTCCAAATCTTCCACATAAGTTAAAGATAACTGAGAAGCAGGAATAAATCCACGGATGCCCTCAAGATAAGTAACCACACCGCCGTTTACAGCCTGGGCAATCTTAACCTTTAAAACTGTTTTATTATCCATGTATTCTTTCAGGGCTGTCCAGGATAATATATTATCTGCTTCTTTTTTGGATAACAGGATATTACCTTGTCCGTCATCTTCTTTTATTACGGTTGCAGTTATTTCCTGGCCTATAACAACATCTGCCTTAATGGAAAAACGAGGGTCGTTGCTTAAATCTTCCAATCGGATAATTCCTTCTGCATAATAGCCTAAATCAACAGTAACTTCCGTATCAGAAATTCCGATAACGGTACCTTTAACAATTTCACCCTCTTTAATTCGGATAAAGGATTTATTAATCTGTTCTTCAAAGTCTCCCATAGTAGGAATCGGTTCCGGTGTAGGAGCGACCTCAACTTCGCCGATATCTTCTTTCAACTCATCATTTAAATCCTGTGTTACTTCCGTTTCGTTATCATTGTACATAATCTTTCTCCTATCTGAGCTTATCAGGCACATAAATTATTAATTAATTATACCAGGTTCGCAAGCACCAAGGTATGAGACACTTTGTATCGTTTATAGGCACTTACTAATTTCGCCACTGGTATAATATCTGTCGATATTATACCATAAAAATTTTAGTTAATTCAAGGGCATATAACAACAGGTTTAATAAAAAGGTACCATAAACCACTAAAATTATTACTTAAAAACCTGCTAAAATAATCAAATTGCTATAAGGGTATATCTATGATAAAATATTATATAGAACACGCTTAAAAACTCGATTATTTAGGTTTAGTTTTCATAATAGCGTAAATATATATTAAATATACAAAGTAGCCGCGGGTAACAGGTTAGCGTAAAACAACAATTTTAATTGTTTTACATTTACCTTACGCAAGTAAGACTGAAAGGAATTGTACTGGTAAAGAAAATGGAAAAAAAAGATAGATTTCAGGAAATGTTAAGAGATATACTAGAGGTAGCAAAAGTTCAGGGTAATCAGTTAAGTATGAGCGAGATAAAAAGCTTATTTGGTGATATGGAATTAAATGATATCCAGTATGATCACATATTTGCTTATTTGGCAGCGAATCACATATCTATCAAGGGTTATGTAGCAACGGAATCAGAATATTCCAAGGTTTTGCAGAATGAAAACAAACAAGTAAAAGACAGTGAGTATGAACCGGAAAGTGCCAGTGATGGGGATAGTAATAATATAACAGAGGAATTAAAGCAACGGGAATCACATAGGCTTAAAGAAGATTCTGTTTATTTAAAGATGTATTTGGAAGACTTAGGAGCAATGAAAGAAATTACACCGGAAGAAGAAAATGGCCTTCTGGATAAAATTTTAAAAGGTGAAGCCTTTGCTAAAAGCCGTTATATTGAAGCAAATCTTCATTATGTAGTGAAAATAGCGCAGGAATATAAGAAACAAGGGGTATCCCTAGAAGTGTCCATGGAGGACTTAATCCAGGAAGGTAATATGGGTCTTATCAGTGCGCTTGAAGCTGTATCAGGAATTACAGATAATAAACAGTTAAAAGAGCTGGTTACAGAGTATATAAGAAGTTTTATGGAAGCAGCTATTGAGGAACAAAGGGAGAGCAGCAGCTTTGAAGATACTATAGTTAAGAAAATCAATTATATTCAGGATGCAGCAAATGAATTGGCCGAGGATTTGTGCCGGGAAGCAAACATTCATGAACTGGCGGCATATGTAAAGATGCCGGAAGAAGAGATTGCAGATATTATTAATATAGCCGCAGAACGTATTAAATTAGATGACAGCCGCAAAGATGACCAGACTGTTAATAACCGTCAACCGGGTAGTCTTGGACATAACCATAATCATACACATAAGCGTCTGAACAGAAGCCCGAGGATAAAATAACCTTAATCCTTTGCCGAAGAGGGATTAATCTGTATAGTTCCTAAAGACAAGCCATTAATACGTTTAGAAAGGACCAGCCCCATGGATAATAATCAGAATTTGGAATTGGATATACGAAAAGATGTCATGGAAAAAGCGGATAACATGAAATGGTACAGGGCTTTCTATAAAAAAAGAACACTGCTGCTTTTACTGCTTCCGCTTTCTTTCTTTATATTGTGGTTAGTTCGGAATAATCAGGATATTGCTGAATTTGTTTTTGCCAGGGGGATTTATAGATGGATTAGTCAGGGAATCAGTTTAATTTCCGGTATTTTTCCTTTTTCTTTGATGGAGTTAGAGGTTATATTTTTGCCGGCAACAGCAATTTATTTTATTTTACGTTTTATAGGAACAATTTTTATAAAATTAAGAAAAAAAGAAAAAGCAGGTTATACTATTGCTTTAGGGTTTTTAAATGGGATCTGTGTCCTGAGTATGATATTCTTTCTTTATGTCATGTTAGGCGGTACAAATTATTACCGTTATTCGTTTGCGTCCTACAGCGGATTGGAAATTAAGGATTCTACCGTTGATGAGTTATATAATCTGTGTCTGGAATTAGCAGATGAGGCGGCAGGCATCAGGGAACAATTACATCAGAAGAAAGATGCTGAAGATAGTAACGGAGTTCTGAAAGTAAGCACAACCAATTGGAATGAAGTATCGGATAAATTAGAGAAAGCTTTTATGGATTTATCTAAGGAGTATCCTGTATTAGGCGGTTATTATACCTCTTTAAAACCGGTATTCTTCTCAGACTTTATGTCTAGAATGGAAATTACAGGAATATTCTGGCCCTTTACCATGGAGGCAAATGTTAATGTGGATGCCGCAGACTACTCTATCCCAGCAACCATGGGACATGAACTGGCACATCTTCGGGGATTTATGAGAGAAGACGAGGCTAATTTTATAGGGTATCTTGTCTGCAAGGAATCCGATAATCTGGAATTTCAGTACAGCGGTATTATGTTAGCGTTGACTTATGCGGGAAATCAGTTATACAAACAGGATCCGTCCCTTTACCAGTCAGTCAGGGAACATTATAATACAAAAATGATAGCAGATCTCCGTGCTGAATATTTTTATTGGGAAAAATTTGAGAATACGGTCATCAGTACGGTTTCCAATACCGTGAATGATAATTATTTAAAAGCGAACAAGCAAAGTGACGGCGTAAAAAGCTACGGCCGGATGGTGGATCTGCTGCTTGCAGAGTACAGGAAGAACCATCCGTCACAATAGAGTAAAAGCAAGATAAAACGGGCTTATCTGGAATATAGATAGGCCCGGCCGGATTTACCGATACGTTTTACTGCCCCTACATAATAGAGTATATTAAGAGCGGTTACGGCGCTATTAAGCTGCAGGCCGGAAGCTTTCTTATAGTCTTTTGAAGTAAAAGTATCCGGTAAGGTCTTAGGAATCAGCTTATGGTATTCGGAACTGTTTTGAATTATGATTTCTTCCACTAATTCCGTTGGAATTCGGTCGCATCTGCTGGAGCCTCTTTTTTTGTCTTTGCTCCATCCATTTAAAAAGCGGTATTCTTCCAGGTTCATAAGAATGATATGTAAATGGAGATTAGGATGGAGAAGATAATTTTTTATTTTATATAGTTCAGGAAATATCATATAAGGGGATCCGGTTTTGGGAGATTTACGAGGAGGACTGATTTCGCCTGTTTCTTCATTCACCCATCGTAACCACTTTGTATAAGGAATGGGATATACAATTGTAACAGGCGATATTTCCAAAAATAGTTCTAATTTTTTTCTTAGTTTATCAAAACTTCTGGTCTGAATCTCAATAATGCCGTTTTCATTTACCATATCGGCATAGAAACCCCCTACTTTAATTTCATGGCAGGATACATCTGTTACAAGATAATTTTTAAGAATTGCATGGACAGTTTTCTCACCTAAAGTTCCAATACCGTTATCTGCCCTTTTACTGTCAATTATTTTGTCACAAGTTTGCTGAAACAATAACTGATCCATTTATCAATCCCTTTCTACCATAAGTGAGGTTAGATTAAAAGTCCCAATACAGCCTTACCTTATACTGTACCGTTGTAAATAGCAGGTACTGAATTAAGAGAAATTAATACAAGGCTGTACTAGATCACCCCTATAGAATATAGCAGCTAAGCATGGACGTCAAGACTTAAGTTTATTTAAAACTCAGGATTTAAACCGTAACAGACAGAATACTTAATTTGGTATCTTCTATTGTTTAATTTTGATTCGTGGTCTATAATATGGATAAATAAAATATTGGATTGACTGTCGGAAGCTGCTTCCTCTGTTGAATCCAGAGTGAAAGATGGAAAGGATGCAACATCTGCCTGCAGATGTGTTATGCAATAGGTGTAAAAATGTCAAATAATACAATTACAGCAGAGTTATTGCAATTTATAAAATCTGCGACTTCTCCCTACCAGGTTGTGGAGGAAGGGGTAATCTATTTAGAAAAGTCGGAATTTAAAGAATTAAATTTAAGTGAACCCTGGAATCTGAATGCAGGAGGAGCGTATTATATTAAACCTTATGGAACAGTCCTATTTGCGTTTACCATAGGAGAGGACTGGAGGGAAGGGCAAAGTCTGCGTATAGCGGCGGGACACACCGATCATCCGGGATTTCGGTTAAAACCTAATGCAGAAATGGTTTCAGGTGCTTACTGTAAGTTAAATACAGAAGTATACGGCGGACCAATATTGAATACCTGGCTGGATAGGCCTTTATCTATAGCCGGCAAAGTAACTTTAAAAAGTAAAGATCCCTTTCATCCGGACATCCGGTTAATTGATTTTAGAAAGCCGATTCTTACCATACCAAATCTGGCGATACATATTAACAGGGAAGTAAATAAAGGGGTGGAATTAAACAAACAAACCGATACACTGCCGATCATTGCAACTATAAATGAAAGTTTAAATAAAGATAAATTCTTTATCAACTATCTGGCAAAAGAATTACAGGTGGACGAAGATAAAATATTAGACTATGATTTGTATATTTATAATGCAGAAGAGGGCAATTTGATTGGTATGGAGGAAGATTTTATCTCCTGTCCGAGATTAGATAACCTGACTTCCGTATGGGCATTATTAAAAGGGATTAATGAGGGCAGACGTAATGAGGGTATTAATTTAATTGCTTTATATGACAATGAAGAAATAGGGAGCCGTAGCAAACAGGGGGCTGATTCTGCCCTGCTTACCATGATATTATCTAAAGTGTATGAGGGACTTGGTATTCAAAACAGGGAACGCATGTTTGAAGCCACGGCGAAGGGTATGCTTCTGTCTGTGGATGTCGCACATGGAGTTCATCCCAACAGACCGGAAAAATATGATCCCGTGAATTATACTAAATTAAACGGGGGTATTGTTATTAAGATAGACAGCAACCAGAAATATACCTTTGACACAGAAGCCGTAGCCATTGTTCAGCAAATCTGCGAAGTATATGGAATTTCTTATCAAAAATTTGTAAACAGGTCTGATATGCCTGGCGGAATGACCTTAGGGCCTATTATTTCTTCCTGGTTACCAATGAAAACGGTAGACTTGGGGGTACCTTTACTTGGAATGCACTCTTCCAGGGAATTAATGGGAGCTGATGATCAGGGACACTTAGAAAAATTATTAAAAGGTTTTTTTGAACTGTAAAAATTTACTTGGCGAAATTACTAAAATATAAAAAAATTATTACAATCTATTGACAAATCCTACAAAAACTGATATCATCTAATAAGTCGATACAAGAAGGTATTGTACTAGAGGAAGTAAGCGCGTTGGGGAACGTGAGAGGGCAGAAACTATTATAAAGTAAGACTAACTGATACATGTACTTTAAGTTCGGGGTGCATATTTGGTTAGTCTTATTTTATGATTTTTTTCAGGAATTTAATGTTAGTATTGGAATATTAAGGAAAAATATAGAACCAGATTTTAAATAAGCAAAAATAAAAGGATGGAAACTCCAGAATGGTTGTGCAAATAGCAGTATGTGACGATGAAAAAATCTTTTTAGAAGATTTGGTTAGTCAAATATATACACAATTTTCAGAGAAAGGCAATGAAATTCATATTAACTCTTTTTTGGATGGAAAAAAATTATTAGAAGCCAGTGATAAAATACCCTTTGATGTATTATTTCTGGATATTGAGATGCCGGGATTAAGCGGAATAGAAGTAGCAGAAAAAGTGAGAGTAACGAACCCCTTTGTAAGCATTATATTTATAACTAACAGAGATGATCTTGTATTTCAGTCGATCCGTTATAAACCTTTCCGTTTTATAAGAAAGCCTTGGTTGAAAGAAGAATTGCCTGAAGCAATTGAAGCAATTATAAATAAAATCAAAAATGATAATCTGTATTATACGGTAAGTTTTAATAATTCAACCAAACAGATTCGGATCACCGATATAATGTATATTGAAAGTTATAAACATGATATCTATCTATGTACGGAGGATAATAAATACCGTATAAAAAGTAATCTCCATAAGATAGAGAAAGAATTTGAAGTTTACGGATTTATACGGGTACACAGTGGTTATCTGGTAAATTACCGTTACATTTATTCCATAGATAAAACAAAGGTGATATTAAACAATAAAGATATGGTACCAATAAGCCGATATCGTTTAGAAACGGTAAAACAAAAACTGCAATTATTTACGAGAGGTACTTAAAAAATGATATGGACAGTAATAGAATACGCTGCAACTCTGATCCAATGTTTTGTTTCAACGGAGTTTGTTACCAGGTATTTAGGTTTTAAGAATGTCAGTAATAAGAAATATATAGGCTTTACTACAGCTTTTGTAGCTCAGGTGATGGCAACATTAATTATGAATAAGATAACGATATTCGAGGGTGTTGCGGGATTGATTTATCCGGGAATTGTAATTATATACGGAATTTTCTTTTTAAATGGTTCCATATTTGAAAAAATAGTAATAGCGTGCATTGATAACGGTTTAAAAATGATTTTAAGTATTTCTGTATTAACATTAATCAGTTATTTATCGCCCTTTGAAGTAACCCATCTAATAATGCAGCAGGGTATTGAAAGATTTACAGTTTTGGTAATGACTCAGTCAAGTTATTTCTTTCTTACAAGGATGCTGCTGCGATTACAAAGGAATAACAAGTTTGCGTTATCAATCACGGAATGGATTGCGATTTTAAGTGTATTTATCACATCTTTTGCAGCGGGTGTACTTGTTTTTGAAATATTAATTACCAGTCCCCGTACCGGACAAAATGGTTTATTTGCGGTTTTAATCATGTTGTGTTTAATATTGATTAATACGTTATGCTACTATATTTTTGTTAATATGAGTGCCAAAAACAAAGAGAGACTTCATTATTCACTGATGGAATTACGACTAAACGAGCAGGAAAAAAACCTGATAGAGATGAAACAATCCTACGAAGAAATCAGAAAGATTCGTCATGATATGAAAAACTATGTGGAATGTGCCGCCACCCTATTACATAATGGAAAAGGTTCGGAGGCAAAAACTTATTTAAGTACTTTGTTAGACAATAAAATAACTTTTGGATCTCAGCTTATACTTACAAAAAGTGATGCTATCAATGCGGTTATTAGTTCCAAGGCAACATTATGCCAAAAAAGTAATATAGCGTTCTCTTATGAAATAACAGGCAGTGTTGAAAGTATACCGGAACTGGATCTTAGTATTCTGCTTGCAAATTTGTTTGACAATGCAATAGAAGCAAGCAATCAAATTAAAGATAACAGAGAAATAAATTTAAAAATATACAATGAAAGGAATTATCTGGTTATTTTAATCAGCAATTACATAACAGAGTCTGTATTGGATAAAAATCCTCATTTACATACAACGAAAAAAAATAAATTGCAGCATGGCGTTGGCAGTTTAAGTATTAAAGATATTGTAAATAAACATGATGGTATGATAAGTTTCTATGAAAAAGAACAGTATTTTTATGCTGATGTCTGGCTAAAAATAAATCCTCAATTGTAAAATAACTTTCCCTTTCGGACGGGAAAGTTAGGTACAAATATTTGAAAATAGCATAGAGAAATTCGTGTTTCAAAAGGCAGGGCGCAGTCCCTGCCTTTCGTGATATACTGAACTTAGCCGGTTGGGAAAGGAGACACTATGGCTAAGTTTTTATCTTATGAACACCGTTTGGAGATTGAAAGTGGACTGAAGGAAGATCTGACTTTTACAGAGATAGGCAAGAAGCTGGGGAGGGACAGAACTACTATTACAAAAGAAGTCCGCAACTATGCAGCAGAGCAATGTACAGGATATTCAGTCTATCCCCATAATGTATGCAAGTATCGAAAAGGATGTAAGAGAAAAAAAGTGTGTGGAACAAATGAATGTAAGCATCCTATGGTAACCACATGCAGACAGTGTGAAAGCCTGTGTAACAGGTATTGCGAACAGTTTGAGGAAGAAGTATGTACCAGCAGATTTAAAGCCCCCTATGTATGTAATGGATGCAGTGAAGTGAAGAAGTGTACACTGACGAAGACAATCTATGACGCATTGGAAGCCCATTGTCAGGCATCTGAAAAGATTGCGGAATCTAGAAGTGGGATTCTTTCTACTGAAGGAGAAATTGCCAGACTGAATGAGATCCTGGTTCCGCTGATCAAACAAGGACAGTCCATACATCAGATTTATTTAACTAATAAGGATGAGTTAATGTGCAGCGAGAAGACTTTATACAATTACATAGATGGAAGTCTATTTGATGTGCGGAATATTGATCTCCCACGGAAAGTAAAGTATCGACCGCGTTATAAAAAACCAGAGCTGAAGGTAGACAGGGGCTGTCGTGTGGGAAGAAACTATCATGATTATGAGGTGTATCTGGAGCAGCATCCTGATACAGCAGTGATCCAGATGGATTCTGTGATAGGAAGCAAAGGTGGAAAGGTTCTGCTTACATTATTCTTTGTAGAAACGTCCTTGATGCTTGCATTCCTAAGAGACGCCAATACCTCTAAGTCAGTAATCGATATTTATGAGGAACTATATAATAAGCTGGGAGGACAGGACTTTCGAAAGTTGTTTCCAATCATTTTGACTGACAACGGAAGTGAATTTTCTAATCCGAAGAGTATAGAGTATGGTCCAGATGGTAAAGGATTTCAAAGAACCAGAATCTATTACTGTAATCCAAGTGCACCCTATCAGAAAGCGGAAATAGAGGTAGGCCATGAATTCATAAGAAGGGTATTTCCAAAGGGAAAAAGCTTTGATGAACTGATGCAGGAGGATATCAATCTGATGATGAATCATATCAATTCCTATAGAAGAAAAAAGCTGAATGGGAAAAGTCCGTATGAAGCATTCTGTTTTTATTATGGAAAAGACCTGGCTGATAAATTAGGATGCCACGAGGTTGCCGCCAACAGCATCAATTTAACACCAGGCCTTTTGAAAAAGTAGCAAGATAATCTTAAGATGAAACCACCGGCTGGAACGAAAAGACAGATACCAGCAGACGTGAATTTTGGAGTACAAAATTTGTAAGCCAAAATTCACGTCCGGTTTTTGTGCGCCAAAATCATCCTGTTACCAGAGATTATACCATGAAAAGCAAGAGAAAAACGTGAAAGTCATAACAATCGTGGAATTTCGAGTTCAAAAATGGAAGGTTGATTTCAAAATGTGAAACTCGATTACAAAACGGGAAGCTCGGATTGCAATTGAGCGCTAAAAATAAATCAGGATACATAGTTATACCAAACGTGCTTGATACTTAACCAAACGTGTACAGGCTATTGAAAATAGAATTGATATAAGTTATCATCAAAGTGAACTTAGGATTTAATAATTTAGCATGTTCGGGAAATACATAGATTTTAAGTTAATTAGAGTCCAAATATGCTTCTTAAAAATATCTTGTATATTATGTGTGCATCGGTCCATTAGAACTGCAGTGATGGAATAGTCACTTTGGGGCATTTACTAATGCTAATGCATTAGGAGGGGGTATTTTGGCCAATCGAGTTGCAGTGAAGATAACTGATATTTTATGTAAAAATAATACAATTCGGACTGAAGATAAGGAAATTTATATATATGGGTTTGAAATATTATTTTCTAATATTGTTAATTTTACCATCGTGGTAGTTTTAGGCTTTTTGCTAAACCAATTTTATCATGCGATGCTGTTTTATATAGCTTTTGTAATAACCAGATCGTATTCTGGCGGCTATCATGCCAGTACTTATGTAAAATGCCATATTGCATTTGCTTCCATTTTTATAGTAACAATGTTTATGTCCAGATTGCTACTTCCTACAACATCACTGGTTTATTTATTGGTTTTTATAGCTATTTACATAGGATGTATATTTGAATACGCTCCAATTGAAAATAGTAATAAAACGTTACAGGAATTGGATAAGCTTAAGTACAGGAAAATCAGCATCGTAATTAGTTTATGCTGGACAGTACTTGTCGTTGCGTTATATTTTATAGCAAGGGAATTTGCTGCTACATTAACATTTACATTGGTTGCAGTTGCAATGCTAATGTTAATTGAGGTAAATAAAAGAAAGGAGCTATATTAGATGAAAGTTAAAAATTTATTATTAAAGGCTATCGCCGGATTAGGTTACAAAAGTGCTTTGAATGCTGGAGGAACTGCTTCTCAGTATGGAACTTATCAGGCAGCAGAACCAAAATCAATTTCTGAACTCAGAAACAAAAAGAAAGCATAACTAGGGCAGATTGATGATGACTGGGGAGTATATCACAATATAAAACACACTGGACCAAACAGATTCTGGATGGTTCAGTGTGTTTTTTTACGTTAAAATATAATTAAAGCTTTCCAGCTTAAGTGCCGAAATATGTTGTATCACATAAAGGTAATATTGTCAAAAGAGAGAGTGAAGTTGATGATGATAAATGGAGTATATGGGACAGGCAGTCCTAGTGTACAGGAAAACACAGCAAATACAGCACCAAAAGAAGAAAACATTGCAGAGGTAAAACAGGCCAAGAACAATATAATTACAGAAACCGCATCTGTAACAGCAGATACTGATTATACGACTTACAATGAAAATACATTGCAGAATAATGATAGTGAAAAGACACAGGAGGAGAAAAGTACCGAGGGAGAAGAGCAAAGCAATACAAAAGAACGAATGACAAAAGAAGATTATAAAGCAATCAGTGAAGAAGGAATTTCCCTTGAGGAATATAATGCTGAAAGGCTCACTTTGGCGTTACAACGTGTTAAAACACAAAGAATTGTAACAGAAGAAAATCTGACTGATCAAAAAGAAAATTTAGAGCAAAAAATGGAAGCCGTTAAAAATATGGCTGATTACAGCGGTACGACTAAAAAAATCGTAGAGAAATTAATAGAGTCCGATATGCCGGTAACAGAAGCCAATATAGCTAAAATTGCCGCTGCCCTTGAAATGGCGTCATCCGCACTTTCTTTAACGGATAAAGGAATCAGTTATATAATTAAAAACAACCTGGAACCAACCATCGAAAATATATATAAAGCCCAGTATAGCGGCAGCTTTTCGCAGAATAGAAGAATAAGTGATCAAGTTTTTGAAAACTTACAGGGGCAGATAAGTGAAATTATAGAGAATTCCGGTCTTAAAGTAAATGATGAGAATTTACAGTCTGCTAAATGGTTATTAAATAATGGATTGCCTGTAACGGACAAAACATTATGGGCCTACCATGACCTTAATCAGTTAAAGAATAATACCGGGGAAGAAACCATATTAAACAAAACCGTGGAAACTTATGCATCCGGTAAATCACCGGAATCAGCATCATTAGGGACAGCAGATACCACCAGAGCTAGTCAGGCTATAGATGCTTTCTGGTCGATTAGCGAAGAAGCAATTACAGTGGTTGTTAATCATAGTGGGCTGGAAACCAGCCAGATAAATTGCCGTGAACTTAAAAAAGCTCAGGCACAATTGGAGCAGCAGGGCAGGAAAACACAAGAGAAGCAGCTTCAAACGGATAAGGATAATGTTCAACTTCAAAACAATGAAAAAACAGGCAGTGAAGATGTAAGGCAGGAAGTATCGGTATCAGATAACCTTGATATTAAAACCATAACCGTCAGAAGGCAATTGGAAGAAATCAGGTTAAAAATGACACTGGATTCAGGAAAACAATTAATTAAAAACGGATTTCATCTGGATACGGATTCTCTGAGTAAAATCGTTGACGGTTTAAGGGAATTAGAGGATAAGTATTATAAAAACCTTCTAAAAGAAGGGAATGCAGCGATAACTTCAGAAAATGTCCAGACATTAAAGGGCAGTATTCAAAGTGTGGAAGAATTAAAAGCAATGCCAAGCTACATTCTTGGCAATACTCTGTCAAGCCGCAGCATTGAGACAGTGGAGGGATTGTTATCAGCCGGAAATGAATGCAAAAATTCCCTTAAGGCCGGGGAAACTTATGAAGCTTTGATGACAAAACCCCGTTCTGACATGGGAGATTCCATAACAAAGGCTTTTCAGAATGTAGATGATATTCTGGAAGACATGAAACTGGAGACTACCCAGGCCAACGAAAGGGCTGTTAGAATACTGGGGTATAATGGGATTTCGATAACCGAGGAAAATATATCTTATGTCAAGTCTTACGATGAACAGGTAAACAGGTTGATGAAAAATTTTCAGCCGTCGGTTGCAGTGGAACTGATAAAAAAAGATGTGAATCCTCTCAATATACCCATTGAAGAATTAAATCAGCAGATAGAAAGTATACAGAATGAATTAGGTATAACTGAAGAAGAGAAATACAGTAAATATCTCTGGAAACTGGAAAAAAACAAAGCTATTACACAAGAGGAGAGAAAGTCTTATATTGGTATCTACCGATTACTGAATACCGTTGATAAAACAGATGGTGCAGCCTTGGGGTCAGTATTGAAAGCGGGACAGGAAGTAACCATGCAGAATCTTCTGACTGCTGTCAGAACTATGAAAAGCGGCGGTATGGATACTGCCGTGGATGACAGCTTTGGGGCTTTGGCACAGCTTAATTATTCAAGAGAAAGTATTACGGAACAGATTAATACCTCCTTTAACCGGGAGGGGCAATCTAAGGAAACAAATCAAACAGACGAAACGGCTGATATTTTAAATGAAAAAATAAAATATTCAAGCCATTTGGTTCGGGATGTTATGGAAGAAATATCACCGGAAAAATTACAGAAATTTAAGGACTCTGATGAAATATTAAATATGTCTGTGGAAAAATTAAAGGAAGAACTTCTTAATATACCAAAAGGAGAGGAAGAAAATGAATATTGGAACAAAAAAGTAGAAGATTATCATGAAGTTTTGTTCCAGGCGGAAGATGCAATCAGGCTATTAAAAAATTATGAAATGCCAACCAGCATAGCTAATATACAGGCTGCTAAAGACTTAATCAGCAAAAACAATACATTTTATAAACAGTTAACTAAAACACTAAAAAATAACAATAAACCAGGAGATACAGAGGAATCCGATACAGATAGGAAAGAGACGGGACTGGATTTAGAAGCTGTTTCTGAGGGTATGATGGAGGCTTTAAAAAGTCCATCCAGTATGAAGCAGCAATATCAGATGTTAGAACAGGATGTTAATAAACTATTAAATCAGGTTTATGAAAATCCGGTTATTACCTCTCAGGATATTACAACACTTCAAAGGATTAATTATGGAATGTCATTTATCGGAAAACTGGCAAGTAAAGAGATTTATGAGATACCTATGGCACTTGGCAATGACATTACTAATGTTAATGTAACCGTTGTTAGAAATACGGGAGAGACAGGTAAGGTAAGTATTAATATGGAATCCGATACATTGGGCAAGGTATCTGCCGGTATAACGGTAAAAGAACAAGGTATAAACGCTCTGATAACCTGTGATAACCGTAACGGTCTGGATATAATTAAACAAAACAGTCAGGAATTAGTCTATGTCGTTAATCAGGCTGGAATAGAAATCAAACAATTAAATTATGGAATAGGTAATCAAAAGGAGGACTCTTACCGATATACAAATTATAATCCGGTAGGTGAAAGCCAAAACGTAGATACCCCGGATAATTCAGGGGTTAAAACGGATACCTTATACAACCTTGCGAAGACGTTTTTGGTACATATAAAAGAGATAGAAGATAATTTAAAAAACACGTGATAAACACAGATGGGAGCATGATATGAGAATTAATCATAATATTTCAGCTTTAAAATCAAATAATCAATTAGTAAGAACCAATAATGCACTGGACAAAAGCTTAGAGAAATTGTCCTCCGGATTTCGCATTAACCGTGCTGCGGATGATGCTGCCGGTATGGCTATTTCCCAAAAGATGAAGACCCAAATCGCAGGACTTGACCAGGCTTCTAGAAATGCATCAGACGGTATATCCATTATACAAACGGCAGAGGGTGCCTTAACCGAAGTTAATTCCATGTTGCAGAGGATGAGAGAATTAGCAGTTCAGGCAGCCAATGGAACCAATACAGTAGGAGATAGAAAATCCATACAAAATGAAATTGACGAACTAAAAGAAGAAATTCAGAGAATTTCTGACACAACGGAATTTAATACCAAAAAAATATTGGATGGAAGTATTGATAATATGTCGTATTCTGATAATACCTCTGTTGAATTAGTTTCTTTATCAGATGCGGTTCAAAGCGGAAGTTATGGGATAAAAATTGATTCAGAAGCAACCAAAGCAGTAGCAGTTGGAACGGGCCCAATAAATTATCCTAATCCAAGTAATTTGGCAGGTAAAATAAATATTAATGGCAATGAGATTGAAATAAAAGCGGGTGATACACTGGAAGACGTATATGCAAAAATTCGTGAAACTTGTGATAATGCAAATATTAAGGTTTTTGCCAGTAATACAACCACACCGAATCAATCTCTTAAAGATGCACCGGATACAGCCGGTTATACAGATGTAAATGTTGCAAATAGTAAATATCTTGTTTTTGTATCGGAAAAATATGGTTCCGATCAATCCATAGAAATTACCTGTGACAGCGATGCCTTAAAGAATGCTCTGGGAATCGCCAGTGTCACATCAAATAAAGGAACCGATGCGAAAGCAACTTTAGTATCGGGTTTTAATACAACGGCAACGGTGTCAGCAGATGGTGATCAAATTAAAATAACGGACAGCAGTGATTTTGAGATGGTTATTAAAGCCGGACCGGGTTCAAAACGTGTTGATGATCCAGCCACAACGGCCATAGACGAAAGTATTACTAACATAACCGTATTAGATGCAGGCCCTATGGAATTACAAATCGGTGCCAATGAGCATCAGACTATGGATGTAAGGATTCCCAAGGTAGATCCGGTTACATTAGGAATTGATAATGTTAACCTTTGTACGGAGGAGGGTGCCCAGGCAGCGATTACAACCTTTGATAATGCCAATAATAAGGTAACGGCGATCCGTGCTAAATTAGGTGCCTATCAGAACCGTTTGGAACATTCTATCTCAAACCTTGATACCACCTCAGAAAATATGACGGAAGCATTATCCCGTATTGAAGATGTTGATATGGCTAAGGAAATGGCTAACTATACTCAGAAAAATGTATTATCCCAGGCAGGTACGTCCATGTTAGCACAGGCCAATCAGAGACCGCAGCAAATCTTATCGCTACTGCAGGGATAATAGGCTGAGAGTTTAAACTATTCAGAGAAAGGTATCAGGAATATAAATGGAAAAAGATCTGTTAAAAGCTTATACCGCAAGAATTTCTCAGGCATCCAGAAGTGAATTAGTGGTTATTATGTATGAAATTATATTATCCGATATAGCTTCGGCTAAAACGTATTTTGAAGCCGGAGAAACAGATTCCTATCTGCGTGAATTAAAACATGCCCAGCGCTTTCTTAATGAATTAATGGCCACTCTGGATTACCGGTATGAGCAGGCCTATCAGCTAATGAGTTTGTATATTTACATTAATAAGTCGATTTTGACTGCGATTTATCAAAAGAAAAACGACATTTTAACGGAAATAGAATCCATTCTCCAAATATTAATGGAGGGGTTCAAAGGCATTATTAAAGAAGACAAAGCCGGACCTGTTATGCAGAATACTCAGCAGCTTTATGCAGGGTTGACTTATGGAAAAGGTGTTTTAAACGAAACCTATTTAAACCCCAATGAACAAAGCAGAGGATTTAAGGCGTAAGCAGTAAATATATAATTTAAGTAGGACATATGTAAATCTTAAGTGTTACTTTACGATTTATATATGTCCTATACTTTTGTTCTAATTTATATAGTAGTATATTCATTATCCATCTCTTTTGCTTGCTTTAGGAGAAATTTATATCTTTTTTGAATCGCATTCACTTCATAGATATAACAGTCAATTAAATCAGGATCAATTACGTTTTCGAAATTCGAATATGCGGATTCCAGAGCAAGCTTTGTCTTTTCAATTTCACCTAGCAAAGCATCATTTTGCTGCTTTTTAATTTTTGAAAACAATTTCATTCATGCTCCATTTCTACCTGATTAACAGGGTTATAAATAATTATTTAATTATAGTATAGTCAGGCTATACCTAGAATATACTAAATTATAGAAAAATTTACCTAATTTAATAAAAGGAGGAAATTATGGAGAGCCAGATTTTTGTTGCTATAATTATTATATGCGTGGCATTAATTTTATTTGGAGTAATAAAACATCGTTTTGATTTACTGGTAAATTTTGGACTGCGTATTTTTTCCGGATTACTGGGAATTTATCTTTTAAATAATTTATTTCTTAGTTTTCATTTATCATTAACTGCCGGAACAAATGCATTCAATGCGCTTGTGATCGGGTTATTAGGCATTCCAGGGTTCCTTCTGGTATATGGAATAACTGCTTTTTATTATTTTACATAAAAAACAGTAAAATTTGTATTACTGGGTTTTGAACTGTTTACTGAATAACTAATTTAGTATGTTTAGAGAAGCTATTGTGCTAATGTTTTAGTGTAATAGCTTCTCTTATTGTTAAGCTGAAATTAAAAAATATATATTGGCATGAGAAATTTTAGATATTACAATCGTTTATATAGAAGAAGGATATTGCTGGTATGAATCATGGAATTTCAATATCTTTTTTTATGATAGATGAGGAAGTGATGATATAAAGAAAAAATGTGGTAATGCAAGGCAGTTAACGTGTGAGGAAAGATATTTATTAAATGAACTTATTGAAAAGTATGCAGACAGTATATTTCGTTGTGCCTATAGTTATTGTGGAAACCGTATGGATGCCGAAGATGTCATTCAGGAAGTTTTTTTAAAATATATGAGAAAACATCCTGAGTTTAAAGATCTTAATCATGAAAGAGCATGGTTCTTAAGAGTGACCATTAATACTGCAAAAGACTATGTTAATTCATTCTGGTACCGTAAAACAGAGGCTCTGAATGAAAATATTCTTTATGAAAATGAGCAGGAAAAGGATATCTGGGAATTGGTTCAACAACTTCCTAAGAAATATCGTCTCATAATCCAATTATTTTATCAGGAGGGATATTCGATAAAAGAAATATCATATATTCTGAAAACCCGGGAATCTACTGTGGGAACGCAACTTAGCAGGGCAAGAGAAATGTTAAAAAATAAATTTGAGGAGGAATAGAAATGAATGATTCTGCAATAGAAAAGAAATTAATGGAAGATTATCATAACATCACAGAAAGAATTCAGTTATCAGATACTTGCAGGAGACGTCTAATGAATATGTCCGTTCACACAAAACACACTAAGGTCGGAATAAAGATTTTACTTACACAAGTCGTCTGTTTAATCTTGTTATTCTTACTTATACCAGCTTCCGCTTTTGCAATGGTGAATATATCAGATATCTTATTGGAAAAAGTAAAAGATGCAAAACTAAATGAAAGCGAAATTATTAAAATAAATAATGATTTACAGGAAGGAGGTTATTCAGCAGAGGAAATTAGAAACATGACACCGTTAGAAAAAAATGAATTTGGTCAGACTTATGGACTGGATGTTCTTGGAGCAGATTTAATCGCAGTTATATCAGAAGAGGGGCTTCATGGTTACGTATATAGGGAAGAACTAGAGGATAAACCGAACTTTAAAACACCGGAAGAAGCAATCGAATGGCAGAATAACAGGCCTGTAAACAGATCTATTTCGGTTTATAAAAGTGATGGCAGGACAGTTATCGGAGAATTTGTAATAGGAAATGGAACGGCAGAAATAAATGATAAATAGTATCATTTATTTTAAAAGATAATACTAAAAAATACGAATAAAGCCCCTGGAGTTAAAATGACAGGGGCTTCTTTTTATATAGCGAATTCGATTCAAGAGTACTATTCCCAGTTCTACCCCAAAAAAACAGACTTAGTATGTAGTATGCTACTCGATGTACAGAAACGGTAATAACACGGATCAGACTGTAAAAACTCGGGGGTTATATACAAAAATACATCCCAATATACCCGATATGATGTGGTGGTGATTTGAAACATGTAACTGTTCACTCCCTGCAAAAAGCTGCAGTTGCGTGAACAGTAACAGACCTCGCGATGCATACAAAACGCATAGAAAACGTTTTGGTGCTGGGATTCTCCGGTTTTCTGTGATAATACACTCACGAAAACACGTCGCATTGTTGCCTGTGAACGCCTGTGAACAGTAACAGAAACATTCAAAAAAATATATAATATTGGGAATATAATTTACTTGTAAATACTTATAAATTTATAATAATTTTATGTATACTTTTAAAATGTAAATTTATAGACTTAAATTAATTTTATATAAAAAATTTTATAAAAATTGTCATATGTAATGAATTTACATAATTTGCATTATTTTGGTTGTAAAATTTATAAGCTGGGTGTAAGATTACCTTATCTAAAAAGTCTGTGAGGTGAAGCCTATTAGTTTTAAGATGACTTGCCTTGTCTGTCTGCTTCTAATTGCTGTGATAATGGATTTAAGGTCTTATAAAATCAGTAATCTTTTAATCATTTTCGGATTAATTCTGGGTCTTATGATTAACTACTGTGAACAGGGACGGACAAGTATTAGTTTATGGTTTTTTGGTATGTTATTACCAATACTGCTCCTATTTCCGCTTTTTCTGATGAAAGCGCTGGGAGCGGGAGATATAAAGCTTTTTTCTGTAGTGGGCTGTTTTTGCGGTGCGGCCAGCGTTTATCATTCTATCGGAGCCGCATTTGTAATAGCCGCATTTTTATCTTTGTTACATCTTATTAAGTACAGGTTAGTTTTATCCGGATTTCTTTCTTTTCAGAATTTCCTTCAAGTTGCAAAATCCAAACATAGTACTATTAACAAATTATCCAAAAGTCTTTATCAGGTAAAATCTGAGGTTGAATTTTTTATCTGCAGATTCCATAGCTATCCGTCAAAACAAATAAAAAGCAGGGAAAGGGAAATAGAATCTAATAATTATACGGATCATCATAGTTATACCGAAAAACGTAATTATACCGGGAAAATTACATATCAGGAAGTCAGGGAGGAAGAAAATAAAAATACGTTACCGGCTATTGTTAATTATTGTGAGAACAGAAAAGGAAGTAAGCAGGGTGTCATTCATTTTTCACCGGCAATTTTATTCGCTGTGCTAATTCATATCTTTCGTATTTATTAGTATGAATAGTATTGCGTAAGACATACGATCCCAAAGCCTCGGACACGAGGTTTGAAAAGAATAGCAAAAAACGCTATTCTTAAGGGTTTATACCCCTAAAGTGTGGGTATTGGTATGAAGTTATTAATAAGGGGGAATGTAATTTTGAGCTCTTTAGCTATTTATGATACGGAAAGTGATTACGCAAACCATTTAATGGATTATTTAAAACGTAACCAAAAAAATTTGATGCAGATACGTGTTTTTACTAATCTACAAAGTCTAAAGGCATATATGGAAGAAAATTTCATTCATATATTATTAATTAATGAAAATTTACCACTAGACGAAGTTAACATGGATAATATAAGAAACATATGCCTATTATCCGAAGAAAATGCAGTCTCAACTAATAATATATATCCTGTAATATATAAATATCAGTCAGCAGAAATTATTATGAAAGAACTATTATTATATTTTCCGGAACAATTGCTTCAAAGCAACAGGAAGAATACTTATGACACTAAAACCAAAATAATCAGTGTCTTTTCCATGCAAGCGGATGTTATGCGGCAGGCTTTTGCATTTTCCCTTGCAAAACAATATTCAGCTATTAAAAAAACATTATACATCAATCTGGATACTCTTCCGGTATTATCTGAAATTCTGGGGTATAAAGCTGATATAGGCCTATCTGAATTAATTTATTTTCTAAAACAAAATCCATCCAATTTAAGTAACAAAATAAGCGGAGTTATTACAAAGCGACAAAATCTTGATTCTTTAGAGGGTGTATCTTTTGGACCTGATTTATTTGAACTAACACCTGAAGATATTGCGCTATGGCTAGGCGAATTGCAGTTAAATGCAGATTATGATGTTATTCTGTTTGATATCGGCTGTTATTCTCAAGGGGTATTAGAGGTATTCCGTAACAGCAGCCAGATATTGTGCCTGATAGCAGAAAACAACTGGGATGAGGTTAAATATAATGTGTTTAAGGACCAATTGAACTGGTCCGGATATACCGATGTTTTAGAAAAAATAACCCAGGTTACTGTTACGGAAGAAATAAGAGATGTACTGCATAATAGAATATATCAACGCTTTGATGTTGAAACCGGTGATTTTGATTTTATTTCAGGCTATATAAGATAGAAGAAGTTTATTTTTTGTGTCTCACTCAATATTCAGTTTTCATTCGATTAAAAATCCGTTATTGAGTATTATTTATTTATTTTTATTTCTGCCATTGGCTGATATTTGCATGAGGAAATGTTAATTAAATAAAATTTCGGATAGGAGGAAAGATGGAAATAAAAAAACAGAAACTGCAGGATTTGGTAATTAAGCAGATCGATTTATCGAAAGAATTACAGGATGAAGAAATCCTGGAGGTAATAGATGAGATTCTGTTAAAAGAAAGTAAAAATAACTACATAAGCTTGCAGGATAAACGGCAGCTTAGGAAAGATATATTTAATTCAATCCGTAGATTGGATATATTACAGGAGTTAATTGAAGACAGTTCTATAACAGAAATTATGATTAATGGTTCTAATAATATATTTATAGAACAAAATGGGGCAATCCATCCCTGGAATAAACAGTTTGAGTCAGTAAAGAAGCTGGAAGATGTTGTACAGCAGATTGTATCAAAATCAAACAGGATTATAAATGAGGCAAGTCCTATCGTGGATGCAAGATTATCGGACGGTTCCAGAGTTAATATTGTTCTCCCGCCGGTAGCCTTGGAAGGCCCCATAGTTACCATCAGGAAGTTCCCGGATAATCCCATTACGATAAAAAAGTTAATTCAAATTGGCTCCGTTACGGAAGAAGTTGCTAAGTTCCTGGAAAAATTAGTTATAGCCGGATACAACATATTCATAAGCGGTGGTACCGGTTCAGGAAAAACAACATTTCTTAACGCACTTTCTAACTTTATTCCCAAAGATGAAAGAGTAATCACCATAGAAGATTCAGCGGAACTTCAGATCAAAGCAATTCCGAACCTGGTTAAATTAGAAGCCCGTAATGCCAATGTGGAGGGTAAAAACGCAGTGACTATAAGAGATCTTATAAAATCCAGCCTTAGAATGCGACCTGACCGAATCGTGGTGGGTGAAGTAAGGGATGCTGCAGCAATTGATATGCTTCAGGCTATGAACAGCGGTCATATATCATTAGCACTATAGCAATATTGTTACAAAAAAATAGGCTTTATAGTACGATCAGAATAAAATTGCACTTCTTGTAAAATAGATCGCCAGAACCACTTTTTTTTATTAAACTCAAAATTGTCATATATTTCTTCTATGTTGCTATCAAGCAACCTTTTTATAGGCCCGAGATCTTTTTTTGGTGTCTCAAATTGTGGAAGTGAGTTCAACTGTTCAAGATATCTTGCTCTATCAATTTTAAATTCATCCATAGTAATTAATTCATTTACATACAGGTCTTTTAGCCGTTCAATCTTAGCTTCGATTTTTTTCTTTTTTTCTGCAAAATTAACAACCGGAGCAACAGTGGCTTCATATTCACCTATGTATACTTCTATATCTTCTCTTAAATGTGATATTAGATATTTTTCAAGGGTACTCTCAAAGAGTATCTTTTTGTTGTCGCAAAGTTTAAGATCGAAATGCTTTTTGCATCGGTAACCACTACGCTTATATCTTTTCCTGGTACCATCAAGTCGCGGATGTCCAATTCCTGATACCTGATGCGCCGCCATAGCGGCTCCGCAATCTCCGCATTTTACAAGACCGCTAAACATGTATTCGTGAGTTTGGTTTTTGCGAATATTTTTAGATAATAGATGTTGTACCAGATCATAAGTTTCTTGGTCAATAATTGGATTGCAATAGTTCTTATTACCCCTGTATTCGCCAATATAAATCCGGTTTTTAAGAATACTCCTGCGGTAAGTTGCCGCTGTTTTATTGATTCCATATTCCTCGCGCATGTATTTCATAGTTTCAATTAAATTTCCAGTACGCTTATAACAATTAAACGTTGCAACAACATACTTTAAATCCTCATTTGGTACCAGGTGTTTATTTTCAATTTTATATCCAAATGGAGTTGTACCGGAGATCACTTCCCCGTTTTTCACCTTGTTTTCAAATACTGCTAGAATACGCTCAGAATCGTTTTGGGCTTCTAATTCGGCCCATGTCATTGATTGTGCTACAAAAGCCCTGCCGTGAGCTGTTGTCGTATCAAAAAAAGGTTGAGAAACGGCTGCCCAGGATACATTATGTTCTTCAAGCATAGCCTGAACATTAAGATAATGTCGTAGATTTCTAAACCATCTATCAAGTTTAGTAAATAATATAATGTCAATTTCTCCGGATTTTACATCATCCATTAGGCGTGTAAACTCATCTCTTGATAATTTCTGTCCGGATATTCCGTCATCAATATAAGTATCATAGACAACAAGATCATCACGCCTTGTTACATAATCTTGTAATGTTTCAAGCTGTTCACGGAGACTATCGCCAACTTTGGCTTGCCTATCGGAACTAACACGTAGGTATAGAGCGACGTGCTTTAAAGTTTTTTCTGGTTTTTTTAACATAATATCACCTTATTCATTTATTTGTTTATGCATTAAAACATTTTTAAAACAGATAGGCATGGCTCAAAAGAAATTATATAATTATCTACCTTTATGTAAGTGCCAAATTTACTTTTGTAACAATTCAAAGCTTCACTAAGAAATTCTTCAGTTACATCCAGAAATTCAGCCATATCATATAATGTGGTACAATGCGCGTTAAATGCTTTAATGATTCCTGTCAATCCTATCCTTTTATTAAATCCCCATAGTCTTCCATGGTATTCTTGCTTCTTATTATCAACAATCTTCAAATTTACAATATTCCCAACATTTTTATAATAGTGCCCTAACTCCTCAGCTAAAACGCAAGTTTTTTCTCTTAATGTAGGTATATCTTTACTAATGCCTAATTTATTGTTTTTACAAAGCCCTTTTGACCTTGAATTAAAACGCTTTTCAATAACCTCAATACCATTATTGTATGCCTCATCTACAAGCAATTCGTACTGATTCAAACTATCACCCCTATAACTCGTCAATATCTTTCTGAATAAGCTTTTGTTCTTCCTCATCATCTGCAAAATCATTATGTGCTGCTCTCAGTTCTAAATCATGAGCTTTTTGTAAATTCATAAGCTGATTTAAATATTCACAGGCAGCTTTTTTGGTCATACCGTTAAAAGCATTTAAATACGTGGTAAGACGTTTCAACATTTTCTTATCATCGTTGGATAAGGTTCGGTAAATTGCAAGCAAATCCTGTTCATCTTGAGACACTGAATCAGATTGATCTTTTTTATCTTCAATTAAATCTGCTTTTTCAATTCCAAAATATTTAGCAAGCATTTCAATTTTATCTATGCGAGGATAGATATTTCCATTAACCCAGTCTGTAAATGTTGAATAACTAACTCCAAGTTCCGAACATATGTCATTTCGTGTCTTATTATTTAGCTCCATATACTTTCTGATGTTTCTTGCAATAATTTCTTTATTACCCAACCCGCTCATTTTCAATACCACTTTCTTCTTATTTTTATGTAATACATTATACGACTATACCGTAAAAAAATCAAGAAGATTTTTAAAAAATTACGATAAAACCGTTGACAAAACGGTTAAACCGTTATACAATGATTTCAAGAGGTTAGACAACTCGTAAATAAATACGAAATTACCTTGCAATTAGAATATGTTATTCGAATTGTTTAACATTTGCACACAAATATGAAGAATGGAGGTATTGTATGGCAGGAATGAGCTTAAAAGCCTTAAGAGTCAACAAAGGATTAACTCAGGCTCAAGCAGCTGAAAAACTAGAAATATCAAAAGACACTCTAAGTAATTATGAACGCGGTAAGTCTTTTCCTGACGTTCCAGTTATTAGACGCATTGAAACTGTATATGGAGTAGGCTATAATGACATAATTTTTTTGCCTAAAAATAACGATTAAACCGTAATTTAATTAAAAATAGGAGGATTAATAAATGGTTAAAGAAAAAACGTCAGCGGATCCCTATAAGGTATTTAAAGCTATCGCGGAAATATTATCAGAACAAGAGGGGGTAAAAATTACTCTTAAATCAGTTAGAAAAAAAGATGAACAGAAATCAGCGTGATAAAGGAGGAAGCCATTTGAACGAACAGGAAGAGTTAAGAACTATATGCATTGACATTCCCAACAAAGTTTTTGAAATTAATGGAGTGCCAATCCCAAAGGATTGCAATGGGTTAACAATACATTTCGAGAATGGCATATGGGAAATTAGTGAAACGCATAGATATCACTTTGGAGAATCTAAAATTGTTGTTTAATTAATTCGGTAATAACACCAGTAGCTATTTTAGTTAAAGTATCAAGTGAGTACGATCCTATTTTACCAGCAACATTTTTTGTTTTGGTCCATACGTTATCTGATCGGATATTAGATAGGAATTCATGTCCGAGTGGAGATAAGTCTTGCACAACACAATCGCCGGTTAATGTATAAGATACTTTATATAAATATCCATGTAAGTCGCATTGTCTAAGGTGGTATTCGATCTCTTCATAAGAGTAGCCAGGAAAATCATTTGGAACAGTATCTTCGCTAAATCTATACTCATATTTTACGCCTGGAAGAGATTCAATTTTTAAAAGAATATTTCTAACGCAATCTGGATTAAGTTTCATAAGTGTATTCTCCTTTCCTATGTATTCCGGTGGCAGCCGGTACATTAATTATAGGAGAAAAATGGAATAAAAACAAGAATAAAGGAGGTATTAATGAAGCAAAAGTATAAATCCCGCCTGCAGGCTTTACTGACCGTGATATTCTTCCTGGCTCTGATCTATGTATACGGTGTAGCCGGTTCCTCTGATTTAAACAAATTAACTGCAGGACAGGCCTTTGCAAGGGGGATGATTGGTGTAGCGTTTATGGCCGTATCGGTCATTACATATAAGCTCAGACTAATCCTGCTCTGCAGGAATGCACAAATACAAGTATCTTAAGTTCAGCTCTTTTGGGAGAGGCATTAAACCTTTCCCCGAGTCCTCAACTCGGACAATATTATATGGTTCCTTATAAGAAAAAGGATCGGCAGGGTCATGTAATTTCCGTGGAAGCTCAGTTTCAACTTGGAGCTAAAGGGTATAAGCAACTTGCCATGAGAACCGGTCAATATCTTGACATTGACTGCATCTATATCCATGAGGGTGAATATTTGGGCAGGGATCGGTTTAGCGGTAAATACAAGTTTGAATTTATCGAAGATGACGAAGTCAAGGAAAACTTACCTATTGTCGGGTACCTGGCTTACTTTGAGCTCCTGAATGGTTTTAAGAAGCAATTATACTGGTCTAGGGCCAAGATGGAAAAGCACGCAGATACATATTCCCAGGCTTTTAATCTGGAAGCTTATCGAAAGCTGCAAAAAGGTGAAATACCCAAAGAAGAGCTGTGGAAGTATTCTTCTTTCTGGTATAAGTCGTTTGACGAAATGGCCGAAAAGACCATGATCCGTCAACTGATCAGTAAATGGGGAATCATGAGTATCGAAATGGAAGATGCTTATACCAGAGACATGTCCGTTATAGACGAGCAGGGTAATCCGCAATACGTTGATAATAAGGAAGTTCCTATTGAGGATATTGTAGCTCATGAAATAAAAACAAATGCAAATACTGAGGAATTTACGGAACCTGAATGGCTGAAACCGGAGGGAAAAGATGCAACTTAAGTGTTTAGGCAGTAGTTCTTCCGGAAACTGTTATCTTTTAGAAAATAAGGAGGAATGCCTGGTACTGGAGGCAGGGATTCCGTTCAAGGAAGTAAAAAAGGCTCTGGATTTCAACATAACAAAAATCGTTGGGGTTGTTATCAGCCACAGTCACGGAGATCATGCGAAATATTGTGATGAATATCCCAAGGCAGGAATACCGATTTTTAAAGCCTATGAAATTATGACTCCGAATTTAGAGTTTGGCAACTTCCTGATTCGTCCTTTTAAATTAGAGCACGATGTTGAGTGTTATGGTTTTTATATCATGCATCAAGACATGGGACGTCTGGTATTTGCAACGGATACTTATTATGTGAAATATCACTTTTCAAATGTGAACCATATTATGATCGAGTGCAATTATAGCCAGAAGATTATTGATAATCGAAACCATCAAGGTGAAACAGTTAACGCTTTGCGTGACCGGGTATTGCAATCACATATGGAACTTGAAACTTGCAAGGACTTTGTAAGAGCAAATACTACTTCAGACCTTTATACAGTGACGTTGATGCATTTATCTGATAGTAATTCGGATGAGAGACTGTTTTCAGAGGAAATTAACAATATTGTTGCCGGAGCCGGTACCAAAGTGTATGTAGCCAATAAAGGCGTAACGATAGATCTTGATCGTTTACCATTTCATTAAAGATCATGCGAGAACATGTAAAACTAGAAACTCATTCATTTCTTGTCTATGCAATGTATAACATATCACAGTGTAACCATATTACATAGACTTCCTTATCCAAATCCAGAGCGATGGGCATACCGCTCTGGAGAAAGGAGAAATACATAATTGACAATTATAGAAGATACAAGACAACAAATCGATAAACATAAAATTGAGAATAACCAGCTGAGAAGTTTAGGTGTTAATATCCTTCGAAGTAAACTTCCTGTTGGTGATTATGCAAATATACTGAATTTATCAGTGGTTATAGACAGTAAGAAAGACCTGCAGGAATGCGTAGGTAATATATGCGGTGGTGGTAAGAAAAAGAAAAACGGAGAAACGGAACATGAGCGTTTTAGAAATGAATGTATTTTAGCCCGAGATAACGGTATAAAACTCATTGTACTTGTTGAGCATGGATGGGGCATAAAAAGTATTGAGGACGTAGCAATGTGGAGAAATCCAAGAATAGATGCATGGGAGCGTAAAGTTAAATCGATGCAGCGTAAGGGTATTTCTACTGCAGGTATGAGGCCCCCTAACAGCGGAGCAACATTGGCTAAATCCATGAAAACCATGCAGGACAAATATGGAGTTGAATTCATGTTCTGTAGTCGGGGTGATGCAGGAAAGAAGATTATTGAGCTTTTAGGTGGTGAGTAATGTATGGCAAGCTTTCGTCAAAGGATTGCAATTCAAAAGCAACATAAGGAACCCAAGAAAAAATATGATCCATTTAAAACTGCAAAGAAAAATTATCAATCCGAGACAAAAGTTTACCTAAAAAGAGCCATTCTGATGTATAAAACGCTGGCAGCTAAGTTTAAACCGTTTTCAGATGAAGAGGAACTTTGTCGGAAAGAGGTGCTTAAGTATACGATTGATCTTGAAATATTAGAGCATGGAACATATGAAGAACGCAAGGAGGTAGTTAAAAAGTATGGAAGAGACATCAGTTAGGCAATACTCAAAAGCTGAATTCAACACAGAAGAGCCGTACAAAGCATTGTTCGAACTTAGGAACAACCGCTTTAAATATAATCAGATGTTCACCATATTGAAAGATAACGCCGCCAGCGTTGGGTTTAAAGATTTTGGTCGTATGCTCAAGTCATATGCAGAGGAACAGGCCGGTAAAGGTGTAATCATTGATAATGTGACACAATTTGAGGGACAAGAGATTGAATTAAAAACCGGAGAATGGCTGGCGGATGATTATGGTGTTACCCGTAGAAATGAACGTAATGGAGAGGATATCGCTTGTGTTCATCCGATCATGCCGGTGGAACGCCTTACAAATATCGACACTGGGATTGAGAAAATCAGAATCGCTTTCAACAGAGGAGAGGGATGGAAAAACGAGATATACGATCGGAGAATGATTGCTGACAATAGGAGCATACTGGAATTATCTATAAACGGGATAGCCGTGACATCGGAAAATTCCAGAAACCTTGTACGGTACCTGCATGACATCGAAAACCTCAATTATAATATTCTTCCTCATCATAACTCAGTCGGACGGCTTGGATGGACAAACAGGGGTGAATTCAGCCCCTATGTAGAAGATCTGGTTTTTGATGGGGATAATGACTTTGAAAAGATATACGGATCCATTAAAATCAGTGGAAACTTTGATGCGTGGCTCAAGGAGGCTAAAGATGTGAGAAAGACGGAGTCCCCTGCGAGAATAATGTTGGCTGCAGGTTTTGCTAGTGTGTTGATTAAAAAGCTTGGTAAGCTGAATTTCATTGTTCATTTTTGGGGTGGATCGGAAGCAGGAAAAACGGTATCGCAAATGTTAGCGACATCAATATGGGCTGATCCAGGCGAGGATGCATATATCCAGACCTTTAACGGTACGCCGGTAGGAACGGAATTACTAGCCGGATTTGTAAATAGTATGCCGCTTGTACTTGATGAATTTCAGCTGGTAAAGGACAAGAAAACGTTTGAGACTATCGTTTATATGCTCTGTGAGGGAATTGGGCGTATCAGGGGTAAGAAGACCGGTGGGATTCAAAAGACACCGACATGGAAAAACTGTGTACTGACATCCGGTGAAGGACCCATAACAAACAGTTCTTCCGGAGGCGGTGCGGTCAACCGAGTTATAGAAATTGAATGCAAGGATAAGCTATTCAAGGATGCACCGGCCACAGCAGATGTTGTAAGAAAAAATTATGGACATGCCGGAAAAATTTTTATCATGTTATTAAGAAACGAAGGGGCGCAAGAGGAGGTAGAGCGACTTTATAAAGAGTTTTATCATTCGCTCGGCTCAGGTGCTACAGAGAAACAATCAATGGCTGCAGCAGCCATATTAACTGCAGATGCCCTGGCCACAAAATGGATATTCTGTGATGATCGTGCTTTAAAGCCTGAAGACATAGGAAAGTATCTCAGTACGAAAGAATCTATTGATACAAATTTACGTGCATATGAGTACTTTAGGGACATTGTAGCGTCCAATCACTATAAGTTCGTGATTAAAGGTAATTCACCTGTTGGTGAGTGTTGGGGAAGCGTGTCCGGAGGAAAAATCAACGTTATGAAAAGTATATTTGAAAAGATATGTAATGATGGAGGTTATGATTCGAAAGCCTTATCCAGTTGGTTGAAACAGAAAGGATATACCGAGACAGCAGCCGATCGTGCTTTTAAAAGTGTAAGCATAAACGGTATGAAAACATGGTGTATCTCCATGAAGGAAGACAGTCCGGAATTTGAATCGGCGGATCCGCAGGAAGTACCGTTTTTATAAAAAGGTAACCGTAGCATACTAAAAAAACGGTTACCCTGAAAAGTCAGTAAAATCAAGGTTTTGAAGCCTGCGGTAACCGTTTCACCGTAGTAACCGTGAAAAATATCAATCTATATACATAATAAATATAAAAAATAATTTTCTATACGCGCGTAAAAATTAACGGTTACTTCGGTTACCGTGCCAGTTTTGTTAGTAAAATCAAGGCTTTAGCGGTAACCGTTACAACGGTTACCGTGCGGTTACTCCGGTTACTGAAAGGTATTTTGATAAGGAGGATATATGACTTATAATATAGGACCAGAAATAGAGGATTATTTCTGGGATAAATATGATGATAGCAGAATAAAAGTAGTTCCTGGACATTGGCCTGTTATGAATACAAAGGAAGAAGTTGATAAATGGATAGGTTTTATTAATAAAATTAGGAACTTATCGTCTAAGGATGAAAAAACAATTACCCGGTCCCAGGTAAAAGATATTTTTAATGATACCTATAATGTCTTTTACCGGAAATGGGAGAATGCAAGCAACGAAGAGGATATTCTCAAGATGTGGGAAGAAGCAAAGGAATTAAAAAACAAATACAATGACGAATATGGACTTTGCGAAACTATACTTATGAAACTCAGTGAAATAATAAAAGATGATTTTAAGCGGAGGATCGACGATGCCGAATAAAATTTTGAGTTATACCCCTGAATTGATTAAAAAAGCTATTGGTAAGCAGTGCGTTATATGTGATCAATATATTTCTGAAGACGAAGCCAATAAAATGGATTTTGAGTATTCTAAGACCAAGAGTAAGCATGAAATATTTATACATAAACATTGTTGGAGTAAGACTTATAAAACCTAATTGAAAGGAGAAAAGTGGTGTGGATGAAGTAAAGTGGTATGAAAACAGTTCACTGGAAAGTATTAAGAATATAATCAAGGATAATATAAATACGGCGTCCAGGTCCTTTTTAGCGATAGGGTATTATCTGAAAAAATGTTCGTGATCGGAATCTTTACGAGCAGGACGGGTACCAAGACATATGGGAGTTTGCGCAAGCTGAATTTGGTATCAGTCAATCATGGGCTAGCCGGTATATGTCAATTAATGACCGATTCAGTAAAGATGGTAATTCACCTATGATTCAAGAGGAATACAAAGGTTTTAGCATTTCTAAGTTGTCAGAAATGTTGACTCTAACAGATAATCAGATGGAACAGATAACATTAACTACAACGGTTGCACAGATAAAAGATATTAAAAAATCTTATGCGACGTCGCATAAAACTGAGTCGGAGGAAAAGCTGATTGAACCATTATCAAAGACCTGTAAATATGATGGTAACTCCAATTGTGTAGCCGTTTGTGATACCGGTGCAGAATGTTGTGCTGAATGTCCTGAACATGGAAGTTGTAATGGAGAATGTGGTTGGCAGGACGAAAGGATACCGAAACGGGAGAAAAGCATTGATGATTTAGATTTTTCTGTTCGAACATATAATTGTTTGAAGCGTGCCAGTATTGATACTATTGAACAACTTTGTGGCATGACGGAAGATGAAGTAATTACGATACGGTCTATGTCTCAGAAATGCCTTGATGAAATTAAGCTGAAGTTATCCGAGATTGGCAAGGAGATGAAATCGGTAATCACCACTTATAAACTAAACGGCGAGCCATACGGAGCTACCCGGAGTGAGATTATAGTATCCCTTATAGCGGAAATGATTAAAAACTGTACTGAAATAGAAGGTATAAATGGTGATTGCTGTTCTGCCTTTGGGATAGATTACTGGGCTTATAATATCAAAAATGATGGGTACATAACAATTGAGAATGAAAACGGAAACCCAATATTTCGAACCAGCATTGAGCGGTTTAAACATGAGTATGATTGGCATAAGGTTAGATTGGCCTCACGTCCACCGGAGAAGCCGGAAGAGGATGAGGATAAGGAAACCATGAACGATACCCCGGAATCTGTTACCGAAACAGCTGAAATTATGAACGATATTCCAAAAACCGTTATTGATCAGACCGAATCCATTAGTGAGGAATGTGAGGGTTGTAAACTCAATGGTAATTCAGATGCCGGTATTATGGAATGTCATCCGGAAAGAGGAGAGCATATGTGCTGGATTGCTGATGAATCAGAAAAATCTGAAATTGTGGAAGCTGATGTAATACATACTGAAAAAGATAATTCTGATCCTGAGAGATACAGTATTTCAGAAGTGCAGTGGGAAATTACAAATCATACTAAAAATTTGGATATTCTGCGTAAGGATAACTGTATAGATTCTATTCGGCACAAAACAAAGATGCGTCTGGATGCGGCTACTGCATTATTTGATAAGTTACAGGAGCCGGTTATCGAAGCGGAATCTAAATCAGTACAGCCAGAGCTGCCTATTCTTAAGAATAATGACCAACGAAAGGATTTTATTGATAATTATACTTCTTGGCCAATATGGATTGATCAGGAGCTCACAGGAGAGCGGTATTATCGATATGATTTCGAGGATGGTACAAGTTTTGTAATCCGAGTCAGCTTACAGCACGCATACAAAGGTTACGAGCGAACAGCAGATATTAAGTATGGACACGAAGAATACTTTTTGTTAGGTGCAAAAAACCAATGGATACCAGGAATGCCGACATTTACGGAATCCAGTACAAACAAATCAGCAATGGTTGAACATTTAAAAGAGATCCAAAAGAAAGGGGCGTAAGATCATGACGAATGCAGAGAAATATGCAACAGATATTGATAGACTGGCAGATGCAATTTATCAAACAGATTCTTTCGATGAGGCTTGCAATATGAAATACGATGAGGCGGGGGAACTGGTTGGCTGCAGACATGATGGAATTGAGAAAGGCTGCCTTATCTGTATCAAGGATTGGCTTATTAGGGAGGTTGACCAATGAACGAAGCTGAGGTTGATATCTGGAAAGATATACAAGGATATAACGGAAAGTACCAGGTCAGTTTCACAGGGCAGATAAGGCGCATATATCTGAATGGCAAATCAAAGTTGATGACACCTTTCAAGAAATCCGGAAAAGGAAATAAATTATATGTGCATCTTACAGATAACCAAGGTAAGGATCATATGATTTTAGTTTCACAGATTGTAGCAATACATTTTATTGGCAAGCCTAAACCTGGACAGGTTCCATATCATAAAAACGGTTGCTTAACTGATAATTGGGCAAGCAATTTAGAGTACATAGGCCGAAAGCAGCTTGGGAAAATGACTGGTGCATCCAGTAGACGTCAGCCGGTTGTAAAGATTAATTCGGAGGGTGAAATCGTTGAGTGCTATTCCAGTGCAAGGGAATGCGCTAGGAATAATTACATGAGTTATCAGACGGTGATAGACAGATGTAATTTACTTTATGTCAAGAGGTCAATATTTGCCCCGGATGGATATGCCTATGCGTGGGAAGACGATGAGAAAAAACTTAATGCAGTCTTAAGACGGATTGAACTTGAAACCCAGGATACAGATCAAGAAGAAATCAGCCGGTTAAAACAAGAGAAAATGAGATTTGCATTTGAATTTTAATTGATGAAAATTATGTAATAAATTAGTGTACATTGACAACTGAATATTGATAGTTGTAGCTATATCGAATATAATTAGTACATAAAAATAAAGGGGACACACTATGGATATTATATTAAGTTTCATATTGAAAGTTGTTGCTTCAGTCGGTGGTGCAGGTGCTATAATAATCGCATTATCTACTTTTATTGCTAAAGTATGGGCTGATTTATTTATGAGGAAAAAAACTACTGAATATGACAAGCAAATTGAATTTTATAAAAAATCATTAGAATTGGAAATAGAAAGATATAAATCCCTTAGTGAACAAATTACATATAAAAATAAAAAAATATTTGATACAGAATATAATGTTTTATTTCAAGAATTAGCTCCAAAATTAGAAGATGTTAAACAAAAATCTATAGAATATCTTAAGTGTGTACAGCCTGATCAAGATATAATTTTATACAAAAATGCAATTAACGCATTAGATGATTATAATTACAATCTCTTAAGGCGTGCTCTATTTATTGATGAAAGAATTTATGACTTGTTGAAGGAATATTATATTTTATGTAGAGAATATATAAATTCAATCAAAAAGATACGAGAAAATATTTTCAAAATGAACTTAGATAAAGACATGTATAATATTTATTTACTAAAAGACGAGAATCATAATGAAATAGTAAAAAAAGCATTAAACTATTTAAGTGAAGCTCAAGAAGTTATAATAAAAGGAACAAGAGAATACGTAAAAAGTATGGCCTCTATGTAATGATTGTAAACTACCAACTATCAATATCAGTTGGTAGTTTTTTTGTACCCAAAATTAGAAAGTAGGTGTCATATGAGAACACTTTTGAGATACCCAGGGAGTAAGCAGCGGATAGCTCCCTAGATCATAAGCCAGATGCCAAAACATCACAGTTATCTGGAACCGTATTTCGGTGGTGGGGCAATTTTGTTAAATAAAGAACCGTCCAGGATAGAGACAATCAATGACCTGGATGACGATGTGATAAATCTCTTTGTAGTTATTCAGGACGACAGCACCAGAGAAGAGTTAATCGGTCAGGTTGTTTACACACCATACGCAAGAGCTGCTTATGACAATTCCTTTCCGGATAACTCCGACGAACTAGATCCGGTGGAGAGAGCAAAAAACTTTCTAATTCGGTCTGGAATGGGGTATGGGTTCCGGCATTGTGAGAAAACAGGTTGGAAAAGAGATGTATACGCAAGAGAAGCAGCCTATGCGGTTCGGTACTGGAATGACCTGCCGGAAGTAATCACGGCGGTAGCACAGCGGCTTAAGATGGTCCAGATAGAGCACAGGCCGGCAGTAGAACTTATTAAATCATTTAATCACAGTAATGTTTTAATATATAACGACCCGCCTTATCTATTTTCTACTCGGTCCAGGAAAATGTATAAGCATGAAATGGGTACTGATGCAGAACATATTGAAATGCTGGAGGCGCTCCTGCAGCATACCGGACCGGTGATGTTATCTGGATATGACAATGAGATTTATAATACATATCTTTCAGGATGGCGGAAAGAATCGATACCAGCCAGAGCAGAGAGGTCACTTCCAAGAACGGAATATCTTTGGATGAATTATTGAGGAGGTCAGTATGAAGCTAAAAGGATTAGGACGTACTATAAAGGTAAAACCCGGGAGGGTACAGGCTATTAAGACCCGGTTCGGTTGCCGGATAGTGGTTAACTGTACTCTTCCAGAAGAGTTAAACGGATATGAACTGGAAAAATTGGAGGACAGGATCCGGACGGTCCTGAGAAAGGATTAAGGTATGATAGAGGGAAAATCAAAATTAACATTCGGAACAGGTGATATTATGATGACTCCTGTACTGAATAAAATCGATAATGAAAAAACAGGCATGCTGGTATTTGAAAATAACTCTGATGGTCACCAGATTGGAGAATATACGGGCCAGAATCCAGAATTTAGAATTGCCGGTAAAGATGTACTAATGGTATTCAATAAAATTGAAAGCTTGGACGTTGTATTGGAAAGGCTTAGCTTACTAAAGTCTATGTGGTTAGATCAGGAAGATGATCTCCTGGAATTAGATGTTATAGAAACTGCGGAGGATTTCAAAATTTAATCTATCCTGTAAAAGAGGAGGGGCCAGCAGGTTATCCTACTGGCCGGTTTATGAAAAAGAGATTTATGTTAGCAAGGTGGGGAACCTTGTTGTTATCTTATGAACTTAGTATATCGTTCATATGTGTACAGGGTTTGATAGTAATGTTAAGTTACTGTGAACATTTTCAGGAGCCTAATACCCACCTGTGATCTGATATGTAATAGGTCAATATACATTCTTTCTGCTGATTGCCGGATAAATAAGTACAACAAAAGGACTTACCGTTTCTTACATCCTTGCTGTATTTAACCCCTGTAATTTGGACTTTACAAACATTATCGTATAAATACTTAATACCAAAACAAACAGGCTTAAAATCACCCATAGGATTAAAGGCAGCTATAACGGAAATAGGCTGACGGCTATTATAATCAATTTTAAATTGCGGACTACGATCAGGTTCGAAGAATGGCATAGTAATTACCTCACAAGTTAGATTATTATATATTATACGAACATGTGTTCTTAAATACAACAGTTAATTGCTGGAAAGGAGAAGAATTATTGACAGAAAAGAATAAGGAATATATTTTGCGACGGCCTGATCCGTCAAGAGTTAGAAAATGTAGTGAATGTGAGCATGTAAACGAAAAAGGTTTTTGCAGTTTCTTCATGCTTTACGCAGGATTGAAAGGGGCGTGTTTGATTGAATCAACAAACAGCAGATGAATTAATTGAAAAGGCTGTAAAGTCAGCCATTAAGGAATATAGTAAAGAGCAGAAAGCGGAGCGTAAGAGAAAAGCATTACATAATACAAAGCTTCTGCTTAAGAATTATCATAAAATACAGACCAGCATAGAAGAAGCTGTATCTGATATAAAGCAGCTTGAACAGGATTATATTATCATGGATGATTCGGACGAGTTGTATATTGATAGTATAAGGCGAAGTAAATTAAAAAGTCTTATTGTTATAGCACATATTGATAAGGCCCTTGATCTAGTCCAGGAGGAATGTAAACGAAAAGGGGTTCCAGAAAAGTACAATGCGTTCGTTAGTTGTATGATGGATGGTATGACTTATGATGATGCGGCAAAAGAATATATGTCAAGCAAACCATCAATAAGCAGATGGATTAATGAAATTACAAAAGAAATCAGTATACAGCTATTTGGTGTAGAGGGCATAGACTTTATCTGAAATTACCATGAAATAAAAACGGAATTTACATGATATTTTAACCTGTGGTATTATTAAGGTGGAAAGTTTGAAAAGTTTTCAACCTCCTGCGGCTGCCAGGTGTCAAAAGCCTGGTGGCTGTTTTGCGTATAATTGCAAGTTAACTTAAAAGATGTTCTATTCATAAAAAAGCATAGATATTACATAATGTAACATAATTATTATTCAAACATATCATATATTGTCACAAAATATCAAAGGAGAGGATATAATGGATAATTATTATAATTATTGGAACAATCCAAGCTATTATAGAGATAATGTTATGTTACGTATCAGCAATTACGATAGAAGAATGGTTGGTCCAGATCAATTTCTTCCATTAACAGGAAGTTTGTTAGACATACCTAATAATAACAATAACGGTTATAGAATTAACCCTGATTATCTGCAATTTGAACCTGGAATATACTGTATATCATATAATGTGACTGCAAGAATACCAGTTGCTGCACCAACAACAATTCCTCTTATTATTTATGAATCTCATGGTGGAAGACCTGGTATGCGTTTTTATGCATCAGCATATAATATCGACAATACAGCTACTGTGTCAGGGACTACATTGATTAGGGGTATTGGCTTTGATGGCAGGGGCACTTCCTTTGAATTAAGAAATTTAACAAGAGATTTAAATGGGCAAGCAAGTTCAATTGAATTAGTAATGCTTGAAATAGCAGCTTTTAAAATATTAGATATATAACAATGGTTTATGGAAATTAATAAACTATACGGCTACTGGCTTTCATCGGTCGGTGGCTGTTTTCTCCATGATGGAGAGCCCCTAATTATTATACTCCCATAAAAAGACATTCAGCGTCCGGCATGTCCGGCTGGGTGTCTTTTTGCATTGAAAAATATTGGAAATAGGTATATAATTGGAAAAAAGGAGGATTATAAAATGAAGATATATTTGCATCAGCCTGTAGATATTCAAAATGATAGGTTCCCTCATTGGTGGAGTAAAACTTATAACAGTTTGGCTATTCCGCACAAAGGGGATTATATTGAAGATCCGATTTGGAAAGAGCCAGGTGAATTTGTGGTTGAAGATGTAACAATCAATTATTATGATGATAGTTGTTATGTTCAAATCGCAAAATATAATTATGTGATACCTCAAAGCAGAAAAGATGAAATGAGCCATATAGCAGAATTACATGGTTGGGAAGCAAGCTTTAGAAAAAAGATATGAGATTATAAGCATCCTCTTGGGTGCTTTTTTCACACAAAAAAAGAGTCATTTACACAATGGCTCTTTCCCTGTTAAGTTACTACTTCTGAGTATTACATATTGTAATAATAAGTATAAAAAATAAAATAAAACAGATAAAATTAAACATTGACTCATGCTTGAGTATGAACCTACGAAGTATTTTAAAAATATAAACTCCGTACACTCCCAAAAGTAATAAACTTAAGTCTTTTAAAATGATGGTATCCATCATGTAACTTCCTCCTTTCTTTAGTATTTGGGCTTACATCATAAATAGAATGCCAAATATTTTAAAGGTGAAGCTACATATGGTGTACTATCATTGCTACTGATTAGAGGATATTGCTATCCTTAATTAAAACTATGTATGTCAGTAGCGATAAACATTGTACCATAAAGCAAAAAAAATGGCAATATATTACTAAACTGAAGCGAGGTGAACCTGATGGCATTAACAGATAAACAGAAGTTATTTGCAGATGAATATTTGATAGACCTTAATGCCACCAGGGCTTATAAGGCTGTCTATAAGAACTGCAAGAATGATGAATCAGCGGCTGCAGCTGGTGCAAGAATGTTAAGAAATGTTAAGGTTGCAGAATATATCGATCAGAGGATGAAAGACCGGGAAAAGCGGACCGAGGTAACCCAAGATAAGGTTTTAAATGAGCTTGCAGCCATTGCCTTTGCTAAAGGTTCAGACTTTGCCCAGGTTGTTGAGGAACCAATTATACTGCATGGTCGTTATGTTATGGATCCGGATACTGGCAAGATAAGAACTGAGGATGTTGTAAGGATAACTCCTACTGATAAGCTTCCGGAAGATAAGCAAAAAGCCATATCCGGTATTAAGCAGGGTAAAAACGGAATAGAGATTAGTACCTGTGACAAGGTGAAAGCCTTGGAACTTCTTGGTCGTCATTTAGGTATGTTCAAAGATAAGGTTGAGGTTACCGGTAATATTAATAACCCTTATGAAAATTTATCAACAGATGAATTAAAGAAGCTGATAAGAGATGGATAAAGAACTGATAAAGCTTGGTGCTAAAGTGGAACTTGCGAAACGTGAGTTCTTTTTTTATTGCCAATTAAAAGCTCCAGACTTCTATAAATCCGATAGACAATACCTTGTATCCCTGTGTAATGAATTCCAGGAGTTCCTTGAATCGGATGAAGAGGTCATGATAGTAAATGAACCGCCCCGGCACGGCAAGTCTCGTACAGCTGGTAATCTGGTTGAGTGGGTGCTTGGTAGAGACCAGACACAGAAGATCATGACGGGATCCTACAACGAGACACTTTCCACTATGTTTTCTAAGAATGTCCGTAACAGCATTATGGAACAGAAAGCAGATCAATATAAACCAGTATTTTCGGATGTGTTCCCAGGGGTATCTATTAAGCGTGGTGACGGAGCTATGAACCTGTGGAGCCTTGAGGGTGGATATAACAATTATCTCGCTACTTCTCCGACCGGTACCGCGACTGGATTTGGCTGTTCCTTAATGATCATAGATGACCTTATCAAGAATGCGGAGGAAGCGAATAACGAGGCTGTAAAAGAAAAGCACTGGGAATGGTTCACGAATACAATGTTATCCCGTTTAGAAGAGGGCGGGAAGATAATTATTATTATGACCAGGTGGGCCAGTGATGATCTGGCCGGTAGAGCTTTGGAACATTATACGCAGCAAGGAGTTAAGATAAGGCATATCTGTATGAAAGCCTTAGTTGACAAAGAAAAGAAACAGATGCTTTGTCCGGAGGTGCTTTCCTATAAGTCTTATTTGGGCAAGATAAAAGCTATGGGTGAGGATATAGCCAGTGCAAACTATCAGCAGGAACCTATCGACCTAAAAGGTAAGCTGTATAGTAGCTTTAAGACCTATGCTAAGCTTCCGGTTGATGAAAAAGGTAATAGCCTATTTACTGGTATTTATTCATATACAGATACAGCTGATGAGGGTGACGATTGGTTGTGCTCTATTATATGGGGTGAATACATGAAAGAGGCTTATGTACTAGATGTGTATTATACCAGAGACGGCATGGAAATTACTGAAAAAGAGACCGCAAGAAGACATGCAGAATATAAGGTCAATAAAGCCAGAATAGAGAGTAATAACGGTGGTTCTGGATTTGCCCGGAGCGTAAAGCGGATATTAAGAGAGGTATTTAAAAGTCTATATACAGTAGTTACCTGGTTTCATCAATCAAAGAATAAGAAAGCAAGGATACTTTCTAATTCCAGCTGGGTTATGGAACATATCTATTATCCGGTTAACTGGAGAGATAAGTGGCCGGAGTATTATGCTGCTATGAATAAATATCAGCGTGACGGCGAAAACAAACACGATGATGCTCCGGATGCTACGACAGGGATTGCGGAAACGATGATAAAAATAGGAGGTTGATATTATGAGTACATTACACTTAGTTATTATTTGCTTTACAGTCTGTATATGCATCTGTGCAATCTGCAACACCATAGAGAAAGTGGGTAGGAAGTAATGGGATGGTTTAAGAACATGGTAATGAAATTACTTAAGATAACACCTGCCCAGGACCGTAAGATAACCATCATAGAGCCGTTGAGTTTTCAGGGGAATGTCCTTAAAAATCAGATCTGGTATCGTGGTGATCCGTCTGAGATAGAACAATTCTTTAAACAGGCTGCTTATGATGAAGTATCAAAAGCTAGGTTCTGGGCATCTGTACCGCAGACTAGGGTAAGAAAAATACATAGTGGTATAGTACAGATCGTTATTGACCGGCTAAAGGATATTGTTGTGGCTGATCTGGATAGTATTGATTTTGGCGAGAAAAAGAAAGGTGACGAGGATACAAAGACCCCTATCAAGGATCTATGGGACGAGATAGCAAAAGATAACGATTTTGAGGACATTCTCGGTCAGGCGATACAAGGAGCATTATCTTCCGGTGATGGAGCTTTTAAAATATCGGTTGATGAAGTAAGCAAATACCCGGTTATTGAGTTTTATGAAGCGGATTCAGTCGACTTTAATACAAAACGAGGACGTATCCAAGAAATATTATTTTACACTACATACACGAAAGGGAATAAGGATTATAGACTACAAGAGACTTATGGAAAAGGATATGTAAAATATAAGTTATTTAGTGAGGATGGCAAAGAGGTCCCACTGAATACCTTGGAAGAGACCGCTAATTTAATCGATGTAACCTTTGCTGGCGATTTCATAATGGGTGTGCCATTAAAGATTTTTTCCTCTACAAAATGGAAAGGTAGAGGAAAGGCCTTATTTGATTCTAAGACAGATGATATAGACGCACTGGACGAGGTAATCAGTCAATGGTTGGATGCGGTCCGGTCCGGTAGGGTAAAAAGATATATTCCAGAAGATTTAATCCCAAGAAATCCAAACACCGGTGAATTAATGGAATCTAACCCTTTCGATAATCAATTTATAAAAGTAGGCTCAAGCATGGCTGAAGATGATAAATCTAAGATTGATGTATCTCAACCGGATATTGCCTTTGAAGCTTATGTCAGCTCTTATGCAGGATGGCTTGACCTTGTCCTACAGGGTATTATTAGTCCTGCTACGCTTGGTATTGATCTAAAAAAGACAGATAATGCAGAGAGCCAAAGAGAAAAAGAAAAGGTTACTTTATATACCAGAGGACAGATAATAAATGCCTTAAATAAGACTATACCAGAATTAGTAGGCATAGCAATGATGGTTTATGATACTATGCAGGGTAAAGCTCCGGGTGAATATGAAGCATCTGTAAAATTTGGTGAGTATGCTGCTCCTGGATTTGATACCACTGTTGAGGTAGTTGGTAAGGCTAAAACTTACGGAATCATGTCAACTGAAAAATGCGTAGATGAGTTATATGGTGATACCATGACTGATAAAGAAAAGGATGATGAAGTAGCAAGGATTAAAGCAGAGAATAGCTTTAGTACTACTGAACCATTGATAAATCAGGATGATAATAATTCGGATGGTGATATGGATGAATGATTATGACGTTGGATCCATATTCCAAGAGATAGAAATTGAGCTTATTAAATCCATGCGCCGTAACCTTGGGAAACATCTTGACTGGGAAGAGGATGAGGGCTTTAAGTGGGAGCAGTGGCAGGCTAAAAAGATACGTGAGATAAGAAAGTACCGGGCGCAAAATGAAGCTATAATGAGCAGTTATTCTAAGAAACTGGACGTAGCTACAAAAAGATTGTTTAGATAAAAAAGATTATATTGATAAAAAAGCTCATAATCCGATTAATAAAATACCGGTTTATAATAATATGGTAGCTCAAAATATAAAACACCGTAATATTAATAGTAAGCATAATAAAACACAAAATATAATGAGTTCATTAAAGAACTGTTTAAGGTCATGGATTGATAACAGCAATAAGAATAAAGATAAAGTTCAGAATACGGCTGGAACACAGGAAGAAATAGAAGTAGACAGGGAGATCTGTTATTTTGGGTGGAAAATATATACACTGGCATCTGTCTCTGTTTTCGTTGGGGTTTTAACTTTTATATTTGCGTTACAGTTAAAATTATTGCATAATTCCTTTGGTACACACATTGATATGTTAAAACTCATCTGCTGTATAATTATTATAAGTTCTATTGAAGTGTTTATATTTATGAAATTATTTGATAAAAACAATAAACTCACCCGGATAAAAACGGAAGTGGAATACAGGGAGCCGTACGAAAACCAGCAAAGCATGGAGATTCATCAGTCAGATACAATTAATCAACTGAATTCATATTGTCAACCAGATATAATTCCTCAACAGTCATGCTCATACTATCAACGGGATACATTCTTTCAATCTGATCCATCCTTTCAAACCGAGTCATGTGATGAAGTAATAATACCAAAGAAGAATACTAAAGTTGATATGATACATGGTGAGACCCAGGTTTTATGGAGTGAACAGGATAATTCTGAGCAGGACAAAACTGTAATACTGTCAAAGATTATTCCAGCTATTAGTTATTTTCTGATTCCTTTGAATGATTCGGATGATAAAAAGATAATTGTGGATCGTTTCCCGTTTGTAATTGGTAAGCAAAAAACAGGAATAGATTTTACTGTAGAAAATATATCGGTAAGCCGCCGTCATGTGAGGTTTACAAGAGAGGAAAAGGGAGTATACCTTACCGATTTAAATTCAACCAACGGAACCTTTTTAAATGGAATCAAATTAACGGAAAATAGACCTTATCTGATTACAGATAAAGATGAAATCATGTTATCACAATTAAAATATGTATGGTCAGTCAGTAGTAAAGTGTAGGGAGGGAGTTTAATTACAAGTTAAATTGTACTTCTCTTGTAGAAATAATGAATATGGTATTATTTAAATAGATTTTCGATATATTATTGTATATTATTGACAATTTAGGCGGTTTTAGTATATTATAACAATATATATTGGTAATTTATAGAAATTTAATATTTTCTTTTGATTAATATTATCTAATGGATGGAAGGTGATATAAACAAATAACTAATCGTACTTTTCAGCTAGTTGTTTGTTAAAAAACTGAATATGTTTCCGTATATATATTTTATTTTTTAAAATCAAGGAGTAACATATGAAGAAAAAAATAATAAAATGTGTAATCCTTAGCTTTTTTTCTTATCCTATTGGTATAATTTTTGCAGTATTAATGAGCTATATAAGACTTTTATTTCCAGTAATGATTCGCTCTTTTATTAGCAAGGAAGATATTATAGTATCTACAGTTATAACAATTAATACAATAGTTTTAATATGTGCAGGTTATATTATTACAACTAAATAAAATGAATAAAAGAGTATATTTAAATATGATAGGAGTTGGTTATATGAAAAATAAAATTAAAATAGTAATAACATTTGCTTTATGTCTTATTTTTTCACTTTCAATTAAATCAATAGCATGTGCCCAAGAGTATAGTACCGATAATCAAGATGATATAAAAACCCAAATAGAACGAGATAATGAAAGGGCAAATCAGTTATGGCAAAAAGCTATAAGTAAAGGCGGACCGGTGTACTCATCAGATGATTTATCGACTATTATACCTTATTCTTATACAACCATTAAAGGAACTATGGGGAGCAATTAACTTAAAATTAAATTTTTATAGTTGCATTTACCAGTATCTTTTTAAAATCCCGGTTATACTGATAGGTAAGAGTTTATGTACCTTAATGTATGACTGGGATTTTGCTTTAGTAATATTATTTTATAGAGCAAATAGCTTTTTATAATTGGAAGTTCCCTTGTATTAAAAGCGAAAGAATAGTATAATCTAGCATAAGGAATCGTTTATTCCATTGTTTTTTAGGTATAAAAACATTAATTATGGAGGGAATTTACGTGAAAAAATATGTAATGGCGTTGGACCAGGGAACCACCAGTTCCAGATGTATACTATTTGATAAAAGGGGGCAAATTCTTAGTATTGCGCAGAAGGAATTTGAACAGATCTATCCGGTTGCCGGTTGGGTGGAACATAATCCTATGGAGATTTGGTCATCGCAGATTAGTGTAGCAGCAGAGGCCATGGCTAAAGTCGGAGCAAATGCGGAGGAAATTGTTTCGATCGGAATTACAAATCAAAGGGAAACAACGATTGTATGGAATAAATATACCGGTGAGCCTGTTTACAATGCTATTGTGTGGCAGTGCAGAAGAACCTCGGATATGATTCAGGAAATAAAAAAATCCGGGTTTGATAAGGTTATTCGCAACAAAACCGGTTTAATTCCAGATGCATACTTTTCCGGTACGAAAATTAAATGGATATTAGATCATGTAGAGGGTGCAAGAAAAGAAGCTGAGGCAGGTAATCTATTATTTGGTACGGTTGATACCTGGTTAATATGGAATCTTACAAAAGGAAGAGTGTATGTCACTGACTATACCAATGCTTCCAGAACGATGTTGTTTGATATTCATAAATTGCAATGGGATGAAGAAATTCTAAATAAATTAAATATTCCAAGGTCCATGCTTCCGGAAGTAAAACCCTCCAGTTATATTTACGGACATACGGATTCAGGACTATTAGGCGGCACGATACCTATCGCAGGGGTAGCAGGTGATCAACAGGCAGCTTTATTTGGCCAATGCTGTTTCGAGCAGGGAGAAGTTAAGAATACCTATGGAACAGGTTGCTTTTTACTTATGAATACCGGAGAGGAAGCGATTTTATCCCAAAATGGTTTATTAACCACCATAGCGGCAAGTGAAAAGGATAAGGCGCAGTACGCCTTAGAGGGCAGTGTATTCGTTGCAGGAGCAGCGATTCAATGGCTTCGTGATGAGCTGGGTATCATAAAAACAGCAGCTCAATCGGAAGAATTGGCTGCCTCAGTAAAAGACAGCAGTGGTGTTTATGTGGTTCCTGCTTTCTCGGGACTTGGCGCACCCTATTGGGATCAGTATGCAAGAGGTACCATAGTGGGCATAACGAGAGGTTTTAATAAAGAACATTTAGTTCGTGCAACGTTAGAGTCTATAGCTTATCAGACTTATGATGTACTAAAAGCTATGGAACAGGATGCAGGAAATACTTTAAAAACTTTAAAAGTAGATGGAGGTGCCTCTTCCAATAATTTTCTTTTGCAGTTTCAGGCAGACATACTGGATGTGGTTGTACATAGACCTTCCTGTATTGAAACCACGGCATTGGGAGCAGCATATCTGGCAGGCCTGGCTACGGGTTACTGGAAAGATAAAGGCGAAATTAAAGAGAACTGGGCTTTATCCAAAACCTTTACACCGGATATGATTAAAGAGCAGAGAGACCAACTAATACACGGATGGAAGAGGGCAGTACAACGTTCTTTTGAATGGACGGAATAAATTAGCCAGAATATATAGTAGAGTCCTATCTATAAACTTATAATATTTACGGGCACCGCCTTTAATCAGAAGATTGAACACCAATCCAGATAACATATTCGATAGGGCATCTATTATTTAAAGGAATATATTTGTATGATCATTGAGAAAATCAGAGACAAACTAGTTGATAAAGGATTTCAGAAGGTGGAGGTAAATGTCAACGGCATTTATCTTTTTTATCATGCCTATGACCAGTCAATTAATTTATTTGTAATATTTGACTTCCAATCAGGTACTGAATTTACTTATGACCAGTTTAAAAATATTCAAACACAGCTATATAAAAATTATTCGGAAAGAGGATTTACCGCTATCTACATTCAGGTTATAATCTGTACCGACAACGTGGAAGCCGCGCGTAACTTTACATTAAGCGGAAAGAATGTATGGATTATTGATACCTCAAATGTCAGATTAATTATTTATGAGGATCAGAATCCGGATTTTATGGGTATTCGTAGTGACTTAGAGGATATTCTATTAAGTCTGCAAATCTCCGGAATGGGGGCTGCCTTTACAGAACCATTTCTTAATACTCCTGATGAATACAAGAAAAATACAGTAAGCGGATCTTTTTGGACAAAATATTTTGCAAAGTGTAATACCTTTCTGGTATTTCTAAATATACTTGTGTTTTTTATCCTGGAAAAAGGTTATACCCCCTTTATAAATAATGGTATTGTAGATGCAGGGGCATTATATTGGCCTGCAATAAAATATCAGGAGGAATATTACCGTTTATTTACTTATATGTTTTTGCATGGGGGTATGGAACATTTAACTAATAATATGATTGTGCTGCTTATTATTGGTGATAATGTGGAAAGGGCCTCCGGTAAGTGGAAATACTTATTAATCTATTTTGGTTCAGGAATTATTGCAGGGATTGCATCCATGAGTTATAATATGGTAAATAATTTAAATACCATTTCTATTGGTGCTTCCGGTTCAATATTCGGAGTGGTAGGCGCTATGGCATATATAGTTACTGTAAATAAAGGCCGGCTGGAGGATATTAGTACCAGGCAGATTATACTATTCGTAATATTCAGTTTATATGGCGGACTGACAAGTCAGGGAGTGGATAATGCTGCTCATATCGGGGGACTGCTGGCTGGTATTATACTTGCAGCTATCTTGTATCGTAAACAAAAGAAAAAGAAACCGGAAAGGGGTTAAAGCATGAATGTAAATATATATTATGGCGGAAGGGGACTGATAGAGGACCCGACTATATACGTTATTAATAAATTAACCGAGGTATTAAATGAAATTCGTGTTAATGTTGTCAGGTATAACCTATACGAAGAAAAAAATGCAATAGCTGTTTTGCCTAAGACCTTAAAAGAAGCTGATGGTGTTATACTGGCTACAACAGTGGAGTGGATGGGTATTGGCGGGTATATGCAGCAATTTTTGGATGCCTGCTGGCTTTATGCAGATAAGGAACATATCAGTAAATTATACATGCTTCCTGTGGTTATGGCAAATTCTTACGGTGAAAGGGAAGCTGAATTATATTTAATTAAAGCCTGGGAAATGCTTGGGGGAATTGCCTGCAATGGTCTGCATGCTTATGTAGAGGATCATGTAGATTTTGAAACGAATGCTGCATATGGGCAGATTATTGAGAAGCAGGCAGAGTCATTCTATAAGATAATTAATCAGAAAACCAAGATGCTCCCGGTAAGTAATTCAATTATTCGAAACAATGTTTTAAGATCTGCATCCATTGATTTAACGCCTCAGGAAAGCGAACAATTGTCCATGTATGTATCGGATGATACCTATGTCAAAAAACAAAAAGAGGATATTGAGGAATTAGCCCAAATATTTAAGGGAATGCTTGGCAGTCAGGTAAATGATAATCATCAGGAGTTTATTCGAAACCTGAAAGAGAATTTCCATCCTCTGAAAGAATTTAAAGCCATTTATGCTATTACAATAACGGATACGGATAAGACATTGGTTATAGAAGTTGACGGAATAAAATTGAATTGCTTTTATGGGGAAAAAGAAGACGTCGATGTTAATGCTAAAACGACATATGATATTATTAATAAAATAATTAGCGGCCGCATGACGATGCAGAGAGCTTTTATGTCGGGTGATCTTACGGCAAAAGGTAATTTTAAAACACTACGAACTTTTGATCAGGTATTTCAATTTAATATTTTATAAATATTGATATATACTAACTTTGTAAGCAGGCTTAAATAGTCGCAAATTTCAAAGGATTAGCTATTAAGCTAATCCTTTGAAATTAACAGGTATTTGGGATCAAAATTATGTAAAGTGAGATTATGTCCTGAACATCAGAATAAGCAGTATGGGGGGAGTTCCCATATTGTTTAAACAGTTGTTATTCAAATAGGGGCAATTGGATAATAAAGCTTGTTTTTTCCTCAGAAGAGGTCACTTCGATCGTGCCGTTATGAGCTGCTATGATATTGGAAGAAATCGCTAGTCCAAGACCGGAACCACCAGACTTATAGGTTACAAAAGGTCTGAAAATAGTGGGCAATTCATCAGGGGGTATCATTTTACCGTTATTTTGGACTTCAATTGTCAGAAGTGATGGTGCAAATACTTTGCAAACTATGTTAATATAGCAGCCGCTTTCCGATGCTTCAAAAGCGTTACGAATTAAATTCGTAAAGACTTGGCTAATTTTAACTGAGTCTAAGGGATAGCTGATATAGTAGGGGATATCAGCTTCTGCTATCGTTAATGACAATTCAATACCGTTTTGCTCGGCTAGGGGTCGAAAGGTGCTTACTATCGATTTGAGTAAAAGAAGGAAATTTTGCTTTTGTTTGTTAACAGCCTCACTGTGATTGAATTTGCTAACCTCTATTAATAAAGTTTCTAATCCGTCAATATCTTCCTTTAATTGATTCCAGTATTTAAAACCCTTAACTTCAGGATTTGCGGTTTCAATTAATTGTGCAGTACTTTTAATTAGGGTTAGGGGGTTACGTATCTCATGTGAGATTTGTGAGGTAAGAAGCTTACTTTCATTTGTAACTTTGTTAAAATAATAAGCAAAATCATTGTTAGAATTTACTAATTCTGTTAGCTTTTGTTGTTCTTCCTTCGTAAACATTTTGTTCACCTCCTGAGCTAATAGTAGCAGAATATGGTGCATTATACAATAAAATCTCATTTACAAGAAACGACAGTAAACACTTTTAAAATACTTAATAAGAGATTATAAATGAAACAAAAATTGTAGAATTTTATATTATAAGATTTTGGAGGCAGAAATATGAATAATAATTGTATATTTTGTAAGATTATTGGGAATGAAATTTCTTCTGTTTCGCTGTATGAAGATGACGATTTTAAGGTAATAATGGATATTTCCCCCGCAGTGAAAGGACATGCCGTCTTGATACCGAAAAAACATATTGCCAATATTTTTGAAATGGATGAGAATACCGCATCTAAAATTTTCGTTGTTGCAGCTAAAGTAGCAAAAGCCATGCAAGAAGAGCTTAAGTGTGACGGGCTTAATATTCTGCAGAACAATGGAGAAGCAGCGGGACAGACAGTTTTTCATTTACACATGCACCTGATCCCCAGATATTTAAACGATACCGTACGTATTACCTGGGCACACGACAGTTACAAAACCGGAGAAGCAGAGGTGATTGCCGCTGCGATAAATAAGAGAATCAAATAAATTGATATTACGTTTAAGAAACTTTTTATAGCAAAAAGCTGCCCTCCATCAATCGGTTTTAACCCTTTTATCAGATCTCTTCTAACAGATGGAGATTAGGTTAACCGGTTTATGCGTGGCAGCTTTTTCCTGTATATATGACATATTAAATAGCACAGACTCATACCGGACAGGCGCAGAAACAAAGTGACAGCGCGTCAGCACTAGAGTCTTTAAAGCCAGACTCTTTCTTGTTGCATAGGAAAGTTCTTCGAACTTACCTATGCAATAAAAAAGCCTTCCAGGCAGGATGCGCATGACGCACTTAAGGAAGATGTCACTGTCGTGACAGTGCGTCAGCGCTAGAGTTTGGCGAGCCAGACTCTTTCTTATTTAGAAACTTCAATAATTAACTGTATAATTGTTTCAATGGAGTTATTTAAATTACTCTGATTCATGGCATCCGTATATACTTTTCTATTACTATAAACGGTTTCAACTGCATTTAATAAGGATTCCCCGTTCAAAGCCTCTTCTTTTAAAACATAGCTGTATCCTTGCCGTTCAAAAGATTCTGCATTTAAAATCTGATCACCGCGGCTTGACGCTGCGGATAACGGTATCAGAATATGCGGTTTTCTAAGTGCCAGTAACTCGCAGATAGCGTTAGCACCGGCTCTTGAGATCACAACATCGGCAGCATCCAAAAGATCACTTAATTCTTTTTTGATATATTCATACTGAACATAACCGGACGTGTTAGCATATTTCTCATCTACTTTATCTTTACCGCATAAATGAACTACCTGATACTTCTCTAGCAGGGCAGGAAGAATTGACCTTACCGCTTCATTTACAACTACGGAGCCGGTACTGCCGCCTACTACAAGGAGAACCGGTTTATTGCGGCTGAAACCGCAAAAATCCAGGCCCATCATTTTATTACCGGAAAACAGTTCCTGTCTTATGGGAGTACCGGTTAATATAGCCTTCCCCTCCGGCAAATATTTTACCGTTTCCGGGAAGTTGGCGCATACTCTTTTGGCAGAGGGTATGCATATTTTGTTAGCCAGTCCCGGTGTCATATCCGATTCGTGAATAATAACCGGAATACCTTTTCTTTTTGCAGCCAAAACGACAGGAACTGCAACAAAACCTCCTTTTGAAAAAACAACATCAGGTTTTAAGTGTTTCATTAGCTTAACTGCTTCAAGATAACCTTTCATTACCTTAAAGGGATCACTGAAATTTTTGGGATCAAAATATCGTCTTAATTTACCGGAGGAAATGCCGTAATAAGGAATATTAAGTTCCTCAATTAACTTTTTCTCAATTCCATCATAGGATCCGATGTAATTAACTTCATATCCTTCTCTCTTAAGTGCAGGCAGCAGGGCTATGTTAGGTGTTACATGTCCGGCAGTTCCACCACCGGTTAAGACAATACGTTTCATCTCTTATTTCCTCCATTCCTTTAGGGCTTTCGTTAACTGATCCGGACAAGAGGTTGATTTATAACCGCATTTTGTTCCTTCTAATTTGGTTATTACCTCATCAACAGGCATACCTGCCACTAATTTAGAGATGCCGGCTGCATTACCGGAGCATCCTCCTTTAAAATTAACGTTTTTAATTATATTATCCTCTACCTCAAAAGTGATTTCGGTGCAGCATACACCGGAAGCCTTATATACCATAATTGTCAGTCCTTTCTTTATGTACAAAATGATTCATGAATGCTATCAAAACTTGATAAACCCAGGTTCTTTCTTATTATATCATTTTTTAGAGACGGTGCAAGAATGAATTTATGATAAATAGTAAACCGATAGGGCTGACTTGATATATTAGTTATTGTTCACAACACTGCTGTTTAATCAGGCGTGTGAACAGTAATATACATTAAAATAATATGTAGTTAGAAAAATGAATAACCTTGCAGGATCATAATAATTCAGCTATAATACTTTCATTAGATAAAATATGGTATTCTAAGGAGATTAATCATGGATAAAATCGGCATTATTGGTGCGATGGACGAAGAAGTAAATCAGTTAAAAGATAAAATGACCGGAGTTCAGGTTAAAAGTAAAGCAGGGATGGATTTTTATTCCGGTAAATTAGAAGACCGGGATGTTGTGATTGTACGTTCCGGTATAGGAAAAGTAAACGCAGCTGTTTGTACACAGATTCTGGCAGATGAATTTCATATAGATGTGGTTATTAACACAGGTATCGCCGGTTCTTTAAAAGCAGAGATAAATATAGGAGATATGGTGATTTCAACGGATACCCTACAGCATGATGTGGATGCAACCGGATTTGGTTATGCATATGGAGTCATTCCCCGAATGGATACTTCTGTATTTAAAGCCGATGAAAAACTCACGAAAAAAGCACAGGCTGTATGCAGCCTTGTTAATCCGGATATATCCGTATTTCTTGGCCGAATTGTAAGCGGTGATCAATTTATAGGGGATAAGGATAAAAAAACCTGGATAGCGGCACAATTTGATGGGTACTGTACTGAGATGGAAGGTGCAGCGATTGCTCAGACTGCTTATTTAAATAAGATACCTTTCTTAATCGTACGTGCCATATCCGATAAAGCGGATGACAGTGCACATATGGATTATGGACAGTTTGAAGCCGGTGCCATAGCTCATACGGTAAAATTCATAACAGCCCTGGTTACTGATTTATAGAATCCGTAATTATATATTATTAAGAAAATATGGTTGGTTAAAACAACTTTTCATAGACACTATACGACAGGATTAACCAAATTATAAAATAATACAATAAAAACCAATAAAAATAATGGTGAACGAAACAGGCTCATGTGTACCCATGACCGGATTTGTCAACCGATTTTTGGGTCTCCTCTCTTTTCAAATGGAAAGTTATTCGTTATAATAACTGTAAATTAATGGGAAGAAAGGGGACCTTTTTGTGGTACAAGAGTTATTTGACAAAAATATTTTTTCTTACATAATGTTAGCTCTTTGCGCGTGCGGAATATTATTAAAGTTAGTATTAAATCTGGTTTATTCAAGGCTGATTAAAGCTTCTGATAATATGGCAAAGTCAAAGAATAAATTGACTCAAATGATGAAAAAAAAGTTTGAAACCTGCTACAAACTGAAAATTGGTGTGAATAATGTGGATATCTTTGTGGATAAGTATGTTTTTCGCCATAGATTTTGTGGAATTCTTTTATCAACATGGGAAAACATCGGTGGACAAATTTTAATGTTATGTATTTTGATTGGCTCAATCAGTACGATTGTAGGGCTCATTTATGAATGTGGAAAACAACAGATTTTAAGTACATTTTCTGTGGGTATTTTAACTAGCGGGTTGTTGATATTTCTAGAAGGATTAATTAATCTCTCCGGTAGAAAAGAATTAATCCGTCTGAATATGAAAGATTATCTGGAAAATATATTGAAAGTTCGTTTGGAACAGGAACAGGTTACACCTGAATTAATCGAACAATATAAAAAAGAATATCTTCATGAAGAGGAGCAGGCTTTAAATAGTGCCGAACTTCTGGCAGCGGCAAGTGAGAAAGCAGGAAAGCTGACCAGAAAAGAAAAGAAGGACAAGCTCTTAAGACTAAAAGCCGAAAAAAGGAAAGAGAAGCAGCAGCGAAAGGAAGCTATAAAGGCTGAAAAGGTTAATAAAAAAGAAGAAAAACGTCTTGCACAAGAAAAGAAAAAGGCGCTTAAAATTCAGAATAAACAAAAAGCCCGGGAAGAAGAAGAACGAATTAAGCGGGAAACTAAATTAGCCTTAGAAAGAAAAAGAGAAGCAGAAAGAGCTGAAATAGAGCGGATCAAAGCGGAAGTTAAAGCAAATGAGGAACGTAAAAAGGAAGAAAAACTGAAACAGGAAGAAATTAAAAAAGCATTAGTCTTAGAAAAGAAAGTCTTAAAAGAAGAAAAACGCAAAACTCAGCCGATTGAATATAAAACCATTGCACAGGAAAGAAAAGAAAGTTTGAAGAGAGAAATCAGAGAGCGCAGAAATATAGAATCCCATGAAGATGAAAAGGATGTAATTATATATAACAGGGAGGATAAAATAGCAGTTACATTAATGGATGAAAAACCGGCGGCTGAAAAGGAAAAAGGGGTAAAGGCTGCAGTTAATAATCCTGAGAAATTACATACCGAAAAAGCATTTGTTGAAAAAGCAAATGTTGAACTGGCTCATGTAGAGAAACCAAAGGTAGAAAAAGGACAAATTATTAAAACCGGAACAGCTAAAGAAGAAAAAGTAAAACCGGCTGTTAAAAAAGCCAAACAAGCTGTGTCTTTGGATGATAAATTAATTGAAGATATATTAAAAGAATTTTTAGCGTAATATATGGTAATAATTCAGTCACTGCGATACTTTTATATCATACATTTAAATTATATGCTTACAAAGTGGGGCTGCCGCAAATCAAAATGATATACGGCGCCCTTTTTGTTACGGTTCACAGGCAATAAACGCGGCGTGTTTTTTGTGAATGTAGGGAAGCGAAAGTCACTAAAAACCAAAGAATTGAGGCGCCAAAACGCTGCATTTTATTACATAGGAAAATTCTCCGAACTTCCCTATGTAATAAAAAGCCCGACCGGCAGGATGCACATGACGCGTTTAAGGAAGATGTCACTGTCGTGACAGCGCGTCAGCGCTAGAGTCTGGTAAACCAGACTCTTTCTTATTTTGTGTGCATCCCGAAGCGTGTTGTTGTTCACAAAACGGCTGCTTTTTCAGGGGAATGAACAGTAACCCTTTTTCAATATAATACATCCCTTATACAAAAAAAGATATTGATTAACCTGCCTCACTTTGATAGAATAAATAGGAATATGTAATAATAACCCTATAAATGACTATTAAAGGAGTGCATGAAATGAGCAAAGTAACGTTTGATTATTCAGCAGCAAAAGGGTTTATCACCGAAACTGAATTAAAGATGATAGAAAGCATTGCAGAAAACGCAAAAGCAGAGTTACTGAATAAAACAGGTGCAGGAAATGATTTTTTAGGTTGGATTGATTTACCGGTAGATTATGACAAAGATGAATTTAAACGCATTCAGACAGCTGCAGAAAAGATTAAACAAGATTCCGAAGTATTATTGGTAATCGGAATTGGCGGATCTTATTTGGGCGCCAGAGCAGCAATTGAATTCTTAAGACACAGCTTTTATAATTCTGTTTCAAAAGAAATCAGAAAGACACCGGAGATCTATTTTGTAGGTAACAATATCAGCAGTACTTATATCAGCCATTTAATAGAGGTAGTCGGGGACAGAGACTTCTCTATTAATATTATAAGTAAATCCGGTACAACCACGGAACCGGCAATTGCATTCCGTGTATTCAAAAAGTTACTGATTGAAAAGTACGGAAAAGCGGAAGCTGCAAAGAGAATTTATGCAACCACTGATAAAGCGAAGGGAGCCCTAAAGAACCTGGCAACAGAAGAGGGATATGAAAGTTTTGTAGTTCCGGATGATGTAGGCGGACGTTATTCCGTATTAACCGCAGTTGGTTTATTACCAATTGCAGTCAGCGGTGCGGATATAGCTAAATTAATGGAAGGCGCACAGAGTATGAGGGAACGTTGCCTTAACAATTCTTTTGCCTCTAATGATGCCATGCTGTATGCAGCCGTACGTAACATTCTTTTAAGAAAAGGTAAGAACATCGAAATCGTTGCTAACTATGAACCATTTCTTCATTATGTTTCTGAATGGTGGAAACAGTTATATGGTGAGAGCGAAGGAAAAGACCAGAAGGGTATCTTCCCTGCAGCAGTTGATTTAACAACCGATCTTCACTCCATGGGACAATTTATCCAGGACGGACAGAGAACCATGTTCGAAACAGTTATTAATCTTGAAAAATCTCCTGTTGAGATTATTATGGAAGAGGAAGAGGTTGATTTAGACGGCTTAAATTATTTAGCCGGTAAGAGTGTGGATTTTATCAATAAGAGCGCTATGAACGGAACCAGATTGGCTCATACCGACGGAAATGTTCCTAATTTACTGGTTAATCTTCCGGAACAGAATGAATTTTTCTTAGGTGAACTATTCTATTTCTTTGAATTTGCCTGTGGTATCAGCGGTTACATTCTTGGTGTTAATCCATTTGATCAACCGGGTGTAGAAAGTTATAAGAAGAACATGTTTGCACTTCTTGGCAAACCTGGATTTGAAAAACAAAGAGAAGAATTATTAAAGAGATTATAATTTTATATAACATTTATTAGTTTAAAATAGCGGCAGCCTGAAATATAATTTTACTATTTCAAGCTGCCGCTTTTTTACGTTAGGAAAGTTCATTCATTCTATTCGATAAAAACCCTCCGGAGGATGCACCTGACGCGCCAGATGTAGAAGTAACTGAAGTGCCGTGTGTACTTCGATTATAAGCTTTTCTGAAAATGTTGAAAATCAGGTTCAGTTTCCCAAAACCCGCCCCAGGTAAAACCTCTCCTGGTAAAAGCTTTGTAACATAAATCATCCTCATTTATGTAATAAGGGCAGTCCAATGTGCGGTCAGCGTATTTACTTCCCTCTTCAGGCAGTATAATATTTCCTTTATCCGTATACTGGATATAAGGGTTATATAAAGGATTAATATCAATCGCCAATCCAAGTGCATGCCTGGATAAATGGGTAGATCCCGGTACTGCACGGTAATTAAAGGAGGAAGTATTGTTAGCAGCCATTGAAGCATTATCATCCGCATCATATTCATCTACCAATACCATCCGTTCAATGGGATATTTACTTTCATATAATTCGATAAAGATAGAAACAATATCAGAAGCAATTGCTTTATTAACAATTAATTCTCCGATATGGGTTTTTTTATCAAAACCATAATATAATACTCGCAGATATCTTAATTCTTCAAAGGGAACAGTACAGTCTTCTTTGTAGGATTTTCCCAGGATCCTTTCCTTTATATCAGCCTTAATTATTTCAGAATAAAAACAGTTATCCATTAGGTTATCTCCTAGTTCTTTTACCTTTATAACACTACCGGCAGGTATTTTCCGGAGCGCTTCCTTAGTTTTAAATACGGTAACCGTCTCCTGACTTGATTTATCGGTGATATCGTTACTATTATGAGATATAGCTGGTGGTGTTTCGGAGGAGTTATTATCTTGATTTGCAGATATGGAATCTGCTGTTTCTACGGTGTTTTCCTTTTGTCTTTTTTCAGAATTTATTCTGCCCGTATCAGAAATATCCGATTGGGAAGAGGATTCACGGTTTTTGGTATTATCAGAAGTTTCCTGTATCTTGTCTGAATCCTGTATAACAGTAAGTTTATCTAATTTATGAATAACCTGACTCATAAATAAAATAAGCAAGATTAAAATCATTAATACCAGGAAGTTTAACTTTCTCTTCATACTAAATTACCATTTCTTTAACCTTCCTCTATTACATGAATTTCTAAATAATCAAAATCAATTCGATCTATAAAATTATCCTGTGTAAATCTTGTTTTATCATGCTTTTTAAAATCCGCAATGGTGGAATCCAGCCAGATCGGTTTGGATAAATCATAGGTGTAACAGATTTCATCCACAGCAGCAAATATTTTCTGAGTGCGGTTTAAATTTTTATTGTCATTACAGACAACCATATCACGTAACATGCGGTTATCTTTAAATATTTTGGCCCATAACCGGAACATAACATTCTCCATTCATGAAAGGTCAGCAGCCATAATGGCAGCTGTAAAAATAAGTTTCATTTACAAGTTCCTATTATAGCATAACTATATTGAAGATGTATAGCGTTTGGTATGTTATTTCCCTTGCAAATTTATAAAAAAAACTGTATATTTCCGGAATATTCTATTATAATTGTTATGTTTTAATAATTTAATAACTAGAATTGTTATTGGCATACTTAAGGAAAACCATAGATTACATAGGATTACGGAGGAATTATAATGATAGGTGTTTTAATAAATGGCGCGGCTGTTTTATTCGGTGGTTTTATCGGTTTGTTATTTAAAAAAGGTATCCCGGAAAGCATTGAAAAAAGCATGAATAAGGCGCTTGGACTTGTAGTTATTATCATAGGTATCAACGGAGTCATATCTAATATGTTCCGTACCCAGACAGACGGAGTCTTACACTCATCCGGTGAACTGTTATTGGTGGTCAGTTTTACCTTAGGTACATTAGCAGGGGAAATATTTAAGCTGGATGATAAAATAAACGCTTTCAGTAATAAAATTGAACATAAATTTAAAATTCAGGGATTTACAGCCGGTTTTATTACCGCCTCCAGTATATGCTGTATAGGAGCAATGGGGATCATCGGATCCTTGACCAGTGGATTGACGGGAGATAACAGTATCTTAATCACAAAGAGTATATTGGACTTGGTAATTACTATCGTTTTAGCCGCAAGCCTTGGGTTTGGTGTTATGTTTTCCTGTATACCCCTGGTTATCTATCAAGGCAGTATATGTTTATTCGCAGGATTTTTAAGTAATATTTTAGTAGGTGAACTGCTTGCCCAGGTTTGTATGGTTGGATTTACTTTGATAATATGCGTTGGATTGAATCTAATGACCAATATCAAATTTAAAACAGTTAATATGCTGCCGTCCCTTTTGATACCTGTTATTTATTATGGAATCCGTACGCTTTTTAAGTTTTAGCATAATTTATTTGCTAATTGGGAAAAATAAGGGCAAATAAATTAAAGGAGCAAAAGTAATGATTGGATTTCAGCCACAAGAAGCGGATATAGAAAATGATGATTCTATAAAATCAGTTACAGGTATAAAACCCGGAGAGAAAGAAGTACCTGCTCCTAAACCGGGTATAGAGATACCCTCTCCAAATCCCTCTTCCGTACCCAGTCCCCAGCCTGATACTATTGAAAACAGTCCGAAACCGGAAATACAGCCGATACCGGAAGAAACGCCTATACCCGGTACAGTACCTGAAATTTCGCCAGTTCAACCGGTAGAATTATCATAGAATAAAAAATTAGATAGGTAATCAAAAGCGTTCGAATAATTTTCTAAGAAATATTCGGGCGTCTTTTTGATGTAGACTTATCCGCTTTGTTACATATAGTATGGGGGTGAACCGGAATCAAAGTTGTACGTGGGGAATACCTTGCATTTCCAACGAAGATATTATAGAATTATCTTAATAACGGATTTATAACAGAATGAAACTGTTTCGTAATCATCTAAAAGTCAAAGGAGGAGTGTTGTTATGGAAGGGCAGGAACGACGGGACAAAATAATTGAGTTGTTGTATTATGCCAAAGAGCCGATCTCCGGAACGGAACTTGCTAAAAAGCTGGGTGTCAGCAGACAGGTGATTGTACAGGATATCGCTTTGCTGAGGGCAGTAAATAAGAATATATTGTCTACAACAAAGGGGTATATGATATATCTGCAGGAAAAGCAGAAAGTGAACCGCTGCTTTATGGTTAAACATACTACCGATGAGATTGAAGATGAATTATGTGCCATAGTAGATAACGGAGGAAAGATATTAAATGTTATTGTTGCTCATGATCTTTATGGAGAAATAGCTGCGGATTTAATTATAAAAAACCGTCAGGATGTATATGATTTTGTAAAGAAGGTAAAATTTAAAAATACAGTTCCGTTAAAAGAATTAACAGATGGGGTACATCTGCATACAGTGGAAGCTGATTCGGAAGAAATCTTAGATCATATTGAAACAGTATTAAGAGAGAAACAGTATCTGATAGACCCTTGAAGAATAAGATAAATCTTTTGACAATCTGTCGTGATATTGGTAAAATAATAACGAAAGTAAGATAGACAAAGCCGTTAGTCAATACGGCTTATGTTAATAAGAGGAAGTGCAAGCATGTCATATACTGCTCTTTACAGAAAGTTCCGGCCTGGTGATTTTAATGATGTAAAAGGTCAGGATCATATCGTAACTACCTTAAAAAATCAGGTGAAAGCGGACAGGATAGGCCATGCCTATTTATTTTGCGGAACCAGGGGTACGGGTAAGACCACAATAGCCAAGATATTAGGTAAAGCGGTAAATTGTGAGCACCCGGTGGATGGAAACCCCTGTAACGAATGCGCTATGTGCAGATCCATAAACAACCAGACGTCAATGAATGTGATTGAAATAGATGCGGCTTCCAATAACGGTGTGGATAATATTCGTGAGATTATTGATGAAGTAAGGTATTCACCTACAGAGGGAACATATAAGGTATATATTATAGATGAGGTTCATATGCTTTCGGCAGGAGCCTTTAATGCCCTTTTAAAAACCCTGGAAGAACCACCGTCTTATGTTATCTTTATACTGGCGACAACGGAAGCACATAAAATTCCCATAACGATTCTTTCCAGATGCCAGCGGTATGATTTTAAGAGGATCACAATAGATACCATAGCTGCCAGATTAACCGATTTAATAGAACGCGAGGGTGTGGAAGCGGAAGAAAAAGCAGTCCGGTATATTGCCAGAATGGGTGACGGTTCCATGCGTGATGCTCTAAGTCTTTTGGACCAATGCATTGCTTTTTATTTCGGGCAGAAGCTAACCTTTGACAATGTCTTGGAAGTCTTAGGAGCGGTGGATATTGAAGTATTTGCCAGACTGCTTACTATCATTCAAAAAGGTGATGTGACCGGTGCAATGGTACTCTTAGAAGAGCTTATTATTAAAGGTAAGGAATTGACCCAGTTTACGGTAGACTTTACCTGGTATTTACGAAATCTTCTTTTAGTAAAAACATCGGATGAGGTTAATGAGGTCATTGAAGTATCAACAGATAATCTGGTTATCTTAAAACAGCAGGCAGCAGAGATTGATATGGAAACCTTAATACGGTATATCCGAATATTTTCTGATTTATCCAATCAGATTAAATATGCTTCCCAGAAACGAGTCATGGTCGAGGTGGCATTAATTAAATTATGCAAACCTCAGATGGAAACAAATTATGAGGATATTATCAACCGTCTTAAGATAATTGAAAGCAAAATAGAAAACGGTACAATAACGGCTGCAACGGCTGACAGAGATATAAGCATACCGGTAAAGCAGGAGAGGGAAGAAAAGGTACCGATGATACTGCCTAAGGCTATTTCAGAGGACCTGAAGGAAGTAGCAAAAAATTGGCATACTATTGTAGCCGGTACATCCCTTTTAACAAAAGCCTCATTAATGAATGCCAAACCAAGTATCGGAAATAATGATACGCTTCTGCTGGTATTTACCGAATCCATGGATAAAGAACTGATTTCTCAGGAAAATCATATGGAAGAATTAAAAGATGCCATAGCTAAGGTTATAAATAAAAAAGTAGAAGTACAGACAAAACTGTTAACAGGGGGAAAAGAATCGATAGAAGACATCCCGGATTTAACTAAAATAATAAAAAATATAGCGATTGAATATGAGGATTAACAATCGGAAGGAGAATAAACATGGCAAAACGTGGTGGATTTCCGGGAGGAGCTATGCCCGGCAACATGAATAATTTAATGAAACAGGCTCAGAGAATGCAAAAGCAGATGGAAGAGAAAACGAAAGAAATAGAAGAAAAAGAGTGGGAAGCATCTGTTGGCGGCGGTGCAGTTACGGTTAAAGTTTCCGGTAAGAAAGAAATCACCTCTGTAACTCTATCCAAAGACGTAGTAGATCCCGATGACATTGAGATGCTTCAGGATCTTATTATGGCAGCGGTTAATGAAGCATTCCGTAAAATGGAGGATGAATCTCAGGCTGCTATGAGTTCAATCACCGGAGGTCTTGGCGGTTTAGGAGGATTTCCTTTCTAATGAACTATTACAGCAGTCAGATCAGCAAATTAATTGAAGAATTATCCAGGCTGCCGGGGATTGGAGCTAAGACTGCCGGGAGACTGGCATTTCATATTATTAATATGCCACAGGATCAGGTAAATAACTTATCCCAGGCAATAACGGCAGCAAAGCAAAATGTCAGATACTGTTCCAATTGTTATACCCTGACAGATAGTGAGTTATGTCCTATCTGTTCCAGTGAAAAACGAAATCAACATATCATTATGGTAGTTGAGAATCCCAGAGATTTAGCGGCCTATGAAAAGACCGGTAAATTTGAAGGGGTATACCATGTACTTCATGGAGCGATATCACCCATGTTAGGCATTGGTCCGGATGATATTAAATTAAAAGAATTAATACAACGTCTGCAAGGAGATGTTGAGGAAGTTATTATAGCAACGAACTCCAGTCTCGAGGGTGAAACTACCGCTATGTATATCAGCAAACTGATTAAGCCCACCGGAATTAAGGTCAGCCGTATTGCAAGCGGTGTGCCGGTAGGCGGAGATTTGGAGTACATTGATGAAGTAACATTACTTCGTGCGCTGGAAGGGCGAGTGGAATTATAATATACCCTTTTCGATTGTGTCGCGAGCTACATCGTATTATCCAAAAGGCACCCGCAATTATCCTCGTCGACAGTAGAAAATGTAATAAAAAATCATGCGAAAGCAATGCTATCAAAAGCTATAGCAAATTAAAAATGCAGACCTAGATAGGGCCTTAAACTGCCCCGTCTCAGGTCTGTTTTTTTTGTCTTTTCAATTACAGACCACGCGTAGCTTCTAACAATTCAACACAGGAAAATCAAGCATCCTAACTCTTTTCGGCTTTTTGAAAGAAAGAAGAAAGAATGTTACTTCTGAAGAAAAGAAAACCCTTTCCCTCATGAATGAAGGGCCAGGGGGAGTTGAGAGTGCCGGAGGTACTTTGTTCTATGTGTAAGCAAACCACCCGTTTAATGAGTGATCATGATTTGCAAGAGAGTATTAAGTGGATTGCGTCATATTTTGTTATTAATATGACTAGGCTGTAACTGCATTCGAGTATAATTCTGAGAAGTTTGTTTTTTAAACATTTTGGTTTTTTTTGATTGTATTTTAATATAAGTGATTTTGATATAATAAGTTTAAATTAAACAAAGTGCATTTATGATAGCCAATTGAATGAGAGAGGGAAAATAGCATGGAATATTTTGAGGAGATTACTTTAGGAATCTGTTATTATCCGGAACATTGGGATGAAAGCATCTGGAGAGAAGATCTAAAACGAATGTGGGATGGCGGTATCAGAATGATACGTATTGCAGAATTCGCATGGAACAAGTTTGAAATAAAAGAAGGGGTTTTTGACTTTTCCTTTTTTGATCATTATTTAGATGTAGTAGAAGAAACAGATATGAAAGTTATCTTTTGTACACCAACAGCAACACCACCGGCGTGGTTGACCGAGAAATATCCTGAGGTATTGGCAGTAGATCTTGATGGAAGACAATACAAGCATGGAGTAAGAAGACACTATAATTATAATGCACCAATATGGAAAGAAAAGACAAGGATAATTGTGACTGAAATGGCAAAGCACTACGGACACAGGTCATGTATCATTGGTTGGCAGATTGATAATGAGCTTAACTGTGTAGTTGATGAGTTTTATGCTGAGGCAGATCATATAGCATTTAGAGAATTTTTGAAAAATAAATATGGAAACCTTGATGCATTAAACGATGCCTGGGGAACAGTTTTCTGGAATCAGACATATATGGACTGGACAGAAGTGTATTTGCCAAGATATGGGCAAAGAGGTACCTGCAATCCACATTTACAACTGGATTCAATCAGGTTTTTTTCGGCTAGTTGCTTAGAGTATTGTAAACTCCATTCTGATATTTTAAGAAAATATATAGGAAAAGATGTTTTTATTACTACAAACGGTATGTTTAATCATGCGGATTATAAAAAAATGACAAAGGAATCATTAGATTTCTTATCCTATGATTGTTATCCGGCTTTTGGAACAATGAATGGTGCAGATGAATTACATGACAGGAAGTGGAGTATGTATCTTGCAAAAGTAAGGGCTGTATCAAAAAAGTATGGCATAATGGAACAACAATCCGGCCCAGGGGGATGGTATAACTTTCGAATAGCTCCATCACCGAAACCTGGACAGATGCGTTTGTGGGCACTTCAGTCTATTGCTAACGGAGCTGACTTTGTAAGCTTCTTCCGCTGGAGAACCTGTACATTTGGAACGGAAATCTATTGGCATGGAATTTTAGATTATGATAATCGTGATACAAGGCGTTTAAAAGAATTAAAAGACATTGCGGAAGATGTTAAAAAAATTAAAGATTTAGCTGGCAGAGAGTATGAGGCCAAAGTGGCTATCCTTATAGATTATGACAATGAGTGGGATGGTGAACATGATGTTTGGCATGGTCCGATTAGGCGATATTCTAATATGCAACTTTTTAAGGCTTTACAGGAAGAGCATATTCCATTTAATTATTTAAATATGGATGCAGATACTTCTACAGAAGAACTTCAGCAATATGATTTGATATTTGCACCGCATATGAGTATTGTAACTTCATCAGTAGTCGATAAAATCAAACAATATGTAGAGAGAGGCGGGCATTTTATTTCTGGAGCGAGAACGGGCTATAAGGATAAATACGGAAGATGTCCAATGGAAACAATGCCCATTTCTATGCAAGACTTGTTTGGAGTGGAAGTAAAAGATTTTACGTCTGTGAATGAATCAGGACCACAGGAATATGCTTTTTTCGGAAAAGACAAAATAGAAATGCCTCTTTTTAACGATATTTTGCTACCGATTAGTGACAGATGCAAAGTGTTGGCTACGTATGTGGGAGATTATTATGATGGCAGTCCTGCTATAACAGAAAATAGTTATGGATGCGGAAGCGCCATTTACTTTGGTGCGGCCTTTGAGGCAAATGCCACAAAGGTATTACTTCATAATTTCATAGAAGAATGGCAGGAGAATAAGGAGGCAATATTACTGATACATTCATTGGCCTCCATTCCTAAAACCTGTGAAACTTCACTATGCAATAAAGACGGACAGAAGTATTTGTTTATTCTAAATTATGAAAAAGAACCTGCTACAATAAAATTTAACATAGAGGCAGAGGATGTGCTGATAGGTGAAAAAATATGTGGTAACTTTGAATTAGAACCATACGGTGTTATGGTTTTAAGAATATAAAAATTGTAAACTATAAATACAAGGGAGGAAGAAAAAGTATGAAAAGAAAGATGGTAGCATTAGTACTTTTAGTAATGATGGTAGTTAGTAATCTTGCTGGATGCGGTAAGAATACTGGAACAGAAGATGGAACTACAAAAGGAACAGCGGCAACTTCAAGCGGAGAAAAAACACAAATGACGTTGTCTTGCGTGAATGGAGGCAGCAACGAAGTATTTGCACAATTGACGCAGAAATATGTGGATGAATTTAATAAATCAAATGAGTATAATGTTGAAATTATACTAGAAGCTATTCCAAATGAAAATTACAAAACAAAACTAACAACACTTATGGCATCCAATGCACAACCAGATATCTTCTTTACTTGGGAGGCTGGTTTCCTGAAACCAATGGTTGAAGGCGGGAAAGTATATCCGGTAGGTGATATTTTGACAGCAGATGCTGAATGGTATGACAAGTATGATGATAAGAGTATATTTGGACCAGTTACCTATGACAATAAGATTTATGCAGTACCGAATACCAGACAGGTAGTTGTTCTTGCTTGTAACAAGGATCTGTTTGATAAGGCAGGTGCTAAAATCCCTGATGATTATTCGGAATTCCTTGACGCTTGCGATAAGTTAAAGGCAAATGGAATTGCTCCGCTTATTATACCTTGCACTGAAACTTGGTATGCAGGACAGTTTCTACAGCAGCTTGACAACATTGTAGGTGGAAAACAATTATTTGAAGAAACCTGTAAAGCGGGATTTCAATGGAATAATGAGCAGTTTGTTGAAGGCGGCAAAATGCTGAAGAATATCGTTGATAGCGATTATTTGTTAAGCGGTTATCTTGGAATGACACCCAGTGAAGCATTTGAAAAACTGAATAGTAAAGAAGTCGCAATGATGGTGATGATTACGTCTGGTATTGCAGCAATTGATAATGGAGAGAACGCAAAACAGATAGAATTCACAGTATTGCAATCTGATAAAGAAGAAAATAAGGGTGTAAATGTTGGAAGTATTGGTCAGGCACTTGCAATCAGTAGTAAAGCAAAAAATCCTGAAGCGGCAGCAGCTTTCTTAAAGTTATTAGCGGGTGCTGAATACCAGCAGGCGCTTACCGATTTAGGACAGGTAGTTGTAACAAATACAAAAGTAGATACAAGTAATCTAAACCAACTTGCACTAAAGGCACGGGAGGTATTTACCAAGGTCACTTTATATACACCATGGCTAGATCGTATTTATGGTGCTGGTGAGGGTGTAGAATTTAATAATGCGGCAGTTGCAATTATGGGAGGAACAGACCCACAGGAAGCTATGGATAATTTACAACAATTTTCACAAGATAACGCAGTACAGTAACTAGAGACAAAAGAGGCCATCGTTAATGGTTGCGATGGCTCTTTTTATGAAAAGTAACAGAGAGGTGGAAAGGCTTTATGAACCGCGTTTTAAGCAACAAAAAAATTATAGCAATTTTCATACTTCCTACATTGATTTTATATACCATTTTTGTATTAATTCCCATAGGTTATAACGTCTATTTGAGTCTTTACCAGACCGATTTAATAAGTAAAAATAGGTTTATTGGATTTAGAAATTATACAAATTTAATAAGCGATAAAATTTTTTTGCAATCACTAAAGAACAATGGTTTACTTGTATTAGGATCATTGATTGCTCATTTGCCGTTAGCTTTGTTTTTTGGGAATATGATATTCAAGAAAATTCAAGGAAGTCATTTTTTTCAGTCTGTGTTTTTTCTTCCGTCAGTTATCTGTGGAGCTGGTGTTGGAATGTTATTCAATATGGTTTATAATTCTGAGTTTGGTATTGTGAATGCTTTACTAAAAGCAGCTCATCTGGAAAATTGGCAGCATGCATGGTTAAGTGAAGAATCCACAGTAATGATTGCTCTTATAGTAGTGGTTATGTGGAAATATGTAGGATATCATATGGTAATTCAGCTGGCAGCGATGAAATCTATTCCTACCAGCTTGTACGAAGCAGCAGAAATTGATGGTGCTACTTCCTTTCAGCAGTTTACAAAAATAACTTTTCCCCTTATAAAACATGTTATTAAAATTGATACAGTACTAATTATCACTGGTTCTCTGAAATACTTCGATCTAATTTGGTCTATGACAAAAGGCGGTCCAAACCATGCCAGTGAAGTTTTAGCAACCTATATGTATTATCAAGGCTTCAGGACAATGAAATTTGGTTATGCCAGTGCAATTGGTGTTGTACTGTTGGTTTTATGTGTCCTTGTAATTTGGATTGTCAATCATATAATCAAAACAGAAAAAATTTCGTATTAGGAGGAAACAGTATGAAAAAGAAAATAGTCTATGGAATGGAATTGCTCCTGATGTCATTGTTTGCGCTCTGCTGTTTGTATCCACTAATTTGGCTAACACTAAGTTCATTCAAATCAAATAAAGAATTATTTAGTAATACATGGGGATTACCAGCTTCTTTTAGCCTGGAAAATTATAACCGAGCGGTATCAAAAGGTAATCTGGGAATGAGTTATTTGAATTCGGTTATTATTACGGTCTGTGCTGTTGCTCTTGCAGTTTTTTTGGGAGCCATGGTATCATATGGTATAGCGAGATTACGTTTTCGTTCATCAAAAATAGTGAAAAATTTATTTTTGCTTGGTATGAGTATTCCGGCATATGCAGCGATTATTCCACTATTTTCTATGTTTAGTAAAATAGGTCTTTTGGATACTTATGCATCTGTTATTATTGCGCATATGGTGTTCGCTTTTCCCATTACGATTTACATATTGGAAGGGTTTTTTTCAACGATTCCAGAAGAACTGGAGGAAGCAGCAATTGTTGATGGATGCTCTATCATAAGGGGCTATTTTAAGATTATTTTACCTATTGCAAAGCCATCTATTGCAACAGTTGCGGTAATTAATTTTATCAACGCATGGAATGATTTGCTATTCCCGCAGATTTTTCTGACATCAATGGGAAAAATGCCGTTGCCAGTCATTTTGACACAATTTGCAGACTTGGATTCTGTTGATTATTCTGGTATGCTAGCAGCAGTAGTATTGACTGTTATTCCTACAATAGCAGTTTATATATTTTTTCATGACAAGATTATTGAGGGCATGACTGCTGGAGCTGTAAAGGGATAAGCATTTAAGGAAGCGTTCAGGGAGGGTTGCTATGAGAATTTTGATTGCAGATGATGAACAGATAATCCGAGAGGGACTACAGCATCTTAATTGGTTATCTATTGGCTTGAATGTATGTGGAATTGCAAAAAATGGAAAAGAAGCATTACAGCTTGTGGAAAAAGAGAAGCCGGATATTATACTTACAGATATTAGGATGCCAATCATTGACGGAATTGAAATGACAGAACAAATTCTAAAAAAATATCCCTTATGTGCGGTTATTTTCCTGAGCGGATATAAGGATTTTGATTACGCTAAGCGGGGGTTGCAACTTGGTGCTTTTGATTATCTGCTAAAGCCTACTTCGCCGGAGGAAGTTTTTTCTTGTTGTGAGCGTGCAAAAAAACTGATAGAAAAGCAGATTCTCCTTAATAAAAATTACCTGGAATTTAAAAATAAAGCAATTGAGGCAAAAATACAGCAGATACCGGAAGTAGAAACAAAAGAAAAAATGGATCATATTTCTGCAAAAAAAGTGGTAAATTATATTGAAGAACACTACAATGAGGAATTGACACTTACCAGGCTTTCCCAGGAATTTCATTTTAATGCTATTTATATTAACCGTGTCCTAAAAAAAGAAACAAACTATACATTCTTGGAAATTTTGAATAATAAACGAATGCAAGAGGCAATGGAACTGTTGAAACAATCAGAGGTACATTTTGGAGAAGTGGCAAATGCAGTAGGCATTTCAGATCAGAGGTATTTTAGCTCTATTTTTAAGAAATATTTCGGACAATCTCCAAGACAATACCACAATAGCTGGCAACGTGACAAGAAATATATAAGAGGATAATGAGATGAAAAGAAAGAGACGCAGATTTCGATTTCAACTGGGAGCAAAGTATGCATTTACATGCATTACGCTTTGTCTGCTCATCACGTTATTCTTAACGACTCTTTATTATAGTTATTTTAATAAAAAGATTACAGATCAGACAGAAAACTACCTAATAAATATGTCTGTTCAGACGTCCAAACAAATAGAGAAAAGCATGATAGACGTTAATGAGGTTTTATTTTGTTTGCAGAAGGAAAATATCGTACAAAACTATTTATATGCTGTCAATCATGACAGCTACACTGACTATCAGGAATATCTTGCAAAGCAGTTACTGCAAAAAAAAGTGTATGATTATATTTTATTCGACGATAATATCTCACATGTGTGTTTTGTATCAGAAAGTGGAAAGGGAGCTTATTTCACGAAAACGGCGAAGCTACTGCAACAGGACCCCTCTATTAAACCACAAATTTACAGGGCTGGGGGAAGTCCTGTGTGGGAGGGATTTGATGAAACGAGACAGTATATTCGTGTCGCAGCGCAGATTAACAGCTTACTGACAATGAAACCTTTGGGATATGTAGTGTTATATGTTCCGCGGGAAAGGATAGAAAACAACATTTCTGGTTTAAGCTATGTTAGAAACGGGAATGTCTTTTTAGTAGATAATAACTCTAATATCATATCATGCTCATCGGAAGATTTAGTCGGAAAAAAGATGGAGAACAGATATCTGGATTATCTCAACTTGGCGAAAACAATGAAATTTCAAACAATATCAAATGATGGTTATAACGAGTATATTTATTATATCCGTTTACAGGCCTCCGGCTTGACTTTACTGACTTCGATACCAAAGGTTAGTTATCAAAACACAATATATGATATGCGTGGCTTTCTGCTTTCGGTGGTACTTAGCGTATTGAGTGTGGGTGTAATATTTGCAATTGTTTTTGCTAAGTCTATCGGACATAATATCAGACGGCTTCAGAGAGCGATGAATGAATTTGGTGAAGGTGAATTTAATATTATCTGCACAGTAAAGTCTAGTGATGAAATTGGTATGCTATCTCAGCAGTTCAATATGATGGTTTACAATATAAATGATTTAATGGATCGTGTCTACAGGGAAACAATGTTAAAACAGGAAGCAGAACTAAAATCTTTACGTATGCAGATTAACCCTCATTTTTTATATAATACATTGGATACTATTAACTGGATCGCACGAGAGAAAAATATACCTCAGATTGGCTGGATTGCAAAATCTCTTGGAGATATGATGCGTTATACTATCAATGGTACAGACTTTGCATATGTCAAAGAAGAAGTAGAGAATATTCATAATTATATTAAAATACAGGAAGTTCGTTATGGAACAGGACTTCAATTTGAGGAATTAGTTGATTTGTCGTTGTATGAGTATCAAATTCCTAAACTGATAATTCAACCATTAATTGAAAATGCTATTATACACGGACTGGATGGGAAAGAAGAAACTGGAATAGTACGAATTGCTGGTAAAATGGAAAACGAGGTTTTGAGATTTTCTGTAATTGATAATGGCATCGGCATGGAACAGAAGAAAATAGATCAAATCCTTACAGATAACAATGAACTTCTAGGTTCTGAAAGAGGGGCTATCGGATTAAAAAATGTAAATCAAAGATTAAAACTTTATTATGGAGAGTACCATGGACTGCTAATTCAGAGCATCGTAGATGTGGGAACTGAAGTATCATTCTGCATTCCATTACTTTCTCTAAATCGTGTGTCAGATGCAAAGCTGTAAAGATAAGAAAATCGAAAGAATAGGAAGAAGCCGTCCATTAAAATATAATTTTTCATACCACAAAAAGGGGAAAATGGCATAAATAGAAATGAAAATAATTCATGTCGATTGTGATGGACTATTATAAATTAAAGCAGGAGGAAAATAAAATGAAAATTACAAAAATTGATGTGTTTTATGTAGATGATAAGGAAGCACCATCCATTCATCCTGTATTGTGCAGGGTATATACGGACACTGGGCTATATGGGGATGGAGAGGCAGCAATGTCGTACGGTGTTGGTGCAAAAGCAGCATTTGGGATGGTTCAAGATTTAGCTAATATTGTGGTAGGGATGGATCCTTTAGAAAATGAAATAATCTGGGACAAAATGTATCGAACAACATTTTGGGGACAAAATGGAGGAGGAGTATTTACTGCTGGTATGAGTGCGATTGATATTGCGTTATGGGATATCAAAGGAAAATTTTTCAATGTTCCAATTTATACGTTACTAGGAGGTAAGTTAAACGATAACCTTCGTACTTATGCATCTCAGATTCAATTCGGATGGAAGAATATGATGGGAGCCATGTTTACGATTGATGATTACGTAGGTGCAGCAAATCGTGCTCTTGCAGATGGATATGATGCTATTAAGGGTGATTTCTTTACCTTCAAAGAAACCCCATCAGAAGGTGGTTTTTCGGATAAGGAAAGAACAACAATATTAACATCAAAGAATCTTAAATTAGTTGTAAATCGTGTTGCGGCGGTAAGGGAAGCCGTTGGACCAGATGTTGATATAATTATTGAAAACCATAGCTTCCTGGATGTAAATACTGCAATTCAGTTGGCTGAAGCATTGAAACCATACAATATTATGTATTTTGAGGAACCAAATACACCAGATCCGCATACTGCTGAACGATTAGCAAATCATATTGATATTCCAATTGCAAGCGGAGAAAGAATTTATACTCGTTGGCAGTACGAGAAATACTTTGCAACCAACAGTCTACAAGTTGCACAACCAGATATGGGAACTTGTGGAGGTTTTACTGAAGTAAAAAAAGTGTGTGATTTGGCTTATATCCATGATGTTAGTATTCAAATTCATGCTTGCGGTAGTCCTATTAGTACTGCAGCAAGTCTTCAGATGGAAGCGGCGATACCAAACTTTGTAATTCATGAACACCATCAATGTAATATGGTTCATAGTCATATTAAACTGTGTAAATATGATTACCAGCCAGTAAATGGTAAATTCAAGGTGCCAGATCTTCCGGGATTAGGTCAGGAATTATCTGATTTTGTGTTGAATGACCGCGAAAACGTAGTGAAAGTTACTGTTGATGGAAGTGCATCTACTTGGACTATGTCATAAACAGGCAAAGTGAGATAAAATAATTCCGAAGCCAGACGGAAATTTTTAAGGAGAGAGGGCATAGTGAAATCACCTCTGTTTCATTGCTTCCAGACAACGACTCTACGGTTCTATTTATGACATCCGGCATGGGATAATAAAGAGAAATTAATAGAAAAACTACATATTAAATATGAAGAAGAGTTGTTAAGGCTGAAAATTGACGATGTTGTTTTTCCTAAATATTTGTATATGTCATAAAGAAGGGTTTTTAAACAAACGTCATGTAATCAAACTATTGAAAATTTATATACGACATATTATAATAATCTTATGGTCTGATATACTATGTCGCAGGACACACCTCAATATCCAAAAGGCAACCTCGTATTATCCTCGTCGATAGTAGAAAATGAAATAGAAAATCATGCGAAAGCATCTAAAAATTCAGACCTAGATAGGGCTATAAAACGCCCCGTCTCAGGTCTGTTTTTTTGTCTTTTCAATTACAGACCACGCGTAGCTTCTAACAATTCTAGTCTTACGTCTGTTTTAAGACCAATGGTGAAAGTGGAAGAAGAGAAATTGGAACAGGTTAAGGATTATATCATGGCACATCCGAAAGCAACAATTGTACAAATAGCCGAAGCCAATGAAATAACACCAACAAAACTTTTTGAATGGATTCGGGAAGAAAGATTGGAATTTTCAGAGGAATCAAAAAATGCATGGTTTATGTGTGAAAAGTGCGGGGTTAAAATTAAAAGCGGAAGATTTTGTAATCACTGTAGAGGCAGATAAATCTAGAATAAAAAACCATAAAGAATTATTAAAATATAAGATCATGGTAAAAGGGGTAAAATCCTATTTACCATGGTTTTTTATCGTATAGAACGTTTATCCGATTCGATAAAAACCTTCGGGGATGAAACATGAGATGCCCGATAGCTGTTTCTGATAATTCATTATCTTAGCTGCCACATAATAATAATATTGCAGGAAACAAAGATAAATTAGTTCGTAAATATAATAATCCATATTGTAATCAACAGTAAAAAGATGGTAAGATATCAAATATAAATATTGAAAAACTATATAGTTTCACATTTGCCTAGATATATCTTCAAATAGGATTGAAGTGAAAGGAGATATCCATGATAAAACTTAGAAATATGGCAACGGCATATTTGATGAGCGGAAGTGAAATTTTATTAATGAAGCGTGCAGCAGGAAGGAAACTTGCTCCCGGTCTGTGGGCAGGTGTAGGCGGGCACCTGGAACCGGAGGAATTAAATAATCCAATGGAAGCTTGTCTGCGGGAAATATATGAGGAAACGGGAATAACACAGGAACAATTAACGGACATAAAATTAAAATACATAGTACTAAGAAGATATAAAGATGAAATTAGGATTCAATATATCTATTTTGGACAGAGTCGAACGAAAAAAGTTATAAATACAGAAGAGGGCGAGTTATTTTGGATAAACCGCGATAAACTGTTTGAAAGAGTATTTACTGCTACTAACAAAATTGTTTTACAACATTATATGGAGTTTGAGGACGAAACCAAAGACGTATTGGTGGGGACTGTAAGTGCAAAGGATGATAGCCCGGTTATGAACTGGTGTCCTTTAAAGGATTGGGAGATTAGTCTAAAGGAGTAGGTCTGCTGTAAAAAATTTATATTAATTATGGGAGAGTATATTTTATATAAATGTAAGTTGAGGTTATCTTTACAGCAGACCAGTTATGAAAAGGTATAATATATGTTAACAAGGGAGAGGGACTTCCTTGATTGATGATTAAATTATAAAGGGAGAATGTGTAGAAAATATGTTGTAAATTTGAAAAAAGTGTGAAAAGGAATTTTGAAAAGGCCAAAATTCTTTCGAAGAACTCCGAAATGAGCACGGAGGGTGCTCATTCAAAACTTCTTCCCTAATTATTTGAGCTGCTGCTTTGCGGCATCATGTTTGGAAGTGTGAACAAGTACTGTATTTGATTTACACATTAGGTAATATTGTCTATATTATCCTTAGATAAGTATCTAAGATGAATAAAAAATTATTTTTTTATCATTACTCCTTGCATAATAGTTTAAAGTAAGGTAATATATAAATCGTAATTCGACAAAAAACGAAAATTTTTTCATTTATAGAAGCATTACTAAAAAGGGCAAACTTATCGAAAGGTAAGGACGCAAAGCCAAGGGCCTACGTTAACGAACATGGCAGCCGGTTGCATTATAATGGTATTAACCCCTTTTTTTCTGTTGCTTATGAGAAAAAAGGGGTTTTTTATGTTATTTTTGTAACAAACATGTAAATAGAAAAAAGAATCGGAGGAATTTTTTTTGAAATGAAAAGCATTAAGACAAAATTAATACTCAATTTTTCGGTATTGGTTTTATTGGTTTCTATTCTATTGGGAATGATCTCAATTGAAAGTTCCAGTAAATCTTTAACTGGGGAAGGAGAAAAGGCATTGGCCTCCTTATCAACGGAAGATGCTAAGTTAACAGAAAGCAGAGTTGATATTCTGAAACGTACTTTAGAGATGATTGCCCTTAATGAAGTCATTCAAAGTATGGATTGGACTAATCAGGAGAGTTTATTAAAACCAATGGTAAGCTCCACAGATTTTCTGGACATTGCTATTGTAGGAATGGATGGTACTGCAAAATATACGGATGGAACCACCAGTGATCTGGCTGACAGAGATTATATCCAAAAAGCCCTTAAAGGGGAAACCGCAGTATCGGATGTAATTATAAGCAAAGTAACAAATGAACCGGTTATAATGGTAGCAGCACCAATCCGCCAAAATAATCAGGTTGTCGGAGCGATCATCGGAAGACGGGATGGCAATGCACTAAGCGCACTTGTATCAGATACAGGTTATGGTAAAAATGGTTACGGTTATCTCATAAACAGTAAGGGAACAGTAATCGCGCATCCGGATAAAGATAAAGTTTTAAAGCAATTTAATCCTATTGAGGAATCGAAAAAGGATTTAAGCCTAACCTCCCTTTCGCAATTATTTCAGACTATAACAAATGAAAAGAATGGCATTGATTTATATTCTTATCAGGGAAAAGATTTGTATGCAGGTTATTCGGCCATTGAGGGAACTGACTGGATTTTTGTTATAACTGCGGATAAAAACGAAGTATTATCTGCAATTCCTGTATTGCGTAACACGATTATCATTATAGCATTCCTTATATTTGTTCTTTGCATTATTATAGTATATATCATTGGTAATACGATTACCAAGCCGATTAAAAACACAGTTAGACATGCTGAAAAAATAGCAGCGTTAGATATAACGGAAAACGTTAATAAGAAGTACCTGGATAAGAAAGACGAAATAGGAACTCTATCCAAGGCATTACAAAGTATAACGGACAGCCTAAGAGGTATTATCGGTGAAATTAATAATTCCTCAGAACAGTTGGCCGCTGCATCTGAAGAATTAACTGCAACTACCGAACAGTCGGCCATGGCATCTGAGGAGGTGTCATCTACCGTTGAAGAAATTGCCAGGGGAGCAATGGATCAGGCAAAACATACGGAAGATGGATCCATAAAAGCTGATTTGCTGGGAGAGGCAATCGAAAAAGACCAGAACTATTTAGCCGGATTAAATGATGCCACGCAAAAAGTTTCTGAAGTTCTTGAAGAGGGACTAAAAGGGATTGATTTCCTGATCAAGAAGACAGAAGAAAATAATCAAGCATCTAATGCGATAAAAGAGGTTATTTTTAAGACAAATGAAAGTTCTAACAGAATTGGACAGGCAAGCAGTGTAATTTCCTCCATTGCCGAACAAACCAACCTTTTAGCCTTAAATGCAGCAATTGAAGCGGCCAGGGCAGGAGAAGCAGGCAAAGGGTTTGCTGTTGTGGCAGAAGAAATCAGAAATCTGGCGGAACAGTCTACTGCTTCTACAAAAGAAATTGATGAAATGGTTAAGGAGTTGCAAAGTAATTCCCAGAATGCTGTCCAAACAATGGAAGAAATTTCAGTCGTTATTAAAGAACAGACGGATAGTGTAGAGGTTAATAAAAAGAAATATATGGAAATCGCCGAAGCGATTAATAATGCAAAAGAAGCAGTCGAAAAATTAAATGTATCGGGACAGGAAATGGAAAAAATGAAAAATGATATCCTGGACACCTTACAAAATCTGTCTGCAATTGCCGAGGAAAATTCTGCATCTACCGAACAGGTAACATCTTCGCTGGAAGAAGAGACAGCTTCTGTTGAAGAAATAGCAAAAGCAAGTGAGGGATTAGCTGCAATGGCGCAGGACCTTCAGACGATAATAAATAAATTTAAATTATAGATTATTACATTAGTATTAAATAGTTGTATATAAATAGCTGGGGAGCTTAATATATATATTAAAACAGGACGAAAGAGGAGAAATTCTTTTCTTAAGTCCTGTTTTTGCTTGTAAAGAGGAGCATTATTGTAATATCCATTGACCTTTCCTGTCATATCTAGTAAAATCGATTATAGAGATATTTTGTAAAAAACAGTTGATAAACATATTACCTATTACCTAATATATTAGGAGGAAAATTATATGGAAAGTAATATATTATCCGGTGGATTAGAAGATATAAACAAATTAAAAGATACATTGACCGAGCTAAATGATTACATAGATCGTAATGATGCCTTGGCAGCCGAAGAATCCCGTTTGGAAAAAACCATCAAAAATAAAGAAAAAGCGATAACAGAAGAGATTGCAGGTACAACCAAAAAACGAAAAGATGAAATTGAAGCAACTTATGACGATCAGCTGGAGAAAACACGTTTAAGGGCTAAAAAAATCCGTAATAAAAAGGAAAAATCAAAAAGTGTAAAAATCTCTGAACGTATTGAGGCAGAAACGGCGCAGCTTAAAGAAGAATACAGGCAGATGGTGTTGGAAACGAAAGCCGTTTTAAAGCAAAAGAAAGTGCCGGCTTTTTGTAATACCAAATTATTTTATTCTTTATTTCTTCCAACAGGTATGGGGGATTTGGCAGTAATCATACTGTCTTTAATTATAATTCTGCTGATTATTCCCTGTTTCTTTTACTTTTATGTAATTCCGGATGAAAAAATGATATATTTAATTTTAATTTATTTTATTACCGTCATATTTTTCGGGGGCGCCTATATGCTCATTGATAATAATGTGAAAGATAAGCATATGCAGACGATTAAACGGATTTACAGTATTCGAGTACAAATCAGTGATAATAAGAAAAAAAGAGAGAAAATCCGAAAGAGAATTTTAAAGGATAAGGATGAAAGCCAATACGGACTGGATAATTTCGACCAGGAGCTGTCGGAACTGGATAATGAACTGAAATTTATAATGGATCAGAAGAAAGAAGCACTGAATACCTTTGAAAATAATACCCGTTATGTAATCAGTGATGAAATTAAAGCCAGGAGTCAGGAAGAATTAAATACACTAAAGAAAGAATACGGCGAAGTATACGTCAAAATAAAAGATACGGAAGAAAAGATTAAAGTATTATCCATGGAAATAGCCAATAAATATGAAGCCTATCTGGGCAAAGAATTTATGTCCGTAGAAAAATTAAATATTCTATCTGATATTATAATGGAGAATGATTTAAAGACCATTTCGGAGGCACTTGGTTATTATAAAGAAGGAAATTATTAATAATAAACCTGTTTAGATTAAGTTTGATAAACTTGACCTGAACAGGTTTATTTTATGTTTAGTTATTTTTCATTCCGCTGCTAATTTATAAAAGCAGTAGTTTATTCCGGTACATATATAATCTGCTAAGATCATTACTATATTTAACCGTGTAGTCTGAAGCAGCATATGATCTAACATCCCTGAGAAATTTACTATACCGGTAATAAAGATATCTCCAACCGGCGGAAGAGCCTTATCCACCCCGGCTCCGGGTAATAAAGGTCCTTCTCCCAGAGTAATATATCCGATATGGCCGGATTTTCCCAAGGAGGCATCTATTGCAATGACAAAAGCATTTTGATGATGTGCATAAATGTAACTCATGGTTTCACCGAGATTTTTAGCGTGCACAGGCTGCTCTAATGTTCCATATAAGATAATATTATGAGGAAGTTTTGATAATTTATAACCAACAATAGGACCAAGACAGTCGCCGGTTGCCCTATCAGTTCCAATACATAAGAAAACGATTTGCTTGTTATGATAAATGTTTTTCTGTATCAATTCTTGCAAAGTCCTGCTAAAATCATACACAGAATAACGATCTTTTGTATTAAAATAATATAACTTTTTCTCAGCCTCTAACTCTCTATTCATTATAACCTCCTATTAATACTCGTACACTACAACCATATTCTGTAATAACAAAAGTATTACCTTAAAAAAGTAAAATAGTCAGAATATAGCAATGTTTTCAAAGCCAAATTCCACCATGATTAGTAATAAATCCTGCCTTGTAATATGAAATGCAGTAAAAAAAATGAAGAACCTGAAAATAAAAGGCGAATAAGAGAATATAAAACAGGTAAGATATCTTAATCTGCTTTATCATTTTGACATATTATTCAAAACGGCTATGATACGATAAACGTTAGTAATATTTATATCATTGTCTGAAATAGACTGTGGTTAGGAGGGAAAAAGATATGGACAACTTAAACAATAAGGGCGGAAATACGAATAACCAGCCAGAGCCTGTTAATACCGTACCCATTAAAATTCCTAAAAATATTAGACAAGTAGGAAATATGGGATCTCGTAATAGGGTGGTTTATGTAGAAGATTATGTAATGACATATATTAAGCAATTATCCGATAAAGAACATTCCGGCTGCAGAATCGCAGTTCTGCTTGGGTACTATGTAAGGACGGAAGAGGGAAAAAATATATTCATCAAAGGTGCAGTTGAAATGATGAATACGGACTTTGGCAGCGGAATTACATTTTCAGACGAGGGTTGGACAAGTATCTACGAGAATATAAAAAGATATTTCAGTGATGTGGAAATTGTAGGATGGTCTCTGATCGGTCCGGAATTTTTTATAGAAAGTGGAGAAAAAATACGAAAAATCCATATTGAGAACTTCTCGGGACCAGATAAAGTCTTTCTCAAGATGGATAGTATGGAGAAAGAGGAAGCTTTTTATATAAATGAAAATAATCAGTTGGTAAAGCTAAACGGCTACTACATATATTATGAAAAAAACGAAGAAATGCAGAATTATATGGTGGAAAATAAGGAGGTAGTAAGTGAAGAAAAAAACTACACGGATCGTACCACCAAAAAAATCCGGAATGTAATTCAGGAAAAGAAAGAAATTAAAGATGACAGAAGTATTATTCGGCTATTGTATGCCGCCAGTACACTGTTGGCAATCATTGTGTTAGTTATTGCTGCAACGATGTTAGATAATTATGATAAAATGAAGAGTATGGAAACAGCCCTGACTACTATATCCAAAAGTCTGAATTTAGCTCAAAATGACGGAAATACTTTAGATGAGGAGACCGCAACAGGTGAGGAAGAAAAGCAAGGGGATAAGACCCAGGCAGCAGATGGATATAAAGACAATAAAAAACAGGTTGCAAATGCAGATTCTCAAACCGGAGATGGGAATAAGGACATAAAGGATGATACAACCGGTAAAGAAGCTGATACAGAGGAAGTACTGGACTCGGACAACGGCCAAGAGACAACGGTGGAAACGATTGAGGGTAATGTAAACAGTATAGAAGAAACAGATAACAAACCGGCAGATGATCCGGATAATACCGAAAGTGTTAATACAGATAAAAATGTAGATACTGCCAAAACAGATGGACAGAAGACCACTCATACGACAAAAGCGGAAGATAATTCCGATAAAGACAATAAGGAGTCCGTGCAGGCTTCAGCTCCGGTAAAATATTATATCGTACATGCGGGAGATACTCTTGCATCTATTAGCTATCAACTTTATAATACATTCAGTTATATGGATGAGATCAAAAAATTAAATAAGATAGAAGATGAAAATAAAATTTTTGAAGGTCAGAAATTAATCGTACCTTAACCCGCGCCAGGTTCTTGAAATACGGATTAGGTATTATTCCCTATTTATATGATTATTTCATAATATGTTAAAAGCTGTCGAAAAAAGCCTGTTTATCTAAGCTTAGATTGGCAGCTTTCCTAATTTAAAAATATGAAAAAGGTAGTGTCAATAAGAGGCAAATAAGGTATAATTATCATACGTGTATAAAAGAATGTATTAAAAGGTTTAAAGTTTTCAGAAAAAACAGAAGGAGAAATCATGGCGATAGAATTAGAAAAGCGCGATTTAAGAAGCTATGAACTAAGAAAGCGTAAACATAAGCAGATAGTAACCATAATAACAATTATATTAATAATTGCCGCTGTCGGTATTATTATATTTGCAGTAAATTTATTTTTACATAAAAATTATACAAGCTATCAGGTCATCCATAAAACGGAAAGGAGTGACAGCAGTTCGGCTAAATATGAAAGTTATGGTACGGGTATCCTCCGTTACAGCAGAGATGGTGCTATGGCTATGGACGGAGCGGGTAATCTCCTGTGGAATGGTACGTTTGAAATGAAAGATCCCATTACAGATATTTGTGATAAATATGTGGTTATCAGTGACAGGGGTTATAAATTATTAGAGATTTTTAACGGAGAGGGTGGCATGACCACAATTAATGTACCTAACCCCATAATAAAAAGTGTAATAGCCAATCAGGGAGTGGTTGCGGTATTAATGGACGGGGATGATGTAAATTACATAAAATTTTACAGTGAAGACGGAGAAGAGCTGGTAAGTACCAGAACGATCAATGAAAAAGACGGATTTCCCATTGATCTCTCCTTATCAAATGACGGAAGAAAGCTGGTTACCAGTTATTTATCTATAAGCAGCGGCAAAGTACAGAGTAAAGTAACTTTCTATAATTTTGGCGGGGTAGGTCAGAACTATGTGGATAATGTAGTAGCTGGAATTGATTATGGGCAGACAATTATTCCTAATATTGAATTTATCAATAATGACACAGTATGTACGTTTGGGGATAACCGTTTTAGCCTGTATTCCATGAATCAGACACCAAAAGTTGTATATGAAGAAACCTTTAAATCAGAAATCAAGAGTATATTTCATAGTGATAAAAGTGTAGGATTTGTTTTAGATAATGGTGACAAAGAGGATAAATATCGTATTCTCCTTTATGATTTAAAAGGTAATGTAATACTTGATAAAGCAATTAATTATAATTATGACAATATATATATATCCGGTGATGAAGTTACACTTTATTCCAATCTGGAGTGGATTATTTTGCGTAATAACGGAGAGGAGAAATTCCATTATACCTTTGACAGTGATATTTCATATATTCTGCCGGTTAATAATACGAATAACTATATTATTATCGATAATCAAAACATTGAAGAAGTAAAACTAATTGAAGCGAAAAAATAAAACCCTCTGGGTTAATTCTTTACATAAGAAAATTCCTTAATTGACAATATGAATAAATTAATCTTTATAAGCATAAAACAGGAGGATATTATGAATTGGTTAGTGATCTTGGTAATGGTAGTTTTAGCCGGATACTCATTAAATGGACGGCGAGTAGGATTTATCCGAACTGTATTTACCCTATTTTCCACTATCATAGCACTTGTAGTGACAAGCTGGGTCAGTCCGGCTATCAGTAAAGAACTTCAGAAAAATGATAAAGTGATGGGATTTGTTACGGAGAAAGTTTCAAAAGTGATAGAGTTTAAAGACATGGGTGATAAAAAAACCGACCAGGTTAATTTCATTAATAAACTTCCGCTTCCTAAGATAATGAAACATACGCTGGTAGAAAATAATACAAAAGATGTCTATGCTGCCATGGCTGTTAAAAATTTTAAAGACTATATCATAAATTCCATAGCACGAATAATAATAAATGCAGCCGTTTTTCTAATTGTAGTACTTTTTATAATAATTGGATTGGCATTGCTTTGCGAAACTCTGGATATAATCAGTAAACTACCCCTTATAAACGGTCTTAATAAGACGGCCGGTTTACTGGCCGGACTTTTACAAGGAATCATCGTAATATGGATAGGATGTATATTTATAACTATATTAAGCAGTACAAAATGGGGGGAAATTGTTTTTAAACTAATAAATGAAAACACGTTTTTAAGTACCATATATAATAATAATTTACTCCTGCAATTTATCATGAATTTGGGAAAGATTTTATTTTAAATAATATTGTATAAAAAAGCAATGCTTGATACATTGAATTTACTTTTTCAAAAGTGTATACTAAACACAAGATAGTTATAAAAACTTATAGATTATACAAAAAGGGAGAAAAAAATGAATGACGTTTTACAAAGCATAAGAAAAATGGGTATTGTCCCGGTAGTAAAACTGGACAGGGTGGAAGATGCCGAACCTTTGGCTAAGGCTCTGTGTGAAGGCGGGCTTCCTTGTGCCGAAGTAACTTTTCGAACGGATGCAGCAGAAGAAGCGATTCGTATTATGTCTGCCAAATATCCGGACATGTTAGTAGGGGCAGGAACAGTACTTACAACGGAACAGGTTGATAAAGCAATAAAAGCAGGGGCGACCTTTATTGTAAGTCCCGGCTTAAATCCTAAAATCGTTAAATATTGTGTCTCCAAGGGAATACCGATTACACCTGGATGCGCTAACCCCAGTGATATTGAGCAGGCAATCGAATTAGGACTTGAAGTGGTTAAGTTCTTTCCGGCCGAAGCAGCAGGCGGATTAAATATGATCAAAGCAATGTCTGCGCCTTATGTTAACATGAAGTTTATGCCTACCGGTGGTATTAATGAGAAGAACCTGATTACTTATCTGGATTTCCCTAAAATCATTGCATGCGGCGGAAGCTGGATGGTTAATGACGAAATGATTAAAGCGGGTGAATTTGATAAGATAAAGCAATTAACCAAAGAAGCGGTAACCAAAATGTTAGGGTTTGAATTACGTCATGTTGGTATTAATGCGTCGGATGAATCGGAAGCTGAGCAGATTGCATCGTCTTTTGAGAATATATTTGGATTTACTAAGAATTCAGGTGTAAGTTCCGTTTTTGCCGGACTTGGAATTGAAGTAATGAAAGCACCTTATTTAGGTAAAAACGGCCATATTGCCATCCTGACCAATTATATTGAAAGAGCCATATATCATCTTGAGATGCAAGGTGTTGCCTTTGATATGAACACTGTAAAATATGATAATAAAGGTAACATGGCTGCAATCTATCTGGCAGAAGAAATTGGCGGCTTTGCGGTACACCTGCTTCAGAAGAAGTAATTTATAGATATT
>NZ_CP133190.1:3557500-3992500 GCF_030913705.1 Anaerocolumna sp. MB42-C2
GGAAAAGAAAGAAAACTCGATTTCCAAAGTAGCGGCGAGCGAAATGGAAACAGCCTAAACCGAAGAATTTATTCTTCGGGGTTATGGACCGCAATGAGTGAGTTTTAGGATAGCAGAATGGTTTTGGGAAAGCCAGCCAAAGAGAGTGAAAGCCTCGTACGCAAAATCCGAAGACAGCGAGCGGGATCCGAAGTACCACGAGACACGAGAAACCTTGTGGGAAGTCGGGGGGACCACCCCCCAAGGCTAAATACTACTTAGTGACCGATAGAGCATAGTACTGTGAAGGAAAGGTGAAAAGAACCCCGGGAGGGGAGTGAAAGAGAACCTGAAACCCTGTGTTTACAAGCTGTGGAACCTCTATTTACAGAGGAACCGCGTACTTTTTGTAGAACGGTCCGGCGAGTTACATTTACTGGCAAGGTTAAGGTCGTAAAGACTGAAGCCGAAGGGAAACCAAGTCTGAATAGGGCGTAATTATTCTTACGAATAATGCAAGTCAGTGAATGTAGACCCGAAACCGGGTGATCTACCCATGTCCAGGTTGAAGCTGCCGTAAAAGGTGGTGGAGGACCGAACACACATCCGTTGAAAAGGGTGGTGATGAGGTGTGGGTAGGGGAGAAATTCCAATCGAACCCGGAGATAGCTGGTTCTCCTCGAAATAGCTTTAGGGCTAGCCTTGATTTAGTCTGATGGAGGTAGAGCACTGAATATCCTAGGGGGCGTCAAAGCTTACCGAAGATTATCAAACTCCGAATGCCATACAGATGATGATCAGGAGTCAGACTACACGAGATAAGTTGGGTAGTCAAAAGGGAAAAAGCCCAGACCACCAGCTAAGGTCCCAAAGTGCGTGTTAAGTGGAAAAGGATGTGGGATTTCGAAAACAACTAGGATGTTGGCTTAGAAGCAGCCATACATTAAAAGAGTGCGTAATAGCTCACTAGTCGAGAGGTCCTGCGCCGAAAATGTCCGGGGCTAAAACACGACACCGAAGCTGTGGAATTGCATTCATGCAATTGGTAGAGGAGCATTCTTAACTGCGACGAAGCGTTACCGTAAGGAGACGTGGAGTGTTAAGAAGAGAGAATGCCGGAATGAGTAGCGAGATAGAAGTGAGAATCTTCTAGGCCGAATATCCAAGGTTTCCAGAGTAAAGCTGATCTGCTCTGGGTAAGTCGGGACCTAAGGCGAGGTCGAAAGACGTAGTCGATGGACAACAGGTTGAAATTCCTGTACCTTATATAAACAGAACTGTGGGGACGCAGAGAGAAAGCCAGAGCCGGGAATGGAAAAACCGGTGCAAGCGTGGTAGTAGTGTGGCAGGCAAATCCGTCACACAATACGAAGACGTGATGCGGACCGAAATTTAAAGTAGGGAAGCTGGTGAGCTAACTGCCAAGAAAAGCCGCTATTGTTTTATATAAGCCCGTACCGTAAACCGACACAGGTGGATGAGGAGAGAATCCTAAGGCCGACGGGAGAAGCATTGTTAAGGAACTCGGCAAAATAACCTCGTAACTTCGGGAGAAGAGGTGCCTGTAGAAATACAGGCCGCAGAGAATTGGCCCAAGCAACTGTTTAGCAAAAACACAGGTCTATGCAAAACCGAAAGGTGAAGTATATGGGCTGACGCCTGCCCGGTGCTGGAAGGTTAAGGGGAGATGTTAGGAGCAATCCGAAGCGTTGAACTTAAGCCCCAGTAAACGGCGGCCGTAACTATAACGGTCCTAAGGTAGCGAAATTCCTTGTCGGGTAAGTTCCGACCCGCACGAAAGGCGTAATGATTTGGGCACTGTCTCGACAATGCACCCGGTGAAATTGAAATACCAGTGAAGATGCTGGTTACCTGCGCCAGGACGGAAAGACCCCATGGAGCTTTACTCTAGCTTGATACTGGGATTCGGTATTGCATGCACAGGATAGGTGGGAGGCTTGGAAGCTACGACTCCGGTCGTGGTGGAGCCACTGTTGGGATACCACCCTTGCAGTATTGGATTTCTAACATGTGCCCGTGATCCGGGCAGTGGACAATGTCAGGTGGGGAGTTTGACTGGGGCGGTCGCCTCCGAAAGGGTATCGGAGGCGCTCAAAGGTCTTCTCAGAATGGTTGGAAACCATTCGCAGAGTGCAAAGGCATAAGAAGGCTTGACTGCGACACCGACGGGTGGAGCAGGTAGGAAACTAGGACTTAGTGATCCGGTGGTATAAAGTGGGATTGCCATCGCTCAACGGATAAAAGCTACCCTGGGGATAACAGGCTTATCACTCCCAAGAGTTCACATCGACGGAGTGGTTTGGCACCTCGATGTCGGCTCATCGCATCCTGGGGCTGTAGTAGGTCCCAAGGGTTGGGCTGTTCGCCCATTAAAGCGGTACGCGAGCTGGGTTCAGAACGTCGTGAGACAGTTCGGTCCCTATCCGGCGCGGGCGTAGGATATTTGAGAGGAGCTGACCTTAGTACGAGAGGACCGGGTTGGACTGACCTCTGGTGGATCGGTTGTACTACCAAGTGCATGGCCGAGTAGCCAAGTCGGGAAGGGATAAACGCTGAAGGCATCTAAGCGTGAAGCCCCCCTCAAGATAAGATATCCCATAGCGTAAGCTAGTAAGACCCCTTGAAGACGACAAGGTGGATAGGTTAGAGGTGGAAGTGCAGTAATGTATGGAGCTGACTAATACTAATAGGTCGAGGGCTTGACCATAAAGTGTTTGTTCATAAATACTAATTTCTATGAAATCAAGAGATTTCAGTTTGTTGGATAAGATATTATCAAATGTAGTTATTCCTCGATAGCTCAATGGTAGAGCACACGGCTGTTAACCGTGGGGTTGTTGGTTCGAGCCCAACTCGGGGAGTTTTCGTTATAAGACATGAAGCCACTAATATAAGTGAATAAATATTAATGCTAGTAGATGGGTTTTGATGCCTTGACGAATAAAAAATGAATTGTTATAATACAATAGTGATATAGATATGGCGACATAGCCAAGCGGTAAGGCATGGGTCTGCAACACCCTGATCACCAGTTCAAATCTGGTTGTCGCCTTAAATTAGAAGAGTCTCTAAACCTCGAAGATACTAAGGTTTAGAGATTTTTTGTTTCAAAGGCAGGAGTTTTTGAGTTCCTGCTCATTTTTTATACTGCTTTACTCTCGGTGTAATATTGCGCCTGTGCATTCCAAAGCTCGTAGTATTTACCGTTTTCATCTGCAATCAATGTGTTGTGGTTCCCTCGCTGAATCAATTCACCCTCGTGGAAAACTGCAATATCATCACAAAAGCGACAGGATGACAGGCGATGGCTGATGTAGATGGCTGTTTTCTCACCAACAATTTCATTAAATTTTGAATAAATATCAAACTCTGAAATTGGGTCAAGCGCTGCGGTTGGTTCGTCAAGTAAAATAAAAGGTGCATTCTTATATAAGGCTCGTGCCAATGCTATTTTTTGGGCTTCTCCGCCAGAAATTTCTACGCCTTTGTCATAATTATTATAGAGGTAGGTATCAAGTTTTTTCTCCATTTTTTTGTATCTTTCACTTATTCCCACTTCATGAAGTATATATTCTGCGCGTTTTTTATCTATAGCTGTTGAACAAGCAATATTTTCAGATAACTTGAAGGAATATAACTTAAAATCCTGAAAAACTACGCTGAAAAGATGCATGTATTCTTCATAGTTGTATTTCCTGATATCAATGCCGTTAAGTGTAATTTTTCCCTCTGTCGGGTCATACAAACGGCAAAGTAACTTTATCATTGTTGTTTTGCCACTGCCATTCATACCCACAATTGCAAGCCTTTGCCCGATATTCAGCTTCATTGAAAAGTTTTTCAGTGAATATTTATCACTGCCGGGGTATTTAAAGCTGACATTGTGAAACTCTATCAAATAATCGTTGTCATTCCGCTTTTCAACAGGAATGGTGCCTCTGTAAAGTACATTGGGGATCTCCATAAACTCTAATGTGCTTTGTAGTCTGTCTGTTTGGTCAATAAGGATTGATAAGGAGGAAGATAAACCGAAAAAGTTGTTAGCAGTGTTATAGATTGTACCGGCATAACGAACAATATCACCAACCGGAAACGCTCCTGCAGCAGCCCTGACAATCACAAATAAATATGCCGAAACAGTTAACACGCCGTTGGATATTGCACTTATAAATCCTGACTTGATTTGGTGTTTTGTAAAGGTCTTATAAAAATGAATTAATACATTATTATCTTTATCGATATAGTCTTTTAGAATCTCACTGGTTTTATAAATTCGTGCAGTTTTTAGGATATGATTGATTGGCATTGTCCAAAAGAAATATGCATAGTATGGGATATTAAAATTAGGGGAATTTAATAGCTCTGTAATCTTTTTCTGGATTACCTTTGAGTTTATTAAAGCCATAACCAAAGCGAAAATTAACAGCAGTAATAAAAAGATTGATGTAATATAGCCATTTCCAATCATAAGCAGAGGGATAAACATTATTACACCTATAATAAATCCAAATAAATTATCGAGTAATAATCTTAAATAATAGGACAAATTGTAAAAGCCACTGCCCCAATTATTATCTTTCCATATTTTGGAGTTAATATCATTTACTTTCGGGCTTTCGAGCAATTGATAGTCCATTTTTAGATATTTTTCAGCTTTGTCCATATATATTTTAGGTACAAAAACATCATTGTGAACAGATTGAATTTTACTTAAGTAATTTTCAATAAAGCTTGCTATGAAATTAAGAACAATTGCAGCAAGCGCATACACAATAAGTGGTTTAAACGAGACTTTGGTAATTAATCCGTTTAAAATATACGCTGTAGCAAACAAGGAAATATATGGTTTAAATGCATTAATGATTGCAATCGGAGGTAATAATATCAAAGTGAACTTATCCGTATTATACATAATTTTATAAACTTTCAATGCGCCTTTAATCCCACTGCTTTTTTCTTCACACTTCATATTGCCTCAACCTCCTCTTTGTAATAATGGCTTTGGACTTCAAACATATACGCATAATCGCCATTTTTACTAATCAATTGGTCATGCTCGCCGCTTTCGGTTATTTTACCATCCTTTAGCATTAGAATTCTATCACAAAACCTGGTACTTGCAAGTCTGTGAGAGATATAAATAGCAGTTTTGTTCTCTGTTAATTCATTAAATTTCTCATAAACTTCAGATTCGGCTATGGGGTCCAGGGCTGCTGTGGGTTCATCAAGAATGAGTATAGGCGCATTTTTATATAAAGCACGCGCGAGAAGCAATTTCTGCTGTTGACCACCAGATAAAATAATACCATCATCGTTAATCACTTTAAGCATACTTGTATTTAATTTTTTGCTATATTTTTCTATTTCATCCTTAAGTCCGGCAACTTCAAGGCATTGTAATATTTTTTCTTCAGTTTCTTTATCAGTTTTCTTAAAAGAAATGTTTTCTCCTACTGTTATAGGTAAAATACATATGTCTTGGAAAACAGCAGAAAACAATGAATACAGGTCAGTGCGTTTAAAGGCGTTAATGTTATAACCGTTTATCAATATTTCACCGTCACTTGCCTGGTAAAAGCCGCATAACAACTTAACAATCGTAGTTTTTCCTGCTCCGTTTATTCCCACAAGAGCAACTTTTTCATTTGCTTTTATATGAAAAGACAAAGCTTCAAGAATATTCGGGGTATCGTCTGTGTATCTGAAGCTTACATTTTTAAATTCGATATCTATAGAGCTTGAAATATTCGATATCGACAGGGGTTCTTTTGGATCAAGTTTATTTGTACATTCATGAAATGTACGTAAATCATTTAGCCGAACATTTTCTCTGTTTATTACATTTATATTATCTACTATAGTGCTAAGCCATCCGGAGAAACTGGCTATTGCAGCCATAAACAGTACGAAATCGGACACAGCGATCTCCCCGCTGATTACTTGCCAGATACAATAAACATAAGCGACGCCATCTCGTATAGCAGCAATTATGAGGTTTAATGTGTTGGCGGCAAAATACCGGTTTTGTATTTCTGTTTTTACACAAATCATTTTTTCTAAAAGCTCATCTCTGATATTTAAAAACATTTGTGAAAGGTTATATATCCGAATGTCTTTAGCTCCGGAAATATCTGACATGGCTGACTCAACATAATTAGATTTTTTATGTAAATCAGCGTCCGTCTCTCTCTTTTTCTCTGCAAAATGCTGAGCCGTTCGATTGATAAGATAACTTAGTGCAGTTAAAAAAATCAGTAAAGCCACAATTAGTATATTTAGTTTTGCAATAATTCCAAAAATAAACACAAAGGTTATAAAACCGGAAATTAATGAAACAACAGAATTAAGTATAACTGAGGTAGCAGAATCATCACCATTTCTAACGGCAGACTGAGCTTTTTGGTACAATGTCTGCCCCTCTTTTGTTTCCATAACGGAATAGTCACAATCAAGTGCCTTAAAAAAGAGCAGACGGTTATAGACATTTCTCATGCCATTCTGAAACGGGTATTTACCATATGCGGCTATACTATTAACACACTGCACGATAATATAACATATTGAAAAAGCTCCCAGAACCCAAAGAGTATGGTTTAGTGTTTGTTTTTCCAGAACCAGTTGTACCGCCAGCTTAGGCAGATATATGCCAAATAGCGGCAATATTCCATTGCATGCCATTTCAAGAAGAATGAAAACAAATACTATTTTGTAATGTTTGTACACCATTTTTAAAAGATAAATAATATTGTTAATTATGCTGTGTTTCTCAATATTCAATTCAATCGCCTCCTTGCTAATAAAATAACATTATTTAATCATGGATGATAAAATTTAGCACGAAAGGTCAAGTTTCAAGCACGAAAGGTAAATTCTACAAAACATTACAACGGCAGCATTACCTCGGTTGCAAATACACCATCTTCGTTTTGGCGATTTATATAACCGGAATACTTATCAGCGATTTTGTCTGTACGCATTAGTCCAAAGCCATGAGAGGCCGAATCCTTTGTGGAAATATAAGTTTTACCTGATTTTTTTATTTCTCCGCCAACAGAGTTTGTAACCGAAATGTAAAGCTGTTCTTTCAGTATACCTATATAAACACGAATAAACCTTTCAGTTTCATTGGGTTGTTTAAGGCAAGCCTCCATGGCATTGTCGAGCAGATTGCCAATAATCACACACAGGTCTACTTCAGATATATTAATATCACCTGGCACAGTTGCTTTTGTATTTACATTAATTTTTCTGGATACAGCAAGAGAAATTTTACTGTTAAGTATCGCATCGATCATTACATTACCTGTTTTAATCATAGTATCCACCGATGTCAGGTCACGATCTAACTTACCAAGATAATCCGAAAGCTCTCCGGTCTGCCCCAGTGCAAGATGTGCTTTCATCGTCTGGAGATGATTGTGGTAATCGTGCCGCCAGCCGCGCATTTGACCATAGATATTTTGTACTTCATCACAGTGTTTGGTAATTAAATCATTTTGAAAAGCAGCAATTCTGTTGTCAATCATACGACCAAAAAGAAAATTTAGAAGTCCCATTATTGCACCCCTTTGAAATATCTAATAAATGCCTGATTAACCTCATTGTATAACCTTCTTGACAGTGGTATGATTCTGCCGTTATCAAGAAATACATCTGTTTTGGATATGTGGCTTATATGGCTGATTCCGACAATATAGGAACGATGACATTGGATAAAGGTTTCATCCAATAGATTTTTAAACTCCGAGATAGAAAGTTTAACATCGTAGCTATTACTTTTTGTTGTCATTACCGTTGTATGTGCAAAACTTTCGCATATCATTATTTCGTTCATTGGTATACGGTAAGTTTGGCCATCAGAAATAAACACAATTGACTTCTGCTTATGATTTAAGTTTTTTTGTGCTTTCGCTAAAACATCAAATAGTTTTTTCTCATTTACAGGTTTTAAAAGATAGTGCAGTGCAGAAACCTCATAACCCTCAGCAATAAAATCAGGAAATCCCGTAATAAATATAATCTGCATTGATTCATTTTCACGACGTATCTGTTTTGCCAGTTCCACACCGTTCATTTTTTCCATTTCAATATCTAAAAGTAGAATGTCTACCGACTTGTCTTCCTCGTAAGAAAATAAAAAACTCTCGGCACTTACAAAGGTGCTTATATGTATTGCAGTCTCATTTTCTTTCGCCCAGCGGCAGACAAGCATATGTAAATATGCTAGTTCAGTTTGCTCATCGTCACAGATTGCAATAGTCAGCTTCATAGTTGTTATCCTCAATTGATCCCCAACGGTCAGAGGTGATTTCAGTCCATCTATTAAACCTCTCTTTAATGTTGGTTTTAACATATAATACCATTTATTAATTTATATTTCAATGAATCTGTTAGAAGTGATATGTATCAGGAAAGTTTTATAATAGAGAGTAATTAGATATTTCTTCGGCTGAACTTACTTGTTAGTTATATAATACATAAGTACAAGTACAAAAGTTATTCAGTAAATCAATACTGTAACAGTTCTAATTAGTTTAACATAATATGGTTTGAAATAACTTATTAGTGTATTACTTGAAAGGATGGTATAATGGTTCCTCCTTTTTTAAGCTATATTACATTCAATCGACTTGGCTTAACTGCAAGAAGTCTTAAATCGATTCTGGATACGCCTGAAGACTTTGAAATGCATATTATCGACAGTAATTCAAAGGATGATACATGGGAATATATTAAGTCAATAAATGACAGCAGAATCAAGTCAATAACCCGGCTGGTGATGAATTATGGACCTGTATTTGCCCTAAATCTGAATCTTTCAAAGAGAAAAGAGAATCAGTATTTTTTTTCTGTAGACAGTGACGTAGTTATAAAAACAAAAAATTGGATTACTCTTTTTATGGATGTTTTTAATACTTTTCCCGAAGTAGGATTATTGGGAGTTCAGAGAACCGCACCATATTTTCCGATATACCCACAGGTTATTCCGAAATCCAAAGACAATGTTACCTATCTGGAACTTAAAAATGGGTATGTAGATGTTCTCCTGGACTTTATACACGGATGTTGTATGGGTATGAGGCCCGAATTAATAAAGGAAATAGGATATTGGAGTGAGGAAACATGCTATGGTGATGCAGAACTTTCACCAAGAGTTGTAAATTACACCAATTTCAAAGCAGGTTTTATGAGTGATCAGAATATGATTTCACAGATTGTTATAGATATGGCCCAGGATATTACATGTGCTGAATGTTCAATAAAGGAACAATGCAAACTGGACAAAAAGAATACGACCTGTTTTAATATTCATAGGGATTCCTATAAAAATGCTCCTTTTGTTAAAGAATTCAAGTGGAAGTACCTGGAGTTCTTTAAAGAGCTTGAAGAAGGAAAAAGGACGGCTTATTGTGCATCCACAAGTGATAAAAAATCAATGGCTACGCATATATATAACAAAGAATGGGCAATTGAGAACTTAAATTATTATAAGAATAACAGTAATTGAATTGAGTATCTGCAGAATATTTAATAACTATATTTTAAATCATAATAATATCAGTTGAGTTTATTAATCGGTACTCAGAATAGTGTTTATGCCTAATGAAATGAATTTAAGAGAAATATAAAGTAAGAGAAGCCTATTTTTAATTCATATAATATTACTGTGGATATAATTTCTTCCTGAGAAAGATAGAAAAAATTAATCGCAAAATAATTAATAATTTGCATCGGTAATGTGAAGTAACATCCTTTATATTGAAGAAATTGGGAGAATATCATCAAATGATACTCTCCCCTAATTATTTGCAAAAGGATAGCGAATTTACATCTTAGCTAAGTTTTGTCCAACCACATAACCGTAGGTGAGGCATCTGCCGTGTGAATTTCCCGGAACATTAATCGGATAATCCACTGCATTGGCACTTCCGGCTGTATTACCTACTGCATAAAGGCCGGGGATTGGTTTGCCGTCTGAATCCAGACACTGCATATCTGCATTGGTTATAAGGCCGCCGACAATAGCAAGTAAAGCCGGTCCTACTTTGGTAGCATAGAAGGGCCCTTTCTTTATCGGTGTTAAGAAGATCTTTTCTTTGAAGAAATCGGTGTCCTCTCCTGCTTCACACATAGAGTTATATCTCTTAACTTCAGCAAGGAAGTTTTCTTTGTTAACGCCAATTTTATCCGCAAGTCCTTCGAGAGTATCTGCTTTGAAAGCCAGACCCTGATCAATGTATCCGTCAATGGTAGCCTGTTGAGCTTTCGTATCAAATTCTGCACCTACCGGCCGAAAGCTATCCCAGAACATTCCGCCGCCCTCAGGAAGCCCCCTTACCAAGTCATCAAGCCAATTTCCATCAAATACGGAATAGGCTACGTTGCCGCATTTTTGTGCCATAATATTAAGAGATTTTGCCTGAACCCAGGTAGCTTCGTTAAAGAAGCGTTTTCCATCGTTATTTACGAACATAAAGGGTCCATGGAACCATGCATAAGCCTGAGGGTGAATCATAGTAGGAAGTGGTCCATCCTGCATAACCGCACCAGCCCAGATACCCATTTTATGGCCGTCACCGGTATTAACGCCGGCAGGAGTATATTGTGATTCCACCGCTTTAAGAGCGATAGGAGCATAATAACTTAACATTTCAGAGTCAGCGGCAATATCACCGGTTGCAAGAACAACACCTTTAGAGGCATTATATCGCACATATCCATCCGCTGTTTTTACTACAGCACCTACAACCTTATCACCGTCTTTGATAAGCTGTTCGGCAGGTGCATTGAAAGCATATTCAACACCGGCTTTTACGGAGGCATTATATAAAAGTGCGACAGGTGCAAATTCACCCTCCTTAATACTGTCTCCCCCCATGATCATATGATAACCAGGTTCATCCGGCAGGGATTTACTTCTGGAATAACCGCCCCAAATCATTACTGCACTGTGATCTGCTTCTGCCTTATCTAATAACCAGTCCATTGCTTCGCCAGAGCGGTTAAAGAAAGTTGAAATAACAGATTCGTCTACACGGCTGCCGCAGGTACGAACCCATTCGGCCTTTGCTTTTGCTTTATCAATTTTCAGACCCTGTTTACGCATAAATTTAGAATCCAGTACACCGGCACCGCCACCGCGTCCATTCCATTTCGCAGTTTTTTCGACTACGATAACTTTGGCTCCCTGCTCTGCTGCAGAGCAGGCGGTTGCAACGCCGCCAAATCCGGCACCGATAACTAATACCTCTGTATCCACTGTTTTGATAATTTTGCTTTCCGGAATAGGTTCGGGTGCTGTTAAGAAGGAGGGCTGACCGGATGTTCCCTGATAAGCAGGAATTTCTGACTTGCCGGTATCTGCTTCTGTGGCACTGGAAGTAGCATCTGCTTTAGGTTCTTTGGTTTCGCTTTTAGGTGTACAAGCCTCCAATAAACCCATGGTAGCAATACCGACGGCTCCGACGGCTGCACCCTTTAGAAAATCTCTTCTAGTCATACCTTTTTTTACAGGTATTTCATTCATGTCATGTGTTTCTTCTCTTTTGTTTTTCATTTTAGGCCTCCATGATATGTTTTATAGATATATTTGATCTCCATTCAGTTAATGATCAAAATATATTTAATGTAAATGATAAAAAAATAATATTATGTAAATAATTAAAAGTGTAATATTAAACAAGCGATAATAGATAAGATATTTGCAAGAGATATGAAATAGGATATACGCAAGCGACATAGATAAATATTATTCAAACGATAAACAATAAAATATTATATACGCGCTAAAATATAATATTACGTAAATGATCAATATATTTGAGATCTATCCAATTATTCCTGATCTAACTTCTGCCGTTTCTTTTTTCTTCTTAAATATAAAAATTTGCACACGATGACACTTAGTTCGTATAGAAGCAGCATGGGAATTGCTACCATAATCTGTGATATGATATCCGGTGGTGTTAAAATAGCTGCTATTACAAATATAGCTACAATTACAGCTTTTCTGCTTTTTACTAACCATTGCGGCTTTAAAAATCCGAGATTTGATAATACCATGGATATGATTGGCATTTCGAATATCAATCCAAAAGTTAATAAGCTTGAGGTAATAAAACTCACATAATTAGCAAATGAAATCATAGGTTTTATGGTCTGCGTAGTATCTACCTTGAGAAAATATTGCAATAAAAATGGAACCATAATGAAATATGCGAATGCCGCACCGATTAAGAAAAAGGCAAATCCACTTAAAAAAGCGAAACACATAATAGCTTTTTCTTTTAAAAGGAGCCCCGGACATAAGAATTTCCATAATTCAAATAAAATGACCGGAGAGGTAATAACTATACCGGCAATCACAGATAGATTAATATACTGCATAAATAGTTCCGAGGGAGAGATGTAGATAAATGTATAACCTTTACCTAAGAGAACGAGCCTATCGACAAATTCCTGAGAGAAATAGAAACTTGCAATGGTAGAAATGAAAAAACAAACAGCTACCACAATCAGGCGTTTCCGGAATTCACTTAGATGTTCAACTAATGACATTTTAACTAATTCATCATCTGCGGAGTTTTTTTTATTAATCTGTATGATTTTGGATATTTTCACGACAACCCCTCCGCCTTTTTAACTTTATGTTTTATAAAAATTAAATAGTTATTGTATTTACTCTTCGTGTACATCTTCTTTGGTATCCTTAACTCCCTTTTTAAAGTTGCTGATTGTTTTACCAACTGATTTGCCAAGTTCGGGCAGCTTGGATGGCCCAAAAACTAAGAGAGCAATGCCTAAAATAAGTAAGATTTCTGTGGTCCCTAATTTTCCCATATAAAATTCTCCTTTCTATTCGTTATCATCTTGAGTTTGTGCTGCAGTTACAGTGGAAGTTTTCTGGGGGCTTTCCTTTGGATTATTGCTGCCATCTGCATCCATTTCTTCAAACTCACTGGTCATCTTGTCAACATATCCTTTTAGCTGCCCCAGAGTTTTTCCGGCAAACTTCCCTAGAACAGGAAGTCTGGAGGGGCCGAATACTATGAGAGCTACGGCAAATATAAGCAATAATTCATTTGTTCCGATTCTTGACATGATTATTCCTCCTTGTTATTGTGTTATAGATTACATATCCCAAATTTATATAAGGAAATGGGATTCAGTATTTAATATTGAATGACTGAGGTCAATGACCGCGGTCAATAAGAATTATAGATGTTTGTTAAGAATTTGTCAATAAAGATACAAAAAAATTTTCTTATAGTTTGGCAAGCTGTTATTGTGCACTCCTCTGCAAAAAGCGGCAGTTCCGTGAACAATAACAGACTTCGCGAAACACACAAAATGCAAAGGCATTATTATGGCGCTGCGATTCTCCGCTTTTCTGTGACAATACGATCACAAAAAACTCATCGGGTTTGTCACCTGTGGAGCAGTAACAACAGGTGACATAATAAATATCAGATATAGAAAGTACTGCGAATTATGGAACATAAGGGAAATTATATAAAAAGTGTATGGGATTATATAAAAGCTGTATAAAAAATAAGATTACAAAAGCAGAAGACATAATCAGTATCGAGAATAAAGCTACAAAAATAGAAGGTATAAACAGAATCGAGAAAAAATTGTAAAGGCAGAAGACAACACAAGAAGAAAGAACCTGTAATAGGGAGAATTGTGATACTTATAGAGAGATATATAAAATTAATAAGGATATTTTGCAAAACAATATAGTTACCGGCACTCTTCTGTAACCCGTCAACAATTTCTGCATTTGTTCTAAAGTACACACATATGTGAGGAAGATAAGATTGTATTATTCTCAGCAACTCCTGAAAGAATAAACGGATTGATTTTAATTTAAATTTTGTATAGAACGCAAATAGAAACGAACCGCTTTTAGTCCTTCGTCCATGATGCTATAGGAGCCATTAGCCATACACCAGTTCATCATCAGTCCGAAGATGTACATATTTAAATATTCAGACTGCATTGGAATGTCCAACTCGTTATGAAATTCGCCATTCTTAATTCCAAGTTCTAAAATTTCACGGATTCTGATTTGATGAAGATGTGCTTTCACCGTTTGCCCATTAAACTTTTCCTGAATAATTATGCTTAAAAACACTCTGGTGAAGTCTACACCCTGATTTTCGATTTCTTTTAGGTAGATACCGGAATATTCTAATAACTGTTCGCTGGCAGAAAGAGCATAATTCCAGGTTCGGTTTAAAAATAAGTTATCGTTAATATCGGATAATATTTTAACAGCAATTTCTTTTTTGGAAGTGAAATAGGTGTAAAAGGTACCTTTTGCGACGTTGCAGGCAGCACATATTTCATTGATGGACACATTGTCATAACCTTTATTAACAATCAGCTTAATAGATGTCTCTAAAAGTTTATTTTTGGTTTCTATGGATTGTAATTCTCTTTTATTTAGTGCTTTTTTCATGTAACTCAACCTCATCTTTGTCAACGTTTATGGTGTAACATTGTATACTAAGTGTATAACAATTTTGTTTTATATAGATATATATTATGGGAAGTATTATTTAAGCAGTTTGTGGGGTAAGCCTTTGTTTGAACCAGTGAGTACAGGATTTATTGTACCATGAGATGGAAATAGTTTTCAACTTCGAAATAAAAAATAATGCATTTTTGCGGTAATATTAAATATCTAATAAGAAAGGCTTTCTATGATATTGAATCAATCATAGAAAGCCTTTAAGGTTTTAATTTCTGTTATAATGGGTCTTAATTTGCTTTTTTAAATACATAGTAATATGGTTTCATACCTCTTATGGTATAATCCCCTGATTTCCATTCCCAGAACATATACTGGGAACCATCGATTTCTTTTATAACATATTTACCGGCCGTCTTATCACCATGATGAATAATATAGCCTTTGGTCCAGGTCAGCCAGTTAACCGGAGTCGTTTCATCCGATGTCTCTCCGACTGCAACCGGTTGTGTCATCTGACCGTCAGGAAGCAGATTAATACTCAGAAGATACGGGTCACCCTGCCAGGATGTTTGGTTAACATTGAAATCATCGATGTCTGCTATGAAATCAACGGTTTCCCATTTACCAACCGCTTCTTTATCATCCACAAAGGGATAATCAATTTTGTCTTCAATACGCTGTGAGGTTATATTTTCTTTGAAGTTTACTATTTCTTCTGTTGATCCGGCAGGTACTTTTTTAAATACATAGTACTTTGGTTTCATACCTCTTATGGTATAATCCCCTGATTTCCATTCCCAGAACATATACTGGGAACCATCAATATCTTTTATCACATATTTACCGGCTGTCTTATCACCATGATGAATAATATAGCCTTTGGTCCAGGTCAGCCAGTTAACCGGAGTTGTTTCATCCGATGTCTCTCCGACAACAACGGGTTGTGTCATCTGTCCGTCAGGAAGCAGATTAATGCTTAGAAGATACGGGCCACCCTGCCAGGATGTTTTGTTAACATTAAAATCATCGATATCTGCTACGAAATCAACGGTTTCCCATTTACCAACCGCATCTTTATCATCCACGAAGGGATAATCAATTTTGTCTTCAATACGCTGTGTTGAATTCTCTTCTGTTAAACTTGGCACTTCTTCCGTTGAGCTTGCCTTAGATTCGGTAGCTTCTGTGAGAAAAGCGAATCCGGCCAAAAGCAATACTGCAAGAGCAAATGCAGATAATCGGTAAGAATTTTTTTTGAATACCTTGATCATTTCGATCCTCCTTTTCATTTTTGAATTTTTATTTATAATGCCTGCCACTGCTGGCAGACATGGCGCCCATAATGACATTTCTGCAATCTTAATTATGGAAAAACCATAATCTTTAACTTCATCCTCCCTTAAAACAGAAAGAGCAAGGGAGTCACAACATAGTTCCCTGTCTTCTCTCATCCTGTGAAACCCGTACCAGATTAATGGATTAAACCAGTAAATGATACATAATAAACTTATGATATAATTAATAAAAATATCGTTTCGCTTCACATGAGCTAACTCATGTAAAAGTATATATTTTAGATCTGGTATATTATCTTTTTCTATAGAATAGTCAGGCAGCAGTATGATGGGTTTTATAAAATTTAATACACAGGGAGTTTTAATGATATTTGTTTTAACTAAACAAATATTTTGTGAAAGTTTCATAAGACCCTTACAATCATCTAATATAGCTATAACATCTGGGTCTTTTATGTGGTCATATTTCATGATGTGTTTATAAAATAAAGTGTTATTGATAAATATAACTGATCCAATAATTAGAAAACCGGATATCCATATAAAGGGAAGTATTTTTTTTACCGGTACCATGGATTTAACTGGTTTTAACTCGGTTTTCTTTAACGATACAGGACTTACATTAACATTTGGAATGACTTTATTACTCCCTTGAATCGTATTATGTTTACCATAAGCAATGTTATCTTCATTAGATTGATATGCGACTGGAATATTCATCATTGTATTTTCATAAGGCGGTACATAATTATATAAGCTTAGAATACTTGATGGTGAAACAGGCAGAATCAAGCGTAAAATTAATATAAACCAGATTGCATACTGAAATTTAACTCCAATTTTTTCTCTGATTATTTTCTTGCACAAAAGAATACAGGCTACAATAAAGCTTCCCATAAACGACAATTGAACTATTTTATAAAATAATGTATAAATAAGATCCATTATTACATCTTCCTTTCATTAAGGATAGACTTTAAATCTTCAAGGTCTTCTTTCGATAAATTTTCTTTCTCAATCAGGTTAAGAAGCATAGATTTTAAAGAACCACTGTAAACTCTTTGTAAAAATGAGTCGCTTTCTGCTTTTCTGCATTCGTCTTCATTTACCAAAGAGTAATATTTGTATTCCCTGCCATATTGTTCGAACCCGATAATGTTTTTATCGATTAATCTTCTTATTAACGTTTTAACCGTTTTAGGTTTCCACTTCTGACTATCTTTTAATTGTTCAATGATATCCAGGGCGGTGCAATTAGGATTTTTCCATATAATTTTCATTACTTCCCATTCAGAATCTGATATTTTTGCCGCAGTTTCCATAATAGTTATCCTCCTTATCGATTACAAATGTAATCCATGGAAATATATTACTGCTTGTGGATATATTTGTCAAGTAAAATTTCTTATAAAAATTATGTGGTAATAAACCAACAATAATTTGTAAACAATATCTCTATTGTAAAAATTACTTTTAGGTAAATTGTCAAACACACATAGTGTATCTATATGTCATGCAACTCATACAATATAAAGCTGAATCTTGCCAGAGGGCAACTGAAGTTTTGAAAATTGTATCAAATTGTATGGTATATTCAAAAAACTATTTCGTTTCGCACTTGCCTATAAAAAATTGCTTTAAAAAGGAGAAGTATATGGAGAAAAAAACAATGACAGAAAATAGTAACGATAGCAACGAAGTAAATAAGATTGAAAATAAGCTGGTGAAAGAAAACAAAAGTGAAAATGACATAGCAAATGAAATAGAAAAATTGGTGGAAAAGGGAAAATTAGCTCTGAAAGAAATGATTCTATTAAACCAGGAACAGGTAGATAACATTGTGAAAGAAATGGCCCTTGCAGGACTGTCTAATCATATGAGATTAGCCAAGATGGCAGTTGATGAAACAAAACGGGGTGTTTATGAAGATAAGATCGTCAAAAATCTTTTTGCCACAGAGTATATATACCATAGCATTAAGTATCAGAAAACAGTGGGAATTATTGATGAAAATGAAGAGGAGGATTATTTTGAGATTGCAGAACCGGTAGGAGTAATAGCCGGAATAACACCGGTAACCAATCCTACCGCCACAACCTTGTTTAAATGTATCATTGCTTTAAAAACAAGAAACCCCATTATTTTCGCTTTTCATCCCAGCTCCCAGCGGTGCAGTGTGGAATCGGCAAAGATTGTACGGGATGCTGCCGTTAAAGCCGGTGCACCAGTGGACTGTATCCAATGGATTGATAAGCCGTCAATTGATGGGACACAAGCTCTCATGAATAATGACGGAATATCCTTAATTTTAGCTACCGGCGGTTCCTCCATGGTTAAAGCAGCCTATAGTGCCGGAAAACCTGCATTAGGAGTAGGCCCGGGAAATGTGCCATGTTATATTGAAAAATCAGCGGATATAAAAAGAGCGGTTACTGATTTAATATTGTCAAAAACTTTTGATAACGGTATGATTTGCGCTTCCGAACAGGCAGTTATTATTGATAAAGATGTTTATGATGAAGTAGTTGAGTATATGACAAAGCTCGGTTGTTATTTTGTAAATAATGAGGATCAGCTTAAACTTGAAAAGCTTGCAATTGATGAGAAAAAATGTGCCATGAATCCGCAGATTGTGGGACAATCTGCCGTAACCATAGCGCAAATGGCCGGAATTAAAGTTCCTGGGGACACCAAAATCCTGGTAGCAAAAGTGGAGGGAGTAGGGAATGAATATCCGTTATCCAGGGAAAAACTCTGTCCGATTCTGGCATGTTATAAAGTGAATGATTCCAAAGAAGGGATAAAAAGAGCGGTTGAAATGATTAATTTTGGCGGTTCCGGTCATTCCGCTGTTATCCACTCGAAGGATGAAGAGGTTATAACTGAATTTGCAAAACAGGTAAATACAGGCCGTATCATCGTAAATCAACCCTCCAGTCATGGCGCCATAGGGGACTTATACAATACGAATATGCCCTCACTTACCCTGGGCTGCGGGTCCTTTGGCAGAAATAGTACAACTGCTAATGTTTCCGCAGTTAATCTGATCAATAAAAAACGTGTGGCAAGAAGAAGGTACAATATGCAATGGTTTAAAATCCCGGAAAAAATATATTTTCAACCAGGTTCCGTACAATATCTGTCTAAGATGCCGAATATCTCAAAAGCATTGATTGTCACGGACGAAGTCATGATGAAATTGGGGTATGTGGAGAAAGTACTATATCATTTAAGAAAACGGAACAGTGACCAATATGTGCATTCAGAAGTCTTTGACAGAGTACAGCCGGATCCTACTGTTGATACGGTCCTAGAGGGGTTTAAAATAGCCGAAACCTTTGGACCCGATGTTATTATAGCATTAGGCGGCGGTTCGGTAATAGATGCTGCAAAAGCCATCTGGTTATTTTATGAGCATCCGGATATTGAATTTGAAGACCTTCATATGAAGTTTATGGATATCCGAAAAAGGGTATTTAAATATCCTGCTCTTGGTAAGAAAGCCAAGCTGGTTGCAATACCGACAACCTCCGGAACCGGTTCTGAAGTCACCTCCTTTACGGTAATAACGGATCCGTCAAAGGATATGAAATATCCCCTTGCCGATTATGAGCTTACACCGGATGTTGCTATTATTGATCCTGAATTTGTTCAGTCAGTTCCGCCTCATGTAACAGCAGATACAGGTATCGATGTTTTAACCCATGCGATCGAAGCTTATGTATCTGTAATGGCATCGGATTATACGGATGCGCTTGCCATGAAAGCCATACAGCTTGTATTTGAATATTTACCTAAGGTATATAAAAACGGCGAGGATCAAACAGCCAGGGAGAAAATGCACAATGCGTCCTGTATTGCAGGAATGGCATTTACGAATGCATTTTTAGGAATCAACCATAGCCTTGCCCACAAATTAGGAGGTGAATTTCATATTCCGCACGGCAGAGCCAATGCTATTTTACTTCCTCATGTCATTCGGTACAATGCCTCAAAACCTACGAAATTTACTGCATTTCCAAAATACGAACATTATATAGCAGATGAGAAATATGCGGAAATAGCAAAGTATCTTAGATTGCCCTGTAATACCACAGAAGAGGGTATTTCCAGTCTGATATCAAATATAACGGAACTTTTAAAGAAGCTGGATATACCGTTAACCATAAAGGATTGTGGAATTTCAGAAGAAAAATACATGCAGGCTGTGGATAAACTTGCTGATAAAGCTTTCGAGGATCAATGTACGACAGCAAACCCCAGAATGCCGTTGGTATCAGAGTTAAAAGATCTGTACATTAAGGCATATAAAGGTGAGTAAGTATAAATGCTTATGAAATTGCATTTGATAATTATTAGAATAATAAGGATGTTGAAAAGGTTTCTAGAGTTCTTTGGTAGAATTGTAGTTTAATATGAGTTGGTGTATAACAAGCCATTTGGTTTATTTTACGAAGCAGGTATCAAATGAGTTATTATACACCAATCCATTAAATAAATGCATATACTTACATCATTGGTTTATATGCATACTCAGATTTCAGATATTAATAGATTCTTATTTATTAATATCGTTTCAGTGAGCTGTTATTATTGGTTTAAAGTTAAAAAAGATATTGTATAAACTTACATTCTCTTTGCCGCATCAAAAGCTAAAGCGGAACGTTCGCATTCGTCCGGCTGCATGGTTATTTGGAAGCACAACGGACTGCCTTTCATTTTCTCTGAGGCATAACTGAGACCGTTTGTCCTTTCGTCTAAAAGCGGATGGTCTATTTGTTTGGGGTCACCTAATAGGATAACTTTCGTACCTTTGCCGACTCTCGTTACGATACCCTTTACCTGTTTGGGGGTCAGGTTTTGCGCCTCATCAATAATTAAGTAGGTTTGTGTAATGGAACGGCCCCGTATAAAGTTCATGGCTTCTGTTGTAATTATTCCGCGGCCAAACAATTCATCAATCTTGCCTTTTAATTCATTTTCATTTTTATAACGTTCTTTTTCACTGCGGTCTACCAGAATTTCCAGATTATCAATGATAGGACGTAAATAGGGAGCAATTTTCTCCTGTTCACTTCCCGGTAAAAAGCCGATGTCCTCATCAAATTGGACATTTGGTCTGGTAATTAATATTTTACGGTACATTTTACTGTCGGCTTCTAAGGTTTTTTCTAAACCTACGGCCAGGGAATAGAATGTCTTTGCCGTACCTGCAGCGCCTTTTACGATTACGAGAGGAGCAGTATCCGCATCCTGCATTAAAGCCTCCTGTAAAAAACGCTGACCGACATTTTTGGGTTTTACACCAAAAGGTTCTGCTTTCAGACTTTTTAACGGAATGATAGCATTACCGTCATACCGGCCAAGAAGAGTTTTTTTGCTGCTGGTTTCTGAATGAATGATAAAAAACTGGTTAATTTCCGGTGAAACCGGAACTTTATCCTCTCCCTCCATCACATATATATTTTTAGGGGAGATTCCTTTTTTCTTAAAATCAGTCATGTATTTATCCGGAGCCAATACATCCATTCTTCCGGTATATTGTGCCTCAATCTGAGGGGATTGTTCGGTGGTGAAATCTTCAGCCGGAATTCCTAACATCTGGGATTTTAACCGGACTATAATATCTTTCGTTACAAGAATTACAGATTCACCTTTATCCATTAAACCCTTACATACTTTTAATATACGGTTATCATTGGATTCCGTATGGAATCCATGGGGAAGCTCCACTGAGACAAAATTTGCTTCGATTCGAATGATACCTCCGGATGGAATCGGAACACCTTCAAATAAACTTCCAACCTGGCGCAGCTGCTCCAAATAGCGTATCGCCTGCCTTGCATTAGCACCTCGTTCCCCCTCGTCATTTTTTAACTTATCCAGTTCCTCCAGTACTGCAATGGGAAGAACAACCTTATTCTCTTCAAAAGAATTCAGGGCATAAGGAGACTGAATTAAAACATTGGTATCAATAACATAAGTTTTTTCCATAGAAACCTCCTGTATTAGTTATTTTTGGAAACAAAATAATGCTTACTGCAGTTTTGCTGCAGCAAGCATTTCTTTTACGGACATATTGTCTGTCAGGTCATAAAAGTTTTCACATCTAAAAATATATACAAGCATAAAAATTGTAAGAATAAACTCAAAACCCAATAAATAAAGGGATGTAAACAGATATGGTTTTTCTGAAATTTCTCTTAGCAGATACATAAGCAAAACCTCCAGTGTTTGGTTGAATCAAGTGGGAGTGTTGTAGGCTTAATTCAATAATAAAGCAGTTATGTAAAGAAATTCATCATAATTATGTAAAGTTCATATTATGTTTTTTTAAAACTGATTTTTATAAAGTAATTTGAAAATTAGGATAGCAAAATTATTAATCACATTCACAGTATATCCTCTCTTAATTATATATGAAAATCTTTACTCATTTATAACCACAATGGGCTCATATTTACCACATACCATCTTCAGGCGGCATTTTACTGCGGTTAGCTGGCAACTTACCATAATGAACTTGCGAATAGATAATAAGTAACATACACTTTAATAGAAAATTTTATCTACCAAACGTTTTACAGCCAGGATTAAAAAAAGCAGCAACCAAAGGGAAGGAGACAATATGGATCCAATTATAAAAGTATCAAATTTAAAGAAATATTTTAATGAAATTAAAGCTGTGGATGGCATTAATTTTCAGGTAGAAAGAGGGCAGTTATATGGCTTTCTTGGAATAAACGGTGCCGGTAAGTCCACTACAATCAATATCTTATGCACCCTGTTAAACAAAACCGAAGGAGAAATTTCCTTATGCGGTTATGAGTTGGGTAAGGAAAATGAAAAGATAAGAAATAAAATCGGGGTAGTATTTCAGGATAATTCTTTAGATAACAGGCTGACAATTAAGGAAAATCTTATGATACGAGCCTCACTTTATTACAATAATTCCAAGGTAATACAAAAGAATTTGGAATTTGTCTGTGAAATATTAGAGATCGGAGACCTTCTTAGCCGGCAGTTTCGAAAATTATCCGGTGGACAAAAAAGACGTTGTGAAATTGCCAGAGCGCTTATGAATACACCTGAAATATTATTTTTAGATGAACCGACTACAGGATTAGATCCCCAGACCAGGCAGAATGTATGGGATAGTATCGAAGTTCTGAGAAAAGAGAAAGATATGACGGTGTTTCTCACAACCCATTATATGGAAGAAGCGGCAAAAGCACAATATATTGCTATTATGGAGGCCGGAGGGCTGGTTGCGCAGGGAACCCCACATGAATTAAAACAAAAGTATGCCCACGATCTGATAAGGATCTATCCGAAAGACAGAGAGAATATTTTACATTTATTAAAAGAGAAAGAATGTATTTTCGAGGAAAGAAGCAATCATATCCGGATTATTATAGAAGATACCTTATACGGATTAGAAGTATTAAATGATTTAAAAGACTATTTAGGTGCGTGTGAGATAGTTCAGGGTACAATGGATGACGTTTTTCTCAATGTCACCGGTAAAAGCTTGTAAACTTTAGTTTATTATTTAGATTTCATGTTATATATTATCTTAGTTTTTTAAAGGAGGACAAAAATGACTTTAATAAATTTAATAAAAAGAAATACACTAGTTTATTCCAGAAATAGAGCAAATGTGTTTTTTTCTTTATTATCTATGTTCATTATTATTGGTTTAATGGCTATATTTTTAGGAAATATGAATGCAGACAGCGTAGTAGATCTGCTGAATCAGTATGGCGGTATGCGTGATGCAGCCGCAGACAGGGATAATGCGGAACAGTTAGTTCTGTTATGGACTCTTGCAGGTATCATAGTGGTGAACTCTGTAACAATTACATTAACGATGGTTGGATTTATGGTAGAGGATGAGGATCAACAGAAATTGTCCAGTTTTTATGTAGCGCCGGTGAATAGGGCAATCTTTGTCTTAGGTTATATTCTGGCAGCAGTTATCATGGGTATTGTAATTTGCCTCTTTACACTGGGTGTGGGAGAATTTTATGTATGGCTTACCGGAGGAATCCTGTTGGGCATGGAACAATTTCTGCAGATTCTGTTCTATATAATATTAAATGTATTTATGTCAGCCAGTATGGTATTTTTTATTGCCAATTTTGTACACAGCACCAGTGCATTTTCCGGGCTGAGTACAATTATTGGTACCCTTGTTGGTTTTTTATCAGCCATATATCTTCCTATGGGAATGCTCCCGTCCAATATACAGAGAGTGTTAAAATGCCTTCCCCTCCTTCACGGCTGTTCCTTAATGAGGAGTGTATTTACCGAAACAGCATTGAAGACCACGTTTAAGAACTGCCCCAACCAACTTACGGATGGTTATAAGGAATATATGGGGATAACCATACATTGGGGGGAACATATCATTAGCAGTCAATTTCAGGTGTTTTTTTTGTTAATAAGTGGTATAATTTTAATTGTAATGTCTGCATTGATTCAAAGAAAACGAAATACAGTTGTTAGATAGGAGCCAGTCACCATGAAAATTATTATCGAAGATATCAATCCCGGGGAGGAAGAACAGATTATCATACGATGCAGAAATTTAGACGATACTGTTTTAAAATTGATATCGGAACTCAAAGCAGGGCAGAAAAAGCTTAACGGAATAAAAGATGGTATGATTACTATGATTGATGCAAAAAATGTTTATTATTTCGAAGGAGTCGATAATAAGGTGTTTATTTACTGTAAGCAAACGATATATGAATCAAAACTTAAATTATATGAGATAGAAGAGAACTACGAGAATTCTAACTTCTTTAGAGCTTCTAAATCGGTAATATTAAATATTACGAAAATAAAGAGTCTTAGCCCGGCCTTTTCAGGGAGATTCGAGGCATTGTTGTTTAATGGCGAAAAAGTGGTCATTTCAAGGCAATATGTACCCGAGCTTAAGAAAAGACTTGGATTATAAGGAGGCAGGAATATGTCAACCATAAAAAGTATGTTACAGGTTTTTATCAATGTTACTGCTGGTAATACCATAGGTGCAGCAGTTTATCTTGCAGTTTTTGATCGGGATTATCAGTTTAATTATACTTTTCTCTTGCAGTTCATTGGTATTGCAGCGATTTGCGCTCTGGGAGACCTTATATTCTACTCCAGAAAAGAATTAAGTAAAAAACAGATTAAATTCCGTTTGGTCCTGCATTATATATTTGTTAACATAATAGTAATTGGCGGTGCATTTATTTTCAGTTGGGTTGAACCGGGTGAAATGATAAATATTATATTCCTGTTCGGATTAGTGTCCGTTATTTATATATGCATTACAACGGCGATGTTTAAAAATGATAAAAAAACAGCGGAGGATCTAAATAAAAAATTAAAGAACATTCAAAACAAAGAAGAATAAAAAATAGGGGTGAGGGAATGGCGTTAAATAAGAAAATACTTGCAGCTGGGTTAATTTTAGTAATATTAACTTTATCAGGAAGTATATTTTTCGTTTATTATTGCAGACTTAGTGAACCGGTATTTTTACAGCATTATTATGAATGTCAGCTTCCGGCTGATGGTACTGATAATGGAGAAAATATGTTTGAACTTCATTATCTTGCCAACCGGTCAGATACAAAAGAAGTAACCGGCATCACTTTTAAGGAAGCTCCGGGGCTTAATTTTTATGCAACGGAAAATAATGAGAGGGGCGGAATGGTATTTTGGAAAAATAATACCTTTGAACAGAAAGGAATGGTATACGGACGGTATTCCTTACGAACGGTGTATGTAAATATGATTTATGACAGCAATACGGAGCAGTATGATAAGTCTCAGCTGTCACAGGGGACTTTTTTATTCTCTGATGGCAGACAGGTGAATGCTGATATCGGTAAAATTGTATTTTACAAACAAGATTATTCGAATCAATACCTGGATTCCTATTCCGGTTCCAGTTCTTCGGATGGCACTTCCTCTGTGTCATTTAATGTGAAAACGGATTTATCTTTGAAAAAAATAGACTCCTTGCTAAGGACAGAAGCAGATCATTTGTATCAGATTAAGGCAGATGGAATTGACAGCAAAGAGATTAACGGAATTCAATACAGCGCCGGAAGCACTTTAAATGTTACCAGTAAACTAAAAACACCGTTGGGTTATGGTGACCAGTTTTCTTTTTATAATATTAAGCCCTGTATCTTTTTTAAAACACCGGAAGGAAATATAGATACCGTAAGATTATATAATTTTGAATATAATACGATGAATCAGAATTTTACGTGGATACAGATCTTTAAATATTTAGAGGGAAAGGGGAAGTTATAGATGTCACAGGGGTATAAAACTATTTTCTGGGGAATTATTTTTATCAGTTTTCATATTAATCTTGGAAGTTTTCAGATTCTGCCTGGTTTCATCGGATGGGCCATGGTTGCAAGCGGAATCAGTCAACTGAGAACGGTTTATAACAGTGGCAGATTTAAAAAAGCCTCTGTTATTGCGCTTATAGCTGTACTTCATTCCATCATCGGTTTATTGATAACGTTTCGGTACCCATATGCAGATAACTCCTCCCCATTTATGATGTCGTGGATGATTCTCATAAGTATATTGGAGATAGTAATAGAATACCTTATTATACATGGTTCCGTAGAGTATTTATACCATGGGGATGATATAGAAACCGCAGACAATATTGTAAAATTATTTCGGGTTTATCTTATTATCTATTTTGTGAATACTATTTTAATATGTATAGCATTCACACTTTATAACAATTCCCTAACCGTTTTTGCGGCATTAATCGGGATAGTTTTAAGAGTCTGGTTTTTAGCATTAACCAGCAGACTTAAGAATTATCAACGGGACGAAGTATCGACAGATTATCGGGAAGAGTAAATAATTTTGAAAGTTTAAAATAGAAAGCAATAAGATATAGGCTGGGCGCATTGCCCAGCCTGTTTCTTCCTAAATTATAATTTCAAAAAAATTAATATTAAAATCTTCCTTTAGAAAAGTTTATCATTTTTGTATGAAATCTAACAGAATATTTAAAAAGCAATTATCACATATTAAATATGTAACCCACCATAACAAAATCTTAGGAGGTATTATGAAAAACAAATATAATGGTACGTCATCTAAAAATTCATATAACGATAGTTCTCGAAATGAAACAACAAGTAATGACAGCAGTTTAAAAGATTGTAAGGAGAACTTCCGTAATATTGGCAGCAGAAATGAAAAGAATTCAAGTAATGATTCTACCAAGGATATAGTAGATAAAAATAATTGTTAGTTATCATTATAAGTGAAGTATTTTAATATTCTAAGACTATCAATAATAGATAGTCTTATTTTATGTAAATTTATGAATATATCCAAACTTACATTTTTAATTTGGTGGTTATGGCTGTGCCCGTTAGGAATTGTAATGACTTAATCAATTACTCCGTCTCGTACTGTAATGATCCGGCTGCTGCTTTTGGCAGCTTCCGGCGAATGTGTTACCATGATGATTGTTTGTCCGCTTTCCCGGTTAATATCATGTAACAGGTGCATAATTTCTGCTCCGGTATTGCTGTCTAGATTACCTGTAGGCTCATCTGCAAATATAATTTCAGGGTTTCCGATCAATGCGCGGGCGATTGCTACGCGCTGCTGTTGTCCTCCTGACAATTCCCGGGGAGTATGCCTGCGCCTGTCAGATAAGCCCACCACTTCTAAGATGTGATTTAGCTGTTTCTTGTAATCCCTCATTCGCTTGCCATCTAAAAGTAATGGGAGCATAATATTCTCTTCTACATTCAGGTTAGGAATAAGATTATAAAACTGAAATACAAAGCCTATATTTTGACGTCGAATTCTGCTCATTTGTTCATCTTTGAAGCGGGATATATCTGTTCCATTCAAGTGAACAAAACCGCCCGTCGGAGCGTCCAAACCGCCAAGAATATAAAGCAGTGTGCTTTTTCCGGAGCCGGACGGCCCCATGATGGATACAAATTCACCCTGCATTACCTGCAAGGATACGTCTTTTAATACCTTTGTGATGGTATCGCCAAGCCGAAAGTCTTTCACGATATGTTTGCCCTCGACGGCAATATTAGCAACGAATGGTTTCATCTGTAAATCCTCCAATTTCTTTATTATTCAAATTTAATTTCTTCAACTAATTTCATCTTGCGGCTTTTGAAAATCGGAACGATGGAACCCAACAAAGTGATTAGTATGCCCATAACACCGGTCATGAGAAATGTCTTGATACTAAGCTGTGGCACCATCTGTATTTTGGGGCCAGCCACAAGAAAAATCGTTTGTATTTCCATATAGGAAACAAAGATAGCGATTACCGCACCAATCAGACCGGAGGAAAATCCCTCTATCAACGTCATTCTCATATTCTGGCGATTGCTCAATCCAACGGATTTATACATAGCAATTGCGCGGCGCTTATACATATAGTTAATCAAAAGATTATTGATAACGCCCACTGTTGCCAGAAGCAAAATGAAGTAGGTCATACTGTGCATAGGCTGTAAAAAGGCTCCCACGGTAGAAAGAGCGTCCGTGTTAAATTCCTCCACCGTCCGGCTCCAATTCGAGGTATCTCCGAACAGATCACGGATTTGCACCATGATTGCATCTGGGTCAGTGGCAGTATAGGCTAAAAAACCATAGGCTGTTTTGCCAAAATCGGAAACCGCATAGGTCGAGGGAATTACCGCTTCCACATCGGTTGCTCTCGACTTGAAACCGGCAACTACAACATAAGTGTTAGCTGCGGCTCCATTTGACAAGGTAAAAGTATCACCTACGGAAAATCCCGTCCGTTCCATACAGCTTTCGCTTAATATAATTGACCGTTTTGCGGCAAAAGCGGAAAATACTTGTTCCCGCATTCTACTTTCTGTGTAGTGAAGTGCAAACATGGAACTATACCATTCCAGATTGTCCGTTGCTTCAAGTCGTGAAAAAGTAATATCGTTCCCATGCACTTCGTTCTTATACACAAAAAGGGGCAGTACCTTTTTTATGCCGTCCATGCTTTCCACCCTCTCCACAAAGTCCGGCTCCATTTGTCCGTCAGCAAAACCTTGTAACTCTGCACCGTTGAATACGTCGCTGATATAGGTGGTTACAAAATTCCCAACAATGCTGATTGCTATGACAGCGGAAATACTGATAAAAAGCAATGTAATGTTCTGTGTTATGCTTTTGTTGTCCCTCATGTTCCTTGCGGCAAGTCTACCTTCATTTTTGAAAATCAGACCATACTAGTGTTCCAGTCCCATAAAAATCAGGTTTGTCATAAGAGGAATGACCAGTATCGTTGCGGCTATCAATCCTAACAAGGAAAAACCACCCGCCAGATATAACATTTTTCCCGAAACAACCTTTGGCAAAAATACGGAAATCAAAAACAGGATTATTCCAATCCCGACGATAAAGGACCTGGGGATGCGTTTTTCCTCTACAGTTCCTAGCACAACATCCTTGATTGGCAGGCGGCTTGCCCGGCGTACCGGGAGCCATGCACTCAGTAAAGAAACGGCAATAGCCACAGTAAATGAAATCATGATACTGAGCGGTGAAATAACAACGGGGATTTCAATTCCCTGTGATAGAGATTGCCCCATGCCATGTAAAATCAGTTTCAGCACAAACATTCCTACCGGAATACCAATCAGTCCACCCATACAGCCATATAGCAAACTTTCCAAAAGCAGAATGCGGGTAACCGCTTTTTGGGTCGCTCCAATGCTGCGAAACGTCCCGATTACCGGAAGTCGGTCTAGCGTGATTACCTTGTAGCTACTGTAAATGATAAAGATGCTTATTGTCAGAGAGAAAAAGCTAATTAGGAAAAACGGCATAGATTTTTGCCTTGCATCAGCTGTAATCTGTGCTTCGTTTACAATTTTAGACACTTTGTAGCTGCTGCTAGAAAGCTTCGCCTTCAGCTCACTTATTAAATCACCTGTGGATACGCCCTTGGCGGGTTTAACCAAAATTTCACTGTATCCATCCGTTTGTCCTAAAAGTTCAGTCAATGTAGAAAGAGGCAAAAGAGCTGTTGCGCCCCTTGTATGCCTCAAAAAGACAGTATCATAGGCGGCAATTTTTGCTACTTCAAAACTGACAGGGCTTCCACCTATTTGCAGGGTAATGGTATCACCTTTTTCAATTCCATATTTAGAAGTAAACCGATCCGGCAGAATAATTTTGTTATGGTCGAAGTCAGTGATTTCTCCGCCATCTAACAAACGCGGCTTATTGATTTGGTTAAGCTGCGAGAGGTCAGCAGCAATCAGGTCAACCGTTTCGTAATAGCCGTTTTCGTGATATAAGGAACTTTCCTCCAGCATACCGACACTTGTCCCAATAGAGGATAAATCAGGAATTGCACTTATATCAATTGTGTTCGTGTCATCTGTGACGGTAACGGAAATCGATGCGCTTCCCGCCATGCCCTGTGCCATTTTCCGCTGTGCGCTTTCATAGGAGACACCAATAGAAAAAGACACAAACAGCAATGTAGTGGATAGAAGTATCGACAGCAACATAACGACTGTTCTTGTTTTGCGTTCTTTTACATTCGTCAGAATGTATATCAATATGATTTTCAATCAAACACCTGCTTTCTATTGGAGATAAATCATTTAGTGACCTATTCCAATGCGTTTTCTATTGCTTTCAAAACGGTATCGCTTGTGAGGGTCGCCCCTGAAACAGCGTCAACGTCTAAAGATTGACTGGAACATACATTAGCGGCAATTTGTCTGGCCTTCTCCATATAAGAGGTTTTATGTTCCAGAACTTCAATGCTGGTTATTTCATGGTGTTTTACATCTACCCTGACAACAGCCAACAAAATTTTGTTTTGGCATATCCCGATATACTCTCCATCGGTAACCATATCCAAATCAACAGACCCAATTTCTAAGGTCTGAGGACGTAGCAGAAATGCCACAGCCACAAATGCAACAAGAAGCGTAATAGCCACAGTAGCCATGAATGGCAGCATCTTTTTCATTTTCTCACCTCCTGACATATAAAAAAGGTTGGCAGCTATCATAATCAAATGATAAACTGTCAACCTTAATCTATTTTTCAGACAACCTTAATTAACCTTAATTTACAGGGAATTGTATCTGAAAAGCCGTTCCAATACCCGGTATGCTGGATACGGAAATTGTGCCTCCGTGAAGCTCAACAATGCTTTTTGTAATGGCAAGTCCTAAACCTGTTCCTTCCGGCTTATGCTCCGTAGTGGTTCCCCGATAGTAACGCTGAAAGAGCGAGCCTGTTTCCTCTGCGGTCATTCCCTTTCCATTATCAGACACAACAATTTTAAGCATGGTATCAGCAACGGAAATTTGCAGGGTGAGTTCCGTATTTTCATTCCCGTGTAAAAACGCGTTGATGATTAAATTCTGAAAGGCTCTTATCAAAAGCGTTTGGTCGAAAGAAATTAGAACTGTTTCCTCAGAAGCATCAAAGTGAATGGTATGGCGCGCATATTCGGGATTGTTCAAAATATCAATTATCAATTCCTTTATGAAGCGGATAAAATTTTGCTCCTGTCGTTTCAAGGGAATCAAACCATTTTCTAATTGATAGGTTAGTTTCAAATCGTCAATCAGCGTTTCCATATAAGAAACATTTTTTAACATGATATGTGCATACCGCTTACATTGTTCCTCGGTTTTGGTGCTATGCTCCTGTAATATTTCAGCATAGCCTTTAATAGGTGACAAAGGCGTTTTCAGATCATGGGTGATGTTGGCAATCCATTCCTTGCGCATTTTTTCTGTCTGCTCCCGCAACCTGTCGCTTGCTTTAATCTCTGTGTCTAAGGTGTTTAAACTGTCATATATGTCCCTGAAAGCGCCGTGAGCTTGGATGGGAAGATAACTGCGTGTTGCAATCTCCCTGATAGAAGCGGATAGACGGCTCATTATCCGCGTTGTCTCAACAAAGAAAATACATCTCCACTGAACAAAGAAATAAGATAAAAATCATTTCGAAAACTAATGATAGAATTGCCAACTATTACTTGACACAAACTGAGGGAGGTGTTTTCTGTACTATTTAATTCCATTCGTGTTATAATAAGCGAAAGGAGTGTATCATATGGAACAGGAAATTGATGAAATGAATAAAATTATTCACGTTATTTGCACAGAAGAAGAAAAAAGAAAGATTCTGGAAGAGTCAGCTGCTTACTTATATGATTATAAATTTAATTTTATTATTAGAGAAGATACGGCAAATAACAAATGATAAATAATGGACAATATTAATATCATATAGGAACGGGGATGCAGTAAATTTATAGATCAATGGCCGTCCGGAAATCTGCGTACATATTAATTTAGAAGCATCCCCACATAAAACCACATAATACTTACATGCAATTATTTTTGGAATAGAGGTAATTATAGAGTATTCCATGCCTGATCTCATCCGTAATAATTTCTGTTAACATATTGACATGAATCCGTGGCTGCATTGCATAAAGTATTTGACGGTATTTTCTAACAGCATTCTGTTCTCCTAACAGAGCTTTTCTAAGGCCATCACAATATGACTTAGGAGGAACGAATTCTTCTTCTTTTACTTTAGGGAGCATGGTTCCTGTTATATCATAGTAAATCTGCCGAAACATCTTATAGTGATCCATTTCGTTTTTGCGTATTCCGGTAATAATTTCTTTGTCTTCATTGTCCTGTGCATTGTCAATTAGATAAGAATAGAATATCCTATCTTCATTTTCTCCGGATACTGCCTGTTGTATTAAGGAAAGTGCATTATCCAGATTATCAGGATATACATATATATTTTCCTCTTTTTTAGCATTTGATTTCATTTCCATTTGTTTCAGACGTTCATATATATTAGAATTATAATCGTTTGGAAAAATATAATTATTATAGTTCACCGTTCTATCTCCAATAAACGTTTTTATACCATTATATGTAGAATTAATTTATTTGGCACATATAAATTTCAAATGCAATGAATCATTGAAAAATCATAATTAATATAGGATTAGGTATGGCAAGGAGGTTGTTCCTTCTAGTAAAATGAAGATACTAAAATCAGTTGGAATACCGGTGTTTTTAGCGGATCTTCTTATTCGTGTTTTAATAATATGCCACATATATAAAATTGATATGGAAAAATTATTAGTACATAAATTAGAATATTAATAATGCAATAATTTTTATTTCTTATAAACAATATTTCAGGATAACGGAGAGTTATCTACTGTTCACTCCCCTGTAAAAAGCAGCAGTTCCGCGAACAATAACAGACTTCGCGATGTACATAAAACGAGGGGGCTGCGTTCCTACGCTGCAATTCTCCGGTTTTCTGTGGCTATACACTCATAAAAAACACGTCGCGTTGTTGCCCGTGAACAGTAACGTGTTTATTTCACTGTAACTTTTTTGTATATGCTCTTGAGAATAATCGCATATTCGAATATAATATTTTTTATATTTTTTATATTTTTATATTTTTGGAGTTAAAAAGGTTGAGAAGTTTGCCGGAATAACTCCAAACAAACCTAATGCCCATCGACAAGAACATAACATAAGGAAGTGACCGCCATGCTGCGCATTGCTATCTGTGACGACCAGCCGAAAGAGCTTCAAATCATTAACGAATACATAACAGAATACATAACAAAATACCTTGACAATCAATCAATAGAAACAGAGATGAAAGAATTCGATCACCCTGATAGTTTGCTTACCGCCATGGAAGCCGAGAGTTTTCATCTCTACGTATTGGATATTGTCATGCCTATGGTCAGCGGCATTGAGCTTGGCAAAGAAATTCGCCGCCTTGACCGTGAGGCGCAGATTATTTATACTACCACTGAGCCTCAATATGCTTTGCAGGCTTATGCTGCAAGCCCCATTAACTATTTAATTAAACCAATCGATAAACAGCAGTTATTCGATACACTTACTTTAGCTGTCTCGAAAATAGACTTATCCCAGGAACAGACGTTTACGGTCAAAACCGCCGAGAGTCTACGGGTACTCAAGCTGTCCGATCTTCTCTGTTGTGAATACCGCAATCATGCGGTCAGTTTTACTCTTGCAAACGGTGAAGAAGTTATCAGCCGTACTATCCGGGAAAGCTTTGGGGAATATTGTAGTTCTATTCTAAAGGATGTTCGTTTCTTACAATGCCACACCTCATACCTAATAAATATGCGGCGGGTGGAACGTTTTGCAAAGGATAGTTTCACTCTTCGCAGCGGAAAAGTTGTTCCTATTGCAGCCAAGCAATACCCGGTGGTTCGAGATCAATATATGAACTTTCTTATGGCAAAGGAGGTACACAGATGAGGGAATATATTCCGGATTTTATGCGGGCGGTTATATCTACCACTGCCAATGTCCTGCTGATGATTACGCTTCTTTAGCCTAAATACTCTAAAAAAGTGACTATATATACCATGCTTGGCATATTGCCGCTGATTTAGGTACGGCAGTTTATTGTTATCTTAGTGGTAATCTGACCATGCTGGCTAAAATAGATATGGTTCTGTTTGCCGTTTTTTGTTTTGCCGTGGCACTGGGTATTTACATTACATTTACCTATTACGTTCTCTTTTCAGAGGATATCGTCCTTACCTTGACCGAACAGGCAGCTCCATTGCTTTTATTGATTTTTGTGGGACTAGCAGCTTATAGTTCCATTTTTCTGTCACTCAAAAATCTTCAGCCGGAGTATCTGGTGAAAGAGGAAAATCAAAAAATGCAGGTGGAAAAAGAATATCTGCAGTTAGCCGCCGGCAATATGTCAGAACGGATTAAACTTATGGAGGAGGTATCGGCGCAGAACAGCCGTGCCGCCCATGACCGGCACCATTTCAACAATATTCTTTTAGAGCTTTTGGAGACAGGGGAAAATCAAAAGGTTGCCGCTCTGCTGAAAAAAAAATCAGTCGACACCAAAGATTAGTAAGGTTTATTGTGAAAATACACGGCATAGGAAGCAAAAGCGTCATGACCTTTGCAAAGAAATATGACGGCGAGCTAATCTACAAAATAGAAAATGGTGTTTTTCGGGTTCGGCTGCTGGTGTGAGAACGTCCTACTTTGGCATTAAAAAACCACTCATCCTGAGTGGTATAATTTTTATAGATCGCCGTAACCCTTGATTTTCCTGCACTTCTTTAAATGGAGCATAGGGGACTTGAACCCCTGACCCTCACACTGCCAGTGTGATGCGCTCCCAACTGCGCTAATGCCCCGAACAGATAAAATAACTAAATAAGTACACAGCATTTAGTCTGTATAGTTAAGAATAGTTACTAGAACATTATAAATGAGATATAAATAAATTTCAATAAAAATATTTATAAATTATTTAACTCAAATTACTTAAATATTGTTTAATGAATTCAAAAACCCTGGTATCTTAAAGTAAGAGCATCAGCTTCTAGACTGATGCTTTTAACATTTAGTACTGCTTATAGGCGGATATGCTTAAAGGCAGGATATAGATAATCGACCGGGCGGTTATCTGTTTTTTTCACTTCTTGCAAAGAAAAAGGTTCCGATTACCAGAAACACAATGGTAAGAGAAGAAATTACAATGATACTGATAAAAGGATTGAACAAAACCACATTAGTATAATCTTTAGTTCCTGAATAAACAACTGCCCGTGTAAGATCAAGACAATAGGTCATCGGCATTAAACGGGATAATACATATAAGATACCGCTTGAATGATTGATCGGAATGATTGCACCGGAAAGAAACATTTGCGGCATGGTTATAAGCATAACAGCCATATTGGCCATTTTATTGCTTTTTACAAGGCCAATGATGATCATGGCCATTGCACCGGCTGATAAACACATGAGCGGAGCTAACAGAAGTATCAATAAATATTGCCCTATTGACAGGGAAATTCCCATAGTTAATCCAACGAGTATTGTTCCGAACATTCCCAGAATTGCACCAAACGAAGAACCAAGAATCTTACCTATCACAATAGAGTAGCGGGATATTGGCGAAATCATCATTTCCTGGGTGAAATCGGTTACACGATCTTCTACTAAGGAGGAGACACCGGAAGCTGTAGTCATAAACAGCATATTAACAAGCATGCCAATTAGCATATATTGATTGTAATTAAAGCCAAGCCCTCCGGCCATGTTTTCCGATAGACTTCCCCCAAGCATACCCATCATAACCAATGGCATGGCAAGACTCATAATAAGCATACCCGGTGATTTGAAAAACAAAGTAATATCACGTGCAAGTATTGTGATTACTACATTTACTTCTCTTAAAAATTTTGGAACCGGCTTTTTTAATATCATTTCATTCATGCTATCGCTCCTCCTGTTCTTAATAAATACTCTACATAAGCGTCTTCCAGTGTTGGCTCTTCCATTTTAAGAAGAGTCAGTTTTGTCTCTAAGTTTGCTATTATTTCTTGTGCTGTCATATTCTGATAGGGTACAATTACATGATCCTCAACTCGAGGATCCATTCCCATTGCTGTTAATTCATTTATAAGAGCCAAACGATTGTCGGAATCTAAAATTACCTCTTGTTTTAGTAAATTTTGTTTCATTATAGCAGGAGTGCCGTTAAATGCTATGAGTCCCTGATTGATAATACAAACTCTATCCACATGTTCAGCTTCATCAATATAATGAGTGGTTAGAAAAACGGTAGTACCGTTCTCACGTCTGACATTATTAATATAGTCCCATAATCCCCGGCGGCTAACTGCGTCCAAACCTTGTGACGGTTCATCAAGAAATAGAATTCTAGGCGTATGAATCAGACTTCGTATAATCTCAAATTTACGCTGCATTCCACCTGAAAGTTTTTTAATTGGTTTAAACAACGCATCTTGTATACCAATGACTTCGGAAAGATCCATAACTTGCTTACGATATTCTTTTGGCATCATCTTAAAGGTTGGACGGTAACCGTACATGCCATATAAGCAGGCATGAAATCGAATATTTTCTTCTGCCGAGAGCTGTAGGTCCAGACTTGGCTGCTGAAATATTATACCGACGTTCTCACGTACCTTCTTAGCTTTTTGATCAATATCATAACCGGCGATTGCAACCCTCCCGGATGTTTTGGATAGTGTGGTGGTCAGAATTGAAATTGTGGTTGTTTTGCCTGCACCGTTAGGACCTAAAAAAGCGAAAAATTCTCCTTCTTTTACGTCAAAGCTGATACCTTTAACGGAGGGTGTTTTCGTTTTGTCGTATTGTTTTACTAAATTATCAACATAAATCATATTTTCCATATTTACCTCGCATTCCGCCGCCGCTGGCGGCATAAAATCAGATTAAAGGATGTCTGAAAGGCTCATTGTTTTGTCCTCTAGAAATTCTTTTTGGGTAATCATGTTTTTCTTACACTCTTTTCTCCTAAAAACATTAACCTCTGTCAATTAACAACCCTATCATAAAGCTGTTAATTAAACAGAGGTTAAATTCAAGGTAAACGGAAGGTAAACGGAACTCATTTATTTTGGCAGTCTGATCGTAAATGTGGTTCCGGCCCCAAGGTTGCTTTCCACTTCGATGGTTCCGTTATGAAGCTCTATAATTTTTTTCACAAGGGATAAACCAAGACCGTTTCCGCCTAAATTACGGTCCCTGGCTTTATCCACCTTATAGAATCGTTCAAAGATATGGAGTTTATCTTCAGCTGAAATTCCGATTCCGCTGTCAGCAATCCGACAGACCACCCAGGAATCGTCCCGGTTGATTGTAATGTTAAGTGAGCCGCCATTAGGTGTAAATTTTATGGAATTGTGAAGTAAATTAATCCATACCTGTGTCAATAAATGTTCATCTCCGTTTACGGTAACTGCATCTAATTCCACAGAGATGTCCAGGTTCTTATCAGACCACTGAGGCTCTAACATAAGAAGTGAGTTTTGCAGCTGTTTGTCTAATCTGAAATTCGTAAAGGTAAGGGGGGTGGCAGCCGCATCCAGGGAAGATAATTTAAGCAGATTATCGCTTAGCTTAGATAGGCGTTTGCTTTCAGCCTTTATTATGTCAATGTAATGTATTCGTTCTTCTTCGGTGATGCTTTTACTTCGAAGTAATTCTGCAAAGCCGGAGATAGAGGTAAGGGGGGATTGAATTTCATGAGAGACATTGGCAATAAAATCCTGCCGTAGATTCTCCATTGACCCAAGTTCATGAGCCATTTTATTAACAGTTTCCGCAAGTACGGAAAATGGGTCGTTTTTATTTACGTTCATAACTACGGAAAAATCGCCTTGTGTAATTCGTTTCATAGCATCAAGAATTTCATCAAACATGAAACTGCGTTTTCTGTAGTTATGCTTTTTGTGATGAAAAGCAGTAGTGATTCTTATACCGACAGCAAAAAGGTACATACCCAATAAACCGGTTATAATATAAGGCCATGGTTTTGCAGGAATTCCTGTATATTGAAAGAGGAAGTCTGCTAACAGAGAAGAAAGCCAAAAACAGATACCGAAAGCAAGCGTGGAAATAATAAATCCATAGGTGATACGGCTTTTAACAGTATGGGTATTATTGTTCATGCAGCACCTCTAATCGATAGCCTAATCCTCTTATGGTAGTTATCTTAAATTTATATATATCACTGGGAAATCGTTCCCTTAAGCGGTTAATATGAACATCCAGTGTCCGTTCGTTACCCTCAAAATCATATCCCCAGATATCCTCAATCAGCTGATCCCTGGTGAGGGTTTTTCCAGACATAGAACCAAGCTTAAATAAGAGCTCGAACTCTTTCATAGGAATGTCACTTTGCTCACCGCCGCAGGATATTCCATAGATGGATTTATCAAGGGTGAGCGTTCCGATGGATACAACAGAAGTAATTTTATAACGTTTTAACAAGGCTTTCACACGAACAATAAGTTCCATTCCCTCAAATGGTTTTGTTAAATAATCATCCGCGCCCAGTTCAAACCCTTTTACTTTTTGACTTATATCGCCTTTGGCTGTAAGCATTAATATTGGCAAATCCGGATAGTATTTCCTGGCAAGGCGGCAAAATTCATATCCGTCCATTTCTGGCATCATGATATCAAGAATACATAAATCTATTTTATATTCTTTCATTTGCTGCAAAGCGTTACGTCCATTATCGGCTTCGTAAATCATATAGCCTTCATTTCTTAGTAAGGTCCGCTCAAGTTCGCGAATATATGGGTCGTCATCTATAATCATTATACTGGTCATATAAAATCTCCTTCCTGAAATCGATTGTAGAGCATAAATGTAAACGCAAGTTAAACGAACAGAGCATCCAGAAACACAAATTTATTGTAATGCTTGTTTAACTTTATAGCAAGTATTTTTAGTAAAAGTGTCATCTTTACGCGGATAGGGGGGTATACCTTTTTTATTTTATAGCTTAATTCTATATTACTATTGAATTTATATATTTTACTTATATTTTATGGGATGTTATTATACATATTATACTAATTTTTATTGAAAGGAGCTTTATTTTTATGAATATTTGTAAAGTTTTTGTGCCTTTTGGTGCACTTGGTACAGGAATCACAGATGAGGCTTTTGCCAGAGGCATGGAACTGGGCCCAGACATTATATCTGCAGATGCGGGTACCACAGATTCCGGCCCATATTATTTGGGAACAGGAAGGGCGAAGTACGCAAAAGAAGCAGTAAAAAATGATATGAGAATGCTGATGATTGCCGCAAATAAGCAATCCATCCCCATTACCATAGGTACCTGCGGCACCTGCGGAGTGGATGCCTGTGTTGACGAGCTGGAGGAAATTTGCAAAGAAATCTGTACGGAAGAAGGTATCCCTGCTAAAATTGCAAAAATTTATACCCAACAATCCTCTCAGGTCCTAAAGGAAAAGTATAGGGCCGGAAAAATCAAGCCATTATCCGCTGCACCCGAAATAAATGAGACTCTATTCGAGGAATGTTCCAACATCGTTGCTTTATCAGGAGTCGAACCTTTCATTGAGGCATTAAAGGCCGGTGCCGACATCGTATTATGCGGCCGGGCCACCGATACAGCGGTAATAGCAGCTATGCCGATTATGAAAGGCTGTAATGAAGCAGCTGCATGGCATGCGGCCAAAACAGCCGAATGCGGCTGTATCTGCACTACCAACCCCGCAGGAGGCGGTGTCTTTCTTACGGTAGATGAATCAGGATTTTTAGTTGAGGCCACTGCACCTGATAGCAGCTGTTCCGTATATTCTGTATCAGCGCATCTTTTATATGAAAATTCCGATCCCTTTTATCTGGTCGAGCCCGGTGTTGGAGATTGACACAACACAGTCAGTCTATGCACAGCTTGATAACGGAAAGGTTTATGTTAAGAATACAAAGCTTATAAAAACTCCCTATACCATGAAGTTGGAAGGAGCCGCTCCTGCAGGATATCAGACCATATCACTTGTTGGCATTCGTGACGGAGATATCATGAAAAATCCGGAAGCATGGATTTTATCCATGAGAGAGTATACCGAAAAACTATTTGCAGAACCGCAAACTGAAAAAGCTTTGCATAGATTTAGAAAATCATCATTAAGACTTTATAAATTAAATAATTATGTCCAAATAGAGCATATCATAAAACCAATATTATGTATAATATATAGAAACTATAAAATTATATACTTTACCTATATCTGAAGTACTTATGGATCTTTCTTCTGCAAAAAAATTAATCCCAAACTTCAAAAGTAAGGGATTTATGGTAAAATATTAGTACGCGAGTACCAAATAAATCACTTAAAAAATATACTTCATTTCAAAGCGGATATCAATTAAAACTTCCGCTAAATAAGCGTGTTGCATAGTTCAGCAAATATGCAGCACGACAAGAAAAGTAACGGACTTTTAAGAAAAATAAAAACACGCTCCATGCCTTAGTTTATCAGCGTGTAGCGTGTTTATAGGTCTAGAATAGTTAAGCGGATAACGGGAAAAGCGTGATTCCGAAACTCATGGAATCACGCGGGTAGAATAAAAGATGCTCAGAAATGGGTTCGCATTTTTATCTTCCCGACTCACTTTTACAATTATATAACTTAAAAATGACCTATGTCTCATTAAAACTGAGTCACAGGTCATTTTAAGTTAAGCGGATAACGGGAATCGAACCCGCAACACAAGCTTGGGAAGCTAGCATTTTACCATTAAACTATATCCGCAGAATTGAATTTCAAAGATCAAGTGAAATACATCCTCTATTATAAAACTATTTTATTCCAATTTCAATTGGAAACAGAAAAAAATTTTATAATTAATTCTGAATATGTTTATTTAACCATAAATTTCATATTATTGAAGTTTGAGATTTATTTTTATTCAGAGAAAAGGAGCTGCGCACTAATTACTTAGTGCGACAGCCACTTAGGAATACTCTAAATTAATTTAAATAATAGCCAAACTATTATATCTATCCCCATATTGCTTTCATTTCGTCACAGTGCTCTAATAATTCCTCCAGTTTGCCGGCAGCTTCAATCCTGCCGTCTTTCATTACGATTATCTGGTCTGCCTGTTTTAAGGCACCTCTGCGGTTGGAGACTACAAGGCAGGTAGCGGGACGGCCGCTAAATAACCGGCTCCATAGTTTATTCTCGGTTTCCACGTCCAATGCGCTTGATATATCGTCAAAGACCAACAGCTCTGCTCTTCTGGCAAACATTCTTGCTACAGCAACTCTTTGAATCTGTCCGCCGGAGAGTTTTACCCCCTTTGGGCCGATTACCGTATCCAAACCATTATCCAATTCCTTGATATCTTTCTCCAGTACGGCTGCATGGAGGGAGTTATTAAGATCAACGGATTCCTCCTGTAAGCCAAACAGGATATTATTTTTTATACTGTCACTGACCAGGCCTGGAATCTGAGGGGTGTAGGCACAATGCGGGGTTATAAAAAATTCTGAGGGATTTGTTACAATTTTACCATTCCATTTGATACATCCATCTTCTGTAGGCAACAGGCCGAGCAAAACTTTCAGTAAAGTAGATTTACCGGAACCGATGCGCCCTGTAATTACAGTAAAGGAACCTTTTTTTAATTGAAAATGAATATCCTTTATACCGTTTCCGGAGGTTTTATATTTATAAGAAAGACCCTCTACGGAGATATTATTTAGATTATCAGCACGGTGTAATTCATTCATAGTTTCTCTATTTTCCGTTTGTTCCTTATGTCCTGATTTCAAATACAGGTTATTGTGTTCTACGGCTTTATTCAGGTCATCCTCCTGCATGATTTCAGCAATCCTAAGGAAGGAGACCTTTGCCTGCCGGTTATTAGCGATAAAACTGCCGAAGAAGCTGGTAAAGTCCGAAATAAAATTCAGGTAGTAAATAAACAGGGATAATTCACCTATTGTCATAGTACCGCTTTTCATGGAACCGGCTGCCAGAAGCAGGATGAATCCTGTTCCGATGCTTACGGTATTATAAAAGATAGAATGCAGGGATTGTGTCAGCAAGGTATCCTTTAACATCATTTTATGCCTTTGCCGGTTGAGTTTTTCCAGATATCGGACAACATTATCTTCTTCCCCCGCTACCTTAATAGCCTGGACCGCTGAAAACATTTCACCCATAGCCCCGGTAACCAGGCCGGTAGCCTCCCTGGAAGCTGTCCTGTATTTCTGCAGTTTTGACCTGAGTAGCTGGACAATTCCAACGACCGCAACTAAAGGGGTAAATACAAACAGTGTTATTTTAGCATTAATATTTACCATGATGGTGACAGCAACAATTACAAATACTACATTTCCTATAAAATCCAGGGTCCAGCTGATGGAATCTTCTATGGTTCCCGCATCGTCCCGAAAACAGTTTAAAGCTACGCCCTGAGAACAGGGAATGGAACGTGCGCCCGGCTTTGATAAAATACTTTCGAACATATTTCTTCTGAGTAATGCACTCATGATAAAGCGGTGTTTATTGTCAACCATAGCTCCCCAGCGAATATTAATCATTCTGCCTATCGTATAAACCAAAGTGAGAGCTATGATATTGAATAGATTTATTTTAAAATTCTCACCCGGTTTTAAAATATTAAAAAATTGTTTGAATAAAAGTCCTAATATAAGTGGTTCAACATGAATACAGGACCAGAGAATACAATTGAGGGTATATAACCCGGATTTATATGTCATCATTTTCCAGAATAAAGGAAAGAGAGCTGTTTTTTTGACTGATTCCGCCCCGCCTGAATCGTTCATTATATTTACGTCCATTATACTAATACCTCCTCTATACCATATCTTAATAATTCATTTAATTTTGAGTTTTTCTTTTGCAGCAGAAGTTCTCTTGTCCCGTATTCTAAGATACTGCCGCCATCTAAAATAAGGATATCATCTGCCCTTTCCACAGTTCCCAGTCTGTGGGCAATAATGATACAGGCCCGGCCCTCCATAAGTTTTGACAAGGCTTTATCTACCAGTTTTTCTGTGATAGGATCAAGTCTGGCAGAGGCTTCATCCAATATGACTAACTTAGGATTTTTCAAAAAGATACGGACTAAGGTTAGTAACTGTGCTTCACCGGATGACATCCCGCCCCCCGATTGAATCATAGTATCAAGGCCGTTGCTTAGATTTTCGTACCAGTCTTTTAAGCCCATTTCGTATATCGTTTTAATAATTAAAGAATCCTCTACGGCAGGATTAAAAAAGGTTATGTTATCTCTGACATTTGCATGGAATAGCTGCACCTCCTGGGTAACATAAGCTATATGTTCCCGCAGCTCTTTCAGACCAATACTCTTAAGGGGTCTGTTATTGAGATAAATAGATCCGGACAAAGGATCGTAAAATCTTATGATAAGTCTTGCCAGAGTAGTTTTACCGCATCCGGTATGCCCGAGTATGCCAAGGATTTTCCCGGCAGGGAGTTCAAAGGAGATATCTTTTAGCACCGGAACATTTTCCTCATATTCAAAAGAAACCTGATCTAATTTTAATGAAATATTATTTTCAAAATTTTTAGATTCCTTTATATTTTTGGCAGCAGCGGAGTGGTTCATGGAATTAACCGGGAATGTTTCTGATAAATCCCCGCTGATCTCCTCCTCTGTTTCAAGTTTTGATTTCATTTGAAATAATTCTTCCATACGGATAATACTGGCGGAAGCTTTTTGTATATCCAGTAACTGTTCTCTTAACTGCTCCAAAGGTTTTTCTAATAACTGGATATAATTAATCATCAGGTAAACCATACCTAAAGAAATCTTGCCTGCAAACCACAGATATCCGCCTAAGGCAAATATCATAATATTTCCCATGCCAAAGATACCCTCTAATGTTATCCAGATTTTATAACCGGAAAGAAAAGCTTTTAATTGTACCGGCAGCCAATTCCTTAAGAGACCATAAAACCGGCTCATGACGTAATTTCTGGCTCCATTTGTCTGAATATCCTCCGTACAGCCGATATGTTCCCCTAAAAAACCATAGAATTGTGCATTGATTTCCCGTTCCTTGCCAAAGTTATACGTGGCACCCCTCTGAGTTTTCCACATCACCCCAAAGGCTAACAGCAGAAAGAGAATGAATGCAATACCTACAACCGTGTTTTGAATCATCAGAATTACAATGATACCGGTCATCAAAAAGATATTATTCAGAAAGCTTACAAAAAGCTTGGAGAAGAAATTAAACAAAGCCGTAACGTCTCCATCAATCCTTTCAACGATTTCCCCCGACTGGTGCTCCTTAAAAAAGGTCATATCCAGTCCCAGGCAGTGTTTCACCAGGTCTAGGCGCAGGGCATTTGTTGCTCTCCACCCAATATTCTGGCTGAAATAAGTAGAGGCAACTGCCAATACCTGCTGCACTAAAGCCGATAATATAAATAAACCGGCTGTCAGAAATAACGTATCCATGGGTTTCTGTTTCTCGATTCCATCAATGAAAAAGCTTACAATCTGTGGGTTTATCAGCTGGATAATAATACTTCCTCCCATAATGATTGCCAGCATAAACAGCTGCAATTTGCTGTTCTTTAAATATTTTGTTAATAAATTGGTATAAATCTGTATTGATTTTTTCATAAAGTTCTCTCCTCATTTTATATGTAGTTACCTGGGGTATATCCATACACTAAAGTTATCGGTATATACCTTACAGTTAATATTTGGTTTGATTTAAAGCTGTATTCCCATAAATAAAAAAGTCACAGGTTTATTTTACCTGTGACTTTAATTTAGTGTATGCCGGCAAAAACTTACAAGAAGCAGAATTTGTTATTTGCATGGCGTATCAACCAAATGAATATTATATAAAAAAGCCGCAGGATAAGCATAACCTGCGGCGAACTAGTATCTATGTTAATTGGATGTTAATTAGATTACCTTATACGGATACATAGGCGGGTCATACTGTTGTTATTTTGTTGTTTTTTACTTACTATTAAAATAAACATAGTCTGACCTCCTTTTCAAATTTATATTACTGTATTAAGGTAACATTATTTTATGAAATATGCAAGCAAAAATTGGAATAAAAATAAATTTGATTAATATCATCCAAGATTAAGATAATTAATTCACTTACAGTACTGTCTTTTACATTCTTTGAAATTTATTTTTCCGTTCATTTACTCTTGACATTTGTGTTTATATACGATAAAATACGTTTGACATTACAGGTGACAAGACAGCAATATTGACAATAACAGCATCGCTCATATAAGCTGTTCTTATAATCAAAAATAAAAAGTCAGGGGGATTTTTATGAATCAGAAAAACAAATTACAATTAATGACCTTATCCGCATTACTTAGTGCAATCGGAATTCTTATTCCTATGTTTGCACCTAAAATAATATTAGGGCCGGCATCTTATACCTTAGCAAGCCATGTACCGATATTTATTGCTATGTTCATATCACCATATGTAGCAATCGCCGTTGCAATTATCAGTGGTTTGGGATTTTTAATATCCGGTTTTCCTATTGTTATTGTGCTTCGAGCTTTAAGTCATATTGTATTTGCAGCTATTGGAGCATTCATGTTAAAGAAAAACGGTAATCTGCTTAGTTCTCCGAAAAGTACTGTTTTATTTGGATTATTTGTATCACTAATTCATGCAGTAATGGAAGTAGGGGTAGTAACTTTCTTCTACTGGGGAAGCGGTATGACAAGTGCATATTACGAAAAAGGGTATCTGTTTGCCGTAATCGGTCTTGTAGGATTAGGCACTGTCATCCATAGTATGATTGATTTTACTATTGCATTATTTGTATGGAATCCGCTTCAGCAGATCGTATCCGTACCGGCCAGTGTAAGAAAAATCCGCAGCAAATAAGTAAAAACACCTTAGGACGTTTCATAAATACTAACGGCCCGAGGTGTTTTTGTCACTCAGTTTTCGACTTATTGTCTGGCTGCTTTCGCTATTTTCTTATCGGTTGACAAGTAGATAATGATTAATCCGATTGCAGTAGCAATGGTTCCCAGCATCAGCATATCGGATACACCTAAGGTATCCAGAATCTTTCCGCCTGTTATATTGGCGATGGAACCGGCGATACCAACGCATGCGACTCCAAGCATAGCCTGCCCTTTTACTTTATCATGGTCCTCCATAATGTCATTAACATAATACACGGAAGCAGGTGTAAATATGGCATAGGACAGCAGCTGGCATACCTGGGATACATTGACCATAAGAACATTTGGAGCAATCCAGGTTACGATTGCCTTAACTAAAAAGAAAAAGGCAGCTACGGTAACCAGCTTATTACATTTTACTTTTTTAATGAGGTATGTAAATCCCGCCATAGCAGGTAGTTCCAAAGTGGCTGCTATGGATAAGGAAGTACCCATATCAGTACTGTTGCCACCGACATGCTCTATTATATTAATCAGATATGTATTGATTAAGGTATGGGAATAATAAATCAACGCTGTACCGATTAAGAAATAAGTAAATTTCTTATATTTGATAAAAAAGGTAAAAATACCGGTTGGGGCATCAACCTGTGTTTCCAAATCCCCCTGTGTTAAAGAAATTTTAGAACCTGGGTTTAAATCGGTTGAGGCCGATTCCGGTATATCCACTTTAAACAATAAAGCGGATAAAATGGTAAAAGAATAACAGATTAAAAATATGGATAATAGTATTTCTGCTCCAAAACGGTTAACAAAATACCCTAATAAATAAGACATTACAGCAAAGGATACGGAACCGAGCCCCCTTGCTAACCCATAATTCATGGGAATACCTTTATCTAAATAATATAGGGCCAGGGAATTAAATAACGGGTTTATAGTAAATGAAATGGCATTGATCGTAATGTATAATATTGATATTAACAGAAAAGATTCCGGTAATATGTATAAAAGGAATGCCAGGATAAAAACAATAACCATAAGTATGATAACGATATGCCGTAAGGAGATCTTTTTGGTTTTATCTGCAAAAGCTCCGACCAAAGGCTGAATTATAATAGATAAAATGGCTGCCAATGCAAGTACAATACCAATCTGTACATTGTTAAAATTTTTGGAGTGCAGATAAACAGCTGCAAAGCTATAGATTGCACACTGACAGACCCAGTAGGTACTTTGTAAAAAGGCATAGCGTATCGTTAATTGTTTTGCTAAATTCTCCATGAGTTCTCCTAAGATGGCTAAATGTATTAAATATAATAAAATATTTCAAATAAATATTAAATATTTATAGATACGAAATACAGTTTAACTTTTTTTAAAAAATTTAGCAATATTATTTTTTAATAATATTTATACAGAATAATCACAGTTATTAATCATATTTTTTCTATTTGCAATAACTGTTCTTTTATCTTTAAACCGCCGGCATATCCTACAAGCTTACCGTTTGTTCCGATAACACGGTGGCAGGGGATAAAGATGGCGATAGGATTTCTGTTGTTAGCCATACCCACAGCACGGCAGGCTTTCGGATTCCCGGCCGCGGCTGCAACCTCTTTATAACTTAAAGTATTGCCGTAAGGTATGGTCTTAAGGACCTCCCATACTTTTTTCTGAAAATCCGTGCCTTCCGGAAGCAGATTTAACTCAAAAGAAGTACGTTGTCCTGATAAATATTCTCTCAGCTGTTTTGCGGCTTCTGCCAAAAGGGCAGTTTCTTTTATTTCTGAGTTAGCCGGGATCTTTTTATCTGTAAAGGTAAGATGTGTAATTCCTTCCCCGTTTTCGGTAATTCCTATTTTACCGATACTGGTCTCATAAAAATAAGTATTTTTCATATAATTCCTCCTGGGTCAATATTATTGGATAACCAGCGAACAACCCCATCGTCGGTATTGCTGCCAATTATATAGGTGGCAGCAGCTTTTAATTCCTCTTTTGCATTCTTTACTGCACAGGTTATATCGCATGCCTTAAATAAAGGCAGATCATTTAAATTATCCCCAAAGCCTATAATTGTTTCATAATGGTATTTTTCTCTTAAATATAAAACCGCATTATATTTGGTGGCATTTTTACTGAATATCTCCAGATACCACAATTCTTCCTCCGAGTAGATATCTTTATAATAAGCCATTGCAATTCCTGGACACCTTTTTAACTGCTCGTACGCAGGTTCCAGGTTTTCCTTTTTGTCAAGCAGGGCAAGATAAATAATATGGTCCGGATTCACAAGAGCAAAATCAGATACCTGTGTAAAAGGTTTTTGGTATTTTCTGACCCGTTCTTCATAAAAATCCCGCTGGGCTTTCTGAGCCAATCGTTCATAATAGGTTGTCTGGGTATTATGTTTAATTTCATATAGAAACCCGGTTAAATGATGTTGCTTCAGAGCATTTATAATATAGGAGAAACTTTCTCCGGGTAAATATTCTATATTAATATAAGTCTTAAGATTAAAATCATAAATAAGTACCCCGTTCATTAGAATCACCGGCAGATTTAAACGGATTCCTTTAAGAATATCATTAACAGTAGCCGCACTTCTGGCTGTAGCGATGGAAAACTTCATCCCTTTAGCTATCAGCTCATTTAAGACTGTCCGGGTGTATTCTGACAATTCCGCTTCTTTATTTAATAACGTGCCATCCAGATCTGAGATATATAATGTATTCATACGGGGACCTTTCTTTAGCAATCTTATCTAACAGAAGTATACTTGATTCGAGTTTGGTATTTACTTTTAGTATACTAAACAGTTTTTAGGACGTCAATGGAAATGAATATATTGGAAAAGTGTTACTATTTACTCCCAATGCCAAAAACAGCAGTGTTGTGAACAATAACATGCTAAGCAATGCACACAAATCGAGGAGGCAGCGTTCCTACGCTGCAATTCTCCGGTTTTATGTGACAATACACTCACATAAAACACGTAGCGTTTGTTACCTGTGAAAAGTAACGGAAAAGTTCTAATATAATAGAAAATAACATAGGGTCTGCTTGCTTTTTTTCCCATTAACATATAAAATAATATAAAATATAATAGGGTTGTTATATTCAGGGAGGTTTTTTGTGGAAAAGATTGTAATTGAAATGAAGCAATCAAAATCGATAAAACTAATGCTTATTGGATTTTTGTTATTATTACTTTCAATCTTTATATGGATATTAGGATTGAGAGAAAGGAAGATATTAGTATGGTTGACGGGGTTATTGTCAATGATGTTATCCTTTACCGGGTTTTTAATCTATTTAGGGAGGGTTTTGCAAAGGAAACCTTTATTAACCATCACATTTGACGGTATCATTGACAGTTCTTCCGTTAATTCTGTAGGTTATATACCCTTTCAGGATATTAAACGGTTTTGCATCGTTAACAATAATGGGCAAAAAGTAATCGGTGTTATACCGAAAGATGAAAAATTTTTTACGGATAAATTATCGCCAATAAAACAACGTTTGGCTAAAAATAATATAGATAACCAGACACCCCCTTTTACAATCAGGGTAGATAAAGCAAAGGATATGTCCTTAGAAGACATCTATACTTTACTTACCAAAAGATTGAGTGATTACAGTAGTCTTTATGATTAAAACAGTAACTTTTTTATTAAGCTTAACTTTTAAACGGCAGAAACTCTACATTTAACAGGAAAAACACAGAAAGGAATATTAAAGTTGAAACAATATATCTTATTCGATTTAGACGGAACCATAACAAATCCGAAAGAGGGAATTACCAAATCTATTCAGTATGCACTTCACCGTATGGGAATTGAAGTGGAGGATCTGGATTCTTTATGTAAACATATCGGACCTCCCTTAAAATACGGGTTTATGGAATACTGGGGGTTTGGTGAAGAGGAAGCAGAACATGGAGTTGATCTGTACCGGGAATACTATTCTGCTACCGGCATCTATGAAAATTATGAGTATGAGGGAATAAAGGAGTTATGCGAAAGCCTATCAAATTCCGGGAAAAAACTTATAATGGCTACTTCGAAACCGGAAAAATTCGCGAGAATCATTATGGAACATTTCCATCTGGATACCTATTTTTTTGATATCTGCGGTGCAAGTATGGATAATAAGCGCTGCGAAAAGGGAGATGTGATCCGTTATGCGCTGGATAAGAATCATATAACTGACTTAGAGCAGGTTGTTATGGTGGGAGACCGCCTACACGATATAAAGGGAGCCTGGGAAAATAATATCGATTCTATCGGTGTTTTGTATGGATTCGGAAGCCGGGAAGAATTAGTGAAAGCCGGTGCTGGTAAAATCGTAGAAACGGTTGAAGATTTAAAAATTTTGTTACTGGAAGATTAAAAGAAATATTTCCTGATTTAAGACCCGATAAAAGGGCAGATAGGAGCCGTATATGAAATTAATATCATGGAATGTAAATGGATTAAGAGCATGTTTAACCAAGGGTTTTGAAGATTTCTTTCATCAGACCGATGCGGATGTGTTTTGCATACAGGAAACAAAAATGCAGCGGGAACAGGCCGACTTAAATTTCCCGGGATACACTCAGTATTGGAACAGTGCAGTAAAGAAAGGTTACTCCGGAACGGCAGTATTTACTAAGGCCGAACCCTTATCCATAGCTTATGATCTCGGGCTTGATAAACATAATGAGGAGGGACGGTCCATTACCCTGGAGTTCGAGAATTTTTATCTGGTGACGGCTTATACGCCTAATGCACAAAGGGAATTGAAAAGAATCGATTACCGTATGGAATGGGAGGATGATTTCCGTAATTATCTGACTAAATTAGATGAGGTTAAACCGGTAATCCTTTGCGGCGATTTAAATGTTGCCCATAATGAAATTGATTTAAAAAATCCTAAATCCAATGTAGGAAACGCCGGATTCTCCGAGGAAGAACGAGGAAAGATGACGGAACTGTTAAACTGCGGATTTGTCGATTCTTTCCGTTACCTATATCCCGATATCACGGGAGCTTACACCTGGTGGTCCTATATGTTTCACGCAAGAGAGAAGAATACAGGGTGGCGCATAGACTATTTTATCGTATCGGATAAAATTAAATCGAAAATAAAAGATGCAGTCATTCATAAGGATATCCTAGGAAGCGACCATTGTCCGGTAGAACTGGATATTTTGCTGGAAAATTAATTAAATTAGATTAATAGGATTGCGAAATGCCAAAATTCGTATGAATTGTATGGAATATTAAGACAACTATATTGTTTCGCAATAACCTAAAATTAGATTAATCCGAAAAGGAGTTTTACCATGAAGATTTATGATATAACCCAGGAATTATTTACAAGTGTGGTATATCCGGGAGATGTGCCGCCTACTTTTATACGGAAATTAAATATGAAAGAGGGTGCATCCTGTAATGTAACGGTATTAAATATGTGCGCCCATAACGGTACTCATATTGATGCACCATATCATTTTTATGAGGGTGCAAGAAGCATTGAAGAACTGGATTTAACAAAATGCATCGGTAACTGCAGTGTGGTTCAATTTGATAAGCAGCCTGATGTGGAACAAATGAAGCAGGTACTTGAAAAGAGTGAAAAAAAATTATTATTAAAGGGTAATGTTGTTGTTACTATTGAACTTGCCAGATTAATGAATGAATATAACCTGGAACTAATCGGAATTGAGGGGCAAAGTGTAGGACCCGTGGAAGCACCGAGAGAAGTGCATCTTGAATTACTTGGCAAAGAAGTGGTAGTTTTAGAAGGCGCGAGATTAAATGAGGTGGAGGAGGGTAATTACTTTTTATCCGCAGCGCCGGTTAAGTTAGGCGGAAGTGACGGTGCTCCCTGCAGGGCGGTACTGATTGAATTATAAGGGATAGACTGGAGCAAAATTAATTATGGATACAATGAAGTATATCATTAAAACACTGGGAACTTTAGTTAATATACCCAGCCCGTCAGGTTATACAAAAGAAGTTATGGAATTTGTAAAAGATCAGGCAGAGGGATTTGGATTTCAGTGTGAAAGCAGTAAAAAAGGCGGATTAGTTATATCTGTTAACGGTATAAAGGATGAGACATTAGGATTGTCAGCACATGTGGATACGTTAGGTGCCATGGTTCGTTCTATATCAAGGGAGGGAATGCTCCGGTTTACTATGGTAGGCGGTTATACCATGCAGAGTATCGAGGGCTGTTATTGCAAGATACATACCAGGGACGGGAAAGTCTATACCGGCACCATATTGTCAAAAAGTCCTTCCGTACATAGTTATGATGATGCCAGAACTTTGGAACGAAATGAAAGAAATATGGAAATCCGAATCGATGAAGTAATAAAAAGCAAAGATGACGTTATAAAATTGGGTATTAACAGCGGTGATTATGTTAGCTTTGACGCTGATTTTGAATTTACAGACAAAGGTTTTATAAAATCCAGGCATTTAGATGATAAAGCCTCTGTAGCGGTTTTACTTGGACTGCTTAAGGACATATCAGAGGGAGGGTTAAAGCCAAAAAGAAATATGAAACTTCTAATCAGTAATTATGAGGAAGTAGGTTTTGGCGCCAGTTGGATACCGGAGGATATTACAGAGTTTATTGCAGTTGATATGGGAGCTATCGGTGATGATTTAAATGGTTCGGAATATACAGTATCTATCTGCGCCAAGGACTCTTCCGGTCCCTATGACTATGATTTAACTACCAGCCTGATTAATCTGGCTAAAGAAAATCGTATTGATTATGTGGTAGATGTATTTCCTCACTACGGTTCCGATGTATCGGCTGCCATCCGGGGTGGGTTTAATATAAAAGGAGCGTTAATCGGACAAGGAATTCATGCATCCCACGGAATGGAAAGAACTCATATTAATTCACTGAAAAATACATTAAAATTATTAAAGGCTTATATCTTATAAAAATTAAGGAGCTGTTACAAAATTTATAAAATTCCTCATTTGATATTGAATTATAATTTTTTGCAACAACTCCTTACATTTGTGTGTATTAATATTAAAGATACAGAGTCTAAAACTACTTGATGAAGTAGAACAGGAAGAGGAGTTTAAAATATACCGGTACACTATCTGCAATCTGGCAGATGAAATATTTGCTAAAAGCTTTCGCTGTAAATACGTTGACATCGGAAATGATGTGGCAAGTGTTTTCTAATGACAATAGAAGTTATTACTAATTTTATACCAATTACACACCCAATTAAAAATAAAATTATTATAGACAACTTTTTTTTTAATTTCCTGATGTTCTCCTAATTATTGTATTAAATTTATCGGATGTTACTGCAACAAATTACGAACACAGATGGAATAAGTTGTCTACATAAAAGTTTTAATACGTAACGGAAAAATACTTAATTTTTTATTCTGCAGTTTTTGGTGTAGATGTAACAGCCTTAATTTCATATCCGCCATCATTCTCAACATAAAATTCTACATAAATGCGATATTGGGTTCCAGTAGTACCATAATAGTATGTATCATAAATATAAGTACCGGTATCATAGAGATAGTCATCTGTTACTAAGACATCTACACTTTGCCAATATCCATTTTTCTTGGCTTGTATCTCCAGCGTTATTATTCCGAGTTTATCAACTATTCGTGTGGCACCTATCTTGTTTTCCAGTAAAAGCTTACCGTCACTTTCTGGAAAAATATTTACGCTGGTAGAACGGATATATTTACTGGCTTGGGGCGACAATATATCATCGGTAGCAGCATATATATCCATTGGGAAACATGTAAAACAGAGTATAACAGATAATAACATAATGATTGTTTTTTTACAGTTCTTATTCATTATTTTTAACCTCCATATGATTTATAATTTTTTTGATTTCATCTGCCGAAATGTCTCCGTTAACATTATAGATTGTATTAGAGTCATTCCAGATTGCTTGTATCTGGTTTTCGTTTTCTAATATATAATATTGTTCACCATCCTTTTTGTAAATTTCAACAAGCCTATCATCTTTTTCATATGAGATGTCAGAGCCCTGATTTTCAACATAAATAGTATAATCAAAAATAATAACACTATTATCCTTGATTTCATTATCATAATATAACAGTATATTGATACTATCTTTTCTATTGTATTTTTCTACATACTTAAAAGAAAAGCCGTCAGGCAGCCATCCGGGTAGCAAAGGTTTTGGATTGATATCTTTAAAAGCTTCTTTAATGTTTGTATCAATCACTCTGCTGGTAACATTATTTCCTGGTGCTTCCGATTTTGGCTGAGTAAATAAGTTAAAGTTATCTGCCCCCCAGTTAGATACGACGTCTATAATATTAAAACCAAAAGAATAGGCAAGCACATTTGAAAGGGAAAGCACTAATAAAATACTAGCCACTGTCATTGAGGCTATTTTCAAAAAGTGTTTTCTCTTTCCTGTTTTATACCCTTTTTTATATTGTGATTCAATATTTTGCCGTGTTATCATTATTTTCTCTTCTGAAATCTGCTCATTATCACCCTCAATTAAATTAATGGTATCCACGCATTCTTTTATTAAATCTGTATCCATACTAAATTCATCTTCTTCTGAAGCTTGATACAATAATTTATACAATCTATCTCTTGTGGCAATATCATTATCTTTTTCTAAATAGATTGATTTTATAATATCAGCATTTGATTTCTCATTACTAGTGTTTTTCTTGTTGGTCATGTCTGAGAACTCCTTTCGTATTTACCATCTAATAAGTATATAGCTATAATTAAGCAAAATCACATATATAAAAAAATTATTTACAATTTATCCAGATATGTATGAATAATGTTTTTTATTTTTTTATTTAAACGATAGATTCTAGTGGTTACTGCAGTAGTAGAAATATTGTATTTATTGGATAAATCAATTATTTGTAGATGTTTTTTGTAGTAAGCGTTATAAAGATCACGTTCCTGATTGCTCAAAGATTTTAATACGTCTAAAGCCAACTGTTCAACATTAATATCTTCTTCAAAAAGTTTTTCAATATTATTGTCTAAAACCGCCAAAGAAGTAAATGATTCTTCATCAAAAATTACTTCGTATTTTCTAATAACATGCTGTTTTCTTAAAAAAGAATTAATTTGATTTCTGGAAGTAGTATAAAGCCATCCTTCTATATTAGGATGAGTTTTTAATTTTGTTATTTGCTTTCTAGCTTCTAAAAAAGTATTCTGAGTACACTCTTCTGCAAAATCAGAATTATACCCATATAATAATTTTTTACAAAAGTTATATATTTTTGAATAATGTCGATTACATAATTCTTCAAAAAATTCGCTGTCACTATTGTTCTTTACCCCCATATTAACCTCCTTATCTAAACAAGTAGATGCAGTTTTATTATAGGATAATTTCTTAAAAATGTAAACATATTCCATATAATCTTTATTTTCAAGACAAAATCCTAAAAATTCTAAAATTATGAAACAATTCGATTAATTCCATGAGTCTATTACTAGACATGAACAATGAAATCATAAGTTGATAAAATAATTTCTAAGTTACATGTGATTTTAACAATGTCAAGCGATATACTATATGACAGAATAAATATCTATTTTGTTGATTATATTAAATAGTACACATGGCTTTTGCAGAGTGGGTATATGAAAGGAGAATAAATGTCGAAAATTAGTCCGCCAATATTTTTTGTTTTTTAAGATGCTTTATATTAAGAAATAATGATGTTATGGGAACAAAATATCAAAGAAAGTGACATAATAATGAAAAAAAGATCAAAAAATGTAAACTTGTTATTAGTAGGAATAGGAATAATTTTAGTTTTATCAATATCGGTATTAGTCAATCAAAGTAAGGCTGCTGAAAAATCAAATGTTAACGAGACAGAATCATTATCAAATTTGTTAACGACGTATAATATAACAGTTGCCGGTTCCAATTCAGAATTGACGCATTTTCAGTTATCAGGACTTCTTGATTTAATAGATAGTGAATATTCTGCTGTATTAGCAAAATATGATGAAAAGCTATCAAAAATGAAAGGAAATATAAAAATAACGCCGGAAGAAATTTTAGAACTGGATTATTATTCTATGACACCTGAGGAACAAGAAGCATTCCTTTTAAAGGCTAAAAATCAAAAGGTAAATATAAGTAGTAAGGATGGTGCTCTTTTAATATCTTATAATGTAAATGTAGATGATACAGTTGAAGCATCAGAATTATTAGAAAAGTAAACCTGTTGGTTGGTCTCTACCAACCAACATACATAACAGGAGGATAAGATAATGAAAAATATTTTAAAACTTACAGTTGTGTTAGTATTGGTTATTACTTTATTTATGCCGGTTACTGCTATGGCAGCGGATGTATTAAATGTTCAAGAAACAGAAGCATTTTCAAATTTGTTAACAACTCATAACATAACCGTTATCGGTTCAGATGCAGAAATGACAAAATTTCAAATAGCAGGACTTAGTGATATGCTAAAAAAAGATAATACTTCTGCTATAACAAAATATAACAATAAATTGTTAACAAAGGCAGACCGTATGAAAATAACACCGAAAGAAATTTTGGAACTACATTATTATTCTCTAACACCTGAGGAACAAAAAGAATTTCTTTCAAAAGTTACTAATCAAGTAGTGAATATAAATACAAGTAAAGATGGTATTATTTTAATATCTTATAATATAAATAAACTGTCGGTAAAAGCGACTAAAAAATATACCTCAGCTCATGAGGGCACAATAAAAATGCAAGATACCAATACTGGAGAATGGGGTAAAGCGGTAATTGAATTAACTGGATATTTTACCAAAACCACATCCGGAAAAAAATGGACAATCGTTAATGATGAGGATGATTACGATTTAGATGAAAATAGTGAATTACCAGTACAGATCTTATCAACTACAATTTATCCTGGTTATGGTTATGAGGGATCAGGAACCTATCATGGCAATGAAATAAACTGTCAAAGCTTTACACAAGTTGCTTGCGGATTTAACGATTCATCATTAAGTATATATGTTTATCCAAATAGTTCATATAATTATGCAACAATTGGTGATTAATCTCATATTAATTCACTGAAAAATACATTAAAATTATTAAAGGCTTATACTCTGTAACGTGTAAATATCTTGTACAGAATGTAAGTATGTAAATAAGGCTGAAAATGAAATGCTCCCTGTATCAGGGAGCATTCTTATGTTCGGAAAGTCTTGGCATGATTATAGTTTTGGATTAGTTGCCACAAATGTAGTAATCATTTCAAATATTTTGGTAATATCCAGTTTCCCATATCCCCAGTCCGGATTTGGGTACGTTAGAGTGGAATCTCTGTCAGCGCCCTGGATGAATAATTTTTTAATTGTGCTTGTATTTATTTTAGAATAATAACCTTTTGACAGACCCCACTCTAATATAATGGCTGCAATTCCTGCTGCATAAGCAGCCGCAATGCTGGTACCGGTACATAAAATGAATTGGTTATTTAATCCAGGTGCCAGCAGATTCACACCCGGTGCCGCGACGTCTGGCTTAGGATAATTGTTAATGGTGAAACCTTTACTTGCATAATAATATAAAGCACCGTTTATCATATTATATGCCGTCATGCAGATTAAATTAGTTTGATTTCCCGGTGCGGTGATGGTGGTATTATTGTTGGATTTATAAAAAAATGTACTTTTGGATATAAAATTATTCATAGGAAGCCAAAAATGAAATTGCAATGGTAATTCTTCTGATTTGCCATAGATATAGAAACGCCAGATTCCAGGCGCCGGTTTAATAAATCGGAAAACAATAAATTGATTATTACTTTGGGGTTCCTGCAGCTGGTTGTCTATTATCAACATAGTATCTTTATACTTATAAATCTGTGTCTTATTAAAAACTTCCGCTGTTGCTGTTATGAATTCACCAGTGGGCGAAAAAATATCAATAAAGAACCGGTTGGGTGAGGTGCTGCGAAACTGCATGGAAAATCCCTGTTCATTATTACCCACGTTAAGAAACACATTATCGGTAGCGGCCGGACTTACAATATCACCGTAATAATGGTGTCGGCGGTTTCCCTCATTACCGGCTGATACGATAACACAATTGCCGGGATGATCACTGACCATAGCCAGGTATCTGCTTATTATCCGGTTTCCGGTATGATCGCTTTGGCCGGTACCGATTCCAAGGCAGATAACCAGAGGTCTTTTTAAACGATCCGCTACCTGGGTCAAATACTTTATACCCATTATAATGTCATTTTCCTGATAACACAGGGTATCTTCCGGTATTACGAAGAATTTTTTCAGATAGGGTTTCGCAGGTTTTAACTTAACAATTACAAATTCAGCATTAGGTGAAATGCCTGAAAAATTATTTTCGAGGTTGGGAGAACCGGCCGCTATGCCTGCTATTGCCGTACCGTGTCCTATTTCATCCATGCTTGGAACTACGGCTAAAGGATTGGGAGCCAAAAAGGCCTGATTAATCTGAGCCTGTTTATACTCTGTACCATAATAAAATCCTTCCGGATAATCATTTATACTGTCTATTGTCTGATCCCAGATAGCAGTTACTTTGGAGGTAACGGAAGAGTTAATAAAAGCAGGGTTTCTATAATCAATACCTGTATCAACAATGCCAATTAAAACACCTTGGCCTGTATAATCCTGTGAGGATTCGTTCAGTCTTTGAATTTGAAAAGTAGTATCGGCAGAGTCAGATAACAGACCAAAGCAGGTTGGTATGGAAAAATATCCGAACTTGCTTATACTATCCGGTCCCATATTATATTCCGGAATATGAAGAACTGCAAAATTAGGGTTAATAATATTAATAGATCCATCCGGATAGTTCTTAAATAGATTCATATTGCCGTTATATTCGATTAATAGATCAGCATATTCATTGCTTGTTATTTGGTATCGTTCTGCATCTGTCATATACTTATTTACCTATTATATTTCTTAATATCTTATATGATTTAAAAACGAAATGGTGCCTGATGGGAGATAATTTATAAGTTTTTAAGCACTGATTCTGCATAAGGTATTACCAGTCTTCTGCATGAAAAATTATTTCATTCCTTTGAGTACTTATGGCAATCAGACTTATCTTACCATGATTCCAGTTATTCTGTTTATATGGTTTACCCTCAATAAGATAAATTGTAAAATCCTCCGGTAGTTCATCATAACCTGCATCATAAAAATCAGCAGTATTGATACCGTTGTTCTCTGCGTTGCTGTCATTTGATTTCCCAATCCATTTAGCACCTTGGGATAATGCTTTTACATATTTATTGATAGAAACGGAATCGGATGTGTACTTTAAGTCAAATTGCTCACCACCCTGCAGGAAAGCAGGATTATAATGAAAGCTTATATTTTGAGCATCTGCTGGAATTTTATCAGGAAAACACCTGGTTAAAGGGTTATTAGGATAACCCGTAACTTTTAAGACCCTTTCGTATCTATTAATATCAACCGTTGTTGTCAACGCTGCATTGATTGACATAAAAATAAATACAATTGACATTCCGATTCCGAGAGCAAAAATAAGCAGGCTGGTTATTATAGTTGAAGCAGTAATACTCAATTTATCCGCAGCAGTATAAAAGGTTACAATTCCAAAGCAAAGAAAAGGTATTATAAAAATAAGACCTTTTATATAATATGGATTTACAACAGTTAATGTAAAAAGCAAATATAATCCTGTAAATAATATAAAAGAAATAATCGTCAAAAAGGCAGGATAGGGAGCTTTTTTAAAGATCTTCAATACTTTATTCATTATGATAGATTCTCCATTCTATAAATTTCTCCTGATAAATCTTGATTATGACTCGGTAACACTATCATCATTTCCTAATTTATTAAGCTGTGATTGATAAACATACTTGTTTTATGCCTTAAGTATAAAACAAATGGAAGAATATAGCAAATAAATTGGCATTTATAATTCAAGTCTTTTGGACTAATTAACGAATTTAAGTATAAAAAATGAATAATTTAAGCAGTAATTTTATATCTGTAACTCATTTTTTGCAGATTTTTAAAAGTAATATCAAAAAATTATAATTACATTTGCTATTTTTCAAAGATGTTAGCAATTTTTCCTTGGTTTACACCATGTAACATACATACTAGAATGAGAACAAAACAGAATAAAAGGAGGTGTTGAGGTTTTGAAGAGATATGGAACAGTTAGAACAAAAGAAATAAGTGCGGTGCCATATAACAAAAAGAAAAAGGTTAGCCTATTTCAGGATATTGCAAGAAATAAGTTTTCTTATATCATTGCATTACCGGCAATTCTTTATGTATTTATATTCAGTTATATGGCGTATCCGTATATGCTGATTGCCTTTCAGCGGTATGATTATAGAAATAATTCCATTTTTGATATTATATTCAGAGCTAAGTGGGTCGGGTTTCATAATTTTAAATTTTTCTTCCAGTCACAAAATGCTTTTCGCGTTACGTTTAATACTATTTATTTAAATGTTTTATTTATATTAACAGGAACCATAATGGCAGTGGTAATGGCACTTCTGCTGAATGAACTGCGTTGTAAGTGGTTCGTTAAGACAACACAGTCGGTAATGTTGTTTCCAAGTTATATTTCCTGGATTATGGTCAGTTATATATTAATAAGTTTATTCTCTACGGAGTATGGCTTGGTGAATTCGTTCTTAAAATCAATCGGAACGGAACCTGTGAACTGGTATACCAATCCGGACGTGTGGCCGGTTATACTAGTGATCATGCGAATCTGGAAGGGTGCCGGTATGAGTGCCATAATCTTTCTGGCTTCCATTACAGGCATTGATGATTCCTTATATGAAGCTGCATCTATTGACGGAGCCGGACGTTTACATAAGGTATTTCGAATTACCATTCCTTTAATTATGCCCACAATTATTATTATGACATTATTATCGCTGGGTAAAATTATGTACGGTGACTTTGGTATGATATATGCTTTGGTTGGAGATAATGGTACGCTATATAAAACCACAGATATTATTGATACTTATATATTCCGTTCCATGCGGCAGGTAGGGGATATGTCCCAGTCTACAGCAATCGGTTTATTCCAGTCAGGCATCGGATTCATTATGGTTTATGGCTCTAACTGGCTGACCAGAAAATTTTATCCCGATGGTGCATTATATTAAAGGGCATATTCAAAAAGCTATTTCGTTTTACAATTGCCTATATACATAAAAAAAGAAAGGAGGAAGAAAATTGAAAAATAAGATCAAACCTAAAAAGAAAACCATGGTAACAGTCACCAAAAAAAAGCTGAATTGGTCTAATTTTATCATTGGGGGAGTCATTTTGGCATTCGCACTGATTTGCCTGTTACCCATGGTATTAACCTTTATGGTGTCCGTAACGGATGAAACCTCCATAATGCGTAACGGATATAGCTTTTTTCCAAAAAAGTTATCTCTATATGCTTATAAACTTATATTTCAAGGCGGGTCTGATGTAATACGAAGTTATTTCATATCCATCTTTATAACAGTAGCAGGAACCTTACTTGCGATTGTAATTACAGGACTTGCGGCTTACACCTTGGCAAATAAAAAAGTAAAATACCGGAATCTTCTTGGGATGTATTTCTTTATCCCGATGGTATTTGGTTCCGGAATCGTTCCCTGGTATTTAATCTGTGATATGCTCCATCTGCGTAATAATTTATTGGCTTTGATCGTACCGGGACTGTTGTTTAACACGTTTAACATGTTTTTAGTCCGGAATTTTATGAGTTCATTACCGGACTCTTTAAGGGAATCGGCTACTATAGACGGAGCTAATGATATGATAATTGCATTAAAAATATACTTTCCCTTGACGGTTCCCGCACTGGCTACGGTAGGATTATTTTATGGGTTGGGCTACTGGAATGACTGGTGGAATGCGGTTATGTTAGTGGATAATGAAAAGTTATATCCCGTACAATATTTACTGCTGCAGCTAAAATCACAAATCAGCATGTTAAAAGATCTACAGTATTTAAGCGGAACGGCATCAGCGGTGGCACCGGCGGAATCGCTTAAGATGGCAACGGCAATTGTAACTATAGGGCCCATTGTACTTTTATATCCATTTTTACAAAAATATTATGTAAAAGGTTTGATAGTTGGCTCTGTTAAGGGTTAATTATAAATTCAAAAGTAATTGCAAAACTATATAAATTTTTTGAAAATACAAGAATCTTGTTTTGTAATTACCTATTATAATGAATAGGAGAGGTGTTTATGAAGAAAGGAATTGCTTTATTACTTACCGTTATGATGGTTATTTCCATTTTTGCCGGCTGCAGTAACAAAACAGATACGGACACGGCAGGAGGTAAACAAACAGAGGGGCAGTCAACAACGGGAAGCACTGCATCAAATGACAATACGACATCGGATGAGGTGGTAAAACTGGTTTATGTTGTTCCGGGAGATGCTCCTAAAGATTTAGAGAGAGGTCTTAAAAATGTAAACGATAAATTACTGGCAGATGGTGTCGGTGTTCAGATTGAAGTAAAATTTATCGCATGGGATGCATGGGATCAGAAACTTAATATTATGCTTTCTACCGGAGAAGAGTTTGACATGTTCCATGTTATGAACGACCGTGTGTCGCTGGCAAATTACGCCTCCAGAGGAGCATTGACAGATCTTGCTGAAATAATTAACCAATACGGTCCTGCAATTAAAGAAAAAAATCCGGAAAGTGCTATGAAATCCGGACAGGTTGGCGGCAAACAATACGGTATTCCGGCTTATTGGGTGGAAAGTGCATTAAATCATCAGGCTTCCCTCAGAATGGACATCTTGAAGAAATACAATCTGGAAATTCCATCCACATTTGAGGAATTAACCACTGCCTACGAAACAATTATGAAAAACTGGGAGGGTAACCAAAAACCTTATTTTCCAATGTGCGGAACCGAACAGGTAGGCGGTTATTTCTTTAATAGTGATAATAACTATGTATTATATGATAAAATGTTCTATGTTAATCAGGACGGAACTGTTAAAAATTATTTCGAAACCGATGCTTTTAAAGAAAGCTGCAACAAAGCACGTCTGTGGTATGAAAAAGGACTCATTAACCCGGATGTATTAACAACAACTAAGGACCAGATGAATAATCAGTTGAGTTCCGGAGACTGGCTTGTTCATGCAGGTACTATCGGAGATATTACCGGTATTAAGAAAAACTATCCTGATATTACAATAGATGATTTTGTTTGGTTGGATTTTGATACGAAAACACCGGAAATCCGCCCTTATGGTACACGTAATATGCAGGCGGTTCCTCTATCCAGCAAACATCCGGAAGCGGCAGTTAAATTTATTAACTGGTTATATTCCGGCCAGGATAATTTTGATTTATTTATATATGGAACGGAGGGTACGGATTATAAGAAACTGGATGGAAGAAATTATGAAGCGATTACCGATGTCACATCCGGTGCTGCACCGTATTCTTTCCCGACCTGGATGATCGGTAATATCAATTACGAATATACCAGTGCCAATGCACCGAAGATAACCAATGAGCATCTTTATCAACTGGATAATAACGCGGTGGAAGGAGTCGCTTCCAAATTCACCTTTGACGGTTCAAAACTTCAGACTCAGCTGGCTGATGTTAATACGATTATAGCTTCTAATATAACACCTATGGCGTCCGGTGTAATAGATTATGATAGTAATATCGAGGAAACGTTAAAATTATTAAAGGATGCCGGTATTGATGATCTGGTAGCTGAATTTAACAAACAATTGGGAGAAAGTCAATAATAGTCAGTCAATTATTCCTTATGTTAAGAAAATCTTTGGAGTATCTTCTCCGAAGATTTTCTTAACTTGCAAATAAGTTTACCAATTGCTATAGTTAATTCAGTGGGTTTCATAAAAATAAGGAGGAGGCATTATATGTCTATTAAGAGTAAGAAAAATCTATTTGAGGCGGATAAAGTGGATAAAATCTATGAAAGTGTGATATTATCCTTTCATGGAGTAGAGGGATTTGATGTTTATAATTGTTCCATACCTTTTAGCTGGGACGGGAAAGAATATATCTATGGCCGGGTTGAGAAAAGGGAAGAATGGGCCAGATCCTGGGTGAGATTATTTGAAAAGACAGGTATAGACGATTATACGCTTGTGAAAGATCATATGATTTACCAGTTGGAAGATCCGTACATCAGTATAATCAAAGGTGAAATAATATTAGGCGGTACCCATGTGCGAAAACGCAGCGGTAAAATCGATACGTATTATGGTTACTTTTATAAAGGAACTGATTTAAATGACCTGGTTTATTTTACGACAGGGCCGGATTATATGAAAGATATCCGTCTCGTGGAACTTTCTGACGGAAAGATCGGAGTTTTCTCAAGACCCAGAAATGAAGAAATCAAAAAGAAATATGGCTGTGATGCTATGATTGGTTTTGCGGTAATAGAAACTATGGATGAACTTACAGATGATGTAATACAAAATGCAGCTCCCATTGATGGTATCTTTGCCATGGATGAATGGGGCGGTTGTAATCAGGCTTATCTGCTGGAAGACGGTAATATAGGAATCATAGGACATCAAAGTTATAAAGACGTGGTTGATGGAGAAGAATTAGCCGTTTATGTGAACGTGTCTTTTGAATTTGATCCTGTTACATTTGAAATAAAGAATAAAAAAATAATCGGTACCAGATCATGTTATCCAAAAGCTCCGGCTAAGATACCAAGCCTTGTAGATTGTACATTTACTTCCGGAATTGTAAAAAGAGAGGATGGCAGGGCGGATCTTTACGGAGGAATTGGTGATTCTATGGAAGGACGTATTACAATTGACTATCCATTTAGTGTACCTCTTAAATAAACAGTCCTGGATGGAGGAATCAAAGTGGTATGGAATCGCATCCCCGTATTTATAAATGTGCCAGGCACATTAGATGGGAGCCAGGCTTGAAAAAGTTTATCAAAAAGCTGTTATCATATTCCGTTTACCGTAAAACTTTACTTGCCTATTCAGTCAGTATTCTTGTTATTACCGTATTAATTCTTATTTGCACCTATAAAGTTTTTTCGAATAATTTAAAAGATTATTCCACAGAGACCTCAAAACAACTTCTAAATCAGTTGGTAAGCGGTGTGGAGAATGTAAAGACAGACGTTGACAATGTAATGACGGTGATAGCCGGTGACAGTAAAGCTTTGCGCTTTTATCAGAATAAAAAAGATAATAAACAGGTTGACTATTATCTATTTTTAAGGCTTACGGAAATCAAAAGTTATTATTCTTACATAGAAGATATAGCTGCTATTAATTTTAATAATTCCGTGTGTCTTAAGGCTTTGGGTAGTAATAATGAAAATGAAACTATAAACTTTGTTTCTTCAATGATTAAGGAGCAGAAATATATCGTACCAAGAACAATTAAAATGCCTGGGGAATCCAAAAATGTAGTATCATTTATACAATACCTCCCCTACTACAATGCTGCGGTAGTCATTGATGTGAATGCGGACTGGTTTCAATACAGTATTAATAAAAACGGGAAAGAGGAACGTTGTGTTTATATTATAGATTCCAATGGGAATGCAGTAACAGGTAATACGAAAGATATTATAGAAAATCAACCTTTATCCGATTATTTTTACTCTATTATTACTCTTAAAAATAAAATGCAGGGATGTTTTGTTTATGACGATAAAGTAAGGAGGCAGATGGTATTTTTTTCTAAATCTGCAGAATTCGGATGGTGGTTCATTGATGTACAGGATTATTCCTATTTTAATAAAACGTTTCAGGATATTAGTTATCCCTTTATCGGTATTTCAGCAGTATTTATCCTAATCTGTTTAATAATATCTGTTTTATTTAATAAAAAGATTAAAAAGCCGCTTGTACAGCTGGTGAATAAATGCCGTAATGCTGCTGATATGGAAGAGCTGTCTGATATGGACGAACTTAGATATCTGGATATTGCTATCGCAAGAGGGAAGCAGGAAAGGTATGCTCATCAGAATTATATCAGGACACAGTTTTTACGGTGTTTATTATTAGACCAGCAAATGCCGCTAATGATTCCGGAGCACGAATTAAGACAGATAAGAGGGGAATATCTGGCGAATCATTTCAGTGTTTTATTAATAAAAATACAGAATTTAGAGTCTTTTAGTGAGGAGGAACAAGAAGAGGAGTTTAAAATATACCGTTATACCATCTGTAATCTGGCAGACGAAATATTTGAAAAAAGTTTTCGCTGCAAAGCCGTTGATATCGGTAATGATCTGGTTGGATTATTATTTATGTTAGAAAAAAAGGATATCCCGGAGGATTATATGTTATGTTTTAAACAATTAAAACAATTTGCAGAAGAAATGATTCATATTACCATAAGCGGAAGTCTTGGACTTATAGTCGACCATCAAAAAGATGTATTCATATCCTGTCAGAAAGCAAAGCAATACCTTGAAATGAATCAGTTAATCGGAAGAGAAGAACTGGTTGATTCCAACAACCAGGTTACTGCCAATTATCATGAGAAAAACAAAAAACTGGTTGAATCCATATTGGAATATACGATCTCAAATTATAAAAATCCTGATTTATCCTTAAAAAGTATTTCTCAGATTTTTGGTTTATCCACGACCTATGTTGGGAAGATATTTAAATCCATTCAAGGGGAATCCTATTCTAATTATGTTATGAATTATCGGCTAGAAAAAACGAAGGCTGTCCTTTTGGAAACAACAAAAACGATCAATGATATCGCAATTGAATTCGGATTCACCAATTCTGCTTATTATGCCACACTATTTAAAAATGCCTATGGAATGACTCCGACTGCATTTCGTAATAGTGCGGGATGATTTGCATTTAGTTTATTATCTGGTATAGCAATCAAAAAATGAGGAGTATACTATAGTATACTCCCCTGAATTAACTCATATTTTAAGTCCTTGTTGAACGGATAGATTATTAATTGTTTCTGTCATAGTTACAATCTCGTCTATGAAATCAACCACGCCCTTCATTGCCTCTTCCTGCTGCCTGGTTATCTGCAGGGTAGAATCACTTAGTTTAATAGTATCAGAAACAGAATCGCTAATATGAGAAGTAAATTGTTTGATATTTTCTACTGCATCATGAGAACCGCTTGCCATTTTTTGAATCTCTTTTGCTACAATACCAAAACCCCGTCCGAATTCCCCAGCTCTTGCTGCTTCAATGGAGGCGTTTAGGCCAAGGAGCTTCGACTGACCGGCTAAGGTTTCAATAGAATTAGAGAATTTATTAATCTGTAATATAGTTTCGTTAACATTAATAATTTCTTTATTCAATTTCTCCTGATGTTCATTTACATTGGTTGCAGTGGCAGTTAATTCTTCTATGGTAGCCATCATATCGGTTACACTGTCACCCAGTTTTTCAACTATTTTTTTTAAGACTAACCGCTGATACCCCATTTTTGATATTTCATTTGTAACAATAAATAAAAGGTCTGCGGCAGCCCTTAACTGCTCCTCAGGAACAATTTTAATTTTATTCACAGCTTCTATAAATTCATCGGGATTCACATCTATTTCTTTTGCAATTTGTATAAACTTTTCTTTTTCCGGAGCACTTGGAAGTACCTGTCCACCTAAAATAGATCCGATCTGTACTCCATTAAGCATAATGGGGGCTCCAAAATCCATTAAACCGCTGCCACAGTAATATACTGCCGGTTTTCCTGTTCTGGCGCTTTCAGCGCCTCCAAATGCATCACTTTCCATACAGCGCCTAAGACCCTCCTTGGATTCTCTGGAGAGTTTCATACAAAAATCGGTGAAATTAGAGCCTTGGGTAACCGGAACGCCGTTTTTGTCTGTGGTTAAGCCGGCAACGCCTACAGCATTTGAGAATGCATCCTGGAATTTCTGGAGAAATTCCAAACTGAAAATATCAGTCAATTTAATATCTTCTGCCGTTATACCTAACTCTTGATTCGCATCTTTTCTGTCTTCCTTATCTATATTCATTTTTGTCAACTCCTTATCTGCCTTTATTTGACTCCCATGGTAAAATGTAACAAAAATTATTTAATAATATTAATTTTATATCATTATTACACAAAATACAAGCAAAATATGATAAAATTAGACAAAATACGACCTGATTATAAATAAAGTGAAAATTGTTTTTTTGGTCTCCATTTTATTACAATCTAGTAATATATGGTTTTATGTAGTAGAATATTTTTACCATTAGTTTGTAAGTATTAAAAAAACAATAATAATTGGGGGAAGAATATATGAACTGTCATAAGATCATCGGGACAGGTAATACGGCAACTGTTTATGAATGGGAAGCAGGCAGAGTACTAAAATATAAGCGTTATTGATTTTATGAACCTGTGCCATGGTAATTATTTATATGATGTAGCAAGAACTGTATTTTTAATAGAATTTACACTTGCACCGGCCGGAATTCATAATAAGGAAGACGTATTATATCTAAAGAAAACCTTAGCAGAACGATATCTTATGCAAATGAATGTTACCAGAGAGATGATACAGGATTATCTGTCAGTTATTATGATTGCAAGAAAGGGTGAATGTCCTGAGGAGTAGAGATAAGGGGAAGTGGAATCGAAAAGCGATAGCTTGTTTAACCGGGTAATTGTGAACCGGAAATAATTTTCTGCATGTATAAATCATACAGAGAGCCGGTTTCGCAATTACCACTCACGTTTATCGTTTATCGTATTAATATTTTATTAGGATAAAAGGGAAGAGGTTACATTTAATATCTTTGAAATATTGTATTGGGAATTAGTAGTGACCCATAGCTGGGGTGTAAAATCCATTGTAGTCCAGATACTGATTCCACTGAGGTTATACTCATCTATCAGATCTAAAATGGCATCTAATGATCTTGCGTCTTTTAACCAGACAAAATGTTCTATTCCGTCGGTATAATACCGGAAGTAAGGGGTAACATGATATGCATCAAACCCAAGATCAATCCCGATCTGGTTTGCTAAAGCCAATGCCTGATAGTTTGCTAAAGCAGTAACAGGAGATTCATTTTCTACATAAGGTAATTCCCAATCGTATGCTATACGGGTATAACCTAATGAAATTTTTTCGGGAGGTATTTGTGTTAAAGCATATTCGATATAACCTTTTAAAAACGGAATCGTAGTCTGTTCGTAAGAGTTAATATCTGCCGATGCCCATGAATAGGAAAGCAGAATTGACAGGTCTGCCACCTGACCTATCTGAAAATAATATGGATTATCCGGATTGCCATCGGCATTGTATAAAAACGTGTTGGGGGATAAAGTAACGTGTACATGGAAACCCTCACTCCGAAGTATTTCTGTTGTTCGTATGATGAAATTAACATAACTTTGTAAATCCTCCGGAATTATATGTATAAAACCGAAATTGACACCATAACATTCTCGTTCTCTCAAAATATATAGTATATTATTAATTAATTCATTTTGCAATTCTTCACTGTTAAGTATCTTGTGCATAATACCAAAGCTTCCTCTTCCCAGTTCCGAAGAAGTTGAAATCATGATAACAGGAGCCACACCATACGCTTTTGCCGACTGAATTATATAAACATCATCGGGTGCTTCAATTTTAGCATATGCATTTACCCTATAGTTAGCAATTGTAATATAAGTCAGGTAAGGTAATGTTTTTATCAGAATAGTATCATCAATAAATGAAAAACAATAAGCATTTACCTCGATTGCTCTCTCTTTTCTATCATAACTTATAATCAACTCTTCCCCTATAGTTAAATAATCTCTGTCTGCAAGAGAAGGATTATTCTGGAGTAACTGAATAATTGTTATACCATTTGCCGCGGCTATACTTTTCCAAGTATCACCTGGTTGTACCTTATAAATTTGCTTGGGGTAGGCTAATATAATTATTTGACCGGTTACGATTCCGTAATCAGGAGAAATATTATTATCATGAATTATTTTTTCAATTGGTAAATTAAATTTATTAGCAATAGAGTAGACAGTATCTCCAGGCTGAACTACATAAATGTTCATATTAATTATCCTTCACATGATTAACTTAATAAGATAATATGAAATTTTTGAAGAAAAAATGATAATAGAAAAGGAGCATAGCATTGCATAATGAAAAAATTAATATTTTATATTAATTATTTTAAAATCACTCTTGCATAATTATATTATAGGTGTTATATTAGTTATAGAACAAATAAAAAATTAAATGCATATACAAATATAGTTAATTAGAAAGGCCGGTGCAAATAATGAATATCAATAAATTTACTCAAAAATCCATGCAGGTTGTTCAGGATTGTGAAAAAATTGCCTTAGAATATGGGCACCAAGAGATCGACCAGGAACATTTGCTTTACAGCTTGATTACTGTAGAAGACAGTTTAATTCAAAAATTATTAAAAAAGATGGATATTACCATGGAAGTATTTACCGCCCAGGTGGAAGGACTTCTTAACAAAAGACCTAAAGTGTCCGGAGGGCAGGTATATATCAGCAATGATTTGAATAAGATATTGATTTATGCGGAAAATGAAGCGAAATCAATGGGAGATGAATATGTGTCCGTTGAACATCTTTTCCTGAGTATGTTAAAACAGCCGAACAGGGAAGTGAAGGAGCTGTTCCGGAATTTCAGAATCACCAGGGAAGATTTTCTTCTGGCATTACAAACTGTTAGAGGTAATCAAAAAGTAACCAGTGATAATCCTGAGGTTACTTATGATACCCTTGAGAAATACGGTTCTGATCTGGTTGAGAGGGCAAAAGCACAGAAATTAGATCCGGTTATCGGCAGGGATTCTGAGATCCGTAATGTTATTCGTATTCTTTCCAGAAAAACAAAAAACAATCCGGTATTAATCGGTGAACCGGGTGTCGGTAAGACCGCAGTAGTGGAAGGCCTGGCGCAGAGAATCGTAAGAGGAGATGTACCGGAGGGCCTGAAAGATAAAAAAATATTTGCCCTGGATATGGGGGCATTGGTGGCCGGAGCAAAATACCGGGGTGAATTTGAAGAAAGATTAAAAGCGGTATTGGAAGAAGTTAAAAACAGCGACGGACAGATAATTTTATTTATTGATGAGCTGCATACCATTGTGGGGGCCGGTAAGACGGAGGGTGCAATGGATGCCGGGAATATGTTAAAACCTATGCTGGCCCGTGGTGAGCTGCACTGTATCGGTGCAACCACTCTGAATGAATACCGGATGTATATCGAAAAGGATGCGGCCCTGGAGAGGCGTTTCCAACCGGTTTTGGTGGATGAACCCACCGTCGAGGATACCATATCCATATTAAGAGGACTAAAGGACCGCTATGAAGTATTTCATGGTGTCAAAATAACAGATGGTGCTTTAGTATCGGCAGCCATATTGTCAAACCGTTATATATCCGACCGTTTTCTGCCGGATAAAGCCATCGATTTAGTGGATGAAGCCTGTGCTTTGATTAAAACGGAACTGGATTCCATGCCTACCGAGCTTGACGATATTCAGAGGCGTATTATGCAGATGGAAATCGAAGAAGCGGCGCTTAAGAAAGAAACGGACCGGTTAAGTATGGAACGTCTTCTAGATCTTAAGAAAGAACTGGCAGAACAGAGGGAAATCTTTGCTGCAGGAAAAGCCAAATGGGACAATGAAAAAGCGGCGGTGGAAAAAGTCCAGAGATTAAGAGAAGAGCTGGAAGCTTTAAATAATGAAATTGAAATTGCCGAACGTAATTATGATTTGAATAAAGCAGCGGAATTAAAATACGGTAAACTTCCGTCGCTTACCAGGCAGTTGTCAGAGGAAGAAGAGATAGTTAAGAAAGAAGCCCATACTTTAGTACATGAAAATGTAAGTGAAGATGAAATTGCCAGAATTGTATCCCGCTGGACGGGTATTCCCGTGGCGAAACTTACGGAAAGCGAAAGAAATAAAACCTTGCATCTGGACGTGGAACTTCACAAACGGGTAATCGGGCAGGAAGAAGGAGTCAGTAAAGTCTCCGATGCTATCTTACGTTCCAAAGCCGGAATTAAAGATCCTGCCAAACCCATTGGTTCTTTTCTGTTCTTAGGACCTACCGGTGTGGGCAAAACCGAATTAGCAAAAGCATTAGCGGCATCCCTGTTTGATAATGAGCAGAATATGGTACGGATTGATATGAGCGAATATATGGAGAAGTATTCGGTTTCCCGTTTGATCGGAGCACCTCCTGGATATGTAGGATACGAAGAGGGCGGACAATTAACGGAAGCTGTGAGGAGAAAACCTTATTCTGTTGTTTTATTTGACGAAATTGAGAAAGCACATCCGGATGTCTTTAATGTATTGCTTCAGGTGTTGGATGACGGCCGAATTACGGATTCCCAGGGAAGAACCGTAGACTTCAAAAATACCATACTCATTATGACTTCCAATATCGGATCCACTTATCTGCTGGAGGGAATTGAAGCAGACGGTAATATTTCAGAAAGATGTGAATCACTGGTTATGAATGACCTGAGAAACCATTTCCGTCCGGAATTTTTAAACCGTCTGGATGAGATAATACTGTTTAAACCCTTATCCAAAGAGAATATCGGTGATATTATTGTTTTACTCCTGGCTGATTTAAATGAAAGATTGTCTGATAAAGAGATTACCATAGAATTAACCGATGCAGCAAAAGCCTTTATCATCGACCAGGCCTATGATCCGGTATACGGTGCAAGACCCCTTAAGAGATACCTGCAAAAACATGTGGAAACATTAAGTGCGAAGTTGATCCTGAGTAATCAGATTCAGGAGCAGGATACCATTCTTATTGATGTGATAAACGGTAAACTTAGTGCTGGTTTGAAATAATTTCCCCGTGCATTTTTGTACAAGGTAAGTTATAATACCTATAAACCGATATCCCCAATAGAATGAGGTGCCACAGGTATATGACTAAATTAGAGGAATTGCTTTCCATCATTACAAAAGATCTTGTATACATTCAAATGCACAATTATCCGGATCAGGATGCATTAGCTTCTGCGTACGGATTACAGGTTTTACTGGAAGTGAAAGGTATAAAGTCAACTATTTGCTATGATGGGCAGATTGATAAGTATAATACCTTAAAAATGATTGAGCTTCTGCATATTGATATTTATAATAACAAAGAATTTACAATGGAAGAGGAAGATGAAATAATCCTGGTGGATGGTCAGATGGGTAATGTGAACATGGTTAATTTTATAGGTAAAAAAGTTGCCTGTATTGACCATCATCCAAAACAAGAGGTTTTGGAGTACCGTTTTTACGATATACGCAGTGAGATCGGAGCCTGTGCTTCGTTAATAGCAGAATACTTTGTGGATAATAAGATAGAGATATCAATGGAAATTGCGACAGCTTTATGTTACGGCATCAAGATGGATACGGCTAATTTATCCCGAAGGGCATCAGATCTGGATATCGATATGTTCTGCCTTCTTTATAAGAAAGCGGATAAAGATATTTTATTTGGTTTTGATCACTGCAGCTTAAGGAAAAATGACCTGATTGCCTATCAGGAAGCAATCTCTAATCTGAAACTGTATGGAAGAATAGGAATAGCCAGAATTGGTGATGACTGTTCCGAAGCGATTATCGGCAGTATCTCCGACTTTCTGTTGACGGTATCCGAAGTTGATTTTACTTTAGTTTATTCCTACCGGGTGGGTGGTCTTAAGTTCTCAGTACGCAGCGAATCAAAGACTGTGGATGCTGGAAAAGTAATCAAAGAGGCACTTTCGGGTTTTGGTGACGGCGGAGGGCATGCCACTATGGCAGCAGGTTTTCTGCCTAATCTGAAAACGAAGCAGGAAATTGATAAAATGGCATGTTTAATTGAGCAAAGAGTTATTGAGTTGGTAATGAGGAGTTAAAGGATAATTCTGAATTGTTATAAATGTTCCAATAATCCTAAAAATTTAGTTAATAATTAACAAATGTATTAATTTCAGAAATTATTTGACCAGATTAAAATTCCGTGTTATAATACGTACGGTACATTTATCTGGATTAAGCATCTGGAGCAAAGGAATAGTTTAAGAATAGTATAGTTAATACATTATATATTTAAGCTCTCTGTCCAAATTGGCCAAGAGCTTTTTTTATCTTACAGGAAATTGCATCCAATAAGATAAAAAGCCCTCCGGGCGGGATGCACATGACGCGCCAGTGAATATTGTCACTGAAGTGACAGCGCGTCAGCGCCAGAGTCTGGCAAGCCAGACTCTATCTTATAGTATAGGAAAGTTTCTTCCTATTCTATAAAAATATGGGATTTCACTCTATAAGAGTTGATTATATTAAACTTTTGGGAATTGTCGATTCCCACGGCGATCGTTTTTGACGTAAATCTGGTTATAGGAACAAAAAATAAGTTCCTGTAATAATTTTGCAGATGCTTAAGTTATATTACCAAGAATATTCAAGTAAGGATTGAATACCTGGTAACTAGGACAAAATAATAAGAGATTTAAGGAAAAAGAAAGGAACCGAAATAAACATGCAAACAACGAAATTTGAGGAATTAGGAATTAGTGAACCTATATTGAAAGCAATTGTTGATATGGGCTTTGAAGAAGCATCACCAATACAGGCAAATGCAATCCCTATCATGTTATCCGGTAAGGATATTGTGGGGCAGGCGCAAACAGGAACAGGTAAAACAGCAGCTTTTGGTATTCCACTGTTACAGGCAATAGATCCAAAAGATAAACATCTGCAGGCAGTTGTGCTAAGCCCGACGAGAGAGTTGGCTATTCAGATAGCAGATGAAATCAGAAAACTGGCAACATACCTCCATGGAATCAAAGTACTGCCGATCTATGGCGGACAGGAAATATCAAAACAAATACGTTCCTTAAAAGCCGGTACGCAGATTGTAATTGGTACTCCGGGCCGTGTTATGGATCATATGAGAAGAAAGACTGTTAAGTTTGATGAAGTAAAGCTGATTGTATTGGATGAAGCGGATGAGATGTTAAATATGGGATTCCGTGAAGATATTGAAACCATATTAAAGGATGTTCCGGAAGAAAGGCAGACTGTGCTATTTTCTGCTACCATGCCAAAACCTATTATGGACATAGCGAAAACTTATCAAAAAGAAGCGGAAATCATCCGTGTTGTTAAAAAGGAATTAACCGTACCGAAGATTGAACAGTATTATTATGAAGTAAAACCAAAGAATAAAGAAGAAGTTTTATGCCGTTTAATTGATATGTATGACCCTAAATTATCCCTGGTTTTCTGTAATACCAAAAAACAGGTAGATGAGTTAGTATCCGTACTGCAGGGCAGAGGATATTTTGCAGAAGGACTTCATGGTGATTTAAAGCAGCAGCAGCGTGACCGTGTTATGAACAGTTTCCGTAACGGAAAAACAGATATCTTAGTAGCAACTGACGTAGCGGCCAGAGGAATCGATGTAGATGACGTGGAAGCGGTATTTAATTATGATGTTCCTCAGGATGATGAATATTATGTTCACCGTATCGGCCGAACCGGGCGTGCAGGACGAACCGGACGTGCCTTTACGCTGGTAGTTGGTAAAGAAGTATATAAATTAAAAGACATTCAGAGATATTGCAAGACCAAAATCATTGCTCAGCCCATACCTTCCATGAATGATGTAACGGCTGTAAAAGCAGAAAAGATATTGGATCGTATCAATAACATTATCAGTTCTGAAGATTTAACAAAGATGGTTGAAATTATTGAAGCCCGTGTTAATGCAGAAGACTATACTACATTGGATATTGCAGCGGCTTTTCTTAAAATGACCATGGGTGAAGAAAATGACCAGATCGAAGAGAAAGAAAGCTATATGGATTATGGCGACACCGGTGCAGAAGCAGGTATGGTAAGGCTCTTCATTAATATCGGTAAAAAGCAGAATACAAGACCCGGAGATATCTTAGGAGCGATTGCCGGAGAAACCGGTATGCCAGGTAAATTAATCGGCTCTATTGATATGTATGATAAATATACATTCGTAGAAGTTCCAAGAGAATATGCTTCTGATGTTATTCAGGTTATGAAAGATGCGAAAATAAAAGGTAAGAGCATTAATATTGAGCCGGCTAACCGTAAATAATTAAAAAGTTATTAATTAGGCTAAGTATTAGGATAATATTCCTAATGGATGTTTATTATGATTTTATGTAGATAGAAACAAGAAAATAAGACCAGATCATTTCTTCTGAAAATATTTGGAAGAAAGAGCGGGTCTTTTTTTATGTATTAGGAAATAAAAAGCCTGACCGGCAGGATCTTTCTTATAATGTAGAACCCACAGGTTAAATTATTTATCATACAGTCCGATAAATATGGTAGGTAATGGTAATTATAATATAAAAATAAAATGTTAAATGGGGAGAATCAGTTATGGATAAAATCAATGGACAAAATTATAACAAGAACATCTACATACAAAATACTGCGACAAAAGAAAAGGAACAAAACAAGCAGGAGGAAGTCAATAATAAACAGGGCAAAAACGGAAATACGGTTTTCGCCGGTAATTTAAAGTTAGGCGAAACAGATATACTATCGAAAAGTGATAAGATGAAAGAAAATGCCATAAAGGTAATTTTAAGTGCATTTACCGGCGAACAGAAAATAGATGAGAATATTGAATCACATCAGGAAAATGCCAAAGCTTTAGAAAAAGAAGCACAAGAGGCGTTAGGTGAATTAAACCAGATTGATAAATTAAAACAAAATTTGCAGAAGACCTGTAATGTTGATCCGGAAAGCGATGAACAAAAGGATTTGGAAGTGTTGGAAAAACTGGAGGATAGCAGAAGAGGTTTTGGCGATGAGCCATTAACCGAAGAGGATATGCAAAGGGTTGGGGCTATGGGGCCTTTAACAGAGTATCAGAAAGCTGCCTTAGAATACCACGACATGGAATTAACCTTTAGAGAAAGGATTCGTGATGCCAATAATTCTATTACCGGGGAACATATGACGATAGAGGGAATTCAATTGGCTAAATTAAAGACACACACAATGGTTGATGCCGGTAAAGCATCGGATAAATTAATAAAAAATGCCAGTAAAGAAGCAATTGGCAGTCTGCTTGATGAAGCAAAAGAGAATATTGATGATAAGATAGAAGAAGATAAGGATAAAGCAGAAGAAATCAAAGAGAAAGAAAAAGAAGAGAAAGAGAAGACGGAAAAAGCGGATAGTAATAAAGAGCCCGCCCAGAAAGCAAAGGAAAATAGTGACGATGCTTCAATAGAACAAGCTCAAAAGAATGCTACCGACTGGGATAAAATCCACCAGGAAATTCAGGCTATGGCTGATAAAGCGAAATTACTCACGGAAGATATGAAAGGTATAACCGTGGATGAACAGATTTAAACTTTATTGATATATGATGTACATTTAAGGTCGGAGTTGGCGCTCCGACCTTAATTCTGCTTGGCAGGTGAAGGATAAAACCAGATGTAGTAAAACCGATTATCCGTTCCCTTTATATTTTACTTAATATAGTAAAAAATATTGAGGTGCCGGCCACTGCAATTAATATTATTCGTGCTATCATACGTGGATTTCGGTAAAATGGGATGCTATAATCCATCGGGACGTTTTCTTCTGTAGAGGTGGACATGTTATCAGGACAGAGATCAAGCTCACTTAGTATATCCATCGCTCTTGTATAATCTTCTTTATCCACATAAATATCTTCTCCAAAGATGGAGTATCCCATATAAATATTCATGTACCCGCCTGCGCCCTTGCTTTTTTTAAAACAAGGAATATTATTGTTTTGAAGTAAATTAATTAAAAGTTCAGCATCAATGTCATTAGCTACTGATTTTATCTTAATTGGATTAAGTGCTGTAAGTATTTCAATATTTTTTTCTGGTAATGGTAATGAATCTACTAAATTCTCATTGCAGTCAGGACATATCTTAAAGCCCTCCCTGTATTCGCATTTACATTTTGGACAGAACATGATGTCTTCAGACCTCCTTTTTTGCAGATTCTAATCTTTTTAGACTTGCGAAACTGCTTAGATAGATAGTGAAAATTGTTTTTTATTTACATATTAACATATATCTTATTTTAATACAAGAAACACGAAATAACACAGAATTCGGCGATTAGAGCTTAGCAGATAGATTAGACTCTGGCATGTGAAATGAATGATACTGTGCCACAAGAGTTATACTAGGATAAGAATGATGAGAAAAATACAGACAGGCAGATTGTTGATTTTACCTTAAGAAATGCATTATAAATGCATAATTTTATACAAATAAAATGTGCATAAAAAGTGAATTGGTAGCTTGTAATCACTTTAGAATATGTTATAATAAAGTAGCAAAAAAATTAGGGAAGGTGGGAGAGAATATCGTGTTTATCAAAGAAGTAAAGGATAATTTGGAAGGTAATATTATTCCGTTTTGGGAAAAATTAAGAGATAACCAATATGGCGGTTTTTATGGATTCTATGATTTTGACCTAAAATTGCACAAAGAAGCAACAAAAGGTGTCATATTGAATAGCAGAATTCTATGGTTTTTTACCAATGCATATACAACTTTGGGTGAAAAGGAATGCTTAATCCATGCAAAACATGCATATGAATTCTTAAAGAAAGCCTGTTTAGATAAGGAATATGGCGGTGTATACTGGTCTATAACTTATAACGGAAAACCGGAGGATATGACGAAACACACGTATAATCAGGCCTTTGCAATCTATGCATTATCTTCCTATTATGGTGCAACAAAAGACTCGGAAAGCTTAAAACTTGCATATGATTTATTTGAACTGATAGAAACAAAATGCAAGGACTCTATCGGATATCTGGAAGCCTTTGACCGTACGTTTCAACCGGTTGATAATGAAAAATTGTCGGAGAACGGTCTTATGGCAAGCAAAACCATGAATACTCTGCTCCATGTATTTGAAGCGTATACGGAACTTTACAGGGTAGTTAAGGTGAAAAATGATGAAGATATTTTACACCATCCTGATTTAAATGCACGCCAAGGCATGCAGATGGGAGTTAAGCAGGAAAAAGTAGGAAAGTGCTTAAGATGGATAATGGATCAGTTTGCAGATGTTTTATTTAACACAGAACGAAGAATCCTGGAAGTTTTCTTTGATGAAAATATGAAGACCTTATCAGATCTTAATTCTTACGGACATGATATTGAAGCTTCCTGGCTCATTGACCGGGGATGCGAAGTCCTGGGGGACGAAGCATATACTGCTAAAATGCGAAAAGTGACAGATGCATTAAGGGAACATATCTTAGAAGAAGGTTTTGATGGAACTTCCCTTAATAATGAATGTTTTAAAGGAGAAGTGGATACAACAAAAATCTGGTGGGTGGAGGCAGAAGCTGTTCTTGGATTTATTAACGGTTATCAGAAAGATAACAGCAAAAAAGAATATATGGATGCGGCCGCTAAGATCTGGGATTTTATAAAGAATTATATGATAGATAAAAGAAGCGGTTCCGAGTGGTTTTATGACCTTAATAAAAAGGGAGAACCGATAAGCCGGAAAGAAATTGTGGGACCTTGGAAATGTCCTTACCACAACGGAAGAATGTGTTTTGAAGTGATTAAAAGAAATATCGACTGGTAAATTAATTGGCTGATTGCCCTGAAAGGTGAGAGAATAAGATGCATCCGAATTATTATGTTCAATTAGATAAATACAATAAATTAATTCATAAGAAAAATGTAATAAGTTCGATTTATAATGGTATTTATGATCGTTATATCAATCCGGTATTAACCAACGAACATATTCCGTTATTCTGGAAATATGATCTAAATGAAGAAACCAATCCATATTTTATGGAACGGCTGGGAGTAAATGCAGTATTTAACTCAGGTGCTATAGAATTAAACGGTAAGTATTATTTAGTGGCACGGGTAGAAGGAAATGACAGAAAATCTTTTTTTGCAGTAGCAGAAAGTGATAGCCCGGTAGACGGTTTTAAATTCTGGGATTATCCCATTCTTTTACCGGATACCTGCCCGGAAGAAACCAATGTATACGATATGCGCCTTACCAAACATGAAGATGGATTTATCTATGGTGTATTCTGTTCCGAAAGCAAGGATCATACCGTAAATGATTTATCCGCAGCGAAAGCAGAAGCCGGCATTGTAAGAACAAAAGATCTTAAAAACTGGGAAAGATTAAATAACCTGAAGACATTAAATTCGCCACAGCAGAGAAATGTAGTTCTGCATCCGGAATTTGTAAACGGTAAATATGCTTTTTATACCAGACCTATGGATGATTTTATTAATACCGGTTCCGGCGGTGGAATTGGTTTCGGTTTATGTGACGATATTACGAAGGCTGTAATAGATGAGGAAATCATAACTAGTGAAAGAAAATATCATACTATTACAGAAGCGAAAAACGGAGCAGGAGCCGTGCCGATCAAAACGGAAAAAGGTTGGATTCATATAGCCCATGGTGTAAGAAACACGGCAGCAGGATTAAGGTATGTAATTTATGTTTTTGCTACGGATTTAGCTGATCCTTCCAAAGTAATAGCGGAACCGTCAGGATTTTTTATTGCACCGTTAGGGGAAGAGAGAGTTGGAGATGTATCCAATGTTACTTTTACGAATGGAGCCATTGCAAGAGATAACGGAGAAGTTTATATCTATTATGCATCTTCCGATACCAGACTGCATGTAGCAGCAACCACCATAGATAAATTGCTGGATTACACTTTCCAAACACCGGAGGATCCGTTCCGTTCTGTGGAATGTGTACAACAAAGATGTGATTTTATCAGAAAGAATTTAGAATTTTTAGGAAGATAAATCTGATATCCAATAGCTGAATTATAAACATAAAGAACCGACTGGGATTTGGGGAATCACAGCCGGTTCTTTACATAGTATGTAGGGATCAAGTTATATATAATGGGGAGTATTATATATAATAGAAAATGGCACGTTAAGTATAAATCCAGGAACTATAATCTATATAAACAGGTGTCCCATATGCTTCATTATATTGTAACATACGAACTTACAGGCAGATGAGACACCTACTTACGTTTTAAATAATTAAGTACTGCTTAACATTGTACTGGGCAGAATATTATTATAAAAACATTCATTATGCAAAATATCTATCAAGTAATCCTTTGAAAGCCTTACCATGTCTTGCTTCGTCTTTAGCCATTTCATGAACGGTATCATGGATTGCATCAAGATCTGCAGCTTTCGCACGTTTTGCAAGATCAAATTTGCCTGCGGTTGCACCGTTTTCAGCAGCGACTCTTAATTCAAGGTTTTTCTTAGTGCTGTTTGTTACAACTTCACCAAGTAATTCTGCAAATTTAGAGGCATGTTCTGCTTCTTCATAAGCTGCTTTCTCATAATATAAACCAACTTCCGGATAACCCTCTCTAAAAGCAACTCTTGACATAGCAAGGTACATACCAACTTCACAGCATTCGCCGTTAAAATTATCTCTTAAATCTTTTAAGATATCTTCGCTTACACCTTGTGCAATTCCCACAACATGTTCAGCAGCCCAGGTTAATTCCCCGGATTGTTCCTCGAATTTAGATGACGGAGCTTTACAAATTGGACAAGCCTCCGGTGCTGAATCTCCTTCATAAACATAACCACAAACTTGACATACAAATTTTTTCATACTTTTATTCTCCTTTTCGATATTATTAAATTAATAATAGTAATGATTACTGATATTATAATATAACAGGATTGTATATTTGTCAATACCATTTTATAAATTTTTTGAAATTATTTTGTATGGATATGTATTTGAGCTTTTATTACTCATTAATTAACAATAGACTTACCATCAATTCAGTTTATATATAATAAGGATAAGAAGTTCAAGGGGTAGGATAAGAAAAAACGATTGTTCATAATGAAACAACTGTTCCTAAATTTAAGATTCCAATAAATACAGGGAAGAATCTTTTTAAATTTAGGAACAGTTCATTGGGGGTTAACTATTTAATTTGCAGTTACTGCATTTACCATAAAAGAATGTTGAGTGACCGTGTATTTCTCCGCTAAAACCTGCTTCTGCAATCCGGTTAATATGGTCAAGTGCACCTGGCGCTATATCAAGGTCCAAAACACAGGAGCATTCCGTACATACAAAATGATAATGCGGGTTGGGGTTGCCATCAAATCGGTCGCTTCCATTACCGGGAGACAGTTTCATGATCTCACCCAGATCTGCTAATAAATTAAGATTACGATATACGGTTCCTAAACTGATATTGGGATATTTTTCACGTATATGCATATATACGGTATCTGCAGTAGGATGTTCTTTTGTTTGAGACAGATATTCTTTAATCGATTCACGCTGACGGCTGAACTTTGTAGTTGTCATTTTTCACCTCCAATAATAGTAATCATTATTGATTCTATCATATGAGGTTTAACTAGTCAAGGTGTATCATATTGGCATATTTACTATAAATTTATACATTAATATAAAATGGCAGGCGCTGCCTCCGAGACAGAACAGATGAAAGATTTCATGAGAACCGAAATATTTGTGCCGGTTATTAAAAATCGGAAGTTTCAGCGCATAAATTACACCGCCTACCGTATAGATAATACCGCCTGCAAGTAACCAGTTAAAAGCGTCACCGGAAAGAGCATTTAATAAAGGTGAGAAAGCCAGAACACAGGTCCAGCCCATGGCTATATAAATTATGGAAGAAACCCATTTTGGACAATAGACCCAAAAAGCTTTCAGACAGATACCTAACAAGGCCATCCCCCATATTAAAGACAATAAGGCAAAGCCTACCGGTCCGTTTAGAACGATTAAACATACAGGTGTATAGGTTCCGGCGATTAAGATAAAAATCATCATATGATCAAACTTTTTTAAACGCCTGTTAATCTTGTCAGACAAATCAAAGGTATGGTATACTGTGCTTGCAGTGTATAATAATATCATACTTAATGCAAAAACACCTAAAGAGATAAAATGTACCGGATCCGGCGCTTTCGAAGCTTTTAATAATAAGGGGAGTGCTGCAAATGTTGCCATAAGCATACCAATGAAATGGGTGATTGCGCTGCCTGGGTCTTTGGGTTTCATAATTTTTTTAGCCATAAAATCATTCCTTTCTTGCTATTATATAAAATTTTTATTGTGCTGGTATTTATAAAAATAAAATTATAACAACCAGTAGAGTTGAAAAATGCATCATGTAGTAATAAAAACTACATTATCTATAAAGGTATACTACATCATATGGAAGTAAAATGCAAGGGGTAAATATATTAAATTTTACAGGAAATAGTACCCATATATTTACAGCGGAGGTTTTGTAATTGAAAGTATTTAATTAAGAAATTACGGAGCTTATATGGAATAAGAATCTGGCAGATGGAAATATAATATTTAAGTTTTATAAGGAGGACTAAAATGGATATACAAATAGGTGATATATTAAAACTCAAAAAACAGCATCCCTGTGGAAGCAGCCAATGGGAGGTTTTGAGGGTAGGCATGGATTTTCGTTTAAAATGTTTAGGCTGCGGACATCAGATTATGCTTCCAAGAAAACAAGTGGAAAAAAGTATTCGTCAAATTACGAAAAAAGAGCAGCAGGAATAAAGTTTAAAGTAAAGTTATACCTTAATTCGTAATAAATTCATAGTTAATGGAAGTAACTGCATTATTTTCAATTAGAAAGGTAAGTTTGGTTTTGCCTTTTGTATAGGCTAAAGAACCGGATTCTTCGGTAAAATCATTCCCATAGGTTTTGATTACTTCGTCCTTGGTTTTACCTATAAAAACACCTTCTTTTGTAGATACGCTGTCATCTGTAAATTCAATTGCAGAGATATAATCGCCATCTGCCCCTGGATAGGTAGATAAGTCAAAACCGTTGTAATAATATATTTTATCCAAACCCTGAAAGGCACAGCTTGGAGCCTCAAAATAGTCCATAGGCTCACCTAAAGCAGTAACGATGGGAGCTGCATTGTCGTTCATAGATATGGTTACACCCTGGTAGTCAAATTGATAACCGGCCGTGTTTTGTGCAGGTTGTGTATTAGTTCCGTTGTTTTTAACGTTGTTGCTGCTTTTGCTGCAACCAACCAAGAGTGACATTAGGATGAGTGTAAATATAATTTTTTTCATAAGCTTACTCCTGTCTTTTTAATCTATTCATTGTCCCTTGTAACGGCCTGGGCACCCAGACTTTTTAAGTAACCGTATTTCTTCAATTCGGCCTGCTGTGCTTCTTTGGTAGCATAATAAAAATCTGCTTTTTCTTTCCACACCCTGCTTAATTCCGGAGCTTTTCTTTTATCTTCAATTTTAAAAGAATGACTTAGTATAGCACCGAAATATTTGGTGAATTTTTCTGCGCCGGAAAGATTCAGATGAAGACCTGCGTCACAGGTATCCGTAGTAAAATCAATGCCCATTTCATCTATATAGTTGAGAAAATTTATATATAATAAATCATTCTTTGCAGCATAATCTTTTATCTGCTGATCCCATTCCCTATACCAATAGGGATAAACACTGGGGGATTTGATTAATACCAGTTGGATTCCATTTTTCCTGCAAAGGTCGGTCATCCGATTCAGATAATCATAGCTGTTAGCTCCGAACTGATAATCGGGAAGTTTTTTCCCGGGAGGAATAAAAGTAACCGGCTTAACATCAACACGCATCAGATAACCGTTACTGGATATCCTTTTTCTATGAAACAGATATTTAAAATCATCCAAGGTAAGGTCGGACCATCTGGCGTGATACCTAAGAATAGGAAACAAATAGGACAGAAAACTCTCATCCCTCGTTTTGGATGCCTGGATGTCTTTTAATTTTGTTAAAGAAAACTTCATGCCATCTAAAGTCATCCGGTTATAAGCTTCATTCTGTGGTTCGTTATATTTCATGGCTAATACATTAAATACTACCACCTTCGGTTTTTCATATTTTAACGTCTCTTCTAATAAGTAATAGGACTGCCAGATCAGCTGTTGGGCACTGCCTCTGATATAACTGGTGATCCCGTAATCCTCCCATAAGGTAATGGGTGAGATATTAGAAAAAACTTCGCAATCACCAACAAATATAACATCATGATTTTTTTCTTCGGCATAATATTCTTCAATTAAATTACCCTCATGGATTTCCGATACATATTTTGGCATAAATAAGTCTTGCAATAATATAAGGAAAATGATAAAAAAGCTTATTACGATGAGATTTAAACGCAAATTTTTCTTCATATTCTCCTCCTAAGGTTAAAACTGGCTGTATATAAATTGGCTTGCATTATAACCGATGCCATATGCACCAAATATCAGGACGGAAAGAAACAGGATGAAATATATGGCATACCTGATAAGAACCGGTTTTGCCGACAGTTTTTTGCGGACGCTTCCTCGCCGTCCGATTAAACTGACAGTTAACATAGTGGTTACGCCAAGGATAAGCACCACATAATCGGCTAAGGTAAGCCCGAGCCCCATAAAACCTCCGCTTAGGATTTCCTGTATATTTAAATCAGTAAAAATGGTTCCATACATTTTAATGGTGGTACTTACATCCCGGTAGCAGTCAAAAGTCCTTAAGAAACTCATCAGCCAGAAAGTACGGGTTACCTGAAATAAACGGTAATAAAAAGTATGTCCGATAGGGCATCTGCTGTGGAATTTCTCATAAAGGGGCGCACACTCCTGTGAGATAAGGATAATGATACCGTTTAATAACCCCCATACAATAAAATTCCAACTTCCGCCATGCCAGAAACCGGTGGTAAACCAGACCACCAAAGTTGCGATATATACGGGAATCCGTTTGCCTATATTCTCACCAAAGGTTTTTCTGCAGGTTTTAGACAGGTTTAACATTGGCTTGCAAACCGAAATCGGATAAAACATATATTCCTTAAACCAGGTACCTAAGGTAATGTGCCATCTTCGCCAGTATTCCACAATGGATTTAGAGAAGTATGGTCTTATAAAGTTTTCTTTGATACGGATGCCCAGAACTTCGGCAATTCCGATTGTTATGTCAATGCCTCCGGTAAAGTCGGAATATAATTCAATGGCGTAAAAGAACATTCCCATTAATACATAGGAGCCCTGATATTTATCCGGAGCCCCGATAATAGTATTTACGGCGGTAAGAATACGGTCAGCCACAACCAATTTCTTAAAATATCCCCATAAAATCCTGGTAAGCCCGAAGGTAATATTTCTTTGGTTATATTCATGATGTTGAAACATGGTTTCTTTCAGGTCATCAAAACGGCTGATGGGGCCTTGTATCAACTGGGGAAAAAATGAGATAAACAAAGCAAGTTTGCCTATGTTTTTTTCAGCGGGATACTTTTCCCGGTAAATATCAATAATATAACCCATTGACTGAAAAGTATAAAAGGAGATGCCAAGGGGAAGCAGGAACTGAAAAAAAGACAATTCCTGATTAAAAATCATGTTAATATTATAGATTGCAAAGTCAGTATATTTTAAAATTCCCAAAATACCGAAATTAAGAAATAAGCATAATAAAAGCCAGCGAAAACGTTTGGTTTTTACAGCTGCTTTATATTCCTTTTTCTCTTCCCTGGTAAGCGAGGCTTTTTTTTCTTTTAAATAAGCGGATTGCAGGACAGACAACTGATTTAATTTAAGACTTACGAAATAAGTGGAAACCGTTGTAAACAGAATATAAGTCAGATACCAGTTTCCTGCAAAGAAATAAAAGATATAGCTGGAAGTCAGAAGCAATATCCACTGAAATTTTTTCGGTATCAGGTAATAAATTATAAATAACAGAATCAAAAAAATAACAAAGCTGTGGGATGTGAAAAGCATGAAACCCCCTCATTCTTATAAGTTACCTGGTATGCGTATCACAATAAATGTATCAATATACAATATACCATTAACGAATAGCTCGTTCAGATATGCAATTCCTAATCATCAGATAAACGTTCGATTAATTGATAGAGTGCTTTAGCCGAATTAAAGTTATCCGGAGTAATCTCATCTGCCGGAATAGCTACATCATATTCATCATTAATTTCAGATATCAGGGTTACAATATCAAAAGAATCTATGATATTATCATCAATTAAGGTATTGCAGGTTTCGTAATCGATTTCCGGATGAATACTTTTTAATAGTTCGATTAATTGTTCCATAGTGTCCTCATTTCCTCCTTTTTATAATGTGTATAACTTGGATACATTAACAGTTTTAAGTAAATCGGTTTTTCAGACTTATGATTTATTATCTTTGTAATAAGACTCCTTTAGAAATACCCTGTTTATTTTACCGTTCGGTGTGAGGGGCATTTCTTCAAGAGATCTGATAACATTGGGCAGCATATATCGTGGCAGCTTTTCTTTCATCTTATTAATAACTTCGCTGTCCTTGAGACTGCCGACGTAATATAAGAGAATTTTTTTCTTATCTTCATCAAATAAACAGCAGGCGGCTTTAATACCGCCTAAGTTATTTACAATCATTTCGATTTCACCTAATTCAATGCGGTGTCCCATGTGTTTGATCTGGTTATCCTTACGGGAAATAAAAATTAATTCTCCCCGATCATTGTATCGTCCCAGATCACCGGTACGGTAGATCAATTCGGGGTATGCCGTATTTAACGGATTCTGGACAAAGACTTCTTTTGTTTTATCAAAATCCCCATAATAACCAAGGGTAAGTGCAGTGCCGCGGATACAGATCTCACCGGTGTCACCGGGAGACGGTATTTGATTTTGTTCATCCAGTAATATAATTTCCGTGTTTTGAAAAGGCCGTCCAATCGGCATAACTTCCTCTGAATTAAAATCACGGTCGACAAGGTAATAACAGGACATTCCGGTAGCTTCCGTGGGACCGTATAGGTTAAAAAAACGTGCCTTAGGAAGAGCCTGTTTCCAGAGGTTAAATTGTTTTATGGGAAATACTTCACTGCCAAAGGCTATGGTATGAAGGTATTTGGGGATCACCTTATCCAAGGTACCAAAAGCGGATATCATAGTAAGGGCGGACACGACCCAGCACACTGTATTTATCTTATATTCATTTAAGAATTCTACCAGCTTAACCGGAAAGCGGAATATACTTTTCGGAATCAGGTAAGTGGTTGCACCGAATTTTAAGGTAGGATACAGTTCTTTTAGACAGGCATCTACATAGAGGGGAGTCTGGTTTCCGAAGACGGTATCTTCGCTGATCTGCAGCACTTTTGATAAATTTTCAATGTAATCAATAACGGAGCGGTGACAGGCAGCCACTCCTTTTGGAATACCGGTTGAACCCGAGGTAAATACAATATAGATGGGGTCCGTATCAATTGCTTTATCTCTGATTTTAGCTATAATATCTTCCTTAATGGCCGTTTTTATAATCGTTTTATATAGGAATATCTTACCCTTATAATCTAAAGACGGAATTATATCCTGAGTCGTTTCATCACAGATTACGGCATTGGGATTTAGTTTTTTAAAAATAAGCTTAATCCGGTTTTTTGGCATTTCCTCATCAAGAGGTACATAATAATTGCCCCCATAAACAATTCCATAAAAAGCGACAATAGAGGCCGGATGTTTTTTCATAAATACGATGACGGGTTCCTTATAGATTTTCTCATCGCTAAGAAAGGTTCCGATTGCCCTTCCATACTCATATACTTCACGAAAGGTAATGTGGTCTTCTTCATTGGCATATGCAGTTTTTTCCGGCTTTTGTCTCACGGTAGCCTCTAAATATTCTAAAACATTACGTAACATCTCTAACTCCTTAACCGGCACCGGTTGCTTTTATTTTGAGATTAAACAGTGAAATTCTTTTTTTAATTTTGTATCACATAATAAAATGGATTGTGCCGCCAATACTTCCATGGCATCAATATAACCGGCCCCAATGGGATAATCCCGTTTGATAAGGGATAGTTCGGTACACCCGATTATAATAACCTCGGCACCGTGTTTTTTTAGTTCCTGGGTTACAGATTGGAACTTGTCCAGTTCAGGTTTAATACCGGCTTTGATATTATCATAGATTATGCTGTTTATATAGTCTTGCCCCTGCCGGTTAGGTACGATGACTCGAATTTTGTAAAACTTCAATTCTTCCTGAAATATTCTGCTGAAGACGGTTCCCTCCGTTGCCACCAACCCTACATATTCTATATTATTATTTTGCAGATGTCTTGCGGTTTCCTGTATCATATTAATAATTGGAACAGCTAATTTTTGTGACAGCAAAGAATGATAAAAGTGAGCTGTGATACAGGGAATGGCAATATAATCCACCTGCAGGGAAACGAGTTTAGTCCCAATCTCAATCATTGGAATTACCGGGTTGTTTTTACTTTTGCCAAGAATATGGGAGGTTCTGTCCGGTATAGAGGGGCAGTTATAAATTACCATTTCCAGGTGCTCCTGATCAGCTTTTGCATCTGTCATTTTTAAAATTAAGTCAAAAAAGTATGCTGTAGCAAAGGGACCGAGTCCGCCGATAACTCCTAATTTCTTCGTAAAGATTCTCCTTTCGGTTTTTTATTTAATTTAGGTAATTGCGAAACTCACATATTATCTCTATATGCATGGTATATTCAAAAAACTATATAGCTTTGCAATTGCCTAATTTTGTTTAACAAAATTACTCCTTAGGTGTAGCCGGGTACAGATCTTTATTATAATTATAATAGTTATTGCCCCTTTCACCGGAGAGCTGTGCCAGCTTAGTATCAGTCAGCATAAAAGATTCCTTATGATCAACATTGGGACAGGAATCATAGTGATACCAGCCGCTGCCGATATTAATCATACTCCAATAGTGTCTTGTTCTGCCTCCGACTCTGGTAACATCCAGGTTGTCGATTTCAGTGAGGGTTAATAATTCTTTGGATACGGCAAAATAGGTAAAACAATCCCCAACCCCATTTTTAATTCCGTTGTAAGCTTCTTTTACCCAATCACTTTTATCAGAGTGTCCGGTATAAGCAATATGTCCTTTTGTCCATTTATAAATTGCATAAGTTTTATCACGTTTGGTCATAGAGGAATTCGTTATGTTATTGAGAATATTTTGTGCCAGGTTATCCAGAACACTTCTGTCTACGGTATATTTTCTTACTGTTACAGTAATGGTTTTTTTCGCCTTATTACCGCTGGAATCCGTTGCGGTGTAAATAACCGGATAAGAACCTTCTTTTCGTAAGTTGACTTTACTGCTGTCAATTTTAAGTGGAACATCCTTATCTTTATTATCCGTTACAGATATATTATTCTTGTAGGAAACCTTATCGCCAATATAAACTGTCTTATTCATGGCACCGATAATAACAGGTGCTTTTGTATCCTTTTTTACTGTAAGTTTGGCAGCAAGGTCTTTTTGATTTCCACTGGTATCTTTTAGTATGATATTAATCTTTGAGGTACCTGCTTTTGTAAAGTCAGGCGGTACTTTGTAGGATACGGTGACATCAGTAGCATCGGAAATATCTTTCACAAAGGACTTGGCCTTTATGCTCTCTCCGGCCCAGATTACCCGGTTCATGGTTACAGCTGTTGGAGGAGTTGTATCAACTACTTCCAGTTTACAGGTTACGGTATTATTATCTGCCTTAATCCTGATATCATACACAGCCGGTTTATTAAAATTTAATTTATCCACATCGGTTTCATAGGAAAGCTTATAGTCTGCAGTATTTAAATATTCGTTAATATCAGGAGCCGGTGAGCCGGCTTCTATTTGTATTTTATTTTTCAGATCAAGAAGGGTAAGAATGGCGGGTAATTCTGTCCGGTTCTGGCTGGTATCGGATAGAACCAGGGTTACCGGCTGTTCTCCGGTTTTATTAAAATCCGGACGAGTCTTATAGACAGTGGTTACACTGGTAGCATCACGGATATCTGAGAGGAATGTATCCGGCTTTAGTTCTACCCCTATAGGTGCAGCCTGATCGACTACTATCGCAGCAGGAGGTCTGGTATCAACAATTTTTAGTTTAGAATCGTATCGTTTACCGTTTGCTTTTATCCTGATTTCATAGACTCCCGGTGTATTAAGATCCAGAGCAGAAATATCGGTTTCATAAGCAGCAGTATCATCTTTATCTGTTAAAAATTCCTTTACATCATACATTGCACTGCCTGCTTCCAGGGTTACGGATTTTTTAACTTTTGGCAGGAAAGAAAAGTAAACGAATATTCCAATGGCTATGGCAGCGGCACAGAGTAACAATAGAAGATAGACTGCGGTTGTTTTATGTTTAGGTGGTCTATACATGTGTACCTCCTATAAATACATAACTTTAGGATTAGGGTGTCAAAAGTCAATTCGGATAATAAAGTTATTAAACAATTACCTGGATGGCTTAAATTTTTCATTTTGAAAAAATGATAAGGGATATCATTAGATAATGAGAGTATTATATGCTTATCAGGATAATTATAAACGTTATATTTAAAATTATTAGTATTTAGAAAAAGAATAAAAAATTACCAATAAACAGAACAAATGTTTGATATTTTGGATAAGTTGTGGTAAAATAAGTTTATTAATATATTCATATAAGGGGATGATAAGATGGATTCTATTCTTGTTTTTATTGATGGAACTATTTGTGACCAGAGGAATCGCATACATTTAGCGGATACACCGGATTTTAATACAGAAGATAATATATTAAGTGATTTACCTACTAATGGAAGTATAGAATGTTTGAGAGAGTTATCAGTGAAGTATAAGCTCATTTATATTGGAGCACGACATAATTCATATATTGATGTAACAAGAAAGTGGCTTAAGAAAGTTGGATTTCCGGAAGGGGAAGTATACTTAGGGGATAATCAGGAAGAAAGAATGAAGATTGTATTAGAATTAAAAGATAAAAATAATTTTATTGCCGGTATTGGTGACAGGTGGGATGACAATGAACTGCATTTGGCAATCGGATGTAAAAGTATTATTTTACAGGAATGGGAGCCCAATTGGGATACCGTCATAAAATATATTTGATGTCTTAAGATTGACCCGATATAAGCTGGTTTAATTATGTTCAGTCGGATTTGGACTTCATACAAAAACTTTAAATGGCTGCACAAAACATTCCTATTATAAAAACTTCTAAGAAACAGGTTTAGTGCAGCCATTAAATTTATTTATTTTTTAATTCCATTTTAGCCAACTGAATACATCCCATAATTCCCTGATTATCATTTAAGGCAGCAGGAACGATATAGTGCTCCATATCATTAATCTGGGAAGTCCTTACATAACCGTTTAATAATTCGGTTACTTTATTGCGTATAAGAGGGAATAACTGCGCCTGATGCATAACACCGCCCCCTAATACGATTCTGTGAGGTGACAGCGTTAAGATATAACCAACAAGTGCCTGAGCAATATAATATGCTTCTATCTCCCAGACTTTTTGGTTGTCCTTTAATTCAATCGCTTTTTTACCCCAGCGTTTTTCAATGGAAGGACCGGATGCTAAACCTTCCAGGCAATTTGGATGATATGGGCATACTCCTTCGAAATTATCCTCCGGATGTTTACTTAAAAGTACATGTCCTGCCTCCGGATGAAGCATTCCGTGTAACAATCCGCCGTTTTGATATACACCAATTCCAACACCAGTACCAATGGTTATATATATACTGGATTCTACATCTTTCGTTATTCCCCAGGTAGCTTCTCCCAATGCGGATCCGTTAACATCCGTATCAAATCCGATAGGAATAGGCAGCTCCTTTTTTAGATTGCCAACCAGATCATAATTAGCCCATGCCAATTTTGGGGTTGAAGTAATATATCCATAAGTTTTTGATTTTTTATCTAAATCAATGGGACCAAAAGATCCAATCCCCAAAGCTGCAATTTCTTTACCTTTAAAATATTCAATTATTTTAGGAATTGTAATAGAAGGGGTTTCGGTAGGAATGGATACCTGCTCAAGAATTTCACCATTTTCATTGCCGATAGCCAGTACCATTTTAGTACCGCCGGCTTCTAAAGCACCAAATAACATGTTAAAAACCTCCAAGTAATATTCTTATAGTTACGTTTTTTGCCTAACAGTTTAGGGCAGTTAAGCTTTCTTCTATTTTAACCCATGTTTTATGAAAAATATAGTACTATTTTAGCAAAATATAAATTCTTCAACAAACTTTTATGAAAGAGCTCCGACAATTCTTGAAGAATATATAGTACAGTGCTATACTTTTTCTATCATAATTATAAGGAAGACTTGAATGTAAAGTTTCACGATTACCTAGATCGGATTTAGGTTTAATCAGAGAGGAGAAATTATATGAAATATTTTACTACGGAAATCAAAACTAATTTAGAAAATGCACCAAAACAGCCGGTGACCCTTAGCTGTTACATACCGGATAATTCACCTGATATAGATACTAACAGGCTTCATCCCGCTGTAGTGGTGCTTCCCGGAGGGGCCTATGGCTTCACCTCTGACCGTGAAAATGAAGCGGTAGCACTAAAATATATATCTGAGGGAATCTGTGCCTTTGTTTTAAAATATCATGTCGCACCGGTTCGTTTTCCAGTTGCTTTGTGTGAAGCTTTGCTGTCGGTTTTATATGTAAGAGATCATGCAGACGAATATCATATTGACCCGGATAACATCAGCGTATGCGGTTTTTCGGCAGGGGGTCATCTGGCTGCATCAACCGGTGTGTTCTGGAATCATGATTATATTTTTAAGCTGCTTAGTATAGAACCTGATAAAATAAAACCCAATAAGCTGATTTTATCCTATCCTGTTATTACAAGCGGCGAATATGCTCATCGCGGGTCCTTTGAAAATTTACTGGGGGATGAGAAAGAGAATGAAAAATGGCTTGAATTTAATAGTCTGGAAAAACAGGTCACAAAAGATACTCCGGAGACCTTTATCTGGCATACTTATGATGATGAAGCGGTTCCGGTGCAAAACTCTATGATGTTTGCATCTGCGTTAATTGAACATAAAGTACCAACGGAACTGCATATTTATAAAAGCGGCTGCCATGGACTGTCACTGGGTAATTATCTTGTATATGGTGATAAAAAGTATGGTGACAGCCATATGTCGTCTGATTGGATTGATAAGGCGGTTCGTTTTATTTATAACTAAAATGAACAAGGCGTTTCGCTTCCTTTGTTACAATTCAGCTGCGAGTTGAACCGTAATGTTTACTTTGAGCTGAGCTATAACCCCATTGACAAAATTAATATCGTATAGTAGAATATTGGTAAATGAAAACTTATGTAAATTATTTTAGTAAAATCTAAAATTAATATGGAGGTACGGTATGAGTAAGTTAATTATTAATGCAGGTAACAAAAAATCCAGGATTAACAAAGAAATCTATGGACATTTTTCCGAACATCTGGGCAGATGTATTTATGAAGGACTGTATGTAGGGGAGAATTCTAAAATTCCCAATAAAAACGGAATGCGAACCGATGTAGTAAATGCCCTCAAGGAAATGAAACTACCGATGCTTCGCTGGCCGGGCGGCTGTTTTGCAGATGAATATCACTGGAGGGATGGCATTGGTCCTAAGGAAACCCGTAAGAAAATGATTAATACCCACTGGGGCGGAGTATTGGAGGATAACAGCTTTGGTACCCATGAGTTCCTGGAGTTATGTGATCAGATTGGATGTCAGCCATATATAAACGGCAATCTTGGAAGCGGTACGGTTCAGGAGATGTCAGAGTGGATTGAGTATATGACTTTTGACGGGGTTTCACCTATGGCAGACCTAAGAGCGAAAAACGGAAGAAAAGAACCCTGGAAAATTAAATTTTTCGGAGTTGGTAATGAAAACTGGGGCTGCGGCGGTAATATGACACCTGAATATTATGCCAACGAGTACCGTAGATATCAGACTTATTGCAGGAATTACGGTGATAACCGCCTCTTTAAGATTGCCTGCGGTCCAAATGAGGGTAATTATGAGTGGTGCGATACGGTTATGAGAATGGCTTCTCCTTATATGGATGCCTTATCCCTGCACTATTATACCATTGAAAAGAACTGGGAAGATAAAGGTTCGGCCACCGTATTTGATGAAAAAGGCTGGTATATTACTTTAAAGAAAGCTTTACATATGGAAGAGCTGGTGACCAGACATAGTAAAATTATGGACAAGTATGATCCGGACAAACGAGTTGCTTTAGCTGTGGATGAGTGGGGCTGCTGGTTTAATGTAGAACCTGGAACCAATCCGGGATTTTTGTATCAGCAGAATACCATGCGTGATGCATTAGTAGCAGGTATCAACCTTAATATCTTTAACAAACACAGTGACCGTGTTAGAATTGCCAATATTGCACAGCTTATTAATGTACTGCAATCTGTAATTCTGACGGAAGGGGATAAGATGCTCTTAACCCCTACCTATCATGTCTTTAACATGTATAAATGCCACCAGGATGCCACTTTAGTAGACAGTTATATTGATACAGAGGAAGTCGGTCCGGAAGAAGCAAAGGTTCCTAACCTTTCTGAATCTGCTTCCGTAGATCCAGACGGAAGATTACATATTACCCTTAATAACTTATCTGTAAGCCAGTCCTATAATATTAACAGTATCCTGGTTGACAGAAAAGTAAATGGTGTTAAGGCAGAAATATTAACCAATAAGATGGATGCTTATAATACGTTCGAGAACCCTGATAAAGTACATACGGAAGAATTTACCGAATTTAAACTTACTGAGGGTGGGCTGGATTTTGTAATACCTCCTTGCAGTATAATACACTTTGAAATTGATTAGGCCTGCGTTATAAATGTGAATACTCAATATGGTACTAATGGATTAGTATCAAACAGTTTTTTAAAATGGTGAATTTATTAATAAAAAGGCGACGGCCCTTATATTTGCGATCTAAGACTATGGTTTTTCCATAGTCTTATTTTTATGCAATAGATAATTGCGTCCTATTGCATAAAAAGCCCGACTAGTTTACCTTTTGTGGTTCCTAAGATATAGATAAAATTGTCATTACCGTGACATTGACAATTTGAAATTCAAAGTATAAATGATTAAAATAATAGCGTATAATATTTTACATAAATTTATTAAAATAATTAAAATTCGACATTTTTATGATTTCCTATAAGCAGTAATGCAATTTACTTATCACTTGGCAAAATAATATTATTCTTTGTTAAAAATGAAGGCGGTACTTTAATGGATGGAGATAAAAGTGTAAAAGCACTGGAAACTACACAAAATATCAGCGAAAATATTGATACTTGTGATATAAAAAATCATAAGTTATTTCTAACCGGATTTTTTAATACGGAGCATATTGTTCTCATTATATGGAGGCCTGACGGCACAGTAGTCTGGTTGAATAAATATGCCGGGCGACTGGCAGATATTAACGATAGTTTTGTAAAGGGAGAAATCAAAGTCAGTACAATTTTACCTGCAGAAGTGGAAGGATTGATTAGAGAAAAGGCAATAGGTAAAGAGAATATGGCACGCCATTATGAATATACCGGGCCGTTGATAACTAAAAATACTTGCAAACTGTATTTTAAATGGGACAGTTATTCTATACCGGATGAAAGCGGTGATGAATACATAATAACAACAGGAGTTGATATTACCGGATTTAAATTCACAGAAAAGAAATTGCAAGAAGCCAATGAGGAATTAAGTGTATGGCAGAAGGAAATGGCCGCCATGAATGAGGAATTGATGGCTCAGGAAGAAGAGCTAAAACATCATCTTACAGAATTAAAGAAACAGGATGAGGCTTTAAAAGTAACTGAAGAACGGTATCGACTGGTCGTAGAAGGGGCAAGTGATGGCATCTGGGATTGGGATCTTTTAAAGAATTCAGCTTATTTATCGGAGGATTGGAGTCTTATGCTGGGTTTTGAGGAATCTGAGGTATTGGGCTATTACGATAAGTGGGTAGACCGGATCCATCCTAATGATAAGAAAGCAGTCATAAATAATATTAAAAATTGCCTGAATAATAAATGCTCCCATTATTTATATGAATATCGGATAAAATTAAAAACAGGTAAATATATCTGGGTATCCAGTAAAGGCAAGGTGCTGTTTAATGAAAATTTAGTACCAATCCGCATAGCAGGTTCTCATACGAATATTACCGAAAGAAAAAAAACAGAAAGTAAATTGAACTACCTTGCATATTATGATATCCTGACAGGCATTCCGCTTCGAGCTACATTTATGAATAGTCTGAAAGATACCATACAGATATCAAAAGCAAAAGGTATATGTTTTGCTGTGTTATTTTTAGATATTGACAATTTTAAAATTGTTAATGATACTTATGGACATCATATTGGTGACAGATTTTTAAAAAAAGTGGCTGACAGACTGAAATCCTGTATCAGAAAAAAAGATATGTTATCCCGAATCGGCGGAGATGAATTTACACTTTTACTAAACAATCTAACAGAGAAGCAAGAGGCGGAGCTTATTGCTAATGACATTCTTAAAATATTTGAGTATCCGGTGGAAATTAACGGGCATAAGCTTTACACAACGTTCAGTATTGGAATATCGGTTTTTCCGGAAAATGGGCAGGATGGTAAAGGGTTGATTAAAAAAGCAGATATAGCAATGTATCAGGCAAAAGAAAACGGCAAAAACAACATAAAATTTTATGATTATGAAATGAGCAGAAGTATTAATTACAGGGATGATCTGAAGCGGAGTTTAAGGAGTGCCTTGGAGAAGCAGGAATTTTACTTATGTTATCAACCCCTGGTGGAAGCGAAAGCGAAGAAAGTAGTAAGTCTGGAAGCACTTATTAGATGGAGGAAACCAGGGAATGGTATTATCAGTCCCAATGAATTTATTTGTCTTGCAGAAGAATCCAAATTAATAATACCCATAGGGGAGTGGGTTCTAGATACTGCCTGTAGACAAATAAAGGAATGGCATGATGCAGGAATCTATAATAGCAGTGTTTCGGTAAACATATCGGTTCTGCAGTTAAAACAGCCGGAGTTTATTAAAATGGTATCGGAAATTCTATTAAAGACAGGGCTTTCACCCGAATACCTGCAGCTTGAAATAACAGAAAGCTCCTATATGGAACACATTCATTCAGTGGAAGAAAACATGAAACTTCTCAAAAAAATAGGAATAAAAGTTTTGCTGGATGATTTCGGCACAGGATATAATACATTAAAAAACCTTCAAAATTTTACCGTAGACAGTTTAAAAATAGACCGGTCATTTGTTGGAAATATTAAAATTAATGTGAATAAAGTAATTGTTGAGGCTATAATCCTGCTTGGCCGCAGGATACATGCGGAAATAATTGCGGAAGGAGTGGAAACAAAGGAGCAGTATGAATATCTGAAAAGTATTGGTTGTAATATCATTCAAGGATATTATTTCTGTAAACCGCTTGAATCGGAAGAGACTGTTTTGTTTCTGAAACAAGATATGAAAGCAGTATTTGTAAAGCTCTAAATATAAAAACTGCCGCAAATAGTAGAGATACTACGTGCGATCTGCCTAGAGGACAGTCAAAAACAATCAATTTTCGTATCGTCAGCCATGTTAACGGCCGGCGATATTTTTTTATCGGAAAGTTCGGGCAGGATCCACATGAGACGCCATAGGTAGATGTCATTGAGGTGAATGGTTAAGGCACAGACTTAATCGCAATAACTGTAAGAATGAACTATAATTTGTAAGCATGAACATTGAATCATTTCATACATCAGAATAAAATATAAGCATACCAAACATAAAAAAGAGAAGGATAAATAATGATGGAAACAAAAATGATTCATGTAAATAAAAGATGTTCCAAAAGAGAAGAAAGACAAGCGAGAATACGTTATGCAAGAAAAAATCTGAATATCTATTTATTTTTAATTCCTGGAATTTTATTTATAATCCTCTTCCGATACATGCCTATGTATGGCCTGGTGACCGGATTTCAGGATTATAATATCTTTACCGGAATATTACATAGTCCTTTCGTAGGTTTAAAACACTTTAAAACATTATTTGTTTCTCCGGATTTTTATAAAGTTCTCAAAAATACACTATTAATCAGCTGCGGTAAAATACTTTTTACTTTTCCCATGTCTATTCTGATTGCTATATTACTTAATGAAATTGGGAATCATTTCTTTAAAAAAGTATTTCAGACAATTTTATATCTACCCCATTTTTTATCCTGGGTTATTATTACTGGCCTTGTGGTAACCGCTTGTTCCCCATCAACAGGAGTTATTAATCAAATTATTACTTTCTTAGGAGGAAAACCAATATCCTTTCTCATGGATAATTCCTGGTTTCGTACTGTGGTTATAGGATCTGAGGCGTGGAAAGAAATTGGTTATAGTGCCATTGTTTTTATTGCTGCCATTACCGGAATAAATCCGGAATTATATGAAGCAGCCAAAGTCGACGGAGCAGGTAAAATAAAACAGATTATTCATATCACTCTTCCCGGTATGATTTCCATTATTCTTCTAATGTTTATCCTTAAATTAGGCGGAGTGTTAAATGCAAACACCGAACAGATTTTATTAATGTATAACCCCACAGTATATAAAACTGGTGATGTTTTAGGAACATATATTTATCGTACCGGTGTATCCCAAATGAATTATAGCTATGCTACCGCAATTGGGCTATTTGAATCGCTGGTCGGACTGGTTCTGGTGCTTGCAGGTAATTATACAAGTAAAAAAGCGACAGGAAGGAGTATCTGGTAATGAAAAGTCAAAATATAGTAAACAAAAATATTAATATCAGAATGAATGGGCAAACGGGTAATATAAAAGCAGTCAAACAGGTAATAACGGAAAGTAATATGGTTACTGCATTTTCCTATTTATTTATCGGAGTTCTGGTTTTAATAGTATTATTTCCTATGATGCATGTAGTTTCAAAAGCGTTCAGTGCGGAATGGGCAATAAATTCCGGCTCCGTGGGAATATTACCCGTAGGATTTCAGACTTTTGCTTTGAACAGTATATTAAAATCCCGGAATTTCCTTATAGCTTTTGGGAATTCCCTGTTTATTACGTTAATTGGTACCTTGTGTACCTTGACCTTATCGGCTCTGACAGCATATCCTCTATCCATGCGGAATCTGCCTTATATGAAAGGGTTTTTGCTGTTATTTGTTTTTACTATGTATTTTGGAGGCGGAATTATTCCAACATACCTGCTTTATAATACATATGGTATTCTGAATACAAAAAGTGTTTTAATTTTACCAGGTTTAATTAATGTGTTTCACCTCCTTATTATAAAAAATTTTTATGAAGATATACCGGAAAGTATAATCGAATCTGCAAAAGTGGATGGAGCAAATAATTTGACTATATTTTTGAAGTTCATCGTTCCATTGAGTAAACCTGTATATGCTACAATCGTTGTATTTACATCCGTTATGTTATGGAATAACTACTTTGATCCCATGATGTACATAAACAGTCCGGATTTACAGACGCTGCCTCTTTATTTAAGAGATATGATTATGAAAGCACAGGATGTACAGGCAAAGGAATTGCTGTTAGTAGATGTTTCTGCAGAAAGTATTACTGCAGCAGCTATTGTTGCATCAACTATTCCTATCTTACTTGTATATCCGTTTATGCAGAGACATTTTGTAAAAGGTATGACCATCGGTTCCACTAAAGGCTGACCGCTTTTTAGCAGCTGATGTTATATAAAAAGATGAAGGAGGAAACTTATGAAAAAAGGAAAGAGTTTAATAACAGTTATTATGATGCTGTGTCTTACAGCATCCCTGTTAACAGGATGCAATGGGGTAAAAAACAAGGAAGCAAGTACCGAAACCGATAAGACGGTTTCCGACGGAGACAAAGAGAAAGATTCAAGAACATCCGAGACAAAAGTTTTAAAAGCTTTGGTTCCTAATAATGGAGGGTTAGAATGGAATAATGGTGATGCAAATCCGGTTTATGATTGGATTGCGGAAAAGACTGGTTATAAGGTAGAATATGATATTTTACCTGCTGATAATCCAAACGATAAGTTAAATGCTATTATGGCATCCGGTGCGGATTACGATTTTATTGTACTGAGTGATAAAGGCCGCTATGCCGAATATGCAAGCCAGGGTGCTTTAATGGATATGAAACCGTTGGTAGAGAAATACGCACCTAATATCGCAGCAAGTATTAATAAAACTTTGCTTGATATATGCGTGGTGGGGGATACTTATTTTGCAATACCAACTATGAGTCCCAGTGGCAGGGAGGACAGTTCTAATGTCGGGTTGGGTATGATGGTTCGTATGGATATGTTAAAAACCATGGGGATTAATAAACCAACTACCCTGAAGGAATTTACGTCCATGTTGGAAATGTTTAAGACACAAGACCCGAAAGGTCATGGCAGTGCAACGGTTCCTTTATCTGCAACCATGGGTGACTTATACAGTCTCCGAACCAGCAGTCTGGGAGGGGCTTTTGGGATTGCAACAGATTGGACAGACGTTAACGGAGAATTGGTTCCGTATCAGGTACAGGAGGGTTTTTTTGATTTCCTTTCCTATCTTAACGATCTATATACCAGAGGTTTACTGGATCCAGAAATGCCGACTAACCAGACAGCAACGGTTTTGGAGAAATTTACCACAGATCTGGCTTTATGCCGTGTAGATGGGTATTGGTCCATACCGTCTTTGTTAGAAACATTTAAAAATACCAATCCCGATGCAACGGTTGAATTTATTCAACCAATCGAAAAAGATGGAAAAGCCGGTGTAAGTACCGGCTCAGGGAACCAAATTGATACATATATAGTTATTCCTAAAAATTCGAAAAACGTGGAAGCAACCATGGATTACTTTAATAAAAAATTAGAACCTGAAACATTTAAGGAAATGGTTCTTGGAACAGAGGGAGAGGATTATACTATTGATGCTGACGGCAATTACCTTCCTATACTGCCTACTTTTTTTGAACACAGGGGAAATGCAAATGCATATCTTACCGGTGCCAACGATGATTATGGTAAGTACTGGCTTTGCAGAGCGCGAAAGAATGAAAATCAATTTGCGGCTTACTCACAGTTAAATTATGATTATGGTAAATTTGTGACCATTGATCCGTCATCTGAGCTTCCTTGTGCTGTGTATACAGATATCTCTGCTGAGAGCACCAGCTCGTCAAGTTTGACGGAAGAATTTATGGTAAATTCCATTGTTAATGGTATTACGAAAGAAAGCTTTCAAAACTTTATAACAAACTGGAAAGCCCAGTGTGGTGATAAACTTATTGCTGCACAGAATAACTGGTATAAAACCAAATAATATATATACGTGTGTTCTAATTATTAAGAGGCTGGAAAAACAGCCTCTTATAAATAATTTAATCAATAAATAATATGGTGCGGTATAAAAATCTAAGTTATAATAAGGAGAGATAACAAGTATGAATATTCAATTTGTAAGAGAAATCCCTGAGAACACGGAATATGAGATAATAATTGCAGGCGGAGGACCTGCCGGATGTGCAGCGGCGATTGCTGCTGCAAGGTGTCGCGCCAATGTACTTCTAATTGAAGCGTCCGGTTCCCTGGGCGGAATGGGAACAATCGGTCTTGTCCCTGCCTGGTGCCCTTTTTCTGATAAGGAAAAAATAATATACCGGGGAATTGCTCTCGAGATTTTTAATAAAGCTAAAGCAGGAATGAGGCATGTTAAGAAAGAAGATGCCGACTGGGTTCCGATAGATCCGGAAGCTTTAAAACGGGTGTATGACGAGATGATTATGGATGCAGGTGTTACGGTACTCTTTCATACACAGGTGGTTTCTGTTAACCGTCAGGGAAATAAGCTCGATTATATTGTAACAGCCAACAAAGGCGGATTGACGGCATATAAAGGTAACATTTATATTGATTGCACCGGAGATGCCGATATCTTCGCAGGAGCCGGTCTTCCTTACGATTACGGCGATGAACAAAACCATGATATTCAACCCTCCACTCATTGTTTTGTACTGACGAATGTGGATGAATATCATTATCACAATTCACCTGTTTTACATATGAATAACCCGGAGTGTGCAGCATACGATATTGCCAGATCTGAGAAATATCCTCTCATTACGGATGCTCATTGCTGTCATTCATTAATAGGTCCTCGTACGGTTGGATTTAATGCAGGGCATTTGTGGAATGTAGATTCTAGGGATCCGATTGGTGCTTCGAAAGCCCTGATGCAGGGGCGGCAGCTTGCATATCAGTATCATCAGGGTCTTAAGGAATATCTTCCGGAAACCTACGGTGCTTCTTATCTTGCAGAGACTTCTTTGGTTACAGGGATTAGAGAGTCAAGGCGGATAAAAGGTGAGTATACTATTACATATGAAGATTATAAGAATAGAAAGGCCTTTCCTGATGAAATAGGAAGAAACTGTTATTTTCTGGATGTCCATCAAACGAAAGAAGAACGGGACCGTATTATGAGGGGAGAAAGAAATGGGGAAGAAGATTTTGAGCCATATGCTCCGGGAGAGTCCCATGGAATTCCTTATAGAAGCCTCATTCCAAAAGAAGTTGATAATTTAATAGCGGCAGGGAGAATAATATCCAGTGACCACAGGGTACAGGGAAGTATCCGGGTTATGCCGGTTTGCCTTGTTACCGGTCAGGCAGCCGGAACCGCTGCGGTTTTAGCATCCCAAACAGGTGATACCCATAAGGTTGATATTATGCAATTGCGCAGGATATTGGGGGAAGCAGGAGCTTATTTTGAATAATATTTAAGCGGCTTAATACTTACAATGTTTGGGGGAGGAGAGGAACTCATGTATAAACTTTTAATAGCTGATGATGAAAAACAGACAAGAGAAGGACTTTTATACTTTTTTCAAAACAATCCCAGTGGTTTTGAAGTTATTGGATGTGCAGATGGCGGATTGTCCGCATTGGAAATGACTGGAAAATATGAGCCTGATGTGATACTTACAGATATCAGGATGCCAGATTTGGATGGATTTTCCATGATAAAAAGACTGGAAGAATTTAACCAAAAGCCATCTGTATTAATCATGAGTGCCTATGATGATGTGGAATATTTCAAATCAGCCTTTAAAGTGAACGCAATGGATTATATCTTAAAACCGATTGATACAACAGAACTATTGTCTGTAATGGAAAAGATAAGAAAACAACTGAATACAGAGTGGGAAGAACGTAAAAAAAGAGAAGAGATCCAAAATCAGATGAAAAAAAATACTCCTATATTACGTTCCAGACTTTTTATAGATTTAATAAATGGTGCCTTTAAAGATAAAGCAAAGTTAAAGGAACAAATGGATTTCCTTAATATATCCTGTATGAAGAAATCCTGCTATAACATCGTTATGATAAGTTTAGACAGTAAGCAGACAACTTATAGCGGTACTAATCAGAAAATGGATAATGCGCTGAATTTCGGCATTCTAAATCTTCTGGAAGAACTTCTGGAAATATATACGGAGGGTTTCGCTTTTGAATACGGCAAAGGTGATTTTATTCTGTTATTAATGGAAGAATCAGGGGAGGAACAAAACGTAACCAATGCTTTTCAGAAACAGGTTGAAGAACTGGTGGATAATTTTCTTAATATTCTGCGTAACGGGACTAATATAAGAGCGACCATTGGAATTGGTGATTATGTTAATGATATTTTAGAGATTCCTGTTTCGTTTCAAAAGGCGAAAGAAAATGTGTATAAACGCTTAATTTTCGGAAGTAACCGGATCATTCAAAATCAGGAATGCATAGAGTTTAAAGATGAATCCCTCTTTCATTTTATAGATGAGGTTAAGAGATTCCTGTCCTTACCGGATCAGAGTTCCTTAAGAGAAAGTGTGAACAATTTTTTTCAGACTTTGTCTGTAAATCCTAATTTAGATGTGTTATATGGGATTCAATGTTCGGGTATGTTAATGATGGCTGCGCTGGAATCTTATATGGCTCTCCATGGAAACCTCCAGACGAAAGAAGAGGATATTCTATATGCCTACGAGAAATTAAGAAATACGGAAACAATACCGGACATGAAACGGGTTGTTATAGAATTTTGCCTGGGGTTAAACCGAACAATCTGTGGAAAAATGATGGATCAGAATTCTGAAACTGTAAAGAAAGTAAAAGACATTATTGGAAAAAATTATATGCATAATATTGCGATTCAGACTATTGCAGAACAGATATATCTCAGCCCGAATTACATTTGTGCTGTCTTTAAGCAGTTAACAGGTCATACAATCAATCAATATATAACCAGTGTAAGAATAGAAGCAGCCAAAAAACTACTGGCAGACACTACTGTTAAGCTGACAGATATCGGTTTTCTGATCGGCTATGCGGAACCCAGTTCTTTTGGCAAAATATTTAAGAAGAATACGGCGTTGACTCCGAAGGAATACAGGCAGATGATGATAGGAATTCAAAATAATTAATTCTAATTACGGGTCCGTATTCCATAAGCTGGTTATGGAAGGATGTAGTCCTATGAAACGAAAGCTTTTCATTATATTTTTTATGCTGGTACTTTTGCCCACCCTTGCGCTTTTTTACAGTAATTATCTTAAGACTGAGCGGTCCGCTGCGATCAATGTGAATCAGGCAATGCTTCAGACTTTAAAACAAGTTGATTACAATGTGAAAAATACCTTGGATAATATGGTCCGGGTTTCGGATACCTTATTTTTTGACAATGAAGTCAAGGCATTTGTGGGGGAGGAAAATAATAATGACCTGATTTTACAATTAGAACAGTTAAAAAATCTAAGAAACCAGTTTTATAATATGGAGAGGGATACAGGTTTATATAAAGTCAGGATTTATGTGGATCAAAAGAAGATGGTATCTACGGAACACGTTAACTTTTTTTCATTAGACAGTATAAAAAATTTACCTTGGTACAAAGAAACTGCCGATAAATGCGGGGCAGTTGACTGGTCTAGCGTTTACCTGGAAAAGGACATAGCAGGAGAACCTGATCTATGGCTGGTTTCATGCAGACGTGTACTAAAGCATAGTAATAATATATATGATAATGATGGCATACTTTCTGTAGATATAAAAGAATCCACACTGTATTCATTTATAAAAGATATACATCTTAGAAAAAGTGAGCAAGTTTTTATTGTAGATAGGGATGGTAAAATGATTGCCGGGCGGGATGAGTCTAAATTAGGGAAAACTGTAATTGAAGCTTCAGTCCTTGGTCAAATTAACAAGAGTGATAGAGGCATTTTAGAACCGAAAATAACCAATACGGAAGAATACCTGATCTATACCACAATAGAAAATACCGGGTGGAAGATTGTAGACCGGATAGGGCAGAAATATATATTAGAAAATTATTCTTTTTTAGGGGATATGCAATTCGTTTTATTATCCATATTAGTATTGCTGTTGTTTGTTGCGGCATCCTTTGTTATAATTAATAACTTAACTAAAGAATTAATTACAAGAATGAACCGGATAGCAGAAAAGATAGAAAATGAGGGAATACAGGCAAAAGGGCAGGAATATGATAAAATCAATAAAAGCGATGAATTGGGTAAAGTGGAAAAACTGGTATATGAAATGATTCAAAGAAGTAAAGAACTGGCGGAAGAATCTTATAAAGTGAAACTGGAAGAGAGGAAAGCACAGTTAATGGCTCTGCAGGCCCAGATTAATCCTCATTTTCTGTATAATACTCTGGAATGTATTAATTGGATGGCAATTCGTAAAAATGCATTGGATATAAGTGCCCTTGTAACAAAATTGGCCAAGTATTTCCGATTGACTCTCAATAAAGGGAAAAGTATCGTAGGAATTGAGGATGAAATTGAGCTAGCTAAAATTTATCTTGCTATCCAGAATACAAGATTTGATAATGCGATCCAATTTGAGGTCAATATGGATTCTGAGATAGTAAAATATAACATTCCTAAACTTACATTACAGCCAATAATGGAAAATGCTGTATTACATGGAATTATGAAAAAACCTGAGAAAAAGGGCAACCTTACAATTACCGCCAAAGTATATAAAGATGATATACTTATCATTATAGAGGATGACGGAGTTGGGATAGAAGATGAAAAATTGAGGGACCTACTAAGTAAACAACAGTCGGAGCATTACGGTCTGTTTAATGTTGAGGAGCGGATAAAGCTGTACTTCGGGGAAAGTTATGGCATCTCGATCCAATCTGAAATAGAGAAAGGGACAAAAGTGACTCTAAGAATAGGCAAAATGATATAAGGATAAAGGATAGCCCATCAACATAAAAACTGCCGCAAATAGAGAGATACTATTCTGCGGCGGTTTTTACGTCTTCCTTTATTTTTTAAGTAATGTAGAGCCTCTTACAATTAGTTCGGTACCTAATATAATTTGCTTGTCTTCTAAAAATGGCTTATCGATCTTTTCTACCAGAAGTTCACAGGACTGGAAGCCCAGCTGGTAAGAAGGCTGTTCGATTGTTGTTATCTGAGGTTCCGTCATTGTGGATAACTCGATATTATCAAAACCGACTACGGATACATCCTCCGGTATGGAAAGTCCGAGTTTTCTTGCCCCATTCATTATACTTACTGCAAATACATCTGATGCTGCAAAAAAGGCATCCGGATGATCGGGCAGACTTAAAATGTGCATAGCATTGGACAATGCCAGACTGTAGTTAATGGAGGAAATATGTGCAATCCAGGATTCATTTACCGTCAAACCGGCTTCTTCTAATGCTTCGCGATAACCCTGTTCCCGATGTCTGGCGTATTTGTGTTTCGGAGAACAATTTATCATACCTATCTTTTTACAGCCGGAAGATATCAGGTAATTCACTGCGGTTTTTGCTGCAGCAACATCATCAATACTTACAAAAGGTACATTATATTCCTCACAATATTCGGAGCACATTACCACAGGACAACGAAAAGATAGTTCTTCGATCAGATTAGGATGGGGTACGGAGGAAAGCAGAATAATACCTGCAATTGAGTTATTTTTAAGTATATTCATATAATCACTGCTATCGGTATAAAAAGCTTTAGCCTGTAAAAGCAAAACATCGTATCCGTGGTCATGGGCCGATCTTTGAACTCCATTGATAACCAAACTGTTAAACGGATTATCGAATTCCGGTACGCACATGAGTATAACATTGCTATTAGCATCAGATAAAGGTGATGGGGATTTTGGTAAAAAATTAAGTTCCTCCATTACTGCTAAAACGCGCTGCCTGGTTTCCGCTTTTACAGAGTCTTTGTGATTGATTATTCTGGACACGGTTGCAATGGATACATTCGCCTTAGCCGCTATTTCTTCTATAGTAATAGTACTTCTCTTCATAACAATCTCCTGTAAAAATAATAGATATTACTTCAATATAGTATATCTTTAAATGTAAATAATGTAAAGAGATATTTCCACTTACAACGTCGGAAAGAATAAATCGTGTTACTGTTCGCGGAACTGCTGCTTTTTGCATGGGAGTGAACAGTAACTAAATCGTACTAGCTCCGGGGATTGTCTTGGATTAAGGAACAGTGCCTTACAAAACGGTGTTTTATCTGAGGGTAAGAACCAATTAAGGATACGTCATGGAAAATAATATGATTAAAATGTAAATTTACAGTAAAATATAAAATAATCATTTAATTTAAAAACTAAAAAAGGTAAACAGAAAGAATAACAAAAAAAGTTTTGTTTTTTATCCGAACGGCAATTGTTAAAAGTGCATTGTATCAGTAAGTTAAAAGCGAAAAAACTATTGACAATATAAAAAGGCACATGTAAAATAAATAATGTAAAGTTTACGTAAGAAATAAATTATTACAGAAAATATCATAATATTTTATAATATAACATGATGCAGAGTATAGTTCGATGAGTAACTGTATGAAGTTGTTGGTACTTAGGGCATGTATTTGGGTGCCTTCTTACCACTACGAACTTTATCCGAGCGAGAGAGTGTTATGAATGAACTATACTCTGCGTCACGTGGTCAAAATATAAATTGTGCAAAAATTGAGGTATAAAATTGGCTTTTGAGACTCGAATCATAAAGTAAAAGGAGACAACTATATGGGAGAAAAGGTTTTACGGATTGGAGTAATAGGTACAGGATTTATCGGAAAACAACATATTGAAGCGATTCGTAGAATTCCTGGTGCGGAAGTTGTGGCGGTAGCTGACAGCAACGGAGAAATGGTTAAATCGGTTAGTGAACAGCTTCATATCCCATCTTATTATTCTGATTATACAGAACTGTTAAAGAAAAAAGATATAGATATTGTTCATAACTGTACACCAAGCGCATTGCATTTTGAAATAAATAAGGCGGTTATGAAGAGCGGTAAACATGTCTATTGTGAAAAACCCTTGACATTAAATACTAAGGAATCAGAGGAACTGGTTCAGCTTTCCAAAGAAAAAGGTATTGCGGCAGGTGCTAATTTTAACTACAGGCATAATGCCATGGTTCAGGAAATGCATGAACGTGTGAAGAATAACAGCATAGGAGAAATACTTGTTGTGCATGGGCAATATCTCCAGGATTGGCTTTTATATGATACAGATTATGACTGGAGGCTGGATCCTAAGCTTGGAGGCGAGTCCAGAGCTGTTTCCGATATTGGCTCCCATTGTTTTGATACCATGCAATACATATTAAATAAAAAGATTATTTCCGTTTATGCCAATTTAATAACAGTATATCCGATTCGTAAACGGACGGAAAAAGTAGGAGGAACCTATTCAAACCAACAGGGCAAGGTTTTGGAAGAAGTTTCCATTCATTCAGAAGATGTTGCTTTTATTATGATAAAGTTTGAAAACGGAACCCAGGGGTTAATTAATTTATCTCAAGTAGGAGCCGGTAAAAAAAATGGGTTGTCGGTAACGATAAGTGGAAGTACTGCATCTCTTGAGTGGGAGCAGGAAAGACCCGATAAATTATGGGTAGGGCACCGGGATTCCGGCAACGAAGAAATCTATGCATCCTCAGGTTTTTTAACCGGTGCGGCAAAACGGTACGCACTTCTGCCAAACGGTCACCCATTAGGGTGGACAGATGCCCTAAAATGTGCCATACAATCATTTTATGAAGCTATTTTACATGATACCTATCAGGAAGATAAACAAAATTATGCTACGTTTGCAGATGGTCATTATATTATGAAACTGGTTGAGGCGTGTCTAATAAGCAGCCAACATAAGGAATGGGTTGATATACAATAATTGGGGAGCATTATGCCCTGTCAGCCTGTCCTAAAAGGGTCGATATCAGTAACGGTTTTGTTATTCCACATTCTTTTGGCCGTATATCACAACAGTTACAATTGAAACAAGAACAAGCACGGTATTGGCAGCAATGGTTCCCGGCCAGGTCATAGTATTAGTACCAAAGATGGGGGATGCTGCATTGAACATGGTGTGGAATAATACACACATAAACACACAGCCTTTTCCTGATATTTTATAGATTGCCCCGTTAAAAAACCGAAATGACATGAGTTGAACTGCAAACATCCAGAAGTTAATGAGTCCCTCTCCGTGGTTCGTTCCTGGAAGGAAGAAGAGAGGTATGTGCCAGAACATCCATATAATTCCAACTAAAACAGAAGATAAAACATAGCCGTATTTTTTATCGAGTTCAGGCTGCAATAAGAGCATCCATCCGGCTTCCTCCAATCCGCCGATAATAAGATTACCAGGCAGAGAAAGGAATAAGGTATAAAATGGTAACATCATTTCCGTGCGGCCAGAAACTGCTATATGTATCAAAAAATATAGTGCAAGTCCTGCAGCAACGAACAAATAAATAAATATGTTATTTTTGATGTAGAAAACGGTTTTCAGCCATTCCTTGAAATTTAGTATTTTGTTATTTTTCTTCAGAACGATATAGGAAGCAATAGCGGGTGATAAAATATAGACGGCAAAAGGAATATTCATCCCGAATTCCTTTACTGAGTGGACCCAATTGTGAACCGAATATCCGAATTGTCCAAGCACAATTAAGGAACCTGACACAAGATAAGCTATACAAAATGTCAGCAGTGTAAATTGTACTATGATTTTTTTGTCTGACATGATTTCTTCACCTCACAAATAGAAATACTCTTCCTTTTTATATTTCAATACAAACTCCCATTAAAACTTATTATATCCATATTAACATATTAATCCAGCTCTGTCATCTCCGCTTTTTCTTATCTCTCTGTTTGACAGGGGATAACATAAGCTCTGACAAACGGAAAATGGACAAGCCATAAATACAGAGAAAAGTTTTATTATTTCAGAATGAAATTTGCTTGTACAGACATCTTCTTGTAGAAAAAAGCTGTCGTCATATACTTTAAATGTTATAATGGTAATGATCTTAAAAATAATCTAATTACCTGGATTTAAGGAGTAAGGAGAAAGAAAATCAGATGAAAGAACAGGAATACAGTGCAGCTAATTACTGCAAAAAATGTCTGCTAAAAGATATGCCGGAAAATGTTTATTTTAAAAATCTGTATGATTATATTGAAACATTAAGTGATGATATAAAAGCAGATACAAAAGAATATGAAAGAAGATTAAATATATGCAAAGAGTGTGATAATCTGCTAAATGGTATGTGCCGAATCTGCGGCTGTTTTATAGAACTGAGGGCTGTGATAGAAAAGAATTATTGTCCGGATATGGATAAGAAGTGGTAACTGATAGAAGCATGTAAAATACAATAGGAACAGCTGGGGAGTCATTGCATAAAATACATTTTTGTACATATCATAACGAAATAGGAATGATCGGGTAAATAATAGCATATTCCATATAAAGACACTGTTAGAGTAATATTAACAGATACATTTATAGAAGAAAGGAAGAGGGGTATGGGGTATTTTACCAAAATATTTACGGGCCGCGGTATAAATTCCATTTATGCACAGTACTTATCTTTTTGTATTATGATTTTAATTCTTACTTTATTATGTTTCATCCTAAATTTTATTATCAAAAAAGTGATACTAAAACTAATCACCAAACTGATTGAAAGTAATAATCATAGATGGGATAATATTATGTTGGATCGGCAGGTCTTTAAGAGGCTTTCCTACATTGTTCCGGCTATCGTTGTTTATAATGCGGCACCGCTGTTTTATCAGTACGAAACAATTATTAAGCGTTTTACCTTAACCTATATTTTCCTTATAGCAATATTTGTGCTAAATTCAGCCTTAGATTCCGCTAATGATATTTATAATCTATACCCAATATCCAGAATTCGGCCGATAAAAGGTCTGATTCAGGTGGTTAAAATTGCTGTATATATTATTGTGGGTATTATTATTATAGCAAATCTCCTGGGGCAAAGTCCTATTGCGCTTTTAAGCGGAATCGGTGCTTTGACGGCAGTATTCTCCCTGGTATTTAAGGATTCCATATTAGGGTTTGTTGCCGGTATACAATTAACGTCCAATAAAATGCTTCAAATAGGAGACTGGATTGAGATGGATAAATACGGTGCGGATGGCGAAGTAATGGAAGTAACACTGAATACGGTGAAAGTTCAGAATTTTGACAAAACCATAGTAACCATACCGGCTTATGCCTTGGTCTCCGATTCCTTTAAAAACTGGAGAGGAATGCAGGAATCAGGCGGAAGGCGTATTAAAAGGGCGGTCTATATGGATACCACAAGTATTTGTTTCTGTACACCTGAGATGATCGAAAGATTCAGACAAATCCATTATCTTAAAGGTTATATCCATAAAAAAGAAGAAGAACTTAAGAAGTTTAATATGGAGGCCGGAGCAGAAAGTGATATGCCGGTTAACGGCAGGCACCTGACTAATATCGAAATCTTTCGAATTTATATATTAAATTACATTGAGAATTATCCGGGTATACGTAAGGAAATGCCCCATATCGTAAGGCAGCTGCCCCCCGGGGAGTTTGGATTACCCCTGGAGATCTATGCATTCACAGGATATACCGACTGGGTGAATTACGAAAACCTGCAAGCGGACATTTTTGACCATATTCTTTCCGTAGCGGCAGAATTTGGTCTTCGGATTTTTCAGAACCCAACCGGACAGGATTTAAGGATCTGGGGAAAACAAGAATAAAAAAGTGGTATAAGCTTTGCAAGATTTACCGAAAATCTGTGTATAAACTTATTGAAACAAATTATTCGTTTCTTTAAGGAATGAATTGTAAATATATGCAATAAGCATGGAAAAGAGGTAACATGTATAAAGCACTCAGAATAGGTAATCTTACAGCGAAGCTGCCCATTATTCAGGGCGGAATGGGAGTTGGAATCAGTTTAAGTAATCTTGCGGGAGCTGTTTCCGCTAAAGGAGGCATTGGGGTAATATCCACTGCACAGATCGGATTTACGGAACCTGACTTTGACCGTAATCCATTGGAAGCCAATCTTAGAATGATTGGAGAACATATTAAACGGGCAAGAAAATTAGCACCCTCGGGAATATTAGGTGTTAATATCATGGTGGCAACACAAAATTATGCCAGATACGTAAAAGAAGCAATCAAAAACGGGATTGATTTAATTATATCGGGAGCAGGGCTTCCCACGGAATTGCCGGAGATCGCCAAAGGCAGTAAGACAAAACTGGTTCCTATTGTATCTTCCCTAAAGGCAGCCAGTGTAATATTAAAGATGTGGGATAGAAAAAATAACGTTGCTCCGGATGCCATTATCATTGAAGGACCGAAAGCCGGAGGACATCTCGGTTTTCACCCGGAAGAGCTGGAGCATATAGATGATGCTGCGTATGATGAAGAGATTAAGTCTATCATTGCATTAACCAAAGATTATGGAACAAAGTACGACAAGGAGATTCCGGTCATCGTTGCCGGAGGAATTCAGAATAAACAGGATATGGAGCATTATTTTTCCATAGGAGCAGACGGTATTCAGGTGGCAACAAAATTTGTAACCACAAAAGAATGTGATGCGGATATCAAATACAAGCAGGCTTATATCGATAGCAAAGAAGAGGATATTATCATTGTAAAAAGCCCGGTTGGAATGCCTGGACGAGCTATAAAGAACTCATTTATGGAGAGGGCCGGGTTAGGACGTATCCCTATAAAACGCTGCCATAATTGTATTAAAACCTGTAATCCGGCAGAAACGCCTTACTGTATTACAGATGCATTGGCAAATGCAGCAAGGGGTGATCTTGATGAAGCCTTGTTATTCTGCGGCGCTTATGCTTATAAGGAAGACAGAATCAGGACGGTACAGGATGTATTGGATGATTTTTTTGATTAAAAAAGTACTTGCCAAGCTTTTATTTCTATGGTAAAATATATATTCGTGATATGTTATACAAAATTTTCCTTGCTCTTTACACACAGATGGATAGTTCGCTATTCCGGATTGTCAACGAACCCACAGCGGGTCGCCATGATAAAGGGCCAGAGACCAGAAGGAGGTGCACACAACTATGAACCAATATGAGTTAGCCTTAGTTGTAAATGCAAAAATCGAAGACGAAGCCAGAACAACAAGTTTAGAAGCCGTTAAAGATCTTATTACAAGATTCGGCGGTACTATCACTAACATTGATGAATGGGGTAAGAAGAGATTAGCTTACGAAGTTCAGAAAATGAAAGAAGGCTTCTATTATTTCATCCAATTCGATGCTGATTCAACATGCCCAGGCGAAGTAGAAGATCGTATTCGCATTATGGAGAATGTAATCAGATTCTTATGCATTAGACGAGACGCATAATAAAAGGAGGTATTCCTTAATATGAATAAAGTCATTCTAATGGGACGTCTCACAAGAGACCCTGAAGTAAGATACTCTCAAGGAGAGAATTCCTTAGCAATAGCAAGATATTCTTTAGCAGTAGACCGCAGATTTAAAAGACCCGGAGAACCGGATGCAGATTTTATCAATTGTGTATCATTTGGAAAAGCTGCTGAATTTGCAGAAAAATACTTAAAGCAGGGAACAAAAATTGCTGTAACCGGCCGTATCCAGACAGGTAGTTATACCAATAAGGACGGACAAAAAGTTTATACCACCGATGTTGTAGTGGAAGAACAGGAATTTGCTGAAAGTAAAGCAGCAAGCAGCGGAGATTCTAACTATCAGCAGACTTCAAGACCTGCACCAAGTCAGGCGGTTGGAGACGGTTTTATGAATATTCCGGACGGTTTAGATGAGGAATTGCCATTTAATTAAGCATTAAGAATAATATTAGTATACATTAAAAATGTATTCATCGGATAAGGAGGTCAGTTATGCCATACAATAGAAACGACAGAAATGATAGAAACGATAAAGGCGATTCTCCAATGAAGAGAAGAACCACTCGCAGAAGAAAAAAAGTTTGTGTATTCTGTGCAGACAAAAATCATGCAGGTATTGATTATAAAGATGTTAACAAATTAAAGAGATACGTATCTGAAAGAGGTAAGATTCTTCCTAGAAGAATTACAGGAAACTGTGCGAAACATCAGAGAGCTCTTACAGTAGCAATCAAGAGAGCAAGACACATCGCGCTAATGCCTTACACACTGGATTAAACCCAGTAAAGTCAAGGGTTACAGAAACAGTGTATTCGCATTGACACCACTTTTACACCAAAGTAGGTAAAAGGATACAGTGTTATAAGTAAATAGCTGAAATAAATTAGCCGTCATATTGTAAAAGATGTGGCGGTTTTTTTGTATTTAAAATTATTACATTCTAATGTCTTTCATTCAGATCTAAACTATTAACATTTCAAACCGATGGAATGCCGCCAGAAATATAGGAATGATGGAAGTTCCAATTATAATCATGGATGGACTAACCGATGAAGAAGCAATGCTGATCGTAACTGAAACAAATTTAATGCAGCGCTCCGTTGCTGATTTACTTCATTCGGAAAGGGCTCTGGTACTGGCAAGACACCATGAAGCACTGAAATGCCAGGTTAAGGGAACTTCAAAAACTGGATAAGCTGACAGAATCTGTGATGGAGAGTGTTTTAGCCGGTACCTATGACAAACCGGTTAAGGCACACTCCATTTTTATTGGAATAAAAAGGTAGATATGGTCTATTTTTAATGGTATAATTTAAGCATTGATTCGTTATAGGTATAGATTGTGAATTGATTTATACATTAATACAGGGAAAAATCATAATGCAATTCTAGAATTTGATGGCTATAAACAAGCTAAAATAGATGGCAATAGATAAAATAAGTAATCAGTACCGATTGGTTTAAATTGTGAATTAAAATTAAAGATTTTGTTATACTGTGGCAAATTGAATTGGAGGAGAAAATGACATGGAAAAAAAGACGGAGCAATCTCGAATAACATATAACAAGATGGCTTTAGAATATGATTCATCGCCAGAGGGAAGTTATACAAGAGCTCATAAAGCTGAGCTGATAAAAAAAGTCGTTGTTAAGAATGGAGATACCATCTTGGACGTTGCATGTGGCAATGGATTTCTGCTTGCGGAACTTTCTAAAAAAGCAAAAGTAAATGCTCTTGGTGTTGATATTTCAGAAAACATGATTGCAGTTGCAAAGAAACATTATCCAAATATTACATTTTTAGCACAGCCTTGTTTTCCGCTCAGCCTTGAGAATATGAGCATAAATGTGATAACTGTGTCCTGTGCATTTCATCATTTCGAACAGCCTCAAGGGTTTGCAGATGAATGTATGAGGATTTTGAAAAATGATGGGGTTATATACATGGCTGAACCATATTTTTCTCCTCTTATACGGTGGATTGCCAATATGGCTGTATTTCCATTCTCGCATAATGGAGATGTCAGAGTTTACAGTTCAAAAGAATTAAGCACTTTTTTTAAAACAGCAGGTTTTACTAAGATACAAACTTACATAAAAGACACTATACTATTTTTTGAAGCCAGAAAATAATAGTGAAATATATGTGGATGAATAAGATAGAAATGCAGATTAATTCCCTGTTGTTATAGATTGAGAAGTGAATATTATTTATATAATATACAAGTAAAATTATACAAGTCTGTCTTGTATTGACATAAATATCTTAAATGTAAAGGAGTTGATATTATGAATATGCTATACAATAAAATGTGGAGGGTGACCATATTGTAGCCCTCTAAAACTTGGAGGAATTATGGTTAATATTAAATTAGATAGTGTTGATTTTAGCTTAAAAGAAGAGCACGATTTCTCATGGCTTAAATCATTTGGCAAAGTTTTTGCTGTCTTTGCCCAAAATGATTCGGGGAATATAAGTTTTGGTGTTGATAATGGGGAAGACAAGTATTTTATTAAGGTGGCAGGCTTAAAAACAATAGAATCCATACGGACACAGCAAGAAGCAATAGCAGCCTTAAAGGCGGCAATGCCTATATACGAGGATATCAATCACAAAAATTTGATAAGACTCGTCAAGCATTATTCTCTTGGTGAGATTTATGTCGCTGTATTCAAGTGGACTGACGGTGACTGCTTATTTGACTATTGGAATTTTGAGAAATATAACAAGAATCCAAAGATTGTCCCCCCTGCAAAGTGCTTCAGGCAACTACCAATTTCCAAACGAATTGCATCAGCAGATGTGTTGTTTTCGTTTTTGGATACCGTTTCTAAAAATGGATATGTAGCCGTGGACTTCTATGACGGTAGCATAATGTATGATTTTTTACGAGATACTACGACAATCTGCGATATTGACTTCTTTAGGAAAAAACCAACATTCAATGATATGGGTGTAGATTACTGGGGGACAAAGAGGTTAAAGTCACCGGAAGAATACATTTATGGTGCTGTTATTGATGAAGCTACAAATGTATTTACACTTGGAGCGTTGCTATTTGCCAGTTTTTTCGGTAACTATACAGATACTGAAGTAAGACAGCGATATAAAATGAATGCATTTATACCTTGCTCTTTTATGAACTGGGAATTAAGCAAAGCATGTTTTGATGTTGCACTAAAATCTGTCGCTATAGAAAGGTCTGAACGGTATGCCTCGATAAATGAATTTTATACCGCATGGAAGGCAGCTCTATTCACTAAATAAGCATAATGTGCTGGCAGATTGAAATTGGTAACGATGATTATTAATAATTTGCGAGGTAAAAAAATGAACGAAAAGTTCTTCATAGAAATCAATGGGTCAAAGCAAGGCATGTTTTTGCAGAGCGAAAATACTGAAAACCCTGTGTTGCTATATTTACATGGAGGAGCTGGCTCACCCGAAATTGCATTTGCTGAAAAATACACGACTGGCTTAGAAAAGCTATTTACTGTTTGCTGGTGGGAACAAAGAGGCAGCGGAATATCATATAACCGTAAAATTACTCCGAAAGAAATGACACTTGAACAGATGGTTTCGGACACGATTGAGGTGACGCGTTATTTACGCAATCGCTTTGGAAAAGAAAAGATATATATCATGGGACATTCATGGGGTTCTTTGTTGGGGGTGATTACAGTTAAGCAACAGCCTGAGCTTTTTTATGCTTATATAGGCATTGGACAAGTAGCGCAACAGGAGCGGTCAGAACGTTTGGCATATACATATATGCTGGAGGAATTTTGCAAGTCAAACAACAAAAAAATGATACGACAATTAAAAAAATTTCCAATTGAAACTGGTGGTGACATCAGTTTAAAATATCTTATTGGAGTACGGAGTAAAGGCATGAATAAGCTTGGTATCGGTGTTATGCGAAGCATGTCATCCATGCTGGACTTTGTTGCAATTGTGCTTAGATATAAGGGGTATACTTTAGGTGAAAAGTTCAAATTTCCGCAAGGTAGCAGCTTTTCTCTAAAATGTTTGTGTGATTGTATGATTCAAATGGATTTAATAGACCAGGTACCTAGCTTGCAGGTGCCCGTGTATATTTTCCAAGGTAGGCACGACTATCAAACATCTTATGTAGTTGCAAAGGATTTTGCAACGGCGCTAAAGGCTCCCATAAAAGGTTTCTATACATTTGAAAATTCCGCACACAGCCCTTGCTTTGAAGAGCCTGAAAAAATGTGCAATATTTTACGCGTTGATGTTTTGCAAAATCAAGTAAGCTTATCTGACAAGATATAATCGTTTCACCTTATGGTGGAAACAATACAGGAAGATTATGAGCATAATCTGTAGCATAATAAATGCCAGTATGTAGAGTTAATGATATATCAATTTAAAATGAAATAATAAGTGGCAGACTAGCTAATATAGTAGTCTGTTTTTTCGTGTTAAAAAAGAGGTGATTCAATTTGGAAAATAGTAATGTTAACAAACTAATTGAACTTGTCGCAAACGAACATAAACATTTCCATCCGGTGATACAACTCCAAGCAAGGAAGATTTAGCGAATGATAATTACATCAATAAGGAGGGACAGAAGATATATGGTATTAAATAATGGTTGATGAACTGGAATTTGTCGAAAGTAAAGCCCGTGGGATTAAGCAGGATACCAGTCAGGCAAGTGGAGACGGTTTTGTAAGTTTACCGGATAGTTTGGATGAAGAATAGCCATTTCCCTGAGGAGGGTTAAAAAGAAATGCTTTAATATTGATATCAGGGAGTGGATAATAATGGTATTGAATTAGAAAGGTTATTCGGGATTTAGAATATTAGGTATACTGAATGCTAAATATTGATAGTTGTACAATTGGAATAAATAGGTAGATATAATATGTTTAAAGTGGTATAATTTGTGCATTGATTCGTTATAGGTTTAGATTGTGAACTAAAGATTTTGCAGTAATGTAGTGATAAAAATTAGTATTTAACGAGCTATTAAGGAGAATCGAATTTGATAATAAATATCGGAAATCATGAGTTTACAGAGGTATGGGATGGCGTGCTATACAAAAAACTTTCTGGCTACCCTAATATAAGCGAGTGGGAACTACGCAATATCATAGAGTTTGTTGAATATGAAAAGAATCACGGCAGAAACTGTGAAATTGAGTGTGAGGATACCAGAATACTTCATTTGGTTCAAGAAGCGATCAGTAAGAAAGAGAAGTATATGGGAATACCAAAGCCCGACAAGATAACAGAATGTACTGCATGTCCAAAACGAAGGGGATGTATGACTGATTTGGTTTGCCATACGACATCCATAGAGAATGCTATAAACATATTAAAATGTGGTAGTCTCTTATCTGCACTCAGTGTCAAAAAAGTACCAGTAGAGCAGTTAATAGCAGAGGATAGGAATGCTGCTGGAGATCCTGCTGATTACTTTGAATATATTATGTTTGCATGGGGAAATTGTCAAGCAGGAGACAGGCTGGTAATAGAACGAAAATTAAAGCGGTTTCCTACAGATGAAGATTTAAGCATAAACTTTATACCTGGTATTAGATTCTATTTTAAGTATGATGACCTTATAAAACATCCTGCGTGTATACATGATGGTGTTTTGCCGATGAAAGTAAAAGATGAAGTGATTCTAGAGGATTGGTTATATAAATTTGTAGTTCCACTAGAAGAAAAAGAAAAAATAGAAATATATATACCTGATAAGTTAAAAGAGAAGGTATTATATGTTAGAAATGACTGTTATGATATTTGGGACTGGTCTGAAAAAGTATATTCACTTGTTCGTTCGTCTAAGTGATTTACAAATTTTAATATATCTTAAGGTTCGGGTTCAATGGTTCGCAGTTGTTCTATATTACGAACTTAGGATTCATTAATAACTGAAAGGAAACATTTTTGGTTGAACTTCCCCTAGAAATGTAACAGGAAAATATACAGGAATTTGAACAGGATCTATAAGAATAATGATTGGAATGGCTAATTCCTAAGACTGAACACTATTTGCAACCATGAGTTGCTAAAAAGTACAGAGTGCTTTATGGATTGCAACCATTGATTTTGGTACACTTTTCATACCAAAATCAAGGAGGAATTTTATATGAATTTTACAGAAAAACTTTTAACGCTTAGAAAGAGTAAGGATTTAACACAAGAGCAATTGGCAGAACAACTCAATGTTTCGAGACAATCCATATCAAAATGGGAATTGGGCCAAGCTATACCAGAGTTAGATAAAATAGTGGAATTGAGTAATATTTTTGATGTTACAACGGATTATCTTTTAAAACCCTCAGAAATAGATGAGTTATCCGTAAAAACCGAAATATTAGAAAAACAACAGCAACAAATGTTGCTCAGAGAGAAACAACGAGGCATTATTCAACATTGCATTATTTATTGTGTTGGAGTTTATCTCTTATTCTTTGCTATATATTTTATTGGGCATTTTTATTTTAAGATATGGAATCCATCTATTATCTTTGCGGAATTTTTAATTGCTACAGCGATATCAATTTTTATTTGCATGAAGCATATAAAAAAAGATTGAAATAAATTGCTTATAATGAGCATAATTTGAAGATCATAAATCCCAAGTTACAGAATGGATTTGATTCGTAATTGTTATAAATTGTTTATTAAAGCTTTTTTAAAATTCTGATAAAGATAGATCACAAATAGTTATTCGTTTATATAGTTCTGCATATCAGTTTATACATCCCTATATGTATTTGGGTTGGTTTAGGTAATCTTATTACGGATCCTTCTTTAATTGAAAAAGTCGCTTACATCGAAGGTGGTTAGAATTGTGAAGTTGAGGAAAATGCAGTATAATAAATACAATAAAAGATATTTTGTGACTAGAGAGGTGAGTGATAATATGAATAATATTCGTCCCCCGTGGTAACCATTAACTCTGATTCGAGGTCCTCCAAGTGAAATGGTACCTAGACATGTAAATACGCTATATATTTTTTATGGAGGTCTAAAGAATGAAAAACAAAGAATTGATTCTTCGTCCCCTCAATGACACGGACATTGTTTTACTAACCTTGTGGTTAAATAAGGACTATATCTTGAAGTGGTATCATGAGACGGACGAATGGCTTGCGGAAATCAATGATCGGCATGGTACTTATACATGGATACACCATTTCATTGTTATGGACGGCAAAACCCCTATTGGCTTTTGTCAATACTACGACTGCTATGACGCAAACGATATGGAAGACTGGTATAACATTACCGTACCCGGCGATACTTTTTCGATTGATTACCTGATTGGTAATGAAGCCTATCTGGGGAAAGGGTATGGAAAAGCGATTATCCGGCTATTATCCGATACCATTCAAGCCGTGGAGAGAGCCATGCGGATTATTGTCCGGCCTGAAACGGAAAACCACGCATCTAACCATGTATTGATGGCGAATGGCTATGTATACGATGAGCAGCAAAAATATTACTGCAAATCTCTGAACTAGTTTTCTGAAAATTTGAACCAGCGATAGCGGTAGTAAGTTGCGGTCATATACTTCACAGAAGTATATGACCCACTCTGACACTTTCCGCTTCCTATAATACAGATTGCCAGACCCTCGTCACAGATAATGGAGTAAGTTTTACAAAGTTTTAGTTAGTTAAGAAACAGCCTACTTTTATGCTTTGAAATCAAAATGCGGATTCCGATACTAGTGTTACCATTAAGTTTTAGGACAGTCGACCAGATATGTCCTATTTTTGTGCCCCAAAAAAGAAAAAGCGTGCTGCAGACCCTTTAAAAATAGTGCATTATATCAGGATAACGACATATAAGATCGAAAGCAGCCATAATTTCTATTTTATACAAAAAGCACTCAATAATTTACAAAAACAGTAAAATTTCACAATTTTATATTTACAAATAATTACAATTATGGTAAAATTATTACATATTTAATATATGTTAATAAGACATAATTGATTAGTTGGTACATATTTGGGAGTATTAAGGAGGTTATTCATTTCTTGTGTTTTAAATAAGAGGTGATGTAACTATAGAATTAAGAAAAAGGAGGTGAATAGGTATGGAAAAAGGTAAAAAGGTTTTGAATAAGTCACATCACGCTAATTTACTCAGTACATTTTATGATCTGAGTGCTGGTTGTGGCTGTGGTTCATGCACCTGTGCCGGCTGTTCGGCAGGTTTAAATTACGGCAGTACTACGGCGGCTTTTGAAACTTCCTACAGAAGTGCTATGGACGCTCACGCATAATGATAAGATCAACCTTGAGAACATTTGATTGCTTTATTATGCAATCAAATGTTCTTGCAAACTATAATTGGTGAGGCAGCAGATATCTTAAGGAATAAACGTATAGGGAGAATGTTATGATTTATAAGGTGTTTAAGGCAAATAAAAATTCATATTTATATGACCGTCAGGAAAATCGGATTGTAAAGATCGACGAAGCCGATTATAAAGGCCTTTGTGAATTAGAAAAAGGAATAATAACAGAGGAAAATGAAAAAGTTATTAAAAAATATGAAAAATATGGATTATGTAAAGAAAATGAATTAATTGAAATCGAACATCCTAATACTGCAAGTTTAGAATTTTACTTAAATGAATGTATAGAACAAATCACACTGCAGGTAACCCAGAATTGTAATCTCCGGTGTGATTATTGCGCTTATTCGGGAAAATACAATAACCGCACACATTCAAAAAAGAGCATGAGTTTTGAGACCGCATATAAAGCGATAGATTTCCTCGTAAAACATTCAAGATGTACAAAAAAAAGTATAGTGGGGTTTTACGGCGGAGAACCATTATTAGAAATAAACCTTATAAAAGAAGTAATCTCTTATATAGAAACTAATTATGAGGGGAAAGAATTTACTTATGCAATGACTACAAATGCTACTCTGCTTACCGATGAAATTGTTAATTACCTGGCAGCAAAGGATGTCTGGTTAACAATAAGTATAGATGGACCGAAAAGCATACATGATTTAAACCGCTGTTTTGAAAATGGAAGGGGTTCTTATGATATAGTTATAAAAAATTTAGCAAGAATGAAGGAAAGATATCCCGATTATTATAGAAAATGCAGTACCAATACAGTTATAAGTCCAAACCAGGAATATGATTGTATTAAAAACTTTTTTACAAAAGATGATGTGATGGATAGTTTATATTCAAAAGTATCATTTATTAGTGATGCCTCAATCAACCGGTCTATTGTCTATGAGGATGCAGTATTTATCGAACAGCGTAAAGATGAATTGAAACAAATGTTATCTATGCTTGGTGAAATTGATAATAGTTCCACTAAGTTTCTATTTGGGGATTATGATCATGAGCTGCATCGTAAGTATGTCTCCTTGCATATGGGAGGTTTGCATGCAAAGAAGGGACATCCTAGCGGACCGTGTATCGCGGGCGGAAAAAAAACGTTCATAGATATTGACGGAAATATTTATCCGTGCGAAAAGGTACCAGAATGTAAAGAAATGACACTGGGAAACATTAATACAGGTATATCAGTAGAGAAAGCTAAAGATATGATGAACATTGCCCGTATTACAAAAAAGCAATGTCAGAATTGCTGGGCTTTTATTTTCTGCACTTCTTGTGTGGTAGCCTCAATTGATGAAAATGGTATTTCGGCAGAAAAGAGACTCAGTAAATGTAATGGAGTGAGAAGAAGTACACTGGAATATCTTAAAAACATAATTCGCCTTCAGGAATACGGGTATAGATTTGAAACGGTCAAATAAAAATTATCAAAGTATACCAAATATATGTTTCATGATTATTTGAAGACGTGAATTTATTAAGTGAAAGGATGAATTATATGAGTAGTATATTGATATATCCATTTTGCAGAAAGTTTAGTGAATTTGCCAGGTGCAAAGAAGCTTTAGAAGAATTTAATGAAGTAATACCGATTGCTCCCAAAGGTTTTGGAATGGAGGGCGATGATGTAAGTGTCTGTGATGGAGGGAATCCTCTCAATATTAAGATATGGAGTGATTATGCGGCAAATATAATACAGGCAGACGCAGCTTTTTTTGGATATGCGGATGCTAATATATCTGCAAAAAGCTATAAGGAAAAAATAAATGAGGCAATTTCTTTAAAGAAAAGGGTATTTATTACGAAAGAACTAAAGGATTTTCTTGGCGGTACATTTGATTTGCAGTCAGTAGAACTTATTGATTATACAAATTATACGCAGGAAAATGAGCTTGCATTAAATCTGTTAACAATTCCTGCCCCCGTTATCATGATTGCCGGAATTGGGGACAGATGTGATAAATTCAGTATTCAGGTGAAATTAGGAAATTATTTCTCCGAGCAGGGTTATTCTGTTTTGAATTTCGGAACCAAGGATTTTAGTAAGCTCTTTGGGATAGAGACTTTACCGCGGTTCTTATTTGAGCCCATGGATAACGGCATGAAAGTAAGACAGTTTAATTCATATATATATAACCGCGTTATAGAGGAAAACCCGGAAGTTGTTATTATTGGAGTGCCCGGAGGTATTATGCAGGTTAATCCATATGAATTTGGTGAGTTTGGCGAATTGGCATTTATAATCAGTAATGCAATTAAAAGTGATATAAGTATTCTGAGCCTGTATAACCAGGAACTGAATCAGGATTTTCTTGATCACCTGATCAAACTCTGCAGATATAAATTGAATTATCAAGTGAACTACATAAACATAGCAAACACGGACCTTCTTATACTGCCGGACGAAAAAGAGTGTCAATACACTACGGTTCCGTCGGTACATATTATGGATAATATAATAAAGACATTCCAATATGAAGATGCTTTTCTGTTTAATGCTTTAGATGAGATAAGTATGAGAGCAGCATGCAATGAGATATTGTTCGAATTGGAGGAGAATCTATAGATCTCATTCAAAACTTCTTTCTGTATTATTTGAGATGCAGTTAGAGCGGTTTCATGTCTTAAAGAGTGAAAGAAAATATAGATTAAGAAAGGATGCCCGAAAGCGGTTCTTTCACTTCTTTATTATTTGCGGAAGTATCGCAGACGGTTCTGCGGTATGTAAAGGGGTGTAAATTATGGATAAACGAGATGAAAAAATAGCTGATTTAATTGAAATTTTAAAAGCGGTTAAAGAATGCGAAATAAATGATTTAGATAGGGACTTATTTGGACATTACTATGATTTTACATCCGGAGATATGTTGGATGTATGTATGGAACTTAGAAAAAAATACAACATAGATTTAAATGAATTTATACATAGTGTAAAGAAATATACAATAAATAATATGGCGGATGCTCTATGTAAATTTTAGATATTTAAAAACTACATAGCAGGGATAATATAAATATACAATTATTGCACAATGAAAGGCAGAGTGAGGGAGCGAATGCGGAAAAGAAACCCAAACCTATGGTTTCTGAAAAGAATCTTAAGTTATTTAAAACCATTTAAAAATAAAATATGGATTATTTTAACCTGTCTTATACTATCATCAGTATTAGGTTTTTTTCAACCGCTTATTATGCGGCGAATTACCGATAATGGCATGATACAGAAGAATCTGCAGGTTATCATAGGGTCTGTTACTATTCTATTAGGGATAGTTCTGTCTAATCAAATTCTAGAGGTTTTTCAAACAAAAATATTTATTGATATTCATAATAAATTTAAATTCACAATTTGGAATCAGGCGTTTAATAAAATATTGCATCTTAAAATGGAATATTATAATGATAAAAATAATTCGGAAATTATTAATTGTGTGCAAACAGATGTTGATCATGTTTCCTCCATAATGGATCGGTTTATGATATTAAATATCAGCTTTTTATTCCGGGTAATAAGCGGTATTGCAGGATTGCTTTTCATTAGTTGGAAGCTTACTATAATAGTTCTAGTTATGGTGCCGGTAAAATATCTGGCAGTGTCAGCTATTTCCAAACAGAAGAAAAGGAAAATGGAGAAATTGATTCAAAATGCCTGTGATTTTTCCTCATGGCTGGGTGATAATATAGAGGGGGTAAAAGATATTAAACTATGGAACCTCTATAATCAACGTTATACATTTTTTGAAAAGAAGCTGAAAAACGTCTTAAAGAATGAGAAAGAAAATACGATGCTGGATACATATAATATGTGTTGTGAGATTGTATTAGGGTGGCTGGTGACCGGTTTACTCTATATTCTCGGCGGAATTCTTGTTGTTAGTGGATCTCTGACAATCGGTGGAGTTTTATCCTTTATAACATATAGCAATTACGTTACCGGACCGATTTCTTCAATAATAAACTTGAAATATTTCTTATCACGTATATATCCGTCCGGTGAAAGACTTTTTAAATTTCTTGATTTAGAAAATGAATATGATTCGAATCAAGGGATAGAGATAGACATAGAAAATCTGAAGATACAATTTAATAAGGTATCCTTTACATATAAGGAGAAAGGAGAAGTTTTAAAAGACATTAACTTTTCAGTATCAAAAGGTGAGAAAGTCGCAATTATTGGGGCAAACGGAAGTGGAAAAACAACCTTGATAAATCTATTATTACGATTTCTTGATCCAACCAGCGGTACAATAGATATTTGTAATAAAAATATAAATCAAATCAGTTTAGAAAAATATCGTTCGCTATTTTCGGTAGTGAGCCAGGATCCTTATCTGTTTTATGATACAATTCAGAGTAATATCAATCTGGATGGATCTGGAGGAGAAGCTATGGTTGAGAAAGCTTGTTTGCAAAGCGGAGCCGGGGAATTTATCAATAAATTGCCTGAGAAGAGAAATAGTATGGCAGGGCAGAACGGAGCGAAGCTTTCTGGCGGAGAAAAGCAGAAACTTGCCGTAGCAAGAGCAATCGTGAAAGATTCTCCTATTGTAATACTAGATGAAGCCACATCCGGATATGATGTAGAATCAGATACATACCTGCATGATATTATATTGAATGAGCTTATTGGAAAAACGGTAATAATGATTACACACAGGTATGAGAACTTAGCAGGAATGGATAGGGTTTACCGGCTATCCGAAGGCAGACTGGAGAGGCTTTAAAATAAATCATGATCTAATCTAGTTTCTTAGCATTCTCATAGATCGTTTCTATTTCTTTTTTTGACATGATCTTGCTTAAAATAAATGCAATTATAATAATACCCGGAATATCAATCAACAGCCTTGTTATTGCAAACCTGTTTCCCAGAGCTGCCATTTCAAAAAGAAACATTGGAACTTTGGTGGTTGACCATGCACCGATGAAAATCAGGAGATTGGTAAATTTAACACCTTTTTTCAAAAGAACGGCAGCAACCGGAAACGCTCCATAGAGAGGGCCTGCAGCAGCGGAACCTATAAAGATAGCCAGTAAGATACCTTTTAAACCGGAACCCTCACCCATGTACTTTATCATGGTTTCTCTTGGAACCCAGATATCCAGCAAGCCAAGTAATATAAAAATAGGCGGAATTACAAGTAACATTTCCCTGATAGAATTTCCGGTAATGGTAAAGGCCTTGAAACCTAACTGTCTGTTCAATATGGTTAATACAATCATGAATAGGAGTACAAATAAGAACACACGATATCTTTTTATCCATTTTTTCATTTAGATCACCACCAATCCGATTATAAAAGCAACAATAAAGGAAAATAAAAAAGCCATTAAATTTCTAAGTATAGAGATTTTTTTGCCGAAATACTTTATTTCAACGGGAAGTGTTATAATACCAACCATCATTAAGGTTGAGATAAATGCAGCTATCTGCATATAACCGGCACCATTCTCCACCAGTATAGCTGCTGTAGGGAATGCAACAAACCCGGGAATCAGTGTGATGGAGCCGATGAATGCTGCAAGAATAGTACCGAACCATCCGGATTCGGATCCTATAATTTTAGAAATAGTTTCCGGGTTTAAAACAGCAAGTAAAAATCCTACCAGCAATATAACGACAAGAAATTCCGGAAGGATATTTTCAAATGCTTTCCAAGCCTTTTTTAAAGCCATCTTTGTTTTTCTCTTATCTTTAAAAAATGAAATCAGCAGCAGGATAATTGCTAACCCATAGAAAATATAGGAATCCACGGAATTACCTCCTTTTTTTGGTTGTAATCAGATATATTTATCATTTATAATTTAGCATCATTTGGATTAAGATGCAAATAGTACTGCATGTAATTACGCACTTTTCTTTGAAGTTTTATTTCTTATGAATTTTATAACTTCAGTACCTGCCCTGGCTCCTTCATAGATAGCTTTGGATATCTGTAATAAACCGCCAGTACAGTCACCGGCAGCAAATAAGCCAGGTATAGTAGTTTCTGTATTTTCATTGATTAAAATTTTATTCTCTGCCGTAGATGCACCCACCTTTTTTGCCAGGTCCGTGCTTCCTGCAACACCAATGGCTACAAATAATCCTGAGATACTCAATTGTGTTCCGTTCTGGAATACTCAGAAGCTTTTCCTAAAGCACCGGAATCCTTACCGATAATAATAGTATCAATACCTGCTCTGGTGGTGTATAAAGAAGCGGAGATACCGGCCGGACCTTTTCCAATGATAATTACGTTTGACATATAAATACCGCCTTTCATGCTTTTTGTTCTGGTGTAATTATAACAATTGGAACATATCCATTCTGTGATAAAATCACATGCGGCCTTAACAAAAAAGCACAATGAAATCGACATAAAATCTTAATAATATTTAAAGTATCTTAAGGTGAAATTTTTGGATAAAAGATTATAATGTATATTATAGGTTTGGATTAAATAGTAACAATTAACAAGAAATGCATGGGAGGCAAAAGAATTGAAGCAACTTAGGAATTACATCAAAAAGGCAGCACTGGTAGGAGTTATAACTTTTGCAGGGTATCTCAGCTGTGCCAAAATCACGGATGTGGCGTATGCATCAGGGAGTTGCAATACGGCGATGGCTGACACCGGCCGGGTATTATTAGCGGAAAAATCGACAAAGTCAGGGAAGTCAACTGCTTTATACCCTATCTCGGTTCAAACAAAGGAAGAAGTAAAATACGGTTATATCGATGGTGCGGGTAAAACTGTTATCCAGCCGACTTATGACAGTGCAGGAAATTTTTCCGAAGGTCTGGCTGTAGTTTATAATAATAACAAAAATCAGGTAATTAATCAAAAGGGTGAGGTGATTTTTGAGACGGAGGGCTGGATTTCAGAGTTTCATAATGGGCTGGCGGCATTTTACGATACCAAATCAGATGGCAAGTATGGTTACATCAATACAAAGGGAAAAATAATTATAAAACCGCAATATAATAATGCCGGAGATTTTCGTGCGGATCATACGGCTGTTGTTTCAAAAGGTGATAACTACTATGTGATAAATAATAAAGGGAAAGCTCTTAAAACCTACCGTATCCATAAAAAAGAAGATGAATATTATGATGATATTACCGGTGACGGTTATATTATTATAAATGATTCGAAAACCTTTCTAAAAGGGGTAATATCTTTAAGCGGAAAAGTGATTATAAAACCGGCTTATGGTGAAATCGTTTATCTTGGCAATGATTTGTTTGGGGTTAAAAAGAAAGTGGCCGAGACAGAGGGGTATTTACTTAACGTAAAACCAGCTGCAATATTTAACGGCGCCGGAAAACAGCTTACACCTTATCAGTTTTACGATCTGAGTAAATTTAGTGGAGGTTATGCATCTGCTACAGATGATAAGTACACATATTTGATTAATAAGAGCGGTAAAAAAGTAACGTCACTTCCCGCAGCAGAGGGAAGAGGTACCATGGAGGTACTTGGAGATATTATTCAGGTTAATATGGATAATGAATTTACATATATGAAAAAAGATGGAACGATAATCTGGAAAAAGGATGAAATTACAAAACTTTCTTCCGGGATTACCGTGAATACATTAAAATCAAGACCAAATAAGTACGTTACAGTAAATTATCCCAAGATTAGCGGTTTAGGAGATTCGGCTGTTGAAACTACAATCAATAAGAAATTGAAATCCTTATTTACAGACAGCAGAAAAAATTTAAAGAAAAGCGACTATTTATTTGTAAGTGATTCTTTTACCGCTGAACAAATCAAAGATCTGCTGATCATTAATAAAACCGGATATGATTATCCAGTGGGTGCGGCTCATGGAACGCCCCTTAGCTTTTATTATATTATTAATGTTAAAACCGGTGAGTTCTATCAATTAAAGGATTTATTTCAGAATAAAAGTGATTATGTATCAAAACTTAATAAGATAGTAGCAAAACAGATGAAAGAAAATACGAAGAAGGGAATGGTTTATTTCGCTGATGATAAAAACTTAATTCGCAAAGACCAATTCTTCTTTATCAGTGAAGATTCACTAACCGTGTATTTTGACAGCGGAGCCATAGCTCCGTATGCGGCAGGTTTTCAAAAGTTTGAGATACCGTTTCAGGATATTAACAGTATTATAAATACGGATGGAGCTTTCTGGAAAGCATTTCACTGATTTATATAATAGTTCAAAATTAAATTTCTGAGTTTTAAAAAACCTCCGGACTGATATGTATATTATATTGGTTTGGAGGTTTATTTGTACAAAATTGTTAAAAAGAAAAATATAGTGTAACTTTTTATTCTGTTTGGAGTCTCTATTATTAGATAAGTATTTCAACATGTAAGAATGGGAGGCTGTATGGGAAAAGAATTTAATAAAGTATATGAGAATAACAAAAATGCAGTCTACAGCTACCTTTATTACATGACGAGGGATATAGGAGATGCCGAAGATTTATGTCAGGACACCTTTTTGAAGATCTACAAAAGTTTAACGAACTTTCGCGGGGAATGTAATGAAAGATCCTGGTGTATTACCATAGCACGAAATACGTTTCTGTCATGGGCGAAAAAGAAAAAACCCGATATTTTAGAAGATAAAGTTATGGAATTAATTCCTGTAGAAGGAAGCAACCCGGAGGAGGTGATTCTTGCAAAGGAAGGAAGTACCTTAGTAAAAGATATTCTTCTTAAGCTTAAGGAAGAGTATCGGACGATTATATTACTTAGGGATTATGAAGAGTTATCTTACAAAGAGATTGGTGTCATTACCGGACTGTCGGAATCAGCAGTAAAGGTTCAGATCTATAGGGCACGGGAAAAATTTAAAAAATTGTTTCATGACTATCAATCATCAGTAAGGAGGTGACATATTTGACTTGCGAATACAAGGATAGGGTACTTGATTATTTGAAAAATGATCTTACAGACGATGAAATCGAGGCGCATATTGAACAGTGTGAACAATGTAAAGCAATGGTTGAGGGATATCTGGAGAAAGAGAAAGAACTTCTGCCTGAAATCCCAAGGATTGAATCTGATAGTCCGGGACAGAAGTTTAATTTGAGAGTGATTAAATATAACAGGGGCAAAAGCCGTATTATACTGTTTACGGTAATAGGACTTATAATGGGATGGCTTTCTTTTAATTATACCATAGACACTTTTTTTATCACAAAATTAATTATGGCAATACCTTATAAAATCAGTGAAATTATTTATACAACATTACATGATGTTCCATATATATACAGAACTGAAGGAGTGATTAATGAATTTTTTCCCCAGTCAATGATTGTGACTTTTATGGCGGAGCGTTTTACACCGGTTCTGATCGGTGGTGCCATATATGGCAGTATCGGTTACTTTACCGGGGATAAAAAAATTTTTACATTAAGCAAATACCTGAAATTTGCCGCTGTCTGGTGTGGGATTATCCTGCTCTGGGTTGGGACAGTATTTGCAGGTAATACAATCAGTAATAGAGAAAATTCTGAGTTAAAGGATATCAGAGGGTTTTTTCTGAATGCAGAAGATCACGGAGATGGGTTTTATATAGATGATGAGAATACACGGGGTGAGACTTTCGAGCTTCTCTATACCGCCCTGGGAAATGTAACACAGCTTAAGGATATAAAACACTATCAAATAACGGATAATCAAACTACCGTAGAAATTTATATGGGAATAGGAAGATACTGCCTTACAACTGTTAATTGGGAGGAAAAGTTCATGATACTGGATACCGGGCGGGTAGTAGCAATACCGGATGCTTTTGCCGAACTGGTCAGAGAATATTATAATGGAAACGGTTATTTTACCGAACCGTACTCTTCTAAAACTGATTCTTCTGAAATGGAGGAAAATAATAATGAAACTTCCGATTAAAACGAAAAAAGATTGGTGTATTTTATTTTTAGTTATGTTTATAGCGTTATATTATATATCCATGTATTATAATTTTAAGATAGAAAAAATAATGATGAGGTTTGCACCGGACAAGATGAATCTAATGAATTATCCGGGAGGCTGGGGTAATCTTGTCCTTACGGGTATCATTATGACAATTCTGGTTTCCGCCCTGATGATAGTTCAAAAAGAGAAGAAGAAAAAAATATTTCTTGCAGCGGGAGCGGGTATCCTGTTTTCGGTTTTAATGTTTGCAGGTTACCTGATTCATACCAGTCTGATTGTAGGTACCAGTAAGGTTTTGCCAGCGGATCGGATTCATATAAGTGACTATGGAGATACCAATATTACTTTGACCGAAGAGACGGATGAGGGCAGAAGATTGACCGCTTTGGCAGTATCCCTTAAGGCAGAGCCGAAATCAAAACAGAAAGAATTAAAAGCCAAGGTGGTTGACCGTGAGGAGGACTTATTGAATATCTGGATATCCTACCCTAAGAAATACGGTCATAGTTATGACCTGATCCTGTATGTAGGCGGTGGCCTGATTTATTCTTATCATGGTACAGGAGAATCGGAAAGCAGGATTTTTTATGAAGATAATGGATTTTATGATATGCTGCAAAGTATAATTAAGAAATAATCGGATATACAGGACCAAAGCAGGACCTTTTATCAGCAGTTTTCAAAGCAACTTCTGATAAGTTGGAACATGTAAATTAATATATTAGGCAATTGCGAAACGAAATAGTTTTTTGAATATGCCATACAATTGATACTTGTTTCTAGCTTCAGTTGCCCTCTGGGCAAGCTTCAGCTCTGAAATTGTATGAATTGCATGGCATAAAGATACAATATGTGAGTTTCGCAATTACCTAATAAAATATATACATAACAGGAAAACTCTGGTATAATTGAAGTATTTACATAGAAGACGATAAAAGAGAAGGAGGCTTCCTATGATACCCTTGGATCATTATGAAAAGTGGTTACCGTTTTTGAAAGAGAATGCTCATTTCTATCTTAATAAGAAAGAGCATGAGGAATTTGGTCTGCTTTCGGAGGAAGAGATAAAAAGGCAGCTGAAAGATTTACTGGAAAAGCCCATTGCAAACTTTACCGTAGTAAATGAATTATATTTCAGAGCCAGATGGGCGGAAGTAATAAGAACGATTTATCATGGAGATGATTTGAAACTTCTGGAGGTAGCTACCGGTGATGCCGATATGATTCCTCAGGTAATGAGCTGTATCTACCCGGGTAGCCAGTATATTACTGCCAATATGAACAAAATTTTAAACCAAAGCTTATTGGATAAGACCAAAGATTTGCATCTGAAGATGAGAGTGATCGAAGATGATGCGGCATATATTGAGAAGCATATCGGCAGGGAGTATGTCGATGTCATTGCTTTTCAGCACGCCGCTAACGATGTAATTCAGGCTATATTATGTGACAGAGAGGGTATTGATACAATTTATTCCGACTGGATGGAAACCCTGCCGAAGATGATAGAGATATTACAAAAAGAAGTTAAAGATAACACATTGGAACAACATGCCAAAACTCCTTTTTTGGGACTTTTAAAGACTTTATCAGGTGTCCTGAAAAAAGGCGGTGTGATTGCCATAAACCACTATATGTTTCAGCTTGACTTAGACTGGGGGTATCCGGCTGACTTATTTGAAAATATGATTCCGATGGTAAGGCAATGGATGGCTGGACTGGATGGATGTGAAGAGATATTTTTAGAAGAATTTGATCCAAAGTGGTGGATTTTTTTGAAAAAAAACTAACTAAAAAGGGGTAAAGTAAAATGGATAAGTAATCATTTTGCTTTACCCCTTTTCTCATCAGACACCATGCTAGGATTAAGATGGAGTTTTTAATGAATGATTATGTATCACAATCTTCCAGTAATTGTATTTCGGCTTCAAAAAAGCGGATAACTTCTTTCTTATCCTTATTAATAGGAGCAATCTGTTCCCAAATATCTTTGATATATTCTTCATAAGCTTTAATCAGCATAGGTTCTTCTACAGACAATCGGATATCGGATAAGTATCCGGAGGCAGGGTAAGCTTCTAGAAACAAGGCTTTTCTTTCTTTAAGCAAACAATCAAACTCTCCGCTGATTAATTCATTTTGCTTATTCTGATGAACTAAGGCTATGTGGTAATTATTGTTTGTTTTTAAGAGGTTTATAACATTTCTCAGCAGGTCAATCGTTTCCGATTTGGTTATATCCAGTTTCTCATTTCCGGCATTGTAATAAAATAGTATTTGCCCGTGTTTGAAGATATGTCTTAAAGATTCCATAAAAAATATATCTTTATATTCATAATGCTTTGTATTTAACATAAATGCATGGAGTCTTCGTTTATAATATTCAAGAGCACTAAACCTCTCCTCTTTAGGAAGAGAGGATCTTTCCAGCAATCTTTTATATAATTTTTCGGGCACCATTTGAAGGCTGACACCATATTTATTCAGGTAACGCACTCCGATACTTTCTTCATTTTCCATTAAATGCTTACTGTATTCTCTTATATGTTCATCAGTGTAATATTTCATTAATGGCTGGGAATGGGCGGTTATCAGTACATTAAAATAAGAGCATAAAACGTTGATTGCCGGCTTATTTTTGAAAATCATTGCACTGTCGATGCCAGCGTAAGGTTTTGTAATAAAACAGGCTAAAGCGCCGATATCCGGTATGATAAGCGCGTCCATACCGGAGGTTATGGCATCATATTTTTTAAAATAATATGGGATAAATTTACCCGTCAGGATTAATGGCTTTGCAAAATCAATAAAACGAATTGTTCTCGCGGTATTATTATTGAACCGCAGTAAAAACAGTACAGTCCATCCGTTATCGATAGCCTTTAACAGAGAATTTTGCCAGCTTATGTAGTTGGTGGGCAGAGTACTCAGCATATCCGTATCATTATTGAGTGATATGTAGATGGTATTATCTTTGCTGCTTTTTTGTATGGCAGCGGTTTCTATAAGCTGTGCACCTGCCGTAAAAACATTATTAACTCCAAGGATGATACTGTCCTCATTGGATAATCCTATGGTATCGGGCATTAATTTAGATTTAAAATTTTGATTTACCATATGAACGGCAGGGTCATGAAGAGAAGTATGCTTACTTTCCAGGGAATTGCCTTGTGATTCTAATAGTATCTTTTGGATTTTATCTTTGTTGCTTAAGCTCTCCTCGTTATCATTGATTACTTTTAGAAAGATATCATTTAACAGCTTTAACTGAAATGAATTTAATACATTTTTGGACAGATATTCAGAAATATTAGTAATGTAGGAAGTACTTAAAGGCGGTATTCGCTTACCATGAATCCAGCGATTCACCAATGAACTGTCAACGTTAATTGCTTTGGACAAACGGTTTGCACTGATATCGAATGTAGATAGCAATAAATTTAAACATTCTCCGAATTTCATTTTTGTCTTCATAACATATTCTCCCTTTCGATTTTATTATTGCATGACTTACAATAACCCCATATAAATGTTCACGCCATACATAGATAAAATTGTCATTACCATGGCAATGACAATTAGCAAATTACAGTATAAATGATTTAAATAAAAATATATAATATTTTAAATCAACATAACAAAAAAGTATAAAAATCGACAGGAATCATTCATGTTTTTACCATTTATCGTTCATTAATAGTAAGATATATCTTTCCTCAACGGTTTACAAGTGGTATTTATTGCATAAAATCGGATATTGTTTTTGATTGATGCAGAGTCAGGTAATAAAAGTTATGCCTGCTTTTTATTCTGAATATTTTGTCTGCATCGGTAGGTTGCAGCCGTTAGGACTGAATAAATAAAAATTTATTATACTTAAGGAGGACAAGTTATTGAAATTTAAACGTATTAAAACAAAACTGGTACTATTATTCGGCACATTGCTGTTAGTTATTTGCTCTGGGATAGGAGTAGTCTCGTATCTTTCTTCTTCTGATGCTTTAGCGGATAATATAGACGAGACACTTTTGCGATTATCATTTGAAGCATCCCAAATTGTAAAAGAAAGAATAAATACCCAGTTGAATGCGCTGGAAGCTTTAGCAGGAAATGAACAACTTAAAGATACCGGTATACCCATGGAAAATAAATTAAACTACTTAAAGGGCGAGTTAAAAAGAAGTGCCCATCTTAATATGAGTCTTGCGGATACAAAGGGAAATGCTTTCCTTACAAATGGGGAGAAAACAAATATAGCCGATCGGGAATATTTTAAAACTGCTTTATCCGGAGTGAGCAATGTATCAGATCCTATTATCAGTAAAATCGATCAAAGTGTTATATTATGTTATTCAGTACCTATAAAGAACGGAGACAAGGTAATCGGTGTACTGAGTGCTATCCGGGATGGAAATGAATTAAGCTCACTGGTAAGTGATATTGGTTTTGGTAAAAACAGCGAAGCTTATATGATAAATAGTGCCGGAACAATAATTGCCCACAAGAACAGCGAACTTGTAATAGGGATGGATAATGCATTAGAGAGAGTAAAGAATGAGCCGGAATTAAAAGCGTTAACAGATTTAGAAAAAAAGATGATAATGGGTGAAAGCGGGGTAGGACAATATGGATATAATGGGATAACCAAATATATGGGTTACAGTCCGGTAGAGCGGACCGGCTGGTCACTGGCAATTACCGCACCAAAAACTGTGGTTATGGAGAAAGTTACGGATTTGGGCGTAAAAATTATCCTTATATCAGTTATTGTCCTGATATTAAGTATTATTATTACAATAAACATTGCCTCCGGTATTGCAAGACCGATTAAAGCGGTTGCTGAATATCTTAAAGTTATCGCTACAGGTGATTTTACCGGCACGGTTCCGGAAGAACTGCTAAAGAGAAAAGATGAAACAGGTGTCCTATCCAATGCTATGAATACCATGCAGCAATCCGTAAAGTACATAATTACGGAAGTTATGAATGAATCCTCTGCAGTAAGCCGGATTCTCCTTAAGATTAACAGTCAGATGGAATCGCTTGGTCAGGGCATCGAGGATATATCTGCCACTACGGAAGAGTTATCGGCCGGAACAGAAGAGACAGCTTCATCCACGGAAGAAATGAGCGCAACAACATCGGAAATTGAAAAAGCAGTTGATTCCATTGCTTTAAAAGCCCAGGAGGGTGCCATTATGGCAGGGGGAATAAGCAGGTCGGCAGACTCAATGAAAGAACATGCAACTGCTTCCAGGAAAACAACAGTAGATATTTACAACAGTACTAAAAACAGCCTGAAACAAGCTATCGAACAATCCAAGTCAGTCAGTCAGATATATGAATTATCCGAAGCGAATCTCGTAATCGCTTCCCAGACTAACCTGCTGGCGTTAAATGCTGCCATAGAAGCTGCAAGAGCAGGCGAGGCCGGAAAAGGTTTTGCGGTTGTGGCGGAGGAGATACGCAAGCTGGCAGAAGATTCGAAGAGTACAGTCTCCAGAATACAGGAAGTTACGGACATCATTGTGAGCGCAGTAGAGAATTTATCATTAAATTCCGGAAGTATTCTGGATTTTATAGACAAGCAGGTATTAAGTGATTATGAAAAACTTGTAAAAAACAGTGAGGAAAACAGTGAGAACTCTTCCGGTATAAGTGATATGGTCACTGATTTCAGCGCTACTTCACAGCAGCTCTTAGCCTCTGTGCAGAATATGGCTAAAGCGATTAATGAGATAGCAGTATCTTCTGACGAAGGGGCACAGGGCGCGAGTAACATTGCAAATAATGCAGCATCGATTACCTCCTTATCAAATGAGGTCATTAATCTGGCAAAGTCGGCGAATGATAAATCGGATCAATTATTGGAAGCAGTAGCCAGGTTTAAGATTTAAACATTATTTTGGGGGTTATATCAAAGTGGATTCATATCACAATCATAGGTTCCTTACATTATACCCCCGTGTAATATAACATTCCGGCAAGCCTTCAGTAAGTGGAAGCGGGCGAGGGTCAAATACGGAATAATTCGGTGCCGGTTCGGCAGAGATTGCTTCAAATTCTATCGGCAGTCCTGCCGAACTGTAAAAACTTATTCCGTTTTGTAATTGAAAGTGCAGATGTGGTTCTGAACTGTTACCGGAATTACCGCAGCGTGCAATCTTTTGACCGGATCTCACGACTTCGCCGGCTTTCACGCTGATACTTCCGGGTTTTAAATGTGCCAGAAGACTGTATTCACTTTCCCCATGGCGAATTAGAATATAGTTTCCACGTATATCACGGGCGGAACAATCGACCCTGCCATTACCTAAAATGAGGCTTTCGGGACAACGGGATCCGATCTCGATTACCTGACCGTCTGCAGGAGCCAGAATATCCCTGTCATAACAATGATAAGCGGCAAGCTTTTCTGCGTCACCTGTAAAGCTTTTACCATTCTCATTTAGGATAAGAAAATCATAAGCATAACGTTGGGCCGGAATGTTCCAGGAATGCGAGAACTTTTTGTCGACACCGCCATTTACAACGGTCCAGGTCCCGGTAAACGGTAAGGAGTATTTGACTTTACAGCAGTAGTTACTTTTATTTGGAAAGTGAGAACCGTAATGCAGCGGAACGTACAGCATTCCCCAAAGCTGTTTTAAGGATTGAAGGAACACAGGAAAGTTATAGAATATCCCGACAAACCCAAACAGCCAGAATAACCAGAAGAAATCAAATAATCTATAATCAAGAAAGAGACCGGGCAGTCCCAAAAGACCCAAATATTTTATCTTTTCACAAAATCTTATAAACCATCTCATTCTTTGACCTCCTCATCAAAGTAAAATAAATCCTCCACGGTACAGGAGAAAATCCCTGCAATATCCATAGCAAGCTTAAGCGATGGATTGTAGCGGCCTTTCTCCAAATTAATGATAGTTTCCCGACGCACGCCAACAAGTATCGCGAGTTCATCCTGTGTCATGTTATTTTTGGCTCTATACTCACGCATTTTTGTAATCAATGCCATACCATCACCCCCGTTGTTCTTTTATTTCAAGTGATGCAAGCACAAGAGTAAATACAGACATAGAAACAACGTAACAGGTGACCAGGGCCAGACTACTTGTTATAACAGCCGGAAATAGAAAGCGTACGAAGATTGCAAGGCCGGTAGCGGCGACTCCCGAAAAAAAACCAAAACTTGCCGCCTTCTGTACATTCAGCACGAACATCTCATCCGGTATTACATAGAAGTACCGGATATAATAAGCAAAACCAAAAAATCCCATCATGCCTCTGTGATTCTCAAATAGTCCCAGAATCCCCAGAAGTGCTAATAACGATAAAAAACCCAATTTGTTGATTTTCATAAAGAACCTCTCCTTAATAGTGATATATTTCTAACATATTGTTATAAATATATCACTATTAAGGTTCACTGTCAACCAGGAATTACCATTTTATTATTTGACATTTATTACAGGTTGAAATAGATTTTAATAATGCATACAATACTATTATGTAAACAAGTTATGTAAACAAAACTATTTATGATACCAATGATATAAGCAGCAATGCAAATATTAAATTCAGAATAAGCTGGTAATAATGAGCTGAAGGAGAAAGTAATAATGAATAAAAAGAAGAGAAATTTATTGGCGGTATTAGTGGCTGCAGGGCTTCTGTTCATAATGAAAGGGATATCGGCAGAGGCGTATATAGGCAGTATCTTTACCTATACTTATGACAACCAAACCCTTACTTATAAGGTACTTAGTGAGCCGACGGAGACAGAGAACGGAACCGCGGAAGTAATCAACCGGGAGGGAAACAATAAAAATCTAAAAGGTGAAGTAAATATACCTCAGGTGGTTACGAATAAAAATATGACATATAACGTAACCGGCATTGAGGAAGAGGCCTTTATGGATGCTGGTAGTATATCAGGTGTTAAACTGTCTGATAAAATAACCTATATTGGTGAAGAGGCATTTAAAAACTGCACGAGTTTAATAAGGATCAATATACCGGGTGGAGTTTCCGGTATAAAGGATGGTACATTTTCCGGCTGTAGCAGTCTTATAAGTGTACATTTGCCTGACGGGGTAACCTCAATTGGAAATTATGCATTTGAGAATAACAGTAAGCTTTCAATGATTAATTTACCGACAGAAATGAAAAGTATTGGGCGAGGTGCATTTTCCGGCTGCAGCAGTCTCACCTCGATAAACATACCGGAGGGAGTAACCGTCATTGAAGATAAGGTATTTGAGGATTGTAATAATCTGGCGTCAGTTATGCTGCCGGATAGTATTAATAGCATAGGCAAGTATGCTTTTTACAATTGCAGCAGTCTGAAAAATATACATTTGTCGGATGAGATTACAAAGATAGGGGAATATGCTTTTTATAATTGTTCGAGCCTTACCAGTATCAAAATACCTTACAAAGTTACTAAAATAGAGAATAGGACGTTTTTTGAATGTAAAAGTTTAAGCAAGATTAGAATATCAGATAAGGTAACCAGTATAGGTGATTTTGTATTTTATAATTGCAGCAATCTAATCAGTATTAGTATTCCGGACAGTGTTACCAGTATAGGAAATTTTACGTTTCATGGGTGTGATAATTTAAGGCCTATAAAGATTCCAAGTGGTGTAACAAGCATAGGATATGGGGAATTCCCTTATACCGGTGTCTTAGTATATAGAAATTCATACGCAGAAACTTTTTTTGAAAAGTATTTTCCTGAATATTACCAGATAGTCAACCTCCCATTGGAAGAAATGGTATTTTCTGAAGATAATAAAAATATTAAGGTTGGAGAAAGCATTACGTTGAAACCGGATTTTTATCCGGCATTTTCTTCTGATATAACAGGCAGAATTATGTGGACCAGTTCCAATTCCCAAATAGCAATGGTGGATGCCAATGGAACAGTCAGGGGAGCAGGATCCGGTGAGGCCGAAATTACCGCTGTTATGGGAAAATATCAGGCAACCTGTCACATAATCGTTGGCGGTGAGATTATTAATCCAACTTCTATTACCCTTGACGAGAAAAATCTGGTTATGAATAAAGGTGAATCTACACGGCTTACTATAAATTTTACACCTGCTGATTCAACAAACAGAGCAGTTATATGGAAAAGTTCGGATAGTTCTGTTGTTGCTGTGAAGAATGGACGTATTTATGCAAAAGAGCCCGGAACCGCTACGATTAGTGTAAGTACCGGAGCGAGTTCGGCAAGCTGCCAAATTACAGTAGAGAATCCGCTGAAAGAAATTTATTCCGACTACAGCGAGATAAAACTCAATAAAGGCGATACAAAAAAGATTACACTGTCTTATAATCCAGTGGACACAACTGATAATAGGACTGCAGTATGGAGAAGTGAAGATGAATCCATAGCTACGGTAGAGGATGGTATACTAAAGGCAGCAAGACCGGGTAAAACTAAAATTATAGCTACGGTGGGGACATTAACCCATAGTATACCGGTAAGTGTGCTGGCACCTGTAAAGTCAGTCACATTTTCTCAAGCTTCGATTGCTTTAACAGCCGGTCAAAAGCAAACAGTTACTCTTGATGTACAGCCAAAAGATACGACGGATGAAGTGGTAATAACCTCTACGGATGAATCGGTTGCGACTTATTCGGATGGCAGTATAACCGCGAAAAAGAGGGGAAAAGCAACAATTACCGCTGTATGCGGTTCATTATCAACCTCTATTCAGGTTACGGTGAGTACGGATATTAAAAGTATTTCTCTGAATAAAACAAATATGAATCTGTATCTGGGCAAAAATGAAACACCGGCTGTAGTTTATAATCCAGTAAATCCGGTGGATGATAAAACTGTTACCTGGGCAAGCAGTGATGCGACCGTAATAAAAGTAGATTCAAAAGGGAAATTGCAGACGGTAGGAACTGGAACTGCTACCATTACAGCAACTGCCGGAGGCAACAAAAAGGCATCTTGTACCGTTACGGTTAAACTTGCGGTACCTGCTGTTGTAAAAGCGGTATCCGGAGGTTTTAACAGTGCCAAAATATCCTGGGGAACCGTAAGCGGTGCCTCCGGTTACGAGATTTACGGGGCGGATAGAAAAGACGGTGTTTATAAAAAGATAAAAGATACCACTGCAAAATCTTTTACTAATACTGGGCTGACTACCGGTAAAACCTATTATTATAAAGTCAGAGCATACAGATATAAGGGAACAAAAAAAGTATACGGAAGTTTTACCTCCGTTACCGGCGCTAAACCCGTTCCCTCCATACCCGGTAATGTGAAACTGGTGAAAGTAAGCTCCGGAAGAATCAGTTTTACCTGGAATAAGGTAAGCGGTGCCTCCGGTTATGAGATATACAGGGCATCTTCCAAAACAAAAACTTATGAGCAGGTTAAGTCCACCACTTCCTTACATTTTATTAATTATGGATTAACCAAAGGAAGAACCTATTATTATAAAGTCAGAACTTATAAAATTATTGGAAATAAAAAGGTGTACAGTAAATTCTCTGCTATTTATACTGTGAAAATATGATTGAAAAAATCCGGCATAAAGACCGGCCTTGAAATATAACCGGGTGGATAAAGCAAAGGCCAGAGTGAAATAATACAATATTCAGCAATATATAAGCAGTATGCCAGGGGGAAAAGCTCCTAATATTACAGACAGTAAAGCAATTAATATCTGTTTGTTATATTAGGAGTTTTTTAATCTTATATACGTCCTAAAAGATTAAAAAGCCCTCCGGGCAGGATGCACACGAGATGCAAAAAGGATAGTATCCTTTGGTAGATGTCACTGGCGTGACTGCATTCGGCGCACAAAGCGGTCAAATCCCTCATGATTGAGTGGTTTAGGGAGTTGATGCGGACTTGTCTGTTTTGTCCTACATAAATACCCAAAAAAGGAAAAAACAGTATAAAATTAGTCCGATAGTCCAGTAGAAATTATTGATATGGTCGTATATAATTGAGACGTTGTCGAATTTGACAAAATTTTATCAAAAAAAGGAGAGTAAAAAATGAAAAGGAGATTATCAATTTTATTATCAGTTTTATTAGTACTTAGCTTGACTTTAGTTGGCTGTGGAAAAGAAGCTGCATCCAAGTATGAGGGTACAACTTGGACTATGACCGGCGGAAAAGATGCATCTGGAATTGAAGTTACAGCAGAGCAGTTAGAACAAGTCGGAGTGAGTGATTTTACACTTGAACTTAAAAAAGATGGAGTTGTAACAGCCAGTGTTTCAGGGACAACATCAGAGGGTACCTGGTCAGAAAAAGATGGTGAATTAACAATCGGTATGGACGGAGATAATCTTACAGGTACAGTAGAAGATAATAAAATGACTGTAGTACAGGATGATATGACCTTAATTTTTGAGAAAAAGTAATATCATATCAGAAATTGATAAACAAAAAACTAATTAAGAAATGACTGAATTCCTGAAATTTTAATCTGGGAAGTAGTTTCTGAAATTATGTAAAATAACAGATCGCAAATTGAAATAAGCACCAAAGGTAAGACAAAAACCAATCTGGGTGCGAATTACTTCAATTTATGATCTGTTTTTTTAGACCTGCTTTGAAACGAAGCAAATAGATAGAACTTTTCCTTACAGCTCAGTCGTAAGGCTCAATTGTAACAACTTTTCTCATTTTAGGATTGAATATGAAAAACATAATGTTACAATATTATTATAGATTAAACTGATTACTTATGAGGATGGAGACAGCTATGAGAATTAATATACCACGGATAACAGATTTAAGGGAAGCCGGTCCGCTGTTAAATCAAGTTATGGAATTACAGGCCGAAGAGCGGGCTGCGGAAAGGTTATTGTTTAATGGTGATTACCTTTCCGGCGAGGATTTATCGGGAATTGATTATAGTGTCGTTGAATTCAATAACTGCAAACTTATTGACTGTAACTTTAATAAATCAGGTTTTACCAATGTATATTTTAAGCAATGCGATATATCCAATTGTACCTTTGAGAACGGTTATTTTAACCAGGTGGAATTTATTTCCTGTAAAGGTGTGGGAAGTAAATTCCAGAATACGATTATAAAACAGGTACTATTTTCAGACGCCAACTTTACTTACACCAATTTTGAACATTCTAAATTACAGAAAGTGGGCATAACATCTTCAAACTTCAGCAATACATGTCTGGCAGAATGTACTTTAAAAGAGATGGAATTAAAGGATGTAATATTAAATAATTGCGATTTTTTTAAAACACCTCTAAAAGGAATTGATTTCAGAGAAAGTACGATAGACGGTATCTTACTCTCCGATAGCCATAAAGAACTGACAGGGGCAATCGTGGATACCTATCAGGCTGCTGCTTTAGCACGTCTTTTGGGATTAGAGATTAAATAGATTATATTAACTTTTACAGGTAAGGAAAAGGATAAGTCAATGGAGGCACCATGATCACGAAAGAAAGTATTCAATTTTTTCAGGGCAAATCCCTTAATCGGGGAGATAATTTCCTTTATCTATCTCCGCATTTTTTGCTGCAGCCGTATATTGCTAACTATACAATTTCTTTTCCGACACCACAAACAATGCCGGATGAATATACGGTTTTGCCTACCGCCAGTTCAACCCTTACCATATCGGTCAATGCTGATACCATAATCAGTGGTTTGCGAGGGGTTAATACTAAGTCATGTAATGTCGGAAGTCATGCAAATAAAATGAAGCTTCTGCTGTTAATTGAATTTCATCCGGGCGGATTATTTCCATTTATTCCAATTGACCAGATTGAGTTGGTTGACACGTCCTTTAAATTGGACGAGTTGGATAAGATATTTACAAAAACACTGGAAAACGAGCTTGTTCAATCTATGTCTGTTGAGAACCTGATTGAAACCCTGAACAGGATATTTTTAACCAGACTGACAGAAAGTAAGACAAATATGAGTGTTTTGGATATGATGCAGGTTATCGTCAGACAGCATGGAAATATTAGTGCCAAAGAGTTGTCTTCTGAGTATTATTACAGTGAAAAACAGATCCGGCGGTTATTTTTACGTTATGTCGGCACCAGCCCCAAGATGTTTTCCCGAATTGCCCGAACCAATTATGCACTCCGGTTACTGCAGAGAAACTCGGATTACCTTACTGATATTGCGGTACAATCCGGTTATTTTGACCAACCTCATTTCATCCATGATTTTAGGAGGGTTTGTGGTTTGACTCCTCAGGATTATTTACGGAATATGTCCGTTTTTTACAATGACCGGTTCAAAATGTAAGGTACAATAGAGATAGCAATCAATGCATTATCATGTTAAATAGGCAATTGCGAAACTATATAGTTTTTGAATATGCCATACAATTGATACGAATTTCATAGCTTCAGTTGCCCTCTGGGCAAGATTCAGCTCTGAAATTGTATTAATTGCATGACATATAGATACAATATGTGAGTTTCGCAATTACCTAATTATCATATTAGAATTAAGGAGGAAAACATATGCAACTTAGTGCATTATCTTTCGAGGAAATACGCCGGTGGATATACAAAAACGCAAGGCCGCTTGATTTAGCATTATGGCAATATCAATTTGAACATGGAAGCAAAGAGGCGGTGCTTTCAATCCTGTTATATTATCAGAATAGCGACGGTGGTTTTGGAGGTCCCATAGAACCTGATAATTGGAATCCGGCTTCAACACCATATAACGCACAGTTTGTTACAAGAATTCTTCGTCAGATCGATTTTTATGATACTGCACATCCTGTATACAGGGGATTATTCCGATATCTTGAGAATACGGAGCACAAAGACAGCTATGGATGGTATTTCGTTATTCCGTCAAATGACAATTATCCTCATGCCCGGTGGTGGGATTATAACCAACAGGATAATGTTTATCAGAGTATCGGAATTACGGCAATTCTTTCCGGTTTCATTCTTAGGTATGGTGATAAGTTATCAAACCTTTATCAAATGGCAGAAGATTATACAAAATCAATAGTTAAAAATCTGCCTGCAACAAAGAATTTTGGTGATATGGGAATCGGTGGATACTGCAGATTATTGGATGACATAGAAAGTGCGGGACTTACAAAAGAATTTGATTACCAAAATTTCCGTGGGATAATATCAAATTTGATTCGAGATAAAATACATAACGAAACCGATAACTTTATGGCGAATCCCCTGGAGTTTGTATTATCTCCTGACAGCAGATTCTATGAAGAAAATAAAGACGAAGTAGAAAGTGCACTGGATCAAATAATTCTCAATAAACCTGCTTCGGGTGTTTGGGACATTCCGTGGGAGTGGTATAACGGTAATAAATACCCTAAAGCGTTTGCGATTAGTGAGAACTGGTGGAAATCCTTTGAAGCGATTGAAAAACTTTTACAATTAAAGAGATTTGGACGTTTAGACAAGAATATACTATTGTAGAGAAAAGCTGTTGCAAAACTTAAGTTATGCAGCAGCTTTTTTCTAATTTCCTTAACTCAAGCACTCCTTCATAGTTTTCAGAAAAATCGACGAGTTATTACAAAATTCTACGGAGTTATGACACCTATATGGAAATTTAAACGGATTGATGTTATGATGTTACTGTTCACAGGCAACAACGCGAAGCGTGTTATTGTTCACGGAACTGCTGCTTTTTGTAGGGGAGTGAACAGTAACGTTATGATTTATGAAAAGTTATGTATAAGAATCCTATGGTTGACGCTACGAAATACTTGATGGTATTATTTATATTACAGGGTAATGACCCTATAGCATCTATTAGGAGGATATTATAAATCACATGAATTTAAATCCGTTTTTAAATTTTTTTATACAGGATTTTATTTATCAATTCTTATTGTATTTAGTTTTATGCAACGGTTATAAAAGGAAAGTGAGCAGAAAAAAAGCATATGTTTTGGCGTTTCTATCTTCCCTGTATCTTCCGTTTGTAGATGCATTATCTGCAATTTACGTAGGGGGCAGAATCATCCCCTATACATTTGAAGTAGCCATTGGTTTAAAAGTATTGATGGCTGTTGAAGAAATATTTCTATTGTTATTTATTATTTTTGTTTTGGAAATTGAATGGTATAAGTGCTACTGGTGGTCTATCATACTGCATTTTGTATTATTTATTCCTGATGGCATTTTATATGCGGATAAATTTACGCGGGTTGATACAATAAATAATTATTATATTATAATGCCGCTTACACTTAATTCATTGCCGGTCTATCTGTTATCAATATTCTGTACTATTGCTTTGGGATGTTTGTTATTTTTAGTTAGCAGATATAATCAGAAAATCAATAAAATAAATTCATTGTCAAAATGGACCTGGTATGTAATTTATACTGTATGGGCGTTTGTAGTTATAGGTTCCAATAAGAGCTATTTCAACAGCAAATATAACGGAGTGCTGAAACATTTTGACAATTTCAATTCAATATTACTTATTATTGTAGTGATTATCATAACTTTATTTACTTCTATTAATTTATATGATAAACATATTTTGAAAATGGAAAATAATTTACTAAAACAACAAAACGAAATCCAATATGCCAATTATTTAATGCAACAACAGCAAGAAATGGAGATACATAAATTATATCATGATATCGGTAACCATATAGAAACAATTCAAATATTAGTAAATAACGGAGAACATCAGGAAGCTAAGGATTATACGGGTAATCTGGTTAAACAATACCGAAATATCAGAAAAAATTATTATTGCAGCAATAAAATTATTAATGCGGTTTTTAGCCAGAAATTAAAGTTATGTGAAAAATGGAATATTTCTTATGATTTAGATATTAATATCCCGAAAACGCTTTCAATTAATGATATTGATCTTATGAGTGTAACTTCTAATTTACTGGATAATGCCATAGAGGGTTGTCATAGAAATCCTGATTCTGAAAACTATATTAATATTAAGCTGGCAATAATAGGAAGTTATTTTACTGTAAAAGTAATAAACAGTAAACCGGATGAAGCCGGTATGTTAAAAGAAAGAACCAACACCTGGAAAAAAGATAAATACTTGCACGGTTATGGTTTAAAGATCCTGGATGAAATTGTAAAACGTTATGATGGACAAAAGGAATTTATTGATAATGGCAATGAATTTTCAGCAATGTTAATGTTAAAGGCAGAAACAGAAAGTTAATATAAAACACCTTATAAATGAAATTAAGAACATCCCTCAGGATTCTTTTCTAATGGCTCGAATGTCTTTTACGAAACTATTTACAATAGCTTTCTGGAAACATATTTAACATATGCCGCATGAAAAGTCCTTGCATAGGTTTGACTGATCGGTATATTATCACCGGTTGATAATTCACAATTTTTACGGCTTACGGAACGAATGTAAGCTAAATTTATAATATAACTCTTGTGGCATCTTGCGAAAGAGTCCGTAAGTTCAGAAGATAAATCTTTTAAGGATTTTATACATTTATAAGATTGTTTTGCTTCATGAATATAAAGATACCGTCCTAAGGCTTCAATGTATTTAATATCCATACAGGCTATCTTATATTCCATACTATTATAAGTAAAAGCAAGATAGTTATTATTTTGTTTTTTATAGACTTCAAAAGCTTTCTTAAGAGCTTTAGGTAGACGTGTTTCTGCCTCAGATTTCAGTATAAAGTAAATATGGTCAACCTCATACACTTCCGTTGCCAGGTTTATATAATTGCTTATAAAAATAATGATACAGTTAGGATTAATTACTGCAAGTTCTTTAGCAAAATTAATTCCGCTGTAATTACCCAACTCAATATCTGTTATTAAAATATCATATGGACAAGTTTTGTTTTGTATATGTAAATATAAATCATCGGGGCTTAATGTTTCAACAGTATTATTCGAGAGATCTGAGAACAATTGATTTACCATTTCGCTTAGATGATTCAAGTATAATTTATTATCATCGCATATTCCTATCTTCAAGCAAGTCACCCATCCTTATAAAAAAAATATAGCATAGGGGCAGGGAAAAATCAATATATATAGTAAACTAGGAGGAAACATAATGGAAAGGGAACAGGAACTTGTAGTAAATCTGTTGCATGGGGAGAATCAAAAGAACAGAGCAGGAATACAGCAGGAATTAGAAATGGAATTTAATCAGGAGGGGGAGGAGTGCACAGATTTTACATGGGAGAATCTAGAATCTCTAAGCGGTTATATTATATCTGATATACTTCCGGTTGTAGATGATGATGAACCGGATAAAATAAAGGGGGTCTCCCTGAATCTGGTTCCAAGTGTGCCTGATCGACAATCAAACAGTGTAAGTTTATTGCATTATTTTGATGGTACGATTAAGCTATTCTATCGTTTATAATTCTTTATTGGTGTGTAAGGAATAAGTCGTTTTATTGTAGACAAAAGGAAGAAAAAAGGATAAACTACAAGTAATAATGAAAAAGCTGGAGGTAGATATGAAAGACAATAATTATAGAACCGGAGATGCCAATCTGATTACCCGCGAATACTTTGATTCCTTATTAATTGAAATGCGGCATATAGATGGGGTTAAACCATCTACTTCCTTAGAATTATTTGGGGAAACTTTTTCAACCCCTATTACAACTGCCGCATTATCCCATTTAAACGGTTATCATCCGAAAGGAATGGTAGAACTGGCCAAAGGAGCGTTTGCGGCAAACGCTGTAATGTTTGCCGGTATGGGGGATGAAACTGAATTGGAAGCTATCACTCAAACCGGTGCAAAAACAATAAAAGTAATAAAACCTTATGTGGATAATGAATTAATATTTAAAAGGATTGAACATGCGGAAAAATGCAATGTTTTAGCTGTAGGAATGGATATAGACCATGGATTTAACGGTAAAGGAGAATACGATACTGTTTTAGGCTTTCCTATGGCACCTAAATCCCTGGATGAAATAAAAAGCTTTGTGCAAGCTACTAAATTACCTTTTGTGGTAAAAGGGGTGCTTAGCGAACAGGATGCTTACAAATGCCTGGAAGCCGGCGTAAAAGGGATAGTTATATCCCACCATCACGGAATACTGGATTATGCGGTACCGCCCCTAATGTTATTACCTAAAATTGCAAAAATTGTAGATCAAAAGATACCTATTTTTGTGGACTGTGGGATAGCAAGCGGTATTGATGCCTTTAAAGCATTGGCACTTGGAGCAACAGCAGTATGTGCCGGCCGTTCCCTTATGGATTCTCTTAAAGATTTCGGGGCAGAAGGAGTTGCTAAAAAAATATCCGATATGACGGAAGAGCTGTCCGGTGTTATGGCTCGTACCTGTTCCAAAGATATTAAGAGCATTGAGCCCTCCTTAATCTGGAATAGATCGTTTTAGCACTTTGAACTGGTTTCTGTTATAATAATTGAAAGGGTCCGTCTTTCATAGTTGATTACTGATTTTTACATTAATAGTAACTGGGAAAGGCGGATTAACTATGTATAAACAATTTCCTGCAAATAATCAAAGGATTACCTGGCGCTATAACGCTGTTTTTCCCTATAAATTCCCATTAAAAAGTTGATAAATGTCAGTTTATGTATTATGATACACCTAGGACTAAATGTGAAAAGTATACTGCAAAAATACATCATGTTTAGAAGAATTCTTTTTCTGGGGGTATCATTTTGTTTACTATTTTAATCATTGAAGATAACACGGAATTACAAAATGAAGTAAAGGAATTACTCACTTCGGCCGGATATCAGGTTTTAAACGCTCAGAGCCGTTCATCTGCTTTATGTTACTTTAAATTTAACAAAATTGATTTATGTATTTTAGATGTTCAGTTACCTGATTGTAACGGTTTTGAATTCTGCCTTGAAATTCGTACGTTTTTCAAAAATCCGATTATCATGCTTACCGTGTGTAATGAAGAAGAGGATATCATAACCGGGCTTAAAAACGGTGCAGATGATTATATCACAAAACCTTTTTCCATCCGGATCTTATTAATGCGGGTGGAAGCCCAATTCAGAAGAAATGAGCTGCAAGCCCAAAAAGATACCCAGATTATTTTCAGCGGTGATTTAACAATCAACTTTGATAGCAGAAAGATATATTTAGATGAAGAAGAAATTAAATTAAGAAGCATTGAGTTTGATTTATGTGAAATATTATTAAAAAATAACGGCCGGATTATAAAAAGGGAATTACTGTTTGAGAGTATTTGGGATTGCAAAAACAAATTTATTGAAGAAAATACTCTTAATGTTCATATCAGCAGACTAAGAAAATCATTAAAAACCTACCGAGGGTCCCAGTACATAGAAACTGTTAAAAATTATGGTTACCGATGGAATGTAGATATTATTAGAAATTAATGAGGAATACTTATGAAAAAAAAATATTTTTTAGATGAACATTTTATTTTGACTATAGGTCTCCTGGTTTTTACATTTTATATTATTAATGTCAGCTATATGTCTTATACCATTAAAAACAGTTATTCGGAGAGAATTATCTCTGTCCTGGGAGCCATGTCCGAGGTTTATGGTGATATGAATAAATCCGTAATCGACACGGTGGTAAAGGATGACCATAAAGCGTATGCAGATGGTATTAAGTTATTAAAGAAATACGGATACCGTTTTAGCGGCGAGACGCTTATTAAGGATTCCGTTAATCGGGAAATTACTTATTTATCCGTATTTGAACTTACTATTATAATATTCTTGTTTCTTTGCCTGACAATTCTTTTCAACAATCATATGAAGTTTCTTAAGCGGCTAGAGGGATATCTGGACGACTTTAATAACCCCGGCGCTTTTCTTGCGGAATCCAATCACCATACAATCCGAATTATGGATAAACTACATAAACTTTATATTAATTCAAAACACAATATACTTCTGGTTCATCAGGAGAAAGCTAAAATGCATGATTTTATGGAGGATTTGTCCCATCAGATGAAAACTCCCTTAACGGTAGCCCGTTTATGTCTGGAAAGGTACATCTACGAAAATACCGGACTAAATACAAAGCGGCTGGAAGCCGGATTAAAGCAGATGGAGAAAATGACGGTTCTAATCAATTCTTATCTAAAAATAGGCATGCTGAAATCATGCAATACAAAATTAGAGATAAAGGATCATAATGTATATTCTTTTATTGAGGAATGTATTGAAGATATACAACCTCTTTTGGACAGTAAAAATATTGATATTACTGTAGCGGGTGAGCAGGAAGCAAAGTTCGGATTTGATTCTTTTTGGATGAAAGAAGCTTTAGTTAATCTGTTGAAAAACAGCATCGAACATTCACCGGAAGACTCTGAAATTACCATATCATTTATTTGCGGAAGACATGAATTTGCACTATTCATTAAAGATAAGGGAAGTGGAATAGAAGAACAGAATATGCCTGTTTTATTTGAGCGTTTTGTTTCCAGCATACGGCAGAAAGACGGCAGCAACGGCTTGGGATTAGCAATAGCAAAACAAGCTGTTGTCAGACATTTTGGCCAGATCGGAGTAAAGAATAATCAACCGTGCGGAGTCACTTTTGAGATACGGCTTCCTATACTGAAAGGTAAAGCTGCTTATAATAATTACTCAGATGTAAGATAAATGCAAGCTTCTGATCGTATAATAGTGTTTATAATTACTGGGAATGGGGGGAGAGGCAGATGTGTTTATTAAAATTAGAGGGCGTAAGTAAAACATTTGGAAAAGGAACCGGTATGGTTACAGCGCTGGATGGTATCAATCTCTCCATTGATAAGGGGAGTTTTACAACAATTATCGGAAGAAGCGGTTCCGGTAAATCTACTTTACTTAACATAGCCGGAGGGCTTTTGAGTCCGGAAAAAGGACATGTTATCCTGGACGATATCGATCTTTATGCACGCAAAGAAAAGGAGTTAGCGAGAATCCGGCGTAAAAAGGTGGGAATTGTCTTCCAGGCATTTAACCTAATACCGGAATTTACGGTATTGGAAAATATATGCCTGCCCTCCTATCTGGATCAGAATAAACCAAATATGAAATTCATTGATGATATTCTGGAAATGATAGAGATGGGTGATAATAAAAATAAGTATCCTTTTGAATTATCCGGGGGCGAACAGCAAAGGGCCGCCCTGGCACGGGCTTTATCTACGAAACCAGACCTTTTGCTTGCGGATGAACCAACCGGTAATCTGGATATAAAAAGCGGTGAGCAGGTTTTGGATGCCATTCACTACTGCTACCGGTTATTTAATCAAACAACATTACTGGTAACCCACAATCTGGAGATTGCCGGCCAGTCAAACAGAGTTATAACTCTGCAGGATGGGAAAATAGTATCAGATTCAATTGGTGAAATAATATGAATTATTTTAACATATTAGTCAAATTAAATTTAAAGAAGTATAAAAAGTCTTACCTGTCTTTATTCACTGTAATAATTTTAGCCTGTACTTTTACTATTACCGTTACCGTTCTGCACGACAGCTTGATTAAAACGGAAGAACTGCAGCGTAAGGACATTTACGGAAGCTGGAATATATCTGTGTATAATACGGATGACAACATATATAAAGATCTTAAAAATCATGGAACAATAAAAAGTATCGGTAAGATGACCGGCTATGGGGAGGTATTAGGCAGGAACGGGAGTACTTTGGGAGTAATCGGTTCAGTGGATAAAAATACGGTACATATGGGATTAAATTTTCTGGATGGAAGACTGCCCGTAAAGGAGAATGAAGTTGCCATTGAGATGTCCTATCTTTCCCTGATGGGGTATTCTTATGAACTGGGACAGGAGGTAACCCTGAAAATCCTTACCCATAATAAGAACAGTCAGGAAGAGACAACCAAAACCTTTATCCTCACCGGAGTTTTAAAAAATTATTCATCCATATGGAAAAAGGACGGTAATCAACTGATATCTTTTTTTGTTACGGATTCCGCTCTCAAAACTCCGATTATGTTTGAAAATATTTTTGGTATTATTAAAAATAAATTTGTAAAAAATACGGATGAATTATCTATGCTTACTACAAACCGGGGGGATTTTGTTAAAAATGATTATACATATAAGGAATATATTGAGAAAAGCAGAGAACGGATTGAAGCCGTCTTATCCGATTCGATTCTAATAATTCTTGTTACCTTAACTTCGGCATTTTTTGTTTTTCAAATACTATATGCTTCCCAAAAGAAGCACAAAAAAAGTTTTATTATTATGCGTAGTCTGGGAGCAAGTAAAAATCAGATTTTTTCACTTTATTTTAAAGAGTTGTTAATCGTTTTTACCATAGCCTATACAGCCGGAATTATAGTAGGTCTGTTAGTTGTTTATCTTGGTTATCAATTTGCGAAAGTATATATTCCACAGGAATTTATTATCTCGATAAATAGTTTGAAATTAATAGCTTTAATGCTTGTTCTTATGGGATCGACCCTCCTGTTTTCTTTATGTTCTGTGCTTCGTACCAGGCAGATGCCGTTAAATGGTAATTTAAATCTAAAGACTGTAAACAGAGTAATACCCTTTAACAAAAGGAAATTCAGGCCGTTGACCTTAAGAAATATGGTTAAGATATTCAACCGCTTCCATTTTAAAGAAACAATCATCTATTTTTGCCTGACAGTCAGTACTTTTCTGGTACTAGTAAGTACTGCGTACGGAGCATACCAAAAATACTATGAATATAATTATATCAAAAATACATTTTCAGCAGATTATGAATATGGCATTATGTCAAATTATAGTGAACCGCAGACACATATGACCGTGGAAGAATTGAATAAAATAAAAAAGATATACGGAATTTCCTACATCAGGACATACAGATGTTCTAATTATTTGCCGCTTTCCTGGAATAATATGAATGACAGCGATTATGCTAATTATTTAAAGAAATATTTTTATCCTAAAAATATTGGTAAATCCGGAATTTTCGCGTCTGTTTTCGGTTTATCACAAGATGAAAGGGACTACCAATATTACCTTAATGAGATAGATGAAGGAAATTTGTCAGAAGATTCTTTTTTACATGAAGATATAGTAATTGTATATTTACCGAAATATTATATGATGCCGGATGGTAAATTACAAAATGGTTCAGATGCAATTTTTAAGATATCAAAGCAACCATCAGAAAGTGTAATGGAAGATACCATTAAAATAGGGGATGAAATTGCTATTAATGGTGATAGAGGAGAAATAAAAGTAAGGGTAGGTGGGATTATATACAAATTTGATCATGAAACATCTCAATCCTTTTTAGCAAAACCATACTCCATTATCTGTAATGATACAATATATGAAAAACTAGTTCCTGAAAAAACTTATGAATATCTGCAAATTTATTCTAATAAGAATGCAAATTATGTAAGAACCGATATAGAGATTTCAAAGGTTGATGATGCATTCTATATTCAGAACTTTCGAATGCTAAAAGAAGAAGCTAAATATAATGCCATGATTACTATTGTCATGTCCTTATTACTAAACTTTATCGTTTTTGTTATTTCAATAACAGTACAGTGTAATAATCAGACAACTAGGGTAGAAGCAGATCAGATGAGGAATCATATTCTTAGTATACTGGGAATGGATCGAAATAAAATAAGATTACTATATCTTGATAATTTAATAAAAAATAATATATTTGCTGTTTTACTCGGCTTGGGGATAATCTATTTATATTATGTTGGTATTTATATAAAAGAATACGATGATTTATTTAAACGCAACAGTATATTGGAAGTAGGTAAAAATGCATATGAAGTATATTTTAGCAAGCTGCCGTGGGTTTATACAATTTGTCTTATCGCAGGTTTTGTATTATTTAATGTATTTATAACTGTTTATCCCTTATGGCGGTATCGAAAAATAAAAGATAATTTCTAAAAATGTCACATCTATGTAAGATTGCAGAGCTATAATAAAGAAAAATACAAAGGAGAGATTTTATATGAAAAAGATCATAGTATTTGTATTAACAGTAGTTATGTTATTATCATTCAGTGCAACTACATATGCTGCAGAAACAGTTGATACTAGTAAAGGTGCAGAAAGATTTGAGAGTGATAGTATATTTACACCGAATGCTTGGTATTATTCTTACACCAAAACTATAACTAAGAAGTACGCTTCAATGGATGATATACCTGAATCAATCGAATACAGCGAATATAATTCCGGTGTAGATGCTGAATGTAGCGGTACTTTAAAATTAAAATCCGTGACTCCTCAGTCAAATGGGTTATATAAGGTTGTATTTTCAGGAACTATTGGTGCATATGTTTTCTAAAGTATTCTAATCATGAGGGGAAGAAGATTAATATATATTAGAAAAAACTGGGCTTTTTAAAACCTCCGAAAAGTAGCTTGCTGCGTATGCAGCAGGCTACTTTACTTTGTGTAAGAGCTTTACCTTAAGAGTTACTGTTCACTCCCCTGCAAAAAGCAGCAGTTCCGCGAACAATAACACGCTTCGCGATGTTTAAATTCTTATAAATCTGTGATATAATAAATCAGAATATGGAATAATTTTTCATGCGTCTGAAAGGGGTAAAAGAGTGTTGGTTTTGTTCCGGATGATGATGTTGAAATCAACTTGGTAAGCGGTTAACAACACATCCTTTCCATTGCTTCCAGTTTTAAATTATAAAAAAAACTTTAACTTAACCGTTATAAATGGTATAATGTACATCACAATTAAATTATAAGGAAAACTAGGGCTGTTTTTAACTTTTGATAACTGATTTATGGCACGATATAGATTTTATAAGGAGCATGGGAGAATGAAAAGGAACATTAAAGTAAAAGGAGCGTTGAAAGCATATCTGCGCTGGCCGATTATGCTGTCAATCCTATTGGCAGGTATGAATCTGTCTATATACTTAATAGATGAGAAAGCCGGATTAGTAATGTTCGGATTCTTAATCGTGTATATCGTGGTGGCAATGCTTTTGTACTTTTTTAAAAGACCTGTTATAATAGGTGATTTAATCCGCTATGCTGCTGACTATGGTCAGGTTCAAAAACAATTATTAAAAGAGATGGCATTACCTTATGCGATTCTGGATTACGAGGGAAGACTCTTATGGGGCAATAATGAATTCCTGGATATCATTGAGAATGAAAAAACAGCACGTAAGTCGATAACCAACATATTTCCTGAAATCACTGCTGCGGTTTTGCCAAAGGATATGCAGGACAAAACAGTAAGATCAGCAAGAAATAACAGTTATTATAAGATTATTTTAAGAAAAATAATTGCTGTTGATTTTTCTGACAGCGCACCATTTGAATATCAGGAAGATGAAATGGGGTTAAACGACTGCAATACGCTGATTGCCATGTATCTCTATGATGAAACGGAGAATAAGACTCTGATTCGTGAAAATTACGAGCAGAAGATGATTACCGGGCTTTTATATATCGATAATTACGAAGAAGCTTTAGAAAGTATAGATGAAGTAAGACGTTCCTTATTAATTGCATTAGTTGACCGTAAAATTAATAAGTATATGCAGAGTATTGATGCAATCGTCAAAAAGCTCGAAAAAGATAAATATATCTTTATGTTTAAACAAAAATATCTGCAGCAGCTGCAAATAAGTAAATTCAGCCTGTTAGAGGAAGTACGAGCCGTAAATATCGGAAATGAAATGTCTGTTACCATCAGTATCGGTCTTGGTGTAAATACGGATTCTTATCTGTTAAGTTATGAATATGCAAGAGCAGCCATTGATTTAGCTTTGGGCAGGGGTGGTGATCAGGCTGTCGTAAAAGAGGGAGATAAACTTCTCTATTATGGCGGTAAGAGTATACAGCTTGAGAAGAGTACAAGGGTAAAGGCAAGAGTGAAAGCCCATGCCTTAAAAGAATTTGTTGAAGCGAAAGATAAGGTAGTAATAATGGGACATGCCATTGGAGATGTAGACTCCTTTGGAGCCGGAATCGGTATATATCGTATTGCTAAAACTTTAAATAAAAAAGCACATATCGTAATAAATGAAGTAACTACTTCCGTCCGCCCGTTAATGACCAGGTTTATTAATAATCCGGACTATGAAGAAGATATGTTTTTGAAAAGCGATCAGGCAATGGGTGTGGTTGATAATAACACACTTTTGGTTATCGTAGATGTAAACAGACCTAACTATACGGAATGCAAGGAACTTTTGTCTTTAACGAAAACCATAGTTATCTTGGATCATCACCGTCAAACCGGGGAAGCAATTGAAAATGCAGTATTATCCTATATTGAACCATATGCATCCTCATCCTGCGAAATGGTAGCGGAAATCCTTCAGTATATCGGGGATGGGCTGAGATTAAAACAGGTGGAAGCAGATGCCATGTATGCCGGTGTAATGATTGATACCAATAATTTTCTTACCAAAACCGGTGTAAGAACATTTGAAGCAGCAGCATTTTTAAGGCGTAATGGTGCGGATGTTACCCGTATCCGCAAAGCGTTCCGCAGTGATATGGACGAATACAAAACTAAAGCAGAGGCGGTCAGTGCAACAGAAGTTTATCTGGATCATTTTGCAATTACAGTGTGTTCCAGTGATGGAATTAACAGTCCAACAGTTTTGGGGGCACAGGTAGCCAATGAACTTTTAAATATTACTAATATTCGCGCAACTTTTGTATTTACTGAATTTAATGATAAAATATATTTAAGTGCCCGTTCTATCGATGAAGTAAACGTACAGCTGATTATGGAACGGCTTGGAGGAGGAGGGCATATGAGTGTTGCGGGTGCCCAGTTTACTAATTCTACTCTGGCGGAAGCAATTCAGTATTTAAAAGAAACACTGTCTGCTATGAAACAAGAAGGAGAATTATAGGAGTTATTTGAAAGGAGAATAGATATGCAGGTTATTTTATTACAGGATGTTAAGGCCTTAGGAAAAAAAGGTGAATTAGTAAATGTAAGTGATGGCTATGCCAGAAATTTTATATTACCGAAAAAATTAGGGTTAGAGGCTAATGCAAAAAATTTAAATGATTTAAAATTGCAGAAAGCAGCAGAAGATAAAAAACAAAAGGAATTATTGGAAGAAGCCCAGGCTTTAGGTAAAAATCTGGAGACAAAAACACTGGAGGTTAAAATTAAGGCAGGAGAAGGCGGAAGAACGTTCGGCTCCATTTCCTCAAAAGAAATTGCAGCAGCACTGAAAGCCCAATATAGTATCGATATAGATAAGAAAAAATTACATCTTCCGGAGCCTATTAAGACAATCGGAATTCATACGGTTCCTGTAAAACTCCACCCCCAGGTGACTGCAGAACTTAAAGTAAAGGTAAGTGAGCAATAAAGGGGATATAAGGAGGAAAGGCAATGGATGAGGCATTTATAAAAAAGGTGTTTCCCCATAGTACAGAAGCGGAACAATCGGTAATCGGATCCATGATAATGGATAAGGATGCGATTGTGGCAGCATCTGAGTTAATTACCGGGGAAGACTTTTATGAAAATCGTTATGGTGTCTTGTTTGATGCCATGCTTGAACTTTTTAATGAGGGCAAGCCGGTTGATTTAATTACCCTTCAGAATAAATTAAAAGAAAAAGACGTACCGTCGGAATTGTGTAGTCTTGAATTTATCAGAGATCTGATTACATCCGTTCCCACATCAGCCAATGTCAGGTATTATGCAAACATTGTCAAAGAGAAATCAACATTAAGACAATTAATAAAAGTAACAGAATCTATTACAAATGAATGTTATCTGGATAAAGAAAAGTTAGAGACGATTCTGGAAGATTCGGAGAAGAAGATGTTTGATATCCTTCAGAAGCGAAATTCCGGTGAGTTCGTTGGTATAAAAGATATTGTATTTAAATCCCTGGAGAGCATTGAAGCCGCCGCAAGGAATAAAGGAAGTGTAACCGGTGTTGCCACAGGTTTTTATGATTTGGATTATAAAACAGCGGGTCTGCAGCCATCAGATTTAATCTTAATCGCTGCGAGACCTTCTATGGGTAAGACTGCTTTTGTTTTAAATATTGCAGAACACGTAGTATTAAGAAATAATGTAACTACCGCTATATTCAGCTTGGAAATGTCCAAGGACCAGTTGGTAAAACGTATCATGTCCATGCACTCTAAGGTGAATTCCCAATCTATGAGAACCGGTGATTTAAGTGATGACGATTGGTTGAAGCTGGTGGAAAGTGCAAGGGTTATCGGTAATTCTAATCTGATTATAGATGATACTTCCAGCATTTCCATAAGTGAACTTCGGTCTAAATGCAGGAAATTTAAATTGGAACACAATCTGGGGCTGGTAATCATAGATTATTTACAGTTAATGACCGGCGGAAAAAAATCAGAATCCAGACAGCAGGAAATTTCAGAGATTTCCCGTTCCTTAAAAGGGCTTGCAAGGGAATTAAGTGTTCCGGTTGTTGCATTGTCACAGTTAAGCCGTGCTGTTGAGCAGCGTCCCGATAAAAGACCAATGTTATCCGACCTTAGGGAATCAGGTGCAATTGAGCAGGATGCCGATATTGTTATGTTTCTCTACCGTGATGATTATTATAATCATGATTCGGAGGAAGCAGGAATATCTGAAATTATTATTGGTAAACAAAGAAACGGTCCTACCGGTACGGTTAAACTAGCCTGGTTATCACAATATACAAAATTTGCCAACCTGGAAAGACCAGGTAATTAATATCTGTAGATATATGTTTAAAAAGTTTTGGTTATATTACCTATCCTGTTCTAACAACCAGGTAGAAGCTCTATTTTTGATATAAGCGAGTGAGTAATGCTCTTAACTTATATTAAGAAAGAGCTTTTTTTATTTCATAGGAAAGTTCTCCGAACTTCCCTATGAAATAAAAAGCCCGACTGGCAGGATGCACATGACACGCAAGGGGTAGATTGTCACCAAAGTGACAGCGCGTCAGCGCTAGAGTCTGGTAAACCAGACTCTTTCTCGTAGTAGTAATCCGAACTCACCTATTATACAAAAGCACTACGACTCTGATTTAAAAGGTCAACAGACTGGCACTTTGCACTTTGGTGGTTGCCGTTGGATTATGTCAAGGGGTGGAGAGCCGGACAAGCTTCTGCCAATCGCTGTCGACAAGTTAATTGAGAAAGTAATGTCAGTGTATTGCAATGATAAATTGCTGTGATATAATTAAAGAAGTGTAAAAATATTACAATTAACAGAGGAGGAAGAGCTATGCGCGAAACTCGATATATGATATCAGAGGCCTCAAAAAGAATTGATATTGAACAGCATACATTACGATATTGGGAGGAAGAGTTAGATTTACATATACTAAGAAATGAAATGGGGCACAGATATTATAGGGAAGAGGATATAGAGGTCTTAAAGGCTGTTAAAATCCTGAAAGAAAAAGGGTACCAGCTGCGTGCGATAAAAATGCTTTTGCCGGAAATTCAAAAACTAAGCAATTTGGATAAAGAGGAAGTAGAGAAGATGCAACAGGAATGGGATAAAAAGTATATGGATGCTATTGTGGGAGAAAGCAATCAGGCTTCCTTGTCTGTTCATGGAACGAGGGAAAGCGAACAGGACGATATTGTTGAAAAATCTGTTAATAAACTGGAGCAGTTTAAAACAATTATGAATAGTCTGATTACAGATGCTATCAGGGACAATAATGATGTATTATCGGATTCCGTGAGTGATGTGGTAACGAAAAGTGTAATTAAGGAAATGGACTTTTTACTAAGGATGAAAGAAGAAAGGGAAGAAGAGAGATTTAAACAATTTGACCGGACTTTGCGTGAATTACAAAATGGACGTGCCGAATTCGCAGCAGCAAAGATTGAGCGGTTGAAAAAGAAAAAAGGAATTTTTTCAAAAAAGTAAAATAATCAGGGGCTGAATGATGAATTAAATCCGCTGGATTTGATCCATTATTCAGCCCCTGGGTTTTGAATATATTAAGCCTCAATAGCACCGGTTGGACATGTAGCTGCACAAGCACCACAATCCAAACAAGCATCAGCGTCGATTTCATAATGACTTGCGCCTTCGGAAATAGCTCCTACTGGACATTCGCTTGCACAAGCGCCGCAGCTAATACATTCGTCAGAAATTTTATATGCCATAATTATGTACCTCCTATTTAGTTTTCTTCATTATTTTAATATAAAATCAGATATAATACAAGTTAAATCTATATAAATTTCAGGCTGTACCTTTGAAAAAAACATATTGCCAGAATACTATGTATTCAATTTAGATATTAATCCTCTTTGGTCAGCATTAATATCCTAAATAAAGAAAGCAAGAGCTGCCGCATAGAGATAAGTATACTCTATGTGGCAGCTCCTGTCCCGTTAATCAAATATATATAATATATCGATTAGCTATTTGAAGCAAGTATGATTTGGCTATAATTATTCAATTGTTAATCCTCCGCTTACATAACCCGTAACAGTATTTATCAAATTTAAGCCGTCTGCAGTTGCAGAAAGAACCAGTAACAGTCTGGTTTCGGGAGTGACCGGAATTGACAAGCCAGTCGTAATACCGCTGCTTATTGCTCCCAGAGAGACTACACCTGTAAGTGGCGGAGCCAAGGTTACTACAGCACCGGGAATTGCAGTAAAAATATTATCAGGTGTATCTGAACTATATAACTGTGCTGTAATGGTTATTGTAGTACCAACTAATGCAAGAGCCACCGTGTTACTGAAGTATGCCGCAATTGAAGTAATCGTACCTGCACGAGGAGATGAAAAAGCAAAATTGATCAGCGGCCCTAATACTGTGCCTGTAAGATCTATAGTTCCGCCGACAAGGCTGATGCCGGTTGCTGAACTACCGAAACCAATAAGACTTGTGGTACCGACTAAGCCACCGGCTATGGTAGTGAGGATAGCTGGACCTCCTGATGCAAAGGGTATAATGGCACCGGCACCGGCAGGACCAGTAGGACCAGTAGGACCAGTCAGGCCAGCAGGACCAGTCGGACCGGTATCACCAGCAGGACCAGTCGGACCGGTATCACCAGCAGGACCAGTAGGACCAGTCAGGCCAGCAGGACCAGTAGGACCGGTATCACCAGCAGGACCAGTCGGGCCGGTATCACCAGCAGGACCAGTCGGACCGGTATCACCAGCAGGACCAGTAGGACCAGCCAGACCGGCAGGGCCAGTAGGACCGGTATCACCAGCAGGGCCAGTAGGACCGGTATCACCAGCAGGGCCAGTAGGACCGGTATCACCAGCAGGACCAGTAGGACCGGCCAGACCAGCAGGGCCAGTAGGACCGGCAGGACCAGCAGGGCCAGTCGGACCGGTATCACCAGCAGGACCAGTAGGACCGGCCAGACCAGCAGGGCCAGTAGGACCAGTAGGACCAGTCAGACCGGCAGGACCAGTAGGACCAGTAGGTCCGGTTGGACCAATATCTTCTCCATAATAGATAACCAATAAAGGTGAAAATGGAATATCTGCATCATCGCTTCCGAATCTCACCACGGTTAATCCGTCAGTATTTAACAAAGCGAGACCATAATCAGGATAAATTCCGTTTATCCAATTGTTCACAACATCAGTGAGATCTATTGCGACAAATCCTTGGATATCGCAGGGAACGATGTTAATAATTTTACCGGTGGGCACAGATAGTGGCTGAGTAATGTAAGTAACTGTTTGTGTATCAAATGGGGTTAGTACTCTGTTTACCTCTATAGGGCTGGGTGTAATACCTGTTTTATCTTCCACATAAAGTACGAGAGCTGCGGCTGTGACAGCTGTAACAGGTAGTATAGGCAAAGCAAACCTAAGATAACTTACCGTTGTCTGATATAATGGATCCGTACCTACCAGCAAAAGTGGGTCGGATGAAAAATTAGTTGTTGGAAAAATACTGGATACAAAGGTGGCACCTATAGGTGCCAGGCTTAATGATGGCATTCATAATCATTCCTCTCTTTGCTTTATATATTCATATTAAGCGATTCGAAAGACCATACCTACATAAAAGCAGGACGTTTCTTGTAACAAAATAAACATTACTGTTCACTCCCCTGTAAAAAACAGCAGTTCCGCGAACAATAACAGACTTCGCGATGCACACAAAACGAGGAGGCAGCGTTCCTACGCTGCAATTCTCCGGTTTTCTGTGACAATACACTCACAAAAAACACGTCGCGTTTGTTGCCTGTGAACAGTAATAAATAAACCCCTCACCAATTAGTAATAAAAAATTTTTGTGGATTTAATAATGTACCAGTTGATAAATACAGCGGCATAAGTAGATACGAAGTTTAAATCCACTGATTTTTTAGTCAGTATCTTAGTATTTATAAAGATTATTTGTTACAGTGTCATTATATGTCATATTATGTAATTTGTGACTGCAACAAAGAAGCTCACTCGCATAGAAATGGTTTGCTTCGCTTATTACCGGATAGAATGAATGAAAGATACATTGGAAGTAAACAGTAACAAAGATACCAATCAGTGAGGGTGTGTGTTTAATTAAACCCTTGACGGGATTTATAACTTAGATTATAATGAAAGAGTTCACATATAAATAAATATAATCGTTTATAATAAACGTAAGGAGGTATATACATGGCTCAAATATCAAAAGACATGACAATTGGTGAAATTATCAGAGTTGATCAAGGTATCATCCCTATTTTAATGGCATCCGGTATGCATTGTGTAGGCTGTCCTTCCTCTCAGGGTGAATCCTTAGAAGAAGCTGCTATGGTACATGGAATGGATGCAGATCAATTATTAGGAACAATTAACGAATATCTTGGTACAAAACAATAATAAAGTGGTGCTGATAGCATTTCACAATTAATAATAACAGCCCGGAATATCTTATTCCGGGCTGTTTTGTGTTTAGGAACTTATCTTTCCGAAACAGGGTAAGTACAGTTTGTAGAACTTACCTATGAAATAAGAAAGACCTCCGTCACTGGCGGAGGTCCTCGTGTTATAAGGTCAATTATTTATTTTTGATGATTATAAAGTTGCCAGTATCTGAACTGCATTATTCTTTATAATTGCTTCGTAATGTTCTTCATAATAATAAGGGCTTGCATAAGTAGTACGTTCTGTTCTTCCGTATTCAGAAATAATATTACAGATTTTATTAAACTCCTCCGGTGAATGGTCGGATTTTGTAATGATTAGATAGTATATGGAGTTAACAGAATTTTTATATAAACTGTTAGTCCCTTTATAATAAGCAGATATTACGCTTGATAATTTCGTAACTTCATTCAGTGATTTGAAAGAATATACTTTTACTAAATTAGTCTGAAATGAAACACTTTTCTGACTGGATGAATCCTCCTCCGGAGTATCCTCTTTATTAATAGATAATGCTTCAGCAAGGGGAACGAAATCATCTTTTTCTTCCTCTGAATTCTCACCCATTAAGTCATCCATCTGACCAAAACAATTTATTATTTCATCTGCATAAGAATCATCTGCTTCGTCTTCATATAAATCTTCATGTTCATCCGTATCCGGTGAAAACTTCGAAAAACGAGTATCTAATTCGTCTGGATCTTCAACCTTGGTTATTACTAAAATTAAACATTCAGGCGAAACCGGAATGGCTTCTATCATCAAGGGAATATCCTCTGCTTCAAAACCAAATTCATAATTTGCCTGCTGCATCATATCTCGAAATAAGGCCTTTGCTTTCTCACTTCCGTAAGCGAGCTCACTAATACGTAATTCACGATCTACTAAATCATCTCTGCTTAAAGTACAGCGAATTTGGCGGTCACTAATTTTCTCTATCTTCATAGAATCACATCCTTTACTATGTGCTGGCCTGGAATAAATAGATTAAAAGTTGCAACATGCTTTAAAATAAGGTAAAGTAACACCTTTAGCTATGTTGTAAACAAAGTATAATTTAAATGCGAAATAAAGTCAATATGATTATTTATGAAAGATTTATTAAATATTTACTCCATTTCCCATAATATGACAGAGCAGCTTATTAACAATATTAACAAATAAATAAGAAAACTTTGGTGAAACCGTCGAAAGGAAAATGGTTGTGCAGGAAGTTGTTATATTGTATAATAAATATCAGGATTACTCCATTGATTTAAGCGGAAAAAAGTCATAAGTTATAGGATTTATTCTAATAAGAAAGGAGATAATGTCAGACCAGATATGGTTTCAGAAATATCGAATTATTAAATTGTTGGGACGCGGGGGTAGTGCGGAGGTATATTTAGCGGAACATATTAAATTAAAAACCCTTAGAGCAATTAAGCGTATCAGTAAGAATCATATCCAACATGAACAATTACTTAACGAAGCTTACATTCTTAAAAATCTTAAACATTCTTGTATACCTGTTATATATGATTTTGAAGAGGATGAATTTAACTCTTATATCATAGAACAGTATATCGAGGGTATGTCTTTAAAAGTATTCAGACAACAATATCGACACTTAAAAGAAAATCTTATCCTGCAATTTACAATACAAATATGTGATTTATTACAGTATCTTTACTCCATTAATAATCCAATTTTATATTTAGACTTAAAACCGGAGAATATTATTATTTCTGACAATGTGGTAAAACTCATTGATTTTGGAGCCTCTGTTTTTAAAAACAACGTAACGGAACGAAAGTTTTCATTGGGAACGAAAGGGTTCGCCGCACCGGAATTATATACTGGTAAGATACCGGATGAGAGAACGGATGTTTATGGGATTGGTGCGTTGATCTATTATATGGCGGCAGGAATATCCTATGATGGGAAGCATACAATGGGAGATCAGAAGAGATACATAAAAAAGTTATCAAAATCCCTGCAGTCTGTTATTGGTAAATGTCTCAGGCATCATTCCTTTTTAAGATACTCTTCCGTATCTGTACTAAAAAATAAACTATTAGAAATAAATCACAAAAAAATTAACCGCAAGTCAAAAGACGAGGAATCCGTAAGTATTGCAGTAGCAGGAACCCAGCACAGAATAGGTGTGACACATCTGTCTATTCTTATCACAGCTTATTATAATAAATATATTAATAAGGCTCTCTATATGGAAATAAACGATTCTAACCACATATCTGAAATTCTAAACAGGTATCAGAATATAAAGACAAAAGATGATATCTGTCAAATTTTTAATTGTAACATACTTCCTAATTTTTCTTTGAATTTACTCATTAATAAAAATGATTATCCGGTAACGATTATGGATTATGGATGTCTGGATTCAAATAATCTGCAGGATTATTTAAAAGCAGATATAAAGTTAATTATATCCGGGGGGAAAGAGTGGGAATTAGCGAATACGGAGGAAGTTATACGTCTTTTAAATAAGCAGGAAGATATAAAGTACTTATTTAATTTTTTAGATGGGAATCAGTTTGGTAAAATCATAAAACATATGGATAAGCTTAATTGTTATCGTATACCATATGAACCGGATCCATTTATGCAAAAAAATAATGATTATCTTAATGACTTTATAAAAAGTCTGTTAAAGATCTGAGAAAACAGGAGCAGTTATGAAGAGCGAACCTATTTTAATGAAAAAAATAAAAAAAGAGAAAGTTCAGGGGAAATTCATAATAGGATTAATGGGAACACATCCCGGAGCAGGAGTCACTCATTTTGGAATTATGCTTAGTAATTATTTCAGTGAGTATCTGGGACTCAAAACTGCCTTTTTAGAATGTGGTTTAAGAGATGACTTTCCATACCTACACCAGCACTTCTATGCTCCTGACGGGGATTTACAGAACCTTGATTTTTTCACAATTCACAGGGTGACTTTCTATAAGAAAAGAAACCTGCAGGGTATACCGGAGATCATAGGAGATCAATACGATTGCATCATACTGGATCTGGGAACAGATATGGTAAAAAATAGAAGTGAGTTTTTGCGCTGTGATAAAAAAATAGTGGTCAGCAGCCTGTCAGTCTGGAAAGAGCATGAAATGAGACAGTTTATAGAAAATGCAAAACACATTAAAAATAATGAACAGTGGGTTTATGTTATTCCTTTTACAGATAATACCACGGTAAACAGAGTTTCAAAAAAACTGCAACGAATAGTTTATGCAGTTCCCTATGAACCTGATCCATTTCTTTTATCAGTCTTAACAATTAATTATTTTCAAAAACTTTTTAACCAGTAAGGAATTATTTAGAAAAAAAAGAGTAGTAATTTTATTTTAAGCAAATGTTTCGGGTAAGTATAACATATCACAAATGGCCTTCTTATCCAAATAGTAAATTTCGTAACTATAAATTGTCGTGTGCACCAATTTGTTTAAAACAAAATGTTTGGGAAAAATACATAGTAATGGGTCTGTTATAAGGTATCCTCAATACGTAAGACAGAACAAATAAACAAATAAAATACTCTGAATAATTGGGCTGTTGCAAAATCTTAAGATCTTGAACTTGCGTTTAGAAAGAGGTTTCTATATCTTAAATTTTGCGATAGCCCTTTTTATAGTAATTGTATGTTGTGTTTTATTTTCCATAGGATAAATTTCGCGAAAAGCTGACTAAATTTTAACTCGATTTAAGAGATATGAATATTTAAATAAAAAAAAGTCGATTTAAATAATGACTGTGCATAAATTCAATGCTATAATAGAAAAGGTGTAAAAGTACAAATAAAAAGTACTCTATATTAGACCAGGAGGATAAGTATGGATAGAAGAACAAAACAGACAATAATCGGTACTTCCATTGCATTGGTTATCATTATTGTGATCATAGGTGCCGCTATGATCAAGAAAATTACACCAAGTGATAAAGTAATGGATTTATCCGAATATTATAAATTAGATCAGAATGAAGTTATGGTAATCATGCAAAATCAGATATACGAGAAAAAAGCTTACCTGCAGGACAAAACAATTTATCTTGATTTTGATACGATAAACGGGATATTAAATAAAAGGTTTTATTGGGATTCTAATGAAAATATTCTAAGTTATACCACTCCAACGGAAATTATTAAAACTGAGGCGGACAGTTCCTCTTATTATATAAATGAAAAGAAAAAGAAATCTGATTATCCCATTGCGGTATTAAAAGATAATGCGGTTTATGTTGCAATAGATTTTGTAAAACAGTACTCGGACATGTCATACGAATATTATAAAGATCCCAACCGGATTGTTATTAAATATCAATATGGAGATTATTTAGCTACAAAAGTTAAGAAAGCTACCCAGCTAAGATATGAGCCAAGTATTAAAAGCGATATTCTGGTACAATTAGAACCAGACCAGTCATTGACCTATGTTGATCCTAATGAAGTATTAAAAAGCGGTTTTAGCAAGGTTATGACAGCGGATGGTATCATTGGTTATGTGAAAAATAATCGTGTGGAAAAGTCTTATTATGATACATTAAAAAGTGATTATAAAGCACCTGAATATACCCACATTAAGAAAGAGGGAGATATTAATTTGGTGTGGCATCAGGTCACCAATAGGGATGCAAATAACAATCTGAGTAATCTTATAGCAAAAACCCAGGGAGTTACAACGGTATCACCTACCTGGTTTAAGATATCAGACAATGAGGGTTCCATTACATCCCTTGCAGACGAAAATTATGTAAAACAGGCACATACCCTTGGCCTTGAGGTTTGGGGTCTGGTGGACGATTTTAGTACAGAGATAAGTATGACCGATATACTCTCCCACACATCCAGCAGAGAAAAATTAATTCAGAATTTAATAAATGCTGCAAAACAATATAAGCTTGACGGTCTTAATATTGATTTCGAAAAGATATCTTCTGAATCGGGTAATGATTATATAGAATTAATTCGTGAACTATCCGTAATGTGCAGGAATAATGGGATCGTTTTATCTATAGATAATTATGTTCCCACCAGTTATACGGCGTATTATGACAGGGAGGAACAAGGTTTGGTAGCCGATTATGTAATTATAATGGCTTATGATGAGCATCACGGTGGATCGGAAGAAAGCGGGTCCGTAGCTTCTATTGGATTTGTAGATAATGCGATTAATAATATACTTAAAATGGTTCCTGGTGAGAGAGTTATTATAGGTATTCCTTTTTACACAAGAATGTGGAAAGAGACTCCTGATCAAAGCGGTAATATTACCGTTACCTCCCAAGCTTATGGAATGAGTAAAGCGAAAGCATTGCTTGAAGATAGCGGAGCATCAGCAAAATGGGATGACCAAACCGGACAATATTATGGAGAGTATGAGAAAGATGGAGCTACTTATAAAATATGGCTGGAAGAGGAAGATTCTATTGAAACAAAGTTAAAACTTATTAATAAAGCCAATGTGGCAGGGATTGCCTGTTGGAAACTTGGCCTTGAAAAAGAAAATATCTGGGATGTTATTAATAAATATTTAAATTAGTCCTAGGACGAATTTTCCTGGTATAAGTCGTTAAGAATAGCGGTCTTGTTATTTTTACAGCTCATATTCGAGGCTTTTGGCTCGTTTGATTTTTTGTGAAACTATTTAAGACAAAACTCATAGCTGAGAAATTCCTTTCATAGAATATAGTAAAGCATAGGACCCCGGTATAATATATGAAAAGGAAAGGTTTTAAAAGATATTTCAATATTTTATTTTTAATTATGATTAGTTTATCTGTATTTTTGTTAGCAGAACCGGCTATTCATGTTATGAAACAGGATGGAATTGCCAAATACTCACCGAAGCAAAAAGAGAAAGTTACCATAGTTTTAGATGCGGGACATGGAGGAGTGGACCCCGGTAAGGTAGGAGTCAACGGAGCCTTAGAAAAAGATATTAATTTATCCATAGCCTTAAAGCTAAAGAAACTTCTGGAACAAAATGACATTGAAGTTATTATGACCAGAAGCGATGACAGCGGGCTTTATTCTTCAGGTGATTCCAATAAAAAAGCTGCCGATATGAGAAAACGTGTGGATATTATTAATAACAGCAATGCATTTCTTGCCATAAGTATACATCAGAACAGTTTTACTCAGGAAAGTATAAAAGGTTCTCAGGTATTTTATTATACCAGCTCTGATACGGGCAAAGAGTTTGCCGAAATTATGCAGGAACAGTTAAAGAAAAGTTTGCAGGATGGAAATAAGAGGGTAGCAAAAGCTAACGATAGCTACTATATGTTAAGAAAGACAAAATGCCCTATCGTAATTGTAGAATGTGGATATTTATCCAATTATGGGGAGGCTGCTTTGTTAACAGACGAAAAGTATCAGGATAAAATGGCTTGGGCAATTCATCTGGGGTTAATTTCCTACCTAAATAAGCTGCTCGACAAATAATGATAGCATAATCAAAATTATAGTGTTATAATGTGCGTAAATGTGCAGTTATAAATTATATTTAACTGCCTTAAAAATCTTACAGCGGATTCGCTGCCCGGATTAAACAAGGACATTTCAATAACCAATGTTTATATGGGGTAGTAAATATGCCAACAGATGATCTATACAACGGAAGCTGGATTGAATAAGAATGAAAACACAGATAGTAACAATAGACAGTAATAATTTTAATACAACGGAATTAAAAGAAGCAGCAGAGATTCTTCGCAAAGGAGGACTGGTAGCTTTTCCAACGGAAACGGTTTATGGTTTAGGGGCGGACGGATTAAATACAGAAGCATCCGGTAAGATTTATGCTGCCAAGGGAAGACCGTCGGATAATCCTTTAATCATTCATATCGCTGATTTTAATGCTTTAAATGAATTAACTGCCGATTGTCCGGAGAATGGAAGAAAACTGGCTGAGGCCTTTTGGCCGGGCCCCCTTACTTTAATCTTTAATAAGAGCAGCAAGGTGCCGTATAGTACAACCGGAGGCCTGGATACGGTAGCTATTCGAATGCCGTCCCATCCAATAGCATATGAACTGATACGAAAGTCCGGTATTTATATAGCTGCTCCCAGTGCTAATGTTTCAGGAAGACCCAGCCCGACAAAAGCGGAACATGTTATAGAGGATATGAACGGAATTATTGATATGATTATTAACGGTGGTAAAGTAGATATTGGATTAGAATCAACGATCGTTGACGTAACCGCTGAGATACCTACGATATTAAGACCTGGTTATATTACGGAAGAAATGATTAAGCAGGTGGTAGGTGAAGTAGAATATGACAAGGCTGTTCTGTCCCGGGTGCAGGACGCTGGAGTGAAACCGAAAGCACCGGGTATGAAATATAAACATTATGCTCCCAAAGGAGATCTTACCATATACGAAGGAAATATAAAGAGCGTTATAGATGCCATTAATCAATCAGCTGAAGAAAAACTTAAAGCTGGGTTTAAGGTAGGTATCATAGCAACGGATGAAACTTTCTCATACTATCAAAAAGGGTCAGTCAAAACCATAGGGACCAGAAAAGATGAAAGTACCATTGCAAGAGGTTTATTTGAAATTTTAAGGGATTTTGATTCAGAAGGAGCTGATTATATATTTACAGAAAGTTTTTCTAATAATAGATTAGGACAAGCTATTATGAATCGATTGCTAAAGGCAGCAGGATATCATATAGAAAAAGTTTAACTTGGAAGAATTTATATAGCAGCTTATTTACGGATAATTCGGCTTCCGAATTGTATATCCAGAAAAGAGGTTTATATGATAAAATATGAAAAAATCATATTTGTATGTACCGGTAATACTTGCAGAAGTCCAATGGCAGAAACAATATATAAAAGCCTGGAAACCAACAGTGATATAAAGGTGATGTCCAGGGGACTGGTAGTTTTATTTTCCGAGCCATCCAACCCCAAGGCAGATACTGTACTGAAAAGCCATAATCTGCAACTGGAGGGGCATATATCCAAAGGATTAAAAAATTCTGATATTGATGAGAATACCCTTATTTTAACTATGACGGACAAACAAAAAAAGAGTATTATAGATAATTTTGAGAATACGGACAATGTGTATACCATAAAAGAATTTGTAGGAGAAAACGGTGATGTAACCGATCCTTACGGTGGTACTTTGATTGATTATGAAGAATGTTATGTTGAACTGGCACGCTTAGTGAAAAAAACCGTATACAAACTTAACGAGGAGGAAACAGTATGATAGCAATCGGCAGTGATCATGGCGGCTTTGAACTGAAAAAGGAAGTAATGGAGCATTTAAAGGAAAGAAATATAGAATTCAAGGATTTTGGAACTTACTCAAAAGAATCCTGTGATTATCCTGTATATGCTAAAAAAGTTGCGGAAGCAGTTTTAAGTAAAGAATGTGAACTAGGGATCTTAATTTGCGGTACAGGAATTGGAATTTCCATAGCCGCTAATAAAATAAAAGGAATAAGAGCAGCACTCTGCCATGACTGTTTTAGCGCAGAAGCAACAAAATCCCACAATGATGCTAATATATTAGCAATGGGTGCAAGGGTAGTCGGACCTGGGTTGGCACTTAAAATAGTAGATACCTTTTTAGATACGCCGTTTTCCAATGATGAAAGGCACATAAGAAGAATTAATTTAATCGAGGATTAACTTATATTGACAATTACTTATATTAATAAACGCGCATGCGGACCGACACACTCGCAAAGCGCGTTTTTTCTTATATAGGTAAGTTCTCCGGGTGCGTTAACACTCCATTTGTATAAACTTTTAAATTAAGGATAGAATACTGGAAAAGATTTATTTTTGTTACTCAGTAATCAGAACTCGATTTAGATTTGAACGGTACTAGGCAATGCAGTGACCGTTAATTTGGAGGTTACCAAAATGAATGCGGCAAATAGTCTATCAAAGCAGTTGAAGCAATTGTTATTTGAGAAAAAGACAAAATTAACAATATATGTTATTGGAATATTATGGATTGCAGTTATTATGCAGGTTGCAGTTAATACAATGCTGCGGCCGCAAAGTAATATCCTTGAAGCTTTTGTCAGTACGAATTCAGAAGTTTCATCTTTTGAGTTGGAAATGGCAGCAGATTATGGAACAGGTTATTTAAGTGAAGCAGACAAAAAGGAACTTATTTTATATGTTGCTAATCAAATTGGACTTAATGTGGAGAAAGAAATAAATGTAAATAAAAACGGTGATGATAGTGAAGTATATACCGAGAAAATAGGTAAAAACGCTGAAACGTTAATTAAAATTGTAAGTATAAAAAAAGAAAATTCTTCCGGGTCAGATGAGATGAATCATTATCTTATGGTTAATCTTAAATTATATAAAAATATGGATAATTTATTAAAATATCGTGATTTATTAAAAGAAGTATTCAAAGATTTGAATACTAAAGAGGTTCAAACAACGATGCAGTTATCCAGTAACTATAAAGGTAAGTTAAGTCTGGATACTATGAATAAGATTGCGGATAATATGATTCAGAATCTGGAAGGAAAGGTTGCTTATGAAAACAGGAAAGAGAATTTATTTACTATTTACGCATATAGCGGCCTGCTAGATGAATATGTAACTTCAATGGGTACAAAGATAAACATTCATGTAGCTATGAATTATGATGAAGCAATGGATACCACTCATGTATATTTAGGAACACCGGTCATAAACGGAGGTTATTAAATATTTATTAAGATAATATCATGAAGTATTATAAGAATACTCCCCTTTGTAAACTACTATAAAGGGGAGTAACTTTTTAACATAAGAGCCGGAAGATAAGGATATCTTGATATTCATATAAGCAGACTGGCTTTTGATATAAGATATCGATTCTAGAACCAGCGTCTTCTTCCTCTGTAACGTCTGCGGCGGTTCAAAATTTCATTAAATAATAATACTTCAATTAGATCTCTTAGCCATCTTGGACGGCGGTCTCTATGATCCCTACGATCACGACGCCAGTCTACATCATATTGGTTGGATTTAACCGACTTTTCTTTATTATCGTAATCAGATTTTACAGAAGAGATGCTTTCAGCACTTATTTCGTTTTCATCTTCCATGTATTGGAATTTGGTATAAATTCTGTCAACAATTCTTCCTAAATAAACTTTATCAGGATATTCGTCAAACATACAGCTGCCATCATACTCTAATTTGTCGCATTCATCTTCAATTTCCCTAAGTAACTTCTTAGCGGTAACCGGATACATTTGTTTCATATAATCCCAGTCTTTATCACCATCTTCACAGTTGTCATATCCATATAAAGGCATCATAGGAACACCCATAGGTACGCGGTATGGGTTCATATCTGCCATATACATTCCGTTGTTCCCATATACAGGAAAAGCGGAATAATCGTAATCTGTATTACCGTTTCCAACGTAGTTATTATAGGATTCCTGATAGCGTGGTTTGTTATAGACATTTGACTGAAAAGCCATATTTTGACTGGTTGCGCCGGGAGTAGATGGAATAGCCGGAGCAGTAGTTCCAGGCTGTGAACCTGGGGTCGTTATATTTGGCATTGATGGCATTCCTGGTGTAGTGGTTCTTGGAGGAGTAGTCATGCCTGGAGTAGTGGGAGCGGTACCAGGCATACCAGGAGTCATACCCGGAGTAGTGGTTCTTGGAGGAGTAGTCATACCTGGAGTAGTGGGAGCGGTACCAGGCATACCAGGAGTCATACCCGGAGTAGTGGTTCTTGGAGGAGTAGTCATACCTGGAGTAGTGGGAGCGGTACCAGGCATACCAGGAGTCATACCCGGAGTAGTGGTTCTTGGAGGAGTAGTCATACCTGGAGTAGTGGGAGCGGTACCAGGCATACCAGGAGTCATACCCGGAGTAGTAGTTCTTGGAGGAGTAGTCATACCGGGAGCAGGGGGAGCGGTTCTAGGCATACCCGGAGAGGTACTTGGAGTAGTCGGAGTGGTACCAGGCATACCAGGGGTCATACCTGGAGTGGTGGTTCTGGGAGTACCAGGTGTTGCGGGAGGGGTCATACCCGGAGTGGTAGTTCTTGGAGGAGTGGTCATGCCAGGAGTAGTGGGAGCGGTACCGGGCATACCAGGGGTCATACCCGGAGTAGTAGTTCTTGGAGGAGTAGTCATGCCAGGAGTAGTGGGAGTGGTTCTAGGCATACCCGGAGTGATACTTGGAGTAGTCGGAGCGCTACCAGGCATACCGGGAGTCATACCCGGAGTAGTTCTTGGCATGCCCGGAGTTGTTGAACCTGGCATTGTAGGAGGCTGAGGACCAGGCATAGCAGGTGTAGTAGAGTTACCATTACCATTGGAGGGAGTTGTGCCTGGTACCATGGTATCCGGTATCATTGGACTGGTAGTCCTAGGTTGAGTCTGCATAGTGGAGTATTCTGGAAAAGGTTGTATCGTATTACCAGCCATGTCCGAGTAATATGGATTAGCTAACGGTTTATAATAATATCCAGTTGAATTATTTGGCAATACAGTTGTATAATTTGGTATACCTTTTCTTGATGCAGCCTTCATACTGCCTTTGAAGCTGATATTCGATTCTTGATCATTTGGGTTATTAAAGGGTGAATATTCGGGCAAGGAATATTTCATTAGATCCTCCTTAAAGTTCAATATCATTTTATTTACCAATATATGCGATGTAAGGTGAACCGTGCATAAATTAAGATTAGGAAGTTTTTAAAAATAGTAGGAATATTTTAACTAGTATGATAAAATACTTAATGGAGAATTGCAGTGCCAAAACGCTGCCTCCTCGTTTTGTGTGCATCGCGAAGTCTGTTATTGTTCACGGAACTGCTGCTTTTTGCAGGAGAGTGAACCAGTAAATTCTTAAGAAATAATTGATTGATTTTTAAGAATTCTTTCTCATATCTGAGTTAACATTGTGTTACAATTTAAATGAAGGGTAAATATTGAATGGATCAGAATATACTCGAAATAATCAGCAATAATTTAGATATAGATTTTATAGATATGATACTTAGTAATCCGCCGGCAGGCTCGGAAATTAATAAAATTAAGATCCGCCCGGTGTTACTGAAAGAGAAATTCATATTTCAGGTTTCTGAATTTAAAAATAAGCAGGTCTTCCATAGTAACTATACTAAGGATGAGCTGCTTAGCCGGTTGTCAGAATGGTTAGATAACTATATGAAGCAGGTTCTTTTGAGAAGACAAACCAAACAGTTAACCATATTGATCAGTAAAAAAGGTAAAGCTACCATAAAAACTAAGATCTTTGATAAAAAAGATACGATAACTGAACTAACACCTGACTTAAGCCATAACCGGGAGAAAGTCTATATCCTGAAAGAGGGCAGTCCGGTTCCTTTTCTTATAGACTTAGGGGTAATGACTGACGAGGGTAATATAATTAAGGCAAAATATGATAAGTTTAAGCAAATCAACCGTTTTTTGGAGTTTGTGGAGGATATAATACCTCATTTGGATACGACGAGAGAACTAACGATTATCGATTTCGGGTGCGGTAAATCATATCTGACCTTTGCCATGTATTATTATTTAAAACAATTAAAAGGTTATCCCATAAAAGTAATCGGGCTGGATTTAAAAAAGCAGGTGATTAACGATTGCAATAAACTGGCATCCCGTTACGGTTACGACAAATTAACTTTTATTGAGGGTGATATAGCTTCTTACGAGGGTGTGGATAAGGTTGATATGGTAGTTACTCTTCATGCCTGCGATACTGCTACGGATTATGCCTTATATAAAGCTGTTTTATGGAATGCAGATGTAATTTTATCCGTACCCTGCTGTCAGCATGAATTAAACTCTCAGATGGATAATGATATGTTAAAACCTGTATTTCGTTATGGATTGATTAAAGAGCGTATTGCATCATTGACAACGGATGCCTTAAGAGCTGAACTTTTAGAGATTATCGGGTATAAAACACAAATACTAGAATTTATTGATATGGAACATACGCCAAAGAATATTCTTATTCGTGCCGTAAAAAAGCAAGTGAGCAATGCTAAAAATTCGATAGTAGATGAGAAGCTAAATTCTTATGAAGAATTAAGAAAGTTTTTGGGAGTTCAGCCGACTTTATATAAGCTGTTATCTGATCATTTTATACCACGAAAGCAGTAAGGAAGTGAAACTATGTTAAAATTATTATACAGAATTATTATTTTATTGGCTGTCTTTGCTGCCTCTCTATTTTATTTCGGGCGGGATATTAAAGAAGAGGTGTATGATATACAGAAAACCATTGAAATGGGTGAAACCTCTTTTCCTATACTTACTATAAGATTAGATAAGAATGAAATAAACCTGCTGCATGGCTATAGTAATAACCTGAGTGCCAATTTGGTCAGAGATTCTATTACTCCCTTAGATGCAGTACAAAGCTTTGATGTAGTAATTGATGGGAAAGAAAATGATGTAAAACGTGTTATTTATGAATTACGTTCCGTATCAGATAATAATTTATTAGAGACGGACACGATAAATGCTTTAGAAAAAGAAGAAAATAAAAAGACAGCCAGGATAAAATTCAAATCAGAATTAAAAGAGGAAACTGAATATGCAGTCAAGATCACTCTGGTCACCAGTGAAAGCAGAAAAATGAATTATTACACCAGAGTAAAATTAGAGCCGTCCTCCCACTATCAGGAAAAGATGGATTTTGTAACGGATTTTCATAATGCTATTATGGATAAAAAAAAGGCAGAGAATATAGCAATGTATCTGGAACCCGATGGGGATGCGGATAATACATCATTAGCCTATGTTAATATACATTCCGGTTTTGATTTAATACATTGGGGAGATCTAAAGCCAAAGGTAATGGGAGATGTTATACCCACAATTAATGAAATTAATGATGACACCGCTTCTATTATGTTAAAATATATGGTTTCGGCAAAAACGGAATCCGGTGATGAGTTATATTATGTGAAAGAATTTTATCGTGTACGTTATACAACTTCAAGGATGTATCTTTTAGATTATGAACGAACCATGGAGTCCGTATTTGATATTAAATTAACCAGTTTAGTTAAAAGTCAATTAAAACTTGGCATCACCAATCAAAAAGATACGAATCTAGTAACCAGTACCGATAATAATAAACTTTCTTTTGTCAGCCAAAGAGAATTATGGTATTACAATTTAGCTGAGAACCAGGCAGTTAAAGTATTTTCTTTCCGGCAAAAGAATACAGATTATGTCAGGGATATTTACGATGAACACGATGTTAAAATTCTGAATATGGATGAGGACGGTAACATTGACTTTTGTGTATATGGCTACATGAACCGGGGTGTTTATGAAGGCCGGGTAGGTATTGTTTTATATAAATATTACAGCGGGGAAAACCGTATAGAAGAATTAGTTTATATACCAATGAATGTTACTTACCAGATGTTAAAAGAAGAACTGGATAGTTTTAGTTATGTAAATCAACTGGATGTTTATTATTTTGCTCTTAACCATAAAATTTACTCTTATAATCTGATCACAAAAGCTTTAACAGTGATAGCCTCCAATATAAGCAGCGAGGACTATGTTGTTAATAAGAACGATCATTTTATTGCATGGCAGAATAACAGTAATCCAAAGGAAGCCACTGAAATTATAATTTTGGATTTAGAAAGCGGTACAAAACAAAAGATTACGGCACCTACCGGTGATAATATAAATTTACTAGGTAAAATAGATAATAATTTTATCTACGGTTATGTTAAGCATAATAGCATTTCCGAACAAATAGACGGAAGCTTATTGGTCCCCATGTATAAAATAGATATTGCTGATTCTAAGTCTCAGATTCTTAAAGAATATTCCAAGGACGGTTTTTATGTATCGGATATAACGGTAAAAGACAATGTGATAACCTTAAAACGAGTAAAGAAAAAAGGAGCTAATAAATTTGAGCCCTGTGAAGCGGATAATATTTTAAATACTGTAACCGATAAAGAGGAAACAATCGGGTTAACCGCAAGAGCAATGCAGAAAACAATGACGGAATATTATATTTCAATGCCATCCGGTTTTAAAATGGAGAAAAAACCAAAGTCCTACAGTACGATTAACACAATTATTAATGAGGATACAACCCTTAGGTTAGAGGATTCGGAAATCATAGTCGAACCCTACACAGTTTATGCGTTTGGGGGTATAGCCGGAATATATGAACAAGCGGGGGATGCGATTAATCAGGCATATAATACCTCGGGTGTTGTATTGAATAAAAACCAGCAGAAGGTATGGGAAAGGGGTGTAAGAAGCAGTATAAAAGCTTTAAACAATATTACGCCTGTCTATACGTCAGGCGGTGTCGACAGTATTAAAGCATGTGTTCAGATGCTTCTTAATTACCGAAGCGGCGGTTTTAATTCAGGGAATATCAAATCAGGTACGGTTAATGAAATGCTGAACCAGAATATTGGCAATTCTGTATTAAATTTAACAGGGTGCAGTCTGGATGAAGTACTTTATTATATTGATAAGAATATTCCGGTCATAGGCATGAAAGATCAGGATAATGCCGTATTGATTGTGGGTTATGATACCTATAATATAACAGTGATTGATCCGAATCTTCACCAGTCCAAAAAGATTGGACTAAATGACGGAACAGCAATGTTTGAACAGGCCGGAAATTTGTTTTTCAGTTATTTAGCAGATAATAAATAAGTTATTATTTATATTCAAATAAATTTTAGTAACCAGTTTGACTGGTTATACAACATTCTAATTTAGAAAGGGAGATTGTAACATGGATGAAAGAATAAAAGTTTTAGCTCATAATTTAGTGAATTACTCCATGAGTGTAAAAAAGGGAGAAAAAGTTTATATCCATTATGTTGGTAATTCTACAAAAGAATTGGCTGGACAAATTATTAAAGAAGTATATTTGGCCGGCGGGCTGCCATTTCCTCATTTTACCGATCAGACGATTCAAAGAGAAATGCTCTTAAATTGTACGAAAGAGCAATTAAGCCTTATGGCAGAAGTAGACGCGAAAGAAATGGCTCAGATGGATTGCTTTGTGGGTGTCCGTGGCACAGATAATGCATCTGAATTAGCGGATGTTCCTGCAGAGAATATGGAGTTATATGAAAAATACTATAACACTCCGGTTCATCATGATATTCGTGTAAGTAAAACCAAATGGGTTGTATTACGTTATCCAAATTACGCAATGGCACAATTAGCGAATACCAGCCTTGAGAGCTTTCAGGATTTTTATTTTAATGTGTGCAACCTGGATTATTCTAAGATGGGAAAAGCTATGGAAAGTCTGGTAGCATATATGGATAAAACAGATAGGGTTAAAATTGTGGGGCCTGGAACCGACCTTACTTTTTCCATCAAAGGAATTCCGATTATTCCTTGCGCCGGTGAGTGTAATATTCCTGACGGTGAAGTATATACTGCCCCGGTTAAAGAGTCCATTAACGGCACCCTTTCATATAATACACCGGCTGTATTCCAGGGCTTTACTTATGAGAATATTAAATTGACCTTTAAAGACGGTAAAATTATTGATGCAACTGCGAATGATACGGAGAGAATTAATAAAGTATTTGATACGGATGAAGGTGCAAGATATATTGGTGAATTTGCCATAGGAGTTAATCCATATGTATTAACTCCTATGAAAGATACCTTATTTGATGAAAAAATCATGGGATCTTTCCACTTTACTCCGGGCAATTGTTACGACATAGCTCCAAATGGCAATAAATCAGCAATTCACTGGGATTTAGTATGTATCCAGACTCCTGAATTCGGCGGTGGTGAGATTTATTTCGATGATGTTTTAATACGAAAAGACGGACGTTTTGTTATCCCTGAATTAGAATGTTTAAATCCGGAAAACTTAAAATAAATATGTGGTTAACTTGTTTTTTTGAATAGTACTTTATCAGTGCTTATATCCCTGTCAAGGATAAGAGTCTTAATTATAAGCAGGCATTGTTCCTTATCCTGAGCAGAAAGGGAATCGAATAAACGGTCAAATTGTACCTTGGGGGATTCAGGATTCTCTGATTTAATAATATGACCTACTAACCTGTCAATGGAAATTTCAAAATAGTCAGCTATCTTTACAAGAGTATCAATGTTAGGGGAGGAGATATCTTTTTCATAACTGCTTATCATCTGCTGTGTTATGCCAAGGGTACTCCCTAACTTACTCTGGCTGATTTTATGTTCTTTTCTCAATTTTTCTAAATTTAGACCGAATGACATATATAACCTCCGGAAATTATTTGTAATATTTCTTAGTAAAAATGCTAAGAATTAACTTAGTATATTACTATGCTTGGTATTCCTCATCCGCTTTTATTATATCATTGGGTATATGGCAAAACAATGAAATATTTCTTACATTTACCTTACTAAAAGTTAATATTTCTTAATTTATCGGAATACTGTTTTATGTTTAAATTTTATGTTTTATAATTAGGTATGGATTTTATAATCATTAGGAGGAAGATATAAAATGAAACTATTAAGTGTGGCAATACCCTGTTATAATTCAGCTGCCTATATGAAACACGCCATCCAAACATTATTAACCGGTGGTAATGACGTAGAGATTATTATCGTTGATGATGGATCAGTGGATGACACTGCAAAAATAGCAGATGAGTTTGCCGCCAAATATCCTGAAATAATCAGAGCAATTCACCAGGAAAACGGAGGACATGGAGAAGCAGTTAATACCGGACTTCTAAATGCGAAAGGTTTATACTTTAAGGTGGTTGACAGTGATGATTGGGTAAATGAAGCTGCTCTTAGAAAGGTGCTTGATAAATTAAGGGAATTAGTTCAAGACGGGCAAAGTCTGGACCTTATGCTGGCAAACTATGTTTATGAAAAGCCAAGTATCAATAAACATAAAATAATGGATTATAAAACAGCTCTGCCACAGGACCGACTCTTTACCTGGAATGATATTATGTTTTTTAAACAGAGCCAGCAAATTATAATGCATGCAGCAATTTACCGTACAAAATTATTAAAAGATTGTGGATTGAAATTACCGAAACACACCTTTTATGTGGATAATATCTTCGTGTATCATCCCCTGCCCTATGTAAAAACCATGTATTATATGGATGTTAATCTGTACCGTTACTTTATAGGCCGTGAAGACCAGTCAGTAAATGAAAAAAATATGATAAAACGTATTGACCAACAGATTTATATTACGAAAATAATGATTGATGATACGGACGTTATGTTAATTAAAAATAAAAAATTGCGGAATTATATGATCAAATATCTGTGTATGATGATGACGGTTTCTTCCGTTTTTCTAATAAAAGAAAATACAGAGGAAAGTCTGGCTAAAAAACAGGAACTTTGGGATTATTTAGAGAATGCGAATAAAAAACTGTTTGTAAAGATTTATAACAGGTTCTTAGGCAGATCCATGAATCTGCCTGGTAAAGCAGGTCGTAAAATAGTTGAAGTCGGATATAAAATTTCGAGAAAAATATATGGTTTCAGTTAGTTAACTGAAACCATATATTTTAATCTTTTTATATTATTCAATCATATATAATGTTAATATTAATACTGTGCATATACTTTCTTTTCTTTGGTTTTCGCTGCCTGCTTATAGTCACTCCAGCCATAAACCAAATAATACATTACTATACTTAATGCAATGGCAGCAATTGCGTCAAAAGCAGAATGCTGTTTTAAGAACATGGTTGAGAGAGATATTAAAACGGTTAGAATTGTAGAACCTATTCTTAACCATTTATATTTTTTTAATTGTTCACATCGAAGTATAGCTATGTTAGCACCAATCGAGTTAAATACATGAATACTGGGACATACATTCGTTGAGGTATCTGTAGCATAAAGTGCTTTAACAACCCGAATAAATATATTATCCCTACCGATAGTGGATAAATCCGGTCTTAAGTTTTGACCATTCGGCCAAATTGTATAAATAATAAGACAAATGGTCATTCCTATAAATAAAAAGGCTGTGACTTTATAAAAATCTTCTTTTGACTTTAAGAAAAAATAAGCCACAGTTGAAAATATAAAGAAAAACCATAAATAATACGGTATTACAAACCATTCATTAAAGGGAATATAATCGTCCAACCATATATGAACGGGTGTATAATTGGTTGTTACTTTCTTTTCAAGTAAAAAAAACCATATTATATAAATAAAGAAATACGATAATATCCAACCGTGTTTATATTTTTGAATTAGATCTTTCAACTAAATCAACCTTTCTGGAATTTTGCGTTAAGCATATCCATAGACAGTATAGTTAATATAGTACAAATATATTATTGTTACTCATTCGCGATTATAGCACAAAGCGCTTCGTATCACAATATCTATTAAAGAATATTCAAATAAATTAAGGAAAATGTAAGAAATGTGAAGCCAGGTCATAACAAATGCGGCTATTCTTCAGGATTTATGCCCATAAGGCATGGGCGTTAGTGTGAAAAAAGAATTTTAAGATGCCGAATAAACGGCATCAGAACAAGAACAGTGAAAGAAAATATAAATCAGGAAAGGATGCCACATAATAATCTTTCACTATACTTTTATTGTGGCGGTACCGTTGATCCCATCTTCGGTATGTTAGGGTGACATGTTATGAAAAGAGTTTTTCTAATTGTTTTAGACAGTTTTGGTGTTGGTGAAATGCCGGATGCTGCTGATTTTGGTGATACCGGAAGTAATACATTAAAAGCCGTGTCAGGCAGTAAGGCTTTTCATGTACCGAACTTAGCTGAATTAGGTTTATTTCATTTGGACGGAGTGGATGTGAAAGAACAAAGGGCCGAGAAAGTTTTAGGAGCTTATGCAAGAATGGCGGAAGCCTCTAAGGGTAAGGATACCACGATCGGACACTGGGAAATAGCCGGTGTTATTTCTAAAAATCCTATGCCAACTTTCCCTAATGGGTTTCCGGATGCGCTGCTTCAGGAATTTTCAAAGCGTACCGGCAGAGGTATAATCTGTAACAGGCCATATTCCGGGACCGAGGTAATTAAAGATTACGGGGAAGAACATATGAGGACCGGAGATCTGATTGTATATACTTCTGCGGATAGTGTATTTCAAATAGCAGCCCACGAAAAAGTCGTACCGATACAGGAATTATACCGTTATTGTGAAATAGCCAGAAGTTTATGTCAAAATGACTGGGGGGTTGGCAGAATTATTGCCAGGCCGTTTGAAGGAGAAGCCCCTGATTTTAAGAGAACTTCCAGGAGGCATGATTACTCCCTTACACCACCTGAAGCCACCATGCTGGATGAAATAAAAGAAAAAAATCTGGATGTACTGGCTGTGGGTAAGATAAATGACATATTTGCCGGTCAGGGTATTACGGATATGGTCAGAACGGCAAACAATGCAGAGGGTATAGAGCGTACTTTGGAATATATGAAAAAAGACTTTGAGGGTTTATGTTTTACAAATCTGGTTGATTTTGATATGGTTTACGGACACCGGAACGATGTTGAGGGATATGCGGCTGCATTAACTTATTTTGATACCAAACTGCCGGATATCATGGCAGGACTAAGGGAAGAAGATATTTTATTAATAACTGCGGATCATGGTTGTGATCCAAGCACAGAATCCACGGATCATTCCAGGGAATATATCCCCTGTTTAATTTATGGTGCTCCTGTAAAACAGGGTATAAATTTAGGAACCAGAAGTACGTTTGCCGATATAGCCGCTACTGTACTGGACTATTTAGATATTAAGGGAAACATTGCCGGCACTTCTTTTTGGAGTGAAATTGCAAAATAAGGAGTTATTATGAGAATTGTAATACAAAGGGTAAAACAGGCCTTAGTAACTGTAGACGGAACCTGTATCGGCAGAATCGGTAAGGGATTATTATTACTGATCGGTATCGGCAGGGAAGATACAAAAGAGGTAATTGATAAATATATTGATAAACTGTTAAAGCTTAGAATTTTTGCTGATGAACAGGGTAAAACGAATTTATCTCTCAGTGACATACAGGGAGAAGTGCTGGCTGTATCCCAGTTCACCTTGTATGCTGATTGTAAAAAAGGTAACAGGCCTAATTTTTTACAGGCTGCCGACCCGTTAAAGGCTGAGGAGTTATATTTATATTTTCTTAAAAGCTGCAAAGAAAAATTAGGTAAAGTGGAAGCCGGTGAATTTGGAGCAGATATGCAGGTGGATTTAATAAATGACGGGCCTTTTACAATTGTGTTGGATGAAACCGCTTTTTAATCTACATTTACTTAAGAATAGATTAGATTCGCCCTTATTATGATAATAGAATTTGGCTATTACAGATAGGATAATACAAAATATAGGATTGAATAAGTGATTTTTAGTAAAAATCCGTTGCATTTCATCAAAAAAGGTGTGATGTTGCCGTCGAACGATTTCCCCCGTTTTCGTTTGTAACCGGTTTGTATTTAAGGTATAATTAATTGCTGTAAAAAATTGGATAAGGCAAATATCTTATATAAATCGGAGGATTGTCATGAAAGGGAATAATTTAATCCATAATTGGATTATCCTGTTTGTATTAGGTCTAAGTATGTGCAGCCTTTGCATCTTTTATGCGACAACGGTGGAGGCAGATACGAATTTAAATAAAACCAATGTAATCAACTATATTTTTTCGGAAGAAAACCCGGATGATTTTAATATTAAATTAATTTCTAATGCAAAAGACGAGGATATAATTGATCATGCCAAGCAAGATATCGGTTACCCTTTGGAGACTTATATTGAACATAATTATAAAACTTTGAATATTGGCGGAGTTGAGGCTTTTCATTTAGAGGATTTTAATAATGGACTGGTTAATCTGGCTATTGACTACTCTTTGACCAAGGAGAAAGATAGGGAGTCATCAGAGAGTGCCAAAGCGGGTATTTATGATCTGGGCAGTATACCTTTCTTTTATACCGGGGAAAATCCCTATTGGCGTATTGTAAATCATAACGGATCCTGGGGTATTGGTATACCTGACATAGGAATACCGGATAAAATTCTTGAATTAATTCCTGAAAATTTAACTGGTTTTAGTGGTTATAATATGGTGAATTCTATTAATCAAGATGCAGTAAAAGGAACTGTTGTTATCGGAAAATTTTCACCTCATACCGGAGAAATTACGGAGATAAAATTAAGCAGCTTAGGATTACCGCAGAAAATAAATCAGGAACTCTGTGCAAACGGTGAAAAAGAAAGTACTTTAGAAATTAAAACGAATTATTATTTTAGTGTACCGTTGGGAATAAATGAGAAAACCAGTAATGAAATGAGAATTCCCACTATGGCGGCCAACTTGCAGTTCCTTACCAATCATCCGCAGATTCAGGGTAAAATTACGGTAACAATAAATATAAAAGTAATACATGATACGGAAAACAATATACCTTGAAATAACAACAGGAATTATAGAGATAAAAATAACCACTATAAAATGATAAGAATTCGGGCTGTTGCAAAATTAATTAACTTAACGTGCCTGAGACCGTAACACAATTCATATTCGGTCCCGGGCAAGATAGGTAGAATTTTGCGGCAGTCTCTTTTAGTTAATATCCTGAATAAAAAAATAAATTAAATAATACAATAATCACAGTATTAAAACGGAACTTATATAAATTCGTTACAGCTTAGTCATTGGCTCAAATAATCTCAATCTTAAATTCATACTAATCATATATGAAATATAAAAATAATCATTGACAATTAATTAGTACTGTGATAGATTATATATAAACCAAACGAATTTAATGAATTCATTATATATTTCTAATAATAAAAAATAAAGGAGAATCATAATATGGCAAAAATAGCAAAGAGTTTAACAGAATTAATCGGAAGAACCCCTCTCTTGGAATTATCAAATTATGAAAAAGCAAATGATGTGGCTGCTAAAATTGTGGCTAAATTAGAATATTTTAATCCAGCAGGAAGTGTGAAAGACAGGATTGCAAAAGCAATGGTTGATGATGCAGAGGCAAAGGGCATCTTAAAACCAGGTGCAACCATTATTGAGCCTACCAGTGGTAATACCGGTATCGGTCTTGCCTCCGTAGCAGCGGCAAGAGGGTATAAGATCATCTTAACCATGCCGGAAACAATGAGCATTGAACGTAGAAATCTATTAAAAGCTTATGGTGCCGAATTAGTTCTTACCGAAGGTGCTAAAGGTATGAACGGTGCCATTGCCAAAGCGGAAGAATTAGCGAAAGAAACACCGAATTCCTTTATTCCGGGACAGTTTATCAATGGAGCTAACCCGGAAGTTCATAGAAATACCACCGGACCTGAAATTTGGGAAGACACCGACGGTAAGGTAGATTTCTTTGTAGCCGGCATTGGAACAGGTGGTACAATAACAGGTGTTGGTGAATACTTAAAGAGTAAAAATCCTGATGTGAAAATTATTGCTGTTGAGCCGAGTGCTTCTCCTGTTTTATCAAAGGGTACTCCGGGACCGCACAAGATTCAGGGTATTGGTGCAGGATTTGTACCGAAAGTTCTTAATACAGAGATTTATGATGAAATTATAACAGTTGATAATGAAGATGCTTTTGCAACCGGTAAAGCAATCGCTAAAAACGAGGGATTATTAGTGGGTATTTCTTCCGGAGCAGCAACCTGGGCAGCTACACAACTTGCCAAACGACCTGAGAATGCCGGAAAAACTATTGTAGTATTACTTCCGGATACGGGAGAAAGATATTTATCAACTCCGTTATTCGCTGAATAATAAACACATCATCAGAAAGAAAGCTCCCCGAAATGCACATCGGGGAGCTTTCTTAACAATTTGGATAAGGTTTTTCTCTAAAATCACTATCCTTTTCCAGCGTTTGTAATCATCGGCCTTTCTGCCCCGCACGGAGGAACAACCCTGCTGTTTTGGCTTTTTTACGTTGAAAGGCTGCCTGTGGCGGTTTTATAAGCATCACTATGACGATTGAAAATAAAAGCATGGCGGTCAAAGATAAAATGGCCAAATCAAGACTCCCAGGTTCTGAAGTATTCATGAATGTTCCCGTGTCAAATCCCATAACAGTCAGTCCAGATAGGACCGGGTATAGGCTGCGCACTGTGGCATCTTTGATGAACATGGCGCAATAGCCAAATAGAAACGCTACGATAACGCCACCCATATAAATCCCCGGTTTCCTGCTTGTAAAAGCAACAATGGGCAGAATGGCAAGGTATGTGAAAGCCGCTGTTCCTAACATCTGAAAAAGCCCAGTGAACAGAACAGTAGTATTAAGCCCGGCAATACCGGAAAACAATCCGACGATCAGTGTTACTGCATAACTGTATAATCCAAACAGCACACTTAAGATTCCTATCGTCAGCAGTTTCCCGAACAGCAGGCGCCTAAAGCTTACCGGAACAGGAAAAATAATTTTAAGCGTGTTATCTGTGTATTCCCGATTGATAAGATATCCGCCTATCAATGTAAAAATAACAGGCATAAAAATCGTTGCACTATTCCATATGGTACTGCTAAAGAGAGAGGAAAATTCAAAAGTTCCTGCCGCAGCTTCCGGGGTCGCAACTGCCTGTGTGAATACAGATAAGATGGCGGGAAATATCATACCGATTAGGCCAATGAGTAGAATATGAAATCTCTTTAATTTTAAGAATTCGGTTTTTATAATACGAAGCATAAAAGATACCCCCTTTCTCAAATTTCCCTACGCTGGTAGATACGTATCATCAAAAAAAGACAAACGGCCGCTTCCATTAAGAGCACCCCAAAGCATATAGGTGCCGACACAAAATATTGGCTGAAACGGTTGTAAAACTTGGTTTGTAATTCACCGGCAGGTGTATAAAACTGGTACAACCATCGAAAAATCATAGGAACAGGCATAAGCGTTCCCGTATTTAGGCCAAAAGGCTGCATCATAACCGCATCACTGAAATGCATGACATAATTCAACAGTGTGTAAAAGAACACGATAATCACAGAGAGGATGTAGCTTTTATTAAACCATACAACCAGTACTACACAGGGAAGAGCTGCCGCCCACATAAGCACCCCTGTTGAAGCGGTGAGCGAAAGTTGAATTCCCAAATTATTCAAAGGAATATTCTGAAAAGCAGCAATTACTGTACTGATTACAAATCCCGTTAATTGGAATACAATTGAAAAAATCAACAAAACCAGCAGCTTTACAAAAACCAACTGATTTTTTGATACCGGTATACTCAGTAGATTTTTTAAAGTGTCATTATCCTGCTCTACAAAAAATAGATTTGCCGCTAAAATAATTAGCAAGGGCATCAACAGTAAAAAGGCGTTATCCTCTCTAACTCCGGATTGGATACTTGCAAAATTAGAATCCGATAGTAATACGGCATTAATAAGCGGAAAAATGATAGCTGCCAATAATCCGAACAGAAATATCTTCTTTCGTTTAAATTTCTTAAATTCATAGAGAAGCAGGTTACGCAATACCCTCACCTCCGGTTATACGCTTAAAGTATTTTTCTAAAGTATCTTCACAGGTGTGCGCTTCGGATACTTCCAATCCGTTTTCAATAAAAGCACGGTTAAGAGCAGCCACGGAAAGTTTGTTATCATATAAACGAAGGCTATGATCATTTTCCACCGTAAAACTTTTGGCTCTAAAATTTCTCTCCATAATTCTGGCTGCCTGTGCTGTGTCGGAGACGATGAAATGAATGTATTTGCCGTTCTTTACTTCCAGCTCGGCAAGACTTTCTTCTTCCAACAGTATGCCGTGATCGATAATACCGATATTATCAACCAAAAGCGCTATTTCCGAAAGAATGTGGCTGGAAATCAGAATCGTTTTTCCTCTTGTGTCGCACAAATCCCGGATAAATGAGCGCACTTCAGCGATACCGATGGGGTCTAGACCATTAATTGGTTCATCTAGAATTAATAGTTCCGGATCATGCATGATAGCTAGGGCAATCGCTAAACGCTGCTTCATACCAAGGGAGTATTGGGAGAATAGCTTCTTATCGCCATAGGGAAGCCCTACAACTTCTAATGCATCTTTGACTGCGGTAGACTTGGATACACCTCTGAGCTGCGCAAATATTTTCAGGTTTTCTGTGCCTGTCAGGTTTGGATAAAACCCCGGGGCTTCAATCAAACTGCCAATGCGGGGCAGAATTTTCTTTTCGTTTCCCTGAATGCTTTTGCCAAAGATCTGGACTTCTCCGGAAGTGGGTCGTGTCAGATTTAACAGCATTTTCATGGTGGTGGTTTTTCCTGCGCCGTTCCTGCCGAGCAAGCCATAAATACGCCCTTTTTCGATATGTATATTCAGATTAGCAACACTTTTCTGCTCACCATATTGTTTGGTGAGATTTTTGGTTTCAATGATAAAATCACTCAAATAAAGAACCTCCTTTTCTTAATGGGATCAGTTTATCATGCCAATCTTGCATTAACCTTGCCGCATCCTTGCATTAACCTTGCAATTAAAAAAAACGATCCCTTCCGTTAGCCAGGGATTCGCTCAAGCATCAAAAGGAAAGAAAACAGTGAAAATGGTATATTGGTTCTGCTCACTTTGTACCGTGATTCGACCATTCATTTTTTCCACCATCTGACGGACAATTGCAAGACCTAATCCGCTTCCCTTGTCCGAACGCCCTTTATCACATTTGTACAGTCTTTCAAAAATATGCTGTAAATCGTATTTATCAATTCCGATTCCATTATCCGATATGCGGATTTCAATTTCATAGTTCTGTTTTACCATTTTAATTTTGATCTGTGTAGCCTGACTATGATTTATAACATTTTGAACTAAGTTATTGATAATGCGGGCATATCCATCCAAATCCACTTTTGTAAACAATGGTTTTTCCGGAAGCTCAATTTCATAATTCAGATTTTTTTCCTCAAAAATAGGAATCCAGTCTTTGAGGATATTGCGAGTCAGTTCCGCAAGCTCCGTCTGCTCTATGGATAAAGAGAATTCACTGGAGTTAAGCTTAAACCAATCAAATAACACATTGATATATTCTTTTAGATTATATGCTTTTCGTCTCGCTATTTCTAAGTAATCCTCGCGCATTTTTCCGGTAACAATCCCTCTGTGTACAGCATCCAGGTAACCCAGCAGAGTTGTAAGCGGCGTTCTCACATCATGGGAAAGGCTGGTCATAAGCTGACGATTCGTTTCATCCGCTGCCCGCAGTTTAGAAAGCTGTTCTTCATAAGCATATACGATTTCATTCATTTTATATGAAAGCTCTGCGGTCAGTTCATTGTCTGCTGCGAGGATTTTTCGATTGCCGTTTCCGGCCTGAATATCACTCAAAGCCTCAGTCATATCGCTAAGCTGCCGTTTTACACTCATTAGCTTTATACAGCACATAATACTAAACAAGAGGGCAAAGCAAAATAATATGCCCAAAATCACATCCAGAAGCATAGTCTATACCTCCTTGTTAAAGCGATATCCAATTCCTTTTACTGTTTGGATATACAACGGTGCTCCGGGGTCAGGTTCAATCTTTTTACGAAGTCTGCTGATGATAGCCATAATATTGCTGTCATCATAGACATAAGGCTCACCCCAGACTTCTTCATAAATTTGCTGCTTGGTTAAAATTCTACCCTGATTTTTAACGCAAAAGAGCAGCAAATCAAATTCTTTTGGCGGCAATACAAAGGTACCGTTTTGCGTGGTCACACTTCGGCTGTCTAAGTCTATGGTCAGCCCTTTGTAAACAAGAGGCTGTGAATAATAAGCAGGTGAACTAAAGCGTGTGTATCTGCGTATTAAAGAAATGATTCGGGCAACCAGTTCTTCCATATCAAATGGTTTCGTTAAATAGTCATCTGCACCGGACCGCAGTCCCTGTACTTTTGACATGCTGTCATTTTTAGAAGTGAGCATCAGAATGGGTATGCTGCTTTTCGCTCTTATTTTCTCCATGGTCTTAAAACCGTCCATTCCCGGCATCATCACATCTAAAAGAACAAGCTGGTAATCGTTTTTTTCAAGCAAAGCAAGTCCATCTGTACCGGAGTAGCAGCAATCAGAATTTATTTGCTCTTTCAACAGACTTTGTTTAATTAAAGCGCATAATTCTTTGTCATCGTCAATAACTAAAATATTGTATGTCAAGTTCATCCTCCTTTTTTATTTTCTATTTAGGCATTTCGGCCTCTGGGCAAGATTCAGCTCTGAAATTGTTTTACTGCATCCATTTTGATATAATTAAGCATTTGCATTCTGCCATTTTGCATCTATGACTTTTAGTGTAAACGTCGATGCAAATAAAATCAAGAGAATAAATTTTAACTTTATCAGCAGCTCAGTATTAAATTACTGTTAAATTCTTACTTCTTAGACTTGACAAAATATCATAAACGGTTTAATATGAAATAAAGTTCACGTGAAGTTTATTTCACTATTTTCTGGAGGTGACAGTTTGAAGAAAGAAATACCTGTATTACTATCCAATAAAATTAGAGAGTATCGAATCGAAAAGAAATTAACACAACAGCAGCTAGCGGATTTGGTGGAAGTATCGTCAAGAACAATTATTTCTCTTGAAAAAGGTCAGTACAATCCATCAGTATTACTTGCTTATAATTTAGCACAGATATTCGACTTAACAATTGAAAATTTATTTAATTTTGAGGAGGTAGACCATGAGAAAGAGTAAAAAATGTTTTGCTTTGATTGTAATTGGTGTCGGAATAATTATGTTAATTTTAAGTTTAATAAAAGCATTCCCAACAGAGTTTTTTATCGCCATAGGAGCTATGTTTATAGGGTGGGGAATTGTCAGCTTTGCTATTGAACATTTCGTCCATAAAGTTGCGCGAGCGAAAATCATGGACGATGATGAAAGAAATATCCTTATTAATGGAAAAGCCTATACAATAACTTCAGAATTCTCAAATTTAGGTATAGCGGCACTGGGACTTTATCTTTATCTAAAACATGATATGACAGGTTTCACTTTAGCAATTATATTGTTTTTGTTGCTCCAATTTGTTTTTGTAATCGCTTTTAGATATTTTGATGTGCATTAAAAGAAAGTAATATTCAAAAAAAGCAAAATCAGCGATTTTGATGTAGAAAGCAAAGTCTCTGTTTTTGCTTTTTTTAAACGGAATAGCATCCTCTACAGTATCAGGGATAGGAAAATCTTAGCTACTATTCACGGAACTGCTGCTTTTTGCAGGGGAGTGAACAGTAACAAATCTTAGGTATTTTAACAGTTTCTATCAAGAATGCATTGCATAATGAACGGTCATCATTGTATAATAGGGAAAGCTTAATCGGACTGATTGTCTTAATAAGCAGAAAGGTTTGGTGTTGTGATGAAACGAAATGATATCATATTAATTATAATTATATTAGTATTTGCTGCTGCCGGTTTGCTATTTATGAATTTCACTAAGAAAGACGGGGATATGGTAGTTGTAAAAGTGGATGGGAAAGTATACAAAGAATTACCATTGAATAAAGATACAACCTTTGAAATAACTGGAGTTAGAGGAGGACGAAATCTCCTTGTCATAAAAGACGGGCATGCAGATGTCGTAGATGCAACTTGTCCGGACAAGCTTTGTGTAAATCAAAGACAAATTGATAAGGATGGGGAAACCATAGTATGTCTTCCGAATAAAGTAGTTGTTGAAATTGAAAGCTCCAAAGAAAGTGATGTAGATGCGGTAGCACAATAAAATAGAAGAATATTTTTTGATAGCATGATACAAAAAGATTAGTTCATTCGGAGCCGGACATATGCTTTTATGAAGTAAACAGCGGTAATAAAGCTTAATTACAGGGGTATATTATGTACCGCGGTTTCTTACGGCTGTTTTTGAACTATATTCTGTATCATGCCAAGTTTATGTAAATGTATAATTTGAAGAATGTAAATTATTGGTCTGTTCCCTGAATTATAGGGTTATTTGGCCATTACAAAATCTTTTATAAAAGACTGTGCCTGATTAATACCATTAACAATTGCAGTTGAAGATATAGTGGCACCTGATACGGCGTCAATTTGTCCCGGTACCGTTTTAGTCTCATCCTTCGTTGAGGTAACCTCAGAAGCTGTTGAACCGGAATTTTCCGCTGTGTCTTTAGTATTGGAATCCAAAGATTCGGCAGTATTATCAGAAGTATTATCCAAAGTATCCTCAAGTGTTGCCACAGGAGCCGCTTTTGTTAAACATTCCTTAACTAAGCTGATAAAATCATTTATCGAGATACTGGCACCGGATACGGAATCAGTTATCCCGTCTTTATTTACGGAAAAGGCATCAACAGATTGGTTCTCAATTAAGAAATTAGCTATGGCAATCGATTGCTCCTGCCAGGTCGGCCCGTGTTCAGTCATTTCATAAGCACCGTCTGCAGATAAGACACTTTTTAATTCCCCTTTATCGTTATAAGCGTCCCAGGTAACTTCCGTTATTTTATTATTCTGAATCGTTAAGGTTACTTTATCTTTATAACCCTGATCATCAAATTCCGCTTCTTCCGCCTCATATGTACCATCAGCCCATACATTGCCTTTTTCTGTGGTATTATCTGAAGTACTCGCATCTGTTGTTTCAGTTTCTGCAGTATCCTTTGTATCATTGCCTGTTTCGGTCGTTTGCGCATCTTCTGAATCGACAGTAGAGGGATCGGCAGCTGTTTGTCCTTTTAATGAAATGGGAGCAGTTATGCCCATAAACTGGATTAAGAAAGCATTATCAGTAATCTTATCTCCATAACCCTCTGATTCTTTCTGATCTTTTATATTGATTGATTTAACCGTATTACCGGTATTATCAAAGGTAATATCCATTAAAATATTTCCGTTGTAACCCTTACTGGAAACCGTAACCAGATAACCATCGATTTTACCGTCCCCTGTATAGAGATAAGATGCGGATTTGATTACAACATCGCCTGAATTGGAATAACCGGTAAGGTCAATTGCACCCGGGTTATCAGCATCCATGCCGGAGGTTTTTTTGGTCAGGTTGAAAATAAGGAAACCGCAGATTATTACTGCCAGCAAAATGATAATTACAACACTTACGATTCCTATCTTTTTTTTATTTTTGTTCATTTAAATACCCATTGCATAACACATCTGCGTAGATGTATTATTGTCATACAATAATATGTGAAACATATTTCACGAAGGAAAAGAGTCTATGTATGACATACCTTTCTTTAATCAAAGTTTAATGGCTGCGTTTGTTTTTTTGAGAGACAATTTTTACGAATTATTGGGGATTATATTCATTAGTTGCCGCTGTGTTATTTTATTTATTAGAAAAATAATAGATATGGACTTGTTAAATATTTTATCATAATATGGTTATGCAGTAAAGACTTTCCCCAAAAATCTCAGCTTTTATCGATAAGAAATAAGTGGACAATTGACTGCAAAGCAGTATATAATATAATGTCTGTAATTAATTTAGTTACATGATTTGTGGATCAAAAACATACAAATGTTTTACATTCATTACATTAGTGTGATGATGAATTTAGGTCGAAAAGTAACTGTACAATCACAGTTTCAATACAAGGAGAAAAAAAGTGAAAGAAAATATAGAAGAGTCTAAAATGGAAAAAGTAAAACGGGTGGAAGATTCCCTTACGGAGCAAATACAGCTGCTGATGCCTCAGCATATTAACGGAACCGGAAGGTTATTTGGGGGTAAACTCTTAGAATGGATCGATATAGTAGGCGGAGTAACAGCCAGAAGACATTCGGAATGTGATGTTATTACTGCTGCTATTGATAACCTGCAATTCAAAGAGGGAGCTTATCAGAACGATACACTGGTTTTAATCGGGAGGGTTACTTATGTCGGAAACTCCTCTATGGAGGTCAGAGTAGACACTTATGTTGAGGAATTAACAGGAATCCGCAGACCGATAAACCGGGCTTATATGGTATTTGTAGCACTTAATAGAGAAGGAAAACCAACCCGTGTGCCTCGATTAAGCATTGAAACGGAAAATCAGCGTGGCGAATGGGAAGGTGCATTAAAACGCAACGAATTACGTAAAATAAGAAGAACAGAAGGGTATTAGTAAATAGTACAACCTTGCATAGATTTCACTTAAATCTGCACCCGTTATTATCGCTGGTACTGATATTAAACGAACTTTATGCAAGGCTGTACTAGACATAACATGGGACAAACAAGCATATATTAGAAAAAACAAGCTTGGGGGCCCATAGGATGCAGCAATACATTGAAGATAGAATAATCGAGCTGGCTTATTATACCATTGAGACAAAAGCAACTGTAAGAGAAACGGCTCTAAAATATGGGATCAGTAAATCTACTGTTCATAAAGATCTGCAGGACCGTTTACCTTATGTCAATAAACAGTTGTATCATGCCGTTAATGAAATACTCATGACGAATAAGTCGGAAAGGCATATTCGCGGCGGGTTGGCAACAAGGCAGAAATATCGGAGTATTGTTGAGACAATGTAAAACCAAAGGGTGTCTTTGTAAACATGGATCGAAGGCACCCTGATATTTTTTTACCGGGTATTAACTGGCCGGTAAAATATAAATGTTTTAATTTCATTTTAAAGGATACAAGCAGCAATAACAAAAAACAATTGATAAAATTCTAAAAAACAGGAGAAATTATGGAAAATAAAAAGGAACATTACGGATTATTAACCGCAACTACCATGATTATTGGTATTGTGATTGGTTCGGGTATTTTTTTTAAAAGCGATGATGTGTTAAGTTACACAGGGGGAAATATTGGGTTAGGCATCCTGGTATTATGTATCGGAGCATTCAGTATTATTTTTGGAAGTCTGACACTTGCAGAGCTGTCTATGAGAACTAAAAAAAACGGAGGATTTGTAGGATATTACGAAGATTTTATATCAAAAGGAGCAGCCTGTGGTTTTGGATGGTTTCAGACTTTTGTCTATTATCCTTCTCTCATAGCGGTTGTTGCATGGGTATCCGGAATTTATACCGCTTCGCTTTTTGGTATAAAGGGCACCTTGGAGAATCAAATAGTCGTCGGTTTTTGTTTTATGACCTTATTATTTGTAGTTAATATTATGTCTTTAAAACTCGGAGGATACTTTCAAAATCTCTCCACTGTAATTAAATTAATCCCCTTATTGGGTATTGCTTTATTGGGTGTTTTTTTAGGTTCTGCTAATCCTGAAATTCCTAAGGGCATTGAAGTGATTGGAAAAAGCAATGTTGGATTCGGCTGGCTTGCCGCACTGGCTCCCATAGCATTTTCCTATGACGGCTGGATCATTGCAACCAGCATTACTAACGAAGTAAAAAAACCGGAAAAGAATATGCCGCTTGCTTTAATCATAGGACCCCTTGTAGTACTTGGGGTTTATCTTCTGTATTTTCTGGGGATTACTAATATGCTGGGCACCAGTTATATTCTCTCAACCGGTAATGACGCCGTAAATAAGGCCGGTGAGATCCTTTTGGGGGATAATGGAAGTAAAATTATTTTGATTTTTATCATTATTTCTATCCTGGGGGTAGTAAATGGGATAACATTAGGAAGTTTAAGAATGCCCCAAGCACTTGCAAGTAAAGATATGATACCCGGCGCCAAGAAAATAGCTGAAATACATCCTAAATATCAATTATCCTTAAAGTCCTGCCTGTTATCGTATCTGATTACTCTTATCTGGATGGCACTTCATTATATTACACAGAAAAGCGGTGTAATCGGAAAAAGTGATGTGAGTGAAATTGCTATTGTATTCAGTTATGTATGTTATATAATATTGTATTTGAAAGTTATGAAAATGAAGAAAGATAATATAATAAAAAGTACATTTAAAGGAACGATATGCCCGATTTTCGGTATATTGGGTTCTGTAATAATTTTGATCGGAGGTATTGTCTCCAATCCTTTCTATGTACCTGTATTTATACTGTTCTGTCTTATTGTAGGCAGTATAGGTTATTATTATTACTATTTAAAAAATAAATCCAGGGCATAATTTTATGCTTAGAGCTGCTGTTTATTGATGTGAGAATCTTGACAAAAAAAGTAAAAACCGATATGGTTAAGATATAAAATTCAAAAGAAAAGGAGCAGATGGATATGGACACTTTAGAATTAGCACTTTCACTGGAGTTTGATCTTGAGAAGTATTATGGGGCACAGGCAGAGAAGAATAAAGGTAACAGCTTATTCGTTGTTTTCACTATGCTGGCGGAAGAAGAGCAAAAGCACACGGAGATTTTATTAGGAAAAGCAGATGTACTTGATCTTAATATTCAGGATAAAAACATTCTTAAGGAAGCCAGAGAATTATTTTCCCAGATGAGGGATTTTAAAAGTGATATTAAGGAACTTCCGAGTCAGTTAGATTCCTACCGGATGGCTCTTGAGATGGAAGAAAAAAGTTTGAAGTTTTATAAAAACCTCCGTGATATGGCCGAAACGGATAAGGAAAAAGAAACCTATCAGTATTTGATCAAGCAGGAGGATGTCCATTGTATTATTCTGGAAGAACTGGTTAAGTTAACAACCAGGCCGGAAGAATGGGTGGAATCTGCCGAATTTGGATTACGGGAAGACTATTAAGCTGCATTTATATTTTGCTAATTGAATATATGAAATCCTTTATTATAAGGGGTTGCTGCAAGGCTCTAAAATAAAACCTGCGGGAGAATATACGATACTCCTTGCTGATTAAAGAGAGAAAGGCTTTGTAACAACCCCTTAACTATTAATAAATAATAAATTTTAGAACAAATTTTTTCTAAAAAAATAGAGATGTTGTTATTTTTTCAACTAAGTTAGTAAGACTAAATAGGATATAATTTATAGCATTCACGCATACAATATAGAAACAAGTACAATAGGGGGATATCCTTTTGAAAGGCTATATAGAAGAACGGGCAGTAGAAATTGCCAATTACATAATCGATAATAATGCAACCGTGAGGCAGACGGCCAAACAATTCGGCATTTCGAAATCAACCGTACATACGGATGTAACAGAAACGAACGTTTTTATAAACAGGAAGTAATATTTTATTTATTATGAGTGGATTAATTTAATATTAAAAATTAAAATAAGTTCATTATCTGCCTTTTGATTAATATAAATAGTATAGGGAAATGTATTGGAGTGGCGTTTTTGAACCAGGCAGAGCGAGATATGAATTTAATGGTTGTGGAAGCAATAGAGGGTTATGCTTACAATCATAAACTAACTGCAAAAGAGGTATATGAATTCTTTTTGAAAAAGGGTATTATACCTTTACTTCGTTCTCAATACCAGGCTTTACATACACAAAGTCTGGAAGAGAGCATCTATTTTGTGGAAGATGTTTTAAGGAGAGAACGAAATGATGGATGATAGGATTGTATTCCACGGTACCAATGTAGTATTTAATCAGGTTGATCTGGAACATTCCAAGGATAAACGGGATTTCGGTAAAGGATTTTATACCACTACCGTGGAGGATTATGCAGCGAATTGGGCTGAGAATATGTACATTCGTTATGGCGGTGAAGGCAGATATGTAATGAAGTTTAAATTAAAACCGGATCCGGGATTAAAAGTGAAAACTTTCAATGGGTTAACCAGAGAGTGGCTTACCATGATTAAAAATAACAGGATGTACGGCGGAATACAACATGATTATGATATAGTAATTGGTCCGGTAGCCAATGATAATACAATGCGAACAGTGGCTTTATATGTAGCGGGCATTTATAATGAAGAAATGGCAATCGAGCAGCTGAGAACATATGAAGCTCATGACCAGGTTTCAATACATACGAAAAATGCATTAGAATGTCTGGAGTATCTAGGGAGGGTTACGATATCATGATTAATCGGTATTTATATAAAGGTCAGGATATTACATTGGATATAATTATGAAAATTGAACATGTAGTACGCATAATATCTGAGCAGACCCAGAAACCATTTGATGAATGCCTTTATGAATTCTACCAGTCTAAAGTCTATGAAGCATTACAAAAAACAGGTTCTCTTATGTGGTGCGAAAGTGCTGAATTCATTGTAGATGAGTATTTCAGAGAAAAAAGAAAGGAAGACAGTATATAAAATTTAATAAGGTTGGTGCAAAAATGAACTATTTATCTTGGCCGGAGAGTGCTAATAGCAGGCTGAAATAACAGCTTTTTGAATTGCACCAACCTTTTTAGGCCTTATTAGTAGTATCGGTAGGCCTTTCGTATAATATCAACCGATTTGACTAATGGAAACTTATCCAGCGTATTTTTGCTACATTGTTGATATGTTAGCAACAGATTTCCGAACGATTAATTTTGTTTCTATCATTTTTGTCTCCGGATATAATTCATAATCACCGTTAATGCGCTTTATCAAAAGCCCGGTGGCCTGTCTGCCGATTTCATTTAAATTTTGTACCACCGTTGTGATCGGCGGATTAAAAGCAGAGAATATCTCATCGTCGTCGAAGCTAATCAGAGAAAAATCCTTTGGTATCTGCAGGCCAAGCTCACTTAAGGTGAGTATGGTTCCAAGGGTATAGTTATAACTTAACATAAGCATAGCAGTCGGATGATTTGGCATACTCATTATATTCCGGAAAAAATCTGCACTGGAAGCAATGTCTCCGCCGTATATATATAAATTATCTTCAGGAATGTTATATTCCCGGCATGCATCACGCATACCGCTAATGCGTTCTTTCATGGTGTAACTTGTAAGGTCTCCGCCAATTGCACCAAATATTTTATGACCATTTTCCAAAAAATATTTTGTTGCCTGATAAGCGGAGGTACGGTTGTTTGATGTTACAAAATCAGAGGACAGTCCGTTTAATTCCTGATCCAGGCATACAAATGGAATATGAGCTTCTAAAAGTAAAGACGGAAGAGTGATAGATCCACTGTATTCTGGTACAAGTATTACTCCATCAACCTGTTTGCTTAAAAGAAATTGTAATTCCGAGGTATTATCATCTGAAAAAGCATCATAAGAAGAGATTATGGTTGAGTAATTATATTTCCTTAAATATTCTTCCATGATACTGCAAAGGAATCCCCAGAAATAATCTCCTATAAAAGGTAAAAGGATGCAGATTGTATTTGTCTTTTTAGAACGCAGGTTTTGGGCTGTCTTATTTGGCTTATAACCCAATTTTTTAATACTTTCCTCAATTAACTTCTTATTTTCCGGCAGAATATTCTTACCATTCAAGTATTTTGAAATAGTTGCAAGAGACAGATTCGTATCTTTTGCAATATCTTTTATCGTGCTCCCCATCAGCGTTCCTCTTTCTACATAAAAAGTTATTAATAATATAACATGTAAAACGTTTCGTTGCAAGTAATATAAAATATCACAATATAACGAAACGTTTTATTATATAATATGAAAAAAATATGTTAAATAAAGCTATAAAATATATAATATGAAAAAATAAATGTATAAAATAAACAAATATATGTTGACAAATAAAAGAAGACGAAATAAAATGTAAATGTAATCGCGAAACGTTTTGCTTTATAACTTGTAAATTATTATTTTATGGGAGGACGCATTATGAGAAAAAAAGTAATTGCATCATTACTAGCAGGAATTATGGTAATGTCGTTGGTAGCCTGCAGCAGTAGTTCAACAAAAACTACAGACAATACGAACACCGCCAGCAGTAACAATTCAAGTAATTCACAGTCAGAATCTTTAGAAGCTGCTTCCGATAAGGAAGTAATAACAATTAAGGTTGCTTCCAGATATGGATCGGACGTACCGGATGAGAAGTATTACAGAGACAAGGTAGAAGAATTTAATAAACAGAATAAAGGAATCAAGGTGGAGATGGATAATATACCTACGGAATCCGATTATCTTGATAAACTGAGAACTTCCTTTGCTAACGGAGATACTCCTAATGTTTTTATTGAATATGGCGGTTCCAGAGTACTGGATTATGTAGAAAGTGATGCGTTAGTAGATATGCAGCCTTATTTCAGAAGTGATCCTGATTGGTACAGCAGTTTTTATGAAAGTATGTTTGGAGATTTGCAATACGACGGATATGATGGAATCTGGGGTGTTCCGTTTAAATCCTATACGGTCAGCTTATTCTACAATAAAGAAATTTTCGATCAACAAGGGCTTGCCGTTCCAACGAGCTGGGATGAACTTATGAATGTGTGCAAGAAATTAAAAGATGCAGGAATTAAACCGTTCCAGGCAGGTGAAAAAGATGTATGGAGACTTGGGCATTTACATAACAACCTGGTTATTAAATCACTTGGAACTGATGCGGTAGCTAAATTAGCAGACAGAAGTTTAGCTTATGACAGTCCCGAAATGATTAAAACCTATCAGTTAATATCGGATCTTGTATCTAACGGATATTTAGGTGATGACATTCTTAATACAGATTACAATACGGAAAAATCCACTTATGCAGCAGGTGATTGCGCTATGAGATGGGATGGATCCTGGTATGTATCTGAAATTTACGGAACAGACATATATGATAAAACAGGTGTTGCCCCATTTCCTTATATAGATGAAAAATATAAGGATCAGGCCCAGGGCGGAGCTTCCGATATGTGGTTTGTCTCTAAATTGAATAAATCAGAGGAAGAGATTAAGGCATCCATAGAATTTGTTAAATATATTACTTCACAAGAGTATACCGCAGGGAATAACGAAGTGGCTTCAGTTATCTATCCGATAAAATTTACTCCAACTGATAAAACACCTGCTAATCCTATGCTTGATGAGATTAAAGGTTTTGTTGAAGGATATACGGCTATGAAGTCGGATATACAGAACAGTGATCCGGAATCCTTTATGCTTGATACGGTAAGAAATGCGTTGCAGGGCCTTGCAATGGGTAATGCACCGGAACAATGCGGGAAAGAAATTGTAGACCGAATTGCCGAGGGCAGTGAATAAGAAATAGCTTTTAGTTTAAGATTATAGGGGCTTTTGTAAATATACCCTCTACAAAAGTCCCTTTAGGAATAGGAGATGGTATTTTGCGCCAGAGAAAAAAGAATGAAAATGTTATCGTTGTCACCTTTTTATTGCCGGCATTAATCCTGTTTTTTGGACTTATCGTTTATCCGGTAATTAATACAATCTTTTTATCTTTTCACAGCTGGAAAGGGGTGTACGGCGCAGCTAAGAAGTTTGTCGGATTAGCTAATTATGCAAAGGTATTATCAAGTGAAAGTTTTTGGAATGCAATGCTGAATTCAGTTTATTTTATGATCGGCGGATTTGTTATTCTCATGCCGCTGGCATTTGGACTGGCATTGCTTATTACTTCGAAGCTTAAAGGTACTAAATTAATGAAAACTGCATTTTTTATGCCGGTTATGCTGTCAACAACTGCAGTTGCATTAATGTGGGTATACATTTTAAATCCAAGTTTTGGCGCAATCAATGGTTTGTTAAGATCTGCCGGTTTAGACGCCTTGTGCAAAGACTGGCTGTCTACACCTACATTAAATGTTTGGTGTGTGGTTTTGGTTAATGAGTGGATGTATGCCGGTTACAATATGCTGATATTTGCAGCCGGTCTGGTAGCAATTCCGGATTCCTTATATGAAGCAGCGGAAATAGACGGATGCTCAAAATGGAATAAAATCCGGCATATAGCAATACCGTTATCAAAAGAATCTTTTAAAATATTCTCTGTATTATGCGTAACCGGATGCCTGAAAGCGTTTGATTTAATTTGGGCTATGACAAAAGGGGGACCGAATCATACTTCGGAAACCCCGGCAACCTTATTATATAATGAAGCTTTTACATTTAAGTCATTTGGCAAAAGCAGTGCAATCGGTGTAGTTCTTTTAATATTGGGGGTTGTTTTAAGTCTTTTATTGAATCGTATGTTTAAGCAGGAAGAAGTGTAGGAGGTGGAAAATGAAATTAAAAATAGGTAAAGCATGCAGTTATTTATTAGCATTATTATGGGGGCTGATTACCATTTTTCCGTTATTCATTACCTTTCTGTCTTCGGTAAAAGATAACCAGGGTATTAATCTTGGGATGTTTAAACTTCCTGTAAAATGGCTGTGGTCAAATTATAGTGCAGCATTTGTAAGTGCCAATATTGGGAAAGCAGTTTTAAACTCTGTTTTTCTGGGAATCGTATCTACATTAATTGTTACAATCGTAGGAATGCTTGCAGCGTATGTGCTGTCCCGAAAAAAGTTCAGGTTAAAATCCATAGTATACAGTTTATTTATTGTAGGTGTCATGGTTCCGGTACATTGTACCATTATTCCTATTTCCAGTTTAGCCACAGGAATTGGAGGGAGAAACTCCTATTGGTATCTTACACTGGTTTACGCTGCATTTAACTTATCACAGGCAATATTCTTATTTACCGGATATCTTAACGATATAAATAAAGAATTGGATGAAGCGGCTATTATAGACGGCTGCAATGATATTCAGCTGTTGTTTAGGGTATTGACACCGGTGTCCATACCAATTATTTCTACCCAGGCGATTTTAACCTTTATCTATGGCTACGGTGAACTGATATTTGCTATGATACTGATTTCAGATGAAAAGAAATACACAGTATCACGTGCAATGCTTTCTTTCTCTGGAGGATATCAGCAGCAGTTGGGTCCAATCTTTGCATGTATTATTGTAGCGGTTCTTCCAATGATTATACTGTACATATTATTTCATGAAAAAGTCCAGTCCGGTATGTTATCGGGTGCAGTTAAAGGTTAATAAACATTTGGATGGGGTAAAAAGTTTATAGGATTTAACGAAAGCAATTGTTCCGGTTTGTTTTTAGCCTGATTATATAATACTGTATTGTCTGTCCGGTCTGGGTATATAATAATTACTTAATCCAGCTGGTATTGTTGAATAAACTAAAATATGATATGATTCAGTCAAAAGCAATACGGTATAAAAAGTTAAATTTATAATAAAAAGGGGCTTAAATATGGCGGTTACAATAAAGGATGTAGCAAAGGAAACAAATCTGGCAATATCAACGATTTCGAAGTATATGAATGGGGGAAATGTACGCCCGGAAAATCAAAAATTAATTGAAGAGGCGATCAGAAAATTAGGGTATCGTCCTAATGATAATGCAAGAGGTTTAAGGAATTCAAAAACATATACCATAGGCGTATTGATTGATTCTCTGGGAAGTCAATATTTTGCCAAGGTTACGCAGATGATAGAAAAGATCTTAAAAAAAGAGGGATATTCCGTTTTGGTATGCTGTCATAAAGATAATGTAACGGCAGCTAAGAAAGCGATTGAATTTTTAGCATCAAAACAGGTAGACGGTATTATTATAGAACCGGTGGCAAGCGAGGAAGATTATACGGCACCGATTCATTTTAATAAAATTCCTGTTGTGGCGATAGACCGGGCATTAAGTTATGTGCATTGTGACCGTGTCATGTCTAATTCAACTTTTGGTGCCTATCAGGCTACCGAATACTTAATTCAGAACAATCATAAGCGAATAGGTATTATCAGCGGAACCTCAAAAAAAAATCTTGGTTTGTTAGCTGCAAAAGAACGGCTTAGAGGATATCTAAGAGCGATGGAAGATTATGAGCTTCCTATTCTGGATGAGTATATTATGCAGGGAGATTTTAAGTTTGAATCAGGATATCAATGTATGCAGAAGCTCTGGAAAATGAAAAAACGGCCAAGTGCGGTATTTGTTTCTAATTATAATATGTGCTTAGGAGCAATGACAGCAGTCCATAATATGAAAATCAGTATTCCTGAGGAATTATCATTAATAACATTTGACGATCTGGAATTTTCCGTAATATCAAATCCCAAGCTTACCGCTATCAGGCAGCCTATGGAAAAAATAGCAGAAAAAGCAGTAGAGCTTGTATTAAAAAGAATTGACGGTGATTACGGAGAGTATCCGCAAAATATAAAACTACCAACGGAATTAGTGATACGTGATTCAGTGGTGAAAGTTTGACTAAAATGGAGGTAAGAGTGAAAGAAAATTTAGAAAAGGAAAGGTTGCCACATATGAATCTTTCACTCTGCGAAACTTTTGTTTCGCATTTTATTCTGTGGCAGTATCGCAGGCCGCCTGCGATATGCAATGGGTGTAAAATATGAAAGACACAAAACAGCAATGGTTTAAAGACGCAAAATTTGGTTTATTTATTCATTGGGGGCTATACTCAATTTTGGCAGGTGAATATAAAGGAAAAAAGACGGACCGTATAGCAGAATGGATTATGAATCATTTAGATATACCGGCAGAAGAGTATGAAAAGCTTGCTGCCCAGTTTAATCCTATAGAATTTGATGCCGAAAAAATTGTTAAGAAAGCAAAAGAATGGGGTATGCATTACATCGTTTTTACATCAAAACATCATGAGGGATTTGCAATGTATCATTCCAAATGCAGTAAATACAATGTAGTTGATGCCACTCCTTTTAGACGGGATATTCTAAAGGAATTGCAGCTGGCCTGTGAAAAATATGAGATGAAATTAGGTCTTTATTATTCCCAGGCACAGGATTGGCATGATCCGGATGGATTTATGTACGGAAAAGATAATTCCCATAAAGATTATCAGGCATATTTGGATCGAAAAGTAATGCCCCAATTACGTGAGATATTAACTGATTATGGTGAAATTGCTCTTATCTGGTTTGATACCCCTATGGATACTACAATGGAACAAAGCCAGGCTATGATTGATCTGGTAAAATCCATACAGCCTAATTGCATTATCAGCGGCAGAATCGGTAACCAGATGGGCGAATATATGACTACCGGGGATAATTTTATACCGAGACTTCCCTATGAGGGTGACTGGGAATTGCCGGCAACTCTTAACGATACCTGGGGATTTAATAAACATGACCATAATTGGAAAAACCCGGACGATATTATAAGATTATTGTTGAAAATTAACAGCAGGGGCGGAAATTATCTGCTTAATATTGGTCCGGACAGCCTTGGAAGAGTCCCGGAGGGAAGTATTAAAGTTTTGGATACGGTTGGAAAGTACGTACAGGAAAATGCAGAAGCTATATTCGGAACGAAACGTGTTGAAATATATGCCTATGAATTAGAGTGGGCTCAGTTTACCAGAAAAGATTATAAGCTGTTTGTGCATATGCTTGAGCCGAAAGTACGTATTGAACTATTGAATGTAGGAAACCATGTTAAGCGTGCGTATCTTGTGAAAGACGGTGCAGAATTGCCATGTAAGGTTATGACAGTGTGCGAAGGGGATTCCATGATAGAAGTAGAACTCCCTGAGTATTTACAGAATCAGAAAAATTATTGTGTATGCATTGAAACGGAAGAAAAAGATCCGATATTTGAATCCATAAAGGGTTAAAATAGGGATCGCTTGAAATTCCAAAATGGATTCTATAAATAAAGATTATTGCAAGGTTTATTTTATTAACCTGTTACCCGGAATATGTGTTTTTATCTTGGATAAGATACATATTCCGGGAATGAATAAGATGATTTGATAAATTGCATATATTCTTATAAAAATTTTTTCTTCTTAAAGTAAAAAATACATAGAATAGCCACTATGATGCTGATTATAATTACAAACAGATAACCGTATTTCCAATGCAGCTCAGGCATATAGGTGAAATTCATACCATACCAGCCTACAATCAGGGTAAGGGGAAGGAAAATGGTAGTTACTACGGTAAACATCTTCATAATGTTATTCAGGTTATAATCCAGCTGGGCATGGTAAGAATCCCTTACATGGTCACTGTAGTCCTGAAGCATTCTGGTGTTATTGCTAAGGCGGGTGACCCGGTCTGTAAATAATTTAAAATACCTCAGATTATCTGCACAGAAGATATCTATTGCGTTTTCTTCCAATTCTTCACCGATTACAATCAATTGCTCGTAAAAATTATCTAGGAGAAGCAGTCTTTTTCGAATTCCGGTTATTTCATAATTGAAATTCCGGTCTAAACGGTTATCGTTTATTTTGTCTTCATGATCACTAATCTCTTCTTCGATTTTCTCCAGAGAGGAATAGTTATTGAGTATCAGCCGTTCCAGGAAACCATAGATCAAACGCTCCAAGGTTACTTTTGAAAGGTTGACATGTTTTAAGGATTCAAACAATTCCACTCTCATACTGTCGTCCTGGTCTTCTATCACTACAATCAGAAATAAATTACTTTTTATATAGATTCCGATTCGGTCCTGGACTCGGATAAAATGTTTGGTTTCGATACCGGTTATAATTCCAAAGTGGTAATCGTCATAAACTTCAATCTCACCATGAATTTCATGGGTATCATTTTTACATTCCATAACGGTAGCAAGAGCAAAACCAAAACTTTCATAGCACTCATCCAATTCGTCCAGGGTAATGATTCCGAAAGTTAAGATATCCGGGTTATAATCCTTAAGGGTTATAGGTGATATTTCATTTTGTATCTGATAATACATGGTTTGTTTCATTTCCTTTCATCGGCAATATTATTCTGAGTATATCATACTTCCAAAAAATTGAAAATAAGATAAAATGAAATATAAATAGAAATAACCTATATGAATCTATATCAAATATAGGCATTCAATAAGTGATTAATTAATTTTTTTAATAAAGTCTTATTAAAAAGTTATTTAAATATGAAAAATAATCATGTATAATATACCATGTTATAAATATTTTATAAATTTTATTACAATAATATTAAGAGGAAAACTCTTAAGATAAAACAAGTTAAAAGGAGAAAGTTATGGAAAAATTTTTCAAACTTAAGCAAAGTGGCACTACAGTATCTACGGAAGTAGCTGCCGGATTTACAACCTTTTTTGCAATGGCCTACATTATCTTTGTTAACCCGCAGATGTTAAGCCAGACTGGAATACCAAGTGGAGCGGTATTTCTGGCGACCATTATAGCATCCGCCACCGGTACCCTGATTATGGGACTTTTTGCAAATGTTCCGTATGCACAGGCTCCGGGTATGGGATTAAATGCATTTTTTACTTACACAGTATGTTTTGGTTTGGGATTTTCCTGGCAGCAGGCTTTGGCAATGGTATTTTTATGTGGTTTAATCAATATCCTTATTACCGTTACCAAAATACGTAAATTAATAATTAAAGCAATTCCTGTCAGTGTACAGAATGCAATCGGCGGCGGAATTGGTATCTTTATCGCTTATATTGGTATTAAAGACGCAGGACTTCTTCAGTTTACCTCTGACCCAGGTAAAAATATTGTATTAGACAGCGGTACCGTTGTTGCTGACAGCAGTATTGTACCTGCTTTAGTTAAATTTAACAGCCCCGCTGTTGTTTTATCCTTAATCGGAATTTTAATTATGTTTGTACTCTTAATTTTAAAAGTAAGAGGTGCAATTTTAATCGGTATCGCTGCAACGACGATTATCGGAATTCCAATGAGAGTTGTTAATTTATCAAGCGTTAGTGCAACTGCTGGTTTAGGTGATTCATTCACCCAGCTTGGGACAACCTTTGGTGCGGCTTTTGGCAAGGAAGGTCTATTGACTTTATTCAGTGATACAGCTAAGATACCACTGGTTCTGATGACAATTTTTGCATTTAGTTTATCCGATACCTTTGATACTCTTGGAACATTTATCGGAACAGGCAAAAGAACAGGAATTTTTGATGATGCTGATGAAAAAGCACTTCAGGAAGGATCCGGATTTAAATCCAAGATGGACAAGGCATTATTTGCTGACTCTGTTGCTACTTCCATCGGTGCTATCTTTGGTACCTCCAACACAACCACTTATGTTGAAAGTGCAGCCGGTATTGGTGCCGGTGGACGTACCGGTTTAACTTCCGTAGTTACTGCTGCTTTATTCCTTATCAGCATGTTTCTTGCTCCGATTGTAGGAATCGTTCCCGCACAGGCAACGGCACCTGCTTTAATCGCTGTTGGTATCATGATGTTATCCTCCTTTAAAGAAGTTAACTGGACAGATTTAGATGAGGCAATTCCTGCATTTTTTGCCGCAATCTTTATGGCATTCTGCTACAGCATTTCCTATGGTATTGCTGGCGGATTTATCTTCTACTGTTTAGTTAAGATCTGTAAAGGCAAAGCAAAAGAAGTACATCCGGTTCTCTGGGTTGCAACGGGATTATTTATATTAAATTTTATTATTTTATCTGTATTATAATAAACCATACTAACTCATAAATTTTATTATAAGGGGCTTATATACCATGCTTTACTCAGCAATGGCGTATAAGCCCCTTAATTGATAAGGAAGATCAATATATTGAATTTGTTCTTATTCGTTAAGATATGTTTTCAATTTATGTATTATATTATCTGCGGTTTCATCAGCGGTAAGCTTTCCTAAAAAGAAATCTTTGGTCTGCTCTTTAAATACCTTAACAAGCTGCTCATTACTTTCGGCTTTAACAGACACGGTAGAACAATAATGAACAAGCTGGTCAATTTGCTGCTTTGTGGGTGGGTTAAAAACAATACTGCTATAACTCCCATCTTCATTTTCAATATCTGAGGAAGCACTATCATTTGATCTGTCATTCTTTGAGGCAAGTAATAAAGCCTTTCTATTAATTGAAAAACCATCATATAAATCATATTTTTGTACTTCTTCCGATAATAACAGGGTTATAAATTCTTTACAAAGGTCTTTATTTTTGCCGGCATTATTGATTCCAATTTCATTTAAAGGTGTAAAGGAATTTTCAAAAACTGTAAAACTGCCTTTTGCATAGTCCACGATTCCCAAAGTAAATATAGAATCCAGAAAGCCAGAACATTGATTTATATTTGCTTTAATACTACTGGCAAGTTCCCATAGATTACTTCCTCTCCCTTTTGGCGGATAACTATCTATAAGATTACTGTTATCTGCAATTTTTTTTAAGTAATTTAATAAGGTAACCAGTTTTTCTTTATCAATAGTATTATCACTGCTTATAATATTTCCTGAAAAATATGGAGCAAATGTTGATATAAAATCATTTACAGTCATAGTGCCCAGTAATGTTTTATTTTTTGACACCGGATTATAATCAGCCAAAGCAGCAATTGAATTCAGGTTTTTAAACTCTTGTTGGTCAGCACATAATAAGTTAAGAGCAAATCGGATTGGTACAAAATAAAATTTATTATTCTTTTTGTAATTATCAATAATATTGGGATACAATTCCCCTTTCTCAAGCATTGGATTAATTATATCCGATATATCTGCAAGCACTCCTTTTTCAACAAAAGCGTCAGCAGGAAGTCCGGTAAGCATTAAAATATCCGGTCCATTGCCTGACAATAGTTCCGTATTTAAGGCACGTACATAATCCTCCCTTATGGTGGAATCCGCAGAATCATATTCCTCCTGAGTCATTTCCGCTGTAATAATAACCCTGACTTCGGGATGGATCTGCCCGAATAAAGCCGCGGCCTGCCTTATGGTGGAATTATCCGTTAATGCATATAATTTCAGCTCTATGGACGGAAGAGCGGCAACTGTTTTATCAAAGGTGTATTTCATTAAGGAATAACCTGAGTTATCTAAGTTATACAGTATGTAGTAATCAGCTGCTTCAGTTGCAAGAAACCCAACAGGCCATATGGTCTGCAATGCTAAGGAGGTCATAGTTCCGTCCATAACTGTCTGCCATAGAGAGGTCCCATTTTTCAATACATGTACTCCATTCGTATTACACATAATCAGATCTTTCCTGCTAGTTGTATCAATGTAAGAATCCCCGGTTAGGACTGAATTTATGGGATAATTTGTTTGTTTATCCTTATCTAGATCATAAATAGCTACACCTGTTGTTTTATGAGACTCATCAATTGTTCCTATTATCAGGGATTGGTCCATGGATAATAAGGAATTTTGTGAATATACGGTACCGGTGATACTCCTTTCTTTCTTCATGGTTTTACCATTATAGAAATAGATGTTTCTGCCGTGATATATAGCAGCTATGGTTCCATCATGTAAAACACATACATTATCTGGTGCATCATAGAAACCATCCTTAGTCTTATCTTCCCAACCCTCCGGTTTAAGGGTTTTGCAGGTTTTTAAATCATCTGAACAGAAAAGGTTACCTTTAAAACAGTCATTAATAATTTCAATATAATATAGATACTGTGCTCCGCTCAAATTATCAAATATTTTAAATTGATAAATATTTTTGTTTATTTTTATTTCTTTTAACCATTTTGGAGTAGCTTCTATCCAAGAGCCATCCTTTTCCATTTGATATCCGGTTATGGTTCTGGGATTCACAGCTTTAAGTACATACAAAAAAGGTTTATCATCTTTTTTCGTAAGCTGTAACTTATCGTTTGGATTAATACCTTTGGGTAGAGAAAGTTGTGATTCTACGTATCGCCCCATTAAAACTTTTTCCGTATCATTGACGTCCCTTTTGCTACTGCATCCATAAGCTGAGAACATACAGAAAATAAGTAATGTTAGAATGACTTTTTTCATTTTATAATTCCTTTCCTATAAAACTTGAGTGTTGCATTCAATTTATAAATATGTTATAACGTGCTTATCTCTAAATAACCTTAAATTGGCAAAAATAAATAGCATCATTTATAATAATACACAATATATGATACAAAACAATCAGAAAGCAATAAAAGTAATTTCTAAAGATGGAGGAGTTAAAATCTTGAGAATTTTAGTGATTGAGGATGATAAGGAATTATGTTCTATTATTGAATACCAACTAAAAAAGAATGGAATGGAAGCAGATTTTTGTTTCAATGGGGAAGATGCTTTATTTTATGGTTTAAAACAAACTTACGATATTATAATGTTAGATCGAATGCTTCCGGGAATGGACGGTATTACCATTCTGAAAAAAATAAGAAATGAAAGAATTACCACACCTGTAATTATGGTTACAGCCATGAGTAATCTGAATAACCGGATTGAAGGGCTGGATACTGGTGCAGATGACTATCTTGTTAAGCCATTTGAAATGGAAGAATTACTTGCAAGAATCCGTGCATTAGCGAGGAGACCCACAAAAATAGAAAACGTAAACGAATTTTATTTTTCTGATTTCTGTCTAAATGAGGGAAAAGTACAGTTGATTCGGGGGGATGAAATTTGCAGCTTATCTAAAAGGGAAAGTGATCTTTTAGCGTTTTTTATTAAGAATAAAGGGCAGGTATTGACCAGAGAATTGCTGTTAACCAGAGTATGGGGTGCAGACAGCTTTGTTACGGATGGTAACTTAGATAACTTTATTTGTTTTCTTCGAAAGAGATTAAAATCTGTACATAGCCATGCATCCATTAAAACGATTCGCTCTGTTGGTTATCAGTTGGAGGATTAGATATGTTTCGTAAGCTCAAGAGTCGTCTGGTTTTATTATATGGATTAACCTCCAGCATCATACTTACCACGATTGTTGCCGGTGTATTCCTTCTTAATTTCAAACAAAATCAAGATCAGATCCGTCTGCTTTTTGAAAAAAATATGGAACAGATTATTGAAAAAATACGTACGGATAATGTAGTAAGCAGCAGTTGGTTATCAAAAATGCATTTGGAAAATCACATACTGATTTTCATTGACAGCAATGGAAGATCTCTCACTGATATAAAACATTCGAAAACATTGCCTGATCTGGATACTTTACTAAACAGAATTAAAAATAAATCAGAAGAAAGTGGTATTTACCTTGATCGGAAACAGCCATTGAATACCATGAAAAAAACACCCGTGTATAGTCTCAGTAATAGGAGCCCTTATATTTCACTGGGTATGGCCGCTATTATCTCGGATAAGGAAAACTGGGTAACCATTAGGGGTATTTATTATGATACATATGGAATCTATAATTTTGTCAGACAAATCATCCTATTTACTTTTATTGATTTAATTGGAGTCGCTGCCTTTTTTTTAATCAGTTCGCTGTATATCGGAAAAATATTAACTCCATTAGAAGAAGGACAGAAAAAACAAAATGCTTTTGTTGCAGCGGCATCCCATGAACTACGCTCTCCGCTTACCGTAATAAAAGCCGGTATCTTATCCATAAAGGAGGATATCACTAAAACAGAGCAGTTTCTTCCTCATATCGAAGGAGAATGTAATCGTATGACACGTCTTATCAGCGATATGCTTTTACTTGCTTCTTCAGATTCTAAATCCTGGAGTCTTAATAAGGAACCGGTGGATATGGATACACTTCTGATCGAAAGTTATGATATGTTCTGTACCTGTGGTAATAATAAGAATCTTAACCTTACGCTGGAATTGTCGGATCAAAACCTTAAAAAAGTGTATGGTGACAAAGAACGTATCAAACAGATACTTACTATTTTAGTGAATAATGCCATGGATTATACACCTCCCAACGGAACAATAGTGATACGGGCATATAACCAGAAGCATTATGTTACAGTAGAGATCGAAGATCATGGCCCTGGGATCAGTTTAAAAGATAAAAAGCTTGTGTTTGAACGTTTCTATCGTGGAGATGAATCACGAAATGATAAGAAGCATTTTGGACTTGGTCTTAGCATAGCGAGAGAACTTGTTGAACTTCATGGCGGTGACATAAGCCTTAAGGATACCGCAGGAGGCGGGGCTACTTTTATGTTTCGCCTGTTGTGCTAATTTAGTCTTACGAGTAAGCAGCGCAGCAGTCCTTAGAATGATTGTTTTGACTTTCGCATTACTAAAAATCCCTTACTTAAAAGTTTGGGATTTTTTTTAATCGTTTTTAATTCCTGGATAGACGAAGTAATTTCTATTAGTTCTTAGAATCTTGTTGACAAAACAGAAAAATAAGTATATATTGTATATAATGAATATACACAATAATTACACGTGAAAGAAGTGAACAAGTGGAGATCATTATCAGTAACTCAAGCGGAAAACCGATATATGAGCAAATTACCAATCAGATTAAAAATATGATAATAAGCGGAGAATTAAAGTCAGGGCAGTCCCTGCCATCAATGAGGCTTCTTGCTAAAGAATTAAGAATCAGTGTCATTACGACCAAGCGGGCCTACGAAGATTTAGAAAGAGACGGTTTTATTACAACTCTGGTTGGAAAAGGAAGTTACGTTTCAGAAACAAATACAGAATTTGTTAAGGAAGAACAGCTTAAAGTAATAGAAGAATATTTGCTTAAAGCTGCAGAAAGTGCCAAGGTAAGCGGAATTAAACTGGAAGAATTACATGCTATATTAGACGTAATTTATAACGAGTAAGAGTAATGCCATGCTGCTACCGGCATCGGCATGTTAAAACGAGTGAAAGAAAATATAGAGAAAGAAAGGTTGCCACAAGTGAATTCTTTTACTCCTTATTGTTTGTGGCAGTATCGCAGAATACCTGTGATATGCAATAGGTGTAAACTATGGATAATGCAATTGTTTTAGATGGTGTTACGAAACAATACAGTAACTTTAAATTAGATAAAATCTCATTTTCTGTGCCCAGGGGAAGCATTATGGGTTTTGTAGGAGAGAATGGAGCAGGTAAGACTACAACCTTAAAAACAATCTTAAATCTGGTTCATAAAGAGGCAGGTAATATCAGGGTTTTTGACCTGGATCATATTAAGGAGGAACGTAAAATAAAGGAACAGATCGGAGTTGTATTTGATGAAAGCTATTTTCATGACAATCTGACACTTGGACATATATCTAAAATAATGAGTAAGATATATTCTACTTGGGAGGAAAATACTTTTGAAAAATACACAAACCAGTTAAAGCTGCCGGGGGATAAGACGATTAAAGAATTTTCCCGGGGGATGAAAATGAAGTTATCAATCGCGGCGGCACTTTCCCATAAGGCGAAGCTCCTTATATTGGATGAGGCAACCAGTGGATTGGATCCTATTGTGCGGGATGAGATATTGGACATTTTTCTGGATTTTATTCAGGATGAAGAGCATACTATTCTGATTTCTTCCCATATAATCAGTGATTTAGAGAAAATTGCCGATTATATTACCTTTATCCATGAGGGTAAAATCGTATTCAGTAAAAGTAAAGATGACCTGATATATAATTACGGAATTGTACGCTGCAGAAAAGAGGATTACGATAAGCTGGATAAAAACCACATAGCAGGTGTACGCAGAAGCCAATTTGGTTATGAAGTTATGGTAGATAATAAAACAGAACTGGAACGTTTTCGAAAAGACCTAATCATTGACAGCACGTCAATTGAAGATATTATATTATTTAAAGTAAAGGGGGAATAGGAGGATGGCCGGATTATTTATTAAAGATTTATATAATATAAGAAAATACGTAAAACAAATCGGTTTAACCGTTATACTTTTTGCTTTTTTTGCAATTAATCTAAAAAGTCCATCCTATTTGGTAGGGATGATAGTTATGATGTCATCTATGCTGGTTATAACAACCATGTCTTATGATGATATAGCAAAATGGGATAAATATGCCTTAACTATGCCGATTGTAAGAAAAGATATCGTATTATCAAAATATATATTTTTATTTTTCACTGTAGTTACGGGAACCGTGATATCCGGTATAGCAGCAATGATTATGTCAGTGGTTATGAAAATACAAAATCCAATGGATAACCTGCTCTCAAGTGGTTTTATTGCTTTAATAGCAATATTTATGTTTAGTATTTTATTGCCTATTTTATTTAAATATGGAGTAGAAAAGGCGCGAATCATGATGTTTGCAGTGTTTGCAATTCCTTTTTTGGCAGTGGTGGGGCTGGTTAAGTTATTAGAACGTTTTAATATTCCAAAACCCGGTATGGAACAGTTGAAAATGTTTGGATTTGCTTTCCCGGTGATTGTATTAATAGCAGTGTTTATATCCTATAATTTATCTGTAAAAATATACAGTAAAAAAGAATTATAGAAGACTTAAACGTTCCATTCATGAAATACAGGAAATAATATTAGATATACTTACAATAATACCTGGATAGCAATTGAGAAAAACAGTCCCAGGTTGATGTGCTCCCTTGCGGTATGCGGTTTAAATAATAAAACTGTATACCACAAGAGGAGCATATTTTTATGGAAAGAAAAGCAGGAATCCGACAGCCTTAAGATTTCATATTAAAACAAGCATATCTAAAATAATACAATCATAGTATGTACAAAATGTAAATTGGCAGAATAAATGGAATTGAATAAACAATATCATCTTAATTATCAGAATGGACAGGAAACAAAAACAGAAAGACAAGCAAAAGGGAGGAAGAATAAAAATGAGGAACTACAGATATCTTTTCATAACCCCAACTCTGAACTGGATACAGCGAAATTTATAGCCAGATTAATATTAGATAGTCTGGACAAACCGGAATGAGATACGAGGGAGGCAAAAAGCCTGATAAGTACCAAGGAAAGGAGACAATCGATGAAAGCGGTGGCTTATTGCAGAGTATCTACAAATAAAGACGAACAACTGGACAGTCTGGAGAGCCAACAGAATTTCTTTGCTGAATATGCGGCGAGAAATGCATATGATTTAGTTGATATCTATGCGGATGAAGGGAAAAGCGGTACCAAGATAAAAAACCGAACCCAGTTACTAAAACTGTTAGCGGATGCAGGTTCAGGTAAATTTGAGATCGTCCTGATAAAGGATATATCCAGACTGGCAAGAAATACGGTTGATTTCTTAACCAGTATAAGGAAATTAAAAGCTCTTAATATTCGAGTCATTTTTGTAAATTATGATCAGACTTCCTCGGACAGTTCAGAATTTATGCTAACTATGTTAAGTGCAATAGCACAGGAAGAGAGTGCCAATACTTCTAAGCGTGTCCGATTTGGAAAAAAACAGAATGCCGAACATGGAAGGGTACCAAACTTAATCTATGGATATGATAAGATAACCGGAGATTATTTTCATCTTAATATTAATATTGAAGAAGCAGACGTGGTAAGACGGATATATGACCTTTATACCAATAAAAATATGGGTACAAACCGTATCGCTTCCTTATTAAACCGGGAGGGAGTTCGTACAAAGCGAAACTGCTCCTGGACCCAGAATGCGGTAAACCGCATATTGTCCAATGAAATTTATGTGGGAAAAATAATAAACGGAAAAGAGGAAATTGAAGATTTCTTAACCGGCAAACGAAAAAGCAGGAATGAAAACCAATGGATGATTGTAACAAATCCGGACCTGAGGATTATATCGGATACCACCTTTTTAAAGGCAAAAGAAATACGTAATAAACGAATAAATTCCTTCCCCCCAGATACCGGTTCAAATAAATATATATTAAGCCAGCTAATTAAATGTAAATACTGCAAATCAACGTTCCGCAGACTTGCAAGAACCTATAAAAATACATATGTAACCTGGGTATGCAACGGACGTAACAGCAAGGGTACCTGCTTCTGTAATAATTCAACATCTATAGAAGAAACAAAATTACTGGAAGCTATTAAGAATTATTTTATAACCATATTAAAAAACAATCCCGAAACCTGCCGGATTTTTGTGAAAGAGTATAATAAGAAATTAAAAAGAAAAGAGCGGACATCCGATAAAGAAAAAGAAAAGGAAGCGAGAATTAATAAACTAAACAGAGAAAAACAGAAGTATATGGAATTGTATACCAATGATCTTATAACTATGGAAGAGTTAAAAATTAAGGTAAATTCCATACAAGAAAAAATAAAGGAGTACCGGATGGTTGAGCAGGAGGCTAAAAAGCTTTATAATACTCCTGCATACAATATTGATTTACCCCGGTATCTGGAGGAGTTTTTAAAGGACAGTAATGTGGCTTCCGTTCTATTACTCAGAAATCTTCTGGACAGGGTAGAAGTAGATATAAATGGGAATATTGATATATATCTGGGGGTATATCCTGTTATGAAAGAAGAAAACCATAAGTTATAATTTGTGGCACTATCAGCTTCCGTTGATAGTGCTTTTACTTTTTTGTGTATTTTTTTTGCCAATATAACTTGATTAAACAGCAAGAATAATGGTATAATTTGTCTAAAAAGCAAGAAAATTACAAAAATGATGTAAACCGTGGGAGGGTTTGTTTCAACAGGAAATAGAATATTAGAGTCTATTGTCTGATAACAATTTTGTCGGGGGTTATTATAATGTCATATAAAATCAGGGAACTGCTTGATGTTAATTTATTGGAGAAATCAATACATGATTTTTATAAGTTAACGCATGTACCAATATCATTTGTTGATATAAACGGGGAAGTGATTTACAATGCCGGATGGATGTCTGCATGCTCCAATATCGAGTGTAACTATCAAGAGTTTCAAAATTTATGTATTAGAGAATGCTGGAAAAACAATGATACCTGTTTACAGTCTGAAAGAGAAATCAGTTGTATTTGCGGTTTAAAGATGTATAGAATACCGGTATGTATAATGAATTCTGTTATTGCTAATATTTTTTTATGTGAGATCAAAGAAGAAACCTGTATAGATGTTTCAAAAGCGGCTGAATCTGCGGAATATACTGCATCTGATTTTTCACAGCGAAAGTGTAAGGATTTTAATACATTAATCGATTTTATGGAACGAAATATTCATTTATTCAGCGATTTTTTCTCCAGACAGATGAAAGAACAGGAAATGGGCAATAAACTTCTGGATAATTATGCAGAGATGAAACTATCCTATGATCAACTGATAACAGTTAATAATGAGCTTAAGTTTAACATTTGGGAACTACAACAAAGAATTAATAGAGAAGAAATGATCAGAAACCCAAAGATAAGACCGGTTGAAAAAAAGTATTTTATGAATACAGTAACGGCACTGGGATTACTGATAGAAAAAAAAGATACTTATACAGCCAGGCATCAGAGAAGAGTTGCTTATCTGGCATGCAGAATTGCTACGAAAATAAAGCTGGAAAGAGAACGTTTTGAGGGGCTGTACGTAGCGGCTATGCTTCATGATATAGGAAAAATCGGAATACCATCGGAAATTTTAGCAAAACCGGATAAGTTAACGGATGCAGAATATGAATTAATCAAAACACATGTGGCAATTGCATATGAAATATTGAGCAAAATAGGATTTCCCTGGCCGGTGGCAGATATTGTTTTACAGCATCATGAGAAGATAGACGGCAGCGGTTATCCGAACGGGCTTTTAGGAAAAGACATACTTCTGGAAGCAAAGATTATCTCAGTTGCCGATGTTGTAGAAGCTATTACAGCCCACAGGCCATATAAACCTGCTTTAGGTATAAATTATGCCTTGGAAGAAATAAAGAAATATTCCGGTATCTATTATGACCCTGAGATTGCGGAGGTATGTATTCAGGTATGTACCGATATGAACTGGGATATTATATATCAGGATAAGAGGTTTTATTAAGTTTTATATTACTGGTAAATGTTTACACCCAAGTCAATAGTTTATGATCAATAATTTGGTAAACATTCTAAACGTTCGTTTCTGTAACATCCATACATAAAGACGTTACAGAGCGTCTTGGGCAGATTAATCCATCCCTTGCCAACAGAGCCAGAGTCGTTTTGGACCTCAACAAATCTGAAAGGCATATAAGAGGAGGCTTGGCAACAAAAGAAAAATACCTTCATAAATCAAAATACAGCCAGATCTATTAAGTAATTTTATGAGTGAAATGCAGCCTCTAAAGAAAATTGAGAATTGTAGATATAGGATGACATAAAAAGGAACCGGTTTAAGGACCGATTCCTTTTAACGTTACCGAGAATTTCTAAGTGAAATAACAAATTTTTTTAGAGTTGTTTGACAATTCTGCAATATTAAGGTAATTGTTTGCAGATGATTAAATTTTTTGTTGAATAAAGAGTATTAAATTTTTAAATTATATGTTATAATGGTATCATTAAAAAAATGCGTAAAATTGTATTTGTCGATTTTTGAAAAAATTTGGTTATTGTTCACAGTTTTTCGCAGGAGAGTGAACAGTAACAAAGTATGAAATCGATGATTAATATTTTAACAAATACAATTGACGGATGCAAATAAATTTGATACAATTCATCTGTAATTTTGGCGAAGGAGAAGAAGATGGAGAAAAAGATAGTAATTATCGGTGCAGGGTATTCCGGTATCCTTACGGCTAAAAAATTAGCCAAAAAATTTAAGAAAAACAGTAACGTAAGTATAACAATCATTGATAAGAATCCATTTCACACTATGCTGACAGAGCTTCATGAAGTAGCAGCCAGCCGTGTAGATGAGGACAGTATAAAGATCAGCCTGACAAAGGTTTTTGCAGGAAGAAACGTTGATGTAAAGCTCGATACCGTAACCAGTATAGATTATAACGGTAAAACTGTAATTGGTTCCAATGCATCCTATAAGTATGACATTTTAGTATTGGCAGCGGGTTCCAAACCTACTTATTATGGTGTGCCGGGTGCAGAAGAATATACGTTTAAATTATGGTCTTATGAGGATGCTGTTATATTAAAAGATCATATTCATAATACGTTTCGCAAAGCAGCTTGTGAACCAAATACAGAAGAAAGAAGAAAGATGTTATCTTTCTATGTGGTTGGTGCAGGTTTTACCGGTGTTGAGATGATTGGTGAATTAGCAGAATATGTACCGATTCTGTGTGAAAAATACGGTATTAATAAAAGTGATGTAACCATGTTTGATGTGGACGGGTTAAGCAGACCTATTCCGAATCTGCCCGAGAAGTTATCGGATAAAGTTGCAAAACGTTTGGATAAAATGGGCGTTCAGCTGATTATGAATGCTACTGTAAGCAGTGTTGGAACTGACTATATTGAATTAAAGCAGAATGATAAAATATTACACAATACAGCAGGTACCGTTATCTGGGCAGCGGGTATCCAAAGCACGGATGTTACTCAGAACTCAGGAAGCGCGCTGGAGATAACCAGAGGCGGACGTGTTCAGGTAGATTCTTACCTGCGTTCCACCAAGAATGAAAATGTATATATTACCGGTGATAATATGTTCTATATTCCGGAAGGAGAAGAACGTCCGGTTCCTCAGATGGTAGAAAACTGTGAGCAATGTGCAGATGTGGCCGCACATAATATAACATGTGCGATTAACGGACAAGGTAAGATGGAAGTTTACAAACCTGCTTTCCATGGGGTTATGGTTAGTATCGGCGGACGTTATGGTGTGGCTCATGTTGGTTTGCCGGGGCATTTCTTCAGCCTGCCTTCATTCCTTGCAATGTTTGCAAAACATTTTATTAATATCATTTACTTTATACAGGTTCTTGGATGGAATAAAATATTCAGTTACGTAAAACACGAATTCTTTACGATTAGAAATTGCAGAAGTTTTGTAGGAGGTCATTTCTCCAACAGAACCCCTAGCTTTTTGCTTGTTCCTTTACGAGTATGGCTTGGCGCGGTTTGGGTTTTTGAAGGTATTATGAAGATTGCAGAGGGCTGGTTTAATAAGGCCATGCTTACTGACTTTTTCGGTGGCGCAAATTCATGGTATAACAGCATATTAGGTATCACAAATACCCCAGGCGGTACAGATGCCGTATCAAGCGCTACCACAGCAGCGGCGGAAAAAGCAGCACCCGCAGCGGATGCGGTAACAGCAGCAACAGGAGCTGCCGCCGATGCAGCAGGAGCAGTTGCCGATGCGATTGGTAAGGTTTTAGTTCATTGGGATATCTTGGGATTGGTTAAAGTTATATTTGTAACCGGTAAAGATTTAGCAAGTTCTACAATCAGTGACTATGCATTTAAATTAGATATTCCGGTTATGAACTGGTTTGTCCAAACGTTAATACTGCCGAATTCCGGTGTACAGATTGCAATGCAGATATTTATTGTACTATCTGAAATTCTAATCGGTCTGGCATTAATGGGAGGTTTATTTACAGCTCCTGCAGCAGCATTTTCACTAATACTAAATTTTATGTTTGTAACGACAACCGGATTATATTTAAATACTTTCTGGATGATTTTTGCCGCTATAGCAGTATTGATCGGAGGCGGAAGATCCTTAGGACTTGATTATTATGCAATGCCTGGACTTAAGAAATTATGGAAGAGAATACCACTTGTAAGAAAGTTGTACATTTATAATGATTAATGATAAAACAAAAGTGAATGATACGATTCAGTTGATAAAATTTGATGATGCGCTTGAGCTTGTGAAAAAGGAATCGGATACGGTTTTATCCAAGTCACCGCTTATAATCAGGGGATACACCAAACATCTCATGGCATCAAGGGGAAAGTACATCCGTGCAATGTCTGTAATTATTTGTGCAGAAGATAAAAACGGGATGGTTCACCCGAATGCCGTTAAAATAGCAGCTGCAATAGAAATATTGCATCTTGCTACCCTGGTGCACGATGATGTTATTGATAATGCGGATCTACGAAGAGGTGATGTAACTCTTCAAAAAAAATACGGAAAAAGAACCGCAGTTATATGCGGGGATTATCTCTTGTGTGCGGCGCTGAATTTAGCAGGTTCCATATCAGGTAAACAGGACTACCTGGATTTAGATATGCCTGACTATATGGGGAAAGTATGCCTGGGTGAATTAAACCAGCATATTAACAATTCCAATTTAAATTTATCCGTATATCAGTATTTAAAAATTATTTCCGGTAAAACGGCAGCTTTATTCGAAGCATCTTTTCATGCAGGCGCAATTTTTTCTGACTGTGATAAGTCAGAATGCAGAAAGTATAAACAATTAGGGTATCTTATAGGTATGATTTTTCAATTAACGGATGATTGTATTGACTTTGAAGATACGATGGAATCAGCAAAAAAACCGGTGCAATCGGATTATGAACAGGGAGTAATTACCCTCCCCCTTATACATGCTTTAAAAAATATAAGCGGGTTCAGTGAAAAGGCAGCAAATTCCGGTATATCAAGAACTGAAATCAATGAGGCGGTTTCAAAAGCCGGAGGATTGAACTTTACTCATATGGTAGTGAAAAAATATTATAATAAGGCTGTAAAAATAATAAATGGTTTAGAAGTTTCAGATAATAAAAAAGAGAAACTTATGACCATATTAAGCAAAGCGGCAAGAGCAATCTGATTAGACGATTCTGAATAATATTATACTTACCTGTTATAATAAATCATACGAATACCAGAATCAGACTTTAAAGGCTACTAAAACGATGGAATTCGTATTAATTATAGGGTATATGGAAAAGATGATAACCTGGCAGATGAATATGAGGAAGATTCATGATTAGAAAGTTCTTAAACTATGTTGAGATCAGAACGAAAATAACCAGTACTTTTACATTCGCAATGGCAATTGCTTTTCTTATGTATCAGGGACAGGTAATAGACTGGAAGCTTACGTTACTGTTTTTTGTTTCCATGTTTTTATTTGATTTAACTACAACCGCTATTAATAATTATATTGATTCAAAGGGTAATGAGCAAATATTACCGGGTAATGTGCAAATATTACCCTTTGAAAGAAAAACGGCTTTGGTTTTGATTTATATTTTATTAGGGGCAAGTATTTTACTTGGTTTAACGCTTGCTTATTTTACTGATATGGTCATTCTGATAACCGGCGGAGTCTGTTTTTTATGCGGTATTTTATATACTTACGGCCCAGTTCCCATATCCAGACAACCATTAGGTGAGGTTATGTCCGGAGCGTTTTACGGAATTTTAATTCCGTTTATTATATTCTATATAAATACACCAAAAGGTACTTACATTACACTTAGTTTAAGTTTAAGTACGATTTCTTTTACATTACAGGTAGTACCAATTTTGACACTTCTGCTATTTGCTGTTATACCTTTTTGCTCAACAGCAAATATTATGCTGGCAAACAATATCTGTGATCTGGAAAAAGATATTGCCGTGAAAAGACATACATTGCCCTATTACATCGGTAAAAAAGCACTTGCGCTGTTTGCGTTGCTTTATTATGGGACATATGCTGCAGTTTTTATTATGGTTGTATTTAAGATACTATCTCCCATTTGTCTGCTATCCTTGCTTACTTTATTTGCAGTGCAGAGGAATATTAATAAATTTTATAACAAACAGGAGAAATCCACTACATTTATATTGTCTATCAAAAATTTTATAATTATTATGGGTACTAACGTTTTGCTGATTCTAATCAGCGTTTTTGTTTAACAGGAAGATTTTCTGAACTCCTCTGTTAAATAAAAATACTGGAAGTGAGATGCTGATTCGTTTGATTTATATACGTTTAATTTGTAGGATTTTTGTCAATATGTTGTATTTTAGCAATTAAGGTTTATTCTTCCGGTTCTTTAATTAATCAGAATCGGATTGAAATAAAAAAAATATTTAGGAGGAAATATTATATGAAGAAATTATCAGCTTTATTACTTAGCTTAATTCTAGTGGTTACAATGATTACTGGATGCGGCAGCAAATCATCACAGACGAATGGTGATGCAACAACAGCTACAGTAGAACCAACAACTGCAGCTGCAACAACAGAAGATACGGCTGCAACAGAAGAAGAAACAGCCAGCACCGGAACACCGGTTAAAACTGGTCTTGCAGTAATCAATGATATCAGTTCATCTACATCTGCAACTGCTGATGCTGATGGTGTAAACCAGACAAATTCCGTAGTAGTGGCTGTAACAGTTGGCCAGGATGGTAAAATCTTAGATTGCAAACTTGATATGGCTCAAACAAAGATCAATTTCTCTAAAGAAGGTAAATTAACTACATCTGCTGAATCATTTAAATCAAAACAAGAACTTGGTGCGGATTACGGTATGAAATCTGCTTCCGGTATCGGTAAAGAATGGTTTGAACAAGCAAATGCTTTTGCTGATTATGTAACCGGTAAAACTGTTGACGAAGTAAAAGGGATCGCAGTGAATGAAGAAGGCGTACCTACTGATGCTGATTTAGCATCATCTGTAACAGTACATATCGGTGATTTCGTTGCCGCTGTAGAAAAAGCAGTTGCCAATGCACAGGATTTAGGTGCTACAGATGCTGATAAACTTGGTCTTGGTGTTACAACCAATATGGAAAACTCCAAAGATGCTGCAGCTGATGCTGATGGTGTAGCTCAGGCTTATTCTTATTATATCGTAACTACTTCAGATGCAACCGGTAAAATCACAAGCTGCCTTATTGATGCTTCCCAGGGTATTGTAAACTTCGATGCAACCGGTAAAATCACAAATGACATTACAGTAGCTCCTCAGACAAAAGATGAGTTAAAAGAAGCTTATGGCATGAAGAAAGCATCCGGACTTGGTAAAGAATGGTATGAAGAAGCAAATACCTTTGCTCAGTATGCTGTTGGTAAGACAGTTGATGAATTAAAAGGAATCGCTGTTAATGAAGAAGGCGCTCCTACTACTGCTGACTTAACAAGTTCTGTAACAATTGACATCAAAAACTTCGTAACATCAATTGAAAAGGCTGTTGCAAATTCAGCACAATAACTTATAAGTAATTGTTTTTCTGTTTTGTGTTAAAAGATATTAATTAATATAGGGCTGTTGCATAGTTTATAAGCTTAATTACTTGCGGAAGAATTAGTGTTGTGTTTCGCATATATATTACAACATGGATCCAGCTTCAAGTTCGGCAGGTTGTAGATTTTGCAGCAGCCCGATTTTTATGATAAAAAACCGGCAGCCGGTAACATTTAAAGAGGTGATTAATTTGAGAAAAAAATTAATAGCATGTTTATTAACCATAGTTTTTGTCTTTAATTTAACAGGCTGTTCAAAATTTAATTTACCATATTCAACAAAATTAAAGCGTTTCGATGCGAGCTTTCTGGAGTTGTTTGATACGGTAACAACAATTACCGGTTATGCAAAAGATAAAGAAGAATTCACAAATTATGCTCAGATGATTTATGATAATTTAAAAGAATATCATGAACTTTATGATATATACAATGATTATGACGGAATTAATAATGTTAAAACAATCAATGACAATGCCGGTAAAAAACCGGTTAAAGTTGACCAGAGAATTATTGATTTATTGAAATTCTCAAAAGAAGCCTATAAGCTTACAAACGGGCAGATGAATGTTGCGTTTGGGGCTGTACTTAGTGTTTGGCATGATTACCGCACCAGGGGTGTGGATGATCCTGGGAATGCCAAATTACCTCCTATGGATCTGCTTAAGGAAAAAGCGAAACATACAGATATTGATAAAGTAATTATTAATGAAAAAGATTCAACCGTGTACCTTAAAGATCCGGAGATGAGCCTTGATGTTGGGGCAGTAGGCAAAGGGTTTGCAACGGAAAAGGTTGCTGATATAGCATATAAAAATGGTTTTAAAAGTGGCTCCATAAGTGTGGGAGGTAACGTACGTACCTTAGATCCCAAAGCAGATACCGGTGAAGCATGGAGCATAGGTATTCAAAATCCTGACTTGGAAAGTAAAGATAAATATTTATATATATTAAACTTAAAGAATATGTCACTGGTAACCAGCGGCGTTTATGAAAGATATTATACGGTGGATGGGAAACAGTATCATCATATTATTGACCCGGATACTTTAATGCCGGCTAAAGGTTACTTATCTGTTTCCATCGTGACAAAAGATTCCGGAATGGCAGATGCTCTGGCTAAAGTTATTAATATGCCCTTTGAGGAAGGGCTTAAACTAATAGAAAGTATTCCGGATACGGAAGCAGTGTGGGTATTTGAAAACGGAGATATTAAATATAGCTCGAATTTCGAATCTTATATAAAAAAGTCCTATGTTGTAAAATAAATATTTAACAATAAAAGCTGGTGCTCCCTGGTGTTTTTTTGGGAACCGGCTTTTGTTGAATTCTTAAATTACTTGAGTTAATGCAAAAATATGCTCCATTTGTTTAAAAAGTGTTTGTTAAAAATTTAATTATACGACAATTCACAAAAAAAACTACAAAAAACATTTGTTTTGTGTTATATTAATATACATGACTGCAATTTTTCAGCATAAAGATTCAATTACTATATTAAAAATAGAAAGAAGGAAATAAATATGGGAACAGCGACATTTATAGGCGGCATTCATCCCTATGAAGGTAAGGAATTATCGAAAGATAAGCCAGTCACCGAATTAGTGCCCAGGGGTGAAATGGTATATCCATTGGCTCAGCATATTGGTAAACCGGCGATGCCGCTCGTATCTAAAGGTGATTATGTTTTGATGGGGCAAAAAATTGGGGAAGCCGATGGATTTGTTTCATCCAATATAATAAGCTCCGTATCGGGTACCGTCAAAGGAATCGAACCAAGACTGACAGTGTCCGGCATTATGGCATCTGCTATCATTATTGAAAATGATAATAATTATAAAGCTCTGGAAGGACTGGGGCAAAAGAGGGATTATAGCAAATTAAGTAAAGGTGAGATTAGGGATATCATAAAAGAAGCCGGTCTTGTAGGACTTGGTGGTGCAGCTTTTCCTACTCATGTTAAATTAACTCCTAAGGATGACAATAAAATTGACTATGTAATTGTTAATGCGGCAGAATGTGAGCCGTATCTGACCTCTGATTACAGAATGTTAATCGAAGAACCTGAAAAATTAGTTGAGGGTCTTAAAATTGAATTGAGCCTGTTTCCTAATGCAAAAGGTATTATTGCCATAGAAGATAATAAGCCGGATGCGATTGCTAAGATGCAGGAATTAGTAAAAGAGGAATCCAGAATTGAAGTAAAACCTCTTAAGACGAAATATCCTCAGGGAGGAGAACGTTTTCTGATCTATGCTGCAACCGGACGCAAGATAAATTCTTCACTTTTACCGCTGCATGCCGGATGTATTGTAAATAATGTTGACACTGTAATTTCGATTTATATGGCTGTTGCAATGTCAACTCCTTTAATGCGCAGAATAGTTACGGTTACGGGGGATGCCATAAAAGATCCCAGGAATTTTAATGTAAAGATAGGTACGAATTACAGAGAATTAATTGAAGCGGCAGGAGGATTTATAAAAGAACCGGAAAAGGTAATATCCGGGGGTCCCATGATGGGTCAGGCTTTATACTCCTTAGATATTCCGGTTACAAAAACTTCCTCAGCACTGCTTGCCTATGGGAAAGACAGGGCGGCCAGAATGCAGTCTTCAGCCTGTATACGTTGCGGCAGATGTGCAGCAGCCTGTCCTAGTCGTATTATACCCCAAAAATTATATGAGTATTCACAGCGGTTTGACAGTGAGAACTTTATTAAATTTAATGGAATGGAATGCTGTGACTGCGGCAGCTGTACCTTTGTGTGCCCAGCAAAATTAAACCTGAATCAATCCTTTAAAGAGATGAGAGCCAGTATACTAAGCAGCAGAAAAAAGTAGAAAGAAAGAGGTGCCGATTTTGAGCAATTTGTATAATGTGTCCGCTTCTCCTCACACAAGAAGCCGGGTGACCACAACAACAATTATGCAGGATGTGGCGATTGCGCTGATTCCTGCCAGTATATTCGGAATTTTTAACTTTGGTTTGAAAGCCTTATTGATTATCTTAACATCTATTGTAACCAGTATATTAACGGAATATGTATACGAAAAGGCGATGAAAAAACCGCTTACGACAGGGGATTACAGTGCTGTTGTCACAGGTTTATTATTAGCCCTTAATCTTTCAGCTTCTGTGCCGTTATGGATTCCGGTAATAGGTAGTATTTTCGCTATTCTTGTTGTAAAAATGCTCTATGGCGGTATCGGTCAGAATTTTATGAATCCGGCTCTGGCAGCAAGGTGTTTTTTATTAATCAGTTTTGCCGGAAGAATGAATAACTTTCAGATATCTGCAATTACGGACACTGGATCCGCACCAAATCTTTTCCAGTATTTAAGTAAAGGCGTAATAGCCATAGACGGTGTATCCGGTGCAACTCCTCTTGCAGCTTTACGCGCGGGAGAATCAGTTGATATCATGAATCTGTTTATCGGAAGAACAGCCGGGACCATAGGTGAGACCAGTGTAGCCGCAATCTTAATAGGTGCTGCTTATTTACTCCTTAAGAAAGTTATAACCTGGAGAATTCCGGTAATGTATCTGGCTTCTTTTTCCTTATTTGTTGTATTATTCGGAGGAAAAGGATTAGATCCGAACTTTTTAATCGGCCATCTGTTCGGAGGCGGCCTTATGTTAGGCGCTTTCTTTATGGCAACGGACTACTCCACCAGCCCAATTACTACTAAGGGGCATATTGTATACGGAATCATCCTGGGTATTATGACCGGACTGTTCCGGCTATTCGGGGCATCTCCGGAAGGGGTATCCTTTGCAATAATATTCTGCAACTTATTGGTTCCGCTGATTGAGAAATTTACTCTGCCAAACATGTTTGGAAAGGAGGCCAAAGCAAATGAGTAATGAAATAAATGTAAGTAAAAAAGGCACAATTTTAAAGGATGCCTTAATACTGTTTGCCATCACTTTAATTGCGGGATTTGCTTTAGGCTTTGTACATGAAATTACAGTCCCTGCAATAGAGGAGCAGAATCTAAAGGCTAAGATGGAAGCTTACCAAACAGTATTTCCGGGAGCTTTAGAGTTTAAAGAAGATAAAACATTGACACTTAAAACCGGTGAAGCAGCTAAAGTATTAGAGCCAAAGGGGTATACCAATATAAGTATTGATGAAGCGCTTATTGCAACGGATGAAGCCGGTAACAAGCTTGGTTATGTGGTAGTAGTTACCACACAGGAGGGTTATGGCGGAGCGATTACCTTATCCTTAGGTTATGCTGAGGATGGTACGGTTAAAGGAATGGAAATTCTATCCATGAATGAAACAGCGGGACTTGGTGCAAAAGCTTCGACAAAAGAATTTAAACAACAGTTTGCAGACAAAAAAGTCGCTGAATTTGCTTATACCAAAACCGGTGCAAAAAATGAAAATGAAATCGATGCTTTAAGTGGTGCCACAATTACCACAAGAGCAGTGACAAATGCAGTGAATTCAGGATTATGCTTCATTACGGATTTAGTGGAAGCAGGAAATTAAAAAGGAGGGGATAGGATGAGTCAGAATAACGAAAACAGTAACAAACTGCAAAAAGAAGAAAAGAAAAATTACCTGGAACCTTTTATGAACGGACTTATAAAAGAGAATCCTACTTTTATCTTAATGCTTGGTTTATGCCCTACTTTAGCTGTTACAACCTCGGCTAGCAATGCAATCGGAATGGGGTTGTCTTCCACTGCGGTATTGGTATGCGCTAATTTTTTGGTATCCTTATTAAGAAATATCATACCAAGTAAAGTAAGAATGCCTTCTTATATTGTTATTGTAGCTTCTTTTGTTACAATAGTACAATTTTTATTACAGGGTTATGTACCGGCCATATATGAATCGCTGGGTATTTATATTCCACTTATCGTAGTAAACTGTATTATCCTCGGCAGGGCGGAAGCTTATGCAAATAAGCATTCTGTGGGTCTTGCCGTTATGGATGGTTTAGGAATGGGATTTGGCTTTACGATAGGTCTTCTGTTTATAGGAATGTTTAGAGAGATACTTGGAGCAGGGACAATCTTTAATATTCAGATTATGCCAAAAGCATTTGAGCCGGCGACAATCTTTATCTTGGCTCCGGGAGCTTTCTTTGTATTGGCAGTCTTAACAGCGCTTCAGAATAAGTTTAAATTAAAATCTGCTACCAATGGCTCGTCCCCGGATTCAAACCTTGCCTGTGGGGGAGATTGCCAGGCCTGCGGTGGGATTTCCTGCATGGTTAACAGAGAAAAGTTAGAATTCGATAAAATAAATAATAAAGCAGATAAAGAATAAGGAGGAAAGATTTAGATGGGAGAATTATTACTGATCTTTATAGGATCCGCATTAGTCAGCAATGTCGTACTAAGTCAGTTCCTTGGCTTATGTTCTTTTGTCGGCGTATCCAAAAAAGTAAATACGGCAATGGGAATGGGGTTTGCAGTTATCTTTGTAACTACAATTGCTTCAATCTGTACCAGCTTAATCTATAAATTTATATTAATACCCAGTGGTCTTGAATATTTGCAGACAATAGTGTTTATCTTGGTTATAGCAGCTTTGGTGCAATTTGTAGAGATGGTTATTAAGAAATACAGTCCTGCACTTTATAATGCACTGGGTGTATATCTGGCCTTAATTACAACCAATTGCGCCGTATTAGGTGTGGCCCTCATTAATGTTAAAAAAGATTATGGTATTCTTACCAGTATTGTTAATGGTGTGGGAACAGCAGTCGGTTACCTGATAGCCATAATTCTTTTGGCGGGTATCAGGGAAAGAATCGAACACAACGATGTCACGAAATCATTTCAGGGAATGCCCATCGTACTGATAACGTCAGGACTTATGGCAATTGCATTCTTTGGTTTCTCCGGTTTAATATAGGAGGTAGGAATAGATGAATATAACAATTATAAATGGTATTCTGCTAAATAGTTTTCCTGTTTTAGCTCTTAATTTAGCCGGAGTAGGAGTAGCAACCCTGTTAATCAGTGCGACCGGAATTATCATCGGCCTGTTTCTTGGCCTGGCTGCTAAAAAATTAGAAGTTGAAATAGATGAAAAAGAACAGTTAGTACGAGAGCTTTTGCCCGGAAATAACTGTGGAGCCTGCGGATATCCCGGTTGTGACAATCTGGCACAGGCAATTGCGTCAGGTAATGCACCTGTAAATGCCTGTCCGGTAGCTAACAGTAAAGTTCATGGGCAGATTGCCGAAGTAATGGGTACGGTTGCTCAGGAGACAGAAAGACAAGTTGCATTTGTAAAATGCGCCGGCACTTGTGATAAAACAAAAGTAAAATATAACTATTACGGAATTCAAGATTGTAAAAAGGCAGCTTTTACACCGGGAAAAGGTCCGAAACAATGCGGTTATGGCTGCACCGGTTTTGGTTCCTGTGTTAAGGTATGTCAGTTTGATGCAATCCATGTAGTAGACGGTGTTGCAATCGTAGACAAGGAAAAATGTACTTCCTGCGGTTTATGTATTAAAGAATGTCCTAATAATTTAATAGAATTAGTACCTTATAATTCCGGACATTTTGTAAGGTGCAATTCAAAGGATAAAGGTAAAGAGGTAAAAGCGGGCTGCAGTATTGGCTGTATCGGTTGCATGATGTGTGTGAAAGCCTGTGAGTTTGATGCGGTAAAAGTTGAAAATAATCTTGCCCGGATTGATTACACGAAATGTACGAATTGCGGTAAATGTGCAGAGAAATGTCCTACCAAGGTAATTCTGGCAGATTTGAAAGAGCATTCCGTCAGTTTATAGATAAGAAACAGATTGAAGTTTTTGGCTGATAAAACAATAAGAATGAGGTTAACTCAATCATAAAATGTATTAAGGGTATGCCGATTAAGAGAAGGGGATGCTGCGAAATTCAAAGCTTTTTTGGGAGAAAATAAAAGGAAAGCCCAGGTTTTGCCCTGTAAGTGAATTTTTTGCAGCAGCTCCTTTTGGCATATTTATACAGTTAATGTATATGGGAGTAGAAAAGAAAGGAAGATTACAGATGAATAATTCTAAAGCTAAAAGAGTAGCGTTTTACGGAATGTTTGTTGCTCTGGCTTTTGTATTCAGCTATATAGAAGTGCTGATTCCCTTCTCCGTAGGAATTCCGGGCGTTAAGCTCGGGCTTGCGAATATTGTGGTCTTGACGGCATTATACGCGATGGGAGTTAAGGAAGCCTTTGTTATATCCTGTATACGTATTGTACTGGTTGGATTTACTTTTGGTAATATGTTCAGTATTTTATACAGTCTGGCAGGAGGAATCTTAAGCTGGCTGATTATGTGCATTTGTAAAAAATCTAAAGTATTTAGTATGATTGGTGTCAGCATAGCCGGAGGTATCAGCCATAATATCGGACAGATAGTGGTGGCGGCTATTGTTCTCCGAACGCAAAGTATTGTATATTATCTGCCTGTTTTACTCATTTCAGGTATTATAACAGGGCTTCTGATAGGACTTCTCGGAGTCTGGCTGTTAAAAGTACAGATGAAGATGTTGTGACTATCATGGCTTTAGTTCCGGCAGACACAGATATGTTTTTTCGGAGGACTGAATAGTTACAAAATATTAGTGTTTTAGAGGTAAAAGACAGTGGCAAAAAAAGTGGCTACAATAAAAGATATTTCACTAAGCTGCGGTGTATCGGTTTCTACTGTAAGCAAAGCATTAAACGGATATCAGGACATTAGTGAAGCAACAAGGGAAATGATTATAAAAGCAGCCAGGGAAGCCGGATATTTTCCGGAGGCCAATGTAAGGGCGTTAAAGATGAAAAAGACGTATAACATTGGCGTTTTATTTTCTACACTTTCTAAGCATGGATTGCGTAATGAATATTTTGCACATATTTTGGCTTCCTTTAAAGAAAAGGCAGCTAAACGGGGTTATGATATTACTTTTATAGAACACAATATAGGTAATCGGAAAATGACTTATCTGGACCATTGCCGTTTACGGAATTTTGATGGAGTGTTTATAGCATGTGCGGAATTTACGGAACCGGAAGTTCTGGAATTAGTAAACAGCGACTATCCTGTTGTTACCATAGACCATGCATTTAACGAAGCAATATCCGTTTTATCCGACAATGTTGAGGGTATGCGTCAGCTGACTCAATATATAATAGACCAGGGACATAGAAAGATAGCTTATATTCATGGAACGAAATCATCCGTTACTCATAACAGATTGGTAAGCTTTCATAATGTTTTAAAGGAAAATGGTATAACTGTTCCTGAGGAATATTTTGCCCAGGGTATATACCGAAGTGCGGAATCCTCAGAAAAATTAGCACTGCACCTGCTTAACCTTAAGGATCCGCCTACTTGTATTATCGCATCAGATGATTATGCTGCTTTAGGTGTAATGAATACGGCAAGGCGGATGGGCCTTAAAATCCCTGAGGATATTTCTGTAGCAGGATACGATGGAATCTCGGTTGCCCAGGCGCTTGAACCGAAGTTGACGACAATCAAGCAGGATACGGATAAGATAGGTTTCGAAGCGGCTAGACAGCTAATTAACTTAATAGAAAATCCGATGTCTACATCGCTGGATACCATTTATCTAAAAGTTCAACTGGTTAAGGGTGGATCTGTCCGTAATCTTCGTTAGTTTGATTGCCGGGGGTCTCCTTGTGTTGTTACAGTTAAGCCTTACGGCTAAACTGTAACAAATGATACATAGCACATAAGTCTCGGGGGTTCTCAGTTCTTGACTTCGCTACATTCACAAAAAACACGTCGCGTTGTTGCCTGTGAACAGTAACAACAGTTATCCTGTATTTCACTTATTTATAAATAAAACTTGAATTATTTCTTAAGAAGTATTATAATTATATAGCATTTTAAAAAAAATATTGACGTATGTTGTAGAGTATGTTATATTAGACTAGCGATGGAAGAGGTCTTTTTTTTATGCCTAAAAACCCTGTGTACCGTATATTTTACACAAAATCTTAATTATCAGCAAATTAAGGGTAAAATGAAAGTTCACTAATTTTAAAATTTAAGCGGAGGTGGAAGTTGTGCGCGTAAAGATCACATTGGCATGTACAGAATGTAAACAACGTAATTATAACATGACAAAGGAAAAGAAAACACATCCAGACAGAATGGAAACAAAAAAATATTGTAAGTTCTGTAAGTCACACACATTACACAAAGAAACAAAATAAGATGTCTAATCTTCTATACAAGCAGAGCAATTATATAAAGAGTTTAAGTGTGTTCTGTAACTACAGTTTATAAGAACCGGTACAGATGCTTAACAACTTTATAACTGCATTGTTAAGAAAGGAAAGTGAAAACATGGGAGAAACTGCTAATACCACAGAGAAAGCTCCAAAGAAAAGTTGGTTTAAAGGCCTGAAAGCTGAATTTAATAAAATTGTTTGGCCGGACAGGGAATCACTTGCGAAGCAGTCAGTGGCAGTCATTGTAATATCCGTAGTTTTGGGTGTAATAATCTCTATATTGGATTTAGGTATTAAATACGGTATAGATGTTCTTATCAAATAGGATATAGGTGATTATATGTCAAAGACGAATTGGTACGTTGTTCATACTTACTCAGGATATGAGAATAAGGTAAAAGCCAACATTGAGAAAACAATTGAAAACAGAAAACTTCAAGATCAAATCTTAGAGGTTTCCGTTCCGCTTCAGGATGTTATTGAGGTGAAGAACGGTGTTAAGAAAAAAGTCCAGAAGAAAATGTTCCCTGGGTATGTTTTACTTAACATGGAAATGAACGATGATACTTGGTACGTAGTTCGTAATACGAGAGGCGTCACAGGATTTGTCGGTCCCGGATCGAAACCAGTTCCGTTAACGGAAACAGAAATGAAGTCAATGGGAATCAAAAAAGACGATATTGTGATAGATTTTGAGCTTGGTGATACGGTTGAAGTAATCTCCGGTGTGTGGGAGAATACCACAGGAATCATTAAGCAGATTAATACTCATAAACAAATCGTCACAATCAGTGTTGATATGTTTGGTCGTGAAACTCCTGTCGAGATAAGTTTCACTGATATCAAGAAAATGTAAAAAACATCTAGAATACCTAAATTCCGTTGCAGATAAAGTGAATCTAGATGGTGGGAGGGTAATGGTTGCATTACAGCCATGGAAAATTGCTTCGTAATTTTCAAAATACATGATAAGAATTTGTGTATACTCCCGATAACACCACAATTTTAGGAGGTATGCTATAATGGCAAAGAAAGTTACAGGTTACATTAAATTACAAATCCCTGCTGCAAAGGCTACACCGGCTCCACCGGTTGGACCAGCTTTAGGTCAGCATGGTGTTAATATCGTACAGTTTACAAAAGAATTTAACGCAAGAACAGCAGATCAAGAAGGAATGATTATTCCTGTTGTAATTACAGTATATCAGGATAGAAGCTTCAGCTTCATTACAAAAACTCCGCCTGCTGCAGTTCTTTTAAAGAAAGCATGTAATCTTAAGTCCGGTTCTGCGGTACCGAATAAGACCAAGGTTGCTACCATAACAAAAGCAGAAGTACAGAAAATAGCAGAACTTAAGATGCCTGATTTAAATGCAGCAAATATTGATTCAGCAATCAGTATGATATCCGGTACTGCAAGAAGTATGGGAATCACTGTAGTTGACTAAGTAATAGCAATTACGTGGGAGGGTAATGGTTGCAAGGCAGCCATAGAAAATTGTTTTGCAATTTTCGCTAGGCGTAAGCAACGCTTATGCATACTCCCGATACTACCACTAGGAGGTTAATAGAATGAAAAGAGGAAAAAAATACGCTGAAGCTGCCAAGCTTATCGACAGGGCAAGTTTTTATGATGCAGCAGAAGCAATTAGTTTAGTTAAAAAATCAGCAGTTGCTAAATTTGATGAAACAGTAGAAGCTCACATCAGACTCGGTGTTGACGGACGTCATGCTGACCAACAGGTACGTGGTGCGGTTGTACTGCCTCACGGAACAGGTAAAACTGTTAAAGTTCTTGTATTTGCAAAAGGTGACAAATTAAATGAAGCACAAGCAGCAGGAGCAGATTATGTTGGCGGTGAAGAATTAGTGCCTAAGATTCAAAACGAAGGCTGGATTGATTTTGACGTTATCGTTGCAACTCCGGACATGATGGGTGTTGTTGGTCGTTTGGGACGTGTATTAGGACCTAAGGGATTAATGCCAAACCCTAAAGCTGGTACTGTTACTATGGATGTAACAAAGGCTGTTAAGGATATTAAAGCAGGTAAGATCGAGTACAGATTAGACAAAACAAATATTATTCATGTGCCGTTAGGTAAAGCTTCCTTTACCGAAGATCAATTAGCGGACAACTTCCATACGCTGATCGGTGCAATCAATAAAGCAAAACCATCTGCTGCAAAAGGACAATATCTTAAAAGCGTTACATTAGCATCCACTATGGGACCTGGTGTAAAATTAAATACAGCTAAATTAAGTTAATAATTTTGCAAAGAAAATTTGATTTATGGTTGACACTATAATAGATTAATGTTATACTTTTGAATGCAATAACTGCCGAAGACAGTAGGTGCCGCAAGGCATAAGGAAAAAACGCCTACCGAGGGATAGAAATCTTTTAGATGACTTTTAGAATCCCTTACTGCTTTGCAGTAAGGGATTTTTTATACCGTCGTACCCCAAAGCAGTGAGGCAAAAGAAAAGAATTTTTTGCAAAATCTATAAGGAGGTGTACTAGAATGGCAAAAGTAGAAATCAAACAACCTATCGTTGACGAAATTAAGGGTTATGTGAATGACGCTAAAGCAATAGTAGCTGTAGACTACCGTGGGCTTACTGTAGAAGAAGATACGAAACTTCGTAAGCAGTTAAGAGAAGCAGGTGTTGTATATAAGGTTTACAAAAACACATTGTTAAAACGTGCGTTTGAAGGAACTGTATATGAAGCGTTATACAAGCATTTAGAAGGACCAACTGCTGTAGCATTTGGAATCAGCGATGCAACTGCTCCTGCGAGAATCATCAATGACGTAATCAAAACTTCTCCTAAGTTAGAGTTTAAAGCCGGTGTTGTTGAAGGAACCTACTACGATGAAACAGGTATCCAGAAAATCGCAACAATCCCATCAAGAGAAGTGCTTATTTCCAAATTACTTGGAAGTTTACAGTCTCCTATTACCAACTTTGCTCGTGTTCTTAAGCAAATCGCTGAGAAACAGGAAGGCGTAGCATAAGATATCGTAGTAACTGAGATTTAGTCGGGAAACTGAAAGTAACATTAAATTACAGTAAAACAAATATAAATGGAGGTATTTAATAATGACAACTCAAGAATTTATTGAAGCTATCAAGGGCTTAACCGTATTAGAATTAAATGATTTAGTAAAAGCATGTGAAGAAGAATTTGGTGTATCTGCAGCAGCAGGTGTAGTAGTAGCTGGACCGGCAGCAGGCGCAGCAGCAGCTGAAGAAGAAAAAACAGAATTCGACGTAGAATTAACAGAAGTTGGTCCTAACAAAGTTAAAGTTATCAAAGTAGTTCGTGAGATCACTGGCTTAGGCTTAAAAGAAGCTAAGGATCTTGTTGATGGAGCTCCTAAGACTCTTAAAGAAGCTGCTTCTAAAGATGAATCAGCTGATATCAAAGCTAAACTTGAAGCTGAAGGCGCTAAAGTTACAATCAAATAGTTTAAAGACTATTATCAAGTCTGTCCCTTAATACTTTTGGGACAGACTTTTTTGTTTCACAAAAAGCAGGGGTTACGGTATAGACTATGTAATTTTGGGTATACAATTAAGTTAAGGAATTATTTGCTAATTATTAGAATTGTTCACAGGTGATAAACGCGACGTGTTATTGTTCACGGAACTGCTGCTTTTGGCAGGGGAACGAACAGTAACAAATATTATGAAGAAATAGAAAAAGTCAACAAAAATATGTTGACATCTTGAAAAGCTTGTGATAATATGAAAGATGCACTATTGTGCTGTGATATACCTACAATATCTATTATAGCACATATATGTGAAAATGAAAAGTATTTTCACAAAATTATTCTATAATATTTCTAAACATGTTAGTTAAAAGTAAAAAACGGCTATTTCTTGGAAATATTTATGGATATCAGACAACGGCTTTTGCAAAAGCAGAAGCTTCGGTAAACGTCATATGTTAAATAAAATTTCAAGGGGTGAAAACGTCAATGGATAAAAACAGGATACGTCCAATCAAAGTTGGTAACGGCGTAAGAATGAGCTACTCGAGGCAAAAAGAAGTATTGGAAATGCCAAATCTTATTGAAGTTCAGAAAAACTCATATCAATGGTTTTTAGATGAAGGACTTAAGGAAGTATTTGATGACATTTCTCCAATCGAAGATTACAGTGGTCACTTAAGCTTAGAGTTTGTGGATTTTGTGCTGTGTGAAGATGATGTCAAATATTCAATTGAAGAATGTAAGGAAAGAGATGCAACTTATGCAGCTCCTCTTAAAGTTAAAGTCAGACTTCACAATAAAGAGAACGATGAAATCAATGAGCACGATATTTTTATGGGCGATTTACCATTAATGACGGAGACTGGAACATTCGTTATTAACGGTGCTGAGAGAGTTATCGTTAGCCAGTTAGTACGTTCCCCCGGTATATACTTTGCAGTTGGACATGACAAAATTGGTAAAAGATTATATTCTTCAACTGTTATTCCTAACCGTGGTGCATGGCTGGAGTATGAAACAGATTCTAATGATATTTTCTACGTCCGCGTAGACCGTAACAGAAAGGTACCGATTACCGTTCTGATTCGCGCGCTGGGTATTGGAAGTAACGCCCAGATACAGGAATTATTTGGTGAAGAACCCAAAATTACAGCAAGTATAACGAAAGATCCATCTGATAACTATCAGGATGGTTTACTTGAGTTATACAAAAAATTACGTCCGGGCGAACCGCTTTCCGTAGAAAGTGCAGAATCATTAATTAATAGTATGTTTTTTGACCCGAGAAGATACGATCTTGCTAAAGTAGGTCGTTTTAAATTTAATAAAAAACTGGCACTTAGAAACCGTGTAGTAGGTTTTACGCTGACGGAAGACGTAATTAATAAAGAAACCGGTGAAATTATTGCAGAAGCAGGTAACGTAATTACAGAAGAAATAGCAAATGAAATTCAGAACGCTGCAGTCCGCTCTATTATTGTACAAGCGGAAGAACGTAATGTTAAAGTTCTGTCCAACTTGATGGTTGACCTGGCTTACTACGTTGATGTTGATAAGGAAGAACTGGGAGTTACGGAGGAAGTCTATTATCCGGTACTTAAAGGCATTTTAGATGAATTTAAAAATATAGAAGATATCAAAGCAGCAATTAAAAAGAATATTAATGAATTAATTCCGAAACACATAACAAAAGAAGACATTATTGCATCTATCAATTACAATATTCATCTGGAATATGGTATTGGCAGTGCTGATGATATAGACCATTTAGGTAACAGAAGAATCAGAGCAGTCGGTGAATTATTGCAGAATCAATATAGAATCGGTCTTTCCAGAATGGAACGTGTAGTAAGGGAACGTATGACTACGCAGGATCTGGAAGGGGTAAGCCCTCAATCATTAATTAATATAAAGCCTGTAACTGCTGCAGTTAAGGAGTTCTTCGGAAGTTCCCAGCTGTCACAGTTTATGGATCAGCATAATCCTTTAGGTGAATTAACTCATAAAAGACGTCTATCCGCATTGGGACCGGGTGGTTTGTCCCGTGATCGTGCAGGTTTCGAAGTTCGTGACGTTCATTATACTCATTATGGCAGAATGTGTCCTATTGAGACGCCGGAAGGTCCGAATATCGGTCTTATTAACTCATTGGCATCCTATGCGAGAATTAATGAGTATGGATTTATTGAAGCACCATACCGTAAAGTGGATAAATCTGACCCTGCGAATCCGAGGGTAATTGATGAAGTAGTTTACCTTACTGCAGATGAAGAAGATAAGTATGTAGTAGCCCAGGCAAACGAACCATTGGATGAAAACGGCTATTTTATTGGAACGAATATATCCGGCCGTTATAAAGAAGAAACCTCCGAGTTTGAGAAATCCAAAATCGATATGATGGACGTATCACCTAAGATGGTATTTTCCGTGGCTACTGCCATGATTCCTTTCCTTGAAAATGACGATGCGAATCGTGCCTTAATGGGTTCAAACATGCAGCGTCAGGCCGTACCTTTATTAATCACCGAATCACCGGTAGTTGGTACTGGTATTGAGATGAAGTCTGCAGTTGACTCCGGTGTATGTGTTGTTTCCAAAAAAGCCGGTGTAGTAGAAAGAGCAACTTCCAAAGAAGTTGTGATAAAGAACGATGACGGAACGAAAAATTCATATAAATTATTAAAATTTGCAAGAAGCAACCAAGGTACCTGTATTAACCAAAGACCTATCGTTATAAAGGGTGACAGGGTGGAGGCCGGCCAGGTAGTTGCAGACGGACCATCCACTTCCGGTGGTGAATTGGCACTTGGTAAGAATCCTCTAATCGGATTTATGACCTGGGAAGGTTATAACTATGAGGATGCTGTATTATTAAGTGAAAGATTAGTACAGGAAGATGTATATACTTCTGTTCATATTGAGGAATATGAAGCAGAATCCAGGGATACGAAACTGGGACCGGAAGAAATCACAAGGGATGTACCAGGTGTCGGTGATGATGCTCTCAAGGATCTGGATGAAAGAGGTATCATAAGAATCGGTGCAGAAGTACGTGCCGGGGATATTTTAGTGGGTAAAGTTACACCTAAGGGTGAAACCGAGCTGACTGCGGAAGAAAGACTTCTTCGCGCAATTTTTGGAGAAAAAGCCAGAGAAGTAAGAGATACTTCCTTAAGGGTTCCTCACGGCGAGTACGGAATTATTGTTGACGCCAAAGTATTTACAAGGGAGAATGGCGATGAATTATCACCTGGTGTGAATCAGACAGTACGTGTTTATATTGCCCAGAAGAGAAAAATCCAGGTTGGTGATAAGATGGCCGGACGTCACGGTAACAAGGGTGTAGTTTCCCGTGTGTTACCTGTTGAAGATATGCCGTTTTTACCAAACGGAAGACCTCTAGATATTGTATTAAATCCGTTAGGTGTGCCCTCCCGTATGAATATTGGACAGGTGCTTGAAATCCATTTAAGTCTTGCAGCAAAAGCACTTGGTATTAAAGTCGCAACTCCGGTTTTTGATGGTGCTAACGAGTTTGATATTATGGATACGCTTGAATTAGCCAATGATTATGTAAATACGGATTGGGAAACCTTTGAAGCAAAATATAAAGATGTATTAGATCCAGGTTTATTGGATTATTTAAATAATAACAAAGCCTATAGAGAAGAATGGAAAGGTGTTCCGATCAACCGTGACGGTAAAGTAAGACTTCGCGACGGCCGTACCGGAGAATTCTTTGATGGAGCTGTAACCGTAGGTTTTATGCATTACTTAAAGCTTCACCACCTGGTAGACGATAAGATTCATGCACGTTCAACCGGTCCTTACTCACTGGTTACTCAGCAGCCTCTCGGCGGTAAAGCACAGTTTGGTGGTCAGAGATTCGGTGAAATGGAGGTTTGGGCACTGGAAGCATACGGTGCTGCTTATACACTTCAGGAAATATTAACAGTTAAATCCGATGATGTCACCGGTCGTGTTAAAACTTATGAAGCTATCATTAAAGGCGAAAACATTTCTGAGCCGGGTATTCCTGAATCCTTTAAAGTACTTCTAAAGGAATTACAATCATTGGCGCTGGATGTTATTGTTTTGGATGAAAATGGTCAGGAAGTCAAGATGACTGAGAATATAGACTACGGCGATGGAGATTTGACACCATTAATTGAGGGTGACAATAATTTCAGATATGATGAAGATTACAATGATGCCGGATATCGTGAGACTACAGCGGAAGAAGAAGAGAGTTTCTTTGATTCCTTTGATGAGGATTCCGTTGACCTTAGTGATATGGATGATGACCTTGAAGAATAATTATGGCTGTTGGAGTTAATCAGCATACTAGACATCCGTTTTAACGGATGTCTAATGTAATAAGACGGATTTCATCTATAATCCGTTACTATGAAAGGGAGTGCCAGATGATGCCAGAAGTAGTAAATAATCAAAATGTCGGGGAAATTACCTATGACGCCATAAAAATTGGTTTAGCTTCTCCGGAGAAGATTAGAGAATGGTCGCGAGGCGAAGTAAAAAAACCTGAGACTATAAATTATAGAACTTTAAAACCGGAAAAAGACGGTTTATTCTGTGAGAAGATTTTTGGACCAAGTAAAGACTGGGAGTGTCATTGCGGTAAATATAAGAAAATCCGATATAAAGGCGTAGTATGTGACAGATGCGGTGTAGAAGTGACGAAAGCCAGTGTCCGCAGAGAAAGAATGGGCCATATTGAACTGGCGGCTCCGGTGTCACATATATGGTATTTTAAAGGAATTCCAAGTAGAATGGGGCTTATATTAGACTTATCTCCAAGAACTCTTGAAAAAGTACTTTATTTTGCTGCTTATATCGTATTGGAAAAAGGAAGTACCGATTTACAATATAAACAAGTTTTAAACGAAAAAGAATATAGAGAAGCCTATGAGAAATACGGTAATAAATTCCGTGTTGGAATGGGTGCGGAAGCGATTCAGGAGTTATTGCTTGCTATTAATCTGGAAGCGGAATCTGTAGAACTTAAAAAAGGTTTAAAGGATTCTACAGGTCAAAAGAGAGCCAGAATCATTAAAAGACTTGAAGTTGTTGAGGCTTTCAGAGAATCCGGTAACAGACCTGATTGGATGATTCTTTCCGTAGTTCCTGTTATTCCTCCGGATTTAAGACCTATGGTACAGCTAGACGGAGGACGTTTCGCTACCTCTGATATGAACGATTTATACAGAAGAATTATTAACCGTAACAATCGATTAAAGAGACTTCTGGAACTTGGTGCACCGGATATTATTGTTCGTAACGAAAAGAGAATGCTTCAGGAAGCAGTAGATGCCCTTATTGATAACGGCAGAAGAGGAAGACCGGTTACCGGTCCGGGAAACCGTGCATTAAAATCCTTATCTGATATGTTAAAAGGTAAGCAGGGACGTTTCCGTCAGAACTTACTTGGTAAACGTGTTGACTATTCAGGACGTTCCGTTATCGTTGTTGGTCCGGAATTAAAGATTTATCAGTGTGGTCTTCCGAAAGAAATGGCAATTGAGTTATTTAAGCCTTTCGTTATGAAAGAATTAGTTGCCAGAGGAACTGCTCATAATATAAAATCAGCTAAAAAGATGGTAGAAAGACTTCAGACTGAAGTTTGGGATGTTTTAGAAGAAGTAATCAGAGAGCATCCTGTTATGTTAAACCGTGCTCCAACTCTTCACAGACTTGGTATTCAGGCCTTTGAACCGGTATTGGTTGAGGGTAAAGCAATTAAACTTCATCCATTAGTATGTACCGCTTTTAACGCCGACTTTGATGGTGACCAGATGGCTGTCCATCTGCCTTTATCTGTTGAGGCACAGGCAGAATGCCGATTTTTACTTTTATCTCCCAACAACTTATTAAAACCATCCGATGGTGCTCCGGTTGCCGTTCCTTCTCAGGATATGGTACTTGGTATCTATTATCTGACCTTACAAAAACCGGGTGATATGGGAGAGGGTCATTGTTTTAAGAGTGTAAATGAAGCAATTCTTGCTTATGAGAATGGTGCTATTACCCTGCATGCACTTATTAAGGTCAGAAGAACGGGCATTAATAGTGAGGGTGTATCAGAAACCAAAACGATTGAATCAACTTTAGGCCGATTAATTTTCAATGAAATTATCAGTCAGGATTTAGGATTTGTTGACCGTTCCAAACCGGAGAATTTCTTAATACCGGAAGTTGATTTCCATGTTGGCAAAAAGCAATTAAAGAAGATCCTTGAGAAGTGCATTAATACTCATGGAGCTACAAAGACAGCTGAAACACTGGATGCAATTAAGGCACTTGGTTATAAGTATTCTACCAGAGCTGCCATGACAGTATCTATTTCCGATATGACAGTACCGCCGCAGAAGAAAACTATTATTGCGGAAGCAGAAGCAAGGGTAGAAGAGATCTCCAAGAATTTCCGCCGTGGTCTTATGACGGAAGATGAAAGATATAAAGCAGTAATTGATACCTGGAAGGTTGCCGATGATGATATTACGGAAGCACTTCTTACAGGACTTGATAAATATAACAATATTTATATGATGGCTGACTCCGGTGCCCGTGGTTCCGATAAGCAGATTAAACAGCTTGCAGGTATGCGTGGTCTTATGGCAGATACATCCGGCCGAACCATCGAGTTACCTATTAAATCAAACTTCCGTGAAGGACTTGATGTTTTGGAATACTTCATTTCCGCCCATGGTGCAAGAAAGGGTCTTTCCGATACCGCTCTTCGTACCGCCGACTCCGGATATTTGACACGTCGTCTGGTTGACGTATCTCAGGATTTAATCATTCGTGAAGTTGACTGCTGTGAAGGCAAAGAGACTCCTGGTATGTGGATTAAAGCTTTTACCGACGGCAATGAAGTAATTGAAAGTCTGGAAGAACGTATCACCGGAAGATATTCCTGTGAGACCATTACAGATGATAGCGGCGAAGTAATTGTAAAAGCAAATCACATGATTACACCAAGAAGAGCAGCCAGAATCGTTGCGACCCAGAAAGTCCAGGAAGCAGGATTTAATGCGAAGATTAAGATTCGTACGATTCTTACCTGTAAGTCCCATATTGGTGTATGTGCTAAGTGTTATGGTGCCAACATGGCTACCGGTGAAGCAGTTCAGGTTGGTGAAGCAGTAGGTATTATTGCTGCCCAGTCTATCGGTGAACCAGGTACACAGCTTACTATGCGTACTTTCCATACCGGTGGTGTTGCGGGTGATGATATCACACAAGGTCTTCCTCGTGTCGAAGAACTTTTTGAAGCAAGAAAACCTAAGGGTCTTGCAATTATCGCTGAGTTCGGCGGAGTTGTAACCATTAAGGATACTAAGAAGAAACGTGAAGTAATTGTCACCAATGAAGAAACCGGTGAATCCAAAGCATATTTAATTCCTTATGGATCCAGAATAAAAGTTTTAGATGGTGATATATTAGAAGCCGGTGACGAGTTAACAGAAGGTAGTGTTAACCCTCATGATATTCTTAAGATTAAAGGTGTTCGTGCCGTTCAGGATTATATGATACAGGAAGTTCAGCGAGTATACCGTCTGCAGGGTGTTGAAATTAATGATAAGCATATTGAAGTTATTGTTCGTCAGATGTTAAAGAAGATTCGTATTGAAAACAGTGGTGATTCTGAATTACTGCCAGGTAAATTAGTGGATACCTTAGATTTTGATGATATCAACGAAAAACTGGAAGAAGAAGGATTACCAATCGCAGAAGGTAAGCAGGTTATGCTTGGTATAACGAAAGCATCTTTGGCGACCAATTCTTTCCTTTCCGCAGCATCATTCCAGGAGACAACGAAAGTCTTAACAGAAGCAGCGATTAACGGTAAGATCGATCCATTAATTGGTCTTAAGGAAAATGTTATTATTGGTAAGCTAATTCCTGCCGGAACCGGTATGAAGAGATACCGTTCTGTTAAATTAGACAGCGATATGGATGAAGAATTATTAATCTCAGAAGATTATGAGGATGAGGATTATGACAGCTTCCGCTATAACGAATCAACGTTGGACGATATAGACGGTATTGAAGTCGATGAGTTTGATGATAATGAAGATATATCTGAAGATGACCTTGATGATGAAGAATTTGTTTTAAATAATTATTCTGAAGATAATGATTGATAACACGAACAAATAATATATTATAATAAAAAATCTGCTAAAACGAAAAGTTTAAGAATTCGTTTTAGCAGATTTTTTGTTATTAGGAAAATATCAAAATTGATAATAACAAAGTCAGCTGACAATGAGTATTATATTGAATATATGAAAAAATAATGAATCAGTAGGTTTGTTCAATATTATAGAAATACAGGTTAAATAAAGGTGTATAAAAATTTAAAGATGATTGAGACATTAAATGAGAATATTACTTTATGGTGGAGCAGATAATGAAAATAAACTGTCGAACGAAAGTTAAACCATCCAATATTGACATATATATTGTGCTGCTGTATAATTGAAACACAATATATAGTGCATAGAAGCACTTGATTGATAAAATACAAGATTGTGATCAAAGACTATTCGGTTTGGGATCATATAACTAAATTTGGAGTAATTTTCAGAAGAAGTAATCATAATAGGATAGAATGATTATATTCTGAATAGATCGGAGGAATCAGTATGGCAGGTTTATTAACGGAACAGTTTTTAAATAAATATAAAAATCAAAAAGCACCTTTAAGTCCAATCGGGGAGTTTGTATATCTTAGAACTTATTCCCGGTATATCGAAGATAAAAAAAGAAGAGAAAACTGGTTTGAGACCGTATTAAGAACAACGGAGTACAACATTGAATTAGGCATACAATATAAGAGGAATCTGGGTATGTTCATAGATCTAACAGAAGAACAAAAAGAAGCGGAGCAATTATTTGACAATCTTTATAATTTAAGAACCTTTACCTCCGGACGAACATTATACATGGGAGGAACGGAAATTGTAAAGGAATATCCTTTATCGAATTACAACTGCTGTTTCACCAAAATTGAGAACATGTGTGACTTTGTGGATGTTTTCTATCTGCTTATGTTAGGGTGCGGAGTCGGTATTCGTATTGACAAAAATTTGATCCACAAGATGCCTAATGTCAGGAAAGTGAAATTGGATGGAATCTATTTGGAGAACGTGCGTAAAGAAACTAAGAAAGAGCTTATGGAGAATACGGACTTGGATATAGATTACCCTAACGGACATATTGCTAAGGTTAAAGTAGGCGACAGTAAAGAAGGCTGGTGCAATGCTCTGGAGATTTATTTTAAATTAATTACGGAAAAGATATATGAGGATATAGACACCATTATCATCGATTATAGTTATGTAAGACCGGAGGGTGAGAGATTACGCCGGTTTGGAGGTAGAGCTTCCGGACATAAGTCCTTAAAAAGGATGTTTGAAAAGATAAATAAGGTAATACTTAATAATGAGGATAATAAACTGTTGTCCATTGATGTTCTGGATATTGCTACGATAATCAGTGAAAATGTGGTGTCCGGCGGTGTCAGACGCAGTGCCATGATGATAATATGTGATGAAGGTGAGGAAGAGGTCATTAATGCCAAAAAGGATATCTATACTGTCTTTGATGGTGAATGGATTGAAAATGCTGACATTTCCCACCGCAAAATGAGTAATAACTCCGTTCTCTATTCCGGAAGGCCGTCTCTTACAAGAATTAAGGAAATACTCAATTCCATACGGATCAACGGGGAGCCGGGGTTTATCAATGGGGCAGAGGCCAAACGAAGAAAAGGTACCTTTGAGGGTCTGAATCCGTGTGGTGAAATACTTTTACAATCCAAGCAATGTTGTAACCTTACAACAAATAATCTTCTCTCTTTTGTTGATGATCAGGGTAAATTAGACCTTGGAAGTCTGGAGAATGTTTTAAAGTTATCGACTCGAGTTGCTATTCGTATGACATTAGTTGATGTAGAACTTTCAGAATGGAACGATGTAATGAAAAAAGACAGGATCGTAGGAATATCATTAACCGGCATCATGGATATGGTGAACAAAACTAAGATGAGTTATAAGGAACTTGGAGTACTCTTAAAACATTTAAGAGAGATTGTTCATCTGGAGGGAAAAAGATATTGTGATATTCTTAAAATTTCTGTACCAAAGCTAATGACTACAATAAAACCGGAGGGTACTTTATCTACTTTACCTTGTGTAAGCAGCGGTATTCATTTTGCACATTCAAACTACTATATCAGAAGGGTGCGAATTGCCACATCAGATCCGCTTTTTAAAATGATTGAGAAACAAGGGTGTTATCCTGTCTATAATGAAGTAGGACAAACGGATGACAATTGTACGATTAAGGTAATTGAATTTCCGGTGAAAGCGCCTGAGGGCAAAACAAAATATGAGGTGGGAGCCATAGAACAACTTGAGTTGTATAAATTATCCATGTTAAACTGGACGGATCATAATACCTCCATTACTGTACATGTAAGGGAAAATGAGTGGGATGACGTTGCAGATTGGCTGTATGAAAACTTTGATTACAGTGTAGGAGTTACATTTCTGCCATTATATGAAGAAACATATCCGTTGCTTCCTTTTGAGCGTACATCCAGAGAAGATTATGAAAAACGGCTAAGCAGTATAAAACCAATTGATTTTGAGTTACTTGCCCGTTATGATGTGAATGAGACCCAAGAGCTTATAGACGGAGATTGTGAAAATGGTTTTTGCCCGATCAGATAGAATTGAAGAATTTTTTAATAGCTCTTGACAAGATACAAAATTTAAAGTATAATCAATAAGCGCGATTTTATATTGCGTCAATGATTGTGTGCATTTAATGCAAAGAGACAATAGGGCAGCCCAAGTAATTCTAATAATCATCAGGAGGTGAAAATTAATGCCTACATTTAATCAATTAGTTAGAAAAGGTAGAAAGACAGTTGAGAAGAAATCTACTTCTCCGGCTCTTCAAAAAGGATTTAACTCCTTAAATAAAAGAGCTACTGACAGTTCAGCACCACAAAAAAGAGGTGTTTGTACAGCAGTTAGAACAGCTACACCTAAGAAGCCTAATTCAGCTCTTAGAAAAATTGCCAGAGTTCGTCTTTCTAACGGAATCGAAGTAACAAGCTATATCCCAGGGGAAGGTCACAACCTTCAGGAGCATAGTGTTGTTCTGATCAGAGGTGGTAGAGTTAAGGATTTACCTGGTACTCGTTATCACATTGTCAGAGGTACACTTGATACAGCAGGTGTTGCTAAGAGAAGACAGGCTCGTTCCAAATATGGAGCGAAGAGACCGAAAGCAGGTAAATAATCATTCAGTTTTTTCACTAATCATTAAGTGCCGGGTTAATTTTTAATTTCAGATTTCAGATAAAATTTCTGGGTTGCGTTTTATCACCGAATCCTAAAGAAACTTGTTTTTCTATAGACGGAATAGATTTGAAAGAGAGTTAAACTGAGCGCGAACACAATGAAAGTACGGGTTAATCCCGCACTGCCCCTAATAATGGGGATATGTGAGTACCGATGATTTAAGAAAATCTTATTGAATTTCAATAAGGATTATTAAGGAGGGAAGAAACGTGCCACGTAAAGGACATATACAAAAAAGAGATGTATTAGCAGATCCGATTTACAACAGCAAAATTGTTACCAAGCTTATCAATAACATTATGTTAGATGGTAAGAAAGGTACTGCACAGAAGATCGTATACGGAGCATTTGACAGAGTAGCTGCTAAAACTGGCAAAGAAGCAATCGAAGTTTTTGAAGAAGCTATGAACAATATTATGCCAGTATTGGAAGTTAAAGCAAGACGTATCGGTGGTGCAACATACCAGGTACCAATTGAAGTTAGACCGGACAGAAGACAAGCATTAGCTCTTCGTTGGCTTACACTTTATTCTCGTAAAAGAGGAGAAAAGACAATGGAAGAAAAATTAGCTAACGAGCTTATGGATGCAGCTAACAATACTGGATCCGCTGTTAAGAAAAAAGAAGATATGCATAAGATGGCTGATGCAAATAAAGCATTTGCACATTATCGCTGGTAAGATAAAAAGCGGTAACCATATTACTTCTGGTAGTAATCATACATTTAGTATAATTACTGCCTTTAGTGGTATATTATCAAAAGCAGTTATCTTTAAATATTTTACTGTGTAATTATTGATATAACCTATTTATCGTTTAAGAACGAATGGGTGAACCACTTGAATTAAGGAGGAATTTCCTTGGCTGGAAGAGAATATCCATTAGAGAGAACTAGGAATATCGGTATTATGGCTCATATCGACGCCGGTAAGACAACACTTACCGAACGTATCTTATATTATACCGGTGTAAACTATAAAATCGGTGATACTCACGAAGGTACTGCAACCATGGACTGGATGGAGCAGGAACAGGAAAGAGGTATCACAATTACTTCAGCCGCTACAACCTGTCACTGGACTCAGGAATTTGAACACAAGAAGATACCTGGAGCTTTAGAACATCGTATCAATATTATTGATACACCAGGACACGTTGACTTTACAGTTGAAGTTGAGCGTTCCTTACGTGTACTTGATAGTGCAGTTGGTGTATTCTGCGCTAAGGGTGGTGTAGAACCTCAATCAGAGACAGTATGGCGTCAGGCTGATAAATATAACGTACCAAGAATGGCATTTGTTAATAAAATGGACATTTCCGGTGCAGATTTCTATAATGTAATAAGCATGATTAAAACAAGATTAGGTAAAACTCCTGTACCGATTCAATTACCAATCGGTAAAGAAGACAGCTTTATCGGTCTGATTGATTTATTTGAAATGAAAGCTTACTATTACAATGATGATAAGGGCGAAGACATTTCAATTAAAGAGATTCCGGATGATATGAAGGAATTGGCTGATAAATATAGAGCTGACATGATCGAATTAATCTGTGAAACAGATGATGTATTAATCGAAAAATTCTTAGAGGGTGAAGAACCTACAACTGCAGAATTAAAAGTAGCTCTAAGAAAAGCAACGATTGATGTTAAACTTATACCAGTTACCTGCGGTTCCGCATATAAGAATAAGGGCGTTCAGAAAATGCTTGATGCCGTTATTGAGTATATGCCTGCACCTACAGATATTCCTGATATCAAAGGTGTTGATGAAGAGGGCAATGAAGTTCATAGAAAGTCTTCTGATGATGAACCTTTTGCAGCATTAGCATTTAAAATTATGGCCGATCCTTTCGTAGGAAAGCTTGCTTTCTTCCGTGTATATTCCGGTACATTAAACTCCGGTTCCTATGTACTTAACTCTACTAAAGGCAAGAAAGAACGTGTAGGCCGTATCTTACAGATGCATGCAAATAAGAGAGAAGATCTAGATAAAGTTTATTCAGGTGATATTGCAGCAGCCGTTGGTTTTAAAGCTACTACTACCGGTGATACAATCTGTGATGAGAAATTCCCTGTTATACTTGAATCCATGGAATTCCCTGAACCGGTTATCGAGGTTTCAATCGAACCGAAGACAAAAGCAGGTCAGGATAAGATGGGTGAAGCTCTTGCAAAACTTGCAGAAGAAGATCCTACTTTCAGATGTTATACCAACGAAGAAACTGGTCAGACAATTATTGCCGGTATGGGTGAGCTCCATCTTGAAATTATCGTAGACAGACTTTTAAGAGAATACAAAGTGGAAGCTAACGTAGGTGCACCTCAGGTTGCTTACAAAGAAACCTTTACCAAAGCAGTTGATGTTGACAGTAAATATGCAAAACAATCCGGTGGTCGTGGACAATACGGACACTGTAAAGTTAAATTTGAGCCAATGGATGCTAATGCAGAGAAAACGTTCGAATTTATATCTACCGTTGTTGGTGGTGCTATTCCTAGAGAATATATTCCAGCAGTTGGAGCAGGTATCGAAGAAGCTACAAAAGCCGGTATCCTTGGAGGATATCCAGTTCTTGGTATTAGAGCGACTGTTTACGATGGTTCTTACCATGAAGTCGATTCCAACGAAATGGCATTTAAGATTGCCGGTTCCATGGCATTTAAAGATGCAATGCACAAAGCAGGCGCTGTTCTTCTTGAGCCTATCATGAGAGTTGAAGTTACTGTTCCGGATGATTATATGGGTGATGTTATCGGTGATATCAGTGCACGTCGTGGACGTATCGAAGGATCCGAAGATATTAACGGCACTAAATTAATCAGAGGTTTCGTTCCGTTATCTGAAATGTTCGGTTATTCAACCTCCTTACGTTCCAGAACACAGGGACGTGGTGCTTACTCCATGTTCTTCTCAAATTACGAACCAGTTCCTAAGAATGTACAGGAAAAAGTACTGGCAGCTAAAGGTAAAAACTAATAAATTAATTTTTTGTTTAAAATGGATTATACGCAAAAAGTTTGCGTGATTCATTATTTTAGCTTGAAAATATTTCTAAATTGAAATATAATTAGGCATATAAGACAAACCCAAGCCCTTATCGGGCGCAGTGCAGATAAGTATAGACTTATCGTAAGCACATGCTTATCAAAAGCATTTAATTAAAGGAGGACTTTATAAAATGGCTAAAGCTAAGTTCGAAAGAACCAAACCACATTGTAATATCGGTACCATTGGTCACGTAGATCATGGTAAAACTACATTAACAGCAGCAATTACTAAGACTCTTCATGAAAGATTAGGAACTGGTCAGGCAGTAGCATTTGATCAGATCGATAAGGCACCGGAAGAAAGAGAAAGAGGTATCACTATCTCTACAGCTCACGTTGAGTATGAATCAAAGAATAGACATTACGCTCACGTTGACTGCCCAGGACATGCCGATTACGTTAAGAACATGATTACAGGAGCTGCTCAGATGGATGGAGCTATCCTTGTTGTTGCTGCTACAGACGGTGTTATGGCTCAGACAAAAGAGCACATCTTATTATCCCGTCAGGTAGGTGTTCCTTATATCGTTGTATTCATGAACAAATGTGATATGGTTGATGATCCGGAACTTCTTGAATTAGTTGAGATGGAAATCAGAGACTTATTAACTGAATATGAATTCCCTGGCGATGATACACCAATCATCCAAGGTTCTGCTCTTAAAGCACTTGAAGATCCTTCCAGTGAATGGGGCGATAAAATTATCGAATTATTCGACGCTGTTGACACATGGATTCCTGATCCTCAGAGAGAAACTGATAAACCTTTCTTAATGCCAGTAGAAGACGTTTTCTCCATCACAGGTCGTGGTACTGTTGCTACAGGCCGTGTTGAACGTGGTGTTCTTAAGGTATCTGAAGAAGTTGAAATCGTTGGTATTAAAGAAGAAACTCGTAAAGTAGTTGTAACCGGTATCGAAATGTTCCGTAAACTTCTTGATGAAGCTCAGGCTGGTGATAACATCGGTGCTCTTCTTCGTGGTGTTCAAAGAAATGAAATCGAAAGAGGACAGGTTCTTTGCAAACCAGGCACAATCAAATGCCACAAGAAATTTACTGCTCAGGTTTATGTATTAACAAAAGATGAAGGTGGACGTCATACTCCTTTCTTCAACAACTACAGACCACAGTTCTATTTCAGAACAACTGACGTAACTGGTGTTTGTAATCTTCCAGAAGGCGTAGAAATGTGTATGCCTGGCGACAATATCGAAATGAACATCGAATTAATTCATCCTATCGCTATGGAGCAAGGTTTAGGCTTCGCTATCCGTGAAGGTGGTAGAACAGTTGGTTCAGGTAAAGTTGCTACAATCATTGCTTAATTAAATATGAGCCTAGACCCTTGATTTTCTTGGGTTTAGGCTCTTTTTTTATCCTTTTTTCAAGAGAAATAACCCGTCTAATGCACATTATTGAAACTTATCCGTATGTTGTTGAAACTATACGGATAAGCATATATAATATATAATATGTTTTTACATCTGCATGGAGGCGAACCAATTGAGCAGTTTATGAGGATATATCTCGTCGCGGGAAGCGTCATATATATGGGACGTATCAGAGCGGCATCAATACTGTCAAGATGGGCGAATACCAAGCGTTTCCCGCTTTGGGCGCTTCCGGGCTATTCCGGTGGATGCAAAAAAGCCCACCGCCCCCCCGTAAAAACAACTTGAAAGGAAGCGAACCCTATGCTGCGTATAGCCATCTGTGATGATCAGCCGAAGGAATTGGAAATCATCAATGAACATATAACAGAGTACCTTGACACCCATACACTAGAAGCAGTGGTGAGCAATTTTTCTCACCCGGATAAATTGCTCACCGCCATTGAGCTTGGGAACTTTCATCTTTACATATTGGATATTGTTATGCCTATGGTCAGTGGCATTGAGCTCGACAAAGAAATTCGCCGTCTCGACCGTGAAGCGCAAATTATTTATGCCACCACCGAGGCGCAGTTCGCTTTGGAGGCCTTCAAGCAATATGCTGTAGTACGGGATAGCTATACGGATCACCTAATGGCGAAGGGGGAAAAGCGATGATCGAACATTTTTCCGACTTTCTGCGTGCAGCGGTTTCCACCACTGCGAATGTCCTGCTCATGGGGACTCTTTTACAGCCAAAGTACTCAAAAAAAATCACCGTGCTGACTTTGTTGGGGATTCTCGCCGCCGATTTAGGCACGGCGGGCTATTGTTATCTCAACGGAAATCTCACCTTGCTTTCAAAGCTGGATATCGTCCTGTTTGCGGTGCTTTGCTTTGCAGTACGTCCACTTTTTAAGGACACCTTCATGCAGTGGCTGTTTTCTTATATTACCCTCCAGAACATCAGCGATATCGTTATAATCCTCAGCTTCGAAGTCTGCAGGTATTTCCCTTATCCCGCTTATACCAATACGCTGCTGCGTGCGGTTCTGTTCAGCGCTTTTCTGCTGGTCATGTCGCGCCATGTGCGTCCGTTGTACCGGCAGGCAGTAGAGCATTGGTCTGCGTATTTCGTTGTTGCTTTAGGTCTTTATATTACATTTACCTACTATATCCTGAGCGCGGACGATATTATCGTGATGCTGACAGAACAGGCTATACCGCTGCTTCTGGTGATCTTTATGGGGCTTGCTGCTTACACCTCCATTTTTCTTTCGCTTAAAAATCTTCAGCGAGAGTTTCAGGTGAAGGAGGAGAACCAGAAAATGCAGGCAGAGCGAGAATACCTGCAACTGGCCGCAGGCAACATGTCCCAGCGGCTTATGCTTATGGAAGAAGTGTCGGCGCAAAACAGCCGCGCTGCCCATGACCGCCGTCATTTCAACAATGTGCTTCTGGAGCTTTTAGAGCAGGGGAAAACCGGCGAGGCTAGCGCTTTGCTGCAAAGTCAATATCAGAAGACGCATGTAATCAGTAAGGTCTATTGCGAAAACCCTGCTGTAAATGCCGCTGTTTGCCATTATGCGGGTCTTGCGGAGCAGGAGGGTATTCTCACAGAGATTGAACTGGATATTCCACACGATTTGACCGAAGATACCTTGGAACTAGCCATGGTGGTCTCGAACCTGATGGAAAACGCAGTCCGTGCCTGTAAAAGACTTCCGGGAAATCAGACCCCATATCTTAGCTTTACTTGCCGTAGAGTGGGGCGTCTGTTGCTGGAAATAGAAAATCCCTGCACAGAGGATACTGTACTGGATGAAAAGGGTTATCCTATTGCGCGCGAAGAAGGACATGGAATCGGCAGTAAAGGCGTGATTGCCTTTGTGAAAAAATATGATGGCGAATTGTTGTATAAGATAGAAAAAGGTGTTTTTCGTGTGCGCATTTTGGTGTAAAAGCTTACCGCATCCCGTTTATCAAGAGCAAATTTTAAATGAATAGCTTTTTTAAAGTGTAAAAATGAGTCTTTTAAGTGTATAGACTCATTTTTATTTGTTTTCGGGAGTATTCTTACTATTGATATTTTAAAAAACACCAAATCGTTGGAGGAAACGAAATGAAGCAAAAATTCTCTCGTTGCTGCTGGCATTCAGCGTGGTAATTTCTTTGGCCCTGTTCACAAGCGGCTGCAAACCGGTGAGACTTCCCTCCAGGCAGGATGCGCATGACGCACTTAAGGAAGCTGTCACTGTCGTGACAGCGCGTCAGAATCTTTTTCTTGTTGAAAGTGGAAGAAAGTGTATAAATATGTTAAAAAGTGGAGATTATTAAATAGTTATGGCTAACTATATAGTACCTGAAGTTGAATCCTTTACCTGGGTAAAGTTGCTATTATTATCCCTTAATTAAATAATTAACCCCTATCGGACAGGACGTACCGGAGCATCATCGGAAGTAGGTTTAATTACTTAGATTATGGAAAAAATTGATGAATCAAAAAAAAATAAAAAAAGTTCTTGATTATTTTGGCGAAATACTGTATTATTTAGAAAGTTTAGGCTTTAAAAGCTTAGCAACCTAAAACAAATATCAGGAGGAGAAAATGGAAAAGACACTTAATAAAAAATTAGTCTTAGGTATCCAGCATGTTCTTGCAATGTTTGGTGCCACAGTATTAGTTCCTGCATTAACAGGTCTTAATACTTCGATTACATTATTTTGTGCCGGTGCAGGTACCTTATTGTTTCATTTCATTACTAAAAAGAAGGTTCCCGTATTTTTGGGATCCAGTTTTGCATTTATGGGCGGCGTGATATCGGTCATAGGTGATTCTAGAATTGGAGATGCTGATTTTTTAAGTAAACTGGCAGCAGTTAAAGGGGCATTAATAATAGCGGGTTTGATTTATGCTGTATTTGCATTAATCATTAAAACTGTAGGGTATGATAAGGTTGACAAATTATTGCCACCTATTGTTACCGGACCGATTATCATTGTAATTGGTTTAAGACTCAGTGGATCAGCTATTAATAATGCCTTTTATTATAAGGGTGAATTTAGTTTGAAATCATTACTGGTTACGGTATTGGTTCTGATGACGGTGATATGTATATCCGTGTTTGCAAAAGGTATATACAATCTTATGCCGATTCTCTTTGCTATCATAGTTGGTTACATTGTAAGTATTCCTTTAGGTTTTGTAGATTTAACTCCTGTTAAAAACTCTGAATTCATCTCAATTATGGATTCTAGTATTAGGGCTCAGCTTTTCTTAGCACCTACTTTCCGTTTGGATGCAATCCTGGCTATCGCACCAATAGCCTTGGTAACACTGATTGAGCATGTGGGTGATATAACTACCAACAGCGCGGTTGTTGGTAAAAACTTTATTGAAGATCCAGGTATACACAGAACAATCTTAGGCGATGGTTTAGCTACTGCTTTCGCAGGTTTACTGGGTGGACCGGCTAATACAACTTATGGAGAGAATACAGGTGTTTTGGCCGTTACAAAAAATTATGATCCCTCTGTTATTCGTATTGCTGCCGTAGTAGCAATGATACTCGGTATAATAGGTAAGTTCGGTGGTTTTGTTACGAGTATACCACAGCCTGTAACCGGCGGTATCAGTATCGTACTCTACGGTATGATATCTTCAGTTGGTATCCGTATTCTAATAAATTCAAAATTAAACTTCGGTAATAGCAGGAATTTAATTATTGCGGCATTAATTCTGGTTTTGGGAATTGGATGTGACAGTATACCGATTACAGCAACAGTTACTATATCAGGTCTTGCACTTGCAGCAATAGCAGGGATCTCCCTGGCACTTATTCTTCCGAGAGGAAAAGATGATGTTCTGGAAGAAAATTAATAGGGGTTATAATTACTGATATGACTTGGCATAGATATACTTTAATATCGATATACTTACAGCATAAATATACTGTAGAAGCGTATTAAACAGTTATAAAGAAACCCCGAATCTTTTGAAAAAAAGGTTTGGGGTTTCTTGTGTAAAGCTGAATTATATACAAATTCTTAAGTCTTTCTTAAAAAAAGTCTAAATAGATATATTTTTAAAAATTTCCTTTGAAATATTCCAAAAATATGTATATAATATATTCAAGTATGTTTAATTGACAGCGTATTGGAAAAAATTAGATTATACAATACAGAGTAAAAGCTGGAAGATGTCGTAATAATGACATTTGTACAAATGAATATAAAAGTCCGTAACATATCATATTGGACCAGAGTTACGGGCAGAATAGGAATAGGAAGTGAAAGGAGATAATTATGTTAGGCAGTGATATAGGAATTGATTTGGGAACAGCTAGCGTTTTGGTTTATATAAAGGGTAAAGGTGTTGTTTTAAAAGAGCCTTCCGTTGTTGCATTTGATAGAGACACTAATAAAATTAAAGCGATTGGAGAAGAAGCAAGATTAATGCTTGGCAGAACTCCCGGTAATATAGTTGCAGTGCGTCCGTTAAGACAAGGTGTAATTTCAGATTATACCGTAACAGAGAAGATGCTTAAGTATTTTATTCAGAAAGCAGTTGGAAAACAGCGTTTCCGTAAGCCAAGAATCAGTGTCTGTGTACCAAGTGGTGTTACTGAAGTAGAGAAGAAAGCAGTAGAAGACGCAACTTACCAGGCTGGTGCAAGAGAAGTTGCAATCATTGAAGAACCTATTGCAGCAGCAATCGGGGCAGGAATCGATATTTCCAGACCATGCGGTAATATGATCGTAGATATCGGCGGTGGTACTTCCGATATAGCAGTTATCTCCTTAGGAGGCACCGTAGTCAGTACTTCCATTAAAATCGCAGGAGATGATTTTGATGAAGCAATCGTAAGATATATGCGAAAAAAACATAATCTTTTAATTGGTGAAAGAACTGCAGAAGATATTAAAATTAAGATAGGTTCTGCATATAAACGTCCGGAAGTAGTAACCATGGATGTAAGAGGACGTAACCTGGTTACCGGGCTTCCAAAAACCATAACCGTTACTTCTGACGAGACCGAAGAGGCATTAAAAGAGACTACTTCTCAGATTGTTGAAGCAGTACACAGTGTGTTAGAGAAAACTCCGCCGGAATTAGCGGCGGATATTGCTGATCGCGGTATTGTGTTAACAGGCGGCGGTTGTTTACTTTATGGACTGGAAGAACTAATAGAATCCAAGACAGGCATTAATACAATGACGGCAGAAGATCCGATGACTGCCGTAGCAATTGGTACAGGAAAATTTGTAGAGTTCTTAAGTGGAAAGAGAGATTAGCCGATATATAGGTTATGACATAAGATAAAGACAACTTTATAAACCCAAAATGACGGGGAGACAGGAGTAAAGTATGGTAAGAGGTCTATATACGGCATGGTCAGGTATGGCCAATGAACAAAAAAGACTGGACATTGTATCGAATAACCTGGCTAATGCAGCAACGGTTGGTTATAAAAAAGATAATGTTACCAATCAGTCTTTTGACAATCTATTAACCTTAAAAATCAAAGATTCGTCAGAACAATACAATGACAGAGCGATAGGCAAAATGAGCCTTGGAGTGAAATTAGGTGAGGTTTATACTAATTATGGACAAGGCTCTTTAAGAGAAACCGGTAATCCATATGACCTGGCAATCGAAGGAAAAGGATTTTTTAATATTTCCACGAAAGATAAGAATGGAAATGAAGAAATCAAATATACCAGGGACGGTTCTTTTACAATGAACCAGGATGGAAAGCTGGTGGATGCCAATGGTTATTCCCTGGTAGGTGAAAGCGGAGAAATTACAATTCCGGTTAATACTGGGAATGTAACAATTGATGGAGATGGTTCTATCTATGCAGATGGTGTTTATATTGATAAAGTAATCACTACTGATTTCGAGGATTATAACTACCTGCAGAAACAAGGTGACAGTATGTATGTAGCGCTTGAGGGAGCGAATGAAACAACGGGAACGGCTAATATCAGACAAGGGTTTACCGAACAATCCAATGTAAATGTTGTTTCAGAAATGGTTGATATGATCGCTGTCACAAGAGCTTATGAAGCAAATCAGAAAGTAATACAGACGGTGGATGGTACTTTGGATCTTGCAGCTAATTCAGTAGGGAAAGTATAAATAATTATCACATAAGAAAGGATATATGCCTATGATGCGTTCATTATGGACAGCCGCTTCCGGTATGATATCACAGCAAACAAATGTTGATACCATTTCGAATAACCTGGCTAATATTAATACAACAGGATATAAAAAAGAAAATGCGCAGTTTAAAACATTGTTATATCAAACAATACAAGCAAAATCAACAGATGCAAACAATGAGGATAAACCATCAGGAATACGGGTTGGGTTAGGAGTTAAGAACTCAGATATTGTATCACAATATACACAAGGTAATTTAAATGAAACTGGAAACGATTTTGATTTTGGTATCCAGGGTAATGGATTTTTTAGGGTACAGACAAGCGATGGAAGTATTGGTTATACAAGAAACGGATCGTTTGGAATGTCTATCGGTGCCAATGGAATTACGTTAGCTACAACGGAGGGATATCCTATTTTGGATACGACAGGTGCACCAATTGTATTGGATTCTAATATAGATACATCGAAGCTTAAGATTGATGAGAGCGGTAATCTTTTATATCCAGATGATAATGATAAATTACAATCAATGGATATTCAAATAAGTCTTGCACAATTTAATAATCCTGCCGGATTAGAAAAAACTTCTGATAGTATATTAAAAGAAACAGCAGCTTCCGGTGCTGCACGATTAGAGAATGAAGATGCCAACATTAAAAAGAGTGTAATTAAGATAGGATTTTTGGAAGGTTCCAATGTGCAGGCGGTAAATGAGATGGTAGATCTTATTGTTGCACAGAGAGCATATGAGATGAATTCCAAGTCAATTACTGCGGCAGATGAAATGTTACAGCAGGCTAACAATCTTCGTAGATAACAGGGGGTAGAATATGAATTTTGCAATAGGTAATGATTCTGTATTTACTACTGCTTCCTCTTCACTTAATACCTCGAATAACACCGGTAAACTGGAAGCAAAGCTAAACGGCAATATCAAAGATTCCTCGGATAAAGAGCTAATGGATGTATGCAAGAGTTTTGAATCTTATTTCGTTGAGCAGGTTTTTAAAGAAATGAAGAAAACAGTACCGAAAAATGAAGAAAGTAATGAATATCTTGATTATTTCGGTGACAGGCTTTATCAGGAATATGCGGGAGAAGTAACGGAAAGCGGAGACCTGGGTATTGCACAAATGCTTTATGAATCCATGAAAAGAAATAAATAAAATACATAAATATTCTTTATATAGTAATACGCCTAGAAATATGACTAACCTATATTAATTTTACTTATTACAGAGATATGATAAAATCATAAAATCTCCGTATAACAGATATAGGTTCAGGTTTTCGTTCTAGGCGTTATTGTTACTGTAGGAGGAGGTGGGAATAAATTGTCTGAAGTTTTAGAAGGGTATATAGATAAGATAGTATTTCGGAATGCTGAAAATGGATATACAGTATTAACTTTAGTAAATGATGATACAGAAATGACCTGTGTCGGAACATTTACATTTATAAGTGAAGGTGAATTTATTCGTGCCACCGGAAATTACACTGCACATCAGTTGTATGGAGAGCAATTCCAGGTTCAGAGTTATGAATTTATGGAACCGGAAGATTTGCAGTCCATGGAACGATATTTGGGTTCCGGTGCGATCAAAGGTGTTGGTAATGCCCTGGCCGCCCGTATTGTAAGGAAGTTTAAAAAGGATACGTTCCGCATCATCGAAGAAGAACCGGAACGGCTGGCAGAAGTAAAGGGTATCAGCGAGAATATGGCAAGGGAAATTGCGAAACAGTTTGATGATAAAAAAGAGATGCGGGGAGCTATGTTATTTCTTCAGCAATTTGGTATTACGACCGTTCTGGCAGTTAAAATATATAAGGAATACGGCGCCAAAATGTATCAGATTGTAAAGGAAAATCCCTACAAACTGGCTGAGGATATAAGCGGTATTGGATTCAAATTAGCCGATGAGATTGCTGCAAAAATAGGTATCGGTACGGACTCTGATTATCGTATGAAAGCAGGAATTCTATATATCTTACTTCAGGCAAGTTCCAGTGGACATGTATTTTTACCGGAAGAGGTATTAGCTGCCAGGACAGCAGAACTTCTGGGAACCGATGTAAGTGGAATTGAACATCATATGATTGACCTGGCTATGGAGAAAAAGCTGATAATTAGAGAAAGCGAGGGTATGAAACAGATCTATGGCGCCAGTTTATTTTACCTGGAATTAAATTCTGCCAAAATGCTTTGCGATTTAAATATTAAGTATGACTTATCATTAACAGAAATTGATTATCGATTAAAAGCTGTTGAAAAACAGTTTCAGATAGAATTAGATGAAATGCAGCGGACTGCTGTAATAGAAGCTGCAAGAAATGGGCTTTTAGTGGTAACTGGAGGACCTGGTACCGGTAAAACTACGACGATTAATGCAATTATTCGTTTTTTTGAAGCTGAGGGGATGGATATCTTATTAGCAGCACCAACAGGAAGAGCCGCTAAGCGAATGACCGAAACTACGGGTTATGAAGCAAGAACCATACATCGTTTGCTGGAGATATCAAAAATGTCCGGTGATATGGATAATAAATTAGTTTTCGAGAGAAATGAAGGGAATCCACTGGAAACGGACGTAATTATTATTGATGAGATGTCCATGGTGGATATTAGTATTATGCATGCATTATTACGTGCTATTACAGTCGGAACCAGATTGATTCTTGTTGGAGATGTTAATCAGCTGCCTTCCGTGGGACCCGGTAATGTATTAAAGGACATCATTAATTCTCATCAATTCAATGTAGTTAAGTTAACAAAAATCTTCAGACAGGCCACGGAAAGTGATATTATCGTTAATGCTCATAAAATCAATGCAGGGGAACAGATTAATCTGGATAACAAAAGCAAAGATTTCTTTTTACTGAAACGGGATGACGTAACCGTAATCATTCAGGTCATTGTTGCACTGGTCCGTGATAAAATGCCGAAATATGTTAATGCCACATCCTTTGATATTCAGGTATTAACTCCCATGAGAAAAGGTGAATTAGGAGTAGAACGGTTAAATCAGGTATTACAGCAGTTCCTTAATCCTCCCGCACCTGACAAAAAAGAGAAAGAGTCTCATAACTGCATATTCCGAGAAGGTGATAAAGTAATGCAGATAAAAAACAATTATCAGCTGACCTGGGAGATAAAGAGCAGATACGGAATTACAACCGAAAACGGTACTGGTATTTTTAACGGTGATACGGGAATCATAAAAGAGATAAATCTATTTGCCGAACAGGTAACAGTAGAGTTTGATGAGGGCAGAATGGTAGAATATACATTCAGTCAGCTGGAAGAACTGGAATTAGCTTATGCAATAACGATTCACAAATCTCAGGGAAGTGAGTATCCGGCAGTAGTAATGCCTTTATTGACCGGTCCAAGAATGCTGCTTAACCGAAATCTTTTATATACGGCAGTAACCAGAGCCAAAAATTGTGTTACCATTGTAGGCAGCCAGAGTATTGTACAGATGATGATAGACAATGAAAGTGAACAGAAAAGATTCTCCGGACTTTCTGAACGTATCAAAGAGTTATACCTGAAATGAGGACAATTTACTGATGCAAAATGTGGAAGTCTGGGTTATAATAATAATAGGGTAAAAATTAATCCAAAGAGTAATAATAATTATAAGAGGTTTTAAAATCAGTGGTTCATAACACTGAAAAATCTATGTACTGTTCACAGGCAACGACGCGACGTGTTTTTTGTGAATATATTGTCACAAAAAATCGGAGAATTGCAGCGCCAAAACGCTGTTCTTGCGTTTTGTGTGCATCGCGAAGCGTGTTATTGTTTGCGGAACTGCTGCTTATTGCAGGGGAGTGAACAGTAACAAATCTATTAACAACCAATAAAATAAGAATAATTACTTATTGGAATTGCACAAAAGATAGATTATAATATTGAATTTGAAGATATGGGAAACGAAAGGGGCAAATTATGAAAAAAACTACGTTAGTAATTATGGCGGCAGGCCTGGGAAGCAGATATGGAGGAATCAAACAGTTAGAGCCAGTGGGACCTGGCGGTGAAATAATTATGGACTATTCTATTTATGATGCGATAAAAGCGGGTTTTAACAAAGTTGTATTTATAATACGTAAAGACCTGGAGCAGGATTTTAAGGAAGTCATTGGAAACCGTATCTCCAAAATTATTGAAGTGGAATATGTATTTCAGGAAATGGATAATCTGCCGGCAGGTTTTGAAAGACCTGTAGACAGAACGAAACCCTGGGGAACCGGACAAGCAGTATTATGCTGTAAAGACGTTGTAAAAGAGCCGTTTGCGGTTATTAATGCAGATGATTATTATGGTAAGGAAGCATTTAATAAGGTTCATGATTATCTGGCTAATTTAGAATCCAATGAAACAAATGATTTCTGCATGGCTGGTTTCGTATTAGGAAATACACTAAGTGAAAACGGTACAGTTACCAGAGGTGTTTGTCAGGTTGATGGGAATGGTTTCCTTGTAGATATTGTTGAGACGAGAGAAATCGAGTCTAAGGGAGATACAGCAGTTGCTTCAGACGGAAAAGGCGGAGAGATAAAGATTAATTTAAACAGTGCAGTATCCATGAACATGTGGGGATTTACAACAGGGCTTTTTAATGAATTGGAAACAGGATTCGTAACCTTTCTAAAAGAACATGGAAGTGAATTAAAATCAGAGTATTTACTTCCTGAAGAAGTAGGAAGATTAGTAAAGGAAGGCAAAGCAGCAGTACATGTTTTAAGCTCCAATGATAAATGGTTCGGTGTAACCTATAAAGAAGATAAACAGATGGTGGTAGAATCCTTCAAAGCGTTAATCAGCAAGGGAGTATATCCGAATAAATTATTTTAACCAAAGTTGTCAGATAGGGGAGAGTATAACAGGGGAAAGTATATTATGGGGGGTAAGATTTGTTAGAGTCTATTAAAGATATTTTATATCCGCGAAGATGCCCAATTTGTGGTGAGATTGTAAAACCCAGAGGACGGTTAGCTTGTCCTCCTTGTAAATTAATATTAAAACCAATAGAAGAGCCTCGTTGTAAAAAATGCAGTAAACCTATAGAATCTGAGGAAAGGGAATACTGCCATGACTGCGAGAGGAAGAACCATCATTATAGTAAAGGGTATGCTATGTGGGTTTACGATTCATCCATGAAAAAATCTATAGCAGATTTTAAATTTCATGGAAGAAGAGAATATAGTGATTTTTATATTGATGAGATAATAAAATGTTACAGTAAGGAAATTAAATCAATTGCTCCGGATGTATTGGTACCCATACCAATACATGATTCGAAGTTAAAACAAAGAGGTTATAATCAGGCTGATATTCTTGCTCTGGGTATTGGCAAAAAGCTGAATATAACTGTATTATCCCATCTTCTGCAAAGAGATAAAAAGACATTGCCTCAAAAGCTGTTAAATGATAAAGAAAGGTTAAAAAACTTAGAGAAAGCATTTACTTATTCGACGGAAGAAAGTAATAAAATATTATATCCGATTAATAAGGTGATGTTGATTGATGATATTTATACCACCGGCAGCACGATAGAAGCCTGTACGAATATATTATTACAGAATGGTATAAAGGAAGTTTATTTTCTAAGCATTTGTATTGGTAAAGGATACTAAGGAGGAGAAAGATATGGATGTACGAAACTGTAAGAATTGCGGAAAATTATATAATTATATCAGTGGGCAGCCCCCTCTGTGCAATGCCTGTTTAAAGGCCCTTGACGAAAAATTTTCTGTAGTTAAAGAATATATCTATAACCATCCCGGGGCCGGAATTGCTGAGGTATCAGAAGCAAATGAAGTTTCAACCATGCAGATCCAGAAATGGATCAGGGAAGAACGTCTTACGTTTTCCCCGGATTCCCCGATTGGTATTGAATGCGAGAATTGCGGTACCATGATTAAAACAGGCAGGTTCTGCAAGGCCTGTAAAGATAAACTGCTAAATAATTTTGGCAGTCTGTACCCGGAAGAAGAACCACAGTATAAGAAAAGGGATTTTAAGGATCCTAATGGTAAAATAAGATTTTTGGACAGAAAATGACAGATGGGATATTCATATAACCTATTATATCATTATTAATTTAAAAAACTGAAATAATGGAAAGAGGATAACAGTAATTATGAGTTACGGTTATCCTCTTTAATAATTTATAGATAGGGCCCTGCGTTTTCGGAGTGTCTCGGGAGCCAGACTTATTTTTCTTTAACTTCAGTAATTCCGGTATCCGCTATCGTTATTTTTTCTTCTTTCATAAGTCTTCCGATTGCCCTTTTATATGCATTTTTACTCAGGTTAAACTGGGATTTAATGACCTCGGCATCAGTTTTATCATGATAGGGAAGAAAACCGCCGGCTTCCTGTAAACGATTAAAAATCAATTCAGCATCGGAATCCAGTTGCACATAAGATTTCTCCCTGATACTTAAGTCCAGTTTACCGTCATCTTTGACCTGTGTAACTCTTGCCTCTACGCTGTCACCTACTTTTAGAGGGCGATATAACTCCTTAGTGGGGATTAAAGCACAATAACGGTTATCCACCGCGACAAAAGCACCGAAACTTTCTACAATTTCATATACTGTACCAATAACCTTATCATCTTTCTGATAAGGGGAATAGCAGTCCAAAAGCGAATAAACTTTCATTGTAGCACATAAGCGTTCACTTTTATCGATATAAAGGGATACTAGAACATCCTCTCCGGAGTGAACTCTGGAAGTCTGTTCTTTAAATGGAAGTAGTAAATCCTTTGCCAGACCCCATTCCAGGAAAGCGCCGATAGAGGTAACCTCTTTGACTCTTAAAAGAGCTGTCTTACCTAATGTCAGCACGGGAATGGTTGTTGTTGCAATAGGGCGGTCTTCTGAATCCTTATAGATAAAGACCTCGATTTGATCTCCTAACTTAATTCCGTTTGCTACCTGGTTTTTCGGCAGCAGAATTTTACTTAGTTCATTAATGTGTATGGCTTGTCCTGTCTTGGTTTGTCTATTTCCGTTATTACTCTTGCTTTCCCATTTTGGGCGGCTTGTATTTGAAGAATCCTCCGAACTGTAATCCTTACCAGGTTCACCAAGATAAACCCCAAAGTCAGTGGTTTTTATAACTTCTAAAGTTTGAACTTCACCTAATTTTATCATTATTACCTCTCTTTCTGCCGCAGGATGCGGCATAAAATCTCTCGAAAAAAACTTTTCTGCGGATTCTTTCTAAGTGTATTAAGTTCTATAATTCACTTTTCTCCTGTTATTTAAATTCAATAATAGTAAACGGTTTTCCTTCCTGATTAGCGAGAACCACGGTATATGTATTACTTTCCCTACATACCATGGGCACGATAATATCTCCTAAAACTGCTGACATTCTGTATTCTGCTCTCATTTGCCTGATTCTAAAACCGCTTGGCAGGAATTCTTCCGCCATTTTTATATATTGCCCATTATTTACATGATTATTGGTATCGATGTTAGACCGGATCACCGGAAATTCTGGTAAACTTTCAAGATTTTTGGGTATATTAATTTTACGGGGAGCATAATCCATCTCGAATTTTTTTTCGGGATTATACCCTCGAATATCCGCTTCGGTGACCTTTATAGGGCGATAACTTTCCGTATCCATATAAACCCAGATGGAATTTGCGACTGCTGATATCTGACCGTTTGAATCTTCAATCATAAAATTACGGTATCCGTACATACTGTTAAAATCATAAGCCCAGGTTGAAACAGTAATTTTTTCTCCCAAAGAGGGAAAGCGATTGACAATTATCTGCCATGCATTCATTAACCAGACACGTTTATTTTTCTCTAAATATGCCAGTCCCATACCAATATCTTCTGACTGAAAAGTACTGCAGTCCTGGAAATAATTGATAATAGAGTACATATCCATTTTTTTCTCTTTATCTACTTCGCTGTAGCGTACGCGGCTTTTAAAACTGTACATAATATAACTCCTTAGTTGGTTTACCATTTATTATAGCATTATTTTAAATAATTGGATACTAAATTATTAGATTTGTCATTGAATCACTGTGAAGCATGTTATTGTTCGCGGAACTGCTGCTTTTTGCAGGGGAGTGAACAGTAACATGATAGTTTAGCAGTGTATAAGTTTATTTCAGAAAAGTAGTGAAATCCTGTTACAGTTGGTATATAATTGTGATATTAACGGTAAATTATTATATGGAGGTCAAACAAAAATATGAAAAAAGTAATTAGTACAACTAAAGCTCCTGCAGCGATCGGTCCTTATTCTCAGGCAATTGAGATAAACAATATGGTTTATACATCCGGTGTGATACCCATTAATCCGGAGAATGGAACAATCGTAGAGGGTGATATTACTGTACAAGCAGAACGAGTACTAAAAAGCTTATCAGCTTTATTGGAATCCTGCGGTACCAGTATGGATAACGTGGTAAAAACCACTGTATTCATAAAGAATATGAATGATTTCGCAGCTATGAATGATGTTTATGCCAGGTTCTTTACCAAAGACTGCCCGGCCAGATCTTGTGTAGAAGTTGCAAGGCTTCCCAAAGACGTTTTAATAGAGATAGAAGCAATAGCTGCTTTATAATTTTATATTATGGTTTCGTCAATTTACACATATTACATTTGGATTGCGTGACGCAGAACCTGATTCATTCATAACTCGTTCTTGCTTGGATGAAGTTCGTAGTGGCAAAAAGGCACCAAAATACAAGACCTAAGTACCAACGACTTCATACAGTTATGCATCGAACTATATTCTGCATCATGCTAAGGTTGAGTAATAAATGTGTAAATCGACGAATGTGAATTATTTGCCTCAGTTTAGTCGTAAGGGCTCGACCGTATTGTAATAAAATTCCGGTGTAATATACTGGATATTTTATCTATTGTTTGCTATAATAATAACATTGCAGGTTAATAACAAGTTTTTAGTAAAATCATAATACCGATTTTTATTGCGCGATGACAGGAAACACGTAAAAAGTGTTACGATCGTGTGGACCGGAGAAACCGGCTTAACAGGTTTCTTGCGGTTGTAACCGTATTGAGATTGAAAGGATGGGTTTTGTTGGACTCGATAGACTATTATAATAAGTACGCGAATTTATACTTTGAAAGTACAGTGGAATTAGATATGGGAGAAATTTTAGAACAATTTATCAGCTATTTACCGGAAGGCGGAGAAATTCTTGATCTGGGCTGCGGCTCCGGCAGAGACAGTCTAAATCTGATCCAAAGAGGTTTCGATGTAACTGCGATAGATGGTTCAAAAGAATTATGTGAATTAGCTGCCATACATATTGGACAGGATGTTCTTCATATGCAATTCACTGAACTGGATTTTGATGAGGTATTCGACGGTATTTGGGCATGTGCATCTCTTTTACATATAGCGCCGGATGAATTTGAAGAAATCTTTGGCAAAGTAATAAAATGCTTAAAACCAGGCGGCGTATTATATATGTCATTTAAACATGGTGATTTCTCAGGCTTTAGAAATGGACGGTATTTTAATGATTTTAGAACAAAAGAATTAAAAGATATCATTAATAAATTTACCGAACTTGAGATAATCGAGATTTGGAAAACTCCTGATGTCAGAAATGAACATGGGGAGGAAGTTTGGTTAAATGTATTAGTTAAGAAAATAGATGATGAAAAGCAGGTGTAAAGCTTAATGAATAGAATAAAGTCCGTGAACCTGGTATTTTTAATAACGGTTCTATTGTCCATAGTGGGATCTGTGATAAATACCTGGATTTTTAGATTAACGGGAAATTATTTTCTAGTACTTTTAATGTCCCAGATTATTCTCGTAATTCCATCAATGATTTATCTTATTATACAGAGAGTTAATGTTGCTCAGGCTATCCGCTTTAAGAGATTAAGATTGTCCAATATTATTTTAATTATTATCTTAGCCTACCTGATAACACCTTTAATGAATTTGATTAATGCCATATCCATGCTGTATGTGCAAAACGACACCACGGATATCATGAATAACATTGTTGAAAATAATGGCTTTTTCTTAAGCCTTATTATGGTGGCTTTGGTGCCATGTATATTAGAAGAGTCCGTATACCGTGGTATATTCTATAATGAGTATAGCAAGGTAAATGTTTTAAAGGGAATGATTTTAAGTGGATTTTTATTCGGAATCATACACGGTAATTTAAACCAGTTCTCGTATGCCTTTGCCATGGGAATTGTATTTGCCCTTCTGATTGAAGCAACGGATTCCATATTGGCTACCATGATTGTGCATTTCTTTATCAACGGTACCTCGGTAGTGGTTATGGCTGTATATCCGAAACTGTTTCAGTTTTTGGAGACGGTATACGGCTCCGACAAGTTTAATGCCGAGGAATTGATTAAATCCATGAATTCCGGTATTCTTGATGACATGACCTTAGGATATGTTATTCAGAGCTATGGTATAACCGCATTAATAGCTTCAGTGCTGGCGTTTATTGTATTTAAAACAATTGCGAAGAATTCCGGCAGGTGGGAACATGTGAAAAACATATTTAAGCGAGAAAATAAAGGTATAACAGGATACTCTCCGAAAGAAAAAGATGTCAATTATACGGTAGAGGGCGACATAAGCCTGCAGGATTCTTATTATGAAGTACCGGATATTAAAAGCAAATTAATTACGGTAAGCCTGGTAGCCGGTATCCTTATATGTGTAGTTCTTATGATATCAAAAGAGCTGTTTACTGTTCAAGTACCGGAGCAGAGTACTGAAAATTTTTATACAATGATACGTTTGTTTATATTTAATAAATAGGATTAAAAATATGCCCGGCTTAAATGGATGTCCATTTAGGCCGGGCATTTGATAATTCGGGATAAATAATATGATTTGAGCAGCCAAAGTCGATTCATATTATGATTCCGGGAATAAACACAGTTATATTTTATTACGAAACGCAGAGTCATGAGGTGTAATTAACGAATGTAAATGTTTTGTATGGCACTAGAGACTGGAAAGAATAAGAATATTCCGAAAAACTATATTCTGATATCTATATTCTGTCCGACATTAGGGTTGACGGACTGCTCCATCATTTTAACAAGGCCGTCGCCCATTCCCTCTACAGTATCCAGATTCATATTAAGTACTGCTGTACTAACCTGTGTAATTAATTGCGATTGACTTTGTAACATGGATGCCATTGAAATATCCATAAGCAGTTCTCCTTTCCGGTTTCGTTTTAAGGTACAGTTTTTGATGTGAATTAGATTTTTAATATTTAATATAATGTGATATAATATTGGTGAAACGTTATAATTCTTATTATAACATAAGATGATAAAAATTAGAATACATGAAAGAAAAAGAATGAATAAATGGAGGAATTAATATGGATAGAATTTATGATTTAATTATTATCGGTTCCGGTCCGGCCGGTTTAGCAGCAGCGTTATATGCAGGAAGAGCTGAATTAGATACTATTATTATTGAAAAAGCACCTATTAGCGGTGGACAGATTATTAATACCTATGAAGTTGATAATTATCCAGGTATTCCCGGTATAAGCGGATTTGAGTTAGGTACCAAATTCAGGGAACACTGTGACCGTATGGATATGAAATTCATAACCGGGGAGGTAGTAAACTTCAGTGTAGATGACGGAATAAAAATAATCACATTGGATGACGGTGCCATATACCGTAGTAAAACAGCAATTATAGCAACCGGTGCCAACCCACGTAAACTTAGGGTAGATGGAGAAGAAAAATTATCCGGAATGGGGGTATCTTACTGCGCAACCTGTGACGGGGCATTTTTCCGGAATAAAACAACAGCAGTTGTAGGCGGAGGAGATGTAGCTGTGGAAGACGCCATATTCCTGGCCAGACTATGCAAAAAAGTCTATGTAATCCATCGCAGAAATGAATTCAGGGCAGCAAGAAGTTATATTAATAAACTGACTTCTCTTGATAATGTTGAGATTATATGGGACAGTGTCGTAGAAGAAATTAAAGGTAAGGACCAGGTGGAACAAATTGTTGTTAAAAATGTGAATACAGAAGAAAGTACTGAATTATCCATTGACGGAATCTTTATTGCCGTAGGTAATATGCCAAACTCCGAAGTATATAGATCCGTTGTTCAGGCAGATGCCTCCGGTTATATTATAGCCGGCGAAAATTGTGAAACTAATATACCGGGTGTATTTGCGGCCGGTGATGTAAGAACCAAAGAATTAAGGCAGATTATTACTGCGGCTTCCGATGGAGCAAATGCTATTACAGCAGTAGAAAAGTACCTAAATACTTTGTAATTTATAAAATTGCATATAAAATAATAAAAACAGTGTCGGTTTTAGTGAAAATGGATAAAAAATATGAATAATTTTGCCATATTTCGGTTGACAGGAGTAGAATGATTTGATATAATGACCTCAGTGTATTTAATAAATTCGTAACATTTATTCTTAGAAATGAAACAAATGATGACTTATTATGAATGGATTGTTACATTCATATGACTTTACAAGGAGGTCACTTTTCATATGATAAAAGGAATTGCTCTTAAAGCATCCTTATGTACTGCGGCATTGTTGCTATCGTTAAGTTATGGCAATACAGCAAAAGCAGCAACTAGTACATCGGATATAGGAATTGCAGGTATTACTCCTGTATTAGACAATTATTATACAGCTACGGCAGATAAGAAAACCGGTGATGCAGAGAAATTATTAGAAACCTTATCAACAAAACAGGTTAAAAAATTAAGCACTTCGGAAGAAACAGAAACTAAGATTGAATCACCATATGCTAATCTTGGAATTTCTATCGCTGCTGAAAACAGTTATGTTAATATAAGGAGCAAGCCGGATCAGGAAAGTGAAGTAGTAGGCAAGTTATATCCTGGATGTGCCGCAGATATTCTTGAAACCGAAGATGACTGGGTTAAAATTCATTCCGGCAGTGTTGACGGTTATATAAAATCAGAGTTTTTAGCGATTGGTGAAGATGCCGAAAAACTGGTAGATGATGTTGCAAGCAAATATGCGGTCGTAACAGCGAAAGGTGTTCGTGTCAGGGACGGTAAAAGTACGGACACAGCAGTTGTCGCATTAATTCCTGAAGGAGATAAATATTACATAAAAAAAGAATTTAAAGATTGGGCCGAAATCTTAGTTGATGAAGATGAATCCAATGATATCCAACAACAGATAACAGGTTATGTATCTAAGGATCTGGTAAAAGTAGAAGTAGAATTTAAATATGCTATTTCTATTGAAGAGGAAAAAGCTAAATTAGAAGCAGAAGAGAAGGCGAAGCAAGCCGAGCAGGAACGCCTGCAGAAATTAGCCGAACAGCAGGAAGAAGAAAGACAAAGAGAGAATCAGAATAAAGCAAATTCAGAGAATGCGGCGGAAGATGCTGAGCAATCCAGAAATGATGATTCTTCTTCAGATAATAACAATTCAAGTTCCGGAAGTTCAACCGGTAATGAAATTGCAGATTATGCATTAAACTTTGTTGGTAATCCATATGTTTATGGTGGTACAAGCTTAACTGGCGGTACAGACTGTTCGGGTTTTGTGCAATCAATATATTCTCATTTTGGTTATAATATTTCAAGAACCTCCAGCAGCCAGTCTCAATCAGCTGGTTCGGAAGTAAGTATGGGTAATCTCAAAGCTGGTGATTTGATTTTCTACCGTAACAGCAGTGGAGGCGTTGGCCATGTTGCTTTATATATCGGCGGCGGCAGGGTTGTACATGCAAGTAATCCAAGAGATGGTATTAAGGTATCCAATTATGATTACCGAACACCTTATAAAGCAAGAAGAGTCTTAAATTAATTATATTATATATGCTGATTATGATAATTCATAATCAGCATTTTTTTATTGCATAGGAGTATGTCCAGCGAAGCTGGACCACACCAGCCGGTGTAAGTCCGGTCACGGTAATCGCCAGTGAGCCGTGTAGCCAAATCCGGTGCGTTGCAGTAATGCAGGGAGCTAAGGCGAGTGGGTAATGTAACTTCGAAAGAAGTGCTAACAATCGTGCAGACCGTAACATAAAGTAAATTCTGCCGTATCGTAAAAGGCCCGACCGGCAGGATGCACACGAGATGCAAAAAAAGATAATATCCTTTGGCAGATGTCACTGGTGTGACTGCATTTGGCGCACATAGCGGTCAAATCCTCCATGATTGAGGGATTCAGGAAGTTGATGCGGACTTGCCCGCTTTCTTCCTTTGTCACATATTGTATGCACCGATTGAAAACAGATCAGTTTTGCAACCGCTTTTTGGGAAAAAGATGAATTTTTCAGTCAATATTACACATAATATTACTTATCAGAAGAAGTTGCATTCCAAACTTCTGATGAAAGGCGCTGTTTAGCACCGTACATCTGACAATTGGAAGCTGTTCTTTCCTATTGTATAGAATGTGATAAAATGTTTCGAAAATTGTATGAATTTTATCGAAATGCAATTAATTCGTAAACTGGAAGAATCCATTCAGATCATGGCTTTGACAAATTATACTATATACAAATTGCACAAAAGAATAGTATATGCTTTGGCATGTAAAGATATGAGCGTTATTACCTGTGTATTTATCCAAAAGTTATCCACAATTTAAATACTTGATTTTTCATGAAAAAGAAGTTATGCACCAAGTTATCCACATTATCCACAATGAATAATCACCACTGTCGAACAGTAAAGGCTGTCAAGCGCGAATATTTGTTTTGTAAGTAATGATAAAAATGGCAATAAATTCATATTATAGTATAAAGAATACTTCTTTAATTATTGTCAAATAAATTAGAAATATGTTGTACAATTAATTATAAATGGACGAAAAATTGCGATATATAGGATTATTATAAATAATAATAAATAAATTTGTAGTATTAAAGATAAATATTAATACATATTAGCACAAACCAGGAAATAGCTTGTCACCTCCTGCGATTTATGTTATAATACAGATACAAAGTTATATAAGAAAGTTAAAAGGAGTTGATTCATATGCGTTATATTATTAGCGGTAAAAATATTGAAGTGACAGAGGGTCTTAAGACTGCTGTTTATGAAAAAATCGGCAAACTGGAAAAATATTTTACTCCTGATACTGAAATCCATGTAACAATGAGTGTAGAGAAAGAAAGGCAGAAAATTGAAGTAACAATTCCTATGAAAGGAAGTATGGTACGTGCAGAACAGACAAGTAACGACATGTATGTATCTATTGATTTAGTAGAAGAAGTAATTGAACGTCAATTAAGAAAATATAAAAATAAAATTATAGAACAAAAACAGGCTGCAGCTAACTTAAATCAGAATTTTATGGATGATGATTTCGATGAAGACGATACGATTAAAATTATCAGAACCAAGAAATTCGCCATAAAACCAATGGATCCGGAAGAAGCGTGTGTACAGATGGAATTATTGGGACATAATTTCTTCGTATATAGGAACGCAGAAACAGATGAAGTAAATGTAGTGTATAAACGTAAGGGTAATACTTATGGTTTGATAGAACCGGAATATTAAACGGAATGAATGGTATTGTTACTAATACCAGTAAGGAAAGATAGAATACTATTTTATTTAATTGGGGGGCTGCGAAGCCCCCTTTAATAATTTGACAGGTAATACGAGTATCCTGTAAACAAAAAGGTCATCTGGTTTGTATAAAAGACATTTACTTGCGAAAATATTTCCAATAGAGTATACTTTACGAAAAGTGTTGAATAGTATAAGCGTAAATGATACAATATAGGTTGAATTGTAAAAAAGAAACTGTTATTTAATCTTTTTAAATATTATAATAGTTCCAATAAGATTTATTATAACATTTCCGCTAATTAGGATACGACATTCAAGGCCGCCTGCGGAAGCCGTAACACTAAAACCGGTCATTTACTGATTACAGAATAATACAGGAGTGAAACGAATATGAGCTTTATAACTAAGATATTTGGTACACACAGTGAAAGAGAAATAAAATTAATTATTCCTATTGTAGATCAAATCGAAGCACTTGAACCTACCATAGTAAATCTTTCCGATGCAGAATTAAGAAATAAAACAATAGAATTTAAAAATAGACTTAAAAACGGCGAAACCTTAGATGATATTCTGGTAGAAGCTTATGCAGTAGTAAGAGAAGCAGCAAAAAGAGTTTTAGGGCTCAGACATTTCCGGGTTCAGTTAATGGGTGGTGTTATACTGCACCAGGGAAGAATTTCTGAAATGAGAACCGGTGAAGGTAAAACATTAGTTTCAACCCTGCCTGCTTATTTAAATGCCTTAGAGGGCAAGGGTGTTCACATTGTTACCGTTAATGATTACCTGGCAAAACGTGATGCCGAGTGGATGGGTAAAATTCATGAATTTTTAGGACTTAAAGTCGGTGTTATCTTAAATAATATGGATAATGACGAAAGAAGAGAAGCTTATGCCTGTGATATAACCTATGCTACCAATAACGAATTGGGTTTTGATTATTTGAGAGATAATATGGTTATCTATAAAGAGCAGCTGGTTCAGAGGGGACTTCATTATGCGGTTATCGATGAAGTTGACTCCGTATTAATTGATGAAGCCAGAACTCCGCTTATTATTTCCGGACAAAGCGGTAAATCCACCAGATTGTATGAAGCTTGTGATATTTTAGCAAGACAGCTGGTACGTGGTAAAGAAAGTGCTGAATTAACTAAAATGGCAGCCTTAATGAAAGAAGAAATCGAAGAAGAAGGCGATTTTATTGTTAATGAAAAAGATAAGAATGTTAACCTGACTGCAGAAGGTGTAGAAAAAGTAGAAAACTTTTTCAAAATCGAGAACCTTGCAGATCCTGAACATTTAGAGATACAGCACAATATCATATTAGCATTAAGAGCGCATAACTTAATGTTCCGGGATAAAGATTATGTTGTGAAAGATGATGAAGTATTAATCGTAGATGAATTTACCGGCCGTATCATGCCGGGAAGACGTTATTCCGACGGTCTTCATCAGGCGATAGAAGCAAAGGAAAAAGTAAAGGTAAAAAGAGAAAGCAAAACTTTGGCAACCATTACATTCCAGAACTTCTTTAATAAATATAGTAAGAAGAGCGGTATGACCGGTACTGCATTAACAGAAGAAAAAGAATTCAGAGATATCTATGGAATGGACGTAATTGAAGTTCCTACGAATTTACCGGTAGCTCGTATTGACAGGCAGGATGCGGTTTATAAGACAAAACGAGAGAAGTTAAATGCGGTAATCAATGAAATTATTGAATCTCATAAAAAAGGTCAGCCGGTACTGGTAGGTACCATTACGATTGAAGCTTCCGAAGAGATCAGTGAATTGTTAAAGAAAAAAAATATACCTCATAAGGTGTTAAATGCGAAGTTTCATGAATTGGAAGCAGAAATCATCGCTGATGCAGGACAGCCTGGTGCCGTAACCATCGCTACCAATATGGCAGGACGTGGTACGGATATTAAATTAGGGGAAGGAGTAGTAGAAGCGGGTGGACTTAAGATTATCGGTACGGAACGCCATGAATCCAGACGTATTGATAATCAGTTAAGAGGTCGTGCCGGACGTCAGGGTGATCCTGGTGAATCCCGTTTCTTTATTTCCCTGGAAGATGATTTAATGCGTTTATTTGGTTCCGAACGTTTAATGGGTATGTTCAATTCCCTGGGGTTACCGGAGGGCGAACAGATTGAACATAAGATGTTAAGTAACGCCATTGAAAAAGCTCAGACAAGAATAGAGAATAATAACTTTGGTATCAGAAAGAATTTGTTAGAGTATGACCAGGTTAATAATGATCAGAGAGAAATCATTTATGCCGAAAGAAGAAGAGTTCTTGACGGCGAAAGTATGAGAGATTCTATCTTTAAGATGATTACAGATACAGTGGAAGACTGTGTTAATACCAGTATCAGTGATGACCAGCTGCCGGAAGAATGGGATTTAAATGAATTAAATAATTTATTAATACCGATTATTCCGTTGGAACCCATAGTGCAGGATCCATCTGACTTGAAATATTTTAAGAAAAACGAACTGATTCAGAAATTAAAAGAAGATGCTGTAAGCCTTTATGAAGCAAAAGAAGCAGAATTTCCGGAAAAAGAACATCTCAGGGAAATTGAACGTGTTATCTTGTTAAAGGTTATTGATAGAAAGTGGATGGATCATATTGACGATATGGATCAATTACGTCAGGGCATTGGTCTGCAGGCATATGGACAAAGAGATCCGTTAGTAGAATATAAATTTATGGGATTTGAAATGTTTGATGAGATGACAGCTGCAATCCGTGAAGATACGATAAAAGCTTTGATGCATGTCAGAATTGAACAGAATGTGGAAAGAGAACAGGTTGCTAAAGTAACCGGTACCAATAAAGATGATACGGTGCAGCAAGGACCGGTAAGACGTGTTGGCAAAAAGATTCAGCCAAATGATCCATGCCCATGCGGAAGCGGTAAGAAATATAAATATTGCTGCGGAAGAAGTTAATAAATTATATATTGAAAGAGGTGAAATTGTGGTTGAATTAGATCAGTTAAAATATACCCTTAGTACCTATGAACAGCCATTAATCGAAGTGGGGGATTCACTTTGACCTTGCAGGCAAATTAGATAGAATCGACATGATAGAACATATCATGGAGGAACCTAATTTCTGGGATTCTGCGGAAAAGTCCGGGGGATATGTCAAGGAATTAAAGAATTTAAAAGATATTGTAGAAGAATATAATACTTTAAAAAGAGATTATGATGATATTGCTACCATGTTAGAGATGGGTTACGAAGAGAATGATCCGTCTCTGATTCCGGAGATTGAAGAAATGCTTAACAAATTTAAGGAAGAGCTGGATGAGCTGCGTCTGAATACTCTTTTGTCCGAAGAATATGATAAATATAATGCCATATTGACCTTACATGCAGGCGCCGGAGGTACGGAAAGCTGTGATTGGGCCAGTATGCTCTGCAGAATGTATCAAAAGTGGGCGGATAAAAAAGGATATACGACTGAAATTCTGGACTTTCTGGATGGGGAAGAAGCAGGGCTTAAATCTGTTACATTGCAAATCAACGGATTGAACGCTTACGGACACCTAAAATCCGAAAGAGGCGTACACCGTCTGGTACGTATTTCTCCGTTTAATGCAGCAGGAAAGAGGCAGACATCCTTTGTTTCCTGTGATGTTATGCCTGATATTGAAGAGGACACCGGGATTGAAATCGACGAAGGTGACTTAAGGATTGATACGTTTCGTTCCAGCGGTGCCGGTGGACAGCATGTTAACAAAACTTCATCGGCGATTCGTATTACTCATTTACCAACCGGTATCGTGGTACAATGCCAGAATGAACGTTCTCAATTCCAAAATAAAGATAAAGCCATGCAGATGTTAAAGGCTAAACTGTATTTGTTAAAGCAGCAGGAAAATCTGGACAAAGAATCCGGTATCCGGGGTGAAATGAAGGAAATCGGCTGGGGAAGCCAGATCAGATCCTATGTTATGCAGCCGTATACCATGGTAAAGGATCATAGGACCAATGCAGAAGTAGGTAATGCGGGAAGCGTACTGGATGGTAATCTGGATCCGTTTATTAATGAATACTTAAAATGGTTAAGTATAAATAAATAATAAGACAATCTAATTAGCGAAGTGTAATGGTTAACACTTTGGTTGAATCGCTGATGGATGAAAGGGGTACGAAAGATGGAGATAACAAAAAACGTACAGAAATACCAAACAAAGCAGGTTATATTTACTTTAGGGGATGAAGAATTCGGTTTGGATATCATGATAGTAAATGCGATAGAAAAATATACGGATTTGATACCAATTCCGAATGCGCCATCCTATATTCGCGGAATAATTAACCTTAGAGGGGATGTTATTCCGGTATTTTCCCTGCGCAGGAAGTTTGGTTTAGCAGACAAGGAAATGGATGATAATACCAAACTGATTATTACAAAATCAAACGATATATTCCTCGCTTATGAAGTAGATGCAGTAAAAGAAATTCTGGAGATATCCGCTGAGAATATCATTGAAACACCGGCCATAGTTAAAACCATTCACACTTCTTATATCAAGTGTGTAGCTAACATTAATGGCAGGATGATACTTCTATTAGATCATAACGGTATATTATCATCAAAAGAACAGGAAAATATTCAAAGTATCATGGCGAATCAATAAAGCAAACTCTGCAATTGTCATGTTGAAATTAAGGCTGCTTTCAGAATTGGTTTTAATTTTGTCAAGGATAATTGCCTTGTTTGCTCTTTGAAGAGATTGTCTCAATAAGGAATAAGAGGCAATCTCTTTTTGTTTCATACGAGGAAAGTTCTCCGAACTTCCCTATGAAATATATAACCCTACCGGGCAGGAAGCGCTTTCGTGTGTATGGAATTATGCCGGCCCAGGGTGGGTGTACACGAGATGCAAAAAAGGATAGTATCCTTGGGTAGATGTCACTGGCGTGGCTGCATTCGGCGCACAAAGCGGTCAAGTCCCTCATGATTGAGGGGTTTAGGAAGTTGATGTCGACTTGTCCACTTTGTTCTATAAAATATGCAGAGGAATGAATATTTTGTGAGTTAAAATCCCTCGAAATTCTATATATTTTATCGAAATAATTGAATAGTTATGAGAATTTATTCAAAAAAGTAGTTGCATTTAGGGAAAAAGTATGTTAATATATCTTCCTGTGAAAGACATGTGTTTTTCCTGTACATACATATAAAACCCTAACAAATTTTAGGAAGTAACTCCCCGTTTAATCGGGAAAAAATATCCGAAAATAAGCATTCAGGAGAGCCAATATGGATGAAAGTAAATATTTCATAGTAAAGAAAAAGGCGGTTCCGGAAGTCCTGCTTAAGGTTGTTGAGGCAAAAAGACTTCTGGATTCAGAAAAAGTTTTTACGGTACAGGACGCTGCTGATATAGTTGGTATCAGTAGAAGCTCTTTCTATAAGTATAAAGATGACATTTTTCCATTTCATGAGAATGCAAGAGGTAAGACCATAACGTTTATGCTTCAGGTTGATGATAAACCGGGTCTGTTATCTTGCGTACTAAATTGTGTGGCTAAAAATGAGGCTAATATTTTAACCATTCATCAGAGTATTCCGGTTAATGGTATTGCCTCCTTAACCCTTAGCATTGAGATTCCGGGGCACATTAGTGATACTGCGGTTATATTTGATGAAATAGAGGATTTGGATGGCATTCATTACTTAAAAATACTAGCAAGAGAATAACTGGATAACTATTTTCGCAAATAAGCTTTGCGGAAATATATAAGTGAAAAATGTATGAATTAATAGATGTGCAGAGAGGAGACAGTATGGTTAATATAGCAGTATTAGGTTATGGCACAGTAGGATCCGGTGTTGTAGAAGTGCTTAACGTAAATGGCGATAGTATAAATAAACGCTGCGGGCAAGAGATTAACGTGAAATATATTTTGGATTTAAGGGATTTCCCGGGAGACCCCATTCAGGAAAAAATAGTCCATGATTTCAATATAGTTGTAAATGATCCGGAAGTCAAAATAATTGTAGAAGTAATGGGCGGTGTTGAGCCTGCGTACACCTTTGTAAAAGAGGCGATTTTGAAGGGGAAGAGCGTTTGTACTTCCAATAAGGAATTAGTTGCCAAGCACGGAGCCGAACTTTTAGAGTTGTCTAAAGCTAAAAAAGTTAATTTTTTATTTGAGGCAAGTGTCGGGGGCGGTATTCCTATTATCCGTCCTTTAAATCAATCCCTAACTGCAGATGAAATTGAAGAAATCACCGGTATTTTAAATGGAACAACAAATTATATATTGACAAAAATGAGCAATGAAGGCTCAGATTTTGATTCTGTATTAAAAGAAGCACAGAGTAAAGGTTATGCAGAGCGTAATCCGGAAGCGGACATAGAAGGTTTTGATGCCTGCAGGAAAATAGCAATATTATCTTCTCTTGCATTTGGAATGCAGGTGGATTTTGAAGATATTTATACCGAGGGTATTACCAAAATAACAGATGCGGACATTAAGTATGCAAAAGCCATGGGAGCCAGCATAAAGTTACTTGGTACCAGCAGAAAAGAGCAGGATCATGTATATGCCATGGTTGCACCTATGTTAATTAAGCCTACACATCCATTATTCAGTGTAAATGATGTATTTAACGGGATCTTCGTAAGAGGTAATGTAATCGGTGATGTTATGTTCTATGGCAGCGGTGCCGGTAAATTACCAACGGCCAGTGCGGTGGTGGCAGATGTTGTAGATGCAGCAAAACATATCGGTACCAATATCATGACTCTATGGAGCAGTAAAAAATTAAAATTATCGGACATTAAAAATGCGAAACACAGATATTTCGTTCGAGTTGCAGACAACTCCAATGAAATGAAAGAAAAGGTTGCTTATCTCTTCGGCCAGGTGGAAGAAGTGAAAGCACCCGGTTTAGAGAGTGAATATGCATTTATTACGATGCCGATGAGTGAAGAAATATATCAGGAAAAAGCATCAGACACGGATAAGATCGTAAGTATGATACGTGTTATGTTTTAATAGACGTGTGGTGCATGCAGTTAGGGAGTAAAGTTGAAAGAAAATAAAATAAGTGAAAGGAATGCCAGTTATGATTCTTTCAACTATTTATGATGGCAGTATCGCAGACAGGTCTGCGATATGCAATTGCAGATTGCAATGGGTGCAAAAATGAAGTACATTATTATACTGGGCGATGGTATGGCGGATGAACCAATTGAAGAATTAGGGGGAAAAACCCCGTTAGAATATGCGGTTACACCAACCATGGATGAATTAGCGAAAAAGTCAGAAATAGGGCTGTGCCACACTATACCGGAGGGTATGAAGCCGGGCAGTGATACCGCTAATTTATCCGTGCTTGGATATAACCCCAGACAGTATTATACCGGGCGCTCACCGCTTGAAGCATTAAGCATCGGTGTGGATATGAAACCAACGGATATAGCATTAAGATGTAATATTGTTACCTTGTCGGATGATAATCTTCCCTATGAAGAAAAAACCATTCTGGATCACAGCTCCAGCGAAATTTCAACAGAAGATGCAGCGGTATTGTTAGAAGCGGTAAGACAGGAATTAGAAAATGATACTTATAAGTATTATGTCGGGACAAGCTACAGACATCTTACCATATGGGATAAAGGCGAAGTAGTGGAATTGATTCCCCCCCATGATATCCTGGGCAGGGTAATAGGAACATATTTACCGCAGGATGAATATCTAAAAGATATGATGAAAAAAAGTTATGATATCTTAAATAATCATCCGCTTAATATAGAAAGAGCTAAAAAAGGTTTAAATAAAGCGAATTCCATATGGTTTTGGGGAGCAGGAACCAGACCGGCCTTAAAGGCTTTTGAAGAAAAGTTCCATAAGAAAGGTGCTATGATTTCAGCAGTTGACTTATTAAAAGGAATAGCAGTAGGAGCTAAGATGGAAGTCGTGGAAGTGGAAGGAGCGGACGGAACGCTTCACACCAATTATGTTGGAAAAGCCATGGCGGGAGTAAAAGAAATACTTGAAAAAAATTGTGATTTTGTATATATTCATATAGAAGCACCTGATGAGATGGGTCATCAAGGCAGTATCCCGAATAAAATAAAAGCAATAGAGTATTTGGATAATAAGGTCATTAAAATAGTAAAGGAACAGATGGATTTAAGTAAAGTTCCGTACCGGATGTTAATTATGCCGGATCATCCGACACCGATTTACTGCCGTACCCATACCAGTGATCCTGTACCCTATATGCTTTATGATAGTACTAAGGAACTTAATCACTCCTGGAACTACAATGAAGCGGAAGCAAGGTTAAGCGGTAATACTGTTAATCATGGATATGAAATAATTAATAAATTGTTTGAGGTATAATTCTTACAAAATTAAAAATATAAGCAAAATAATCTGAGGGGTTAACCTGCAGATGCAAGCGAAAAATGAATATAGGAGGCAGCGTATGCTTATTGTTAAAAAATTCGGCGGAACATCAGTAGCCGATAAGGAGAGAATTTTTAATGTTGCAGGTAGAATTATTGAAGATTATAAAAAAGGCAACGAGGTGGTAGTAGTATTATCTGCTATGGGAAAACAGACAGATGTCCTGTTAAACCAGGCGAAGGATATTAACCCTAATGCATCAAAAAGAGAAATCGATATGCTGTTAACAACCGGAGAGCAGATTTCCGTAGCTTTAATGGCTATGGCTTTGGACTCATTGGGAGTACCGGCCGTATCATTAAATGCATTTCAGGTAGCGATGCATACCACATCCGTATATGGCAACGCAAGGCTTAAAAGAATTGATTCCGAACGAATCAGAAATGAGCTTGCTAATAAAAAGGTGGTTATTATAACCGGATTCCAAGGTATAAATAAATTTGATGACTATACCACTCTTGGCCGCGGCGGTTCTGATACAACAGCAGTAGCACTTGCAGCAGCCTTAAATGCAGACGCATGTGAAATTTATACGGATGTTGACGGAGTATTTACGGCGGATCCAAGGCTTGTACCGACTGCCAGGAAATTGGACGAAATCACTTATGATGAAATGTTAGAGCTTGCTTCTTTAGGTGCAGGAGTATTACACAACAGATCAGTCGAAATGGCGAAAAAATATGGAGTACAGTTAGTTGTACGTTCTAGTTTAAATTTATCAGAAGGAACCATAGTGAAGGAGGAAGTTAAAATGGAGAAAATGCTTATTAGCGGCGTAGCTGCAGATAAAAATACTGCCCGTATCGCAGTGATTGGATTAGAGGATCAACCTGGAGTAGCTTTTAAATTATTTAATCACCTGGCAAAATATAATATTAATGTTGATATTATTCTTCAATCCGTAGGCCGTGACGGTACGAAAGATATCAGCTTTACCGTATCCGAAGACAGTTTGGAGGAAGCTGTTGAAATCTTAGAGCGTCACAGACAGGGTAGTTTAAAATGCCAGAAGATTGATGTGGAGAAATCCGTAGCGAAAGTATCCATCGTTGGTGCAGGTATGATGTCCAATGCCGGTGTAGCTGCTAAAATGTTTGAAGCACTGTATGATTGTGGTGTAAATATTAAAATGATTTCAACTTCCGAAATCAGAGTTACTGTATTAATCGATGAAATTTATGTTGAAAAAGCAATGAGAGCGGTTCATGATAAATTTAGCCTAAGTTAAGTTTAATATAAAAAAGCCGGAACCTTTGGGGATTGGATTCCTTTTTCTCAAGGTTCCGGCTTTTTTTATTTGGAGGAAGAAAATTTTATGGAAATAAATCAATTAAAGAGCAGAAACATCATTTTTACCTATAACATTCCGGACGGTTGGGATCTTAATCTACAACTGGTTAAAGGAAATAAGTATAATTACATCATTGACACCGGGTTAGGCTCTCTTAGTATCTTACCGGTGATCAACTATATAAAAGATGATAAGAAGCCAACCATTGTGATTAATACCCATTCCCATTGGGATCATATATGGGGGAACCACGTGCTGGGTGACTCAGTTATCATATCCCATTATCTGTGCAGAGAACGAATGGATCAAAACTTCGAGGATATGTTACAAAAGAAACGAAAGTATCTTAATGGTGAAACCAGGAAGTATCTTCCAAACCTTACTTTTGAAAATCAATTATATTTTCCTGAAGATGGAATAAGGCTTTTCTATACACCGGGCCATACAAAGGACTCCATAAGTGTATTGGATGAAGTTGATAAAGTAATAAATGTGGGGGATAACGTGGGTGATAACCTGGAAGAACTGATTCCAAGCTTGGAGTGTGAAAAATCCGAATATATGGAAACTATAGAGAACTATAAAAAGCTGGAGTTTGAATTCCTTGTATCCGGTCATAACACTATTTTGAAAAAAGATATATTTGATAAAATACAGGCAATGATATTATGATTAAATTTATCATGTAAACATTTCATATATATTTTTTGGGGGGGCTATGATATAATGTCTTCGTCATTCTATCAGCGCCGAACGAAGTGAGTGCGCAATTTAAATCAGAAACTAAAAGGAAGAATAAGTTATGAAAACATTTATAAAAGCAATAATGGCAGGAATAGCAATCAGTATCGGGGGAACAATTTATCTGACCTTGGAGAACCATATAGCGGGGTCATTCCTATTCGCCATAGGGTTATTTACCATTTATACTTTCGGGTTGAATTTATACACGGGTAAAGTATGTTATATCCCCAATGAAAAGCCGAAATTCCTGTTAACCATATTAATTGTTTTATTGGGAAATGCAGTTGGAACCGTAGGGATGGGATACTTGTACCGCGGTACCAAACTGGTTAAATTAGTGGAACATACCTCTGAACTGGTTCAGTTAAAATTATCGGATACAATCTTCAGTACCCTTATTATGGCTATATCCTGCGGATTAATGATGTGTATAGCAGTGATCGGATTTCAGACGATTAAAGACAGCGTGGGAAAACACTTAGCATTAATACTGCCGATCATGGTATTTATATTATCGGGATATGAGCACAGTGTTGCGGACATGTTTTACTTTACCCTGGCAAATGCCTGGAGCGGAAAAGCTTTTATATACATAATCGTAATTGCCATTGGCAATATGGCCGGTGGATGCTTATTGCCCATGGCCGCCCGGGTATTGGATCATGAAAAGTTAGGATGTCTGCATGAATAATCCGGTTTAGAATAATTTTGAAGTAAATAAATTTTTTCCATAGAAGGGGTTCCATATGAAAAAAGTTGAATTGGCATATCAGAAAATATACGGTTTAATTAAAAATGAAATTGAAAGAGGTAATTACCCTATAGGAACATTTCTGCCCATTGAAGCTGACTTGGAGGAAATATATAAAGTAAGCAGAACAACAATCCGGAAAGCTATGAAACTGCTTGCAGATGAGGAATATGTGGAAATCAGACAGGGACGGGGAACTATGGTTCTGGATCATAAAGCACAGCAGGATTTCAACGGGGTAACTTCTGTGACAGAATCTCTGAGGAACAAAGGTTATGAAGTGACAACCCAAAGTATGTATATTGACATTATTCCCGCATCCGTAAAGCTTCAATCCCAGCTGAAATTAAGGGATAATGAAGAAATAGCCAGGATTCAGAGAATACAGCTGGCTGATGGGAAGCCGATTTGCATCATGAATAATTATATTCCATATAGTCTGGTACCGGAAATTGAACAATACAATGGTAAATTTAGTGCACTTTATGAGTTCCTGGAGAAAAATTATCAGATAATGATTGAAAATACGGAGGATATTATTTATGCTGCCGCTGCGGAGTTATACGAAGCACAGGTACTTAATGTCACGCCAGGTACTTCATTACTTTATATTGACAGGATTTGTTATGCTAAAGAAAAGCCCATATGCCGTGACGAAGTAAAAATTATAGGCAGCCGTTATGAAGTCAGGGTATGTGCTTTTGGTCGAAAGAAATAGGAGGAACTAATGGATAAGGACTTTTTAAAAAATCTACCCAAACTTATGGATATCAGTTGTGTAAAAGCAGACAACAGTATGGAGGAGATAGAAGAAATGATTGAAGCCGCCTGGAAATACAGGTGTGCCTGTGTATTTACCCTGCCGGCTTTTGCCGGTTTAACCTTAAAAGAGCTCTCCGGCAGCGGGGTAAAAACTGGAGGGGTCATCGGTTTTCCGTCCGGCGGTGATACCAGCGGGGCAAAGCTGTATCAGGCAGTGGAATTGCTTTTGCTTGGCTGTGGGGAACTGGATATGGTTATTAACCAGACAGCTCTAAAAAGCCGTATGGATCAGTATATAACGGATGAAATCGGGTCCGTTGTTAAGGAAGCGGGAAAGGTTCCGGTAAAAGTTATACTGGAAATCAGTAATTTATATGAGGAAGAGATCAACCGGGGCTGCAATCTGGTAATTCAGGCCGGGGCAGAATACGTGAAAAGCGGTACCGGATGGACTGGCATACCGACAACGGTTTTGGATATTCAAAGAATCAGTGGGATTGTAAAGGGCAGGATTAAAATAAAAGCAGCAGGGGGAATCAGGAACCTGGATACCATGTATGAAATGTATCAATGGGGCTGCAGCCGGTTTGGCGTAGGATTAAAAACAGCCCAGGAAATATTAAAAATCTATACATAATCTTTTGATGATGAATCTAGATACAAATTCTTTCTGTATGTTAAATATTTGACAAAAAAACTCTGTAAATCTTTATTATTTCAACTTTATTTCCATGTAAAATTGTATATTCAGCCTATTTAAATATTGATATTGCTATGTAACTGAAATTACATTGACAAAAATTTAACAGATGATATAATAGGAATGTATTTGGAAACATACTTAATAGATTACTTAAGAAAGAGGTAAGGACTATGAAAGGTTATGCAATGTTAGGTATTGGAAAAGTTGGCTGGATAGAAAAGAATGCGCCGGAATGCGGGCCGCTTGATGCAATTGTAAAACCAATTGCCGTATCTCCATGTACATCCGATGTACATACTGTTTGGGAAGGTGCGATTGGTGAACGTTCAGATATGATTCTTGGACATGAAGCGGTAGGTGAAATTACTGAGGTAGGTAAATTAGTAAAAGATTTTAAAGTTGGTGATAAAGTTATAGTACCGGCGATCACACCGGACTGGGGCTCTATTGAGGCGCAAGCCGGATATTCCATGCATTCCGGCGGTATGCTCGCAGGTTGGAAGTTTTCTAATTTCAAAGACGGAGTTTTCGGAGAATATTTTCATGTTAATGAAGCAGATGCAAATCTCGCTATTCTGCCGGATGGTATAAAACCTGAGGATGCCGTAATGCTAAGTGATATGGTTCCAACCGGATTCCACGGTGTAGAACTTGCCGATGTGCAGTTTGGTGACAGTGTACTCGTTGTGGGTATTGGACCTGTAGGTTTAATGGCAGTTGCAGGTGCGGCTTTACGCGGTGCATCTAAACTCTACGCGGTAGGTTCCAGACCGAATTGCGCACGTATAGCCAAAGAATATGGTGCAACAGATATCATAAATTACCGTGAGGGAGATATTGTTGAACAGGTATTGGAGAAAAGTCACGGAACCGGTGTTGACAAGATTATTATTGCAGGCGGTGACAATGATACCTTTATTCAGGCAGTAAAAATGTTAAAACCGGGCGGAAGAATCGGTAATGTTAATTATTTGGGCGAAGGAGATTATATCAGAATTCCCAGAACAGAATGGGGCTGCGGTATGGGTCATAAAATTATAGCCGGAGGTCTTATGCCTGGGGGAAGACTTCGTATGGAAAAACTTGTTTCCCTGATGCAGACCGGACGGCTTGATACCAGTAAATTACTCACTCATAGATTTCAGGGTTTCGATCATATAGAAGAAGCTTTATTATTAATGAAAAATAAACCAAGTGATTTAATAAAGCCGGTTGTCACGATATAAGACTATATAAAATAGCGTGTGATAATTATTCAACAGAGACGTTTTCTCATTCGTTTGCCGCAAGCGGTACATAAGGCCATGCAGATAAGTGTATTGCCACAACCTAAGTACCGATGGCGGCAAACGGTCTCTTTGTGGATTAATGATCATACGCTAATCTATTGTTTATCACATACTCAAATCGCATTTCGTCTGATAAATCGATTTTTTCTACTGATATACTTTCTTTGTGGGTTGTCAGTTTATGATGGTGACTCTAACTTCTGGAGCATACGCCAAAGTGTAGAACGGCTGATGCCCAGTTTTTTTGCAACTTTGCTCTGGTTATTATTCTCCTGGTGTAACATGATCTTTAAGATATCTATATTAATCTGTTCCAGTGTCTGTTCCAGATTCACATAGGTTCTATCCCCATTACTGATAAAAGTATTGGATAATTCCTTGTTTAAGAAACTATTTACAGCAGAAGCCGTAATATAGGAAGTGCTTGCGGTAGTGACTAAGCTACTTAAAATACGCTTAAATTGATCGTAATTATATGGCCAGTTATATTCCTGAAGCATTCTTATAGCTTCCGGCTCAAGACCAACAATTCCTTTTGCAAAACGCATATTGAGCACACTGATATATAAGCTGGCCAGATTTGGTATATCCTCTTTGTGATCTCTTAAAGGAGGTATTCTAAGGGTAAGACAGGAAAGACTGTTAATAATTTTTTCGCATCGTTTTAAAGATTCCTCATTTTCAATGGAATCGGTAAATAAGATACGATTTCTGTGATGAAGATTTAAATCCTTTATAATGCTGCATAATTCTGAAAATTGGGAATATGTTAAAAAATTGATATTTTGGATATAGATGGTTATATTGGTATCGCTTAAGGGTGAGTTATTATCATTTGTTAAAAAATCCCAAGAACGTGCATTGATTCTTGCACAATCAATAATTGTCATAGGACAATTCTGCAATTTGCTTTTCACATAAAGCAGTCTTGCCAGCTGTCCTTTTCCAGTGCCGGCTTCACCCATTATCATAACAGGATAATTACTTTCGGCGTATTGTTCGATACTCATGAGATTCTTCTGAGTAGAGTGTGTTATACCGTAAAAACTGTTGAAAAACTTATCATTTGCTTCTTCTTTATTTAAATGGTATATTCCGTTTTTGGTAAGAGCCAGAGGAACCTTGCGCTGGTTTATATAGTAAATAATATAAGTTTTCTCATTTTCTATTTTTTTAGTTCCGATTAGCACATAGAGAAGCCCGGAATACTCAAAATAAGATTTCTGATAACCGTCGGTTAGAATTATAGGAAGCCTTTTTTTAATTTCTGCTAGTACAGGGGCAGGTTCGGAAGATAAACCGGAATAAAATACCTGATCGAAATTTTCATCAAATACGACATATGGCCTTGGATTGTTTTCCAGAATCATTTTATAAAAGTTAACATCGCTTCTGATTTTATTTATGGATTCAGACATCTGTATAGATAAATCAAAGGCAGCCTCTATGCTCTCCGAACCGGAAGTGATTAAAATAGCATTCATTCCGTATTTTTGGGCCAAAGAGCTTGTGATCATATCGCATAATACCATGTCATAACCCTCTAAGCTCAGGTTTTTTAGCGTGGCAGAGGCTTCTGATTCATTATGGATGGTATATATATTGATATTATAATTAAGCATGTCGCAGATAAAGTGGGCATTTTTGGTGATTGCGGGAAACCCGATTACTACATACTTATTCGTAGAATTTTCAGCTAATTTTATGGAACGGAATATGTCGTAGATACTTAAAGAAATATCAATAACAGGAATTTTGCAGTGTTGCCTTATTAATTCGGCGGTGCCCCCTCTGGAAACGATAATATCATAATCTGAGTTTTCATACCTTTGTGCGATAGCAAGTCCCTCGTTTAAATCACCGGTGAAAGCAGTCAGCTCTATATCAGTCCTTCTTTCGGCAATCTGAAGCATAAGTGATTTAATACCATCATAAGGTGCAATCCCTAAAATTTTAATTTTTTTCATTAATATCCCCCTTTCCTCTGTAGGTACTTCATTATATTACACTTTGTCAATTGTTATCATGGCAAAATAGAATAAAGTAATATAGTAAGTAATCTTCTGTTAAATATCGTATCATATTTAAACAATTAAATCAATATATTGCAAAGATGTTTCATAATAATACATAATATACAAAAAAACGACGAAAAACAACTTGAAATACGTTAATAAAACTGATAATATATACATATAAAGAAAAAATATTAAAACATAATTAAATTATACCATTGTAAAAAGATAATGTGTTTTAATATGAAACAGTCAGGAGCAGAGGGAATGGTAAAGCTTTTAATGATTTCGGATGATTTCACTGGTGCATTAGATACAGGAATTCAATTTGCGCAATATGGAGCGAACACTAAAATCATAACAACATCAAATTGGGATGAGAATTTGTTTGAAGATTACAGTACGGATGTATTGGTTATCGATGCACAAACAAGACATCTGTCAGGTGAGGAGGCGTATAAGAAAGTTTATAACCTGGCTAAGAACGCTGTATCAGCAGGAGTACCTCATATTTATAAAAAGACAGATTCCGGACTGAGAGGGAATATAGGCAGTGAACTAAAGGCACTATTGGATGCCGGTAATGAGACATTTTTACCTTTTATACCTGCATATCCTCAGATGAATCGTATAACAATTAAAGGACGTCATTATATTGATGGTCAGCCTATAGGTGAAAGTGTATTTGGCAGAGATCCATTTGAACCGGTGGCTTCTTCCGAGGTAAGGGATCTTTTTAATAAAGAGAATATCCATGTCGAAATTCTGGAACGTAATGGAATCTATGAATCGGATTTTGATACGCCCGTAATTGGTATATTTGATGCTGAAACTGAAGAGGATATGCAGCAGATTGCAGAATATTTAAATCATAAAAAGCAGTTAAGTATTATGGCAGGATGTGCGGGATTTGCTTCCTTTCTGCCTAAACTGCTAAACTTTAAAAAAAGGCAGATTCAATTTCCGAAATTAACTAATCCATTGTTTGTCATGTGCGGAAGTGTAAACCCGATCTCTCAGAGGCAGATAGAATATGCAGAGGAGAAAGGTTTTGGAAGAGTAATAGTGGAAGAATTACAGTCATTAGAACCCGATTACCTTTCATCGGAGGAAGGAAACCGGTGGATGGAATCGGTTGAAAACTTATTCACCAAGTACCCGGTTGTTATGTTGGATACAGGAAGTGAAGATCTGGAACCCATGGATACCAGTGGCAGCAGAAATACTTTACATGATACGAGGATTAAAATCGCTTCCGGATTGGGTCGGATTGTTAAAAAACTTTTGGATATAAATAAAAATCACACACTTATGATTATTGGCGGTGATACCTTATTAGGATTTTTTAATCAAATTCAGTGCGGAGAGATTTTTCCGGTATGTGAACTGGATGCCGGAACGGTTCTTTCTTATATAAATTATAAAGATCAAAAGCTGTGGATTATATCAAAGTCCGGAGGTTTCGGCAGCCGGGAAGTGATTTATGAAATTGTCCAAAAAATAAATTTGGAAGGAGGAGTTTTATGCCAGAAGAATATATGCTTATGATGCCTCGTAAGGTATTTGGCGGAGGGAGTGCTTTGGAGCAGGTTTTAGTACTTCTTAAGGATAAATATAAAAAAGCTGCCATATTTACCGATAAGGGAATTCGTAACTCCGGAATTACCGATTATCCGCTGGAATTATTGGGACGTTGTAATCTTGAAATTATAATATTTGATGAATTACCCACAGAGCCAAGCTGTGATGAAGCCCAGAAAGTAGTCGATGATTTCAGAAAGTCAGGTGCCGATCTGATTGTTGCAATCGGAGGAGGAAGTGTGATGGATGTTGCCAAACTTGCCTCTATTGCCTGTACGGATGTTTATGGAGTAAGAGATTTACTTAAGAAACCTCTGATAGGAAGGAAATTTGTAGAGGTACTGTTAATTCCTACAACTGCAGGTACCGGTTCGGAAGCTACACCGAACAGTATTGTAACTGTTCCGGAAAAGAACCTCAAAGTAGGAATTGTAAATACGGAAATGTTAGCAGATATGGTTATTTTAGATGGGAGAATGTTAAAAAAAATACCTCAACAGATAGCAGCAGCTACAGGAATTGATGCATTAGCTCATGCGATAGAATGTTATACCTCAAATAAAGCAAATCCCATTAGTAATATGTTTGCCTTGGAAGCCTTGAAGCTGATTTTTGAAAACATACTTCCGGCGTGTGAAGATCCGGGTGCAGTGAAAGAAAAGAATGATATGCTTCTGGCGGCTTTTTATGCCGGTGCAGCCATTACAGCTTCCGGTACCACAGCGGTACACGCGTTGTCTTATCCGCTGGGGGGAAGATATCATATACCCCATGGTGTAGCCAATGCCATTATGCTTCTACCGGTATTAAAATTCAACCTGCCAGCCTGTTTGAAAGAGTTTGCAGAAGTTTATGATGCGGTTTCAAAAGGAAATCATAATCTAAAACAAGAAGAAAAAGCAGAATGGGTTTTGAACAAAATCGATGAAATAATCCACGTTCTTAAAATTCCGTCCTCTCTAAAAAATTTCGGAATCAGTAAAACGGATTTGGAGGATTTGGTTCATGACGGAATGGAAGTGAAACGTCTGCTGAATAATAATAAGAGTACAGTTACCGCAGAGGATGCCAGAAAACTCTATCTGGAGGTACTGTAATTATAATTATAAAGTTGGATTGCTGTAATAGGAGCAGATTGGAGAAAATATGGAGTTGATGAAAGGAATTATAACACCGATAATAACCCCCATGAATGAGGATGAGAGCATAAATGAAAAAGAATTGAGAAATCAGGTCAACCGCCTGATAAATGCGGGAATCCACGGGATATTTACAGCCGGAACGAATGGGGAGGGGTATATATTAAGTGAAGAGGAAAAAGAGCGGGTATTGTCTGTGGTCATTGATGAAGCGGCTAAGAGAGTTGCAATTTATGCCGGTACGGGCTGTATCAGTACTAAAGATACCATAAGGCAGTCTGAAAATGCGAAGAAGTTAGGAGCGGATGTATTGTCCATTATTACACCATCCTTTGCCCAAGCATCTCAGGAAGAATTATATCAGCATTATAAAACGGTAGCAAAAATGGTGGACCTGCCTATTGTTCTTTATAATATTCCCGCCAGAACGGGTAACTCGTTATCGCCGGATACGGTAGCAAGATTGGCAGAGGTGGATAATATAGCAGGTGTTAAAGACAGCAGCGGAAACTTTGATAACATGCTTATGTACATTGAGAAGACGAAGAAAAGGAATTTTTCTGTATTAAGCGGTAATGATTCTCTGATACTATGGAATCTTATGGCAGGAGGTACGGGAGGAGTTGCCGGATGTTCTAATGTGTTTCCGCATAATATGGTGGAGATCTATGAAAATTTCGTTCAGGGTAATTTTGAAAAAGCAAAAGAGTATCAGGATAATATAAGAAATTTCAGAAATTGTTTTAAATATGGAAACCCTAATACAATAGTAAAAACTGCAGTTGCCATGTCCGGTTATCCGGTAGGTAAATGCAGAAGCCCTTTTAATCAGGTTACCAGGGAGGGACTCCAGGCAATTGAAGAGGTCCTTAAGGAATATAAACAGTTGGGAATTAACTGAGGAAACTGTATGCGTCTGCATTACAGCCACAAACGCAAGATGCACAATAGGGCAGCGCAGAAAAGAGGTTAAAAATGAAGAATAAACCGATCATTGGAATTACTATGGGAGACCCGGCAAGTATCGGACCAGAGCTTACATTAAAAGCATTAAGCCGGTACAACATTTACGAACGATGTGCACCTGTTGTTATCGGTGATGCAGCTATATTGGACAAAGCAAAAGAAATCCTCGGCAAGAAAGAACTCCGAATACACCCTGTTAAAGATGTAAAAGAAGCATTATTTTCACCCGGAGTAATCGATGTATTGGATTTGGGACTGGCAGATCCTAATAAAATAAAACCCGGCGAAGTATCTGCCATGGCAGGGGAAGCCGCTTTTCAATACGTCAAGAAAGTGATTGAACTTGCCATGGACAAAAAGATAGCTGCTACAGTTACCAATGCAATCAGTAAAGAGGCAATAAACCTGGCGGGTCATCATTATTCAGGTCATACGGAAATTTATGCCGATTTAACAGGAACGAAAAAATATACTATGATGCTTGCCTACAAAGATTTACGGGTCGTCCATGTATCTACCCATGTTTCCTTACGGGAAGCCTGTGACCGGGTAAAGCAGGAACGTATCCTGGAAGTAATTGAAATTGCGAATAAAGCCTGCATTGAAATGGGAATTTCATCTCCTGTTATAGGTGTAGCCGGTTTGAATCCGCACTGTGGTGAAAATGGTCTGTTCGGCATGGAGGAACAGGAGGAAATTATACCTGCAATTAAGGAAGCAAAGTTAAGAGGTTTCAATGCACAGGGACCAATACCGCCGGATAGTATTTTTTCGAAAGCCAGAGGTGGATTCTATGATATAGTCGTAGCAATGTATCATGACCAGGGACATATACCTTTAAAAGTCTTAGGGTTTGTATATAATAAGGATCTGAAAAAATGGGATTCTGTCGAAGGAGTGAATATTACCTTAGGACTGCCGATTATCCGGACATCGGTAGATCATGGAACTGCTTTTGACCAGGCTTATACCGGTCTGGCAAGTGAATTTAGTCTGGTAAATGCGATGGATTATGCTATCAGTTTTGCAGGAGGAAATATATAAGAGGACTGTTAGCCGGAATAAGTACAGGCATAATGGTAATCAGGCGGGCTGATCATAATAGATTAAGAAAAAATTTTAGGGAGGTATTTTTATGAAGAGCAAGAAAAAATTTATTGCATTGTTACTTGTATTGGTCATGACAGCATCCGTATTTTACGGCTGCGGTTCAACTTCTAAATCAGGAGGCAGCGATACTTCGTCCGAAACAGGGGAAACCAAAGGAGAAGTAAAGAACACGGCAGAAAGCGGTGGTGAATCAACATCATCAAGCTCTTATACCATGTTTATGAGGTCACAGTATGTTGACTGGATTAAGGAACTAAAGTGGTATGATGAAGCAGAAAAAAACACCGGAATCCATGTTGAATATGTGGAAGGACCGGAAGAAATCAGTGATACGTATACAGAAGTTGACCAAAGAATCGCAAGCGGAACCCTTCCGGATGCGGCGATGGTAAACCTGGCACAGGCTAAGGTATATGGCAGTCAGGGAGCTTTTGTTGACCTGGCTCCTTACATTACTAAATATGCACCAAATCTTCAAGCTTATATTGATGCGAATCCGGATTATAAAGCTTATGTTTCAAGTGATGACGGTGCAATATACGGTCTGGTTAAAGAATCACCTATCTTTGCAGACTTAATAGGATACCGTGCCGACCAGTTCAAAGAAGCGGGTATTGATGCCGCCACAATAAAAACAATAGAGGATTTTACAAAAGCGTTACAGACGTTGAAAGCTTATTATGGAGCAAAAGATGATAACTATTATCCATTATCCGGCAGAGACAGTGCCCTCCGTTTTGCAGCCTGGTTTGGTGCGGCAAGTTATACGGACGCCAATGGTTCCGGCGGTGTGTATTATAACCATGAAAAGGATGGGTCTTTTGACATAAAGGCAGCCGGTGCATATGACTGGATTAAAACTATGAAGCAGTGGTATGAGGAGGGGCTGATTAATCCATCCTGGGTAAGCGGAACTAACAGTGAGGGTGATTGGGAATCACAGACATTGGAAGGTGGCGCAAGCGTATTTTATGATTATTACAATCGTGCGGAGTGGTTTATGGAAAACGGCGGACCGGATAATAACCCGGACTATGATATGCAGGTACTGGATTTCCTGAAAGGCACAGACGGAAAAACAGTTCCTATAACTACTTCAACTCTTTATCAAAACGGATGCGTTACTGCAGTGAATTCCTCTTGTGATGAAGATAAGATTGCTACGATTCTGAAATTTATTGATTATTTTTACAGCGAAGAGGGTATCACATTAGCAAACTGGGGTGTAGAGGGTGAAAGCTTTAAAAATGAGGGCAACACCAAGTCCTTTATCGTGGATTATTCGTCGGAAGAATCCAAAGAACCCGGTGAAAAGAGATGGTCTTTCTTAAGTGACCGTTTTACTGTTACAAAACCGGTAGACCAGACAGCTTTTTACAGCTGGAATACAAAACTTATAGCAGATGCAGCTAATAAATATTTTGTCAAAGATAACTTCCTTGACCGGCCTACTTTAATCTACACAACCGATCAGGAGGAACAGCTTACGAATTTGGTGGCTTCCGTATATGAAGCCGAAAGTTTCGGATTAACTCATTTTATTATCGGAGATAAAGAATTAAACGAAGCAAACTGGAAGGCATTCGTTAAAGAGATGGACGATATGGGATTAGGAGATATTGAAAAAATCCAGCAGGAAGCTTACGCTAATACTTTTAACAAATAATAAACAATTCTGACAGTAAGTACTTAAAAAGGCTGCCTCTGTAAGAGGTAGCCTGTCAGATTGAGTAAGAAAGGGATGAAAATATTGAAAAAAGGAAATAAAGCAGTTGCAATTCCTGTTATAAAGAAATCGCTGAATCAGCGTATAAAGAATGACTTCAAAAAAAACTGGCAGTTATATTTACTTCTGGTACCAGGCATCCTTAGTTTAATATTGTTTAAATTCGGCCCGCTTTTTGGAATGACAATTGCTTTTGAGAATTTCAGTGCCTATAAAGGAATATTAGGAAGTGATTTGGTGGGATTGAAATGGTTTGTTAAAATATTCCATGATCCTTATATGCTTAAACTATTAAAAAATACTATTATTCTTGCGGTACTTTCCTTGGTTATCGTATTTCCTATCCCGGTAATCTTTGCATTATTCTTAAATGAGATAAAACGGAAAGCGGTCCGTAGTTTTGTACAATCTTTAAGTTTTATGCCTTATTTTATTTCCTCCGCGGTTATGGTCAGTATTCTTTTCACTATGCTGTCACCGACCAATGGGGTGGTAAACAATCTGATCAAGTTTTTAGGAGGAACTGCGATTCACTTTCAGGCCAGTCCGGTATGGTTTCGGCCTATGTATGTATTTTTGCAGGTTTGGCAAACGTTCGGATATTCGGCGGTTATTTATATTGCTGCCATGACAGCAATTGATCCCGCTCTCTATGAGGCGGCAGAAGTGGACGGTGCCAATCGGTGGGTCAAAATGTTTCAGATAACACTTCCTTCTATCTCAACGTCTGTAATTACTATGTTCATAATCAGTGTCGGCAATATTTTTACCGTGGATTTGGACAGGATACTTTTAATGTATAATACCAGTGTGTATTCAACGGCTGATGTCATTCAGACCTATGTATACCGTATTGCATTTGAAAGTTCGGGTTTTCCGAATTACAGCTATGGAACAGCCGTAAACCTTTTAAAATCAATTTTAGCCTTTGTACTGGTAATGCTTACAAATAAAGCGGCGAATAAGTATGCCGAAACCAGGCTGTTCTAAGGGAAGGGATGTGAATAAATATTGAAGAAAATTAGTAGTAAGGTAAAAAGAAAATTGACGGTCTTTGATACCGTAAATGATACAGTATTGATATTGGTTGCTTTGTTATGTATTTATCCATTCCTTTATGTGTTTTTTATTGCCTGCAGTGACGGAACTTATTTAACAAAAGGAGAAGTGGATTTCTTTCCTAAGGGGTTTAATGTCGAAGCTTTTAAATACGTTCTTTCGAATCCTAAATTTGATATTTTTACAGGTATGAGAAATTCTTTTATTTATACAATATTTGGTACATTGATTGCCGTACTTTTTACTTATTTTACGGCGTATGCCCTGTCAAGGCCAAGACTGAAACAGAGATATGTTATTATGGCCCTGTTTGTGATTACCTGGGTGTTTGAAGCAGGTATCATACCTCAGTATATTATTTACAGCAATCTCGGTTTTATTGACAATATCTGGGTCATGATTATTCCGGGAGCAATTAATGTCCAGTTTTTATTAATAACCAAAGCATTTTTAGACGGATTGCCTGGGGAGCTTGAAGAAGCGGCATTTATAGATGGTGCGACAGATTTTCAGTCCCTGCTTCGGGTTTTTCTTCCCATATCAAAACCAATTCTTGCGACAATAGCCTTATTTAATGCGGTCAGTATCTGGAATCAGTATCTGGTTCCCCAGATGTTTTTAAAGTCAGATAATTTAAAGACAATACAGCAGATTCTTAAAAGCGTGGTAATTACCTCCAGTAATTCCGGAACCGTTTTTTCGAATGTAATGAGAAATGGATATACGCTGAATCAGAATAATATGAAAGCAGCTGCTATCTTTATTGCTATGGCACCCATTGTCTGTGTTTATCCTTTTGTACAAAAATATTTTAAAAAAGGTATTTTAATTGGTTCCGTGAAAGGTTAACAGATTTGTAAAGACTTTACATTTGAAAATGATATTATGAAAACAGGAGCGACTATGGAAAGAGAATATATAAATATAGATATAATCGAGGAAAGCGGAAAGTTATATAAGAATGCCCTGATGGATACGGTAGAATCCCGGATTCCGAATACTCCTTATAAAAGCTGTCATGCGGCTGATTTGTTAGAACTTCCAAACGGAGACCTTCTTTGTTGTTGGTTTGCCGGAACGGATGAAGGAAATGCGGATGTCAGTATTGTGCTTTCCAGATTAAACGCCGGTTCCAGTGTATGGACCGATCCGGTTAAGGTATCGGATGATCCGACCAGGTCCGAGCAAAATCCCTCTCTGTTTTTAACACCGGAGGGATATATCTGGATTATGTATACGGCACAAACCGCAAGAACACCGGAGACGGAAACCGGATTTAATCTTCAGTACACAGCCGAAATCCGTAGAAAAATATCCAAGGATAACGGATATACCTGGGGACAGACAGAAGTGATGTTTAACCGCCCCGGATCCTTTTGCAGACAGAAGATACAGATACTCTCAAATGGCCGTTATATTTTCGGCAACTGGATCTGCTTTAGCGATGATTCCAGAAACGGCAGCGATATTACTGTCATGCAGATATCCGATGATAAAGGAAAGAGCTGGAGAGAAGTTTCGGTTCCAAAAAGCCAGGGAAGGGTTCATGCCAATGTCATTGAGACTGAACCCGGCAAATTAACCGCCCTGTTCCGAAGCCGTTTTGCGGATTTTATTTACCTTTCTAAATCTGAGGATAACGGAGAGAACTGGAGTGAGCCAATACGTACGGAACTGCCTAATAATAATTCCAGTATCTCGGCAATAAAACTTAAGAGCGGAGCAATTGGTTTAGTGTATAATCCGGTTTCCTTTAATGAGGATACGACCAGGACGGTTTGGCCGGATCAGAGGTGTCCGGTTACCCTGGCAATATCGGAGGATGGGGGTATGACCTGGCCTTACCGCAGAATCGTGGAGCTCGGAGAAGGTTTCTGCGGAAAATGGAATGATATTAATAACGGCAGATATGAGTACCCGGTTATGATGCAGGATAATATAGGTAAGATTCATGTTGCTTACAGTTGGGGTAATTTAAAATTCGGCAAGAGAAAATGTATCAAATATGTATGTGTGGACGAGAAATGGATACGTGGGGATGAGTTCAGTTTTGGAGCCGAAAATGATCCGTCCATGCCCTGCAGGCGTTAGAGAACAATTAAAGGACGTAAAAGGTTCAAAGAAAGTCGGCAGAAACTTAAACAGGCATTACTATACGGAGGCTGAAATCAAGCAGGAGACAGCTCGTCCGGTTGTGAAAGCCCTTCTGACTCTGATGCGGTTCAGGAACAACCACCCTGCTTTTGAAAGAGAATTCCTGTTAAAGGAGAGCAACGATAACACGCTGATTATCAGACGCCAATATGGCGATAATTACGCCGAACTTTCTGTTGATTTTATCACAAAGGAATGGAGTATCATTTATAGTGAAGAGAATCAGGAGAAAAGTTTAGTGGTTTAATTCCGGTCTTAAGAATACCTATAAGGACTGCAGCTTACAAAATCAACAAAATTCAGGAATAGCTGCAGTCCTTACAAATACTTTTAAGTCAAAATGAAGCTTGAAAACTAGCTGATATTATACTCAAAATAATTCATTACCGACATTTCTTGAAATCCAAATGCTTTATATAAATTCAAAGCATTTCTGTTTTTACTTTCCACATCCAGCTGGATATCATCAATACCCTTACTTTTAATAATATCCATAACGGCCTGGAAAGCAGCTTTACCGTATCCGTTTCTTCGAAACTCCGGTAGTATTCCAAAGCCATAAATAAATGCGGAATTTTCTCCGTATTCTACGTAAATTTTGCCGATAGTAGAATCCTTAAGTCGAACCAGATACATACCGTCCGTTAACATGGATTCGTCCATAGCAAGAATTTCACTTTCTTCCGTAGTGCCAAAGTAGATAGCATTCTGTCTGCTTATTTCCTTAATATCGGATTTTTCTACCGTTTTTAACTGGATAGCCGGATGTACATAAGAGGGTAATTCAGAAATAGTATGAGCATAATATTTCATACGGTATTCGGAAAAACTGTAAAGGCCGGATATATGCTGAATAAATGCTTTGCCCGATTCCGAACGTTCATCCGTTAATAATAAGAGCTTTTCAGGATTATCCCATTTTAACTCAGAAAGAGCCAGAGAGAAGAGTTTTGTGAACAAACCTCTTCTCCTCCATTCAGGGTGAGTCATACCGTTTAGTTCCGGTACATTTCCACCAAACACACAAATTCCAAGATAAGAAACCAAAACTCCATCGGCATAATACAAAAATTCCGTTATTTTTTTCAGACCTTTCTCAGTGTGTTTCGGTACAGATAATTTATAATCTAATTCCAGTTTTAAATTTACAGGGTCATCAGCAAAACAAACTTCCTGTAGTTTTTTAATATCTTCACAATCATTGGGGGTCAGAAATTCTTTTAATATAATAGTTTGATTTTGTTCTATCTGATTCATCGTTACCAGCTTTCCTGCTATTAATTTCTATAATTAACCTCTTACATTATAAGACCAGTAAAAGTATGTGTCAATTTATTATAATCTTTAAGCGGAATAAATCGTTACAGTTCAGCCTATGGTACCGCGAGGTGTTTTTTGTGAGTGAAGCGAAGCGAAAGTCACAGAAAACCCGAGACATACATGCATGTGCATCATTTGTTACAATTCAGCCATAGGCTGAACTGTAACTATAAATCAGATGATAAAGGGGAACAGCTGTATCTGTTTTTCATATAAAGAGATGCTAGTATTAGTGTAAGCTGTTCCGGTAGCCGCTGGGGGTGACACCGCAATGCTTAAGAAAGACCTTTGTGAAATAATTCTGATCGGAAAATCCGCAGGTCTGTGCAATTATTTTCATAGATAAAGAATCATTTTTAAGTAATGCTTTGGCTTGGTCAATTCTTATACCGGTGAGATAGTCCACGACGGATATCCCATAGTTTGCCTTAAAAGCTGAGGTCAGAGTCGTCTTACTGCAATAAAATTCTTTACAGAGATCCTCAAGTGTAATTTTTGCTGCATAGTTCCGGTTTAAGTACTTTTTAATTCGGGAAGATAAATCTTTATCGGTTGGTTTCCAGCCATTATGGAACGTTATATAGGAGGCGCATATTTTCATAATGGAAATACAGGATAATATCTTATCTTTTGAACTGATAGGGATATGACGGATGGCTTCTTTTAACCGTTCTTTGTCAGTAATGCAGGTAAGCGATTTGGAATACACGGAATCAGCACTCTCTAAACCGTTATCAATAGTTTGCCCCATCATCAGATATCCGGAAAGCACTCCATAATGGTACAAGGGTGAAACCGCTTCATATAAACCGAATCGGCACTGATAGATATAAGCCTGACCGGTTTTTCTAACCTCCTCAAATGCTTTGCAGTCATATTCCAGGCAGCTGTTTCTTCCCTCGTTACTTTTCTGGATACAAGTACAGAAATAACCTAATTCCTTAGGGTATGCGCATATTTCATGCTGTTCCGTATCATAAACGGATATTCTGAAACCTGAAATTGTATGCAGTTCTTTTAATACGGAAAATAAATTAATTTGCTCTTCCATAGACCACCTTTTAGTATTATTGATAAATGTGTACGATATTACTAAACATTATACGATATTATAGAGAAATTGTAAATAAAACTTCATATAATCAAGATAAAAGGGATACAGGATAAAATTCAGCTATGAAATTCGTGTTTGAGGGAAAGGCAGCTAAATTGAATATATATACGCTGGTATTCATTCATAATACAAAAATGACCTTTTGACACCTTAATCCTATGAAGTAGATATACCGAAAGGAGATTAATCATATGGAACCAGTATTAGTAATTATGGCAGCAGGAATGGGGAGCCGTTACGGAGGATTAAAACAGATCGACCCGGTAGATGAGCAAGGAAATTTAATTATTGATTTTTCTATTTATGATGCCATAAAAGCAGGATTTAAAAAAATAATATTTGTGATCAAAAAAGAAATAGAAAAAGATTTTAGAGAAGTAATCGGAGACAGGATAGCAAATTATGTGGAGACTACGTATGTGTATCAGGAACTTAATCATTTGCCGGAGGGTTACCAGATCCCTTTAAACCGGGTTAAACCATGGGGAACCGGACATGCTGTACTTAGCTGTAAGGATATGATTCATGGCCCTTTTGCAGTAATCAATGCAGATGATTATTATGGACAGGATGCATTCCGTATGCTGTATCACTCTCTGATATCCCAGAAAGACGATGAGAAATACCATTATACCATGATTGGGTATGTGCTTTATAATACCCTGACCGATCATGGACATGTTGCAAGAGGGATATGTTCGGTATCAGAGGATGGACATTTGGAGGGAATCAAGGAACGGACACAAATAGAGCGTAAGGGGGCAACAGGAGCTGCTTATTCTGAAGATAACGGAGCAACCTGGACCGGGATAGATGCCTCCAGCATAGTATCTATGAACCTGTGGGGTTTTAACGAAAGTATCTTAAGAGAGCTTGAAGAACGGTTCTGTCATTTCCTTGATACGGAGGTAACGGATAATCCGTTAAAGGCAGAGTACTTTTTGCCATCCGTAGTCGGTGAACTGATAACAGAGAAGAAGGCTTTCGTTCAGGTATTGACTTCGCCTGATAAATGGTTCGGAGTGACTTATAAGCAGGATAAAGAAGCAGTGACTTCTGCAATAGCAGAACTTAAAAAGAAAGGAATTTACCCGGATATTTTATGGAAATAGGAAATCAGGGCGGAGGAGGTTGCCATGTTAAGAGAGGAATATTGTGCAAAAATTCAAGAAGCGATTGATGTTATGAGCTTTGATGGGAAATATATAAAACATGAGCGGTATGGGAACGGGCATATCAATGATACTTTTCTGGCCTTGTTTCAGCTGGAAGACGGAGCTTATAAAAAGTATATCTTGCAGAGAATGAATCATGAGATATTTAAAAATCCGGAACAGTTGATGGAGAATATCTGTAACGTGACATCCTTTTTAAAAGAAAAAATCCTTAAAAGAAACGGTGACATACACAGGGAAACCATGAATGTTATTCCTACCAGGGCGGGATCACCTTATTTCATCGACAGTATCGGATGTTACTGGCGGGCTTATGAGTATATAACCGAGGCAGTAAGTTATGAGAAGGTGGAGAGGCCGGAAGATTTTTACCAGTGTGCTTACGCCTTTGGAGCATTTCAACATCTGCTGTCGGAATTTGATGCCGGGAAACTCCATGAAACCATCCCGGATTTTCATAATACACCGCTTCGTTTTAAGACATTTATAGAAGCAGTTGAAAAAGATGTGTGCGGCAGGGCAAAGGAAGTTTCTTATGAAATTGAATTCTTAAGAAAACGGCAATCGGATATGGAAGTATGTCTTAATCTGTTAAGAAAAGGAGAATTACCTCTCAGGGTGACCCATAACGATACCAAGTTAAATAATATCATGATGGATATTAATACGGGAAAAGGAATCTGTGTCATTGATCTGGATACGGTTATGCCCGGGCTTTCTCTGTATGATTTCGGTGACTCCATTCGTTTTGGGGCTAATAATGCGGCTGAGGATGAACGGGATTTATCCAAAGTATCCCTTAATTTGTCTTTGTTCGAGTTGTACACCTCCGGGTTTTTAAAAGGATGTAATAAAAGCCTGACGGAGAAAGAGATCGAACTGCTTCCCATGGGTGCAAAACTAATGACCTTGGAGTGCGGAATGCGGTTTTTAACGGATTATCTGAGCGGAGATACGTATTTCCGTATTCATCGGGACGGACATAATCTGGACCGGTGCAGAACCCAGTTCAAGCTGGTGGAAGATATGGAGAAAAAGTGGGCAGAGATGGAAAACATAGTGAAGCAGATACAGGATAAGGGCAGCTTATAAACATAATTGATTATAGAAATGCTATAAATTTTGGGATTGAAACCGGCTCGTGCCGCTTACTATCTAATCGTACGTCTTAAGGACAGGCGTTTGATTAAATAGCAGGCGGCACTATTTTATTTAAGGGATTCATTTTTAGAGTATAACACCCGATAAATTCTGTAAAATCCCTGTTGCTGTTCACAGGAAACAAATCCCTGGTAATATAGTCGCTGCACCTGCAGTAAGACTTGATTTTACTGAATGTGGATGATATGATGTAATGTATGGTTTTATGTAAAGAAAATGTTTCGTAATTAAAGGAGTACAACATGGATATTATAAAGCAATTAAGGGATGAACTCGGAATTAGATTAGATCAGGTAGAGGCAACCGTCAGATTAATTGACGAGGGTAATACCATACCTTTTATCGCCCGCTACCGTAAAGAAGTTACAGGCTCCTTAAATGATGAGGTTTTAAGAAATCTGCACGAAAGGCTTTTATATCTTAGGAATCTGGAGGATAAAAAAGCCAGTGTTCTGTCCAGTATAGAGGAACAAGGCAAATTAACGGAAGAATTAAAGGGACAAATCTTAGCTGCCACAACGTTGGTGGTGGTGGAAGACTTATACCGTCCGTACCGTCCGAAGAGAAGAACCAGAGCTACCATTGCCAAAGAAAAAGGCCTGGAACCTTTAGCTAATATTATATTGCTGCAGATGACGAATCAGCCGATAGAAAAAGAAGCGGAAAGTTATATTAATGCAGAAAAGGAAGTAAACACCGTAGAAGATGCAATAACAGGTGCAATGGATATTATCGCTGAGAGTATTTCCGATGAGGCGGATTACCGTATCTATATCCGTAAGGTAACATTTGAAGAAGGTTTTATTACCAGTACCGCAAAAGATGATAAGCTTGAGAGTGTCTATGAGATGTATTATAACTTTGAGGAGAAGCTTACGAAACTGGCAGGTCATAGAGTGCTGGCGCTTAACCGGGGAGAAAATGAAAAGATATTAACCGTAAAAATCACCGCACCTGAAGATAGAATATTACAATATCTTCAGACTAAGACCATAACCCATGATAATCCGTATACAACGGATATCTTAAAGAATGTAACCGATGACAGTTACAAACGCCTTATCGCCCCCGCGATTGAACGTGAGATCAGAAACGATCTGACGGAGAAAGCCGAAGACGGAGCAATTAAAGTATTCGGTAAAAACTTAGAACAGCTTCTCATGCAGCCCCCCATTGTGGGACAGGTCGTACTTGGCTGGGATCCGGCTTTTCGTACCGGATGTAAATTAGCTGTGGTAGACGGTACCGGTAAAGTACTGGACACGGTAGTGATTTATCCAACCGCACCTCAGAATAAAGTAGAAGAAGCAAAAAAAACAGTGGCCGGTTTCATTAAGAAATACGGAATCACTCTTATTTCCGTGGGAAACGGTACCGCCTCCAGGGAATCGGAAATGATCATCGTAGATATGTTAAAAGAAATAAAAAGTAATGTGCAGTATATTATTGTGAATGAAGCCGGTGCATCCGTGTATTCCGCAAGTAAACTTGCCACGGAGGAATTCCCTAATTTTGATGTGGGACAGCGTAGTGCCGTATCCATAGCAAGAAGACTGCAGGACCCGTTAGCGGAATTGGTTAAGATTGACCCGAAATCCATTGGTGTAGGGCAATATCAGCATGATATGAATCAGAAGAAGTTGTCGGAAGCATTAACCGGTGTCGTGGAAGATTGCGTGAATAAAGTCGGAGTGGATTTAAATACCGCTTCTGCTTCACTGTTAGAATATATCTCAGGTATCACCAAAACGATTGCCAAAAATATCGTAACATACCGAGAGGAAAACGGAAGATTTACCAGTAGGAGCCAGCTTCTTAAGGTAGCTAAACTGGGACCGAAAGCATTTGAACAGTGTGCCGGTTTTATGAGAATACAAGACGGCAAAAATCCGCTGGATGCAACCAGCGTTCATCCGGAGTCTTATGAAGCTGCCAAAAACCTTCTTGAAAAGCTTTCTTACACTACCAACGATATCAAGGCCGGCAGGTTAAGTGATTTAGGAAAACAGATTAAAGATAAAAAGGCCATGGCGAAAGAATTAGGAATCGGTGAGATTACCCTTACGGATATGATTAAGGAACTGGAGAAACCGGGTAGAGATCCCCGGGATGAGATGCCTAAACCGATTCTTCGTACCGATGTACTTGAAATGAAAGACCTGACAGAGGGTATGATATTAAAAGGAACGGTCCGTAATGTAATTGATTTTGGTGCCTTTGTGGATATTGGGGTACATCAGGACGGACTTGTTCATATCTCTCAGCTTACCAATAAGAAGTTTATAAAACATCCCCTGGAAGTAGTCAGCGTGGGAGATATTGTAGAAGTCAAAGTGATGAGTGTAGACTTGGCTAAGAAACGGATTCAGTTAACAATGATACTTTAAATACTGAGTTGCAGCAATTAATTTAACCTAAATATTAAAATAACGCCCATAAGCAAAAATCAGATTTTGCTTATGGGCGTTATTTTTTTGGAAAGATAATAAATATAAAAGTAATTCTGAAGAAAAAAAATATATGCCGTCATATCCTAATACCTTTTCTGGAATCTTGTTATATATTGCGGTGAAAAGCCCTTTTTCAAAGGATTTTTAACTTGTGAAATACTATAAGGTGAATTATAATCTTAAGGAAATGTTAAAAATTTACATTCATATGTTGCAGAGCAGAAAAGAAAGCCATTTTCATTAAGTTGGTCTTGTACTTTCTGATAAAGGGGGCAAAAAGTATGTTGAAACAAACCGCACCTGCACTGATATCCATAGGTATGCTGATAATAACCTTGAGCATGCTGATAGTGGCAGGAAGACTGAAAACAAAAGATGAGACTGGGGTTCCGATGATGACGAATACCGGAACCGTATCACAGGAAGAAAACATAAATACAACAGAGAAAACCATCCTTACCGTATTAGAAAACAGCTTCAGCCAAGCAGGCGGCCAAAAAAATATGGCAGGAAATGAATACGATACATACATCAAGCAACTGGATCATTATTTCAAAAACCCAGATGTGAACTTAGCAAAAACGAAATTAACAGAAGTAACCAATAAAGTGAGCCAGCTCATTGCATTGATGAAACTGGAACAAGAGAGTGATTTTACAAAAATGTCCTTTGACGGCAGGGAACTGGCTCTTCGTTTATCCTCGGAGATCTATAACATATGCGGTCTTAAATTATCGTTTGGTACGCAGGGCAATATAATGGAGGTAGAAGACTTATCAGGTAAAATTGTTTATGAAAATGAAAAAACTGCACAGCAACCTGAATTTCAATGGAATGCTTTACTCCTTTCCGTTGGGTTTATATTTTTCTTACTGCTTGTCAATGTGATGATTGCAAAAAAGCATCAACTGTTTGTGAAGGATGGGACCTATAATGGATTTAATGAAGAAGGATACGCCCAATAAGTATTTATTGTTTGTAGATCTGTGCTGTATTGTAATCTCCTTCTTACTTGCTACCTGGATACGGTACGGTAACATAACAAAATACTGGTACAATAACGTGTATAGTTTTGCATCGGTTTATGTACTTTTGTTATATACGGCGATTTATTATTTTTATGATAGTTACAGCAGATTATTTAAGAGAGGGTATTGGGAAGAACTGATAATCGTAATTAAGATAAATTGTATCTTAGCGGCTGCGGTCACCGCAGTTATCTTTATCTTTCAGGAGGGTACGACGTATTCCAGGTTATTTTTCTTCTGCTTTTTCCTATTGAATATTATGTTTATGTATATAGCCAGGCAATATTACAAGATCTTTCTTCTGGCGTTTTATAAAAAAAGTTCTTCCAGTAAGAAAATTATGATTATAACCACCTCGGACCAGGTAAAAGAAGTGTTAAGCCGGATTAAGAGGGAAAATGAATGGGAATATCAGATCACTTATTTAACGATTCTGGATAAACATATGGTGGGTGAAATCATAGAGGGAATTGAAGTGAAAGCCGACTTTATTGACATGTTCGAAGTTGCGAAACATCAGGTAATAGACGGAGTATTTATTCATATCCCAAATGATTTCCCGCTTAATCTGAATCTAGAGGAAACCATACTGGAATTTGAGAATATGGGAATTACGGTTAATTTAAGTATCAATACCTTTGGATTAAAGATTCATGAAAAAATTGTTCAGGAGTTAAGCGGATATCATGTCCTGACTTTCAGTTCCAGATTATTTGATGGAAGCCAGCTGCATCTGAAACGTATCGTAGACATTGCAGGCGGGTTAGTAGGCTGTATTCTAACGGTTATATTAACCATATTTATAGCACCTGCCATTATGATTGAGTCACCGGGGCCGGTATTCTTCTCCCAGATCAGGGTAGGTAAAAACGGCCGGCGCTTTCGTATCTATAAATTCCGCTCCATGTATGCAGATGCGGATGCCCGAAAACAGGAGCTTTTAGCTCAAAATGAAATGAATGGATATATGTTTAAAATAAAAAATGATCCCAGAATTACCAAAGTGGGTAATTTCTTACGCAAAACCAGTCTGGATGAGTTCCCTCAGTTTCTTAATATTCTAAAAGGCGATATGAGTCTGGTGGGAACCAGACCGCCCACGGAAGATGAATTCCTTCAATACGAAGGAAGACATAAGAGGCGCCTTGCCTTAAAATCCGGTTTAACCGGATTATGGCAGGTAAGCGGAAGAAGTGATATATCCGACTTTGAAGAAGTGGTAAAACTGGATTTGGAATACATCGATAACTGGTCTGTTTTAATGGATATTAAAATACTGTTTAAAACAGTTCGGGTTGTTTTATTCGGCAGAGGATCGAGGTAGGGGTGAATAGTTGAGTGAGACACAGAATAGAAATATAAATCAATTAATTGATATACATAGTCATATACTGCCCCAGGTGGATAACGGTTCGGTCAGTATGGAACAGACAAAAAACATGCTGAAAATAGCTTATGAAGAAGGAATTACTTATATCATAGCCACGCCTCATTACAGTGTGGGCTGCAGAAATGCCGATAAAGAAGAACTATATAATAAACTTAAAGCAGTACGGGCAGAAGCAGAGAAAATTAATGAGAATTTCACCATAGATATCGGGAATGAAGTTTATTACAGTGAAGATATTATAGAACACTTAAGAAAGGAAAAGGCACTTACACTTGCAGGTACCAGGTATGTTCTTGTGAAATTTGCCGAAACCGATCCCTATGAAACCATTAAAACCGGAATACACCGTTTGTTAATCTACGGCTATTATCCGATTCTTGCCCATGTAGAAAAGTATGACTGCCTGTACAATAATTATGAGGATATTTATAACTTAATCCATCTGGGATGTTATATGCAGATGAACATATCCAGTTTGAATAAGATAACAGATAAAAAAACAGCTTTTTGTATAAATTTAATTAAATACGACCTGGTCCATATTATAAGCACGGATTCCCATTCTGATTATAACAGGGCACCCAGAATGCTGGAAGGACTTAACAGAATTCGCAAAAAGTGCGGCGAGCAGGTAATCAATCAATTATTTATAGAAAACACAAGAAGGCTGATTCATAATGAAAGAATATAAGTTACAGTTCAACCTTTGGTACCGTCAGGTGTTTTTTGTGAGTGAAGTGAAGCGAAAGTCACAGAAAACCCGAGACATACATGCGCGAAATTATGCAGAATGCATAATTTCTGTGCATCATTTGTTACAATTCAGCCGTAGGCTGAACTGTAACAAATATAACCGCTTTGACGAAAGCTTAGAAAATGAAAGGCATGTGTGATAAATGGAGAAGGATAACAGAGACGAAATCGAAATTGATTTAAAGGAGTTATTTTTTGTTTTATTAGATAAAGTTTGGATCATTGTTTTTGCCGGAATTATATGTGCATTGTCAGCCGGTATATTTACAAAGATATTATTAAAACCCGTCTATGAGTCAACCACTAAGATATATGTTATTAACAGGCAGGATTCAGAGAAATTTACAACGTATTCCGACCTTCAAACAGGAACCCAGCTTACCAAGGATTATCAGGTACTGGTTAAAAGCAGGCCGGTAACGGAACAGGTAATCAGTGATCTGAACCTTAATATGACCCATGAAGAATTAAGTAATGCAATCACGGTAACTACTCCCACTGATACCCGTATCCTGGAGATCACGGTAAAATACAGTGATCCCTACATAGCAAAAAAATTAGCCGACTCCATCGGTGAGGTATCCTCTGAGCGTATGGTATCCATTATGGAGATGGAAAAAGCCAATATTGTAGAGCCGGGTAATATACCAGCCGGTCCCTCTTCCCCTGATTTTAAGAAGAACGTTATAATGGGCGGAGCAGCCGGGATAGTACTGTCAATATTTGCTATTCTTCTCATTTATCTGTTAGACGATACGGTTAAAAAAAGTGAGGATATCGAAAAGTACTTAGGACTTACAACCCTGGGAACCATTCCCATTGAAGAGAGTATCTTAGAATCCAAAAAAGTCAAGGCAGCACGTAAAAAAGCTTATAAGAAAGCTTATAAGAAAGGATATAAGGGAGGTGTAAGCAATGCAAGTTATTAATTTCGAACGTACGGCTAATTTTAATTTCAGCAGCAATGAAGCCTATAATACTTTAAGAACGAATATCTTATTCTGCGGTAAAAGTGTAAAAACCATATGTATTACCAGCTGTACTCCAAATGAGGGCAAAACAGTGGTATCGTTTCATCTGGCTACTTCCATTGCGGAAAGCGGTAAAAAAGTTTTATTTATAGATGGGGATTTAAGAAAATCGGTTCTGATTGGACGATTAAAGATAGATAAAGGAACGAAAGGATTATCGGAGTATCTATCCGGAATGAATCAATTGGAGGATATCATATACCATACGAATATTGAGAATCTGGATGTGATATTCACCGGTCCGATTCCGCCTAATCCTGCGGATCTGCTGGGAAGTGAGATGTTTAAGAAGTTAGTCGAATCGCAGCGGGAATTATATGACTATGTCATTATTGATACACCGCCTCTGGGCCTTGTGATTGACAGTGCCAACGTAGCAGAATTCTGTGATGGGGCGATTCTGGTGATACAGGCCAAAGCAATCAGTTATAAATTTGCCCAGAAAGTAGTAAAACAATTGGAGAAAGGCAACTGCCGGATTCTGGGTGCAGTATTAAATAAAGTGGGAATCAAACGTAACCGGCATTACGGAACCTATTACGGATCTTATTATGGAAGTTATTACGGAAAATAACAGATCGTAAGGTACAGAAAGATCTGCGTTATGCAGGAGGTATAAGTATGAAGAAGTTTATGATAGCGTCCGGTATAGGCATAGTTTTATTATTCGGCATATTGATCCGGTTACTGACGTCGGAAGATAAAACCGGTCCGATCATTACGTATGCTGAAAATTCTTATGTTTATACGGAAGATGAATCGGTGGATACCTTACTGAATAATGTTTCTGCAAAGGATAAGCGGGATGGCGATGTCACGAACATGGTTATGGTGGAGAATATTCTGCCTATGTTAAACAGTTCTACGGCGAAGATAACTTACGTTGCAAAAGATTCCAATAATAATATTACCAGAAAAGAGGTGATTGTGCCATACAAGCCAAAAACCGGCAGCCAGGAAAATAAATCAACCTTGATAACGGAATCCATTGGGAATATAGGGAATAAAGAGAAAACAGAGAATACAGCCAGGGAAGAAGCAGATACAAAAGCTTTAACCGGGCCTAAGGACAGAGACACAACAAAGGCAGCCGATCGTAAGAAATATAGTAAAGTCAAGGAAATAACCCTCCCCCAGGATACCGCTGATCCGGTGATCACAGGTCCTGCTGTTAATCAGATAAAAACTTCGGCTTCCTATCAGTATCCGTCCTTAAAACTAAAAACCCACGAAATTAAGTTAAAGCGGGGAGAGAAATTTGATGCCCTGTCCTATGTAGATAAGATCGTAGATGATAAAGATAATAATTATTACCTGTTTCAGCGAATTCACATTATAGGTTACTTTGATATGGATAAGGCCGGCGATTATGTACTGTTATATTATGCAATCGATTCGGATAATAACGAATCCGGGAAAGAATACCTGTGGCTTGAGGTGAGACAGTAGATTAAAGCAATGTAACGATAGGGTGCCCTCTGGAAATGAATACGAAGGAGCAGATATGGAAGACGGATATATCGATATACATGATCATATATTACCGGGAGTGGATGATGGAGCCCAAAGTATGGAACAGACCCTCCGTATGTTTAAAATTGCATACGAAGAAGGAATCCGAACCGTAATAGCAACCCCGCATTTTTATACAGGAAGTAAAATACCCTCCATGGCTGAACTTAGAGATTGCCTGATCAGGGTAACGGAAGAACTTAATAAAGTGTTGCCACAGATGAGTCTGTATCTGGGAGGAGAGATCTATTACAGCCAAAAATGTATCAGTCTTTTGATCAATAAGCAGATACCTGCTTTAGCAGATTCAAGGTACCTTCTGGTGGAATTCCAGGTTATGGCAGAGTATCAATATATTAAAAAAGCGGTACAGGAAATTCTGATCAATGGGTATATTCCCATACTTGCTCATATTGAACGTTATGAATCCTTGGTAAAAGAGTTGGGGCAGGTTCAGGAACTTGTTAATATGGGGGCTTATGTTCAGATAAACGCACAAAGTATTATGGGGGATAACGGTTTTACTTATAAAAGGATAACCAGAAAGCTGTTAAAAAACAATCTGGTACATATCATTGCTACCGATTCTCATAATGATGGAGAAAAAGCACCCAGAGTAAAAAAGTGCGCGGCGTATCTTACTAAAAAATACGGAGAAGCGTATACCAATGATCTATTGCAGGAGAACCAGAAGAAAATAATCAGGAATCAATATATATGATCGACTATACTACATACTTTCACCGGGCGGGATTTGGTCAAGGGATAAAATAGGAATGGATTCAAAGTAACGTGTTATATAGACAGAGATTCCATGATAGAAAAATGTAGGAATAAGTCAATAAACAGAGCTTTATAAGATATTAAAACGAATCTGGTTATATGCCGTTATATTATTGATTAATCGAGTATATTATAAATATTTCTGCGATAAATACTGGATAATTATTCAATAATTTGCTTGCTTATAAAAATGAACTGATTTATACTTTTAGAAGCTGGTAAACATTTACAATAAAAATAGGCGGAGGTGCAGTGGTGAAAAGAAAATATTCAAAAATAACAGCGTATATCGTAATGCTAGTAATGATAATAGCCGGAATATCCATTCATACCGGTATAGTGTCTGCGAAAGAATCAGCTAAGTTAAGCTTAAGCAAGACATCAGCAACGATCGCGGCAGGAGATAGTACCACATTAAAAGCAAAAGATCAAAACGGCAAGGCAGCAGCCGTTAAGTGGACCAGCAGTAATACCTACATAGCGAAAGTATCGGCAAAAGGTGTTGTTACTGCTTTGAAAAAGGGCAGTGTTACCATTACGGCAACAGGAACAATACAAGGAAAAGAATATAAAGCGGTATGTACCGTGAAAGTATATTCCCCTGTAAAAGTATCCGGTATTACCATGAAAAAAGCTCAGGAACTGGTAATCGGCGATAAGATCTGGGCAGATGAAGTTGTTCTTCCCAATAATGCCGCAAATAAAACACTTAAATTTGCCTCATCAAATAAGAAAGTAGCATCCGTTTCAGATATAGGTGAGATTACAGCAGTGGCTCCGGGTACTGCAACCATAACGGCAGCAGCAACCGACGGCAGTAACAAGAGTGCTAAAATGAAAGTAACGGTTCTTACAAATCTTACTTTGACCGGTAAGGATGTTATAGATGGTAAAATAACTGTTTCTGATCAATTATACGGTGATGTCTCCATAGATAATTCTGTAGGGAAGGCACAGATTGATTTTAATAAATTAAGAATAGCCGGAACCTTAAAGCTGGCGAATAATGCCGGATATGCCTTAAATTTAAACGATTGTGCGATTAAGAATGTGAGTGTAAAAGATATGCCAAAACAACCTCAGACTATGTTAAGTTATGGCTTATCGCTTGCAGATGAGATCAACATTCCGGTGATCAAGGTAACCGGCACTACAATGATCAGTATTATTATTACGGAAACTTCCGTAAAGATCATACAAGGGGACAAAAGTCAAGTTCAGGAAATAAAACTGGATTCAAAGGACACAGGTAATATCAGCTTATCCCTGGAGGGGTATAAAGGTGCAATTACCGTATCCGCAGCTTCCAATGCCAAAGTAGATATTAACATGAAAGCCTGTGAGATCACCAATCTGTCTGCTCAGGGTACTACGGGTCAGAGTCTGAGCCTGAATGATGTGGGAACCACCGAGGCGGAGAAATCTACAGTGGGGACTTTCGGTGTAACAGGTCAGTTAGCGGCAGTTGTTAATGTAACCGCAACAAACTTAACTATTGATGCAGCTTCCAGCGGAGCTTCCATAACCTGTAATAAACCGGTAACAACGATTAACAATGCCGGTCAGGGCAGCAATATTATAGTTACCTCCACGGTAGGTAATATCATATCTGCCGGTAATAATGCGACGGTTCATGTTGCAGACAGCGGTACGGTAGGTACGGTTTTATCCCAGGGTAATGGTTCAACCATAACCGGTGACGGTACTGTTACGAGTGTTAAGGTGGAGGGTAATAATAACAGTGTTGATGTACCCGGAGCAACCGTAGAAGTTGGTGATAATGCAGGCGGCACCGTGGTTGACGGTAAAGGCGTTGAATCCGGCGGTACCCATGAAATACCACAGACCGGCAATTCATCCTCCGGCGGTAGCAGCGGTGGAAGCAGTGGCGGCAATTCAGGCAGCAAGACTGTTAAGGAAACTGTGTATGCTTCCAATGCAAAATCAGGGAAAGCTACGGTTACAGTAGAGGGCGTCACCATTACGATTAATGATCTGGCGAATCTATTCAAGTTTGAGGTTGAGCCTGTTAATTTTGATTTCCCTTATCCTAAAGGCAATTATATTATCGTTGTAAAAGCAGTGAATGGGGAGGGTTATAATCCGATCCAGATTAAAAATAAAGACGGCTCCGCAGCTACTTCCGTATATTATATCAAAGTAGATACGGATGCCGGTACAGTTACCGTTAAAGGTAATACAACTACAAAGATTATCGTTCGTATAGGCGGTACTAAGATTGAACCAACGAAGGTTTATGAATAAAAATACATGAGATATAGAAACCGGATAATGTAGATGGAGAGTTCCCCTCATGGTATTTATACAGAGAGGAACTTTCTATTGCAAAGAAAGATAGCAGAAAGGAGTCAGGCCGATAATACTTTTATTGCCTGTTTGGAAAGAAGAGGTTTTAACAGTATTATCCTGAGAAAATCGATGAGGAAAATAATATATAGCGGATGCTTACTTATCCTGCTCCTTTTTCTAAGCAGTAAGGTCTGTTACGGGGCATCCGGAATTAACAGTAACGAACAAGAGATTATCAACCGGGTCAGGGCAGGTTTTATGGTAGACGGAAAATACTATACCGTAGATTCCAAATACATTAATCAAGGAATTAATTACCTGAACAAGGATGGGGTAGATATCACAGCGGAGCAGAAAAGTATGATATTTGCCAAGATGGCAGAGTTAGCTCCCCAGGGAGTTTCAAGAGGTTACTTAAAACCGGGTAATAAAGAGCAGGGGAAAATAGAAAAGGGTAATGAGGCGGCAGGTGGCAAGGAAAGTGGTAATACGAAAGGTAAAGATGCTGACAGTAACTCAGAGAGTAATAATAATTCTGAAACTGATCTGAATGCTTTAGTGATTCAAAGTACCTCCAAATACTTAAACAGTATGGGAAATTCTAAATCAGAAATAGCACAGAAAACACTGAGTTATACCAGGATGTCCTTAGAGGAGCTGATTAATTCCGCCAAAGAAATATCCTCCAGGATGGGAGTGTCCGTATCCTATGATTTTAGTCATAATGAAGTAAAGGTAATCGATCAAAAAGGAAAAGCAGTAATGTCTGCAGAATCGGTGATTAAAAACACCGGATTCCGGTTTAATGTAACGTTACTTGTCTGTGGAGTCCTAACTTCACTTATAATAATCTGTATCTTTTTGGCAAAGTATAATGGGTTATTTAACTCTTTGGAGGAAGATATATGAGCGGACACACGATAAGTCATAGGATTCATAACATAACAAAATATTTCTATATACCATTGTTATATACCATATTCGGATATAGTTTAATCTATATGGCAGGGCGGCCGGTAGTTGACATGGTATCTTCCGTAGCAGGTATGGTATTTACCAACAGCACTCCGAACTTTACGTCTGAGCTGGATTCCATCTATAATGAAAATAGTGTAAAAGCAGTGGATTTCATTCAAAATAAAGAGGTTCAGCTGCCCGAATATGAAACTCTATATGCAAGTCTTACCTGCGATCGGGTGAAGCTTGAGGCTCCGGTTTATTTCGGTGATTCGGATAAGGTTTTAAAAAAAGGGGTAGGACAATATATCGGAAGTTTTATACCCGGGAATAATAAACCAATTCTGATCGGCGGTCATGACAGCACCTTTTTCGAACCTTTAGAAACTGTGAAAAAAGGGGATACCCTTGTAATTACTACAAACTACGGTATCTATAATTACAAGGTAACCCACATGGAAATAAAAAATGCAACGGACACCGGTGCTTATGATCTAAATCAGGACAAAGAAGAACTGATCCTTTACACCTGTTATCCCTTTGGGGCAGTTGTAGGGATTAAAGATCAAAGGTATTTTGTTTATGCAGATAAGATAGCAGGGCCTGAGATCGTTTATAAATAGATTATTTAGAATATTATTATACATATTATAGAAACGATAGGTGTATCACATGGATAAGGTACAAGCAGAAAAGAAAATAAAACATAAAAAACGGCAGAGGCTGCGAAATGGCATAAGCCTTATACTGGCATTTGTTCTGTCGATGTTAATGTTGTGTATATCGGTTTTATTTGGAGTTTATGTCGGTGTATTTAATGAAGATGTAATATTAACACAATTAAATAAATCCGGATATTATCAAAAGGTAAGGGATACCATTGAAGACAATCTGGTAAGCGATCTCTTGCCCACAGGACTTCCCTGGGAAAAGATATTAACCAATGTAGTTACACTGGAGAGGGTGTACATAGATGCAAAACAAAATATAGAAGCAGCCTTGCATGAAAAAACAAGTACTTTAAAGGAAGCAGAGATAGAAGCAACAATTCAACATAATATGGAAGTTTATATCAGGGATAATAAAGTTGAAAGATCAGAAGAGGTAAATAAAGGAAGCAAGGAATTATCGGCAACATTAACAAAAGAGTATATAAGGCTTTTACAATTTCCATTTGTAAATTACTTTATTAAATATAAAGGAATCTATGAGAAACTGATGATACTGACCGTGCCCATTATACTTATACTGATGACTGGAATCATTATAACCCTTCTAAAGATGCAATTTTTTAAACACCGGGCCCTGCGGTATATGGCTTACAGCTGTACTGCCACCGCCATTATGCTGTTACTTATTCCCGCTTATCTTCTATCGTCAGGTATCTATCAGAATATCCACATAACTCCTTTGTATTTTTATAATTTTATTGTAAATTACTTAAAGTGGGATATTATAATCTTTTTGTATATCGGTGCTTTCTGGCTGGCAGTACTAAGCGGATTACTGATTGGTATCTTTTATGTGAAGAAAAGGGGATGAAGAAGCAGATAACCAGTTATAATAAATTATTTATAATATATTAAAGCTTTGCACGTATTCAGTGCCTTGTACCTTGACAACTAAATAGGATAGGATTTTAATTTATTACTTATGTTAAGGTCATGATGAATTGTTAGATAGATTGGTTATTAGGATACCAAGTAGAATTCTTTACATAATAAGAAAGAGTCTGGCAAGCCAGACTCCGGCGTTACAGTGATACCACTGTTTCGGGAACCCGTTCTTAGCCCTCTTTTTTATAAGAAGGTGTTTTATCCTGTTGACTTGTAAGGGATGCAAGGGTTCCTATGGCAATATCTTTGTATTTTGGGGTTAGATCATGAAAATAGCCCAGAAGAGTTAGTTCTCTTTCGGTTAAATTATTTTCAAGATTATTTCGCTTATCACTTAATCCCAGGAGATAATCTGCAGATACATGGAATATATCAACTAACCTGCAGATGGTATCATCAGTTAATGCCGCCCTTCCGGTTTCATATTTGGATATTGCCGCTTTTTTTACATTTAATAAGTTACCTAAGTATTCTTGTGTCCAATTGTTTTCTTCCCTCAATAGTTTTATACGATTCATTTGTAACCACCTTATTCTTTATAAAAATTTATAATGATTGTCGCATTTTAAATTATTATGTAATTTATTATATAATTTTAGTCAAATAAATGAAATTAATAATCCAAGATGGATACAAAATGTAAAAAATTCCTTGACAATATCTTTAGAGGATACTATGATATTAATGTGCTTTTTATCCTATAATGTAATATTTCGGATAAATTGGGGGTTTTATGAAACCAAAATCTTAGTATCACACAGTAAAAACTAAATTGGACAGATTGTGCTGATAAAATTGTATTAAAGACGCAGAAGGAGAGAATTATATGGAATTCATTAGTAATTTATTGATTGCCAGTGGTACAACAAATTATTTTTTTGGTGCCAGACCGGATGCGGCTATCATTTTTTTACTTTTTTTTGCAATAGCACTGTTTTTCTGCAGAAGAATCGCAACGAAGAACCATCTGTTTACTGCTTCTAATAAAAACGAATTAAATAAAGCCAAAGAATGTGAGACGATTAAATGAAAAGCTATAGTAAAGAACCACCCAGTATCAGGTTATTATTACTTGATTTGGCTACTCTGATTTTAGCTTATGTTTTAGCATTGTTTGCACGTTTTGGGGTGGTATTGAGTTACATTAATAATGAAAATTACAGCATATTGCTTATGGTTTGTATCCTGGTGAATATTGCTGTATTTTATATGTCGGATTCCAGCAGCGGGTTTTTCCGCAGAGGTTTCTTTCGGGAATTTAAAATCGTTGTATCCAGGAATCTGATTAATGTTCTGTGCGTAAGTACGATACTCTTTTTGTCTAGAAGAGGAATTATATATGCCCGGTTGTTTTTTGTAGAATTTTATATTTTTTACATATGCCTTAATTATTTGGCCAGACAATATTATAAAGTAATCATGCTGACTTATTTTAAGGAAAGTGAACGCAGCAATAAGATTATGCTTGTTACCACATATCGGAAAGCGCTTGAAATAATTACTAAAATGAGAAGTGCCAACCTCTCAGAGCAAAAGATAACCTCTATTGCAATCGTTGAGAAAGATATGACCGGTCAAGAGATTCTGGGTATTCCGGTTAAGGCGGGGAGGAATAATCTCCTTGATATAATACGGTATGAAACAATAGATGAAGTGTTCATCAGTGTACCTCCCAGAATGCAATTAAATCTTGAGGAAATGATAGAAGAACTGGAATTAATGGGAATTAAAGTAAAGCTTAATATCGATACATTCGGTTTGAACATTAAGGAAAAGAAGGTGGAGACCTATTCCGGGTATCATGTACTTGTCTTCAACAAAAAAGAATTCCAGGCTTCCAGACTTGTGGTAAAGCGTATGATTGATATTATAGGCGCAATAACCGGTATCCTGATAACAGGAGTATTAACACTTATTGTTGCACCTGCAATTCTTATGGAGTCTCCCGGACCTATATTTTTCTCACAGACCAGAATCGGTAAAAACGGCAGAAGATTTAAGATATATAAATTCCGCTCCATGTATCCGGATGCGGAAGAACGAAAGGCCGCTTTACTGGCACAAAATGAAATGCAGGGGTATATGTTTAAACTTTCGGAGGATCCCAGAATCACGAAAGTCGGCAGATTCATCAGAAAAACAAGTATTGATGAATTCCCGCAGTTTATTAACGTATTAACGGGAGACATGAGTCTTGTTGGGACAAGGCCGCCTACGGAAGACGAGTTTCTGAATTATGAAAGCAGACACAGGAGAAGACTTACCTTAAAACCTGGGCTGACCGGTATCTGGCAGACCAGCGGAAGAAGCAGCATTACCAACTTTGAAGAAGTTGTCCGTATGGACCTAGAATATATTGATAACTGGTCACTGAGCTTGGATATCAAATTAATTATTAAGACGGTGATTACCGTTCTGTCAGGCAAGGGAGCCAGCTAAACATAAGAGGAGATATTCCCGGGAGATTTATCTGCCCGTAGAATATAAATAATAACAGATATTAGTTATCTGAAGAAGGAGTGAATAGGGCATGACAAGGAGTACAAACACAGATAAGTTCAGAGTTACAGCTGGAAAGCTGTTAGCGGTTGTAATGACAGTTGCATTAATCATTACCTGCTACTCTCCAATATCTGCACAGGCAGCTGCAAAGCCGGCAATCTCCAAGACAGTTTCCGTATTAAAAGGAAAGAAAGTTGAGCTTAAAGTTAAAAATCCAACTAAAGGCGCAGCTTACAAATGGAAGACCGGTAACAAGAGCATTGCAACTGTAGACAGTAAGGGTGTAATTACAGGTGTGAAAAAAGGAAGCACTACAGTTTATTGTACTGTAACCGCTAAGAAAACATCCGTATATCTTAACTGTAAGGTAACAGTTGTTGAACCTGCCAAGAAAATTGTGATAAATAATAAAGTCACAAAGGTAAATGCCGGACAGGTTTATGATCTAAACAGAACTTTAACACCAGCTGCATCCAATGATCCAACAATCTGGAAGAGCAGTAATGAGAAAGTCTTAAAGTTTGGAAAATGGGGTAAATTTACCGCATTAAAAGAGGGTACTGTTACTGTTACTGCAACAACACTAAGCGGTAAGAGCGACAAAGTAACGATTAAGGTCGTAGATAAAGACGGTATCGTTACAACTCTAAAGGGATTAGAGGACCTGCTTGGAAGCGGTGCCGGACTGATCACCTTAAAGACAGAGGATGCAGCTGCCTTTACAATTCCTCAGGGCAACTACAGTAAACAAAAACTTGTGGTAGATGCGCCGAATGCAGATGTTACCAATAATGGTGTCTTTAAAGAAGTAGAAATTAAAGCTATTAAAGCTTCTACCTGGTTTGAAATGGCAGCAGGTAATATCATTAACGTAACCGCTGTGTCACCGGTAAGAATCATGATCGATAAGTTGGCCAGCGCTTCTGTTATTGCCAATAGTGCCAATACAGGTTTAACACTTGTGAATAATGGTACGATTACCGGATTAACAGTAAATGCGAATTCAGTTATTAGCATATCAGGAACCTCTACTGCAGTGATTCCGGTTGCAAACAACTTCGCAGGTGCTAACATTACTACCAGCATTCCGTTGGCAGTAACAGCTACTGCTAAATTTACGTTAACTGCATTACCGGGAGCTGAAGCAACTACCGTTGCAGCTGCTACAGCAGATGCTGTACCGGAAGTACAAGGTAATATTACAATTCCTGTAACAGTTGGTAATTCCAAACCGGAAGAGACCGGCAACCAGGGTTCTAGCGGCGGTTCCGGCGGCGGTTCCAACGGCGGTGGTTCTAATGGTGGTTCCTCTACTACTACGAAGACAATCACTAAAACTGGTGAAGGCGCTTATACCTTACCTGTAGAGTATACGAAGTTAAAGAAAGTTGTTGTATCCTATAATGGTGTATCTTATCAGGTTAGCAGCGAGATACTTACTCAGCTGAAAGGTTTCCTGAGTAATGAAGCTGCCACAATAGAGAAATGGAAGAATACAACAGAAACTACTAAGACTATTTCAGGACAGAAAGTAATTGTAACCGGTGAAAAAGGTGAACTTACCAAGACGGTTACTTTCTCAGACGGACTTTTAAACGGTAAGTCCTATGACGTAACGGTTGATGAAAAATCAGTAACAGTAACCGGCGGATCAGGTAAATCTTATACAATATCCAAGAGTGACGATAATAAGACCCTGTATATTGGCGATGCACCGGACAACTTAACCTTTAAGGTGACATATTAAGAATACTAATTGATAAAATGGGTTACTTAAAGACCAATTAACGCATATACCATATGAAGTCAGGGTATCCCTCATACCCTGATTCATATGGTTTATGAGTTTTTTTATAAATTGGTACAAAAGTTTAAAGGAACAATTAAACAGGTTTGCTACCTAAGTGGAGTGAAAAACGAATGAAGAAAATTATCCCGGTATTAGTGGTTGTCTTATTATTAATAGCCGGTAATGTACAGAGTGTAAAAGCCGGAGAACTAAATCAATATGAATCGGACCTTGTAGGCAGGGCCGGTGGGCAGTTTGAGAAAGATGGTGTAACATATCAAGCCGATTCTGCATATGTGCAGGAACTGATTAATTATTTGAGCCAGGACGGGGTAGACTTAACCGCAGCGCAAAGAGATGAGGCAGTCGCAGAAATGTATGCCAATGTAGAGGCTGGGATAGAGGAAGGATATTTAATTCGGGTATCCGGGCAGGAGAAAGAAAAGCCTGCGAAAGAAAAACCAAAGAAAGAAAATCTTGCAGAAGAAAAGCAAGAAAAAACAGAGGGTGAGGAAGGGGTCAGTACGAAAGAAGATAAGAAAGCCAATACAGCAGAAGAGGATAATGAGGCTGAAATGAAGCAAACGGAGAGCGGTAAGAAACCGGACAGTACCGGCGAAACAGAAACCGCCGAAGAGAATACGAAACAAACAGAAGATAAGAAAGAAGCAGTCACTGCTTCACAAGAAGAACCTACGGAAACAACCGGGGAAGACTTGAATCAATGGATAGGAAAACAACCGGTAACCAATACAGTTACTGATAAATATAGCGGTAAGATTAGCATTACGGATGAAGAGGGCAATAACCTTATGACCGTGGATACCGTAATAAAAAATACTGGGTTTAATATTAACCGGACAGTTTGGGTACTGTCAGGAATGGGTATCATTTTGGGAATTTGTATTATAGCGGCATATCGGTGGGGATTCTTACGTTAGGGCAAAAGGAGTTCATAATTGAAGAACAGGACAACAGGACAAATAATTTCTTATATAACCATGCCGATATTATTTACTGTCTTGGGATATCTGACAGTTATCATAGGAGGTGCCCCGGTGCTTGATCTGGTGAAGTCACATCTGTATATGATAATTGAAACAGGTTCACCGGATTACAATAATGAGTTTAATTCTGCACTGGTGGAATCCGGTATGTTAATGGAGGACAGTCCGGGTAATGGGAGCTTTCGGATACCGTCACAGGGAACCCATTATGGGAATATAAACTGTGACAGAATCGGACTGAAAGCACCCATCTATTATGGTGACAGTGAAGAAATATTGGAAAAAGGAGCCGGACAATATAGGGCAAGCGGTTTGCCCGGTGAAGATAAACCAATCTTAATCGGCGGACATGACGGAACCTACTTTAAACCTCTGGAAGAGATAACACTTGGCGACGTGATAAGCATTAGTACCAATTATGGTAAATATGAATATAAAGTAACAGGGACAAAAGTAGCCGGTGTATTCGATGATACGGCTTATGATTTAACGAAAACCAAAGAGCAGCTTATCTTGTACACCTGCTATCCCTTTGGGCAGTTAAACGGGAAGACGGATCAACGGTTTTTTGTATACTGCGACAGAATTAAGGATACAAAAGCAATAGCAAAACAGGGAGGTACACAATCAGAATGAAAGTTAATCACTCCCTTAAGAAAAAGTTATTAAGCTGTATTTTTTCTTTTATGTTATCCTTATCATTTACAACCCTGTTCGTATTAATTGGTCTGCAGCTTAGTGTATTTAACGATCGCCTTATCCTGGATAAGATAAATGAAAGCGGTTATTATTATGAAGTTCAAAAAGAATTAGACAACAGTGCTTCCTCAATTATTATGAATGCAGGTATGCCAACAGAACTGCTCTATGGGGTAATTACGCTGGAGAGAGTATACTTAGACGGCAGAACCTATATGGAAGAGGCTTTGGCGGATAAAACGGCGGTACCTGATACCGAGAAGCTTACCAAAGTATTAAAACAGAATATAGAGGAATATCTTAATCGCAACTCCATCCACCGGACAGAAGAGTTAGATGCCGGCATTGATGCCCTGATATCCTCTGTTAAGCAGGAATATAAAAGGGTAATAGAATTCCGGTTTATCCGGTATCTTGGAGAATATAAAGTATATTACAGGAATATAATGATAAAGGCTTTTCCCATAGCTTTATGTCTGGTTATATTCTTAAGTGGGATATTGATTCGAATGCATCGGTACAGACACAGAGGGGTGCGTTACATCACCTATGCTTTAACAGCCTCAAGCTTAAGTATAGGGGGATTAGCCTGTTATTTACTTATTACGAAAGCTGCTGACAGGAGGATAGGGACACCGGATTATTATCACAGGTTTTTAAGCAGTTATCTCAGAGGAAATCTACAGGTATTCCTTTATCTAAGCGGATTTGGTATCCTGCTGTCGATATTTTTAATCATCCTGACCGGATATCTTAAAAAGCAATATGCAGATTGACCGGTACCTATAAGGACTTAAGAGAAAGCAGGGAATATATATGTGTACAAATGAATTTATTGATATACATACGCACATTCTTCCGGGTGTGGATGACGGAGCAGAAAATCTGGTACAAACCATAGAGATGCTTCAGCAGGCAAAGCAGCAGGGGATTAAAACAATCATAGCTACCCCCCACTACACCTGCGGTGGCAGGAATAAACCGGCGACTACGTTGTTGGAGCTTCAGGAGCAGGTGCAGATGGAAGCAGCAAGGCATGACATAGAGATTCAGATTCTACCCGGCAACGAGTTGTATTACAGTGACGGTATCTTAAAAGCCCTGGAGACAGGAGAAGCTTTAACCCTGGCAGCCAGCAGATACGTTCTGGTGGAGTTTTCACCCAGTGAAGCCTACCAGACATTATACAGGGGATTGGGACAGCTTATACTTGCAGGCTACGTTCCCATTCTAGCCCATGTGGAGAGATATCTCTGCCTGAATAAAAAGGAAGAGCGGATTAAGGATGTGATTAATCTAGGTGCCTGTATACAGATGAATGGTGCCAGTCTGCTTGGCGGGTTCTTTAACAGAGAGGCCGCTTATAACAAAAAGCTGGTCAGAGCTGGTCTGGTTCACTTTATTGCCAGTGACTGTCACAATACCGGACACCGGCCGCCCTTGATGAAAGATATCTATAAGAACTTAGAGAAAAGTTTTGATGCCAGCTTGCTTCAGCGAATATTCCTGGAAAACCCCATGAAAATACTAGATGATAAGTACATATAAAGGAGTACGAATGGAACAGAATACGAACGACGAAATTGAAATCGATTTACTGGAACTTTTTTATGTTATAAAATCAAGAATATGGATCATATTATTAACCGGAATTCTGACTGCTATGGCAACCGGACTGATCAGTAATTTTTGCATCACACCTATTTATAATTCTACCACAAAGCTGTACATATTAAGTAAATCCACCTCTCTGACTAATTTAAACCTGTCAGACCTGCAGTTAGGAACCCAGCTTACCCAGGATTATATGGTATTAGTTGAGAGCCGCCCTGTGGTAACTCAGGTAATTGATAACCTGGGCCTTAACATGACTTATGAACAGATGATTTCCCGCCTGACAATTAAGAATCCCAGCAACACCCGTATCCTGGAGATCACAGCTGCATATCCGGATCCTTACATGGCGAAAAAAATAGTGGATGAATTCGCGAAAGTATCCTCCAACAGTATCGCCAAAATCATGGATACCACAGAGCCTGCTATCGTGGAGGAAGGATTTATACAACCTAGCCCCGCAAGCCCTAATAATATGAGAAATACACTGATCGGCGGGCTTGTTGGTTTATTCTTAGCAGGTACCGTTGTAATCGTACTTCATCTCATGGATGATACCATTAAGGACACGGAAGATGTGGAACGTTACTTAGGACTTAATACCCTTGGACTAATTCCAATCGAATCCGGTGCTTATAAGCAGGCGGAGCTTGATAAGAAGAAGAGAAAACGGAACCAGATCCTTGGCAAAAAAAGTGCTAAAACCGATACGGCGAAGAAAGGCAGGTAAGCAGGAATGGATAAGATAACATTTGCAAAACGGGAAGAGTTGGATTACAGAGCCAACGAAGCCTATAAGACATTAAGAACCAATATTCAGTTCTGCGGGAACGAGATGAAAGTCCTGGCCTTTACCAGTTGTACCCCAAATGAGGGTAAATCCAGTGTCTCCTTTAACCTGGCAGTATCCTTTGCGGAAACCGGAAAAAAAGTAATTCTCATTGATGCCGATTTAAGAAAATCCGTATTGGTCGGCAGATATAAGACCGGTGCCATTGAGGGAGGACTGACTCATTACCTCTCCGGTCAGAAACAGTTGGAGGAAGTTCTTCTAAGTACAGATATAAAAAATATGGATATCGTATTCTCCGGCCCGGTGGTACCCAATCCTGTAGAATTGCTGGAACACCAGAGATTTATCGATATGGTAGAGAAGTTAAGACAGGACTATGATTATATCCTGATTGATACACCTCCGCTGGGTTCCGTTATTGACAGTGCTGTAGTAGCAAAAGTATCGGATGGGGCAGTACTAGTGGTTGAAAGTAATGCCATAAGTTATCGATTCGCAAGGGATGTGAAGCTTCAGTTGGAGAAATCTAATTGCAGGATTCTTGGGGTGGTTCTAAATAAGGTAGCCATGGAGAAAAAAGGGTACTATGGGAAGTACTATGGGAAATATTACGGGAAGTATTATGGAACTTATGGGGATGAGAAGTGATGATAATGGAAAGGTTGAGATAAGTAAGAGTTAGTCATGAGAATTATTTAGTGATTTAAATTTTTTTATTATGTTCAATCACGATAATGTTTAATATAGTAGGATATATATAAACTGAGGCTAGATCAAAGATTACTGTAAAAATTTACATTTTATGGAAAGCAAAGTTAATAAGTTATTTGCTTTTATGAGTATTAGTATAAAATATAAAATGAGTTAATAACAACGATTTTAATGCAAACAACTCAATTATATTGCATTAGTAATGATAAGAATAATCAAATCACTTAAAAGAAAACAACTTCATCCATTGTGAAGCATGTGCAGCAGGTGAATTAAAGCAGGTACAATCACATTGATTGAGGATGGATTTATATGAGATTGGTGTTTATTCAAGGTGAGTGTACGAGAAAACTTTCTCAAATATGGCTGAGTGCAAGTTTCAAGAAGCTTATCTGATGGGACAAACTACAAATGAATAAAATGAAATTAGAGATTAAGTTGATTTTAATGTGTATGTACCAAGAGGTGGATGAGGACTTTGTGGGAAATTGACAGTTATACCGTTGCAATTGCCTGAGGTTATGTGAGCAATCTATGTGACTTAATGATTATATGCCGAGGAATTTGGTGAAATCATTGACTGTAAAGTAGGCGCTCTCATATTGAGGAGAACCATGGATGGCTGAGAAAGGTAAGTACGAGAGAATGAAAGTATGTTTAGTGGGATCATCTGGTGGGCATCTTACACACTTATATATGTTAAAGCCATTTTGGCAGGATAAGGAGCGATTCTGGGTTACTTTCGATAAGGAAGATGCAAGAAGCCTCCTTCAAGGAGAGAAGATATATCCGTGTTACTATCCAAGCAACCGTAGCATCAAAGCACTTATTATTAATACAGTAAAAGCTATAAATATTATTCCAAAGGAAAGACCAGATCTTATTATTTCATCTGGTGCTGCGCCAGCTATTCCGTTCTTTTACATTGGTAAGCTTTTTGGTGCCAAAACGATTTATATTGAAGTTTTTGATCGTATAGATACATCAACTATAGCAGGAAAGCTTTGCTATCCGGTTGCGGATAAGTTTATTGTGGAATGGGAAGAAATGAAAAAGGTCTATCCAAAAGCAGTAAATTTGGGAAGTATTTTCTAAGGAGGTGTGGACATGATTTTTGTTACAGTTGGTACGCATGAGCAACCGTTCAATAGATTAGTTGAGTATATAGACAATATGATAAGAGACGCACTAATCAATGAAGAAATAGTCATTCAGACCGGATATAGTACATATGAGCCGAAATACTGTACCTGGCAAAAGCTCTACCCTTATCAACAGATGGTAAAGTTTGTGAATGAGGCTAGAATTGTAATTACACATGGTGGACCATCTAGTTTTATTATGCCACTCCAAGTAGGAAAAACTCCGATTATAGTACCACGTCAGAAGAAGTTTGGTGAACATGTTAATGACCATCAGGTTGCATTTGCCCAAGAAGTTGCCAAAAGAATGGGGACAATCATTACAGTAGTAGATGTAGAAAAATTGGAGGATACCATTAAGGGCTATGATGAGATTGTTGCAAGAATGAAGAGTGGTACAAAAAGTAATAATGTAAAGTTTAATGTCGAACTTGGAAAGCTTGTTGATGATGTGATGACAGGAAGGAAAAAAAAGAAATGAGTATCCCGAAGATTATTCATTATTGTTGGTTTGGAGAAAATGAAAAATCGTATAATACTGTTGAATTTATAAAAAAATGGAGATTATTAAATCCTGATTTTGAAATAAAAGAATGGAATGAAACTAATTTTGATGTGAATATTAATGCATATGTTAGAGAAGCATATAATGCACAAAAATGGGCTTTTGTTTCAGATTTTGCAAGACTTTATGCTTTATATAATTACGGTGGAATATATTTAGATACGGATGTTGATGAAGTTAAATCATTCAATTCACTTTTGAACCATGTGGCTTTTATTGGAACCGAGAGTCAATTTTCTATGTGCACAGCAACAATTGGTTCAGAAATGCATTCTAAATTTATTAAAGAAATTATGGATAGTTATAACGAGAAACATTTTATTTTTAAGGGAGAAATGGATACTATCCCGAATTCTCAAAGAATCTATCAAATTCTTTCAAATAATTATAGGTATAAGTATTCTGAAAATGTTATACAAAATCTTGGAGTGTGTATAGTATACCCATCTGATTATTTTTCACCAATTAATTGTTATACATATCGTGAGGAAATAACAGATAATACAATTTCTATTCATAGATATGCTGGTACATGGAAAAGCAGGAAAGAAAAAAGGAAAGATAAGATAATGGGGTTACTAACTAGAGTGATAGGTGAAAATAGACGCGATGCAATTAAGAAAATGATTAAAAATAAATAAGGATAAGATAAATATGTTTTTCTCAATAATAATACCTATATATAATGTGGAGAAATATTTAAACAAATGTGTTAGTAGCATTTTGAAGCAGGATTTTGTTGATTTTGAACTCTTATTAATTAATGATTGTTCAACAGATAATTCCCTACAAATTGCTCAGGAATATGTGAAAGATAACAGAGTTCAGCTTATTAACAAAGAAAGTAATTCTGGATTATCAGATACTAGAAATATCGGTATTCGAAATGCAAAAGGACAGTATATTATATTTATAGATTCTGATGATTATGTCGAGCTGGGGTGTTTTCACAAATTATTCGAAGTAATAAGTGAAAATAAATTCCCAGATATAGTCTATACTGGATTTATTGAAGAACGTGGAAATAATTCTTTATTGAAGTATGGATACGCTAGTCAGAAGAATAGATATTTTGACGGAAATGCTTTTTTAAGGAGTGAGCTAAAGAAAAGAACATTATATGCGGCTGCATGTTTTGGAATATATAAGAGAGAACTATTAATTAGTAATAACCTTTTATTTAAGTCTGGCATTTTTCATGAAGATGAATTATGGACGCCACAGGTTGTATATCATGCTAATTCAGTGTACACGTCTGAAATGGCTTTTTATCATTACATACGAAGAAATGAATCTATTACAAAGGTTAAAGATAAAACTCAGAATGGACTAGATCTAATCGAAAGTTGTAATGAATTAGATAAAATATTTCAATCCATCGAAGACGATGAATTGAGACGATTAATGAATAATCATATTGCAATGTTATATATGAAAGCAATGTGCAGGGGAAAACTATACCGGAAAAAATATATACATAATATAGATAAGCGTTATCCATGGAAAAGAGTTCTTTTTATATATGATCGTATAAAGGCGATACTATTTAGTTTTAGCCTTAGGCTATATTATATGATTGATTTGAAAATAGGGGATAACGAAGTATAGTAAAGATATTGGAGAGTTGAGATGTCTATAAAAATACCAAAATTTAAACAGACTGAATGGTTAATAGTTTACATAATGTTTATTACAATTTTTGCAAGCATGATAAACAGTTTTATAGCAGGTGTCCATGCATTGTATTACACAATTGATATTGCCAACACTTTACTATTTCTAAATATTTTATACTGCAAAAAATATAAAGAACTTTTTAAAGGGTCAAGTAAAATAGTAGCTATTTGGATCTGTTTTTTTATCGGTTACGCTATATTTATATCAATAGTGAAGATAGACAATGTGGGTTTATTTTTATGGGCTATAAGAAATAATTTTAGATACTATATCTTTTTCTTTTCCTGTATTTTATGGCTAAAGGGAAATTTTAAATTTTTTAATAATTTAATAATAGCAAATTTCGTTGCAGTACTATTTGAGTATCTAATTCTTGGAAAAAGACAAGACTGGATTGGAGGTATATTTGGATTTATTGGAGGAGATGTAAATGCACCTTTAAATATATTTTTGATAGTAATAACAACATATTCTGTTATTTATTACTTAAACAAGAGAGAATCGTTTAAAACTTTTATACTTAAGACGGCAAGTTCATTTTTAATAGCAGCTATTGCCGAATTGAAGATTTTTTATATTGAGTTTGCAATTATATTACTTTTCGCAGTTCTTATTACCGATTTTACTATAAAAAAAATAATCATTGTGTTAGCTTTTGTATTAGGTGCGGTTGTTTCACTTCGTATGCTGTACATTGTTATGCCTGAACTGGATCCAGAGTTTTTCTCAATCAGCCATATGTATCTCTATGCAACTTCACACAAAGGATATACGGGCTCTGGTGATATGAATAGATTTAATTTCTTAAGCCAATGTAATGAGATATTAAAAACCAAATCTAATATGATTACGGGGCTTGGCTTAGGAAACTGTGAAGTGGCAACCAATATTGGTTGGTATTCTAAATTTTTTAGTACATACTCTTATACCCATTATAATTGGTTGTCTTCGACCTTTATGTACTTAGAACTTGGATGGATTGGTATTATTATGTATTTTGGTTTGTTTATCTTATTTTTTATTAAGATAATTCAATTGGGCCAAAATAAGAATAATCTTTTAAATAGTCAAATATGTGCAATACTTGCGCTAATGACAATAGTTTTGTTGTTCTATAATTCATCAATGAGAGGAGACTATGCTTATCTGATGTTTTATGCACTAGCAATTCCTTTCAAGAAAAGTAATATTAATACTGCTTAAGAGATGGAGAACTATTAAAAGTCAATAGTTTTTTGTAAAAATTGTTATTTAAAAAAAGGTAATCAAAATAACCTTTCAAAAATAATTTTTGTAATACTTATAAAAATATACTGCAGGCTGTCACTACTAATGCGTCTATTTTGATACGACTTAAAGACTGAGACTTACTAAATTTAGTGAGAAGAACAAGGTTAAATTCTATGAAGTTGTGAATTGGGCTTTTCAAGGAATAACTTCAGATTTAGAACATTATGAACAGTAGGTTCGAAATATATTTTTAATTCATCTTGGTGATCCAAAGATTGAAGAACTGCTTGGTGTTAATCAAACTCACCATCAGTGTTTTTGATGGTGAGTAAATATGACATGTCCTGTATCAGAAATAATGCAGCAATAATGTTTGTACTTGAATATGTCTATTCTGACATGATAGATATCACCTTAGATAATATTTTATGTTGTTTTTCTCAAGGATTCAAAAAGCTGTGGTCCGGGTCACCTCGAAATAGTCAAAACTGTAGAAAAATAGGAATAACTCACAATGCATCAGAGTAATAGAGATTACCCCAACAAAAAGGTTGGGAGAAAGGAAAATAATCCAATTAAACTCATTAAGTAGATGTTTAGATTATACGTGATAGAAAATGATACCGAAGGTGATAAATTATTGTTGGTTTGGTGGAGCGGATCTGCCGGAACTGGCAAATACATGTATAGAAAGCTGGAAAAAGAATTGTCCTGATTATGAAATAAAGCGATGGGATGAGAGTAATTTTGATTACAACGAATGTGAATATATTATGGAAGCGTATAAAGCGAAAAAATGGGCTTTTGTGAGTGATTACGCTAGGTTTAAAATATTATATGAAAATGGAGGTGTATATTTTGATACTGATGTTGAATTAATTAGACCGATTGATGATTTTCTAGAAAACGGACCATTCATGGGATGTGAGCCGGGAGATGTCTTACAAGCAGCTCCAGGATTAGGCTTGGCAGTAGAGCCGAAGAATGAGCTGTTTAAGGAGATAGTTGAATATTATAAAAATCAAAAGTTTCTGAGATCATATGGTACAGAAAATCCTGAAACAGTTGTATCAAGAGTGACAGCTATTTTGAAAAAATATGGATTTGTTGGGAATGGATCTATAGAATATATCAGAGGCATATGTATTTATCCACCAGAATATTTTTGCCCAAAGAATTATTATACAGGGGAAGTTAATCTTACGGATAAAACAGTTTCAATTCATCATTATAGTGCGACTTGGCATGAGCCAGAAGAAGATAAAAGCTATGTCTTAGAACAAAGGTTTAATAGAGTATTTGGCATAAAACTTGGGACAATACTGGGTAAACCAATTCATTATTATTACAGACTCAAGTTAAGAGCAAGACAAAGAGGTGGATATATTAATGCTTTGAAATATTTTGCATACAAACTTAAAGGAGGTTGAATTTTACTGGTCAAAAACAATAAATAGTTCCCACATAAACTATGAGATTGTTATAAAGAGAGAGAGGGTAAAGTGCTAAAACAAATTATAGATTTAGCAAGTATATAGGCCATGACTAAAGAAACAAAATTGTTAAAAAATACAGCAATTATTGGGATTGGTAACATTTGTACGAAGTGTATCAGTTTTTTTATGTTGCCTTTATATACGTCAATACTGACTACAGTACAGTATGGTACAGTAGATTTAATTGCAACATATTCATCTTTGTTGATGATAATTTTAACACTACAATTTGAACAAGGCGTTTTTAGGTATTTGGTAGAATTCAGGGAAGATGAAACAAAACAAAAAGAGTACATTTCAGTTGCAATTTTAACGGTTATTATAATAACAATAGTCTTTTCAATCATTGGATCAGTAATTTTAAGCGTTGTAGGGTATAAGTATACGATATTTTTTATTGGCACGTCGTCTATTGGAGCAATAAATGCAGTGTTCTTACAAATACCTCGCGGACTAGGTAATAATGCAGTATACGCTTTTGGAAGTCTATTAAGTGGATCAACTAACGTTCTTCTAAATGTTCTTTTTGTTGCTATTCTTCATTATGGAGTAAATGGCGTGTTGATAGCGAGTTTACTTTCTCTTTGTATATGTCTTATATACGTATGTATTAGATTGAAATTGTGGCAATGGGTTAAGAGGAGTATTTTTAGTATGGAATGCTTAAAAAAATTACTAAGATATTCACTTCCATTGGTTCCGTATACTTTGTGTTGGTGGATTATTAGTGCTTCTGATAGGATGCTCATAAGTAGATTTCTTGGTACATCATTTAATGGAATATATGCTGCAGCTTATAAATTTCCTTCTTTATTTAGCATGGTTACGAATATTTTTCAACTTTCATGGACAGAATCAGCATCAGAAAATATTAATGATGATAATCGTGATGAATTTTATAATAATGTATTTAATAAAACAATAAGATTTTATTCTTCTGCCAATATGGGAATTATTTGTTTAATGCCTTTTCTTTTTAATTTTTTAATAGGAGATGCATTTAAAGATACATATTATTATATTCCAATTTTACTATGTGCTGCATTATTTCACTCTATAGCTGCGTTATATGGATCCCTATATTTTGCATTTAAAGAAACAAAAAAAATATCGACAACAACGATGCTTGCAGCAGCTATTAATTTCATTGTTAACTTTGCTTTAATTCAGTTTGTAGGCTTATACGCAGCGGCTGGTTCTTCGCTAATTGCATATTTTATTATTACGATTATTAGACACTATGATATTCAAAGCATGGTTAAAATTATTATTTCAAGAAAATATATTATTATAGAATGCTTTATGTATTTAATTGTTCTATTTAGTTATTACCTAATGAATTGGGTGATAGAGATAGTGGTATTAGCTATTATAATCCCATATTGCTGTATTCAGAACAAAGATTTTTTTAGCTCTATTTTCAAAATGAGTCAGAAGGTATTTATGAGGAAAAATTAAATGAAAAAGAAGATTGGTATAGCGACGATAACATTTACTAAAGAGGAAAGTGTTGATTTTAATTATGGTAATATTCTACAAAATTATGCCTTAAGTACATATTTAAAAAAACAAGGATATTCAGTAGATACTATTTATTATACATCCTCGTACTATGAGGAATTAACATCTTTGATTTCTCATAAGTATCAGTTTGAGATAAAGCAATTTGCGGATGACATTGTTAGAATCTATAAAAGAAAATTGTATTGGAATGTTTTGCAAGGAAAAAGGGAGGTAAGAAAAAATAAATTTAATCTGTTTATAGAAGAAAATATTAAATATTCAGTTGATAAGTACAATATAAAATCGAATTTAAAGGAATTAGATACTCTGTATGATGCATTTATAACTGGAAGTGATCAAGTTTGGAATCCATATTACGAGGGATCAAATGAGTTTTATTATTTGTACTTTGCAAAAAAGGGAAAACGAATTTCTTATGCTCCTAGTATAGCGGTTGACGCTATACCAGAACTGATAAGAGAAAAGTATGCTGAATGGATTAGTAATATTGATTATTTATCCATTCGTGAAAAAAGTGGACAAATACTATTAAAGAATTTATATGGATTTGAGGCAAAAATAGTGTGTGATCCAGTTTTTCTTTTGGACAAGAAACAGTGGAGTCAGATATCAGTTGATGTTAACATTAATAAAAAATACTTTTTAATTTATATATTGGGTAAAAAAACAGTTAGTATAAAAAAGAATATTTGTATGCTTGAAAAAAGATATAATATTAAAGGAATAGATGTCTATAGTAAGGATGAAATAGAATCAATGTTTGCGGGCCCCAAAGAGTTCCTTGGACTAATAAAAAATGCAGAATTTGTTTTTACTAACTCATTCCATGGAGCTGCATTATCGACAATTTTTGAAAAATCTATTGTAATTTCAGATCGAGTTGGAGGAGAAAGAATGAATAGCCGTATTGATGACTTGTTAGCATTAATTGATGCTCCTAATAGAGAAATTCAATATATTTTAAAGAACCCTAATCTTATAGAAATGAAGTTTAATAATAAAAATAAGCTGGATATGTTGATTAATGATTCCAAAGAGTTTTTAAACAATGCACTTTTATAATCATTATAAGTAGGGGGATCGGGGTATTTTTAGAAAATGAAAAATATAATATTTGGAGCATATCATAAAGATGATGTAATAAGAATGGATAGTTCTTCCGGAGGAGTCTTTTCTGCAATTGCTATTGAAATAATCAATAAAGAAGGATATATCTTTGGTGCAAATTTACGAACGGATAATAATATATATTCATGTGAGCATATTATGTGCACAAGTGTTCAAGAACTGGAAAAACTTAGAGGATCAAAATATGTGCCAAGCAAAATTGGAGATACTTTTAAACAAATTGAAAAGTTACTAAAAGAAGACAAATACATTTTGTTTTGTGGCACGCCATGTCAGGTGGCTGGTTTAATTAGTTATTTAGGTAAGAAATATGAGAAACTATATACAATTGATTTTATTTGCCATGGTGTTCCCATTCCATATTTGTTAAAAAAAGTTATTGGTGAGGATAACAACAAAAAAGTTATTAGTGCTGTTGATTTTCGTAATAAAAAGCAAGGATGGCAGAATTATGCATTTTCAGTTGAGTATACAGATGGTTTAAAATCATATCAGTTAGGACGTGAGTCGAAGTATATGCAATTATATCTATCGGATATGTATTTAAGACCGTCTTGTTATACCTGTAATTATAGGTCGACCAACAGGTTTTCGGATATTACGTTAGGGGACTTTTGGGGAGTTGAATCATTTAAGAACATTACCAATGAGGACATGTTCAAAGGCATTTCCGTTGTCGTTATTAACTCAGAAAAAGGTCTTCAAATTTTCCATAAATCATCCAATCAATTGGTATGTTTTGAAAGCGATATTTCTGTCTTTGATAGCACAAATAGATATTATAAAGAACATGTAATAAGACCATATGATATAAAAAAATTCAGAAACTTAATCTATAAGCAGAAATGTGATGAAATAATTAATAAATACAAGAGATATTCTTGGTTTCGCGAATTTGTTAAGAAAGTTAAAAGGAAGATATATAAAATTATTTAAAAATTGTTACATTTACTTGAGAGTAATATGGTTTGGTAAAAAAGTTAAAAACTTTTATCATACATTTCTAAGGGTTTAGTGTGGATAAATCTAGCAAGTTTGGAATCTACGTATATTGTAAAAGAGGTACAACGATTATGAAAAAACTACCAGTTCTCTACAATAGAAAAGAAGAGTGTTGCGGCTGTACAGCCTGCTATGCAATCTGCCCCAAGGAAGCTATTTCAATGGTGGAAGATAAAGAAAGATTTGAGTATCCACTAGTAGATGGTGCTAAGTGTATCCGTTGCTACATGTGTTTAAAGGTCTGTCCAATCAAGACAGTTAATGGAACATAAATCTCCCACGTCCACTTATAAACTCTATTCAATATCTTCAAGAGTAGTGCGAGTATGACTTGACCAGCAAGATAAGTGATAATTGATGTGTTGGAATGTTTGGATAAGGAAATTGAAAATTGAATAGTGAAGTAGTAGATAAAGCCGCAGCGATGATCAGAAAATAAAGTACGGCAGGTGATGCTTTCTGAAAAAAAGAGAGACCTACATATACTTATAGGCCTTGAAGTAGATTGAGTCTTTGAGGTGGGAAAGATTAATGAAACAAGATAATTTGAATGCTAATGACATTTTACTAAAAGGTAAGAAACTACTGTTGTAAAAGAAATGCAAAATAGGATTGATGACTTGGTGTGGTTCAAATTAATAATGGGGGTAGAGCAAGTGCAGCAAGAAAGAAATAATTCTATAGACATGTTTCGTTTATTGGCTTCCTTAATGGTAGTTATTATACATACAGAACTTATGACTGATATTAATCAAACAATTGGTTTTATAATGACGCAAGTAATACCAAGAATAGCAGTTCCTTTTTTCTTTTGTACATCTGGATATTTTTATATAAAAAAAATAATAAATAAGAAGATGGAATTCATTACTACAATGAAAAAGCTAGTATTAGTATACAGTCTATGGAGTTTAGTATATTTTGCATCTGATTTATTAAGAAGTTTGCATAATGAGACATCTATACGGATCTGGGTTATAAACTGTTTGAAAAATTACTTTATCTATGGTTCTAGCTACCAATTATGGTTTTTCCCTGCTTTATTCTTTTGTATAATAATAGCATCTATAAGTTATAAATTTGGTTTACTTAAAATGCTAGGACATATTTCATTGTTGCTATACATTATCGGCTGTCTTGGTTGTTCTTATTATAGTATAGGGAATAGAATTCCGGTAATATCATTATTGATAAACTCGCAGCACTTTACATTGATAAGAAGGGTAGTTCTAATGGGACTGCCATTTTATATTCTTGGATATTGGATAAATATATTTGAGAATAAAATTAGTATAAAGAAGTTAAATATAAAGTTGATAATATGCATTGTTATGTTTTTATTAGAGATATATTTTGTTGTTAATTTTAAAATACAAAAATCTATTGTGATAACTATATTCTTATATGTACTGCTTGCTTTTGTTATGATATTTTTGCTCAAACATCCATTTTTTGAAAAGTCTAAAAGTGCTCGCATTATGAGAGGTATCGGTAATTTTATTTTTTATACGCATCCATTATATATTATGATAATTACAAAGGCATGGGATATAATCTTTGATGGAAAGATCGAAACTATTGTTCTTTATATAATCACTATTAGTAGTTCTGGATTATGTGGATATATAATAATAAAAATAAACAATAAATTTTTAAATCAATTTATATATTAACATTGGTGAAAAGCGAATGTCCGTAAAATAGCGGGTTCTTATCAGCATGAAAAATTTGTGAATGAGTAAGAAATGTCATAACAAGAGTTCTTATGTGGTATATGGTGTTTGTAAAGTTAAATGTGAACGGGAAAGAAAGAGTGCTCGTTCACATTTTGTTAAAAATCTTTGTGAAACTCATTTCTTCGAATTGTTAACTTAAAGAAAAACGAAATCGACCAAGATTCTTTATACAACCAAAACACATTTGCGAAAATAGACTAAGTAAAGATGCCGGAATGATTTTTCATTTTCTAACTCATCATCTCATACTAGGAGAGCAGTTTTGGTTCTGTGGGTTTATACTTATTTACAGTGTTCCGACTGATACCCAAGCTCTTTGCTATTTCTCGATCGCTGCATCCTTCGTTACTGTGTAACTTGTACATAACCTGTCCCTTTTTTCAAACCTCTTTTTATGACATGATTAAGTTTAAATTTGTGTGTTAGGTTGTACAACCTAATGCGACTTAATCAGGAGGGTTACACACATGAATGCTCAATCGTTGAAACACCAGCTTTCATTGCAAAAATGGACGAGAATCGTTAAGGCGCGTTCCCAGTCTGGACTTAAGGTGATTGATTTCTGCCGGCAGGAAGGAATCAGTAAGATGCCTATTACTACTGGCTGAGCCAGTTACGTTGATTCTGAATGAAAATCAGGAAAGTTATCCACAGCAGATTCCATTTTTTAATGTCGTCCGTAGTTTTTTCTTCAGAATTAAATAATCTTGCCTGGTCCGGTTTCTTCGGCACATACAATTGCACTAGCTTAATTTTTTCAGACACACTCCGGAAGGAGCGACTGCTAATTCGTTCTAACTCACAATCGTAGAAATGAATCTATATGAATATTAAAGTTCTTGCTAGAAAATCGTCCAGCAAGAACATTTCAGATGATGAATTAGCAAAACTTGCACCTTGGGATGAAACAGTTCAAGAACTTTGCAAGAACAAAAGGAGTAAAATGCCCGCATTCCGGAATCCTAGCAATAGGATCCGGAAATAAGTTTTTGGGTATGTCCCAAAACTATGCGCTTACGCTTTAAGTCACTGTCTTTACGATTAGTCAACATACATGAATCTCCTGACTCTAGTTCTTCCGATCTATATATGTATTGTAAATATAAACCAATTCTGATATATTAAACATAGAGCAAATTTATGTTGCTAAACGAGAAGACATGTGATGGCAGAACATCAATTTATCTATATTTAACTCCACTTTACTTGGAGAATTCAGGGGGAAAAACTATATGAAAAAACCAGAGGATATTACTGAAAAGATTATGTTAAAAGATATCATACGGAAAGTACAAACTGAACTTATTTTATCACAAGAGGAACGTGAGAAGAATGGGATTGATCCACTCTTTGAAGTCGAAAATCTAGAGATAGAATTGAATTTTGTGGCAGAAAGATCTGGAGAAAAGAATGGTAATATCAATCTTTCAATTATATCAGGCGAGTTAGTTAAGAACTATCGTACGGAGCAAATTCAAAGAATTAAAATATCACTTAAAACGGTTAAGAAGCAGAAAGAGATAGAGGAAGAGAATCCTTTTAAAAAACTTGATGGATCCTTACCTGATAAAGAAGTAAAAGATAATACCACCCCTCAAGCTTAGTCGGGTAGAAGGAATATGATAATAACAAACCAGCCACTTGAAATGGTGTTTGCAAACTATCATAGGGAGAAATATTTTATGGATAAAATATTAAAATTTGCCGATAGTTTTAAGCTTGCCGATTTACAGAACTATAAAATATTAGGGGAATTTAATTATGAGAGTTATTTGCTGAAATTAAATTGTACCTTGGAAGAATATATGGAAGACTTTGTAGTATTTGATAAAGATTACAAATCTCAAGGAAATATCCGGACATTTTTTCACGAATTAATTCATTTTTTTCAGTATAGTACTACTCCGATAGGTAATTATCTTTTACAGCTAAGTAATTTTCAAACTTTGCAGGCTGAACATATTGTGAGAAATTTAGATAGAATAGAGTATCCGCTTATTCCGTATATAAAAAAACATGTACCTGTGGAAAGTAATATTAGGGTTTGGTATCATCTGAGATATTGGTTCTTAAGTGAATTAATGAGGCTTTATTATACGGACGATTTGATGCAATATATAAATATATCAAAGGCAACCACCTTCTTAGAAGAGGGACTAACAGATCTGTTTTTAGAAGTTGAACAGGAAATTTGCAAAATTCGTAAATTAGATATATTCAAGAGACGTATGAATAACACTCATGATCATGAGCGGATGTTAATGGAACAGACTTTAGCACTAACAAGTAATAATGTCAATGTGTTTGAAAATCATGCACGTATTTCAGAGTACTGGTGGGATGTGGCCGGGGATAAGGGAAAAATAAAAGCAAATCAGGATTTATTTGAATATTCAGGATGGATATTGGCTTATAAGAATGTGTCAAATGCAGATACACTCGAACAATTTGTCAGTACATTTTCTGCAATTTCAGAACTATCGTTGTTTTCTACTATCTTACCATGTGAAAATGGTTTATCAAGCATTTATTCAGCGTTTGATTTTGCTCCCAGAAATCGAATGTATGAGTTGATTAATAAAATCTAAAAACATTAAGCCGGTACAAAATTTGAATGATTATAACAGGTTTGTGAAGGAGCTTTCTTCTGCAATGGGTTATCCCTCCGTGGAAACTATAGCAGATTGCTCTATACACAATTATAAGCAAAGCACCGGTATCTCATATATTGAAAATCTATTTATTACTTCGCAAAAAATACGTAGTGAAAATTTTTCAACATTTTTCAATCAAGGATTATGGCACAGTAAGGCACTTGAAATCGAGCCGTATTCAAGCTATTTTACACGAACTTTTATTCCGCCAGCAATTCAATTTAAAAATATAATTAAATTTCATAAAAATAAAGATATACTTTCTCAGCTATTTATTGGCTATTGCTTTCGTTCATATTTACGTGAACTACTTACGGGATGTTCTAAAAAGGGAAAAGCTAATCTTGTACCAGTAGAAACTCCTTACAGAATGCAACCGGATGAATTAACATATTGGCAAACTATTATCCAACAGTATTTAAATAACATATTAGGGTTTAATACAAATATTACGTTATATTAACACGACATTTTATATAAGATAAGCTGAAGAAGGGTTATGGCAGTGAATTCCATGGTAAAACAAAACCGCCCATAGAAATCGGAGAAACCAGGTGTATAACAGACCAGCGGGAAATTCAAAAGGAATTGGAAAGGAGAGGATTATCATGATATCAGCAGCAAATATGTTTTATGAAAAGTTAGAAAGAGATTTTGTTTCTTGGGCACTAACAGTTGATGACATAAGGGCAGCATTTATAGTTGGTTCTCGAGCCCGCAAAGACCATCCTGCAGATGAGTGGTCGGATATAGATATAGTTTTCTTTACCTCAAAACAGAATTATTATCTTTCAGATAACGAATGGCTTAAAAATTTTGGGAATGTATGGACTTCCCTTGTCTCACAAACAGCAGGTGGTGATCCCGAATGTCTAACGTTGTTTGATGGCGGGTGGCAGGTTGATTTTGTTATTCACACAATTAATAGTTTAAAGCAGAATGTTGAGAATAAAATTATTCCGAATAATTTCTATCGCGGAGTGAAAGTGATTGTTGATAAAGAAGATATTGCGGAAAATATTATGCCAAAATGTTTCAAAGCTCCTAAGGGAGTGACTTTAGCAGAAGATGTATTTATGCAATATGTTAATATGTTTTGGTTCCTGGCTCTTTACTTGGCGAAGCAGATATTACGGAAGGATTTATGGCTCGTAAAAGTCCGAGATGGTAATATGAAAGAACTTTTGCTTCAGATGATAGAATGGCACGAAAAGGCAGTAAATGGAACCGAGTATGATACATGGCATGCAGGTCGTTTTTTATGTGAATGGGCAAGTGAAGAAACACTGTCAGAATTACAGAACTCATTTGGCCATTTTGACAGCATTGATAGCTGGAAAGCTTTAATAGGTACAATCACTTTGTTTAAGCGCTTGTCTCATGATATATCCTTAAAGATGAATTATAAATATCCATATGATTTGGAGAATAATGTATTTCATTGGATTAATCAGAATAATCCTACTATATAGAATATCGTCAGGAATGGATACCCTCATCTCATATACATGAGATTTATTTGGTACTCGCATACTAATATTCTACCATAAATCCCTTGCTTTTGAAGTTTGGGATTTATTTTATTGCGCTAAAGTTAAGTTTACAAAAGAGGACAGCAAAAGCGAGGAATAAATTTACTATTTACAGTATGATTTAGTCAGGAGGTAAAGAAATGGAATGGTTGAAGAATCTGAGCAATGCCATTGATTATATTGAGAGAAATTTAGATGGCGAGATTTGTTGCGAGGAAGCCGCTAAAATTGCGTGTTGTTCTACCTACTATTTCGGGCGGATGTTTTCCTATGTAGCGGGTATATCCTTATCCGAATATATTCGCCGCCGGAGAATGACACAAGCAGCTTTTGAAATACAAACCACAGATACAAAGGTTTTGGAGGTTGCATTAAAATACGGCTATACCTCTCCGACTTCTTTTAACCGGGCATTTCAAAATGTGCATGGAATATCCCCAATTTCCGCAAAGGCAAAAGGAAGTATATTAAATGCATACCCGCCTATCAAATTTTCAGTCAATATAATAGGAGGTAATGTCATGCCCTACCGGGTCGAAGAAAAAGAAGCTATAAGAATTGTAGGTATCCGTATTCCATTAACAATGGATATGGAAGAAAACAAAAGGAACGTCCCACCTTTCTGGGAAAGTACATTGAAAAGTGAACAATTTGCTAAAATCTGTAACTTGTCAAACAGGCTTCCTAGGGGTGTTTTAGGAGCAACGGTCTACCAAAGTGATGATGAAATTTATTATTATATTGCTGCGGTAACTGACCAGCCTGTACCGGATGGAATGTTTGAATATCAAATTCCAAATGCCACATGGGCGGTGTTTGAGAGTAATGGTTTTTTTAAAGAATCTGTACAGGATATTTTCAAAAGATTTTTAACGGAATGGCTTCCTTTTTCGGGATATACCTATGCAGAATTGCCGGATATAGAAGTATATCCGATTAGCAAGGAATTAAACCGTTCGGGGCATTTTGAAGTATGGATTGCAGTAAAAAAGGAAAGGTCGAATTAAACTTATGGAATATCAAATTGAAATTAGGAATGTTGAGCCAATGCGTGTTGCTTTCCTGCATTATAAAGGAGTTGCAACAGAAGCGAACAAGTTTTTCCCTAATGTTTTTAAATCCATTCAGGGTAAAGCAAATGGTGCACCGTTTTTTTGTTACTATGTTATGAATCCAGAAACTAAAGTGGGAGAAATGGACTTATGCGTACCAACAGAGCAAAATCCTTTTGGAAAAGGAATTGAAGTAAAAGAATTACCGGCCATTAAGGCCATCTGCCTGGCACATACCGGCTCTTATGAAACTTTACATCTTGCTTATAAAGCAATCGACCAATATGCCACAGAGCATAATTTACAGTTGCAACCGCCGTTTCGCGAGGTTTATATCAAGGGGCCGGGAATGTTATTGAAAGGAAATCCAGATAAATATATCACCGAGATTTTGTTCCCAATCAGGGAGGAATAAAATGACTGCTATTTCCGTAAATGATTTGGTTAAAAAGTATAAAAGCGGAGTACAGGCCTTAGATGGCCTTACTTTGGCGGTAAAGGAAGGCGAAATATTTTCCCTTTTGGGACAGAACGGAGCAGGAAAATCTACACTTATTAATGTGTTGACTACTTACCTGCGTCCTACTTCTGGCAGCGTGACCATGTTTGGAAAAGACGCTTATCGTGAAGCGGCTGAAATCCGTTCAAAAATTTCTTGTGTTGCACAAAGAACTTCTATTGATACGCATTTATCGCTCACAGAAAATATGATGTTTCAAAGCAAGCTATATAAAGTGCCAAGGTCAGAAGCCATAAAGCGTATGGAAATGCTAATCTCCTGTTTTGGATTAGAGAGGTATTTGAAATATCCGGTTTCTTCCTATTCCGGCGGAGTAAAAAGGCGGCTTGATATTGCACTAAATCTAATGTCCAATCCCAAAGTGTTATTTTTAGATGAACCAACCGTTGGAATGGATATCGGGTCCCGAATGGCAATGTGGGATATGGTAAAGAAGATTAGAAACGACTTTGGGACCACGATTTTCTTAACAACTCATTATTTGGAAGAAGCCGACGAATTGAGTGATACAATCTGCATTATGAAAAACGGAAAAGAGGTCGTTCAAGGTTCTCCAAATTCTCTCCGGGCATACCTACGGCAGGATATGCTGAAAATCAGCTTTTCAGAAAAGAAAGAAGCTGAAAAATGTTTTGAAACCCTAAAGGGAACCATTGCTCTCAAAGAATCTAATTTACGCCATGATAAAATCATTACCAGCTTAAAAAGCGGACGAAGCGATTTAGAGAAAACGGCCCGCCTACTGTTGGAGCATAGTATTCCGTTCTTGGGAATCGAAATTATACAGCCCACCTTAGAAGATGTTTTCATCAGCCTGACCAGTGACAATGGAAAGGAGGCCAGCTAATGGATATTCTAACCTTGTTACACCGCAATATAAAATGGCGTTTTCATAATGCTTTTACTATCGTGATTACTATTTTACAGCCTATGTTATGGCTTGTATTGTATAGTGCTGTTGCAGGACAATCGATGAAAGGGATTGGAATTGCAAATTATACGGCTTTTGTTCTCCCCGGACTGATTGTGCTGGTTAGTTTCGGTGCGTGCAGCAGCAGCGGCATTATGAATTATTTGATGAAAGCAGATGGCAGCTTTTATCGGATATTGATTGCCCCGGTTAAAAGGAGTTCTATTGTACTGGGGCAGGTATTAGAAGCAGTCGTATGTACATTCATTGAAGTTACTATTATGTGCATAGTCAGTTTGTTTTTTTCGGTAAACATTGCAACTGGATTCACAGGTATACTCTTGGTAGCTCTCTTAGTATTTTTAACTGCATTTTTTATTTCGGGACTTACTTACGCTATTAGCCTTTGTCTACCAAACGAAGTCATGTATGAAACGGTAATGAACGCAATTGTTCTCCCCCTCTTTTTTCTAAGTACCGCATTGTTTCCGGAAGATGGATTGTCCGGGGGATTAAAAATTGCGGTCAACCTAAATCCATTTACCCATGTAATAAATGTTTTGCGAGATTTGATTTTACAAGGCGATATTGTTTATCGTGATGTCAGCTTTGTTATTGTTCTGCTGATAGGTATGTGTGGTATCAGTTTTTCATGGGCTTTTCACAGATTAAAAAAGGAAACGGCTTTATAGAAACATATAAAAACCGCCACTCGGCCAAGTGACGGTTTTTAGATGATTTCTAAACTTACTGTTTCAAATCCAACCGCATGTCGCGGTGCTTCTCTTATGTAAGTATAATAGAATGATAACAGTTGAAAATCAAGGTATCGCAGAGAGAAAATTTGTCAATACCTATTACGGACGTTACTGTTCACTCCCCTGCAAAAAACAGCAGTTCCGCGAACAATAACACGCTTCGCGATGCACACAAAACGCGAAAACAGCGTTTTGGCGCTGCAATTCTCCGGTTTTATTGTGACAATACACTCACAAAAAACACGTCGCGTTTATTGGCCTGTGAACAGTAACTTACGGACCACATTGGTGACAGGCGCCATGCCGGTACAGGAGCTCATTTTGGAATTACCAAAAACCACAAAATAAGAGACAAAACTATAATCCTCCTTTAACCCTTAAACGTAAGTGTTTGAGGGGTTTTGTCGTTATCCTAATAAAATTGACATTACTGTTAATATGACAATTGAAAACTTCTCTATTATATCAGAGAATTTATTACAAACTGCAGATAATACATACTTAGTTATGTCGTTTCCATAAATTGTGTATGTAATGAAGGATAATAACTTAGATAAATAATTTGAAATAATATCCATATAGTGATATATTTTAACTACATGTATTAGCAATAATGGGAAATTGGTCATGTGATATTTTGAATAAAAGATATGAAGTTAACTAATTTTTCTTCAGGTGGTAATTCCTTTGAGAACAATATTTCAAGAAATTACTGATGAAGACAAAGAAATAATTTGGGATTATGCTGCCAACCATATTGCATTTTTAATAAAAAAAGAAAACTAGTATGAAAAGGAGCGCCACAATAATGGAATTTACAAAACTCAAAAATAGTCTAGAGTGCTTAGGATATACCGTAAGTGAATTTAATGATGCAGAAGAAGCAACTAAGCATTTAGCTAATCAACTGAGTGATAGAACTATTGGAATTGGAGGTTCAGTTACTGTAGAAGAAATGAAACTGTATGATGCACTGGTGTCTCATAATGATGTGTATTGGCATATGCGATTACCTGAAAACATGAGTGCCATGGAAGCAAGAAAGAGAGCAAATCTGTCAGATTTATATATTTCCTCGGTAAATGGAATTGCCGAAACAGGAGAAATCATCAATATAGATAATACTGGAAATCGTGTATCTGCAATCAGTTTTGGACATGATAAAGTTTATTTAATTATTGGTGAAAATAAAATAGCTTCAAGTTATGAAGACGCCTTAGATAGAGCAAGAAATATCGCTGCACCCCTTAATGCCAAACGTTTAGGAGTAAAAACGCCATGTGCGATAAAGGGTGATAAATGTTATGATTGTAAAAGCCCGCAGAGAATATGCAGAAATTTTTCTGTACTATGGGAGAAACCTACAGGGAGTGAATATGAAGTTATTTTAATTCATGAAAAGCTTGGATACTAGATTAATGATATTTAATTGAGTAAATTCTATCAAGGTTAAAATGAAATACCAATCGAGATTATTGTTCTAGTTTTTTATATTATTTGCGGCGGCTTTGTTTTCTTTAAGAATAAAAAAAAGTATAGATTCAGTGACAAATTTGAATTTGGAGAGGAGATAAATAGTGAATATTAAAAAAGTTATGGGTGACAAAAAAGAATATATTTCTTTACTGTTATTGGCTGACGAACAAGAAAACATGATAGATAAATACCTTGAGAATGGTGAAATGTTTGTTCTGGATGATGATGGTATAAAAGCTGAGTGTGTTGTAACCAAAGAAGCCGAAGGTATTTATGAGCTTAAAAACATTGCTGTTTTGCCTGATTATCAACGAAGAGGTTATGGGAAAAGCCTGATAGAATTTCTGTTTGCCCATTATTCCGACTGCAATGTTATGTTTGTTGGAACTGGCGACTGTCACTCGACCCTTTCTTTTTATAATATCTGCGGTTTTACAGAATCACACAGAATAAAGAATTTTTTTACAGATAACTACGACCATCCAATGTTTGAAGACGGAATACAACTGGTTGATATGGTTTATCTAAAAAGAGAACGATAACTTACAGGAACTGATTACAAAGGGATATGGCTGCGCAGCAAAAGAGAAATCGGTCATTGTGATGCGGCTGACGTGGACTTCAATACGGTGGTAGATTTTATCCAATTCCGAGTAAGCATGAATAATAGATATAGTATTATCAGTTACAAAACTTTTTTGTTCATTTGCAACTTTCAATTGGATACATGGTAAGATACATATCGGAATTTACTGAGTTAAGTAGTTCGATAGAATTAAGGGAGGAAAAATGAATAAAAAAAATTTAATTAGAAATGGTGTTTCAGCAGTTACTTTTGGAGCTTGTTATGCTTTGATTTCATATCTATTTGATAAAACTGTAGATGTTGCTGAAATTGTTGTATCTACTGTCGCATATTTTGTAATTATGAGTCTTCTATATCTCATTGCACCTAAGCTAAGAAAATAATTGGTCATAACAAGTAGAATAACAACTTCCAGTTTGTAGGAGAGTTTTAAGGCTCTCCTACAAAAAATCTCATTTATCAACTATTTGTTGTGACATAGCCTAAATTAAATAGACTGGAAATTCCAATTTTTTGAGGTGTTGTAACTGCCCATTATATTTATTAAACAGTCAGTATAAGAAAAAAGGAATACATATTATTTATATTAGCGGTGATTATTATGAAATTATCAAAATCGATTGATTTTCTTCTCGAAAACGCGGGACCGGTGATTCAATATAGGCTACGGAAAGAAATTCTCTGCAATCTAAAGAAAACAGAGGAAGAAAACCTGTTGGAAGAAATCTATCAAACACCACATTTCAAACTAATGCAAAGATATATCAAGCCAAACGGATATATTGGTAGCGGGGCGCACAGTTGGGATAATTGGCGGGGCGTGATACTCCATGAAACACCCCTACAGGATGGTGAAACAGCTGCACGGCTATTGTCCTACTTTGCTATACCCAAAACTCACCCGATTGTTGTGAATTTTGTTGCAGCTATGCGTGACGAGGAAACTTTTCGAAAAGAATTTTCCTATATCCCGCCTGAAGTAGAGCGTTATGAAAATCGGTTCCGCGGAATCAGCAGTGGATTTTGTTTGATGATTTTAATCTATACTATGCAGGCGATGCTTGGTTACGGTGATGACGAGTATGTAAGACCCTTTCAAAATGTCGCGCTAGAAGCCTTTGAGAGCATATTATCTCTCTCATCGCTCAATGAAATAACGAAGATACGCCAAAGCAAAGCAAAATGCAACTACCCCTATCTCGAGGAAAGTGCGAGTTTCCCATGTCAATACCATTTAGAGGTTTTGGCTTATACAAACGTTTGGCGAACACCAGAAAATATAATGTTGATGGCTAATGCACTTAATCATTATAACGTAATTCTACATGGTACAAATCCTATGCACGTCAAGATTGGCTCGAAATATTACGTTCCCTTTCCACTGAATATGTCAAATAGCCCTATCCGGCCATTTCGTTCAGACGTAATTGATACCATAACTTACCGGCGCCTGCTGACAGAAATCGCAATGCTTGGAGTAGGTGAAAGTGTTAGTGTAATAAAGGATTCTATTGCGGGTATTGAGGACGCAATAGGCGACGATGGTATACTCAAAATGAGATTTGATTTGCCACATAACAAACGCTACTCCCCGAAGAACATTGAATATCCGACCCCCTATGCTGATGTGCGTCTGGAACCGGATTACAAGCGCAAATTCGCCCTTGAATGTGATTTGACCTTTTGGGCAGTGCAATTTTTATATCTCTGTGGCACTGCTGACTTCCACTAAATGGGCAAACGGTGAAGTTAATGCAACGTCCCATTATGAATATTAATTGCATAGATTTATTATAAAATGGAGCGATTAAGCAGGAGAAATTTGCAGTTGATGGAAACTGCGATTAACAATTTTTAATAGAATTATAAGGGGGATAAGACCAATGGATATGGTTGCTATTAAGCAGTTAACATACGAGCTTTTGGGTAATAAGAATAGCCATCCTTGGAAAGAAAAGGGCAATAAATACTATCATGGTGAGAGAGTGGCATCACTTGTTATTAGTCTCAGAAAGCTAATACTTCCAGAGGACGACAGCCACGATGATATACTTACCGTTGCGGCATGGTTTCATGACATAAGTAATGGTGAGGACCATCATGGGGAAGTTGGTGCAGTAAAAGCACGTGAGGTTTTGCGTGAATATTGTACCAAGGAAGAATTAGATGAAATTTGTGTTATAATATCGGTGCATGATGACCGTTATCATGGTCGAGATACCTATTCGGATTATATTAAGCTTCAACAGGATGCAGACCTTTTGGATCATTTTGGGTCCTATGATATTTGGATGCACTTTATTTATTCCAGCGCACATGGTCTGGCATTCAATAATGTCATCGATTGGTTGGTGAATGAACGTCCAAAGGATGATGAAAAATACCTTAGTGAGCTTAATTTTGAAATTAGCAGAAAAATATATAAGGAGAAGAGTGATTTTGTAAAGTCTTTTGCAGAGCGTTTTCGTACAGAAGGATCTGGGCAGTTCTGGAATTTGAGTACAATATTAGCAGATTAGACATATTGCCCTTATTAGCTGATTCTATTCAAGGTATTTTTATTTAGGTGGGAGGTTACTTAAATGTTAAATAATTTATTTCCATTGGAGGTATCTGTATTATCTTCAAACGCACTTTGCGATTATATTAGGCAAGAATATTTTCCTCAGATAACACTGCGATGCCGACTATTTTACAGGGGGTTACATGATATATATAAAGTTATCACAGAAAAGGAGACATATTTTTTTAAGGTATATCGTCAAGGAGTAAGAAGCATAGAAGAAATTCAATCTGAAATTGATTTGCTTAATCATCTAAAGTCATTAGATATTAAAGCAACATACCCTGTTTCTAAACAAGACCATACAATCATTGGACAGTTTAGGACCGCAAATGGAATAAGATATGGCGTTTTATATACATCAGTTGGAACACAAGAGTTTGACCAAATAGAGGAAACTGCTGAATCAAATGAAAGATTAGGAAGTTATATTGCTTCAATTCATAATGCATGGGATAAATGTGATTTTATTATTAACCGACCAAATTTAGATTCTCATACATTTATTGATGATTCTATGTGTGCTATAAAACAATTCTCAAATATCCATGATTTCGACATAAACTTTTTAGAGGAAATTGAAAAAAATGTAAAAATAAAATTAGCAAGTTTGAGTATCGAAAAACCTCAATATGGTATTTGCCATGGCGACATTTATAGCGGAAATATACGGGTTGACGCTAACAACAATCCTATACTGTTTGATTTTGATTTCTGTGGTAATGGATGGAGGGCATATGATATATCAATGTATGCATTCCCTTTTGGCATGGGAAGTGATATAACAAAATTAAAAAAGAGAGAGCAACGAAAAAATCAATTTTTAAATGGATATAACAAGGTTAGAGCTATGACAGAAAATGAAATCAAGTCAATTGAACTATTTATTCCTTTCCGAAGGATTTTTAATATTGGTACTCTATACATTTCTTTTCTTTCAAATACCTGGGGAGATTCTCTTGTCATTAGAAATGTTGATGATGATATTGTAAATCTTAAAAAATGGTTAGACCTCAACCCTATATTTTGAGTGGGCATTAAAATTAAACATAATTTTATTTCGAAATCTGAATAGAGAATTATAGATAGAGTGGAGGATATTATGAAAACAATTATTACAATTCAGCACACACAATCAATTCATCATACAAACGGCATGGTTGGTTCATGGACAGATTGGGATTTGTCTGAAATCGGTAAGGAACAAGCAGAGTGTATTGGAAAGAAATTATCAAAAGAATTAACAGATAATAATTACATTATGTACTCTTCTGATTTGAAACGTGCAAAGCAGACCGCAGAGATTATTGGGCAACACATGAATTTATCTCCTATTTTTGTGTCTGAATTAAGAGAGCGAAATCTGGGTAAGTGTGTTGGAAAATCAGTTCAATGGTTGAGAGAAAATATTGAATGCCAAGAAAAAACAGTTGATGATAAAATGTTTTCTGACGCTGAAAGTCGCAGAGATGAATGGAACAGACTGTTTCCATTTTATCAAAAGATACTTAATAGTAAAGAGGAGAATATAATTATAGTTTCACATGGGGATTTGCTAAGTGTTTTTAATACAATGTGGCTTGGTTTAGATGTAGTGTCACTTAATCAAGCAGAAATGTTTGGCTTGGCAGGCGGTGTTACTTTCATGTTTGAAAATAATGAGGGAAAACATTTTATTAAACGAATGAGTGATATGTCATATATATCGGCATAACATATTCTGATTTATTAAGGGAATTAATACATAAAGAATGGTTCGTAATATGAATAGAGAATTATACGAAGTAATGCGCAAAAAAAATCACCTATATTATAGGTGCCTATTGATATTCTATCTATAAACGCTACTCCCCGAAGAACATTGAATATCCGACCCCCTATTACAAGCACAAATACGCCCTTGAATGTGATTTGACCTTTTGGGCAGTACAATTTTTATATCTCTGTGGCACTGCTGACTTCCACTAAATGGGTAAACGGTGAAGTTAATGCAACGTCCCATTATGAATATTAATTGCACAGACAAACAACCAAAATGATATATGGTGGGTACAAAAATAATCCCACACAAATAAATACAAGCAGCTTTTTAAGGGAATGAAAATAGCCTAACCGACGTTTTATTGGTTGGGCTATTTTTATATGTAATATCTGCTCTACTGTCCATCAGAAGCATTGCAACATCCCATGCATGCTCCGTATAACACATATATTTTTCTTGATTGACATTGCCAGCATAACATCAAAGGTATAATTAATATAACTGGTATGTCTCGGACCTTTTCAACTCTAAAACTTCTTTGCGAATAAGCCCTGTGTCAACCGTTTTTGAAAATGTCCTCAAAAAGTTTAAACATAAGCACCAGATTTCTGGTGCTTAGTTTTAAATAGTACTTTAGGAGAAAATCCATAGCTCAGTCGGTATTTGGATAACCTTAATAAACCTACAGACTTCGAAATATCAGTTAAGCTACATCTTTTCTATGTAATTGACTTTTAGCGTACTTTTCAAATGATGCCTGCTTCCAAGGATGGTTCATAGGAGGTATGTATTTCTTTTTTGGTAATTCCGGAATGGTCGCTAAATCAAATGCTTTTGAAGAAAGCTTGTGTTCCGGAAGTAACTCAAGTGCATAAACCTGCTCACCAATACAACTAAAAAGTTCACCATTGAATGATCTAATTACCATTGCTGTGGTGCCCTTACGATGGTGTACAGCGATTCCTTGACTGTTTACAGGAAGATAGTATTCATTTTGATATTTCAGGCAACTTCCGTTATCTATCTTTCTAGAAGATAATACCGCCAACGTCAGATTGATTTTATCACTATCTGGTTGCATTTCGAACACAGATTTGATACTATCAATAGGTAAAGCGAACTGCTTATTAAATTTCTTTATATAGGTGTGGAGAAATTGATTGGCTTGCTGAATGCTGGTTACATTCGCAAGTCGGAGTTCAACAGGAAGGCGGGATTGAAGAGTGCCAAACATTCTTTCAACCCGCCCTTTTGCTTGTGCAACGCTGGAAGTACGAATGTCGATTCCTAATTGTTTGCAGGCATAACCAAACTGAGTAAAGGTATCTTTCTCTAAAGAGGTTTCATGCTTCTTTTTATACTCAAATACAGTTCGGTTGTCAGTAAAAAATTGATATGGAATGCCATAATTACTAAGAACCTGATAGAGAACATGATAATAGCCATTTAATGTTTCTTGTTCATCAAAGTAGGCGCCAACAATCTGCCCTGTGGCATCATCAACGGCGATGTGGAGTTGTGTTTTGAATTGCCCAAACCAAAGGTGTAGGGACGCATCCATTTGAAGCATTTCACCGAAATACGCGCATCTAGGATGCCTAGGATGCGAATCCTCCAGATCCATGATGGAACTTTGAATAATAGCTGCTTTCTTTTTAGACTTAGTCTTTGATTGAATAGCCTTTAGTGCTTTTTTTACCGCTTTCTTGGAAGAACGGTTTGCTTTAGGAGAAAGGATGTATTCCTTTCTAAGAATAGAAGTAATGGCACTGACAGATACACTGATATGTTCTTTTTCTTTGAGAAGTTCAGAGTAATGGGTCAGATTGCAGTCACTGTACTTGGTACGATATAAGTCCAAGATTAACTGTTTTGTATCTGTAGGAAGAGTAATGGCCGGCTGTCGCCCTCGGTTACCATGAATAAAGAAAGACTTACCTTGTTCTTGATAGCCCTTTATTAAGCGATTGATGTGTCGATCTGAACAACCTATTTTAAGAGCAGCTGTTTTCTTATTACCATTTGTGTCTACGAGTTTTTTAATGACCTCGTACTTTTGGTTTTCGTCCATTGTTAGTAATACCTTTCTGATTGTGTCCACCTCATTTCTAAGTCATGAGGTTCTATTATAATATATGAACGACTAATTGGGACATAATCATTTGTGGTACACTAAGACATTATCATAAATGAATCATACTAAAACTTCTTTGCGAATAAGCCCTGTTGTCTTCACACAAAAAATCAGTATAATTATAAAAGTTATTTTTGCTATAAATAAACTCCGCTTAGTGTTCTGATCGATTACACCCGATAATACATAAAATGTCATATAATATTGAGAATTAGGCCAGATGCGCTGGAAAATACCCTAGGTGAATATTAGGATTTCATTAATGCCGGATCAATGGAAATATTCAGATCTTAAAGAATAAATTTTATATGATAGTAGTATTCAGCTTAAAAAAGTATATGATCAATTTTTCCGATTATATTCATTTATTATTTTTTATGGTAAACATATTTTCTGTTTTCTCCAACCAGTTACATCGTAGTAATTAAGTAAGGCCAATGGTTTGAAAGATTATACGGGTAATGCTATAATGTATTTGCTATGGAGCAAGAATCGGAAGGATAGGATGTTAAATATGAAAAATGTTTTCTTCACCAAATTGATTACGACCTACTCAATTATTATTTTTAGTATCCTTTTTTGGGTATTCTTTTCATATTATTTTACCAATCAGAGCAATGCCCAAAAAAAGCTGCTAGAGGCAAACACAACGACATTTTCCCAAGTTGTTGATAAAAATGAAGTGTATTTGAAGTTTGCTATAGGGATAAGCAATGCAATTCTTAAAAACAGTGCAGCTCGCGACTATGCTTTAAGCTCATCCGCATCTTATTATCCAAGCTTAACTAGGCTTGTATATGAAAGCAATACGATTTCAAGCGGCCTGTCCTGGATGAATGCAGATATAGCAATTCACAAACTTAATGACGACACGGTGATTTTCAGGCAAACATCCGAGTCACTGGACACACTTCTGAATGATTTGAATATATCTCCTGCAGTTTATGAGGCAGCTATTATCACTCTTTCAAAAAGTACAAGGAAGTTCAATATGATACTTGTCACAGACAGTAAATTTATTTATATAACAAAAAACAGTTATGGTAACAAGGAAAAACTGATACTCATGGTAATAGCTGATTTATCGTCAGTTATCGGCAATTCGGGGGAAGCTGGCTTGCAATTTAATATACAGAAAAATGGCGACAGCTTTTTGGATCTACGGACAAAACCTACATTTAAGATAGAGGAAAAGGAATTATTATTAAGTGCCAATCAGGGTATCAAAATCAGAAAGGAACAATCGGGAGTTGCTTTAAATGCTACATCCGAGCTGGCGGACTTTTCATATATCGGTAGATTTGTTACTTCTGCCAGAAAAGATGATCTGTTTGCGCTTGCATACATTATTGTTATGTTTTTGGTAGCCTTCTTTATATCCTTCATTATTATTGCGTTTTTTTCTAAATGGCTATACAGGCCAATCGAATCATTGATTCAAACTTTTATGACCTTGGATATTAACAATGCGAAGGATATCCGAGTGAAAAATGAAATTGAATATATGGCAAAACAGGTAGTATCACTTCGGGAAAATTATTCAGAGCTGTCCCGAAGTCTCGTCAACAACCGTGAGGATATTGTAAATAAATTGATTTATGATATTTTTATGGGTACCCGCAATGCAGAGGATATTTATACAACTATTGGCACTGTTGACCTGGAGTGGCTTGATGAAGGTGTTTTTGTAGCAATAATTGAAATCCCTCTACAGCATGCGGAGCTTGAAAAAGTATTACAAATAGAAAAGATTATAAAAACAGAAGTTGAAAGAATTGCCAAACAGACTGGTATACTGCTTAGCTCCACCCGTCTTGGCTTAATCATCCAGGGTGATGATATCCAGCCGATTTTGAATTGCATGAACAGTGTTGTTGTATTGATTGACACGGCATTTTCCATCAGGCTGACTGCGGGAATCAGTAATCAGTGTGAAAATATGCAGGCTATCAAGAATGGCTACAGCTGTGCAGAGGTACTACTTGAAAAACGGTACTTTATGGAAACCCGTAATGTTTATATTGAGAAAGATCTTGAAGATATAAAAACAAATTTTGTGTTGTATCCTATCGATGTAGAATATAAGATTGTGACTGCAGTTGAGAAAAACAGGCAGGAAGAAGCTGTCAGTATCATGAATTATATCTTTGATGAGTATATCAGTCAAACAATATCCAGTGAAAACTGGATGCTTATCATTCTTGCGTTGATAAACACTCTTAATCGTTGTGCACATAAGGCCGGCTTGTCAGAAATCACCAGGAGTAACGAATTTATTCTTCTTGAGCTGAAGATATGCGGCAGTACGGAAGAATTGAGAAGTAAAGCTCTGGATGTACTGCAGGGAATTTTTTATGAGATGGAGCATTCAAGTGATATAAAAATAAACGCAATGCGGGATAGATTCATTCAATTTATAGATGACAATTTCAAAAGGGATATATCCCTGCTGGATATATCAGAGTATTTGAATCTTACACCCAATTATACAAGTACTCTGTTTAAAGCTATAGTTGGCGAGAACTTTAAGGATTTTCTTTCGAAGTACCGTTTTGACAGAGCAGTTGATATTTTGAAAACAAAACCTTCAATCAAGCTTTCGGATTTGAGTGAGGCTGTCGGAATAAGCAATGTTGGCACTCTTCTGCGTATTTTTAAAAGATATGCAGGCATGACACCGGGGCAATATGTAGATATGGGTAAGTAAAAAGGGAACAAAAACTTATTACCTGCAATATATAGAGGGTATAAAAAGTGGAAATACCCAAATCGTTGTTTTTAGCAGCAATCGTAAATTATGAATATTGCCGATAAACCAGCTGATCGCTATAATAGGGGCACAGGTTGATTATTTATGCATTACCTACGTAGGATGTAAATCAAATCTGGAAACATTATTAAAGGGGGAATGGAGATTTATTATGAACATGGTCGAAAATGGGATGTCGGACAAACCTGCAGTTTGCAAATCAAGAAACGGATTGTCTTCAGGTAAAAAATCGAAGGTGATCAGCTGTCTGATTCGCGACAGACAATTATACCTTATGATTTTTCCCATGCTACTATTCTTTTTGATTTTCTGTTATAAGCCGATGATAGGGTTCGTGATTGCTTTTAAAGATTACAGCCCGTTTAAAGGTATATGGAACAGTCCATGGGTAGGATTCAGGAACTTTACAGACTTTTTTAGCGGCCCATATTTTACGCGGACACTTGCCAATACACTTGTTATAAGCATGGCAGGTATTGTTATTGGGTTTCCCATACCCATTATTCTTGCGCTGTTGTTTAATGAAATCCGCTCAAAAAGCTTTGTAAAAACGGTGCAGACGATAACCTATGCACCACACTTTATCTCAGCAGTTGTAATTGCCGGCCTGGTAACAAATTTTTTGGCACCAACCAGTGGATTGTTCAATGTCATACTTGAGAGGCTTGGTATGGATAAGGTCCATTTTTTGGCACAACCTGAGTACTTTGTCCCTATATATACATTGATGGACGTATGGCAGAATGCGGGATTTAATGCAATATTATACATATCGGCCTTGACTGGTATTAGCGCTGAATTGTACGAAGCGGCTGCAGCAGACGGAGCAAGCAGATGGAGGCAGTTACTGCATATTACATTGCCTGGCTTGCTGCCAACGATTGTAATTATGCTGATTCTAAGGCTCGGGAATATACTGAATGTCGGATATGAAACCATAATCCTTTTGTATAATCCCGGAACATATAGTACGGCCGATGTTATCAGTACATACGTATACCGATCGGGAATTGAAGGCGGTAAATATGACTTTGCTACAGCAGTTGGGCTATTTAACTCGACAGTGGGATTTATCCTGGTTATTATAACAAATAAGTTCAGCAACAAGGTTGCGGATATTGGTCTATGGTAGGAGGAATACAAGATGCTGAAAAGAACTAAAGGGGAAAAGGTATTTAATGCATTTAATATTGCGTTTCTAATACTTCTATGCATTATTACCATTTATCCCCTCTATTATGTTTTTATCTGTGCATTCAGTGATGGTGCGGCAGTTGTATCCGGCGACGTATTGCTCTATCCGGTAAAACCAACCTTAAGTGCAGTGCGGCGTGTTTTCAAAATTGAATACTTCCTGAGTTCATTGGGAAACAGTGTTTTTTATACGGTAGCCGGTACTATAGTAAGTATTATTGTAACCACCATGGGTTCTTATACCTTATCCAGAAAACGTGTCATTGGAAGGCATGCCATGGGATTATTCATTTCATTTACGATGTGGTTTAGTGCCGGCATTATTCCGGCATACTTGAATTTTGACAGCTTGAATCTGATAAATACAAGAGCAAGCCTGATTTTTGGTTTCGCAGTAAATGCATTTTATGTAATTCTGATGCGAAGCTACTTTGACAGTTTGCCTGTTGAATTGGAGGAAGCTGCAAAAATGGATGGAATGGGGGATTTTGGAATATTCCTGAAGATAATGCTGCCAATGTCTACACCTATGCTTGCAACTATCGTACTATATTGTGCGTTGGATCGCTGGAACAGTTATTTTTGGGCAATGATCCTGCTTAAAAGTGAAAAGCTTATTCCTTTGCAGGTATTACTGCGCAAGATTATAGTGGATATGCAGGTGTTGGATACACTGGATGTGCCATCTAATATGGACTATTCACGAGAAACCGTGATTTATGCAACTATTGCGATTTCGATTATTCCTTCACTTGTTGTGTATCCATTTATTCAGAAGTATTTTGTTAAGGGAATTACTATTGGTTCGGTAAAAGGGTGAGGGAATTAAACAAATATATATTGGAAAGAAGGATATTTATGAAAAGAAGTATATGTTTTGTGATGGTATGTTTATTATCCTTATTGACGGCATGTAGTGGAAATGGAGCAGCCTCCGATAAGCAGCAGGAGGTAGACTCTGCAGTTGCAGTCTCTTCGGCAAGCACAGCTGATTTGGAGGATGGAAAAATTTCAAAAGATCCACTGAAATTAAAAATTTTCATGCACCAAATGAACAATGCATATGATGCCAACTGGCCTATTTGGAAAAAGGCAGCTGAAATAACTAATATATCTCTCGAAGGAACTGTAGCAAAGACTGCTACTGATCCGGCGCAGGAATTCAATCTTATGATCGCAAAGAAGGATATTCCTGATATTGTAGTGTATACAGCAGCAGAAATAAACCAATATGGGCAGGAAGGAGCATTCCTGGCATTGGATGACTTAATTAAAAAAGATGCCCCGAATATTGACAAATATTTTAGTGAGAATCCAGAAATTAAAAAGCAAGTCGCTGCTCCGGATGGAAAAATTTATAGGATTCCTGTAATTTTTGAAGGAGCTGTTGCATCAACCTGGACAATAAGGCAGGATTGGCTTGACAAGCTAAATTTGAAGACTCCGACAACTGTGCAGGAATATCATGATGTTCTTAAGGCATTTCTTGAGAAAGACCCCAATGGTAATGGAAAACAGGATGAAGTGCCTTACTTTAGCCGTTCGCAGCAGCAGGGTATAACGGACCTGTTATGGTTATATGGCTGCAGAGCCGGATTTTATGCAGATGACAATGGCAAGATTCAGTTTGGACAGTATTCTGCCGAATATAAGAATGCGATAAAAAATATAGCACAATGGTACAAGGAAGGCCTGATCGATAAGGAAATCTTTACCCGAGGCGGAAAAGCCAGAGATATACTGTTTGGAGATAATGTTGGTGGTTCCACACATGACTGGGTTACAAGTACTTCCTCATATAATGTTTCTTTGGCGGATAAGATTCCCGGGTTTAGCCTGGTAACCATTGCACCGCCTGCAAATATAAACGGTGTAATCAAAGAAATTGGTGCGAGGGAAACGATCGGCAACAATGGATGGGCTATATCGGCAGGCACAAAGTATCCGGATGAGGTTATGAAATACTTTGATTTCTGGTTTTCAGAGCAGGGACGTATGCTTAATAACTATGGAATATTGGGTGAGGATTATACTTTGGTTAATGGTGTACCGACCTATACCGATAAAATATTGAAATCGGGCAATCCGTTGAATATGACAATGTGGTCTATCGGTGGCTCCTATGAAATCGGGCAGACGCTGATGCTTTCAGCTGAAATGTCTACAATGACACCTCAGGCGGCAGCAGGTGTAAAAATGTATGACGAAAACAAGTACTGCCTGTCAAGGCTTCCTACTCTCTCATATAACACAGAAGAATTGAACACTATTACGAACAAAAATTCAGCTATCGACACTTATTGGCAGGAAACCATGCAATCGTGGATTTTTAGTCCCGACAAGATTGATGCTGAGTTTGACAAATATATATCAACCTTGAAGGGTATGGGAATGGATGAGGTAATTGCTGCAATGCAATCTGCTTACGATCGCATGAAATAGGCTGACGGACAGTCAGGTGGCTCATTTGAGCTGCCTGGCTGTTGATACAATGGAGTAATCGCAGATGAAAGGATTTCTTCAGGGAGAAGAAGCGTACAATTTCACAAGGAGTTTCGCAAATGGGCGTTGGGAAAGGCTGAAAGGGCTTATTGATATAGAAGATTTGGTTTATAGCCGGTACACCCCATATCGCAGGAACAGCTGACAATGAAATGTTACGAATGACTGATTTTCTACTTGGGCAGCTTGTTAATCTTATTTGAATAATTGTCAAGGAGGACTTATGATGGCTTTACATAATAAAAGATGTATTTCTATGTTACTTACTTTTGTGTTGCTTTTCGGTATGTTAATGGCCCTTTCTTCTACAAGTACGGTAATAGCCGCTGATAGCGGCTCCCAAACGATCTATTACTTTTCTGTGACAGGCAGTGACAGCAATGATGGAACAACGCCTGACAAACCTAAAAAATCGCTGGAGGAGGCTGTCAAGCTGATGCAGGCAGGAACGACTATCCTGCTGAAAAGGGGAGATTGCTGGTATGATGAGTCTGGAACGGTTGTGGAAATAAACGACAAGATTGGTACGGAGGCTGCACCAATTATAGTGGACGCTTACGGAACAGGGGATGCCCCGTTGATTGCCAACATGAAGCAGCTTGACACGGGCTGGACAAGCCTGGGCAACAACAAGTGGAGTTGCAATGTCAGCAGCTATGGTCCCATACACCGCTGCTTTGTCAACGAATCGCCGGTAGCATCTGTTGCGCTTGCAGATCTTGACCAGACAACCGAATTTACCCTTGATAACGGTATTCTCTATTTGTATTCGGAAAGTGCACCTGCTAAGGTGAAGGTTATTTTCAAATGTGGAGCAAATGCAGTAAGAGCATCCAATGTGCATTATCTGTATTTCAGTAACATTGCTTTCAAAGGCGGAACATGGACAGCGGCTTATGTGAACCCTCCTTCCACACGAGTTACATTTGACCATTGTAGTTTTACGGAGTTGGGTGATAATGCGGTTGTCTTTTGGTTTGATACAGCTAACAAGGATGCCTTCAATCAATCCCCGGTTGTAACCAACTGCTACATGAATAAAGGTTGGAGCACAGCTATGAACAGTCTCACGCTCGAACCCAAGGGCGAAGCGGTTGATATCTGGAATGCAGGTGATTCAGGGCTGATCAGTGGTAATACAATGATTGATTTTGGACACAGTTCTGTTTATCTCCGTTCGGTTGATGAGGGATATCATGGAACAAAGAACTTTATAATTGAGAAGAATGAAATCTATCTGAAGTATTCGAATTATGGCAGAGGCTTTGACATTCAGGGAATTGAAGGGCAGACAAGTAATAATATAGTACGTCGGAATTATATTCATGGCATGAAGGTTCCATCGCATCTGCTGGGAGACAATAACAAGGTTTACAGCAATATTATTGTAGATAATGCAATTACGGTACTTGATCATAATCAAGCAGGATATGCCATAGACCTGATCCCATGGGGTGAAAACCTAGTTTGTCATGACAACATTATTGCCAATAATACCATTGTTGATACGGAACAAAGCTGTATCCGCGTCAATGATGCTGCAGTTGGGCAGAATACCTTCAAAAACAATATTTTTAAAGCATGGGAGGTTGGAACAATCAAGTTCAATGCTGCAATTGAGGTCAACCTGCCGAGTGTAGAGCAAATAGTGGAAAACAATTGCGTCTGGAACGGAAGTACCTCCAACATTGCTTTCACTAATAACAAATTAATGGGAAATGCCAAATATATGGATGCACAATCCACCAATTACAACAATAATATTCAGGCAGACCCGCTTTTTGTAAATGAGGCCGCCGGCGATTATAACCTGAAAGCCAATTCACCGGCAAATACTTCCGGGCAGGCATTAACTGGTATGGGTGAAGGCTTTACCGATTACTATGGAAATGCATGGAATCCAGTAAAGCCCAGCATTGGAGCAGTTCAGTTCCAAGGTGTTCCTGAAGAACCAACTTTACCGCCTGATGATGATATACAGCCGACTCCCACGCCTGTAAATAAAAGTGTTGAGGCAATAAACGTAGGCCCTTGTAATGACGAAGCACATAGTATTTATTTAAAAGAACGTATGCTGAACACATATGGCATTCTTACCCAAGATTCAATAATTTGATAATAGATTATTAAAAGTAGCAAGAGTATGGAGACAATATGAAACCACAAATAATTAACATTATAAATTTTATCAGGGCAGTGGATCCCAGAGAGCCAGGGTTGGATTTAATCGAACCTGTTAAAAATCAGTTGGAGCTTTTGGAGAAGTATAAGCTTCAGGGTACATTCCTGATACAATATGACGCTATGCTTAAGCCAGAATTTGTTGATTTGCTGAAAAAGCCTTCAAATAGAAAACATGAAATAGGTGCTTGGTTTGAAGTGGTGCAGCCAATGGTGGAAAAAGCGGGTCTTAAATGGCGCGGAAGGCCGGGTTTTGCCTGGGACTGGCATGCAGATGTAGGCTTTTTGATAGGTTACACCCCAAAAGAACGTGAAATACTTTCAGATACTTTTATGGAGGGTTTTATGAATACTTTTGGGTATTACCCCAAATCTGTAGGGTCATGGCTGATAGATGCCTATACGCTTGATTATCTTGAAAGGAAATATGGGATTACAGCCTCCTGTAACTGCAGGGATCAATGGGGAACAGATGGATACACCCTTTGGGGAGGTTATTATAATCAGGCATATTATCCAAGTAAAAAAAATGTATTCTGCCCTGCCCAGACAGAGGAAAATCAAATAAATATACCGGTATTCAGGATGCTTGGTAGTGACCCGATATACCAGTACGATGCAGGGTTGATTACAGGTGATGTATTCAGTTCTTCCCCGGCCCAACCTGTTATAACATTAGAACCTGTATATCCAGTTGGTGGAGGTTCTGAAGAATGGGTCAAATGGTTCCTGAGTGAGATTTTTAACGGAAAGTGTCTTTCTTTCGGGTATACACAGGTAGGACAGGAAAACAGCTTCGGATGGCCTTCGATGGGGAAGGGCTTGAGTATGCAATTGAAACTTGTTTCGGAATATTTGGCTCAAGGTAAAATCAGGGTAGAAACTCTTTCTGATTCGGCGCAATGGTTCCGTCAGAATTTTAAGGTAACTCCAGCCTCCTCAATTGCGGCCGTATCAGACTGGAAAAAAGAAGGACATAGATCAATCTGGTATAGCAGCAGAAATTACAGATTGAATTTATACCAAGAGTTCGGACAACTATGGGTTCGAGACATGCATGTCTTCAATGAAAAATATGAAGAGCGTTATCTGAAAAACAAATGCGATATAAGCAGTTTTCACTATGACAATCTGCCTGTTATGGATGGTAATCGTTGGAGCCACGGCAGGACAAGAGCAGGGATTTATCCCGTAATTTTTGGAGAGAATGGCACAATAACTTCACTGGAAGTACTTGAACCTGAGGTCACAGATATGGGCGGCGGACTGTTGAGAATATCCTGGGAAATGGTTCAGGGAGGAGAATTCGAAGTGCTTTGCAGAGAAGAGTCAATTGATGTTTACTGTAATGGGGAAATTGCTGGAAGGTGGGGACTGAAAATGGCTTGGAAAGCTGATAAGGGTTTGCCTATTACTAATGTCACAAATAATAAACTTGAGTACTTGTTCAATGGCTTCAATTACAGTGTGAATTTTAGCAATACAAGTTTAAATGGGAAAATTGATGAAGGCAGTATTGTTATAAGATCACAGGAAAATAAGATTACAATAAATTGGGAGGACTGAAAACTTGCACGAAAGGAAGAATGGTCAAATTATTATACGAAAGTAGCAAGATTGGAACATGGAGGCATTAATAATGGAAATACTTGTGGCAATGCCAGTGGGAGATGTAAGAAATTCTTTTTTCCCGGATGAAGTTATCAGAAAGGTAGAAAGTCTTGGAAATGTAACTTGGAATACATCACAAAAACAGTTCAGCAAGAAAGAATTGAAAGATGCAATTAAGTCAGCGGATGTGTGCATAACAGGCTGGGGCTGTGAATGCTTGGATATGAGTATATTGGAAACGGCTCAAAAACTAAAAATTGTTGCTCATACGGGGGGGACAGTTGTGCCATATGTAAGTGATTTCCTATATAATAGGGGAATTAAAGTTATAAGTGGAAATACTATTTATGCGGAATCTGTATCAGAAGGAGTAGTAGCATACATATTATCGGCATTGCGTCAAATCCCTTTTTATGCCAATGAGGTGCAGGCAGGACGGTGGAGGAATGATGATGCTTATAACGAGAGCTTACTGGATAAAACAGTAGGTATTGTTGGCTATGGAATGGTTGCAGGGTATCTTGTAAAAATGCTTAAACCTTTCAAGGTTAAAATCAAGATTTATGCAAGTCATGTCACGGAAGAGGTATGCCGGAAGAATAAGTTTGAAAAGGCAGAGACACTGGAAGAGATTTTTTCTACATGTAAAATCATATCGCTGCACAATTCGTTGACACCTGAGACGCATCACATGATAGGTAAAGATCTGTTGCAGCTTATATCTGAAGGTGCATTGCTTGTGAATACCGCACGGGGCGCTATAATAGATGAAAAAGCTCTTGAAGAGGAGCTGCATAAAAAGAGATTTAAAGCAATACTTGACGTTTATGAGGACGAGCCGCTGCCGCCTGAGAGTAAACTTCGGAATCTGGACAATGTTATACTTATGCCTCATATGGCCGGGCCTACGGCAGATAGAAAAGGTATAGTCACATCTGAGCTTCTTGATGATATAGCAAACTTTTTTAATGGTATACAATTGAAATATGAAATCAGTAAAGAATATGCAGCATTTATGACACAATAATATAATTAAAATGGAGGAAATAGCTTTAAAACAGCACGGCAGTAGTTTCCAGGAAAGCACCTACAGATCAGGTGTTACCTTACCTGAAGGATTGATCTGCTGGTGGATCTTGACAGGAAAGGTAAACAGGTTTTGTAATCTGGAGAGATAGATATGGTGAGCCACGGGCTTAAGGAACATGGCTATGACAAGGGTATCAGGGGTTTAATTAACTATGCCGTGGAATAAACCGATTCCACAAGTTCCTGAAAGAACAGATTGATGCGGGTTGAAAGGAGGGAGTGACATGAAGTTATCTTTCAGTACCTTGGGATGTCCCAACTGGGATCTTGAAAAAATTGCAAGTAAGGCTGTAGAATATGGCTTTGACGGTGTTGAACTTAGGATAGGGGGCACACAGCATGTAGATCTGTCAATGTCAGCAGGAGAAAGAAAGGCTGTCAGAAAATTATTTGAAGGTTGCGGTATTGAGATTTGTTCTCTGGGAGGGTATTCACAATTTTGCAGTGAATATGAAAAAGATCTGAATGAGAATATGGATTTACTTTTTAATTATATCGAACTTGCACATGACCTGGGAGTGCCTTATGTGAGGACATTCATTGGTCAATATCCTGAAAAATTGACTGAAGAGGAGGCTGCTGAAATTGCAGCAAAATATTTAAATCTCTGTGGAGAAAAGGCAATTAGAAATAGTGTAAAAGTCCTAATTGAAACACACGACGCTTTTGGAACCGCAAGACAAGTACACAAAATTGTGTCTAAAATTCGAAATGAAGGTGTGGCAATCCTTTGGGATATACATCATACATGTTCGGGTGGGGAGACACCGGAATTAACATATGCCATTCTGGGAAAGCTTATTAAGCATATACATCTGAAAGATGCTGAGGAAGATAATGTTTGCCTCATGGGAATGGGCAGTCTCCCTATCAGAGAGACGATAAGCCTTCTGAAGAATGGAGGATTTGACGGGTATTTGTCTCTTGAATGGGAAAAGATGTGGATAAAGGAGCTTGAGGAGCCGGAAATTGCTTTTCCGCAATATATAAACTATATTCGCAATATTACTATGTAGGTATTTAACTGTTTGGGGAAAACTTTTCCTCCATGAACAGGAGATTTTTTATGTTATATCCTAAAAATAAAGAACAAAAACTGTCACCTGGACTTTTCAATAATCCAACTTCAGAATATAGGGGGAACTCCATTTTGGGCATGGAACTGGTAAAAACAGCACAGACCGAAGCAGAAGAAAATAAAATGCTATGCTGGTTATACGATGAAGATCGTTGGCCTTCCGGTTCTGCAGGCGGATATGTGACTAAAAATATTGAAAACAGAGCGAGATTTCTGGTGTTTAGTCCTGAAGGATATTTGGAAGATAAGATAAATGATAAGGACTTCTCATCATCCGGAAAAGCACAGGGAGGTGGTCTCCGGACGCTTCTGGGAAAATATGAAGTGACTCTTAAAGATGGCTGCCTAACCTCCCGTTCACTGACGATTTTGAAGAAACCTTCAGTAAAACTTACGGTGAGAGCTTACTGGAGCATCTTCCCGAACTTTTCTGGGAACTTCCCGAATCAGAAATATCGGTTGCAAGATACAGGTACCATGACCACTTGAGTGAAAGGTTTGCCTCTGCTTTTGCCGATACTGTGGGGAACTGGTGTAAAGCGCACAATATCATGCTTACAGGACATATGATGGAAGAACCAACTCTTTTTTCTCAGACAAGGGCACTTGGTGATGCCATGAGATCCTACCGTTCCTTTCAACCATACTTGTACCTGCATGTGAAACGCTTCGATCATCTACTGTAGAAAGACTTGAGGCCTTCAGTAAAGGCGGCGGAAAGGTTATTTTTGCAGGAGAGGCGGCAGTAAGTATTTTTGATACTAACCGTTTTGTCTTTTTGCCATGAGAATCTACAAAATCAAATTTTTCTGCAAAGGTTTTATGACTACATTCCGTATTAGTACAAAACATTTTTCTGGTATTGATTAAAAGAATTACTTGCCTATCTTGTATCGGTAAGTCCTGAATTTCACGTTGATACAAAGAATGAACTTTGGACGATGGATTATTACAATACGGACATACTACATCCTTTTCAATTGATGCAACTGTGAACACATACTGATTTTCTTTTGATTTACAATCGATACATTCCAGATTCATAGATAATGATTTAATAAGTTCATTTATCATATATAAGTACCATCCGATTAGATTTATAGTACCTAGAATACACCACTTTATTACAACAATTTCAACTAAGTTTGGAAAGAACCTATTGAGCGCTTACCTTTCTTCACAGCAATTCTATTATAATATCGGTTTTATCCTTACCAAAATGATATATGGTGGAAACAAAAATAATCCCACACAAATAAATAAATACAAGCAGCTTTTTAAGTATATGAAAATAGCCCAACCGACGTTTTATTGGTTGGGCTATTTTCATATGTAATATCTGCTCTACTGTCCATCAGAAGCATTAAAATATCCCATACATGCTCCGTATAACGAATATATTTCTCTTGATAGACATTACCAGCATAACATCACAGGTATAATTAATATAACTGGTATGTCTCGGATCTTTTTAACTTTAAAACTTCTTTGCGAAAAACCCTGTTATATTTTATCTAAACTAATTTTGGATAGAACTTAGTTAGGGAATAATAATATCTGAGCTAATTTAACTTTGTCGTTTTAATAATAATTTATAAGAGTATTACATATTTATCAGTCTCCGTAGTTTAGGGATTAGATTTGTTCTTTTTGGCTTCTTCTTGTTCTTTACGTATTGCTTCAAGCCCTAAGCGTATAAGCTCTACTGTTGCTTCGGAACGGGTTTGAAAGCGACGTTCAAAGCGGAAGTTTTCTATTTTCTCGAACAATTCATTATCAACTGAGACGGTATATCGTGGCTTATTTGTAGCCATATTCATCACCTCACTTGCGATTATACACCAGTGAACCAAGGAAGTAAAGATGAGAAATTATAAAATTCGTCCTTGACAGTGAACCACTGAACCACTATAATGTGCATATGAGATTCAGTGAACCACTACATAAAAGGAGGAAATACCTATGGCAACTGATGTTAAAAAATTTACAATTTCTGTTACACCAGATATTGAAGTTGATTTGGACATAGCTAAGAAAAGTTACTTTTATAAGACTACGCAGAATGAAATGATTAGAACTCTTATCATCAAAGGTTTAAATATTCTTAAAGCCGAAGGTAAAAATAGTGCTGGAAGACATACAGGATGACATGGCGCTGACGGCATTGAAAGAAGGAACTTTCAATTGTAATCTGACCTAAGGAAAAACAGCACCTTGGAGAAAGAATCTGCATGTGAAATCAACTTAATCATTGCAACTGATTACGGAATCAACCCTGCATACAAGTAATCCTCAAAGGTATGCAGAGGATTCATACAGTAAAAGTAAGTAAAGGTAAAGTATGAAACAAGAAGGAGATGATGCATAGGAAATAGTATAACGTCAGTACTTATTAGGAAGAAAGACTATGGTTATAGCCGATTAAAACTATGGTCGCGAGCAATTCGAAGCGAAAACTAAATAGGATTGGGTGTCAAAAGGTCTCTCAAACTGCATTTTATGAATATCGGTGTATATATATTCGATTTTGCGTCGACCGGCCGAGGACACTGCTTATATTTTGTCAAGACTCTGGCCAAAAATCAAGCTAAACAGCTTGATTTTTGAGACGTAAGAGGCTTGTAAAAAATATAGTGTTTGAGGGAAAGGCAGCTAAATTGAATATATATACGCTAGTATTCATTCAAAAACAAAAGTGACCTTTTGACACTTGAATCCTTAAAAACTATTTATTTTAGGAGGATACGTATGAAAAAGTTTAAAAAATTTATATCGTCTATTTTAGTGTTCTTAATGATTCTAACATTAATGGGATGCAGTTCCGGTGAGTCATCCGATAAGCCAACAGGCTCGGAACAGAATACAGATAACAATAGTAAACAGACCGAAACAACAGCAGCAACTGCAACAACATTAACCGTGTGGTCTGTAAATGAGATACATACTGATATGTGGAAGTTCGGGGAAGCAGCCTATAATAAAAAGCATCCGGAAACACCTATCAACGTGCAGGTTGAGATATTGCCCAATGCTGAAATGGCAAACAAGTTATTAATAGCGCTGCAATCCGGTACCGGTGCACCGGATGTTGCTGATATTAATATTAATTTCTACACTAATTTTACGTCAAAGGATATCCAGTTGGTACCGTTAAATGATGTTGTTGAGAAAGCATTTACGGAGGGGACTTATGAGAAGTCTCGCTTTGACCTTTATAAAGTAAAGGATAATTATTATGCACTGCCTACCCATGTAGGAGCGACTGTTACCTACTACAATATGGAGATTCTGGAAAAAGCCGGATTTACCATTGAAGATGTGAATGCAATTGAAACCTGGGATCAGTATAGTGCCATGGGGAAAACAGTTCTAGAGAAGACAGGAATACCGATGACCTGTTTTGAAGTATCCAATCAGAGACCGTTCTGGCCGATGATCGTTCAACATGGCGGGGATTACTTAACGAAAGATAATGAAGTCATATTGGATAGTGAGAGCAATATTGAAGTCCTTAATTATATGCTTGACATGTATAAATCGGGAATAGCAATTCAAGCAGGCGGCGGTTCCACGGCAGTGGAAGAATTTTATACCTTTATGAATGAGGGCAGCGTAGCGTCCTTAACAATGCCCGCCTGGTATATGTCCAGATTTATAAACTACATGCCGGATCTGAAAGGTAAGATCGCCATCAGACCGATGCCGGTATTTGAAAAAGGGGAACCAAGAACCGTAGGGATCGGCGGAACCGGTACTGCAATTACGAACCAGTGTAAGAACATAGACATAGCGAAAGAATTCTTATATGAAGCAAAGTTATCTTATGAAGCGAATATCAACATATGGGAGAAGCTTGCATTTGATCCGGTTAATCTGGATACCTGGAGCTCTCCGGAATTATTAAAGAAATCCGATTATTTTTATAAGGAATCATTTTTTGAGATTATGGGACCTTACATATCGGACTGTAAATCTCCTGCCAATGCAGACCTTTCCGTAGCGGCACAGGATCTGGTTAACAATTTTATTATGTACAGCGTATTGGTAGATCAGTCTAAGACACCGGAAGAAGCCCTGAAAACCGCTGCTAAGGAACTTCGTGACCAGCAATAGAAAGGGGAAGTTACCAAATGCAAACGAAGAAGCTTGCTTTATCAAAAATAAAGCACTTACTATATAATAAGAAAGCTGCACCATATATATTTTGTATGCCGTTTGTTTTAAGCTTTTTTATTTTCTTCCTATATCCAATTGTAACAACCTTTTATATGAGTTTTATGGATGTAATCGGGCTGGATCATATGAATTTTGTTGGGTTAAAGAATTATAAACGGTTATCCAATGAACATTTCTTTAACGCCATAAAGACCAGTACCATATATACCCTGAGTATGATTACTATTATGATGATTTTACCCATTACGATTGCTGCCTTATTAAATTCCAGGTTAATGAAGCTAAAGAATTTATTCCGGGCATTTGTGTTCTTACCCTCTTTAACCTCCGTTATTGTTGCGGGTATTGCTTTCCGATTGATTTTTGGTGATACGGAATTGGGGTTTGTGAATTCAATTTTATTAAAGTTAGGCAGAGAGATTGTTCCGTTTAAATTAGGATATGGGACAGGTATTCTGATTATGGTCGTATTGGCCTCCTGGAGAGAGATAGGCATTAATATGGTATATTGTCTTTCTGCACTGCAAAGTGTCCCGGAAGATCTGATTGAATCTGCACAGATTGATGGAGCCGGCACGTTTAAGAGATTTTGGTATGTCACATTACCCCAGGTTAAGCCAATCATCATATACATTCTTACCCTGACCATCATTAATGGATACCGTATGTTTACAGAGGGTTATGTATATTGGAATGAGACGAATCCGGGTGATAATGGTTTGACAATTGTGCGGTATATTTATCAGCAGGCATTCCAGAGAAATGATTTTGGCATGGGTTCTGCCATCGGTGTTGTACTGCTGGCTATTATTCTTATAATTAATATGGGGCAGCTTAAATTCTTTGGACTGTTTCGAAAGGAGGATCAGGAATGAAAGCAAAGAGAACGGTAGCAACGTTAATTTTGCTGATTCTATTTATAGTAATTGGTATCATAATGATCTTCCCGATTTATTATTTGTTTATGGGTTCTTTGCAAAAAAGTGATACCTTATTTGGCTCGGCAATGAAACTAGTATACGATTCCGGAATAATGGATTTCAATAATTATGTCTCTATTTTTACCTATAAGGGAGGAATCTATCTTAGCTGGTACAAGAACAGCGTATTGATCGCAATACTATTTACGGTTGTTTCACTGTTTTTATCCTCCATGGTAGGATATGGTTTAGGTGCATACGAATTCAGATTTAAGAATATTATCTTTGTTATGGTTATGCTCGTAATGATGATACCCCTTGAGATATTAATGCTGCCCCTTTATAAACTGATAATTAGTTTTGGTATCATTGACTCTTATCGGGGAGTAATATTACCCTTTATGGTGGCACCGGTAGCTATCTTTTTCTTCAGACAATATGTCTCCGGTATCTCCAAGGAGTTTATGGAAGCTGCCAGAATTGACGGCTGTACGGAATATGGAATTTTCTTTAAGATCATTAGTCCGGTTATGAAACCTGCATACGGGGCTATGACGATTTTACTCGCGATGCAGCAGTGGAACAGTTTTATGTGGCCCTTGATTGTACTGCGGTCCAACGAGCATTTTACCCTAACGATTGGTATTGCTTCCCTAATCAGCCCATATAGCGCTAATTATGAAGTTATGTATAGCGGATGTATTCTGGCTATTTTACCGATTCTAATATTATTTGTATTTAATCAACGCTATTTTATATCGGGACTCACTGCCGGTGGGGTAAAAGGTTAGTGAGTAAGAACTAAGATTGTGTTAGGCAATTACCTAAAAAGATTCGAGTGTAAAAAAGGTCTCTTAACCTGCACTTAATGAATATCGGTGTATATATATTCGATTTTGGTCGAATTATTTCGACTTCGGCCGGCCGAGGACACTGCTTATATTTTGTCAAGACTCTGGCCAAAAATCAAGCCAGATGGATTGATTTCCCCGACGGTAGAGGCTTGTAAAAAATATAATGTTTGAGGGAAAGGCAGCTAAATTGAATATATATACGCTGGTATTCATTCATAATGCAAAATTGGCTTTTGACACTCGAATCCTAAAAATTGTGTAAAGAAGAGGAGATTGAACTATGGCAAATCAAATGATAATTAATGCAAAAGCCGAAAAGAATACGATTAATAAAATGATCTACGGGCATTTTGCGGAGCATCTGGGAAGATGTATCTATGGTGGATTTTATGTGGGAGAAGATTCAGAGATACCCAATATAGATGGTATGAGAATCGATATCATCGAAGCATTAAAGAAGATTAAGATTCCTTGCTTACGTTGGCCCGGTGGATGTTTTGCCGACGAATATCACTGGAGGGATGGAATCGGAGCCAAAGAGGAGAGAAAAGAAATCATTAATTCTCATTGGGGCGGAGTAGTGGAGAACAATCACTTCGGTACCCATGAGTTCTTTAGGTTGTGTGAGCTGTTGGAGACCGAACCCTATATCTGCGGTAACCTTGGAAGCGGTACGGTTCAGGAAATGTCGGAATGGGTAGAATATATGACCTTTGACGGCAAGTCGCCTATGACAACCTTAAGAAAGAATAACGGACGTGATAAGCCCTGGAGATTAAAGTATTTTGGTATCGGTAATGAGAACTGGGGCTGCGGCGGCCGCATGAGAGTCGAATATTATGCGGATGAAGTGAACCGTTATAATCTATATGCAAGAGATTACGGAGATAATGTTTTATTCCGTATTGCGGCAGGTCCGAGAGGCGATAACTATAAGTGGACCAAGGTCCTTATGAGAGATGCATCCATGCACCTGGATGCCATTGCACTTCATTATTACACAAGGCTGGGTGACCCTGTTATTACCACCTCCATACCGGATGGCAACCGAAGATACCTTAGGGATAACTCCAGAACGAGAAAGTCGGCTACTCTATTTGATAAGAAAGATTGGTTCGGCATTATGAAATCGGCAATCTATATGGATGAGATGTTATATAAGAATGAAATCATTATGGATCAATATGATCCGGATAAGAGGGTATCCATGGTAGTGGATGAATGGGGAACCTGGTTTGATTGTGAACCTGGTACAAATCCGGGATTTTTATATCAGCAGAATACCTTGCGGGATGCGGTTTCTGCCGGTACTACCCTGAATATATTTAATAACCATTCGGAACGGGTACATATGGCTAATATTGCACAGACCGTCAATGTTCTCCAGGCAATGATTCTGACTGAGGGTCAGAGGATGATACTTACACCGACATATCATGTCTTTGATCTGTATAAAGTACATCAGGATGCCAAGTTACTTGATTATGCACTGCTTTCTGAAGAGTATGAATGTGATGGGGAGACCTTAAAACAAATCAATGCTTCCGTATCAAAAGCAGTGGATGGGTCTGTTAATATTACCTTGTGTAACATTAATCCTGAGAAAGAAGCGGAGGTAGTATGTTATATAGAAGACTTTGGACCATTCGGCAGGATCGAGGGTAAAGTGTTAACTTCCAGTTCCATGAATGCCATGAATACCTTTGAAGCTCCGGATAATTTAAGACCCTCTGCATTCACGAATTACACAGTGAAAGATAACAAAATTACACTTCATATACCCTCTAAATCCGTTGTCCTATTGACGGTAAAGGCACCGGAGTAATCTCGAAAGGAATGTAGAATGGATGGGTTAGATTGTGAAAGATGCCTCCTCCGGGAACTTTCGGATCGGGATTATGTTAAGACTGTTTCGGGATATATCAGTCATATTCCCAAGGAACTTAGAACGCCGGAGGAAACCTATAAATACCGGCTGGAACAATGCAAAAAGTGTCAGTACTTACTTAACGGCTTATGCAGATTGTGTGGATGTTTTGTGGAGATACGAGCCGCTGTCATTACTAATTATTGTCCCAGTACGAAAGTCAATTGGTAATAAATGAAACGGTTGTATTCAATGAAAAAATGAAAACAGAATCTTCCGGCTATGCTGGGAGAAAGAGCCGACGGTTGATTTAGTCGACATTGTTGACAGGATGGAAGACAACATGTGGGTTTATCGCTGTGGTCTTCCAACATTAACAGTCATAGGAATAATTGAAATAAGAATAAATTTATTTCATAATTATTTCATAATACATTGATAAATTGAAATAAAAAGCGCATAATATATTTATTATTTCAATTATGAAAAATATGATTAGTTTATTTGAGGAGATTGGTATTCTGCATTTAGCAGGAACTGCGCAAAGAAATAAGAACTTTATATATGAGGAGTATATAACTATTTTAAAAAGAGATACAGAAAAAATATAGGCCAAAAGTGACTGTCTTTGGATAAGGATATCTGACGTACTTTTTTACCGCCGATTTCTTAGTCAGGCAAGATGTGGAAAGAATGTATAATAATTTTATCTCAGCTTAATGATGAACTTAAGACTGAAAATATAATTTCGGATATATCTGAAGTGATAAAAAATGGTGGAATAACTTATGCAGAAGATATAAGAACGCCTGAGGAAACCTATAAATACCGGCTGGAACAATGCAAAAAGTGTCAGTACTTACTTAACGGTTTATGCAGATTGTGCGGGTGTTTTGTGGAAATACGAACCGCTGTCATTACTAATTATTGTCCCAGTAAAAAAGTCAATTGGTAATAAATGAAACGGTTGTAATCAATGAAAACAGAATCTTCCGGCTATGCAGGGTGAAAGATCTTGCATTGAGAAAAGTTTATACTAAAACAAATACAGGCACATGCCATAGATGGTATGTGCCTGCAAATTTATGATTCATTTTCTTCTTCTGGAGTCAGCAGTGTTAAAAATAAAGAGTGGGCTAATTAGCTCAAATAGTTTCTAAAGATGGTGATTTCCACGTCTTGTTTGAGCTTCTTTATAAACCTGTTCATCTGTACGAGCAGATATAACAATAATCTTCATTACTGAGTTTACAATTTCAATTTTGTAGACAATACGAATTCCTAAGTCCTTAAACTTGATTTTGTATAGATTCGTGAGATTTGTACCACCTTTATTACCTAAGGGTTTTCCGTATCCACCCTGAGAAAAGGGAAGAGGATTTTGACTAACTTTTTTGATCCCCTTTAACACTTGGATGCGAACAGATCCATCTAGCTTTTTAAATCCTGTTGAGCTTCTTCCAGAAATTCTATATTCCAACTCATTCTATCTCAACATCCTCTGCCTTATTGATTTCTTCTTCAGTAATACCAAGATTGTTAAGAACAGTATTATAATCTAATGAAGATTTTTCGGCGTTGTTTACTAAACGGTCATTTGATTCCATAAGAAGATTGTAGTCTGCTTCAAGTTCAGAGAGACGGGCATATTCTTCTGGAGATAAAATAATAGCCGACGGTTGATTGTTTTTTAAAACAACAAGCTGTCGCTCGGTACGTAGACGATCAAATATTTTAGCAGCTTGCCCACGATTAAATTGCGTAATTGATATTAGACTGTGTAGCATGTCTGATGTGATAGCCAAAATAACACCTCCAAAATAATTTCTTACTTTTATTATATGCATTTACCAGAAAATAATCAACATAATTTGAAGAAAATATCGTTAAATAGTAATGATAATTTGTCGAGAATACATTAGAACCCTTTGGTAAAATCGGTAGTACTGTCATTACATATCATTAAAATTATGTATGGTTTAGCGAATAATATTTCCACCATTATGGCAATACTCAAAAATAATATTTCCCCTCAAAGCATCGTACTACGGTAAAAGCACCTGAGTAATCTCGAAAGGAAAGATGAATTGGTTAGAATGTGCGGCTGTTTTGTAGAAATACGCGCCGGTGCCAAAGAAATTAACGAGTGGAAACTGGTTCGGATTTGACTCCACGGTTAATCTGGAGATAGTAAATATATAATGATAGGAGATGATGGTATGGATTATAGCTGGATATGGGAAACTTTTTTGATTTTCGTATCAGGAAAGATTATATTGAGAATAGGTGGAAGAAAATCGATATCTCAGATGACCATAACTCAAACAATTGTTATGATCGGTATTGGTTCATTATTAATACAGCCAATCGCAGAAAAGAATGTCCTGGTGACATTATTAGTAGCATTGGAGTTTACATTGCTTATGGTTATTTCTGAATATTTAGAAATCAAATTTGATGCATTTGAAACATTTTCTTCCGGTAAAGCGGTTATCATAATTGAAAATGGTATACTAAATTTAAAAAACATGAAAAAACTCCGACTCACTACAGACCGCCTGGAAACCCGCCTGCGCCAAAATGGCGTATCCTCTATAGAAGATGTTAAAACAGCAACGATTGAAGTAAGCGGGCAGATAGGATATGAGCTTAAGGATGATAAAAAACCAATCACAAAAGAAGATTTTGTCACAATGATGGCTGAAGTAACGGAATTGAAAAATTTAATGAAGGGTTATCAGAATACTAAAAATAAATCAAATAATAATATTTTTGATGAGATTCAACAAAAGAATCACGAAGGTAAAGCTGAACCCTAAAACTTCTGATTTAAAAAAAGACAGGCAAAGCAATGATAATAAGCACCACCAATATATAAGAAGGAAAGTAGGATAATCCCTACGTTTTATTATATTCCGGAATAGATATATAAATAAAAATTTAGTAAAAAGCCCCCGGACCTAAGGGACACCGGAGGACAAAATGACACATTTATTACAATGCATAATAGGCTAATAAATTAAAGACAATATGATATTTTGGGCATAGTCACCGAATTTTTCGCCGAACAGATTAAAACCACCGATATATGTTGCATCCGGTTTGTTGCCGATGCGTATGTCTATAGAGTTACTTTCTGCCAGGTTCAGATCCCTGATGCAGGTTGGAGAAGCTACCGCAATATCTTAGCCATAGTTAGCCCCTTTCCCGATTTGACGGTTTTCTGGTGTAGAATATTTTTAGATTATTATAACAATTACCACAAAAACTGTCCACTATTCAGCACAGAAAAAGAAAGGCAACCTTTGATTAAAACATAAAATAAGTTATAAATTATAAAATAACGAAAAAACTGTAGTAAAATGGATAAATTTACTAAAAGTATGTTATGTTCTCAATGAGCATTGATTAAATACAACAAAGATGCTATATTTGTATTGCAATTAAAACATAATTAATGTTTTAAAGAAACGGAAATTGTAATACGGACACATTTGACACAGTAATAGAAAATTAGATATCTAATTAGGAGGATTTATGGGAATCAAAAATGGGAAAGGCAGGATAATATTACTATTGGCTCTATTTCTATGTTTCACATCTGGGTGCAGAAAAAAAGAAGATTGGTCAAAGTATAGCACACTGCAGTTGTTTCAAGCGGACCCTACCATATTTTATGAAAAAGGGACTTATTATCTTTATGGTACGAATGAGACGGATGCATCTCAGGGGTTTCATGTTTTTACATCTGGAGATCTTGTACATTGGACAAACACAGAGAATAGCAGCTTAGCGTTAAAAAAAGGAACTTCTTTCGGAAACGGCGGTTTTTGGGCACCACAGGTCTTTTTTTATAAGAATTTATATTATATGGCATACACTGCAGATGAGCAAATAGCTATAGCAGAAAGTAAAAGTCCCTTGGGGCCATTTACTCAATCAGACTTAAAGCCGTTATTTCAAGGAATGTCCTATAAAACCATTGACCCCTATGTATTCTTTGACGATGACGGACAGATTTATTTGTACTTTGTGAAGCAAAACGGTGGGAATAATATCTATGTGGTGAAGATGAAAGATGACCTGTCCGGCATTGGGGAGGGGGATCAAATAGCCTGTATCACTGCAACCGAACCTTGGGAAAATACAGAGAAAACCTCCTGGCCGGTAACGGAGGGGCCAACAGTGATAAAAAAGGACGGTACCTATTATCTGTTCTATTCTGCCAACGATTTTAGAAATCCTGATTATGCTGTGGGTTATGCAACCAGCAAGAGCCCCCTTGGACCCTGGGATAAGAGGGAGGGACCGATAATAAGCAGAGATAATATAGGCGAAAATGGTACAGGACACGGAGATATCGTTGCCGGAAAAGATAAGCAGTTATATTATGTATTACATACTCACAGTAATAACGTTACTGCTACACCGAGAAAGACCGCAATCGTAAAGCTTAATTATGAGTTACAAAAGGATGGTGTCGGTGTATTCAGCGTTAATAAGAATAGCTTTAGCTATCTTAAACAATATAAGAAGTAAACGCAAGACATAAAATATCCATTGGTGGCGGCCTAATATATAACATATTTAAGAATGAGGATTATTTATAAACATTGGAGGAAATTATGCATTTAGGAAGTGTTTATCTGATAGTAAAAGATTTTAATAAATCTATTAATTTCTATGAAAAACTACTTGAAATGAAAGTTTCAAAACAAAATATGGATAGATTTGCCATGTTTGATTTTGAAGGAAAATGTATTGCAATTATGAGTGGCTATTTTGATACCCTTAATTCTAACAAGGTTGTACATAAGGGAGAATATAACCCATACTTTGACGATTTAAAACGAATAGCAGAAATGCCGAATTCAAGGAAAGTTGTTTTAAACTTTTGGGATGAAGATTTGAGACAAGAATATATGCGTGTAAAGCAATTAAATATTTCTGATAAAATTACAAAGATAAAATATGTATGCAATGCATGCCCGTATTATTATTTTCAAATGACAGACCCCGATGGGAATATAATAGAGGTAACTGGAGAATACACACCAGAAGAAGGCGAATTTTGTGAATGACATTATGGAATAATATGAATCAGTTATTGGGTAATATCGGGAGAGATTTGCTTGAGCCGGCTAGTTATATCCCTTATGGGATTTTAATGGGAGGTTTCTTTATATTACTTTGCATCCTCTGGAGCAGAGGACGTTCTCAAGTGGATAAAGCGGTATTACAAAAGAAGAAATGGATACTATTCCTTTGTATTGTCTACAGTACCGTATTATTAAATCTGGCGCTCTTATCCAGGGAACCTGGTTCAAGACAGGGTATAGAGCTTGGTTTGTTTGCGACTTGGGGGAATACTATGACATCCCATGCTTATTTTATCGAGAATATATTGATGTTCCTGCCATTTGGTATGCTATTTCCTCTTGCTTTTCATAAGCTGCAGAAGTTACAGGTCTGTTTGATGGTGGGATTACTTTCCAGTCTCTTCTTGGAATTTCTGCAACTGCTGACTCAAAGGGGTTTCTGTCAGTTAGATGATGTGGTAACGAATACATTCGGAACGGTATTGGGATGGTGTATTTATAAAATATCTCGGCTAAAAAGCTGACCCGTTCCAAGATAAGAATTATCTGAGGGTTGTTAGGTCAAATTGAAAAAGGTATTTTTCGTATTCGACTGCTGGTGTGAGAACAGAGAATTTTTATTTTTCAAGAGCAAATTTTAAAATAAAATAAGTTTTTAAGTGTAAAAATGAGTCTTTTAAGTGTAAAGGCTCATTTTTTATGTTTTTTATGGTATTTTTCTTGCTGTAATTAATAGGAAGGTCTATCTGCATTTCATCGTAAAGGAGAGTGATATTATGGAACATCGTCGGCGCAGGCAGGAGGATAGACTCCTTTCCTGGTACTGCCAAAGTGCCGATTTTCATTTGGACAAGCCCCGCTTTTTGGAAGTGGGTGTATGCTACTGGCCGAAGAAGACAGTAATCTAGGGGGAGAAACAGAATGAGAAAAAGCAGTGGCATTGGTGATGCTGCCACATTGTACGAAAAAAGGAGGAAAAAAAGAATGAAACATAACAGATTCATTGCATATGTAATTATGTTATCACTAATAATTACATTGGTTGGCATTCAGCCGAAGGAAGTCTATGCAGCTAATACAGCGGCAGTGCTTGGCGGACAGCGGACGAAAGGATGCCTTCAAATCAACGTAGCAAATGGAAATATTGATGTATACCGTTATGATGGAGCTTCGTTTGTGAGGCAATATTATACGGCGGCAGATGCCATATTGGATGTAAACGGAAGCTTATATGCGCTGGGAACTTATTTTAATCGCAATAAACAAATGCCTATTGCCGATCAGGTTGCGGATGAACATTCCGTGATTACGACCTGGAGAACTTCAAGTTTTGAACTGAGACAGACAGTAACGCTTCCTTCTGATACTGCACAGTATATCCAACTTGAATGGTCGGTAAAAAATATCGGAAGTACGTCTATGACGAATCTTCATTTCTTAAGAGGAGAAGATACTTTTCTGGCCGGAGGTGATAATGGTGCAGGATACTGGGAAGGTGCAACGAATTCCATTGGCGTCTCTAAGGTAGTAAATGGAGTTACGCAACGTCTTTACATGCAGGGAATTACAATTCCCAACAGTTATATGTCAACATATTATGGGTCGGTTCAAGCTGATGTTGGTAACGGTAGTGTGTTAAATAAAGAAATTAATCCTTATGAAAGTACAGATAACGGATATGCTCTGGAATGGAAAAATGATAGACTGAATTCCGATGAAACCTGGACAATCAGAGCAAATGAATGTTTTGTAAGCTCGGCTGTACTTGCAAGCGGTACCTCAGCAGTAACTTGCGCATCCGGAGCAGCGATTACGGTAGGATATACCGTTAATAACAGCAGTGCCATTCCCCAGCCGGTCAGCTATTCGGTGGAAGGCCCGGAAGGATGGACAGTTGAGCCGGATATTACAAGCGATGTCATAGCTCCGAATTCGCAGGGAGCGGTTAATGTTACGGTAACACCGCAACCGGACGCCCCTAACGGAACATATAATATTATTTTAAATGTTACGACACAGGATTCCACTTCCCAGTCGATCAGTACGGTAACAATCGCAGAACCTTTGGTTGCACCGGCTGTCACGGTAGATGATATTAATAATGAATTAATTGGTGCGGACAGTACCATGGAATATTCTACGGATGGAGGAACTGACTGGATTTCCTATAATAGCAGTAATCCGCCGGTATTTAGCGGGAATCAAACTGTTCAGGTAAGAGTTAAAGCAACAGCGATGAGTCCGGCAAGCGAAAGTACAACCGTAAGCTTTACCCAGCCTGCTGCACCGAATCTTACAGTAAATGATGATAATAATACCATTGTAGGAATCAATGATACCATGGAATATTCCACGGATGGAGGAACTGACTGGATTTCCTATGATAGCAGTAACCCTCCGGTATTTAGCGGAAATCAGACTGTTAAGGTAAGAGTTAAGGCAACAGCGGAAAGTGATGCCAGTGCCGCCGCAATTTTTAGATTTCATGGCGCAGTTGCTGTTGATGATGTCAATAATGAATTAGTTAATGTAGATTCCAGTATGGAATATTCTACGGATAATGGAGTAAGCTGGACCTCTTATGATACAGAGAATGCACCCACCTTTGCCGACGGTACTACTGTTCTTGTGAGAATAAAAGCAGGAGATTCTGTAGCAATCGATTTTACGGAGCAGGTGGTAACGGGAACATCGGTTTCAGTTGTTAGCGGCTCAGCTATTATGATATCAGGAACATCGGTTTCTGTAGTCAGTGGTTCCGCTGTGGAGGTGTTAACAGGGTCAGCACTTGCGGTTGATTTCTTAGGTCACAAAATGGCAGCAACCGATGATACCATGGAATATTCAGAGGACAATGGAAGCAGTTGGAATGATTGTGCCAAAGCTGCCGAGATCAATGTGACAGAGGGTGCAGCTATTCTGGTGCGTAAAAAGGCAGGCAGTATTCGAACAGTGACCTTTGCAGCTACAGATAATCCGACGAATCCTTCCACGCCTCCCGCGCCTTCTGTGCGTATAGACGATCAAAACAATAGGATCATAGGTGCAGACAGTACCATGGAATATTCCATAGACGGAGGAGCAACCTGGATTACCTATAATGAAACGAATCCGCCTGTATTTACAGGTACCGTGGAGGTTAAAATCCGGGTAAAAGCAAGAGGAGGTAATCCGGCCGGCGATATTACTACCTTATATTTTCACACTAATACAAAAACGTCCGGAAGTACCAATAATGGTAAATCTGATGAAAAACCAAAGCGGCAGGTAGAGGTATCCTTGGATTCTGTTCCGGCAGCTTCCATAGACATCATCAGAACAGAAGATAATAAGAAAGCAGTAGATTCTGTAATCGTGGATAAGAAAACAGTTGAAGAAATATTGAATAACAGGAAGAATACTGCTGATAATATTATAATTTATATTAATGACGATGAATTAAATCCAGCTGAAGAAATTCATTTCAATATTAAAGCAGATGCTTTAAAAATGATAGCGGGCGCAGACTTAAATGTTGAAATTAAATCAGATGATGTAACGATTATGTTGTCTAAGGATGGATTGCAGAATCTGGCAAATCAGAATAAAGATCTGTACTTCTATGTGATACCGATTAAAGACAGCGTTGTAAAAGAAGAGGCAATAAAAGATACCTTATCTTCTGAAATGGTTAAGAAATATGCGAAGTTTAGAACCATTGGTGTCTTCGGTACACCAATGACCATTGACACGAATTATGAGAATCAGAAAACCGATGTTGTGTTTTCAGCAAGGAATATAACTCTTCCGGAGGATCCGGCATTAAAAGAAAAAGTACTGAGTAATCTGGCGGTCTATGTTAAACATAGTGACGGTGAGAAAGAAATACTACCTGGAACATTGCTATATAATGTGGATGGAAGTCTATCCGGTGTTAAGGTTACCATTAATAAGTTCAGCACATTTAATTTCATAAGTACAATTAACTCTGCTCCAAGTATTTCAAAACTGGCAATCAAGTCGGCAGATAAGTCAGAGAACAAATTAGTAGTAACTTATTCCTATAAGGATGCAGATCAGGATAAGGAGGGAAAAACAAAATATCAGTGGTATTATGCAGATAATAAAGCTGGTAAGAACAAATTAAAAATCGCTTCTGCTAATAAGAGAAGTTATGTAATTACCCAGAAGGTTCGGGGAAAATATTTAATTTGTAAAGTAGTACCTTTAGCCAAAGAAGGAGTTTTAACAGGAAAAAGTTATACGGCAGTAAAGTTTGTTCCGTTACAAAAGACGGAGAAGAAACCTGCTAAGGTGACAGTTAAGAAAGCTGATAAATCGATAGTGAAAGCTCCGGCTTCAAAAAGTGGAGCCATGGTAAAGCTTGGATTGATCGGTAGTAAAAAGTACGCCGAGGAATTAAGTGATATTTTCAAGAATAAGTATCAGGCAATTAATGCCAAAGTAGTACAGGAAGGCCGCTATTACAGGGTGTCTGCAGAATTTTTAAATAAAACCCTGGCAGAAGAGGCTTGTCAGCAGATGAAAAATAATAATTATATCGTGAATTATTCTATTTCAGGAATTAAATAGAATTATTTAAATCAAGTAAGCCGGAGGTCGTAAGATCTCCGGCTTTTGGTTGTGAGTCAAACATTTGCTGGAAGATCGGAAGCATTGCCGTTTGACATAAATCCAGAATAATAGTATAATAATTATACAAGAGGAAAACATTTACAAAACATAATAACGGATTGGACAAGCTTTTCCTCATCATTGGCAGATGTTTACTGTTAGATGAGATACCGATACCGGTAATATATGCGATAATATGAGAATAATATATAGAAAATAGTTCATTCTTAATAAAATATTTACAGGAAGGTCACTCATATGCCATCAAAAACTCCTGGTGTTATTCAGTTAGAAGCGTTTCATGGTACAGATAAGAAGTTTGTATCAGGAATTATTAAGGATAAGTTTATTTATAAGCAGAATGATGAACACTGGCTTGGAAATGGGGCATATTTTTTCGCTGATTATTCCCTGGCAGAATGGTGGACAACAAATCCTACCAGTAAGTTTGGAGTTCAGGTTAAGGACAGAGCAATCATACGATGTGAAATTACGGTGCAAGAGGATGCAGTTATGGATCTCCGTAAATTATCCCACTTTAACCAGTTTGTTGATACCTACCGAGAGGAGTTTCATCCCCTGTTAATGTCCGGCAGGATCGTATGCAAAGGTGTAGATCCTGATCATATAGACAAGGATAATAAGGCAGCTACGAATAAAATTCGTTGTTTTTATTGTGATTATCTGAAATATAGATTTCCGTTAAAAATGATTATAGGGAATTTTTACAAACCGGATCAACCTTATTTACCTACAGAATATGGGGAACTATTTCAAAAGTTTGACATAACTTATATTGAAACCCAAATGTGTGTATTTGACCAGACAGTAATAATAGACAAAGAAGAAATAGCTTTATAGAATGGAGATGATATTATGTTGAAGAAAAGTGGACTTTCAATAAATGAAGCCTTTGAAAAAGCTTGCATTGATAATGACATAATATATCATAGATCAGATGATAATGCAGAGATTGATCCAATTACATTAGTAGACAGGGAAGGCAATTCATTTAAGATGAGTCAGGACTTGGCAGTAATAGATCTTCCCAGCGAGGACAGTATTGTGAAAGAGCAGTCCATAGATAGATTTAATACTGCGGTAAAGAAAGTTCAACATAGTATAGCGCGATTTCATCCTCTTAATGTAAAAACAAAGGATGGAACGGATATTGTTTTGGTAGCATTAGAACCGCGGCTGAATAACCCAATTTATAAGAATTATACGGTTGGTGATACTGTTTATGCAGTTCCTTATTTTTCTACAGGGAATAATGGGGCAGTGATTGAGGCGGCTGACCAATTTTCCGGTGAAAGCAGTGATATCGCACCGGATCAGAGTATAGCAGAAACTAAGCCACGTAATATAAAAAGCCAGGCAAAAAGCAATAATACGCTGCATAAAAGGACCCAAAGCAGAAAAAATAAATAAGGTGTAATTACCGCCTTGAATAAAAAGAGGGAATATTAGACTTGAATCCAACGAAATGAACCGGCTGAGCTTACCAAATAATCTCAGCCGGTTTTGTTTGCTATACTAAATTGCATACATAATATATTCAGTAGGAAATATGGGCGACCCGTAATAACGCATATAAAAATGATAGGAGGGGTCAGCTTCGTAAATAATTCGGGGCAGTTTCCAGATGTCTTTGTGATTATGATATACACTTAATGCAAGTTTAGGATGAGTTTCCTTGATTTTTGCCAAACAGCCCAAAAGAGCTGCCTCTTCTCCTCCTTCTATGTCCATCTTTATAAAGGTTACATTTTCTTCTATATCATCATCGATTTTTACGATGGGAACAGCAATATCTCCGCTTTCAGAAAGCTGGCTTACAGATGAAATCACATTATTAGAAAGGTACAGCGTGCCATCTCTGTCACTGGCACCTTTTTTTCTTATTATTACATTATCAAGATGAAAAAGTTCAATATTTTTTTCAATATATTCAATATTGGCTGGTACTATTTCATAGCAGTAGATCCTTTTATAACAGTTTTGACCAAAGGTCTGCGAATATTTAACCAAGGTATCACCTATATATCCTCCGATATCCACAAAAACCTCATTATTATTGCATTTTACTATATCAAGGTCAAAATACTGGTTAAATGTGCGCTCATGTATTTGTTCTATTTTCTTCGGATCTGACATAAGCCAGTAATAAAGTATATTAATGAGAATCCTTTTTGAACGGTAGTCTTTAAGAATATTATAAAACCATATAAAGTCATCCAGGTGTTCTATAAGGGCATGGGCTCTGTTGTCTGCAAGTTCATAATCTTCTTTCTCCGGGTAATATGTCCCCCACAGCTTGTGTTCATTGATGAAATTAATGGTGTTATTATATAGTAAGCTGTTTGTGTTGCTAAAATGCCTGAGATTTTGTTTGACAGCCTCAGTTATTTGGGGAAGATCTCTTGTCTTTATAAATTCTATAAAACGTTGAAATTCTATATCTATTTGGTTTGGTATACACGAAACGGCAAGGTTACCCTTGTCAGGGTTTTTGGATGTGAAAGCTCTTAATTGAAACGGCATTTCCATCAACCTCCTTATTTTTATATTCTCATTATCATATGAGACTTTAAGAACGGTTGTGTCGATTCACTGCATTTTTAGTTACAGAAAGTGGGGAATGCCGGTCACTTGCAAGTTTAGATAAGGCAAAAGAATGTGGAAAATTACGGTTCACGATATATCCGTATAGAATAATGATAAAATAAAAGCCGTGGTAATAGTATTCAGATTATTTCTTGGATTTCTTATACTCCTGAAGATACTTCAACTGCTCTTCATCTTCAATACAACGGTCATAATTTGACTGATTATTAATCAGACAATATAAAACATATATAATGATAAATGCTGTTAAGCTTGCAATCACAAGCATGATATTCCTCCAATCCGGCTGTTAAGAGAAGATACAATATATACTATTATAATACAAGTAACGATGGTATGCCATGTGCTGAAAGACCTATATTAATTATTACCATCCTGCGTATTAATATACCGGATTACGCTTTATATAAATAAATATAGAAACATATTATAAATAATTCCACATATTATAAATAATCCCCCAAAATATGAATCACTTCTTTCTGACTTTTTAGACCCAATTTTCTGAATATATTCGTCTTTTGATTGGCAATTGTTTTATTTGAAGAATAGATATCAATAGGATTCCCGAGAATTCTCTCCAATATAGTCCTCTCCGCAGAAGTTAACTGGCTGAGAATTAAGGACCGTATCAAATATTCATGAGGAGTATGCCCGGCAGCAGTCTGTTTTATATAAGGCAGAATGGTATCGAATTGGGTTTTGAATAGGTATCCCGATGCAAAGCTATGGATACAGGCATGAATAACGGTATCATAATCTTCAAAGGAAGTCAGGATGATTACTTTTGCGTTGGTTTGCCGGCGTATTTCCATGGAGGTTTCAATTCCGGCCAATTCATTGGAGGAAAGGTTTAAATCCATTAACACAATATCCGGTTGCACCTCACAGGCAAGACGTATCCCATCGGTTTTGTTGGTGGCATAACCGAGGCAGGAAAAAGTAGAATCTTTATGTAATAGCTGCTGTAATAAAAACACAAAATCCAAATCATTCTCTATAAGAATTACCTTAATATTTTTCTCCATAATAACCTCTCTATACGATACGTAATAATAGCTGACTCATAATTCACAGGTTTAAATTTAATTCAATTTAACTTTAATACACTTATCATTCCATCGGAAGATAAAGCGAAAACGTACTTCCCTTTCCCTCTTCTGTCTGTATATCGATATACCCCTTATGTTTATTCATTACATTATAACAATAAGATAAACCCAGTCCAAAGTGGCAATTTGTTTTTTTGGTAGTAAAATAAGGATGAAAAAGCTTATGAATATGCTCTTTTTTAATTCCCGTTCCCTCATCTGTAATGGAGATGGTTAACATGCGGTTGCGTTTGTTTTTATAACATTTTATTGAGATAGTACCCCGGTTATTCATAGCGTCCGCAGCATTTAATAATAAGTTGTTTAACACCTCTGACATGTGAGCCGTGTCACAGTTTATGAACTGATTTTCCTCACAGTCGATCTGACAATCGATTCCGCCTCCCGTAGTTTTCTTTATGGATAAAACAGAATCCGTAATCAGTTTTAACAAGGGCACGGTTTCTTTTCTCAATATAATATCATCGGAGTAGATCTGCGTCTTTTTTACAAATTGCTTTAGATGATTGGCAGACCGTTCAATAATAGCCAGTTCCTCCGGTGGGGAATCTTGATAAGTCTGGGACAGGTTATTAAGACACCATTCGATTTTAGCTATTTCGTTTTTTAGGATATGGCTTGTGTAAGAAGCCCCTTTGCTTGCGACTTTCATATCGGAATCCCATTGATAATTCTGGGATTGCAGCCTTAGTCCCATAATTCCTTCTTTAAAAGCAAGAACGATATAGAACAGGATGGAGACTGATAAGATAAAAGCATTTTGTTTCCATATCTTAAATAAGGCAGTGATTTGCAAACTATGTATTACGAAAATAGTGATTAACCAATACCACACAGGCGGAAGTATAATCAGACTGATCAGCTTTTTCTGACGTTTCTGTAAGGGTGATTCGGCTCGGTGGATAGAACCGATCATAAAGATTGTCATAAGGATACCAAAAGTTATATTGTAGACAGTTACCACATACCAGAATATACGGCTGTTATGCTGATAATAGCTGGTTTTGGCCGGATTATAGATCAGGAAAAGTATGATGCCGGGAAGAAAGCAGAAGTTTCTGATTTCATGAAATAATTTGATATTTTTCCGGTGAAAAGAAGAGAAATATAAAGCAAAGATAAGACTGCAGGGCATAACAAGGTTATACAAAATTGCTGTCATTACGGAATATAAGTTCTCCAGAAGGTTCTTGTTAATAACAGGGAATCTGTCTGAAAGGACAGGAGATAAATCATAGTAGATATATTCTTTGAAAGTACCGAAGCTGAAAATAAAAATTGTAATCGCGCACCATTGATTTATTTTATTGTTTTTAGCAGAGAAATAAATCAATAACATAAATGCCCAAAGCAGTGATGTAAATATCATAATCGACACCTCTTAAGTTGTTAATCCTTTATTTATTATAGTAGAAAATGTCATAAAATGGAATAGCTTTCTGTTAAAATATTGTAAATTCTTAACTTTATTTTAAGAATCATATACATAGAAGTTTATAGAATTAAGATCATTTTTTGCTGTAATTTATAATATATACTCCTATAATATATAGGAACAATTAATCTCCTTTTTGTGATAAAATTATATAAATGTAAAAATGAGGAAAACAGTAAGCACCTGTTAATGACTATTGCTGTATGTATATTCGATAATTATGTCACCTCCTACAAACATAATAAATTATGCCGGTTATTAAACCGGAATATAGATATGTCTATAATCATTTACAGGTCTTCTGATACACTTTTATTGTATTAAAACAATATAAATAAAAAATTTACCATATCTGTAATTATATGTATAAAATTCTTGCAATAATTGTATAATTATACCAATATTCTGCGTAATTTTCGAAAATCTTAGTACATTTTCTTGTATAATCTCATAATTTGTTATATAATGTAAGTAATAATCATCGTTAAATAATGTAAACACAAGTAATTATTTCCTTGTTTTTTAGTCAATTTTGCTATAAGAAAGGAATCTCATAAGATGATGATAAAAAAACTTAAGACTTATATAATAATTACTTTTATTCTTTATTTTCTATATGTGATTTCCGCCATCTTAAGGTTTGATAATTGGGCCAATATATTATCTCCCTTTGTGGGTTTCCTTTCTTTTGTTGTAATTATAAGAAATTATCAGGACATCAGAAGAAAGAGAAGGGATTCTTATAAATTCATATGGTTATTATTCGGACATGCCTGCATATCCTGGGCTATGGCAGATATGTTGTGGGCATTTTATTATTATATGCCGTTTTTTACTCCGGAGAAAAGTATTCTTCTTACCTGCCTTTATACCTTACCTAATATTTTTATCTGTGCTGCCGTAGTTTTATATGGATATCATCTCATGAAAAAATGGAACAGCCTCCAGCTCTTACTGGATTCCTGCTCCATTGCTCTCTCTCTAATTTTTTTATTTTGGATTATTTATTTTCATAAGGATTTGAATCTATATCAGATTTTATCCAATGATCGTATCATTAATTTTGTAAATATAAACATAGATATTATTATGATCGTCAGTATAAGTATATGGTACATATCGGTGCGAAAGGGGAAGATACCGGTGCACTTAAAGGTAATAGCCTGCACAAGCTTAATGTTTTGCCTTATTGATCTGCAATATTACCACATTTATTTTAGTCATACGTATAACCCGAATTCCATGATTGACATTATTTACCTGGGGAGTTTTGCAGGAATCAGTGCAGGTGCTTTTCTTGAGTTTAAATACAGGAATTCAGATACGAAAAGTACAGGATTAGAACTGGTTTATAACGTTGGTTTTACCAGGAAACATCTGTTGTTACTGGTCTGCCCGGTGTTGGCTTTCGCCTATGAGGGTTTTATCATCCGGGACTTACTTTTCTTCCTTACAATTATCATAATTCATCATATATTAGGAAATTACGTTAAGTTATATATTGATAATGAGCAACTTCTTATTAAAGAGAAGAAAATGAATCAGATTCTGGAGGAAAAAATAGAGGAGAGAACAAAAGAGATTATTGAAAAAAACAAACAATTAGAAGATAAAAATGAAGAGCTTAATTTCTTGTCGAAACAGGATACGGTTACTGCGCTTTATAATAGACGTTATTTCCTGGAGTCACTGGAAGAGAAACTTAAGACCATAGGTGAGAGGGAAACTCTTGCCATTATTTTTATCGATATAGACCGGTTTAAAACTATTAATGATATGTACGGCCATCACATAGGAGATAAAGTTCTAATTGAGATTGCAAAACGTTTACAATCTTTCTCAGGGGAACATTCATTTTTGGCCAGATTAGGCGGGGATGAGTTTGTTATGTGTTTCCATGGCAGATATGGTTATGCCAATATGGAACGTATATCCAATGATATAATAAATAAATGCAGTAAAGAATTAGAAGTGGAACAATATGTATTTCATTTAACCGTAAGTATTGGTATCTCCATTTATCCTTCCGATGCTAAGGACAGAAGTACTCTTATGAGAAATGCAGATATTGCTATGTATCAGGCGAAGTTGTTAGGCAAGAACCGTTGTGTCTCCTTCGATTTAAAATATATCGAGAAGTTAAGCCGCAAAAGTGATATAGAATATCATTTAAAAAGATTACAGTATGAGGAGGAACTTCAGGTTTATTATCAGCCTCAGTTTCGAATTACGGATAAAAAATTAATAGGTGCCGAAGCTCTCTTGCGGTGGAATAATAAGGAACTGGGATGGGTTACGCCATCCGAGTTTATACCTGTTGCGGAAGAGTTAAACATAATCAGTTCCATTGGTGAGTGGGTTATGGAGAAGGCGGTGAAACAAATCGGTTTATGGAATCGGACCTATGACTCCAGGTTAAAAATGGGGATTAATGTTTCACCGAAGCAATTGGATCATAAAACCTTTGTGCCAAACCTTAAGAAAGTCATGGAAGAGAGTTCGGTACCCTCAGAAGCTATTGATATCGAAATAACGGAGAGTTTAGCAATCGAGGGGGAAGAACGGATTGAACAGATCGAGTCCATCTTCCATAGTCTTGGGATCTCCATCTCCATAGATGATTTTGGCACCGGATATTCTTCGCTTAGCTACCTGAAGTTTTTCCCGTTTGAGCGGATCAAAATAGCAAAACCGTTAATTGACACCATATCCACAGACCATTATGATCTTCAGATCGTTAAAGCAGTTATTATGTTAGCAAAATCCCTTGGAATAAAAACAATAGCGGAGGGAGTGGAGTCTCAGGAACAATTTGATATTCTTGCTGCATTGGGCTGTGATGAGATTCAAGGATATTTCCTTGGCAGACCTGTCCCCTCGGGTCAGTTTGAAGAACTTTTTCTCAAAACTTCTAATACTAAAACGGCCTGTTAAATTCATAGAAGCTTGCAACAACTGATACTTTAGAACATGGTAAATAGTACATAAATTATAAAATTAAAAATTACCGTACAAGCAGTTCAGAATTATATTGCTACATGGTACGGTAATTTTTATTTATATTTATGTGTCAAACGATTGATATATAATATTTACGATGATGTCTGAAAATTATATAAAATTTATGAATATAGTACCGATTGATATAAAAATAACGATATAAATAAGAATATATAAAGAAATAACATGCAGTATGCATAATAAAATAAAATTTATTTAGCGGAAAAAGAACAAAATATATAACAAGCGGTTGACATATATATTATTCAGTGTTAGTATTAAGAAACAATAACAATAACAAAAAGCAATAGCAAGCAGCAATTTACAATAATAATTTACAAACGAAATACATAACCAGGTAGATACATCAATCTGCTATTTTAGGAGGGTGTTTTATGATAAGAAAAGAATTCGAAAGAGTATCACCCGAATCCGTAGGAATTTCCAGCAGGCATATAGAGGAATTGATATCCAGACTTGAAAGTGACCATACCGAAATGCATGGCATTATGATTATGAGATACGGGAAAGTATGTACGGAAGGCTGGTGGAATCCTTATTCTCCGGGTCTTAGACATGGATTGCAGTCATTGACGAAGACCTATGCGGCAACAGCGGTGGGCATTGCCTGTACGGAAGGCCTCCTCTCACTGGATACCAAAATCATTGATATATTTACAGAGGAAGCACCAAAACAACCAGAGGGTAATCTGGAGAATTTAAAAGTAAGAGATGTGCTCTGTATGGGCTGCGGTATGGAAGAGATGCCGAAAGCCACGAAAAACTGGATCCGGGATTTTCTGCATATACCGGTGAAGCATACACCGGGAACAACATTTATGTATAACAGTATGGGTTCCAGTCTGCTTGGAGCTATTGTACGAAAGTTAACCGGACTTGGGTTACAGGATTATCTAAAGCCCAGACTGTTGGATAAAATCGGCATAGATGCGGATAACTTACGCTGGTTTTATCTGCCCGATGGAATGGAAGTCGGCGGGGGAGGGTTATTTGCCACTACGGAAGATAATCTGCGCCTGATGAAACTGTATATGGACGGAGGGGTATGGGAGGGAGAAAGAATCCTGTCCGAGGATTATGTGATAAAAGCAACCTCCTTTCAAAATGCATCTGCTACAGAAGCTTTGGTAAATCCTCCCGCGACAGACAATTTTCTGGGATATGGTTTTCAGATCTGGATGTGCAAGCCGGAAGGAGTCTACCGTGCTGACGGTGCCATGGGACAGTTTGCCATCTGTTGCCCAAGGCAAGACATGATTATTGCTGTAAATGAAACCGCATTCGGTGCGGAGGGAATACAGATGACTCTGGATTATATATGGGAATTTTTGAATAAGATTGACCCGGATATAAAGCAGTTACCGGAAGATAAGTCAGCAGAAGATAAGCTTTCTTACCGAATGTCTCATCTTTCCATCAAAAATCCGGATTATTCGCCTTACCGAAAAGAATTTGAGAAATTCAACGGTTTACGATACATCATATCAGAGGGAAAGCCGGCATGGGAAATAAATATGATGCAGGAAATAGTAGGCGGTGAATTTTCAGACGGAATAAAAGAGTTTGAATTTTACTTTGATAGAACAGGTGTTATGCTGCGGTTTAAGCAGGATGGGGCAGACCATATACTAAGCATTGCAGTGGATGGAAGCCGCTTTTTTAATAAATTATCCGTAAAGGGTAGTGTAGTGGATAAGGTACTAATGAGCGGGTGTTTTATAAGTGAACAGATTTTTTCGATTACGGCAAGATGGCCAGAAACCTGTTTTGAAAAAACCTTGGAGTTTCACTTTAAGGGGGACGATCAGATTTCAATTAAAACTACTACCATGCCTTTTTGCACCACAATTCCAGGAGGTACGTTAAAAGCAAACGATCCGGAATGGGCTTCGGCCAAAACAATGGCTTAATATACAGTAACGAAACAAATTTAAGGAGGAATGAAAATGAAATTAAAAAGATTTGCAGCAGTATTAGTAACCGGTTTACTAATAACTTCTTTAACAGCATGTGGCGGCGGAAAAGGTTCGTCATCCGGTACACAGGCATCGGGGGATGGTAATACACAGGCAGCATCAAACGCAGGCAGCGAAGATTATGATTTCTATATTTTTAATGGGAAAGGTGAATCTGCAGATGCTCTTCAGAAAGCAGCAGATGCTTATAAGGCAGCTACCGGCACAAAAGCTAAAGTATTTTCTTTAGGATCAGGAACAGATAGTACGGAACTTTTAAGAGCAGAGATGAACTCTGATCATATGCCTACGATCTTTACCGTGCAAAACGCACAAAATTTAGTTGAGTGGGTAGAGGGTGGATTTGCCATGGATCTTACCCAGGCAACTGATGAGAACTTTAAGAAGATGGCTGGTGATGTTCCGCAGAATTTCTATTTAACAAGAGATGGTTCCACGAATTACGGTATTCCGTATAACATCGAAGGTTATGGTTATATCGCAGATAAAAACATGCTGGCGGCCCTTTTTGGTGAAGATAAAGTAGAAGATTTTATCGCGTCTTATAAGACAGCAACTTATGCTGAATTTGAAGCTATGGTATTAGCAATTGATGATTATATCAAAAACGGTACTGCAGCTGATATTACCTTAAGCGGAAAAACTTTTACACTGCTTGCCGACAAATCAGAAAAAGCAGCGAAACTAAAAGGCGTATTCTCTGTTGCAGGTGCTGAAAAATGGACTTATGGCGATCACCTTATTAATATAGCAATTGATGCGGTATTTAAAAATTCCCTTGATGTTGCAAATGCAACAAAGGACCAGATCGAAGCAGGCAGAGGAGCATGGGAGGCTTATGCTAAATTACTGGATCTTAAGACATCACATGCGGCTACAGCCAGAGGACCTGAATTAATCAATGCATCTACCAATGGATATGATGCAGCCGTAGCAACCTTTGCAAATGGAGAAGCAGTTTTTATCAAACAGGGTAACTGGTGTTACACCAATATTACCAAAGCAAATCCGGAGATTGGAAGCACTTTAACATTTTTACCGATTAAACTGGATGTTACACAGGAGGATATCAAAGCAGACGGTCTGACCGTTGACCACTTAAACAGCTCGATTCCGGTATTTGTACCGATGTACTATTGTATTAATGCAAAAGCAACAGACAAAGAAAAAGCTGCGGCAGAAGCATTCTTAGCCTGGTTGAATACAACCGAAGAAGGACTTAAGTTCGTAGTGGAAGATATGGCATTCATACCATACAATGCGGATCCGGAAGTAACAAGTGCGGGTTACAGCCTTGGCGATGACATTCTGTCTTATGTTAAAGAAGGACAGACAATTACAGATGCTTATGCAGGACTTCCCTCCGGATGGGCAACCAATGTATTTGGTCTTCAAATGCTTGAAAACTATGTAAATACTGAAAAATGGCCGGATACCGCATATTCTGATATTGCAGACTTTATCATTAACAGCTGGGAAGAAGCAGCCGGTTTGCAATAACATAATTGTAAGTTTAAAACTAAATGCATGATAAGAGGGTGCGTATGTTCAATACACACCCTTTATAAAAAAGGTAATATATTTATAAAGGAGCAGGTGTATGGATAAATATTATAAAAAACGTTTAGTACCTCTTGTACTGCCGGCAGCAATTTTATTTATATTGGTTATTTTACTGCCATTTACAGTAGGTGTTATTTACTCCTTCTGCGGTTGGAGGGGAACCTATTTTGTGGGTGGAGAACATTTTTGGGATGCTTTTGTGGGTTTTAAAAACTATGCCAATGTATTTAAATCGCAAAAATTTATCAATGCTTTTACTTATACCATAGCCTTTACGCTTGTTGCGGTTATATCCATTAATATTGTATCTTTGTTAATGGCGCTTTTATCCACAGCTCTTCATAAAGGTGCAGGTGTATACCGGACAATCTATTTCCTGCCGAATCTCCTTGGCGGGCTGGCACTTGGATATATATGGCAGTTCATTTTTGAAATTGTATTTTCTGAGATTATTTTCAGTGAAAAAGGTTTAATAAGCCTTCCATTCTTTTGCAACATGCTGCAGAATAAATGGAAAGCAATGTTTGCGCTGGTTATTTTAGTTACCTGGCAGATGGCAGGTTATATGATGTTAATTTATACTACGGGGCTTAATAATATACCGAAAGATCTTTCGGAAGCGGCCTCCATAGACGGAGCCGGAGTGGTGCAGAGGTTTAAAAATATAACCATACCAATGCTGATGCCGTCTTTTACTATTGTATTTTTCCTGACCTTATCCAGATGTTTTATGCTGCTGGACCAAAACGTAGCCTTGACCGATGGTAACTTCAGTACAAGACTTCTGGCTACACAGATTTTAAGAACAACCAAAGATACCAATCCACCGGATTACGGTCTTGCACAGGCGCAGGCGGTTATCTTTTTTGTATTAATTGCGGTTGTTTCCCTGACACAGGTAGCTGTTACTAAGAAAAGGGAGGTGGAATTATGATATCCATGAATGGGCGCCATAAATTACTGCAGACGGTGTTACATCTTGTATTGATTATCATGGCGATCAGCACAGTTGCACCTTTAGTATTTTTGATGTTTAACTCCTTTAAATCCAATAATGAGATTGTGGCATCACCGATTGCGCTTCCGAAAGAGTGGAGTTTTGAGTATATAGCAAATGCCATAGATAAAATTAACTTTATCGGTGCATTGGGTGTTACCTTTATGATCACTTTCTGCTCCATTGCTTTGCTGGTGCTGGTGTCGTCTTTCTCGGCATGGGCTATGGTTAGAAGTAAATCGGTTGTCTCCAATATTATGTTTATGTGCTGCACCGCTGCTATGCTCATACCATTCCAGTCTTTAATGTATCCTCTTTTGGATATCTTTGAGAAGCTGGGACTGAAAAACGTCGGCGGGCTGGTTTTAATGTATGGTGGGTTCGGGCTGAGTATGTCAGTTTTTCTATATCACGGATTTATCAAAAGTGTACCGGCCTCTTTGGAGGAAGCGGCGTTTATAGACGGGGCAAATTTATTTCAAATGTTTTTTAAAGTTGAATTCCCTTTATTAAAAGGGACAACGGTTACAGTCATAGTCTTAAACGGTATGTGGATCTGGAACGACTATTTATTGCCTTTCCTTGTAGTCGGTAACAAGGAAGGTTTTAAAACCTTAACGTTGGAATTATATTTTGCCAAGTTAACTTCCGGTCAGTACGGTAATCCGTGGGAATTAATATTTCCAGCGGTATTTATAACAATTATACCGATTATTCTTCTCTATATCGTACTCCAGAAATATATTGTTGCCGGTGTAACGGACGGTGCAATTAAGATGTAAAAGGGGAAATATGATTCGAATATAATTTATATAAAATTAGGTACGTAAAACTGAAGTTGCCAGGGATTTTTGCAAAGTAAAATCCCATCATTGTGGATTGACGAATCTATGAAATCGATGTGATATATGGTATAATTAAGAGGTATCTTAAAACCAGATAAACGATACCATCTGGATGAAATTCCGATATTGTATCAGAAAAATAAATCATCGATTCTATGCTGTGATAAATTGGGGAGGAAAAAATGGCAACTTTAAAGGACGTAGCAAGAGAAACAGAACTGACGGTTAGTACCGTTTCCAGAGTACTTAATAACAGGGGATATATCAGTGAAGAGACCCGTAATAAAGTCTATGCGGCAATGAAAAAACTGAATTACCAGCCGAATGAACTGGCGCGGTCCTTGTCAAAACGAACGACCAACACATTGGGAGTGATTGTTCCGCATCTGGATCATCCTTATTTCTCCAAATTAATCAGTAATCTTGAAGCGGCAGCATACGAATATCATTACAAACTGCTGTTGTTTAATTCCAGGGATAAGAATGAAAAAGAAACAGAGTATCTTGAGATGTGTAAAAGTAACCGTGTAGCAGGTATTATTCTCTGTTCCGGAACCGTAGGGACAGAGGAATTTGAGGAAATCAATGTACCTTTGATTACCATTGAACGTAATCTGGAACATGGAACTGCGACAGTGGAATGCGATAATAAACAGGGTGGAAGAATAGCAGCGGCACATCTTGCCGAATGCGGGTGCAGAAATGTTATTTATATGAGTGGTCTTAAGGATATGAGTATGCCTGCAGATCAGCGTGCAGAGGGATTCGCAGAAGTATGCAAAAAAAAGGGGATTCAGAATACAGAAATTAAAACAGACTCCAAATTATATGCAACACTTGATTATAGAGAATATATTGAGCAGGTATTACTTGACCATCCGCAGACTGACGGTATATTTGCAAGCAGTGATGTAATCGCGGCCCAGGTCATTCAGGTTTGTAAAAGACGGGGAATTGATATTCCAAAGCAGTTGAAACTGATAGGTTTTGATGATGTCAATATTGCTTCCCTTACAACTCCGAGCATTACTACGATAAAACAGCCCATCAGAGAAATGGCATATATGGCCATATCCCTGATTGCATCATCGAATAATAATCAGATTGTACCAAGCAGAACTACTCTTCCGGTAACCTTGGTAAAACGCGAAACAACATAGAAAACAATACAAGGATGGTATCGATGAAGAAAAAATTAGATAATAAAATTATGCTGATCACATACTCCGATTCTATGGGAAAAAACTTAAAAGATTTAGAAAGGATACTTTCTGCTTATTTTAAGAAAGCTATCGGAGGATTACACATACTTCCCTTTTTCCCTTCTTCCGGTGACCGCGGATTTGCACCAATTGATTATACAAAAGTGGATACAGCTTTCGGTGACTGGAGTGACGTTAAAAGATTAGCAGAAGAATATTACCTTATGTTTGATTATATGATTAATCATATTTCTGCTCAGAGCAGTTATTATAAGGATTTTCTGGCCAATAAGGAACTGTCCCCATATAAAGATCTATTTATCCGGTATAAAGATTTTTGGGAAGGCGGAGAACCTACGGAGGAACAGGTGGATGCGATTTATAAGAGAAAACCCCGTGCCCCTTATGTCGATGCTTTCTTCGCAGATGGTACAACGGAAAAGGTATGGTGTACCTTTGATGAAGAACAGATTGATATTAATGTAAAGTCGGAAGCAGCTAAGAATTTTATCCGGTCTAATCTGGTTGGTATGTGCGAACACGGTGTCGCCATCATCCGACTGGATGCATTTGCCTATGCCACCAAAAAGGCGGGAACCAGCTGTTTCTTTGTGGAACCGGATGTATGGGAACTTCTGAACGAAACAACTAAGAATTTACAACCGTATGAAGTAGAGATCTTACCGGAAATACATGAACATTATACCATGCAGTTAAAAATTGCAGAAAAAGATTATTATGTTTACGATTTTGCATTGCCTATGCTGTTGATTCATGCACTCTATTACGGCAAAACAGAGTACTTAAAAAACTGGTTGGAAATATGCCCAAGAAAGCAGTTTACAACCCTGGATACCCATGATGGCATCGGGGTGGTAGATGTTAAGGATTTACTTCCGGATGATGAAATCAGCAGGACTAAAGAAGATATATTTAAATTCGGTGCCAATGTGAAGAAAGTATATAATACGGCGGCATATAACAATCTGGACATATATCAGGTGAATTGTACCTATTATTCGGCACTGGGAGATGATGATGAGGCATATCTGCTTGCCAGAGCCGTACAGTTTTTTGCACCGGGGATCCCTCAGGTGTATTATGTAGGATTGCTTGCAGGTAAGAATGACCTGAAACTTTTAGAAGAAACCAAGGTCGGGAGAAATATTAACCGGCATTATTATACGGAAGAAGAGATTGCAGAAGAAGTGAAACGTCCGGTTGTAGCTAAATTACTTAAACTCATGGAATTCCGCAATTCCTGCAAGGCATTTGATGGAAGTTTTTCCATGAGAGAATGTGCGGATCATAAACTGCATATTGTAAGGGAATTTGACGGATGTACTGCCGAGCTTCTTGCTGATTTTAAGACGAAAGAATATAAGATTCTCGTGGATGGACACCGGGAGTTAATATAAGATTATATATAATTATGTAAGGACATACATAAAAACATCGCTGTATCATGAATATATGATAGCAGCGATGTTTTTTTGTCTTATAGAGTTTAAGTATCAGCTGCAGAGTTTGACAAATCGGAGGTTCTTAATCGAATGAAAACTGAATATCAGTTAAGCTTATATGTTAAATGTAGATAAAACAAAACACCGCAATCTATTTATTTGCAATAATATTAACTAAATCCACATTGACGAAACGAATGATCTAGAGTAAAATTTGCCATATAAGTAACAGGAACGAATTATATAAATCTTATCCGGTATAGTATAATAGTTTCGAGTATGTTTAAATACATAAGAAAAGATGACGGAGGTTTTTATGTCAAAGGAGCAGGCGAGAATCACATGGATTGACATGGCGAAAGGTTATGGTATCTTATTTGTTATAATTGGTCACTTGGGAGATTCATTTTTAAGAAATGAATTTTATACGTTTCATATGCCTTTATTTTTTTTCTTATCCGGCTGCGTTTTTTCAGCCAGTAAGTATAATTTTAAAGAGTTTCTTTTAAGGAAAATTCAGACAATTCTTATTCCGTACATAACATTGGGAATTCCTATGATCCTTTATACCTTTTGGGAAATGTATTCGAATTATCAGAGAAATACAAGTGATTACATCAATGTGATAAAAAGTTTTATCATACAGGAACGTATGTGGACGTTATGGTTTATAGCCTGTTTGTTTTTTCTGGAAGTTTTATTTTATCTGTTAGTAAAACTGGTTAAGGATAATTATATTAAGCTGGGTTTAATAACCGTTATTTTAACGGTTGCAGGGTTAATATACTATAAGGTCGGAGGAATTCCGTTACCCTGGAATATAGATGTTTGTTTAACCGGAATATCATTTTTTTATGTTGGTTATCTGCTTAAAAATATTCAGAAGCTGCAAGAGATTCTCTTTAAAAATAAACTTAGAATCGTTAATCCTATCTTGTTTTTTGTTTTAAATCTTGTATGTGGAGCAGAAACTGTAAGAATCTCCGGTAGTGGTTTGGAGATGTTTGAAAGTAGATATGGATTTGCTCCATTAACTTTCTTAGCAGCATTTGCGGGAATCTTCTTTGTGATTATCTTTTCGTATTCTGTTGATATTAAACCGATTAGATATATTGGTAAGAATTCATTAGTGTATTATGCATGGCACCAGACCATTTTAATTCCAATCATTGAGAAAGTTTATAAGGAGTTACATATCTTTCAATTTATGGGATTTTCGAAAACACGGTATTATATTAAGATGGGCACTTCCTTAATCATCATATGTATCATACTTACTATTGTGGATTTGGTTATAAGACATACGAAGCTTAAATTTATGGTCGGACAAAAAGTGTCTATTAAGAGTAAAGAGAGTTTCCAAGAACTCTAAAAACAGAACGGATCGCTTAGTTTTAGCCGGAGTCCGGACTTTGGATGCTCTTATCCTAGTATATCCTAACATTTATCGATATCTATAAATATTGCGTTTACTTACCAATTAATAAATGATATAATGTTTTGAAAAAATTTTAAATAATTCATAGGGGGAATTATACAAATGAAGACATCCTTAACAGGAAAAATACTGGCGGTTATAATAGTAATCACTTTTATATGCTCTGTTTCATTTATGTGCGTATCTTATTTTATGATCCAAAGATCAGTTACTACCCAGATGGAGGGTGACGGGAAAACTCTGGTTATTAATATGAAGAGGGAAATAGTAAAAAATAATGTTACTGACTTAAATCAGCTTCAGCAAATCTTTCAAGAGATCAAAGAAGGAAGCGATGGCAATATCGTATATGTGTCCCTTTCCGACGGCAGTTCCAATGTAATCGTCTCTGACAACAGCGAGTTAGCCAAAACAGAAAAGAGCGGCAGTGCAGATGCCGTATCATCGGCAACCTCCTCGGGAAATGTTACGGAAGTCATTACGAATCAAGCGACCATGGGGCAAATGATTAAGACTCCATCCGGTGAAAAAGTATATAACATATCCACTGACTTTACTAACGGAAAAGAGATTTCAGGTGCTTTAAATATTGGTATCTCACTTAATAGTATGTATAAACAGATAAGGGAAGCCTTGCTTGAGACTTTCTTAATATCACTTATTATAATGATCCTGGCAATTGTATTAGGCACCTTATTAGCAAGAAGAATCATTAAACCAATCGTTATTATGTCAGAGAAATTAAAAACATTTGCAGACGGAGATTTTACGGTTGGTTTTGAAATTAAAAGTAAAGATGAAATCGGCGCTATGAGTACTGCGCTGGACAATATGCGGCAGACCTTAAGAAGTATGGTTTTAGATATCAAAGAGAATGCCGATCTGGTTTTAAAAAGTTCCAATAATCTAGCCGGTATTATTGAGGAAACCTCCTGTACGGCAGAGGGAATATCCAAAGCTTCTGAGCAGCTCAATACCGGTTCTGCCAATCTGGCGGTGAATTCCGAAGAGGGTATCGAAAGACTGAATACCTTAGCCGGTGAGATTAATAAGGTATATCAAAAGGCCGATTTTATGAAAGAGAGTATAAAGGAATCAAAAGAAGCTAATCGAACCGGTACGGACCGTATTGAGGAGTTAAAAACTGCTGTGAATGATAATGCAAAAGTGACTTTTCAGATCAAGGAACAGGTGGATTCACTGAACGGTAAGTTAGCAGCAATTGCCCAGATTACAACGGTTATAAAGAGTATAGCAAAACAGACAAATCTTCTTGCTCTGAATGCCATGATAGAAAGCGCCAGAGCAGGAGAAAATGGAAGAGGATTTACTGTTGTAGCCGAAGAAATCGGTAAATTGGCAGAACAGACAGCCAATTCCATAACCGGTATTGAAGCCATTATCGGAGAAGTCGGTGATGCAATCCTGAAAACCCAGGATTATATGGAGCAAGGTACTAAGGCTGCCAGCAGAACAACCGAAGTTTCCCTGGAATCCGGTGAAGCGTTTGGAGTACTTGATGCTTCCATATCAGGAGTAATCACTGATATTGGACAGCTTATAGAAAATATATCCCAGATAAACAAGGACAAAGATGAAGTGGTACACGCAATCGAGAATATCACAGCGATTATTCAGGAATCCAGTGCCTCTACGGAAGAAATATCAATGTCGTTGGAAGAACAGTCCACAAGCCTGGAAGATGTTAACCAGTCAGCCCAGGAATTACAGAGTGTTTCCTATAAGTTGGAGCAGCTGGTCGGACAATTTAAATTATAAGTACTTATGGTAACAGATAAGTTCCGGAATTTGCGTTTAAACGTAGCAAATACCGGAACTTTGTTATTTCAAAGGAAAGTGACAGTGTGTCAGCGCTAGAGTATGACAGACCAGACTTCTTATTGTGCAATAGAATTCCAGTGTCATAAGCCCCGCCATATAGTGGATATGAACACACAAAAAGATAAGCCGGTAACTTACTTAAATCATAATAATGTTTAAAATAAAAACAGCTGGATAGAATAACATTAGATATTATCAATTAATATAATAAAGAGATAAGAAAGAGATAAGAAAGATAACCGGGTATTATATGAGAAAAATCAAACGGGTTTGGGTATGGGTTCCGACCATACTGATTTTATTTATAATATATAGTTTTTCGGCTGCTAATGGCATACAGTCATCTGCAATGAGTGCCGGTCTAACAGATAAGATCATCCACTTTTTTGTCAGTGTGCCATTTTTAGATTTTAATTCGGCCCAGGAAGTAATTTCTCTACAGGTACTTCATCTGTTTATACGGAAATTAGGGCATCTGACAGAATATGCGGCACTTGCACTTTCTATGGCTTTTGCTTTGTATAAATATCGAGTAAACAATCGCCGGTTAATTAGCTGTTGTATGGTATTTGGTTTTTTCTATGCAGGTACGGATGAAATTCATCAGTTGTTTATTATAGGCCGCTCCGGTCAATTTATGGATGTACTTATTGACTGTCTTGGAATGTCTGCCGGTATAATCTTTTTCTATGTTCTTATACGTGTCTGTCATAGTATCAGCATAAGAATGCGATCATCAAGTTAGTTTTGGATTAAGTTTTATTAATATAATTGTCAATGGAACAGACAGGATTTTGTCATAAGCCATTGGCAATTTTTTTATTTTTTGAAAGAAAGAATAAAAAGGGAAGAAAGAATCTAAAAAAAGGATTGACAGGCAGAATAATGTATTGTAATATATGTAAAACAAAGTAATCATATTAGAATAGTATGAAATAAAAACCGACAAATTATAAGCGGAAGTTTATCCAAAATTTTTAATAAGGAGGTCAAGAGGAATGGATCAGGTAGAGACTAGAATTGTTGAGATTATTGAAAGCAACAGGCAGGTTATATTGGATTTTGCAAATGATATTTATTGTAATGGGGAGTTGGGATATAAGGAGTTCCGTACATCAGAGAAGTTTATACAATTTATGGAAAGTCTGAACCTGCCGCTTACGAAGAATCTGGCTATTACAGGAGCAAAAGCATACTTAAATACAGCGAAAGAGAAAGAGTTCTCGTTAGCACTTTTAGGGGAATTAGATGCTTTAAGAATTCCAAAACATGCTTTTGTTAATCCGGTAACACAGGCAGCACACTGCTGCGGTCATCATGCACAGCTGGCGGGAGTTATCGGCGCGGCTATGGCTTTAACAGACTCAGAAATAGCGGATAAGCTGGACGGACAGGTAATTTTCTTTGCAACACCGGCAGAGGAATATGGTGAAGTGGAATTTAAGAATACACTGGTGGAAGACGGTAAGATTGCATATGGCGGGGGAAAATGTGAACTGATTCGGATCGGAGCTTTTGATGATGTGGATATGTGTCTGGCTCATCATAGCTCACTGAATGGAATACAGGCAGGAAGCGGAAGCGGCAACGGGTTTGTATCCAAAGTCATCCGGATAAAAGGCAAAGCGGCTCACGCAGCAGGATGTCCGGAACAGGGAATTAATGCTTTGTCGGCGGCAACCCTGGGCTTACAGGGTCTGGCCTTTAACAGGGAAACATTTCGGGATGAAGATTGTGTACGGGTACATCCCATTATGACAAAAGGCGGGGAGTTAGTCAATGTGGTTCCGGATGAGGTTGTGTTAGAAACACTGGTAAGGGGCAGAACCCTGGAAGCTTTTGCGGATGCCGCTTTAAAAACAGACCGGTCGTTTAAGGCCGGAGCCATGGCTATGGGAGCCGGATACCGGATAGAAACCAAACCAGGTTATCTACCCTCGCTTCCCCAGGCAGCTCCGGAAGAAATGATTGAAATTATGAAAGAAGCAGCGGGAGACAGGGAGGTAAAGCTAGTATCCCTGGATTCCCATTCAGGAGGTTCCACCGACGTTGGTGATGTTCAGCACCTAATGCCGGTGGTTACTTTTAATACGGGGGGCATAACCGGAGGCCTCCACCAGGTGGATTTTAAAGTGACAGACGAAGAAGAAGCCTATATCCTTACGGCTAAGATCTTCGCATTAAGCACCTACAGATTGCTAAAGGATAACGCAGCAGTTGGGAAGAGAATGAAAGATACGTATTCCCCAAGGTTTGGGAACAGAAATGAGTATGTCGAATTTATGAATCAGTATCTTAAGGTCGAGGAGGAATAGAGATGGGAAAGGATAATTTTAAAATCGAAGGAAATGTTCCAAGAGAATTGATGGTGGAGCAGGTAAGAAAAGCAGCAAGACAATTTGCCATGCAGTACTTTCATTTCAGTAAGGTATTATATGAGCGTTATGGACTTGAGACAGCCAGGGATCTGATTCGGCAGACGGTATTCGAACTGGGTGTAGACCGTTCGGATCAGCTTAGGGAGAAAGCACTTAACAAAGGTCTTAAAACTGATTCGGTAAAGGATTTTATGGAAGTTATTGATTTACCTTTCACCGGATGGATTCCGGAATGGGGAGAAGATCATTGTCCTTATGCGGTAATCTGGAGAGAATACATGAAAGATTATCCTTGGTTTAAAGAATTTGCAACTTTTTATTGTGATGTGATTGACACAACTACCATCGAGAATTTTTCAAAATGTCTTTCCCATAAGATAAAGCAGAATGTCATCTTGGAGGGAACAGAATGTACCAGAGAATATTTTGAAAGTGAAGCGGTTAAGAGAGGGGAATATACATATGGCAGAAAACAGTAAGCCCAAAAGAGCAGGAAAGAAAAAGTTCACATGGATTAATACGCTTCAAATACTGACTCTGATTGGTCTGCTGGCATATATGCAGTATGCTGTGGATCATGGGTTGGTACTGAAAGTATTTATGGCTTCTCCCACTTCTATAATCCGTAAAGGGTACCAGATGATTGTTGACGGCACCTTAGCGCCCCATTTCATTCTTACCATGCAGGAGGTAACAGTCGGGTATTTATTATCTGCATTTGTGGGAATCGCAATCGGTCTTTTATGGACCATATTCCCTAAGTTGGAAGAGTATATGAATGTGTTCTGTTCAGCAATCATGGCTGTTCCCAAAACAGCTATATTACCGCTTCTGATCTTGTGGTTTGGTATTGGATTTAAATCAAAAGTAGTGCTGATATTTTTATTTTCTGTTTTTCAGATTCTGTATAACACCGTCGGAGGAGCAAAGCAGTGCAGAACAGAGTACCTGAAAGTGGCCAGGGTGTTTGAAGCCAGCAGATTGCAAACGGTTTTTATGGTTATTATCCCTGCAGCACTCCCGTCTGTATTTACTGGGCTCCGTCTGGCAGCTGCTACAGCACTGACCGGTGTGGTATTTTCAGAAATGCAGTCTGCAAAGGCAGGTTTAGGTTATCTGCTGACGGAGGCACAGAATCTTTTAAATACACCGGTGATGTTTTTTATCATTATTTTAGTAACCGTAATTTCCGTATTGCTGGTTAAACTGGTAACTGTGATTGAGTATGCAATATGTCATAAATGGCGTAGAGTATAGAACTTTATTGTTGAGTGATTTCTTAAGGAGGAAAGCATAATGAAAAGAAAGATGTTAAGTTTAGTTTTGGTATTGGGACTTGTGGGGAGTTTATTGGCAGGATGCCAAAAAACAGGGACTGAATCGGCAGCGGGCAGTTCAAAGGCAGAGAGCAGTCAGGAAACTTCTTCTGATACAGCCTCCGGGGATGAGGTATCCACTGAAACTCCGAAAGCAGCAGATGATAAGATTGTGATTCGGTCTTGTTTCGCCACCGGTATGACCGGCGCGGTAAATAAATTCGCAATAGAAAAAGGGCTGTATGAAGAGCTAGGAATCGAATTTGATAATTTGGAATGGAGCAGCAACGATGAAGTATTATCTCTGATGACCAGAGGAGAAATCGATGTGGCCGACGGTGATCCAAGTTCTTATGTTCCCGGTATTTACAATGGTGTACCTGCAAAGTTAGTAGGTAACATGTGGAGATATTCCGGCAGTTATTGGCTGATAGCAAATAATGATATTAAATCAATAGCAGACTTAAAAGGCAAGACCGTAGGAACGGCAATGGCTGCCGGCGGTATGAAATTGTCCGTACTTGAAATGCTGAATTCTGCAGGGCTGAAAGACGAGGATGTTACAATGGTGGCCAACGGTGCTTATCAGTCTGCGTATGCGACCTTTACCACCGGTGAGGTAGATGCAACCATTATTCATAATCCTTATGCGGCATTGGCAGAAAGTGAGGGTAAGGGACATATTTTAGGAAGAGCGTGGGATTACATTCCTGATTACTATACGGGTACGCTTATAGCCAGCAACGATATGATCGAAAAAAGACCGGAGGATCTACAGCGCTTCCTTACCGCATATTATACCGTACATGAACAGGTGAAAAACGAATATTTTGATGAATTTGTAACCTGGGTATCGGCACAGATGAATACAGGCGAAGAGGTAATGAGAAAAGCCATCGAATCAGAAAAGGATGTATGGCTGGATTATCCCGTAATCCCGGAGAAAAGGTTATCCTATACGGTGGATTTAATGAAAGAGTATGGCTGGTTAGATCAAAACGTTGATTATTCCCATACCTACACAAACGAATTTGCGCAGGTTGCAGCGGATGAACTGGGAATGACTGACCCTGAAGCAAAGTAATAGGAAGCAAGATCAAAAGCGGAGAGGTGATAGTATGCCAAATGTATGCGTAAAAAATGTAAGCAAGTATTATACTAGTGCGGATGGGAATGAAGTCCAGGCTTTAAAAGACGTAAACTTTACGGTAGAAGAAGGAGAATTTATCTGTATCGTAGGTCCCAGCGGATGCGGCAAAAGTACTCTTTTGGAGATTATTGCAGGGTTACTGGATATTACCTGCGGAGAAGTAACACTGGATGATAAAAAGGTAAAGGGGACCAGCCGGGATATCGGCGTTGTATTCCAGGATGCCTCGTTATTTCCATGGCGGACTATATACAAAAATGTGGCTTTTGGCATGGAGGTTGCAAAAATTCCAAAGAAAGAACAGGAAGAGCGGGTTGCCAAATATATCGATATGGTAAATCTGAAAGGTTTTGAGCATAAGTATCCGGCCCAGCTCTCAGGAGGTATGAGACAAAGGACAGGGCTTGCAAGAACCTTTGCAATGGAACCTGAAGTAATACTGATGGATGAACCCTTTAGTGCGGTGGATCATCTGACAAGATGCAAGCTTCAGGAGGAACTGATCAGTATATGGGAGAAAGAAAAAAAGACGATTATTTTCGTTACCCACGATATCAATGAAGCTGTTTATCTGGCTGACAGAATCATACTCCTAAGTCCCAGACCAAGCACTGTGCAAAGAATTTATGAAGTACCCCATCACGGGAAAAGAGATCGTAATGCAAAAGATTTAATTCATATAGCAAATGAAGTGATGATCGATATTAACAATGGCGGGAACTTAGATACTATAGATAATAATTCGATCTAAAGATATTTTACAGGAGGAAAAAAGATGCAGCGTGATACAAGTATGGATTATATGAGCGTAGAAGAAAGTAAAGAAATCTGGAATAATAATATGAAGCTGACCGATGCCGATTTTCTGGCGATGGATGAGGTGGAGTTTCGTGCCAGAGTAAGAGAAAGAAGCCATCATCTGTTGGAAATCCAAATGTACTCAGCAGCTTACAGGCATAAAAAGTTAAGTGAGGTACAGCCGGATTATGCCAGGCATTTATTGGAGTTATGGGAAAAGAAAGGATTGTCTAAAGATTTACCTGAGTACCGTTATACCGGCTTTCTGATCGAGGCGGCAGAAAGATTAATAAAAGGAGAAGAAGTGGATTTATCTCCATTCACCCCGGCACCTGTGACTAGGGAAATGGAGGATAGCTTTTTCACAATCGTAAGAGAAAGGCGATCTGTGCGTGAATTTAAAGATATAGATGTTCCGGACGAATTGATTGATAAGGTTCTGGATGCCGGATTATGGGCAGCACATGGTTGTAATGTACAGTCAATTCGCTATATTGTAGTGAAAGAGAAAAATGAACCGGGACTTTTCAAGGGAAGTGATGTTCCCGGGGGTCCGGTACATCTGGTTATATTACAGGATATGAGATGTTACCGCGCGAATTCCTTTACTCCGCTGAGAAATCAGCTGCTGGATGCCGGTGCGGCAGGGCAGAATATTGTGCTTGCGGCTCATGCGGTTGGACTGGAAGGGGTATGGCTTACCTTTAGTGAAGTTATGTGTGAAAGGCTGAAAGCACGTTTTGAACTGCCGGATTATATAAGACTGGTTACTTATGTTGATGTAGGGTACGGAGACCAGACGCCCCATCCACCTTTAAGATGGGATGTAAAAGATACTGTATTAGCCAGAGTATAAAGTAACAAAGGTCAGCATCCATTAATTCAAGTGAGGAAACGAGGAAAGACATGAATATTTTGATTATTGGCGGAAGCCGCGGAATTGGTAAGGCCACTGCGCTGGAACTGGCTAAGGCTGGACATCGTTTGTTATTGACCGGCAGAAATAAGGACAAACTGGAAGAAGCAGCAAAAGAACTGCCGCCGGACACCTTGATTTTACCTCTGGATGTTACGAGCGAAGAGAGTGCCGACCGCCTGTTACTGTTTATGGAGCAGCAGGGGTTTGATGTTGACGGATTGATTATGAACGCAGCCAGGTTTCCGAAAGCAGAGACAAAGACTTCGGTTATCAAACCCAATGCAAGCGAACTCTCCGAGATATTAGAAGCAAATGTGGTAGCAAATTACAGAATAATACAGAGACTTCTGCCAAAACTGAAAGCAGGGGATAAAATAGTAATAATCGGTTCTACTTCAGGAATCCGTCAGGACAAGGGAGGGGTATACGGAGTATCCAAATGGGCACTTCGTTCCTATGCTTACAATCTCAGGGCAGAGTGTAAGGACTATGGAATCAGTGTGTCCTTAGTACATCCCGGAGCCACCAGTACCGAAACCCGTCAGAAAAAGTCGGCGGAGGATGTATCTTTATTGGAAACTTCTGATCTGGGTATTATGATAGCAACGATTTTCAGGCTGTCGAAACAGGCCGTTGTGGAAGAACTTAGTATAAGGCCGATAGTCGGTGATACTTATTAATATCTTATCCTAAAAGAAAGAAACGTATGCAATGGGGAGCAGGTGAAAAGGAAAAGCAATTTTCACTTTCTATTTGGGCAGTTTCGCAAGTAAACTAGTGAAATGCATTGGGTGTAAAATGGAATATTTTAATCTTGTTTTTCTGCAAATTCTGTAATAAGATATAAAAGTATGGAAACACCAGTACCGCAATAAACAATTTTTAACTTCCTGTTTAGGCAGTTTGCAGGTAAATTAGCGAATACAAGGGGTGCAATATGAAAAATAAATTAAAACTGCTTTATTGGCTGCCGGCCGTTGTTATGATGCTCCTGATCTTTCAGTTTTCTACTGCGAATGGAGAACAATCCTCTGGATTAAGTTTAGGATTAACACAAAAAATTATAGATACGGTGACCAGTGTAGCCAATATTGATTTAACCCCGGGAGAAAAGTTGTCCATGATAGAAGCGATACACGGACCTGTTCGTAAATTAGGGCATCTGACCGAATATGCTTTATTCGCTATAACAGTAGCGTTTCCTCTTTATACCTTTCACCAAAAACGCAGATGGAACTTGTTATTTTGGTGTGAGGGAATCTGTATCCTGTATGCCTGCTCAGATGAATTTCATCAATTATTTGTACCGGAACGCTCCGGTCAGATTACGGACGTTTTAATCGACAGTATTGGAATAACCTTTGGTTTATTGATTTTTTTTCTATTCCTTAAGATATATAACAGATATAAGCCCAAATGAATCAACAGTTGACAAATTTTATTTCACATGCTATCCTAAATGAGAGAATTTTACAATAATATTACGGTTAATGTAATTTTACCGGAATGAAATCAGGTAAATTTCTACAGTTCAAAAGATTTAAATTAGATTTATAATACAATAGATGAGACTCTTACTGTAAAGATGGGTTGAATTAAAAGGGTTATCATGAGACATATGCTCTCGTCTTTAATAAATAAAGACGAGAGTTTTTTATCTTATGGCAGGAGGCACATGACGCGCCAGGGCTATCATATTTTAAATCATTATACAGAAAAGGATGAATGGAATGAAGTTAAATCACGAAAAGGGGGCTGCTCCTTTATACTCTCAAATCGAAGGTATTCTTAAGGAGAAGATTGAAAAAGGGGAATACGCTTGCGGTGATGTTTTACCAAGTGAAAAACAGCTGCAGGAGCTTTTTGAAGTCAGCCGTGTAACAGTAAGGCAGGCAGTAAGTTCATTGGTCAATGCAGGGTATTTACAACCTGCTCAGGGTATTGGAACAATAGTTGTATTTGAAAAAATTGATGAGAAATTAAAACGGGTCATCAGCTTCTCCGAAGAGATGGAACAGCATGGCATGAAGATGGAGACCGGTTACTGTAATATATCATTGGAAAAAGTAAATAAGACAATAGCCGCAAAATTAGAGATTGAACATGGAGAAGAGGCCTATAAGTTAGTTCGTGTCAGAGGGGCTAAAGCATCTCCCATTGTATATTCCATTACTTATTTAAAAAGGAGCTATGAACTTCCCTTGGATCCGAAGCAGTATATGGACTCATTGTATAACCTGCTGGATACCCGGTATGGAGTTAAAATTGTAAAGGGACAGGATACCTTTGAAGCGGTTCTGGCTGATAAGGAGATTGGTAAATATCTGAATATATCCGTTGGCTCCCCTGTTTTTAAAAGAACCAGGGTAACCACGGACCAGCAGAATGAAATAGTTGAATATACTATTTGTTATTATCCCGGAGATAAATATAAGTACTCAGTGGAACTATAAATTTAACATAAATAATTGCTGTCGCATAATTGCAATTATATAAATAAAATCCATTACTAATACAGATTCAGATTACTTTTTCAGAGAAAAAAGGTTCCATGAATCAATGTGTGTAATGGATTTTTTATTTGTAATTGCAATTGACATTTAGAAACTACTATGCTAATATTTATTATAACGTTATAACATTATAACGTTATAATAAATATGAATTTGGAGGGTATCAACATGTTTAAAATGAAAAAAATCATGGCCTTATTATTAAGTGTAACTATGATGAGCATCATCGTTACCGGGTGTGGGGGCACAAAATCCGAAGGGGTCAGTAATTCTTCAACAGAGAATACAAAACCGGAAGACGTTAATTCTAAAGCTGCGAAAGCAGGAGGCAGTACAGAATTCTGGCTTGACAAATTGAGTGATCAGGCTATTATCGACGAGTTATCCTTAGTGTGGAAAAATGATTCCGGTGTTGACGTTAAAATAGTGAATTTTCCGGATGTAGCTGCATATCAGACTTCTCTGCAACAGTCCATCGATGATAAATCCGCACCTGGTATGTTCACCTGGTGGAGCGGAAGCCAGTTAGAAACCCTGGCTAAGAATGACAAGTTAGTTGATTTGACTGCGGAATGGGATAATTACATAGCGGATGGAGTATCTGCAGATATTAAAGAAGCTTTTACGGTAGATGGAAAAGCTTATGCGGCACCATATAGTGTTTTGTATAATACATGTTTATATAATAAAACTGTTTTTGATAAAGCCGGAGTAACAGAAGTGCCGAAAACATTTGATGAATTTTTGGCCGCTTGTGAAAAAATTAAACAAAGCGGAGTTGCTCCCATCGGTTTAAAAAATGATTCCTGGGCAAGTTTTATATGGTTTGAACAATTAATCGCTGCTTACGACCCTCAGTTGTATGTGGATATCTGTAACGGAACCAAAGCTTATACGGATGAAAGCGTTAAAAAAGTTATGGAAATCTGGAGAAGTATGTTTGATAAGGGATATTTTGCAAAACCCCAATTATACAGTGATGTATTTAAGACCTTTGCCAAAGGAGAAATTGCTATTATGCTGGAGCCGAATCCCACTGCTAATACAATGGTGGCTGAATATGGAATGGAAGCCGGAACGGATTTTGATTCCTTTGTAGTTCCGAGTATGAACGGACAAAAAAGTACAATCTTTTTTGAAGCATCTCCTATTTGTATAGCAAAAGCAAGTAAAGATAAAGATGCTGCTTTGGCTGCTCTGCGTAATTTCTATAAGACGGATACGCAAAACGTAATGTTAAATGAAAACGGTATAGCAAATACCAGCAAAGTTGATGTGAGCAATAAAACCATCAAGAATATTTTAAGTATGAGTGCGGAACCTGATAACTATCAATTATATCTAAGATATTATGAAAACACTCCCGAAGATATCAGGAATTATGCCCTGGATGAACTGTCAAGATTTATGTACAGCGGTGCAGATACAGATGAAGTTTTAAACAACATACAGAAGAAAGCAGATGAAGTCTTCAAAAGCTTAAAATAATCTGTTTCGTTTAAACCAATTGTTCCACAGTACGTCAAGTGGCCCGGGCAAACCGGGCCCTGATGTTTTATCCATCGGTCATACACCATATAAGAAAGAGGAAGCAAATGGATAAGTTGATTGAAAATAAAAGAACAAAAAAAGGCCGCAGCACCTTAAAAAACTACTTATATCTTTTACCTGCAGTATTATTAACAGGTCTATTTTTCATTACGTCAATCTTTTATACGATTTATTTAAGCTTTAATTCGTGGGATGGATTTTCACCCATTAAATTTGTGGGTCTGGACAATTACATATATCTGTTCCATGATGCTAATTTCAAGATCTCCGTAATGAATACCTTAATCTGGGTTGTCTGTTCCTTGTTGATTTCCCTGGTAATACCACTGTTTTTTGCGATTTTAATATCCAGAAGTTCCTGGTTAACAGGTTTTAAAAATATATTCTATTTTCCGACTGCATTATCTGCAACAGTAGGAGGTATGATTATTGCCTCAATGATATCTACTTACGGATTACCGCAGATATTCGGGCTTTTGGGAATGGACAATCTGGTTTGTGACTGGCTTGCAATCCCCTATGTAAATACGTTTATTATGATAGGAATGGGAATGTGGCAGGGAATCGGATTAAATATGATTTTATTTATCTCAGGACTGAATCATATTCCTGCTTCTCCGATTGAAGCGGCTTCTATCGAAGGTGCAGGAACTTTCAGTATGTATACAAAAGTTATTTTTCCTTTGTTAAAACCTACAACAATAGTTGTATTTTTAATGTCTCTGGTTAACAGCTTTAAGATCTTTGACTCCATCTGGGTTATGACTAAAGGCGGGCCTTACCGCAGTTCGGAGACTTTGGCCTTAACTATGTACGAAGAATCCTTTATTAGGAATCAATTCGGTGTTGGTTCGGCTGTTGCGGTTGTCTTATCGGTTGTTATCTTATTCCTGGCATATTTTAATCTGAAAAATACATTTTCAGATAATAACCTGACAGTATAACAATAAAGGTGGGTTAGTGTGGAATAGAAAACTGCTCTGCAGCTTTCTATTGAAATATAAGAATTCCGCGGGAGGGCGAAATTTTTATATTTCCCTTGATTTCTAGTAACATTTGCGGTCGCTTAAGCGACCCAAGTTACGTTAGTGTGGAAGAAAATATACTTAAGGAAGGAATGCCACATTAAGATTCTTTCACACTTTTTATTTGTGGCAGTAACACATCTTAGAACAGATGTGTTATGCAATGGGTATTAATATGGTAAGACAAAAAAAGAGAACAAAAATTATGATAAACAGCATATTGTCAGTACTTGCAGTACTTTGGATCTTTCCGGTAATATTTACAATTCTGGGTGCATTAAAAGGAAAACAGGAGTATAATTTAGGTAATATATGGGACTTGCCGAAAGGCTTTATGCTGTTAGATAATCTTACCTATTTGAATAAAGGAGCGAATATTTTACAGGGGATGTTAAGCAGTTTTTTCTATGCTTTGTGCGGCGCCCTGTTTTCAGTTGTAATTGCCACATTAGCGGCTTATGCAATAGCAAAGCTGGAAATTAAATTCAGGATGTTCTGGTTCCTTTTCATTTACTGCGGAACGATTTTTCCTTTCCAGATCTATTTAATTCCGGTTTACAGAGGGTTTTCCAAATTACATCTCTATGATACCAGATTGGGTATGATTTTATTTTATACGGCGATCTGTATTCCATTCAGTATGTTTGTTCTTCGGAATTTTTTTATCGGTATTTCAAATGAAATCTGTGAATCAGCCAAAATAGACGGTTGCAAGGATATGCAGATTTTAACCAGAATTTTTGTACCTATGGCGAAAGCCCCGCTATCTGTCGTATTTTTGTCCCAGTTTACCTGGGCCTGGAATGACCTGATGTTTGGTATCACCTTTACAAAATCCTCAAATATAAGACCAGTAATGGCAGCAATATCTTTAATGGGTAAAGCTCACTTACCGGCGCTTTTAGTTGGATGTATTATCGTGTCCATTCCAACCATATTGTTATTTATATTTCTGCAAAAGAATTTTGAAGCCGGTTTTGCTTATCAGAGCAAATAATCAGGAAATATATTTATAGAAAGAAGGTAATCATATGAAATTAAACAGAAAATGGAACATATATCTGATTCATCATTCCCACACAGATATCGGATATACGGAGCGCCAGGATAAGATCATTAATTATCACAAGGATTTTATAAAACAGGCAATTGATATATTAAATGACCTTCATGACAATCATAAAACAGAATATAACGGTTTCGTATGGCAATGTGAAAATTACTGGCAGGTCCGTAATTTTTATGCCCATGCGGAAAAGAATTATATAGAAGACTTTGAAAAGTATGTTAAAAGCGGTGAAATCGGTTTATCCGGTAACTATTTAAATATGACAGAACTTATCAATTATGATATATTAAACAGCAGGATAGGCAAGGCAAAAGAATTCGGGGATAAAACCGGACTGCCGGTAAAAAGCGGTATGACTGCAGATATTAACGGCTTTGCCTGGGGTTATGCAGATGCTCTATATGAGAACGGAGTTGAAAACTTATTTTCCTGCTTGCATCCTCATCACGGCATGTTTCCTCTTTATAAAAAACAGATTCCTTTTTATTGGGAAAGTCCAAAGGGAAACAAAGTTCTGGTATGGAACGGTGAGCATTACCACTTTGGAAATGAACTTCATTTTGCACCTCATTCAGGTACCTCTTATCTTATATTTGATGAATACAGGGAGCAGATGAAGAAGAATTCCATGTATAAAACCGGAGCGGCAGATACGGAGGAGATGGAGCTTAAGGTATTGTGCGAGAGATTAAAACGTTACCTTAATAATCTGGAGGAGGAGAATTATCCCTATGATCTGGTGCCGTTTATGGTATCTGGTGCAATTACGGATAATGCACCACCAAGTGTATCTATTGCAAAAAGAGTAAATCTTCTAAATGAAAAATTTGCCGGACAGATACAGTTTAAGATGGTGACTCTGGATCAATTTTTTGAGCAGGTAAAGGATAAATGCAGTGATATACCTACTTACAAAGGAGACTGGAATGACTGGTGGGCAGACGGAGTCGGATCTACTCCTGCTGTTGTGAAGAATTTCCGGGATGCCCAGAGAAAATATGACTTATGCAAGAAATTAGATCCGTTTGCCAACCTGGGAGATTCCTCCTTAGTTGAAAAGGCCTCCGAAAATCTGATGTTATACGCAGAACATACCTGGGGGTATTCTTCTTCCGTTTCAGAACCCTGGGAGACCATGGTCGGGGATCTGGAATTAAAAAAATCCGCTTATGCCATTAACGGAAATACGGAGATTGCCAAAAACCTGGATCTTATATTGGCAAAAAAGGGAGAAGTAACGATTAAACAGGATAAACCCCAGCAATATAAAATTATCAACCCCCATGACATTCCGTTAAAAACAACAGCGCTTATCTATATAGAGTTCTGGGAATACATGGACGGAATTAATTTTGGACTGGATATACCGATTGAAGTAGTTGATGTGAACACAAAGGAGGTTCTAAGCCATCAGATAAAACAAATAGCCCGTGCTATTCAGGTTGAAGTAGTCGTTACCATGAAACCCAAGGAAGAAAAAATAATTGCTATATATCCAACAAGAAAGCCGGTTAATAATACGGTACAAAATCATGCACATATTGGTGCCGAGGGTGTCAGTGATATTGTAGTACCGGATACATTTGAAGAAGATGTATTCTGTATTGAAACGGATTTTTATAAGGTTCTTTTTGATGAGGAATCCGGTATTCGTTCCATTATAGACAAACGGGATCAGAAAGATATAATCCGTGTGGATACATTATATGCTCCGTTCTCCGGTATCTATGAAGTAACCGATATTAGAACAAATCCCTGTGAAGAACGCAGAAAGATGGGAAGAAACCGTAAAAATATATCAACCAGGCGTTATGGTTCAAAATTAAATAATATACAGGTTATTGAAAATGGAACCGTATATATTGCGGTACAGCTGGATTATGTTTTGGAGGGTACAAAACTTTACAGTGTATTCTTAAAAGTATATAAGGAAATTCCAAAGATCGAGGCCATGGTAAGGATTCATAAGGAAAGTGTTTATGAACCGGAGAACCTATATATCTCATTGCCCTTTACCACCGGAGGGGATGAAGTAAAATATCTGGATAAAACAGGCTGTATCATAAGACCGGGTATTGACCAGCTTCCCGGAAGTAATAAGGAATTCTATCTGCTGCAGAATGGTATTGTTATGGAGGGTGCAGATAAAGAAGTTATAATATCCGTGAAAGATGCGCCCTTGATTACGTTTGGAGATTTAAAGGCAAAACCGATACAGCTTTGTGACGGAAACGATAGGAAGCTGAATCAGAGTACCGTATATTCCTGGGTAATGAATAACTATTGGGAAACCAATTTTAAAGTTGATCTTGGTGGATTTTATGAATTTGCATATACAATTACAACAATAGATAAAACTTCCAAAGAAGATGCAATGAAAGTTTGCGAGGCAGTAAACGAAGGTTTGGTTTCCTTCTATATATAGTGTGAATAGTCTCGCAAAAAAACGCGAGCCATTGGAAGAGGTGGATATGAATTATTATTTAATGTTCGATGTAGGCGGAACGAAAATCAAAGCAGGAATCCTGACAGAAACAGGGGAATTGTTAAACAATCAGATGAATTCCTTTGACTCCGGGGCAAATCGGGCAAAAGATGAAATATTTAAAAATTTCGCAGATATCAGTAATATCTTAATCGACGAGATTAATGATCCCTTAAAGCAGATAGCCGGAATCGGAATGGCTTTTCCCGGGCCCTTTGATTATGAAAACGGAATCAGCAAAATGACCGGACTGAATAAATATGATGCAATTTATGGCCTTGATTTTAAAAAAGAGCTGATGGGAATATTAAAAAACACAAAAGCTCTAAAATGTTTCAAACCTGACTTAGCATTTACCTTTATTCATGATGTGGAAGCCTTTGCAATGGGAGAAAGCCATTTTGGCACCGCCTTAAACTGTCACAGGGTTATGTATTTATGTATCGGTACCGGAGCCGGCTCATCTTTTACAGAGAGCGGAAGGGTATTAAAAAAGCAATCCGACAATTTTCCGGAAAACGGATGGATCTATAAGACCCCATTTAAAAACAGTATAATTGATGATTATATTTCTGTCCGGGGGTTGCAAACTATTTCAAAAAGATTTTACAGTGAACCGACGGAGGGAATCGTTTTATATGAAAGGGCAATAAGGAAAGAAGAGGCTGCCCTTAATACTTTCCGGGAATTTGGTGATAACCTGGCAAAAGCGATGATTCCTTATCTTAAAACCTTCGGACCCGATTGTCTGGTTCTTGGCGGTCAGATATCGAAAAGTTTTCAATTTTTCGGTTCACAACTGGAGGAGTTTTGTCAGAAATATAATATTTCCGTACGGTTAACGGAAGATACATCTATGAGTATTTTAAAAGGATTATACGTACAAATGCAGAGCATAAAAAATGCTCCCGGTAATTAAGCCGGATATACTTAGGGAAACCCTGGGTTATAATTGAATGGAGTGTTACCAGAATATAAGGAGAAAAAAATGAGTGGAAAATATTCAAAATATCAGAATTACGATTTGCTGCCTTACAAGGACATTACTGGATTTGATGACCAGGCTTTTGATGGTTATGAATCCATCTTAACAGAAATTCGAAGACTGATATCAGACGGAAAACATATTTTCGTATTCGATTTATATCCGGGAGTGGATAAAGAGGAACTGACAGGTCAGCTTAAGAGGTTAAATCCTGATTTAGTTATTGATGCGGAAGATTGTTCCTTAAAAAACGATGAAATTGCTGAAATTTTTCAGGATAATATTACGGAAGACCGTGTATTTGGTGTAATGACCTATAAAAAATTAGAAACTTGTTTTGATGGGTCTAAGATAGAAGAGGTTAGAAAACGATTATCCGACGGACAACAAAAGCTAACGTTTATTATAGGTGTAGGTGCCGGGTTAATTACGTTAGGTGATGTCTACTTCTATTTTGATTTGTCCAGGTGGGAAATTCAGCTGCGTTATCGTAAGGGGATGCCTAATTGGAAATGCGATAACAGGGATGAATCTATTTTAAGTAAATTCAAGCGAGGTTTTTTTGTGGAGTGGCGCCTTGCGGACAGACATAAAAAGTCTCATTTTGAGGATTTTGATTATGTTGTTGATACAAATAGTCCGTGTCATCCCAAAATGATAACTGGAGATGCGTTTCGCAACGCGCTTCATCAGGTAAGCCGGGAACCTTTCCGGTTAAAACCTTATTTTGATCCGGGGGTTTGGGGAGGACAGTGGATGAGAGAAGTCTTTGGATTGGATCCGGATTCACCGAATTACGCCTGGAGTTTTGACGGAGTACCGGAAGAAAACAGTTTGAATCTTAAATTTGGGAATGTTCTGGTTGAAATTCCCTGTATGGATTTAGTATTATACTGTCCGAAACAGTTACTTGGAGATAGGGTACATGCCCGGTTTGGAGCAGAATTCCCAATTCGTTTTGATCTTCTGGATACAATGGAGGGAGGTAACCTTTCCCTGCAGGTGCATCCGCTTACGGAGTACATACAGGAAACCTTTGGTATGTTTTATACCCAGGACGAAAGTTATTATATATTAGATGCCGCTAAGGAAGAAGAAACTTTCGTCTATCTGGGAACCAGGGAGGGCATTGACCGGAAGCAGATGGCGGAAGATTTACGGAAGGCACAGGAGGACAATTATGAATTTCCTGCTGAAAAATATGTAAATAAAATACCTGTTAAAAAACATGACCATGTCCTGATTCCGGCAGGTACAATTCACTGTTCTGGCAAAAATACCATGGTACTTGAAATTAGCGCAACACCGTATATCTTTACCTTTAAACTATGGGATTGGGGAAGAACCGGCTTGGATGGCAAACCCCGTCCAATCCATATTGAGCATGGTTTAAAAAATATTGATTGGGACAGGGATACAACCTGGGTTAAAAATAATCTGATTGGACAGGCAGAGATCTGTAAACAGGAAGACGGTCTAACGGTAGAGCATACCGGATTGCATAACCGTGAATTTATTGATACTTACCGGTATACTTTTAATAAAACAATTACCTGTTACTGTAAAGATAGCGTCAATATGCTGAACTTAGTGGAAGGGGCGCAAGTAACTATAGCGGGTACAGCCGGAGAGTTTAAGCCCTTTGAGGTTCATTATGCAGAAACCTTTATCATCCCGGCAAGTGTAAAGGAATATACCATGACTCCAAGCGGTCCGGCTGAGGGTAAAGAGATATCTGTGATAGCCGCATCGGTTAAGTGATTAATATAATCGTGGTTGATTTTAAAAATATTTCATATTGACAGTAACATAAAAAAGTTGTAAACTAAAGCTGTTAATAAAAATTAATTAAATAAAGGAAATTCTTCGGGGCAGGGTGAAATTCCCGACCGGCGGTATAGTCCGCGACCTGATATTCCGATATATCATGAAGTTAAGTGTTAACTACATGAGAATCACAGTTTATCAGTTGATTTGGTGAAATTCCAAAACCGACAGTAAAGTCTGGATGTGAGAAGAAAAATTGTTGCAGTTATCAGCAACTAATTTTAAACATTAGCCTCGAATCAATAGATTCGAGGTTTTTTATTTCAGAGGAAAGTCCATCGACTTCCCTGTAAAATAAAAAGCCCGACCGGCAGGATGCACATGACGCGCCGGATGTATATTGTCGATGAAGTGACAGCGCGTCAGCGCTATAGTCTGACTTTCCGGACTCTATCTTACGTAATCCGTTCATACTAATTGAACGGAAGTACTTATGCAGGCCATTCCCCAGAACCTGTATGAGAAGAATCAAGAATTTTCCTTTCAAATCATTTAAAGGAGAGAACAATATGTCAACAACAACTCATGAAACAAAGTACAAAGCATCTAACACAAACAAATCAAAAGGTACTGCATTTAGTACCAGGGCAATGGTCACAATCAGTTTATTATCAGCACTTTCCTATGTATTAATGTTATTGGAGTCACCGCCATTCATTGGCTTCTTAAGACTTGAACTTAGTGATATCCCTGCGATTATAGGTGCATTCCAATTTGGTCCTATGGCTGGACTTGTAATTGAGTTAATCAAGAATTTAATAAAAGGTATTACTGCAACTAAAACAGCAGGGATCGGCGAATTAGCCAACTTTATCGTAAGTGCTGCTTATGTTGTACCTGCAGCGATTATTTATAGAAGAATGAAGAATAAATATAAATCTATCTTATCTTTTGGTGTGGCGACCGTTTGTATGACAATTGCAGGATTTTTAATGAATTATTTTGTTACGATTCCCTTATATGCAACTCTTTACGGCGGTATGGAAAATGTTCTGGCTGCAGCAACAGTGATTCCCGGAATAAAAGACAAATTTACTTTAATTCTTTTGGGTATTACACCTTTTAACCTGGTTAAAGGTATCTTCCTGGGTGTTATCGGCAATTACACATATCGATTTTTAAAAAACCGTTTGTAAGAAGAGGAAAAGAATTTAATTGGGCATTTGATACTGAAGTCATAAGAAATTCAATACAAAATCAAAGGATAGAGTATATCATATTACAGAGTGACGTTGAACATAGAATTACAAGACGTTTTAAAGCTGCATGGAAATTGCAGTAAACTGTATTAGGATATACTCTATTTATTTTGCTGATAATTAAAACATTATGATGTATGCCTTAACCCGATGAAAAAGGATGACGGGGTTTCTTCCGGTTTATCATTTTGACCTACTTGTAATTTAAGTTCAATCTGCTATAATTGCACATAGATAAACAAATCCAACAAAGTAAAGCGAGATATGTTATGGTTATAGAGAGTTATAAAATGGATGATACTTATGCCCTTGGTAAAAAATTGGGAGAACAGGCAAAAGCAGGCGATATATATTGCCTTTTAGGGGACCTGGGAACCGGTAAAACAGTATTTACACAGGGGTTCGCCAAAGGACTTGGAATAGAAGAAGCAGTAAACAGCCCCACATTTACCATTATACAAGAATATGAAGATGGCAGGCTTCCGTTCTATCATTTTGATGTCTACCGAATCGGAGATATCACCGAAATGGATGAATTGGGATACGAGGATTATTTTTACGGGGACGGAGTCTGTTTAATAGAATGGTCCAATTTAATTGAAGAAATACTCCCACCAAATCCCGCGGTTATTACCATTGAGAAAGAATTGGACAAGGGGTTTGATTATAGAAAGATCACTTTAGAGAATGGACTTACAGCTTTAGATGAATAGATTATAAGGCTTGGTATAAATAGAGTGCGACTAAAAGCAATAAATCTATGCTTAGAAATGGAGTAAATATGAAGATATTAGCGATAGATAGTTCAGGACTTGTGGCATCAGTTGCGGTAGTTACGGAAGAAAAATTATTGGCTGAATTTACGGTAAATAATAAGAAAACCCATTCACAAACTTTATTGCCTATGTTAGATGATATTATGAAACTGTTAGATCAGGATTTAAAAGAGTTTGATGCAATTGCGGTTGCAGGCGGCCCGGGGTCTTTTACAGGACTTAGAATAGGGTCATCAACTGCGAAAGGATTGGGACTTGCTTTAGATAAACCGATAATAAACGTGCCTACGGTAGATGCCCTGGCTTATAATTTATATGGAACTGACCGGGTAATCTGTCCGATTATGGATGCCAGAAGAAACCAGGTATATACCGGAATTTATGAATATCAGGATGAAGAATTTGTGGTTGTAAGACCTCAGAAAGCGGTCGGCATTACGGATATAGCGGCAGAACTTAACCAACTGGGCAGAGAAGTAATATTTTTAGGGGATGGAGTGGAGGTTCACGAAGCTAAATTAACAGAAATTATGAGAGTTCCATATAGCTTTGCACCGGTTCATCTATCAAAGCAAAGGGCCGGAGCGGTTGGCGCGCTGGGAATTATTTATTATAAGAAAGGGCTTATGGATAATGCAGATGTTCATGAGCCGGTATACCTCAGACTATCCCAGGCAGAAAGAGAGCTAATGGAAAAAGAAAAGGCTCAAAAGGAATAAGGAAACCAGGTGTATGAATGGTACTATAGTGTAGAGAAACTTAAGGATATCTGTTTTGACCTAAACCGGTTTAAAGATAGGAGCATTCATGTTAATAAGAGAAATGCAGGAAAAAGACCTGTTAATAGTGCATGAAATGGAATGCAGCATATTTTCAAAACCCTGGACTGTTGATGATTTTAAAAATTCCATTCAAAACCGGCAGAATATTTATCTGGTAGTAGAAGAAGAGGGTCAAATTATAGCATATTGTGGTTTGTGGGGAGTTGCAGGAGAAGGGCAGATTAATAATGTGGCAGTGAAGAAAGAGATAAGAGACCACGGTATTGGTTACGCAATGTTATCTGCTCTGATCGAGAAAGGGAAAAAGAACGGTATAGATGCTTTTACCCTGGAAGTAAGGGTAAGTAACGAGGCCGCGATTACTTTATACCATAAGTTAGATTTTAAGGATGCCGGAATCAGAAAGAATTTCTATGAAGAACCGACGGAAGATGCTCTGATAATGTGGTTACGATAAAATAATCATAGAGATATTACTTATTATGTAATTTCGGAAATAAGAATCAAAGGTCACAATTAAGGACCAAATGGTCCACCGCTTTTACCATGCGATGAATTTAACCTAAAATAACTTATGTTGATATTTGCAGGGGGGCAGAGGTAAGCAAGTGTGTAAAAAGGGATTGGATTATACTAGGAGATTGAGATACATTAATTCCCACTGTAAAAATGCCATGGAAACCGTTATAATGATACTAAGAAGTGGGCCAAGTTAGCAGGAGGGATAACACATGGACAAGGTTAAGGTGAAAATCCGCATGAATAAGGATGTATGTTGCAACGTGTGTGGAAAAAAAATTAATATTGAGCAGGGGATAATGAAAGAAGATGTATTTGAAGCTGCCAAGGAGTGGGGATATTTTTCTAAATACGACTTAGAAGTCCATAAATTTAATATATGCGAAGAATGCTATGATAATTTAATATCTACTTTTAAAATACCAATAGAAGTAGTTCGTAAAAAAGAAGTATTATAGCAGGAGTAAGGCTGTTGCGAATAAACTCACCGGATTGTCTGTTCATCAGAAACCGGGAGCACATTTGCAGCAGCCTTTTTGTGTTACACTTGAATTACCGTGTTACACTTGAATTACCGTGTTACACTTGAATTACCGTGTTACACTCGAATTACCGTGTTATCCTCTATCCCTTGATTATATAGTAAGGTTATGTTACTATGTAAAATAGAAAAGATATTGGAAATAAGTGTATGTTTTTATTGAAAAGGGTAGAATAACAATAATAACTTAAATTAATTAAATTTATTACAGATTATATAAATTATTTGGTAAAAAAATACGATAAATAATATGTGATTAGAAGTAAGTGAGGAAATTAGATGTTAGATGTTTGTTTACTTGGTACCAGTGGTATGATGCCATTGCCGAACCGTTGGCTTACAGCTTTGTTGACCAGATTCAATGGCTCCAGTTTATTAATTGATTGCGGAGAAGGAACCCAGATAGCAATCAAAGAGAAAGGTTGGAGCTTTCATCCTATAGATATTATATGTTTTACCCATTACCACGGTGATCATATAAGCGGATTGCCCGGACTGCTTTTAACCATGGGGAATGCAGACAGGACCAAACCTGTTACAATGATAGGCCCCAAAGGACTGGAGCGGGTTGTAAATGCACTTCGCATTATTGCCCCGGAGCTGCCCTTTGATATTCATTTTATTGAATTAACGGATCCGATGGAAGAAATAAGACTCAACGGTTACGTTATCCAGGCCTTTAAGGTGAACCATAACGTGGTCTGTTATGGATATAATATATTAATAGAACGCGGGGGCAGGTTTTTTACCCAGAAAGCCAATGATAATAAGGTACCCCAGATGTATTGGAATCGTTTGCAGAAAGGGGAAACCATAGAAGCCGGTGATATTGTTTATACCCCTGATATGGTATTAGGACCAGTTCGTAAAGGGATTAAACTCACTTACTGCACCGACACCAGACCTATAGCAGCTATTTCCGAAAATGCTAAAGATGCGGATTTGTTTATCTGTGAGGGTATGTATGGGGAGAAAGATAAAGAAGATAAAGCAATCGATCATAAACATATGACATTTTATGATGCCGCCAGATTAGCCAAGGCAGCTAATGTAAAGGAATTATGGCTAACCCATTACAGTCCGTCTTTAGTAAAGCCAGAGATGTATATGGAGGATACCCGTGCAATTTTTCCTAATGCAAAAGCTGGAAAGGATCGAAAGAGTATCACTTTAGAATTTGACCCGGATGAATAATTCTATGATGGTATTTAACCTAAGTAAAGGAGGCAGTCTATGAAAAAAACAAAAAAACAAAGAGTGAAAACGATCGTTTTTATGTGCATCTTTTCTGCTACCTTAATTGCACTGTATTTTTATATCAGGACCAGGACAGTTCCTTTTCCCATGGAGTCAGTTTCCTCTATGAGTGAAACGGAAAGGCTTTTGGCAAAAGATATCACCAAAAATTATCCCTCTTCTCCTAGGGAAGTACTAAAGCTGTACAGCCGAATAACAAAATGTTTATATAATGAGAAACTTACTAAAGAACAGACAGAACAGCTGGCTAACCAGCTGCGCCAGTTATTTGATGAAGAATTGCTTCAGAATAATCCAACCGAGAATTACTTATCCGATTTGAATGTGGAGATAACAGAATATAGGAAAGCAAATAGAAGCATTATGAATTATGTTATAGAAAACAGCGATTCAATAAAATACTGGGATAAAGAAAAACAGAAATATGCTTCCAGTGTAATGTCTTTTACTACGAAGGAAAAAAATGATTATTCAAAGATATTTGAGGAATTTCTCTTCAAGCAGGATCAGGATAATAATTGGAAGATATTAGGTTGGAAATTAACCGATAAAAAAGAAATCGATGTATCAGAAAAATAAGATTTAAAAAGTGTTGCAGGAAACTTAAGAAAAGGGTAATATTGTTATTAAAAATAATCCTTGCCTCAGGTGATTTTAGAAATAAAATCACCTGAGGTAAAGTTCATTTATAAGAAAATTTGGAACCAGGAGAATAAGTTATGGAAAAAGATGTTTTAATATTAGCCATTGAATCTTCGTGCGATGAGACAGCAGCAGCCGTAGTTAAAAACGGCCGGATTGTTTTATCGAATGTAATCTCATCCCAGATAGCCTTGCATACATTATACGGAGGGGTTGTTCCGGAGATAGCATCCAGAAAACATATTGAGAAAATAAATAAGGTAATTAAGGAAGCTTTATATGAAGCTAAAGTAACTTTAGATGACATAGATGCAATTGGTGTTACCTATGGACCTGGTTTGGTAGGAGCACTTTTAGTGGGTGTTGCCGAAGCAAAAGCAATCAGTTATGCAACGAAAAAGCCTTTAATAGGTGTTCATCATATTGAGGGGCATGTTTCAGCCAATTTTATAGAAAGCAAAGAATTAGAACCGCCATTTTTATGTCTGATTGTTTCAGGAGGCCATACCCATCTCGTAATCGTAAAAGAATATGGTCAATATGAAATTATCGGGAAGACACGGGATGATGCGGCAGGAGAAGCATTCGATAAAGTTGCAAGGGCTATAGGATTAGGTTATCCCGGAGGTCCCAAGGTTGATAAATTAGCAAAAGAAGGCAATAGACATGCCGTTACATTTCCTCGGGCAAATATTGAGGGTTTCCCTTATGATTTCAGTTTCAGCGGGGTGAAGTCAGCAGTATTAAATCATCTTAATTCCTGTGCCATGAAAAATGAGCCTGTAAATACAGCAGATATTGCGGCTTCTTTTCAGGATGCTGTTGTGGATGTTTTAGTCTCTAAGACGATTGCCGCTGCCGGCAAATATCATATGGGTAAAGTTGCAATTGCGGGAGGTGTAGCAGCAAATACAACATTAAGGGAAGTTATGGGTGAAGCTTGCAAACAACATGGAATAAAATTATATTATCCGTCACCTATTTTATGTACGGATAATGCAGCTATGATCGGAGCAGCAGCTTATTATGAATACTTAAATGGTACCAGACATGGGCTGGATTTAAATGCAGTACCCAATCTTAAAATTGGACAGAGATAATTAGAGCTTAATCAAAATCAGGGGTTAGAGCAGATACAATAGCAGAAACAGGAGAAAGATGAAAATATAGATAAACTAAATATTATATCAGTCGAGAGTGATTAAGTTGCCTGTTATAATATCAAAAATGCGAAACTGCTATTCGCTGTATTACGTGAATGAGAAGGTTTAAATATGAATAATAAAAAAACAGTCGCAATCGTCTTGGCAGCAGGAACAGGAAAGAGAATGAACAGCAGTACTGCCAAACAATATCTCCTTCTTGGGGGGAAGCCAATCCTGTACTACTCTATTAAAGCGTTTGAAGAAAGTAGTGTAGATGAAATTATATTAGTAACAGGTAAAAGTGAAATTGATTTCTGCAAGAATTCAATAGTGGATTATTACAATTTTAAAAAAGTTCAGTATATTATTGAGGGAGGTAAAGAACGTTACCATTCTGTATTTAATGGTCTTAAAAAAATTGATTTTGCTGATTATGTACTTATTCATGATGGTGTAAGACCTTTTATTTCTGTTGAAATAATTGAAGATACTATAAAAAATATGGCAATTCATAAAGCATGTGTAGTAGGAGTACCTAGTAAGGATACAATAAAATCAGTTAATCAGGATGGAATCGTCATAGAAACGCCGGATCGGGATAAAATCTGGTCTGTTCAAACGCCTCAAGCATTTTCTTATGATATTATAAAGCGCGCATATTGTATGATAATGGAGAAATTAGCATACAATAAGGAACAAGAAGAGTATAAGGATTTGCCTGTAACCAGACCGGATGAGAATTTAAATAATACAGATATAACCAGTTTAAATATTACAGATGATGCAATGGTAGTGGAATATATGATGAAATGTCCCATCAAAATGATTATGGGGAGTTATCGAAACATCAAGATAACCACACCGGAAGATCTTATTATTGGAGAAGCTTTATTAGAAAAGCCATGTGAGATACTTTAGCAGACAATTATTTGATTATA
>NZ_CP133190.1:3997500-4105000 GCF_030913705.1 Anaerocolumna sp. MB42-C2
ATAACGGTCCTAAGGTAGCGAAATTCCTTGTCGGGTAAGTTCCGACCCGCACGAAAGGCGTAATGATTTGGGCACTGTCTCGACAATGCACCCGGTGAAATTGAAATACCAGTGAAGATGCTGGTTACCTGCGCCAGGACGGAAAGACCCCATGGAGCTTTACTCTAGCTTGATACTGGGATTCGGTATTGCATGCACAGGATAGGTGGGAGGCTTGGAAGCTACGACTCCGGTCGTGGTGGAGCCACTGTTGGGATACCACCCTTGCAGTATTGGATTTCTAACATGTGCCCGTGATCCGGGCAGTGGACAATGTCAGGTGGGGAGTTTGACTGGGGCGGTCGCCTCCGAAAGGGTATCGGAGGCGCTCAAAGGTCTTCTCAGAATGGTTGGAAACCATTCGCAGAGTGCAAAGGCATAAGAAGGCTTGACTGCGACACCGACGGGTGGAGCAGGTAGGAAACTAGGACTTAGTGATCCGGTGGTATAAAGTGGGATTGCCATCGCTCAACGGATAAAAGCTACCCTGGGGATAACAGGCTTATCACTCCCAAGAGTTCACATCGACGGAGTGGTTTGGCACCTCGATGTCGGCTCATCGCATCCTGGGGCTGTAGTAGGTCCCAAGGGTTGGGCTGTTCGCCCATTAAAGCGGTACGCGAGCTGGGTTCAGAACGTCGTGAGACAGTTCGGTCCCTATCCGGCGCGGGCGTAGGATATTTGAGAGGAGCTGACCTTAGTACGAGAGGACCGGGTTGGACTGACCTCTGGTGGATCGGTTGTACTACCAAGTGCATGGCCGAGTAGCCAAGTCGGGAAGGGATAAACGCTGAAGGCATCTAAGCGTGAAGCCCCCCTCAAGATAAGATATCCCATAGCGTAAGCTAGTAAGACCCCTTGAAGACGACAAGGTGGATAGGTTAGAGGTGGAAGTGCAGTAATGTATGGAGCTGACTAATACTAATAGGTCGAGGGCTTGACCATAAAGTGTTTGTTCATAAATACTAATTTCTATGAAATCAAGAGATTTCAGTTTGTTGGATAAGATATTATCAAATGTAGTTATTCCTCGATAGCTCAATGGTAGAGCACACGGCTGTTAACCGTGGGGTTGTTGGTTCGAGCCCAACTCGGGGAGTTGGTACTCCAAAAGTTAAACTTACGAGTATATAAAAAATAAAATATTAATTGACAAGATATTGTTACTATGTTATAATTAATATTACGGCTCCATGGTCAAGCGGTTAAGACACCGCCCTTTCACGGCGGTAACAGGGGTTCAAATCCCCTTGGAGTCATTTTTTGATACTTAGATTCGTCCGATTACAACTTGCCGACGTGGCTCAATTGGCAGAGCAGCTGACTTGTAATCAGCAGGTTATCGGTTCGAGTCCGATCGTCGGCTTTTGGACCTTTAGCTCAGTTGGTTAGAGCAACCGGCTCATAACCGGTCGGTCCGGGGTTCAAGTCCCTGAAGGTCCACTTAAAAAATTAATATGGCCTAGTGGCTCAGTTGGTTAGAGCGCCGCCCTGTCACGGCGGAGGTCGAGGGTTCGAGTCCCTTCTGGGTCGTTTCTTTTCTATAAAGAAATTTAATAATTTATTCCCATGGGATCTTAGCTCAGCTGGGAGAGCATCTGCCTTACAAGCAGAGGGTCATAGGTTCGAGCCCTATAGGTCCCATTGAATCTTTGATTCAATATTGAACAATTTGTTCAAATGCCGGCGTGGCGGAACTGGCAGACGCACAGGACTTAAAATCCTGCGGGCCTAATCGCCCGTACCGGTTCGATTCCGGTCGCCGGCATTATATTAAGAAATTGTTTCAATGCAAATAAGTCAGTTGTACGTGCGTTTAGCTCAGCTGGATAGAGCGTCTGGCTACGGACCAGAAGGTCGGGGGTTCGAATCCTCTAACGCACATAGTCTAGAAATGATTAAGACTTAAATACGAGTTATTTAAGCCTTTTTTATTGTGTATAGGGTTGTTAAATAAAATTATTAAATTAAAGTAATTTTAGGTTTACAAATCAAAGATAGTATGATATAATTATTTTCTCGGCTCCATGGTCAAGCGGTTAAGACACCGCCCTTTCACGGCGGTAACAGGGGTTCAAATCCCCTTGGAGTCATTTTATTTAACTCTCTAATTCCATATCTATAGAGATATTCTTGAGAATTTTATTTAATAAAGAAATAATTATGACTTAAGTACATTTATACTTAGGTCTTTTTTTATTTCATAGGAAAGTTCTCCGAACTTCCCTATGAATAAAAAGCCCGACACTTCTTATTGAATATTACTTTTAATCCAGTAAAAAAGTTAACAATTTATAATTGTATGAGTACTCAGGTAAAGCACTAATTATTCCCTTCATAATTTATATTTAATTAAATGTTAATAATCGTAGTATTTACGCACTATATAAGATGTGTTAGAATAGAAATACTTATTAATCAGGAATTTACAGAAGGCAGTAATTCCACAGATGAGAACCTGTTAGGTGTAAGAGAGCTTTATTACAGGCATAGTTAGGAGGCATTTATGACTAAGAGTGAATTTATTGACGGTTTAAGAACTGCCTTAACCGGAGAACTCCCCGATTCTGAAATTACAAGTAATATTCGGTTTTATGAAGATTATATAAAAAGTAAAAGTAGTGATACGAGTGAAGAAGCAATTTTGGCACAATTGGGTGATCCAAGATTAATAGCCAAGACTATTATAGAAACTTATCAGATGAGTCATGGACCTTTATATAGCGGCTCTAAACACGATAAAGCTTATCAGGATGCACAAACTGCCGATGGTAGTTCCTATCAGGAATATAGAAGTAATTATGATGGTAATACAAGCGATTATGGAAAAGGGTTTAAGTTTAATATAAGCACTTCATTGAAGTGGTACCATAAGGTAATACTTATTGTCATAGCCATAGTCTTAATTGTATTGTTTTTTATTATCGGCGGTATATTATTACAGCTATTTTTTACTGTTGGTTTGCCTCTTTTAGTTGTATATCTTGGTTATAGATTAATCGTTAATAATTACAGACGGTAACTTTGTAATCTAAAAAAAGAATAGCATAAAAAATCTAAAATAAAGTAACTAAAACAGAATAACTAAAAACCCTGAAGATTCAGATTATTGATTTGGCCTCCATATATTAGACCTTAAATCTAACATATAGGAGGTCACATCATAGTTTTAATGAATTCAGGGTTTTTCTTATTTACTTTTTTACAAAGTGAAACGCCCGCGAGGGGGAGCCAGGCGGGCGTTTCGATGAGGGGAGTATAAATAATTAATAAGGGGTTATATAGTGTGTTAGGAGAAACACGAATGTAATCTCTTTAACACAATTACATTATAATACATTAAGAGATATAATGCAATAAAAAAAGATGAAAATTTATAAAAAATTTTAACTTAGAGATAAGTTAATTAGTTTAGCTAAGAAAAGGGATCTTCTTATATTATGTATTTTATTTATGCGATGAATATTTTCATATTAAATAGTTCATAATAGTTTATGTAATCTGAAAAACATGATTATAAACGATTATTAGGAGGTCAAATAAAATGGAAAACAAATTTAATGATGCAACAACAAGAAACAACGAAAGAAATTCTACAAATAATTCTTCTAGAAATGCTAATACTTCTAACACAACAGGTACTTCTAGAAACAATGAGAGAAACTCTACAAACAATAATTCACAGAATTATACAACGGGTACTTCCAGAAATTCAACATCTAATAGTACTTCTAGAAACAATGAACGAAATTCTAATACCTCTAACTTCCGTGATGCTAACGAAAGAGATAGATAGTAGTGAAGTAGTAAAATAAGTCTTCATCAGAGATGGAGACTTTTTTTAATTCATAATCCAAAGTTAACTTTTTTATATTAACTTAATAATAAATATCTGATTATAATAATGAGTAATAATTTTGACTATAAGCTACTTGATAATGATTATTATGTTTAATCCATGGCACTTGCACAATATGGGGTAAACGGAATATGATAGTAAAGGAATTGAAGGTGATGCTATTGACATTTGAAACTATTCGAGCAAAAGATGTTGAGAACTACATAGGTAGAGATAATGTACTAATCATCGATCTAAGAGAATCAAATGAATACAATAAAGCTCATATACCCACTGCGATTAATATTCCATATATTGATTATGAAAATAGAGAAATTACATTACCTTTAGATCAATTATTAATATTATATTGTGATAGAGGTAATTTAAGTTTATTGTTAGCAAGAGAATTAAGTAATGAGGGATATCAGGTTAAAAATATATATGGTGGCATACGTGCGTATAGAGGACAATTAGAGCGATAATGATAAAATATTATTTTATGGTAAATAATATTCAATGAGAAAAAATATTCCATTTATATTGTGTTTTATTAAAGTTTCTTAGTTATCAGATTAAAATAAGAAGTAACTAAATAATTATTTAACGGAGTCTGTTTGTTGAATTGGCATTTACAAACATTTAATCCATATGTTATAATCTATTGTCAGTTAAACCTCGACGGCCGCATGATTTATAAGCTTATTAAATGAAAAACCATAAATTATGCTGCTGTCTTTTATGTTATAAACGCAGATTGGAGTACAAAAAGATGAGCCGGTTTGAATTTTTAGCACCATGCCATTTTGGTTTAGAAAGTGTTTTAAAAAAAGAAATTGATAATTTAGGATATGAGGTTACACAGGTAGAAGACGGACGTGTAATATTTGCGGGTGATGAATCAGCAGTAAGCAGGGCTAATATTTTCTTAAGGACTACGGAACGTGTTTTATTAAAAGTAGATAAATTTAAGGCGGAATCCTTTGATGAGTTATTTGAAAAAACGAAAGCGATTCCGTGGGAAAATTATATACCGGTAAACGGCAAGTTTTGGGTTGCTAAGGCTACTTCAATTAAAAGTAAAGTTTTCAGTCCTTCCGATATACAGTCTATAATGAAAAAAGCAATCGTAGAACGACTTAAGAAAATATATAAAATTGAATGGTTTCCTGAAGACGGTAATGAATACCCGATAAGAGTTACATTTATGAAAGATGAAATAACAATAGGGATTGATACTTCCGGGGAATCTCTTCATAAACGCGGATACCGTAAACTTACCAGTAAAGCACCGATTACGGAAACTCTGGCAGCGGCGTTAATTCTGTTAACTCCCTGGAATAAGGACAGGATTCTGATAGATCCGTTTTGCGGCAGTGGCACGATTCCAATCGAAGCTGCTATGATAGGTGCCAATATTGCCCCTGGAATAAACCGGTCCTTTATATCTGAAAATTGGACAGATCTAATTCCCAAAAAAAACTGGTATTCCGCTATTGAGGAAGCTAATGATGTAAGACGTGATTCTGTTGAAATGACCATTCAAGGATATGATCTTGATGGAGAAATTATAAAAGCTGCAAGACAAAATGCTGCATTGGCAGAAGTAGATCAATATATACATTTTCAGCAAAGATCAGTAAGTGACTTAAGCCATAATAAAAAATATGGTTTTATTATTACAAATCCGCCGTACGGTGAAAGATTAGAGGATAAGGCAGATTTACCTGCCTTGTATAAGGAAATAGGAAGGACGTTTAATGCCTTGGATTCCTGGTCATATTTTATTATAACCAGTTATGAGGATGCACAAAAATATATTGGAAGAAAAGCAGATAAAAACCGTAAAATCTATAACGGTATGATGAAAACATATTTTTATCAATTTATGGGACCAAAGCCGCCCAAAAGAGAAAATAAAGAGAATTTACATTAGTTATAAAAATATAGATTATGGAAAATAATTTGAAGCAGAACAGTATAAAGTTAATATGTATTAGTCCAGAAAAACCAGAAAAACTAATATTGTGTGTTTTTCTGGTTTTTATCTAATAGGATTTAGGATTCGAGTGTCAAAAGTCATACAATTAATTTATAGTCGTAAAATAACACATCGATACCTCTGTATGGGTATGCTGCCTTATACTTTAAAGTTCTTGCAAAATCCAACTAAGAATGTCTTTCATTACCTCTTCCGCATTTATTTCCTGGAGCAGTTCATGTCTGCATTCCGGATAAAGTCTGCCGGTTAATCTCTTAAATCCCAATTTATTATACAAGGATATCAAATGTTTCACTTCTTTTCCGTAATTTCCCACAGGATCATGATCTCCTGAAATAATTAACAGAGGCAATGAATTGCGTGTATGTTTCATCATAGAGGTTTTGGTGGCATTTGACGCTAACTTTAAAAGATCATAATAAAAACTTATAGTACAGACAAAACCACAGTAGGGATCATGAATATAAGCTCCTACTGCCGGTTTATTTCTTGACAGCCAATCATAGGAGGTTCTGGTAATAAGTCGTGTATATGCTTTTCCTCCAAACATCATATTATTGAAGAAAGGTGAACGGTGCTCCGGTTTTGAGAGGACCTTTATCAGGGAAGCCAGGGCTATTCCGAATTTTGTTTTTAATTTAAAAGGGTGTGTAGTGCCGCATAAAATGGTACCATCTATTTCATCATATGACTGAATCACATTTCGAGCGATGAGAGAGCCCATACTATGTCCCATTATGAAAAGTTTTGTGGTTCTCTTATTTTTCTTTACATAATGTATTACTGATAAAGCATCATCCACCAGGATTTTATATCCTTTTTCTTTGGCTATAAACCCCAATTCTTTCATTTTTTTGTAAGTGCCATGTCCCCTATGGTCATATAAATATACATCTATCCCATGAGTATTCAAAAATTTAGCAAATGGTTCGTATCTTTTATGATGTTCGGCCATTCCGTGTAATATTATAACACTTGCTTTAGGCTCTATGGAACTGAAAAAATGAAATAATATGGTTTTATAACCGTCCTTTTGTGAGATTATCTCAGTATCGATATCCATTCTTTAACCCCTTTCCCATTATCTATATTCTATGCATTCCTTTGATTTATACTGATGCAGCTTAATCGAAATTGGATAATATAAGATGTTGTCTCTTCTCCAGTAGTCAAATTATCACATATTTTAGTAATATCCTATCCATAACCCAGTACAGCCTTGTTTAGTTTTCATATAAGTCGGTACCCACGATCTTCGCCGGTACCGCGCTGGTGTCAATCAGAGTATGTGAACGCCAGCCCTTGTTCCGCTCTTGCCCCAGGGTAGATATAAGACATTGATGTGAAACGAAAGTTATACAAGGCTGCACTAGTAACATATTCCTAATCTATAAATATAAGGTTAAGAAGGTTAAACGTAACCTCCGATATAAATTCCAGTAGAGCATTACCAACAGCTACAAATAATTATATAGCGGTTAAAGAGTCTATACTTAAATTATACATAAAACTGATAAAAAAAGCAAATAAATTCCATAATATGTAATTATATAATAATAATCGCTTAACAAATATACCCTGGAATAATATATTTGTAAAATTATAATAATATTTTTGTAACATAAAAAACTATATTGTAGAATTGTAAAATGCATAGTATAATTTCCATATCAGGGGGAAACTAGATGGATGAAAAACTTCTAAAACATATGGCCAGAAACAGCCTTGCATTAATGGTGCTGGTTATATTTTTATCTTCTATTCTATCAAATTTAGGACAGTATAAGATATTCGCAGACAGCGATCAAAATGACGATATAATGGAAGAGAAGAAAGAGGTAAAGAATGGTGCACTTATTAATACAGATACCGGTAAAACAGAGTCTGCTGATACATCCATCCGGGAACTTCTAGGTGATAAATATTTAATTATTAAGAAACCAGATAAAGAATTATATAATATAAACTTAGAAGATTTATATATGGAAAGAAGTATCCGTCTTGTTATAACTGATCTAAAAGAAGATAAGTTTAATGGAACATCCATTTTAAGAGTTAATCAGGGTTATGAATTTGATGGTATACCGGATAATGAAACAACAGATACCTCGGTACCGGTTAAAGTGGAAAAAAGTAACACAAAAGAGAAATCAAGGCCTGATGCTGCCATTTTCAACAGTAAATCAAATAATAAAAATATTCTGGTACCTGAAGTAATTTCGGCAACTGGTAAGATAACGGCTTATGGAACGGACCCGTCAAAGGTTACCTCAGATCCTGTTAAAAATTTTAATATTAGCTATATACAGGATAAATCCTCAGCTCTTTACACTGCTTCCATAGAAATAACTCTGGATTTTGTATATGCACCTATCTTATATCAGGATGAAGAATATATTTATGTCGACTTAAAACGTCCCAAAGATATATACAATAAAATTGTTGTAATAGATGCCGGGCATGGAGGAAAAGACTGTGGTTCTTTTTCACAAGGTGAGAAATATTATGAAAAAGACATGAATCTCAGCTTAATTAAGGATATAAAAGAAATACTGGATAAGGAAGATATAAAAGTTTATTATACAAGAACTACAGATAAAACCATATTCTTAAACCCCAGGGTTAATTTTGCAAATGATGTGGGAGCAGATCTATTTATAAGTTTACATTGTAATTCCAGTGAATCGGCACAACCTTACGGTTCTGAGGTTTTATATAATGAAAAACAGCAGGGTAACGGATTTGAATCAAAAGATTTAGCAAAGATCGCGCTGGAAGAAATAACAGATGTGACACACAAAGTTAACCGTGGACTGGTACCTGCAAGTGAGATGGTTATTGTGGGTAAATCCAAAGTTCCTGTGGCTTTAATTGAAGTTGCTTTTATGTCCAACCAAGAAGACTTAGATTTCTTATTAAAAGAAGAAAATAAAAAAAAGATTGCCAAAGCAGTTCATCAGGTTATTTTAAGGTCATTTAAGGAATTAGAAAAAGAAACTGAATAGAGGAAGGCGAATGAACAATAGGTTAATTTTTGCAACAACCAATGAAGGAAAAATGAAAGAAATCCGTATGATTCTAAAGGATTTAAACTATGAAATCGTATCAATGAAAGAAGCAGGAATTTTTATTGACATCGTTGAAGATGGCAGTACATTTGAGGAAAATGCAGTTATAAAAGCAAAAACGATTATGGAAATGACCGGAGAAATGGTACTGGCAGATGACTCAGGGCTTGAAGTAGACGCAATGGGTAAGGCACCGGGGATTTATTCCGCCCGTTTTCTGGGAGAAGATACATCTTATGAGATAAAAAATAATTATATACTTGAGCAGTTAAAAGATTTGCCCGAAGAAAAAAGAAGTGCAAGGTTTGTCTGCGCCATAGCCTGTGCATATCCTGGTGGCGAAGTGGTAACCACCCGTGCGACCATAGAAGGCTTCATAGGTCACGAAATTATTGGGGATAATGGGTTTGGATATGACCCTATATTCTGGGTACCTGAGTATGGATGTACATCAGCCCAATTATCTACAGAAATTAAAAATAAAATCAGTCATCGTGGCAAAGCGTTGGAATCGATGAAAGATATAATAAAGAAGAAATTGAAATAGACAGCTATTTATGGGTTTTTGCTAAATAACTCTATATAGAGAAGTTATGGAAGCAATTTTAATTTAACCCTGATTTAAGGATTTACTAGGAGTTAAATCACACCGATGATTAGTTCACGGGAGTTAATATGAAAATAATGATAGTAAGTGATTCACACGGCAGAAATACTAATTTAGAGAAAGCATTGGAAAAAGTAAAACCAATTGATTTATTTCTGCATCTTGGTGATTTTGAAGGCAGCGAAGATTATATCAGGTCTATAGTACCCTGCAAGATTGAAATGGTACCCGGGAATAATGATTATTTTACTGGTCTGGAGAAGGATAAAATTATAAACATAGGTAGGTATACAATATTCTTGACTCATGGGCATCGATATGGAGTTAATTTCGGTACAGAGAGGTTAAAGGATATTGCAATGCAATATGGAGCCGGTATTGCCCTATTTGGACATACCCACCGGCCTTTGATTGACTTGAGCAGTAATATATGGGTCATTAATCCCGGTAGTATTACACAGCCAAGACAGGAGAACGGAAAACCGTCCTTTATCATAATGGACCTTGATTCAAACGGACAAGCTCATTTTACTTTGAATTATATTTAATATATTGGTTAACAATATATACAAATGGCTTAAATGCTGATTTTACAGCATTTATTGTTCAAAAAATAAAAACTGCTAAAAAATTAAAAAAGTTGTTGACATTAAGGTATCTCTATTATATAATAGTTCTTGCGTCACGGAAGACATCATAAACACAGCAACACGGGGTGTGGCTCAGCTTGGCTAGAGTGCTTGATTTGGGATCAAGAGGTCGCAGGTTCGAATCCTGTCACCCCGATTGTATTAACTGTAGTAAGTGATTGTAAAGAATAGATATTTAGCACTTCCCAAGATTTGTACAGACAAATATGCGGGTGTAGTTCAATGGTAGAACACTAGCCTTCCAAGCTAGATACGTGGGTTCGATTCCCATCACCCGCTTAATATGCGTTAAGCATATTTAAAGTGTGCTAGTAGCTCAGTTGGATAGAGCAATGGCCTTCTAAGCCATGTGTCGGGGGTTCGAATCCCTTCTGGCACGTTTTTTTATCTCAGCCTATAAGTTTAAGCAGTAAGAATAATAATTTATAAGCGGACAAGATAAAATAAGCGTAATTGAATATGGTGGGTATAGCGCAGTTGGTTAGCGCGCCAGATTGTGGCTCTGGAGGCCAAGGGTTCGAATCCCTTTATCCACCTTATGGTAGTTTACCATTGGGCTGTCGCCAAGCGGTAAGGCACAGGACTTTGACTCCTGCAGTCGCTGGTTCGAATCCAGCTAGCCCAGTTTCCGGTTTTATCTATCGGAGAACATTAGTGCGAAGCATCATATGGGATATTAGCTCAGTCGGTAGAGCACTTGACTTTTAATCAAGGTGTCCCGGGTTCGAATCCCGGATGTCTCATTTTATTATTTTATAATAAAATAAGCGGATGTGGCGGAACTGGCAGACGCGCTAGACTTAGGATCTAGTGGGAGACCGTGCAGGTTCAATTCCTGTCATCCGCAGTAAATTAGAAGCTACATTTTTGTTGGTAATAAACCAATGAAAGGGTAGCTTTTTTCTTATCTGAAATAGTAATTGAAGTTTGAAGTACCCAAGGTGGTGCTGCATTTTTGCCTTGTTAGTACTGAACGTGATATATTCTCGCTGACTGGTAATTGTAAAAATCAGAGCTTTTGGTTTTACCTTATTAAAAAGAAAAAGTAACTTATTGTTGATCTATTTATTTTGACATGATAAAATAAAATTACTTGTCAGAGGACTTGTAATCATAATTGATTATTTAAGTGGGATAAGATCCGAAAAGGTCTTTTCCCACTTTTTGTTTTTTAGCTTGTTTATTTGAAATGGAGGAGAAAAAGATAATGTTTATTAAAACTGCCAGAATTCTCATTCGAGATTTCGAAGAAAAGGATATAGCTGGATTGTATGAATATCTTGCTGCACCATCTGTAAATTGCTTTTACAGTGAAAGAGTGAAATCTTACGAGGAAGCTTTACAAAAATTAAAAGAAAGACAAAGCGGAGAGATTTACGGTAACTGTTATGCAGTTTGTTTGCTCGACTCTGATTTAATTATTGGTGAAGTGTTTGCAAAGAAAGAAGAACCGGATACTTATAGTGTGGGATGGCACTTTAATTTGAAATACGGCAGAAAAGGATATGCTACAGAAGCGGCGGAGGCGCTATTCAACGATCTGTTTCAAAAGGATGCAAGAAGAATTTACGCCTATACAGAGGATAATAATATCCCATCGCAAAAACTTTGTGAACGGCTTGGAATGCGAAAAGAGGGGCTGTTTCTTGAGTTTATATCTTTTATAAACAATTCCGATGGAACCCCGCACTATGAGAATACTTACCAGTATGCTATTTTGAAAAAAGAGTGGAAAAACTTGTCTTTAGATTGAAAAGTTTATAATAACGTGATAATATGGTTTTGAACACTACTATATGTAATGTTAAAGCCGCAATATAAAACTTGGGATAATCTGGTTTAAAGTAAATCAACTGTTTCAGAATGTTTAAGTGGAATACAGCGGTGAAGAATATTATGGAAAACATATATATAGAAGGAGAACTGTATTTCATGGAGAAGATTGCACTAATAACGGATTCGGCTTGTGACATAGATACTGAGACAGTCAAAAAATACAATATTCGTATTTTACCCTTTAAGATTATATACAGTGACAGGGAATATACGGACAAGATTGATATTACACCGGAAGAGATTTATAATAATATGATAAATGAAATTCCTAAGTCTTCCTTACCGGCAATGGAGGACATAGAGACTGTATATAAATCCCTGGCGGAAGAAAACTATACCCATGTTATTGCAATTGTTATTTCAAGTGGTCTATCGGGTACTTATAATGCTTTTAAACTAGTCAGTGAACAATTTCCTAATATTAGATCTTATGTATATGATACAAAATCGACCTCAGTATGTGAGGGTATCCTTCTGAAGAAATGCGGAGAATGTATAACGGCTGGCAAAAGTTTTGAAGAAATAATAAGTTGTATTCCCCATATCAAAAAGAAAATGCATTTTCATTTTGTATTTGGCACCTTAGAATATGCCAAAAAAGGCGGGCGTATTGGAAGAATATCCGGAACGATCGGCGAGTTTCTAGACATTAAACCTATCGTTGGTTTTGATGATGAATATGGACAATGTTTCACTTATGCAAAGGTAAGAGGCCGGAATAAATCTCTTAATAAACTGGTCGAAATCGGTAAAGAAAGAACTGAGATAAAAAATTGTGATGCATATATTGTCCATGGAAATTCAATCGAAGATGCTACGAAAGTTTATGAATCACTAAAGAAGCTGCCAGGTATAAAAAATGTTTATCTGATAGGACAGATCAGTGCAATCGTTGGTGTATATTCCGGACCCGGTACCATTGGGGTATGTTACGTTGAAAATGAACAGGTATAATAATAAACTAAAAAGCCCCTGTAAGCGGTGACACTTATTAAGACGTGTTACAATTTACAGGGTCCTTTTATAATAGGAAGATTTGCTATAAGCTTATTACTTCCGGTTCACCTGCAAAGGAATAAATCGTAGCAGTTGCTTCTGTAAAATAGAGTACTTCATAGATACCGTCATCTGCTTTATACATATTTTGAAGACTTGGAACGGCAGTAAGCATGGCTTCTCTGGCTTCTTTTCTGTTATCCGGTATCAGTTTACCGGAGAGTCTTAACCATCGACCATCTTGGCTCATAGCTGAGATTTCAACTTTTGGATTTTTCAATATTTGAGCATAAACCTCTTTTTTGTTGTTTGTACAAATATATGTTTTTCCTTCCCATTCCATTACCGCGCCGAATGGGCGTACCCTTGGTTGGTCATTATCCAGTGTTGCTAAGAAAAAAGTTTGACTGTCTGCTAAAAATTGTGCTGCTTTATTCATGATATTGTCCCCTTCCATGAAGTGTGATATAATGATTTACGGATTAATTATAACAGATATAAAAGATATAACAAGTACGATAAGTTTTGTTGGTTAGTATAAAATAGATACTGTTAATATAAAATGAATAAAAGGAGAATAGGTGAAAGAATGGAATATGAGTTTGATCTTTACGGAAAATGTCCATATACAACAGCTCAAAAAATATTTTCGGGGAAATGGGCAATATTGATTATCTATCATTTATGTGAACGAACACTTCGTTTCGGAGAATTGCAAAGGAAAATTCCTGGAATCACCCAGGCTGCCTTGACAAAACAGTTACGTACTCTGGAGGAATACGGCTTAATTCACCGTTATGTTTACCCGGAAATCCCCCCTAAAGTAGAGTATTCTCTTACCGATATTGGAAAGGAATTCATTCCGGTTCTAGAACAGTTCAATAATTTCGGTACGAAGTATATTACTTATTTACAAAAAAAGGAGAATAGTAATAAATGAATCGTAGGACGGCCTGCATATAGCAAGCCTTGTTCCTTAACTATCCAGCAAACTCAGGAGAATTAAATATATGGCAGAAACGATTAACATAGGGAATATAAGTATTACTTATGAGCTTATTCGAAAAAAGGTGAAAAATATTAACTTACATGTAAAAGCAGATGGAAGAATCTTGATTACTGCTAATAACAGGGTAAGTAAAAAATATATTGAAGAATTTATTATAAGAAAAGCAGATTGGATTGACAAGGCCAGGAAACGGTTCGAAAGCCGTGAAATGAGTTATAATGGGGATTTTAAGCCGCAAGATGGGGAAAATATCAGACTTCTGGGAAAGGATTATACGGTTTCTATCAGACATTCCGATAAGAAGGCAATTGAAATCGGAGATAACTTTATAGTTATATATACCAAATATACGGATGAGGAGAGAAAAATTAAAACCTTGTGGGACAGATGGTATGCTGCATTTATAAAGGAAGTATTTCATCAGGTTGTTATAGATCTGTATCCAAAATTTCGTGTATATCAGATAGAAATGCCCATTATTAAGACAAGGAAAATGAAAACCAGGTGGGGTTCCTGTGCAGTATATGGAGGTAGGATTACTTTAAACACCGCACTGATTCATACACCCATAGAGTGTATTGAATATGTAGCGGCTCATGAACTTACTCATTTTCTGCAGCCAAATCACAGCACCAAATTTTATCAGATGCTTGAAATTATTCAGCCGGATTATAAAGCAAGAAAAAAACTCTTGGAGAGTCAGCCTATAACCTACTCTAATTAATTTGATTAAAAATGCTAAATATACTTCGATTGCTACAATATGTTATACTTGATTTTATTCCAGTAGGATATTTGCCGCAATCTAACCCATGGACGGGAGTTGCATGTATTCAATAGTACATACAGCTCCTTACATATTTATGATGATACATTATTTATCCTTTCGTTCATATTGCTTTGAGTACCAAATCATTTGAAAATGGTTTAAAGAAACTGAGAGCATAATGTGATAGATGTTACATTACACAATAATTTTATAGGAGGAAGCTATTATGAAGAAAATTTTAACATTAGTATTAGTACTTGCAATGACAGTAGGATTGGTGACCGGGTGTAGTTCTACGGCTACAAAAGAGACCGGTGAAAACACTGCATCTACAGATAAAACAGCAACCGGTGAAAACAGCACAGCAGAACCAGAAACTGCTACCGAAGAAAATTCTGCAGCAGAAAGTACAGATGTGTCAGGTTTAAAAGTAGGTATTATTTATGTAGGTGACGAAAATGAAGGTTATACTGCTGCTCATATGGCAGGTATTGATGAAATGATTAAGAACCTTGGTTTATCAGAAGATCAGGTTATTGAGAAAACAAATATTGCAGAAGATGAATCCTGTTATGATGCAGCAGTTGATTTAGCAGATCAGGGATGTAACATAATTTTTGCAAACAGCTTTGGACATGAAGATTTTATGCTTCAGGCAGCAAAGGAATATCCTGAGGTTCAGTTCTGTCATGCAACTGGTTATAAAGCAGCTTCCTCCGGCTTACCAAACGTACATAACTACTTTACAGCAGTTTATGAATCACGTTATGTATCAGGTGTGGTAGCTGGTTTGAAATTAAATGAAATGATCGCAAAAGGTACAATTACTGCTGATAAAGCGAAAATGGGTTATGTAGGTGCTTATCCTTATGCTGAAGTAGTATCCGGTTATACTTCTTTCTATCTTGGAGCAAAAAGTGTATGTCCTACTGTAACTATGGAAGTGCAGTATACCAACAGCTGGGCTGATATGGCAGGTGAAAATGAAGTGGCAAAACAGCTGATTGCGGGCGGTGCAGTATTAATCAGCCAGCATGCTGATACTACCGGCGCTCCTACCGCAGCAGAAGAAGCAAAAGTACCTGTTGTAGGATATAATGTGGACATGACTTCCGTAGCACCTGATTCAGCTTTAACTTCCGCAACCATTAACTGGGGACCATATTATACTTATGCAGTTAAGAGTGTAATTGACGGAACACCTATTGATACTGACTGGTGCCAGGGTTACAAAGATGGAGCCGTAGGTATATCTCCGTTAAATGAAAACGTAATAGCAGAAGGAACAGCAGATAAAGTAGCTGAAGTAGAAGCAGCTCTTAAAGATGGTTCTTTAAAAGTATTTGATACAAGTACATTTACCGTAAAAGGCTCCAAAATTGAAGACTTAATTAAATCAGATGCAGATTTTTCTAAGTACTCCGCTTATGTTTCTGACGGATATTTCCATGAATCCGAGTTAATTTCTGCACCGGCATTTGACTTAAGAATTGATGGTATTACAGAATTAACGAAGTAGTATTTTGCAGTGTTTTACCTTTAACAAGTACGGTCTTAAAGTGCCGTACCAAATGCGGAACTGTGTATAGCAGTTCCGCAAATTTACTTTATAGGAGGTCCTTTTGTGGAACAGATAAATGCGATTGAGCTAAAAAATGTTACCAAGTCTTTTGGCGAGGTTATTGCAAATGACAACGTCAATTTATCAGTAAAAAAAGGTGAGATTCTTTCAATTCTGGGAGAGAATGGCAGCGGAAAAACAACGCTGATGAATATGCTTTCCGGAATTTATTTTCCGGATGAAGGACAGATTATTATTAATGGAAATGAGGTAACCATCCGTTCCCCAAAAGATTCCTTTTCTATGGGTATTGGTATGATCCATCAGCATTTTAAACTGATTAACATATTAACAGCCGCTGAAAATATTATTTTAGGCCTGCCTGGCGGAGAACGTTTAAAAATGAACCAGGTCAACGATGACATCAATAAGCTGACAAGTCAGTACGGATTTGACTTGAATCCATCACAGAAAATATATGATATGTCCGTATCCCAGAAACAGACAGTGGAAATCGTGAAGGTTTTATACCGTGGGGCCGATATCCTTATATTAGATGAACCGACAGCCGTACTTACCCCTCAGGAGACCAGGAAATTGTTTGATGTGCTTACGAATATGAGAAAAGCGGGAAAATCCATTATTATCATAACGCATAAACTAAATGAGGTTCTTGAATTATCAGACCGTGTAGCAGTACTTAGAAAAGGGAAATATATTGGAACCGTAAATACCTCTGAAGCTACCGTAGCTTCCTTAACGGAAATGATGGTAGGCGAAAAGGTGCAACTGGATATTGATCGTACGGAACCGGTAAAACCTGAAAAGCGTATTGAGATGAGAGGCATTACCTGTAAAAGCAAAGAGGGTCTGAACTTGTTAAAACAGGCATCTTTTTCAGCTTATAGCGGTGAAATATTAGGAGTCGCTGGTATAGCCGGAAGCGGACAGAAAGAATTGCTGGAATCCATAGCAGGACTTATTCCGATCGAAAGCGGTGAAATACTCTATAATGCTCCGGATGGTACTACTGAGAAAATTTCTGATATGAAACCCGCCCAAATCAGAGACCTTAAGATTCAGCTGTCATTTGTTCCGGAGGACAGACTGGGAATGGGTCTTGTAGGCTCCATGGATTTAACAGATAATATGATGCTAAGAAGTTATAAAGAGGGTAAGCATTTCTTTGTAGACCGTAAGAGACCTAAGGATTTGGCTATGGATATTGTAAATAAACTGGACGTGGTTACGCCGGGTGTGGATACTCCTGTCAGGAGACTTTCCGGCGGAAATGTTCAAAAAGTGTTGGTGGGACGTGAAATTGCTTCAAATCCAACTGTTCTTATGGTAGCATATCCGGTGAGAGGCCTGGATATTAATTCCTCCTATACCATATATAATTTACTGAATGATCAAAAGAAAAAAGGTGTAGCGGTTATCTGTGTCGGAGAGGATCTGGATGTTTTACTGGAACTTTGTGACCGCATTCTTGTATTAAACAGCGGAAAGATAACAGGAGTTGTGGACGCACGTAAAACAACAAAAGAGGAACTGGGTCTGTTAATGACCTCGTCCGGAAAGGGGGCACATGTAAAATGAGCAGAGAAGCAGTAAATAACGAAATGTTTATAAGAATGACCAAACGGGATACTATCTCTAAAAAGAAAGCCTGGCTTATCCGCCTTTTAGCTATTGTACTTTCCCTGATTGTATGTGCTCTTGTTATTGTAGCATTTATTCACGAAAATCCAATTCAGGTTTACCTTGGAATTATAAACGGTGCGGTTGGTAAAAACCGCCGTTTATGGGTTACTATCCGGGAAGGATTGACCTTACTGATTATTGCAATCGGATTAACCCCTGCTTTTAAGATGAAATTCTGGAATATCGGGGCGGAAGGCCAGATATTAATGGGGGGTGCGGCTACGGCAGGTATGATGATTTATTTTGGGAACGCTATCCCCAACTGGCTCTTAATTCTCTTGATTTTTATTGTAAGCAGTTTAGCGGGAATGTTATGGGGACTGCTTCCGGGAATTTTTAAAGCATATTATAATACCAATGAAACCTTGTTTACGCTTATGCTTAATTATGTTGCCATGCAGATCGTAACGTTCTGTATTGTTTTCTGGGAGAATCCGGCGGGTTCCAATACGGTAGGAATTATTAATGCTGCTTCCGGCAAGGGGTGGTTCGGTAAAATATTCGGATTGCAATACGGACTTAATATTATTATCGTACTGGTAATAACATTAGGTGTTTATCTTTATATGAAGTATAGCAAACAGGGATATGAGATTGCTGTAGTAGGTGAAAGTCAGAATACCGCCAAATATGCGGGTATCAATGTAAAGAAAGTCATAATCCGTACCATGATGATCTCCGGTGCCATCTGCGGTCTTGCCGGAAGTATTATTGTAAGCGGAGCAAGTCATACTATCTCTACCAGTACTGCCGGAGGAAGAGGGTTTACGGCAATTATTGTTGCATGGATGTCAAAGTTTAACCCACTTGCCATGATTGCAGTATCGGCTTTCTTGGTATTTATGCAGCAGGGGTCCATACAGATCGCAACCCAGTATGGTCTCAATGAAAATGCTTCAGATATTATTACGGGAATTTTATTATTTTTCCTGATCGGATGTGAGTTCTTCATTAATTACAAAGTGGAATTCCGCAAAAAGATTAAGGAGGTACAGTAATATGTCATTACTATTAACCTTTATCCAAAATGCAATAGGACAGGGAGTCAGTATCCTATATGGTGCCTCCGGTGAGATCTTAACCGAAAAGTCAGGTAACTTAAATCTTGGAATACCGGGGATTATGTATATGGGCGGAATTTCAGGATTGATGGGGGCTTTCTTTTACGAAAAATCCACGGAGCATCCAAATGCCCTGGTTGGTTTATTAATTTCCCTTATAATAACCCTGCTTGCTTCTGCCTTAGGGGGACTTATTTACAGTGTCTTAACCATAACCCTGCGTGCAAACCAGAATGTGGTGGGGTTGGCGCTTACTACCTTTGGTGTAGGTTTTGGTAATTTTTTCGGAGGATCTATCTCCAAACTTGCCGGCGGTGTCGGACAGATATCCGTTAAAACAACAGCGGCGGCTTACCGGGCCAGAATACCCGGACTGTCAGATATTCCCATAATCGGAGATTTGTTATTCTCTTATGGGTTGTTAACGTATCTTTCCGTCATACTGGCCATTTTGCTTACGTATTTTCTTAAAAACACCAGAAAAGGCTTAAACTTAAGAGCAATAGGAGAAGATCCTGGTGCTGCTGATGCGGCAGGTATTAACGTATCGAAATATAAATATATCTCTACGGTGTCTGGTGCGGCGATTGCAGGACTTGGTGGTTTATATTTTGTAATGGAGTATTTAGGCGGCACATGGAATAATAACGGTTTTGGAGACAGAGGTTGGCTTGCCATTGCGCTGGTTATCCTTGCCTTATGGAAACCGGTTAATGCCATATGGGGATCCTTTCTCTTTGGTGGGTTATATATTCTCTACATTTATATGCCGGGTCTGACAAGAGCCACCCAGGAGTTATGCAAAATGCTTCCGTATGTAGTTACAATTATTGTATTAATTTTAACCAGTAAACGAAACAAACTTGAAAATCAGCCGCCCGCAAGTCTGGGTGAGGCATATTTCAGGGAAGAGCGTTAAAATACTGCCTGTTAACAGGGGGCTGTTGCAAAGTAAAAATTGCAGCAGCTTTTTTTTCTTATAGGATATTACGTCCTATAAGAAAAAAAGCCCGACCGGCAGGATGCACATGACGCACTTAAGGAAGATGTCACTGTCGTGACAGCGCGTCAGCGCTAGAGTCTGGCAAGCCAAACTCTTTCTTATTTACAGGAAAGTTCTCCGAATTTCCTTATGAATTAATTAAATCTTAAGGAAATACAAGACATATTTATCAATATTTAACAATTTTGACATATATATTACACATTTACAGTTTAAATTAATAATATAAGCGGGTGGTAAAATCTAGAATATGATATGATATTATACAATACCATTTATGAGCTAGCAAATTTTTAATTAAAAAGGAGGAAATTATGTTCAGGAGATTCACAAAAACACTTATTATTTCTTTGGCTTCCATAAGTTTGATAGGTACAGGTATTGTTACTAACCCTATCGTTGCCAGAGCATCCAGTTCCAGTCAGGAACAGTTGTCTGTTTTTAATATTTTTTCCGAAACAGCAGATATTTTAGGAGTGGACGAACAAACGATAGTTAATAAAATAGCAAGTGGAAGTACCTTAGGAGAAATCGCGGAAAGTTATAATTTCAGTGAGACCACTTTATTGGAGGAATTGGAAGGCAGAATAGTAGAGAGTATTAATGATGATTTAGCTGACGGTACTATGACCCAGACCCAGGCGTCTAATTTGAAAAACTACTATATCGGGATGCTAAAACTCCTTGTTGAAAATAAGTATATCAGCTCAAGTAACCTGATGTCAGCACCGGGAAGCCTTACGGCAACATCTAAAAATACAACCAGCATAACATTAAGCTGGGGTCCTGTATCAAGAGCAACATCTTATTATGTATATAGAGCGACATCTGTGTCTGGTCCTTATTCAAAAATAACTACAAGTGCAACATCCAGTTTTACCAATACCAAATTGGCAAATGGAACAACCTATTATTATAAAGTAAAAGCGGTTAACAGTTCAGGCACAAGTCCATTTTCTTCAGTAATTAAAGCTACCGTAGGAAGTAAATCCAGCAGTTTAAGTGCTCCCGGTGGTCTAACGGCTGCGGCTGACAGTGATACTCAGATATCGCTGAAATGGAGTTCGGTAACGAATGCGTCTTATTATTATATATATAGGGCAACTTCTTCTTCCGGTACTTACAGTAAAATAGCTACTTCCATAGTAACAAATTATACGGATAAAAATCTGGATGATGATACGACTTATTATTATAAAATAAAAGCTGCCAACAGTTCACTAGAAAGTGACTATTCAGCAGTAAAATACGTTTCAACCGGTGATGGTTCTGACAGCGATTCTGATAATCCGGATAATCTTATTGCTTATTCGGAGGAGGATGATGAGATAACTTTGGAATGGGATGAAGTAGATGATGCGGATTCTTATAATATTTACAGAGCTACCTCTTCTTCCGGAACTTATTCGCTGATTGCTAATGTTAATGGTACCGATTATACAGATGATAATTTAAGTAAAAATAAAACTTATTATTATAAAATTAAATCGGTTGACGGTTCCAATACCAGTGCATATTCTTCTATAGCCCATGCAACTACCGGAGATGATTCGGTTAATGATTTCAGAGCACCGCGTAACCTTGATATTGTTGACTCAGATGAAGATGGAATAACCTTGGAGTGGGATGATGTAAATGATGCGGAATCCTATTATGTCTACAGGGCAACCTCCAAATCCGGAACCTATACTAAACTTGAAGAGGTAAATGATACTGAGTATTACGATTACGATGTAACAAAAGGAAAAACTTATTACTATAAAGTTAAAGCATATAACGGTAAAAAAACCAGTGATTATTCATCAATTGTTTATGCTACCGCCGGAAAGGATGGAGTGGATAGACCGGATAATCTTTATGTGACCGATGAAACCGATGATGAGATTTCTCTTACATGGGATGAAGTGGAAGACGCAGATTACTATTATGTATACAGAGCTACTACGAAATCAGGGACTTACAGTAAAGTAGCTAAAGTAACGGACACGGAATATACGGATGACCATCTGAGATCTGATAAAACTTATTATTATAAAGTAAAAGCCTTTGACGGAGGCAAATCCAGTGATTATTCAAAAGCCGTTTCCGGAACTACGGATTAATATTAATAACAGGATTTATTTAATATAATTAAGAGATTATCTAAAACTGTAAGTGAATTAATAAGATAATATACAAGAAAAGTATAGAATATATAAGGCAGCTATTTACTGAATAACAGTTTAAGCTGCCTTATTTATGATTCAAGTATAAAAAGCTGTTTAGTTTTCCAGAGGCATTTTGGCAATCATCTCACAAAGTTTTTGATAGGTGATACCTTTTTGCTTTGCTTCCTGAGGAATTAAACTGGTGGGAGTCATTCCCGGAAGGGTATTTGCTTCCAGACAGATAAATTCATCGGCTTCATTTAAAATAAAATCGATTCTGGAGTAATCGCCCAGTCTTAATGTCTTATGTACAAGTAAAGCTCTTTTTTGAACCTTCTGCGTTAATTCCCGGGATAGTTTTGCAGGACAGATTTCCTTTGTTAAACCTCCCTGGTATTTGTTTTTATAATCATAAAAGCCCTTCAGAGGGATTATTTCAATTACCGGTAAAGCTTCTCCTTTCAATATACCGACTGAGAACTCCCTTCCTTTTACCAGTTTTTCTATCAGGACATTATCTTCGTATTTGGTTGCGTATTTAAGAGCTTTCGTTAACTCTTCTTTGGTTCCGGCGATTGAAACACCGATACTGGAACCATTACTGCAGGGTTTAATAACACAAGGAAAACCAATCTGCTCTGTTATTATATTAAAATCATTTTCCATAGAATGATATAGGATCCAATCGGCAGTAGGAATTCCCGCCTGGACGAGTAACCTTTTTGAAATATCTTTATCCATGGCTAATAAGCTTCCTATATATCCGGTTCCTGTATATTTAATATTATAATTATCAAAGGTTGCCTGAATCTGCCCGTTTTCTCCAATGGAACCGTGCAGAGCAATAAAAACCACATCAGCATAACGGCATAATTCAAGAACATTCTTACCAATGAAAGCCTCTTGTCCGTTATTTTGTATTTTGATATCATTTAGATCCGGTTCTTTCTCAGTTACCTGGTAAGAATATTTTTTTCCGTCACACGCTGCTGAAAATAAATGACTGTAATCTTTTTTATCTATTTCGATTCCAACATATACATCCAATAATAATACTTCATGACCGGATTCTATTAAAGAATTTGCTATAAGACTTCCGGAAGATAAAGATACATCCCGTTCAGGGCTTAAACCTCCGGCTAATACAACGATTTTCATATCTGATCCCTTTCTGATAACCTAAAATTTTATTTTTTTTTGCACTAAGCTAGGTGGCAATGACCATGCTTTCTAGAACTCAACAGGTTACTTCTGATTTCATTATAGCTGCCTTATAATTATAAGAATATCAAATTAATGCTTTGATTTCTGCAAATAGTGCTGTCTGAAACCCTTGTTATATATGGAAATGATGGTATAATAAAAAGCAAAAAGGAGCGAACGTATGGTATATATATTCTTAGCGGATGGGTTTGAGGAAATTGAGGGTTTAACGGTAGTAGATTTGTTAAGAAGAGCAGATGTGCAAATAGTTATGGTCTCCATAACCGGAAAAAAGCAGGTTATGGGTTCTCATAATATAAAAATCGAAGCAGATGAATTATTTGGTGAATCTGATTATACAAAAGCTGACATGCTTATCTTGCCGGGAGGTATGCCCGGTACCAAACACCTGGCGGAGCACCAGGAATTTGTTACCTTGTTAAAGCAATTTAATAGAGAAGGAAGAAAAATTGCGGCAATATGCGCCGCTCCAAGCGTGCTGGGAATGAATGGTATTCTTAAGGGCAAGAAGGTGACCTGCTACCCTGGTTATGAAGACAAATTAACTGGTGCTTTGGTTACCGGGAATAAAACGGAAGCAGATTTAAACATCATAACCGGTAAGGGAATGGGCGTTTCTATTGATTTTTCCCTGCGGATTATTGAAACATTAAAGGATAAGGAAACCGCGGAAAAAATTGCGGCAGCTATTCAGTACATTTAATATCACGGTATAATAACCAGATAGACAATACATTTGGAATAATCATAAAGGCATTAATTAAGTCGGAAAGTTCCCATACAAATTCCAGTGATAATATGGCACCTATGAATATCATAACAAGATAACAAATGCGGTAGGTATTTATTCCTTCTTTTCCGAAGAGATAAACTACCGCTTTTTCTCCGAAATAAGACCAACCGATTAAAGTTGCGGTAGCAAAAGCAATAATAGAAAGTCCTAATATATAACCGCCGAATGGAATCTGCTCGAAGGCAACGGTTGTTAATTCGGAAGCAGAAGCTCCTTGTACCGAGGAAGGAAATTTTAATATATGGGATACAATCACAAGACCGGTAATTCCGCACATTACGACAGTATCCCAAAAAGTTGCACTCATGGATACCAATGCCTGATTATAAGGATTTTCTGTTTTTGCACTTGAAGCTGCAATAGCGGCGGTACCAATACCCGCCTCATTGGAAAACAGACCTCTTGCAATGCCATATCTTGCAGCAGTTTTGATTGTACTTCCAATAAAACCCCCTGCAATTGCACTGGGAAGAAAAGCGGAATGGATAATCAATTTTATAGCAGGCAGAAGAAAGTCTATATTTAATACCAATAGAATGATACAAGCGGCCATATAAAAGATTCCCATGGCTGGAACCAGCTTTGTACAGATATTTCCAATGGATTTAATCCCTCCTATAATTACCAAACCGGTTATAAGAGCGGTAAGTAAACCAACGATATAAGGCGGAAAGCCCCATAAATCAGATGTAACATCTGTTATCGAATTAGATTGTGTAGAACAACCCACACCGTAGGATGCAGCCAGGGTCAGAAAGCAGTAAAGCATGGCCAGCGGTTTGGAATGAAGCCCCTTTTCCAGTACATACATAGGACCGCCGGAATAAGTACCATCTTTGCCAATGCAGCGGTAATGGATACCGAGATAACATTCGGCGTAGGTTGTAGCCATACCAAGAACACCGGTAAGCCAAATCCATAGGATAGCGCCCGGACCGCCCATTGCTACGGCTGTGGATACTCCTATAATGTTTCCTATACCCAGGGTTGCCGCCAAAGTAGTGGTAAGTGCTCCAAAGCTGCTGGTCTCACCATCCGAAGAGGAGGAGGATTTTACAGACAGACGAACACCCTTACCGATTTTTTTTTGAATAAATTTTAAACGAAAAGTCAGGAAAAGATGAGTTGCCAGAAGTATAATAATCATTGGGCCATTCCAAAGAAGTTTATTTATACTCTTTATGATAGAAAGAATCTCATTCATAATATACCTTTATCATTATTGTTTATATAATATATGAATCAGGTGGGACAATATATGAAAATAAAATACAGATAAAATAATTGAGCTCATTATAGTAGCTGCATTAATAACGCTTACAAGTATCAGCCTGTTTATAAAGAATCAAAAATAAAAATAAGTTCCACAACTTACCATAATAAAAATTCCCTCTTCTGTTAACAATATTACTAAGATAACTGATTCATAAAACAAATCATTTATCTTAATCAATTGGTTTCTTGTTTCAAACAAGCATTGGTTGATGCAAACAATCTTATCGTGGAGGTGAATTATTATGGCAAGTAACAATAACAGCGGTTCTAACAGATCAGAAGTACCTCAAGCTAGAGAGGCTCTTGACAGATTCAAAATGGAAGTTGCATCTGAAATTGGTGTACCTTTAAAACAAGGTTACAACGGAGATTTAACTAGCGCACAGAATGGTTCTGTTGGCGGTGAAATGGTAAAACGTATGATTAGAAGACAAGAAGAATCTATGTCAGGCTCTTCAAGTTCTTTCTAAACTAAAGCGAAAAAGATTTGAATTAAACGGTTAGCTTAAATTATACAACAAATGCTGTATAGTTGCTCCATGAGTTAATCATTTAAAACATCATCTTTATGTACGGTTGGATTATATGGGAACATAAAATCCAATTGTACATAGCGGATGGTGTTTTTTTATTGCATAGGAAAGTTCTTCGAACTTACCTATGCAACAAAAAGCTTTCCAGGCAGGATGCGTTTGACGCACTTAAGGAAGATGTCACTGTCGTGACAGCGCGTCAGCGCTAGAGTCTGGTAAACCAGACTCTTTCTTGTCGTATATATGGAGCAAACACAGTAAGTCAGACATATGATAGATAAAAACAAAGATGGAAAGCGGGCAGAACAGTTGCCATAATGAAACGGTTATGTTACAATCGGTTATATGATTTTATATAAATATTTGAGTCAATAAATACAAAGGGTTTGTACGAATAGAGTATTTCAAACGAAAATTAAGATAATGAAGGAGCTCTTTAGATGGGTAAATATTTTGGTACAGATGGATTTCGCGGTGAAGCTAATATTGATTTGACAGTAGAACATGCTTATAAAGTAGGTAGGTTTTTAGGTTATTATTACGGGAAGGAGCATAAGGCTAACGTTGTAATCGGCAAAGATACAAGGCGTTCCAGTTATATGTTTGAGTATGCCCTGGTATCAGGACTTACGGCCAGCGGTGCAGATGTTTATCTGCTTCATGTAACCAGTACTCCCAGTGTATCCTATTTGATAAGAAGTGAAAATTATGACTGTGGAATTATGATATCGGCAAGTCATAATCCTTATTATGATAACGGGATTAAAATCTTAAACGGAAGCGGTTATAAATTAGAAGCAGAAGTTGAGGAACTAATCGAAAAATACATAGACGGCGAGGGATTAAGCATTCCATATGCCACCAGAGAAAAGATAGGTAAAACCACGGACTATTACATAGGGAGAAACCGCTATATAGGGTATTTAATTTCTCTTGCTACCAGATCCTTTTCCGGTATGAGAGTTGGTCTTGATTGCGCTAACGGTTCTGCTTCTACCATTGCAAAAGGTGTATTTGATGCTTTGGGTGCGAAAACATATGTAATAAATAATGAACCGAATGGCACGAACATTAATGACGGCTGTGGTTCCACCCATATTAATACACTGCAGAAATATGTTATAGAAAATCAACTGGATTTAGGATTTGCGTATGACGGAGACGCAGATCGTTGTTTAGCAGTGGATGATAAGGGTAATATTATAGATGGAGATTTAATATTATATGTCTGCGGCTCATATATGAAAGAACGTGGTGAACTTAGTAATAATACGGTTGTAACTACCATCATGTCGAATATTGGCTTGTATAAAGCCTTGGATGAAAAAGGTATTTCATATGAAAAAACAGCTGTCGGGGATAAATATGTTTATGAAAATATGCTGGAATATGGCCACTCAATAGGTGGGGAGCAATCCGGACATATTATTTTCAGCAAACATGCTACTACAGGTGACGGAATCCTGACTTCACTAAAAATAATGGAAGTAGTTCTGGAAAAGAAAATGAAACTTTCCGATCTCATTAAAGACGTATATATTTATCCGCAGCTTTTAGTCAATGTTAAGGTAAAGGATAAGAAAACTGCCAGAGAAGATGATAAAATAATAGAAGTAATAAACCAGGTAACCCATGAACTTGGTGAAGAGGGACGAATCCTGGTAAGAGAAAGCGGTACGGAACCTGTTATCCGGGTTATGGTAGAAGCTCAGAGTCATGAATTATGTAAACTTTATGTGGATCGAGTAGTTGAAGTATTAAAACAACAGGGTCATGTAAGAAACGATTAAGAAAAAAATTATGGTATTTACAGAATGGCTATGTTATAATATACTAATGTCAAAACGTCAGAGTGGGAATCTGCCCTATTTTACCACATAGTAAAATTACTTCTTGTGTGGAAAACACTCCGCGGAATGCGTCCTAATACGCAATAGGATATTACTATCCAAGTTGAAATAAAACCATGGGTGCATATATATAATATATACTACAGGAACTAAAAACTGGTTCCTATAGTCGGATGCACGGCACCAAATACGGTGCCTTTTATCAGACGTTTGAAAAAGCAACATCTGATAAGTTATACTATAGGGACTAAAAACTGGTTCCTATAGTCGGATGCACGGCACCAAATACGGTGCCTTTTATCAGACGTTTGAAAAGCAACATCTGATAAGTTATATTATATATAACAGGGAAAAATACATTGACGGAAAATAATTGGATCGTATAAGGAAGATACGTTCACATATTAAGGAGGAAATTTTAAATGAGTTTACAAGTAGAAAAATTAGAGAAGAATATGGTGAAGCTAACCATAGAAGCTACTGCAGAGGAGTTTGAAGCTGCAATAGAAAAAGCCTATGCGAAAAATAAAGGTAAGATGAACGTACAGGGCTTCCGTAAAGGAAAAGCTCCACGTGCTATAATTGAAAAAATGTATGGAGCAAGTGTTTTCTATGAAGATGCTGCTAATATGATTATACCCGATGCTTACGAGAAAGCTGCTGAAGAAAGTAAATTAGAAATTGTTTCAAGGCCGGAAATCGATGTAGTGCAAATTGAAAAAGGCAAGCCATTTATTTTTACTGCTGAAGTAGCGGTAAAACCTGAAGTAACTTTAGGCGATTATAAAGGAATTGAAGTAGAAAAAACTGCTGTCGAAGTAACTGAGGAAGAAATTCTAGCCGAGATAGATAAAGTAAGAGATCAGAATTCCAGAGAAATTACCGTTGAAGACAGACCGGTTGCCGATAAAGATATGTTAGTAATCGACTTTGAAGGATTTGTAGACGGTGCTCCTTTTGATGGCGGCCAAGCAGAGGATTATTCCTTAACCATAGGATCCCATTCTTTTATTGATACCTTTGAAGAACAGTTAATCGGAAAATCTCTTGGAGAAGAGACAGAAGTAAATGTAACTTTCCCTGCAGAATATCATGCAGCTGAATTAGCAGGTAAACCAGCATTATTTAAAGTTAAGATAAAAGAAATCAAAGCAAAGGAATTACCGGAATTAGATGATGAATTTGCACAGGATGTATCTGAATTTGATACATTAGATGAATATAAAGCAGATATTAAAGCAACAATCTTAGAGAGAAAAGAAAAAGAAGCTAAGACTGCAAAAGAAGATAAAGTGATTGAAAAGATTGTTTCAAATGCTGCTATGGAGATACCGGATGCCATGATTGAAACACAGGTTAGACAAATGGCGGATGATTTTGCTCAGAGAATTCAGTCTCAGGGAATTACAATTGAACAGTATTTCCAATTTACAGGTATGAACAGCACACAATTATTTGATCAGATGAGACCGCAGGCTCAGAAGAGAATAGAAAGCAGATTAGTTCTTGAAGCTGTTGTAAAAGCTGAAAATATTACAGTGTCCGACGAAGATGTGGAAAAAGAATTTACTCAGATGGCTGAAACTTATAAAATGGAACTAGATAAATTAAAAGAATTAGTAGGCGAAAAAGAAAAAGAACAAATCGTTATGGATATGGCAGTTCAAAAAGCAGTAGATTTTGTTACCAACGCAGCAGCAGAAGTTTAATAGTACGAACTATTAACTTAAAAAGGAAGAGAATATAATATTCTGTTTAAATTCATGTTTTGTTTCCCTATTGATTATTATACAGGGGCAGCTGCGAGTATTGCAGCAGCCCCTAATACAAAGAAGGAGGATTTACTATGAGTTTAGTACCTTATGTCATTGAACAAACAAGCCGTGGTGAAAGATCCTACGACATTTATTCCAGATTATTAAAAGATAGAATAATTTTCCTGGGTGAAGAAGTTACAGATGTTTCTGCAAGTATTATTGTAGCACAGTTATTATTCCTGGAATCAGAAGACCCTAATAAAGATATAAACTTATATATTAACAGTCCGGGTGGATCTGTTACTGCAGGTATGGCAATCTATGATACCATGCATTATATTAAGTGTGATGTATCTACTACCTGTATTGGTATGGCTGCAAGTATGGGGGCATTCCTTTTAGCCGGAGGTACCAAAGGTAAGAGATTTGCTCTTCCTAATGCTGAGGTTATGATTCATCAGCCGTCTGGTGGTGCAAAAGGCCAGGCTACCGATATTAAAATCGTAGCTGAAAATATATTAAAAACGAAAAAGAAATTAAACGAGATTCTTGCTGCTAATACAGGTAAGCCTTTAGATATAATAGAGATTGATACAGAAAGAGACTATTATATGAGTGCTGAAGAAGCAAAGATTTATGGTATCATTGACAGTGTAATTGTAAGCAGATAGATAAAAAAATGCAGCGGGAAAGGAGATGATAACTAAGTGGCAAACAGAACGGATGAAAGAAAACAGATAAGATGTTCTTTCTGTAATAAAACTCAGGATCAGGTCAGAAAATTGATTGCAGGACCGGGTAATGTATATATATGTAATGAATGTATTGAGATTTGTTCTGAAATTGTAGAAGAAGAATTTGAAGATACAACCCAGGATGCAGATATCAACTTATTGAAACCTGCTGAAATCAAAAGCTTTTTGGATCAATATGTTATTGGACAGGAAGAAGCTAAAAAAGTTCTCTCCGTATCCGTTTATAATCATTATAAACGCGTACTGGCAGGCAGAGATCTGGATGTGGAATTACAGAAAAGTAATATACTTATGGTAGGACCTACCGGTTCTGGTAAGACATTTCTGGCCCAGACTCTGGCTAAGCTTATAAATGTTCCTTTTGCTATCGCCGATGCTACTGCATTGACAGAAGCAGGTTATGTAGGGGAAGATGTAGAAAACATACTTTTAAAACTTATTCAGGCAGCTGAGTTTGATGTGGAAAGAGCAGAACACGGAATTATATATATTGATGAAATAGATAAAATAACCAGAAAATCTGAAAATACATCCATAACCCGAGATGTATCCGGTGAGGGTGTACAACAGGCTTTATTAAAAATCCTGGAAGGTACCGTTGCTTCTGTTCCTCCCCAAGGAGGCCGTAAGCATCCTCATCAGGAATTTATCCAGATAGATACAACTAATATTCTATTTATCTGCGGTGGAGCTTTTGATGGTTTGGAAAAGATAATTGAAGCCAGAATCGGACAAAAATCAATCGGATTTAATGCTGAAATAACCAAAAATGTGAAAGAGAATATAGGCGAATTATTCAGACAGGCAATGCCTCAGGATTTTGTCAAATATGGCTTAATACCTGAATTTGTAGGGCGTGTTCCTGTTACGGTGGCCTTGGACTTATTGGATGAAGAAGCATTAGTTCGTATTCTTACGGAACCCAGAAATGCAATCGTAAAGCAGTATAAAAAACTGTTTGAATTAGATGGAGTTGAACTGGAATTCGAAGAGGAAGCGATACGTGTTATAGCAAAACGTTCCCTTGAGAGAAAGACAGGAGCAAGAGGTTTGCGTGCAATTATGGAATCTGTTATGATGGATTCTATGTATAAAGTCCCATCGGATACACAAATCTTGAAATGTATTATTACGAAAGAAGCTGCAGAAGGCGGAACTCTGCCTACATTAATTAGCTCAGAGGATAATCAGCCAAGAAAACCGATATCAAAGCGGGTACCGAAAAAAAATAGTAACGAAATTGCTTAAAAAAGATAGACAAGGGGCTGTCTTAAAATACCTTTACTGTTCCAAAATGACTTCAGTGCCGCATACTATGAAGTTATGGAAACTTAATGAAGGCATTTTAAGACAGTCCTTTTTAACATAAGACACTGCCTTAATAGGACAGGCTTAAATTAAACTTAAGTGGAGGTAAAGATGAGTGAATGTAGTAGGAGAGTTCCCGTTGTAGCTTTAAGAGGAATGGCAGTACTCCCCGGCATGTTAATTCATTTTGACGTAAATCGTAAAATGTCCATTGATGCAATAGAAAACGCTATGGAAAATGACCAGTTAGTATTATTGCTAACCCAACGGGATTCTGATATAGAAGATCCGGGTCAGGATGATTTATTTCAAATAGGAACAATAGCAGAAGTAAAGCAAATTATTAAATTGCCCGGAAATGTAATACGTGTATTAGTTTCGGGAACGGAGAGAGCACAATTAGAGAATTTAATTGAAGAACAGCCGTTTCTGCTGGGAGAAATCGGATTATTTAAAGATTCCGGTGAGCAGCATATTTCCAATACGGAAAAAAAGGCAATGCTTCGAGGTTTGAAAGACATCCTGGAAGTATATTTTATAGAGAACACTAAGATTAGCAAAGAAGTAATCAAACAATTGATGAAACTGGAGGATATTCAGGAATTAATTGATCAGATAGCTATAAACATTCCGCTTTCAGTAGAAGAGAAACAAGATTTAATCGAAGCAGTGGATTTAATTGAGAGATACCAGAAAATAACAGTCATTCTTACAGAAGAGATTGATATCTTAAGAATTAAGAAAGACTTGCAAAATAAAATAAAAGAAAAAGTAGATAAGAATCAGAAAGAATATTTATTAAGGGAACAACTAAAAGTTATCAGAGAGGAACTGGGAGAATCCAATGCCCAGACGGATGCGGATAATTACCTGGAGGCAGCGAAAGATCTGATAGCTACAGATGAAGTAAAAGAAAAAATAATCAAAGAAATAGAACGATTTAAGAACTTATCCGGTAATTCATCAGAAAGCTCCGTAGCTAGAGGGTATATAGAGACATTACTTTCATTACCTTGGGATAAGGCAGGAATCGATAAAACAGATATTAACAATGCTGAAAAAATCCTTAACCAGGATCATTACGGACTTCTTAAAGTTAAAACAAGAATCTTGGAATTTCTTTCAGTGCGCATTTTAACGAAGAAAGGTGACAGTCCTATTCTTTGTCTGGTTGGACCACCGGGAACAGGTAAAACTTCCATAGCCCGTTCGGTGGCAAAAGCTTTAAACAAAGAATATGTTAGAATCAGCCTGGGTGGGGTCAGAGATGAAGCGGAAATCCGCGGTCATAGAAGAACTTATATCGGTGCATTACCGGGTAGAATTGTAAGCAGTCTTAAAAGCGCCGGTGTAAAAAACCCTCTTATACTCTTAGATGAAATTGACAAGGTAAGCAGTGACTATAAAGGGGACACTTCGGCAGCTCTTCTTGAAGTATTGGACGCAGAACAGAATAATAAGTTTGTGGATCATTATATTGAAATACCCGTTGATCTATCGGAAGTTTTGTTTATTGCCACGGCTAATTCGGTACAAAGCATTCCAAGACCATTACTGGATAGAATGGAATTGATTGAGGTTACAAGCTATACGGAAAATGAAAAACGCCATATTGCAAAAGAGCATTTAATTGCAAAGCAGTTGAGTAAAAACGGCCTGAGCCGTAAACAATTAAGTATATCGGATAAAGCTTTAAGCCGTATTATTACCGGATATACCAAAGAAGCCGGCGTTCGTAATCTGGAGAGAAAAATTGGTGAGATCTGCCGAAAAGCTGCCAAAGAAATCATTATGGACGGCAGTGTAAAGATTAATATAAATGATAAAAACCTGACAAAATATCTGGGGAATGAAAAATATACTTTTCAGATGGCTGGTACCAGGGATGAAATCGGTATTGTTAGAGGTCTTGCCTGGACAAGCGTCGGAGGAGATACCTTGCAGATAGAAGTTAATGTTATGCCGGGTAAAGGAAAGTTTGAATTAACCGGACAATTAGGGGATGTAATGAAAGAATCGGCAAGAGCCGGTATCAGTTATATCAGGTCTGTTAGCAAAGATTATGGCATAAAAGATGACTATTTTGAAAATCATGATATTCACATTCATATTCCGGAGGGAGCAGTACCTAAAGATGGTCCGTCAGCGGGAATTACCATGGCAACCGCTATGCTTTCTGCAATCGTTGAAAAACCTGTCCGGGCGGATGTTGCTATGACAGGCGAAATAACCCTCCGCGGCAGGGTTCTTCCCATCGGTGGTTTAAAAGAAAAAATTCTTGCCGCAAAAGCAGCTAAAATTAAATTGGTTCTGGTGCCAAATCAAAATAAAAAAGATATTGAAGAATTATCCGAAGAAATTCTGGATGGTATTACAATAAATTTTGTAAGTTCAATGGAAGAAGTATTACAACTTGCTTTGGCAGGCGGAGTCATACCTCTGCAAAAATAACAGAAGTGAAATGATAGATAGGAAAGGATACCACAAAAATGCATGTAAAAAGTGTTAACCTGGAAACCGTATGCGGAATAACAAGTACTTTACCTAAAAATAATAAAATGGAAATAGCCTTTGCCGGCAAGTCCAATGTTGGTAAATCATCTCTGATTAATGCATTGATGAACCGAAAGGCTTATGCCAGAACCTCTGCGCAGCCTGGTAAAACACAAACAATCAATTTCTATAATATAAATGATGAACTTTATTTTGTGGATCTGCCCGGTTATGGTTATGCTAAAGTATCGGAAGCCTTAAAGGAAAAATGGGGTAAAATGATAGAAAAATATCTAAAAACCTCACAACAGTTAAAAATCGTTTTTCTTCTGATCGATATACGTCATGACCCATCGGAAAATGACCGGAACATGTATGAATGGATTGTATATCAGGGATACCAGCCGATTATTATTGCAACAAAACTAGATAAAATTAATCGGAGTCAGATTGATAAACAGACCAGAGCCATTAGAAAAGGGTTAAATGCACAGGCATCTACAAGTATTATCCCATTTTCCGCCTTGTCAAAACAAGGCAGAGATGAAATATGGGGACGTATTGAATCAGTAATAACAAAAGAAGCCGAAGAAGAAACCGATTCAGAAACTGAAACTTTGGAATAAAGTAAAGATCAATGTACTATTGACCATAACAGAATATATAAAAAAAGGTCGGGATGTTGTAAAAGAGAACAATATCCTGACCTTTTATTTCAATAAATGGCTAATTCTACATCAAGGGAATCGGTAATTTATTCCTCGCTGCATTTAAATTCAGTTCCTTTATTCCTCTTCTTTTAATAAATTACTTAAAACATAAGCATAAATCTGCTGACTGCGGGTCCGCCAGTTATCACATATTTTTGATGCATCTTCCTTGGTAGGAACTGCGATGGTAAGGTCTATAATGGAATCTTCTTTCTCAACAACCCTAAGACGTACCATATATTCCCCTCTTTTAGCTTCATAATATTCGGAAAGAGTAGAAACTTCATCTCGTAATGGATATTTGTTTTTTCTCAAATAATCTAAGATGTCTGACTGAATCGCCGAAGATATCATATTCCCAAAAAAGGATAAGGTTTCCCTGCCTGAGGCTGTAATTCTGTAATGAGAACTATGACCAACGGTTTCTACGGTCACAAACTCTGCTTCTAATAACTCTGATATGGACTGCTGAATATTAAAGTAATTGGTATAATCTTTTTCTAGGATAAAATTAGATATTTGAGCATTTGTTAACGGAAAATCCACTTTGTCCAATAAAAACAAAATAATTAATTTATACAATGTAAAAGCATCTGATTGCATATGGCAGCTCCTTTCCTAAAATCAATTACTTATCCTGTGTAATTCGGAATGATTAGAATACTGATACTATTCTGTTTGTATTTAAGCTTTTTTGCCCTGCCAGGTATTTCTTATTTTCAATTCTTGATTAATACGATTTAACACTAACTTTTTATTACTGCTCCATAAAGGTGCCATTAATAAGTTCTTAGGACCGTCCCCTGTAATTCTATGGATTACTATATTCTTCGGAATGATTTCCAGGCATTTTATTATAATATCAACATATTGTTCCAGAGTCAGAATGGGAAAGGAATATTTTGATAAATCAGTGTCTTTCAGTATATGCAATAATTGCAGCTTAATGCCCTGTACAGGGATAGATGATACATATCTAACTGTTTCTAACATATCAGGCACACTCTCGCCCGGAAGCCCAATAATTACATGTACTATAACTGTTAATCCATTCTCCTGAAGTCGTTTTACTGCATCTTCAAAGACAGATAGAGGATATCCTCTCCGGATAAAAGCGGCAGTAGACTCATGACAAGTCTGAAGTCCTAATTCAATCCACACGGGTTTAATCTGATTTAGTTCTCTTAGTAATAAAATCACATCTTGTCCCAGACAGTCAGGTCTTGTAGCAATGGATAAGGCTGCTATATCCGGATTATTGATGGCTTCCGTAAATAAACTGCGAAGCATATCGGGATTACCATAAGTATTAGTATATGCCTGAAAATAAGCAATATATTGTCCGCTGCCGTGACTTTCAGCCGGCTTACTAAAATCAGCTGCTTTTGCGTAATCTTTCTGTTTAAACTTTCCGGCGATCAGCCTTTTGGCTTCATTTATCTGATCGGTAATTGATAATAGGGAAGAAGCTGAAAAATCGCCGGAGCCACCCATACTGCAGAAAATACATCCTCTGGTATCAATGGTTCCGTCCCGGTTAGGACAAGTCATTCCGCCGTTTAAGGACAACTTATATATTTTCCGGCCAAAGCTCTGCTTTAAATAGTAATCAAGGGAATAATAACGCTTATCACCCCAGAAAGTTGTTTGTAAGTCATTCATATTATTATTTGATATGAGCTTTCACTGCATTACTAACCGCCTCACATACGCGGGGATCAAAAGGTTGAGGCATGATGCAATCTTCATTTAATTCCTTATCGGAAACTAAAGCTGCAATTGCCAGCGCCGCAGCCAATTTCATTTCTTCGGTAATCTGCTTTGCCCTGCCCTCCAAGGCACCTTTAAATATTCCCGGAAAAGCCACTACATTATTAACCTGGTTTGGAAAATCAGAACGACCGGTACCTACCACTTTAGCACCTGCGGATTTGGCAAGATCCGGCATAATTTCAGGAACCGGGTTAGCCATAGCAAACAGGATGGAGTTCTTATTCATGGAGGCTACCATGTCAGCTGTTACAATATTAGGAGCAGAAACACCAACGAAGATATCAGCACCTTTTAATGCATCTGCCAAAGAACCTTCCTTTTCGGATATATTGGTTATCTCCATCATCTGCTTCTGCATCCAGTTAAGGTTGTCCGTTTTTTTGGATAAGATACCAACTTTATCACAAAGGGTAATATTTTTAAAACCGTAACTATACAGAAGTTTTGTAATGGCAATTCCGGCTGAACCGGCGCCGTTTACAACAACTTCGCAGATTTCCTTATTTTTGCCTGTAACTTTTAAGGCATTAATAACCCCTGCCAGTACAACAATTGCTGTACCATGCTGGTCATCGTGAAAAACAGGGATAGTAAGAAGTTCTTTTAATCTTTCTTCAATCTCAAAGCAGCGGGGAGCTGAAATATCTTCTAAGTTAATTCCTCCGAAGGCGGGAGCGATATTAACTATGGTTTTAATAATTTCCTCTGTATCCTGAGTATCAAGGCATATAGGAAAGGCATTTACGCCGCCGAATTCCTTAAAAAGAACAGATTTTCCTTCCATAACAGGCATTGCGGCATACGGACCGATATTACCAAGGCCCAATACTGCGCTTCCATCTGATATTACTGCAACAGTATTCGCTTTTAATGTATATTTATAAGCTGCTTCTTTATCCTGGGCAATAACCTTGCAGGGCTCCGCTACACCGGGTGTATAGGCAAGTGCCAGATCTTCTCTTGATTTTACTGTGCATTTTGATGTTGTTTCAATTTTGCCATTCCATTCTTCGTGTAATATTAAAGCTTTTTCGCTGTTAGTCATAGATAAAACCACCTTATTTTCGTATTTTTATAAGCTAAAATTATCATATCACTTAAATAATGGTAAATCAAGCAAAAAACTGCCGCTCTTTTGGGGACTAAAGGTATAAAAAAGTTCCTGTTCACTCCCCTGCAAAAAGCAGCAGTTCCGTGAACAAGAACATGCATCTCGATGCACACAAAGCGCTAAGAAAACTTTCCTACACTGCAATGCTCCGGTTTTCTGTGACTTTCGCTTCGCTACACTCACAAAAAACACGTCGTTTTGTTGCCTGTGAAAGTAACATAAAAAACTAAAAATTACGAATATAAATAAAAAAAGCTTTTTTTTCTTGTACATTAGGTGTATAATATAGAGAATATATATTTTGGGTGCTAAAATCATAAGAACTGTCTAGATCATATCAAAATCCATCCCCATTGAAATGAAAAAATTTTATACTTGTAAAGGAGTAAGATTACATGGAAGCGCAGTATAATGAAATGTCCTTAGCAGAGCTTAGAACATTGGCAAAAAACAAAGGTATTAAGAGTATAACTGCATTAAGAAAACAGGAACTGATTGATGCCTTGGTATTAAAAGATTCAGCGGACGCAAATACGGTGGATTTACAATCAGGCAGAGAAAAGGCAAATCTTAGTACAGCAAAAGAAGCAGCAGAAGCAGAGACTAAATCTGAAGAATCAGAAAAAAGAAAAGACAATAACGCAAATCAGACAAAATCAAAAAGAAATAATACAGAGAAACAAGAGACGGACTTAAAAAAGAACTCAGTTCAAGCAGACCAGGATATTAGAAAGAATAGTAATTCCAATCAGGATTTCGATACCAAAAGAAATAATAATGTGTCACAAGATGCTGATATAAGAAAAAATACCGGGAATACACAAGAATCCGACTTAAGACGCAGTAACGGAGTATCTCAGGAACTGGAGGGGAGAAGAAACACGATATCCGCTTCAGAATCGGAGCAATTAGACAGCGGTGAAACCAAAGAGGGTATACTGGAAGTTATGCCGGATGGATATGGTTTTATTCGATGCGATAATTATCTTCCCGGAGAGAATGATGTTTACGTTTCACCGGCACAGATCCGCAGATTTGGTTTAAAAACAGGCGATATTGTAGCAGGTAATACCAGAATTCGTAATCAAGGTGAAAAATTCAGTGCTCTATTATTTGTTAAAAGTGTAAATGGGATGCACCCATCCGAAGCGCAGCGCCGCAAAAGATTTGAAGATCTAACACCAATTTTTCCGAATGAAAGAATTCATCTTGAAACACCGGGTACGAATGTTTCTATGCGTATGGTAGATTTAATTTCTCCAATCGGCAAAGGCCAAAGGGGAATGATTGTATCTCCACCTAAAGCAGGTAAAACAACGCTTCTAAAACAGATTGCCAAAGCAATTACAAAAAATCATCCGGGAATCAGCCTCATTATTCTGCTTATTGATGAACGTCCGGAAGAAGTAACTGATATTAAAGAATCCATAGAGGGTAAGAATGTAGAGGTTATTTACTCAACATTTGACGAGCTGCCGGATAATCATAAAAGAGTTTCAGAAATGGTAATCGAGCGTGCAAAACGTCTGGTTGAACATAAAAAGGACGTAGTAGTATTATTAGACAGTATTACAAGATTAGCAAGAGCTTATAATTTAACGGTACAAGCCAGCGGCAGAACCTTATCCGGCGGTCTTGATCCTGCAGCACTTTACATGCCGAAACGCTTTTTTGGTGCGGCAAGGAATATGAGAGAGGGCGGCAGTTTAACCATATTGGCATCAGCGTTAGTAGATACGGGCAGCAGGATGGATGACGTAGTATTTGAGGAATTTAAAGGAACCGGTAATATGGAGTTGGTTCTTGACCGTAATTTATCCGAAAAAAGAATTTTCCCGGCGCTCGATTTAACGAAATCCAGTACCCGTAGGGATGATTTATTATTAAACCAATCCGAACTAGAAGCCACTTTTTTGATGAGAAAAGCATTTAATAGTATGAAATCAGATGATGCGGTTGAAAGAATAATTGACATGTTTATAAAAACAAAAACAAATACTGAATTTATTGAGATGATTAAAAAGACCAAAATTGTTTTTTAGGTATTGCAATAATTTACAAACTATGCTATAATTAAAAAGCTGTTTAAAAGATGATAATAGTTTGACATTCGGTCAACTTTTAAAATTTAAGTTAGATTATGAAGAGGTGAAATCATGAAAGAGGGAATCCATCCTAATTATTACCAAGCAAAAGTTGTTTGTAACTGTGGTAACGAATTCGTTACTGGTTCGACAAAAAATGATATCCACGTAGAAATTTGTTCTAAGTGTCATTCATTTTACACTGGACAGCAGAAAGCAGCTGCAGCTCGTGGAGCTATTGATAAGTTCAATCGTAGATATGGCCTTAATAACGAAAAATAGAAAAACGGTAACATATCCATGTTAAAAATCAGGTTGAGGTTTCAGAATCTCAACCTATTTTTAAATTTCAGGAATCTGCAAAAATAACTTCACTATATGATAAATGAACAAAATAAGGGAACCATAAATTATTTATGGTATTTTGCGGCTTTTTCAGCGGCAGAAGAGAGGATGTGCAGTATATGAAACCATCAGGAGTTGGCGGACAGGCTGTTATTGAAGGCGTAATGATGAAAAATAAAGAACAGTACGCTGTAGCTGTAAGAAAACCCAATAATGAGATTGTAGTAGAGAAAAAGACGTTCATTAGCGCTGCAGAAAAGTATAAATTATTCAAACTTCCTATTTTCCGTGGGATGTTAGCCTTTGCTGAATCTATGATTATAGGTACCAGAACATTAACATTTTCAGCTAGTTTTTTTGAAGAAGAAGAGGAAGTTAAACCTAGTAAAATGGACCAGGCGTTTTCCAGGATTTTTAAAGAAAAGGCTGAAAGTGTCATTATGGGAATTACTTTTTTTATAGCAATCGTGTTGGCAGTTGGAATCTTTATTGTACTCCCCGCCTTTGCTGCCAATTTATTAGGTGATATGATTGAGTCTGAAACCATAATAGCTATCGTAGAGGGCATTATCCGTATACTGATTTTTATAGCTTATATTGCAGCAATCTCCCAGATGAAAGATATTAAGCGAATGTTTATGTATCATGGCGCGGAGCATAAAACCATAAATTGTTTGGAACAAGGATTTGAACTAACCATAGAAAACGTAAGATGGCAGTCAAAGCAGCATAAAAGATGTGGTACCAGCTTTATGTTTATCGTTATGTTCGTAAGTATCATATTTTTTATATTTATCCGTGTGGATCAGGAATGGCTGCGTTATTTAATTAGAATATTATTAATTCCGATTATTGCAGGGGTATCTTATGAGTTTATACGTTTTGCCGGCAAGAGTGATTCAAAAATTGTAAATGTCTTAAGCAAACCGGGGATGTGGCTGCAAGGTCTCACTACCAGAGAACCGGATGATGATATGATAGAAGTAGCTATCCAGTCTGTGGAGGCGGTATTTGACTGGAGAAAATTCCTGGGTATAGATTCTGTTAGTGAAGATAAAGACGAAACTCATAATAAGAAAAATTCAGGAAAGAATCATAATCAGAATAATAAAACCCCAAATAATAAACAGAACAAAAATCTCTCAAATAATAAGCAGAATAAAACTGTAAATAGTAACATAAATAAGAAACAAACAGAACAGAGCAATAACCAAAATAATAGTCAAAACGGCGGCAAACTTGATAAAATAGAACAAATTGAAGTAAAGTCAAATAAGGACAATAAAAAGAATATTAATACCTCAAATTCATCAAAGAAAAAAGCAATATCATCCGATGATGCACTTAAACAGTCGGTTGAAGAAACGGCAGTTAGTATGCAAAAGACTTCAAAAGTACCGGTTCATCCGGCCTTTGAGGAGGAAGAGGATGAAATTTTAAGGGCTTTAGACCGTTATCTTGTGAGCAAAGAGGAAGAAAAATAATATCTGATATAATTAGCATATAGGTAAGGATGATAGTATGATAACATTAGAGAATGCATTAAATCAGGGAAAAGCTGTGCTTAAGGGAAAAGGGATAGCGGATTGGGACATAGATGCCTGGTATTTATTCTCCTATTATTTTCAAATTAACAGAACCCAGTTTATTTTGCATTCCCAAAAGGATATAACGGAGGAGCAGCTTAGTTTATATCTTGAATTAATTCAAAAACGCAGTGAGCATATTCCTTTACAATACATTACCAAAGAGCAGGAATTTATGGGTCTTAAATTTCATGTTACGGAGGATGTACTGATCCCTAGGTTAGATACTGAGATACTGGTGGAAGAAGTCTTAAAGGTATCAGCGGGCAAAGACATACTGGATATATGTACCGGTTCCGGTTGTATTATTATCAGTTTATCAAAATTAGGGAAGGTAAAAAGTGCCGCAGGTGTTGATATCTCGCCAAAAGCATTAGAAATAGCCAGGGAAAATGCAAGTAAACTTAAGGCAGATGTAACTTTTATTGAGAGTGATATGTATACACAAGTAAAGGATAGATATGATATAATAGTATCAAATCCACCTTATATACCTACACAGGATATTGCAGTATTGATGAGGGAAGTGAAAGATCATGAGCCGATTTTGGCTTTAGATGGAAGTACAGACGGACTGTATTTTTATAAAATTATAATTCATGACATTAATTTATATTTAAAACCGGATGGTTATGTTTTTTTTGAGATAGGATATAATCAGGCAGAAGCTGTCAGTGAATTATTACGGGAGGCGGGAATTACGGATATTAATTTAAAAAAGGATCTGGCCGGACTTAACCGTGTTATAAGCGGCCGGTTTAAAAAAACCCAGGAGCCCTTCACTTAGCTGTGTATCATTTAAATCATTTGGGAAAATTCACTTAATTTTAAAGGGCAGTATATATTTATAACTAAAACGGTATAGATGCAGTGAATCTTTCGGGTATAAATAAAATGAAAACAGTATGTGTAATTTGAATGGAGGACTATAAAATGTTTGATAAATTAGAGGATCTTTTAATAAGATATCAGGAGTTAGTGGATGAATTAAATGATCCGGGTGTAGTAAATGATCAGAACAGATTCCGCAAGCTCATGAAAGAGCAAAATGATTTAACGGATATTGTTGAAAAATATAAAGAGTATAAAGCAACAAAAGCCCGTATTGAAGACAGTATTGCTATGCTTGAAGAAGAAAGCGACGAAGAGATGCGGGAATTGGCAAAAGAAGAATTAAATGAATGCAAACAAACTCTTACGGTTATAGAAGAGCAGCTTAAGATTCTTTTATTACCAAAAGACCCCAACGACGAAAAGAATGTAATTGTTGAAATCAGAGGCGGTGCCGGCGGTGATGAGGCAGCTTTATTTGCTGCCGAGTTATTCCGTATGTATACAAAATATGCAGAAAGACAACGCTGGAAGATTGATATGATGAACTTAAATGAAAATGGTTTAGGTGGATTCAAGGAAGTTGTCTTTATGATAAACGGTAAAGGTGTTTATTCCAGAATGAAATACGAAAGCGGGGTTCACCGTGTACAACGTATCCCGGTAACTGAATCCGGCGGACGTATTCATACCTCCACTACAACGGTAGCAATCATGCCGGAAGCAGAAGAAGTGGATGTGGAATTGAATTTAGGCGATTGTAAATTCGATGTATTCCGTTCCTCAGGCAACGGGGGACAATGTGTTAATACTACAGACTCCGCAGTACGTCTGACACATCTACCTACTGGTATTGTAATCTCCTGTCAGGATGAAAAGTCCCAGTTAAAAAACAGGGATAAGGCACTTAAGGTTTTACGTTCTAAATTATATGAATTAGAATTAGAAAAAGCCCATAATGCAGAAGCCGAAGCCAGGAAGAGCCAGGTAGGAACCGGTGATCGTTCTGAGAAAATCCGTACCTATAACTTCCCTCAAGGACGCGTGACGGATCATAGAATTAAATTAACTCTTCACAGGCTGGATTCTATATTAGATGGTGATATGGATGAAGTAGTAGACAGCCTAATTGCAGCCGACCAGGCAGCAAAACTGGCAAATATGCAGCAGGAGTGAAAGCCTGGTCGGCTTGCGACCAAGGCAGCAAAACTGGCAAATATGCAGCAGGAGTGAATACGAATGTAAGGATGCTTAAGAAGACTATAGCGGTTAAAGACTGCTATATGTCTTCTTTTATCATATGAAAGGGAGGAAAGTATGATTATAAGAATTATTAAGGGAAGCAGTGATTATTCGGATGATTGTGAAGAGGCATTGGTCAATTCAGAATTAGGAAAAAGACTATTCGTTAAAGTGCAACTAATGTCAAGCGTGAACCAAGATTTTATGTTACTGTTTAAAGAAGGAGTGATTAACAGTGTCGGTTAAAACAATTGAAACTATGATTAATTGGGTAGAAGATAATATAGAAGAGGGACCTACCTTAGAAGCGATGGCGGAATATGTAGGTTATTCTTCTTATTACTGTTCATCCAAATTTCATGAAGTTGTGGGAATATCATTTAAGGAATATGTTAGAAAGCGTAAGCTGGCGCTGGCAGTAAAGGAATTAAAAAATACGCAGAAAAGAATTTTAGACATAGCGATTCAATATGGATTTTCCTCAAACGAAGCCTTTACCAGAGCCTTTGCCAAATTATATGGCTGTTCACCGAATGAATATCGGAAACAAAGCAATTACAGCAGATAAATGATATTCTAAAGTTAATAACTCCTAAAAAAGATAAGGAGTTTGTTATGAGAATAAATAGAAATGATAATTGTTGGTGCCAAAGCGGAAAAAAATATAAGTACTGTCATCTATCTTTGGATGAAAAAGTGGAAGAATTTAAACAAGCAGGATATGTCGTGCCAAAGCGGAAATTACTTAAAAATATTGAACAAATAAAGGGAATCAGAGAAAGCGGCAGAATCAATACCATGATTCTGGATTCAATCAGTGAAAAAATAACATCAGGGATATCTACAGAAGATATTAACACTTATGTACATGAAAAAACGATACAGCTCGGAGGTATTCCGGCTACACTTGGATTTGAAGGGTTTCCGAAAAGTGTATGTGTTTCCATCAATAATGAAGTATGTCATGGAATACCCTCATCAACCAGATATTTAAAAGATGGTGATATAGTAAATGTAGATGTCTCAACAATTTATAATGGTTTTTATGGTGATTCCTCAAGAATGTTCTGCATAGGAGAAATATCTTCTGAGAGGAGTAATCTGGTAGAAACAGCAAGGAAAGCTATAGAAGCTGGCCTTAGGGAAGTCGGTCCATGGAAAACTTTAGGTGATATGGGTCAGGCAATCAATGATTTTGTTAGATCAAAAGGATATTCTGTGGTTTCTCAAGTAGGGGGACACGGTATAGGATTAGAATTCCATGAAGACCCTCATGTCAGTTATGTAACAAAGAAAAACACAGAAATGTTAATGGTTCCAGGTATGGTATTTACAATCGAGCCGATGATAAACAGAGGTAGGCCAGAGGTTTACGTAGATAATAAAAACGGCTGGACGATCTATACGGAAGATGGTATGGATTCAGCACAATGGGAGATAATGGTGCTGATTACGGATAAGGGATATGAAATTTTGGCCCATTAAATACAGCAAACCGATTTTTGTATAAGGGCAAATAAGCGAGAAATGAAAGAGGGGCGGCTGTGATTATTAAAACATGTCTAAGAGAAAGATATGTTCTATAATTACAGCCGCCCATAGGCATTAACCAATTAATTTCTTGGTAATATATTTTCCACTGCTGCTCTGATAAGCAGAAATAAAGGTAGAGACAGTACCAACGGCAGTAAAAAGATATCCTGTTGCCAGATCGGCATAAAAAGATCTGCTGATTTCCGGATACTCACTGATAAAGCTTTTGACAGACCGGATAGCTGAAAAAATATCAATATTATCGGTATCTTTAAAAGCATCATATATAGAATATCCATAGGATATGTAGGTTGCGGCATATACCATAATTATTGTGATTGCTATAGTAGAAACGAAACCTAAGAGATTCAGCTTACCGCCAAATAATTCAAAGCCCTTGATGATACACACCGCTAAAACGATTCCACATATGGTAGCAATGTAGCCAAGTGCATATATGGCAACCCAAAGGGCTACTCCAATTAAAGAGCCGATTAAGGCGCCTACCAGGCCTGTGATCACATTTCCTTTTTTTCTTTTTACAGCTTCTTTTAAATCATCTAAACTGTCGATTGTTTTGTTATAACAATTTTCACATCCGCATAAGGTTTTTCCATTAATCATATAGGTGGAGACTTCCGTAACCTCCCCACATATCTCACAACAGGTATCATATGCATTATCCCTTGCGAATTCAATAACCTTATCCAATACAGAAAGAATATTATTCTGATTGCTTTTTGCCTTCCCGGTCATATTAACTTCTAAATTAAGACAATATCCCTCTAAGAATACTTTTTTAATCAACTTCTTGTCATATGAAAGTGTTCGAATGAAGTCATCCATTTTATTGCCCTGAGTATAGTCAGATGCTTTTATCGGAAGACTGACGTAGTAGCGGCGGTTATGCGGATCTTCTTTCACTGCAACCTTATAACCTTTATAAAGACCCCACATCACTTTAACCTGCTTGTCATAGGATAAGCCCAGTTGTTCAGATACTCGTGCTAATTCTGTTTTCATATTTATGTTTACCTCCCTATTATACAAATTAAGTATAGAAGAAAAACAGGGAGAATTCAATCGAATGTTGTCGTAATAGGAATAATTTGCTACTTAAATGCCATTGAAAAAACACTATCGAAAAATTGACAGGTTGTTTAAATTGACCTATAATAAGGTACATAAAACTTATCAGAGCTTAATATAACCTGAATAGAAATATAAACCTTCCAGAACTTACCCGGTAGACAGGAAGGTTTTTTATATGATAAAAAGAAGGAGCCAGTATGATTACCAGTTCATCCAATTCACAAATTAAAAATATTATACAATTACAAAAAAAATCTAAGACAAGGACGGAGCAGGGAGCTTTTGTAACGGAAGGTATTAAAATGTTTGAAGAATCAAAAGACGGCGGATATCTGATTAAAGCCTATGTTTCGGAAATGTACTACAATGAAAAGCTTGCAGAGGACGCAGAGTATTTTAAAGGATTTCCTTATGAGGTTGTGGCTGACGGAGTTTTAAAAGAAGCCTCGGATACGTTAACTCCTCAGGGTATTATGGCAATCGTTAAAAAACCGGTTTATGATTTGGATAAAATAATTACTGATTCACATGCTAATTTATTGCTGCTGGAAGACATCCGTGATCCAGGTAATCTTGGAACTATTATTCGAACTGCAGAAGGTGCAGGTTTTACCGGAATTATAATAAGTAAAACTTCCGTTGATATGTACAATCCCAAGGTAATCCGATCGACAATGGGTGCTATATATCGTATGCCCTTTATATATGTTGAAGATTTTAAGCAAACTTTAAATCAGATAAAAAGAAATCATATTCCTGTCTATGCGGCGCATTTAAATACGGACTATAATTATGATGAAGTAAACTATCCGGAGAAATGTGCTATATTAATAGGGAATGAAGCCAACGGATTAAGTGATGAAATAGCAGATATGTCTGATCAATATGTCAAAATTCCAATGGAGGGCAGTGTGGAATCCTTAAATGCTGCCATTGCTGCCGCAATACTAATGTATGAGGTATATCGTCAAAAAAGAAAAAATAATCAGGATTCAGGTACTTTAGAATAAAAAAAGTGTGATTGGAAATTATTAAGATTAATCAGATTTTACCCGATATTAAATATATAATAATTTAAGACCGGATAAATGATAAAGGCAGCTTATCTTTTATTTATGTCAGATTATCATATTAGGTTTTTAAAATCCGGATTAAGTAAAGAATTCTTTACTTTTACATTAAAACCAAATTAGAAATAGATTAAATAAAGTAAAATCCAGGAAATATCCTTGTAAATTTAATCATGTTGCTGTAAAATCAAAGTATGGATAGAAAATGGAAGGGGGTAAAGTATGAATTCAAGTTATTGGTTAATTGCATTAGCAGTTTTTTTAGTGATAGAGATTGCTACATTAGGTCTTACTACAATCTGGTTTGCCGGCGGAGCATTAATTGCATTTTTATTGTCCCTGGTAACGGATAACTTTATCTTAGAATTTTCAGCTTTTATTATAGTTTCGTTAGTACTTTTATTTTTTACCAGACCCATTGCGCAAAGGTTTTTTAATAAGCAGCGGGTTAAAACAAATTATGAAAGCCTGATTGGTCGTCATGGTAAAGTAATTGAGAAGGTCGATAATTTTAATAATTCCGGACAGGTGACCATTAATGGCCAGGAATGGACAGCAAGGGCATTAAACAATCAGAATATTATTGAACAGGGTAAACGGGTCATAATAAAAGATATAGCAGGTGTTAAATTAATAGTTGAAGAAGTGGAGGATTTATAATTATGGAATATGTATTAATAGTATTTGTGGTGCTTGTACTGGTGGTATTGGCATCCTGTATTAAAATTGTACCTCAGGCCCATGCATATGTAGTTGAAAGGCTCGGGGGGTATCAGGCTACCTGGAATGTTGGTATCCATATAAAAGTTCCTTTTATTGACAGGATAGCAAAAAAAGTACTGCTGAAGGAGCAAGTTGTAGATTTTGCACCCCAGCCTGTTATTACAAAAGATAATGTCACCATGAAGATAGACACGGTAGTATTTTTTCAGATTACTGATCCTAAATTATTTGCTTATGGTGTTGAACGGCCCATCATGGCAATAGAGAATTTAACCGCAACTACATTAAGAAATATTATCGGTGATCTGGAACTGGACCAGACATTAACTTCAAGAGAAATTATCAATACTAAAATGAGGGTAGCTCTTGATGTGGCAACGGATCCCTGGGGAATAAAGGTTAACCGGGTTGAATTAAAGAATATTATACCACCTGCGGCAATTCAGGATGCAATGGAAAAGCAGATGAAAGCAGAACGGGAGAGAAGAGAAGCTATCTTACGAGCTGAAGGAGAAAAAACTTCTGCGATTCTTGTATCAGAAGGAAAAAAACAGTCTGTTATTCTCCAAGCAGAAGCGGATAAAGAAGCAGCTATCTTACGTGCAGAAGCGAAGAAAGAAGCCACTATAAGAGAAGCAGAAGGCCAGGCAGAAGCAATTCTTGCAGTGCAAAAAGCCAATGCAGACGGTATTCGTTTCTTAAATGACTCCAATCCGGGTAATGCTGTTCTTCAGCTAAAGAGTCTGGAAGCATTTGCGAAAGCTGCTGATGGAAAAGCTACTAAAATAATTATCCCCTCTGAGATTCAGGGTATTGCAGGATTGGTAAAATCCTTAACGGAAGTCGGGAATGATACAAATATCGCCGAATAAATAAATTATAAAACTATAAAAAACATGAATTTCTATCAAGAGGAATTCATGTTTTTTTTGTATTCTATAATGAGGGACATCAAGAAAACCGTTACTGTTCACTTCCCTGCAAAAAGCAGCAATTTCGTGAACAATAACACGCTTCGCGTTGTTGCCTGTGAACAGTAACAAAACCTATAATTCGACATAATATATTATATATTGACAAACCGACAACAATATTGTAACCTATGCTTGAGTTAAATATGTCCAGATATGGGATAAATGGCCATAATCTTAGTTATTTTTTTATCCATGGGTAGTATTTAAACGGATATTTTATGGTAGGAGATTAACTCATATAATTAAAAAGATTAGGTGGTGATTAATATTTCCGAATATAATACCAATGACCCTTTATTAGATATGTTTTTATTTGAAACATTCCAGCTAACAGAGCAGTTAGAGCAAATTATTCTTAATTGCGAAAGTAAGGAATGTTTTTCTTTAGAAGCAATAAACGAAATTTTTCGTATTATGCATACGATAAAGGGTTCATCGGCTATGATGCAATTTTATCCGATTTCTACTCTGGCACATTCCATTGAAGATTTATTCTATTTTCTCAGAGCTGAGAAACCGAAACTCATAAATTACTCAGCTCTTTCTGACATCATTCTAAAAAGTATCGATTTTATAAAAGAAGAAACAGAAAAAATAAAGCAAGGACTACCTGCAAATGGTAACCCTGATATGCTTATCGAAATATTAAAAGGCCTTTTAACCAATCTTAAAGAAAAAAATAGTTCACACGTTTCGATAATAAAGGAGACTGGGGAAAATACCATAATAGAGGAACTGCCAAACGCAGGAGAAAATGTTTCCTGCACATATGAATATAGGGCTCTTATCCACTTTGAAGAAGAGTGTGAGATGGAGAATATGCGTGCATTTTCCGTTATTCGTGATCTTAATGATAAAGCCGCCGAAATCAGTTATATTCCTGAGGACATACTGGAAGATGATTTCAGCTCTAATGTTATACGCCAGAATGGTTTTATTATCAAATTTAAATCAAATTACGAATATAAAATACTTTACGAATTTCTAATGAAGACAGCTTTTTTAAAAAGTCTGGATCTGATTCAGCTTAATCAAATGGACGATAATTTACCAATATGCAGTAAAATTGACGAAATTACATATCAAGATACAGATTCTCTTCAATCGACTAAAGAAACTGCCCAAGATACTATTACGGTAAAAGAGAATCAACCGGCTTCCATACAGCAAAGTATCATAAGCGTGAATGTGGCGAAACTGGATAGACTTATGGATCTGGTCGGTGAGATGGTGATTGCGGAAGCAATGGTAATACAGAATCCGGATTTGTACGGACTTGAGCTTGAAAACTTTAAAAAAGCATCCAGGCACCTTAGTAAAATTACTGGTGAAATGCAGGATATGGTCATGTCGGTAAGAATGGTCTCCCTATCACCAACTTTTCGTAAAATGCTCAGAATTGTACGGGATATGAGTAAAGATCTGAATAAAGAAGTAAAACTGGAAATTATTGGTGAGAATACTGAAGTTGATAAGAATATTATTGAGCATATTTCTGACCCTTTAATGCATCTGGTAAGAAACGCTCTTGATCACGGGATTGAGAAACCGGATGAGCGTTTGAAGAAAGGAAAGCCCAGGCCTGGAACAATTACTTTGGAGGCCAGAAATTCCGGCAGTGATGTACTGGTTATAGTAAAAGATGATGGAAAAGGACTAAATAAGGATGTAATTCTGAAAAAAGCGGCAGAGAAAGCACTTCTTCCGGATAAGTCAGAACAATTAACGGATAAAGAGATATTTAATTTAATATTCCTGCCTGGTTTCTCAACGAAAGATAAGATATCAGAGTATTCTGGACGCGGTGTGGGAATGGATGTCGTTATGAAGAATATTGAGGCAATAAACGGTTTTCTCAATTGATAGTATTCCGGATGCAGGTACAACCATAACAGTTAAAATCCCGCTTACACTGGCAATCATTGATGGCATGAATATTAAAATCGGTAATTCTTATTATACGATTCCTACCATGTCCATAAAGGAATCTTTCCGGCCGGGTGAGAGGGATGTGTTTACGGACCCGGATGGGAATGAAATGATAATGATAAGAGGTTTATGTTATCCGGTAATAAGACTGCATAAATTATTCTCAGTAAGAACCCAGATAGAGGATATCTGCAGTGGAATTATAATTATGCTGGAACATGATGGAGAGGTTTTTTGTTTATTTGCTGATGGCTTAATCGGTCAGCAGCAGATTGTTGTTAAATCTCTTCCGGACTATATCCGGAAGTTAAAGAAAACACAGGCTCTGGCTGGATGTACATTATTAGGTGACGGCAGTATCAGTCTGATTCTGGATGTAGGGGGGATTATCAAATCGGCGGCAAGTCATAAAAAATTAACCACCTTTGGAAAGGAGTAAAAATGGAAGAAATCGAAATTGATTGGGAAGAAGATACCCAGAAAGGAAAATATCTTACCTTTTTTGTGGATCAGGAAATGTATGGCATTGAGATTCAATATGTGAAGGAAATTATAGGGCTGCAGACAATAACCCAAATCCCGGAGCTCCCCGAATATATGATGGGAATAATTAATCTGAGAGGGAAAATTATACCTGTGATGGACATAAGACTCCGCTTTAAAAAAGAACCAAGAGAATATAATGACCGTACCTGTGTAATTGTTGTGGATATTGATAATATGTCCATCGGCTTAATTATTGACAGTGTATCCGAAGTGCTTACTATTCCGGAGCAAAATATCGAGAAACCACCAATAATCGGGAGAGGGTTCCAAAACAGGTATATTAAAGGAATTGGGAAAGTAGATAACAGTGTTAAATTATTACTTGATTGTCATAAGTTATTTACGGAAAATGAGTTGAATGATTTAAATGAATTATACGAATAAACGATTTTTATCTTATTAACTTAAGGAGGCAGCAATATGAAATGGTATAATAATATGAAGATATCTTCAAAATTAATTACGGGGTTTGTTTTAGTTGCTATTATTGCAGGAATTATAGGTGTTATTGGAATTGTAAATATCAGAAACATGGATAAACTGGATACAGAGTTATATGAGAGACATACGGTAACTTTACCTGAATTATCGAATATTACCAATGCCTATTTAAAACAGAGAACATCGGTTCGAAACCTTTATATCGTTAAAGATTTAGATGCAAGACAATCCTATATTGACGATATCAATGTACAGCAGCAAAAGTTAACCGATGCCATGGAAATTTTTAAGAAAACGATTCAGGATGCTTCCATTCAGGAAAATTTCGATATATTAAGTAAAGCCTTAGCTGATTACAAAGAGCGATCGGAAGGAATAATCAGCCAGATACAGTCTAACAATATGGATAAAGCGTATGAACTCTTAATGGATGCGCAGGGAAAACAAATATCGGATACAATTCAGCAGTCTATGGATAAAATGTACGAGTTAAAATTGGAATTGGCCAAACAAAATTCCGACAAAAATTCGGGGGCAGCCCAAACCTCCACCGTGATGATGATAACCATAGCTGTAGTCGGAGTTCTATTTGCTGTCTTCCTGGGATTATTCATATCAAGCTTAATCAGCAAACCAATTAGAAAGATGGTTGAAGTGGCCAATAAACTAGCCCTTGGCGATGTTGAAGTCAATATCGATATCAATACCAAAGATGAAATTGGAACTTTGGCTAAAGCCTTTACCGGAATGATCGAAAACATAAGAGAACAGGCTGTTACAGCAGAAAAAATTGCTGCGGGTGATCTTACCACAGATGTAAAGATTCGTTCGGAAAATGATCTTTTAGGACAAAAATTACATGAAATGGTGGAAAATAATAATCAGGTTCTTGCGGGTATTGCATCTGCTTCAGAGCAAGTTGCGGTAAGTTCCAAACAAATGTCAGATTCCAGTATCGCATTGTCTCAGGGAGCTACGGAACAGGCCAGCTCGATTGAAGAATTAACAGCATCCTTAGAAGAAATCTCATCCCAGACAAGATTAAATGCTGAGAACGCAACCCAGGCCAATGAACTGGCAGTAGATGCGAAAACAAATGCAATACAGGGCAATGATCAGATGAAAGATATGTTAAATGCAATGGAAGATATTAATGAATCTTCTTCTAATATATCCAAGATAATCAAGGTCATTGATGAAATTGCATTTCAAACCAATATATTGGCATTAAATGCCGCAGTGGAAGCTGCAAGAGCGGGACAGCACGGCAAAGGTTTCGCAGTGGTTGCGGAAGAAGTCAGAAATCTGGCCGCTCGTTCTGCTAATGCAGCAAAAGAAACAACGGAGATGATTGAGGGTTCCATTAAGAAAGCTGAGGGAGGAACCAGAATCGCTAAAGATACCGCTCTAGCATTAGCCAAAATTGTGGATGGAATAGAAAAAGTGGCAGGACTTGTAGGAGATATAGCCATTGCTTCTAATGAACAGGCTTTAGGAATTGAACAGATTAATCAGGGAATCATGCAGGTATCGGAAGTTGTTCAGACGAATTCAGCTACGTCGGAAGAAAGTGCTGCGGCAGGGGAAGAACTTTCCGGACAGGCCAGCCTTTTAAAAGAAATGGTATCAAAATATAAGTTAAAACAAAATACATATAATAGAAGTGATGAATTTAATCCGGAAATAATACAAATGCTAAATAATATGTCTAATACAAAAAAGACTAATCCCGGTACCGCAGCAGATAAGGTTTTAAATGCGGATACTAATAAGGTAAAGATAAAATTAAGTGGTTCCGATTTTGGCAAATATTAATAGTAATTTTGCTTCACTTGCATATTAAGATAAACTTAAGAATTCTTGCCTTGATAATAAAATAACTATGAGCTATTATATATAAGAGTTAGAAATGGGGAGAAAAAACGTTCTTTGTTTTTTGTTAAAAAGGAGAGAGAATCTAAATGATTATCCATGTGAAGAAAATTATTAAATCACCCTATATGATACTTTTACTTTTTGCTGCTAAGCTTATGATATATTATAGTTTGATTGATGTGAGCTTAAAGGATATAACATTTATTTTGTTAAGTGTCATAGCTATGGGCATTATATTCATCTGTTTCAGCAGAAGTAAATTAAAAAGGAAAAAGGGGCTGTTTTTGATTGTTTACAGCCTTTTAAGCCTGTTAATGTTTGCGGATTCAATGTATTATAATTATTATAATCAGACAGTTTCCATAAAGCAGTTATGGCAGGCGGCTAATGTAGCCGCGGTTCCTGACAGCTTTGTGGCAACTTTAATACCTGCCAGCTTTTTGCTGTATTTAGATATACCTTTTGTTTATTACTTCTTTAAAAAACATATTAAGGAAGACCAGGGTAAAAATGGATGGAGCTTCAAGAAAGAAATTAAATATATTGTAGCGGGTTTATGTGCTGTCTTTGCTTTGTTGGTTATTAATCCGTTGGACAGTGTTGCCATTGACAAAGTAAATAGTGTGGAGTTTTTTACAAATCATGTAAATGATGTTTATAATGCTATTACAGAGAATATTGTTACAAATGATGTTTCTGCAGAGGATGTATTGGATGCTGTGGAAGATGTGGCAGTTCAAAATCCGGGTAACCTGCTGCATGGAATCGGTTTAGGTAAAAATCTGGTTGTTATCCAGGTGGAAGCACTGCAGAATTTTGTAATAAATGCTGAATATAACGGTCAGGTCCTCACGCCGAATCTAAATGCTTTTATTAAAAAAGATACTGTTTATTTTGACCGTTACTACAGTAATATCGGAAAAGGAAATACGGCAGATGCCGAGTTTTCAAGTTTAAACAGCTTATATCCGGTAATTGACAGGGAATGTTATACATTATATCAGGATAATACTTTTAATGGGTTACCCTGGCTTATGAGGGATCTGGGATACCACTCATTTGCGATACATGGATATAAAGGTGAATTCTGGAACAGGGAAGCAGCTTATCCGGGTCAGGGATTTGAAGATTTTTATAGTATGGAAGATCTTAATGCCAGCGATATCATAGGACTTGGTATATCGGATAAATCTATGTTTAAGCAGGCCGTTGATATCTTTAAAGGAGAGAAAGGCCCTTTCTTTAGTTTTATCATAACCCTTACCAGCCACCATCCGTTTTTAATAGATCCAAAGGATGCGACTTTAAAACTTAAGGAGGAAGATACGGATACGAAATTCGGTGGTTATTTACAAACCATTCACTATATGGATGAAGCTTTCGGACAGTTCATTCAGGAACTAAAAGATGCCGGTCTATATGATAATACGGTAATAGCATTATACGGCGATCATCATGGATTGAACGTAGGTATGGATAATAATGCGGAAATAATGAGTAATTATTTAGGCAGAACATACGATTATGATGAGATGTTAAGAGTACCGATGATGATCCATGTGCCGAATAGCAATATTACAAAGACCATATCTACTACGGGCGGACAGATAGATTTTCTACCAACCGTAGCGAATATCATGGGTATTGATATAAACCAACCTTATGTTCTGGGACAGGATTTGGTTAATGCCAAAGATGGTTTTGTAGCATTTACGGCATATTTATTCGGAGGCTCCTTTGTTCATAATAATGTTATGTTTGAGATATCAAGAGAGGGCGTATTTGAGGGCAGCCGTGCCTGGGATATTAATACTCATCAGCCTTTAGATGCCACCGCGTATGAGGAAGATTATAACCGTGCCGTACGATTGAAACAAACTTCAAAAGAAATATTAGATCAAAATCTAATTGCTGATTATGTTCAACGGGATTTACCGGGTACATCAGATCAGCCAATTGAATAAGAAATTACCATAAGGGACTGCTGCAAACATTCTATACGTAAGTTTATGGAATAAAATCTTGCTGCAGTTCCTTTCTATACATAGAGACTCTGCAACTATGAAATCCGCAATAAATGTGAACATGCCCCTAAAGGCAACTTAAGTTATAAAATTCGTACGAATTGTATGGAATATGTAGATAACTATATTGTTTCGCAATCACCTATTATTATATAATTGTGAGGAGAATGGAATGGGGAATACTTTTGACTTGAATAAGGAATATGGAGTTGTCTTAGAAGGCGGCGGTGCCAAAGGGGCCTATCAGATTGGTGTCTGGAAGGCTTTTTTGGAAAATGGACTTAAGATAAAAGGGGTCTCGGGGGTTTCGGTCGGAGCTTTAAATGGGGCACTAATCTGCATGGATAATTATGAAGAGGCGGAAAGCTTATGGAAAGGCTTAACATATTCCTCTATTATGAATGTAAACGATGAGCAGATGGATAAACTTATGAAGCGAAATTTAAAGGATTTAAGTCTGAAGGAACTAACAAAAGATACAACAAGGATTCTGGCGGACGGTGGTATCGATATAAGTCCGCTTCGCAATTTAATCGAAAACTGGGTGGATGCGGAAAGAATAAAAGATTCCGATATTGAATTTGTATTTGGAACTTTTCTGGTATCTAAATTAAAAGAAGTAGAGATAACCGCTAAGGAAGCAGAGAAAAGCAGTTTAAAGGACTATTTAATCGCAAGTGCATCCTTGCCTGCTTTTCGGAATGAGAAGCTTCATGGAATGAAATACCTGGATGGAGGTATGTTTAATAATGTACCGGTGGATATGTTAATTAACAGAGGGTATAAGGATATCATTGTTGTACGAATTTATGGAATCGGTTTGGAAAAGCCGGTAAAAATTCCAAAGGATGTGAATATTATTCAGATAGCCCCGCGAATTAATTTAGGCGGGATTCTGGAGTTCAATCCGGATAAAATTAAACGTAACATTGATGTGGGTTATTATGATGGGATGCGGTGTCTTCGTTCTCTGAAGGGGAAGATATATTACATTGATTCGAAATACACGGAGGAGGATAGCATCAATCAGTTTGTAAATGTAAATGAAGCGGCAAAGATGGCTATGCTGGAATATTACAAAGCAGATTATACCAATCTTTCCGTTAATACAAGGAAGTTTCTGGAGATTGTGTGCCCGAACCTTGCTGTAACTTTGAAATTAAATAAAGATTGGACCTATCATGAGTTGTATATCAGTTTGTTAGAACTTAGTGCAAAAACTTTAAGAATACCGAAATACAGAATCTATACGGAAGAAGATCTCATTACAATGATCAGGGATAAATATGAATTGGTAACAAAAAGGGGATATCAGTTTCCTGTGTTCCATATGTTAATTATTAAAATGATGATTATATAAGAATAAATTGTTTCTTCTATCTTGACAAATGAATAAAAATTAAGTATAGTGTATAAATAAACATAAATAACATCTCGTCGGGGAGGTAGAACCATGAATTTAAAAGGTCGTAGTTTTTTAACATTAAAAGATTTCTCAACGGAAGAAATTGAATATTTAATCGACTTGGCAGCCGACTTAAAAGCAAAGAAAAAGCAGGGAATTACCGGATCCAGTTTAAAAGGAAAAAATATTGCATTAATATTCGAAAAACCATCTACAAGAACCAGATGTGCCTTTACCGTAGGGTGTATAGATGAGGGTGGTCATCCGGAGTATTTAGGTAAGGATGATATTCAGTTAGGATATAAAGAAAGTGTTGAGGATACTGCACGGGTTCTTGGAAGAATGTTTGATGGTATCGAATTTCGTGGCTTCAAACAGGAGACTGTGGAAAAATTAGCGAAATACAGCGGTGTTCCGGTATGGAACGGGTTAACGGACAGCTATCATCCGACACAGATCTTAGCTGATTTTCTTACTCTGAAAGAACAATTCGGTCATTTAAAGGGTTTGCATTTCGTTTATACCGGAGACGGAAGAAATAATATGGCTAACAGCTTAATGATCGGTTCCTCTAAATTAGGGCTTCATTTCACAATATTAGCTCCAAAATCCCTATGGCCGGGGGAGGAATTGGTTACGCTCTGCAAGGCCTATGCGAAAGACTCACAGGGAACCATTACCATAACGGATGAATTAGAAGCTGTCAAAGGCGCTGATGCAATTTATACGGACGTTTGGTGTTCCATGGGAGAAGAAGCATTAGCGGCTGAGCGGATTGCCCTGTTAAAACCTTTCCAGGTAAATCAACAGTTAATGGATAAAACAGGCAAGGATAACACTATATTTTTACATTGCTTACCGGCGGTTAAAGGGAATGAAGTGACAGAGGATGTTTTTGAGAAACATGCCGACGTGGTTTTTGATGAAGCAGAGAATCGCATGCATACAATAAAAGCGGTGATGGTAGCTACTTTAGGTAATTAGAATTAAAATAAAATAAAGAATCATATTGGCTGTTACAGATAAAGCTTGACTCTGTAACGGCCTTTCTCTATTATTAAGAATAGAGAAAATCAGATATAATACAAGGCAAAGGATAACAAAAATGAGTAAAGAAATAACAAAAGAAACAACAAAAGCAATAATGAAAGAAATTACAAAAGACCAGTATGAACAGTTGGATTCTTCTTTCATTGAGAAGCAAATGACCACAAAATGTATTGGAAAAAAGGTAGCATATTATAATGAAGTGGATTCTACGAATGTTATTGCAAAACAACTGGGTAAGAAGCCGGACAATCATGGTACGCTGGTATTGGCTGAACAACAGAATGCCGGCAGAGGGCGTCTTGGACGGAATTGGAGTTCCCCTAAGGGTGACGGAATCTGGATGAGTTTAATATTGCAGCCTGATATTCGTATAGAGCATGCCTCCATGCTTACCTTGGTAACCGCACTAGCAGTTAATCAGGGTATCAGAAAAGTTACCGGGCTTAACAGTTTTATAAAATGGCCCAACGATATTGTTATAAATGGCAAAAAAGTCTGCGGTATTTTAACGGAGATGAGTACCATAAATGAAAAACTGGAATGTATTGTAATAGGAATCGGTATTAATGCTAACAGAGATCTCTTTTCAGAGGAATTAAAAATTACAGCTACTTCACTAAAACTGGAAAGTGGTAAGGAAATAGAACGTACCAGTCTGATTGCCGCTATTATGTTATATTTCGAAAGTTATTATGGCATATTCGCCAAAGAGGAAAATTTAAAGGGACTTATTCATGATTATAATAAAATGCTTATAAATAGAAACCGACAGGTAAAAATTATTGGAAGCAATTCGGAATATATCGGGCTTGCCCTTGGGATTAATGAGACAGGTGCATTATTGGTACAAACCGAGGAAATGATTACGGGAGAGAAAAAAACGGTAATAAAAACTGTAATGTCCGGAGAAGTATCTGTCAGAGGAGTGTATGGTTATGTGTGATTTGGGGACCATCTATCGAACTTTGTCTTGAATTATTCAGGTTTTCCATATATGATATAAGTTATTAGTAGGCATTTTAAGGGAGTGTAGATCAAATGAAGAATACAATGTCAAAAGCGGTATGGGGTGTTTTCTTTGTTCTCCTGGGTGTTGCATTAGCAGGACGAGCAGTAGGTGTATTTAATTTTAATTTATTTTTTCCGGGGTGGTGGACCCTCTTTATCATTATTCCAAGTGCAATCGGCCTGGTAAATAGTGAGAATCGGGTTTCTTCCGTATTTGGACTGGGAGTTGGTATCCTGTTATTATGTTCTGTTCAGCGTATTATTGATTGGTACACGTTTCCCAGACTTATGATTGCACTTATTTTCATTTCTATCGGCTGCTCCATCTTATTTCGTAAAGAAAGAAGAGGTCATGATGATTACGGCAGGGATAATACCACTTATTACGAAACTGATAACAATCACGATAATGGATACAATACGAATGCTGATTACAATCAAAACAGCAGCAATTATAGCAGTAACAATAATCAAGGAACAAATAATAGAGGATATAACCAATATTTTTGCTTATTAAGCGGTCGCAATGTGCAGTTTATCAATGAGGAATTTACCGGTGCAGTGGTAACTTCCATATTAGGTAATGTTCAGATGGATCTTCGAAATGCATTTATTAATGATGATATTGTGATAGAAACGACCTGTCTCTTGGGTGGCGTGGATATTTACGTACCGAATAATGTAAAAGTAACGATTCACTGTACCCCTATTTTAGGGGGAGTGGAAAATAAAGTAATAACACCGTATCCTGCGACGGATAATACACATACCATTTATATAAAAGGTACTTGTATATTAGGTGGAATTGAAGTCAGGTAACAAGAGTAATTTCTGGAGGGAATTCTATGTATTTAGATAAAGTTGTGCTGTGTGCCAGCAGTGCATATGAACAAAAATATTTCTTAAATGAAGATTTTAAAGCTTTGCCGGAAAGTATAAAGGAAGAACTGAAAATTATGTGCGTCCTTTATACTGAGGATGTGGGTGGAATATTAACCTTGGAATTTGATGAGGATGGTAACTTAATGCTCAATGTAACCAGCGATGAGGGTGATATTATGTTCGATGAGATAGGCAGTGTGTTAAAGATAAAAGAATTACAGCGGAATAAAGCGGAATTATTGGAATCACTGGAACTTTTCTACCGTGTCTTTTTATTAGGGGAAGAATTGGATTGATTATATCTGTATCTTTAATATTTGAAAGGAGATTATTATGTTATTAGTGTTAGATGTAGGCAATACCAATATTACTTTAGGTATTTTTAAAGACGAGGCATTGGTGGCAAGTTTTCGTATGACTACAAAAACACCCAGAACTTCGGATGAATATGGATTAACCATATGCGGATTGTTAAACAACCGAAAAGTGGAAGTTTCTGATATAGAGGCCGTGATTATAGCAAGTGTTGTACCTGGAATTATGCATTCCTTAAAGAACAGTATTATTAAATATTTAGGACTTATGCCGATAGAAGTAGGTGCAGGCACAAAAACAGGAATAAAGATGGTTACAGCTAATCCGAAAGAAATTGGAGCGGACAGAGTAGTAGACGCAGTCGCAGCTTATGATATATATGGTGGTCCGTTAATTGTAATCGATTTTGGAACAGCTACGACTTATGATTTAATATCAGAAGACGGTTCTTTTTTAGCGGGTATTACAAGCCCGGGTATTCGTATCTGTGCAGATGCTTTATGGAATGAAACCGCTAAACTGCCCGAGATCGAAATCAAGAAACCTGCGTCCATTTTAGCCAAGGAAACCATATCCAGCATGCAGGCCGGGTTAGTGTATGGTTATATTGGACAAACAGAATACATTGTTAAAAAGATAATTGAAGAATCCGGGATACAGGGAATCAAAGTTATCGCAACCGGCGGATTAGGCAAAATTATCGCAGAAGCAACGGATGTAATTCAAATATTTGATCCAAATCTGACCTTACAAGGGTTAAGACTGATCTATAATAAATGTAAAGGAAAATAATCATTGTATGATATCCGATAAATGCAATACGATTAACGCTGCATATGTTGATTTGTAAGAGAAATAATATTTAGGGAGTACTTTAAATGGATTTAAACATTGGTAATGTTAAGATAAACGGTAATTTAGTTTTAGGTCCCATGGCAGGTGTAACAGACCTGCCATTTCGAATCTTGTGCAAAGGACAAGGAGCCGACCTGATTTATACCGAGATGGTAAGCGCGAAAGGAATACAATATAATAATAAAAATACAGAAAGTCTGCTTACGGTGGAGGAAATGGAACGGCCTGTCTCCCTGCAGTTATTTGGTGCAGACCCTTATATTATGAGCGAAACGGCGAAACGAATCGAACACAGGAATTTTGATATTCTGGATATTAATATGGGCTGCCCCGTTCCCAAGGTTGTTAATAACGGTGAGGGATCTGCATTAATGAAAGAACCCAAATTAGTGGGCGAAATCGTACATGCAATATCCTCGGCAATTCATAAACCCCTGACAGTTAAAATCAGAAAAGGATTCACAGAATCCACTGCTAATGCAGTAGAAATTGCGAAAATAGCAGAGGCAAACGGGGCAGCAGCTATAGCAGTCCACGGGCGTACCAGGGAGCAGTATTATAGCGGAAAGGCCGACTGGAACATAATAAGGGCAGTAAAAGAGGCAGTACGGATACCGGTTATCGGCAACGGAGATATCTTTAAACCGGAAGATGCAAAACGGCTGATAGAGGAAACCGGATGTGACGGTATCATGCTTGCAAGAGGTGTCAGAGGAAATCCCTGGTTATTTGCACAAGTAAAGGAATTTCTTTCTACAGGTAAGAAACTGGATAAACCAAACGTTTTTGAAGCAGTAGATATGATGTTACGCCATGCCAGATTATCCATTCAATATAAAGGGGAATATATTGGTATAAGGGAAATGCGAAAACATGTAGCCTGGTATACTACAGGTTATCCCCTGGCAGCAAAGTTAAGGCAGCATGTAAATGAAATAGAAGACTATACCCAATTGGAAGAATTATTAAATCAATACCTGAAATCAATTAAGGAGATATAAAAGATATAAATCATAGGAGTAATAAAACGAATTACGTATAAGGGCAGTATCATTAATACAGGCGGAAGCAGCTTTCGAATAAGATTATGGAAAAACGTGGTACTAACGGCTTCATTGACTATTCATTAAAAACAGATATAATAGAATATAGGTAAACACTGTTTTTTTAAGAAAAGGAGGCCCACCTATGAGAGAATCCCGGAAAATTATTGCTGCAAAATTTAAGGAAGACGGAAACCTTGGTGAAACCAAGATCTGCGTGCGATGCAAGAGAATGTTTACCTATCTAGGGTACGGGCATTATTATTGCCCTATGTGCCGCAAGGCGGATGAAGAAGATTTTTTGAAAGTAAAAAATTATATCTATGATCATGGAACAGCTCCTGCTTTGGAGGTATCCGAAAATACCGGAATCAGTTTAGAAAGAATCAACCAATATCTAAGAGAGGGAAGATTGGAAATTCCAGAGAACTCACCTATATTTATTAAATGTGAAATGTGCAGAGTTGATATTCGATCCGGTAGATTATGTCCGGAGTGTGCTTCCAAATTAAGTCATGCCATGAGAATCAAAATGGATTTTGATGACGAACAGATTGGTCCAGTCCCTAAAAAATTAGCAGGCAAAATGCGCTTTATAAGAAATGAAAAATAAACAACGAGATAGAGATTGCAGTATCTTTATTCATCACTATTCACAAAAAATGAATATTTAATAGAAAATAGTTGATTTTTATGAATGAAAATAGTAATATATTTACTACAAAGACAAATGTACGCCATACAAATACAATAGGGTATAAAATGTCGTTTGCTAATATGAAGTAATGAATATCGGGAGGGTTAACATGAGCAAATTAAGAGTTGGTATCTTAGGTGGTACCGGAATGGTAGGTCAACGTTTTATTTCTTTATTAGAAAATCATCCTTGGTTTGAGGTTGTTGCAATAGCTGCCAGTCCGAGAAGTGCGGGCAAAACATATGAAGAAGCTGTAGGTGACAGATGGAAAATGTCAACCCCAATGCCGGAAGCCGTTAAAAAGATGATTGTTAAAAACGTAAATGAAGTAGGGGCAGTAAGCAGTGAAGTAGACTTCGTTTTTAGTGCTGTTGATATGACAAAAGATGAAATTAAAGCAATCGAAGAGGCTTATGCTAAGACAGAAACACCAGTAGTATCCAATAATAGTGCTCATAGATGGACTCCGGATGTTCCTATGGTTGTGCCGGAATTAAACCCGGAACACTTGGAAGTTATTAAAGATCAAAAGAAGCGTTTGGGTACCAGCAGAGGTTTTATAGTGGTAAAACCAAACTGTTCCATACAAAGTTATACACCGGCCTTACATGCCTTAAGAGAATTTGGACCTAAAGTGGTTGTGGCAACTACTTACCAGGCTATATCCGGTGCAGGCAAGAACTTCAAGGACTGGCCTGAAATGATTGACAATGTTATACCTTATATCGGCGGTGAAGAGGAAAAGAGTGAACAGGAACCGTTAAGAATCTGGGGTAAGGTAGAAAACGGCCAGATTGTAAAGGCTTCTTCCCCTCTTATTACAACGCAATGTATTCGTGTTCCGGTTACAGACGGACATACCGCAGCAGTGTTTGTAAGTTTTGAAAAGAAACCAACAAAAGAAGAGATTTTAAAAGCATGGAGTGAATTCAAAGGTTTACCGCAGGAACTGAATTTACCTAGTGCACCAAAACAGTTTATTCAGTATCTGGAAGAAGATAACCGTCCTCAGGCTAAGTTTGACAGAGATTATGAAAATGGCATGGGAGTTTCTTTTGGCAGATTACGTGAAGATACCGTATTTGATTATAAGTTTGTAGGATTATCCCATAATACCGTCCGTGGTGCGGCGGGTGGAGCTGTTCTTATAGCGGAATTATTAAAAGCTCAGGGTTATATTGAAGCAAAGTAATATAGTTTAATCTCAGGATGTGAGACAAGCGCAATTTAGAAAAAACCACGTAAGCAGGATATGGCTTTTACGTGGTTTTTTAAATAAATAATTATTTATATTAATTATGAGTTGTATAAGTTATTATTTAAGTGATTCAGTTCAATTAATTATATATTTACTGATTATTTATTTATATCAAAAAGATATCGAACGAATTCACCGGCGTTTTGTTTATATTTAGAATTTACGACAACTCCTAATACCGGTCTGTCAACAAGGTTACCTGCATTATCATAGATTTTAGCTCCATCCAAATAAATACCATAAGGACTGGAGGTTTTATCTTCTTCCGTTTCGGAATAATAGAATGAATCGGTTAATGCGGTAATTAAATCGGTTGGCAGCTCATCTGATAATTTACTGAAGTTTCCCATTCGCGCATAATTTGCAAATACAGATTCCGGTGCGATGATTACATCAATCTGTGCTGCAGCAATATAAGTGACTAATTTTTGCTGGGAAGCCATTGAGAGTTCTGAAACATTACCCTCACTTCCTAATTGAAAAGAGCTGTCAATAAGGATTTCCTGGGTTTTTGGATCAATTCCCAGTTTTTCGGCAAAATCACTTTGAACGGCGGCCGCTGTTTCATCATCCATTGCAGAATTGACTACCGCGGCGTATAAAACAGTTTCAGGCTTAGGAGATAAAATACTGTATGCCATATAACCAATCCCGGCAACAGCTAGGATAATTACGATTACTTTAAATCTGTAATAATTATTAAAATAAGTAACTTTTTCCTTAAATGTCATTTCACTTAATTTCTGTTTTTCTGTCTGTTCAGTCCTTGGTTTATATATTTCCGCAGAATTATCCAGTACGGTATTTTCTAATTTACTTTTCTCTATCATAAAGATTACCTCTTTTCAATATACAGAATAGAATATGATAACATAACCGATTAACATATAGATTTATACTAAAATAAGTTTATCATAATCATACAGCAAAAAAAAGAAATTATTTCTAAAATATTCATAAAAAAATGGGTTACTTTTCACTCCCCTGCAAAAAGCAGCAGTTCCGCGAACAATAACAGACTTCGCAATGCACACAAAACGAGGAGGCAGCGTTCCTACGCTGCAATTCTCCGGTTTTCTGTGACGTTCGCTTTCCCTACACTCACAAAAATACGTCCCGTTTGTTACCTGTGAACAGTAACAGAAATGGTGCAGTTCAAAGTTTCTCATCATCTGGCTTATTAACACGAAAGCAGACGATAATAACGATGTCCTGCACCATAAGGTTGTTAATTATCTGTTTATTTTAACGATTAATAGGAACCGTATAAATAAGATTGTAATAAACTGTTTATATCAAGTCCGGTTACATCTTGTACATGGGTCATAAATCCTTCAAAATCAGCCGTACCCATATAGGAATAAATATCATTATCAATAACCTGATCAGAGGAACCAGGGAATGTAAAGTCTTCATAAGCACTTTCTTTGCTGGTTATATCAAGGGCACCAGCTTCCATATTACCATACATTACCTGTAATTTCATATTCTGCTGTTTATCATTCGCATTGCAATCAAGCACAATTTCTGCTCCCATAAAAAGATCTGAGCTTATGGTATATTTACCGTTTATACCTTTGCCGTTAATTAGCTTAGCATTTTCTGCAGTTATATTAAATGAATAATTCGTATAATCACTGTATTCGGCGCTGTAACCGGAGAATTTAAGAACGCCGTCTCCGGTAAAACCAGAGGAGGAATTGGTGCCGTCTACAGAAAAATCAAATAAATCTGAACCATTATCTTTTAACCAGATCGTATAACTTAATTTTGAACCATCTGAGACTACAGTATATCCGCCGCCGGAAGTTTTGTCCTTTCCGGAAGTTGTAAACTCACGACCCATAATTCTTCCCGTTTTGTCTACATATACATTGAATAAAACCGGGTCCGAAGAAGCAGTTTTAGCTTCTTTATCTAATCTGGCAAGAGAATCTTCAATCAGTTTTGCATATTCATCTTCTTTACAGATATTTAATGTTGCAAATAATCTTTTTAATGAATCATCTTTTTTGGCTTCATTTAAAATAGCTGTCGTAATATTAAAGATATCTTCCTCATTCAATTCGGCTGTCAGCTTATTATATGTAGCATTTGATTTGGAAGCAGTTATCTTGACATTTTTCTCAAGCTTCATATTATCAATATGATCTATGAGTAAAGCAGAATATTTCTTTAATAAGGAATTCAGTGTATCCGGAGACAGGGAATCGTTGTTTAAAAGAGCCTCCATATCATTAACATAATCAGTGTAGTTACCTCCGTCAGCCATTTCACCGGAATAGGACATAAGATCATTTAATGAAAATAATAGGTAAGCACTGCTTAATTCAGGTACACTTGCGAATAATTCACCTGTTTTAGAATTAATCAAGGCGTTTAAGGTAACTAAGGCTTGCTCATTATAAGAAAACCCGATTGTCGACTTTGAATTATCGCCTTTAGTCATGGAAGTGATTTTTGCTTCCAGTGATTTAAAGTCATTAAGTCCAATCATACCGGTGAATTGAGGATTCACAGTTAATTTTACACTGGTATCCTGGCCAACACCTTTCGTTTTCTGGTCATTATACAGTGTTAGATATTTATCATAGGATTCAGTAAAAGTATCAATGCCTTTATTAATATTTTTCTTTTCTATGGAAGAATAATATTCAACAGGACTTTTTGTCATTAATGCAATAGTATTGGCTAGGGTATTGCGGTTCGCATAGGCCGTAACCGAACCGGCTAAAAGCACAATCAGAATAAGAATTCCTGCAATAAATTTTGGATTTGGTTTCTTTTTGGAAGGGACTTCTGTTGTTTCATAACTTTGTTCATAAGGTGCTTCTTCAAAAGTAATTGTTTCAGTTTCAATGTCATTACTTTGAGAAACAGAATCCATAGGATTATTATCAGCGGATTCCTCATTATTTGATGTAATTGGATTGGCATCGAATTCGTTGCCGTTGTTTGGATTGTTATTCATAGCTCCCATTTTAACCTCTCTTTATATTTGTATAGTAGGATTAGGCTAAAAAGATCTCACATAAGCGGTCTTTTTATACTAGAATCCTATTTTATAAAGAATAGAATAATTTCATTATCCCTTTTCTATTGGGTGTCGTTAAATGACGAATTATCTTATCTTTATAAATCACATAAAAATGGTATCAGATGTATATAATAAAGTCAATTAGAATATCATTAGAATTCCCGCTGTAATCGATAAATGGAAGAAAAAACAGAAATATAGGAAATAAAGGAATATGATGACGAATATGTTTATTTACAAATATCCTATATTAATATAAAATAATATAAAATCACGAAAACTTTCGTAAAAAGATAGAGATCATAAAATTATACATTTAAACTTTGTTTATAATGCTAGTTGAAATAACATGGCTTTTAGTATATAATTACGACGAGAGAGTACTGATTTTATCAATGAAATACAGATTTTCAGTAAAAAGCACAACGTATGAATCCAGAGTATATAAAATTACATAGAACTAAAATTTTAGATTCTGTTTTCAATGCGAAAGTTTTAGTAAAGCAACAGATGTTATAATAAAAAATATCTGCAGAAAAGGAGAATAAGAATGAAATACGGTTTTTTTGATGACACAAAAAAAGAATATGTAATAACTACCCCAACGACTCCTTACCCTTGGATTAATTATTTAGGTTCACAGGAGTTTTTCTCATTAATTTCTAATACGGCCGGAGGATACAGCTTTTATAAAGATGCTAAATTAAGGAGAATTACCCGTTTCCGTTACAATAATGTACCTTTGGATTTAGGCGGCGGTCGTTACTACTATTTATACGATAACGGTGATTTCTGGTCACCGGGATGGGCTCCTGCCAAGAAAGAATTAGACCATTATGAGTGCCGTCATGGTATGGGTTATACTAAAATTTCAGGCAAAAGAAATGAGATTGAAACAGAAGTAACGTTTTTTGTACCATTAAACTATAATGGTGAAGTTCATAAAGTAGTAGTTAAAAATACGGGAAATAAGAAAAAAGAAGTGAAATTATTCTCCTTTATTGAATGGTGCTTGTGGAATGCTCAGGATGATCAGACAAATTTCCAGAGAAATTTTAATACCGGTGAAGTGGAAATCAAAGGTTCTGTTATTTATCATAAAACGGAATATAAAGAACGCAGGGATCATTATGCTTTCTTTTCTGTAAATGCGCCAATCGAAGGCTTTGATTCCGACAGAGAGAGTTTTATAGGAACTTATAATGGCTTTGAAAATCCTCAGGTGGTAGCTTCCGGTAAACCGAACAATTCGGTTGCGGATGGATGGTCACCTATAGCATCCCATTGTCTGGCTTTATCCTTAGAACCCGGTGAAACAAAAGAGTTAGTATTTATATTAGGTTATGTGGAAAATCCGTTAGAAGAAAAATGGGAATCCAAAAATGTAATTAATAAGAAAAAAGCAGAAGATATGATAGCTAAATTTTCCCATAGTGCCGCAGTTGATCAAGCATTGGAAGAATTGGCTGTATATTGGGATGGATTATTGTCAAAATATACCATTATTTCAAAAGATGATAAATTAAACAGAATGGTAAATATATGGAACCAGTATCAATGTATGGTTACTTTCAACTTGTCCAGAAGTGCATCTTATTTTGAATCCGGTATCGGAAGAGGTATGGGCTTCCGCGATTCCAACCAGGATTTGTTGGGTTTCTTACATCAGATTCCGGACCGTGCAAGGGAAAGAATTATAGATTTAGCCTCTACTCAATTAGAAGACGGCGGTGCTTATCATCAATACCAGCCGCTCACTAAGAGAGGCAATGATGAAATCGGCGGTAACTTTAATGATGACCCGTTATGGCTGATTCTGGCAGTTGTGGCTTATATTAAGGAAACCGGTGATTATACGATTCTTGATGTGAAAACTCCGTTTGACAATGACGAATCCGTAGCGGCACCTCTCTCAGACCATATTAAGAGATCTTTTGACCATGTAATTAATAATGTAGGTCCTCATGGCTTACCGTTAATCGGCAGAGCAGACTGGAATGACTGTTTGAACTTAAACTGTTTCTCCATGGAACCGGGTGAATCATTCCAGACAACAACCAGCAAAGATGGCAGGGTTGCTGAATCTGTTATGATTGCAGGTATGTTTGTTTATATCGGAAATGAATATGCAAAACTGATGGAAAAGGTCGGTAATCAGGCAGAAGCTGACAGAGCAAATAAAGAAGTAAGCAAAATGAAAGATGTCATTATGGAACATGGCTTTGATGGTGAGTGGTTCCTTAGAGCTTATGATGATTATGGTAAAAAAATCGGCAGCAACGAATGTGAAGAAGGTAAAATATTTATTGAATCACAAGGTTTCTGCGTAATGGGCGGCTGCGGAATCAAAGACGGTAAAGCCATAAAAGCTTTGGATGCAGTGGAGGAAAGACTTGGTACAAAATATGGCTTGGTTCTGAATAATCCGGCATTTACGAAATATTATGTAGAATATGGTGAAATCTCCACATATCCGGCCGGATATAAAGAAAATGCAGGTATCTTCTGTCATAATAACGCGTGGATTATGTGTGCGGAAGCAGTTGTTGGCCGGGGTGATAAAGCATTTGATTATTATACAAGAATTGCTCCGGCTTATACGGAAGAGTACAGTGAAATTCATAGAATGGAACCGTATGTATATTCCCAGATGGTAGCAGGTAAAGATGCAAAGCGATTCGGAGAAGCTAAGAATTCCTGGCTGACCGGTACGGCTTCCTGGAACTTTGTAGCTATTACCCAGTTTATATTAGGTATTATACCGGAATATGACGGACTGATGGTAAATCCTGCGATACCGGCTTCCTGGGACGGATATCAGGTAACCAGACACTTCAGGGGAGATATTTTAAAGATTACGATTAAAAATCCAAACCATGTATCTGCCGGTGTGGCTAAGATGACCGTGGACGGTAAAGAAGTTTCCGACAATATAGTGCCTGTGTTTGGTGATGGTAAGGAACATGGAGTAGAAGTAATATTAGGATAATAATGGATATTCACGAGTTCCACCATAACTTATGAGTATAGATAGGACCAAAAGAAACGTCAAAGGAGAAAAACCTTTGGCGTTTCTTTTATAAAAAATTTTATTTACACCCTTGAAATTTTTAAGAATTAAGTTTATTATGAATTATAAAATTTCATAAGGAGGAGTTATTATGATAAAGAGAAGTCGTTTCACTTTATTCATGCTCATGATGCTGGTACTATCTATTGCACTTTACGGATGTGGAGGCGGTAAGACAAGTACGGATGATGAGAAAGCTCCTGCTGATGAACAGTCTTCAGAGCAACCGGTTAACGGTGGCTCAGTAGTAGTAGGAATTCCACAGGATTTGGATAGTCTTGACCCACACAAAGCAGTTGCGGCAGGAACTAAAGAAGTTTTATTCAATGTTTTTGAAGGGCTTGTAAAGCCTGATAAAGATGGAAATTTAGTTCCGGCTGTTGCAGAAAGTTATGATATATCCACGGATGGTAAGGTTTATACCTTTAAACTCCGCAAGGGTGTTAAATTTCATAACGGTAATCTGGTAACAGCTGACGACATCGTATATTCATTAAAGAGATGCGCCGGTTTGCTAGATACAACAGATTCTGCTGTTGTGGTCGAATCGGCGCTTACTAACGTTTCAGACGTAAAAAAGGTGGATGAAACAACAGTAGAAGTGAATCTTAAAGAAGCCGATACGGAATTAATCGGTTATCTGACCGGTGCAATCATTCCGAAAGACTATGACAAACAGGACACGGCGCCAATTGGTACCGGTCCGTTTAAATTTGTATCCTACACACCTATGGAAAGTTTTGTAGTAGAAAAAAATGAAGACTATTATCAAGCAGGAAAACCATATTTAGACAAAGTTACTTTTAAAATTATTCCCAATGCGGATTCTGCCGTAACGGAATTATTAGCAGGCTCGGTTGATATCTTCCCACAGCTTACCGATACTTTGGCAGAACAGTTAAAAGATACCTTTACCATATTAGAGGGACATATGAATCTGGTACAGGGACTATTTTTAAACAATAAGGCAGAACCTTTTAATAACGTAAAGGTAAGACAGGCATTAAATTATGCTATTGATAAGCAGGCAATCCTTGATCTGGTAGCCGGAGGAAGAGGCAGAATTATCGGAAGTAATATGTTTCCGGGATTTGTCAAGTATTATGAAGATTTAGCAGATAAATATCCCTATGATATACAGAAAGCCAAGGATTTACTTACGGAGGCCGGATATCCGGACGGTTTTACCTTTACCATAACCGTGCCCTCTAATTATAAATTCCATGTTGATACGGCTCAGGTTATCGTAGAACAATTAAAACAAGTCGGAATAACTGCTAATATTCAACAGATTGAATGGGCCAGCTGGATAAGCGACGTCTACGTAGGCAGAAATTATGAATCCACAATTATAGGACTGGATGCAAAACTGGCTGCAAGAGATGTATTGGAACGTTATGATTCCAAGGCGGAAAATAATTTTGTTAATTACAGCAACCCGCAATATGATGATATCTTAGGTAAAGCAATCGCTTCCTTAGATGATAAAGAAAAAATTAATTACTATAAGAGCCTGCAGACCATGTTAAGTGAAGATGCGGCAGCTGTATATATTCAAGACCCCGCATTACTGGTGGCTGTAAATCCGAAATTGGGTGGATACACCTTCTATCCGGTTTATGTTCAGGATATGGCGTCTGTTTATTTTAAAGCGGAATAGAGAAAAGTGAAAGTTAAGGAGGAGTTATCAGATGAAATATATAATCAGAAAATTTACTGCATTAATCTTAACTCTTCTCCTTGTTTCTTTTTTCACCTTTATTGCATTTCAGGTCATTCCGGGGGACAGCGCAGTAGCTTCCCTTGGGACCTCTGCAACAAAAGAAGCCATTGAAGCGCTGCGGGAGGAAATGGGCCTTAATAAAAACATCGTTGTGAGATATGTAAGCTGGTTAGGTAATGCTCTTAAGGGTGATTTTGGGACATCCTTACAGTTTAATATGCCAGTAAGCAATCTTATAAAGGACCGTATGCCGGTTACTATTTGGCTGGCTGTTTTATCCATTGTATTTATTTTAATCTTATCCATCCCACTGGGAATAGAGTCTGCCAAAAAAGAGGGGGGATTACCGGATCGTATTATCACTTTATTAACCCATACGGCGATGGCAATTCCTCCTTTTTTCTTAGGTATTATTATAACATTATTATTTGGACTGGTATTAAAATGGTATACTCCGGGTAAATATGTGGGTTTTAAAGAAAATTTCGGTCAATTTATAAGATATTTGATCTATCCGGCTATTGCAATTGCCATACCTAAGATTGCGATGGTAGTTAAGTTCTTAAGAAGCTCTCTGATAAGACAGCTTAAGATGGATTATGTAAGGACCGCAAGGAGTAAAGGAAATCAGGAAAATGTAATATTATACCGGCATGTCTTAAAAAATGCTTTTATTCCAGTTATCACTTTTATTGCTATGGTTATTGCAGATGTTCTGGCAGGCAGTATAATTATTGAACAGGTTTTTGGATTACCCGGTTTAGGAAGGATGTTGGTTACAGCCATTTCCAACAGGGATTTCCCTGTAGTGCAGGCAATTGTATTGTATATAGCTGCAGTTGTCATTATCATTAATTTTATGGTGGATGTTTTATATCAATGGATTGACCCAAGGGTAGACCTGTAATTTTAAAATACTGATTTAAGCATCGGCAGATCTGTAAGCAGACTTTAATTACAAATAACCGAATAAAAATAAATGAGTGATTTGCAGAAGAAACTACATAAGGAGAAGCTTGGGTGAACAGAAGAAAATATAAGTATGACTTTAATTTCATAGTAGGGATTGTGATTATCAGTATTGTTCTTATCTTTGTTATCGCGGGTGTTTTCTATACTCCCTATGATCCCAATAAGATGGACGGAGCCGTTAAAAATCTAGCTCCTAACCTGGCACATCCTTTTGGTACGGATAACTTCGGACGGGATATATTAAGCCGGGTTATGTCCGGTGCAAAAACGACCTTTTTTGTTGCTATCTCTACGGTGGTCATCGGTGCTGTGGCAGGTACTTTTATCGGTGCCCTAACCGGATATTACGGAGGTATTCTGGACGAGATTCTCATGCGTATTAATGACGGCTTGACTTCTTTTCCCAGTATCCTGTTAGCCTTGGTGTTTGTAAGTATTATTGGCCCGGGCAAATACAATGTAATCATTGCATTAGGGATCATCTTTATTCCCAGTTTTGCCAGAGTGGTAAGAAGTGAATATATTGCTTTAAAACAGATGGATTTTGTTAAGAATGCCAAATTAATGGGAGCAGGCGATTTTCGCATTATGTTTGTCCATATTTTACCCAATACAAAGCTCATTTTATTGTCTTCTGTTACGATTGGTTTTAATAATGCTGTTTTGGCAGAAGCAGGAATGAGTTATCTTCAATTGGGAGTTCAGCCTCCGGATGCCAGTCTTGGAAGAATGTTATCCGAAGGTCAGACCTACCTGTTTAATGCTCCCTGGTATGCATTGGCTCCCGGTTTAATGATTGTTTTGACAGTATTAGGCTTCAGCCTGATTAATGAAAGGATGTGAGAGGTTTGTTGATGGAAACGAATCAAAAAAAAGCAGACTCCATATTGGATATTAATCAGCTTACCATTGGATTTTATCAAAAAGGTAATATTAATAAAGTAGTAAATAATGTTTCTTTTAAATTACAGGAGGGTGAAATCCTTGGAATCGTGGGGGAGTCCGGCTCCGGTAAAACCATGACAGCATTGGCAGTTATGGGATTATTATCTAAATCGGCATCTGTGTTAAACGGCAGTATCGTATTTGCCGGTTCGGATTTATTAAAACTTAACAATGAGGAATTAAGAAAATTAAAGGGAAAACAGGAAGCAATGATTTTTCAGGAACCGATGACCTCATTAAATCCTGTTATGATCGTTGGTTCACAGATAGAGGAAATGCTGATTCTTCATGAAAGTGAGTTAAAAGCAGACCAAAGAAAAGAGAGAGTCCTGTCTGCTTTAACAGAAGCGGGGCTTACCGATGCAAAAACTCTGTTTTATAAATATCCCCATCAATTATCCGGTGGTATGCGCCAGAGAGTGATGATTGCAATGGCTATGATATTAAAGCCCCAACTTTTAATAGCTGATGAACCAACTACAGCTTTGGACGTAACCATTCAGGCACAGATTTTATCTCTGATACAAACCTTAAGTAAAGAGTATGGTGTTTCTGTTTTATTAATATCCCATGATTTAGGAGTTATTCAGAAAATATGTAACAGGGCTATTGTTATGCAAAACGGTGAGATCGTTGAAGAAGGACTGATTTCTGCCTTGTTTAAGAATCCGGAAAAAGAATACACGAAAAATCTTATTGCCGCCAGAACAGAACTTCTTATGAGATCAGAGGACAGCAGCTCAGAAGCAAATAATATAGATGAAATAAATCAGTCAAAACGAAATGCCGATCAATCAGGATCTATTCTGGAAGTACAGAATTTATCGGTATTCTACGAAGAAAAGGGCAAAAAGTTATTTGAGAAGAAAAGAAAGAAACAGGTAGTAAAGAACGTTTCTTTTTATATAAATTCAGGTGAAGTGTTAGGTATTGTAGGTGAAAGCGGAAGCGGGAAATCTACCCTTGCAAAAGCAGTGGTCGGACTAATAAAGAGTAAAACCGGAGAAATCAATTTAAAAGAAGCCAAACCCCAGATGGTCTTCCAGGATCCTTATGGCAGCTTAAATCCTGCTAAAAAAATAAGCTGGATATTGGAGGAACCTTTAAGATTAGCCAAAGACAAAAATTCAAAGGAACGAAAAAAAAAGGTATTAAAGATATTAAGGGAGGTTGGCCTGGATGAGAGTTATGCAGACCGGTATCTTTCAGAGTTGAGCGGCGGGCAGCGCCAGAGGGTGGCGATTGGTGCAGCCTTGATCCAGAATTCCAAATTCATAGTTCTGGATGAACCTGTATCTGCACTGGATGTTACAGTACAGGCTCAAATACTGGAACTATTAAAGAAACTCCAAAAGGAATATAATTTAACCTATTTATTCATATCTCATGATTTAAATGTAATCCACAGGATGTGTGACAGGGTTTGTGTCATGTATCGGGGGGAATTGGTAGAAACTGCATCTGCAGAAAGCTTATTCCATAATCCTAAACATCCTTACAGCCAGAAATTATTAGATGCTGTGCTATAAGATGCAGTATAAACAACACTTATCATAAGTCAGGAATTATTTACTGAATGAATCATAACAAAGAAAAATTATAGTATCTCTTCTTTAGTTAACCGGAGCAGAATTAGAGGAATACCACTCCCGGCATAGGGACGAAAATGCTGCTTCGAATTTCTCGTCATCTTCTCTGGAACGTTTTTTCATAGAGCTGGTGCGGCCTCCGGCTCTTCTTAACTTTTTGGAGAGGTGGCGTTCATACATAAGCAGGTCTATATTTTCTTCTGTATAATATTTTCCGTTTTGATTAATTGCATAGGCACGTTTTCCCAAAGCCATGGAGGCTACGCCGTAATCCTGTGTAACTACAATATCCCCGGATTCCGTTCGGTTAATAAGAGCAATATCAACCGCATCGGGGGCTTTACTTACCTGAATGATTTTACTGTATTCCGATTCCAGTATATGACTGGTATCAATTACCATGATAACAGGTATAAAATATTTCTTAGCTACTTTTTCTATAATCTGTTTTACTGGGCAAGCATCTGCATCCACTAATATTTTCATAATGTCTGACCTCTCATTCTGCATTTATTCATTCTATAATCAAGACACAAAAACCAAAATTTAAATATAATACTTTCTTCATTATACCGGATTGCTTAGCTTATTATGACTATTAAAATTAAAATATACACGGCGCAAAAGCGGCGTCATTTCACAGAAACTAAAAGATGATTTCTGTGAAGTTTGTATTTTATACAGGAACTGCTATAAATCCACTATAATAGGTACATGGTTAACATAGGGAAGAAATTTATCCAATAAATCAGTCATTTTAATCTTCAGGCTTGAAGTATTAATACAGGGATGGCAGCCAACGGATTCCTGTGTTAAAATATCTCTGTCTATTAATAATTGAACCCGGTTATCTTTATCATTCATTAGTCCAAGCACACTGACGGAACCCGGAGTAATATCAAGAAATTTTTCCATGTATTCCGGAGCGGCAAAAGATAATCTGGAGGTATTAATTTGTCTGGTTAAATCAGCAGTACGGAATTTTTTATTTCCCGGCATCAGCAGTAAATAGAAGTTAGTTTTTTGTGCGTTGCATAAAAATAAGTTTTTACAGATTACGATTTCCAACATAACCTCTACTTCAAGACAGGATTCAATCGTAGCCGTCACCTCATGATCCACGCGAATATAAGGAATATCAAGTTCTTCCAGCATATCATAAACCTTTAGCTCTTTCTCTAACCTGCCCTCTGTATCCGGTCTTGTGGTATAAAGGTTAGGATCTATATATAAACCAGCCAAAATAAAGCCTCCTTTGTATTAATTTCAGTGCATAAATAATAGTTTGTCATTAAATATTAGTTTAACATATAATTGGAAAAATGTAAGCAGTAAAGTAAAAAACAATTGAAATATTCTTGCAAATGATAGATAATATATAGACATTCAAAATAGTAGAAAATAAATAATTAAATGGGGAAGGCGGGAGCTTAATTGAAAGAAAAAAATATTATATTTTTGTATCTTAATAAGTATAAGTGGAAATATCTTCTGGGTATTATTACTTTATTTATTGTAGATTTTATGAATTTATACATACCACAATTTACCGGTGAAATAACAGATGGCCTAAAGGATAAAACCATGGATATGAATGGTGTTATTCAGGGTATTATTAAGATTCTGCTTGTAGGCCTGGTTCTTGCAGTTGGCAGATTCGCATGGAGGTACTTTATTTTTGGCTCCGCTCGTGCGATTGAATATGATCTACGTAATGATATGTTTGCCCACCTGGAGAGATTGTCCATGGGATATTATAATAAGAATAAAACAGGAGATTTGATGGCCCATTTTACCAATGACTTAAATGCAATACGTATGTCGGCCGGTCCGGCTGTCATTACCTCTTTTGATGCCATTATCATGACACTAATGGTATTAACCAAAATGATTTTATATGTCAATATCCGTCTGACACTTCTTGCTGTAATCCCTTTAATTTTTATTGCAATTGGCGGAGTATATTATGGCCGATCTGCCGAAAAGCGTTTTGCCGAAAAACAAAAAGCATTTTCTGATTTAACAGATCAGGTACAGGAAAGTATATCCGGTATTCGGGTAGTTAAGGCTTTTGTGCAGGAAAGACAGGAGTTAAAAGCTTTTGCGAGGGCAAATCAGGAAAATAAAGATAAAAATATGAAAGTGGTTAAATTACAAGCGACCATAATGCCGTTATTAGATATTGTAATCGGATTATCCAGTTTAATTACTCTGCTGTACGGAGGTTACTTAACGATTACAGGCACCATTACCCTGGGAAGATTTATTGCGTTTAACCAGTATATAAATATGCTGGTATGGCCTATGATTGCAGCCGGTGACAGTGTGACTTTCTTTTCACAGGGAACGGCTTCTATTAAAAGAATTCAGAATATCTTTAGGCAACAGCCGGAAGTATATGACGAACCGGATATAACCGATTATAAAATTAATCATTTAGAAGGCGAGATAGAATTTAATCACCTTGACTTTCGGTTTACAGCACAAACACCTGAGGTATTAAAAGGAATTAATCTGAAAGCAGATAAGGGAAGTACTCTGGCTATCCTGGGTCGGACAGGAAGCGGCAAAACAGCGATAGCGAATTTACTGCTGCGTTTATATAATGCAGAACCGGGTATGATAACAATAGACGGTATTGATATTCATAAAATTCCTTTAAAAGTATTAAGGGAAAATATTGCATATGTACCCCAGGATAATTTTCTGTTTTCAGATACCCTTAAGAATAATATAGCCTTTGGTGCATCCACAAAGGATATTGAAACAGTACAAAAAGCAGCCAGAGATGCATGTATTCATGATAATATCATGGATTTTCCGGGAAATTATGATACTTTAGTCGGAGAGAGGGGCGTTACTTTATCCGGCGGACAGAAACAGAGAAGCTCAATTGCAAGGGCATTGATGAAAGATGCACCAATCCTGATTTTAGATGATTCCTTATCAGCGGTGGATACCAATACGGAGGAACAGATACTGAAGAATCTGAAAAATAACAGGGAAGGTAAAACAACTATTATTATAGCTCATCGTATATCTACGATTCAAAATGCGGACAAGATTCTTGTGCTGGAGGAAGGCAGGATGGCAGAATACGGTACACATGAAGAATTATTGAACAAACAGGGAATTTATTCAAAAATGTATGAAAAGCAGCAATTGGAAAAACAACTGGAGGCAGTATGATTCCTTGAAACAGGAAAGCTTTGGGCTAGCTTACATAAAACGGATTTGTGTGTTAAAGGAAAAAACACAAATTGGAAAGGTATGTTATTAATATGTCTAAGAGAAATGAAATTGATTATGAAAGATCCATTCATGGCAGTGTCTTAAAGCGTTTAATGGCCTATGTGAAACCATATTGGCACTTTATGACTTTATCCTTTATTCTGGTATTATGTATAACCGGGTTTGAATTATACCGCCCGATTTTAGTAGGAAAAGCGATTGATTTATTCACAGGAACGGGTAATTTTAATGATATAAAGAATATTGCATTGATCTATTTGTTCGTATTAATGGGAAGTTTTGTCTGTAATTTTCTGCAGACCTGGATACTGCAATTAACAGGCCAGAGTATTATTTATAATATCAGACAGGAAGTATTTGAACATGTACATAATTTATCCCTGCGATTTTTTGATATAACACCGGTAGGGCGGATTGTAACCCGTATAACCAACGATGTAGAAGCCTTAAATGAAATGTATGCCAATATATTAGTAAAGTTATTTAAGAATTCCGTTAAGATCCTTGGGTTAGCCCTGGTTATGATAAGCATAGATGTAAAATTATCTGTCTATGGATTTCTTCTTCTACCTTTGATTATTGGACTTACCATACTGTTTAAATCTATATCCAGAGCTACCTACAGGCAGGTAAGAACAAAAATAACAGTGATTAATACATATTTATCGGAACATTTATCCGGAATGAAACTGATTCAGATATTTGCCAGAGAGAAAGAAAAATACGAAGAATTTAAAGGGAAGAGTACAGAATTATTTCAGGCAAACTATAAAGAAATGATGGTGTTTGCCATATTCCGTCCCTCCATCTATATGCTTTCCGTTATAGCTTTGGCAATTATTATCGGGGTAGGCGGCGATTCCGTATTAAAAGGGGTTATTTCCATTGGAACATTGTATGTATTTATTCAGTACATTGGCTCTTTTTTTGATCCGATTCAGGAATTGGCAGAACAGCTGGGAACTCTTCAGTCGGCGATGGCTTCGGCAGAAAAGATATTTACCATTATAGATGAAAAACCTCTGATCGTTAATCCAAACGAACCTAAAAATCTATCGGAAGTGAAGGGACGTATTGAATTTGACCATGTCTGGTTTGCTTATGAAGGAGAAAACTGGATTCTTAAGGATGTTAGCTTTGTTATTGAGCCGGGGCAGCGTGCTGCATTTGTGGGAGCTACAGGGGCCGGTAAATCTTCCATCCTTAATTTAATCGGAAGATATTATGATATACAAAGGGGTAAGATAACCATAGACGGTGTAGATATTAAGGAACTAAGCACGGATCAGCTTAGAGGTGCAATCGGACAGGTACAGCAGGATGTATTTATTTTTACCGGTGATATAAAGAGTAATATCAGATTGAAAAAAGATTCCATATCCGATGAGGAGGTAAAACAGGCGGCACAATACGTCAATGCAGCCGGCTTCATTGAGAACTTAAACGATACCTACGAAGAAGCTGTAACAGAAAGAGGGGCAACCTTATCTGCAGGTCAGAGGCAGCTATTATCTTTTGCAAGAACTTTGGCATATGATCCGTCTATTCTGGTAATGGACGAAGCGACTGCCAATATTGATACTGAAACAGAACAGATTATACAGGATGCCCTGGAAAAATTAATGAAGGGACGAACTACAATTATGGTGGCACACCGCTTATCTACCATACAGCATGCAGATAAAATTCTGGTTATGCATAAAGGGCAGATCAGGGAAACCGGAACTCATCAGGAATTACTGAATGTCGGAGGTATCTATAAGAAATTATATGAATTGCAGTTACAATCTTAGTCAATTGGAAAATTCTGATTGACAAACAAATCAGCCTATATTATAATTCAAGCAATATCTCTTTGCACTGCATAACGCTAAATACGCGCAGATCTACAGTACAAACTGAGCAGGCAATGGATCGTTAAGATTCATAGGGCTGGGCCGTTAAGGCAACAGATGACTAATCACGCATCTGTGGGACAGTAGTATGTTCCATAGATGTGTTTTTTTTCCCCGGGAGGAATTCAATGACGCAATTATTAGTGAAATTATTTGTAAAAGACTATACCAGTACTGAAAAGAGTAAGGTTAGGACCGCTTATGGAGTTTTAACGAGTATAGTAGGTATTATCTGCAATATCATCTTATTTGGTACAAAGCTTGTAATCGGACTGATTATTAATAGTATTTCTGTTATGGCGGATGCCTTTAACAATTTATCGGATGCGGCGTCCTCTATAATCGGCTTGGTCGGAGTGAAACTTGCGGAACGTCCGGCTGATAAGGAGCACCCTTTTGGACATGGCAGATTTGAATATATTACTGCTTTTGCCGTTTCCTTCTTGATTTTGCAGGTTGGGTTTTCCTGCTTTAAAAGTGCATTTACCAAAATACTTCATCCGGAGGAAGTAGGATTTAATTTGCTTCTGGTTGGAATTTTATGCATTTCAGTTTTAATTAAATTATGGTTATCTCTTTTAAACCGTTCACTTGGAAAGAAAATTAATTCTAATGTAATGAAAGCCACTGCTACGGATGCGCTTGGTGACGTTATGATAACCACGACTACTATAGTATCAGTCATTATCGGAAAGTTGACCGGTTTTAAGGTGGACGGCTGGATGGGTGTTATTGTATCCGTATTTGTAATACTGGCAGGGTTCAATATTGCAAGAGAAACCCTGGAACCACTTCTTGGAGAAGCAGTGGACCGGGAAGTATATGAAGCAATTACGAAAAAGGTGGAGGGATATGAGGGGATTATTGGAAGCCATGACCTTATTGTGCATAATTACGGCCCCTCCCATACGATGGCTACGATTCATGCGGAGGTACCCAATGATGTGAATTTGGAGGAAGCTCATGAAACCATAGACCGGATTGAACGGGATATATTAAGAGAAATGGGGATATTTCTTGTTATCCATATGGATCCTATTGAAATAAACGATCAGAAGATTATAGAGAAGAAAGAAGTTGTGGTTCAGGTTGTAAAAGAGCTGGAACCCAAAGCAACCATACATGACTTTAGGGTTGTGAACGGAGAAACCCACATTAATCTTATATTTGATCTAGTTGTACCTTTTTCTTATAATGAGCAGCAGGAACAGGAACTGCTGCTTAAAATTGAAGAAGCTCTTCGCAAAATAGATGAAAGATATCAGATTGTAATAACAATTGAAAATAGTTATATAGCTGAGTAACAAAAAAATGGCCTTTGAATATAGTGATATTATATTATTCATTCTCTTTGCACTGCAAAACGCAAAATATGCGTATATCTACAGTACAAACTGATCAGGCCAATCTTATGTTTGGAGCCGGGCTGTTAAGCAGCAGCGGGTTGTAAAAACACCTGCGGGACAGTAGTTTACTACAAGTGTCCTGCAGGTGTTTTTTTATCGAGAAAAAGTTCATCCTATTCGATAAAAACCCTCCGGGGGAAACACATGACACGCCAAGATATTTGTCACTGAAGTAACAGCGCTTCAGTGCTAAAGTCTGGCGAGCCAGACTCTTTGTTCTTTCACAGGAAAGTCTTTGTGCACTCCTATGAAAAACTTTGACGAATGCAGGCACACACAAACCGGAGAGATTATCCGGTTTTATTTATCAGCAGGAGCAGAAGGTTTTATACCGGGATGAGAACTCATATGGAGGTCTTAGATGAAAAATGTAAACGGAGAAGGTCTATCTACTGCCAGAGTTTATGAATTACAAAAAAAATTCGGTAAGAACGAAATTGTTGCGGAACGTAAAAGATCACTGGTTTTTCGCATAACAGAGGCTGTTCTGGAGCCTATTTTTTTGATGCTTATATTTGCATCGGTTATTTATTTTTTGTTAGGGGAAGCAAATGACGGAATGATTATGTTAATCTTTGTATTTGGAATTATTGTTATGGATGTAGTACAGGAATGGAAAACAGACAGAACCTTAACTGCATTGAAAAATTTATCACAGCCTATGATTGCTGCGGTAAGGGACGGTAAAGTCACAAAGGTACCAAGTATTGAATTAGTACCCGGAGATGTTATATTAGCTGAAGAGGGCAGCAGGATACCGGCAGACGGGTATATATTAACCTCCCATGACTTTTGTACGGATGAAAGTATTTTAACCGGAGAGTCAGGAGATGTATGGAAAACTCCGGCACAAATACTACCCGGTGATAAAAACTCAACAGAACTTACAGCGGAATCACTGGACAATTTAAGAACAGATTATTGTTATGCCGGAACTATGGTAACTCAGGGCAATGCTTCAATTTTAGTCAATAAAACGGGGAATGAAACGGCATACGGGAAAATCGGTTTAAGTATGACGGATATTAAACCGAAATTAACACCTTTGCAGAGACAGATGAAAACTCTTACAAAACATTGTACCATAATTGCAATCTTTTTATTATTTATAGTTAGTTTTGTCACTTATTTTAATCTAACGGATAATAACTTATTGGACCGTGTCATAGAAAGTCTCTTATCCGGTATTGTATTATCACTGTCTATGATACCTGCAGAATTTCCGGTAATTCTTACTGTATTTCTGTCTATGGGAGCATTACGGCTTACTAAAAAACATGCTTTAATACGTAAATTGTCCGCAGCGGAAACTTTAGGTGCTGTTTCTGTAATTTGTGTTGACAAAACAGGTACTATTACGAAAAATCAGATGAGTGTGGAAGAAACGTTTTATTATCAATGTGAGGAGACTTATCTGGCTCAGATAGCAGCTTTAGCCTGTGATAATAATCCATTTGATCCTATGGAAAAAGCAATACTGACCTATTGTGAAAAGCTGGGGCTTAAGAAACAGGATATTTTCGGCAATGATTTTATAAAAGGATACCCATTTACTCAGAAGTGTAAGATCATGACACATGTATGGAAAATAGATGGTACAATTGTCGCAGCGGCAAAAGGTTCTCCGGAATGGCTGATAAGCCACAGTACTCTGCCACCGGAGGAATGCGGTATAATTGAGAATAAAACACATGAATTATTCAAAAAAGGGCTCAGAGTTATTGCGGTGGGGTTGCTGGAGATAAAAGATGAGAGTGAGATACCTTTAGAGGTAACGGAGTATCGATTTACGTTCTGCGGTTTATTGGGATTTATGGATCCGCCTAAAGATTCCATCATGGATGATATAAGAAAATGCAAAGAAGCAGGAATCAGGTTAGTGATGATTACCGGTGACAATGGAGATACGGCGGCTTCTGTCGCTAAGCAGATACAATTTCCCGGCAATCTTAAACCGGTGACAGGAAAAGAACTGGATGAAATATCCGACTCGGATTTACCGGAAATACTAAAGAAAGTTAATATCTTCTCCAGAGTGGTTCCGGAGCAAAAATTACGAATTGTAAAAGGGCTAATAGCAAACGGCGAAATCGTAGCCATGACAGGAGATGGAGTTAATGATGCACCGGCTTTAAAAAATGCGAATATTGGGATTGCAATGGGACTTAAGGGGTCGGAGGTAACGAAAGAAGCTGCCGATTTGATTTTATTGGACGATAATTTTTCGACGATACTGGATTCCGTAGAAGATGGCAGAAGAATTTATGACAACATTCGCAAAGCGATAGGGTATGTTTTCACCATTCATATACCGATTGCATTAATCTGTCTGTTTGGTCCGTTGCTTCATATCCTGCCCTGCAATTTAATGCTGCTGCCTTTACATGTTATTTTGCTGGAATTAATTATGAATCCCACATGTGCTGCAGCAATTGAGCGGCAGCCCTCCGAGGTAAATACGATGAAACGTGGACCAAGAAAACCGGAAGAGCAGCTGTTGACAAAAGAAATACTGATAAAAAGCATCCTGCAAGGCTTAGCAATATTTCTGGGCTCCTTTGGAAGCTATTACTTCTACCTTATAAGATTAGGAGAAAATGCGGCTATAGCAAGGTCTATCGGCCTTAGTGTACTGATCTTATCGAATCTTTTTCTGGTACTTGTGAATGCCTCTGAGAGGGAATCTGTATTCCGTTCTTTTTACAGGATCAAAAGAGAAAAAGGTATTATAGTTGTCCTTGCAACGACTTTCTTTTTATTACTGTTTATATTATATGGACCATTGCAGTCGGTATTATTGTTAAGCCATATAAACTTAAAACTATTCTTTAATACTGTTTTCATTGCTGTCGTATCCGTATTCTGGTATGAATTAATTAAAATAATCAGAAAAAAGTTTACAACTTCTTCTTCCAGTATTTGAGATGATGCTTTACAGCATCATGTTTAAAAGTGTGAAAGCAGGGGCCGCCCTATAAGGAGTTCAGGTAAGTCTGCATTTTGGCAGTATCAATTCGGACGAAAAGGCCAAATAGCCTGAATACACTTACAGGATTGATTTTTGGATATACTTGAGTTGTCTTCCAATAACTAGTGGTTGAACCGTAAGATGTATTATGTTAACCTTAGTGAGTAACTTAGTTGTAGATAGCAGATAGGAGGACATATCGAATGAAGAAACTTTTAGTAACTTCCATGGTAACTTTAACATTAGTATCATCAACACTATTTGGAGGAAATCTAAATCCTTTCGATGTTAACAATACAGCAGTAGCTGCTGCGGCCACTACAAAAAGTTTTAAAAATTGTAAACCAACCGTTAGTGTCAAAAGTACAACAGCTACCACTGCAAATCTTAACATCGGAAAAGTAAGTGGTGCAGACAGTTATAAAGTATATCGCGCGACTTCCCCCAATGGATCCTATAAATGTGTTGGTACCACTAAATCCAACTGCTTTAAGGATTCCGGCTTGAAGGCAAATAAAACTTATTACTATAAAGTAAAGGCCTGCGATAAAGTTAATGGTAAAACATTAGGAAGTCAGTTATCCAACCAGGTAAAGGCTACCCCTTGCAAAAATGGAAGCAAAACAACAATTATCTATTCCGGATCGAATGGCGCGGATATTAATGAAATCATTAAAAAAGCATTAAACGGTAATGAAAATACCAGTACCCCAACCAAGACTGCTACCCCGAGCAAGACCCCTGTTAAAACCCCAACACAAACGACAACTCCGGCGTCTACCAATAATTATGACAGCAGCTTTGCCGGCCAGGTATTGAAATTAGTGAATGAAGAACGTGCAAAAGGCGGTTTATCGGCATTAACCATGTCACAGAATCTGGTTGCACCGGCAAATAAACGTGCACAGGAAATCGTTCAGCAATTTTCTCATACCAGACCGAATGGTACGCAATGGTCGACTGTTTTGGATGAATATAATGTAAGCGTAAGCGCAGCAGGTGAAAACTTAGCTTATGGATACAATACACCGGAAGCAGTAGTAGAAGGATGGATGAATTCACCTGGTCACAGAGCGAATATCATGAATGGCAAATTCCACAAAATCGGTATCGGTGTATATAAAAACAATGGAACCGTATACTGCACGCAGTTATTCTCTAACTAATGACAAGACGGTTTAATGAATAAGAAGTAAATAGTTAAAAAGTCCAATTCGATTAACCGGATTGGACTTTTTGTTATAAGCGCTTGCCGGCACGTATATCCTATTACAGCGGTACGCCAGACAAGCAAATAATATTATAATAAAATGGAGTCTACAGCTAATTTAGCAGCAGACTCCTATATTAACATTGAACACTCTTTGTAGGGAGAGGCCCAATTGTTATTGCATAAGCTTTTACAATTCCGTAATTACATTTCTACAAGGGTACCATCTGTCGAGATCGTTACAACCTGCCAGGGAATCATCTTACCACTGTTGATAAGGGCAGTTTTCACTGCATTTACGATACCGCCGCAGCAGGGAACTATCATACGTACGACAGTTATACTCTTAATGTCATTCCCGCGAAAAATATCAGTTAATTTATCTGAATAATCTCCTTCATCTAACTTAGGGCATCCGATTAAAGTGATTTTATTTTTCATAAATTCATTATGGAAGTTCCCATAAGAATAAGCGGTACAATCGGCTGCAATAAGAAGGTTTGCTTTATCAAAATAAGGTGCGTTTACAGGTACTAATTTAATCTGTACAGGCCATTGGTTTAACATGGACTCAGGAGTTACTGCAGGAGTTACTGCAGGTTTCATGGCGTCTCTTTGTATCATTTTGGACTGGGAACCCGGGCAGCCGGAAAAGTGAGGTGTAATTTTCTTTTTCTCCATATTCTTTTTTACCTCTTCTTCGTTATAATCTAAAGCTTCTCTTTCTTCAAAGGTTATTGCATTTACAGGGCAGACCGGAAGACAGTTACCAAGTCCGTCGCAATAATCATCCCGAAGCAAAACTGCTTTACCGTCTATTAATCCGATGGCACCTTCATGGCAGGCATCTACACATAAGCCACAGCCATTGCAGGCCTCTTTGTCAATTGTTATTATTTTTCTTTTCATATATATTCTCCTTAAATTATGTTTTGTAGTTTTTTATTTCATGCCGTTACTGTTCACTCCCCTGCAAAAAGCAGCAGTTCCGCGAAAATAACACGCTTCGTGATGCACACAAAACGAGGAGGCAGCGTTCCTACGCTGCAATTTCTCCGGTTTTCTGTGACTTTAGCTTCGCTACATTCACAAAAAATACGTCGCGTTTGTTGCCTGTGAACAGTAATATCATGCTTCTATCTTACTATAGTTTGTTGTTTTTATCGGTTGCATTTGCAACAAACTTAATATAAAATATAACTAATTCCGGTAATTAGACAAAAGAAAGAGCAATGTGGCCTGTTTTGTAATAGATGATAGGAGGAAAATATGAATCAGGAAATTTTAATATTAGCTAAAATATCCTTATTTCAAGGAATTGAGGAAGCAGGTATAAAGGATATTTTAGGATGTTTGGGAAGCAATGTAAAAAGTTATAAAAAAAATGAGACAATTATAACTGCCGGATCTAAGATTACTTCATTAGGTATTGTCTTATCTGGCGGAGTTCAGGTGCTGCGGGAAGATATTTTAGGAAACCGTATGCTTGTAACAAGCTTAGGCGAAGGGGATATCTTTGGGGAAACTTTTGCGTGTGCAGGAATAGAAGAATGCCCTGTAAGCGTAATAGCAATGGAAACCAGCCGGGTCCTTATGCTGCCTATTAATCGGATTGTTACGCCCTGCACGAAAGCCTGCAGTTTTCATAGCAGCCTGCTAACAAACCTTCTTAGCCTGCTGGCAAGAAAGAATTTATACCTTAATAATAAAATGGAATTGTTATCGAAACGAACCATACGGGAAAAGCTAATGGCATATCTGTCTGGGGAAGCTAAGAAAAATCACTCTAATTCTTTTGAAATATCATTAAACCGTAATGAGATGGCGGATTACCTGTGTATAGACCGCAGCGCCATGTCCAGGGAAATCAGCCGGATGCAGGAAGACCGTTTAATTAAATACCATAAAAATTATTTTACAATCATATGATTCGAGTCTCAAAACCATAGGGCTGTCAAAATGATAGCTTTATTGCTAGGAATAAATAGTAACCTTATCATATTACGCTATCCTTTAAACAGCCCAGCAGTGGATTTAAAGTATATTTTTGGGTTTTATGCCAAAGTAATCCTGCAATTTAACCGGGCCTTCTAATATTACCCTGTCAACATATAAAGATCTGTCATTTCTGGTTCTTACAGCCCATTTTACCAGGACAATGCTGCCGTTTTCGATTTCAATTGCAGTGATACAACGTGGATGAACACAGCAGCCGTCATTAAAATAAAGTGGTTCATTAACTTGAGGAAATACTGGTCTGTGAGTGTGTCCGGCAATTAACATCTGGTTTTGTTTTTTGGTCCAATACACTAACTTTTTTTCTACCTTTTCTTTCCTGGTATGATTTTCTGCGGCACTGGTAGGATCTTTAACACCGGTTAATTCTAAGGGGCGCCATAGGTACCTGACTAAGAATCTGGATAATCGCCACAAATTATAATTTAAGAAATCGGCCTGGTGTCCGTGAGTTAAAAATAACAGATTATCAGTGTCTTTATATTTTAACACCAACCCCTCATGAATAGTTAGGTTGGGAAATAAGGGTACCCGTCTTTTAATACTTTCATCATAATAAGATTTTAAATTATCATTTGCAAAATCTTTGTATTTCTTCACATGATCGTGATTACCATATAACATATAAAATCTACCTGCTTTATAGAACTTTGACATAAGCCAGAAAGCATCACTGTGTATGGATATAATCCGGTCTATTTTACGGTTCTCCCACAATTCATCCCCATCACCAAGTTCAATGTAAGTAAAATCTTTTCTGTAATAAAAGTCTAATGCTGCAAAAAACAAATTCTGATTACCTAAAAAATTATCCCCCCAATTACCGTCCCCCCTATGGCAATCACTCATTAAAACTATTTTAGAGGAATCATCTATGAGAATTTGTTCGGCAGAATTGAATACTTTGTTCAGACGTGAGTAACTAGACATACTATTATCCTCCCTGCTTATACTTTATTCACCTCATCTGGTGTTTTAGAATCCTCTTTGGGGATAGTTTTATCCGAGATAAGAATATTCTGTTCAATATTTAGAATATCTTGTTCTATATTCTGGACATCCGATTCTGCATTAGGAATATCCTGTTCTGTCAAAATAGGATCTTCTGCTGATTCTGTAGTTTGATTATATTCTTCGGGAAGTTCATACAGAAAGATTCCATTTTGCTTATCTATATTTCTAATCGGTTTATTAAAATTCAAATACTTTCTGATAATCTCATAGTTCTTAAATATATCCTTAGTACCGCCTATATTAATTATTCTATGATATAACTTAGGTGCTGAATACCTGACATATTTCAGTTTTGAAACTGTGTTATTATAAGTTGAGGTTGCCATATTGTAAGCCGTACAATTTCTGTTATTGTTGGTTTGCATATAATCTTCAATATACTCTGTTCTGGTTCTTGGCTGTGCGGAATGTGGAGTCGCATATACAAAGGATACCGTAGTACCTGATATAGTCAGATCTCTCATGGAATAACCGGTTTTTAACATACCACCCAAGAAAGCATCTAACATTTCTTTATCCTTTAGAGTTATCTCTATATCTACGGTAAGTTCTTGCGGCCAAGAGAATTCACCCAGGCGGAATCCGGTAAGCCACCAATGCAGTTCCCTCCGATGGAAAAGTTCTTTCCCGTTTTTCTTTAAGGAAAAGGCTAGAGGAAGATGATCCTCTTTACTGGCACATTCATAAAAGGTACCATTAAATACTCCCGGAATATTAAGGACTGGACCCGTAGTTGTATAAATGCCGATTTCACATCCGCTGGTCATACCATACTGGCCTTTCCAGAATTCAATGAGCCATTTTTTCCCACCGTATTTAAAGTAAACAGGCTCACAATCAATGATCATACTAAAACCGGCCGAACCCTCATCATATAACATGCAATATCCGCATTCGCTTTGCCAGCCATACATAATGGAATAAAAATAATCCTGTGGGGGATAATAGGCAAAACCAAACGGTTTTAAATCATTATTTAAGGCATCTAAGTCAAAAGGGATGTCAGGAAGGCTTGGTGGATTTGCTGGAGCAGGAGAATCCGGCAGTTTAGGTGAGTCCGGTAGTTTAGGAGAATCCGGCATTCCGGGTAACGGTACATCAGGTACATCCGGTATTCCAGGTAACGGCACATTAGGTAAATCCGGTAGTCCGGGTAACGGCACATTAGGTAAATTCGGCATTTCTGGTAATGGTACATTAGGTAAATCCGGTAGTCCGGGTAACGGTATCTTAGGTACTTTTGGTAAACAGGGGAACATAGGTAAGATAAGTTTTTTCAAGCGTTCTATATAATCAAGGTTTGTAGCACTTAAGATCATGTCTTTCTTTTTTTTACGTTTGAAATAAAAAGCTGCCCAGACTAAAGCTCCGGAAATCACTGCACAAGCGGATAATAAAATAATCGGAAGAATAAATTTTGAATTTATATTAAAACCCAAAGGCTGAATAATTATATTTATATTTTCATAATTTAGCATAAAATAACTCCTTTCATATTAGCTTATATTATAATATTCGAAAGAGCTTCTCTATGTTAAAGGAACTGTGCAAGTACATGAAAATATTATAAATTGCTATTGTAATTTTAGGATTTTGGATTATAATAATATTAGTAACAGTTACTAATATTATTATAAAATATTAAAATATCTATATAAAAGCTTAAGGAGGCTTAAATTATGAGTAAAATTATTGTCATCGGTGCTAATCATGCTGGGACGGCTGCGCTCAATACAATTCTTGACAATTATAAAGATAATGAGATAATTTCATTTGATGCAAATAGTAATATCAGCTTTTTAGGATGTGGTATGGCGCTATGGATAGGAAAACAGATCAGCGGGCCGGAAGGGTTATTTTATTCCACCAAAGAAAAGCTGGAGGAAAAAGGTGCGAAGATATATATGGAGACGCCGGTAGATTCTATTGATTACAACAAAAAATGTGTTTATGCAACCGGCAAAGACGGGACAAAATATGAGGAGACATATGACAAGCTTATTCTTGCTACAGGATCAGTTCCCATTGTTCCTGACGTAGAGGGGAAAGATTTAGAGAATGTTCAAATGGTTAAGCTATATCAGAATGCTCAGGATGTAATTGAAAAATTGAAAGATGAATCCATACAAAATGTAGTTGTAGTAGGCGCCGGTTATATTGGAGTAGAACTTGCAGAAGCTTTTAAGCGGTGCGGAAAGTCCGTTACGGTCATAGATTGTGTAGATACCTGCCTTGCCGGTTATTATGATCCGGAATTTACAGAGGGTATGAAAAAGAATCTGGAGAAAAACGGAATACAATTAGCTTTTGGAGAAACTGTGCAAAAGCTTTCAGGCAATAAAAAAGTAGAGATGGTAATAACAGATAAAGGCAGCTATAAAGCGGATATGGTTATCCTTGCTATAGGGTTTAGACCTAATAATAAGCTGGGGGATGGCAAAATTGATGTATTTCGAAATGGTGCCTTTATCGTAGATAAACATCAGCAGACGAATATTCCTGATGTTTATGCAATCGGAGATTGCGCCACCGTTTACGATAATTCAATAGATGATTTTAATTATATTGCGCTTGCATCCAATGCAGTACGTTCCGGTATCGTAGCTGCTCATAATTGCTGCGGTAATCCAATAGAATCCGCGGGGGTACAAGGTTCAAACGGTATCAGTATCTGGGGGTATAATATGTTATCTACCGGTCTTACATTAACCAAAGCAAAGAAATTAGGAATCAATGCTGTGGTTACGGATTTTGAAGATCTGCAGAAGCCTGCTTTTATTGAAAAAAATAACACGGTTAAGATCAGAATTGTGTATGATGCAGATTCCAGAATAGTACTAGGAGCACAAATGGCTTCCGAATATGATATATCCATGGGACTTCATATGTTCTCTCTGGCAATACAGGAGAAAGTAACTATCGATAAATTAAAGCTGCTTGACCTTTTCTTCCTGCCGCATTTTAACCAGCCTTACAGCTATATAGCGATGGCAGCCTTAAAAGCAGAATAATTTCGAACCTAAAATAAGCGGTGTAAAAAATAACTTTCGGATTATTTTTTACACCGCTTATTTAGTTGAATGACTATTACTTTGTGTTTTTTAATTTCTAATATTGAGTTTAACTTATATTATTACTCATTTTTAGACGGTTTTTCAGGTAATTTCTTCTCACACCACTGAATAAATATAACTAAAAATGTAATTAAAAGGATTACGGCAAATATACCAAGCATTCCCTGCCACATAATGCCAAGGGATAACAAAAAGTTCTCAAGCATAAGATAACTCCTTTCCGGATAAGTTTCCTTTAAAAGTTATGAATCGTACATAGCTTATTTCGGAAATAATGTTATATAGTTAAAATTCTATTACAGAAGTCTGCTTACAAGACTAATGATAATACCACCGGCTACAACAGATGCAATCTGTCCCGAGACATTAGCACCAATAGCATGCATTAAGATATGGTTTGTAGGATCTTCTTTAATTGCTAATTTCTGAACAACACGTGCAGACATAGGGAATGCAGATATTCCGGCTGCCCCGATCATAGGATTAATCTTATTCTTTCGGAACAGATTAATAATCTTGGCAAATAAAACACCACCAATAGTGTCAAAGATAAATGCTACAAGACCGAGTCCCATGATTAAAAGGGTTTGCCAGGTTACAAATTTTTCTGCCTGCATACTGAAAGAAATGGTGATACCTAATAATAAGGTAATCAGGTTAGCCAGGGAATCCTGAGCAGTCTCAGATAAGCTGTTTAAAACACCGCATTCACGAAGCAGGTTGCCGAACATTAAGAAACCAACTAAAGCTACTGACATAGGTGCAACAAAACCGGCGATCACAGTAACCATAATAGGGAATATAATTTTAATTCTCTTGGAAACGGAAACCGGATTGTATGGCATACGGATTAATCGTTCTTTTCTTGTTGTAACCAATTTAATGGCAACGGGCTGAACCAAAGGAACTAAAGCCATGTAAGAATATGCAGCTACCGCGATTGCACCAATGTATTTTGAATTCATAATTTGGGATACTAAAATAGAAGTAGGGCCATCTGCGGCACCGATAATACCGATAGAAGCAGCATCTGCTAAATCAAAACCTAATAAAGTTGCAACTGATAAGGTAAAGAAGATACCAAACTGTGCTGCCGCACCAAATAATAACATAATAGGGTTTGAAAGAAGCGGACCAAAGTCAATCATAGCACCGATACCAATAAATAATAAGATTGGAAGCGCTTCGGAGGCTTCAATACCTACATTGAAAAGCCACTCTATAATACCTTTTGTTTCTCCTATACCGCTTAATGTCTGATTTAAGACACCGGATAACGGTAAATTGACAAGAATAGCACCAAATCCCATAGGCAATAACAAGGATGGTTCATATCCTTTTTCAATTGCCAGATAAATTAGAATTATGCCGACTGCATACATAATTAATTGTGGGATTGTAACAGATGAAATTCCCGATAATAAAAAATCCATAGCAAGTTCTCCCTTCGTGCTTGTACAATTTAAAAATATAGAGTTACGAGCATTAAAAAGACCTGTATCCCCAAAGAAGGATACAGGTCTTGTCATTTCAAATTAAACCAGGACTACTTGTCCATGATGTTGGTTTAACTGCAAAAATAAGCTAATATGTATAAATATAAGCTTATTTGCCGACTACTCCCCTATATCAATTACAATTACAATAGCATAATTATAAAATGAAGTCAATAAAAAATAAGAAGTTTATTCTTTATACTACAATTAAGTTTGATGTGTGTTATAATGATTTTATCTTATTTTGGTAATGATAATAGAAAGAAAATGAAATGGTTAGTTGGTAAAGAAGACTATTCAACACAACAAAACAGTTAACAAATGTTAAACATAAAGGAGATTCATGATAAGAGATACATTAGAAAAACTAAAACAGAACGTTGATATTAGGCAGAATTTAATACAGTTACGTTCAGAACTGAAGGAAGGCCATAACAAAACCGCGTTGCTTTATCAAATTGGAACCGATTATACTATATTTGAATGCTTTTTAAACCATGAAGATGCAAAAATACGAAAAAATGCGGCATTGATTCTGGGTGAACTTGGTATACCTGCTTTCCTGGATAAATTAATGGAGGTTTATCGGAGCGAAACGCAACTGTTTGTCAGAAGTTCTTACTTAATAGCTTTAAAAGGATATAATTATCAGAAATTACTGCCAGAGTTAAAAGAGAAACTTTCTGAATTAAGCGCAATGCATCCAGATGATACAAATAAAAAGCATATAACCGAAGAAATAAGAGTTTTATCAGAACTAATAATATCGGCAGAAGGGATCAAACAGCATACTTTTACCGGTTTTTTGGTACCGTCCCAGCTGGTACTTTTGACGAACCGTAATTTCATTCGTATCACAATGGATCAGATAAAGGGTGAAAATAAAAAAGAATTTAATGCAGGTGTAATAGTAAAAACAAAGGATATAAATGATATCTTACCTATAAGAACTTACAGTGAATTACTATTTATGCTGGATGAATTAAAAACCTGCAGCAATGATGTCAGCAAAGCAGCAGAAGCTTTTGGAAAAAGTAAATTATTAGAATTTATGAAAGCAAGGCATGATGGAGATGCACCGTATTATTTTCGTATTGAACTTAAAAGTAAGGCGGATTTGGATAAGAAAAGTGCTTTTACGAAAAAACTCGGAAGTGAAATAGAAAGATTGTCAGGCAGACAGTTGATTAACAGCACTTCAAACTACGAGTTTGAAATCAGACTGATTGAAAATAAAGAAGGTAACTATAACATATTGGTCAAACTGTATACCTTAAAAGAGGAGAGGTTTACTTATAGAAAGAATTCAATTGCTGCTAGTATACAACCTGTGAACGCAGCCCTTATTGCCGCTTTGGCAAAAGATTATCTTATGGAGGGAGCTCAGGTTCTGGACCCTTTCTGCGGGGTTGGCACCATGTTAATAGAACGTCATCAATTAGTAAGAGCGAATACGATTTATGGTCTTGATATCTATAGTGATGCGATTGAAAAAGCCAAAGAAAATACGAAAGCAGCGAATGCCATAATTCATTACATCAACCGGGATTTCTTTGATTTTAAACATGAATATCTGTTTGATGAAATATTTACAAATATGCCAAGAATCATGGGACATAAAGAAGAACGGGAGATTTTTGATTTATACCGCAGATTTTTTCTTAAAGCGAAAGAACACTTAAAAAAGAATGGTGTTATGATTTTATATTCCCATAATCCAGAGTATATTAAAAAGCTTTTAAATAAAAGAGAGTATCGTTTGGAAAGAGAGTATGAAATATCCAAGAAAGAAAAGGCTTATTTATATGTGATACGATACATTTAAGCAAACCTATAATATTTTAAGCAATACGGGCAGGATGCATATGAACATGCAAAAGGATAATATCCGATAGGAAAGAATGGCACTGAAGTAACAGCGCGTCAGCGCTAGAGTCTGGCAGACCAGACTCTTTCTTCTAGTGGTGTTATGTCTTGAAAAGTTGGATTAGTTGCATCTATATACTGTATTTGGACAGGACAAGATTCTTTATAGTCATTGTATGAATATGATTACATCTCACGGTAATCCCGTGGTGTAATGTACATACATCTTTTAAATGCAGCACGAAAGGTATGGGGATTGGTATAACCTACCTGTTCGGAGATATCATTTATTGTCAGAGAGGTTGCTTTTAGCAGTTTACAGGCCTTTTCGATTCTGAGCTTTTCTATATGGTCGCTGATATTTTCATGGCGCTGTTCTTTAAAAATCTGGGAAAGGTATTTCGTTGAGATTCCACAATGTTCCGCTATATTTGATACACATAGCTGCAAATCGGTATAGTTCTCACTTATGTAAGTCAGTACATTATTAATGACCGAATCATTCTTATTACCATTATCTTTTTTATTTGATTCACTGATATTAATACAAACTTGTTTAATAAAATCAAAATATGTGAAAAAAGTTGCTGAATCATCCGGCAATATAGAATCAAAAAGTTGATTTAATTTAATATACTCATCTTCTGTTTCCTCTTTCTTGAGAGAAAGGACATGGTTGGCAAGGCGGTAAAAATCATAAGACAGGCAGCGAAGCAGTTTGGGAGCGACTGGAGACGGGCCAATACAGTTAGTATATATTTCATCTAAAAGATGTTCAACATTATATGTACTTCCCACCATGATCTGGTTGATTAAATTTTGCTCGGCATAAAGATTATATTGATAGTTGTATAGTATGTTATTCTCATACAGGTTCATATACCAGGATACGGATTCCGGTGGAGCAGATATATTGTTTTGAATATAGCGTGCTTCTTTATAAGAACGAGGAATGTCATAAAGGGACCGTACGAAATTATCGGCATAATAACATATGGGTACAAGCGGTTTGATACATGAAAAAGTGCTGTCAATCTGATTCTGGACATCGGCTTGGTCCAGATTTGTTCCAACTAAAATAACTAAACTGGACAGGTCGTAATCAATAATAAATGCATCCTCATTGAAAACTTCGGTAAGGTGGGTACGGAGCGTTTGCTTTGTTTGTAAAGACAAATTTAATGCAATTGAGGGACTGTCTTTTATCGGAAGTTTGAGGGTACAAAGTATTGCCACATAATATTTATAATTTAAAGATAGAGAAAGCTCTTCCATATCCAGTATAATATCGGATTCATAAAGATAATCTCCATGAATCAATTTGCGCAGAAACGCTTCCTCCAAAATGCTTTTTTGACGGTCGATATAATCCTTTAAGAATTGATTTTGACTGATTGTCTTAGCAGCAGCGGACTGAATATATTCATAGACATTCCTCATTTCGGATTCATTTAAATTCACAGACGAAAAAGTATTTATGATTGTTTCTACTGAATTAATATTACATTTTGCATTACGATACATAATAAAAAAGGCAATTAAAATAACTGCTGCGAGCTGAAAGACTATGATCATAGTAAATGATTTGACGGCACTTAAAGCAGAGTTAGCGGGTTGTATGATAAGAGCCGTTATGCCATAATTATCAGCTGATTTCTGATTAATTAGATATTTTTGGTGATAATTTACACCATCAGAAAGGTTCTTGGCAGTAACAAAGTGCCTTACCCATTCCGGATCAAAGTTACCGACTGATTTGGAGGTGATTTGTGTTTGTTTCCCTTTGATTTTGCATTGAAGGACAGCCATACTGTTATCAGGAAGAGAGTCAGCCATTAATTTTTTTATATAATCGAAATCTAGTACAAACAAAATTACACCGGTAGGTTTCTGGTAAGAATTACCGGGAAGAGATTGTGACATAAGCATAGAATTACCGGTATTTCCATTTCTGTTGATTATCGTGTATGGCAGTAATTCATGATTTAGATAAGAATTCGTAAAATATTCCTTAAATTGATCCAGTTCCATATCCATATAACTGAAATTAGAATCATAAAAATCACTTAAGGTACTGCCTCCCTGAAATGGTGTGATGATCTTATTTTCATCGAATAAAAAGATGTAACATGTTTGAAGTATTGGATTAGAACGTGCTTTTAAGAACATCTGCAATTGAAGCTGATCATAGTTCAGAAAAAAGCTTGATTTGGATTTGGAAGTTTTATCTTGAATATGCGATGTCTGCAGGGAAAGACTTTGCAGACTTTTCTCTAAATCGTCCATTAGGTTATTGACATTCTGCACAATATTGTCAACGACTGCCTGACTGCTTTGTTCGCTGCTCTCCTGAATTTTATTTGTATATTGACGAAAAATGAACCCACAAATAGAAGATGGAAGTAAAAAAACAATAAGATATGGAATAATTATTAAAAAAAACAAGCGCTTTTTATAATTTTTTGTCATTTTTTCTACCTCCTGAGTATAACAATATTCTAAATATCTCTGTATCAATTGTCAAGAAAATGAAGAAAATCAGGAAAATCATACGCTTACTTGTAAAAAATACCTATAAAAAAGGATAAAATTACGTTCATCCGGAATTTTATCCCTTGCTAAAACTATGAATGATTTATACATTATTATAGCAGGGCGCTGATTGTTTTGTTAAAAGTAACCTATTCAAAATAAATGTAACTATAATACATATCAGCATTTTAGTAAAACAAGAAAAGAGGTATTTATAGAATTGAAAAATGCAGAAACTAAAAAAACTGAATACAATTTTCCGAAAGAATCTCTTAAAAAAAGAATGTGGAAAGCTAAATGGTTTTATCTGCTTATGCTTCCGGGGTTAATTTATTTTATTGTATATAAATATATCCCAATGTGGGGAATTCTGATGGCATTTGAAAACTATATGCCCGGCAAAGGGATTATCGGAAGTGACTGGGTGGGCCTAAAACATTTTGCCAACTTTTTTTCCGGTGATAAATTTGAAATGTTATTCCGGAATACCATGATTATCTCGGTGGGAAGTCTTGTGCTGTCTTTTCCGGTTCCGATTATCCTTTCATTAATGTTAAATGAAGTTCGTAATAATACATATAAAAAAAGCATACAGACAGTTTTATATCTGCCGCACTTCCTTTCCTCGGTTGTTATCTGTTCTTTAGCATATGTGTTATTTTCAACGGAAGATGGTATTATCAATCAGATTATTGTTACTTTTGGCGGAGCTAAAGTGAATATTTTAATGAACAAAGATACTTACTACGGTCTTTTTATTGGAACCGGAATATGGCAGGGAGCAGGCTGGGGTACCATTATTTATCTGGCTGCTTTAGCTGGTGTGGATCTGCAACTGTATGAGGCAGCTAAAATAGATGGTGCAAATCGCTGGAAGCAGCTTTTATATATAACAATACCAAGTCTTCTTCCAATCATAATGATTCAAATGGTACTAAGTTTAGGTAACGTACTGGATGTAAGCGTAGAAAAGACACTGTTATTAAGTAATGCCATGAACCGGAATGTAGCAGAGGTATTTGATTCCTTTGTGTACAATCGTGGTATTGTAAATGGTGAATACAGTTATTCTACTGCAGTCGGTCTATTTAAATCCAGCGTTGGGGTTATTCTGGTTTTAGGTGCTAACTGGTTGAGTAAAAAAGTAACAGATGAAGCGATTTACTAATGAAGGAGGCTATATAGTGTGAAAGAAAATATATCTGAAGGAAGGAATGCCACATTAGAATTCTTTCACACATTTTTTTGTGGCAGTAACACATCTGTGGAAAGATGTGTTATGCAATGGGTATAAATATGAAAAAATTGAAATTAGACAGGTTGAAAATATTTGATATAATTAATTACTTTTTGTTGGCATTATGTGCATTTATTTGTTTTGTACCATTCTGGTATGTTATTGTTTCGTCAGTATCCGGCAGAGGGGGATTTTTGATACATGATTTTAATCTGGATGCTTACAAATACATATTTTCTACACAGACTTTATTAAGGAGTATGTTTATAACAATAATGGTTACGGTTTTTGGAACGATTGCCAAACTTCTTGTTACTGCATTAATGGCCTATTCGTTAGCTGAAAACACCCTTCCGGGAAGAAAATTAATTTTAAATCTTGTTATATTTACCATGCTGTTTTCAGGAGGAATGATACCTACCTTTTTTATCGTAAGACAGACGGGACTTATTAATTCTCCATGGTCTATGGTAATACCCTCCTTGGTAAGCCCATTTAATCTCATTGTTTTGAAGAATTTTTTTCAGAGCATTCCTTATGAATTAAGGGAAAGTGCAAGAATCGACGGATGCCATGAGGTAAAAATACTTTTTAAAATTGTGATGCCTTTAGCACTACCAGCAATGGCTACCTTTGGACTATTTTATGCGGTTGGAATCTGGAATACCTACATGTCGGCATTATTATATATTCAGAAACCCGATTTTTGGCCCATTCAAGTGTTACTTCGAAAAATTGTTTATGTATCCAGCGGCTTGGGAGATAGTGAAGGTATGGAAGCAAGTGTAGCCGCTATGTCACAAAGTATAAAAATGGCTGTTATTCTGGTATCAACTATTCCGATTTTATGTGTTTATCCCTTTTTGCAAAAACATTTTGCAAAAGGGATAATGGTTGGATCTATCAAAGGATAGAAATATTTGCCGGGGTTACCGGATAAATATAAAAAAATGGGAGGTATTTATTATTATGAAAAACAAAATATTAAGAAGCATATTGGGATATATGCTAATTGCAACAATGTTACTTACTGCATGTTCTTCCGGTGGAGGAGAGAAGACGGGTGTAGACGATCAGAAGACGAATGCAACTGCAGATAATGGAGGTTCAGAAGAACCACTAAAGTTAGATATGGTCATAGGTTATGATGGAGTTGAGTTTCCTCAACCAGGTAATAAGGTTGAAACTACAATCGAGAAGTATACTAATACGGAGATTACGATTACACCTTATCCTGGTTCTACTTTGCATGAAATGCTTCCTACAATGATTGCTTCTGACGAACTTCCAATGGTTATAAGCTTTGGAGGCAGTCAGTTAACAAAAAGTTACATGATAAATGCAATGAAATCAGGAACATTTTGGGAATTGACAGACTATATTAAAGATTATCCTAACATAGCGCAGATAAGCGATCTAACATTTGAAGCCTGCTCTATTGACGGTCACCTGTATGGACTTCCAAAACAGCGTGGTCTTTCCCGGGATGCTGTTGGGTATCGTTATGACTGGATCAAAAATCTGGGAATGCAAGAACCGAAGACGATAGATGATTTGTATAATTTAATGATAGCATTTGCTGAAAAAGATCCGGATGGAAATGGTAAAAAAGATACCTATGGCACCTGTATCAACCCGTTAGGATGGTTTAATATCTATCTTGGAGGGGCTAATGGCTGGAAATATGAAAATGGAAAGATGATTTGTAACCGTTTTACACCTGAATATCAAAAGGCACTTGACATGGTGAAGAGTCTTTATGAAAAAGGAGCGTTGCATCCGGAATTTTCGATTCAGAATCGTTCCCAGATTGAGGCACTATGGACAGAAGGAAAAGCAGGCATGTATTTTAATATCAATAACTTTGCCCAGTTTGTTATGGAAGAAAATGCAGATGTTCATGTAAATGGTGTATTTTCAAGTGATAAAGGAACATTTACATCTGCGGGTACCGGTCATAACGGCATATTGGCAATCAGCAAAGATAAAGTAAAAGATGAGAAAACTTTAAGAAAAATCCTGCAATTCTTTAATGATTTAGGAGATGAAGAAATGTGCAATCTTCTGGTACTTGGAATCGAAGGTGATGATTATAATATTAAAAATAGGGAAGCAGTTCCTATACCGGATAAAGTCGACGAAGTTGGAACCCAGGTCTACCTTCCATATGCAGCGCCTATAGCGGTAGTATACCCTGACCTACATACTATGCCTGTAAAACGTTCTTACTTACAACAACGCAGCATAGAAGTTCTTGAAGAAAACGAACCATATGCGGTAGCGGATCCGACCGCCGGACTCATCTCTGAAACGAATAATGAATTAGGTACAGATCTGAATACTGTTTTAAGTGATGCGGATACCAAATATATTATGGGAGAAATAACAAAGGAACAGTGGTTGGAACAGAGTGAACTATGGAAAGAAAGTGGCGGTGAAACTATAGCAGAAGAGTTTGCACAAGCATATGAAGTTCGTTTAAACGAAAATAAATAATATTATTAAGACGCCTGGTCGTATCAATATGGTTAACCAGGCGTTTTGAATGTACAAACTTTATTTTTTACATTCGATAATTACAATTATAATTTTATATCGGTTACCTTTGATATTACACGTAAAAAACACGGCATACAGGTAACTAATGTTGATGTAGTTTAATTTTTAAAATAGCTGAAATATAATATTGAATGTATAAGATATTTAAATGTACATTGTAAACTGAAATAACTATGATATAATTAGTAAGAATAAGAACGATTTATCAAGATTACCTAGAAAGGCAGGATCTATTGTGGCAAAAATTGTTGAATTAAATATGGAAAATGAAGAAGAGCTGTGTGAAGTAGCCAAAGCTTTATCATCTCCTGCACGTATTGAAATATTAAAATTATTATACCATGAAGGGTTAATCATAAATGAAATTGCCAAAAAGCTCAATATACCTGCATCCAGTGCCGCCCTTCATGTTAAAGTTCTTGAAAAGGCTAATTTGATAAGACTGGAGGAACAGCCGGGAACCAGGGGATCTATGAAATTATGCAACCGGAAAAGGGATATTGTGAATATCAGCTTAATAGCCAGAAATAATAATATTAATGAGACTGCCAGTGTGGAAATGCCTATTGGTGCTTTTTCCGAATGTAAGGTGATACCGACCTGCGGACTTGCCGATGAAGAAGGAATAATAGGTATGGAAGATACGGAATATTGTTTTTATCTGCCGGAACGTATACATGCACAGATTATTTGGAGTTCGGGAGGGTATTTAGAGTATCGGTTTCCAAATCTTGTACCAAAGGGCAGAAGTCCTAAGAAACTTATCTTATCCATGGAGATTTGTTCCGAAGCCCCAAGTTACAGAGAGGATTGGAAGTCCGATATAACAATTTGGATAAATGGTATGGAATGCGGCACCTTTACAAGCCCGGGGGATTTTGGAGCCAGGAGGGGACGTTTAAATCCAATTACCTGGGAATCAGGCAATACTCAGCATGGTTTGTTAATGACCTGGGAAATTAATCAGGAGGGCTCTTATATCAATGAAAAAAAAGCAGAAGACCGTACAATAAACGAATTTGAGATTATGAGCAAATCCTCTGTTACCGTGAGAATCGGAAATAAACCCGATGCGAAATATATGGGAGGTTTTAATTTATTCGGAAAAAAATACGGAGATTATGCGCAGGATATTATAATGAATGTTGAGTACTGCTAAATCTGCTCATGTCTTAAGTATATACATATTACATACATAGTCTGCAAGTAATTTCATATCAAAATGAAAGACGTTATAAAATCAGGGATGATTTGTACGTCTTTTTTTAGTTCAGAAAGTTCTCCGAACTTCCCTATGAACCAAAAAGCCTTACCGGGCAGGATGCACATGAACACATATAAGTTTACTATCCTTTGGCAGATAGAATTAAACAATATTTATGTAAGCTTTGTATTACTATATTTTAGAATCACATAAATATTGTTTAAATAACTTATATAGTTATTTAAAATTGTAAAATAACCCCAAATACCATTTGACAATTTATGGAAAATCACATAAAATAAACAATAAGGAACAAAAATAATGTTAAAACATTAATTTTGTTCCTTAAAAAGAGATTGATTCAACAATATTTATGTTATAAACAGAATATACGTGTGCCGGCATAAAACGTATTATAAGGGGGCTGTTTGTGAGAGCAAAATATTGCTGTGTCAAATTTAAAAGGGAGGTATTTTAATGAAGAAAAAATTATTATGTGTATTAATTGCCGCAAGTCTTATCGCTTTTTCTTTCACCGGATGTTCCGGCAGTAAAACCGACAGTACGGCAGGTACCGACGTCAAAAATCAAAATACGGTTACGGATACCAAAGAGGGGGCATCTGATGCAGCCACAGTAGATGTTAATGAAGATGGTACCGTAAACAATCCGGAGAATGTCAAAGTCGAAGAGGGTAAATTAGTATTCTGGTCACTATTCAGTGGTGGCGACGGAAGTTTCATGGACACAATTATATCGGATTATAATAAAACGAATCCAACTATGGGTGTACAATCCATCATGTTAGTTTGGGGGGATTACTATACAAAACTTCAGACTGCTGTAGCTGCCAAGAAAGGCCCGGATATCGGTGTTTCTCATGTTTCAAAACTTCCGGAGCTGGTTGAACAGGGCGTTTTAATCCCGATTGATGACTATGCGAAAGAAATCGGAGTAGACTGGAGCCAATATGCGGATTCATCCAAAGAAAGTGTGACATTTGATGGTTCTACTTATGCTATGCCGTTGGATACCCATGCAGAAATCTTATACTTTAATAAAGATATATTAGAAAAAGCGGGAGTTGCACTCAATGCAAATAATCAGCTTGATATTACAAGTGAAGATGATTTATATGCAATTCTTGATAAAATTAAAGGTGTTCTCCCAGATGGGGCTTCACCGATTGCTATGACGAATTCCGGTGATGATCCTTACCGGTTATGGTGGGCAAGTTATTTCCAAATGGGCGGAACGGCTCTTGTTAATGAAGAGGGAACGGAAGTAACCATGAATAAAGACATTGCGGTTAAAGCTGCAGATTTTGTAAAAGGTTTATTTGATAAAGGATATATCAGCCAGGGTATAGATGACCATCAGAAATTCTTCCAGGGCGGCCAGGCAGGACTTTTTATTGGCGGTACGTGGGCTGTCGGAGCCTTTGAAAAGACTGAAAACCTGCATTTTGGTGCACAGGCATTTCCGAAGCTTTTTGACAAAGATGCATGCTGGGCTGATTCCCATACTTTAATTATTCCTTTTAATAAAAATAGAACGGAGGAAGAAACCAAAGCTGCGGTGGAATTTATTAATTACGTATCCTCCAAAGGGGCAGCCACTTGGGCTAAATCCGGGCAGATACCGGCAAATAAATCCGTGTTGGAAAGTCAGGAGTACCTGTCCTTAGATTACAGGAGCGGTTATAAGAGTGCATTGGAAACTGCAGTTTTACCGTCAAAGAATCCTAATTTCTATTCCATGAAAGATGCAATGATTACCAACTTAAATACCGTATGGACTGGGCAGACTGATACAGCTGCAGCAATTGACAGTATGTATGGTGAATTAGAATCGAATTTGAAATAATCGTAATATATATTTATATAAGAGGCTGTTGTGAAACTTGATTCGTAATCTCGTTCAAAAAGAGAGTAGGTTTTGCCGCAGCCCTTTCATCGCGATTTAATTACGAAATATCAGGAGGTAAGAGCATGGGAAGCAGAGCTAAGAAAATCAGAAAAGCACTGGTGGGTGCAGGGTTTATACTGCCGTTTCTGGTTTTTTATACGATATTTACCATTTGGCCGATGATACAGGGGGTATATGTTAGTCTCCATAAATGGGGGCTTATGGGGAAGATAAGATTTGTTGGACTTAATAATTATTCAAAATTTTTGCATGATAAATATTTTTGGGGAGCATTGCGTAATACGACTGTATTTGTTTTAATAACCGTGCCTGCATTAATCATATGTGCTATTGCATTGGCTTTGCTTGCTAATCGGGTCAGTAAATTACAAAAATTATTTCGAATCTGCTATTATCTGCCCAATGTACTGTCAGTGTCGGTGGCCTCCTTTACGGCTATTTATATGTTTGCACCTTACCGTGGGTTTATAAATAACTTTTTACATAGCATTGGGGTATTAAGTCCTGCTGTAGAACTTCAGTGGCTGCAGGATAATCATCTCGCCTGGGCAACCATCTCCGCCATGACAATCTGGTGGACGGTGGGATTTAGTATGATGATATATCTTTCTGCATTACAGGATATACCGGATCAGCTTTACGAAGCCGCTGATATTGACGGTGCCTCCAAAAGAGTCCAGCTGTTTTCTATTGTTCTGCCTTTGTTAAAACCAACAACTTATCTTATAGTATTATTACAGGTGATTGCCTGCTTTAAAGTATTCGGACAGATTTATATGATTACTGGAGGTGGTCCGGGAACCAATACCAGACCTTTGATTCAATATATTTATGAGACGGCCTTTGAAAAAAATGATATGGGATATTCATCCGCAATTTCTTACGTATTGTTTCTGATTTTAGTTCTTTTATCGTTAATTCAGCTTAAAATTCAAGGTAAGGGGGAAAAGGCATGAAACAGAAATTTAATTTAGGTAAAGTTATCCTGACAGCTCTTTCTGTCCTGATTGCTTTAATTTTTGTTACACCGGTAATTTGGTCTTTAGCGGTTTCATTTCAAAGAGAAGGAAAACAAATTAAGAATATATGGGACTGGTTTAAGCCTCCTTACACCATAGAGAACTACCCTAGTATAATTTTCCACAGCGATGTGCCAACCTGGATGTTAAACAGCTTATTTATTTCAATTATATCCACTTTCCTGGTAGTTTTATTATCCGCATTAGCGGCTTATGCCATTGCCAAAATTGATATGAAAGGAAAGGGACTGCTTTATGTATATTTTCTTTTGGGTTTGATGGTTCCGGGTGAGGCGACAATCGTACCGCTGTTTATTACAGCTAATAAACTGAATCTGATTGATACGTATCCGGGTCTTATATTTCCAACAATAGCAGGATCAATGAATCTGATTATTATGATAACCTTTTTTAGAGGAATTCCTGGTGAATTATTGGAGTCAGTAAGAATAGACGGAGGCGGTGAATTGGTCATATTCACCAGGATTGTATTGCCATTATCTAAAGTAGTATTAGTTACAGTTGCTATTTTTGCATTCGTAGGAAGCTGGAACAATTATCTGTGGCCTTTACTATGTTCCATGAGCAGTGAAAAATTTACTCTTCCAATCGGTATACCGACTTTTGCCGGGACTTATACTGTGGATTATGTCCGGCCAATGACCGCTAATATGGTGGCTTCCCTGCCTGCAATCATTCTTTTTATACTATTTGAAAAACAGATCGTAACAGGTATCACCATGACAGGGGTAAAGGGGTGATGGAGGCAGTTCTTACTATAAAATCAATAATGAAAGAGATGTTTTT
>NZ_CP133190.1:4110000-4112500 GCF_030913705.1 Anaerocolumna sp. MB42-C2
GCCATACAGAGGGAACCCGGGGAACTGAAACATCTAAGTACCCGGAGGAAAAGAAAGAAAACTCGATTTCCAAAGTAGCGGCGAGCGAAATGGAAACAGCCTAAACCGAAGAATTTATTCTTCGGGGTTATGGACCGCAACAAGTGAGTTTTAGGATAGCAGAATGGTTTTGGGAAAGCCAGCCAAAGAGAGTGAAAGCCTCGTATGCAAAATCCGAAGACAGCGAGCGGGATCCGAAGTACCACGAGACACGAGAAACCTTGTGGGAAGTCGGGGGGACCACCCCCCAAGGCTAAATACTACTTAGTGACCGATAGAGCATAGTACTGTGAAGGAAAGGTGAAAAGAACCCCGGGAGGGGAGTGAAAGAGAACCTGAAACCCTGTGTTTACAAGCTGTGGAACCTCTATTTACAGAGGAACCGCGTACTTTTTGTAGAACGGTCCGGCGAGTTACATTTACTGGCAAGGTTAAGGTCGTAAAGACTGAAGCCGAAGGGAAACCAAGTCTGAATAGGGCGTAATTATTCTTACGAATAATGCAAGTCAGTGAATGTAGACCCGAAACCGGGTGATCTACCCATGTCCAGGTTGAAGCTGCCGTAAAAGGTGGTGGAGGACCGAACACACATCCGTTGAAAAGGGTGGTGATGAGGTGTGGGTAGGGGAGAAATTCCAATCGAACCCGGAGATAGCTGGTTCTCCTCGAAATAGCTTTAGGGCTAGCCTTGATTTAGTCTGATGGAGGTAGAGCACTGAATATCCTAGGGGGCGTCAAAGCTTACCGAAGATTATCAAACTCCGAATGCCATACAGATGATGATCAGGAGTCAGACTACACGAGATAAGTTGGGTAGTCAAAAGGGAAAAAGCCCAGACCACCAGCTAAGGTCCCAAAGTGCGTGTTAAGTGGAAAAGGATGTGGGATTTCGAAAACAACTAGGATGTTGGCTTAGAAGCAGCCATACATTAAAAGAGTGCGTAATAGCTCACTAGTCGAGAGGTCCTGCGCCGAAAATGTCCGGGGCTAAAACACGACACCGAAGCTGTGGAATTGCATTCATGCAATTGGTAGAGGAGCATTCTTAACTGCGACGAAGCGTTACCGTAAGGAGACGTGGAGTGTTAAGAAGAGAGAATGCCGGAATGAGTAGCGAGATAGAAGTGAGAATCTTCTAGGCCGAATATCCAAGGTTTCCAGAGTAAAGCTGATCTGCTCTGGGTAAGTCGGGACCTAAGGCGAGGTCGAAAGACGTAGTCGATGGACAACAGGTTGAAATTCCTGTACCTTATATAAACAGAACTGTGGGGACGCAGAGAGAAAGCCAGAGCCGGGAATGGAAAAACCGGTGCAAGCGTGGTAGTAGTGTGGCAGGCAAATCCGTCACACAATACGAAGACGTGATGCGGACCGAAATTTAAAGTAGGGAAGCTGGTGAGCTAACTGCCAAGAAAAGCCGCTATTGTTTTATATAAGCCCGTACCGTAAACCGACACAGGTGGATGAGGAGAGAATCCTAAGGCCGACGGGAGAAGCATTGTTAAGGAACTCGGCAAAATAACCTCGTAACTTCGGGAGAAGAGGTGCCTGTAGAAATACAGGCCGCAGAGAATTGGCCCAAGCAACTGTTTAGCAAAAACACAGGTCTATGCAAAACCGAAAGGTGAAGTATATGGGCTGACGCCTGCCCGGTGCTGGAAGGTTAAGGGGAGATGTTAGGAGCAATCCGAAGCGTTGAACTTAAGCCCCAGTAAACGGCGGCCGTAACTATAACGGTCCTAAGGTAGCGAAATTCCTTGTCGGGTAAGTTCCGACCCGCACGAAAGGCGTAATGATTTGGGCACTGTCTCGACAATGCACCCGGTGAAATTGAAATACCAGTGAAGATGCTGGTTACCTGCGCCAGGACGGAAAGACCCCATGGAGCTTTACTCTAGCTTGATACTGGGATTCGGTATTGCATGCACAGGATAGGTGGGAGGCTTGGAAGCTACGACTCCGGTCGTGGTGGAGCCACTGTTGGGATACCACCCTTGCAGTATTGGATTTCTAACATGTGCCCGTGATCCGGGCAGTGGACAATGTCAGGTGGGGAGTTTGACTGGGGCGGTCGCCTCCGAAAGGGTATCGGAGGCGCTCAAAGGTCTTCTCAGAATGGTTGGAAACCATTCGCAGAGTGCAAAGGCATAAGAAGGCTTGACTGCGACACCGACGGGTGGAGCAGGTAGGAAACTAGGACTTAGTGATCCGGTGGTATAAAGTGGGATTGCCATCGCTCAACGGATAAAAGCTACCCTGGGGATAACAGGCTTATCACTCCCAAGAGTTCACATCGACGGAGTGGTTTGGCACCTCGATGTCGGCTCATCGCATCCTGGGGCTGTAGTAGGTCCCAAGGGTTGGGCTGTTCGCCCATTAAAGCGGTACGCGAGCTGGGTTCAGAACGTCGTGAGACAGTTCGGTCCCTATCCGGCGCGGGCGTAGGATATTTGAGAGGAGC
>NZ_CP133190.1:4117500-6390000 GCF_030913705.1 Anaerocolumna sp. MB42-C2
AAGTTCCGACCCGCACGAAAGGCGTAATGATTTGGGCACTGTCTCGACAATGCACCCGGTGAAATTGAAATACCAGTGAAGATGCTGGTTACCTGCGCCAGGACGGAAAGACCCCATGGAGCTTTACTCTAGCTTGATACTGGGATTCGGTATTGCATGCACAGGATAGGTGGGAGGCTTGGAAGCTACGACTCCGGTCGTGGTGGAGCCACTGTTGGGATACCACCCTTGCAGTATTGGATTTCTAACATGTGCCCGTGATCCGGGCAGTGGACAATGTCAGGTGGGGAGTTTGACTGGGGCGGTCGCCTCCGAAAGGGTATCGGAGGCGCTCAAAGGTCTTCTCAGAATGGTTGGAAACCATTCGCAGAGTGCAAAGGCATAAGAAGGCTTGACTGCGACACCGACGGGTGGAGCAGGTAGGAAACTAGGACTTAGTGATCCGGTGGTATAAAGTGGGATTGCCATCGCTCAACGGATAAAAGCTACCCTGGGGATAACAGGCTTATCACTCCCAAGAGTTCACATCGACGGAGTGGTTTGGCACCTCGATGTCGGCTCATCGCATCCTGGGGCTGTAGTAGGTCCCAAGGGTTGGGCTGTTCGCCCATTAAAGCGGTACGCGAGCTGGGTTCAGAACGTCGTGAGACAGTTCGGTCCCTATCCGGCGCGGGCGTAGGATATTTGAGAGGAGCTGACCTTAGTACGAGAGGACCGGGTTGGACTGACCTCTGGTGGATCGGTTGTACTACCAAGTGCATGGCCGAGTAGCCAAGTCGGGAAGGGATAAACGCTGAAGGCATCTAAGCGTGAAGCCCCCCTCAAGATAAGATATCCCATGCGAAAGCAGTAAGACCCCTTGAAGACGACAAGGTGGATAGGTTAGAGGTGGAAGTGCAGTAATGTATGGAGCTGACTAATACTAATAGGTCGAGGGCTTGACCAAAAGGTTGATGGTTAAATAGAGATGGATAGTGTGTAGTTTTGAAGATATAAGAAAGAAGGTTACCAGATATTTGGTAGCCTTTTTTTAGTTTATACAGCAGGATAACTTATATATAAACGGTCTAATTTCAACCATTGTTATTGCATATTGTATGAGAATTTTTTTACATGAAGTTCAGGTGATCTGTATTATGATGGATAAAGTTATTTATACGAAATTGTTTCAGTGAGAGTTTTAAACCCTTACTAAAATAGTAACGCAGTAACCTATGAGTTTAGCAAGTAGAAAACCGGATAGGAATATTCAATTTGTCTCTTATGGCGTTAAAAAATACAAGCAATTACTTAAATTATATGAGAAACTGATAGTATGGTAATAGAAGTTGTTGATAAGTGTTTAACAATTTCATATTATTTATCTGTATTCTTGTATTTTATTTTTTTTATACTATAATCTAAATTAAGTAAAAATATAACAATTAATGGAATGATAATTTATTTAGTTAACTTTTATTAATATTTATAATGCCTAGCATATCTAAAGATTATTTGGATTAGCTAGTGGCTTTATATACTATTTTTCAAAGGAGATGAATAAAATATGGCAGTAGATATTTATAATAATAGTAGTTAGTAGAGATTAAATAATTAAAATAACAGTGTTTAAATAATAATGTAGAAAAGGGAGTGAATTATAATGAGAAAAAAAGGTTATATAAAGAACTTAGTTATGTTGTTGTTTATTTTTTCATTATTAACTGCAACATTTTTTACTAAGACAATTGCCATTGCAGAAAGTAGTGATGATTCGGAGAAATGTATTTCTACTGTAACATATAATAGAATTACAGATTTAGATGAGCTTATCCGTTTAGCAATTACCCAAGCGAATGAAAAGTCAAATAACAGAAATTCGTTTAATATACGTGACGAAGAAAACATTCAAAATAATGGAATATTGGCGACGCAATTAATTAAAGAAAATACTTATTCTGATGGAAGTATAGAAAAAGAATATGTTATTGACAATATGGCATTAGAAAATACTGTTACCGGTGATGTAATTACTTATGTAGATTCGAGTTTATACAAAAGTCTTTCTCAATATAATGTAGTTGCTGTTCAGACAGTATATTATACATTAAAATATTACGAAAGCGGTGTTCCGGGACTTTATAATGACATATTGGTTCGGGCTAAAAAAGAACAGTCATATGTAAATTATAGTACAACACCAGTTGCATATATAAAACATGGTATAATAGCATCACTTATGGGTTATCCATTTATGGATACTACAGTCACAAACGGAACTCCGGGCAACGGTAAAAAATATACAACAAGTGCAAAAAATAGTTCTTACTATAAAGATGATAGCACAGGTAATTATTGTACCTCTCTTTATGTAAGAACTGGAGATAATGATTCCTTTGAATTAACAGTAGACCTGTTAGAAGTACTTGATGGTTGATTATTAATTATAGATTTTAAATATATGAGGCAATAACGTGAAAAAAGCTTTTAAAGTAGTATGCATTTATTTTATATTAATTTGTCTTACAACTGGCTGCGAAAAAATTGATGACGGAAATTCGTATAAGGCTTATGGATTTCAACCACCGATTGAAAAATTATATTGGGGTATGTCCCTTGATGAAATTGAAGAAGTCTTATCCATTCAAGAGGGAGTTGACGGAGTTGTTTACAAGTACGAAAAACCCGTAACAACAATTATATTAGCAGATAAGATTAAAAAATTCGGTTATGATGCTACCGTTTACCTGGAAGTAAATGACGCAGTAGAAGCTGATTGGTTTCCCTTTAAAACGAGTTATCTTAATTATGTAAAACTCATTTATTCAGATATAGATGGGAAAAAGTTAAAGGATAATATGATAAAAGAATTTGATGCTTCTGGTACAGACTGGGTAGACTTATTAAAAAATAATTGTACCAAATGGGAGAGTAAGGAAAAAATCAGTGACTTGAAACCGGATGTATTAAGTAAACTTAAAGAATACTGGAGTGCCATCGATAAGCACTCGGAAACTGCTGTATCCTCTATATCTAAAACAGATGATGAGCGGATTAATATCGTATCTTTAACTTTGAACAATTCCGGAGCTGCTTTAGTGTCATATAAAGGAGATACGGCTGTAATCATTAATAAAGCCTGTTTAAATAGTTCAAGATGAGATACAAAATTTCTAATTCGTTAAAGAATTAAACTAAATGCATTAAAGGGAGAAGAGTGATTTATAACATTTATTTAGATAAATTAATTGAGTGAGACATACTTCCAGGGTTATAGCAATATAGCTTTAAGCAGCCCTAATTAAAGGATTGAGTGTAATAAACGAACACTCAATCCTTTTTGATTATTAAGATATAAGGAGCAGAAAAATATTTTACAAACAATATACAAACAATATTGTGCAATATGTTGATACAAATATACAAACTATCTTAGAAAAGACTTAGTATGTAAAAATATTTTGTACAAAATATTGTTTGAATGTATATTGACAAACGATTATCGGACGATTATAATATTTTAATATTAACAAAGGTGTTGGGCAAAACCAACACCTTTTTTGATTTTCGCGAAAGCATTTGTTCTAATTCCATCGCGGTCGCGAGCGGCAAGAAGCTGGCGCAGGTTTCTTCTGGTTACCAAGCACAGTAAGGGAGGCTTATACTGCAGAATAAGTCCTCAAAGGTCACACTAACGCCCTTGTTTTTTGGGCATAGGCCCTGAAGAATAGCGTCTTTTGCTATTCTTGCAATGGCTCGCATATTCTTGGCGAGACTATTCACAGTATAATTCTTTGAGGAGGTTTTATTATGAAACGTAAAATGATTAGCTTAATGTTATGCTTTACAGTAATGTTTTCACTATTAACAGGATGTGGGTCTAAAACAAATTCTAAGGGTGTTGATGCAACAAATGTATCTTCAAATGCTGAAACGACTGGTGTGGATACACAAAGCGGAGATACAGGGAATAGCGATACAGGGAGTGGTGATAAGAAAGTTTTAAGAGTCGGCATGGAATGTGCATATGCTCCTTTTAACTGGACACAGTCAGAACCCAGTTTACCCAATGGAGATAAAGCAATACCAATATACGGTACCAGTGATTATGCTTACGGTTATGATGTCATGGTAGCAAAAAAGCTTGCGGATCAGATGGGTATGGAATTGGAAATACATAAGATAGACTGGTCAAGTATTGTATTAGGAATGAATTCCGGTGATTATGATGCAATTATAGCAGGCATGGGTTACACGGAAGAAAGAGAACAAAGTGTTGATTTTACGGATCCTTATTATATCAGAAACAATGTTGTAATTGTAAAAAAAGACGGTCCGTTGACTAATGCCAAGACATTAGCAGACTTTAAGGGAACTTCCTCAACAACCCAGATCGGAACAATATGGGAACAATATGTACCGCAAATACCGGATGTAAAGCAATTAACCTATTATGAAACGACATCCGAGGTAGTTATGGCTGTTGCAACAGGTACCGCAGACTGTGCGGTTCTGGATGAACCTACAGCAATGTCGGCAACGATGTCTAATCCGGACCTTACTTATATTAGATTTGAAGAACCAAATGGTTTTACCGTACCGGAAGGCCAGTCATTAAATGTATGTATCGCCGTAAAAGAAGGAGACAGTGAATTACAGAAAAAGCTGGATGATGCTTTGGATGCAATTGGTTGGGATGAACATAGCATGAATGCATTAATGGATATCGCAGCAACCTTACAACCTTTAAGTAACTAATTTAGGATAATAAATAATAAAAAAATATGACGCATGGGAGCGTAACAGATCCTATGCGTCTCCTTTTTTATATAAAATAAACCGCTGGATAAACCGGTGGTCAATGTTAAGGAGAATGAGTATGGAAAAGAGTATTTTTGAATGGATTATATTTTTATTACAGAAATATGGAATATACTTCTGGAAGGGGACCGTGATAACTTTAGAAACCTCCATACTTGGAACTTTATTTGGGTTTTTATTAGGTTTCCTGCTTGGCATCATTCAATCGACACCGGTTCATCCAGAGGATGGCAGGCTCAAAAAAATATATTACAAAGGAATGAAAGCAATCTGCAACATATTTATCCATGTTTTCAGAGGGACACCCATGATGGTTCAGGCAATGGTTATTTATTACGGATTGAAACAATACGGGGTAGATATATCATCTTTTACTGCGGCTGTACTTGTTATTTTACTTAATACCGGTGCATATATGGCAGAAACGGTGCGGGGAGGTATTATTTCCATTGATAACGGACAGTTTGAAGGTGGAAAGGCACTTGGAATGTCTCATTTTACTATTATGTTTTCTGTTGTTTTACCACAGGCCTTCCGCAATATTATTCCAGAGATGGGTAATCTGTTCATTACAAACTTAAAAATGACTTCCGTACTGAATGTTATCGGAATAGCTGAACTTTATTTTGCTACAAAAACAGCTGCGAATACCTATTACCGTTATTTTGAAGCTTTCTTAATTACAGGAGCAATCTACTTCATTTTATGTGCGGCATTTACAAAATTATTAAACTTATTGGAAAAGAAGCTGGAAGATAAGAAAGATTATGAATTAGCAACAGAATATTTAACGGACTAGGAGGAAAAACATATGACGATTATTAATGTGGAACATTTAAGTAAATCCTTTGGTACCCATGAAGTTTTAAAGGATATAGATTTCAATATAGAAAAAGGAGAAGTCGTATGTATTATAGGGTCTTCAGGTTCCGGTAAATCGACACTGCTGCGATGTTTGAATCTTCTCGAAAACAAGACCAGCGGAAAAATATTTTATGGAGATTCTGAAATCGGAGGTTCCCAGAAGAAAATTAACGATTACCGTTCAAAAGTAGGAATGGTGTTTCAGTCATTTAATTTATTCAATAATATGACCGTACTAGAGAACTGCATGGCAGGATGCAGAAAAGTTTTAAAAAAAAATAAAGAACAGGCACACGCTATTTCGATAAAATATTTAAAAAAGGTAGGAATGGCGGCGTATATCAATGCAAAACCTGCCCAGTTATCCGGCGGGCAGAAACAGAGAGTTGCAATCGCCAGGGCATTGACCATGGAGCCGGAGGTACTGCTTTTTGACGAACCAACCAGCGCACTGGATCCGGAAATGGTAGGAGAAGTTTTAACCGTAATTAAGGAATTAGCGAAAGATGGGTTAACCATGATTATCGTAACTCATGAGATGGCATTTGCCAGAGATGTATCTACCAGAACAATATTTATGGATCAGGGTGTAATTGCAGAATGCGACGTACCCGAGAGATTATTTACGGCACCGGCTAATCCAAGAACGAAAGAGTTCTTAACCCGTTTTATGAATGGGTGAGAAAGGCTTTTCAGCTAAGGAGTGAACAGATTGGATTATATCAATAAAAATATAGCAATTAACTTAAAGAAAATGAGAATTGCAAAAAACCTGAGCCTGGAAGGAACAGCCGAACAAACCGGTGTGAGTAAAAGTATGCTGGCACAGATTGAACGGGGAGAGGCAAACCCATCCATTGGATGCCTGGGTAAGATTGTAAGCGGACTTAGGGTTGAGCTGTCGGAGCTGATTGAAACACCCAGACAGGAGACCTATTATATATCAAAGGATGAAATCGTACCGACCAAAGAAGTAGAGGGGCAATACAGTATTTTTACCTACTTTCCGTATGAAAAGGATAAACCATTTGAGATTTATGGTATGGATATCTACCGGAATGGCACCTACTACAGCGGATCTCATGGTGAAAATACGGTGGAGTATATCACCGTTGCAACAGGAATTTTAACTCTGAGGGTACGGGAAAAGAAATATATAATTCGACCGGGTGATGCATTTCGTTTTGATTCAGATATTGAACATTGGTATCGTAATGATGGAGCTGATACGGTTAGGCTTACCTCGATATTTTGTTTTAAATAATATAGTATATTAAATTATGATTCAAATTGATTTAATAAAGAAGTAATTATTCAATTAATTAGAAAGAAGGCATATGAAATGAAATTAAAAGACACAGGATTAACGAAAGAAGAACTGAAAGCAAAAGCAAAAAAATATATTATCGAGACTTATGAAAGGTTTGACTTTGTGGCTGAAACCGCAAAAGATATGTATCAATATGATGAAACAGGTACGGGATATCTGGATTTCTATGCGGGAATTGCTGTAAACAGCGCCGGTAACTGCAATGAAAAAGTGGTTGCTGCTGTGAAAGATCAGGTTGCGGATATTATTCATACTTTTAATTATCCCTATACCATACCGCAGGTATTACTAGCTGAAAAAATCTGCAATGCGATCCATATGGATAAAATCTTTTTTCAAAATTCCGGAACCGAAGCGAATGAAGCAATGATAAAAATGGCTAGAAAATATGGCGTTGACCTATTTGGCCCTGAGAAATATCAGATTATAACTGCTAAAATGTCCTTTCATGGAAGAACGTTTGGTTCCATGAGTGCTACGGGACAGCCTATGAATGCCTGCCAGATTGGTTTTGGCGATATGACACCTGGTTTTGTCTACGCTGATTTCAATGACTTAAAATCCTTTGAAGATGCGGTAACAGACAATACAATTGCAATTATGGTAGAACCGGTGCAGGGTGAGGGCGGTGTCATTCCGGCAACGACAGAATTTATGACAGGACTTCGTAAATTATGTGATGAAAAAGGCTTATTGTTACTGCTGGATGAGGTACAGACCGGATGGTGCAGAACCGGTGCAGTGATGTCTTTTATGAATTATGGAATCAAACCGGATATAATATCCATGGCAAAGGCGATGGGCGGAGGAATGCCAATCGGTGCTATTTGCGCGAGAAATGAGGTAGCGAGAGTATTTACACCGGGTTCTCATGGAACGACATATGGCGGACATCCCGTATCCTGTGCGGCTTCCTTGGCCCAGGTCACGGAACTACTTGATAGGGACCTTGCTGGGAAAGCGAAAAAAATTGGAAATTATTTTATGAATAAATTAAATACCTTGCCGCATGTAAAAGAAGTCAGAGGACAGGGGCTGTTAGTTGGTGTGGAATTCGATGATCAGATTAAAGGAATTGATGTGAAGCATGGCTGTTTTGACCGGAAGCTGCTTATTACCTCAATAGGTGCACACACAATCCGTATGGTTCCGCCTTTGATCCTGACAGAGGAAGACTGCGATAAAGCATATGAAATTATTAAGGAAACCGTGGAAAGCCTTATATAAAAAATGGATTTAAGAATTAAAGTCGTCTCAAGATGGTTTCTTTCATTATATTTTATGCCGCTAGGGTCGGCGGAATGAGAGGTTACATATGGATAATTACGTAATAACAGTAGCTAGAGGTTTTGGAAGTGGAGGGAAAGAGATTGCTTCCAGATTGGCGGAGGAATTAGGTATTGCCTGTTACGAAAACAGAATATTAACACTTGCATCACAGCTAAGCGGACTGGATGAGGACTTATTTAACGAAGTTAATGAAAAAATTAGGGGGAAAAAGTTTTCCGGATTATTAAGAGGGCTGCCAAGGTCCTTGAAACCAAATCCGGTAGATGTAGATTTTGTATCGGATGAAAGACTGTTCGAATTCCAGAAACAGATTATTTTAAATCTGGCCAGTCAAGAATCCTGCGTAATTGTAGGTAAATGTGCCGATTGGATTCTAAAAGAGCATTCCAATGTAATCAGTATTTATATCGAGGCACCCAGGGATTTTTGCGTTCAGAAAGTTATGAGTAAAATGAATGTAAATGAAGAAACAGCACATACATCCATTACGAAAACAGACCAATACAGAGCAGCCTATTATGAACATTACACCGGAGGAAATTATTGGACAAATCCGGTTAATTATGATCTTACCTTAAATAGTAAGCGGGTTGGAATCGATAATTGCGTGATACTGATTAAAGAATACTTAAAAATTAAGTTCCCTGATTTTTTATGGTAACAAAAAAAGCAGTCAGAGGATTGAAAATTGACAAAAGGATGAATGGAGTTGGATTATGTTTGAATTTATGTTTTCAATACCACAGAATATTATTTTTGGTAAGTCAAGCTTAAAAAAATTACCTTCTATATTAGATAATCTGCCATCCGGTAAGATAATGATACTATCCGGCAGGAGGTTAGAAGCAATCGGAACAGTCAAAAAAGTAACAGATATATTGGATGAGGCAGGAATAGAGCATGTCGAATTCCTTGATATTGAAGCAAATCCTTCCGTTGAAACGGTAAATGCCGCGACAGAAGCTTATTTAAATAATAATACTGCAGGAATTATAGCTTTAGGCGGGGGAAGCCCTATGGATGTGGCAAAAGCGGTTGGAGTACTTGCAGTATATGGCGGTGATATAACACAATATGAGGGCGGAGGTAAAGTTCCCGGTAAAATTGCTCCAATTATAGCAATTCCCACTACTGCCGGTACTGGAAGTGAGGTTACGGCTTTTTCAGTTATCACGGATAAGTCCAGAAATTATAAATTGACTGTATTCAGTAATGAGTTGATACCGGCTTATGCGCTGCTGGACCCTGAGTTAATAATGTCTCTTCCTGCCGATGTTGCGGCTGCGACAGGCATAGATGCTCTGGTTCATGGTATAGAGAGCTACCTGTCAAAAGCAGCTTCTCCTTTTACCGAAGCCATGGCTGAATATGCTATAAAATCGATTGGAAGAAATATACGGCGGTTTGTTGCAGACCGCAGTGATGAAGAAGCTGCAAGCTCGATGCTGCTTGGAAGTACATTTGCAGGAATAGCTTTTAACTGGGCAAGGCTTGGCGATGTCCACGCAATGGCTCATCCGTTAGGAGGTTATTTTGATATTCCTCATGGCATTGCCAATGCAATATTACTGCCGGTTGTTCTTGAGTATAATGCCCTTGCGGATAACGGAAAATATGAAGTAATCTACCATTTATTAAAAACCGGGAAAGATAAAATATATCAGGGTACCAATTCACTGGTGGAAGAAGTGAAAAAACTGTTACATGAGCTCCAGATACCAGAAAAACTTAGCGCTGTCGGTGTCATGGAGGATAAAATTAAGGATATGGCAAAAGATGCTATGAAAAGCGGTAATATAACCGTAAACCCGAGAAAAACTGAGATTAAGGATATTGAAATGTTATATAGGAAAGCGCTGTAGTAATATTGCAGTATACGATTTTTAAGTGCAGGAGGTTAAGAAGAGCTTGTTTAGGTGTAAAAACCTGAATCAAGCTTTTTTTATTTACAAGTTCTCTAGTAAATAAAAAGCTCCACCGGGCAGGATGCACACCTCGCGGAGTGAAAGTATCCTGTTACAGGGTCCGCGAGGGCGCGAAAGTGTCAGCATGCTGACACTTTATTCTGTTTTAGTTTTAAGTGCTTACGCTAGTAGAATATGTTATATCAATTCTATTAGGGGAAAGATTAACCGATAGAATCAATCTAAGATCTCATGATATAAGTCCAGAGCATAACTGGATTTTACCGGTTCGCCGGTATCTATTTCAAAGCTTCTGCTTCCGTCATTATTTCTTTTAGCACGAAAGAAGATACAGTCTTCTGGTGCTTCTGTATATAGTTTATGGGCATATTCATATAGATGCGTAACAAAGAGGGTGAAAAGGCCGCAGCTGCGAAACGCTGCAGTGATCTGCTCTGCCAGATAACCGGCGTCATATTCGGTTGTGGTTGAAAAAGTCTCATTCATAAGTAACAGACTGTCTTTGTTCATAGTAGGGATTAAATCATGAAGTCTGTGTAATTCCTGCTCCAACAGGCCGGTTTTAAGGTCTCTGTCTTCTTCATCGGGAAAGTGGGTGAAGATTCCATTGTATATAAAACAGGAAAAAGAAGCAGCTGTTACAAATAAACCGCATTGCGCCATAAGCTGTGCCAGTCCTATACTTCGTAAGAAAGTGGTCTTACCCCCTTGATTAGCTCCGGTTATAATACATAGGTTTTTCCTGTAAAACGAAACAGAATTTCCTACAACGGGAACTTCTTTTTTTAAGATCAATCCGATATCTTTCAAGCTGGAAAATTCATATCCCTTTGTACTAATAAAATCCGGGAAACATACATCCTCTCCCTCCTTTGTTATCTTGTGAAAAAGACTTACTGCACCCGCGTAGAAACCAAACATTTCCCGAACTGATTCAAAAAAAGTACGTACCTCATTATTAAAATCACTCAGTGTTTTTAGAATCCACACGAAACAGGAATTAATAATTTCCTCGCTGTTATTAATTAATGTTTGATTATCAAGCAGTATGACAGCATCTGCTTTGTTAGAATATTTAGGCTTAGTTTTGGTTGTGTTTTTTTCTGAAGGCGAAATGGTATGCAGTAGTACTTCCCTTAATTTCAGACCAAACCCTGGATGGCCGCCGATTTCTATTTCAGAATGGAATTTCAAATCCTGTAGTTCATTTAATAATTCATTAGATTTTTGAAGAAAGTCCTTGGAATAGTTTTTTAATGTCATCGTAATAAACTCGTTTAAATGAGAGGAGGAAAATGAACTTTTGTTATCAGTTATTAAAGTATTAATAAGGCCCAGGTAGCGGAGATTTATGACTGTAATATCACTTTGGGTAATTAGCTTTTTAGAGACCGGTATCATATTATCATATCTGGGGTGGGATGATTCACTGGATATGTTTATTTTATTGATTGCTTCTGTGGATAAAAGATAAACAGAATTAAAAAATTGTTGATAATGTATTGCTTCTTTCAGAATTTCCTGCCGTTTTATAATTTCCTCTTTTCTCACGGAGGGATTTAAAAATAGTTTTCTAAAAAGCATTCTGATATAAGGATCCTCCTCTGCAATGGTATCCAGTACCAAGTCTAACTTTAAATCACGGATAAACTTACCTTGGGCAGAGCTGGGGTTGGAAGCAGTAATAGTCTGATCATAATATAAAAGGTTATTATTCATGTACCAGTTCCTCCTTAATCTGTTTATAGGTCAAATGATATCGGTTGGCAATATCAGATGCATAAGCAGTGGGTTCGGCAGCTTTAGGTATTATCTGGTAGGTTCGTCTGTTTTTTTCATTGTTACCCGTCTTTGTGCCTAAGCTGAGCATTTCCTTACAGGAGGCTGCGAGGCTGGGAATATGGGTAACGCAGATAATAGAAGAGTTATTTTCGATTAATCTTTGGATTAACAGTTTATTCATATCATATGCATCCAGAGTGGTAGTCGAAGAAAATAATTCATTCAGAATATAGAGATTATCCTGGTTATTTGCATAGGAAAGCATTTCTTTTATTTGTAACAACTCTTCTTTTAATTTTCCATTACCGGTCAAAGCGGTTTCTTCCGTTGAAAAGTGAGTGAATATCCCACTAAATAGAGGGAGTCTGGCAAAGTGACCGGGAACCGGTAATCCTATTAACATGAAATAAGCAATCTGTCCGATACATCGTGCGAAGGTTGTTTTACCGCCCTGGTTGGAACCTGTAATCCAAACACCGGAAAAGATTTCGTCCAATAATATATTGTTTGATATAATGTCCGAACTTATTTTGGACTTGTAAGCCAGTACAAGGTCATAAAATCCCTGTAGTTCAAGCTTTCGGTTAGTTACAATCTCCGGATAACAGAAAGTAAACTGTTTGGATTTTAAAGTATAGATGTAAGTATGGCAGGAAATATAAAATTTAAGTTCACGGTATATTCTGACTATCAGCGGGTCAATAAAATCAGAATGTTTTGTGGTGAACTCGGAACAATCTGTAAAAACCCCCTTTTCTTTTTTATATAAAACATCTGCAATCTTTAGTTCCAAATCCGTTAAGGTGACCTGCCGGAAAAATATAATATTATTCTGATAATTTTGATTGGGGAAAAATACATTCTTTAATTTCTCACTGAAATCATTATCTTCATTTTTAAAATAAAGCAATATTTTATCCGGCAATATGGTTAAATTATAGTGTATAGATTCTATTTTATCTTTTAAAGTAATACTTATATTACTTAAATTAAGAAAAGTATCGCTTATGGTATATTCCTTAAGCAGGGTAAGCATGTTATTCAATCCGGCTGAATCAATTTTTTGTGAAGTCTCTATAAGCAAACAGCGGATACTATTATAATACAGATTCATGGCATCCAGCCTGTATTTACAGGATTGAAGGGGATGATTAGCTCTTTCGGAATAATCAATAAATTGCTTTACTTGGCTTAGTGAACCATAAAATTTTAGAATGGATTGATAGATATCAGGTTTCTCCAGATCTCTGAAAATGTCCTGTCGGTAAGTTATTTCTTCTTTCGTCTGTAATAATTCATAAAATGTCTCTTTTAACATGGTATCGGTATCTTCTAATATTATCTTTTCTATTACCTGATCCAGATTTAAATCTTTAAAAAAAGCAGGAAATCTGCAGGCATCCTTATTTGGGTCATTTTTTATTTCAACCATTTTACTGCCCACCAGTTCAAAGTTTCGCTGTTTATCTGGTAAGGCCTTAAGTAACCACTGCTTTTTTGCTGTTGTCTTAATACGGTCTTCACTTAATTTTGTCTCATACAATAAACTAAAATACGCCATAATATTACCTCCTTAAAAGGAGTGTAAACTATGACGCAGGTGTAAAGTCAATATATAAAATTAAGCAAATAAAATTTTACAAAATGAATCATTTAAAATGAATCATTTAAAACGAATCATATAAAAAGGATCATTTAAACGAATCATATAAAATTATTTCTACAAACGATATATGTAAAATAATGGTTAATATTTTACTAAATAGAATTTTGAAATAACAATAATTCCTGTTTGCCCATAACGGAGTCGAACAGGTTATAACCATAAAATCTGTGATAAATATTGTTCCAGCTTTTCGTTTTCTAAACAAATCAATTTAGAAAGGCGTAAGGCTTCCTGCTCCTCATTTGTTTTATTCGAGCTATCACTATTTAAGTTAAGTAAAATGGAGTCTATTATTTCATTATTGAAATTGGTTATATCAATTATTTTTTGATTTTCATTTTTTCTTTCCAACAATTTCTTTGCAATGATTTCTTTAGAATATCCGCTTAATGTTATTTCTTTTATATCTTTTAAAGGCAAACCGACCTTTTTAAAACTAAGTATAGTGTTAAGTTCAAGCATCTGTTCGGTATCATAATAACGATATCCGTTTGTTTCATCTGTTTTAGCGGGGCAAAACAGCCCTATTTTGTCATATAAGTGCAGTGCTCTGGTTGAGATTCCACTGAATTCGGCAAATTCATGTATTTTTAATAACATAATAGTGCTCCTTTAAAGATAGTATTAGTTAGTCAATTATACAAAGCAATACTTTTTATCAGAAGTATGAAAACCAAGTTCTGATAAGTATGTAAATTACTTCTGATAAGTTATATTATATCCGATCCCATTCGTTTTAACAAGGATATAAAGGTGACGATACAGGCTTTGGGCTGGCGGGAAAACGGCAGATATCTTCCTTTACAGGAGGATATTTCTTCTACTGCATTCTGGTATCAGACCTTGCCTTCCATAAAATTTCCTGAACTTCCGGATAAAGACTATCTGGAGATTATATAACATATCAAAGGAGTTAATTTATATAAACTTAACTCGGATTTGACCAGCAACACAGGTTACGATTACATGATCCAGAAATTCTATTATTATACCAACAATATTGACAGAAACTTAAGTGTATGCTACTATAATGTATGCTTATTATAAAAACCGTATAATTATTCAGTTAGTTATACAGGAAACAAAGGGTTCGTAGTGTAAATCGTTTCGCCAAGAACATGCGAGACATTGGAAGAATAACAAAAGACATGCGGGCCATTAAAAAAATAATAATTGAAAGGAATGCCACAAATTGATTCTTTCACATTATTTATTTGTGGCAATAACACATCTGTAAGCAGATGCGTTATGCAATGGGTATTTAAATGAAAAAAATTATCAGGTTACTAGTTATTACAATGCTGATGGTTGTATTTACTGCCGGATGTGCAAAAAATTCAGAAAAAGATACTTCACTGGACGATATTAAGGCAAAAGGCAAACTTGTTTTAGGGTTGGATGATGCATTTCCGCCGATGGGGTTTAAAGCTGATAATCAGGAAATCGTAGGGTTTGATATTGATGTAGCAAGAGAGGTATGCAAACGTATGGGCATTGAACTTATGATTCAGCCAATCAGCTGGGATGCAAAAGAACTGGAACTCTCTACGAAAAATATTGACTGTATCTGGAATGGTATGACTTATAATGAAGATAGAGCCAAATCAATGACCTTAAGTATTCCTTACATGAAAAATACCCAGGTAGCCGTAGTTCTGGCAAACAGTGATGTTAATTCCCTTGCTGACCTTGCGGGTAAAGTAGTGGCAATTCAGAACGGTTCAACTGCATCAGATGCAATTGAAGCCAATGAAGACTTTAAAAAATCCTTAAAGGAATTAGTAAAAGTAGATGACAATGTACAAGCGCTTTTAGATCTTAAGGTTTCCGGTTCCGACGCGGTTGTTATGGATGAGGTTGTTGCCCGTTATTATACGGAGAAAGAAGAAGGAACTTATAAAATCCTGGATGAAACTTTAGCGGATGAAGATTATGTAGTAGGTTTTCGAAAAGGTGATAAATCACTGTGTGCCGAAGTGGAGAAATATTTAAAGGAAATGGCAGCAGATGGTACACTGGCTAAAATCAGTGAGACCTGGTTTGGTAAAGATCTTACTACGGTAGAATAATTTAAAAGAAAATGCAAAATGTAAATCTTTTCTAGTTGCGTAGTAATTGATATGAAATAATGTTATCTCTAAAAAAGTAATATTATAAATTATATAATTATAGTAAAGTCTGTTCAATAAAAATACTTTTGTAGAGTATGATTATTGGGCAGATTTTTTTTTGTGAATGCATTATCACAAAAAAACGGAGAATTGCAGCGCCAAAACGCTGCCTCTGCGTTTTGTGTGCATCGCGAAGCTTGTTATTGTTCACGGAACTGCTGCCTTTGCAGGGGAGTGAACATAACTAATATACTGATAAAGTATTTTATTGTGATAATATATTACTTCACTAATTCGATAAAGTGTGCTATAATGTAATTTATTCGATGTTATTTTGTAACTACTAATAAAAACACGATAATAGCGACGTGCAAAGTATCTGAATTTACATAAGGAGGAATACAATGACTCAAGAGACTCTTCTTGAATTACTTAAAATAATGGGGTCTGCATCCCTTGTCACCATAAAAATATTTGTTTTAACGTTAGTATTTGGATTACCTTTAGGATTGGTTGTCTCCTTTGGAAGAATGTCCAAACATATCTTTATAAACGGGCCGATACGGTTTTACCTGTTAATTATGAGGGGTACTCCTTTAATACTTCAGTTATTTTTCTTTTTTTATTTTCCTCATTATGTATTTGGAGATACACTGCCAAGATTTTGGGCTGCCATTTTAGCAATGTCGATTAATTATGCTGCTTATTTTGCGGAGATATATCGATCCGGTATTGAATCTATGCCAAGAGGACAGTATGAGGCGGCTACGGTATTAGGGTTCAGTAAAAATCAAACCTTTTTTAAGATAATTTTGCCTCAGGTGATAAAGCGCATCATGCCTCCTATGGGGAATGAATTTATGACCTTAGTAAAGGATACTGCGTTAGTCAGCGTTATCGGTGTTAGTGAGATATATGAACTGGCCACGGATACTATGTCCAGAGTAGGTTCTCTGATACCGTTAATTATGGCAGGAACTTTTTACCTGATTATGAACAGTGTTGTTTCTAAAGCCTGTTCTGTTACAGAGGGTAAGATGAGTTACTATCGATAATCGGAGGATGTAAAATTGAGTATATTAGAAGTAAAGAATTTAGAAAAAAGTTTTGATAACCTTCAGGTTTTAAAAGATATCTCCTTAAAGGTAGAAAACGGTGAGATTATATCCATTATCGGTTCTTCCGGTTCCGGTAAATCTACACTTTTGAGATGTTTAAACCGATTGGAAACCGTAGACTCGGGCGAAATTATAGTGGATGGGGATGTTATGGTATCTACCGTAAACGGCAAAAGCGTATATGCCGGTGAATCCGTTCTAAAAGATATTCGTATGAAAACCGGACTGGTATTTCAGAATTTTAATCTATTTCCTCATTATAATGTATTAAGAAACATTACGGAAGCACCAATCTATGCAGCAGGAATTCCAAAAGAAGAAGCAGAGAAAACAGCTTACGAATTATTAGATAAATTAGGGCTGCGGGATAAAGCGGAAGCTTATCCTTATCAATTATCAGGCGGTCAGTCACAGCGTGTATCTATTGCCCGTGCTCTGGCCTTAAAACCTAAAATTTTATTTTTTGACGAACCGACTTCTGCACTGGATCCGGAGCTAACCGGAGAAGTTTTAAAGGTGATCCGGTCTTTAACCAGTCTAAATATGACAATGATTATAGTTACCCATGAAATGGATTTTGCGAAAGATATTTCAAACCGTATGATTTTTATGGATCAGGGTGTGATTGTGGAAGATTCCACACCCGCAGAATTATTTAACTCAAATAATGAGCGTACCAAGGCTTTTTTAGGTAAGTTCCATGAAGCCATATAGATATCAGTCAAAAATTCTTATATTGATTGAAATTAAATGCGGATAATCCGATAAATTTATTTCCTATACTTTTTATTCCTACATTAAATAAGTACATCTGACAGATAATAGGTTTTATATTATCTGTCAGATGTACTTTTAGGTTTGTCCATTTATGGAAACCATCTTTCAAGCGGTTTCAATATTTATTCTTGAGGAATAAAATGATCAAATATAAAGAAATCAAAGCTGTTACGGCTCTCTTCCAATCCCTCCTGGGATTTTATTGTCCAGGCAAAAGTAGGCACTTTATAAAATCGGCGGCAGAGAATTAAGGATAATGTTTTACGGTGTATATAGTTATAAGATATAAAATCCGGCTTTGTTATAAAATTAAGAAGGAGATTTTGCAGTATAAAATATAAAGTAGCACTGCCCACCTCTTTATCTTTTATTAAATTACTGGCTAACTGCCCTCTCATAATATTAGGACGGTTGCGTTTATACCAAAGTAAAACCAAAGGGTTAAAAGATTCAATGCAATAACGACCGTTATATTTCTCTAACATTGGTGCAGTAATTTTACACACGGAAGTATCAAATATTTCTACTTTAAATTCTACGATCAGAGGAACCTGACCATTCACCATATCAAGTACGGACTGAAAGGAAGGAATCTGTTCTTTTGAATCATACAAAGTTAATTCCTGCAATTCTGCAAAAGTTAGATCACGGACTTTTTTATTTACACCACACACCCTTTTTAGATTAAAATCATGAAAAACAACTGGGATTTTATCCTTAGAGAGTTGAACATCCATTTCTATACCAAAATTATGTTCAACGGCGAGTCTAAAAGCAGCCAGGGAATTTTCAGGTGCGGTTTTGGGATTTTGATGAAGTCCCCTGTGTGCATAATATTTTCCCTGCCAGGATTTTAAATCATGACGGTTTGTTATCTTCGGCATAATTGCAAGTAAATATAGAACCAGAATGATTAAGACGAAAGTTAAAATCATATATAACCACATAGTACCCTCCAAGTTGTCAATACTGCCATATGCAGTTTATGCTTACATATTTTGCAAATCATTTATTAAAATGTCCGGTGCACTTGCTTTTCACAGCACCGCAATCGTTATAAATATTGGTATATATTTAGGATGTTTAACTTCAGGATTTAATATACCTGACATAAAACTGTGCTTTTACCATTATAACATGCACGAGATAAGGTTACAACGTTAAAGGTTATAATTTACATAATATTAACTATAAATTTATGAAATAAAAGCATAAGATTTTTAATCATTAAGCTATTCATAGCAATATGATATGATATATTTAATCGTTATAATTCTAATATTTCATTTGAATAATTAAATTTACTGTTATTATAAAGAATAATAGTAAATACACATCATATATTGTAATTAACTTATTATTAAAAGGATGAAATAACTTGGATCAAAATTGCGGTGATAGGATTATTAGCGAAGATTATGCAGACTTATTGATTGAATATCGTAGATTCCCGCAGGAACTATCCAATATTCCTGATAGTTGTTCAAATGTCATTAATGAAAATCATGCTGTCGTATATGCACCAATTAATCTCTTGCCGGGTAATATAGTCCAGTCCATTGGTTATTTTGTTTTTCCAACTTTGTTTGGTTTAGCTGATACCGGAAGTCTCGAGGCGTCCGGTATAACCAGGTTGTTAAATATACCAAGTTTTGACTTAAGCGGACAGGGAGTATTAGTTGGATTTATTGATACTGGTATTGATTATACTCATCCCGCATTTATTAATGCAGATGGGACTACGAAGATCTTGTCAATTTGGGACCAGACAATCCAGACAGGACCATCGCCGAATACCTATTATTACGGAACGGAATATACCAGGGAACAGATTAATCTGGCATTAGTCAATGAAGACCCAATATCCATTGTACCCAGTATTGATGAGATTGGTCATGGAACTTCTCTGGCAGGATTAACAGCAGGTAATCCAAGCTTGCAAAATAATTTTTCCGGTGTTGTTCCCTCATCAGATATTGTTGTTGTAAAATTAAAACAGGCAAAAAAATTTATCAGAAATTATTTTTTGGTTAAGGAAGATGCCATATGTTTTCAGGAAAATGACATTATGTTCGGGATACGTTATCTAACTGATGCAGCCAGAGAGCTAAACAGACCGATTGCCATATGTATTGGTCTGGAAACGAATCAGGGATCTCACGACGGGCGAGGTGCACTAAGCAGTTATCTGTCGCTGCTTGGGGATCAGGCAGGTATAGCAATTACCATAGCCGCAGGTAATGAGGGAAATGCCGGACATCATTTCCGTGGAGTTATTGAAAGCGGGGGGCAGCAGTCTGAGATTCTGGAATTACGGGTAGGTGCAAATAATTCTGGTTTTTCCATGGAGTTATGGGGGGATTCACCGGGAACTTTCTCCGTGGATATATTATCTCCTACAGGAGAGTACATTCCAAGAATACCTGCCAGGATAGGTGAAACAAGAGTTATCCGGTTTATTTTTGAAGAAACAGTTGTCAATATTGATTATATCCTTTTAGAACAACAGACAGGAGATCAGCTGATTTTATTGAGGTTCGTCAGCCCAACGGAGGGAATTTGGCGGTTCCGGGTATATTCAACGGGAGATTTAACATCTACTTTTAATGTATGGCTGCCTATTCAGAGTTTTATGACAAGTGAAGCTGTGTTTGTTCAACCGGATCCGGATTACACGGTGACTTCACCCGGTAATGCAGTGATACCAATTATTGTAACAGCATATGACTACACTAACAATAGTTTATATCTGAATGCAAGCAGGGGTTATACCAGGATAGATACCATAAATCCTAACCTGGCTGCTCCCGGAGTTAATCTGGTAGTACCTGCACCTGGCGGCACTTATACGACTGCATCCGGTACTAGTTTAGCGGCAGCTCATACCACCGGCGTAGCCGCAATGCTACTGGAATGGGGTATTACTACCGGTTATTATTCCATGTTGGACAGTGTTGAAATTAAAAACCTGCTAATCCGCGGTGCCAGAAGAGATCCGAATAATGTATATCCCAATAAGGAATGGGGTTATGGTATCTTAGACGTATATAATACTTTTAACAGTTTAAGAGGAGATTAATGCTGCCGTATTATAGGCAGGATGAAATGGGGACAAACAGATTTATCCTGCCTGGTTTGAATTAACCCAGGAGTTAAGTGTATCATAGATTTCCTTGTAATTTTTCTTCATATTAATCGGCTTAAAATCTTTATTTACAAAGCAATGTTCGGATTCTCCTGATGTTTTTAAAGTTAGAGAATCCGCATCCAGCACTTTATATTGTATAGTTAGTTTAATTCCGTTAAAAAAAATTACTTTTGGAAGTATTAGCACTTTCTCATTAAATTTTACTGAGGATCTATATTCACAGGATACTCCAAGCACCGGTATTAAAATACCTTTTGCTTCTAATGTATCATATCCTAGACCAATTTGCTTAAGAAAATCTATCCTTGATTCTTCAAACCATCGGATATAATTGGAATGATGGATGATTGCCATCTGATCCGTCTCATAATACATAGCTTGTCTTAAATAAGGTTTGATAACTTCACCTGTTACTATATTATGTGAAATTGCTTCCTTAAAATTCTTTTCCAATAGTTCATTATTCATAGCACCACTCCCTGATATTGTTATTTCATATGGAATATAGTAGCATTTACTTAAATTTAATTCAATATAAAGTTCTCGGTATTTATGAAATAGAGAATGTAACACATAATGTAAAAAATCACCTATATTTGGGGCGTTGGAATTGAAATAGGTTGCCGTATGTGCTAAGATGAAACAGGATACAAAATAGTTGAGTCAAAAGAAAATGCTATAACGGTTCACTTTTGAAAGAATATCAAGTCTTTTACCAGTAAAAAGGAGAGGTATTATGAACGTATTAACCCAAAAACGTCATGAAATTGGAAAAAGAGATGTAATCAGTGTTTTGGAAACGGTAGATGTGGAAACGGGAAAAAGAATTATTTTGCATGAATTTGACTTCTTAATTGAGGCACCAAACTGGAAGAAAAACGGTATGGAATTAATATATAATTCAGAGGGAAGGATCTTTTCGTATGATATAACATCGGATATCAGTACTCTGATAGATTCAGGTGCTTGTGATCGTTGTAATAATGATCATGTACTATCACCGGATCACACAAAATTGGCAGTCAGCCATCATACTTATGAAGATGGCATGTCACGAGTTTATGTTCTCCCTGTGGAAGGGGGGGTACCTGCCTTAATAACACCGATTGCTCCAAGTTATCTTCACGGCTGGTCACCGGATGGCAAGACTCTATCTTATTGTGCAGAGCGCAACGGGGAATATGATATTTATATTATTCCGGCAGTGGGAGGGGTGGAAACAAGATTAACGGATACCCATGGATTAAATGATGGTCCCGAGTACTCACCTTGCGGAAATTACATCTGGTTTAATTCTGTAAGAACGGGACTTATGCAGGTATGGAGAATGAATAATGATGGAAGTGGTCAGATACAGATGACTTTTGATGAGAGTAACAGCTGGTTCCCTCATGTATCACCGGATGGGATGAAAGTAGCATATATAACATACAAAAAAGGTGACGTTGAGGCAGGGGATCATCCGGCTAATAAAAATGTTGAAATTCGCCTGATGTCCAGTGAGGGTGGTGAATATAAGACCTTAGTCCAGTTATTTGGCGGGCAAGGTACATTAAATGTAAATTCCTGGTCACCTGACAGCAAAAAGCTGGCATTTGTAAGTTACCGGATGAAGTAATATTTAATAATGATTCTGCTCTATATATCAGGAGTTGATAACCGAAACTTATACAATACGGTACGGATGAATTGCCATAAATTTTCAAATAAAAGATAAAATAAAAAAAACTTATCTTTTTTTAAAATTTTACTTGAATTATGGTTTAATTTATATTATAATATCATTCGTGGCTGACGAACATCTCGTCCAGAAAACCACTAATTATAATATAATGGGCTATCGCCAAACGGTAAGGCACTGGACTCTGACTCCAGCATCTCAAGGTTCGAATCCTTGTAGCCCAGTTCTAAGTAAAAAATGAGGTCATTAGACCTCATTTTTTTGTCCAGTCATAAGAAGTGTTTATAGATATAATTTTAATTCCAGTAGTGCATCCACAACTAATTTTGAATTCTTTGCAATTTCTAAGATTCATTGGTTTTTGTTCGATTTTCAGATGGAAATAACTTGATTAGTTTTCCTGTAAAGGTTAAAATAATGCTTGGATGAACAACAATGAACTGTTATTTTATTCTTCATTGAGTAAAAGTAACAATAAATTAGATATGATTATAGCAGAGGTAGGATAAGATGTTTTATGATATAAGTAATCGTTTTTTAGTAATCGCATTTTTGATAACATATTTTATTACATGTCTTTCATTGACTCTATTTGCCAAATGGCTTCCCCAGGATAAAGGAAGGGAATATGCTTTTAATGGAACGAAATCGAAAGGAAAATACCGCGGTGCCGGTATAATTATGATAATAATTTTGGTTATAGTATCATGCCTTTTATTGCCATTAAAAGCGGAATATATAATATATTATTTATTAATAGGGATATGTATGATATTCGGTTATTTAGACGACAAGGCAGAAAACCCATGGGGCGAATATAAAAAAGGTTTATTTGATTTATTATTAGCTATTATTACTAGTTATACTTTTTTAAAATATAATGGCGGATTAAATATATTTATTTTTAGTAATCTAAACTTTTATATTGTATGGATTATCGCGGCTGTTTTTATATGGTTATCTATAAACGCAATAAACTGCACCGATGGTGTTGATGGATTAAGTGGTGCATTATCCATCGTTACAATATTATCTCTTGGAGTTATTATATATTTACAGGGACAATCCGGTGATATGATTAAATTCGCAATAATAATGTGTGAAATAATTTTTGCTTATTTATGGAAAAACACTTCTCCAAGTACACTATTGATGGGAGATGCCGGTTCACGTGCAATCGGTTTCTTTATTGCACTTCTGACTTTAAAAACCAATAATCTTATGTTTTATTTAGGTGTAGCGGTAGTATTCATACTTGATGGATTGACAGGTCTGGTCAAAGTGTCTTTTTTACGATTTTTTAAGATAAAAATATTTCCGAATATTATTTTCCCTTTGCACGATTTCTTCAGGAAAGAAAAAGGCTGGTCGGACAGTCAGATCGTTTTTCGATTTGTAACCTTACAGGTAATAATTTCATTTATGACTATATTTTTACTTTTTTTTAACTGAATAAAAACGTCTCGGAGGTTATAGTAATTGATTGATCAAATAAAAATTTTAATCAGATAAAATTTTTTGTTTACAGTATAACTTAAGTCAAATTAGATATAATATGTAGTGGATACAAAAAGCAAGTTCTTAAAGCGAAATGTAAATTTCGTAAGAGTTTGTTTTATGTATACCATTTATAAATATCTTAATTGCAGCTCGAATTTGTTAACCAGAATATAGGAGATGGTATTGATGGAGGCTTTAGGAGACAACGGATTTACTATTAAATGATTCAGGTTGTAGATGAAAATCAAATAATTCAGGCGAAAAAAAGATGTTTTATGGCAATGGCAGGTTTCATACCTGCCATTGTTTTTTGTGCGCCCCGAATGGGCGCTAGCTATGAAGTAACAAAGAGAATCCAATAAGGTCATTAGAAGTGGGGACAGCATACTGACACATGATCCTGATTAAAAATCTTTTGGTATGGAAAATATTTCTTGTTAATGTTATAATCATTTTGGAAAGTTTCAAGTTTTAGTTTGGAAAAACAGGACATATAAAAGCCTGAAAGGAGTACTCATTGGATTATAGTTCGGAAATAATGGTAAAAAGGCTTATATGGATTTTCATGGTTTGGGCAAGCATAATTATTATATTGCTACATATTTACAAGCCATGGCATTTGATTTTTATCTCTGGATTGCTCTTATTATCCTTCACTTTACAGGGAATTAATTATCCTCAGTGTCAGCCTTTTTTGTATTATAAGCTAATTCTTTATATAGAAGTAATCTTAGTATTTTTTTTACAAATGAATGATCTAAGCGGGTATTCCAGAATTTATTATTATGTATTGATTGCAGATGCGACGATAACTTATTCCTGCTTAATCGGTGCAGGTATTACGGGAATAAGTATCTTTGCTAATTTTATCAGTTACTATATCAATTCTGACAATCTATATACAAGAAGCTTTTGGGATATGGTAACGGTAAACTCATCTGTTTTATTATTATTTTTTTCAATCATGTGTCTGGTAAAGTATGAAATCAATCAACGCAGGAAAATCAGTAAAATGATGTATGATCTGAAAGTTAAATCCAAACTGCTGGAAGATACTAATATCAAATTATGTGATAATGCAAATAATATTGAAGATCTTACCATATTAAAGGAAAGAAACAGAATAGCCAGGGAAATACATGATACGCTGGGACACACCCTTACCTCGGTTCTAATCGAACTTGAAGCCGGAGAGCGTCTTATGAAAATAGACAAGGAATCTGCAGCAGAGAAAATCGGACTAGCAAAGGGGCAGGTCAGAAAGGGATTAAATGATATAAGAGAATCGGTTGGTATACTCAACAAGGGAAAAGCCGTTGCCGATTTTACAGCCTCTTTAAAACTGCTTCTGGATGAAACTGCCAGGCATGGAGAAATATTTGTCCGATATGAAATTTCAGATATGCCTCCATTAACAGAATTTCAGGAAAAAGCTCTATTCCGGGCGTTACAGGAAGGTCTGACAAATGGGATAAAGCATGGAAAAAGCAGTGCATTTATCTTTCTGTTAAATTATGATACGAATAATTTAAGATTTCATTTACAGGATAATGGGACAGGGTGTGATAAAATAGTATTCGGATTTGGCCTGTCGGCTATGGAGTATAGAATACGGGAAGTAGGAGGTATCCTGGATATTACCTCTTCCTTACAGGAAGGATGTTGTATCAATATAACAATTCCTATCAAAAAAAGGGAGTGTATGGATGAAGATTAAAATAGTTATTGCCGATGATCAGGCGTTGGTAAGAGATGGGCTGAAAGCAGTGCTTAACCTGGAGGAAGATATAGAAGTGATCGGTACAGCCGACAATGGAAGAGAAGCATATGAACTTTCCCGGAGACTTGAACCGGATATTCTGCTTCTTGACGTAAGGATGCCTGAAATGGATGGCGTGGAATGTATGAGGAACATGAAAAGAATAAATTCAGCTACTAAAGTTATCATGCTGACTACATTTAATGACGAGGAATATATTTTAAATGCCATAGCAGCAGGCGCTAAGGGTTATCTGCTAAAGGACATGGAAGTTACGGAATTGGTGGAGGCGATTCATGATGCGGCAGGAGAAAAACTGGTTATGCCATCTAAAGTGGTAACAAAACTAGCAGAGAGTCTGTCAAAAGTTGTGGAAGAAAAAAATAAGCATCTTTCGTCTGAAAAGTTCGGCTTTTCCGACAGGGAAAAGGAAATTGCGAAAATGGTGGCTCAAGGTTTTAACAACAAGCAGATAGCAGCAGTTCTTTATATATCGGAGGGAACAGTGCGCAATTACATAAGCAGTATATATAATAAAATCGGAATTAGCGAAAGGACTCAGGCGGTCCTGGTTTTAAGGGACTATTTTATTTAATATTCATGTAAGGCGGAAGTTGCTCTTCAAACATAAATAATAATAATGAATGAAGGAGAATCCTTATGAAACCTCTTTCCACTGCGGAACATTATTTAAGGAATAAGAGAAAATTTTTATTTATATTTATTCCTGTAGTACTAAGCATAATAATCGTTTATGTGATACAAATGCTGATATCTTCGGAATTCAGTCTGGTCGAGAGGACCTATGTAGAACCCCAGAAATATTACTCCAGTATCGCTGCAAAAACAAAAGTAATTAATCAGGATCTCATAGACAGTATACTAAAGCGGAAAACGGAGTATGAGAAAGTTTTTCCGTGGGTTGCTCACTATACCTATTTTGATGGTATAATTGAAAAAAATATAGGCAGTAAGGTATTTACAGTAAAACAGGATGACATGAAGTGGCTGATATCAAAAATGAATTTAAAAATTATAGCTGGACGGCTGCCCGCCGCCGGTACAAACGAAATTCTTTTGCATAAAACAGTAGCTGATAATAAAAAGCTGAAACTGGGAGACAGCATTGGCAGCAGTGTGAGTAAAACTGAATCCTTAGAAGGCAAAAAAAATATTGTAGGACTGATAGACGGTAAAAGTATTGTATCTTTTGATTCCCTTGAATATTTTATGGATTTAAACCAGGTAGATCAGGATGATTACAGCACAGGAATTATAATAGTTCCCAAAGAAAATAAAAGGAATGATATTGAACACATTTTGGAAGAAACGGATTCCCAGGGGTTGGATTTAAGAACGTATGATATCATATCCCGGAGAAATAAAAATGACGGCAGTAATATAACTATTATAATTACTATAATAAATATATCGATTTTAATTATAATTACCTTATGCGCAGGTTTTATCAGCTACATAAACATCAATCAAAGACGAAGTGAATTTGGGATATTAAGTGCCATCGGTTATACTTCTCAGGAAATTGTTAACCGCCTGATTTCGGAGATATGCCTGGTAAATCTGACTGCATTGGTTCTTGGTACATTATTTTCCATTTCTATCGGTGAGGTTCTTAACCTGTTGATTTTTACCGGGAAAGGGACCCCATTGATATTGATTGATCCGGATTTCTTGATACAGGCAGCGTGTATACCGCTATTTGTCTGTATTTTTGCTTTGGTTCCTGCATGGAATACACTAAGGAATCTGGATCCTGTAGCTGTATTGGAAGGGCTGGTTTAAAAGATGCAAATTACAGGAAGAGAATTGAATCTTATATACGATTTAAATAAAGAAGAATGTACGTATGCTTTTAAGAATATTGATATCTGCTTAAATGCCCACGAAACGGTGGGGATTATGGGTCCCTCCGGCTGTGGAAAAAGCTCCCTGCTGTATGTACTTTCCGGAATGAGAAAACCAACAGGAGGTACCGTATATTATGATGATATGGATATTGATTACTATACGCTGAATGAAAAAGCAAATATACGAAGATCTAAATTTGGACTGATATTCCAGAAGCATTTTCTGATTGAGTATCTATCCGTTTTGGAGAATGTCCTGACATCAATTAATTCACGAAAAAAAGAAGATATAGAAAAAGCTATGAATATACTGGAAACATTAAAAATCAGCCACCTGGCTGACCGCAGGCCAGGTCAGATTTCCTGCGGACAAAGGCAGAGGGCAGCCATAGCCAGAGCACTTATGAATAATCCGGAAGTTATATTTGCGGATGAACCCACAGCTTCTCTGGATCATAATAATGCCATGGAGGTAATCCATATACTGGATAAATTCAAGGAAAAAGCTACGATTGTGATAGCAACCCATGACCGGACGATACTTAAAAATACAGACCGGATTATTGAATTATGGGACGGCTGTGCGGTAAAATAACCGGTATTAACTTTTCATTCACAGTAAATGTCATATGTCAATTGTCATAAATTTTATTACAAAAGATATGATAAGAAACACTGATAAGGGAAAGAATGTTCTGATATATTTTATTTACCAGATAATTCATACTTTTAGGAGGTTAATTATGCATGAAAATGCGATAAAACATGTGACAGGATTGATTTTATTGGTGTGTATGATTTGTTTTAGCAGTGTTTCGGTAACCGCGAAAGAGACGGAAATTAATCCGGATTACAGTAAAATGGATTCCTTTATTGAGAAAGAGATGAGAACCTGCCGTATTCCCGGATTATCTCTTGGTATCGTAAAAGGAAATGAAATTATTTATAGGAAGGGGTATGGAATAGCAGATCCCACAGGGAGAAAAGTGATGCCCCAAACACCTTTTAAGATTGCTTCCTTAAGCAAATCTTTTACAGCTATGGCTGTTATGCAGCTGGCTGAGGCACAGAAACTGGATCTGGATAAACCGGTACAGACCTTTATACCCGGGTTTCATTTATCAGATAAGACAGCAGCATCGGAAATTACGGTCAGGAATCTCCTTAACCATACAAGCGGTATCGGATCCGGGGAAGATTATGTCTTTGATACCTTGTGGGACGACAGTGTAACGCTTAATGAGTATATTAACAGGATAAGCCGGATAAAACCCGGCAAAAAGCTGTTCCAGTACGGTAATATCAGCTATAATATTTTAGGAAAGGTAATTGAAAACGTAACGGGTCTATCCTATGGAGAATATATCAGTGAAAATATATTCAAACCCCTTGACATGAATCATAGTTATGTTTCACAGGAGCAAGCAAAGGCAGAGGAGATGGCTGTAGGCTATCGTACTTTGTTTGGGATTCCCGTACCGGTCGAATACCCATACCAAATATACAACCTTCCGGCAGCCGGAATCATATCCAGTTCGGAGGATATCTCAAAATACATAATAGCACTGTTAAACGGAGGAAATTATAATCACAGACAAATTCTTTCAGAGAGCGGAGTTACCGGTTTAATGACACCTTCCGTAAAGATTTCAGAATATGTATCCTATGGACTTGGATGGTATGTTACCTCAGGGAGTGTTTATCATGGCGGTGAGTTTACTAATTATCAATCTAAAGTCAAACTGCTTCCTGAGGATTCCATTGGAGTTGTTATTATGTATAATACCTCCAGTATTGTTTTTACCAGACTTTTTAGAACTGGTTACAGGGATAGGATAGAAAGCGGGATCATCAGTATCCTTTACGGATATGAACCGGATTCCGTTCAGCCTGGTTCAGGCATATTTGATTTAAACAGATATCCCATGAGTGTAACCTATACAATTTATATTGGGTTATATCTATTTATCGGTATACTGCTTCTTATATCCGCTATCCGGTTAAAAAATTTTTATCCCGGACTGCAGAAATATAAAAAAAATATTTACATGAAATTAATATATACCATGTTGATTCAAGTGTTTCTGCCTGTTCTGGCAGTGGTATTATTACCGGTTATTACTGGTATGCCATGGTCGTTTATCGTATTCTACGTACCTGATTTGGGTTATTTTATATTGCTGAGTGCAGGTATTGATTTATTATTGGGGATAATAAAAGTAATATTATTTACGAAGTATTTTAAGACAGGGAGGGATAAAAATATGTAATAGTGTTTTTATTTATTGACATAAGTTAAGGATTTGATAAAATAATTATTTAAAAATATATTATTTGATTATTACTATGACAGATAAATAAATGAGAGAGGTCGAATTTACTATGAATGAGATTATGGAATCCATTGACAAAGAAAAACAGGAGAAAATTAAGCGGTATAAGATATTAAACCAATATGTAAAGAAAGGTCAAATCCTGTTTACGGGATCTTCTTTGATGGAGCAATTTCCCATATATGAGTTTATTCAGGATTATGACATCAGGGAAACGATATATAACAGGGGTATTGGAGGATTTACCACAACTCAGATGCTTCCCTGTCTGGATGTAATGGTCTATGAATTGAAGCCTTCTAAGGTATTTATTAATATCGGCACCAATGATTTAAATGATCTGGATTATTCACTGGAAGCATTAATGGGCCGCTGTGAAACTATTGTAAAACAGATCAAAGAACATTTACCGGATTGCAAGATCTATTATATGGCGTATTATCCGATTAACGGAGAGTATGATTTTGGCAATGAAGATATGAAACAGACCCTCAAAATCAGAACAAACAAAAGAATTAATGAAGCAAATCTTGCTCTGGAGCAGATGGCTAGGAATAACCATATAAATTTTATTAATATTAACAGAAATCTTTATGATAACAACGGTAATTTAAATCCGGAGTACTCCATTGAGGGGATGCACATGTATGCCAACGGATATCATGCCATACTGGAGGATCTGCTGAAATATGTCAGGGAATAAAATGCTGTGAAAAGGAGAAAAAAACTTGTCGGTGAAACGAAATAAAAACGGTACGATTACAATAAAAGCAGAAGGTGAAGTAACTGTGATTAGCAGAATCGGAGGGACTTTCAGCCCCAAAAGGCATCCGGGGCTGGATATGAAATATCAGAATTGGATTGAAGCATGTGCGCATACAATAAAAGCATGTTCCCATACGTTAGAAGAAACGGAGCAGTTTTTCTTGCAGCAGTGTGAAGCGCTGCCAATGGATAAGGATGACAGACGTATAAAACAGTTTCAATATTCGGTTGTTATGAATGATTTTATAAATAAACCGGAATATAAATCCCCGGAGGGTATCTTTGCTAAAACAGACGAGGAAATAGAAAAATGGCATAGGGAACACAGTGAAATGCAAAGGGAAATTATGGGGTATTCCCAGGAACATTATGGATTGCATATCACTGGTTATTATCTGCCTCATACAGAGCGGAATCTGTCTTCTTACGAAGAAGCAGAAAATGAACTTAAAAAATATAAAAAACATCCAAAGACGAATAAAGCACATTCATATGAGCAGGATATCTGTGTTTTCTTTGAAAGAACCACCGGGTATATGGAATGTAAGGGAGGAGGAAGAAACCTGTTTGATCAGATCATAGTTTACAGAGGTGTGGAGGAAGAAGATATCCGGTTGCGTAATAACCGGTTTCTCGGATATATCGCCAGTATGCGTGAGCAGGGTTACCTGCCAGATTTTCGTTTACAATAAACTATAAAAGTCCTGGAGGAGGGTCTTATGAAAGAGCGTATTATAATAAAAAGAACAAAATATGATGTTATAATGAACTGTTTAAGTTACATATTGTTAATCGGAATAGTTCTGTATCTGTTTCTGAATTGGAGCCATATTCCCGATAAAATACCGGGACATTATAATGCACTTGGTATGGTCGACAGATGGGGAAATAAAAATGAATTATGGATATGTCCGATTATTGGAGTTATATTAGTTATTGGTATTACCTTAATAGAAAAATTCCCACAGGCATGGAATGTTGGAATTCAGGTTACAGAACAGAATAAAGAAAGAGTATATCGATTATTAAAAAATATGATTGTTACTGAAAAAGGAGTCATAGCTGCTGTATTTGTATTTATAACTGTCAAATCGGCATTGGCAGAACCGTTGCCGATTTGGTTTCTTCCGGTATTTTTAATTCTTTTATTTGGTTCAATTGGTATTTCTATCAATAAATTAATGAAACTGAGACCATGATTTTGCTTCTAAATCCTTTTACTAACAGGCACATTACACCGTTTCCGTCCATATAATGCTATGAAGAAACGGCATTTAAGCCGGTAAAAAAAGTTTAAGGACGAAACAATGAGTATCGAAGGTTTTACAACATTAAGTCATGTGCTTGCCTGGTACAGGAATAAGGATTATATCCGGCTGGGTATACTTAACGCTCAAAATGCTAACTTTCAAATTGAGGTTATTGCAGAAAATCTCCAGGTACCCTGGGCGGTGGACATAAGTGAAGATGGCAGACTGTTTTTTACGGAAAGGAACGGCAAACTGCGGGTCATAGAAAATGGGACATTAAATACAGAGCCGGTATATACATTTGGACCTCCTTTTGTCAGTACCGGAGAAGGCGGGCTGTTGGGGCTTGCTTTGGACAGAGATTTCCTTATAAATGGAGCTATTTATCTTATGTACACCTATGAGGATGGAGGAAAACTCTATAGTCGCGTGGTCCGTTTGTCAATCGTGAACAATTTAGCCTCCGGAGAAGAAATCATTCTGGACCGGATTCCGGCAGGACAGGTCCATAACGGCGGAAGGTTAAAAATCGGCCCAGATGGTTACCTGTATATCACCGTCGGAGATGGCGGAGACCGTGATCTTGCACAGGACATGAACAGTCTGGCAGGCAAAATTCTGCGGATCGGAACAGACGGAAGTATTCCGTCAGACAACCCCTATCCGGATTCGCCGGTTTACGCTCTGGGATTTAGAAATCCTCAGGGTTTGGCATGGAATGACAGGAATATGCTATATGTCTCGGAGCATGGAGAAACAGCCCATGATGAAATTAATATCATACAGCCGGGCGGTAATTATGGCTGGCCGTTCGTCACCGGCGAGGAAGTAATTCAGGGGTATGATATTATAAAACCTGTTATACAAAGCGGAAATGATACCTGGGCTCCGTCAGGAATTGCTTTTGTATCCGCCGGACCGCGAAAGGGTCAATTATTTGTGTCAACACTTCGAGGCTCCGTGCTTCTAGCTGTTACTTTGGACGAATCAGGAACACAAGCTGTTCAAGTGGAACGGTTATTACAGGGACGTTACGGAAGATTACGGGAAGCCTATCAGGCAAAGGATGGCTCTATGTATCTTACTACCAGCAATACGGACGGCAGGGGTCTTGTAAGTCCAGGGGATGATAAAATTCTCCGACTGTTACCTGTTATACAATAATATAAGAAAAGGCCGGTTAATGCTGTTGATGTTGTTTTGTCTGCTTTGTCCCGTTTGCCTTCTCCAAGTAAGCGGGATATGTAAGACGCTGCCCCGCTGCCGTCTGGCTTGTGCCTAATCGACCTACAAAATATATATCGACTACGTTATACAGGGTAGACACCAGCAAGCCTACCATGGTGGGTAACCCTAATCTCAATAATACTTTTGGGATTCATTTCTCATTAACTGTAAATTAGTATCATTCGTCTGGATAGGTAATAATTCCATTGGGTTTTATCATTTATTAACTTCGGAGGATAATGCTTTACTTTTTAGAGCTGCTTTACGTAAATGGTTATATTGCTTATTTGAGAATCATGTAAGGCTGCGCCAGATTAAGAAAAACTTTTACAGTGAGTTTAAAACACTATATTATACTATTCCTGCCGTATCGTCTGTTATAGATAGGCAAAATGAAAGGTTTCGTCTGACCATTCTTGAGCTTTTGAAAAATAATCAGGATAGTATATCCTGCAAAAATATAGAAGCAGCTTCCGACATCATAATCGAATTTACTTCGGTTTTAGCGGATAAAAAAAGATAAAACAGTAGAGGTATTTTGTAAATATAGAATTATACTGCATAGTAATTAGCCCTCTTGGCACAAAACGTATCATATCAAATGTATCGGGGGGGTTAATCTGTGCTTGTTTCTTTTTTCCTCAAAGGCTGAATGACGGGGGCACTTATTTGTTTGAATACAGAAGTCAGTTCAAGGGCAGTTATTGGTGTACCCATCAAAAGCCATTTTCTTAAAACCAGATACATCCCACCAGCAAAAAAGCAGTCAATATATTCAATATGTGAATGCATAATAACATTAGTATTCATTCGTTTCAATAATTTCTCAAAACGAAACATAATTTGAAAATCCAGGTTGGCTCGAAATAGATTCTGCAAAAAATGACGATATTTTGTAAAAATCATACTTAAGATTTGAAACACTTCATCAAAATCCAACTTCGATATATTGTAGTTATAAAATTCATTTAGAATATCATCCAAATGTTCCAGAAGTACATCTTCTTTATATCTGTAATTACTATAAAAGGTTTGTCTTGAGACTCCGGCCTTTCTGCATAACTCTGCAATACTTATTTCATCAAATGTTTTATCCTTTAGAAGCAGTAAAAATGCCTGCTGCAATAAGGATTTAGACTGAATTATCCTGGCATCTTCTTTCATAGAATTCCTCATTTCCCAACAATATAACTTTACAAAAAACGGATATTTGTCCATTAAGCCGGTTTGATTATTGATATGGAATAGATTGTTTCATATAATGAACTTAACTTACAATTGTCCAGTATCTTTATTATACTTAATTGTTACAGTTAAATCAATCTATTAATTTAAGGAGGATTTTATACAATGATAAGAAAACAATATAATAAAATAATTATAATCAGATGGGTAATAATAATTGTTTTGTTTCTGTTTTGCATTTCAAAGCTATTATTTCCAAATAGTTCTTTTACAGGGTTATATGGTCCGATTGCGGCAATCAGTATATGTATTTTAGCCTGTCTGCATGGAACAGACAGGTATGGTTTCAAAAATTTAGCTATATTTTTTCTGATAACATGGCTTATCAGTAACTTTTTTGAAGCATTGAGTATCTACATGGGATTTCCATTTGGTAATTATCATTATACAATGCCTGGTATACGTATATTAGATGTTCCTTTGATTATAATGCCTGCGTACTTTGGAATGGGTTACATGTCTTGGACTTTATCTAATATTCTGACCGGTCAGAATGGTAAAAAGCTAAAAGGAACGCATATATTTTTGGTACCCTTTGTTGCAACGTTTATTATGGTTATGTGGGATGTAGTTATGGACCCTGTTATGGCTACAATTAACAAGGAATGGATATGGGAAGACGGAGGTACCTATCTAGGGATTCCTATATCAAATTATTTAGGATGGTTCTTTGTAGTGTATGTCTTTTTACAGCTGTTTGCAGTTTTCATTGCAAAATTTGATATTAAAGGAAACGATACACAATTTAATAAGGCTTTTTGGTTGGAAGCAGCTATGTTATATGGAATTCAGGCAATGAATTTTGTTGGATATGCCATAGTAAACACAAATAATATTGAAATCTATCGTTCGACGGGTTTGATAAGTATCTTTACAATGATGTTTGTAAGTATCCTGTCAATAATAACAATATTTAATTCAAATCCTAAGGGGGATAAATTATAATAAAAAGATTAAACAAATTAAATGATAATACAATAACATGGAGGAAAAACAGAGAATCTAATTCATTAAGATGGGCGATTATTGTAGTTTTATTTATATTATACGCCTCAATTCTGTTTTCACCAAACACTCGTGTCTTTGCATGGAATACAGGTGCTCTATGTGACCAGGGCAGCGGCTTCAAAAGTGTGACGGCAGGAGAAGGATAAGCCTTACGGATGAAATTGATCCCATGCGTAGCAAGAAGCAGGTTTTAGAAAGATAAGCTGTCAGTTACTTAGATATTACTCTAAGTGCCTGCCGGTTTCTCTCTAGCATTATTTCTTCTGTATTGGGCATTAAGAGGGTAAATTGCTTTATTTAGCTCTATGTTTGATTTATTTATTGATAAAAACATAGTTATTTATAAATTTTTTATAGAATATTTATAAAAAATTAGCACAAAAAGTTAATCAAAGTTACTTAAAAATAAGCTTGACTAAGATAAAACTCTAAGTGCTATTATCAGAATAAGCATCTAGTATCATTACTTCGATGCATTAATTTAATTAGTAAATATTGCTTACAAAGAATAAATTTAAAATTAATAAGGAAGAAACCAAAAAAATATAAAAGGAAAGGCAGCCACAATGTGATTCGTTCACATAGATTAATTGGCAGTATCCCAGCACAGTCTGGGATATATAATGGGTGTAAAATATGAAAAGGAATTGGACTTCAGCTGATATTCCCTCACAAAAAGGCCGCTCTGTTGTTATTACAGGCACCGGTGGAATCGGTTATGAAACTGCCCTGGAGATGACCCGCGTTGGAGCGGAAGTTATAATGGCTGGACGGAATAAGGATAAAGGGGAAGAAGCAATAAGAAAAATCAATAAAATAATTCCAGCCGGAACAATACGTTTTGAACAGCTCGACCTGGCTGATTTAACATCTATAAAAGCGTTTGGCGAACGGTTAAGGGAACAAGATAAAAGTTTGGATATTCTTATAAATAATGCGGCAGTAATGAATCCACCTCAGCGTTTGGTTACAAAAGATGGATTTGAACTGCAATTGGGCACAAATTATCTTGGACATTTTGCTTTAACTGCACAAATGCTGCCTCTTCTGCAGAAAGGAAATAAGCCGAGAGTGATCACTTTAAGCAGTATAGCGCATCTCTCCGGAGCTATTGATTTCAATAATCTTCAAGCTGAACACAACTATACACCAATGGTAAGCTATTCCCAGTCAAAGCTTGCCTGCCTGATGTTTGCATTTGAACTGCAGAGGAGAAGCGATGCTGCGGGCTGGGGAATTACGAGCATGGCGGCACATCCTGGTATTTCAAGAACGGATTTGATTCCGAACGGGGCCGGAAAGAATAGTGCAGCGGGAATCGCCCGTCGTTTCTTAGGACCGATTTTATTCCAGCCGGCATCCCATGGAGCTTGGCCATCTCTTTATGCGGCGACGGCGGAGGAGGTAACAGGCGGCACTTATTACGGTCCATCTATGATGAGAGAAACAAGAGGGTATCCCGGAATAGCAAAAATTGCACCTCAGGTAAAAGATACCAGGGTTGCTTCAAAACTATGGGAAGAATCTGAAAAACTGACAAAAGTGAAGTTTATTTAACCGCTTATAATCTAATAAAACAGAACAAAGACCCAGATAACACGCCAGGTCTTTGTTCTGTTTTATTATGAATATAAATAATCAAAACCATTTTAATAATTAGATTTTCTCATCCTGCTTCATAAATAGTTTAGACAGAGCGGTACCATATGAGGTGAAACATTACAAATTTCTGCTACTTCATTTATTGTATACATTGATTAAACTCCTTGATTGAGATTTCAGTATTTTACTCCAAAATTCCGCCATGATAGCAGATAATTTTATCTGCCGGGTGCGCCAATAATCGTTCCATGGAAGCTTTTGCTTTCTCCATATCCAAGGTAAACTGTGGATTTGCTATTACCGGAGTCCCATTTTCTAAAGCCATAGCATCTCCCGATAGAATCACATTAAATTCCGAAAGATAAAGAGAAATGTGTCCCGGAGTATGGCCGGGGGTTGAAATCACCTGGCATCCTCCGCAAAAGGGCAGCAGCTCTTCGCCGCAAAGTAACTGATCAACCGGAACTTGTTCCACTGAGCGCAGAAGCTTGCAGAAGGCTTTACCAAATTCCTGCATATTTTCCGGCAATACTTTCTTAAGCTCTTCGGCCTGATCAAGACGTAAGGATCTTCTGGCACCGGAGATATATGGTGCCTCTTCCTCAGAGGCCAGGATTTTAACATTAGGATATTTATTCTTATAAGCGGCAGCAGCGCCTACGTGATCGTGGTCCTGATGTGTAATAATAATGTGTGTCACTGTCTCCGGTAAGATTTGGTTATACAGGAGGGCTTCTTCGATTTTAGGAAGGGAACCGACATAACCGCAATCCACTAAAACACAATTTGTTTCATCCCATAAAACTACAGGGTAAATCTTATCAGATTTATCACCAAAAGACATATCGATTTCTAATATAATGTATTTATTCATAGTTCACCTCTATGCACTGTTTGATAGCAGGAAGCCATAATAATTTCGCGAATACCAAATAAAATTACTTGAAATTTTCATCAATATATTTAAGATAAGGTTTATGGTTCACTTCACCGCAATGATCAATATACCAAGAATAGGCTTCCACTAAACCTTCTTTCAAGGGTTTTGTTTCAGGCATCCATTTGTTCTGTTTTGTTACATCAAGTTTGTATTCATAATTATTGAAGCTGAAGTAATTACGTTGATCATGCTCGGCGGTCACATTCATTAATTCTGCTTCTTTACCGGCTGCCTGGTAACACATGGTTACCCATTCCCTTACCGTTATGCCGGTTTCATTACCAAGATTAAAGATATGCTCTGAGGGGTGTTTTTCCAGCAGGATATCAATAAATCTGCATAAATCTTCAATATAAAAAAACTGTAACTGCATACTTCCGTCATTCGGCAGATAAAACGGTCTGTCTTGCCTGGCACAGTCAAAAACAAATGCTTCACGATAGATATTATTCATTGGTCCATAGATATAAGGAGGCCTTAGAATATATGCCTGAGGAACGCTCTCTAATAAGAACTGTTCTGCTTCATATTTATTTACTCCATAATCCCCCCAGTAGCGATTTCTTCCGACTTTCTGTTCTTCCGTAAAGGGCTGTCTTAGGGTCTCCGGATAAACGGCACTTGAACTTAAAAAAACATAATCTTTTACATCTTTAACAGCATTTAAAAGGCATTTTACATCTTCTTTGGTATAAGCAGTGATATCCAAAATAGCGTCAAATTGATAATTAACTAATTGATCACCAAGTTGTAACCGGTCGGCTTTTATTAAGGTCGTTCCTTTGGGTTGTGCATGAAAACCCCGGTTTAGCACTGAAACGTTATAACCTTTATTTACATAATATTCTGCAATATAACGACTAACAAATACGGTTCCGCCGGTTATCAATATATTTTTCATATGTGTCACCTTTCTCAGTTTATAGTTGGTAATACGTTCTGAACAATTCGAATGCTTAATCACATACCGGGATCTTCACTGGGGAATATAAGCGGAAGAGTACAACAGCCGTAATTATATAGTTACTCAATCTACGATAAATAGCTTAGCACCTTTTTCAGTGTGTGTACGATGAGGATTGATATCTTCGGCAACCTGATCTGCTATATATCCAGGTGAATATTCAACAAGACGAACCCTTATATTTCCCAATTCAAAGGTACGCCAGTAGGCCTCTCCGGTTATGCCCGGATGTATGGTCGGTTTCACTGTATTCCAATCAACTGTGCTGAAAGGGACATCTTTAATCTTCATTTGATTTTCTCCTGCGCCTCTAATAGATAGATTAAGGTCTTGCAAAACTATATAGTTTATTAATATATAATGACGTATTAAGGATTAAATTGGTTTAAATCTTTTTCTTATCTGATGTTCGTCATCAAGTACAGCTTCTCTGGCCGGTAACCCTGTAATGGCCACTAATTCATTTTGCGCTCCTATTACTCTTTCTAACCATATTTTTTTATACGGATCAAAGTCCCGGCAGTCTTTTGGTATAGAAATCGGTTTTCCAAATACGAGACGGTTCCAGGCCCCCTCCACGGCCTGTTCTATAAAAGCCGGTAAAACGGGAATACCAAGTAACTTGGCTAACCAGAAAGCTCCACGCTCAATATCCTCTATACGATCTTTGTTTATGTCATAAATAGTTCCCTGAGGGAATATTAAAAAATGTTTTGATTTATCACTCTCCGTAAACCACTTTTCAGCCGTTTTAATTGCTGCGAAAGACCCACCGGTGCTTTTGCGGTCCACTGCAAAAACTTTCTCAAACTCTAATATGGGCTTTAATTCTTTTGGTATGGAAACACCATTAAAGCAATCTTCTTTCGCGAAAACAAACAGCTCGGGATAAGTATCTTTGTTTGGATGCATAATCTCATAATAATAACTCATTATGAGAGGAGCATCAGAATCAGTTAAATGATTCGTTGCAATAATATAAGAAGCAGCAGTAAAATCCTCCGGTACATGATATGCTTGAAAATTATAGGCTTTTAAAAGCATTTTTTTTGCTTCAATAATTCTGTTTCTTAATTTATCCGGATCACCCGCAATACTTATTAATTCTTTTATTCCATCCTCATTAAATAATGAACTGGCATTAAACAAATGCATAATATTACTCCTGGTTAATTTAATTTAAATTTATTTGAATTAATTTTAACATAAATATATCGGTAATACCAATGGATTCATAAGTTTTTTCTTGAGGGTGATCAAACTTATTGAGACCAATTTTCTGGAACTGAACCAGGTTAATAAGAAATCAACTATTGAAAAATGCCTGCCTCTATTTAGTTTTATATTTTTCAAATGCTTTTACCGTATCCATGTGAACATCATTAAAAAAAATAATTAACCAAATAATAAATGCAATGATAGCAATGTACTGTGAAAGAATAAAAGAAAATAAGGCTCCCATCAACATAATAATTGTCCAGATTAACATAGAATTTCTTTGGTCGCTGCTTAGTCTTCTAATATCATATTGTTTCCTTTGTTCCTGTGTAAGTAAGTTAAATCCGCTAATCAAAACGGCCGCTTTGTCACCCAGTAAGGTAAATAAAATAGTTATAACGGCAAAGATTAGACCTAAAATAAGGCAAGCATAAAAACCGATATTCATATCACATACTTCCTTTCTAATTATTTATTCTTACAGCCCTCACTGTATTTATGGCAACCACGCCAGGGATTCCACATAGCCATAAGCTAAAACCTTGACTTCTCATAGTTGTATGGAATGCTGGTTCCAACAACCACATCTTCAATCTTATCAATAATCAGCCAGTCATCCATATTGCCTTGATGGTCAAAACTAAGGGGCGGGTCGATGGCTTTTATATCGTCAAACTCAACCAGACACAGACATTTTTTAAACCAACGTTCCTTTTGTTTCTCCGTTAAGTTGAGTTTGGATTGATTATCCACAAGAACATTTGTAATTTCAATATCAGTGAGTTTAACATAGTTTTGAACAGATTTTACTTTTGCATAAGCAGAAATTTTAGCAGTTCCCTTTTCCATAAAATACAGAGTTTCACTTTCAAATACTCGGCTGTGAGGAATTTTTCGTCCCGCAGCACCTCGTACAACCATCGTTTTTGTACCATTCATAATTTTATCCAACTCGCGTTCTCCGGTTTTTCCGGTGTTATCACAATAAACTAAATGTACCATATAATCTCCTCCTAAACAGGTAAATCTAACGCCAAGCTTTACCTCTAATTTGTAAGGGCGGATTTACGCTCAGTTTCAATTAGTTAAAACGACTATCTGTCCACCAATTCGGACATAAATCACCAAGTTTTACTGTTTCTAATGTATCATAATCCATTAACACATCAATGTCCTTGCTGTCTTTATTCAGTTGCATCATAAATTCTCTGCAAGCTCCACAAGGTGGGCCCACTTTTCCGTCAGGCATAATTGCAAGAACTTTTGTTATCTTACTTTCTCCATTGGTTATCATATTTGCAATAGCGTTTCTCTCAGCGCACATTCCAAGTGAAGAACTCGTATCAATGCAGACACCGACATAAATATTATTACTAGCAGTTAATATAGCTGCAGCAACTCCGCCTGCATCAATAAACGGTGAAATGGTTCTTGCATTTTGCACCTGTTTCGCCTTGTTAAACATCTCATTCCATAGGTTCATCCTTTTTCCTCCTCAAAAATAATATTAGCAGATAGTTACCCGAGTGGTATCAGATTTTTCGTTCCATACAGATTGAATCCGGCATATTAGCATACTGTCCATAATTTGGTATCATTTTATAGCCTGCTTTTTGATACATACGATGGGCGGCCTCTAATGGCTTCCCGGTTTCTAAAATGCACCATCTATACCCTTTGATTTTGGCCTTTGCCTCTAATCGCCGAACCAATTCTGCTCCCAGGCCCACTTTTCGTATGGAGGCTTCAACATAGATACGTTTTAATTCCGCATGATCTTCATCATACATTTTAAAAGAACCGCATGCAATAGGCTCACCATTCCGATAGACCACAATCACATCATGGATACTGTCTCTCTTATTATATTGCTCATACTGACTTCTCTGAAACCTGCCTCCAACGAGTTCATCAAGGGTTTGATCCAGTCTGCCGCAAAGCATTGCAAAATCCGGATCGTTCCCATCTGTGTCTTTAAACTCCAGTTCCGATAGATTAAGTAACTGACTTTTGGCTTTTTTGCTGAATTTATGAATAACGGCATCGTATGCTTCATCAATCATTTGGTATAACATGTCCATATCGAAGAAAACATCCAGATTAATAGTATTCCAATAGGGCTGCTGAACCGGTGGACAATGATAACCGCGTACGATAATATTCGGATAAAGCTGACGGTACAGATTAGCCTTCTCCGGTTCGCATTTTAATGTTAACTTATAAAATTTTTCTTCTGCATTGAATTGTGCAAATATTTTGCCCATGACCTTATAACAGATCGGATATTCTCCAAACGGTCTTGCTTCATAGGCGCCTGGATGGTTCAAGCAGTATTCTTTTATGGCTGAAATTACTTTAGGATTATTCTCCATGGTTTTTTCTCCTATGAAAAGTGATATTCGTTATAATGAATGCTTTCATTATGGAAGAGTTAAGCACAAAAGGAGCTATTTAATGTTACATTAAAGCATAATAGAAAGTCGGTTAAAAATGCAGTATCGCAAAGGACATTATACTTATACTGCGAAGATCCATTTATTAAAATCAAGATTCAAAAGTGATTGTATCCGGTCTCGAGCACCGAGGTCTATCTCTGTGAGCCTCTTTGGTTGGTTATCTACAAGCACCAATGGATCGATATACCGTTTTTTAGCGGAGATATTAACACTATATTGGTTATCCGGTTTTTCCGCCGAAACTGCAACGGCGGTGAGTTCCGTATAGTTTTTCCATAGTTTAGACAGTTTTTCATCCCTATTTAGTTTCTTAATAACTTCACTTTCCGTTTGATATAAATCGTCTTCTGCCAGGATGCCATTTGTTATGGCCAGGCGTATGAGATCCGCTAAATACTGCATTGAAAAGCGGTCTTGGTCCGACACGAAAAAGTGAGAGTTCCGTAAGGATATCTCCGTAAACTTTTTAGCGGCATCCAGGGAGTGGAAGCAGAGTTCATCCGTCCCATATTCATTGGTTGTAATGGTCAAATCCTTATAGAGACTGCTCAGAGTTACAAGATCTATATTATATAAGCAGTAGCCGTTGCCAAAGGTATATTCCAGTCGGTCAGCCGAAAGCATGGGAGTATCATTATCGGCAATTGGATATTGGTGATAGTCACTAATGTCTTCAAGCTTTATATGGTGCTTTTTCAAAAGATCGGTGATTTCTCTTGAACTTTTAATAAATAAAAGGGTTTTATCTTCTGTTGATTCTTGGGTTAAATGATCACCATGCAGAAAATCAATAGTATGTGCAAAGGCTGGTGTTGCTATATCGTGAAATAATCCTGCGATAGCCTGCCGAATGTCGTGAGTGAAATTCCAAACGATTTTTGAAACGCCTACACTGTGTATATATCTGGTGTAGGGAGTTATCTCCATCTGGTAAAATGGAAATTTTGTGTATTCACAACCGCAATGCATGCCGATATCAGATAATCTCTGCATTTTGGAGGTATTTGCCAGTTGTTTTAATAAAACAGGAATTTCTTCCGTATAGATTGAAGTATACAAGATTTAAGTCGCTCCTTCTTAATAGTGTTAAAATAACGGAAATACGTATTTATCTCTATTCGCCATCGTAATAATCTACGTTTTCACTTGTTTATAAAGCTTGTTAATATTCAAACCCCATACACCTATCTTCCCGGAATCAGGATAAAAAGCGACGTCAACTAAGTTACAGGTGTCAAAGTCCAAATATACCAGTGTCTCATTCGATGAGCTGTTTGTCAGTTTATGTTCGCCTTTTTCCTCTGCCGGAAAGTATAACAAATCTCCAGCGGATACAATTCTTTCGTCATTTGGTGTCTTCAATAGTCCACTCCTGTTAATGTTATTTTCTATTATCTGAGAAATCTAAATATAATTTTATAAGTAAAAGAACATTAGTTGAAACCAGAAGAAACCAATTATTTTTCCAGAGTGCAAAATAAGTAATAACCAAAATACACCATATTGATAGAAAAATAAAGGAAGAATATTTTTTCAAAACAATCACCTCATATAGTTTTTCGGAAGTTTTCTAATTAGCGTTGCTTTACCGATTATACATTTCATAAATGAATCTTATAATTTAATTGCTTTGATAACAAACGTTGTATTGATTAATTTAGCCTTGTGCTTTGAATAGTATTTTAGCGTAAAATCTTGTTCCTTGGCAAGAATATCCTGATCGGTTTCTTCAATCAACTTATCAATTTTAAATCCAGCAGATGCCAGTTCATTGATATAGGAGGATAATTTCCAGTTTTTTATTTTCATTGCCTGATTGCCTTTTGATAAATCAATCGTTGCTTCCTCCAGATACGACCTGAATATTGTATATTTATTGTCCTTAGCTTCGATACACTGCATCAAGGGGTTATCCCAAGAAAATATAAAAACACCGGATTTTTTCAAGTATTTATGAACCAAAGCTATGGATTGCTTTAAATCGGTAGTCCACCCGAATGCGTAGATCGAATAAACAAAATCAAAGTAATTTTCCGGTATGCCTGGATTATCTTCCATAGGTGATACAAATAGATTTGCTTTTATATTATTTTCTGACAGGAGTTTTTTTGCATTTTCTATCTGTTTTGAGGATAAATCCAAACCCCATAACTCATTCACACCTTGTTTAGAGGTGTATAACAAAGAATGACCGCTGCCGCAGCCAATATCTAAAACTTTTTTGTTCTCTAATAAATCAAATAATTTCAAAGTATCTTCTTTTGGTAAAGTTGGGCCATAGGTAGGTAGGGAAGTAGAACCAAACCATTCATCTGCTATAAAATCCCAACTCTTTTTATTTTGAACTAATATTTTATTATCTTTCATATTTCACACCTATTGCATATCGCAGGCAGGCCTGCGATACTGCCACAGAATAAAATGCGAAACAAAAGTTTCGCAGAGTGAAAGAATCATACAGTGGCAACCTTTCCTTTTCAAAATTTTCTGTCACTCCTTCTCCCCGGTATATATTTTTGTAAATGTTAACAATGAAATAATTTATGAATAGAGTATAAATCTTTGACTTGGATAACCGAATTCTTCTATTAATTCATCTTCAACAAAACCGAATTTCTTATACAAAACCCGTGGGGCTGTACCCTTAGGGTCGTCTTCTCGAAAAGTGGACACCGTTATATTATGGGTTCTATCAAGATGCTTTAAAGCAGTTAAAAGTAACATAGTTGCTATACCTTGCTTTCGGTACTCCGGTAAAACAGCAAGACAGCATATCATATTGTGTTTTTTTGAAAATAACAGCACCCCAACTACTTTCTCAAAGTCTTTTACACAGATTGCTTCTTGTTCTCCCATAAACTTCAATACGGTGCATTTGTGATCATTTAAACCATCTATTGTTTCGAGTCCGGGAAAATTAGAATGAACCACATGTACAAGTTGCATCCAGGAATCAATGTCATCATATTTTCCAAATTCTACAATCATTTGTCACTCCGCAGCTTCTGATTTATTTTTCGATAACTTCTTTTACCAATTGCCAGGCAATACTTCTGTCTCTAAGTCTGGATAATGCTTCTGATAATGGAACCCATGCAGCAGAATCTACTTCCTTGGAAAGGGTAAATTCTGCTTTCCTAACGTTTGCCTTATATCCCAACATAAGCATATATTTCTTATCATAAAAATAACTGCGTATATATTGTATTTTTGTTACATCGAGTCCAACTTCTTCTTTTATTTCCCGTATTGCAGTTTCTTCAGCATTTTCGCCAAGCTGTATAATACCTGCAATACATACATAATTTGTCGTTGATACATAGTCTTGTCTTAATAACGCAATTTCATTAAATTCGTTAACTACAGCGCAGATAACACCGGTTGAAAACATATCCCATAACGGCACTTGACAGGCCTCACAATAGGGTATCATTCCTTCATCACCAATTTCTCTGCCTATTAATTTATTTCCACAGTGCGGACAATATGTAAAATGCATTTTGCTTCTCCTTTTATAAATCCAACTTCATTACAATTTCATCGTCTTCAATTTCACCGGTTTCTATAAACCCCATGCTTTCGTATAAATGTTTCCCAGCCTCATTACCAGGAACATAATCTAAAAACACATAGTCAAACTTCCCGGTATCTTTGATTAGGTTAAGGGCATACATCAAAGCTTTTCTGCCATACCCCATACCCTGTCGATTACTTGCGATCATAAAACGCCATATGCCGCACTCACGTTTTTTTTCATCCCAATCAAGCATCATAAACCCTATAATTTCTTCATCGTTATATATTGCATACGGTTTTGCTTCATCTGGATAAAGCCAGGCTTGTGCTAATGAATACACATTTGAGGCTACATATTTACTTTGTTCTTCATTTAATTTCATTCCAACAACTGTTTTGAAATTATTTTCATTTACTTCTTTTAAGGATACCATATTAAATTCCTTTCTTTGGCTTATTATATTTCTATTATTCTAAATAAATAAGCACCATCTGATACCATATTTATCAATGAAATCTGTCATCAGTGAGCTGTAATCACATGGCGCAAGCGGTATTAAAATTTCGGCATCGATTTTTAATACTTCATAAGCTTTTTGTACTTTCTCTTCGTTACCTTCTCCATAATGCAAACAGAACTGCATTACATTGCCTGTAACCGTTTCTTCGCCAATAATGGCATATTCTGAATTTCGTTCTGACACAGCTAAAATCTCCCCATCAATATCAAGCTCGGAATGCATAAATGTTCCATCTTCATTTGGATAACTGCTGATGAGATCAGCGTCAAAAGCCTTTTGATATAGTGCCACCGCCTCATCACTACTTGTAACATATGCCTGCATCATTGATCTTTTCATAATAACCTCCTGATTCATTCAGTTTATTACCTTAAAGTATTAAAAGAATTGTTAAAGCCAGAAATAAAACCATCTAAAAGTTCATTATTTATCATTTTTGTCACTTCCCATTGGTAATATGTGTATTTTAAATATATCACTATATGGATAATATATCAAATTATATACTAATATATTATCTTTTATTTCATACCTAATTTACAGAAACGACAAATTAATTATTGTTTTATAGCAGTTAATTGCAATTTTCGTAACACTATAATGCCTGACGCAATCCACTCAAGATGATAGACCGCGGCAGGCATTATAGTATTACTGATTTTAATTTGCCTTATTAGTTCAGCTTATGCAATTTGTGTGATTAAAAGTTGTGCAGAAACAGGTCTCGTACCTCCAGCAATAGGTGTGATCGTTAGTGCTGTTGGATTACCAGCAGGGTTTCGGACAGATAGTACTGAATTGGGTGCTGTTGTTGTCACAAAGGCCATGCCCACAATCTGAGTAGTGCCAGTAGCGCGCCCAACCGCTGTATCTGGTAAATCCACGCCATTGAGAGTTAAAATCAATTGACCTGCTTCGTCTACACTAACTTCAAACAATACCTGATAAGTGCCAATCGTAGCTAAATTAAACGTACTCGTAGTAATACGGGTAATGATCCCACCATTAGTAGGTCCATCCTGAGGAAAACTTACATCAGCGCCAGGCGTAACTGTTAGTACATTGTCTGGAGGCATCAATGCAAAAAAGTTTGCAAAGTTTAAAGCTCCTACTGGTCCGGTGGGTCCGGTGGGTCCGGTGGGTCCGGTAGATCCGATTCCCGCTGGTCCGGTAGGACCTGTATCGCCGGTCGGTCCAGTCGGTCCGGTAGGACCTGTATCGCCGGTCGGTCCAGTCGGTCCGGTAGGACCTGTATCACCGGTGGGTCCAGTCGGTCCGGTAGATCCGGTTCCAGCTGGTCCGGTAGGACCTGTATCACCGGTCGGTCCAGTAGGTCCTGATAATCCGATTCCAGCTGGTCCGGTGGGTCCGGTGGGTCCGGTGGGTCCGGGTAATCCGATTCCAGCTGGTCCGGTGGGTCCGGTAGGTCCTGATAATCCAATTCCAGCTGGTCCGGTGGGTCCGGTAGGTCCTGATAATCCAATTCCAGCTGGTCCGGTGGGTCCGGTGGGTCCGGGTAATCCGATTCCAGCTGGTCCGGTAGGTCCGGTAGGTCCGGTAGGTCCGGGTAATCCGATTCCTGCTGGTCCAATCGGTCCAGTTGGCCCGGTCGGTCCAACATCATTTCCATAGAAGATAACTAACAAAGGTGAAAATGGAATGTCAGCATCATCACTCCCAAATTTCACCACGGTCAATCCGTCAATGTTTATCAGGACAAGGCCATAATTAGGATATATTCCACTTAGCCACTGATTCACAAGATCGGTGACATTAATAGCAACAAATTTCTGGATATCGCAGGTAACAATATTTATACTGTTGCCGGTGGGCACAGAAAGCGGTTGGGTATTGTAAGTAACTGTCTGTGTGTCAAATGGGGATAATACTCTGTATACCTCTACCGGGCTGGGAGTAATACCTGTTTTATCTTCTGTGTAAAGTACTAGAGCCGCAGCAGTAATAGAGGTTACGGGTAATGAGGGCAGGGCAAATTTGAGATAGCTTGCCGTTGTTTGATATAAAGGATCTGTACCTACCAGCAAATGCTGGTCGGATGAAAAATTAGTATTAGGATAATTGCTGGATACAAATGTGGCACCTACAGGTATCAGGTTTAACGATGGCATTAAAATCATTCCTTCCTTACTATATATTTTTTTAAATATTTTTATCAAAAATATTTTTATTATATTCAATGTCATTATATGTCGCTTTATATATCTTGCTACTGATATTTGTAAGGAATTATCATTTTATGTAATTTGGTGCTTGCGAAACGCCACAGCCCATATAAAAGCGAGGTATCTTAGAGTTTAATTATCGTTGGCAAAATAAATAAAAAAGAAGAGACCAATACCTCTACATTATCATAAATACCTTATGATTAAGTTGCGAGCAAAAACATGAGGAAACTGTATGATGAATACTATAATAAAAGAAATAGGATTACTCTCAAGGAGTTAGAGAAAAATATATTTCTGTGGATTTGTGAAATGGGTAGAAATTATACCAGAGAGCCTTTAGAAAAAATGATAACGATTGAATGAAAGACAGGGACTGTTCTTTTTGAAGAAGCAGGTGGTGTATATGAGAAACTGGGTAAGGGAACAGTTTCTCATTAGAAGAATATATTTTATATAGTACTAAATATAACGCCTTACCTGTTTCATATAATTTATATATTCTTGTCCAAATTTCTTTATGCACCATCTCTCTTCGGATAGGATAATCCAATGTGCCGATATTTGAAATACGAATAGTATTGCAAGGAACAGCAACGACTGGGTAAGCAGCGAACAGCCTAAAAATAAATAAAATATGCCACATACATCGGATTACGAGAAAACTGATAGAGCCCTTTAAGATTAATACCATTCTCTGAAGGTTTTGCAAAATTTAATACAGATACAAGACACAATAAGAGACCTAATCCATAAACCATCAAACCGGCATAAAACCAGTATGTGTCAGTTGTAAGATTGAAAAAACACAGAGATATAAAAAGCAGAAGGTTTGAAATCTGATAAAACCAGAGCGCCACCTTTTCCTTTCCAATCAGCGGAGCAAAGTAAGCCGCACGTTTTAATGCTTCCTTGTCTAATATGCTTAAAAGTCCAAATCTTATAAGGAGAAATGGTATTACGGTGAAAAAGGCATTCATGGTATCCTCGATGTCTTAAAGGGCAGACAATTTAATTAATTTAGTAGTTCAAAGAGTTACAACAATCCAAAATGGGTACTCTCCATAATTGATTTCATTTGACATAAGCAAAATGGGTGTCCGGCGGGGTCAAACATAACTCTCCAATCATCAGAAAACTGCTTATCTGCCATTGTTGCCCCGCAAGTTATTGCATATTGTACTGCTTTTTCTAAATCATTAACGGCGAAGTCCATATGTGCCATTTGCTGTTGAGCTTCCGGTTCTTCCGGCCATACAGGCGGTTTATATTCAGGATTCTGTTGAAATAAGATACACGGATATGTCCCCTGATTGGTTCCTGGAGCATATACACATGCATATTCTTCATCCATAAGCATGATTTCCCATTTGAGCAGTCCCGCATAAAATTTTGCTAATTCATGCGGTTCTTTGCAATCCACTGTAAACGAATACATTTTGATTTTCAATTCATCATTCATAACACAAATACCTCCTAATTTAAATAGTCTACACTATAATTTCTGATTTGTTCCTGTAACTTGATAATGGGTACTATACGTAATTCACTTTTTATACTTTTTTGGCGCATTATTTCAGGTAACTATCTATTCATAATGTTTCAGGGTTATTTAAAAGCTTTAACCATTTCCTTTGTCTGTGAGCATAAAAGCATTTTGCCCAAAGATATACAAAAGGCGTTTTCACGGATTTTAACAGATTGAAGACATTTTCTTCCGTTGTTGGAAATCAGGAAGTTTTTATAACAGTTTTTCTCTTCACAATTCAGTTACCTCCTTGAAGGCCTAATAAAACTAATAATATTGCTTTGTCTAAATTATTCTATTTTAACTTCTTCCGCATGATAAGCCCTTGTTCCGTTTCTTTTAAGACATAAAATCCCGCCTTTTTATACATCTCAAAGTGACCGCCAAAATTAGACGATTGATAACTTGATTCTTTGTAAGGATAAACCTCAACAAAGTCAAATCCGTCTTGGGCCGCATCCTTACACACAGACTCCAACAGCAGCGTAGCAATGCCCTGTCTTTTTTTCTCCGGTGCAATCGTAAAACAAAATATGGATTTGACTTTTATGTCTTCATTAGCTTCTTCTAAAGGCACATAAAACATAAATCTCTGCCAGCTGGCACATTTCAGGCAATCTGATTTCGTATTGGCATTACACCAGCCAACCACCGCATCGCCGCTATAAGCAAGATAACCTTGAATGTTATTGCCTTTCACATATTGTAAGGCACATTGTCTTCTTTTCTCTGCGGTTGAAAGGTCTACGTTCATATAATCCTCGTTACTCCAACACACGCAATAACATTTATGTTCATCCACGTTATCATCGTGTGGGGTAATATCAAAAAAATGTACGTAATCCTCTGCAAGCTCCGGTGTCAGTTTACGTATTTCGATAGACATATTTTACCTCCCTCATAGATAATTTATAGTTCCCGTTAAAACTTACAACACATGCCGGATGCTTTTTAAGTTTGATAATGCCATTTCCTCAAAGACTTGTTTAGCAGTAAGACTCAGAAATGCTCTTTTGGGTAGTAACGCATATAATCCTGGTGCTTGTATTAAGTAATAGAAATCTGCATTTTCCCAAATTTCAGAGTAAATATTCCATCTTAATTCCGAATCGATTGCTGAAGTTTTGAATTTAATACTAGCATTCGAGAAGGTCAGATTATATTCCTCATGGTATTTTAATGTTTTCTTAAACTGATATATCGGTAAGTAATAGTATACTGCACCTCCAACGATTAAACCAAATAATCCAACACCTAAAGCTATCATGCTATACACACTAAATGATGAAAGAAAAAAATATAGCATCGCAAACGATAAATAAAACGCAAGGACAATAACACTCGTTTTAGTAATTATTTTGCTTGCAAACAAATATTGTTGATGTGCTTTCACATATTCAGCTTGTGTATATTTGAATTTTAATTCCACTGTTTCCATTAATATCTCCTCTAAATGGTCTTGTTAACCGAGTACTTCGAATGTAAAACTACAGGGTTTTTCACCGTTTGTATTAAGTGGTGATGAATTGATTTCTTTTAATTTCAGCTTTACTCCCAAAGCGTTTTGATAGTGATATAAAAAGTGGCCTGCACAACAACCGCAGTAGGTAGGCGAAACAGAAAAAGGTTGTTTTAATTTTTTAATCGATCCACAGGAACAAGTGGTTTTACCCGAATGAACACCATTTTGATAGCCGCCGAAAGTAATCGTAAATGTACCATCATCATTCAGATAAGGTGACATCATATATTGAATGCTTGATATCAATGCTAGTTTTTCAGAAAAAGGTTTATCCTTGTGTTTCAGGGCAAACGCCTTACAGTCCTTGTCACGCTGACCTCCTTTGCAGCAACCTTGCTTTTCCATAATGAAAAGACATTGCTCCTTTGTAAGCAATTGATCCATTTTGTCAATTAGTGAAGTAATATTATGGGGATTATTGCAATCTGCTTCAAAATCCATTTGTTCCATAATCCCGCTATTGATTTTCTGCTTTTTCATTGTGTCTCTTATCTTTTTTAAAGTTGGCATTTTTATCCCTCCATAAAATTTTTTGCGCTTTTAATTTCTAAATAAAGAAATCCTTGAGGCAAATTCAATAGTATTATCTGAGTATGCAAATGATCTATCCTGTCGTTCAGACTTTGATACAATTCATATTACCTTATCATGTCACCATATCGACCATTAGTCTGTTAAACTTTTCTGCCTCCTCAAAGCAGGCGTTGTGCGCTGATTGCTCAAACCAAATAAGTTCCTTTTTGGGTGCTTTTATTTGTTGAAAAAACTTTTCAGCCACAACGGACGAAACCTGATAGTCATGTCTTCCAAGGAAAAAATAAATGGGTATTTCGACCTTTTTTACTGCCTGAAACAAATCCGTTTTCAAGAAATCTTCCTGTGAGAGCTTGTTTCTCGCAGGTGAATTAAGTGACTTAAAAAAGCGGACAATATCACGAATGCGCTAATAAATAGATTTTCCTGGCACCATCTGCATCTTAGCTATACTGTATTTAAAATTATTTCCCTGCACATCTCTAAAGGAAGGGGTGTGAGCTTTGAATATTGACATTGGTAATCCTCCAAACCTAATCATTTTTTACTTTCCAATTGATACCTTTTTATTAGTAAAAGAACAAACAAAATAATCCAAACTATCCATGCAAATGTACAACCTACTCCGCTTTTAAAGAAATCAATCACTGCTCCTATTACGAATGGAACTGCCATAATCATCATCCGTATTCCATAGTTTTTACACATATACATTTCTTCCTCATGAGTTTTCCTGTCTGACCGCATATTATATCCTGTTAGAAACTTTGATGCTTTTCCATTAGAACGGTAGAAACTCCAGCCCAGTAGGAACATAATGATTGCAATACCAATATCAAGCAAAATTAAAAATAGCGACATATTTCTCACCTCAATTTCATAGTAAGTTATTCAGTTATGTAATTATCAAGGTAATCAAATAACATACGAAAACCTTCTTCATGTATCCAAAAGTTTTTGTCTTTATTTATAACAGCTTGTTTAAACTCCTTGTATCCAATAAATTTAACCTCAGAGACTTCATCCTCCTGGAGTATTAAAGAAGCCGGATCTAAATCCATTTTTAGAAGATAAACATCATAAAATTCATTATCGATAAACTGTCCGTCATTTAAGACTACGATTTCTTTAAACGTATACAGGTATTAGACTTCATCTATTTGGTTTGAGATATCCAGACCTAATTCTTCAGAAAACTCTCTTATAATCGTTTGTCTGTTATCTTCCTTGCTTTCAATATGTCCTCCCAGAGATACATACCACATGTTAGGACACGAATCTTTATTAGCGCTCCTCTTTTGCAGCAGTAATTCGTTTTTGGAATTTATGACCCATACTTGAATAACCCGATGGCAAATTCCTTTTTTATGCGCTTCCTTTCTTTCAATAATATCACCGGTTTTATTACCCTGCTCATCTAAAACATCAAAATACTCCTCTCTTGCTTGTAAAACATCTACAATTGAAGTTTTTCCTGAGCTTGTCACTCCATTTAAGAATATAATTCGACCTTTATCCATTTGTATTTTCCCACTTTCTTTTATGTACTGCAAATTCATCTTGTGAAATTAGTTAATTAATAATATCGGTCAATGTCAGTAACTCACTGTATAATAGAATGACTGTGTATAAAAAATTCTTCCTGACTTGGCTGATATTTTTTCTCCAAGCTTTCTAAACGCTCATCAAAACGCTCAGCCTCTTGTTCATCTATTTCAAATACAGGACTTTGATAGTAAACCCATTTTCTTCCGTCCAAGACATCTGATTTAAGTTCTTTAACCATCATTGCCGCCGGATAGGTACCATTTTCAAGACAGACGTTGTACTTTTTGCAACTCTTAAAGCCATGACTTACATAATTATTCGGATTCCCAAATATTACAATCACATCATAATCAAGTGCGGCCGCCTGTACAAAGGAATACTCTATTAGTTTTTTTCCATACCCCTTTCTCTGATATTCTGGCAAAATACAAACCGGACCGAAAGTAAGGATGTCTTTTTCTTCTCCAGACTCATCAATTAGTTTTGTTTTCGTGTACATGATATTCCCGATGATTTGATTATCAACTTCGATCACCAGATCCAACTCCGGCAGAAAGTCTTTGTGGGATCGCATAACATGAACTAAATAGTGTTCAATACACCCTGGAATATATAAATTCCAAAAAGATTTTCTTGTGATTTCTTCTACTTTCTTATAATCTGTTTCTTCCTCATTCCTAATCTTAATCATTTAGTTTTTTTCAACCTCCTTTTACATAAGACCAATTTTATGTACTTTTTATTAGGGTTATCTACTTTTATCTAAGTCATCTTTTTCTGGTATTCTAGGGTTAAAAATATCAATATTACTTTCTTCACTTACAAGAAAAATTCTTGTTTCTATGTGAGATTAAAACTAATTGTATTCACACCGCCGATTTGCTAAATGAATTTCCTATCGCGTTGTTTTACTTCGGCTACAGGAGCGAACACTCATACTGTACGGATTTATTTATTTTGCCGTATGATTGAGAAAATCAACTTCATACTGCCACTCACCGTATTTCCTTTCATTGTCAGTAATAGTACCCTCTGTTAGGGTGATACGCAAAACGATTGAGTTCGGATTGTTTTCCATACCGGAATGATTCTTGACTGTTCGGCAACGGTGAATTTGCTATAAAACTCACTGTTAAGATATTTTCTTAGTGAGCAGTCAGCCCATGTCACATCACCAGCGTGAATATTATAGGAGAGTTGTTCGATTATGTTTCAGTTATAACCAAGGCTGCATTGCCTTGTATATCAAGAATGCGCAAAGATAGCCACCAAATGGTATAACCTCGCCCATATTAAACGTCCTTATTCTCCTCTGCAAATTCAAATTTATCACTGCATTAATGTAGTAGGAGACACTCATTTACAATTTCTATAAATTTTATTATTCCTCCAGTTCAGTGATTATTATTACCATATTGCCAACAACCGCGAAGTTTTTCATACGTATATTCACATGCATGATTGCTATTATATGTAACATATGTTTCTTTAAAATTAATAAAATTATACCATATTATTCCATTAAATACAATTTTACCATAGTATTATTATTATTTGCAAATGATTTGCTATAATTGTCCTATTGAAATACTTCTAAGCCATATTCGTTTCAAATACAAAAGGTAGAAGATTTTAGTATGGATTCCATCTTTGACCAGTATTAAATAATTTGTTTGGGGAGAGTGAAAATGAATGAAAGGAGTTAACAAGAGCTTTAAAATCGTAATACCTATTAGCCGGTGCGGTATTAAACAAAGAGCCTGTTGAATAAAAAAATCCATCAGGCTTTTAATATTAGCATTTAAACATTTTCAATAATCTTAAATAATGATTTGCTTCACGTAAAGTATGGTCGCCTAATAAAGGTATAATAATGGATCTTACTTTACATTCTAATATGCCTTGTGTTCCCTGAGCCTTAAAATCACGTAAGGCTTTCGTCGCTTTTAAACTTTCAGCAGTTACTTGAATTGAGGGGGCGGTATTATCCATGGCTTCTTTCGCTTCTTCAATTAATGAGTCGAATTCATTACCAAAATGATTCGCTTTATTTATTAAATCTTCTTCTGTTGGATCAAGTAATCCACGAATGAATTTTGAGTGTTCCGCCATAATTCGGTTCCAGAATACTTCGAATTCCAAGGCATTGTTTTCAAAGTCAAGTTCCTCTCCGCTCTGTAAGTTTTGAACCATTTGTAAATAAAGCTTTGCTTCCCGTAAGATATGATCGATTAAGAGCGGGTAATTCACGGTAAACATCTTGCATGATAAAACATCGGATAATATCGTACATTTAAATTGTATTAATGCTGTAATTAAATCAATCGCTTTTTCGTTTATTTCACAAACTTTCTGCTCTAAAACATCATTACAGGGATAATTTCTACTATCCAAATCCATCTGCTCTTTGGTTATTTCAGTAGGTATTTTAATTCCTGTAAGATAGGATGTGGCCATTTCAGCATCCAAGGTATATTGTGTAAATACTTCTCCTGATCTCAGTACATCCGGACTGACATTTCCGTTTGAAATACAAACTACTTCCCATAACAAACGGTCGAATTCTCTGCGGAAAGTATCCGCTTGTTCTGTGAAGTTTTTGTCTCTTGGTGTAAATCCTAATTCTAAAAAAAGTGAATGTTCTTTCATTATCCTTCCAAAGAATAAATGTAATTCTAAGGAGTGTCTGACAAAGTTTTGTTTCGGCAACATTTTAATTTCTCCGTATACGGACTTATGTTATTTTATGATTGATATGATTTTATGTGATAATCAATTAGTCCAAATTGTAAAATTTAGTTTTATGCTTTGCAACACTCTGATAAAAGTATAATAATCATGATATTTCTTTCTAAAATAACAAAGTTATATTGAGATTTGATCTGTGGAGTGTTAAAATTATTTCAGGTTACTTGTATCAAACTTGTTAAATTGAATAATGATTCTTAGTTCGTATTATATAAGGGAGCAGCATATGGATAACCTATTTATCAGGGAAATCAAGATTAACTGGAATAAAGTCGGAGACGATAACTATGTCTATGACATAACATCCATAAGATCAGTTAATACCATAGAACTTAACAGTAATGTCACTTTCTTTGTAGGTGAGAACGGGACAGGAAAATCAACCTTACTGGAGAGTATTGCAATCGCTTATGGATTTAATCCGGAGGGCGGTAACCGGAACTTTAATTTCTCAACAATGGATACCCATTCGGAACTGCATCAGGCAATTACACTGGTGAAAGGAACAAAACGGCCCCAGGGAAACTTTTTCTTACGTGCGGAAAGTTTTTATAATGTGGCAAGTAAGATAGAAGATTACAGGGATGGGGATAATTATGACGATTATTATAGAAGTTATGGCGGTAAATCAATGCATGACCAGTCACATGGGGAAAGTTTTCTGGCCTTGATGCAGAATCGGTTCAGAGAACAGGGAATCTATATACTGGATGAGCCGGAAGCGGCATTATCGCCCCAACGGCAGTTGTCTCTATTAATGCTGATTCACAATCTGGCTAAGAAAGGGACACAATTTATTATTGCGAGCCATTCGCCGATTTTGCTTGGAATACCCGGAGCGGTAATTTTTTCTTTTGATGACGGAGGGATAACAGAGATTTCTTATGAAGAGACAGAAAGTTATAAGTTAACGGAACTATTTATCAATCACAGGCAACTTGTTTTAAATAACCTGATTGAGGAGAGTGAAAGTTGAAGAGAGTATATAAAAGCGTATGGTATAATTTGAAAGACCTAAAAGTCAAAAGTCAGGCAGGCGGTTCCTTTCATAGTTACTAATAGACTCTTGACTTTCTGATCTTTTATGTAAATGTTAACTATTCTTGTTTATAAACAAAATATCTAATTTCCTGTGGCAAAGAGATTAAATCGTCTTTTACATTGGTTGGGTAAACTACCAGATTGTTTAGTTCCTGTAAATCAATCCAGGAAAAAACCAAATCGATTCGTTTGTTACCGTAGTCATTATAAGCAGGAAAAGTACCCTCTAAGGGGATCTGAGTATCCTATTCCGACTCATCGTCACTGACAGCGGAAGCTATTACGGAGGACACATCCACGGCATCAGGAGCATCTAAAGTAAGTTCCCCATTGTCTGCCACTTCATTTGGATCCGGATTTTCTTCGGTACCCTTTTCCTCATCCCACAGGGAAGTATATTGCTTTTTCTCTTTCAGCTCATTCATCATAGCTGCGTTTTTGGCAGACATATACATTACCATGCTGAATTCCATGAGTTTCTTTTCATCTTCGGCAGGTACTTTTCCACCCCTGGAGATTCTTCTTGCAACTTCCATAATCTTTGCGGTATCCCGGGCACATTCGGACATAATATCACCTTGTTGTTTCGCTACTTCAGCATTATATAAGCCGGAACGGGTAAGCATGACCTGTTCCAGGAAATTGCTGTATTCCTCACACTTTTCCGAAACAGCATTATAAGATAGGTCCAGGGTTACAGCTTCATGGGAAAATACCTCTTTTCCGTTCGGAGTTGTATTGATCTTCTCATCTAGCGCTTTCTTTTTTTTCGCTAAGGACAGTTTCTGATCCCAGAACTCCTCAAAACGTGCAGAATAAATCTGCTTTGCTTCACCTATTTTCATATAATCACCTCCTCGCAGGAATAATTTATGTATCTTGTCAAAGTTTATATCGTCATAAGCTAAAAAAAATTAAACCTTATCAAATTTAGTTGCAGTAAAAATGATTTTACCATGATAAAAATGTCATATTTCTACTAAAAGTAACAAAGTGATGTTGAGATTTACTCTATGGAGTGTTAAAATTATAGCAGGCAACGAATATCATGTTCTTGTTTTGCCTGGTAATAATGAATTATGTCCATTGATAACAGGGGCAAACTTTGAGAAGAAATGGTCTTTCAATCTGTAGATAGAAGGGAATTCTTACAGATGGAGAATGTGATATGATATGAGGAGGACAAACAGATGGCAATTGTAGAAGTAATTAAATATAACGGTGGTCCGGATGTATTTGCCTGGAAATATCCCAGTGAGGAATTAGGAACCTGGACACAATTAATTGTAAATGAAGCCCAGGAGGCTGTTTTGTTTAAGGGTGGTAAGGCGCTTGATGTATTTGGAAGCGGACGCCATACCCTAGAGACGGCTAATATTCCCTTGTTAAATAAGCTTGTGAATCTTCCGTTTGGAGGGCGCACTCCGTTTACCGCTGAAGTATGGTTTATCAATAAAGCATTTTCCCTTGATGTAAAATGGGGAACGGCGTCTCCCATTCAGATTCAGGATCCCAAATACGGCGTTTTTGTACCGGTCCGTTCGAATGGAACCTTCGGTGTCCAGATAGAGGAATCAAAGAAATTTCTTATTAAATTAGTCGGAACCTTATCTGTATTTGATAAGACAACTCTGGTAAAATATTTTCGCGGTTTATATATCACAAAAGTAAAAGATGCCATATCCCAATATGTAGTACATAAACAAATCAGTTTACTGGAAATAAATGCATACATAGATGAACTTTCCAACTTTATGAAAGAGCGTATTGCACCTACATTAGATGAGTATGGAATCGGACTTGCTAATTTCTATGTAAATGATTTAAGTATACCGGAAGAAGATCCCGCAGTTGCAAAATTAAAAAGTGCATTGGCAAAACGTGCTGAAATGAATATCATCGGTTACAGTTACCAGCAGGAACGTTCTTTTGATACTCTGGAGGGAGCAGCCAAAAACCCGGGTTCGATATCCTCCGATTTGATGGGAGCAGGAATAGGGCTTGGTATGGGGGTAGGTATCGGTGGTTCAGTCGGTAATGCCTTTAGCGGTGTATCCCAGGAAATAAAGGTTGGCAAGGACAACGGGACAACGGTCAAGGAGTGTCCGAAGTGCCATTCGAATCTAAATCCATCTCAGAGGTTTTGCGGAACCTGTGGTTATGATACAGAAGCGAAAGATAAGAAAGAAAAGGAAACTGAAATTAAATGCAGCAAATGCGGCAGTATAGTGGTCGATAATATGAAGTTTTGTCCGGAGTGCGGCAAAAAATATAACCCATGTCCGGAATGTGGTACAGATATGCCGGAGGAGGCTAAATCCTGCCCCGTATGCGGCTGCGAAAAGCCATTTAACTGCTCTGGCTGCGGCAAATTAATTCCCAAAGGCAGTAAATTCTGTCCGGAATGCGGTCTTAAGCTTATTAAGGCATGCCCGAAGTGCGGTCTGGCAATTCAGGGTTCACCGAAGTTCTGCCCGGAATGCGGTGAAAAACTGGAATAAGCTAAAAAATAGGTATGGTGATATATTTAGGTAATTTTGAACTAAAGTTTTATTTTAATAAATAGAGTCGATGTTTGGTAATAGAGTTGAAGTCAAGGAAAAGGGAGGATTAAAGGGTGACAAGAAGAGGAAAAACGTTATCATTTATTGGAGCTATAAGTATTGCTGTTACTATAGTATTATTCTTTTTACTGACAAGAGAGAGAAGTGCTATGACCTGGGCAGGGTTTTGCTCAATTGTATTGGCAGAAATCACTATGATAGGCGGGCTGGTAGTACTGGAAGCGATTTCGGCTAACCTTTCACAGATCGTTATCAGCGCGGTTGGAGGAGGTGCATTGATAGCGATTCCTCTCATTTCTATTGTGGTTTCGCTGTTGTTTATGATATTACAGAGCCATGCTTACAGGGCTTTTGCAGCGATTCAACTTGTATCCCTGGCTGTATTAATGATTCTGCTTATTATCGCTTATCATGTCTCCTCCAGTGTGAAGTATACCAGTGATAACTTGTTATCTGCTGAAAAAACCATAACCAGGATTACAGATAAATTAAAGATTCTTGCAGGAGACAGGAACAATAAAGCTTATGCTGAAAAAATCAAAAGAATTGCGGAGGATATCAGATATAGTGACGTATCTGTAGCCGCAGCGGCAGATAATGAAATGGAAGTTAAGCTTGAGCAGTTAAAACGCATACTGTTAAGCGAAGATGACCAGAAAGAGGATAAGGCCAATGCCTTATTGGAGGATATGGCATTGCTTGTAGACAGGTCTAGATTGGAAGTTAAAAACACGAAACAGGGAGGTTTCTAAACTTGAAGAATTCAAAAGCAGCAGTTGTAATATATAGAATATGGGAGACAGTAGAATATCTTCTCGGAGCGATGATTGCAACACTTTTTGGGCTGGTAGCATTAGTAGGTATGTTTGATCATGAAGAAGACGGTGCTGCAATTATTATTATTATAAGCTGGTTATTTACAGCATTAGGACTCTGGCTTATTCAGCTGGGCAGGAAGAGAAAAATATTATTAAAGAATTTCAGAGAGTATGTTACCAGGTTATCACTGGACCCTACGGGTTCAATTGAAAACCTGGCAGCTTCGATAAATACTTCACAGGATGTTGTGAAAGACAATCTGCAGATAATGATCAATAAAAAGTTTTTTGTTGACGCATATATAGATGAAATTAATAATCGGGTTGTATTTCAGACAGGCGTCAGAGAAGTGCCACAATATAATGAGTTTGAATCTAACATACAAAACCAGTATGCAGAATATGTAACGGTTACCTGTAAAAGCTGCGGCGGAATCAATAAGGTTTTAAAAGATAAAGTCGGCGAATGTGAATATTGCGGATCGCCGATTAAGAATTAATTGCGGAGATAATAGTATGGCGAATATTAAAAAGAAAAGAACATCCGTTATAACAATTATATTATGGGACATATTCTTCTTTCCGGTAGGTATTTATTTCATTCATAGAAGGTTAACGGAAGATAAAACAGAAACATTGAAGAATAGCAGGACTGTTAATGTACTTGGATGGATTCTGGTCGTATTAGGATTAATATATTTATTACTAGGATTTACCGGTGGGCTTGAGTCTGAAAACGGGGAATCTGTTGTAGGTATGATAGTTATCATGGTTACACTTTTTCTTGGAGGAGGTCTGCTTACCTTGCGCGGTGCCAAGAGAATGAGAATCCTCGGTGAACGGTATAATAAATATTGCCAGATCATCTATGCAAACCAGACAGACCTCGTAACGATTGCTAATGCAGCAGGGGTATCAGCGAAACTGCACAAAAAGATCTTCGGGATATGATTGACAGTGGTTTCTTTCCCGGGGCATACATTGATCTGACCTTACTGGAAATTATATTGCCGGGAAACAGAAGCAAGAGTCAACAGGGTAACATTCAACAACCGGCCAATTACAAAGAACCAAGAAGAAAAGTGATAAAATGTCCGAACTGCGGAGCAAATAATGAGGTTGTAGAGGGTATTACCAAAGAATGTGAATATTGTGATACACCTATAATCTATGAGGGATAAAAGCATTCAGAATTAAAAAACCTACCGGCAGGATGTACATGTCAGGTAATATGTGTAGGATTGGAGTAAATATGCAGGGATACAATTGTATCATGGTCTATAACAAAGAGAAAAGCAGGCTGTTATTTTGCAAACGGACGAAGAATCCTTATTTAGGTCTGTATAACCTGGTGGGCGGTAAGATTGAAGATGGAGAAGATGGTTATAAAGCAGCTTATCGGGAGCTTTATGAAGAAACGGGAATATCGAAACAAGATATTTTGCTGCGGCATATGATGGATTTTACTTATTATAATCAGGAATGTTATGTAGAAGTATATGCAGGACATTTATGCAAGGAGATGGATTTGAAGGAGGAGGCTCACCCGCTGTTTTGGCTGGAATTAAGTGAAAACTTCTTCGATGGCAGCAGGTTTGCCGGAGAAGGAAACATTGGACATATGGTGGAGCAGGTGAAAGAATATGGTATGGGATGACAGAAACCTGAATGTATGATTTGCATAACATTACAAAGGTAATAGGATACTAATATAGACAAGCATGTGAAACGGAAGAAAATCACTGTAGCATCCTGCCATTGTTGGAATATAATAATATAGCAAATAAGAAAGGACGTGTTCCTTTGGCTATTAAAATATTTATAGATCAGGGTCATAATCCCAGTGGATACTTCAACAGTGGTGCTGAGGCTAACGGCGTATATGAATCAGAAGTCAATTATCAGGTAGGAATATATTTACAAAACTTATTAAACAATGATCCGAGATTTGAGGCACGTGTCTCAAGGCCAACTCCGGATACGATTCTGGGCACTAACAATTCTACCAGTTTACAGGAAAGAGTTCGTATGGCAAATGAATGGCCTGCAGACTATTTTATCAGCATCCATTGCAATTCTAATCCAAATCCTGATGTGAATGGTACGGAGGTATATATATATCAGACCGGAACCCAGTCAAACTGGCTTGCAGCTGCGGTGTTAACTGCTGTTACCCAGACTGTTGGAACAAGAAATAACGGAGTACGTGTAAATCCATCCCTGTATGTCTTACGCAGAACAAATATGCCATCCATATTAATTGAATTAGCATATGTAACGAATGAATCCGATGCCCAGAAACTTAGGGATGACCAATATCAGTTCGCAAATGGAATTTACTTAGGGATTAAGCAGTATTTTGGTTTTCAGTAGTATATAATTAAATAAACAGCAATTCATCAGATAAATAGGTCATGTTTTTTTAGCAGGGTGGGAGGTATTATTATATATCTCATCCTGTTATTTTAGGAAAGAAAATGGGTCAGGTTTAGTTTGAATGAAGCTGACAAACCTTATTGACAGAGATGAAAGTCTAATATATTATGAAAGTATTATTCTAATTTATATGGGGGATTTACATTGGATACGGATGATAATAAATATGACAAAGAATTTCAGGTTATAGTTTTAGCCGGTGAGTTACTTTTAAGTAACGGTGCCGAAATATTCCGTGTTGAGGATACGATGGACAGAATTGCAAAGGCTTTTGATCTTGCTGATATGGACACCTTTATCATAGCAAATGGTATTTTTGTTACTGCTAAAGGAAATGAAAGTAAGCATCAATTTAAAATCAAACATATACCAACAGGAGCTACAAATCTGGAGAAAATCGAATTAGTAAATCAGATTTCCAGACTGATTGAACAAAAAATCTATGATGTTGATGAGGCCCTTTATCAGTTGCAGGAACTTAAGAAGAAAAGGAGGTATTCCGAGAAGACACAGATCGCGGCTTATGGCCTTGGCAGCAGCAGCTTCTGTTATTTTTTGGGGGGAAGTGTAAAAGATTCTTTTGTCTCATTATTTTTAGGAATTGTATTAGGTCTTACAATGTCCCTTTTTGCAAAAAGTTCAGTAACTAAAGCAATTCAGAATATTATGGGGAGTGCCATTGTTACCATACTGGCGATTATGGCATATCATACGGGATTTGGGGATAATATTGATAAGATGATTATTGGCGCTATTATACCGTTAGTACCCGGAGTTGCTTTTACCAATGCTGTCCGTGATTTTATCGAAAATGATTATATTTCAGGAATCGTGCGAATGCTGGATTCCGTATTAGTTGCTTTTAGTATAGCAATCGGCGTTGGAGTAGTATGGAGTATAATGAGGTGACAAGATGATATTACAATTAATTTCGGCTTTTATTGGAACCGTTGCATTTTCAGTATTATTTAATGTAAGGAAAAAGTATTTTCTGTATTGCGGTATAACAGGAACCAGCGGATGGTTCGTTTATTTAATGGTATATGATTTTACCTCCGGTAAAATGATTGCCAATTTTTTTGCTGCAATTATGGTAATGTTTCTATCCAGAACGTTTGCCGTATCGAAGCAGTGTCCCTTAACGGTTTTCCTAATACCAGGCATATTTCCTTTAGTACCCGGTGCAGGTATTTATTATACGGCATATGAGATAACGCAGTCGCAATTTGACAAGGTATTAATGAATGGTATGGATACCATTCAGACAGCAGTTGTCATTGCACTTGCAATCTCCATTATAATTACGTTGCCGCCGGTAATTTTCCGATTTACAGGTAAGCTGCTTAAATGGCTGTAAGTTAATGAGGGACATATTTTCATAGGTAATAGACCAGAGAATTTTATGAAATTTTTAAAATAGTTATTGACAAATCACTCACAGATGAATATACTAAAGACAACAATCAAATGATTGCTTGATTGATAAATCATTTAATTGATATGTGCTTTGTAAAAATATAGTGATCGAGGGAACGGCAGCCGAATTGAATATATATATATGCAAATATTCATTCAAAAAACAATATTGCATTTAAACACTCGAATCAATTATATAATTTAAATGAACTGAAAGGGGAAATAATATGAAAAAGATAATTAAATTACAGGATCTGGATTGTGCAAACTGTGCAGCAAAAATTGAAAATGCAGTGAAAAAGCTGGAGGGAGTAACCGGCGTTAAGGTTAATTTTCTCAGTCAGAAGATGGAGCTTGAAGCTTCGGATGACAGGTATGATTCGGTATTAAGCGAAGCCATAAAGGTCATTAAAAAAATTGAACCGGATGTAACCGTGAAGGCATAAATCCTGTGCTGCCGCAGATTCCTTGATATTTTGTACATATAACAGAGGAATATCATTTCTTATTTGCGGCAGCTTTTCTTATTTAATTATGATATTTGGCAGCACCAGAGTCCGGATGACCGGATTCATGCTTATTAAAAAGGAGGATAACAGACATGTCAAAAAGGGAAAAAAAGCAGTTGATTCGAATTTTTATAACAGCAGGTCTGTATATTACTGCAATTCTTCTGCCTTTTAACGGGATTGCTAAATTGGCTGTCTTTCTAGTGGTGTACTGTATTATCGGAGGAGACATTCTTCTGAAAGCAGGAAGAAATATTTTACATGGTCAGGTTTTGGATGAAAATTTTTTGATGGCCGTGGCAACGGTAGGTGCATTTTTTTTAGGAGAATATCCGGAAGGTGTTGCAGTTATGTTGTTTTATCAGGTAGGCGAATGGTTTCAGTCCTATGCGGTGTCAAAATCCCGACGCTCTATTTCGGAATTAATGGATATACGTCCGGATTTTGCTAATGTGCTTCGTGACGGGCAGCTGGTACAGGTAGATCCGGAGGAGGTGTCAATTGGCGATACCGTTGTGGTTAAACCGGGAGAGAGGATACCGTTAGACGGCATTGTAACAGAGGGGGTATCCTCCATAGATACTTCTGCGTTAACCGGTGAGTCCGTGCCAAGGGATATACAGACAGGGCAGGATATTATCAGCGGCTGTATTAACCAGACTGGGCCGCTGACGATTCAGGTTACAAAAGAATTCGGGCAGTCCACCGTAGCCAAAATTCTTGAGCTGGTGGAAAACGCCAGTGACAAGAAAAGTAAAAGTGAAAACTTCATTACAAAATTTGCAAGATATTATACACCGATTGTTGTGATCGGAGCGGTATTATTGGCAATTCTGCCGCCTTTGCTTACAGGTCAGGAATTTGACATCTGGGTAGCCCGGGCATTAACCTTTTTGGTTATTTCCTGCCCCTGTGCCCTTGTCATTTCCATTCCTCTAAGCTTTTTCGGTGGAATCGGCGGTGCATCAAAATCAGGTGTTCTGGTGAAAGGAAGCAATTATCTGGAAGCTCTTGCAGATACAGAGGTAGTTGTGTTTGACAAAACAGGAACCCTGACCAAAGGTTCCTTTGCGGTAAGCAAAATACAGCCGGAGAGTATGACAGCAGAGGAATTGCTGGAAGCTGCAGCTTATGCTGAGGACTACTCCAATCATCCCATTGCGATATCCATTAAGAAGGCTTATGGAAAAGAAGTGGAGTCCTCCCGGGTCTCTGACATAGAGGAAATTGCAGGCCATGGTGTAAAAGCAGTTTTTGACGGAAAAGTAATCCTTGCAGGTAATGTAAAATTAATGCAAAAGGAGAATATCCCTTATAGCAAGGAGGTTTTAACCGGTACCATTGTACATCTGGCAGTGGAGGGTAACTATGCCGGGTTTATCTGTATTGAAGATGAGATAAAGGAAGATTCCAGGCAGGCAATCAAGGACCTGAAAGCGGCAGGAATAAAGAAAACGATCATGCTGACAGGGGACGCAGATGCGGTCGGACAGAAAGTGGCCGGTCAATTAAAGCTGGATAAGGCTTATACGGAACTGCTTCCCGCCGATAAAGTGGAGCGGATGGAAGAGTTGATGAGAGAGAAAAGTGCCAAAGGGAAGCTTGCATTTGTCGGCGACGGAATCAATGATGCACCGGTTCTTGCCAGAGCGGATATCGGTATTGCCATGGGCGGATTAGGTTCTGATGCTGCCATTGAAGCAGCCGATGTGGTTATCATGACGGATGAGCCATCTAAGATTGCCAAAGTTATGAAGATATCCAAAAAGACACTTAGGATTGTAAGGCAAAACATTATTTTAGCATTAGGGGTAAAAGGTGTGGTATTAATTCTTGGAGCTTTTGGTCTGGCTTCCATGTGGGCCGCCGTATTCTCTGATGTAGGTGTATCCGTAATTGCTATCTTAAATGCAATCCGTGCCTTAAATATCAAGAAAATATAGGGCAGTATGATGTTAAAAAACTATTTTGAACCGGGAATCCTAATAAAGGGTACAACGGTTTAAAATAGTTTTTTTATTTGTATAGAATTAAATTACAAATGCGGGTTCGTAGGGCAGTTTAATTGGAAGTAATCATCAATCATCCGATGTACCAGTCGGGCCCTTTCATTATCGGACAGGGTATAATACACTTCCTTACCATCCCGTCTGCTGGTTATGAGATTGTTTAATCTCAGAGTTTTCAAATGATGGGAAACAGCGGCGTCACTCATGTTTACGGCAGCGGCAATATTGGAGACACATTCTTCCGAGTGACAAAGTAGCCATAAAATACGCAGGCGTGATCCGTCGCATAGCTGTTGAAAAGTTACGGCAGCTTCTAAAAACCGGGACGCCTCCGGCATTTCTTTTAATATTTTCTCAATATTCTGACCATGATCATGGGGCATAATTATGTTATTCATATAGTAACTCCTTTGAATGGATTTTCTTTCGATTAATAAAACCTTTCTGTTTTCTATAGTATCCTTCCTTGCAATACATGTCAAATAATAAAACATGGTGTTAATTCAGTTATAAAAAATTACATATTTTCTAAATTAAGATAATGCAAATATATTTAGAATAATATAAAAATAATATATTGACATGTATTAACACGTATTATATTATGAATGTAATATTGTACTATTATATTATGGTGATTTAATTGGATACTTATGACTAAATAAAAGACGAAGTTTTTAATGCTGTGGTATTAGCGGGCTTGATACTTTTGAGGAATGGAGAAGAAATATATCATGTTAAAGGTACCAAGGAAAGTTTTGCAAAAGCAGATGGACCTTAAGACATGGAAGTAAACTTTGGAAGTACACCGCATTAGCATTACGATGATGGGAAGGCTGGAAGAGAATAAAAGATGAAAGGATGCCACACTGAGTTCTTTCAACCAGTGTAATATGTGGCAATACTGCGAACCAGTTTGCGGTATAAATGGGTATAAGAATGAAATTCGAAAAAATTGACAGTTTGCCTTTATATACACAGCTTCAAAACCATATAAAGAAGCAGATTGATCAAAGAGATCTGGAACCGGGTGATCAGATTCCATCTGAAACAGAGTTGCAAAATGTTTATGGAATGAGTCGTGTTACGATTCGAAAAGCGATAGCAGAACTTGTAAAGGAAGGTTATTTAGTTAAAATACAAGGAAAAGGAACCTATGTAAGTCAGGTGGCCGACTTTGATTCTACAAATAATATCAGAAGTTTTACGAAACTCTGTATCATGCAGGGACATGCTACAATAGCAGAGGTACTGCATGCAGGACTTGTGAAAGGAACGAAAGAGCAATGTACTTTCCTCGGATTACCGGAAGATTCAGAGGTAATGTGTATCAAAAGAGTTCGAAAAGTAGATGATATACCAATGGTTCTGGAAACAAATTATTTTCATCCGGTATTTGAATTTTTAAAATATGATGATTTACGATATTCTCTATATGATATTCTTATTTCAAAATATCATATTCTGCCTTCTACAAAAGGACTTAATACAGTATCTATCAGAAATGTTCAGGGAGAGGAAGCAGAAGCACTTAAGGTAAAGGATAATATGGCAACGATCTATAATCAAGTAGAAGTGTTTGATGATAAAGGCAAGGCTATTCATATTGTGGAAGAAATCGTGAGAGTAGACAAGCCTGAGGTATTTAAATTCTATTTATAATTACGAAAGTATAAAAAAGCATGCTATAAAATGTTACAGCGTGCTTTTTTGTACTATTTTTTTATGCAAAAAGGAAAAAATATATCTGATTTATTAAAAAAGTAGTTGCAATTTATACAAGACAGTGTATAATGACATATGAAGACGTATTAACACGTACTATTACAATATGAAATGGCAGTGATGAATATGGTGAAATTATTAGGAATAGGAATTGGAACAATGGACATTTACCGGCATCATGGAATGATGTACCCGGGAGGAAATGAATACAATATAGCCTATCATGCCTCAGCGCTTGGAGGTCAGGCTGCGTTTATGGGGGTATTTGCAAACGACGAGGTAGGCAAGATTTTATTTGATACTTTGGATAAACAGGGAATAGACTTGTCGCATTCTCATCATGAAGAGGGAACAAGCGGATATGCCATTGTAGATCTTGTGGATGGGGATCGGGTTTTTATAGATTGGAATAATCATGGAGTTACCGATGAACATCCTTTTGAAATTACAGAAGAAGAAATAATATATGCAAAACAATTTGATGTGGTCTGTACAAGTCATTATGGACGTCTAACTTTAGAAAAAGTAAAAAAACTGGCACAGGGTGGAGCACATATTTGTTATGATTTTTGTGATTTTTTTACATTAAAAGATATTGAAACTCTTGCACCCTATCTGGATTTCGGATTTTTATCTGCCAGTCATGTACAAGATAAAGAAGAAATAAAAGAACTTTTAGAAAAGGTTGTTACCTTAGGATGCAAAATCGCGGTAGCGACTATGGGAGGTGATGGATCGATTGCCTATGATGGAAAGAAGTTTTATATACAGTCATGCATTAAAGTAAAAGCTTCTGATACCATGGGAGCCGGAGATTCGTTTATTTGTGCATTTTTAATGAATTATCTGTCGAGGAAGGCTGACGAGTCTTCTGATCTCGATGATAAGATAAGTAATTCACTTCATGAAGCGGCTCTTTTTGCAGCAAAGGTCGTAACAACAAATGGCAGCCTTGGTATTGGTTACAAAGTCAATGTCAACGACCTGAAACAAATTCTGAATATTAAAGAAAGGGAAGAGATATGAAAAAAAGAATTTTAGCATTAATATTAATTGGTATGATGTCCTTGGGGAGTATTACGGGGTGTAGTAACGGAAGTTCATCAAATCCCTCAGCAGGTGATGGGGCAACTTCTGGGGATAAGGTTAACACTGGTTCCGGCGATGAGAAGGTTACAATTTCTTTATTAAACAAATATCCTGAAAAAGGTTATGTGGAATATTTTCAAGATGCAATTGCAGATTATGAAAAAGCAAATCCTAATGTAACAATTAAAATGGAAAATGTAAGTGATGCAGCAATGAAGGATAAGCTTAGTGTCTTAGCCTCCGGCGGAGATATGCCCGATATTTTCTTTTCATGGTCCGGTGAATACCTGAAAAAGTTTGTCAGAGCAGGTAAGGCAATTGATTTAACTACTTATTTAGAGAAAGATTCCGATTGGAAAAATGGATTTTTACAGGCTTTTTTAAATGAAAGTACATTTGATGGAAAATCCTATGCAATACCATATAGGAGTTCTGTTTTATATATGGTGTACAACAAGCAGATATTTGCAGATAATAAATTAGAAACACCTAAAACCTGGGATGAATTCCTTGCAGTTTGTGAAACCTTAAAAAAGAAAGATATAACACCAATATCATTTGGGGATTCTGAGAACTGGTATACTATCTGGTGGGTTGGTCAACTAAATGCAATGCTGGTGGATAATGATACACTTACTAAGGATTATAATCCGCAGACGGGTACGTTTACTGATTCCAGATATGAAAAAGCAGTTCAATATTTTTTGGATTTAAACAAGAATGGATATCTAGGGGAAAATGTTAACTCGAAAGATTATTATCAGGTTAGGGAAGAATTTTGCGCTGGTTTATCTGGTATGATTATGGATGCTACCTCACAGTTTTCTTTTTATGCCGATGCTCTTGGAGATCAATATGGGTATTTTAAAATTCCTACAATTGAAGGTGCAGAGGGGAATCAGACAGCTGTAACCGGAGGTTCTGAGGTTTATGCTGTTTCCTCCAGCTGTAAGAATCCGGATGTAGCGGTTGATTTTATTAAATTTATGACAACAAAGGATCAGGCAATAAAACAGACAACAAAAACAGGTCTTCCTAATGCAATTAAAGGAGGAATTACAGAAGCTACCAGCGATGCAACTACCGTGGATGCTTATTTTACCGCCGAAGAATATACGAATATAGCATCCTGGCTTGATACGGCAGTAGATGCGACCGTAGCAGATGCATATATGACTTCTCTACAGGAAGGTTTAGATGGTAAATCAGCCGGAGATATTATGAAGAGTGTACAGGAAGCAGCATCAATCGCAGCGGCTAACTATAAGTAAAAAAAGTCCTGGCTGCTGAGGGATATATATTATAAATGTGTAAAAATATAAATTAACCTCGGCAGCCCTATGAAGGAGTATCTTATGGATAAAAGAAATAGAAAGACTGTTTTTCTATATTTAGCACCAGCAGTTATTATATCCTCCATTTTTTTATACCTCCCAATATTCATTAATTTATATGAAAGTTTTTTCAGCTGGGGTGCATTAACTCCTAAAAAAACATTTATAGGTATAGAAAACTACATAAAAATGTTTACAGATGATATATTTGTTACCGCTATTGGGAATAACCTTATTTTTGTTGTCGTATCAGTTATATGTCAAATAGGAATTTCATTAGTGATTGCCAGTACGCTAGAGGCAAAATTCATGAGAAAATCCCAACGTTTTTTTCAAACGGTGTACTTTATTCCATCATTGCTTATGGCAACAGTTGTAGGTATAACGTTTAAGATGATCTATAGTCCATCATTAGGAATAATAAATCCCATGCTGGAATTAATCGGAATAAATACTTCACATATTGACTTACTTGGTAATGCGCGTTCTGCTACTTACGCTATTGTAGCAATGTCCCAGTGGCAATATATTGGATATACCGTTATTCTTTTTGTAGTTGCTATACAGAATATTCCGGAAGACTTGTATGAAGCAGCAGCAATTGACGGAGCACCTGCCATTAAGAAGTTTATGTATATAACAATACCCCAGCTAAAAGATACTATTTTAATTAATACAATTATAACGGTGACTGGTTCGATCAGAGAATATGATGAAGTTTTTGTTACGACAAACGGAGGACCTGGAACAGCAACAGAAACATTAGCTACCTATTTATATAAGGTTGGCTTTAAAAATGATCAAATGGGATATGCGTCTGCAATAGCATTTTTTATTTTTATTTTAACGTTCCTGATAGGTTTGCTGCAAATGAACAGCTATCATCTGGAAGACAGCAACTAGGAGAAAAAGGTTGAAAGATAATCTAATAAAGAAGGGATTTTGCCACATAGGGCTTCTTTTAACCATACTATTTAGACAGTACCGCAGACCTGCCTGCGGTATGCAAGGGGTGTAAACTATGAAAGCCAGAACAAAAGCTGTACCATTAGCTTGCCATTTAGTTTTTACTATATTAGCAATCATTATTATTCTGCCTCTATTATGGATGATAATTACCGGTTTCAAATCAAATAGAGATTTATTCCTTTCGCCGTTCAGTATACCCAAAAAATGGATGTTCAGTAACTATATAGATGCCTGGCAATCTGGTATTGGAGTATATCTTAAAAATAGTATTATAGTTACTATCGCAGCGACCGCGGTATCCACATTTATAAGCTGTTTGGCTGCTTATCCTTTATCAAGATTAAATTTCAAAGCAAAAAGAGTTACAGTTTATTTTATTATGGGAGGTTTAATGCTGGCACCGCAATCGTCGGTGATATCCCTATATAAAATGATGAGATTAACAGATTTATATAATACTACAACTGGACTTGTTTTAATTGATGCAGCATTTCGTATTCCATTTGCAACTTTTTTACTAATGACTTTTTATAAGAGTATCAGTTATAGCTTGGATGAGTCTGCGTTTATTGACGGTGCTTCAACATGGGAAATCTTTATGAAAATCATAATGCCTCTCAGTAAACCAATTATTGCATCCTGTGCAATTGTAAGTTTTCGTGCTGTATGGAATGAATTACTATTTGCAAACGTTTTGCTGGAAAGTGATACTAAGAAAACAGTCCCAGTTGGGCTTATTAACCTCCAGGGAATGACGACTACTAACTGGACTGTTGTTGTAGCAGGAATGGTAATCTCCTCGTTACCTTTAGTTATATTTTTCCTGGTGATGGAGAAGCAATTTGTACGCGGCCTGACAGCCGGAAGCGTGAAAGGATAAGTTCTGCTGGTAAGAAATTAGTTCAAAAAACTATGTGAAAAATTAATATAAGGAGATAACATAATGGAAATAAAAAAAATAATCGAAAAGATAATAAAAGAAAAAGAAAAATTTGGTGGTATTAAAAATATTGTTTGGATAGCAGCAGGGGGATCTTATGGTGGGTTTTACCCCGCACAGTATTTTATGGACCGTGAATCGAAGACGATTCATTCTCAAGTGTTTACCAGCAATGAATTTGTCTATGCACCGCCTAAATTCTGCGGACCGGATACGATTGCTGTTATATGCTCTATGAGAGGAACTCCTGAAACCTGTGACGGCGCCCAGATAGCAAAAGATTTGGGGGCTGTGACAATCAGTTTGTATGTTGACGAATCAAGACTTACAGAAATCTGTGATTATAATATTAAATATCAAAGTATAGCACTTGATGAAAGTAGACAGGATATGGTCAACTCCAGTATGGGCTTAAAAATTGCTATGAATCTATTATATTTAACAGAAGATTTTGGGGGTTATGCGGATGCAATGGCAGGATTTGAAGTGTTACATGATATTTACCAGGATGCTGTAGAGTATACCAAACCTCTGGCTCAAAAGTGGGCAGAAAAAAACAGAAATAGTAAGACAATTTATGTTATGGGCAGCGGCCCTGCAATGGGATCGGCATATATATTTTCAATCTGCAATCTGATGGAAATGCTGCAGTTGGATTCACCTACCGTTAACTGCTGTGAATTCTTCCATGGTCCTTTCGAAATATTAGATAAAGGAACTTCCGTTTTTCTGTTAGTCAGTGAAGGTAGAGTTCGCCCGGCAGATGAAAGAGCAATTAAGTTCTTAAAACAGTATGGCGGAGATAATGTATATATTTTAGATGCTAAGGAACTAGGTATTAACCGAATAAAGGATTCCGTATCGGAATATTTTAATCATGTTTTATTCTCACCTATACTGAATAACGTCTATATGCGTGAGCTGTCTTACGTGATTAAACAAGATTATATGACACGTCGTTACATGTGGAAAGTAGCATACTAGAAAAAGGAAGGAACCTTATGAAAAATTTGAGAGTATCTCAGATTGCTGCTTCTAATTATCCGTATTATAGATATTCCCTTGATTATACTCTGGATTCTTTGGAGCGTATCGGAGCGGAAAATATTGAATTATATGCCTGTTATCCTCATTTACATATTGATGATACGGACTCCGTCAGATTAAAAAGCATAAAAAAGAAACTGAAAGACCATGGATTAAAGGCGATATGCTTAACTCCGGAGCAATGTTTGTATCCGGTTAATATAGCTTCAAAAGATATAACAGCAAGAAAGAGAAGTATAAATGTATTCGAAAAATGTATAAAATTTGCCGCTGAGCTGGAAATAGACTTATGTATGTTCTTAGCAGGATACGGCTGCCTGGATGAAAATGATGAGGATATATGGAAACGATCCGTGGAGTCTTTGACCTATTTGACGGATATTGCTAACAGTTATGGTATTGAAATTGCTTTAGAATCATCTCCAAAAGAATATACAGTTACACAAAGTTCGGCAGATATCATAAAAATGATTCGGGAAATAAATTCACCGGTACTTAAGGGATTAATTGATACAGCAACCTTAGGATATTCCAATGAGACAATGAAAGATGCCGTAAACACCTTAGGGAATTATTTAAGGCATGTGCATGTAGGAGACGGAATCCCCAATGGACATCTTATTTTAGGAGATGGAAATCTAGACTTACCAGATATGATAAATGAATTGGATAAAACAGATTATAAATATTATCTTAGTCTGGAGATTCTAAATGACAAATACCAGAGAATACCAGAAGCTGCAATGGAGCAATCTTTTAAATGGATAAAATCATATATAGAAAATAAATAAAATAGAACAGATACTTATAAGGAAACCTCAACCATGTATTTTTCAGAAAAATAATGGCTGGGGTTTTTGTTCTTTACAATGTTTTATATGTGCAGAACCATAGTAAAAAAACATAATAAATAAAATAGTAAAAGGCATTGACAAACGGATAGGATTAATATACAATACCAATATCATATAATTCATATAATAATAATATGAATTAATAAAATAAAAATCAGCAGAGGAGATGTTCCTATGAAATTTATAACGAAACAAAATGACATACGAAATATTGATATTAAAAACTGTTGTTGCATGTGTATTTTCTGTCGTACGGAATAATTGCATGCAGGTTTTCAGATGAGTAAGTTTTATAGTAATCTTGCAAGGGTGCAAAAATTCCGTAAGCAGGTGCATGGCGCAACTGCTATTTTTTATGCGTATATAGCGCATTAGGGAGAGGATAGGGAAATGAATCTTGATTTTATACACAAATATACTCCACTTTATATAGAAGCTGCGAAACTTACAGTCCGGATTGCTTTCATTGGAATTATACTTTCAATTGCAGTAGGTTTTCTATGCAGTTTGATTCGTTATTATAAAATACCGGTATTGCACAGGGTAATAGGAGTATACATAGAACTTTCCAGAAATACTCCCTTATTGATTCAATTATTTTTTTTATATTTCGGATTACCGAAGATAGGTATCATGTTAAGTTCTAAGACCTGCGCCATCGCTGGACTCATTTTTCTCGGCGGAAGTTATATGTCGGAAGCGATAAGAAGCGGATTGGAAGCAGTTCCGGATAGTCAGCTGGAATCCGGTTTAAGTCTCGGATTAACTAAATTACAAGTCATTCGATATGTCCTTATGCCCCAGGCAGTTTCCATATCCGTACCGGCTTTTGCAGCAAATGCAATTTTTCTCATTAAGGAAACTTCGGTTTTTAGTGCGGTTGCGTTAGCAGATTTGATGTATACGGCAAAAGATTTAATCGGATTGTATTACGAAACAAATGAGGTTTTACTTATGTTAGTGATTGCATATTTAATTATTTTATTACCGGTTTCAATCCTATTTACATTGTTAGAAAGGAAATTAAGACATGCGGGATTTGGGGATTAGTGTTCTGTTTCAGGGTAAAAATTTTGTAAGACTCTTAGAGGGATTGGGAATAACTATAGGAATTTCCTTACTTGCAGTAGCAATATCCATTGTGCTTGGTATTATCCTTGGGATGATCATGACGATAAAAAATCCGATCATAAAGGCAGTGACCAGGGTTTACCTGGAATTTGTCCGTATCATGCCTCAACTGGTTCTTTTATTTATTGTGTATTTTGGTGTAACAAAAGCTTTTGGAATTCATCTATCCGGAGTAGTCTCCGCAGTGATTGTATTCTCCATATGGGGAACCGCAGAAATGGGGGATTTGGTCCGGGGTGCTCTCTCCTCCATACCAAAACATCAATATGAAAGCGGTAAGGCAATTGGTCTTACAAAATTGCAGATTTGCTTCTATATTATCATACCACAGACTATAAGACGGCTAGTACCCCTTGCTATTAATCTGGTTACCAGAATGATAAAAACTACATCGTTAATTGCATTAATCGGCGTTGTGGAGGTTGTGAAGGTCGGGCAGCAGATCATTGAAGCTTCTCGTTTATCCGTACCGAGTGCAGCCATTTGGATCTATGGTGTAATATTTTTCTTTTATTTTATCGTATGTTATCCGATTTCTCTGCTATCAAGGAGATTAGAAAAGGCCTGGAAGTATTAGAGGATAATCAGAAAGGAATTGTGTGATATATCAATGAGTGAGAAAGAAACTATTTTAGAAATGAAAGACCTGAAAAAAAGTTTTGGTACCTTAGATGTATTAAAAGGTATTTCCTTAGAGATTAAACAAGGTGAGGTTGTAGTAGTTGTTGGTCCTTCGGGATGCGGTAAGAGCACCCTGCTTCGATGTATTAATGGGCTGGAGGGGATACAGGGCGGCGAGATAACACTGAGAGGGGAAACGATCAGTAACCAGACGAAAAACATGCATCTGGTAAGACAGAAAATCGGTATGGTTTTTCAAAGCTATGATTTATTTCCTCATATGACAATTCTTAACAACATTTTATTAGGACCTTTAAAAGCCCAGGACAGAGCTAAAAAAGAAGTAGTCAAAGAAGCTGAAGCTTTGTTGAGAAGGGTTGGTCTTTTTGAAAGAAAAGAAACTTATCCGAGACAGTTATCCGGCGGACAAAAGCAGAGAGTTGCCATCGTAAGAGCATTATGTATGCATCCGGAGATTATGTTATTCGATGAGGTTACCGCAGCACTGGACCCGGAAATGGTAAGAGAAGTTTTGGATGTTATGCTGGAGCTTGCGAAAGAAGGCAGTACCATGATAATCGTAACCCATGAAATGCAATTTGCCCGTGCGATTGCAGACCGGATTATCTTTCTTGACAAAGGTGAAATTGTAGAAGAAAGTGAACCGGAAGCTTTTTTCACCAATCCGAAGACGGAGAGGGCTAAGAAGTTCTTAAATGTATTTGAATTTGAACATGTTAAGTAAATCCACCGTCTCCAGGCGTAGTGAGTGGGAATATTGGCTTTGATTACCGTGAAAGGTATTAAAAATAGAGAAGCAGATGGGGTAACGAATCCGTCTGGCAATAATATTTGGTTTGTAACCAGGAAAAGAGGAGAATAAGATGAAACAATTTAAAAAAGTATTTACCTTACTATTTATAGTAACATTAATTACTGCGGCATTCACCGGTTGTGGCAGTAAAGCAGGAAATGATACGAAAGAAAGTACGGGTTCCGATACAACAACAGCAAGACAGGGCGGTACTGCAAGATCTCTGGAGGAAATAAAAAAAAGCGGTAAAGTAGTGATTGGTGTATTCAGCGATAAGAAACCATTTGGTTTTGTGGATGAAAACGGTGCTTATCAGGGATATGACGTATATTTCGGCAACCAGATTGCTAAAGATTTAGGCGTAGAAGTAGAATATGTTCCGGTGGAAGCAGCCAGCCGTGTTGAATACCTGGTTACCGCTAAAGTAGATATTATTCTTGCTAACTTTACTGTTACGGAAGAAAGAGCAAAACAGGTAGACTTTGCCAAACCTTACATGAAGGTAGCATTAGGCGTAGTATCACCGGATAGTGCTTTAATCACTGCACCGGAACAGTTAAATGGCAAAACTCTAATCGTAAGTAAAGGAACCACAGCAGAAACTTATTTTACTGAAAATTACCCCGACGTTAAATTATTAAAATTCGACCAATATTCCGAAGCTTACAATGCTTTATTAGATGGCCGCGGAGATGCATTCTCAACGGATAATACGGAAGTGCTTGCATGGGCCCTTGAAAATAAAGGATTTTCAGTTGGAATTGAGTCTTTAGGGAACTTAGATACCATAGCACCGGCAGTTCAGAAAGGCAATGGGGAATTATTGAACTGGCTGAATGAAGAAATCGTAGCTTTAGGTAAAGATAATTTCTTCCATAAAGATTATGATGAAACCTTGGCACCGGTATACGGAGATGCTGCTGATCCGGAAAGTCTGGTAGTTGAGGGCGGAGTTGTTGAAAAATAATTTTATTATTTTTATGATAAATTAGTTTTTATAGTACCAAAGCTTTTATAATAGTCATAAAATTCATAAACATATTGTAACACAAAAGTACCGGATTTCTTCAGAATAGCCGGTACTTTTCTATATCAGGGAAAAACTTCCTTTAGTTTATTTCGCTTTTCTTAATCTGTGTTATTTGTTATAATAAGTCATATACGGTGACTATTAACTTTTATGTATACAAAGGAGAAGCCTATGAAGAGAAAATTAATCGTTTCTTTCCTCGTATTTATGTTAGTACTTACTTTACCAATTGAGGCAAGTGCTAAAACTTATACAACCAAAAAAGAGGTATATAATATTATCAAAAAAAATCTCTTGGCGCATAAAGATTCATTTACCATAACAACAGAGACGGATGTGATGAATGAGATAGGAAGAAATGCAGATCTGTTCAGTGCGGTTGTTGCCCTTGATGATGAGAAAACATCAAAAGACGGTGATTATCTTAATTTATCCATAAGCAGCTGGAGGAGTAATTGGCAGTGGAGCAGTCAGGGAGAGACAGCAAAACTGACCTTTTCGGCTGTATACAAGACAACCTTAGAGCAGGAGAAAGCAGTAGACGGGAAGATATCGGAGATTCTGGATGTTTTAAAGCTGGACAAAAAGACAGAATATCAGAAGGTGAAAGCCATTCATGACTACATCATCAAGAAAACCAGTTATGATCAAAGACTGGAGAATCATTCGGCGTATGATGCTTTATTTAATAAATCAGCCGTATGTGAGGGGTATGCCCTGGCGGCTTACCGCTTATTTACGGAAGCCGGTATCAAGTGCCGGATTATTACCGGATATGCAAAAGGTGTTTCCCATGCATGGAATATAGTTTCTGTAAATGGAAAATGGTACAATATTGACCTTACCTGGGATGACCCGATTACAAATACCGGTAAACCGGTGTTAAGTTATGATTATTTCTTAAAAAATACGAAGGATTTCAGTGATCACACAAGGGATAACGAATATACTATGAGCGCTTTCCTAAAAAAATATCCGATAGCAAAAGAAAGCTATAAAATGAAGCAAAAGTAAAAATACAAAATAAAATTATAAAAACAAAAAGCATAGAAAATAAATACAGAATAAAATTCAAAAAATGCCGGAGTCAGTTCAGTATCCACCGGCATTTTTTTTATAGGATAGTTCTCATCACTTCCCTATAAAAATTAAAACCCTGCCAGGTTTAATTATTTCCTGGATTCATATAATTAATTAATGAATTAAGGAACGAAATAAAGTGAAATTAGTAGAAAGGAATAAAAAGAGATATATTATAAGGCTTTTTACATTAGTGATAATCCTGCTTATCTTTATCCTATCACGAGAATTTAATAATCGATTACCTGAAACAGAAATGGTTATGGGAGGTAAGTTTTATAATCAGGTTTTTGAAAATACGGAGAAAGCAGTATTAAATAATAAGGCAGATGTAGAGAAGTATTACCGTCCTTCCAAACTACCGGTACAAAATGTTAAATACGATCTAAGTTTTATTGATAAATACTTCGGAAAAAAATATTCACAGATCAAATTACCGTTATCTTTATTTAAAACACCGGAAGATACAATCATGAATTATTTCAGTATACTTCGGGATGCTGCCAATCCTCAGGAGGGGAAGAATGCAGGGTGCGGGACAATCGGTAATGCAACACTGCCTTATCCTGTTGCCTACAATTTTTTATCGTCTGAATACCAAAAGAAATTATCTTATGAACAATATTTAAAAACTTTTGAAAACATATTGCACATCAGTTTAATAAAATATAAAGAAATACCGGTATATAATAATTTATCAAATATAGTGCGTTATTTTGTAGAAATAGAGACAATAGAAGGATCAGAAAAAGAAGCAGCTTATTTTGCATATTATTATGGTTTTGTAGATCTTATAAAAGAGGGCAATGGATATAAAATATCGGATGTTAATTTCTATGGGGAAAATTATTTATGTGCACCTATGCATGGATGGTCTTATAATGCAGAGGCAGTAGTTGATGTTAAATATGGCGGCTGGTGTTCCCTGGTGAAGAAGAGGCATCCGACACAACAAAAAGATTATATTAAGAAGATTTATTTTAAGGGAACGGATGGATATGATTATCTGATCGAATTCTTTCAACTTACGAATGATACGGATATCGAAATTGCACAATTTAGAAAAGGTCAGGATAAGAAATGGAAATTAATTAAACTTGAACCTGAGAAGTGTTTAAAATAAGTAACTTTAAATCAGAGAAATACAATTAAAACTATTCCAGTCAATGTAAATTCTGATATTTTATGTATTGACAAATATATCGGCAGATGATATATTCAATATATCGAAAGACGATACATCGGGAGGCGATTAAAAATGGATAAAAATATCCCATTGACGGAAGCAATATATTATATTCTGATCGCTGTGAAATCACCGAATCACGGATATGGTATTATACAAAATGTTTCTGATATAACTAAGGGCAGGCTGATATTAGGTCCGGGAACCTTATATGGAGCAATTAATAATTTATTGGATAAAGGGTGGATCAGACTTTATCGGGAAGAGAAAGATTCCAGAAAGAAAAAAGAATATATTATAACAGAATCCGGAAGAAGTGCATTTAAAGAAGAAGTAATGCGGTTGAAAGAATTATTAGAAAATAGTAAGTATATGGAGGGAATTTAGATGTTGAGATTTCGTTTATATTATGACAAAGATAAAGAGGAAAAATGGCTGAACCAAATGTGCGGGAAAGGTTATGCCTTAAAGAAGTTTTTTCTGGGTTTATATACTTTTGAACCATGTAAAGCGGGAGAATTTATTTACCGAATTGATCTACTGCAGAATTGGGAGGGAGATAAATATGATTATGTAAACTTTCTGGAGGAATACGGTGTTGAGTACGTGGCACAATGGTACCGTTGGGTTTTCTTAAGGAAAAAAGCTTCAGACGGAGCATTTGATTTGTATACGGATCCAGTTTCCATGATTTTGCAGTATACACGAATTAGAAATTTCTTTTTCGTAGGGTTAATAGTAGAATTAATTGCCGGTTTGTTAGAGGTAAGTACGTTCACCTATGGAGTAAACGTAATAAATGCAGGGGGATCCGTTCTGATATTTTTATTATTCGGAATCTTTTTAGGTATGGTACTTAGGTGTAATCGAAAGATAAAGCAGTTAAGGACATAGTAAGAAAGTAGTTTTAAACTGTTTTTTAATTTGATATAAAATATTAATATACTCTTGACTTTGACGTCGTGTCGTACTTTATACTTTGAAATATGAGGAGGATAATCATGGAATTACAAACAATCAGTCAGGTATCAAAAAACTTTCATATTTCAACAAGAACACTTCGTTATTATGAGCAGATTGGATTACTAAAAAGCGTTAAAAAAGAAGATTATGCCTACCGCACATATGGGCAGGATGAAATCAACCGGTTACAGCAGATTATTATTCTGCGTAAGTTAAGAATTCCGCTGAAACAGATTATTATTATACTGGAAAGCGATAATTCCAGGAGGGTATTAGAGGTATTCAGGCAGAACTTAATTGAGGTGGAGGATGAAATTACGGCTTTATCAACCATTCGTTCCATACTGCAGACATTAGTCAATAATTTAAATGAAAATACCAATCTGGATATTAAGCTGAACATGTTTAAAGACAAATCCATTCAAAAAATTGTCGATTCCCTGGCTATCTCCAAAATTAATTTTAAGGAGGAAAATGCAATGGATGATTTAAACAAAGCAAATGAGAGTTTAACAAAATTAAAAGATGTAAGGATTGTCTATTTACCACCGGCTGCGGTAGCTGCTTACCAATATGTTGGTGATGAACCGGAAATGCATGTTAACAAGGTAATGGATGAATTTGTACGAAACAGCGGACTGGCTAAAAGAAAACCTGATTTAAGGCATTATGGGTTTAACAGTCCGAATCCAGTTGATGATACCGGATTTCACGGTTATGAAATGTGGGTTACTATCCCGGATGACCTGGAGGTACCGGCGCCTCTTACTAAAAAATATTTTGAAGGGGGATTATATGCTGCTCATATGATTCCTATGGGGGCGTTTGAAGAATGGGGACTTCTTAATGACTGGGTAACGAAGAATAATCCGAATTATGAAAGTAATACCGGAGATAGAGGAGCTGAGTGTATGTTTGGTTTACTGGAAGAACATCTAAACTATGTTAACCACATAAACCTGCCGGATTCAGAACCGGAGAATCTACAATTAGACCTATTATATCCAATAAAAGAAAAAGATTAGTTTATAATATTTAGATAATATAAGGTTAATTCTAAGGTTGATGTTATTCTTAAGTTTTATAACATACAATGGTATGTAAAATCTCTCCCATGGGGTAAGGGAATTACATCCAATGTAATATGAAAACTTAAGGTTATATCAGCCTATTTTTTATTTTATCTGAGTCTATTGTATATCAGAGCTTATTACATATTCAGTCTATTAAAACAGTATAATAAAAATCAATTGATAAATTATATAACCTGCTTACATATATTACATAACATGGGATAAATTTACTGAAAATATATAACGAGATTATATTGACAAAACCGTATTACAAATGTAATATAAAAGCGTAGTACAATTGTAATACGAGAAAGGAGCAAAAAACAATGAACAAAATTTCCGATTCAGAGTGGAAAGTAATGAAAGTGGTATGGAAAAAGTCACCCATATCCGGAAGTGAGATAGTAGATGAACTGGAGGCAGTTACAGGCTGGAACCCCAAAACAATACATACCTTAATTCGAAGGCTGGTAGCAAAAGGTGCTATAAATGCGAAAAAAGAAAATACCTATTATTCCTATTATGCGGCCGTTTCAGAGAAAGAATGTGTAAAAGAGGAAACGGAAAACTTTCTTGAAAAATGCTTTAATGGTTCCTTAAATATGCTGGTAGGCAATTTTATTAAAGAAGACAAATTAACAGATCAGGATATAGAAGAACTTCAAGAGATATTAAAATCAAATAAGAGAAGGTAAGGATTATGAAATATTTGACTGGGATTTTTACAGAGATACTTTATCTTGGAGCTGCTTCAAGTGTATTAATTTTACTTATATTAATGGTAAAGAGGGTTTTTCATAAAACCATAAGCCCGAAATGGCATTATTATATATGGGTTTTACTGCTGATACGGTTATTGGTTCCTTATTCCCCGGAAAGTTCGTTAAGTGTGTTTAATTTGTTTAACAAAACTGCGGAGAAAGTTACTATACAGCTTAATGAACTAAATAACCCGCGGCAGAAAGAAGTACCGGATAAAGTAAAATCAGATAACCAAACTACGATACCTAAAACACCTGATAAGACAGTTGATAACAATACGAAATCCGTTCAGCTAGGCCCTGTTACGGAAGCTTATAACAGCGTACCGGACAGTTCAAACCAGTATAAGGTATTAGACATAATTACTTTGCTGTGGGTAACAGTGGTTTTACTATTAGTTCTATATATTATTTGCATAAACATAATGTTTGCCTATAAAGTTAAGACAAGTTATACAAGATTAACGGATGAAAGAATAAACGGTATACTTAAACGATGCAGATATAAAATGAATATCCGAAAACCGGTAAAACTCCTCACTACGAAGAGATTAAGGGCGCCTTCTCTATACGTAATGTTTCAACCTGAAATTCTGGTTTCCAGTGCATATCTGGATCAATTAAGTGATGCAGAGATTGAGTATATTTTCCTTCATGAACTTACTCATTATAAAAGGAAAGATATTCTGATAAATTGGATTCTTACACTTTTACAGATGATTTATTTTTTTAATCCTCTCATCTGGTATGCTTTTTACAAAATCCATGAAGAGTGCGAAATATCCTGCGATGCGGAAGCCTTAAGGTACATAAAAGAAGAAGAGTACAACAGTTACGGCAATACAATTATTAAATTAATAAGACTTTTTTCAGAATCAAATTTTGTACCTGCAACTGCAGGTATCAGTAAAAATAAATCTAGTTATAAAAGGAGGATACTTATGATAAGTAAATATAAAAAAAGTAAATGGACCAGTGATTTCTTAACGGTACTGTTAATTCTAACGGTTGCCGTAGTCGGTTTAACAGGATGTAAAAAAACAACGGATATGATAGAACCTAATACAGCGGATACAATAGAAACAACAGACAAAACAGATGCAGCAGAAACAACAGACACAGCAGAAACAACTGACACAACGGACACAGCAGGCACAACAGATGAGACAGTAAATAACGATAATAATACACAGATGGAAGAGCATTCGAATTCTGATGATACGAAGGAAAGCAATACTGCAGGCGATAATGATAACAATAATGGAAATAGGAGTGATAACAATACGGATAATTCGTTAAGTGAAACAAAAAATAATACTGGTTTAGCCCCCTCCGAAGGCAGGCGAAATAATACCCGACCAATTCCCGCAGAAGAAAGGCAGAACGTGTTAGTTCCTGACGAAGACAGAGGGAATCATAGCGGTAATCCTGCCGCTGAAAGGGTGAGATTAGTTTCTGATAATGAATCGGTTTATTATGGAGATTGGGTGATTAAAAAAGTGCTGGCATATGGCACGGCCGGAACCTATAGCAAAAAGGATGCGGATAAACTGATAGGAAAGAGTCTAAGTTTCAATGAAAGTCAGGCAACCTGTTTCGGTGATGATCCGACCTTAATTGACCAGAGTGTAAGTAATCCTGAATATACGGAGTCAGAAGTTACAGCCAGAGAATTTTTAGCAAATTACCGTATGAGTTTTGAGAAGTTAGGTATCAAAGCAGATTCCGTGTCTGAAATCAGTATGAGCAATACAGATGAAAGCAGTTGTAATTTCCTGGTTAAAGATGACAATACCCTGGTTTTAGTTGGCGGCGGTACTTATTTTGAATTGACCAGAAAATAAACTGTATTAATATATGGAAAGACTTCCAGCATTTTTCATCGTTTCTGAATGCTCACTGTGATACAATTGATAGATGATACAATTTCTCACTATAATCAGCAATTGGCATATATAATATGATCTTTGGCCGATAAAAGAAAAATATGGTTAAAGAAATCAGAGGAGAATGAGAAACTATGGGAAAAAAGGGAGTAAAGCTAATTACGGGCCTGATATTAATAAGTATGCTATTTATAATGAATGAAAGAATATTAGGTGCGATCATAACTTATGACTTTGAATCAATGTATGAGGGACAGACACTTAAATATAGTATCGTAAATCCTGGCAGTGAAGAGAAACCTGGAACGGTTATGGTAACCGGTATCAAAGGGCAGGAATATTCTTTTGGTGATGTAGTGATTCCTGAAACAGTTTCTAATACAGGAATTACCTATAAAGTTACACAAATCAGTGATTCGGCATTTAGCGGCTGTATGGATTTAGACAGCATCCAATTGCCGGAAACGATAACCGTCATCGGTGACAGTGCTTTTGCAGGCTGCGGCAGTCTGCATACCGTAAATATCCCGGAAAGTGTAACGGATATTGGTGATTATGCTTTTAGGGACTGTTTCAGTTTAAATGGATTAACAATTTCTTCCGGTGTTAAAAGTATAGGTGAAGGCACTTTTTATAACTGCACCGGTCTAAAAAATATACTATTTCCGGAAGGGATAACGAGCATAGGAAAGCAGGCATTTTATAGCTGCAGGAATCTTACCAAAGTACATTTACCGGGAAGCTTGAAAACAATAGGAGAATCGTCATTTTCCGGCTGTACCGGACTTACGGATATCAAAATCCCGGAAAGTGTAACTCGTATAGAAATGTATGCCTTTACAGCCTGTAAGAGCCTTAAGGGTATTCAATTCCCAAAGAAATTAACAAGTATAGAAGCGGGAGTTTTATCCGGATGTATTAAGCTGAAAAGCTTTATCATACCGGAAGGGGTTAAGCGTATCGGCTCATCCGCTTTTGATTCCTGTACCGGCCTTGAGAATATAAAAATCCCATACAAGGTAACAAGTATTGGTGCTTATGCATTTAATAAATGTGGCAGCCTTAAGAAACTATATATACCGGTAAGTGTGAAATCAATAAGGGAGTATGCATTTACAGGTACCAAAATTGATTTTATTGTCTCTAAAAATTCCTATGGTGCGGCATATTTAAAAGAAAATGCGTATTCTTACACATATCTGACTGACAGCCTTACGAAAAAAATAGCATTAGAGGATATCTTAATTAAGCAGAAAGATATCAGAATATATCCGGGTGAAAAGGTAACCTTATCTGTGATTTATTATCCCGGTAATACCACGGATAACAGGAAAATAAGCTGGTCAAGTAATAATAAAAAGGTTGCGGCAGTAGATGTAAACGGCAGAATCACTGCGGTTAGTTCCGGTTCTGCTACAATTACGGCAATGGTGGGAAACAAAAAAACAACTCGAATTATCTATGTTGAATTAAACCCTCCAAAAACCGTAAAAGCAGTTTCCAATGGTTATAACAGCATAAAAGTAACATGGACTAAAGTAGACGGTGCATCTGGTTATAGAGTATATAGATCTACATCAAAAGACAAAGGTTATTTAGAAATAGCTAATGTTTCCAATACCTCGGTCATGGATATTAACTTAGGGAAAGGACGTACTTACTATTACAAAATATCCGCCCGTGGATATACTGGCAAGACTGAATTATACAGCAATTATTCCAAAGTAGTAAGTGCTAAACCGATACCGGCAGTTCCAGCAAAGGTAAAGGCAGCTGCTGTTTCTGAAAATAGTATTAAATTATCCTGGTCTCCGGTAAACGGTGCCGTAGGTTATTCCGTTTACAAAGCGGATTCCAAAAATGGTACTTATAAGTGGCTTGGTAATGTAAGGGCGAAGTCTTATACTGATCCATCATTAAAAACCGGTAAAACGTATTATTATAAAGTAAGAGCTTATAATTACAATTATGTGGGAAACACAAAAGTGTTTGGTGTGTTTTCTTCAGTAGTGTATGCAAAACCGTAAAGATAATACTCTTTTGTTGCTTCTAAGGGGGATATCATGTATAATAATGGTAAATAAATCCCGGTGAGAGGAGTTTAACAATATGAATAGTGCGGGGAGTATGTTTTTTACCTTTTCCATTATTAATCTGTTCTTAGTAGCAGCCTCTGTTTGTATCATGGTTCTGGTTATATATGCCTTAATTCTTTCCATTAAGGCCTTAAAAATCTACATTGAGAAAAATAACAGATTATAAGGAAATATAAGGAAGCCTGTTGTTTTAACAGGCTTTTTCTTCCGTAAAAATACTCAAAAACGGTACTTAATCAGAAGGCTCATTTTATATCACAAATTAATATATTGTGAATAAAATAGAAAGATATTAAATGATAGGAGAATTCCTATGGGATATTATGTTACGGTTGAGCCAAACGTAAAATACTATGTTGAAGATTTAAACCCGGAAGGAAAAAAAACTATATTATTTCTGCATGGCTGGCCCGGAAGTCATAAATTATTTGAGTATCAATTTGATCAGCTGCCGAAGTTGGATTACCGCTGTATTGGAATAGATACCAGAGGATTTGGAGATTCGGATAAACCATTTAGAGGATATGATTTTGACCGTTTATCTGATGATGTAAGATGTGTGGTGGAAGAACTGGGCTTATGCGATTTCACCTTATTAGGGCATTCTAACGGTGGTGCAATCGCCTGCAGATATATGGGACGTCATAAGGGGTTTGGGGTATCTAAGCTTGTACTTGCTGCTGCTGCGGCACCAAGCCTGATTAAACGCCAAAACTTTCCGTATGGAGTGGATAAAGAGTTTGTTTTGAATATAATAGAGGATACTTATAAGGACCGTCCCCAGATGTTAAGGGGATTTGGAGATATGTTTTTTTATCAGCATACTTCCCAGGCTTTTAGCGATTGGTTTTTTCAGCTGGGCTTACAGGCAGCGGGATGGGCAACAGCATCTGTTGCTAATACCTGGATAAGAGATGTTTTATTTAATGATTTAACCTCAATTTGTGTACCAACCCTGATTATACACGGAATTCATGATGCGGTGGTACCATTTCAATTAGGCGAAATTCAGAATCAATATATCAAAAACTCCAGACTGATCCCTTTCCAATTCAGCGGACATGGCTCTTTTTATGATGAGATGGATAAATTCAATGAAGTGGTGGTCAATTTTATAGAGTCATAAGTCTTCTTTAGATCATTATACTAGTATATGCGGACTCAGAGATATCATTGAGGGTTTGCTTAAATACTCCAGGAGGTAGACTTGGTCATATTATGGCGGAAGCCAAAGAATACCTCGGTCCGTATATATTAGCCTGTTTCTGTCAGCCTGTTTTATACAGATCAAACGTTAGATGAAATAATCATTGTTTTTTATAGACATTTATTGGATTGAATGCTAATATACTAATATCCGGTAAATGAAGTAAATCGTAACAGGCAAAAAGCCTGATGGAAAAAGAATATATAGGGTTTTGTTTAGAGGGAAAATTAAATGATCTTGGGAGATTAAGAAAGGAATAGTACGTATGGAAAAGAAAGGACAAGTCCATACCCATAAGGACGCTTTAGGGAATGAATATACTCACAGCCATGGGGCGGAACTGGAACATAAACACAAGCATGAAAATACCAAAGCGGTTTTAAACCGTTTATCCCGTGCGGTTGGGCATTTGGAATCAGTGAAACGGATGGTGGAAGAGGGTAAGGACTGCAGCGAAGTATTAATCCAATTATCAGCTGTAATAGCTGCCTTAAATAATACCGGTAAAGTTATACTGAAAGATCATATAGAGCACTGTATTGTAGATGCGGTTGAATCGGGAGATGAGGAAGCAATTGAAAATCTAAACAAAGCGATTGACCGGTTTATTAAATAGAAAAAATTAATATAATAGTGTGACATAAACAGCTGTGTATAAAAAATTTGATGCACGGCTTTATTATTTAACAGGAAAGATCTCTGAACAATCCAGGAGTAAATAGAGCTGTTAAATAAATCAAAAAAAAGTAATTTATATCCCCTATACGGGCTTGTATTGTATATAAATAACTATATAATGAAAGCAGTACTATTTATAGGAGGATATTAATATGCATATGGCAGACGCTCTGGTTGCTCCCGGGGTTGCAGCAACTATGTATGCTGCATCAACAGCAGCCGCTGCATATTCGGTTAAAAAAGTCAGGCTGGAAAATGATATAAAGAAAATTCCTGTTATGGGAGTTATGTCGGCTTTTGTTTTTGCAACGCAGATGATAAATTTCACGATACCGGGTACCGGTTCCAGCGGACATTTATGCGGCGGACTTCTTCTTTCTATTTTATTAGGTCCCTACGCAGGTTTTCTGTCTATGATTTCGGTACTTTTAATTCAATGTCTTTTGTTTGCAGACGGAGGGTTGCTTGCATTAGGCAGTAACATCTGGAACATGGCTTTTTATGGGTGTTTCATCGGTTATCTGTTAATCTACCGTCCAATGGTAAAAAGAAGTATGAAGTCAGGGTGGATTATTTTGGCTTCCGTTCTTGGCAGTGTTGTCAGTCTTCAGTTAGGTGCTTTAAGTGTAACCCTCGAGACCATAGCTTCCGGTATTACTGCATTATCTTTTGGTCAGTTTCTTTTATTGATGCAGCCGATACATCTTGCGATCGGTACTGTGGAAGGCCTTATAACGGCTGCAGTCGTTATATTTGTTAATAATACCAGACCGGAACTTCTACATAATTACGCTGGAAAGAACCGGGTAAGTTTTAAACAGGTGATTTTAATTCTTTCAGCAGTAGTGGTATTGATCGGAGGAGGATTATCCTTAGTAGCCTCCGCTAATCCGGACGGCTTAGAATGGTCCATTGAGAAAGTTACAGGCAGTACGGAGGTTGCACCGGAAAATAAATATGCTGATGCAGTGAAAGCTGCAGAGGACATTCAGGGTAAAACCGCTGTTTTACCGGATTATTCCTTTGCGGACAGTAATCTGGTACTTGGTACATCAGTATCAGGAATATTTGGTTCTATTGTAGTAGCGCTTGTGTGTGTGGGTTGCGGAATACTCTTTAAATTTTTTAAAAAAAAGGGATAAAATAAAAGTATAATTTAATTATGAACTTTTTTATAGCTAAACATAAATGAATAGGTGCGGGTAGGTTTTTTGGAACAATAGTCCATTGAATCTACCTGATTTTTTAATAAAAGGAAAGAGAGAAAACATGGGAAAATTAACGAATGCCTTATATGAAATACATGATTTAGATGAAATGGCTGAAAGAAATACCAGGATAAATATGGTTCATCCCATAGTCAAACTTCTGATTACCGTATTTTACATCACTTGTGTGGTATCCTATCATAAATATAATCTGTTAGGATTACTTCCAATGATTCTTTATCCTTTCATCGTGTTTAATCTTGCAGAAATCTCAATAAAAAGCTGTTTCAGAAAGTTGAGGATCGTATTGCCGCTGGTATGTTTTATCGGATTATTTAATCCTTTTTTTGATCATATGCCGATATTTAAATTAGGTAATTGGGTAATTACCGGAGGTGTGATATCCATGGTGACGCTTATGCTAAAAGGCACCTATTCATTATTGGCTTCTTATTTATTCATTGCCACAACAGGGATTGAGAGAATATGTTACGCATTGAAAATGCTCCATATTCCTGGTATCATTGTTACTCAGGTACTACTTACTTATCGGTACATTACCGTTTTGTTAAAGGAAGCAAATGCGGTATTTCAGGCATATTCCCTGCGTGCACCAAGAGAAAAAGGGGTAAGATATAAAATATGGGGTTCTTTAATCGGGCAGCTGTTATTCCGCAGCATTGACCGGGCAGGTAACCTCTATGACAGTATGCTGCTTCGGGGTTTTAGGGGAGAATTTTATTATGCTCATAAGCAAAGAATTACGAGTATTGACTCGATCTACCTTGTATTGTGGGTTGGTATAATTTCGGCTCTTCGCCTGATAAAACTGATTTAGGACTTTTATGACATAAAAAGTAACAGATAAAAAAATAGATTGTCCGAGGAACTGCTTTTTGCAGGGAATGAACAGTAACGTTAATACTGTGGAATGGATAAGATTAGAAAAAGGATGAGATAAATGACACAACATAATATAGAATGCAAAAACATATCATTTTCTTATGAAAATGGTAAAGAAATTTTAAAGAACATATCGTTTCGGGTGGTAGCAAAAGAAGCAGTCGGAATAATCGGAGCAAATGGAGTGGGTAAATCAACGCTGCTTCGTATTCTGGTGGGACTGGAATTAAATTTTACTGGAGATGTCTTTGTTGATCAGGTATCGGTTAATAAAAAGAACCTGGCTGATATACGCAGTAAGATCGGATATTTGTTTCAGGATTCTGACAACCAGTTATTTACCCAAACGGTTTATAATGATGTTGCCTTTGGCCCTAGAAATTATGGTTTAAAAGAGGAGGAAGTCGATAAGAGGGTCATGTTTGCACTTAAAACAATGGGCATCCTGCATCTTAAGGATAAACAGATTTATAAGATGTCCGGCGGAGAGAAGAAATTGGCGTCTATTGCAACCATACTTGCCATGGAACCGGAAATTATTCTATTAGATGAGCCGTCCATAGCTTTAGATCCGAAAAACCGGCGAACTCTGATTCAAACCTTAAACAACCTGGATTACATTAAAATTATTGCATCCCATGACCTGGATATGATACTGGATACCTGTGACAGGGTTATATTAATTGCAGACGGCAGAATTATCAGAGAGGGAACAACCGAATTAATACTAAGGGATAAAGAACTGTTAGAAGCCTACAATCTGGAGCTTCCTCTCTGTCTTCGGGGATATCAGAAAAGAGTTAGAAATAATTATATCTGATAAAAACACTTTGAGTCCTGATTCTGGAGTATAAGATAAACTATTGACTTATAAAATAGGTATTTACTATAATATCTAAGATTCCAATTGGAACATAGTGATAAAAGGCCATTTATTCTAAAACGGCTTTAGACACCAGATGCATAAACATAATATAAATAGGAGAATTTTAGAATGAGATTTCCGGATAATTTTTTATGGGGGAGCGCTACCGCTTCCTATCAACTCGAAGGTGCTGCATTCACAGATGGCAGAGGATATACGGTATGGGATGACTTTTGTCGAAGACCCGGAAGTATATTAGATGGAAGTAATGGTGATATTGCATGTGATCATTATCATAGATATCCTGAAGATGTGTCCATTATGAGTGACATTGGTTTTGGCGCTTACCGTTTCTCTCTTGCATGGTCCAGAATTTTACCGGATGGAACTGGGACTGTCAATCAAAAAGGAATAGATTTTTACAATTCCTTAATTGATGAACTATTAAAGAAAAATATTACGCCATGTATTACCCTATATCACTGGGACATGCCATATGCTCTATACCGTAAGGGCGGCTGGCAGAATAAAGACAGCGTGGACTGGTTCGCCAATTATGCAGAGGTAGTGGCCCGCGCTTTTGGTGACCGTGTTAAATTTTTCATTACATTTAATGAACCCCAGTGTTTTATCGGGTTAGGTCATGTAAACGGCGAACATGCACCGGGAAATATAATGTCCAGGCGTTCTGTTCTTGAGATGACTCATCATGTATTAATGGCTCATGGTAAGGCAGTACAGGCTATTCGAAGTGCGGTGCCGGATGCCCTGGTAGGTTATGCGCCGACTTCCGGTGTAGCCTGTCCCAATACGGATAGTTCAGAAGATATAGAGGCTGCCCGTAAAGCTTATTTTGATTTAGTAGATCAGCCCAATTATATGTGGAATGTAAGCTGGTTCAGTGATCCGGTTTTCTTTGGAAACTATCCGGAAGCCGGATTGAAGGTATTTGAAAAGGATTTACCGGATTTTAAACCGGAAGACTTTAAATTGATATCGGAACCGATTGATTTTTACGGGCAGAATATTTACAATGGTTACTCCGTTGAAGCCGACGGACAGGGAGGTTATCGCAGATTATCAAGAAAACCAGGGTTCGCAAGAACAGCCTGCGGATGGCCTGTTGTACCGGAATGTTTATATTGGGGGCCGAAATTCTTATATGAGAGATATAAAAAGCCAATTTATATTACTGAGAATGGCATTTCCTGCACCGATTCCGTATGTCTGGACGGTAAAATACATGATGCGGAACGAATTGATTTTCTTCATAGATATCTATTATCATTAGGGAAAGCAATAGAAGACGGCGTTGATGTAAAAGGATACTTTGTATGGTCCCTTATGGACAATTTTGAATGGGCGAAAGGATATACGGAACGGTTCGGAATTGTACATGTGGATTATGAAACCCAAAAACGCACCTGGAAAGATTCTGCTTTTTGGTTAAGAGAAATGATTAAATCCGGCGGAGCAATCTTATAATATAATACCCTGTAAGTAATCGCACAGCTTAATAATGCGAGTTCTTTACAGGGTATTTTTTTAGGTTATTAGCAGCCCGTGATATACCAATAAAAAACTGATGTTTATACTGGAAATTGCAAGGACTGGTGTTAATTATAAATAAATACGTATATATTTTATATACACTATTTTTAATATAGTTATATGAATAATATAATAAAATGGTTCTTTTGTTACTGTTCACTCCCCTGTAAAAAGCAGCAGTTCCGCAAATAATAACAATGCTTTGCAGTGCACACCAGTTAAAAGCAAAGAGCACTTGACAATTATATGCAGATGGGTGTATGATTATTTTGCATTAAAATATATGCGCATATAGTTTAGGGGGACTCCATGAAGGTTACCATAGAAGATGTAGTTAAAAAATCCGGATTATCCTATGTAACAGTTTCCAGAGTAATCAGCAATGCACCTAATGTCCGGGAGTCAAACCGTAAAAAGGTAATGGAAGCAATAGAGGAATTGGGTTATGTACCAAATGCAGCTGCCAGGACTCTTGCTACCGGTAAAACCAATGTAATAGCAATGTTTATCGCTGATATCACAGACGATTTTTTTGGGTGTATTATCAAAGAGGTAAATGCACAGCTTTTAAAGCACGGCTATTTATTAGCCATTTCAATCTGTGATGAAGATGACGATCATCTGGATATGGTTTTTCTTAACCAGCACAGAGTGGATGGGATTATTTTATTAGTAGCTAATAAAGAAAAGTATTACATTGATATTTTAAAAAATCAGAAAGTACCCTTTGTAGTTGTGGATAATCAGACAATAAATGAAGATATTACCTCAGTACTTGCAGATAACGTAACCGGCGGCTATTTAGCCGTTAAGCACCTGCTGGACTTAGGTCACACGGAGATTGGGTTAATCGGTGCTGCCCCCTACGGTTTGTCAACGTTGGAGAGGCAGATGGGCGCAATCAAGGCACTTACGGAACATTCTTTGCAGCCGGCTGCCGTACACTATGGGGATTATGATCAGTTAACCGGATATGATACCATCATGACATGGAATAGAGAGAATAAACTGCCCACGGCGGTTTTTGCCTTTGATGATCATATTGCCCTTGGAGCTATCAATGCAGCAAAAGATCTGGGATTAAATGTTCCCGTGGATTTATCCGTGGTAGGATATGATGACAGCCCACTGGCGAATCATTATTCACCAAAGATTACATCAGTCAGACAACCCGCAGAAGAAATGGCTCAAAATGCAGTAAATCAATTGCTGTCTTTTATTAACAATCAGGATAAGGGATATTATGCCATGAAGCTTGCCCCAAAATTAGCTGTTAAAGAGTCAACGGCTTCATATAAGAAAGACTGAATTGCAATTGCTTAACAAAATAATAACATAGGCAATTGCGAAACTATATAGTCTTTTGAATATACCGTGCAATTGCCTAAAAATAATAACAAATAGAGAGGAGAAACATTATGTCAAACTTAAAACTTACAATCATAGGAGCAGGAAGCACTTATACACCGGAATTAATCGAGGGTGTAATAGAGCGGTCTGCCAATCTGCCGGTTACGGAGATAGCACTTATGGATATAGATAAAAGGAAACTGGATATCGTAGGCGGACTTTGTAAACGTATGATTGAAAAAGCAGGACTAAAGACAGAAGTTATATTGACCATGGATCTTAATGAAGCTTTAGAGAGAGCTGATTTTGTCCTTAGTCAAATCCGCGTGGGAAAATTAGCCTGCAGAATTCTGGATGAAAAAATACCTTTAAAATATGGCTTCATCGGACAGGAAACAACGGGCATTGGCGGATTCTTCAAAGCGTTGCGTACCATTCCTGCTTTACTTAATATAACAAAACAAATGGAAACAATCTGCCCGGAGGCATGGCTGATTAATTTCTCTAATCCCTCCGGAATTTTAGCACAGGCTTTACAGAATTATACTAAAATCAAAACCATCGGTTTATGCAACGTACCGATTAATATGATAGCCGGAGTAGAAAAATCTCTGGGTGAAACTAATCTGGACATTGAATATGTGGGTCTTAATCATTTAAGTTATATTACCGGAGTAAAAAAAGAGGGCAAAGATCTGCTTGGCGACGCACTTTTACAGGGAGTTAACGGGCAGGGTATGAAAAATATCCCTTTGCAGGGTTTTAGCAGTGAATTAATCCAGACCATTGGTGCCATACCATCCTCTTATTTAGAGTATTTTTATTACAGAGATGATAAATTAAAACACTTAATGGAAGAAGAAAAATGCCGTGGTGAGGTCTGTTTGGACATAGAAGAACGCTTACTAACATTATACCAGGATGAAAATTTATCGGTAAAACCTAAGGAACTTGAGAACCGAGGCGGTGCTCGTTATTCGGAAGCGGCAATATCTTTAGTTGACGCAATCTATAATGACAAACAGGAAGTCCATGTAGTTAACACATTAAATCAGGGTGCCCTTGAATTTATGGCAGAGGACGATTCGGTAGAAATCTCAGCGGTTATCGGTAAAAACGGAGTAAGACCAATTCCAATCAAAGGATTTAAGAATAAGCATATTATGGAACTTATGAAAACTGTGAAAGCTTATGAACGTCATACGGTGGAAGCAGCGATCCATGGAGATGAAGCAGAAGCCATGCAAGCTTTATTAATACATCCTTTAGTCGGAGACTATAATAAAGGCAGGGCATGCTTTAATGAAATGAAACAGGCCCATAAAGCGTACTTGCCACAGTTTAAAAATTAATTGCCTTAATTGCGGGGCAATTAAGGTATGAGCAAGAAGCGAGAAGAAAAATAAAGGAGAAATCCATGGAAAAGAAATATATTATCGGAGTAGACGGCGGCGGAACCAAGACTGATTATTTAGTCTTTACCACAGCCGGAGAATGGGTTGATAATCTACGGGTTGGAAGCCGGAGTCATGAGGTTTTAGAGGGTGGTTTTGCTGAAGTTGAGGAAAAAACCTTAGAGGATATTAATTATTTATTGAAGAAGAATGGGATAAAAACATCCGAAGTCGGCGCGGCAGCCTTTGGTATGGCCGGAATTGATACACCGGCGCAGCTTGGTAAAATGAAAGGGATATTAGATAAAACAGGTTTAAAGTATGTAGTCTCAAACGATTCTTTACTGGGTATAAAAGCCGGCTGTCCCTCCGGTGTTGGAATCTGTTCCATTAACGGAACAGGAACGGTGGCAGCGGGTATTAACGAAAGAGGGGATATACTCCAGGTTGGCGGGATAGGTATGGCAACCGGTGACAGCGCAGGTGGGCATTATATCGCTACATTGGCTGTCAGAGCAGTATATGATTCTTATTTCCGCTGCGGCCCCCGTACCATTTTAACGGATAAGATAATGAAATTCTTTGGGATACAGGATCCTCTGGAATTACTAAATACCATAAGTGATAAGTTTTGCAGAAACCGTGAGATGGATAAAGCAATTGTTACCTATTTATTTAACGCGGCAAATGAATCAGATGCTGTTGCCGTTGATATTGTAAAGGAATTAGCCAATCAGCTCGCAAAATCAGTTTCCGGTTGTATTCTGGGGCTGGATTTTAAGGGCTTACCTGAGATAGTTTTAGCAGGTTCCATATGGACTAAGTCAAATTGTCCCCTATTAATATCTCATTTTAAAGAATGTATCTATCAATATACGGGTAAGAAACTGGAACCATTTCCGCTTAAAGTGATTCCTGCAGCCGGTGCTGTATTATGGGCACTGGAATTGGCCTTGGGCCACCCGGCCGGCAGGGAACAGCGTACGCTTATTATTAATAACGAAGTTTTGAATAATCTATAAATCCATCAGCCGAACAGGGAGAGACCTATAAGGCAGCAGTCTAATAAGGGATATTTAATTGAAGTTGGCTTTCCCACTTTGTTGTATCATAGAATTCGAGTGTCTAAGGGTCTCTCAACCTGTATTTTATGAATTTAAACGCCGGTATTCATTCAAAACGCAAAATTGACCTTTTGACGCTTGAAACATAATAGGAAAAGTCTCGGAACTTCCAAATAGTAGTTGTTGCTCTGCAACCCGCCAGGAACGGAGTAAAAGTATATTGTTGCCCAATCCGCGTGGGCGGGAAAGTGTCAGCATGCTTATCACATATCATTTATTAACCGGTTCAGAGTGCATGTACTTATTCTGGAACTGTTTCGGTGTGATACCTTTAAATTGTTTAAATTGGGAAATAAAGTAGCTGGAAGTAGAGAAACCTACTGCCAGGGCAATTTCTGTGATATTTAAATCAGAAGTGCTTAACAGTTTTTCTGCCTTGGATATCCGCACATAATTCAAATATTCTTTAAAATTCTTCTTCATGATTTTTTTGAAAGCTCTGGAAAAATAGCTGTAACTCAGACTGCAGATATCAGCCATATCAAGGGAAGTAATGTCATTTTGATAGTTGTTCTCCACATAGTCAAACACTACCTGCATACGCCTAACCATATCTTTATTCATCTCCAGATTTATATTTAAATCGATATTCTGAGCATTCCAGCGGCGCAGGATAAATAAAAACAGATTAAATATATCGGCTCTTATGGCTAACTCATACCCATATTTCTGCTCCGAATATTCCTTTGAAATACCTTTTATGATATCAGGAATAACGGAACATTCGATTTCATCTTTTTTAAATACTTTCTGATGAGTGGATTCATTTAATATAAAAGGCATTACATATTTCATTTCAAATACAGACTGAGTCGTAGTGTAGAGTATTTCCGGTTCAAATTTAATGACAATATAATTATTATAACCCTCTGTCAGGGAAATAATATTATGTATCTCATTGGAATTAATCAGTACCATATCTCCGGCGCTAAAATAATAATCTTTGTTATTTAATAAAATCCGGTATTCTCCTGACAGAGCATAAAGTATCTCTATATAATCATGGATATGGGCATACGCCATTGTAACAGCACCTGTAGATTCCTGGTTATGAACGCTGAAAGGCAGAGGCAGGTCATCTATCATATCTTTTTTCTCTACGTAATAAGTATACTCCAAAGTTAATATCCCCCAATGACAAAAAATTGATATTTTATCTTAAAATTATTATATCATAAAAAGAGGCATTATGCTATATTTTAGTAAAGTAATACAAATGGTTCGATTAGAAAGGTCATGAAGTTAATCAAACCTGCCCAAAATACTATATAAGGAGATTATCACTATGGAGAAGAAAGTAAAAGTTGGCATTATTGGCTGTGGAGGAATTGCGAATGGAAAGCATATGCCTTCTTTAAGCAAACTGTCTGATGTTGAAATGGTAGCTTTTTGTGATATCGTAGAAGAAAGAGCACAGAAAGCAAAAGAACAATACGGTACACCGGACGCTAAGGTTTATACCGATTATCAGGAATTATTAAAGGATCCGGAAATTGAAGTAATTCATGTATGTACACCAAACCGTTCCCATGCACCTATTTCGATTGATTCCCTTCATGCAGGAAAACACGTTATGTGTGAAAAACCTATGGCAAAAACTGCTGAAGATGCAAGAAAGATGGTTCAGGCCGCAAAAGAAACCGGCAAAAAACTGACAATCGGATATCAGCACAGACATAAACCGGAATCCATTTACTTGAAGAGCGTAATTGAACGCGGTGATTTAGGAGAAATCTATTTTGCGAAAGCATATGCGGTAAGAAGAAGAGGAACTCCTAACTGGGGTGTTTTCTTAAATGAATACGAACAAGGCGGAGGTCCGTTAATTGATATAGGAACCCATTCCTTAGACGTTACTTTATACCTTATGAATAACTACGAACCTAAGATGGTTGTTGGTACAACCTATAAAAAAGTAAATAATGCCGAATGCGGCAACCCTTGGGGCGGCTGGGATAAAGATCAGCATACCATGGAAGATTCTGCTTTTGGTTTTATCGTTATGAAAAACGGCGCTACCATTATCCTGGAAGCCAGCTGGGCACTTAATACCAGTGAACCGATTCCGGAAGGAAGCACAATGCTCTGCGGAACGGATGCAGGCGCTCAGATTAAAAACGGTGTAACAATCAATAAAGGTGAGTTTAATCGTTTGATTGAAGTGAAACCTGATATGGCCAGCGGCGGTGTTGCTTTCTACGAAGGAGTTTCCAGTAATCCTGCAGAAGTAGAAGCAAGACGCTGGATTGATGCAGTAAAGAATGATACTGAAGTGGTTGTAAAACCGGAACAGGCCTGTGTTGTATCCGAGATCCTGGAAGCAATTTATAAATCAGCTAAATCAGGACAACCGGTTTATTTTGACTAATTAAGATCAGGGAAGTTTAAAGAGAAATTAATTCTCTATATATAATATAAGTCACTTGGATAGAACGTTAAAATGAGCACGAACAGTGCTCATTTTAAACTTTCTTCCCCCATTAGTTTAGACGTCGCCGTACGCGGCAGAACGAGAGGTTAATATGAATATTGCTGTTATCAGTTATTGGCATGTACATGCGGAAGGGTATTCCAAGGAAGTAATAGAAAAGGCAGGCAGCAAAATAACTGCTGTTTGGGATGAAGAAACAGAACGCGGAGAGAAATATGCAAAACAGTTTAATGCAAAGTTCTATGAGGATTATGATGAGCTGTTATCCGATAAAAGTATTGAAGGCGTTATTATTACTTCCCCAACTTCTATGCATAAAGAGTTAATTATTAAGGCAATTCAGGCAGGCAAAAAAGTATTTAGCGAAAAAGTATTAGGATTAACAACTGCTGACTGTTTGGAAATAAAAGAAGCACTAGTGAAAAATAATATGGATATTACACTTTCTTTAGTGAAGAAATGCGACAAAGAGTTCCTGTTTGCAAAGCAAATGGTTTTGAGCGGTGATTTAGGCCAGGTTACGTATGCAAGGATGCGTAATGTTCATAACGGCAGTATTGGTAATTGGCTGCCGGAGCACTTTTACAGTAAAGAGTTATGCGGAGGCGGTGCTATGATCGATTTAGGAGCACACCCTATGTATTTATTGAATTGGCTTTTAGGAGAACCTAAGACGGTTCAATCCACCTTTACCGATGTAACCGGAAGAGGGGTTGAAGATAATGCAGTATCTCTGCTGGAATTTGATAAGGGAGCTATCGGTGTATCAGAAACCGGATTTGTATCTGTTTATAATCCTGCCACCCTTGAGATCAGTGGGACTAAAGGATGTCTCTTGATTCGTGATGGTGCATTTTACGCAACGGAAGCTACAGGAGGCAAATGGGTAAAAGCCGAAAATATGCCAGAATCACTTCCATCCCCAGTAGTACAGTGGGCAAAAGGTGAATTTAATAAAGATGGGGTAACATTCGGAATTGATGACGCGATTATGTTAACCAGAATGATGGAAGCAGCATACAAATCCTATCAAAGCGGTAATAAAGAAACTGTATAACCTAAGAAAAACGGATCGAAAGATATCCGTTTGACTTAGCATTATAAAATAGAAACGAGGTATTTTAGATGGAAGTTTCATTACAGTTATATTCAATCAAGGAAGAAACGAATAAAGACTTTAAAAAAGCGGTGGAGCAAGTTTCTCAAATCGGATTTAAAGGTGTTGAATTTGCCGGTTACGGCGGTTTAAGTGCAGAGGAATTAAAGACTCTTTTAGAAGAGAATAATTTATATTCCGTAGGCACCCATACCGGGCTTAAGATATTTGAAGAATCCTTTGAAGAAGAACTAAAACTTAATAAGACCATTGGTTCTAAATACATCATATGTCCTTATGCCGAAGTAGATACAAAAGAAAAAGTGGATCACTTAGTAAAACTTTTAAATACTGCTGCAGAAAAAGCTGCCAAAGAGAATATAAAGGTAGGATATCATAACCATGCCCATGAGTTTGTCAAAATAGACGGTAAATTTCCGTTAGATATGATTGCTGAAAACACAAGTGACAATGTTATTCTGGAACTGGACGTATTCTGGGTGGCATATGCCGGTATTGACCCTGTGGAATATATTAAGAAATGGGGAAAGAAAGTTGAACTGATTCATATGAAACAGATCGATACGCTCAAGGCAAATGTGGACATGGGTGATGGCATCATCGATATGAACGAAATAAAAGAAGCTTCCGCTTATGCCAAATTCTTTGTGCTTGAACATGAGGAATATGATAAACCGGTATGGGATAGCATTCATAATGATATTGATTATTTAACCAAAATAAAATAATTGTAAAACATGACCGAGGCAAGAAATAAATGATGCAAATTAGCGTAACATAATATAATTGCCTTTTGTCAGGTGATTCTTGTTATAAGAATAGGACTGCTGCAGAATCTTAAGTTTATTAAATTAACTTTAGAGATTTTGCGGCAGTTCTATTTTTGTTGTATATAAATAAGAATTTAGCAATTATTGGTTTGTTAAATTATTTTCCATATATGTATTTATATGGAAATATATAAGATAGAGTTTGTAGGAAATACTGTTTTTATATCGAATATCAATTGGAAAATTAGCTATAATGCTGATATTGCAGCTGAGAAAATTAATTAGTGAAATATTTATCAGAGTCAAAAACACATTTTAGCCTATATATTTACTTTAAAACTTACCAAATTTCATGAAATATTTAGTGAATAACAGAGTAATTTAAAAATAGTTTTTGAAATTTATAAAATATTCATTAGGATTAAATAATTCATTGTCAATACAATAACGAAGTTCGACATTGTAAATGAAAAAGCACTGTGCTATAATAACTCATTGTGAAATTTGTATATTATATGGATAAGGTGACGATTATGAATGTAATTTATGCATTAATTTTATTTCCATTAGTAGCATCCATTATAACCTTTTTTGTAAGAAACGACGGAATAAGGAATGCCGTTGTTAAAGTTAGTTCTTTCATAATTTTAATGCTGACTTTAATTGTTTCGATACGATATTTTAATAATGGAATATCCTTTACTCCCGAGGGAGAAAAAGCTGTTGATATCTTTATTATGGCAGTTGAAACCCTGGTAGCAGTTTATATTATACTTGCAGGTTTAAAAAACAAGAAGTATATTGTATCTGTATTTGCAATAATTCAGACTCCGTTAATACTCTGGTTTGAATTAACCGGAAAACACGGTATCGAAATCAAAACCGGCATCATATTTGATAAACTTACCGCAATTATGATATTGATTATAGGTGTCATAGGCAGTCTTATCTGTTTGTATGCTGTGGGATATATGAAATGGTACCATACTCATCATAAGGAATATAAAGAAAGAAAACACTTTTTCCTAGCAATCTTATTTTTATTTCTTTCAGCAATGTTTGGATTGGTTTTAAGCAATAACTTAACCTGGCTGTATTTTTGCTGGGAATTGACCACCCTATGTTCGTATTTACTTATCGGTTATACCAAAACGGAAGAGGCTAAAAATAATTCATTCCGTGTGCTTGCCATTAATTTAGGAGGGGGTCTTGCTTTTGCAGCTGCAATCGTGTTTATCGGAATTAATTTTAAGACCCTGGAATTATCGACATTAATAGCAATGAAACCGGAGGCTATGGTTATGATTCCGGTATTCTTACTCTCCGTTGCCGCACTAACCAAATCGGCAGGACTTCCTTTTTCTTCCTGGCTTCTTGGTGCCATGGTAGCACCCACACCATCCTCTGCTCTGTTGCATTCCGCTACGATGGTGAAAGCAGGCGTTTATCTCATTATCAGGTTAGCACCGTTATTAGGGCTTTCTTCAGTAGGTTTAATAGTAACAACTATGGGCTGTCTCACGTTCCTGGTCTGCTCATTAATTGCAATTTCTCAAAGCGATGCCAAGAAGATTCTGGCTTATTCTACAATTGCTAACTTAGGGTTAATTGTAATCTGTGCCAGTGTCGGAACTCAGGAATCCATTTGGGCCGCTATTTTACTTGTTATATTCCATGCTATCTCCAAATCCCTGTTATTCTTATCTGTCGGATCCATTGAACACCAGCTGGGAAGCAGAAATGTAGAAGATATGGATATTTTACTCCATGTATCCCGTAAACTTTCCTTATATATGATTATCGGAATTGCAGGTATGTTCCTGGCACCATTTGGTATGCTTATATCAAAATGGGTTGCGATGAAAGCATTTATTGATTCGAATCATATATTTACAGTAATTGTAATCGCATATGGAAGTGCTGCTACTTTATTTTACTGGACAAAATGGATGGGTAAGCTGGTATCCAATGCAAATGCTAAAAAAATCAGGAAACATACTTTTTTTGCGGAAGAGGAGATCCCTATTTTTATACAGGCAGTATTAGTGGTGGTATCCTGTTTTACTTTCCCGCTTATATCTAAATATGCTCTTGTTCCATATCTTACTAATCTTTATGGAACAAACGCTGTGATACCGATTGGAACCAGCGATGTTAAGATTATGATTATCATGCTTGCTATGTTACTGTTAATACCCATTAGCTTTATACCAATCTATAAACAGGATAAGCGCAGAATCGTACCGATCTATATGGCGGGTGAAAATACCGGAGATAATGAGACATTTTACGGTGGCAACGGCAAAAAACGCAAGGTGGAATTACGGAACTGGTATCTAAAAAGTTATTTTGGATCTCAGAAATTATCATTCTGGTGCAATATAATATCCATCTGTGTTCTAGGTGCCGGAGTAGTACTTCTGATTGGAGGATTTGCAAAATGATGTTTATATTAAGTATAATTGCAATCATTGTTCTAACACCATTGGCTGGCGGCTTGTTGACGGGTGTAGATCGTGTTATAACTGCCAGAATGCAAGGCAGACAGGGTCCTCCTATATTTCAGCCATTTTATGATGTATTAAAGCTATTACAAAAAGAATCCATTGAAGTTAATTTAATGCATCGTTTTTTTGTATATATAGCATTAATATTTGTAGTATTTACTACTGTTATTATGCTGACGGGAGGCGACATCTTACTTGCAATATTTGCGCTTACTCTGGGCTCCATATTTTTCGTATTAGGCGGGTATGCCTCAAATTCACCTTATAGTTTAATCGGTTCGGAGAGAGAACTGCTGCAGATGATGGCCTATGAACCTATGGTACTTCTTACCGGGATTGGATTATATTACATAGATAAGAGCTTTTTTATTAAAGACATGATAACAGCGCCTGCACCGGCTATTCTTTTCCTTCCGGGAATATTTTTAGGACTGTTATTTATATTAACATTCAAACTTAGAAAATCACCTTTTGACTTTAGCATGGGTCATCATGGACATCAGGAAATTGTACAGGGTATCACAACCGAATATTCAGGCAAAGATCTTGCAGTGATAGAAGTCACACATTGGTATGAAACAATCATTGCCTTAACCTTGGTATTTTTATTTTTTGCCGATAGAAATCCAATCAGCTATGTGTTTGCTGTGATAGCATGCCTTCTGGCATATCTTTTAGAAATTATCATTGATAATGCTTTTGCCAGAACAAAATGGCAGCTTGCATTAAATTCAAGTTGGATTGTTACAGGAGTTCTGGGATCAATAAACCTTATTATAATTTCCTTTTTTAAGTAAGACGAAAAGTCTGAAAACAAACGCAGGAATGGAGTTAATATGAATTATATAAAAAAATCACCATGGATTTTGCATTATGACGGCTCCAGCTGTAACGGCTGTGATATTGAAGTACTGGCCTGCCTCACACCTTTATATGATGTAGAGCGCTTTGGCATTATTAATACAGGTAATCCGAAACACGCAGATATTTTATTAATTACAGGAAGTGTAAATGAACAGAATATACCGGTTGTAAAGCAGCTATATGAACAGATGGCTGCACCAAAAGTAGTAGTAGCAATCGGAATATGTGCAACAAGCGGTGGTATTTTTGCGGATTGTTACAATGTAGTTGGCGGAGTCGATAAAGTATTGCCGGTGGATGTCTATGTACCCGGTTGTGCGGCTCGTCCGGAAGCAATTATAGACGGAGTTGTTAAGGCACTAAGTATATTGGAACAGAAACAAAATGAAAAACGGAAGAAAGAAAGTGGTCGATATGGAACAGCAAATTAAAATCATACAGCCAAGTGAATTATTAGCAGAAACCCTCCGCCTGAAAAATGACGGTTATCGCCTGGTAGCAATTACCTGTACCAGTAAAGACGGATTGGAAATCACATATTCTTTTGATAAAGAATATGATTTTATCAATTTAAGACTTTTAGTTGATTCAGAAATTGAAGTTGAGAGCATAAGCAGTATCTACTCGTATGCATTTTTATATGAGAATGAAATCAAAGAATTATTTGGAGCCAATATGAAAGATATGGCAGTAGATTTTAATAATAATCTATATAAGATACCGGTTAAAACTCCATTTAAAACGATTAAAGAGGAGAAAGTGTAAATTGTCTCGCCAAGAACATGCGGGCAAAAGTCCAGGGTACGAGGCTTATTAAGAATATAAGAAAACGCTATTCTTCATGTATTATTTAAGATGCCGCCAGAGCGGTATTGTGTATGGAGAGTTGAAAGAAATTCACTTTTAACCTCCGAAATTCGTGCCTGGGTATCCACGGCGTAAATTGAGTTGCGCATAAGACATGCGCAGGAATGGAGAGAATAATGGGAAATAGAACTGTGATTCCATTTGGCCCTCAGCATCCTGTACTTCCGGAACCAATCCATCTGGATTTAGTGCTTGAGGATGAAAAAGTAGTGGAAGCGATACCAAGAATTGGTTATATTCATAGAGGTCTTGAGAAGCTGGTAGAGAAAAAGGATTTTCAGCAATATACCTTTGTAGCGGAAAGAATCTGCGGAATCTGCTCTTTTATGCATGGCATGGGATATTGCATGTCTATAGAAAGCATTATGGATATTAAGATTCCGGAACGGGCGGAATTCTTAAGGACAATTTGGGCAGAATTATCCCGTATGCACAGCCATTTGTTGTGGCTGGGGCTTTTAGCGGACGCATTTGGTTTTGAAAGCCTGTTCATGCATTCCTGGAGACTTAGAGAACAGGTTCTTGATATATTTGAGGAGACTACAGGCGGACGTGTTATATTTTCAGTCTGTGATATCGGCGGTGTAAGAAAGGATATCAGTGCAGAAACCCTGGAGAAGATAAACAGAATTATTACTGGTATGGAAACAGAATTAAAAGAAATTACACAGGTGTTTTTAAACGATTCTTCCGTTAAGTACCGTACTAAAGGTGTAGGCGTTCTATCAAAACAGGCAGCGTATGATTTAGGAGCGGTAGGTCCAATGGCTAAAGCAAGTGGGATCAGTATCGATTTAAGGACTCAGGGATATGCCGCTTACAGTAAATTAAATTTTGAACCAATTATAGAAACAGATGGGGATTCCTACGCAAGGACCTCCGTTCGTATAAAAGAAATCTTTCAATCTATGGATTTAATTAAGCAGGCAATTGCAATTATCCCTGAGGGAGAGATTAAGGTTAAGGTGATTGGTACTCCTAACGGAGAATATTTTACCAGAGTAGAACAACCCAGAGGGGAAGTAATTTATTATGCTAAGGCGAACGGATCTAAATTTTTAGACCGTTTAAGGGTACGTACCCCTACCTTTGCCAATGTACCTGCTTTATTAGAAACCTTAAAGGGTTGTGAACTGGCAGATGTTCCTATTTTAATTCTTACTATTGACCCATGCATTAGCTGCACCGAACGATAAGGAGAGGGAACAATGTCAATATTAAGTATGAGTAAAACACTTTTTAAGAGTTTAATACATGGACCATATACCGTACAATATCCATTAAATAAGAAGGAAAGCTACGAAAGGACCAGAGGCAGAATAGAAATTTCAGTTTCTGACTGCATTTTCTGCGGATTATGCCAGAGACGTTGTCCTACGGGAGCAATTTCTGTGGATAAAGCCAATGCATCCTGGAGCATAGAAAGGCTTCAATGCATACAATGTAATTATTGCGGTGAAGTTTGTCCGAAAAAGTGCCTTAAGATGAATAACGAATATACCGCACCTTCATTCGGAAAGGTAAGGGATGAATATAAGAATGCACGAGTATCCGATAACGCAGAGAATAATTGAAATAGCAGAGGAATATGCTAATAAAAATGAAGCAGCTAAGGTTAAGCAGATCAACCTGGTCGTTGGTGATTATTCCGGTTATGTAGCCAGTTCCATTGAATTGTATTTTGAAATAATTGCAGAAGGCAGTTTATGCCAAAAAGCGAAACTTAATATTGAACGGATTATACCGAAGTTAAAATGCAGTTCCTGTGGTGAATTATTTGTAAGAAAACCATTCTCCTTTGAGTGCCCCTACTGTAAAGGGGAGGGGGTACCCACTAAGATCGGGCAGGAGTTTTATATTAAATCAATTGAGGTATGAAAAAGCAACTGCGCTGCAGTTGCTTTCGAAATATAATAATTAAAGTCTCAAGACTTAATTATCATATTTCCCTGGTTTTATGCAAAATTGGGGCTGTCTGAGATCAGCCATGCGGTGTAACAGAAAGCAATAAACAATGGAAATAAAATAATATTATTAGATAAATGATACAGGTTAGAATAGAAAGGAGAGGTATCATGTCAGAGAATAAAGAAATAGAAATTATGCAATCCGTTTACGATAAAAATGATGAGGTTGCCTCTAAGATTAATGCATCTTTTACCGGAAACGGAATCTTTGCAATTAATGTGATGGGGTCTCCCGGAGCCGGTAAAACATCCACGCTGATCCAGTTGATTAAACGTTTAAAGGACATAACAGCCTATGTAATAGAAGGTGACATTGAAGCAGATTTTGATACAAAACTGTTACAGTCCTTGGGAGTAAAAGCAATTCAGGTTAATACCGGCGGAGCCTGCCATCTGGATTCACCGTTAATCGGTAAGGCAGCAGAAGAGCTGTCCTTAAAGGATGGTATTTTGTTTATTGAGAATATAGGTAACTTAGTCTGCCCTGCTGAATTTCAGATTGGTGAACATGTTAAAATGCTTATCTCAACTGTTACAGAAGGCAGTGATAAGCCTTATAAATACCCTCTTGCATTTGAGAAGGCAGATATTATTATCTTAAATAAATGTGATCTCATTCCCTATGTGGATTTTGATGAGGATTTCTTTATGAAAGGTGTCAGAGCTCTTAATAAAACGGCGCCGGTCATTAAAGTCTCCTGCAAAACAGAAGACGGTTTTGAGGAAGCGGTAGAATGGATAAGAAACAAGTTGTAATAACCAAAAGAATAAAAGTGTTCGGTATGATACAAGGGGTTGGTTTCAGGCCCCTTGTATTTCGACTTGCAGAGAAATACAAAATTCATGGTACCGTAAAAAATATCGGCGGTATTGTTGAAATCATAGCCCAGGCTTTTGAGGAACATGTAAACAGTTTTTTATACGATTTGGAAAGTAATTCCGGAAATGAATATGAAATTGACCATATACAGATAGAAGATATAAAGGAGAAACCATATACTGAGTTTAAGATAATAAAAAGCAGTTCAGATCAAGAGGTATCCATAATACCACCGGATCTGCCTGTCTGTAAAAAGTGCCAAAAAGAAATGGACGCTATAGAAAACCGGAGATATCAGAATCCGTTTATCAGCTGTACGGCCTGCGGACCAAGATATACAATCATAGAGAAGCTTCCATATGACAGAGGTCATACCAGTATGGAGGATTTTGTTATGTGCCAAACCTGTAATAAGGAATATACGGAAACAGACAGCAGGAGATTTCATGCCCAGACCATATCCTGTAATGATTGCGGCCCTTATGCTATTATGAATGATCGAAAAGATAAGGAGGCCATAAGTGAAGCGGTTAATATTCTCAAATCAGGGGGAATCCTTGCAGTCAAAGGCATTGGCGGCTACCATTTTGTATGTTCTCCCCTGATAGAAGAGACAGTCCTGAATTTACGCAAACTAAAAGGCAGGGAAGAGAAACCTTTTGCTGTTATGTTTGAGAATATAAAATCAATTGAAGAATACTGTATTGTTTCAAAGGAAGAGAGAGATTTATTAGAATCGAAAGCAAGGCCGATTGTACTGTTATATACCAGGGAGAAGGGCATGGCAGAAGCTACGGGTAAAGGTGGAATCTACTGCGGTGCTTTTTTGCCATATACTCCGCTCCAGATACTTTTAACCAGAAACATAGGTCCTCTTATTATGACCAGTGCTAATCTGTCGGATAAGCCTATTATCAAAGAGGATAACATAATACTTAACTTAAAGTCTCCCTATTTAAATGGTGTTTTATATCATAAAAGGCGAATAGTCCGTTCGGTGGATGATTCCGTGGCTAAAGTAATAGATCATAAACCTCAATTGCTACGAAGAAGCAGAGGTTACGTTCCGTATCCGATATTTTTGCCCCAGGGAGATAAAGAAAATACAGATTTAGAAATATTTGCAGCAGGCAGTGATTTGAAAGCAGCATTTTGCCTGTATAAAAAGGGCAGTGGGGTGGTATCACAATATTTTGGCGATTTAGAAGAACGATCTGTTTTGGAGGAATATAAATCATCCTTTGTAGATTTATCCACACTCTTACAAATTACACCAGGCTTAGCCTTATGTGATTTACATCCTAATTATCATTCCTCCAGGTATGCGAAAAGTTTAGGAATTCCTGTAATTTTGGTACAACATCATCATGCCCATATAGCATCAGTTATGGCAGAGTATGATTTAGAGGGACCGGTAATTGGTGTGGCTTTTGACGGAACAGGTTACGGTAGTGACGGTAATATATGGGGCGGTGAATTTTTAATCTGTGAAAAGAGTGAATTTAGCAGGGCAGCACATTTACAATATACACCAATGTTAGGCGGTGATACTTCCATGTCCGATGCTAAGAAGACCGCGGATTGCTTTTTGCTTAAGGCAGGACTTATAACGGAAATTCAGGATGACCGTCTTCCTGTAATTAAAGGTGCGATAGAGAATCATATTAATACGGTATTAACGTCCAGTATGGGCAGATTGTTTGATGCGGTAAGTTCAATCCTCTCTATATGTCATAAAAGCCGTTATGAAGGGGAATGCGCGGCTATGTTGGAGAAAGAAGCCGTGCTGGCCTTAAGAAAAGAGATAAGTCCGGAAAAGGTGACCTTTGCTTTCAATGAAAATAACGGTATAATTGAAATAGATCCGAATCCTGTTCTTAAAACGTTATGTCAATTAAGAAATTCAGTGGATAGAGGTTCCTTAGCTCTTGGATTTCATTATGGAGTTGCAGATATTATCTTAAAGGTTTGCGAATGGATTAGAAATAAACAGAATATTAATACAGTAGCTCTTGGGGGCGGCGTATTTCAAAATACAGTCCTTTCTGAACGTGTTTTAAAGCTATTAAGAGAAAAAAATTTCTCGGTATATGTCAATATGGCAGTTCCGCCCAATGACGGTTCTATCAGCCTTGGGCAGACTTATATCGGTCTGATGAAAAGCTTTAATTCTAAGAATAGTGAGAGCAGGGATAATCTAATGGTGAAATAAGAGAAAGGGGGTTAGTTTATGTGTGTTGCAGTACCCGGTAAAATAATTGAGATTTTTGGTGATATCGCTAAAGTTGACATCAAAAGTAATGTATGTGAGGCAAATATTAAACTGGTTGACGCTAAAATCGGTGATTATATCTTAATTCATGCCGGTTTTGCCCTTGAAGTTTTGAAAAAGGATGCGGCAGAGGAATTAATAAGTATTTTTGAAGAACTTGAGGAGGAGGAGTATGAAAACCCTCGAACAGGTAAAGGATGAATTAAAGAATTATTCGGGAAGAAAAATAAAAATTATGGAAGTATGCGGAACACATACCTCCAGCATTTTTAAAAACGGTATCCGGAGTCTGTTATCACCCCGGATACAATTGATTTCCGGTCCCGGATGCCCGGTATGTGTTACGGCTTCTGCTTATATTGATAAGCTGGTGGAATATGCATTGTCAGAAAACACTTGCGTATTAACTTTCGGGGATATGATGAAAGTGAAAGGAAATCAGTATTCCTTAACGGAAGCAAAAGCCTTAGGAGCTAATGTAAAAATTCTATACTCCCCCCTCTTAGCAGTAAAAATGGCGATGGAGGATAAAAATACCACGTATATATTTGCAGCAGTAGGTTTTGAAACTACGACTCCTATATATGCTTTAATGCTTGAGGAAATAATTCATAATGATATAAAGAACTTAAAGTTTATGACTTCCATAAAAACCATACTTCCTGCTTTGTCTTATATATGCGAAAACGAAGAAAATATTGATGCGTTTTTATGCCCGGGCCATGTCAGTGTAATTACCGGTTGTTCCATATATAAGACTCTGGCTGAAAAATATCAAAAGCCCTTTGTGGTCGCAGGATTTGAAGGGGAACATATTTTGGCGGCCGTAGATGAAATATTGCATCAGATACAAAAAGAACAGTATTCCATGAAGAATATGTATACCAGTACCGTAACAGATGAGGGCAATCAAAAAGCAGCAGCCCTTATGGATAAATATTTTGAGTGTATGGATGAGTATTGGAGAGGAATCGGAAGTATCAATAATTCCGGTCTCAGATTAAGAGAAATGTATCGGAAATACGATGCCGGAAGTAATATAAAAGATTATACGGAAAATACTCCAAAAGGCTGTAAATGTAAGGAAGTAATTTTAGGCCGTATAAACCCGGCGGATTGTCCGTTGTTTAAAACTGTCTGTACGCCATTAAACGCAATTGGTCCTTGTATGGTTTCAACGGAGGGTGCATGCGGAATCTGGTATAAAAATAGAAAGATATAAGAGTGAAAAGGTGGCTTAAACTATGAAAATTGATATGGCCTACGGCAGCGGAGGAAAGCAAACAGGTAATTTAATAAATGATATATTTTTAAAAAACTTTGATAATTCCATACTGGCTAAAATGGAAGATTCAGCGGTTCTTAAGGTTAATGGGAAGATCGCTTATACAACGGATTCCTTTGTTGTTACTCCCATGTTTTTTCCCGGAGGGGATATCGGTAAAGTTGCAGTCTGCGGAACTGTTAACGATTTACTGATGATGGGGGCTATACCTAAATACCTTACGGCAGGTTTTATTATTGAAGAGGGAGCAGATATGGAAACCATAGACCGAATTGCGAAATCTATGTCCTTGGCGGCCAAAGAAGCGAAAGTTCAAATAGTTGCCGGTGATACGAAAGTAATTGAAGGAAAGGGTGGAGTGTATATCAATACTTCCGGTATCGGCGAGATTATGAAAAGCGGAATAAGCATCTCCAATTGTAAAAAAGGAGACGTTATTCTGCTGTCCGGTAATCTCGGGGAACACCATGCTGCTATTATGTCCCTTAGAATGGGAATAGAAAACACGATACAAAGTGATTGTGCTCCGCTTCGATCTATTGTAAAAAATTTGCTGGAGCATAATATTAGAGTCCATTGTATGCGGGATGTTACCAGAGGAGGTCTGGCTACTGTTTTGAATGAAGTATCTCAAAGTTCTTCCTGCTGTGTGGAAATTTATGAGGATTCCATTCCTGTCAGTGCTCAGGTAAAAGGTTTCTGTGATATATTAGGTCTTGATCCGCTCTACATGGCAAATGAGGGAAAGATGATTGCTGTAGTTCCGGAAAACCAGGCAGAGAAAGCGTTGGCAATTATTAAGAAAAGCAGATATGGGGCAAATGCACAAATCATCGGTAAGATTACAAAAGGCAGCGGTGTGACCATGACTACCTCTTTAAAAGGCAGCAGAATCATTGACATCCTCTATGGAGAGGGTCTTCCTAGAATTTGTTAAGAAAAAGCTGATAGGTCTTCGAATAAATAGACAGCTATCAGCTTATTTTTTGATACATTAGGTCTGACATATCAATTGCAATAAACTTAATATTAAATTATTAAAGGTTTTAGATAATATGCTGCTTCTGATCTTTATCCGGAGTGCTGTTATATCTAAAAATATGCTATTTATTCTTTTTTTGTTAATTTATGAATAAAATGTTAATATATAATGAACAAAATTGTGAAAGAAAAGTGAAAACAGTTGATAATTTACAGTTAATATGCTAATATAATTCTTTGTGAAAATAGTATATAATACCGAAAAGATGATTACTGGGATTTACGGTTTATAGTATGAGTAAAGTGAATAATACACATTATGTGTTAACAATTTATTCACTTTTGAAAAGAGGAATTATTATCGAAAAAAAAGCAGCGATTAGACGTCAGATAGACGATTCTTTAACATATACAAATATAATTATATTGACAGTAATATCAATCTTTTTGCCATATATATTTGCAGGTATCATATTGGTTGGATTAGGGATATATCTTGTGATAAATAAGCAAACCCGTAAGATTATATTTGCTCAAAAGTATTCCAAATACATATTTTGGTTTTTTGTTTTTTATCTAATAGAAGCACTGTTGTATGGCAACTGGTTTGGTGTTGGTGCTGGATTTGGGTTGATTCTTGCTGTGTTTATCGGATTGTTTCAGCGAAGTTTTATGACCAGAGAATTGTATGAAAGAGTATTAACACTTGTTTGTCTTTTAAGTGTAACAAGTTCAAGCTGTGCGATCAGCCAAAAATATGTGATATCCCTTCTGGATGATTTTTACAGTTATAATCGCATATCGGCAATGTTTTTACATCCCAATTATTTCGGCACTATTACTGCAACTGTTATCATAGTCTGTGCGTACAAAATATTTACGAATCAAGGGCCAAAATGGCTATATTATATTATAGGAATTTTAAATGTCGTAAGCATTTATTTATGTGAAAGCATGTTTGCATGGATTGAGGTATTTGTAGGTATTTCAGTGTTACTTATTGTACTTAAGAAGTGGCGTATATTTTGGGTCTGGGTTTTTGCGGCAATCCTTGCAGTTTTTATCATATTTGCTCTAAATATCGATCTGATACCAAGACTTTCCGATGCAGGAGAAACCATAAGACTTCGACTTAAGATATGGAACTTTGTTGTGGAGGAAATTAAAAAAAGTCCATTATTAGGCCATGGCTCCATGTCCTGTGCTTTTCTGAGTTCTAAAAGTGACAATTTAATACCCCACAGCCATAGTATTTATCTGGATTCCTTACTTAACTATGGGATAATCGGAGCTATCATAATGCTGGTATGCTTCGCTAAATACTTATATTCTGTATTATCCATCTGCTTTAAAGAGAAACAGACTACGGTTACGTCTCTTATATTGGCAATAAGTGCGGCAGCTTTAGTTCATGGTATTACAGATTTAACCTTATTTTGGCTTCAGACATTACCGCTTTTTATATTTATATTATCGGGGATTGGTACATTTGAAAATCGTGAGGAAAAACGATTATTTAATCTTCTTATAAGACAACGGTATGCGGAATAAAATTTTTTTATAACTCACATATACTAAATAGGAATATACGATCGGAGAAAACATATGCCATTAGCTAAGATTGTTTTAGACCAAATACTGATTATGTTTATCTTAATATTAATAGGATATATCTGTTACAGATTTAAAGTAATTGATCAGGGGCTGAATAAAAAACTGTCCGATTTATTACTGTTATTGGTATCACCCCTGTTAATATTTAATTCCTATCAAAGAGAATTTAGTAAAGATTTGCTGGCCGGTTTGTTAATATCATTAGGATTAGCTATTTTTACACACTTATTCGGTATCTTAACAGCTTATGTCTTTTTAAGAAATAAAACAAATTCTGATGTTGTAATTGAAAGATTCTCTACAATATACTCAAACAGCGGATTTTTTGGTATACCCATAATAAATGGAATTTATGGAAGTGAAGGGGTCTTTTATATCACAGCATATATAACCATATTTAATCTGTTTGTATGGACCCAAGGCCTTATCATGATGAACGGAGTTCAGGATAAAAAAACAATGGTAAAAACGTTGGTTTCACCCACCTTGATTTCTATTATACTGGGATTCTTATTTTTTATTACACAGATACATCTTCCGAAAATAATGTTCAATTCCCTGCAGTATGTGGCAGATATGAATACTCCGTTAGCTATGATTATTGCAGGAGTGACCATTGCGCAGACAAATATACTGAAAATTTTCTTAAAGTTTCGAATTTATTTTGTGGTATTTTTAAAGCTGATTTTTATTCCCGTAATATTGTTACTGATTTACAGCAGATTACCTATAGCGATTCCGGTATTAGCAGCGGCAGTACTTGGAGCAGCTTGTCCAACCGGTGCAACCGGTACGCTGTTCGCAATACGCTATGAAAAAAATGCCCTCTATTCCTCTGAAATATTTGCTATGACTACCTTAATATCATTGATTACCATACCGATTATTATGGGGCTTATGGATTATTTAAGGTAATTATTTTTATAATTTGTGATAATGTAAAAGGCAGATAAATAACATAAAAAAGCAAGGAACGAAGTTGCTGTAGACTACTAAGTCAGTTAATTTACCGATGCAGGTAAATTAGCGACTTAATAGTCTACAGTATTTTTTTGGTCCCTTACTTTTTTTTGGTCCCTTACTTTTTAATGATTATATGCAATTATTACGGTATGCAAAAAAAGAAAGCCCACTATAGTGAACTTTCTCTTTTGATAATATCTTTATAACCCGAAGGTTATTATTTAAAATTATTTGTAATTAGTCCTGAGCTAATTTAGCTAACTTAGCATATTTATCTTTCGCATTCTTTTCAGCCTTAGCAAATAGTTCAGCTGCTCTTTCCGGATTGGAACGTGCAAGGGAGCTGTAACGAACTTCGCTTGTTAAGAATTCCTGATAATCAGCAGTAGGCGCTTTGGAGTCTAACTGGAATGGATTCTTGCCTTGCTCTTCCAGACGAGGATCGAAGCGGAATAAATGCCAGTATCCAGCCTGTACAGCACGTTTTTCTTCATTCTGAGCACCTTTCATACCACCTTTAATACCATGATTGATACATGGAGCATAAGCGATGATAATGGATGGTCCGTGATAGCTTTCAGCTTCTACAAATGCTTTAACACATTGATTATAGTCAGCACCCTGTGCGATTTGAGCAACATATACATAACCATAGCTCATAGCGATTGCTGCAAGGTCTTTCTTCTTAACTTCTTTACCAGCTGCTGCGAACTGAGCAATAGCACCGGTAGGAGTAGATTTAGAAGACTGTCCGCCTGTATTGGAATAAACTTCAGTATCGAATACTAAAATGTTAACATCTTCACCGCTTGCGATTACATGGTCTAAACCACCGAAGCCGATATCATAAGCCCAGCCGTCACCACCGAAGATCCATTGGGATTTCTTGGATAAGAAATCTTTATTAGCTAAGATGTTTGCTCTATCTTCATTATCACAGCCGCAAGCTTCTAATGTTTCAACTAATTCTTTAGCAGCAGGAGCATTTAATGTGCTGGAATCTTTTGTTGCTAAGTATTGTTCACAAGCTGCTTTTACATCTGCATTATCAACTACGGAGGTAAGAGCTTCAACGGAGGAAATTAAACGTCCTCTTAAAGCTTTCTGAGCAAGTGCCATACCATAACCATATTCGGCGTTATCTTCAAATAAAGAGTTAGCCCATGCAGGACCATGTCCGTCTTTGTTTACTGTATATGGTGTGGAAGGTGCGGAACCACCCCAGATAGAAGAACAACCTGTAGCATTAGCAATGTACATTCTGTCACCGAATAACTGTGTAGCAAGTTTCGCATATGGAGTTTCGCCACAACCTGCACAAGCACCGGAGAACTCAAGTAAAGGTTTCTTGAACTGACTTCCCTTTACCGTTGTTTCTTTGAATTTTTCTACAACTGCATCCGGATATCCGATTTCAACACCGTAATCAAATAATTTCTGTGCTTCTAATTGAGTTTCCAAGTTCTGCATTACTAATGCTTTCTCACCCTTCTTACCTGGGCATACATTAGCACAGGAACCGCAGCCTGTACAGTCAAGAACGGAAACAGACATAGCAAATTTATAACCCGGCATACCGTTTAAGTCCATGCTTAAAGAACCTGCAGGTGCATTAGCTGCCTGTTCTTCTGTCATAGCCACAGGACGGATAACAGCGTGAGGACAGACATAAGAACAGAAGTTACATTGAATACAGTTATCCGGATTCCAAGTAGGAACATCAACTGCAATACCACGTTTTTCAAATGCGGAAGAACCGTTAGGTGCTGTACCGTCAACATAATCAACAAATGCAGAAACAGGAAGATTGTTGCCGTCTTGTCCGTTTACTCTATTTTGAATCTTGTTAACATAATCTACGATATCACCTCTGTTACCGGATACTTTTACAGCTAAATCTTCATCAGCTGCATCAGCCCAGGAAGCAGGAACTTTAACTTCTTTAACATCTGTAATACCGCGGTCAATTGCATCATGGTTCATCTTAACAATTGCATCACCTTTTTTACTATAGGATCTTGTTGCGGCATCTTTCATATAATTAACAGCATCTTCAACAGGAATGATGTTTGCTAATTTAAAGAAGGCAGCTTGAAGAACTGTATTAATACGTCCGCCAAGACCGATTTCTTTACCAATGCTGATACCATCTATTGTATAGAATTTAATATTGTGTTTTGCGATATATCTCTTAACCTGTCCAGGTAAGTGATGTTCAATTTCTTCCATTGTCCAACCGCAGTTAAGTAAGAAAGATCCGCCGTCTTTTAAATCCTGAACCATATTGTATTTTCTTACATAGGAAGGATTGTGGCAAGCTACAAAGTTAGCTTTACTGATTAAGTAAGTAGCTTTGATAGGATCTTTACCGAAACGTAAATGGGAGATAGTAACACCACCGGATTTTTTTGAGTCATAATCAAAATATGCCTGTGCATACATATCTGTATGGTCACCGATAATTTTGATAGAGTTTTTGTTAGCACCAACAGTACCGTCAGCACCAAGTCCCCAGAATTTGCAGCTGATTGTGCTTTCAGGAGTTGTATTAGGATTATCTTTAATTTCAAGGGATAAGTTAGTTACATCATCTACGATACCTATTGTGAAATTCTTCTTTTCAGTATTATTAAATACAGAAATTACCTGGGCAGGAGTAGTGTCTTTGGAACCTAAACCGTAACGTCCTGTGAATACTGGAACTTTATCGAATTTAGTATCTTTTAATGCAGCTACAACGTCAAGATATAAAGGTTCACCAAGAGCACCTGGTTCTTTTGTTCTGTCTAATACGCTGATTTGTTTTACACTATCAGGAATTACATCTAATAAGTGTTTTACAGAGAAAGGCCTGTAAAGTCTTACTTTAATAACGCCGACTTTAGCGCCGGAAGCTAATAAATAATCAATCGTCTCGTCAATTGTATCACAAACGGAACCCATTGCTATAATTACATGTTCAGCATCAGCAGCTCCGTAATAGTTGAATAATTTATAATCGGTGCCGATTTTAGCATTGATTTTATTCATGTATTCTTCAACAATGCCCGGTACTGCATTATAATATGTATTGCTTGCTTCTCTTGCCTGGAAGAAGATATCAGGATTCTGTGCTGTACCGCGGGTTACAGGATGTTGCGGATTTAAAGCACGATTGCGGAATGCTTTAACCGCATCCATATCGGTAAGTTCTTTTAAATCATCATAATCCCAGGTTTCAATTTTCTGAATTTCATGAGAAGTTCTGAAACCATCGAAGAAATGCAGGAACGGAACACGTCCTTTAATTGTGGAAAGGTGAGCTACTGCACCTAAATCCATAACTTCCTGAACATTGCTGGAACAAAGTAATGCAAAACCTGTCTGGCGGCATGCATATACGTCTGAATGATCACCAAAGATTGATAAAGCGTGGCTTGCTAAAGCACGAGCAGATACGTCGATAACGCATGGTAATAATTCACCAGCGATTTTATACATATTAGGAATCATTAGCAATAAACCTTGTGAAGCTGTAAAGGTAGTTGTTAATGCACCGGCTGCCAAGGAACCGTGAACAGTACCAGCTGCACCAGCCTCTGATTGCATTTCTGTAACCTGTACTTCGTGTCCGAAGATGTTTTTTCTACCTTGGGTTGACCAAGCATCGGTAACTTCAGCCATTACTGAAGATGGTGTAATAGGATAGATTGCCGCAACATCGGTAAAAGCATAAGAGACGTGAGCCGCAGCATTATTTCCATCCATGGTTTTCATTTTTCTAGCCATATTATATTATCCTCCTTATGAATGCAGCAATCAGGGTTACTAAGTACTGCTTTGCGTAGATTTCACTTAATTCGGCGCACACTATTTGAGCTGAATCTTAAGTAAAATTTACGCAAAACAGTACTAGCGTTAAGGACAGCACGAAAAAGGCCACCTCATAGCGCCCTGATTACTATGAATTATGTATTTAGAAAAATACCTATACTAGAGAATATCACTATTCGACACAAGTGTAAAGGGTTTATTGGTACATATTCAAAAATTTAATAAAAAAAATAAAAAATGCCAAATTTTTTATAAAATGGATTATAAGATTCTAGTTTTTATGGAATAATTTCATAGGCGACAAGATAAGATATAGAATAGCCACAAGACACGATATTAATTATATAAAAAATGATGCAAAACTATTAGGAACTATTAGGAAATAAAGCCTTAATATGTTGACAAGGAACAAGTGATACGTTATAATACTTTGAATGTATCGTAATATTGATTAAAACGGAGGAAGGGTGTTTAAATATGGCAGATAAAAAGAACATATTGACCTATGAGGGATTAAGACTTTTAGAGGAAGAAATTCAGGATTTAAAAGTAAACAGACGAAAAGAAGTTGCTCAAAAAATAAAAGAAGCCAGAGAACAGGGCGATTTATCGGAAAATGCCGAATACGATGCTGCAAAAGACGAACAAAGAGAGATAGAAGCCAGAATTGAAGAGATAGATAAAATCCTTAAAAATGCAGAGGTTGTAGTAGAAGATGAGGTTGAAGTTGATGTCATTAACATTGGCTGCAAAGTTAGAATACTTGATTTAGAGTATAATGATGAGATGGAATATAAAATCGTAGGTTCTACGGAAGCAAATAGTCTTAAAGGGAAGATCTCCAACGAATCACCGGTCGGAAAAGCATTGATTGGTGCACGTATTGGGGATATTGTTAATGTTGAGACTCATTCCGGTATGCTTCAGTATAAAATACTGGAAATACAGAAATCTAATTAAGAAACGAATGTTATAAAAGAAAGGAAGAACGATTGTGGCTGAGGAAAAGATTCAAGCAGAACAGGATTTGAACGAACTTTTAAAAGTTAAGAGAGCAAAATTAACCGAATTAAAAGAAAATGCGAAAGACCCATTTCAAATCATGAAATTTGATGTAACACATCATTCTGCAGATGTAAGTGCAGATTTTGATAATTTAGAGGGAAAAACCATATCCATCGCCGGACGTATTATGTCAAAAAGAGTGATGGGCAAGGCTTCTTTCTGTAATATACAAGATGTGAAAGGCGGTATTCAATCCTACGTTAAAAAAGATGTAGTTGGAGAGGATGTTTATGCTGACTTTAAGAAATTTGATATTGGTGATATCGTAGGTATTACCGGTGAGGTATTTAAGACCCACACGGAAGAAGTTTCGGTTAAAGCAAGTCAGGTTGTGCTCTTGTCAAAGAGTCTGCAGGTTCTTCCTGAAAAGTTTCATGGTTTAAAAGATACGGATACCCGTTACAGACAGAGATATGTTGATTTAATAGTGAATCCGGAAGTAAAGGATACCTTTATCAAACGTTCCCACATTATCAGAGAAATTCGTAATTATCTGGATGGCAGAAGTTTTATCGAGGTAGAAACCCCTGTATTAGTTCCCAATGCAGGTGGTGCGGCCGCAAGGCCTTTTATGACCCATCATAATGCACTGGATGAAGATATACATTTAAGAATATCTCTGGAACTTTATTTAAAGAGATTAATTGTAGGCGGTCTGGAAAGAGTCTATGAAATCGGACGCGTATTCCGTAATGAAGGATTATCAGTAAGACATAATCCGGAATTTACACTTCTTGAATTATATCAGGCTTATACAGATTATTACGGGATGATGGATTTAGCGGAAGAGTTATTTAGAACAGTAGCAAGTAAAGTACTTGGAACAACAACGATTTCCTATGATGGTGTTGAAATAGATTTGGCAAAACCTTTTGCAAGAATGACGATGGTGGATGCAGTTAAGAAATTTGCCGGTATTGATTTTAATGATGTTAAGACGGAAGAAGAAGCAAAAGCTCTTGCTGATAAACATCACATCAAATATGAAGACAGGCATAAAAAAGGCGACATTATTAATTTATTCTTTGAAGAGTTTGTGGAAGAGAATTTAGTTCAGCCTACTTTTATTATGGATCATCCGGTTGAAATTTCTCCTTTGGCTAAAAGAAAGCCAAGTGACCCTAACTTTACGGAACGTTTTGAATTATTTATTACGAAGCGGGAAATGGCTAATGCTTTCTCCGAATTAAACGATCCTATTGATCAAAGAGGCCGTTTTGAAGCACAGGAAGCACTTCGTGCGGCAGGTGATGATGAAGCAAATTCCATGGATGAAGATTTCTTAAATGCCCTGGAATACGGTATGCCTCCGACAGGTGGTATCGGTATCGGTATTGACCGTTTGGTAATGTTGTTAACCGATTCTTCAGCTATAAGGGATGTATTATTGTTCCCGACGATGAAGAGCTTGGATAAATGAAGCTAGGAAAATTAACGGGTTGTGAAATTAGGTGGTAAGATTTACGATCATTTTACTACCAATATAAGAGAACACGTTCAAATAGAATCTCTGAAAATTGAGATTCTATTTTTTTTTATCACATACGTGAAGAATGATAGAAAATAACCTATCCCTTGGGCAAATGGGAATAGAGTAAATTAATGGAAGTTTAAATGTATTCTATTTCTACTAAATTTTAGCATTATTTATTGATAAGAAAGAAAGCACGTGCTATAATAAGAATATAATAAAACGAAAGGAGAGGATTTGTTATGAAAAATACTATATTAAGTGAGGTATTTGGCATTTAACTTAATATGGGGATGCATTAAAAGAGATAGCCATAAATGGCTTTATTTTTGATGCTATCATAACTAATCTTCTTGTGAATATGGTAAAAGTATGGTCACATCTGGTTGGTGTGGCTATTTTTATACCCTGAATTAGGTTAAATGCCATGTTAGTAAAATTGTTTGAGAAAATAAAAGGATAATTATAATGGAGAAATTGCGTAAGATGGTAGAAATGATGAACATGATTATATAGACGTTGATAAATATACGAAAATGTGTAAGTTTAATAATTGTATCAGATGTATAATTTGACAGGACCATGTATTTATTTTAAATGTTGTGAGGGGCTAGTAAAGGTAATTATCAACTAAACACCCATATTTGTATTTCTTATTGAATTATTAAATGCGGGTAACATGATAAGGAGAAAGAATGAAAAAAATTGGTGAAATAAACTTTGACAAAGTAGTTTTAGATTGTAAAAATCCTGTAATACTTTCTGATTTTTATGTTAACTTGCTGGGCTGGCATAAAGGTTATGAAACTGATGATTTTATTATCATATACTCAGAAAAGTGCAACGTAAACATTGGTTTTCAAAGAAATGAAATGTATGTTGCTCCAGTATGGCCCGAAGAGGTTAACAAGCAACAGCAAATGCTGCACCTTGATTTTAGTATGGAGAAAGCAAAGCTTCAGGAATGGATTAATTACGCTTTAGAACTTGGAGCAAGAAAAGCAGATATACAATACGGAGATTGGGCTGTAATGCTCGACCCAGAGGGACATCCGTTTTGCTTTGATGTAGTGTAAGTGCAGTCATGCCGATGCAGAAATTACAATAGACATTTATGCAGAAGCAACAAAGGACTTGAAGAAAGCTGAACTTATCAACTTTGGGGATTATTTTGACGCACAGAAGAAAAAAGAAGACTGGTACAAATTAGCTTACGACCATCTTACGACAAATTTACGACTATTTATAAAGACTGGCATAGAACGATGATGTAAGAAGACGTATTTATCGCAAGGGAATAAGGTATCAGGAATTTGCAGGAGAATTGGAAAATGTATTACTCCCAGTTTACCAATCTGCAAAAAATTGTGGATTTTCAAACTGGATTTATGAAGCAAGGGGTTAAATATGAAAGAATATAATAAGTCAGTCAGAGATTAAATACCAGAAATTATAGAGGAAGATGGAAAGAAAGCGATAACGCATGTTCTTTCTAAAGAAGAATAAATAGGTAATTGCGAAACTACATATTCAAAAAAACTATTTAGTTTCGTAATTGCCTAAAGAAGAACAAAAATAGGGAGGAGTTATATATTTTGGTAAATAGAATTGCTATAGTTGGAGGCAATGGAAGTGGAAAGACAACTATGGGGGCTGCGCTTTCTAAAGCATTGGATTACAAACATATGGATATAGAGGACTATTATTTCGAGGACACAGAAATTCCGTATTCACGCCCCCGTACACGTAAAGAAGTATTGCAATTAATGGAGCAGGATGCTTTTGAACATTCGAATTTTATTATATCGGCAGTAAATGCCGACCTGGGTGATCAAATTAATTCACTATATGAGTGCGTAATCTATCTTAAGGTACCTCTTGAAATTCGTCTTAAGCGTGTAAAAGAAAGGTCTTATGATAAGTTTGGAGACAGAGTTCTTACGGGTGGTGATCTATATGAACAGGAGCAGGAATTTTTTGATTCAATCGTAACGAAAACCTTGGAAAAAACGGATGACTGGGTAAAATGTATACCCTGTCCCATTATTTACGCTGATGGGACAAAGCCGATTGATGAAACAGTAGGATTACTTTTGTCTAAAATGGCAGAGTTATAACAGGGAGGGGATGTAATGGCACGAACAGAAAAAGTTGAGTTAACAGTATTATGCTTGATACACAGGGATAATAAGTATTTATTACAAGATAGAGTCAAAGAAGACTGGAAAGGATATACTTTGCCTGGTGGACATGTTGAAAAAGGAGAATCCATTGTAGATGCTGTAATTCGAGAAATGAAAGAGGAAACAGGGTTAACAGTGTTTCATCCGAAATTGTGTGGAGTAAAACAATTCCCCATAGAAGATGGCAGATATATTGTCTTCCTATTTACTTCGGATAATTTTGAGGGAGAAGTTGTTTCTTCAGATGAAGGGAGTATGCATTGGGTAAATAAAGAGGAATTGTATAAAGAGGATCTGGTAAGCGATTTTACAGAATTACTTCAGGTTATGTTGGATGAAAAACTTACAGAATTTCAGTATGTAGTCACAGATGACAACTGGAAAGTTGTATTAAAATAAAGGAATAAAGTTGATCCGAAACAATTTGGAAAGGTTATAAAGATGAGGATTAGAAGATGGAGTTTGTAAAAAAGGAACCGATTAATAAAGGGTGGTCATGTGATAAAAAGTTTTGTGTAACTACTGCAGATGGCGAAAAATATCTTCTTAGAATTACACCGAAAGAAAAAAGTGGTAACCGGGCAGATATGATTCGTATGCAGCAGGTGGTAGCTTCTCTTGGTATTCCTATGTGTAAGCCAGTAGAGTTTGGAGAATTTGAGGAAGGCATATATACCATTCAGACATGGATAGATGGAGAGGATGCAGAGAAAATCATACCCGAGTTATCTGATTCGGAACAGTATGCCTATGGTTTAGAAGCTGGTAAAATTTTAAAAAGAATTCACGAGGTTCCGGCTCCAGATACACAACCAGATTGGGAGTCCCGATTTAATGAGAAAATGAATCGTAAAATCAAACTGTATGAGGAGTGTCTGATTAAGTTTGATGGAGCTGAAGATATTATTTCCTACATAGATGCAAATCGCCAGCTATTAAAGAATAGACCACAATCCTTTCAGCACGGCGATTATCATATCGGCAATATGATGATTGAAAATGGCAAGCTTGTAATTATAGATTTTGACCGGTATGATTTTGGTGATCACTGGGAAGAATTTAATCGCATTGTCTGGTGTGCCAAGGCAGCACCCATCTTTGCCAGCGGTATGGTAAATGGATATTTTGATAATAAAGTGCCGATAAAGTTTTGGAAACTACTGGCTTTATATATTAGTTCCAATATGCTTTCATCAATTCCTTGGGCTATTTCATATGGAGAAAGCGAGGTACAAACTATGCTGAATCAGGCAAGGGATGTACTTGAATGGTATGATAATATGAAAAATCCTATTCCTACCTGGTACTTCAAAGGATACTATTTACAGTATGTGGATGGAATACCATACAAAATGAAGTCTTTTTATGATTTAGGCTTTATGAACCGGTATGGTACCGTGTTTAAAGTTTATGATGATCAGGATTCGGGAAATATATGCTTTGGAACAGAAAAAGAGGGACAAAAGTTTTTTGTTAAATATGCAGGGTCTCCAACAGAAGCGTATGATGGTGAGGCAGAGGATGCTGTGAAACGATTACAAGCCACATTGCCAATTTACCGCGACTTAAAACATAAGGATTTGATTGAATTTGTTGATGCAGAAGAAATTGCTGGTGGCTATGCAATGATATTTAGGTGGGTAAATGGTGATTGCATGGGGAGAATGTACCCAAAAGCACATCGCAGATTTTTTGAATTGCCAGTGGAAGCACGGCTTAAGGTTTATCATGATTTGTGTTGTTTTGTTGAACACGTGAATACACAGGGATATGTTGCGTTAGATTTTTATGACGGAAGTATTCTGTATGATTTTGAAAATGAAAGAACCACAATTTGTGATATTGATTTATTCCGTAAAAAACCTTGTATCAATGATATGGGGCGTATGTGGGGAAGCTCAAAGTTTATGTCACCCGAAGAATATCGACTTGAAGCAGAGATTGATGAAATAACGAATGTGTATACACTGGGTGCATTTGCATTTGCTTTGTTTGGAAATTATGAAAGGTCTTATGATAAATGGTCTTTGAATAGTGAATTGTACAGTGTTGCAACAAAAGCAACATCAAGTGACAGAGATAAAAGGCATCAATCGATCAAGCAATTAATTAAGGAATGGAATGATGCTATGTAAAGAGGAATTTACAGGTTAGCTATGGTACCGCAACGTGTTTTTTATGATTATTTTAAACGAATGAATATAATTGAACATTATATAAGTAGCATGAAAGGCCGTTTGTCGAATGACATTCGGTCTTTTTTTACGCATAAAACAATAATGGAGGAAAACCAGGGGTGTGAACAATGATATTTACAGTATCAGTTTCAAAAATGGTATAAAAGTTTCTAATTATATTTTGAAAATAGCAAATGATAGAATAAAATTGAGACATGTTAGTCTTCCTCATAATAGAAGTAAGGAGAGGTGTTATTTACTGATATATACTAGTGTATGGCATAATAAACATGATACAGGGTATTTAAAACAAATTTACTTGAGATAAGAAATAAAATGATTTATATTGAACGTAAAGGAGGTGTTTCCTTGAAATTAATGTTGCAGCATAAAAAAGAATTACAAGAAATAGAGTTAGAGATCAGATACCCGGAAATGACGAAAAAAGTATCGCAAATGATACAATTAATAAGACAATATGATTTTGTAATAGAAGGTTTTAAAGGGGATAAAGTTTATCAAATCTCTTTAGATCAGATTTACTATATTGAGTCAACGGATAGAAAGACATTTATCTATTTAGACCAGGATGTATATGAAAGTCGAAAGACGATTCAGGTAATCGAAACTATGATTGACGGTTCTACTATGGTACGAATTGGAAAATCAATATTATTAAACATTGCTATGTTAAAAAGTGTAAAACCATATCCTAATCATAGGATTATGGTTGAGTTATCAAACGGAGAGCATTTAATTGTATCAAGAAGATATATTGGAAGCTTAAAGGAAAGGATTAGGAGAGAATATGGTACATAAAATTTTAAAAGTATTTCTTCCTGCAATTTCAATGTCTTTTACCATAATAATTATATTAGCGGGAATCATAAGTTGGGTAGTAGATAAAAATCGAAATAGTTTTATTTCCTTTGTCTTTGAAGTGTTTATCTGTTTGATTATTACTTGTGTTATGGATGAATTAATTGGAAAGATAGATTTTAAATCCTATATTAGTCATTTTATAACAGTAAGTATATTGATTTACCCAATTATTTTATGTTTCGGTATTACCTTTAAATGGTTTGGATTGGGTGCTGTTAATATATTATTTTACTCTATTATCTATTTTTGCATAATGATAGGTATTCATATTTATTTTTATTATATTGAAAAGAATAATGTTGCAGAAATTAATCGTTTATTAAAAGAAGGGAAAGGTAATAATGGGTGATCCATCAAAATTTTCTAATCTAAGCTTGTTTTATATATTTCATTTAGTATTATTATCAATGATACTGGCAGAGGTATTCATATTTTTATACACATATCAGAGGGGAACAAAAACACAAAAAGTAAACAAAACAGATAAAGGTACCAAATGGATGTTAATATTTAATTTTTATATATGTATATATATTAGCTTTTATATGGTTGGACTTAATGTTTCCGATAGCATTCGCAATATGAAATTACCTGTCATATTTTCATATGTTGGAGTTACATTAATGCTAGCGGGTATAATAGTTCGTTTATGTGCAGTATTAACTTTAAAAAGAGCGTTTACCTTATCAGTGCAAACAGCAGAATCACAACATCTTATTACAACCGGTATTTATAATAAAGTAAGAAACCCTGCGTATTCGGGTAGTATTTGTAGTTTGATTGGTACAACATTAGGGTTAAGGAGTATTTATGCACTTATAGTTGTGTTTCTGCTATCTATAGGTTGCTATTCTGCAAGAATACATATTGAAGAGAAAGCATTAGTAAAACATTTTGGAAAAGAATTTTCTGATTACGAAAATCATACCTATCGTTTAATACCTTTTGTATGGTAACATTAGTTGGTAATAGTATTATATCAATAAATATTTAAATAACTAACGTCTCTATAAAGCATTCAAGCCAAAAACTTGGGTGCTCTTTTTATTGCATAGGAAAATTCTCTGAACTTACCTATGCAATAAAAAGCCCTCCGGGCAGGATGCACATGACGCACTTAAGGAAGATGTCACTGTCGTGACGGCGCGTCAGCGCTAGAGTCTGGCAAGCCAGACTCTTTTTCATCAAAATTGGAATAATAAAAATTGCATCTTGACATTCCAGTGAATGGAACCCTTAAACTGAATTTATTAAATTCACAGGAGGGATACAATTGAAACAGAATATTATGGAAATGAATTGGACGGATTTTAAAAAAATGAATAAGGAAAAAACGGTGGTATTTCTTGGGTTTGCACCAATAGAACAGCATGGAAAACACCTGCCACTGGGAGTAGATGTTTATGAAACCCAGTATTGGATGGATCAGGTGATAAAAGAGCTGGAAGGGGAGTATAAAGAGTTTACGTTTCTTACACTTCCGGTGATTCCCTATGGACATGCAGAAATGAAAGGATTTCCAGGAAATATACACTTGTCCCAAAAATTATTTTATGATCTGGTTCTTGCCACACTTCAAAATGTGATAGAATGGGGGTGCAGCAATATTATTATCATTTCAGGACATGCAGATCCAAAGCATGCGATTGCAGTGGAGCAGGCTTGTGAAAGAATAAAAAAAGATACCGGAGTGGTCGCATATGCCCCGATGGGAGCAATTTTTTCAAAGAATATTATATCCAATTTAGAGAAACCGAACTTACAACTGCAGGATAAAATGCAGCAATATCCGAATGATTTTCATGCAGGATGGATTGAAACTTCCAATATGCTTACAATCAGGCCGGATCTGGTGTCATTCAACTACAAGGAACAGCCGGATATTGAAATCAACGGCAGAGATATGATAAATTCCGGATTTGTTTTGGATAAGACAAAAGGATACGGACACCTGGGGTTTCCGAAAGAAGCCACAAAAGAGCTTGGAGAAGCTTTAAATAACTCGGCAATTCAAAAAATAAGACATTGTGTATCAGCTTATCTGAAAAGAGAGAACTACGAACAATATGAGCACCATCAGTTGTATCATGTGCCTGTATTAAGAGTTAAGGAGGACTAGCCAATGTACAGTATCGGACAGTTTTCAGTGATGTTTAATGTGAATAAAAAAACATTGCGATATTATGATGAAATTAGTTTGTTTAAACCGGCTTTTGTAGACGAGAATAATCAATATCGTTATTATGGCGAGAATCAGATTGCAGTTATGAAGGAAATTCAACGCCTGAAAGATATTGGAATGCCATTGGAACAGATTAGCATAGCACTGAATAATCAGGATAATACAAAACTTATAGAATTTTATAACGAGCGTTTACGTGAAATTGAGGAAACACAAAAAATGCTTGAAAAACAGAAACGTCTAATTCTGCACTATAAAGGAAATGAAGGTGAAAGGAATGATTTGCGGCCTTTCTTAACTGTAGAGATGGGCCATTTCATTGAAAAAGGATCTGTTTATTATAGATGTGTAAACTGCGAAATGGATGAGATTCAGAAATTCATCGGAATGTTTTATGAAAAAGCAAAAGGAATATCATTACAGGGATCACATATTTTTAAAATGAGTATGGAGGAAGATACGAACAGTGTTTCTGAAATATTTGCTTATACAGTGGAAAGAAAACATGAGCATGTCAGAGATCAGGAGAGAGAGAGGTGTCTAAAAGTAACATGTATGGAAATAAATCAGAGGGTGGATGGTTATCATACGATATTTGAGCACATGAAAAAGAATCATTTTAAGTTAAAGAATATTTATGAAAAATATAGCATGGAAGAAGGACAAATGAAGTTAGAGATAATAGCCAGTATTTTGTTGAGCAGTAATACATTAAATTCTGAGAGTAAATTTGAAAATGTGTATTAAAAATGATTAATGAAAAGCCTTCCAGGCAGGATGCGCATGACGCACTTAAGGAAGATGTCACTGTCGTGACAGCGCGTCAGCGCTAGAGTCTGGCGAGCCAGACTCTTTTTCACATAACTAAGATAAAGCAGATTCAATGAAATCACAGGCGTGAACTCAATAATAGTATTAGGAACAAATAACCTGCACATGGGTTTATATCAACTCACATAAAATACTTTACAAGAAAAAGAAAATACGTTATGTTAATACATATAGTACAGACAGAAATACATAATTGGGGAATGGTTGGGTGTACATGAAAAATTTTTCACGCAGTATTAAGGAATTTCGGATGAATAGCGTATTTGTCAGAATTTTTTTGTATATTATTATACTGGTCCTTGGCTCGGTTGGACTGGTATCTTTTTTTTCTTATGGGAAATCCTCTGATACGCTGATCAAAGAAGTGCAAGTCAATAATATGCTGATTCTTGCGCAGGCACAAAAAGGGATAGACCAGGAAATCAATGCACTGCAGTCCGATCTGATGCAGATGGCTTTGGCACGCAACCTGAATAAGGTGCTTTATTTGTCGCTGGAGCAAAGCTACCAGGAGACGGAACTGATTCAGGATTCCATTGCATATTTAAGTGCTTTGAAATCCAATAGTAATTATATTGCAGATATATGGTATTACCAGAAAAAGGCGGATATTGTATTGGGAACAGGAGGGAAATATCAAAAATCCCTCTTTCTTTCGGATGTCTGCGAGTATGCAGGTGACATGGACTGGGATGAAATATTTAACCAGAGCGGCTTCCGGGTTCTGGGAAAACAATCTGTTCACCATGGAATGTTTGATGTTCCTGTGCTGGTTTTTTCAGAATCATTGCCTTTTATCAATAAGAAACCTAAAGGAATGATTGTTGTCAATCTCAGTGAATCGCTGTTTAAAAAAGAAATGGCCAATTCCAACGATGAGAAAATCGTATTTGATTATGTTATTGATGCAGCTGGTAACGTGATATATACCAATGAGCAGTCCTATCCTGATTTTGAGGACCTGAGATTGATTCGGGAAGCCGTTGGGAGCAGATCCGCAGAGATGGAAAAACCGCAGGATACTGTGGAACTGTCCATTGAAGGAAAACCCTTTACGGTACAGTATGTGAAATCAAGTGTATTTGACTGGCTGTATATTTCTGTGATACCAACGGAATATATCACCAAAAGTGTAAACCAGATCAAAGAGTTTACTATGCTGATATCTGTCATCAGTTTTTTCCTGGCAGTAATTCTTACCTATTACATCGTGGCAGGACTCTATCAGCCGATGAATAAGATCATGAATTATATTAATATCATAGGCAGTAAGAAATCCGTGATGCGACACGGGAAGAATAATAACGAATTTACTTTAATCAATGGAATCATTGATTATGTCTATAAAGAAAATCAATCCCTGCAGGATAGTTTTGAAAAGAATAAACCCATGCTCCAGGATAAATATATTTATGATATTATTAACGGGCAGATCAGAAAAGATAACTTTATAGATTCTGGTGCCGATGTTGGGATTGTATTTCCGTTTCCATATTATCAGGTTATTGTTTACGAAATCGGTGACAGGGCCTCTATGGAGTTAAAAAAATACGGGAAGTCCTGTAAAGAATATGTGGAAGAGATGAATAAAATTGCGGAAGACTCACTGGGAGAACAGTGTAAGTGCTATTTCCTGGAAAAAGATGGTCAGACCATCGTATCCGTATTAAACGCAGAGAAGTCTTTTTACGAATTAAGTGGAATCAATAATTATCTAGGTAAGATTCAGAAGTATCTGGAGGAAAGCTCCGATGCACCTTATACTATAGGCGTGGGCCAGAGCTATGAAAATATCTGGAATTGCTATCTTTCTTTCATTGATGCATTAGAGACGTTAAAATATAAGAGTGTGAGGGGACAGAACACAATCATTTATATCGATGAAGTCAATAATATTTCCAATGCTGTGATTTTATATCCCATTGAGGAAGAAATGCAATTGATGACTGTGGCCAAATCAGGTAACCAGGCAGCAGTTTTTGGGATTCTGCAGAAAGTATATCAGGATAATTTTAAAGAGAAAAATGTTTCTCCTGAGCAGGTGGATAATCTATTCCATGCGCTGACAGGGACAGCAATCAGAACCATATTTGAGATGCGGCTGACCAGTGACAGGATTTTTGGGATGAAAGAAGATATTTATAACGAAATAGATAACAAAAAAGGTCTTGAAGAGAAAGAAACATATATCTCCTATGTATTTGAGATGATTACCAGATTTGCGGAAGAGAACAAGCATAGCCAGCAGAGTCATGTTCTGGAGAATATTCACCAGTATCTGGAGGAAAATTACAGCGAAGATATCTCATTGGACACAGTGGCGGAAGTGGTTAATCTCTCTACTTCCTACTTAAGTTTTATTTTTAAAGAGATATCAGGAAAGAATTTTGTGGATTATGTAAATGAATTCCGTATTGAAAAGGCTAAAATACTTCTGGAGGAGACTTCATTTAATATTTCACAGATAGCGGAAAAAGTTGGTTATAACAGTGCCAACAGCTTTAGTAAAGTTTTTAAAAAATATGTCGGTATCTCACCAGGACAATTCCGGAAACTATAACAGGGAAATACAAAGATGGTATTATTTGTGAAGCACATGCCATTCAGAAATATAAAAGGGCTGTTACACCGCTGATTTCATGATAATCAGCAGGAGTGACGGCTCTTTTTATCGTGGACAACTAAAAATCTGCAGAAACACTGGAGATCTGCATGAAACTGCCCGGCACGAAATCTAAAAAATGGACACTTGCAATCATAAGAATTTCCACAAATCCTAAAAAACGGAAGATTTACAGAAAGGGTCCTCTATGCTAATCTAGGTCACAAGCAAGGAGCATAGCGAATGCTTAATAAAAATTGTGAGGTGTGATGCATGGGAAATATGAGAAAGAAGGCCACTGGTGATCGGGCGAAAAAAGGACACAAGTTAGCCATTAGGAAATACGTTCCATTCTATATTATGTTTCTTCCGGTACTGATATATTATGTTGTATTTCGATATGTACCTTTGATTTTTGCTTTTATCATTTCAGTAGAAAAGTATAAGCCGGCGAAAGGAATTCTCCATAGTAAATTTATTGGTTTGGAATATTACCGCCAATTCATCAGTTCGCCGTTTTTCTTGAGACTGATTCGAAATACGTTAGGAATCAATTTCTTACAGCTGACGATAGGATTTGTGGCTCCGATTATCCTGGCGCTACTGTTAAATGAAGTGGGAAGAACGCGATATAAAAAAGCGGTACAGACTGTTACATATCTTCCGAACTTTATATCAAGTGTAGTAGTAGTCGGTATGGTGGTTACGTTCTTATCACCAAGCACAGGTCTGGTCAATAACATTCTGGCGGCCTTTGGAATGGAGAGGGTGAATTTCCTGACAGAACCAGGTTGTTTCTGGATTATCTATACTTTGATGACAATATGGCAGATGGCAGGTTACAGCGCTATTATTTATCTGGCATCACTAACGGGAATCAGCTCGGATATGTACGAAGCGGCCAGGATTGACGGCGCAGGAAGATGGAAGCAGCTATGGTATGTAACACTTCCTGGAATATCCTCCACGATTATACTGATGTTCTTAATGAAAATCGGAGGCATTCTGGATGTAGGTTATGAAACTATCGTACTTATGTACAATCCAAGTACGTACTCCACGGCCGATGTTATTGGAACCTATGTATACCGAAGAGGTATCTTGAATGGAGAATACAGTTTTTCTTCTGCAGTTGGATTTTTCCAATCCGTCATAGGTCTGTTGCTCGTTGTATTTGCAAATAAAGTTGCAAAGAAATATTCAGAGGCTAGTCTATGGTAAGGAGGAAAGCGTGAAATGAAAGATAGTAAAAGCAGGATTGTTTTTCAATGTATAAATTATAGTTTTCTGTTTCTTTTGATGGTTGTTGCCTTATACCCGGTACTTTATGTTCTGGCAGCATCCTTAAGCAGCTTTGAATTCCTTGCAAAGGGCAAAGTAGGAATTGTTCCAATGGGCTTTACCCTGGATGCATACAAAAGAATATTGTCTTACCCCATGTTGGGCCGGGCATATTTAAATACATTTTTCTATACGATTGCCGGTACTTTCATCAGTATGCTGTTATCGGCACTGGCGGCGTATCCGCTGTCCAGAAGACCATTTCCGGGACAGAAATTCATGTCAAGTGTAGTTGTGGTAGCTATGTTATTCAGCGCCGGAATGATACCAACTTTCCTGGTGGTCACAAAACTGCATATATATAACACGGTATGGTCCATTTTATTGCCTACCGCAGTATCTTCTTTTAATGTGGTACTTCTGAAGAATTTCTTTCAGCAGATACCCTACGAGCTGGAGGAGTCAGCATCGCTGGATGGCTGCAGCCAGATAATGATTCTGTTTCGGATTATTTTTCCTCTTTCCATGTCGGGACTGGTTACGGTTGGATTATTTTACGCTATAGCCCAGTGGAACAGCTATTTTCCGGCAATGTTGTATCTGCGGGACAGGACTTTAGTGCCTATGCAGATTATTCTGAGAGATATTGTTATTCAGAATCAGACCAATGAGTTAGCCATCGACCTGGTCAATGGTTCCGACCAGATCAGTGAATCCGTTAAATATGCAACAATCATGGTTGCCACAATTCCGATTATGATGGTATACCCGTTTATCCAGAAATATTTTGTAAAAGGAATTATGGTTGGCTCTGTAAAAGGCTGATAAACATGATGTAATATTAAAGAAAGGAGGCTGTAGGCAGGGGAAACAGGAAGTAAAGTAAAAACTATCAGGAATGAAAAAAAGGAGGAAGTATTTATGAAACGAGTAATTGCATTGGCATTGGTATTAATTTTAGCAATGTCCACACTAGCCGGATGCGGATCCACAGCATCTACAAATGGAAGTAATGGGGAAAATGGTGCAAAAAAAACTGAGGACCAAGCTGCCGGCACAAACGATGAAAAAAAAGAGGACATTACAATCAGTCTGTTCCTGCAGGATTCTGCTGACCAGGCAATCAGCACAGATTTACCGATCATTCAGGAAATTACAAAGAGGACAGGTGTGAATTTTGATTTCATAGCAGCGCCTAATACGGAGGATCAGTTCCGCGAAAAGTTTAATGTTACGGTTGCTTCCGGTGAGATACCGGATGTTATGGTCAGCACCTATCGGGATGATATGATGAAAGTTGCAGAGCAGGGAACCTTTGCTCCGTTAGATGAATATATTGACAAGTATGCACCGAACTTAAAGAAAATCCTAGACGAGCATCCGGAATATATCAGAGATTTAAAATCTACCGATGGACAGATTTATTTTCTTCCGTTTATCGGAGCCGTAAGAACCTTCAAGGTGTGGATGTTACGCGGTGACTGGCTGGAAAAATTAGGGCTGGAGGCACCAGAAACATTGGATGACTGGTATAATGTATTAAAAGCCTTCAAGGAAAAGGATCCAAACGGCAACGGAGAAGCAGATGAGATTCCATATACCACGAGAAATACACAGGCTGGTGTTCTTGCTTTTATGGAAGCATTCGGAATCAGTGGTTTTGAAGCAAATGAGCAGTTCTTTATCGAAGACGGTAAAGTAAAATATGCATATACTGATCCACGCTGCAAGGAAGCATTAACCTATATCAATAAACTATACAAGGAAGGTTTAATTGATCCAGAATATGCCACGAACGATACCAATGTATGGCTTTCCCGCATCACCAATGAAGTTTCCGGTTCATGCCAGGATACCACCGCACGTGCTTATTCTTTGGGAACACAGGTACAGGCAGCAGGTTCTAAAGATGCACACTTTGTAGTAGTAGCACCACCAAAGGGTCCGGATGGAACTCAGATGACTACCAGCCAGATGCAGCCAATCAGAGGTTACACAGCAATCAGTGCAGATTCAAAATATATCAAAGAAATTGTGCAGCTGTTCGATTATTTCTACAGTGAGGAAGGAAGCAGGTTAATGAACTTTGGTATCGAAGGCGAAACCTATAACATGGATAATGGCAAACCTGCTTATACAGATGCAATTGCACATGATCCGGAAGGAAGATCAATTCTTTCTATGCTGAATATTTACGGACATAGAGAATGGGCATATCAGCAGGACATCGGGTATGAAGATTCCTTACTTAATCCTGAGTATGTCAAATACAGAAATGAAATGGAACAGTATATCCGTCCGACCATTCCGGCATTATCCTTTACAGAAGAGGAAAGAGATGTGATCAACAGTACTTATCCGGAAATTCAGACCTATAAAGATGAAATGATCAACAAGTTCATCATGGGTAAAGAATCCCTCGACAATTTTGATTCTTTTGTATCAAAACTTGAAAACATGAAAATAGATGCTGTTCTCGCAGCAGAGCAGGCGGCATACGACCGTTATATTCAGTAAGGAAAGGCAATAGAGCGACTTTAAGGTTTTGTGTCAGCAAAGCTTTTGAGCCGTTCAAAACAAGTATGCCCTGGTGCATTTGAACAGTTAAACATCATAGATTGAAGGAGGAAATAATCTTGGATCTGAAACAACTTAGAAACCCTGTATGGGAGAGATCGGACAATTTGCGGGATCCGTCTATATATAAAACGGAGGAGGGGTATCATTTATTTTATTCCCGTTATTCCAATAAAGACTGGAGCAAACCCGAGAACTGGGCCATTGGTTATACCTTTACAAAGGATTTTGTACATTATGAACAGGATCGTGACATATCAGCAAAAGGATTTGCATCACCGGGAGATCTGATAATATGGAATGGAAAATATATTCTTCCCTACCAATCTTATCCCGAGACACCAACGATGCTTTGCTATAGTGTATCAGAAGATTTAAAAAACTGGACAGAACCGGTTTTCTTTCTAGAAGAAGCAAGAAACCTGCCCTGGAATCAGGCAGAGCGTGTGATAGACCCTACCTTTGTGGTGAGTGGGAACAGACTGCATTGTTTCTTTGTAGGAACCGATCGTATGCATTATGAAAGAGCAACAAATCTGGTGGGACATGCGTACACGGATGACCCGGAACTTAAGAAGTGGGTTATTACAACTGTAGACAGTCCGTTAATCGGCGCAAGCAAGGCAGCACCGGATGGAGCGGAAAATGTCACTGTTTATCGGAAACAGGATGAATGGGTCATGATTTACAGTGAGGGATTGTTTGAACAGCATCTTGCATATGCGGTTTCCACAGATCTTATACAGTGGGAGTTTAAAGGTAAAATTGATATTGAGGTACAGAACTGGATGACTGTTAGATATGGAGCACCTTATGTCTGGAAGGAGACAGAATGTTTTATGATGATTCTTATGGGTGAAGATAAAAGCAATCATACAACCTTTGGGCTGTTATCTTCCGTAGACGGAATCCATTGGAAAATGCTGAAAGAAAAATAAAGCCATTTAAGAATGAGCGAGGAGGGATTTTCATGAAAATTTATGTATCAGGCAAAGCAAGAGGCGGAGACGGGACAAAAGAATATCCGATGAACTCCATTGCACAGGCGGCGCGTTTTGCACGTCCGGGGGACGAGGTTATCGTAGCACCTGGTATTTATAGGGAATATGTTGATCCGGCGTTTGCTGGAACTAAAGAACAGAGAATCATTTATCGGTCAGAAGTTAAAAATGGCGCGGTAATCTCAGGCGCAGAGCGGGTCAGGACCTGGATACGGTATCAAGGCACCGTGTGGACAGCCAAAATTCCAAATGGTATTTTCGGAACCTATAATCCTTATACCGTTGAAATCTTTGGTGACTGGTACGATGCCATAAAACCATTACATACCGGAGAAGTATACCTTAATGATAAATCTTTATATGAGACAGATACACTGGAGGAGGTACTAAATCCTACTCCGTGCAGTGGTTCCTGGGATCAACCGGGCTCTTTTTACAAGTGGTATACGAAACAGGATGGAAATAATACTGTTCTGTATGCAAATTTTCACGACTTTGACCCCAACGCAGAAAATGTTGAAATTAATGTAAGAAGAAACTGCTTCTATCCGTCCAGGGAAGGCATAGGTAATATTACACTTGCCGGGTTTACAGTTACCAAAGCAGCTACCCAGTGGGCACCGCCGACTGCTTATCAGGAGGGTATGGTGGGACCTCACTGGTCGAAAGGTTGGATTATCGAAGATTGTGAGATTTCCCATTCCAAATGCAGCGGTATTTCACTTGGTAAATATCTGCAGCCGAATAATAATAATAAATGGGCTGTGAAACATACCAAGACAGGAACGCAGACAGAACGTGATGCGATCTGTCAGGCACAGCGGGAAGGTTGGACAAAAGAAAAAATCGGTTCTCATGTCATACGCCGTTGTAATATCCACGATTGCGGACAGACCGGTATTGTAGGACATCTTGGCGGCGTATTTTCAGTTATAGAAGATAATGATATCCATCATATCAATAACAAGCAGGACCTTGCCGGTGCAGAAATTGGTGGAATCAAGATGCATGCGGCCATAGATGTTATCATCAGACGGAACCGTTTCCATCATTGTACCCGTGGATTATGGCTCGATTGGCAGGCGCAGGGAACGCGCGTGACACAGAACCTGTTCTACGCCAATACACCGCCGGATGGAACGGTTATGTCAGAGAATTTATCCGTAGCGGAGGACCTTTTTATTGAAGTATCCCATGGTCCGTCCTTAGTGGATAACAATATCCTGTTATCCGATGTCGCAGGACGTTTCTGTACTCAGGGAATTGCTCTGGTACATAACCTGATTGCAGGCTCTTTTGCAGGTGTCGGAAGCGGTGTGGACAATGGCGGCAAGAAATTCCCCTCCCCGCGTTATACACCTTACCATGTTCCCCATAGAACAGAGGTGGAAGGATTTATGACCATCCTCCATGGCGATGCAAGGTTCTACAACAATATTTTTGTTCAGCAGCCGGTAAGGCAGCTTCTTGTGGATTATGCAAGAGAGAGACACTTAGATTCCTTAGATCAGATGAATTATATCACGGGAACCAAGCCATACGATGGATATCCGGATGCAGAGACTTATTTTGCAAAATTCCAAGAAGACAATTACAAGATCCGCGAGGAGAGAGATAAATATTACGATCATCTTCCGGTCTATACAGGAGGCAATATCTACTTTAATGGGGCAGAGCCTTATGATGGGGAAAAAGACTACGTGAAGGATGACCTGCATCACATAGAATTGCAGCTGGTGGAAGAGAAAGATGGTATTTTTCTCAAAACAAATTTGTTTCAGTATCTGCCGGATTCCAAAAACGAAGTTATCACAACGGAGGTGTTAGGAGAAGCCTTTGAACCGGAAGAAAAGTTTGAGCATCCTGATGGCTCACCAATTACATTTAACGAAGATTATCAGGGACAACACAGAGGCATCCATCCGATGAGCGGACCTTTTGAGATTACGAAAGAGAGGAAGGTTAATGTAGTACCTGTCTAGGGGTACTTTTTTACAACTGGTCCGGCAAAAGGAACATCCGGATAAGAATCCTTTTGACGATGATAAAGCGTGGGTTAACCCTAAAATCTGGGCTTAAAATAAAATAATTAAATTAATATCATATATAAAATGCTGTCTATAAGGGAGCTTGGTGAAACATCTGTTTCACTGAACTCTTTCCCAGGCAGCTTCTTGTTATTTTAAGGGTGAGAATCCCAAATTAGCAAAAAAACATTTTTCTTTAAAAATAAGGCTCGAAAATAATTGGCTAATATGTTATAATGTATGATAATACTGTGAAAAATACAAATATAATTATTACAATGAAAAGGAAGGGGCAGGATTATAGTATAAAACGGAGGTAATAAGATGTTAAACAATAAAAAAATCAGAATTATGACAAAACTTGCCTTGTATGAACAAAACGAAGGTAAAGAAGATATTAAGCTGGGTAAATACTATAAAACCGATTATGTAAGACTTCAGGTATTAAAAACAGTAGTATGTGTTACTATCGGTTATCTTCTTATTCTGTTTATGATAGGGATGTATAAGGCTGAATATATAATCAGTAAATTAGTTACATTTAATTTTGTCCGCATCGGACAATACCTTTTAGGATTTTATATCATAATAATGGCAGTATTTATAACCGGCTCAATCATCGGATATTCATTAAAATATGATAATTCCAGAAAAAGTCTATCAAAATATTATAAATCTTTGAAGAAATTAAGCAATTTCTATCAGGAAGAAAAAGTGAACGGATAGTTGGGAGGCAAACATAATGATGACATTTTTAGTACTTAGGTCAAGACTTAGAAGCCTTTATCAAAAGTATGAAATATATCTTGAGACGGTAGTAAAGTTTATTATAGCATTTGCGGTATTCCAGATAATTAATAATTCAATTGGTTATGACCACCGGATTAAACAGATATCCATAGTCCTTGTATTGTCGTTACTAAGTGCATTTACTCCATCAGCCATTATGGTTTTATTAGCCGCACTGGTAGCCATCGGTCATGTATATTATTTATCAAAAATCTTGTCCGTAATTGTAATACTTATTATGTTAATCATGTATTTTTTATTTATACGCTTTACACCTAAATTGGGTTATGCGGTTATCGCCGTGCCTGTTTTATATTTCTTAAAGATACCGTATGTAGTACCAATCGTGCTAGGATTGTTTGCGACACCTATCGCCATAGTACCTACTGCCTGCGGAGTAATTCTATTTTACTTATTCCAGGTTATACAGGAAGCAGCTACTATGCAGATTAGTATCAGTGTGGAAGATACCCTGCAATTATATACTTATGTTGTTGACAATTTAGTTGAAAATAAACAACTATTCATGACTATAATTATTTTTTCTTTAATAATTTTAATAACATACTTTATCAGACGTAAGAAATTTGACTATGCTCGTGAAATCGCTGTAGCTGCCGGGGCTTTAACCTGTATACTCGGATTTTTATTCAGTGATTTAAGACTGGATGTATCGGAACAGATCGGGATCATGATATTAGGTACGCTGATTTCCGCTATTTTGGCATTAATAATACAGTTTTTCCATCTTGCGTTGGATTACACAGGTGTGGAACATGTACAGTTTGAAGATGAAGATTACTACTATTATGTAAAAGCAGTACCTAAAATCAATGTAACAGAACCGCAGATAAACGTGAAACGTTTTAATACACAAAAAAATGCCGGATTAAGTCAAAGAGTATCCGGTAAATTAAACAATGAAGTATTATCAGAAGAGGAAGACGATTACGAAGAGGATTATGAGGATTACAAACTTGGAACCAGCAGTAAAGACGATGCAAAATAATAGTAACTAATAATACTATGTAAAGCAGGTGGTTATTATGGAGACGATTATAAGTTTTTTTCAAGATTATGTAGCATGGCTGTCACTTCCCAGAATAGGAATTACAGATATTTTTGAAATTCTTATTATTGCTTTTGCAATATATAATGTAATAACCTGGGTAAAACAGACGAGGGCCTGGATCTTAGTGAAAGGTCTGATTGTGTTACTGATTTTATGGATTATTGCCTCCATACTCGACTTAAATGTAATCTTATGGATCTTTTTTAAAAGTATTAATGTTGGAATTATTGCCGTTATTATTGTTTTTCAGCCGGAATTCAGAAAGGCATTGGAACAGCTGGGGCAGAATAATTTAGTAACACCGCTGTTTAACTTCAATGATTCAAAAGACAGAAGTGAGAGGTTTTCTGACCAGACAGTTGCAGGTATTGTAAAAGCTTCTTTTGAGTTGGCTAAAACGAAAACAGGTGCTTTAATTGTAATTGAAAAGGATATTTCATTAATTGAATTTGAAAAAACAGGAATAGCAATAGATTCCCTGATAAGCAGCCAACTATTAATTAATATTTTCGAGCATAATACTCCTTTGCATGACGGTGCAGTGATTCTTAGAGGTAATCGTATCGTGGCGGCTACCTGTTATCTGCCGTTAACGGATAACATGCATTTAAGTAAGGATTTGGGTACCAGACACAGAGCAGGTATCGGCGTCAGTGAGGTCAGTGACAGTTTAACAATCATTGTTTCAGAGGAAACCGGTAAGGTTTCTATAGCCACCGGCGGTGCGTTAATCCGAAACGTGGATGGAGATTATTTGCGTAATAAAATTAATTCCCTCCAAAATAAAGTAACTGATGTTAAGAAAATTAAATTATGGAAGGGAAGAGTTAAGAATGAAAGAAAGATTGACTAGAAACCCAGGTCTTAAAATTCTATCCCTGCTTATGGCATTTCTGGTTTGGGTCGTTATCTTAAATGTTGATGATCCGGTTACTCCGGGCTCTTTTAAAAACATAGAAGTTACGAAGATTAATGAAAATGCTATAGCTCAAAAAGATAAAGTATACGATGTGATTTCGGGAGATACTGTGGATGTGAAAGTGAAAGGTAAACGCCATATCATTGAATCCCTTAAAACATCGGATTTTCAGGCAGTTGCAGACCTTTCAAAGTTATCTATTGTGAATGCTGTCCCTATTAATATTACAATTCCCAAGTATGGTGACAGTGTGGAGATCTTACCAGAGAATTATACCATGCAGGTCAGCCTGGAAGATCTTGAAACGAAGCAATTTCGTATAGATGTCGTTACAACCGGTGACGTTTCAGAAGGATATTATATAAAAGAAAAAACTGCCAGTCCTAACATTATACAGGTTTCCGGTGCGGAATCAGTAATTAATAAGATTAAAGATGTAGTTGTGGATGTAAATGTAGGAAATGCCAGGGAGTCCTTTAAGAAAGCAGGTGTTGTTCCTAAAGTTTATGATAAAAACGGTACCCTGATGGACTCTGGTAAAATGAAATTAAGTTATGAGGCAGTGGATGTGTCGGTTGATCTTCTTAAAACGAAAACGGTTAATTTGTTCATTGATCTAAAAGGCACCCCATATCCGGGCTATAAATATGGGAAAGCTGACTATGAACCAAAGCAGGTAGTGATAGCAGGTGAACAGAGTGAACTTGATAAAGTACAGTATATAATGGGTGAATACTACATTGATAATCAGAGGACAGATATTGAAGATGAAGTGAATATAGCCGATTTTATCAAGAATGATGTAATCTTAATCGATGAAAATAAGACAGCCGTTATTAATGTTAAAGTTGAAAAATTAAAAAGTAAAGATATCAGTTATAATACCAGTGATATAGAATTAAGAAATATACCGGCAGGTTTGGCGGCAGTATTAAATGAAAATAGCATCATACAGGTAGAAGTTATGGGTGAAGATGATATCCTATCCAATATTAATAAATATACGTTAAAACCTTACATTGATTTAGCAGATACCAAGATAGGAACAAAGCAGTTCAATTTAGAGTTCATTCCGCCCGACAGCGGTTTAACTATTTCGAATACCAGCGTCAGCGTAACAATAACTGAAGCAGCCGGTTAGTAAAATAGCAGTCGGTTAACGGATTGAATACATACAAATAACCAAAGGCGGTTTATAGGAGGTAGAAGAATGGTAAGTGGTAAAGTGGTAGTTAAAAATCCTACCGGATTACATTTACGGCCGGCTGGAATACTATGCAAAACAGCCATAGAATTTCATTCCAGGATAAATATAAAATTTAAAGATACGACTGCCAATGCTAAAAGTGTCTTAGGAGTATTAGGTGCATGTATAAAAACCGGAGATGAAATTGAACTTGTCTGTGAAGGTGAGGATGAGAACGAAGCTTTAACTGCCCTTATAAAAGCCATTGAATCCGGTCTGGGGGAGTAATACAGACTGAGCTCCAGAAAATAATGGTTGTAATATTGGATTTACAATGATATAATGAAGAACACATAAATTAAACATAGCAAAGGAATGATAAGGATGGGGCTAGAATAGACAATGCCAAGTTATTTATTGTAAAAAAATACAGCGTGATATACCGACTCCGTAGTAAATAAACACTTCCAATTGGTAAATCCAGGTGTTTGTTAAACAGGCATTTGTGATTTACATGTTGCAATCAACCAGTGTAAAACATAAGGAGGATATACCATGTTGAATTTTAGTAGATATCAAAGAGTACCCGTAGTAAATTTGCCACAAAGAGAATGGCCGGATAAGCAGATAGAAAAAGCACCAATCTGGTGTAGTGTAGATTTAAGAGATGGTAATCAGGCATTAATTGAACCTATGGTAGTAGAAGAGAAGGTTGAATTTTTTAATATGCTGGTTAAATTAGGTTTTAAGGAAATCGAAGTTGGTTTCCCTTCTGCTTCTCAGATTGAATTTGATTTTTTAAGACAGTTAGTCGACAGAAAATTAATTCCTGATGATGTGGTTGTACAGGTATTAGTACAGTGCCGTGAACATTTATTAAAAAGGACGTTTGAAGCTTTGCAAGGCGTTAAAACCGCAATCGTTCATATCTATAACTCAACATCCACTCTTCAGAGGGATGTAGTATTTGGAATGGATAGAGAAGAAATTAAAAAGATTGCAGTAGAGGGAACTAAGCTGGTGAAAGAATATGCCAAGGATTTTCCTGGTAAAATCATATTAGAATATTCACCGGAAAGTTTTACGGGAACAGAACTTGACTTTGCATTGGATATATGCACCGCGGTTTCTGATGTATGGGAACCAACCCCTGATAATAAGATAATTTTTAATCTGCCTGCTACAGTGGAGATGAATACTCCCAATGTATATGCAGATCAGATTGAATGGATGAATAATCATTTTAAAAATAGAGATAGCATTATTTTAAGTGTACATCCCCACAATGACAGAGGAACAGGTGTGGCTGGCAGTGAATTAGCTTTACTCGCTGGTGCCGACCGTATCGAAGGAACTTTATTCGGCAACGGTGAAAGGACCGGTAATGTAGATATATTAACGATAGCCTACAATATGTTTTCTCAGGGTATTAATCCCGAATTAAATTTAGATAATATTAATGATATTATAGAGGTCTATGAACGCTGCTGTAAGATACCCGTACATGTACGGCATCCTTACGCCGGCAAATTAGTTTTTACAGCTTTTTCCGGTTCTCATCAGGATGCTATTAATAAAGGTGTTCGGGCTATGAATGAAAGAAAGAGCAAGATTTGGTCAGTACCTTATCTTCCTATTGATCCATCTGACATTGGTAGAAAATATGAGCCGATTGTTCGTATTAACAGCCAGTCCGGTAAGGGCGGTGTTGCTTTTATTATGGAAACTAATTATGGATTTAAACTGCCGAAAGGAATGCATAAGGAATTTGCCAATGTAATCCAGTCCATCTCCGAAAAGAGTGGTGAAGTGACTCCTGAACAGATTATGCAGGAATTCAAGAAAAATTATCTGGATATGAAAGAACCTCTTCATTTTAAAAAGTGCAAAATTGAAGATTTATCAGATAAAGATTCTGCAGGTGATGATTCCTTTGATACATTAACCGTTGTTACCTATACAGATAACGGCGTAGAAAAAGTATATGAGGCAACCGGTAATGGTCCTATTGATGCGGTACAAAGAGGCCTTCAGAAAGAATTAGGAATACAAATTAAAATTCTTGATTATTCGGAGCATGCACTTGGTGAAGGTTCTAATGCACAGGCAGCTGCTTATGTCCACATTTTGGATATAGAAAGCGGTAAAGCAGTTTTTGGTGTTGGTATAAGTTCAAATATAACCAGAGCTTCTATTAGAGCAGTCTTTAGTGCTGTGAACAGATTAAAAAAATAAATACTTCAGAATTATAGATTTTAGAATGAGGCTTAACAAATGGAGGATGCAGCACGTGCAAGTATACGTACTTGTTGTGTCCTCTGTTTTCTATTGTTTGGACATTTTTTAAGCAAACATGTAATTTGTCTTGGGATTACAATATATTTTAATACAATTGGATAAAACTTATATATCCTTATAAGTTAAAAATAAATAGAAGAAGAAAGGTAATGCGTACTATGAAAAAAGTTATTACTTATGGAACTTATGATTTGATTCATGTTGGGCATATTAATTTATTAAGAAGGGCAAAAGAATTAGGAGATTATCTTATTGTTGTTTTGTCTTCTGACGAATTTAATGCGATAAAACACAAAACCGCCTATCACTCTTACGAAGATAGAAAAATTATTCTTGAAGCAATTAAATATGTAGATGAAGTTATTCCTGAATACACATGGGAGCAAAAGGTAAAAGATGTTGTTGATAACAAGGTTGATGTTTTCGTAATGGGAGATGATTGGAAAGGCGAATTTGATTTTCTGAAAGACTATTGTGAGGTTGTCTATTTGCCAAGAACAGAGGGAATCTCTACTTCAAAAATAAAAAATGACCTACACTTAGGAAAAAAATAAGCAGGAGAAACTTACATGGTTATTCCATCACCTGATCTAGTAAAAAAGAAGATTAAAAAGAATATTAAGGAATTTAAAAAAGCTTTTAAAATAGCAAAAAGAATTGCTAAAACGGTCGTAATAGCAGCTTATAGAATAGAAACAAAGATAATTCCTGTTCAAAAGAATATGATAGTTTTTGAAAGTAATATGGGACGAAATTATACCGGTAATCCAAAAAGTATCTATGAAGAAATGGTACGAAAGGGATTAGATAAAAAATATCGCTGTTATTTTATGTTAGATGATATAAATACGTATATTCCAGGTAATGCTAAAAAGATAAGAAGGACAAGAACCTGGTATTTCTTTATTATGGGGGTAGCAGGGATATGGGTAAGCGACTGCAGGCAGCCAAACTATATAATTAAGCGGAAAGGTGTCCATTATATTCAGACCTGGCATGGAACACCGCTAAAAAAATTAGCGCTGGATATGGACTCCGTCAATATGGCCGGAGAAACTGATATTGAAAAATACCATCATAACTTTTATAAAAATACCCGGACGTGGGATTATTTAATATCACAAAACAAGTTTTCTACTGAAGTATTCAGAAGAGCGTTCGCTTTTGATAAGACCATGTTGGAAATTGGCTATCCGAGAAATGATATATTATTTTATGGTAACAATTCGGAAAATATTATTAGGTTAAAGAAAAAGATGGGATTACCCCTTAATAAGAAGATTATTTTATATGCACCTACCTGGAGAGATAATGAGTATTTCGAAAAAGGTGCTTATAAATTCAGCCAAGCTCTGGATTTTGATTTATTCAGGGAAAAGTTGGGTCAGGATTATGTGTGCATCGTTAAGTACCATTATCTGGTAAAGGAAAACCTGGATTGGTCTGCATACACAGATTTTGTTTATAAATATGATATGTGCGATGATATAGCAGAATTATATCTGGTTTCCGATCTGCTTATAACAGATTATTCTTCCGTAATGTTTGATTACAGTTTATTAAAGAGGCCGATGTTTTTCTTTACTTACGATTTAGAAGAATATAAAAATGAATTGAGAGGTTTTTATTTTGATTTTCTAAAAGAAGCTCCGGGTCCGATTTCTTGTACTACAAAGGAACTGATTCATTCTATTCTTTCCTATCGTGCAGAAGATTATGCGAAACAATATGAAACATTTCATAATAAATATAATCACGTTGATAATGGGAAAGCCTCTGAAAAAGTAGTACAGTTGATTCAGGATCTCTATGCAAAGTCCTAATCTAAATTAAAATAGGATATGATTCAGTTTAAAATAACTGTGGAGAAAGGTAATTAGGTATGATCAATAAATGGAAAAGTATATTAAAAATCAAGGTAAAAGGAATTTCTCACAGCCTTCAGGCCACGGTAGAAAAAAGACAGGTGAACTCAAGACTTGATAATTATGATCCCGGCGCTATAAGCAATAATAAGCCTTCTAAAATTAATAAAATCACATTTGTAATAGAACGTATGGCAAAATATAGCGGAGGTCAGACTTCCATATTAAGATTAGGAACAGAATTATCTAAGTTGGGATATCAAGTAGGTTATATCGTATATAAACCTCAGACAAAATCTGATATGATAGAGTGTTCTTCCAGTAATTTGAGCAATTATGAGGGAGAAATGTATACGAACAAGTATCTGGACAAGTTGAATTCTGATATTGTTATAGCCAGTTCCTGGGATACGGTTGCTTTTGCTAAAAAAATGAAAGGTTATAAAATGTATTTTATACAGGATTACGAACCTTATTTTTATTCTTTTGGAGAGCTGTTTTTAATGGCTAAAAAAACTTATGAGCAAGGACTTCATATGGTAAGTTTGGGGCCATGGAATAAAGAAATGGTGGAGAAAAACTGTAAGATTATCTCCCCTGTGGACGAGATCGAATTTCCTTATGAGAGCCGTGAATATCCAACCTGTAATCGAGATTATGCTGCCTATGCAAAGAAAAAAGAATTTACACTGGCAGTATATTTAAAATATTACGGTAAAAGGTTGCCATGTATAACTCAATATTTATTAAGACAAGTTAAAGAAGAGTTTAAAAGAGATGGCATCACTCTGAATATTAAATATTTTGGAGAGGATAAAAGCTTTCGTTGTGATGCAGGAGAAAATCTGGGCATGTTATCGAAAAAGGAATTACTTTCATTGTATAAAAGATCCGATTTTGGTATGGTAGCTTCCATGAGTAATATATCCCTTGTGCCTTATGAAATGTTAGCTACCGGATTACCGTTAATTGAGTTTGAAGATGGCACATTTCCTTATTTCTTCCCTGATAACAGTGCAATCCTGACTTCACTTTCCTATAAAGATTTATATCTTAAAATGAAAGAAGTAATTAAGAAACCGCAGATATTAGAAGAAATGCATAATACTTCGGGTGATTACCTGAAATCTTTAAGCTGGCAGAAATCCGCGAAAGAATTTAGTGATATTTTAAACGGATTACTATAGCTTATGACATTGCCCTTAAATACAATGATAATGTTTGGAGCGTTAGGTGAAAATGAAAAGCAATTTTCACTTTCTATTTAGACATTTTTGCAAGTAAACTTGTGAAATGCATGGGGTGTAAGATGAGAAATCGAATAAAGCAAATGTTACCCAAATGGGTGTTGGAAATATTAAAAAACATAAGATATGTCTGGATTGTAACATTATTTCATATATTTCATCTCTTTCCGATCCGAAAAAGAAGTGTTGCAATCTGTAATATATGGGGGTTTGGAGATAATGCGAAGTATGTTGCAGAAGAATTAGCAAAGCAAAAGGATAAAGTAAACAGTCTTGATATTTATTTCATTGCGAATCATCCGGATTCTGCTTATGCGCCCAAAGGAATTACGGTACTAAAGACTAATTCTATAAGAGCTATCTTTAACTTGGCCACAGCAAGGGTCTGGGTTGATAATAACCGTAAAGAAAATTACATACGAAAAAGAAAAGGGCAATATTATATACAGACCTGGCATGGAGGTATAGCCCTGAAAAAAATAGAAAAAGATTATGCGGATAAATTAGGACCAAAGTATATAACCAACGCTAGAAGAGATTCTGCAATTACGGATCTTTATATATCCAACAGCAATTTCTGTACTAAGATGTACCGAAACAGCTTCTGGTATACAGGGGAGATATTAGAATGCGGTAGTCCAAGAAATGATATTCTGCTGAATCCTTCAAATCAGACACAGTCTAAAATCAGGACACGTCTTGGCGTAAACCCTGAGGTAAAAATAGCTGTTTATGCCCCTACTTATAGAGAAGGGGATAATAATACGGAACCTTACCAATTGGATTTTAATACATTATTAAAAGCTTTGGAAGATAAATTCGGTGGTAAATGGATTATTGCAGTCAGACTGCATCCTTTAGTTTCCGGACAGAGCGGGTTTATAAGATATAATACTAAAATAATCAATGCATCTCATTACAGGGATATCTACGAGCTGATGGCGGTGAGTGACCTGCTAATAACGGATTATTCCAATATAATGTTTGAATTTTCATTTATGAAAAAACCTGTGTTTTTATATGCCTCAGATGTAGAAGAATATGAGAAAGAAAGAGGGTTTTATTTTAATTATCAATCTCTTCCATATCAGAAAGCAGTTACAAAAGAGGAATTGATAACAAATATCAATAATTTTGATTATAATAATTATTTAGAGAATATTGAAGCATTTTTAAATAAACTAGCAATATATGAGAATGGTTACGCCTCTAAACAAGTAGTGGAAAGGATTATTAAGACCATAAAACATTAATTTAAAGTGTTACAATATGATAAGGCTTATTTATCAAATATTCAAAAAGCCCCAGGAATTAAGTGTCATCTACTAATTCCCGGGGCCTTTATATCTACTTAAGCTATTATAGTTTGTTATCTTAAGCTATTATATATTTTGTTATCTAAGATCTATCATAGTTTTCTATTTATATGAAGTTATTAATTAAATACTATTTTTTACCTGTTATTTCAAGAATCTTCCCACTGGTTTCCTGTACTTTAGCAGAAGGTACGTACGCGTCATCATCAAATAAAAACTTATGGAGTTTGGTTACATTAGCAGCTAAATCGACCGGAAAAACATAAGAAATTTTATTATAATATTCAGCTACATTATCAAACGGAAAACCGGTTTCATCTACGATATTATAAGAAAGAATATCCTTAGCGAGACTTAACATATCCATAGAATCCAAATTGGTATAAATCTGTGGAAAGATTTCATTCACAATGGAATTGATGGTCAATATATCTGCCTTTTTAGCTTTTTCAAAAATCTTTTGAATAACAAGCCTTTGACGTTCGGCACGTTTAAAATCACCTCCGGCAGTGTACCTGATTCTTGCATAAGCCGTTGCGTGGGTACCGTTAACTAACTGAGTGCCGGCTGATTTCATCTTGCCTACGTTAGTTCCGTTTATTTTATTTAATTCTTTGGTATAACCATTGACATATTTTAATTCCTCTTTCGTTATATCCAGAGTGATTCCGCCTAACAAATCAATTACTTTACATACGGAATCAAAATTTACGGTAAGGTATTCTTTTACATCTAAGTCAAAGTTTGTATTAATAGTATTTAATGCCAGAGGATAACCACCTTTAAAATACGCCGCATTAATTTTATCAAAACCCTTACCCGGTATATCAGAATAAGTATCGCGATAGATGGATGCTAATTTGATATCTTTTGTTTTCCGGTTTATACTGGCAATTACGATGGTATCACTATGGGTACTCTTTTCAAGTGCATTATCTCTGGAATCTACGCCAAATATGGCTATATTACGGTAACCGCCGATTTCCTCACTATCTATGCTGTTAGTTACAATGGCTCCATCTCCGCTGGTATCCAATTGTGTTTTACCAGTAATAAAAATGAAATAACCAAATCCAACGACTACTATTAAAAGTATTAAATCAATAAACAGAAGTACCTTCCTTTTTAATCTTTTTCTCTTTTTTTTCTTACTCATAAAGCTATCCTGACCCTTCTAATTTTGAATGGGCTGCCGTAAAAATGATTTAGTAACATTTTTATATCCTGTCACTAAATCATTTTTGCGGCAAGCCCTATTATTTCCGCGAAAGCAAAGTGAGAATTAGCAAGCTTGGTTGCAATAATTCGAACGCCCACGCGAACCGAAGAAACTGACAAAGCGTGTTTCTTCCGGTTTTTAATATGCATTTTTATTAATAAATCCGTTAAATACGGTAAGAAACAAAATTTTGAAATCTAACGCAAAAGTCCAATTCTCAATATAATACAAATCACATTCGATTCGTTTGCGGATGGAGGTATCTCCGCGAAAACCTTTAATCTGTGCCCAGCCTGTCATTCCCGGCTGAACCTGATGTTTAATCATGTAACGAGGAATTTCTTCCTTAAACTTGTCTACAAAAAACGGTCGTTCCGGACGGGGACCCACTAAACTCATTTCACCTTTTAATACATTAAATAACTGCGGTAATTCATCTATGCTGGTTTTACGAATAATCTTGCCGATCTTAGTAACACGGGGATCGTTAAAGGTTGTCCAGGCTTTTTTCTCTTTGGTTTCCGTCTGCACTTCCATAGAACGGAACTTGTACATTTTGAACTCTTTATTATGCCGTCCTATCCGTACCTGACTGAATATAACCGGACCCGGTGAAGTGACTTTAATGATAATAGCAACTGTTATCATAGGTATTCCAAAAATAATTAATGCACAGATACAACCAAATAAATCAACTGCCCGTTTAATAACACGGTTAAAGGTATTACTCAAAGGTACATTACGAATATTGATAACCGGTAGGCCATCAAGATCCTCAGTATAGGGAACAGTGGGGAAAAAGTTCTGGTAATCCGGTATAAATTTAGTGTGTACGCCTGATTTTTCGCAGATACCTACAATACGTCCCAGTTTTGAGTATTCATCAATGCTTAAGGTAATAGCGATTTCATCCAGTTGGTTTTGGGGGAGTATTTCTAACAGATCATCAATGGATCCAATGACCTTAATGTTCTTATATAAGGTTCCACGTTCCATGTTATCATCCAGAATACCGTGGATGTAATATCCCCATTGAGGATTTACCAGAATACGGTCAATATATTCTTCCGCAGCGCGGCTGTAACCGACTAAAACAATATGTTTTAAATTATAGCCTTTTTTGCGGGCTGTTTTCAGGGAATAGTCTAATATGGCACGAAAACCCGTATCCAGTATGATATTTACAATGAAGAAGATAAATATCATGTAACGGGAATAATTACTTTCCTTTATTATATAAAGAATAAAGGTGAAGTAAAAGGTACCTAAAAAATTAGCTTTAATAATATTCCAAAAACTGATCCGTTTACTTTGCACACGTTTCGGCGTATACAAATTACATAAATAATAAATAATTAAATAACCCGGTATTAAAAAGAATAATATTGTGGAGTATTCAGGAAGAGTATAAAACCAGGCATTCGGGTCCCATTTCAGCAGTCTGCGCAGCGGGCTGTAAAACCTTAAATAATAGGATACAACATAGGATAACGCCAGTAAAAATCCATCAATTATTACATGAACTCTATTAAATGTCTTTTGATTATCTTTTATCATAATTATCACCATAGCCGGTAGAAAGGCATTCTTATATCTTGGTATATTCTACTAAAGTATTGTCATAAAGCATCACTAATATAATACATGATTCAATGCCAATCCACAATATACAAAATTCTTAATATTTAATGTAGGAATCTTAAGAATTAGAAACAGGATGTATATACAAGCTGAAATACAAGCCGGATGCAAACACAAATATTTTCATTTATTTTCACAAACTATACACAAAATACTGTTAAAATAAAACCATAAAATAATAAATTAAGTTTATTTCTTGATATATGAAAAAAGGTACGATAAATATAAGTAACGTCAGGAATGGGTACCTTAAGAAAGGATGGAGCGTTTCTATGTCAGATGATTTTTTAAATAACACAAATAACTCAAATAACCAAAATAATCAGAATGATCAGTCCAATTCCAATACACAATATGACCAGACGAATCAAAGTGGTACCGGATTTCATCATTTTGAAAACAATAATAGTAGCAGTATTACAGGCAGTGACAATGAAGATTATACTGTTAAATATACAAGTAATGCTGCACAAAATAGTCCAATTGGTGTGGGTCAAAATATAACAAGTGATTTAACTCAAAATAATTCAGGTGAGGGGAGTCAGAATACCTCTGCTCCTTATAGTTTCTGGGCCGAGCAGATTGCAGCTTCTAACCCGAATGAATCAGGCTCAGCTTATCAAAGCGAACAGTTTTCCAGTTCTTATAATAATAACCCAAGTCATGTATTTGAAATGTCAGAAGAAAATGGAAACATAAGGAAAAAACCCAATGTATTCAAGAGGGCAGTTAAATTTGTATTAGGAGCAGCGGTTTTTGGTGTTGTTGCAGGAGCTTGTTTTCTTGGTTTTAACCTGGCTTATTATGAAATTAATCCGGATGCGGCTCCGATTTCTATTCGTGCCTATGGGGATAAGGGAGCTTTTGGGGGATTTCAGTTAAGCTTATCTGATTCTGTAAATAAAAAAATAGCAGCAACTACGGTATCACAGGAAGGAATTCAGCAAAAAACCGATGTTACAGATGTAGTAGATGCTACAATGCCATCAATCGTAACGATTACCACTACTTATACGCAATCCTATGACTGGTTTGGACAACAGTTTGATCAGCAGAACGAAGGCGGTGGTTCCGGTATTATCGTAGGTAAGAATGATAAGGAATTATTGATAGCAACCAACAATCATGTTGTTGAAGGAGCAGATCCTATTAAAGTAAAATTTATAGACGGCACCGAAGCAACTGCGATTATAAAGGGAACTGATGCGGTAGCAGACCTGGCGGTTATTTCTATAGATCTTAGTACAATTAAAGATGCTACTCTTTCTACCATAAAAGTAGCTAAACTAGGTGATTCGAAATCGGTTAAAGTCGGCGAAATGGCTATAGCAATTGGTAATGCATTAGGATACGGACAATCTACAACTGTAGGATATATCAGTGCGAAAGACAGAAAAGTAAAATTAGAAGACAAGACGATGGTATTGTTGCAGACCGATGCAGCGATAAATCCAGGTAACAGCGGTGGCGCACTATTAAATCTCAATGGAGAAGTAATTGGTATAAACACGGTTAAATATGCTTCCAGCGAAGTTGAGGGCATGGGTTTTGCCATTCCTATTTCAAGAGCTTTACCTATAATAAATGAATTAAAAAACCGTGAAATATTAAAAGATACTGAAAAAGGATATCTTGGTGTATATATTGAAGATGTAACGGAAGATATAGCAAGTACCTACAACTGGCCGGTAGGTGTTTATGTCAAATCTACTGTAGAAGGCGGAAGTGCTGAAAAAGCAGGTATTATTGCCGGAGATATTATCACAAAAGTAAATGACACAGAAATAACTGCAGGTACACAATTAAGAGAGAAAGTAACCTCCTATAGAGTAGGTACGGATATAAAAGTAACAGTTATGAGAAGTGCTAACGGTAAATTTACAGAAAAACAGATTACTGTAAATCTGGGTAAAAATCCGGAGACGAAAAAAAATTAATTCTATAATGATTGAATAATTAATTTATCAGGTTAAAATAACCGGGGATTGCTTTAACGTAGAGAAAGGATAAGAAATTTTACGGGAAAGCATTATCCGGTTATATTTAATTTTAAGAAACAATACCGATTTTTCAAATAATTTACATTTCTAGTGAAATTTGTATTTATTTGTGTTAAAATAGAAAAAGAAGAAAGACTTCATTATAATACTACAGTGACTGAATAGGAATTGAATAAAAGATATGAATTAGAAAAATTTATGTTTTCTATTATAATTGTTTATAAAAATTTAAATATTCTGCTATTGTACACCTGTTCGGTGTACGATATAATAATATCAATGTCTGGGGGATTCATAACACTTCGGACAGGGTTGTACTACTAACAGGATTTGCACAGGATAAGGAGTGATAAGATAAATGGCTGATGATTTTTTACATGATGATATAGATATTAAAAACAGCAGTTCCCAGGGGAAAGAAACACAAGAAAAAAAAGATAAGGATGATTATGAAGCTGTCTGTTATATTTGCAGGAGACCGGAAAGCAAAGTCGGTAAAATGATCCGAATACCAAATAATATATGTATTTGTTCAGATTGCATGCAGAAAACTTTTGATACCATAAATAACAGTGGGACACCTTATATGGATATGATGGGTTTCCCTCCTAATATGATGAATCTAAATAATCTTCAGAATGAGATTCCAAAAAGCCAGAAGATTAAGAAGAAAAAACCGGCAGAGGATAAGATAGAGGAAGAAAATATTCTGGACATTAAGAACATACCGTCACCTCATATCATAAAAGGACAATTGGATGAATATATTGTTGGGCAGGAGTATGCTAAAAAGGTGATTTCTGTTGCCGTATACAATCATTATAAACGGGTAGCTACCAATACAATGGATGAGATTGAAATAGAAAAATCCAATATGTTAATGATTGGACCTACCGGAAGCGGTAAAACTTTTTTAGTTAAAACACTTGCAAGGCTTCTTAACGTACCTTTAGCCATTACGGATGCGACTTCACTTACAGAAGCCGGATATATCGGCGATGATGTGGAAAGTGTTGTTTCAAAACTACTTGCGGCAGCCGGTAATGATGTGGAAAAAGCAGAGCGGGGAATTATCTTTATTGATGAAATCGATAAAATCGCGAAAAAGAAAAATACCAATAATAGAGATGTAAGCGGTGAATCGGTGCAGCAGGGTATGTTGAAACTGTTAGAAGGCAGCGACATAGAAGTACCTGTGGGGGCGTCCAGCAAAAATGCCATGGTTCCTATGACGACAGTGAATACCAGAAATATATTATTTATATGCGGCGGAGCCTTTCCGGACCTTGAGAATATTATTAAAACAAGATTGAATAAACAGTCCTCCATTGGTTTTTCTGCCGATCTAAAAGATAAGTATGACAGTGACCCTAACATCTTACAGAAAGTTATTGTAGATGACCTCAGGGAATTTGGGATGATACCGGAATTTATCGGACGTCTTCCTATTATATTTACCTTAGAGGGGCTTACCAAAGATATGCTGGTTAAGGTTTTACGTGAGCCAAAAAACGCTATTTTAAAACAATATCAGAAACTTCTTCTCTTGGATGAGGTTTTACTGGAGTTTGATGACGGAGCTTTGGAAGCAATTGCTCAGAAAGCTTTGGAAAAAAAGACTGGGGCAAGAGCATTACGCGCCATAATAGAAGAGTTTATGCTGGATATTATGTATGAGATACCTAAGGATGATAATATCGGGAAAGTAGTCATAACAGGGGATTATATTGAGAAAAGAGGAGTTCCGTATATTGAAATGAGAGGAAGCAGAACGAAACCATTTACTCCCATGTTAGAGCAGAATAATTAAAGAAAACCGATAATACCTGTCCCGAACTTTGATTATTTTGAAAGTTAAGGACAGGTTATTTTTGTAAAAATATGACAATGGATTAGTAGAAAAGTAGCGAGTCCAGTATAAGTTTGCATGGTCTTTAAATAGTTCGAATGGGAGGAAGCATGTATGGAAGATAAACATTTGCCGGAGATAGACGGAAATCTCAGGAAACATATGATCCGGGTACCTCAGGTTATCGATCAGGCAAGCGGTATCCGTATTTTTGGTAAATTAATTAAGTCCCTGGTATTTACAACAGATGTAGCTATAATTCGTAACTGCAATGCCAATGCAGTAATAGCGGTATATCCATTTACACCACAACCCATTATCACCCATTCCATAATCAATGTTTCCGATGTACCCGTATTCTGCGGTGTCGGGGGCGGTACGACGACCGGCGTAAGAGTACTTAATCTGGCGGAAGACGCTGAATTTCAGGGAGCGGTGGGAGTTGTTTTAAATGCTCCAACTCCTAATGAGACCATATCATACTTAAAGCTGAAAATAGATATTCCTATTGTAATAACCGTAGTATCTGAAAAAACTGACATTAAGAGCAGATTGGAAGCCGGTGCAGACATTATTAATGTATCAGGAGCCTCCAAAACGATTGAAATTGTCAGACAAATCAGAGAGGAATATCCTAAGGTACCTATCATAGCCACAGGAGGACCTACAGAGGAAAGTATTGTTAATACCATAGAGGCCGGTGCGAATGCAATAACCTATACACCGCCTTCCAATGGAGAAATATTTAAGAAGCTGATGAACAAATACCGTAGTGAGGAAAACATCATCTAGTTATATAAGTACTTATTGATTATAATTAAAATATTACCCGCAGGAATGTGAGGATTATTATGTTCATATTAAATAAACGGAAAAGGAAATCACAGGAAAAAGAAATTCAGAATAGCACAGCTAAGGATGAAACTCTGAATCAGAATGTTGAATCTGAAAAGGTTAAGGAAGAACAGGAGTATGAGATTGTTGAGCTGGAAATATTACCAGAAAAGATGATATGTCCGGACTGCGGTGGAATTACCCTGGTCGGCCTGGACTTTTGTGATAAATGCGGAGGCGAACTTATAAACCACGACAATGAAACGAGAGAGTAATATCCCTTGGGAGAACTGTTTGAAAGATATGGATATTCGGCTCTAAAATACCCGATAACCATTAATTTACTGGTAAATTAGCAGTTGACAAATATCTGTTACAATAGTAATATATATGCAGAATAAAGGCGTTCAGTAATACTCTATTGGAACGCCTTCTTTTCTATCTAAACACGATTCTTTAGTTAATGAAAGAATTGACATAGTTCTATACCCTGTTACTTTAGCGCATTACTATGAGATAAGTTCAAAGCGGTGAACAATGTAAAGGATATCATTATCTAATAATATATTAAAGGGAGGAAACTTTATGAAAAAAACAATCAAAAAAGTTTTATGTTTAGGCCTTATCAGTGCTATGGCAGTAGGTTCTTTAGCAGGCTGCGGAAAGAAAGCGGGAAGCTCTACAGAATTTCTTATCGGCGGACTTGGGCCGTTAACCGGAGCTGCAGCATCTTATGGTGTATCAGTTAAACAGGGTGCTGAGGTTGCAATCGATGAAATTACCAAGGCAGGAGGAGTAAAAGTCGGTGACTCAACTTTACAGTTAAAACTAAATTTTGCTGATGATGAAGCATCCGGTGATACTGCAATGTCAGCTTATAACAGTTTAATGGATAAAGGTATCCAGGCATTACTTGGTACCGTTACCAGCGGTGCAGGTCTTGCTATTGCGGAACAGACCAATGCGGATGGTATCTTCCAGATTACTCCGTCCGGTTCTGCACAGGACTTAACAGCTTATGACAATGCATTCCGTTTATGTTTTACCGATCCTGTTCAGGGTGTTACCATGGCTGACTATGCGGTGAAAGACTTAGGATTAACTAAGATAGCAGTTATTTACAATAATGCAGATGAATACAGTACCGGTGTTATGCAGGCTTTTGCAGATGAAGTAGCGAAAGCCGGAGGCGAAATTGTTGCCAGTGAAGCTTTCGTAACGGATGCGGTAGATTTTACAACTCAGTTAACCACCATTAAAGGAACCGATGCACAGATTATCTTTGTTCCGGCTTATTATCAGGATGCTGCCTATATTACGACTCAGGCTGCCGAGCTTGGTATGAATCTTCCTTTTATCGGTTCAGACGGCTGGGATGGTGTATTAGCTAAGGTTGTAGACCCTAAAGTATTAGAGGGCGCTACTTTCTTAAGTCCTTTCTACGCAACAGATACAGATCCTAAAATTCAGGCTTTTGCAGCTGCATATAAGGAAAAATACAATGCTGTTCCTGATCAGTTTGCAGCAGACGGTTATGACTCTGTATATGTAATAAAAGCAGCGTTGGAAAAAGCAGGATCTACTAAGAGTGAAGATTTAATTAAAGTCATGACTGAAATCCAGGTAAGCGGACTTACCGGTGATGTTACATTCACTGCTGACGGTGAACCGAATAAAGGTGTTAAATTTGTTAAAATTGTAAATGGTGAATATACGTCATTAACAAAATAATTCATTTAAATGAATTATTTGAATAATATTGTTGACAAATGAAGAACACTTATTAATAATATAAATCGAATAACAAGAAATCCGGAATTGCAAAGAACAAAAGGAAATTTTATAACATGATAGAATAATTTTGTACTTCTATCAAAAAGACTTCCTTTTGTTCTTGTAATTCATAAAGGTTTTACATATGTAAAATCTGAGCTTCTTCGCTTGGCGCAGATCAAGTTCAGTGTTTGGTGAACACTGCATTAGGAAGAGGATGTTCTGAGTTTAGCGAAGAATCTTAGGTGAAAAAGGAGAAAGAGGTGATATTTAATGGTAAGCATAATAGAACAATTAATTAACGGATTACGTTCCGGAAGTATATATGCATTAATTGCTTTAGGATACACCATGGTATACGGTATTGCTAAAATGATTAATTTTGCCCATGGAGATATCATTATGGTTGGGGCATATACATTATACGTAACAACAGCAGGATTAAATATGCCGGTTATACCGGCAGTATTGTTAACAATAGTAGTTTGTGCTGTTCTGGGAATTACAATAGAAAAAGTAGCTTATAAACCGCTTAGAAAAGCTCCGGCGCTTGCAGTATTAATTACGGCTATCGGTATGAGCTTTTTGTTACAAAGTATTGCATTATTAATATTTAATGCAAATCCTATAACTTTTCAATCAATTATTAAGATAAAATCGGTTAACATCGGAGGGGTAACTATTTCCGGCGTAACAATAGTGACATTAGTTGTTACCTTAATTTGTATGGTAGCCTTAACCTTGTTTATAACAAAAACAAAAGCAGGAAGTGCCATGAGAGCTGTATCGGAAGACAGGGCAGCTGCTGAACTAATGGGTGTTAACGTAAATAAAACCATATCCATGACCTTTGCCATAGGTTCTGCTCTGGCTGCTGTTGCTGGTATCATGTTTGTATGCCAGTATCAATCCATTAAACCTACATTGGGAGCTTTGCCGGGAATTAAAGCCTTTGTCGCCGCAGTTTTAGGCGGTATCGGAAGTGTACCCGGTGCTATGATCGGCGGTATGTTACTTGGTATAATCGAAAGTGTATCCAAAGCATATATTTCTACCGAACTTGCAGATGCAATTGTATTTGGTGTATTAGTTCTGGTTCTTTTAGTAAAACCGTCCGGTCTTTTAGGAAAGAACCGAATTGAGAAAGTGTAGGTGGGATATGAGTAAAGAGATTAATGGCAATATTCAGAATAAAAATAATATAGTAAATAAGAAAAACATCATTACTTTAGGAGTTATCATAGCCGTATATATCGCTTTAGTTGTTTTAGTGGAAGGCGGAATATTAAACCGTCAGGCTAAGTCCTTATTAGTACCTATTGGTATTAATATCATATTAGCAGTTTCCCTGAATTTGACTACAGGTTTTCTGGGAGAATTATCTTTAGGTCATGCAGGTTTTATGGCAATCGGAGCTTATGCCGGAGCTATTTTTACGCTTTATGCCAACATGCCGGAAGCCATAGAATTTTTTATTGGAATTGTTTTAGGCGGTGCGGTGGCTGCTGTCTTTGGTATTCTTATTGGTGTGCCGGTACTAAGGTTAAAAGGGGATTACTTAGCAATCGTAACCCTTGGTTTTGGTGAAATTATTCGTTCCCTTGTTAATTTTATGGGAATTACGGGCGGTGCTATGGGATTAAAGCAGATTCCCCGATATTCTAATTATACCTGGACTTATGTAATTATGATTATCACTTTATTAGTTATTACAAACCTTGTAAATTCCAGACACGGAAGAGCGATCAAAGCCATACGTGATAATTATATTGCAGCAGAATCCATTGGTGTTAAAGTCAGCCGTTATAAAATTATGGCTTTCGTTGTTGCGGCATTTTTTGCCGGTGTGGCCGGTGTATTATACGGACATAATCTAAGCATCGTAAAACCCGGCGATTTCGATTATAATAAATCCATTGAAATTCTTGTTATTGTTGTGCTTGGCGGAATGGGAAGTATCCGTGGTTCTGTTATTGCAGCAATAATATTAACCATATTACCTGAAATGCTTCGCGCAGCCGATGATTTTAGAATGTTATTATATGCTGTCGTATTAATTGCAATGATGTTGTTTAATTCTTCCGGTTTTCGTACCAGACTGGAAGAGAGCGGTAAATTGCCCAAGATTCCCTTACTTGCCAAGAGTAAAGGAAAATAAGAAAAGAAGGTGGATAATATGGCTTTATTGGAAGTTAAGAATTTAGGGATCTCCTTTGGAGGACTTAGAGCAGTTGATAATGTAAATCTTAATATAGAGAAGGGTCAGCTTTATGGTTTAATAGGACCCAATGGGGCAGGTAAAACCACAATCTTTAATCTTTTGACCGGCGTATACCGCCCAACGGACGGAACTATTAAAATTGACGGAGTTAATATTGTTGGTAAATCCCCCTCTGAAATTTGCCAGGCAGGAATTGCAAGAACGTTTCAAAATATCCGTCTATTTAAAAAAATGAGTGTTCTGGATAACGTTAAGACAGCTCTTCATAACCAGAAAAAATATTCTCTGGCAACCTGTTTTATCAGACTGCCCGGTTATTTTAAGGCTGAAAAAGAGATGGATGAGAAAGCAATGGAAATTTTAAAGGTATTCGACTTGGATGGCCAGGCGGATTACTTAGCAAGTAACTTACCTTACGGTAAACAAAGAAAATTAGAGATTGCCAGAGGTTTGGCAACCAATCCGAAACTGTTATTATTAGATGAACCGGCTGCCGGTATGAATCCTAATGAAACAGCAGAATTAATGGATACCATCCGCCTGGTTAGAGACCGTTATCAAATAACCATTTTATTAATTGAACATGATATGAAACTGGTAACAGGAATTTGTGAAAAACTACTTGTTTTGAATTTTGGTACGGAGCTTGCAGCAGGAACTCCGGAAGAAGTTTTAAATAATCCGGAGGTAATCACAGCATATCTTGGTGAATAATAGGGTACTATTTACAGCCGCATCACGCGAGGTGTTTTCGGGTGTGCTTTACACGAAAATCCCGAGTTAAACGGCGCAAAACGGTGTTTTTACCGTTTTTGTGCATCGCGAAGCGTGTTACGTTCACAGTTCTGCCGTTTTTTTGGCAGGGCTGTGAATAGTAACAATAATAGGGGAAAGAAATGGAGGAATTTCCATGGCAATGTTGACAATTAAAGACCTGGAGGTCTATTATGGAATTATACAGGCAATTAAAGGAATCTCTTTTGAAGTTAACGAAGGAGAAGTAATTGCTTTAATCGGTGCGAACGGTGCTGGCAAAACTACGATTCTTCATACCATAACCGGTCTGATAGCTGCCAAGTCAGGAAGTATACAGTTTGAAGGAAATGATTTAACAAAGATTCCTGCTCACAGTATCGTTTCTCTGGGTATGGCCCATGTACCGGAAGGAAGAAGAATATTTGCGGAGTTAACCGTACTTGAGAACCTAAAAATGGGAGCCTATACAAGAAAAGATAAAAAGGAAATTGAAGATACCATAGAAAAAGTTTATAAGCGTTTTCCACGTTTAAATGAACGTAAAAATCAGATCGCCGGTACTTTAAGCGGCGGTGAACAGCAGATGCTGGCTATGGGGCGTGCTTTAATGTCCCATCCCAGAATTATTTTAATGGATGAACCCTCAATGGGATTATCTCCGCTGTTTGTATCCGAAATTTTTGATATTATCAAAGAAATCAGTGAAAGCGGAACGACTGTTTTACTTGTGGAACAAAATGCAAAAAAAGCATTATCCATTGCGAATCGTGCATATGTTTTAGAGACAGGAAAAATTGTTTTAGAGGGTGATGCGAAAGAACTTATGAACAATGATTCTGTAAAGAAAGCTTATTTGGGTGAATAATCCTGAAATTTATGCGTGTTAAGACACGCAGATATGAGTTAAGGAGGGTTACAATGGAGCACTATGTAATTACAATCGCAAGGGGTTACGGCAGCGGCGGTAAAACGATAGGTAAGATGCTGGCGGAAGAATTGGGAATTCATTTTTACGACCGTGAACTGTTACGTCTTGCATCGGATGAAAGCGGGATTAATGAAGAATTGTTCGGAAGAGCGGATGAACAGTTAAGGCAAAGCCTTTTGTACCGTATCGCAAGAAAAGAATATAAAGGGCAATTGATTCCCCCTGACCGTGAAGATTTTGTTTCAAATGATAACTTATTTAATTACCAGGCCAAGGTGATAAGACAGCTTGCCGAACAGGAATCCTGTGTTATCGTAGGTAGGTGCGCGGATTATATCTTAAGAGATATGGATAATGTAGTTAAAATTTTCGTTCATGCTTCCTTAGAAGATTGTGTAAAAAGGCTTACCGATATGTTCAGCTTGCCTGCTAAGGAATTAGAGAAGAAAGTAGTAGCAACCGATAAACGCCGTGCGGAATATTATAAATATTATACCGGACGTAATTGGGAAGATGCCAAAAACTATGATCTATGTTTAAACAGCCAGCAATTAGGGTTTGATAAAGGGGTTCAGATTGTTAAGAATTATCTGGATATCCGGTTTCAGATGTAAGGGATAATAATCTAAGATATTAATATTTTTTAAGGAGGACAGTTTAAGCTGTCCTCCTTTACTAGTGTGCCAAGCATGGCACTAATCTAACTGGTGCAAGTCCAGTCGCGGGTATTTACCGCCAAGTGTAGCGAACCACAAGTTGGTATCAGTAATGGTATGGATGAAGGAAGTGGTGTAGCAAAGTTCTTGAGCCTACGTACAGAAACTTGATAAGGCGATTAGGTGGGTAAGGTTGCTAGACAAACCAAAGCCCAAATGGTAAACGTAAACCGAAGTTGTAAATCAAGAGGTTGTGGAACGAAAGATTAGTGTCTTACCTTGGGAGACCCTACCCACATATCATAGATGTGGTCGAAAAAGGTTTAGGGAGGGAGTCAGATGAAGTTATAGTAGGTGTAATAACCGAAGGACTGAAACGATTTATAGTACAAATCGTTATTAAGAGAATAATACGCAAGCCAGAAATCGGATGGATAAAGAAAGTAGGAACGTAACCAATGACAATTATCTATATCCAGAGGGGTGATGTGTATAAATTTAGTAATAAGCAGAGGAGTAACAACAGTGGAATTAATAGATATGATTACATCGAAAGAAAACCTAAACAGAGCCTATAAAAAGGTGGTGGCGAATAAAGGTGCAAGTGGAGTAGATGGAATGACTGTAGATGAACTTGGTGCATACATCAGAGAAAATAAAGACACAATCGTACAGTCAATTCGAAACAGAACCTATATGCCCAAGCCAGTGCGTAGAGCATACATTCCAAAGGATAATGGGAAGAAAAGACCACTGGGAATACCAACGGTTTTGGACAGAGTGATACAACAAGCCATTGCACAATCGATATCTGATATTTATGAAGAAATATTTAGTGAATTCAGTTATGGGTTCAGACCTGGAAGAAGTTGCCATAACGCTATAAAGCAAGCATTGGATTATCTTAATGAGGGATATGAATGGGTCATTGATGTTGATATAGAACAATTCTTTGATACGGTGAATCATGACAAATTAATTCAGATTCTTAGAGAACAAGTAAATGACAGTACAACATTAAATCTGATTCGCAAATATTTAAGAGCAGGAGTAATGGAAAAAGGACTGGAAAAAGCAACAATCACCGGTGTTCCACAAGGCGGACCGTTGTCGGTTGTGTTGTCGAACGTCTACCTTGATAAGCTAGATAAAGAGCTGGAACAAAGAGGTCTGCGTTTCACGAGATATGCCGACGATGCATTGATATTCACGAGAAGTGAATTGGCGGCAAACAGAGTGATGAAGTCCATAACAGAGTGGATTGAAAGAAAGCTGTTCCTAAAGGTGAATGCAACAAAGACTAAGGTAGTCAGACCGACAAGGAGTAAATATCTAGGATTTACATTTCTGAAACATGGTGGCGAATGGAAAGTGAAACCAACCACAGAGAAGAAAAAGAAACTGAAACAGAAAATGAGTGAATACCTCAAAAGAAACAAAGCGATTTCACGACCGCTTGCGGAAACAACAAAGAGAGTGAATGAAATAGTAAGAGGATGGATTAACTATTTCAGAATCGGAATGATGAAACAGTTCATGGAAGAGTTTGGAACATGGCTTAGGCATAAAATAAGAGTAATTGTTATAAAACAATGGAAAATGCCTAAGACGATATACAGAAATTTATGTTATCTAAATCGAAAAAATAAGAATGGATTCGACCATGAGGCAATCTATAAAGTTGCAAATTCAAGACTGGGTTGGTACAGAAGAAGTGGAATGAACGTAGTGAATTTTATTATCAGCCCAGATTTGCTTGAAAACAAAATAAAGGACAATGCAGGTTTGCTCAATCCTTTAAATTATTATCTAAGAAAAGTTGGAATATAAGTTGTAGAGCCGTATACGTGACCCGTATGTACGGTTCAACGGGAGGGAAATAATGTTAACCATTATTTCTCTACCCTATTATAGAGCCAGCTTATAATTATCGCGGTTAAGCCACCTTGTATATCCGAATAAATTCCCATAATAAAAAGCCTTTTAATAAGTTACTAATAATCACATAGTCATTTTAAGCTCATATAATGCAATAAAAAGTTGTCTGAGGATTGTATGGAAATATATGTAGTACAGCCTGGAGATACCATTTACACTATTGCACAAAAATATGGAGTTTCTACTGCCAAATTAATAAGAGATAATGAAATGCCCGACCCGTATATGCTGGTACCAGGAGAGAACATAATTATTTTATTTCCCGATAAAACCTATTATGTTAAAGAAGGAGATACGCTGGAGGAAATTGCTGCTTCCAATAATATAACAGTAGGTGAATTGCTGAGGAATAATCCGTTTATATCGGATATGGAATATATTTATCCGGGCGAGGAGTTGGCGATCAGCTATAATCGTACGGGAAGAGTATCTACCCATGGATATACTAATACTTTTATTGATAGAAAGACCTTAAGAAAAACATTGCCATATCTGTCCTACCTCACCATCTTTAATTACAGAACAGCACAAAACGGGGAGGTAATCAGTAACTATGATGATACGGATATTATACGAATAGCCAAGGAATACGGAGTTCTTCCTTTCATGCTTATGACAACCCTGACAGTTCAAGGTGAGGTAGATTTAGAATTGACCTATGATGTCTTAATTAGTGAAGATATTCAAAACAGGCTGTTTGATAATGTATTAAAAATTGTAAGAGAAAAAGGATATTCCGGAGTAAATATATCAGCTCAATTTATTACTGCTGCCAATCAGGAACTTTTTAATCGGTATACCCAAAATTTATCTGAACGGTTAAAACAGGAGGGTTATTTATCGGTGATAACAATTAATCCCAAGCTTGATATGAGTAATAATGATATTACATTTGAAACTATTAATTATACTGAGATTGGCAGTGAAGTGGACGCGACACTATTTCTCCAATATAAATGGGGCTTTAATTTTGGTCCTCCGTCGCCGGTAAGCTCTATTAATGCTACAAGCATTTTTCTGGATTATGTCCTGACACAAATACCATCAGAAAAAATATTCGTTGGTATCCCGACCATTGGTTACGATTGGGAGCTTCCCTATGTACCTGGTTTCTCCAGAGCCAGCGCACTGACACTTGACTCTGTAATAGTTCTTGCACGTAATGTCGGAGCAAACATTGAATTTGATGAAATATCTCAGACTCCTTATTATTATTATGAGGATCCAAATGATAAAACACAGCATAAAGTGTGGTTTATAAATGCCGTTACAATTAATACACTAATTGAATTAACCTTGGAAAAAGACATAACAGGCACAGGCATATGGAATATCATGCAATATTTCACTCAGCTATGGATGGTAATTAATAGTCAGTATGAGATCCTAAAATATTTACCTGAGTTTTAATTTTAAAATTTTTGCATCATAATTTAAATTAACATAAAGCTGTCAGCTATTTTCTTTCATTATCAGTCTTGCAATTTAGTACGTTACTATGCTATACTAATCAAAATTAGATGGTATAAATTAAGAAAAGAGGATACGGTTATGATATCAAATAAGATGATTGGATTAGTACAAAATAGTTCTGTTATCCGGGCTATGTTTGAAGAAGGTAAAAGACTTGCTTCCATTTACGGCGCTGAGAATGTATATGATTTCAGTTTGGGAAATCCCAGTGTGGAACCCCCCAGGACAGTAAAAGACGCGGTTATAGAGACGATTAATGAAGAAAGTGCTAATTTAGTCCACGGATATATGAATAACTCCGGATATGAAGATGTCAGGAGAGCAATAGCCAACTCAATTAATAAAAAGTTTAAAACCTCGTTCGGGGAAGAAAATATAATCATGACCGTAGGTGCCGCCGGCGGACTTAATGTAATATTAAAGACCTTGCTAAACCCAGGGGATGAAGTTATTACATTTGCACCTTTTTTTGGAGAATACCGAAATTACGTAAGCAACTTTGACGGAGAACTGGTAATTGTAAGCCCCAACACAATTAATTTCCAGCCGAATCTGGCTGAATTTGAAGAGAAAATAACGCCAAAGACAAAAGCGGTTATTATCAATACTCCAAATAATCCTACAGGAGTAGTATATTCTGAAGAGACGATTATAGCTCTTTCTGATATTTTAAGAAGAAAACAAACAGAATTCAATACCTCTATCTATTTGATTTCCGATGAACCGTACAGGGAATTGGTTTATGATGAGATAGAAGTCCCTTATCTTACAAAATATTATAAGAATACTATAGTGGGTTACTCTTTCAGTAAATCCTTATCTCTTCCGGGGGAGAGAATCGGCTATCTGGTAATTCCTAAGGAAGTGGATGATTTTGCCGATATAACTGCAGCGGCGAATGTGGCAACCAGAATTTTAGGATTCGTAAACGCACCGTCTCTACTACAGCGAGTAGTAGCAAAATGTCTGGATTCGGAAGTAGATGTATCCGTCTACAACCGTAACCGTGAGTTATTATATAATAGCTTAATTGATTACGGCTATACCTGCGTAAAACCGGAAGGTGCATTTTATTTATTTGTAAAAGCTTTGGAGGAAGATGATAAAGCGTTTGCCGCGGCAGCTAAAAAGTATAATATCCTCATCGTACCCGGTTCTTCCTTTGGATGCCCCGGTTACTGCCGCATCGCTTATTGTGTGGATTATAAAACCATTTTAGGATCCCTGGAGGGCTTTAAGAAGTTAGCTGATGAATATATAAATAAATAAGCAAAAGGAATCGAATAAGCATATTTATTGCAATCACAAGTTTAAACCGGTGGCCCGTAAGTAAATATTTTAGATAGGTTTCATTATGCAAGTGAGCTGTAGAAACAAATACAGGAAGAGGAGATTACTATGAAAGCATGGGAAAATAATATCAGGAAAGTTGTTCCGTATACACCGGGTGAACAACCTGATTCACCAAATATGATTAAACTCAATACCAATGAGAATCCATATCCTCCGGCACCGGGTGTACAAAAAGCGATTAGGGAATTTAAAATGGAACGTTTAAAATTATACCCTGACCCCAAAGCTAAATTATTGATAAAGGCACTTGCAGATTATTATAAACTGGAAGAGAGCCAGGTTTTTGTGGGTGTGGGTTCGGATGATGTATTAGCTATGGCATTTATGACATTTTTTAATTCGGATAAACCTATTTTGTTTCCGGATATAACCTACTCGTTTTATGATGTCTGGGCAGATTTGTTCCGTATTCCTTACGAACAGCCGGCTCTTGATGCTAATTTTAGAATTAGAAAAGAAGATTATTACAGAGAGAACGGCGGAATTGTTATAGCTAATCCCAATGCGCCCACCTCTATTTATGAGGGTGAGGATTTTATCCGGGATATATTAGAACATAATCAGGATTCTATTGTTATCGTAGATGAAGCATATATTGACTTTGGAGGTAGAAGTTCCCTGGAACTCATTAAAGAATTTGATAACCTTTTAGTTGTTCAGACTTTCTCCAAATCCCGTTCCATGGCAGGTATGAGAATCGGTTATGCAATGGGTAATCCGATACTGATCAAAGCGATAAACGATGTGAAATATTCCTATAATTCGTATACCATGAATCAGACTTCATTATATTATGGTGTGGAAGCAGTCAGAGACGAGGCTTATTTTAAGGAAACCCTTGAAAAAATCATGAAAACCAGAGAATGGGTGAAAGAAGAGATGAAGAGATTAGAATTTACTTTTCCCGATTCTAAAACCAATTTTATTTTCGCTTCTCATAAATACTTTCCGGCAGTAGAACTATTTAATGCACTTAGGAAGGAGAATGTTTTTGTCAGGTACTTTAATAAACCAGGGATTAATAATTATCTCCGTATCACCATAGGTACCGATGAAGAAATGAAACAATTATTAAAAGCTCTTGAGCAAATTATAAACCGAAAATAGATTATGGTATAATTACATTTGTTATTATTTATTAACAGGTAAAAGTTAACAGTTTTTTTATTGAAATATTAACAAATTGAATTAATAAAATAAAGGCAGCTATAATTTGTTTGTTCAAAAGGGTGTACAGTTCAGTGTTATCATAAAAGATGACAAAGGAACAAGTCCCTTTGGAAAAGCATTATATTTATATGACTCAAAGAAATATCAAAATACGTACGAGAAAGATAATATGGAAGAGTCGATCAAAGCCGCAAAAGCTGCACTGGAGGGTGAAAATAATATTGGGGATTACCTGTATTTCAGCGGTGATAGCAGCAGCCTGGAAGAGAAATATTCCGTTCATGTTGTTCTGGGCGGACATATTTTTTATAATAATTAATTAAATTACTTTTGCCTTTCCTAAGATAATCAGGAAAGGCTTTTCTTCTGTGTGGGAGCGTTTGTTTGCCAGATTTTTGTCCTGAATATTTGTAGTAATTTTGCCCCATGGGGTATAAATAAAAGGATAGAAAGATATAATAGGCTGCATTATGTATTATATTTCATACTAATAATATTGTTTACCTGCTTTGACTAATAAATACAATTGTGGTATTATATAGCTTATGAAAATACACTGCTTTTAAGGAGGAATTGCCATGGATAAGGAAGGCATAGGGCTAGAACTTAATTCAAATACAAATAATGACACGGATGTGCAGTCGGATAAAGAATCCACTTCTAAAAATTTTATAGAGCAAATTATTGAAAAGGATATCAGAGAGGGGAATTGTACCACAGTAATGACAAGATTCCCACCGGAGCCTAACGGGTATCTTCATATTGGACATGCTAAGTCTATTTTACTTAATAACGGATTGGCAAAAAAATATGGCGGTAAATTTAATTTAAGATTTGATGATACCAATCCAACCAAAGAGAAAACGGAGTTCGTAGAATCTATTATTGCCGATGTTAAATGGATTGGCGGTGAATTTGAAGACCGATTATTTTTTGCTTCTGATTATTTTGAACAAATGTATGAGGGTGCAATCAAGTTGATAAAAAAGGGAAAGGCTTATGTGTGCGAGCTTACCCCGGAGGAAATCCGAGAGTATCGCGGTACCCTAACAGAACCTGGTAAAAACAGCCCTTACAGGGATAGAACCATTGAAGAAAATCTGGAATTATTTGTGGCAATGAAAAATGGGGAATATCCGGATGGATCAAAGGTATTACGTGCTAAGATAGATATGGCATCCCCTAACATTAATATGAGGGATCCCATTATTTACCGCATTGCCAGGATGACGCATCACAATACCGGTGATAAATGGTGTATTTATCCTATGTATGACTTTGCTCATCCCATAGAAGATGCCATAGAGGGAGTAACCCATTCTATTTGCACACTGGAATTTGAAGACCACAGACCTTTATATGACTGGGTAGTAAAAGAATTAGAATATGTGAATCCTCCGAAGCAGATCGAATTTGCCAAAATGTATTTAACCAATGTAATTACCGGTAAAAGATACATTAAGAAATTAGTAGAAGAGGGAATCGTAGACGGCTGGGATGATCCTAGATTAGTTTCCATCAGTGCTTTACGCAGAAGAGGGTTTACTCCGGAATCCATAAAGATGTTTATGGAATTATGCGGTGTATCCAAAAGTCAAAGTTCCGTTGACTACTCTATGCTTGAGTATTGTATCAGGGAAGATTTAAAATTGAAAAAATCCAGAGTAATGGCAGTATTGGATCCGGTTAAATTAGTAATAACCAATTATCCTAAAGACCAGACAGAATATGTAGATGTACCGAACAATCAGGAAAATGAAGCGATGGGACTTAGAAAAGTTCCGTTTAGCCGAGAATTGTATATCGACAGACAGGACTTTATGATTGAACCGCCAAAGAAATATTTTCGTTTATATCCTGGAAATGAAGTACGTTTAATGCATGCATATTTTGTAACCTGCACGGACTATATTACGGATGCAAGCGGTAAAGTGACTGAAATCCATTGTACCTATGATCCTGAAACAAAAAGCGGAAGTGGTTTTACAGGGCGTAAAGTAAAAGGTACGATCCATTGGGTATCTGCGCGGGCGGCAGTAAAAGCGGAAGTTCGCTTATATGAAAATATAGTGGATGAGGAAAAGGGTGTATACAAGGAAGACGGCAGTGTTAATTTGAATCCAAATTCCATTACTGTTTTAAAAGAGTGTTATATAGAACCAAGTGTTGAGAGTGCAAAAGCTTATGACAGTTATCAATTTTTAAGACATGGTTACTTCTGCGTTGATTCGAAAGATTCAAAACCGGAGCAATTGGTATTTAACAGGATTGTATCACTTAAGAGTTCCTACAAACCCGAATAGAGGAGGAAGAAGAATGGCTAATTTATTTTCAGGACTGGAAGCCTTTGGACTTGGCAAGATGTCTAATTTGGAAGTATACGCAGCAGAGGATAAAAGTAAAAAACCCGGTGACGGAACGGAAGCAGAAGAAAAGAAAATAGTAGAAGCAGACTTAATATTTGACAAAAGTTACACTTGTCCGGTTTGCGACAAAGAGTTTAAGGCGAAAACAGTAAAAACCGGTAAAGTTAAACTTATTTCGGCAGATACGGATTTAAGACCGAAGTATCAGCTTGTGGATTCCCTTAAATATGATGCGATAGTATGCCCGCATTGCGGATATTCGGCTTTAAACCGCTTTTATAATTATATGACATCGGTCCAGGCAAAACTGATAAAGGAACAGATTTCGGCTTCTTTTAAGGGAATAAAAACGGAGGGAGAAGCATTTACGTATGATGAAGCCATAGCAAGGCATAAGCTTGCGCTCGTTAATACCATCGTTAAAAAAAGTAAGTTAAGTGAACGCGCTTATACCTGTTTAAAAACAGCTTGGCTGCTGCGAGGGAAAGCAGAGAGTCTGATGACAGAAAGTAATGGTGCCGAGGTGAAAGCACAGATTGATGAACTGCAGAAGGAAGAACTGGAGTTTTTGTCCAATGCCTATGATGGCTTTCTGGAAGCTTTTTCAAAAGAAATGTTCCCTATGTGTGGAATGGATGAAAATACAATGACCTATTTAGTTGCAGATTTAGCCAGAAGAGTAGGAAAATATGGAGAATCCAGCAGATGGATATCAAAAGTACTTACTGCCAGAGATGCTAATGAAAGAATTAAAACAAAAGCCAGAGAATTAAAAGAACTGTTAAAACAAAATTAATTTAGTTGAATAGCTGGGAATTTATATAACCGGATAAAACATGGGATAGGGTGTTTATCCGGTTTGTTTATACCAGGGATTACGTAACGTGCCGGCTTTTTATGCAAAAGGAAATTGCGTCCTATTGCATAAAAAACCTTCCAGGCAGGATGCACATGATGCGCTTAAGGAAGATGTCACTGTCGTGACAGCACGTCAGGCTGGAGTCTGGCAAGCCAGGCACTTTCTTATAATTTAACCCTCTTGTTTGGACATCAGGCTTTCGTGTAGTATACTGTTTGTTTTTACCATAGACCTTTGGAGTGCATCTTTTGAATTTTTCCAGGGTTCATTTACATAACGATAGTCAAATTTATCTATAAACCATTCTAAGTCATCCCGAACTCGTTTCATATTATCTAAATAGATTGTATCTAAAGTTTTCCTGAATTCTTCAGTTTTATCGGCATTAAAATGATTGGAAGCTTCCTGGTGCAGAAGTCCGTAATGAGAGGTACAAAACCCTTTTGAATGTATAAATTTACTACGAAACTGGTCATCATTTTGATAAAGTGAGAATATGGTATCGATATAACGTAAAAATGTATTGTTGATTTTATCGCAGATATAGCAGGAATGATCTAAGTTATCAATATATGTTTTGACTCCGGATATTTCTGCTTTTCTTTTAAATAAGGAAGGAGAAGATAATTTACTGCTTCCTGGTGCCGATTTTTCTATATCTTTAATGGTTTTATCCATGTGAGTTTTAAGCATGAGCGCCAGACCCAGTCGGTTCTGATTTTTATATAATTTTTCAATATGAAAACCACAGAAACCGATTTTATCTGTTTCAGCTCTAACGTCATCTTCCATATAACTTGGACCCATTACAAAATCGATCGCATTATCTTCTAATGTTCTTTTCATTAGACAGATAGGGCATTCACTATCTGCTTGAAATGCGTCATTTACCGGTATGGTATATAACTTTTCTTTCATTTTTACTCCCATTGCAAGAAACTCTGATATTATTAGTTTCCCGCATGTTTTTTTCATTTATTATAGCATAGGGTTTACTTCTTAGCAATGGTATAGAGGAAGCTGGTTTATCCGGGTTTCATAGGAGACGTTGACTTGTGAAAAAAACATATTGAAATGGGTATGATTCTATAAATTATGGGTATGTTTTAATTAATTGCTATTTTCTGATTGTCAAATTATAAAAAAGTGAGAAATAATGAGATAAAGAGACTATAGATTAGAATTAGTAAAATTAAAGGCTGTTTCTCTTACTTTTTAAACAGAAGTAAATTTGCATAATAAAAGCAAATTTACTAATATATAGTTTATCAGTTAGCACTCAACTTAACCGAGTGCTAATAATAAGTAAGGGACTTACCCTTAGGGATGTCTTTAAACATAAGCCTTTTAATCTTAAATAATTTATTTATAAGGAGGAAAATGATATGAAGTTAGTACCATTAGGAGACAAAGTAGTTTTAAAGCAATTAGTAGCTGAAGAAACAACAAAATCTGGTATCGTTTTACCAGGTCAGGCGAAGGAAAAACCTCAACAGGCTGAAGTAATTGCAGTTGGCCCTGGCGGTGTGGTAGATGGTAAAGAAGTTTCTATGCATGTGAAAGCAGGGGATAAAGTTATTTATTCCAAGTATGCCGGAACTGAAGTAAAATTAGGCGATGATGAATTTATTGTTGTAAAACAAAACGATATTGTAGCTGTTGTGGAAGACTAAGGATTTAAAAATATCATTATAGGAGGCAATTATTATGGCAAAGGAAATTAAATATGGTGCAGAAGCCAGAGCAGCATTAGAATCTGGCGTTAATCAGTTGGCAAATACAGTAAAAGTTACATTAGGACCAAAAGGAAGAAATGTAGTATTAGATAAATCTTTTGGAGCTCCTTTAATTACCAATGACGGTGTTACTATTGCGAAGGAAATTGAATTAGAAGACGCATTTGAAAATATGGGAGCACAGTTAGTAAAAGAAGTTGCTACAAAAACCAATGACGTAGCAGGTGATGGAACAACTACAGCTACTGTCTTAGCTCAAGCTATGATCAATGAAGGTATCAAGAATTTAGCAGCAGGTGCTAATCCTATTATCTTAAGAAAAGGTATGCAAAAAGCTACTGATTGTGCAGTAGAAGCTATCAGTAAGATGAGTTCCACCTTAACCGGTAAGGCACAAATCGCCAGAGTAGCAGCAATTTCTGCAGGAGATGATTCCGTTGGTGAAATGGTTGCGGACGCTATGGAAAAGGTGTCCAATGACGGTGTTATTACGATTGAAGAATCCAAGACGATGAAAACAGAATTGGATTTAGTAGAAGGTATGCAGTTTGACAGAGGTTATGTATCTGCATACATGGCAACTGATATGGATAAAATGGAAGCTAACTTAGATAATCCTTACATCTTAATTACTGATAAAAAAATCTCTAATATTCAGGAAATCCTCCCTGTATTGGAGCAGATTGTTCAAACCGGCGCAAGGTTATTAATTATTGCTGAAGATGTAGAAGGTGAAGCTTTAACTACATTAATTATCAATAAATTAAAAGGAACATTTACAGTAGTAGCTGTTAAAGCTCCTGGTTATGGTGACAGAAGAAAAGCTATGCTTCAGGATATTGCTATCTTAACAGGCGGTACCGTAATTTCTGATGAATTAGGATTAGACTTAAAAGAAGTTACTATGGATCAGTTAGGACGTGCGAAATCTGTTAAAGTACAAAAAGAAAACACTATCATTGTTGACGGTGAGGGTGAGAAAAAAGAAATCAATGCAAGAATTGCACAGATCAGAGCCCAGATCGAAGAAACAACCTCTGAATTTGATAAAGAAAAATTACAGGAAAGACTTGCTAAACTTGCAGGCGGTGTAGCTGTTATCCGTGTTGGTGCTGCTACAGAAACAGAAATGAAAGAGAAGAAACTTCGTATGGAAGACGCTCTTGCAGCTACCAGAGCAGCTGTTGAAGAGGGTATCGTTGCAGGTGGTGGATCTGCTTACATTCATGCTTCCAAAGAAGTTGCTAAATTAGCAGCTGAATTAGAAGGGGATGAAAAAACCGGTGCTAACATTATATTAAAAGCACTGGAATCTCCTTTATACTGTATCGTAGCGAATGCTGGTTTAGAGGGTTCTGTAGTAACAAGTAAAGTAAAAGAACAAAAGGCTGGAATGGGATTTGATGCATTAAAAGAAGAATATGTTGATATGGTTTCTTCCGGTATCCTTGATCCTGCTAAAGTTACCAGAAGTGCACTTCAGAATGCAACCAGTGTTGCATCTACATTATTAACAACAGAATCTGTTGTGGCTAATATTAAATCCAATGAACCTGCTATGCCGGCAGGAGCAGGCGGAATGGGAATGATGTAATTTCGTTTTGTTAACACAGACATTACTAAGAATAATTTAAAATGAAATAAAGAATAGAGAAAAGTTCCAAGATATTAAAAATTAATACTTGGAACTTTTTCTAGTGTGCCAAGCATGGCACTAATCTAACTGGTGCAAGTCCAGTCGCGGGTATTTACCGCCAAGTGTAGCGAACCACAAGTTGGTATCAGTAATGGTATGGATGAAGGAAGTGGTGTAGCAAAGTTCTTGAGCCTACGTACAGAAACTTGATAAGGCGATTAGGTGGGTAAGGTTGCTAGACAAACCAAAGCCCAAATGGTAAACGTAAACCGAAGTTGTAAATCAAGAGGTTGTGGAACGAAAGATTAGTGTCTTACCTTGGGAGACCCTACCCACATATCATAGATGTGGTCGAAAAAGGTTTAGGGAGGGAGTCAGATGAAGTTATAGTAGGTGTAATAACCGAAGGACTGAAACGATTTATAGTACAAATCGTTATTAAGAGAATAATACGCAAGCCAGAAATCGGATGGATAAAGAAAGTAGGAACGTAACCAATGACAATTATCTATATCCAGAGGGGTGATGTGTATAAATTTAGTAATAAGCAGAGGAGTAACAACAGTGGAATTAATAGATATGATTACATCGAAAGAAAACCTAAACAGAGCCTATAAAAAGGTGGTGGCGAATAAAGGTGCAAGTGGAGTAGATGGAATGACTGTAGATGAACTTGGTGCATACATCAGAGAAAATAAAGACACAATCGTACAGTCAATTCGAAACAGAACCTATATGCCCAAGCCAGTGCGTAGAGCATACATTCCAAAGGATAATGGGAAGAAAAGACCACTGGGAATACCAACGGTTTTGGACAGAGTGATACAACAAGCCATTGCACAATCGATATCTGATATTTATGAAGAAATATTTAGTGAATTCAGTTATGGGTTCAGACCTGGAAGAAGTTGCCATAACGCTATAAAGCAAGCATTGGATTATCTTAATGAGGGATATGAATGGGTCATTGATGTTGATATAGAACAATTCTTTGATACGGTGAATCATGACAAATTAATTCAGATTCTTAGAGAACAAGTAAATGACAGTACAACATTAAATCTGATTCGCAAATATTTAAGAGCAGGAGTAATGGAAAAAGGACTGGAAAAAGCAACAATCACCGGTGTTCCACAAGGCGGACCGTTGTCGGTTGTGTTGTCGAACGTCTACCTTGATAAGCTAGATAAAGAGCTGGAACAAAGAGGTCTGCGTTTCACGAGATATGCCGACGATGCATTGATATTCACGAGAAGTGAATTGGCGGCAAACAGAGTGATGAAGTCCATAACAGAGTGGATTGAAAGAAAGCTGTTCCTAAAGGTGAATGCAACAAAGACTAAGGTAGTCAGACCGACAAGGAGTAAATATCTAGGATTTACATTTCTGAAACATGGTGGCGAATGGAAAGTGAAACCAACCACAGAGAAGAAAAAGAAACTGAAACAGAAAATGAGTGAATACCTCAAAAGAAACAAAGCGATTTCACGACCGCTTGCGGAAACAACAAAGAGAGTGAATGAAATAGTAAGAGGATGGATTAACTATTTCAGAATCGGAATGATGAAACAGTTCATGGAAGAGTTTGGAACATGGCTTAGGCATAAAATAAGAGTAATTGTTATAAAACAATGGAAAATGCCTAAGACGATATACAGAAATTTATGTTATCTAAATCGAAAAAATAAGAATGGATTCGACCATGAGGCAATCTATAAAGTTGCAAATTCAAGACTGGGTTGGTACAGAAGAAGTGGAATGAACGTAGTGAATTTTATTATCAGCCCAGATTTGCTTGAAAACAAAATAAAGGACAATGCAGGTTTGCTCAATCCTTTAAATTATTATCTAAGAAAAGTTGGAATATAAGTTGTAGAGCCGTATACGTGACCCGTATGTACGGTTCAACGGGAGGGAAATAATGTTAACCATTATTTCTCTACCCTATTTTTCATTCTATATAAGGTTGATAGGTTTTTTCCTTCGCTAAACTAAAGTTTAACTATTTTGGATGAGATGCATATATTATGATAAAGGTGTATTTGTGGTGAATTACGAAAACAGAAAGTTATTCAATATCATTTTTTGGACTTGATACTCAATATTATACAAATGCTATTATTGGAGATATCTGGAATATAGCAGCAATTAGAGTATATCAAGAAACAGGTATTAGTATTACCGGGGAGGTACATGAAAGATATTTTGTTAGTCCAGACATTGGAGAACTTAACGGCAGCATTATTTTTATGATTGAAAGCAAAGAAGTTCGCAATGAAGAAGCAACGGAACAAGATTACTGGAATGCATATAGGTCGGTTGTTGAAGAGGTTAGAAGCAGATTGGGAAATCCCAGCATGAGTCTGACAGTAGAGACAATTGATATTACCTATTTTGAAAAAATCTGACGTGTGGTAGTAAATACCACTTACTTAAAAAGTGTACAAGCAATATAGAGGTTAGCTAGCTAAACGAAATTTAGAAAAATATTAGAATTATTTTAAGTATTAGGCTTTATATTTAGTGGAATTTTTAGTATAATATTGCATAGAGGACAAGTTTTCATTAGAACGGATAAATTTATAATGTTTATATTATGGGAAATAACAGGAGGTAAGGTAATGAATGAATTATATGCTGAAGCAGGAGTAAAACGTAAGGAGACTGCTGGAAGTTATGCATTGCGATTCTTATTAATTATTGTTGCAGTTGTAGCTTTCTTCTTAACGTTTCAAAATTCCATACTGCTTTTTGTATCAGCTATATTAATTGTCGCAATTATTTATATATTCCCAAGACTTAGTGTGGAATACGAATATGTATTTTGTGACGGGCAATTAGATTTCGATAAGATTATGGGTAATGCAAAGCGTAAAACTGCTTTAAAGATTGACTTTGAACAGGTTGAAATTATGGCTCCGGAAGGCTCTCACGCTTTAGACGGATATACACATGTAAAAAGTGTAGTTAAGGATTTCAGCTCCAGAGGTAAAGATGCGAAACCTTACGTCATTGTTTTAAGAGAAGGAGATACTGCAACCAAGATATTATTTGAACCTAATGAAAAAATGATTAACTGCATTAAAATGAAAAACCCAAGAAAAGTCGCCCAATATTAAAAGGGCAATTTGTTGTATTAGCATAACCTATCTTAAAGTAACGAATAATAAGTTTTAATATACGGGAGAATGAAATAGTATTCTTTCAATAAACTGTGCAAAATAGGAACGATAAATCGTGTTTCGATTACACCGATCCGATTGCCGGTTTAATGGAGATATGTTTTCATTCTCTTTTTTATTACATAGGAAAGCTCTCCAAATTTCCCTATGTAATAAAAAGGCCATTCCGGGCGGGGATGCACACGAGATGCAAAAAAAAGATAGTATCCTTTGGTAGATGTCACTGACGTGACTGCATTCGGCGCACAAAGCGGTCAAGTCCCTCGTGATTGAGGGATTTTGGGAGTTGATGCGGACTTGTCTGCTTTGATCATTAAAATCTGTATAAATTTTTTATACTTTTAAAAACAGACAAAACAGAAAAAACAAATGTGCTTGTGATGCGGACTAGCGTATTAATTTGTTTCTAATGAAAAGACAAGATAATATATTTTAGTTATTGACAAGCTTTCCTTAATTGGTTATACTTTTAAAAATCAACAAAATTATTAATTTATAAACGAAAACTCGAAAACAAACAAAATTTAAAAGAAAGTGAGGATATTTAAGATGGGAACTATTATCGGTGAAGGAATTACCTTTGACGACGTCTTACTGATACCGGCTTATTCAGAAGTGATACCGAATGAAGTTGATGTATCTACCTATTTAACGAAAACGATCAAGTTGAATATTCCAATGATGAGTGCAGGTATGGATACCGTTACGGAACACAGAATGGCTATTGCGATGGCCAGACAGGGTGGAATTGGTGTTATCCATAAGAATATGTCCATAGCTATGCAGGCAGATGAGGTAGATAAAGTAAAACGTTCAGAGAATGGAGTTATCACAGATCCATTTTATTTATCACCAGAACATACATTAGATGATGCCAATGAATTAATGGCAAAATATAGAATTTCTGGAGTTCCTATTACCGAAGGCAAAAAACTGGTTGGTATTATTACAAATCGTGACTTAAAGTTTGAAACAGATTTCTCGAGGAAAATTAAAGACTGTATGACATCGGAAGGTTTAATAACTGCTGAAGAAGGTATAACCCTGGATGAGGCAAAAAAAATATTAGCTTCCGCTAGAAAAGAAAAGCTGCCTATTGTTGATAAAAAGGGTAACTTAAAAGGTCTTATAACCATAAAAGATATTGAAAAGCAGATTAAATATCCGTTTTCCGCAAAAGACTCACAGGGACGTTTAAGATGTGCCGCTGCTGTTGGTGTAACATCAAATATATTGGAACGTGTAGAAGCATTAGTAAATGCAAAAGTAGATGCAATCGTAGTAGACACTGCCCACGGACATTCTGCCAATGTATTAAAAGTAGTTCAGCTGGTTCATGAAACCTATCCCGAACTGCAGATAATTGCCGGTAATGTAGCAACCGGTGAAGCTACGGAAGCATTGATTAAAGCTGGTGTCAGTGCGGTCAAAGTAGGTATTGGTCCTGGCTCCATCTGTACTACAAGAGTAGTTGCCGGTATTGGTGTACCTCAGGTTACAGCAATTATGAATTCTTATGAAGCAGCTAAAAAATGCGGTATTCCGATTATCGCAGACGGTGGAATTAAATATTCCGGAGATATGACTAAGGCGATTGCAGCCGGAGCAAATGTATGTATGATGGGGAGTATATTTGCAGGTTGTGATGAGAGCCCCGGAGAATTTGAATTATTCCAGGGAAGAAAATATAAAGTATACCGTGGTATGGGATCTATCTCAGCTATGGAAAATGGAAGTAAAGATAGATATTTCCAGACAAATGCAAAGAAATTGGTTCCGGAAGGTGTAGAAGGACGTGTAGCATATAAAGGTACGGTAGAAGATACGGTATTCCAATTAATTGGCGGACTCAGATCCGGTATGGGTTATTGTGGAACACCTACCGTAGAAGCACTAAAAGAGAATGGTCAATTTGTTAAAATATCTGCGGCTTCCCTTAAAGAAAGTCATCCTCATGACATTCATATAACCAAAGAAGCTCCGAACTACAGTGTGGAAGAATAAAAAGAGTAAATATCGGAGCTTCTTTTAGAAGCGTCCGAACTACAGCGTAGAGGAATAGAAAAAATGGATATAGTAAAAGGATGTCTCCCAAATGTAAATATTTGTGGAGGCATCCTTTTTTGTTTACTATTCTGCAGATTTAATTCTCTACCGCATTTTTATCGATGTAAGCCATCACATCACTTTTTAATTTTTCCCAGGCATCTTCATGCTCTACATAATAGAGAGGGCATAATTTGCCGGATACGTCATAGTGCCTGATAATATCATCCTTATCTAAATTATACTGACAGCATAACCATGAAACCAGGGCAATTAAGGATTGATAAGTCTTATCATTGAATTTGCCGGTTTCATCCGGATGGCAGCATTCTATGGAGATAGTATCATTGTTACGGTTATTGGAGGCAAATGAGATTTCATTTAAAGGAATACATTGAATAATCTCACCCTTAAGACCAATCACAAAATGACTGCTGGCGGAAGTAGTTTTGTTAATTCTCAAATTCTCAAAGTAATTGCGGTTTGATTCAGCTCCGGTACCCGGATTAGCGGTATAGTGTATAACAACGTTGTTTACTTTGTTTAAAGGAGTCTGTGGTCTGGAATACTCATTGGGGGTTAGAAGCATTTCAGATATTTCCGGTTTACTTATCACTTTGGATGGCTGGAAGAAACCGAATGCAGTGGGAGAGCTGATATCCGCATTTTTTAAAACTGTAACTAACATCATAACGACTGTAAGGATAATTACCATGGCCATAGTTGTTACAGCAATTAACCTAAGGTATTTTTTTCTGCGTTTTTTTCTGTAATATTGTTTCTTGGTAAGCAAGTCAGATCCTGCCTTTCTATCTTAAGCGAATAAAATTAGTGTATTTTCTTACTATATTATTTTTTCATAAATAGAGACTAATTTCAAGAAGAAAAGAATTAATCTTTTTTGCGAATATCTTAATTAAATATGAAGTGAATTTAAGGATTTGGCAAACCTAGAACATAAACATTCCCATGCAGCAATAGAAAGAAGCAAAACCTGCATGGGAATGTTAAACTACAAAAGGATTTATAAAGAAATTACGATATCCCGGTTTATAGGGGTATAGCTGCGGTAGGATATTCCTGCAGCGTTTAACATACGTTTAGAGGCCTTTACAATGTCTGTATCCGCATATTTATCAGATAGATAGATTATTTCTGAAATACCTTTCTGGATCAGTGCTTTCGTACATTCATTACACGGGAAGAGTGTTACATATAATTTAGCACCTTTCATATGGGTTCCTGTATAATTAAGGATAGCATTCATTTCTGCATGGCATACATAAACATATTTAGTTTCCAAGGTTGATCCTTCTCTCTCCCAGGGAAATTCATCATCGGAACAACCTATGGGCATTCCGTTATATCCAACGGAAAGAATTTTGTTATCTTCACTTACAATACAGGCACCCACGCTTGTATTTGGATCTTTGCTGCGCTCCGCTGACAGAAGAGCAATACCCATAAAATATTCATCCCACTTTAAATAATCTTGTCTTTTCATCTGTTAATTCCGCTCCTGTTCCTATATTATTCACTAATATATTTTTGTTGTACATACAGGTAAATTTATTTTAATATTTTAACATATAAAAATTAGAATGTAAATTATATATAAGGGCAGAATAATCCTGTTAAGAGGATAAGTTTACAAAGACTTTACAATATAAAAATACAGGTATAACAATTGAAGTATAAAATTCATCTTGTAAGATAAAAAAACAAAAAATTCTTAGGGGGATACCCAAATATCAGGAGGAAAGAGAATGAAAAAGATAAAGAAAATATTAGTTGCAGTTTTAACAATAGCTATGATAGCTGCATTAAGCGGTTGCAGCAAACAGGGCGGCACCACAACAGATACTACAGAATCAACCAATGAGACAACAAACGAAACAGAGGTAACAACAAAACCGGAAGACACAGCAGAACCTACGGAAGCACCGGCTGGGGATGACTTATCCGGAACGATTACCATAACCGGTTCAACATCAGTGGAAAAACCCTTAACTGCAATGATAGATGAATTTACTGCATTAAATCCGGATGTGACAATTAATTATACCGGAACCGGTTCTTCTGCCGGAATTTCCGATACATTAGCAGGATCTAATGACGTTGGCGCTTCTTCAAGAAACTTAAAACCGGAAGAAAAAGTGGATGGTTTAAAAGAAGTAACTTTTGCTTATGATGGTATTGCGGTGGCAGTAAATCCTAAAAATCCGATTACAGACATATCAACCGAAGATTTAGCTAAAATTTACAGCGGTCAGATTACGAACTGGAAAGATGTAGGTGGTAACGACGCTGATATCGTGGTTGTATCCAGAGAAGGTGCATCCGGAACAAGATCCGCATTTGAAGAGTTAATCAAATTAGAAGATGCAGGCGGTTTAGTAGAAGATGCAACAGTTGTTGAGGGTAACGGTAACGTACAGACTTCAGTAGCAGGCAATGAAAATGCAATTGGTTATGTTTCTTTCTCCTTTATAGATCAAACTGTAAAAGGCATTAATGTAAACGGTGTTGAGGGTACTGCAGAAAAAGCAAAATCAAGTGAATATCCTTTATCCAGACCATTCCTCTTCGTTTACATGGAAGATAAAGCAACACCGGAAGTGAAAGCTTTCCTTGATTTTGCATTAAGTGATGAGGGACAGGGATTTGTTGAAGAACACGGAGGCATAAGAGTAGATTAATGAATAATAATGCATACAAAGAAAATCAGATAAGCAAACGAAAAGAATACCCTGAGAAGGTCTTTCACGGAATATTTCTCTTAAGTGCCTTAGTAAGTGTACTCAGCGTTATCGCCATTATCGTCTTTGTGTTCTCCAAAGGATTAAAACCTTTCTTTGGAGATGATGCATACAGCTTCCTTAAATTTATAACCGGATTAAAATGGGATCCCGGCCATGATGTATATGGTGTATTTTATATGATAGTCGGATCAGTATTAGCAACCCTGGGTGCAATTGTGCTCGGGGTTCCCATTGGTTTATTAACAGCTGTATTCATTGCTGAATTGGCCCCGAACAGATTAGTGGCACTTATTAAACCGGCTATTGAATTGTTGGCCGGTATTCCGTCCGTTATTTATGGAGCTTTTGGTTTGGGGGTAATTGTACCTTTAATTAATAAAGTATCACCGACAGGACAAGGTGAATCCTTACTGGCAGTTATCTGCGTATTAACGATCATGGTATTACCTACCATTATTTCTCTTAGTGAAGCCAGTATCAGGGCAGTTCCAAAATCCTACCGGGAAGCATCCTATGGTTTAGGAGCTTCAAAAATACAAACCATATTTAAATCCGTCGTTCCGGCAGCCCGTTCCGGTATATTGACTGCAACCGTTTTAGGTATTGGCAGGGCAATCGGTGAAACTATGGCAGTAATGATGATTGCAGGTAATAATATTGGTGGACTTCCTACCAGTATCTGGTCCAAAGTCAGACCGTTAACCACTAACATAGCGATGGAGATGGGGTATGCATCGGGAAGACACCAGGATATGTTGTTTGCAACCGGAGTAATTCTCTTCCTGTTCATTATGGTAATAAATATTACATTGATTAAATTGACTGGAAAACTGGGTGAGCAGGGAGCAAGAAATTAATTCGTAAATAGGAGCAAAAGGAATGGAAAAAAGAAATTGGAATGACAGAAAACTGAAAGATGGCATTTTACAGTGGTTCATATATTTATCCACCTTATTAACCGTTATGATTCTGGCTGTAATAATTGGTTTCATTCTATATAAAGGTATCCCCGGAATTAATGTACGCTTTCTCACAAGACAATGGGATGACAAAACAACCTTTGTAAATGTGGTTCAGAAAACAGATTCAGGAGCGAACAAGGAGGCTGAGTATGTTCCATCTCTTGGAATTACTTTAGTCCAGGATGGAGAAAATGTTGTTATAGCAAAGATAGACAGTAATTCGCCGGTAAAAGCAGCCGTAAATATGAAAAAACAAGCTTATGCTTTAAAAGTAAAAGATATTATAACTAAATACGGTGATGTAAAAATTGAAAAAATGACGGTAGAAAAAGCGGCAGAGGTTATGAAAGACGGAACCGGAACGGTCCGTATTAAAGTGACAAGACCAGGCGGAGGTATCGTTCCGATGTTGGTTTCCACGATTTATATTATTTTATTGTCACTGGTAATCGCAGCACCGATTGGGATCAGTTCTGCCATATACTTAAATGAATATGCAAAACGGGGAAGAATTCTTAGTCTAATACGGTTTGCCATTCAGAACCTGGCAGGTATTCCTTCTATAATATACGGTTTGTTCGGTATGTTGTTATTTGTTCAGATTGCAAAAATGGAATATTCCGTATTAGCAGGTGCTTTAACATTAAGTATTTTGTTATTGCCGACGATTATTTCTACTACGGAAGAGGCACTAAAAGAAATACCAAAAGCATATCGGGAATCATCTTTCGGGCTTGGAGCCACAAAACTGCAAACCATAAGCAGAATTATATTGCCGGGTGCCCTGCCTGGTATTCTGGTCGCTATTATTTTAAGTATTGGAAGAATTGTGGGAGAATCTGCGGCATTGATTTGGACTGCAGGTACGGTTGCACAGATTCCGGAGGCCTTAGTGGGTGGCAAGGCCAGTGCCGCAACCCTCACAACTAAAATGTACTGGCTTATAAAAGAAACAGCGGATTTATCCACTGCCAGTTCCATAGCAGTTGTATTGCTGGCTTTAATAATTGCTTTGAATATTGCTTCCAAAATGATTACCAGGGTCTTCTTAAAGAAAAGAGGAACGAATTAATTTGGAGTTAACAGGAGGAAAAAAGGTGAATGATATAATAAAATTTTCGGTGTCGGATTTAGACTTGTTTTACGGTAATTTCCAAGCCTTAAAGAATATAAATATGGAAATAGCAAAAGGAAAAATTACTGCTTTTATCGGACCTTCCGGGTGTGGTAAATCTACTTTTCTTAAAACAATTAACCGAATGAATGATTTAATTGAGGGGGTAAAAATAACCGGTACTATTTCAATGGATGGAGTTGATATTTATAAGGATATGGATGCAATCCAATTAAGAACCAGAGTTGGAATGGTATTCCAACAACCAAATCCATTTCCTATGAGTATTTATGATAATGTTGCTTATGGTCCCAGAATACATGGAATCCGCAAGAAAAATGCATTGGATGAAATAGTGGAAAAATCTCTCAGACAGGCAGCTATCTGGGACGAAGTAAAAGATAAATTAAAGAAAAGTGCTCTGGCGGTTTCCGGGGGGCAGCAGCAGAGAATCTGCATTGCCAGGACGTTAGCAATTGAGCCTGAAGTTATTTTGATGGATGAGCCGACTTCAGCCTTAGACCCCATATCTACGTTAAAAATTGAAGATCTTGCAACAGAATTAAAGCAATTTTATACCATAATAATTGTAACCCATAATATGCAGCAGGCAGGTAGAATATCAGATAAGACCGCATTCTTTTTAACCGGTGAAGTAATAGAATATGGCGAAACAGAACAGATATTTAATAAACCAAGGAATAAAAAGACAGAAGATTACATTACCGGAAGATTTGGTTAATTAATGCTTGATAAATCAGTAAAAAAAACTTAATATGAAATTGTAATAAATTTATTTTTTACGCAATAGATATAACCAATAATAGAATCGTATAAGATGTTTATTATTGAGAAAATATTAAGATAGTCTTTTAAGTTAAGCAGCCTGTGATGGCAGGCAGATAGGAGTTAGAATGAGACAAAGTTTTATTGCACAACTTGAAGAATTAAATAATAATGTAATAAAAATGGGAAGTATATTAGAGTTATCAACAAATGAAATGATTCTGGCACTTAATAGTATCGATGTGGATATAGCGAAAAAAATTATAAAGCGTGATGACGAGATTGATTTACTGGAGCAGCATATAGAAAGAGAGTGCATTAACATTATAGCCAAACAGCAGCCCCTCGCAACCGATCTTAGAAAAATAACATCAATTATGAAAATAATTACTGATATTGAAAGAATTGCTGACCAATGCTCCGATATTTCGGAATATATTATCAAACTGAGTAAAATGCCAAAGATAAATTCTCCGAAATATCTAACAGAGATGATCAGCGCGATGAAAAAGATGGTGATTGATACTATTGACAGCTTTGTAGAAGCAGATTTGGAGAAAGCCTCCAGCGTAATTCCGGCAGATGATGAGGTAGATAAGTATTTCCATATGATAACGTTAGAATTATCTGAAATGATGCAAAACGATTCAAAAACTGTACCTCAATGCATTTGCTATCTTATGATTATAAAATATCTGGAAAGAATGGCAGATCATGCAACGAATATTTCGGAATGGATTACGTTCATCATAACAGGTGATTTGGCTTTAGGCTAAATATATTTAAATGCTTAGCGTTAGTGGAGCGCCAAGGAGCTAAGTTGAAAATAATATTTCAATTAGTAATAACGAATATCATAACTACGTTTTTGATATTAGAAAAGAGGTTATTATGAAATCTATATTAGCGGTTGATGATGAAGAACACATTTTAGAATTGCTTGCCTATAATCTGGAACGAGATGGATATCATGTAATTAAAGCTGAAACAGGGGAAGATGCACTGGATATATTGGATAAAGAAAAAGTAGATATTGTATTATTAGACTGGATGCTTCCCGGAATTGACGGTATAGAAGTATTAAGAAGAATCAGAGCAAATAAAGGACTTCGTACCTTACCGGTTATTTTTTTAACTGCAAAAGGAGATGAAATCAGTAAGGTAGTAGGCCTTGAGGTCGGATCAGATGATTATTTGGTGAAACCTTTTGGAGTTCATGAACTTTTAGCAAGAATTAAAGCCGTATTAAGAAGAAGTGAAAGTAATTTTGAGATAGCAGAAGCAGAAAAAGAAGAGAAGATAGTCGTTGATTATCTGGAAATAAATCGTGCCAGGAGAACCGTCACCGTAAAAGGTGTTCCAGTGGAGTTGTCATTTAAAGAATTTGAGTTACTATATCTGCTTGCAAAAAACAGAGGTATCGTTTTTACCAGAGATAACCTTTTAGAAAAGGTATGGGGATATGATTACATTGGGGAGACCAGAACCGTAGATGTTCATGTAAGTAACTTAAGGAAAAAAATTGAACAGGATGAAAGTCATCCTGTCTATATTAAAACGGTAAGAGGAATGGGGTATAAATTTGCATAAGGGAGGTTTTACTAATGCATAAAAAATTAATTATAAGTTATTTGACAATAATCTTATTGGCCATTGGTATCTCCACAGGTATTTTCTGGAGTAAAGGGTATCAGTTTATTTATACGCAGAGCCAGAACTATTATTTAACTCAGGCGAAATTAATGGCAGATATATTTTCGAATGAAGATTTTAAAAATATTCAGGATTATGAAACCTTTGTTAGCAGATATGCTGATAAATATAATGTAAGAATTACGATAATTGACCGGAATGGTGAGGTTTATGCTGACTCCGATACAAGTCAGCCGCTAGAGAACCATAAAAACCGGGAAGAAGTAAAAAAAGCTTTAAACGGTGAGAGTGTTACAGTTAACCGTTATTCGAAAACTATGGGACAACAATATTCTTACAGCGCAGTACCGGTTAAAAGTGATGATCTGGATGGAGTACTTAGGGTATCGTTGCCGCTGTCTGAGCTCAAAGCTTTAAACGGACATATGTTTTATTCTATTATATATGCTATCCTGATTTGTTTTATTATTGCTGTAGTTGCTGCAATTCTATTTACCGGGATTTTGGCGAAACCATTTCATGAAGTTGCTGAAGCGGCTGAGCGTATATCAAATGGAGATTATAACATTAAAATTTATACAAGGGATAAGTCGGTGGTAGGTAAATTAGCGGAATCCTTTAATATTATGTCTAAAAACCTAAAAGGTACCATAGAGAATCTGACACAGCGAAACGCGGAATTGGAAGCAATGTTAAGCAGTATGACTGCCGGGGTTGTAGCAATTGATGATTCGAATGAAATATTATTCTTTAATAAAGCATTTTTAGAAATCGTAAATCCTGCAAATAAAGAAATTCTGGGTCATTCCCTTTATAATATATTAAGAAATGCGGCTGTTTTTGATGCAATTGATGAGGTTCGTGACAAAAATATTAGCGTGGAGGAAGAGGGTACCCTTGCGAGGGAAAACCTAAGGAATATCCGTGTAACTGCTACCCCCCTGGGGTTGGATGATGCTAAATATTTTGGAGTTTTATTAATTATTGAGGATATTACCAAAATTAAGAAACTGGAAAGTATACGAAGTGATTTTGTATCAAACGTAACACACGAGTTAAAAACACCGCTTACATCAATACGTGGTTTTATCGATACTTTAAAAGGCGGGGCTATTAAAGAGGAAGCGGTGGCAAACCGTTTTCTTGATATTATTGATATAGAAGCCGAACGTTTATTCAGCCTGATTCAAGACATTCTTCTCCTATCGGAAATAGAATCAAAAAGGGAATATGAAACCATACCCTTGGATTTAAATGAATGCATTAATTCTGTAATAGAACTTTTAGAATCAAAACCATCGGATAAGGTTACGATTATTTTTGAACCGGAACCGTATTTAAAACCGTTCCTTTGTAACCCTGACCGTATGAAGCAATTATTAATTAACCTGCTGGACAATGCAATTAAATATACGGAGGAAGGCAGTATAACCATAAGTTGTAAGGAAGAAGACAATAAGTTAATTATCAGGATTAAAGATACCGGAATCGGTATCGGGAAAGAACATTTATCACGTATCTTTGAACGTTTTTACCGCGTGGATAAAGGCCGTTCACGAAAACAGGGAGGAACCGGTCTGGGATTGTCTATTGTTAAGCATATAGTAGAACTTTATAGCGGTAATATTCAGGTGGATAGTAAACCGGGAGAAGGTACGGAATTTAAGATAAGTTTTCCGTATAGTGGTAATCAGAAATAAGTTGTTGTATAATTTGAAATTGACCTTTTGACCTAGAAGCTAAAACAGGTAATTGCAAAATAATTGTTATCTTTCAGAAAACAATATAGATTTGCAATTACCTGTTTTTTAATAATACCTATGATTATTCGTGAAATCGTAACTATTACGGCCTCTTTTTTTACTTTTGGAGAATAGAAACAAAACCAGACTGCCAAGTACTACAAAAGTTATAATTACCATAAGTTCATGTAAGAAAAAAGTATCCGGCAAAATAGTTATAACAGGGTCTGTAACCGGATCAAACAGCCAATAATTATTTCGAAAGAATATCTTATGGAATAGAATAAAGGTCTCATCAAAATTAATAGAGCAGCCTATTGCCGCTATGGCAGGAATAACAAGAACGGTGACGGAAGATACCATCAGGTAACTAAAGTCCTTTTTCCTGCGTTTATAAAATATAATAATAATAGCTGCAATTAAAGCTACAATACCAATGTAATAAAAGGATACAAAGATATTTTTAACTTCAGAAAAATGTGTAAGCCCAGAGGAAGAAGCAGGCAGGGTTGGAAACTTAAGATCTCCTTTATAAAAAGGAGAATTATAGTCAATAAGAGCATCATAGTTTTCGATTATAACATCTCGGCTGATTCCCGAGGATGCTTCAATATTTAAGTTCGTTATATCCAGATAATAAATAAATCTGAAGTTAACGGCAGCTATAACACCGATGGAAATGAACAATAAGGTAAATACTAATCCGATTAAAATGTCTGTAAATTTAAACCTTTTCATAAAAAGACTCCTTATATTAAGTATGGCTGCGCTAATTAAGTGCAGTGCAGTAGCTGGAAATTCAAGCAGGTAATTGCCATGATGTCAGGCGGTTAATACTCTAGTATAACCAATTATTATAATAATCATTATATAACAAAACACATAGTTATTCAATTCATGATTTTCTAAGGCCGGCTAAATCATTACAGTCCAGTCTTGCGGCTAAATTGTAATATGCAATCATACTGAGTAATTTGAGCTTAGAAACATAACATTTCACTTAAATTATTAGCAGGATTTATGGCTTTTCATTAACATAAATGAAGAATAGGAGACATAAAAGGGATTGTAATTTAAAATAATGTATAGTAAACTATAAATAGAATTTGTACGACTGGCGGAAAGTGGGAGTTTACCCATGGGGAGTACAAAATAAAATAATCAGCCGACCGCCTGGGCAGCCTAAAGTAACCTTATATATTATAAGGAAGTTACTGGGTTACCTGGGCGTTTTTTTATTTCATTATCGAAACATTAACCATTGAAAAGGAGAGTAACATGAGAGCATTAATTAGCGTATCGGACAAAACTGGAATAGTTGAATTTGCAAAGGAATTGGTATCGATGGGAATTGAAATCATTTCCACGGGAGGCACTTATAACAAGTTGAAAGAAGCCGGAGTAGCTGCCATAGAAATTTCTGAATTAACCGGTTTCCCTGAATGTCTTAATGGACGGGTAAAAACCCTGCACCCAATCGTTCATGCAGGTCTGCTTGCCATGAGAAGTAAACCGGATCATATGAAACAATTAAAAGATTTAAACATAGAAACCATTGACCTGGTCGTGGTTAATTTATACCCCTTTAAAGCAACTATATTAAAAGATAATGTAACCAGAGACGCAGCAGTTGAAAATATCGATATCGGCGGTCCTACCATGCTGCGCTCTGCAGCGAAAAATTATCAGGATGTTACGGTCATTGTGGATCCGGATGATTATAAAGAAGTATTGGAGCAGTTGAAATCCAAAGGGGAAGTATCCTTAGACACCAAATTTTATCTAATGCAGAAAGTATTTATGCATACTGGGAGTTATGATACCATGATTGCTGATTATTTAAAAAATCAAAGAAATGACCATGATCTTCCTGATACCCTGACCTTAACCTATGAAAAAGTGCAGGATATGAGGTATGGTGAAAATCCTCACCAAAAAGCTGCATTTTACAGAGAAATCGGTAAGAAAAAAGGTTCTATAACGGACGCGGTACAACTGAATGGGAAAGAACTGTCTTTTAATAATATTAATGATACCAATGGTGCTCTGGAATTATTAAAAGAATTCACAGAACCTACGGTGGTAGCCTGCAAGCATGGTAATCCATGCGGTGTTGGCAGTGCTGATAATATATTAGACGCCTGGACGAAAGCCTTTGAAGCAGATAAAGTGTCTATTTATGGCGGTATTGTGGTAATTAACAGAGAAGTTACCGTTAAGTTAGCCGAAGAAATGAAAAAAGTCTTTCTGGAAGTAATTGTGGCTCCCGGTTATGAGAAAGCAGCACTTGAACTCCTGCAAACCAAGAAAAATGTCAGAGTGTTGGAATTAAAGGATATAAGTGTACCACAGGATGAGAATGCCTATGATTTAAAGAAAGTTAACGGTGGTTTAATTGTGCAGACGATAGACAGTAAACTATTAGTTGAAGAGGATTTAAAAGTTGTTACCGATCGTAAACCAACTGATAAAGAAATGGAAGATATGCTCTTTGCCTGGAGAGTGGTTAAATTCGTAAAATCGAATGGTATAGCTCTTGCAAAAGATAAGCAAACCATAGGAATCGGACCGGGCCAGGTTAATCGTGTATGGTCTACAAAACAATGTATTGAGCATGCGGCAGAATTAATTAATGAAGATGCAACGAAAGGTGCCGCACTGGCATCCGATGCATATTTCCCTTTTGATGACAGTGTGGAAGCTGCTCACCAGGCTGGCATTACTGCCATTATTCAACCAGGCGGCTCCATCCGTGATGAGGATTCTATTAAGAAATGCAACGAATACGGTATAGCAATGGTATTTACCGGAATGAGACACTTTAAACATTAAATTTAAAAAACACAAAAAGACAAAAAAGAGGATGTCTGGTCTTAGACCTTAAGACATCCTCTTTTCGTTATAACCTTTACGTATAAATCCATATATATGATTAATTAAAATTAAATTCATTAACATGTTTATCATTTATTACGTATAACTCTTGATTATAACTAACTTCATAAACGAAATTAAAGCTTTGTTACATTAGCAGCCTGAGGTCCTTTTTCTCCGTTAACAACTTCGAATTGAACTTCCTGTCCTTCTTCCAAAACTTTGAAGCCATCCATATTAAGCGCGGAGAAATGTACGAATACATCATTACCTTCTTCGTCTGATAGGAAACCAAACCCCTTTTTAGCATTAAACCATTTTACTGTACCCTTTTTCATAAATTGCCTCCTAGTGCTCTTAAAAAATTGAATTATGTTATATACCATTATATTTAATGATAGACTTAATTTACCACAAAAGGTATTAAATGTCAATCTTTGGAGCAAATACAAATGCCCAAATTTACTGATATTTTTTAGTATAAATGTCTTATTAATCAATAAATAATTACGTATTAGAGACTGATTTTTAATCAAATTTTAATTTATACATAAGGCTGGTTTAATCTATAAGGCATATGATAAAAGTAATCAAGAGAAAAAGAATGAAAGGAGGGAACGATATGCTGTTAGCTTTTCAGGTCTTAATATCATGTATGGCTGGTATTTTTGCAGGTGTTTCAGTGTACAAATTAGTGCTTGCTCCGTTAAGAAAGGCACAAAACACCTGTGAGCCTAAGACAACAGAATTAGTGGGATTAAAAGCAACGGTGTCGGAAGACATCAGTTTTGAAGAATTCGGTGAGATAAGGTATGTTTTAAACAGAAACAGTTTCACCTCACCTGCTAAAGCAACAAATAGAGGTCAAATAAAAGCAGGGAAAGATGTTGTAATCTGTTGGATTGAAGACGATGTTTTCTATGTAGCCAGTATGGATGATATGGAAGAGCTGGATACAGCTAAGATAAGAGCAGATTCGGTTTTTGATCATTCATAAGAGAGTTTTAAATTGTAGAGCAAAAAAATATAAAGACTGCCAGCTTGCACTTTGGCAGTCTTTATAAAGCCCCGATTATTTAACATCACCTGTATTAACTTCTTCTTCTACTACAGTTACTTTACACATACCCATTTTGCCATTGCTGATAGCAGCAAATATATATGTGGAGCCAGCCTTTTTGGCTGTAATTCTCCCACCTGCGCTAACACTGGCTACTTCTGGGTCATTGCTGGAGAATTTCGCTTCTTCCACAGTATTATTTGGCTTTAAAATTGCTGTTAATGAAGTTCTGCTTCCAGCTGTCATGGTAACTTCAGATTTGGTCAATATAACGCTGATTGCCGGAGGTCCTACTGTTACTTCACATTCCAGTGTAGCAATAGTTTTCAGGCCGTCCTTGACAGTTACGGTAATAATTGCCTTTCCGAAATCTACAGCTGTAATAATACCTGTATCATCTACGGTAGCTATGGAAGTAGAATCCGATTTGTAGGATACCTTATGGCTGTCCAAAATATTATATATTTTAAGAGCATATGTGGTATCTTTTACAAGTGATGTACTACTTACATTGAGCTTAATCGCATTTTGATCCTCATCAACCGTGGATGCTTTCGCAATGATACTATTACCGGCAATAGGAACTGGTATGATTACAGTGAAGAATAAATACAAGCCCAGTGCCAACAGACACTTTCTAAATAAAAATTTTCTCATGGCTTTGTCCTCCAAAATTTCATTCTTCCCCAGGTTGTCTGCATATGCAAACATAATAGTAAAAAAAGAATTTTTCACACTCACCTATCATAAAATTACTATAATACTAGTTTTTGTCAGAAACGTGGCAAAATCTTAAAAAAAACTTAAGAATTAAAGGAGAATTTTAATATATATTGTTCCATTTACTCTTGTTTTTAACCGGACTTATACGCTATAATATTTAAGGATACAAAAATATACAAAACATAATTGTACTATATCTAATATATATAATGTTTTAAATTAATCGGAGGAAAACACCATGCAATATATTTTAATTGCGGATGACAATCATGATATCACTGATGTATTATCTACATATTCCAAAAAAGAAGGATTAGAGCCAATCATTGCTTATGACGGGGAAGAAGCATTTCGTTTATTCGAACATTATAACCCGGCTGCTGTGTTACTTGATGTTATGATGCCTAAAGAAGATGGTTATGAGGTATGCCGTAAGATTCGTGCAAAATCAAATGTGCCGGTTATTTTAATTACAGCCAGAGGTGAAGATTTTGAACGAATTATGGGACTGGATATCGGAGCAGACGATTATATTGTAAAACCTTTTAGTCCAAGTGAAGTAATGGCCCGTATCAGGGCAGTTCTGAGGAGAATGACGCGGACAGAAAAAGATATAAAGTCCGGTAATATAATATCCTTATGTGATATGATAATTAATCTAGATGAATATACCCTACATATAAACGGTAAAAAAATGTCACTAACCAAAAAAGAGATTGAAACCATGTGGACTTTAGCAAAAAACCCGAACAAAGTCTTTACCAGGGATAATTTATTAGACAGTTTGTGGGGGTTTGATTATTTTGGTGACAGCCGTACTGTAGATTCACATATTAAACGTCTCAGAGCAAAATTAGACGCTGTGGAACATCCGGATTGGAATATTAAGACAATCTGGGGCGTTGGTTACAAATTCGAGATTGCAGAGTAAATATTAACGTAAAGGGAGTCAGGGGTACCCAAAGGCCAGTGCAAAATCTGTTTATATTTTCATCATACACAAGATTTTGCAGACCTCTTCCTTTTATTTTGGATACAACATCACATTCAGAAATGTGAAACGAACAGGTGTAAAATGGATAAGAAGAATAAAGGCAGGTCAAGAAGCCGGCTTTTTTTAAAAGTATACATAAATTATGCAATTATGTTAACGGTATTAGCTATATTAGTAGGGCTTATATTTTTAAATTTATATAAGACAAAAACTGTGGAAAATTACAAACAAAAGTTATTAAAACAGGCTACAAGTATATCGATAAAATTAGCAAAAAGAATCATAGATAATGATGATGATAGTTATTTGGAGTATATTCAGATATTAGATGATATGGATACGGAAGAATCGGATATCTGGACTATATCAAATCCAAATGCTGCTTCTCCCATGGATAAAAAGCTGGAAAATGTAGATTTAAATGATGTTACTTTGTCAAAAGATTGTGTTGATGTAATAAACGCAGCATATCATAATGAAAAGATGTACGCCAGCGGATATTTTGAAGAATTTGGTGGAGTATTTGCTATTTTAGGAATGCCGGTAAGAGTGAATGGAGAAGTAGTAGGTGCTATTTTACTCAGGTCAGCAATCAAGGATCAGGAGGATATCATACGAAGCAGTATGTATCTTATATTTCTTAGTGTCGGAGTGGCTCTTTTTATATCCTTTGTCATTTCTATTTTCTTTGCGAAAGGAATATCTAATCCAATCTCCAGAATGCGCAATACGGCATTGGAATTAGCAGACGGTAAATATGAGAGTAAGACAAATATTAACCGAAAAGATGAAATCGGAGATTTAGCAAAAACCATTGATATTTTGGCTGACGAACTAAAAGAAAATGAAATTGAGCGCCAGAACAGGGAACAGGCACGGATTGATTTCTTTGCGAATGTATCCCATGAACTCAGAACTCCTATTACCGTTATCCGTGCTTATACGGAAACCTTGGTTGACGGTGTTATTACGGATGAGGAAAAGAAAAATCAATACTACTCAAGGATGTTATCGGAATGTAAAGGTATGGAGCGGTTAGTCGGCGATCTTCTGCTGCTGTCTAAAATGCAAAATCCTGATTTTGTTGTTGAGAAAGAACCTGTTAATATAATTCAGGTTTTTGATGAACTGATACGAAGTATACGCGCCATCAGTGAGGAGAAAAATATTTCAATCGAATTTAAAAAGGATCAGCCGTTTTATATGATGATGGGTGATTATGACCGCCTACGGCAGATGTTCCTTATCATTTTAGATAATGCCATTAAGTTCTCAAATGAAAATTCTACCATACACATAATTTTATCTAAGTTGGACAAACTAAAAATATCAATTAGAGATGAGGGCATTGGAATTTCGAAAGAAGATTTACCGAGTATTTTTGATAAATTTTACAAGTCAAAATTAAAACAAAATAAACAAGGATCCGGCCTTGGACTTGCTATCGCCAAACAAATTGCAATGAAACACGGTGGTAATATAGAAGTTTACAGTACCTTAGGAAACGGTACGGAATTTGTTTTTACTTTCCAATGCTTGGAAGAATATGTAGAAGAGTTAAACATTTAGGGCTAATTATGTCACAAAAAACTTGAAAAATTGATTATTGTAAGGTATAATAAAGTCACAAGTAGTTCCTGGGATGTACGACACTCCTGTTATTTTGAACCTACATGATATAAAAAGGGATTCCTACATCTGTAAGATTATGTCAGGCCACCATATGCAGTGGAAGACAGAGGCTTATGTGCGGAAACCCACCTAGCTTGGCTAGGAGTCAAAATACAGGAAACGGCGTTTCGGGTACATGAACAAAAGATGAAGGGCAGCTTTAGCTGCCTTTTTTTAAAGTGTTATAAAGAGCGCAGATGGGAGTCTAAATGAATCACGGATTTATTAAAGTTGCAGCGGCAACACCTAAGATACAGGTTGCAGGGTGCAAATACAATGCAGACAGAATAATTGAGATCATTGATAAAGCAGAGAATAATCATGTGAAAGTACTGGTGTTTCCTGAATTATGCCTAACCGGATATACTTGCGGGGAGTTGTTTTTACAGGACACTTTATTAAATAGTGCGTTGGAACAACTAGGCAGGATTGTAGAATTTACACTTGGTAAGGATGTTTTCGTTACTCTTGGAGTTCCTGTATGTACCGAAGGAAAATTATATAATACCGCAGCAATGATACAGAACGGACAGCTGTTAGGGTTGGTACCGAAGAAAAATCTGCCGAATTATTCTGAATTTTATGAAGCAAGATATTTTAATCCAGGCCATGAGAAAATCGAATTTATTATGGTTAATGGTAAAAAAATACCTATGGGTATTAATATACTGTTTCGATGCGCTAATTTACCATCCTTAACCATTGGTATTGAAATCTGCGAGGATTTATGGGTTCCAGAACCGCCGAGTGTCAGACATTCAATGGCAGGAGCAACAGTTATATTGAATTTATCTGCCAGTGATGAAACGACAGGGAAAGATATTTATCGACGTGATTTGATTAAAATGCAATCCGCCAGATTAGTCTGCGGATATATCTATGCGGATGCCGGAGAAGGGGAATCGACGACGGATTTAGTATTTGCCGGGCATAACCTTATTGCTGAGAATGGAACTATATTAAAACAATCAAAACGTTTTGAGAATGAATTTATTTTTTCTGAACTGGATGTGCAGAAGTTAATGAATGAAAGAAGAAGGATGACTACCTTTACACCTACGTCCTTTCAGGAATATGAAATTATAGAATTTAAGTACCGGTTAAGTGATCCTCTGCCGGAAACAAAATTAACTCGATTTATAGATAAAGCACCGTTTGTACCTGGTGTAAAAGAAGACCGAGACAGAAGATGTGAGGAAATTATTCATATACAGGCTTATGGTTTAAAGAAAAGATTGGAACATACCAGTGCCAGGAATGCTGTAATCGGTATATCCGGCGGTTTGGATTCTACCCTTGCACTGTTAGTTACCTGTAAGGCCTTTGATCTGCTTAACTTAGACAGAAAAGGAATTATTGCAGTGACCATGCCTTGTTTTGGTACAACGGATCGTACTTATCAGAATGCCCTTTCTTTAGCTGAACATCTTGGAACTTCCTTAATGGAGATCCCGATACAGGAAGCTGTGTTACTTCATTTTAAAGACATCGGTCAGGATAGGGATAATCATGATATTACCTATGAGAATTCACAGGCCAGGGAAAGAACACAGATTATAATGGATTTAGCCAATAAATATAATGGTTTTGTTATTGGAACGGGAGATATGTCAGAGCTTGCGCTTGGTTGGGCGACCTATAACGGCGATCATATGTCCATGTATGGCGTAAATTCTTCCGTACCTAAGACATTAGTGCGGTATTTAGTTTCTTATTTTGCGGAAACAGCAGAAGAGGTAAGTTTAAAACATGTCTTATTTGATATTTTAGATACTCCTGTCAGTCCGGAACTACTGCCACCGGTGGAAGGTTTAATCTCACAAAAAACGGAAGACATTGTAGGGCCTTATGAATTACATGATTTTTATATGTATTACATCTTAAGGTTTGGTTTCACCCCATCCAAAATATACCGATTGGCCGTTATTGCGTTTGACGGGACATATGAGAAAGATATAATTTTAAAGTGGCTGAGAGTATTTTACCGTCGTTTCTTTTCTCAGCAGTTTAAGAGATCCTGTCTGCCGGATGGGCCTAAGGTCGGATCCGTTGCAGTATCTCCCAGAGGAGATCTTCGAATGCCAAGTGATGCCAGTGCTGCTCTGTGGCTTGAGGATCTTAACAAGATACAGTAAATTATATTACTAACTAAATAAGAAAAATACAGGGGGATAAATGTGAAAGAAAAAATACTTAAAGAAAGGGAATGCCACAAATTAAGATTCTTTCACTTTTTATTTGTGGCAGTAACACATCTGAGAACAGATGTGTTATGCAATGGGTATTAAAATGGCTTTAAGAATTATTACAGATTCTGCTTCCGATGTGCCGAAATGGCTGTTAGAGAAATATAAGCTGCATGTTATACCTACGCCGGTTGTTATAAATGAAAAAGATTACTTTGACGGTGAAACCATAATGCCGGAAGAATTTTATGATATCCTACGGGCAGGGACAGAGGTAAAGACTTACCATATCAATTCTTTTATGTTCCATAATAATTTTGAACCATATGCCATAAATAAGGATGAAGTAATTTATATCTGTTTTTCTACCGGTATAGCAGGGACTTATAATGCTGCTAATCTGGCTAAAGCAGAACTTTTGGAAGAATACCCTGATTTTGATCTTACTATTATTGATACCAAATGTGCTTCTCTTGGATTTGGTATTGTAGTGGAAAAAGCATTACAGATGGTGGAACGCAATATTCCTAAACAGGTAATTATAGAGGCAATCCGTTTTTATTGCGATAATATGGAACATATTTTTACGGTTGAAACACTGGAGTACCTTTATAAAGGCGGAAGATTAAGCAGAACTTCCGCGATTGCAGGAGGACTGCTTGATATTAAACCCATTATCGAAGTAGATGATAAGGGAGCATTAGTTGCGATAGAAAAAGTCAGAGGGCGTATGCGCTCTCTTAAAAGGTTAGTTGATATTGCAGGTGAACGGGGGGTGGATCTTTCAAGTCAGACCATAGGGCTTGTCCATGGTGACGATAAAGAGACTCTGAATCTTGTAAAAAATATGCTGATAGAAAAATACGGCTGCAAAACTTTTTTAGAGAGTTATGTAGGTTGCGCAATTGGAGCTCATACAGGTCCTGGAATCATCGGAATCATCTTTTTAAGTGAAAAATCACCATATGTAATATAATAAAAATAAAATTCCTATAACGTACTCTTACAAGAGAGTACCGTATACTATCAATAACTCGAAAACGGTGTTTGATATGTTATCTGATATACATAGGAAATTAGCCTCCCCATTTCTTATCTTCAAATAAATTATGGTAGGGAGGCTATTATTTTATGTAAGTATTACGAATAACTTATGATTTATGAATCTTACCGGCATTAATGATTCTAATTAATTATCTTTTAAATCGGGCGTAGCTTTTGCCAGAGCAGCTTTAATTGCATCCAGTAATAAAATCTGAGTATATTTACTGTCCTCAGAAATCTCGATTGAGTTTATATCAACTCCGTCGACTAATTGCTCTGAAATATCATTTAATGATGGTTCTACCAATGGATACATGGTAGTAATGGAGTCATCGATATTAACAATACGAACGGAATTAATATGATCCTTATCCAAAACCACTTCCAAATTCAACGCGGTGTCATTCAGAACCAATGTTGAATTATATACGCCGGGTGTATATTGGGTTCCTGACATAGTTGCTGTAGTATCTTCCTTTTTGTTCATAAACATAATTACTAAAAGGATAATCAGCAGTATACCCAGGCCTGCAAATAGTGCCGTATATATAATTTCTTTTAAGTGAATAACAACAATTTTTGTTTTTGACATATTTTGCACCATGCCTTTCCTGGTAGACGTTCACATTTTTCAAAGTATAAAGCAGATATTAAATTCAGGTGAACCATACCAATTTCAGTTCAATATGTGTGATGAGGAAATTCACACATTAGCCTCCATAAGAATACTTTATATATCTTATTATTGTTTTTTAAGATTTATGATTATTTCATTAATAAAAGTCCAAATAATTAGAAACTTATATACTATTAATATACAAATTTATCTATAAGGATAAAAGGTATACGAGAATGTAATTGTTTAGTCTGTTAGAAACAGTTCCTTTTTTAACACGAACCTATTCGTAAATAAAGCAGAATTATGGTATAATATCGACAGATATTATACCGGTGCCGAACCAAAGTGAGTGCACATAAACGCCACAAAGTGGCGCGGTACCATGGGAGCTAGCGGACATGGTATAATGAAAGCGGAATGAGTAACTGGGAGTTTGCCAGGGAATTGCGATTGGAGCAATAAAACTAAGAATGTTTTGTCATTTATATATACATATCAGGGAGGAAATTATATGTCCTTACAATTTGTGATAGGAAGGTCCGGTTCGGGAAAATCTTATCAATTATATAAAGAGATTATAACAAAATCAATACAGAAGGAGGATACCAGTTATCTGGTTATTGTACCGGAACAATTTACCCTTCAGACACAGAAAGACATCGTATCCAGGCATCCGAACCGGGGAACCATGAATATTGACATATTAAGTTTTAACCGGCTTGCTTTTCGTATCTTTGATGAGGTAGGTGGCAATGACAGACCGGTGTTAGAAGATACCGGGAAAAGCATGGTTCTGCGTAAAATAGTGGCGATAAAGAAAAAAGAGCTGGAATTATTTAATCATGATGTTCAAAAGCAGGGTTTTATTGACGAATTAAAATCATTGATTTCTGAAATTTATCAATATAGCATCAGTATCCCTAAACTTGAAGAGATGAAAGAGGCCATGGCAAATAAGCCGCTTCTACATGGGAAACTCCATGATATAATTATTATTTATAAAGCCTTTAGAGAATATCTGGATAAAAATTATATTACTGCTGAAGAAATACTGGATGTTCTCTGCGAGGTAATAGACCAGTCGAAACTGATTGAAAAGAGTATCATATGCCTGGATGGCTTTACCGGTTTTACTCCTGCCCAATATAAATTATTAACTTTGCTGATTAAGAAGGCTAAAAAGGTTTTAATAACAATAACCATAGATAAAAAAGAATTGGATATCCCGGATGAGGAATACCAACTCTTTCATTTAAGCAAAAAAACGATTAAAAAACTTACAGATATAACGGAAGAGGAGAAGATGGAACTGGATTCTCCTCTGTTTGTGGAAGACATTTCTCCTGTAAAGGTACCTTATCGTTATCGTAACAGTCCTGCACTGGCTGCCCTGGAAGCCAATTTATTCCGCTATCCGTCAAAAAGCTTTGAAGAGGAACAGGATAATATCAGTATTCATGCTGCAAGAGATATAAAGCAGGAGATTATTTTTGTCGTACAGGAAATTAAGAAGCTGGTTCGTGACAGGCAATACCGTTACCAGGATATTGCTGTTGTAACAGGGGATATCGCTTCTTACGGCAGAGAGTTTGGAAGAGAATTTGAGAAAGCAGGAATTCCATGTTTTATAGACAATAAGAGGGAGGTATTGTCCAATCCATTTGTGGAAATGATTCGTTCTGCACTTGACATAGTACAGAACAAGTTTGATTATGAGAGTGTGTTCCGATATCTGCGTTGCGGCCTTGCCAATGTAGAAATGGCGGATGTAGATATACTGGAGAATTACGTCATAGCCTTAGGAATCAGGGGACAAAAGAAATGGCAGGATAATTGGACGCGTCTCTACCGGGGACAACCACAAGGAGAATTAATCAGGATAAATGAAATCCGCCAAGCATTTTATGATGAAATAAATCCTTTATATGAAGTTCTCTCCGACAAAGAAAAAACTGTTAAGGATTATACCTTAGCTTTATATGAATTTGGGTTAAAAATGCAGGCAGCCGAAAAATTAGAGGCTTTTGCCCTTGCTTTCAGTGAAAATAACAAACTGGGTGCAGCAAAGGAATATGAGCAGATATATGGAATTGTGATGGAATTGTTTGATAAATTAGCTGAACTTTTAGGAACCGAAGTGATATCCTTAAAGGAATACATTGAAGTTCTTAAGGCAGGTCTTACAGAAGCAAAAGTTGGTCTTATCCCGCCGGGACTTGACCAGATTACAGTGGGTGACATTGAAAGAACAAGGTTAAAAGACATAAAAGCTTTATTCTTTGTAGGAGTTAACGATGGAATAATTCCTAAAGTTAACGGCAGCGGCGGCATCTTAACGGATATGGAGAGACAAACCTTCTTAGAGCATAAAATTGAAATGGCACCTACCATAAGACAGGCCGGCTTTACGGAAAAATTCTATCTGTATCTGAATATGACCAAACCACAGGACAAACTGTACATTTCGTTCAGCAAGTTAAACGGGGACGGAAAAAGTATAAGACCCTCTTATATGATAGAAACCATACGAAAATTGTTTCCTAAAATAAAGATTTCAGATGAAGATATGGAAAATGAAGATATCTCCCACATCCTGGGTAATAACGGCGGAATGGATTATATCATAGATGGATTGCGGAAATATCCCTATGAAGATCCAACGCAGGTATGGAATGAATTATTCAGCTATTATTATGCCAAAGAGGAAAATAAAGATCAGATACAGAGTTTGATTCAGGCTGCCTTTTATGTGAATAAAGAAAGGGGATTATCAAAGCAGATAGCGAAAGAACTATACGGAAGTTCTCTGACCGGGAGTGTAACCAGATTCGAACAGTATGCAGCATGTGCATTTGCCCATTATATCAGTTACGGATTAGAGTTAATGGAACGGCAGGAATACCGGTTAGCTATCCCGGATATCGGTAATTTATTTCATAATGCCATTGAACTCTTCTCAAGAAAAATGGCTGCCAGCGAATATAGCTGGCATACCATTCCGGAGAATGTGCGAGAGGAATGGGGAAGTCAGTGTGTGAGGGAAGCTGCCGACGGTTATGGAAACTCCATTTTTGGAAGTTCAAGCCGGTATCAATACATAGTTAAACGGGTTGAAAGAATTACAAAGAGAACCTTATGGGTTTTGTGCGAACAGATCAAGAAAGGTGATTTCGAACCGATTGGCTTTGAAGTGTTTTTCTCCGGAGATAATGAACTTAACAGCCTTAAGATCGATTTGTCCGAGAATGAGGGCATTCGCCTCTTAGGCCGCATCGACCGACTGGATATCTATGAAGAAAATGATAAACTGTTAGTGAAGGTTATTGATTATAAATCCGGCAATACTTCCTTTGACCTTCTTTCTGTTTATTATGGCTTACAGATACAGCTGGCAGTTTATATGAATGCAGCCATGGAATTAATGGAGAGGGAACATCCTGGTAAATCGGTGATCCCAGCCGGTATCCTGTATTATAACATCGATGACCCCTTAGTAGAAAAAAGCAGTCATGTGGAAGAGAGTATTCTAAAGGAACTTAAGATGAATGGAATTGTAAATAGCAGCGGAGAAGTAATCAAACATCTGGATAACAGTTTTCTAAGCGAAGGGGAGGAGTTAAGGCCCTCGGTGAAATCTGACGTGATTCCTGTTGAAACGAATAAAGACGGATATCCGACGAAACGTTCCAGTATTGCAGACCAATACAAACTAAAAGCGATTGAAAAATATGTAAAAGATACGGTATATCATTATGGTTTTGATATATTAGACGGAAAAACAGATATAAAACCTTACCAAATGGGCAAACGAAGTGCCTGTGATTATTGTATCTACAATAGTATCTGCGGATTCGACAGTAAGTTAAACGGATATTCTTATCGTAACCTGGCCTCTTTATCTGCAGAAGAGGTCTGGGATAGAATAATGAAACAGCAGAAAACGGTTAAGGAAGGAGTGGATAAGGATGCTTTGGACCAGTGAGCAGCAGAAAGTAATAGACTTAAGGAACAGAAATATCCTGGTATCGGCTGCAGCCGGCTCCGGTAAGACTGCTGTATTAGTTGAGCGTATTATATCCATGATCACGGAAGGGGATAATCCGATTGATATTGACCGCCTGCTGATTGTTACCTTTACCAATGCAGCCGCAGCGGAAATGCGGGAGAGAATCGGTGAGGCCATTGAGAAAAAGATAGCGGAAATGCCGGATAATATTCACCTGCAAAAACAGGTGACGTTAGTCCACAGCGCCCAGATAACCACCATTCACAGCTTTTGTTTAAGTGTTATTCGAAATCATTTCAACAGTATTGATTTAGACCCAGCTTTTCGTATAGCAGATGAGGCGGAACTGACCTTAATAAAATCCGATGTAATCAGTGATCTTTTAGAGAATTACTATGAAGAGGGAGAGGCGGATTTCCTGGATTTTATTGAGAGTTTTTCTTCCGGGAAATCTGATGGAGGCATAGAAGAGCTGATATTACGGCTTTTTAATTTTTCCACGAGTTATCCCTGGCCGGAGGAATGGCTGGAGGAGAAAAAGGGAACTTTTTCAATAAATACACTGGAAGAAATGAAAGCCTCCGATTGGATGGGTGCTTTACTTAACTACCTGAAAACCGTTTCAAATGATCTTGTGATACGATGCAGGGAAGCAATATCGATCTGTGAAGAAGCAGACGGACCCGGTGCTTATACTGCGGCTTTAAAAAGTGATGAAACTTTATTGCTTTCTTTATCTGAATTAAATGATTACGATGATTATGCAGATCTTTTAAATGGTTTTTCTTTTGCAAGACTATCCGGTAAAAAAGAAGAGGGTGTAAGTGAAGAAAAGAAGAATCAGGTTAAGGTCATACGGGATGAGATTAAGAAAGCAATAGGAGACCTGTGCAAGAATTATTTCTTCCAGTCTACCGAAGAAATGTTAAACGATATAAAGGCTATGGGTGGTCCGGTTACAGTATTAATTAATTTATGCAAGGATTTTTCAGAAAAGTATGCAAAACGCAAATCTGAAAAAAATATAGTAGATTTTTCTGACCTGGAACATTTTGCTCTGAATATACTGGTGCAGAAAAAAGACGGAGAAATGGCACCTACTCCTGCCGCGGATGAACTCTGTGAGTTTTACGCAGAGATTATGATAGACGAATATCAGGATAGCAACCTGGTACAGGAGACTATATTAAACAGTATCTGCAGAGAGCGGTATGGAAATCCGAATTTATTTATGGTCGGGGATGTGAAGCAAAGTATATATCGGTTTCGACTGGCAAGACCTGAGATATTTATGGAAAAGTACGATACCTACGATTTAGAAGACAGTAAGCACCAAAGAATCGATCTTCATAAAAACTTCAGGAGCAGATCTGTGGTATTAGACAGTATTAACTTCATCTTTGAGCAGATCATGACGAAAAAACTGGGAAATATTTTATATGATGAGCAGGCCGCATTATATCCCGGAGCTGACTTTGGAGAGCAGACAGAGGGAGTTTCAGCGGATACTGAGGTTATCTTAGTTTCGGTAGAACCCGCCTTAAAAGAAATGGACAGGGATAGGATAACAGAGAAAGTGACAGGGGAAGAAAATGAAACGGAAGAGAATGAATACACAGCCAAAGAGATAGAAGCAAGAGCCATTGCAAAACGAATGAAAGAATTGACCGATTCCAAGAAAGGGCTGATGGTATTTGATAAGAAAGATAAGATTTACCGCAGGGCAAAGTATGGAGATATTGTAATCCTTTTAAGAACTATGAGTAACTGGGCTGAAATATTTGCTGATACCCTGGCTGCGGAAGGGATTACCTCTCATACGGAAACCCAGTCCGGTTATTTTTCCACGTTAGAAATCCGGACGGTATTAAACTTATTAAAAATCATAGATAATCCGAGACAGGATATTCCTTTTACTGCGATTCTCCGCTCACCGATTGTAGGTTTAACCAGTAATGAACTGGCCTTGATCCGAATACCCAGAAGGCGTATTTCCATGTATGAAGCGGCACAGGAATATACTGAGGAAGGTTCGGATGAACTTTCCGATAAATTAAGTAAATTTATGGTTAAATTAGACCGGTATCGTGATATGGTGTTCCATTATTCCATTCATGAATTAATACTAAAGGTCTTAGAAGATACCGGTTACTACAATTATGCGGCGGCAATGCCGGCCGGTGAGAAGAGACGGGCTAATATTGACATGTTAGTACAGCGTGCAATTCGTTTTGAGGGCAGCAGTTACAGCGGATTATTCCATTTTGTACGTTATATTGAGAAACTTCATAAATACGATATTGATTTCGGTGAAGCTAAAATAGCCGGAGAAAACGATGATACCGTTAAAATTATGAGTATTCATAAGAGCAAAGGGTTGGAGTTTCCTATTGTTTTTTTGGCAGGTATGGGAAAGAGTTTCAATAACCAGGATTCCAGAAGTAATCTTTTAATCCATCCGGATTTAGGAATCGGAATTGATTATATTGACCATAAGTTAAGAATAAAAGCTCCAACCTTAGTTAAAAAAGTTATTCAGAAGGAATTGGTATTAGAAAATCTGGGGGAAGAACTGCGGGTGCTTTACGTAGCTATGACCAGGGCTAAGGAAAAGCTGATATTAACCGGAGGGGTTAAAGATTCAGCCAAATTACTGACAAAATGGGGCAGTATCTGCAGGCAGAAAGAGAAACAGCTTCTTTATTATCAATTAAGTAATGCGGCCTCTTATCTGGACTTCCTAATACCATCCCTTATGCGCTACCGGGGATTTGAAGAGATTCTGAAAGAAATCGGTATCAGGCAGGACTTAAGCAATACCTTATATAATGCAGATACCAGAATAAGTATAAAACAATATTCCTATGAGCAGGCAGCTGAATATGAATATATGACACAGCTTTATAATAAAGTAAATCAGAATGATTTTATAGATTGGAATACAGAACGGATATATAATGAGGAGGTACGAAACACAATTTACTCTTACATGGAATATCAATATCCTTATCAGACAGAAACTAATATTCATACGAAACTTACCGTATCGGAACTTAAGAGATTAAGTCAGTATGAGGCAGAGGATTTTGGAGTGCCCATGAAAGGAACTACCGGATCAGGAAAGGAAATTCCGGTTCCTAATTTCAGTAAAGATACGGATATCACCCGGGGTGCCGATCTTGGTACACTCTATCATACCGTATTGGAGGCTTTGGATTTAACGAAAGTAAGAAGCAGAATGGATATTGAGGAGACACTTTTAGACTTGGTGCACAGGGGAAAAATAAAAGAAACGGATAAACTGGTTCTGGATATTGATAAGCTGTACTTATTTATTGGAAGCTCAGTTGCAGTTAGGATGCGAAAAGCAGCAGAATCGGGAGGACTTTATAAAGAACGTCAATTTGTCATGGGATTAAAAGCCTGCGAGATTAACAGCAGTCTAAAAAGCGAAGAAACAGTTTTAGTGCAGGGTGTCATTGATGTATATTTTGAAGAAGACGGTAAATGGGTATTACTGGATTATAAAACAGATGTGGTAAACGGAACAGACGGGGAAGCACAGTTAATCAGACGTTACCGGGTACAGCTGGATTACTATCAAAAAGCCCTGGAACAATTAACCGGCAAGAAAGTGAAAGAGAGAATCCTGTATTCTTTTGGTTTAGGTAAAGAAATACAGGTACAACAGAATAACTCATTTTAGATGGATAAATGTATTATCTTGAAATAAGATGTACAATATGACAAAAATGAGATAATTTGTAGAAAAACATTTTATTTTGATAGTTTATGTGGTATAATTATACATATGTTAGACAAAATACATAAAGGGGAGTATATGTTTTTGTATATGTCGAACAAATACTGTTTCATATAATACTCTCATATAATATTATGTAAATTTACAAACCTAAAAGTCATGACCTACAAGGGGATGCAGGAGGATCAAAAGATGAAATTGAACAATGATTCAATAACGGGGAATGAAAGTAAGAAAAAGTTAAAGGACTTTATGAAAGCCGAGAAAAAGAAAGAAGCTTTGGAGGCTAAGGCGAAAGCGAAACTTGAAAAGGAAAAGAAGAAACTGGAAGAAAAAACTCAGAATGTAAAAGAGAAGAAACAGAAAGTAAAAACAGAAGTAAAAGAAAAGAAAAAAATCTTGAACCAGTTTAGAGGCATAAGAGCTAAAATATTACTTGGGTTTTTTATCCCTGTAATATTATTGGGGATTTTTGGAATAGTTTCTTATCAAAAATCTGCAGATGCAATCATAACGAATTACGAGAAAAGCACAAGTGATACTTTAAATGCAGTAAGCAAATACCTGGAATTGGGGTTATCTTCCGTATCTGACAAAGCAATTGAATTTTCACTTAGTAAGTCTGTGGAAGATTACTACAGAAGAGTGAACGAAAAGGACACGCTTGAAAATGTAACAGCATTAAGACAGCTCCAACAGGAAGTTATCGTAATCAGAGAAACGAATTCCTTTATTAATTCCATTCATATTATGGCTAATGTAGGTACTCCGATTTCTACTTTGGCTACTCCTCCGAGAGATATTTTTGCTCAGTACAGCACATCGGAAGACGCCAAGAAAATAAAAGAGAATACCTCCAGAAATGTATGGGTCGGAAAACATGAAACCCTGGACAAACTGTTGTCAATTAAAGATACAGATTATGCAATGTCAATGATTACCAAGTTATCATTCAGTGATGGATTAGTATTTATGGATGTATCCATGGATGAAATCACAAATGTACTTAAAGATATCAATGTCGCTGAAGGCAGTATTGTTGGTTTTGTAACCGGAGACGGAAGAGAAACGTTAACAAATCCTGATTTAAAGAACGTTTTTCCGGAAACCGAATATTATAAAGCTGCGGAATCGGGTGAAAAAACAGATGGATTTTCCTACCAGAACTACAATAACGAAAACTATCTGTATGTATACAGTAAAGTTGGTGAGACCGGTGCTATGGTTTGCGCATTGATTCCTAAGACTGAAATCTTAAAACAACCCAGTGCGATTAAGAATTTAAGTATTATCTTTATTGCATTTGCATGTATATTTGCTCTATTGGTAGGAACGGTTATTGCAGGCGGTATCGGCAGTGCGATTACAAAACTTGTTAATTCCATATCATTAGCAGCACAGGGGGATTTAACTGCTAAGTTTAATACAAAGCGTAAGGATGAATTCCGTGTATTGGCAAATGGGCTGTCGGATATGACGGCAGGTATGAGTAATCTGATTGGTGAAGTCGCGGGTGTCGGTCAGAAAGTTACGGAGTCGGCTGATTTACTTTCAACTACATCGGAAAAAATCTTGGGTGCAACCAAAGATATTTCCTTTACCATTGATGAGATTGAAAAAGGAGTTGTACAGCAGGCTGAAGATACAGAGCATTGTCTTGGTCAGATGTCCAATCTATCAGAAAGAATCAATCAGGTATACAGCAGCACCTATGAGATTGAAAAAATCGCTAATAATACAAAGGGTATTGTCGGTGAGGGACTGGTTATTATTGATGAATTAAATGATAAATCAAAAGCTACTACGGATGTTACTCAGGTAGTAATTAAGGATATTGAAGCATTGGTAGAACAGTCACATAATATCGGTAACTTTGTAGGTATTATTAACGAGATTGCATCCCAGACTAATTTACTTTCCCTGAATGCTTCCATTGAGGCAGCCAGAGCAGGTGAAGCAGGACGTGGATTTGCAGTTGTAGCGGATGAAATACGTAAATTGGCTGATCAGTCCATACAGGCGGCCAGTCAGATTCAGGGAATCGTAACAGAAATCCAGAATAAAACACAGGGCACGGTGGTATCTGCAAAACAGGCTGAGAACATTGTAGAATCCCAGACAGAATCTTTAAATAAAACAATCAGGGTATTTGAAGATATTAATAAACATGTTGGAAGCCTTGTTACGAATCTGGATAATATATCAATTGGAATTAAGGGAATTGAAACTGCCAAAGAAGACAGTATGGATGCAATCCGCAACATTTCTGCAGTAGCTCAGCAGACGGCGGCAGCTTCGGAAGAAGTTAGTGCTACGGCAAATGTTCAGATTAATTCCGTTGAAAACTTAAGTGAATCCGCATTAGAACTTGCTAATGATGCAAAGAAATTAGAGCAGGCAATACAATTATTTAAAATTCAGTAAATAAGTTTTATTGCAAAGGTATGAAATAAATAGATCAAGGCTACACTTTATATAGAATACTAAACAAGGGACTGTTTCACTACGAGAGATAAATTGTAATGAAAAGCAGTCCCTTGTTAAAATCTAGAAAGGGTGTATAATATATGAGTAAAAAGAAATCAGAAACGAACAATATAAATTTAAGTGATTTAAAACCGGACGAAAAATTAAAATATGAGATAGCAACCGAACTGGGACTTTTAGACAAGGTAAAAAGTGATGGATGGAAATCACTTTCCGCTAAGGAAACCGGGCGGATTGGCGGAATTATGACAAAGAGAAAAAAGCAAATGCAGATGGAGGGGATAAATAAACAACAATGAAAAAGAAGCTTTTGTTTATCTATAATCCACTTGCCGGAAAAAGTAAAATTAAAAACTGGTTGTCAAGTATCATCGAATCTTTTGTAAAAGGTGATTATGAGGTAGTTATATATGCTACAACCGGCAGGAAGGATGCTAAGAATATTGTGATGGACTGCTTAAGCCGTGAGACATACGACCTTGTTGTATGCTCCGGCGGTGATGGGACTTTAAATGAAGTAATCAGTGGAATCATGCACAGTGAGCAGAATACATGCATTGGTTATATTCCATCAGGAACAACCAATGATTTTGCCTATAATCTAAAACTGCCCAAAAATCTGCTGGGAGCGGCTAAAGTAGTATTAAGCGGAGAAGCATTTCCTTGTGACGTTGGTATCATTAATGGGGAATACTTTACATATACTGCGGCATTTGGCCTCTTTACGGATGCTTCTTATGAAACACCGCAGACAACTAAGAATATGCTGGGCAGATTGGCATATATTCTGGAGGGTGTAAAGCGTTTACCTAATTGGAAATCATACCAAATGGAAATAACCTGTGGTGACAAGGTAATGAACGATAATTTTATATATGGTATGGTAGCAAATTCCATATCCGTCGGCGGGATAAAAGGTCTTACCGGCAAAGATGTACAATTGGATGACGGCCAGTTTGAAGGAATATTTATTAAAATGCCGCAAAATGTAATGGATTTTCAAAGTATTATAAATGATTTGTTGAAAGGAAACTTAAACAGTGACCATATTTTTTCATTCCCTGTAAAAGAAATATTATTGACATCGGAAGAGATGGTGCCCTGGTCCATTGACGGGGAATTCGGCGGAGAATTCCAGACAGTAAATATCTCAAATTTAAAACAGGCCGTTAAGATAATAAGGAACAAAGAAGAAATAGTATAATAACAAATGAGCATAATAAAGATAATAAAGAAAGTCATTGACAGGCACACATAAATACCCGTATCTTTGTTTGATACCGGAGGTGACCTGCTGATGACTTTCTTTATGCTAGACATATCTTTATAGGATAGGTATTATCTAACTCCGGGACTAATAAGATTAGGGATTCAAAAGGTCCCTCAACCTGCATTTTATGAATATCTATACGCTGGTATTCATTCATAATGTAAAATTGACCTTTTGATCCCGGCAATCATCTTAATAATGAATTAAAAAAGTTCATTATTCTGTAATTTTAATGTGCTTATGGCAAGAAAATTCTTTATCACAACACTGATTCCGCCTAGAAGTATGGAAGAGTCCTGTAAGGCAGAAGGTACAATATGAGTAACACTGTTCATTCTGCTGCTTAAGGATTGCTCGATTAATTTTGTTAACCCCGGAAAGAAGTTGGTAAAGGAACTATTGATAATTACAATATCCGGATTATAAGCATTCAATACATTGTTGATACATACGGACATATATTTTATAAATTTATCAATAATATAAATGGCGTCTTTATCTCCTGTCTGATACATAGAAGATAAAAGCTCAAAGTCAATTTCAGCCAGCCCTTTTCGTTTGGCAAATTCCTTTAATAATGCACGTTCGGAAACATATTGTTCTAGACACCCATGATTACCGCAGGGACATTCTTTTCCGTCAACTTCAACAATGGTGTGGCCAAACTCACCGGCGCGGCCGTTATAACCGGTATACAGGGTGTTATTGATTAATAATCCTAAGCCAATTCCGGAATGAACACTAATATTGGCTATATTGGGATAATCAAACATAAAAGTTTTTTCTCCCAATACGGATAGATTTGCTTCATTTTGTAAAAATATAGGTGTATGAAAATGTTGTTCCAATTCATCTGCTAAATCAATACCGGCAAGATCATAATAAGGAGTAAAGGATACTTTGTTATTATATACAACACCGTGAATTCCCAACGAGATACCTACCAAACCATAAGTAGTATCCGTACCCGCTGGTTTCATGGTTTCTATCAGACTGCATAGTACCTGCACAATATTCTCATTGGCTTTTGGTGTTTTAATTTGTTTTAAACTGCAATCTTCCCCCTCCAGATCCGTAAGTAATGCAGAAATCGTTTCAACACCGATATCGATGCTGATGACATAACCGGCTTTTTTATTAAAGCTAAGCAAAATGGGTTTTCTTCCAAGATCCGTATCATCGCTGCCGATTTCAATTACCAGGTCTTTATTAATCAGATCCTGTACAATCGTTGAAATAGTAGCTTTTGTAAGCCCAAGTTTTTTGGATATGGCAGCTCTTGAGATTGGCTTAGTATTAATGATAGTCTCTAATACCAAAGTACTGTTTATGTCACGAATAAGTTCCTTGCTTCCTGTAATCATGTTATCCATCCTTTTATCTATGACAGCAATGATATTGTCATAATTTAGTGAAAATTTTAATTCAATCATAACATAAAAATAATTGATTGAAAAGGGGTCTGGTTAAAGAACAATATCCCTTGACAAAGGGAAAAAATGTTGCTATATTGTAATTATAAACATTAGTTCAGTCAAAAAACTATATATAGGAGGTTAAATCGTATGGCTTATTTTGAAGGAGTAGGAAAAATCAATTACGAAGGACCGGAAAGCAAAAATCCGTTAGCCTTTAAGTATTACAACCCAGATGAAATTGTTATGGGTAAAACAATGAAAGAGCAGTTAAGATTTGCAATGTCCTATTGGCATACATTTACTTATATGGGGAATGATCCATTTGGAGTAGGTACTATGTTCAGACCATGGGATAATGCGGATTGCCCAATGGAAGTTGCTAAAGAAAGAGTACATGCTGCTTTTGAATTTATGGAAAAAGCACAGATTCCTTTCTTCTGTTTCCATGACAGGGATATTGCGCCGGAAGGAAAAGATCTGGCTGAAACCAATGCCAGGCTGGATGAAATCGTAGCAGTAATTAAAGAAGAAATGGCCCGTACCGGAATCAAATGCTTATGGGGTACAACCAATGCATTCAGTAATCCACGTTTTGTTCATGGTGCCGGAACATCCTGTAATGCAACCGTATTTGCTTATGCTGCGGCACAGATCAAAAAAGCAATGGAAGTCACCAAGGAACTTGGCGGTGAAAATTATGTATTCTGGGGCGGCAGAGAAGGATATGAAACCTTACTGAATACCGATACGGGACTGGAACTTGATAATCTGGCGAGACTTCTTAAGATGGCTTGTGATTATGCGGAAGAAATCGGTTTTACCGGTCAGTTTTTAATTGAGCCAAAACCAAAGGAACCAACCAAACATCAATATGATACCGATGTAGCTACGGTTCTTTCTTTCCTTAGAAAATATAATCTGATCGATAAGTTTAAACTAAATATAGAAGCAAATCATGCAACCCTTGCGATGCATACATTCCAGCATGAATTGAATCAGTGTCGTATTAACGGTGTTCTTGGAAGTGTAGACGCTAACCAGGGTGATTTAAATCTTGGATGGGATACCGATCAGTTCCCGACTAATATTTACGATACCACTTTAGCGATGTATGAAATTTTGTTAGCCGGTGGATTAACAAAAGGAGGGCTTAACTTTGACTCCAAGGTCAGACGTGCATCTTTTGAAGAGATTGATTTGTTCTATGCATACATTGCAGGAATGGATACTTTCGCAAGAGGGTTAAAGGTTGCCGCTAAGTTAATCGAAGATAAAGTATTTGAGAACTTTATAAATAATCGTTATGCCAGTTATAAAGAAGGCATTGGTAAAGATATTATGGAGGGTAAAGTCGGTTTTAAGGAATTAGAAGCATATGCTATGAATAACGGTATAACTCCTAATGTATCCGGAAGACAGGAATTGCTGGAATCAATTTTAAATCAATATATTCTTGAAACAAGATAAAAGATCAGGAGAGATAAGTTGAAATATTAATTTTTTCAACTTCAAATTTACACATTTTACACTTCATCATCAGGGCAGTACCGCAAGCAGGTTTGCGGTAAGCCTTGGTGTCAGGTTGAAAGAAAATTAAATAAGGAAAGGTGCCACGTGATAGTTCTTTCAACTTTTATGTTGTGGCAGTAACATATCTGCAAGCAGATATATTTACAATGGGTGATATTATGTTATACATTGGTGTTGATTTAGGAACAACCTCCGTTAAATTATTATTGATGGATGAAAGCGGGGATATTAAAAGTATTGTAACCAGAGAATATCCGATATTTTACCCGCAAGCAGGCTGGTCTGAACAGAATCCGGAGGATTGGTATTTTGCTTTAATGGATGGCATTAAGGAATTAACAAAGGACTGCGATAAGTCAACCGTCGACGGTATCAGCTTCAGCGGTCAGATGCATGGTATGGTTATCCTGGATGAAAACGATAAGGTAATTCGTCCTGCTATTTTATGGAATGACGGACGTACTCAGGCTGAATGTGATTATCTGAATAATGAAATCGGAGTAGATAAAATATCAGCTTATACCGGTAATATGGCTCTCACCGGATTTACCGCACCGAAGCTGTTATGGGTAAAGAGACATGAACCGGATAATTTCGCCAGAATTAAAAAAGTTATGCTTCCAAAAGATTATGCGGCTTATCGTTTATCCGGTGTTCATTGTACGGATGTTTCTGATGCTTCCGGTATGTTATTATTAGATGTTAAACATAAATGCTGGTCTAAGGAAATGCTTGAAATTATCGGATTAAAAGAAGAACAGTTAGCTAAAATATTCGAAAGTTATCAAGTAGTTGGTACAATGAAGAAAGAAGTGGCAGACGAATTAGGTCTTCCAGAAACGGTAAAAGTAATCGCAGGCGGCGGAGACCAGGCAGTTGCCGCTGTAGGTACCGGAACCGTTGGACATGGTATGTGTAATGTATCCCTTGGAACCTCCGGAGTTGTATTTATTGCAAGTAAAGAGTATGCGGAAGTTGAAAAAAATGCCCTGCATGTATTTGCCCATGCAGACGGCAAATATCACTTTATGGGAGTTATGTTATCAGCAGCAGCTTCTAATAAATGGTGGCTGGACGATATTATCGGAACCAGGGATTATAAAAAGGAAGAATCGGGAATCACTAAGCTTGGGAAAAATAACGTATATTTCCTGCCTTACCTGATGGGTGAGAGAACACCCCACAATAATCCCAATGCCAGAGGTACTTTTATTGGTATGACAATGGATACCACACGCAGCGATATGACACAGGCTATGCTGGAGGGAGTAGCTTTTGCCCTTCGTGATTCCTTTGAAATCACCAAAAAGTTAGGAGTTTCTATCGACCGTATCCGGATTAACGGCGGTGGTGCCAAGAGTCCTTTATGGTGTAAAATAATTGCAAATGTCCTGGATGTAAAAGTAGATAAAATTAACAGTTTAGAAGGCCCTGCATTTGGAGCAGCTATTTTAGCAGCTGTTGGCTGCGGTAAATATGCTACAGTAGAAGAAGCAGCCGGTAAGCTTATTAAAGTAATTGATACTACGGAACAGGATAAAGAAGTTGTTCAGTTATATAATAAGAAATACGATATATTTAAAGAATTATATCCGACCTTAAAGGATATGTTTGATAAGATTGCGGAATAAAGCTTATATAAAGGAATTAGTATAACTTAATACTGTAAATTTTTTATAAAATTATTTTTCTGATAGATTTACATGGACCTGATATTTAATGAATTAGTAAAGCGTAGTATATAACGCTGATCTGATTTATCGAATATCAGGTCTTTTTTATTACATAGAGATGTACTCCGATACATCCCTTGTAGTATTTGTACAGAAGTTAAAAAGAATTATTTAGCGGTAAAACAAAAAATCCATAAATAACGTCAAAGTTTTATTAAAAAATATTTTGTCAATTCTACTATACGGTGTAATTATACGAAACTAATATTTCAAAAATGAAACATATACATGAAAAAACCGAAAAGTGTTTTTCAAGAATTGAAATTTATAACCTAATGCACAAAATACACAAAAAATAATAGCGCTAATAGCGATTGATATGGCAATTTCCACATGTTATACTGTGAAAGCGTTAAGAAATAAACAAAGGATTAAATTGAAAGGGTGAAAAAATTGGTAGGATTTATTGGATTAGGAATCATGGGTAAACCAATGAGTAAGAATTTATTGAAAGCCGGTTATGATCTGACGGTTTTTGATTTCAACAGTGAAGCAGTTAAAGAGATCGTAACCTGTGGAGCGAAAGCTGCAGAAAGCGGTGCAAAGTTAGCAGAAAACTGTGATGTAATCATTACAATGCTGCCGAATTCTCCTCATGTAAGAACAGCAGTTTTAGGAGAAAACGGGATAGCGGAGACAGCAAAACCGGGAACGATAATTATAGATATGAGTTCTATTGATCCCATGGAATCAAGATCCATCGGTACGGAATTAGAAAAAAGAGGTATCGAACTTATGGATGCTCCGGTAAGCGGAGGAGAACCAAAAGCGATTGACGGAACGATTTCCGTTATGGTTGGAGGCAAAAAAGAAAGTTTTGATAAATATTATGATCTGTTAAAAGCTATGGCAGGTTCTGTTGTATACGTGGGTGAACTCGGCTCCGGTAATATAACAAAATTAGCAAATCAGATCATCGTTGCATTAAATATTGCAGCCGTTTCAGAAGCATTAACTTTAGCGGTAAAAGCAGGGGCAGATCCGGAACTGGTTTATCAGGCGATCCGCGGAGGTTTAGCAGGCTCTACAGTTATGGATGCCAAGGTTCCCATGATGCTGGAACGTAATTTTAAACCCGGATTTCGAATTGAGTTACATATAAAAGACTTAAACAATGCATTAAATGCATCCCATATGGTGAATGCACCACTTCCGTTAACTGCAGAAGTTATGGAGTTTATGCAATCATTAAAAGCGGATGGATACGAGAAAGAAGATCACAGCAGTTTATTGAAATATTATGAAAAAATAGCAGATGTAAAAATTGAAAAAAAGAAGGAGTAAAACGATGGCATTCAGACCCTATGGAATAATTCCTCCTATTATTACCCCGACAACAAAAGAGGGTAAGATAAACGAGAAAGTATTAAGACAGCTGGTAAATAAATTTATTGAGGAAGGGGTTCACGGCTTATTTCCACTGGGAACTACGGGAGAGTTTTATGCTTTTACGGAAGATGAAATGAAAAGAATTTTATTTACCGTAGTGGAAGAGACCGGAGGAAGGGTTCCTGTTTATGCAGGTGCTAACCACATTACCACAAGAGGTGTGATTGAATATCTGAAAGTGGCAAAGGAAGCAAAAGTAGATGCGGTATCCGTATTAACACCCATGTTTATATCCCAGACACAGGATGAATTATATCAATATTATAAATCCATAGCAGAAAGTACTGATCTACCAATTATTATTTATAATAACACACCAAAAACCAATATTAATGTAACGCCTGAAACCATTGCAAGATTAGCTGATATTGATAATATTGTTGGTGTTAAGGACAGTACAGGTGATATGACCAATACGGAAGAATATATTCGTCTAACCAGAGACAAAGAGAATTTTGGCGTTTTGGTTGGAAGAGATACTCTTATTTATGCGGGATTATGTTACGGTGCGGTAGGTGCAATTGCGTCCTGTGCCAACATAGCTCCCAAATTAACTGCAAGCATATACAACAAATATACAGAAGGAGACTTAGTGGGAGCCCTGGAAGCACAATATGATCTTGCTCCTCTCAGAATATTATGTAATATGGGAACTTTTCCGGCAGTCATTAAAGAAGGACTTGTTTTACAGGGATTTGACGTAGGGAAATGTTTAGATCCGATTCAGGAACTTAAACCGGAAGAAAAACAAAAGTTAAAAGACCAATTAAAAATCCTGAATTTAATCTAACCTTACAAGTATGCCCCACGCTTCTTAGTGCAGCGTAGAGTATTGTGAATATCCGCTCTGCCTGCTTAACATTTTATAAAGGGAAAGAAGGGAGAAAGTTTCATGGGAAGATATGTGATTAAGCGAATTGCTCAGATGGTTCTGATCTTATTCCTCATATCAATTTTTATATTTATGCTTATATCGTTTATTCCGGGAGATCCGGTATATGCAATGCTTGGTGATGAAGTTTCACCGGAAATGTACAATAAAGTTTATATGGAGCTGCATCTGGATCAACCGGTTATTTTTCGGTATTTTACCTGGCTTGGTAATGCGCTTACCGGGGATTTCGGACAATCCACACAGTTTCATATGCCGACAATGGCATTATTGGCAGAACGTATGCCGGTAACTTTGTATTTTACATTTTTATCGTTTTTTATCAGTATACCAGTAGGGGTTTTATTAGGTGTTTTAAGTGCTGTTTACAGAGGTAAGCCAATTGATACCATAGTGACCCTGATTGCCAATATTACGGCATGTCTGCCGCAATTCTGGATCGGTATTTTATTAATGTATGTATTTGCAATGAAGTTAGCCTGGTTTCCATCCTTTGGTTTTGTATGGCCCTGGGAGGACTTTGGAAAAAGCATAGCATCTACTATAATGCCGTTGTTTTGTCTTGCAATCGGCGGTATTTCTTCCATAGCCAGACAGACCCGCTCCAGTATGTTAGAGGTGATCCGTCAGGATTACATCCGTACTGCAAGGTCCAAAGGTCTTAAGGAGAAAAAGATTATATTTATACATGCTCTAAAAAATGCATTGATTCCTGTTATTACTCTTTTTGGTATGAGACTGGGTTTATTAATCGGCGGTTCCATGTTTATGGAAACGGTATTTGCCATTCCCGGTATGGGTTCTCTGTTTGTTAAAGCAATTACATCCAGAGATATACCGGTAGTACAAGCCTGTGTACTTGTAACGGCATCGATTGCCTGTCTGGTTAATTTATTAACAGATATCTTATATGCAGTTGTAGACCCTAGAATTAAATTCGAATAGGCGGTGATCAGATGGAAAGAAAAGAGAAAAACAGGAACGAAAATAGAAAAATGAGTAAATTAAATAAATTTATCCGTCTATTATTTAAACGCAAAGTAGTTGTATTTGGAGCAGTGGGGGTAGTATTTTTTACTCTGCTTGCCATCGGAGCACCTATTTTTGCTCCTTTTGATCCCAATAAAGTGGATTTTGCCGCATCTTTAGCCGACCCATCCTTAAAGCATCTGCTCGGAGCCGATATGCATGGAAGAGATGTACTGTCAAGAATTATATACGGAACAAGGGTTTCTTTGATTATAGGGTTCTTAGCTGTTATCATTGCCTGTGCCATTGGTTCGGTCCTTGGTATGGTGGCAGGTTATTTTGGCGGTATCATTGACGACATTATAACCAGGTTGACAGAAGCGATCCGTGCAATTCCGCCAATTATTCTCGCTATGGCTTTAACCGCCGTCTTTGGAGGCGGAATCCGTAATATTGCAATTATACTTGGTATTTCTAATGTGGCTGCTTATATCCGTATGATGAGAGGGCAGGTTTATTCAGTAAAAGAGTCAGACTACATAATGGCAAGTAAACTTCAGGGTGTCAGCAATCTGGGGATTATGTTTAAACACTTATTGCCCAATAGTATTTCTCCGATCATAGTCCTTATGACTCAGCAGGTTGGCGGAACTATTTTGTCAGAAGCCGGACTTAGCTTTTTGGGACTGGGTATCAGCGCTCCCACTGCCTCCTGGGGAACTATGGTCAGTGAAGGCAGAAATTATCTTCTGGATAATCCGGTTATTTCCCTGGCACCAGGTATTTGCGTAGCATTGCTGGTTATTTGCTTAAATATGTTTGGTGACGGTATTCGAGATGCCTTAGACCCCAGACTTAGAGGAGAATTATAATGGAAAAAGATGGTGTTAAAATGGAAAATCTTTTGGAATTGAAAAATATTCAGACCTGTTTTCGTATGGATGGAAAAGATGTACGTGCGGTTGACGGTGTATCCATGTTTTTAAAGCGGGGTGAAATAATCGGCATTGTAGGAGAATCCGGCAGCGGTAAATCAGTTACCATGTTAAGTATGCTTCAGCTTGTCTCCTCTCCGGGCAGAGTGACAGGCGGCGAAGTATACATGGAGGGTGTTAAGGGAGATTTCTTAAAGTATTCCGCCGGAGGCTCCCATATGCGGGAAATCAGAGGCGGTAAAATCAGCATGATATTCCAGGAACCTATGACTTCCCTTAATCCGGTACTTACCATCGGTTATCAGATTCAGGAAAATATAATGCTTCATCTTAAGTTAGATAAGGAAGAAGCGAAAAAAAGAGCGGTTGAAATGCTGAAAATGGTGAATATCCCGGATGCGGAGGACAGATTTAATTACTATCCCCAGCAGTTTTCAGGAGGAATGCGCCAAAGAATTATGATTGCTATGGCGATGTCATCCAAGCCGGATGTTTTAATAGCAGATGAAGCAACCACAGCATTAGATGTAACTACACAAGGCCAGCTTCTGGAGATGATCCGCGACGTTGCCAAAAAAACCAATACCGCAGTAGTAATAGTAACGCATAATTTAGGTATTGTGGCGCGTTATGCAGAAAGAATTTATGTTATGTATTCCGGCAGTGTTGTTGAGACCACGGATACCGTAAGGACTTTTAAAAATCCGAAGCATCCCTATACAAGAAGCCTGTTAAGGGCAATACCAAGGTTAAATGATCCAAAGGACCGCGTACTGATTCCCATAGACGGATTACCTCCCAATCCGGCTACCAGACCGGTATATTGTCCCTTTTATGATCGATGTGAATACCGAATGGATAAATGTTTAGAAAAAGGTAAACCACAGCTGACAGAGGTGGAGCCGGATCATTTTTCCTCCTGCTGCCTCAGTGAGGAAGAGCTGGCCAAAAAAGAAATAGAGATTTTAAATAAAGAAATTCATACCGCTCCCGTTAAAAAGATTCGGGAAGAATTATGTCTGGATGTAAAAGAGGTAAAGAAATATTTTGCAATCTATGAAGGGGTATTACATAAAAAAGTCGGTGATATTAAAGCAATCGAAGATGTGACATTCCAGCTGAGAAAAGGTGAGACACTGGGAATTGTAGGAGAAAGCGGATGCGGTAAAACAACTCTTGCAAGAAGTATTATGAGAATGTATAAACCGGACGGAGGCCAGATTTTCTTTAACGGTGAAGACATAGCTGTATATCCGGATAAAAAATTAAAGCCATTCCGGCCCAAGATGTCAATGATCTTCCAGGATCCGTTCTCTTCCCTGGATCCAAGGCAGACGGCAGGTTCTGTTGTGGGTGAATCTCTTCTGGTACACAAACTTGTGAAAAACCGGGCGGAATATGAAACACGAGTAGATGAATTATTTCGCATTGTAGGTCTTGACCCCGCATTAAAAGACAGGGTTGCCCATGAATTTTCCGGCGGACAGAGACAGAGAATCGGTATAGCAAGAGCGATTTCTTCAAATCCATCCTTAATTATATGTGATGAGCCGATCTCTGCCCTGGACGTATCCATTCAGGCACAAATTATTAATTTGTTAGAAGAACTTCAGGCTAATCTGGGTATTTCCTATCTTTTTATTGCCCATGATCTGGCAGTGGTGAAACATATCAGCGACCGGATTTTGGTTATGTACCTTGGCAGAATCGTTGAGATTGCAGACTGCCTGGACTTATATGAAAATACCTTACATCCTTATACGAAAGCATTATTATCCGCAGTTCCGGTTGCAGATCCGGATGTGGAAGCACAAAGAAGCAGGATTGAAATCAAAGGTGAGGTTCCAAGTATAAGAAACCGTCCTAAGGGATGTCCTTTTCATAACCGTTGTCCTCATGTTATGGAAAAATGTAAAGCAGAAGTTCCTGAACTTAAAACCATACATGGAAACCATCAGGCAGCGTGTTTCTTATATAATAAATGACAGTACGATTTGGAGGGTTGCCAATGATTTAATGCAGCCTCTCTTATATCAATATAAAGTACAATAATAATTCAAAAAGGAGAAGTGTAAAATGAGAAAAAAATTTTTAGCTTTATTAATGTCTATTGCACTGGTTGGGGGACTTTTAAGCGGCTGCGGCAGCAATAAAACTGACAAACAGGCAACAACTGAGACAGCATCGAAAGAGGCAGCCGCAGGAGATTCATCGAAAGATAATGCAAAATCAAAAAATGGGGATGGTAAATACGGCGGAGATTTAAAAATCGCAGCAGTGGAAGGCCCTACTACATTATTCCCGCCTCAGGCACCGGATACAGGAGTTCCTTATTATGTATCACCGGCAGCGGAAGAACTTGGCAGATTAAATGCTGACGGTACGGTAACACCCTGGCTTGCTAAGGAATTAATTACTGATCCGGATATCCTTACTTATACGATCAAATTAAGAGAAGGTGTTAAATTCCAAGATGGATCTTTATGTAATGCGGAAGCTGTAAAATGGAATTTTGATAAATTTATAGAAAACGGAAAAGCTGCTGAGCTTTGTAATCCGGTAACCGTAGAAGCAACAGATGATTTAACGGTAGTGATTCATTTTGATACCTGGGCTAATAACTGGGATACCGTAATTGGTGGTGTCCGTATTGTTTCCAAAGAAGCATATGATAAAAACGGAGAAGAATGGTGCAAAACCCATGTTGTCGGAACCGGCCCATTTAAATTTGATTCTTATACACAGGACAGTTCATTAAAATATGTAAGAAATGATGAATATCGTCTGGAAGGACAACCTTATTTGGATTCTGTAGAGTTTGTAATTATCCCGGATCCTAATACACAGGTATCTGCTTTCCAAAACGGTGAAATTGATACGATTACTACTTATGATCCTGTGGTAACCGATACGTTAACACAACAGGGTTACAGCAATATCGCACAAAAAAATGCAAATCTCGCAAATTTAAAATATGTATTATTTAACAGCAAAGATAAGGAAAAACCTTTTGGGGATTTAAAAGTCCGCCAGGCAGTTATGCACAGTATTGACTGGGAGAATATTGCAAAAGCACTTTCCGGCGGATACGGTGTGGCATCACCTTTATTTGCAACGGAAGATTCCTGGGCTTATAATACAGAAGCTGAATTCTATGAATATAATCCGGAACAGGCGAAAAAAATGTTAGCAGAAGCAGGTTATCCGAATGGATTTGAAACAGTGATCAATACAATTGAAAAGAATCAGGATATTGCAGTTGCTATGCAGGCGTGTCTGCAGGAGATTGGAATTACCGCTAATATTAATGTAATGGATTCATCTGAAATGTCGGCTAAACAGCAGGCAGATAACATAGAAGGACTTATCATGGGTAACGGCAGCAGCCAGATGGATTTTACCAACAATTATATTCGTTTATATTCCTCAGAAGGTATCAAGAATTTAGGTATCATCGATTATCCAAAAGATTATGAAGAAGCACTTTTTGGAGCAAGAGAAGCTAAAACTATTGATGAAAAGAAAGTATTGCTTCAGAAAGCGGCTAAGATGCTGGTTCAGGATTATTGTTTATTGTTCCCGGTTTCCATCATCTATAACAACAATTTTGTACAGTCAAATGTTTACGATACAAACTTTTTCCAGGTATCTGCTTCCCAGTGGACTCCTGAAGCAGCTTATAAGATAGGTAACTAAGGTATACTTTATAAAGACTGTTACAAAATAACACTTTAATTGCCATGATATATGGGTTGGTGCAAAATAAATCAGCGTTATTTCTTGCCGGTAACTATTGTAATAGGAAATATTACTTGGCAGGGATAATAAATTGGTATTTTGCAGCAGCCCTATATTCCAAGTATAAATAGAAAAGGAAAGAGCAGAATGAAAGTACAATATGGAATTAATTCAGATTATTCGGATGATCAGTTAAAATTTATCAAACAAATGGGAATTGATCATGTATATGTTATATTTAAAGATAATCATATCGATTATGATTCGGTTATGCGGTTAAAAGAACGTACCGATAAATTCGGACTTACGATTACGGATGCAGGTAATACGAATAATTATAAAAATCCATCCATTCATCTGGGATTACAGGACCGGGATTATCACATCGAACGTTATATTTCCTTTATGCGGATTTTAGGAAAAGCCGGTATTCCGGTTGGTTACATGACCTGGGAACCCAATAATGTTCTTACAACAAAATTTGATATCGGTGAATATACCAGAATGGCTCCCAGAAGAATTGTTGATATCCATGAGTTAGAGAAACGCGGTTTTACCCACGGCAGGGAATTTACAGAAGAAGAAATCTGGAGTAATTTTAAGTATTTTATAGATTGCGTATTACCTGTATGTGAAGAAATAAATGTAAAAATAGCCTTACACCCCAATGATCCTCCGGTACCTTCCTTAGTAGGAATCCATAATCTGATTCATAACAGCGATTGTTACCGAAAAGCCTTTGATTTGGCAGGTGACAGTCCTTATTTAGGTATGAAACTCTGCTGTGGCTGCTGGCTGGAGGGCGGACCGGCATTCGGTGATCTGCTATCGGATATAAAAGAATTTGTAGAACGTAAAAAGGTTTTTGCAGTACATTTCAGAAATGTCAGTGACACCATCCCGTATTTTGAAGAAACTTTATTAGAGGATGGTTATATGGATATGTATAAAGTAATGAAACAGTTGGTAACCTGTAATTATGACGGAACCATTCATGTAGATCATGTTCCTGATTTTGTGGAAAGCTGCGGCGGTAAATATTCTGCATTTGCTTATTCCTTTGGTTATATGAAAGGGTTATTAAACAGCGTAAAATCTGAAATGTCAAAATAATGGCGAATCTTCTGAATAATTGATATAATACTTAAATTAGCTATAAATAAGCTGTTGCAAATACAACGGTATGCTGCCGCAATCAGGTAAATAAGTTTAGAATAACCCGGCAATATTAATTAGGAGGAAGTAACATGTCAGGAATCGTAATTTTTGTACCCCAGGAAAAAATGTTACTGGATGTAAAACACTTATTGGAAAAAAGGGATTATGAAATAGATGAAGTGACTTATGTACAATCATCGGAAGTAGTTAATGAAGCCTACCGTGTTGTATCAAATGGAGCAAGTATTATTATTTCCCGTGGTATCCACGCACAGTTAATTAAAAACTTCACCCAGATCCCGGTAGTTGAAATTACATTAACAGGCCAGGAAATAGCTTTGTTAATTGTAGAAGCAAAAAAAAGGGTAAAAAAACCGAATCCCAGAATCGGTATTGTGGGTATAAAAAATATGTTTTGCGACATGACGTATTTTGGACAGATTTTTGATGTTGAACTGTTATTTTTTCTGGCTGAGAGGGAGAGAGACTTTCACCAGGTTATACGCCGGGCCGTGGAAGCAAAACCGGATATGATTATCGGCGGAGATATGGCATGCCTTGAAGCAGAAATGTCTCAGATTCCCTGTATGTTCTTAAGTTCAACGGAAGATTCCATTCAGGTGGCTATTGAAACAGCCATACAGATGAAATATGCCCAGGAAGTAGAGAAAAGAAACAATGCTAATATAGAAGTTCTTACGGAATATTCTTTTAATGGCATTGTAAAGATAGATCTGGAGGGGCAGATTATAATGATCAACCCGGTTATGGAAGAAATGCTGGGGATTAAAAAAAACACGGTTATGCAGTCTTTTGTCTGGGATATACTTCCTGATACGGACCGCGAAAAAATAAGGAATGTGCTTTTGGGTAAACGGGAAGACTATTCCACTTTGATTCAGCAGAATAATCAGAATCTTTCTATTACTCTAGTTCCCATAAAAGTAAATGACACCGTAGATGGTGCAATTCTATACTGCCACAGGTTGTCAGGTATAACGAGAATTGAAAACGATAAACTCCAGGAAATGTACTTAAAAGGTTATGTGGCAAAAACAAGGTTTGAAGACTTAATGTATCATTCTCCCCAAATGGAAGAAGTGATTGGATTGGCAAAAGTATTTTCCCAATCCAATAACCCTGTTTTAATAACAGGAGAAACCGGTACGGAAAAAGATAAATTGGCTGCCTGTATCCATAATAACAGTATTAGGAAGAGCGGTCCTTTTATTACCGTAAACTGCGGAGGCCTCTCCGAAGAAGAACAATCTAAAATGCTGTTCGGAACGGATAAAGACCATCCAGGGGCTTTGGTAACCGGTTATCGCGGAACCGTATTTGTACAGGAGATAGAAGAGTTAAGTCTTCATAACCAGGTGCTTTTATATCAGGCGATTAGAAATAAGGCATTGGTAAAAGAAGGTGCTGAAAAAATAACCATGTTAGATGTCCGGTTAATTGTCTCCGGTAACGAAGATTTAGGTGCTAAGATGAGTGAAAATATGTTCCGTCAGGATTTATTTTATTGCCTTTCCGGATTATATCTGTATATTCCGCCCCTATCCGAGCGTAAGGAAGATATTGAACTTTATGCAATGCATTATATAAAAGAATATATGAGCTGGTATTCCAGGTTTTATGTCTTAACAGAAGAAGGCAAAAAAACCATAAGAAATTTCAATTGGGGCGGTAATCTGATCCAGTTGGAAAGTTTTTGCGAACGTCTAATTTTAACTACCAATCAAAGAAAATTAGATGAACAGGTGATTCGAAAACTTTTAAATCAGATGTATGCCAATAGGAAGAAAAAAGAGGATTATATCTTACTGGAGGGTTTGCAGGACCCCAGAGCACTTCCTATTATTAAAGCATTGGAGAAACATGGTGGAAACCGCATAAAAGCGGCGGAAGAATTGCATATAAGTACAACCACTTTATGGCGTTATATTAAAAAATACGGAATTGAAAATAAATACAATTAATAGATAATAATGATTTGGATATAAAAAGTCACTCAAATCATAATTAGGAAATGTGAAATGGGGAGAGGCAGGATGTTAAAGGAAAAATTAAAATTTTTGAGTTTCTGGGCTATTAATGACAACCTAAACCTTGATAAAATGAAACTTCAGCTTTTGCAGCTAAAGGAACTTGGGTTAGACGGTGTGGTTTTTCAGCCCAGAAATTATCCCGGGAACCCGGAATATTTAAGTTTAGAATACATGAACATCCTATCCGAAATAATTCTATATGCAAAATTATTAAATATAAAATTTTGGCTTTATGATGAAAATGGATGGCCGTCAGGAAGAGCCGGCGGTCTGGTTAATAAAAGATATCCTGAAGCGAAATGTTATTATTTAATGAAAACGGAGGAAGGAATCAAAGTTCAATCTAAAGATGCAATTAGTTCGTTAGATCCAGCAGCCGGGAAAATATTTTTAGAGGAAACTTTTGAAAGATATCGGAAAGGGTTAAAAGCAGAAGCCTTCGATTATGTGGAAGGCTTTTTTAGTGATGAAGTGGGTTATTTAGATGGTTTTGGTGCTTCCTTAACTTTAGGTGGTGTACCTTGGTGTGAAGAGATAGCCCCCCTTTATGAGAAAAAATATAAGGAAAGTTTATTAGATTCTCTTCACCTGTTATTTGAAGACGGAGAAGAATGCCAAAAGGTAAGGTACCAATATTGGGAGACATTAAACGAACTTTTGGTAGATAGCTTTTACCGGCCGATTAATGAATGGTGCAGCAGGTACAAAAAGAAATATACGGCTCATGTAAAAGGAGAAGAAAATCCATATTTTCAAGTATCTTTCAGCAGTTCCTGTTATCAGATTTTAAAAAATGTATCAGTACCGGCAGTAGATGCTTTGGAAAGATATTCAGGAAATGCCTATTATCCCAGAATTGCAAGTTCTGTTGCAAAACAGTTTCATTCCGGCGAAAGTCTGTGTGAAGCAATTGGTGGCAGCGGATGGGGATTAAGTCCGGAAGATTTCATAAATTATATAAGTTGGCTGGTACAGTGCGGCATTAAAACATTTGTCCTGCATCTACAGCAGTTTCAGTTAAAAGGGGAGGCAATCAGGGACTGGCCTCCGTCACTGCCTTTACATATGACCTGGAAACATGGTTTAACCAGCGTAATTCAGGAAATCAGGCAGTGGGAAAAAGAATTCGGAAAAGAAGAAGAGAAAAAACCTATATTTTTATTGGTAGCACCTACAAGAGGTGTTATGGGTGGTTTTCGTCCCGGAGATTCCAAAACAGTTAATATCCACGATGGAAGTAATGTACCGAATAGTACCGGCGGAAGGATATCGAATGAATTTATGGATTTTGTGGAACAATGCAGTAATCTTAGAATACGTTTTGATGTTACAGAGGAAAAAATACTTGAAGAACATGCTAATATAACTTCAGATGGAGTTCAGATCGGACATACAACCTATGAAAAGGTAATATTATCAAACGGGTGCCTTTGGGAAAACGAAGATATTATAAAAGTGATAAAAGAAAACGGTTTTCTTATGGCACGCGAAAGTTTAAGACAGAGGGATTACCGGCAGGAAGAAGTCCGCAAATCAAAAAAACTTTCCCTTTCCCAGACACCATGGAAATATATAAACAGCGGAGAAAATCAATTGCTTCTTCCCTTTAATACGAATCAAAATCTGGTTTATGAATGTTGCATAAGGATTCAAAATGAAATGGAATTGAAAAATATCTATCTTTACAGCAGCGATTTGGCAGATGATATAATCTTTAATGGATACAAATTAGAAAAGAAGACAGATAAAGATGGATTCATATATCCGATTCCGGATAAATTAGTAAGGACACCTTTATGGAATATCAAGATTGACGTATCCTGTTCACCGGAGAAAGAACCTTTTATTTATATAAGAGGACAATTTCTTGTATTCAGCACTGATAACTATAGTAATAAAGGAAAAAGAGAAGTTATTACAAAAGGTCCGTTTTACCTTTCCGGCAAGATTGAAAAGGTGAATTGCAGTAATTTCATTGAAAGCGGCTTTCCGTTTATCGGTACTGAAATTACAATATCAAAAGAATTTACCAATGCGGAACTACTTATGTCAAACAGTTTAAAATTTGCAGGAGTTTTTGCCGATATGCTAAAGATCAGGATTGATGACCGGCATGCATATATTCACGGAAGTGATTGGAGTGTACCGTTTGAAATTAAGCCGGGGACACATGAGATGGAATTAACGTGTTATCCCAGTACATACAACACCTATGGACCTCATCAGTATATGGGAGGAGATTACAAGATTATATCACCGGCTCAATATAAAGGAATTAAAAATTTTGCAGACCCGACCCGTTTCCCCAAAAAAACCTGTACAGACAGCTGGAATTTTGTTAAATTTGGTATAGAGAAAGAATTAAATGCTTACGCGGTAAGCTATGATAAAAGAGAATTAAACAGATGGGAGTTAGGTATATGAATCAGACTACAGAGGTATGTATAGCAGGAGGAGGAGTATCCGGGTGCGCAGCAGCAATTGCTTCTGCAAGAAATGGTGCTAAAACCATATTAATCGAAGAAAGCGGTTATCTGGGGGGAAGTCTAACTTTGTGCGGTGTTGGCCCTATGATGACTTTTTTTTCCGGAGATAACCAGGTTATTAAAGGAATAGGGGAAGAAATAGTAAGCCGATTGAAAGCAATAAACGGCAGTTCCGGACATGTAGAGGATACAACGAAATATGTGAGTTTTCTTACTCCTTTTTCCAGTGAAAAACTCAAGCTGGTGCTGGATGAGATGATGGAAGAGACCGGGGTAACGGTTCTTTTTCATACTTCTGTGGCTGAGGCGAAAAGTGAGGATAGTAATATCACCATGGTAACTGTATGTAATTGTGAGGGATTATCAACCATTCAGGCAGATATCTTTATTGATGCAACCGGAGACGGTGATTTGGCTGCTATGTCCGGTGCACCTATGACAAAAGGCCGTGAGGGTGATCATAAGATGCAGCCAATGACTATGAATGTAAAATACTGTAATGTGGATATCTCAGAATTAAAAATGTATCTGGTAGAACATATAGAGGAATTTCCAAGATTAAAAGGTAAGGAAGAGCTGATTCATTCTAAGAAACCTTTTTGTATGGCCGGATTTGCCAAAGAAATGAAAGCAGCAATAGATAGAGGGGAATTGTCTTTTCCCCGAGAGGAACTGTTATTATTTGAAACTGACGTACCTGGTGAAGTAATTGTTAATACAACCAGAATTATAGGATTGGATCCTACAAAAGCCAATGACTTAAGTATGGCAGAAAAACTGGGGCGTAAACAGTGTTATGAACTGGATTTATTTTTACGGTGTGAGATTCCGGGGTTTGCAAAAGCAGTTTTAGAATTTACCGGCCCCAAAATCGGTGCCAGAAGTTCCAGACAATTAGCCGGTGTTTATACCTTAACGGCAGAAGACATTATTTCCTGCAAGTCATTTCCTTCTAAGATATGTAAAAGTGCTTATCCTATTGATATCCATAATCCAAACGGAGTAGGTACCGAAAGTGCCTTTTTATCAGATACAGATACTTTTTATGAATTGCCTTTTGAAATTTTATATTGTAAGGAAATAAATAACCTGCTTGTTACAGGCAGATGTGTATCTGCATCTTTTGAAGCTCAGGCTGCAATAAGAGTGACACCCAGTGCATTTGCCCTTGGTCAGGCAGCAGGGACTGCGGCTGCCTTATGCATAAGAAAGAGCAGCAAAATATCTGAGTTAAATGTAAAAGAACTGCAGGAAGTATTAATCCAACAGGATGTCGTATTATAGGCTTTAATCATAGGATAACTTAATCAAGGCAGCTGCCGTAAATCAGGATCTTACCTGTTAACGGCAGCTGTCTGTTGTATATATAAAACCGTGGACCTTGCACATCTAGTTTAAGTATGTTAAGATATAATCCTAATTTTGGCATAAGGCAGGAAAAAGGTATGAAATTCAGACCATGTATCGATATCCATAACGGAAAAGTAAAACAGATCGTTGGAGGAAGTTTATCCGATCAAAACAGCAAAGCGGTAGAAAATTTCGTTTCAGAACAGGATGCGGGTTTTTATGCAGCTCTTTATAAAAAAGATCATTTAACAGGCGGTCATATTATTTTACTGAATCCTAAAGGGACGGATTATTATATAGAGGATTGCACCCAGGCAAAAAAGGCATTAAAGGAATTCCCGGGAGGAATGCAGATCGGAGGAGGAATTACGGAGGAAAATGCCGTATCTTTTTTAGAAGATGGAGCATCCCATGTGATCGTAACCTCTTATGTATTTAAAGACGGGAAGATAAATTATGATAATTTAAATAAACTGGTGAGTACAGTCGGTAAGGAGAAACTGGTCCTGGATTTAAGCTGCAGGAAAAGAAACGGAGAATATTATATAGTAACAGACCGTTGGCAGAAGTTTACCGATGTTGTCGTGAATCAGGATACTCTGGATGTCTTATCCGAATTTTGTGATGAGTTTTTAGTTCATGCGGTGGATGTGGAAGGCAAAGCTTCAGGGATTGAAAAAGAATTAGTAAGACTTCTTGGAGAATGGAGTAAAATTCCCATTACTTATGCGGGAGGAGTAGGCAGTTTTTATGATTTAAAGTTACTAAAGGAATTAGGTAAGGACAAGCTGGATGTTACCATAGGAAGTGCATTGGACTTATTTGGCGGTTCTATAAAATATTCTGAAGTTGTGAGCGGTTTAGGACAGGATAAGCAGCTCCCGGAAAGTGAGTGAATAATGCAGGCATACAGCGGATTTGCACAGGTATATGATATATTTATGGACAATGTACCTTATGATGAATGGGTAGATTATCTGACTAGCCTGTTATCGGAACAGGGTGTGAAAGACGGGCTGGTGTTGGAGCTTGGCTGCGGTACAGGTAATATTACAAGGCGCCTTTCCGGTAAAGGATATGACATGATAGGTGTTGATCTCTCTGATGAAATGCTGGAAATTGCAAGAGAGAAAGAATATAATGCAGATACAGATACAGATACAGATTATATAAATTCTGTTGATGTAGATACTGAAAAAAATCAGGAACAGTGGAACATAGACTCCGCCGGTTCTGGCTATGAATTGGAATCATACCAGTCGGGTAAAAATCCTATCCTGTATTTACAGCAGGATATGCGGGAATTTGAATTATATGGAACAGTCTGCGCCGTGGTGAGTATATGTGACAGTATGAATTATATCACTTCGGAAGAGGATTTGTTAAAGGTTTTCAGGTTGGTGAATAATTATCTGGACCCAGGCGGTATTTTTATATTTGATATGAATACAGAGTATAAATATAAAACTATTCTTGCTGATAATATCATAGCAGAGAACCGGGATAATTGTAGTTTTATATGGGAAAATTATTACCATGAAGAAAATAAAATCAATGAATACAATATGACCATATTCGTTAAATATGAGTACAATCCATTCATAGAGGATGATGAAGAAGCGGAAGAAGAGGATTATGATACTGCCCGGCTATTTGAGCGTTTTCAGGAAACCCATTACCAGAAAGCCTATTCTATTGATAAAGTAATAGAGTTAATAAACCAGGCAGGTTTGGAATTCATTACGGTTTATGATGCATTTACAAAAAATAAACCCACTGATAAGAGTGAGCGTGTTTATTTTATAGCAAGAGAAAAATATCAGGAAAATAAGAAATATATCAGTGAATAGGTAGTTGCGAAACAATTTACTTTTTGAATATACCATATACAAATTCATACGAATTTCATAGCTTCAGTTGCCTTTGGGCAAGATTCAGCTCTGAAATTGTATGAATTATATGGTATATAGATTAAGTCACCATGTTTCGCAAATACCTATATATCAGTGAAGAGTGAAAGGAGTTTTAATATGTCTGATTATATAGTAAGAGCAACTGCGGCAAATAACCAGATACGTGCGTTTGCGGCAACTACCAGAGATTTAGCCGAGTATGCAAGAAGCGTTCATAATACAAGTCCGGTTGCAACAGCAGCATTGGGAAGATTATTAACAGCAGGAGCTATGATGGGCAGTATGATGAAAGGGTCAAATGACCTTCTTACTCTGCAAATTAAATGCAATGGGCCTATTCAGGGCTTGACCGTAACGGCGGATGCAAATGCCAATGTAAAAGGTTATGTTTATGACCCGACGGTTATGCTGCCTCCAAGCCCAATCGGTAAATTAGATGTGGGAGGTGCTTTGGGCGCCGGTGTCCTTAGCGTGATTAAGGATATGGGGCTAAAAGATCCATACGTAGGACAGACTGAGCTGGTTACGGGAGAAATTGCAGAAGACATTACTTATTATTATGCAACTTCAGAACAGATACCCTCCTCCGTTGCGCTGGGAGTTTTAATGAATAGAGACAATACGGTTAAAAGATCCGGTGGTTTTATTATACAGCTTATGCCCTTTGCTGAAGATGAAATTATTAATAAACTGGAGAAGAAGATCAGTGAGATTTCATCTATTACGAAGCTGTTAGATGACGAATTAACACCGGAGCTGATTCTGGAACATGTTTTAGGAGAATTTAACCTGGAAATACTGGATACCATGCCGACAGCTTTTACCTGCAACTGTTCCAAGGAACGAGTAGAAAAAGCGATTATTAGTATTGGTAAAGAAGACATCCAGGAAATGATTAATGATAATGAACCTATTGAGGTAAACTGTCATTTTTGTAACACAAAATATCATTTTTCAATAAATGAACTGGAGACGATTCTTCAGAAAAGCAAATAATCATTTATCCGGTTTTGGTGTCAAATTACTACACAAAGACCAGAAAATCCAAGGCTGCCATTTATTTAATGCAGCCTTTTTACATTAAAGTTAGTACTAATATGAATTTATTTGATAAATATTTTACAGTAATTTTACTTGTAAATACTTCCAGACCATGTTAAAATTGTAACGATGTAATAGATAACAGTCATTCTTTTAAACTATTACAGAAGCAGCAAAGGTGGTTTTATAGTATATAAATCAGGGGAGCGTTTCCGGTTAGATCGGAAATACTCTTTTTTTGTTTATTTATAGTATTAATATCAATTCAAGAAAGGTATATTGTACAAAGGTGAATGTATGGATTACAAAATAGGAAAAAGCTCAATAAGGGATTCCAAACAGGCTGTATCGGAAGCGGCAGCGGGTTTAAATAATCCTAAATTAGTATTATTCTTTTCCGGAGTGGATGGGTTTGAAGAATATACCAGGGAGATGAAACTTACTTTTCCGGATAGTATTATTATGGGAGCTACTACTTTTGCTGGGTTTTGCAAGGAGGGAGCTTATAAAGAGACTCTTATGGTACTGGGAATTGAAGAGGGAATAGAGTGTTATGGAGATGTTCTGGAAGAAGTGGATAAGTATCCGTTGAAATACGTAGACAGGGTAGAAACTTGTGTAAATAAATTCAGTAACTATGCCAATACGGTATGTCTGGAGTTTTCCACAGCTTTAATAAGCAGTGAAGAGTTAATATTATCTACCCTGAATTCAGTACTTATGGAGAAAAAGATCCCGTTATTCGGCGGTTCGGCAGGAGACAGGGGTACGGCGGAGAAGACAATGATTTCCTTTAACGGAGTTGTGCTGGACAAAGCCTGTGCTTTTGTAATAATTAAAAATCTCCGGGGCGGAATCAAGTTTTACAGGGAAAATATCTATAAGCCGACGGAACATTATTTTACCTCAACCAAAGTGGATGTAAGGAAACGTATAGTTTATGAATATGATTATAAGCCTGCGGCAGAAGTTATGGCAAAGGCATTAAATACGGATGTATCCCATCTGGACAAGTATCTGGACAGTTATCCCTTAGGCAGGATTATCGGAAGTGATATGTATATTACCGCCAATCAAATGGTGACGAATCAAAACGGTATGGCTTATCATGCCAGGGTTTACAATAATTCAAAAATGGTTTTATTGGAACCGGATGATTATAAAGAAGTAATAGGCAGGACAACAAAGCAGATAAAAGCAGAAGTACCAAAACCTTCCCTTGCAATCATGGTAAATTGTCTGGCACGCTCCATTTTATTTGAAAAAGACGGTTATTTAAATGACTTCGCTAAACAGATGGGTAATACCCTTGGAAATTATATCGGATTTGCCGGATATGGGGAACAGTTAAACCAGCAGCATTTTAACCAGACTATGGTTATAGCAGTATTTGAATAGCAGGAGGTATCAGGATGAAATTATTTAGGAAAAATAATGGTATGGTGCCGATAGCTGATATGGAGCAGAAAGAGCTGTCTGTGCAGGAAGATTTTAATTTTGATAAATATATTAATTACGGTATTTTACATATAGAAAATAAAGTGGAAGAATTTATGGATGAAGAAGCATCCGTATCCCAAAGTTTTGGTTATATCAATAACACTTTTTCAGAGATCAGCCATATTAATGAAATGATTGATCATTTAAACCGGGATTTTAACGCATTCAGTGAATATGCCAATCAAATCGGCGGTATTATGATTCGTTCCGACCAGGCGGTAAAAGAAGCTGACAATAAAATGGATAAATTAGCAAATCAGATTGAGGGAACCTGCGGTAAACTAAATTCCATAACGGAAGCCTTTGTAACTTTAGAAAAGGATTTTGGTAACATACAGGAAATGTCGAAAGGTATTACCGGAATTGCTACCAGTACCAATCTGCTGGCATTAAATGCTTCCATTGAAGCTGCCAGAGCCGGAGAAGCAGGCAGGGGGTTTTCTGTAGTTGCCGACCGAATCAGGGAATTGTCTGCGTCTACAACCAATATGGTTAAAGGGATTGATGAAAGTGTTAAGATGCTGCATCAAAGTATTGATGTTTTAAGGGAGGAAATCGAGATTTCCAAAGCAGCTATTCTTGATAATCTGCAATCAGCCAAAAATGTACAGGAGAACTTTACACAGGTAACAGAATGTACGGATGAGGTTAAAGACTTCAGTAAACAGATTATTTCTGGTATTGAAAATACCAGTAAGGAAATTAACGGTGCTGCTAAAGGCGTCAATTCCATATCGGACCTTGTTCATACTTTTGGTGATAAGCTTTCGGATTTAAATATAAAGATGAGCAAGAAATCCATAATTATATGTGAGATCGTTGACTTCCTGCAACAACTGGAGAATATGGTTAAAGATTCATTAAAAAATCGTAACAATAAAAAAATATAGAAATTCCCCTTATCTTAGCTAAAAATAAGTCCTGCTGCGAATTTTTTTATAAGCCAGAAAACCGGTTATTTATAGGTATTAATAATACAAAAAGGTGATTTATAAGCAACACTTATTAAAAAGATTAGGAGAAAATAATGGTTATTCCCCATTATCTGATAAAAACATATTGCCAAACTTTCCAGGTTCGCTATAATAGAAGTGTAAGTTACAGACAAGTTACACTACTTCAAAGTAACAATATTTGATTTACTTTTTCAAGCAAAGTAATCAAAGTGAATGAATGTGGCGTGACATACACGCAGATAGGAGCCAAACATGAAAAAATTAGACATGCTTTATGAAGGAAAAGCCAAAAAGGTATTCAAAACAGATAATGAAGACATATATATTGTTGATTATAAGGATGATGCAACAGCTTTTAACGGCTTAAAAAAGGGAACCATCGTAGGAAAAGGTGTAATTAATAACCGAATGTCCAACCACATATTCCAGTTGCTTGAGAAAGAAGGCGTACCCACACACTTTATTGAAGAATTAAGTGACAGGGAAACCGCAGTAAAGAAAGTTGAAATTGTTCCTCTGGAAGTAATTGTCCGTAATGTTTCAGCAGGAAGTTTTGCGAAAAAACTTGGCATGGAGGAAGGCATTAAATTATTATGCCCGACTTTAGAATTCAGTTATAAAGATGATGACTTAGGCGATCCGATGATTAACGATTATTATGCCATTGCCATTGGTGCAGCTACCAGAGAAGAAATTGACCGTATCTCGGAACTTACTTTTAAGGTAAATGAAGTACTTTGCAAATATTTTGCAGAATGCGGAATCGAATTAATAGATTTTAAAATTGAATTCGGCAGATATAAAGGAGAAGTTATATTAGCAGATGAAATCTCTCCGGATACCTGCAGACTCTGGGATATCAAAACACATGAAAAATTAGACAAAGACCGCTTCAGAAGAGATATGGGTAATGTTGAAGATGCTTATCAGGAAGTATTAAAACGTCTTGGTCTAGCTAAATAATAATAAATTACACCGCCTGTCCAGATCAGACGGTTTCGATTTACAGGAAATGGACAATAGTATAACTTATTGTCCATTTTTCAACCATATAAGGTAATTGATACATTTTTAACTATTAGAGTGACAATTCTAATTAAGGAAGTATTTAGGCAATTGCGACACTATGCAGTTTTTTGAATATACCATACAAGTGATACTTGTTTCTAGCTTCAGTTGCCCTTTGAGACAGATTTGGCTCTGAAATTGTATTAATTGCATGGCATATAGATACAATATGTGAGTATCACAATTACCTTAAGGAAGTATTAATAGAAAGGAATTAACGATGAATAATAGTAATAATGTAGATAACTATATTTCAGATGAAATACATGAAGAATGCGGTGTTTTTGGTATTTATGATTTAGACGGCAAAGATGTGGCTTCTTCCATTTATTACGGTTTATTTGCACTGCAGCACAGAGGCCAGGAAAGTTGTGGTATAGCAGTAAGTGATACCAATGGTCCTAAAGGAAGTGTGAAATCTTGTAAAGGTATGGGTTTGGTAAATGAAGTTTTTACTCCGGAGAGTTTAGAGGATTTAGAAGGAAATATTGGCGTAGGGCACGTACGTTATTCAACTGCAGGAGCCAGTAACAGGGAAAATACCCAGCCTCTGGTTTTAAATTATGTAAAAGGAACATTAGGTCTTGCCCACAATGGCAATTTAATCAATGCCTTGGAATTAAAAGATGAGTTAGCTTATACCGGAGCTATTTTCCAGACTACTATTGACTCGGAAGTAATTGCTTACCTGATAGCCAGGGAACGTTTAAAGACCGGCAGTGTAGAGGAAGCAGTCGGAAAAGCCATGTTAAAATTAAAAGGTGCGTATTCTTTGGTAATCATGAGCCCCAGAAAATTAATCGGAGCCCGTGATCCTTTTGGTTTTCGCCCGTTATGTATCGGCAAAAGGGATAATACCTATGTATTGGCTTCCGAAAGCTCTGCGTTGGATGCAGTGGATGTGGAATTTGTCCGTGATGTTTTACCGGGCGAAGTTGTTATGATTAATGAGGACGGAATCCATTCCGATATGTCCATGGCTCAGCCTAAAATCTCCAAATGTATATTTGAATATATTTATTTTGCAAGACCGGACAGCTGTCTGGATACGGTAAGCGTATATAATTCGAGAATTATGGCAGGCAGAATCTTAGCCCAGACCCATCCGGTAGAAGCGGATCTTGTTGTAGGTGTTCCTGATTCTGGTAATGCTGCGGCTATGGGTTATTCCTTTGAATCCGGTATCCAGTATGCTACCGCATTTGTGAAAAACAGTTATGTCGGCAGGACTTTCATAAAACCAAAACAATCCATGCGGGAATCCAGCGTCCGTATTAAGCTAAATGTTTTAAAGGATGTTGTGAAAGGAAAACGTGTTATTATGATTGATGATTCCATTGTTCGTGGAACAACCTGCGAGAGAATTGTTAAAATGTTAAAAAATGCCGGTGCAACCGAAGTACACGTTCGAATCAGTTCACCACCGTTTTTATATCCTTGTTATTTTGGAACCGATGTTCCCTCTGACGATCAATTAATTGCTCATAATAATACGGTGGAACAGATTCGGGATATGATTGGAGCCGATTCCCTTGGTTATCTGTCCGTAGACCGTTTAAGTGAACTAATTGAGGGTGATACCGGTTACTGTGATGCATGCTTTAGCGGTAATTATCCGATTGAACCTCCGAAAGACGATATCCGCGGGGAATATGAGAAATAATCAGGGACAAATTGATAACAAGTACCTGTTTGAGAATAATGGGAAAAATAGTATAAACCTAAAATTCCAAATAATCAGAGGGTTTGATAGAAAATAAGAAAGATAAATAAAAGAAATCCGGAATAAATAACTGCTTGTTTACTGAGCTTGAATGGTCTATACTGGTAGAATAAAATATGTATATAGATATGTCCAGTTTTGTTCAGTATCAAAATATTATTTTGGGGATTCTAATATTTCATTTCAGATATTTTATTTAAGATAAAAGAGAATAACAATATATATAATCAATCATAAAGATTACAACGATTTGATATTGAACAGGAACACGAGGAAAAGCAGGAGGAAATTATGAGTTACGATAAATATGTCAGTCCTTTATCCGAGCGGTATGCCAGTAAGGAAATGCAGTACATCTTTTCACCGGACATGAAATTTAAGACCTGGAGAAAGTTATGGATTGCATTAGCGGAATCGGAAAAAGAACTGGGTTTAAACATTACAGAGGAACAGATAGAAGAATTAAAGGAATTTCAGGGTGACATCAATTATGATGTTGCAAAGGAAAGAGAAGCACTGGTACGTCATGATGTTATGTCCCATGTTTATGCTTACGGTGTGCAATGTCCCAAAGCAAAAGGAATCATCCATTTAGGAGCAACTTCCTGTTATGTAGGAGATAATACGGACATTATTGTAATGACCGAAGCGCTGAAAATAATCAAAAAGAAACTGATCAATGTTATGGACGAGCTTTCTAAGTTTGCGATGGAATATAAGGCCCTCCCTACTCTCGCTTTTACTCACTTTCAACCTGCCCAGCCTACCACGGTCGGCAAAAGAGCTGCTTTGTGGTTAATGGAGTTAAAGCTGGATTATGATGATCTAGTATATCTGATTGACAGCATGCTCTTATTAGGCTCCAAAGGAACAACCGGAACCCAGGCAAGCTTTTTGGAATTGTTTGACGGAGATCATACAAGAATTAAAAAGCTGGATGAAATGATAGCGGAAAAAATGGGTTATACCGGATGTTACCCGGTATCCGGCCAGACCTATTCCCGCAAAGTGGATATGAGAGTTGTAAATATACTTGCCGGAATCGCTGCCAGCGCCCATAAATTCTCAAATGATATCCGTTTACTGCAGCATTTAAAAGAAATTGAAGAACCCTTTGAAAAAAATCAGATTGGTTCCTCTGCTATGGCATATAAAAGAAATCCGATGAGAAGTGAAAGAATTGCATCACTTTCTAATTATGTGTTATCAGATGTAATGAATCCAGCTATAACCTCCGCTACCCAATGGTTTGAAAGAACCCTGGATGATTCCGCGAATAAACGTATCAGTATTCCGGAAGCTTTTCTTGCAGTGGACGGAATTCTGGACTTATATCTGAACGTAGTCGATGGTCTTGTAGTATATAAAAAGGTAATTGAAAAACATCTTATGGCGGAACTTCCTTTTATGGCCACGGAAAATATTATGATGGATGCGGTAAAACTAGGTGGTGACAGACAGGAACTCCATGAAAAGATAAGAACTTTATCCATGGAAGCCGGCAGAAATGTAAAGGAAAACGGTCTGGATAATAACTTATTGGAATTAATTGCAGCGGACCCCTCTTTCAATATGTCCCTGGAAGAATTAAAGAAAACCATGGATCCTGCTAAATATACCGGCCGTGCCGAACAACAGGTAGAAGAATTTATAAATGAAGTTATCCGTCCGATTCTTGATGAGAATAAAGATTTGTTAGGCTTAAAAGCAGATATTAAGGTGTGATTAAGGTGTCTGAAAGGCTATGGCGGTGCCAACGGAAATAAAATCAAAATCAATCAGCGTATCTATGTGTTTCCTACTGCAGCTATTTTGGAAAACGGTAACAAAATTTCCTACTTTGATTATATATCCTCACTGAAAAATGAGGATTGTAATCAGGCGCTGAAAAGGATTGCAGGACGTATTGATATAGATGTACTCAATAAGCTTGTAGAAGAAACGCCTGGGATTACAGAGATACAGAAAGATTTTTATAAGGTTATGCTCTCGGAGCGAAAGAAAAAATACTTGATTATAGTATGGAGCTGTTGTTGAAACAGGAACTTTCACAGTAAGAACAAGGAAGTTCTGTGCTAAAACAAAAGTTTACAATGTTATATTAAGATGATATCACTCGCTTCATGGCGGGTGAGGAAAAAGAAATGTATTGAGTTAAACCCTTTTGATTAAGAAAGAGTAGTATTTAGAACCGGCGTAAAGGCTCAGATTATCTGATTTGGGCCTTTACGCCGGTTTAATTATCATAGGCTTTCTCTCTTCTAATGATTTTTCTCAGCCAGCTTTAACGGATAAGCCTGTGGTGTGACGGTCGGGCCATACACCTCCAGCCGGTCAGCCTTACCCTCCTCTGGAACAAAGCGGATACGGTCAATGCAAAGGTTTCTTGGTTGGACTGACTTTGTATCATGATGAGAATGATATAGGATGAACATATCCTCTCCGTTTGGTGATTTTACAATACAGTGATGCCCTGTGCCATGGGACAGGTAGTGATAGGAGAGAATTGGATTCCCCTCATATTTTACATAAGGTCCTTGCGGGTTATCCGATACAGCATATCCCACAGCGTACCCGATGCTTTCAAAATGGCTGCCGGAATAGGTTAAATAATATTTTCCGTTATGCTTTATGACATATGGAGCCTCAGCTACAGGAGACTGCTGCTGTTCCCATTCCTCGTCAGCCTTGATTACCAGGGTTTCCGTAGAAAGAATAGGCGTTACGCAGTCAGCCTCCATCTTCATACTATAGAGTGCATAGGTTTTTCCTTCCCGCCAGGAGACGTAAAAGATATAAACAGATCCGTTTTCATCAACGAAGTAATGTCCGTCAATACTCTTATCAAATAAAAAATCGGGCTCGGGTATAAAAGGTCCCAGCGGAGAAGAAGCGGTTGCGATTCCAAGGTGTTCACTAACGGAAGCTAACAGATAGAATTTGTTGTTTAATTCCATAATGTCGGGGGCCCAGTAGCAATCTTTCATTCCCCAGGCTTCGTCCATTACCTTACCACCGTATTCCCAGTGGATTAGATCTTTGGACAGATAAGCCTCATATCCTGTTTTAAGAGTGGAGGAGGTAGCATAGAGGTAATAAACTCCTTTGTGGTATAAAACATCGGGATCTGCATACCCCTTTAAGATTGGATTCTGGTACTTTTCTGTTTTAGCGGTATCACATGTCGAGTCTAAGTTTGTGAGGGGTTCAGAATAAAAATTTTTCCATAAACCATTATTCTCATCTGTCAGGAGTTCTCCCTTGGCAGGATCCGCTGCGATTGCGGAAAGTCTGCATTCTGTGTCTTCCATGGGGAGTTCGAATATTGGCCAGAGAGGAAAGGATGAGGAGTTCTCTCTCAAAGTTATATCTTCTAAAAAACCTGAACAAATATTATCCTGTTTTTTTATGGTAATACGATAGGTATGTTCCGGTTCAATAATTCCTGACTTTCTCTTTTGCAGGATACTAGTCCTGCTTTCCCTGGAAAAGGAAAGCAATTCGATAAAGCCGTCCTTATTGAGGCAAAAGAGATAACCCTTAGCCGGCTGGGCAAGAGAATCTGCCATAAACAGAATCCCGCACCAATTAAAAACAGGAAAAGGTTTTATGTCTGCATGAATAGTAAAATCCTTACCTGGAAAACTTTCTTTACTTAATATCTGCCAATCCATTAAGTATTTCCTCCTGAATATTGAATTGTTTTTAAACATAATGATTGTTTATTAAAGTACTGCTGTGACGGTACTGGGAGTTAATTGCACATTTTTTGTCCTGTTAATTAATTCTGCTTTATAACCATGATTTCTGACAGGCCAAGCTCTTTTACTGATGCTTTTGGAGTTAGTATCAGTTCTATTTTCTTAACAGTCTGTTCATTAAAGTTTAAAATAGCTGCACGTTCATCGGTATTCTCAGATAGGGAATATTCCTCTGTTATATACCGGTCGTCCAGGACTGCTTTGACCTTTGAGAAGTCCTGGCTCTTGTTAACACCTCGATAGACAAGGATATTGGATACTTTAACAGGCTCTTTAAATTGAAGAGTAACTAATGCAACATCTTCTGCTACGGGGATAGTACAGTCATACCTGGAATCACCTTTGTGCAGGGTAAAGATACCGTCTGTCAGAAGCTGTGGATCACTTACACCGGTGATATCTGCCTTGCCAGTCACATTAGCATAGGAACCGTCGGATGGAATGGGCTGTGAGCAGAGAGTTGGGCCGTCCACATACATTTCGCCCGTCCTTGTAAAGAGTACCTTGTCAATGTTCAGCTTTCGGTTGCCACCGCCGGTCTTCGGGTCCGTATGGGTGTGATATGCCATCCAGATTTCTGTTCCATCAGGGGAAACCGTAAAGCTGTGATGGCCCGGACCTGATATTGTTGCCTGGGTGCCGGAGGTCAGAATGGGGTTGTGATTATATTTCTCAAAGGGGCCCAAGGGAGAAGAACTGGTGGCATAACCTACCGAATAGGATGAATTTGCATAACAATTGGCGGAGTAAGAAAGATAGTAGGTATTATTATGCTTTATGACTTCAGGACCTTCATTCCATAAGGGATTAACGGAGGCCATTTCCCATTTTTGAGCAGGTGTAATTAAAAGCAAGGGTTCGCCTTTTATAGAAAGCATGTCATCGTTTAATGGTACACCATAGATTTCACTTTTTTTGATGTCTCCGATACCATTTTCAGAGCAGTCTCTTGAAAAATAAAGATATTTTGAGCCATCATCATCTATTAGCACATTGGCGTCTATGGCAGCATAACCCAGATCAAAAAGAGGTGCATTTTTAACATCCTCAAAAGGTCCATCCGGTTTATTGGAAAGCGCTAAACCGATACGAAGACTTCCCTTTGAATTTCTTGCGGAATAGTACATATAGTACTTGTGATTATATTCTACTACCTCCGGGGCCCAAAAACTGTCAATGCACCAGGAATCCGATTTTTTGATATAACACAGATTTTTACCTGACCAGTTGACCAGGTCTTTAGATTTCCAGCAATAATATCCGTTTGATGCCGAGGTACAGTATAAATAATAAGTATCATCTGAAGCTTTTAATATAAAAGGATCACCTATCTGTGTGATGCCAAGGTCATTTTGAAAAAAAAGCTTTTCTTCAGTTGTGATTAGTTCCAGTGTTGTATAAGATTTCATATGATTGCATCCTCCTAATATAAGGGTCATTATACAGAAAATTAAAAGATTCAAAAGATTTTTACTTCGTTTTTTCATATTACAAAAATAACCTCATTTCCGAACTGATATTTCAGATGCCAAGCTTGCGATTGCAGCACTGGCATAAACTCGATTCGTATGACTTTTTAACAAGTTCCATGAAAACTGTAGGATTATCTCATGAGAAAGACGTAAATTACAAAAAAAATGTAACAAATAAAATACAGTAATTTCCATGGAACTTATTTACTATAAAGTACACGAAAAATAGTTGTAATACAATATAAAACACAACTAAAAAAATATGAAAAATTTGTGCAATATTACTTTGCGAAGTAAAAAAGTATAAATCAATAATGTTAAATAAACGATTTATAGAAAAAATTCCAAAGCTAATATTACATAAAAAATGTAATAAATAATTGACTACATGAAAACGGTATGCTATATTGAGATTATGAGAGACGTAAAATTACATAGATATTGTAATAAACAAGAAAGGAGGAGTTTGATTGAAGATTAAGAAGAAAAGGATTGTCCTTGACTTTGATAACAAAGAAAATATTATACAAGTTGGAAAAGCGCTGTCATCAGATATAAGACTTGATATTTTAAAATTGTTAATTGACAAGTCTGTAAATATCAGTGAAATAGCAAATACCTTTCAGATTCCCTTATCTTCCGCTGCGCTGCATGTGAAAGTGCTGGAAGAAGCAGGCATGATAACAGCAACGGAACAGCCGGGAGTAAGGGGGGCACAGAAGGTATGTGGGATTGCCTTTGAAGATATTTATTTCAACGCATTCCGACATAAGATGGGCAGGAATAATAATAAAATTTATCATTTTCCTATGGGAATCGGCAATTACTATAATTGTCTGGTAAATAAAAACTGCGGGATTATCAGTGAACGTTCTTACCTTGGAGTGGAAGATTCTCCTTATGGCTTTTATGCACAAAACAGAAACGAAGCCCAGCTTATCTGGTTTATGTCTGGTTATCTGGAATACCGCTTTCCCAACTATATGCTGAAAAATGGCAAGGCAAAAGAATTATCCTTTTCTTTTGAAGTCTGCTCGGAAGCACCGGGGTATCAAAATGACTGGCCTTCCGATATAACCGTTTGGGTTAATGACAGGGAAATCGCAACAATTTATTCCAGTGGAGATTTTGGAGACAGGAGAGGGCACTTAAATCCGGAATGGTGGAGTGATACCATGACACAGTACGGGGTTTTAAAGAATGTCACTGTAAATGGACAAGGCTGTTTTGAGGATTTAGTCAAGACATCTGACGAAACATTAGATACTCTTAGTATTTATGATGGATACTATATCAGTTTTAAAATCGGAGTAAAGCCCGATGCTAAAAATCTTGGGGGAATGAATCTGTTCGGAGAAAAATTCGGAGATTTTGCCCAGGGCATTATCATGAGTGTGCAGATGGACAGCAGCGCAGAGGATGATCCTGTGGCAGAAACAGAGGTAGATTTAAAGGCATTTAATTAATATGAGGAGGAAATAAGTTATGAAAATTAAATTAAAAAAACAGATTTGCTGTTTGCTGGTTTTTGTATTTGCAGTTACCATGTTTTCGGGCTGCGGCGGCAAGAACAGCAAAGTTACTGGTAGTTCAGATATAAATTCTGCGGCAGAGGTAACGAATGAAGCGGAACCTGCGGCAACTGCCGAGACCAATACTCTTGCAGCCAATATTGCAGGAAATACGGCACCCACTGATGAAGAAAAAGCTATGGTAAATGATACTTTGGAAGATAGCTATCTGGGAGATGTGTTTGATACTAAGATCCCCAATAATTATTCCGCTTACCCCATGGATGCGACTCTGGATGTATGGATGCCGTCTAATTCTATCCTGGCGTCGGTGTGTGATGATATAAATAAACAAAGAGTCTTTGAACAGGTTGAAAAGTTGACCGGAATTAAGCTTAATTTTATAATACCGCCATTAGGAGAGGAAACAACGAATTTTAACCTTATGATTGCATCCGGAGAACTTCCTGATATTATTCTGGATGCAGGAAGATATACCGGAGGTATTGCGGCAGGTGTTGCGGATGGTGCATATCTTCCCCTAAATGATATTATTGAAAAAAATATGCCAAACTATAACGAATGGCGTAACTCTGACGATGAGAGACGTGTAACATCGGTTCTGGATGACGGTACCATCGGTGCTGTATACGGCCTGGCACCTTATAACGAATGGTGCTGGTTTGGTACGCTTATAAAGCAGGAAGCTTTGGATAAGACAGGATTGGAAGTTCCTGAAACCATTGATGAATGGCATGATTTCTTAGTAGCATGCAAAAACGCCGGGTATAAGGAACCCCTTAACTACGGTTCTACCTATGGACAGATATTTACAGGTATTTTAAATGGTGCTTACGGTGTATGGGACTGGATGTACGTGGATAAGGACGGGAAAGCAGCCTGGGGCCCTGCTGCACCGGGTGCAAAAGATTACCTGACTATGATGCAGCAGTGGAATAAGGAAGGGCTTTTTAATAAGGATTGGGCTACAGCAGATTTTAACCAGAGAATGGCAGAAGCTGCTTCTTCTGATTGTGCAGTTATGATGGATTCACCTGATACTATGTGGGGTTACTGGAAGCAGGATAACAATATTGATTTCGTAGCAGCCTTAAATCCTGTGCTAAAGAAAGGGGATAAGCCTCAGCAGACCTATCATAATTTCAAATCTGTCGGCAGCATAGCAGCTATAACAACCCAGTGTGATAATGTGGACGCAGCTTGTGCATTCCTGGATTTTGCTTACACAAAGAAAGGCTGGGAAGTATATAACTACGGTACTTACGGTGATGTTCATTTAGTTGATGACAAGGGACTGCCTTATTTTCCTGAGAACAGCCTTATGTACAACGATCCCGACGGACAGCCTGCATCCAATCTGATTTGGAAATATCGTATCCATGACTTTGCAGATATCCGTGATGAACATAATTCTAACCCTCTTATAACTGCAAAGGGAAGTTATTCCGGAAAGATTCGTGAATTTTGGACTGAAAATACAGATGATTCCATGACCATGCCCCCTGTCAGCTTTACATCCGAGGAAAGCTCCAGACAAGGAGAACTTGGGACTGTTCTTTCTACTATGAGAAATGAGTACTTCGCAAAGATTATAATGGGCCAGCTTCCTGTCAGTGCCTATGATGAATTCTTAGAAAAAGCAAAAGCCCAGGGTATGGACGAATTTGTTCAGTTATGGCAGAGCGCCCTGGAGCGTTACAATGCAAGATAATCATTAATAATACATAAGATACAGATTCCAAAGTGCCGTATCGGGAAACGGCTGTCTTAGTGGCAGCCCCCGGCGGCTATCATTCAGTTTTAAGTAAAACAGGGGGTGCCTCTTGGGAAATAAATATGGAAATAAAAAGTTAAAAAGAAAAAGCATACTTACAATGGAAATGATAAGTAAGGATTTTAAGAAGAACTATTTTGCGTATTTGCTTATTATACCTGTATTAGCCTGGTATATCGTCTTTTGCTATGGCCCTATGTGGGGTATTTCCATAGCTTTTAAGAATTTTAAACCCCTTCTTGGCTTTTCGAGCAGTCCATGGGTTGGATTTAAGTATTTCAAGGAGTTCTTTACGGGGCCTTATTTTTACAGGACAGTAAAAAATACTCTTTTATTAAATATATGGGGACTGGCCTTTGGCTTTACCTCACCAATTTTGTTAGCATTACTGCTAAATGAGATACGAGGTAAAGTATTTAAGAAAACGGTTCAGACGATTACATACATGCCGCATTTTATTTCCCTTGTGGTAATAACCGGCATGATTCATATATTTACGCAGTCGGGAGGAATTATAACGCAGGTTGTGGATTTCTTCACAGGGACGGAGCATACCTCTCTTCTTGGGTATCCTGGTATGTTCCGGCCTCTATATACTTTCTCGGGAATATGGCAAAATATAGGGTGGGATAGTATTATCTATCTTTCAGCCATGAGTTCCATTGATCCCGGATTGTATGAGGCGGCAGAAATTGACGGCGCAGGAAGACTGAAAAAAATGTGGCATATTACTCTGCCTCAGATACAACCTACCATTATTATTCTCTTTATATTTGCCGTGGGTGGGTTAATGGGTTCCAGCCATGAAAAGATTATTTTGCTGTATAATTCCTTAACCTATGAAACTGCTGATGTGATTGCTTCTTATGTGTACCGGAGAGGTTTGCAGGAGGCAAGCTACAGCTTTGCAACAGCTGTCGGGTTGGTAAGCTCGGTTATAAACTTTATATTATTATGGGCAACCAATAAGATTTCAAAGAAATATTCGGAGGTAAGTATATGGTAAAGGAAAAGGAAAAACACTCTATAGGCAGATGGAAGTTTACCAATGTTACCTTTAACATTTTCAATTATGTGTTTCTGACATTTTTAACTCTTATTTGCTTATATCCGATTCTGCATATAGTTTTTGCCTCCGTCAGCAATCCCAACGAGCTGATGATGCACAAGGGAATTCTTTTACGGCCTCTTGGCTTTACATTAAATGGATATAAGCTTGTATTTAAGGATAACAGTATTTTTACAGGGTTTCTCAATACAGGTGTGTATGTCGGACTGGGAACCTTAGTCAATATGATGATAACTATTATGGGTGCTTATACCCTTTCCAGAAAGGATCTTTTGTGGAAAGCTCCAATTATGATTGTTATTACGATAACGATGTTTTTCGGAGGCGGGCTGGTTCCCTGGTTTCTTCTGATGAAACAGATAGGATTATATAACAATGCGATGGCAATGATTCTCCCAACAGCACTTAACACCTGGAACATGATTATTCTTCGTACAGGTTTTCAGTCCGTTCCGGTGGAACTGGAGGAAGCAGCTGTAATGGACGGTGCCACACAGGTTAAAATACTGTTAAAGGTAATAATTCCTCTGTCAAAGCCGGTACTTGCTGTAATCCTTCTGTATTATCTGGTTGGTAACTGGAATTCCTGGTTTAATGCCATGGTTTTATTAAAGGATAGAGGGCTCTATCCCTTACAGCTTTTGTTAAAGGAGATTCTGGTAACAAATGACTCTTCAACGGCGACGGTAGGAAGCGCAGGAGGTATAGCTATCAGTAATGTTCAGGGAGCTACAGCCTATCGTGAACTGGTGAAATACTGCGTTATTGTAGTAGCTACGGCGCCAATATTGGTTGTATACCCCTTTCTTCAGAAATATTTTGTAAAGGGTGTCTATGTTGGTTCTATTAAGGGATAACAGAGAACATATTTTTCTATATAATGAGATACAAACAAGGGTTTGTATCTCATTATGGAAGAAAGCTAATAGGGATAGTAAATATCTGCATATTCTCTCTTACGTATCTTCCCCGACATCTTCCATAGTCTTTAGAAATTTATCATATTCTCTGACTTTTTTTTCTTTGATTATTATTTCATAAAGATAAGAAAAGGCTAACAGCATGATAAACAAAGAGATTATTTCTTTTACGAAACCAGTATTTTTATAAAAGCTTTTACCATCAATATAGAAAGAAAACAAACAGTTCAGAATAGATATACTAATGGATAAAACAACAGAATCTTTAAAATATTGTATCAAGCGTTTTTTCTTACCCTCTTTTGAAACTTCAAGATTCAGCGATTTTCCTCGGATAGAAACGGGTATTTCCGGACTATAATCCTTATTTGATTTTAAAGAAATTAAATAGGTAACGGTTATCAGAATAAGTAATACTACATCAGAGTAAGCGGATTCAAAGCTTTTCGTCAGGACGATTTTATAGAGCATTATAATAATCAAATAAATATAGGTAAGATATAAAGTTATACTTGCTGCCTTTCCTACGGTTACAATCGTTCTTTCATCACCTCGTGAAGCAAAATTTTCAATATACTTATTAATTTTCATTTAGTTATTATCCTCCCAGAATAAATCGTTTAGTGTTTTGTTTAATTTCAAACAAATGGCAATACATAACTTTAATGTTGGGTTGTAATCTCCGGACTCGATCATACTGATTGTCTGTCTCGTTACACCAACGGCTTTTGCCAGATCATCCTGTGTCATATCATATTCAATTCTGGCAATTTTCATTTTTTTATTTTTCATATATTAAGTTTCGCCCCATTCAATTCAAACTCCATTGAGTCTCCATTGACTCACTACGTATAAATAGTATATTATTTTTATACAATTGTCAAATATATTTGACAAAATTCCATTTTTAACTGAATGAATACCAATCTTTTTGTAAGACAAATAAAAAAATTATTGACAATGTGAATGAAAAATAATATTATAGTTTTAAAAGAAACCGGTTTCCGGGAGGTAATTATGGCATCGATAAATGACGTGGCGAGAAAAGCCGGTGTGGCAAAATCAACGGTATCCAAAGTTTTAAATAATTATCAGTTAGTCAGTGAAGAGACGAAAGCTAAGGTTGAAGCAGCCGTATTGGAATTGGGTTATGTGCCGAATTCTGTTGCTGTTTCACTGTCCAGGAAGGAATTCAACAGAGTTGGGCTTATTGTAGATATTCGGCATAATAGTCAGTTCATTGACGAAATAGATATGCAATATCTAACAGGAGCATTTGAAATGTCAAAAGAATACCAGATTGAGGTAGTCACTTTTTTCAGCTCTCAGTTTGACAGCATGACAGCAAAGCAGGTGGTTTCTTATTTAAAAGCTCAAAGGATTAATTGTCTGATTATCTATAATTTATCCATAGAGAATCAGAATTTAGTTAAATTAATAGAGAAGCAGGAATTTTATTGTGTTTTAGTGGATTCTCCGATCGTGAATGAAAAAACCTCCTCCGTATCCATTGACCATTTTACGGCTCAGTATGATGTAGCAAAAAAAACAATCGAAGAAAACGAATATAAACGTAAAGTGTTATATATAGCAGGAGGTAAGGGCAGTTATATAACAGATCAAAGATTAGCGGCCATAAAAAAACTTAAGGATGAGTTGCACTTTGAGTTGATTGTGAAATATGGTGATTTTAATGAGTTTAAAGCCAGGGAGATTATCTTTAAATGGGCAGAAAAAGCTGATATTATAGTGTGTGCCTCGGATATGATGGCAATTGGTGCAGTGTTTGCTCTCACTGAGATGGATATCTTCCGTCCGGTATGCGGATTTGACGGAATACCGCTTATGGGATATACAAAAATAGCTATGAATACAATCAGGCAGAATTTTTTTGAGAAGTCAAAACGGGCTTTTTACGAGCTAAAAAAGCTTCTGGATGGAGAAAAGGGTCAGCATATAGAGATGCCCTATGAAATATGCAGAGTGGACTATATTGATGTCATTCAAAAATGAAACGGATGAGGTTTATTTTTTTAAGTCTTTCCGGAAACCGGTTTCCTAATTCTCAGATATTAAACCAATAAATAAGGTTTAACATATAAAAGGAATAATATAAAAAATTGAAAAAGGAGGTATTCGTTTTAAAATAAATAGTGCGAATAGTCTTATAAAAGAAGCTGTTAAAATGTGCTGTTTAAACGCAGTGCATAAATTTTATGTTCGAATGAGAATATCAAAAAATATACTACAAATTTTATGCCGAATAAGCTGCATTTCAAAACGTCAGGTTGATAGAAAATATGAATTTAGAAAGGGCCACGATACACTTCTTTCAACCTACAAAACTAGTTCGATTTTTATAAGTGGCGGTACCGCAAGTATGTTTGCGGCACAAAGTGGATGTAAATTATGAGAGAAGCAGGAATATTAATGCCTGTTGCTTCCATGCCCTCCGATTATGGGGTCGGAGATTTTGGGAAGTACAGCTATCAGTTTATTGATATTTTAAAGAAAAGTAATATTAGAATATGGCAGATTTTGCCTTTAAATCCATTAGGATATGGGGAATCACCTTATCAGCCCTATTCTTCCTTTGCCGGAGATGAATTATATATTGACTTAGTCAGATTATATGAAGAAGGTCTTTTAGAAGAGATACCGCCAGTTTTCCGTAAGGGAAGCATTAGAATCAGCTACCAGGAAGTGAGATGTTATAAAGAAAAATATTTAAAAGCTGCATTTTTAAACTTCGTTCCGGATCAGGAATATGAAGAATTCGTAAGTCAGGAATGGGTTTATCTATATGGGGTTTATCTTACCTTTAAGAAAAAAAATCAAATGAAATGCTGGAATGAGTGGCAGGAAGATCATAAAAACTGGATAAAGGATCGTATTTTTGATGAAAGTATCTATGAAGAAGATATCCGATATGAAATGTTTCTTCAGTATGAGTTTTACCGTCAGTGGATTGCATTAAAACAATATGCCAATGATCTGGGTATTAAAATTATGGGGGATATACCTTTTTATGTTGGAATCGATTCATTGGATGTGTGGGGAGATCAGGAAGATTTCTTATTAGATAAGGATGGCCACCCGGTTTTTATTGCCGGAGTGCCGCCGGATTATTTCAGCCGTACCGGTCAGAGATGGGGGAACCCTATCTACAACTGGGAGTACATGAAAGAAAACGGATTTCTTTTTTGGCTAAACCGTATCGGGTATAATGCTAAACTATTTGATATTGTACGTATTGATCATTTTAGAGCTTTTGATACTTACTGGAAGATCCCTGTTTCCTGTGAGACAGCGATTGAGGGAGAATGGATAGAAGCTCCCGGTTATGAATTATTTGAGCTGCTCTTTGAAATCTATCCGGATATTAATATCGTAGCGGAAGATCTTGGGAATATGAGACCGGAGGTATATAAATTAAGGGATTATTATAGGTTAAAGGGAATGAAAATCATACAATTTACCTTTGATCCGCTAGAGGGGAATAACAACTTCGTGGATAGGGAAAATATGATAGTTTACACCGGAACCCATGACAATGAAACCATACTGGGATGGTTCGAAAACCAACCAGGACAGGTACAGAATGAGACAGACCTGGAATTGTATTCCTTAGGATATGATACCGGTTCCATTTCCCACAGATTTATTCGTTATACTCTGGATAATGTCGCCGATATGGCTATCATACCTGTTCAGGATATTCTGGAATTAGGTAATGAAGGTCGGCTTAATACACCCGGTACCTTAGGAGCCCCTAACTGGGTATGGAAATTAGACAGTTTGGAGAAATTAAACAGACAGGCAGAATTTCTTAAAGAGGTTGTAAATGACAGCGGACGTGCCGGTGAAAACGGTAAAGTAAGTATAAGAACCAAAAATCCAGAAAGAATTCTAAAGAAACTTCTGGAACAACAGTATGGTAAAACCATAGAACAGTGTACGAAGAAGCAATTACTTTACGGATTATTAGGAATGGTGAAACGGCTTGCGGTAAGCAGGGAGGTAACTGGAGATAAAAGGAAACTATATTATATATCAGCAGAATTTTTAATCGGTAAGCTGTTATCCAATAACCTGATTAATTTAGGAATATACGAAGATATGAAAGAATTACTGGCTTCTCACGGGCAGAGTTTGTCCGAGATAGAGGAAGCAGAACCGGAACCATCTTTAGGTAATGGAGGCCTTGGACGTTTGGCAGCCTGTTTTTTAGATTCCATTGCAAGCCTTGGTCTGGCCGGCGATGGGATAGGACTGAATTATCATTTTGGGTTATTCAAACAACTGTTTGAGGATAATCTTCAAAAAGAAGAGAAAAATCCCTGGATAGAGAAAACCAGCTGGCTGACGAAAAAGAATACTGCCTATGAAGTAGAATTCGGCGGATTTAAAGTAAAGTCCATCCTTTATGATATTGATGTGATAGGGTATCAGAATCGAACCAATAAGCTTCATTTATTTGACACGGAACTGGTGGATGAAAAACTGGTAGTGGAGGGGATTGATTTTGATAAAGAGGATATTAAACGAAATCTTACTCTTTTCTTATATCCGGATGACAGTGATGAAGCAGGGCAGCAGCTGCGTATTTACCAGCAGTATTTTATGGTAAGCTGCGGAGCACAGTACATTTTGGAAGAATCAAAAAGAAGGGGAAGCAATCTACACGATTTATATGAATATGCGGTAATACAGATCAATGATACCCACCCTAGTATGGTAATTCCGGAACTGATCCGGTTACTGACGACACAGGGAATTAACTTGGATGAAGCGATAGAAATCGTATCCAAAACCTGTGCTTATACAAACCATACCATTCTTGCTGAAGCTCTGGAAAAATGGCCGATTGATTATTTAAAGAAAGTAGTTCCCCAGCTGGTGCCGATTATTGAAGTACTGGATAACAGGGTAAGACGAAAATTCGACGATGAAGATGTTGTTATAATAGATAAGCAGGACAGGGTGCATATGGCTTCCATGGATATTCACTATGGTTTCAGTGTAAACGGAGTAGCCGCATTGCATACGGAGATTTTAAAATCCTCTGAATTAAATCAATTTTATAAAATTTATCCTGAGAAATTCAACAATAAGACCAATGGTATTACATTCAGGCGTTGGTTGTTACACTGCAATCATGACCTTACCTCCTATATTGAAAATCTGATCGGGAATGGCTTTCATAAGGATGCCATGGAATTAGAGAAACTGATGAAATTTAAAGAAGAGGAATCAGTCCTTAACAAACTTCTGGAGATCAAATTCAATAACAAGTTAAAGTTAAAATCATGGTTTAAAATAAATCAGGGAATTGATATAGATGAAAATTCTATTTTTGATATCCAGATCAAACGTCTTCATGAATATAAACGCCAGCAGATGAATGCACTTTATGTTATTTATAAATACCATGAAATTAAAAAGGGAAAACTTCCGGTACGACCAATTACGGTTATCTTTGGTGCGAAAGCTGCTCCTGCTTATGTTATTGCAAAAGACATCATTCATTTGATTCTTTGCCTGCAGGAGTTAATCAACAATGATAAAGAAGCGAGCCCTTACCTTAAGGTCGTGATGGTGGAAGATTATAATGTTTCGAAAGCGGAAATGCTGATACCGGCTTGCGATATTTCGGAGCAGATTTCCTTAGCTTCAAAGGAAGCCAGCGGTACCGGCAATATGAAATTTATGTTAAACGGAGCCGTAACCCTGGGGACATTAGATGGAGCCAATGTTGAAATCAGCGAGTTAGTCGGAGAGGATAATATCTATCTGTTCGGAGAAACCAGTAATCAGGTTATCGAGCATTATGAAAAAGCAGATTATATCGCCGGAGAATATTACCGGAAAGATGAAGATATTAAAAATGCTCTGGATTTTATTATCAGCGATCAGATGTTATCCATTGGCAATGAAGAAAATCTTGTAAGACTGTATAAGGAAATTCTGAATAAAGATTGGTTTATGTCCTTGCTTGATTTTAGAGATTATGTGAGAGTAAGAGAGATGGCCTATAACGGTTATGAAAACCGTTTAGCCTGGGCATATAAAATGTTGGTTAATATCAGCAAAGCCGGTTATTTCTCTTCCGACCGTACCATTGCCCAGTATAACAAAGATATATGGAAACTAAACGAGGAAGAATAATATAGAGGCCGGTAATATATTCTGAACGGAACAAATAAAAAGAAAAGAGGGGGTGTCTTAAATGTCAGAATATGAGTTTAAGGCACTTTCGCTATTCTTACCAGCTAAGTGCAAGACTGGAAACACATAATAGTTGTTTTTCGTATCAAATTATGGGATAATCGATTGAATAAATGCACAATACGCTAAAACAGAGAATGGTGAAATAGCAAGATGAAAAGGATTAGATGGAAACGAAAAAGGTTGTCGTCCATAAGGCAGCGATTAGTAGCGATAATATTAATGGTTACCATTGTGAGTCTGCTTTCTCTCGTGATTGTATCCTATGCCGCGCTTCATTCGATGGAAAAAAACAAAACCGAAGCAGCCTTAAAAATGTCTTTAAAACAAATGACAGAACATATGGACGAAGCATATTACAGTATGGTACGGATTACACAGCAGATGAAAGAAAGTGGATTTATAGGTGGCTTGTTAGTAGACTATATGTCCCAGAAGAATGCTTTTTATATTTATAAGACAAAAAGAAAGTTATCGGATGAGTTGATTAATGTGAGTTTTCCTAACTCCTCTGTTAATTTTGCCGGTTATTATGATCCTTTAAACGGTAATTGTCTATTTGATGAAAATTTAATGATTCCCGGTTATGATCTTTTTGATGCTCCGGAACTGGTAACGGCAGCCGGAGACAACTTACGGGGATTATCCGAATCAAAAACAAAAAAGAGTAATGGCATGGTTATCTCTATGCTTGGACAGGATAATTTTCAAAACAGGCAATTATATACATATGTTGAAATGAATGTTAACATAGATGAATATCTGGAGCAAAATTCTGATTTAACAAATAACGATATCGTTCCCATTGATTTGCTGCAGCTAGATACAACACAAAAAATCAGGTACAGCAGCAATAATGATTTTAAGCCCGGTGAGATTTTTAATTTGGATAGTTTTGATTCTGAAAAAATGTATTCCGGGATGAAAAACGGATATTTTATTGTTGCAAAAAGAAGTGAAATAGGATATATTAATGTTTTTGCAGTACAGGAGAAATTTTATAGAAAAGAAATTTATCAATGGAAAAATCGGATATTTTTGATACTCTTTATATCAATTATTATGCTTTATCTCTCAGTTTTAATGATCTATCGGTTAATCTATAGGCCTTTGCAGCTATTTGGGCAGGAGATTGAGCAGGCAGGGCAAGGAAATCTGGAAGAGGCGGACTATGAGCTTGGTATTATAGAGTTTGATCAACTGCTAAAACAGTTCAGTAATATGAAAGGGCAGATAAGGCAGCTTTTGACAGATGTAGAGGAAGAAGAAAAAAAGCGCAGTAAAACCGAAGTTGAGAAACTTATGTATAAAATCAATCCGCATTTCCTGCTGAATACCTTAAATTCAGTGCATTGGATGGCGCAGATAAATAAACAAAAGGATATAGGAGATTTTTTATCAAGTCTTATATTTTTATTATCTTATAATTTGGGCAAACAGGACCGAATTGCTACATTTCGTACTGAACTGGAATTCTTAAGAAAATATATCAAACTTCAGAGGATGCGGTATGATTTTGAAGTGGATTTACAGGTAGAAGAAGGAGATTATCTGGATCAGCCGACGATAAGGCTTTTATTACAGCCTCTGGTAGAAAATGCATTAAGGCATGGTCTTGGAGAAACCGGTAAAATATTTTTATATTTATTTAAGGATGTTAAAAGAGGGTATATTGTAATAACGATTAAGGACAATGGGAAAGGTCTGAACGTAGAACAATTGGAAAGATTAAACCGGCCGTTCCAGTATAAATCAGATGGAAGTGTGGAAAATGACGGAGTTGGATTACGTTATGTCAGATCCATGCTGGAATCTTTTTATGAGGGGCGTGCATTTCTTACAATTAACAGTGAACTCGGTAAAGGTACAAAAGTGACTTTATTATTACCATTGGAGGGAAACTATGATTAAGGTCTTAATTGTGGATGATGATAAATTGGCAAGAAAAGGTATTATTTCTATAATGCCCTGGGATAAATATGATATGAAAATTATTGGAGATGTTCAAAACGGAAGGGCAGCATTGGAATTTCTTAAGGATCAGGAAGCAGATATCATGTTTGTCGATATTGACATGCCGGAACTTGGTGGTATTGAGTTGATGGAGGAATGCCGTAAAAATTTCCCTAATGTACAGTTTGTAGTTTTAACATTTTATGAAGAATTTTCTTATGCGCAAGCTGCTATCCGGTATGGAGTTTTAGATTACATTTCTAAGGTTCAGATGGAAAAGGAAGATGGAGAATCTATACTTAAACGTGTTTTTAGCAATTATAAGCAACGGAATAATACATCTTCTAAATATACGGATACTCATATGACGCAGGATGAATGGGATGTTCTGAAAAAAGAATGGCAGAATTTTTATTGGCTTTATGATACAGCTCAATTTGAAATACTTATAAATAAAACAAAACAGTTAAAACCGGATAATAGAAAATTAGAACGTCTATTTTTAAAATGTATACAATCCACTGATAACAGTTTCGGAAGAGAAGAGACTGCGATGCCGTTTTTAACGGAAATTGATTTGATCCTGGATTGGCTTAAGGAATGGAGATATGCATTATATGAATGGGCTTTACAAAGAAGTAAGAATGTAGGAATGCAAATCTGTATTATGAGAGCGATAAACTATCTAAAGATACATCTCACTGAAAATTTGAAAGCGGAAGAAGTAGCAGATGAAATAGGTATGAGTCGTAGTTACTTTAGTATAAATTTTAAGAAATTTACGGGAAAAACATTTCATGAATATGTGAAAGGAGAACGAATGGCTGTGGCTGCCGGGCTGTTAACTAAAACTGATAAGAAAGTTATAGATATCGCAAAAGAATCAGGTTTTGATGATATTAATTATTTCAATCGTGTTTTTCATGAAGTTATGAAAAGTTCTCCTACGGATTTTCGGAAAAATTTAATATAGCAGGTATAAACTTAGTGGAATAAGCCGGAGATTTAGTTCATATAGACTAAACTCCGGCTTTTTTATTACATAGTAAAGTTCTCGGAACTTACCTATGCAATAAAAAGCCTGAAAAATGTTTACTAAAGATAAAACAATTTTTACAACTCTTATAAGAAAACATGTTAATGTTAGGTGAAGGTATAACATTAGACCATAGATAAGAAAAAGCGAATTTGGTACTATTTTAACAGACGTGTTGAGGATTAAAAGTAAGGATTCATGGTCGTGTAAGCGCTTGAATGGAATCAGAAAAATGGGAGGATAACGTTTATGTTCAATAAAAAGTTTCTGAAGCAATATTATATCATGCTGATACCGGGATTTATCTGGCTTATCTTATTCAGTATTGTGCCGATGTTCGGAGTTGCAATGGCTTTTCAGAATTTTAATCCTGTGGATGGGATTTTAAAATCAGAATTTGTGGGACTGGATAATTTTAAGTATATGTTCCAGATGAGTGATACCAGGCAGGTATTTATAAATACGATTATTATCGCTGTTGGAAAACTAATAGGAAATTTAATTGTTCCTCTGATTTTCGCTTTATTATTAAATGAATTATGTATTAAAAAGTTATTCCGCCCGATTCAGACCATAGTGTATCTCCCATATTTTCTTTCTTGGGTAATACTGGCTAAAATTATTTTGAATATTTTTGGATATACAGGACCAATTAATAATTTCTTGCAGTATTTGGGGGTGGATTCCATAAATTTCTTTGGACGTGCGGATTTATTCCGCCCGCTGGTTATCGGCACCGACATATGGAAAGGTTTTGGATATAATGCAGTCATTTATTTAGCTGCGTTACTTGGTATTGATCCTACTTTATATGAGGCAGCGGCAGTTGACGGATCGGGTAGATTTTCTCGTTTATGGCATATTACCTTGCCAGGAATCAAAACAACCATTGCACTGCTTGCAATCTTGTCACTGGGCAATGTATTACATGCGGGATTTGAGCAAATATTTAATCTTTATAATCCGTTGGTCTATTCCACTGGTGATATTTTGGATACCTGGGTATATCGTGCCGGACTGGTAAATCTTCAATTCAGCCTTGCAACAGCAGTAGGTCTATTGAAATCTGTTGTGAGTTTGATTCTTATAACACTTGGTTACTGGCTGGCAGACAAATTTGCTGGTTATAAGATATTTTAATAAAGGAGGCGGCAAAATGATTGAAAATAGATCAATAGGATCAAAGATATTTGATATATGTAATGTAATTATTCTCATTGTAATAACTTTAGCATGCCTGATCCCTTTATGGTACATATTAATGGTATCTTTAAGCAGCAAGGAAGCAGTCAATGCAGGTCAGGTTACATTTTGGCCCGTTGGTTTCAATTTACTATCTTATCAGAAGATATTGGGAGAAGCAGCTTTTTTAAAATCTTTTCTGGTTTCCATACAAAGAGTTATATTAGGGGGAATTTTGGGGGTAGGGTGTACGCTTATGGTGGCTTACCCGCTTTCCAGAACAGAAAGGCAGTTTCCGAAGCGTAACATATTCATGTGGACTTTAATATTTTGTATGCTTTTTAATGGAGGAACCATCCCTTGGTATATGACCATGCGGAACTATCATTTGATTGATAATATATGGGGGCTTGTGTTATCAGGAAGTCTCCCGGTATTTAACGTAATTATGGCAATGAATTTCTTTCGAAATCTTCCATCTGAATTGGAAGAAGCAGCTTATGTAGACGGAGCCGGACCCTGGATTTCTTTTATAAAGGTTAATATACCTCTTGCAAAACCAATGATTGCGACGATATCGTTATTAACGATAGTCAGTCATTGGAACGATTTCTTTCAGGGACTGGTATTGAATACGAAACAAAGCAATTATCCGTTACAGACCTATATCCAGCAGATGGTTGTCTCTCAGGATTATTCTTCTATGTCAGTAGAACAGATAAAAAAGGTAATTCAACTGAATAATCAATCTTTAGATGCGGCAAAAATATTCATAGCCATGGTTCCCATCTTGCTTATCTATCCTTTTCTACAGAAATACTTTGTAAAAGGTATTACGTTAGGCTCAGTGAAAGGCTGAGTCTTATGCAATATAAATAATTTAATGATAAAGGAGGAAGTCAATTGAAGAAAAAGTTATTAGCACTATTAGTAGTTATGACAATGTTAGGAACGTTAAACGGATGTTCCAGCGGTGGGGGGAATGGAAAAGAATCAGAGAAAACGGCTGTGACACAGTCAACCGCTGATGAGGTTTCATCAGAAGCAACAGAAGCGGGGGGACCGCTGGATCCTTATAAGGACACAGTTACGATTCATCTAGGGCAAGGATTAAATCCAAATGTATCTTTCCCTGAGGGACAATCTATAGAGGATAATGCATTTCTGGATGCGATTAAAAAGGATTTAAATATTGATATTGTTTATGACTGGGTTAGTTCCAATACGGATTTCCAGCAAAAAATGAACCTGTGTATTGGAAGCAATACACTTCCGGATATTATGAATGTTGGTTCCAACCAGTATCGTGCAATGTTAAAATATGGGCAGCTGCAGCCTCTTACGGATGCTTATAACAGTTATGCCTCCGACATGTTAAAAAGCTTTGTAAGCAGCGGTGGAGATCAATTAACTGAAATGATAACGAAGGATGGACAAATGATGGCGATACCGGCTCCGAATATTAAGGCCGGAGGAGTTAATGTAATGTGGATTCGTCAGGATTGGCTGGATAAGTTAGGGTTAGAGGTACCACGTTCTTTAGAGGATTTAAAAACAGTTGCTAAGGCATTTGTAACTCAGGATCCGGATGGGAATGGTAAGGATGATACCGTTGGTATCATTGGACCTGCCAACTCCGGTGCACTTGACGGTATCGGTGGTAATCTCTGGGGCTTGGACCCGATTTTCGGTTCCTTTAAATCTTACCCGCAATATTGGTTGAAAGATGAGTCTGGTGAAATAAAATATGGTTCCATACAGCCGGAAACCAAAGATGCATTAAAGGAACTGGCATCTATGTATAAGGATGGATTAATTGATCCTCAGATGTTAATCCGTGATGACAGTTCAGAACCTGTACTTGCAGGAAACGTAGGTATCTTCTTTGGACCATGGTGGGCAGGATATACAGTTGCAGACAGCTTATTAAGCGGAAAAATTGACTGGCAGGCTTATAATACTCCTTTGGCTTCCGACGGAAAATATTATGCACATATGGCAGAACCTACAACCCAATACGTTGTTGTTAATAAAAACTGTAAGAATGCGGAAGCTGCCATGAAAATCATAAATTACTTGTTATACAATGAACCAACCTGGGTAAAAAACGGTATTGGTGACAGCGGTATTACACCGGAAGAACTGGATACATCCGATGTATATCCGTTATTCAATGTTTATGATAATGCAGATGAAATTGAAGTATCCTATGATACATTGAAAAAATATGTGAATGGAGAAATCACAGAAGACGATGTAGATTTTTCAACTCATAAATTATTGAAGAATGATATGGAAGCAATTAAAGTTTTAAAGAAGGAACCTTTCGATGATTATAGTTTAAAAAATTGGGATTTAAGCAGTGACATAGCATCCACCAATCTTCCGAGACTGGTTTCCATTATGGTTGGTGAACGTCCATCCGTAGAAGAAGGGTATGAGGAGGTTTACAGCGCATTTTATGGCCAAACGGATACAATGGAATCAAACTGGGCTAATTTAAAGAAGATGGAAGACGAAACATTTGCAAAAATTATAATGGGTCAGGCTTCCATAGACAGTTTTGATGAGTTTGTTACAAATTGGAAAAGTCAGGGCGGAGACAAGATTCTGGAAGAAATTAAAGCAGAAATTAATAAATAATAATACTTAATTCAAACATAAGCAGCCAAATCAGGTTAGTTATAAATATTATAACTTGTTTGGCTGCATTTCTACATAGAAAGAAAGTGTAATATGAAAAAGGTAAATTATCACACCCATTGTGCAAGATGCAGGCATGCGATTGGGACAGAAGAAAATTATGTGGAGAAAGCTCTGGAGTATGAACTGGATGTTTTAGGTTTTTCGGATCATCTTCCCTTTCCCGGAGATATCTTTGGGATGCGGATGCCATATGCAGAAATAGATGAATACATAACTACAGTACTTTATTTAAAAGAAAAGTACAAAAATAAATTAGAAATTTTATGTGGTTTTGAAGGGGAATATATTAAAGGTTATGAATACTTTTATGATAGTTTATTAAATGAAAAAAAATGTGATTATTTAATAATGGGTCAGCATTTTTATGAAGATTCTTCCGGCAATATGATTAACGTTTATAATATACATAATTCAGAACAATATATTGATTATACCAATTATTCCATACAAGGTATGAAAAGCGGTTATTTTAGTATATTTGCCCATCCGGATATTATCTTTGTCAATAATTTGGCGTGGGATAATAATTGCAACAGAGCTTGTGATCTGATAATAGAAGCAGCGGCAGAGAATAATTTTATTATTGAATACAATGCGAACGGATATCGAAGAGGATTGCATGAATTTATTGATGGTAAGCGGTATCAATATCCTCATATTCAGTTTTGGAAAAGAGCAGCTGATGCTAAAATCCCTGTGATCATCGGTTCAGATTGTCATGAGCCCATTCAGATTTATGATGATATTGTTAAAAAAGCATATCTGGAGGCAGGGGAGTTGGGGTTAAATATAGTTTTGGACATATAATTTATGAAAGATCAGGTGGAGTTTTATAATTACCTATAAGGTGATAGAAGAAAAGGGGATAATAATTGATAGATAATATTCTTAACATACTCCATTCCATATCCCCGATAACCATAGCATTTCGACTATTGTTGGCTTTGATCTGCGGCGGAATCATCGGATTTGAAAGAGGGAGAAAAGGACGTCCTGCTGGTCTTCGTACCCATATTCTTGTTTGTATCGGATCAAGTTTAGCGATGATAACAAATCAATACTTATATAATATGGGTACCTCAACTGATGTTGCCAGAATGGGGGCACAGGTAATCAGCGGAGTCAGTTTTCTGGGAGCAGGAACAATTATAATTACGGGAAGGCATCAGGTAAAAGGCTTAACGACAGCGGCCTCGCTCTGGGCATGTGCCTGTCTTGGACTGACAGTTGGATGTGGATTTTATAGTGCTGCCCTGCTGGGGACTTTATCTATATGGGTTGTTAATTCGCTTCTGCATCGATTAGAAGTTCCTATACATTCACGTGTTAAAATATTTCGGGTATACATAGAATTCAGAGAAATAAAAGTAATACGGGAGATGATGACCTTTTTAAAAGAGAACAAGGTTAAAGTTTCTGATTTGGAATTTATCAAAGCAGATGATAAATCGAAAATCGGTGCAACTTTAACTTTAATACCTTTAGTTAAAGTGGAGTCTGAAAAACTACAGCTATTAGTAAATTCTATTGACGGAGTTGAATATCTGGAGGAAATATAAAGACTCTCAGTAGGGATTGGAGTATGCTTCGGAAGAGAAATGCTTGAGAAAGAAACAATAAAAGCAGTTTTCCTGAAAAAATAATTAAGCCGCAGGTGCTTAATTATTTTTTTTTGGCCGGATTTAAATGAGCCTTAGCTTTTGCCGGAGATGGTACCGTCAGGTATTTTTTGTTTCTGAAGCGAAGCAAAAGTCACATAAAAATCCGAGACTTACATGTCTGAAATTATGCAGAATGCATAATTTCTGTGCATCATTTGTTACAATTCAGCCGTAGGCTGAACTGTAACAAATCAACCGGTTTATTAACATAAATACTTAATTTATTATTGACAATCACAAAATAATATAATATTATTAGACTATGCAAACGGTTGCATCATATATTAAAGTGTTAATACTTATTTTTTTTGATTGATTATGCAAACGGTTGCATGGAAAGGAGGAGCAAATTTGACAGTTACCATAAAAGATATAGCCAAAAAAGTAGGGGTATCTCCCTCTACCGTTTCCAGAGTTGCAAACGGCAGCACGGCTATTTCGGAAGAGACAAGGCAAAAGATCCTGGAGGCCATGGAAGAAATGAAATACCATCCCAACAGCCTGGCAAGAAATTTTGCCAATGGGAGTACGAATACAATAGGACTGGTCATTGATGCGGAAGAAGAAAATACTTTTTCGAATGCATTTTTTAACAGAAGCGTATTTGCAATTGAAGCAGTTGTCCAAGCCAACGGATATAATCTTTTAATCACAAACAACAGGGAAAACAAAAACAGGACCGCCGTAAAAAGCCTTGTTCTGGAGAATAAAGTAGACGGTATTATTTTACCGTCCTCCAGTGTAACTTCTAAATTAATAAATCTGTTAATTGAGGAAGATTTTCCGTTTCTGGTGTTGGGAGAACCGGAGATTGAAAAAGACAGGATAAGCTGGGTCGATATCAACAATACGGCCGGCAGCGAACTGGCTGTGAAACACCTGGCGGATATGGGATTTGAAAAGATTGCTTTTTTATATGAAAACCCGGATACGGTTTTTTCAAAAAACAGGCTGACCGGATTTCTTGAAGGCTTAAGAAAAGAATCTCTTCCCTGTAGGGAAGAATTCATAAGAACCTGTAATGAAAGTACCGGTAATTTGGATGCACAGATGGATGAGCTGATATCCGGAGAAATTAAACCGGATGCATTCATATGCTCTAATAATATGATTGCGTTCCAGGTACTCAAATTTTTAAAGAGCAGGAAGATTCGGGTGCCGGAGGAAGTCGGAGTAGTCACTTTTGATAACTATCCTTTTGCAGAGTATATGGATCCTCCGTTATCTGCAGTGGATGTAGACACCTATACCCTGGGAGAACAGGCAGCTGCAAACTTATTAAACAAAATAAAGAGGACAGACAGTGGGAACCGGCAGACGGTCATCTCCACCAGGCTGATACTGCGTCAATCCTCCAAAAGAAGGTGAGCTATGATAAAAGAGGCTATAAGACATATAAATACGAAAAGTTATGTTTACCTGCGTAACAGAAACCGTCTAATATTCCGGATAAGGACGGGCAGGGAAGATATAAAAAACTGCATCCTGATTTACTGGGCAAGGACAAACCCCGCAGAGAAAAAAGAAGTTAAACTTGTATGCAAACAAAGAGATGCCCTGTTTGATTATTATGAAGTGGAAGTAATATTTTCCAGAGTCGCAAGATACCAGAAATATTATTTTAAGCTTGAGGGTCATAAAAATGATACTGTTTTTGTTAATTCTTATGGAATTTATGACAGGGAGCCGGATGATGGGTATTTTGAATTTCTGTATGCTAATCAGAATGATATATTTGAGATACCGGATTGGGCGAAAGGGATTATCTATTATCAGATTTTTCCCGAGAGATTTAATAACGGAAAAAAAGAAAATGACAGAAGGGACTGCGTTCCCTGGGGAAGTTTACCGACCAGGGAAAATTACATGGGAGGAGATCTGAAAGGTATAACAGATAAAATAGGATACCTTAAGGAATTTGGTATCCAGTGTATCTATTTAAACCCCATATTTAAAGCGGATTTTAATCATAAATATGCAACCACCGACTATTATGAAATCGATCCGGAATTCGGTACTTTAGAAGAATTCCGGGAACTGGTTGCAGCCTGCCATAATAATAATATCAGGATTATCCTGGACGGAGTATTTAACCATACCGGAGTGCAATTTGAGCCCTTTCGGGATTTACTTAAGAATCAGGAAAAGTCGAACTATAAGGAATGGTTTCATGTTACTAAATATCCGGTAAATATTTCGAATAACTGTTACGAATGTGTAGGTGCATATAAGTGGATGCCCAGACTGAATACCTCAAATCCAGAGGTAAGAAATTATATTCTTGGAGTTATGTCTTACTGGATTGAAGAATTTCATATTGACGGGTGGCGGCTGGATGTGGCGGATGAAGTAGACAGCCTGGTATGGCAGGAAGCAAGATTGCAGATTAAGTCCAAATATCCGGATAAACTGCTTCTTGGTGAAACCTGGGGATATGGAAGAAATATGCTGCAGGGAAATTCCCTGGACAGTATAATGAATTATGTTTTCCGCGATGTCGTAATGAATTATTTCGCTCTTGAGAAAATCGGTGCAAAAGAATTTGATGGACGGATTAACCAGATGCTGGCGGCTTATCCAAAAGAGACTAATCAGGCCTTATACAATCTGCTGGACAGCCATGATACGGAACGTTTTCTTACCTTATGCGGTGAAAATACAGAGAGATTTAAATTAGCTGCCTCTTTTCAATTTTTTATGCCGGGAGCACCGGCAGTATATTACGGAGATGAAGTTGGAATGACCGGCGGTAATGACCCTGACTGCAGGAAAGCTATGATATGGGAAAAGGAAGAACAAAAAAAAGAGCTGCTGCAATGGTATCAATGGCTGATACGTATCCGGAAAGAATATAACTGCATCCGATTTGGGGATTACCGGACTGTTATATGCGAGGAGGAAAAAAATATATATGGTTTTGTCAGGTTTCTAGAAGATGAGGAACTTTATGTGATATTCCATAACAGCGGGAATAGTACAACAACAGAACTTCCGGTTTTAGGAAAGGGGCAGTATGTCAGTTTGACAGACGGTGAAGAATACTTCGCAGGAAATATTGTGGGTGAACAAAATTTTTATAACGGGGACATATTGGAATACAAAGGAACGATTCACATCGATCTCGGTACATATTCCATGAAAGTCATAAAAAAAGTAAACGGAGGTATTTAAAATGAAAGGAAGCAAAAAAATACTGGCAATTATACTAACAACTGCAATGTGCTTGGCGGCTATAACAGGTTGTAGTAAATCACCAGTAAAATCTGAATCCGGTCAGGAAGACAGGAAAACAGAAACGACAGAAGATAAAACCGAAAGTAAAACCGAAAAGGTTACAATTAATTTCTGGCATCATTATAGTGCTCAGTCAGCTGAAAACGAAACACTAATGAAAGTGTTAATTCCTGAATTCGAAAAAGAAAATCCGGAGGTCAAGGTGAATGCGGTATCCCATGAATGGGCCGATTTACATCAAAAACTAATAATCAGTGCAACCTCAGATACCCTGCCGGATGTAGCACGGCTGGACAGCGCTTGGATTCCGGAATTCCAGAAAATGGGAATACTGATTCCTCTTGACGAGGAAATGAGTGACTATCAGGAAATTGCGGATAAACTATTGGATAGTGCCATGAGCACTGCTAATATAGGTGGTCACTCCTACGGTTTGGCATTAAACACCAATACCAAAATACTTTTTTATAATGTCAAAGCTTTGAAAGAAGCCGGTATAGCTGTCCCAACTACAATGGAAGAATTCGCAGCAGCCGTAAAAAAACTATCAGGAACCAACAGTAACGGCCAACAGGTATGGGGATACAATGAACCCGCACTGGCCGGCTGGAATATATGCCCGTACATTTGGAGTTTCGGCGGTTCTTTAACCAATGAAGAACAGACCGTTGCCACCGGTTATATAAACAGTCCGGAAACCGTAGCGGCAATTAAAATGCTTGCCGACCTATATAAGAATCAGGCCATTACCGGATGGAACAGCGGGGATATTCCTATGACCGACGGTTTTGGAACCGGCAGATATAGGATGATACTGGAAGGCCCCTGGAAAATAGCTGAAATGGCCGGAGCTTATCCGGATTTTGAATATGCGACAGCTGAAATCCCGGCAGGTAAAGGCGGTTCTCACTCCGTACTGGGCGGTGAAGATATTTCTATGTTTAATACCCCTAATAAAGAGGCAGCTTGGAAATTCATAAAGTTTATGACCGGTGAATATGCCCAGGAAGAAATGGCAAAATGCGGTCAAATACCTGTCAATAAGGCAACACTCGAAAGTGATACTGTTAAAAATTCAGATTTTGCACCATTTATTGAAGCAATTAAAAATGCAAAAGCTCGTCCAACGGTAGCAAGCTGGTCTGAAATAGACAACGAACTTTCAATTGCAGTGCTGTCAGTTATGCTTGGTGATAAAACAGCACAGGAAGCAATGGATGAACTTGCTGTAAAAATGGATCGCCTTTTAACAGAATAATATAAGTAGTACGATAAGATTAAAACCTTGTCGTACTACACAGTTATTATATAACGATAAAATCATGAAGTCAACCAAGTGTATTTAAATAAGGAGCGGAAATGAAGAAAAGAACAATCAGTTATAAAATACAAATTGCAGTATTGCTCCTTCCAGGGTTACTGATATTTGCTTTATTTACACTCTATCCAATAGCCAGATTATTTATAAACAGTTTTTTTGAATGGGATTTTGGATCGATTTTGGAGCAGAAATTTATTGGACTAAATAATTATAAAAATGTTCTGCAGGATGAATATTTTAGGATTTCTTTTGTCAATACCATTGTTTATACTATTGTAACAGTACCGGCACAAATGGCCGCAGGCCTTTTCGTAGCAATGCTGATTAACAGTATCAGCCACTTTAAGGTAGGATTCCGGGTTTTGTATTACCTGCCGGTAATCACTTCCTGGGTTATTGCATCTTTAGTATTTAAATATATTTTTAATACGGAAGGATTGCTCAACTATTTTCTGGTTCATATTGTACATGCTGCAGAACAAAATATCAGGTGGCTGGACAACCGGTGGGCCGGTCTTACAGTTGCTATGTTGCTGGGAGCCTGGAAAGGAATTGGATGGAACATGGTCGTATTTCTGGCCGCACTACAAACTGTACCGGCCGAATTATATGAATCGGCTGCAATGGACGGGGCAGGAGCAATTAGAAAATTTATAAGCATTACGTTACCGTCCATTAAAGGGACTGTTTTATTTGCATTAGTTATGCTTACCATAGGCGGTTTCAATGTTTTCACCTCCATTAAAATGATTACCGGAGGAGAACCCGGACATCAGACGGATACTGTTTTGACCTGGATGTATTATAAAGCATTCAGTACCGGAAAATTCGGTTATTCGGCAGCCTTGTCATTTATCATTGCCGTTACCCTGGCAATATTGGCCGTAATACAGTTTCGTCTTATAAAAACAGAGAAAAATTAAGGACCGGTGAATATGAAAAAGAGATTTTATATGCAGGGTATTTTGTATTTTCTTTTGATTGCGGGTATTTTTATAGTAGTACTGCCGATGGTCTATATGCTTAGTACATCATTAAAGCCAAATGGAGCTTTGTACGAATTCCCTCCGAAGTTTTTACCAACTTTTAAACAGATAACATTGGAGAATTACAATTATATAATAAGGCAGTCAAAATTTTATATTAATTTCTTAAACAGTGTTTTAGTATCGTCCGTAACGGTTTTACTGGTTGCAATAATAGCCTCCGCATTAGGGTTTGTGATTGCTAGATTTGAATTTCCGGGGAAATCTTTTTTATTTGCTTTTATTATGCTGACTATGATTATACCGGGAATGACATTGATAGTCCCGCAATACGAATTGGCTGTTAAAATGAATACCATTAATAAACTGCTGGGATTGATACCTTTTTATACAGCGTGGGTAATACCATATTCTACCTTTATGATAAAGGGATTTGTGGTAAATATACCCAGGGAATTAGATGAAGCGATATACATGGACGGTGGGAGTATTATAACAGTTTTTGCAAAAGTCATATTACCTCTGGCCAGAGCTGGTATCGCATCGGTATCCATATTTAATTTTCTGACTGCCTGGGAAGAATTTCCCTGGGCCAATACCGTAATAAATGATGACAGGATTAGAACGTTACCAATAGCCATATCCGGATTTTTCGGACAGCACCAGTTTACCCAATGGGGTTATGTATTTGCTCTATCAGCCCTTAGCCTTATTCCTGTCCTGCTGATTTTTATTTTCTTCCAAAGATTTTTTGTGGCAGGACTAACAACGGGAAGTGTGAAAGGTTGATAACCCGGTGTTTTAAATTGACAGTATATTAGCAAAATGGTATACTTAACCGCATAAGGAATCTGCTCCGGGAGGTTATTATGTCAGATAAACGGGTTACCATGAAGGACATAGCAAAGGAAGCGGGAGTTTCTACTGCTACGGTGTCCTATGTGCTTAATTATTCGGAAAAGGAAAAAATCAGCCACGAGACAAGAATGCACATTTTTGAAGTCGCTAATAAGTTAAAATATGTTCCCAATATGAATGCGAAAACCCTGGCAAGCCAAAGAAGCTATTTGGTAGGGATCATAATTAACATGGAGGGACGGAACAAAAAAAGTAAAATCTACCAATATTATGATCTATCCAGAGAAATTCAACGGAACCTATACCCGAAAGGTTATGATGTGGTTCTATTACCTGCCAAAGAAATGGAAAAGGATATTGTAATAGGGCAGAAACGTTCCTTAGATGCCGTATTTATTTTTGATATGGATGAAGAAAGACTGAAAACCATTGCCAACAGGTTTTATGTGCCTGCTATTTTTATAGAGGGATATGTTGAAGATCCGATTTTCTGCAAAATACTTACAGATTATGAAAAGGTTTTACAAATAGCAGAAAAACAGCTGGGTAACAGCTTTTATGTAGTTATGGAGGATCACTTTAACAAGAATGTTTATGAGACTATTTCTAAAAGGATACCTCCTAAAGATATATTTGTTAATCGCTATGACAGCAGTCTGATACAGTTTCTGCGGGAGCATCACAATCAAAAAGGACTGGTAATCGGTGAATTGTTGGGAATGCAGGTAGAAAATTATGCAGATAACCGCAATATATCAGTGGTTGTGAATTCCGAAAAGGATATTATGCTATTACCTGATACCAAAGTTATTATTGTAAGTAATAAAAAGAAAGCAGAAAAAGCAGTTGAGATTATGGACAGGCTACTGCGCCTCGATAATACCAACGAAGTGGAACGGGTTACCTATATACGGCCGGAATGGCGGGATAATTGATTGAATTGGATTTTGTGACATTTAAATCTTAGAACAAAACGAATAAATAATAGGAAAGAAATCGTGATAATCACCAAAACACGATTTCTTTTTTATTTTAACTGAAAATGAATTAAGTACTTAACAAAATTGTATAACATCCAATTATAATGGAAAATAAAAGCTTAATTTAAATTACTTTTACTTAAATGAATAAAATTAAGTATGTTAAGTTAAATTGAAATAAAAATTAATTGTATATTATGATGAAAATATATAATATGCACAAAAATAATTGACTATAAAAATTAAAAATACTATAATTACAGTAGTTTAAGCGCATAAGTAATAATGTATTAATTTAGGGAAAAGTGGATGTATCATACCAGAGAGGATATGAAATTCGAAAAGAGAAATGAGAGACAGGTGTTAGAATAATGAAAAAAACCAAAGCGTTATGTATGTCTGTTTTTATTTGGGGAAGCGGGCAGTTTATCGTATGCAGACAAAGAATGAAAGGATTACTGATTTTTGGAATACAGGTGTTAATGATTTGCATCGAGTTGTTTAGCGGTTATTGGCTGGAATTTGCAGAAGGGTTAATACCGGAGTTCTCAATCCGTCTGCATGGCGGCTTTTTTACCAGGGGAATATGGGGGTTGATAACTTTAGGGGTGAAAACCGGTGGCAAATATGGGGATCACTCTACAATGTTATTAATTAAGGGAGTTATCTCGCTATTTGTATTAGGAATATTTATAGCGGCTTATATATGGAATGTCAGGGATGCTTACAAAGCGGGAGAGCAAATTGATAAAACCAGCGTATATATTAATTCTAAAGATTACTTCAAGCAGTTTTCCAGTAAAAATTTTGCTTACATAGTATTATTACCCATAGGAATCGTATTTTTGTTTATTGTGGTAATGCCCATTGTTTTTTCTGTTCTGACGGCATTCTTAAATTATAATAGAGATCATCTGCCGCCGGGACATCTCCTTGACTGGGTGGGATTCTCAAATTTTCGCAAATTGTTCCTGGTTCCCATTTGGTCCCATACATTTTTGAGAGTTTTAGTCTGGACAGTGATCTGGACTTTGGCGGGAACACTAAGTACTTATTTTTTCGGAATGCTCCAGGCTCTGATTTTGAATCATCCCTCCGTTCATGGTAAAAGTATATTCCGGACGATTTTAATCCTGCCATGGGCTATTCCACAGATGGTATCCCTTTTGGTATTCCGTAATCTTCTGAACGGACAATTCGGCCCGCTTAATCAGGTTCTGTTAAAGATTGGTATTATTACAGATAATATCCCTTTTTTGACCAATCCTGTAATCGCTAAGATTTCAATTATTATTGTAAATTTATGGTTGGGATTTCCCGTATTTATGGTAATGATGCTGGGAGTACTTGCGAATCTTGACCAGAGTCTGTATGAAGCTGCTTCAATAGACGGAGCGGACAGTTACCAGAGTTTTTGTAAAATTACTTTGCCATTGGTTTTGCAAGCGACCTCAGCAAATTTAATTATGAGTATGGCAGGAAATTTTAATGCATTCGGTGCTATTTACTTTCTGACGCAGGGCGGGCCCAATAATGCGGATATGCAGTTTGCAGGGAGTACGGATATCTTGATTTCCTGGATTTATAAACTGACGTTGAACCAGCAGATGTATGACATTGCAGCCGTTATGAGTGTTCTGCTTTTTGCCTTAGTGGGTGCCGTTTCTTTCTGGAATTTTAAAAGAACCGTTTCCTTTAAGGAATTATAGGAGGATCAGGAATGAAGAAAAAAATTACGTCTGTTTTAATCCATACGGAACTGGTCTTGATGTCTTGTTTGGTTCTTGTACCTGTTATCTGGATCGTATTGTCATCTTTTCAAAAAGGAAGCGGTCCATCGGAATATATAAGATTTGACGAACTCACAATCGCTAACTATAAACGTCTGTTTGCAGAGACCAATTATGGAATATGGTTTTTCAATACGTTAAGAGTAGCCCTTGCAAACATGGTTTTGTCGGTTGCATTGATTATGGTCACAGCCTGGATTATGTCCAGATTCCAGTTTAAAGGCAAAAAATACGGTTTGATGGCAATTATGATTTTGTCCATGTTTCCGACTTTTTTATCCATGACTGCAATCTATACGCTGTTTCTTACATTAGGTTTAATCGGTAAGCCTATTACCCTGATTATCGTGTATTCGGCAGGTGCAATTCCATATAATACCTGGCTGGTAAAAGGTTATCTGGACGGGATACCACTGGCTATTGATGAAGCTGCTTATATGGATGGCTGTACAAGGTTTAAGACCCTCCGGTATATTACACTTCCTTTGTCGAAACCGATCATCACATATTGTGCGGTATCACAGTTTATGCTGCCCTGGATGGATTATATCCTGCCGAATATTCTCTTATCCGGTGATAAGACCAGAACACTGGCAGTCGGATTATTTGCGCTTATCAATGGGAAAGAAAGTACTAACTTTACAATATTTGCTTGTGGCGCCGTACTGATAGCAGTGCCGATAACGGCTATGTTTATTATTTTTCAAAAATACCTGGTTCAAGGTGTTTCATCCGGGGCGGATAAAGGATGAGAGATTTGTGCATTTTTTTAATGAACATATTCCTGGAGGGTAACTGAAGCTCTGAAATTCGTATCAAGTATATGGTATATACAGAAAACTATTAGTTCCGTAATTGCCTAATGAACAAAATTATATGGGAGAAAGAATTATTATAACAATATAAAAATTATAAAAAATAAAAAGGAAGAGGTTAAGATGATGAAAAAAATACTTAGTTTATTACTGGTTGTTACATTGGTATGCGGTGTTTTCGCCGGCTGTGCTAAAAAAGAAATACCTTTAGAGCAGGATGAGAATACCGTGGAAGCAGCAGGTGAATCGGCAGCAGGAAATAATCCAAAGTCAGCTGATGAGAGTTCAGGATCATCCGAAGTGTCCGGAAATGAGACACAGACGGGTGAAACCGTAAATTTAATACCGGAAGATGGGGCTAAACTTAATTTCTGGACCTTGTCAGGATATTTGGAGTATGGAAAAGCAGTCGCCGAATTATTTGAACAAAAATACGGAGTCAAGGTGGAGGTGCAGGAAAATGGACTGGATACGGTTAACAAAATGATGTTAGACGGACCTGCCGGAAATGGTGCAGATGTCTTTATGGCTGCCCATGATTCCTTTTTAACAGCAAAAGATGCCGGAATTCTGGCTGAACTGAGTGCGGACAGTGCTCGGACTGTTTCAGAAAAAATCAATGAGACTGCAGTAAAGACAGTGACTGACAACAAAAAGATATACGGGGTACCTGTATCCATTGAAACCTATGCCCTGCTTTATAATAAGACACTGGTAACCGGAGAACCGGCATCTACCTTTGAACAGATTAAAGAAGAAGCAAGGGCCTATAATAACGCGGCTGAAAATAAGTTCTGGTACCTGACGGTTCCAACCGATGGTTATCCTGCCTATCCTTTCTTAAGTCTTTATGGATTTCAGCTATTTGGTGCGGATGGAACAGATGGGGATAATCCTGGATTTAATAGACCGGAATTTGAAAAAGGACTGGAAGCAATCGCATCTCTAAAAGAAATAATACCAATTAAAGCAGATGATCTTAAAATAGAGACCATGTCACTTTTGGAGCAAAAATTCAAAGAAGGCAAGACTGCATACTATCCGATCGGACCCTGGCTGATTAAATCCCTCAAGGAAGAAAATATTAATTTCGGAGTAACACAACTTCCAACCTATGATGGTAAACCTATGAAATCTTTCAGTGCGGTGCAAAACGCCTATGTATCTGCCTATACAGAGTACCCGAAAGCAGCGGAACTGCTGGCAGTATTTCTAACTTCCGATGAGGCGGCTTCCCTTTTGTACAGTAAGGCCTATAAAATTACGGCAAATAAAGATATATCCAGTATTGAGGGCTTGAAAGATGACCGGGAACTAAAGGTTTTTTCAGAAGAGTTTACAAAATCCGTACCTATGCCCAGTACAAAACGTATTTCATATTACTGGACAATTATGCAGAGTGTATTAAGCGCTGTATTTGATGGAAAGCTGACACCACAGGAAGGGGCAAAGAAAGCCCAGGATGATTTTGAAGCACTTGTTGCCAGTGAATAAGGAGAGACCGGAATGAATTTTTCAGCAATTATACATGAACCCAAAAGTGCATTATCTTATGCATATGACGAAAATACACTGCATCTCCGACTGAAAACAGCCAGAGATGAGGTGAAAAAAGTAGAATTAATGGCAGTAGACCCATTTAACTGGATTCCCCGTGGGGATGACACTCCGATTTATGACTTTGACAAAAATTCTGTCATTCATATCAATATGCAAAAAGATCAGGTCACCAGCTTCTATGACTGTTGGTTTGCAGAAGTACCGGATATTAAATGGAAGCGTACGAAATATTGTTTTATTGTTGAAAATGACAGTGAAAAATATATCATTGGCAGCCATGACTGGATTCCTTACACAGAGGAGGAGAGTATACTATACAATCTGAATAATTATTTCAACTATCCATACATTAATGAAGAAGACCTTTACCATGCCCCTGACTGGGTTTCTGACACCATATGGTATCAAATATTTCCGGAAAGGTTCTGTAATGGATCACCGGAGGATGGGAGGGATGTTCTGCCCTGGGGAAGTGATGAACTGGATGGATCTAATAAAAAGTTCGGCGGAAATCTGGCTGGGATTATTAAAAAGCTTGATTATATCAAAGCATGTGGTTTTAACGGTATTTACCTGAATCCGATTTTTACTTCGCCAAGTTCGCATAAATATGATACAACTGATTATTTTAAAGTGGATGCTGATTTTGGAGATAATGAAATCTTTGGCCGCTTGGTAGAAGAAGCTCACAATCGGGGAATTAAAGTAATGCTGGATGCTGTTTTTAACCACTGTGGATTCTTTCATCCTTTCTGGCAGGATGTGATAAAAAATGGGAGGAATTCCAGGTATTATGATTGTTTTTACATATTGGATGCGGATAAACCGGTTTTATTTGGAAAACTGGTGAATGGGATGCCGGAAGACTGTCCCAAAGAATGCCTAAATTACCGTACCTTTGCATATACACAGTCTATGCCAAAATGGAATACCGGAAATCCCATTGTGCGTGAATACCTGTTGAAAGCAGCTGTTTATTGGATTGAACAGTACCATATCGATGGCTGGAGATTGGATGTATCCAATGAGATATCCCATGACTTCTGGCGGGAATTCCGCAAAAGGGTAAAAGCGGTAAACCCAGAGGTCTATATTCTCGGAGAAAATTGGGATAATTCCTATCCCTGGCTTCAAGGTGATCAGTTTGATGGAGTGATGAATTATGAATTTACGACCCCTGTCTGGAATTTCTTCCGGAGGGATAACAGTAACGGTGTTAAGTACCATGCACAGGAATTTAAATTTGCTGTAGGAAAATTGATATCTGATTACCCGAAACACGTATCAAGTAATATTCTCAATCTTCTGGACAGCCATGATACAGAAAGAGTTCTGAGTGTGATGGGGGGAAATAGTAAAGCTGTAATACTGGCCTATATTTTTCTGTTTACCTATCCGGGATCGCCTTGTGTTTACTATGGAAGTGAAATTGGAATGGAGGGAGGAAATCATAGTAACAGGCAATGTATGATCTGGGAGGAAAGCAAGTGGAATAAGAGTCTATCCACTGTGATTCAGAAACTTATAAATTTAAGAAAGTTATATGATAGTTTTAAAACAGTAAATTTCAGCTGGATTACTTTAACCTCGGATATGGATACGGTTATGTATAAAAAGATAACATCAAAGGAAACGCTTTATGTTCTTCTCCATAATGACGAGAGAGAAGTAATACTTAACCTGCCGGAAGAGTTGACAGGAGTGAAATGTAAAGATCTTATGAGCGACAGTAACATTAAATTAGGAGAAAAAATAAAACTAAGTTCTTATGATTACAGAGTATTTTGTGTAAATTATACTGGATGGTGAAATGAAAGGTGGACAACCAGGCTGTGAAAGGGCAAGGCTGTCCATACTTTTTTATATCAGTCTCATAAAATAGCAAGATTATATGTACTATTAGCACCATAATCATATAATTTTGACCGCTAAAATTATACTATAAGAAGGTAGAATAAATTCGGATTTTTAAGAATGACTTTTAAGGAGGAAATGACATGGAAAAGATCAAAATTGGTATTGTTGGCTGCGGCGGTATTGCAAACGGTAAACATCTTCCGGCCATAAAAAGAAATGGTAATTATGAAATAGTAGCTTTTTGTGATATTATAAAGGAACGTGCTGAGGAAGCGAAAGAAAAATACGGAACTGCGGAATCAAAAGTTTTTACAGATTATAATGAATTATTAAAAGAAGACGTAGTAGCAGTTTATGTCTTAACACCGAATAAATCTCATTCCGCTATTTCTATAGCTGCTATGAAAGCCGGTAAAAATGTTATGTGTGAAAAACCAATGGCAAAAACATATGCAGAGGCCAAACAAATGGTTGAGACTGCGAAAGAAACCGGTAAGATCTTAACAATCGGTTATCAGAACCGTTACCGTGCAGATTCCACATACCTAAAGAGAGCTTGTGACAATGATGAATTAGGAGAAATCTATTATGCCAAGGCTCATGCTGTAAGAAGAAGAGCAGTACCTACCTGGGGTGTATTTTTAAATGAAGAGGAACAGGGAGGAGGACCGTTAATTGATATCGGAACTCACGCTCTGGATTTAACTTTATGGATGATGAATAATTATGAACCGGAATCCGTTACCGGTTCGGTATACCGTAAACTTGCGGATCAGACAGAGACCGGCAATGCGTTTGGTGAATGGGACCCTTCCAAATTTACCGTAGAGGATTCCGCATTTGGTTTTATAAAAATGAAAAATGGCGCAACCATTCATCTGGAAGCTTCCTGGGCATTAAACACCCTTGATGTGGATGAAGCTAAAACAAGTTTATGCGGTACAAAAGCAGGTGCAGATATGAAAAACGGTCTTCGCATTAATAAAGTAAAATACAATAAACAATGCGTGGAATCACCTGAGTTATCTGCCGGCGGAGTTGCCTTTTTTGACGGCGAGGGAGAAAAAGATTCCGATGTGGAACAACGTGTATTCTACAACGCTATCACAAAAGGAACCGACTTGGTTGTAAAACCGGAACAGGCTATGATCGTAACTAAGATTCTGGAAGCTATTTATGAATCTGCAAAAACCGGAAAAACAGTTTATTTTGATTAAAATGATTTTTATTTAAAGGACTATGATATTTTTTCATCAGACAAAGACAAGTAAAATTTTTAAAGATGTTCTTAACAAAACCCGGCTTGGATACCATTCCAAGCCGGGTTTTGTTATTTTTTTACCGAATAGTCCTCTGAACGTCCCCTGTAAATAAAAAGTCCTCTGGGCAGGAAAACAGCATATTAGAAATGCCAGTAATTTTTAACCTCCGGAAAAGATAAAAAAGGTTATATAACTTGTTTTGTATCTAAGATACAAAAAAAAGTGCGAATTTTGTCAAAAAATATGTGGTATGATTGGATTAGGCTAAATATAATAAACTTATGAAATAAATATCATACACTTATTTCATAGGATTGGAGGGGTAAAGATTATGCTGGATCCGGTTTTTGCAAATCAGTTTATTGAAAAGATAAAGAAATATACAGATTATAATATTAATATCATGGATGAAAAAGGTATTATTATTGCCAGCAGAACTGAAAGTAGAATTGGGACTTTTCATGAGATTGCCTACCGGATTATTCATAGTGACGAAGACGAGGTAATCGTAAATAAAAGCTGTCAGTATGTAGGGGTAAAGGAAGGGATAAATGTTGCTTTTTTTTATAAAAGCAAAAAGATGGGGGTAATCGGAATCACAGGTGAACCTGAAAAAATACGCCCGATATCTTTGATTATCCGTATGTCAATGGAAACTATGCTGGAATACGAGATTTATAAAGAAGAGCGATATCGAAGAAGAAACATGAAAGAACAGTTCCTTAACCATATACTTTATGGGGAAAATATTACGGAAGAGGAACTGATGGATTATGCGAAACAGCTGAATCTGCAGGAGGAGTTAATACGGATTCCTATTCTGATCCGTTTTAAGGAAAAATCGAATCTTGCGGAGAAAATTTTATCAGGAATCAGAGAAAACCAATTTGCCTCAAAACAGGATATTATGTGTGTTACCAGAAATAACTGCATTATTATCTTTAAACATTTTAAAGGTGAATTATTAGAATTAATGCAGACCTATAAGCTTTTTATCGGTGAGAGCATCAGCCAGATTTTACGGTATTTAAAAACAAATGATATTGATTATAGCTTGTATATTGGCACCTTTCAAAATAATTTTGCACACTATCGTATGAGTTACCTGCATTGCAGGTGGGTTTTTGAAAATATCAAAGAAGAAAAACACAGTTATTTTTTTTATGATTATCTGGATGAGTATTTTCATACACTTCTTCCGGTAATGGAATTGGATGGTGTTTACAGTGTTTTTAAAGAGCAATTTGATAATAAATTTATTGATAATTATCTGGAAATAGTAAATGCACTGATTACTACCGACTATAATTTATTTGAAGCCAGTAAGCTGATACATATTCACAGAAATACTATGGTTTACCGGTTGGAAAAGTTAAAAGAGATGCTGGGGATAAACCCACTGACGAAACATCAGGACAGGGAGTTTATGAGCGAATTTTATTATTATTTATCCAAAACGAACAATAGATAAGGTCGTTAGCAGGTATATAGCGGGCCTAAGAATATCCGTTTTGAATAATTAATAGATCTGAAATAATAGAATGTACAATGAGGCAGTCGCAAATTTCTTTCAATATTAGTAAAAATGAAAGAGTTTGCAGCTGCCTCAATTTTGTATTCCAAATACAAAAATAGCTTCAAAATTCGTCATGGTAAAGGTACCGGATCGGGATCGTATAAACTATAATCAAACCATATCAAATACATTATTTGTTAAAAAGTATTAAAACAGGAGCTGGAAAACATGCATAAAGATGCAAACATAATCATTGAAAAATCTATCAGGGATGTATTGCCGGATCAGGCGGTTTTGGCAGTACTAGAGGCCAGAAAATTTATAAATGGGGTTTATGTTATCGCGGTTGGCAAAGCGGCATGGCTGATGGCAAAAACCGCAAGAGAATTGTTAGGCAGCCAAATCCGTAAAGGACTGATTATCACAAAATATGGGCATGCTAAAGGCGAGCTTGAAGACTTTGAAATTATCGAAGCCGGTCATCCCATACCGGATGATAATTCTTTACGGGGAACGCAAAAGGCCATTGATATGGTTCGGGAACTGGGTGAAAAAGATGAAGTGCTGTTCTTGTTATCCGGAGGTGGTTCCGCTTTATTTGAAAAGCCGGTAACGGGAATTACTTTAGAGGATATACAGGAAGTGACACAGATTCTCCTAAAATGCGGTGCCGGTATTACCGAAATTAATACGTTACGTAAACGTCTTTCAAAAGTAAAAGGAGGAAAATTTGCCCAGTACTGTGCGCCTGCGAAAATGTACTCCATTATCCTTTCTGATGTATTGGGCGGAAAACTGGATATGATAGCATCCGGACCGTCCTGTCCGGACACCACTTCCTGTTCGGATGTATTACATATCATAAATAAATATAAACTCAACTTCAGCAGTCACATCTTAGAAGCGTTGCATCGTGAGACACCCAGAAACATTAACAATGTGGAAACCTATGTAACCGGAAGTGTAAGTGAATTTTGTACTGCGGCTGCAAAACATGCCAGACAGCTTGGTTATGAACCGTATATCATATCCACATCTTTGGACTGTGAAGCAAGAGAAGCCGGTAAATTTATTGCATCTGTTGCACGTATGGTAAAGGAGGGAGGCAGTTATCGGATTAAACCGCCCTGTGCCATTATAGCCGGAGGAGAAACAGTGGTAAAAGTGGGAGGGAACGGACTTGGAGGAAGAAACCAGGAAATCGCTTTAAGTGCTGCAATTGGAATCAAAGATATGGATAATGTTGTCATATTCTCCGTCAGCTCCGATGGAACAGATGGACCTACCGATGCAGACGGAGGAATCGTTGACGGTAATACGGTAAACCTACTTGAGAATATGGGGATTGACTGTGAAAAAATACTTAATGACAATGATTCCTATCATGCCCTTAAAAAAGCAGGCGGTTTAGTTATTACAGGAACCACAGGCACCAATGTCAATGATGTGACAGTTGTGCTGTGTAAATAAAGCCAAAATAGATTGCAGATATCTAAGAAGCGATGAAGATTTAGAAATAATCTAATAAAGCGAAAAAGAAGGAGAGAGGAAAATGAAAGATTCCATACATAAGTATTTTCAAATGGGTACAATTCAATGGATGAGCCATCCGCCTGTTAACTATGAAATTCTGGATTCCATAAAACAGATATCCTGTGACGATTTTTTTGATGCAATCGAAATAACGCAATTTAAGGATGAGGAAAAGCGCATCAAGGCAAAAGCCATACTGGAGCAGGCACATATGAAAGTTTGCTATGGAGCACAGCCAAGGCTGTTAGGACCAGGACTTAACCCAAATGATGTGGATGAAGAAGGAAGAAAAAAAGCAGAAGCTACCTTAATTGAAGCCATAGATGAGGCAGATTATCTTGGAGCGAAAGGAATTGCTTTTCTGGCAGGCAAATGGGAAGAAACCACAAAAGAGCAGGCATACAGTCAGCTAATAAAGACAACCAGGCATGTATGTGATTATGCAGCTGAAAAAGGAATGACAGTGAATCTGGAGGTATTTGATTTTGATATGGACAAAGCAGCTTTAATCGGTCCGGCGCCCCTTGCAGCTAAATTTGCAGCGGATATGAGGACAGTATGCAACAATTTTGGGCTTCTGGTTGATCTGTCCCACTTTCCCACAACATATGAAACTTCCAAATTTGTGATTCAAACTTTAAGGCCTTATATTAACCATTTTCATATAGGAAATGCAGTTGTACATAAAAACTGTGAAGCATATGGGGATCAGCATCCCAGATTTGGTTTTAATAATAGTGCCAATGATACACCGGAACTGCTTGATTTCTTTCGGGTATTAAAAGAAGAAGGATTTTTAAATGCAGAAAACCCTTATGTATTATCCTTTGAAGTTAAACCCTGGAAAGACGAAGACGGAGATCTGGTCTTAGCAGGTACCAAGCGGGTGATCAACAGGGCATGGGCACTGCTGGAAGATTAGATTACGGAATTAAAAGAAAGGAAATGCAATATGAAAATAGTTATTTTAGATGGTTATACGGAAAATCCCGGGGACTTAAGCTGGGAGGGATTTGAAAAACTGGGTGATTTAACAGTATATGACCGCACACCGGCAGAGAAGATTATAGAGCGTATTCAGGATGCGGAAGCAGTTATTACAAATAAGACACCGATTGGCGCAGAGATTTTCGCTGCCTGCCCCTCTATTAAATATGTTGGGGTCCTGGCTACAGGATATAACGTGGTAGACGTAACAGAAGCCAGGGATCGCGGAATTGTTGTTGCTAATATTCCTACTTACGGAACTACTGCAGTGGCGCAGATGACGTTCGCCTTGCTGTTTGAAGTATGCCACCATGTAGGAGCCCATTCCATGGCCGTAAAAAACGGTGACTGGAGTAATAATATCGACTGGTGCTTCTGGAATTACCCCCTTATTGAGCTGGCCGGAAAAACGATGGGAATTATCGGGTTTGGCCGTATCGGACAAGCAGTAGGTAAAATAGCTATGGCTTTTGGTATGAAAGTATTAGCATACGATGAATTTCAGAATGAGGAAGGGAGAAAAATCGGGGAATACGTTTCTTTAGACAGGCTTTTAAGCGAGTCCGATGTTATTTCATTACATTGCCCACTGCTTCCATCTACCCAGGGTATTATTAATAAATCAAACATAGATAAGATGAAAGGGGGTGTAATTATTCTCAATACAAGCAGGGGACCTCTGATTGTGGAGAAAGATTTAGCAAAAGCCTTACAATCAAAAAAAGTATATGCGGCGGCTTGTGATGTAGTCTCCACGGAACCTATTTTAGAGGACAACCCTTTACTTGGCTGTTACAACAGTATCTTAACACCACATATTGCCTGGGCACCCAAAGAGAGCAGACAGCGGCTGATGGATATCGCAGTTGAGGACCTTAAGGCATTTAAGGATGGAAAACCAATTAATGTGGTGAATCCTTAAGTGGTGCAAAAAAGTCAGTACACTATGGGGGATACATAAGTACTTGATCATTTTGAATTAGTACACAAAATTTTACCTAAGAAGAAAGGAAACTGTATAATGAAAAAATATTTATCTTTAATTCTTGCAATTGTTATGGTCATAAGTTTAACAGCATGCTCAGGCGGTAAAAAAGAAGAAGTAGCTACGAATAATGGGACTGCCGAAGCGGGCAGCAGCACAGAAGCAAGTTCTGCGGCAGAAGATTCAACCGGAAAAGCTCCATTTTCAGGAACATTAACTATTGCCTGCGGCCCGTTGGAAGCAGCGGCACTTGACAAAGTGTTAGCGGAATACCAGAAGACAAATCCGGATGTAAAAATAGACACCATTGTTACCCAGACAGTAACAGATTTTGAAACAATGATGACGAGCTGGATTGCATCCGATAACCTGCCGGATATGTATCTTCAACAGAATGGCGCAACGGAGCAGGGGTATGCAAAAAGCGGATATTTACTGCCTTTAACCGATACCGGCTTTAAGGACAGATTAGTAGACGGGGATTTAGACTTATTATCTTATAACGGAGATTTATATGCTTTCCCTATGACCTTGGAAGTTTCAGCTGTTATTGTAAATAAAGGAGCTTTATCTGCAGCCGGAATTGATCTTAACAATGACAATTATCCTAAGAGCTGGCCCGAATTTTTAAGCCTCTTAGACAAATGCGCAGCAGCCGGAATCGAAAAACCTTTAGGTATAGCAGGAAAAGATACCTCAGAGGTAACCGCATGGACATTCCAGTATGTATATCAGTCTATCTATGGTAAGAATCCTAACTGGTATGCGGATATTTTAAGAGGTAAAGCGGCCTGGAATGACGATTTATATTTAGGCATGTTTGATAAATATGCACAAATGCTTCCCTATATTCCTGATGATGCCCTGGGAGCCGATAAAGATAGTATGAGAAAGAGTTTCATAACCGGAGAAACACCAATTATATTTCAGACAGCCATGGTTGTGGGAAGTATTAAAGAATTAGATCCGGATGTTGAAATTATGGTTCTTCCATCCTGCTTTACGGATGATTCGAAAGATCAGACGCTTATTTCAAGTTTTGGCTGTGGTGCCAGTATTACAAGTAAAACTAAAAATAAAGAATTATGTTTGGACTTTTTAGATTTCTTAACGTCGGAACAGGGTTCTACTATTTTTAATGAATCTACCAAATACCTGCCGACTACAAAAGATAACAAAGCGAAACTGGATCCTGCGTTTGATCTGATTGCAGATATTTCTTCCAACAATAAACTTCCCAACAGCCGTATCCTTTCCCGTGAATGGATTCCGGGAATCAAGGAAATTGTAAAAAACGGACAGCAGAATTGGTTTGCCGGTCAAGATGCCAAATCAGTTGCAGACCAGATTCAGGAAGAGCATAAACGTCTTGTAGAAGCCGATCCGGAATGGGTGAAAGATTTCCTGGATAATTATGTAGATAAATAAAGATATCAGATAATTCTACAGAAAGAAGTTTCGGGTTGTGAGAACGGGTTTCACACAACCCGAACATATTTGGAGGAAGATAATGAAACCACATAGATTAAAAAATACATATTTCGAGTTTCTGATTGTATTGCCGGCACTCATTTTTTATATGGTATTTGTAATTTACCCGTTATTCGGAGGGATATATTACAGTTTTACTGACTGGAATGGTGTTGACGCAAACTTTAATCTTATCGGCTTAAAGAATTATTTTACTTTGGCACAGGATAAGTATGTAATCGGACCTTTAACGAATACATTTATATATGCTTTTCTCTCCATGATTTTATTAAATGTTCTGGGACTGGCACTGGCGGTTGGATTAGATCGTATTGCCAAAGGAAAGAATTTATTCCGTGCTCTGTTTTTTGTTCCTGCGGTATTAAGTTCCCTGGTGGTTGGTTATATCTTCAGTTTTATTTTTTCAGAACCCTTATCATTACTCGGTAAAACCCTGGGAATTGAGGTTATGGCAAATAATTTACTTGGCAGTAAACAATTTTCTTTATATATGGGTGTTTTAGTAGGTGCCTGGAAAATGGCCGGCTGGTATATGGTAATTTACATTGCAGGTCTACAGAATATCGATCAGTCTTTATATGAGGCAGCAGATATTGATGGTGCTACCGGCTGGAAAAAGTTCCGCTATGTTACTTTCCCATTAATTGCGCCGGCTTTTACCATTAATATGATTCTTTCCGTAGAAAGAGCATTTAAGGAATATGATCTTATGTTTGCATTAACAGGAGGAGGCCCCGGCGGGTCCAGTGAATTGATTTCGCTGACTATTTATGGGGAATCCTTTACCAATAAACGAGCGGGATACGGTTCTGCGTTGGGAGTGGTTTTATTTCTAATTATCCTGGCAATTACTTTATTTCAAATGTTTGTATTACGGAGGCGTGAAAATGACATCAACTACTAAAACAAAAAGTTTAAGCCATCGTAAAATAAAAGCTATTATTGTGGAAGTTATTATGATTCTGGTAGCTTGTATAATCTTATACCCGTTTTTGATCATGATTTTTGTTTCATTAAAATCTACGAAAGAAGCACTTTTAAATCCCAATTCATTTCCTTCAGAATTTCATTTTGAGAACTTTGCCAAAGCCTGGGATATCATGAATTATGACAGAGTATTCGTTAACACATTTTTAATTACAGCCTTTAGTTTATTGGGAATTGTAATAATATCAGGTCTTGCAGGTTATGTTATTGCGTGGTCAAAACATAAGAAATTCTACAATTTTATGTATGTATTTTTCCTTTTAGGAATTATGATACCCTTTTATACAGCGTTAGTCCCTTTAGTAAAATTAATGTCGGATATAAAAATGACAAATTCGATTTTCGGTATGATTCTTTATTATTCCGGAAGAAATATACCGATGGCCGTATTTTTATATGTAGGATTTATCCGAGGAGTATCCGCAGAAATTTTGGAAGCCGGTAAAATTGACGGCGCAAATATCTGGAAACTTTATTGGAGAGTTTTATTCCCAATATTAAAGCCGATAACAACCACGATTGTTATATTAGATGCATTACATATCTGGAATGACTTTTTGTTTCCGCGTCTTATGTTAACCAAGTCAAATCTGCGTACCATAGCATTATCCCAATATTACTTTACCGGTGAATTCGGGAATAAATGGGAACTGGCATTTGCTGCATATCTGCTCACTATTATCCCGATACTGATTCTTTATTTTATCATGCAGAAGAATATTATTAAAGGTGTAGCTGCAGGAGCTGTAAAGGGCTAACTGTCAGAAGATAATAAGACGGTCTAATTTTAATTATCTTAGCCTGGATATATATAAATTTAAATATATAAGTGATGCCCAAGGAGTGGTATCGGGACGGAAAGGTTGAAAGAAAATAGTAAAGACGAAAGGATGCCACATAGTGATTCTTTCAACCTGTTTTATTGTGGCAGTACCGCATACCGGCTGCGGTATCAGGTGGATGTAAGAATGAGTGATACATTGTGGTGGAAAGAACCGATGAGGGTGATACAATTTAATCTGCAGGTAAAGGATACCCCCGGAATGGATCCTGCTAAAATTGCAGGAGAAACGAAAGAGATGGCTGCCAATGTTGTTGTAATGAATGTAGGCGGAATCTATGCCTGGTATGAAAGTAAGGTAAAGTATCACCACATCAATGAGTATCTGCCGAAGAACCGGGATCTGCTAAAGGATTTAATAGAAGAATTTCATAAAAGAAATATCAAATTTGTTGCACGTTTTGATTTCAGTATTACGGATGATACCACTTATCAGGAAAAACCACAGTGGTTTGCAAGGCATAAGGATAAGTCTCCTTATTACAGGGGCGAGAAACGTATGGGTGAATGGTCTTTGTTACTAAATACCTGCGCAACAGGTGGGTACCGTAATGAAGAGGTCGCTGTTCCGGTTATTAACGAGGTACTTGACCATTATGACATTGACGGAATCTTCTTTAATGCACCCTCTGCCTCTGCCTGCTTCTGTGAAAGATGTCAGGATAAATATCAGAAGAAATACGGAAAACCAATGCCGGAGAGCGATCTGGAATTTGAGGACGACTGGTTATCCCAGTGTACCAAGGACAATATTGCCGTGATCTACAAAGCAATTAAGGCGAAAAAAGCGGATGTTCCAATGATTTTATATTATTATCCCAATTCTGCCATATCTAAATCCTTTGGACGGTTTGACAGAGACAGTATTTACGACAGATATGCAACGGCAGACCTAATCTGTACGGAATCTCAGGATGTTTTATCTAAGGGGATAAAAGAAATCCCGGATACCATACACCCAATTGTCGCTATGAAATCGGGACAGATAGAAGATAGCAGTTTGCTTCCCTTTGGCATTATTCATTCCTGCCCCGGTATGGATTGGAGACATGTGGGGCTTCCGGAAGCAGAGTATCTGCCCTGGATGTGCCAGGTTCCGGCTTCCCGTGGTGTTATCTGGCACTCACTCACGGGTTATAATGATACGATTGCCGATAAGCGTATTATAAGAGCAGTGACTAAAGTAGATAAGATGATTCAAAAAACGGAAAAGGATATGAAAGGAGCTGTTAGTAAGGCGGAAGTGCTGCTGCTAAGCAATGGAACACCGGCTACCAGAGGTTGGGTTGAGGCACTTGTGAAATCCCATATCCAATTTGATTTTATGTTTGAGTACCGGATGAATCTGGAAATCATGAAAAAATACCCGGTGGTGATTGCACCGGAAAGTTTTATGGTATATGAGGGTGTGGCTGATATGTTAAAGGAATACGTATCAGGCGGTGGCAGTTTGATTGCAGAAAATACCGATTATAACAGTATTGTAAATAACTGCGATTTCTTTGGTATAGAGAAAGATATCAGTGTTGGGGAATTCCTTTATGCCAGCTACTTACGCTTTGAAGAGGAGGGTGCCGCCTTGAAAGCGGGAATGGATACGGACAAGATAGCGTTCCGCGGAGTGGTAAGTTATTGTAACCCAAAGGAAGGGGCAAGGACATTGGCAACCCTGGTGCCGCCATTTGCACCGCTTGAAGTGGTAGGGGCTCCCCCGGAACGTTCTTCTATTCCAAGACCTTATACGGATATTCCATTATGTATTCTCAATACCTATGGGAAAGGAAAAGTCCTGTTCCTTTCGTTTTCTCTAAATATGCTGATTTCCGAATTTAAGATGTCGGATCACTACAAAATGGTTTCCAATGCTTTTGATTTTATGTTGGGCAGAAGAAGAGAACTGGAAGTGAGCGCTCCATCCGCCGTACAGGTAACCATGTATGAGAAAGATAAGCAGATATTAGTTCATTTCGTAAATGAAATCGGACAGAGACCGTTAATGGAAAATATACCTTTCCATGGATTATCTTTTAGTGTGGGACTGAATAATTCCCAAATAGTAAAAAATGTCCGCTCCGTGATCGGAGAAGAAACCGTATCCTTTAAAACCACTGACGGCAGGGTGGAAATAACAGCGGATAAACTGGAAATATGGGATATGTTTTCTATCGATTTAGTATAGTCTCGCAAAAGATAAACAGGTAAACAACCCGGAGACGAGGTTTATAAGAATAGCAAAAGAGGCGATTCTTACGAATTTATATCAGGAGGTTATGGTGTTAGTATGATACAGGAAAAAACTAAACTTAAATTAACCGAAGCTATGAGATTTGCTTTAGAGCAATTACATAAAACGGATGGCTGTATGAAAGGAAAATCATCAGTCATACTGGAACTTGAAATAGATAATACAATTGCACCCCAGGGATATCGGTTGGAACGCACTGGGAATATAATTACAATATCCGGTGGGGATGAAGCCGGTGTTATGTATGGTATATTGGACCTGGCGAAGCATATCAGTCATGAAAAAAGCATAGAGGGTATTACATCTACAGAAATAAATCCGTACCTAAAGAACAGGGGGATAAAATTCAATATTCCTCTGGATGCAAGAACCCCAAGTTATTCCGATGCTGCGGATTGTGCATCTTATAACATTAAAAATATGTGGGATTTCAATTTTTGGACGGAATTTTTAGACCGTATGGCATTAAATAAATATAATGTCTTGTCCTTATGGACGTTATCACCGTTTCCATCCCTGGTCCGAATTCCGGAATATCCGTTAACTGCGCTGGAAGATGTAAAACGGACCACCAGGCCTTTTAAAGCAAGTTTAATTGGATGGGGTATTTATGCCGACGATTTCGAAAACAGCCTGGTTACTGTTAAAAAAATTACAATGGACGAAAAGATATCCTTCTGGCAGGAGGTAATGGAATATGCAAAGAACCGCTGTATTAAAATTTACCTTTTTACCTGGAACCTGTTTACCCACGGAACAGAAAAAAGTCCCTACGGTATTACCAGTGAACAGAATAATCCGGTTACAAAAGATTATGTATACTGCGGCACCAAAGCATTGTTAAGGACGTATCCTTTACTTGCAGGCCTTGGAGTAACTGCCGGAGAGCATATGTTTGGAGATGATACGGATGTTCCTTTTTTGGCGGATACCTATGGCAGAGGTGTTAAGGAGGTATTAAACGAACAAAAGGACAGAGAGTTCCGTTTTATCCACAGAATGCAGATGACCCGATATGACAGTATCATGTCTGAGTTTGAAGATTTTCCATGTCCTTTTGAAATAAGTTTTAAATATTCCCAGGCACATATGTATTCCAATACAAAACCGGCATTTATAAAGAAGTTTCTTCTCGAAAAAAAGCCGGATATTAAAATCTGGCTGACCGTACGCAACGATGATTTTTATATGTATCGCTGGGGTAACCCTGATTTTGCACGGGAGTACTTACGCGGAATGCCTGCAGATACCATGACCGGTTATTATATGGGTGCCGACGGTTATACCTGGGGCCGGGATTATATGGATAAAAGGGACTTATCCCATCCGCAGTTTGTGGATAAAATGTGGTATATGTATTCTATTTGGGGACAATTATCTTACAATACCGATCTTACGGAAAGTTATTTTAAGAATGAATTAAAATTGCATTTTAAATCAGATGAGAACGATCTAATGTATGAAACCTGGAAACATGCTTCCGACATTATTCCTGAAGTAAACTGTACCCATTGGCATGATTTTGATTTTCAGTGGTATCCGGAAGGCTGCTGCATGTATGAGCCGAAGACAGATAAGCTGGTATTTGCCGATATTAATGAATTTGTTTTCTGCATAAGTGTTCCGGGAGGAGAATATATTTCCGTGTCGGATTACTGCAGAGCGACATTTAATAATGAATGCATAGAGGGAAAGGATCCCCTAGTTATGGCTGATTCCATTTGGAATCATGCGGATAAAGCCATGAAAGGGGTAAAGAAACTTGAAAAAAGCAGAGGGGCTAACCGGGAACTTAAATATACCCTGGATGATATGGAAGCCTTAAGTTATTTGGGATTCTATTATTCTCTGAAAATAAAGGCAGCAGTTTCCTTGTGTATGTACCGATTAACAGGGAAAAGGACTTTACAGGAGGAAGCGTCTTCCATATTAAGTGCGGCAAGCGAATACTGGAAGAAATATTCCGCTAAATCAGCGGAAATGTATACACCTCAGGTACTTACCCGGTTATGCGGTTATGTAGATGTACAGCGCTTTGATATACAAACGGAATTGGATGTTTTGCTTGCATTAGAAGATTAAATAAGAAAAATCATTAGGATGTAATAGGGAACCTATGGAATAGATAATTAAAAAACTATTTCTATAGGTTCTTTTTTTTGCTATTTTATAAAAAATTTTGTAGAAGAGCATGTAACTGTGATAGAATAACCTAAAGAGAATTATGATATGGAGGAAGTTATGGGGAGCGGAAAGCAATCGTATAATTATAATCTTAACAATATTGACCAAACATGTAAAATGGCAAAAGCATTATCTTCACCGATTCGTTTGGAGATTCTAAAATTATTGATCGGTAAATCTATGACAATGGGTGAATTGGCACAGCTACTTTTTGTTTCCGTGTCCTCTGTCAGTATGCACACAAAAGTTTTGGAGGAAACAGAGTTGATTACCATAACGCCCAAGCCGGGAAAACATGGTGCCCAGAAGGTTTGCGGGATAAGTGCAGATAAAGTTTTGTTCGATTTTTTTGGGAATTCTGGAAGTGAACCCCGCAGACCTGCTAAAGTTATGGATATTGCAGTGGGAAACTATTCGGAAGCCGAAATCAATGAGCCTTGCGGAATTGCAAGCGGTGAGAATTATGTTGATATAGAAGACACCCGGTATGGCTTTTATGATCCGGCACATATAGATGCACAGCTGATCTGGTTTACATCCGGTTATCTGAGATATCGAATCTCCAATAAATATTTAACCGGTGAGAATGTAAAAAGTTTAAATATAAGCTTTGAGATTTGTTCGGAAGCTCCGGGGTATAATAATATCTGGCCATCTGATATATACTTGAAAATAAACGGTATCTTGCTTCATTCTTTTCGGGTAAACGGTGATTTTGGAGGAATTCGAGGTATTAACAATCCTGAGTGGTGGCCCGATTCCAATACACAGTTTGGTGAGCTTAAAAAGATTTCCATTACAAAATTCGGGACTTTTTTTAACGGGAAATCCGTTTCCGGAAATACTTTGACAAATCTCAAAGTAAACGAAAATTATTATTTTACCTTTGAAATCGGTGTAGATAAGAATAGTGAGTGCCCGGGGGGAATGAACTTATTTGGAAGAAAATTTGGCAACTATGCTCAGGATATTCGGTTTGAAATACAATATAACTAGTATATCGCTGAGAAAAATACCTGGTATTGAATAGGAGTGATATTTTTGCAAAGTATACAGGCATTTAACACCCTTAATCTTAAGGGTTAAGTGCTAATTACTTCAATGAAATTGTAGTAATATAGAAATAATATACAAGATGGCTGAAAATTATTGAAATAGACATAAAGAGCATGTAAAGTATACTAATACTATGATTAGCCTGATTAAAACAATACAAATAATTTACAATTGTCTATTTGCGGATTGTTTAGGCAGAGAACAAAAGTGTAAGGAGATGACTAGTTTATGAATATCAAAAATCCTGTCCCTATAGAAAATATAGGGGATCCTTATATCCTATTTTTTGAGGGAAAATACTATTTATATGCTACCAGCCATTTTGACGGATATTATTGCTGGATTTCAGAAAATCTAAATGACTGGAAAGAACCTGTGGTCTGTTATAAAGCTACAGATAAAAGTTTTGGCAATTCCTGCTTTTGGGCACCTGAAGTATATAATTTCAATGGTAAATTTTATATGTATTATACCGCCCAATGGAAGAAATATGAGGAAGAGGCCTTACGTATCGGGGTAGCCATCGCGGATAAACCGGAGGGCCCTTTTGAGGAGGTATTTGAGGAACAGCCTATGTTTGATTTTGGATATGGTGCCCTAGATGCCCATATATTAAAGGATGGAGAATATAATTATTTATATTATTCCCGAGCCGGAGCCGATCATTATGTTAACGGAGCGAAAGAATCCGAAGTATATGTTGTCAGGTTAGATGAAGATTTCATTTCTGTGAAAGGTGAGGGTAAGTTGATTCTTCAGCCGGAACAGGAATGGGAGCGTATTTATGAGGGGGAAAAACAATTTTGGAATGAAGGACCCTTTGTTATCAAAGAGGAAGGGCGGTATCATCTGATGTATTCTGCTAATTTTTTCGCTTCGAAACACTATGGTATTGGATGCGCCGTAGCAGATAATCCTATGGGACCTTTTGAGAAATATGAGAATAATCCGGTATTACATACTTCGGATACCATTTCAGGCCCCGGACATAACAGTGTGGTAAAAGACAATGATGGGAATTACTATTGTGTTTATCACGCTCATACCCATTATGAGAAGCCCAGCGGGGACCGTCAGGTATATATTACTCCCCTGAAGTTTAGAAATGGTAAGATATCTATGGAACATCCGAAATTAAGGAATGAGTAGCAACCAGACCATAAACGGTTGTGTTTCGTTATCACAGAAATGTAATTAAATATGATTTTCATGCATAATACAAGCCTTTACAGTTGATTAATATTGTAAAGGTTTTTTCTTTTTACTAAGTTCGGATAGATATGTAATCCTTTAGAAGAAACAGATCGAAAGCATTGTTATCATGCTTTAAGTTTGATATAATATACAAATAAATTAATTATTATAAATAGTTGTTTTATTGCCTAAAATCACTAGAAAGGGTAACCTGATATGAACGAAAAACCAATATTAGTATTCCAGACTGATTTTACTTATAAAGAGGGAGCAGTTTGTGCCATGTATGGAGTGGTAAAATCCGTTGACCGCTCATTGGAAATATTCGATGGTACACATGAAATACCCAGGTTTGACACCTGGAGTGCCTCTTATCGTTTATACCAATCCATGCAGTTCTGGCCAAAAGGGACCATATTTGTCTCCGTGGTTGACCCGGGAGTAGGAACATCAAGAAGAGCATGTGTTGCAAGGACTATCGACGGATATTATGTTGTAACTCCGGACAACGGAAGTTTGACCCATGTTAAAAAATACATTGGTATCGCAGAAATAAGAGAAATTGATGAAAAGGTTAACCGTCTGCAATCTACCCTGGAAACCAGTATATTTCATGGACGTGATTTATTTGGATATTGTGCCGCAAGACTGGCAGGCGGTATTATATCTTACGAAGAAGTTGGCTCCGAATATCCGACGTGTGAAATCGTAGCCCATGAAATACAAGAACCAAAGTTGGAATTTGGGAAAGCGGAAGGAATATTTGAAATCGGAGATCCTAACTTTGGTAACCTTTGGAGCAATATACCGGTAGCTGAGTTTTTAAATAACGGATTTCAATATGGTGATCTCTTAAATGTGACTATCTGCCATGATCATGAAGTCGTTTTTAATAATAAAGTTCCTTTTGTCAAAGCTTTCGGATATGTGAAACGAGGGGAAACAGTCATATATACCAATGAACTTATGAAAATATCAATCGCTGTCAGCCTGGGTGACTTCTGTGAAACTTACCGTATTACCTACGGGCAAGATTGGAAAGTAATCTTAGAAAAATAAAGGTAAAGCCAGACTCTTTTTCATACTTAACCTTTTACCCGATTCCGAAATTCCGACGGTGATTGTCCCATCCTCTTTTTAAAACAGGAACTGAAGTAATATTGATTGGTATATCCGATTTTTTCACTGATTTCTTTTAAGGATAAACCCGAGTGCAGGAGCATCTGGCAGGCCGCTTCAATCCGGACAGAGGTAATGATATCGGAAATGTTCTGACCGGTACATTTTTTATATATTACACTGAGATGGGAGGGACTTACATTCACGTAGTCGGCGATATCATTCAGACAGAGTTCGTTTTTGTCGTAATGCTGTTTGATGTATTTGAGAACAGAGTCGCACACCTGTTTATGATAGGTTTGTACCGAATCGGATAGTTTTCTGCATACATTCTGGCAGATTGAATCTAACCAGTGGAAGATTTCTACACTTGTAGTATAAGAATCCATTTTGGAATACACTTGTATGATATCTTTTTCTATATCCGTACTATCAATATCCATTTCGTATAAAAATTTCAGGATTCTTCCTAAAACTGAATAAATCCTTATGAACAGAAGATTTTTGGTCTGATAATTTTCTAATATTTCTTCCGAAAACTGTTTAATCCAGCCGGTTATTTGTACGGTATCTTTCTTACAGATGTATTGAATTAACAATTCTTCCTTATCAACGGAGAACAATGTGACTGACAGACTGGAACCCATAGAGTCTCTGGCGTCAAAGATATGCTGTTGAGGAAAGAAAAACCGGTATTCCAGTGCTCGTCTTGCACTGAGATAAGATTGATTCATGTCCCAGAGATATTTTATAATATTACCGATTCCTACATTAACCGACAGGAGGTTATCCTGATAGTGTTCTGCCACATCCGTTATGATATTATAAAGCATCTTCTGAAAATATACCTGGTTTGAATAATTGTGGCCGAGAATACAGGTTAATCCATGTAAATCATTTAAAATATAATGCAGATTAAGGGATTCAAACAATTTTTCAAGATAATTGTGGAGGTTTGTTAATTCCAGATGGTATTTCTGTATTCCCAAGGAGGTTTTAATTTCAGCTGCATTTTCTATATCCAAAGAAATAACTACATAAAAATGACAGTTTAAATCCAGGTGCAGATAGTTTGGATAATTATTCAGATTATATTTGGCTTCATCACTGTAACTGTGGATCAGACTGGAGAAAAAACTGTCAATCATTGCAGGACGGCTGTTTTCAAGGATTTGTAAATTGGATTCTTCTTTTTCTATTAAAAATAAAGCATTTTTAACTTTTTCATTTAGGTATTGGTAATCGACCGGTTTTTCTACATAATCATAAGCACCGATTCGGATTGCCTGTTTTGCATATTCAAATTTATCAAAAGCACTGATTAAAATTATTTTAATAAATGGATTTTTTTGTAATGCTTTACTTGCTAAATCCAATCCGGTAAAACCCGGCATTACTATATCTGAGATAATTAAATCTATGGGTGTGGAATCCAGCACTTCTAGCGCGGCAGCTCCGTCATACTGCATTTCACAGACTTCGGCACCCAATGAGGCCCAGTTAATGTTTTTATAGATCCCCTCTACAGAGATATGATTATCATCCACTATCATTACTTTTTTCATAATTACCTCCCATCTGCCGCTTTAGCGGCATGAAACCTAATCTTTATCCAGTATCTGTTGAAATTCAATGGTTACAGTAGTACCGGAACCAACTTTACTTTGAAGTTTTATACGACCGGAACCGTAGAGAGTGCTTGCTATTCTGGCATTTACATTACTGATTCCGAAATTTTTGGAATAATCCACATTATGTTCATCCAAAGAATGCTGAAGATTCGATAGATAATTCTCTGGTATTCCTGCACCGTTGTCCTCGATAGTTATTATAATCGTATCGTCTCCATACTTAAGGTCAATCTTAATATGGATTGGATGATTGCTGCGTTCTATTCCATGGAGAAGACAATTTTCCAGAAATGGCTGCAAGGTAAATTTGCAGATCATAAAGTTTTCAATTCCATCTTCATAGTTGATTTCCCAGGTAAAGCTATCCTCGCGGCAGAGGTGTTCCAGTTCCAGATAGAGAGTGGCTATCTCCAGTTCATCCCGGATAGTAATAAGATCATTATTTTTTCTTAAGGTCATACGGTAGAATTTGGATAAACCGCTTATCATCTGATGGGCAATGTCCGTTTTACCAATGGTCAGGCAGGTCTGTATCGTTCCTAAGATATTGTACAGGAAATGAGGATTGATTTGCGATTGGAGCAATTGATATTTTAATTTTTCCTCCATAACGGATAATTCCAGGATATTGGCAAGGTTATGATCGATAGTCTGGAGCATCCCTTCATAGGTAGAAGCCAGGTCATCTATTTCGTCTCCATATTCCGAGTTGATTTTAAACAGGTGTCCGAATTCTTTAGCCGTAATTTTATTACTTCTGATCTTGGTGGAACGAACTACTCTGGTAAGCCTGCTTAATTTTTTGGTTAAATTAAGAGAGATAAAAACAGTAATACCAATCATAACCGGTACCATAATTAACAGGGAGGTAAAGATGGTACCAATAACGGGTTTTATATTATTAGTAATATAAGTAGTGGGAACTTCCGTAATCAGGTAAAAGCCGTTATTCAAGGGTTGCACCAGATATTGATTTTCATCCCAGTTAATGGGAGCCCCGTTAACCTGAGCCGTTAGGCGGTTAAATTTGTCGGTTTTTAAGTAAGCACCAACCATACTTTTATTATTATGGGCCACAATCTGCCGGTTGGAGGTACAGATATAACTGACAATGGGAGTATCTAAGAAAGAGTCTGCCAGTAATCCCGATAGTTCATCTGATTTAATACTTGTAAATAAAGCATAAATCATCCTGTTATCCCGGGTCAGGGACTGACAGCATAAAATAGAGTCAATACTTCTGTCATTTGGAGAGAGCATAACCGGAAATGCCAGATTACTGCGGTAAAGCCATTTATTTGTTACACCGATACCTGAAAGCTCCGCTTTATCTATATCATACATCTTTAAACCGGAAATACCGTAGAACATAAGCCCTTCTTTACTGATTAGATAGCTGTCCGGAAGAAATACACAGGTTTGAAACAAGTGAAAATTGTTATTTAAAGAATTAATATTACTCCGCGCATTGCTGAAATAGTCCATATATTCGGAAAAGGATTTTTCTGTTTTACCTGTTAAAGAATATACGTAATTATTAACGGAATCAGCAACATTTGCCATTTGGGAGAAACGGCTGTTAAGCTGCTGTACCAATTGAGTATTGGAGACATAAACGGACTGCAGGATTTTCTCCTGTGCCAGAGAATACGTCGTGCGGTAGCTGATGATACCAATAATAAAGAAAGGAAAGATGGAACATAATAAAAAGCAGGTTATTAATCTTGTACGAAAACGATGGAACAGTTTACGGATGCCATGAGTAAATTTATTATGAAAATAATATTGTACCATAGAATTAGTTCCTTTCATTTTATTTACACATAATGACGAAAAAACATTGATAATGCTGGATTTTATTATATATAAGTTTATGTTATTTTACAATAGAACGAGTGTTAAACCATAAATATTATAAATACTGCGTAAAATTTTATATTCTCTTTATTTATAATTTTGATTAAAATAAATTCATTACTAAGATCTGAGTAATGAAGAGACTTAAAGGAGAAGGAAAGTTGAAAGAAGATCACTTTCAACCTACGTAATCAGGTCTGATTCCATTTTGGGAAAGGCTTAAAACGGGAAAGGCAAGGGTGTAAAAATGAAAAAGAAATTAACTGGTTTGCTGCTGGTTGTTGTAATGATTGCAGGAATGTTCTCCGGATGTGCGAAAAACACAAGTCCGGCAACCGGTTCAAAAGAAGAAACAAAAACAGAAACAACAGCAGGGGATACGGGGGAGACTGCTGGTACAACGGAAGCAAAATCCGATGGAGCTTATGACTTAACATTATATAGCATTCAAACAACGGATGCTGATTTTAATACCTGGTTAGCAGACTGTGAGAAGGCTACCGGATTAAAGATTAATGTAATTGCAGCACCTACTGACTCGGATACCCGTCAGCAGAAGATTACTACCATGTTATCTACAGGGGACAAAAGTGTAGATATCTTTGAAATTAATGACGAAATGGCAACAACCTTTAAGAATTCCGGATGGCTTGAGCCATTAAACGATACGGTAATGACTAAAGACATTTTAAATAATTTTGCTACCGGTTACATATCCGATATGATTACATCAAGCGACGGAAATATAATCGGTGTTCCCGGATACTCAGGTTATTTAGCTCTTTGGGTTAATCAGAAAATCATGGATGAAGTAGGGGTTACTTCCCTTGATACCCTGGATGATTTCAAAAAATATATTACGGCAGCAACCGGAGATGGAAGATATGGTTATGGCGGGTCCTGGGAAAAAACTTATGTATTTAATGAAATTGCCCAATTTGTAAATATGTTCGGCGGAGATTATTTTGACTGGACCAACAAAGGAAACAGGGAAGCATTGCAATTTATGTATGATATGGTAAATACCTTAAAAGTAACACCGGTCGATCAAATCGCTGATAAATATGAACAAATGAACCAGAAATTCATTGATGGTAAATACGGCTGTGTATTTATGTGGGGAACAGGGTCGGACTATGATGCGGCAGGTATGTTAGGATCCGATAAGATTCATATGATAAAAATCCCAACCTTTAAGAAGAGCAGTATTTTTACAGATTCCTGGAGTTATGTATTGAATTCTTCTTCCGAACATAAAGATGCGGCTGTGAAGTTCTTAACTTATATGGCTAATGAGGGCGGAATGAAAGCTTCCTGGGAAAACTTTGACCGTTATCCGGCGAGAAGTGATGTAGCTGAAAAGGTGGTTCCAAATGACAGCCCGGTTAAAGAGATGTATTCCATCTATGCACAGGAATCTGAAGTAAGAGGCCGTCCGATGTTATCTCAGACTATGGAATTTATCTCCGATATCGGCACCATATTCCAGGATTATATTCAGGATAAGATAACGTTAGATGAGTTCTGTGATAAAGCACAAAAGTATGTAGAAGAGTGTCAATAGCCACAACTAAAACAAGGGTTAAAGGCCTAAGGATGCAGGCGTAAAAGCCTGCATCCTTTATCAATGCCTGCTAAGTATGGTTCGCAATTACCTAACACTTTCTAAGTTATGAAAGGAAGATAACTATGTCAAAAAAGAAATCTTTGCAGTGGGTGGCTTGGCTCTTGGTTTTGCCGGTACTGCTAATCCGTGGTTTTACCACGATTTACCCTATTTTTGTTACATTTAAAAACAGTTTATTTAATATTCGCATTTTAAAAGGAACCAAAGAATTTTATGGTTTAAAAAATTATATTAATGTATTTTCAGATGAAAAGTTTTTAACTTCGATTGAGTTTACTGTGCTATTTGTAGTTTGTTCTATGGTATTTCATGTATTATTAGGCGTTATGTTAGCCATGATTTTAAATATGAAATTTAAAGGACGCCGTTTTTTACGTACCATTGTATTGATTCCCTGGGCAATGCCTGCCGCAGTAACCGGTATGGCGGCTAAATGGGCTTTTAATAATGATTACGGTTTGATAAATGATTTCGTACGCAGATTTTTACCGGATTTTCAACTGAATTGGCTGGTCAATACGGGTTCTGCCAGAGCAGCGGTTATTGCCATGGATTTATGGAAGGACCTTCCTTTTTTTGCGATTCTGGTTTTATCCGGACTGCAATTCATATCCAGTGACATATATGAAGCTGCCAAAGTTGACGGGGCCAATAACATACAGACATTTATAAGAATTACTTTACCGCTGATCTTAAGGAATGTGGTTACCTTATGTATCCCATTCACCTTATGGAGATTGACAACATTTGATCTTGTTTATTCCATGACCTCCGGCGGTCCCGGTGAAGATACAGCGCTAATTGCATACCGTATTACAACGGAGGCATTTACCAACTTAAATATAGGCTATTCGTCCGCTATGGCCGTATTGTTGTTTGCTGCTATGGCAATCTTTAGCGTGATTAATATAAAAGTTTCAAATAAAGTAGAACATTAGGAGGGAAGCCATGAATACAAAACAAAAATTGTTCAAACTAGGTGCAGCCCTTATAAAATGGTTGTCAGTTTTTATCGTATGTTTTTTGATTTTATTCCCTATGTACTGGATCTTTATGTCGTCCATTACACCATCCGGAGAATTGTTTAATTCTCCGATTGATTATTTGCCGGATCATCCTACCCTGGAAAGTTATATCTTTCTGATTCAAAACGTAGGCTTGTTGAGCAAGGTAACCAATACGATTATTATAGTGGGAAGTACCTTAATCATAAGCACCCTTTTTAGTATTATGGCGGCTTATGCATTTTCCAGATTTAAATCCAGAGGAATTTCTCTTGCTTTTGCCTTTATCATCGCAACCATGTTGATACCGGAAGTTGTTACGGCAAGGCCGTTGTATGAGTTTATGCAAAAGGTAAAATTATACGATACATATCCTGGATTAATTCTTTTATATATCAGTTCGGTAATACCTTTTACCGTATTGATTCTGAAAAATTTTGTAGCGGAGATACCAATTTCCCTGGAAGAGGCAGCAGCAATTGACGGTGCGGCTTTTATGAAAAGAATATTTTATGTAACGCTGCCCCTTATGAAACCGGCAGTGGCAACAGTATGTATCATTAACTTTGTTTCCTGTTTAAATAATTTCTTCACTCCGCTGTTTTATTCCAATGGGATTCAGGTTTTATCCGTTGCTATCGTACAGCTTCCATTAAGGGACAATATGTATTCCGTCCCCTGGGATCTGGTAAGTGCCATGGGTTGTGTTATTCTTCTTCCCATAATCGTATTTGTTGCGGTTTTTGAAAAGCAGATTATGGATGGTATCATGGCAGGAGGAGTAAAGGCTTAAAATTAGAGATTATAATAGGGAATTACGAAACTATTTAGTGTTCCAAATATACGATACAAATTGAATTTCATAGCGTCAGTTGCCCTCTGGGCAAGATTGAGCTATGATATTGTATTAATTGCATGGTATATAGATGCAATAGTTGAGTTTCGCAATTTACAATCAGAGGTTATAAATTCGAAAGGAGAAAATAATATGCAGTCATTTATAGGAGGGTTAGGGGCTTTACCCCTGGCTAAACACGGGAAAAGCAGGGCAATTAATGCAGAGAATCCCCATGGAGAAAAAGGAAAAGGCGGAATGGCAGCCAGCCGTTTAGGTCCGTCCAGAAAAGGAGCGCCCTGTATCAGAGGGCTGGCACCGGGAAGTGTTACTACCTTAGCTGAGATGGAGGGCCCGGGAGTAATTCAGCATATCTGGATCACGGTTACGGACAGAACGGAGAAAGATTATCATGTCCTGAGGGATCTGGTTATCCGTATGTATTGGGATGATGAGACAGAACCCTCAGTAGAAACCCCGTTAGGTGATTTCTTCTGCTGTGGTTTTGCCAGAGGCTGCGAAGTGAATTCCCTTCCGATTGTTGTGAATCCCAAACGTGCCATGAATTCCTATTTTCAGATGCCATTTAAAAAGAAAGCGAAGATTACCATTGAAAATCAACATGAAGCAGAAGTGCCCGCTTTCTTTTATCAGGTAGATTATTGCTTATATGAAAACTTACCCGAGGATATTTCCTATTTTCATGCACAGTGGAGAAGAGAACGATTGACGAAGAAACAGGTGGATTATACCATAGTGGATGGTATTAAAGGGAAAGGTCATTATGTTGGTACCTATATTGCACTTACCGCATTAGAGCGTTATTGGTGGGGAGAGGGTGAAATCAAGTTCTATCTGGACGGGGACGAAGAATATCCCACAATCTGCGGTACCGGAACGGAGGATTATTTCGGAGGTGCCTGGAGTTTCGGCGGTATTGATGAAAATGGCAGAATGATCGAGAAAAATTATTGTACACCATTTATGGGATATCCTTATTATTCCCATCATGATACGGAAGTTTTTAATCAATACCATAACGATGATACACCTGCCCAGAGAGGTTTCTACCGCTGGCATATTATGGATCCTATTCTCTTCGAGGAAGATCTAAAGGTGACCATTCAGCAAATCGGTACCTGTCATAAGGGAAACTTTGAGCGTCAGGATGATGTGGCCTCCGTTGCCTACTGGTATCAGACGGAACCGCATAATCCATTTCCAAAATTAATGGACAAGGAAGACCGGTGGCCGAGATAAATACTCGCTTTGTACTTTTCACCCTCCATTCTTTGTGTTATGATGTAAGAAAATAGTGAGAAGGTAACTATGAATCAACATTTTTTATTGATATCAGGAGGGTACATATGAGACTTATGGAATTTTGTGACGGAATACAGCATATAGGTATTCCCACTAATCGTTATGAAGAGACAATAGCTTTTTATGAAAAAATCGGATTTGGTACTACTTACCAGACTGTTAATGAGGGTAATAAAGTAGGGTTCTTAAAATTCGAAAGTTTAGAATTAGAAGTTTATGAATCAACCGACATATCACCCAGGGATGGAGCGGTAAATCATTTCGCAGTAAATTGCAATGATATTGATGCGACTTATGATAATGCTGTCAAAGAGGGGTTTGAAATTCTTGAACCGGGAATCAGGGAATTACCGTTCTGGGCAAACGGTATTCGGTTTTTTATTATTGTAGGACCAAATAAAGAGAAAATTGAGTTTTGTCAGATATTATGATTTGCCCGGCAAGAGCCCGATTTATTTTCACAGATAAATACGGGCAATATTCAATTTCCTGCCTTTTTCTCAAACACTATATTTTTTACAAGCCTCAAAACGGTGCAAAAAAAGCCGACGGACGTGATTTTTTGTCAAAGTAAAACATAAATTATATTATAATAAGTTTACAGGAGGAGCGTGTTGCAAAACTATTTTTATAAATAGTTTTGCAACACGTTCTTTACTTATGGATAAAAAAATAAGACATATCATATAGATTGTCCTTTTCTAAGCTCTGTTTTCATATTTTGGCATGACTTTAATAAAGCCATGTGTTTTTTCTTTATTCAGGCACTGTTATGTAAAATAAACCTTACATTAATGGATAAGGGTTTGCAGAGAATGACTGCATGACATAAAGCTGTAGAAAGAGGAATGTCGGAAAGCCGTATGAGGGAAAACCTCACGTACGGTTTGATGAGGGGAAAGAGGTCTTGCGACCTCCGACCCACTCTACAAGTTCTCCGATTTTCCCTATGAAATAAAAAGCCCTAGAGATTTATACCTCATTAGCTCCACCGATTATTAGGTTACTGACAATCTGCAAGAGTTTCATATCAAAATGTTTTCAATCTGTTTTATTGCTTTATTATCCAGTATTCCACCGGAAAGAGAATTGAAAATAAAGCTGTCAATTTGCGGATTTTTGATGTTTTTTCGAATGGAAACAAGAACATTAAGAATATCAAGCAGCACTGATTTTCTCATAGTTTCTTTTATTTCCAGAATATTAATAGACATAAGCTTATTGGATATTTTTTCATTCAGATTCGGTTTAGCTTCTGCGATTATCCCTAGTGATTGAATACACTGACGCACTGTGATAGGTTTTTCATCCTGTAAGAGTTCCAGGCAGTCATCAAGTAAAGCATCCATTTTATTATCCAAATCCCATTTAGCATTTTCTGCGATCAACATAATGCCTATGCTTCTTTGGTATGAGTTGTTATCTTTCAATTTCAATCTAAAATTTTCCAGATATGGATAAACATCATTAAAAAGCTGAGAACGATATTGGAGAAGCATAAATGCCTGATACCTGATTTTATCATTCTTTTCAGTCAATAGTTCCACAAGGTTTGGAATTTCAGAGCTGCTTATGACTTTTACTGCTTCTGGTAATTGTTCTTTATCGATTGACATTAAGTTCTCAAGTGTTATCATTATTGAACCACCTTCCAAATGGATAATTTTTTATTTATCATTTACTGCAATGTATACATTCATTTCAGATATTATTTTCTTGCCCATCATACTTAGAAAAAATTATATCAATGATAATATGACAGCAGTATGTCGCATTAAAAATAGAGTGCCAAATTTTTTAACCGCTCATATATGATATTCTGTATGTATGTTGGACCTTAATTCTTGCAAAGAAAATGAATGATAAAATATATCCATAGACCCAATGGTATTACCATTTTCGTTCGGCACAAGTCAAAAAGATTACCACGCCGATTGCCAGCGGTGCAGGGGGGTACTCCTGTCATAATGCTTCTCTCGCAGGAATTTATTAAGTTTAATAAAATGTACTCCTGCCCCTAGGATAATATATAAATTATAACAATGTATTTCCCGTTAATCAAGACTAGCGGATACGTTACATTAATTATTGAGCAAGCCTAGAAAACGTGGGAAAACGAATACAGTCAATATAGTCACAGACTCAATAACAAAAGACCAGTCACGTCAAGCTATAATGCTTATATATGACTGGTCTCTTTTTGCTCACGTAAATATAATGATAGATAAATCTATCAATTAGGTCAAAAAAATCAATCTTTCTTAATTAAAGAGCTTCCAAAATCTTCGTCAGTTTCTTCCGCAACCCGGTCGACAGAATAACGCTGGTAATGGGAGGAATCTTTGTACACACGCTTATATTTGTAATAAATATTATCGTATGCATCTTCCTGATCACGTCCATCTAACAGGCGGAACATGGAAATCAAGTCAGTTTCCGTATCTGTTAGTTTTAACACGGGAGCACTTTCGGGAGAATTATTTAAATATTCCTCCCCGGTCAGAAGCCAGTCTGTAGATACTTGAAATATACGGGAAAGGGCGATGACAGTCTGTGCCGAGGGTTCATACTTTCCTTTCTCATATTCGCTTATATTACCTTTTGATTTGCCCAGTGCATCAGCCAGTGCCTGCATGGACATTTTATATGTCATTCTTTTATAGCGAATACGTTCGCCTATTGTCTGCATAATTACCTCCTTGAGAAAGTTCTAAAAACAATACTTATTCTATTGACACGTTCTGATAACAGTACTATACTGAAATTAGGAAAGCCAATACATAGAATTATCATAGCACATTACTGCTGAAAATGAAATAAAGCCGGCGATTTTTAAGCAGTAAAAGAAAGTATTTGTTATTGATCACAGGTAACAAACGCGACGTGTTTTTTGTGAAAGCATTATCACAAAAAACCGGAGAATTGCAGCACCAAAACGCTGACTCTGCGTTTTGTGTGCATCGCGAAGCGTGTTATTGTTCACGAAACTGCTGCTTTTTGCAGGGGAGTGAACAGTAACGTATTTGTTATTGATCACAGGTAACAAACGCGACGTGTTTTTCTAAAATAAAGCGCTAAATTCTGCTTAATATGTCCGGAAGGAGTATGACTGATGAAAAGTAGAAAACTGACACCCCTTGGTGCCGAGATTAAAAAATGTCTTGTTGACAAGGAGATGACCCAGAAAGAGCTTGCTAAGATAATCGGAGTATCTCCGAAATATATCCATCTGATTCTTTACGGTGAGCGGTCTGGGAAAAAGTATATTCCTGCCATCTTATCATACCTTGGATTGGATTCTGACATAATTAAGGACAAAAGTAAAACGGTAGATAAACCTGGTGAAGGAGAGAAATAAAAGGCTGTGATGGGGAAGGGGCGGTTATTATATGTTGGATTCGGTTTTTGCACAACGATTTATTGAGAAAATCAGGAAATATACAGACTATAACATAAACATAATGGATGAAAAAGGTATTATTATTGCCAGTAGGACAGAAAGCAGAATAGGTACTTTTCATGAGATTGCATACCGGATAATCCATGGGGAAGAAGATGAGATTATTGTTGAAAACGACAATCAGTTTGTAGGAGTAAAAGCAGGGATTAATGCAGCATTTTTTTATAAAAATAATAAGATTGGAGTTATCGGCATTACAGGTGAACCATCAGAGATACGGCCGATTTCCCTGATTATTCGGATGTCCATGGAAACTATGCTGGAATATGAGATTTACAAGGAAGAACGGTATCAAAGAAGAAATATAAAAGAGCAGTTTTTAAACCTTATTCTTTACGGAGAAAATGTAACGGAAGAGGAACTGGGAGAGTATGCGCAACGTTTAAATTTTAAGGAAGAACTGATACGGATTCCAATTCTTATACGATTTAATGAAAAATCTGATCAGGCAGAACAGATATTATCTGGTATAAGAGAAAGACATCTTACTTCTTCACAGGATATTTCAGGGGTAACCAGAAATAATTGCATTATTATTTTTAAACATTTTGACGGTAAGCTGTTGGAGCTATTGCAGACTTACAAAATATTCATCGGTGAAAGTCTGAGCCGGATACTTCAATACCTAAAAACGAATCATATTGATTACAAATTATATACAGGTTCTTTCCAAAATAAATTTGCACAGTATCGAATCAGTTACCTGCATTGCAAATGGTTGTTTGAAAATACAAAACCAGTTAAAAACAGCTACTTTTTTTATGACTATTTACAGGAATATCTTCATTCACTTATACCTTTAACGGAATTGAACGGTATCTTTGAGATATTTAAGACACAGTTCGATGATAAATTCATTAATAATTATATAGAAATAGTAAGTGCTCTGGATTCTACAGACTATAATTTGGCTGAAGCAAGCAAGTATATTCATATTCACAAAAATACAATGAGTTATCGGCTGGACAAGCTGCGGAAAGCTTTAGGGATGAACCCATTGTTGAGGCATCAGGAAAGAATATTTTTTACTAATTTTTATGATTATTTAGTTAAAACAAAAAAATAAAAAAATATTAATGTCTTTTATAATACAAAAATTCTTAATTACTCCAATGATAAAGACCACCATTTAAACTAAAACGTAATTTCTTAAAAAAATACTCGATACAAAAAGCATATTTTATTTCTTTCTGTTTCTATAGAAGCACCCATAACGGAATATTTAAACTTAAGATTATCATTCGGTTTTCTTTTTGTGTCGTTGTAACAAAAAAAGAACGAAAATTCGTTCCCCATAGGGTATTAGGATATTAACAATTTAATTATAATGAAATCCATAAATAAATAATATTTGATAACATTCACAGAATAAACAGGAGAAGAATATGATCCACGAAGATGCAAGTATAATTATCAGAAATTCTATATCCGATGTCTTACCGGATAAAGCAGTTACTGCTGTGTTAAAGAATAAAAAGTTTCTAAATAAGGTATATGTGGTTGCCGTCGGTAAGGCAGCCTGGATCATGGCAGAAACAGCGGGAAAAATATTGGGAAACCAGATACAGAAAGGCCTTATTATAACAAAATACGGCTATTCAAAGGGGGATTTGGAAGGGTTTGAAATCTTAGAAGCAGGACACCCGGTTCCGGATAATAATTCATTATTGGGAACACAAAAAGCCATTGATATGGTGAAAGGATTAAGTAAGGAGGATGAAGTGTTATTTTTATTATCCGGCGGCGGTTCATCCTTATTTGAAATGCCGGTACAGGGAATTACTTTAGAAGATATACAGGAAGTAACCAGAAAGCTTTTAAGTTGCGGAGCAGATATAACGGAAATCAATACAATCAGAAAGCGTTTGTCCAGTGTGAAAGGAGGTAAATTTGCTAAATATTGTGAACCGGCAAGGGTGTGCTCCATCCTATTGTCGGATGTTATAAAAGGAAAAGCAGATATGATTGCTTCGGGCCCGGCTTATCCGGATGTCTCAGCCAGTACGGATGTATATGGAATATTGATCAAATATGATTTGATTTTAGAAGACCATATGATAGAAGCGATAAAAAGGGAAATACCCCAGGAAATAAATAATGTTGAAACTTATGTTACAGGGAGTGTGAGAGATTTTTGTGAGGCGGTAGCAAAATATGCACAGCAGCTTGGGTACAAGCCTTATATTATATCTACTACATTAGATTGTGAGGCCAGAGAAGCGGGGAAATTTATGGCATCCATTGCACGTAGGATGAAAGAAGACGGTAATTACAGGATAAAACCTCCTTGTGCTATTATTGCGGGTGGAGAGACAGTGGTTAAGGTAGAGGGAGAAGGACTCGGTGGAAGAAATCAGGAAATTGCTTTAAGTGCGGCCATTGGTATCAAAGATATGAATGATGTAGTGATATTCTCAGTAAGTTCTGATGGTACTGACGGTCCTACTGATGCGGATGGAGGAATTGTAGATGGGAATACAGTGAATATATTAGAAAATATTGGGATTGATTGTACGAGATATTTAAAAAACAATGATTCCTATCATGCTTTGGAAAAGGCAGGTGCATTGGTATTTACAGGATCAACCGGAACGAATGTAAATGATGTGACGGTTATCCTGTGTAGATAAAAACATAAGGAGGTAAATGAAAATGAAGACATAAGTTAAGAGAATACAAATAGGAGTTAGTGTGAATAGTCCCGCTAAGAGCATGCGGGCCATTAGAAGAATAGCAAAGGCGGCTATTCTTCAGGATTTATGCCCATAAGGCATGGGCGTTAGTGTGAGAATTAATTTTTTTGATTAATTGTAGGTGTGGTAATAATGGGGGATCTAATTAATTCGGAACAGAACTTACATCATTAAATTTCTAATTTTATTTGGTTTAGTAATGGGAGGATAAGAAAAAATGAAAAATATGAAAAGAATGTTAACTATTACAGTTTCCTTAATGATAATTGCAGCGGTTCTGACAGGATGCAGCAGTAATGGAGCCTCAGAAAGTTCCACCGTGGGAACGAAAGAGCAGACTGCTGCTGCTTCGGGGGATGTTTATCAGGTTCACTTTTATGCCTGGACGAATCCGGACAATGTCAAACCGTTAGAAGCAGCATTTAATAAGGAATATGCGGGAAAATATGAATTTGTCTATGAAAAATTGGCGGATGCATCGACTTTGACTATCAACACTGCATTGGCATCCGGAGAAAAAATTGACGTAATGACACAGTCCAGTCAATTTGATCTTCGCCAGCGTGCGGATGGTGGAGCATATATGGGGCTAAAACAGTTCTTTGACAAGGAAGGCTGGGATTATGAAGATATTTTAGGTGACGCTACCGAGGAAACCCAGAATATGAATGGGGATTATTATTCCATACCTTATTGCAACAATATAAATATGGTATTTTTTAATAAGAAGATGTTTGATGCGGCCGGCGTCGAATATCCTAAAACAGGCTGGACCTGGCAGGATTTTAGGGATACTGCGGTTAAACTTACCAGCGGATCAGGAGCTGATAAAGTGTATGGTGCTATGGTAGATGTTGTTGGTGAAGATTTTGCATGGGACTTAATTGCCAGACAGAAACTTGGCAACTTTGCCTATTATAACAAAGATTTCACCGCTTCAACTTTTGATACTCCGCAGATGAAAGAAAGCCTTCAATATTTTGTGGACTTGTCATTAAAAGATAAGTGTATCGTACCACTTGATGAATATACAACCTTAAAATATGAAAATGATACAAACGGTATGCAGGGTCTATATAACGGGAAATATGCAATGTGGATTGCTCCTGTTTATGGTAATTTATATCTTAAATCAAGTTATGGTGAGATTCCGGAGGGAACGGACATTGGTATGGTAAATATGCCGACTTCTGACGGGGGACAGTCAATAACTACCTGCTATTCTTCTACGGCCAGTATTCCTAAAAGTGCTGAAAATCCGGAAGCAGCCTGGGCTTTATTAAAGTTTATAACAATTGACCATGCCGACTTATTTGCAGGACCTAAAGCAATGAGTCCCGGGTATGAGTTTAAAACAGAAGAGGAGGCTACAGCCTTTAATGATCTTATCTTTGATCATGGAAACAGACCGGGTTTTGACTATGATATGGCAATGAAAACCATGTCAGAACCACGTACTTTAGTCAGTAAGGATAATACCCTTATTCAAGGGCAGGCAACCACTACCGAGGTTATGGATGCAGTTATGACATTGGTGTTTAACGGTGAAATGGGTGTAGAGGAAGGCTTGGCGGAACTTAAGACAAAAGTTGACGAGGCAATAAAAAAAGACTTAGCTAATATGAAATAATCCTTTGATATATGGTTCGGTAAAGTCTTAAAATAACAAGCTGCGGAATAATTTGATATATTCCGCAGTTTGTATGAAAGGTTGTGATTAAGATTTCTACTTTAGCAAAAATAAGAACTGAAAAAGCAAAAACGCTGAATCTGCAAAGAAAAGAAAATCTTGCTGGGTATGCTTTTATTCTCTTAAATTTTTTCGGTTATATTGCTTTTAAACTGATTCCTCTTTTATTTGCGTTAGGTCTGAGTTTTTCGGACTGGAATTTTGTTTCCGGACTTAAAAATATTAAATTTGCGGGGATATCCAATTACAGTAAGCTTTTTTCGGATAGTGTTTTTATAACATCCCTGATTAATACGGTAATTTATGGTGTTGTTATGGTACCCATTGCTATTTTCTTATCCCTGTTATTTGCAGTAATATTAAATGAATATGTATTTGGGAAGGGTTTGCTTCGTTTGGCATTTTATCTTCCTAATGTTTCTTCTATGGTGGCGGTTTCCGTTGTGTGGATGATATTATTTCTGCCGTCCTATGGACCGATAAATCAGTTCTTAAGTGCAATTGGATTTGAGAAACCGCCCAGATGGCTCAATGCCAGCAGTACCTCCTTACTTTCCATTATTATTGTTGGTATTTGGCAGAGAATTGGTTACAACATTATTATTTTTCTGGCAGGGTTGCAGGGAATATCAAAATCCTTGTACGAATCGGCTGAAATTGACGGGGCGAATGGCATACAAAAATTCTTTTATATTACAATACCCTCTCTTTCTAATACAATGTTTCTGATAACCATGTTATCTTTTATCAGTTCCTTTCAGGTATTCACTCCTGTTCAGGTTATGACACAGGGCGGGCCGGGTAATTCATCTTCGGTTCTTGTATATTATATTTATAAAACTGCGTTCCAATACAGTGATATAGGATATGCAAGCGCTATGTCCTGGGTATTGTTTTTCCTGGTATTTATCTTTTGTGCAGGCCGAATATTGGTATCAAATAGGAAAAAAGAATAAGAGAAGAAATATTACAAATAGAAAGAGGTGGTTTCTGATGAGTTATAGCGACCGAAAGAAAGCAATAAAAATTGTTTTTACTATTTTAATGGGTGTCATTTCTATCTTAATGATAATTCCTTTTGTATGGATGCTTTCCGCATCTTTTAAACCGGATAACGAGATTTTTAGTTTCCCGATTGCCTGGATTCCTAAAAAAGTTACTTTAACCAATTATAACCGTGTATGGAATTCCAATGTACCATTTACTACGTTTTTTATGAATTCAGTAAAAGTGACTACGCTTTCGGTAATTGGGGAAGTATTTACCAGCGCTCTTGCAGCATACGCCTTTGCCAAAATTAAATTTAAAGGCCGGGAGCTTATTTTCCTGATTTACCTTTCTACACTGGCTTTTCCGAATCAGATGATGTTAATTCCGCGTTTTGTTGTTTTTCGTGAAATAGGAATATATAACACGCATCTCGCACTGATTTTACCAGGGATGTTTACTGCTTTTGGGACATTTCTTCTACGTCAGTTTTTTATGTCGGTTCCGGAAGAATTGTGTGAATCCGGTAAGGTAGACGGAGCAAGTCATTTAGTTATTTTTCTAAGGATTATGATACCACTTGCTATACCGGCTTTTAGCGCACTTATTATTTTTCAATTTGTTTCATCCTGGAATGAATATGAATCTGCCCTGGTATATATCCGGGATAAGCGGTTAGCGACTATTCCGTTAGGACTTAATTTTTTTAAAGATGAGAATTCAACCAGTTATGGTGCAATAATGGCGGCATCTGTTTGTTCTCTGATACCAATTTTTACGGTTTTCCTCATTTTTCAGAAACAATTTGTGGCTGGGATTGCTACTACCGGAATGAAAGAGTAAGTCACGGAGTAGGTGAAAATCATATAATTGCAGGAATGATATCTGCATATATATAAACTGTAAATGAGAAGGATTAACAGAGATTTTAATAGCTATTTGATACAGAAATAAAGGAGAATTGAATATATGAATGAGGATATTTATCTATCCGTGTGTTATTTAGATGTTAATAACAGCTCTTTATTTGGGAAGAAAGAATTTGAAGAAGCTTTAGCCGACAAGGGAGTAAAGTTACATATCTATAACCACTGGATTCAGTGGGATAGAAGCGAAGATTATATTGTGGTCATTGGCACCATCTTGGATCAGCGTATTCAGGTATTACTTGAAAGCAATGGAATAGATATGTTACGTGAACCGGAAAGTATTATCTGTGAGTGGTGTGATACACAGAATGGAAAGGCCCTGGTACTTACGGGGGCGGATGATGTGGGATTGATGTACCTGCTTCTTGATATGGCACGAAAGATACGAAGTAAGGGTTTGGCTGCACTTAATAAAACTGAAAGTTATACAGAGGCGCCGGAGAATAAAGTAAGATGCCTGGACCGATATCTATTGGGACATCTTGATAATGAATGGTTTCTGTCGGAGGATTTCTGGAATTATTATTTACCACGTCTTGCAAGAGCAAGATTTAACCGGTTTTGTCTGATTATCGGTTTTGATACGGCGTATATGTCACCTCCGTATCCTTTCTTTTTACAGGCAGAGGGATATGAACATATAAAGGTAACGTCATATAACAGAGAAGACAGGAATAAAAATTTGGAGGCATTACGTAACATAGCAGCATTATGCCATAAGTACGGAATGAAATTTATATTGGCGACCTGGCAGCAGAGACCCTGGACAACAGCACAGGATCAACTGGTTGAGGGGCTTCCAAAAGGCGAACAGGAATTGAATGCTTATTGTTATGAGGGTTTGAAAGCTATAATAAAGGCTGTTCCGGATATTGATATAATTCAGTTTCGGGTTAATCATGAATCTGGTGTGGGTACACAGGTGTCGGCAGAAGACTTTTGGAACCATTGTACGGATGCCGTTGCAGATGCCTCTTTGGAATTAGGGAAAGATATGACCTTGGATCTTCGGGCGAAAGGACTCACCGATTCTATGATAGCCCATGCATTTTCCAGAGGCCTAAAAGTAGAAGTACCTACTAAATACTGGTGTGAGCATGCTGCCCTACCTTACCACCTGTCGGTTATGCGCAGCGAAGAGCTTGCGCAACTGGATAATTATAACCATTCAAGGCGGTATTCCTATGCAAATATGTTAAAAAAACCAAAATATTATAATGTAATTTACCGTCTATGGAATTATGGCTCTACCAATCTATTCTTATGGGGCGATGCGGATTATGCAAAACGTTTTTCTAAAAGTTGCAGCTTATCCGGTTCCACAGGCTTTCAGGTAAATGCGCCGTTATCTTTAAAATACGGTCACGAGTTATCCCACAAAGAGGCCTGGAATACGTTTAAAGATCCGGGTTTACGTTCCGGCAGGTGGGAAGACGAAAGATTTTGGATGTGGTATACCGTCTTCGGACGCCTGGGTTACAATTCCGATACAGCTTGCGAAGTGTGGGCAGAGGAGTTTATTTCCCGTTTTGGTGAGAAATCCGGCCTGATTTTAGAACAAGCCTTAGGGGCAGCCAGTAAGATTATACCATTGGTCACGACCGTGCACATGCCGGTTCATCCGTCTCTTCGGTATTGGACCGAAATGAATACAGGCTGGGCTCTATTTGCCGAAAATAATTTAAATAAGACCGAAGACTATGATTATCAAAAAGATATAACCTATGGTTCAACCGAACCAAGTGATCACGGTTTGTTTTATGGCATTGATGAATACGCTTATGCTTTGGTAAGAGGGGAATTTTCCGGAAAATATTCACCGGTACAATATTCTGAATGGCTTGATGATCTAGCACATCAGGTAGAGAATTCGTTAGTTTTATTAAAGGAGTTCGATGGTAACCAGGATAAGGCGGAATATCTGGCGATGATTACAGATTTAACAATGCTGATAGAGTTTTCGCGTTATCATGCTTACAAAATAAAGGCAGCTTTAGCACTTGCCTATTGGCGATTCTCCAATAAAGCCGGGTATCTGTCTGATTGCAGTCTGCTATTAAATAATGCGGTAAAACACTGGAAGGCTTTGGCTGAGCTTGGACTTAAAGTTTATTATGATGACTTAAATTTTGGTTCGGCTGGTTCTAAGACCCGCCGGGGTACCTGGGATGATCTGACTTGCGAATTAGTGGCTGATCAGGATACCCTGGAAAAAATTATTATCCAAAACCAAATTAAGAAGGATGATTCTCTTATGAATACCTATTTACCTGGTGAAGAGATAAAAATAAAATCAGTATTTCCTGATAAAATTAATGCTTTAGAAAGTTTAAAGGTAAAAGTAAGTATTGTTGGTAATACCCATATACATGAGCTTCCGCTCCTGCATTACCGCCACGTAGATCAGACAGAGGGGCTGTTTCATTCTATAAAAATGTACCCGGACGGTGAGGAATATAAAGCGGTAATTCCTGCGGATTATATAACGGCTCAGTGGGACCTTATGCTGTATATTACTGTACAGGAAGCTTCCGGTGACTGTACCATGTATCCGGGTATTTACCATCCGGAATTTCTTTTTCCGTATCATGTTATTAAAGTCGAAAGACAGGTAGTGTAAATAGTCTCGCCAAGAACGTGTGAGCCAAAAGTCGTTAACACGAGGCTTCTGAAGTAACAGAATGGCTTTTCATCAGAATTTAAGCTGGAGCCAGCAACAAAATATTTTAGTGTAAAAATGAATTTTAGCATATAAATTTGTTCCTGCGGATCAGAGTTCGCAGGTTATGAGAAAGGTATGGTTATTTTAATGAGTGAAAAATATATTACAGAAAATTTAAAAACCCGTATCCGCTATGAATGCGATACGGTTGTTGCCGGCGGAGGTACGGCAGGTATTGTAGCAGCAATTGCCGCCGCAAGAAACGGTGCCAGGACGATTCTCATTGATCGGTATGGCTTCTTAGGAGGGACCATGGTAAATGGAGCAGGTCCTTTACACAGTTTTTTTAATTTATATAAAGCATTTGAGGGCGTGGAGAAACTTCAGGTAGTACGGGGAATTCCGGGTGAAATTATTGAACGTATGAAAGCCTGCGGTGGTTCTCCGGGACATCTGGATCAGGATAAAGGCGGTAATTATGATTCTGTAATTACCCTGATAGACTGGGAAATATTTAAGGATGTTGCCTTTCAAATGATGGAAGAGTGTAACGTAAAAGTTTTATTACATACCATGGTATCGGGTGTAATGAAAGAAGGCAATGTTGTAAAAGGTTTAATTATAGAAGGAAAGTCCGGCCGTGAGGCGGTTATGGCTAAGACAGTAATTGATACGACCGGTGATGGTGACGTTGCTGCTTTCTCCGGTGCCGGTTTTAAAAAGAAGCATGACACAACTTCTGCTGGGATGCCCTTTGGTATGCTTAATGTGGATCTGCCGCGGCTTGTTAAGTTTTTGGAGGAGCGGGATATGATCACCCAGCTTGTCCGTTCAGACAAGGGCAGTGAAACAGATGATATCCTGCGTTTAGGTTTTGATTTGAAGAAAATTCCTGTTTTTAAAGAATTTATGGATAAGTCCGGTATGTGGGGGCCACTTGGGTTTTCCATTTATGAAGGTAATTTTACCTATATAAACTCCGCTACTTTGCGCAATATTGATGCGACAGACACAGAAATACTATCAAATGCTGCGATTATACTTAGGCATCAGGTAATGACATTTGCAAAAATGTTAAAGGAACATATTCCCGGTTTTGAAAAAGCTTATGTCAATTGGACACCGGACAGCATTGGAGTGCGTTATACCCGTGTGGTGGAATGTGAACATGATATGTCTTTGGAGGAAATTGTAGAAGGAAAACGTTTTGATGATGAAGTTATGCTATATGGATTTCATGATTGTGCACCAAGAATTATGATTAAAAACGGTGGATATTATGGAATTCCGTACCGTGCCTTATTACCAAAAGCTATAGACGGACTTTTAGTGGCCGGCAGGTTGATAACCAGTGAATGGGAAGCACATATGTCTACCCGCAATACCGTATCTTGTATGGCACAGGGCCAGGCCGTCGGTACTGCCGCGGCTATTTGTGCCAGGGAGGGAATACAACCCCGGGAACTGGATGTTAAGGAGCTGCAGAAGACACTTCGGGAACAGAATGTATTCCTTGGATAACTATTATAATGTATTAAAGATTAAGGTTGATTAATGGTCATAAAATTGAGTCAAAGGAGGTGATGGTATTCTTAAGCAAAAATTTGACGTATATATTCCTTTGGAGAAAAACCCATAATTTTTTTAAATACTCTGGAAAAATAAAGACTATCCTCAAACCCAACGGAATACCCAACGGAACTTATGGATAATTTTGTGGTACTTAATAACTGGCAGGCCTGGCGGATACGATATTCCATAATAATGTGGATCGGTGATTGCCGGTATTGTCCCATAAAGAGCCTGTATAATTGGCTTCTGCTTATACCTGTATAATCAGCAACATCCTGTACAGTCAGGTGCCTAGAGTAATTTTGTTCTATGTATTCCATTGCTTTGATCAGATATATTGCTGATACATTATGATTCACTTGTTTCTGTGATTCTGTCTTCACAAAGGAAGAAAGTGCCAGCATCAGTAAACCTGACATCCTGATTTTGGAGAAAGCATCGTTGCCTTTTGAATTAAATATATCTGTCAGCAGAGAGGTAAAGTTATTTTCTAAATCGGTATAAATTACTGGATTATCCTTTGTGAAAGCGGTCTGATTTAGTATTATACCTGCATCGTTACCATTAAAACCAACCCAATAATATTCCCAAGGATCATTTTCATCGGCATAGTAAGTTACTTCGGTATTCGGATAGATGAGAAAGGTATTTCCGGCTCCGATTTCATAAATCGACTTTCCGGTCTGATAGACTCCTTTTCCGGTGATAACATGATGAATTAAATAGAAGTTGCGGATTCCCGGACCCCACTGATACAGGCTTTTACACTTTTCCATTCCGACATTGTAAACACGGAGGGAAAGGACATCATCTCCATTTGAATGAAAGGATAATTTATTGTTTTCCGGCATAATATTTCTCCTTTTTTATGATTGGTTTATTGGGCTGGATTTCGCAGGAAGTAGAATTGGTATTATTTTAATACGATATAGCTGGTATAAGATTAAAACAACAGCTTAGCTGACCCGGAAACCCCTTTAATAATGATTATAGGATGAGTAGGATTAAAATGCAATAATAATCCATATAATTACAACATTAGTTAATTGCGGATTCATTTGCAAAAAGATATACTGTAATTACAGTAAATCGATTTACAAGTTAATAATAATAAAGGAGAAATCCCATGAAAATCCTCATAACAGGTGGAGCCGGTTATATTGGGTCCCATATAGGTATTGAATTGTTAAACAATGGCTATGATATTATTATAATCGATAATTATTGTAATTCTGACCGTAACGTTATTCGGATTATGCAACAAATAGCAGGAAAAAGCTTTCTAAGCTACGATTGTGATTTACGAGATAAGCACCAGATGGAGATGGTCTTTCGGGAAAATGCTATTTCAGCAGTAATTCATTGTGCAGGCTTAAAATGTGTTCCGGAATCAATTGCAAATCCAATCCCGTATTATCAGAATAACATCGGGGGAACATTAAATCTGTTAGAATGTATGAAAAGATATGGTGTGTATAAAATCGTATTCAGTTCTTCTGCAACCGTATACGGATTAAATAATCCGGTGCCATATAAAGAAGAAATGTTACTATCTGCAACCAATCCCTATGGTTGGACAAAAATTATGATTGAACAGATATTAAAGGATTTTACAACAGCTGAGAAAGATATGAAAGCGGCAATACTAAGATATTTCAATCCAATCGGTGCCCATCCCAGCGGACTGATTGGTGAAAAACCGGAGGGTATCCCTAACAATCTGATGCCTTATCTATGCCAGGCAGCAGCAGGAAAATTACCATCAATCAAAATATGCGGAACGGATTACCGGACAGCAGACGGAACGGGTGTGCGTGATTATATTCATGTATGTGACCTTGTGAAAGGACACGTTAAAGCGCTGGAAAAGCTTGACTTTTTGACGGGAACAGAAATCTATAACCTGGGAACCGGAAAAGGAAGCTCTGTTCTAAAGCTGATTACCACTTTTGAAACAGTTAACGGAATTAAGTTGAAAAGGGAAATCAGTAAAAGACGTCCGGGTGATATTGATGAAAGTTATGCCGATGTCAGTAAAGCAGATAAAGAGCTTGGCTGGAAGACCGAACTTAGCCTGGAGGATATGTGCAGGGACAGTTGGAATTATATTAAAAAGAATTACGCAGTTAGTACAGAGTGAATCCTAAGAACATGAGAATCCTTTGTAATGTTCTATTATAGACTTATGTGATATACTTTCTTTTGTGCCTTTACGTTCGGCACAGTCAGAAAATATAACCGGACCGTTTGAATTTAAAACGGTCCGGTTATCAATTTCTTCAATCCACCTTCCCTAAAGTTACGGTCAAAATATTATAACCAGCGATGAAAAGGTTATACTGTTATAAAAGAAATTAAAGGTTACTGTTCACCGAATTGCTGCTTTTTGCAGGGGAGTGAACAGTAACAATTAGAGAATTCGAATAGAAAGAAAAACAAATATTACCTTGCATTTATAAATCAAACATCTTAAAATAAAAGAAATAGAGCGCTAGTGTAAATAGTCTCGCAAAAGACCTGCGAGGCAAAAAAGAATAGCAAAGGACGCTGTTTTTCACATAGCAAATTTGTGCTAACGTCCTAATTCGCGGGTATCTGCAGAATGGAGGGTTTATAAGCAATGACGGTTCAGGAAATTCTAGTAGGGCAAAGGGAATTTTTTAATACCGGTTCAACCAGATCGGTTTCTTTTCGAAAGAATGCGCTGAAGAAACTAAGGATGGCAATTATTAATAATGAAAATCAAATTGCAGAGGCACTTAAGAAAGATTTAAACAAATCCGGATTTGAAAGTTACATGACGGAAATCGGAATTGTTTTAGATGAAATCAAAACATTAATAAATCATCTGTCAAAGTGGTCAGCCGCCAGGTACGTTAAAACGCCACTGGCTCAATTTTATGGCAGAAGTTTTATTTTACCGGAGCCTTATGGAGTTGTATTAATTATGTCACCTTGGAATTATCCGTTTCAGTTAAGCATTGCCCCTCTGGTAGGAGCCATAGCAGCAGGAAACTGCGTTATTCTTAAACCGTCGGCTTATGCACCCAATGTATCACGTGTTATGGCTGACCTTCTAACCGGGTGTTTTCCACCCAAATATGTTAGGGTAATACAGGGAGGCAGAAAGGAAAATACGGAGTTATTAGATCAGAAATTTGATTATATTTTCTTTACCGGAGGAGTTGAGGTAGGAAAACTGGTTATGGAAAAAGCAGCGAAGCATTTAACTCCCATCAGCCTGGAACTAGGAGGAAAAAGTCCTTGTATCGTTGACAAAACGGCGGATCTTGATTTAGCCGCAAAAAGAATTGCCTTTGGTAAATTTATTAACTCCGGGCAGACTTGTGTAGCTCCTGACTATTTGTATGTACAGGAGGAAATTAAAGAAAAGCTTGTTAATTTACTTAATAAATATATAAAGGTATTTTTTGGTGAAAATCCTTTGGATAATCCGGATTACCCTAAAATTATTAATGAAAAACATTATAAGAGAATTATTGGATTAATTGAGGGCGAACACATTCTAACGGGCGGTTATGGTATTATCAAAAATTTTGAAGATAATAATTTATCTAAGGATAATAAAATTTCTGAAGATGATAATAGTTCTAAGAATAAAAATACCTCTGAAGATGACACTATATCTAAGGGTAACAATAGCCCTGAGGTTAATAAGTTATCTAAGGATAGTAAAAGTTATGAAGATAATTATAATTCTAAGATAACTGATACAGAGAATAAAGTGTATCAGATCGCACCCACTATTTTAGATGGAATTATCCCGGATTCTAAAATAATGCAGGAAGAAATATTTGGGCCCGTTCTGCCGATTATGACTTATAAGAATATAAAAGAAGTAACTGGTTATGTAAACAGTAGACCTAAACCATTAGCTTTATATCTGTTTACAACAGATAAAAAAACGGAACGATCCATATTAAAAAATGTTTCGTTCGGAGGCGGATGTATTAATGATACCATTATACATCTGGCAACACCATATATGGGATTTGGCGGTGTAGGTGAAAGCGGGATGGGAAGCTATCATGGTAAATACAGCTTTGAAACTTTCAGCCATATGAAAAGTATCGTAAAAAAAGCAAACTGGATTGATCTTCCTATGCGTTATCATCCTTATACCAAAGAAAATGAGAAGTTAATCCGATTTTTTCTAAGATGAAAGATTTAGCCGCCCAGCTACCTAAACTGGTATTATGAAAAAGGAGCTGGTATTATAAGAAAGGAGATACTATGGAATTTAAACATGAAAGTAACCGAATCTATCTTAACGATGAGAATGGTAATATGATTGCGGAGGTAACCTTTCCGGCAATTTCTGAAAATGCAGTGAATATTGATCATACCTATGTAGATGATTCCTTGAGGGGTCAAGGAATTGCAGGAAAATTAATGGAGGAAGTGGTACAACAGTTAAAAGAAGAGAATAAGAAAGCAAATCTTACCTGTTCTTATGCAGTAAAATGGTTTGAGAAAAATATACAGTACAGGGATTTGCTATTAAGCAAGGACTATTAAAAAAGTTTAAAAGCTGTTTTAGGAGCGGTGATGAATATACAAATATTTGGTAAATCAAAATGCTTTGATACAAAGAAAGCAGAACGATATTTTAAAGAAAGAAGAATTAAATATCAGCTTATTGATCTTGGAAAATACGGAATGAGCATGGGGGAATATAAAAGTGTTAAATCAGCTGTCGGCGGATTAAGCAAGTTGATGGATGAAACCTCTAAAGAATATGAAGAAAACTTTGTGAAATACTTGTCGGATGAAGCAGATAAAGAAGAGAAACTTTTAGAACATCCGCGAATGTTTCAGACTCCCATTGTAAGAAACGGAAAGCTGGCAACGGTGGGGTTCAGACCGGAAATCTGGAAGGATTGGGTTTAATACATGAATATGAATCTTGAATATTATAAAATATTCTATTATGTTGCTAAATTCGGAAGTTTCACAAGTGCAGCAGAAGAATTATGTATTTCACAGCCTGCTGTTAGTCAGGGTATTAAGCTGTTAGAAACTAATTTAGGCAGTAATCTGTTTATTCGTACCCAGAAAGGAGTTAAACTTACACCCGAAGGTGAAGTTTTATACTCCTACATAGCAAGAGGTTATGAAACTATACTTCTTGGAGAAACCAAGTTTAAAAAGATGATTGATTTGGAAAATGGTGAAATCCGTATTGGTGCAAGTGATATGACACTCCAATTTTATCTGCTTTCTTTTCTGGAAGCCTTTCATATGAAGTATCCGGGAATTAAAGTGACGGTTACCAATGCGCCTACACCTGAGACTTTGGAGTATCTCTATGACGGCAAAATTGATTTTGGAGTAGTTAGTGCTCCATTTCAGGCGAAAGCTGAAATAAATTCCAGAAAGGTGAAAGAAATACGGGATATATTTGTTGCAGGCAGCAGATTTCAAAACCTGAAGGATAGAACCCTCGAATATGCCGATCTGGAAAAGTTACCGATTATTTGTCTGGAACGAAATACCAGTACCAGAAGATACCTCGATGAAATACTAAAAAATAATGGAGTTATCTTGCAGCCTGAGTTTGAATTGGCAACCAGTGATATGATAGTACAATTTACCTTAAGAAACCTTGGTATTGGCTCCGTGGTCAGAGACTTTGCAGAAAAGTTCATTAGAAGCGGAGAGCTTTTTGAACTAAAGTTTCAAAGGCAAATACCGGCAAGAAATTTTTGCATTATTACCAGTGACAAAAACCCTGTTTCAACCGCAGCCAGAGAATTATTGGATATGATGAAATAAGAATTATAATTGATACGATGAAATAAATATTTATAATTGATATGTGTCAATAAATTAATAGATATTTCAGATACATTTAATTAATAAATATTGCAAGCAATATTTGCTTGCTAACTTACAATATTATCAGGGAGATGGAGTGAAAATTACAAGTAATATTCAAGTTTTATTTAGGCATTTTCGCAAGTAAAAGTGCGAAATGCGAGGGGGGTATATGAAAGAATGGTTTACAACAGAACAACTAGATGAGAATACTTATGCCATAAGTGAATACGGTCATTGGGAACAGGCACATTCCTATCTTTTAATGGGAAGTAAGCTTGCTCTTTTAATTGATACCGGGTTAGGAATAGGAAATATTAAAAAAGAGGTAAACAAACTGACAGACCTGCCTGTTAAGGTGGTCACTACACATGCTCACTGGGATCATATCGGCGGGCATGCTTATTTTGATGATATAGCTGTACATAAAGCGGATGCTGTCTGGCTAAAAGACGGATTACCCATTCCTAAATCGGTAATCATATATAATATTATTAGTAAGCCTTTCAAGATACCAAAGCCGAAAGAATTTCAGATTGAAAATTATGAGATTTATACCGGTAATCCAAACAGTCTTTTAGAGGATGGAGATAGTATTGATTTAGGTAACAGGAGTGTCACTGTCATTCATACGCCGGGACATTCACCGGGTCATATCTGCTTATGGGAAAAGGACAGAGGGTATTTATTCACAGGGGATTTAATTTATAAAGGAACCTTATACGCTTTTTATCCCAGTACCAACCCCTTGCAATTTAAGCAATCTGTTGATAAAATAAGTAACCTGGATTTTGTCAGAAGAATATTGCCTGGACATAATGAAATCAATATCAAACCGGAATTAATACAGAAAGTAAAAGACGGCTTTGAAATGCTTGACCAGCAAGGAGTGTTAAAGCAGGGAAGCGGGATAATCCGATTCGAGGAATTTAGTATTCAACTGTAATCTACAGGCGTATTAGTTACTAATAGGTAATTGCGAAACAATATAGTTATCTAAATATGACATACAATTGATACGAAATTTATAGCTTCAGTTGCCTTTAGGGGCAAGATTCAGCTCTAAAATTGTATGAATTATATGTCATATAAATGCAAGTTTTGAGTTTCGTGGTTGCCTATAAATTACTATTAGAGAAAGGGATGCCATATTTTCTTTATATGGCTGTATTGCAGCAAACTGTAATATAAAAGGTTTTAGGATGAAACGAATAGCAAAATTTCATAAAGTGAGTTTAGAACAGTTTAGTAAGGATTGGATTGATACTTTTCCGGACGCGGATAAGGAATCAGTAAAAAAAGTTTATGAAGAAATAAAGTTACCCAAACGTGCAACAACAGGATCAGCGGGTTATGATTTTAACACTCCCTTATCTTTTACCTTAGCTCCGGGTGAGTCGATTAAGATACCTACCGGAATTCGTGTAGAAATGGAGGAAAACTGGGTACTAAAGTGTTATCCCAGAAGCGGTCTTGGATTTAAATTCCGTCTCCAGATGGATAATACGGTTGGTATTATAGACAGCGATTATTTTAATTCGGATAACGAGGGCCATATATTTGCAAAGATTACAAATGATACCAATGGAGGAAAAACGGTAGAACTGCAAGCCGGTACCGGATTTATGCAGGGAATTTTTGTAGAATACGGTATCACTGTTGATGATGAAGTGGAAGAGAAAAGAAACGGCGGATTCGGAAGTACTACGAAATAAAAAGATACCTGCCCGATGTTCCCTGTAGAAAAATATAAAATAAAAAAATTACTTTATGTGCTTCCCGCCAACTTAAATACTGCGTATGCGGTATGAAATATAAGTGTATTGTTACAGTAAAATAGAAAATTTCATAGTATTAAAGAATAGGAAGAGCAGTATTGCTTTGGCATTACTGCTTTCGCCTTATATACCTAATACTCCCAATGCTTTGGTATGGAAATCATGTAGTGGAAACTTATACCAAATTCTACTCAGTTTGCAGCTCTTAGTTTTTTCCACTTGCGGATTTTGCTGCGGAAAGATATAAAAGGTGCCACCGTATTAATATGAATCCATTTCCAAATCGGCCAATTTGACGGAGTTGAGGATGCCCACTTCCTTTTGCCCGTGCCGAATAGTTCATCGTCAATCAATGTATTGACCCATTCGGTAAATTGACCAACCGCATCAACAAACATCCGTTGCAGTTCCTTAAGAGAATAACCCTGGTATTGTTTATAAAATTCATGATATAAATCGCCCAGGTGATTCCATTTGTAACCGGGAGCAGGTGTAATTACTTCCTTGCCCTTCAACTCATCCTGATCCCAGTGGAGTATTAATTGCATCCAGCCAAGTTGGTAGGCTATCATTTCCTGCGGAGTTTTATCTACTAATTCAAAACGCAGTTCCTTGTCTGCATCTTCAACATCTTCATATTCATTAATAAATAGATCCGCAGTTTTCTTAATTTCATTTATTAAAGATTCTTTATCTTTATATTCCTGCATATTTTTCACATCCTGTACTATTTGTAATGGTCTTTAAAGCTGGCTGTTAATAAGTTTGTAGAGTAAGATTTCAATCAATGATGCAGCTGGCGAAATTCCAATGGAGTAAAACCGGTTGTATTTTTGAACATTGCGATAAAATGGCTTGTATCATGATAACCCACAAGAAAGCTTATCCGACTGATGGCCAGATCCTGGCGGTTTGCAAGTAGTTCTTTTGCTTTGCTCATTCGGTAATTGGTCAAATACGTGTAAGTCCCGCAGCCAAGAAATCGTTTAAACAGCCGGGAAAGGTATTGGGGAGATACATAAACTGTATTTGCGAGATTCTGAATCGTGATATCCTCATTATATTTTGTTTCGATTTCTTTTATTACCGGTGCAACATATCGTAAGTAAAGTGGGTGGTCCAGCTGCTCCAGATAATCCCGAGAGCAGTTCACATTCATTAAGAAAGCATAGCAATCAATGGACAGCTGAACCGGATTAATTTGTCCGGTTTCATGTAAGGATATTATATGGTCAATCCAACCCTGAGAAGAAAAGGCGGTATTCCCTGCTACAGGTATATAACGGTCATTTCCTACTATTTTATGGATATCAGCCTCCAGTTTTCCGGAAAAGGTTACGAATGAGGTTTTCCATATTACCTCATTTGCATGATAGGAATGAGGAATATATGGTGCAATCAGAAGACCGGACCCTTTCGTCAGGTGGAGATGTTTTTCTTCGATGACGACTTCTCCTGCTCCATGTTCTGTCTGTAGCCAATGATAATGGGGGAAACCGTTTTGGCGTTTTACACTTTCCTGGTTCCAGCGGTTACCTATGCTGCCGGTGGTTAAAGGAAGTTCCTGTGAGGTTAGATCAAAGTAAATGGGCATATTCTATCATCCTGTTTCATAATGTTATATTATTTAGTTTAACATATTATACATTTTTTAGATAGCAGCATTTATAATATAGTTTAAATAAACTGTCGAAGACAAGCTGATAGAAAGGTCACTTTTAAACTTTATATATGGCAGTGTCACTGGTCTGTCTGAGATATACTATTAGGAGGTAAGTATGAAAAAAAATTTCAAAAGAATTTTATATGGCGGAGACTATAATCCGAATCAATGGCCGAAAGAAATCTGGGATGAGGATATTCGCCTTTTTCGCAAGGCGGGAATTAATAGTGCGACCATCAATGTATTCTCGTGGGCAAAGATTCAGCCGTCAGAAAATGAATATTATTTTGATGAGCTGGATGAAATAATCGAGATGCTCAGCCGCGAAAACTACGATATTGTATTGGCAACTTCCACAGGAGCATTGCCGGCATGGATGTTCAAGAAATATCCGGAAGTTGCACGGACTGATTTTGAAGGGCACCACCATAAATTCGGACAGAGACACAACGCATGTCCCAACAGCCTGGTTTATCAAAAATTTGCCGGTCGTCTTGCGGGAAAGCTGGCGGAACGTTATGGCAGCAATGAACATGTCACCTGCTGGCATGTCAATAATGAATATGGCGGAGAATGTTTTTGCGAAAACTGTGAGAGGGCATTCCGTGTCTGGCTAAAGGATAAGTACAAAACCATGGAAGCGCTGAATAAGGCGTGGAATTTGGAATTCTGGGGACATACAGTCTACGACTGGGATGAAATAGTCCTGCCGAATGCCTTAAGTGAGGGAATCGATTACGAGAGAACCGCCTTTGCAGGAATGTCTATTGATTACCGCCGTTTTAATTCAGACAGTATGCTTAATAATTATAAAATGGAGCGTGACGCTATTCGCAGTTTCGATCCTCATACACTCATTACAACAAACCTTATGGGAACTTACAAGAATCTGGATTACTTTAAATGGGCAAAAGAGATGGATATTGTATCCTGGGACAGCTACCCCGCTTATGACACACCCTGGAGTATGGTGGCTATGCGCCATGACTTGATGCGCGGGCTGAAAGGGCAGCCTTTTATGTTAATGGAGCAAACGCCAAGCCAGCAAAACTGGCAGCCCTACAATTCTCTGAAAAAACCAGGACAGATGCGTGCACAGAGTTACCAGACTATGGCCCATGGCGCAGATACTATCCAGTTTTTCCAACTTCGCCGTTCGGTGGGTGCCTGTGAAAAATTTCATGGTGCCGTAATTGAACATGCGGGAACGGAAAATACACGGGTTTTCAGAGAAATCAGCAGGCTGGGTGAGGAACTTAAAGCCCTTGGTGACCGGCTTATTGGAGCAGAAAATATTGCTCAGGTAGGAATTCTCTTTGACTGGGATAACTACTGGGCACTGGAATACACCAGCGGTCCGAATAAGGATTTAAAATATGTGGACCAGATACATCAATATTACCGTTACTTTTATGAAAAGAATATCCCAGTGGATATGATTCCGGCAGATGCGGATTTCTCCAAATATAAGGCAGTAATTGCTCCGGTTCTCTATATGGTTAAGGATGGAATGAAACAGAAATTAGAGGACTATGTAAAAAACGGCGGTATATTGGTAACCGGATTTATGAGCGGTATCGTAGACCAGTCGGATAATGTCCATCTGGGCGGTTATCCCGGTCCCTTACGTAAACTTGCCGGTATCTGGGTGGAAGAAATTGATGCCCTTGCCGTTGAGCAGAGTAATACGCTGCGTTTTAAAGATGGTACGGAAGCTGAGTGCCAGTTGTTATGCGATATTATTCATCTGGAGGGTGCGGTTAGTTTAGCTGATTATACCAGTAATTTTTATGCGGCTTCACCCGCGGTGACTAAAAATTCATTTGGACGGGGAACAGTTTATTATGTAGGAACACAACCGGAACCGAAAGCTCTTGATAAAGTTTTGGAGCAGGTTATAACTTTGGCAGAAGTCAAACCTGTCATTGATGAGGAGACCAGGCTGGAGATTGCCTGCCGTTCCATAGCAGGTAAATACTACTACTTTATTATGAACCTGACAGGGGAGACACTTATGCTTCCACAGCTCTTCTTGGGAAAAGAGGATATTTTGACCAGAAATGTATTGACATCTCAAACTACTTTCGCACCATATGATGTTGCACTGGTGTGTGAGGAATAGAATAATGGCTTTTAAATTTTTATAAAATTCTTGAAACAGGCAGCAATACTATAAAGTATCTGCCTGTTTCTTTTGAATAGAGTACTAAGCTAGTGATGCATTAGCTTTATATTCAGATTCTTTCTCTAGAACGATTACAAAATCCATCCCAAATGTGAAAAAATGTTAAAATCGGGTACATAACCTTAAAATCGGGGTGTATTATTCTATGCCTGCAATATTATATACTTTTCTTATGAAATAAAAAAATAAGTACAAGGTGGATGGGAGCATGAAAAATGAATGAGAATCCGAAAAAAATCATGACCAAAAAACAAACAGTTTCGCGCAAAACCTGGAAGCAGGAAATCCAGCACAACTGGCCGCTTTATATAATGATTCTTCCAAGCTTCGTTCTGGCAATTGTTTTCTGTTATGTGCCTATGGGCGGCCTGATCATGGCTTTCCAGAACTACAAGCCATGGATGGGAATCTTTAAATCGGAATTCGTGGGAATGGAAAATTTCAGGCAGATTTTCGAATTTAAAGAATCCTACCAGGCCATTATCAATACACTAATCATAGCCGTCAGCAAAATTATCCTTGGACTTATCGTACCGGTCATCATGGCACTGCTTCTGAATGAGGTAAGGAATGTGGGACTAAAAAAGGGAGTTCAGACGCTGGTGTATCTGCCTCATTTCCTTTCCTGGATAACGGTAGCCGGTATGCTTCGGGATATTTTGGGACTGGATGGAATTGTAAACAGTTTTCTTCAGAAATTCGGCGTGGAGCCTATTTTTTTCCTGGGCGAGGCGGGAATGTTCCGGCAGATTGCAGTCATCTCAGACCTCTGGAAAGGCTTCGGCTTCGGTATGATTGTGTATCTGGCAGCTATTTCGAACATTGACCAGGGTCTTTACGAAGCGGCGGAGGTGGACGGAGCCAATCGTTTGCAGCAAACTCTGCATATTACACTGCCGGGAATCGCACCTATGATTATTGTCATGGCAACACTCAGCCTTGGAAATGTGCTGAATGCCGGGTTCGACCAGATCTTCAACCTGTATTCACCCCTTACCTACAGCACAGGGGATATCATTGATACCTATGTATACCGGCAGTCACTCGTAAATGGACAGTATAGCTTCGGTACGGCGGTGGGACTTTTTAAGTCGGCCATCGGATTGTTCCTTACGGTTGTCTCATATAAGATTGCATATAAATTTGCAGGTTACAGAATCTTTTAGGAGGAATATATTATGAGACGTATATCTTTAAGCAGAAAAATATTTGTGGTATGCAATACAGTATTCCTTGTTACGGTAGCACTACTGTGTCTGCTGCCGCTGGTCAATTTGCTTGCCATCTCCCTTAGCGGTAAGAGTGCGGCAAACAGCGGAATCGTTACTTTCTGGCCAGTAGATTTTACCGTACTGGCCTATGTGAAGACTTTCCACAACAGTAATTTCATCCGTTCCATTGTGATATCTGTTCTTCGGACATTTACCGGTACGTTTCTTAGCATGTTCGTTATAACGACAGCGGGTTATGCTCTTTCAAAGGAGTTCAGAGGCAGGACAGCACTGATGTGGTTCTTTGTATTTACCATGCTTTTTGGAGGCGGTCTGATCCCGTCCTACTTGGTAAATACTTCTCTGGGATTAAAAAATAATTTTCTTGTATACATACTTCCTGGAGCTTTCGGTTGTTATAATCTGATTCTGATTATGAATTTCTTCAAATCAATTCCGAAAGCCCTGGAGGAAGCGGCACTAATTGACGGAGCAAGCTTTTTCACTGTTCTAATAAGGATTTTTCTACCGCTGTCCAAGGCAGGCTTAGCCACCGTTGCTCTTTTTATTATGGTAGGCAATTGGAATGAATGGTTCACGGGAATCCTGTACATGTCGAATACCAAAAACTATCCGCTGGCCTCCTTTCTCCAGGTAATTGTGGTACAGGGCAACCAGCAGGATCTGGCCCTGGATCCTGCTTCGGCAGCGTCCATGTCGGAACGCACCATTAAAGCAGCACAGGTATTTATTGGCGCACTGCCTATACTGATGGTTTATCCGTTTCTGCAGAAGTATTTTGTAAAAGGAATAGTCGTGGGGGCTGTAAAAGAATAACGCACACTAAAAAGTAGAATCAAGTACCTTGTTGTCAAGGTTTCATGATTAATAAGTTTCATAATAAAATTATACCAAATAATAAAATTAATTGAGGAGGAATAGTATGCAAAACAAAAAGGCAATCCTTTCATTCATACTGGCATCCGCACTGCTCTTTGCAGGCTGCAGTCAGAATGGGGGAGACAACAAAGAAACAGCCGCTGTCAAGAATGTGGATGGAAAATACGATCCGACCATCACCATCACCATTGCAAAACAGCTGGATGAGAACACGGGAAGATACGGAGATGGGGAAGATATTAATAAGAATCCCATGATGGAGCTTGCAGAAAAGAAGCTGGGAATTAGGATGGAGACCACACTTCTAGGCGGAGATGCTAACAACTATGATACGAAACTGCGACTGGCACTAACAGGTTCCGAGGAGCTGCCGGATGTATTTCCGGTATACGGTACGCAGATGATTGCCGATATGATCGAATCCGGACATGTGAAAGCCATTGATGATGACATTGAAAAATACATGCCGGAGCGTTTGAAAAAGATCTATGACAAATATCCCCAGTCATTCTATCCGGTGACTAAGGACGGCAAGACTTATGGCATTGCATGTGCACCTGCATTGACAGAGGGGCAGGTTATGATTATCCGTCAGGATTGGCTGGACAAATTGGGACTACAGGCTCCCACTAATATGGATGAATTCGAAGCAGTAATCAAGGCGTTCACTGAGGATGATCCTGATGGAAACGGTAAAAATGACACGTATGGTTTCACTTATACAGGTAACGATATCTACAGCAGTGGATGGGTAGCGGATCCCGTGATATTGTTCTCTGCAAATTCAGGGAAACATATTCCTGGAAGCTGGCAGGAGGATACGGATGGCAATCTGACCTACGGATCTATAGATAAGGGCAACAAAAAGACCCTGGAACGTATGGCCGGGTGGCATGCCAGTAGATGGATCTTCCAGGAAGCAGCAGCAACCGGTGCGTGGGATGCCATGAATCAGTTTACAGAGGGAAAAGCCGGTATCTTTATTGGACGTCCCTGGGCTATTGATTCAGTCAGAGATGTTACGTCCGTAGCACCGGATGCCGTTATTAAAGCGTACCCCAATATTCTTCAGGACAATAAAGAGCCAACCTACCAATCCGCACAGATTAACGACGGCTGGTTGATGTTCAATAAAAATTTTAATTATATGGAAGCATTCTTCAATTACTATGACTGGTTGTACGATGCAGCATTTGGTACCGGCGATTTCCAGTATGGATATCTGGAGGGTTATGATTATGATATTGTGGATGGTAAAGTGTTATTTGACTCAAAATTGTTTGAACCAGCCGTAACCGATCCGTTTATGCCTGGTAAATCAACAGTGCTCAAGAATTCACCGGCTCTTGACACGATGCAGGATTATGCTGATGTAAGCGAAAAAAAAGAGGCGGAGACCAGTGCACAAATCAGGGCGAAAGCTGCTTTTGAGACCACTCCGGATACAGCAGAAGGTTATGTGACTGCTAACGGGCACAGGGATGAACTGCTTCCGAATCTGTTTAACGGTGAACCCACTCCTACCATGAAGAAGAACTGGGAGCAGCTTCAGACAATGGAGAAACAGGTGTACACTAACATCATATATGGCAAAGAGTCTCCGGATGCTTTCGACAAATTTGTCCAGGACTGGAAAGCCCAAGGCGGCGATGAAATCACCAAAGAAGTTAATGAGTGGTATCAGTCTGTGAAATAAAATCTATTTATATAAGGAACTGTTACAAAGGAGTAGCGGTTCCTTATGCTTATATAGTAAACATTTGCTAAATTTGTTATAATGATAACAGATATCAATGGATTTATTGAGAGAAATGGGATGGCATATGAAAAAAATAAAGTCAATCTTTAATATTTTTGCTTTATTTCTGGTTATGATTATCGCAGGTTTTGCCATTTTGTGCGAGTATAGCACATCAAGTTTGAAGGAATCTCTGATGCAGGCGGCGAAGATTCAAATGGAGTATTCCAAGATGCTTCTCGGACAGAAAATCAAAGAGATTGAAATTGAAGCAGACGGAATTCTTAACAGCAATGATCTTAAGACACTGCACCTCACACTCATGGAGAAATATGATGCTTATCGGTATGTAACTGATGTCAATCAGATGAAAGAATATTTAGGGCGGCGCCAAAATAGTAATGTGGGTATGGCACAGTTTATTTTGTACTGGCCAAAACTGCAGCGTATTATCACCACCACATCGTTAAATATGGTAAAAGATACTATGCTTAAGTCGGTGGAAGACAATCAATGGTTTATCTATGATAATGAAGTTTATTTCGCCAGGCAGTACATAACGGATTGGGTTGAAACAGATGATGAACCGTACCTGATCATACGGATGGATAGGGATTATCTGTATAAGGTCAAGACTATGGCATCCGGTATGAATCCGGGAGGAACGATACTCCTTTATTCACAGAAGAAAAGTCTCTTCTCCGGCAGTGAGAAAGAGAAAGAACTGGTCCGGTCCGTGGGTGAAAGGGAAAATGGTGAATTGACTTATGAACTGTCCATCGCCCAGGGCAAATTTCAAATGATACGGTCTGGGATTGTTAAGAATGGTCTGGAGCTGGTTTCTTATTATCCTCTGAAAGCGATGATGCGGCCGGTTGCAAATATTACCCGGATAACAGGAGGTCTTTTGGTGTTACTCCTTTTGATTGGCCTGATATTCATGATTTTGTATTACAGCAATATTCTGCTTCAGCTGAGGATTATCACAGGAAAGTTAAAACAGGTAGAAGGCGGAGATTTTAACGCTCAGATTACAGAAATGCCAAACAATGAATTTACCTATGTCTTCGGTCAGTTTAACCGCATGGTGACCAGAATCCGTCAGCTGATAGAATCCACTCTCATAGAGCAACGCCTCCGAAATCAGGCGGAGTTTCGACAGTTACAGCTCCAAATCCATCCCCACTTTTTGTATAACAGCCTTTCTTATATAGTAACTGTGGCTGACCAGCCGGAAGCAGTTACCGAGATGGCAGTACATCTATCCAATTATTACCGTTATTGTACCAAAAATAAATCAATTGCAACCGTCGGCGAGGAAGTATCCTATGCGAAAGCATATCTGGCGATTACTGCAATACGCAAAGAAATTGAGTACACCATAGAAGCTTCGAAAGAGATCTATGACAGGAAGATTCTTCCCCTGATTCTTCAGCCAATCATTGAGAACGCCATTGAGCACGCCATCGAGGAACGGGAAAATGCAAGTCATATCTATGTGAAAGTTTATGAACCGGGAAGAGATGTTTTACGTTTCGAGATCTCCGATGACGGAGACGGGATGACAGACGAGAAAATCGATGAACTAATAGCGCGGATTAACAGAAAAGAAAGGGCGGAAGATGAGAGTGTGGGTTTATGGAATGTGAACCAGAGGTTGATTAATTACTATGACGGATCTGCCGGCCTTAGATTTGGAAAAAGTATTTGGGGTGGGCTGTTAGTATATTTTACTATTTATACCGGAGGATATGGAGAATGAGGGTATTAATCGTAGATGACGAACCATATATGATTGAATATATCAAAAAGCTGGTGGACTGGAGAAACTATGGCTTTTGCCAGGTACTGACGGCAAAAGGCGGTTCCATGGCCAGAGATCTGCTGCTGGAATACCGACCGGAACTTCTGGTCACAGACATTAAGATGCCCAAACTCTCAGGGCTTGATCTGTCTAGAATCATTAAAGAAAATCACTATCCGACGAAAGTTGTTATTATATCCGGGTACAGCGAGTTTGAATATGCAAAACAGGCTATACGATATGGTGTGTCAGAATATTTAGTCAAACCAGTTTTGAAGAATGATTTTGAGGAATCGTTGGAGCGTGTTTTGGAAAAAAGCTTCGATAGACAGGCTGGTGTAGAGAATAGGGAGGGAGTAACAAACAATCAGGCAGATGTTATCTACTGTATAAAAAAATATATTGGAGTGAATTATGACAAAAATCTGTCGTTGGATGCCCTGGGAGAGCTTGTCCATCTTCATCCTGCATATCTGTCAAAAATTTTTAAAGAGGCCACAGACGTAAATCTATCTAATTACATCATGGAGGTCAGAATGCAGAAAGCAGCACAGCTGCTGGAGCAGACGGAACTTCAGATACGTAAAGTCATGGAGCAGGTGGGGTATCAAAAAAGCCAATATTTCTCGAAACTTTTCAAAGACAAATATGGAGTGACACCAAAAGAATATAGAAGAATAAAGCAGAAATAAAAAGAATTATGCTATTTTAGAGCCAAATAACAGAAAGGAATGCCACATTTTGATTCCTTTCCATATTTTATTAGAGCAGTTTCGTAAGTAAGCTTACGAAATGTTTGGAGGAAAAAATGCAGAAAATTAAAATTCAAAACAAAATTTTTAATAAGGGGATTACATTGCTTGAAAGAGATGGGGACACTGCCAAGCTTCGGATGGCAGCGGAGGGGGCAGGCTTACTCCTTCCTGAACTGATTGATTGTCAGGAAAGATATGTATCCTTTTATATTGAGGCTTGTGAAAATCACAGCGTGGTGCTTGCCCTTCGAGTATATGTAAAGGACAGTGGGAAGGGTCCGGCTTTTGATGTGCAGTTCGGTATTCTTCCGGGAGTACGTACACCAATCTGCATCGACCGGAACTGGATGGACGGTCATGTATTGTTCCCGGAGGCTGGTGTCGGACAGCTTAAGCAGGTCTGCCATGGCAGAAGAGTAGTTCAGGAAGAAATCGAACAGATCGTTCTGGAGACACTTCCTGTCTTCCATGATTTTACGCTGAAGATAACTGATATTGTACTCTCCGAGGAATATCCGTCTTTTAAACCGCTTGCAGGCGGAAAGATGGTAGATGAATTCGGTCAGAACAAGCAGAAAATGTGGAGTTCCAAAGTAAAGGATCTAAGTGAACTAAAGGAAATACTTCAGAAACAGGAAGCTGAGAATCGAACGGAGTATCCTTTTGGCGATTGGTCGGTCTTCGGCGGATGGAAACTTAAAAAGCTGGGTGAGGAGACGGGATATTTTACAAAATACAAAGCAGATGGCAAATGGTTTCTGGCAGATCCATCCGGGTATGCATTTTTCAGCGTGGGTCCGGACTGTGTGGGCCTTAGGGCTGACTGCCGCGTGGACGGCGTGGAGAAATGGCTGGATTGGCTGCCGGACCAAGCTGAGCCCGAATATCGTAAAATGTTTCGAAAGACCAAAGGATGGAGTACTGAAGAAAAGGCCGGGAGAAACGGACTTCTATTTTCCTACAGCCAGGCGAATCTGTATCGGGCCTTGGGTAAGAACTGGTATCCCCTATGGCAGAAGATGATTACAGGGCAGCTCCGCCGTTTCGGCATGAATACCTTGGGCAATTGGAGTGATGAGCGGTTATTTGGGACAACAGAAATGCCGTATGTGATGTCTCTTCCGGAATTTCCTGGCACCAGCCGGATGATCTTTAGAGATTTTCCGGATGTATTTAGTGAAGAATACACAAGAGAAGCCAAAAGATGCGCCGCAGCACTTAAGCCACGAAAAAATGATCCCCTGATGATTGGCTATTTTCTTCGGAATGAACCCAATTGGGCGTTTGTTAATAATCTGGTTCTGGCAGATGAGGTACTCTACAATATTGAGCGGACAGAATGTAAAGAGGAGCTGATTCGTTTCCTGAAAGAAAAATATGGTGAAATCACGGAACTGAATAAAGCTTATCACTCTGTGCTGGAGGATTTTGATGACTTTTACCAGCCCAGGCAGAATGTTTCCCACTGGTCTGAGGAGGCAAGAAAGGATATGAGGGAATTTTCCAGAAGAATGCTGCAGGCTTATGTGGAAATTCCCTGCAGAGAGTGCAGGAAAGTGGACTCCAATCACATGATTCTAGGAATGCGATGGGCCTGGGTGTCTGATCCGGATTTAGTCACGGGATGGGAAAATTTCGATGTATTTTCCATAAACTGTTATTCTGTAGATCCCACTGTTAATATTCAGAATATCGTAGATCTGGGCGTGGATCTGCCGGTAATGATCGGAGAATTTCATTTTGGCGCTTTGGATGCAGGACTTACAGCAACCGGTCTTGAGGGTGTTGCAAGCCAGAGGGACAGAGGAGCTGCTTACCGGTATTATTGCGAACGTGTGGCAGCACATGCCTTTGGGGTGGGATGTCATTATTTTCAATGTTATGATCAATTTGTCCTGGGACGTTTCGATGGAGAAAATTATAATATCGGACTCTTTGATATCTGTTCCCAGCCTTATACAGAGATGGTGAAAAGTGTGCAGGAATGCAGCAGGAGCCTTTACCTGGTTAAAGATGGGCAGCAGAGTCCGACAGAGGAAAAGGCGGTATCGATCCCAATGATTGCCTTTTGAATGAATCGTTTGAAAAATAACTTTCGATAAGTTATATAAAACGTCTGTATTTTCCCGGAGATATGCCTACTACATTAGTAAAGACACGGTTAAAATGATATTCATTTGGAAAACCGGTTAAAGCAGCAATTTCAAAGATTTTCATATTACTGTTAGCTAAAAATTCTTTTGCTTTGTTTATCCGCAAGATTCTAAGGTATTCAAATATGGTCATTCCAATTTGGGTTTTAAACAGTCTGTTCAGATAATCAAAATTCATATGAAGTTGTTCTTCAATATCTTTACCTGTTATTCTGGTTTGGTAAAGATTTTGAAGGAACGACAGAACATGTTCCACCCGGATATCTTTATTAGCAGAGAATTCGGTATTGGAAGCCGCCGAAGTTATATGATCTAAGTAACACTTGGAAAGACAAATTAGTATGTCCAGGATAGTTTTAGAGCAGATCAGTTTATAATATTCGTCCCTAGAAGCAAGAGAGAAAGTCACTTCTTCCATTTTGCTGTGTATTTGGGAAAAAACCGAGTTATCAAGGTGCATGTTCTTGGGTATCAGAGGTTTTAAGGAATCGTATAGTTCATACCCAAAAGGGTCGGACTTATAATAGTTATGTTTATTTTGCTGAAAATAGTTCATTAGTTCATTTCTTGATTCGAGATCGATAGGTTGAAATGTATCCGAAGGCATATGAATAAAATAGTAATCCACAAAGGATGTTTTATATCCCACGTGAAAATGTCCCGGTTCCAATAATAACATATCACCTGCATGCAATTCATATTTAACAGCATCTTCACTGATATATAAAGTTCCATCATTAATCATAAATAACAGATACTCATTAGGAATCCGGGGAAAATGCATCCAGTTTTCAGGAAAAATATTACGATTCATAAAAGACGATTTCGGAAAATTGTCTGTTGTCAGATAAAAGGGCATATAAAAACCTCCTATATAATAGTTTCATTTAAAGCTTATATCGTTCCAGAGTAGTCGTGAAGAATGGCGGGCCTATTCTTATAATAACATTTTTACTACAAATTACAATGGTCGCTAACAGATAAGATTTTGTCGCCAGTATGTATTTACTAATTACCATAACCAGGTAGACTGATAATAGAAATGAATCGTTGCAGGAAAGACATACGGACACAAAACCCGAATTCGTGGACTGTAAAAATAATATAAGATAAAAGGCTATGTTGTGCTAGAGTTAAATTCTAGTTTAGTAAATGTGAAATAAATATGGTGAAAATAGTTTATATTAACAGATACTGTAATAACTCAAAAGTTTACTTAAGAATGGAGAAGACAATGGAAAGAATCAATATTAATGAAAATGGGATTTACATGGTGTTTGAGATTGCGGATGATAAGTGTTTTAAATTATTGCATTTTTCGGCAAAACCGTTTCGGGAAGAGGATATTATAGCGAGGTCTACAGAGTATGGATTCCGTTTTGTAGAGATAAATTTAGCAGGATATGACCGCCCTTATGAGCGTCATGGCAACAAATACATCGTAACTGCTCCGGGTTATCATATGCGCTATGAATCTCATACGGATGAACAAAATGAAACCGAGCGTAAATTAACGTTTACACTGGTGGATGAAATCACAAAAGTTTATGTTTATTCCCATATGCAGTTCTTTAAGAAACTTTCTGTAATCCGCCTGTGGAATGAAGTCAAGAACTGCGGTGAGGATGTTCAGACACTTGACTATATTTCTTCATTTAACTATGAGGGTATTGAGAAAGAAGGAAAGCTTTCCAGAGATGAGAAAATGAGTGTGTGGGTACCTCATAACAGCTGGCAGCGTGAAATGAACTGGAAGAAGTATACGCTTCCGGAGCTTGGTATGGAACTTGTTCAGCCGGCGAAGGAACAGCGTTCTTCTAACCTGATTCAGTTTTCCAATACCGGTAACTGGTCTGCCAAGGAACATTTACCAATGGCTTATTTAGAAAATACTGAGACAAAAACCGGTCTAATCTGGCAGATTGAGCATAATGGTTCCTGGCATTGGGAGATAGGAGACCAAAACGGACACCTGTATCTGGCGGTAAGCGGACCGAATGAAACTTACTCTCATTGGTTTAAGAATCTGAACCCCGGAGATACCTTTACAACAGTTCCGGTTGCAGTCGGTGTAACAGAGCGTGGATTTGAAGATGCAGTAGGTACACTGACGAATTACCGCCGCAGAATCCGCAGACCGAATGCAGATAATGAAAGTTTAAGAATTATTTTTAATGATTATATGAACTGTCTTTGGGGAAAACCTACTGCGGAACAGGAATTCCCTCTGGTAGATGCAGCAGCGGAAGCAGGATGTGAATACTTCTGTATCGATGCCGGCTGGTATGCGGATGGTGACTGGTGGGATGAAGTCGGAGAATGGCAGGAGAGCAGGAAGCGTTTTCCTAACGGGTTGCGTGAAATAACCGATTATATTCGGGCTAAAGGTATGATTCCCGGTGTGTGGCTGGAACTTGAAGTTATGGGAATTAACTGTAATATGGCTAAACAAGTACCGGATGACTGGTTTTTTACAAGACATGGCAAGCGTGTCTATGACAGAAGCCGTTATCAGCTAGATTACCGTAACCCTGAGGTTACGACCTATGCCAATGGAGTGATTGACCGGCTTGTGAAAGAGTACGGTGTCGGATATATAAAAATGGATTACAATATTGAGCCGGGAATCGGAACGGAAAGGAATGCTGACAGTGTTGGAGACGGTATGCTGGGACATGAGAGGGCATATCTAAACTGGCTGGATGGAGTATTTGCAAAATATCCGGAGCTCATTATTGAAAACTGTTCCTCCGGAGGTTTACGCATTGATTATGCTATGCTTTCCCGCTACAGTATCCAGTCAACCAGCGATCAGGACAATTACCGCTGTTACTGTACCATAGCTGCCAATTCGCCAAGCGGTTTAACACCGGAGCAAAGTGCTATCTGGTCTTATCCCCTCACGGAAGGAGATAAGGAGGAAGTAGTTTTTAATATGGTAAATGCAATACTTCTTCGTATCCATCAGAGCGGGCATCTTGCTAATTTAAGTACGGAACGGAAGGAACTGGTTAAGGAAGCACTCGATATTTATAAATCCATACGTCAGAAGTTAAAGACCGGGTTACCGGTATGGCCCCTTGGATTATCGGAGTATTCCGACGAATGGGTTAGTTTTGGACTGCAGTGCGAAGAAACACTTTATCTGGCTGTGTGGAGAAGAGAAGGAAGTAATCATAACTGCACATTACCGATACCGGCTTTTAACAGTAAAGCTGTAGAAGCTAAATGCCTTTATCCGTCCTATTCAAAAGTGCCCTACAGTTGGGATTCTCAGGCAGGTGAGTTTAACGTGACAATGGATGGGGATTATATGGCCAGGTTATTTAAATTAAGTATAAAATAGAGCGTTTATGTTAGACACAAAATAAGAAAGATTTAATCAGTAAGTAGGAGGATTTAGGATGCACTTATATAAAGAAGAAAACAGGTTGATCATTGCGGAGGGCAAAACCCAGGTGTGGATAGAACCCTGGGGTGAAAACTCTTTTCGAGTCCGTATGACGGCAGAAGCAAAAATGGATGAAAACAACTGGGCTTTAACGGAAGAAGTGCCGGAGTGTAAGGCTGAAATTACATTTACAGAAATTGATGTAACGGACCCCTGGTATAAGTCAGAGGAATATGCCAGGTATCATCAGACCGGAACCCAGGCAGCTATTACGAATGGTAAGATTACAGCTAAGGTAAATCACGAGGGATGGATCAGTTTCTATAATCAGAAAGGGGAACTGTTAACGGAAGAATATTGGAGAAACCGTAACCGTATTAACCGCTATTGTGTACCTCTTCGTATTGATGCCAGAGAATTAAAACCGATTCAGGGTAGTTCGGATTATACCTTAACAGCACGTTTTGAGGCTTTTGATGATGAGAAGATTTTTGGTATGGGTCAGTATCAGGAAAAAAATCTGAATAAAAAAGGTGCCTTATTAGAGTTAGCACATCGGAACAGTCAGGCAAGTGTTCCATTTATGGTATCAAACAGAGGTTACGGATTTTTATGGAATAATCCTGCAATCGGAACAGCAGCATTTGGAGCCAATAAGACGGAATGGTATGCAGTGAGTACAAAAAAACTGGATTACTTTATTACGGCAGGAGATACACCGGCCGATATTGAAAGACAATACAGCCAGGCAACGGGACGTTCTCCTATGATGCCTGAATATGGTTTGGGTTACTGGCAGTGTAAACTTCGTTACCGGAACCAGGAGGAAGTACTTAGCGTTGCCAGAGAGCATAAAAGACGCGGTCTTCCCATGGATGCGATTGTTATTGATTTTTTCCACTGGACGAGGCAGGGGGATTTTAAGTTTGAACCCAGAGATTGGCCAGATCCAAAGAATATGGTGAAAGAATTAAAAGAACTGGGGATTGAAACCGTTGTATCCGTATGGCCGACCATTGATGAGCAAAGTGAAAATTATGGTAAGATGGCAGAGCTTGGATACCTGGTAAATGCTGACCGTGGTAATCAGAATCATATGAACTGGATGGGAAATACCGTATTCTATGATGCAACCCATCCGGGGGCTCAGAAATTTGTTTGGGAACGCTGTAAAGAAAACTATTATAAGCTGGGAATCCGTTGCTTTTGGCTGGATGAAGCAGAGCCGGAATACGGCCCTTATGATTTTGATAATTACCGGTATTATGCAGGCACAGCACTCCAATGTACCAATACGTATCCTGTAGGATATGCAAAAGGCTTTTATGAAGGATTAAAAGCAGAAGGAGAAGAAGATATTTTAAGTTTAGTCCGCTGCGCATGGGCCGGCAGCCAGAAATACGGGGTATTAACCTGGTCCGGTGATATTCATTCCTCTTTTCGTGCGATGAGGGAACAGTTACAGGCAGGCCTTAATATGGGGATAGCCGGTATTCCCTGGTGGACCTCGGATATCGGCGGCTTCTTAGGCGGAGATATTAAGGATGTTAAATTTCAGGAGTTATTACTCAGGTGGTTTGCCTGGGGTGCTTTCTGCCCGGTATTCCGTATGCATGGAGAGCGTTCGCCCTGGTATGAGAGAGAGCAGGAATTTATTAATGGCGTCAGGCAGCTGACTTCCGGGCAGGATAATGAAGTATGGAGTTTCGGAGAGGATAATTATGAAATTCTGAAGAAGTTCTTATATATTCGTGAGGCCTTACGGCCCTATATCAGAGAGTGTATGAAAGAAACCAGTGAATCCGGAGCCCCGGTTATGAGGCCGATGTTTTACGATTTTCCGTCAGATAAGAATTGCTGGGAGATAGAAGACCAGTATATGTTCGGACCTGATCTTATTGTAGCTCCTGTTATGGAAGAGGGGGTATCGGTGCGTAAGATTTATCTGCCGGAGGGAGTTAAATGGACGGATGCTAATACCAGGAAAGTTTATGAGGGCGGGCAGAATGTGGTTGTTCCTGCGCCGTTGGACATTATTCCGGTTATGGTCAGGGAAAATAAAAGTTACGAGATTTATAAATAAGCAAGTACAAGATTAATATTCTGAATCTTAAGGGCTGCTGCAATATAAGTAACTATCATTGATACAAGCTAAGTTAATATTTTCAGTAAATATTAACTATATGTCTCAAATGGGTTAAGGTTAGAATTGCAGCAGACCTTTTTATTTCATAGAAGTTCTCCGAGCGCTAAAGTCTGGCAAGCCAGACTCTTTTTTATTCCATAGGAAAGTTCTCCGAACTTCCCTATGTTTTCTCTGGGGTAAATATACTCCCTTTCTGAAAGATACGGATTATTTCTTAATAATTGTATTAATGGAACACTATATGTCTTTGCTATATTTACCAGGGAATCCCCCTCTTTTACCGTATATATCTGTTCCGGGTATACGATTACAATCGTTTGTCCCGGAACTAAATCATATGGATTTATAAGAGCGTTGTTTAGGATCAGTCCGGTAACGGTTACGCCATAATACTTAGCGATTGATTCAATTGTATCAGTTGGTTGAACAACATGTATATTCACAATAACCTCGGAATTAATTACTTTGATACATTATATTATGATTTAAATTCCATAAGTCCACATTAAGCATCTATTTAGTATATAGCAGATGGACAAAGTTTTATTGCCAGTTGGATAAATATATATTAATATATATTTATATATAAGATGATTCGGGCGTAAAAAGCCATACAATTATTCACATTTGCCGATTCGCACATTTTGACGAAAGTTATGAAACGGATTAGATTATTAACAGATAGAGATACATTTCTGTATTTATATAGAGATGAAGAACGAGTTTGGCTATATGAAAATAAATGAAAGAGGCCATATACATCTGCCTGCAGATGTGTTATGCAATGGGTGTTAAAATGGAAAAAACGAATAATAATATTTTAGTCAGTGCCTGCCTGTTAGGTATTGATTGCAGATATTGCGGTACCGGATTATTTAATGAGACGGTTTACAAGCTAAAAGAGAACTATAACTTAATTCCGGTTTGCCCCGAGCAGTTAGGGGGATTAACCACTCCCCGTAATCCGGTTGAACTGGTTAAAGGACAGGCAGTGGACCAGAACCAGAACGATTTCACGGCACAATTTGATAAAGGGGCGGCAGAAACGTTAAAAATAGCTAAACTTCTGGACTGCAAGATGGCGGTCTTAAAGAGTAACAGTCCTTCCTGTGGTTATGGCAAAATTTATGACGGAACTTTCCAGGGCAATCTTATAGATGGTAACGGTAAAACAGCCGATTTACTTGCAGAGAACGGTATTAAAATAATTACGGAAAAAGAGTGTAAACAAAAAGATTAATTCAAATGATGAATAGTAGGAGTATACGATTTTAATTTAACATGAAAATGTTAAAGTTAGTATTATTTTAGTAGAAGAGGATCAATACTATAATTGGTGGGAAAGAGATTATGAGCCGTTGCTGTATTGAGCCATGTCAACAGGGAATTTATATACTATGTATTAGTGGAGAGCAAATTGATGTCTGAATAATCAAGGAAAGAGGTCATTATGAAGAAATTATTCTGTATCGTGGGAGTTTTTTTATTCTGCACTGGTTGCAGTTTCATAAAGGAAGCACCTGATTCCGATACCGGCAATACAACAGCAGATACATCAGAGGATAATATTAATTCAGCCGATAGTAATACCACCGGTAACGACAATACCGATGATAATGGACAGGAAGAGGTTGTCATAAACGGAATCGTCATATCGGATGATGATTCCAGTGTTATGATTGCTGTTAAGGAAACAGGCGGAGGATTACAAGCGTTTGATCCGGTATCGGTTCATTATTCGGATGTCTCTTCTTTAAATGTGGGGATGGGAGATATTATAAAGATAAGCTTTGACGGCAGAATAGCAGAATCCTATCCCAGCCAGATATGGGCAGACAATATTGACATAATGGAAAAAGTTCAGGATAACTGGCCTGCAACGAGTACAATTACAAAAGACTATTCCTTTGAAGAAGCGGTGGCAGATAACTGTTTTGTGGTTGGTAATGATAAAACGGAATCAGCAGACCGAATGAATTCATTTGTGAATAATACAATAAATGGTATGGTGGGTTATTTAAGAAAAGTAATGTATACCACAGAAGGAGACCCTGTGATAACCGATTTTATTTATGACGGCAATAAATATTATGTCTTTGAAGATATGTCCAGGGATGTATTTAACGGAGGTGAGGATAAGTTATATAAAAAAATATATAGCTATATCAACACCTATGAAAAAGAGAGCAATAAAGTTATTTACCTAGCTAATAGGAATGATATTACAAATGAGGAATATGAAAAAAATACAACCAGCAGTAATTCTAAAGATCGGATTGATACTTATGCGATTTCTTATTAATGAGTCTGCAGTATAGTATATATGAAAAAATATGTCGTAAATGGAGGCTATATTTATTATATCGCAAATAGAGGCATATATATTATTGGCCTTGCATATATTTATATTTCAATCCGGTTTTAGTAAATAATCGAATAATATAAGTACAAATTATGAACTGCATAAATAATATTGATTTTACTTATATACAAATTTAGCCTATAATAAGAAAGTAATAAGGCATTGTAGCAATCTTGTTACAATGCCATTTTTTCTGAGAAAAAAGAATATTGCAGCTGGTAAGCGAAAATACTTTGTATGTAATATTCTAAAGAATGAAAGAAATAGGAGGAATTTGGTATGGTAAAAGCAATTGTTGGCGCTAACTGGGGCGATGAAGGAAAAGGTAAGATTACCGATATGTTAGGACAGGAATCAGACATAATCGTAAGATTCCAGGGTGGAAGTAATGCAGGACATACAATTATCAATAAATATGGTAAATTTGCATTACATCTGCTTCCTTCCGGTGTGTTTTATGATCATACAACAAGTATTATAGGCAATGGTGTGGCACTGAATATTCCTTATTTGTTTAAAGAAGTTCAATCCATCGTAGACAGAGGAGTTCCAATGCCTAAGATCTTAGTATCTGACCGTGCACAGATCATGATGCCATACCACATTCTTTTTGATCAATATGAAGAAGAAAGACTTGGTGGTAAATCTTTTGGTTCTACTAAATCCGGTATTGCACCTTTTTATTCGGATAAATACGCTAAGATCGGGTTCCAGGTATCAGAACTGTTTGATGACGAAGCTCTAAGAGAAAAAGTAGAACGCGTATGTGAAATGAAAAATATCATATTAGAGCATATGTATCACAAGCCATTGATAAACCCGGATGAATTATTTAACTTATTAATAGATTATAAGAAAATGGTTGAACCTTATGTTTGTGATGTTGCAGCTTATTTACATCAGGCAATAAAAGAAGGTAAGAATATCTTATTAGAAGGACAATTAGGAGCATTAAAAGATCCGGATTTTGGTATTTACCCTATGGTTACCTCATCCTCAACACTGGCATCCTATGGTGCCATCGGAGCAGGTATTCCCGCATATGAAATCAAGAATATCATAGCAGTTGCAAAGGCTTATTCCAGTGCAGTTGGTGCAGGTGAATTTGTCAGTGAAATATTTGGTGAAGAGGCAGACGAACTGAGAAGACGCGGTGGTGACGGCGGCGAATATGGTGCAACTACAGGCAGACCAAGACGTATGGGTTGGTTTGATGCAGTAGCAACAAGATATGGCTGCAGAATGCAGGGAGCGACGGAAGTTGCTTTAACCGTACTTGATGTATTAGGATATCTGGATGAGCTTCCGGTGTGTGTAGGTTACGAAATAAACGGAGTGGTTACTAAAGACTTCCCTACCACTGTGAAATTAGCGAAAGCAAAACCAGTTTACGAAGTATTACCGGGCTGGAAACAGGAAATCCGTGGTATCACCAAATACGAAGAGCTTCCGGAAAATTGCAGAAAATACATTGAATTTATAGAAAAAGAAATCGAAGTTCCCATTACCCTGGTATCCAATGGCCCGGGCAGGGATGAAATCATTAAACGTTAAACTTCATTTAGCTTAAATATATTGTATATAGAACTGCTTAAACGGCAGAAAAAACGAGCGACAGAACAGAAAGAATAGACCCATTAACTATTCTTTCTGTTCTGTTTTATTATTTGAGGGGTTTCGTGTTGCACTAAGACATGGGCAGTTAATTTCTATTGACATATATAGATTATCTATATATGAAAGGAGTTAATATACTCGAGAATAAAAGTTTATTATCCGGCAGTACATCTATGTTACTTTTAAGTTTATTATCGGAAAAGGATATGTATGGGTATGAAATGATTGATACGTTACGTAAGCGTTCCAATCATGTGTTTGATTTAAAAGCAGGTACTCTGTATCCGTTATTACATTCTTTAGAAGAAAAAGATTATCTGGAGTCTTATGAGGATCTGGAAAGTGCTAAGCTAAGAAAATATTACCGTATAACCGGTAAAGGCCGTAAGCATTTGAAAGCAATTAGTGAAGAATGGCAGGAATATGCCCAGGCTGTAAAAGGAGTTATAGGGGGTGTTACTTTTGACTGATTTTGATAAGAAAGAGGATTACCTGGAACTTATGACCTGTCAGATCCGCTGTAAAAAAGCGAGAGATATGATTGCTGAGGAAATAAGCCAACATATTGATGACCAGAAAGAGTCATATATAAACGAGGGATTTGACAAAGATACGGCATTGATAACAGCATTAAAGCAGATGGGAGACCCGTTAGAAGTAGGTAAGCAAATGGATAAAATACATAAGCCGCGGCTGGAGTGGAAAGTATCGCTGACTGCTTTGATTTTGTGTTTGGTTGGTATTTTGGTTCAGATTCATATTAATAAATCCCTGGGAGCTATAAATCCAGTCTTAGAAATGAATATTAAAAAGCAGATTGTTTATTTAATTACAGGCTTACTATTAATGATGGCGGGTTATTTAGTGGATTATTCCATCATTGGGAAATATCCAAAAGTAATATGGTCTTTATTAATAATTGGTATTCTGATTTATGCACCCTTTGGTAATTGGATAAATGGTCAAATGGCTTATCTAAATGCATACAGTTGCTTATTTATTCCGGTGTATGGCGGAATTATGTTTGCTTACCGCAAAAAAGGTTATGTTGGAATTATAAAATGTCTGCTGTTTAGTATATTTGCTTGTGTGATAATATCAGAATTTATTGTGCCCCTGTCTGTATACCTGGGTTTGATATTCTCAAACCTCATTATGCTGTCAGCTGCCGTAAAGAAGAACTGGTTTGGCGCGTCCAAGGGGAAAGCGATGGCAATAATATGGGGATGGATACCAATAGCAGGTTTGATACGAATATTATCTTTTAGTCAATATCAGGTTGAGGGTATTCGTAATAAAATTGATACGATGATTCGCCCAGAGCTGTATGAAAGGGGATACCAGATGAATGAGGTAAGGAAAATTATTGGGAATTCAAGATTATTTGGGTTTGACCCTGATATTTCAATGGGTTTTTTGTCTGGTTATAATAATGATTATATACTGACCTATATTTTTGGTAGGTGGGGAATAGCTGCCGGGGTGTTTATTATTATTTTATTTATAACCTTAATTGTACATATGATCTGTGTTTCCATGCATCAGAAAATTCATTAGGTATGTTTGTGGGATTAGGATGCAGCCTGGTATTTGCATCACAAGGTGGCATTTATATACTTTCTAATCTTAGTATCCAGATTATCTCTCAGGTGAACCTGCCCTTTGTTTCCTATGGGGGAGCCAGTCTGCTGATAAATTTTATTGTTCTGGGAATTATGCTTTCTATATTCCGCAATACGAATATTATGAAAGAAGTGCCATATAAGAAGCAGTTTGTTATCAAAATAGAAAGAGAAAAGTAAGTTCCAGATTTTTTTATAGTTATTTATAAATGATGCTGAGTATCCTGAGACTGTTTTTGACAGGAAAATAATAAATTTTAATTAATATGCACGGTTTCCTGAATTTGAATCGTATTATTATTGAAAGAGATATCACGGACATTACAGTAATTTCAAAATAGCCGGAGCAGGGCTGCTTCAGGTTACTGTAACAGAAAAAATACAGGAAGGAGACTGCATTTTGAAATCTTCAGAAGAAAATGATTTTATTAAACTTACGTTTACACATTATGGAAGAATGGTATTGCAAATTGCCTATCAGAATACTGCTAATATGTCTGAGGCGGAAGATATTACCCAGGAAGTATTCTTAAAATTGATGAAAAACATCAGTGGATTAAATAATAATGATGAGGAGCATATCAAAGCATGGCTGATTCGTGTTACGATTAACCAGTGCAAGGATTATTTTAAATCTTTTAGATATAGAAAAAATATTGCTTTAACAGAGTCAAACCTTTCATCTGAACCTTATATGGACAATTACCTGGATATAGAGGATAAGCAGATTTTTGAAGAACTGAAAAAGCTTCCGGCTAAATATCGGAATATTATCTATCTATATTATATTGAGGAATATACGGTACCTGAGATTGCAAATCTACTCGCAGCGAAAGAAAACACGGTAAGTTCCTGGCTTAGGAGGGCAAAAAGGAAGTTAAAGATGAATATGGAAGGAGAAGGTATATATGAAGAAGGAAGACTATATTAAAGCAATACAAAAAATTAAGCTATCCGATTAGTTCATGCAGGAAACCATCACAATGATTCAATCAAAGGATGATTATATTACTAAAAATAATAAAAATAAAAATAGTAAAAATAAAAATGTAGATAAAATGAAGATAACGTTAAAAAGCAGAGATATTTATAAGGCTGCAGCCATAGTTGTTATTATCCTTTTATCTACCGTAGGTATTGCAGCTGCAGCAAAATTAAGTATTGGTGATTTATTTAAAGGGTATTTCAGGGAACCGGCTAAGCAGGAAATCAATGATTTGGGTAATCCTAAGAATAGTCAGGGATCCGGAAAATTAACTACAGTTCCCATGAAAGAGGATAATAAATTTATTGAAGAAGCAAGTGCCATCGTAAGCTCATCGGTAACTGCTAACGGGTTGAAACTTACCGCAAGAGGTGTGGTTGGTGATAGACATACAATCTATATTGCAGTTGATGTGGAGTCAATCGACGGAAGTGCATTCAATAAGAATCAGCAAAATGATGTAAAAGATTTATCTTTCAGTAAAGTATGGTTAAAGACGAATGATAATGCACTCGGACAGTATTGTTATGTATCAAGAGTTGACGATGGTTCTAAAGCAGGTAAGGCTACCTTTGTACTCCATAATTCCCTTGCTATGAAAGAACGTATTAACCATGTCAGCCTTACCTTTACGAATCTGACAGATAAAAATACGGACAATCTGGTTGATATAGGATCATGGAAAAGTTTATTTGATATTATGAATGAGATCGGAGGAGCATCTCGGGATGATTTTAATTATATGGGTGCAAGGTATTCCAGTGAAGAGGACAGGTTATGGTATCATAAAACAGAGGATAAATTTCTTAAGGATTTGAATAAGAAAGGCATCAAAAATGTAATAGATTATGATTCCTACTGGGGGAAAAGAGATGCCTACATGGAAGAAGCTATTATAGGGCGGAGCGGCATTACTCCCAAATACTGTATTAGAAGAACTGAAAATCAAACAACATTCAGTACCAAATACCCAAAATTAGCAGTTAGTAATATAGGTATCCGCAATAATCAGCTATGTGTTAGATTTGAATTAAATAAATCTATGAATTTTGATAGTTTTAATGATATGGGGATTATCATCGTCAATAAAAGAGACGGCAGAATTATTCCAGGTATGGTAGATGCCAGCCAGCCGGTTAATGGTAACGACAACAGCCAGGCAGATATGGTGGATGGTAAGATTATATCCTGTGGTGCCCAGTTTAGCGGAATATCAGATAAGGATATGCTAAAAGACTACTATTTTGCGTTTGGGGCTTATGGTGAGAATACCCTGTATGAGGGTGATTGGAAACTGGATTTCAACCTGGATTATTCGGATACAACCAGGGAATATACAGTATCTCATAATGTAAATATTAATGGTGAAAACAGAAAATTGAAGAGGATTGCAATCTCTCCGATATCGTTGCAACTGCAATTTAAGACAGTAACCGATTCCGGGAGTACCGATGCAGGTAAGGAGAGCCTGTTTCAAATAGATAACTCAGCTGCCGCCCCAAATATGATAAAAATCATTATGAAAAATAATACGGAAGTAATACTTGAAAACCTGTCATTTGATAAGGATACCCTTAACTCTGTTTTGCCGGCGGTTATCGATTTAAATCAAATTTCAACAATCGAGATTGACAAAACAAAGATAAAATTATCTGATTAAACGAACATTATAGGAAAACCTGTATATAATATTTATATTGAACATTTATGGAGCTGTAAGTATGAGCAGGCTGGATCCAAAGAAACTTACGGTAGAATTCTTGGAAGGTGTAACAGAGACATCGCCAGTTATTCCGAGACGGTATACACTAACCCATTCGGATCTTACGGGAGAATTATTCTTAAATATAGGACCTGATTTTAACTATGATAAGGTTAACAATAATCGGGATGATGTATTAGGAGAATGGCTTTGGGTGGAAGAAGAAATACGATACTATGTCTACTTACATGTGGACGGGCAATTTGGACAGGAAAATGCAGAAATCAGAGACAAAATATTTCGTCGGGAATTACCGCTGGCTTTGGAAGCGATCCGATTTGGTGACAAGTCTTTTTTTGAACAAGGAATGAATCAGTCTCCAATTATAGTTTACTTTTTATATTCAAATCCGTATTATAATAAAGCAGAAAACTGGGGAACATTTGCAGACTATGATATAACCTCCTCCGGTGATAGACTTAAGTCTTATTCAAGGATGGAATATAAGGTTCTGATTGATGAGAAGATAGGTGATGTTACCGGCGACGGTATACCGGACAAAATATGCCTTTATGGGGATAAATCTCCAAATTCAGATTATATCAGTAATATTACTATAGAAATTAGATATGGGAAGTCGGAGATGGGGACGGAGATCATAACAGAGGTATCCGGATATAAACCAGCCTTATTTCTTGGAGATTTTACTAAGGATAATGTTAATGATTTTATATTTAGTATAATTAACGAAGATGGTGGGTATGAGGCTTTTATTTACTCCTATAAAGAGGAAGAATTTGATCTGATATTTGAAACTTACCGGTATAATACGGAATATCTATTTTGGGTTGAATATAACGACTTATATAAGGTAAGTGCTGCAAATGTTATGCTGAATAAAATATTCTACCTGGATATCAGCTATAAAGGTTATGATTACTTATCCCGGTATTACAACGAGAAAGGCGAGTTGATTAAACCTATTGCTGGCAAGGCAGGAGCTTTAACCGCTTTAATACCTTTTATTGCAGGTGAGCAGGAGAAGTATTTTGATTTGCTTGCCCTTCAGCCCATAATCGGAGAGATGGATGATGACATATTAGGATACATAGAAAATCGGATGAGCTGGAACGGTGAACGATTTGAAACTGTCAATATATTGACTTTAACACCGGGGGCTGATTTCATCCCAAAGCAAGCTTTGGAATCTGAGAAACGTTATGGTATATAGAATATATACGAATGATTTTGTACGAGTCTTTTCCGGTGAGATTTATTAAGTTTTGAATAAAATGTATAATAATTACAAAAAATACCTGTAAACAATTAACTTTTATAGGTATTTTTTAGTTAACAGCAATATCCATTTGATTTTTAGTTGTTTGTTATGTATAATAAAATTCCTTTAACAAATAAAGCTTTAATGCAAAATTACAAGGATGGGATTGATGCATTTCTATGAACTAAAAAGGGTTACTAAAATACTTTAGAAGGAGTCGGATTATGCTGGGGGTTTTCGATATTATAGGTCCAATTATGATTGGTCCGTCTAGTTCCCATACGGCGGGAGCGGTACGAATAGGGAAGTACACCTATCTGGTATTAGGTGAGTCTCCGGTTAGGGCCAGGATAGGATTTTCCGGTTCTTTTGCTAAGACTTACCGTGGGCATGGAACGGATAAAGCAATTATAGCCGGTATCCTGGGTATGGATACGGATGATAGCAGGATTTGCAACAGCTTAGAAATTGCAAAAGGGGAAAGACTTGATTATACCTTTGAAACATTGGAGTTGGATGGGGTACATCCTAATACGGTAGACATCGATCTGGAGGGAGCGAGTGGAAGAAGAGTTAATGTCAGAGGTTCTTCCGTAGGCGGCGGTAATATTTTGATAAATAAGATTAACGGCGCTGATGTATTAATTTCCGGGAAATCAGCAGCACTTATTATCACACATCTGGATATGCCCGGCATGGTAGCTAAGGTAAGCAATATTCTGGGTAACAAAGGGATAAATATCAATAAGTTTTCGTTGAGCAGAGAGGAAAAAGGCGGAATAGCAATTATGACCATAGAAATTGATGGAGGAATTGAACCATCTATTCAGCAAATAATTCAAGATATTCCAAATATCAAGTCTGTTAGTATTCTAAATGCCATTTAAGATGACAAATGACTGAAGTAATAATCCACATTCTCACCCAAGTAAATAGAAGATGGATTAGAAAACAGTCCCTTGCGTCATAATACACCGGAATGGAGGAGTAAATGAAATACGATTCGATATCAGATATATGCAAAAAAGCGGAAGAGGAGAATAGAAAGATTTCAGAGTTAGTATTAAAGGATCAGGCAGTTCTGATGGAAAAAAATGAAGATGATTTAAAGCATACCATGAAAACTATGCTGGAAGTAATGCGGAAAAGCACGAAGGAGGGTTTAGATCCAGATAAACGGTCAACCAGCGGATTATCCGGTGGTGATGCATATAAGATGGAACAGAAAGTTAAAGTGGGACAAACTGTCAGTGGACCGATTATAGGTAAAGCACTTGCCAAAGCACTTTCCACTGCTGAGAATAATGCATGTATGGGTAAGATTGTCGCAGCACCAACTGCAGGAAGCTGTGGGATTATTCCCGCGGTGCTTATGACCATTGCCGAAGAAAGAAAGCTTGATGACGAACAATTAGTTATGGCTATGTTTACAGCATCAGCTGTTGGTATGGTAATAGCTAACAAGGCCAGTATCTCAGGAGCAGAGGGAGGATGCCAGGCGGAATGTGGATCTGCCAGTGCCATGGCGGCGGCAGCGTTGGTTGAATTATGCGGCGGCACCCCTGAGATGGTGGAACATGCATGTGCTATTTCACTAAAAAGTGTACTTGGCCTTGTGTGTGATCCTGTGGCAGGTTTAGTGGAGATTCCTTGTATCAAACGAAATGCTGTGGGAGCTGCGAATGCTTTTGTTGCAGCAGAATTAGCACTGGCGGGAATCGAGAGTAAAATTCCGGTGGATGAGGTCATTCAGGCAATGAAATCAGTAGGAGATTGTATAATTCCGGCACTTAAAGAGACAGCAGACGGAGGGCTTGCAGCAACACCGACAGCAAAGAAATATATGAAGCAAATTTTCGGATGATAAAATTATTATTCAGTAAATAATTAATATCTTTTTTAAAGTTGGTAAAAAATAAGACCAACGGTGAATAGAATGGAGGAAAAATGAAATCAATATTTAAAGCATGGACGAAATTGGGATTGATTCAAAGAATTTTAATAGGTATGGTGCTTGGTCTTATATTAGGGATCACGATGCCACAGTTTACAGCGATTGGTATTCTGGGTAATATGTTTGTAGGTGCATTAAAAGCGATTGCACCGATACTGGTATTTGTTCTCGTAATGTCTTCCCTTGCGTCAGCAAAATCAGGAACCGGCAGTAATATGAAAAGCGTTATCTTACTTTATGGTGTTGGTACATTAGCATCTGCTTTAATAGCAGTTTTAGTAAACAATCTGGTGCCTGTCAGTATAGCATTGAGCGCTGAGCTGGAAGTAACAGGAACAGAAGTTACAACCAATATTGCAGAAGTATTAAAAACACTTCTAATGAATTTAGTTACTAACCCGGTATCAGCTTTGTATAATGCCAATTATATTGGTGTATTGTCATGGGCGGTTATTTTGGGTATTGCACTTAAGAGTACCTCGGACGGAACCAAAAAGACATTATCAGATATAGCTGATGCAGTTTCCCAGGTTGTAAAATGGGTAATCAGCTGTGCACCGTTTGGTATCCTTGGTTTGGTATTTACAACCGTTGCCGAAACAGGTATTGCAGGATTTGCCACATATGGAAAATTACTGATTGTACTGGTAAGCTGTATGTTAGGTGTTGCACTTATTTTAAATCCGCTGATCGTATTCTTTACTATTAAGCAGAATCCATATCCGTTAGTATTCAAATGCCTTAGAGAAAGTGCGATTACTGCATTTTTTACAAGAAGTTCGGCAGCGAATATCCCTGTGAATATGGAGCTGTGCAAATCTCTTGGATTAGATGAGGATACTTATTCCGTAAGTATTCCGCTTGGAGCTACCATTAATATGGCAGGTGCGGCCATTACGATTACGACGATGTCTCTGGCAGCGGTACACACCCTTGGTATCTCCGTTGATTTACCGACCATGATAATATTAAGTATATTAGCAAGTGTAGCGGCAGCAGGTACTTCCGGCGTTGCAGGCGGCTCCCTTATGTTGATTCCACTGGCATGCAGTTTATTTGGAATCTCTAATGATATTGCAATGCAGGTTGTTGGTATTGGATTTATTATCGGTGTTATTCAGGATTCCTGTGAAACCGCATTAAATTCTTCTACAGATGCATTATTCACAGCTGCAGCAGAGTTTAGATTATGGAAGAAAAACGGAAAAGCTCTTCCGTTATAGTAATTTGATATAATATCTTACAAATAAAGTATTACGGCTCATATACGAAAAGCCTGTTGCATTTTTTTGCAGCAGGCTTTCTGTTACTGTTCACAGGCAACATCGTGACGTGTTTTTTGTGAGTATATTGTCACAGAAAACCGGAGTATTGCAGCGTAGGAACGCTTTCTCCTCGTTTTGTGTGCTTCGCGAGGTCTGTTATTGTACACGGAACTGCTTTTTGCAGGGGGAGTGAACAGTAACGGCTTTTTTTTCAGAGGAAAGTTTCATAATAAATAGCCTTGACAATCGCAGGCTACAGATGTAAACTAACTATAGAGGTTACATCTGTAGCCTATGATTGGAGGTGACAAACTATATGAATAAGCTGGCACAGAAGATTTCTGATTCTGAACTGGAAGTAATGCGAGTTCTTTGGAGTGCAAAAAAAGCTGTGACATTGGCTGAAATAAGGAAAACACTTTCAGCCGGTTTTGAATGGGAAGATTCAACGATTAAGACATTGCTCCGTCGATTATATAGTAAAGGGGTGCTGAAACAGGAGAAGAGAGATGTCTATTATTATACTCCGCTGGTATCGAGAGAAGAATATGAGGAATATACAACGCAAACATTACTTAACAAGCTATATCAAGGAAATGCTAAAAATTTAATCGCATCGTTAGTTTCAAGTAATAAGCTGTCACAAGCGGATATTAAAGAACTAAAAGATATGTTTAAGGTAGGTGATAAGAATGAATGATTTTATACTGATTGTATTATCACTTTCAATATCAGGTTCCCTTATGGCCCTTTTCTTATTAATCGGTAAACCAATCTTTATGAAACATGTATCAAAAGCAGGTGCATATTATATATGGATTTTAGTATTATTAAGGCTTATATTACCATTTTCAGTTGAGCAAAGTTTTATGAATCAATTATTTACCAAGGTATCTGTAAATCCGCATAGTATAAATACGAAAACGATAGACAACAAGGTGGTACATAATGATACTGAGAAAATGACACAGTTAAAGGGAACAGAAAAAAGTGTATCCGGTGAAAAACCACAGCATATTATAACAGGGAAAAAAAATCAGGTTAATACTGCGGTTAAGAACAAGGGGAATATTTCCGTGCAGAATATCCTTGTGGTTATTTGGCTGACCGGTTCCATTATAACATTGATGTTCTGCGTTGTATCTTATATTTATTTTAAATTAAAAATAAAAGATACGAATTCGGATCCGGATCAGGAGGATGTTACCGTATTACATAATTTATGCAGCAGTAAGAAGGTAGGGCTTAAATATAACAGCTATGTCAGTACACCAATGCTTATTGGAATTCTATCACCTTGTATTGTGATACCGGGGTCAGATTATGTTAAGAATGGGAAACAGACGGAACTTAAGAATATACTATACCATGAATTGATGCATTATAAACGAAAAGACCTGATTTATAAATGGTTCACTGTAGTTGTTACATCACTGCATTGGTTCAACCCATTTATGATACCGATTCGGCGTCAGATATCCCGTTCCTGTGAACTGTCCTGTGATGAGGCAGTAATTAAAGATATGAATGCGACACAAAAGCAAAGTTATGGAGAAACGCTTCTTATTATGGCTGCCGGGAAACGGATGTCTGCAGGGATTCTTGCGACAACCTTATGTGAGGAAAAGAAAGAATTAAAAGAAAGGTTGATTAGTATTATGAAGTATAGAAAACGAACCTCAGGTATGTTGTTTCTTTCTGTCATTATTGCAGTTTTGCTTACAGGCTGCGGAACTATATTAGGATCAGTGGCAGTAAAGGATTCATCAGGTAAGTTTATACAGGGCGAGAGCTCAGATCATGAGACACAAGATATAAAAACGAAAAGAACGGATGAACTTAAATGGTATGGAGAAACAAGTCTTATAACAGACGGATTGGTTCTTCCTGATACTATGATTAATAGTGATAAAACTATGAATGATTTTTTGAAGAGCGATAAAAGAATAGCATTATTGGGTGCCATTACGAAAGAGAACATCTATGTATACGGATTAAAGGAAAATGGCAGCAGCCGTGATGATTTCCTATACAGACTTCATGGAATCTGCATTAGGCAGGGAAATGAAATTCAAGTATTTGATATTGATTGGGGCATTTATGGAGACATTCCCAAGATACAATATGCAGACTATGACAATGACGGGCAGAAAGAACTGGCTATGATTTTAAGAAGTTCGTCAGGGACTGGTTTGTCACTGCTTGATTTACATGTTTTTGAGAAATCAGATAATGGAGGGTGGTCGGATAATTACTTTAAGGACTGGGCGGACCAACTGAATCAACTGGTAACGTATAAAACAGAGAACGGCTTATTAAAACTTTTCATAAAAGGGGAACAAATAGAAGAAGTTGATATATCGGCACTGGAAAAAGAATGGGGAGAAAAATTTAAAGAGATTACCTTTGGTGATAATGTGAAATACTCCTTTGATGAGGGTAACATATATTTACAGGTTCTTCCTAAGGCTATTGTAGGTGAATGGGTAACGCCCCAGGAAATTACAGATTCATTTCTTCAGTTTCAAGTGAACTATCGTGGTAAATTTGAATTATCGGAAGTACCCGCGGTACAACCCGTTACAGAATCGACTGACTTAATATCCGGTTCAGTTGCAGATACGGCTGATGCGAATAATGAAATGGTCGAAAACGTGATAAGTGAGATGGATAATAGTGTTTTTGAAGGGAATATCGGCGCACAGAATATATGTATGGCAATTTATAGAGACGGAGAACAATTAGCGGCTTCCTATATAACACAAAAGGAAACTGATGGTGAAATTATGCTACAGGGAACCATACAAACCGGTTCAGCTTCTTTTACTCTATATAATGAAGGGCGTACTATAACTTTTAACGGGAAAATAAAGCCTGATACCTCGGAGGGTGAATTGTTAGAGGGCACCTGTACTTATCCGCAAGAGGATAGAAAAATACAGCTCCCATTTACCCTTACGTTATCACATACTATCGGTAATACCTATGATAAACGTTATTCCTTTACCACAACAAAAACAGAGGATATTGAAGAATTCGCAAGAAAGATAAAAGCCTATGTAATGGAAGATAATAAAAAAGGACTTGGGGAACTGATAGAGTATCCAATCAACGTAACGATAAAGGGTTCGAAAATATCAATCCGTAATAAAGAGGAATTCCAACAGAACTATGATGCTATTATGAATGCAGAAACGAAAGAGAGAATTTCAAATAGCTATACAAAATATATGTTCAGCAATTACATGGGTATTATGATAGGAAACGGTGAGATTTGGTTCAATGAGTTTGGAGATAAAGGGCTGCGAATTTATGCAATTAATAATTAATTGTTAACTGAAATACCGAAACTCTTTAAAATTTATGGAGAGAGGCTATAATATAGGTAACAGGAAACATAAGTTAAAAACTTATGCTTGCCCTTAGTCTAGAAAAAAATGATTATCCTAAACCTTGGACAGTTGGAGGATAATCATTTTTTATTGTGCATTTTTATTAATACAACAATAAATGTGAGTAACGCTATGATGAACTAACCAAAATTTATCATTAAAGATAAAGCATCTGAAACTGTTATCATAAGGCTCACTTCCTTTCTATGTAAAATAGAAAGGCAAGCAATTGTGATTATCCCAAGCCGATTTACTTGGCTTGTTCCTGTTACCATGAGGACGGTAAGGTCCAATTAAGATTAAAAGTTTATCATTTCTCATGCTTTCCTTGACTTCCATTAGTAATAGGAATATAATAGTTGCGATTACAATTAATGCATATGCAACAATTGCACTAGCAACTATTAGGAGAACACAATATGAAAAATTTTTTAGCTTATGCCAGGGATTACAAAAAAGAATTGATACTGGCCATTATTTGTATTGAAGCAGAGACGGCGTTTGAGTTGATCATTCCGATGATTATGGCGGATATCATTGATGTGGGTATTGCTAATCAGGATAGATCCTATATTCTGTTAAAAGGTTTTCAAATGGCAGTCTGTGCGGTTATTTCATTGTTCTTAGGAAACTTATATGCCAGATTTACCGCGGTCTGCGGGAATGGAATAGGAGCTTCCATCCGGGCTGCCGAGTTTCAAAAGATGCAGACCTATTCTTTTTCCAATACGGATAAATTCAGCGCCCCATCTCTTGTTACCAGACTTACCAGCGATGTTACTACCATTCAGAATTCCATTACAAACGGTATGAGACCGGGATTTCGTTCACCGGTGATGCTGCTGATTGCTATTTTTTTGTCATTTCGTATTAATGCGGTACTTGCGGTGGTTTTTCTAATAGCAGCACCGATTCTTGGTATTGTATTGTTCTTTATTGTTAAAAATGTCCGTCCCTTATATATAAAAATGCAGAGTGCGGTTGACTATGTAAACCGAATTATTCAGGAGAATCTGGCGGCAATCCGAGTGGTTAAGGCCTATGTCAGAGAAGACTATGAAATAACCAAATTTGAAGAAGTGAACCAGAACCTGAAAAATAATTCAGAAAAGGCATTTTCTCTTGCAGTACTTAACATGCCTGCATTTCAATTCGTTATGTACGGTACGATTTTAAGTATTCTTATATTCGGAGGGCATCTTGTGGTAATCGGTGATATGAAAGTCGGGAGTCTTACCAGTTTCCTAAGTTATGTTCTGCAGGTGTTAAATTCCCTTATGATGTTTTCTAACGTATTCCTGTTATTCACACGTTCCCTGACCTCCTGGAAGCGAATCACGGAAGTTCTTAAGGAAGAGCCGGACATAACGGATGACAGGGCCATAGCAGATAACAGGGCAATCACGGATGATAGAGCTATTTATAGTGAACCGGCAAAAACACTTGCATTAAAGAGTGGCAGTATCTCCTTTGAAAATGTATATTTTAAATACAAGGAAACTGCCAGTGAGTATGTATTATCTGATATTTCCTTTACGATTAAATCCGGGCAGACCATTGGTATTATCGGACCTACCGGTTCTGCCAAGAGTACTCTGGTACAGCTGATTCCGAGGCTTTACGAGGCAAGCTCTGGTAATATTTTTATTGATGGACACCCCATCTATGAATTCACCCAAAAGCATTTAAGAGATTCCATTGCAATGGTGCTCCAAAAGAACACCCTTTTCTCCGGCACGGTAAGGGAAAATCTCCTATGGGGCAAGGAAGATGCTACGATGGAAGAAATAGAGCGTGCCTGTCGGATTGCCTGTGTCGATGAGTTCATAAACCGCTTGGATAATGGGTATGATACAGAACTGGGACAGGGAGGAGTTAACGTATCCGGCGGACAGAAACAGCGCCTGTGTATTGCCAGAGCTATCTTAAAAGCACCCAAGGTATTAATTCTGGATGACTCCACCAGTGCGGTGGATACGGCAACGGAAGCAAAGATTAAAGAAGGTCTTTTAAAGGAACTGCCGGGTATGACAAAAATCATAGTTGCCCAGAGGATTACCTCCATTATGGATGCAGACCAGATTCTTATACTGGAGGATGGTAAAATAAATGCCATCGGTACTCATAAAATCCTGCTGAACAATAACGAAATCTATCAGGATATCTATTATTCAGGACAGCAAGGAGGTAATTTATAATGGCAGGAACGATAACCCGGGCAAAACCGAAAAATGCAAAAAAAACTCTGTTTCAATTACTCCGTTATTTGGGACATCATAAAATCTCTTTATTACTTATTTCCATATTTGTATGTATTAGTGCAGCTTCCGGTATTTTTGGCACTTATCTTCTAAAAGCGGTAATAAATGACTACATAATTCCGGGTGATATGCCTGGATTGATTAAAATGATATTTATTATGGGGATCATTTATGCTGCAGGGGTTTTAGCATGTTTTTTATATAATAAAATCATGGTTCATACTTCCCAGCAGGTAGTAGCAGAGATCAGAAGTGATTTGTTCGAACATACGGAAAAGCTTCCGTTAAATTATTTTGATACCCATACTCATGGTGAATTGATGAGTCATTTCACCAATGATGTGGATACCATATCGGAAGCCCTGAATAATAGTTTTACACTGGTAATACAAAGCTTTATAACCTCTGTCGGAACAGTTATTATGCTGGTTATATTAAGCTGGCAGTTATCCATTATCGTAATAATATTCCTGGCAATTATGCTTTTATATATCCGCCATAACGGAAAAATGAGTAAAAAGTATTTTTCTGCCCAGCAAAAGAATCTGGGAGCCATCAACGGTTACGTTGAGGAGATGGTTGCAGGACAGAAGGTTGAGAAAATCTTTAACCATGAAGCACAGGACTTTAAGAAATTCAGTGAATTGAATGAAAAATTAAGGGAAGCCTCCACCAAAGCTTTTACTTATACAGGAAAAACCGTTCCCACCATTGTAGCCTTATCCTATATTAATTATGCACTTTCTGCCTGTGTCGGAGGATTATTTGCCCTGGCAGGATTGACGGATATCGGTTCATTGGCGTCTTATCTGGTTTATGTCAGACAAAGCGCTATGCCCATGAATCAGTTTACGATACAAATTAATTTCCTGATGGTGGCTTTGGCCAGTGCGGAGAAGATATTTACTATGATGGAGGAGGAGCATGAAATTGATGAAGGTAAAATCACTTTAAAAAAAGTCAGGAAAGAAGCTGACGGCACCCTTTCTGATAGTGATATTTATACCGGAGATTTTGCCTGGAAAGTTCCAAAGGAAGATAACGGTTTTACCTATGTGCCGTTAAGAGGAGATGTACGTTTTTTTGATGTTGTATTTGGTTACTCGAATGAACATGTTATTTTAAACGGTATTAATCTGTTTGCAAAACCCGGTCAGAAGATTGCATTTGTAGGTTCTACCGGTGCAGGAAAAACAACTATTATCAATCTGATTAACCGTTTTTATGAAATAACAGAGGGTCAGATTACTTACGACGGAATTGATATCAGAGATATCAAAAAAGCGGATTTAAGGCGCTCCATTTCGCTTATCATACAGGATACGCATCTATTTACCGGAACCATAGCCGATAATATCCGTTACGGAAGACTTCAGGCAAGTGACGAAGATATTGTGAAAGCTGCCAAACTGGCTAATGCCCACTCCTTTATAAAAAGGCTGCCAAATGGTTATGATACAATTTTAGAAAGTGACGGGGCTAATTTATCTCAGGGTCAGAGACAACTTTTAGCCATTGCAAGGGCAGCTATTTCTGAACCACCCGTATTAGTCATGGATGAAGCCACAAGCTCTATTGATACCAGGACAGAGAAATTAATTGAAAAGGGTCTGGATACATTAATGGAAAATCGTACGGTATTTGTCATTGCCCACAGACTGTCCACTGTCCGAGGCTCCAAAGCGATTCTGGTATTAGAACAGGGAAAGGTAATAGAGCGGGGTGATCACGAAGAACTGTTGACACAAAAGGGTCTATATTATAAACTTTACACAGGTCAATTTGAATTGGATTAAGCAGGTTAATAGAGTACCTGATAAGGAAAGGAGTAAACAAGATGATTGGTAATATAAGGGAACTTTTTATCCGTGCAGAAAGAGCAAGAAAACAACTGCTTTCACCAGTATTGTCAGCGAATGGGCTGACACCCGGACAGGGACAGGCTGGAATCTTAAATACTCTTTTAAAAGAGGACCGCTTAAACCAGAAAGAGCTATCCTGCCGCTGTCATATGGATACCACCACGATGTCGCGGAATATCGATAATCTGGAAAAGATGGGACTGTTAAAGCGGGAGATGAATCCGGAGAGCCGACGGTCCGTAATTATCTGCCTGACCGAAAAAGGCAGGGAAAAAGCTTTGAATATCCGTGAAATGTTTACTGATTTTGAAAATATCTTACAAAAGGACATTTCAGAAGAAGATATGGAAAGATTCCGGTCTGTACTGATTAAAATATGTGAGAACCTTGAAGAGAAACTTCCGCAGGAGAACCAGCTTTAGGCTGGTTCTCCTGTTTTAAATACAAACAGCCGTTATATACTCGGTTATGTAGCGGCTGTTTGATTACTGTCACAGGCAACAACGCGACGTGTTTTTTGTGAATGTAGCGAAGCGAAAGTCACAGAAAACCGGAGAATTGCAGCGTAGGAACGCTGCCTCCTCGTTTTGTGTGCATCGCGAAGCGTGTTATTGTTCACGAATTAAAGAATTAAATTTAAGGAAGTAGATTTATGGATAATAATGTATTATAATAACGGTAAGGAAATATTTAGAAAAAACGAATCATAATGCAAAGTTTTGCGCAGAGAGGAGTTTATGATGTGTACAAGAAGAAAGCTTGCAGAAATTGCAAGGGTTGCAGCACAAAAACCTTTTTATGGTATTATACAGAATAAAGAACCAAATATACAACCAATTGTAGCATTGTTTCCAAAATGGAATATTAAACAAGCGGATAAGAATTGGTGTGCAGCTTTTGTTTATTATTGTTGTACAGAAGCCGGCTTTTCAATACCATATAGTCCCGATGAGTGCATATCATGCAGTCTGGCTGGATGCGGCGGTTGGGAAGATTTTGCTCTAAATGATAAACGAATAGACTATTACCATGGTAATGATGATGCTTTTATTCCTGAAGCAGGAGATATTGTAATATATGATCGAGTTTTTATTAATGCTGAACATGATCATATTGGTATTGTCCTGGAGAACCATCCTGATTCCATTGTTGTCGCCGAAGGCAATACGTTCAATGATAATATTTCACGGGTAATGAGCAGGAATAAAGATGAACATATACGTGCATATATACGAATACCAAATAATTTTAATTATTATGAAACATAAGTCTAAAAGATAGGGTCATTGATAAAAAGGATATAAGGATGTATTTGAGGCGGAATGGGGGGAAATATGAATAAGAAGTCAAAAATAATCATTCTCAGGGGTAATTCGGGAAGCGGTAAATCAACGGCTGCAAAATTACTGCAGAATAGATTTGGATATGGTACTTTACTTATTTCACAAGATATGATCAGAAGAGAAATATTATGGGTAAAAGATGGAATTGGGACCAAAGCAATTTCTTTGCTAATAGAGATGGTTAAGTATGGAAGGGAAAATTGTGATGTTGTTATCCTGGAAGGAATTTTAAATGCGGACTGGTATCGAGAATTATTTGAACAAATCAAAGTAAAATTTGATCCTTGGATATATGCTTATTATTACGAAATACCTTTTGAAGAAACTTTGATACGACACCGGACTAAGCCCAATTGTAATGATTTTGGAGAAGAAGAGATGAAACGCTGGTGGAAGGAAAAGGATTATATCGGCATAATCCCCGAAAAAATAATAACTGCAGATTACAGTATGGATAAGACAGTGGATATGATTTTTCAAGATATAAAAAATGAGAAGTGAAGATATAAAGATTTCAGCAGTTGTTTGAGGTTAAGGAAGGATTGAAAATAATGAAAAAAGAATATTTTATGAAAACAGAGCGCATTGGCTTTTCACACTGGACAGAGACTGATTTGGAATTAGCAAGTTGTTTGTGGGGAGAGAAAGATGTTACAAGGTATATTTGTGAAACCAGCGAATTTACGAAGCAAAATATTATAGACAGGTTAAATACAAGAAGTTAAGTTAAATGCAGTTAAACTTTATGCGGGTCATCATCCGGATAACAATAACTTAAAAAAATTGTTAACACGATTGGGATTTCAATACATAGGTGATAACTTCTATGAACCTACAGGATTATATCATCCATCCTATGAATTGAATTACTAAGATTTATGAGTAAAATAGAAGTAATGAGGCTCCTGTTATATTCATTGAACGGATGAGAGGAAAGAATATGAAAATAATACAGAATACTACAAAGAATATTAATGTAGAAATTGAAAAAATCAGTAACCGTCCCTTTTACTTTATGAATTATTCCGGAAACTATTGTTATGATGAATATTTGTTAAAGGGTGCCTCTAACTTGGAAGAATTTTCTACCTTTATTAGTGAAAATCTTATTGGTAATAGTGAGAAGCTGATTTAACATTTACACAAAAGTGATGGAGGTATAAGAGTTGCATAAGGATTCAAAATGGGCAAAAGATATTATTGCATTACAAGAGGACGACGGAAAATGGGGATGGTTTCACTCTCTTTCACAATTTTACCAGTCACCCATAACAACGGAGCAGGCTCTAAGGCGTCTGTTATACTTAGGTTTTACCATAGAAGACGATTGCATAAAAAAGGCGGTATCCTATATGAATGACTGCCTAATCGGCAACAATAATATACCGGACAGACGGGAGAAACTTCATGATTGGGATATATTCACAAGTCTTATTCTTAGTACTTGGATAAGAATTTTTACAAAAGACAATCTTAAGGCTAATGCTGTGGCTCAAAAATGGTCTCATATTATATCGTCAGCATTTGAAAATGGGGAATATAGCCAGGAAACCTATGTAAAAACCTATCATGAGGTCCTGGGTTTAAAACCAAATGGTGGGAGATTAATTGATTTTGTTAATTTCTATCCTGTTTCAATATTGGCTGATTGCTTAAATCAAAAGATAGAAGAAGTTTTTCTTGAATTTATTTTAAACAAAGAAACAGGAATCTACTATATCAATGATCACAGAATCTATACGGTTCCGCCTGTTTTTAAAAGTAAAAATACCAGCCGTTATCTTGCTGCCATAGAATTACTATTAAGATATAAGACAGGCAAAAAGAAACTTCAATTTGTTGTGGACTGGCTTGAAAGTAACAGAAATCAATTCGGCAAATGGGACATGGGCAGCAGTGTAAATGATAAAGTGTATTTTCCGCTTTCAGATAACTGGCGGAAAAAAGATGCCAGAGAGGCTGACTGTACAGAACGGATTACCAATATAATTAACGTTTTATCGCCTTAAGGAAATGAAATTAATAAAGATTCCATTAGGTTTTTGAGCCACTATTATAATTTGAAAGACATATTAATTTTATAACAATTATATTACAGTGATTTACCAACTACTTATTATTTAAATAGGAGTATATGCATGAAAAAAGTTATTGTAGTTCCATATGATAAAGCGTGGAAAACTGAATTTGATAAAATCAAAGAAGAATTATTGAACGTACTTAACAGTCATATGATATCAATTGAGCATGTTGGAAGCACTTCAGTCGAGGGACTTGCTGCAAAACCTATAATAGACATTGATATAATTATAAAAGATTATAATTCCTTTGAATCAATTAAATCAAAACTTGCCAGTATAGATTATTTTTATGAGGGAGATTTGGGTATAAAAGATAGACAAGTATTTAAATATGAGGAAAAACCTAACTTAATGAGACACCATTTATATGTTTGTCCTGAGTACTCCGAGGAATTAAAGAGGCATATTGCCTTTAGAGATTATTTGAGAATGAATCAAAAAGATCGGGATTGGTATGGAGAAGTTAAGCTACTTGCCGCAAAGTATTATGCGGAAGATATAGATGGTTATATGAAAGCTAAAAAACCGTGTGGTGCTGAAATACTTCGAAGATGTGGCTTATAAGTAAGCGAAGAGGGTCAATGTGATTTTATTTCACAATTTTATAAATAGTGAACAGAATGCGTATTTTCCATGATGTTTATAAAGCATTTATTATAAAGGTAATACGAAATACCTATTATTAAGATAAGGAAAAGGTACAGTTTAATGAAGTATAATATCGTACAATTTGATAGAACAATGCTACATTTATTACCACACCCGCAACAGCCGTTTGATATCATAGGGAGACTTGTACCTACATATGACGGAACAGATTGGAGAACAGCAGAACAATTACTTAGCCAAAAAAAAGAGACAACATATCCTGATGATTCTTTTGATCCAATAGAGTATATTGAGAATACGGAGCAATCGGCTTTTCTTGCAATGCTTAATACTGAATGTGTAGGCAGTATCAGAGTTTGCAAGCGATGGAATGGTAACGCTTTTATTGACGATCTTGCAATTGACCGTGCACATCGTGGACATGGTGTTGGAAGAATGTTGATGGATGCTGCAGTACAATGGGGGAAAGATAAAGGATTAAACGGAGTATCGCTTGAAACACAGGACTGGAATTTACTTGCTTGCCGCTTCTATCTTAAATATGGTTTTAAACTTGGCGGAATTGATACCAAGGTATATACTCATTCACTGTATAAAGGAAAAACAGCATTATATTTTTATCTGACTCTGGATAAGTAGGAGGTATACATGTCTCAGGGACAACGTATTTACTCATTTTATAATATTAATAAAAATATGGTATGTGAAATGTTCAAAACTTTTGATAATTCAATAGTTACTAAGGCTGTAACACCAATTCATAGTGGAATGAGTACAAGTAACTACTGTATTGCAGACGGGCAACGTGAATATCTCCTCAAAATTTACTCCGGTCATGACGGAAATATTGAACCGGTTATATATGAATATCTGCAGAAACATATTCGCATACCTGCACTTTATTATTACGACGATAGCAGAAAAATCTGTCCTTATCCATATGCAATAATGGAATATATACATGGAGTAACGCTTTCAGAACATATTAGACGAAATTGCTGCTACTCAACAGAAATAGTATATGAAATCGGACGGATGTTATCAATAATCCATAAGAAAAATTACCTTAAAAGTGGATTCCTTGATAGAGAATTATATGTGATCAAACCATGTAAAAGCACAGAGGAATTTATATTTTCTATGCTTGAGGGGAGACCCGGAGCGAGGCTTTCTGTCTCTGTCTGTGATAGCTTAAAGGTATATTTGAAGAAAAATCATGATATTCTTCACCGGATTGATTGTGAGTTTGTACTGTGCCATGGTGATATGGGATATGGTAATATCTTAATATCGGATGATAATGTATATTTCATTGATTTTGAATATGCCATGGCGGAAAGTCGATACAGAGATATTGGAAAATTTTTTCGAAATAAGGCACCGGATGTGCAGCAGTATATAAGTACAAATGTTTATAAAGCATTCACTGAAGGGTATAATGGACTTCCATCTGACTGGCTGCAACTTGCAAAGGTCGCAGACATTCCGGTTATGCTTGGACTGCTTAATGTTGATACTGCACCGCAAGAATGGGTTGATGACATGGAACATGATATTATGGAAGTAATCAAATAAAATTTAATTTTATCAAGTAGGTTTCCATTCCATTAAGTTTATTAAGTAATCATTTAAGCCATGCAATAAGGTATAAGATACGAGAGTTAACTGTTCAGAATATATTTTATGAAATAAAAGGCATTGATTTAGTATATCAAAAACAATAGAATTTATAGAAGCAAAGAAGGAGTCTAATAACAGTGAAAGAGATAATTTTTGTTACCAGCAATAAGGGTAAGATTGCTACTGCCCAAAACGATTTGATACATATAAAAGTATTACCATATGATGCAAAGTTAACGGAACCAAGAAGTGATAATATTAGAGAAATAGCAGAGCAAAAAGTCTATCAGGCATATGAGATGGTCAGAAAACCTTGTATATCACTGGATTCAGGTTTTTTTATTGAGGAATTGAATGGTTTTCCAAGAGCTTATGTGAATCATACGTTAGATACAATAGGAATAGAGGGTTTACTTAAACTAATGAACGGTGTAGAGAACCGTTACTGTGAATTTAGATCATGTTTAGCATATTTTGACGGAAGTATGATAAAATTCTTTGAAAGTAAATCACCCGGAAGACTTTCTATAAGTATAAAAGGCAGGGACAATGAAAATAAATGGTCCGATTTATGGTACCTATTTATTCCTGAAAAATTCGATAAGACATTAGCAGAGTTTGATCAAGATGATTTTGAAGCTTACGATAAAACAAAGGAAGACTCGTGTATTAAGAAATTCGGAGCATGGTATGAATTAAGGTAAATATATATTAGTCTGAAAGATTAAATTAAATTCTATTATCAAATTGTGAGGTAAAAAACATGAATTCAGTATATCAAAAAGCAAGAGAGTTTATATATCGTAACGCCAGGCCGTAAGATTTGAAGCATTGGAACAATTAAAGTTAACCAAAAGACAAAATGATATGCACATATTAGCCTGTTTCATTAGGCTCATGCAATACTTAGAAGAATCCGGTGAAAAGGATATCATTGATTTGACTGCATTAAAGGCTGAATTGCTGGAACAAGTGAAAGGCAGTATAACTCAAAACACGGCAGAATGGGATATATTATGAAAACCCAGCTTCCGGATGGTTCGTGGAATATTCCATGGGGATGGAACGATTATCTCAATGAATGGAGTATCAGCAAAAATTGGTGGAAATCCAATGTAATTATATTTCAAGCAATCAATTAACTTATATCTTTATGGTTGGATTCCATTCTTTTAATACATGGAAATGGAGTGAATGAATATGAATTATAATAGATCAGATAATGAAACTGTTGAAAAGTGGATTGGTACCAAGTGTCACTATCCGGAAGAAAAAGAATTATGCGATTTTTATGTTCAAATGAATCGTGACAACGGAAACAATCATTCAAGAGTAATATGGGAATGCTTACATAATGCACCTTATCTTGAAGAGTTTCATCTAGATAAATTCAAGATGTGGAAAGAAAATGGACAAGTTGTTTGTGCTGCCCGTCCAGCGAGTCCATGGTTAGGTGAGGCGGTGATTGACAACCGATGTAAAACGGAAGAAACCTTATATGATATCATCCGATATGTAGAAGATAATTTATCTATAAAACAGGAAAATAAAAATTATATATTTATAGTGGTTCTTAATCAAAAAGACGATTTAGACCAACTACTGCTAAAAGAAGGATACGAAAAGCTTTCTCTTACTACTGGAACTCTTCAATATAATCTTCAGAAAGAAATAAGTCAAGCCACACTTGAGGATGGATTTAGCATTCATCCACTTTCAGAAGTATTTGACTTTGATCAATTAAGCAAACTTATTTGGTTAGGATTTCATTATGAAGGTGATATTCCTAAAATCAACGACAATGTAAAACTATCTATTAAACATGCTTGGCTGAATTATAATAGGGACATCTGCAGTGTTGTACTAGATAAGAATGGAGATTATGCCTCTTTTTGTGGATTTTGGTATGATGAAACGACGCAGACAGCTTATCTGGAACCGATGGTAACACATGAGAAATATCGTAATTTTGGACTGGGGAAAGCTGCAGTTTATAATTCTTTAAAAATATTACAAAAGTACGGATGTAAGAAAGCATTTGTGGATCCAGATGAGGAACCATTTAATTATTATATAAAGATAGGATTTGAAAGATTTGAATATGCACAATACTATCAAAAGACGTTTTGAAGATTCATTAGGTAATTGTGAAACAATATAGTTATTTAAAGATTCCAAGCAACTCATACGAAATTTATAGCTTCAGTTGCCTTTAGGGGCAAAATTCAGCTCTAAAAGTGTATGAATTGCATGACATATAAATAAAATTTTAGTTTCGCAATTGTCTATAAATATCATAAAGAGAAGGAGATTTTGTGATGATTCCAACAAGAGAAGCAGCAGAATCCGAATTGCAGCTGGCAAGTGAGTTAAACCCGGGACCATGGATTGATCATAGTAAAAATGTTGCAAGAGCGGCAGAAGTAATAGCAAGATATAGTAAGCTGGATGAAGATAAAGCATATGTATTTGGTCTGCTTCATGATATTGGGAGAAGATATGGACCATCAGCCGTAAAACATACAATCGATGGATATCGGTATATGTTATCGAAAAACTGGGATGAGGTTGCAGTTATCTGTTTGACACATTCCTATCCTACAAAAAACATATACCAGGATATCGGTAAGATGGATATTACTCTGCCCGATCAGGAAGAAATGGATCAATTTATTACTAATTGCATCTATAATGATTACGATAAGCTTATTATTCTGTGTGACGCTCTCGCATTACCGGATAGATTATGTATCCTGGAACAAAGATTTGTAGATACAACCATACGATATGGCGTTCATCCATTTACGGTATCACGATGGACAGCTACCTATGAACTTAAGAAATATTTTGAATCTCAAATAGGTTGTTCTTTATATGAAATTTTACCGGAGATTAGAGAGTCATTGAAATAGAAGCATAATATTTATATTCTATCGTTAGAATAATATATTAAAGTAATAGGTGATTGCGAAACAATAAAGGCAAGATTCAGCTCTAAAATTGTATGAATTGCATGTCATAGAAATACAAGTTTTGAGTTTCGCAAATGCCTAATTGAAGTAAAAATTAGGAGAATACTAATGATTTATTTAAGCAGTTTTACATTCCCCAGTGCCGATATGGAATTTGATTTTATTTTGAGTATTAAGAGAACCTGTTATGACTCGTATTATCCATTTAAGATACTTTCCAATCATAATCTGGACAGGCTCGACTTTCAACCGATTACAATATTATATGGAGGAAACGGTTCTGGTAAATCTACGGCACTTAATGTAATTTCGGAAAAGACAGGCATCCGTCGGGATTCTATCTATAATAAATCAAATTTTTTTCCTGACTATGTCAAACTGTGTTATATGAACGTGGAAGAAGACATTCCGGAAGACAGTAGAATTATTACAAGCGATGACGTATTTGACTATATGCTTAATATCCGCAATTTAAATGAGGGAATCGATTTAAAAAGGGATGAATTATTTGAGGAATATCTGGATGTAAAATACTCTCAATTTCAAATGAAATCCATGGCAGATTATGAGCAATTAAAGAAAGTTAATAAGTCCAGGCGTAAAACACAGTCACGTTATATCAGAAGTGAATTAATAGACAATGTACGTGAATATTCCAACGGAGAAAGTGCGTTTCTGTATTTCACAGAAAAAATCGGTGAAAATGGTCTTTACTTATTGGATGAGCCTGAAAATAGCCTTTCTCCTAAGCGTCAAATGGAATTAATGAGCTTTCTTGAGGAGTCGGCAAGGTTTTTTGGATGCCAGTTTATCATATCTACGCATTCACCGTTTCTGCTTGCCATGTCTGGAGCAAGGATATATAACCTTGATGAAAATCCGGTAACGGTTCGCCGTTGGACGGAATTGGAAAATGTCAGGAACTATTATGATTTTTTTAAAGATCATGAAAATGAATTTCTATAATATTGGTCATAAATAAGCGGGGGAATACTATGAATCTGGAAATTGCAGCGCAGTGTATTAACATACTTGGAGCATTTTGCGGCCGACGGGATATTCCGTTACTGACATCCTTTGAATTGAAGAAAAGATATGGATTTGAACAAGCGGACATTATGGTGCTTTTTGGCGGAAGTATTCCATGCGGAGGTGATGTTCTGGCAAATGCAATGCAGAATAAAATTGCCAAAAAGTACATTATTGTGGGAGGAGCCGGTCACACCACGGATACTTTGCGTATGAAGATGCATGAACAATGTCCGGAAGTAGCAGTTGCCGGTTTACCGGAAGCTAAGATATTTGCCAATTATTTAAAATATAAATATGACCTTGAGCCCGATTATTTGGAGTGTAATTCAACCAACTGTGGGAATAACATTACTTACTTGCTTGAATTGCTTAAAGAGTTTCATATCGTTTATGAATCTGTCATTTTATGCCAGGATGCAACTATGCAGCTGCGTATGACTGCCGGATTTCAAAAATATATACCGGATGTTACTGTTATTAATTATGCAGCATACTGTGCTAATGTATTAGTACGGGGCGATAGGCTGTCATTCGAAGCTGTGCCTTGGGGAATGTGGGATATGGAACATTATATTGCTCTGTTAGCGGGGGAAATCGCGAGATTATCGGATGACTTATATGGCTACGGGCCAAAAGGAAAGAATTATATTGCCCATGTAGATATTCCATTGGAAGTTCGTCATGCTTTCGAGATACTAAAAGAAACAAATGGGGATATAGTTCGAACAGCGAATCCCATATACGCTTCAAGTCAGGATGTTATCAGGTAAGGTATCCATCAATAAATTGAGCAATTTCGCAAGTAAACTTGCGAAATGTATGGGGGTGTAGGATGAAAATCGGGTGTAATTTATCAAATGAGTTAATGGAATTGATTGATGAAGATAAGGTGACCGTAGATTATGTGAAAATTGCTTTATCAAAATCGGATGATGAAATACCGGTAAAGTACAAAGACTACGGAAAGTTATTGCTGCATGGAGTGGGAACAGATATACCGCAGCACACTGGCGCCGCTGAATTAAGTAACGTTAATTGGAACCAAGTCAAAGGTAGCGTGGAATTTTGTAATAGTAAATTTATTGGACTCCATTGTGCGACATATCGATCTGACTGGGATGAGCAAGAGATAACTTATGAAATGGTGAAAGAACGTATGGGAAGTACTCTTCAGTTATGGAAAGAAAATCTTGATATAGAACTATTAATCGAAAATGTACCCTATACTCCATATTACGAAACGAATAGTCCCGGAATTATTAGATATTCAGTGTATCCTGAATTAATAAAACAATTGTGTTCGGAATATGAAATAGGATTGTTGCTTGACATAGCACATGCGAAAGTAACAGCAAGCGGATTAGGTTTGTCAGTGGAAGATTATATGTCAGCACTGCCATTGGAACGAGTTAAAGAAATCCATGTGGTCGGAACGAGAGATACTAAAGATGGTTTGAGGGATCATCATTTAGAAATGAATGAAGATGATTATAAGAATTTAGAGTTTATTTTAAAAATAACGAATCCGGAACTAGTTACTTTGGAATACGGAGGATTTGGAGAACATTTTTTATGGCGAAGCGATAAGAAAGCGATAGAAAGACAGTTAAAAAAGATAGTTCAGATTGTTAATAATAAAAGATAGTTCGAAATAGTTCTGGTTTGCACATAGAATCATTCGATAATCCTAAGTGTTTATTAATTATTTTTAACCTATTAAAGCACAGGATGTATAACTGAATATAAGAATCTTAGTATATATATAAGAATCTGAATAAAAGGAGGAAAAGTATGAAGTTACATACCAAAAGACTGTTATTAGTACCATTAGGATCGCAATACCTGGAATCTACTCATAAATATTCAAGCGATTTAGAAAACACAAAATATATGGTGCATTTGCCCAATACCGTGGTCAGCGAAACCAAAGAATTCTTAGATAGGGTACAGGCAGAGTGGCAGAAGGCAACCCCGGAGTTTTATGAATTTGCAATTCTTCTGAATAATAGTCATATCGGTGCAGTTAGTATCTATATCAATGAGGATAATTTAGAGGCTGAACTTGGCTGGATTATAAGCCGGGAACACTGGGGATATGGATATGCAGCAGAAGCAGCAAGAGAAATAATTAGCTTTGCAATACAAGAATTGAAAGTTAGTCGATTCATAGCACATTGCGATAGTGAGAATGTTAATTCCTATCGAGTAATGCAAAAATTAGGGATGTCATTAGTAAATAAAACAAAAGGCCGTAAAAATAAATGTTCTGATGAAGATAGAGAAGAACTGCTGTATTTGCTTGAAATTAAATAACAACAACGTATAAAAAACCAATCATCAAATTATGAAATCATATTAGGAGTTTATCCATGAATTATGTAGAAGAATTGAGGCAGCTTGTAGGGCACCGTCCTCTTATATTAGTAGGTTCGGTTGTTATCCTTCTGAATAATAATAACGAAATATTACTTCAAAAGCGCAAGACATCCTCTTATGGAATGTGGGGGCTGCCTGGCGGACTAATGGAACTGGGGGAATCTGCCGAAGATACTGCCCGCAGGGAAGTCTATGAAGAAACGGGTTTAAACATAGGTAAGCTTAATTTAATGGATGTATTCTCAGGCCCGGAGCATTTTTTGATAGTTCCCAATGGAGATGAATTTTATTCGGTCACAATAGCTTATTATACCCATGATTTTAAAGGACAGATACGAATAGATGAAGTTGAATCACTTGAACTTAGATTTATATCCCTTGATAGGTTGCCGGATAATACAGTTAAAAGTCATAAGAATATAATTGATCGATTCATAGAAGAAATAAAATACTTGTGGAGGTAATGAAGTTATGTTACTTGAAGAATTTGATTCCAATAGAAATGCTGTCATTAATGCATTTGATTTAATAGAGCCGATTCAAAATTTCCCCCAAATTGCAGTTTCCTGTTTTTCACGGATTACATTTGATAGGTTACTTAAAGAACTGAACGGGGTTCCAATTGCTACGACAGGAGTGGCAAATATGGAGATTCCCATTTATAGAGTTAGCTATAATGGAATCGAGATTGCCTTGTTTATATCTTATGTGGGAGCTGCCGGCTGTGTAGCTGTTTTAGAAGATTTATTTGCTATGGGTGTTGAAAAGATAGTGCTTTTTGGTACTTGCGGGGTACTTGATGCCGATATAAAAGACTGTTCCATAATTATACCAAATGTAGCGGTGAGAGATGAGGGAACCAGTTTTCATTATGCCACAGCCTCGGATGAGATCAATGTTAATGTGAAGTATCAGGAGGAATTTATTGAAATTCTAAAAAGTCATAAATGTTCCTACACCGTTGGAAAGGTATGGACAACAGATGGTATTTACAGAGAAACCCGTGAGAAAGTAAATAAACGAAAAAAAGACGGCTGTATTTGTGTAGATATGGAATGTTCGGCAGTTGCAGCTTTGGCAGATTTTAGAGGAAAAGAGATATTTCACTTCTTTTATGCGGCAGACAATCTGGATAATGATAACTGGGATATACGAAGTCTGGCTAATTCATCAAATGTATTAGAAAAGGATAGAATTGCATTATTGGCTATGGAGCTGGCCGCAAAAATACTATAGGTCATAAGTCATATTCTGCTGAGTGAATACATAAACGAAAAAATATGGGATGGATTTACAAATAAATAGAAGGGTTTTGTGATGAAAACATTAATTTTAAACGGTTCACCTAGAAAAAATGGTGATACTGTAAGTTTAATTAATAAAGTTCTTGATAAGTTAGATGGCGAATATAAAATTGTTAATGCATATGACAGCGGAATAAGTCCATGTATTGATTGCAGATATTGCTGGAGTAATACAGGGTGCCGTAAGTTAGATGGTATGCAGGAAGTTTATAATTACATTCAAGTGTGTGATAATATATTAATAGCATCGCCTATTTATTTTTCTGAATTAACAGGTGCATTATTAAATATCGGAAGTCGTTTGCAAACTTATTTTTGTGCTAAGTACTTTAGAAAGGAGGAGCTACATATTAAACCCAAAAGAGGTGCTGTGATTGTAGTTGGTGGAGGAGATGGTGCTATAGATAAGCCATATGATACAGCTTGTTGTCTATTACACCATATGAATGCTTACGATATTACTCAGGTTACATATAGTTTTAGTACAAATAGTAAACCTGCCATTGAAGATGAAATTGCATTAGCCGGGGTAAACAATATTATTAGGTTTTTTAATGGAGGTTAGTAATTTTGTCATTTGTATTATTAATAAATTTGGGTTATTAAAGCATTTTACCAGTAATGTTACTATGCGTTGCTTGCGGCAATGGCTAAATATTGTGGCGGAGCAATTATCAAGAATCAACGAACAGCTGGCTATTAAAAATCGTCGAGGGCATCGTATTTGGAAAACATTAGCTATTATTATTGGCGTTATAATAGCTGTGAATATTATGTTATCTATAATTGGTTTTGTATCTAATAATAGCATGAAAGAGAAGAAACAAACGACGGTGACGGCTACAACTAAAGATTATTGAACAGGAACAGAAGTAAAGATAATAAGAAAATAAATTATGATAAATAGTAAGGAGTATAAATTTATGAAGACAAAACGTTTTGTGTTACTAATTAGCGCGGCTTTATTAATTGCAATTAATTTATTAATCACTGTTACTTCATGCGCTGCCAGTGAGAGAGTTACCAAAGAAAAGCCAACAAACAGAGAAATTATATTAAAAAATGATAATACAAATGAAAAGCGTAACCAACTTCTGAAAGAGGATATAATGTTTTTCAAAAAAGAGCTTCCGAAACATCACAAGAATCTGTTTCGTATTATTTCCAAGGAAGAATTTAATGAGAAGACTGACCAATTAATAGCTAATATAGAGAAGTTAAACAATAAACAGTTATTTGTTGAGCTCAATAAGATTATAGCTTTGATTGGGGATGCGCATACTACGGTTAATTACTGGGACGGATATCATTACCCACTGCAATTCAAGATATTTGGCGGAAATGTCTATGTAGTAAATGCGGATACCGGCCTTAAAGAGATGATGTTCTCAAAAATATTAAAAATTGATGGGGTAGATATTGATATAGTGCTTAAGCAACTTAAATCACTTATATCCCATGAAAATGAAAGCTGGGTATTAGCAATGCTCCCAAGTTACCTGGAGTCACCGGTTTATATGTATGGCCTTGGCATTATAAAAAATGAAAAGGAAGCCGTATTTACGGTACAAAAAGATAACGCAGTACAGGATTTTACCGTTTCAGCACTGGAATACGGTAAAAATGCCAATTTCGTCAACAGTAAGACGGAGGATGTTGTGATTGGAAAATATGATAAATACTATGATTATAAATATTTACCCGATCATAAAGCCCTTTATTTTGAATATAATGTTTGTGCTGACATGGAAAACCGGAAATTTGCCGATTTTAATAAAGAAATGTTTGGTGTTATAGAGAAAAACCATATCAATAAGATTATTATTGACTTAAGAAACAATACCGGAGGAAATTCGGAAATACTTAACCCTTTTACGAAATCTTTAAAGAATTATGTTCAAAAAAACGATAATGTCAAGGTTTACACATTAATAGGACGAAACACGTTTTCATCAGGTATGTTTGCAATATATAGAGTAAAAGAAGCGGCTCCGGAAGCTATATCTGTGGGAGAGCCTACAGGCGGCGCACTGGACTGTTACGGAGAAGTTAAGACGATGAATCTTCCTAATTCGCAGATTCCGGTCAGTTATAGTACCAAATATTTTGAATTCAGTAAGAGCTTCAGTTATAAGAATGACGGAGTTAAAACATTTCTTCCCGATATATCCATTCAGCCTACAATAGATGATTGTAAGAGCGGAAAAGATGTTGTACTTGATTATGTATTATCAGAGTAAATACATTAAGATAAGATTTTGTTGCTGAATTTACCTTTTCTGCATATAAATTTGAATTAATACCTTAGAAAACAGAACCAGAAAAATAACGACAGTTATAGTTATTTTCTTGGGTCTGTTTTTTATAGTATATAATCCATTGTGCAGTTTTTCATAAATGTCGATTCCCATTGATAATGCTTTATACATATCTTACCTTAATTTACCATTTACAATTAATACAGTGTTAAAAAAATAACATATAAATGTTGAATATAGTAAAATAAATTAGATAGAACAACTATTTTGTCGAATTATGTTTACTAAGAATTTCCATATGATATAATATATATATGTGTTATTGAACTGAAATGGAGTTTAAATGAAAGGGAAAGAGAAAATTATGAAACTAAAAAATATGAAAATAGGTAACAAAGTTTTAATTGCAATTTTATTGGTTTTTTGTGTTGCAATGGTATCTCAGATTTTTACTTTAATTAATCAGCAGAAAATCTTTCAGAAAGCAGATAATATAGCTTCTGACGACATGGGTGATATTCTGACATTTAATCATGTTTATGAATATATGCTTGCTATTGATAGTATGGCTGCAAAATATTTTATAATTGATGATGCAGAGTCAAAAGAAACATTTGGTGGGTACATAGATTCCTGCAATACTTTTATTTCAGATACTTTAAAAGATTTAGAAGTGCAGTTTGCAAACACAAAATATACGGAAACAATCATTTCAATTGAACGGCAGTATTCGGAGTATTATACCTTAATTAAAAAAGGAATTGAGTTGTCTAATTCAGGAGATATAGATGGTTCTACTGGAATCTACACTAAGGAGATGCCTGCTCTTTCCAGCCCAATGTTTGATGATCTCAGGAATTTAAGTGATACTCTTCAAAAGGATGTGGATAATACCTTAAAGCAGCTTAATAAAAGCAGGGAATTCGCCAATCTGACAGAAATAATTATTTTTATCATTTTTATTGCAGTAACGGTATTGAGCTGGTTATTTATCCGTAGAATCTTAGTAAAACCTCTGGTAAAAGCGAAAAATTCACTGCATGAAATTACATATCATATTGAGCATGGAGAAGGAGATTTAACAAAACGAGTAATCTCACTTGGGAATGATGAAATAGGTTTATTAGCTCAAGGCATAAATAGTTTTATCGAAACGCTTCAGCATATAATATATAATATCAGTACAGTATCTGCTAATTTAAAACATAACTTTACTATTTTCGAATCCGGTATTATCGGAATTATTGATAATGTTTCCGATAATTCTGCCGCCATGCAGGAAATGTCAGCGGGTATGGAAGAGACGGCTGCTAATATTGAAGCGGTTAATAACGCTGCTTCTGAAATTGGAAGTATGTTGGAGGATATGACCAATAAGGTGAATTCCGGCCTCCAGCTTGCAGGTGAAATCAGCGTCCGTGCCGGTGAATTAAAACAGACATCTGTTACAGCACAGGATACAACACAAAACATATTAAATGAAATCAGCAGAAGTGTTGAGAGTACGATTGAAAAATCGCAGGAAGTAGAACAAATTAACATGTTAACAAATACAATTTTAGATATCACGTCCCAGACTAATTTATTGGCTTTGAATGCTTCAATTGAAGCTGCCAGAGCTGGTGAACAGGGAAAAGGGTTTGCAGTTGTTGCAGGTGAAATCGGTCATCTCGCTTCAAGGTCCAGAGAAACAGCAAATCAGATACAGGAGATCAGCAGTTCAGTAATCGAATCAGTAAGAGAATTGACCAAAGATTCTGGACGATTGCTTCAATTTGTTAATACCAATGTGCTAAATGATTATTCCATGATGGTGGAATCCGGAGAGAAATACGATAAGGATGCAAAAACCATTAAGCAACTACTCAGTGAATTCTATGAGACCACCGATAAGCTGGACCATACCGTAGACAATATTGTCAAATCTATTGATGGAGTTACAACTATTATTGAAGAAAGCTCAAATAATACGCAGATAGTTGCTGAAAACAGTGAGAAATTAAATAAAGATGCGGAAGCTTTTAAATCAGCTTTAAATGAAAGTGCAAACTCAGTAAATGATTTGAATAACGCAGTATCTAAATTTACGAAAATGTAGAATAAGATAAAATATTATTTTAGTAGCTCACTCAAAGTAAAATACAAAAACAAAAATGATTATCCACTACTTCTTAAGGTAAGGGATAATCATTTTGTTCATAGAAAGTACTCCGAACTTCCCGATGAAATAAAAAGCCCTACGGTGCAGGAGGCACATAAATATATCAGATATACTTTATTTTAACAGTTCCAATAACAGATTCATCAGTTCGGTATTTTTCTCGGGTGACATAAAACAGAATCGAATAAACTTCTGATCTAAGAAAGGAAAAGTAGAGCAGTCACGTATCATTAGACCCTTACGGATGGCGGCATCAAATAAATCGGAAGCAGTAACAGACTCCTTTAGGATCTTGACCAGCACAAAGTTTGCAACAGGAGGATAAACCCGCACATTATAACAGGAGGAAAGCATATCATAAATTCGGTCTCTTTCCTGTTTGATCAGCATTTTTGTCTGACTGATATATTCTTCATCCTTAAACATGATTTCCCCGGCAATCGCAGCTAATGTATTAATAGTCCAGGGATTTTTTCTCTGATTCAATAACTTTAACATATCCATATTGCCGCAGACAGCATATCCTAAACGAAGTCCCGGGGCGGCAAAGAATTTGGAGATACCCCGTAATATGATGATATTATTATAATAACTTGCTAAGGAAATGGCAGTAATCTGAGTCATGTCCTCTGCAAACTCTACATAGGTCTCGTCCACCATACATAAGATTCCCCGCAGCTTACAGATATCCAGTATCTTTCTCATATCCGATAATGGAATGGCAGAGGAGGTAGGATTATTGGGATTGCAGATAACAAGTAAATCAAATTCAGCGGTTAATTCTTTCTTCAAATCTTCTACATTAAGGTGAAAATCATCGGTTTCCTCCAGACGGTAATATAAAGAACTGCCGCCGCCTAAAGAGATCTCCCTTTCATATTCCGAATAAGTCGGACCGATAATCAGTGCCTTCTTTGGATGAGTTATTTGAATAAACAAAGAAATCAGCTCCGTAGAGCCATTGCCCACTACAATATGTTCCATATCTGCATGTACGTAAGTCGCAATACATTTTCTTAAAGAGGTATACTCCCGGTCCGGGTAGCCGGTAATTGCATCAATTTTACCTGCAAGTTCTGCCCTTAACTTAGGAGATATCCCAAGTGGATTTACATTAGCCGAAAAACTGGTAATGTCCTCTTTTTTAATTCCGTAAATAGTTTCAATTTTTTCTAAATCACTTCCGTGGAAATGTTCTTTTGGTGTCAGCATGGTATAATTCCTTCCTATGGATTTTTATGTAAAACTAATATTTTTGTTCGAGTATCAAAAGCAAATCTTATATTACAGTTACGCCAATTTGTACAATTTATAATTTGATTATGTGATGCAGAGCACAAATTGATTTGTAACAGGCTCTTGCTTGGATCTAGTATGTTGTGGTTCATAAAGTTAATGTAAGAGTATTATTTATTTTTCATATAGATTTATTCTCTAAATAATAAATAATTACACTGTATATTTTATTTTGATTCTATTCTATATATTAATCCGAATTTGTGAACATTTGACTATCCAATTTTTATTGCTAAAAGTTGTCGATTAGTGTTATAATTATTATAATTTAATTCATAAAAAATGCAATACAGAATAAAAAAACCAAAGCTTGAGGTGGAACAATTGAAAGAAAAAGTCGAACGGTTATCGAAAGGAGTATTTGAATATGAAAGACCTGATATTCTGCTGTCAGAAGTGGAAATAAATATAACAGTAGAAACAGGCAAAACTTATTCAGGGAGTTTTACCATTAAAAATAATAAAAATACACCGATGAAAGGGATTCTTTATTCTTCCAGCGAGCTGTTCCGCCTGGAACAAAATAGTTTTATGGACAGTGAGAATGAGATACATTACCGCTTTTTCGGGGATCATATGAATCCGTTAGAGACTGTTAAAGGCGAGATCTGTATTGTAAGCGATTGCGGAGAGATTCTGTTACCTTTTATTGTTAATATAGAAGTGCCTTATCTTAGGTCTTCTATTGGTAAAATCAAGGATTTGTTTAATTTTGCCAATCTTGCTAAATCAGACACAGCTGAAGCACTCAAGCTATTTAAATCTCAGGAATTTAAACAAATCTTATTATATCATGATACGAAATACCTTTTATTATATCAAAATATAATTAAAAGCAGATCTGGCAGCCAGGCTTTGGAAGAATTCTTGATTGCAATCCGTAAAAAATTACAAATAAATATCAGTGTGGATAAAAAGGTTCTTGCATTTGACTTAGATAAAGAAAGTATGATGGATAAGGTTACGCTGATAAAGGACAACTGGGGATATGCCGAAATCAGAATAAGTACGGATGTACCTTTTTTGATACCGGAACATAAGATAATCTGGTCTGAAAATTTCATTGGAAATTCCTATCCGCTGGAATTTGTTATAGACCCGGCATTTATGCATTCAGGAAATAATTATGGCAAAATTTTTATTACTACTGCCCATGAAACGATAGCAATCGAAGTGACCTGTCATTGTAATAAGTCGGGTCTGCCAATACATAACAGTCATAAAAAGAGCAACAGGTATCGAATTAAGCTGACAGAGAATTATTTAGATTTTCGTACTAACCGTTTGACCATAGAGGAATATGTAAAAGAAGCAAATGTGCTGCTGGAACAATTACTGAATCAGGATAGTAAAAATCAACATCTATACCAACTGATGCAGATTCATGTATTAATGGTTTCTGGGAAGGATACAAAAGCAGAGCAATTGCTTAAGGAATTTGGAGAAGTATTTGAAAAAGTAAAAGACACGGATGTATTACTTTACTGTGGATATCTGTATTTGTTAGCTTTGCTTCGTAAGGATGAAACCTCCATACAAGATGCACTGCAAAAAATACGTGGATTTTATGACGACAGTAATAAGGATTGGAAATTATTTTGGTTTTTATTATATACCGATAAAAAATATGATACTAATAAGGTTATTAAGCTTGCGGAAATCAAAGAACTTTATAAGAACGGCTGCAGAAGCCCTATTTTATATTTTGAAGCAGCTTATATTTTTAATGAAGAACCCTCTCTGCTTCATGAATTACAGGAATTTGAATTACAGGTACTTAATTGGGATATAAAAAATGATTTTATTTCGGAAGAAACTGCGATGCAGTACACATATCTGGCAGGAAAAAGAAAGTATTTCAGCCGGTCTGTTCATCACTCATTAAGCAGATTATATAATAAATATCCTAACAGGGAAATATTAACAGCCATCTGCAGTCATCTAATTAAGGGACATCAAAGAAGCAGTCTGTATTTTCGCTGGTATCAGGACGGAGTGAAGGAGCAGTTAAGAATTACTGAATTATATGAATATTACATGTATTCCCTGACAGAGAATGCAGATACGGTTTTACCTCAGCAGATTTTATTGTATTTCATCTATAACAGCAGTTTAAATGACCGTAAAAAATCATACCTGTATGCTTATATTGTTAAAAACAAAGAAAAGCTGCCTGAAATTTACCGCTCTTATTGGAAACGGATTGAGCAGTTTGTCTTAAAGCAATTAGAGGCACATAGTATTAATGGGAATTTTGCTCTGCTTTATGAAGAATTTATCTCGCAGCAGGGGTTAACCTCTGAGACTGCGACACAGTTACCTTATGTTATGTTCAAACAGGAAATTATTTGTCACAATCTTAATATGAAAGGGGTTTGTGTTGTTCATAAGGAAATGAACGAGGAGGTCTACACACCTATAGTTGACGGAACAGCATTAATAGATATTTATACGGAAGACGCAGAGATTTTTCTCATAGATCAGTATGAAAACCGTTTTACAGCTACAGCAGAATATACCCTTAATAAATTGATGCAATGGGAATATTATATTGAAACCTGTTATGAGCTGGGGGTGGATCACCCTATGATTCTTTTAAACCTGTCGGAAAAAGTTCAGACTTACCTGAAATATGATGACAGATCCATTGCAATCCGCAAAGACATCCTTGTAATACAGGGATTAAACGAATCTTATTACAATAAAATCAATTTGGATCTGATTCATTATTATTATGAAAATTTTGAGGGTGAATCACTGGAATCCTACTTAAGTAAGATCAATCTTCACGGATTATCGAAAGGGGACAGGGATAAGGTAGTTGAATTTTTCATTATCCGGGATATGTATGACAAGGCATTGGAAGCCCTGACGGAATTTGGTTTTGAGGGGATTGCCATTAAGCGGTTAATAAAATTATGTACCAACCTGCTGGAGCACCGAAACGAGGAGGACCCTAAAAATGACTTTATTGTAAGTCTTGCTTACCACATTTTTAGAGCGGGTAAATACAATGAGGGAATCTTAAAATATCTGGTAAAACACTTTTTTGGAACTACAGGGGAAATGTATGAGCTGTGGCAGGCAGCCGTAGGGTTCGAGATGGAGACGGCGGAGCTTGAGGATCGGCTTCTTGTACAGATGTTATTTGCAGAAAGTTACATTACCAATTCGTTAGGAGTATTTATCCGGTATTATAAACGTGGCACAAATCATAAACTGATAAAAGCATTTTTATCCTATAACGCTTACAAGTACCTTGTTATGGATCGTATTATTCAACCGGAATTATTTCATATTATGAAACGGGAATTGGTTTATGAAGAGAATGAAGTTTGTACGCTGGCTTTATTAAAGAAGTTATCCACGGAAGACAGTTTTGAGAAGGATGAAATAGAATTCATCGATTATCAGTTGGATAAACTGATTCGAAAAGGCCTTATACTGCCGTTCTATAAGAAGTTTCAGAGTATACTGCCATTACCGGCAGGGATAAGTGATAAAATATTTGTGGAATATATAACTAACCCGATTCACAAAGTAACAATTCATTATCGGCTGGAAGGAAAAAACAGCAGTGATGAATTCATCAGTGAAGAAATGAAAGATGTCTATCAGGGGATTCATGTGAAAGAATTTATACTGTTTTATAATGAAAGTATTCAATATTATATCACCGAAGAAGATGAAACCGGTCAGGTATCCATTACGGAAAGTGTAAATGTAAAACTGGATAATTCAATGAAATTAGAAGAAGATACCAGATATAATCATCTCAATTTTATGCTGACTGCTCTGGAAGTACAGGACGATAAAACATTGATGGAAAGCTTGGATAATTATTATAAAAATCACTATATATTATCCAAGGTATTTAAACTATTATGACATGGTAAGTGCGATAATTAGATTAAGGTGTCAAAACCATACAAATAATTTACATTCGTCAATTTGCACATCTATAACTCTACTTTGCAAATTGACGGAACCATAATTAACTTGGCTTTTGACACGAATCTAAATCATGTAGTAAGTAATTGCGAAACTCAAAATTTGTATTTATATGACACGCAATTCATACAATTTTAGAGCTGAATCTTGCCCCTAAAGGCAACTGAAGCTATAAAATTCGTATGAATTGTATGAAATATTGAGATAACTATATTGTTTCGCAAGCACCTATCATGAATAATAATGGGAGGTAAAATATGAGTGAGCAAAGAAGTCTTATTGTGGGATTTGATCTTTGTGAACAGGATTCACAAATCTGCTGTTATAATACCAAAACTCAAGAACCGGAATCCATATGTGTGACTTCCGATAAAACAAAATATTTGATACCTACCGTACTTGGCGTAAAGCAGAGAACAAAAGAATGGGTATACGGAGAAGACGCTTTTCACTGTAAGGAAACCGGAACCGGAGTACTGATTGATCAATTATTAAAGAAAGTTATAAATCAGGAGGATACGGATATCTATGGAGTGCCGTTTAGTCCGGTTGCATTACTTGAGAAGTATTTACGTAAATGCCTTCAACTTATAAAAATTAATTATCCCTCCAATAGTATACAAAAGATTGTTGTGACTATCAAAGAATCGACCGAAATACTAAAGGAGGGAATATATAAAGCTCTTGATAGTATGGGTATCGGAAAAGACCGGGCATTTATTCAGAGTCACTCTCAAAGCTATCAATTTTATGCCCTCTATCAAAAGAAAGAATTATGGATGAATGATGTAGGGTTATTTGATTTTGATGAAAACGGACTGGTCTATAAACAGCTGATGATAGAGAGAAAATCCCTGCCTTATCTGGTGGATATAGAAGAAAAGAATTATCAGGATGTATTAAATAATCAGGTTGCAGAAGATATAACGGATAAAGATAAATTGGAATATCTGTTTCGCAATATTGCCAATCAGGCACTTCATAAACAAATAGTATCTACTATTTACATTACAGGTAAAGGGTTTGAGGGAACTTGGGCGGATAAAGTCTTTAAAGAGCTGTGCATAGGCAGGCGGGTATTTAAAGGACAGAATCTTTATGTTAAAGGGGCATGTTTTGCTGCCTTGGAATTAGCAGGAGAACATAATTTGGATGATATCATACTTTTAGGGGACGACATGATATCCAGTTCCTTTTATCTTTTAGGGTATTATGATACGAAACAAGCAGAAGCAGTATTGGCTAAGGCAGGAACTCTTTGGTGCGAAGCGGATGATAAAATAGATTTGATACTGGATGACTTACACGAGCTTACTATCTATAGGAAAGACATCTTAAAACACGAAACGATACCTTATACCATTTCGTTAGACGGACTTCCTAACCGCCCGAATAAAACCACCAGGGTAGAGGTTAGAATAAAATTCTTAAGTAATAATACTGCAATTATTTCAGTAAAAGATAAGGGGTTTGGCAGTTTCTATCCGTCATCTAACCGGATATGGGAAAAAGAAATCGTATATTAAGAGTTATTGGGAGGGGTTATGGGAAAATTAATTTTATGTAACGGTAATCTGGCGGAACAGCCTTATTATGTCAAACTTACGGATACGGAGCTCTATTCCATTGAGGAATTATGTTATTATATTTATAATAACATTGAGCTTATTACGGAGGAGTTCTTTGATGATACCTTAGTACATTGGATTCATACGGTGCTAAAGCTTGAGGAGAGGGCAGACAAGCTATTAAAGCTGCTGGAGGCCAAGGCCGGATTAAAGGATTATGTGGTATGTGTTTTATGCAGTGCAGATTATTATACAGAGGCAGAGATTAAACAGCTGCTAGTTATCATGGATGAATGGGGTAATTTAACACCCATAGAACGGAAAAAGAAAAAAGCGGATAATTATATTAAATACAGGCAATACACAGAAGCGGTTATGGAGTATGAAATGATTCTGAGCAGCTCAGAAGCCGCTGCACTAGACAGTGTACAGTATGGGGACCTGATACATAATCTGGCATTAGCTCAGATATATACCATTGGTTTGACTGGGGCAGCTAAAGTGTTTAAACAGGCTTATGAGCGTAATCACAATAAAGAATCCCTTAAACAGTACATTTGCACTTTAATATTGAGTAAACAGGAAGAAATACTGAATCAGGAAGTCTCAAATTATGGAATCAGCAAAGAATATCTGGAGCAGATTAATAATGAACTGGACAGTTTTTATCAGGAAGCAGAAACCTCCAGTGGTTATGAAGTAATAGAGAATCTTATGGAATATAAGGATGCCGGACAGATTGTTCCCTTTTACCAAATGGCCGGCGATTTGATTAATGGGTGGAAACAGGAATTCCGGAGGGAAAACTCGTAAGCAGGAGAGGAATTAAATGGGCATTATAAAAAAGTTATTTAAAAATAAAAATAAAAAAAAGGAATCACCTGTAAAACAAGACATAAATCTGGAATCGGACGATTTTAATAATACGCTGGAAGATGAAATTATTAAAAGTACAGAAAAATCAGAAAACAAAAATAACGAATTTGACCCGAATATGGACAGTGGGAATTTCATCACAGATAACTGTGATCAGATTCTTGAGAGTTCGAAACAATTGGAAGAATTAAAGGTAGAATACCAGGCGGTGACTTCCTATCTGACGGATATCCAAAAACTGGAGCAGATTCCGTCTGAAGAACGGGAATATTTAAATGATACAGCTAGAAAAATAATCACATTTACAAGAGAAAGAGCCAAATATCAAAACAAAACAAGAAAAATAACGGACGCTCAATACAAACATATTGCCAGATATGAGGACATATTACCCCAGGAATTAAAAAAAATGAAAAACAATGAAGCTTATAATAATACCATTAAAACAGATATGAAATATCTGGAAGGGGAAAAAGGTGCTCTGTTATACCAGAAAGAAGAAATATTAAATAGACATACGTATTTGAAGAACATTGCAGTTGTTACCTGTATCTTGGTATTTTCCCTGTTTTTACTTTTTGTTATTCTGCAGAATGTAACCAAGGCAAATATGCAGATTCCGTTTCTTATGACTATAACGATGGCACTTGTTTCGGCAGTTTATATCTTTATTAACTCCGGTGTGAACAGAAATGACATGAAATTAACGGAGCGTAAGTTAAATAAAGCAATCAACCTGTTAAATAAGGTGAAAATCAAATATATTAACAATACGAACGAACTGGATTACTCTTACCAGAAATACATGGTTAATAGTTATGCGGAGCTTTGGTTTTTGTGGGAACAGTATCTGAAAGCTAAGGAAGAAGAAAAAATATATGAGAAAAATACGAAGCAGTTAGAGTTTTACAACAGAGAGCTGGTAAAGGAATTAAGAAGTTATGATTTGAAAGATCCGGATATCTGGGTTTATCAGGCAGCCGCTGTGATTGACAGCAAAGAAATGGTAGAGGTACGTCATCGCCTGAATGTAAGAAGACAAAAGCTCAGAGACCGAATTGAATATAATAATAAGTTAAAAGAAAAAAGTATAGAAGATATCACTTGGTTTGTTAATCAGAGACCGGCTAACCGGGAAGAAGTTACAAGAAAATTGAAGGATTATGGTATCTATCTATAATAACCAAAAACTACTTGACAGATTCGGATTCATTTCTTATTATTATAACTATACAAAATTTATAGTTAAATAGGGTGGAAAATGTAAGGATGGAGAGGATTAGATAAACTATCTTACCAGAGAGGATAATCCATAGGCTGAAAGGTTATCTTAAAGAGAAGTTATTGAAGGTAGCTCCGGAACAGTATTTCTGAAAGTAAGTAAGAAATAACGGGAGGTCCCGTTACAGACTCGTGTCAGTTTTCAAACCGGCACTTAAGGTGGCTTTTATTAATGATGCAGCCACAAATAAAGGTGGTACCACGGTTCTTCGTCCTTTAAGACGAAGGGCTTTTTTTATTTTATAGGGAAGTTCGGAGAACTTTCCTATAAAATAAAACCCTATCGGGTAGGATGCACACCTCATGTAAGAAGCGTATTGCTGCAGGGGCTGCTCGGGCGTCAAAGTGTCAGCACGCTTGACTCTTTGATATCGCATTTTCCGGTTATAATACTAAAAAACAAAAGGAGAAACATAATGGAAAAAGAATTAGCAAAAAATTATAATCCTCAGGAGATTGAAGGAAGATTATATGAAAAATGGCTGAACAAAAAATATTTTCATGCAGAAGTTGATAAAAAGAAAAAACCATTTACAATAGTAATTCCCCCGCCGAATATTACAGGTCAGTTGCATATGGGACATGCACTGGATAATACTATGCAGGATATTCTCATCCGATTCAAGAGAATGCAGGGATATAATGCATTATGGCAGCCGGGTACGGACCATGCAAGTATTGCAACAGAAGTAAAGATTATCGAACAGTTGAAGAAGGAAGGTATCGATAAGGAAAGCCTTGGCAGGGATGGTTTCCTTAAAAGAGCCTGGGAATGGAAAGAGGAATACGGCGGCAGAATTATCGGACAGCTAAAGAAATTAGGCTCATCCTGTGATTGGGACAGAGAACGTTTTACTATGGATGAGGGCTGTTCTAAAGCCGTAACTGAAGTATTTATCCGTTTATATGAAAAAGGATATATCTATAAAGGTTCCAGGATTATCAACTGGTGTCCGGTATGTCAGACAAGTATTTCCGACGCGGAAGTTGAGCATGAGGAGCAGGCAGGACATTTTTGGCATATTAAATATCCAATCGTAGGAAGTGATGAATTTGTTGAAGTTGCGACCACCAGACCTGAGACCATGCTTGGTGACTCTGCTGTTGCGGTTCATCCGGAGGACGACAGATATAAGCATTTAATAGGCAAAATGGTAAAACTTCCGTTAGTTAATAAAGAAATCCCTATTATAGCAGATGCTTATGTAGATAAAGAATTCGGAACCGGTGTTGTTAAAATCACACCTGCTCATGACCCTAATGACTTTGAAGTAGGTAAGAGGCATAATCTACCTGAAATCAATGTGATGAATGATGATGCAACCATTAATCATAATGGCGGCAAATATGAGGGAATGGACCGCTATGTAGCTAGAAAGCTTATGGTTAAAGAATTAGATGAGATGGGATTATTAGTGAAAGTGGAAGATCATGTTCACAATGTTGGTACCCATGACAGATGCAAGACAACGGTTGAACCACTTATTAAGCAGCAATGGTTTGTTAAGATGGATGAACTGATTAAACCTGCCGTAAAAGCAGTTAAAACCGGAGAAGTGCAGTTTGTTCCGGAACGCTTTGACAAAATATACTTTAACTGGACGGATAATATCAGGGATTGGTGTATCTCCAGACAATTATGGTGGGGACACAGGATTCCTGCTTATTACTGCGAGAAGTGCGGTGAAGTAGTGGTAGCGAAAGAAGTTCCGGATAAATGCCCGAAATGCGGCCATACACATTTAAAACAGGACGAGGATACTCTTGACACCTGGTTCAGTTCAGCACTTTGGCCGTTTTCAACTCTTGGATGGCCGGAGGAAACGGAAGATTTAAAATATTTTTATCCTACAGATGTATTGGTAACCGGATATGATATCATCTTTTTCTGGGTTATTCGTATGGTATTTTCCGGTTTTGAATATACCGGAAAGGCTCCATTTAGCAAGGTTTTAATTCACGGTCTTGTTAGGGATTCCCAGGGACGTAAGATGAGTAAATCTCTTGGTAATGGAATTGATCCGTTGGAGATTATAGATAAATACGGTGCAGACGCCTTAAGATTAACCTTAATTACGGGTAATGCCCCCGGTAATGATATGCGTTTTTACTGGGAGAGAGTAGAAGCAAGCCGTAATTTCGCCAATAAAGTATGGAATGCCTCCAGATTTATTATGATGAATCTGGAAAAGGCAGAGGCTGGAGATTCCGTTGATCCTAAAACTTTAACTGATGCGGATAAATGGATCTTGTCGAAAGCCAACACTCTGATTAAAGATGTTACAGATAATATGGATAATTTTGAATTAGGTATAGCAGTCCAGAAAATTTATGATTTTGTATGGGAAGAATTCTGTGACTGGTATATTGAGATGGTGAAACCCAGATTATACAGTGATACGGATGAAACGAAAGTAAGTGCAATCTGGACTCTGAAACGGGTTTTAACTATTTCCTTAAAACTTCTGCATCCTTATATGCCTTTTATAACAGAGGAAATCTTCTGTACCTTAAAAGAAATGGAAGGTAAAAATGCAGAGGAGGAATCTATTATGATTTCGGAATGGCCTGTTTATGAAGAAAACTTTGCATACCAGACGGAAGAAGAAGCAGTTGAAATCATTAAAGCTGCAGTAAAAGGTATAAGAAATGTCCGTACTGATATGAATGTTCCGCCAAGCAGGAAAGCTTCTGTGATTGTTGTATCTGAAAATGAAAGGGTCAGAACGATATTTGAGAACAGTAAAGTATTTTTTGCTACGTTGGGTTATGCAGCTGAAGTAACAATTCAGAAAGATAAAGCAGGCATCCCGGCTGATTCTGTAGCCGCAGTTATCCCGGAAGCATCTATTTATATGCCATTTGCCGACTTGGTAGATGTGGAGAAAGAAATAGAACGTCTCACCAAAGAAAAAATCAGATTAGAGGGTGAACTTAAGAGAGTAAAAGGTATGTTAAGTAACGAAAAATTCGTAAGTAAAGCTCCGGAAGCTAAAATTGCAGAAGAAAAAGATAAATTAGAGAAATACACTAATATGATGGCTCAGGTAACGGAACGGCTGCAACATCTTAGCAAATAAGTTCAGGCAATAGGCAATTGCGAAACTATATAGTTTTTTCAATATATCATGCAATTGATACTAGTTTCATAGCTTCAGATGCCCTATGGGACAGATTTGGCTCTGAAATTGTATTAATTGCATGGCACATAGAGATAATGTTGTGGGCTGGAAAGCAATCCATAAGAGTTGTAAAAACCATAAAAAATGGTAATAATAGGTTACTATGTCGAAGAGTATCGAACTATTTTTCTTGCATAAAAAAATAGTAATATTATAATAAAAGTAGTTATTCTAAGGATTTCATATTCACAAGGGGCTTATGCCCCTTGCTTACTATAAACTGGATTTTAATTATCGATTCCTGTCCTTAAGAGTATTGTTATTTTTATAAATATAGGTAAATATTAACTTGATTTTTGCACCTAAACTGGTTATGATGTATATGTTCAGATATTTAGTATATCTATAATAGAGTAGGATAATTGTAATTACCACTGCGCAGAGACGAGAAAAGACCAGGGTATTCTATAGTCCTAAGTTAGAAAAGAGGTTAATATGATTAATTTCGATGAAGAAATAGCTAAGTTTCAACCAAGTCTTGAAGTAGAACAGGCAGAAGATGTTATTAATAATAATGACTTATCAGACATTACGGATATTATAAAAACCATGCTAAAAGAATTAAAGGATAAATAATAGGACATTTGTGATCGCTTAAGCGACCATGTTACATTAGTTTGAGCATAGAAAAAACGGTTAGGTGGAGATGAATATGATTTGTCCGGTTTGTGGCAACGATGTAGCAGCGAAAAGAAATCGCTGTGAAAGATGCGGTGAGGATTTAACAATTTATAGAAAAATGTATTTATTATCCAATAAATATTATAATGAAGGCCTGGAGAAAGCAAAGGTCAGGGACTTATCCGGTGCTGTACTGGTCTTAAAAAAGAGTTTAGAGTTAAATAAAAAAAATACAAATGCAAGAAATTTATTGGGTTTGATATATTATGAGGTGGGAGAAACAGTTTCGGCACTCAGTGAATGGGTTATCAGCAAGCATTTTCAGCCGAAAGATAACGATGCGGACGAATACATGGAATCCCTCCAGTCCAATCCGACGAAGCTGGATACCTTAAATCAGACAATCAAGAGATATAATTCAGCATTATCATCAGCCAAACAGGGGAATGATGATCTTGCCATTATACAGTTAAAAAAGGTAACAAATTTAAATCCCCATTTTGTAAAGGCTTTGCAGTTATTAGCACTTCTTTACATGAAAAACGGGGAAACAGACAAAGCAATAAAGTGTCTGGCCAGAGCGAATAAAATAGATGTGTCTAATACAACAACCTTAAGATATTTACATGAATTAGGTGAGATGTCAGCTCCTGTCAGAGATGATGGTAAAGCAGCAGATAAAGAGAATGTTCGTAAGATACAAGAACCGACTGTATTTCCTCAGTCTACTTACAAAGAAGATAAACCCAATGTATGGGTATTTGTTAATTTAATTTTAGGCATAGCAATTGGTATTTTAGGTGTGTTTTTCCTAATTGTTCCAACTGTGGAAAACAGCTACAAGAACAAACTTAAAAATCAAGAAGTGGAATATAGTGCAGAATTAAATAAGAATTCCCAGAATGTGTCTTCCCTTGAAAAAGATAAAACCGATCTGCAGCAAAAAGTAAAAGATTTACAAGCGCAAATCGATGGCTTCGAGGTAGTTGAATATGATGATACGATATATAATGATTTATTTAAATCAGTTAAATTATATATGGATGACTTAACAGACGGCAGTCCGAATAAGGTGGATTATGAAAAAGTTGCAGATGCCTTAGTTAAGGTTAAACCCGATAAATTAGAGAAACAGGAAGCAAAGGATTTATATGAAGAAATAAAAGATGCTACCTATGTAAAAGCATCCGAGGATTTATACGATGAAGGTCATAGCCTGTATTCAAACCGCAAGTATGACGAAGCGTTGGATACTTTAAATCGAGCTTATGAATTTAATCCGGATAATGTGGATGCGGTTTATTTTATTGGACGGTCCTATCATCAGTTAAGTGATTATGAAAATGCTAAAAAATATTATAACATAGTTATTGAACAGTTCCCGGATTCCAAACGCGCAAATGAAGCACAAGAAAAATTAGCAGGTATTGAATAAGAACACGAGAGATAAAATGACAGTTAAAGAAAGACAATTCTAGTGATCGTTCACTAGAGATGTCTTTTTTTATAGAGACAACAGTAAATATATGATAAATAATGTAATAAAATGTTAAAATATCAGAATAAATGAGTTAAAATACCCGATCAAATATAGGAAACAGGAAAGAGGTTATTATGGACAAGCAGGAAAAAAAATCAAAGAGTACTACAGTAATGCAGTTGCGGGAGGGGGTGAAGGCAGATTTTGAGGTAGTTAACAATTGTCTAATTATTAAGTTATTGGAAGAACTGGATCATCATAATGCGATTTCCATACGGGAACAGTCGGACAAGCTGATTACCGGTAAAAATATAAAGGATATTATATTTGATTTTACCGGATCAGAATTTATGGATAGTTCAGGCATTGGAGTTATAATGGGCCGATATAAAAAGATCATATTTACAGGGGGAAAAGTAGCAGTAACAGGAGTAAATCAGAGTGTAGATAGAATCTTTCGATTGTCCGGATTATACAAAATCATTCATAAATTCGAAACAATAGAAGATGCGGTAAATAAATTCAACCATAATTAAGATTAAATGAACGCGATAGACTTAAGGTCTTATTGGGAGGGCGTTCTGAGCAGGAGGATAAGTATGGATTATACTAACGAAATGTTATTGGAGATTGATAGTCAGTCACGAAATGAAAGTTTCGCAAGAATGGTTGTGGCAGGATTTGTGGCTCAACTGGATCCCACAATTGAAGAGATTGCAGATATTAAAACCGCAGTTTCAGAGGCAGTAACCAATGCAATTATTCATGGCTACAATAATGGCGGCGGCAGAGTCAAAATTTACTGCAAGATATGTAATCATGAAGTATTTATTGAAGTACAGGATTTTGGAAAAGGCATCGAAGACATTGAAAAAGCTATGGAGCCCTTGTATACGACCAGGCCGGAATTGGAGCGCTCAGGCATGGGTTTTTCATTTATGGAAGCATTTATGGATGATCTGGAAGTAGAATCAAAATTAGGTGAGGGCACCTTAGTTAAGATGAAAAAGCTAATTCATTAAAAATTTATTTATATTGAATGCTCCTACAGGATAAGGAAGAATGATACCTTGGTAAAAATACTTATCCTGTTATCTCAAATCATCTAAGAAGGGAGTGAAACAGTGGATACTTTAGAATTGATTCGACGGTCACAGCAGGGAGATAAAGAAGCAAGAGATAAAGTTATAACAGATAATATAGGATTGGTATGGAGTATTGTCCGTAGATTTATGTGTCGCGGACATGAACCGGAAGACTTATTTCAGATTGGATCTATCGGTTTAATTAAGGCAATTGATAAATTTGATATGTCTTACGAAGTAAAATTTTCGACCTATGCAGTTCCAATGATCATGGGTGAAATAAAACGTTTCTTGCGGGATGATGGTGTAATTAAAGTGAGCCGGTCCATGAAAGAAACAGCAGGAAAAATTCGTATCACAAGGGAGAAATTAAGCAGTTTATATGGCAGGGAGCCAACGTTGGAAGAGATCAGCGCAGAACTTAATCTGGCCAAGGAAGAAGTTGTAATGGCTCTGGAATCCGGAGCGGAAGTGGAATCTTTATATAAAACTATTTATCAGGGTGACGGTAACGCAATTTATCTTATTGATAAATTGGAACAAACAAATGATGAAAATGAAAATATGATTGACAGGCTTGCTTTAAGAGAAACCATAGCATCTTTAGACGAAAAAGATCAGGAATTAATCAGGCTTCGATACTTTATGAATAGAACTCAGACAGATATAGCTAAGGAACTAGGAATATCACAGGTACAAGTTTCCCGCCTAGAAAAGAAAATTTTATTAAAAATGCGGGAAAAGATGATGTAAATATTCCCAGTATATAAAAGCTATAGAATCAAATAATAATAGACAAAGAAAAGTATTTTAGTAATGTATAACAAATAAAAAAAACAGAAATAGTAAAATCAAGAAAAGCATCGGTATTATATTATACTGATGCTTTTTCTTTCATTAGAAAAAGAGGTGATACTATGATTTTTAAGCGGCGTCTATATATAGTTGCAATTGTTTTGGCAGTTTTTTTTGTTACGGTGATGGTTGCATTTATAGCTCAAAAAGATCAAACGGATGACTTTAAAGGTACTCTGGTTAGGGGTTATACCCAGGAGGCGTTTATCTGATATGAATGATGGTTGCCTGTATATAAAAATAGATAAAAATACTATGGTTACGAACAAAACCATCTACCTAAAGGATATTGCCAAGCTATACAGCTATGATATTAAGATGGTTAATGATTTAAAAAGTCAAGTGGTTTTTGAAACCCAGGCCACGAAAAAAACGAATTATATATTTTCTGTTTTGAAATTAATTGAATTAATCAACAAAATATATCCGGAGGTACAGATTATCAACCTGGGTGAATCTGATTTTATAGTACATTACGACCCGCCGAAAAAGTTCCCTAAAATATTTGAATATATAAAAGTCTCATTAGTATCACTTATGGTGTTTTTCGGAGCAGCATTTACAATAATGACTTTTAATGAGGATGCGAATGTGAAAGAAATATTTAAAACAATATATAAATTAGTAACAGGAAATGAAACGGGCGGAAAAATACTTGAGGTTTCCTATGCAGTCGGTCTTCCGTTGGGGATTATTGTTTTTTTTAATCATTTCTCCAAATTTAAATTGGGCAATGACCCTACTCCGATGCAGGTTCAGATGCGTTTATATGAGGAAAATCTAGATACGACATTAATTGAGAATGCGAACAGGGAGGACAAAACCATAGATGTTCTATAAATATCCCCTATTAATTTTCATAGGAGTTACGGCAGGTATTGTCGTATCGGCAGGTATTTTTACATTTATAACGCTTATTGGTGTTTTAACAAGATTAGCAGTTCGGACAAATACGGCGAATCGAATTTCTCTCTACGAAGATCTTGTTGTCTTAGGAGCAGGAATAGGTAATATGGTATTACTCTTTAAAATCAATCTTCCAATCGGTATGGTCGGATTAATTATGTTTGGTTTGTTTTCAGGCGGTTTTGTAGGGTGCCTTGCGGTGGCTTTAGAGGAAGTACTTCAAGTATTTCCGGTATTGACTTACAGAATTAAATTAAAATTTGGAATTCCAATCATAGTTTTATGTTTAGCAATCGGAAAAGGACTCGGTGCGTTTTATCAACTGTTTTTTAGTGATTAATAATAGTCTCGCAGGGAACATGTAAGCCAAAAGCCTCGGATACGAGGAATGGGTATTAATATAAAAAAGTAAGGAGTTGAGTGAATATGCCAAATGATAAAAAAAAGGTAACTGCATCAGATGTGGTTATTGAAAAAGATAAAAATAAAAAAGAGCAGATGTACAATAAATATGTAAAAGATATGACTCCGAAACATAATTTATTTGCAAATATATGCAAAGCATTCCTGGTGGGAGGAATCATATGTACAATTGGTCAGGGTTTAACGAATTTGTATAAGTCGTGGGGGGCAGGAGAAGAGTTAGCCGCCTCTTATACTTCTTTAACATTGGTATTTTTAGCGGTTTTACTTACAGGTCTTAACATTTATCCCAAATTAGCAAAGTTTGCAGGTGCGGGAAGTGTAGTGCCTATAACCGGATTTGCGAATTCTGTTGCAGCACCGGCTGTGGAATATAAGAAAGAAGGCCAGGTATTTGGTATTGGATGCAAAATATTTACAATTGCAGGACCAGTTATATTATACGGTATTTTTTCCTCCTGGGTACTTGGTGTAATTTATTATATTCTAATGGAATTAGGTGTTGTTTAGAATATCAATTAACATTTGCGGCCGATAAACGGTTATGTTGCAGGTTGTGAGAAAGGCATGGTTATTAGTATGACGGATCAAAATAATAATGAAATAACTAAAATGGTAGGTAAGCAAAGTATCTTATTTGCTAATGCACCTTATATCCTATCCGGATCATCCATTACAGGGAAAAAAGAGGGAGAAGGACCGTTAGGCAGCTTTTTTGATCAGATTGAGGAAGACCCTATGTGCGGCGGAACTACCTGGGAAGATGCGGAAAGCCGTTTTATGAAAAAGGCTGCGGAACTGGCAATTGAAAAAGCCGGGTTAAAAAGTGAGGATATCAGATTCTTAGTGGGAGGTGACCTGTTAGGCCAATTAATAGCCACTTCATTTGGTATTGTAGATTTGAATATACCAATATTTGGTATTTATGGAGCCTGTTCTACAATGGGTGAATCCATGGCACTGGGAGCAATGATTATAGACGGGGGTTATGCTGATAAAGTAGTAGCACTGACTTCCAGCCATTTTGCCGGAGCAGAAAAACAATTCCGTTTCCCTTTGGCATATGGCAATCAAAGGCCATTATCAGCCTCCTGGACGGTAACAGGCAGTGGAGCAGTAGTGATAGGTTCAAAGAAACCGGATGCTAAAACGAATCAAAATGATTCAAAAAATAATGGACTAATAAGAATAAAAGGGATAACGGTTGGTAAAATAGTGGATTACGGATTAAAAGATTCTATGAATATGGGTGCCTGTATGGCTCCTGCAGCTTATAGTACGATTTCACAGAATTTAAAAGATTTTAATATATTACCCAACTATTATGATAAAATTATTACCGGTGATTTAGGATATGTAGGAAAAGATATTTTAATTGATTTATTAAAGCAGGATGGATTTGATATAAGATCAAATCATATGGATTGTGGAATTGAAATCTTTGATAAGAATACCCAGGATACACATGCCGGCGGAAGCGGTTGTGCATGCAGTGCCATAACATTAACAGGTTATATCTTCCAGAAACTGAGACGTCACGAATGGACAAGAGTTTTGTTCGTTCCAACCGGAGCATTATTATCTCAGGTTAGTTATAACGAAGGAAATTCCGTACCCGGAATTGCTCATGGAGTTGTTATAGAAGTAAGTTAACAAGGACATTTATTATATTACTTGATTAGGGTGTCAAATATAGTGTTTGAGGGAAAGGCAGCTAAATTGAATATATATACGCTGGTATTCATACGAAACGCAAAATTGACCTTTTGACATCCTGATCATTACCTATAATAAAGCCGGATTGGAGAAGCATATGGATTATTTAAAAGCATTTTTAGTTGGAGGTGCAATCTGCGCCGTTGTACAGATTTTAATGGATAGTACGAAACTTATGCCGGGCAGAATCATGGTTATACTGGTGTGCCTGGGAGCAGTGTTAGGAGCAGTCGGTATATATGAGCCATTTGCAAAGTGGGCAGGAGCAGGAGCCAGTGTTCCTCTTAGCGGTTTTGGAAATTTATTATTTAAAGGTATTAAAAAGTCGTTAACCGAAGAAGGTTTCATCGGTTTGTTTAAAGGAGGTTTTACTGCTTCGGCAGTAGGAATTTCGGCAGCATTAATTTTTTCCTATATTGCTTCCTGGATCTTTGATCCGAAGTTAAAGGATTAAAACCAATACAACTTTGTATAGAGTTTGATATATTTCAAGCATCTTATATACCTTAATTTGATTTTAAATTTAAATGATAATTTCTAATATCAATTAGGATGTAAACATTAATATTTCTCTGATTAAACCCAAAGTACAAGGTATATAAATGCTTTTAATATAGATGAAACATCAAGAAAAGCCGGTTCCAAAACTGTAAGTTAATGTATGACAATAACTTATGGTTTTGAAACCGGCTTTTCTTATTATCTTTATTGACCGTAGTCGTAATAGAATTCTACATCTGTTTCATCAGTATTTATCTCGGTACCATCATTTGTGGACGTATCTTCCCCACTATTGCTGCCATTATCGGTATTACCGTTATTGCCATTACTGCCGTTATCAGCACCATTGTCATATGGTGGAACGGTTGGAGCGATACCGCCGGGATTATTATTTCCTGGTGGAAATGGAGTATTAGTAGGTTTATTTTGTGTTTTTGAATTGTGTTTGGTACATTTTTGGGTCGGCAAGATATATGGTGTATCTTTTGTCGGACTTTTCTCATCTTTTATAAGGAAAACTTTTTCTTCCAGGGAGGATTTAGGACAATACTCACCTGCAAGCTGTTTGGAATCTTTACATATCGTAACCTTAACATGAATATCACATTTTTCAGTAGGAACCGTACCTCTTGCGAAATACTCCGTTTTAACAGTGGAGCCGCCGATGTATTTATCACATAAACCATCCACCGCAAGTTTCCCGCTTTTTGTGCAGATATCCGCTGATACAATGGAGTCCGGTTTAGTAAAAGGTTTGGATTCCAGTTTATATTCTTCGTGAATCCGCTGCATGATATCTCGCCATATGATTTTTTGATAACTTTTATTTGTCTGGGTTTTGTTATTATCATAGCCGGACCATATAGTTGCAGTATAATAAGGAGTATATCCGGCAAACCAGAGGTCATTATCATCGGAAGTTGTACCTGTTTTACCGGCTATCGGCATGCTGATTTCATTAAAATTAGCGGAAGAACCGGTGCCTTTTTTAACAACGTCCTCCATTGCACTTGTTAATAGAAATGATGTTGATTCTTTCATAACCTGACGGCCGGTAGGTTTATTTTTCAGCAGGACTTTGTTATCATGATCCAGAATTTTGGTGTAAAAACTTGGTTTGGTATAATAACCGCTGTTTGCAATGGCTGCAAATGCCGCAGTTAATTCCAGATTGCTTACACCGTCTGTAATACCACCAAGTGCCATGGATAAGTTAATATCGGAATAAACCTTTCCGCTATCCGATGTTCTACTGTCAACCAAGGTAGTAAAACCTAATTTAGTTAAGTAATCAAAACCAATTTGAGGAGTCACCTGTTGTAGTGTTTTTACCGTGACAATATTCATGGAGTTGGTAATTGCCTGCCTTAAGGTAGTAAAACCCTCATAAGTTTCTCCGTTCCAGTTACTTACATATTTATCTGAATCCGGATATTTAAACGGAGCATCATCTATTACAGAAGCTAAAGTCATTCCCGCGGAATCCAGTGCAGGCAGGTAGGTAGACAACACTTTGAACGTGGAGCCTGGCTGTCTCCAAGTATTTGTTGCTCTGTTTAAAGTCCTGTTACCGGTTTTTTCGCCTCTACCGCCAACTAAAGCTACGACTTGTCCGTTATTCTGATCCATAATAACCATGGAAGACTGGGGCTGTATAATTAAACTTGTATTTTCACCCAGAATAATATCTCCGTCTTCTACCATAGCTTTTTTAAATTCTTTAACCTTTTTTTGGGCATCTTTCTTACTGCTGAAATAAGTTGAGAAAGAAGAACTTTTTTTAAAATAATCTACTAAGTCATTGGTATGATAGTGAATTGTGGTTCCATCTTTCTTTTGAATAGATAAAGCATATGTCAACTCCCAAAAAGAATCCTTTCCGATTTCGGGGAAATAATCTTTGTTGGAATAAACATCATCTACAATACCCTGTATCTTCGAGTCCAAGGTTGTGTATATACTTAATCCACCGGTATAAAGCGCATTGCTGGCCTGAGTATACGTATACCCTTTCTCCTGTTGTAAATCTTCAATGACCTGTTCGATTAATTCATCCACAAAATAACTGTAGTAAGATGTTGTACCCTGTTCTTCATTAATACTTTGTATTCTGGAATAGACGTCATCATTCACTGCTTCCTGATATTCTTCTTCCGTACATAGGCCTTGATTCTTCATATTCTCAAGAACTTTTGCCCGCCTGGCGGCATTATTATCCGGATGTGTAATAGGATTCATATTAGTTGGTGACTGTGCAATAGAAGCAATAACAGCTGCTTCCGATAGGGTTAAGTCAGCTACATCTTTGTTAAAATACCTTTTAGATGCGGTTTGTACTCCATAGGTTCCTGCGCCCAGATTAATATTATTGAGATAATATTCCAATATGGATTTTTTATCCAGACGATCTTCTAATTGAACAGCCAAATACCATTCTTGAACTTTACGGATAAAACGATCGGTAAAATTATCTTCCGCACCGCCGTTAAATACCTGGTTTTTAATCAACTGTTGAGTAACTGTACTGGCACCTTCATCAAAATCACCCTTGCTTAAACCAACAAAGAAAGCTCTGAAGATACCTTTTATATCGATACCGTTATGCTCGTAAAAACGTTCATCTTCAATACTGATAACACAGTTCTGAAGAACTTTCGGTATTTCATCTATTGTAACATATACTCGGTTGGCTTCCGCACCGGCTAAAGTCTCGATTATATTGCCATCTTTGTCATATATATTAGTAGTGAAACCGGTAGGTATAACATTAATCTGATCTATACTAGGTGCACTGTCAGCAAGTCCTTTTAAAACTCCAAACCCGGCAAATGATCCGATAACAGCTATAAATACAATTCCAATCAGGAATATTCTAAAAACAGATACCCCGGCTTTAGAGGCAATTTTTCTGGAAGTAGATTTTATCTGCTGTTGTTTTTTTGCAGTCCCTTTTTTGCTAAAGTCCATAATAAACCTCCTTTTATCCTAACATTATACCAAATTGTTACTACAAAATAAAGAAAATTTTATATGTGAAGGAATGTATAACTGATTACATAAGTATTTTTTCATAAGGCAACAAAATGTTGCCATGTAAAAATGTAGGTAATTGTCATAATATTCACATTTCCGAAGATAAAAATGGGAAAATTTAAACTATTTTTTACTTATCGTGAGAAAAATACGTTATATGTCGAAATGTAGAACATTATGCCGAGCTATTCTGCTTTTATTCGTTTAATAACAAATATATAATGTAATTAGATTTAAACCTACTGTAAGAAAAATGCTTTAAAAAATTTACTGGATGGATTATAGGGAGGGGCAATGAGAAAACTTTATTTAGAGGGTACTAAAACAATGATAATGGAAGATAATAAGGAGGTACAATTAGATTATTATCTGGTAGAGGATTATAAAGATCGTGGACGAGATATAAGTTTGTATGGAATAAAAATAGTGAAGCATTTGGAAGATTGTCTGGAAACAGAGTATACGGATCCCATTTCCTACTCTAAGGATATCGTAAAAGAAATGGTACATAAATTATGGGATAATGGGGTTACATTAGTATCAATGCTTGAAATAGTTGATGATTTGGTTAGCGATTATATATAAGCTTAAAATAAAGCATATTTATTACATAGTAGGTTATAATAATGGAAGAAATATATAAAAAGAAGTCTCTCGAGTTTTAAGAGACTCCTTTTTTTGTTTAATTAAAAAATTAGAACGGATCAGAATAGTTCAACTTTTCCTGAAATAGTTGCAAAATAAACCTCACAGGCATCTGTTATCTGAGCTTTTCCGTTTGTTACTTCAATGGTTTTCTTTATAAAATCCGCAAAGATATCATTGGGAATTACAATTGTTATTTTCACCATATTGGTGAACTCAGTATCTAAAATAGGAATACCTGATTGTGAGATGAGATATTGAATTTTACCATTCCCATTGTAATCAGTAGTTACTGTTACTCTCTGCCCTTTTATTTTCTCGATAATATTACAGCAAGAAAGTCCTTCCTTGGCGGCACTCTGATAAGCACGCACCAGTCCGCCGGTTCCAAGCAGTGTGCCTCCAAAGTATCTGGTAACAACAATTATGGTGTTATGGATTTCTTCACCCAGCAATACGTCCAGTATAGGTCTTCCGGCAGTTTTAGACGGTTCACCGTCGTCACTGCATCTTTGGATATCATCATTTTGCCCGATTACATAGGCATAACAGTTATGCCGTGCATCCCAATATTTTTTCTTAATTTGTTCTATGAATTCCAAAGCATCATCTTCCGATAGAACAGGAGCAACACTGGCTATAAATCTGGACTTTTTTTCTGTTATTTCACCGGTACCGCCTGTATATACAGTACGAAAAGGTTTGTTCATTATTTTTCACCTATTTAAATTGATTTAAAGTTGGATTATATTCGTATTGAATGGCTTTTAATTTCTTTATTATCATTGATTCCTCTATATTTAAATCCAGGCATAGTTCTGCTAAATTATTATAATTGTCTCTTAACTGGGTATTAATGTAACTAAGTAAGATTATGGGATCTTGGGGAATTGACATAATAACCTCCTGAAAATCGATTGCGTCCGGCAAGCCGGATTCTTTCTTATTGTAACATAGATTCTAAAGAAATCAAGTGCTGCCACTTATTAAAAACAGGGGGTAAAACTTTCGTATGTTTGGTTTTGCGGAAATAGAAAGAATGGTTGACTGGGATTGTTTTTTTCTATACAATGTAGGAAATGCTTATAAAGTTAAATGGGCAGGGAGGCAGTAATATGGATTTATTTGAATACATGAGAAGCAATAAAATGGAGAAAGATTCTCCCCTGGCTTCGCGTTTACGCCCTAAAACCCTGGATGAAGTGGTGGGGCAAAGTCATATAATCGGAAAAGATAAGCTGTTATATCGGGCTATAAAAGCTGATAAAATCAGTTCTATTATATTTTACGGCCCGCCCGGAACCGGCAAAACAACCTTAGCTAAAGTAATTGCCGGAACTACAAGTTCTGCTTTCACCCAGATCAATGCTACTTCAGCAGGTAAAAAAGATATGGAAGAAGTAGTAGGCCAGGCGAAAGAGAATGCAGGTATGTACGGTAAGAAGACTATATTATTTATAGACGAGATTCATAGATTTAATAAAGGGCAGCAGGACTACTTATTACCATTTGTGGAGGACGGCACCATAATACTTATCGGTGCTACTACAGAAAATCCTTATTTTGAAGTAAACAGCGCTTTATTATCCCGGTCTATTATTTTTGAATTAAAACCTCTGGAAAAAGAAGATATCAAAAAGCTTCTGATCCGAGCTGTTTATGATGAAGAAAGAGGTATGGGAGGATATAATGCTGCTATTGATGAAGATGCTCTGGACTTTCTTTCCGATATTGCAAACGGAGATGCAAGAGCCGCATTAAATGCCATTGAGTTAGGGATATTGACAACGGAAAGGTCCGAAGACGGTAAGATACACATAACCTTACCGGTAGCAGGTGAATGTATACAAAAACGGGTAGTCCGTTATGATAAAACCGGCGATAACCATTATGATACCATATCAGCATTTATAAAAAGTATGAGAGGCTCAGACCCCGATGCGGCGGTTTATTACCTGGCCCGTATGTTATACGCAGGAGAAAGCATTACATTTATAGCACGAAGAATTATGATCTGTGCTTCGGAGGATGTATCCAATTCAGATCCTAATGCCCTTGTGGTAGCGACTGCCGCAGCCCAGGCAGTAGAGCGGCTAGGTATGCCGGAAGCACGTATTGTATTGGCACAAGCTGCGGCATATGTTGCCTGTGCTCCAAAAAGTAATTCTTCCATTATGGCTGTTGATGCCGCTTATGAAGCCGTACAAAACGAGAAAACAGCAACAATTCCCTCCTATCTGATGGATGCCCATTATAAAGGGGCTGCAAAATTGGGTCATGGTCTGGGTTATAAATACGCTCATAATTATAAAAACCATTATGTCAATCAACAGTATCTGCCCGATGAATTAAAGGGAAGGGTATTTTATGAACCGTCGGAACAAGGGTATGAAAAAGTAATAAAAGAATATCTTCAAAGAATCAGGGAGGATGCGGAAGAATAATTGACGTTTGTTTGGTTAAAAGCTAAGCTGTTGCAAGATTAAACAAAGAGTCTTGCAACAGCTTTTATATAAGCGAAAGCAAAGTGAGAATTAGCAAGCTTGCTTGCGATAATTCGAACATGCATGCGAACCGGAGAATCTCACATAAAGTGAATCTTCCGGGTTACAGTTAATTATTATATTTATCCTGAGACCATTTTTTTAATAGTTTGTAAACTAACATATAGGTATATATCATAATTGGAATTACTACGGTAGAATATAAACTGGCTTGAAATAAAGCATGTGAATTAGGTGAAGCTGTAAGAGCGGCATATAATGTCAATCCATATAAGGAAAACAGTAAAATCACAACAACAAAAGCTAAAATGCGCTTGATTTTTTTCATAAGAGAAGAGACTCCTTTCTTAATATTCGTACAAGTTTATTATAATAGATATATTCAGTTAAATCAACATGTTTGCTATCGATTCAGAATGATCGATCGGGTTTAAAAATAAAGAAGTATCAATGCATTCACAAAAAACCGGAGAATTGCAGCGTAGGAACGCTGCATCCTCGTTTTAGTGCATCGCGAAGTGTGTTATAGTTCACGGAATTGCTGCTTTTTGCAGGGGAGTGAACAGAAACCAGCGGCATACTATTGTAAAACTATAAAAATAATTAGGGTATAACGCCTTGACTTTATAAATAGGTAATGATAAAATAAGGAAAATTTTAAAAGCTGTGAAAAGGAATAGTATATGTTAATTGGAATTCAGAGAGAAGATGGCTGGTGCGAATCTTTATGAAATTGACATAGAAGGCGCCTTAGAGCTGTGGATTGAAAGGATTAAATCCAAGTAGGTACCAACGGAATTCCACCGTTATCAAAGGAAGCAGCATGATTAAAGTGCTGTAAGCAGAGCGCAGGTTATCCTGAATTTAGGTGGTACCACGGACTTACTAATGTATATAAGTTCGCCCTAAGCAATTAGCTTAGGGCGGACTTTTTTTTGATTACGATAGTTCGTGCCAATGTGCGTTTCTCGAGGAAGAAAAGTTGTTGCTGTGCAGCCCCCACGAGCTCGGAGTGAAAGGCTTGCCAGATACTTTATATTACTAATAAATTCAAGGAGGTATATGGAATGAGAAAATTAACAATGGAAGAATTAACGGCATTTTGTAATCAGTACGGATTTATTTTTCAAGGAAGTGAAATATATGGAGGCCTGGCAAATACCTGGGATTATGGCCCATTGGGTACAAGGTTAAAAAATAATATAAAAGATGCCTGGAGATATTACTTTATTCAAAATAGAGATAACAGTTATGAAATTGATTCGGATATACTAATGAACCCTGCGGTCTGGGAAGCCAGCGGACATTTAACAAGCTTCACAGACCCGCTGCTGGACTGCAAAGAATGTAATACAAGACACCGCGCGGATAATTTGATTAATCAATATAGCTTGGAAGCAAATGCAGATGCCATGACACAGGAAGAGATGTTTCAGTTTATTATAGAGAATAAGGTACCCTGTCCGAAATGCGGAAAATCCAACTTTACAGATATCAGGCAATTTAATCTGATGTTTTCAACGCAGCGTGGTGTAACCAGAAACAGTGCCAGCATGATTTATTTGAGGCCGGAAAATGCACAGGGAGAGTATGTCAATTTTCTTAATGTTCTTAGAACTATGAGAACTAAATTGCCTTTTAGTATAGGGCAGATAGGAAAAGCGTTCCGCAATGAAATAACCCCCGGTAATTTTACATTTCGTACCATTGAATTTGAGCAGATGGAATATCAGACATTCTGTAAAAACGGATCGGATGAAGAACAGTATGAGTATTTTAAGGATTATGGAATTTCATTTTTTCAATATTTAGGGCTTTCCAAAGAACATCTGCGGTTTCATAACCACGAAAAGTTAGCTCATTATGCAAAAGCAGCCTGTGATATCGAGTATTTATTTCCCTTTGGCTGGGGTGAAATCAACGGTACCCATAACAGGACTGATTTTGATTTATCCAGGCATCAGAAATATTCCGGAAAGAGTATGGAATATTTTGATGAGCAAACAAATGAAAGATATATTCCTTACATTGTAGAATCTACCTACGGACTGGATCGTATCGTGCTGGCTGTTTTATTTGAAGCTCTGGTGGAGGAAGAAATTGATGAAAAAGAGTGCAGACAGGTATTAAAAATTAATCCAATACTTGCCCCGATTAAAGTAAATGTTTTGCCATTGATTAAAAAACGTCATAGTGAAAAAGCACTTGAGATATATCATGAACTGAAGAAACACGTTATGGTTTCCTATGATGATGCCGGCAATATCGGTAAGCGATACCGCAGAGGAGATGTTATCGGAACACCGATTGCAGTTACGGTTGATGATAATACCCTAACAAATGAGACAGTCACATTGCGTGACAGGGATACCATGAAACAGATTACGTTAAATATCCATGAATTAGCAGAATATGTGGAAAATTACTTCAAGTAAAACGAAAAAACAGCCGATAAGTTACATTATAGGAACAAAAACATGTTCCTATAATCGGATGCACGGCGAAAGAACATCGCCTTTTATCAGAAGTTACATTATTATAAAGTTGGGATGGAGTTTGTTAATATGAATATGAAGAATAGAAGATTATTTTGTTTTGCCTTAGGTATCCTTTTAATTACATTAGCCCTGCCGCAAAAGATGAATGCAGCGACTGCTTCAAAAAACGGAGGAGGTAAAACGTTTACCGTAACATTTAACCCGAAAGGAGGAGCTGCCTCTTTAAATTCAATGGAGGTTACTTTTGGGGATACTTATGGCGGTCTGCCCACCGCAACAAGAGATCATTATACTTTTTTAGGCTGGTATACTTACGCTTACGGAGGAGTAAAAATAACAAAAGACAGTACGGTAAAGATAAATGGGTCACATACTTTATATGCGCATTGGAGCGGCAAAAAATATACGATTTCCCTGGATGCAAACGGTGGTTTAGTTAAAAAAGAGACCGTTAACGTATATTATGGAACAAAATACAGTAGTCAGCTGCCTGAACCTGCCAGAGCAAATTATGTATTTGACGGCTGGTATACTGCTAAAACAGGTGGGGATAAGATTACCTCCGAAAGTGTCTACGATGAAAATGCAAAGAAAAAATTATATGCACGCTGGGTGGAAAAGAAATTAGAAATAACCTTTATTGCATATAATGGGGAAGAGTACGAACAGGAAGTTATCTGCGGTAAAAAATATGGGAAATTGCCGGCACCGAAACGGGATGGGTGCAAATTTGCGGGATGGTATAGCTGGGATAACTATACGGAAGCCGATGGCAAACCTGTTATGGAAAGTGACATAGTAAAGGAATCGGACCCTTTGAAACTATTTGCAAGGTGGTATTAATATAATTATATATTTGGATTAATGTGTGCTTCGTATTGTATAAATATCTGGAAAAAAATAAAGTTGAGTATAAGTTGCGTATAAAGAAAATTTATGATAAAATAATGCTTGTGCCATTCACCGTCAAAGTCTCTGAAACCATTGATCTATAAGGGATTCATATAGACATGTCCCTAAGAGATCTTTACCACGATAGATATAACTCCCTAATTAAAAAGCAAACAACCCACTGCGCCTTTGCAGTGAGTTGTTTGTTAAAAAGGGGAGGATAAGTATTTAACTTTTCTTTGGTGTTGGCTGCGCATTGTTAGTGCGCAAAGCGTTTATCCTATTGTTGGAGGGGGGATCCAACATCAGTATAAGATTACGCTTTTTGTGCTATCTAATTAATATTTGCAATAGATTAATTACATTTACTGTGTTCTATTGTTATCACAAGTCGTCTGTATTTTGCAGACGGCATTGTTTATTGAATTAGATTAACTATAGTATGATGCTGATTTGGATGTATTATACATAATTTAAAAAATTTTTTTACGTAAGTTTAGGATTTTTTTGTAAATACTAAACAACAGAAAGGATGAATATCATGAGTTTATTACAAGAATGGAGAGATTATGCTTACTCTCTTGACACAAATCAAAAAGAAGGACAACTATTTTGGGCCAATTATTTTAATATTGAACAAGGTATATATGAGAGAATTCTAGCAGATCCTGAAACTGTAGTAGAAGGCACGGTAGAAGATTTAGCATCCAGATATGGTACCAGTTTATCTATTATGGTGGGATTCCTTGATGGAATAAACGATAGCCTCAAAAATCCAAATCCTATTGAAGAGATGGATGAAAAAACAGTTGTTAATCTTGGTTTTGATAAAGAAAAGTTATACTTTAACATGGTAGAAGCAAAAGCTGACTGGCTTTATCAGATGCCGGTTTGGGATGAGCTCTTAACAGAGGAAAGAAGAAAAGAACTATTTTGGGAACAAAAAAAATCAGGGACAGTAGTAAAAGAGAAGAAAATAGGAAGAAATGATCCTTGTCCTTGTGGAAGTGGTAAAAAATATAAAAAATGCTGTGGAGCAAATCAATAACACAATTGAAGTATAGAATGAAAACTGCCTTATATTTTATATAGATATTATATAAAACATAAGGCAGTTTTTCATTTCACAGGAAAGTTCTCCGAACTTCCCTATGAAATAAAAGCCCGACCGGCAGGATGCACATGAACACGCAAAAGGATAATATCCTTTAGGGTGGCTTGTCACTAAAGTAACAGCGCGTCAGCGCTAGAGTCTGGTAAACCAGACCCTTTCTTATTGCATAGAAAAGTTCTCCGAACTTACCTATGCAATAAGAAAGCCTTCCAGGCAGGATGCGCTCCTGATACACACTCCGCAGAAAGGAAGTATATTGGGGCAGGTCTGCTCTGACGCAAAAGTGTCAGAACGCTGACATTTCTTTATCATAAGATGCTCAGTTTTGCAGATGCTAATTCTATAATTTATTTATTGAACTTTCATATGTGTAATCCTTTAAACTCTCAGATAATTTTTCTTGTTTGTAAAGCAGATATTTAGCGTAATTTTTAATTTCATTGGTATTTACTTTATTTAATCGTTTATATAATATAAAGAAATCAGCAGTTTCATTATCTAAGTCTTCACTTCCTATACGTAATGAATTATCGGTAATACCTAACATATAATCGCATGAAACATTAAAATAATCAGATAAGGATATTAATTTATCAATAGATGGCTCATTGCGTTTGGATTCATAATTAGAAATAGCAGTTGACTTTAATCCAATAACGGCTGCCAATTCGCCTTGGGTTAATTTATATTTTTGTCTTAAATGCTTTAACCGAATACAAAATTCCATGAATAATCCTCCTATAGTTAACTTTACATACCAACGAGAAATTACGAAATAATTATATAACAGCATTAAATATAGTGTCAACAAAAAAGTATATTTTAGAACCATTTACAAGGAATTATTTGTTATATATGAACAAATAATAAACTTAATAATAATATAGTTATATAGAACTTGACAAATTTTGTAATCAGAAATACCATTATAATAGAATGCAAAAGAGTAGGAGCAGGAAAACACTATGAGCAAAAAAAGAGATATGTATGTTAATAAAGAAGATACTTATAAAAGGATTAGAAGACATAGAAAAAATAACGGAAGAAAAAACCGTGGTGGGGTGGCGGTTGTTATTGGTGTAATATTTGCCTTTGTTTTAGGTATTAGTTCTTTTCTGATATCCCGTAATAGGCTCACAGGTCAGGAGGAATTCCGTAAAACACAGATTCAATTAGGTAATAAAGAAGCTGATGAAAAAAAAGCTGATGTAAAAAAAGGAACCTCCGGTGAAGTAAATAAATCGGATGCCGCTTTAGAGAATGAGTATAATTTATCAGGAAATACGAAAGAAAATATAATTACCAGTAATGATAGAGCAGGAGATGGAAAAACTCAGGAAGATATTACAAAAGCAGAAGCAAATTTTTTAGATACGATAGACACTGCGGATACCTCTGAAAATAGTGAGGAAGAAGCAGAAGAAACATTTTTGCCGGGTTCCAAAGCCAGAAGTGAACCAAGGAAAGTAAAAGGAATCTATGTTACCGGACCCAGAGCAGGTAAAGAAAGTTATATGAAAGAATTGATTGACTTAGTTGATACAACGGAATTAAATACTATGGTAATTGATATAAAAAACGATAACGGTGAAATTACGTATAAGATGGACCTGCCAGAAGTTAAGGATATCCAAGCAGATGTTAACTATATCGGTGATATAAAGAAGTTAATAGACAAATTAAAAGAAAAAGACATCTATCTTATTGCGAGAATTGTTGCCTTTAAAGATCCAATCCTTGCAAAGAACAGACCGGATTTATGCCTGAAGCAAAAAGACGGCAGTGTATTCCGGGATAAGAACGGACTGTGCTGGGTAAATCCCTACAAAAAAGAAGTTTGGGATTATTTGTTATCCATAGCGAAAGAGGCAGCTGCAATTGGTTTTGATGAGATACAATTTGATTACATCCGCTTCTCCACGGATAAGGGAATTAATGATGTGGACTTTGGGAAAGAAGCAAAGAGCAAAAGTAAAATGGACATTATATCGGAATTTACAAAATATGTATGTGACAACCTAAAACCGTTAGGGGTATATGTTTCAGCTGATGTTTTCGGAACAATAATTGACAGTAAAGTAGATGCTGAAATAGTTGGGCAGGATTACAAAGAAATGTCAAAATATCTGGATTATATTTGTCCGATGATTTATCCTTCCCATTACCAGGACGGATCCTATGGAATTTTACATCCGGATTTGAAACCTTATGATCTTATAAAAAAAGCGTTGGAAAAATCTCAGACGACTTTAAAAGGTATAGACAAGGAGGATAAAGCAATTGTTAGGTCCTGGTTACAGGATTTCACTGCTACCTGGCTTACGAATCACAAATCCTACGGGCCGGAAGAAATACGCGATCAGATTCAGGCAGTGTACGATGCCGGATATGAAGAGTGGATTTTATGGAATGGCAATAATAATTATACGAAAGATGGATTAATAAAAGAATAACATGGAAACAGCCTGAGTCGACTAGTTAATGAAATATCCGGGACAGGCTGTTTTATTTATGGAAACTTATCCGAACTTCCCGATAAAATAAAAAACCCGGCCGGCAGGTCCGATTGATGGTTACAAAAACTTAATTTGACTTGGGCTTAAAAATAGGGTAATAATAATAAATATTAAAATAATTTTTTAGATTTGCAAGATTTACGATTTTATGGTGTATTAGTAATCGAGCATATAGGAAGGAGGCTTATAACTTGAAAGATGAGGCAATCATAAACCTGATATATGAGAAGAATGAATTAGGTTTATTGAAATTAGCTGATAAGTATGAAAAGCTGCTTTTCCATATAGCTGCCGGAATCTTAGGCAGCCGTTCCAGAGATATAGAGGAATGTGTCAATGATACTTACTTAAAACTTTGGAATCATATTGAACGGTATGACATGGAAAAGGCATCACTAAAGACCTATCTGAAAGTTATCGTTAGAAATACGGCAATCAATAAACTTCGTGATTTAAGTAAAAGAGAAGAACGTGAGCTTCCTGAGGATATATCCGAAATAGCAAGATATTATATTGATCATAAGCAAAGTGTTGAAGGGCAGGTGTTCCGTAAAGAAAAAATAACATTGTTAAAAGAAATAATTGGCCGATTGAATAAAAAGGACCATGAATTAGTGATACGAAGATATTTTTACTTACAATCCTCTAAAGACATAGCAGCAGCAATGAAGATGACGGTTACTGCCGTTGACAGCAGATTATCCAGGTTAAGAAATAAAATGAAACAGGATTTTGATAAGGAAATACCTTTAAACACAGAAGGGAGCAAGTTATGAACGAACTATTGTTAATTGATATGATGAGTGAGCTGAATCCGGAATTGCTTCAAGATGATTATATGGAGAAAGATATGAAGCGGGATAAGTCACTATTTTATAAATTATTCTTTTTATTTAAGAAAACCTCGAATCAACCGAACGAGTTCCCTGTGGAGTATCCTATTTCGGAGGGAATTATCAATATTAATCCGGATAATTACGAATTAGAAGCAGCAGAAGATATAAAAACTGCAGAGGTTACCGAAGAAAATGAGAGTCAAACAGAGGATAACGAATGGGGATTCCATATTGGAATATTTGAGAAAAAGTTCCGCAATCTGTTTAAGATCATATCTGGAATTGCTGCGACTGCCATTGTAATAGTTAGTATAATCGTAATAATTTTAAAGCATCATAAAAGCGGTGTTAAATTGCACCGTGGAAAGATACAGATAATATATTAGAATAACATCCGTTGTATAGTTTTTGTGCCATAAATCTATGCATACTTGTTCGTTAGTGACATGTGACAGCAAGTCATAATAAATAAAAGTAGTAAATATTAGATATAATATATTCTGATTCCAAGGGAATCCAATTACGTAGAGACTAAAGGAGATAATAATCATGTTAGAAAACTTAAAGGAAATTATTGCAGAACAGTTAAATGTAGATGAAAGTGAAATTACAGAAAGCGCATCTTTTAAAGACGATTTAGGTGCGGATTCCCTGGATTTATTTGAACTGGTAATGGCATTAGAAGAGAAATTCGATGTTGAGATACCTTCCGAAGATTTAAACAACCTTGCAACCGTGGAAGATGTTATGAATTATTTAAAAGAAAAAGGTGCTGAATAAATAGAAATCGAGGATATATTCATGAAGACGAGGATATGTGATTTATTAAAGATAGAATACCCAATTGTTCAGGGGGGAATGGCTTGGGTTGCTGAACATCACCTGGCAGCAGCTGTTTCAGAAGCAGGGGGATTGGGTATTATTGCAGCCGGCAATGCACCGGCTGAAGTAGTACGGGATGAAATCAGGAAAGCGAAAGCTTTAACCAATAAACCTTTTGGCGTTAATATAATGCTATTAAGCCCTCATGCTGCAGAAGTTGCTAAAGTAGTTGTGGAGGAAAAAGTCTCAGTTGTCACTACAGGGGCCGGTAATCCGGAAAGCTACATACCGATGTGGAAAGAGGCTGGAATTGTTGTAATACCTGTTGTTGCTTCGGTAGCGCTGGCAAAAAGGATGGAGAAGTACGGAGCGGATGCGGTAGTAGCAGAGGGTTGTGAAGCAGGCGGACATATCGGCGAATTAACAACCATGGCATTAATTCCCCAGATTGCAGATGCGGTAACTGTTCCTGTTATCGCAGCCGGTGGAATAGGCGACGGAAGAGGGTTAGCTGCCGTATTTATGCTGGGAGCAGAAGCCGGTCAAATAGGAACCAGATTTGTAGTATCCCATGAATCCATAGTTCATGATAATTATAAAAAACGGATTATTTCCTCAAAGGATATTGATTCAGCAGTAACCGGCCGCTCTACCGGTCATCCGGTACGTTCCATTCGTAATAATATGACCAGAAATTATCAGAAACTGGAACAGGAAGGTAAAAGTTTTGAAGAATTAGAATTGCTTACGCTGGGATCCTTAAAGAAAGCCGTTGTAGAGGGAGATATTATTAACGGGTCCGTTATGGCAGGTCAGATAGCAGGACTTGTATCAAAAGAACAATCCTGTAAGGAAATTATAGAGGAAGTTGTTAAGGAAGCGGAAGAATTAATTAAGAATTTTCATTTTTAGAAAATAAAGAGGATAATAAAGCATGGGAAAAACAGCATTTATATTCCCGGGGCAAGGTGCTCAGTATATTGGAATGGGTAAGGATTTTTATGATAAATATGAAGATTCCAAAGCTATTTATGATAAAGCTTCCCAGATCCTTGGGATAAATATGGCAGAACTTTGCTTTGCGGAAAATGATAAAATCAATGTTACCGAATTTACGCAGATTGCTATGGTTACAACTTGTATGGCAATATTAGAACAGGTTAAGAAATACAGTATAAAACCGGAGATCTGTGCCGGATTAAGCTTAGGAGAATATCCGGCTATAATGGCAGGTGGTGTTTTGAGTTTTGAAGAAGGTATTAAGGTAGTTCGCCAGAGAGGAATTTTAATGCAGGAGGCGGTAGAACCGGGAGCGGGTGCCATGGCGGCGGTTTTAGGTATGGATGCGACAAGCATTGAAAAGGTATGTGAAGCTACCGAGGGGATTGTTATCATTGCTAATTATAACTGCCCTGGTCAGGTTGTTATTTCCGGACAAAAGAAAGCTGTTGAACTGGCCGGTGAAGAACTTACTAAAAGCGGAGCTAAAAGAGTAATTCCTCTTAATGTAAGCGGACCATTCCATTCTCCTATGTTAAAAGGAGCGGGAGAAAAATTATATGAGGTCTTAGGAGATATTAAGATAAAGGATCCTGTGATACCTTATACTGCTAATGTAAATGCAGAACTAATCAATAAGAAAGATAACATCAGAGACCTTTTGTCAAAACAGGTATACTCTTCGGTTAAATGGCAGCAGAGTGTGGAAGCTATGATAGCAGCCGGAGTTAATACGTTCATTGAAATCGGACCGGGCAAAACACTTTCTGCTTTTGTTAAGAAGATTGATAAATCATGTAAAGTTATTAATATAGAAAAAGTAGAAGATCTGGATAAGTTACAGGAGGTTATAGGATGCTAGAGAATAAAATTGCAATTGTAACCGGTGCCAGCAGAGGAATCGGCAGAGCTATTGCTGTTACTCTTGCGCACTATGGCGCTACAGTGGTAGTGAACTACTGCGGTTCCAAAGAAAAAGCGGAGGAAGTAGTAGATATTATAAAAAGTAATGGCGGTAATGCTGTGACTTATCAGGCAGATGTAGCAGATTTTGATGCAGTTCAGCTAATGTTTTCTGAAGTGATAAAACAATTCCGAAAGGTTGACATATTAGTAAATAACGCAGGTATTACCAGAGATAATCTCATTTTAAAGATGACGGAACAAGAATTTGACGCAGTAATTGATACCAATTTAAAAGGTGTTTTTAATTGTTTGAAACAGGTTTCCCGTCTTATGTTAAAACAAAAAAGCGGAAGAATTATTAATATTTCCTCCATATCCGGTGTAATCGGTAATGCCGGACAGGTGAATTACAGCGCTGCGAAAGCAGGGGTTATCGGTATGACCAAATCTTTAGCCAAAGAGTTAGGTTCCAGAGGAATTACCGTTAATGCTATAGCACCCGGTTATATTAATACAGATATGACAGCGGTTTTAAGTGATGATTTAAAGGCAAAGGTTACGGACTTAATACCGTTAAGAAGATTAGGTGAAGTAGAAGACATTGCGGAAACGGCAGCATTTTTAGCTTCTGATAAAGCAGCATATATAACCGGTCAGACCATACAGGTTGATGGAGGTCTGGGAATATAAAACCTGTTTGCCTGATAGAAAGCAAGAGTATCTTTTAATTGGTTGCAAAAGAGGAATAATGTAAAGTAACTAGAGTTAATTAGGAGGATTACGGTATGAAGAGAGTAGTAGTTACTGGTATGGGAATTATTTCCCCTATCGGAAATGATATTGATACATTTTGGAATAGTTTAAAAGAAAAGAAGAATGCATTTAAACCAATCACGTATTTTGATACAACGGATTATAAAGTTAAGTTAGCGGCCGAGGTGGAGGATTTTCAGCCGGAAAAGTATATGGATCCCAAAGCTGCCAGGAGAATGGAAACTTTCTGTCAGTTTGCAGTGGCTGCATCCGCACAGGCAATTGAGAATGCAGGACTTGACTTAGAGAAAGAGGACTTAACCAGAATCGGTGTGTCGGTTGGTTCCGGTATCGGAAGTCTTCAGGCAATTGAAAGAGAACATCAGAAACTATTGGAGAAAGGACCGAAAAGGATTGCTCCTTTATTGGTTCCGTTAATGATTTCTAATATGGCAGCAGGAAATGTGGCTATTAATTTTGGATTAAAAGGAAAGTGTACTAATATTGTTACGGCATGTGCAACAGGTACCCACTCCATAGGGGATGCCTGCCGTTATATTCAGTGTAATGAAGTCGATGTTATGGTTGCCGGAGGAACGGAAGCTGCCATATCACCAATTGGTGTTGCTGGCTTTTCCGCATTAACAGCTATGACTACGGAGACCAATCCGCTAAGAGCATCCATACCGTTTGATAAAGAAAGAAGCGGGTTTGTAATGGGTGAGGGTGCAGGAGTTGTTGTGTTAGAGTCCTATGAGCATGCAACCTTAAGAGGTGCCAATATCTTAGCTGAAATTGTTGGTTATGGTGCAACCTGTGACGCTTTTCATATTACTTCTCCAAGTGAAGACGGAGAGGGAGCTGCCAGAGCTATGTTGTTAGCTGTAAAGGAAGCAGGGATTAAACCGGAAGAAGTGGATTATGTAAATGCACACGGAACCAGTACACATCATAATGATTTATTCGAAACCAGATCCATTAAAAAGGCATTTGGAGATCATGCATATAAATTAAATGTTAACTCCACGAAATCCATGACCGGACATATGTTAGGTGCGGCCGGTGCAGTTGAATTTATTACCTGTGTAAAGTCTGTTATGGAGAATTACATCCATGCAACTGCAGGTTACCAAATACCGGATGAAGAATTAGATTTAAATTATACGAAAGAAGCCGTGACCGATAAAACCGTAAACTATGCAATCAGCAATTCTATGGGATTCGGCGGTCATAATGGTAGTTTATTAGTAAAGAAATTCGTAGGTTAGGAGAAAATAGCTATGGAAATGGAAAACATTATTAAGCTTATTCAAACAGTATCGGAATCCTCTTTAACTTCTTTTAAATATACGGAAGGAGATAGCAGCCTGGCACTGGAAATTAACCGCAGCATTGTATACTCTCAGACACCAGAAGTTTCGGTTACACCGATTATTACAGGAATGAAAGCGGAAGCAGCCAAAGAGGAATCGAATAAACTTACGATTACATCACCTATGGTCGGAACATTTTATACAGCGAAATCGGAAGGAAGCGATCCATTTATTACAGTTGGTGATGTGATTAAAAAGGGTCAGATTATTGGAATTGTTGAAGCTATGAAGTTGATGAATGAGATTGAGTCAGCTTATGACGGTGTTGTAGAAGCGATATTAGTTAAGAATAAAGATATGGTTGAATATGGTCAGGCTTTAGTAAGCATAAGACCATTATAATACCAGTGTTATAAGAATATTGCCCAAGATGAAACAGCAGATTTTGATTATGTTAGGAGCAGGATAATGTTAAATATAAATGAAATCAAAGAAATTATAGCTCAAAGAAGTCCATTTTTATTAATTGATCGTATTGATGAATTAGAACCAGGTAAACGTGCTGTTGGACGTAAATGTGTATCCTATAACGAACCTTATTTTATTGGGCATTTTCCGGATGAACCTGTTATGCCGGGTGTACTGGTTATTGAAGCACTGGCACAGGTAGGTGCCGTGGTATGTTTATCCGTTGAAGAAAATAAAGGAAAAAATGCTTATTTTGGAGGAATCAACAAAGCCAGATTCCGCAACAAAATTATACCTGGTGATGTTTTGACTCTGGAAGTTGAATTAATAAAAAGCAAGGGCAATGTTGGGGTAGCGAATGCCAAAGCATATGACGGAGACAAGATTTTTGCAGAGGCTGAATTAACCTTTGCAATCGGTTAAGCTTCTTCCCCAGTATCTGACCTGTCGTATAAAGACCATCCTGGCGGGGAGGTTGAAAGAAAATATGAAACAGAAAGGCTGCCACGTGTTGATTCTTTCAACCGTTTTCATTTGTGGCAGTAACACATCTTTCGGCAGATGTGTTATGAAATGGGTGTAAACTATGATTAAAAAAGTTTTAATAGCCAACCGTGGAGAGATTGCAGTCCGTATTATCCGGGCATGCAGAGAAATGGGTATCAATACGGTTGCCATATGCTCAGATATAGATAAGGACGCACTGCATGCCCAACTTGCTGATGAAACCGTATGTATCGGTCCAATGGCCTCTAAGGACAGTTATTTACGTATGGATCGAATCTTAAGTGCTACTCTTGCAACCGGTGCAGATGCGATCCACCCCGGTTTTGGATTTTTATCCGAAAATAGTAAATTTGCCGACCTTTGCAGTAAATGCAATATTACTTTTATCGGACCATCAGCAGAGGTAATTGACCGAATGGGAAATAAATCCGAAGCCAGAAAAACTATGATGGAAGCGGGCGTACCCGTCGTACCGGGTACAAAAGAGCCTGTTTATACCGCAGAGGCCGGGAAAAAGATCGCCGATGAGATGGGCTATCCGGTTATGATAAAAGCTTCTGCAGGCGGCGGCGGCAAGGGAATGCGTATTGTTCAGACAGAAGAGGAATTTTTGCATCATTTTGAGACTGCCAGTCAGGAAGCAAAAAATTCTTTTGGTGACGACACCATGTACATCGAAAAGTATATTCCAAAGGCAAGACATATTGAATTTCAAATACTGGCCGACAACTATGGTAACGTAATACATTTAGGAGAAAGAGATTGTTCCATCCAAAGAAGACATCAAAAGATGATTGAAGAAGCTCCATCCTTTGTTATAGATGAAAACTTAAGAAAGATTATGGGCGATACAGCCATAAAAGCAGCAAAAGCAGCCGCTTACTGTAATGCAGGAACCATAGAATTTATCTTGGATCAGGATAATAATTTTTATTTTATAGAGATGAATACCAGAATTCAGGTAGAACACGGTGTAACGGAAATGGTTACCGGTATTGATTTGATCCGTGAGCAGATTAAAATTGCCGGCGGAGAAAAGTTATCTCTCACCCAGGAGGATGTTAAAATCAAGGGACATTCTATTGAATGTAGAATAAATGCTGAAAATCCAAGTAAAAACTTTATGCCGTCTCCAGGTGTTGTTACCAGTCTTCATATGCCGGGAGGTAACGGCGTACGTATTGACTCAGCTCTTTACACAGGTTATCGTATACCGGCAGCTTACGATTCTTTAATTGTAAAACTTATGGTACATGATGCAACCAGAGAACTGGCAATCCAGAAGATGCGCGGTGTTCTTGGTGAATTAGTCATTGAAGGAATAGATACCAATATCGATTTTCAATATCAGATTATAAATCATGAGGATTATATAAAAGGTAAAACAGATACCGGATTCGTTGAAAGAATGTTATCCGAAAAGGAGGCCTAAATGCTAAAGGAAATGTTTAAAAAGAATCCAAGTAATGGAGCAGGACTTAAACATGTTCAACTTGGCGAGAAGATAAAAGATTCATTGGATGAGGCCCAAATTCCTGACGGTCTATTTGAAAAATGTGATAAATGCAATGAGATTGTATATACGGAAGATGTAGTTGCTAATTATTATATTTGTCCTAATTGCGGAAATTATTTTCGTATCAGTCCACGAACCAGAATCAGTATGATCGTAGATAAAGGTTCCTTTGAAGAATGGGATATGGAGCTTCCCATAAGTGATCCGCTTAATTTCCCGGGATATAAGAGCAAACTGGAGTTAATGAAAGTGGTAACGAATCTGGATGAGGCAGTTATCACCGGAGAAGGTAAAATTGATGATACAAAAGTTGCTATAGGTGTGATGGCATCCAATTTCCTGATGGGAAGTATGGGTGAAGTGGTTGGTGAAAAAATTACCAGAATGATTGAAAGAGCAACGAAACAAAAGCTTCCGGTTATTCTTTTCTGTTGTTCGGGTGGTGCAAGAATGCAGGAGGGCATTATATCTTTAATGCAGATGGCTAAAACCTCCCAGGCTCTTAAGAAACATGATGAAGCAGGGCTTTTATATGTATCAGTGTTAACGGATCCCACCACCGGAGGTGTTATGGCCAGTTTCGCTATGTTAGGTGATGTGATTTTAGCGGAACCCGGAGCTTTAATCGGATTTGCAGGACCTAGGGTAATCGAACAAACCATCGGACAGCGTTTACCGGAGGGATTCCAAAGAGCAGAATTTTTACTTGAACACGGATTTGTTGATAAAATAGTAAAACGTAATAAATTAAAACAAACGTTATCAATGCTAGTGAAGAGTTAATTATTCATAACCTCAGGTGACTGAATTGTCACGTGAAAACAAAAAGTTTAGGTTGGGAGATGAAATTATGTCAGCAGATTTAACTGCGTGGGACCGGGTACAATTAGCCAGAAGTACAGAGAGACCTACAACCCTGGATTTCATTAGTGCTATATTTAATAAATTCATGGAACTGCATGGAGACCGTGTCTGCCGTGATGATGGTGCAATCGTTGCAGGACTTGCAACCATTGATGAAATAACGGTAACCGTTATCGGACAGCAAAAAGGTCGAAGTATTAAGCAAAATATGAAAAGAAATTATGGAATGCCCAATCCGGATGGTTATCGGAAAGCATTGCGTTTAATGAAGCAGGCGGAGAAATTTAACCGGCCTATTATCTGTTTTATTGATACTCCCGGCGCTTATTGCGGTATAGAAGCAGAAGAGAGAGGACAGGGAGAAGCTATTGCAAGAAACCTTTATGATATGTCAGGAATTAAAGTGCCCATCTTGTCCATTGTTATTGGGGAAGGCGGCAGCGGTGGGGCTTTAGCTCTTGGAGTAGCGAATGAAGTATGGATGTTAGAGAATTCAACCTATTCTATTTTATCGCCGGAGGGATTTGCTTCCATCCTTTGGAAAGACAGTAAAAGAGCCAATGAAGCTGCTGAGGTTATGAAGATTACGGCTTCAGATTTACAGGAACTTAAAATAGTTGAACAGGTGATTCCGGAAGAAGAACCATTATGTGTGGACAACATGGATACGGTTGCCTGTCAGATACGAACCGGAATTATTGATTTTATCAATCGGTTCAGGGAAAAAACAAAGGATGAAATCGTAACAGAACGTTATGAAAGATTCCGAAATATGTAATAATCTATTTTTATTTCATAGGGAAGTTCTCGGAACTTCCCTATGAAATAAAAAGCCCTACCGGGCAGGATGCGCATGACGCGCCAGAGGTAAAGAGTCACTAAAGTGACAGCGCGTCAGCTCTAGAGTCTGTTGTGTATGCTAAAAGGGGCTGTTGTAAAAGGATAAACTTATCAAACTCAGGTCTGTAATCTCATTATTTTTTCTTGAGTAAGATAAATTTTAATTTTGCAGCAGCTCCTTTGGTATACTGCTTATTTTACTTCCCAAAGGTTTTTCGGAATATTTTGGGATTATACCCGGAATAATGCTTAAAAAAGTTAGAAAAGGAACTTAAATCTTCAAAACCAACCTGAAACATAATTTCCGATATAGGAAGATTGGTATTTTCCAACAAGGATTTGGCACGCTCCATCCGGAGCTTATTAATATAATTAAGAGGCGTAGTCCCCATCCTGTTTTTAAATAAACGGATAAAATAATTTGGATGCATATGCATCCTATCGGATAAATCATCGATGGTAAGTTTATTCTGTAAATGATCATTGATATAGGAAATAACGGAATAAAATTCGGAATGATTTTCTTCTCTTATGGAAATATGTTTCTGGTCAGCTAAGGCTATGTAATCCGATAGAAGAGATAATATCCCTGCTTTTAAACGAAAAGCAGAAGCAAGTGAATTTTCCTTAGCCTGTTTAAAAATATCGTCAAAATGGGAAATGATTTGATCATCCTCTTTTACATCGATATAGTAAGGTAATCCCAGGTTCTTAAATAACTGATCGTCCCAGGCCTTTATTTCAAAGTGCAACCAGTATTTAATTATGTAATTATCATTAATATGATAAAAGGAATGTTTTGTCTGGGAGGGAATAAAAAACATTCTTCCTTTAATCCCCTGATAAACCGTATCCTCAATTTTTATTTCACATTCTCCGTCGGTTATATAATAAATTTTGCAAAAAGGGCACAGGATATTATTTTCTTTCCAGTTCGGTCCGCAATGGGTATAACTGCCATAATAATAATCGATATAGAGATTGGAAAAATACTTAGAATAGTTAATATCCATTGACAGCTCCTTTAAGAAAATATAGTTAATTTTTTTCAACTTTTCGTTTGAATTTTGTATTACATATTTATTATAACGATGTTAAACTATTCTTGTCAACGAGAAGTATTATGGTAAACAGTTCTGTAATTTTATTAGTGTTACGGTATTGGAAGCAGTAAGTTAGTTTTGTAATTATCCGGCTGAAACACAGTAAAGCGAGAGGAGAAGATAGTATGACAGGATATGAGGAAAGAGAAAAAAGAACGGAATGGTTCCGTGAGGCACGTTTTGGTATGTTCATACACTGGGGATTATATGCTATACCTGCCAGGGGTGAGTGGGTAAAAAGTACGGAAAAAATCAGTACCGAAGAATATAATAAGTATTTTGAGGAATTTAACCCGGTTCGGTATAATCCTAAGGAATGGGCAAAATATGCGAAAGAAGCAGGGATGAAATATGCGGTGCTGACAACGAAACATCATGATGGATTTTGCCTGTTTGATTCCCAGTATACAGATTTTAAGAGTACCAATACAAAATGCGGCAGGGATCTGGTAAAAGAATATGTGGATGCTTTCAGAGAAGAGGGAATTAAAATCGGCTTCTACTATTCTCTGTTAGACTGGCATCATCCGGATTATCCTCATTATGGCGACAGACAGCATCCTATGCGGGATAACGAGGAATTTAAAGATATAAAACATAACTGGGAGAACTATATTAGTTATTTCCATAATCAAGTCAGAGAATTGTTAACGAACTATGGGAAGATTGATGTTATCTGGTTTGATTTTTCCTATGATAATGACAGACTTTCCGGTACGGAATTTGAACATATGTCAGGGGAAACCTGGAGGGCAACAGATCTGGTTAAAATGATCCGCTCTCTTCAGCCGGATATTATTATTGATAACCGCCTGGGCGGAGATGCCAGAAAAGAAGAACCGGACCTGCATTCGGGAGATTTTGTTTCACCGGAATGTATGATGCCGGCGACAGGCGAATTAGATACTCTGGGACGTCCGGTGCCCTGGGAATTATGTCTTACTTTAAATGAAAACTGGGGTTATGCCAAAAATAAACCCTGGGATTATAAAACGACCGAAAATGTTCTGCATATGCTGGTAGAATGTGTCAGCAAAAACGGCAACATGCTGATTAATGTTGGACCCAATGCAAAAGGAGAATTTCCGAAAGACAGTATCAGAATCTTAAAAGAAATCGGCGAATGGATGAGGGTCAACGGTGACGGTATCTATGGCTGCGGAATAAGTGAATTCAGTAAACCGGAATGGGGCCGCTATACTCAGAATGGAAAAATGCTTTATGCCCATATCTATGACAGGCGTGTTGGTGGATTCCGTTTGGAGGGATTAGAAGGAAAATTAAAAAAAGCACGCATTTTAGAAGATGGAGCGGAACTTAAACTCACACGTCCCTGGAATGGAGAAGATTATCCTGAGGATGCCTATGTTGAATTAGATATTGCAGGACTTTATGATGAAAGAGATACTGTGTTGGAATTAGAATTGTTATAAGTTTCATCACAAATACGGATAGCGGCAGAAACAGATTGCCGCTATCCGCGTAATGTCAACGAATATAACTTTTATACTTTAATAATTTCATATTGGGTATTGAGTACAAGCCACATTTCCGAGAAGTAATACATTATATTCCAGATACCAATACCCTCTATACCATAGCTTTTCAGGATTTGAAGAGAGGTATTAATGCTTCTGGCATCCTTAAACCATACAATATGCGGCTGGTTCAAATTGTCGATATATTCAAAATATGCGGATAAAGTGGATTCATCGTAGTTAATGACAGCGTTTACTTGGTAAGCTAATGCAAGGACGGAATCATAATTAAGGGCATTAGCTCTTGTTGAGCCTGGTATATATGGTAACGGCCAGTCGTAACCCAATGTAGGCAGTCCTATTCTTATCTTATCAAGAGGAACCTGGGTAACGATATAATCTAATAATTCATTTGTTGTTATAATCGAAAATTGAGCGGGAGACCGTTCAGTAAAACCCCAGTCATAAGATAAAAACAGGAGTCCATCGGAAACGTTACTGAGCTCAGTATAATTAATTTTTTCGAATGTTATATCAACTCCATTATATTTTAATCCCGGGTTGAGTGTCAAAAATACGGAATAGCCCTCTTGATGAAGACGACTTAACACATTTGTTAAAAAGTTTAAATAAAGTCCCTGATTAATTGAATTAATGAATTGAAACGCCAAATTTACTCCGTTATAACCCTTTGCTTTTAATATATTCAAAAGGTTTTCAATAATCGTATCTTGAATTTGCTGGTTCAACAGCACTTCATATTCAAACTCTAAATCTATGTTTCCGGTTTGAGAATAGGTTGTTACTACCAAAGTAGTAGCACTACCATATAAATTTGCTGTCTGGATTACAGAAATATCATCATTACTTCCGATAAGCTCACCATTATCAGTTATACGGTAATTAAATATAAGCAGATAAGTCAGACAGGGTAAGGTTTTCTTAAGTATTTCTTCATTTATAAAAGGATAAGTATAACCGGCTACCCATACACTGCCGAGATTGTTATTATAGCTTATGACTAAAGTTTCGCCGGGATAAATAAACTGTTCATTAGCAAGATCCGGGTTATTTCTTAGTAACTGCAGAACAGTAACATTATAAGCCTCTGAAATACCTGCTAAGGTATCACCTTCTTGAACGGTATAAACCTGTGCAGGATATGTTATAACCAAGGTTTGGCCGACTATAAGGTGATAGGGATCTTCTATACCATTATCAACTATTAATTTTTCTACTGATATACCAAATTTTAAAGCGATTGAATAAATCGTATCCCCTTGTTGTACCACATATATCTCCATAATAAACCTCAATTAATCATTTATTCTATTATATGAAGTGATGATACTACATATTATTAAGTAAGCGATTAGTTAACGAATGAATTATTTGAGAGAGGGTGCCTGCGGCTCAAAGTTAGCAGGTTGTGAGAAAGGCATGGGCATTAATATGAATTATACGATTGAAAATGAGATTTTAAGTATTACTATATCAACCAGGGGAGCAAAACTACAGTCAATTCTTGAAAGAGATGGCACAGAATATTTATGGCAGGGCGATGAGAATACAGGGCCTGACAAAGCACCTAATATTTTCCCCTATGTTGCAAGATTAACAGAGGGTAAGTATTATTATAACGGTAAGTATTATGAGATGCCGATTCACGGATTTGTAAAAGGCAGTGAGCTCAAGGTAATTTATTATACGAAAGAAACGATAGTTTTTTTTATGAGCAATAATACAGAAACAAGGAAGATGTATCCTTTTATGTTTTCTTATCTTGTTCGTTACAAATTGGATGGGAAAAAGTTATATATTAAGTATGAAGTTATTAATCAAGATGATAAAACCATGTATTTTGGACTAGGCGGACATCCTGAATTTCGAGTTCCAATAGAAGATTTCCTTCAGTTTGAAGATTATTACATGGAATTTTATGATAAAAAAGATTTGATGAGGGTGGGAATTTCGGAAAATAATTTTGTTAACGGAATCGATAAACCATTTTCATTAAGAGAGAATAAATATCTGGATTTAAAGCATGAGCTTTTTAATAATGATGTTATAATCCTAAAAAAAATGAGTAAAAGTATTACTCTGACATCGGACCTGGGAAGAAAAGGGGTTGTCGTATCATATCCACAGATGAAATATCTGGGAATCTGGCATAAGCCTAAAATAAAAGTTAATTATGTATGTATTGAACCATGGACCTCCTTACCGTCCAGAGAGGGAATAACAGAAGATATAACGAAACAGAAAGATCTTATCAGCCTGGAGGCCGGTCTCTCATATACGAATACCTGGAGTATTGCAATACTATAAAGTAATTCAGGTAACCGGTTGTTATTACCGGTTACCTGAAAGTATTACTTACATATAGAATAAATTATTGAAACGCCTGTTGCTTTATAAATTTAGTAAAATCCGAAAGGTTTTGTTCAAAGCCATCTTTTTTAAGATAGAATGCTTTTTCCGGGCCAATATAAATATAGATATAATTTTTATATTCTTTGATTTCGGTTATTTGCATATATGGATATTTTGAGATATATTGGATACCGGATAGAGTGAAATAATCCTCATAAAATGTAAATACCGCTTCCTTACTTTTGTTCTTATCATATATTTTCTTCATTGCACCTACTAATTTCTCAATTCGGATTCCCTGATAATAGATAAATACGAATAAAAGAATAAGTGCTATGGCGCAACCCAGCACACCGGGTCCGGAGGTGTATAAAAACATTAATATTACAAAAAAGGATACACCCATAATAATCCAGGTTTTTAATCTCTTGATAATTTCATTAAAGTGGAAATAATCTTTAAAAACTTCCTCTGTGTATTCGGTTCGGTTAACATACAGTATGGTGTCTTTCAAATTTTGTTCTTCTTTTTGCTTTTGTTCTATATAAAACTTAGTCAGTGCTTCCGTCTTCTTATCTTTTAATAATTTTTTCTTCTTGTTTTTCTTTTTAACCAGGAAAATCCAAATCACAATAATTACTGTCAGGATAACAAGACTTAATAGTAAACGAAAGGTAGATGCTTTTTCCTGCTTTTCTATTTCCGCTTTATCAAAGAATTTCGTAAAGTGGGTACCTGCCACCAACTCCTTAACAAAAGTTTCGTCTACCGTATCAATACTGCTATTCTTAAAGGTATCAAAGGTAATAGTTGAGCCGTTTACAATTGTTCCATAGATGATTTCAGTCAGGGGTGCACCATTCTGAGTCATCTCAATACTATACCGAAAAAAAGTTGCTTCCTTGTGAGGATACTCTGTAATCTCCATCTTTGCACTCTTATCATTTGAAGTACCGAGTTCGTTCAAAAAATCTGTTAATTTATCTTTAGATAACAATGATAAATTAAAAATATCTTTTGTCTGATTAGAGTATTTCTGCAGCAGCCTGACGGTTGTTTTGGTATTGGGATCATATAATACAGCCCTAACTCCCATTTTACTAAAATTACTTTTCTCACTTTTAGGATCGGTTATTCCTGCTTCGTTCCACTTAGCATCCGTATCCGGTGTATCTTTCGTTAATACAACGGTATCTTCCGGCAGATTTAACGAAAGATATAGTTCAGAAAACTCCTGCACCTTGGCTTGTACCTGAAAGGATGGGTAAACAGCCATTACTATAATTACGGTTATAAGAAACCGGCTCATTAATTTATTCTTCATAACTTTTATCTCCTTGTATGAAATAACCAACATTTAATTATCTTACCACGAATAGATAAAAAGTTCTATCCTTTTTAATCTATAAGTATAAAAAAATGATATATTAAATCTAAATTTTTTGTAATATAGAATATTTTCAGTTAATGATTGAGTAAATGGGATTTTTAAGCTTTGTGAATAGAGGAAAGTTATTCTATTCACAGGTACTTTAAAACACCCGTTTCTGTATAATAGATAACTTATCATAAACTAAATGATAAGATTACAAAAGTATGATAGAAAACTGATAAATAACTGATATAAACTAATAGAAAGAGAGAAACAAGGGTTCCATTATTTACTTTATTTCTCCTTTATTTTTCAGTTGACTTCTCTCTGTATTTTGAATAAAATATTTTTTGTGCAATAGGAAAGTGCGTCCTATTGCACAAAAAGCCCTCCGGGCAGGATGCACATGACGCACTTAAGGAAGATGTCACTGTCGTGACAGTGCGTCAGCGCTAGAGTCTGGCGAGCCAGACTCTTTTTCACATTATTTAAAATTTAAATTTCTTTATTGTTTATTATATACAGCTATCGAATTAAAGTATTTTAAAATTCTTACTTTATGGAGTAATTATGAACAGAGACAGTTATTTTGACAACTACAGAGGACTCTTGATCCTTCTGGTAGTAATCGGACATTTTGCAGGTGCATTTATTTATAAAAATCATTTAATGGAATTCCTGGTTATCACGATTTACGGCTTTCATATGCCTGCTTTTGCATTTATATCAGCCTACTTTTCAAAAAAAAACAACTTAGTTAAATTAATCAAGACTTTACTGATACCTTATTTTATTTTCCAGATTATTTATTTTTTGTTCTTGTATTATATAGGCAGGGAAAGTGATTTAGAATTATTACAACCCTATTTCACTTTATGGTTTATGCTTTCCCTGTTCTGCTGGAGATTGATTATTGACAGAATAATTAAAATAAAAGGAATACTAGCAATCTCCTATATAGTGGCAGTGCTGGCCGGATATGTTACTGTAATTGGAGCATTTGGAGCAATCGGCAGAACCATTACATATTTACCGTTTTTTATATTAGGTTATACTTTCAATAAGGAGAAGTTCATGAAATTCGCCGATAGAAAGTATATAAAAATAGGTGCCGGTATTGTGCTTACACTAATATTTGTTATTTTGTATTTTAATAGTGATTACATTGATTTCGACGTTTTAATAATGAAATACTCTTATGTAAAATCTGATTTATTACAATGGGGATGGCTATATCGGTCGTTGGTTTATGTATTTTCAACTGTTCTGATTTATCTGATTGCGGTTGTCATTCCCAGAAATAAACACTGGTTTACCTATCTGGGGCAAAGAACCATGAGTATTTATTTACTTCATGGTCTAATCTATAAATTTATACAATACCGCACAAACTTATATGATACTGTAGATACCGTGATTGAAATGCTTTTCATATTGCTGTTGGCTATTATTCTTACCTTTATTTTGTCATTAAAACCTTTTGATATGTTGATTAGAAAGATATCGTCAGTACCAATTGAAAAATTACTTAGCTGGTATTAAAAGTTAAGGGATTATAATCTCCATAATAGGCAAATGTCTGTTATGGAGGTTTTTTGTTTGTAGTATCAATGAAAATAGAATGTCTCCTTGCAGCTATACAGACCTGGCTGTGTTGCCTATACAGATTTTTCTTATGTCTATTTTGTCCTTACCTTCTTGCCCTTACCATTATCCTTACCCTTATAGAAAAAGGCATCGTATTATTTACTACAAAAATCGTATTAGTTACTACATCTTAAGGCATACAAATCAATTTAATGTTATACTTTTTAAGTTAAAATGAAAAAACTTTAAGAATTAAGACAGGAGGTATTTATTCTGGGTGTTATTTAACAACATTTGCATCTCATGTAAAAAGTATTAATTATTTATTTGAAATATCAGCTGTTATAATAGAATTACACAAATTGGAAATTATATGTTAAAATAAAATTAGCCAAGGCAGCTAAGATGAATAGGGGAAAATAATAATTATACTTTATAGAAAGAGGGATGAGGGGGATGTTCCGTATTGCTATATGTGACGATGAAACTATCATCTGTTCAGAAATTGAACAGATAATATTGGATTACCGTAAAATGTGTTTAGAGGAAATTGAAATGGAAGTATTTACTTCAGGGGAGGAACTGTGCCATTTTATGAAAAATGGGGAAGAGTTTGATTTGATATTCTTAGATATTGAATTAAAAAATATGAACGGTGTTCAAGTCGGAAAAATAATTCGGGAGGGAATGAAAAATGAAACTGTACAAATAGTATATATTTCAGGAAAAGATAATTATTATCTGGAGTTGTTTGAAGTAAGGCCTATGCATTTTATACATAAACCAATTGAACGGGAAAAAATAATTAAGGATATAGAAAAGGCCATGGAGCTTGCGGGACGGCTTAAAAAGTTTTCTCCTACAAACAAGGCCATAATACATATAAGATTGAAATAAAAGATATTTTATATTTTGAAGCTGTAGGCAGGCAGGTTAAAATAATCACAACCAAAACGGATATTAATTTTTATGGAAGTTTGGAAGAAGTATTTCGTGAAGTGGAGAAATATCGTTTTCTCTATATCCATAAATCTTATCTGGTAAATTACTCCCATATCATAGCATTCGGACATAAAGAATTAACCATGTCAAACGGAGTTATTCTTCCAATCAGCCAGCAAAGGCGAAGAGAGGTATTAGAATTGCAGATAAAATATGAGAAAGAAGGCAAATAAAGTGGAGGAGAGAATTTATTATTATGTTTATATCATTATGAATTTATTCCAGACCTATATAATATTCAGGTTTATGGGAGTCTTCTTTGACAGGGAAAAAATCAATAAATACAGGGAAAGGCTGGCTTACATGGGTTATTATCTATGTATTACAACAGTTTATCTTCTTATCACTGTACCTGTGATTACATTGATATGTAATCTGATGGCATTAACCCTGTTGTCATTCAATTATCGTACTGATATAAAAAAGAGAGTTCTGTCCGTATCACTTATTTATCTTGTCTTATTATGTACGGAATCTATTTCACTATTGCTGACAGGTTATATGGAATATTCAATTTTTACCCAAAACAATTATGTTTCCGTTTACGGAACAGTTTGCACCCAGGTATTAACCTATATGACGGTATTGGTCCTTGAGAACTTTAAGAATATTAAAAGAGGGGCGTTATTCCCACAACTTACTGGCTGGCCATATTCCTGATACCATCCTCATCCTTATACATTACAGTTATGCTCTTTTATACCGGCGGATTAAATATCAGGCAGCTGCTTACCTGTATCATTTTATTGCTGTTTATCAATACAGCAACCTTTTATTTATATGATTCCATTGTTATTCGTCTGGAAGAAAAAATGGCAAAAGAAAAGCTGAAGCAGCAGAATCATTATTATGAACAGCAGTTTGAGCTTATGAAAACCGCATTATTAAATACTAAATCCCTCCGCCATGATATGATGAACCACATTTCTATTCTCTATTCTTTATCGGATAATAAAGATAAGTTAAAGGAATATTTATCTGAATTAATGGATGCCAGGGCATTAAATGCAGAGTATGCCTGTTCTGGAAATCTTATAGTTGACAGTATTCTGAATTTTAAACTTCAGGAGGCTGAAAGAAAGGGTATCAGGATGGATTTGGAATTAAACATACCGGAACATTTGGACATAACTTCCTTTGATATGACAGTTATTTTAGGAAATCTTTTAGATAATGCTATAAGTGCCTGTGATAAACTGGATAAAGATGAAAGGAATATAGGAGTGATCATACGGTACGATAAGAGCAGGCTACTGATAGAGATTAAGAACCCGTATGCGGACAGAATAATATATCAGAGGGATCAAATTCAAACCACGAAAGAGGATAAGGAAAACCATGGCATAGGGCTTTTTAATGTAAGGAATACGGTAGAAAAATACCATGGGCTGTTATCATTTGAACATACGGAAAATATTTTTAGTGTTATGGCATTATTGTTTGTTTAGGTGTAGATAGTAACAAGTGGAAAATTTATACTGTTATCAAGATGGTGTAAACTATATTTATTGAAAAGTTCATGTCGGAAATAAATACGAAAAAATACGAAGTATTTGTAGAAAAATATCGTTCACTACAAAAATCGTACTAGTTACTACAACTTGCGGCAAGCAGCCGGTTTTTATGATAGTATTTGATTACCAAAAGATTTTAAGTGAAAGGAGGGAACAGCATTGAAATATATGGAAAGAATAATTGCTGGAATAACTGAAAAGCAGATTATGAACAGTTATATAAGATATGGATAGCTATTATTTTTATTATCCGTTAGCCTGAACTTATTAAATATAACTGAAAGACTGGAAGAAGGCAATACTTTTGGGGATAAAACGGCTGTTAAGAATAAGTTTTATTTGCCTGGTTGTTACATTGGCTTAGATAGGGGTTATTTTGAGCTGTGCCAACGGAACATTATAAATGTCCATAAATCAGTCTTAAATTGATGTATAGAAAGACCGGAAAGATATTGCTCATTAAAATTAAAAACTTTATACATTATTAAAACTGATGATTCTAACATTTAAACTCTCAGTCTGTGTATTCTTTTGTAATATACCGGATTGGGAAGCTCTGATAATCAGGAGGGGAACAAATGAGAAGAAATAAGAAATATTTTATATCATTAGTTGTAATAAGTAGTTTAATTTGTAGCTCTATCATAGTACCATTTAAGGCTTTTGCAGCAAAAGATGAAGTAAATAGGGCAAAACCTTATATTGTAATTTCTGAAGACGGCTCAGGCCATGATGTAGAAACTATTAATATGAATCAACAGGAAGCGGATAAGATGCGACTGGAAGATGATGTATTAGTAGTGGAGGAAGACGGATATGTTTATGGCAGTGAGACGGACAGCTATCCTATAATGGATTCCTATACCAAAGAAGAGCAGGAGAAAAGAGTCTCTATCCAATCGTCGGAAGATTCTGATGCAGAGTGGAATATGCAGGTAATTAAAGCCGACAATATTGATGAATATTTGCAGGAAGAACAACAGCCTGCTTCATTCCTGCCGCAAGCAGTAGTGTCTGGTCCTGCATTAGAGGTAACTACAGGCCCTGCTGTAGAATTGGATACAGATTCCAAAGTAAAAGTAGCAATCATAGATTCCGGAGTAGATTATACGGAAGATGTTGATGTCTATATGAGAAAAAACTTTATACCGGGTGAGGATGAGGTATCCATAATATACGAAGACGGCTGTGGACATGGTACTAGTGTAGCAGGTATCATAGCTGCCAAAGAGAATGATATCGGCATTACGGGTATTAATCCTAATGTGGAATTATACTCTGCCAAAGTCCTGGACCGGAACAATTCGGCACCTGTCAGCCGGGTAGTGGAAGCTATATACTGGGCTATTGATAATGATGTTAATATTATCAATATCAGTTTTGGTACCACCAAGAAATCCGCCGCATTAAAGCAGGCAATCCAGGATGCATATGATGCAGGAATATTAATAATTGCCGCCGCAGGCAATAACGGAACGATAGAATATCCGGCGGCATATGATGAGGTAATCGCTGTTGGAGCGGTGAACAGTAAAGGAGAACGCAGTGAGGGCAGTGCAACCGGTGATGATCTGGAATTAATGGCACCCGGGGAACAGATTTTATCAACCGGAGATTTTGGCGGTATCCTGGTATCCTCAGGTACCAGTATGGCAGCCCCCCATGTTACCGGAGTCGCATCCATTCTGTGGCAGAAAGATTTATCGTGTTCCAGTGATTTTATACGAAAATTATTGGATATCAGTGCTAATCTGTACGGCGATAAGGATGAATATGGATATGGTTTGATTGATTTAGCCTATGCATTGGAACAATACAATGCTTTCAAAGCGGTATATACGGAAGATAAACCACTGGATAATATAGTCCAAGAATCCCAGGAAAATGGTGAACTTCTGAATAATACCAGTGAGGTTATAACCTTTGATGATGTTGATTATGTGGAAGGAAGCTGGGATTCAAAGAGACATAAAGAGTTAGCCGGTGAGGATAGTTATGATTCGCATAAGCCACTATCAGCTGCGGGGTTAAGAGTAGTAAAACTGGGAGCGGTTGCAAATGATGATACTGATTATGGTGTAGATGGTTTTAACGAATTCCCGCAGTTCCATGGTTTTACGAGCAAGCAGGTAGGAAGAGAATATAAATCCAATTATATGGCTTCTTATATTTATTTAACAGATAAAGCGGTTGGACTGTATAACGGCATGGATCAGGTTGATCCGTCATGTTATATCTCAAGTGATGATCAAGATGGTATAGATGACTACCTTACAGAATCCGGACTGAATGGTAATTCATGGAAGACGTTGCTTAAAGGGAATACGGTAAACGACAAAAATAAAGCATTGTTTGTATATGGAATGGCACTGCATTCTGTTACGAATCTTTTTGCCCACAGTACATATGACAAGGATGGGAATTATATTAGTCATGGTTTAGGTGCTGATGATTGGTATAACATATCAAATAGGCATAAATGTGCACAAAAAATGGCAAGTAAGGTGGTAGCACACATCAAAAGATTTGAATCCGGTGATATCTCTGACTTTTATACAGTTGCAGAAGAAGCATATGATAAAAAGAAGCAGGAATTCCATGTTGGCAGGTATAGTGAATATGCTGAGGATATTGATGAAGACTATTATAATGACCATAGTGATGCATTCGATCGGATGAATTTTTACAGGTAACCTGTTATATAAATAACAAGATAAGATATATCCGGGATAAATAAAATAATGAGAGTGTCTAAAGTATATGTTAATTGAAACTTTTAGACACTCTCATAGCCATAAATTTAAATATAAATATTACAGAGTCAAACAAGGAGACTAAAATGAATAAGTTAAAAATGATTGTAAGTATTGTTTTTTCAGTAGTTGTAATACAAATGATAAGTATTCCAACGATTATAAATACTCAGGCAGCCGAACAGACTATCAATGAAAAAGAATTTGTTATTAAAGACGGAGTGCTTGAAAGGTATGCTGGTGAGGGAGGGGACGTGGTCGTACCGGACGGAGTTGTATCTATTGGTAAAAGAGCATTTGAAGAGGATTTTAGTATTGAAGACAGCCAGTGTATAACAAGTATAACCCTATCGGATACCGTTATTTCAATTGAGAAAGAGGCCTTTTATGGCTGTAGAATGCTAAAAAGTGTAAAAATGTCGGACTCTGTTACTAACATTGGAAGTTCGGCATTTGGGGACTGCGAAAACCTGATTGAAATATCGTCCCTGGATGGGGTATCCTCAATCGGTGATTATGCTTTTGCAGGTACACCATGGCTTGCTAAAAAGTGTGAAGAAAATCCGATAGTCATCATTAATGGTAACTTAATCGACGGAAGAGGTTGTAAAGGAGATGTTACTATACCTGATACAGTTACCACTATTGTTGGGTATGCATTTAGTTTTAACAAAGAAATAATCTCAGTAAGTATTCCGGATTCCGTTGAAAGTATTGGGGATGTAGCATTTGCAGACTGTAGAAATTTGGTGACAGTTAAGATGACGGATAGTGTAAAATCAATCGGCGAAGAGGTTTTTGAGAACTGCACTAGTTTAAAAAATATAAGATTATCAAATTCGATAAAGGTGATTAAAAGCTGGACTTTTAAAAATTGTAAAAAACTAGCTAGTATCACGATTCCCTATCCTGTAACTAAAATAGAGGATACAGCTTTCCAGAGTTGTAAAAGTTTAAAATATGTAACAATATCAAATAAAGTGAAAAGTGTTGAATATTATGGTAATAAAGCTTTTTCAGATTGTCCTAATTTAATATTTTACGGACAGGATAAGTCTTATATCCAAACTTATGCCAAGAAAAATAAAATACCTTTTAAGAAGCTTGCGTTAGCTATGACGAAAAAGACATTAAAAACAGGAGAAGCTTATTCGTTAAAAATGAACAGCCGGGCACTATGTTCCTGGAAGTCAGGCAACAAATCAGTTGCAACAGTTGATGCAAATGGAAAAATTACAGCCAAAAAGAAAGGGAAAGCCACCATTACAGCCACTCTTTATGGTAAAAGTTATCAATGTGTTGTGACAGTGAAGTAGATAAAGTTAATGTGATAAAAGTAAGTAACTTAAAAACAGGAAAGATTTGAAATAAGATCTGAAACAGAAAATAAAGATCACTATATTAATCCAGGGCGGATAATACCTATTAAAAAATAGTTAATAAATATGGAAAGGAAAATGTATAATGTATATTACTATAATCTAAATTCATTATACAAGTATTTAATATGAGCAAAAACATAAAATTAAAACTAGCATTAACGGCAGCAGTTATCATGGTCCTGACATTTTCCACATATATGTATGTCACTATGGCAGAGAGTGTCGCGAATGAACAAAAAGAGGATTCATTTTCAAGTTTATTGTCAGATAATAATATTACGGTTATTGGAACCGATGCTGAAATGACACGCTTACAATTTGTAGGGCTTACGAATAGACTAAAAAAAGATAATATTTCTGTAATCTCAAAATATGATAAAATATTGGATGAATCCGAAGATGCTATTGTGTTAACGCCCGAACAGCTGTTAGAGTTGGATTATTATTCAAAATCAGTAGAAGAGCAAAATATATTTCTATCAAAGGCTGCTAATCAGAATGTAGATGTTAGCAGTAAGGATGGTGTGTATTTAATATCATACAATGTTTATGATAAGTAAATTAAAGGAAAGCAGCTTCCAATATCAGGGTCGCTTGAATCTTAAACAGGTAAAACCAAGCCGAAAATTGAGGTGCTTCTTATCAACCTTTATGATATCTAATAAAATAAGCCAAATGTCACTTAATAAATAAATAGACCTATGGAAAACTGTAGTTATCCATAGGCTTATTTTATTTTATCTCTCCTGAATCGGCACATATTCTTTATGTTTTGCAACATTCTTATACGCAGGACGTATGATCTTACTTGCATTAATCAACTCTTCAATACGGTGGGCACTCCATCCGGAGATTCTGGCGATTGCAAAGATCGGAGTATATAATTCCAGTGGAAGATCCAACATGCTGTAAACAAAACCGCTGTAGAAGTCTACGTTGGCACTGACTCCCTTATAGATTTTACGTTCTTTGGCAATCACTTCCGGTGCAAGGTTTTCAACTAAGTTATATAGTTTAAATTCATCATTTCTTCCCTTTTCTTCCGAAAGCTTCTTAACAAAACCCTTAAAGATATTGGCTCTTGGGTCGGAAATAGAATATACGGCATGCCCCATACCATAGATAAGGCCGGCCTTATCAAAGGCTTCTTTATGAAGCAGGGCTGCCAGGTAAGCACGTACTTCATCTTCATCGTCCCAATTTTTAAGGTTCTTTTTCATGTCCTCAAACATTTGGACAACTTTAATGTTGGCGCCGCCGTGTTTTGGTCCTTTTAAGGAACCTAAGGAAGCTGCAACAGAAGAATAGGTATCTGTACCCGTGGAAGTTACCACATGGGTTGTAAAGGTAGAATTATTACCGCCGCCATGTTCTGCATGTAATACTAAAGCTACATCTAAGATTTTGGCTTCCAGAGGAGTATATTTACTGTCCGGCCTTAACAGATGAAGAATCAATTCAGCTGTAGAAAGGTTCGGGTCCGGTGTATGGATATATAAGCTCTGTCCGTCATGATAATGGCGGTATGCCTGGTATCCGTATACGGACAGCAGCGGAAATAAGGAAATCAGCTGGAGGGACTGTCTCATTACATTGGGTATCGTGATATCCTCAGCCATATCATCATAGGAATATAAAGTTAGTACACTTCGCGCCAGTGTATTCATCATATCACGGCTTGGAGCTTTCATAATAATATCACGGACAAAGGATGTAGGTAAGGAGCGGTATTCTCCCAATAATTTTTTAAAATTCTTAAGTTCTTCATTATTTGGCATTTCACCAAATAAAAGAAGATAAGTAGTTTCTTCAAAACCATAACGGTTTTCCTTAATAAATCCATCTACAATCTGTTCAACGTCAATACCACGGTAGAATAATTTGCCTTCACAGGGAACATATTCGGCATCAACGATAATGTGGGAGCGTACTTCAGCAATCTCGGTAAGTCCGGTTAAAACGCCTTTACCGCTTACATCACGTAAACCGCGTTTTACATCATATTTCGTATAAAGAGCAGGATCAATTGCACTATTCTTTGTACACAAATTTGATAAAGCTAATATTTCCGGCGTAATGGTTGAAAAAGTGTTGTTGTTCATAACTACCTCCTGTTTGCTGGCCAAAATTACAACTTAAGGATGAAAAATGCAAAAATATAAATAATCATGTAAGATTCTGCATTTATTTTCATATGTATCACTAATTTTAAAACGAACTATGTAATTATTAAATTAAGTTGTATTTCGGATTTTACTGTATACAAGTATATTGTAGCATAAATATGAAGCAATAACAAGAAAATTTACGTTTGTAACAAATAAACAGAAATTTATATTTATAGATTTAGTATCATACCGTGAACTTATGGAGATTAAATATATCGTAACTTTTAAAATTGTTTAGATATGAATCAGTTTATAATATAATTATTATAATAATACATAGTTTGAAGGTAGTTTAGGATTGCTTTTTTTAAGAAAAGCAATTATGATAGAAATAACTAAGAAATAGTAATCTTAGGGATATATATTAAAAGAGTTTTTGTAAATAATATGGAAGTAAAATTAAAATAGTTTCAATCCATAAACGTATGGATAAAAGGAGGCAGCATGTTATTAGACGATTTCATTTATTTTAAAATAGGAAAGAAAAAGAGTATTGCTTTAATCGCCCATGACGGGAAAAAACAGGAACTGGTTCAGTGGACGGAAAAGAATAAAGAAATATTAAAGAACCATTTTTTATGCGGTACCGGAACTACGGCACGTCTTATTTCCGATCAAACCGGACTTCCTGTAAAAGGATATAACAGTGGTCCATTAGGCGGTGACCAGCAGATCGGTTCCAGAATTGTTGAGGGAAATATTGATTTTGTTATATTTTTCTGGGATCCTTTGGAATCACAGCCTCATGATCCTGACGTAAAAGCGCTGCTTCGTATTGCCGCTGTTTATGATATACCGATTGCAAATAATGAAGCTACGGCTGACTTTTTAATTACCTCCAAATATATGGATGAAGAATATGACAGGAAAGTGGAAAACTTCAATAAAAATATGCTTTCCAGAATTGAAAAATTTTCACAGCCGGAGTAAGACTAAGGCCAGTTAATCAAGTAACAAAGGCGCAGTAAAACAGTGATAATTAATTATAAATAATTTATAAAATTTTCTTATTACAAATTGATTCAGTTGCTATAATCTGCCTTTTATGCTATAATTTCTTTATCTTTACAACATATTTAGCAAACATATGAGATAAAGAAATTAAAATTATGGAGGTTTTTTAGTATGAAGAAATATGAATGTCCTTGTGGTTATGTATATGATCCCGAAGTTGGAGATCCTGAAAACGGAATTGAACCAGGAACAGCATGGGAAGACCTGCCAGATGATTGGACTTGCCCTGTTTGCGGTCTGGATAAAGATGCTTTTACTGAAATCTAACAATACATATAGTAAGAGAGCGTGTACATTTGTACAAGCTCTCTTTTTGAAAAAAAGTGAGAAAGGAACATAGTATGAGTGAAATAAAAGGAACTAAAACAGAAGCAAATCTAAAGGCTGCATTTGCCGGAGAGTCAGAAGCCAGGAATAAATATACTTATTATGCGTCCAAAGCAAAAAAAGAAGGGTATGAACAGATTTCTGAATTATTTTTAGAAACTGCTAATAATGAAAAAGAACATGCAAAAATCTGGTTCAAACTGCTTCATGACGGTATGCCGGATACTCAGGCTAATTTACTGGATGCAGCTGCCGGAGAACATTATGAATGGACTGACATGTATGCTAATTTCGCAAAAGAAGCAAGAGAAGAAGGGTTTGACCGTATCGCGTATCTTTTTGAAGCTGTTGCTAAGATAGAAAAAGAGCATGAGGAAAGATACCGCAAGTTATTATCTAATCTGGAAGAAGACCTGGTATTTTCAAAAGACGGAGATACCGTATGGCAGTGCAGTAACTGCGGTCATATCCATATAGGGAAAAAAGCTCCGGAGAAATGTCCGGTTTGTGACCATCCCCAGGCTTATTTCAGGGTTTTGGCTAAAAATTATTAAGTTTAACCTTGATTCATCAGCTGGATCAAGGTTACTGTTCACGGAACTGCTGCCTTTGCAGGGGAGTGAACAGTAACGGATTAAGAACTTCAGAGGATATATAAGAATCATGTGTTGTAATTAATTAAGATAATGATATAATAAATTATGATACTCATTTGTCAGGAGGGATGATATGCTGTCAGGAGATGATTTGAAATATATACCTCAGGTGTTAACTTTTTGGGATAAACTTAATGAAAGACAGAAAAATTCTATCATAAACAATATAAATCCGGTGCATTATGAGAAAGGAAGCCGTATTCACAGCGGTGAAAATGACTGTATCGGTGTAATATTAATTAAGAAAGGTGAACTGCGGATTTATATCTTATCGGAGGAAGGAAAAGAAGTAACGCTTTACCGTTTAAGAGATAATGAGATTTGTGTTCTGTCGGCCTCCTGTATATTGGACAATATTACATTTGATGTCCATGTGGATGCGGAAGTTGACAGTGATGTATTACTTATTGATTCTTACTATTACCAGCAACTGTGCAGGCAGAATATTTATGCAGAAAATTTTACGGATAAACTTGTAATTGATTCTTTTTCCGAGGTAATGTGGGCAATGGAACAGATATTATTTATGAGTTTTGATAAACGTCTGGCAATCTTTTTATTTGACGAGATAACCAGAAACCAAACCGATGTAATAGAACTTACCCATGAACAGATTGCAAAATACATTGGAAGTGCAAGAGAAGTGGTGTCCCGTATGTTAAAATATTTTGCCCGGGAAGGAATAGTGGAGCTTTCCAGAGGCGGAGTAAAAGTAATTGATAAGAAAAAGTTAAAACAACTGATTTTATAAATAACTATTTGAACTTTCCAATCAGATAAATAAAACGCGGATAAAATTTGCCATAGAGCAGTTTTTATCCGCGTTTTGCCTTATGTGGTATCGTTAAATTATTTTAATAAATTTAAAATATTTTGTTTAGGTTGTACACCGATAGCCGTATTATGAACTTTCCCGTCTTTGATTACCAACAGAGTCGGTATGGACATGATTCTAAATTTCTGAGCAAGTTCTCCTTCTTCATCAACATTCACTTTACCCACTTTTATATCGGAAACTTCATCTGCAATCTCATCCACGATGGGAGAAACCATTTTACAGGGTCCGCACCAGGAAGCCCAGAAATCAAGCAAAACCGGTTTGTCGGAATTAATTACTTCTGAATCAAAATTATCTTTTGTTATGGTAAGTATACTCATAATGTCATCTCCTTTGTATTATTGATAACTGTATCATAGAATGATTTCACGGTATTTTCCGTGATTTAGTTACTAAGATATTGCACTGTTAAAAAGTTCTTCTATTACTTTTTTATTGGGTACGCCCTCATGCACTTTTTCTGACTCCAAATAATAGGTGGGAACGTAATAATAGTCATAAGAATCGGCAACTTCCGGCTCCAGTTCCTCGTCAATAATCTGAATCTTCAAATCTTTAAATCTAGGATTCTCTTTCATAAGTTCATCCATGATTTTATGGGCTTTTTTGCAGTAGGGGCACCAGCTTGTCTCAAACATAATAATTGTTTTCATAGAATGCTTCCCTTCTTTCGTCTTTTAATTACTATATCATTCTTTTTTTGTCCTGTAAATATGTTATAGTCTATTATACTTTCCTTAATTTTTCATTTGATTCCAAAAAACGAAATCAGAATTATAGATACAAAGTGGCGGAGAACATTTTTTATAATACTGTTGACTAAGTATTTAATTAAAGCTAAAATGGTGTTAATAATATAACAAGGAGGTTTTTACTATGCAGGTAACGAATATTGCGGATGGAATATATCAACTTTCCATTAATGTAGAAAATATATTGTTTGAAGGTTTCTGGGAAATCCCAAACGGAGTATCTCTGAATTCATATATTATCAAAGGTGAAAAAACTGCTATTGTAGATGGTGTTTGCGGTTGGGATGGTGTGCCGGATACTCTGTTTGCTTTAATTGAACAGTTAAATATAGCGCCGGAATCCATAGAATATCTTATCGTTAACCATATGGAACCGGATCACTCAGGATGGATTGAAGCTTTTAAGAAAATAAATCCGGACTGTAAAATCGTCTGCAGTAAAAAAGCAAAGGATTTATTAAATGCGTTCTTCGGTATAACGGAAAATATTACGGTAGTCGGTGATAATGATACGCTGGATTTAGGAAACGGACATATATTAAACTTCGTTGAAATACCAAATGTACATTGGCCGGATACCATTGCTGAATTAGATACCCTGACAGGAACTTTATTTTCCTGTGACGCATTTGGTTCCTTTGGTAAGGTAACCTCTTCCGTTTATGCTGATATGTTAACAGAAGAAGAACTTGCCTTGTATGAAAATGAAACAGTGCGATATTATTCCAATGTCATTGCTTTTTTCTCCATGCAGGTTAAAAAAGCAGTAACCAAATGTCAGACTTTGCCTGTTAAAATGATTGCCCCCGGACACGGACTTATTTATAGAAATCCAAATGAAATCATGGATGCTTATTCAAACTATGCAGATTATCAAAAAGGACCTGCCAGAGAGGAGATAACCCTGATCTGGGGATCCATGTATGGAATGACTGAAAATGCCGTTAACTATGTAATAGATCAGCTTCAAAAGGAAGATATTCTTGTGCATGTGCATCAGGTACCAAACGATTCCTGGGGTACCGTACTTGCTTCTGCATGGACCTCAACGGGTATTATTTTAGCAATGCCGACTTATGAATTTAAAATGTATCCTCCCATGGCTTCAGTTTTAGAAGAATTAGGCAAGAAAAAAGTGAACGGACGGAAAGCGTTTCGTTTCGGTTCCTATGGATGGTCCGGCGGTGCACAGAAAGAACTGGATGAAATAATGACAAGACTTAACATGGGCTGGGAATTCATAGAGCCTGTAGAGTTTATGGGTAATCCAAGGACAGAAGATTTAGACCGTATCGGTGAGCAGGTTAAAAAACTGGTAGAAGAAGTGAAAGCTGCTGTCCGCGGTTAATTATTTTTATTTTAATATTTATAATTTAATTATATACATGATAACTCTTTGCCTAATATAAAGTTATATTTATTTAACATTATATTAGGTGAAGGGTTTTTTTGTTTATACAAACAATTTAAAAGACTTATATATTTATAAAAATTAGACATACTTTCTATATACTTTTTAAATAAATAAGAAAGGGATATAACTTTGGACAGTAAATTTCATATTCAAGAAGCCACCATATTAGGAATACAAAAAGCCTTTTCAAAAAATCTTATACAATCAGAGGAATTAGTTTATCAGTATTTAGAAAGAATAGCCAAATATGACCACGGAGGAATCAAGTTAAATTCCGTTCTGGAATTAAATGCAGATGTTATCCATATAGCAAAAGCATTAGACTATGAAAGAAAAAATAAGGGAATCCGAAGTAATCTTCATGGTATACCCATTTTGGTTAAGGACAATATTAATACAGCGGATAAGATGCATACCAGTGCAGGATCTTATGCCTTAAAAGATTCCTATGCCAGGCGGGACGCATTTCTTGTTGAAAAATTACGGCAGGCAGGGGCTGTTATATTAGGCAAGGCTAATATGACAGAATGGGCTAATTATATGTCTGATCATATGCCTGCCGGATACAGTTCAAGAGGAGGACAGGTATTAAATCCCTACGGAATAAATTCATTAAGTCCAGGTGGCTCAAGTGCCGGTTCAGGGGTATCAGTCACCAGTAATTTGTGCTGCGCTTCTATAGGGACAGAAACTTCCGGTTCCATTATTGATCCTGCCAGTATATTGGGTATCGTCGGTATAAAACCTACAATCGGACTTGTAAGCCGCAGAGGAATTATACCTGTTTCTTATATGCAGGATACCGCGGGTCCAATGACCAGGACCGTAGAAGATGCCGCAATTATTTTGGGAGCTATTGTTGGTTTTGATGAGGAAGATCCCATCACCATCTTAAGCCAGTCAAACGGATATAGTGATTATACCCGGTTCCTGGATAAGGATAGTATGAAAGGGATTCGAATTGGTATACCCCGGGATTATTTTTTTGATGATTTATCGGAAGAAGAAATTACAATTGTGGAGAGTGCTGTTAAAATTATAAAGCAGCTTGGTGCGGAAGTTGTAGATAACATATCTATTCCACAAAGTAAAGAGCTTAGTTCAAAAACTGCTGAATTATATGAGTTTAAAAACAGTATTAATTTTTATTTATCAAATTTAGACAGTCATATTCCGGTACATTCTTTGTCTGATTTGATAAGCTTTAATAAAACCCATGAAGATATTATGTTGAAATATGGTCAGGCTTATTTTGAAACCGTAGAGAAGACGACAGGTACCTTAACAGAAGAAAAGTATGTCTCCCTGCGGTTAAAGGAACTACATCAAAGTAAAGAAAAAATTGATGCGGCACTTAAAGAGCATAACCTGGATGCGCTTTTGTTCCCTGGTGATAAAGCGACCCCTATGGTAAACAAGGCAGGTTACCCAATGATTACGGTTCCAGCAGGAACCTTAAAAGACGGAAGCAGTATGGGGATTACATTTAATGCGGAAGCATTCAGTGAGCCAAAACTTATAAAACTGGCGTATTCTTTTGAGCAGCATGCTAATAAAAGAATTCCGCCCGATTTATAAATAATTGACTTTTATGAATCAAACTATTAATGATAAGGATATATTTTAATAAAAACCGGTAAAATGATGATGAAAAATTAAAAAATAATAAAAATATATACTATAATTATATTTTTATTTCCAATAAAAACGTTTTTATATATTAAAAAGGATGATATACAAAAAATCAGAATTCTAAATAGAATGAATGTAATAACTTTATTTATTAAGTTGTATTTATTGTATAAAAATAATAAGAATCATATGATATAAATATAAAATACTAACAAATATTATGATTCATTATACTTAAATTATCTAATAAAAATGTTTTTATGTATTGTAATTTAACATTTTTCGTTATATAATCCAACTTAAGCAGCCATAGGCAGACAGTATAGAAGAATGGAGTGTACAAAATGGTAACAATTAAGGATGTGGCTAAAAAGTCCGGAGTGGCTATATCAACCGTATCTAACGTATTAAATAATGTGGAGGTGGTAAGTGAAGAAACCCGGGAGAAAGTCCTTAATGCAGTGGAAGAACTGAAATATGTACCTAATATGAATGCGAAATTTTTAAAATCATGTAAAAAGAATACGATTGGTTTATTCTTACCCAGTATCCAAGGCGATTTTTATAAAATGCTGATGCAGGCAATTCATCTTCAGTGCAAAATGAGGGGATATTTATTAAATATCTATGTGAGTAATGAAAATACCAGTGAGGAAATCTATGGTATGATTTTATCTTCCGGTGTTGAGGGAGCCATTATTTTAAATGAACGACTGACAAATGAGTATATTGATAGAATCACTGAAAAGAAGATGCCGGTTGTATTTATTGACCGTGAATTTTCAGGAGATCATATCTCCAGTGTAATTATTAATAATTCAGAGGGTGCCGCATTAGCTGTTGAATACCTGATAAAACAGGGTCATAGACGAATCGGTTATATACATGGTATCGAGAATTACGATGATGAAGCCAGGTTTCGGGCTTATGTTGGAGTGCTGGAGAAATATTCGCTTCCTATAGACCAATCCATAATTTTAAGAGGATACTTTGAAGAAGCGGTAGCTTACAGTGAGATGAGGGTATTGCTTCTAAAAGGAATTCAATTACCGGATGCCTTTTTTTGTGCGAATGATGAAATGGCTTGGGGCTGTATCCGTGCATTAAACGAAGCAGGAATCAAAGTTCCGGATCAGGTCAGTATAATGGGATTTGATGATAATACACTTGCACCTTATTATAATCCGCCGCTTACGACAATCCATAGCCCGGTTACCGAACTTGGTAATGTCAGTGCCACAGAATTATTAAGACTTTTACAGTATGACCAACCGGCAGAGGGGAAAATATACCGGTTATCCCCCGGTCTGGTGACCAGAGATTCCTGCAAACTCTGCATTTAGGGTAATTAAATTTATAAATAATATATATTATTATAGAAATGAGGTTAATATGGGACAGTATTATTTAGAGGGTAATACATATGTAATTAAGGATTATGATAAATTACCGCCATTTTCCAGTTTTCTTCCCGGACTGGCAGGAATAAAAGGAATTCCTCTCTGGGTTTATTACACGAACCGTGGACAGGGAATTAATAGTTTTGGTATACACAATAAGAATAACGCAATTATGGAATTCAATCCGGCTAATACGGCATATGAAAATACTCCGATTAAGGGCTTCCGTACTTTTGTTCAATGTAATGGTGAATTTTTTGAGCCATTTTTCAGTTTTAGTAAGGAGGTTGTCCGAAATCTTTATATTAAGAAAAACAGTTTTACCATAGAGGAGTTGAATTCCCGATACGGTATAAAAACAACAGTAACCTATTATGTCATCCCAAATGACAGTATAGGCGGACTGGTCAGAAATGTCCGTATTGAAAACACAGGTACCGAGGGGAAAGAGCTTCACCTGTTGGATGGAATGCCCAAAATTATTCCTTATGGAATCAAAAATAATGAATATAAAGAAATGTCCAATTTACTAAAAAGCTGGTCGGAGATTAAAAATACCGAGAATAACATTCCATACTATACGCTCCGTGCTTCCAGTGATGATTCCGCAGAGGTTTCTGATGTAGAGGGAGGATATTACTACTTAACAGTCAGGGAGGGTAAAGTGCTTCCTGTTATCTATGATGCACAGGTTATATTTGATTATGATACCTCACTAGTAAATCCCATCGGATTCTTAGAAAACGGATTACATTCTGTGTTAGGGAAAAATCAATGTTATGCTAATAAGGTTCCATGTGGATTTACTGCGGCAGAGTTTACTTTAGAACCCGGTAAACGGTATGAATTTAATACTGTTGTTGGGTATGCCGGTTCAATAGAACAGATTAATGAAAAACGTGAAGAGTTCTGTTTGGATGGTTATTTTACACAAAAAGAAAAACAGGCAGAAGAAGCAGTGGAGCTTCTTACCGGCGATGTTAAAACGCACACGGCTAACCCACTGTTTGATCAATACGTTGAGCAGTGTTATCTGGATAATTTCTTAAGGGGCGGTTATCCTTATGTTTTTAATAAAGAGGATAATAAAGCGGTTGTACATCTATTCAGCCGTAAACACGGGGATCCGGAAAGAGATTATAATTTCTTCTCCATTGCAGGAGAATATTATTCACAGGGGAACGGAAACTTCCGTGACGTAAGCCAGAATAGAAGAAATGACGTGTTTTTTAATAAAGACGTAGGTGATTACAACATAAAGACTTTTTTTCAATTAATTCAGATTGACGGTTATAATCCCCTGGAGGTACGGCCTGCTACCTTTTGTGTTAAGGATGAGTTCAAAAAAGAAGTTCATGATTATATAGAAAAAAATACGACTCACAATACGGATAAACTCTATAAAATACTGGAGAAGTCTTTTACTCCCGGTGAAATAGCTAATTCCATCGCCCGCAGCCATATAACCGTTAAAGGAGATGAAGATAGCTTTCTTGCCAATATCCTGAGATTCTGTAATCAGAATACCGAAGCAGGTTTTAATGAGGGATATTGGAGTGACCATTGGGATTATAATCTGGATCTTATTGAAAATTACCTGACGATATTCCCGGATAAAATAACAGAACTTTTATTTGAAGACAACAGTTACCGCTTTTTTGACAGTATAGCCAGGGTGCTTCCAAGAAGTGAAAAATATGTGATACATAAAAAAGAAGTTCGGCAGTATGGCGCTGTTGAAGAAGATGAGGTGAAAAACGGCCGCAAGGATTTTAACAAAAAAGGAACGAATTGGCTGAAAATCAAACCGGAAGATGGGAAAGATTTTGATTATGCCTCGGCCCCAATTGTTAAAACCACACTGATGGTAAAACTGATTTCCCTGGCTTTGAATAAATTCGCCACCCTGGACCCTTATGGTATGGGTATTGAGATGGAAGCCGGTAAACCGGGCTGGAATGATGCTATGAACGGACTTCCCGGTTTATTTGGAAGCGGTATGCCGGAGACCTTTGAACTAAAAAGGTTAATCGCATTTATCTGTGATACGGTTATACTGAAACCTAACCTGTCAATGCCTGTTGAAATAAGCGTTTTTCTTGTTGAAGTATGTAAAACTCTGAACAGATGTAAGGTGGAGAAATGGGATGATTTTGATTATTGGGATGCAGTAAGTGCCTTAAGGGAGCGGTATAGGGAAAACACCCGGTTTTACCTAAGCGGAAAGCAGCAGGAGATGAATACTGGTGAGCTGCTTGCTGTATTTAAGGATTTTGCGGAAAAAGTGGAAGCTGGAATCAGAAAAGCAGAACAGTATGGCAGTGGAATAGTTCCGACCTATTTTACCTATCGTGTTAGCCAGTTTACTCCCGTTTTAACCAGGGAGGGACAACCGGATATAAGCCATTACGGACTACAAAAAGCAGAGGTGAAAGCATTTGAATTAGTCCCTTTACCTGCTTTTTTAGAGGGACCGGCCAGAATGCTTGGTACATTAGACAGAGAAGCTGCGGATTTATTATGTACAAATATTAAAAATAGTGACCTTTATGATAAAAAACTGCAAATGTATAAAACCTCTGTTCCAATCGAACATATTTCCATGGAGAACGGAAGAATCAGAGCATTTACTCCGGGATGGCTTGAAAGGGAAAGCATTTTTCTGCATATGGAATATAAATATCTTCTGGCTATGTTAAAGGCCGGTTTATATGAAAGGTATTATGAAGAGATAAAACACACCATGATTGCATTTTTATCACCGGAAGTATACGGAAGAAGTATCTTAGAGAATTCCTCGTTCCTGGCTTCTGGTGAGAATCCGGACAGTCAGGTACAGGGAAGAGGTTATGTTGCACGTTTAAGCGGCTCCACCACGGAATTACTAACCATGTGGATTCATATGTTTATAGGCAGTAAATTATTTACCTGTGAAGACGGCGAATTACAGCTGACTTTTGATCCCAAGCTGCCGGGGTGGTTCTTTGATGAAATGGGTGTGGTTTCTTTTAAACTGTTAGCTCACTGTACTGTGACTTATTATAATAAAGAGCGTAAATCTACTTACGGTGCAGAGGGTGCCAAGATTGTAAATATAGAAGTAAACGGCGGCAAAGAAATCATCTCAGGAAATGTTTTAAAAGGAGAAATAACGAAAAGAATCCGAAACGGTGAAATCGAGTCAGTTAGGGTAACTATGATCTGATGAATTTCATGCAATTACAAACACTATGAAATTGTATTATCCGCAGAATATATATATATAATAATTCTGTTTCGTTATTAACTGAATTAGATTAGAATATCAAAAGCCACACGAATAATTTACATTTGCCAATTTACACATCTAAATCAATAAAAAAATTGTGCAATAATTGGATTGGTTACTCGAATTCTAAATTAACAATTATAAGGAGCCTATTATGAAATTAATAGTTACCAGTTATGAAAATAAGATTAAAAATACCGTATACAAGGATATGGAATTAATTGAAGATAAGGGAGCTGCCATGAATGTGGTAAATATTTATCCTGGGATAGAATACCAGACATTTCATGGTTTTGGCGGAGCAATTACGGAGGCGGCCGGTTATGCATATTCTAAATTAAGCAAAGCAAATCAGGAAAAGGTTATAGATAAATATTTCGGGAAAGACGGAAATCGGTATAATATGATACGTACCCATATAGACAGCTGTGATTTTTCTTTGAATAATTATGAAGCGATGTCTGACCCCGAAGATGTGGAAATGAAATCCTTTACTCTTGCCAGAGATGAAAAATACATTCTTCCTTTACTAAGTGCCGGTCAGGAAAAAAAGGGGGAACCTTTTGATTTGATGTTAACACCCTGGTCCCCTCCAGCATTTATGAAAACCAATGAAGATAGAAATCATGGCGGGAAATTAAAAGCAGAATTTATGGGATTCTGGGCAGAATACATATGCCGTTATATTAAAGAATATGAGAATAAAGGTTTTTCTGTAAATAGAATAACGGTACAAAACGAACCGGAAGCTGTACAAAGCTGGGATTCCTGTATTTTTACAGGGGAGGAAGAGAAAGTTTTTTTAAGAGATTACTTGTATCCTGCTTTGGTTAAAAATAATCTGTCTCATGTTAAAGTAAATATATGGGATCACAATAAAGAAAGATTATACGAACGTGCCAAAGCTACTATTGATGCAGAGACGGATAAGATGGTGGATGGAATTGCATTTCACTGGTATACAGGTGATCATTTTGAAGCAATTGGTATTACGAGGGATGCTTATCCTGGTAAAGAACTCCTGTTTACGGAAGGGTGCGTAGAGTATAGCAGGTTTAGCGCAAGCCAACTCCAGAATGCACAGATGTATGCCCATGATATCATTGGCAATCTGAATGCAGGTATGACAGGATTTCTGGATTGGAATATCTTTCTGGATGAAAAAGGAGGGCCGAATCACGTTAATAATTTTTGTGATGCGCCTATTATGATTGATACCGAGAATGACACCTATGAGGAAAAACTTTCCTTTGATTATATTGGACATTTCAGCAGGTACATAGAAAAAGATGCAAAACGTATTGCATTTACAAAATATACCGATCGGTTGGAGATGACTGCACTTAAGAACCCCGATGGTTCCATAGTTATGGTTGCTTTAAACAGGACGGACAGAGAACTGCCCGTATCCATACGTATAGATAGTAGGACAGCAGATATTACTATTCCTGGTCAATCAATCGCAACTGTTTTGATTAGTTAGATTATTTTAATAAAATTTATAAAAATTTTAAAAATATAGTTGCAATATATAAAGAAGTGTGATATATTTTCCTTATATTAGCAATTGTTAATGGGCAAAGAAGTCAAAACATGTTTGTTTTGACTTCTTTTTTACGTAAAAACCAAGATAAGAATGTACACATGCTTATGGAACTTATAACAAAATAAGGGAATCATTTAACAATGGAGTTTAAGCTGAAACTGGCTTAGACTCTTTTTTTATTACATAGGAAAGTTCTCCGAACTTCCCTATGTAATAAAAAAGCCCTACCGGGCAGGATGCGCATGACGCGCCAGACTCTTTCTTATTTCTATTCTCAGGAGGTTATCTTTATGAAAAAACAAACTCATATTGTTATTGAAAGACAAAAAAACGTATCAGTTATAATTCTTTATACTGCGACTTTAATTATTATGTTCCTTGGTATTTTTTTTAGCGCCTTTAGTTTGATTAATCACATTAGCATCCGAGTTTTAAATGCCCGGATACCAGGAGTGATTTTAGGATTGTTGGTTTTATACCTGGGTGTTCGTTATTACTTATCTGTAAACAAATTAAAGGAAGAGTTATCAAAAAGTACTTATGGGTTTTCATGGGGAAATTTCAAAAAAGAAAAAGAAAAAAGAAAGGGTATAAGACAGATGAAATGATCTGTTTAAATAAAAGGAGGTAATTATTATGAAAAAATCTGGAACAATTATTGGTTTACTACTGGCATTAGGTATAGCTGCAATTGCCTTAGCTTTGGCCTTTTCATCGCCAGGCAGTGCTGACCCAACTGGTGCTTCCTATGTTGTCCCAACCGGATCGGAAACGATTACGGATGTTGCTGCAACTGCAAACAAAGCTTATTATGGTGCTAACTTTACATGGATCATGATAACCGGTTTTATGGTATTCTTTTTTCAATGTGGTTTTGCAATGGTCGAAACAGGATTCTGCCGCGGCAAAAATGCAGCCCATACTATGACAATGAATTTCATGGTATTTTTAGTTGGTGCAATCGGTTATTTCCTCTGCGGATTTGCATTCCAATTCGGTGGTTCCGGGGGTGCGGCAGGACTTGGAACCGGTGGAGGGGCACTTAATTCCATGTTATCCATACCCGGACTTGGAGGTATTTTAGGTTACAAGGGATTTTTATTATCCGGTGATGGTATCTACGATCCCGGAATCTATGCACTATTTTTCTTCCAGATGGTGTTTATGGACACAACTGTAACAATTCCAACCGGAGCAGTTGCAGAAAGGGTAAAATACTCAGCAGTCGTTATTACCTCGTTCTTTATATCCATGTTTTTATATCCTTTATTCGGAAACTGGGTATGGGGCGGAGGATGGCTTTCAACACTTGGTAAAAATTTTGGTTTAGGTCATGGCGTAGTTGATTTTGCAGGATCTGCGGTTGTTCATTCCATGGGTGGTATGTTAGCTTTAGCCGGTGCTATAGTTATCGGACCCAGAATCGGAAAATTTAAAAAAGACGGAACGACCAGGGCTTTCCCAGGCCATGATATTCCCATGGCAATTATTGGTACCATTATATTATTCTTCTGCTGGTTCTCCTTTAATGCCGGCTCCACTTTAAATTCTTCTGATTTCAGGCTGTCCGTTGTTGCAACTAATACTATGGTAGCCGGTGCAATCGGTGGTTTAGCGGCTATGTTTTTTATGTGGATTAAATACGGAAAACCAGATCCATCCATGACGGCCAACGGAGCACTTGCCGGACTGGTTGCAATCACTGCACCCTGTGCATTTGTAAATGCCGCATCTGCATTTATAATCGGTTTGATAGCAGGTCTGTTAGTTTGCGTTTCAGTTGCTTTTGTTGAAAATAAATTAAGGCTGGATGATCCGGTTGGTGCAATTTCGGTTCACTGTGTAAATGGTTTATGGGGAATACTCTCCTTAGGATTATTTGCCGATGGTTCTTATGGCGATGGTTTAAACGGTGTTACAGGCGGCGTCACAGGCTTGTTTTATGGTGATGCTTCCCAATTCGCTGCACAGTTAATTGCGGTAATAGTACTGTTTGTATGGGGCTTTGGAGTATCCTATATCTTCTTTAGGGCTCTTGACAAAGTTTGGGGAATGAGAGTATCTCCTGAAGATGAACTTGCAGGTCTTGACATTCCCGAAATGGGTGTTGCAGCTTATCCTGATGTACAGATGCTTAAGTCAGAATTAGATTTTGATTCAGCTGATAATGCTGAAATTAAACAGTTAGCGAGATTTAAAACCAGATAGAATAAATTGACAACAAAATAAATCAAGATTATAATAATAATATAAATGACGAGGATATTACGTTATTTAGCTATATCCTTTTCACGATTATGAACGTTGCGGCCGGTGTGCAAAAAGGAGGTAATTGAATGAAAAAGCTGGAAATTATTATTAAGCCCGAAAGGTTGGAGGATCTGAAGAAAATCCTCAATGATAATAAAGCGAATGGTTTAATGATTTCAAATATTATGGGGTATGGTAATCAAAAGGGGTATACGACAATTTACAGAGGTACTGAGACTACAGTTAATCTGCTGCCTAAAGTAAAAGTTGAGACAGTTGTTCCTACAGAAGTAGCAAAAGTAATTGTAGATGAAGTGGTTAAACAGATTAATACTGGCAATTACGGTGACGGTAAAATTTTTATCTACGATGTGGATGATGTAGTAAGAATCCGTACCGGTGAACGTGGTAAAGAAGCATTATAAGTATTGATAAAGTACAAATGAATGCAAATTTATTATCTAAACCAGGTGTGGAAAATACAATAGATAAGTCTTATATGAAAAATGCAGGAATGTGATGATGTGATTCCTGCATTTTTATTACATGGAGAAGATTTCAAAATTCCCTGTGTAATAAAAACCGACTGGTATGATGCACATTGTATATTGCGCTCAAAAAAGATTTTCACTGAAGTGACGGCGGACCGGCACCAGAGTAAGTGTTATTATGAAATTATGGAAGTGCAAGTATCATATCCAGTTGACATATCATTAAATGATATATATTATATATTATTATAAAGATAAAGACTGGACTTGTTTGGTACAAGAGAAGATAATGATCTGAAATATACAAATGGACCGGTTGGAAAATACCTATGGGTTTGAGGGGATGATAAAAGATGAAGAAAGAGTCCTTATATGAGAAAATCTACAATGATATAGTGGAGGGAATCAAAACAAAGAAGTATCCGCCGGGAAGCAGGCTGCCCTCTGAAAAAGAGTTGTCCGATCAATATAATGTAAGCAGGATCACCAGTAAGAAAGCGTTGGAAATGTTAGCGGATCAGAACAGGATTGTAAGGATGCCTGGTAAAGGCTCATATGTATCGGAAGATACCAATGAAGTTCAACTTGGATATACTATGGGGAGCGGCCTTAAGACCCAGTCCAAGACAATAGGAGTGATTATGGACGCATTTGGGGCAAGCTACGGTTACCAGCTACTGTTAGGCATTGAACGGGAGTGTAAGCGGCACAAGCTTAATTTTATCCTGAAATGCACCTATGGAAATAAAAAGTATGAAACGGAAGCAATCGAAGAACTTTTAGGTATAGGAGTATCCGGAATTATCATTATGTGTGTTCATGATGAGACATATAATGAAGAGGTTTTGAAATTAACCGTTGAAAACTTTCCGATTGTACTCATAGACAGAAAATTAAAGGGGATTCCTATACCGTTTGTCGGTACCGATAATTATAAAGCTGCAAAGGAACTGACAGGATGGCTTTTTGACCATGGGCACATTAACATCAGTTTTGTTACCCATGCCTCTTTACAGACACCTACAATTCTGGAACGTAAAAACGGATTTGTCGATAGTCATCTGGAACATAATATTGTAACAAATGAAACTATGTGGATAACTAATTTAAGATCCATGTTACCTACATCTGCCGATGACAGAGCAGCAAATGAATATCTGGATTTGGACCAGATTAAAGATTATATTGTCAAAAACCCTGATATTACTGCATTTTTTGCGGTGGAATATACCATAGGAATAATGGTTTATAAGGCTCTTAAAATTCTGGGACAGGATAAACATAAGACGGTTGTCTTTTTTGACGGTATCGATGAGAGTTATGATCCACAGCCGGTGTTCACGAGAGTTAAGCAGGGAGAATACAAAATAGGAACAAACAGTGTAGAATTAATTGTAGAAAAGATGAATGGAAAATCAGGAGCAGAAACCAGATTAATTCCTTATGAAATTATAGAAAGAAAAGTGTTGTAATTCATTTAAATATTATTAAAGCATATTGTAAAAACCCTTATTTTAGTTATAGATCACTAAAATAAGGGTTTTTTTATTTTATTTAAGATGAAAATCTTCAAACTTCCCTACGGAATAAAAAGCCCGACCGACAGGATCACCCCTCGCAGAAAGGAAATATATTGCTGCAGGGCCAGCTGGGACACGAAAGTGTCATCCTGCTAGCACTTTGTTTGTTCGAAATATGCAAAATGATATAAATGATATAGTAAGTATAATTAATATAATAATACTCTTGACAAATGATATATACGATGATAATATATGTTTATAATCTACAAGCATATATGAATATACATTTAATTATTATACAAAATACATATAATATATTCTAAGTAGAGTAAATTCTAATAAGCACATATACTGATTCGTGCTGCAAAAACTTTACAATGGTATAAATGGTATAAATAATATATTGTGCACCATGGATACGTTGAATGTTTAAATTGCTTGTTTGTTTTGGAAAGGAGATGGAGTTTTGAAAGTGAAAAGCCGTGTAGCTACAAAACAAAATTTTATTGGAAAACTGTTTGTTGCACCTCCGGTAATTTTGTTTCTCGTTTTTACCCTATTTCCAATGATAATGGCAATCGCGTTAAGTTTTACCGATTATGACATAATTAATATGCCAAGATTCGTTGGATTAAAGAATTTCCAAAAAATAGTAGGGGATGAGTTCTTTTGGATTTCTTTAAAAAACACCTGTTATTATACGGTTTTATATGTACCGTCAGGATTGTTCTTATCACTTGGTGCTGCATTGTTTTTAAATTCTGAAAAAAGAATGGTAGGTCTGTTCAGGACTCTGTTTTATTTACCTGTTCTTTCTTCCAGTGTAGCAACCGCCACGTTATGGTTTTGGATATTAAACCCTCAATTAGGTCTTTTAAATGGAATTTTAGGAGTATTTCATATTGAAGGACCGGCATGGTTATATGATTCCAAGTTAGCTATGATTGCTATTGTTATGATGAGTTTGTGGGCAGGTTTTGGCGGCAATATGATGATTTTTCTGTCCGGTTTAAAAGGGATCCCCCAGATTTATTATGAGGCAGCGAAAGTGGAGGGAGCCGGCAGATGGCAGATGTTTAAGTTGATAACGATGCCGTCACTGACCAAGACAACATTTCTTGTATCAACGATGCTTATTATAGGTACTTTCCAGGTATTTGACCAGGCCTTTGTGTTAACAAAAGGCGGGCCGGGAAATGCCACCATAACTTTGGTTTATTACATATATAACAACGGTTTCAAGAATCTGAATATGGGATATGCCTCCAGTATTTCACTTATATTATTTTTAATTATTTTAGTTATGACACTTCTTAACCAGAAAATAAATAAGGCAGATATTTAGAGAAAAGGAGGTAATAAAAAAAGATGAAGACAAAGAAAAAAATAGGTGATATTTTATGGTACATTGGCGCGGTTTGCATTGCACTTATTACTGTTTTTCCTTTTTTATGGATGTTAGCCACATCATTTAAACCGGAGGGAGAGATTTACTCTAATTCCCTGTCATTATTATCTAAGGATTTTTCCATGAAGAATTACGAGAAGGTATTTGATACGATCCCGTTTTTCCGCTATTTTATGAATTCATTAATATTGGCTGCCTGCGGTGTGATTACCAATGTATTTTTGGGAGCTCTGGCGGGATATTCCTTTGCGAAACTGAAATTCAGAGGAAGAAAAATAACCTTTACCCTACTTTTATCATCCATGATGATCCCGGGTGTCGTTACTATGATACCGCAGTTTTTAGTGTTAAAATATTTCCCTTTCGTTGGCGGAAATAACCTGCTCGGACAGGGAGGAACCGGATTTATTAATCATTATTCGGCTATCGTAATTCCGGGTGCGGTAGGAGCTTTTGCAGTTTTCTTTATGAAGCAGTTCTTTGAGACACTTCCGGATGATCTGGCAGAGGCTGCAAGAGTAGATGGATGTAATGAGTTTCGTATTTTCTGGCAGATTTATTTACCACTGATTAAACCTGCTGCAATGACTTTGGGAATTATGACTTTCCAGGCAGGATGGAATTCCTTTATGTGGCCTATGATAGTGCTTAATTCCAAAGAAATGATGACCATTCAGGTGGGATTATCAACGTTTCAGTATCAGTATAATACCAGTTACGGACCACTTATGGCCGGAACCGTCATTGCAACCTTACCAACTATATTGATTTTTGTTTTTGCACAAAAATATTATATCCAGGGTATTGCTTTTACCGGCAATAAGTAAAAAATCATAATTCGTGTATCAATCTACCTGGGTTTGATACCGATAATAAAAGGAGGAAGATATATGAAGAAAGCAGCAAAAAACATGTTTAAAAAAGCGGGAGCAGTTTTACTTACCGCTGCTCTGGTAATGGGTTCACTTACCGGATGCGCCGGATCCGGTAACAAGGCAAATGATACGTCTGCATCTACGGCAGAAACGGGAAACAAAAATGCAGATAATTCAGGAAATGGAAAAGTAACGGAAATTACTATGTGGGGATCCTGGAGCGGTGATCAGGTTGGACAGCTTGAAAACCAGTTGAAGACTTATAATGAATCTCAGAATAAGTATCATGTTACTTATTCGGTACAGGACGGAATGGAACAAAAATTACTGACTGCTATTGTAAGTAACCAGGCGCCGGATGTTGTTTTATGGGACCGTTTTAATACCAGCGTATATGCCCCTAAGGGAGCTTTCACCCAATTAGACGATATGGTGGCAAAAGACAGTGTTGATTTAACTAAATTTTATGCACCTGCAGTGGATGAACTTACCTTTGACAGTAAATTATACGGTATTCCTTTAACGGTAGATACCAGAGTTATTTTTTACAATAAAACTATGTTTAAAGAAGCAGGTGTTGACCCGGCATCCATAACTGATTGGGAGAGTTTAAGGCAGGCTGCCATTAAACTGACGAAAAGAGATGGAGACAAATTAGTTCAGGCAGGTTTCTCTTTAAAGGATGTAGGCCTGTTTAATAACTGGATCGGGCAGGCAGGCGGAAAAATGATTGATGATTCAGCCACACCTGCAAAAACTGCGTTTAATTCCCAGGCCGGTTTAGATGTTTTAAAATATTGGGATCAATTATTAAATGATGATAAGGTTTATGAATTAGGGTTTGAGGATGCATTTGGGGGAGATGGATTTAAAGCAGGTAAAGTTGCTATTACTTTTAACGGACCATGGACTTTACAAAGTTATAAAGATGCTGGTATCGATTTTGGTGTAATCGGACAGCCGGTAGGTCCTACAGGCGCTAAATCAGCCATGATGGGCGGTTTTGGACTGATTATCCCTAATAAGGCTGTAAATGTTGACGGCGCATGGGATTTCATTAAATGGTGGACAACACAGCCCGCAAACGGAGTGGAATTTGCTAAAATCAGCGGAAACCTTCCTGCCAATAAAGATGCGGCAGCCGATCCTTATTTTATGAATGATGAAATACTGAAAGTATTTTCCGATACAATGCAGTATGCAGGGATTCGTTCTAAAGTTCCCGGATATTCCGATGTAGAAGGTTTGGCTTTAATTCCTCAATTACAAAAATATGTGGCAGGGGAAATCAGTGCGGAGGATGCTCTTAAGAATGCTCAGGCACAAGGAGATGGAGTCTTAGCTGACGCAGCAAATAAATAATTGTTATTAAGGAGGATGTAAATAATCCTGTCTGGATTGCCGCTTATTCCTATCGAAATACAGAAAGAATAAGAATCATTCCTGAAAGGATTATTACATCCTTTTTAGCTGTTACTTAATATATAATATCAGAAAGGAATAGAATATGATAAATAACATAAGCGAGATTTGTGAAAAAGTACAGGAAAGCCTGGTAGAGTATTTTTGGAACGAGAAAGAGGGTACCTTTGTAAATCATTATCCGGTAAAAGATACAGAAAACTGGATCTATTGGTGGCATGCTCATTCTTTAGACAGTCTTTTGGACGGTTATAACCGGACGGGAGAGGAGAAATATTTAGACCGAATCCAAAAAGAATATAATGGGACCTTTGTTAAAAACGGAAATACCTTTCTTCATAACTGGTATGATGATATGGAATGGATGGCTTTAGCCCAGTTAAGGCTTTATGATGCAACAGGAGAACAAAACTATAAAGAACAGACCTTGACCCTATGGGAGGATATTAAAACTGCCTGGAATGATTCTATGGGCGGAGGTATGGCCTGGAAAAAAGATCAGTTAGACTATAAGAACACGCCGGCTAATGCTCCGGCAGCTATATTGGCATTCCGCCTCTATCAAAGATTTCAAAGAGAAGAGGATTTAAAGTGGGGAGAAAAGATACTGAAATGGAATATGGAAAACCTGATGGATTTGGAAACCGGGTTCGTTTGGGATGGCTTAAACCGACAGGGAGATAATAAAATAGATTATGATTGGAAATTTACTTATAATCAGGGCGTAGTAATTGGTGCGCTGGTAGAACTTTATAAAATAAACCATTCTCCGGTTTGCCTTAACCAGGCTGTAAAAACTGCAAAGATTACTAAGAAACTATTGGCAGATACAAATAAGGGCATCTTGCCTTATGAGGGATTGGACGACTGTGGTTTATTTAAAGGTATATTGGTGAGGTATCTATATGAGCTGCATCTGGTATATCCGGAATTGGAGGAGATAAAGGATATGATTTTATCTAACGCCAGATGTGTGATTGACTATAGTATGAATGAAAACGGATTAATCGGGGGGGACTGGATGGCAAAAGAGACAAGCTGCGTAGATCTTGCTCAGCATTTAAGCGGAATTATGCTCCTTGAAACAGCTGCCAAACTCCTTAAATAGAAATTTAAGAGGAGAGCATAATGAAACAAAATAGAAATGGGAACAGTGGCAGGAAAAAGTTATATATATCAGCCTGTGTACTTGTAATTTTAATGATTGCCGTAATCGGTTATCTTCTTATCTCGTCTAATCAGAGGAATTCCGGAAAAAGGACAGGAAATATGGTACAGGAAACAAAGGAAGAATTACAGAATATAGCTCTGGGAGAAACCCAGGATACACAGAAAGCGAGGCAGAGCAAACCTACTATAGATATGGCAAAAACTGGGCTGGATAAATATCTTGCAAGTTTTTATGTAAAAGAAGATAAAGGCGGTTATATTGTAGGAGAAGATTTCTGGCAGCAGGCAGAAATCTTTGAAATTATCATAGATGCCTATGAGCAGACCAAAGACGATAAATATCTTACCGTGATCAATGATATGTATAAAGGGTTTATCGCTAACCACGGAGAAGACTGGTCTTATAATGAGTTTAATGATGATATTATGTGGATGACCATTGCCTGTACCAGGGCATATTCGGTAACTGGGGACAGAAACTATTTGAACCAGGCCCAAAAGCACTTTAATCTGGTGTTTGACCGTGCATGGAGTGAGGATTTAGGCGGCGGATTATTCTGGAAAACAGAAAATAAAACGAAGAATTCCTGTATTAATTGTCCTGCTGTAATTGCAGCTTGTCTGCTTGGAAATGCAACAGGTGATAAGAAATATATGGATAAAGCCGTTATGATATACAATTGGGAGAAAGAGAATTTGTTTGGAACCACCGGCGCAGTTTTTGATGCATATGATCTTAAGACCGGGATAAACCAGTGGTGCTCAACTTATAATCAGGGAACTTTCATAGGAGCAGCTATGAAATTATATCAATATTTTGGAGATGAAACTTATCTTACAGATGCGAAAAAAGCTGCGGATTATACGGTTAACACTATGTTTTCAGGTCAGGTAATGAACACGGAGGGGGATGGCAATGATCTGCCGGGGTTTAAGGGAATACTGGCCCGCTGGATGGGTAAATTCGTCCGGGAATGCAATCAATATCAATATATCCCCTGGCTTTATGATAATGCAATGGCTGCGTGGAACAATCAGAATAAAAACGGCATCATGTGGACCTTGTTTAACACAAAAACAGAAGATACTTTTTATTCTGCCTGGGGTTGTTCGGCAGCGGTATCCATGCTGGTAAATTGTCCATGGGATCTGGAATAAAAAAATATGCTAATTGACGTACCATAACCTAATAGGCTTTTGACACTCCAAGCCTACAAAGAAAATAGATAAAGGAGATTTAATATGAAGCAGATACCTGCGATATTGGAAGAAAAAGCAGCAGAATTAGAGACTTATTATAAAGAAAATTATCCAGGCCTGGCACCTTTGGCAAAACAATGCTTCTTAAATACCATAGAAACGACGGTAAAACAATTAGAAGACGGAAGTTATTTTGTAATTACCGGAGATATACCGGCCATGTGGCTTCGCGATTCGGCCGCTCAGGTACGCCATTACCTACGTTACGCCAAGCAGGATCAGGATTTACGGAACATAATAGAGGGTGTAATTAAAAAACAGGTGGAATTTGTGAACATCGATCCATATGCCAATGCATTTAACGAAAGCAGCAACGGGATGGGACATCAGGATGATACACAATTAAATCCATCCGTATGGGAGAGAAAATATGAGGTGGATTCTTTGTGTGCGCCATTATACTTATCTTATTCTTACTGGAAAGAAACCGGTATAAGTACAATTTTTACCGAAGATTTTCTTAAAATGATAAATACAATTATTCAGGTATTTACCGTTGAACAGAAACATGAAAATTCACCTTACTATTTCAGAAGATATCAATGCGTAAAATCAGATACCCTTGTTAATAACGGTAAAGGAAGACCGGTTAACCATACCGGGATGACCTGGTCAGGTTTCCGCCCATCCGATGACTGTACCAAATTTGGCTATCTGATTCCCGCTAATATGATGGCTGTTGTTGCGTTAAGTAATGGAGAAGAAATCTGCCGTGAAATTTACAAAGACGATGAGACAGCAGGAAAATGCAGGACATTACTGGAAGAAATCAAGGCTGGTATTGAGGATTATGGTATTATTAATTATCCGGGATACGGTAAGATCTATGCTTATGAGACAGACGGATTTGGGAACTATAACCTTATGGATGATGCCAATTCCCCCAGCCTGTTAGCTATGCCCTACCTGAACTACTGCGGCAAAAAAGATGAGTTGTATCAAAATACCAGGAGATTTGTATTGTCTAAGGATAATCCGTATTACTGCACAGGAAAATATGCCAGCGGTGTAGGAAGCCCTCATACGCCCAAAGGAATGGTTTGGCATATCGGTATCGTTATGCAGGCTTTGACCTCCACAGATGATAAGGAAATCAATGACTGTCTTATAATGCTTGCCAATACCCATGCGGGAACTAATTTTTGTCATGAAGCTTTTAATCCGGATGACCCCGCGGATTATACCAGATCATGGTTTGCATGGGCCAATTCCCTATTTGCGGATTTATTGATCCAATTAAAGGAGAGAAACTTTTTTAAACAGGAAGGACAAGGTGTAAATAATGAGCGAAAATAAAAAGGTGAAAAATGTCCATTTAATAGCAAATGCCCATCTGGATCCGGTATGGCTCTGGAGATGGCAGGAAGGCTGTTCAGAAGCGCTGTCTACTTTTCGTACCGCCTCTGAATTAACGGAAGAATTTAATGGGTTTGTATTTAATCATAATGAAGCAATTCTGTATGAATGGGTAAAAGAAAATGATATTACCTTATATAACACGATTAAAAAACAAATCCAGGATGGTAAATGGCATATTATGGGAGGGTGGTTTTTACAGCCGGATTGTAATATGCCATCCGGTGAATCCATAATCAGGAATATCCAGGTTGGCCAAAGGTTTTATAAAAAAGAGTTTGGAGTAGTGCCGACAACCGCCATTAATTTTGATTCCTTTGGACATTCCAGAGGATTGGTTCAGATACTGAGTAAAGCAGGATATGATTCTTATCTTGTCTGCAGGCCGGCAGCGGACTGGTATGATTTTAAAGATCAGGATTTTATCTGGAGAGGATTTGCAGACTCGTCTGTAATCGTACACCGTTCCGATGAAAATTATAATTCCGTCTGGGGAGATGCAGCGAAAGAACTGGATCAGTTTCTGGAACAGAAAAAGGAGGAAGAGGTTACTCTATGCTTATGGGGAGTAGGTGACCATGGAGGCGGTCCCACAAGAAAAGATTTAAGGGATCTAAAGATAATGATAGAAAACAGTGAAGAATATCATATCAAACATTCTGTACCGGAAGCCTATTTTGAGGAATTAAGGGAAAAGAATCCTGATTTGCATGAAGTTTCTGCAAGTCTGAATCCTGTGGCGCCGGGATGTTATACTTCTCAAATCAGGGTAAAACAAAAACATCGTTTATTGGAAAATGAATATTATTCTGCTGAAAAAATGGCAACTGCCGCAGAAGTATTAAATCATAAACCTTACCCTAAGGAGATATTTCATGAGATAGAAAAAGCGCTGCTGTTTAGTGAATTTCATGATGCCCTGCCTGGTTCCGGCAGTCCATTGGTGGAAGAGGATACTATACGGTTATTGGATCATGGACTGGAGTTAGTGTCCAGAATGAAACACTATACGGCACTTGCATTAGCTGAACATGAGGATAAAGTGAAACCGGACAGTTCCGTAATTCTTATGTACAATCCTCATCCATATGACATAACAGGTGTTTTTGCCTGTGAAGTGGGTCTGCCAAAACAAAACTGGACATCGGATTTTATGTATCCTGAAGTCACCGCTGAGGGTAATAAGATACCAACTCAGGCAGAAAAGGAATGCAGTAATTTCTCTATTGACTGGAGGAAAAAGGTAGTGGTACAGGCAACACTAAAAGCTTTCTCTATGAACCGCTTTGATGTTACCTTTAAACCTATGGAAAAACGGCCCGTATTCAGTGAAATTGTGTCAAAACCCCTATATGTATTTGAAAATGACAGAATGAAAGTCGTTATTAATACAACTACAGGGTTATTGGAAGAATACTATGTTGACGGGATATGTTACCTGACGAAAGGAAGTTTTATGCTCTCGGCGTTTGATGATACCAGTAATCCATGGGGAATCGGGACGATGGAATCCTCGGGGCGAAGAAATTTCAGCCTTTTGTTACCTCATGAGGGAAGTGAATATTCCGGTTTAACAAGTAAAGTAATTCCATCCGTAAGAATTATTGAGGACGGCGAAGTACGTACCACTATTGAAGCAGTATTTGGATTACATAATTCAAAAAGTTATATCCGTTACCAGCTCCCGAAAAAAGGAACGGATTTTGATGTTGAATTAGGTGTTTTATTCTTAGAGAAAGAGCAGTTTTTGAAATTAACACTTAATATTCCGGAAGCAGATAATAAATTCAGCGGACAGATCATGTTCGGAAGTGAGGAATTAAAGCAAGGTGAAGAAACCGTATCCCAGAAATGGGTTATGGTCAGTGATAAAGATAAAAATGCGGTAGCAGTACTGAATAAAGGAACTTATGGAGCAAGTTATATGAACGGAGAGTTAGGAGTTACTTTATTAAGGAGTGCAGGATATACGGCGTCTGATTTTATTATGGGCAAAGCCTTACAGGAGGAGCAATGGGCACCCAGAATGGAACAGGGCGAGAGATTTTACCAGTTCAGGATAACTGCAGGGAATAAAAAAGAACTGGATAACCGCCTGGACCAAATGGCTTTAGCTTATAATGAAGAACCCTACGCTTTTGCATACTGCCCGCCTGGGTATATAGAACCCGGAGTTAATCGGAGAGTAAGCTTTTTAACAATTGATAATCCCAATGTTATTTTATCTGCTCTTAAAAAGAGTGAGGACAGAGACGGATATATTATGAGGCTTTATGAGAATTCCGGTAAATCTGCTACTGCAGTTCTTAATATTTTGGACGGCAGGTTGGTAAAAGAAATAAAGCTTAATGCAAATGAGATAAAGACCTTCTTTATATCCGTCAAAGACAGTTATATAGAGGAGACCTCATTGATTGAAATGGATTTAGGTAATTCAGAAAATATATAGATTTTCGAATATACCAAACCGCATTATTTATAAACCGAATTAAAGTAAGTAAAATTTAAGGAATTAGACCGTTGACAAATTTTCCAAGGTCCTTTATCCTTGACATATCGGGGTTGCTGCAAAATATCAATTTATTCTGCAGCAGCCCTTTAAAAATACTAGTCAGGAGAAAATTTGTGAATCAAACTTGGAAAAAAAATATAATAATCTTTTTAGCCAGTCAGACTTTATCCCTCTTTGGATCCTCCCTTGTCCAATACGCAATAACCTGGTATATTACCTTGGAAACGAAGTCCGGTCTGATGATGACCATATCTATCATCTGCAGTTTTCTGCCTACCTTTTTCCTCTCACCTTTTGCAGGTGTATGGGCAGACCGTTATAACCGCAAAATTTTAATTATGTTGTCTGACTCCCTTATAGCAGTATCTACATTGATATTAGCAATCTTATTTTTAATGGGTTACAATTCCATTTGGATGTTATTTATCGTATCTGCTATCCGTGCAGTCGGGGCAGGTATACAATCACCGGCAATTAACGCATTTCTGCCTCAATTGGTACCGGAAGACAAGCTCACTAAAATAAATGCGACGAATGGCACTATCCAGTCCCTGATTATGCTGGTATCCCCTATGCTAAGCGGAGCACTGTTAACTTACACCAGAATTGAGGCAATCTTTTTTATTGATGTGATTACTGCTGCCATAGGAGTAAGTATATTGCTGTTTTTCCTTCATGTAGGTGCTCACAATAAGGCTATGTCAGAACAGGCAGTCAGTTACAAAGAAGATATGTTTAAAGGGATCAATTATGTGAAAAACCATCCTTTTGTAAAAGAATACTTTATATTCTGTGCATTTTTCTTCTTTTTGGCCACACCCGTTGCTTTCCTTACCCCGTTACAGGTTACCAGAAGCTTTGGTGAAGAGGTATGGCGGCTGACGGTTATTGAAATTATTTTTTCCGTAGGTATGATGGCCGGAGGTATCCTTATGACAATTTGGAATGGTTTTAATAATAAAATCCATACCATGACTTTATCCAGTGTTGTTATGGGTGTTTGTACATTTGCTTTTGGTTTTATTTCAGATTTCTGGCTCTATTTATTACTAATGGGTGTGTTCGGATTTGTTATGCCATTTTTTAATACTTCTTCTACGGTAATGCTTCAGGAAAAGGTGGAAGAGGACTATTTAGGCAGGGTATTTGGGGTATTCGGAATGATTTCCAGTGCAATGCTGCCACTTGGTATGTTACTTTTTGGACCTTTATCCGATATAATAAAAATAGAATGGATTTTAATTGGCACCGGTATCCTGTTATTTGTGGAAGGCCTTATTATGTCCGGCAGTAAAGTTCTATTGGATGCTGGTAAACCCAAGACAAAAAATGCAGGAGAAGTAAATTAATATCAAAGATAAGAGGGGGGAGAATCTAACTGAATAATTTATGATATAGGAAAAAAGCCCATGTTAATAAATAAATCTTGTTTCCTGTTACAGGTTCAGTTATAATATGAATTAGACGAAATATTACAAAAGATAACATTATTTTTAATTAGATTTAGTGATGTTATATCAATTTTAAGGCTGCTTTATTAACAGAAACATTCCCAGGGAATGTTGGTGTTTGCTAAGGAGAAAACAATGTCGGAAGTAAATAGAATAACAAATGCAGAGAATAATAAGGTATATAACGTAAATTCAGATAAAAAAACCACAGCCGTTAAGAGCAGTTTCTCTTCCTTTTTAGGAGAAACGAAAAGCCTGGATTCTATTTTTAATGAGGCGTCACAAAAATATAATGTACCGGTTGATTTATTAAAAGCAATTGGTAAGGCCGAATCCAGTTTTGATGCGAAAGCAGTTTCAAGATGCGGAGCCCAGGGTATTATGCAGCTTATGCCTGCTACGGCAGCTTCACTTGGTGTTACGGATTCTTTTGATGCACAGCAGAATATAATGGGTGGTGCAAAGTATATTTCCCAGCTGTTGGATAAATATGACGGTAATGCAAGTTTAGCTCTTGCAGCTTATAATGCAGGAAGTAATAATGTTGCGAAATACGGCGGGATTCCTCCTTTTAAAGAAACTCAGAACTATGTTAAAAAAGTACTTGACTATGCTAATCAGGGTGTTGATACAAACAATGCGGTAGTCTCCGCTAATTCTGCGGCCTCAGGGAATACGGTAACATTTTCCTCCATCGATATTGCACAGATTAAAAATAATCTCATTAACGGCGAGGATACGGAAGAAACTACATCTGCCGCAGATGAATTACAGTCTGTTTTTAATTATGATGATTACATGAAATTTATTGATACTTTCTTTAACGACGATGAGGAAAAGAAATCAAAGGAAGATAATAAAAATTATACGGCTAATACGATTAATTTCAATGTTCCGGTAATGAGTTTATTAAAGTTGAAAATTTAGCCTGCTATTTTAATAAGCACACACTTGGATCTTAGCAAGACAATTTACACGAAACTGCATGGTCATCTGTCGGCCAAAATGTTATATGAAAACGGAGATTCATTATGAAAAATACGGGTTCTGTTATAAATGCGATGATACAGTATTATTCAGGAGATATAAAGAGAATTAATCATTTTATTAAAGTGTATGGTTATTGTAAATCCATAGGGGAAATGGAAAACCTTGATGATAAAACAAAAGAAATCCTGGAAGTTACGGCAGTAGTTCATGATATCGGCATAAAGGTAAGTGAAGAAAAATATCACAGCAGTTCAGGGCATTATCAACAGATCGAAGGCCCTGCCGTTGCCGCAGATATGTTAGGAGGTCTGGGTTATGATCAGGAGTTTATAGATCGTGTATGTTATCTCATTGCACACCACCATACCTATACTAATATAGAGGGGCTGGATTATCAGATTTTGGTGGAGGCTGATTTTTTAGTTAATTTGGATGAAGATAAGTCATCCACGGATACTATTCGTAATGTGAAACAAAGTATTTTTCGTACCAAAACAGGAATAACATTTTTAAATCATTTATTCGGCGTTTAAATCACACAATCTTTTCTCTCTAAAATTACCAGTAAGGGGCTTTGCATAATTCATAAAATGTTACTTGTTAAGATACCTCATATTCTTAAAGTAAGTCAGTAAATTTAAATTGCAATAGCCCTTCTTTTTAAATCAGACAGTAACCTATACCATATCCAAGGATTCCTAAAACCAGGGAGCTTATAATATAAGTAAATGCATTCAGTTTTTTATTTTTCTGAAATAGCTGAAACCCTTCATACATAAAAGTTGAAAAAGTTGTGTAAGCTCCTAAAAATCCATCCCCAAATAAAAGGTAGATATTTTTTCCGGCGTCCATACTGCTTATAATTCCTAAAAGGATCGCACCGGTTATATTAATCATAAAAGTACCTATAGGGAAAGCAATGCTGTATTTACCGGAAATTATTTTACCCGCCTGATACCTTGTCAGACTTCCCAGTGCCCCACCTAAACCGACAAATATTAATTCCATATTATTCCTCCTGTTCATCTACGGGATTATTATTTACATTTTTTTTATTCTTTTTAATGATGCAAACAACAGTTCTTTCTAAAACTACACCCAGATAGGCGGCGGTAATTCCTAATAACGCTGAAAGAGTTACATAAGAGAATGCGGATAAATAAGCGCCTTTAGACAATAAGGATACTGTTTCTTTACATAGGGTTGAGAAGGTGGTGAAAGCGCCAATAAAACCTGTAGTAATTCCTAATTTTAAATCGGCTCCTAACTTAAAAACTTCATTCGCTCCGGTTAAAACCAAAGCCAGAACAAAGCTTCCGATAATATTGATGGCTAAGGTATTTAAAGGTATATTTCCACTGTAATAGTCAGTAGGAATATTCCTGATTATATACCTTAAAACAGCGCCAAAGACACCACCCAAACTAATAAAAATGTATTTTCGCATTTTATTATCTCCCTCTTTTTTCATATGGTATATTTAAAACATATTTCTCTATGATTTATTCTTAAGTAACTATTTAGAGTACTCAATTATTTTGTGTACATAAACGCAGGTATGCAGGAAATGAATAGTCACCAATATTAAATAAAATAACCCCTGCAAATAATACAGAGTATTTGCAGGAGTCATCAGCATCTTAAGCGGTTAAAGGTGAACTCCATCACCGTTCAGCTTTCTATTATAACACCAAATTAGAAAAAAAACTATATTTTTATTAAATGGATATATCAGGAATTCCTAACAATTACATAGTAAATATATAAATAATATTATATAATAACGATAGAGATACCGATTACCTATACTTAAGATCTTCTGCAAGAGGTGAGACGAATGGAGAACATAATTATTAATGCAATGAAAGCAGTTATTATACATGATAGAAAAGCGCTGATTGTGAAACGAACGGAGACAAATAAAATCGGTGCGGGAACCTGGGAATTTGTTGGAGGAAAATTAGAATTCGGAGAAGATTTGATTAGTGGGTTAAGAAGAGAAATACTGGAAGAAACAGGATTAGAAGTCACGGTAGACAGGTTGCTTTTTGCCACGTCCTTTAAAACCCACGATTACAGACAAGTTGTGATAATTAATTATTTATGTCACACTGATACGAATGAGGTTATTTTATCCGAAGAACATTCTCATTACTTATGGGCGGATAAGTCCGCCTTACAGAAGTGTTTAGGAAAGAGAACCCTTAAGGACTTAGCAGAGAATAACATACTGGATCAGCTGGATATAGATTAAGATATAATATAATTTGTATATAATCCATAATTTATGATAAAACTATTTGGGATAAAAGTTCTGTCTTAAGGAGGATGAGAAGATGAATGAAAGTTCAGAATACAGATTAACTGCCTGTGTAATTCATTTCTTCGTATATCTGGTGATTGTTGTTGTTCCCTGGTTATTTGCTTTTGAAATGCTGCCGTTTAACTACGCAGCAATGACGATACCCGTTGAAATCGGTATCTATATCCTGTGGAGTGTTGTCCTGATTTTATCTGTATTTCTAACTAAAAAAGACATTAAAAAGTATACCTTTGATTCAACAGGGGAAATGTTAAGTAAAAGAATGTGGAAAGTTATTTTTGTAATTTTCCGGGTACTTATTCTGTTCACTTTGGCTTATTTACTTCTCTCCTTACTTTTAATAGGTATTAGTTATATGGTTTAAAGAGATAAAGCCTGATTCAATTATTGATAGGGCTTTTTTCTAATGTAATTATTGTTAAAAATAATATAATTGTGATAAGTTTATGCCTTGTTTTTCTCTCTTTTTATGTGTAAATTGTCTAAATAATTCTGGTATTTAGTCATGTCATTATTGAATAGCGACAAATTGACGTTTGTTCAAGTTGAAATAAGAGCCTATCACCCGTTATAATAAAACTATCTTAAGAAGATGATTGGCCAATCAATTCTTCAGAAAATAATAATAACTATTCATTAATTTTCAGAAGAGAGGGTAAGAGATGAAAGAAAAAGTTCAAGTGTTTGGAAGATTTTTAAGCGGTATGGTTATGCCGAATATTGGGGCATTTATAGCATGGGGGTTTATAACTGCATTATTTATCCCGACGGGATGGTTACCAAATGAAAACCTTGCAGTTTTGGTAGGTCCTATGGCATCAACATTACTAACCTTATTAATTGCTTTCACCGGAGGTAATGCTGTTGCCGGTCATCGAGGCGGAGTTATCGGAGCAATAGCAACAATGGGTGTTATAGTTGGTTCGGATGTTCCTATGTTTCTCGGTGCAATGATCATGGGTCCCCTAAGTGCCTGGATTATTAAAAAGTTTGATAAATTACTGGAAGGAAAAATAAAAGCAGGTTTTGAAATGCTTGTGAATAACTTTTCACTTGGTATCATAGGCGCGTTACTTGCATTACTTGCATTAAAAGGGATTGCTCCGGTTGTTTCACAATTAAATATTGTGATGCAGGCAGGTGTTGGTTTCTTCGTTGAGCATGGTTTACTTCCTTTAGCAAGTATATTTATTGAACCTGCAAAGGTATTGTTCTTAAACAACGCAGTTAATCATGGCATTTTATCCCCAATGGGTATGGAGCAGTCTAAAGAATTAGGAAAATCAATTTTCTTTTTATTAGAAGCCAATCCGGGTCCGGGACTCGGTATCCTGCTTGCATATTGTATTGCAGGTAAAGGTTCTGCCAGAAGCTCTGCACCGGGTGCAATTATAATTCACTTTTTAGGTGGTATCCATGAAATATATTTCCCTTATGTTTTAATGAATCCAACTTTAATCATAGCAGCTATTGCAGGTGGAGCGAGCGGTATCTTTACGCTTAGCATATTAGGCGGCGGTTTAGTTTCGGCAGCTTCTCCGGGAAGTATTATAGCAGTACTTGCCATGACACCAAAGACAGGATATCTGCCGGTTATCTTAGGGGTATTAGTTGCAACAGTGGTTTCCTGCGCGGTTGCAGTACCTCTGCTTAAGATATTTGGTAAAGATGAAGATGTTGAAGCAGCAAAAGATAAAGTAAAAGAAATGAAAATGGCTTCCAAAGGTATTGTAGCAGAAAACAAAAGTGTAGTGTCTGAAACCCAAAGTATAGACAGTGCTAACGTTAAAAGTATCGTATTTGCCTGCGATGCCGGAATGGGTTCCAGTGCTATGGGGGCAACGGTACTTCGTAAAAAACTGGCAGCAGCAGGACTTGGACACATTAATGTAGTTCATGCATCCGTATCAAATATACCAGGGGACGCAGAGATTGTAGTTACTCATGTGGAATTAAGAGAACGTGCAGCTCACAGCAATCCAAATGCGAAATTAGTTTTAATCAAAAACTTCCTTTCAGCACCGGAATATGACACTTTAGTAGAAGAGTTAAAACAGACAAAATAGAGCTAGCAAATTAGTGCGAAAGGGGTTATTGCGTTAGGCAATACCCCTATTTGCACTACTATAATGTTATTACTATGTTATTTAATATAATTTAATTATTATTACAAGTCCTGTAACAAATACTTATCTTTTACAGGCCTTTACCGGTCATATATCAAGTCAGTTCATCTAATTTTAACAAAGTCTTGACGTTTGAATAATTTCAGGAAATTTTAAAAAGGAGGGATAAGATTATGAATTTTTCACCGCGGCTTCGTCAGATATTGCTTATTTTATTACAGGAAGATCAGGTTGTATCCGTTAAGAAACTGGCTGAAGAAATAAAAGTCAGTAAAAGGACAGTACAAAGAGAATTAGAGTATATCGGCAGTTCCTTAAAAAATTACAATATATCTCTACAGACGAAGACGGGAACCGGTATATGGCTGGAAGGAGAAGAATCGGATAAAAAGAATTTATTTCATTTGTTAAAAGAAGAGGATATACTTGATTCCGGTGATAAAGAAGAAAGAAGAAAACGATTAATATTAGAGATATTAAAGGATAGATCTCCTAAAAAATTATATTATTACGGTAATATATTCGGAGTCAGTGAAGCTACCATAAGTAATGATATGGAAGCAATTGAATCATGGTTTCATCAATTTGATTTGAAAATAATCAGAAAGCAAGGATATGGGGTCGCCTTAGAGGGCAGTGAGAAAAATTACCGTTTGGCAGTGAGAAAATTTATTGATGAAAATATGGATAATAAGGTAATGAAAAACCTCTCTGACGGTAATGAACGGTCCATATTGGACGTTATTCGGGATAAAGAAGGAAAGAATATTTATAATCTTATCAATAATGATGTTCTTAAGCAGGTTATTACCTGTTTTAAAAGTATTCGGGACAAAAGATTATTAAGATTAACGGAAAATTCCTATATAGGGTTGATTCTTCATGTAACGATAGCGGTTAACCGGATATTGCAAGAGGAAATAATTGAATCGAATAAGGAGTTAGAAGATAAACTAAATAAGGACGAAGATTACGATCTGGCTCTGCACATTGCCAATTCTTTAGAAGAGGAATTTCAGATTGAAATTCCCGATATTGAAATTGTATATATGCTGCTGCACATTAAAGGGTCTAAATTGCAATATATAGATGAAGGGTTAGAGATTGAAAACCTGAATGAACGGGAAGAAATCTTAAATTTTATTAATGATATGATTAATGCTTATGATGAGAATATGGCATATGAACTGAAACAGGACGAAGAATTTATTGTCGGTCTCCTTGCACATTTACAGCCAACGTTCATCCGGCTTAAAAATCATATGACCATATCCAATCCTCTTTTACAGGAAATTAAAAATACTTATCCTGAAATTTTTAAAAAATGTCTGAAAGTAGGCAGTTTGATAACCCAAAGATATGGATATAAAGTGCCGGAGGAGGAAATCGGCTTTTTAGCCATGCATTTTGGTGCTGCCGGGGTTCGCCTCGAAAATCAGAAGGAAAGTAAGCGAAAGGTGGATATTGGAATAGTATGTGCCAGCGGAATCGGCATTTCCAGGCTTATGCATACTAAGCTGAAGCGTTATTTAAAAGACAGGGCAGAGATTGTAACTTACGGTAAGGAAGATTTAACGGTATCCGTGTTAAATCAACTGGATTTTCTAATTTCCAGCATTAGATTAGATGAGATCAATGCAGATATTGTAAGAGTAAGTCCTTTGTTAATTGATTCTGATTTAGAGAATATTGAAGCAAAAGTGAGATTATATGCGAAAACTCCAAAAACGTTAACAGCAGATAAAGATTTTACAAAACAGCTGGAATTAGTTAATTTCACTGCAACTCAGATAAAATCTATACTGAAAGATTTTTCACTTTTTAAAGTAAGTAATTTTATTACGTTTGAAGAGTTACTGGTTGCAGTTACAGAAAAATTATCTCCATACAATGAAAAAAGGCGGCTCATTCAGGAGGATATAAGAAGAAGAGAAAAAATTGCATCCCAGATTATCCCGGAATATGACTTTGCACTGCTCCATACCCGTACCAAGGGAGTGCTAAAGCCCAATTTCTCGGTTTGTGTAACCAAAGAATTGACGGAATTTGAAGATCCCTTTTTTCAACATATACATGCTGTGATCATCATGTTGATCCCGGAGGATGAACACACGGTTGAAAATGGAAGCATAATGGGTTATTTAAGCGGCAAATTAATTGAGGATAACGAGTTCCTGAAGTTCATCTTTCAGGGTGATAAAGAAAAAGTTTATAATTATATTTCTAAGGAATTAAAAAATTACTTTAATCAGTATTTAGAGCAGGTCTGAAAAATGTTAGCTCCAGAATATGGAAGAAACAAGTTTAGAAATGGCACTAACGGATAGTGTCAAAGTCATTTTTGTATAAATTGAAATTTGATAACAGGTAAGTTTATAATAGAATTATGAAAGAGAATTTAAACTAATTCTTCAGAATTAAATTCTTTAAAAGAAAAAATTTTTTATAAAGCAGTACCTAGTTGACCGGTTTAATAGAAAGGACATAAATTAAATGGACTTATTACAAAAAACAAATATAGTGTTAGGGTGTAAAGCAAAACCAAAAGAAGATGTGATACGTGAAGTCGGCGGCTTATTATATGAAAGCGGTTATGTAGATGAAAATTATATAGATGCTATGTTAAAAAGGGAATTATCTTTCTCGACCAATATCGGAAATGGCATTGCATTGCCTCATGGTGTGGAAGAAGCAAAGAAGGATATTAAAAAATCCGGGATTGCTGTTATGGTTTTTCCGGAGGGTACCCTGTGGAAAGATGAACTGGTATATGTGGTAATCGGAATTGCAGGGGTTGGCGATGAGCATCTGGAGGTGTTAGCTAATATAGCAGACATACTATCCGCTCCCGAAGCAGTGGATAACTTAAGAACAAGCAGTGTAGATGAAATCTATAATTTATTTACGGGTAAGGAGTGATTTCATGATTATAACAGTAACAATGAATCCTGCGATTGATAAGACTGTTGAGTTAGATCAATTGGAACCGGGCAGCTTAAACCGTTTGAAGAATGTTATTATGGATGTGGGAGGAAAGGGTATTAATGTATCTAAAACCATTAAAGAGCTCGGCGGTAACTCCATAACAACCGGTTTTATAGGAGGAAGCGGCGGAAACCTTATCGAAAAAGCCTTAAGAGAACAGGGAATTAAATCTGATTTTGTAGAAATTAATAATGAAATCAGAACAAACATGAAAGTTTTAGAATCGAGTGGTTTTGTTACGGAGCTAAATGAACCGGGTCCTGTGGTGAGCGAAGAGGAATTAGAACAATTGACACAGAAGCTAATCAGTTATGCAAATGAAGATACCCTGTTTATTATGGCCGGCAGCATACCAAATGGTATCAGTAAGACTGTATACCGCGACCTGATACAAAAAGTTAAAGAAAAAGGTGCAAAGGTGTTTTTGGATGCTGACGGAGAGTTGTTTATACATTCGTTAAAAGCAAGCCCCGATTATATTAAACCAAACAGGGCTGAATTGGAAGAATATTTCCAGATGGATTACCGGGCAGATGAAAAAGAACTGGTTAAGATGGGAAAGCAGCTGATTGAGAAAGGTATTAAGATGGCGGCTATATCACTTGGGCAGATGGGTGCTTTATTTTTAACAAAAGACAAGGTAATAAAATGCCCCGGGTTAAGGGTGGAAGCTCATTCTACGGTAGGAGCCGGGGATGCCATGGTAGCGGCACTTGCGTTTGGATTAGATCAGGGACTTGACATGGTTCAATGTGCAAAATTAGGATTAGCTGCTTCAGCGGGAGCAGTAACAACAAAAGGTACCAAACCACCCAAAAGAGAATTAGTGGATGAATTAATGAATAAGGTTGAAATAATAGAGTTATGATTTCAGGTTTAAGAGAAAAGAAAATGTTAAGTTAAAAGTAAAATTCTATGATATAAATTCAATAATAAATATTCAATAATATATATTCAATTATAAATGTAAGTTTAGCAATTGGATGAGTGTGAAAAAGGTAAAATTCTCACCCTTTGGTTTTTATACCCAAAATCAGAAAGGGAAAAGAATTTTATCTCCGCCCACAGCAGAAGGAGAGGTTAATATGAAATCAAAAGCAGTCAGAATGTATGGAATGGATGATTTAAGATTAGAAGAATTTGAATTACCGGAAATAAAAGAAGATGAAATATTAGTAAAAGTAATCAGTGACAGTATCTGTATGTCTACTTATAAATTAGTAAAACAGGGAAAGAAGCATAAAAGGGCACCTCAGAATATTGACACAAACCCTATTATCATCGGACATGAATTCGGCGGTGATATCGTAAAGGTGGGTGCAAAGTGGCAAAACCAGTTTAAACCAGGTCAGAAATTTGCTCTTCAGCCGGCACTGAATTATAAAGGCAGTCTGGCATCCCCCGGATATTCTTACGAATACTTCGGCGGCGCATGTACCTACTGCATCATACCTCAGGAAGTTATGGAACTTGGCTGTTTGTTAAATTATGACGGGGAAAGTTATTTTGAAGCTTCCTTAGGGGAACCGATGAGCTGTATTATCGGGGGTTATCATGCCAATTACCACACCAATAAGCAGAACTATAATCATGCCATGGGAACCAAAGCAGGCGGAAATATCTTAATTATGGGCGGTTGTGGTCCTATGGGACTTGGTGCCGTTAGTTATGGATTATATATTGATAATAAACCAAAGCGTATCGTGGTAACAGATATCAGTGATGATAGAATTAATAGAGCCAGAGAAGTTATCTCTGAAGAAACAGCCGCTGCAAAAGGAATTGAATTAATATATGCCAATACGGCAGCTATGAACAATCCGATAGAGGAACTTATGAAACTGACAGAGGATCATGGATACGATGATGTATTTGTCTACGTACCGATAAAAGAGGTTGCCGAAATGGGAGATGCTCTGTTGGCATTTGACGGTTGTATGAATTTCTTCGCTGGCCCGACCGATAATCAGTTTAAGGCAGAAATTAATTTATATAATACTCATTATACCAGTACCCATTTACTTGGAACAACCGGAGGAAATACGGATGATCTGTTGGAAGCGATTGATTTGGCGTCAAAAGGATTGATTGAACCGGCTGTTATGGTTACCCATGTAGGCGGTATAGACAGTATAGCGGAGGCAACAATGAATCTTCCTAAAATTCCGGGAGGCAAGAAATTGACTTATACTCAATTTAATATGCCGCTTACTGCTTTGGATGATTTTGAAGAGTTAGGAAAAATGGATCCACTATTTAAGAAGCTAGCCGATTCCTTAAAAGCACATAAGGGATTGTGGAATATTGAGGCTGAAAAGATTTTATTTGAACATTTTGGAGTATAGGAAGGAGTCTAAGTATGGTAAGTCAGAAAATTACGGTGACAAATAAATCGGGGATTCATGCCAGACCAGCAGGTGAGCTGGTACAGGTAGCTTCCAAATGTTCATCTGATGTTGTAATTCAGGTGGGAGAAAAAAGAGTCAATCCCAAAAGTATATTAATGTTAATGGCTGCCGCAATCCGCTGCGGTACGGAGATTACCGTAGAATGTAACGGTGAAACAGAGGAAGAGGATTTAAAGAAAATTCTGGACGCTATACACAGCGGACTGGGAGAGTAAGGAAATAAATGGTTTGGTGCCAGGGAGGGTGGACATGAAATTTTTAAAAGTTGATAAAACTGCTTCGAAAGGTATTGTTATAGGGAAAGTATATCTCGTTCAAAAAACAGAATTTAAGGTTAATACTGTTTCCGTTACGGAGGATGATGTAGAGAAAGAAATAGTCCGGTTTGAAGCCGCTGTTACCAAAGTGAAAGAAGACCTTATCCCATTAGCCGAAACCAACCCAATATTTGGTGCACATCTGGAAATGGTAAAAGATATTACCCTTTATGACAGCATTACAGTAAAAATAAAAGAAGATAAGTACAATGCAGAGTATGCGCTAGAAACAGTAACAGGAGAATTTATTCAGATGTTTGAGTCGCTGGAAGATGAATATATGAGGGAGCGGGCTGCCGATATGAAAGATATACGTGACCGGCTGCTAAGTTCTCTTCAGGGAATTACGTCAAACCCATTTGAAAAAATAAAAGAACCTGTTATATTAGTAGCCGAAGACTTATCCCCCTCTGATACGGCAAAACTTAACTTAAAATATGTTCTTGGGTTTATTACAAGGGACGGAGGGGTAACCAGCCATGTATCCATAATGGCAAAAGGACTTGGAATCCCGGCATTAGTAGGGGCCACAGATATATTAAAAGAAGTAAAAGAGGATGATACCGTTATCCTTAATGCAGGCAGCGGAGAGATTATTATAAATCCGGATTCCGATACCGTTAACAGATATCAGAATCTTAAATCGGAATATGATAAAAGACAAATGGAATTAACAAAACAAGGTCATCTCCCGGCAGTAACAAAAGATGGTAGAAAGGTAAGCCTGTGTGTCAATGCAGGTAATGTGCAGGATATTAAAAATGCCTTGCAGTACCATATAGACGGAGTAGGCTTATTCCGAAGTGAATTTCTCTATATGGAAAATACACATTTTCCTACCGAAGAAGAACAGTTTTCAGTATATAAAGAGGCAGCATTGCTTTGCAGTGAGGAACTGACCATAAGGACACTGGATATCGGCGGAGATAAAAGTTTATCTTATTACCGGTTCGAGAAAGAAGAGAATCCCTTTTTAGGCTGGCGGGCTATTCGTATCTCTCTGGAATTAAAGGATATGTTTAAAGATCAGTTAAGGGCAATTCTGCGGGCCAGCGCTTATGGTAATATTCGTATTATGTTCCCTATGATTATATCCCCGGAAGAATTGCGTATGGCAAAGGAGATACTAAAAGAATGCCAGGAGGAATTAAATAATCGAAATATACCCTGGAATAAGCAGATTGAAGTTGGAATGATGATTGAAACCCCGGCATCTGTAATATTAGCAGAGGATTTTGCAAAAGAAGTTGATTTCTTCAGCATCGGAACCAATGACTTAACCCAGTATATACTTGCAGTTGACAGAGGAAATAAAAAAATATCAAGGATGTATAATTCCTTTCATCCGTCTGTAATCCGAAGTATAGCTAGAATTATTAAGGCGGCTCACGATAATAATATTAAAGCAGGAATGTGCGGAGAATTTGCCGGTGATGAAAAAGCAGTTTTATTATTACTTGGATTAGGCCTGGATGAATTCAGTATGTCAGCAGGGGAAATACCTAATATCAAAAATCTTTTAAGGAATGCTTCCTATGAAGAGGCAGTTAATTTAGCTAATAATGTTTGTGAAAAAAACACTTTAAATGAGATATACGAAGTGTTAGGAATTAACTAAAAATAATATAGTAATTAATGTGATAAAAAGGTTGTTACAGATTTGATAAAAACTTGTAACAGCCTTTTATGCTGGTTTTGTCATATAATGTATTATTATGGAACGCTAATACAAATTAATTCTTTTGCTTGATACCTTATTAGTAAAATGCCATAAATATTTATATTTTCGTGTAGTAAAAGATTGCCAATATAGGATTTGAGAGTTAAAATATGTATTAGAGACTTATCCTGAATTTAATTATCAGAGATTATAAACTAGTGTGCCGACAAGCTGATACAGACATCAACTTATCAGTATACTAGATAATAAAAACAAAGAAAGCAGATAACTATAACATTATGATTATAGGGACAAGTTTTCGTTTACGGTTTTTATTTATAACCTGTTGCTAAAGGGGGCCAGAATATAAATAATCAGCGTGGATGTGTGTAGATCAGCTTTGAATGGAGGTTCAAGATGAAAGATAATAAAACAAGAGAATTATTAATCTCTGGATATGGCCCTGGAAATGGACAAGAGACATCAATTGCATTATATGAAATGACAAACCAACTGGAATTTAATAAGGTATTGTGGGAAGATACCGTAACCGCTCCGTCTTTTTTATGTACCTATCATGATATTTGTTTCGGTATCACCGAAGAATGGGGCAGCGGTGCTGTATTGTGTTACCAAAGGCAGGATGAGAAATACATATTGCGGGATGTGCTGAACTTAGAAGGCGGAGCTCTTTGCCATATTTCGTATCAGCCGGCAAATCAGGTTTTGTATGCGTCATTTTATGAAACCGGACATGTTGCAGCGGTCAAGGTAGACAATTATCATTTTACTAAAGTTTTGAATTTCTTCCAAATACAGCCTGATAATGCCGGAGAACTTACCAGAGCCCATTGTTCTGTATTAGAACCGGATGGTTCTCGGATATTTATTACTAATATAGCCTTAGACCGGATCTATATTTATGATTCAGTGGACGGGACGCTAAAGCCAAATACAAGCTGTCAGTATGTGCAATTGGATAAGGGGATAGGTCCAAGGCATATGAAATTTCATCCATTACTTAATTATCTTTATCTTATTACGGAATATTCCAATGAAATATATACATTTTTATATGAAAAGGATAATGGGAATCCTAGATTTACTATGCTTCAGAAGATCAGTACACTTCCTTTCGGGTTTACCGGTGAAAGTTCCGGTTCCGGTCTTGATATCTCGAAAGACGGCAGATTTTTGTATGCTGCTAACCGCGGAGCAGATACCATTGCCGTATATGATATAAATACAGACGGTACTTTAAATAAAATCCAGGATGCCGATTGCTGCGGTAAATGCCCAAGACATATTGCTCTGACGAAAGATGATACCGGACTTATCATCGCCAACCAGGAATCCAATGAAGTTGTAATTCTTGGGGTGGATGAATATAACGGAATGCTGTCGGATATAATGGCCAGAAAATCCTTTTATGCACCGGCTTATATAGAAGAATTGTAATACATAAATAGGATTCGAGTGTCAAAAGGTTCCTCAACCTGCATTTTATGAATATCGGTGTATATATATTCGATTTTGCATCGACCGGCCGAGGACACTGCGTATATTTTGTCAAGACTCTGGCCAAAAATCAAGCCTGACGGCTTGATTTCCCCGACGGTAGAGGCTTGTAAAAAATATAGTGTTTGAGGGAAAGGCAGCTAAATTGAATATATATACGCTGGTATTCATTCATAATACAAAATTAACCTTTTGACACCCTAATCCTATAATACATAAAATTAAGGAGACTAAAATTATGTTCAAAGATATAGTAAAACGAAGCCGCTCTTACCGACGGTTTTATGGTGATAAAGAGATAACGATGGAACAGTTAAGAGAACTCGCCGACCTAGGCAGGTTATCTCCCAGCGGTGCTAACCGTCAACCATTAAAATATATATTAATTAATTCCAGAGAAATGAATGAAAAAGTATATGAAAACCTGGGATGGGCCGGTTATTTAAAGGACTTTAATGGTCCGGAAGTTATGGAACGTCCTACCGGTTATATTATCATGCTCCGTGATAATTCTATTAATAAAGCTTTGACCATGGATGAGGGGATTGCGGCCCAGAGTATTTTCCTTGGTGCGGCCGAGATGGGGCTTGGAGGCTGTTACATCGGCAGTTTTAAAAGGGAGCAGTTAAAAGCATTATTGAATTTAAATGATGATTTTGAAATTGTCCTGGTAATTGCCTTAGGATATCCGAAAGAAGAAGTAGTGATGGAAGCGATTAATGATAACGGAGATATTAAGTACTGGAGAGATGAAAACCAGGTACATCATGTACCGAAACGTACTTTGGAACAGGTAATCGTAAAAGAAATCTGATAATACTAAAAAAATCAGATGACTTATACTAAGAAAAAGCAGTGTCATATTTATTAATCGAGGGGGTATAAGTATGGCAATTATGAAAAGCAGAGTTATTTATTTTAAAATGTTTCTATTATTATTCCTTGTGGCATTTCCTGTAACGGTTAATGCAGATATGGGTCCGAAACCACAGATAACGGTGATCGTAAAGAATCCGCCGGAGGGCGAATATTATCTGGATTTACTGGTGAAAGGAGAATGTTCCTACGAGAATCTTAGAATGGATGAGGCAAGCTGTGACCGGAATAAGCTTGCCCTTTTAGAATCCTATAATACGGATGGGTGGCATCCCGGATTAACTAAGGGCACCAGAATACCTATGCACGGTAAATTAACCGGAGTTAAGGAATCGGATGTCATGATCCATACCTTTAGCTATGTGGGGGTACCGGATGATTTTAAAATCATAATAATTACACCAAAGAATCAATATCTGGTATCCCAGGAAATACACAGAGATAGGTTTCATTATACGGTTTATTATGATTATAATACCGGAGAGATCACTACTGAGAAAATTGCATTTTCCTATATCAGAGAATTTTTGTTAACCTGTTTACCGACACTTTTGATTGAAGGGATTGTTCTCTTATTATTTGGTTTCAGTCTTAGGAAGAACTTAAAACCTTTCCTGATTATTAATGTATTAACGCAGATATTTCTCACAACATCAGTAGGATGGATGATACAAAAAGAGGGGCATTTATCTGGTTACTTTATTCTTATACCCATTGAAATAATCATCTTTTTAGTTGAAATGCTGGCTTTTTCACTTCTCTTAAAAGAATATAGCAAGGCCAGACGGGTCATTTATGCATTTACTGCGAATCTACTTAGTTTCCTTGCAGGAATCTTCCTGTTATTGTGGGCCTAAGATACATTATCCAAACAGTGTCTACGAATGATAGATTTGAGTTAAGCAGGATAATATTCTTCAGGTAAGTGGCTGGTATCGTTTAATTTAACCAGAATCGGTACCTGACTTTTACCGATAGAAATCTTAGTAACAGAAGTATTACCCAGGAAGAAGCGGTGATACATAGTCATCTTCCAGTCAAAGATTCCGATTAATGCCGCTTTTAAAATACCGCCGTGAGCAACAATTACTGTCTTTTTACCTGCATGTTTATCCGCCAGTTCTAAGATAGCATCTTTTGCTCTGTTACTGGCATTACGTAAAGTTAAGTCACCGCCGATCAGATGGGCATGTTCTTCATCCGTTCTCCATGCCTGGTATTCTACAGGGTATAGCTCTCTGATTTGTTTGATGGTAAGCCCCTCCCAGGCTCCAAAATTAATTTCTCTTAAATCCTGTATTATTACCGGTTTTAATTCCTTATGATTTTCACAAAGAATTTCTGCTGTTTGTACAGCTCTGCTCAAAGGGCTGGTATAGATGCAATCAAAATTATTACCTAATACCTCCTTTAAAAGGTGCGCCTGCTGTACTCCCTCTTTCGATAAGTTTATATCGGTGCAGCCCTGAAATCTTCCTTCTTTATTCCAATCTGTCTCACCATGTCTGACTAAATATATTTCTGTTGACATTCTATCATCCTTCCGTAACACATTTGCATGTGATAATCTTCCTTATTCTTTTATTTTTTCAGATTGCGCCCATGTTTTATGAGGTTCAAAACCTGAAGATAAAGCTTTTAGATATCTTTCTAATAGTCCGAGGCTCTTTCTCTAGTGTATATAGTTTATTAGAACCAAAGAGTCAAAGTATTTTCGATAATTTACTAATAATCAGGTCGATAGTAATAAATAAAATAGCCTGTGAATCAAGAAATAACTGATTTTTGTCCAAATTAAGAGAAGGAATGGCAATAAAGCAATCATATTTATTGAAATATCTAGCCTTATTATTCTGTGTAATAATTGCACAGGGAGTATGGCGGTCAAAAGAAGTTTTTGCGGCCGCTGTAATATAATCGGTGGTGCCAGATACTGATATAAAAATATGAAAATCAGAAGTAGTTGAAAAAGAAGCTTTTTCACTAAAGATACCACCATATATTATTGCTTCGGAATCAATTCCCAGAGCAGCAAGACGATAGCTAAAATAAGTGGCAGAAAGACCGCTTTCATGCAGACCGAAGATTCGTATGCGGGAAGCGTTGGAAATATAATTACCAAGGGAAATAAGGCTGTCTTCGCTTATACAGTCTGGAAGTTTTTTTATACAATTTGTATAATTCTCAATGATATCCATATTAGATTTAACAACAGATGGATCTTTAAAACTGCCGGACAGGAGATGTTTGGAAACTTCGTATTTAAATTCTGAATATCCATTGTAACCAAGCTTTTGGCAAAAACGCAGCAGAGCAGATTTGGACACACCTGCTTTAGCGGCAACATTAACTATAGGGTAGGAAGATACATAATCCAGATTATTGAGGACATATTTTTTTATTTTCTCATCCGATTTTGTAAATTCGGATTCGTGCAGATTAATTAATTCTATTGGGTTCATATAATTTCTCCATATTATAACATAATAATGATAACTGTAAAAATTATAACATATCATCAAAAACGATGCATCATTTTTTGTATTGAAAAATACTTTCTTTCCATTTCACATGATATTTTATCACATTCAGTTACAATCGATTTGTTTCCCAGTATGAGTCAACAGGTGCTTTGATTCCTTATACTATGAGGTTATTCTTCTCCATTTATGCAGTTTATGTATGTATGAAAAGCAAAGTGGTAAAATTCCCAAAAAAATTGAGAAAAGTATTGAAAAGATATAAAAAGTATTATATAATATGAAAACAAAGTAAAGATAAAATTAAGAAAGGGTAAGGTATTTATTATGGGAACACAAGCAAAAAAAACAGTATTGGATAAAAGTACAGATTTTATTGAACAAAAGATTGCACCGCCCCTGTTAAGATTATCACAGGTACGGTATCTTGAGGGGTTACAGAGGACTTTTATTACCTTGATGCCGTATATGGTATTAGGAGCGACGGCAACTCTTATTTTAAATTTAAGCGGATTGTTCGCTGAGGGAACCGGATTAAACATGCCCGGTGTCGCAGCAGCTATTGACAGCGTGATTAATCCATGCAGACCATGGCTGACTCAGATTGTTTTTGTGACAATCAATCTGTTGGCAATGATTGCTGCTATCTTGAATGGTTACTTCCTTGGAGAATATTATAACAAGAAGGATTCCAATGTTACTGCAGTAGCATCGGCGGTTGTGGCTATGATAGCATTTCTTAGCTTTATTGATTTTTCAAAGCTCAGTGAAAATTTTGACTGGCCGGCGTATATATTGGGATCGCCTAGTTTATTCGGAGGATTATTGATTAGTATTTTTGCTGTAGAAATTTACAGATTCCTTATTGGAAGAAAGATTACCATTAAGATGCCGGAAGCAGTACCGCCAATGATAGCATCGGCATTTACCAGTATGATTCCGGTTTGTGCCGTTATTGTATTTTGTACTTTGATTGGACAGGGGTTGGGAAGTTTTGATTTCCTTAGTATGTTAAATAAGGGTACGGCATATCTGGTAGTAGGTGGAAGCGGACCGGTTGCACAGGGAATTGGTTTTGTTTTGGATAGAATTCTCTGGTTTGTGGGATTACATGGGTCCAATATTGTTTCTTCCGTTATGCAGCCAATCTGGACCACTATGATAACCGATAATATTAATGCATTTGCAGCCCATAAGGAAATACCGTTTATGTTTACGGAACAATGGATTAATTTTTATGTTAGATGTTCTGTATTCCCGATAGCACTTCTTTGTACTATGAGTAAGGTAAAACGTTTTAAAGTATTGGGAAAATTATCTCTTCCGGGAACTATTTTCAATATTGCGGAACCGGTTATGTATGGATTACCGGTTGTGCTAAATCCGCTTATGTTTGTGCCATGGGTACTTGGATTCGCAGTTCTTTACGTTTTTAATGCTATCCTTGGAGTATTGGGAATCACTCCGGCCGTTATTGCCATGACCGTATGGACTATGCCCGTTCCGCTGGCATCCTTTATCGGCACAGGGTTTAATATTATAGCACCCATCATTACTTTAATAAATATTGTAATCATCTTTTTCATGTTTCTGCCATTTTTCAAAGTAATGGAAAAACAGGTTTTAAAAGAAGAAGAACAATATGAAGCTGAACAAGGTAGGAATAAATAATGGAAAAATATTTAATAGAACCATACAAACAGGATTATATGGAACAGATTGTTGTCGGCTGGAATGAGACCTTAATTTTTGATCCAATCAGCGAAGAAAGATTTTTACAGCAGATTTTAATGGATGAAAATTTTGATCCTAATCTGGCACTTGTTTTATTGGTAGAAGATAAGGTGGCAGGATTTTGTTTGGGAATTAAAAGAAAATATCCATATTTGACACGAGGCCTTGAGGAAAACAGAGGTTTTATCAGTATTATGTTTGTCCGAGCAGAGTATCAGGGAAAAGGATATGGAAAAGCACTGTTAAATGAAGTGGAAAAACGTCTTGAGAAAGAACAGGTAAGAGAAATTACCCTATGCGCTTACAGTCCAAATTATTTTACTCCCGGGGTGGATTTGAACTATGAAAAAGCATTGCCTTTTTTTGAACAAAATGGTTATATAAGAGGACTTGATGCCGTAAGTATGCAAAGAAATCTATTTACCTATAGTATTCCAGGGGAAACTCAGGATAAGGCAGAGCAGTTGAAAAAGGAAGGAATCAGTTTCAAAACATATTCGTTTTCATATATGGAAAAACTGCTGGCCTTTGTTGACAAAGAATTTGATGCCGGCTGGGTAAGAAATATTTTACAGGCGATTCGTAATGGAGAAGCCGAAAATACTATTTTAATCGCGACGGACAAGGAAGATCAGGTAATTGGATATTGTATGCGGAAAATTGATGGTAATGATGCGAGATTTGGCCCTATTGGAGTAAAAGAGTCCATTCGCTCAAAAGGAATCGGAGGAATTTTATTTGATTTACAGATGAGAGAAATGCAGAAAAGAGGAATTTATTACGCCTATTTTTTATGGACTCACGGTGATGCAATCAGGTTCTATACACACCATGGAATGAGTGTATATAGAACATATCAACTCTATCGGAAAAATATATAAGTTAGGAGAAAGATTGGAATGACAAAATACAATAGAATCGTATCCATTGGTGCCCATCCCTTAGATGCGGAACTTATGGGGGGGCCAATGATGATAAAATATGCCGAGAAGGGAGCTGTCTGTACTTTTGTACATGTTACTAAGGGACGCCTTACCGATCTAACGGCAACCAAGGAAGAGAAAAAAGCATATGAGGATGCGTTAAGCGATGAGATTAAAGGTGCGGCTGCCCATATGGGATGTGACAGTTTTAGTATGAATTATATATCAGCGGAATTGCCGTCAGTGGAAGAATTTACGAAAATAATCCTTGAATATTTAAAAAGAGAAAAAGTGGATTGCGTAATAACTCACGCGCGTGGAACCTTGCATCCCAGGCATTATTATACTTATGAGGCAGTAACACAGGCGGTAAGAATGCTTCATGGGGAAGGAAATCCAATACAGCTATTTTACGGAGAAAATTGCGAAGATTTGATTGGATTTACTCCAACTGTATATACAAGTATGAGTGTTCAGCAGATAGAAACATGGTTTGAGGGATTGCAGAGCTATAATATTTTTAAAGGTAAAGTTAATGATGTTCCATATTATAATTATTATCATTCTATGGGAACAATAAGAGCAATCGAAGCAGGAAGCCATGGTTTTGTAAAGGCGTATATGCACGGAGCATTAGTAGATAATGAGTAGATAGAAAAAGAAACGTAGGGTTATTTGTGACGCCGTAAAGCGACGTCATGTCTGAAAGGTTGAAAGAAAATAATAAAACGGAAAGGATGCCACGATACAATTCTTTCAACCTGCGAAATTTTAGTTTCGCATTTTATTCTGTGGCAGTATCGCAAGTAAACTTGCGATACGCAATGGGTATAAGTTTGAAAGTTCCTTTCAAATTACTTATTAAAGCAGTAACGCAGACAGATCTGCGTTATGCAGGAGGTAGAAATATGAAAAATATTGTTTTAATCTGTGTGGCAGGAATGTCGACAAGTCTGCTGGTATCCCATATGAGGGTTGCAGCCAAAGCAGATAATTACGAATGTGTAATAAATGCATATCCCATAGCGAATGCACCTGCGGTAATTCCTGAGGCAGACATTATTTTATTAGGTCCGCAGGTCAAATATATGTCTAATAAGCTGAAAACGGAATATCCGGACAAAATAATAGAAGCAATTGACATGCGGGTCTATGGAATGATCGACGGTAAAGGTGCTTTGGCACAGGCAAGACGGATTATGGGGGATTAGATGATGGAGGATTTTGAAACTATTTTATTTCAGATTATTTCTTATGTAGGAAGCGCCAGAAGCAGTTATATAGAAGCAATTGAACAGGCCAGGTTTGGAGATTTTGACAAAGCAGATGAATTAGTAAAATGTGGGAAAGAACAATTTAATGAGGGACATCACGCACATATGGGGTTGATACAGAAATCAGCCGCCGGGGAGTTACAGGCAGAAAACTGTCAAATGCTTCTGATGCATGCGGAAGATCAATTGATGAGCGCGGAAGCATTTGGAATTTTAGCAGAGGAATTTATGGAGTTATATAAAATTCTGAAAGAAAAAAGTATAATCGGAAAGGCATAAATATAGTGTTAAATTTAGACTCGTATACAACAGAAAAAAGAAACAGGAATACAATGAACCTGGATAGCATGAATTCTATGGAAATCGCTATGACTGCAAATAAAGAAGATGAAAATGTAGTAAAAGCTGTCCGAGCAGTTATACCGCAGATTGCGGATGCCATCGATATGGCTGCGGAAACCCTTTGCAGGCAGGGACGGCTTTTTTATATTGGTGCCGGAACATCAGGGCGCCTGGGAGTATTGGACGCCAGTGAATGCCCGCCAACTTTTGGTGTGTCAGAAGAATTGGTGACCGGTATTATAGCAGGAGGAAGAGAAGCACTTTTCCATGCGGTAGAAGGAGCAGAGGACAGTACGATACTTGCTAAAGAGGATCTGAAAAAACAGGAATTAACAGCAGAAGATATGGTCATTGGATTATCCGCAAGCGGCAGAACCCCTTATGTATTATATGGATTAAAATATGCATCAAGCATAGGATGTAAAACAGCTGCCATAGCATGTAATAAGGATTCGATCATTGGAAAAGAGGCAGATATAGCCATAGAGCCTGTTACCGGCCCGGAGATCCTAACCGGTTCTACAAGATTAAAAGCAGGAACCGCACAAAAAATGATTCTGAATATGATTTCTACTGGGAGCATGGTTAAAATCGGAAAAGTATATGAAAATCTGATGATCGATTTACAAAATACCAATGAGAAATTAGCTGTCAGGACAGAAAATATTGTGATGAGTGCAACATCCTCCGACAGAGAAACTGCCAGGCAGTTACTAAAGGAAGCAGGCGGAAGTGCAAAATTGGCAATAACCATGTTTATATTAAATAAGTCTGCTAAGGAAGCAAAAGCTATATTGAAATCCGCAAATGGGAGTATTCGTAAGTCAATGAGGGGGACGTTAATGTGAAGATAGGAATTTCCATTTATTTAGGAACAGATTTGGATAAGAATATTGAGATTTTAAAAAAAGCAAAAGCAGCAGGAATTACCTATGCATTTACGTCTTTACAAATTCCGGAAGAAAGTGTGGTGGATTACGAAAAAGAAACTAAAAAACTTCTGGAAAAGTGTATAGAATATGGAATACGGCTGGTTGCAGATGCTAGTCCGGAAACGGTAAAAAAACTGTCTTGTAATACAATAGAAGAATTAGCAAACTGGGGAATTACCTCAATGCGGCTGGATTACGGATATTCTCCGAAAGAAATAGTAAAGTTGTCAAAGAGCTTTAAAATTGTATTGAATGCCTCTACCATTACTGCAGAAGATATACAGGACTGGAAAAACGCCAAAGCCGATTTGTCAAAATTCATTGCCTGCCATAATTATTATCCCAAGGAATATACGGGGCTTTCCATCCAAAGAGTACGTGAGATAAATGAATATTTAAAAATGGAAGGCTTTCAAACAATGGCATTTGTACCGGGAAATAAAACAATGAGAGGGCCATTGTTTGCAGGATTACCCACAGTGGAGGAACATCGTTTCCGTAAGGATGATATTGTCTTAAATATGCTGGAACTGTATTTTGATGCAAAATGTGACATGGTTATGGTAGGGGATGTTGATGTATCAGAGAAAGCATGGGAGAATATAGAAATGTTAAATCAGAATATGATTGAGATGAAAGTGGTCTTAGATAAAAAATATCATTTTATTTCCAGTGTGATTCATCATGACCGTATTGACTCCAGTTGTTTCATTTTTCGTTCTGTTCAATCTCGTATGTCAAAAAATAGAATTCAACCGGAAAATTGTATCGAACGTAAAAAAGGAAGTATCTGTATCTCCAATAATAAGTATTTAAGATATGAGGGGGAAGTGGAAATAGCAAGGCAGGATTTACCACAGGATGAAAGAGTAAATGTAATTGGTCATGTGGATTCGGCATATTTAAAGTATCTTCCCTATATTAAACATGGAATGGGAATTAAATTAAATAATGAATTAATGAAAGGAGTGCTGCTTTAGAGCTATAAATTAGCTGTTTAGCGTAACTCCCCTTCGGTAGTTAAGCTAATGTACAAATAATATTATATCTTTAAGTAACATCTGTCAGTTAAAATAAGATAAATTGATAATCAAAAAGTTAGGAGATATTAACATGGAAAAAGTGACAGTGACCGTAACAAATCAGATTGGATTACATGCAAGACCGGCTAGTCTTTTAACCAAACTTGTGAAAGGCTATGAATGCGATATTGAGTTTTATAAAAATGGAGATCAGAATAAAAAACATCAACCCAAAAGTATTTTGTCCGTAATGGCTTTAGGGGCGGTTAAAGGGGATCAACTAACTTTTGAAGCAAACGGCAAAGATGAGAAAGAGGCAATAAAAGCGGTTGAAGAATTCGTAAAAAGTGGATGCGGAGAATAGGAGGCAGTTCATGAGTACCATAAAGGGGACACCTGTTTCACCAGGAATTGCTATTCTATATTCTCGGCACATATGGAAATGTTAAATGATATAGAATTTATCGGCAGTGTAAAGAGCGTCCTTGAAAGGCTGGAATGTAATGCGGAATGGGCAGCTATTAGCCTTTGACGGTTTCAGGACAGAATTTTTATATATGAACAGGACGGATGCCCCAAGTGAAGAGGAACAATTTAGTGCATATAAAGAAATTGCCTTGGAATGCAGGGCAATCCGGTTGTTATTCGTACTTTGGATATCGGTGGGGATAAGGAAGTAGATTATCTTAAGATTCCCAAAGATGGGTAGGATTTGGGCTTGATGAGCTTAGCATGTCGCCGGTATCAATACTAAGGATAAGAGGACAGATACAGGGATTATTAAAAGCAGACTGTGAGAAGCTGGCAGTTAGAATATTAAGATTAAATACCGCAAGGGATATTGAAGAAGCCCTTAAAAATATAAATGAACCTTAAGAATAATCGGAGGATGTCTTGATGGATCAGATTAGTTTAGAAAAAAATGAAACAGTGAAGTTAATGGAACGGTTTTATTCAGGCATTGAAGAGGTTGACACCAATTTCCAGAAAGTGGTCGAATCTTTTGTGGAAGCCTCGTCAAAAGCAGAAGAGGGAATACAGGTAATCAATAAAGGAATTAACCAGATGACTACAATCCGTGAGAATTTCGGTTCTGTTATACAGGCGATAACCAGGTTGAATATAAGATCCAAAGAAATAATGAATATCGTTGAGATGATTACAAAGATTTCGAAACAAACTAATTTATTGGCATTGAATGCAGCTATAGAAGCAGCCAGAGCAGGAGAACAGGGAAGAGGTTTCACCGTGGTGGCGAGTGAAGTCAGAAAACTGGCGGAGCAATCCGCGGGTGCCGCAAAAGATATCGGAGCTCTCATAAATTCAATACAAGAGGAAATCAGTTACTCGGAAACAGTGATTCAGACGGTAAACCAGGAGGTAAAAGCGGGGGAATCTGTAATTATAGATGCCGGAGATACTTTTAATGACATATATAATAATATAGAGGATGTTTCGAATCAGGTTATGAATGTATCTGCGTCCATGGAGGAAGTATTTTCTGCAGCCAAATCCACTATTAATCAGGTCGTTAGTAATGAATAATATGGTCTGTGAATCAAGAAATACTAATGAAGCAAAGGTTATATTGAAATCCATTACTGCAGAGAATTGTATACGGGGCAATTTTAAAACCAGAAGATATAAGAGATAAGGGAATTGTAAGATAAATAGTAGAATAAAATTATAATAGACTAACCAGGGGATAGCAAATGCTCCCAGTTACGTTTTTTATATAGAACACGGAGAATATAAGAATGGTTTACTATATCTGATACCTGATAGAAAAGAACATAGTTTTCTATCGGGCACCACCTTATCTTTTGGAATTCATATTTCGGTTTGGAAATCATATTATTCGGTTCCGGAAATTCTTCCAGGGTTTTTACTTTGGATCTAATCTTAGAAAGCAGACGGTTTGCTAATTCCGGCTCACACAATTCAAATGCGATGTGGTCGAAAATGTCAAGCAAGTCGTGCTGCGCAGCATCTGTAATACGACATTACAACTTGACATTTTTGTATCTTGCCTCCAGTTCATCAAAGAATTTATCCGCGTTTTTATATTTCTTTTGTTTTACGTCTTCTAAACTTTGGTCTAATAGAGTGTTTAGTTCAAAACGTCCTACCAGCTTTTCGTAGGTTTCTACATCTAATACTACGAGATCACCTTTCCCGTTCTCTGCTATATAAACGGGCTCGGAATAAGTGTGGCAGTAAATGTGATGTAATCAAAATGCTTGACTTTTAAATCTTACAGGTGTAAGATAATAAAAATCATAATTACTTTTACATAATATTTTTTTGAATTAAAATCTTACAAACGTAGGATTTACTGTATTCCTGGAGGAAAGTTTATGAAAAGAAAGAAGAAAAATAAAAGAATAAAAAAATATATATTATATTTTAGTTGCAGTCTGGTATTGGCTATTACAGCCGGAGGTCTGTTTTTAATTTTCCTGCTTTTGCACAATTCAACAGATCCTAAAATAGATAAGCTTCTAACAGGACAGAAAAATGAAAACCAACTGTCTCCTGATGTGTTTCTTATGCAATACATGTCTTTTATCGAAAGTAAAGACTATGAAAAAATGTATTCCATGTTAGATGAGCAAAGTAAAACCAATATTTCTCAGGAAAACTTCATCGATAGAAATAAAAAGATTTATGAGGGGATAGAAGCAAAAAATGTTACTGCAAAAGTAACAGGTTCGAAAAAAAGCGAGAATAATGAAACAATTATAACTTATCATATGAGTTTAGACAGTATTGCCGGTAAAATACAATTTGAAAACCAAGTTGTTTTCACAAAAGAGAAAACATCCGGTTATACTCTTTCCTGGGATGACAGTTTTATTTTTCCCGCACTTACCTCTAACGATAAGGTTAGGGTATCATTGCATCCGGCAAAACGCGGAGATATTTTAGACCGGAATAATAAAGTATTAGCCGGACCGGGAACGGCTTCCTTAGTTGGACTGGTTCCGGGTAAGATGAACCAGGAGCCTGGCAAGGATATCGGTAAAATAGCCTCTTTACTGGGCATTACGAAAAAAAGTATTAATAAAAGTCTAAGTGCAAAATGGGTAAAGGAAAACTCTCTGGTTCCTATAAAGACTATTAAGAAATTAGATGAGGCCGAATTACTGACAAATAATCCAGGTAAAGAAACGTTAGAAAACAAAGCACTTCAGGAAAAATTATTAGACATACCCGGAGTTATGATAACAGATACACAGGTCCGAACCTATCCTCTTTCTAACGCAGCGGCCCATTTAACCGGTTATGTACAGAAAGTGACGGCAGAGGATCTGGAAAAACATAAGGGAGAAGGTTATAACAGCAACAGTCTGATTGGCAGAAGCGGTATGGAAAGCCTTTATGAGAAAGAATTAAAAGGACAGGACGGATACGAAATTGATATTCTTGATTCTGAGGGACAAGTTAAGGAAATTCTGGCAGACCAACCGAAAAAAGATGGTTTGGATATTACCCTTACCATCGATAGTAATATACAGAAAAACCTGTATGAGAAGTTTAAGGAGGACAAAAGCTGTTCGGCAGCATTAAATCCTCTTACGGGAGAGGTGTTGGCGCTGGTCAGTACACCGGCCTTTGACAGTAATGACTTTATTATGGGAATGTCGGAAAAGCAATGGAACCAGCTAAACAAAAATAAGAAAAAGCCATTATACAACCGGTTTCGGCAGACCTGGTGCCCTGGTTCTACCTTTAAACCTTTAATTGGAGCCATCGGATTATCCACCGGTGCAATTGACGCAAATGAAGATTATGGCAGCGTGGGACGCAGCTGGCAGAAAGATAAAAGCTGGGGAGGTTATTGTGTAACCACTCTTCATACCTATAAACCAGTTATTCTGGAAAATGCCTTGATCCATTCCGACAATATTTACTTTGCGAAAGCTGCCTTAAGGATCGGAGCCGATAATCTGGAAAAAGGGCTGGATCAGTTGGGTTTTAATCAGAAACTGCCATTTGAGATAACCATGTCACAGTCCGGTTATTCCAACAGTCAACATATCGAAACAGAAATTCAGCTTGCAGACAGCGGTTACGGGCAAGGTCAGATTTTAATCAATCCGCTCCATTTGGCTGTCTTATATTCGGCTTTCTTGAATGAGGGAAATGTAATAAAACCTTACCTTTTATATAAAGAGGATCCAAAACCTGAAATATGGCTGAAGCAGGTATTTTCACCGGAAGTGGCAGAACAGATCAGAGATGCTATGGAAAAGGTAGTTAATTCGCCGGAGGGAACCGGGTATGCCGCCCATAGGAAAGATGTGAAGTTAGCCGGGAAAACAGGAACCGCAGAGATTAAAACCTCCAAGGAAGATACCAGTGGTACGGAGCTTGGGTGGTTTGGCATATTTACCGAAGATTCCGGAGCTAAGAACCCAATCCTGCTTATGAGTATGGTGGAAGATGTTAAAAATCATGGAGGAAGCTCTTATGTGGTTAAAAAGGATACGGCAGTACTTGAGGAATATTTTTCGGATCAGGAATGAAGAGATACAAAGAATCCTGCGGCTTAAAGTCTGCAGGTTGTAAGAAAGGTATGGTTATTCAAGTGAAGTGTAATATCGGAATAAGATTAGGTCTGGTGACTGGAGTTATGGCGGTTATGTTTCTGATATTAATCGGCAGATTATATCAGCTGCAAATATTAAATGGAACAAACGATACACAAAGTCCTGTACTGAAAACAGAGAAAGAAATTATAGTAAAAAGCGCCAGAGGAAATATATTTGACCGTAACGGAAAACCGCTGGCATACAACAAGCTGGCATATACCTTAACTTTAAAAGATACGGGAGATTACAAAACGAACCGGATCCGTCAGCTTACTCTAAACAGCGTAGCGTATAAACTTATAAATATACTGAAAATAAATAAAGAAACACTGAATAATGATTTAATAATTAATCTTAACGAAACTGGAAATTATGAATTTACCGAGGGGGGTATGAGATTAAACCGATTCAAGGCAGATATCTTCGGAAAAGTGAAGGCAGAAGATATGACCGAGGCAGAAAAGGCGGCAACTCCAGAGGATATGATAAAATACCTGGAAAGCGAAAGTAAATTTTGTCTGTATGGAGAGAGGACATCAAACTATTCCATGGAGGAATTACAAAAATATGGTTTAAAAGCTCATTACAGTAAAGAAGAAACATTGGGTATCCTGGGACTTAGGTATATGCTGTCTCTTAATACGTTTCAAAAGTATATGCCAATTACTGTTTCGAAAGATGTCTCTGAAAAAACAATGATTTATGTAAAGGAAAACAGCAGTGAACTGGTGGGTGCCGATATTGACCAGGAGTGGCTGCGTATCTATGACGGAGGGGAAGCGTTTGCCCATGTATTGGGGTATACCGGGAAGATTTCATCAGAGGAACTGGAACGTTTAAAAGAGAAAGATTCTGATTATATGGCAGAATCCGTGGTAGGTAAAACCGGGATTGAGCAATACATGGAAGAAACTCTTAAGGGGCATAACGGAATTTCTAAAGGTTATATTAATAATTCGGGTAAGTTTACCGAAGTGGCAGAGGACAGCAAAAAACCGGTTCCGGGACAAGATGTTTATTTAAGTATTGATAAGGAACTGCAGATAGCTGTTTATAATATCCTGGAACAGCATATTGCAGGAATCCTATATAGTAATATCATTAATGCCAAGGAATTTGATAAAAAGAGCGTTAAAGATGCTTCGGATATAAAAATACCGGTTTATGATGTATATTTTGCTTTGGTGAATAATGAAATTATAGATTTAAGGCACCTTAATTCTAAAACAGCCACAGGTTTCGAGAAAAATATATATAAAAAACTTCTGAAAGAAAAAGAAACGATATTGAGTCATATTACAGGGGAACTTACGGAAGGGACACAACGACTTAAAGACTTATCACCGGAAATGCAGGAATATGAAAGATTTATCACAAGTAAACTGGATATAATAAATAATACTGCTGTTGATAAAGAAGATTCCGCTTATATATCCTGGACCGAGAAAAACGACATAACTATTAAAGAATTCTTTGCCCATGCCCTAAAGTCCGGATGGATCGACACAGAGAAACTATCTTCAAACGGCAAGTACTTTACAATGGAAGAAACATATCAGGTTCTGGCGGAAGAGATTAAGAAAGAGTTAGAACAGAATACTGAATTTGATAAGATCATTTTTAAGTATTTATTGCTAAGAGATGTTATACCGGGTCAGGATATTTGCCGGCTTTTATATGAACAAGGTGTACTGTCCAAAAAGGATACTGACTACGAAACCTTAATAAATCATAACATCAGTGCATATGAATTCATACGTAAGAAAATTGATAGTCTTGAAATAACGCCCAGTCAGCTTGCGCTGGATCCTTATTCCGGTTCGGCAGTTATAGTAGAAGCAGGTACTGGAAAAGTTTTAGCGTGTGTTACTTATCCGGGGTATGATAATAATCGAATGGCTAATCAGATGGATTCAGGGTATTACAATAAGCTATATAAGGACTTATCCATGCCGTTTTATAACCGGGCGACACAGCAGCTTACGGCGCCAGGATCTACGTTTAAGCCAATCACTGTCATCGCGGGTCTGAATGAGCAGGTGATAACCCCATATACATCTATCTTTTGCGACGGAATCTTTGATAAAGTAACACCACCCTTAAGGTGTTGGAAGCATTTTGGACATGGGGAGATTATTAATCCAGCAGCAGCAATAGAGAACTCCTGTAATGATTATCTGTGTGATATATCTTATCGATTAGGAATGAAAGAAAGAACTAATTTTTCCGATCCGAGGGCGCTGTACTATCTTAAGGAATATGCAAGTTTATTCGGACTGGATCAAAAGTCGGGTATTGAAATATCAGAAAGTACCCCTCATATTTCAGACAGTTATGCAATTCCTTCTGCAATCGGACAGGGTACCCATAACTTTACTACGGTGCAGCTGGCAAGATACGTGAATACTTTAGCGGAAAAAGGTATCAGTTATAAACTATCATTAATAGATGGTATAAAAAATTCAAATTCGGAAGAGATAGTAAAAAAAGCGAGTGAAATACAAAAGCGTATCAAGCTTTCTGGCGATATCTGGAATGTAGTGAGTCAGGGAATGAAACAGTTTGCTGACAGTAACGAGGTTTTAAAGGATTTAAAGATGGATATCGCCGGAAAAACAGGAACTGCACAGGAATCAAATGTCCGGCCGGATCACGCATTATTTGTGTGTTATGCGCCGGCAGATAACCCAGAGATTACGGTTGCCGTCAGAATTGCCAACGGTTATGCCTCGGGGAATGCGGTGGGAGTTGGAAAAGATATTATAAATTATTATTTCGGTCTGGAAAAAGAAGAGGATATTGTAATCGGTAAGGCTTCTCCAGCTTATAATGTGAGAACGGATTAATGAAATGAGATAGAGGGGGCTGCGTTCCTACGCTGCAATTCTCCGGTTTTTTGTCCCAATGCATTCACAAAAAACACGTTGTGTTGTTGCCTGTGAACAGTACTATCGGTACCCATTATAAAAAGTCTACGGAACATGGATTGTTTCCGTAGACTTTTTAGGATACACTAAGACCGAGGTGAAAACAATGGATATAAAAAAGAAAAAAGAACTTATAGAGGAGTGGAAAAACCGCCGTCCTGAGATGGGAGTGATTTCATTTCGCTGTAAGTCAACCGGTGAATCCTTTTTGGGGATTTCCAAAGATACAAAAGCGGATTATAACAGCAACCGCTTTAAGCTATTTACCGGAACCCATCCGAACAAAAGAATGCAGGAACTTTGGCAGCAGTACGGCGAGGAAGGGTTTGTATTTGTTGTATTGAAAGTCTTAAAATATGAGGACCCGCAGGAAGATCATACGGATGAACTGGAGGTTCTGCGGGAATTATGTTTTGCAGAGGACTCGCAGGCAAGGAGGATTTGGAAATGAATGAAAAAATAGTAATTACAGCGGATGGATATGATCGTATTGATGGCCGTAACGCTTATTATTCTGATATTAAGAGGTTGATAGTAAAGAAATTAATTGGAAAGGAGGAAATCAGATGGATTGTGCAAAAGTTGGTAAGCTAATATTACAATTGCGCAAAGAAAAAGGACTGACCCAAAAGCAAATTGCGGACCAATTGAATATCAGCAATAAGACTGTTTCAAAGTGGGAGTGTGGATTGGGGTGCCCGGATGTTACGCTTTGGGAGGAGCTTTCTGCTGTACTGGGGGCGGATATTCTCAAATTATTGCAGGGAGAATTAGATCCTAACCGGCCAGATGTTGGGAAAATTGATAAAATACAATTTTATGTATGTCCTACCTGCGGAAATATACTAACGAGTACCGGAAAAACAACGATCTCCTGTTGTGGACGCCGATTGCATCCGTCGACACCGATTACACCAATTGAAGGGCATGAAATACATGTAGAAGAAATTGAAACCGATTATTATATCACACTGAACCATGAAATGAGGAAAGACCATTATATTTTATTTGCGGCATGTGTGTATGACGATCTTATGCTGTTTAACAGATTATATCCGGAGCAGAGCCCTGCTTTTCGATTACCTATTATGAGAGGCGGCGGAATTCTGTATCTATATTGCACAAAACATGGGTTGCAAAAATATCCATTTCCTAAGAAATAAGAGTGTGCTCATATACATTAACAATTATTTTACGAATCGTTTTAATATCCGTAAGATAATTATAAAATAAAAAGCCCTACAGGCAGGAAGTGTATGACGGACTTAAGGAAGATTATCACTGTCGTGACAGTGCATCAGCACTAGAGTCAAGAAAACTCCCTTATAGGCAATCTTATATTATTCCAACTGTCTACCTAAGGGAGCATATCACAAAGTCAGACTCCTTCTTGTGTTCCGTAAAATATTCTATTCTGTCATATAAAGCTGTTTCGCTTTAAGAATCTCCAGGGTTATGTTACGGGCATTGGCTCCGTCTGTTTTATCTTTTCCTTGTATATTCGTTGCAAAGAAATAAGTATTACCACTCTTTTCAACAAAACCGATAAACCAACCGTTAATATTTTTATTCTCAACATTTCCGGTACCTGTTTTGCCATAGAGGGCATTATCCATCTTTTTTGTAATCAGTAAAGTATTTTTTACCGCTTGTACATTACTGTCTTTAAACTTAAACTCATTTGTATAGAAATTTTTCAGTATTTCCACTTGTTCCACCGGTGAGATTTTTAATGAGGATTCCAACCAGAAGCGGGAGATACCTCCTGAGAGATCTTCATTTCCATAATTAATTTGTTTTATATACTTTTGCAGAGTTTTTTTCCCTGCTTTCTGGTCTAAAGTCTGAAAGTACCAGTTAACTGAGTTTTTGATGGCTGAATCCAGATTCTGATCCTTATTCCAGGATTCAATTGGATAATTAACTTTATTCCAGGACAATAAAGATGTTTCCGGTGTTATGCTGCCGCTCTCCAGACCGAATAAGCCGCTGTATATTTTATAGGTGGAATCCGGTGATCTTCGTTTTAAACTACCGGATTCATTATAGATGGTCCAATGATCCGAATTCAGGTTATACAGGACAAAACTGCCGTCATAGTTCTTAAAATAAGAACTCAGGTCTTCATGATCTATATGGGAGGGGGAACAGGAGAAATCATATGTGGCATCAGACCCGGCATAAATTGAAAGTATTGGAGTAAAAGTTAAAACGAAAGCGGTTGTCATACCAAATATTATTTTGCTTTTCATTTTAATTAAATTAGTTTCCGGTCTAAAAGAAGCAATACTTATGATTCTCTTTTTAATCTGTTTCTTTGTCCCGCCAAGGCCTGTAGCAAACGGGAAAGAAAACCTTGATATTTTACCGGCAAAATGAATCAGGGTATTTCCATAGTCAGCATAACTGTCTTCATCCAGTAAATACAGGACAGAGGCATCACAGGCTAATTCACGGTCATTCCGCATTTGTCTTAATGCATACCATACAAATGGATGAAACCAGTAAATTATCCTGGCAAAACACATAAAATAATTAATCGGAATATCTTTAAACCTGTAGTGCTGCAGTTCATGTAAGAGAATATATCGAATCTCTTTTTCATTATAATCTGATATCAAATGAATGGGAAGAATAATCCGCGGATGTAATAATCCTACGGAAATAGGTGATTTCAGGTATGCACTGCTTAAAACAGGTATCTCTTTTTTTATTTTCGATTTTTCCCTGCACTCCTTGTATAAGGTTTTCACATATGGATTCTGTACCGGAAGAGAGGAACAAATCAGCTGTCTGATTTTTAAACTGGAGCGGACGGTTAGAAAAAGTAAAACTAAGATACCGCAGAGCCATATAATCAGCAGAACCGTACTAAAATAAGACGGAGATGTCCGGTTAACGGAAACCGTTAAATCCGAAAACCAGTTTATGGTTGGTGCGGGATCTGTCAGAGCACCGGCGGGAACTGCCTTCTCTATATTTTGCCTGTGAATTGAATCCAGAAAGGTGAGCAGAGAAGGAAACTGCCCAAAAGCTGGTAATTTCATAGGTATAAAAGGAATGACCAGTATAACCAGGAAAAGAAGCCACATATTATACTGAATTCGAATAGAAAGATGTTTTCTAAAAGCTCTTTTCATTATCATTATGAAAACTACCAGTAAAGAAATTGTGATATTAGCCAGAATAAAACGCATCCCAAAGTCATTTAACATTTAAATAGCTCCTTTCCCTTTACGGGCAGAAAGTATATTCTGTAAATCACTGATTTCCTCGTCGGATAAAGTATCCTTATCCAGGTAATTAGTAAGCATAGAAGCAATATTTCCGTCATAAAACCGCTTTAAAAACGAATTATTTTCCTGGTCAAGGTATTCATCCTGTTTTACCAGGGGAGTGTAGACAAAAACCCGGCTGTTTTTCTCAAAGGTAAGAGCCCCTTTTTGTACCAGCCGTTTTAATAAGGTCTGAATGGTCTTGGGACTCCAGTCGGTTGTTCTCACAAGTCTATCTGTAACTTCATTTGTGCTGATCGGTGCATTTTTCCATACAATTTTCATAACTTCATATTCCGCTTCGGATATTTGAGGTAATTTCTTCATCAGGGGCCCTCCATAAATCTTACATTTGTAATAGATTTATTATAATAGTACGAAATTAGATTGTCAATATGAGAGTATTGTTTCATTTGTAGATACAATGATCCGCATACATAAGGGTGGTTTTTACATATTCTGGTTTATAGAAAATATAAATTCGATTGACATTAAAAAAAATAAGGTCATAATTATAAAAAAGGATAATAATGTAATAAAATTGAAAATACTCTTGTAATTCAATAACGATTCCAATGAACTAAGCGGAGATCTACTATGAAAAATAACTTGAGTATAGTATATGAAAAGATAAAAACGAATGGATGGGCATTCGATTTAGCCTGGAAGATCGAAAAAAAATTCTTACACACTAATAGATTGAATACTAAAAATAGAAGAAGAGGTGGTTTAAAGAGTGGATACTAAAAATAAAGAAATAACTCATGGCTTTTTAAATAACTTAAAATTTATGTTAAGAGAACAATGGGGGTTTAAGAAGAAGGCATTTATTGTCCCTGTTATCCATATTTTTTCAGCTATAGCAGTATCTTTATTGGGAATATGGTTACCAAAGGTTGTATTGGATTCAATTGCTGATTCAATACAGCCAAGTGAATTTGTATTAATAATAAGTCTTTTAACAATCGCATTAATGCTTTTAAGATATATTAGTTATTCCACAAATCAAATACTGTTTATAGATTTAGCTGAAATATGGAACAAGCATTTTTATCTTAACAAAGAGCGAAAAATATTGGATATGGATTATTCTAATTATATTTCTCCGGAAGGTAAAATTAAAATTGAAAAAGCACATTCTGCCTTAGCCAAAAATACTAGCTCGAATATGGTCTCGTTTTATCCAAACCTAGTAGAACTATTAAAAAGTATTCTTGGGTTATTTTCTTTTTGTTCGGTTCTCTTACTACTAAATCCATATGTTGTAATTCTATTGTTTATAAGTTATGGAATAGATGGAATAATAGCATTAAAAGTACAAAAATATGAACATGCGCAAAAAGATAACCGTGCAAGAATAGACCGTGAACTCGATTATATTATAGAATGTTCGGATGACAATAATATTGCAAAAGATATACGGATTTTTGGTATGTTCCAATGGATAAATATCGTAAAAAATAAATTTATGAATGAAAAACTCAATCTTGAAAAAAATATTGAGTTAAAACATTTAATGCAGCGTTTATTGAGTGTCTTTTTAATTTTCCTAAGAAACGGAGGAAGTTATATTTATCTCATATGGAAAATGTTTAATTCAGATATGACGATTGGAGAGTTTACTCTATTCTTCGGAGCTATTACAGGATTCGGACAATGGCTTGAGCAAATTGTTGATAGAATAAATCGGTTATCAAATGCGAATTATCAGGTAGACGATTATCGGTACCTTATTGATACAAAAGATAAAATGAATAGTAATGCGGGTGTGAAACTTCCATCGAAACTAGAGCCGCTAGAAATTAAACTAGAAAATGTAAGTTATTCTTATGAAGGAAGCAACAAATTAATTCTTGATAATATATGCCTTAACATCCATAAAGGAGAGAAGCTTGCAATTGTCGGAGCGAATGGAGCCGGAAAGACAACACTTGTAAAGGCGATCTGCGGATTGATTAAGCCAATTTCAGGACATGTTTTAATTAACGGAATAGATATATCAACATTTAACAGGGATGAATATTACACTCTTGTAACGGCTGTATTTCAAAATGTATGTTTGCTGCCAATTAGTATTTCGCAAAATATTACGTATGAATCAGATAATGAAATTGATATGAAAAGACTTGAAAAATGTATTAAGCTTGCAGATTTGAAAGATAAAATAGAAACGCTTCCAAGTGGCATAGAAACAAATCTAGTTGCCTCTGTGGCGGATAACGGTGTTAATCTTTCCGGAGGGGAGATACAAAAATTAGCATTGGCACGTGCGTTATATAAAGATGCACCATTAATCGTCCTTGATGAGCCAACAGCTGCATTAGATCCAATCGCTGAAAATAAAATGTATCTTAAATATAATGAACTAACGCAAAACAAGACCTCGATTTACATATCTCATAGGCTTTCTTCAACACGTTTTTGTGATAAAATAATTTTCATTGATAACGGTAGAATCATAGAAGAAGGAACACATGATGAGCTATTGGCACATGGAGGGAAATATTTTGAGATGTTTCATGTACAAAGTGAATACTATAAGAGCAATAAGGAGGCCGAAGATTTATGAATAGCGAAAAACGGAATATTTCAGAGGATTTACGAATGATTAAACGCGGTTCTGGAATTATCAAAGAACTGTCTCCCAGGTTGCTATGCTTAAGTCTTTTAAATTCGCTTTTATCTGCAATCATACCTTATATTTCTATCTATATATCTGCTATTATTATTGATGAATTGGTTGGGAAACGTAATCTTCATTTGATACTAATATATGTAGCAATAGCTGTAGGTGGATCATTAGTTTTGTCTGTAATATCCAATTTAATGATGAATAAAATCAACGTAATGAAGGTCATGTTATTTCCAAAAGTCAGATATTATCTTAACGCTAAAAAGCTGTCAATGGATTTTATTAAACTGGAGGATCCAAAGTATACAGAATTACGTGCTAAAATAACAGGAAATATGTTAGCAATGGGCGGAGGAATAACGGCCTTAGTTGATCTTATGACTTCAATTGCTAGCAATATTGTTTCAATATTATTTGCAATTATAATCCTAGTTGGAACGTTTTTAAAGTCTGGAGCATTAAAATTTACTACAGTCGGAGTAGTAAATTCGGTTTGGTTTCTATGTTTGCTATTCTTGATAATAGCAGTATGTGTTGTATTAACAATTAGAAATGCAAGAACTGAAAACAAAAAAGATTTTAATCTATTTCGGACTAATTCAACGAATCGATATCTCAATTATTATCACTTTCGTTATATGGAGGATGATCAAGCAGCTAAAGACATTCGTATATTTGACCAGCGAAATCTAATAATTCACGAAATCTTTTCAAAAGGCAGATTGCCATGGTTAAATATAATTACAAGTAGATATAGTCTACAACAAAAGTATTTTGGCGCAAACGCAGCAATTTCGGCTTTTATTGGCGGAATTGCATATATCTTTATCGGTCTTAAAGCTCTCTCAAAGTCAATTAGCTTAGGCGATGTCACAAAAAGTTACGCCTCAATCATCAAGATGGTATCTGCTGTTTCTGACTTGTCTTTCTCTTTCTCACAAATAAGGAATAATAACAATTATCTCGAACTATTTTTCGAGTTTATTGACACACCATCAGAATCACATAATGGAACAGAAATTCCAGCACGGAATAACAATGATTGGGAAATAGAGTTTCACAATGTTTGTTTTCGCTATCCCTTTTGTGAAGAGTATGCTTTAAAGAATGTATCTTTTAAAATCTCAACAAAAAGTCGCGTGTCAATCGTCGGCATGAATGGCTCAGGAAAAACAACTATGATTAAGCTGCTTTGTGGTTTATATGTTCCAGAAACTGGGCACATTACACTAAACGGGAAAGATATAAGTAAATATGATTATGATGCTTATCTAAACTTATTCGCAGTTCTTTTTCAGGATTTTAAGCTGCTCGCTTTCCCTATAGGACAGAATGTGGCAACATCAATCGATTATGATGATGCTAAAGTATGGAATTCCCTTGAGTTAGCAGGAATTTCGGATAGAGTTAATAGTTTACCTCTAAAACTAAATCAAACAATTTATAGAAATGTAAAAGAAGATGGAATAGAAATTTCTGGAGGAGAAGAGCAAAAAATAGCAATTGCACGTGCGCTATATAAAAATGCACCGATTTACATATTTGATGAACCAACAGCAGCACTCGATCCTATTTCTGAATACGAAATATACTCAAAATTCAACGAAATAATCGGAGATAAAACAGCTTTGTTCGTTTCGCATAGACTTTCATCTTGCCGGTTTTGCAATACAATTATTGTATTTGATAATGGTCAGATTGTTCAGATGGGTTATCATGATGAATTACTTAAAGACATAGGTGGTAAATATTACGAGCTTTGGAGTGCACAGGCACAGTATTATCAGTAAATTGTAACTAAGAGCAACTTACCTCCTTTCCCGCTGTTCTTTTAAAACCTTTCTGACCGTTTTCTGTTAATACCCAGTGTTTAAGATATCTGGGTTTTGTTATATCCTTTTTGTTATAACGTCCTGATTATTGTTTTCATTGCTACCTCCAGTATAATAATTATCCCATACTTTGGGAAGTATTTTGTTACGCTTTCAATATAATTTATTTTTTAATTCAGGCATAACAAAGTGGGGAATTTTATTATGCCATTAACAGTACTTGGAGTCCGAAAGAAATTAGGGTTTGTTAGCAAGCAAAGAGTTAGTATTACTAAACCTAAACCAGTTTAAGTTAAACACTCCATAGTCGTTCAAATTATTTGCTACCCACTTCAGATATATATCATGAGTTCCCGTTGTTTTGGGCAATTTGCATGAATTGGTTTCCCATTTTTGCCACCCGCCGGTTTTAGAAACAAAAACCGTACCTAATGGTTTTCCTGACAAACTATCAAGATAAACCTCAAGTTTGCCACCATGGCAAGCATTAGCAACGGCAACTCTCGCTTCAAAATTGTCTACCTCAGTATCAAGTTTCATACTGTTAAAAACCATGTAATTACCATCAAAAGAGGAGCATATATTACTACCGCCTTCACTGCATGGCTCAGTAGTAAAACCAGATTTGCGGCTATAACTATCAGCTTTTATTTTTATACCTGCCATATTGATTTCATTACTTCTAAACCATTGTAAATCTGCACACCGATCATGGGATAGATTATAAGTATTCCACATTGCTTCATAATTACATTGTGTTATTAAGTTTTCTAATGTAATTTTTGTTCCACAAGATTCTTCGTCCTTTTTGTGATTACAAACTATTTTTATTTTATGAAAACCTGGCTGTAGGGCATTTATGGTAAATACTGTTTCGTTATTTCTCATTTCAGATGAAAATAGGTTTACAGAATCACAGATATCCCCATCGATAAAAATATCTGCGTATCCGCAATCCTTGTTCTTAGCTGCTATGTAACTTATATAACTTCCATAAAATGCCAGATGTACCCATGAACCTTTTACTTCAGTTGAATATTCCACTCCCTGCGCTGTTGTGTTATTGTGCCAATTTTCGCTATAATCTAAAAATAAGCTTGATCCGTCAATAGTTACATTCGGTGAAGCAGTATTATAACAGAATGTATCACTAATATTCTCAAGCATTTCACGTAAATATTGTTCTTCGTTTTGTGCTAAATTTCTGGTTATATTTATTAATTTATCAATAATCAGGCTATTACCGCTAATTTTGTATTTCAACATAAGATTTCTGAGCATTAAAGCCTTATGTTCAATTAAAGTAAAACATTTATTGAAATAGTCCGCATTTTTGAGCATACCATTTTTAAATAAATATTTTATTAATAGCAAAATATATTTTTTGTGATCCCAAAGGACATGATAGGGTCGAATATCAAATATTCCCTGACTTGTTTTTTTGATGTGTTTTTCTAGAATATCATAAATTGAAAGTCCAAATGCATATTTATCATCTGTTAACGAATTGTTAATAATAACAGTTCTATTGTTAGAATTATAAGAATTTAGATAATCGGTTATATAATTTTTAAGTAGGTCAATGTTAAAAATAAAACCGTTTGAATTCTCTTTTAAAAGAATTACGCCATCTAACCAATCTAAATCATTTCCGGCAAAATAGGCTTCTTCCATTTCCGAAAAGGAACATTCGGTATAATTATATTTTCCGCCTTTAAAAAAATCTGCTATATTAGCAGTTTGTTTCTCTGTATTATATCCATAAACAAGCATATCATGTTGAACATGATAGTTCATACCATATGCAGGAATATAGAATTTATCAACAACAAAATAAACATAATATCCTAAGTTGACACTGTCTATGATAAAGTCAGAGAATGAAAGACATTTTTTATTAATGAATTCCCTGCTTAATCCATGATGTGTTATATAGGGACAATTTTTTATAAATTGGTTTATCGAATAACCTATATTAAAATCAAGCCTGTTATCTCCTTCTTTGTATATAGCTAACTGAAAATAGTAGTTATAAAACCAAGACATCTTATCTTCGTTATAAGATAGGATTGATAATAAGTTAGCGTGGTGTGGATATGAAGTAATCTCCGGGTATTTCATTGGAAGTATTTTTATAGGATTTTCTAGTGTTTTCATATATTTATTCATTCCTTTCAATTCGCATAAGGTATGTAACGTATGAAAAAAGTTGGATTTGAGCGAATATTTAATTATTATAATGTTACTTGGAACTTACCATATAAAAATCACAGTAAGGTAGCGAATTTCTCTGCTTGCCGTATGACCGCATAGAAAGCGCCTTTTTAAGCATAAATAATCATTTTAATTATATTGAACTATAAGCTTGTATCAAAACAAATGCGAAACATTATTGACGGATTTTAAAATAAAATTTGACACCATTATTAATATCAATAATTATTTCTTAATAGATTAGCATAAAATATTTAATAGTACAACAATATTTGGAAGTAATTTCTTTATATGGTAGTTTTAACTTGAATTCATCCGGATTTTTGACATAGATAATAGTGAGTTGGTCAATTAAATTAAAGTAAAGGTATTCCAAGACAATCAGTTTAGCCGAGCTGTGAGAGGTTATTGGTTTTAGAAAGTACGTACTGTTATCTATGTTATATTAGAAAAAATAATAATCCGATGAAAATTTAAAATAAATATTAGAATTATAATTTTAAAAAAACTGATTCTAAATATGGATTAGAAAAAAAATATGCATATCGTGCATTTTCGAACAAGGGATATATATTGACAGTTTAAAGTTATTTTATTATAATTACAAAAAAAGGATGAAAATGTGTATATATGGGAAATATACAATTTGTTTTTAAATTTATTGAATGTTCCGCAAAAGAAAGATGTAGAGGGGACGAACTGAGGGCATATGTACATTTAAGTTACGAAAGACCAGTGATCCACCATATAAATTTCATCTTACAAAAGTAATTAGGAACCTTAAAGACTATATCCGATTTATGGTGATGATTTAGCCTATGTATAGGGTATCATGTGTTATGACGAATTATGTAAATGTTCATAGTAAACCAAATGAATATATTGATATAATACACAAGAAACTACTTCATTCGAAAAAGATTTTATAATTAAACTTATCGATCAATTTTTCCATTAATTAATATTGAATAGATAAATTCGATAGCTAAAGGATTGAATTTGACTAGAATTAATGGACAAATCCGTGAATACAGAGTTTTGAATACGGTTTTAACTAATATGTAATGTTGTAGAAAAAAGGAGTATTTAAAATGGTTATATTACCTGTAAATAAAAAACCTTATGCAAGGGCCTATAATAGTACTGGTTTCCCCCTATCGATTATGTTTGCTAAAGATGATTCTTTATTACCCTTTTTTCTTAATACACATATACAAGTGAATAGGGATTTAAATAAAAGTAAATATTCTATTTATAATTTTCATCATGTTCCCTTGTTTTATTATAATTGGGGGTGTTTTGAAACACAAATTCTTCGAAAATTTAATTTTTCTAATAAGATATTTCCTATTAAAGATTTCTTTGAAAAAAATATAGATGCAGGTTTTTATATTGTTTCATATATTGATGAATATTATATTAATAACCGCCACTGTGCAGGGGTCTAACATTTTATGCATGATTCTCTGTTGTATGGGTATGATGATTACAATTATTATATACTTGGGTATAATATTGAAAGAAATTATGATACGACTGTCGTAGAGAAAGATCAATTTATTTATGCATTTCTTAATGAAATTAATATAAATATTATTAATTACTATGATGTTTCACAGTTTATTTATTTGCTAAAAATTAAACCAAACTTTAATGAAGTTATTTCAATAGATCAAATAAATTCATTAACAGAGGATTATCTATTGAGCGTCAATACTGCAAAAAAGTTAGGTATCGATAGTGGATTTCATAATAATTATATTTTTGGAATTAGTGCATTTGAAAATTTAGCAAATGAAATAATTATAGAAAATTACATTGATTTCCGTTTTATCAGGCTATTTCATGAACATAAATCTATTATGTTACTTAGACTCGATTTTTTAGCAAAACATGATTTTATTGAAAAAGATATATATTTTAGATATTCAGAAATAGAAAAGATTGCGCAACAAATATATAATTTATCATTGAAGTATATAGTTACAAAGGATAAAGATTTACTTAATAAACTTACTAAACAAATATTTAAATGTTTAGTAAATGAAAAAAAGATACTTTCAGATTTTTTAAATAGTTAAAAATAATTTAATAATAAGCTATGATAATTTAATTTTTTAGAAAGAGGTGTTTTAATGGTAAGCGTCAAAACATACGCTCCCAGTAAATTTAAAGCGACGCTTACTTGCGACGCTTGCTGTAACAATCAGTCGGTAGTTTCTCTGACCACGGCATGAGTGGCTCCAACACTGATTATTCTATATTTCCATCTTTATCAATTAGCTTGTGGTAACTTAGTCAGCAGGTACTTGACGTAATAATAAACATTTAGGTTATTCGCTCGAGCGGTTTCTGTGATACTGTATATAATTGCACTTGCCTGGGCTCCACGGACTGTGTTTATCGTTACCCAGTTCTTCCGATTATGTTCTATAGCACATAATCGGAAGAACTGGCTCTTTTCAGACACACCGGAAGGTGCGACAGCTAATTCACTCTATCTTACTATCGTAGAGATGGCAAAGGCATATGGATTAAATCTATATGAATATCTGAAGTTCTTGCTAGAGAACCGCCCTAGCAAGGGCATGTCGGATGATGATTTAGCAAAGCTTGCACCTTGGGATGAAACAATCCAGGATCTTTGCAAGATCAACATGGAGTAAAATGCTCGCATTCCGGAATTCTAGCAATAGGATCCGGAATTTTTCTTAGGCATACCCCGAAATTAGGCGGTTCTTTCCACTGTTAGTTGATTTGGTAAAAATATTCATTGAGGAGCAGCTTAGCTTTTAACAACATAAAGCTATTTCTTCCATACATTATTCGCTTGGTCAACTTGATTTTATTTACACTTCCTTCCGCAAGGCCGTTACTATATTTAAAATCAATTCCATTTTTAACTGCTATTAGATCATTTTTAAGACCGTTAATATATGTATTCAATTCATCAATCTGTAATTGTTCTGCCTCCATAATCCATGAATCTAGTTTGGCACTTTGCTTGGAAAATACAATGCGGTGAAATTCTCTGAGTTTTGAATAAATTTCACCTAGGTTTGGATATTTTTTTATGGTTGCTTCATACTGTTTTTGCGTTAAGCCATGAACATTTTCTAACTCTCGGTAAATAAGCTGACATAGACATTTCCTTGGAATGTATTCAACAGGTCCTCTTTCATTTTTAGATATACTTTTTTGGTGAGTTCTTTCTTTTTGCATGAAAACTCTTAGTGAAGCAACTGTTCCAGAATATCCTTTGTTACAAATGTTTTCATGAATCTTTTTATAGGTTATCCCCTGAGCGCGCATCTCAATAACATCCTGTTCATAAGCGGCTAATTTACCTGGCATTCTATGATCATAGCGTCCATTATTCGCAGAACAATTATCTTTTAAATAATTTTTTATCGTTAAAGTTGCGTGTCCTGTTAAGCGGGATATTTCATCAATTGCATGCCCATGTGAGTATAAAGTTCTGACTTCATCAATCGCAGCTTGCTTGTTCATCATTTGCTGAATATGCTGACGTTCTCTTACATTTTCTTTTCCTTCTGGAATTTCATCATCTGGAATTGCAAGATATCTTTGTATTGTAGTTGTTGCTGCATGCAATAGTAAAGCAATATCATTTATAGAGTATCCTTCCTGACGTTTTTTATGTGCAAAACAGATCCTTTCTACGCGATTTCTTGTATCGTAAAGTGCCTGCATATGGGGATTTTGAGAGGTAACTGGTATTACTAATCTGGATGGAAACAGTCGATACATATACTTCTCTACTGCATCGGATAGATTTTTTAGCAAATGAAATCGGTCGCTTATTTGTACTGCATTTGGATGTGCTTTAAAAGATGCTGACGAATAGGTTTGTGCTCCATCTCTGGAGATTATTTGTAAATTAGGATAAGATTTTAACCATTCCTCTACCTGTTTTGTTTCTCTGGAATTGATAATATCAATAATCCTGTGAGTTTCTAAATCAACCATAACGGTTCCATACGTATATTTTTCCGAAACGCAAAATCATCCACACAAACTTTGGTAACAGATGATTTATCCACAATTGTTGGCATTTTTTTTAAGCAGATCACAGATGCTGCTTTTACCTGCTTTAATGGAACTAGCTCTTAATAAAGAAGATGCACTTACAGAACTTAACTTTGTAGATGTCATTAATATTTTATCTACCAATCTGTTTGTTTTCTTCCCTTTCGAAGCTACAAAATCAAATCTTTCAGGAAATGTCTTATGCCCACAATCCGGATTATCACAATATATCTTTCTTGTATTTAGAAGCAGTATGGTCTGTCTATCCTGCATGGGAATATCCTGAATTTCACGCTGATAAACAGAATGAACTCGAAAAGATGGAGTTCCACAATAAGGACATAATACCTGTTGCTTTGTTGATTCAATTTTTAATATTATTTGATTATTTTTTAAACGACAATCAATACACACAAGGTCATCACTTAATGATTTTATAAGTTCTTTTTCCATAACATAATCACCATCCTAATATCATAATTATATTACTTCTTCACATTTATTGCAACCAACTCCGGAAAGAACCAATTAGGCGCTTACGATTTATATATCTACTAAAATATGTAAAATTCTTCAAAAAAATGTATACAAAGGAAAATTAATGTAGTATAATTTTATTTATGCGGAACTATGATCGGCTTTTATTTCATCTTGTAAGCAACAGAAAAGTAAATGTTTTGATATATTGTATTGGAAAAACATATATGTTTGGAGAGTGCGAATGATGCGTTTAAAATTGTTTATGACGTCAGATTGTAATCTGAGATGTTTGTATTGTTATGAGAAATATTACAGGGAAAGTAAAAAAAGAGAAGGATATGCATTGCTTGATTTTAGTAATGAAGATACGATCGTTTTACTATCGGAAATTGTGAATCGGCGTATGGTGGCTTTAAACGATAATAAATTGCAGGTGGATTTTTACGGAGGAGAGCCACTGATTGAGATTAAAAAAATTATGAAAGTAAGAGAAAAAATGATTGAAAGATCTGATTCATTTGAAAAGTCTTTCAGTGTCACTACAAATGGGACTTTGATAGAGGAAGATAATGTTGAAATGTTCCGAGATTTTACAGTTAGCATTAGCTGCGATGGAGATGAAAAACAAAATGCGTATCGTGTAGATCGAGCAGGTAATCCTGCCTTTGATAAAATCATGAGCGGAATTACTTTGTTATACAAAAAGCAAATCGACTTTAAGATGAATATGGTTGTTAGTTCATCAAATTATCTTCGTGTCATCGAATCTATTAAATATTTGTTTTCTATGAATTGCAAGTATTTTTCACTTGAAATTGATTATAGTGATACTGGTTGGGAGTATGTTTCTGATGAGGAACTTGAAAGGTTTTATGATGGCATGAAATCGTTTGCACTCGAAAACTATCATAATTTCAAAATAAACCTTTTTGAAGACTCGGTTATACCGCTAAATCAATGTTATCTTACGGAGACACTTGCCATAGATGTGAACGGAGACATTTATCCCTGTATTTACTTTGTAACATCAAATCATAGTAGTGATTATTGTATAGGTAATATTTTGGATGAATATGATGGGTTACATTGGGATAAGATAGATGAACTGTCAAAATATCTTGTCTGTGACTCAGATGTTTGCTGTTCTAAAGAAGGAAATTGTAAAATCGGTTGCTATGGAATGAACTTGAAACTAACTGGAAAAGCAGATATGATTTCCCCAATATATTGTCGACATCTTAGAACTTCGTATAATGCCATATTTAAATATAAAATGAGGGTGTTCAGGAAGTTTAGAACGAAATAATACTATAGATCAGAAAGGCATGGGTTTGATATGCTTAAGCAAGGAGTTATTGTCGCATTTTTTAGTAAAGAAATGACATCGCTTGTTCAGTTTTCTAGTCTTACTTCCATACATATTAATGCAGTTGTTCAGCCATTCATTATGGCTGGAGAGATTTCTGATTATTTACATAACTTGAAAGAAATACCTGTGTATGAATCTTTTGAAACAGCACAAAGTGAGGGAGCGACTTTATTACTGATAGGTTTTACAAAACAACTTTCGAAAATGAGAGGTACGGATTACCTACAGTTGGCCTTGAATTTTGCAATATCTCACGGATTAGATGTTTTCTCTTTTGAAAACATAAACGAAGAAAAATATAGTTGCTTATTATTACAAATGAATGAAAAAGGTTTAAAACATTATTGCCCGTTAATAAAAAAGAAACTAAGTGACAATCATAATTATTTACAAGATATGGTTGTAAATAAAGATCCAAACGGAATAATGATAGTAGGGACAAGTTCGAATCAGGGTAAATTTACTCTTATGCTTCGAATTATGATAGAACTAAAGAATAGAGGAATTAATTTTAGAACCATTGGGTCTGAACATCAATCCGCTCTTTTTGGCATAGATTCTGTATTCCCTTATGGGGTTGCAGCAAACGTTATGATACCAATGGCGGAATATCCTGATTATCTACAGAAAGAATTAGGGAAATTATACAAAAGTGGAGCAAAGTATGTTTTATCTTGTTCTCAATCCGGCCTTTTACCATATTCGCTCCAAGATATATATAATAGAAGTTTTACATTATCGACAATTTCTTTTTTCTTTTCACTTATGCCTGGAAAGGTGATAATTGTTGTAAATTCTGGGATAGATTCGGATTCTTTTATTAAAGATACGATTACATTTATTGAAAATGTTGGCCAGGTTAAGGTAGTTGCATTGGCGTTCAGCAACATGGAACGAGTTTTAACAGATGACATTATAAATATTAATTCTTTGAAGAAAGAGAGAATTTCCATGATAAAACAAAAGTATTTCGATGAATTTGATTTGGCTTCATTTAATATTATGGACGATGGGGATATTAAATCGTTAGTAAATCTGTTGGTTGGTGATGACATATGATTTCTCCTTTTATTATTTCATTAAAAAACGATATGTTTCTTGATTTAAGGTCAGATAAGGAGGTTCAGGTTTTTAAAGGGCTTCCTTTTGATGAAAGGTATTGTAATGATGCTGATTTACGAGCATCCGAATGTGATAGGAATAAAGTTGTTGAGTTGAAAAGCAAGTTAGTTTCAAAATTACTGGTAAGGGACGGGGAACTGGCTAGTATGACAGAAAACATCCAGACTATTATTAATAATGGAACGGACTGTGTGTTACGTTGTCTGGTTTTCTGTGGACAGATACCATATGAGGAGACAATAGATCATATACAACATATTACATATAAGATTAATGACATCCGTGGTAGGAATTACGGTGGCTTGATTTTTTTTATAATTTCAAACGATATTTTGAAGCATCTTAACACTGTTATTAGTGTAAATAAAGAATTAGCAAAGGATTGGGAGTATAACCACATTACACCTGCATTACTTATAACCTCAGAGAATGTACAAAGATCACCAGAGGTGCTTCATTGGCTTCGGTTTCAATCATGTGATGTTTTGAATAAAGTTATTTCTTCCTATAGCAATATGGACACAGTAATAGATTTAACTGAAATTTTGAAAACATGCTCTATAACCGAGATTTCCGAGACGTTGTATAAAATTAGGATGAGCGATGGTTACAATCGGACAAGGTTATTTCCTTTCTCTCTGCATAGGTTATTGTTCGAACCAAATTCTATACAGAACTGTTCCTGTTCGGGAAGGAACTTTTCAAGCTACTTCGATGGTGATTTACATAATGGTTGCTTTGCTTTCAATGAGCTAAAAGATAATTCAATGTGTAACAGATGTGGATTATCTCATTTATGTGGTGTATGTAGTCATGCATTTCAAGATGGTAAATGCATTTATCGGGAAATATTCGAAAAATACTATTCTTTGATAATAGGACAGGGTATAAGAATATGTTGAATGATAACAAATTAATGATGGGATTAGAAGAACGAACAGGTCAGGGTGTTTTGGTCGGTATTATTGATTCGGGAATCGATATAAATAATGCTAATTTAATGGAACATTGTAAATCTGGAGGTACAGTAATAGAACATGATAATAGACAGCAGTATATATCTGGTGAATATGCTGATATTATGGGTCATGGGACGGCGGTCGCAAGTATTATTGTAAAGAAAGCAAGTAGAGTTGAGCTGTTCATTGTTAAAATATTTCACGATTCGATGATATGTAGTTGTGAGCAGTTAATACTTGCAATCCAGAAGTGCGTCGAAGCTGGGTGCCATGTTATCAATATCAGTGCTGGATTGATTAATTCAGAACCAGAATTAATCAAAGTAACAAAAGCTGCAGCACTGAAATGCTATTTGGTATGTGCTTGCTCCAACCAGAAAGGAATCAGCTTTTATCCAGCAGCATATCCATGGTGTTTTGGTGTTGCATCTGGAAACTGCAGAAAGAAGTTTGACTATTATTACGATGAAGATAATGAAATTCAATTTATTGCTCGTGGTGATCAGCAACGATTGATTTGGCTTTCTGGGACTCAGGTTTTTATGGGTGGTGCTAGTTTTGCAGTTGCGCATGTTTCGGCAATTATCGTGTTGTTGTTAGAGGAAGATTTAAACATGAGCAGAGATATACTTAGTGCGAGACTTCGTACTTTTAGTATGCAGGAACCGCCTAAGATTGTTCATGTAATAAATGATAGCTATAGTTCACCGTATATCCTCTCTGAACGCGATAAAAATAACCTAAGGGAAGAATTTTTCTTCCGGTCCGTATATAAATTCAATAGGGTGGCGATAAAAGGGAAACAAGCTCGTTTTTTTGAAAGTATAAAGGAAAATTTGAATTATGAAATAGTTGATATTTCAGAAGAATTTATTCTAAAGAATGAAAAAGAATTTGATGCAGTAATTTTAGCGTGCGAAGATGAAGACATAAAGGAGCAGTTGTCTTTTGAAGACCAGTTAATTAATCTAGGTAAACGTGTCTATTATTTTACACCCGATTATGTAAGAAAAGATATACGTTCAAAAAAAATATCTATTTATCCTAATTTAGTACGTGAACCAGCCATTGAGTATGATTCTATATATAAGTTGATAGAAAAATATCCTTATGTAGCTAAACATGGGGTCCGATGTCCGATTGCCGGTTTCATAGCTGCTGATGATTCACCTGAGGTACATGCTTGTTTTGTAAAGCTTTGTTTTGCATTACGTCGTAGAGGATATAAGATAGGGATTTTTGATGGAACGGCAGATAGTCTCTTATATGGTGGAGACATTTCGTTTCCATGTAATGCTCAATCTAAAATACAAACAGATTTTTCGCACTATGTACCGTTAATTCGTTCACTTATGCAAATCGCTGATATATCCGGGGATTATGATTTGATTATGGTCTATAACACGAGCAGATTAAAACAAAATGGAGATGTAAATGCTACGATGCGTTTTATTGCATTTTTAATCGGTGCACTACTTGAAGGGTACTTTTTCTTAGGAAAACCTGGCGAAAAAGAGATTGAATTAATTAACAGTATAACGAGGGCTACTTTAATACAACTGATTGAAGAACCATACCAATCTGAACGTGAAGTATCTAAATCAATAGATTTTCTTATCAATTATTTTAAGTAGGTGGTGTTGTCATGTTTAGTATTCTTAAAAATAAAAAAGAAAAGTATTATGTCATATGTAAGTATTCTCCATTAGTCATGGAGATAGAAGATGCTGAAATTGCTTTACAATTAAGTATGCTTGATCAAACAGCTAATAATGTTGATGAAGAATTTTTTAGAATACTGGGGGTTAAGCTTCCAACACCAGTTCATAACATTAAAAGGAATGTACCGTTTAAATTTATGGAAGCGATTGTTACATATGATTGTAATTTATCCTGTTCCTATTGTTGGCAAAGAACTGAGGGGTTTCAAAAAGAAAAGGCTATGGATATGAATACGTTTTATAAAGCGGTGAAGCTCATAGCTGAATATAATAAACAATTTGATTATAAAGGTGGATATAGAATTGGGTATATGGGTGGTGAACCATTATTACGATCTGATTTCATTATTGAAGCTCATGATATGGCAAACCAGCTATTGGGTACATGCGAAAGTGCTATTCTTACAAATGGAACATTTTTGACAGATGATTATTGCAAAGAACTTGTTAAACGTAACATTAGTGTTTGTGTAAGCATTGACGGCCCCCCAGCTATTAACTACCGAAGAAGTTCATTTGAAGATACATGGAGAGGGATACAAACTGCGTTGGATTCAAACATTCCACTATCTGTACAATCAACATTATCAATGAGTCAGATAGAACAAAACGCAATGGTAGAATCTGCCCGTTTCTTTCTTGAGAATGGGATAGAAAATTTTACAATTTTATTGGAGTCGCCAGTGGTTAATTTAGATGAGGATCTACTATACAAGGCATATAAAAACTTGTTGTTGGTTTTGATTGAGTATGCTGAACAAACAAAACGAATTCCTTCCATCATTAAACAATTTATACACAATATATCAGACAGCACATACAGCATGAGAAATTGTTTTTGTCGTTTCCTCTATCCAGCTGGGATTCAAGTTGATCCATACGGGAATGTTTTCGGTTGTGAATTCAACAGAGGCAAATATCATTACGGGAATATTATAGAGGGTATAGTTACACTGGAAAGTATACCTGACCGTTTAAGAGATGTTAGTAAATATAATGATCCTATATGTAATAGCTGTATTTATTCTGGTATTTGTTACGGATACCCAAGGTTGTGTTCTCTGTACAATAAAGATGAAATATGTCATATGAAAGCTTACTACAGAGCCTGTTTTGATGTTCTACCAGAACGATTGAAACAATTATTATGAGATAGAAGGAAGGACAAATATCGTATGAATATTATGTTACTTAATGTTGCAAGTGGAAGTAATAGTTTTGGCTTACTTTACCATTTTCCGATGGGGTTGCTAAATGTTGCGCAAGCATTCGAAAACTGCGGTTTAACGTGCTCTATTATGGATGTTCCTTGGGAAAAGGAGCATTGTATTGAAAAAATTGATATACTTGAATATGTGGTTGAACAGATTCATGCGAAACAGGTTGGTATGATAGGCTTTTATACCAGATGTGATATTTTACCTTCTGTAGTAACGTTTGCTAAAGGCATAAAGGATAAATTGCCTGATTTATATGTAATCTTAGGCGGACCAGGAGTTACTTTTGTGGATAAGGGAATCATGTGCAATTTCCCGGAAATAGATATGGTGATCCGTGGAGAAGGTGAAGCAACAATAGCTGATGTATTTGGACCAGAAGGGCTTAAGCAAAGTTACGAAACATCATTGGGGATTACTTTTAGAAAAAATGACGAGGTCATTTCTAATGGTGATCGAAAGGTGATAGAGAATCTAGATACGCTTCCGTTAATTAGTTATAAATATGTACAGCAGTACAAAGAGAACGGTACAATTGTTAGCTTAGAAGCTGGAAGGGGGTGTCCTTGCAACTGTTCCTTTTGTTCAACATCAATTTTTTGGCAAAGGTGCTATAGAACAAAATCACCAGAGCATATTGTTGCTGAATGTGAAAATGCAATGCGCTTTTTCAAGACGAATCGGTTGAACCTTATTCATGATAATCTTATCGTATCCAAAAAATATATCCTTGAGTTGACAGAATATATAAAAGAAAAACTACCGTCATTGCATTGGAGATGCAGCGGGAGAGTGGATATGCTTGATGAAGAGATTATTAATAGTCTTGTTGAGAGTGGTTGTGAAAATATATTTCTCGGTATTGAAACAGGCAACTCTAAGATGCAAAAGAAAATTGGTAAAAATTTAAATTTAAAGATAGCGGAAAAGAATATACGTCTTTGTGACAAATTGGGGTTAAATTGCTGGTTATCGTTTATTATTGGTTTCCCGGGGGAAACAAAAGAAGAGATAGAGAAAACACTGGGGTTTGCTTTACGACTTAGACAATATAAGTGTGCAGTTTTAGTTCAAATGCACTGGCTCTCGCCAGATCCAGGCTCTAAAATATATCGAGAGAATAGTGAAAAATTAAAATTTGACGGCAAGCTTTCAGACCATGTTTCTGCGAGTTATAAACTAACAGAGAGAGAAATAAGTCTTGTGAAGCAATACCCGAAAGTTTTTTCATCCTTCTACGATTTAAACATTGAAACTGGTGGTGTCGAATATAAAGAACTTCTTAGATGTTATAAAATTATGATGGATTTTTATCCAAAAACCATGTATGAGTTGGTATATACATATAAACTAAATTTTTATGAAATTTTAAGTTGTTTTAAAATGAAATGTGGATGCAGCTGTGGAGAGGATTGCGAACAGTTTAGGGATATAGATAGATTTTGTGGATATTTTCTAAATATATTTGATTTGTTTGATTCTTTACAGACAAATGTTCAGCCCTCACTTCGAGAAATTGCAGAATATGAGCGAGCGTGTGCTTCACTTATGCTAGACAAAAAAATAGAAAATAAAAGAGGTGACTTGCCAAAATTAAATGAAAATATACGAATAATCATGATATCGGATGATTCGTCTCGTTTCGCAGTTATCGTACAGAAAGCAGCAAATAATACATTTGTATCATATACACTCAATGAGGAGACTTATAAAATCTGTTTGTTGTATGGACGTGATTTCAGCATGGAGCAAATTCATAGTGAGACAGCGTACGATTTAGAATTCATAGAAGAAGCGATTTCGAATCTGATAGAAAACAAGATTCTGATTAAGTAGGGGGGATATCCGTGGATGAATAAGATAATAACGGATAAAGCGGAGTTTATGACTGAGATTGCGTATCTCTACGATACGATATGCCATCCATGCACAAAGGAGCGGATTGCATTGTATAAAGATGTATTTACCGCCGCTTTTCAAAAAGATAGTATTTATGTTTTGGATATGGGGTGTTGTACTGGAGAGACAGCTTTACGCATTAGTGATGAACGACTTCATTTGGCGGGAATTGACATTTCTTCGGGAATGATTGAAGAAGCAAACCAAAAGAATGCTGCTCTTGGTAATAAGGTGAATTTCAATGTCATGAATATGAAAGAATTGATGTTTGAAGACGGCTCTTTTGATATTATTTATTCAAATTCTCTTGAGTGGATTGATTCAAAGGACGATCTTGAACAAGTGATAAAAGAAAGTGTACGTTGCTTAAAACAAGGTGGATTACTGCTGTTGGATTTCCCGGATTCCGAGAGGTATATAAAGACATGTCGTCCATTTTATGCAGAATGCGCTCCTTTAGAGGATGGTTTGATTTACAAACTTACAAAGTATGAAAAGTCTGATATTGGAGCTGATCTAGAGGCTACGCAGACATATATTCATATGTCTGGACTTGAACAATACACTTTTACGGGTCGGTTAAAGTGGAAGTTACATACCTCTGATGAAGTTATCGAAATAGCGAAAAAGTTCAATTTAAGTTATAATCAAACGTTTTACGACTATAAAGTAGGTATGGAAGGTGCATTCATGCAAATGATCTTTTACAAGGGAGGGTATTAATGTGGACATTGGAAGATTTATGAATAGTATAGCAGATTTTTACGATGAGATATGTACCCCCTGTAGTAATGAAAGAGTAAGTTTTTTACATGACTTCATTGTGAAGTATTTATGTAAGGGTTCTGTAATTCTTGATGAGGCATGTAGTACTGGAGAGACTCTTACTAATTTAAACTTATCTGACAGTTATAAACTCATTGGCATGGATCTTTCAACAGGTATGATAAGAAAATGCATAGAAAAAACCCTAAGCAGTGGAATTAACTTTATTGTGGATGATATGCGTTATCTAAATCATTTAGAAGGTAAAGTTGATTTACTATATAATAACAGCATAGCATGGCTATCACATGTAGACGAAATAGAGAAGACTTTCAGAAGAGCATATGATGTGCTTAATACAGGAGGATGGATGATTGTAGATACAAACAATTCTGAAACCTTCTATAAAGGGCAGAATATACTCTGTACCTCAAGTGTCATTACTGATACATACGAACTATATAAAACCACACGTTTTCATGACTTGAAAAAGGACTACTTGGCAACACAAATTTATACGAAATATAATTACAAAGACGACATTATAGATTCATATGCTTCACAATTGCATTTCTTAATATGTGATAAAGAAAGCATATGTGGCCTGATAGAAAAGGCTGGTTTTAAGTTGAAACAAATACTTGGAGATTACAAACCTGATGGAATTGAGAGTGCGGCGTATTTGCAATTTATATGTGAAAAATAAAATTAAAATAAAAGGATGATCGAAATGGATAATAAAGAAATTTCTATTAAAAAAATAAAACCTGAAATGACACAATGTCGAATAATACAGTTGGAAAAAGAACGAAAAGAAAAGGAACGTAAAGAGAAGGAAGAAAAGGAACAAAAAGAAAAAGCGTTGAAAGAAAAGGAGACAGAAAACGGTAAGAAACATGAGCAGTAATGAAATCATTTACAAAAATGCTGTTGTTGATTATAATGTGCGACTCCATACGTTAAGTAGTCCCTTAACAGTGAGCATGATTTTGAGTCATCAATGTCAAATGAACTGTTGTTTCTGCTCCCAGGGTGGTGCGAAGCAAGAAACTATGGAACTTGCATTAGCAAGAAGGATAATGGAAGAACTAAAAGAGAACGGAGTTGGGCAAATTGGCTTCACTGGAGGAGAACCATTGTTGTATCCAAACTTTGAAGAAATAATTCTTTATGGCGCAAAACTTGGATTCGCAATGTCTTTGATAACAAACGGATTACTACTGGATAAATATACTAAAAGCTCTGTTTTTGACCATTTGAAAGTTATTGGAGTTTCCTTACATGGAAAAGAAGAAACGCATGATAAGATAACTGGGCTACAGGGAAGTTATAGAGTCGTAAAAGAGAATCTATTTCGTTTTCGAGAAAAGTATCCGGCGAATAAATTGTCTTTAAATTTTACTTACTGTAATCTAAATGATGCACCTGATGAATTGGAATCCGTTATTGCTCTTGCAGAAAAACTGAATGCATCTGTAAATGTTGCTCGTATCAATGAAAAAGGTCTTTCTCAAAATAAAGACTTTAGTTCAGATATTAATGCAATGTTAAAGCATATCGACAACTACCGTCGTAATGATGTACCGATTCATGTAATTAACTGTATTCCACATTGTGTTGTTAATGAAGAGTTTAGATATCTCGTACATGGATGTAGTGCAGGAATTTCATTCTGTGCGATTGACAGCGATGGAAAAGTAAAATTATGCCCTACAGCTGATTTTATGTTAGGAGATTTAACGACTACTTCATTTATGGATGTTTGGAACAGCCCTCGAATGAACGAGTTCAGAAATTTGGGATGGCTTCCGCTAAAATGCAAGGTGTGTAAAGAAATACTAAAATGTTTCGGAGCTTGTAAGATTGATGGCGATGTAGGCAAATGGCCTTCATTTCAGGATAGTCTTGCCAGAAAGTATTTAGATGATGAATGGAAGATGCTAGCTTCAAAACGGTTGTTATTAAAAACGAATTCGGTTCGATCTGAGGGAGATTCCTATATTTTCATGTGTGAGCCCTTACGATTTTGTTCTGAAGAAGCTGTGAACATAGTTACAAAGATGGATGGGACAATGACAGGAAACGATATCATCAGACTTTTTAGTAATGACGATTATGAAAAGGAACGTATTAAAGAATTTATCCTTGCTCTTAATGCGGATAAGATGATATATACAGTCTAAATGGTTAATAAAAACGAAGTTCAAATATCTAGCAAGATAAGAAAGGTAGGGACATTTATGTATAGAAAAATCGGTGACGATACTTATGTCGTTTATTTTCAGGACGATTTTTATACTGTAAACGAATACACCTTGCAGTTAATACAGTTGTATCTTCGCAGTGATGATACTGAAGGGTTGGCTAAACTTCTTTGCTGCGATGAGAATGATGTAGAAGAAATATTTACGGAACTTAACGATTCCTTTGAGAACGCAGAGTTCAATGATAAGCTTGAGGATTTACCTTTTCCACTCCATGTTAAGTGGAAAATAACTTCACGATGCAACATACGTTGTAAACATTGTTATATTGGCGAAAAACAAAATTTACAGTTGCCCGCAGAGAGCAATATGGAAATCGCGAGGAAGATTGTTAAAAGCGGAGCATTTGTAGTGACTATATCAGGTGGTGAGCCATTAACGGTGGATGAGTTACCTAAAATAGTAGCCTATCTTATGAATAATGGTCTTGAACTACATATATTTACCAATGGAATAATTCTTCCAGAATTTATTACACGCTTGGAAGCGGAATTCGGATCAGTAAAAAAGAATATGCTAGAGTTTATTGTTAGTTTAGATGGTTTACGCGAAGTTCATGATTTTATGCGAGGAGAAGGTGTGTTTGATAAAACAACTACTGGGATGAAATATGCTATAAATCGTGGCTATTGTGTTAAAACAAACACCACTGTTATCCCGCAAAATATTGATGATATTCCTCGCATAATTGAGTTTTGCCAGGAGATAGGAGTTTCCAATTCTCAATTTAGTAGTCTAATAAATCGTGGATGGGCAGCAGAACACAAAGATCAAATTGGGATGTCAGCGGATGACCAGAAAAGATTTGTGTCAACATTACAAGTATTTACAGCAGAAAAAGATCGAAATTATAGTGTGTTTTATTCTCCGTTGGATAAATCAGAAAAAAAGGATGATCCCATTGTGTATCAGTTTGTAGATGGAGAACAAAAGGCTATTGGTAGAGATACATGGAAATGTGGTGCTGGCAAGGGCAAATGTGTTATTAATGAAAGAGGAGATGTACTTTGCTGTCCATTCTTTGAAGAATCGAAGATAGGTAATATCTTAAAGAATGATTTTACTGATTTTTGGAAATCTCCTTTACGTACAGAATTCATAAATAGATTAAAACAGATAAATGGCGTGAATCGTTATTGCGCTGTGATGAAGGGAGACTGTAATGTCTAAAGTTTTGCTTATATCTCCACCATCGTGGGGATTAATGCTCCCAATGACAACGCCTGCACCACCTCCTCCATTAGGTCTCGTTCTTCTTAAACGTGTTCTGGAGAATGATGGACATGATGTTCTTCTACTTGATACGGGTGTTTGTACTGTTGATCTAATTGGAATTCGTCAAATTATTAAAACATATAAGCCGGACATTGTGGGCATTACAACTTATTTTCAAAACTTGTCAATCTATCATATTGCAAAATCAGCGAGAGAGGTACTTCACGAAGTTTTAATCGTAGTGGGAGGTTGTATTGCTACAAAATGTGCACACGAGATACTCGCACTAGGTGAGAAGGTATTCGATGTTATTATTCGTGGAGAGGGGATAGAACCTCTAAGAATTTTGGCTGATATTGGAGGAGACAGAAAAAAACTATCGGAATTGGATATATTTGATCAAGTAAATGGAGTGTATTGCTCGAAACTTGATTCAAAAAATAGTGTTTATTCAGGAGATTTATATCTTGGTATGGTATCACCTGCGATTTATAAGCAGATTCATTATGTATTCAACAGTGGTTGCCCGTTCAAATGTTCGTTTTGTATTCATTCTGGGAATTTAAATGATATGGAGTTTGATGTAAAAAGCATAGTAGATGAAATTATCAAGATAAATGAGGTATACGGTAATGAATTGTTTATGCTTTTTGATGAAACTACAACATATTGTAAGAGTCGTATTTTACGTTTCGCAGAATTAATGAAAAGGTGTAACAATGATTTACACTTTTGGTGTGGAACAAGGATTGACTGTCTTGATGAAGAGATAATAAATGCATTATGTGAAATAGGGGTAAAGAGGATTTTCATAGGAACGGAAACCACCGATCCACAAACACAAAAGTACATTGGAAATAAGTGTTGTGACATGAATAAAGTAAGGAGAGTTATTAAGTGTTTAAAATCGTACGGAATGAAAATTGAGACCTCAGTATTGCTTGGTTTACCTTTTGAGAAAAGAGAAACATTTTTAAGAAGTATTCAAGACTGTATGGAAATGGGGATAGAGAACATAATGTTCAATGTCCTGTCGATTCTTCCGTCTACGGAATTGTATAGAAACTGCGAAAACCTGGGGTATAAAAAATTAGGGGAAGCCTCTTGTCTCGAGGAGTTTTTTAATCAATCACTATACCAGGTAAATGGAAATAAGTTTTTTCGAGATCTTTACATAGAACCTGAGGAATTCCCTGAGATCATACAAGAAACACTTAAAATTCTAGACTACGATAATTTTGATGGACGACAAATATCGTTTAAGAAAAAGGTTATATTTCGTTTACCATATTAATTTCAAACAAAATGAGATAATTATGGTGGCTTTCACTAGTCTGCATCATAAATAACAAGGATCTTAATGTCACTATAATATAATATTATATCTTAAGGAGGTGCAAATGAATGGAAAAAGACTATTTAAATGAAAATAATACTGAAAAAGAAGATATGCCTGAATTAAAGAAGAAACCAGTTGTAAAAGTACTGATGGAGAAGAAAGAAGTTATTTATGCATCAGAAGCTGCTGGATATTGTAGTGACCAATGTTAATTTACATTAAGTAAGTTTGAGTTACATTAAGTTAGTTTAAGTTAGTTTAAAATAATTGTGGGGATGCAGACGAATGATATTTATCCCTACAGGTTATAGATCACAGCTGAATAACTTATGATTTGTAAGTTGATGTTAATACTATTATTAATGTTTAACTAAATATATGTCGGAATGCATTAGTTGCCTTTATAAACGAAAGAATGTATTAAATTATATCCTAATACATGTAAATTAAACCTATTAGTTTATCTTATATGAATTCTTTAGGAAGGGGGATCTGTGTATGGGGAGTAATAATGTGAGAGAAACCATAAGAGAAATCATTTATAATTTGGTTGAATTAAAAAAGCCGATAAACGAAATAGATGATAATGAGAATATATTAATTCTTGGTATGGATTCGATTTCCATACTAAAAGTAGTTACAGAGCTTGAAGATGAGTATAATATCGAATTCGATGACGAAGATTTGAATTATGATAACCTAAAGTCTATAAACAGTATGATAGACTGTGTGGAAAAGTATAGAAGAATGGGGATGGAAGAACGCTGAAAAAAAATAATAAAAAAGGCCTAATGCATGAGATTAAGAATACAATCTACATACTAAAGCTAGTATATCTAGCTTGCCCTAAAAGGGCTGTCCTGTCTATTATAAAAGATACGCTCGGTTCTTGTCGCTGGGCAATATACAATGTAGTATTTCTTCGTTTGTTGTTAAATGCTCTAAGTACGAAGGTGGATGATCAGCAGATACATATCCTGTTGGGTATATTTGCGGTTGTATTTATTACACTTCAAATTTTCTTTGTCTATTATAAGAAAGTCGTTGTGCCAGCAACAGATCCGATATTAACACAAAATGTTAGTGTTATGTTGTACGAGAAGGCCGCTGCAATGGATTTAGCGGCTTATGAGGATCCTGATTTTTATGAGCAATATACTCGTGCCTTATCGGGAGCGAGAGGAAAGGTAGTTTCAACGTTTGGCAGAGTGTCTATATTAATTTCCATGATATGTTCTTCGCTGATAATATTTTTTACAACAGCTGTTTTGGATATCGGTGCACTTTTGTTTGTGATTATACCTATAATTTCTACATTTACGATTGGAAATGTTATTAAAAAAATGAGATATCATTCTGATATGGAGAATCTAGCAGAAGACCGTAAAATTGATTATGTAAAACGTGTTGCCTATTATAAAGAATATGCAATTGAGTTAAGGACTCATGGAATATTTGATGTTCTGATGCGAGATTACGACACGGCGGTAGATAAAAAAATTTTAAATACAAAGAAATACGGAAAAAAAATAACGCTGCTCTCTATTTTAAACGATAATTTAAATTATGCGTGTCTTACATTCGGTGTTGTTCTCTATATGCTTGTACGTATCATTGAATATCATACAATAGAACTCGGTGATTTCGTAGTTATGGTCAATAGTATAGCAATACTATCGAACAATCTAATCGGAATATCTATGCAAATTATATCATTTTCAGAAAATAATCAATATATTGATAATTTTAGAAAATTTATGGAACGTAAGCCCAAAGTGGTATCCACAGGAAAACGTAAGTTTGACAGGAGCAATGGACTCGTTTTCACATTTGACAATGTGAGCTTTTCATACGACGGACGGAAGAAAGCTCTTCAACATGTGAGTTTTGAAATTCAAGCAAATGAAAAAAATGCGATCGTTGGCTATAATGGTGCAGGAAAGACAACATTAATTAAGTTATTACTGCGTCTTTATGATCCGGACGAGGGAAGAATATTGCTGAATGGAATAGACATCAAGGAGTATGATTTGGCCTCATATCGCTCTATTTTTGGAGTCTGTTTTCAAGATTATAAGATATTTGCAGCACCACTGTCTGAGAACATATTAATGCATCATTATAGTGAAGTGGACAGTAAACTGGTTGAGAATGCTTTAAAGTTTTCAGGGCTAGATGAATTTGTTGAAAGAAAAGATAAAGTAATGACAAAAGAATTCCAGGATGATGGGTTAGTGCTATCAGAAGGGCAAAAACAACGGTTGTCAATAGCTCGAGCATATGCTCAAAACACTCCTGTTCTAATTTTGGATGAACCGACTAGCGCACTTGATCCTATTGTAGAAAATAATTTGTATCTGAAAATAGATGAGTTTTGCGGAGATAAAACCGTCATTTTCATAACACATCATTTGGGAAGTTGTATGTCGGCAGATAGGATACTTTATTTAGCTGATGGTGAAGTGGCTGAAGATGGAACATTTGAGGCTCTAATAAACAATAAAAGCTATTTTTACCGTCTTTTCTCAAAACAGAAATGGGGATACAGCGATGAAACACCTAAATAAAAAAAATGGAGTGATCAGGAACAATCTCTTCATCTTGAAAATAATCTTTAGTACAACTCCAGTTTATGCAATCTCGTTCATCTTATTCGGTGTAATTAGTGGTTGTATACAGTTTATTAACAGTGTCTATTTTATTCGTACAATTACGAATCAAGTGCAGGCTAAAGAATCCTTGAATAAAATTGTTACTACACTTATTATTTTTGCTCTGATGAATGTAGCATATTTGATTCTGTCCAATGTCTGCAATTTTCTGATGACACCACTTGCGAAAATTAAGCTAGAAAAACATGTACAAGTCACCTTGTTACATAAAGCCGTTTCAATCGGAGTGTCTGCTTTTGATGATCCGAATTTCTATGACGGATATATATTGAGTATGACTTCTATGGATAAGAAGATTTATGCGGTGCTGGAAACACTTTCTAATTTGTTAAAGAGCATAGTAACAACTGTCTTAACAATAAATTTAATATTTATCATAGACCCATTCTGCTTTATCCTAGTGATTGCTTCAATGGTTATCTCGGTGTTTGGCGGAAAGAAACTAAATGCTCTTTTGTTTAAAAGAAAGAACGAGATGCTTGTGTACGATCGAAAGATGGATTACACTGATAGGCTATTTTATCTAAGTGACTATGCAAAAGAAATCCGTATGAATGATATATCTGGAATGCTGATTGATGACTATAAAAAGGCGGTAGATGACATACGCGGTATTATCTCTAAGTATTCTACCCCTATCGTGATTTTTTCACATTTAGAAGATATGAGTACCCTTTTCTTTGATGTTCTTTATGTCACAAGTCTTGTTCTGCGGTTGGTTTTAAAAGGGTTGATTTCGGTCGGTGATTTCGTTAGTATGATAAATTCAGCATGGACTCTGAGCAACAATGTGAGAGAAATAGCAAGACTTGTTAACGAATTCAATGATTATAGTATTTATATTGATAAATTCCGTACCTTTAGTTCTATAACGGATGAAAACAGCGGAGATAAGTTACTGACGGAGAATACGGGAATGTTAAGCTTCAACAATGTTTGGTTCCATTACCCAAATGAAACGAAAGATGTGCTGCAAGGGATAACATTAGCAATTAAGCCGCATGAGAAGATTGCATTAGTTGGCTATAATGGTTCAGGAAAATCGACATTAATTAAATTGCTACTGAGGCTTTACAATCCACAGAGAGGTGTAGTCGAAGCAAATGGTTTAAACGTTACAGAGTATTCTTTACAATCGTACCGAGCAGAATTTGGCGTAGTTTCACAAGATTTTAATATGTATGAGGTGTCGCTTGCGGAGAATGTTGCGATGGGCGAATTAACCAGATCGCAATATGGTTTGGTGAGAGATACAATATCTACGGTAAGGCTTTTCCCTGAAACTGAACAGGAGGATTTATTATCAAGACGTATTGGTAAAGAATTTGACGAAAATGGATATATACTATCCGGTGGTGAGCGTCAAAAGGTAGCATTAGCGCGAGTAATCTATTCTTCACGAGATTGTATTGTGCTTGATGAGCCTTCGGCAGCTTTGGATCCCGAAAGTGAATATTACTTCAATAAGTTGATTTCGGAAAAACTTTCTGATAAGACAATCATCATTATTTCACACCGTTTATCAACTACGCGGATGATGGACAAGGTATTCATGATGGAGAGTGGACAAATTATTGAAAGCGGAACGCATAAAGTGTTGATGAATTTAAACGGTAAATATGCTGAGATGTATCGTGTACAGGCGCAAAGATATGGGGTGTCGGAATGAATAAAGAAAACTTAGATGTGCTTAGTGTATGTTTTGAATTTACAGGAAGAGTCATTTACAACTTGAATCAGGCTTATATGGTAGCATACTTACGTGAAAAAAAGATCAATGCAGAAGTGTATGTATCTGAATCTATTTTGCCGATGGATGAGTTAATTGAAGAGATGTTAGCGTTGAAACCATGCTTTATTATTTTCTATTGTCATGACCAAAACTACCGCTTAGTACGTGAATTGGTAAAAAGAGTTCATGAAAGACAAGACATAATCGTTTCTATAATAGCTACAGGATCAGCAGCAACCTATTCATCTGATATACTGCTTAACATGATTCCAGGTATCGATAAGTGTATTAATAATGACAATGAAGAGGAAGTTTACAGATATATTCTTAATATACAAAATAAATTATATGTGCCAGATTGTACTTCGACTACTGATTTGGATATCTACCCTTCGCCTTATTTGTCGGGGGTGATAGATCCTATTAAAAGCCAGAAATTAAATAAAATGGTAGCATTAAATATGTCGAGAGGGTGTCCGATGGCATGTAAGTTCTGTAAGTTTTCTGCAATGAATGGCTGCACTATTCGCAGGCACTCGGTGAATCATGTAATAAATGACATAAAATATCTTTTATCTGTTCAAGAAAGTAGCGGGACAAAATTGGATATTAAATTCAATGATGAATTATTTGTAAATGACCGTTCGCAGGTTATAGAATTATGTAAAAGAATAGTGGAAGAAGGTCTTCATTTCAAATTTAGCATACATGCACGAGCGGATTTCATGGACAATGAATTATTGAATGCATTAAGTAATGCGGGATGTTATAGAATTAATTATGGATTGGAAAGCGCTGAGCCGCATATTTTGGAAGAAATGGGAAAAACTGCATCAGGAAATGATTATATCGAAAAGTTTGAGAGAACGGTTTTGATGACAAAACAGAACGGGATTGCGGTTGCAATAAATGCCATTTTCGGCTGGCGAACGGAAACTCGCGAAGAAGCGGAGAAAACACTTAGTTTCATCGAGAAACTTTCGCCTGATCGTTATGAACACAGTATTTTGACTTATTATCCTGGTACTGAGGCGTATCATGCAGTTTCAGGTATTGTTGGAGATAAATATCTCAGCTTGAAATATTATTTCTTTCCAATGTTATATAAATACAATCCATATACACTCAGACATCTACCACTTAACCAAATCTATTCTTATCAGCAATACCAAACAAGTGTGATGCAATCCATGATGGGAATAGGCTTTCAAGCAGAGGACTTTCACCAAGTGCTGATATTATCTATCTGTGATATTACTTATGAATGGTTAGCGAGTTGTATTCCGCCTACTACGAAAATAATATTCATGCAGGATAAAATGGAAAATGAAACTGATCTTTATCTTGCGGAAGAATCATTTGCCGGTGAAGCTTATAATGGGAAGGGAAAGTATATTCCTGAATATATTCCAGTGGTTAAAAAGCTTACTAATTCTAAGGATGTTTTTGAACTAGATGAAAGTGAATGGAAAAGTTCGTTGGTAGATCTGCCTGATAAGATATCACTTGCAAAATTATTGAATGGAGATAATAAAATTACACCAAAGCAATATGTTCGTTATTTTGGTAGTCGAAATGGTGACATTCTTATAAAGGATTTTTGTAAGATTTATGGGAAAGGAGGATGTGGAGCTTGTAGTTTAAAGAGAATTATGATTGGTAAAGATCATAAACTTTATACATGCTTCCATGGTAAAAGTATAGGTGAATTATGGGAGTTGCCTAATAGAGCGCTATTGAAAGAACGGATAGCCACTTTGTACAACGAAATGCTGGATCAAAGAAATTGTAAAAGTTGCGCTGTTTATGCAACTTGTCCCAAGTGTATGTGGCCAGGCGATGTGACAGTAAAGGATTATTGTGATATGCAAAGAAACATAAAACGGAACGGAAATATGAGTTTGATATATAAATCCATAATAATGAAGTATTGCCACATTTTTTAAGGAGGTTTTTATGCAGACTCCATATTATTTGTTTGAAAAGAATAAAATAATAGAAAATTATCAGATGGTTCTAAATAGCCTTTGTGTATCTGATGTCTATTATGCATTAAAAGCAAATGCTGAACCATTGGTTTTAAAGGTTTTGGACAAAATCGGGGCAAAATTCGAAACTTCGAGCATTGGTGAAATAACCAAATTGATAGAGCTTGGAGTTGATGCAAACCGAATAATCTTTGGCCTGCCTATAAAAACGGAGGAAATCATAAGAAAAGCGTATAAATTAGGCTGCCGATATTTTGTCTTTGACCATATTAATGAATACAATAAGATACATATAGCTACGTATTCTGTAACCAATGTGACAATGGTAATGAGGATATTTGTAAGTGATATTTGTCCAGAGTCAATTGAATATGGAGTGAAACAGAAAGAAATTAAGTCAATCCTTGAACATAATACGATAGATGGTCTGTCTTTCCATATTTCGAATAATACTGACATTGATTCTATGCTGCGTGTTCTCTCACGTGTAGAAGAAATACTTGACTGTATAAAGCCGCAAAATAGTAGTTTCATATTAAATATTGGTGGTGGATTTCATCTTCCATTTGACGAGGAATATACGAAAAGGCTAAACCAAAGACTTATTTATATGAAAGATAAATACGGAATAAGGATTATTTGTGAACCAGGTCAGGCTGTTATAAAAACAGCTGGTGTTCTTATTACAAGAGTAGTGGCTGTTCGAAAACAGGATGGATATCATGACATATATCTGGATGCGGGGTATCCAACTGGAGTTAACCGCATACCAGAATATATAAAACTATATGGGTGCAAGGTTACGCCAGTAGACCGGAAGATACGGATCTATCGTTTTTTTGATAATACCTGTATGCATCAAGAGCTATTTACCAAAGCTTTACGTTTTGATTTATGCGAAAATGATTTGCTTGAACTAGGAGGGTTTGGGTCGTATTCGATATGTAAAAGTAACCATTTTCACTGTTGGGATACGCCGAGCGTTTATCTTGATAAAGACGACCATTAAAGTCTCAATGTTTTTATGTTATGCAATGGAAAGGAGATTTATATGAAAGATTTAGAGAATCTTCGCTATGACGCAAACTTCCAAGTCCAAATCTCAAAGGGATTGTTCTGGGTTCCTGTATGTACATTAGGAAACAGTCGATATACGAATGAGGAGGTTTTAGGATGGGTAAAGTATAGTCCAGATGAAAAAAAACGCTTAGGACTTAATTTATATGAATCCATACAGTTACTATATATGTCGGATTTTCGATATGAAGATGACTATAAATTGATTCTTTTTGAAGACAAGAAATGGGAATTTCATAAATCAGCGCAGGAAGCAATTAAGGATAATTACGGGAATTGCGCTGCTATTTGTGCATGGATCCAATATATGTGTGAAGACGCATATGTCCAATCTGGATTTTTACATTACATCCGTGAAGATGGGTGTGGGCATGTGGTAAATTATTTTTATTTGGATAGTGCCTATTACATAGTAGATGTAACTGCCATGGTGCGTACGAAGAGTATAGAGGTTTGCGTAGAAAATGGGGAGAAGTCGGAGCTTCGGAAAATTAAGGGTGAATTTCCAATCTGCCTTATGAGTGAAGATTTACAGTTCTATTACAATTATCATACTAAGCTGGAACGTCTACGAGGACATATAGTGCGTCATTTCCTTATAAATGGATATGATTATATACCACCGATCAGCGTGACCAAGAACGATCAGGGCATTACGATAAATACGGCTTATCATGCGATAGAATTAGATGAGAACAGTGTAATTAAGCATACAGAAGTAAATGTATCGGACATATATCAATATTCACCTTATGATTATAGCCAAATAAAGGAGGAGAAGAACAATGAAACAGGAAATTGAGGATAGAATAAAAAATGTCATTAAGTGCTGTCTTGGCGAAGTGGATATAGAAAAGATAAATGATGAAACTAATTTAGTAGATGCTTATGGTGCTGATTCTATTGATATAGTACAGCTTGTTGTAGATTTAGAGTATGAGTTCAGTATCGAGTTTCCTGACGAATACTTATTAATTGAAAAAATTGCACCATACAAAGAATTGGTATCAACGATGGAAGAGTTACTTAGTGGTGATTAAAAGGTGATAAGTTATGATGAGAATTGAAAAAATAAAGAATATATTAATGGATGCACGCAATAATGTGCCTTTCTATGCCGGCATAATTCCAGAGCATATGGATGCACTTACTAATGATGAGATTGTTCATTCTTTTTCTCAGATACCACCAACTGATAAAGATAACATACGGGAAGATTACTCCAAATTTGTCTCTAAACATATATGTGGGGAACTGGTTAAGCGAGCTGAATATGAAAGGCGTATTGGAAGGGAAGAACATTCACAAATAGATAATTGCGAATATGTTTTTGAATATACAAGTGGCTCTTCTGGTACGCCATTTGTTACAGTTAAGACATTAAATGAACGTTTCCTTCTTGCAAAAGCGTTGTGGAGTGCCAGAAACAATCTTATAAGTATTAGAGCAACGGAGGCATTTAACTGCAACAATCCATCGTCGCCATTAGTTAATATTGAGAATTTAATTAAGAACGACTATGATATGTGGATGGTGAATGTTAATAGGCTTGAAACTATAAAAAAATATTGTGAGATAAATGATACAAGGTTAAGCAAATTAAAATTAATTGAAAACGCAGGATCTTTCATAACTGTTGAAGAGCAATTTGCTTACGAAAAATTTTTTAACTGTATTGTTTCTAATTACTATGGGTGTACGGAAACATGGGGAATCGCATATTCATGTAAAAATAAAAATCTACATATCATGGAAGATTCTGTATATGTTGAACTTCTAGATGAGAATGATAATGTTATTGAAGAAAATGGACGTGTTGGTACTGTCACAGTAACTTCATATATACTAAGACAAATGCCTTTTATACGTTATAAAACAGGCGACCTTGCGTATTATATGCCTGAAAAATGTGAATGTAGTAATCTTAGAAAAGTAATTCGACTGGTTCCGAATCGGAATATGATCCTGGGAACTAATTTGTATGGTAACAATTATTTTAGAGGGGTTTTGCTTAAACTTATCGCAGAATATAAAATAAATAAATTTAAGAACATATCAATAATGCAAACTGGTTTGAAAACTTTTGACGTGAATGTTACTGGCTGTTTGGTTGATAAGGCTGCTCTTGAATCGGGCTTTAATATGGCAGCAAAAACGGTGTTTCAACGAGATGATTATGAATTCTTTTTTCACTATGGACAAGAAACAGTGGGGAAAAATATCTTCACGCTTTCACCATACTTATTAAAAAGGGGGAGTTATCCATGGAAAAATTAGCTTTATTAGGAGGAAAAAAGTCAGTTACAATTGATTATGATAAAGAAGTAAAGGTACGGAAAGTTTCTGACGAGGGTATAAGAAAAGTAGTATCAATGATGGAGGAGGATGAAATATCTATATCTCCTGTTGTAAAAGAGTTTGAAACAAATTTTGCTTCAGATAATGGTAACAGATACGCAGTTTGTACAACAAATTGTACATCGGCTCTTTTTGCAGCGGTATTTGCTATTGGGATAAAAGAAGGTGATGAAGTAATTGTACCGTCCTACTCGCATTGGTCTACATCATCGTGTGTATTGCATTTTGGTGCTATCCCTGTCTTTGCGGATATTGATGAAGATAGTTTCGATCTTTCAGCGGAAACGATTCAGGAGAAGATCACAAGCAAGACAAAAGCAATTATCGTAACACATATTTTCGGAAATCCTGTAAACTTCACAGAGATCCAAAAGTTGACCCGCAATGGTGAAATAAAAATTATTGAAGATTGCTCACATGCTTTTCTTGCAGAATGGGAAGGAAACAGAGTTGGTACTCTCGGAGATATCGCCTGTTTTAGTCTTCAGGGAGATAAAATATTAACTGCTGGAGAAGGAGGTATATTAGTAACCAATAATACAGAGTATTATGAAAAGGTAGTAACACTTGGGCGAATAGAAAGGATTTCGGAGCTTTCGAATCGACAGTACAGGAAGTTTGTACTGACAGGGTTAGGCTATAAGTTCAGACCACATCCGCTTGGTATAGCGATTGCACAAGATAGCTTGAATCGTAGTAGACAATTAAGTATGTTTAGAAACGAAAACGCAAAATATCTGGAGAAGAACATTTCAAATCTACCATTCGTGAAGATTCAGAAAGTAGATAAAAGAGCAGTGAGACAATATTCCTATAATTTTGCTCGTTATGATTGTGAGGGTTTGCTCGGTATATCGATTGGCACGTTTATGAAAGCATTAAAGGCAGAAGGTGTTTTGTCCAAATTTTATGGAGCAGGATGGAATCATAAACAGCCACTCTATACAAACAACATCACAGTGTATTCCTATAATCAACGAGGTGAAACTATTGGTGGACAAGTTTATAGTTTACCAAACACGGAGGCAGTAGCTAACACAACCTTTTTATTAAGTCCACGGTTTGAACAGAAATGCGATGATTTACTTGAACAGTATATAGAGGCTTATAATAAAATCTGGGAGAATGCAGAAGCTTTAAAAGAATGCGATGAAGCAAATAAAGTTAGTGAAAATTCCTTTGCGAATGCTATGGATAATTACAGAAAGAGAAATAGAAAGTGTTGACAGAGAATAACTAGATGCAGCAATGATAGCGAGATAAGTGTATTAAAGGTAAAATCAAACAGCCTGGCGGAATCAGGAAGAAAGGAATCATCCAATTGCCATTACAACGATTGGATTATACGTGATGAAATGTTTAATAACTTAAGGATAGATAAGAATAGGACAGCTATTATCGAAAATGGAGTCAAATATACATACGATGATTTAGAAAAATACTCGCTTCGGATTACTGACAACATCAAAACCCGATTTTTGGTTTTATTTATGTGTGATAATTCTTATGATGCACTGGCGGCATATTATGGATTCATCAATAAGAAGATCGTTGTCATGCTTGTGAAAACGGTGAATGACATGAATTACTTACAGACAATAATGAATGCTTATCATCCAAATTACATTTATTGCCCGGCTGAAATCCAGGTGGATGCTGATTGGGTAAGTGACTTTGGTTCATATAGGCTTTATCAGCTTAACAACAAAAGTATGAAGATGTTTGATGAATTGGCTGTTCTGTTAAGTACCTCAGGGAGCACTGGGAGTCCACGTTTTGTTCGATTATCATATGGAAATCTTGTGAGTAATACAGAACAGATTATAGACGCTCTAAAGATTGTAGACCATGATCGAGTAATAACAATCTTACCACTTTACTATACATATGGTTTATCTATTGTCAATACACATCTCTATCAAGGTGCATCTATTGTTTTAAACAAATATTCTGTCATGAGTACAAAGTTTTGGGATCTAATACGTGAACAGAGCGTAACAACCTTTGGAGGTGTACCTTTTACATATGAGTACATTTGTAAAAGAAAAATCAAACTGCATGAGTTTCCTTCGATAAGATATGTTACACAGGCAGGTGGTGCTCTTGCTGGTAATGTTTTGGATTATTTTTTATCCAAAGAGACAGGGGTTCCCTTTATCAAGATGTATGGGCAGGTGGAAGGAACTGCGAGAATTGCTGTAATGCCGTGGGCATTTGCTACTCGAAAACATGATAGCGTGGGGAAAGTTGTGAAGAACGGCAAGGTAACCATTATAAAAGAGAATGGAAATGTTTCTGACTGTGCGAATATCAAAGGTGAGATTTGTTACCAAGGTCCCAATGTAATGTTAGGTTATTCTTATAACGCAAACGATCTTATCAAGGAAGATGAGTGTAAAGGTTCAATTATGACTGGAGATATAGGTTTCCTTGATGAGGAGGGTTTCCTTTACATTATTGGGAGGAAGAAACGTTTTGTAAAGGTATGTGGTGAGCGGATAAGTTTAGATGAGATAGAAAATAATCTTAAGACAATGTCTTGTGTTTGTGCCTGTAAAGGAGAAGATAACAATATAAAAGTATATCTAGAATCTGGTGATCCTGATACAGTGATCCATTACATGGTTAATAGATTAAATATTCAAAGAATGTACTTTAACATATATTCAGTTAAATATTTACCAAGGAATGAAGCAGGAAAGATAAAATATTCATCGATATAATGGAGGTTGATTATGCTAGATGATGGATTCTATATATCTGCATATGCACATGTAGACAAAATGTCCTCTGAATTGAGAATTACAATACGACATGACCACTGTATTGCATTGTGGAAAAAGGAAGAAGATAGAATAGAGCTATTATACTATTGGGAATTGGAAAGAATAACAGGGCTAAAGCATCATCACATTGCATTTGCGGATAAAAAAGCATTTTATGAGTTTTTGGATATGTTATTAAGTAAAATGAATCCTCCTATCTCTACGAAGGACATAAAAAAGATTATTGGGACACCATTAAGTCCAGAGGATAATCTCATAGATTTTTATGAGGAGGATCCCGACTATACATACCATGCAACTGCTCATCTGTTTACGTCTTTGTTAATGGACAGTAAAAAGTTTTATAATGAGAAGATACTAACATTTTGTGTGGATGCTGGTTCTGATCCATTGATTGAGACAAATTGTGATACAAAATATAATTTCTATGGGATATATAGTAAAAAAGGGCAGATGCAAAGATTTCCAATTCCATCACCAGGACCTTACTGGGTATTTATGAAAAATGAACTCAAGTATGAAGAAGGGTCACTTATGGCGTTGGCGACAGCATCAAAGAGTGAGTCTCTTGAAAACTTCGATATACAAGAGGATGAGTACTTAATAATACACGAAGATGATAAACGGAAGGCGTTCTCATTTGTTCAAGGTATTATCAAGCGAATTCTTGGGTACGGTGAAAAAGACGCAGGCGTTTTATTTAATTTTTATGATAGTGCTTTTACGGAATACGAAAGTAAAGTAAGTATGATTGTGAAAATAATTCAAAGAATTTCAATTGAAATTGTTGATAAAACGGTAAACAAGGTGGTAAAAGAGTTAGAAATCCTGCCCCAAGAAACCTATTTTGGTTTGAACGGTGGGTATGCATTGAATTGCCCTACGAATACATTTATACAAAATAAATATGGCTTTAAGGGACAATTAATAGCTCCATGTGTAAATGACAGTGGACAAGCATTAGGAATGGGCTTGTTTTATTTTTACAAACATATGCCTTATGTTAATTTTAAATTGAATCATTCATATTACGGTGATGGAGACGATGTAGAAAACTTTTTACATAAAGGCGAGTTTAACGCTTATATAGAATCTGCAGATAAAACTCTAAGCCATTTTGTTGAAGATATTTCGTGTGGTCCTGTGGTATGGTTTTCCGGGAGGGGGGAAATGGGGCCAAGAGCATTGGGAGATAGAAGTATCTTAGCTGACCCGCGATTTGAATTACATAGGGATAAACTAAACGCTGTCAAAGGACGTCAGTGGTGGCGACCGGTAGCTCCAATAATTTTGGAGGAGGAACTGGATAATTGGTATAATGACGCTTTTATAAGTACTTATATGTTAAATATATTCACTGTAAAGGAGGATAAAAAAGCCGACATACCAGCAGTGAATCATGCAGATTTTACAAGTCGTATCCAAACCTTGAATAAGAAAGATAATGAGATACTATATAGAGCGATGAAAAATTATTATAAAGTCACAGGTATTCCGATTATTATTAATACATCGTTGAATGATAAGGGAGAGCCGATTGTTAACACAATAAATGAGGCATTTAACTTTGCTTTGCGCAAAGGGTTAAAGGTAATATATGTAGACGGTTATCGAATCGAGTTAAGGAATCATGATAAATATACTTTTGAACAGCCATTAAATCGAAATGACACTCTGTTTGCTGGCACTTTGAACGAATATGGACTCTCCGCTGATGAGTATACGCTATATTATAAGAAATTTCGCCATTTAAAGTTAGATCCGTATCAAGCAGAAGATGTAAAAAAGATAAAGATATTATACAAAAAATACAGCGCATTATTTCGTATGAGAGGGGGAGGGCCTTGAATGAAATTTATGAGTAAGGAATGTGAGCCCATTGAAACAATCAACCGTATAAAGGATATTCTAGCGAAATATAATTTAAATGTTTGCGAAAAAAATTGGGTTGACAATGAAATGTGGTACTCTGTACGTTTGGAATTTGAAAACTTGCCAGGCGTAGGAACCAATGGTAAGGGAATAACAAAGGAGTATGCTTTAGCTAGTGCATATGCCGAATTTATGGAACGTTTACAGTCTAGATCAACATTAAAGACTGTTTTTGGTAATAAAAACCGATCTGAATGCTTCTTCCCTGATGAAAAATTAGAAACAGTGGAATATGTTTATAATATATCGAAAAAATTGTTTGCATTCGAATTTATAATACAGAAGGGGTTTAATTTACAGCAACTCTTACACGAGAACAGTGACTACTGCTACTGTGCACCTTTTATGGATTTACAGATGAATCAACAAGTAAATCTTCCAATGAAACTTATAAGAAAATTATGTGGTACGAATGGCTTATGTGCGGGGAATACTGAAACAGAGGCAGTTATACAGGGGATTTGTGAGATTTATGAACGACATGTACATCATATGATTTTTTTTGAAGGATTGCAGATATCTACAATAGACCTTGGAGAATTGAAGCATCTGAATTGTTATAAGCAAATTCTTTGCCTAGAAAGCTTAGGGTACGAATGTTTTGTGAAAGATTGTACCGCGGGGATATTTCCTGTTATTGGATTGGTGATATGGGACAAGGAGACACTATCTTATTCCTTTACAATCGGGGCACACTACGACATTGATATTGCTTTACAGCGGTGTATAACAGAAGCATTTCAAGGTTATGCTGCCAACAAAATCGAATTTAATAGAAAAATGACACCATTTACTGGTAAAGACATAGAGGTTATGCTTTTACAGGATATACAAGATGTTTCGTATCATACAGAATGGGTAAGATCAGTGGTGAATAATACTGGGTATGAACCACATTCTATATTTCATAGTGGACAGAGCCGAATCTATTCAGATGTCTTTTTAAAAGAGGGTAATAATGATATTGCATATTTATATTTGTTAGAAATTGCAGAAAAAAACGGATATAAAGTTTATAGTCGTGATTTATCGTTTATGGGGTTCCCTACATACCAAGTATTTATCTCTGGAATAACAGCAGTTAATTACCTTTATAATGCAGAATTCCCTATACTTGCAAACGAAGATCGTGTAAGAGAAGTATATTTGAATTTAAATGGTGCGTCGAGATTCGAAAGAGCTTGGTTTTTTGAAGTATTGTCTTCTCTACGAGATATTCCACGCTATAAAATATATGGTTATCCTATGATTTTTTTTGATCTGCTTCTACGAAAACCAATAAAAGCTCTCTTCCCAGACAATTTACTGTTCTTGTCCTATGGATATCTGTCATTAAATGATCTCGATGGTGCTTCAAAATATTTGTATTTATATGTAAAAGAAAACAACCTTGAGGATAGTAGCAGAAAATTTGCAGAGGCATTAATTTTTGCGTATCGCTACATATTATATAATCCAAACTTTGATGGTCTTGAAAAATTCTTGCCGAATTCTATTGATATGTGTGATATTACTGATCTTATCAAAAATGCGAAGGATGCTCTATCTAGTTTTGAACTACCAAGTTGTGGAGACTGTACCGCATGTGGAATAAAAAAATACTGTATGTATGAGGAGTGGGAGAAAATAAATGGTCTTATTCAGCCTGCAATGAACAGATTTTTCTATAGAAATTCGAAATCGTTGACTACGGATATTAATAAGGCATTTTGAGAATATGGATAGTATAAGTAGTAGGTACTGTTAAGTGATTGTCAAAATCCGGCAAAAAACAAGAGATATAGGAACTGTTTTGTGAATATTTCATAAACTTTCCTGAAACCAATCGGTGATTATTTAGTAAACGCTGTTTCAATGGTATTATTGTGTTTGTAACATAAAGAGAAGCTGCGTCCTTAAGCATGTGATACCTCTTTAAGAATTCTCGACAGTAGGTTGTCAGATATATCATTTGATAGCGCAATCGTCATTGTTGCAGTTTTTATTACAGCAGTTGGTTTGATATTTTCAGGAATGATATCTGAAACTAATCTCTTCGGTTCTGTTAAGAGAATCTCGGCAAATGAGACTTTCCAATTTTTCTGCACGGGCAATACTGGAGAATTATTCATTTGATCGTAAGCTTTCTTTCGGAATTTGCGTTGCCAATAGTAATACGATTTTTTACTAATTTCATTTTCAACCATCCATTGTTTTGCGCTCACTCAGCCGGTCTGTTTTGGCATTGTAGGATGATATCTTTCCATTTGGAGCTGCGTACGGTGTGAGTTATTTGGTAAGTGACCTCCTTAAAAAACTATTAGTTTTTTGCATTTTTTAATGTATGCCACAAAAATTTGATTTAGCCTAGGCGAGCAGTTGACGGCTCTTTCCCAGTTCTAACAGGTAAAAATAATTCGCACTAATTTTCCAATAAATACAGGCCTTTCTGTGAAAAAGAAGTATAATAAAATAAAAAGCTTTTTCGCAGAGAGGGAAAATACGTATGGGAAGATCAGAAATTAGGGCTACAAGAGCCCTTGAAAAGAATCCAATTGAAGCATGTAATGAGGTACAGAGAAAGTTTTATCCTGAGCTATTCAATCGATTTGGGCAAATAGCTGATCCACGGCACCAGAGTTATATCACATACACCGGTAAACCATGCTGGGCAGATGTATTATAAGGGAATTGTTGGTATTATCAGTATGCAGGATATGACGGACAGGTTTAATAAACCAGATGTTGTGGAAAATATGGCTACCTTTATGGGAGTGGAGTTAGAAGAATATCTGCCCCATCATGTCACAGAAAATGATTATCTGGAACGATTGACAGGATACCATACAGGATATTGTGTATGACCTGATCCGAAGGAAAAGCTTCCATGATGCCAGATTCATGGGGAAATGTATTGTTATCATTGATGGAACGCAGCTTTATTCTGGGGACAGGAAGATTAATGATAAATGTCTGGAACGCCATTATAACAAGGGAACCGAGCAGGAAACTGTTAATTATCATGTCGATGTGTTGGAGGCAAAGATATACTTTGGTTCTGGGTTGGTATGCAGCATATGCAGCGAATTCATCGAAAATAACGGAGATGATGCTGAAAAGTATAAGAACATGAATTTATTCCATAAAGTTTTGCCAGACATGGGAGATTTATTGTTATGGGAAATAATAGGAAAGTGAAGGGGCTTTATGGAATGAATGTCTTTTCTATATCCTATTGACCTGTAAAAAGTAGATAGGAAAAAGGTATTAGGTATATCATTATTGCGTCAGGAGGTAAAAAATGCGAAAAACATTAAATTTAGGCTATTATGATAGATATTTTTCAGGAGATGAGTTAAATTGTATTGACCAGCCTATTGCTGCGCTCTCAGATTATATTAAAAAAGAGAATTATTTCTTTTATGCGTTTTACAGTATTCTTTTTTCAAATTGGAATATATCGGAAAAATATAATAATGAAGATTTTATTGATAAAAGGAACTATATTTTAACAAAATTTGGATTGGAAATTAAACGAGAAGTTGTTAATGACAGTTCACAATTTTTAAAAGCAGTAATTTCTAAAATAGATAAAGATATTCCTGTTTTTCTTTTATTAAGGCGAAAATCGCTTGTATACGATATAGGCGACGTGGATTCTACGCATGGAGTGGTTATAAGTGGGTATGATAACACAATGAAAAAAATTCTATTAAGGGATGCACCTCATGTTGAGCAAAGTGGTGCAACTTATGAAGGACAAGGTTATGGTTTATTTAAACTATGGTTACGAGAGGATTTGCTCTTAGACATGTGGGAAGAATCGAATAAAATACACAATCCCAAGTTGGCTAATTGCTTATATGTTATTATACAAAATAATGAGCCAAAAATAAAAAATTACTATGATATGTTCTCGGAATTTTTAAGTGATTATGGCTTTAAAAATAATGTTTTTACCAATTTCCTTAAGTCAAAAGAGTTTAATTTATCAAATTTTGCAGATGATGAATATTCAAGAAATTTCAGAAGATGGTTAATCCTACCCAAAAGGGTAATTGTTGATATCATTAAACGTGGTGCAATAGAGATGAATATTCAAAAAAGTGAAGACATAAATAAGATAGAAAAAAATATGATAATTCAATATTCTGAAATAATTAATATGTTATGTATTTATTCAAAGAGAGCAAGAAAAATTACAAACGAAAAATTGGAAAGTATCATTTCTGATTTAAACGAGATTGACATTAAATTGCAGAGAATAGTTGAAGAAATAATATTAAAATGAATTTAATTAAAAACTGTTCGATGTTCATTATCATTACTATTTGTTTAGAAATAGTTTTAATGATATCACTCATCAGGGATATTGCTTATCGGTCATGTCTTTACTTGGCAGTTGCTCCAACAGATAGTTTAAATATTTATAGACATTCAGATCATGTCTTTTGCCATTTCTACAATGCTGTAGACAGTGGCACTGGTTTTGGCTCCATCTGTGGATTTACTAGAGAGCCAGTTCTTGCCTCCAATGGTAATGGTCGGATTGCATTCTCGCCGGGTTTGGATATAGGTAACAGCTTTATCCATTCTAGTGTTCCGGGTTGGGTGCTGTACAGCAAGCCACAACCAAAAGGCTGTAAACAGGTTTTCTTTTGTAGACGAAGCTTATATTTTTCTTCGCATCAGCTGTTCTTTTAGTGATTTCAGCTTCATACGCGAAGAGTGTATTACAATACCAGACTCCCAGCACAGCAGGATTACTGTATACATACTGACGGGCAGGTTCCTCTTTGCGTTCCTTGACAGTGTTTAGTGCTTCCTGTTGGTATGCAATAAGTTGATTCAGTTATATAATGCTATCTTTCAGCTCCATGAGCTGGGTATCTTCTTGGTGTATGGGTATTAATTTTTGTTCGCACTTAAATTTTACCATAAATCAGTGAGGAATTGTTTTTATTTTATTACATTAAATATCCCGTATTTATACGGGGTGTGGTGTTTCGCAAACGTCAATATAGCATTTAAGAAAAAAGGAGATTTCAATGGATACAAATCATATTTATTTTAAGGTTTTACCAATGCAATATCCTCAAATAACATGTTATCCATTCCACGCAAATTTATTGTCAGTTGTAGGGAATTATCAGGAGAGTATCCCTTGGTTTTATAATTACTATATTCAACTTGAAGTAAAACGAAATTATGAAAATGGTGTTAGGTTGGACTTTTATACTACACTCCTTTGGAAGTGCTGTCCTTGGATTTATTTTCAAAGGCTTAGTAGAGATTTTATTTTAAGGAAATGGGATAGTATAATAGATTTTATTATAGACTCTATTGACCTTGGATACTACGTATATTTTATTGCTAATTATTTTTATATTCCTATATCAAAAAATTACAATCAATATCATAAAGTACACGATATTTTTATTTTTGGATACGATAAAAATACTCAGATGTTTGATGTTGCGGATTTCTTTAGGGATGGTATTTATGAGTACGCTAAAGTACCTTTTTCATGCATCAACATTGCTTACAATAGCTTATCAGAATGTAGTAAGCAACATGATTGGTTGAATGGTGTTGAACTTATTTCTTTTTTTAAAAGAAGTGAATATCACAATAATAAAGAATTGGATTACAGATTTGATCCTGCTTTAGTAAAAAGCTTTATATGTGATTACATTACATCAAGTAATACTTTAGAAAAGTATAAAATACCGACTGAAAAATGGAAAAGAAATTGGGTCTATGGAGTTGAAATATATGATTTTTTAATAGAATATTTAGAACAATTAAGCTCAAATAAAGTCCCTTTTGATACCAGACCTTTTGCTGTCTTAAATGATCATAAAAAGTTAATGATGATGAGAATAAAATTTATGGGAGAGAATTCCTTTTTATATAATTGGAAAGACTTATACCAGGACTATTCTAACGTGTTAAATAGAGCTTCCATATTGAAAGGGTTATGGATCAAGTATTCTATTTCAAGTGACAAAAAACTGCTAAATAGAATGATTTTAATAATAAATGAAATTAAGAAAATAGAAATAGATGTCTTGACATCATTATGCAATAATATTTGTGAATAGCTTCTTAACTGATAATCGGTTAGGAATATTGGTATTAATTATGGTTCAACTATAAAATTTGTGGCTTCTTGAAAAATCCATAAAGTACCTTGGCAAATTGCTGGTAAAATGGGTACTATGCTGAAATATTTAAAAAAGCAAAAGCAGGTTATGATGGACCTGTAATAGCCTATTTTGGGGGATTTACTTTCGATAAAATCAAACTTACTATAAGCAATGCATTTTCAAGTCATAAGCAAGAACGCATTGTAAAAAAGCTATCTATTTCGCAATCGGCATAGATATGAGTGGGTGCAAAGAAGTTTTGGGTAGGTATGTTGGCGAAAATGAAAGTGCGAAGTTCTGGCGTTCTATCCTTAATAATTCAAGTTAATTTATATTTCATTATTCATTATATTGTATATTTCGTAGTCCATATTTAAAATCTCGTCTAATTGATTAAGATAGGAATTGCATATATCATTTTTATATACATTTTTCATTAACTTATATTTTAACAACATACATTTATTCACATAATGTTCAGATTTCAATGTTAAATTTTCTATATGTAAGGTATTAACAGTAAATTTTAGAATTTCTGCATGAATCATCAACTCATGAAACAATCTAATATGTTCAGAAGACATAATGGTTGACTTTTTAAAATAATCAGAAAATTCCAAAAGAGCTTTATATCCACACGCAAATTGTATGTATTTATAGTCCATGTGATAAGGGGGAAGATCATGATAAGAATTATTAAAATAATTAGATATATTATTCTTTATAGAAAATATATCTAAACTATAGTCATTAATTTGCGTGTTATATTTTATTAAATTCAATCCCCTAAAGTAATTTTGAGAAAGAAAATCCGATTGCGCAGAGACATAACCCTTATAGAACTCCTCATATGAAACTGATCTTAATTCAAAATACCCATTATTCCCTAAAAAATGATCTGCAACCAGCAACATATTATCTTGAAAACCATATATAAGAATTGGATGAATAAAATGTCTTTTATTAAATGCATTAGTATGGCAAGACAAATAAAAACAATCCACTGAAGTTGAAAAATAATACTCATTCGATATACTTTTTTTAATTAAAAATTCCAAATCTGTATTTAGTTCCATAGGAACTTTATAGACATCTAATAAAAAACAATTTGGTATTACAAAAGTAGGAAGTATTTGTAAATATGCTGATGGATTGTACGATTCTGGTACATGATGAAATTTAATTGAAAGGCAATTATTAGCAATCCATAAATCAGCATATTCTTTATTATTGCCATATAAAATTGCTAATCCCTGTGTAAAAGTAGGTATTGTTTGGTATTTTGGTATGGAAATAGGTAATTTTATATATTCTTCACCACCATTTTTTTGAGAATTAATATTTAAGCTCTGATATTATTACTTGTAATTTTACTTCAGCAGACTTTTCACTATTGAAATAAAGGATAATCAAATATTGATGTAGGTGAGAGTGGATTGTAAAAGTCAAGCATATTGAAACTTATTTTAATTATTAAGAAATTACTTATTAATTTTTATTATATACCAATAAATTACAATTATCAACTGTATTGTTATTATACTCAAAATCATAATAATTTTGGCCGTTGATGGATATATGATATGAAACAATTTATTTAGTGTCTACTAATTAAACCGATTCTGTTTAAAATCAGTATCCAAAGTATTCTTTCAGCAAAATTAGAGAACATATTCGTGACTGAATCTTTAAATAATTCATTATGATATTTTGATACAAGAAGTTAGAAGTTATTTCCTATGAAATGATTCTACTATAATATAGCACCTTGCTATGAAGCGTTTACATCCTGTTAATATGATCTATCAATAGACTGAATATATTTTTATCTATATCAGGCAATAGAGATATTTCCTGAAAATCCATAATATCAAAATTTTTAGATGCGAGCACATTTTTTAGCATTCGATTTCTTAATAGTAAACATTTTTTGATATATATATCAACTTCCTTTTCTATTATCTGCGTATTCAAAATGTGTGCTGCTTCTTTTAAAATTTCAGCATGAACCATTAATTCGTGCAATAATCTAACGTATTCATGCGGATTCCTATTACCATGCAAAATAAAGTCTGTACATGCTTTTATACCATTTAAGCCACAGGCAAACCAGATATTATTATAATCGAAAAACAGTGGAGGTTCTGCTATGTCAACTGAATTAAGATGATCAAGAAGATGTTTTCTAACCGTCCGAAGATCGAGAGTATAATTCTTGATTTCATTTTTATATTTTATTAAATGAATTTCAGGAAAATAATTAATATGACTGAGTTCTTTATGCGCAGAAAGTAACCCATACATGAATTCATTAGAATTGACTTTTTTTAAAGAGTATTTTCCACTACCATCTAGAAAATGATCGCCAACAAAAAACTCCTCATTTTCATATCCATAAATTAGAATTGGATGAGGTACATGAAAAAGCTGTTTCGCAGATGAATGACAACTCAAGTAAAAACAATCAATAGAGGTCATAACATAATATCCCTTGTCTATTGCAGATCGTATGACGGCAGTGATATCTGGAATGAATTTTATCGGATAATTATAGTGTTCCAACAAGCAGCAATTTGGAATAATAGAATTAGGTAATATCTGCAAGTAAGCGTTTATATCACTAAAGCTCGTTATATCAAAAAATCTCACGCTCAGGCTATTGTTTATAAGCCAAGTGCGGGCATATATTTCATTATGAGCATAAAGGATTGCAAGTCCATCCGTAAAAACGGGTTGCGTTTGGTAATCTGGGATTACAATAGGAAGTAGTTTCAATTATTTATCTTACTCCTCTCTTATCAAATAACAGCTAATTCTATTATAATTATACTCACTACTAATTACGGTGTCAAACTTTTTGAAATCAAGTTTTATATGTTTTAATTCAGAATTGTTGATTAAGATTCTTTACTAAATAAGTTTTGATAGTTTTTGAGACTCCAGCAGGATATTTGAACTAGCAAGCCCTTGACTTTATATTTTGATCTAGTTCCGGTGTGCTATTCTGTGATAATTAACAAATTCACATAAAATTCACAGATAATTCTTTGAAATGATTTGTAAATTAACATAAAAGAGTTATAATAATATACAGAGAAATTCATATTTGGTTAAATGAAGAAAACGAGGTGTGTATATATGAATATATTAAAAAAAACAGTTTTATCCATTATATTGGCGGTTGGATTATTTGCACCGGTAATAGTAAAAAATGAACCGACTATTGACGAAAAGCTAGCACCATATCAAGTAGTTATTGATAAAGTCAATGCCGAATATAACACAAGCATATATATACCGGACGAGAACAAGGATAAAGTCTATGATAAGATAAAAGATATGACCGGTGACGAAGTCAAAGAAATGCTTATTCAATCGCTGGAATCAACGAACCATACAACAACAGACAATAAAACGGATACTGATTATACAAAAGATAGTTGTGTTTTACAAGAAAATAATTCTGTAAAAACAAAGAATACTTATCAGGGCGATTATAATAAAGAATCTGCTGTAGGAAAAACCTCAAAACCTGATTATATACCGAATTCAACGGGTCCGGTAAAAGTAGTACCGCTGGAATAACTCATTCTGAAATGGAATATAAGGGGCTGATTTTTTCGTGCAATTTACTTGCATTTAAATAGAAATCATCCCCTTATCATTATTAAAAAGCCATTATCTTATATAGTATAAAATAATTAATATAAAATTATAATGTGAATGTATGACTGGTAGTCAGTCTTAGTGTCAGTGCAAATCCATTCGGATCTTCAGGATGCCCAACCAATGAGACAGTACAGCTTTTTTTGTTACTGCTTAATGAGGCGGAACCTGAATCAACGGCAAAGTGATATCCGGTGAATGAGGATGGCCATTGTGAACCATAATCATTAATGCTTTCATAAACGTAACTATCTCCGGTGGCACTAAATACAGTAGAATCAAGATACATTTCTGAACTATATCCTATAGGTACCGTCTGTGTAATATCTTCTCTTATATAGCAGGGAGTGATAATCGATTCGGATTCACCTATTTCAGTATTATTTTCTGAATAAGCACTGTCTTTTATATAATTATCATCTTTAAACTGAGTAATGGATGAGGAACCGGTACTTGATTCTTTATATTCTTTGATAAGCATGGAAGTAATTTCTTCAGGAGTCTTGTCTTTAATATTATTATAGACTTTTTCCTTATTTTTCTCAGGAATATAAATGGATATACCTAATTCTTCGTTTACTTTATCAACAGCTGCCTGATATGGTGCCAACAACTCATTGATTGTTAGTGTTTCTTCCGCATGAGCGGGCATAGAGAAACCTAAAATAAGTGCCATTGATAGAAACATTACAAATAATTTCTTCATTATATTTTCCCCTTTCTTAATCATCCATCAATAAATAGATGTATTTATTGATTTATTGTGCTTAGTTTTTCAACATGAAAAATATGTATATACGTAGTAGATCTATTTTAGTATATTTTGTTATTCGTTGGTGGTCTTATATGTATCATGGCAACACCTCCTCTTATTAGATGTGGAATAATTAAATAACTTATTTATATTATGTTGATTTTTGTATACTCTCTATTAATAGTAAAAAAAAATAGTTTTTAACTTGAATATTTAGAAAATTCCATGAATTACAAAATAATATCTTTTAATTTATTTGAATATATTTAAATTATACATTATTGTAAAAAACAGTCAATATTATTTGCGTATTCTACATTATTTCTGCATATTCTACATGAATTTAAATCAATTGAGGTGTGTAAGGAGGTTGTGTTATGGGAAATAGCAGGATCTTCTGAAACTTGAAGTATTTCAGTTTCTCTGGCAAGATATAATCTATAACTGCTGCTTTCTTTCCGTACTCTCCATGATTCTGGACAATTATATACAAATATTCGCACCCTCAGCAATACCTTTTAAAGCTACCAATGCTTATAATTAGGTTATCATAATATGGGAGGGTGCAGTTACTATGAAATATGGATGTTTTGATAATGAAAAGAGAGAATACCTAATAGAGCGGGTGGATTTACCCACGTCCTGGACTAATTACTTAGGTGTGAAAGATATGTGTGCCGTTATAAATCATACTGCCGGAGGATATCTGTTTTATAAATCACCGGAATATCACCGGATAACACGTTTTCGCGCCAACAGTATACCAATGGACCGGCCGGGACATTATGTTTATGTAAGGGATGATGAGACGGGAGAGTATTTCAGCATATCCTGGCAGCCGGTGGGTAAACCCTTAGAGGAAGCTAAATATGAATGCCGCCATGGATTGTCCTATTCTAAATATTCTTGTGAATATAAGGGGATTACAGCAGAGCAGACCTTATTTATACCAATAGAGGATACCGTAGAGCTTTGGGATGTAAAAATTAAAAATAATGAATCAAAACCTAGAGAGTTAAGTGTATTTTCCTATTGTGAGTTTTCCTACCACCATATTGATATGGATAACCGGAACTTTCAGATGAGTAATTATGCTGCCGGTTCTTCCTATGAAAACGGTGTGATTGAACATGATTTGTTTTACGAAGAGTTTGGATATCAGTATTTTACGTCCAATTTTGAACCGGACAGTTTTGATTGTCTCAGGGATAAATTTATAGGTTTATACCGTACGGAAAGCAATCCCATTGCCGTGGAAAAAGGCAGCTGCGGCGGCAGTTTTGAAAAAGGGAATAATCACTGCGGTTCTCTGCATAAGAAGATTTCTTTAAAACCGGGGGAAGAAATAAGGCTGGTATTTATGTTAGGAGAGGGCAACCGGGAAACTGGTTATGGGATACGTGATAAATATTCGGATCTAAAGAATGTGGATGAAGCTTTCAAACAATTAGCTTTATTTTGGGATAGAAAATTAAATAAATTACAGATACAGACTCCAAACGAGGGAATGAATACCTTAATTAATATCTGGAATCTGTATCAGTCAGAGATTAATATTATGTTTTCCCGCTTTGCTTCCTTTATCGAGGTTGGAGGAAGAACCGGGTTAGGTTATAGGGATACGGCTCAGGATGCTATGACCATTCCCCACTCCAACCCTGAGAAATGCCGCCAGAGGCTGGTTGAACTTCTGCGTGGTCTGGTATCGACCGGTTACGGACTCCATTTGTTCCAGCCGGAATGGTTTGATCCTGACACGGAAGTAAAACCTTTTAAATCTCCAACAGTAATTCCCACACCTAATAAAGAGGATATGATACATGGGATAAAAGATGCCTGCTCCGACGATGCGCTATGGTTGGTAAGTTCTATTGTTGAATATGTAAAAGAAACCGGAGAGTTTACTTTTTTAACAGAAGAACTCACCTATGCGGATAAAGGAAAAGGAACCGTTTATGAGCATATGATGAAAATACTTGACTTTTCTTATGAACAGGTAGGAAAAAGCGGAATCTGCAAAGGTCTTCGGGCGGACTGGAATGACTGCCTGAATCTTGGAGGAGGAGAAAGTGCACTGGTAACCTTTTTGCATTACTGGGCATTAGGTAATTTCTTAGAGGTTGCGGAGTATTTAGGTAAGACAGAGGATATAAAGAAGTACACAGCTATGAGAGGGAAAGTAAAAGAAGTATGTGACAGGGAATTATGGGATAAGGAATGGTATATCCGGGGAGTTACGAAAAACGGCAGGAAAATCGGAACCAGCGAAGACAAAGAGGGTAAGATCCATTTGGAATCCAATGCCTGGGCAGTATTATCCGGTGCGGCACCCTATGAAAAAGGTGTTAAAGCCATGGACAGTATTGACAAATACCTTTATACCCCTTATGGCATTATGTTAAACGGACCGTCTTATACGGTACCCGATGAGGATATTGGTTTCGTAACCAGAGTATATCCCGGATTAAAGGAAAATGGTGCAATCTTCAGTCATCCCAATCCCTGGGCCTGGGTTGCGGAATGTATGTTAGGACGTGGTGATCGGGCAATGAAATTTTATAATGCCTTATGCCCTTATAATCAGAATGATCAGATTGAAATCCGGGAAGCGGAGCCGTATTCCTACTGCCAGTTCATTATGGGCAGAGACCATACGGGGTTTGGCAGGGCAAGACATCCCTTTATGACGGGAACCGGCGGCTGGGCTTATTTTGCAGTTACCAGATACATATTGGGAATACAGCCGGGATTTGATACCCTGATCATTGACCCCTGCATACCATCTGAATGGAAAGAATTTCATGTCACCAGAGAATGGAGAGGTGTAAAATACGATATCACCGTTCTCAATCCGGAGGGAGTTATGAAAGGAGCCAAATCCATCACCTTAAACGGAGAAGAAGTGAAGGAAATTAAATTTAGTAATCAATCAGAAATAAATAAAATTATCGTCACCATGGGAAGTGTGAAATAGAATTTTGAAAAGACCAAAATTCTATCGAAGAACTCCAAAATGAGCACGGAGGGTGCTCATTTTGAACTTCTTCATCCATTATTTGAGATGCCGCATTGCGGCATCATGACGGTAAGTGTGAAATAGAAATATCCTAACATATTATAAGTGATAAACGGAATAGGATTTGAGTGGTATGTATTCATTGAAAACAATAAAATGATTATATGTTACTCAAATCCTGAATAGTTAGTTAAATATTCTTGAATTAATTTATTATTGCTAAGTTTAGTATTACATGGAGAGTTTGTCCTAATTCGAATGGGCGCCACATTATCCGATGCCTTAAATCACTGTTACAAAAATGAATCTGGTGTTATACGCTTTATGTTGCCGTTCTAATTCTGTATTTTCTGTTATTTATTCTTATCTTTTCTGCATAACAAATCAGCATACAACCGCAGTTTGTATAACCAGGTTGTCTCATATAATTTCACTAAAATAGTGCATAAAATATAGTAAAATAGTATATTTCATAAACTGTAATAGAAAGTTATAATAAAAATGGAAATAAATTGTAAATTTAAGTTAATTTAAAGAAGCAAAGTGAATAGAAAATTACATATAAAATCGGATATTAGAGTTTTGGAGAATATAATGCGAAAGATCAGTATTAGGAATAAAAAATATACATATTGCCATTCCGTTAAAATTACATTTATAAGTTCACCTAAATTAGCAGGTATTTATCTGCTGCTTACAATTATTGCTGCGATACTGCCTACGCTTCAGGTTATTGTAAATGCCGATTTTTTGGATAGTGCGCTTGATTTATTAAATGGAAGTGCAACGAAAAGCCATGTATATCAGCTTTTAGGGCTTGTTATCTTATTTGTAAGCTATTTATGGATTATGGAACCAATTATGACAGCGATGTCTAAGAGTATGGAACAGGATCTCCGATTGCATTTTAGAAATGCTGTTATGGAAAAAAGGGCAAAACTTAAATTCTGTTATATAGAAGATCAGGAAAGTCTTGATCTGATTGAACGTGTTACAGATAATGCTGAAACTAAAATGATACAAGGATATACGAATCTGCTGGAGCTGGTTTCTCTTGTGATTAATACCACCGGTTTGTTAGTGATATTGATTGCAGAGGTTGCCTGGGTAGCCTTGTTTATAATTATTGTTGCGATTCCATTGTTTTATCTGGCATTTTTAAGTGGGAAGTCTACTTATGAGGCCAATAAAGACATAACCAAATATCAAAGGAAATATAAATATTTGACTAAGATTATGACAGAACGTGATGCCATCGAAGAAAGAACTCTGTTTGGATATAACAATGAATTAAATAGAGTCTGGAACGATCAATATGAAATCGCAAGAAAGAAAGAATTAAAGACACGTTCAAAATGGTTTATTAAATTAAAAACAGGAAGTGTAATCACAGCATTTATCAGTATATTCATATCGGCTGTATTAGTAAAACCGGCAGTTACAGGAGCAATTACAATCGGTATGTTATTTTCATTAATAAATGCGGCACTTAATTTAGTACATACTATGTCATGGCAAATGACAAGGTGCATTGATTCGGTTGCGTCTCATAATGAATATCTTAAAGAATTAACAAGGTTTTCCTGGATGGAAGAAGAAGAGGGGGCGGATGCTCTGCCTGGAGAAATACCGGAATTCGATAGTCTAAAATTTATAAATGTTCGATTTAAATATCCCGGAACGGATAGATATATATTAAATGGGATTAATCTGGAGCTTGAAAAAGGAAAACATTATGCATTTGTGGGTGTTAACGGTGCAGGAAAAACAACCATAGCCAAGCTTCTTACGGGTTTGTATTCTGACTATGAGGGACAGATACTAATCAATGGCAAAGAACTTAGAACCTATACTAAGAATAAGTTAAAAGCTTTTTTTTCAGTTGTATATCAGGATTTTGCAAAGTATTTTATATCTGTGTTTGATAATATTGCCTTAGGAAATGTGCTAAACCAGGATGAAGAAAGTATAAAGAAAGCAATAAAATCATTAAAACTGGAACAGGTCATTGATGCATTGCCATCGGGAGTGGATTCTATTTTAGGTAAGATCAAGGAAGAGGGTAAGGATATTTCCGGAGGAGAATGGCAGAGAATTGCTTTAGCCCGTGCTTTTGTGAGCAATGCTCCAATCAGGATATTAGACGAACCTACTGCGGCTTTAGATCCCATTGCAGAAAGTAATTTATATGAAGAATTCGCCCAATTATGTGAAGGAAAAACAACGATTTTCTTCAGCCATCGTTTGGGTTCAATAAAACTGTCTGATTATATTTATGTGATTAATGGCGGTTATGTTTATGAAAAAGGAACACATAAAGAATTAATGCGGTTAAATGGTATTTATCAGACAATGTATGAAAGCCAGAGAGGATGGTATCAATGAGAGGAAAGAAAAAGAAAGTTGATGTCTTTCAGATGCTAAAAACCGTACTGCCCATGATTTATAAGTCAGCTCCGGGTTTTTTTATAATATTTATTATGATTGCCATCCTGCATGGATTGTCCTGGGCAGTTAAGGTGTTTTTTATGCAGCGGTTTTATGATACGGCAAGTACGGTTATAACAACAGGCGGTTCAATCAAGGACATTTATTTATCTTTATTGATCTACGGAATCATAGTAATTTCTGCGGAAATTGTAAATGGTCTGCATAGTTTTGTATATATGCCTTTTAATCAGAAATGTATTGGTTATATGATGCAGAAAATACATTTAAAAGTTGCCAGAATAAGGCCTATAGAATATGAGAATGCTGAAATTCTTAATGATATTAATAAATCAGAGCAGGGTATCAACAATATTTTCAATATGGTATTTTCATTCATTATGGTATTAACTTTTTTCGTTCCTTACATATTATTTATGAGCTTTTGGCTTTTATCCATAAAGCCGATTCTCGTTATTTCCATGTTAATATCAATGCTTCCGTTTATGGTGACTAAAATGCTGCAAACAGGTATGTTTGCACGGTTGGAAGATGAGATCGCTCCGGTAAGGAGATCATTTAATTATTATGAGCAGTGTATTTGTTCTAAAGAATATTTTAAAGAAACAAGAATACTTGGAGCAGTTTTGTATTTTAAAAAATTATATAAGGAGACTTTGATTCTGCTGAATGCAAAGAGTCTGAAAGTGATTAAAAGAGCATGTTTTATGGATTTGTGCGGTAAGTTGATTGGGTTAATCGGATACTTGGCAGTTCTTTATCTTTTCGTCAATGCGTTATTGGATGGAAGTATAACCGCCGGGACTTTTGCGGCTATATTTACTGCAATAGCTAAGATACAGGAGATGGTCGGAGGTCTGATTGGTGCGGCAGGTTCCATAGGGCAAAACAGCGGTTCCATTAATAATTTATTAAAATTTTTAAATATGCCGGAGGTTGATGGCGAGGATGAGGTCGTTGACCGAAAGGGTGAAATTGAATTAAATAATGTTTTTTTTACCTATCCGGGTATGGATACAATGGCGGTTAGTAATCTTAATTTAAAAATTAATTACGGTGAAACAGTTGCAATAGTCGGTCAAAACGGTGCCGGAAAATCAACGTTAGTAAAGTTACTGACAGGTATTTATACTCCCTCTCAAGGCCAGGTTTTGATTTCCGGTAAAGATACTAAGAATATATCCCGGAAAGCAATGTTTAAAGGAGTATCAGGTGTATTTCAAAATTATCAGAAATATCAGATGACATTGCGGGAAAATATTTCTATTAGTGATATTGAAAACAGAAAAACAGATGACCAGATTATTAATATCTTGAAAAAAGCGGATGTTTCTGTTGATTCAGTTGTTTTCCCACAAGGGTTGGATACGATGCTGTCAAGAGAATTTGACGGTGTTGATTTATCAGGCGGTCAATGGCAGAGGGTGGCAATAGGAAGAGGCCTTAACCGTGTAAATGACTTTATTGTATTGGATGAACCTACAGCGGCTATAGATCCAATCGAGGAGACAAATATATATAAGAAATTTTCGGAAGTGTCCAGAGGGATTACAGCGATCTTGGTAACACACCGGCTTGGAAGTGCACGTATTGCAGATAGGATTGTTGTTATGGATCACGGACAAATTGCGGAAGTTGGAAATCATGAGACATTAATGGCAAAACACAGCCTATATTATGAAATGTTTACTGCCCAGGCAAAGTGGTATGAACAGACTCCCCTGCAAAAAGCAGCAGTTACGTGAACAATAACAGACTTCGCGATGCACACAAAACGAGAAGAAAGCGTTCCTGGCTGCAATTCTCCGGTTCTCTGTGACAATACACTCACAAAAAACACGTCGCGTTGTCGCCTGTGAAATCCTGTGAGGATAGTAATATTCTGGACAATTATATACAAATATTCGCACTGCCAGCAATACCCTTTTCTATACTATGTGTTTATAATAAGGGTATCTTGATATAGGAGGATTTATTTTATGAAATGCGATTATTTTAATTATAATAGACGGGAATATACAATTAAGGAGGCTGCAAGATGATAAAGTTTGGTACAGGCGGCTGGAGAGCGATAATAGGAGAAGATTTTACTAAATCAAACATACAAACACTATCAAAAGCCCTGGCTGTAAAAATGATAAATGAGGGCGTCACGGATAACGGCATTGTTATCGGATATGACAGAAGATTTCTATCCAAGGAAGCCATGAGATGGGCGGGAGAGATATTTGCCGCGGAGGGAATTACAGCTTATTTAATAAACCGTTCCTCACCGACACCATTAATCATGTATTATGTTATGAAACAAAAACTACATTACGGAATGATGATTACAGCCAGCCATAATCCGGCTATTTATAACGGAATCAAAGTATTTACCTATGGAGGCCGGGATGCGGATGAAATCCAGACCAAAGATATTGAGAATTATATCATGGATGTGAAAGAGGAAGAAGTTCAGGGAATGGAATATGAGAAAGCGGTGGAAGCCCAGTTAATCATAGAGATTAATCCTCTGAATGAATATCTGGATAACATTATAAATGCTATTGATATGCAGGCAATTAAGAACAGAGGGTTACGAATCGCCTTAGATCCTATGTACGGAGTAAGCGAAACTTCTTTAAAAACCATACTGTTAACAGCCAGATGTGAAGTAAACACCATACATGACAGGCATGATACATTATTTGGAGGAAAGCTGCCCTCCCCGTCTGCCCAGACCTTAAAAAGTCTTAAGAATTATGTAGTGGATCATAATATGGATATCGGTATCGCAACGGATGGAGATGCGGACCGTATCGGTGTTATTGATGACACGGGTAGATTCTTACATCCCAACGATTTACTGGTTGTATTATATTATTATCTGGTTAAGTATAAAGGCTGGCATGGAGCAGTGGTAAGAAACATTGCAACCACCCACATGCTTGATAAAGTGGCAGAAAGTTTTGGAGAGAAGTGTTATGAGGTCCCGGTAGGATTTAAATATATCTCTGCTAAAATGCAGGAGACCAATGCCATTATCGGTGGGGAATCTTCCGGGGGATTAACCGTCAGAGGCCACATAAACGGGAAAGACGGCATCTATGCGGCCGCTCTCTTAATCGAGATGATAGCCATTACGGGAAAGAATTTATCACAGATTATCCGTGAAATAGAAGAGGAGAACGGAGCTATCTATATGGAGGAAAGAGATTATAAATTTAATCAGGAGAAAAAAGAAGAAATCTTTACAACCCTCCTTGTGGATAAAAGCTTACCGGATTTACCCTTTGAGGTGGATAAAATTTCATATTTGGATGGCTGTAAAATATATTTTAAAAACGGCGGTTGGATTATAGCCCGTTTTTCCGGTACCGAACCGCTTCTTCGCATCTTCTGTGAGATGCCGGAGTCAGAGGATGCCATTAAGCTTTGTGAAATATATGAAGATTTTTTAGATTTGAATAATAAAAAAACATTAGGACAAAAAGAATTGGTATTGAATAATAAATAAAAATAAAAGAGTTATATAACAAAATAAGTAATTATATTCCTTAGTAAGGCTGCTTTCATTTTAGATGGAAGACAGCCTTTTTCACTTGGAAGTTATCAATTTAAATATATAAAAGTTTCTAAAAAGAAACCATGTACATCTGAATTGTGTATAGTATTATGAATATATTCAGATTAATCAATCGCGATAAACAGATAATTAAGGAAAGGGGTGGAATATGTTTCATAAACAAGAGGATGACTTGAAATTAATTCATGGTTTGAAAGAACGGGATGAAAATGCTTTAAATAGATGTATTAACCGATACCATTCTTATGTTTCCTATATAGTTGGTAATATTATTGGTAAATCTTTACCGCAGGAGGATAAAGAAGAGATTATTATGGATGTCTTTCTGGCTATTTGGAACCATGCTGATTCCATTGATCCGGATATGTATCCAAGTCTTAAACCATATATTGGAGCGATTGCACGGAATAAATCAAAAAATAAACTAAGATCCCTGTCTAAATATAATACGATTTTACTTGATGATGAAATTCTAATTGTTAGCAATGATTTTACGGAAAGTATTATAAAAAGCGAAATAAAAGAAATCTTACTTGAAGCAATCAATATGTTAAGTAAGGAAGAACGTGTTTGCTTTTTAAAATATTACTATTACCAAAAACCAATCCGTATCATTGCAGAAGAAACTAACCTAAAGGAATCTACGATAAAGTCAAAGCTTTCAAGAGGCAGAAAAAAACTAAAAGAATTATTAGATCGAAAGGGGTATAATTATGAAGATTTTAATATCTGATGTGCTTCAGGAATTAGATGAAAATCTTATTGAAGATTTGATCTGGGATAAACGGGACAGGGTAAAAGCCTCCAAATTTAAGTTAAAATGGAGACTCAGGAAGAAAATAAATAAAAGAATATTCTGGTATAAGCTAAGTTTAGATATGATATGTCTCGTGCTATTGATATCTATCCTGCCTATTACAGCAAAGGCTGCAATTAATTTTATCTTAACTCATTCTGCTATAGTTAATGATACTAACAGAAATTTAATTGGTACGGAAATTACTGATAAAAATTATATCGTATATAGTAACGGTACTTATAAAAATTCTAATGGAGAAGTCATTGACTTTGATAAACTTGCGAAGGGACAGGATAAGATACCAGATAACAGGATAATTAAAGAGATACGGCCGGATGATCTCTCTCCATCTTCTATTGTCGAAATAATAACGAATAAGATAAATAAGAAAGCATATTCTTCCCCAGAGATTATGTTAGTTAATAATTCAGCCAGTATATTGACGAAAGAAGACGGAGCCGGCTTTCATTTAAAAAAAGGAGATACAATAGAGTATAACTTTGAAAAATACAAGTCTAAAGTAGTAGAACAACAAACTTTGATTATCGGTTATGTAAAAGATGGCATAATGTATCAGGGGGAAAGCTATAATGATTTAACGGATTCCTACATTTTAAAAGCACAGGATGACGGTGAGTATTTCATATACCTTCTCAGTGCAAGTTCGGATTACCTTACCTTAAAAAAAGGTAAATTAATTCAGAACTAAAATTAATGTTTTGTAATGAAAGTAAAATCAGTGTTGGAAATTAAAGTTCATCTGTGGAAGATATTACTAAAACATGATATAATGAAAGCGTAGTACTTTCGGACATTGCAAGCTTGCTTGAAATTCCGATTCGAGTAACAAGAACGAAACAAGTTTTATGTTCCTGATATAATAAGAGAGGAATTTAAAAGATTGTAATAAGTATAATACGAGGACGTAACGATGGGCTGTTCTATTGGATAGCCCATCTCTTATATTTCTTATATAATGGTCTCTGTCATTTTGGAGCAGATGCAAAAGTTTTATAATAATTCAAAATACTCTATTATTGATTTTGGGAGGTAACTTAAGAATGTTATTTAGTAAAAGCAATCTAATACATAGCGGTAATCTGTTAAAAAAACCCGTATCTCTACGAAGAAGACTCTTATTTTTAGTAGTGATCTGCTGGATTGTACCTGTTTTAATATTGTTCTTATTTATGAGCCTGTATTACCGGAAAAGTATTATGGATAAAACCGAGACCTTGATGGAAGAAAGTCTGAAAAACTTTACTACATTTCATTCTCAAAAGGTAGATGAAGCAATTATCATATCCAAGAAAACATCCTATGAATTGATAATTGAAAAAGCCTGGAAACGGTTGAAAGCCGGAGATATTTCCGACGCAGAATTTTACAGAGTGGTTATCGGTAATTTAAAAAGTAAATATTATAATGATAACCGATTTATCATATCTGTTTTTTATCTGTCCGATTATCCGGACCGGCTCTATTATACCTCAAGAAAACCAACCGGTTACATCAATACATATAAGGAAGAAGTAAAGGAGGAAGCGAATAAAATTACGGCTGAGGATACTTCCGATGCCCATATAAAAATCATTAACGGGAAAATCTATATTATCCGGAATCTATATACCACAACAAATTATACTAAATTCGGTACTCTGGTAGTGGAATTAAATACAGGTAAATTATTTGAGGGTATTTCTTTAAATAAAGATTATGGATTTGGGTTTTTTATTAATGATACGGATTCCATGGTTCTTTATGATAAAAAATCTGAAAATGAAATGATTGCGCCCATTTTAAAGAAATTAGAACAAAAGTATTCGAAACATAAAAATCGTAAAATGGATAAGGTAGAGGATAGTATATATACTGCTTTGATATATCAGCAGAAGTTTGATGACTACCATCTGGGTGCTGTTTTAATTGCTAATAAAAACACGATTTATTCCGAGCTGATTGCATTAAGTTATATCATGATTCTTATTTTTCTCATAATAATTCCGGTATTTATCTATATGTTATATTTTATAGCCAGACATATTACTGCCCCTATGGGACGTATGATTGAAGCCTCCAAAGAGATGGAACAAGGCAAGATCGGTATGCAGATTGAGGGAGAGCCCATGCCCAATGCAGAATTTGCTTACCTTTCGGATTCCTTTAACCGAATGTCCAGTGAAGTAAAGTATTTATTTGACTACGCTTATAATGAAAAGTTAGCCAGAAAGGAAGCCAAAATTATTGCACTGCAATCCCAGATAAACCCCCACTTTCTTAATAATACGCTGGAAATGATGAATTGGCAGGCAAGGATGGCAGGGGACGCAGCCGTATCAAAAATGATTGAAGCATTGGGTACCTTACTGGATTACAGTATGGACCGTTCCAATAAAAGGCTGATAAATCTTGCAGAAGAATTAAGATGTGCTGATGCTTACTTTTATATAATATCCATGCGGTTCGGACAAAGGCTTCGGGTTGAGAAGGAAGTAGACCAGACACTTTTACAGCTTCCGGTGCCTCAGTTAATTCTTCAGCCTATTCTGGAAAACGCTGTGGTTCACGGAATAGAGGCAGTAAAATCCGGAACCATTAAATTAAAAGTATATAAGGAAAACGGGAATGTCATACTACAAGTTATTAATTCCGGTAAGAGGATGAGCAATGAGGATGTGGATAGGGTAAAAGAAATTCTTGAGGGAAAGACAGGCAGTATTCCGAATGGTAAAGGAAAGCATATTTCTCTTGGTATCCGTAATGTGAATGAAAGAATAAAACTGATTTACGGTGATGAATATGGACTTACTATACTTCCCTTTGATGAGTCGTATACGGTTTCAACCATAATCATTCCTTTCGAGATGCCTCTGGATTCCGAAAAGGGAAAATTACTGAACAATATACTGAATAACCCCAATTATAAATAGCGTAAATGATTTGTTTGACATAACCCAGTTTTATCTTATGCTTGAATAAGAGCTTATATATACATAAAATTTAATTTAAGGATTTTGTCGGTCAAATCATAAAATCATTTAGTTTCGTTTATTCCGGTTTACATGCAGAAAATGTGGAAAAATGTATGTTTTGAAAGCTTAAATTATACTAAAATAAGCAGTTTTGCAAATTCTGTTAAATATAGCAAGAATGAACAAATAATGTCAAGATGAACAAATGTATTTTGTGGGAATTGTTAGTATAATACAGTTATACCAATGAGAGTTACTCTCATCGTTGTAGAAATTATAATTTCATATCGGGAGGAATATTTATGAAGAATGTTAAAAAATACCTATCCATTCTTTTGGCAGTTGTATTAATGGCTTCACTTGTGACTGCATGTGGTAAAAAACCGGCAGTAAAAGAGACTGCACAGGAAACGGCACAGGAAACTACACAAAGCGCTAAAGAAGATTCTGCGTCAGCAGATACTACTTCAGAACCGGCAGCTACACAAGAACCGGCAGCACAGAATCCAGTAACTTTAACAACAGTATCCATGTTCGGCGGTACGGATCCCAATGCTGGTAATTATCAGGCAATTAACGATCAGTTTCTGAAAGATTTTTCTTACATAACCTTAGAAGATGATTCCCAATCATCTGACCAGGACTGGAAGACAAAAATAGCAGCTGATTTTGCTGTAGGTAATGAACCGGATGTGATTCAATATTTTACAGATGCCAATGCTAGTGACGTATTAGCTGCCGATAAATTTGTTACCATTGAAGAAATTAAAGCAGAATATCCTGATTATGCAAAGGATACTCTGGATACGGCTCTTAAAGCCGCAGCTAATCCGGACGGAGTACAAAGAGCAGTACCAACTACAGGTTATTGGGAGGGATTATTCTGTAATAAAGATTTATTTGACAAATATAGTCTTGAACTTCCAACTGATTGGGATAAGATGACAAAAGCAATCGAAACTTTTAAAGCAAATGACATTGTACCGATTGCTGTATCCTTAAATAATGTACCTCATTACTGGGTAGAGTTCCTAATGCTGTCAGCAGCCGGTCCGGAAGGTTATACTACAGTTCCTACGGAAGCTCCTGAAGATTGGGTAAAAGGTCTTTCCATGTTTAAAACTTTAAGAGATATGGGAGCTTTTCCTGAAGATACCGATACCATTGATAATGACTTAGCAGGTGAGTTATTTAAAAATAAACAGGCAGCAATGCAGTTAGATGGTTCCTGGTATGCAGGCGGTATACCGGATCAGGATAATACCGTCGTAGTAGCATTTCCTACAATACCCGGAGGCAAAGCGGTGTCCGGTGCTATGGTAGGCGGTATTTCCTCCGGTTTCTATATTACGAAAAAAGCCTGGGAAGATCCGGATAAGAAAGATGCTGCGGTTAAATTTGTTATGGCACACACCAATAAAGAATCCGTAACAAAATACTGGGGCGGTAATGGCCAGGCCGCTTGTGCGGTTGAACCGATTGATAATATGACCCCACTTGGAATTTCAGGCCTTGATTACAGCAGTGCAGCTACCAGCATCAGTGCACCCACTGATTCAAGGATTTCCCAGGAAGCTTATAATACATTAATATCCGGTATTGTTGGAGTATCCACAGGAGATGTTGATCCGGCCGATCTATTAAAGGAAGTTCTGTCTGTAAATTCAAGTAAAAAATAAGTGAAACGGCTGTTACAAATTCTTTGAAGTATAAACTTGCAAATAGATATGCGGATGCGTATACGAATGGGGAATACGTATGCGAAGAGGAACCGCAAACGAATAAGAAAGCATGCAAATAGACAGGCGAGTAACTTTTGGGATTTTGTAGCAGCCTCTTTTAAGATTTTTACAAATAGAAATTGCGAAACATTCTGTTGCATTCACATAACATTATTTGCAATAGACAGACGAAAGGCAGGTTATTAATGCTATATAAGAAGAAATTACCCCTACTTGTTTTTTTATTACCTGGATTTATTTTAATGTTGATATTTCTGTATGAACCCTTTATAGAAAATATAATTAACAGCTTTTATGATATGACCACGTTTGTAAGGATGCCGGGCCAGGAATGGAAATTCCTTGGGCTGGATAATTTTAAAAAGCTGTTTACTGATCCGAAGATCAGGATAGCAATTATTAATTCCTTTAAAATGATGGGACTGACCATAATATTTCAGGTAGGCATCGCATTTATACTTGCTGTTCTTGTAAGTAACATAAAACGCGGACAACAATTTTTCAGAACCGTTTACTTTTTTCCTATTGTAATTTCTGCAACAGCAATCGGACTTATATTTAAATTATTTTATGCATACAACGGCGGTATGCTAAACCAATTATTAAAAGCACTGGATTTAAAACCTATTAACTGGCTGGCTCCAAGTATTGCTTTTATTATGGTTTCCATACCTACTTTATGGAGTTATGTAGGTTTTTATTTTGTAATTATGCTGACCGGACTCAGTGATATTTCCGATGATGTGTATGAAGCGGCGGCCATTGACGGCTGCACTAAATTTAAACAGGTATTTTACATTACCATCCCTCTTCTTCGGGGAGTAATCTGTACCTGTATCACTTTAGGCGTAACAGGTGCCTTAAAAGTATTTGATTTACCATGGGTTATTGTACCGAAAGGTGCTCCTCAGGGTGTAACTCATTTTCTGGGTACCTATATGTATGAACAGACCTTTACTATAAGCAATATTGATTACGGCTCAACCATAGCACTGGTAATTGTAGTATTTGGGCTTATTGTAGCGCAGATAACATCAAAAATATTAAAACCGGATGCAAATCTGTAAGGAGGGGTACAATTGTCTCAAATTAAAGCAAAAGGAAAGAAAGAGTTTTCCATAACCCGTGTGCTAATTTATTTTATTTTGATCTTTTGGGCTGTTACAACTGTATTTCCCTTTATATGGGTTTTAAATAACTCCTTTAAACCCTCTCGAGAGGTTGTAAATAGTACTTTCTCGCTTCCTAAAGAATTCACACTGGATAACTACACCAATGCTTTTAGTAAGCAAAATATTTTAGTTTCTTATGAAAACAGTTTAATTATTTCCGGTAGTGTTACCATTGCTGTAATGATTTTGTCCACTATGATGGCTTTTGCCATGACACGTTATCATTTTAAGGGGAAAACACTGATTAATTCCTTAATTGTGGGAAGCCTTATGTTTCCGGCTTTCTCTACCATCATTCCGGTATTTAAAATGATGACGGGGATGGAACTCTTAAATAAACCTTTAAGTGTTATTCTGCCCCAGGTTGCGGGTAATTTAAGTTTTGCAACTATAGTAATGATGGGATTCTTAAGGGGACTGCCTCTTGAGATGGAGGAAGCGGCTTATATGGAAGGAGCAGGTGTTGGTAATGTATTTACCAGGATTATCATGCCTTTGTCCAGACCATCTATGGCTACCGTAGCTATATTTTGCTTTTTGTGGTCCTATAACGATTTATTTACCCAGTTGATTATGATCAGAAAAAGAGCCAAATATCCCATCAGTACCCTGCTAAATGAAATCAGTTCCAAATACGGGACGGATTACGGTCTTATGGCGGCTTCTGTAACACTTATAGTGATACCGGTTTTAATTGTTTATATATTTTTACAAAAGAACATCATCAAAGGATTGACAGCCGGCGCAATCAAAGGGTAGAATCAAGTTGAGAATATCAATTTTGGAATATGTTATTAGGCGTTGTTGAATATTAATAATGCATTCCTAAATGCAAAGGGATTAATGTCATTGGAATAACATATGATCACAGCAGTCTCGGAAAAGGGGAAATATGTATAAAGTTGTTATTATTGATGATGAGCCAATTATAGTAGAAGGAATATCCCGAATGATACCCTGGGATAAATTCGGTTGTCAGATTGTTGCCACCGCAAACGACGGTATAGAAGGAGCGGAAATAATCAGAGAACAGAAACCCAATATTCTATTCTCCGATGTGGCTATGCCGGGATTAGACGGCCTTAGTATGGTAGCGGGCTTAAAGTCAGAATTCCCTAATACTGAAATCAGTATATTAACCGGTTACCGTGACTTTGATTTTGCACAGAAGGCTATCCGCCTCGGAGTGACAAGATATCTTTTAAAACCTTCCAGTATGGATGAAATCAATGAAGCTATTGAAGCAATGGTCTTAAATCTAACAGCAAAACATATTATAGCGGAACCTGTGGAAATACAACCGGAGGAAGAAGAGAAAGAAGATAATAATGCTGCTGGCAGTTTCATCGTAAATAATGCAATTAAATACATAGAACTTAATTATGCTCATAAACTCACTCTCTCCGAAGTGGCTGAGAAAACTTATATCAGTCAATGGCATTTAAGTAAATTGCTTAATCGTCATATGGGGCAGAATTTTTCAGAGATATTAAACCATATTAGAATAAAGGAAGCGAAAGAATTATTAAAAGACCCTTCGCTGCGCATCGGGGATATTGCAGAGATGGTGGGATTTGTAGATATGGCTCATTTCTCAAGGGTATTTAAGAAGATATTGGGTACTTCCGCGAACGAATACAGAAATAATGTTATTTCCAAGGAATAAAAGAATGAAAAATGAATATATATGCATATAGTTAATATGCGACACAATATACTTAAAAATTAAAAAATCGGACAATAAATGAATTTATTTTGTTTAATGTCCGGTTTTTTGATGGTTTATATAAGGTGAAACAATAATAGTATACACAAAAATTTAAAATTATATAAGTATTACAAATACTCAGAAGAATACATTGTATAATGATACAAAATTATTGAAGTATACTATAATAATTGGCATTAAGTGAAAAATTGTTTAAAAATTGAATAAAAATTTAGAAAATTATATTGTATTTTCATGTAGAATATTGTAGAATTTTCTTATGCAGAAAAATGAATATAACTGAATTATTAATAAAATTCAGTAGTATTATTGCATAAGGGAGGTTGTTTTATGAGATTAAATAATTTAAAGGTTAGGACAAAAGTTTTATTTTTAGCTGTATTTTTGTTAATGGTTTCCGTTCTAATGGGTGTTATTGCAATTATTGACCAGCAAAAATCAATTCAGATCAATATGGAGTCACTGGATGAGACCATCAGACAGGATTATGATAACAACATCAAAAATCAGGTGGAAAATGTTATTTCGTTATTGAATGGTATATATGCTAAGTACGAAGCAGGAGACTATACTTTAGAGGAAGCAAAAACGACAGCAGCAGATCTAATAAGAGGATTGAAATACGGAAATGGCGGTTATTTTTGGGCAGATACCTATGAGGGGGACAATATCGTCATGTTGGGAAAAGATACAGAGGGTACGAACCGTATGGATTTAGTGGATAAAAAAGGAAATTCATACATAAAAGATATCATAACAAACGGAAGAAAAGAGGGAGGCGGATTTTCAGAATATTGGTTTCCAAAAGAGGGAGAAACAGAAGCTTCACCGAAACGAAGTTACAGCATTGCCTATGAACCTTTTGAATGGGTAATCGGAACCGGTAATTATATAGATTACATAGATAAACTGGTAAATGATACAGCTAAGGCAGAACGAGCTAAAATCTATGGTAATATTATGCGGTTTGTAATGATATTTATCATATCCATGATATTAGCCATTCTTTTTGCTCTTTATATGTCCAGGAATTTAAATAAATCATTTACTGCTATTAGAAAGTACCTAGAGATTTTAGCAAAAGGCAATTTTAAGGAAGAGATACCGGATATTTTTAAAAACAGGAAAGATGATTTTGGTATCTTAGCGGAAGATTTAGTGACAATGAAAGAGTCTGTTGCCGGGTTAATAGGAAGTACAAAAATGGAAGCGGACCAGATTATTCATGTAGTCGGGAACGTAAATGAAAACATGAAAGAATTAAACAGTAACATCGAGGATGTCTCTGCAACAACAGAAGAATTAGCAGCCAGTATGGAGGAAACTGCGGCATCAGCTCAGGAAATGACCTCCTCATCCATGGAAATAGAAGAAGCGACTAGAAATATAGCCGAAAAAGCGAATGAGGGAGCTGAACAGGCAGTTAAAATCAGCAAACGCGCGGAGGACACAAGATGCGAGGTTAGAAACTCTCAGGAATTAATAAAAAAAGTCCGCAAAGAAATACAGGGTAAACTAGAAGAAGCACTAAAACAATCTCAGGTAGTTACGCAGATTAATGTATTATCCGAAGCTATAATGGGCATTACTTCCCAGACTAACCTGCTTGCATTAAATGCAGCAATCGAAGCGGCCAGAGCAGGAGAAGCCGGTAAAGGATTTGCTGTAGTTGCGGAAGAGATACGTAATTTAGCAGAACAATCGAAAGAAATGGTAGAACAGATTCAAGGGGTTACCGGTGAAGTAACTTTGGCGGTGAATAATTTGTCAGAGAACTCAAACGCCCTTTTGGATTTTGTCTCTAAGGATATTGAGGAAAGTTTCCAAAAATTTTCAGAGGTAGCAAATGCTTATAGAGAAGATGCAGTTTATGTAGATGACCTTATTACTGATTTCAGTGCTGCATCGGAGGAATTATTGGCTTCTATCAGTAACGTTATTCTTTCCGTTCAGGAAGTTGCGAAAGCTGCATCGGAGGGAGCGATCGGAACAGGTGAAATCGCTGAGAGGGTAGCAAATATAACGGCAATGTCAAGTGAAGTAACCAGTCAGGTGGATATTACACGTGGAAGTTCAGTCAGACTGCATAAAGAAATTGCAGGTTTTACTATATAGGTTTTTAAGGATATGTATGACACACTTATGGAAATTGTCACTTTAGTGCCCATTTTCTATAAGTGCCAGCGCTAGAGTCTCCGAGCCGGAATCAGAAAATAATTATTATAAATAATCCGGTTCAGGCTTGCCTGGGTATACAAATTTCGGCACAGGTATATACACCTACTTCACTTAAAATATTTACACCATAAGATTCCCCATATATTAGACGGATACGTTCATTTACGTTATTTAATCCATATCCATTTGTGTGCTTATCTAATATGTTTGAAATGTCTTCCTGAGGAATTCCTACACCATTATCTTTTATTTTGAATACTATTTTGTCGTCTGCACCTATTATACTTATTTCAAGTACTTTATCTTCTTTCTCACTATTTTTCAGCCCGTGGCTGATTGCATTTTCCACAATCGGCTGTAATATTAAATTAGGCATTTCATAATTTAATACCGTTTCTTCGATATCATAGGTTACGGTGAATTTATTATTCCACATAATCATCTGGATAGAAATATAAGATTTGGTATTGATAACCTCATTACCGATAGTTGTTATATCCTTACCGTGATTTAAGGAAGTTCGGTAAAACTGGGATAACAATAATGTCATCTGGCTGATATCTTCATTACCACTAGTAATAGCCCGGCTGTTAATCAGAGAAAGGGAATTATAAAGAAAATGAGGGTTAATCTGGGCATGCAGAGCCTTTAATTCATAATCTTTTTGTTTTATTTTACTTGTATAGACTTCCTTAATTAAATATTCAATCTGATGAATCATTTTATCAAAGCTGCGTATTAATATACCAATCTCATCTTTTTTATTACTTTTTACAGACACGGTAAAAATACCGTTTTCTACGTTACGGATATTTTTTGTCAAAGCTTCTATCGGAGAAACAATAGCATTTGTAATGAAGTAGATAAGCAGATTCAATAGTATAAAGCAAAGGACCATAATGATTATGATGGTAAAAGCAATCTGGTTCGCTGCACCTGAAATTAAGGGAAGCGGCTTATACAGATAGATGGACCAGTCTTTATTCAAAGGAGCCGACAGTATTACGTAATTATCTGAATATTCATCAATTAATTTCGTGTTTTTATCTTCAATTTCGTGATTTTTGATTATAAAACGAGAATTTTTATTTTTTAATGAATCATAGGAGAAAACTAACTTTTTATTTTCATCTAATACGGCAACGCCATAATTTTTATTCGCGATATTCTGCAGCGGTTCAAAAAATTTATTATAGTTTAATTTTATATAGAGTATATTGGTTTTGGGGCTTTCCCCTTTAAACAATAAATTCCGGGCTAAAAAAAGGGTATCCATACCATCTGAAAACCAATTGGAGTTGTAATTACTGATGACGCGGTTATACCATTTATTTCCCACAATATCGGTAAGAGGACCAATGAATTTTTTATATTTTAATAGACCTGAATCAGTATAGATCTGTATTTGAGATATATCGCTATGTAAGGATAAATATGAATTAATGACCGGTTCCAGATCATTTGTATAGGTAAGATACATTTTATAATATTCATCGGTATAATCCTGATTCAAGGTTGTTATGATGTGTTCATTTGTAAAAAAATAATCGGACAGATTATTATATACCTGTACATTGCCATTAATTTGTACTATTGACTGATTCAGAGATTTTATCAGGTTTGTTTTTTCATTATTGATAAGGATATCCTTTACCTTATGATAGCTGAATAAATTTAAAGCAATAAGAGGAATGATACTTAGAAGGTAATAGGAAAATATAATTTTCTGTCTTAAATTCAGATTATAGATATTTTTAAAAATTCTCATTGATATCACCATCTTTTTGCCTGTATTTTTCCGGGCTTATACTATAAAATTCGCGAAAACTCTGACAAAAATAAGAAACGTTCCGATAACCAACTTTTTTGCTGATGTCATTTATTTTCATGTGGGTTTTTTCCAGTAATCTTTTGGCTTCCGACATTCTGTAGTTTTTAATAAATTTTATCAAGCCATAACCGGTCTCTTTTTTGAAAATCCGGCACAAATAATCCGGATTGATATAAACCAGGGAAGCTAATTCATTGAGGCTCAAATCCTGGTCATAGTGGTCATAAATATATTGTTTGACGGTTGCGACTTTATTTTCATATTTATATACTTTGATATCTGAACTTTCAAATTTGTTTACCAAATCTGTTAATATGGTATCAGCCTCATCCAGATTATTGGTAAGATAGATTTTTTCAATCTGACCGTTCAAATCCAAATAATCTATATCCTGATATAATGTTTTTAAAATATTAGATAAAATATATTTTGCATAAATAAGAGACAGGCCTCTGGAAGATTTTAATTTTTGAATGATTAAATTAATGTGAAAACGTAGTCGGCTAAAGTCCCGGAGGATAATATCATTCGTGATTATTTCAAAGAGGTTTGAATCTAATTGTATTTTTTCGTTATAATCCTCGTTAAAATTCTCATAAAAAACATGACAGTCTGGTAAAAAAAACTTATTTTCCATTAAATGCTCCAAATTATTATATTCCGAAGCTAAATCATTATTTTCAATTTTTTTAGAAACGGCAATGTGGCATGTCACATTATATGTAAGTGAAAAATACTCATAGATTTCCCCGGCAGTTTTAATAACTTCGGAATCGTTTAATGGACCCGGCTCTTTTTTATAAACAAGGAAAATACTCTGCATGGGATTTAGATTAACATAGTCATAGGAATAAGGTAATACCCTGCTCAATTCTTTTAAATAGGTAGTATCAGTTTCAAAGAAGAAATTCTTATTAAATTCCAGCAGGAGCATGTTACTGTAATTTTGAATAAATTCCAGAGAGGTAAAACCTTTGGCCTGTTTTTTTATAATATTCACAGGGACTCCGTTAATCAAATTTAATAAAAGATGTTCCTTTATGAACTGGTTACTAAGCTGTTTCCTTTCTTCCTTTCTTTTTAAAAGGCCAACTTCATTTATAACTTTTTGCATTATTTCCTGGAATTCAGCAGGATTAACAGGTTTCAATAAATAATCCTTTACACCGATAAGAATTGCTTCTTTTGCATACTCAAATTCATTAAAGCCACTGAAAATTATAATTTTAAGATCAGGCTGAAGTAAAACAGCTTTTTTTGATAATTCCAAACCATCCAAAAAAGGCATCTTAATATCCGTCAGTAAAATGTCAATTTTTTTATTTTCAATATAATTTAACGCTTCCCGGCCGTCACTGGCAGTTATTATTTCTAAATCAAAATTATATTTTTTAATTAAATAAATTATACAATCCAGTTCAATATTTTCATCATCTGTTATTAAAATTAGACACAAATCACAATCACACCTTATAGTTTAAATAAATAATTATAAAAAAAAACACATGAGAATCGTTATATACACAATTATTAGTGATAATATACAATAAATTCATACGAATGTCAATTCTTTGATATTTACGGTGAATCCATATCTTGCTAAAATTATTATATAAAATCCAATAGCCGGCGAAGTTGGTTTTATATAATAAGAGAAATTATGGAAGGATGATATTATGAAAAAAATTAGAAGACTATTTGCCCTGCTACTGTCATTTCTGCTGGTAACAGGTTTGTTGGTTGGTTGCAAAAGTACTTCCACAAAGGAGCCTGAAAAACAATCCGGTGAAACGGAGTCCATACCGGTTATGACACAAAACCTGGATCCATACGGAGCATTAGCTGAGAAGACTGAATTACATATTGGGAGAAGCGAAGATGCAAATGTAAAATATGAGGAGGGAGAAAATTCAGAAAATAATTATATAACGAAATACCTGGAAGAAAAATTAAATGTTGATTATATATATGATTTTTCAGTTTCAAATCAGACGTATGATACTAAAGTTGCAATGGCAATAACATCCGGTGAACTTCCTGATGTTATGACCGTATCGGAATCCCAGCTGCGGCAGCTGGTGAAAGCCGATGCGGTGGCAGATATGACAGATGCTTATAATAAGTTTGCCTCCGATAATCTGAAAAGTGCCTATGAATCAACAAACGGAATCAGTTTTGGAAGTGTTACATTTGATGGTAAAATCTTAGCGATGCCCAATGTATCTCCCGGAGCCGACGGTATTCCCCTTTTATATATTAGAGGTGACTGGATGGACCAATTAGGCTTAAAAGAGCCAAAATCCATGGACGATGTTGTAAACATTATCCGTACTTTCATGGAGAAAAACCCTGGAGGCAAGGTAAATAATGGATTGGTGGTAGCTCAGAAAATTGTGGCTACAGGGGGTAATACCTACGGAATTGATGCTTTATTTGCACTTTATAATTCTTATCCTAAATTCTGGATAACAGATGACAGCGGTAAGTTAACTTATGGTTCCATTACGCCTGAGACAAAAGAAGCATTAACCAATATAAGAAAATTAGTTACAGAGGGTATCATTGATCCGTCATTTATAGTAAGGGATTCCGATCAGTGCCAGGAGCTGGTAACAAGCGGTCAGGCCGGTGTGTTTTTCGGAGCATGGTGGAATATGGCTTCACCTTTAAAAGATATGTCAGCGAATGATGATTCTGTTTATTGGAACTGTTATACGGCGCCATTAACGGAGGATGGCAAATATAATACACATATGATGTCACCTACCACGAGCTATTTAGTTGTAAATAAGGATGCATCGGAATCGGTTAAGGAAGCCGTAATAAAAACCATGAATTATCAATTTGACATAGACCAGGATCAGGGTGTCAGCCTAAAGCCAAGACCGGAAGCCGGTTACAGCTGGACAATGATGCCGCTTAGCGTATTACTCTCAAGATTTGACGATAAGGAGGCAAAAGCCCAGGCCGTTATGGATGTGGTAAATGGAGTAAAACAGGAATCTGATTTGGTAGGAGAAGAAAAGATATGGTATCAGGATTATAAGCTGGTGGATACTGAGGGAATGTCAAAGGCAATTGCTGGGAATGGCGGCTCCGGTTGTTCCTTTACCAAGGGTGCATATGCAATATCCAGTAATGTTAAAATAATTAATAAGGTTTATGGCGCTACTTATGCCCATACAGATACTATGGATAAGAAATGGGCAACCCTGGAAAAAATAGAAGATGAAAAATTTTTACAAATATTAGTAGGGGATGCTGATGTCAGTGAATTTGATAATTTCGTAAGCCAGTGGAAATCCCTCGGCGGTGATGAGATAACTACTGAGTTGGAAGGACTATTAAAGCAACAATAAAGAACATGTCTTTCCATATCACAAAAGTGTGGTGTCAGGAAAGTTAAAACCATGGGTTTTAAGCGATATGGAAAGGCCAGTTTCAATCCTGACTTAGGTGGGCGCGCAGCGCAGACATTTCACACTTCTTATCTGGGCAGTATCGCAAGCCTGACTGCGGTATGCATGGGTGTTAGGTTGAAAGAAAATATAATATAGGAAAGCGATGCCACATTTTGTTTCTTTCAACCTTTTAATCGTGGCAGTAACACTTCTACCACAGATGTGTTATGCAATGGGTGTTAAGATGAGAAAATATAAAATTATAAAATTCAGCAGCAGAATAACAAGGACAATTCCATATCATCTGATGCTTTTACCCGGTATTATCCTGTTAATTATTTATTCAGTTATACCATTATTGGGAAATATAATAGCCTTTCAGGATTTTCAGCCCATTTTAGGTTTTTTTAAATCGGAATGGGTTGGGCTTGACAATTTTAAATATATGTTCCAGCTTCCCGATACATTTCTGATTTTCAGGAACACTCTTGTAATAGCTGTCGGAAAAATTGTATTTAATATTATTCTATCCGTATTTTTTGCCGTACTACTAAGTGAAGCATATAGTACGGCATTTAAGAAAACCGTTCAAACGATATGTTTTCTTCCCCATTTTTTATCATGGGTCATATTAGCCACTATATTTAAAGATCTATTAGATGGAACAGGTCTGATTAATACTATATTGATTAATTTGAATGTTATTGAAAAGCCGATAGTTTTTTTAGGTAGCAACCACTTATTTCAATCTATTATGGTCGGTACGGATGTGTGGAAGGAATTCGGATACAGTGCAATTATCTTTATAGCAGCACTGGCAGGAATTAACCCGGAGCTTTATGAGGCAGCTGAAATGGATGGTGCCAGCAGGCTGAAGAAAATCTGGCATGTTACCTTTCCCTCCATAAGGGTGACCATTGTTTTAGTCGTTACACTTAATATTGCTAATATTTTAAATGCCGGTTTTGATCAGGTATTTAATATGTATAATCCGGTCGTTTACAGGTCCGGAGATGTTATTGATACCTATGTATACAGGATGAGTTTCCAGAATGCACAGTATTCGTTTGCGACGGCTGTGGGTTTACTGAAATCGGTAATCAGTTTTATTTTAATTATTACATCCTATAAGCTTGCAGACAAGTTTGCTAATTACCGGATATTTTAAAAGGAGGAAGAAATGGTTAAATATAAATCCCTGTATAATCGTGTTTTTGACACGGTAGTAATCGTACTTCTTGTATTTTTAACTCTTATTTGTTTACTTCCTCTGCTGAATGTTCTGGCATTATCCTTAAGTGATAAAAATGCCGCTATTGCCGGTAAAGTAACTTTTATTCCGGTGGATTTTACTTTAGCGGCATATAATTATCTTCTTGATGATACCAAATTTTTTACTTCTTTTTTTGTTTCATTTAAACGTGTCATTCTGGGAGGAAGTATAAATCTGGTTATTACATTGCTTATGGCTTACCCGTTATCGCTGGAAACAGATGAATTTCCAAGCAGAAACCGTTACATGTGGTTTGTCCTGTTTACCATGTTGTTCAGCGCAGGTATTGTTCCCTGGTATTTTGTAATAAAAGGCACTGGGCTTTTGGATAGTATTTGGGCATTGGTAATCCCTTCGGCAGTACCAATATATAACGTAATTTTATTAATGAATTTTTTCAGAAACCAGCCAAAAGCAATCAAAGAATCAGCTAAAATCGATGGGGTCAGTTCGCTGCAGATGCTTACAAATATATGTATCCCACTAGCCAAACCTGCTATTGCTACCGTTACCCTCTTTAGTATTGTTGGGCACTGGAATAATTTTTTTGATGGTATGTTATTAATTAATTCACCGGAAAAGATACCATTACAGACTTATATCCAGCAGCTTGTCGTTAAAGTAGTTGATTCCACGACACTTTCTTCTGACCAGTTGATAGCACAGATGTCACAGAGAACATTTAATGCTGCAAAGATAGTAATATCAACTATACCAATCTTAGTTGTATACCCATTTATGCAGAAGTATTTTGTAAAAGGAATCACATTAGGCTCTGTAAAAGAATAATCACGGTTTTCTGAATAATAGAATACGTTTATATCTGTTATATGTAAAGGAAATCAATTATGTATAAAAAAGTTAACTGTATTTTAAAATTGGATAATTCGAAAAGTATAAAAAAGGAGGTAAATATTATTTCATTATACTATTTTGGAAAAAAGGCCTGAGAAATTCATATTAGGGACAGGTTATCATTCTAAATACAGGATAAATATATATTTGCTTATCATCGCTTCGGAACACCATTCGATAAATATCTCTTTGGAAAAGGATATCACAGAGAGGTATATCTTGATCTTATTACTTTTAATAACTTGTCATATATAGAAAAAATTGAACCGACACAATAACTGCATGTAAGTCAAAGGGACCGTTGTAAAAGTATATAACAACGGTCCCTTTGAATATAGGAGATTTTATTTAGCAGCGAAAGTAAGTTTTTACATGATATAATCAGTTACCTTATACGGCATTATGAACAAAAGCGACAATTTTTTCAATAGGAATATCCGTTACAGAACCAACATTATAGCAGTGGCGGCGACGATCATAGTTCTGACCATAATTCTGGCCGTCATAGCCAGTTTCGCATTCATCATATGGCGGGTCGATCGGAGTGGCAGGAGCGGATCCCTGGTCGGTTACCAGACGAACGAAATCACAGTTAACAGCTAAGATAACACCGGTGAAACCGGAACCGGATTCTCCGCCGCTTGCGGTAAATATTGTTACAGTTTCTCCAATAAAACGTGAGATATGCCTGATGAAACTTTCGTTATTATTAATACCATTAAAACCATTATTGAATGACATCGTTAAATCCTCCTTATTTAAATAGCGTTATGAACAAAGGATGCAATCCGATCAATCGGAATATCTACTACGGCACCTACACGATAGCAGCAGTCTTTATCATATCTTCTGTCGTCATAGCATCCTTTATTATAGTTTGTGTTTAACGGGTTAGTAGGAGCTGAACCCTGTTGTATTACTAAGCGAACGAAATCGCAATTAACTGCTAAAACAACTCCGGTAAATCCGCTTCCGGATAATCCACCACTGGTAGTAAAAATTGTTACAGTCTGGCCTATAAACTTACGAATATGATTAATAAAAAATTCATTTCCACCAAATCCATTATACATATTAAATCCTCCTTAAAGATTTTAAAGGTTTCCTTAACCTTGTTTTCAAGGTATCGTTAACTCTACAATATATTATGACATTAAATATACTATTGTGACAATTTACAACATAATATTATAATTTTTTTACTGTTAAAAAAGTTTAAAAAGAAGCAGAATATTGTGACTCCATCACAGATAATAATTTTTAAATGATTATAATAAAATTATAGAATCAATAAAAAGAAAGAGGAGATAAGATTATGGGTGTATTAAAAATAACAAAACATAATTTTGAAAAAGAAGTGTTACATTCAGATAAACCTGTATTATTAGATTTTTGGGCTTCCTGGTGCGGTCCGTGTAAGATGGTAGCTCCTATTATTGACGAAGTTGCAGAAGAAACGAAAGAGGCTGTAAAGGTAGGTAAGATTAATATTGACGAAGAAGGAGAGTTAGCAGAAGCATTCCGTATTATGAGTATACCTACATTAGTAGTAGTGAAAGATGGCAAAGTAGTAGAAAGTTCGGTAGGAGTAAAACCCAAGAAAGCAATTCTTTCTTTAATCACAGAGGGATAATATAATGAGTTAAGACGACTATCTAATGTACAAATAAAATATTATAATATTATCAGCAGGCCGGAAATTTCTTCCGGTCTGTTTTTTTAATTACTAGGAAAGTTCTCTGAACTTCCCTAGTAATTAAAAAGCTCTACCGGGCAGGATATCATTGTTTGTATTTTGAAGAAATAAAAGAAAACAGTATATTATACAACCTGTACTAATATAAATGAATAAAGACGTATCCCAATCACCGGAAAGGGTAGTGCTTATGGAACAAGCAGAATGTCCGTTAACAGAGGAGAAATTAATAACTGCCAGGAGAATAGCAGAACATGTTTTAAATCAAGTAAAGGCACAGAGTATAAGCAGAATGAAGGCCATATGGCTGGAAGTGACCGGATGCTCCGGAAATATAATATCATTTATGGATAGTGATACACCCAACCTATATGAAATTCTAACTGGAATTATAGATTTGCGATATAGCAACATCTTAATGGGTGCGGAGGGTGAATATGCCTTCGAAAGATTCTTAGAAACCCTGGATACGGAATTTATACTATTAGTGGATGGGGCTGTTTCTACTAATAGTAACGGTATGTATAACATTATTGCCAATTATCAAGGCAGAAGGATAACGGCAATGGAAGCAGTAAACATGGCTGGGGAGAAAGCCAAATACATAGTATCGGTTGGTACTTGTGCTTCCTATGGAGGAATTTCTGCAGCCAGGCCCAATCCATCCGGTTCGTTAAGTGTTCCTGATTTCTTAAACCGGCCTGTAATACGGCTGCCCGGCTGCTCCAGCCATCCTGATTGGGTATTGGGAACATTGGCTCATTTAATAGGGTATGGTGTACCGCTGCTGGATGAAGATAGCAGGCCTGTTTTGTTTTATGGCAGCACTGTACATGATAATTGTACAAGACGTGGATTCTTTGATAATGGAATTTATGCCAGAAATTTCGGCGAGGAGGGGTGTATGTTTGAGATTGGATGCAGAGGCCCGGTAACAAGAGCTGATTGTCCCAGGCGTAAATGGAATGGTTATGTTAACTGGCCGGTTGGAGATAATTCCTGCTGCATCGGATGTACGCAGCGTTATTTTCCGGATGGTATGGAGCCATTTGTAAGATATTAATTATTTAATCATGTGAGTCTCACCAAATAGATATCAAAGATATGATAGTGATTAGCTAATTATAAGCAAGAAAATGGAAAGGAGGTATCTATGGGAGAAATTATTACAATAGATCCGATTACCAGAATAAGCGGATTTATGGAGATTCAGGCTGAAGTGGAGAATAATGTAATTGTAAACGTCAATTCGGTTGGTCTGTTGTACCGGGGGTTTGAGCAGATGCTGAAAGGAAGATCCCCTATGGATGCAATCTATTTTACCCAAAGGATCTGCGGAATCTGTTCTTCTGCCCATGCCACTGCATCTGCGCTGGCACTGGAGAATGCCATGAAGCTGAACATCAGCTTAAATGATAGTTATCTCAGAGATATTATACATGGAATGGAATTTGTACAGAACCACATCAGGCACTTTTATCAGCTGGCCATTCCCAGTTTTGCCCGTATTAAAAGTCTTAAGCTGGTGGATGATCAGGGTTATAGTGATTTCAGATTACCGGAGGAAATAAACAGCCAGATCGAAATGCATTATGCCCAGAGTATAGAACTCAGCAGACTGGCCCATGAAGCTTTAGCGGTATTGGGAGGCAAAGCACCACATAATCATGGCATATTTCTCGGAGGGGTTACCACAATTATAGACAGCTATAATTTATCTAAGATTAAAACAATCATTGACAGGATATTATCTTTTGTATCAAATGTAATGCTGGAGGATATGGGTATCATCGCAGATTATTACTCGGATTATTTTCATAAAGGTATCTCCTATCCTAATTTTATGAGTTACGGTATTTACAACAAATATGAAGATCAGGAAATTACATTTGTAAATGCGGGAGTAATGATAGAGGGAGTGTTATATCCTTTTGATCAGCAGAATATAACAGAGCAAATTAAATATGCATGGTATCAGAGGAATCAGGACTACGATTCCGTCGATCTTACAAAAGAAGATGCCTATTCCTTTATAAAAGCACCCCGTTACAATAGTAATCCTATGGAGGTAGGGCCGTTGGCACGACTTATTATATCAGGAGATTATACGACAGGCCACTCCTGTATGGATCGTTACATAGCAAGAGTTATTGAAACAGATATATTACTCAAAATAATGAAAAAAATAGCTGATAGAATTGAACTGCTTCCCAATAACCAACAGCCCTATGTAATGCCTGACGAAGCCTATGGTATCGGACTTACGGATACAACCAGAGGTGCTTTGGGGCATTGGTTACAGATTAAAAATCAGGTGATTGAACACTACAATATTATTACACCATCGGTCTGGAATCTATCACCAAGGGATGCTTTTGGAGTACTTGGAGTAGTTGAAAATGCTTTAATCGGTACAGAAATTAATAACATAAAGGAACCTGTAGAAATCGGACGAATTGTTCGTTCCTATGATCCCTGTGTTTCCTGTGCTACTCATCTGATTGGCGATACAGGCGGAAAGATTATTGAGGTAATTGTTTGAAGGAGAAGTAGGATGCTAAAATTGATCGCAATGGGAAATGTACTGATGAAAGATGACGGGATTGGTATATTTGCTGCAAAAGCAATGGAGGAAGAACTGAAAGCAAAAGGTGTAGAAGTTATATTCGGTGAGACAGATTTTGGATATTGTATTACCAAAGTAAATGATTTTGATACGGTAATCATACTCGATGCTGCAAGTTATGGAAAAAGTCCGGGTGAAATATCCGTAATACCTCTTAATCAATATACCTGTGATTACGATGGTTATACCCAGCACAGTTATAATTTGCTGGATATCTTAAAACTATATTATCCTAATCTGGAAGGTGATATTCTGGCTATTGAAGTAAAAGAAATAACCTTTGGCTTTGGTTTAACACAGGAATTACAAAAGAAGAAAAAAGATATTATCAAAAAAATCCAGTCTTATCTGGATTTATTGCTGGAAGAAAGAAGGGTGCAGGTTGAAAGAAAATAAAAGATTCGATCGGATGAAAGATGAGTATGATTTAAAAGATATGATTAATCAATTTGCAAAGGAAATCAGTTATTACAGCCAGATGGAAGCACTTGGAGTAACTCCCTATGAAAAAAATTATCACCAGAACCTGATAAAAGAGCGCACAGAAGAATTAATTATACAAATGGAACGTTATGTGTCTAAAGCAGGGAATCCTGTTATGCAGCAATTTCCAGAGAATGTACCTGAATCGGTTCCGGAGCTGCCGCCTTTAGTTGCACCACCTCCACTAGACGTACCGGAACAGGCACCGGAGACAGCCCCGCCGGCTAAGGTACCCCCTGTGGAACAAAAAGCTTTTACCTTGGAGGAATTAAAATACTATAACGGGGAGAACGGCCGCGCTGCTTATGTAGCCGTTAACGGTGTTGTGTATGATGTAAGCCGGAGAATAGGCTGGGCAGGAGGCACCCATTTTGGATTATTCTCCGGAAATGATTTATCCCAACAGTTTATGGCATGCCACAGGGGATTAACAGCTATCTTAGATCAGCTGCCGGTGGTTGGAATATTAGTATCGGAATAATTGTGATTAAGAGATGACAAGCCGGTCGGAATTAGGAAAAACAGGCGAAAATAAGGAGGGTAATTAGATGCATGATACTATTTTGTTAAACAAAATTACAGAGGAAGTAGAACTTTTAAGTAAAACAAATCATTTCAATAAGGTTAATAAGTTATTAATCTGTTTAAATCCGAACAGTCATGTTAATGAGGATAATTTATATGATTATCTTCATAATGCAAATAAAAAACTATTTGGCTTATGGACAAAAATCAGCATAGAAAGGGATGATATACCGGACCAGGTTGCCATATTAAAAAGTATAGAAGGAGAAAAATCTTCAAAATAACTTTATTACATAATTTAGAAATAAGAACATATTAATTAAATAATAACAGGCATGTGGCGGCGGTAGTAAGAATGAGCCCTGAAGATAGATATAAAATAAACAGTAATGCTTTTGCTGACTTCGTGATGGATAATTACGATAGGATAAATGCAGTACGTAATAATCCCTATTATTCAGTTCAGCTAATTGAAAATAAATATGCGATTGTTTATTTACCCCTGGAAAATATGACTGTAAATAGTATCCGGCAATTTGGGTATTTGAATATTCCTAAACTTTATGGGTTATTGTCTTATGTCAGCCTGGATGCTTCGGGTATCAATCAGATTCGCAGCGATGAAAACTATAACTTTAAGGGTCAGGGGGTGTTAATGGGATTTATAGATACCGGAATCGATTACATTAATGCAGCTTTCCGAAATACTGATAAAACCACCAGAATTATATCTATATGGGATCAGTCCATAGACAGTGACAAATATCCCGAAAATTTTTATTATGGTACAGAATATAACAGAGACCAAATTAATTCAGCTCTTCAAAGTACAGACCCAATGTCAATTGTACCCAGTACGGATACAATTGGTCATGGGACGATGATGGCGGGAGTTGCGGCAGGGACCGCTTCAGAAGAAAATGGTTTCAGCGGAGTAGTTCCGGATACAGAATTAATTATTGTTAAACTAAAAGCTGCGAAATCTTATTTAAAAGAGTTTTTTTGTGTTCCCGAGAATGCTGTCTGCTATCAGGAAAATGATATTATGCTGGGGGTAAACTATGTGATAGAGGTAGCAAGACAATTACAAAGACCTCTGGTAATATGTTTGGGAATCGGTACAAACCAGGGTTCCCACGAAGGAAAATGCATCTTGTGCAGATACCTTCAGGACATTTGTAACAGAGTCGGAACATCAGTTGTAACGGCAGCCGGGAATGAAGGAAACCGGGGACATCACTACTATGGAGAAGTAAATCCGTCAAAAACCCAGGAGACCATTGGCCTTAACGTGGGTGAAAATGAAACCGGTTTTGCAGTTGAACTATGGGGATATGTCCCTAACGTAGTTGAAATGGATATTTATTCACCTGATTTTACGTTAGTTGCACATATTCCGGAGAGTCTAAGTCCTCAGGAAACAAAGGTAATAACTTATCAGGACACCACAATACTTGTGGATAATCAAGTCAGTGAAACTTCAACCGGTAACCAGCTTATATTAGTACGTTTCCAAAAACCAAAAAGCGGTATATGGAGGTTCATCGTTAAGGGGACAGGAGATTTAAATTCAAGGTATCATATCTGGTTACCAATGTACAATTTTATAACAGAGAATACCTTTTTCTTTAATTCGGATACCAATACAACAATTACTTCCATTGGCAATACGGTTAATGTTATAACAGCTAGCGCATATAATCCGGTTAATGACAGTTTGTATTATTATTCCAGCAGAGGATTTACCAAAGATAACGGACTGAAACCGGACATAGCGGCGCCGGGAGTTAATATTAAATCACCAGCAATGGGTAATACCTATATTCGGGTGACAGGAACCGGTGCGGCTGCGGCACATGCTGCCGGAGTATCCGCCATGTTATTGGAATGGGGAATAATTAGGGGGAACCTGCCTTCTATGACAAATGTGATAATCAGAAGAATGTTAGTCAGCGGTGCAAGAAGATTTAATAATATACCTTATCCCAATCAAGACTGGGGATTCGGTATACTGGATATATACAGAACCCTTTTATTATTTATGAGCGAAGGGGTCTAGCTTATTATGAAATTAATATATTCTTAAGGGAAGTCAGTTACAGGCTTCCTTTTTATTTTGTATTGGCCTTTTTGGCCGCACATTTCGGACATATTCCGAAGAATTCCAGATTGTGTCCGGTAATAACATAACCGGTTTCAGAGGCCAGATAATTCTCAAGACTTTCAAGGGGACAGGCATTAATAGGTATACTTTCATTACACAATGTACATATAAGGGAATGCCTGTGGGTGTGATTATTTATTTCATAATAAGTTTTACCATCCTGGTGCAGCGCCTTAATAATTACATTCTTATCTGCTAAAGCATTTAAAGCGCGGTATATGGTAGATATACTCATCTTCATATCTTTTGAAGTCAATTCAGCGATTTCTTCTGCTGTCAGAGCATTAGATGCAGCTTCTAATACAGATAATATAAGAATACGCTTTTTGGTTTGCTTAAGGTCTGCAGATTTTAATGTATTATTATCCAAGGTAGTTCACTCCTTTAAACCTGACATAGGATACTTTGTGTAAAGTATTCATTATTAACAAATAATAGTCTTAGTTAATAATCTATGTTTATTCTCTTAAAATCATAGAATACAGTTTGGCAATTGTCAAGAAGAAATAATTTATCGTATTTTAAACAAACCCGGTAAAATCAACTTTAACTATTCTAATTATTTTAGCCAATAAATTTCATCCTTGACAGTTTGAAAATATCGTAGTATATTAAATGCAAATGATTTGCATTTGCGTTTGTTTCTAAAAGCATATCATCTCATGGATGATAGTTCAAAAATTTATGAAAATTATAGCTTTATAAAGAAAGATACGGTGATTTAAAATGAAAAAAATTTTTAAGATATTAGTTGTTCTGACACTGATTTTATCCTTTACAGCCTGCAGTAAGCAGTCAAAGGTAAATTCCATAAAAAGTACGGAAGTTGTAACTGAAAACCTGAATAAGAAAAATGATTCAAAGAATAAGAAACTTGAGGTATATACCAGTTTTTATCCCTTATATGATTTTGCTGTGAAAGTCGGCGGGGATAAAGTTCATGTAACAAATCTTGTTCCGGCAGGTACCGAACCGCATGACTGGGAACCTGCTACAACAGATATTTTGAGTCTTGAGAAAGGGGATATACTGATATATAATGGTGTCGGTATGGAACACTGGATTGATCAGGTTACCTCTTCTCTTGAAAATGAAAGTCTCATATTAGTAGAAGCCTCCAAAGGACTTACTCTGTTAGAGGGAAAAGCAGAAGATGGAGAGAAGGAAAACAGTGAAGAAATTACAGCGGATCCCCATGTCTGGTTAAGTATCAGGAATGCAAAAAAGGAAATGGAAACGATTAAGGATACCTTTGTGAAAGCAGATCCGGATAACGCTGCTTATTATGAAGATAATTTTAATAAAAATGCTGCTGATTTTGAGACTTTGGATACCAAATTTAAGGATGAATTATCAGCATTAACCAACAAAGATATTGTTGTAGCTCATCAGGCGTTTGCTTATTTATGTGCAGATTATGGATTAAACCAGATAGCGATAGAAGGACTTGCGGCAGATTCTGAACCGGATGCAAAAAGAATGGCAGAAATTATTGACTTTGCAAGAAGCAAAAAGATTAAAACAATATTTTTCGAAGAATTAGTAAGCCCTAAGGTGGCAGAGGCTATCGCATCGGAAATTGGTGCTAAAACCGAGGTTTTAAATCCGTTGGAAGGCCTGACTCAGGAGCAGATAAATGCAGGTGAGGATTATTTATCTATAATGGACAAAAATCTGGAAGTTCTAGTGAGTGCACTGAAATAATAAAACAAGGGGCAGGAGGCAGTCATGGATAGTATTGAAATGAAAAACCTTAGTTTTGGTTATGAGGATGGATTAATTCTGAAGGATATTAATTTAAAGATTGAAAAAGGGGATTACTTAGGAATAATTGGTTCTAACGGAACCGGGAAAAGTACCCTGATTAAATTAATGTTAGGCTTACTGCAAACCAAAAACGGTACTATAAACAAGTCTGCCAAAAATATAGGTTATGTCCCGCAAGTCGGCTTATCGGTGAAGGGGGATTTTCCCGCAACAGTAATGGAAGTTGTGATGCTTAATTTATATAGCAGTGTCGGTATTTTTAAGAGGCCGAAAAAAAAGCACTATGATATGGCAGATAAGGCTTTAGGACTTGTCGGTATGTCGGAATATAAAGACAGATTAATCAGTAAATTGTCCGGAGGGCAGCAGCAAAGGGTCTTAATAGCTAAAGCCCTGGTAAATAATCCTGAATTATTGATTTTGGATGAGCCCATAGCCGGAATTGATTCGGAAAATGAGAAAAATATTTACCAATTGCTATCCCAATTAAATAAGGACAACGGAATCACCATAGTTATGGTAACTCATAGTATTCAGGGTGTCAAAAATAATATGAATAAGATTTATGAAATCAAAGATAAGAAATTACATTTAATACAGGCAGAAAGTAATCAGTAAGGGGGGACGATTTATTATGGATATGTTACTGCAGTATGACTTTATGCGAAAAGCATTTATCGTAGGTATTCTCCTGGCTGTTATTGTACCCTGTATTGGTATTATTGTAGTATTAAGGCGGTTATCCATGACAGGAGATGCTCTAAGTCATACGTCTTTAGCAGGTGTGGCCTTGGGACTCATTATGGGTGTGAATCCGGTATTAGGTGCATCCATAGCCTGTATCCTTGCTGCCTTTGGCATAGAGTTTATCCGCAAAAGGTTCCCTAAATATTCGGAAATATCCATTGCAGTGGTATTGTCCGCAGGTGTAGGATTAGCAGGTGTACTTTCCGGATTTGTAAGCAATACCTCAAATTTTAATAGTTTTTTATTCGGCAGTATTGTTGCTATTACTGATTTTGAATTGTGGCTGGTTATCGGAATCAGTTTACTTGTTATTATTGTTTTTCTTATGCTGTATAAAGAACTTCTCTATATGGCTTTTGATGAATCGGCTGCCCAGTTGTCCGGAGTACCTGTCAGAACCATTAATATCGTATTTACCATATTAACCGCCCTGACCGTATCCATAGCCTCCAGAACAGTAGGTGCACTTATTATTTCATCCTTAATGGTTATCCCTGTTACCTGCGGAATGCAGTTCGGTAAAAGTTTTAAACAGACCTTGTTATACTCTATTATGTTTGCCGTTATCTTTACCATAGCAGGTTTAACCTTATCCTATTACAAAGGGTTAAAACCGGGTGCTACTATAGTATTAACCGGAGTTGTTTTTCTTCTGTTAACATTTTTGTTAAAAGGTAAGAAAAGTAATTAAATCATAATTTAATAAATGCATTTTAATGCATGATGATATGATAACAGCATTAGCAGCAGTTCAAGAGTTTCTCTTGGATGAAATAACTTAATGAATAGTTAATGTTATCGTTATAAAAAATATAATAGAATAGTAAAAATTTTGACATCATATTGTCACAGGATAATGTTTCAATGTGTTTGGGTGATAATATGCAGGTAAATCGATTATTTGAAATCGTATATATTCTATTAAATAAAAATTATATAACGGCCAAAGAACTGGCAGAACATTTTGAAGTATCCGTACGCACCATCTATAGGGATATTGACGTATTATGTCAATCAGGTATTCCTATTTACACCAGTAAAGGTAAGGGTGGCGGTATTGGATTACTGGATAATTTTGTGCTGAATAAATCTGTATTATCAAAAGTGGAGCAGGAGGATATCCTGTCTGCACTTCAGGGATTAAGTGCTACTAATTATCCGGATTTAGATAAGGTGCTGAATAAGTTAAGCAATCTATTCGGAACCAAACAAAATAATTGGATTGAAGTTGATTATTCCGACTGGAGTGACAATCAAAAGGAAAAATTTAATCAAATTAAAACTGCTGTATTACAAAAAAAAGTACTCCAGTTTGATTATTACAGTACCTATGGGGAGAGAACCAGACGAGAGACAGAGCCTCTTCAATTATGGTTTAAAAATAGAACATGGTATTTAAAAGCTTATTGCAGAGCCAAATCTGATATAAGAACTTTTAAGCTTAATCGGATGAAAAATCTGAATGTTCTAAATGACACATTTACAAGAGAAATGCCATTGGATCAGTCTGGCATGCTTAATGTGACGTCTGTTACCAATATGGTGACCATTAAAATGAAGATTTCAGCGACTCAGGCTTATCGTGTTTATGATGAATTTGATGAAAATCAAATTCATAAAGAGAAGAAGGACAGTTTTATTGTAACTTTTTCATTTCCGGAAGACGAATGGGTATATGGATATATTCTATCTTTTGGTAACTATGCGGAAGTATTGGAGCCTGTCCGTATCCGTGAGATCATAAAAAACAGATTACAGGAGACTTTATCTATATATAAATGATATAGCAAACCATATCATAAATAACAACAGGATTTCTTTAAAGTAAGTCCCACGCTTTTTAGCTGAGCGTTAAGGACTTACTTATTTTCAGTCGGAGTGTATCTCCGACTGAAATGCCTGTGTCGCAGGGATAAGGTAGAGCCGCAGCACGGCGGACCTAATAATATCGCTTTGATTATAGAATGATTTTATAACAATCCAGGCAGAACGCCTTGGAAAATTGATAATATACAAACAAAAATGAGACATGTCACCCCGGCAATAAATCCTCCGATACTCCAGGAGCGAATCGTATCCGGTACAGAGATTTTATAAAATCTGTTAATAGCCCAGAATCCGGAATCATTGGGCAGTGAAAGACCGATACCGCCGGCACAGATTGCAATACCGCAAAGCACCGGAGATATACCGCTGGCCACTATGGTAGAAGATAACATAGAGGAAGTGGTAATAAGGGCAACACCTGTGGAGCCTTGTGCACATCGTAAAACTTGAGAGATAATAAAGCAGAGCACCAATACAGGTACATGGAATCCCAGAAGGGTCTGTGACAAATAGTCTGCGATACCGGTAGTCTGTAGAACTTTTCCGAATGTACCGCCTGAACCGGTGATAAGTAATACCAGTCCTACTTGGGCTGCAGAGTCGCTCATAACAGTTTCTACGGATTTTTTCAAATATGGTTTTGATATCAGAGCCGCATAAATAACACCAATTAGCATAGCAATATTTTTATTTCCAATGAAACTGATAATAGTAAGAGCAATTCCACCTTTGATAAGCAGAGTTCCGAAACTTCCTATGAGAATCAGTAAAATAGGGAGAATTAAAATGGAGATTGCCTTACCAAATGTGATTCTGTTACTGTTTTTAGCATCCTCCAGCATTTTTTCGTCTTCTTCCAGGTCCTTAAAGTCGTAAACATACTTTACTTTTCTATCACGTTTTTCTACCCATCCACCATACAGGACACCTCCGACCAGAGATCCGACAAAACCAGTAATTAATGCATACAGAAAAAACACTCCCACGTCCAATTGCAGTTGTTCTGCTACTGCCATTGGATTCGGTGTCGGAATAACCATGGCTCCCGTACATACGGTGGATACTGTCATGGCTGTTACCAGTGACATGATTGGTACGGAAGTTTTATAAGAAATCAATCTCACCATAGGTGCATACATAATATGTACAATATCTCCAAAAACAGGAATACCGGTCAAAAACCCTGATATGGATACGGCTAGCCTGGAGCGTTTACTTCCAAATTTACGCAGAAACGTATCGGCCATAACATCCGTTCCGCCCGATTCAAATAAAAACCTTCCGAGCATAACGCCCAGACCAATGATGACCCCGATACTCCCCAGAGTACTGCCGAATCCGTTTGTAATTGATGAAGTAATATCCTCAATGGGCATTCTGACCATTAAACCGGTAGCTATGGTTGTAGTCAGTAATGCGATAAATGCATTTAAGTGAAATTTTATAATTAATATCAGTAAGAGTGCAATTGCAATTAAAAAAGCTGCCATAAGTCCCCAACCTTCTAACATTTTTAACATCCTCCTTTTGGTATCTAAACCAATCCTAAATTTTTCATACCTTTTATTATTATTTCTGTTTCTCCATCTGTCAGATCTCTGAATGGAAATCTGGCCCGTCCCATACGAAAACCATAAAGCTCCAATGCTTTCTTATGAGCCATGACAGGCATTACCGAACGGAATAGTTCCCGCATGGACATAATCTTATTTTGGGCTATTCTTGCGGCGGGCATATCATTTTCCATGAATTTTTCATATATTTTAGAGGCTTCACCCGGGCAGACGCCTGCCGCAGCGATAATTCCTCCGGATGCTCCTGCCTGTAAAGCGGCCAAAACCTGTGCGTCATTTCCTGTAATAATCTCAAAATCTTTTTTATCCACCACGTTTTGGTATTCTAAAATAGTCATAAAGTCCATGCTGCTGTCTTTAATTCCTTTTATATTATTACAACTCTCTAATAATGTTTTTAATATTACTGCTGTAATGGGGTTTTGTGTCATTCCGCTCATGTTGTAAAGATACAGCGGCATATCACCGGTATGCTCCGATACAGTCTTAAAATACTCTGTCAGGGTATTGGTATCATATTTGTGATAATATGGTGCGGTTACCGAAACACTGTCAGCTTTCCGGCTTTTTGCATACTCAATTAAGCGGTCCAGATCCCGCAGGTTCATAGCAGTAATGTTAAACATAACACTTGTTCCCTCAGCTGCCCCTTCTTTGGCTGCAATGAGCAATTCTTCTCTTTCTTCCAATGTCAGGTTGATAAATTCACCGGAGGTTCCACAGACAAATATGCTGTGTACTCCATTTGTTGTTATATATCTGATTAATTTTTCATATTCCTTATAATTGACACCGCCATTATCACAAAAAGGGGTCAACACCGGAGCTGAAATCCCAGAAAATTTATTTGTACTCCTCAAATTTAATCGTCTCCTATGGTTTTACCCCGAATTTAACATCTCAAATCTTGTATTATTTTAGATTTTCTTCTATAATAAAGATGAGAATGCCTCTTTGAAATCTGTTTGTTAACCGGCCAGTCAACATGTACTTATTTCAGGGGTATTCTTTATTTTAAAATTGCTCCTTCATCCGCAGAAGAAACACTGTTTGCGTATCGGTATAAATAACCATCTTTCACTTTAGGAGTGAATGGTGGAAGTTTCTCAAGCCGTTCTTTTATTTCCTCATCGGATAGAGCGACCTGAATTAACCTTTTATCAATATTAACTGTTATCATGTCACCATCTTTAAGAGCAGCGATGGGACCTCTCTGTGCGGTTTCGGGTGATATATGTCCGATACATGGTCCTCTGGTTGCTCCGGAAAATCTGCCATCCGTTATAAGCGCAACCGTTTCTGAATATCCCATACCTACTAACGCAGCGGTTGCAGTAAGCATTTCACGCATTCCAGGGCCACCTTTTGGGCCTTCATTCCGTATGACAATCACATCTCCATGTTCTATTTTTTGATCATAAATTGCTGCCGTTGCTTCTTCTTCACTTTCAAAGCACCGCGCGGGTCCGGTATGGACTCTCATGTTTTTTACAACAGCAGCCTGCTTTACCACACAGCCTCCGGGTGATAAATTACCGCGCAAAACTGCAATAGACCCTTCTTTCGCATAAGCATCTGCGACCGGATGGATTACCTCATGGTCAAGCTCAACAATATCCCGGAGATTTTCACGCAGGGTCTTTCCATTTACGGTCATCCGATCCAGGTTCTCTGTATCTGCAAATTCCCTAATAACGCCATATACACCTCCGGCCTTATAAAGATCCAGCATTGTATGATGCCCGGACGGTTTAATTTTAGCTAAATATGGTGTGTTACTTGAAATTTTTTCAATTTCATTCAGGGTCATATTTAACTTTGCCTCATGTGCAATAGCGGGCAGATGCAAGGTTATGTTGGTGGAGCCTCCTGCACTTAAGCAGATTTTTGCAGCAAATTCCAGCATCTCCTGATTTACAATATCCCTTGGACGGATATTCTCTTCCACAAGACGGACAATCTCTATACCGCTTTCTTTTGCGATCCGGTTCTTTTTCCCGCTTACTGCGTGTGCGCAGGCGCTGCCGGGAAGCGTCAGCCCCATGGCTTCGGCTGCCACGGACATGCTGTTCGCTGTACCCATCATAGCGCAGGAACCCGGCCCCGGGGACATCAACCCCTCCATATGGTCATATTCTTTTCTGGAAATATCACCTTTCATCAATTTTCCAGCCATTTCTTTTAATTCATAAGTGGCATAAGTTTTTCCCTTATATTCGGCCGGAAGCATAGGACCTCCGGTTACCAGAATTGCAGGAATATTGATTCGGAGCATTGCCATGAGCATAGCTGGGACAATCTTATCACATCCTCCAATTAATACAATTCCATCCAATTGATGTGCATTGACGTAAACCTCAATGGAATCCGTTATTACTTCTCTGCTTGGGAGAACACTGCACATTCCTACATGACCCTGTGTAAATCCATCGCAAATAGATATGGTATTTACTTCAAAAGGAATACCACCGGCAGTTCTTACCCCATCCTTTACCAATTCTCCGATTCGTTTTAAATGGATATGACCCGGATGCATTTCGTTAAAGGTATTAATTACTCCAATAAACGGGCGCCTTAATTCATCGTCATTAAATCCCATTCCGCGAAAATGGGCTCTGGGTCCAGCCATGTTTAATCCATTTACGACTTTAGCACTCCGATATTTATTATCTTTGTAATCGAAATCCATACCCTCCATATTTTTTAAACCTCCTTTTATAAAATCTATGCTACAAGCATCACAAAAGCTTATTTGTGATGCTTTGTGCCGCTTTCATTACATCATCCAGATAGGATAATGCTTTTTCTTCCGTAAATCGGTAGTCCGGTGCCGCGATTCCAATTGTTCCGACACATTTACGGTCATGAGAAAATATAGGCGCTGCCAGACATATAATATCCTGGTTATGTTCTTTTATATCCATGGCATATCCCTGTATCTTGATTTTTTTTAGTTCTATCTCCAATGTACGGCGGTCGGTAACGGTATTCTTAGTAAACTGGTTTAAAGTTATGTTTTTAAAATATCCGTCCAGCCAGCTTTCATTCTGGCAGGATAAAAGAACTTTACCACTGCTTGTACAGTATAGAGGTATTCGCCAGCCCACTTTTGACTTTAACGCTATCTGGTTTTTTGCCTCCATTTTGGCTATATAAACACCCTCATAACCGTTTAAGGTTACCAAATTCACTGTTTCACCGGATAAGTTGTTTAAATAAGCCATTTCTTCTCTGGAAATGTCTGCCAGGTAATCCGTAACCTGTATTTTCATGGATAAAGCAACTGATTCAAAACCTAATTTAAATTTCTTTTGTTTCTCGTCTTTTACCACGAAACCGCATTCCATTAATTCGTTTAAAATTCTATGAATCGTACTGGCGCTTAACCCGGTAATCTTACTTAATTCAACAATGCTTGTATAATCTTCCGCTGATGAAATAGCAATAATGATCTGCATTGACTTAAGTGAACTGCATTGAAGCATTTTTTTCTGTAATTCTTCTTGTTTCATCTTATACCCCCCTCTTATATTCCATATATGGAATATAAATTCCATATATGACTTATATGGTATATATTACTATACAAATAAACAGTAGTCAATCACAATTTATAAAAAGTAACCAATTTTTTTTCTTTTTTGTAATCGTTTTTATAAATAAGGTTATAACTGCAAAATAATTAGGGGAAATATCAATGAATCAATAATTTTGATATATGACATACAGATGACATATTATATTTGTTAATATATAATAGGAATAATAAGATAATAATTTGAAATTTGATAGGGGGAGGAGTTATGCAATACATTCCTGCTAAAACAATCATAACCAAGACAAAAAATACTTCCTGGTTTGGAACGGATTACAATATGAATATCTATAAAGGATGCTGCCATGGCTGTATATATTGTGACAGCAGAAGTGACTGCTACCGGGTTGATCAGTTTGATACAGTCAGGGCAAAAGATAATGCCCTGGAAATTATTCGGGATGAACTCAGGCGTAAGGTTAAGACAGGAGTCATTGGTACAGGGGCAATGAGTGATCCATATAATCCCTTTGAGAAAGAGCTTAGTTTAACCAGGCATGCACTGGAATTAGCGGATGCTTTTCATTTCGGTATTGCTGTTGCCACAAAAGGTACTTTGATAACCCGGGATATCGATATCCTGCAGTCTATAAAAGAGCACTCTCCGGTTATCTGTAAAATAACAATAACGAATACGGACGATGCCATATCCGGATTAATAGAACCGAATACGGCTCCATCCTCCCAGAGGTTTGAGGCAGTCCGCAAACTATCTGAGGCCGGAATTTTTATCGGAATTTTGTTTATGCCGGTACTGCCTTTTATCAGTGATAACAAAGAGAATATTGTAAGTATGGTGTCCCTCGCCAAGAAAAACGGAGCGAAGTTTATCTATCCGGCATTCGGTGTAACACTTCGTAATAACCAGCGGGAATATTTTTATGAGAAACTGGACGAAGTTTTCCCAGATTTAAAAATGAAGTATATCAGTCGTTATGGCGACAGATACCAATGCACCAGTCCTAATGCAAGGGAATTGTATCGTCTGTTTGCCCATGAGTGCGAGGAAAATCATATATTATATAATATGAAAGATATTATTGCCGGTTATAAATCAGGATACGAATATAATCAGTTATCTCTATTTGATAATATATTTTAAATAATTTGTTGAATTAAGTAGTGACAACTTCGGTGAGCCTTATTCTTAAGTCTGCTTCGGAGTTAGTATCTGTAAGTAAAACCAGGTAATCTCCTGCTAAAATTTTGGTATTCCCTTTTGGGATAAACTCGTGCTGGTTTCGTTTCAAAGCAATAAGCAGACAGTTATGAGGGAGATCAAGCTCTTTGACTAATTTATTTTCGGCCAGAGAACCATGATGAACGATTGTTTCTATCGTAATTTTTTTATCAGAACCTAAGGGATCCGTATGGATTCCTTTTTCTTTTAATTGATTATCCAATAAGGAATCATAGACAGGTGGACTTTTTAGTAAATCTGCAACTACATAGGACAATATGGATACGATTGTTAACGGCAGCAAATGAGAAAAGGATCCTGTCATTTCAATCAGTAAGATTACACCGGTAATGGGTGCTCTTACAATGGAAGTAAAAAAACCCACCATGGATAGAATTACAAAATTATAAAACAGATTTTCATTATATCCAAGTAAGTTAACAGCGATATTTCCGCAGATTGCTCCAATAGAAGCTCCCATAATGAGAAGAGGAAAAAAGATACCGCCGGGTGCACCGGAGCCGAAGCTGATCATAGAAAAAATGAATTTTATGATCAATACCAGAAGTAAAAATGAAATCGGCTGGGATAAGTTGATTTCTCCAATTATTTCATGACCTCCTCCTAAAACGATTGGAAACACCAGGCCTAGTATTCCGGCAAGAAGAAAAGGAAAGATTATTCTGGTTTTGGTATTTAACCAGCCGCATTTTTTATATAACGATTGTGATAAGAGAAGAATACGGTTATAGAAAGCACCTGCAACACCAAGAATTGCCCCGAGGAGTATTAAAAGCCAGTACCCATCTAGAGGAATACTGTCACTTAATGTAAATTGAAATACCGGATTCATACCAAAAACTAATTTGGATACATAATCTGCCCCAACGGCAGAAATCATGGTAGATAATAAGATAACAGGAGAAAAATACTTAAATATCTCTTCCATTGCAAACATTGCTCCGGCTAATGGCGCATTAAATGCAGCAGCAAGACCTGCACTGGCACCGCTGGCAATCAGTATTTTCTTTTCCTGTCTGGTAGACGCAATTTTATTTCCAAGTCCTTCTGCGATACCGGCGCCAATCTGAATGGAGGGGCCTTCCCGGCCCAGAGAAAGTCCTGCCACAATGGATAAGGTGCCGCCTAAGAATTTACCGGTTAAAGTTCCAATCCAGTTATTTTTAAAATATCCCATTATAATCCCTTTCACCTGGGGAATACCGCTTCCGCTTATCATTTTGAATTTATTTACAAGCAGTCCGGTAATATAACCTAACAAAGCGAGCAATAAAAACAATACCGGAAGTAAAGAAAGGTGTACTTTAAAATAAGCATATAACTGAAAACTGATTTCTTCTGCTTTACCCAGGATTAATCTGTAAAGTGTCGTTACCGAACCTGCCAGCAATCCTACCAGTACACTTTTAAATATAATATGTATTCGATTTGCATCTGAGTTTATAACGGATTTGTAATTATTTTTGAATTTCATTTTAGTATCCATAACACTGTCCACCTGCGTTGTCTAATTATTTTCTCTTGATAAACAGAGGTTATATTTCTCTGTTTTTATACACAAGACTAAATTATAGACCTTTGCTAAGGTGGTTTCAAGTAATTTTTTTTAAAATAATCGCTTATTAGTTTCGCAAAATTATATGGAAGTATAAAGCAGGGGTTATTGCAATATAATAATTATGATTAAGATCATATAATTATTATTTTGCAATAACCCCTAATGTTGGATAATTGAGAAAATTATGAAGGTATATAGTTATAAAATATATCAAATATTAACACGGACCTACTTGTCCAACTGTTATAATACTACAGATCTTCAGCAAATTGTATCTTTAATCCGTTAGGATCCAGCACATAGATAAATTTTACATGAGGGTTAGGGCTGAATGGACCGCTATGAATGGAAATATTATTTTCTTTTAAGAAAGTCATCATTTCATCCACTGACTTAACTTCAAATCCAAGAGAAATGTCAGCACCTATAGTAACCGATGAATTATTTTTATTATGAATTAATTCAATTTTTGTTTCACCTTCGCCCAGAAAAGTGATTTCAGTATCCGGACCGGCCTGAAAGCTGCGGTCAATTTTAAGCCCTACGATATCCCGATAAAACTTTACAGACTCTTCCATGTTATTAACCTGAATGGTACACCAATTAAATTTCATTTTAACATCTATCCTTTCTTTTCCAATCTATTATAATTAAATATATCATATTATTTGTGCCAATACAAGAAAGGATCACCTTGCTTTATTTTATTCTCAGAAAGTAGAATGGCTGTTAGAGATCAATGTCAAATCGACCTGGGATTCTTAATAGGGTTAATAGTTGATTTTGTGTTGATTTCTATACTGTTTCGGTGAACAATCAAATTCTTCTTTAAACTTTTTATAAAAATAAGTAGTATTCTCATAACCGGTTTGAAATGCGATTTCTTCTACAGAAAGTTTTGTATTGCGCAGAAGATTCGTTATTGTTCGAAAACGCTGTTTTTGTATTAATTCTTTGAAGGAATAACCGGTATCTCTCTTTAAGATCGTAGTTAAGTAATTGGGGTTCATATTAAAGAAGGCGGCAGTACTCTTTAAATCACAGCTTTTGTAATTGGATTCTATATACTTAAGAATAGGTACAATCGTGGATTTATTAAGCTGCATCTGCTGCAATGCTTTATCTGCTTCAAAAACACTGATTAACTCCAAAAATAATAAACTAATCAGACTGTTAATCATATCCTGTGAATTCATGGAAGGACTAATATGCTCACACATGAGCTCTAAAAAGAACATCGTTACACGACGGTTTTTTTCCGAATTAAATATAATATAATTATCATGAGACGTCTGTTTTGAAATAGCATTAACGAGAAAACGTGACAGAACACTTTCTTCTGAAAAGTGATTAAAAAAAGAGTCTGTGAAATAAGGTTTACTCATAATCATTGTAATTAATATATCATTTTCGCCCAGATTCTCAACGGAATGAGGAGCTTCGGAATCTAATATAAAGACCTGTCCCTTTTTCAACGTATGGGAAGTATTAAAGATAGTATGATCACAACTGCCGGAATACATATACCCTAACTCAATCCAGGGATGAACATGAGGATATACATTAATAAAACGATTGGTCTTTCGCATCATAATGGAGGGATGAGGTGCATGGGAAAAAGGCGGTACGATATCAGCGGCCATAACGTATACCGGTGTGTTGCCCGAGAGTATGTAGGGAAGGTCAGACAAATCTGGTTCGGCATGGTGGGCTTTATATAGTTCTTCTTCGGGTTCTAATTGATGTAAAATATTATCTAATGTTTTATAAGGAAGCATAGGAAACACCACTTTTCATCCTGATTTTGAGTTTATTATATTTGACTGCAATAGGAATTGTAAATAGAAACTGAAGATTTGATGTGAATTTACTAATCTTTTAACGCTGTTTGCAACATATAATTTTTCGATACATTGTGGGAGTTGTTCCCATAATTTTTTTGAATATTGAATTAAAGTGTTTCATATCTGTATAACCGCATTCATAAGCGATGATTATTACTTTTTCGCTTGTATTGCTTAATAGTCTGCATGCTTGTTCAATTCGTTTCATTTGAATGTAATGGGAATATGTATAACCTGTTTGTTTTTTAAACTTTTTACTTAAGCTGCTTATGCTGGTACTATATTTGTCAGAAAATTCCTGTAAGGTCAGAGGGTTTAAATAGTTTTTATTGATATCTGCAATTATTTCAGATATTTCTTTTTCAGAGTGAGTAAGATAAATCCGCTGGGTTATTTCCACTTTTCTCATAGTCAGGATAATGACTTCTGTCAGTATGGAACGCATGATCTGTATGCATCCTGTAGATTGTGCTTCGTATTCCGCCAATATTTTTTTTAAAAGGGTAAGGACTACATCATCCGTATCGTTAAAGACATTGTAAATAAATTGATGCTGGCTGATTTCAAATCCGATATTGATAAGGTAATGACTAATTAATTGTGCAAGGCTTTTTGAATAAGCAAGGGAATTATCAATGAGCCTCGGTTTAAAAAGGCAATTAAATATAACCAGATTTTTACTTATATTTTCATAGCTGTGTTTTGCACCATAATCTATGATAATATAAGTGTTTTTTTTAAGCTCTATTTTTTTACCATTAATGATATGAGTTGCCGAACCGTTAATAATATAAGCTAATTCTAAAAAGTCATGTGAATGAGGAATTACTTTTGATACTTCATTACATTCTACATATAAATCATCTGAAATATATAATTTTTTGTTATCAAAAAAGTTAATCATGAATGAAAAATACCCCCCTATAAATTAAAAAATCACCTATATATTTTATCTTAGCAGAGCCTTAAGATTAATTCAAGGAAACAATTAAGAACCAAGGTCAAAATGATAACAAGTTTATAAGAGTAATCGTAATGGAATCATAGATTAGGAAAGGTGTCACAAATAAGAATGAAAAAGATTAAAAAATATATAGGAAAAAGTTATGAACCAAACTGTGTTTTAAGAGCAACTTCTGATTTAAAGATACCACCTGGCGTTAAGATCGGCAGTACGTCACTTATAACCGAACCGTATAATTATGTTTCAGGAGGAAGTTTTTCAGGCAAAGAACAACCCTATTCACCAGATCCTTTTGTTAACTATCGGTGGGATAATCCAAAAGCCTCTGATTTACTCCAAATATTCCTATGCTACCCGATAGGAGTAAGGACTGAAAATATCGGAAGTTTTATTGGTGTTGAAACACTGATAACAGATCATCAGGAAGTGGAAGTTTTGGGAACCGGTATGATTTTACTAGATTTTGGTGTTGAAATGGCCGGTTGGCTGGAGATTGACAGCCCGGATTTAAATGGAGCCATTTCATTGGGTATCAGCGAATATAATGAACCGGCTATCGTGAATACAGGACCCAGGTCTCCATCTAAAATAGCTGTACCGGTGAAATATGGAAATACATATCGTCTGGAACTTAACAACGAACTTTATGAGGGAGTGCGTTTTGGTTTTATCAATGTAACAGAATTTGATAAAACTTTCCACATTAACGGTGTCAGGCTCATCTGCCAAATAAAACCGGTAAATTATCAGGGCAGTTTTAACAGCAATATAGAGATGCTGAATCGAATATGGTACACTGCGGCCTATGACGTACGTGTAAACCTGAAAGAAGACCATTTTGCAGCTATTTTGATGGATCGGGGGGACCGTCATTCCTGGACCGGAGATGCGTATCCGGCCCAAGCCGCCGCACTGATAGCATTTGGAAACTATGATTTTGTCCTCCAAAACCTTCGTTATACTGCCGTACATACCAATGGAATTGAGAGCTTTGAGTTATATTGGATTTTTAGTCTGATTGATTATTATAAATACACAGGTGACCGCAAAGGTGTAAGTGCTTTAATGCCTCAGGCAATGTTACGGCTTCAACATGCATATGAGATATACGCTAAAAACCCTGCACTCGGATTTTTTGGGTGGGATGAACGTCTTGGCGCCGGTTTTGAAAATCCGGATATAAAAACAAACCAGATTTCCTATCAATTACTGGCGCTTGAAGCTTGGAGTCAATTTTCCATAGTTTCCCGTGATATCGGACGGGGTGATCTTGCTGATACTTATGAAGGCTATGTTAAAGAAAAATTAAGTGATCTGCTTAAAGATGCTGACTGGTATTCCAGCTACGGATTACATACCTCTGCTGATGCAATTAATGCTGGAATTGTTACTGCTGATATTATGGAATTCCTTTACCATAAAAACTTCACAGACCGGGTAAACCGGCTTTCTTACTCACCCTTTAATCAGTATTTTATCTTAAAGGCAATGGGAAAATCTGGTCATTACGACCATGGAATATCTTCCATACTTGATATGTGGGGAGGGCAGATTGAATATGGCGGGACTACATTTTTTGAAACTTATCGGCCCGGCTGGAATGATGTAATCAATGAAAATGACCCAGTACCAAATAATCAGGCCGGCTACACCAGTTTGGCACATCCCTGGGGTGCCGGTGTCCTGCCCTGGCTCAGTGAAGAGGTATTAGGTATTAAAGCCACGTCCCCAGGATTTAGGACATTTGATATTAAACCGCATTTGGGCCGTCAGGTCACCAGAGTATCGGGCAGCACGCCAACCCCCCACGGAATGATTGAAGCCTCGTTTAATACTGCCACCGGAGAATGCAAAGTGATTATTCCGGAAGGAACCACTGCTAAAATTGGTATTCCGAAGGCGGAAAAAGTCATTACTGATATATGTATGAACGGCAGAGAAGCTGCTGTTTTGGGGGAGGATTTTGAATTTTTATATTTAGCTGAACTGAAATCAGGGACTTATATATTTCAAGTTGATTACGAAGGACAAACCCCTGCATATAGAGAGAGAGAATACACTTATGCGGCAGAATTTGTACGGGAAGATTCAGAAACGAAAGGGAACTGGAGCGGCGTTTATGGAACGGAAGGGTATGATTTCTTTTCTTATAATAGGCAAGGTAAAGATTTAGAGAACTTTCCGGACTATGTAGCTAATATCCGGTACAACAAGGCTAATACAATCCAATGGGTCAGTAAAACCGATGAGGAACGTGCATTGGCAAGGAATACTCGAAATAATGGAAACAGGAAGCTGGGTGCACTTTATACAAATGATCCAATTGCCTGTCAGCAAACATTTACCCTTGATATTTTTCTGAAAACTGACAGGATGTATACCATTGCACTCTATTTTGCAGACTGGGATAATACTGAACGAAGACTTGCGGTTGAAATGTTTGATAAAGATACTTTAAATATGGTGGCACCTATAAAAATTGTAGATAATTATTCAAATGGTAAATATCTTGTTTACCGGTATGACAAGTCAGTAAGATTCAGAATTAATCAAGTTCGGGGAGCTAATGCCACATTAAGTGCTGTTTTTTTCGGGATATGATTTTTGGAATTGTAGTGATAACTGAAGTTTTGATGTAAATTTACTGTGCTTTTTATGTTGTTACGCTTAACGGTATTTATTAATATTGTATATATAAAAGATGTATCGCTTTGTTATTTAGGTAATGTACCACAATAAATAGGTGATTTACAACTGGTTTTTAATTACATACCGGTATTCAAAAATACTGAAGAAAGGTATTTAAACATACAGAAAATACGATTTAAGAAATATGAAAAAAGAAAGGGATTAAGAAATATGAAAAAAGAAAGGTATTTGTATAAGCAGCAAAAGTTTAATACGATGGAGGAACAACGCTCACTGAAATATCGAATGAGGAAGTATAAGTCGCTGTTTCCCATCCTTATTATAGCTATATTATATTATTTTGTTTTTTTATATATCCCAATTATATGGGGGTTTCTTATTTCACTTAAAAATATGAAGGTGGGGAGCACTATTATGGGAGCACCCTGGGTAGGTCTTGATAACTATCGTTACATATTCTCCGAAGGAGAAATGCTTAAATTAATTCGCAATACCTTGACTATTAGTATTGCACGTCTGATTTTCACTTTTTTTCCACCGATAATTTTGACTATTGCTATGTTCGATCTTAGAAGTACAAGATTTAAAAAGATAAATCAAACCTTGGTATACATACCTCACTTCTTTTCCTGGGTAATTATATATGGTATCGTAATGGCTTTCTTTTCCGGCGATGGATTCATAAATGCCGTAATAACAACGGTTACTGGTAAGAGTGTTGACTTTATGACATCCCCGAAAGCTTTTGTACCTTTGATAGTGGGATCTCAGATATGGAAAGAAGCTGGTTGGGGAACAATTCTTTATTTTGCGGCATTGACAGGAGTAAATCCTGAACTCTACGAAGCGGCCAAAATTGATGGTGCCGGACCGATACAGCGCATTAAGGCAGTAACTCTTCCGGCTATGCTTCCGGTTATTACATTTTCACTTATTATGGCAATCGGTAACATTTTGAATAATGATTTTGAGCAGATTTTGCTTTTTTATAACGTAGCTGTGTATGATGTCGGTGATATCATCGATACTTGGGTATACCGTGTTGGCTTAGGTAAAATGCAATATGGAATAGGATCTGCAGTAAGTATGTTAAAAGCTTCCATAAGTCTGGTACTCATACTAATTTCGAATTCCGTTGCAAAGAAGATTTCCGGAAGAGGTTTATTTTAATCTCTCAAAGAGCAGGCAGCAATCTAGGAGTGCGAATGTCCGTTTTGTCGAAAGGAAAAGAAAAGATGAAAAAACAATCTTCAAACAAGATAAAAATGTCAAGGTCAGAACTTATATATCAAATCAGTATCGGAGTATTAATGACTATAGTGATGATAGTTTGTATTATCCCTCTGCTTTATGTAGTGGGTATGTCATTAACTTCGGAAGGGGAAATGATTGCTCGGAACTATTTTGTTATATTTCCAAGAAAACCGATTTTTAGTGCATATGAGTATATTATTACGGGAACCAACTTTTTTAACGGTATGAAAATTTCAGTATTAAGAACTATATTAGGTGTTGCAGCTGCACTGGTTCTAACGGTTCCGGTTGGATATATAGTTGCGAAAAAAGATTTGCCTTTTAGAAGTGGAATAATGTTGTTTTTTATTATAACTATGATTTTAAACGGAGGACTTATACCGAATTATTTGCTGATGAATAAGCTTCATTTATTAAATTCCTTCTGGGTTTACATTGTTCCGGGATTGGCTAATACCTATGGTATTTTAGTTATTAAATTATTTGTAGAGGGTATTCCCAACGACATTATGGATTCTGCCGATTTAGATGGGGCTTGTGAACTTCAAAAACTTCGTTATATAGCGATACCTCTATTAAAACCCAGTATATTAGCATTAGGCTTGTTTGCGGCTGTCATACATTGGAATGATTGGTTTGGAGCTATGGTTTATGTAAGGGATTCTAACTTGTACCCGATTCAATATATTATTCGAAATCTATTAAATCAGAATACTTCCGGCGATATGATGAGTAATGTAAACACATATGCGAAGATGACAACGCAATCCATGAAAATGGCCAGCGTCGTTATAGCGGTATTACCAATCCTATGTATCTATCCATTCTTGCAGAAATATTTTATACATGGTATGTATACAGGTTCTGTAAAGGAATAGTTTATGACTTGACAAGCATCAGCTCAGCTTGTGTGAAATATTTATATGGCCTTTATCTGCTGCAAGATGACATTTTTATAATATCAGGCCAAATGTCATTAGAGGCAGGTTATGGCGGTAAAACGCTGATATAATTAAAAAGGAGAGAAAAATGAAAAAAATTTCAAAGATTTTAGGATTATCCCTGTCAATTGTTATGGTGTTTTCATTGGTCGGATGTGCTTCAACCCAAAAAAATGATCCTGTTACCTCTACAGGTACAACAGGTACATCAGAAGATTCCTCTGCTGTCAGCATAGGATCACCTAATTCGGTTCCGGATTTTAAGGATATTGTATTTCCTGATACAATGCCTAAAAATCCAACTCTTGCAGAAGCTGGATATTATGATTATGATGACATGAGTGTGCATTATGATTTAGAGTTTTATACCTATAATTACGGTACAGAACCACCGAAAGATGACCCGATTAAAGCATGGTTAGAAAAGACTTATAATGTTACATTAAAATTTACCACTTCTTCGGGTTCGGATATGGAAACAATACTTTCAACAAGATTTTCCTCAGATGATGTCCCGGATTTAACCATATTACCCAACTCAAATTATGGATTTTCGTTAGGTTCTCAGGGATTATTAACAGATGCTTCTGAAATCTATCCATATCTACCGCAAACCTGTAAGTTTGTTACGAACACGATTCTCAAATGGAGTACCATGGAGGATGGAACGATTCCATTCATATCAAAGTATGCAATTCAGGATGGGGACATATGGGGGCTTTCTATTCGTCAAGACTGGCTTACTGCATTAGGAATGAATATGCCGGCAACAATGGAGGACATAGCAGAGTATGCGAAAGCAAGTACTTTTAATGATCCGGATGGCAATGGTAAGGCTGACACCTATTTTATGACAGGTGCCGGTTCAGGGAAAGGTTTTGGTATGCTGGAGGGTCTTAAACCTTTATTTGGTAATCCTTCCGAACATGCAGAGAATGGTACTTTGGTATCACCAATGCTGGATGGCAGTACAAAAGGCTACATAGAATTCTTAAACAAATTATATCAAATGAATGTATTAGCACCCGACTGGTTTACAATTGATTGGGAAACAGCGAAATCCTTTACACTAAAAGATAAAATCGGAATGGTAAATTATCCGTCAGGCGCTCTTTATCAGGAGTATGTAAATGCTAACAACAATGATTATTCCTTAGCTCAGAATTGGAGCTACCTGGATCAGCTTCCTGAGGGTACGAAAGGAACCGCCGGCGGTAATGCAGGTGAATGTTTTGCTATTCCTAAAAGTGCTGTGAAAGATGATGCAGGAAAGCTAAAAAGAATCTGTCACATTTTAGATGCTATGGCTTATGGCGGTGAAGCTTACTTTGCAACCGTACAAGGTGGTGGCAAGGAGGTTCATGAAGGCTATACTGCCGATGTAAGACAATATAATGATGATGGGTCCAGTTATTGCTATGTGGACAAAACCCATCCAGGATTTACCAAATATGGTACCGATAATCTGGCACTGGCACCTTGGCAGATTTTTGGTTATACACTCAAATGGCAGAAAGAGTATTGCGCGGATGATGCAGATGCTGATTATAAAGCTTATGTTGATAAGATTAATGAAGGCAATACCAGAATGGCAGGTTATGATCGCTGGCCAAATGATTCTATGTTATCCACCATATCAGGAGATATTGCGCCGAATATAAATGAGTATGTACTTGCTCAGGAATATAAGTTCATTACCGGTGAAAGAAACTTAAACGAATGGGATGATTTTGTTCAGGAATATCTGGACAAGGGCGGCTTGGATGTACTTACTGCGAAAGCAGAAAAGTTGGGCTGCGACTTACCGGCGGAGCTTAAAAAATAACGGTAGAACGGGCATCCGGTTTGGCTGCCCGTTTTCTCAATAATCGGAAGATAACGGTAAAATTTAGTGATATAATATAGAGATAATATTAATAAAAACAGGAGGTATTTATGTCAGTTAATTATCTGAATGAATTTAAAAATCCGTCCTCTATGTTTCGGGGAGCCCCTTTTTGGGCGTGGAACTGCAAATTGGACAAAGATCTGATATTAAAACAGATCGATTATTTTCATGAAATGGGTATGGGCGGTTTTACCATGCACTGCCGCACCGGCTTGGATACACAGTATATGAGCGAAGAATTTATCGATATTGTAAAAGCTTGTGTCCAAAAGGCGAAGCAGCTGGATATGAAAGCCTATCTTTATGATGAAGACCGTTGGCCCTCCGGATTTGGCGGAGGAGAAGTGACAAAGGATACGGTATACCGCAGCCGGTACCTCGTATTTTCACCTTTTAGCCAGGAGGAGCTAAAGAATATGGCCGGTGAATTTGTGGACAGCTCGGCAAGAGGGAATGCTACAGGTAGCGGAACCTTTCTGGCAAGGTATGATGTAATTTTGGAGAAGGGATGTCTGAAAGAATACCGCAAGCTTAATGAGGGTGAGACCGGCAATAATATCTGGTATGCCTATATGGAAATCAGTGCCTCCAGTACCTGGAACAATAACCAGGCTTATGTAAATACTCTGGATAAGAAAGCCATAGAACGGTTTATTGAAACTACCCACGAAAAATACCACAATGCTCTGGGAGAGGAATTTGGCAGTACAATTCCCTCCATATTCACCGATGAACCCCAGTTCGTACATAAAACGGCTCTGGACCGGGGAGAGGAAAAGAGAGCAGTAATTATACCCTATACGGATGAATTTGAAGAGAGATATCAAAAAGAGTACGGGGAGAGCTTCTTTGACTACCTGCCGGAAGTTTTCTGGGAGCTGCCGGAGGAAAAGGTATCCGTAACAAGGTACCGCTATCACGACCTGGTTGCGGAGATATTTGCGGAAGCTTTTTCGGATACCCTTGGGGAGTGGTGCGATAAGCACAATATTTATCTGACGGGCCATATGATGGAAGAGCCGACGCTGCATTCCCAGACGGCTGCCCTGGGTGAAGCCATGCGCCATTACCGGGGTTTTCAGATTCCGGGTATTGATATGCTTTGCGACTGGAGAGAGTACACAACGGCGAAGCAGGCCCAGAGTGCTGCCCATCAGATGGGAGGAAATCAGGTTACCAGCGAACTCTACGGTGTGACAAACTGGGATTTTGATTTCCGCGGACATAAGCTCCAGGGTGACTGGCAGGCTGCCCTTGGCGTTACCCACAGGGTACATCATTTATCCTGGGTTTCCATGGCAGGAGAAGCCAAGAGAGATTACCCGGCTTCTATCTTCTACCAGTCGCCCTGGTATAAGAAGTACAACCGGATCGAAACTTATTTCGGAAGAGTGAATACGGCATTGAGAAGCGGCAAGCCCCTGGTACGCATCGGGGTGATCCACCCGGTGGAAAGTTACTGGTTGTATTACGGCCCTCATGACCAGACCAGTTATAAAAGAGAGAAACTGGAGAAGCAGTTTAGGCAGGTTACGGAGTGGCTGTTATTTGGATTGCTGGATTTTGATTTTATATCGGAGTCTTTAATGAATACCCTTAAACAGCAGGAGTCCTGTGACGGATTTTCAGTAGGTGAAATGAGTTATGATACGGTAATCATTCCCGGATGTGTTACCTTGCGCTCATCCACCCTCAACCGCTTAAGTGAATTCATAAAATCCGGCGGCAAAGTCATTGTTATGGGAGAACTGCCTAAGTATACCGATGGGCTGGAAAATGAAAAGCTTGATATACTTTTGGAAAATGCAGTACGGATCCCTTTTGAATACACAAATCTCATGGAATTGTTAAAAGAGCAGCGGGAGGTTGATATTTATAATGAACAGGGCCTTCGCAGCAATCATTTATTATATCAGATGAGGGAAGTCGGGGAAAATAAAGTATTATTCATCGCAAATGGGAAAGAAGTGAATAATCACGACATTCCGGCCGGCTGCAATTACAGGGTCATTGTAAAAGGAACTTACAGGGTGACAGTTCTGGATGCCATGACAGGGGATAGGAAACCATATGCCGTAAGTTACCGGGAGGGTAATACGGAACTGGAATATGAATTATTTCCGGAAGATAGTCTGCTGCTTTATCTGGAACCGGGGATGGGTAAAGAGGTGTTGCCCGATGAATCGAATCCGCAGTATAAGCTGTCTTGTATCCTCACCGGCAGACACGGGTATCAAAACGAGGAACCCAATGTCTTAATGCTGGATCAATGCGAGTATTCTCTGGATGGGGAAGCGTATCAGACTAAGGAGGAAATTCTGCGCATTGATAATATCCTACGGAAGAAGCTGGGATATCCCCTTAAAAATGCTGCGGTGGCACAGCCCTGGACGCAAGCAGACTTAGAAACAGATACCCATGTGTTAAAGCTGCGTTATACCTTTGAATCGGAACTGGAAGGTGTTATGGTTAATTTAGCCGTGGAACAGGCGGATGACATAAAAATTAGTTTTAACGGTGAAGCCCTGCAGGTTTTGGTAAACGGTTATTATGTGGATAACAGTATCCGGCTGGTAGGTTTAGATAAAGTGAGAGCCGGTTTAAATGAACTGATTTTAACAATGCCCTATAACCGGAAAGCCAATTTGGAATGGTGCTATATACTGGGAGATTTCGGTGTAAAGCTCTCCGGGAATACGGCTGCACTGGTTGCAAAACCGGAACAGATCGGCTTTAGTGATCTAACCGGGCAGGCTTTCCCGTTCTACGGTGGAAACATGAATTATATCTGTGACGTGGAAGTTGAAGACGGTGAATATGAGCTGGAAATAACCAAATTCAGAGCACCGCTGCTTTCAGTGAAAGTTGACGGAAAAGAAGCCGGGGATATTATGTTTGCACCTTACCGGCTGAAACTGGGGCATTTATCCGGAAAGCATCAGCTTCAGATCACTTCCTACGGTAACCGCATCAATACTTTCGGGCCGGTGCATTGCTGTGATGAAAGTATGAAATGGATGGGACCGGATGCCTGGAGGACGGAAAGTGTGTCGTACAGTTATGAATATCAGCTGAAAAGAACCGGAATATTAGCGGCGCCGAAATTATTTAAAAAGAGTTAGAAATACACCTGCAATAAATGACACTTGGAGGCTACTATACATGAAGGAAGTTAAGCTGGAGGCAGAATGGATCTGGTGTAAAGCCAATACCAGGAAAGATGATAAAGTCATCTTTCGCAAAGCATTTGAATTAGAACAGGATGTAAAAGAAGCTGTTACCTATATATCGGTGGATACCAAATACTGGTTATATGTAAATGGAGAGCAGGTCGTTTTTGAAGGCGGATTGTTCAGGGAAAGTCTGCCGGGCTGCGGTTATGCCGATAAGATAGACATTGGCCCCTATTTAAAAACCGGAAGAAATGTAATTGCTGTGTTATGCTGGTATTACGGAAATGAAGGCAGGAATAATACGGACAGCAGGGCAGCAGGTATGATTTTGGAATGCAGGGAGCTGGGGATTTACAGCGGTTCCTCCTTTCGGTGCCGTAGACATCCGGCTTTTTATGAAACACGTAAACCTCTGCCGGCTTATTTATACGGCGGGTACAATTTAGGCTTTGACGGAAACAAGGATATAACAGATTTTTATTCGGAAGATTTTAATGATTCCTTTTTTGAAACAGCGGTAACCTATTCCAATAGGCAGTGGGGAAAGCTCTATGAAAGACCGGTTCCCCTTATCCGAAAGCAGGAACTGACAACCGGTACCGTTATAACCAGGCAGCAAAATCAGTATATTGCTAGCCTGCCTTATGCAATGACCTACTGTCCTTATATTGAGGTCAATGCAAAAGGCGGTGAAGTGATAAGTATCTTCTCCGACCGCTATACCGTAAGGGGCGGTCCGGGAGATGAGGAAAACCGTTATAACAGCCACAGAATAGAGTACATATGCCATCCGGGGCATAACCGGTTTGAAAGTATATTGTATCTCTTCGGCGAGCAGATGATAATACATAGCCAGTCAGAAATCGATCTTTCTGTGGCAGGTTACCGGGAAACCGGCTATGACTGTGATATAACCGGGGAATTTGAATGTGACTGCGAAGTGACGAATAAACTGGTGAAAAAGGCTGCCAGGACATTATATGTCTGCATGAGGGATAATTTCATGGATTGCCCCGACCGGGAAAGGGGGCAGTGGATCGGAGATGTGTCCGTCCAGGTTCCCCAGGCCATTTTTCTGCTCAGTAATTCTGCCTTGATGTTAATCAGAAAAGCCATATCGGATTTCATTCAACTGAGAAGAGGGGATGTATTAGTAGGAAATGTACCGGGAGCCAATTATTCGGAACTGCCCGCCCAGAGCCTGAATGCCATCAGTGAGATCGGTTTGATTGCGGAATATTACAAGTATACAGGCGATAACAGCGTACTTGCACAAGCCTTTGAACCGGCGGTGAATTATCTGAAACTGTGGGAGCTCGGAGAGAACGGGCTTTTGAGCAGCCGGGACGGTAACTGGAGATGGTTTGACCACCTTTATAACAGTGATGAAAAAGTGCTTGAAAATGCCTGGTACTACAGCGCGGTCAGGTTTGCCTTAAAAATGGCGGATATTTTAAAAGATGATCGGTTTAACGACTGGCTGGATAAGAGAGAAAAAACCATAAAAATCAGTTTTAACAGACACTTCTGGAAAGGAACCTACTATTCCTCCGGCCTTCTTGTGGATGACAGGGCCAATGCCATAGCGGTATTATCCGGTTTATGTCCGGCTGAAAACTATCCCTATGTAATGAAAATACTGGTAAGCGTCTTTAATGCAACCATCTATATGGAAAATTACGTTTTGCGGGCCCTTTGCGAGATGGGCTATCTTAATGACGCTTATAAAAGGATGGTGTCCAGGTATTATAATCTGGCGATGAATGAAAACTCTACCCTGTGGGAGGATTTTTATATCTTAGGTTCCAAAAATCACGCCTGGAGCGGAGCGCCGGCTACCATAGCTTTTAAATATTTTATGGGCATTGAGACAACCGATGGGTTTAAAACCGTCTCTGTAAATCCGGACAGAACCTTATTTAAAAAGATGCACGGCAAGTTTTATGCCGGCAATGGTTTTATTACAATTGATGTTAACAATGAGACAGGAGAAGTTCGTATTGATAACCGGTCCGATTCCATTTTATTAAAGAGTGACAGGAAAAAATCCTCTTTCATGGATAACGAAGCAGGAACAGCGTAAAGGAGGAAGCGGCCATGACACAATCCATAACCGCAGTAAAAGGAGAAAATTATCTGAACCCGTTATTTTGGGTTCACGGTGAGGATAAGGAGGTAATACAAAAGGAGATCAGCCAGCTGCAGGAAAACGGCATTCAGAGTTTTACCGTAGAACCAAGACCCCATCCGGAATACTTAAGAGAAAGGTGGTGGCAGGATCTTACCGTCATTTTAGAGGAAGCCGGCAAAAGAAAGATGGGAGTGTGGATCTTTGATGACGGAGATTATCCAAGCGGCTGTGCAGGAGGAGAGATTGTCAGGAAATATCCACAGTATCGTAAAAAATTCCTAAGAAAAGCCTGTATAGACGCTTTAGGTCCTATGGAAGGAAGTTCTTTTCAGATAAATGGCTGGCTTGAACCTATGGAGGAATTAATCGCAGTGATTGCGGCAAAAAGAGATCCGGAAACGGACTTTGTTTACAGCGATTCCCTGCTGGTGATTACGGAATATATGAAAGACGGTATTTTATATTGGGATTTACCGGAAGGTAACTGGCGGATTTTTATAGTTATAAAAAGTTATACCTGCGGCGAAAAGCATACACAAAATCATATTAATCCTCTGGAAAAAGAAGCGGTGAGAGCGTTTATTGAATATACCTATGAACCGGTTTACCGGCATTTTAAAGAGGAATTCGGCTTTACTATAAAAGGATTTTTTACGGATGAACCCCGGTTTGGTAATTATCCCTCCTATCATGCAAGGCTTGGAACGGTTGACATGCCGCTGCCTTTTTCAGATTCCCTGCTTAATACATTACAGGAAGAAGCCGGCTTTGATTATATGAAATACCTGCCGCTGTTATGGATGGACGGTGGTGAAATCACAGCAGAGGTACGCTATCTATATATGAATACCGTCAGTCGGCTGTTCGGAGAGTGTTTTACTGGCCAGATCGGACAATGGTGTAGTGACCGTGGAATCCGGTTAATCGGACATGTGGTTGAGGAAAACGGTGCCCATGCCCGTCTGGGATTCGGTGCCGGCCACTATTTCCGGTCTACAGCCGGTCTGCATAATTCCGGTCTGGATATTGTGTATAACATTTTACCAGGCTATACCTCAGGGACTTTTAATACCCCCATCTTCCCGGTGGAGGTGGGTTTTAATCATTGGGGACTTGCCAAAATGGCAAGCTCCGCCGCTCATATCGACCCGAAGAAAGACGGAGTTACGATGTGCGAAGCTTTTGGAGCTTACGGCTGGCAGGAGGGGCTGAAGCTCATGAAATGGATCACTGATCATCTATGTGTCAGAGGTGTCAATCTTATCGTACCTCATGCATTTACGTTGAGAGAGTTTCCGGACATGGACTGTCCGCCCCATTTTTATGCGGGAGGGTCTAATCCACAGTGGAAGGATTTTCATATCTGGTCCGGTTATGCCAACCGGTTATGTCATTTGATTACAGGCGGGCTGCATAAAGCTACGGCTGCCGTTGTTTACCACGCCGAAGCGGAATGGGGCGGCGCTTATGAACCCTTTGAGAAAACGGTCAAAGTTCTGGCCGGAGATCAAATCGACTGTGATATTATTCCCATTGACTGTCTGTTAGACGAGAGCCTTACCAGTATTTGTGAGAGTGAGTTGGTGGTCCATAAAGAATATTATAAAGCACTGGTAGTTCCCTATGCCCGGTATTTACCTCCCCAATTTACAAAAAAATTACAGCAGTTTATTGACAAAGGGTTACCGGTAGTGTTTATTAAGGCCTATCCGGAAAGAAGTTATTTTGAGAAAGACTTTAAGTTACAGGGTGCCGGATTATGCGATTATCATAATCTTGTCAGTTGGTTTACCAATCGGGATTTTTATGACATAACTTTAAAAGAAACCTGTGAGTACCTGCGCTTTTACCATTACAGCAAAGAAGGAAAAGAGATTTATTTCTTTGTAAATGAAAGTAAATTTGAGACCGTTAATACCTGGGTCCGGTTCCGTGAGACAGCTTGCCCTGTAATTTATGATCCCATGGGTAATAAAAAATATAAACCTGTTCTTAGTGAAGAGGGAATCAGAATCTATCTTGAACCATATGAGTCGGTGTTCGTGCTGTTTGGGGAAGAACCGGATAAACAGATGAAAGAAAAAAGCATAAAATCTGATTATGGCTTTGCATTTGAAATACCAGGGCCCTGGAAGATCAGTGTGTCTACTGCAAAAGAATATCCTGCTTTTAAGCCTGTCAAGGAAACTGTTTTGTGCAATATATCAAAACCGGAGCTGCTGCCTGCATTCTCGGGAATCATTCGGTATGAAACCCATTTTGATGCAGTAGAATGCAGTGGACAACCGGTATTTCTGGATCTGGGAAAGGCTTATGAAACGGTAAATGTATGGCTGAACGATCGGAAAATTGCCTCCTGTATCTGTCCACCTTATGAGTTTGAGATAGAGGCAGATTTGATTCGGGACGGCTGCAATCAATTGGTTATTGAAGTAACCAATACATTAGCCAAACAGATTTATAACATGTTTGACAAATATATGCCACAAGAACCGTCCGGGCTTTTGGGGCCGGTAAGGCTGAGGTGGAAGAAGCTCTAATGGCCGAATTTAATAAACTGCTCCTCTCTGCGTTTTTACTGCCATGCAGGTAAGCGCCTGTGTGGCAAGACTTACCAAGTTTCTAATGGATAAGAAGTTTTATCTGCGATGCCCGAAGGAGTGCCGCCCATGGTGGAAGAATCTTTTGCCACAAGTTACGAAAGTATATAGATAGTATGCTTGAAAAACAATGATATTGACAGTATTTGGTATCTTGTTTATCATAGTAGGTAAGTAACAAAAATTATTTTCAACATGGGAGAGAAGATGAAATATTCTATTTTAATAGTGGAAGATGACAATGATATAAGCAGAATAATCGAAGAAGCTTTAACACAGCCGGATTATGTTATTTATACTGCTATGGATGGAAAAGAGGCACTCGATATATTTAATAAACAGAGTGAAATCGATTTAATTATATTGGATTTAATGCTGCCTGTGATGGATGGACTTAGTGTATTAAAAAAAATACGGGAGAACAGCACGGTGCCGGTTTTAATTTTATCTGCCAAGAATGGAGAGTATGAAAAAGTGCTGGGACTGGAATTCGGCGCTGATGATTATATTACTAAGCCATTCTCCATTATAGAACTTCAGGCAAGGGTCAAAGCTTTTTTAAGAAGAATGAATGAATACCATAAGGATCCTCTAAATCAGGAGAGCGATAAGATCATAGTCGGTGAATTGGAGATTGAGCTTGAGAATTTTCTGGTTAAAAAACAGGGAGAGATTATAAATCTTACTGCAAAAGAATTCAGTATGCTTAAGCTTTTTGTTACACATCCGGGTAAAGTATATACCAAAGTACAATTATATAAGGAAATATGGGACGAAAATTATCTTAACGATGAAAATGTCGTCAATGTTCAGATAAGAAGATTAAGAGAAAAAATAGAAAAGAACCCCTCTGAACCGGAATATATAAAAACGATTTGGGGTATTGGTTATAAGTTAGGGGAATTTAAATGATAATTACTTTATTAAGTCTGATAATTATAGTGCTTTTTGTGTTGTTCCTACGCTTTTACTGGAAATACAAAAGCCAGACGAGTCAGCTTATCAAGCTGAAAACCAGCTTATCGGATATTATGGAATATAAATCCAATAATAAAATTCTGTTGTATACGGAAGAAAAAGCAGTCAGGCAATTATTAGTTGAAATTAATCATTTACAGGAACAGAAAACAGCTGCCGAAGTCAAATTAAATGAGCAGGAAGAAAGCAGCAAAAAAATGCTGGCGAATATATCCCATGACTTAAAAACCCCTTTGACGGTAATATTAGGATATTCGGAATTGCTGCGGAATACACAGGACATAAGAGGCGAGGCAAGAGAAAAAATACTTAAAATTGAAAAAAATGCAAAAGATGTATTGGAAGTGATTGATATATTTTTTGATCTGATGAAATTAGAATCAGGAGATTTTCCTCTGAAAAATGAAATCGTTGACTTAAGTGAATTGTGCCGGGAAGAAATAATAAATTATTATGATGTGCTGCAGGCGGAAGGGTTTCAGGTGATACCTGATATACCGGAGAGGCAGGTTTTGGTTCTGGCTGATATCTCAGCATTAAAAAGGATTCTCGCTAACTTAATACAGAATGTAATCCGATATGGTGCAGAGGGTAAATACCTTAAATTAAGCGTATATGAAGAGAGTAATGAATGTTTCATCGAAGTAATGGATAAGGGAAAAGGAATTATAGAAGATAAACAGGATAAAATATTTGAACGTCTGTTTACTTTGGAAGATTCCAGAAATAAGAAATACCAGGGGAGCGGATTAGGACTTACCATAACAAAAAGGTTGATTGAATCCATGAACGGAACAATAAAACTAAGAAGTAAACCATATGAGGAAACAGTTTTTACAGTAGGTCTTAAAAAATTGAATTAGCCGTAACTTTCAATAGCGTAGATACACGGTATTTTTAGAAATAATACAAGTGGAATTTGTGACCAATGATTAACAAGATTACACCGCATAATATAGAAAATATTTTGCGGTGTTTTATTTTTTCATACAAGGAAAATTTCCCATACTTCCCTGAATAATAAAATCCTACCGGACAGGATGCAAGTGATTTCAAAGATTATTTGATACCCTAATCTTTGAATGAATAAGTGTAAGAATTTTATGATTGAAAAGTAAGAAAAATGTTATAAATAAATTATCGTACCATTTATAATAAACATAAATAAAAATACAGTTTAAGGAAGAGGGCTTATGAATGGATGATATGATTAAGTTACAGGAAGTAACAAAGAAATACAAATATAATGAAGTAGTAAGTAATGTCAGCATGAGTGTTAAAAAAGGACAGATTTACGGATTTCTGGGCCCAAATGGTGCCGGTAAAACTACCATTATGAAAATGATCTTAAATTTAGTAAAACCCACCTCAGGAATCATCGAAGTTTTTGGTGATATCTTAAATGAGACTTCTTATACCTACTTAAAAAAAATAGGAAATATTATAGAATATCCGGTGTTTTATGATAAACTAACAGTACGTGATAATTTAAGACTGCACTGTGAATATATGGGTTTTTATGATTACAAGGAGATTGATAAGGTGTTAGAGCTGGTTCACCTGGATAAAGCAGGGAAAAAGCCGGTTACTGAATTTTCACTTGGTATGAAACAGAGACTGGGGATAGCCCGAGCTATGATAACAAACCCTGAATTATTGATTTTAGATGAACCAATCAATGGACTGGATCCTATGGGGATCAAGGAAATGCGTGAGTTATTCCTAAAAATCAAGAAGCAGTATAATACTACGATATTAATATCCAGCCATATTATTACGGAAATAGAGCAGGTAGCAGATGTAATCGGTATCATTAATAACGGGAAATTTGTAAAAGAAGTTACAATGGAGGAAATAAAAAAAGAAAATCTTCAATATCTGGAAGTTCAGGTGGATAATCTGAAGAAAGCAGCTACTCTGTTGGATTCCAGATTTAATACAAATAATTATAAAGTGGTATCGGATTCAGGTATCCGTATTTATGATGAAACGGTCACCCAGAAAGATTTGTGTAAAGAACTGGTATTAGCAGGAGTTAATGTATATGGAGTTACAAGTAAAAGCGATAATTTAGAGGATTATTTTATGAATCTGATAAACGGAGGGATACAACAATGATTTCATTATTGAAACTGGAATTAAAAAAATTTAATATGTTGAATTATATAATTTCTTTCCTCATTATTACGGTGGCAATACTTGGGATGATAACATTGATAGGAGTAACTGAGACGGAAGAAGGCGTCATATATGGATCCGCCAATGAGTTATTGGGAATAGGAGATATTTTTATTCGAGTAACTTTAACAATTTTTTCAGGAGTTCTTCTTGCTAGGATTATTATTAATGAATTCAAGGATTCCACTATAAAAATAATGTTTACCTATCCTATATCCAGAAAGAAAATAATAGGTGCAAAATTAATAATCGTATGGACATTTATATTTATAGCTATTATTTTGGATAGTCTATTAATTGGTATAGGTCTAAAGATGATAGACGATATTGTCAACATTACACCTGATACCATAACCTATAGTGACATACTGGGAAGAACTTCTGCTATCTTATACAGTGCCCTGGTTACTTCAGGTCTTGGTTTGATTCCACTGTTTTTTGGGATGCAGAAGAAATCTTCATCAACTACCATTGTTGCCGCTGTGATTGTTTCGCTGTTGCTTAACGGTTCTGTTGGTAATAATGGAGCAACCCTGTTTACAGCAACGGTTGTGCCCGTGTTTCTATGTATTATGGGAGTGGTAATTGCGTTTTTATCTTATTGGAACATAAATAAAACAGATATTAATTAATGGTTAAAATAATATCTTTTCATATTGACAAAATCTAAAATTCATATTATGATAAATTTACTAATAAGAGAAAACCGTTGAGAAAGAAAAGTAAGCTTTCATACGACATAACAGAGAGTCGCAGTTGGTGGGATGCGATATGTAGTTTTAAGCTGAATGGGCTTTTGAGGGCAACCCGAATTAATAGTAGGCGTTGACGGTAACCATAACCGTTACTAGTATGGCATATATGTTAGTATATGAAAAAGTGGACTTTGTCAAATTGAGTGGTACCGCGGATTATATTCGTCTCAAGTAATTATTACTTGAGACTTTTTTTATGCGCATTTGTCAAAGGATATTTAAGGTGAAATGGAGCGAACGGTATAAAACTTATTATTTTAACCAATTATCCAAAAGAGGAAATATCCTCAAAATTGAAAGCTCAAAATGTTTGCAGTTATGAGTGAATTTTTATAAAAGGATATATTCTCTTACAAGTTTAGGGATAGAAGTTCCCGGAAAGAAGGAGTTTTTATGAAAAAGAAAATTTCAGTACTTATTGTGTTAACATTAGTAATGAGCTTGTTTGCAGGCTGTAGCGGGAAAAAAGAAGGTCAGGTAACCATTGGTATTGGTCAGTTCGCAGAACATGCATCTTTAGACAACTGCAAGGAGGGTTTTTTGGCAGGATTGGAAGAGGGTGGTTATAAAGAGGGTGAGAACCTGAAAGTTATGTTTGATAATGCCCAGGCTGACGGTGGAACCGCAGCACAGATTGCTAATGATTTTGTATCAAAAAAGGTTGATTTAATCTGTGCTATCGCAACACCTATGGCACAAAGTGCTTATGGTGCGGCAAAGGATACCAATATTCCTGTTATCTTTACGGCAGTTACCGATCCCGTACTTGCAGAGTTAGCCAAAGAAGATAAGACTCCCAGCGGAAATATTACCGGGACCAGTGATAAACTACCTGTTACAAAACAACTGGAAATGATCCGTAAGGTTTTACCGGATGCCAAAACCATCGGTATCTTATACAGTACCAGTGAAATAAATTCTGTATCTGCCATTGATGAATATAAGGCAGAAGCCGGTAATTATGGATTCGAGATTGTTGAAAGCGGCATCTCCACCGGAGCCGATATTCCGTTAGCTGCGGATAATCTGCTGGAAAAAGTGGATTGTATTACGAATTTAACAGATAATACCGTGGTAAGTTCTCTGCCGGTTATTTTAAATAAAGCCGCTGCTAAGAAAATACCCGTATTCGGAAGTGAAGTAGAACAGGTTAAAATCGGATGCCTGGCTGCAGTTGGTCTGGATTATTACGATTTAGGAGTACAGACCGGTAAGATGGCGGCACAAGTTCTAAAAGGTGAGAAAAAGGCCAGCGAAATGAATTTCGAAGTGATTGAGGAAGCAGCATTTTACGGTAATACGGCAGTTGCGGATAACCTTGGAATTACTCTTCCGGAGGATTTAGTAAGCTCTGCGAAAGAAATGTTTAAAGAGATTGAAGCAAAATAAGGATAAGACTAGAAATAGAAAGGCGAAGGTTTAGGATATGACGATTCTGTTGGGGGTACTGGTTGAGGGTTTGGCTTATGGCATTATGGCCCTTGGTGTATATATAACTTATAAAATATTAGATTTTCCGGATCTGTCCGTAGACGGTACATTTCCCCTTGGAGGGGCCGTTACGGCAGTGCTGATTATAGCGGGGGTAAATCCTTTGTTAACCTTATTTATTTCTTTTATCATCGGTGGCTTTGCAGGTATGATAACCGGAATAATTCACGTGAAATTTAAGGTAAGGGATTTACTATCCGGTATCATTATGATGACGGCATTATATTCAATTAACCTTCGAATTGCGGGGAAAGCAAACCAGCCGATTTTTTCAAAGGAAACCATATTTGAAAATACGTTTCTTACCAATACCATCCCGGCAGGACTAAAACCGTTTACGGATACCATTATTTTATTGATTATAGTTGTAATCATGAAGTTATTATTAGACTTATATTTAAAAACCAGATCAGGTTATCTGCTCCGTTCCGTAGGCGATAATGATACCCTGGTAACTTCCCTGGCAAAAGATAAAGGGACGGTGAAAATTATCGGTCTTGCTATAGCCAATGCATTTGTGGCATTGGCAGGCTCCATTTATACGCAGAAGAGTGGGTTTTTCGATATTTCCTTTGGAACCGGTACCATTGTAATAGGCCTTGCCAGTGTTATTATAGGTACTAATTTATTTAAAAGCTTTTCTGCTGTTAAAGCAACCACTGCTGTTATCATAGGCTCGGTTATTTATAAAGCATGTGTATCCTTTGCCATTTCTCTTGGTATGGCTGCCTCTGATTTAAAGCTTGTAACTTCAGTTCTGTTCTTATTAATATTGATCTTAGGTTATGACCGCAAAAGGAAGGTGAAGACAAATGCTTGAATTAAAAAATATCAATAAATATTATAATCCCGGAACGGTAAATGAGATGTGTTTATTTGATCATTTTGATTTTACTGTAAAAGATCAGGAATTTGTCTCTGTGGTAGGAAGCAACGGCTCCGGTAAAACATCCATGCTTAATATTATCTGCGGAAGTATACCGGTAGATAACGGCAATATAATTATTAATGGTGCGGATATTTCAGGAATACCGGAATTCAAACGGCTGAAGTCCATCGGCCGCGTCTATCAGAATCCGGCTATGGGAACCTGTCCTAATATGACAATTTTAGAAAACATGTCCTTAGCAGATAATAAAGGAAAATCCTTTAATCTGAAATGGGGCACTAATAAAGACCGGATTGAATATTATCGTGAAAATCTGAAAATCCTAAATCTGGGGCTGGAAGATAAGTTAGAGATTCCGGTGGGTTCTTTATCCGGAGGGCAAAGGCAGGCCATGGCTTTATTAATGTCTACTATGACACCGATTGAATTTTTAATTCTGGATGAACATACTGCAGCATTGGATCCTAAAACTGCAGATTTGATTATGGAATTAACGGATAAAATAGTAAAAGAAAAGCAGCTTACAACGATTATGGTTACCCATAACCTCCGTTATGCCGTAGAATACGGCAACAGGCTGATTATGATGCATCGGGGCGAAATTGTAATCGACAAATCCAGAGCAGAGAAAGAAAGTTTGCAAATCGAAAATATACTGGATAAATTTAACGAAATTAGTATTGAATGCGGAAACTAATTAGTTTCCTGTAACTAAGCTGTTTGCATGAGAATATCTTAAGTTGTTAACCGCATTTGCTATTTAATACCTACCTGATTTAAACCAAAGACAGGGTAGGTATTATTTTTTTATTTCATAGGAAAGTTCTCCGAACCTCCCTATGAAATAAAAAGCCCGACCGGCAGGATGCACATGAACACGCAAAAGGATAATATCCTTTAGGGTAGATTGTCACTAAAGTGACAGCGCGTCAGCGCTAGAGTCTGGTAAACCAGACTCTTTCTTGTTAACTATCCTTATTTATAAGTTAAGCAAAGTCTTTTTTATCCCGAATTGACTGGGTTGTTTTCTTGTTTTTCTTTCTATATTTTAGGGGCGAAGTCTTCGTGAAGTTCGAAAATACCTTTTCAAAATAAGTTATACTTTCATAACCTAGCAAAGCAGATATTTCAGTAATGCTTAAATTGGTTTCTATAAGTATTTGCTGGGCTTTCTGGATACGGGTTATATTAATGTATTCACAGACCGTAAAACTGGTAACTTCTTTAAAGATACGGCTTAAATAGCATTTACTGATAAAGAAACGTTTGGCGAGATCGTCCAGGGATTTGACTTCTGCTGGATTGGCCATGATAAATGAGGCTACTTCACTGACTTTCTTATGTTTGGCAGTTTTGGCAAGATTTATAACCTGTTCGGGATTATCATGTATATTACTCCTTAAAGAATCAACGAACAGGGAACAGAGTTTCATCATAGTCATGGAGGTATAATGAAACTGTTTTTGATGCAGCTCATCCGCCATACCAAAAAGCAGGGCTTCCACATAATGCCGCCCGTTGTTATCCAGTTGAATCACCCCATAGTGGGATGAAAAAAATTCAGCTAAAGAAATGCCGCAGGAGGATAAGAGAAAGGTTTGAAAGGGTTCTTCTTTTAATTCAATTAAAATACGGTCGTGGTAAGACTCGCCGGCAGCACCGGTTTTATGTATTTGACCTTTATTTATAAAAACAATACTCCCCTCTTTTACAAGATAAGTTTGATTTTCAATGAAATAATAACGTTCGCCTTCCAATAAATAATAGATTTCATATTCGTCATGAACATGCTTTGTTGGCATGGTATATTCGTAGTCGCGTATAATTCGGTCAATGCAGATTCCGTCCATAATTTCCTTAAATACAATTCGTTCCATGTGTTACCTCCGTATTACACAAACAGGCAGATAATTGCGAAACTCACATATTCTAAAAACAATTTAGTTTCGCAATTGCCTAATACAGGCAGGTGATCTCGAAGCTATATAGATTCTTGATATCTGCCTTACAGGTTTCTGGTTCCTATGTTCCTATGTATTATGACAATGATTATGTATGTGACTATGCGTATTTAAAATTTAGTCAATATAGTTGGAAAAATATAAAAAATAAGCAATATTATATAAGATTATTATACCATATTATATTATAATCTTTAATACAAACACAAACATAAACTAACATAAACTAAGTGATAGATTCACACCTCTTGATGCAAGTATAAGTGGCACCGAAAGGAGGAAAGGAGCAGAAATGAAATATCAGAATAATAAGGTAACGGATTTAAAAATATCCTATATCGGGGGCGGTTCCAGAGGCTGGGCCTGGACTTTTATGACGGATCTGGCGTTAGAACCGGCTTTAAGCGGAACCATCTGCCTTTATGATCTGGATGAAAACGCTGCAAAAAATAATGAAATAATAGGAAACTGTTTGCAAAACCGGAAAGAAGTCTGCGGAAAATGGAACTATACCGTAGCAGCAGATTTAAAGGAAACAATGACAGGTGCTGACTTCATTATTATCTCTATCTTACCGGGAACATTTGATGAAATGGAAAGTGATGTTCATCTTCCGGAACGTCTTGGGATTTATCAGTCCGTTGGTGATACAGCAGGACCCGGCGGTATTGTCCGTGCTCTCAGGACTATCCCAATGTTTACTCAAATAGCAACGGCTATCAAAGAATATGCACCGAAAGCATGGGTTATTAATTATACCAATCCAATGTCCTTGTGTGTAAAGACTTTATATCATGTATTTCCAGAAATTAAAGCCTTTGGATGCTGCCATGAAGTATTCGGTACCCAAAAACTGCTGAAACGTATTACAGAGGAATCCTTGGGGATAAAAGATATTAAAAGAGAAGAGGTTTACGTTAATGTTTTAGGTATTAACCACTTTACCTGGTTTGACCGTGCTTCTTATAAGGGAAATGATATTTTTCCAGTATACCGTAATTATATCGAAAGCCATTTTGAACAAGGTTATCAGGAAAAAGATAATAATTGGGCAAATAGTATGTTTACCTGTCGCCACAGGGTTAAATTTGATTTATTCCGTAAACATGGCCTGATTGCTGCTGCCGGTGACCGTCATTTAGCAGAATTTATGCCGGGCGAGAAATACCTTAAGAATCCTGAGACAGTAAAGAAATGGGGATTTGCTTTAACTACAGTAGCCTGGAGAAAAGAGGACTTGCAAAACCGGCTGGCAAAGAGCCAAAGGCTTGTGAACGGAGAAGAAATGGAACTAAAACCATCGGGAGAAGAGGGAATACTCTTAATTAAAGCCTTATGTGGTTTGGAACGGGTAATCAGTAATGTTAATATACCTAACAGAAATAAACAAATAACAAACCTAAATAGCGGTGATATTGTAGAGACAAATGCAGTATTTGAAAGGGATTCCATCCAACCGATTATAGCGGGAACTTTACCGGAGAGTGTTCTAAATCTGATAAAACCTCATGTTGAAAATCATGAGACAGTATTAAAAGCAGCCCTAACCTGTGATAAAGAGCTGGTGGTAAAAGCCTTTTTAAATGATCCGCTAGTAAAGGGCAGAGCTTCCGAGAATGAAGTCGAGAAACTTGCAGATGATATGATACATAATACAATGAAGTATCTCCCGGAGGGATGGAAGAAATAAAGCAGTTACAATCTAAAGTTTAATTTAATTAAAAAAAATATGGTTCAAACAGTTAGTTCAGGTTTAACGTTTGGGCCATACTTTTTGTTTTATTGAATCAAGTCCATTTCCGTACACATTAAAAGCAGGCTCTATGTATATACAATTCTGAGGGAATAAAATGATAATATTAACTTTTCAACTTCCTATAACACTTTATTTTGTGGGATATGAAGTATTTTTGTTGCTAAAAACTGGTTAGAAAATGATAATTTACAGATACAATAAGGTGATTGTACAATGTGTTTATAAAGATAAGATTAAGAAAAAAGTAAATGTGCAAAATGACGGAGAATTACAGTGGCTATCAATATTGATACCGATAATAAGCACAAAGAAAATGGCGGGGATGGATATGAAAGATTACAATATAGCAGAAGCTGTAACAAAAGAGAGATTAATTTATGAAAATCCGCTGGGACAGGAGAAAGATATTGCTGAATTTGTTCTGGAGGGACAGGCGGATATCAGCTTTGAGAATAATTGTATGCGCCTGAAAAATGCTGAGGATACCGGGCTGGGACAGAAATCAAACTATGTACTCTGGTGTCCTCAGACATTTCCGGAGAATTTATTAATTACATGGGAATTTAGACCGGTGACGGATGTGGGACTTTGTATCCTGTTCTTTGCGGCAGAAGGAAAGAACGGAAAAGATTTATTTGATACCTCTCTTGCTAAAAGGGCCGGTGAATATTCGCAATATCACAGCGGTGACATCAATGCATTTCATATTTCCTACTTTCGGAGAAAGGAGCCGGATGAGAGAAAATTTCATACGTGTAACTTGAGAAAAAGTTATGGGTTTCACCTGGTGGCACAGGGGGCGGACCCACTGCCGTCTGCAGCAGATGCAATGGATTTTTATCGTATTGCTGTAACAAAATACCAAGACAGGATTTCTTTTTCCATTCAGGATCTGTGTATTGTTAGTTATATGGATGATGGTATTACTTATGGGGATACGTTAAAGAAAGGCAAAATCGGTTTTCGGCAGCTGGCTCCCTTGACGGCGGAATACAGAAACCTGAAAGTATATGAGTTATGATAAGGAACTGGTTAACAAAAAAGTGAAAATAGATGAGCAAAAGGAATATGGATTATGCGGATTAAAAAGATTTTGGATTCTCTGACCTATGAAAAACAAATGTTTATGAAACTTCTGGTGTTGGTTACAATTCCGTTAATCGTAATGGGAATCGTTTCCTGTAATATTTATATCAGTTCGGAATCTTCCAAGAGGTATCTTACCCTAAGTTCCTACAGTGATGAGATATCAGGAGAATATGGCAATATTTTTTCTTCCCTGAAAGAATATTATATTGATAACGTTAATGGGGATAGGTTCAGATGGCTGGTAAGCCAGAAGGATATCCCGTATTCACGGATAAGTAATATGCAACAGGCGCAGCGTATCCTGGGCGGCACTTATTTTATGGAAAAGTACATAAGTAATTATGAATTCATCAATATCGATCATGGATGGGTGTTTAACAAATATGGGATGTTTCCGTATGAAAAAACCTGGAACCGGGATGAAGTTAACAGATTTCTTAACAGTCAGAAAGAGATGATGCTTTCGGTTTACTGGCTGAACAGGGAGGGTACCAGGCCTCCAAAAAGTGGAAATTTCCGGAACAGTAATTCGATTGACTCTTCGGGACTGCTTTTAGTGATAAAAAATGAACATGAAATAAGCGGTATGTCCTGGCTCCTTCTGGTGCAGATTGACGAGAAAGAACTTAATAACTTGTCAGACAGTTACAAGAAACTGGGATATGATGTTACGATTCTTGCAAATGACAAAGTAATCCTTAATACTAATTCAGATATGACAGAAAGTTATCTTAAGGAGGGGATGAAAGGTTCTGGAATATACCGGTCTGCTAGTGGAAAAAAGTATAATATTAATGTAAGGAATGGGGAAACGGACGGATTAACTTTTGTGATTGGATATGACAAAACAAAGATAAATAAGGATGCCACTATATTTGTAATGGCCTCTTTTGTGGTAATAGCTGTGTTTGTTTTACTTCTGGTAATTATCCGTCTGACGGCAATGGCATTTTCAAAACCGCTGCTGGTATTGCAGGAATTTGTGAAGGACCAAAATTTACAGATCAAAGAATTATTTGTATCTAATTTACTGAAAGGAGAACTGAATGAAGAAAGGATAGAAAACAGCTTAAAAAAGTATGGGATTACCGTCTATCCGGCTTACCGGATGATCGCCATTACCTGTAAGGGGACAGATGACCGGTTAAAAGAAAAATACGGGGAAATACTTTCCGGGCTTCCGGAAAAACTTAAAAAACGTATGTTCATTACACCTGTCTATTATGAGGAAAGATTGGTTTTTCTGGTGGGAGCAGAAATTGATATAGAGGTAGATAATAAAACGGTAGCTCTTTATAAAGAGATTAAGGATTACATTGCCGAAAATTTCGGAATGGCCACTGCATCGGGAATCAGCCAGCCATTCCATAAGCTCCACCATGTACGAAAGGCCTATAACGAATGTGCCCAGGCTATTAGTAATAAAGCTAATACAGAAGATACAGAAAACTCCTCTCTGGCCCTGTTCGATGATTATTTAGCAATGAATTCCCAGGAAAATGTATATGACATGATTATTGAAAACGAATTGATTCTGGCTATTGACAGCTGCAAAGATGAAGAAGCGGGACGTCTTCTGGAATTAACCATTGTCCGTATGGAGATGAAAAGTGTAGTTGGTATTGAGCGTAATTTTTATCTGACCAGACTTTTGACTGCCATACTGAATATTCCCGGGTCAGCCGGTGTGGCACTTTCCGATATATTTGATAGTGAGCAGTACAATATTTTAAACAGTATTACACAGATTTACGGGAAACAGGAATTAGTAAAAGCTATCAGTCGGGAAATCATAGACCCGATTATTCATAAACTTTTGAAAAAACGGCAGGAGAGTCAAGAGTCTGAAATTTTAACACAAGTAATAAAGCTTTTAAAAGACAGCAGGGGGAATATCACCCTGAATGAATGTGCAGACCGGTTATGTTATCATCCAAATTATTTAAGCAAGGTTTTAAAACATGAACAGGGTGTTACATTTACCGACATAGCAAACAAAGAAAAATTAAAGCAGGCCAAGTATATGCTTCTGACTACAGAATGTTCTGTGGCAGAAATCTCGGAAAAGCTTCAATATAATAATGTACAAAATTTTATACGTTTTTTCAAAAATCATATGGGATTTACCCCGGCGGCTTTTCGCAAAGAGCACCGTCAATAACTTCTTCCCCAATTATTTGAGATGCCGCTTTGCGGTATCATTATAAACGAGTGAAAGAAAATTTAGAATATGAAAGGTTGCCACATTGTGATTCTTTCACATTTTATTCTGTGGCAGTATCGCAGGATACCTGCGATATGCAATGGGTGTAAAAAATGAAAAGTTTTGAAAGTAGAAATAACAGCAGTGAGATAGTTTTTGAATTATATCCTGTAGGTGATAAAGCAGGCAAGGAACCTAGATATAACGGAGTAAATTATCATATCATGCACCACTCATATCCTGAGGAGGCAAAAGGATGGGTTAATGAAATATATTATCCGAGGCAGGAACATCTATCACATAATCTTACTTCCGTTATGGAAAAAGATTATTGTCTTCTTAAAAGTATGATGTGGAGGGAGACAGAGGAAACCGGATTTGGCATCTTTGAGTATGAGGATACAGATGTATTTCACATCTTTCTTGAAAACGCGGATTATGATGTTACGATTACTTTTTGCAATCCTGAGGATAACCCATATCAGGCCGCTGTGAAGGCGGATAAGATAAAAAAGGCAGACAGGATAGAGGTGGACAGGGAAAATAGTATTACTTTTTGCACCAGTGTGGTTAAAAATGAATTAATTCTTAAAATCTTGCCGGTATGCTATGGCACATCCAGAGAAAAAGCCGGACCTGAACAGGTTTACATAAAACAGATTACAATAAAGAGAAAACCGGATAAAAAACCAGGTTTAAAACCTACCGTATTTCTGGCATCGGATTCCACTGTACAAACTTACAGTAAATCGGATTTTCCACAGGCAGGCTGGGGAGAAATGCTGATTCATTATTTTAAAGAGGATACGGCTGCAGCGTTGGACAATAGTAACCTAAGCGATGAACCAGGTGTTTATGAGACGAAAGATATTAGAATTGATAACCGGGCCATAGGCGGTAGAAGTTCCCGTTCTTTTTTGGAAGAGGGCCGGTTTGACGATATTCTCAAAGAATTAAAACCCGGCGATTACGTATTTGTACAGTTCGGACATAATGACGCTACGGCTGCAAGACCGAACCGCTACGTATCTTACAGGGATTTTGCTGGATATCTTCAGTATTATATTGACGGAGTCAGGCAAAGAAAAGGAATTTGTGTTTTAGTTACACCTGTGGAAAGAAGGAGTTACGATGAAAAAACCGGTTTATTTCACTTAAGCTTTCCGCAATACAGAGAGGTAATGCTTAACTTAAGCAGAGAACAAAACATTCCGTTACTTGATTTGGGTTTAGAAAGTACTTTTTACTTAAATACAGTTGGACCGGAAAGAAGTAAAAAGCTTTATCTGTGGACCAATCCCGGAGAATATCCGGAAAGCAGGTATGCCAGCGGAGTATCCGACAATACCCATTTACAGAAAAAGGGAGCATTCATAATTGCCGGTTTAGTTATTCGATTAATAACCGGATATCACAAAGACCGTCAGCTGGATGTACTTAAAAATTTAATTAAAGATGGTTTTTCAACAAATGATGTCATATAGGGGAGGATCATTTACTCCGGTGTAATTAAAAAAGAGCATCGACAATAATGGAATAAGATGATAATTCAATTTTAAATTTCGATAAAACTACCTTTTTGTATTGGAATATAAAGGTTCATCACCGGACAAAAACAGGTTAGAAAATGATTATTTACAAATATCAGCAGACAGATATACAATATGCCTGCAAACAGGAAGAATATCAAAAAAAATTAAGCATAATAACGGGATATAAATGGGAATCAGGGGTGAAACACCTGTTAATATTAACAAAATAAGAAAGGAATAATAGGAGACGACATATGGAAAAAACCAAAATAAAACCGAAAGCAGTGACCGGAACCTGGAAATATGCGCTTACTGCACATAAATGGCTGTATTTGATGATTATACCCGGTGTACTGTACATGCTCATTTTTAATTATTTGCCAATGGGAGGACTGATTATGGCGTTTCAGGATTTCAGCCCTTATAACGGAAACTCCACTTTGGGAGCATTTACCGGAAGCCCTTTCGTAGGATTGGATATATTCAAAAAATTTTTTACGGGACCTGATTTCTTAAGGCTTTTAAAAAACACCTTATCCATCTCTATAGCCAGCCTGGTTTTTTATTTCCCGGCTCCCATATTGCTGGCACTTATGTTAAATGAAATCAGGTGTATACTCTTTAAACGTGTAACCCAAACCATGGTCTATATCCCACATTTTATTTCCATGGTAATTGTGGCCGCATTAACCGCACAGCTTTTCAGTACCACGGATGGTCTTGTTTACCACGTATTTGAAGAGATATTCGGTCGGAACAAAGCACCTGATATCATGTCGGACCCCAAACTGTTTGTGACAATGCTCATCGGACAGAGCATGTGGAAAGAAACAGGGTATGGAACGATTATATTTTTGGCAGCTCTTTCGGGAGTGGATGTCCAGCTCTATGAAGCAGCGGAGGTGGACGGAGCGGGCCGGTGGAGAAAGATGTGGCATATTACCCTTCCGGCCATTCGTTCCACCATAGTAATCATGCTGATTCTGAAAGTTGGTTCTATTCTCAATACAGGATACGAACAGATATTCCTTATGCAGAACTCCATGAACCGCATTGTTTCCGATGTATTTGATACCTATATTTATACTAAAGGTGTAGTAAATGGAAGCTATTCCCTGGCGACGGCGGCAGGATGTTTTAAGTCCATTGTGAGTATGATTATGGTACTTGGAGCGAACCGCCTGGCCAAAGCATTCGGTGAGTCCGGATTTTATTAATACTTTCAATAATAATAAATAATAGGTAATAGCGAAACTCACATATTGTTTTTATATGCCAAGCAATTAATGGTCTATAGGGGATCAGAAGCTGGTAACAAGTATCAATTGCATGGTATATTCAAAAAACTTTATAGTTTCGCAATTGCCAATATAAATAAGTCAATAAGGAGAAATGAATAATGGCTAAGGCGAAAATAAAAGGAACAAAAATAAAACGAAGCCCAGGGGATCAATTTGTTCAGGTAGTGATATATCTGTTCATAGGGATATTTGCACTGATTACGCTGCTTCCCTTTGTATATGTGGTAGCCGGTTCCTTTGCAACGGAACGGGAGTTGACGGAACGTGCGTTTTTTCTTTTCCCTCACACCATATCCTTAAACGCGTATAAGTATATCTTAAGAACGGGAGATACTTTCAGGGGGCTTAAGAATTCGGTTATTGTTACCTTAGTGGGAACGTTAATAAACATGGTGTTTTCCTGTACTCTGGCATATCCTTTGTCACGGCGTTATTTTAAAGGAAAGACCTTTATTACCAATATGGTAATCATTACCATGGTGTTTAGCGGCGGAATGATGCCTTCTTATCTTTTGGTCGCCAATGTGCTCCATCTGAAAAATACTTTTTGGGCTTTGTGGCTCCCGGGGGCTATCAATGCTTTTAACATGATTATAATTAAAAGTTATTTTCAGGGAATTCCCACGGAATTGGAGGAAGCGTCCAGAATGGACGGGTGTAATGACGGGCAGATTTTCATAAAAGTTATCCTTCCGCTGTCCAAGCCGGTTTTAGCAAGTGTGTCTCTTTTTTACGCGGTCACCCACTGGAACTCTTATTTTAATGCCATGATGTATATTTCAGATAAAAATAAAGAAGTAATCCAGATTGTACTGCGCAGAATTATCTTCCTGACCTCTGCTGTGGCGACGGAGGGGGGATTTGATTGGGGGGCTTTTGGTACACCTCCGGAAAAAGCTGTCAAGATGGCAACCACTGTAGTAGCAACGATACCTATTTTAATGATTTATCCGTTTATACAGAAATATTTTACCCAGGGAGTTATGGTTGGCTCCGTTAAGGGATGATATTAATAAAAAAAGCGAGGAGAACTAACTATGAAAAAGATATGGAAAAAAGTTATATCAACAGTATTGACCGGCACAATGATTTTATCACTGACCGCATGTGGAGGAGGAAACCAGAGCAGTCCCACCGGAAATTCTTCCGTTTCAACAGGCACATCCGGTTCTGCGGAAAGAACTGATTCGGGAGAAAAACCGACCATTACCTTAATGGCGCCGTCTTTCTACGGAACCGATTTGAAGAATGAACATTCGGACGAAGTAATACAAAAGTATGAGGAATACACAGGGACCCATGTGGAATGGCAGTGGGAAACCAATGACACTTATGCTGATAAATTTGGTCTTACTCTGATGGACAAGGACAATATGCCCATGATTCTTACCGCCGGCGGTAATTTAACGGCTAATGTGGTAGATGCGGCTAAAAAAGGAGCTTTCTGGGATCTGACCCCCTATCTTAAGGATTCTAAAAGCTATCCCAACCTGTCCCAGGCAAATGAAAATGTATTAAAAGCATTGACAGTGGATGACAAGATTATAGGTCTTTACCGCGCAAGAGAAATCGGTCGATATGGGTTCTCCTACCGGAAAGACTGGGCGGAAGCAGTAGGTATTACCGAGGACCCTAAGACGATTGACGATGTTTATAATATGCTTTATAAATTTACCAATGAAGATCCTGACGGCAACGGAAAAGACGATACATACGGAATGGAAATGACCAAATATACGGGACCGCTTGATATTATTCAGACATGGTTTGGGTGTGGCAACGAATGGGTGGAACAAGACGGAAAACTGGTGCCTGTTCATCAAACGGCAGAATATAAAGAGGCCCTGAAATGGATGAAAAAGGTTTATGATGAGGGACTGGTACGTAAGGATTGGGCAACGGTTGATTCGGGAACCTGGAGCGACGGTTGTAAAAAAGGAGAAGCCGGTGTATTTATTGATGTTATGGACAGTGGTAAAAGAATATGGCAGTATTTTAATGATAATGATGTAAAATCCGTTACAAATTCTTCTGATATGGCCTCCATGAGCCTGGTGGGGCCTATAAATGGAAAGACACTGGCAACCAGCGGCTTTAACGGGTATTTTATGATAACAAAATCAGGGGCAAAAACGGAAGAAGACGTTAAAAATTGCCTTCATTTTCTGGATAAGATGAATGACGATGAAATGCTTGCATTAGCCGACTATGGATTGGAGGGAGTTACCTATGATCTTAATGGCAACGGAGAGGTCCAGTTAAGGAAAGAACTGGATGTTAGTGAGACTCCCCAGGTAGGTTTAAATCAGTGTATTTGCTACATACCTAATCTGGCAAGTACAACGTACAAGTTGGTAGCGGATGAACCAACAATGGCACAGAATGCTGCTTATGCGGTAAACAAACAGGTTGCTGTCTTTAACCCGGCGTTAGGATATCTTGCAAATTCTGAGGTAAATGCGGAAGTCGGCACCGATATTGAGCAGATTATTGAAGACGCAAGAACCCAGTATATTTGCGGACAGATTGATGAAGCCGGTCTTGATGCGGCCGCAAAACAATGGCTGGACCGGGGAGGCGACAGGCTGGTTGAAGAAATCAACAGGCTGTACCAGAATGATTCGGCGAAATAAGGATGTCAACCGGGTATAACAAATGTTACGGGTAAAATAAGAATACAGGTAAAAGGCTTCGAACGTATCATAACGATTGAAGCCTTTTTACAGCAATATTAATATTTTGGAGGAAAGTGGAATGATACTGCATAAGCTTGGAGACAGAATAAAAACCGGTTATACTACATGGGGCTGTATGTGGGAAAAGGGAAAGTGTTCCAAAGAGACCGGCTATATTCTAAATAATAAGGCTGGGAAAGAGGTACCCATGCAGACCCGGATTACGGCATACTGGCCGGACGGTTCCGTGAAATGGACTGCCCATACGGCAGATGCTACCCTTTTAGAGGATGAAATAGAAGTTCTTCCTGTGGATGAAATAAAAGATTTTCCCGGAAAGGGAGAGGAAGCCCTTTCCATTAAAACCAAAGACAGGAATAAAATTATTGTAAAGAAGGACGGAAAAAGGCTGAAAGTCCATGCTGGCAGCCTGGAGCTTGAAATAACGGGGGAGGGTACAATGCTTTTTGATTCTGTTTCCTTTGCAGGAACGGTTTATCTGACTGGGGCAAAGCCCGTTCTTCTGCTGGAAGAGCCGGCTGTATGGGAAAGCTGTCCGGTCAGGATAGAAAAAAACTATCAGCCAAGGATAACAGAGGTTTGTATTGAGGAAGAGGGGGAGCTTCAGGTAATTCTAAAATATATGGGCAACCATGAACTGGCAGACGGGGATCAGAAGATACCTTTTGTGATTCGTATGAAAATAGGGTATAACAATCCTCGTCTGGATTTTATACATACGTTTTTATACGACGGTGATGAAGACAGAGATTTCTTAAAAGGAATCGGAATCAGCTTTAGTTCGCCACTGGAAGGAGAAATCTATAACCGCCATGTGAAATTTATGGGAGATCATGGTGTTTTCCATGAAAGTATGGCACAGCTCCTTTCCTGGAGGCCAAGAATACCCCAGGAGATTTATGCAAATCAGATTCAGGGGCAGATACTTAATTTGGAGGGAAAAGATAAGAAGCTTGTGGATACAGTATTAGAGGCAATGCCTTTCTGGAGCGAGTATGATTTATGCCAGGACAGTGTGAACCATTTTTCAGTCAGAAAGAAAATAAAGGATGAAAACTGCTGTTATTTAGACTGTTTTCACGGAAACCGGACACAGGGAGGAGCAGCTTTTGGTTCCGAGCATGGATCGATCCTTTTTTCAATCCGGGATTTCTGGGAAAAATATCCTTCCGGTTATACTTTTCGGAATTTGGATGGAGACTGCGCAGAAGCTGTGATGTGGCTGTGGTCGCCAAAAGCAGAGGCCATGGATTTCCGCCATTACGCAAACCGTGGTTATAACCGGGTTTATTATGAGGGATATGATTACAAGGGGGCATCACCCTATGGGATTGCCTGTACCAGTGAATGCTCGGTATTACTCTCAGAGAAAATGATACCGGCAGATGAGGAATTAGAGGAATTTACGGAAACGATAAATCACCCGGTTCAGTATGTCGGAACCGCTTTGTACTATCATGAGCTGAAAGCGTTTGGATACTGGTCATTACCGGAACGCAAAACACAAATGGAGGTCTGGATAGAGGACCAGCTAAATCGTGCGGTTACATTTTATCGGTCGGAAGTTGAACAGAGAAACTGGTACGGTTTGTTTAATTATGGGGATTTCATGCATACCTATGACAGGGAACGCCACCAGTGGCGGTATGATATGGGAGGTTATGCCTGGGATAATACGGAACTGGTTCCAACCTTATGGTTGTGGTATGCATTTATGAGAACCGGCAGGGAGGATATTTTTATTTTGGCCGAAAAGCTGTCAAGGCATGCTTCAGAGGTTGACGTATACCATATGGGCAAGTATAAAGGCCTGGGTTCCCGCCATAACGTAAGGCATTGGGGGTGCCCCTGCAAGGAAGCCAGGATCGCCATGGCGGCCCACCACCGCTTTTATTATTATCTGACAGGGGACCGGAGACTGGAGGATATCTTTCACGAGTTAAAGGATAATGAGATGACCTTCTTGAATAAGGATCCTCTGGCCGATTTTTATGAAAAAGAAAAAATGGTTTATCCCAGTCATGCCAGAAGCGGCCCTGACTGGTCTTCCCTCTGCGCAAACTGGATGACCGGGTGGGAACGGTTTAATGATAAAAAATACAGGGACAAGATAAATACAGGGATTGAAGATATTAAAAAAGCACCTCTTAAACTGATATCCGGGCCTGACTTTGAATTTGATCCTGCAACTGTCCACCTTAAGTATATTGGTGAAAGAGCTGCCGGAGGAACCCATCTTCAAATCTGTATGGGGGCACCGGAGGTATGGATGGAGCTTTCCGATCTGCTCGAGGATGAAGAGTGGAAGAAGATGATGGCCGATTACGGAAGGTTTTATTATCTGCCGAGGGAGCAGCAGCTGGAAGAATCAGGCGGAATCATAGGGGAACGGGAATTCAGCCTGCCTTTTATGGCAGCTGCCATGGGTGCTTATGGGGCATGGTATTTAAAGGATAAAAAACTGGCAGAGGTGACCTGGCGCCACCTTCTTCATACATTAATCAGCGGAGGAAACCATGACGGATTTAAGGTGAATACGGTTATTAACAAGGGCAATCAGGAGAAGTTAGCGGAAATTCCGTGGATTTCTACCAACTTTACGGCCCAGTGGTGTCTGAATGTAATAGTCGCCCTGGCATTTATTCGGGAGTATCTGCCGGAAAACCTTAAGGAAGCGGATAAACTCGTTGAAGACATGGCCTCATGGCCAATTACTCGCTGAATAGAAATCTGTAAAAAAGTCTTTTAACATCTAAATCCTAAAAAGCGGGAGGAGTAAAAAATGATATGGGAGTGTACGTTTCAGGGTGTTTGGAACTTCAGATTAGGCGGCGATACGCCGGAAACATGTGCAAAAGAGATAAATACGGAAAAGAAACAGACCTGCGGGGAAGTGGAATATGAGGATAAGATAATAATTCCTGGTATTTTGCAGGCTCAAGGTTATGGAGAAGCTATTACGAAAACTACACCATGGGTATCAAGCCTCCATGATAAGCTCTGGTATCAGAGAGAGGAATATAAAACGACGGGGGAGGAAATAAATATACCCTTTTTAAGTCAGCCGCCAAGGCATTATACCGGAACGGCCTGGTATCAGAGGGCGTTTGAAATACCGGATAATCTGGAGGACTGTATCTTTTATTTTGAAATGGAATGTGTAAAATGGAAGACTTCCCTATGGGTAAATTCCCGGTTTGTTGGGTCCGAAACCGGCCTTTGTACACCTCATAGATATTGCCTTGGGATGTTAAGGAAAGGAGAACACCGTATTACGGTATGTGTGGATAACCGGTTTCAATACCCTTACAGGCCGGACGGGCATATGGTATCGGATGCCTTAGGTGCGTCCTGGAACGGTATAGCTGGGAGGGTTTCCATAAAGGCGGTTCCCGCTGTACATATGGAAAATATCAGGGTGTTTCCGGAACCAGCAGCCAGAAAGGCCTCCGTTGTGGTTTCAATTAGAAATCATACAGGCCAGGACCAGAAGGTCCGGGTAGAAGTAAATAAGATAAGTAAATTCATTGTTATAACGGAGGAATTACAAACCGTTGTTTTTGAGATGTCTTATCCAAAAGAGGCTTATGAATGGGATGAATATTTGCCTGTCTTACATAAAGTGAATGTGTCATGTACTTTCCGGTACAGGACTGAGGAAGAGGAGGTTAGTTTCGGTTTTCGAAGTATTGAGGTAAAAGAAGGAAAATTTTATATCAATAACCGGCCCGTATATTTTCGCGGAACCCATTTCGGCGGGGAATTTCCCTTGACAGGATACCCGTCCGTTGAGGTTTCGGACTGGAAGAAAATCATTGGGACTTGTAAGGCATGGGGGTTGAATTATATACGTTTTCACTCTTTCTGCCCTACAGAGGCGGCCTTTACCGCAGCAGACGAAGAGGGGATATATCTGCAGGTGGAATGCGGTATGTGGAATAAATTTTATGAAGACTGTGAAATGAGTGATGTATTATGGGATGAAACCAGGAAGATACTGGATAGCTTTGGAAATCATCCTTCCTTTTTAATGCTTTCCCCAAGTAACGAACCGGGAGGGGAATGGTACAAACCACTTACGGATTGGGTGAAAAAGTGCAGGGAAACGGATAACAGGCATATATATACCACGCAATCCGGCTGGCCTTATCCGGTGGAGCCTGCCAGGATAGAAGGAACGGATTATGTTTATTTTCACCGTTCCGGTTATGGTATACAGCCCGGCGGAACGATCCGGGGAGATAAGGGGTGGCATGGAAAGGATTACCGAATATCCCTTAAGGGAATTAAGTATCCCGTGATATCCCATGAATTAGGACAATGGTGCTCCTATCCGGACTATAATGTGATCGATAAATTTACGGGATACTTAAAACCCGGTAATTATATCGCTTTCAGGGAGAGTGCAAAAAAGCATGGTGTTTTAACGAAAGTCCCGGAGTTTGCCTGGTGTTCCGGAAAGCTAAAGGTACAGCTGTATAAAGAAGAAATTGAAGCAAACTTTCGGACACCCCATTTATATGGGTTTGAGCTGCTGGATCTACACGATTATCTTGGACAGGGTACCGCAATTGTAGGTCTTCTTGATCCTTTCTGGGAAGAAAAGGGATTTGTAACACCGGAGGAATTTAAAACTTTCTGCCGGGAAACTGTACCTTTGCTGCGCATTTCCAAAAGGGTATTTACAACGGATGAAATACTGGATTGTCCGGTGGAATTCTGTCATTTTGGCAGGGAGGAGATGAAAAAGGCAGGAATATACTGGACAATTCTAAATCATAAAGGAGAAGCTCTTATAACAGAAGATTTTTTACCTATGGACCTGCCTTTAGAAAAAAATATAGAAGTTGGGAGAATACAGCTGGTCTTAAAGAGACTTAAGGCACCTGAGGAATATGAAATCGTAATCGGAATACGGAATACTTCCATAAAGAACAGCTGGTCCTTCTGGCTTTATAATGCACAGGAAGAAATATCCTTTGGCGAAGAAGTCTTATATACCCGTTCCCTGGGGAAAGCCATAGAGGCTTTAGCTCTGGGAAGAAAGGTGATTTATTCACCTCGCCCGGATCATCACAGGCTGGATTCTCCGCCCCTGTCCGTTAGACCCTCTTTTTGGAATTCGCAGATGGGCCCTACTTACAGCCGGGGAATGGGTCTGGCGATAAGGGAAAACCATCCGGCCCTTTCCTTGTTCCCAACCAGAGCATACCAGGAGTGGCAATGGGAGGAGATTATTTATGGGGCTTATGGACTTAATCTTTCAGGGTTCCCGGAAGAACTTACGCCCATTGTACAGCCCATTGACGACTATACCCGGAATTACAGACTGGGAATGATCCTGGAATGTAAGGTCTTAGAGGGTTTCCTGCTTATCGTTACGGCCGATCTGGATCAGGATTTAGAAAAAAGACCTGCCGCCAGGTTATTAAAAAAATCCCTGTTTGCCTATGCTGCATCAGTGATGTTTTCTCCCAAAGTGCAGGTCAATGAAGAAGTACTTTTAAATGCCTTTTTCCCCAGAAAAATCATGCTGGATTATAAGGTTAAGATAAAGTTGTTAAGAGATACTCAAGTCACAAAGCCTGGTTTCTATAAGACGGATCTTGAGCCGGAAGGTTTATGTGAGGCGGAAACGGGGGATGAAGATTATTCATCCATTTTAGATGGAAATCCGAATACCTATTATATGAAAGAGCAAGACAGCTACCCATTTATAATTGAAATGGAAACTGAAAAGGAAATCAATATCAAGGGCCTTATTTATATGCCCAGGCAAAATGAGAGGGAGCATAAAGGTGACATAAAGGGATGTTGGGTCCAGGTTTATGTAAATGACAGCTGGAAGACGGTATATGAAGGAGCGTTGGTTTCCTCCTACGAACCGAAAGAAATTCTGTTTATTGAGGAAGTGGCTGCGAAAAGAGTGCGGTTTATGGCACTCTGCGGGTTTTCTGCTAAAGATATGCCTGATTTTACGGAAACATCGGATGGATGGACTTTGCAGACTAAGGATTATGAGGATACTTCTGTCGCTATAGCAGATTTATTGTTTATTCCTGCGGTAAATCCTTTAAATTATAACTTGGATTTACCGGAGAAAATATCGTGTGGTGAAAATAGGGCGGAGGTACTGTTACAGGAGAAAACTGCATCCAGAGAAATTGAGTATTAATATAAACTCTGGCCTCTTATCCATTATACCGACGCTTATGCGAATCAGTAAAAACCTGCTGGCAAGGGTTGGGACGAACTCAGTTAAATAGATAAGAATTACACATTTATATAATGGATTTTAATGTAAAACTGTATTAGTATTATATACATATCAGAATAATATGAACCTGATTCACAGGAAGTTTATATAAAAAGTAAAAGGCAGTATCATATTTGAAATTATGAAAGAAAGTTGTGATAAGGACTGTTGCATAATAGTCATAATAAACTAAGTATATTAAGCTATTTTGCGACAGTCCTTGTAAAGGGTGAAAAATATGCTGGAATCGTTAAAAAACGGATTTTTAAATCCACCGGATGAATTTACTCCGATACCCTTTTGGTTTTGGAATGGTGATCTGACAGAACAGGAAATAATAAGACAAATACATGATTTTAATGAAAAAGGAGTAAAGGGATTTGTTATTCATCCAAGAATCGGAATTCCAAGGGAGATAGAATATCTTTCGGATCGGTTTATGGAGCTTGTAACATGTGGGGTTTTAGAAGCAGAGAAGCTTAGCATGAAGGTAGTATTATACGACGAAGCGATGTATCCGTCAGGTTCTGCCCATGGAATGGTGGTAAAAAATAATCCGGAGTACGCAAGTATCGGATTAAAAATGACAGAATATCAATGCAGAGGTCAGTTAAAGATTACTTTAACCGAAAGAGAGAAAGATAAATTAGTTTCCGTACAGGCAGTTAAAAAAGTATCCGGTAAAGAAATTATTCCGGAGAGCATTACTAAACTTCAGGTTAATGATAATGAGATTAACTTTACGGCAGAAGAAGCTGATTGGTCGGTTTTATTATTTGCAGAGACTTTTACAAAAGGTCATATCAGAGGAATCCATTTTGGAGAAGATGATGGGGAAAAAGAGGCTCCGGCTTCCGCCGATCTGTTAAACATATCAGCGGTGGAAGAATTTATTAAACTTACTCATGAAAGGTATTATAAAGTTTTGAAAAAATATTTTGGTAAAACCATTATCGGTATGTTTACGGATGAACCGGATATTATGGGCAGAGGTTTTGAGAAAGGGTTAATTCCCTGGACCGGCGGTTTTTTGAAATATTACATACAGCAGGGGAATGCTGAATTTGATTTGCCTTTATTATGGTTTGACGTCTTTAAAACCTCCGACTTGAAAAGAAAAAGATACCAGGAAGCAGTAAATAAAAGAATGGAAGAGACCTACTATAAACCGGTCTATGAATGGTGCAGTAGACATAACATTGCATTAACCGGCCATCCTCATGAAAGTGATGATATCGGTTTTCTAAAATATTTTCATATACCCGCTCAGGATATTGTCTGGAGATGGGTGGCTCCGGAAAATAATCTGGCTCTTAAGGGGCAGCATAGTACTATGGCAAAATGTACAGCGGATAGTGCCAGACACAGGGGAAAGAGGAGAAATGGAAATGAATGTTTTGCCTGCTGCGGAAAAAACAAAGTGGAGTGGGCCTTTTCTGCTGATGATATGAAATGGTATATGGATTGGCTGTTTGTAAGAGGGGTTAATCTGTTATATCCCCATGCTTTTTTCTATTCTGTCGACGGACCCGGAAGAATAGGGGAGAGACCACCGGACGTAGGACCAAATAATATTTGGTGGCCCTATTATAAACAAATATCCAATTATATCAAAAGAATGTGTTATCTGATGACTGACAGTGTAAATCTTGCTAAAGTGGCAGTGTTATGCGAAGCACATCATTTACCATGGCAGATCGTGAAACCTTTATATGAAAACCAGATTGAGTTTAATTATTTGGAAAAGGAATTGTTTCTGTCCGGGAATTGTTTCATACAGGAATCCTGCATTAGAATTGAAAAGCAGGCATACAGAATTTTGGTCATAGAAGATGATAAACTGATTGATAATGCCATTATGGATAAAATTTCTACTTTTATTCATAATGGCGGGAGTGTGATTGTTTACAATCCGGATAAGACAGATTTAAAAATTCAAAAGATGATATCCATTCCACATTTTTATGATATTGTGGAAAAAATCGATGCGGTCATAGGCAGAGAAGTGGCGGTTTTAAAGGAAGTTAAAGATTTAAGAGTTACTCATATTGTTAAGAATGGATTTGAATTTTTTGTATTTGTAAATGAAGGAGAAAAAGAGATAAACACTTTGGTAAGATTAAAGCCGGCCGGCAACGTAGGTAACATAGAAAAATGGGATGCTTTAAGAGGGGATATCAAGGAGGCAGCCCTCATTAGAAAAGCAGAAGTTGATTACATGGATATCGGACTTAAATTAAGCAGAAGAGAGTCTCTTATCTTACGGGTGAAGGGGGAAGAATCACCGGAGTTATCTAATTGTCCAACTAAAATAGCAGTCAAAGAGAAAATGAATCTGGATAATGACTGGTATATGGGGGCAGATTTGGATAACTTAGAGAAAATAAGTAAACTGATACCCTGGAATACTATAAGGGGAATGGAACATTTCTCCGGCGGGGTGACTTATAAAACACAATTTTTTATAAAAGAGGACCCCCAAAATAAAAAAGCAGAGATTAATTTAGGGGAAGTTTATGAAATTGCCAGAGTGTTTTTAAACGGACAGGATTTAGGAGTACAAATGTGGTCACCTTATCTGTTTCAGGCAACAGATTTTATAAGAAAAGGAGAAAATATCCTAATAGTAGAGGTTAAAAATACTCTTGCCAATGAAATATGCGGATTAAGTCTGAAATCCGGTTTAATCGGGCCGGTAAGTCTAAGCTTTAGTGGATGATATCCTGCTTTTAAATAACCCAGGCGATACTTTTAGTACTGAAATCTTATACAATAATTAGAAAAGACCTAAAGTTGGATTAAATAATACCGGGTTTATTGATTACCTATACCTATTGGCATATAATTATTCTAAGAGGTAAAAATATCAGCATTTGATAGAATTAACAAATGTAAAAGAGATATATACCATTATAATTTTTAATCATCAAGTTAAAAGGGAAAAGGGAGAGATTATATGTTTGAAGAAATCAATAAGGAGTTGGAAGAATTAAAACAGGGTATGTATAGATGTGAAAAGATCAATTCCATGTTAGAAGCCTTAAAGGAGCAGCAAAATCAATTGGAAGAGAAAAATGAAATGTTTCAGAAAGACTTAAACAAAGAGGAAGCAGACATAGAACATTTAAATAAAAAAAATCTGACAGCTATTTTTTATACAATTTTAGGCAGTAAGGAAGAACAGATGGAAAAAGAACGTCAGGAAGTACTGGCTGCCCGGTTAAAATTAGAGGACAATATAAAACAGATGGATGAAACCAGATATCAGATTTCAAAATTAATGGAGGAGAGAAAAAAGTACGAGAATAATGAAAGGTTATATAATAATCTTTATAAGAGAAAATATAACCTGCTGAAAGAAAGCAGTACGGAGGAATCTCAAAAGGTATTGGAGTTGGAAGATAAAATTTCTCATTATAAAGCATATATAAAAGAAATTCAGGAAGCAATTTTGGCAGGAAAGCGTGTAATGGAACAGATAGATAGCGCTGAATCAAGTCTTGACAGTGCTGAAGGTTGGGGAACCTGGGATATGTTTGGAGGGGGGTTACTCACGGATATGATTAAGCATTCTCACATAGATGATGCCAAAGCAGCGGCTTCCCGTATTCAGACTTTGCTCAATCAATTCAGAACGGAATTGGCGGATATAAAAATAAATTCAGAGATCCATATTGAGATTGAAGGATTCGCAAAATTTGCAGACTTTTTCTTAGATGGATTAATATCCGACTGGGTTATCCAGTCAAGAATTAACGAATCTTTAGATAGTGTTCGCAACGTAAAAGATGAAGTAAATAACGTACTTAATAAACTGGAGAAACTTTATTCAAGTGTGGAGAATAATATTACAGAATGTAATAAAGAGATGGCAAATAAAATAGAAAGAGCTTAGCGCAATAACAACTTGTATTGAAATGATTGGATTATCTTGCAATAATATGTTACGGCTCAGCTGTAAGTCCGAATAGTAATATTGGAATAAATATTCATGATAATACAAATAAATATTCATAAAAAATGTTGACATTGTCTATCTGGTATGTTAAGATAAACGAAATTCAAATCAAAAAGGCTATGATAAGAAATAGTATATACTATCGGAACTTACAGAGAGAAGATGGCTGGTGAAAATCTTTAGGAAAGTAGTATAGAAGCAGTCTTGGAGCTATGAACCGAACAGAAGATCTTAGTAGGCTTCATCGGAGTTTCCGCCGTTAAAAGGAAAGCAGTATATATTGGTTTAGCCGATTTGTACTGACTGAGCGCAGAGGTTTCTCTGAATGTAGGTGGTAACACGGATGTTATATTCGCCCTAAGTTGATGGTTAATCAACTTAGGGCTTTTTTTATTTCAGGAAATTTCACAAATATTCTATGAAATAAAAAAGCTTGACCGGCATGATGCGCATTCGTGCATATGGAATTATGTCAGCCAGGCTGACCGCACTCAGTGCTTAAAGTGTGCAATCCCATCATGAATGAGGTGAACGGGGAACCTATGTTGGCTTGCACACTTTGTTGTTTCAACTTGTTCTATAATAATGAAAAAGGAGGTAATTACATGGTTACAGGTAGGGAAGTTTATACTTCAACTGAGCTAAGAACGAAATATCTTAATTTTTTTCTTGATAAAGGGCATAAGGTGATAACATCGGCCTCCCTTTTTCCTGAAAATGATCCCAGCGTTTTATTTACAACAGCCGGAATGCACCCTTTGGTACCTTACCTGCTCGGAGAAAAACATCCGTTTGGAAAAAGACTGGTAGATTATCAAAAATGTATTCGAACCGGAGATATTGATGAAGTAGGAGATGCTACCCATTTAACTTATTTCGAAATGCTTGGAAACTGGTCTTTGGGTGATTATTTTAAAAAAGAATCTATTACAATGAGTTACGAATTCTTAACATCGGTACTAAAGATACCAATTGATAAAATAGCAGTTACTGTTTTTGAGGGTGATGACCAGTTTGCAAAAGATATAGAGTCTTATGAACTATGGAGAAGTCTGGGCATAAAAGAGGAGCAGATTTATTTTTACGGCAAGAATGAGAACTGGTGGGGGCCGGCCGGCCAGACCGGGCCTTGCGGTCCGGATACGGAGATCTTCTATGATACGGGAAAGGAGAAATGCAGTGAAACCTGCGGCCCCTCCTGCGGATGCGGTAAATTTATTGAAATTTGGAATAACGTGTTTATGGAATACAATAAATTGCCGGATGGAAGTTATATTTATCTGAAGCAAAAGAACGTGGATACGGGGATGGGATTAGAGAGGATACTGGCTGTCATAAATGAAAAAGAATCTGTATATGAGACAGATGTTTTAAAACCGATCGTCAGTAAGATCGAGAGTATAACCGGCAGTCCTTACAATGTTAAGAATGAAAGGGAATACCGAATCATATGTGACCATATGAGAGCTATTACTTTTATATTGGGGGATTATAAAGCTATCGTACCATCTAATTCAGAGCAGGGATATATTTTAAGAAGATTAATCAGACGTACGATTAGGATGTTTAAAAAGCTGGGAATCATGGAAAATAAGTTACCTGAGATTGCAGATACAGTAATTGAACTGAATGAAGCAGTGTATCCGGAATTAACAGTCAATAAAAGTTTTATCAGAGAGCAGCTGATAAAGGAATTCACTTTATTTAATAAAACATTGGACAGCGGTCTGAAAATTGCAGAAAAATATATAAACCAACTTTCAGAAGGAGAAATCCTAAGCGGTGAGTCAGCATTTAAATTATACGACACCTTTGGATTCCCTATTGAATTTACCCAGGAGATTGCGAAAGAAAATGGGTTTGAAGTGGATTTGAAAGGCTTTAGAAAGAGTTTTTCAGAGCATCAGGAAAAATCCAGAACCGGTGCAGAGGGAAGATTTAAAGGTGGTCTGGCTGATAACAGCGAACAGACAGCGAAACTGCACACTGCAACTCATTTGTTAAACGGCGCCTTAAGAAAAGTCCTTGGAGACAGCGTTTATCAGAAAGGCAGCAATATTAATGCCGAGCGTTTAAGATTTGACTTCTCCTTTGATAGAAAACTAACTGCAGAGGAATTAGATAAAGTGAGTGCTATAGTAAATGAAGCCATACAAAAACGAATCGATATTAAGTGTGAGGAAACAACTGTGCAAGAAGCAAAAGAGCAAGGTGCAATTGGTGTTTTTGATAGTAAATACTCCGATATTGTCAAAGTTTATACGATAGAGGGGTATTCAAAAGAAATCTGCGGAGGTCCGCATGCCGTTAACACCAGTGAATTAAAGCAGTTTAGAATTTTAAAAGAAGAAAGTTCTTCTGCCGGTGTCCGCAGAATTAAAGCAGTTATCGGATGATAAAAAAATATTAATTACATTATATAAGAAAGGGTTTAATAATATGAGTACGCAGTTAAATAATTTAATTACCTGGATAGATAATTTAGTATGGGGCTTACCGTTAATTATATTAATTATGGCGGTAGGTATCTATTTAACCATCCGGCTTCATGTATTACAGTTAATCCATTTACCAAAAGCTTTAAAATACATGGTGAAAAATGAAGAGGGCGGAACCGGTGAAGTATCCAGCTTTGCAGCACTCTGCACCGCCTTATCAGCGACAATCGGAACCGGTAATATTGTAGGTGTGGCTACTGCCATTGTTGCAGGCGGACCAGGGGCATTATTCTGGATGTGGATTGCCGCTTTCTTTGGTATGGCTACCAAATATGCAGAAGGCTTGTTAGCTATTAAATACAGACATATTGACCAGGAAGGACATGTTCTGGGTGGACCTTTTTATTATATTGAGAAGGGAATGGGAATAAAATTTAAATGGCTTGCCAAATTATTTGCTTTTTTTGGAGCCTGTGCGGGTCTGTTAGGTATCGGTACCTTTACCCAGGTAAACGGAATCTCCTCTGCAGTTAATAATTTCTTCGCTAATTCCAACTCTGCAACCATTCTGATTTTTGGAAGAGAATATACTATAGCTATTATTCTGACCGGACTGATCATAACCTTATGTGTAGGTTTGGTTTTGATCGGTGGATTAAAAAGAATATCCGGGTTTGCTCAGATTGTAGTACCTTTTATGGCTATCGCATATGTTTTAATTTGCATTATACTATTAATAAATCAATATAAAGCAATTCCCGGAGCATTAGTAGAAATTTTCGAGGGAGCTTTTGGTATTAAGGCTATTTCCGGCGGAGCATTGGGTACGATTATGGTTGCAATGCAAAAAGGAATTGCAAGAGGTATCTTTTCCAATGAATCCGGTTTGGGAAGTGCTCCTATCGCAGCAGCGGCAGCGCAGACAAAAGAACCGGTTCGTCAGGGCCTTGTATCTATGACAGGAACGTTTATAGATACCATCATTATCTGTACAATGACGGGTTTAAGTATAGTCGTAACCGGTTCCTGGAATATCGGACTTGAAGGAGTTGCAGTTACCTCCAGTGCTTTTCAGACTGGCTTACCTTTTGAGCCCTGGGTTGCATCCTTTTTACTAATGATATGTTTAACATTTTTTGCATTTACAACAATTATCGGCTGGAATTATTACAGTGAACGCTGTCTGGAGTACTTAACAGACGGTAATCAGAAACCGTTAAAAATTTTCAGATGGCTTTATATATTAGCAGTTTTTATAGGGCCTTACATGACAATCGGTGCGGTATGGAACATAGCTGATATATTCAATGGTTTGATGGCTTTTCCAAACTTAATAGCGTTAATTGTTTTAAGTAATGTTATCATAAGGGAAAGCAAAGATTATTTCAGAAGATTAGCTGCTAAAAATAATATAGACTAATATTGATAAAGCTGCTGAAATATACCTGACAAAACATATTGTCAGGTTATATTCCAGCAGCTTTATATCTAATTTAAAATATTATTTTATGTAATTATAATGGAGGGAAAGTCTGTACTGAATTTATTTAATATCAGAAAATCTAGAATTTACAACTGATATCTGCACAGATAACGTATTGTTGCCCATTCTCATTTTGATATAAGCGGGAAACAGTCCGGCATAGTTTACCCGTAGCTCCTGATATGTAATCATAGGAACTGTATACGCAACCATTTGAAAGCATTGCCTGTCTGAAATATTTTTTGGCAGAGCTGTCAAATCCCGGTTCATTCGGTTCAAAGTCTGAATCACTTTCATTTAGAATGGCCGGGTTCATAATAGTATGGCTAATTTGAATCCCATTATGATCTATAACATAAAAACATTCTATCTCTGTCTTATCTTTTACCATTCTTTCTAATAGTTCATCCATTTTCTCAGGTGTTTTAGCGGATTTTAAGGCATCCACCAGACAAAGCATAATTTCAGTATCATGCTTTAAATCTGCTTCTGTTTTCTTTTTCATTTGTATAAGATCTTCCTCTTTGGCAGAAGTTATTGTCTCTGCCTGCCCTTTGATGCAGAAATTACTTAACAGTCCTTTTAACCGATCCGAATGATGTAAAAGAAGGGCGGTATTATCTGCACTGGTTTTAGCAAATTGTGCATTATTTTGAACCACTTCCGATATATGGTTAATAATATTAGAGATGTTTTGAAAACTTGTCTCCTGGACTTGTGAAGATTTCACAATTTGTGAATTTAGTGATGCCACGGACTCAATTGATTTTTGGATAAAGGAAAAGCTTTCGGCTGTTTTATTGGCGGTTTCCGTACTTTCATTTACTTTTATTATACTATTATTAATCAGATCGGTTGTTTGACGAACTGCTTTTGCACTTTGAGAAGCCAGAATTCCAACCTGATCTGCCACGACTGAGAAGCCTTTGCCTGCATCTCCTGCACGAGCAGCCTCTATGGAAGCATTTAGTGCAAGTAAGTTGGTTTGAGTAGCAATGTTGTTAATAAGGTCAATGACATGGCTGATATCATTGGTAGAGGATCTTACGGCTTCCATGGAGATCAGCATCTGATCCATATATTTCTTACCGACTTCCGCTTCGTTCTTAGCATCCATGGCATTTTGAGAGGCAGATTTTGCATTGGAGGTATTCTTTATAGTTTCTTCTGTAATGTCATTCATGGTAGCAGACAAATCCGAAATATGTTTTGCTTGATCCGAAGCATTTTCCGCTATGATGTTAGAAGATTTATCCAACTGTCCGCACATATCATCGATGCTTTCAGATAATTCTGTAATAGAAGAAAAAGTATTATTCAGAGAATGACCAATTTTTGTAAGGGCATTTTTAATAGGAATAAAATCCCCCTTAAACTTAACATTACTATTAAGAGAGATAGTCATATCTCCGGCAGAAAGATGGGAGATAACGCGGGTAATCTCATTAATATAGCTATTCAGCTGATTACTGATATTATTGGTATCTTTTACCAGATTTAACAGAAGCAGATCATCCGTAATATCAATCTGAGTATCTAACATCCCTTTCGTCATTAGATGAAGGCTGTCTTCAATCTTATTGGATTCATGATAAAGGTTTTCTATTATTTTATTTTTTCTCATCGGTAGTTTATATGACGGTATTATGTCATAGGCTCCTTTCGCTATTTAGTTTTAAAGACTAAAAAAAGCAATGGTACCCCCATGGAGGCGCCATTGCATAAATAATTATATAAGATATTTTGCCTATGTCAATATAATTGGATGAATTTTATAACAATATTTAACAAAAACCGGTTATTCTGATATTTTTATTGAATCCTCTCTCCGATTTGTTATAATTGGTAATATAATCAAGTGTAAAATATAATTATTATTACGGAGGATATCATATGATTACATTGGATGGTAAATGGACAATGGAGGGTCTGTCCAGAGAGGATAATAACAGGATAAAAAATTATAAAGAATTAACCCGTTTCATTAATGCAATCGGATTTCTTCCGTTGTTTAAAAATAATGTAAAAGGTTTTTCAGTGGAAGAAATAACAGCAGCAGATTCCTGGTGGGGAGGAAATACAGAGGAAGATCCTTGGGAATGGAGACAGTTAATTGCTGCAGAGGGTAATGTAGCCTACGGAAAATTGTTTAACAATAAGGCAGGATTTGTATCAAAAGAATGGTATCCTGTTTTTGCTGCTTACAGGCGGGATGGATATGATTTTGACAGCCGGTATGAAGATGGTTTAGCTTCCAGGAAATGTAAGCTCATTATGGATGTCCTTTCTGAATATGAAACACTTCCGTCTTATGAATTAAAAGCTATGGCGGGTTTTTCATCTAAGGGTGAAAAAGGGTTCGATGGAGCTATGACATTACTTCAGATGCAGACCTATATTACTGTTCGTGATTTTAAGAGAAAGAGGAATAAGAAAAATGAGGAATATGGATGGCCGATTGCAATTTATTCCTTATCGGAAAAGTTATTTGGTGAGGAGCATGTAAGGTCAGCTTATCACATGGAAGCAAAAGCAGCTAAAGAAGAAATCATAAAACATTTACTTGGGCTTTTTAAGGAGGCTTCTTATGAAGAAATAGCGAAATGTATAAAATAAAGCAGGAGGATGTTATAAACGAAAAATTATTTAGGGAATAAACATGAGATTTACGCACCAAGTTTGGCAAAATTCTGGGATGATTAGCATATCAAAATTATTGCTCTGCCGTACGTATAACTGGTGCGGTAAAAAAGGGAACTTTTGGCTTGTTACGGCTGACGCCGAAAAACCTGTTGATGGGCGCTATAAGGTGACTAAAACTTTGGAGGCCATAAATGATAAGAATAGCGATATGTGATGATAATATAAGTTTGATAAATTCCATTGAAAATCAAATAAGCAATATAGCTGATGAAAATCTTTCCTGTGATGTATTTTTTAGCGGTGTTGAGTTGATAAAGTATCTTGAATCAGAGCAAGAGTCTTTTAACATCTATCTAATGGATATTGAAATGCCTGTGCAAAACGGAATTGAAACTGCCGCTTATATTCGCAAAGCAGACCGAAACGCCCTCATTATTTTCATTACAAGTCACAAGGAGTATGTATATGAGGTTTTTGAAGTTTTACCATTCCGATTTTTGTGTAAGCCGGTACAATTTGATTCTTTGAAAACCGTATTGCAGGAAGCAGTCGAGCATATTCGTAATGAAAATCAGATTTTCTTTTTTACGGTTGGACATGAAAAACGGCAATTACCTTACAAAGAAATTACATATTTTGAGGGGGCCGGACGAAAGGTCCGCGTCCATAACACAAATGATATTGTGGAATATTATGGGCGAATTTCAAAGGTTGCGCCTATGTTGGATATAAACTTGTTTGCACAAATTCACGCTTCTTATATTGTCAACATGGAATATATCCGTGCAATACGGCAAGCCGAAGTTGAACTTGCCGGAGGGGTAAAATTACCGATAAGCCGAAAATATCAAAGTGCGTTGAAATACGCGCATATTTCTTTTCTTAAACGACGGGGAGGCTTACTATGAATATTTTTCCGTCTATTGATTTTGTATATTTATTTTTGTTGCAGCTTACGCTTGGGCTTGTGGATATGATACTGGTTGCCCGCCTGTATGAGTGTTTATATGACCGACCTGTTATCAGTAAAGGCAAAGTATATGTTGCGGCGCTTCTATTAGGAGCAATAACCGCTATTGTTTGGAGGTTGTTGTTAGAGTATTACCGCCCAACCTCTACACCGGTGGCGACGGTCATTAGTAGTTTCCTGCTTCTGCCTTTTTACCGTAAATCAAATTGGCTCAAAAAAGGTTTGTTCAGTATTGTACTGTTTGCGGTAGCATGTTTTTGGTTATCGTCTTATGATTTGATTGTTACTCCATTACCTCATAAAAACTTTTGGCTTATAGAGGTTATGGTTCATGTGGGCTTCTGGATGATTCTTGCGACAACAGGATATATTGGCCGTAAAAGGCGTCAAGTAATTCCAACTTCAATATGGGTACTTCTTACAGCTATATCGATTGTCAGTATTTTGGTATACTTTGGGATGTTCTATCACATTATGAGCCGAGAAAGGCCTTATGCCTATATGATTGAAATAATGGTCATGTTGGTTTTACTGTTTATTAATATTGCGTTATTCCTACTGTACGAGCGTTTTGCCGCTTTTACCGAGGCCGACCGTGAGCGGTATTTACTGGAACAGCAATTACAACTGCAAAACAAGTATTATCAGCAATTAGAAAGGCTCCACGGCGAAATACGCACTTTACATCACGATATGCGGAACCATCTAAATACAGCGGCAACGCTCGTTTCACAAGGAGAACAAAAAGCCTTGAAGCAATATTTGCAAGAGGCTAATTTCCGAATAGGAAGCTATGAACAAGCGGTATTGACAGGTAATCCGGCTTTGGACGCAATTTTTAACATAAAAATTACAGAACTCAAACAGTCGGGTATCGCCGTGGAAACAGATATACATATACCTCGAGATTTGAAAATTACGTTTAAACAGGTATCTACTATTTTTGGTAATTTGCTAGATAATGTACAGGAGGCTTGTGAAGCGTTACCGGAAAAAAGGAGATGGGTGCGTATTACCTTATTCTACATTAATCAATCGTTGGTTATTAGTATTGTTAATGCAGCATCAAAAGAAGTAAGCACATGGGATGGCTTTTTACCGGCAACAAGCAAGACAAACCGAATAAACCACGGATTAGGGCTAAAAAATGTATTGCAGGAGGTGGAACCAAACGGTTCACTGCATATAGAAAGTAAGCCGGAATCTTTTTCAATAGAAATTGTCCTTTATGGTTTATAACCAATTTTAACGAAAACAATGTTCAACTTTGACATCATAAAAAAATCCTCTTTTTGTTGCGCTATAATGTTTGTAAAATTATACGCCGCAAGGAGGATTCTTTAATGAAAAAACTTATTATGCTATTGGTGACTATTTTCATAGTGACAATATTATCCGGTTGTTCACTTGATAAGGTCATATCTTTTGAGGCTCCCTTAAAGGATAATAAAAATAATGCCGAGGATTTACAGCAGCTTTCGTGTGTTAAGGTATATTCCGCAGTAGATAAAATACTACTTAATACTATTGAAGATGAAGAAACCTTGATAAAACTTAATACTTCTATTGCACAATTAACTAACACAGATACTGCTGAATATATGGAACAGCAAAAAAAGAATCGGGAAATGTTAAAAGAACATGAACCGTTATATAACCTCATATTTTTCAAAGCGCCTGTGGCAGTTTATAACGACGGAAATCTGGAAAAAATATCGGAGATTACCGTTTACAAAGATACGAATATGATTATGATGCAAGTATCACCTGACACGATAAAGAGTTTCCCAATTCAGTCTGAGTTTTTGACATTCTACTATGAGATTACTGATGAAGTTAGGGACTTTCTAATTTCTTTAACTGGAGATGGAGAGGCATTAGCAAAAAGTTCAAATGAAGCGTCTACCACTGAAAATGAGCAAGATAAAACAAGCTATCATATTGGCAATCCCCGTATTAAAAAAGTAGAGATATATTCTAATGATGGATTGATAAAAACAATAGAGGAACAGAAGAAATGTGATGAATTTCAAGACAAATCAGCAGGTTCGAGTAAAAGCTACAAGAAAGACGAATATGATAATATACTTGCCGGTTTAGAAGTGGAGTATAGATTTGTTGCGTATAAAGGCTCAAAGTCTATGTTTGGCAATTCAAAATATGAGGAGATGTTTGAACTAACAATTTACAGAAATTCTACGGTAATGAAAATGTACACTCCACAAGAGGCCGTTCCCATAAGCTTTATAAAACTATCGGAAGAAGATCGCACATTCGTTTATGAATCCCGTGAAGATGTGCTTGAATATTTGCACTCAATAACGCTTGATTGAATGTATTGTAAGAGTAATTTTTTCTTTTAAATTATTAACTTTAATCTATGTAAAAAATGCAGGTAAGGAGGCTTGTCCATGCGGTAAATAAAAAAACCGCAGTTGTGGCAGATGGTTTTTGTGGCTAAAAAACTATCATAAAGGAAGAATAGATATGTTATTTCATTACAGATGGTATCTGTGTCATATACTGCCCCCCATACTACAGCAGGAATTACCATTAATGAAAATGCGGATCCGGATGTGGTTAAGGATATGTTAGTAGGACTTGATAAGGCTTTTCCTGACCGTAAGGAGTTCTGCCATGCAGAAGGTAATAGTGCTGCCCATTTAAAATCCAGCTGCATCGGGATAAATCAAACAGTAATTATAGAAGAAGGAAAACTGCTCCTCGGGACATGGCAGGGAATTTGAATTTGACGGGCCGAGAAACCGTAAGTTCTATGTAAAAATAATTATGTGAAAATATTAACCGAATTTGTTGTAATAAATTATATTAAGTTGCATATGAAACTTGCACATAAATTATCCTGTAGAATAAACTGAAATGAGAATAAGGATTCAAAGTAATCCAAGGTAGTTTTACAGGAGTTAGTATGGATTATAATAATTATGGGAACGCAGCTGTAACAGGTGTAGGAGTACCTTATGACGATATTACTTGGTATGATATTGAGGGTCAGCCTTTTGGTACGGCTTCAAGGTTCAATGTGATTGTATTTGACGATGCCAATAACATTGTTGATGTAGAAGGCCCCATGGCAATAGGAGGAAGTTTTTATAGTCCAAGGGGATTAAGCGTAGGATTCGAAAGAGATTCCAGAAATCAGATTGGATATTCACCGGATTTAGTAAGATTTCTGGTAGGTGGCAATGTAGCTATGAGTGGTCCTCTGGTAGTGATAGGCCATGTTGTAGTGGGAGGCGCTTTTAGTGCAGCAAAAGGAAGTACTTATTTAATTGGTAAAGATGATACATCAGATCAAAGCAAGGAACTGGAATATCTATACCAGGCAGCAGGCGGCAGCCAATATTGGACTGTTAGTGATAAAGGTGACCATTATATCGTTCCAAGTTATGATGTACCTCGGTATATTCCGGCGTACAGAATCGGAGCAAATCTCCCGTTATTTTTTCAAAATGCAAGAGAAAATATGAATAATTATATGGACTGCATTGAAGCTCTGGATGTTAACGGTACGGTAGTAGATAATAATTATGAGTTAATTCTTAGAGGTAATGATCCGCGTCAGAACGTGTTTTTAGTTGATGTAAGGCCAAACGGGTTATTAACAAAAGGGCTTAGGGCAGAAGTGCCCACAGGCAGCCTGGTAATTGTACGTTTAAGAACGGGCAGTAATGCTCACCTGCAATACGGGGTTTATGGGGAGGAAAGAAGAGCCAATCAAACTCTTTATATTTTTGAAGATGCTACCAATATTTATATGGAAAAATCTTCGGATATCTGGGGCAGTATCTTAGCACCCCAGGCTATGTTCCATGCACATCCTACCGGTGGCCATGTAAGTGGTAATGCAGCAATTCGTGCCTTTGCAGTAAATGCCAACAGCGGATTTGAATTTCATTATTATCCGTTTGCAGGCGGTCTTACCTGTGCAGAAATACCGCCTGTAGTTTCGCCGGCACCACCGGTAACCCCGCCGGCACCACCAGTAACCCCACCGGCACCACCGGTAACTCCACCAAGACCACCGGTAACCCCGCCGGCACCACCAGTTATATCACCGGCACCGCCAGTGGAAGAATGTCCGGAATGTCCGACGTGTCCGGAGCCGAAACCTTGCCCCTCATGCCCGGAGCCGAAACCCTGCCCGACGTGTCCGGAGCCGAGGCCCTGTCCGTCATGTCCTGAACCGGAATCCTGCCCGGAATGCCCGGAGTGCCCGGAAGCAACGAAAGAAATTGTAGCATTTCCGGTACCCATTCCTATTCCTGTGGAAGCGGAACCTGCGGTTTGCCCAACCTGTCCGATCAAACCAGGCGTAATCATTGGCTGTATTTGGGGATGTAATTGCTGTAAATCTCATCAATGGGAAGTAAAACTGTATAAATTATGCAATGATATGAAAACACCGTTATATTGTCAGAAAATAACGGGTTATGGCTGTTTTGAATTCCATGTACCATTTGAAGGATGTTATGTGTTAACAGTTTGCCCTATCGGAAATTGTATAATAACTGCAAAATGTAAACCGATTGTTTCACTGAAAAATATTGGAGTTTCTAATTTTATGATGGAATAAGAGTTAATGGATTAATTTTTTCCCGGTAATACTATTTACTTTTAATTTTAAAACAGCTACGGCATTAACATGCTTTTCGTTAAAATGGAAATTACTCTCTGCGGAGTATTGTTTCATGAGGCAGGTTAATGCCGAAATCTTTTCATCATCCTCTGCTAATCCGATAGTTCCGTTTCCGCAGACACTTTCATATTCCATGGTACAATCACAGGCTTCTTTGCCTTTAATTAATTTGTGGGAACAATCCATTTCAAAAGCAGCTTTATTATTATGTTTTATCAATTCCAGTTTCTTACCGGTATTTGCTCCATGAAAGTATAAAGTTATATTTGTACCATCATAAGAAAAACCGAAATTTAAAGGAACAATATAGGGATATTCCTCATCAAATAAAGCTAGCTGACATACATCACATTTCTTCATAATTGCTATTATGTTTTCAATATTATCTATTTCGCGGTCTTTTCTTCTCATAACTGCTCCTGACTGCCCTGATTCGGGCGATCGTATTTTAGTAAATCTATTTTATTATATACTGAATTTTGCTAATTTAAAATGCTAAATGTATTTGATAAAGTAAAGTTTAACAATAATTTTCCCTTTCGATATATACTGTCAATAAACAGTCCATCTGTATTATTACCGGTAGCTGTACCACCTAAGTATAGGAAATAGGGCTTATTCTGTGTTAAATCAGGAGAACTGAATACAAGCGTATCATATTCCTTATCCGGAGAAAAAGTCATAATAGAATTATTTTTATTGTCGGCTAAATGGCATAATTTTTTTGACTGTATGATTTCAGGGTAATGATAAATGATGGTATATTGGGTGGATTTATTCGATGGTGTCAAGGAAATTTGACTGCCTGCGGCAACAAACAAACCACCGCTGATATCCAAATTTTCATTTTTACTTATTGTACCTTTTGAATTGATTAATTGCCCATCTGTGATAACGGTACCGTTAGTCAAAAAGAAAGTACCATCTATATCCATAGCGTTGTTTTCAGCATCTATTTTAATCCATCCACCATTTACAGCAAGATAATGTTCCCTCTTAGAAGTGGTCAGTTTAATTCCGTAATCCCTGGCAGACAGATGAATATTGCCGTCGAGAACAGTAATAATACCGCTGTCTATCCCTGTATTACTTTGGCTTATATTAATATGGCCATTTGTTACATTCAGGGAGGAATTTGCGTGAATACCTGATTTTTTGGAAGACAAAGTAAGATTTCCGCTATTGATTGTGATTGAATCATCGCAGGTAAGAGCATCATCTACCGTATCAATGGTAAAGGTACCTCCGTTTATGGTGAGGTTGGATTTGGCTGACAAACCATGGGATTTAGAGGCAGTATTGCTGTTAGTTATATCAAATTCTCCGCCTGTTATTATTAAGGTGTTTTCTGATTGTATACCATCTATTCCTGCGGTAATTGTAAATTTGCCTCCGTCCAATTCGATAAGTCCTTTAGAGGAATCTGTTTTATTTGTGGATATTATACCATTTTTACCCGTGTTAATGTTGATAATACCTCCGTTCGCAGCAACCCTGTCATAACCAGTTAAGGCATCACCGGATGAATTAACGGTAAGATTACCATCCGTTATTTTTACGGTATCCAGACTGGTAACACCATTGCAGCTGTAAGCATTAACGGTTAAACTGCCTGTACCGTTGATGGTTAAAGGGGCGCTGCTGTATATGGCTGCATTTTGAGCCTCCAACAAAGCCGATTTTTTATTATTACTAGTTCCTGATATTATATTTTCCGTTTTCTTTTCCAATGAAATAATTACTTTCTCGGCTTTCTTAACAAAGATAGGCGATTCATCGGAATTATTTATCTTTGCATCATTTAGTACTAACCGAACGATTCCGCTCTTATCCAGGTTAACAAAAATCCGGCCGTTATCCAATTGACCGCTGATAGTATAAATACCAGCTTTTGTAATGGTAATGGTATTACCCTTTATTTTAGCCCCATTTCCGGATATAATAGCAGAAGAACCGGTTAGTTTTATATATTCAGGGTCCAAATTAACCCAATCTTTATAATAATCTTCCTGTGAATATTCTATTTTCTCGGTGGTTTCAATCGCTGCGTTAATATCATCCCGGTAAGTATTTATGATTGGAGAAGTACTTGTATCCGCTGAATCTTTAGAATTAGGCTTTATGTATTTATTATCGAGTGCTACGGATGTAGCAATATCTGTATTTGAATTAGTTTCTTTACTGCAGGATAGCAAAAGTGTTGCTGTCAGAAAAAAGGTTAGCAGTATTACTGATTTTAACTTCATTAAAACCCTCCTAAAAGTTTTCTTGACTTGCGTAAATTATGAAATAGAAACTGCTTTATAGTATGTTTAGGTTTTTAGGCAATAGGAATATGATTTAATTCCTAGCGTATCATATAATTGTGAATTTAAATTGGTAAATTCGTGAATTCTATGTGAACATGAATAAGAAATATAGATATAAGTAATAAATAATAAGTATTATAATTATTTATTGTGATATAATGGAATATATTAGCAATGTAGATTAATAATGTAGGTTATAGGTGATATAATGAAAATTAAAGATGTGGTTAAGACATTAATGCTGTCTAAAAAAAAGATTTCATATAATCAATTATATACGAAATGGGGAGAAGAACTGGATACGGATCATATATTGGAGGAGTATCCCAGGCCGCAGCTAAAAAGGGATAATTATACCATCTTAAATGGATACTGGAAGTATTGCATTACGAAAAAGAAAGAAAAACCGGTTAAATTTGATGGAAAAATTCTAGTACCGTTTTCCCCGGAAAGTACCCTGTCCGGTGTTATGAGAAACGTAACTCCAAGTGATTATCTGTGGTATGAAAGAGTACTGCCTATTGATAAAATTCCGAAAGGGAAAAGGTGTATTCTCTTATTTGGCGCTGTAGACCAGTATTGTGAAGTATTTATCAATAATAATAAGATCAAAAGACATATTGGCGGGTATTTGCCCTTTTCTGTTGATATTACAAAATATATAACGGAAGGTAATAATACAATTACAGTAAGGGTCATGGATTTAACAGATTCTTCTTATCATAGCCGGGGTAAGCAGGTGCAAAAGCGGGGCGGTATGTTTTATACTGCCCAAAGCGGAATATGGCAGACGGTCTGGATGGAATGGGTACCGGAACAATACATCAAATCAATTAAAATTACGCCATCGGTAGATAATTGCTGCATTCAACTGGAGATTTTTATGAATCACTGGGAAATGAAAACCCGGGAGAATGAAATCCGTGTTGATATTTATGAAAATCAGAAACTAATAGAATCGATTAAAGATTTTGGAACCAGTTTCATTATACCCATAAAAGAACCAAAACTTTGGAGCCCTGAAAATCCATTCCTTTATGATATGATTATTACAGTGGGAGAGGATAGGGTAGAGAGTTATTTTGCTATGCGAAAATTCGAAGTAAAACAAGATGAGGAGGGAGTTCCAAGACTTTTCCTTAATAATAAAGCGTACTTTCACAATGGAGTCCTGGATCAGGGATATTGGCCTGACGGATTATATACGGCTCCCAGCGATGAGGCTTTCATCTATGATATACAAAAAACTAAAGAATTAGGTTTTAATATGCTTCGAAAACACATAAAAATTGAACCCCTTCGCTGGTATTATCATTGTGACAGACTAGGTGTTATTGTTTGGCAGGACATGGTGAATGGCGGTGGGAAATATAATATGATCTGGTGTGGGTATCTACCCACCCTTTTCCCAAAACTAGTTTCTAAAATTAAGGATAATTGTTATTATTTATTTTCCAGGGCAAACAAAAATGGCAGAAAAGAATGGTGCTTTGAGTGTAAAAAAACCGTTGAACTTCTCTATAATTGTCCGTCCATAGCAGTATGGGTAACCTTTAATGAGGGATGGGGGCAGTTTGATGCCGTGAAGGCGGTTGAATTAATCCGAGGTATGGATAAGACCAGATTAATTGATCAGGCCAGTGGATGGTTTGATCAAATGGGCGGTGATTTCAGCAGTGTTCATAACTATTTCCGTAAATTAGATGTTATATTGGAAAACCGGGCAGCCGTATTGTCCGAATTTGCCGGATTCGTCTGTTACATTCCAAGACATTCCTTTTCCAAACACATTTATGGATATAAGATATATGTTAATAAGGAACAATTAAATGATGCAGTTCAAAAGCTTTATAATATTGAGATAAAGAAACTTATTAAGAAAGGATTATCCGCAACTGTATTTACACAATTATCTGATGTGGAGGATGAAGTTAACGGGATTATGACTTATGATCGTAAAATATGTAAAATAACCAGGATCGATGTGCCCCAGCTGACTAAATAGGCACTACAACTGGTGGATATCAGGGAGAATTTTAACGCTGGAAGTGGATAAAGTATAAATAATAAATTAACATTAAATAAAACCCGGAAATGTAAGGTTTAGTTAATTATTGACCTGTAACATTTCCGGGTTTTATTTTACCGTTTATCAGGCACCGGCAACATTCACATTCTCAAATTTCACAGCATAGGGTCCCTCATATCCTTTTTCAATCTGTAGTTCCTTTGAAAAGATAAGATTTTTCTGAGCTTCTAAGAGGCTGCCGTTAATGGAGCCTCCGGTCACCGGTATTACACTGTGACCGTCACACAAAAAGGCAAGACGTATTTCACCGGCAAAATGACCGGAGAAGGTATCCATCTGAAAATCGGAAAAGTTAACCACATGGAGGTACTTACCTGTTTTCATTTCCGAGAAAGATTTTAAGCCGGACGGAACGGAGAAGTTCTGGTAAATTCCGGTAGGTTCTGTGCTGAGGTAATAAGAAAAACGGCTGTCTCCGTGAATGGTCTGTAATACACCGTCTTTTAAAAGGGGGCGGTTAACCATGGGGATACCCTCTTTGCTGTAAGGTTCTTTTGCTATTAAGGTAATTGTTATAAGTTCACCGGAGCTATTGTCTCCCTGTACCTGATTACCCACTTGATATCCGGAATATTTAGGATAGATCATACTGGCGGAGGAACGGTCAATATAATAATCAAAGATATCCTTAACATATCTGCCGGATAACAGTACGGTATATTCACCGGCAGAGGGAGCTGATTTTGCCTGCGCACGGGCTTTCGTCATTTCCAGAGTCTGTTTTACTTTTTCCTTTAAAGCTTCCGTATCCAGTTCATCATAAGAAAAGTCCTGGTAGGTCTCTACGTCCTGGGGGCTAATGCATTGTACTACAAACTCACCTTTAACCGTATATTTTTCATAACTTACATCAATACCGCTGGAATTAATAATATGGCAGGTTGTTTTTTCTGTAAATAATTCTGCAGAATTAAGAAAAGTATCCTCCATTATATCTTCTGAGAATAAAGCCTCAGCCATTTTACCCGCATTTTCAGCTAAAGTATTAATACTCAGAGAACTATCCATTTTTACTAATTCCTCTTTTTTACCAGCCGGAAGTTCGTAAAAAGGATTACATACAAAAGAAGCTGCAAAATATGCTTTTTTTATAGTATCATTTACCTCTTCCTCGGTCATTTGGCTGTAGATACCTGCAGAAGAGGAACCTCTCATTTTTATTCCATCTTTATCAAAATCGTGATATACGGTTACGTTATAATGGTGTACATCTTTTTGTCTTCTCATATCCAGTCTTTTTTTAATAAAAAATAATTCTACAGTTTCATTTCTGTTTTCATTTATTAAATAAACGGACACATTATTTAGTTTTAATGCGGATAATATTTTATGTAACAAATAGCACCAATCCTTTCTATCTATCATTTCTCCCGGATAATTATGCCGGTTTTTCAGACCATTGATTGTTCTTCACAATTGTTCATTCGTCAGACACTTATCCAAGACGAATTTTTGCTTTGATATAAGGGCCTCCATCCGATACTTTCACCCATTCCTTATAACCTTTACCGCAGAAACCTCCGCCTCCTAATTTTTTATTGTCCGATATCATGGAAATAGATTTTAATAAATCCGGAACATAACCGGTTAAAACAATAGGAGAATAAATTTTACCTGTAAATTTACCGTCTTTGATTTCTCTTGCTATATTAACCATACACTGAATTCCCCAGTTCTTTGGGTCTTCCATGCCGCTGCTTGCATTTTCCAACAGATATCCATGGGAAATAGAAGCGATCATATCCTCTAATTTATCTTTTCCGGCTTCAAAATAAGTATTGGTCATTCTCGTATAAGCTTTTCTTTCATAACTTTCACGTCTGCCGTTACCGGTGGGAGGTGTGGATAAAAACATTGCAGTCTGACTGTCACTGATACCAGACTTTAAAATTCCCTTATCTATAATGACGGTATCCCGGGATATAACGCCCTCATCATCAAAGAAATAAGTTGCCGTTTCATTTGCTGCAGCGGCCCCATCATGCATAGTAATAAGAGGAGAGGCTACATATTCTCCTATGTACTTTTTAGCTAACGCCCTGTCCTTTACAAACATATCCATTTCAACACCATGGCCAAAAGCCTCGTGGACTATCATTCCGGTAACTTCCGGAGTACAGATACAGTCATATTCACCCGGTTTAATTGGTTCACTGTCTAATAATTCCAGTGCGGTTTTGGCTACGGATTTAACATCCTCTCTCATATCAGACAGCATTTCTGTTCCACCCAGGTTGGAGTAACCTTTAAAATAATATTTTATTTCTTCTCCTCTGGAAGCCATAACCATCAGGCTTCCGGTTGTCCATAAAATATTCTGCTCCATCTCCTTGTTTTTGGATAAAAATAATTTATGATACTGCTGATATCTTAAAGAAGCAGAAGTGTCCAGTATTTTTTCATCAAAAGCTCTGCCCTCCTGACTTAATCCGGTCAAAAGTGCAATGATTTTTTCATCTCCGAGTTCTTCTGGATTTTGTATGTATTCAGTGCTTTCTTCTATTGTTTTTGCTTCATCTTGGAGTGTCTTATATTCGCTTACCGTAATACCGGCAGGGAGGTATTTTTTTAAAGGGATTACGCTGTTATGGATTTTGTTTAGTATATGAGGTATTTTATCTGCAGTTATTTCATTAAAGGAGTATTCTCCATAACTGGTTCCATCGTAGACTTTCGTGACAAATCCACGACCGCTTAGAATATCATCTTCTGAAATAGTAGTTCCCCGTTTTGATACACTATAAATCATGGCTTTGGAATCCGATGCAAGTATGGAAGCATAACCGTAATGTTCGAGAAGACTGTTCAAAAGAGTCTTCAGTAACGGCTTTACCTGTTTTAAATAATGGCTTGACTTTACTTTCATTCTGATTTACCTATTCCTTTCGTTATTTCTGTTAACGTAGTAATCTTTCTTTTCAGTATTATAGTCCCACAGGAAGATAATGTCAACTTGAGTGGATACAATTAGTAGTTGACATTATAATTGTATAATGTTAAAATCGCATTTGAAAGTTAATGGATAGGATTGTGACTGTGCACACAGGCAAGACCGACTTAGTAATAACATAATATTACGGGTTAGGTCTTTTTTAATGTATAGAAATGATCAAGTAAAAAGAAAATATCCTTTGGAGAATATTTTTTGGATGATTGTCACTGAAGTGTCGGCCCCGAGACACCAGAGCCTGGCAATCAGACTCGTTTCTGGATGAAGGTGAGGACTAAGAATGTATAAGATATCGAAAATAATAAATAACAATTTTGTATGTTCTGTTAATGAGAAAGGTGAAGAGATTATTCTCAGGGGTCCTGGCATTGGCTTTCAAAAGAAAAGTAATGATCTTGCAGAAGAAAGTAAAATTGAAAAGATCTATAGCATGTCATCGAAATCCATGCTGAATAAACTGCAGAGTTTGGTAGATAATATACCATTAGAGCACATTCAGGTCTGTACGGAAATTATTGAGGATATTAAATTGCATTTGAATAAAAAGTTAAATGATAATATTTATATAACCTTAACAGACCACTTAAGTTTTGCAATTGAGAGGCAGCGCTTAAAACTGGAGTATAAGAATGCTCTTTTATGGGAAATCAAAAAGTTTTACCAAACTGAATATCAGGCGGGTTTGCGTGCATTAGTTATTATTAAAGAAAGACTTGGTGTGGATCTTTTAGAAGACGAAGCCGGTTTTATAGCTCTTCATATCGTAAATGCGGAATTAGATACCAATATCAGTGATATGATGAATATAACAACTTTGATTCAGGATATTTTAGAGCTGACAAAAAGTTATTACAAAATTGAACTGGATGAAGAATCTTTGCATTATGAAAGATTTATTACCCATTTGAAATATTTCGGACAACGGTTGTTTCAAAATAAAACGGTTAAGGACGATGACTTTCAGCTGCAGAAAATGATTAAAACAAGTTATAGTAAGGACTATCAATGTGCAGAAATCATCAATAATTACATTAAAGAAAAATTTCACCGGGAACTTACAGGGGAAGAAATGATGTTTTTAACAATACATTTGAAGAGAATTACCATGGAATAAAGATGGATTGTGACTGGTTATGCAGGCAAGACCTAATTAGGAATAATTGGGTCTTTTTTTAATTTATAAGAAAGTTCGCACGTCAGCACAAGAGCCTGAAAGCCAGACTCTTTATTAATTAACAATTTGGAGGAAGCACTAATGAAAGACAAACTGTTTGGAGTTTTACAACGTGTCGGCAGATCCTTTATGCTGCCAATTGCTATTTTACCTATAGCTGGTTTATTTTTAGGTATTGGCGGATCCTTTACCAATGAAACCATGTTAGAAACCTATAATTTATTAAATTTATTAGGTCCCGGTACCTTTGCTTATGCAATACTCACTGTGTTAAAAGCAGCCGGTTCCATCGTATTTGATAATCTGCCTGTCATATTTGCCATTGGGGTTGCAATCGGTATGGCTAAAAAAGAAAAAGAAGTTGCAGCCTTAGCAGGTGCGATTGCTTTCTTTATCATGCATGCCTCCATTGGTGCCATGATAGAAATTAATGGCGGAACTGATGCCATGTTAGCAGGTTCCACTGCTTCCGTATTAGGTATAACCTCCCTGCAGATGGGTGTTTTCGGCGGTATTATTGTCGGACTAGGGGTTGCCGCATTACACAATCGTTTTTACAAAATTGAACTTCCACAAGTATTGTCCTTCTTTGGCGGTACCAGATTTGTACCTATTATTTCGGCAATTGTTTACTTAGGTGTTGGAATTTTAATGTTTTATATATGGCCAACTGTTCAGGCAGGTATTTATTCCGTGGGTAATTTAGTTCGTAATTCCGGTTATGCAGGTACTATGTTATACGGAGTTATGGAAAGAGCATTAATACCTTTTGGTTTACATCATGTGTTCTACCTGCCCTTCTGGCAGACAGCAGTAGGCGGCACAGCAACCGTGGGCGGACAGGTAATCGAGGGAGCCCAGAATATTTTCTTTGCAGAATTAGGAGCAAAAGATATCGTACATTTTAATGTAGAAGCTACCAGATTTATGTCCGGAAAGTTCCCTTTTATGATTTTTGGTTTACCCGGGGCAGCGCTTGCCATGTATCACTGTGCTAAGGACAGCAAGAAAAAAGTTGTCGGCGGATTACTAATTTCCGCAGCATTAACTTCAGTTTTAACCGGTATCACGGAACCCATTGAGTTTACTTTCCTATTTGTTGCTCCGATTCTTTACGTGATACACTGTGTTTTTGCCGGTGCGGCATATATGTTTATGCATATGCTTAATGTAGGTGTAGGTATGACATTCTCCGGTGGTTTTATTGATATGTTTCTGTTTGGAATCTTACAAGGCAATTCAAAAACAAACTGGATTAATATCGTTTTAGTGGGTATTGTATATTTTATTGTTTATTATTACTTATTTAGATTTTTAATCTTAAAATTTAATTTTAAAACTCCGGGCCGGGAAGACGATGACCAGGAAACGAAATTATATACAAGAGCTGATGTAAATGCAGCTAAGGAAAATAATGCAAAGGATAAAACATCCGAAAGAGATGAAGTATCCGCTTTAATCGTCCGCGGCCTTGGCGGAAGTGATAATATCAGTGATGTCGATTGTTGTGCAACAAGATTACGTATTACCGTAAATAATTCGAATATAATTAAAGAAGAAGATCTAAAGAACAGCGGTGCTGCCGGTGTAATTAAAAAAGGGAATGGAATTCAGGTTATTTACGGACCCAGGGTTACGGTAATTAAGTCAAATCTGGAAGATTATCTGAGTTTTGGAGGCGATGGCTTAGAGCCTGGAGAGGAAACATCTGACCGAAAAGAAACTCTGTCCCGGAATGAGATAAAAGATAAGGTTGATGTTGCAGGGGAAAATGAAAAGAGAGTAGAAAAAGAGATTACTATTTTTTCACCGGTGGAGGGTAAAGCCGTTTCGTTGGAAAAAGTAGGTGACGGCGTATTTTCCAGCGGTATGTTGGGGAATGGGATTGCGATTGAACCGACAAAAGGAAGAGCTGTGGCACCGATTGAGGGTACTGTCTCTACTGTCTTTGAGACGAAACATGCAATTGGTATCACATCGGATCTGGGAGTGGAAGTTCTGATTCATGTTGGCCTTGATACAGTACAGCTAAACGGCAGACATTACACAACTCATGTAAAAACAGGAGATCAGGTTAAAACTGGTGACTTATTGGTAGAATTTGATATAGAAAATATTAAATTAGATGGGTATCCGGTTATTACACCGGTTATTATTACCAATACAACGGATTATAAGCAGGTAAAGGGTATTATAAACGGTGACGTAAAAGAAAAAGACCCGATAATAAGAATTACTAAATAAATTATTAAGGTAGAAAAGGAGATTGGAAAAATGAAAGAATTCAGCTATACAATAAAAGACGAACTTGGTATACACGCAAGACCTGCGGGAATGTTAGTAAAAGAAGCAGGTAAATTTACCTCAAACATAAGTATTACAAAAGAAGATAAATCTGCAGACATTAAAAGATTATTTGCACTGATGGGTTTGGGAGTTAAAAATGGAGATACGGTAACTGTTAAAATAGATGGCGATGACGAAGAAGCTGCATATGATTCTCTGAAACATTTTTTTGAAGCCAGTCTATAGGATTCGAATCTCTATAGGTATTGCAAATAACATGTCCTGTTAATAATATACCGTACATTTAATAAGCCTTTAAAGTAAGGAGGAGCTGTATGTATGTTTTAAAAGGTAAAAGTGTATTTGGCGGAATTGCTATCGGCAAAATAGCTTTTTATATAAAATCAAAAGAGAAAATCAAACGTTATAAGGTAGATGAACCGGAAGAAGAAGCAGTACGTTTTGAGAATGCGAGACAGACTGCATTAGTGCAATTAGAGGAACTTTATAAAAAGGCACTGGCAGAAGTGGGAGAAGCGAATGCTGCCATAATTTTGGTTCATCAGATGATGATGGAAGACCTGGATTATCTGGATTCCATAAGAAATATCATTTTAAACCAGGGCGTAAATGCGGAATATGCAGTAGGTGTTACAGGAGATAACTTTTCCCAGATGTTTTCTACAATGGAAGATGAATACATGAAAGAACGCGCAGCCGATGTCCTGGATATTTCAAATCGCATCGTCAGAGTTCTTAATAAAGAAGATGGTAGATTTATATTGACGGAGCCCGTTATTATTGCTGCAGATGATTTAGCACCCAGTGAAACCATACAGCTGGATAAAAATATGGTATTATCTTTTATAACCAGACAAGGCTCCACCAATTCCCACACAGCTATATTAGCCCGAACCATGAATATTCCTGCTGTTATTGGAATCGGTGAGGAGTTAAAAGAAGAATACGACGGTAAGTATGCAATTATTGATGGATTTACAGGATCAATTTATATAGAACCGGAAGAAAACGTCTTAAAAGAAATGGAAGTTAAGAAAAAGCAGGAAGAAGAGAAAAAGGTCCTTTTACAGAAATTAAGGGGTCAGGAGAATGTTACGATTGACGGTAAAAAAATAAATATCTATGCGAATATCGGCAATTCCACGGATATCGGGGCAGTCCTTAAAAATGACGCAGGAGGAATTGGATTGTTCCGCAGTGAATTTTTATATCTGGAAAAAGACACCTTTCCTACGGAAGAAGAGCAGTTTGCTATCTATAAATATGCAGCCGAGAGTATGGCAGGTAAAAAAGTCATTATCCGTACTCTGGATATTGGCGCTGATAAACAGGCAGGATATTTTGATCTGCCCCTGGAAGAAAACCCGGCTTTAGGATATCGTGCCATCCGTATCTGCCTTACCGAAAAGGATATCTTTAAAACTCAGTTAAGAGCCCTTTACCGAGCATCTGCATTTGGTAATATAGCAATCATGTTTCCCATGATTACTTCATTAGAAGAGGTAAAAGAAATTAAAGAAATTATAATGGAGGTAAAAACGGAACTATCTGAAACAGGAATAGATTTTAATAATAATCTGGAACTGGGTATTATGATAGAAACTCCTGCAGCCGTTATGATTAGTGATATGCTTGCTAAAGAAGTGGATTTCTTTAGTATCGGAACCAATGATCTGACTCAGTATACATTGGCAATTGACCGGCAAAACCCTAAATTAGATAAATTCTATAATCCTCATCATACTGCTATACTTCGTATGATTCAGTTAACCGCTGATAATGCCCATAAAAATGGTAAGTGGATTGGTATCTGCGGCGAATTAGCGGGAGATTTATCTTTAACGGAAACATTTTTAAAGATGGGAATCGATGAATTATCTGTCTCTCCGGGTTTAGTATTAGGACTTCGAAATAAAGTAAGAGAATCAGATTTAAGTAAAATTAAAAAAAATATTAATTAAATTTCACATACTGATATAAATACATTAGCTAATATGAACCGTCTCTGTTAACGTAAGACAGTTCATATTAGTTATGTCTTTTTTTATCATCCAGGCAAGGCTGCGGGGAAATGGAGCTTAAGGTATCTAATTTGGCATAAAGTATATGCTCCAACTGTGTGACATTCATTATGGTTTTGTTAATGGATTTATTGACTTCCAGCATATCGCAGATGTTGTCAGCCATCTGATTCGTCTTTTGAATTTTTTCACCTAATCCATTAAGTATATGAGACAGAGCAGTTTCAACCAGAGCAATGGATTCGATTAGATCACTGATACTTTGTTCTCTCGCTTTAGGGTCGTTAAATGTATTGGGATATTTGTAATTGCAGCCGTTTAATTCGATACAGCAGGAATTCAAATTGTATTGCAGCAGGTGTGGATAGCAGTTATTTTTAGTTGCTAAAACAAAAACAGTTATTTCTTTTTTGTCTTTATTGTTTTCAGGATAAAAAATAATATCTTCAATCCGGTATACTTTCGGCAAAGTAAATAATTCAATCAGTTCATCATTATCTGAGAACAGAGCAATGTTTGGTTCATTCCCTGTGTATAAGGAAACAATATAATAGGGGGCTATGGATAAAGCGGCAGTGTAATATCCTTTATGAGTAGACGAAAGAAGTTTCGTATCTCCGTTTTTCTGTATTTCTAGAATAGAATCCCTATAGGTTACCAGGAGTGAATTCTTATTGCAATGAAAGGATAAGCCGGATATTTTACCCAATATGCGGTTACATTTATTTATCCGTATACGATCTATTTCCTTCATATCGGTATCAAGTTTGTATAAAAAAATATTTACATTAGTAACAGAAGCCCAAAAGCAATTTTCAATAGTATCATAACAGATACAGCTGTATTGTTTATTTACCTTTATAACACCCATTTGTCTTAAAGACGTATCAAATTTAGTTATGCTCAAATTTTGGGGCATAGTCAGATAAAAGAAGCAGCCATCAAAGGCACCTCCTTTATAGAGCATATAGGAATCGGTTGGAAGTGGAAATAAACGAAGCGGTTCTGATATGTTCATTCAAATCCCTCCATTTCTACAATATTCGATAAATATATATTAATATATGCAGTATTATATAGATTAGAAACTCGAAAAAATACTTAAAAAGAAATAATGGGATAAAATAAATTAGATTACGTCGATTTAGATTAACATATGAATAAATTTTACATAAGATATATAGACATATAATTTATATGTTTCGGAAAAGATTACTGGAAATAGGGGTGATAGTTATGAGTATGCCTTTCATAATACCGGGATTCGGTACTAGAGAACGGGCAATCACAGACATAATAGAATCTACCGCATTACAGAAAACTGCCCTGGCTCATATTCTGAATGCTGAGGGGGAGAAAATACAGGCAGCTATCATAAGACCGGGTGTTACAGTAGATAAGTTACTTGATGTAAATGATTCAGTACAGGCAATGATATACGGAATTACCAGACTGGAATTAATATTGGAAGCTAAATTGGCTATCTTGTCGGATCTATCCCTTATTGATACAGCTTTGCCGCCTATACCCGCACCTTTAGTGCCTTTAGTACCGGCACAGGTTAACAGTACCGATAGTGACGATAAATCCAATAGTAACAATAATTCTGCGAGTAATGATAGTAATAATGATAATATCACAGCCAATAGCAGTACCAGTAACCGTTAAGATATGATGATAATATCATGTAGATCAGCTATCTATCCAGAAATAGTATAGTAACCGGATTGGCTTAGTTTTGCAACCAGGCCAATCCGGTTAAAAAGTTAAAATTAAAAGTTTACTTCTGTTCCATAATAAGTACAGGTCAATAATTTTTCCATTTCTTCAGGTGTTATTGGTCTTGGGTTGGAACCGGTGCATGCATCACTGATGGCAAGCTCAGCGATGGTTTTAATCTTTTCTAAGAATTCATCTTCTTTAATTCCGAATTCTTTTAAAGTTTTCGGGATATTTAATTTAACATTATATTCATCTATTTTATCACAAAGTGCTTTTACACATTCGACATCTGTTCCGGTTACTCCAAGAGCTCTGGCAATGTCAGCATAACGTTTTTCTGCGTTTTTTGCGTTAAATTTAATTACATAAGGAAGGTAGATAGCGTTAGCACATCCATGAGGAATATGTCCGGTTGAAAAAGCAGCACCGGTTTTGTGTGCCATGGAATGTACAATACCTAATAATGCGTTTGAGAAAGCCTGTCCAGCCATACATTGTGCATAATGCATCTGTTCTCTTGCATTTTTGTCTCCTTTATAGGAAGCCGGCAGATATTCAAATACCATCTGTATTGCTTTTACTGCTAGAGGATCGGTAAAAGGACTGTTAAGGGTAGATACATAAGCTTCAACAGCATGAGTTAAGGCATCCATACCGGTATGTGCAGTTAAAGTAGCAGGCATGGTTTCCGCTAATGAAGGATCAACAATTGCAATATCCGGTGTGATATTAAAATCTGCTAACGGATACTTAATACCTTTCGCATAATCTGTAATTACAGCAAATGCAGTTACTTCGGTTGCTGTTCCTGAAGTAGAAGGAATTGCAATAAACTGAGCTTTTTGTCTTAAGGTTGGAAATGAAAACGGTTGAATAATCTCTTCAAAGGTAGTATCAGGATATTCATAAAATACCCACATAGCTTTTGCTGCGTCAATAGGAGATCCGCCGCCCATAGCAATAATCCAGTCCGGTTCAAATTCTCTCATGGCTGCGGCACCTCTCATAACCGTTTCAACAGAAGGATCTGGTTCAACATTTTCAAAAAGCTTGGTTTCAATTCCAGCTTCTGTTAAATAATTAACCACTTTATCTACAAAACCAAACTTCTTCATAGAACCGCCGCCTAAAATAAGGATAGCTTTCTTACCCTTAATATTCTTGAGTTGTTCCAGTGCGCCGTTGCCATAATACATATCTCTTGGTAATGTGTATCTCATCATAATATATTCCTCCATGTCATGAAATGTGTTTATTAACTTCAAAATGGATTATAACATTGTTAATAAATTAACACAATAATGATTTTGTGTCATTCATATATAAAATAATATATGGCATTTTACCCCACGCCCCAAACCCTTATCCATAAAAACAAATATGAATAAGGGCGGGGCGTTGCCATTGGAATATGGAATAGCAGGCACGGAAGGCTATTCTCTGATAAAAATAAATTACTTTATTTGGGCAGTAACCAGATTCATGATTGATTTTACTTCTCCGAATCTTTTCCCGTTGGACATTGTTAAGTAACGATTACACATCATTTCAGAATCTAATTTTTCAATTGCGGAATAGCCAAAATTGTGTAAGTAAGTATCACACTCCCCGGCATTAAGGCCAAATTTAATGGCTTCAGCATTTAAACCAGTATCTATAAGAGCAGTATTATTATCTTTATGTTGATAATCAAAACTAAGAATGCTTCCGGATAAGGAATGCTGTTTTAATAAACTTAGCATAAAATTTACCGTTTCCGGAGTTAAATAAAAAGTTACCCCTTCCCATATATATAAGGTTTGAAGCGAACAGTGATATCCTGCATCGTAGAGCTTTTGGAACCATTCGTCTTGTTCAAAATCCGCGGTAACGTATCGGACATTCGGATGGATTTCTATTGTATTGTCACTAAGTATTTGGCGTTTCATATTCTGTGTAGCCCATGTGTCTAATTCGTAAATTTTAGAATTCTTAATCTGATTTGCAAATCGACATGCCCTACTGTCATAACCGGCGCCTAATAAAACAATCTGAGGTATTTCCAAATTTAAATACTGTGAAAATAATTCATCAAAATATTTGGTGCGGGCAATCACGTATTCGTATAAACCTTCGGGAACTGCTTTTTTAATAACAGATCTGATTTCATTTATTTTTAATGATTTTCTTTTTTCATCTGGTAAAAAAAGTTCCGCCATGTAATCATCCCCATGAATCAGGGGGTCCTCTTCATAACATGCCAATGCTCGCAGGGAAGCAATCAGCATTGCCGTTTGTGAGATGTTATTCTTACTATCCATGTAAAACACCATTCTTTATTATTTGTTTAATCCAATTATTAACCAGTGCCTGCCCGGTGGGCGTTCGCCAATCCTTTTCAATATCTGCATGGCATTGCTGACCAAGTCCTTTTCGGAGATGATGACAGAAAAGGCATTCAAGCGGTTCAAAACCTGTTCCGTGCAGTTCACATAAACCATGATTCAGGAAATTGCAACCATTGTAAGCATATTCCTGTAAAGCATAATTATGTTCACATCCTCTGAAAGCGGGAGATAGTACACCAAAAGTCAGATCAGGTGAAATTTCCAGCATCATGCGGTTTCCGTAGCCTGCTTTGATTGCCTGTGCTGCTTCCTCAACAGTCCACCAGCCCGGACGAATACAATAGGATGTGCATATTTCACAACTGCACGGCTCAGACGGTGGATATTTTTCTTTTAAAGACTTATATTTCTTCTTTCTTTTCATGGTGCTCACCAATATCATTTTTCATCAGTCCGCAAAAGAATTTAAGCGTTTTTATCATATATCCCACTACAGAATGTATATCTGCAAGTCCGTACTGTGCCATAATGTATTCTTTTGTCAGAACAATTGAAATATAGTTGTACTGTTCCGCTATGGTACGCGCGTCAACGGGTTTCACCATTTTTCGTTCAATCATTTTATTGATAAGGCGCTCATAATAATTGGCAGGTTCATTTACTACATATTTATAATACATTTCGGCGGCACGCGGGTTTCGAAACTTTTCATATTGTATTATCATTGCAGTGTTTGAGAGAGTACCGCATACGCTTTTCCCTACGTGAAAAAGAATGCTTTTAAATACCTCTTCCGGTTCCATGATCATAAGCATTGTATCAAGCTCTTCATCAGAGGGTCTTGTTTCAGGAACAAATCTTATAAATTCATTAAAAAGTGTTTCAAGAATTTCGGATTTGCTTTTGAAATGATTATATAACGAGCTTTCTTTAATGCCTGCTTTCTCTGCAATTTCACGGACCGAAACACCGTCATAGCCATTTCGGGCAAACAAATCGGCAGCCGCGTCCAAAATCTGACGTGTTGTTTCCAAGCCTTTTTTTCGTTTTTGTACACCTTCATTTTTTATTTTATCCATTCTATCCATCTCCTTTCTTGATATTATACTATCATATACTAGTTTATACAATGATTTAATTATCGGTTAATAGTTTTTTGGGTCGGATATTACTAATTAATAAAATAAGGGTTGTCATTTGAATTAAATATACCAATGATAAGTCAACTAACAGTTTATCAAATGTATAAGTCGGGTATGCCCCGAAAGTGGATTCCATGTAATTTTCATTAATATAATCTAAAATAAAATTATTAATTTACATTTAAGTATTTGGAAAATATTGGTAGAAAGTAAATAATCCAGAAAGTGCTCAGGTTATCTGTATTATTCCATAGAAAGAAAAAAAGCCACCAAAATTTTCCGATCGAAACGGAAATTTTAAGGTAGACTTCATTATGCATCATAACATATTTTGAAATAAAAGTCTAGTACTTTTTTAAAAAATCCATTATTATGTTAAACATACGATAAGAGTAAGCAATTCTATCGCAAACCAAAGCGTTTGAGTTCTTGTCGCATATATTTTGAACTTAAACCATTAGTTCGCAAAAGACCTATAAGGAGGGTACCATGGAAGAATTAAAAATGGAAGATGACCATTACTTGTCGAAACAGGAAGAGCTAAGAAGTGAGTGGGAAAAAGAAGAAAAACATCTGTCAGGGTGTCTGGCGGTAATACAGAAAAATATTAATGAGAGCAGCCGAAAACTTTCAGAAATCAAGGCTGATACCAAAGAACTTTACGATAATTACCGTTCCGATAATCCGGAACTTCATAATGACCTGGTAATCGGACTTAGTATGCAATCCCAGATAGAGCGTACTCTGTATAAAAATCTGGTGGCGTTAAAAAAACCGTTTTTCGGAAGAATTGATTATGTGGAATATGGTGAGAATGTAAACCATCCTGTGGATAATAAGGAGCGGCCGAATTTCTCACTTTACATTGGAAAAAACGGTGTCAGCAAGACCAGTACGAAGATGATAGTTATTGATTGGAGGGCACCTGTTTCCAGTGTATATTATGACAGCGATATAGGGGAAAGCTCCTATCTATCGCCTTTTGGTGATCCCATCTATATAAGTCTTAATTTAAAGCGTACCTTTGAAATATCTGACAGTAAATTAGTGGATTTTTATGACACGGATGTAATCGCCAATGATGAATTCCTGACAAAATACCTGGGTAAAAATAAAGAAGTAGTACTTGGGGAAATCATAGCCACCATTCAGAAAGAGCAGAACGATATAATAAGAGATACACCCTGGCATAGCGTCATAGTACAGGGAGTAGCCGGCAGCGGAAAAACAACGGTTGCCATGCACCGCATATCCTATATTCTCTATAACTATAAAGATAGATTCCGTTCCGATGAATTTTATATCATCGGAAGCAATAAAATGCTTCTTAATTATATTACCGGAGTTCTACCTAATCTGGATGTATATAATATAAATCAAATGACGCTGGAAGAATTTTTAATACAATTACTGGATGCTGATTTCAACTTAAAAAAAGGCAAATATGTACTTGGCAACAGCTTTACAAAACTTAGCACCGTAAATCAGACAGAGAATGAGATAACCTTAAAACACCTGAAAGGTTCCATTAATTTTATAAAAGCATTGGAACATTATTTGGACCGGTACGAGTTAAAGATGTTGGCACCAAGATCCATCCTTTATCATGAAAAGGAGATCTATTCAAAGCAAGAGATTACTGATTTCCTTGCTATTTTCAGAGAGAAACCGCTGCAGGAAAAAATCGATTTACTCAATAAAAGGCTGATTAGTAAGATACGCCTGGTAAATGAAAAAGAGCAGCAGGAGAAAGAAGTAATAAGTATTGAGATTAAGAAACATAAAGATTATTTTGGGAAAAAACAGACTAAAATCAATCTAATGGATTTCTATAAAACTTTCCTGAATGATCTTATAGAAAACAAATCAGAATATAATAAATGTAATCTTGAGATTCCGGAGAATGAAATTATTAGACTTCTGATTTATAATCTGAATAATAGATCCATCGATTTGTATGATTTAGGTATGTTAACTTATATTAAAAAGAGGCTTAAAATTTCCAAGGATTTTGAGTTCGTAAGACATATAGTGGTGGATGAGGCACAGGACTTTGGAGTTTCCGTATTTTATATAATGAAACAGCTGTTTAAAGACTGTACTTATACCATTATGGGTGACATTACCCAGAATATACATTATGATACCGGCATGAATGACTGGGAAGCACTAAAGGAAGAAGTTTTTCAGCCTGAAAAAGATAAATTCTATGTTCTTGCCAAAAGTTACCGTAACACAGTGGAAATCTCAAATTATGCCAGTAAGGTATTAAAACACTGCTCCTTTAAAACCTATGATATCGAGCCGATTATCCGCCATGGTAAAGAAGTTTCGGTGTTAAGATTAAAGGATGAAAAAGAGATGTTTCATAATGCAATTAAGACCATTCATGATAATCTGGATGGTGGTTATACAACGATTGCCGTTATCTGCCGAACCATAGAAGAAACCAGGGAGGTATACGAGAAATTAAGTAAACATGTAGCAATCGAACCTCTTAAAGAAGATATGGAGGAAATGAATTTTACCAATGGTATTATGGTGCTTCCTATTCATATGACCAAAGGTCTGGAATTTGACTCGGTTATTCTATGGAACCCGGATGAAGAACGATATCAGGCCAGTGATGCCGATGCCAAACTGCTATATGTAGCCATTACCAGAGCGCTGCATGAGCTGTATATTGTATATATGGGAGATTTGGCGAAATTACTGCTTTAAATCAATAATAGCTTAAATAGCCAAATTTATTATAAAGATAATAATCAGAATATTTGAGATCAGATGGGAACCATTTCTGTCTGGTTTCTTTTTTATTTACAAGGAAAGTTCATGAACGTTCATAATAAATATAAAGTCCTACCGGGTAGGATGCACACCTTGCTGAAAGAAATTTATTCTTCGCCATCCGCTCGGGTGCGAAAGTGTCACAAGCTGACATTTTGTTCTAAAAGCAGGAAAATAACACATGGAACTTTTTTTAAAGAACAGATAAAAAGGTTCCATGGAACCTTTTAAATAAGAAAAAATAAAGAAAGCCTCTTTATAAATAGAATAGAATTCATTAAGATTACTATGTGAGACGGAGCATCGGAGTTTGGTTTTCGTTTACATTATGAAATTGGTATCAGGAGGGAGAGGGCATGAAAGAGATTGATAATCGTTTGGTACTAACCGTTCCAAGTGAAAGACAGTTAAACTACCAGGAACTGGAGTTCTACAGCTTTGTACATTTTACCGTAAATACCTTTACAGATAAGGAATGGGGGGACGGAACAGAGAATCCGGCTATTTTTAATCCAGAGAAGTTAGATGCAAAGCAGTGGGTAGATTCCATTAAAGCTGCCGGTATGAAAGGTCTTATTTTAACCTGTAAGCATCATGACGGATTTTGCTTATGGCCAAGTAAATATACGGAGCACACGGTGGCTGCAAGTCCGTATAAAGATGGCAGGGGAGATATTGTAAAGGAAGTATCCCAGGCCTGTCAGGATACCGGTATTGCATTTGGCGTTTATCTCTCACCGTGGGACAGAAACAATAAAACTTATGGACAGGGTAAAGAATATGATGATTTTTTTGTCCATCAGCTGGAAGAACTTTTAACGAATTACGGTGAGGTTTTTACAGTATGGTTTGATGGCGCCTGTGGCGAAGGACCAAATGGAAAGAAACAAATTTATAATTGGGACCGTTATTATGAAGTGATACGCTCTTTACAGCCAGGTGCCTGTATCTCCGTATGCGGACCAGATGTCCGCTGGTGCGGAAATGAAGCAGGTGATACGAGAACCTCCGAATGGAGTGTTGTTCCCAAAAGAGCCCGTGATACCGAAAAAATTGCGGAAAACAGTCAGCAGAAAGATGATGATTTTTTTAGGCAGCGTAAAATATCCGCACATGATTCGGATCTTGGAAGCCGTAGTATTCTGGAACAGGAAAAGGATTTAATCTGGTATCCGGCAGAAGTAAATACTTCAATTCGTCCGGGATGGTTTTACCATGAAAACGAGGATGATAAAGTAAAACCTTTATCAAAATTAATTCATATATATAATAATTCTGTTGGAGGAAACGCTACTTTTCTGTTAAATATCCCTCCGACAAAAGATGGATTGTTCTATGAGAATGATGTGAAAAGACTCTATGAAATCGGTTCTTATTTAAAAAAGGCGTATGGGAAGAATTTAATGGATAAAGCAGAGTTAAAAGCAGATTCCGACATGTCCGGTTTTGAGATAGAACATGTGAGAGCCGATCAATATGATACTTATTTCAGAACCAAAGACGGTGAAACGAATTGCACGATTCAACTAAAATGGGGTGAAAAGGTTCTGGTTAATCACATTGTTTTAAAAGAAAATATCCGTTTGAGCCAGCGGATTGAGAAGTTTATGGTGCAAGCTTTAATAGATGGTAATTTAAAAACGATATATGAAGGAACTATTGTCGGGCATAAAAAAATAATACCTATCGATAATATCAGCACATCAGAAATAATCATATATATACTGGATGCAAGGGTAGCACCGACCTTATCGTTTCTTGGTGTATATTAAAGCAGGGTTGGAAATCCTGTGACAGTATTTTGGACAGGAAAGAGAACTATATTTTACCAGGGTTAAAAATGGTTCCATGGAATTTTTCTTGCAGACAAAGCAGAAAGGGCCTCTTTTTTATTGGCTAAAAGTTGTTTATATTATTACTAACAAGAGAGCGCAGAACAGATTTTAATTGATATGGAGGAGATGTACGATGAACCGGTTCAATGGTTTAAAGAGAAGCTATCAAAAGAATAGAAGGTATGAACTTCATGAGCTTAGTATCCAGGATGAAGATTATATATCATTACAAAATCTGGTAATAATTGAAAAAGTGAAAGAATATATCAAGGAAAATTACAGGGATCCTCAATTATCATTAACTTCTGTAGGAGAAGAATTCTGTATTACGGAAGTATATCTGTCTAAACTGTTTAAGAAGGCTACAGGAGAGAACTTCTCCAAATATATTGAGGGTATGAGGATGAAATACGCAAAAGAATTAATGGATCAAAATAATAAAGTGGCGGATGTAGCAGATATGGCCGGATATAATTCGCCTCAAGTATTTCGTAGGGCATGGAAGCGCTATTATGGAGGAACGCCATCTGAAAATATAACTTGCCTAAATAGATAAGTAAGTTTAACGCGGGCATAGAGTACTAAACTATTTCAAATTATATGTAAATGTTACTTCAAACACTTGATGGATTATGATAGAATAAGATTAGTGAAATATTAATACAATAAAATTATATCATCAAATTCATTAAGAAGTGCATAATCGTTGAGACCTAAATAATAAAATATTAAACACGGAGGAAAACGATGATTCATATAGAATATATAGAGTATGATGCTACCCATTCGGAAGATTTTGTATTTGATATACCGGAAGGGCATGACTGCTGGCTGTTATTATTAACTCAGACACCTGCAATATTTTTAGTGGATGGAGATTACAGAGAATATCCCTCTAATTGTGCTGTACTATACAGACCAAAACAGAAGATTTATTACCGTGCCTGTGTTGAAAAATATGCAAATGACTGGATACGTTTTTATACAGATGAAACCTATGTTACCACAACACCGATTCGCTGCGGGGTTCCGTTTGTTTTACATGATCCGTCCTATTGTCACAAAATATACCAATTACTTGTAACAGAGCATGTCTTAAATAATAATTTTAAAGATATTACTATTGATAATTTGTTAAGAATACTGTTTACTAAACTGCTTGAGTCCTATAATTATAAGGCAGTATCCCCTTTATTTAACAATTTAAATGAATTAAAATTAGAGATATATCGCAATCCGAATAAGGAGTGGACGGTTTCTAGGATGGCGGATAAACTTAATATAAGTGTCGGTTATCTGGAAGATATTTATAAAAGCACTTATGGTGTTTCCTGTATGGACGATGTGATTAACAGCCGCATTAATTTAGCCAAAAAATATTTGGTTTATGATAATTATACGATAGCAGAGATAGTGACTTTATGCGGATACCGTAATATGGAACACTTTTTTCGCCAATTTAAGAAAATCACAGGATTAACACCGAATCAGTTTCGAAAAGGTACTTACCAATTATATAAAATGGAAGAAAGTCCGAACATATAAAATAAATTTTGATTTATTTTATATGGCAATAGGGAGACATATAACGAAAGGGCTGTCGCTTTAACGATTGAATAATCATGAAGCGGCAGCTTCCTTTTTCGCTAAAAATACTCTTTTTTTATCTATTTTACATTGATTCAGAAATAAATGCATTCCAGTCTTTCCATTTTGAATCTTATTATATAGTTACTGTTGCATAATCTACTGGTAGATATCTTGAAATTTCCCTTTCAACAATTTTTAAAAACTCTTCAAAATTACATTCTTTCATTTAAAATACCTCCTTTGAAATTTAAATTTTTAGGCATAAAAAAAGCTCCAACCTGAAAAGGCCAGAACTGCTTATAACCTATTAACAACTTGATCCTAAAAACATAATATAATGTAAGAATCGAATATAAAAAATAATGTGATTATATAATACTTGATTCAAAATGCAAGTTCTAATTAAGTATTGAAAATAACAGAAAAAAGCTATATTTAATTACTATTTATGTTATCCTGGCTCTTTACTTGGCGAAGCAGATATTACGGAATGATTTATGGCTCGTAAAAGTCCGAGATAGTAATATGAAAGAACTTTTGCTTCAGATGATAGAATGGCACGAAAAGGCAGTAAATGGAACCGAGTATGATACATGGCATGCAGGTCGTTTTTTATGTGAATGGGCGAGTGAAGAAACACTGGCAGAGTTACAGAACTCATTTGGCCATTTTGACAGCATTGATAGCTGGAAAGCTTTAATAGGTACAATCACTTTGTTTAAGCGCTTGTCTCATGATATATCCTTAAAGATGAATTTTAAATATCCATATGATTTGGAGAATAATGTATTTCATTGGATTAATCAAAATAATCTTACTATATAGAATATCATCAGGAATGGATACCCACATCTCATATACATTTATTTTCTAAATATTACCATATAATATCTCCAATTACTATCTAAAAAGGATAATCAGAATATAGTCCGGAAATGCTTGACAAATAACAGGTTTGCATAACTTCAAGTGAGAAATATATCATATCACTAAGGTCTCATATGCCGAATTTGAATCTTTTTTATCTCCTCAAGACATGTTGAGACGCTAATATTGATGACGAATAGTAGTTCAAAGGTTCAATAAAATGGTAGTCCTATATTAGGAGAGTGGTCTGCGATTATTTTGCTGGTTTACAGAATTTTTGCTACCGGCACAAGAAATAAAAGAGCCAAGGAGTTGATACATAAAAAATTTTTGATACGCTGGTATGCATTGGAGAAAAACAGCAGCAGATTTGTTATCAGCAAGATGCTATTCGGCTGCTTTTATTTTATATTTTCATTGAAAAGACGAATAAAAAATAGTTTTCATTTGAGGATAATAAACTTTAACTTTAAATAGTGTAGAATGGGGCTGTCGCTTTAATGATTGAAAAATCGTGAAGCGGCAGCTTCCTTTTTCGCTAAAAATACTCTTTTTGATCATCTTCTGAGATTATACATTCAAGATTTAGCGGAAGTTTTAATTGATACCCGTTTAGATGAAGTATAATTTTTATTTAATTTATTTGGTATTCGCATACTAATATTTTACCATAAATCCCTTACTTTTGAAGTTTGGGATTTATTTTATGCAGAGAAAAGGAGCTGTGCACTATATTGTTACCCAACCCGCGAGAGCCCGAAAGTGTCAGCATGCTGACCTTAATTCCAGGAAAAATCAAGGTGTATGTTTTGTGTAAATATGGCATTTTAAATTGCATGGATTTGTGGAAAATGCCAAAGTAATGTAAAATAGGGCGATATAAATCTTAAATATTCTACAATAATAACATGATTATCTATTGCGTAAATATAAGAAATGACAATATGTCATAATTGTCTGAAAATATGTCAATTATGTCTGCAAATAGTTCATATTAAGATGATTATATGTCATTGTTTCACAATAAGTATTATTTTATAATTAGTTTATTCAACATATTATATAAGAAATACACATGGTAATTCCTTATATCTTAAAAATACATATAAAAAATTGTTTTATAATATCGGTATAATAACAAAGCTGCACAGTGAGATCTTTTGTTGCAGAATAGAGATGGGAGTAGTCTCGCTAAGAACAAACGAGTCATTAGAAAAATATATTAATTGAAAGGAATGCCACATATTGATTCTTACACATTTTTTATTTGTGGCAGTTGTAATGGGTATTAAAATGAATCAGGATATAACTTTATGTTTACCCAACGGCAGTTCATTTAACTTGTGGGAAAAAGCACAGAAATATGATAGAGAAATTCATGTGAATGGAAATCATCCGGCTGCTGCTGATGTGAATGATGGAACTCTTGAACACCCATTAAAGACAATTAATGTGGCAGCTTCCCTGGCAAAACCCGGAACCCGGGTGTGGATTCATGGTGGGGTTTACCGGGAATGTGTTCATCCTGCCAGAGGCGGGAGCGGAATTGACAGAATGATTAGTTATGAGGCTTATGGAGATGGAGAAGTACTTATCAAAGCATCGTACCAGGCAAAACATTTTAAACAGAGTGAGGGTTGGAATCTAAATCGATTTTCAGCTGACTGGAAGAGTACACAAGTTAATGCAAGGATTTGGGAAGTTAAGCTGGATCCGGATGAGTTCCGGGGATATAACCCGTTTTGTGCCGTAAATATCCTTCATGACCGGTTATTTATAGAATATGATAAAACGGATATGACAACGTATCTCAACCGGCGCGGTATGGTGTTTTGTGATGGGAAACCTCTTTATCAGGTGGCTCTTTATAATCAGCTGGGAGACCATCCGGGTTCCTATTGGGTAGAAGCAAATGGTCAAACCGTTCATTTCAGATTGGAAGAGGATGAAGATCCTGCAGTACATAATATTGAATTAACCTGCAGAGAACAGTGTTTTGCCCCGGAAGTTCCGTTCTTATCTTATATTAAGGTAAAGGGGCTTACATGCGCCCATGCGGCAACGGGTGCGCCGGTACCGCAAAGGGGGGCGATATCCTGTTATCGCGGGCATCATTGGATTATTGAAGATTGTACAATAGACTGGGCTAACGGGGTAGGTATTGATATCGGCAATGAATGCTGGCATCATTCGTATATAGAAGACCAGATTATCGGATCTACCGTAATTCGGCGCTGTAAGATATTTAACGCAGGGGTATGCGGTATCGCTGGTCTGTTCGCGAAAGATTTATTAATTGAAGATAATCTGATACAGGGTACCGGGTGGCAGAAGATGGAGTTGTCCTGGGAGGCGGGAGGAATTAAAGTACATAACTGTACCGACAGCCTTATCCGACGCAACATATTTACGAAAACGATTCGTGCGGATCATTTATGGATGGATGTGGGCAATGAAAATAACCGTATTACCCAGAACCTATTCCTGGATGGAATGAACCAGAGGGAAGCTATTTTTATTGAATGCAGCCGGGATGGCGTTAATCTCATTGATAATAATATTTTCTGGAATATAGAGGGACGATTTGATTCGGCTGCAATACCGAAAGAACCCGGCTCCTCCGGCTGGTACAAGATGGAGGAAAATGGAGTAGTTAATGGATATGCTGTATATGGGGAGGGTACGGACCATATACACATTGTGAATAATTTTATCGGTAAATGCAAAAGTGCCGGTTATTATGCTAAAACAGTTGCTTTTCGTATTACCGGGGATAAAAGGGGAGGAACAAGCCGGGATACAAAGATCTGGAATAATATATTTTATGACTGTAAAGAGGCGGCTATAAAGATGCCAACCGAACATAATGAATCGGAAGGTAATTTATTCCTTAATATGCCAGGTGGTTATCTAAGAATTCTTTATCCGGCACCTGCGGTATGTCTGGATTTAAAGGCATGGCAGGAATTCTATGGTTTTGATATGGAAGGACAGGAGGGATATTTTGATATTAAGGTAGATACAGATAATTTTACGATGGAAATAGGTGAAATAAAAGGAGTTCCAAGGTTTTCACCCCGCGCTGTGGAAAAAGACAGGTATATACTCAAAACAGAAGAAATCGACAAAGTAAAAGTACGGTCAATGGCAGCAAATGATTTTTACGGCAGCACAGATACGGCAGAACTTCGGTTTCCGGGTCCGTTTCTTCGATTAACAGTAAACCGGGTGATATCCATAGATCCACGTAAATTATAAATTTTAGTTTACATAATTTCTATCCGCAGAAATGAGTAAGGGAATAAGTTATCACGAAAAGGAGAGACATGATGAAGCTATTTCAAAACAAAAAGAAATTAAGGTCGTATAAAGAGTTCCTTTATATTCTTCCATTTATAATGCTGATTGCGATTTTTGCTTATTATCCTCTTTATGGGTGGGTATATGCTTTCTTTGATTACAGGCCGCCGCAGCCAATGACCATGGATAATTTCGTGGGTTTAAAATGGTTTAAATCCCTGGTATCCAATCCGGTAAAAACAAAACAAATCATGAATGTTATTACTAACACATTGGTTATGAGCGGAATCACGGTCGGAACTTCCTGGCTTCCTATGATCTTTGCTGTATTTTTAAATGAAATAAAATGTGTACCATTTCGAAAAGTAGTTCAGACAGTAACTACGATTCCTAATTTTATTAGCTGGGTTTTAGTATATTCTGTTGCATTTAATATTTTTAACAATACGGGAGTGGTAAATCATGTTCTGGTTTCTATGGGAATATTAGAGAAACCGGTTCAATTCCTGCAGGCCTCGGATAATGTCTGGATCACCCAGTGGTTATGGCTTACCTGGAAAAATCTTGGCTGGGCGGCTATTATGTATATCGCCGCAATCACCGGTATTGATGAAGAAATGTTTGAAGCAGCAAAGGTGGATGGTGCCACCAGAATGCAAAGAATTCGATTTATCACCATACCCAGCATATTACCTACCTATTTTGTCTTATTAATGTTAGCAATTGCGAATTTTCTTTCGAACGGTATGGAGCAGTATTATGTGTTCCAAAATGCTTTTAACAAAGAACATATCCAGGTATTGGATCTATATGTATTTAATCTGGCCATGGGAAGCGGCAGCTATTCGGTTGCTACAGCATTAAGTATTTTAAAAAGTATAATTAGTTTAATCCTTCTTACCATGGCTAACGGTATCTCGAAACTGGTAAGAGGCGAAAGCTTTTTATAAAATAGGAGGACATATAATGGGATATATCAAAAAAAGAAAACGTCAAAAGCAAAGTTTCGGAGATGCGTCCGTCAGTGTAATAACTTATGTATTTTTTGCTGCATTTGCCTTTATCTGTGTTTATCCGTTTTACTATATATTTATTAATACGATCAGTTCCAATGAACTGAGTCAGAAGGGTCTGATTATTTTTCTACCTCATGGGCTGCATTTTCAGAATTACATAAAAGCGATAAAAATACCAGGATTAATGAATGCTGCCGTTATATCTGCCGGCAGGACATTAATTGGTACTCTGCTGACAGTCGTGGCAACCGCTTTTTTAGGTTATATGTTTACCAGAGAAACTTTATGGCACAGGAAATTCTGGTATCGTTTTGTAATTATTACCATGTACTTTAATGCAGGTATCATTCCATGGTTTTTAACGATGCGGAATCTTCATCTGACCAATAATTTCTGGGGATATATTCTGCCGACGATCGTATCACCTTTTTATATCATTCTTGCCAAGACTTTTGTAGAGTCAATTCCGAAAGAATTACAACAGGCGGCAGAGATTGACGGAGCCGGAACTATGAAAGTATTTTATCGTGTAATTATGCCGGTTATTAAACCGATTATGGCAACCGTGGCTATTTTTGCTGCTGTCGGGCAGTGGAATGCATTTCAAGATACCCTTTTACTTATGACCAACAATAAGCTGTACAGTCTGCAGTTTATATTATATCAGTATATCAATCAGGCCAGCTCATTAAAACAGCTTGTTAATTCTTCCAGCAGTTCTGCTGTGGCGCAAAGTGTGGCAACTGTACAGACAGCTACTTCAATACGTATGACAGTTACGATTATTGTAGTAGCACCGATTTTATTAATTTATCCTATTTTTCAGAGATATTTTGTGAAGGGAATTATGATTGGAGCAGTCAAAGGCTAGATATAGGAGGATGGTAGGCATCTTTTTATATACTATAAAAAATGGAGGATTCATTTATGAAGAAGAGAAAAATCATTTCATTATTGTTGGCAGTAATCTGCATATTTTCTATGGTTTTGTCCGGGTGTTCCGGTTCCAAGAAAACAGACAGCAGCAATACGGCTGACACAAAGGATTCTACTGCAGCGAGCACAGCTGAGGATACTAAAAGTACATCCGATACATCTGATACATCCGGTAATACTCAGGCAGAAATTGATCATTCAACTCCGCTTACCTTGGAGGTATATGATGTTGCAGCAAATTATCAGGGAACACAAAGCGGATGGTTTGCAAAAGTTATCAAGGATAAATTCAATTTGGAATTGAATATTATCGCTCCACAGGCATCCGGTGATGGGGAAGCTCTTTACCAGACGCGTACCGCCGCAGGCAAATTAGGTGATATCATCCTGTTGGATAATTCGCCACTGCAGGATTGCATTAAAGCTGGTCTGATTGCCGATATCAGCAGCGATGTACAAAACAGCAAGAATTTAAACCAGTATTATGATCAGTATAAAACTTTTAACGCAGGTCTTGAGGGTAACAGTGAGGGTAAGATATATGGAATGCCTTGCCAGATAACTAATACATCCCCTACCACTTATTCTGAAGATACGGTATATATCAGCCCTATGCTCCCTTGGGATTATTATTCAGAAATAGGAGCTCCGGAGATGAAAAATCTGGAGGACTTACTGAATGTTCTTGAAAAGATACAGAAAGCACATCCAACCAACGATAAAGGAGATCCTAATTATGCTATATCTTTATGGCCGGATTGGGATAAAGGCGGAACTCAGGTAACCATGGAGACTGCGACCCAGCTTACCAAAACCTACGGTTATGAAGTAAACGGTTCTATTATGCTTGGTAATACAGGTGATATGAAAGAAGTTACAGATGATGACGGAGCATATTATAAGATGCTGCACTTCTTCTTTGAAGCAAACCAGAGAGGTTTGGTTGATCCTGACTCAGGTACACAGAACTGGGATACGGCATGTACTAAGATGAAGAACAAACAGGTATTATTATTCTGGTATAACTGGCAGAGAGGTTTCTGGAATACTCCGGAACGTGCCAACGAAAGAAATGCTTATATTTATGCACCTGTTGAAGATATGAACTTTTACCAGCCATCCGATTATTATTATGGAGACGGCAGAGCCTTTGCAATAGGTTCCCATATGGAGGGTAATGACAGAGCGAGGGCAATAGAATTCCTGGATTGGCTGATTAGTCCTGAGGGATTACAGTATATTCATGACGGTATTCCGGACTGGAGTTATACCAAAGGTGCCGATGGTAAATATACCCTTACGGAAAACGGTCTGTATGGTCTGATGGAGAATCGTACCGTGCCGGATGAATGGGGCGGCGGCGGATTCGATGACGGTAACTGTAAGATCAATCAGTGGCCTTTACATTCGGTATCTACCAATCCGAATACTGGTGAGCCATATAATACTAACTATTGGGCCTCCTATCTGGAAGCTAATAAGACTACCATGACAAAAGAGTGGAGCGCAAAATACGGTGGTGAAAATCAGGTTAAATATCTGGAAAGCACCGGACAATTAAAACCCATACCTAACGTTAATATCATACTTCCGAGTGATTCCACGGATGTGGCTTTAATCCGCAGCCAGTGTGCTACTTTAATCTGTGATACTTCCTGGAGAATGGTTTTTTCAACCAGTGAAGACGAGTTCAAGAGCATGTGGACTGATATGAAGACTCAACTGGATGGTCTTGATTGGGCAAAATTAGTTGAATTTGATAAAGCAAAATTCCAAAAAGTTATTGATGCCAGAGCTGCAGCAGCAAAGTAATTTAGTATTATTTTATATACTTTGATATTAGAGTAATTAACATTTTATAACTTTGCATGTATGAAAATTCAATAAGTTCCATATATGATTTGAAAGTGTCATATATGGAACTTTTCACATTATCTAAAGAGACAGGAAAGAAATATAATTTCAGGGCCGGCTGGTGAAAGTGATTAATGACATTACCCAGTTGATGTTATTATTCTTAAGAATCATTAAATATATAATAGGAGATATGTATCAAGTATGGCTAATAAAATATTATGTAACATTAACAGGGAAGACAGTATTACGTTCAACAATAACGCTTTGTTCTGTATCGGTACGGGGCGTATGAATCTGGCATTACGGAAAGAATATTATAATCAGTTAAAAAAGGTCCAGGAGGATATCCATTTTTCCTATATTCGTGGTCATGGATTATTCTGTGATGATATGGCTGTTTATCACAGCTATGAAGTAGACGGAATAGAAAGAGCAGAATATAATTTTACTTATTTGGACATGGTTTTTGATGATTATCTGTCTATGGGACTAAAGCCTTTTGTGGAGTTAGGGTTTATGCCGGAAAAGCTGGCATCAGGAAGTCAGACGGTGTTTTACTGGAAAGGAAATGTAACACCGCCGTCGGATTATAATAAGTGGGCGGAGCTTGTGAAAGCTACCGTAAATCATTGGATAAAACGTTATGGAAGAGAGGAAGTCATAACCTGGCCTTTTGAAGTATGGAACGAACCGAATCTTCCGGTTTTTTGGAAAGATGCGGATATGGAGGAGTATTTTCATCTGTATAAAGTTACCGTAATGGCAGTCAAAGACTGTGATTTACGTATTCGTATCGGGGGACCGGCAATTTGTGGTGTGGATGATAAACGCTGGCTTCGTTGCTTTCTGGAATATTGTTCTGCAAATAAAATTCCCCTGGATTTTGTAACCAGACATGCGTATGCAACGGAAATGCCTGAAATAGACGGTCATTATGCTTACCAGAACTTAAGAAAACCGGAAATATTTATGGAGGAATTAAGGGAGAGCCGCCGGATTATAGACGGGTTTACGGAATATGCAGGTATGGAGATGCACCTTACAGAATTCAACACCTCCTATACTCCTCTTAATCCGATTCATGATACAAATCTTAATGCTGCTTATATTGCGCGGTTATTAAGTGAACTGGGGGATGTCTGCGCTTCTTATTCTTATTGGACATTCGGAGATGTGTTTGAAGAATCAGGGGTCTCCTATACTCCATTTTCAGGTTGTTTTGGATTATTAACCAATGGAATGATCCCCAAGCCTACTTACTGGGCATTTTCTTTCTTTCGTAGTCTAAAAGAAAATGCGGTTGCACGCAGTGAGCATTATATCATTACTAAGGATAACAAAAACGACATCTATGGAATTGCCTGGAATCCGGTAGAGGAAGAGGGGGAAAAGGAGATTTCCTTACACATATCTATTGATTTGGAAAACGGAGATTACAGAATGGTTACCAGGTTGGTGGATGAGAATACCTGCAACCCTCTTAAGGACTGGATTACGATTGGTTCGCCGTCCAATCTGACAAAAGAACAGAAAGAACTGCTTTTAGAAAGTTCGAAACCCTTGGTGAAAATTGAGCGTTTAAGTGTCACAGAAAAAAAAGCCAATTTCCTGATCCCTTTATCATCAAATGCATTATGTAGTTTTGAAATACAGCGTATACACCCTGAAACTGATAGAGGATTCAGACCAGAACGTATCAGAGGAGCTGGTGAGAATAGTCTTGCCTGGAATTCATTAAACTCATAAGTAGTTCAGTTTAAGGAAAGCTAAATAAGGTATTTCACTGTTAGATCAATTATTTAACAGACATAGAATAGATAGGAAGAAGGAGTGGATTATGAGAAACAGTGACGTAACAGCTTTGCCTGAGGAATATAAACGGGCTGTAAAAAAGATACGTCAAGGTACCTTGGAGGAAATCTCATACAGTTGCGGTAATTATATTAACCGGTTTCGGCAACTAGTGACAAATCATAATATTTCTGCTGCAAAAGCAGGAAGAGAAACTGTATTCGGGGATTCAATTATAAAGAAATGCAGCGTTTATTTACCGTCTGATTATGATTGCACAGATAAGGAGCAGAGATATGATGTACTTTATTTGCTCCATGGGGTAGGAGGCAGTTCTGAGGAATGGTTATCCGGAAACGGAATAACAGATGGAAATTTTACCATATGTAATATTTTTGACAACCTGATTGCAAATGGAGATATCAATCCTATGATTGTTGTTTTTCCGGAGGGCAGAAGTGCATATGACTGGACAGATACTGCCTTTAATCCGGAAGGAACTAATCTCCTGGGTTTTTACTATTTTGATTATGAGTTAAGATACGATTTAATTCCATTTATTGAATCCCGGTATAATACTTATGCTAATATTTTGGATACCACTTCTGGAGGAATAGCCTATAACCGCTTACACAGGGCGTTAGCGGGTTTGTCCATGGGTGGTATGCAGGCTCTTAATCTGGGACTGGGAGGTTACCGGTGTGATTCGACTGTATTTACAAGAGGAGAAAGCAGTTGGAAAAACGGCCTGATTACCACTGTATCCGCACCTGGTATGTTGGATCTATTTGCTTATACAGGTACTTTTTCCAATGCACCTACCTCAAGTGATGGAAAATATCTGGGAGCAAGTATAGGATCAGGCAGTTTTAAACTTCATATGCTCTATATGACCTGCGGTGATGCAGATGGAGTGGCATATGGGGCCGGCTATTCAAAAGCAGTAAAGGGATTAATGGAAGCAGCGGGGATAAACCTGGGGGATTATTACAGGATTTTGATAAAGGATGGTATTCATGATTTTAATGTATGGAATAACGGAGCTTATAATTTCAGCAGGTTAGCCTTTGAAAATATGAAAGAACATAACGAGCCATATCATATTACTAAGACACTTTGTGTCTAAGGCATTACATATAGGTAATTGTATAAAACATAAAACAACTTAGTTTCTCGAATATTCTTGTTTTTAGCTTCCGTTGTCCTATGGGACAGACTTGGATCTGAGAAAGTATAAATTGTATGGTATATCAATGCAATAATAATATTTCGCAGTTTCCTAACGTTGTATATTAATAATAGTTTAAAATTTTAGAATGGAGGTATCCGTATGTTACGGTTAGTGAAAACAGAAAATGGTGTAATACAAGGGTTACCGGCAGCAGATCCGAGAATTACCGGTTTTAAAGGCATTCCATTTGCGGCACCGCCCACAGGAGAAAACCGCTTTCGAGCTCCCCAGCCGGCAAAAAGCTGGGAGGGGATATTAAAAGCCTTTGAATTTGCACCCATATCCATGCAGGCAACACCAGGGATTAATAAAGAGGATATCTATACAAGGGAATGGGCGGTTGACCCGGATATTCCCATGAACGAGGATTGCCTGTATCTGAATGTCTGGACGCCTGCCTTAAAGGCGGACGAAAAACTTCCGGTTTTTGTATGGTATTTCGGAGGTGGTCTTCAAGTAGGTAATACGGCTGAGATGGAGTTTGACGGGGAGAGAATCGCAAGAAGAGGTATCGTTGTGGTTACGATTAATTACCGGTTGAATGTTTTTGGATTTTTATGTCATCCGGAAATAACGGCAGAAACACCCGAGGCTCCTGGGAATTTCGGGCATCTGGATCAGCAATTTGGAACCAGGTGGGTCAAACGAAATATCGCTTCTTTCGGAGGTGATCCCGATAATATTACTATAGGCGGACAGTCAGCCGGAGGTGCAAGTGTTATGAGTCAGCTGACTTCACCTCAGAATAAAGGGCTTTTTCAGAAAGCGATTATTGAAAGCGGTATGATAACCGGACTTTATCCGGATGATTTTGTATTTGGGGAAAGAAAAGAATTGCTTGAAGAAGAACAAGAAGGCGTAAAATTCTTTGAATTTCTGGGAGTTTCTTCTTTAAAAGAAGCCAGGAAACTGGACGCAGAATATATTAACAAGAAAGCACAGGAATATAACAGATTCTGGGGGACGGTTGTAGATAATAAGTTTTGTTTAGGAAACCCATTTGAACTTGTTGCCCGGAATAAAGGTATGAGTATTCCTATGATGTTCGGACATACTTCTTCCGAGTTTTATTGTGAACCAAAAGCAGATACAATTAGTGAGTTCCACAAAATGGCAGTTGAATTATTCGGCGAAGATGCAGAAGAATTTATGTCATTATGTAATGCGGCTTCCGGAAATTTAGTAGAAATGAAAAGCAGGGCTTCGGTAAGAATTATTGAATATGCGAACCGTATCGCCGCCTGTGCCAATGATAATTCTAAGGTTAAAGCGCCGATGTACTATTATAATTTTGATGCCGAAATACCGGGATTTGATAACCCGGGTACGTTTCACTCGGTGGATCTTTGGTTCTTTTTTGAAACTCTTGCGAAATGTTTAAGGCCTTTTATTGGCAAGCATTACGATCTTGCACGACAAATGTGCAACTACTGGGCTAATTTTATACGTTCCGGCAATCCCAACGGAAAAGATGCAACAGGAGAAGATATGCCCTTATGGGAGCCCTATTCAAAAGAAGCACCCTTTGGAATGGTATTTGGAGAGAAACCAGAATTTGTCAGGGAACAGCCTGGGGAAGTTATGCAGTTTCTTGTAAGGAAATATTTCAGGAATAAGGATATCCGGTTTTAGTGAGAGAATCAATAGTTTTGCCGTTCTATTACTTGTTTATTATGACTCTATCAGGTTTTACCACAATAAAAACAGGTCATACACAACTGCGGTTTCAAACATTTTGTATGACCTGTATTTGCATGACCTGTATCAGAAGTTATACTAATTGGAGACGGGATCAAATACCTGCAGTACTTCGCTTCCGTTTTTGATAAACGCAATAAATTCATGGATTTTTGCTGTTACCTTAACAGTTTTTCCGCCCTCATAAATCTGTCTGTCATTGATATTGACCCAGTTTCCACCCGGCAGATATACATGACGTTCGGTAATGCCCTGTTCCAGAATAGGGGCGAAGAGGATGTCTTCCCCGAACATATACTGGTCTTCAAGGGTATAACAATACTCGTCCTCATAAAAATCATAAAACATAGGGCGCATAATAGGTGAACCTGTGGCAGCAGCAATATCCATATATTTTAAAATATAGGGTTTCAGACGTTCCCGCAATTCAATTATGTGTTTGATAATGGAATAGTTTTGATCGCCAAAACTCCAGATCTCATTATCCCCGCCGCTTTTTTCTTTAACTTCCGGATAGCGGTCCACCTGACCGGTCATGCGGCTTCTTGCACCATGAATTCGCATAACAGGACAGAATAAGCCGAATTGGAACCACCGGATAATAAGTTCACGAAAATAATCGCTTTCAATATTGCCGGAATGGAAGCCGCCGATATCGCTGTTCCACCAGGGAATACCGCACATTGCCATGGATAGACCGCTGGTAAGACTTTGTCTAAGGGCAGCAAAGGTAGAAGGAATATCGCCGTTCCAGGCAAGAGCTCCAAAGCGTTGACTGCCTGGATAAGCTGCACGGGTAAGGGAGATGATTTCCTCTTCTCCTTCCGACTTGAGACCGTCGTAAAAAAGCTTGGTGTAATAATAAGGATAGAGAAGTGCCGTTTGTGCGCCGTTACCGGCATAAAAATGAAGGTTGTTAAACTGCTGGGGATGAACCTCAGGTTCTGCTTCATCGAGCCAAAAGGTCTTAATACCGTATTTATAATAGTTCTCTTTAATTTTACTCCAAACATAAGGACCTGTTTCCGGATTCGTGGGATCGATAAAGGTCTGCTGCCCATAGAAGTTAAAAATGCCGTATTGACCATTTTCTGTACGAACCAGCATATTTTCCTCTTCCATGACAGAATAGTTTTCACTGTTTGGATTGATGGTGGGCCAGACAGAAACTACAGGGCGGATTCCTAAGGCTTTTAGTTCCTGACACATGGCTTTTGGGTCGGGCCAATACCTGGGATCAAATTTCCATTCACCCTGTTCGGTCCAGTGAAAATAATCGATTACGATTGCAGCCAGAGGAATTCCTCTTTTATGATATTCTCTTGCTATTGCTAAGAGATCCTCCTGGCTTTCGTATCGAAGCTTGCTTTGCCAGAAACCGGCAGCCCACCCAGGGAAAGCCGGAGCATATCCGGTTAGATCGCTGTAGGTTTTTAAGACATCGGCCGGACGTTTACCGGTATAAATAAGATAATCAATCTGGTATGCATTCTCGGAGCACCAGAGAGTATGGTTACCGGTTGTTTCGCAGTATCCCGGTGAAGGATTGTTCCACAAAAACCCGTAACCCAGTGAAGAATACAGAACCGGCAGCGTTGATTTGGTGTTGTAGTGGACAAGATTGCAGCTGCAGCCCTTTCTGTCAAACTGGTCTTCCTGTTCCTGACCAAGCCCATAGAAATGTTCACCTTTATTACTTTTAAAGATTGCCTTAACCTGATAATTATCTCCGCTTATATGGTTAAAACGTGTAACAGGATCTCCTTCCTCTTTTGAACATAATATTTCTCGTCCATTACGATAATAAGTGATAACACTGGGTATCCAGCCGCCGCCGGCAATTATGGAAGCAGAGATACTTCCGTTTGTAATGGTGGCTTGCTGTTCATCCCCTGTAATATGACAGTCATTTTTGGTAACAGGCGGCAGTAAGGTCCAGTTCTCACCTGAAATAGTACTGTTTCTGGTGGAACGATACCGCAGGCAGTTAATGCCGTAAGGTTCAATTATGGTAAGTTCGTCTTTTCTTCTAAATATTATTTTATCTGAGGAAAGTATAAGTTTACCCATTGGTCTGCTCCTTATTTGATTGGTTTTAAAGTGTAGTTTGGCTGACGCTCTCGACACAAGCAAGAATGTGTCAAAGTACATTCTCTTTTATTGATCCGGTATCCGGTTCTGACTATACTATAGTAAAACTATAATTGTTTTTCTTTAACAAATTTGTGCAGTAATGGTACAATATTGATATGCCCAATAAGTATGGGTGTTAGTACAAATATAGGAGGTATAGTATGCCTGCGGAACAAAATTCTCTGCTGCTTGAGAGAGTAACACATAAAACTCAGTTTAGAGCAATATCATTTCATCATACGGTAAGTAATCCGAAAACGGAATTAGTTTTGTATCTTCATTGGCACAGTGAAGCGGAATTTCTTTTCCTTGAAAAAGGAGAAGCAATTTTTAAAATCGAAGAACAGGAATTTTATCTCCATGCCGGAGAAGCCATATTTATACCGCCGGATTTACTTCATTCGGCAAAGGGGATAAACGAAAGCGGCTGTGAATTTTATGCCATCGTTTTTTCATTGTCTTATTTGTTCGATTCCTGTGCGAATCCACAGTTTACAAGATATCTGCAGCCGGTAATCAATTATGGCACCCGCTGTACCCTTCATCTTATTCCGGGAGTGCCCTGGCAAAAAGATATACTGGAAATGTTGAAAAGGATGTATGAAGAATCCCATAAGGTTCCGGAATACTGGGAACTTCAGATGTATGGCATGCTTCTTACGGTATGGCAGGGGTTGTACAATAACTACCTGTCCGGATTTGAGACGGATTGTCACTATAAGAAACTGTCCGAGCAGCTTTCTGAGACCTTAAGATATATACATGATTCTTATGGGGAAGACATTTCTTTAAATGAACTTGCTGCGTTATCTAATATGAGTGAGGGACAGTTCTGCCGTCTCTTTAAGAAACTGACCGGATTTACGCCCTTTGGTTATCTGAATCGGTACCGGATCATCAAAAGTTGTAAATATTTAACCGGTACAAACAAAAAAATTACAGAAATCGCAGCATTATGCGGTTTTAATAATATCAGTTATTATAACCGGGAATTCATCCGGTATATAAGGATTACACCCTCAGCTTACCGTAAAGGTAATCTGAATAGTTAAACTGCAATATAAACCTGGATGCTTATGATATGCCAAGGATTTTTGTTACTCTTTTTCTAAACTCCTTGTCCTGAGGGACCCCGGTTTTTACCAAGGTTATCCCTATAGTTTGCCGGGCTAACCCCCGTCACCTGCTTAAAGGATTTGCTAAAGTGGAAGGGATCGGTATAACCGACCAGGTTCGCAACCATATTAATCGTTAGAGTATAGTCCCCCAGTAGCTGTTTGGCAGTATTAATCCGATAATTCTGTATATATTTTGAAGGTGTGACATGAACATATTTTACAAATATTTTGGTCAGATAAGAAGGAGAAAAGGAAAAGTGGTCTGCTATCAAATTCAGATCGATGGGCTTTTGATAATTCTGTTCAATATACTTCTTAATAAGACCTGCGATTTCCTCAGAATTATAGGCAGGAGGTTTACCCACGGATTCTAACATCTCATGGGTTGATAGAAAGTTCTGCTCCAGTCTTTTTAACAAGGAAGATAATTCATCCAGGTTCACCGGTTTTAAAAGATATGCAAAAACACCGTATTCAATTGCAGATTTGGCATAGGCAAAATCGTCATGACCGCTTAAAATCACACACTTAATATAATTGTTATATTCTGCTATATGCTTTACCAATTCGATTCCATCCATGACCGGCATTTGTATATCGGTAAAGATTACATTGGGTGTCTGTTCTTTTATAAAGGCTAAGGCATCTTCTCCATTGGATTCAATACGAATAACCTTAAAATTCGGATTAACCATCTCAATATTCTTAGCAATATTTTTAGCTAGTAACTTTTCGTCTTCTACAACGACTACTGTAAAAATTTTAAGATCATTATTCATTGTATTTCCCTCCAATTGTTAATAAAGCCCCGCCTGTCAAAAGATTGCTGATCCGGAATATGTGGCTGCCCTTATACAATAGCTTAAATCGAATATATATATTCATCAGTCCCATACCACGGATTTCTAAATTCGGCAGTAGTCCGGTTCTGTTAATTTCCTCGATTTTTTCATTCAGACTGTCGATTTCCTCCTGGCCAAAACCTGTGCCGTTATCAGAGATGGCTAACTCCCAATAGGTATTGGTAAGAGTACCGTTAATTGTGATTTTCCAGGGCGGTTTTATGGATTTGGTGGTAAATTTAATTGAATTTTCTACAATTAATTGCAGACAAAGTTTTGGAAGCTTGATATCCAACATAGTATCCGGAATATTGATTTCATAAAGAAGATCGTTATCATACCGGATTTTCATGCACTCTAGGTAATCTATGGTGTTTTGAATTTCAAGCCTTAAAGGTACCATAAGTTCCTTGTCTGAGGAAATATACCGAAGGATATTTGATATATTCTGGCACATCAGGTGAATCTCCGAATCCATATGTTCATCTGCCATAGACTGTATGGTAGCCAGAGAATTGTAGAGGAAATGGGGATTCATCTGGGATTGCAGTGCAAGCATTCTGGACTGCATCTCCTGATTTTGCAGGGTTATTTCCCGTTCCATGGACTGCTGGGCTTTTTTCTGCATGGTAATTAAAGCGGAATACAGGGTATTAAATTCTATAATATGAGTATCAATATCAGTAAAAACATTTTTTCCGGTATTTGACAGATCAAGCTTAAAGGATTGAACCTGTTTATAAATCTTTGTAATGGGTGTGGTAATGATATGTGCTGAGAGATAAGAAAGCAGCAACATAGCAAAAGCAATAATAATCAGTATTATGATATTGGCCTGGATATACTCATAAATCGGTCTTAACAGGTTATTGTTACTAACGGCAATCGCTACGGTAAAGCCAGCATATTCCGTATGTTTATAAAACAGGTAAGTATTTTTATTATAACGGTGGGTATTGACCTCATCACCGTCCTGGGCGACCTTGCCGGTAGACAGTGTTCTAAAATATTCTGTATAGGAATTATCTGAAAAATCAGGATATATGCATTTGCCTGTCTGGTCATAAATATATATATTCTCATTGTAGGGTTTTGCGATGTTGTTAATTTTTTGAGTCAAAAAGGATATGGGGTTTTTCACTTCAATTATGCCCTGGGGTATATTATAGGCATTATAATACATTGCATATAAAGAGATAAAAGTAGCTCCATTATGATAAGAGTAAAAATTTTTAAGACGTTCATCTTTATCACTGGTCATTAGTCTATAATGATCGGAGGATATAAAGGTTTCATACCAGGGATAGTCTTTTACCGAAGCATTAGAGGCAGAAGTATCAAGACCTACGCCAAAGACACCTTTATCAAGGGAATACAGGTAAATCTGGACAACAGGACGGTTCGGCCCAATTATGGCAGTCAGCATATCAATGAGTATTTTGTTATTTTGGAGGCTGTTATAATCCGTATTGCGGTCACCGGAGCTATCCGTATCAACAGATTTGATGTATTTTGTAAAACGCTCCTTTATCAAATTAGAATAGGCAATATTCTGAGCAACAGTATCCAGTGTTTTTGCCTCTTCATCCAGAAAGGCGGAGATGGTATTAACATTTTGGGAAATCAGTTTTTCTGCATTGGCTCTCAGCTTTTTTGATTCCGAAGTTAAGAAAAAAATCATGAAAATGCCTAAAACTGAAAATAATAAATAAAAGTACGTGTAAAACAGGATAGATTGAATGCTTCGTGTCTTTTTCTTTTTTATCATTATGGCTGTACACCTTTCATTTTATATGGCTTCTCGTAGCATATAATCTCTAAAACTGCTAATAAAAGAATATATGCCCGTAATCAGCGTAAAATTGATCTTTGCACCCTGCTATGTATCGTTAATAGAATTTGAGACTTAAGGTAAAATTATTACATATATGAGACATAAAATATACATTCCAATAGCATAGTTTACAATCTATAATAAAGTCATAGCTTTTGGTTGTCAATAATGTATAATTAAATGCCGTGTTTTTCGTATTATTTGACAACAGGCTAAATTATTTATGAAAAAGAAAGGCAGGGGTATCATGAGAGTGTGGAAAAAATTATTAGCGTTAGGGCTAGCAACAACAATGTTATTGTCACTGACAGCCTGCAGCAGCAAAGGTACTGTGGAGGAACCAAAAGGAAATACAAGTACCGGAAACAAAGCTGAAACATCGGGGGATACATCAGCAGCGGATGATAAGAAACAGGACATAACAATATCTATTATGGCAAGTCAGGATTGGGTTCAGGATGCCGAGCTGGAACTGGGCAAGAAATTTACCGAGAAAACCGGTATTAAAATTGATTACCAGATTGTTCCTTCGGATCAGTATAACAGCTTGCATATGACAAAACTGAATACTGGGGAATGCACAGATATATTTGCAGGACAGAGCGGTAAATTTGATATTCAGACTCAATACAATGTTGAAAAGAATGCAGTTGATTTAAGCGGGGAAGGCTGGGCAAAGAATGTTGATACCTTAGCCGCAGCAGAATTAACAGTCAACAATGCTTTATATGGACAGCCGATACAGGATGTATCCTCTGTTTGGGCAGTAGCTTACAATAAACAGATATTCAGTGATCTGGGGCTTACGATACCGACAAATTATGAAGAGTTTAAAAAAGTCTGCGATGCTATTTTAGCAGCGGGAAAAACACCGATTTATGAATGTGTATCAGATGGCTGGCACCATGTTTTATGGTTCCCGGAAACTGCTGTCCAGGCAGAAGTAAAAACTCCAGGACTGGTTGATAAACTAAACAAGAACGAAACTACCTTTGCCCAGGATGACACTTTAAAGTTAATCCTCACTCAAATCAAAGATATGGTGGATAAAGGCTATTGGGGTGATAACTATATGTCAAACACCTATGCTGACGCCGGTAAGAATATTGCTTCCGGTGAGTATGTTATGACAATAGCGAATCAGGGATTTGGTACGGAAGTAAACAAAGTTGATCAAAGCTTTAGTGCAGATAATATCGGTTACTTTGTAATGCCTTTAGCAGATAACCAGACACTGAATGTGAATCCTTCCGGTCCTTCCAGATTTATCTATTCCGGCTCAAAGAATATAGAGGCAGCAAAACAGTATCTTGATTATATGGCTTCGGATGAAAGTCTTGCATACTTAACCGAGAATGTTTCAAAGTTTAATAAACTGCCTTACAGCAATGCACCTTCAAAATATACGGATACAATTAAAAGTTTTTATGACACCTATACCTCACAGGGAACTGTATTCCAGACCGCTGTAAAATATGTTAATCCACAGTGGATGGATATCGGCAGCAGCATTTCTGCTTTGCTATTAGGGGAAGCAACACCAGAGGAGGTTCTTAAACTCATTGACAAAAACAGGTCTGACCAGGCAATTACCGCAAAAGATCCGGCTTGGGCAAAATAGATATAGGGATTTAAGGGGCTGCCGTAAAATGCAGCCCCGTTTATCAGACAGGAGGAAACAGCAATGAATAAGAATAAGATATACCCTATCTATTTTGTGTATGGTGCACTCGCTTTATATATTGCTCTATTTGTTATTCCCAGTGTAATTGGAATTGGGTATTCCTTTACAGACTGGTCGGCATATTCAGATAAGTTAAAATTTGTAGGGTTAGATAATTTTAAAATGATTTTCTCATCGGATGAGGATTACCTGGCTATTATAACCAATACGCTGAAATTCACATTTACTACAACGATATTAAAAAATCTATTAGGTCTGATATTAGCTTTATTACTTACGAAATCAATTAAGTTTTTAAATTTTCATAGAGGCATTATGTTTATGCCGTCCGTTCTATCCACTTTAATTATTGGTATGATTTTTAAGTCCATCCTCGATCCTTCAGGAGGGCTGTTAAACACCTTCTTAAGATCTGTCGGTTTGGATTTTTTAGCCGGTAAATGGCTGGTTACCTCAGAGCTGGCTTTTGGTTCTGTTATGGCGGTTGATATCTGGAGAGGCACAGGATATATCATGACTATCTTAATCGCCGGTATCCTCTCAATTTCAGGTACTTATTACGAGGCTGCAAGTATAGACGGAGCAAACGGTTTTCAGAAATTCCGTTTTATAACCTTTCCGTTACTGCTTCCCACCCTGGCAACTACTACGGTACTAAATATCATATACGGTCTTAAGGTATTTGATATGATCTATGCTCTGACAAACGGGGGACCGGGTAAAGCCACGACTGAAGTATTGTATACCGCGGTATTTAAAAGATTTGGTACCGGACAGTATGCAGCCGGTACGGCACTTTCTTCCGTAATGTTTGTTTTTATGGTTATAATCGGAACCTTTATGATTAAAATAATGACAAAGAATGAGGTGGTTGAATAATGAAGCAAAAATTAGTAAGAGTACTCGTGGGTAATCTGACCGCCTGGATTATATCAATCATATCCATGGCGCCGCTGCTCCTTATTTTATTCAATTCCTTAAAAGACAGTCAGAGTGCATCGGATATGAACTTAAAACTTCCGGCCTTTCCCATACAGTGGGAAAACTTCTCTGTGGTCATAGAAAAAGGTAAATTGTTTGGCTCCTTTATAAACAGCTGCATTTATTCCTTGGGAAGTGTACTGTTATGCTGTCTGCTTTCATCCCTGGCGGCTTATGTGTTATCCAGGAACCGTACTAAACTTATGAATATTATCTATATGTTTATAGTCCTTGGAATCACCATGCCGGTTAACTATGTTGCCTTAACAAAAGTTATGATGTTTTTAAATTTAAATAACACGAGACTTGGGATAATATTATTATATACAGCAATGCAGCTTCCATTCTCCGTATTTTTAATCTACAGTTTTGTAGCAAAAATACCGGTTGAACTGGATGAAGCAGGAGTCATAGACGGCTGCAAGCCTCTCAGACTATTTGCTTCAATTATACTTCCCCTTTTAAAACCTGCGGTGGCAACGGTATTCGTCCTTACCTTTTTGAATACCTGGAACGAATTTGTTTCCCCTTTGTATTTCCTAAGCAGTTCTGCCAAATGGCCGATGACCCTGTCGGTATATAACTTCTTTGGCATGTATTTTAAGGACTGGAATCTGGTATGTGCGGATATTGTTATGACAAGTCTGCCGGTAATTATTATCTATCTGTTAGGTCAGAAACATATTGTCTCTGGTATGACGGCCGGAGCGGTTAAAGGTTAAGTAAGGCAGGGTTTCTATTTAAATTACGGTACTCCCTTGGAGATTGATGATAATATCTTTTAAACGCATTGGAAAAATGCTCAACAGAGGAATAACCTAGATCCTGTGCTGCCATGGTAATACTTTTTCCCGGGTCCAGTAATAGAATGATAGCGGCAGACATCCTGGCTTCTGTCTTTTTCTTTAAAAAAGTTTTGCCGTAATGACGTTTTAACAGTCGTTCCGTCTGTCTTTTGCTTAAGCCCAGTCTAGAGGATAAGTCCTCTAAAGACAGATTGTTATACTCATATAAGAAATACTCTTCAATAATTAAATATTTACGGTTGGATAGATCCGGATGGGTTATCTGGTTTTGACTGCTGTGTTGATTTTCATAATTACGCACCAGATAAATGACTAACTGTTGAAGAAGAAGTTCCGTCTGTTTTATATAACCGGTAGATTTTTTATCCAGTTCAATGAAAATCTGCTGCATCAGGGGATGGATATTCTGACAGTCCTCACCGAACCAGAATTTCGTACTTTCAAAAATCTGCAGATAAGAACCTTGCTTTACTGTTCTTTTGTGCAGATTTTTTCTTTCAAGCTTTAGATAAATACAATATTCCGTCATTGGGTCTTCTTTATCAGGAATCTGCTCATGTACGACATGAGGTCCCGTGATATACAAGGTATTGGGCACAATATGATAAGTCACCTCATCTATTTTAACCGTACCCCGTCCATAGGGAATATAATGGATTTCATAGCTGTTATCACTATGGCTGTGCCCTGGTATGGAACGCATAAACCGCTCATAGGCGATATGGAGGGCATAAAAATCCAGCTGTTCCATTGAAAATTTTATATTTAGATCATTATAAGAAAGCATTATGTATCACCTCTTGTTCAGCATAGCAAATAAGGAAAAGATGGTCAATAAAAACATGCGAAAAGGCGACATAAAACCTTTAAGAATGTCAATTAAATCTATAGTAATATAATCTGGGTCTGTTATAATTCCATTATAAGTTGAATTTCCTGATTCTTATCATTCAATCATTTTGGAAGTGAAACAAATAAAAAATATTATCAGGATGTAATATACATCCGAAGGAGGCAAAAATGTTAAAAGGAATACCACAGATTTTATCACCGGAATTATTAAAAGTATTATGTGAAATGGGGCACAGCGACAGGTTAATTATTGCAGACGGTAATTTTCCGGCAGAGTCCATGGGAAAGAAGGCAGTAGTGATCCGGTGTGACGGTCATGGAGTGCCGGAAATCCTGGAGGCCATATTAAAGTTATTTCCACTGGATTCTTATGTGGAACATCCGGTGAATCTTATGGAAGTAATGCCTGGAGACCCGGTTAAGACACCGATATGGGATACTTATAAATCAATTGTTTCAAAATATGATGAAAGAGGAGAAAAGGCGGTAGGTAATATCGAACGCTTTACCTTTTATGATCAGGCAAGAGAGGTTTATCTAATTATTGCCACCAGTGAGAAGGCGCTCTATGCCAATATTATGCTGCAAAAAGGAGTAATTGCCGATTGACAGATGCTTATATTTTACCGGAAGAAAAAGTATAGAGTAAAAAAAATAAGCAAGACACGGGAATAAGGCAGGAATAAGGAGGTATCAATGTTAGCAGTAAAAAGAAGACCGGACAGGAAAATTACGGAGGTAAAACGGGTACAGGATGCATTAATCCTGTATTCGGAGGATGGTTTAACGAAGCTGGAGCCGAAATCACCGGATATTATCCGCATTGTTTATACGCAGAGAGATTATTTCTTAAGCCAGGCAAAACCAGGGGTAATATATGACGAAACTTTCTCTGGCTGGGATTATAAAGAGTCTGGTCAGGAAATCAGGGTAGATACCGGCAGTTTATTCGTAGTCATAGATAAAACTACAGCCTCCCTTAAGTATTATGACTACAAGGGGAAGCTGCTCCTTGGCGAACGGGATTATGAGAGTAAGAATTTAGAGGAATTTGACTCCTTTCAGACGGTGATTGATGAAAATACAAAGGTGGAACGGATTGTTACCCCGGATGGTATTAAGGAAGTTGTGAAAGAAGCCTCAAAAGTATTTGACCGTAAGCTTTACAGAACCAGACTGTATTTAACCTGGCAGGACGGGGAAGCCCTTTATGGTTTGGGCCAGCATGAAGAAGGATATCTGAATCTGAGGGGAACAATGATTTATGTACATCAGGCCAATAAAAAAATCGGAATCCCCGTACTGGTTTCAAGTTTAGGCTACGGTATTTTAATGGACACTTACAGCCCGATGATATTTAATGATACCAATGCCGGTTCCTACCTTTATACCGAGGCCGATGAGGAGCTGGATTATTACTTTATCCATGGCGGAAATATTGACGGAGTGGTACATGGTTACCGTAAGCTGACGGGAAAAGCCATTATGCTGCCAAAGTGGGCTTTTGGCTTTATACAGTCCCAGGAGAGGTACGAAACTGCAGAAGAATTAAAGAATATTGTGGCAGAACACAGAAACAGAAAAGTAGGTCTTGACGGTATCGTTCTTGACTGGTGTTCCTGGGAAGGCGAATTATGGGGACAAAAGACATTCGACCTAGAAAGATTTCCGAACCCGGCTGCTATGATGGAACAGCTACATGAAAATCACGCCAATCTGATGTTGTCTGTCTGGCCAAATATGAGCAAGGATTGTGAGAATTATAAGGAATTTGAAAAAGAACAGCTTCTGTTACCGGCCAGCAGTATTTATGACCCTTTCCGCGAGGAGGGCAGGAAGCTATACTGGAAACAGGCAAAGGAAGGCTTATTCTGTTTTGACATTGATGCCTGGTGGTGCGATTCCAGTGAACCCTTTACTCCTGAATGGAATCATATGGGAAAGCCTGAGCCAAGTACCATGTACCATGAATTTTATGATACTGCCAGCCAGTATATGAGAGCTGAACTTACCAATTCCTATGGGTTATTCCACGCCAGAGCTATATATGAAGGCCAGCGGGGCGAGACAGAGGAGAAAAGGGTATTAAACCTTACCCGGAACGGCTATACGGGACAGCAAAGATACGGAGTAGTTTTATGGTCAGGAGATATCTCGGCAGACTGGACCACGATGAAACGGCAGATAGCCGCCGGATTAAATTTTTGTGCCAGTGGAATTCCTTATTGGACCTTGGATATCGGTGCATTTTTTGTGAAAAAAGGGGTACAGTGGTTCTGGGATGGTGACTATGAACAGGGCTATGAAGATCTTGGTTACCGTGAATTATTCACCAGATGGTTTCAGTACGGCTGTTTTCTGCCTATATTCCGAAGCCATGGTACGGATTTTAGAAGAGAACTCTGGAACTTTGGCGAACCAGGCAGTATGTTTTATGATTCCCTCATAAAGATGAACCAGTTAAGATACCGCCTGATGCCCTATATCTATTCCCTTGCCGCAAAGGTTTGGAGGGAGGATTATACCATGTTTCGTCTCCTTGCCTTTGATTTTCCTTATGATGAAAAGGTAAAAAATATTGACGACCAGTTCTTATTCGGTGACAGCCTGATGATTTGTCCTGTAACACAGCCTATGTATTATGATAAGAATTCCACACCGGTTACAAATGTGGAAAAAACAAGACAGGTCTATCTTCCTAAGGGAACCGGCTGGTATGATTTCTGGACAGAATATTACTATGAAGGCGGTCAGGTAATTACTGCTGCCGCACCCATAGATATTATTCCTGTTTATGTAAAAGCAGGAAGCATTATACCAATGACTGATCCAATGCAGTATGTGGATGAAGTACCGGATGCACCGATAGAGGTATTGGTTTATCCTGGAAGGGATACAGAGTATTTAATTTACGAAGATGAAGGCAACAGCTACCGTTATGAAAAAGGCGAATACTCCATTACGAAGATGGTCTGGTCCGAAGAAAACAGAGAACTTAAAATAAGTGAACCATCAGGGAGTTATCCCGGTTTGGTGAAGAACAGAATATTTAATGTAAAAATAGTCTCAGACAGGTAATTTATATAATAATTGAAAATTCTTAAAAATTGTATATAATAAAATAAGTATTGAATATACATGTTTGTATGATTTTATGTAATAATAGTGAATGAACGGATGGAAATCTGCTCGGAGGATATAATAAACGATGCTGTGACATGAAGTTTTGACACTATTGATTTAAAATTAAAAATAGGGGTTGTTGCATTATGGTTTATTTTGCAGCGCTCCTTTTTCATTTCTAATTACATAATTCATAAAAATAATATTTTCATTAAGGAGACCAGTTTATGAAGCAAAATGGAAAAAGAATTTTTAAACTATTCAAAAAATCGAAGGAACATACCATTTTGTATCAGTTTATGGTGACATATTTTATTGTATTATTTATTCCATTATTTATTTGCAGTGGATATTATGTAAGAATGATCTCAGTAATAAGCCACGACGATGTACAGGCGAGAAAAACAGAGTTAAAACATGCTGCGGTTTTAGTGGATACGATGCTGGATGAAGTTTCCTACTTAGGTGACAGTCTAGCCACCAATTCGGGTGTTAACAGCTTTAAGAGAATGTCCACCGTTTTTGATGGTCCTAATTCCTATGAGGTATATGAATTGCATTCCTTGCTCCCGGACTTATATGCTATTAATCAGTCCATATTTGATTATTTTATTTTTTTTGATAAAAGTGAGACGGTAGTGAATAGGCAGATTGCCTATACATACAAGGATTTTTATGATCTCTACCTCCATGAGGAAAGTTATGAAAGTTACGAGGACTGGTACCAGCATATGAAAGAGGATAAAGTGATATACGGATTGAGTCCGATGGAAGCATATAAATACAAAAAGAAAACGGATTTAAATATGATTGCTTATACCAGACCCATGATTTATGGGGATTATAACGGTAAAAGCAGGATACAGATCCTGCTTAAAGATACGGTATTAGAAACCTTAATGCCGGCACGGGCGGATAATAGTATACAATTTATAAAAGATTTTCATGGAAAGCTCCTGTATTATAAAGCCCAGGGTGAGCCAAAAGAGATGGCTTTTGGGGAGGTAATCCCGGCAGTTAATACGGTCATTACCCAAAATAAGAACCCTGAGAATCAGACAGTACTGCTTGGTAAAGAAAAATATTTGGTGATCCGGTATGCCTCAGACAATTCCGGACTGGAATATTATATGCTGCAGCCAATGGTGGCAGTTAACAGCAGGAGCATGTATAGTATAATCGTGCTGGCTGTTTTTATTTTTGCTGCAGTTACGGTGGGAATCGTATTAAGTTATTATATGTCAAAGAAAAGTGCTACCCCTATTAATGATATTATGAAGGAAGTTTCCCAAAGTACGAAAGCATTTAAAGGTCATCAGGCAGTATTTTTAAGCCTAAAGGAGACTTTTAATCATCTGGTAAATACCAATACGGATATGGCACGGATGATTGAAAGTCAGAAACCATTTTTGAGAAATTCCTTTTTTAATCGACTGTTATATGGAAACTTTACCACGGAGGAAGAGGCGTCCATCATCGCAGATAATATTGGACTGCCCCATAAAGACAGAGTTTTTGGCATCCTGATATTCCGTTTCAATACGGAAATAGATAAAATAGTGGAAGATGATCTGAAACTGATTAACTCCTGCATTCTTTCCTTGATTGAAGTAATGAAAGCGAAACTTCCGGACAGCCTTTTTACAAATCTTGATAGTAATCAGGTAGTACTGATGTTTAGTATTGATAAGAAACGCAGGGAGTATTTCAGAGAAGAAACAGAATATAAGATTAAGAAAATCAAAGAGGCTATGCCTGCAAATGTATCGGAGCAGTTCTTTGTATATGGCGGCAATGAAGTAGAGAGCCTGACAGAACTTAAGGACTCCTATAATAATGCAGTGTATATGTTCCAAAATGAAAAAGGGCAGATTGACAATACCGTTATTTGGTATATTAATAATTTTGTAAATATTCCGTCTTATCCTCCCCAGGATTTTTCTTTAAAACTTATGCATTATGTAATGGCAGGAGATAATGAGGGACTCCATGATGCATTGGAAGATATCATAAAGAAGTATTTTATTGAGAACAACCTGCCGGTATACCTCCAGCATATGCTTTTAAATGAATTGCAGACTGTATTGTTTAGAATCATCCGCCGGATTGGGGCGGACGAATCGGAATACCGTACCTATTATAATAAATTAGAGGAAAATAGTAATGCAACTCTCCTTAACCAGATTACTCTTACTCTTAACCTCTACCGGACAGTATGTAAAGGTGTCAATGACAAGAAGAAACTTAAGGATACCTCTGCACTTACGGCTTCCATCGCTTCTTATATTGATATTAATTACGGTGACAAAAATCTGTCCCTTACCAGTGTGGCAGATATCTTCAGTATAAGTGAGCCCTATTTATCCAGTATATTCAAGCAGTCTCTTGGAATTAATTTTTCTACTTATATGGAAGGGATAAGAATTGATAAAGCCAAGGAATTTTTGGAGAAGACAAGTCTCTCAATCGGAGAAATCTCGGATCACGTAGGTTACGGTTCCACTAATTCTTTTTGCAGAGCGTTTAAGAGGGTGACGGGAACCAGCGCCTCTGAATACAGAAAAAAATAAGGAATGAGAGGGATGAGCATGAATAAAAGCAAGAAAATAGCGTGGAGTATTATTTTAATTAGTACAATACTATGTCTGATCTTTGTTATTGGATATCGGTCCAATTTATTTAAAACGCAGGTTGACGGGAGGGGAGAAGTTAAGAATGGTTCCAATGAGGTTAAAGTGGAGCTGTTCTATAACGGTCCCTGTGAATCCTGTAAGGAAAACGAGAAATTTGATAAAGCTGTCAGAGATAATATCCTAAAGATTAACCCGGACGTTAAAATAACCTGTATTGCTTATAATGTATTCAAAGAACAAGACAAAGAATATATGGATAAACGTCTCAAAACACTGGGAATATCTGACGCAGATGCTACAGTACCCTTAGCTTTGCTGGACGGGAAAATCTATAAGGGAAGTTATGATGAAATCGGCAGTCAGATCGGCCAGGATATTAATAAAGAGCTAAGTGAAGATATTGGTAAAGCTTCAGATAATGATAAAAGTAATAATTTAGACAAAGATAACAGTAAAGATATAGGCAATGGTTTTGATAATGATAACGGTAAAGATACGGGTAATGACAACAGTAAAGATGTTAATGATAATATAATTAAGGATATAAGTAAAGATAAGGATATCAGGAGTATGATAGAGAATGCTGATCCTGGTGATAGTATTCTTTTGCTTTTTACTACATATTCCTGTGACAGCTGTGCACAAGTTAAAAAATTTCTCCAAAGCACTCTGAAAAGCGAATATACAATTAAGAAAGAACAGGGTAATACAGTATCCAAAATAAAATTGATTGAGTGTAACATATTAGATTCAGGGAATCTGGAACTGCTTAATGAACTTATGAAACAATATGCAGTACCAGGTAATGAACAGCAGGTTCCGCTTGTTTTCTATCAGAATGGTTTTCTGTCGGGTGAGACGGCTATCAAAGACGGCTTGGTGAAAGTGATTGAAGACGGCAGTGCAATGGGCTTTTCGTGGAAAGAAGGAGAATCTGCTGCAGAAAATGATAGAATAGAAGGAAAGGATTTATTAAAGCTTGGGGCTACAGGGTTATTAAATGGCTTAAATCCCTGCTCCGCATCCATGTTACTGATGGTTTTATCCCTGCTTTTAATGTCCGGCAAGGATTTTATAAAAGGAAGTCTCAGCTATATGGCCGGAAAGGTATTGGCTTACTTGGGAATGGGAATGGGAGCCTTCTTCGTTTTTGCTGTAATTAAAGAAGCTTATTTTACCCGTATGGAACAAATCCTAACCACGTGTTTTGCTGTTTTGGCACTGGTTTTGAGTATTTTGAACTTTATTGATTTCTGGAATGCAAGAAAAAAGAATTATGGTAAAATAATTGTTCAGCTGCCGAAAAAACTAAGACATTTTAATCATACAGTTATTAAAAAACTTGACAATGTACCAAGAACATTCTTCCTGCCGGTGCTGTTTGTACTGGGGATAGTTATTTCCGCAGGTGAATTCTTCTGTACAGGTCAGCTCTATGCGGCCTCCATTCTTTATATGGTCAAACAAAAACAGGAGATGACCTTTTTGGTATTCTGGATGCTTCTGATCTATGTACTGGCTATGTGCATACCTCAGGGTATTATTATCTTTATTATAAATAAAAGCAGGAACCTGCCGGCGGTATCCAGATTTACCTTACAGGGAATGACTGCAGTTAAATTAATATATGGATTTTTATTCCTGCTGTTATTTATACTTTTATTATTTTTCTGAAAATTCTACCTGGGTGATAAGAGAAATTCCGGTCAATGCTGTTAAATTATCCAGCCACTGCGGCGGAATGGACTGAAAATTATGATTCAGACCGGCTTCTAATTCCGCCAGCAGGCGGACTCTGACTGCATCCCTATGGATGTAGCAGGGTTCAGGGTCATTAAAAAAATCAATGCTCTTTTCAATAATAATATTCTCTGATAAAGGAAGATCATCCCATCTCCCCTGGTAGATCAGACGGTTTTTACTGTAAATATCAATATGCATTTTTTTCTTTTTATCTTTTTTTAATGTAAACATATGAAACCACCTTTATTTTTTATATATCAGACTTTTCCAAATTCGTTTTTGGATATATCCGGGGAGCCGATGCACTAATTATAACATTAACTGTCCTCTGAAACAAGCTATGTAAAAAGCCGCAAAGCCTTGAAAACAGCGGGTTCTTAAAATATGAATAGTGGGGAAAAAGTATTGTATATATATTTTTGATCGGTAATATGCAATGATGAAATAAAGAAAAGGAAGAGGTGAATGAATTGCTTAACAGTAATAAAGCTAATGTAACGATTCAAAAGAAAGGAAGCTTCCTGAAATATTTCTCTGCCCATTGGCAATTATATTTTATGATAGCACTGCCTTTAATTGTATTACTGCTTTTTGCTTATGGTCCCATGTACGGCGTTATCCTCGCTTTTAAGAATTATAAGGTAACACTGGGAATATGGAATAGTCCATGGGCTGATAATTATGGTTTTAATAATTTTATAAGGTTCTTCAAAAATTATAATTTTAAAGAATGCCTCCGCAATACCTTGGTTGTTTCCATATATTCCATGGTGGTGAGCATACCTTGTTCCATATTTTTAGCACTTTCATTAAATTATGCTAAAAATATCGTATTTAAGAAAACCGTCCAGCTGGTTACATATTGTCCGTATTTTATATCTACCATCGTATTTGTAGGAATTATTAATCTGATTATGGACAACAGAACCGGTGTAATCGGCAGTGTCCTTTATAATCATTTCGGAATTAATGTGTTGGGCAGTGCAGGACTGTTTCCTTCCCTTTATGTGTGGACCGGTGTTTGGCAGGGGATAGGTTTCAGCGCAATTATTTATATCGCTGCCCTGGCAGGTGTGGACATGGAGCAGCATGAGGCGGCTATAATCGATGGAGCCACTCTTTTGCAGAGAATACGGTTTGTGGATATACCGGCTATTATACCTACAGTGGTTATTATGATGATCTTAAATATGGGAAGTCTATTAAATGTCGGGTATGAGAAAGTTCTTGCTATGCAGAACCAGAATAACCTGGCTACTTCAGAGATCATTACAACCTATTCTTATAAGGTATCTTTGGTTTCCACATTTCCGGATTATCCGTATTCTACCGCAATCGGACTGTTCCAGTCACTGGTTGGATTGGTTCTGATACTTACTGCAAATAAAATTGCCAATAAAGTATCGGGAAATGGTTTTATGTAAAGGAGAAAATTATGAAGAGTAGAAGAATTACACAGGATAAGGTTGTTTATTTTGTCAATTATATATTGCTTACCCTGCTGTTAATTGTTGTGTTATATCCTATTATCTATATTATCAGCTGCTCGTTTAGTAGTGGTAATGCGCTGATGTCTGGCAAGGTCAAACTCTTTCCGGTAGGATTTACCTTAGACAGCTATGATACAGTATTTAAATATAAATCAATTTGGACAGGGTTTAAGAATTCACTTATATATACGGTTTGCGGGGCTTTAATCAGTATAATCCTGACACTGTTTGCAGCTTATCCCTTATCCAGGGATGATTTCCGGGGAAGAAAAATATTTACAGGGCTTTTCCTGTTTACCATGATGTTTTCAGGGGGATTAATACCTACCTTTTTGCTAATTAAGAATCTGAACATGATCAATACCATGTGGGCAATCATTCTGCCCGGTGCAGTAAGTGCCTACAATGTTATCGTCGCAAGAACTTTTTTTAATCAGACGATACCTAAGGAACTACTGGAAGCATCAAAGATGGACGGATGTTCTGATTTTAAATTCTTTTCTATGATAGTAATACCTTTGTCAAAACCAATTATAGCGGTACTTTGTCTCTGGGTAACGGTTTCTTTATGGAATTCTTATTTTAATCCTATGATTTATATCAATTCAGTAGATAAATACCCGCTACAGCTGGTACTCAGAAAAATCCTTCTGATGTCCCAGGTGGATCTGACTTCCACCAGTGTGGATCCAATTATGGTGGCGAAGAACCGGTATTTAAGTGAAATGTTAAAGTATGGGACAATTATTATCAGCAGTCTTCCCTTAATGATTGCTTATCCTTTTGTACAGAAATACTTTGTAAAGGGTGTTATGATTGGTTCTGTTAAAGGTTGAGTATGAACCTTTTAAGGTTTATATATAAATAATAGGAGGAAAAACTATGAAAAAGAGAAGGTTTTTTAACAAACGGATGATTTCTGTTATAGCTGCTGTTGCTATGGTAGTATCATTATTGGGAGGTTGTGGTAAATCGGATACAAAATCTTCCGACCCAAAAACAGATGAAACGAAATCAACGTCTTCTGAAGACCCATTTAATTTCAAATCTGTTAAAGATGTAACTTTTCCACTAAAGCAAAAACTTGATTTAAATGTTTTTGTATATGCAACGAATACAGGCGGTGGTACTTATCAGGATAATTATGTAACCGACTGGATTGAGGAAAAAACAAATATCCATTTGAATTATGTATATGATTTAGATGGTGATGATGCAAAAACCAAATTAAATCTTGTTATGACAGATTCAGCCAGTCTGCCTGATATATTCCTGGCTACGAACTGGACGAAATCAGAAGTACAGTCTTATGGACAGCAGGGACTGATTCTTCCGCTTAATGATTATCTGAAAGATGCGCCGAACTGGAATACTAATAATGAAAAGAGTCCTACCAGAAAAGCGGATCTTACCATGACTGACGGAAATATCTATACATATGGTGATGAGAATGAATGCTTTCATTGTATGTTCCAGAACAGAATGTGGATCTATATGCCTTGGGTAGAAAAGCTCAATGGTGGTAAAGTTCCTCAGACTACAGATGAACTGTATGATTACATGAAAAAAGTGAAATCACAGGATCCAAATGGTAACGGTGCAGCAGATGAAATACCGATGACCGGTTATATCGGCGGCTGGGCAACCGATCCTACTGTATGGATGATCAACTCCTTTGTACAGTGTAACAATCCATTAAGTAATACAAATCCTACGGTAGCAGCCGGACTTGTAGTTAATAATGGTAAAATTGAGTATAACGTAATGAAGGACCAGTATAAAGATGCGCTTAAATATATGAATAAGCTTTATACAGAAGGTTTACTTGATAATCAGACCTTTACTCAGGATGGTACTCAGTTTGATTCTGTTTTAAATAATGATGACCATCTTGTAGGATTATATGCAGACGGCGGTGTCAATGCAGATGGAGATAATTTCTGGGCTAATAAACCTGGTGATTGGCAGAACTGGGCATGTCTTGAGCCGGTTGCTGGACCTGATGGTGTAAGACTGGCAGCCAGAAGTATAACCACTTACTTTGGTTCTTCTGTAGGAAGTATATCTGCTAACTGCAAATACCCGGTTATAGCAGCAGCCTTATTTGATTTCCTGGCATCAGAAGAAGCTGCTAATGTGCAGTCCTATGGGCCGGAAGGCATTGGCTGGGACTGGACAACAGATGGGACTTCTTTAGGTGATGGTACTCCTAAATATGAAACCTATAAAATTCCGGATGATTATGACTGGCTCGGTAATGGATTTTCTAAAAAATATGATCATTGGTATTATACTTCTGATGCTATGTTAAGATCCAGTACTGTTGATTTCCGTTCTGCCGTAAAGATAGAACACCCTGATGTAAATGGGGATTATGTATTCCAGAAGGCAGCGGAAAAATATGAGAAATATTCACCGGATGTCAGTACTCTGATTCCAAACCTTGCTTTCGGAGGGGAAGACAGTCAGGCTATTTCTGAATATACACTGACCATCGGCGGATTTGTAAACCAGGCTGCGGTTCAGTTTATTACAGGCAATACAGATATTGATAAAGAATGGGATAATTATATCAGCAAATTAAAGGATATGGGAGTAGATGACTATATTGCACGTTATCAGAAATGCTATGATGCATATATGAAAACAGCTGGCAAGTAATAAGGATTAGATAGTTAAGAATACTGCTCCAGGCGGGTGCGGCTGCAAAAATGTAAGGTTACAAAACCCAGGTCTAGAGTATGGATTATATTTTTGTATCATATAATCCGTATTCTTCCCGGGAAAAATACTTACTGATTTTTGCAGTCGCCCCTTTTTATTACATAGGAAAGTTCACCGAACTTCCCTATGTAATAAAAGCCCGACCGGCAGGATGCGCATGACGCACTTAAGGAAGATGTCACTGTCGTGACAGCTCGTCAGCGCTGAGTCTGGCAAGCCAAACTCTTTCTTATATAATAAGAAATTACGTTCTATTACATAATAATTTGTTTGAATCATTAATATAGTTCAAATAAACCTTAGTATTTATCATTGAATCATAAAATCCAGTATTCTATAATAAATCATTCATCAATATTCAGATAAAAACACTTAAATTGGAGGAAATATTTATGAAAAAACAGGCCTTTAACCCATATCTTCCGTCCTGGGAATATATACCTGACGGGGAACCTTATGTATTTGGAGATCGTATCTATGTCTATGGATCTCATGACCGTTTCAGGGGAAATGCTTATTGTCTAAATGATTATGTATGCTGGTCGGCTCCGGTTGATGACCTGGGGGACTGGAGATATGAAGGGGTGATTTACCCGAAGATATCGGATCCGTTGAATCCGGACGGGCGCATGTGTTTATATGCACCGGATGTAACAGTAGGTCCTGACGGACGTTATTATCTATATTATGTCCTGGATAAAGTCAGTATCGTATCCGTTGCAGTGTGTGAGGAACCGGCAGGAAGATACGAATTTTACGGTTATGTACATTATGCTGACGGTACACGTCTGGGAGAAAGAAAAGGTGACGAACCTCAGTTTGATCCGGGAGTCTTAACAGAAGGTGACAGAACCTATTTGTATACCGGCTTCTGCGGTGTAGGTGACAAATCCAGAAGCGGCCCTATGGCTACGGTACTGGGGCCGGATATGCTTACCATTGTGGAAGAACCGGTATTTATTGCTCCAAGCGAGCCCTTTAGTGAGGGCAGCACCTTTATTGAACACGAGTTTTTTGAAGCGCCGTCCATCAGAAAAAGAGGAGATACTTATTATTTTATCTATTCCTCTATTGTTATGCATGAATTATGTTATGCAACCAGTAAATCTCCCACTAAAGGTTTTGTATACGGCGGAGTAGTAAGCAGTAATTGCGATATGCATATCCATTCCTATAAACCAGCCAGAAAACCTATGTATTATGGGTCTAATAATCATGGAAGTATTGTGGAAATTAAGGGTCAGTGGTATATATTTTACCACCGCCATACTGATGGGACCAATTTCAGCCGTCAAGGCTGTGCAGAGCCGATTAAGTTTTTAGAAGATGGATCAATCATACAGCCGGAAATGACCTCCTGCGGATTAAACGATGGCCCTTTAGTGGGTAAGGGAGAATATCCTGCTTATTTAGCCTGCAATCTTTTCTGCAGTCATGAAGAAATTTATACTCCCCTTGGAGGTCTGTGGATGGACAGCCGGTTCCCCAAAATAACACAGGACGGCAGAGATGGGGATGAAGAAATAGGTTATATTCAGAATATGTCTGATATGGCTACCGCCGGATTTAAATATTTTGATTGTAAAGGAATTAAAAAAGTTGCAATTAAAGTACGTGGATACTGTAAAGGTGAATTTGAGATAAAAACCTTCTGGGATGGTAAAGCACTTGGAAGTATTCCGGTGGGATTTACGAATATATGGAAAGAATATACGGCGGACATTATCATTCCGGATGGTGTGCAGGCAATTTATATTACTTACCGCGGAGAGGGCAGTGCATCATTACAATCATTTACTTTAATTTAATCTGGAGGATTCCTTATGGAGAAGAATCGTTTACTATATGACAGACCGGTGCCTTATCAAAGATTCAGACCGGACAGTGAAGAAATATGGAATGAAGCAACCCCCATTGGCAATGGAAACCTTGGGGCTATGATTTTTGGAGGAGTTTGGCAAGAAAAATTACAGCTGAATGAGGATACCATCTGGTATGGAAACGGTGGAAGAAACCGCGTGAATCCGGAAGCAAAAGACAATTATCTTAAGGTCCGGCAGTTACTGTCGGACGGTTTGGTTTCAGAAGCCCAGGAACTGGCAGAGGATACTTTAATGCCAATGCCGGACCAGCAGAGAAATTACAGTACCGCCGGTGAAGTCTTCTTTGATTTTCATGAGGATAAAGTGGAATTTAAAAATTATAAGAGATACCTTGACTTAAATCGGGCGATTGTAACGATAGAATATGAGATGGGAGCCAGGGAGTACCAAAGAGAATATTTTGCAAGTGCCGTTCATCAGGTAATTACCCTCCACCAGGAGAGTAAGGGGGATGAGAAAGTAAATGGCTGTCTGACCCTAACATCTTTCCGTAGTAATGTGGAAAAAATCGAGAAGTTATCCGAACGTATCCTATCTATGACCGTTAAGGAGGGCGCAGAGGGCTGCCGGTATTGCATTATGGCTGCAATCAAGGAGGAAGGCGGTACGGTGGAGATCCACAGAGACCAGATTCGTGTGAAAGAAGCAGATTCCTTTACAATCTATCTGTCAATCCGAAGTGATTTCTATCAGGAAGACCCGGTCCTCTGGTGCAGGGGTAAACTTGAAGCCGTACTTAAATTACCTTATGAAGAGGTAAAGTCGGAACATGTTAAGGAGTATAAAAGTTATTTTGACCGTGTTCAATTTACGTTAGGGCAGGACACTATTAAGGAGGAAAGGACAATCCCTGAAAGACTGAAAGCCATGGAACAGGGAGAAGAGGATCCGGGGCTGATCGCAGCTTATTACCAGTTTGGCAGATATCTGTTGATTTCAAGCAGCAGACCGGGGTCACAGCCGGCTAATCTGCAAGGCATCTGGAACCGGAATGAGCATCCTGCCTGGGGCAGTAAATATACCATTAATATCAATACAGAGATGAATTACTGGCCGGCTGAAAGCTGCAATCTAACGGAATGCCACCTGCCGCTGTTTGAATTAATCCGCAGAATGCTTCCGTTTGGGCAAAAGGTTGCAAAGGATATGTACGGCCTATCCGGATTTGTTGCCCATCATAATACGGATTTGTTCGGAGATTGCGCTCCCCAGGATACGGTAATGCCCTCTACTCTCTGGCCTATGGGAGCAGCCTGGTTATGCATCCATATCTGGAACCACTATGAATATACCCTCGATTTGAATTTTTTAAAGGAGAATATGGATCTGATTAAGGAAGCCAGTCTTTTTATGGCAGACTATCTCTTTGAAAACCATCAGGGGAAACTGGTAACCGGACCTTCCATCTCACCGGAAAATACCTATCTCCATCAAAGCGGACAGGAGGGACAATTATGTATCGGACCCTCTATGGATACGGAGATTATCAGAGACCTGTTTACGGCTTGTATCAAGGGGGCAGAGCTTACCGGCTGTGTGGATGTTTTGACTGAAAAACTGAAAACACTTTTACTTCGTCTGCCGGAGCTTTCTGTGGGAAAGTACGGCCAGTTAATGGAATGGGCGGAGGATTATGAGGAAATGGAACCGGGACACCGTCATATTTCCCATTTATATGCACTTTATCCGTCGGAACAGATTACTTATGAAAAAACACCGGAATTAATGGAGGCTGCAAGGGTGAGCTTGGAAAGACGTCTTAAGAACGGAGGCGGTCATACGGGATGGTCAAGAGCCTGGATCATTAACATGTGGGCCAGACTTAGAGACGGTGAAAAAGCCGGAGAGAATATCAGGGAGCTGTTGACAAGATCCACCTATCCCAATCTTTTTGACCGTCATCCACCCTTTCAGATTGACGGCAATTTCGGCGGAACGGCAGGAATTGCTGAAATGCTGTTCCAAAATGTAGACGGTGAACTTACCTTTCTTCCTGCCTTGCCAAAAACCTGGGATTGCGGACATATAAGCGGACTAAAGGCCAAAGGTGCCCTTCTGGTATCTTTTGACTGGAAGGACGGAAAGGTTATTTCTGGCAGTATTCGTGCGGAAAAAGGCGGACAGTTCTGTTTTATAAAACCTGACGGAATTACCAGAGTCGTTTCGGAACAAAACGTGAGCATTACTTATGAAGAACAGAAAGTAGCTTGTTTCGGTGAGGGCGTTTATGAAATACAGTTTTTATAATGTATTTAATTGTTTGTATAAACAATTTATTGCATAAGGATTGATGACATGGTGCAGTTGCATGAATTTATCCATCATTTCTGTTCAAAATATGGTTTATTATGACTTTTTAGATAAAGAACATAGTTAGGAGATTGAATATGATGCAGAACAAGACTGGAAGGTTAAAACTGCTGCAAAATAATAATTGGAAATTCATGTTTGGGGATTATCCTGAGGCTAAGGACTTTCAATACGAGGACAGTAGCTGGTATGATATCGGGATTCCCCATTCCTTTGGAATACCGTATTTTCAGGAAAATGAATTTTATGTTGGTTACGGATGTTACCGAAAAGTAATTTATGTGGATGAGAGTTGGGCCGGTAAGAGATTATCTCTGGAATTTCAGGGTGCATTTCAGGATGCTGAAGTTTATTTAAATGGTCAGCTAGCGGGAGTCCATAAAGGCGGGTATACTGCTTTTGAGATTGACATTACTTCTTATGTTGTTGCAGGGGAGAATTTATTATTTGTTCGGCTGAATAATAACTGGAATCCAAGGATAGCACCCCGGGCAGGAGAACATGTATTTAATGGAGGGATATACCGGGATGTAAGTCTCCTGATTACGGAGCCGGTACACATAAGCTGGTATGGTACTTACGTTACAACTCCTTTTGTTTCGAGGGAGGAAGCGGTTATTGATATCAATACTGAGGTAAAAAATGAAACAGACTCTTTCGTTACCTGCAGACTGGTCTCTGTCATTGAATATAAAGGGGTTGAAGTAATCAGGTGCTCCGAGACAAGACAGCTTCAGGCAAAGAGCCAGATGGTTTTTCATCAGAGTGATACAATCACGGCGCCTAAATTGTGGCATCCGGATACACCTAAGTTATATGTCCTGAAAAGTTATGTTTATATGGGAGAAGAGTTATATGACAGTTATGAAACTGTCTTTGGAATCCGATGGTTTTATTTTACTTCGGATAAAGGCTTTTTTCTTAACGGAGAACATTACGATATTAATGGAGCAAATGTACATCAGGATCACGCAGGGTGGAGCGATGCGGTTACACATTCCGGAATACAAAGGGATGTAAAAATGGTTAAGGACTGTGGTATGAATTTTATCAGAGGCTCCCATTATCCTCATCATACGGTATTCGCTGAGGAATGTGATAAACAGGGTATACTATTCTGGTCGGAAAATTGTTTCTGGGGAACCGGAGGACCTAAGGAAGAGGGATATTGGACCAGCAGTGGTTATCCCATTAAGGAAGAAGATCAGTTTGAATTTGAAGAGAGTTGTATTAATACCCTGAAAGAAATGATACGGACAAACCGGAATCATCCGAGTATTATTGTCTGGAGTATGTGCAACGAACCATTTTTTTCTACCGCAGAAGTTATGGACAAGGCAAAAAATCTTGTGAAACGATTGGTAGGAGTAAGTCACGAAGAAGACCCGACCCGTCCTGCCGCAGTTGGCGGAGCCCAGCGAGGGGGTTTTGATACCCTGGGGGATATCGCAGGGTATAATGGAGACGGGGCAACAATTTTTCATGATCCGGGTTTTCCAAACTTCGTTTCAGAGTATGGAAGTTATGAAGAAAGTAACCGCCCGGGCAGTATTGTCTCCGGGGAAATGGATATGGATTATCCCTGGCGTTCCGGTAAAGCGTTATGGTGTGCTTTCCATCATGGAAGCATCTTGTGGAATATGGGATACCTGGGAATGATTGATTATTACAGGCTGCCTCTTAATCTCTGGTACTGGTATCGGGAGACTCTGCTGGGAATTAAACAGCCGGAACCGGTAAAGGAAGGGACTCCCTATGCAGTGAGAATTACGTCAGACCGGACATGTATTAAGACGGATGGCACGGAAGATGCTTTTATTATGGTAGAAATAATTGATCAGGACGGGAACAGGATAGCCAATTCCATGGAAGTCGAGCTGGAGGTTATAAGCGGAGGAGCAGTTTTCCCTACAGGGAAGCGTTTTGTATTTTCACCTGAAAAAAGGAATTTTTATGAAGGTCTTGGTGCAATAGAGCTGCGTTCCTATTATGCAGGAGAAAACCGGATATCGGCTAAAGCAAATGGGCTGGTTACAGGAGAACTTATTATCAATTCAGCAGGAGATTACGTTTGGGAGAATCAAAAACGAAAGGAACTATTACCGCCGCCCTCAGTTCAGGGGTTTCCAAAAAGTGATAAGAGTTTCAACATTGGTGTAAGCAGACCGGTTTTTGCAAGCAGTGAAGAACCGGATTATGCCGCCAGAAATGTTACGGACCAGGGCAGTACCAAACCCTGGCGTGCCGGAAAGAAAAAGTCTGGTGAATGGATCATGGTCGATCTTGAGGGCACCAAACCGGTAAACCGGGGAGAACTATTTTTTGAGGAGGTTAACAGTAAGCCCTATGAAATCAGTATTTCCAGTAATGGGGTAGATTTCGAGGTAATAGCGGTCGGTAAGGATAAAGCTGTTAATTCGTTTTTGGATATCAGTCTGGGTGGAAAATCATTTCGTTATTTCAGAGTTCTATTTCCGGAAGAAGCGGCTGCTATCCTTAGAATTAAATTATTTAATTAAGATAATACCTCGTGTTAGAAACGAAGGGGACTTAACTGTGTGATTGTATATAGATCATGCGGGTTTAAGTCCCTGATTATATAAGAAAGGAACATAACCATGGATTATTATGTAGAACTGAAACTAAGAAAAGATGCTCATAACGGAGGTTTTTCCAACGGACTGACCTTATGCGGAAGTGAATCCACAAAAGGGCTTGAGAGAATCCTTAAAAAGGATGACAAAATTGTTTATAAAAATAATACCAATCACTATGTAACTATGAATATGGTGCATAATAGCGATACCATTGAAGTCAGTACCTTATTTGAGAATAAAGGTACTGAAAGTACAACCTTGGAGATGCTCTCTTCCTTTGCCATAAAGGGAATTAAAGCGGATAAAATCCATAGACTTCAGTCCTTTTGGAGCGCGGAGGGAAAACTCAGGACGGAAACCACCATGGAACTACATTTAGAACCCTCCTGGAACCAGTGCGGTATGCGGGTTGAGAAATTCGGCAATTTAGGTTCTATGCCAGTGCGGAAGTATTTCCCTTTTATTGCTTTGGAAAACAGTGAAACACAGGAGTTTACAGCGGTTCAGTTATACAGCCCATATTCCTGGCAGATTGAGATTCTGTGCAAAGAAGATGAAACACTGTCACTAGTGGGCGGTATTGCAGACAGGGATTTTGGACATTGGTTTAAGAATCTATCACCGGGGGAAACCTTTACCACCCCGAAAGCAGTCATTGCCAGGGGAAATTCACTTTATGAGGTGTGTGACAAACTGGTGAAAGCCCAAAAACCTGAAATATCCCAAGTGGATCTGGACATGGGTATTATGTTTAATGAATATTGTACTACCTGGGGTAACCCAACCCTTGAAAACATCAAGAAAATATGCAATAAGTTAAAGAATAAGGCTGTTAAATACCTGGTAATCGATTCCGGCTGGTATGGTAAAAATGAGGGCTGGTGGGCCAGCATCGGGGATTGGGATGTCAATTATGAAAAATTCCCCGGCGGGTTGAAAAAAGCTGCGGATTATATCAGAGAAAACGGTATGATTCCCGGTCTTTGGTTTGAAATGGAATCAGTAGGCAGGCTGTCAAAACATTGGAACAATATCGAACATTTATTGAAAAAAGACGGTGTCGTATTGACGGTAGGGGATAAACGTTTTTGGGATATGTCCGATCCCTGGGTTATTAAGAATCTTCATAAAATGGTCATAGAAACCCTGAAAGAATGCGGGTTTGGCTATATTAAAATAGATTATAACGATACAATCGGTATTGGCTGTGACGGAGCCGAAAGTCTTGGGGAAGGTTTAAGGCAGAGAATTTTGGCCACCCAGGATTTTTTCAGAAAAATCAAAGAGGAGATACCTGATATTGTAATAGAAAACTGTTCCAGCGGAGGGCACAGGCTGGAACCCTCCATGATGGAACTGGTATCCCAGGCAAGCTTTTCCGATGCCCACGAAACCACCGCCATTCCAATTATAGCGGCAAATATGCATCGGGTAATAAAACCGTCTCAAAGCCAGATTTGGGCCGTAATGCGCGGAAACGACAGTGATAGCAGAATTTATTACTCAATCATAAGTACATTCTTTGGCAGAATGTGCTTAAGCGGAGACATCTATGATCTGACCGATAAGCAATGGAGCTTAATTGAGGAGGGGATGGATTTCTACAGAGAGGCAGCTGATATCATAAAGTCGGGAACGACTATAAAAATCGAAAACCGGGTTATAAGCTATAACAAACCTGAGGGAGAGCAGATCGTAATCAGAAAATATGAAAATAAATTCCTGGTGATTGCTCATCGATTTGAAAATTCAAAAGAGACCAGTACAGATTACTTAAAACATTATAAAACAGTGAGAGAATATGGGGCGATAGATTGTGATTTCAGTGCAAAGGCCTGGCTTCTTATAGAAGAATAAAATACCCTTATTTAGCTGAATGCAGATGAGTATGTCAAAATAGTATTAGTTTATGAGAAAATATCTAAAGATTTTTCAGAGGGATTTGTATATATTTTTACTAGAATATTAAATGTCTAAGAGAGGTAATGCAATGAGCCAATTACAGGGTAAAATATTGATTTATACAAGAAAACCACAAAATGAATATACGGAATCCTTAAGTAACAGTATTCATTTTGCCTATAGCGGTGATTCCGGTGAGTTTGAGCTGCTAAACCGTAATTACGGCATTTTATTTGCACAGGCAACGGTGAATCAGGATAATGTAATCAGGGAAAAGGGACTTAAAAATCCATATATATTCCGTACTTCTGACGGTGCCTTCGGTATTACTGCCGTCAGAATTTCTGCGGATAGCAGGGAGGATGAGGAAAGCAAAGGGCATGTCCTGCTTTGGACCTCTAAAGATTTAATTTCATTTCAGTACAGAGGACTTCTCAAACTGCATGAAGAGGCATATGTCAAGGAGGCAGTCTGTGAGTACAACGAGAAAGAAAAACAGTATGTAATTCACTGGCAGTCTGAGGAGGGTAACCATTACATAAATAGTCTGCAGAACCTGACGGAAGCGGACTGTGTGTCATTACCGGTTTCGGAAAAGGCATACGGCTTTACACGGCCTGTGGTTTCTATAGCCGGTATTATTCCCGGTAATATACTGGCCATTGATGAGGAAACAGGGAGCAAATTAAAAGACCACTGGAGTCCTGTATACCATAAAGAGATTCGTACTCCAGCCAGTGTGACAGCGGTATCAGCAGAGCAGTTGAAAGCGGTGAGAGCAACTGCTGTCTATTCAGATGGCTCCACCCATGAAAAGAAAGTGCAATGGGATTTTAGTCAAGTTGACTTTTCCATACCTGGGACTTATATAATAAGCGGGAAAGTCGTACAGGAGAAATTTATGTTTCCATTAGCAAGGGGATATGCAGATCCTGTTATTCTGCCCTGGAACAACAAATATTATTATATTGCAACCAATGATAATAAGGATGACATCGGTATCTATGTAAGAGAAGCAGATACGATTAGCGGTTTATTTGCACAGGGGTATACGGAAACGATTATTTTAGACTTGGATGAAGAGAGAGGGTTTAACCAGACTTTTTGGGCACCTGAATTCCATGTGATTGGGGGAGATTTATATTTACTTTTTGCTGTCAGCGGCAGTGTATGGGGCCCCCAGTGCCATATGATGAAGTTAAAGAAAGGCGGAAATATCTTACGGGCAGCCGACTGGAAAAAGCCTGTCCGGATCAAAAAAGTGGACGGGACTTATCTGACCGAAGATGGTATTACACTGGATATGACATATTTCAGAGCCGACGGTGTTTCGTGTGTTGTATGGTCTTACCGCAAAGGAATCGGAACCCCCTTAGATACCGGCTCCATGCTTTATATAGCCACGGTAGAAGAATCAGACCCCACCATACTGACCAGTGAACCGGTTCTGCTTTCCAGACCTTTATTTGGCTGGGAGAACGTCCAGGGAACTATTAATAATGAAGGCCCTTATCCCCTTATAACAGAAGATACGGTTTATATCACTTATTCCGGCGGGGCGGCATGCGGATATACCTATGCTTTAGGACTTCTTAGCATACCCCGGGGCAGTGATTTTCTGGATATTAATGCCTGGAAGAAAGCAAGCACCCCGGTCTTATCTTATTTTTCCGTAAACGGAGTGTACGGTCCCGGACATAATTCCTTTTTCAGGGATAATGATGAAACCATTATGATCATGTATCACGGAGAAGAGGAAATCGTCAAATTCGGAACCAGGTGTACTGCCATGCACAGAGTACACATTAACCATGCAGGAGTTCCGCTGTTTGATGTGGCACAGGAAAGGGACCTGAATACAAAATTGACGGATGTGACCATAAAGGTAATTGTAGAATAATCCGGATAAACATTTATATATTTCGGGTCGGAGAAGGATTGAAGGGAAAAGGTGAAGCACATAATTTTAAGATACGAGGCATTTTGGATTAGAATTATAAAACTATAACGGCATATGTATTCCTAAAATCCCCCGGCGTACAATTTAAGCGTTTCTGAAAAGCGTCATAAAGCCTTCTTTCGTTATTATAACCCACATGATAGCTGATCTCCGACATGGTCAGGTTCTGTTCGAACAATAATAGCGCGGAGGCTTTTTTTATCCGGATATATTCCAGGATACATTTAAACTATTGCCAGTATATTTTCCGAAGAGGGACGAGGTATAGTTTGGATGCAGCATTAATTCATCACCTAATTTATAATCCTGGTTTTACGGTTTGTTGTAAAGCTTTCTGTAATCGCCAGGGGTTATATTGATATATTTTTTAAAGAATCGCTGATAGCTCTGAGCATTGTTATAACCAACTTTTTCCGATATCTCGCCCAAAGTCAGAAAAGTATTGGTCAGATATTCTTTGCTTTTATTGATTCGTACATTATTAAGATAATCCGTTAATGTAACACCGGTTCTTGTACGGAAAATTTTGCTAAGATAGGAATAACTGATATCCAGATGATCTGCAACATCCGTAATATTCATATCACGCATATAATATTCATCCAGATATTTTTTAGCCAATTCGCAATAATTCTTCTCTTTGGCATCACTGTTCTTATATTGAAAACTGATAAGGTTTAATGTTTTTTTGATAAACTGCATCATCTCAATTAAGGTTTTATTATCATTTATAGCCTGTATCAGATTGACTTCCAATAATTTACCAAAATGTAACTCGTGATCTAAATCCACCATTACACGGGAACAAACCTCTTTTACCTGAGATACATTTTGTATGGAGTTCAAAATAGTTTGTAATTGTTGAAACATAGTGTCCACCTCCGATTCATTTTGAGACACAATGCTTCTGATAAAAGAAGTATTCATATTCAACAGTTTATTATATATCTCACCGCTGTCATTGAATTTAACCACTCTCTCATCGGTTATAATTTCATTTTTCCAGTTGAAAAAGTAGGAATTCACAATTAAATCAAGACAATTATGAAACTGCGGAATGATTTCCTCCACTTTTTTTATTGGATGGCTAATAGCAAAATAAACATTCTGATCCGTTAATTTTATCACCGTGTCTGTAATTACTTTTCTGGTTTGTTCCACACTTTCTCTTTCATTTCCTACGTATAGCAGAACTAAATTATCTTCTTCAATTTGGGTCAGAATACCTTTCATGGAGGATTGGAGATAAGTTCTCAGTACTTCCTGCAGGTTCAAACGAAACAACATTTCCTCGTCAACGGACATGGCTTTATTGGTAATATCAATTTTTAATATTAACATTTCACAAAAACCGTTACCCTTCTCGTCAAACAGAAAAGGATGATCTTGTAAAAAATCTTTCTGACATTGGTAATTTTCCAAAAAATTTCGAAAACGGAAGGTTTTACTTATTTCATCAAATTGTTTAAGATTAAGCCTGGCGTTGGAATTAAAGTTATTCAATTCCAGGAAAACTTGTTTCAGCATGTCAATATCATCATAAATATTTTCTTTGTGTAAACTATTGGAATTATCGGCAATTTCTATATAGAGTGTATTAATTGGCTGATAAAGTCTTTTTGCCATATATACGGATATGACTAATAAAAAAAGTGTAAGTCCGATACAAATAAGAAAAATGTATTTTCCTAAATATTGAGCTTCTTGATATGAGTTATGTAATGGATAAGAGGTAACACAATAAATTCCGAAATCCAGGGATTTCATGAAATAAATGCGGTTATTTTGCATAATATAAGCCACGCCGTTTTTCATAACATCGGAAGAAAGTCTAAGGAGGTTTTCAGAAGCCGTATAACTGCATTTACCATCGATTAATTGTCCGCTTTCATCAAGGAAGAAAAATTCCTGGTTGTCATTATAAAGATTATAAGAATCTGCAATTTCATTATATAACCTGTCAATACTTATGTTAGCTGCCAGGTAAAAGTCCGGTTTTCCTTTTATAATATACGTAAAGACTAATTGATTAAACTCACTGTATAAGGTATTGAATTTTTTTAACAGTTTTTCATTATCAAAAGCATATCTAAGAGGAAGTTGTTGAACGCTGTAAATTTCTTCATTAACATCCCTCATCCAAGTAGTATCATAAAACTCCTCAAAATTATATTTCCCTGATTTGGAGTTATAAATTTTACCTGTTAGTTTGTCATAAAAATAGACGGAGAAAATTAGATGGTATTTCTCAGTCATAGAATACAGGCGTTTAACTATCATGGATAAATCACCGGTATAATCACCGGAATAAGTATAAGTACTGTATTTTTGTTCTCTTGATTCTGTGGCAACCTCCAGTTTTATGGTTTTCACTCTTTGATTAATACCGGATGCAATCTCGTTTAGGGTAATGGATTTTTCCTGATGAAATTTCTGTGCTGCCTGGTGTGAAATCATGGTATACCAGATAACTCCCAGGATACATATGGGGATTAAGATAAGAAAAATATTAGACAAAACAATTTTGTATAAGTAACGCGGAAAGCCTTTCCATTTTCTTTTCTTATATTCGTTTAATTTTTCTTTTAACATAAAATAGCCCCCATAATTACCCATTAAATGTAAAAATATTTCCAGTACATTAGCTAAAGTATAACATAATTCAGGAGTTATTTTCAAGTTTGACGATAATTATACATTGGAATAATAGATTTTGATGGTCCTGGATAGTTTTTCATAGTTATAAATCGAATCGTACGGTTGTAATTCATCGGTTAGTTTAATAGGATGATTTTATCAAGGTTATTTGTTTTTATGGGTTAAGCAGTATCTGTTTAAAGGGTGGAAGAAAATTTAGATTATGAAAGGATGCCACACAGTAATTCTTACACTCCTTTTAGTGGCAGTACCTCAGATGAATCTGCGGTATTTATTTGGTATAAAATATGAGAATAAAAAAATTAAATCAAGACCGAACCAGAGCCGAAACGGGATGCAAACCAATTTGGTTCTATCTATGGAGGGATAAATGGCTTTATTTAATGTTAGTACCGGTTATTGTATACTACATCGTATTTAAGTATATACCGATGTATGGTTTGACCATCGCATTTAAAGATTATAATGTTTTTAAAGGAATAAACGCAAGTGCATGGGCTGGATTGGAAAACTTTAAAAAGGTTTTTTCTACAGATTTATTTTGGCTATCCACCAGAAATACCTTAGTACTTAACCTTACGACCCTTTTGGTAAATTTTCCGCTTACTATTTTAATTGCTTTAATGCTCAATGAAATCCGCTCTTTGACGTTTAAGAAAATATCACAATCCTTTTTGTATCTTCCCCATTTTATATCATGGGTAGTGGTTGCAGGTATTGCTACAAATCTATTCTCACAGACGGATGGCAGTATCAATAACTTTCTCACCGGATTGGGGTTTAATTCTGTTCCTTTTTTAAATAACAGCGGATGGTGGATATTTACATATGTAATAAGTAATGTATGGAAAGAAATAGGGTGGGGAACCATTATTTATCTGGCTGCCATAGCCGGAATTGACGAATCCTTATATGAAGCAGCTTATATAGACGGAGCAACCAAATTTCAGCGTATCTATTTTATCACTTTACCAATGATTAAATCAGTAGTCATTGTCATGCTTATTCTTTCCATCAGCAAAATGATGAGTATCGGTTTAGATGCGCCCCTGCTTTTAGGGAATACAAAAGTTATCAATGTATCGGAAGTAATAAGTACCTATATTTACCGGTTAGGTATCGTTAAAGCAGAGTACAGCTTATCAACGGTAATTGGATTGTTCCAGTCTGTTGTTAACATAATTATTCTTTTCTTTGCTGACCGCTTCGCAAAAAGCATCGGAGAAGAGGGAATTATATAGGGAGGACTTGTAATCTTATGATAAGTAAAAGAAAAAAAGGAAAAAAATTGAATTCCATTTCTCTTGGTACGGTGTTAAATTATACGGTGTTGACTATTATAGTTATTATTTGTTTATATCCGTTTTTAAATGTAGTTGCTTATTCCTTAAGCAGTAACAGAGCGGTATTATCAGGAAAAGTTACCTTTTTGCCCATAGAATTTCAGATAGATGCTTATAAGGATATTATTCACAGAGGGCAAATATGGATTTCCATGAGAGTAACGGTATTGGTAACACTGTTAGGAACCGCTCTTGGACTTATTCTTACTATATTCGCAGCATATGCGCTTTCCAAGGATAAGCTTAAAGGACGTAAATGGATTTCCGGGTTGATCCTGTTTACCATGTATTTCAGCGGTGGTATTATTCCGACTTTTCTGGTGGTAAAGGAATTAGGGATGTTTGACCAGCTTACCGCTCTTTATATCCCAACAGCCGTAAGTGTATTTAACTTCATCGTTATGAGAACCTTTTTCAGGGAACTTCCTGACAGTCTTGAAGAAGCTGCATATCTGGACGGTGCATCCGATGTACAGATCCTCTGGAAAATTGTACTACCGCTGTCTTTGCCGATTATTGCAACGATAGGTCTCTTTTACGCAGTTTCATATTGGAATGATTATTTTAATGCGCTGATTTATATTCAGTCGCCTGAAAAATTTACACTTCAGCTTCGATTAAGAAGTCTCCTTTTTGCAGATGAACTGGGAACTGCCGGAAGCGAAGGGCTGGGATCCCAGGTTATGGCTGAATCTCTGAAAATGGCATGTATTGTAGTAGGTACAATTCCTATACTAATTGTTTATCCATGGCTTCAAAAGTATTTTGTTAAGGGTGTTATGCTTGGTGCTGTAAAAGGTTAACAGTACCTGCTAAATATACACTAAATATCATTTTAGGAGGAAGGTATATGAAAAAGGCAAGAAAAATACTGGCATTATTGCTGGTTCTGGTAACCGTGCTCAGTATGGCTGGATGCGGTAAAGGCGGGGAAAAATCCCAAAGCACTAATGCAGCCGGTACAACGGAAGGGGCGGGTGCCTCATCGGATGTTGCGTCTGAAACTTCGGGAGAAAGCGGGGACAGTAAGTTTTCGACCACATATGGATCAAAGAAGTTTGATAATGTTACAATTACTGTGGAAGTGTTTGACAGAAGTAACGCACCGGAGGGCAGCACTGTTATTGACAACAAATGGACGAAGTATATCAATGAGGAAATGAATAAAGTAGGGATTACCGTTAAATTTGTTGCTGTTCCAAGAGCAGAAGAATTAAATAAAACACAGCTTATGATGGCGTCGGGTACCGCCGCGGACATTATGATCTGTTATACTGCTTCTGTAGTGGAAGGCTTTTATAATGACGGAGGTACTTTTGATCTGGCTCCCTATGTGGACGGTGCCGACCAGGCCAAAAACATGAAAGAGTATATCGGAAAAGAATGTTTAGATCTGGGACGGAATAAGGACGGTGCTTTATGGGGGATTGCAGCAAGACGTTCCACAACGGCTAACTCCAATATTTTTATTCGCAAGGACTGGCTGGAGGAAATCGGTTTACAAATCCCTACTACAGTTGACGAACTGTATAACGTACTGAAAGCATTTAAACAAAAACATCCGGATGCTTTTGCATCAGGTTTTTCAACCAATACGAAATCTAGTGATCCACATGGAGTAATGTCTCTTGCTTTTCTAAAGAACGTTGCAGATGAGAAAACTTATGATATTGAAGCCGGTTCTGCAACTGATTTAATTTACGCGGATACAGGGTATGGGGAATATTTTAAATGGATAAATAAATTGTATAACGAAGGGCTTATGGACCCGGAATATTATGTAAATGCAACAAACGATAATGCTTTAAAAGAAGATTTTGTAAACAGTAAAATCGGTTGTTTCGAATCCAATGTAAACTACAATGTAGACAACCTTCGAGGCAGCCTGTTAAAAGCATTACAGTCTACTGACCCTAAAGCGGATGTAATCAGTATCCCGCCTGTGAAGAATATTAATGATGGGGTCATTTATAATAAAAACTATCCAATCAACGGTGCTTACCTGTTTATACCAAAATCTGCTAAAAATGTAGAAGCTGCGGTTACTTATCTGGATTGGTTAGGCACCAAGGAAGGCGGTTTCACCTTATTCCATGGCGTCGAAGGAGAACACTTTAAATATGATGATCAGGGTGTTCCTTGTGTCATTGATGCCGATTATAATGCAAAAGATAAAGATTGGACCAGACATGACTTATTTTTAATCGGTAATCAAGGCTATTATAAAACAGCAGACGAATTCGCGGCTGCTACCTCCAAAGAAGCACCTGGATATGAAAATTATGTACTTGATAATTATAAAAATGCGGTTGCAGGAACCATTCGATTTGATCCGACCTTTACTGCGCCTACCTATACGGAAAAAAATACAGAGATCAGTGTAATCAGGGATGAGTATTTTGTAAAACTGGTAACCTGCGCCCCGGATAAATTTGATGCAACCTTAGAAGAGTTTAAGGAAAAATTAAAAAATGTTGGTTATGATGATATTATTAAGGAGCGTACAGAATATTATGACAATCAGTATGCGAGTAAATAATATCTGCAGAACCAAACAGTGGAATAATAGGTAATCTGCTGAGGCTGTCGCCGGAATAATAATTCATTTTCTATAATTTATTATTTCAGCAACAGCCTTTATAACGGAAAATAAAATCGAATTATTATTCAATTTAATGCAATTATGTATCATTGATTTTAAATTCACAAATTACTATAATAAGCTTATTAAAGTAAACTATAATAAAGAAGATTTCAGCAGTTATTATAGCTTGAAGAATCATTACTTGTATGCCCATTTAATAAATTCACTGAAAGGAATAACATACATATGAACAATAATCCGATTATATACTCTGATTTCCCCGATCCGGATGTTATCAGGGTACAAGACACCTATTATATGATTAGCACTACCATGCATTTTATGCCGGGGGGAGTAATATTACGCTCCTTTGATTTAATCCATTGGGAGATAATCAGCCACGTATATGATGAACTAGATAATACTCCCGGGCAGAGACTTGCCGGTGATTCAAGCATCTATGGTAAAGGGATGTGGGCGGCATCACTCCGCTATCATAAAGGTACTTTTTATGTATGTTTTGTAGCCAATGATACGGGAAAGACATATCTCTATCACTCCGAGGATATTATGGGGCCCTGGAGAAAACAAAATGTCAGGGGATTTTACCATGACTGTTCCCTGCTTTTTGATGACGATGACAGGGTATACATCGTTTACGGTAATAAGGAAATCTATCTGACGGAATTGGATGCTGATTTAAACGGTCCAAAGATTAACGGCCTTCACCGTATGATCGTAAAAGATAAAGAGGATATTCGATTGGGATATGAGGGCAGTCATTTATACAAAATATACGGAAAATATTATATATTTTTCATCCATTGGCTGTCTGACGGAACCGGACGGAGAGTGGAGTCCTGCTTTTCTTCGGAATCTTTGGAGGGTGAGTTTACCGGAGGGGACATCCTGGATGATGATATGGGTTATAACAATGCCGGGGTTGCCCAGGGAGGAATCGTTGATACGCCGGATGGAGAGTGGTATGCCATGTTATTTCAGGACCATGGCGCAATAGGACGTATTCCTGTACTGGTACCGGTGTTTTGGGTAGATGATTTTCCTGTTATGGGAATTGAGGGAAAGGTCCCATTAAATATAGAAGTGAAAAGTACCCGGCCCGGTTACGTTTATAAACCTCTTACGGAAAGTGACAGTTTTTATTACGAACCGGATGAGAATGGGGAGGTACATTTAAAAAATGTATGGGAATGGAACCATACCCCGGAGCATACTTTATGGTCGTTAACGGAGAAGCCGGGAGTACTTCGGATTCATTCCGGTAAAATAAGTCCGAATGTGGGACTGGCGGTAAACACCTTAACCCAGCGTATGACGGGACCGGCCTGTGAGATGACGGTAACGGTTGACGGCGGCAGGCTTAAGAACGGGGATTATGCAGGAATCTGTGCCTTACAGGGCTGTTATGGATTCATTGCATTAACAAAAGAAGAAGAGAAATATTATCTGGTTATGGTAGCAAAAGAACTGGACCCTGTGGAGAGTATATGGGGGGAACCGGGAGGAGACAGAAAGCCCGGCAGAGAATTTGGGCGGATTCCATTTTTGGGCAATAAGGTTACCCTAAAGGTTTATGCTGATTTTGAAACTAATGTTGATACAGCAGAATTCTATTACCTGGATAAGGGACAGTGGAACAGACTAGGAATCAAACACCAATTATATTTCAGGCTGGATCATTTTACGGGCTGCCGGGTTGGATTATTCCTGTACTCCACCAAGGAAACCGGCGGTATGGCCGATTATTATAATTTCATATATGGTTGTTTGAAATAATAAAGTGTCTCCATCTGCAGCCGAAAGAAAACTTCTGCTGTAAATAAAGGCATTCATCTAATGGTATACCATAGACATATTTAGTTTATGATATACCATTTTTCAGTTTAATAATTAATATTGATATGATTGTTCCGGTATTCTGTGGGTGATATGTTCATGATTTTCTTAAAGGTATTACTAAAATAATAGATATCATTAAAGCCGGTAAGTGCAGCGACTTCACTTACATTATGCTCACTTAGCTGCAGAAGATTGGCGGCTTTGTTGATACGCACCTGAGTTATGAATTCTTGAATAGTTTTATGCGTTTCCTTTTTAAAAAGCGCACCGCAATAAACCGGATTTAGGTTGACTAGTTTTGCCATCTCTGCAACGGTAATAGGCTCCTGATAATACTCGATAACATATTTCTTTATGGTTCTGATATGAGGGTTTTCATCAGTTACATTTTTTTGGTATAAAAGTTTGTATAAAATCATACCAAAAAGTGCCTGGCATTTTAACTGGTATCCTTCGGTTTGCAATAACCACTCATATTTAATGGAGTTAAACAAGGGTTCGAAATCGGTTAAATCCACACCGGAGGTTACATGAGGGAGGTTTAACGGCAGATCTTTCTCATCGGTTATAAAGTCAATCGAAACGCAAGTCATACCGGTGGTACTGGCAATCCGTGAGCTTCCAGGCTGAATGCAGATCACATCTCCGGCTTCAACATGGTAACGGTTATTATCGATTATGTAATCTGCTGAGCCTTTTTGTACAAATACTAAGTCACAAAAATTAATATGTCTTCCATTTAACTTCCAATTAGTAGAGCATTCTTTCTGGACAAAATATATCATAGTCGGATAAACTGAGAAATTCACTTGTAGTCTCCTTTCGATAATACAATACGGTATTAGTATAACATATTTTGTAAAAGATTAAAAACATCTTTAATTATTATAAATTTAATATATTCCATTTATGGAAAAAATTTTTTATAATTAGTAAAATACATCTATAAATCATATTATTTAAAATACCTTAAGGAGAAAATCATGATTAGAGTAGCAATAATAGGAACCGGCAATATATCGCCGTCTCACATCAAGGCTTATCTGGCATTTCCGGACAGATGCAGAATTACGGCTCTCTGCGATATTTATCCGGAGAAGTGCAAGGTAAAAGCAGAAGAATTTAGTTTGGATGTGGAAATCTTTGATTCACACAAAGAATTATTAGAAAAAGCTGACTTTGATTTAGTAAGCATTTGTACGCCTCCTTTTTGCCATGCTGAAATAGCAATTGACTGTTTAAATGCGGGAAAAAATGTTATAGTAGAAAAACCTATGGCAGCTTCCCTGGAAGAGTGTGACAGGATGATAGAAGCGCAAAAGCAAAATAATAAGGTTTTGGCAGTAATTGCACAGAACCGTTTCAAGGATTCCATATGGAACCTAAAGAAGATACTGGACAGCGGTAAGATCGGAAGAGTGCTTCATGCCCAGATTGATTCCCACTGGTGGCGGGGACACTGCTATTATGACCTGTGGTGGCGTGGCCTTTGGGAAAAAGAAGGGGGTGGCTGTACCTTAAATCATGCGGTACATCATATTGATATGCTGGGATGGATGCTTGGCTTACCACTGAAAGTACAGGCCCTGTTAAGTAATGCGGCCCATGATAATGCGGAGGTCGAAGATATCTCCATAGCAGCTCTCCAGTATGAAAAAGGTGCGGTTGCACAAATCACCAGTTCTGTAATTCATCACGGTGAAGAACAGCAAATCATATTTCAGGGAGAAAAAGCAAGAATATCTGCACCCTGGAAAGTGAGGGCTTCCGTTTCTGCTTCTAACGGATTCCCGGAAAGAGCGGAGGGTCTGGAGAAAGAGTTAACGAAAGAGTTCGAAAGCCTGCCACCTCTTGCCCATACCGGACATGAAGGAGAAATTGAAGATGTATTAGCGGCACTTGAAACCGGGCGGCAGCCGCTGATTACAGGAGAAAGCGGTCGTCTGACCATAGAGCTTATCACCGCAATCTATAAAGCAGGTTTTGAACAAAAAACGGTTACGTTACCCATTAAAAGAGAAGATCCGTATTATACCGCTAAGGGTATACAAGAACATGCGATTCATTTCTATAATAAAACTGCTTCTGTTGCAAATTTTGACAATGAGAAAATTACGGTTGGAAGCAATTATGATAACAAGGAGAGTTAATTATGCAGAATAAAGACGGATTTAACTATATGCCGAAAGGAAAACCGAATCCGGTTGTAAAAAAAGGAGAATTCATGTTTGCTGCAGTTGGTCTGGATCACGGACATATCGGCGGTATGTGTAACGGACTAATAGAGGCTGGAGGAACCTTAAAATGGATTTATGATCCGGATCCTAAGAAGCTGGATACTTATTGTGTTATGTATCCTCAGGCAAAACGTGCCCGCAGTGAAGAAGAAGTTCTAAGTGATCAGGAAGTCCGTTTGGTAGCAGGTGCCGCAGTGACTTCGGAACGTTGTGCATTGGGACTGCGGGTTATGGATGCCGGGAAAGATTATTTTACGGATAAAGCGCCGCTTACTACCCTGGAACAACTGGAAATGGCCAAAGCAAAAGTGAAAGAAACCGGCAGAAAATATGCGGTTTATTACAGTGAGAGAATTCATGTAGAAGATGCCGTATTTGCCGGTCAGCTGATTGAGCAGGGAGCAATCGGTAAAGTAATCCAGACCATTGGCATGGGACCGCACCGGCTTAGTGCACCGGGAAGGCCGGAGTGGTTTTTCAAAAAAGAAAAATACGGTGGAATTTTATGCGATATCGGAAGTCATCAGATAGAACAGTTTCTTTTTTATACCGGAGCAAAGGATGCGGCAGTCGTCCGCAGTCAGATAGCGAATTATGCGCACCCTAATTATCCGGAGCTGGATGACTTCGGAGATGCTGTTTTAGTGGCAGATAATGGAGCCAGCGGTTATTTCAGAGTGGACTGGTTTACACCGGATGGGCTTTCCAACTGGGGTGACGGAAGAACTTTTATTCTGGGTACACAGGGTTATATTGAGCTGCGAAAATATGTCAATATCGGTATAGCACCTAAGGGTGGAAAAGTATTTCTGGCAAATCAGAAGGAAGAAACTACATATGATATTGAGGGAAAAATAGGATATCCGTATTTCGGACAACTAATTTTGGATTGTATGCATCGAACAGAAGATGCAATGACCCAGGAACATGCGTTTAAAGCAGCGGAATTATGTGTTAAGGCACAGATGCAGTCAGTAAAACTTAAATAGATAAAACGATGTATAAAACATAAAAACAGCCAATTCAGAAGACAGATATATTTTATATCTTTTAAATTGGTTGTTTTTATATGTTTAGTAAAATAGATTCCGAAGAATACGAAAAGAGATTCATTTTTTTCGAAATGCACCGGGGGTAATTCCTGTGGTTTTCTTAAATTGTCTGATAAAGTGGTATACTTCATTATAACCAAGTTCCTGGGCAATCTGTTTTACCGGAAGTTCTGTTGAAGTTAATAGAATTTTAGCCTGGGCGATCTTTGCATTAATTACATCGGTAATACAGGTTATACCGAACGCTTTTTTATACATAACCTGAAAATATGCATGGGATAGATGGGCCAACCCCGCCAGTTCTTCAATCTTCCAGTTTTTTTCCGGTGAATTCAAAATCTGGTTTCTGACTGTTAACAAATCATCATAATGAGGAATGTTGACAGTCTGTTTCTGATACTGATTCCATTCATCTCCAACCTTGATCATCAAGATTTTAATTAATAAGGTAAATACTTTACTGGAGTTTTTGTTTTCCGGGTTAAATTCTTTCTCAATCAGTCTTAATATATCCTGAATAAAACTATCATTCGATACCGGTAGAGGGATATTCAAAGGAAATGTCAATTCTTTTAGAAAAGCTTCCCGCTCATCCGGTGCAAAATGCAGATAATCGTCTATATAACTGGTACCGGTAGGAAAATACTTGTGGGGAGTATTACTGTCAAGAAGTACAGCGGAAGGACTGGTGACAGTGTACACCTGGTTTCCTGCTACAAATGTGCAGGGGGTTTTTAGATAAAGAAATAAAAAATCGATTCTTCCGCTTGGCCTGTCCATCACAAAACTGCTGTCGTGTATGCTGTTAAGAGCTATATAATGGATATACATCCGTTTGCCTCCTCTTACCATTTATACAATTTAGGTAATTGCGAAACAACATAGTTATCTAAATATTCCATACAATTCATACGAATTTTATAGCTTCAGTTGCCTTTAGGGGCAAGATTCAGCTCTAAAATTGTATGAATCGCATGTCATATTAATACAAATTTTGAGTTTCGCAATTATCTATTTATACAATTATATATCAATTATTTACAATTATATAACATTGTTTATCAAATCACAAGTTTATATAATTTAACCTATAAGGGGAATAACGTTACTGTTCACTCCCCTGCAAAAGCAGCAGTTCCGTGAACTATAACACGCTTCGCGCTGCACACAAAACGCAGAGGAAGCGTTCCTACGCTGCAATTCTCCGGTTTTCTGTGATAATACACTCACAAAAAACACGTCGCGTTTATTACCTGTGAACAGTAACGGAATAACTGCACCTGTAATATCATCGAAACTGTATAAACGAAAATAAAATCTTAATATGCTTTTAGAAAGGAGACATTTTTTCATATGGCAGTTAATGATTCGTTATTAAATGTTCTATTGGTAGATGATGAACCTTTTATCAGAAAAGGTCTTAATGCTCTGATTGATTGGGAAGCAGAGGGATACTGTATCGCCGGAGAAGCTTCCAATGGAAGAAATGCGATTCAGAAACTTAATGAGCAGGAGTATGATTTGATATTATCAGATATCAAGATGCCGGAGATGGATGGAATTGAGTTTATTACTTATGTTAAAAATAATAAAATCAGCGATGCAAAATTTGTATTTTTAAGTGGGTTTTACGATTTTCGGTATGCAAAAACAGGAATACAATATGGCTGTTGTGACTACATTTTAAAACCAATTCAAAAAGACGAACTGCTTACGGCACTTCGCAGAATCATAGACGAATACCGCAGGGAAGCGGGCAGGGAGAAAGATAAAAAGGTTTATGAAAAAGCGTTTCTTGACTGTAATCTGATGGCTCTGATATGGGGAAAGTATGATGCTGTTAATTTAAATTATGTTCGGAACAAAATGAAATTATCGGAAAATGTATCCTATCTGCATTTGGAGCTATCGCTAAGGGATGAAAGATTTATATTATTATCGGATGATAAAAAAAGGGAACAGCAGAGGAAACTGTATCATTATGCAGGATTGTTATTAAAAGACCGGGCGGATCACATTATTTTTGATGTCACAAAAAATACGGAATGTTATGATATTGGAATTATATACTGTGACTTCCTTGGTAAGGACAGAAATATGTCCCAGAAAGACTGGACACTATGGCTGGTGATGGAATTAACAGGACGTATCGGATATACGATATCGGCCTGTTTTGGAAGTAAAGTCAATGGAATCTGCAATATCTCAGAATCCTACCGGGAGGCAAATATGATGCGGCTTTTTCGATTTTCCCGGAAAAGCTTGAACAATATGGTAATTACCGACAGGAAGAAAGAAACCGCTAAAGGTCTTCAACAGGATTATTTGCGTAAGGAGCTGGATGATTTAATTCATTTTATTGAAATCCGAGACCATTCTGAAATAAGTAAAAATGTAAAAGCTATATACGGACGTATGATGGATCAGGGAACGGATTCGGAAGCTGTCGGACTGAATATTCAATATCTTTTATATCGTCTGCTTGGATTGGCTTATGAACTGGATGCAAATATTAATCAGGATGAGATTATGCAATACATGAAAGATGCTGTATTTTCATCGGATAAAATTCAGGGAAATGAATTAAAGTTTTTACATTTTGCAATGGAATATGCGGATTACCTGATGCAATTAAGACAAAATACCGCGAAAGGGACTATAAATCAGATTGAAACTGAAATAGAGAATAACTATGCTAAAAATCTAAGTCTTAAATCCTTGGGGGAGAAATATTATATTAACAGCGCCTATCTGGGACAGGTATTTAAAAAAAATTACGGCTGCACCTTTAAGGATTATCTGAATACTGTACGTATCCGTAAAGCGGCAGAAACAATGCTGCGCACCAATAAGAAGATATATGAGATTGCTGAGGATGTGGGGTATAAGAATATTGAATATTTTATAAATAAATTTGAAGATATTTACGGAATGACTCCATCCAGATTCCGTAAAAGAAACCTGAATCAATAAAGATAATATAAAGAGTGTTTGAAACGGATAGAATCGTACATATCAATAATAAGATAGGATTCGAGTGTCAAAAGGTCTTTTAACCTTTATTTTATGAATGCCGGTGTATATATATTCGATTTTGCGTCGACCGGCCGAGGACACTGTTTATATTTTGTCAAGACTCTGGCCAAAAATCAAGCCAAGCGGCTTGATTTTTGAGACGTTAGGGGCTTGTAAAAAATATAGTGTTCGAGGGAAAGGCAGCTCAATTGAATATATATACACTGGTATTCATTCAAAATGCAAAATTGACCTTTTGTCACTCGAATTCTAATCAATAATAAGTATTTATAAGGAGAGGGACAATGCATAACGGTGCGTTTTACACAGGAATTTATCCAAATTTGTTTGAAGAAATCGGAATCACAAAGGAGGAGGTTGACAAAAGGATTGAAAAGACCTTTCATACCATGTTTTTTGACCCGGAAGAAAGGATATATTTTGAAAAAGGGGAAACTTTGGGGTATATGCTGGATACCGGCAACAACGATGCAAGGACGGAAGGCATGAGTTACGGAATGATGATGGCGGTTCAGATGGACAGAAAAGATATATTTGACCGTCTGTGGCTTTTTTCCAAAACTTATATGTATCAGAGCAGCGGTAAATTTAAAGGGTATTTTGCCTGGTCCGTTTCGACGGAGGGAAAGAAAAATGCAGAGGGACCTGCACCGGACGGGGAAGAATATTTTGCCATGGCGTTATTTTTTGCCAGTAAACGCTGGGGAGACGGAAAAGAACCTTTTGATTATGACAAACAGGCCAGAGAAATATTAAAACATTGCTTGCATCAGGATGAATATGTAAGTGAGGGCAGTCCCATGTGGAATCCTGCTAACTATTACATAAAGTTTGTGCCGGATGCTGAATTCTCAGACCCGTCTTATCACCTGCCTCATTTTTATGAACTTTTTGCAATAAGGGCAGCAGAAGAAGACCGGGAATTCTGGAAAAAAGCGACAGAAGCCAGCCGTAATTATATTAAATTATCCTGCCATCCGCTTACCGGAATGGCACCGGAGTATGCTGAATATGACGGTACTCCAAAGCGGCTGTTTCACGATGGACAGTTTTACTCGGATGCATACCGTGTAGCTATGAATATCGGACTGGAAGCAGCCTGGTTTGGAGAAGATGATTCACTGGGGGAGTGTGTCTGCCGCTTACAGACATTTTTTAGCGAACATACGAAGTTATTAGAATACCACAATTATCTCCTTGACGGAAGGGCTCTGGACCAACCGGCTTTACATCCGGTTGCCATAGTCGCTGCCAATGCGGCCGGATCTTTAGCTACGAAAGGAAAGTATCATCTTCAGTGGGTTAAAGATTTCTGGGATATGCCTCTTCGAAGAGGAGAACGCAGATATTATGATAATTGTCTGTATTTTTTCTCACTGCTTATGTTAGCAGGAAAATACAGGATTTATTAAGTTTTTGTCAGGCTGATTTACATAACGTACCCCTGATGAAGCCAGGGGTAGTACCTTAGGTTTTTCTTCTTTCGTACTTTAGGATGGTTTAAAGATTACCTTCTAGAGGATAAAAATAGGGGAGATATTCCATGGATTACAAAAAGTCAAACTATCATATTATAAGGAAAATAAAAAGGTATTTCCGTATATTGTACGAAAGAGCTCTGATAAATATCAATAACCATAATATTAGATCAAAAACTATTTACTTGTATGTATTCTGCGTATTGGTTCCTGTAATACTAACGAATCTGTTTGTCATAGGGAATGCCATGAAAGCTTCTTATGATGAAAGTATTGAAAATATTAATAATATTGCTGATTCGGTCTCACAGGATATCTCATCTTTCATAGAGAATGCGGTATATTTAACGGTGGATATTTATGCCAGCAGTTCCATGTATAAATTCCTGGATACCAGATACTTAAGCAACGGTAAATTTCTGCAGGAATATAACAAGGTTTTTGATAATTATATATTTTATGCAAGCTCCAAGTATTTAATCAGTGATATTACCTTATATTCCGATAATCCCACCATGCTTAACGGAGGCAGATATTATCGGATGGATACAATTCGCTCAAAAGAGTGGTACCAAGAATTTATAAGGTCAAAGGAAGATCTTTTTATTTATCCATATTTTAATAAATCCATCGATATAAATCAAAAAAACCGCATGATCTCAATAATCCGAAAATTAAATTACGTTGAGATGAGTAAAAACGAGAAAATCGTAAAACTTGATCTGAATTACAATAAGATGGCAGAAGCGATTAAAAATTCTGCATTTAATACCACAGTTTATGTGTGCCATGGTGATAAAATAATATTCAGTAACGACATCACGGATAAGAATTTGAAAGTAGATTTCAATAATATATCCGGAATCCCCAAAAAAGATATTCAGATTCATAAATCCTCCACGGCTTATGGATTTGATTTTGACGTTTATCTGAGGGGATATAAGTCTAATTATAGGTCTATGTTAAAAGAAAACCTTGGGTTGATTGCTGTTTTATTTCTGGCGGATGCACTGATACCGGCGATTATGCTTTCTCTATTCAGCAATTCTATTTCCAAGAGAATACTACTGCTTGGAAAATACATGAAAAAAATGAAAGGTGAAGAATTTGAACTGATTCCTAAGTGTGAGGGCAGGGATGAAATCAGGGAATTACTGGATAACTATAATCTTATGGCAGTTAGAATGAAAACTCTAATTGAATACGAATACAAAAGCCGGCTGGAACAGCAGGAACTATATCTTGCCAGGCAGCAGGCCGAACTATTGGCGTTATATAGCCAGATAAATCCTCATTTTATGTTTAATGTACTGGAGAGTATTCGTATGCGGAGTCTGATAAAGGGGGAAGAGGAGACTTCCCGGATGATAGAAAGTCTGGCTAAATTAATGAGGAAAAGCGCCGAATGGGGATCCGACCTAATTACAATTGAGCAGGAAATCGATTTTGTCAGGGATTATCTGGAGTTACAGAAATACCGTTACGGAGATGGTTTTAATTATAAAATACGGATTAGTGAGGAGTGCCGTTTCTATAAAATTCCAAGTCTTATTTTGGTAACTTTTGCAGAGAATTCCTGCGTTCACGGACTAAACAGGGAAGGGCATTCCGGAACTATTTTTCTGTCAATTAATGTAGAAGATGATTTCTTGAGGATTGAAATTGAAGATACCGGTGTGGGTATGGAGGAGGATCAGGTTATAAAACTGGAAAAAATATTAAATGAAGCGAGTATTGATGATCTGCAAAAAGCTTCCTCCCTTGGGATGCTCAATGCATGTATCCGACTGAAAAAATATTGCGGAAATTTAACAAAAATCTTTATTGAAAGTGAAAGGGAGGCAGGAACCTGTATTACAATTCAAATCCCCCTTGAAAATCTTTCAGGATTATCAAGAATAGATTTATGTTAGGAAGAGAAAAAGATATTAGAGATATTAAATAAATAGATGAATCTATACAAAATAAACAGTTATAGAAATATTTATAATATTTTTAAATTGTGTAATTTTTAAACTTTTGAAAAAGAGCTCCAAAATTATACACTATATTATCCAACGCTAACTATATTAATATAGACAAAAATTAATAAAAAAAATAAAAAAAACCATTACAAATTATGCATATATACTTTGTAATGGTTTTTTATATAATTTGTATGAAGTTATCGTTGTGCAATTATGCTAAAATAAAGTATCGCTTAAATAAGTATATATTTAATGAAAAGTACCGCAAGCCGGCTTGCGGTCTGAGGTGAGAGTAAGCGAAAAAATTTTAGGGAGGAAATGAATGAGAAAGAGAGTAACTGCAATTTTTATGTGTTTTGCTATGGTGATTGTTTTATTTGGGGGCTGCGGTAAAAATGATGCATCAGATGAAGTTTCGTCAAATGGAACAAAAACGAAGGATCAAACGAATTCGAGTGAGACATCAGCAAAAGAAATCAAAGAGTTTACCGCTTTTTTTGACAGGCAGGGTATTGAGCTTAACGAAGACAATGAAGTCAAACAGATAATTGCAGATAAGATTGGTGCAAAATGCAAAGAAACCTGGCTGACCGGACAGACTGCGGAGGAAGCGGTAGGTATGCTAATAGCCAGTGATGAATATCCGGATTTTATAGACTGGACACCCCAGTTACAGGATGCAAACGCACTTGTACCGATTGACGAATATCTGGACAAATATCCGAATATTAAGAAGCTCTGGAGCGAATCACAATGGAATACATTAAAACAGGAAGATGGGCACATTTATTCTATACCCCAATTTGGCAATATTAACGAGAAGTTAATGGATACCCAGCAATCGGGCGAAGCTTTCTGGGTTCAGACTAGAGTTTTAAAATGGGCGAATTATCCTAAGATTGAATCCCTGGATCAGCTTTTTAAACTTTTAAGCGATTATACTGCTGCAAATCCTACTATGACAGATGGCTCTTCCGTAATTCCGTTTGAAATATTGGCTTATGACTGGTTTTATTTCTGTCTTGAGAATCCGCCGCAATTCCTGGACGGCTGGCCGAACAACGGGCGTTGTATAGTAGATCCGGAAACCTTTAAAGTGACTGATTACAATACGATACCAACGGCGAAGAGATATTTTAAAAAATTAAATGAAGAATATAAAAAAGGTATTGTTGACCCTGAGTTTATGACTATGAATCATGACCAATTTTTAGAGAAGATTTCTTCCGGACGTGTACTTTGTATGGTAGAACAGCATTGGGATTTTCAAACTGCTGAAGATTCTATCAAAGCCCAGAATCTTGAGGGCTGCACTTATGTACCTCTTGGAATTACCATAGATCCGGGGATGAAAGAGATGTATTTTGCCGCAAATGAAGCCGCAGTTCTTAGCGGTGGATTAAGTATTACAAAAAGCTGTAAGGATGTCGAGGGTGCTTTAAAGTTCGTCAACGATTTATTGGATCCGGAGATAATTACTATCCGCAGCTGGGGGATTAAGGGAGTAGATTACCTGGTGGGAGATGATGGACTTTATTACAGAAATCAGGAGATGAGAGATAATGCGGTTAAAACGGAATATAAATCGTCCCATCTCTGCTCCTATGGGTATTTCCCCAATTATTCAGGGATGAATCCGGACGGTAAGAATGCCATGACACCGGAAACACAGCCCTCTGAATTTTTCGACGGCTTAAAACCTGAGGTGCAGGAATGTCTTTCTGCATATGGTGCCAAGACATATGTAGATATGCTGGATTACAATGAAATTAACGGGGAAGAACAGCCATGGTATCCAATCCATTCTTTCGTTGGTGAATTGACTACCGAGACATCCGGTGGTCTTGCCTGGACCAAAATGGAAGAAACAAAACATGAATATCTTCCGCAGGTTGTAATCGCAGACGATTTTGATACTGCATGGGGTGAGTATATGAAAGCATATAAAGATTGCAAACCGGAGGATTTCCTAGCAGAAGTACAGGAAGCAGTTTATAGCCGAATTGAGATGGTACAGGGGAGAGATGTAAGACCGGCTAAATAACTCTCTTTCAGTTTTCAGCAAATAAAGTTACTTTAAGCAGGTGGTCATCTAGCGTAAAAGTTATAGCCACCTGCTTTATAATAACGGAAAATATGATGATATCAATGACTGGAGCAAAAAGAATGAAAGCAGAACAGGTAAAGGAAACCAAGTCTAAAATAAACTGGAAAGAATTAATGAAACAACGAGAATTGGTTTTATTATCGATTCCTTTTGTGGCATATGTTCTTTTATTTAATTATATACCCCTTATTGGCTGGGTGATGGCATTTCAAAAATATAAGCCGCAAGATGGTTTTTTCGGCTCAAAATTTGTCGGTATGGAAAAATTTAAATTTTTATTTATAGATAATGCCGATTTTCTCAGGGTTATACGGAACACCCTTGCCATGGGTGTAATCAATCTGATATTAAGTTTTGTATTTGCCATTGGTTTTGCCCTGGTTTTAAATGAAGTGGTACACAAAGGAACTAAGAAATTTGTTCAGACCGTGTCTTATCTGCCTCATTTTTTATCTTGGATTATTGTCTGTGGAATCTTACAGGATGTCTTATCGATTGACGGCGGAATCATAAATGTGATCTTAGTTAAGCTGCATATCTTAAGTTCACCTGTTAATTTCTTCACCTTTAAAAGTCTCTTCTGGTGGATTGTGGGATTTGCTCATGTCTGGAAAGAAACGGGATGGAACAGTATTATTTATCTTGCGGCAATCACAGCGATTAATCCTGATTTATACGAAGCGGCTTCCATCGACGGTGCCGGAAGATTGTCTAAAATGTGGAATATAACATTACCGGGAATCAAACCTACCATATTCATTTTATTGTTGATTAATGTAGGGAATGTGTTAAATTCCGGTTTTGAAATACAATATTTACTGACAAACGGACTGGTACAGAGTGTATCCCAGACGATCGATATTTATGTATTAAAATTCGGCATCAGTCAGGCTGATTATTCACTAGGTACTGCAGCTGGAATTTTTAAGAGTCTGGTAAGTATCATTCTGATATTCCTGGCAAATAATGCGGCTAAAAAAGCCGGAGAAGAGAGGCTTTTTTAAGGAGGGCAGATTATGGAAGCATCAAATATTATATATAAAAAAGGACATAAAAAGTTTCAATTAAAGAATCTCGTTTATTTTTTAATAATAGGTGTGATATTAACAGCATTTGTAATCATCACTGTATATCCTATATTAAATACTCTTGCCATATCTTTTAACGATGCACTGGATGCATTACGGGGCGGTATTTATCTGTGGCCGCGAAAATGGTCATTAAATAATTATAGTACGGTTCTGCATAAAGAATCCATGATAACCGGGCTTTGTATCTCTGTACTCAGGACAGTTGTGGGTACCGTGCTTCAATTATCCACAACGGCATTGATTGCATTTGTGTTAAGCCGTAAAAAATTTATCTTTTCGAAACCTATTTCCGTCTTATATGTATTAACCATGTATGTGAACGGTGGTTTAATCCCGACCTTTTTATTATATAGAAACCTGGGTTTTATGAACAGTTTCTGGGTTTATGTTATTCCTGGAATGGTAAGTGCCTTTAACATGCTGGTTATTCGTACCTATATGAACGGATTGCCGGACAGCCTGGAAGAATCGGCAATGATAGACGGTGCCGGTTACTTTAAGATTTTCACCAGAATTATCGTACCTTTATGCAAGCCCGTATTTGCAACCATCGCCCTGTTTATTGCTGTCGGACAATGGAATTCCTGGTTTGATAATATGCTATATAACAGAATGGCTGATAATTTGACTACGTTGCAATATGAATTGATGAAATTATTATCCTCAGTAAGCCAGTTAAGCGGTGACCCCAATACAGCAGCACTTACCGGATCAAGTGCGCAGGTTACGACTAAATCAGTGCGGGCTGCGGCAACGGTGCTAACCAGCCTGCCGGTTGTTGCGCTATATCCGTTTTTACAACGGTATTTTGTCACTGGGCTTACAATAGGGGGAGTAAAGGAATAAAAACCGGGTATAGTCTGTGGGTAAATCAGAGCAAGTTTTCGACCTTTCATGATACTGTTATTTTGGTATAAGTCACCGTATGGGAATGATATGTTATTTTCAAGTTGGAGTTTAAAGGAATGGAAAGAAGCACATAGTTATCAGTTAACTTTCCTATATCGGTGATAATGAGGCTGTTTTCGTTTGGAGTATACTGATATGCGTAATCGCGTGCCAAACCATTGTAATAAATATATCTTCGGTCTTGCCCATCAATTACATACCACAGCTTATTATCGCAGGAACCAATCGCTTTCTGTATATTATCAGGGAGATCTTCAGTGGTCTGACGTATGATATCTTCGGAAGTTTTTTTACTTTCTGGGGAGGTTTTGTCTAATGAACCTGACATATTCCCACTTGATACAGCAGAGGAAGACTCATCAAAGTCACTTAATAATTCTTCTGCCTCATCTTTGGAAATATATTCTGATTTTACAATTAAGCCTTTACTATTCCGAATCAAACGGAGGTCAACACTCCCCTTTTTATTATAGGAAAAATTTTTAAATGAGTTATCGGCAGCCATATCCATAAAAAGCCGGACTTTATGATCTCTATAATAAAATATCCCGTCTTTATAGGTTACTTCCCATTTAGCATATTCGGATAAAGGGGTTGCCTTTGATGTACTATTTTGAGAAAATTGTCTTTTTTCAGAGGATTTTCCCAAATAGTACATATAGCTGTGACCGCTGTCATCCGTAATACGGATGGCCTCGAAAAGACTACGGGTGTCTGCGTTTACTGCCTGCACCCGTGAAGCCACGGCAGATGACAAATTAACCGCTGTTTCACTCAGCTTAGCTGTAAGTTCATCTATATTTGCCCGCAGGTCATAGTCGTATGGTGTCTCGCAGTATCTTACTTTACTGAGACCGCCGCCATCCTCTGCCTGGTATTTTAACACCATATAATAGTATTTACCATTGTCGGCGGTAAAAGTACAATAGTACAGGTCCTTACCCTCATATTTTGTAAAACTATCATAATTCCATACGGGATTTACAATAGAAGCTGTTGTCCATTGATTCAGAAAACGCTTTAAAGCTTTAGATTTAATGAGCCTATAAGCATCTGTGTCATTGTAAGCGTAATAAGAATTGAAAATAGAAGCTAAATTGGCAATTTTTGGTTGGGAAGGACTGCTGTCGTACCCGTTATCAGCTTTGTTAGAATCGTTTGTAGAACTTGCGTATACTCCTAATAAAGAAAAACTGCAAAGAAAAAGTATTGTCAAAAGGAATGTTACGCAAACTGCAAATCGTGATTTTTTCTTGTAAATCATCAACATATCCAGCCTTTCTTTTATTAAATATGCATTATCTCCCATTGTAAGAGAGACATCAAAGTTTCCGCACTTACCTTGTTCGTTTAAAGAAGCAATAAGCGCATCACCGTATATAATACGGCTGCCAACATCCAGATTTTTAATTATGTTTTCGTCACAAGATAACTCGCAGCACCGGTTAATTTCTTTTCTTATCCAATACACCAGCGGGTTAAACCAGTGAATACATATCACTATTTGAATTAACCACTTATAAATAGCATCCAACCGCCTATAGTGGGTCAGCTCATGCCGGAAAATCTGTCGCAGTTCGTTATCATTAATATCCAGAACAGGAAGAATTATTGCAGGTCGGAAAAGTCCGATAAGCATGGGAGAAGCTACTTGCCTGTTGATATAAAGGGGCAGTATTCTTTTTATCTTTGCTTTTTCTAATTCATTTATATAAATATCCAAATGGTGTTGAGTGGCCGTTGCTTTAGCTTCAGCCTTTACAAATCGTATATAGCCGTGATAGCTCATAATTGTGTGAACCAATAGAATAAATGCTACAGCAAGCCATATCATCCATATATTGTTTCTGATACCTTCCCAATAAAAAGGCTTTACAGGCGATTTTGTTCCATCATCCGGTATTATAGGATTTGAAGTTTGTAAACTATCAACAGACTGCCCAGCTGAATTTACTCCGTTTACATTAATAATTTCCTTTTTATTAATTTCATACGAAGAATTTGACAAATGCTCAAAGTAATTTGAAATTTCACCTATCAAAGTAACCTCTGTAGAAAACGGAAGCAGAAAGCGTAAAATCACAATCAGCCAGATATAATACTGCCATGTCTGGCTTAATCTCTTTTTTATAAGAGGATTTATAACCAACAGGATAAGTGCAAGAATTGAACCGGAAACAGACAGAGAAAGGAATACAAGGAATATATTATTCATTTTTTATTTTTCCTTCCCATCCAGTAATTTTTCAACTCATCAATATCCTTTTCCGATAGAATATCATTGCCTAACATAGCAGAAACAAGGTTTTTTGCGCTGCCGCCATATATCTTGTTCAGAAAATCCGTTGTCCGGTCTTTGGCATATTCCGCCTCCGATATGAGAGAGGAATAATAAAATACTTCTTTCTTCACTTTTTGTACGATACCTTTTTCGCATAAGCGTCTTATTAGGGTTTGTACAGTGGCTCTATGCCAATTGTTTTCTTTATTTAGAGCGTCAATAATTTGCCTTTCTGAAAGAGGGTGTTCATTGGCCCACAATATTTTCAGAACTTCTGATTCAGCATCGGAAATTTTCTCTGTATTATTCATTTTAACCTCTCCTTTTTTGCTTACAGGTGTAATCTACAAGTTCAGCTTACACCTGTAAGCTGAACTTGTCAAGCAGAAACTTAAAATATAATCAGAGTTATATGGCAAGTAGGTGTTTATCATATTTAAGATGATAGCAGTCTGCCCGTTGGTGATTGTGAACGCTTTTAGGCGGGGTTATGAGTGTTATCCAAAAATACTGGGACCGAAACAAGCCTTGAAGAATTTTTGACTATGAATGAAAATGATGTGCTTGCTAGTTTGGAGGGTATCGCGGCCTTTGGCCCTTGATGCGTAAAAAAGCAGCAGCTTATAGTTATTCGTTTAGAGGTGATTTTAAAATATCAGGTCTTTTAATCTAAACCAATGATTGAAAAGCATATAACGTTGTTATGCTTATTGTCTGGGAGGGAGTGTAGATCCACGGACAATTAATTTAACAGGAACAATACATTTTTGGTTAGGATAAGACGGATCCTTTAAGGAGGATAGCAAAATACTGCTTACCTGTTTACCGATCTCAGTAAAATCCTGGCTGATGGTAGTAATACCCGTCTCTGTTTTCTGTGACCAAACCGTATTGTCAAAACCGCAGATGCTCATATCTTCAGGTACGCTTATATTCAATTCCCTTAAGGCCCAGATTACGGAATTTGCTACCTGGTCATTTTCTGTTAAAATAGCTGTGACACCGTTGTTATACAGTTTGCTGATTACGGAATTTAGCTTGGGAGTACTTGTATGGGTTATGGCGATTTGTTCTGTTAAAATATCAAGACCGGTTACAAGGTTATCCATACTTGTAGGTAGCCTGTATTTATGGAGAGTTTTTATATAACCTCCGAAACGGTCACGTACGGATGAGGTTTCATCGATTGAGGCATTGGACAGGAAAGCGATATTTTTATGCCCTAAGGAAACAAGGTGCTCGGTAAGTAATTTTCCACCCACAAAATTATCTGAGGTAACATTGTGAATATAAGAGCAGTCATTTGATTTGTCTATGATAACGACCGGTTTGTCGTTAATTACAAACTGATTCAGAAGATCTAAATTCATCTTATTGTTTTTGGGATAATATACAATCCCGGCTATGTTCTGCTCTAATAACTGACCGAGGGTGTATTTTTCATCCGAAACATTTTCACTGGTAATATAAGTTCCCATAAAATAGCCTGCTTTATTAAGACTAACGCTGAGCTCAGCTACCGTATCGATTAATCCACCCTTAGCGGTATCAAACGGAAGCAGGAATGCAAAGGTATTAGACAGCCGGGATGTGTTTGACATAGTATGATTTTTTGCAGCAAAGTTTCTGACAACAAAGCTTCCAACACCTCGCTTGCGATAAAGGATACCTTGATGTTCTAAATCGGTAATTGCTCTTTTGGCGGTAATCCGGCTTACACCATATTGAAGTGATAATTGTTTTTCCGTGCAAATTGGTTTTTCATAAGAAAAATTACCACTCTGAATCGTGTTATTAATGTCATCTATAATAATCTCATATAAATTCTTCTTTACGGTTTTATTTACCGTCTGAGTATCATTGTTTTTTATGTTTGAATCCATAAGGCAACTACCTCCTTTATAGGATAAGTATTTTTTAAATATAGTATATCAATGTCAGGTTATTGTCAAACATAGGATACATGGTTATCACAGCGTTTTGCAGAATTTGTTTTATTTCCATTGCTAAAATATCTCGTTTTAGTGTGAACTCAATGCTTAATCAATAATAGAAAGATTATATGTAAGATTGATATATCATATTTGGCATTTCAATACAGTATAACGTTTGTGATGAAATAAGATAATAACCTGAAAGGATAGGATTAGTAAAGAAAACCTATAAAATACAAAAAACCTATAAAATAAACATTGACATATCATAAAAAACACGTAATATATAGGATATATCAAACAAAAGGAGGAAACAGCTTGAAGCTGATATTGCTGACTAAGGAGAAGAGCCGGTTGCTAGTTAATCAATAATACTTATCCAGGTGATTCAGCAGATAGATGAAAGAGGCAGAACATGAGTAAAAAAGTAGTACATATCATATCACACTCACACTGGGACAGGGAATGGTATATGCCCTTTGAGAAACATCGTTTAAAATTAGTAGATTTAATTGACGATTGTCTGGAATTGTTTGAACAATCAGAGGAATTTAAAAGTTTTCATTTGGACGGCCAAAGTATTATATTAGATGATTATTTAGAAGTGAAACCTGATAAAATGGAAATGATAAAGAAAAATATTTTAGCAGATAAGTTCTATATTGGTCCCTGGTATATCCTTCAAGATGAATTTTTAACCAGTGGAGAATCCAACATAAGGAATCTGCTAATTGGAATAGAAGAAGCAAATAAATATGGAAAGTTATGTAAGATCGGATATTTTCCTGATGCTTTCGGTAATGCAGGTCAAATGCCCCAGATATTAAAACAGGCAGGTATGGAAGCAGTAATATTTGGAAGAGGTGTAAAACCGGTAGGATTTAACAACTCCGTTCCGGAAACCGGTGAATATGAATCTTTTTATTCGGAGATGCGCTGGAATGCGCCGGATGGCAGCGGGTTATTAGGTATATTATTCGCCAACTGGTATAACAACGGTGCGGAAATTCCTGTGAAAGAAGCCGAGGCTAAGAAATTCTGGGATAAACGGTTACAGGATGTGCTGCGGTTCGCCTCTACGGATCATCTCTTATTTATGAACGGCTGTGATCACCAGCCTGTACAAAAAGATCTGGCTGAAGCGATTGCTACTGCAAACCGCTTATATCCGGATATGGAATTCATTCATTCAAATTTTAGTCATTATGTAAAATGTGTGAAAGAGTCTCAGACAAATCAATTATCCGTTGTTACGGGTGAACTTACAAGCCAGATGACGGACGGCTGGAATACCCTGGTTAATACCACATCCTCCAGGGTTTATTTAAAACAATTAAACAGGGAAAATGAAGCAGCACTTGCGAATCTCGCGGAACCCCTGGCGGTATTAGCTGCGGATGCCGGATTTAGGTACCCTCACGAAACAATCAAATATGCCTGGAAAAAGCTGATGCAGAATCATCCTCACGACAGTATCTGCGGCTGCAGTACGGATGAAGTTCATAAAGATATGGAAACCCGCTTCCATAACAGTCTGCAGGTTAGTGAATGCCTTATAAATGATAGTATGTACTATATCGGTAATAATATTGATACATCCTGTTTTAAAGACCGGGAAGCTTATCCTTTTACCGTATTTAATACGACCGGATGGAAGCGGACAGGAGTAGTATCTGTTTTGATTGATGTTGATAGGATTTATGGGCAGAATATGACCGCCTCCTATCATCAAATGAAAGAATTGCCTATAAAGGATTTTGTTCTTGAGGATCATTTAGGTGATCGGATTTCATTTACAATTAAGGATTCGGGGGTAAGATTCGGGTATGATCTGCCGGAGGATAAGTTCAGACAGCCTTATATGGCAAGAAGTGTAACAGTTACCTTTGAAGCAAAAGATGTACCTGCCTTAGGATATAAGGTATATGCTTTAGTTCCACAAAAAGAAGATATTACAAAGCAGAATTCCTTGGTTATTCCTGACGGTTTTGAAAACAGTTACCTGAAAGCAACCATTAACTCAGATGGTACGCTTAATCTTTTGGACAAAACTTCGGATAAATATTATGAACAAATCTGTTATTATGAGGATACCGGTGACATTGGAAATGAATATATTTATCGCCAGCCGGAGGGGGATAAAGCGATACTTTCTAAGAACAGTATCTGCAGATTTGAACTGACTGAGGATGAAACTTACCGGGCGACTTATAAAATCACTCAGGTGATGGAGATACCGGAAAGTGCGGATGATACCTTATATGAAGAGCAAATCAGCATGACAAATGTAAAACTCAGAAAAGCGAAAAGAAGTATAAACCTATTACCGCTTGAAATCATAACTTATATTTCCCTGGAGAAAAACGGACGAGGTATAAAAGTTAAAACGGAGTTTGAAAACCGAATGAAAGACCACAGGTTCAGAGTCATTATACCTACAGGACTTGAAACCGACAGGCATTTTACGGATTCGGTATTTGAAGTTGTGGACCGGCCTAACCGTCATTATGAGGAGTGGGAGAATCCCAGCGGCTGTGAGCATCAACAATGTTTTACCGGAATGAAAGATGAAAAAGCAGGAATCGTAGCCGCCAACTTCGGATTGTACGAATATGAAATACTGCCGGAGCAAAACAATGCAATTGCTATAACCTTACTTCGCGCCGTTGGCGAGCTTGGAGACTGGGGGGTATTTTTAACTCCGTATGCACAGATACAAAAGAAATGCACTGTCTCCTTTGAAATTATTCCGTTTTCCGTCAAGGATAGAAAGAATGATCCATTAGTGGAAGCATATCAGTTCCAGGTTCCCATGAATACCTGCCAGATATTTGTGCATAACGGTGTATTGCCGCCGGAACATAGTTCTTTGGAATGGGAAGGCGAGGGAATATATCTTACCGGAATAAAATATAAACAGAATGAAAATGACCGGATTATCCGTTTTGTCAATGGCACGAATCAGGTGAGAAATCTAAAACTTAAAAAATCTGACAGGGTAAACAGCTATTATAGAAGTAATGTAATTGAGGAGCATCTTGATGAGCTGACAGCAGAAAACCAGGAATGGTATGATATTACAGTAAATCCATATGAAATAGTAACCATAGGAATGGAAAACTCTTGAACTATAGTAAGTATAAGTTAAGAGAGAGTATTAGGAAAAAAGACAGTTGCAGAATGTTGCAGCTGTCTTTTTTGAAACAGAAAAGCAAAATTAGCTGATGGCAGTTAAGAAAAAATTTTAGCCATTAAATTACTGATTTTAAATTTTTGTTTTTCCTAATCAATTTAAAATTACAGCGTCTGCAAAATATTCCGGCATATGAAAGTTCCAGCTGGGATTATTTATAACGGTATAACTTCCATAATGCTGCGTTTTTATATCACTTGCACATAACTTATAGAAATTACAGCGGATTATATCACCCGGCTTAAAGGTATCTTTGTTAAAAAGGTCTTTAATATACTGCAGAGGGATATTGGCTTCTACAGTCCAGGAATTCTCATTAATGAAAGCCTCACAGGTGCATATTGCATCAGTAAATTCAGTGTATGCTTTTCTTCCCGGAGGTACCTGGCCGTAACGGTTGAGCATGGCGCCATTACCGTTCATTTCAATATTTACATAAGTCCCCTTTTTAGTATCCGGTGCAAATTCGATAAAAGCTTCCATAGCACTGTCAAGGAAAACCGGATCTTCATTCTTATGATAGATACGCAGAGGATCTTTTTCCTCACAGGTCATCTGGATAATAAAACCTTTCTCTTTCATATATGCCATTTTTCCGTAAGTTACAGGACGATATTCACCGCCCCAGTTATATTTATCTACATAAAAAAACGGGCAGTCTGCCAATCCGGATTTTTCCCTAATAGTGTGGATTTCATAATTCATATCATACCTCCTGGATATAATGTAAAATGAGTTATCTAACTTTTGAATATAATTAACGCATAACATATTTAAGTAAACCATAATAATGATTGGTATAGTCTTATTATACAAAATAGAGCAATCAATACTATATAAAGTTGTGCAAACGTTTGTATAAACTGAAGCTAAAAATAATAAAAATTTATTTAGTAAAAATGCACAAAGACATTGTCGAAAATTGTTGAAAAACACTATTTTGAACTATTTTATAAAGGCTATTGACATTTGAAAGAATAGGAGTTAGTATAAATGTGCAAATAAGTTTTGCAAACATTCAGATAAAACAGCATTTTGCCTGTGACAGTAAACCGTTGATGTATTGGTGATTATTTATAATTTAAGTACGGTTTGTAAAGATACATAGCAAAATGCATTTTATTTTCCAGAATGTAAACACGAGTGTATACTTTAGAGGAGGAATTAAGTGATGGCAAAAAAGATTATTTTAGCATGTCTCGCTGCAGTTATGATTATGGGTGCACTTACTGCATGTGGCAAAAAGTCAGGTACAAATGAAACTCAAAAAACAGAAACAAGTGATACCCAGAAAGAAGAAACAGGTAATACTCAGAAAAGTGATACAAATGAACCGAAGAAAACGTATGAATTAACTGTATCCGGTATTAACGGCAGCATTAACTACACACCTGTGTATATAGCAAGAGAAAAAGGTTTCCTGGATGAAGCCGGTTTAAAGATTGATGAAGTTATGTTTGATAACGGACCGGTACAGATGGAAGCACTTGGCTCCGATTCCTGGGATATCGGTGCTACCGGTGTTGGCGGTGTTTTATCCGGAGCAATTGGATATGATGCATTAATGATTGGTGCATCCAATTCAGATAACGGAACCCAGACTATCTGGGTACGTAAGGATTCTAAGATTGCAGCAGCAGGAACAGGTAATAATGAAGTGAACAGTTCAATTGTAGGAGATGCTGCATCATGGAAAGGTGCTAAGGTTCTTTGCAATTCAGGTACTGTATTACAGTATTTATTATTAAAAACAATTGGTGGTTTTGGGCTTTCTTTGAATGACATTGAATTCGTATCCATGGATTCACCTACTGCAAACAGTGCATTTTTAGCCGGACAGGGGGACGCAGCTGTTGTAACCGGAGCAATCAGTTTTTCACCGGATAAAGATGATTATGTATTAGCATCCAGCGGTAACTTAGCTGATACCGGACTTATGTGTAACTTTATGGTAAATAAAAACAGCTACAATGATCCTGAAAAATACGAAGCAATGAAAATTTTCATGGAAGTTTACTTTAAAACAATTGATTGGATGAATGAAAATAAACAGGAAGCAGCCCAGCTTTGCAGCGACTTTAATCAGGAATGCGGTATTAACTTAAGTCCTGAAACAGCAACTTTATACTTAGGACAGGATCCATATTATAGTTTGGATGATGTTTATAACATGATGCATGATAAAGCGGAAGGAGCAGATTATTCCGTAATGGAGGGCAAACTGATCGACGTATTAAAATTCTTCATTCAATATGGCAATTATAAAGACGGTGATGATCAAAAATTCTTAGGTCATATGGATACTAAGTTAATTGATGAAGTTTACGCTGATTTAAATGGTAAATAAAAAATGCATTAAGATTTACTGAAATTCATTAAGTAGTTGAAAAATTAAGAGGGCAGCTGCAGTTACATAATACAATACTTTTTATTGCAGCTGCCGATTTTACCCTTTAGGACACCAAAATAAAAAGAATAAAAGGAGTTGTATCTATATGGCCATGTCTAATGAAAATTTTGAAAAAGGCCTTAAAGAGTACCAGAGATCTCAAAAAGCATATTCACTGAAATATATGCTGCTTCAGTTGGTTGGCGTAATTGGTTTTCTTGGTATCTGGCAATTAGCAGTAGTAAGTGGGGTAGTGGATTCTGCCAGACTGCCGGCACCATCAACAGTTTTTAGAACTCTGATTGTAAAAACCTACAGTGAACAACCGGATGGTAACGTTTTATTAGTTAATATTCTTGCAAGTCTTCAGGTAGCATTAACAGGTTTCTTTACTGCAATTGTCATCGGTATTCCCTTAGGGTTGGTAATGGGCTGGTGGACAAAAGCAGATCGTTTTATACGCCCGATATTTGAATTAATTCGTCCTATTCCTCCTATTGCGTGGATTCCTCTTATTGTAGTATGGATGGGGATTGGTCTTAAAGCAAAAGCAATGATAATCTTTTTTACAACCTTTGTTCCTTGTGTTATCAATTCCTACACTGGAATTAAACTTACTAACCAGACATTGATCAATGTTTCCAAGACCTTTGGTGCATCCAATCTAGAAATATTTTTTAAGGTTGGCATACAATCTGCCCTGCCGATGACTTTTGCCGGTATTCGTGTAGCCTTAGGAAATTCCTGGTCAACATTAGTAGCTGCTGAAATGCTGGCAGCCAGTGCAGGACTTGGATTTATGATTCAGATCGGACGTTCTGTTGCCCGACCGGATATTGTTATTGTTGGAATGGTTGTTATAGGTGTTATAGGGGCTTTGCTTTCTGCTTTGCTTTCTTATACAGAAAGTAAACTGATGAAATGGCAAAAGAATAGACGATAAAAGGAGGATGAATTTGTGGAAAATAATGCCAGAGAGAGAAAAAAGAAGATAGATAAATTATTATATTGGATACTCCCCGTATTATCTATTCTTTTAATTGTTATTGCATGGATCACCTTTTCATCGGTGCACCCAGAACTTATGCCAGGACCTGTGGAAGTATGGAATCGTCTGATCAAGACATTTACAAAACCTATTGGCCGTATTAATTTGTTAGGCCATGCCTGGGCGAGTTTAAGGCGTGTATTAACTGCATTAGTTGCAGCATGGGCTTTTGGTATTTCATTCGGGATCTTAATCGGATGGAATAAAACCTGCCGTGCATTGTTGGGATCTATTTTTGAGATGATCCGTCCCATACCTCCAATCGCATGGATACCGATTATAATCATGTGGTTCGGTATTGGAGAACTTCCGAAGGTTTTATTGGTATTTATCGGTACTTTTGTTCCCTTAGTTATTAATACTTCAACAGGAATCCAGATGGTGGAAAAGATTAATGTTGATGTGGGTAAAGTATTTGGCGGAAATAACAGGCAGATTCTTACTCAGATTGTCATACCCACGGCGTTACCCTCCATATTTGCCGGGATTCGTACATCGGTAAGTTCGGGCTGGACTACCGTTCTAGCTGCTGAAATGCTTGCGGCAACAGCAGGTTTAGGATCGATGGTTACGAAAGGATGGCAGGGCGGAGATATGGCACTGGTATTAGTGGCTGTTATAACGATTGCAATTGTTGGTGCAATCTTATCGGTTGTATTAGCAAAACTGGAAAAGGTGGTTTGTCCATGGAACAACTAAAAAGAAAAATGGAAATCAAAAATATTTCAAAGACATTTTATAGTAAAGAGGGCTATTTTACAGCGATTGAAGACGTTAGCTTTGACGTATATGACGGTGAATTTCTTGTCCTGCTTGGGCCTGGCCGTTGTGGAAAGACGGTTTTACTAAATATTATTGCCGGACTTGAAAGTAAAACAACCGGATCTATTATATATGATGGAAAAGAAATCAATAATGTTAATCCTGAAGTCGGCATGGTATTTCAAAAGACAGCATTAATGCCTTTTAAAACAGTTATGCAGAATGTTGAACTTGGATTAAAATTTAGACATATACCTAAAAAAGAAAGAGAAGAAACCTGTCAGAAGTACATTAATCTCGTTGGACTGCAAGGATTTGAAAAATCCTATCCCAAAGCACTTTCCGGAGGTATGAAACAGCGTGTGGGAATCGCCAGGGCATATGCAAATAATCCTAAGGTCCTGATTATGGATGAACCTTTTGGTGCATTGGATGCTCAGACCCGATATGCCATGCAGAATGAGGTGCTTCGTATTTGGGAACAGGAAAAACGTACGTTTATTTATGTAACAAACAATATTGAAGAAGCATGTTATCTTGGTACAAGAATTGTCTTGCTCAGCGATTGTCCTGCCAGGGTAAAAGAAGTGTATCCAATTGACCTGCCGCGGCCGAGAAATATGGTCAGTAAAGAATTTTTAGATTTACGTGCTAAAATTTCTGATAATACGGATCTTTCAATTTAGATGCCTGAAGGAGGAAAATATGGCTGATAACAATAATAACAGACCGGTAAAAGTAGAAGTTAAAAATCTGACGAAAAGATTTGGAGATCTGCTGGTTTTGGATCATATGAACTTTAATATAAAGAAAAATGAATTTGTGTGTGTTGTAGGCCCCACCGGATGCGGAAAAACAACATTCTTAAATTGCCTGACACGTATTCATGAACCCAGTGAAGGGGATTTATACATTGACGGCGAATCGGCGGATCCAAGAAAACATAATGTTTCCTTTGTATTCCAGGAACCCTCTTCACTTCCGTGGCTGACAGTAGAAGAAAATATAGCATACGGTTTAAAAATTAAAAGAGTACCAAAAGATGAAATAAATCGAAGAGTAAATCAGATTCTGGATTTGATGGGATTACAGGAAAGCCGTAAGGCATATCCTGGAGAGTTATCTGTGAGTGCGGAACAAAGGGTAATTATTGGACGTTCCTTTGCGATGCAGCCGGATCTGCTTTTAATGGATGAACCTTATGGACAAATGGATGTTAAAGTTCGTTTCTATCTGGAGGATGAAGTAATCCGCCTTTGGAAAGAACTTGGGAGTACTGTAGTTTTTATTACTCATAATATAGAAGAAGCCGTTTATCTGGCTGAGAAAGTAATAATACTGAGTAATAAACCGGCGTCAATCAAGGAAGAGGTTATCATTGATCTGCCTCATCCAAGAAATATTGCAGACCCCAAATTTATTGAGTACCGTAATTATATTACAGATAAGATTAAATGGTGGTAAATTCTCTTAATAAAGAAAAATAGTGTTCTCAAAGAGTAAGAGCCGTTCTATGGCAGAATGAGAGGTATTTATGAACTGTGAGCGTTTAAAAGATAAGGTGGCTATTATTACAGGCGGCGGCAGAGGGATAGGGTTTTCAATTGCTGCCAAGTTTATTGCAGAGGGTGCTAAAGTAATCGTAGCTGATATCCTGGAGGATGGCGAAGCCATAACAAGCAAACTTGGAGAAAAGAGTGATTATTATAAAATAGACCTACGTAAGTCTGCTGATATCTTTACTATGGCTGATACTGTCTACAATAAGTACGGACATATTGATGTTCTGGTTAATTGTGCCGGTATTGCACGCCCGGTACCTACATTGAAGCTGACCGAAGAAGTGCTGAATGAGGTTATTGATATTAATATGAAAGCGCCTTTATTCTGCTGCCAGGCAGTTGGAAAATATATGCGCAAACAGGGCGGCGGAAGTATTGTTAACATTTCATCCGGTAACAGTAAGATGATCAATGTAGGAAGAACACCCTATGGCATCACAAAAGGTGCCGTGAATCTCTTGACCCAGCAACTGGGAGCAGAATGGGCGATGTATAACATTAAAGTGAATGCTATAGCTCCGGGATGGATCCGTACCGAGATGGTAGAAAGACCACTAAAGAGCGGTATTTTAGACGAGAAGAAAATTTTGTCCGTATCACCGATCGGACGTTTCGGAAAAGTGGAAGAGATAGCGAACCTGGCTTGTTTTTTAAGCTGTGAAGAATCCGATTATATCGTTGGTCAGGTTATTTTTGCAGACGGCGGCTGGAGCATGGGTATTATGCCGGATGGGCTGAACTATATTCGTGAAAATGATACTGAAGATTAAAAGACCGCAACCTGCAGCGTAATGAGCAGTAGGAGTGAAATAAAATATTGCAAAAGAAAGGGTGTTAGAATATGAAAGCTTTAACGATGCTGGAACCAGGAAAATTAATAATAGAAGATATAGTAAAACCGGAACACTCAGAGGGAGAAGCCCTCATCAAAATGGAGACCTGCGGTATCTGTGGTTCTGATGTAAGTGCCTACCGCGGAAGTAATCCTACCATGAAATATCCGATACAGGGAATTGGTCATGAAGGAATTGGAACAATTATAGAAATCGGTGAGAATGAAAAAGGCTTAAAAGCAGGTGACAGGGTTGCCTTAGAACCCTATGTACCGGATTTTACCTGCCATATGTGCAAAATAGGCCGTTATAATAACTGTGCAGATTTACATGTACGCGGAGTACATAGAGATGGAATGATGGTTGATTATATATCACATCCTATACAACTGACTCATAAAATACCGGACAGCCTGGACGTTGTAAAAGCAGCATGTATAGAGCCTTTAACAATCGGACTTCATGGGGCAACCAGAGCAAAAGTTTCAAAAGGTGATAAAGTGGTTGTATTCGGTGCCGGTACAATAGGTTTGATGGCAGCCTTCGCGTGTATCAGTTACGGTGCGGTTCCCATATTGGTTGATGTATTAAAGGATCGCCTTGATTTTGCAAAAGAAGTGGGAATTCCATATACCTTTGATTCAAAAGACGGAGGTTTGGTTGAATTTCTGCAGGAAGTAACTGACGGAAAACTTCCTGAAGCTATGATAGACTGTACCGGTGCACCGGCAATTCTTGCTGAGATGCATAATTATGTTTGCCATGGCGGCCGGATTGCCTTAGTGGGATGGCCGAAAGGACCGGTAACTATCAATACAGTACGTTGTACACAAAAAGAAATCGATATCTATCCTTCCAGAAATTCAGCTAATAAATTTCCAGAATCAATCCAGTTAATCAATTCAGGTTTGGTACCCGTAGATAAGATGATTACAAAAACAATCGAACTGGCAGATACTGAAAAAGTAATCCAGGATATGATAGCAAATCCCAGCGATTATCTTAAAGTAGTTGTAAAAATTAATTAGGATTGCGGGGGTAAAAAAATGTTAACTACTACTAAGCAGATGCTGAAAAAAGCATATGCTGGACATTATGCAGTTCCTGCTATTAATACGCAGGGAGGAACGTATGATATGATACGTGCTATCTGTATGGCAGCAGAAGAGATGCATTCTCCAATAATTTTAGCTCATTATACAGCTACAGCTGCCTATTCAGGCCATGAGTGGTTTTACCAGACAGCAAAATGGATGGCTGAGCACGTAAATGTGCCGGTAGCGATTCATTTGGACCATGGTAAAAGCATGGAAGAATGTGTGCAGATGTTAAAAATTGGGTTTACATCCGTTATGTATGACGGTTCCATATTTGGTGTTGAAGAAAACGCGAAAAATACAAATGAAGTCATAAAGGTCTGCAATGCTGTTGATATTCCGGTTGAAGCTGAAATCGGGGAGCTTGCCCGGTTAGATGATCAGGGTAACTTAACAGGAAGTTCCAATAAAGCGGACCCTGACATGGTCAAAAAATATTTAGCATTGTGTCAGCCGGATTCTCTTGCCATCAGTATAGGAAATGCCCATGGATTTTATAAAGGTGAAGTGGATATTGATGTGGAGATACTTGAAAAATGCAGGGAATTTACAGATATTCCTTTCGTACTTCATGGGTGTACCGGAATGGATGAAAAACTAATACGCAGATCATTAAACAGTGGAGTATCGAAAATTAATTTTGGAACTCAGATACGTTATCAATATGTCAAATATGTAGAAGAAGGTATTAGAGAAGGTGTTGATCAGGGGCATGCATGGAGACTGTCCCAATATGCATCAAATTCCCTTATTGATGATATAAAGAAGATCATAGTATTAGCCGGATCTGAGGGTAAGGCATAAGAGAATTTATCAATAGGAAAACTTTCCCATGGAAAATTTTTATTGATACAGGTATCTAAATGAAGTATGATACTATATATCAAATTAATTAATGTGTTTGGTTTGTAAGGGGATAACGTATGAAGAAAAAGAAAGAATTTTCCTATGTTACAAGAGCTGATGTTGCTAAAAAAGCAGGTGTTAGTGTAACCGTAGTATCCTATGTACTTAACAATAACCGGTATGTTGACAAAGATAAAAGGGATCGAGTATTAAAAGCGGTAAAAGAATTAAATTATACACCGAATACATTAGCAAGGGCACTTAAGGGAAAGGGAAGTAAACATATAATATTTATTGTAGAAAATACCTCAAATGAGCGATTTGGAATTCTGGTAGGAGAAATGGATAAGTATGCATATGAGAAGGGTTATGTTGTAAGTTTGTGTGCAAATCGGAATCAGCCGGAATTAATCCAATCAATTATCAGCAGAAGATTTGACGGTGTTATCATCAGCTCCATCAGTTTTAAAGATGAATATATTGAAGAACTTGTAAATGCCGGTATACCTGTAGTAGTTTTGGTATCCAGAGATTATGATTCAGTTGACGGAGTAGCAAAGTTGGATACAGGGCTTTATCAGGGAGCAAGGGATTGTGTTAAATATTTTTATAATCAGGGCAGAAGGAATATTATTTATATAGACCGTATATCCAACAGAAATCATTTTAGTACTATGTCCGATTTTCGTTATCGGGGATTCGTACATCAGATGGAGGAATATGGATTACCCTATGAAAATCATATAATTACCGGATGCGCTTCGGAAGATGAGTTACGGGATAAACTGGGTGGATATTTAGAAAACCATGCTGTGGATGCCGTTTTAGGAAGAAATGATAAAATGGCATGTGTTGCAATGAATGCAGTAATCAGCAAAGGTTATAAAGTACCGTCGGAGATTGGTTTTATAGGATTTGATGATTCCAGTGTGTGCCGATTGGTAACACCCACATTAACGTCAGTAAGAATGCAGGAAGAGAATATAGCTGAGGCGGCAATAAACATGTTATACAGAATGCATACGGAACCGGCGGTTCCCGAAATGGTAAAATTCTCTACGGAGTTGATTATAAGACATAGTACAGACTCTTAGCTGCCTGATTTAAACGCAATACAAGAGAGGAGAAAAGTTATGCCTTTGATACCATTACGGCCTTTGTTAGAGGCTACACATAAATATCATTTTGCCCAGGGAGCATTTAATGTTAATGCAATCGCCCAGGCAAAAGCAGTAATAGAAGTTCATGAAATGTTTCGCTCAGCAGCTATTTTGCAAGGAGCGGATCTTGCAAACGGGTTTATGGGAGGACGCACTGATTTTTTGAATGCTACACTTGAAGATAAAAAGCTTGGAGCTAAGATTATTGCAGAGGAAGTAAGAAAATGCGGTGAAACTTCGGCAATACCGGTAGTGCTTCACCTGGACCACGGAAAAGATTTTGATTCAGTAAAGGCAGCAATAGAGGGAGGATATACTTCTGTTATGATTGATGGATCTTCCCTGGCTTTCGAACAAAATGTGGAATTGACAAGAGAAGTTGTTAAATATGCACACAAAAGAGGCGTTTCGGTAGAAGGAGAGCTGGGCGTATTAGCCGGTGTGGAAGATCATGTATTTTCTAAGAATTCAACATATACAAATCCCTTAATGGCCGTAGAGTTTATCCGTAAAACGGGAGTAGACTGCCTGGCTATCTCATATGGTACTATGCATGGGGCTTCCAAAGGAAAAGACGTCAAATTAAGAAAAGAAATTGTAATAGCAATTAAGGAATGCCTGAACCATGAGAATCTGTTCGGAGTCCTGGTATCTCACGGTTCCTCTACCGTTCCCCAATATATCGTTAATGAGATAAATTCCCTTGGCGGAAATGTGCAGAATGCATACGGCATATCGGTTGATGAGCTGAAACAGGCTATTCCCTGCGGTATCGGTAAAATCAATGTGGATACGGATATTCGTCTGGCGGTAACAAGAAATATGAGGGAGTATTTTCTAAGTTACCCTGAAAAGCAAAAGAGTACTTCCATTGGAGAAATTTATAACCTGCTGGAAGAAAAGAAAGACCAGTTTGACCCAAGAGTATTCCTTACTCCCATAATGGATACAGTTATGTATGGAACGGTACCTGATGAAGATGTGGCAGCAATTGTAGATTGTATCGAAAGTGGTGTAAAGGAAGCGGTTGGCGGTTTAATAACGGAATTTGGCTCTTTTGGAAAAGCACCGTTGGTAGAAAATGTTTCATTGGATGAAATGGCAGAACGTTATAAGAAGATTGACGCAAATTTATAAAATATCTTGTCAGAAAAAAGAATAGGCAATCGAGAAACTATTAATTTTTGCTTGTCTCGCAAGTAGCTATTTCAGATAAAATCGTGAGGAAAAAATATATGAAAAATAATCTATTAATCGTTCATGGAGGAGGTCCAACCGCTGTTATTAATGCTTCTCTTTATGGTGTAATTACAGAAGCACAAAAAAGCGATAAGATCGATAAGATATATGGAGCAATCGGAGGTTCAGAAGCCATTTTAAATGAAAATTTCCTTGATTTAGGCAAAACAGAGAAAAATCAGTTGGAATTACTTCTTACGACTCCCGGCTCCGCAATTGGTTCCTCCAGGTATGCGCTGGATCAGAAAGATTATGACCGTATGGTGGATATATTTAAAAGAAATAACATTAAATATGTTTTGTTTAATGGCGGTAACGGAACAATGGATACCTGCGGAAAGGTCAGCAAAGTCTGCGAAAAAGAAGAAATCTATGTCGTTGGAATACCCAAAACCATTGATAATGATATTTCAATTATAGATCACGCGCCGGGTTATGCAAGTGCGGCCAAATATATAGCCGTAACAACAGCCGAAATAGGACAGGATGTAAAATCACTGCCGATTCATGTATGCGTGATTGAGGCCATGGGACGGAATGCAGGATGGATAACGGCGGCATCCGCACTAGCAAGACAGAATAAAAAGGATGCACCTCATCTCATTTATCTTCCGGAAAGACCGTTTGATGAAGAGGAATTTTTAGAAGACGTTAAAAAATTATATGAAAAACTTGGCGGAGTTGTAGTAGTAGTCAGTGAAGGACTTAAGAATAAGGAGGGTGAATCTATTGTTCCTCCCATCTTTAAATCCGACAGGGCAGTTTATTACGGTGATGTAAGTTCACACCTTGCTAATCTGGTAGTAAAGAAACTGGGTATCAAAGCCAGAAATGAAAAACCGGGTATTAGCGGACGGTCTTCCATAGGACTTCAATCAGATATTGATCGGGAAGAAGCTATAATAGTGGGAGCAGAAGCCGTAAAAGCTGCATTGGATCATAATACAGGAGTTATGGTAGCAATTAACCGTGTACCTGGTGATACCTATCAAATAAAAACCAGTCTGGTTCCTATAGAAGAGGTTATGCTCCATGAAAGAATCCTTCCTGAAAAATATATCAATGAAAGAGGAAATGATGTAACACAGGATTTTATCGATTGGTGTAAACCATTAATCGGAGATCAAATAAATAAATTTATCAGTTTTAAGGATGTTTTATAATTTAAGCTTACCCACCTCCCAAAAAAACCTCCTGTGCATGGAAAGTTAAAACATGTACAGGAGGTTTTATTCGTAAAGGAGCTTTAAAATAATAGACTTATTTGCCTTTCTTAAAATATGAAATATTTTAATTTTTATAGCCGGTTAAACAAACGTTTGAGTAAAATCTGGTCTTCTATGATAATTACTTTTTTATAATAATTCTTCAATAATCATTGCTCGTAAAATACTTGGCTGTTCATATTCCCGTTTTCCTGCCCCTAAACCTGATTTTACTATTTTAAATTCCTTTGGCAATTTATCTTTCGTACGAATGGCTGCAGCTATTGCAGCTCCCGTTGGTGTTACTAATTCTCCGTTTATATTTGTAATATGAAGTGGAATATTATAGTCGGCAACAATATTAACTACTGCAGGGACAGGAACGGGGAGTTTTCCGCCACGGCATTTAATATGTCCGTTACCGTCATGTAATTCAGTGATGACAACCTCTTTGATGCCAAGATTATCAAGACAAATAGCGGCTGATACAATATCAACGATAGAATCAATTGCCCCAAGTTCATGAAAGTAGACTTTATCAAGGGGTTTTCCATGAGCTTTTGCCTCAGCTACGGCATCGATATAAAATATTTTCTTTGCTGTTTTCTTGGCTTCCTCAGAAATATTGGAATTATCAATGATAGCATTAATATCATATAAATTTCGGTTTTCATGAAAACCAAGTTTGACATGTAAGTGTTCTTGTGATTGTATAGTTAAATTTAAATTATCAGAATTAGCTGATAGCGCATATTCCTCGTCTTTCTCCAGTATTACATCGAAATCACAGGCTATAAGCCCGGATTTATCCTTTTGACTGATTTTTATTTTATATCCATCAACATTAAGGCTATTAAGGCCATCCCGTAATACTTTCTGATCAGCTCCTAAATCAAGCAAAGCGGCTACGGTCATATCACCGCTGATACCGGAATAACATTCTAAATATAAAGTTTTTTCATTCATAATAACACCTATTGCATACCACCTCTCAGAGAGAGGTGATACTGCCATAATAAAAAATTGAAAGAATCTATACCTGGCAGACCTTTCTATACAAAAATTTTCTTTCAACTTAAATCCATTCCTGTTTTTGATTTCATTATATAACAATATGTTATTTCAATAAGCATTTAAGCTTTTTTATTTTTTAGCGGAACAGCTTTCTCTTGTAATGATTGTAAAAGGCAGCTCTACTTTGATAGGAAGGGTTTTTCCGTTTTCAATACGGTCAATTAATATTTTGGCCGTCATCTTACCCAGTTCCTCCATTGGTACCCGGATAGTTGTCAACATGGGTGACATATATTGGGCAGTGTCGATATCGTCAATACTGATCAGGGATATATTGCCGGGAATCGTAAATCCTTTCTCCTTAATTGCTTTCATTGCTCCGATTGCTGTTAAGTCATTGGCACAAAATAATGCTGTAACGTTCTGATCTTTCTTTAGATATTCCTTTACGCCGTTATAACCGCCCTCTGAAGAAATAGGTGTAACGATAATGTTCTCCCTGAGGACCGGTAATTTCAATTGATTCATAGCATCAAGGTAACCTTGATATCTAAGTTCTTTATGTTTCTCACCGACATAACCAATAGAAGTATGTCCAAGTTTATGCAGGTAATTAACTGCTGCTATGGAAGCTTGATACCCGTCACAGATAACCTGGTCAAAGTCAGTATCTATGATATTCAGACCGGTATAAACGACATGTTTATATTGCTTTTTAATAAAATTTAAAAGGTTTTTATCAAATCTTCCAAGAACGGCAATTCCGTTTACCTGGTTATTGGTAATTAAATGAAATGTATTGGCGTCATTCATGTCATATGCAGAAAAAGAATACTTGAGAATGTATCCCTGCCTGAAAGCTTCCTGTTCCAGAGCCCGGGCTATTTGCGAGAAAAAGGGATCATTTAGTGTATCTTTGGAACGGGCAAAAATGCACCCGATGGATTTAACGGGTATTAATGAACTACCCGAATCACTTCCTAATTTTAAGTTTCTGGCAGAAGAATTTGGGATATAGTTCGTTTCCCTGATAATTCTCCATATATTATCTTTAACCTCTTGACTGGCTACTTTTGTATTACCATGATTTATTACGCGGGAAACCGTAGATACAGAAACTCCGGCTAAATCTGCTATTTCTTTTAAAGTCATGAGATGACCTCCTATAGAAAATTATTCTTATGAAACAGATTTTGAACTTATAGCATATGTCTTTAGTTGTATTATACAAATTATATTATAACATTACGACTGAATAATACGCAAACGTTTGTGTAAAAAATGACGAAAATTTGTATGTTTTTAAAAATTCATATGATATCATTAACACATGAAAGCAAGGAAAAAGGAAAGGATGAATTTATGAAATACATATACCTGAATTTAAAAAGATTTGATATTCCCACAAAATACGGCGGGGTAAACCGTATTGCCGATCCCAGGGAATGGGGAGAGTTTATTGTAAGCCATACGCAAAAAGCAGTAAACCTTTATAACAAAAATGAGTTGGAATTTGTTATGTTTCTGCCGGAAGCCCATCTAATCGGAGCAATTAAGGCTTTAGAAGACGGCAGCAGCCTTGAAATCGGCAGTCAGAGTATTTATCGTGAAGATACGGCTGTTGGTGGTAATTTCGGTGCTTTTACAGCACAGAGAACAGGTAATGCCATGAAAGCGATCGGCTGTACATCTACTATAATCGGGCATTGCGAAGAAAGAAAAGATAAAACGGGCATTTTAACAGAGGCAGGTATAACGGATACCGATGCTGTTAACAGGATTTTAAATAAAGAGATTAAAGCAGCTATTGCAGCAGGACTTAAGGTGTTATACTGCATAGGTGAAAGTATGGATGAGCAGGTAAATTGGCAGGAAGTATTAAGAAAACAGCTGGAGATCGGCTTGGACGGAGTTGATATGAGCAGGGTTACAATTGCTTACGAACCGATTTGGGCCATCGGACCAGGGAAAATACCTCCGGATAAAGAATACATAAAGAAGATCGCTAAATTTGTAAAAGAAGTAACAAAAGGATGCCCTGTTGTTTATGGCGGGGGACTGAAAACAGATAATGCTAATATGTTAGCTTCTATTTCTGAAATCGACGGCGGTTTAATTGCATTAACAAGATTCCAGGGAGAAATTGGTTTCTATCCGGAGGAGTACTTAGAGATAATTAAAACCTATTTAGGGAAATAATGAACTTAATAAATACTAATTGGGAAACCAGAAGACTGGACAACCAGATAAGAAAGAGAGGATACATTATGAAATTATCATTTGAATATGGACATGGAACAATGGAGGCTAACCTGCCGGATAATACGGATATATTTATTCCAGGAGAAACGGTGTCTGATCCGCCGCATATACCAGAAGATCAATTAGTGGAAAAAACATTGGAATCCATTCGCAATCCTATTGGGATGGAACCATTAACAAAGCTTGCGAAGAAAGGATCTAAAGTAACAATCGTATTTCCGGATCGTGTTAAAGGCGGTGAACAACCTACTGCTCATCGTAAAGTATCTATTAAATTAATTCTTAAAGAATTATACAGTGTAGGAGTTGAAAAGAAAGACATTCTACTCATATGTTCCAATGGTCTCCACAGAAAAAATACGGAAAAAGAGATCCGCGGTGTTTTGGGAGATGAACTTTTTAATGAATTCTGGTATTCTCATCAGATTATGAATCATGACAGTGAAGATTATGACCATCTTGTGGATTTAGGAGTAACTGACAGGGGAGACCCGGTTATTATGAATAAATATGTTTATGACAGTGATGTGGCTATCCTGATCGGACATACCCAAGGTAATCCCTACGGCGGTTATTCAGGCGGTTATAAACACTGCTCCACCGGCATTACTCATTGGAGGTCTATTGCCTCCCATCATGTACCGGAAGTAATGCATCGAAAGGACTTTGTGCCTGTCAGCGGGCATTCCATGATGAGAACAAAGTTTGATGAAATTGGACAGCATATGGAAAAATGTATGGGAAAGAAATTTTTCTGCTGTGATGCGGTCCTTGATACGCAGTCAAGGCAGATCGCAATTTTTTCTGGATATGCCAAAGAGATGATGCCGCTTTCCTGGAAGATAGCAGATAAAAGAACTTATGTACCGTTTGCAGAGAAAAAATACGATGTGTTAGTATTTGGTATGCCCCAATTCTTCCATTATGGTGACGGTATGGGAACTAACCCGATTATGTTAATGCAGGCATTATCTGCACAAGTAATCCGTTTTAAAAGAATTATGAGTGAAAATTGCGTGATTATATGTTCTTCCATATGCAACGGTTATTTTCATGATGAATTATGGCCATATCTCAGAGAAATGTATGATATGTTCCAAAAAGACGGTATGAATACGTTGCCTGATATGAACCGTCTTGGAGAATATTTTGCAACGAATGAAGAGTATATCAGACAATACCGCTACGCAAATGCATTTCATCCTTTTCATGGTTTCTCCATGATATCCTGCGGACATATTGCAGAACAAAATACATCCGCCATCTATATTGTGGGTGCAGAACAGCCGGGATACGCAAGAGGTATGGGATTAAAGACCAGAGCAACGTTTGAAGAAGCTTTAATGGATGCAAAGAAAAAATTTGTAGGACAGAATCCAAATATTCTGGCATTGCCTATGACTTATAAGAAAGCGTCCGTTCATCTTTTAATGAAAGACGAAGTATATAACGGATAATTTAACTTAATATACTAGACCGGCGGGATAAAATCCAATTTTAATTAAATCAGCAATTCTAATTGATTATTCTGCCGGTTTTAATGACATTAGGTTATTTCACAATTTTCCAATGGAATAGTAACTGAAATGTAGTGAATATTGGAGAAATTGCTTAAGGGAGGAAGTTCATTGTATTTTATATTTTTATTAATCAGCTTTATGGCTTCCGTTGCTGGTGCTATATGTGGGATTGGGGGAGGAGTAATAATTAAACCTGTACTTGATGCTACCGGTCTCATGGGGGTAAGCTCTATCAGTTTCTTATCCGGCTGTACCGTATTGTCAATGTCAGTTATTTCTGTATTTAAGTCAATGAAAAGAGGAAATACATCTGTTAATATAAAGATTGCGACACCTCTTGCAGTTGGAGCGGCAATAGGCGGTATTCTAGGGAAAGCTTTGTTCCAGTATGCATATGATATATTTCCGGATGAGAATAAGGTTGGTGCAGTACAGGCAATGGTACTGGTCTTAATTACGCTGGGAACCTTGATCTATACAATAAATGTTTCAAAGATTAAAACACACAAATTAGAAAATAGTTATCTCTGTATAATAATCGGACTACTCCTCGGATTATTATCAGCGTTTTTAGGAATAGGCGGAGGGCCAATTAATATAATATTACTTTCCTACTTTTTTACCATGGATACGAAACAGGCAGCAATAAATTCTTTATATATTATAATGTTTTCTCAGTTTGCAAGTCTTATTTCCACAATGATACATAGAACCATACCTGATTTTGAACCGCCTGTATTAATACTTATGGTATCTGCCGGTATTACCGGTGCTATGGTAGGGCAAAAAATCAATAAGAAATATACTGCAAAAGATGTGGATAAATTATTTATGGGACTTATGATGATTATAGTGTTTATAAATATTTATAATGTTATAAAATTTCTATTATAGTCCTAACACAGACAGGGATTTTCACTTGATTTACGTTTTCAGGGAAATACGTAAAAAGTGGAGATTGCTTAAGAACTTAAGCAGTTGGGGCGGGATTCTTTGAATTCCGCCCCATTTCTGTATTTTGGACGGTTACAAGAGCAGTAAAGAAAAATACACCGATTCGAATCAAAAATAGTATGAAAAAAGTTCATACTTAATTATATTGGCATTCCGGGATATAATCAGAACATGAAGAGATGGATGACAGCCATCAGGAAACAGAAAGGAATGTTAATATGAAATATAACACATCAAAACCAAAAAAGAAAGGCAACAGCTTTATTTCTAAAATTCCAAACAGCGTTTGGCTGCTTATTTCTTTCGCTGCGGCAATGATAGTGTGGTGGTTATTATCCATCAATCCGCAGACATCACGTAGTTTTCCGAACGTTCTTGTAGTTGCAGGTTCCATACGGACTATGGTGGACAGAGGAGTTTTCTTTAAGGATATGGGCAGCAGTTTAATTTCTGTAACCGCAGGGTTTGCATTAGGATTTGTTATTGCACTTCCGGTTGCCATATTAATGGCCTGGTACAGACCGGTTAGAAACATTATAGAACCGTGGATTCAGTTTGTCAGAAATATCCCCCCGTTAGCTTATGTTCCTCTTGTGGTTATATCGGCAGGTGTCGGGCGTAAACCGCAGATCATAGTGATTACGATTGCAACCTTTTTAACAATGGCGATAACAATCTTTCAGGGTGTAATTAATATTGATGAGACTCTCATTAAAGCAGCCAGAGTACTGGGGGCAAAAGACAAAGACATATTCTTAAAAGTTATAGCACCTGCTACTTTACCTTTCATAATTACCGCGGTCAGACTGGGAGCTTCCGTTGCATTAACAACCCTTATTGCAGCCGAATCAACCGGAGCGACGGCCGGTCTGGGGATGAGAATCCGGGCTTTGAACAATACATTTGAATCCGGGCCAATGCTTTTATACATTATAGTAATCGGCGTTATAGGTATCACTATTGAGAAACTGATAAAAATGCTTGAGAGGAGACTGACAGGATGGCAAGAGAAGAGAGAAATATAAAACTTAAAATAGATAATGTTAAAAAAGTTTATAATACACGTAATGGCGAGATGATAGCTTTAAATGGTATTAATCTTGACATAATGGAAAATGAATTTATCTGTGTTGTCGGACCGTCCGGATGCGGTAAATCCACTCTCCTTAATATAATAGCCGGATTATCTGAAACCTCCTCTGGCAAGATTTATTGTGACGGACATGAAGTAACCGGAACCGGAACGGAAAGAGGAGTCGTATTTCAGCAATATGCATTATTCCCCTGGTTAACCGTGAAAAAGAATGTGGAATTCGGATTAAACTTAAAAGGAATCAAAGGGAAAGAAGCCTCGAAGCTTGCAATGAAATATATTAATATGGTTGATCTGGCGGACTTTAGCAACCACTATCCCAAAGAATTATCCGGTGGTATGAAACAGCGTGTGGCAATAGCAAGAGCTTATGCCGTAAACCCTTCCGTATTGCTGATGGATGAACCCTTCGGTGCACTGGATGCCCAGACCAGGACCCAGCTTCAGACAGAACTGCTTGAAACCTGGCAAAAAGAAAAAAAGACCTGCTTCTTTATTACCCATGATGTGGATGAAGCTATTATACTGGCACAAAAGGTCATCATTATGAGTGCAAGACCCGGACGTATTAAAGAAATCGTAGATATTAACATTCCATATCCCCGTAATCAGGAAACTAAAATGTCTAAAGATTTCTTAGATTTAAAAAATCATATTTGGGGACAGGTATATCAGGAGTATCTGGAGGTTAGAAAATAAACAGTAAATAATTATCAAGTTATTTATAAATATAAATACTTGTTAATTTATAAAAACTATTTAGGAGGAATCAACATGAAGAAGGTATTTAGCTTAGTATTAATCTTAATTATGGTTACTTCAGCGTTAATTGGGTGTGGAAGTAAAAACAATGGGAAGACAGAAACACAGTCAAACGAGACGACAGACGGGAATACCGTACAGGAAAACAACACAGCAGAAAATACGGCTGGTGAAAATGGGACAGCGGATACGAAAGTAGAAGAAATTACGTTAAACATAGGTTATATGCCCAACTATGCAAGCCTTTGCAGCGTTGTAGCCGGTATGAAAAAAGGGTATTTTACAGAACAGGGAATCAACGTTAATTTAGTTGAATTTGCAGACGGCCCCACAATTATATCTGCTATGGAATCCGGCAGCATAGATATCGGTTATATCGGACCCGGTGCCCACAAGCTTGCAATTCAGGGAAAGGCAGATATCATAGCGATATCCCATTATGGAAATGCAGATGCAGTTATAGGAAATGCCGATAAAGGAGTATCCTCCATAGAGGATTTAGCCGGTAAAACAATTGCTATGGCTTCCGGAACAACCAGTGAGACAATTTTAAATTTAACTCTTAAAAAAGCAGGATTAACCAGGGATGATGTAAAAATTATGGATATGGATGCATCTGCTATCGTTACTGCAATGCTTTCCGGCAGTGTTGATGCGGCGGCTACCTGGTCACCAAATACGTTTACAATTAAAAAAGAATTAGGTGATAAAGCAGTAGAACTTGCTAATAATAAAACGTATATCAGTGAATTCCCCTCCATCTGTTCCTGGGTTGCAAATCCGTCTTATGTAGAAAAAAATGCTGATATCGTTTTAAGATTTACAAAAGGCTTATTGAAAGCAATGGATTACAGGGCAGATAATAATGCGGAAGAAATTGCTGGATGGGTTGCTGAACAGACCGCTTTGGATAAAGCTTCTGTAATGGATCAGATATATGATGGAGATTGGATTAATACAACTGATGTAGTAAAGTCCATAGAAGACGGTACAATGGAAGCATATTATAAGGCACAACAGCAGAACTTTATAGACAGCGGGGATATAAAGGAAGAAGTAAATGTCAGTGATTATGTATTATTCCAGAACATGCTTGATGCGGCAAAATAAACTTTTATAGCATATCCTAAGATAAGGGGGTGTTGCAAATTCTTAAAGTATAAGCTTATGTGAGAGTACTTATAGTTTGCGGCAACCCCAAAGGATTATTGACCGGGAGGTAATAAATGCTTATTTTATTAATGATTTTTTTAATTATTGCATCCATATTGCTATTAATATTAAAACGTAATAAAGAATCGTTCTACCTCCTGGGTATGTGTATCAGCCTTACGGTCCATTTAACGGGAATTCTCATATTTATCGCTAAAAAAGGCGGTATATCCAGTAATCTGCAGGATTTTATTTTCCTGTCACGCAGTATAAAATCAAGTATACAATATCTTTTAATAACCTTAGACTGTCTGGGATTTATTATTGCTGTCGGAAGATATACATTTCCTATGTTTTTTTTGTTACTTGCAATGAATTATTCCATGATTCCCTGGGTACGGAGAAAAAAAGGGCTGCAATTGATAATCCTTGTTTTTCCGGCAATTTCACTCGCTTTATATTATCCTGATATATTCCGCAGCTTAACCTTAAACAAGCCCCAAATACAGGAGATAATTATAAACTTTTCAAGATATTGGATTTTCGTTTATGTATTGGCCGCATTTGTACTGCTGATTATTGAATTAGCTTCCATAACCATGAAGTTCTGCAAAAAGCAGTTTATCCAGATTATGGTTTTTATCATGTCAATTTCTATTGTATATTTACTCTACAGCGGGCAGGATCCGGCACAGGTTTACCAATTCTATTCGGATGACTATCTCTGGAAAAACGGTATTTATTATATGAATTCTGCTCTTTCTGTGCAGGCTTATACCATTATTATACTTAGTAATGTAATTTGCGGCATATTAGGGTTTGCCAGTTTTTTGAAATTTACGCAGAGAAGCTTTGCTGATAATCATGAAGAATTTGTTATGAAGAATAAATTCGATCATGTAAGCTTTGGAGCATCTGTTTTTGTCCATAGTATCAAGAACCAATTACTTGCAAACAGGGTCATTCATAAAAGAATTCAGACAATGTTTGAAAATGGTATTCAGGATACGGACCAGCTAAAAGATTATATCAATACCTTATCGGAGCAAAATGAATTAATGTTGTCCAGGCTGGATGAACTTTACCGGTCTATTAAATCCAACTCCATCTTTTTATTTCCTGTATCGATTGAGGCAATCTTTAATTGTGCTGTCGAACGTTTTCATAATAAATATCCTGATAAACAGGTAGAGGTGGTAATGGAAACCAATGCTGTGGTATTAGCTGATAAGACCCATCTTTGTGAGGCTGTTTACAATCTTCTCATAAATGCTCAGGAAGCAGTAAATGAAGCAGATCGGGGTGAGGAGGGGAAGATTTCATTGATTACCCATAACGAAAGACTTTATACGGTAATAGAAGTTAAGGATAATGGTACGGGTATCGGCAGGGAAAAATTAAAGAAAATATTCGATCCTTTTTTTACCAGCAAAAATTCAAATTTCAATTGGGGAATGGGACTTTATTATGTAAGAGCCATCGTCAAAGGCCATTTCGGAATTTTGCGTTATGAAAGTAAAGAAAAAGCAGGCAGCAGTTTTTATATTTTACTCCCGAAATACAAGGATTAGAGAAAGGAGTTGATTACCTTGGATGATCGTATCAGCTTACTCATAGCAGATGATTTCCCGATCTTATTGGAAGATTTAAGCGAGATTATTAATTCTCAACCGGATATGAAAGTGGTTGGAACTGCATTAAGCGGGCAAAAAATAGTCGAACTCGCTTCCCAGGTTGAATTTGATATTATTTTAATGGATATTGAGATGGAGAATCTTATGGCAGGAATTACCGCAACGGAACAGATTCGCGATAGGGACGGTACTGCCAAAATCATTTTTTTAACCGCCCATGAAACTAAGGATATTATTATAAACGCTATGGCTACGGGTGCAGTGGACTATATTGTGAAAGGCGGCAAGGAAGAAGAACTGTTGCATCATATCCGCAGTGCATATAATGATAATCCTGTTATGAAAGGTAAGGTCCAGCAGGTTTTGCTGCAGGAATATAAACGGTTACAGGAATCAGAAAAGAGTCTGTTATTTTTTATTAATAACATCTCAAAATTAACAAGTACGGAAAGAGCATTAGTCCGCCTTTTATTGAAAGACATGAAGGTAAATGAAATTGCAAAAGAAAGATGTGTAGAAGTAGTTACAATAAAAACACAGATTAAAGGTTTGCTCCGAAAATTCGGATGTAACCGAACAAAAGAAATTGTTAAGGTAATTAAAGAATTAAATTTAAGTCACTTATTTTAATAAATGACTAACACAGAAAGGAATTATTATAATGTCTATAGTACCATTAAGGCCTTTATTAGAGGCAACAGAAAAATATAACTTTGCTTTCGGAGCATTTAATATAAATGCCGTAGCTCAGGTAAAAGCTGCAATTGAGGTACATGAAATGTTCCGCTCTGCAGCTATATTACAGGGAGCTGATTTAGCAAACGGATTTATGGGAGGAAGAACCGATTTCTTAAATTCTACTTTGGAAGATAAGAAAAAGGGAGCAAAAAACATTGGAAATGCCGTTAGAAAATATGGTATGTACTCATCAGTTCCAGTAGTATTGCATCTTGACCATGGTAAAGATTTCGATTCTGTAAAAGCTGCCATAGACGGAGGGTATACTTCCGTTATGATAGACGGTTCTCATCTGCCTTTTGATGAAAATGTTGATTTAACCAGGGAAGTTGTAAAGTATGCCCATGAAAGAGGTGTTTCGGTAGAAGGAGAATTAGGGGTTTTAGCTGGTGTGGAAGACCATGTGTTCTCAGAAAACTCCACCTATACCCATCCTTTGAGTGCGGTGGAATTTTTCCGTAAAACCCAGGTAGACGCTCTGGCTATCTCCTACGGGACGATGCATGGAGCAATAAAAGGAAAGGATGTAAAGTTAAGAAAAGAAATAGTAATAGCAATTAAAGAATGTTTGAAGCATGAGAATATATTTGGTGTATTGGTATCCCATGGTTCTTCCACCGTACCGAAATATATCGTGGATGAAATAAATAGCCTTGGCGGTGACATTAAGAATGCAGACGGAATTGCAATAAGTGAATTAATGCAGGCCATTCATTGCGGTATTGGTAAGATCAATGTGGATACCGATATCCGTCTTGCGGTTACCAGAAATTTAAAAGAATTTTTTAAGTACAATCCATCAAAGAGGAACAGCTCTTCGATTGGTACAATCTATCAATTACTGGAAGAAAAGAAAAATCAGTTTGACCCAAGGGTTTTCTTAACGCCTGTTATGAACACGGTAATGTATGGAACCGTTCCGGATGATGATATAGCTGGCATCATAGAATGTATGGAAAAAGGAGTGAAAGAAGTAATCGGTGCCTTAATTGTTGAATTTGGATCAGTCGGTAAAGCGCCTCTGGTAGAAAGTGTTACATTGGAAGATATGATTGAAAGATATAAAAAATGTAATAATTGAAATCATATTTATGTATCTACTGATAACCATTAATTCGTATCAAAAATCATATGTTATAGGGTTTACATAATAGATAGCATTCATAATAATACAATTTCAATGTTATATAACATAATCCAGATCAAAACTTTATCTAAATTAAAAATCGATCAAAGCAGGAAAGAGGTAATAGAATTTATGAAAGTTGATGTTAGTACAAACAAAGCTGAAATGTTTTTAAGTTCAGATATTGTTGATGAAAAGATTAGAAAGGCTGCCATTCTTCAAAAGAAATTATATCAGGATAAAGACAGTAATCGGGTATTCGGCTGGACTCATGTTAAATCAGCCGCCGTACAGCTGGATGAAATAAAGGTAAAAGCAGCAGAAGTCAGGCGGAAAGCAGAAGTTTTTGTCATTGCAGGAGTAGGAGGTTCTAATCAGGCAGCCAGAGCTATGATCGAAGCCTTACAGGGAGAGGATGGGCCCAGGGTTATATATTTGGGGAACACGTTGTCGCCACATTATATTAATAAGATGATGGAGCAGTTAAAAGGTAAAAGTGTTTATATCAATGTAATAGCCAAGAATTTTGAAACATTGGAACCGGGTAGCCATTTTCGCATCTTAAGAAACTATATGGAAAAAATATATACTAAAGATGATATGTCAGAACGTGTGATTCTGACAGGAACCTATGGGTCAAGAATGGAAGAAATCGCAAAAGAGAATGGTTATACGTTCTTTTCCTTTCCGGAGGCAATTGGAGGAAGATATTCTGCATTTTCCCCAGTAGGTTTATTTCCAATAGCTGTAGCCGGTCTTGACATCGATAAATACTTAAAAGGAGTTGTTTCAGCTGAAGATTACTGCATGAAGCATACGGACAACAACCCTGCCTTAAAATATGCTGCTATTAGGAATTCATTATATGAGAAAAATTATAATATTGAGCTCTTAACAGCTTTTGAACCGCAATTTACTTATTTTACAAAATGGTGGGTACAGCTATTTGGGGAAAGTGAAGGTAAAAATCTGATGGGAATATTCCCTACAGCAGCTATCTACTCCGAAGACCTTCATTCAATGGGGCAATATATGCAGGATGGACGGCGTAATCTGATTGAAACTTTTATTAAGGTAAAAAACACTAATTCCAGTGTAATAGTAAACGAAGATAAAAAGTTTCGCGATGGATTTGATTATCTAGAAAATATGGATTTTAATACGATTAATAAAGTAGCAGAGAGAGCTACAATCGAAGCACATACAAAAGGCGGAGTACCATGCATAGAATTTGAGGTTGAAGAAATTTCTGAAGAGACTTTCGGTGCTTTTTATTATATTTTTATGTTGGCATGTGCTTTATCCGGACTTCTCATGGGGGTAAATCCATTTGATCAGGAGGGGGTAGAAGAGTATAAGAGGAGTATGTTTATAGGATTGGGTAAAAATTAAACAATGACATACCCGTAATAGCACCTGGGAAAACTTCAGAGGACAAGAAGGGGATCCCTGGAAAGGAGTAGTCTGAGGTCTTGAAACAGAGGAGGAAAATTTGATTAGCTTTTAAGGTATACACATGAGCTCTTATTTTCTTATCAGAAGCATAAAAATCTATATCCTTTTGATTATTTGGGACCGAAATTTGACTGGCCGGATTATGCTCCCTAAGGAAACAACGGAAGAAGTGGAACATGAACTGATTATACAAGGACGGCTGCAATGATAAACGATTGACAGCCGTCTTATGTTTTATTTATTAAGTTCATCTACCTCACATTTTTTGGGGTTTCTTGGAAACCATCCTTTCTTAACACGTTCTTCCTGCTCAATAATTTCATGAATAGCCCAAAGAGACGAAAATCCGAATACTCCGGCAATAGAGGAAAGCATTACGGAATTTATAAATAAAGATAAGAAAACGCCTATGATGCCAACAATCAAAAAAATCGGCCAGACTTTTTTGCCAAAATAATATTCAAATTTAATTACAATAGGATGAAAGATGCCTATGATTAGAAATGTTACAATACCGATAATTATACCCTGTAGATTCATTTTAAGCTCCATTGCATAACACATCTGTTTAAAGATGTGTCCTTTCTGTTATTACTTTGTTACAGGAAAAGCAGATACTTAAGAGCAGTTTACGTTTTCAATACCCAAACTTTTCTTTAAGGCAATAATATCATAAATTACCTTATATTGTCTAATAATTTTTAACAAAGATATACTTCAATTATTTGCAGAATTCGAAGATCCGGGTTAACCTTTGATATATTTGTTCGATTTTGTACCAGGTAACAGCATTAATAGTACCTGTCACAGGAAGGTTGAATACTTTTTGAAATGCTGCAACTGCAGATTGAGTCTTTGGATTAAATATTCCATCTGCTTCCAAGAGTGGTAGTTCATCATAAGCACGAGCAATAACATGCAGATTCTGTTGCATTAGTTTCACAGCATCCGAGTTACTCCCCTCAGACAGTATAACATCTGGCCAGACCTGTATTCCGGTTATGTTATTAGTATAATTAATATACATCGATTCATTATAATAGGTATGTAGAATATCTATTGCTTTATAACCCTGGTCTCCCAGAAATTTAGAACCCCACAGGGATATCATATTTTGACAGGTCACTGATTTTCCAATACATGCCTGGGTTAATATTGGCTGATTGACATCCGGTAAGGATAGAAAGTAATTAAACACATAGTCTACCGCTAAACTGATATTGTTATCAATATTTCTTCCATAAATCCAAATCTGGTCAAAGGCAGTGGACGAGGTTAAATCAAAATCATAACCCTGTCGGTGATACCAATCCGTAAAAACCCGGTTTAAAGAAAAAGACAGCCTGGTTAAAATATTAGCATAGATGGTTTCATGGGGCCAAGTAGCGTAAATTTGGCTGGAGACAACGTTTTTTATATATTCCCGGTATTCTATTTTGTAGTTTCTGGCAGTTAAATCGGTGGGGATTCCATTGTGAACTATAATAAATTCCGGGATTACTACTGATTTATTTACTTGTGCTTCTATATGAGTTTTTACTTCTTCCTCGTAAATTTTAGGCGGATAATTACCGAACAGAAAATTGGGACCGATAGTTATGAGTTTACTTATATCCGTATTAGCATCTTTAAGTGGCATCCTGACCGGTTGGATGGTTTTTACATAAGGTAGAATTTGTGCACTGTCAATTTCAACCGTTTGAAGACCCGGAGCCGAAATAACCAGCATGTATTCTGAATATGGTTGATAATTTGTGGGTTCCATACTGTATTCAATTGGAGGAGCAGGTAATTCTATTTCTATGGTTTTTCCTGAGCTGTCTGTACTTAATATATCAATAACCGTATTGGGATTATATTTGTGAAATATTTGAATTTCTGCATTTTCAACGGGTCTCGATCCTAATTCACACACAACCTGGACTTGTAATATACCATAATATTTTCTTCTTTCCTGGGTCGGATAAATTCTATTATTTATATACATAGTTAACTCCCATCAGCGATTGTCGTATTGAAATAAGAGTAATATACTATTAGCATAAATATAGCTTTATAGCTATATATTTAATTCTATATATGCGTATTAATATAAAATGATAACAAGGGATTTAATATTTATCTTAAAAAATATTAATTATAAAACAGTAAAAAGGTGCTGTAACAAAAACATAATGATTAACTTGCCACCTGCAAGAATTATTATGTTTTTGTTACAGCACCTTTCTTGTACAATAGGATGTTGCCGCTTAACTGAATATTGAGTGAGACACAAAAAAAACATTGACGCAAAAACAGCACAATGTTATAATAATCTCAAAGGAAGATAAATAATAATATATATATCTTTAGTATATCACACTTTCTTTGATATGTCAATAGTTTTTTAAAAAAATATTTTGGAGGGTAAAAAATGGACGACGAGATGTTTAATTTACCATCACTTAAGCAAAAACAGCAGTTAGAAGAAATCAAAAAATGCAATGAATATTCTGCAAAATTTGGAGTTACCTTAACTAACTCTGAAATGATAGCCCTAAATGAAAACCGTAAAGAATCACTAAAAAATATGGGCAGGATAGAATTGGGAAACGGAATTCTTCCGAAATTAATTTTTGAATTCTGTGATTCACCTTATATTTATCAAGATATCTATGCTGATACATTACAGGCATTACAGGAAATATTTTATTATTTTAAAAATGAATCACTGGATGAAATCAGTGATGATGAGTTGATTCACATAATGAGAGAATATTTTGATCAGGAATGCCAGGGATCTATAGAATATCTTCAAGAAACTACACTGGAAGATATCTGCAGGAATATAAGATATGGATATGGTACTATACGCAATTACGATGAGGAAGATTAATATTGATGATTACGAACTGATCCTAAAGGTTATCGGTATGAGGAGGATAATAAATGCATGAATTAACAAGCATATATTCAAACATTGAGAATAATCTGAATAACAAATATTATTTTCAATCATTGGTAAAGGAAGGACATGAACGAAAAATCTTAAGTGACCAAAGGGTTGAACATATTCAACTAAGTTTATTCAGGCTTCTTAAAGATCATGTAAATCGTTATACCAGTTATGAAAGCAGTTCTGTCAGAACAGAAAAAGCACAGCAGTTGCTGCAATCCATATGTTATACGATCGGAGCTTATTTAAAAACAATTCAGGGAATAAAGGACCAGTTAGAGCTTCTGGATTCCGGTGATATGGATGAGTTGTTTTCTTCCGGGACGACTGTTTTAAAAAAGTATATAGAAGAATCGAAAATATCATTAAAAAAGTTACAGTCAGAAGCTTTGTATATTAATAATCTTGCATATCACAATACCATATTTACCGGAATTCCGGAATATTTTAAGGATTGTGATATTAAGTATGCACCCCAGGACGATGCAGGAAGTATAGATTACCCTTTGTCTGTCGAGATTACGGATTTAGAAGGAGTGGAATATATCAGAGAATATCTGCACAGATTAAATCTGGAAAATACTTTCTGCAAGTTTTTTAATGTGAGGCGTATCGAGCAGTTATTGAATGGTTATCATACGGATTATCCGGATTTATTGATTAATATATTTGAAATTATTCTGATTAATGTGATTGGATTAGTATTATTAAATAAAGATATTTATCAGTTAAACATCTCAGAAGAAGACAGATATGAATTAAAAATAAAATTACAAAGTCTGACAGCAGATCAGTTACAGACGCAGTTAAAACAGGCTGTTTTAGAGCTATATAACTGGATAAATACAGATAATTATAAATTACTTCAGTATATGCTTAAAAATGTCTATCCGATTTCCCGAAGACTTACGAAACTTTTGTCTATGGATAAACTGGAAATGATATTTTTCTCATTAAGAACTGTTCAGAAGAAGAGTGAACCGGATTTTAGGGATGGTAATATGATGGAGGATGATAAACTAAGAGATTTAATTGAAGAAATGCAGAATTGCAGATATATCTCGGATAAAATTACGATGATTAAAAATCAGGTACACAGCTTAAGGGATTTAATCGAAGTAATGGAGGTATGTTTTTATGGGGAAGAGTTTATCGAAATTTTTAAGATGTTAACTGATAATGAAATCACCGCTTTGTTAAATTATCTTAATGATGAGGAAGAAAAAGAATGGCAAAAAGCATTACTTAAATATAAGAAAGATTATTTATCATCACCGGCCGTTAATATTTCTAAAAGACGATTCTAACCAGGATTCTTCAGAGATATAAGCAAACCAGAAATAAATAAAAGGTGACCGTATGAGGAAAAAAGGATTGTCTCCAATTCAAAAACAATATATATATGAAAAAGATAGCAACGCATATCTGATAGAAATTTCTCTGGATGACTATGACGATGTTTATGATGAATGGGATCCGGCACCCTTTAAAAAACGTTTTATAGAAGAAGAGTTTGATGATTTTATCGTATCCTCCTCAGAAGATATACCCATGAAATATAATTTAAATATAGTCTTATATTTACCGGAAAATAAAAAAGATCGGAATAAAGAAACCGCTGTGGATTCTGCGTATCGTAATTATTACGGTTATATGATTGAAAAAATTAACAAAAACAAAATAAAACTAAGAAAGAGGACGGTTTTTTATTTTGTGTTAGCCACCTTATTCTTAAGCCCTGTGTTTTTCTTTCAATATGAGACGGCAAACATAGTATTTAATGTAATCAAAGAAGGCATTTTGATCGGGGGCTGGGTATTTTTGTGGGAGTTTTTTACCAACCTTTTCATCAAAAGCCGGGAAATAAACAATCAGGATAAACTGTATAGACGTTTGTACCAATCAGAAATCCGCTTTATTTATATAACGCTCTGATCATGGTTTGGCACGGTTCGTATTTTGCCGGTATTCTCTGGGAGACAAATGGAAAACTTCAAGGAAAGCCCGATTAAAGGTTCTCTGACTTTCAAATCCGGAATCCATACTGATCTGTGTCAGGGAGTAATCCGTTAACTGCATTAAAGTAATGGCATAATCTAATCGTATGTGATTTAAATATTTATTAAAACTGGTATTAAGCTTGGAAGAGAAGATCCTGGACAGGTGGTATTTACTAACATTTAATTGTTCCGCCAAATCAGTCAGTGTTAAAGGCTCTTGAAAATATTCTGAAACGAAAGTTACAATTTTACTTGTCAGGTCATAACTTGGCATATCATTATTTTTATTAAGATCCAGAACCGGCATACATCTGGCCAATACCAACTGTAACAGCGCAGCACAGGCAGAAAGATCCTGACCGTGCCGTCTTTCTATTTCCAACTGCTCCATGGCATAGATTACATTCTCATGTAAATCCCCGGAAGTTATAAAAGGATTGCCCGGATAATAACGTGTTACTTTTTTTAAAAATTCCCCGGTTAGATTTATACCGCAGATAGCAATTAAGATACTGCTCTCGGTAAGATCGTCGGAAAATTCTGAGTCGTAACTATGTATGACGTTAGGAAAAATAACAGCGAAATCTCCCTCCTTTAATCGCTTGGTCTTATCACGTATCGTCACAATAATTTCTCCGGTCTTAACATATAACAGCTCCAAATGGCTGTGGAGATGGGAGGGAAAGTTAAAATTACTGGTATAAAAAGCACGTAAAACATTATCTGTGGTTTCATAAAATGGTATCATCTTAAATTACCTCGAAAGGGCAATATTTGTCTAATATCAGATATATTCTGTCCTACATCATATCACAAATCCTTGTATAATACAATCAGATAGGCTTAAGAAAATCAGTAGTCTGTGAATCGAAAAATGTAAGTAATATTTTCAATAATAAAGGAGGAATTATATATGGTAACGGACAAAAAGGTTTTAATTTTGCAAGGCGGCTGGGATGGACATGAACCCAAATTAACCTCAAAAAGATTTGCCGTATTACTTGAAAAACATGGGTATCACTGTGAAATATCCGATACTTTGGAGGTTTTAAACAACCTGGATTATTTAATGGGGCTGGATCTTGTTGTGGCTTGTTGGACGATGGGGCATATTGATAATGAGTATGTAAAAAATCTATCCAAAGCGGTTGGGCACGGAGTTGGTCTTGCGGGCTGTCATGGAGGCATGTGTGATTCCTTCCGGGAAAATACGGAATGGCAATTTATGACCGGAGGCCAGTGGGTAAGTCATCCGGGTGGGGACGGTATCGATTATATGGTGAATATTAATAAAGGTTCAAGCCCTATTGTAGAGGGGTTAGAAGATTTTCCGGTTTGCAGTGAACATTATTATCTACATATAGATCCGGCAATTGAAGTTCTGGCTACAACCAGATTCCCTATCGTAGATTACTATCACATCTCCAATAAACCAGTTGATATGCCGGTAACCTGGACTAAATTCTGGGGGAACGGCAGGGTGTTTTATACTTCCCTTGGTCATCACGATGATGTTTTTGATAAATCAAAAAGTGCGGAAATCATGATGGAAAGGGGAATGCTTTGGGCAGCAGAAGGGAAAGCCTATGCTTTGGAACATGAATTAACATCAGATAAATTTGAGAATACTGCAAAAATGTATTAATTCAGGAGGATGATTATGGGTACAGTTAAAATTGCTATGATCGGTGTTGGAGCCATCAGTGGTATTTATCTTGAAAATATAACTAACGTATTTAAAGAAATAGAGATAATCGGTGTTTGTGATTTGGTCAGAGAACGGGCAGAAAATGCAAAGGAAAAATATCAGATAAAGAAGATTTACGATACCATGTATGATGCCTTTAAAGATCCGGAAGTAGATATGGTATTAAATCTAACCAGACCTTATGAACACTTTGAGGTTACGAAAGAAGCTCTTAATGCAGGTAAGCATGTATACAGTGAAAAACCATTGGGAGCAAATTTTGACGAGGGTAAGGCACTGGTAGCTTTAGCAGAAGAAAAGAATCTTATGTTAGGCGGTGCTCCGGATACCTTTTTAGGTTCCGGCATTCAAACCTGCCGTAAGTTAATTGATGACGGATTCATCGGTGAACCGATTGGAGCGGCTGCATTTATGATCTGCCGCGGTCATGAAACCTGGCATCCGGATCCGGAATTTTATTATAAATATGGCGGTGGGCCTATGTTAGATATGGGGCCATATTATGTTACGGCTTTAGTAAATTTATTGGGTGGTGTAAACAGCGTAACCGGTGTAACCAAAAGCAGTTTTTCTAAACGGACAATTACCAGCCAGCCGAAAGTGGGTACGGTTATCGATGTAGATGTTCCCACCTATATAACTGGTATTTTGAATTTTGATAACGGTGCAGTTGGAACTATATTTACAACCTTTGATGTTTATTATAATCAACAGGCCAGATTAGAGATTTATGGTTCAAAAGGAACATTACTTATACCGGATCCTAATACGTTCGGAGGCTCTATCAAATTATTACGTCCGGAAGACGGAGAATATAAGGAAATGCCGCTGCTTTTTGATTATAAGGAAAATTCCAGAGGTCTTGGAGTGGCAGATATGGCAAAAGCACTGCAGACAGGAAGAGATTATCGGGCAAATTATAAACAAACCTGCCATGTCCTTGAAGTATTAACCAGCTTTGAAAAAAGCAGTAAGGAGGGCAAGAGCATTACTCTTAAAACAGCTTATAACAGAGAAATCCCCATGTTAAACAATCCAATCCATGGCATATTGGACTAATTTAGGAAACATATCTATCTTCACGACATGGAGAAAACATGAAAGAAAATACAAGTAGCCGTAAATGGTCTAACAAACTCCTACAATATTCATACCTTTTTTGTTTCCTCCATGACTTAAAAATTTATTTAAGGATTTTAACTATCCGTAATGCAAGTTTTACTTGACGGAAACCAAGTTTTAGAATATCATGAAAGTATATATCTTATGAAAGGACTTAACAAGAATGAACCAAACACTTAGATGGGTAAAATTGGAATCTATTATGATCGCAACTTTTGAAGTTAAGGCTAGAAGTGCGTCCAAATTTAATAGATACAATAGAAAACATATAAGAATTTTGGAGAGTTCCTATTAACATTATTTGTTAACGGCCTGTATGTAATCATAAATAACGGCACCCTTAACAGGCAGTGTCGGATAATACGAGATCCCAAAGCTTAGTGGCTTTGGGATTTTTTTCGTCTAAAAGTAAAGTGATTGAAGATAAAAGAAAGGGATGGGCAGTGCGAAGATTTATTTGGACTGGTAGTTAAGAAATAGTCCATCGAATTGTTTATAGTACTGTATAGGTATAAAGAAATGATAGAATTAAGTATTAATAATTTAACGAAATTTTATGGGGCAAATAAAATATTTGAAAACATCACCTTTGATCTGAAAACAGGTGAAAGAGTTGGATTAATCGGAAAAAACGGCTGTGGTAAAACCACCCTTATGAAAATTATTATGGGCAGATATCAGGATAATGCACAGCCGGGCCTCCCTGACACAGAAGTGGCTGGTAAGATAAGTACTCTTCCATTTTTACAGGAAAATACGGAAGACAGTCAGGGTGGCGAAATTAATCTTAGGAAAGGCATTAAAGTGGGTTACTTAAATCAAATACCCATATACCAAGAAGATACCACAGCTATAGATGTCATTCGTATGGCTTTTTCAAGCATGTTTGAGATAAAAAATCAAATGAATCAACTGGAATACCAGTTAGGTAAGCTTAGCGGAGATTCGCTTGAGAGAGCAGTCCATTCCTATGGCCGCTTATCTGAACAATACGAATTGGAGGGCGGATATGAACTGGAGACTAAAATTAATAAAATAACAGAGGGACTAAAAATTACGAATTCATTAAAAGAGATGTTTTTCTGCCAATTAAGCGGCGGGGAAAAAACCAGGGTCATTTTAGCAAAAATATTATTAGAGGAACCTGATATTCTTCTGCTTGACGAACCAACCAACCATTTAGACTTAGAAACCGTAGAATGGCTGGAGACCTTTTTAAAAAACTATAAAGGATCCGTACTTATTATTTCTCATGACAGGTATTTTTTGGATAGTATAACGGATAAAATTGTGGAACTTAAGTTTAACCGGGCCGATATTTATATGGGGAATTACAGTTATTATGTACTTGAAAAAGAGAGAAGGTTTTTAATTGAATATAAAAATTATATAATCCAGCAGAAAAAAATAGAGCAGATGGAAAAACAGATCGAGCGTTACCGTATCTGGGGAGAAATGCGTGACAGTGATAAGATGTATAAAAGGGCTAAGGAATTGGAAAAACGATTGGAGAAGATTGAAACACTTGACAGACCGGTACTAAACAATAGAGGGGTACGCTTTAATCAGGACTGTGCTGACCGTTCCGGTAAGATTGTGGTAGAAACGGAAAATATTAATAAATCATATGAAAAGATTTCTCTGTTAAAAGATGTTAATCTTCATATCTTTTATCAGGATAGTGCCTGCATTATCGGTAAAAATGGCTGTGGAAAAACAACTTTGCTGAAAATAATATTAGGAGAAATCAAACCAGATTCCGGACTGATAAAAACCGGATCTCAGGTTAAAATCGGTTATCTGCCTCAGCAGGTTGTATTTGAAGATGAAGAACAGACAGTATTAGAATATTTTGCCACCCTTCATAATATTACGTACGAGACAGCCAGAAACCAGCTTGCCAAAGTGTTATTTATGAAAGAGGATGTGCATAAAAAGATAAAAATTTTATCAGGTGGTGAAAAAAGCCGGCTTAAATTATGTTCCTTAACCTTTGATAAAGTAAATTTTATGATTTTAGATGAACCGACCAATCATCTGGACATTGATTCCAGAGAGGTATTAGAGGAAACCTTAGCTGCATTTGAGGGTACATTGCTGTTTGTGTCCCATGACCGCTATTTTATCAATAAAGTGGCTGATAGGATAATAACGATAACTGACGGCAATCTTAAGAGCTATACAGGAGATTACAATTATTATCTGGAAGAAAATTATAAGGAAAAGGAAGCGGAAGCCATACCGGAAAGAGAATATAATGGGAGTAAGGATATAAATAAGCAGAAGGATAAAGAAATACCAAAGGATAAATTAAAAAAGGTTTCTGAGAGAAAAATAGAAATTCTGGAAAAAGAAATCGATGAGATGGAAACGGAGCTTAAATATCTTGAAGAGGAGATGAATACACACAACTCAGATGTGGTTTATCTTCGGGAGCTCTACCTCAAAAAAGAGGTCATGGAAAACAAACTAAAACTTGCCTATGAGAATTGGGAGAGCATTCAGATGTATTTGTTTAAATAATATTATCGTTAAATTATAAATAATTTACAAACAAAAAATACGATATATTAAAAGTAAATAAACAATGAAGTGAAAGCATTGACAAGAACCTGATATGGCTGTATGTTGATTTATAGGAAGAATAGTTTTGCGATAAATTAAAAACATATATAATTTAACAGTTAACGAGCAGAATGGAATGTCAAAAGTCATAAAAAATTGAACTGTGATTTATAATTGGCTTTTGACATTCAGTTCCTATAAAGTAATAAATTAATGGAGGCAGGTATCATTATGCAAGATAAAATCAGAAGATTTATGGTGGGCAGATACGGTGTAGATGACTTAGGAAAATTTTTAATGTGGATAGCTATAATTATTATGCTGCCATCGGTTTTTTTCAGAAACAGAATAATAGAAATAATACCTTTTATTATATTGATTATTAGTTACGTTAGAGTATTTTCAAGGAACATTAATCAGCGCTATAATGAGAATCAGAAGTTTTTAGCTTATAAAAGACGGTTTTTAGGATATTTTCAGAGTGCAAATACCCGTAGAATGCAGAAAAAGAACTATCATGTATATGTATGTCCTACCTGTAAGCAAAAAATCCGTGTACCAAAAGGAAAAGGTAAGATCTGCATAACATGTCCGAAATGTAAAGCGGAATTTATACGCAGAAGCTGAAGCTACAGTTCAGCCTATGGTACCGAGAAGTGTTTTTGATAAGTGCCACGAAGCAAAATTTACGGAAAAACCCGAGACATTAAGAATATACAGTTTACAAATATTAACATAAATGCTATAATTTGGCTGTAGTTTTATGTTAGAATATTGTACATTGATAATGACAATGATACATTTTATTATGAACAGAGAAAATAGTTGTGAAAGGATATAATATGGCTGAATTTTATTTTCAAGGGCATGGAAGTTATCGACTTACAACCGATAATGGAACAGTAATTTATGTTGACCCCTATGCGGGGGGAGGTTATGACGTAGAAGCAGATATCATATTAGTGACACATGAACACGGTGACCATAATCGAATTGAACTGGCAGCCAAAAAAAAAGATTGTATAATTATTACGGATCAGGAAGCCTTAGAGGGCGGAGTTTATCATAAGTTTTTCATTAAGGAAGTTGAAATTGAATCCGTACCCGCATATAACCGTAACCACAGCAGATCCCAGTGTGTAGGGTATATTTTGCATTTTAATTCCATTTCCTTTTATGCTTCCGGTGATACGTCCGTTACTGATTACATGGTTGATAAGATACCTGCATATCAATTAGATTATGCTGTACTGCCCATTGACGGTATCTATAATATGAACCCGGAGGAAGCTGCAAAATGTGCTGAGATTATAGGAGCTAAACATGTAATACCGATTCATATGAAACCGGGACAACTATTTGACCGTCTTTGTGCAGAACAATTTAAAGCCGACAACAGACTTATTATAGAAGCCGGAACAGGTTTTATATTGTAGTCAAGCAGAGAAATTAGGGGTTTTTTTAAAGTTTTTAAATAAATAGTTTGACAAACATTTCACGCTAACTATATAATTAAAGTGTAATTTAACCATATTTAGAACATAATATATTATTTGCCAAATTAATACTATAATTATTTGCCTAAGAGAGTGGTGACCTTTATGGATCTGAATAAGAGTGGTGGAGAAATCCAGGAATGTAGAAGATGCGGGAAGATGTTTTTATACACAGGGGTTGGTAAATGTATTTGTGCTGCATGTAAAGCAGAAGATGAAGCGGAATTTGAAATTGTTAAAGATTATATCTATGAAAATCTTTCTGCAACAATTATGCAGGTATCAAAAGAAACTGGAGTTAAAATTACCAGAATTAAAAGTTATTTAAAAGATGGAAGACTGATTATTCCTGATGGTTCAGCTATTTTTTTGAATTGTGAAATATGTGGAACAAGTATAAAGTTTGGCAGACTTTGCAGGGAATGCGCTGATTCATTAAGCAATGAAATGCGTCATGAGATGAACATTGATGAATTTCAAATCGGAGAAAAACCGAAAAATTTAAATCAGAGTAGAATGAGGTTCTTAGATCGTACATAATCGTATATTATAACTAAATAAGGGGAACTAGAACTACCTACGGATGAAGTCGGTAGTTTTTTTTATTTCATGGGAAAGTTCTCCGAACTTCCTAATGAAATAAAATTCCCTGCTGAGGTGTTTGAGACACTTAAGGTATTAGGATTGATAATTTCCAAATTATGTATTATTATATATTTATTCAGAAAGCAGAATCGGGAAGAAAATAAATACTAACTTTTCTAGAAGGGGTATATTATCAGGTGATTTTATGAAAAGTAATTATAATGAGATAATAAGAAAAAATTTAGAACTTGAAACCAATCGTTTAGTACTTAGAAAATTTACAATAAAAGATAAGGATGCCGTTTTAGCTTACGGAAGTGACAGTCAGACGTTAAAGTACCTTGTCTGGACCGGAATAACTGACCCACATGCGGCAGAAAGAGTTATTATGGCATATTATTCTAAACCCGGAGTATATGCTGTTACACTAAAAGAAAGTGATTTATGTATCGGATGTATTGATATTCGAATTGAACCTCAACACGAAAAAGCAAGTTTTGGGTATGTACTGAATCGTAATTATTGGAATCAAGGTTATATGACGGAGGCTTTATCTGCCATTTTGGAGTTCTGCTTTACTAAGCTGGAATTAAACCGTGTCGAAGCAACTCATTATATGGGTAATGAGGGTTCTGGCAGGGTTATGGAAAAAAGCGGCATGAGATTGGAAGGAGTAGCAATTGAAGAAGTAAAAGTAAAAGGGATATTCCATGATGTGGTTCATTACGGAATAACCAGAGCTCAGTGGGAAAAAATGTAAAACATGATTTTTTAGCTGATCAGATCTTTTTGACATAACTGGCTTTTTATTATTTCCTGATAGACATCGTCTTTTTTTTCCGGAGTTATTTTATCTGCGATATTAACAACAGAAAGAAAACGTTCATTTTCGTGCAAAGCCTCATAATATCGGTTTAATTGCTCAAGTGATTGCCTGTACACAATAAGTGACGTGCCTGCAACTACTTCAACTATAACACCTCCGATTGCCGGTATGATAGCGGAACCAATGGTAATGTCCATAGCGAATATGGATATTATAGAAGCAGTTATAAGCGTAAACCCCAGTAGGCACATGGATACGGAGAGTTTAAATGAACTTTTAGCCATGTTTTTACTTAATACATAATATTCTTTTATTTCAGTCATATTGATTGACATGAGCTCCAAAATATCTGTAGCAGCCGGTGTATCTGATTCTTTGTTTTCGTTTTCTGCCGGTTTATAATTATTTATTATGAGAGATTGGCGTAATGTAGTATAATAATCACTTATTTCATTATTTGAAGTCTTATAATCCGCATTGATGAAGAAAAATAATAAACTTAACACGAATAGATATAAAGCTATACCTGCCATAACCGGAATCGGCATGCCGGTTATTTGATTGCTATCTGTTAAAAACAGAAAATAGATAGACACTATAAATAAGGTTACACCAGCAGTTACTATAATTGTTTTAATTAATTTTTTCAAAGGAAAACTCCTGAAGTTTTGTATTAATATATAGAGAATGCATGTAAAATAGAATTAAAATATTATTTTATGATAAAAGTGTAGAAGTATCTGCAGGATATGCTCCAAACATGTTCTGTAGATTTATAATCGAGTAATAATAAACAGTAAACCGGAGGAAAGGTGTATAAATTATGATGGATGATAATAATTTTGAACATTTAACATTTCAGAATTTAAATTGTGAGATTCATTACTGGTACCAAAAGGGATCTGATAACAAGTGGGTTATTTTCTTACATGGTGCCGGTATAGATCATGAAATGTTTCTGGAACAATATAAAATATTTGATCCAACCTATCATTTAATTGCATGGGATGCCAGAGGGCATGGTCTTTCAACACTAAAAGAAGGACAAAGGTTTTGCTTTGAAGATATGGTAAGTGATCTTAAAAAATTATATAAAATTTACGGAATTGATGAGGCTGTTCTGATAGGACAGTCCATGGGCGGTAATCTGGCACAGGAAATTGCTTATCATTATCCTGAGTATATATCAAAGTTAATATTGATAGATTGCACCAATAATACAGGTAAATTAACAAGGTTAGAAAAAAGCATGTTAAAGTGTTCTAATTTTCTATTTCACTGCTACCCCTGGAAACAATTAATCAATCAGAGCAGCGAGGCTTGCGGAACGACAGATTACGTAAAGGAGTATGTAAAGGTCTGCTTTTACAGGATTGAAAAGGAGACTTTTATTGATATAATGATGTCATTAACCGGCTGCCTTAAGGAGGATAAAGAGTTTAGATTCCGACATCCGGTACTATTATTATGCGGTGAGGAAGATAAATTAGGCAATATTAAAAAAGTAATGCAAACCTGGGCGAAAAGCGATCCCAATTGTACGTTTCATATGATTGAAGATGCCGGTCATAATTCTAATCAGGATCAACCGGAAGTGGTGAATAAGCTGATAATAAAATTTTTAGCTGATGACAGCAGGTCTGATATTCCGTTTTATTAATTTACATATTAATTTAAATGTATCTGTGCGAAAACCTTTAGAGCATATTTTAATACTTTTATACGCTTAGGGTTATATACCACACTTGAAGTCATTTCCTGATTTGATTGCAGTCATATTATAGTAATCAATTATTACATAAAACATGGGTATTATTTTCATGAATGCTATATATATTATATAGTAAAACTGCGGGGGAGAAACATCATGCCGGAAGAAACAGGAGAACGAATTTACAGTAATGATTATTTTGATTTAATAATTACATATAGCGGAGATATTTCCTATTTGGAACAATTTCCTGATTCTACCTATCAGCTGATAGTTCCATTTACTGCAATCATACGGGTTCCTGTCAGGCAAATCACAAATAATACAATTGCTTTGCTTGGTTATAGAGCAATACCGACTCTTTCCGGTATCATCAGTCAATCGGCTCAGGAGGCTTCCGGTATCATCAGAACCCGAAATATACCTGCTTTAAACTTAAGGGGACAGGGAGTGCTTATAGGGATTCTCGATACCGGCATTGACTATACAAACCCCATTTTCTGTTATGCTGATAATACAACCAGAATTGCAGCTCTTTGGGATCAGACAATAGTTGACATAAATAATGTTTCTAATACCTATTATGGGACCGAATACACCAGAGAACAGATTAATCAGGCCCTTCAAAGCAATAATCCGTATGAAGTTGTTCCTTCCAGAGATGAAATTGGTCATGGTACAATGCTAGCAGGTATCATAGCCGGAAATGAAGTCCCAGAGCAAAGTTTTTCCGGTGTAGTACCTGATGCAGAATTTGTTATTGTAAAACTGAAAACGGCGAAACAGAACTTAAAAGAATTCTGGCGTGTCCCGGAAAATGTTATCTGCTATCAGGAAAATGACATTGCTTTCGCTCTGGAATATTTGGAGATGACTGCAAATAAAATCGGACGGCCCATGTCCATCTGTTTAGCTCTTGGATCTTCAATGGGTTCACACGATAATAAACAGGAGATGAACACCATATTATCCCTTAGAGCAGAGAATTTAAACTTTGCGATTACTACGGCTGCCGGTAATGAGGGAAATACAAACAGGCATTTCTATGGAAATATTAACCCTCCCGCAGGAGTTTCTACCATTGAATTGAATGTGGGTGCAGAGGAAGCAAATTTTTCCATGGAATTATGGGGCGATTCTCCAGGGCTTTATGGAATTGACATTAAAACCCCCTCTGGTGAATATGTTCCTCTCATACTTCCCAGAAATAATGAAAGTTATGAATTAGGTTTTATCTTTGAAAAAACCAGGATATTAATTGACTATCAGGTAGTTGAAGCTCAAAGCGGCGATCAGCTGATATTATTTCGATTTACAAATTCAGCTCCCGGTATCTGGGTTTTTAATGTATACGGAAAGGGGGATTTGAGCCTTACTTTCCATGTATGGCTGCCTATGAACAGTTTCATAACCAATGGGACATATTTTATACGCCCTGATCCATCTACTACGATTCTTTCTTTTGGAAATGCCAATGAGCCTATTACCGCCACAGCATATGATTCCGCCTATAACAGTCTTTTATTAAGTGCCAGTAGAGGTTATACAAGATTAGGAAACATAAAACCGGATATTGCCGCACCTGGTGTAAACATAATAAGTCCCAGCCTGGATCAGGGTTTTATACCGGTTTCAGGAACCAGTCCTGCTGCCGCTTTTACAGCCGGTGTTGCCGCCATGATATTAGAATGGGGGATTGTAAAAGGAAATCTTCCTTATATTACTACGGCAGACATAAAGATGCTGATGATAAGGGGTGCGCGAAGAAATATTGAACTTGCATATCCGAACAGGGAATGGGGTTATGGAATATTGGATGTATTTAATATTTTTAACAGCCTGCGGAGCGGAATATAGCGTCCTTAAATAAATAAGAATCCGGCTATATCATACATAACAGGGGTGATGACAAATATGACACAGGAAGAAAAATATAAAATAATCAGTAATGATTATACCGATTTATTTTTAGTATATAATAGGAATGAAAAATTGTTATATCGTTTTCCTGATTCCACACCGCATATTTTTAATACAAGATATGCCATTGGCTATACACCGGCTGATATTCTAAACCAGAACTTTATTGGTCAATACGGATATATACCTTTGCCGCACCTCTACGGTCTTACAAGTGAAATCAGCCTTGATGCTTCCGAGGTACGTAAACTGCGTCAGCTTCCCAGATTTAACCTTCGGGGAAAGGGAGTATTAGTTGCCCTTATTGATACAGGAATTGATTATACGAATCCCATCTTCCGGCATCAGGACGGAAGCAGTAAGATTGCGGCTCTCTGGGATCAAACAATTGACAGCAGCGATCAATATCCCGCAAATACCTTTTATGGAACGGAATATAATAACGAGCAGATTAACCTTGCCTTACGCAGTAATAACCCCATGGATATTGTCCCAAGTACTGACGAAATCGGTCATGGTACTATGCTGGCAGGCATTATGGTTGGTTCTGAAGTACAGGAAAGTGAATTCAGCGGAGTAGTACCGGATGCTGATATTATTATTGTCAAGTTAAAACAGGCAAAACAGAATTTAAAAGATTTCTTTATCATCTCTCCTGATGTTCCCTGTTATCAGGAAAATGATATTATGTGGGCTTATCAGTATATAATGGAAACCGCACTTAAGCTTAAGCGTCCCTGTGCGGTTTGTATTGGATTAGGCAGTTCACAGGGCTCACACGACGGCAAAGGTCCGTTAAATAACATGCTGGATTTTTTCGCTGATTTTACTGGTTTTACCTATAGTGTATCCGCAGGAAATGAAGGAAATATGAAACGGCATTTTTACAGTGAAATTGATCCATCAACCAGAAACAGTGTCGTAGAAATGTATGTCGGGGAGGGCGAACTCGGTTTTTCAATGGAAATTTGGGGTAATGCACCTAATACCTATTCCATTGACATTATGTCTCCGACAGGAGAGTATATACCAAGAATAGCGGAGAGCTTAAGAACTAACCAGGAGATACGTTTTATTTTTGAAAAAACCTTAATTTCGGTTAATTATAGACTGGCAGAAACCTACACCGGGGAGCAGTTGATTCTGCTTCGTTTTCTCAAGCCTACACCAGGTATATGGCGAATACAGGTTTACAGCAGGGGAGATCTTCCTGGCTCCTATCATATATGGTTGCCAATGAATGGATTTATCTCAGCAAATACCTATTTTTTGAGCCCTGACCCGTATACTACAATTACATCTCCCGGTAATACAAGCACTCCGCTTACAATGACTGCCTATAATCCTGCTAATAATGCTTTATATGAAAATGCAAGCTACGGGTATTCAAGAAATGGTTATATCAATCCGGACCTGGCAGCCCCAGGAGTAGGTATTATAGTTCCGGATCTTTTAAAAGGATTTACCACGGCGTCCGGAACCGGTCTTGCGGCAGCACATACCGCTGGTATCACAGCCATCATGTTGGAATGGGGTATTGTGAACGGCTTCTATCCAAGTATGAACTCTACGGTAGTAAAGAAATATTTAATCCGTGGAGCCAAGCGTAGTAAAGTGCTTTCATATCCTAATCCCGGCTGGGGTTACGGAATTATTGATTTATACAATGTTTTTAATATATTCAGATCTGATTTTCCCAGACAGTAAGTTAGCATAAAAAGAATTATTTTTAAATCAACCCCTAAAATCAACCTTTTGGTTGATTTTTTATTTTGCGCTATTTTGTATGTGAAAAGATGCCTTATGGATTTTAAGAGGCATATGGGTGTGGTACCTCAGGAATTAGCAATCTATGAGAATCTGAACGCTGAGCAGAATGTTCGTTTTTTTGCTTCTCTTTATGGCTTAAGAGGCAGGAATTGGAGAAAAAAATTTGTATGGTAAACTTGGGGTAAATAACAGAGTTGCAGCCGTAAATAAGGGGAAACTATATTTGAATAATAATTGTATGATATCCAAACGGTGTGAACACATGACAAAAGAGAAAGGACTTATTTAGTCATCATTATTTAACAAAATTCATAGAATTAATAAACTAATTATTTCGAGAATATGGTAACCATGACTGAGTCTGAACGATTTAAGATAACCAGTGATGAATATGCTGATTTAATCATTGATTATAATTATGACAAGGGAATATTTGCTCAATATCCTAACACATCCTATAATATTATAAACCAACGTTATGCAGTTTTGAATATACCGGTAAGTGATATGACCTATAATGCTGTATATAAATATGGTTATGCGTCCATACCAAAATGTTATGGATTAATGTTTGAGTCATCAACTGAGCCGAAAGGTAATTATTATATACATAACTTGCCGGCCTATGATTATACTGGGGAGGGAGTTCTGATTGGATTTATTGACGGGGGAATAGAATATCGTAATAAGGCATTTCAATATGCCGATAATACTACCCGAATTGTTTCAATTTGGGATCAGTCTATTGAAAGTCCTGACAGGTACCCCGCGGATCTATATTATGGAACGGAATACAGCAGGGAACAAATTAATCTGGCATTGCAGTCTGAGGATCCATTATCGGTTGTACCAAGCACAGAGATCAGCAGCCAGGGAACTGCAATGGCCGGAATTGCCGCCGGTTTCTATAGCAATCAGTTCATCTTCTCAGGAACAGCACCCAAAGCAGAAATCGTTGTTGTAAAACTAAAACCGGCTAAACCCTATCTGAAAGAATTTTTTAATATACCGGAAGAAAGCCTATGCTATCAGGAAAATGATGTAATGATGGGTATTAAGTATCTGCTGCAGGTTGCCATAAGTTTACAACGCCCAATAATTATAGCACTTGGTTTAGCCTGTAATCAGGGTTCACATATGGGTGAAGATTATATTAGCAAGTATATTTCAGAAGTCGGGGAATTACCGGGCGTTGCAGTTATAGTTGGAGCAGGGGATGAGGGTAACCGCTATGGGCATTATTATGGTGAAATCAGTTCACCAAATATTTATAATACTGCAGAATTAAATGTAGGTGAGGAAAGTGAGAATTTTTCAATGGAATTGTGGGGGTATCCGCCTAATCTATTAGCGGTTGATATTATTGCTCCGAATGGTGATTTGGTATATCATATTTCCCTCAGTTTTAGACAATTAAATACGATACCCGTTTATTATAATAACACAGTTATTTATATTGATTACCGTTTACAGGAACCTATTGCAGGGACACAATTAATTTTATTAAGGTTTCAAAATGCTTATAAGGGAATTTGGAGTTTTCAGGTTTCAGGTTCTTATGATTTAGTAAACCGGTTTCATATCTGGTTACCTTTGCATCAATTTTTAAGCAATACCTATTTTATTAATCCGGATATCAATACTACACTTTCCATTCCGGCAAATACAATTAATATAATAACAGTGACAGCATATAATCCGGTGTTCTTTGAATTATATTATTATTCCAGCAGGGGTTTTACGAAAACGAATGAACCAAAGCCCGATATTACTGCTCCCGGTGTCAATATGGTTGTCCCTGCCGGTGTAGATCAGTTTGCTTATTTTACCGGTACAAGTATGGCATGTGCTTATACGGCAGGGATTGCAGCGCGATTAATGGAGTGGGGAGTGATAGATAAAAATCTGCCTAATATGAATTGTACCTTTATCAGATATATTGTAACCAGCAGTGCAAGAAGAGACAGTTCCACGAATTATCCGAATCAGAACTGGGGATTCGGGATATTGGAGGAAAATATTTTTGGAAGCATAGTTTAACCGGATGAAGAATATCTATCGGATCATTATCTGATCTATGCAGAATTAAAAATAATATAAATAAAGTGGCTGTTGCAAAATTTTAAAATTGCAGCAACTTAGTTATTTCTTAATGATTAGAAGGCAGGAATATCTTGGCCCTGGTTCATAAGTTGATAAAATCTTTTATATTTTTCTTGCGATTCCTGCAGATATACATTATATTTAAAATGAGTTGGTAAGAAATGTATTAAATATTATGAGTTTATGATGTGGATAAAGAACATGATAAGCTTACAGAATGGGGATAAACATCTGCGAATCCGGCCGGTGTTAGGGAAAGGACAGACAATGAATTTACAGATACAATTGGGTACAGAAAAAGATATAGATGAACTTGAGCAGTTATATAATGATTTAAATGATTATTTAGAAGCCAATATTAATTATCCGGGATGGATAAAGGGAGTTTACCCTGTAAGAGAGAATGCGGTTAATGGTGTTAGCGGAAAACATTTATATACGGTAAAATACAAAAACAGGATTGTTGGATCCATAATACTGAGTCATGAACCTGAACAAGCATATCGAGACGTAAAATGGAAAATCGAAGCGGATTATTCGGATGTTTTTGTTATACATACCTTAGTAGTTCATCCGGAGTTTATAAATTGTGGAGTCGGAAGCCATTTAATGGATTTTGCACTGCAATGCGGAAGAGAACATCACATAAAAACGATTCGGTTAGATGTATTTGAAAAGAATAAACCCGCCATTCACTTATACGAAAAAAGCGGTTATCAGTATATTGATACAGTGGACTTAGGGCTGGAAGAGTACGGACTTAAGTGGTTCAGATTATATGAGAAAATAATAACGGAAACTTTGTGACAGTAACACGTCTGTAAGCAGATGTGTTATACAATGGGGTATTATTATGGAAGATAAAAAGTATAAATATAAAATTGTATATTACTCCGGCACCGGTGGAACCAAAAGAACTGCAGAGTGTTTTGATAAAATATTAAAAGAAAATGGCTGTATCGGAGAGTTGGAAAGGATATCAACAGGTGAATACAATAGCTCTGGGGATTATGATCTCCTTTTTCTAATATTTCCTGTTCATGCTTTTAATGCTCCGGCGGCAGTTTATAAATGGATTAGATTATCAGACAAAGTGAAAAATACGAAAGCAGCTGTTATCTCAGTTTCAGGCGGTGGTGAAGTTTTTCCGAATAGGGCATGCAGACAGAGTAGTATCAGTCGCCTAAATAAAAAGGGGTATCATGTATTATATGAAAATATGATTGTGATGCCATCCAATTGGATTGTGGATACGAAAGAACCTTTATCTGTTATGCTTTTACAGGTATTGCCGGATAAGGTCAATAACATGGTGGATGCAATATTAAGAGGAGAAAAGAGAAGAACCACTCCTTTTGTTTTAGACAGGATTTTTTCGACTTTCGGTGAACTGGAAAAAATCATGGCAGGATTCTGGGGGCATCGTATTAAAGTATCCGGCAGCTGCAACAGCTGCGGGTTATGCAGCAGGGTGTGCCCTTCAGGTAATATTACTATGAAGAAAGGCAAACCCGATTTCGGCCATAAGTGTCATTTATGTCTTAACTGCATTTATTCCTGTCCGGGAAAAAACTTAACTCCTGGTTTTGCAAAATTTATCATTGTGAAACAAGGGTATAACCTTGATAAATTAGAAAGCAAACTTCCACTAACAGAGAAAATTGATATTGAGAAATTAGCGAAAGGTTATTTATTCAATGGTGTAAAAAAATATCTGATGGAACACTAAATAATGTCATAGTTAAAAGGATGAAATGAAAAAACAGAAAGGAAATATGCGATTATGATTAAAGTTGAATTAGATGTTCATACTCATACACTTGCCAGCGGACATGCCTATGGAACAATCCGTGAAATGGCACAGGCTGCAGCTGAGAAAGGGCTGAAAATATTAGGAATAACGGAACATGCAAAAGGGATACCAGGTACCTGTGATGATATATATTTTGAGAATTTGAGAGTGGTACCCCGGGAAATGTATGGGATTGAACTGCTGCTGGGCTCTGAAATAAATATTTTAGACTATGACGGTAATTTAAGTCTTCCAGCCAAAATAATCGATAAACTGGATATTCGGATTGCCGGTATTCATTCTCACTGCTATAAGGCAGGAACCATGGAGCAAAATACGGATGCCGTATTGAAGGCAATAAAAAATCCAAGGATTGATATTATCAGTCATCCGGATGACGGGAAATGTCCTCTTGATTATGAACCGATTGTAAAAGCGGCTAAGGAAAACTCAGTGTTACTGGAGTTAAACAATAATTCACTGAATCCAATTAATAAACGTTTAAATGCCAGGGAAAATAACTTGAAAATGTTAAGCTTATGTATACAGTATGATGTTCCGATCCTGGTCAGCAGTGATGCCCATGACCCGGCCGATATTGCCCGCTATGACTTTGTTACAGAGGTACTGAATGAAATACAGTTCCCGGAGAAACTTATTGTCAATAAAAATGCCGAAAAGTTTAAAAAGTTTTTATCCCAAAGAAGATAAGGTCAGAAAGAATTCAGTGCTTTTCATAATATGTTTTAAGGTTTTTTATATTTAAGGAATTCTCTTTGGATACCGTTGGTAGTTATGGAAAATAATATTTCCAGAAACCGTTCCAGCGGCATATCTTTTCCGTTGGTATACCATTTTGAGATAGTACTTAACATGGCTGCACTTTGGTATTCCATGGTATATTTAATTTCCTGCAGTTCCGTATTAGTTATATCAGGAAAAAAAGATATAAGTGCAGGGAATAACTTCTTTAACAATTTCTGCCGGAAATAAGGATCTCCTTTTTCACTTAATAATACCGGAAGATAGTCTTTATTGTTTTCAAATAACTGAATCAGTTGTCTTAATAAATCTTTCCTATCCTTATTATTTAAAAGCTGATCCAGAATAATTCTTTTAAACTCATCTGCAGTAATAACCTGATTTTCTATCACATCCAATATTTCATACACATCTTTAAAATAAACATAAAAGGTCGACCTGTTATACCCTGCCAGTGTGCAGATTTCTGTAACAGTAATTTTATCTATCGTTTTCTTACAATACAATTTCCAAAATGCATCAATCAGATTCTGTTTCGTAATTCTAGTGGTAGTAGTTAAGGAATTGTCATCCATTAGTTTTCTCCTAAAGAAGTAGTTAAGTTATTATAAAACGACATTCAGTTACATGCAAGAAAAACTGATAAATAAGGAGCAGAAAATCCAACACATGTGAGATGACTGTTGATTGAAATCTGCCGGGTTTATTTATAAAATAAATAGAAAGAACAGAGTTATTTCATGTTCCGAGGTATTTTAGTGCACGAAATATCTAAACTAATTAGTTATAAAGAATTAAAAATATAAATTTGATTTATAAGATTTTAAATAATTAGTTATAAAATCTTACGTTTTTAGAGGATAACAGGAGGTTTTTATATGAAGATAGAAGTGAATCAGGTCAGTAAATCTTTTCAGAAACATCAGGTTTTAGGTGATATCAGGATGACTATTAATTCCGGTCAAATTTTCTGCCTTCTGGGAGCTTCCGGATCGGGTAAGACTACCCTGCTTCGTATCATAATGGGAGCGATTTCAGCGGATAAAGGAGAGGTAAGTATTGGCGGAAAATCTATGCCGGATAGAAAGCTACTCGCAGTCATAGGATTTATGCCTCAAAATGATGCACTTTATGAGGAATTATCTGCCTGGGATAATCTCAGGTTTTTTGCAGGATTACAGAAAGTGAGAAGAGCCGAGTTTTTAAAAAATGCCGAACAGGTTTTAAGTATAGTAGGTTTAAAGAATGAGAAAAATAAATTAATACGGAATTTCTCGGGAGGGATGAAAAAGAGAATCTCTCTTGCGGTAGCACTGATTCATCAACCGGATATTTTGCTTCTGGACGAACCAACAGTAGGAATAGACCCGGTATTACGAAAGAAAATTTGGGATTATTTAAGAAAGTTAAAAGAGCAGGGGAAAACAATAGTGGTCACAACCCATGTTATGGATGAAGTAATGGAATGTGATAATGCGGCATTATTAAGAAATGGACATATTATAGCTTCGGACACAATCGATCATCTGATCAACAGCACTCCCAACGGAAAAATAGAAGAATTGTTTTTTATGGATAAAAAAACAGGGGAGGAATCATTATGCTAAGTATTTGGAAACGTATTATGTATCAAATTAAAAATGACAAAAGGTCCTTAGGATTATTATTATTTGCTCCTTTATTGGTACTGACCCTTCTGTATTTTATTTTAGGTGATTCTGATTATGTTCCGAAGATTGCAATCTATGATATGGATCAAACTTATATCACTAAACTGGAGCAAAACGCGAATGTAACCTTAGCAGATGAAAAACCGGATATAAAGGATTATTTAGAAGAGGAGGGGGCGGATGCTTTCCTATGGAGAGATAATTCGGGTCAACATATTACTTTGTTAGAAAAAAATTCAAAGTCAGCGGCAGCTGTAAAAACCATTCAGGAGACGAACCAGTCATTACAGAAAGGACAGTCCGGACCGGAAATATCCTATATCTACGAGACCAATGAAGATAATCAGCTGGATTCCTTAAGTTATGTATTTTTAGGTGTACTTTCCTTTTTCTTTGTATTTATCTTATCCGGAATGTCATTTGTCAGGGAACGTTTTGGACAGACGTTAGAGAGAATGCTTATGACACCCATCAGCCGTTTTGCAGTAATCGGTGGATATACTTTAGGATATGGAGTATTATCAGCCATACAAAGTATTTTAATCATTCTGTTTTCAGTATATGTATTAAAGCTTCAGGTGGAGGGCTCGGTACTGTTATGTATCCTGGTTATGATTTTAATGTCATTTTCAGCCGTATCCATCGGTGCTTTGGCCTCCATATTTTCTAATAATGAATTGCAGATGGTACAGTTTATACCGATTGTTTTAATTCCTCAGATTTTTTACTCAGGACTGATACCACTTGATACAATACCCTTTGGACTGGGTAAATTGTGTTATCTGACTCCTGTTTATTATGGCTGTACTTCCCTGGAGAAGATTATGATTCAGGGAAAAGGTTTCATGGAAATTATGCCGTGGGTTATCGGCTCCATCCTATATATTGCAGTATTATTTGCTTTTAATGTGAAAGCATTAAAAAAATACAGGAGATTATAATTTTGAGTAAGACACAACAATAAAATATTTTAGACAAACAGAAACCTCCAAACGGATTGATTCATGTGAACAATTTGGAGGTTTTTCAATACTGGGATATAAAAACAGCAGTAATATTTTAACTTTCGTTCTTATTCATATCTTTATTTTGATAAGCAATTAAAACAATATTTTTATTTGTATCGGCACACATGTTTTTTTCTAACTCGGCAATTTGTTTTAATGCAGAATCATTAATATTTGCTATTTCATAATCTGTAAAACGGCTTGTTTCCACCCTGACACATCCTTTCCCAATAAATTTGCATTTTTCTAAATGGTATTATGTGTAAATACAGAACGGTTTATTCTAAAATATTTATTTAAAATATAAAAGAACCATAAAACAGCATTTTTTATTAAGAGAGTGAACTATTTTTCTGATATAATGATAAAAACAAATCAACGGGAGGTGTAGTGAAAAATGAATTTTTCACACGTAAATTTGTGCCTGCAGCTCATAGTTTGCAGGTTATGAGAAAGGTATGGATAATATTATGAATGATACGGCAAATATAATTTCACGAACCATAAATTTCATGGAAGAGCATCTTAAAGACGATTTAAAGCTTAACGATATTGCTAAGTTCACCGGATATTCCAAATACCACTTAAATAGAATTTTTTCAAAAACTGTCGGATGTACTATGCATAAGTATATACAAAAGCGTCGTTTAACAGAAGCCGCTAAACAGCTTGTTTTTACGAATAATCCGATTATAGAGATTGCCCTGGAAGCCAAATATGATTCCCAGCAGGCATTTACGCTGGCTTTCAGGCAGGTATATTTACAAACTCCCCAGAATTACAGGGCAAATGGGATATTTGTACCCTTACAGACACAATACGGCATTCTTCATAACGGACAGAAAAGTTGTATTAGTACCGTATATTATCTAAATAATTACACGAAAAAGGAGATGGCAGCATGAGTCTAGTTCCATATGTAGTTGAACAAACCAGCAGGGGTGAGAGAAGTTATGATATCTACTCCAGGCTATTAAGTGACCGTATCATATTTTTGGGGGAAGAAGTAAATGATAATTCAGCAAGCTTGGTAGTTGCCCAGTTATTATTTTTGGAAGCCCAGGACCCGGATAAGGATATATCGCTGTATATCAACAGTCCGGGAGGTTCTGTCTCAGCAGGTTTTGCAATTTATGACACCATGAAGTATATAAAATGTGATGTTTCCACCATATGTATCGGAATGGCTGCCAGTATGGGAGCTTTCCTGTTAGCAGGAGGGACCAGGGGAAAAAGATTTGCACTTCCAAATGCGGAAATCATGATACATCAACCCTCCGGAGGAGCGAAAGGAACAGCCAGTGATATACGGATTGCAGCAGAATATGTTCTGAACAACAAAAGAAAATTAAACCGTATCCTTTCTGAGAATACAGGCAGGACAATAGAAGAAATTGAACGGGATACGGACAGGGATAATTTTAAAAGTGCGGAAGAAGCTTTACGTTACGGGTTGATCGATAAGGTTATAATAAGCCGTTAATAATACTTACAGGCTGCAGAATTAAATATAGAGGGGACAAGACAAAGCAGCAGAACTGAGAAGTTTCGTTTGGAATAAAGCATCCTAAAGGCTAATGAAATAGCAGTAATTAGCATTCAGGATGCCTTATTTTTTGTAAAACATTTACTTTAGTATATTTTGAGGTTACGAACGTTGAAATAATTTCCTGCCTATGCTAAGATTACCTTAATGAATGCTATGGTTAAGCCAGTGTAAAAATAGTGATAAAAACGGTTATCTCAAGAATATATGATTAAGTATAGTGAACGATATAAGGAGGATTTATGGAACAACCTGTGATATTACTTTATAATTTAGAGAGTGCTAAGGGAAAAAAGATAGAGAAACTTTGCAACAGATTGAATATAACTGTAAAACATGTTATTTCTTCCCAATATAAGGAACCGATAGGTTATTTAACCGGATTGCCTGGTATTACATCAAAGGGAGAAATTTTTGCAGGTGAACCTTTTTTAGATGAAATGCTGGTAATGAGTGAATTTTCAGAAACTCTTCTTAACACATTTTTAAAAGAGTTTAAAGTACAGCATATTGATCCGGTTTATCTAAAAGCAATTATAACCTCACAAAATAAAACATGGGATTCTTTGGAATTAAATAAAGAACTGACCCGTGAGAGGAAGGCGTTTGGAAATTAACGAATAAGTACCTGATCGGTTGAATTGTAACCTATAGGTACTTAATTTATGGAAAATAATGGATTATTATATAACCTTATGATATAATTGGTTGCTAAGGGATATCTAAATCCGATGAAAAGGAACCATAAGGAGCGGAGAAGGGGGTGGCTGATTTAATCTGGTAGGCAGCTTAGGATTGACATAAAGCAATTGCTATATCTTAGATTAAAAACTGAAAGGGAGTTTACAATGATAATTGAATTACAGCACGTAGGAAAAACCTTTAAACAGGCGGTAAAAAAACCCGGTTTGGCAGGAGCCTTAAAACATATCATGACACAGGAGTATTCCTATAAGGAAGCGGTTAAGGACGTTAATATCGATATTTCGGAGGGAGAAGCGGTTGCTTATGTGGGACCGAACGGAGCCGGTAAATCAACTACTATTAAAATGATGGCCGGTATTTTACATCCGACCACTGGTACAATTAAGGTCTGTGGTATGGAACCTTATAAGAAACGGGTAGAAAATGCTAAAAATATTGGAGTTGTATTCGGACAGAGAACCCAGCTTTGGTGGGATATACCCATACAGGAAACTTACACACTGCTTCGGGATGTATATGAGTTAAGTGAACACCAATATAAAAAGCAGCTGGATATGCTGACAACATTACTGGACATGGGAGATTTTATGCATCTACCGGCCCGTAAACTATCTCTGGGCCAGCGAATGCGGGCAGATTTGGCAGCAGCATTGATACATAATCCCAAAATCCTTTATCTGGATGAACCGACTATTGGACTTGATATCGTTGTAAAAAAGAGAATCCGGAATTTTCTCAGAGAATTAAATAAGGAGAATCATACTACCTTATTACTGACTACTCACGACCTGGAAGATATAGAAGACATTTGTGACCGTATTGTAATCATTGATAAGGGCTCTTTGGTATACGATGGAGGGTTAAATGAGATGAAAGATAAGTATGCCAGGGAACGTGCCCTTGTTCTTGAAACAACCGGTCCGGTTTCAGATGCCAAGGTCCGCCTTAAAAACTTCTCAGAGGTCCGGAGTGAAGACCTGGGAGATAACCGGATAAAACTTTATTTTGACCGGTTTGAAATAAGGGCAGCGCAGTTATTAAATGCTTTTTCCCAGGACTATGAAATTGTTGATTTTAAAATAGATGAACCAAAAATCGAAACCGTAATCATGAAGATGTATGCCGGTAAATTACAGGAATAATGGAGGGATAAGATATGAGAAAAGGAAAGAAATATATTACCTTGATGAAAACATCGGTTCAGCAGACCATTGCTTATCGTTCCAATTTCTTTATTTCCATTATGGTTACGGCGCTTCTTTTTATCTCCTCGTTTTTTTTATGGAAATCCGTTTTTGCTTCGAAAAATATGGTGTCTGATTATACTTGGGAATCCATGAGAGCTTATCTGTTAGTTGCCTTTATCTGTAATACTCTGCTGTCCTGGTATTCCGAATCCTCCATATCAAGAAAAATACTGGATGGAAGTGTGGCAATGGATTTAACAAAACCTTTTGACTTTTACTTTGCAAGACTGGCAGAAACGATTGGCTCCTCCTTATTTGAAGCTCTTGTAATACTAATCGTATCCATATCTTTAGTACTAGGACTAAATATACCGTTGCCTGGTCACATAAGCACCTGGTGCTTCTTTTTAATCAGTGTAGTATTAGCGCTAATTATTAAGTTTGAAATTGTATATCTTTTTTCTATGTTTGTCTTTACAACTACTTCCTATATGGGAATTCAGTGGTCAAGAGCTGCGATTACGAATTTGCTGTCAGGCGGGCTGATACCCCTGACCTTTTTCCCGGAGGGTTTTTCTAATGTCTTAAATCAACTTCCGTTTTCCTATATTGTATCCATACCGGCGTCCATATTTCTGAATCAGGCGGAGTTATCCACAATTCCGGGAGTGTTTTTGAAAGAAATAATATGGGTCGTAACCCTATTTGCTCTCGGAAAGCTTTCGTTTGCTGTAAATATCAGAAAAATTACTATAAACGGAGGTTGAGTGCGAATAGTCTCACAAGGTACATGCGAGCCAAAAACCCCGGATACGAGGGTTGAGAAGAATAACAAAGGTAAGTGAAATTGGAAAATACAGGAGGAGTAAAATGGGAAAGAAAATAAAGAGGTATTTATTTTTATACCGCCGTTACATGGGTCAGGATTTGAAAAGAGCGTTGGAATACCAACTGGATTTTTTCATTCAGGTGATTGCTACATTTCTTTTGCAAAGTGCAGGTTTGGTCACCATATGGGGAATATTTAATAAGATTCAGAACATTAACGGCTGGGGTTATTGGGAGATTGTAGTAGTATATGGATTAATGGGTTTTGCTGTAGGTTTCGGAGAGATATTTTTTGATGGACCATGGACGATCAATGGGCTTTATTTACAGGGAGGTCTGGATTATTATCTTACCAGACCTTTACCGGTGGTCTTTCAGATCTTTGCCTCCAAAATAGGTTTAAACGGAGTGGGTAATATGTTCACGTCACTGATTGTTTTAATTGTAGCAATCCCCAAGTGCAAAGAAAGTATATCCATCACCAGCCTTATTTTGTTTTTACTAATTTTTGCATTAGCCCTTCCTATAAAAGGTGCTATTATATTGGCTTCCAACTGTATCACTTTTTGGACCAAGGCACCGGGCAATGCGTTTGGCAACCTGGTACATAATATAGGGGAATATACAAAGTATCCTATCAGTATATATCCTAAAGTCATTCAGTTCATTTTGTCATTTCTGGTTCCATATGCTTTCATCAGCTTCTTTCCGGCCTCTCTTTTATTGAACAAGGAAAGTAATGTGAAATTACTATGGCTGGCTCCGGTTGTTGTGTTTTACAGTATTTATCTTTCATTAAAATTGTTTCATAAGGGTCTGAAATTGTATGAAAGTGTAGGAAATTAAAATAAAACCGCCTTGTAAGGTTTAAGCTCCTTTCAAAGCAAAGGGAAGGTTACAAAAATGTATTATGCGGCAGATGTAAATGCTTCGGACTATATCGGAATTCTGGATAGAAGAAATTATGATAAAAAGTGGGATAAAATCACCAGAGTAGCAATAAGGGGAATTATTGAGTCAGATGGTAAAATTGCTTTGATCCACAGCGGAAAACATGGTGATTATAAATTTCCCGGCGGTGGAATGGAAGCAGGAGAAAGCAGAGAGGAGACTCTCATTCGGGAGGTTTTAGAGGAAACCGGATTAAAAGTAATTCCTGAAACGATAAAATATTACGGTAAATTTAAGGAAATTAAAAAAGATAAAGAACAATGTAAAATATTTGAACAGTTATCTTATTACTATTACTGCGACATTCTTCCGGAAGAAGGGGAACGAAACCTGGATCATTATGAGGAAGAGGAAGAGTATGAATTAAAATGGATTACACTGGAGGAAGCAATCGAGAATAACACCATAATAAATCATTCTGAACATACACCCTGGATATATCGGGATACACTGGTAATGGACCGATTAAAAGATCAAAAGGATATGAGGAGGGAGCGGAGAAAGTAATGAGAATATTAATTGTAGAAGATGATAAAACCATAGCGGAAGGGCTGGAATATTCTCTGACTGGTGAGGGATTTGAGGTCACCTTGTGTGAAAACAAAAAGGAAGCGGACAAAAAAACAGGTGAAAATTTTGATCTATATCTCTTGGATTTATCCTTGCCGGATGGAAGCGGTTATGAAATTTGCAGAAAAATAAAAGAGAAACAGAATGTTCCCGTTATATTTTTAACGGCCTGTGACGATGAAGTTAATGTTGTTATGGGACTGGATATGGGTGCTGATGATTATATTACAAAACCTTTCCGTATAAGAGAATTAATAAGCCGCATTAAAGCAGCACTAAGACATTACCAGAAGACAGGTAATGTAACGGATATTTACCGTCTTTATAATATTATGATTAATACGAAACTGGCTAAGGTGTATCGGGATGGGGAGGAAGTATTTTTAACCTCTTTAGAATACCGGCTGCTTCTTGTATTTCTGAATAATATGGGACAGGTACTCAGCAGGAATCAGTTATTACAGGGAATCTGGGATATTGACGGTAATTTTATAAATGATAACACATTGTCTGTTTATATTAAACGCTTACGGGAAAAATTAGAAGAGGATGCCCAGAATCCCAAAATCATAGTTACGGTACGGGGGTTAGGTTACCGGATGGGGAATACGGGGAAGGAAGTTTAAATTGGGAACTAATATGGTTAGAAATAAAGAAGTTAAAAATTTATATCTCTTTTGCGGGTTTGCCGGAGTAATAAATGTGGCGGTTGTTAGTTCTATTAATCTTACAGCAGCCCTAATAACGCTCATTACTCTGTCAGCAGTTTTTATCGCATTTTTTCTGTTTACCCATAAACGGTATCAGGATATTGAAAACCTATCGAAGTATCTTGCATCAGTTTATACAGGAAAGAATCAGATGGATATTCGGGATAATACAGAGGGAGAATTAAGTATTCTTAAAAATGATATTTACAAAGTTACTTTAACTCTGTACGAACAATCCGAGTTATTGAAAAAAGATAAGGTATATTTATCCGATACCTTGTCTAACATATCCCATCAGTTAAAAACTCCGTTGACTTCCATGTTTGTTATGACAGACCTATTAAGTGATCCGAATTTACCTCAGGAAAAAAAAGAAGAATTTTTAAATAAGATAGCAAATCAGCTTAAACGCATTGAGTGGTTAGTAACATCTTTATTAAAGCTGTCTAAAATCGATGCACAGACGGTTACATTTAAACGGGAAAATATCCAGGTTCTCAGGCTTATTGAAAAAGCAGTGGAACCGCTTTTAATACCTGTGGAATTAAAAGAACAGGAGCTTATAATAGAGTGCAGCGATGATATTTTTATAGAAGGTGATTTTAACTGGACGGCAGAGGCCATACTCAATATAGTTAAAAACTGTATTGAGCATACAAGTGTCGGAGGTACTATTACAATAACCTGTCTGCAAAACCCTTTATATACGGAAATTGATATTACAGATAATGGGGAGGGAATTGCAGAGGAGGATAAACCTCATATTTTTGAACGTTTTTATAAAGGTAAAAATGCCGGTACGGATAGTATTGGAATCGGACTGGCTATGTCTAAGAGTATTTTGAATAGTCAAAACGGAAATGTGGATTTGGATTCAAATCATAAAATCGGTACCAGATTCCGTATTAAATTTTACAGGCAGATTATTTAAGGTTAGTGACTAAATTGTAAGATTAAATGTCATCGGAGAGTCATGTCAGGCATATATACTCGGATTATGGTCATTGTTACTTAATAAATTTAGAATGGTTGCACTGTCCAATACACCATTTATGCTTTTAATTTATATAAGTGAAATGGTATATTTGGAAAATTGTTAGTTTTGCAATTATTATTAATTTAAATCAGGAGGAATATATGCAAATATTAAAAGTAGAAAATCTGTCTAAAATATATGGAAGCGGTGAAACAGCCGTAAAAGCCCTGGATAATATATCATTTTCCGTTAATAAAGGTGAATTTATTGCTATTGTAGGGCCATCGGGCTCCGGAAAGTCAACCTTGCTTCATATCCTGGGAGGAGTTGATGTACCCACTAAAGGTAAAGTAATTGTAGATAATACGGATGTATATGCCATGGACGAAACTGCTTTGGCAATCTTTCGGAGAAGGCAGATTGGTCTCATCTATCAGTTTTATAATCTGATACCGGTTCTTGACGTTACGGAAAATATTACACTGCCCCTTTTATTAGATGGGCGTAAAGTGGATCAGGATAATTTTAATCATATTATTAAAATATTAGGACTTAAGGAGCGTTTAACCCATTTACCAAACCAACTGTCCGGCGGTCAGCAGCAGCGTGTTTCAATTGGCAGGGCATTAATCGGAAGTCCGGCCATTATATTGGCGGACGAGCCCACCGGTAACCTGGATACGAAAAACAGCGGGGAAATTCTCCAGCTGTTAAAATATTTTCATGAAAATTATAATCAGACATTAATTGTGATTACACATGATGAAAGTATCGCTCTCCAGGCTGACCGTATTATCTCCATAGAGGACGGAAGAATTACCAGGGATGAGGTGATTCGAAGATGAATATCGTAAATAAACTGACTTTAAAGTATATGAAGAAGAATAAAAGCCGTACGTTAGTTACGATTATCGGTGTTATAATTTCTGTTGCGATGATAGCTGCTTCTTCTACCATTGGGGCTTCTTTAATGGACATGCTACAACGCAGTATTATTGCTCAAACGGGTAACTGGCATTCTGTATGGGATGAAGTGCCCGGTTCCGGTGTGGATAAGATAACAGGAGATCCTAATGTAAAGAAAAGTCTTATAAGCCATACGGCAGGTATAGGTGAGCTGCCGGGTTCGAAAAACAGCCAACGGCCATATATTTATATCTTAGAATATAATTCCTTTGACCTTTCAGCCATCGCGCTAAAAGAAGGACGTTTCCCCAGAAATGAAAATGAGTTAGTAATAACGACTCAGATGTTAGATACCTCGGGTGTTACTTATCTCATCGGTGATAAAGTCACTTTTACCATGGGGGATCGCAGTATAGTTGAAAATAAGGTGAAAACTCCATTGGATAATACCTTTTCCTTTACGAAAGGAGAAGACTTCACAAAAACCGGAGAAAGAGAGTATACCATAACCGGAATAGTCGATGCGGAAAGTAGGGAAAACAGCTCGAGAGCCGGGTATGTTGCTTTTAGCGGTATCAGTGAGAATAATGTGAAAAATGAAGAAGCTTATACTGTTTACGCTGGATTTAATAAGTTAAATAAAAAAATATACGATATATCTGAAAAACTAAAAAAAGAAAGTAATGCAGGAAAATTAAATTATAATTCAGAGTTACTGTTTTATGCCGGAATTACGGACGACAATGAATTTAATACTACTTTAACAGTAGCGATCGGTATCGTTGGGAGTATTATATTATTGGGATCGGTATCTTTAATCTACAATGCTTTTGCCATATCCTTGTCGGAACGCAGCCGGACCTTGGGTATGTTGGCCAGTGTAGGTGCGACGAAAAGGCAAAAAAGAAATTCCGTATTTTTTGAGGGATTTGTAATTGGCTGTATTTCAATACCTATCGGTCTTATTAGCGGTTATCTCGGTATCGGCATCACATTCTTTATAATAAGTCCGATTATGCAGAATTTATTTAATGTTACTGTACCACTTAAATTGGTGATATCTCCCTATGGCTTTATCGGAGCAATTTTATTCTCTGTTTTACTTTTATTTATTTCAGCATGGTTTCCTGCAAAGCGGGCTTCTAAAATTACCCCTATTGATGCCATTCGGCAAACTCAGGATATTAGTATAAAGAGAAAAGCTGTTAAAACTTCAAAGCTCTCCAGGATTATATTTGGATTTGAAGCAGAACTTGGGTTAAAAAATCTAAAAAGGAATAAACACCGTTATTATGCAACTTTATTTTCCATGATTATCAGTATTGTTTTATTCCTGACAGCTTCTGCATTTTCAGAATTTTTAAAAGAATCCTTTATTATGGCAAACGCACCGATTAATTATGATGTTTCCGTGTCTGTGTACGGGGAGGATATGGATAAAGTGAATAGATATGTTAATGACCTCACCCATCTGGACCATATTAATACCTCAGTGGTAACTGAAAGTGTAAGTGGCACTGCAGTACTTAATGAAAGTGTGGTGAGTAATGATATTAAGAGCAGAATGGAACCGGAAGACGGAAAGTATTCTCTGGATGTTCAGATTATATCCATGGATGACATCTCTTTAAGACAATATGCGAAAGAAGCCGGTATTGATGAGGATAAAATAAAGTCTGAGGGAATGAAAGGAATATTAATCAATACCTTTAATTTAAAAGAGAAACATGAATTTACAACAGTATCTCAATTAAGAATAAAACCCGGTGATGCTATTCCGCTTACTTACTATTATGATGAAGTTAAAAAACTCGAAAGTCAAGTTGAAATTTCAGCTGTTACAGATAAAATTCCTATGATGTTGTACGGATATCAGGAGTATATTGGTAATTTAACAATCCTTGTATCAAAGCAGGGGTTACAGTCTTTTCTTAATCAAATGGAACAGTCAGGAATGAAGCTTTACCGAAATCTAAGCGTTTATTATATCACAGACAAAGCTTCTGAGTTGGAGAAAGAAATAGAAGCCGTAAAGAAGAATTATCCTGATTTAGATAGTTATATTTTCAACGTGATTACACAAAGGCAGAAACAGGAAAGATTATCCTTGATTTTTTCCGTCTTTTTATACGGCTTCGTAATATTAATTGCTACCGTCTGCACGGCTAATATTATTAATACTATTTCTACAGGTATTAATATGAGAAAAAGGGAATTTGCAATGTTAAAATCCTATGGTATAACTCCGGCAGGATTTCAGAAGATGATACGTTATGAAAGCATTTTTTACGGAATAAAAGCATTACTGTATGGTTTGCCCGCAAGTTTTGCTGTAATCTTTCTGGTTTATAAGACTTTAAGCCGTAATTTTGATTTTATCTTCTTCCTGCCCTGGTTAAACATAATAATTGCGATTGTAAGCGTTTTCTTAATTATTGGATTTACTATGGTTTATGCGGTTAAGAAAACAAGTAAGGACAATATTATTGATGTGTTAAAAAATGAAAACCTGTAAAGTTGTTATCTGGCAAAATCATTTAAGTGTATTATAATAGAATTGGAGGTTTAAATGTTCATTCAAAGAAATAATGTAAGCACAAATACTTACTTATTATCTTAGGTTGAATTAATTAATTATACTATGAGGATTATTACATGACAAGAAAAGCAGATATAACTGATTGTAAGTTAATAACTGATTTAGCTTTACTACTATGGCCCCATCATACCCGGACCGAATTAGAAGAAGAGATTACTGGCATTATGAAAATGGATACTGCTGCATTTTTCTTAGCCTATGAAATGCAACAGCCGGTGGGATTCGCCCAATGCCAGTTACGTTTTGATTATGTACAAGGATGTAAAAGCAGTCCCGTAGGGTATTTAGAAGGAATTTATGTTAGCGAGGGCAGTCGCAGAAAAGGAATAGCAAAGCATCTTCTGGCTTCCTGTGAAGCCTGGTCTAAGGATATGGGATGTGAAGAATTCGCCAGTGACTGTAATATTAGCAATACGGAAAGTTTACAGTTTCATCTAAAAATGGGATTTGAAGAAGAAAGCAGGATTATATGCTTCAAGAAAAAGGTATAATTATTATTTATGACTTGGTATATAAACTTATAAGTGAACCGGAAGAAAGATGCATAATTTTTTTTTCTTCCGGGTTCATTTTTACATTTGGAGCAGTCTTCCTTATTATCGCTCGCTTTTTTGTACTGGCATTCTTTTAATTTACATTAGTGTTCTTTGTACCCGTATTATGATTTGTGTCTGAGTTCTGGTCAAGGTTAACCGGTGGATTAATGTAAGCTTCTTGTGCAAGAATCGTAGTCAAGGTGTCCCCAAGCTGAGTAAAGGTTGCTGCCATTACGGTTATTTCATCAACAGTACAGTTATTAGCTATGGCACAGGCAAGCGCTGTAATTGTAGCAACAAGTTCACATGACTGCATATTTTCACCCCCATAAAATATATGCTGATACTAAAGAATATTGCACACAACGATTAAATATATAAGCATTATGCTGCTTTTTGCAGGGGAGTGAACAGTAACGATTTTATTCGGCACGAAAAGTCGGGTATATTTTAATCTTGATTTTTAGTGGAAGTTGATGTTATACTTAATAAAGCATTATTTTAACCATTATGGAAAGGAAAGAAACTTGTGAAACTTAATTTTGAAATAAAGGGATACAGAATTTGTGTTTGCAGCGGTCTAACTTTTAACGGAATAAATTCCGTAAATTGGGTTACTGCGCCCTTTTTCAGGAAAGTTTAGCTGTTTCTTATTATAGAAATACTATAACATCCGGCAGTAACCTGTTTCTTAAATATAAGAAACAGGTTTTTTATTTTATAGAATAGTTCTCCGAACTTCCCTATAAAATAGCGCTAGAGTCTGGCAGACCAGACTCATTCTTATGCTTGAATTATAACCGGAAAGGATAGTATGATGGAAAATAATATAAGTACTCAAGACAATAAAATAAATGAGATTAATAAAATTAATGATAAAAATCAGATTAACAAAAATGAGATTAACAAGTCAAATGAAATTCACAAAGTCAGCTGCGAGATCTTAGAAAATAATACATACATATGTGGTTTAAGGAAAAATATTAAAACGGATTATATGTTTCGATTTATGTCCAATTTCAACTTGACCGGAGCAATATGGGTTTTATACTTGAGTTATAAAGGTATGTCCTTAGGACAAATTGGCCTTTTGGAGGGAATTTTTCATATTGTCAGTTTTCTTTTTGAAGTACCAACCGGTGCTATGGCTGATTTAACAGGTAGAAAAAATACCATATTACTAGGGAGACTATCAGCAGTTATATCCGGTTTGCTTATGGTAACAAGCAATCATTTCTTGGGTTATGCCATAGCGTTTGCTTTTTCCGCTTTCAGTTATAATTTAAATTCAGGGTCAGAAGAGGCACTCGTTTATGATAGTTTGAAAATTTTAAAAAGGGAAAAGGAGTTTTTAAAGATTAATGGCAGGTTAAATTTTATACAGGAAGCGGCAAGCGGTTTTGCTTCCTTTTTAGGCGGAATTTTAGCGGAGATTTCATATTTCTACGCATATACCGCAGGTATGATAATCAGTGCGGCGGCATTATTTAACGGGAGTTTTTTTTATGAACCTAAAGCATTAGTTGATAGGGGAAATAGTGAGAAAAGTACGGTTAGGAAGCATTTTAAAGCCTGCATTACTATTTTTAAACATAATAAACCGGTCAGGTCTGTATTGGTATTTTATCCTGTAGTAACCGCTTTTGCTACTGCGACATACTTTTATGGTCAGCAGCACTTATTCAATATTGGCTTAAATAAAATACAAATTTCCTTTGTTATATTACTTAGTGGGATTTTTGCATCTTTTGGAGCATTATCCGCTGAAAAATTCAGCCGAATATTTGGAGATAAAGAGAAATATGTGGGTGCATCAGGATTAGCAATTTTTATTGCTGCATTTGGGATAAATCATACATATATTTCTGTTGTTGCATTTTTAGTGCAGAGTTACTTTGGATCACTATTATATCCAATATCATCCAACGCTTTGAATCAGCTAATACCATCCGCTCAGAGAGCAACAATTATATCCGTGAGCAGTGTAATGTTTTCAGCGGCAATGATTGTTATCTTCCCTATTTGCGGTTATGTTGGAGATTATATCGGGTTAGGAAAAGTCTTTTATATCTTAGGTATATGGATTCTAATTTTCCAGGTCTGGTTTATTGGAAAGGGAAAAGCAAATCATTAATACATACAATGAATACTATGAAAATAGGATTAAATTCATTAAAGATAAATTTGATTCTTGGTGATAAATGGATTATTATTAACTTAGGATATACGACGTAATCTGATATAAATAACAGGAATAAGCAAAAAAATTATCAGAAATAACATGAAACAAAAACAGGAATAAACAGAAAATCAGAAACAGGATATAATTATTCTGTTGATTCAATCAGGAGAAATATAAGAATAGAAAAGCGGGGCAAAATAGGATGAATGACAACATATACAAGCAGATAGAACAATATAACCCATGGAATGAGCAGGAGGAAAACGACCGAAAAATTACACTGAAATATATGGACTTATTTGATAATGTATTTACAAGAGAGAATGAAATTGCTCATATAACGGCATCTTCCTGGATTGTGAATTCGGACCGGCAAAAAGTTTTAATGATATACCACAACATTTATGACAGCTGGGCGTGGACCGGGGGACATGCGGACGGAGAGAAAGACCTGTTATCTGTAGCAATTCGTGAAGCAAAAGAAGAGACAGGAATCATTAATATAACCCCTGTTTTTACAAATATTTATTCCATGGAAACCCTCTGTGTCAATGGTCATATCAAAAGAGAAAAATATGTTTCATCTCATCTGCATTTAAATATTACATACTTATTGGAGGCGGATGACCGGGAGATTTTACGGATAAAAGAAGATGAAAACAGTGGTGTAAAATGGGTGGGCAGAAAGGAAGCCATAAAGCTGTCGACTGAAGTATGGATGTCAGGAATATATAGCAAATTGAACGAGAAATTAGATAAATTAATATATAAAGAGTTGGTTTAAACTGGTAACAAGCAATGTGCAATTAGTCTGCAGGTAATAAGCAGATATTACCTTAGTCAGCAAGGTGTGGAAAGGGGATTAATTATGGATAATGGTATTAGCTATGTTGAAATCATTCGAGATCAGACAAACCGGGCATTATGGAATGTAGGTAATGTAATTGATTGCATTCCTGGTGATATGTGGGAGGAATTATATTGCGAGATGCCTTTATGGAAGCATGTCTATCACATGCTGTTATCTCTTGATACCTGGTATATCAATCCGAGAAAATATCAGGCACCGTCTTTTCATGTAAAAGACTTAAATAACCTAGATGTAACCTCGGAAAAAAAGCTTTCCAAGGAATTATTAAACGAATTTTTTCTGTCTGTAGAAAAGAAGATTAAAGATTATGATAAACAATTATCAGATGATCTTCTGCTAGAAAAACCTGAGAATTGTGAATGGACCAGATTTGCATTGATAATGGCGCAGCACAGGCATTTACATAGTCATATGGGAATGCTAATGGGATTTATTATAGCAAGGACAGGTTTATGGCCAAGAGTTATTGGGTTAGAAGGAGTTATTCCGGAAAATGGTTATAAAAAGTATTATTAATAAATAAAAAAAATAGGATTCAAGTGTCAAAAGGTCTCACAACCTGCATTTTATGAATATCGGTGTATATATATTCGGTTTTGGTCGAATTATTTCGACTACGTACGGCCGAGGACACTGCTAATATTTTGTCAAGACTCTGGCCAAAAATCAAGCCAGCTGGTTTGATTTTTAAGACGTTAGAGGCTTGTAAAAAATATAGTGTTTGAGGGAAAGGCAGCTAAATTGAATATATATACGCTGGTATTTATTAAAAAAGCAAAATTGACCTTTTGATACCCTAATCCTATATTAAATTAAATGTAAAAGGGAGAAGTATATATGGCAACCATTTTATTAATCATCATCTATATTGCATTTATCAGTCTGGGATTACCGGATTCCCTGTTAGGATCGGCCTGGCCGGTCATGCATACGGAATTATCTGTTCCGGTATCTTTTGCAGGCATTATAACTATGATTATATCCGGCGGAACAATTATATCAAGTTTTTTCAGTGAAAAAATTATCAGAAAATTGGGAACGGGTAAAGTTACTGCAATCAGTGTTTTTATGACAGGTTTTGCACTTCTTGGATTTTATGCCATGCCCCATTTTATCTGGCTGTGTATTTTTGCCGTACCTTTGGGGCTTGGAGCCGGTTCCGTGGATTCTGCCCTGAATAATTTTGTAGCATTACATTATAAAGCGAATCATATGAACTGGCTGCATTGTTTTTGGGGAATTGGAGCAACTGCAGGTCCCTTTATCATGTCAATGTTTTTAACCTCAACCGGCGGTTGGAATAAGGGATATCTTACCGTATCCGTAATACAAATCACACTGGTCGTTTTATTATTTTTATCTTTACCTATCTGGAAGTCCTTTGAAACGAATACGGAACTTACACAGGAAGTGAAACAAGATGCCACGCTGCCTATGTTATTTGGGATGAAGGGGGCAAAAGCAGCCCTGTTATCTTTTTTTTGCTATTGTGCGGTTGAAACCACAACCGGTCTATGGGGAGGAACTTTTTTGGTACAGCATGTAGGCCTATCTGTCAATACTGCGGCAAAATGGGTATCCCTGTATTATTTTGGTATTACTGCAGGAAGATTTTTATCCGGTTTTCTGGCAATGAAAATGAACAATGTATCTTTAATACGATTAGGACAAGTTATCTGTACTCTTGGCGGACTCTCTTTGGTACTGCCTTTTTCAAGGTATTTCAGCTTAGCAGGATTTATTCTGATCGGTTTAGGATGTGCACCTATATACCCTGGCATGCTCCATGAGACTCCAAAAAGGTTCGGAAAAGATATATCTCAGGCGATTATGGGAATACAGATGGCTTTTGCCTATGTAGGGAGTACCTTCATGCCGCCTGCATTTGGATTTCTGTCTGAAGTTACTGGAATAGTAATATTGCCTTTCTTTTTATTAATTTTTATATTCTTGATGATACTATCTTCTGAGATGATTAACCGTGTGGCAGCGGAATAGTTTTCGTAACCTGGTTACGGAAGAGGATTAATAATTGCAATATAATTACGGCATAATATCTTATGGAAATACACAAGGAGGTAATTTATGCTGGGATTCTTAAAAGTAGAAACAGGAAAAAACGTATCGGCAAATGAGCTGGAAAATTTAATCGGAAAGGCAGAGATTATAGACATACGGGAACCATATGAATATAAAACAGGCAGTATAAGGACTGCAAAAAATATTCCTATGGGTAATTTAATATCTAACCCGAATCAATATTTGAATAAAGATAAAACATATTATATCATGTGCCAATCAGGCGCAAGAAGCAGCAGGACCTGCAAATTTTTATTAAGGCAGGGATATGATGTAATTAATGTAACAGGTGGTATCAGTTCTTATACAGGAACCAATTAGGTATGTGGGAACCGCTTATTTAATCTGTCCATGCCCAAATAAAAAAGTAATTTAATTATTCTTAAATATGATATAAAAAGGATTGACAATTAAATCCAAAATGCTATAATTTAACTAACATTTACAGGCAAAAGCGTTGACAAGGAGGAGTACTTGCTTATCCTGATGCACAGAGAGAAGATGGCTGGTGAAAATCTTCGTAATGGAAGCAGGGAAGTAGCCTTTGAGCTTTGGATCCAACGGATAATGCGATTTATCTTAGTAGACTCCAACGGAAATTTCTACCGTTATCAAGGAAAGCAGTATCGGAATTTAATTTCCCGTACTGACAAAGAGCAGTATTATACTGAATTTAGGTGGTACCACGGACATATCAGTTCGCCCTAAGCGTAAAGCTTAGGGCGATTTTTTTGCCTTTATTAACGTTCTGCTTGTATATGTAAATAAAAGGAGGTATCTACATGGATAAAAAGTATGATTTTAAAATTGCAGAAAAAGAAATGCAGAACTTATGGAAAAAATATGATATTTACAAGTTTCATAACGGGGAAGAGAAAAAGGTTTTTTCTATTGATACTCCGCCGCCGACAGTAAGCGGAAGTCTTCATATTGGCCACATATTTTCCTATACCCAGGCAGAAATAATTGCCAGATTTAAAAGAATGCAGGGATTTGACGTATTTTACCCCTTTGGTTTTGATGATAATGGTTTACCTACCGAACGGCTGGTAGAAAAAACTGAAAAAATTCATGCCAGAGAACTGCCCAGAAGTGAATTTGTGGAAAAATGTATGGCTGTTTCAGAAAAATATGAAGAGGAATTTAAACAAATGTGGGAATCACTTGGCTTTAGTGTTGACTGGAATCAGCAGTATCGTACCGTAATACCAAAAACCCAGAGAATATCCCAGCGTTCTTTTTTAGAACTGGTTAAAATGAAAAAAGCATACCGGAAAGAGTCACCGGTTTTATGGTGTACGGAATGTCAGACGTCTATAGCCCAGGCTGAACTGGATACGAAAGATTTAGCCAGTACCTTTAATTATCTGGAATTTAAGACAAACCGAACAGCTCTTACGATTGCAACAACACGTCCGGAATTATTATATGGCTGTGTTTGCCTTTTTGTTAATCCGGGTGATGAGAGGTATATTTCCTATATAGGTGAAACAGCCAAGGTTCCTTTGTATAATTTTACAATACCCATATTAGCCGATGAAGAGGTAAGTATGGAGAAAGGTACCGGAGTTGTTATGTGTGCAACCTTTGGAGATGCTGCGGATGCCGTTTGGTTCGAAAAACATAAACTTCCGTTGAAACAGGTAATAAAACCGGATGGAAGAATCAGCGATGAGGTACCTTATCTTAGCAGAATGAAAGTAAAAGAAGCAAGAGAAGAAATTATCCGTCTCTTAAAGGAAAAATCATTATTAATAAAACAGGAGGAGATCACTCACACGGTTGCTGTCCATGAACGTTGCGGAAAGGAAGTAGAAATAATCCCATCCAGTCAATGGTATATTGATATTTTATCAGAAAAAGAAAGATTTCTAAAAGCAGCCGATGAAATTAACTGGTATCCGGCAAGTATGAAAACCAGATATCAATTATGGGTAAAAAATTTAAAATGGGATTGGTGTATCTCCAGGCAGAGATATTTTGGTGTACCATTTCCGGTATGGTATTGCAAGAATTGCGGCAGGGAATTATTTGCAGATGAAGAAGAACTTCCGGTTAATCCTATGGAAAGTATACCTAAGGATACCTGCAGCTGCGGCTGTACTGAATTTGTGCCGGAAACTGCTGTCTTTGATACCTGGGCTACCTCTTCGGTTACACCTCTTATTAATGCCAGATTAGGGGAAAAAGATGATAGAAGTGATATTATTCTTCCTATGGGTATGCGGACACAAGCCCATGAAATCATTCGTACCTGGGCATTTTATACCATTGTAAAAAGTTTATACCATACCAATCAGATACCCTGGAAAGACATTATGATTAGTGGTTTTGTACTTGCCAAAAAAGGGGAAAAGATAAGTAAGTCAAAAAATAATGCAGTAAATTCCCCAGCTGTTTTAATTGATAGCCACTCAGCGGATGTTTTACGGTACCATTCTGCCAATTCTAAATTAGGTACGGATACCTTTTTTAGTGAAGATGAGTTAAAAAATTCTAAAAGATTCGTAACTAAGCTTTGGAATGCGTCCAGATTTGTTTTATCCCATTTAGAAGATGTGGACATAGATTATAAAGTGAATTTAAAACCGGTTGATCTTTGGATATTGGAAAAGGTTAAGGAAACAACTTTAAAAGTGACGGACCTGTTAAATGAATACGAAATCGGGCAGGCAAGGCATGTAATTGATGAATTATTTTGGAAAGACTTCTGCGATTATTATATCGAAATAATAAAGGAAAGGCTTTATCAGCCGGATAAGCACGGAGCCGAAGCAAGAAAGTCAGGTCAATACGCTATATATTATGCCTTATTAGGTATTTTGAAACTTTATGCTATTTATACTCCTCATATTACCGACTATATATACCAGGAATTTTACCGTGATCGGGAAAAAGAGATATCCATTCATAATTTGTGCTGGAAAACAGAGAATGACATGAATCAGGAACTGCTGATATTCGGCGAAGAGTTAAAGAGAATAATTTTGGAGGTGCGAAGATATAAATCGGAGAACAATTTATCCATGAAAGATGAAATAGATATGGTTACTGTTGAAAGTAAACCTAATATTAAAAGGTACTTTAGGGAAACCGAAAATGACATATTAGCCTGCACCGGCAGCAAGGAAATCAACTATAAATAATAAATCCGGGCTGGAGTCTGGCCTGTCAGATTCCGGCCTGCTCACTATCTGACTATATTGTTCCTGATTGAAACCATAGATTTCCAGTAAAGCTCTTTTCATGAAACAAAATATATGTTAAGATAATACGCAGTACTTAGTTTAGCTGAGTTTAGGAGGAAAGTATGGAAGAAATTTTACTTTCGTTTCGTGTGGTATTTCCGATGTTTATCCTTATGGCATTAGGATATATTTTGAAACGAACGATACATTTAACAGATGCAACTTTAAAACAGATAAATAAAATGATATTCTCAATATTTCTTCCGGTGGTGCTTTTTAAAAACATCTATACATCGGACCTTTTAGCGGATGTAAATCCTTTATTGCTGATATTCGGCGGACTTGCTACCTGTATTACTTTTCTTATCTTATACTTTTTAATGCCCCATTTTGTAAAAAACAGAAGTGATGCGGCAACGATGGTCCAGGGAATTTTCAGATCCAATAATGTTTTATTTGGATTAACCATTGTAGGTTCCATCTATCCGGATAGTGAGGTCCTTGGGATGGTATCCTTGCTTGCTGCACTAACCGTATTTATATATAATACCTTAGTCGTTTTTTTATTTGAGTCATATCGTGATGCCAAGATGAATGTGATCAGAGTTATGGCAGGAGTAGCTAAAAACCCTATGGTGGTAGGTATCTTTCTTGGTCTTCTTTTTCTGATATCCGGTATAAAACTTCCTGAGATGTTAATGGATGTGGTAAGTGATGTGGGAGGTATGGCTACACCTCTGGCTCTGATTGTACTTGGCGGAACCTTTACTTTTAACGGGTTCGCCCGTTACAGGATTAAATTGATAGCATGCGCTTTAGGTAAGTTGATAGTCATTCCTGCAGTTGTTCTTCCGGTTGCAATATTAATCGGGTTTAGAGGAGCTGAGCTGGTGTCTTTAATGTCTTTATTTTCATCACCTACTGCGGTTGCTTCTTTCACCATGTCCGATCAGATGGGTGGAAATGGTGAATTGGCAGCCTTAATCATTGTTGTAACCTCCATATGTTCCATTTTTACCATATTTTTCTGGACATATTTAGGAAATTTGTATGGTGTGATTTAGTTATCCTTACTCTTCATTACGTTCATCAAAACGCTTATTTTCCTGAGGGTCATATAGAGGACAATCGTAATCATACATGATGTCAATGAATTTGTTCATATCGTCTTCATCCATTTGATAACAGTCAAAGCGAACGAAATTATTCTTCACGGTAAACTGAAAGAAACCGGAATTATCTTTTTCGTATTCATTTTCTTCAACCAGTTTCCAATCCTTAAAGACCTCTTTTATGTCATTTAGAATGTCGTCGGTGGGTAGGTCATCAATGCCATATACTTCTTCGTCTCTGCTTAACAGGGTGTATACTTTCTGATTATTTTTGTATATACCCTCTTTATATTTCCAAAATCCCAATTCATAATCCATTTTTTATCCTCGCTTTTCTGTAGGTAATTAGTACTTGTGAAATCAGATAGTTATCTGAATTAATGTGATTCATCTTATCATTGTACCATAAATCCTTAGCTTTTTGTAGATAATTTATACCAATAAAAATTATTATGTTTCATATTCCTTAGACAGGATGATACAGGAAAATAATTCTAAAAAAGTGTTGCCAAAGAAAAACCGTTATGTTATACTTTTTCGAAATAACAAATTTTAGGAGAAAACAAAATGAACAAATCTATTCTTATTATCCTAATTAGTCACTTACGATTTATGGAAAGTTAACTTTTGCATCTATTGCAAGCATAGATGCAGATGTAATATTTCATTTGTGTCTATGCGGTTATGAATAGATTTCTTTTTTTAATATAACCGCATTGAATAATATTTTTCCTATTTAGGAAAATGTTATCCAAGGCGGTTTTTTATTTTCGACCGGGAAAATTTTCTGAACTTCCCTATAAGATAAAAAGGCCCGCCGGGCTAGATGCACATGAACATGCAAAAGGATAATATCCTTTGGTGGATTGTCACTGAAGTAACAGCGCGTCAGTAACAGAGTCTGGCAGACCAGACGCTTACTTATGCAATAGAAAAAATACGTCTTATTGCATGCAAAGGGGGTATCATTTTAAATTGGCATTTGGTACTTGATTCCAAAGTCTTTAGAAAGAAAGGGGATTTTTTATGGAGGTTATTACAGTAAATCAATTAACAAAGAACTTTCAGGTTAAGGTAAAAGAAAAGGGTTTGGCAGGAAGTGTAAGGTCTATAGTAAAACCAAATTATAAAACTGTGAAAGCGGTTGATAACATTAGTTTTAAGGTGGAACAAGGAGAAATGCTTGCATTTATCGGTCCTAACGGAGCCGGTAAAAGCACCACGATAAAAATGCTTACAGGTATTTTATATCCGGACAACGGCAACATGTCAGTATTGGATATTAATCCGACAGAAAAGCGAAAAATGTTATCTTACAAGATAGGAACGGTATTCGGTCAGAAAGAGCAGCTTTGGACCCATCTTACACCGTATGATAATTTTAAATTCTTTGGAGCTATTTATGATTTGTCAAATGCAGAAACAGAAAAAAGGATTCAGGAACTAAAGGAAGTATTTGAATTAGAGGATTTTGTGAATACACCGGTGAGAAACCTTTCTTTAGGGCAGAGAATCCGTTGTGAAATCGTTGCTTCCTTAATTCATAAACCGGAGATATTATTTTTGGATGAGCCAACGATTGGACTTGATCCGGTAGTTAAGGAAAATATACGGGAGCTCATTAAAAAAATGAATAAAGAATACAGAACTACTGTATTTCTTACAAGTCATGATGTTGGAGATATTGAAAAGTTATGTAAAAGGATTATTATCGTAAACCACGGAAGAATTGTTTTAGATGATACAATGGAAAACCTAAAATACCATTATCTGAATAAAAAAATTATTGAGGTGAAACTAAAAGAAGTATGCAGTTTAAAGGAAGAAATCGGGATTACGGTATTAAAAAGTAAAGGCGGTAATATAAAACTGGAAGTGGATACAACAAAAAGAAAAATAAGTGAAGTATTTCAATTATTTGACGCAGATAACATGGTGGATATAAATATATCCAATGTACCGCTTGAATCCATTATTACGGAAATCTATAAGAATAAAGATTAAAGATCCATTTAACTTTGAACTTATATAAGTTGCATGGCAGGTTACCAGGTGTCAAAAGGTCAATTTAGCATTTTGAATGAATATCAGTATATATAGATTCAACGGAAGCTGCCCTTCCCCCGAACACTGGGTAAGGACCTTTTAACACTAAAATCCTGTTAAGTATAAGATTGAAAGGAGTGCCGTATGAAAAAATACCTTTATATTTATAAAGCAACTTTAATTGAAAATCTCCAATATATTATGAATATCTTATTGGGTTTTATCAGTTTCTTTATCATACTTTTTGTTTTCTTAAACCTGTGGGAATACATTTATTCAGATACCTTAAGCATAAGCGGGTATTCCATGAACCAAATGGTATGGTATGTTATAATTACTGAAATTATGTGGTTTGGTACCAGAAACCGAACCCTGACGAATCAAATCAGCAATGATATTAAAAGCGGAACCATTGCTTATGGAATCAACAAGCCCTATAATTATTTGTTTTATATAGTTTCAAAACATCTGGGTGAGATTACGATTAAGTTTTTCTTGTTTTTAACTGCCGGCATATTACTTGGTTTTAGTTTTGTCGGTAAGCTATATAATTTTCATATTCGATTTCTTCCGTTGATAATATTGGCTGCATTTACAGGCATCTTGATTAACAGTGTAATCCGAATCGGTATCAGTATACTGTCCTTTTGGATAGAAGATTCCGGCCCTTTCCATTGGATTTATGACAAATTAATTATTGTTGTTGGTACCCTTTTTCCGATTGAGGTATTTCCGGTATGGATTCAGCCGTTTATTAAAGGTTCACCTATTTATGTAGTTACGTATGGTCCGGCAAAACTGATTATCGACTTTACTATGGATATGTTTTTTAAAGTTTTTGCTGTCCAGCTTGTTTATCTGGTGGTAACTATATTTCTATTAGGAATATTATTTAAGAGGGGAGTGAAAAAATTAAATGTTAACGGTGGTTAGAAATCAATTAAAGGTAATATTTCTTTCAGTAAAATATAACATTATGCGGGAGATGACCAATCAGGTAACCTTTGCAACCAATATCCTTTTTATGATGTTAAATAACGCTATTTTTATCATCCAGTGGTTTATATTATTTCATTTGAAAGATAATATCGGTGGTTATAAAATGGAGGAAGTATTGGTATTATGGGGGCTTGCAGCCAGTACTTTTGGATTTTCCCACATATTTTTTAACATGGCATTTGATATACCTGATCTGATTATAGGCGGTAAGCTGGATTCTTTTCTGGTTCAGCCTAAAAGTGTGCTCCTTGGTGTAATAACTTCAGGTACCAGTACCTCTGCAATAGGGGATCTGATATATGGATATGTGATTTTATGTATATTTCGGTTCAGTCTGTTCAATCTTTTACTATTTACTGTCTTAACGGTTACAGGGGGATTGATTCTTACTTCTTTTGCAGTAATAATGGGCAGTATATCATTCTGGATTGTAAAAGGAGATATTATATCAAATAATTTAATTGGAGTAATGCTTAGTATGTCTACTTATCCGGACGGTATATTTAAAGGTCTCGTAAGATTATTATTATATTCGATAATTCCCATAGGCCTTGTAATTTATCTTCCCACAAGGCTGATGATAAGTTTTCACATATGGTATTTATTAATAATATTGGTATTTACAATATTTATTATAGGGCTTGCATTTTTTGTTTTTTACAGAGGATTAAAAAGATACTCCTCCAGTAATCTGATGAGTGCCAGAGTGTAAATATATTTACAATCATACTTGAAAATAATTGAAAGAAAGACTATTATCTTTAAGTATATCTTTTTACAAATGACATGGAGGCTTTATTAAATGAACAAATTAAAACCCAAATTGTTTTCAGTTTTGAAAACATACACCAAAGAACAGTTTGCGAAAGACATGGTTGCAGGTATTATAGTGGCTATTATAGCCCTTCCTTTATCCATCGCTCTGGCTCTGGCATCCGGAGTGACACCGGAAAAAGGATTGTATACCGCAATCGTAGCCGGTTTTGTCATATCATTCTTAGGGGGCAGCCGAGTCCAGATTGCCGGTCCCACAGCAGCATTTGCTACCATAGTTGCCGGTATTGTAGCAGAAGATGGGATGGAGGGGCTCATAATAGCTACCATAATGGCAGGAATTATCTTAATCATCATTGGTTTGCTGCGGTTCGGAAGTATGATCCGTTTTATACCATATACCATTACAACAGGATTTACATTTGGTATCGCAGTAACTATCTTTATCGGAGAAATAAAAGATTTTCTTGGATTAACTTTTCAAAATTCACCTGTGGAAACCCTGGAGAAAGTAAAAGCATGTTTTGAAAATATACATACAATTAATTATAGTGCATTTATTATTGGTATGATTTCCCTTGGTATATTAATTCTTTGGCCTAAAATAAATGGGAAAATTCCGGCCTCTTTCATTGCGGTAATCATAGCTTCTGTCCTTGTCAAGATTTTTTCTGTTCCGGTTAATACCATAGGCAGTTTATATGAATTATCAGCTAATCCACCAACAATCCATATCCCCCAGTTTAGTTTAGGCACAATCCGTAATGTTATGCCGGATGCAGTTACCATAGCGATTTTAGCCGGTATTGAATCTTTGTTATCCTGCGTAGTTGCGGATGGAATGATCGGAAGCAGACATCGCTCCAATATGGAATTAATAGCTCAGGGTGCAGGTAATATCTGTTCCGGTTTATTTGGCGGGATACCGGCAACCGGTGCTATTGCTAGAACTGCTGCCAATGTTAAGAACGGAGGACGAACCCCTATATCAGGTATGGTTCATGCAGTTATGTTATTGCTTATCCTGGTTTTGCTTATGCCTTACGCGGCTCTGATACCTATGCCTGCTATTGCAGCTATTTTATTTATGGTTGCTTATAATATGAGCGGCTTAAGGGAATTTGCTGTATTATTAAAAAGGTCCCCTAAAAGTGATATCCTGGTTCTTGTGACAACCTTTGTATTAACCGTAGCGTTTGATCTGGTAGTTGCAATCGAAGCAGGAATTCTCCTTGCAGCCATATTATTTATGAAAAGGATGGCCGATGTTACCAAGGTTGAGAGCTGGCAGTATATAGAAGAGGAGAATGAAGAAGAGGATTTAAACGATACGGAAAACATAAGGTTGAAAAAAGTTCCAAGACATACTCTTGTATATGAAATTAACGGGCCTATGTTTTTTGGAGCTGCAGATAAATTTATGAATATCTCTTTGGACTCACATATTAATGCGGTTATCTTACGTATGCGCAGTGTTCCGGCAATGGATGTAACAGCATTACATGCACTGGAAGAAATATTGATAAAGTGCAAAAAAAAGCAGATAACTTTGATTTTATCCCATGTACAGGAACAACCTTTAAATATGATGCAGAAAGCAGGCTTTGCATCAAAAATCGGCAGCGGAAATTTCTGTGACAATATCGATATTGCTTTGGAAAGGGCGGCGGAAATTGCTTCCTGATAAAGAGGATAACACATTGACAATCGCCTGCTTCTTTTGATATATTATTAGGCATAGGGAATATCTCCCATTTGTATATCTTAGCATAAAATTTAAAGGAGGTATTATATGGAAGAAATCTTTAATCGAAGAAGTGTGAGGAAATTTCAGGACAGACCCGTGGAAGATGAGAAAATCGATAGATTACTTCATGCGGCTATGCAGGCACCATCAGCAGGAAATCAGCAGCCCTGGGAATTTATCGTTGTGAGGGATAAAGAGGTATTAAGTCAACTTTCTCTTATGACACCTTATTCGAAACCGGCAGCGGGTTCTGCAGTAACTTTTATACTATTAGCAAATTGTAAAGATTTAAGACATCCGACTTTCTGGCAGCAGGACATGAGTGCCGCCATGGAGAATATTCTGCTGGAAGCCGTACACTTAGAGCTAGGTGCAGTTTGGATGGGTGTTGCAACAAATGAATCCGCTGAAAAATTTCTAAAAGAAATGTACCATTTCCCGGAATATATTAAACCGTTTGCTTTGGTCTCAGCAGGATATCCAGATAACCAGAAAAATGATTTCCTAGATCGTTACAGGCCGGAAAAAGTACATTATGAGACTTGGAGCAATGGATGATTCTTATGAAAAATTACTTGAATTAAGGAACAAATGAATGGAGCAAATTAAAAGAACTGTGTAGAAATTAGCAGAAACTAAAAGAAAGAATGGTGTAAAAGATGATTAAAATAGTAGCTAAAAATTACGTGAAAGCAGACAAAGTAAAAGACTATATTGAATTAGCCAAAAAATTAGTAATAGCGACTAATGATAAAGATGCAGGATGTGTGCATTACCAGTTATATCAGGACACAAAAGATCCTCAGGTACTGACTTTCTTAGAGGAATGGGAAAGTGAGGAACATTTAAAACAGCATATGGAAGCAGAACACTTTAAAGAAATGGTTCCAGCTTTATCCAAATTCCAGGAAAAACCAGGGGAACTGAATATTTACCGGGTAGCTGAATAAGATTCAGTTTTATTTTTAAGGGACTGCCGCAAAATTCTTAGAGTGATGAACTTGTCAAAGTGCAAGGTTACTAATCGAAAGATTTCGCGGCAGTCCTATACTTTTTATAATAAACAGAATAACCGGCATAGCCTAGTTTATTACGGTTATATAAAAGCTGATAATTGTAAATTAATAGAGAATTGGCAGGTAATCCTGATAGGAGGAACATAAATGGTTAATAAATTTCCATTAATAGAAACGGCGGAACAGGAATTATTAGCTGCCGGACGTATGAATCCTGGCTTATGGATCGGCCACTCCAGATATGTGGCAGCGGCCTGCAAAAATATAGCGGAACACTGTGATACGCTGAATACGGAAAAAGCTTATATACTGGGCCTTTTACATGACATTGGGAGAAGAGTTGGCATTGTTTCCGAGAAACATCTTCTGGAGGGCTATAAGTTTTGTATGTCTAAAGGCTGGGAGGATGTTGCACAGATATGCATCACTCATTCTTTTATGATACAGGATATTAAAACTGCAATCGGGAAATGGGATGTTACGGAAGAAGACTATAATTTTATAAATAAGTTTTTAGCTTCTATTCAGTACAGTGACTACGATAAACTTGTCCAGTTGTGTGACAGTCTTGCACTTTCTACAGGATTTTGCATACTTGAAAAGCGGTTTGTTGACGTAACAAGGCGATATGGTGTGAATGAATATACAGTGGCAAGATGGAATGCCGTTATAGGAATTAAAGAATATTTTGAAAATCTAATCGGATGTTCAATTTATGATGTTTTACCCGGAGTCAGGGAAAATACTTTTGAAGCGAAATATTAAATATAATATAAAAAGAGCGAAGATACAATAACCGATATTAACCTCTGCTTTGTTCTTAACTTAGGCTGACTATTTTAGTATAGGAATAGTTTAATAAGATAATTGATAATTCTATAGTATATAAGAGAATAAATTATGAAAAGGAGTAAGACAGAATATGAATACAGAACTAAAGTTTAATAGTAACGGAACTTTTAAGATATTACAGTTTACCGATATTCATTATTCTAATGATAATGAGCTGGATCATGGTACTACAAAACTGATGGAACAGATACTAAAAGCAGAAAAACCAGATTTTATTATGATAACCGGAGATACTGTATATGGTCCTGATAATATCAGTTTGTTAAGTAAAGCTTTATTACCGGTTACAGATGCAGGTGTTCCGTGGAGTTTTACTTTCGGTAACCATGATACGGAAGAAGGAGCAGGATATGACAAACTTTTTGATGCTTTTACCAGACTCTCGAATTGTGCGGCATTCAATGCGGATGATTCAATCAGTGGTATGGGAAATCATTACCTGGAGGTAAAGGACTGGGAGGATAACACGAAATGGCTTTTGTTCGGAATAGATTCGGGAGCGTATAATCAGCTGCCGCAGGTTGAGGGTTATGATTATGTAAAAGATAGCCAAATTCACTGGTATAAGAAAGTGGTACAGGAGTTTGAAAAAAAGGCAGACAATTTTTCCGCGCTGGTTTTTATGCATATCGCGTTACCGGAATATAACGAGGTTTGGGATACGAGAATCTGTTATGGAGATAAGAGAGAAGAAGTTTGCGCTCCTAAGATTAATTCGGGTTTTTTTACGGCTATGTTGGAAACAGGTCATACTAAGGCAGTGTTTGTGGGTCATGACCATATTAATGATTACATAGGAGATTTATATGGTATTTTATTAGGGTACGGAAGGGCGACCGGTTATAATACTTATGGACAGGAGGGCTATTTAAGAGGAGCAAGGATTATTGTACTGAATGAGAACAATACCGAGTCCTTTCAGACTTATATACGACTGGAGGATGGGATAGTCTTACAGGAACAAATGATACACCAGCCTGAAAAACAACGGTAGTTGCCTGATAATACTTTAATGATAATTATATAAACCATACCGGATCAGCGTTCCTTTTGCCAGACAATCCGTTTGATCAGAAGTATTTTGCCCAAGGTGCCACAACCGGTGTGGCAAAAGCTTAATAAATTTCACGAAAAGACTTGTTAATTATACAAAATAATATAAAATATAAGAATAAGTTTATGTCCGTTTGATATTTGTCTGTATTTTCTGTAAATCAGTCAACATTCAGGCGGCCAGCCCAGTGGCACAGGAAAATCGAAAGGGTGTAAGCAGATGGCAGATAATAAATGGGATGCTTTTATTTATGGTGATGTTAATGTGGATATTGTAATTCCGGGCGTAGAACACTTTCCTCTGCCCGGACAGGAAGATGTCGTAGATATTATGAATACTTATGTAGGCGGCGGAGCGGCGCTTTTTACATTAGGACTTGGAAAGCTTGGACTTAATCCTGTATTTCAGGGCACCATCGGAGATGACTGTTATGGAAAGTTTATAATGGAGGAATTAAAAAAAACCAATACGGATTGTTCTTTAATAAGCGTCAGCAGGGATAACAAAACGGGAATCTCCATCAGTTTTACCAATGAAAAAGAACGCTCTTTTTTAACTTACCGGGGTACTAATGCGGAAATCAATCTTAATTCCATCAAATTAGATAAGGTACAAAAATCAAGACATATACATTTAACCGGATATGAAGGTAATATTAACCATAATAAATATTTACAATTACTGAAAAAAGTGAGAAAGTTGAATGAAGTTACGATTTCTTTTGACGTAGGCTGGGACAGTACGGGAGAATGGTATAAGGGAATTTATGAATTATTTCCCTATATTAATGTTTTATTTATGAATGAAACGGAAGCAATTCATTACGGAAGAAAAGACAGTGCCCTAGAGGTTATACAGGATTTCTCCGGGTATTGCGAGATTGCCGTTGCGAAACTGGGTAAGAAAGGAGCTATTGCATGCTCAAAGGGAAAGGATTATACAGCGGATTCCTACCCGGTTACAGCGGTTGATACTACCGGTGCCGGTGATTCATTTAATGCAGGATTTATCTACGGGTACTTAAAAGGTAAAGATATTATGGATTGTTTAAAATACGGAAATGGCTGCGGAGCTTTATCCGTTACGAAGTTAGGCGGTAATACGGGCTTTCCTGTTGAAGATGAATTATTGAGGTTCATTAAAAAACAGGAGGAAAGGTTGGGGTAAATTTGAAGATAACAGTGATAGGCGGAGCAGGAGTAAGGACAGTTATTTTTATCAACGGTCTGCTTAACCGTTATAAAGCGTTAAAGATAGATAAAGTAGCTCTGTATGATATCAATCAGGAGAAGTTACAGATAATCGGTAAATTATGTAAACATGTAATTAATCGTAACAATAAAGATCTTAAGCTGGAAACGGCTGACAATGCTATAGATGCAATCAAAGGTGCGGATTATGTTGTAACTACACTCAGAGTAGGCGGGGACCATTCCAGAGTAGTGGATGAGACCATAGCTCTTAAAAACGGAGTGATAGGGCAGGAAACCACAGGTGTGGGCGGCTTTTCCATGGCAGTACGTACGGTTCCGGTTCTGATTGAATACTGCGAATTAATTAAGGAGTATGCACCGAATGCCTGGATCTTTAATTTCACTAATCCATCCGGTCTGGTTACCCAGGCCTTAAGAAATGCCGGATACGATAAGATTATCGGCATCTGCGATGCACCCAGCAGTACGAAATTCCGAATGGCGAAACACCTTAATGTAGAAGAGAAAGATCTATACGTAGAATTCTTTGGATTAAATCACCTATCTTGGATACGCAGCGTAAAAAATACCGGAACGGAAATATTACCGGATTTATTAAAAGACGATGAATTCTTAAATGATATTCAGGAATTTTCCATGTTCGATCCGGAATTACTTCGTTCTATTGGTTTTTTGCCTAATGAATATTTATATTATTATTATCATAGAGAAAAAGCTCTTGGGAATATCTTAAAATCCGGGGCCACCAGGGGGAAAACCATTGAAGAGGTGAATATCCGGATGATGGGTGAACTAAAATCCATGGATATGGAGGCCGATCCGGAGGGAGCTTTACAGATCTTTTTATATTATATGGCGGTACGTGAAAATTCCTACATGAGTATCGAAACCGGAAGTGATAAGAGAGAAGTAATTGAAAAAGGTAATCTTAAAGTACCGGATGGTATGGGTTATGCCGGAGTCATGTTAGACTGTATCGAAGGACTGCAAAGTGAAGAGGGTAATTACCTGGTATTATCTGTTCAAAATAATGGCTGTATAACAGGGCTTGAGGATGAGGATGTCATAGAAGTTACCTGTAAGGTATCCAAAGCAGGTATAGAGCCGATACCAATCGGAGAAGTTCCGGAATCCAATTATCTGTTGATTCGTTTAATAAAATTATATGAAAAACTTACAGTTCAGGCAATTAAAACTAAATCAAAAGAGAAAGCGATACAAGCACTTACCCTACATCCTCTCATTAACTCTTATTCCTTAGCGAAAGAACTGGTAGAGCAATATGATGAAGCCTATGGAGGAATCTTTTAAAAAAGAACGAGGTTTCAGGAAATAAAGCGGATTGAAATATCCGCTTTTAAATTTTTTTTGGAGGTATATAAAATATGAAGTTGGAAGAGAAACAGCTTGAACTAAGTCAGGCAGTGGAAGAGATAGCGGAAAAAATAGCTGTTAAATTTAAAGACAATAAGAAGTTATACGAGACATTTAAGAATTGTTTTGTAAGTACGGCAAAAACCACAACTAAGTTTTTAGATAACGGAGAAGCCTTTGTATTCACAGGGGATATTGCTGCCATGTGGCTTAGAGATTCCTCGGCCCAGGTTGTTCATTATCTTCCGTTTATAAAAGATTATGAGATTATTGGAGATTTAGTGCGGGGTTTAATAAAAAGGCAGATGCGATGTATTTTGATTGATCCCTATGCCAACGCTTTTAATGAAGAAGCCAACGGAAATTGCTGGGATGTGGATATAACGGAGTCAACACCCTGGGATTGGGAGAGAAAATATGAAGTGGATTCCTTGTGTTATCCTATATGGCTCTTGCACGAATATTGGTCTATATTAAAGGATAAAAGCATTTTTACAGAGGAAGTTAAGCAGGTATGCGGATTAATTATGAAACAATGGAAAAAGGAACAGAATCATGATAAGAACTCCGAATATTCCTTTATAAGACTTAATTGTCCTGAATCTGACACCCTTACCAGAGAGGGACGGGGGGAACCAACCGGTTACACCGGAATGACCTGGTCAGGATTCCGTCCCAGTGATGATGCCTGTAAATATGGTTATCTCATCCCTTCTAATATGTTTGCAGCAGTAGTACTTGGATATATTGAGGAATTTGCAGCGGACATTTTTATGGATTCTGTGATGAAAGAGCAGGCAGCTGGTTTAAAAAATGACATCCAAATGGGAATCAGAAATTACGGAATCGTTCAAGATAAAGATTTTGGGGATATTTATGCTTATGAAACAGATGGATTCGGTAATTATAATCTGATGGATGATGCTAACGTACCCAGTCTGTTATCACTTCCCTGGCTTAAATATACGGATGTCTCAGATGAAATATATCAGAATACCAGACAGTTTATATTAAGTAAAAAGAATCCTTATTATTTTGAGGGTACAAGTGCAAAAGGAATTGGAAGTCCCCATACTCCGGATCAGTATATCTGGCATATAGCCCTTACCATGCAGGGGTTAACCGCTGACACAAAAGCTGAAAAAGAAAGTATATTGGAAGTTTTACTTAATACGGATGGAGGTAAACAGGTTATGCATGAGGGCTTTTACTGTAATAACCCTGAGAAATTTACCAGGGAATGGTTCGCATGGGCGAATTCCTTATTCGCTTTATTTGTAATGGAAATAAATAATTAGAACCCTGGAATATAAGTTTAGGGCTAAAAATAATTTTTTACTTGATATTATAGGAGCTTGGATTTTATGAATGTTTATGAGACTGCAATACCTGATTTCAAAATCAGGGCAGCGAAAGAAAAGGATGTTAACTTAATCTTAAATTTTATTAAGGAATTGGCAGAATATGAAAAATTATCTAAGGAAGTAGTTGCTGATGAAGATATTCTCTATGAATCTCTATTTGTAAAACGTCAGGCAGAGGTAATTATTGGAGAATATAAAAATATACCTGTAGGTTTTGCTTTATATTTTCATAACTTTTCTACTTTTTTAGGCAAGGCGAATTTGTATCTGGAAGATTTGTATATCAAGGATAAATATCGCGGTTTGGGTTTAGGCAAAGCAATGTTTGGGTGTTTAGGTAAGATATGTTTAGAACGTGGATGCGGTCGTTTGGACTGGTGGTGCCTTGACTGGAACAAATCATCTATCCGTTTTTATGAAAAGATGGGTGCAAAAGCCATGTCTGATTGGACCGTATACCGTGTGGATGGACAGGCATTGATAGATTTATCTAGTCAATAATTGATATACGTAAGAAAACGAACTGGGGCGAGGAAAGATCTATGACGAATTTAACAATTTTAATAAAACCCGTATCGGGAACGTGTAATATGAATTGTCAGTATTGCTTCTATTATGATGTTATGAATCATAGAGAACTTAAGAATTATGGGTTTATGTCAGAAGAAACACTGGAGCAAATCGTGAAAAGAGCTTTTGATTATGCGGATCAATCAGTAATATTTGCTTTTCAGGGTGGAGAACCTACTTTAATAGGTTTAGAGTTTTATGAGAAATTAATTCAATATGTTAAAAAATATAATGTTAATAAGATAAAGACTGATTTTTCCTTACAAACAAATGGATTAAAAGTGGACCAGGAGTGGGCTGACTTTTTTAAAAAGCATAACTTTTTAATTGGCCTGTCACTGGATGGACCCAAAGAAACCCATGACAGGAACCGATTAGATCCATTAAGACAAGGTACATATCTAAGGGTAAATAAGACAGGTCAATTACTTCTTAAAACCGGGGTGGATGTTAATGTATTATGTGTGGTAAGTAAGAGTATAGCCAGACACCCTGCCGCCGTTTACCGGTTCTTTAAAAAGAATAACTATAAGTTTATGCAGTTTATTCCTTGTCTGGATGCCTTAGGAGAAAAACCAGGAATCAATGAATACTCGCTTATTCCGGAAGATTATGGAGATTTCCTGTGTGGTTTATTTGATTTATGGTATCAGGATCTAAAAAACGGGACACAGATCAGCATACGAATGTTTGATAATATCGTTCAGATGCTTTTGGGTTATCCTCCGGAAAGTTGTGATTTGGTAGGCCATTGCTCTATTAATGCCGTAATTGAGGGGGATGGAAAGGTATATCCCTGCGATTTTTATGTTCTCGATGAGTGGTGTCTTGGTAATATTAATATAAACAGCTTTGATGAATTAAAAGAACATAGTAATGGTAAACAATTTGTGGAGAGCTCAAGGAAAGAAGAACCGGAATGTCAGTCCTGTAAGTTTTATTCGATTTGCCGAACCGGCTGCAGAAGACACAAAGAACCGGTTATTAACGGCAAACTTTCTAAAAATTATTTTTGCAGTGCATATCAAAACTTTTATAATTATACAATGACACGTTTTATTGAGATCGCGAATCAGTTCAGAACTAATTAAGGTTTAGGGCCGGGAGAGCATCAATTATGGATATAGTTGACTGTTTTCCCGGCTTATATCTTCCATTTCCTGGGATAGAGTTATTAAACATACGGCTACTTTATAATTAGGTAAAAATAACCGTAATGATCCAATAAAAGAGATGTTTATTGAAAAAAATTTAATCTTGATTGATAGAAAGAATAAAGCTGCCGGTTTATAAGAAAACCATTGTTTTTACAGGATGGTCTTTTCTTATAAACTGGCAGTTAGTTTTTATTTATTCAGTTTGATATTATAAAAACCGGATGTATTTTTAGTACCTTTCGTTATCTTAATGTAATAAGTACCTTTAGGAAGTTTAGTAGATGTTAAGGTCTCAGCGGCAAAAGAGGCATCCTCATCTACGGTATCAAGAGTTTCAGTAATAGAACCGCTGATACCCCCGCCGTAGAAATCCAGTTTTATTTTACCTGAAGAAACACTTCCGGTAAATGTAATTTTAACGGCCTGAGATTTGGTAAGAGTCACTTTATACCAGTCAACTTTTCCGGTTTTGTCCGTTGCAGTCACAATTCCGGCTAAGGATTTACCGGCTGTTAGTTTTTTCGCTTTCGCTTTTGATGTGCCGCTTCCATCAGATATTGCTTTAAAAGTGTATTTAACACGGAATAGCTCTGCAGAGCTTTCAACCTTTAAGTAATAAGTTCCCTTGTTTACTGCAAAGCATACATTACTGTTTGCCAAAGAAGAATACGTTTTGTCGGAAAGAGCTTTTTTACTGCTGCTTAACAAGGTAACATAACTTGAGTACTGAGACTCTACATTTACGGTAATACTGCCCGTTTTAGGAACTGTAAGTTTGTAATAAATCGGTTTCTGAGTATCCGTATTACCGGAGCATACCCATGCCTTATCCTTTAATATTCTGTCAGTTCCATTAAGAAACTGGGAAGCAAAAGCAAAAATATAACTATCAGGAGCTGTATCTGAAGCATAATCGTTTACTGAGAACTTAAGGTAATAGGTACCTTTTTTAAGTATTTTTGCTTCACTGTTATAAGAGTCGTAACGGATTTCACTGGTACATGCTTCGTCAGCATAGATTTTAAAATCACCATAAACAGATTCATATTCCTCAGAGAGTTGGGCACTGCAGATAAAGAGGCCCTTTTGATCAAAGGTTATGGGAAGTATGACTTCTTTTGTATCACCCGGTACATACACCTTATAGGTCTTAATTTTGTTAAATTCCGCATCACTGCCGGTATTAATAACATAAGTAGACAGTTCATTAACTGAAGTGCCACTGTCAAGATCTTCTGCATATCCGGCTGCAAAAGCTCTCGTGGAGGGTATGCAAAGTAAAATAAGCATAAAAATCCCTAAAACTAATCCAAATCGTTTTTTCATTATTAAATCTCCTTTTCCCTATTATACAAGTGACATTATATTGTATAAATCTACTGAATACAACAAAATATTACATATATGGAACTAAATTCCTATCTCTTAGATCATAAATCCTCAATTCTATTCATTACAAAAATGCAGAAATAATAACCTTTTTAGTACTTTATTGTAAAATATTCAAAGGAGACCATAAACTATATATAAGATATTTAGCCGTTAAAATGTCTAAAAAAATCGTTTTGTAGATAAAAATATTGTATAAAATATTCAAAATGTAAAAAAAGTAAATTGCATAGATAGTCAATATGTGGTAATATATATCTATAATTTACAAATATTTATAATAAATTACACGAATGAATGGGGGCTATAATTTGTTAAAAACGATTAAGAGTAAAATGATTTTCCTGGTATTTATTTTATTGTTCTTTGTTATTGGTCTAGGCTTATATTCTTTAATGGTTCTTCGTAATGTAAATGAAAAATCGGAAATTATCTCAAACCAGATGTTACCCAACATTATAAACACGGAAGAATTAAATACGGCAACTTCTAATTTTCGTAATTTGGAATATGAACATATTATTACCCAGGATAAAAAAGTAAAACAAGAAAAAGAAGATGCCATGGCAGCATTAAAAAAATCCATACAATCAACTCTTGCCAATTATAAGAATACAGCCCAAACACAGGAAGTTAAAGAGTTAATCCAGACGGTAGATAAAAATTGGAACCAATATTTAACCTTGCATGATAAGGTAATCGAATTTAGTTTGAGTTTAAAAACAATCGAAGCCATGCAGATTATGAATGGGGATTCCAAGACATCATATGATGCTGCTTCAGAGGCCTTGCTAAAATTAGTAGAGATTAATAAAAATAAGGCAAATACAGAAAAGGCAGATGGCGATAAACAATATAAATATGCAGTTAAAATCAGTTATCTATTTATTATTATCGGAATTTTGTTCAGTATTATAATTGTGACCATTATTATACGTTCTATTATGAAATCCATCCGTATTTTAATGAGGGAATTGAATCTTCTATCTGATAAAGGCGGAGATCTGACACAGGAAATAAAAGTGCCGTCGAAAGATGAAATCAGCCAGTTAGCCAGCAGTATTAATAAATTTATTTCAAATATTAAATTGATTGTGGCTTCTGTTAATGATAATTCGGAAAGTACGGAGAATATTATTCAACATATTAAGGTAAATATGACAGAACTGAATGAAAGCATCGAGGCAATTTCGGCCACTACGGAACAAATATCGGCTGGTATGGAAGAAACAGCTGCTTCCACGGAAGAAATGACGGCAACCGCACAGGAATTAGTTAAATCCATTCAGTCAATTACAGATAAATCTGCCCAGGGAGCTGTTAAAGTGGGAGAAATAAGCAGCCGTGCTGATGAAGTAAAAGAATATGTAACTGCTGCCCAAAAAGAAACTTATTCCTTGTTATCCGGGACAAAAGGCAAATTGGAGAAATCCATACAGGATTCAAAGGTTGTGGAGAAAATAAGCGTATTATCCAATGCCATTATGCAGATCACAGAGCAAACCAATCTCCTTGCTTTAAATGCTGCTATTGAAGCGGCAAGAGCGGGAGATGCAGGAAAAGGTTTTTCTGTAGTGGCAGAAGAGATCAGAAAATTAGCAGAGGAATCCAAAAATGCGGTGGAAGAAATCCAGAATATAACCAACAAGGTGACTTTGTCAGTTAACAGTCTGTCTGATAATTCCAATAATCTTCTGACATTTATGTCTACCAATATCGAGAAAGATTATAAGATGTTTCTTGATGTTGCTGGGAAATATAGCGAAGATGCCTATTTTGTTGATAATATGGTAACGGATTTTAAAGTGACTTCTCAGATGTTATTATCCTCTATAACTCAGATTATGTCCACGATAGACGGTGTTGCAATCGCCGCAAATGAGGGTTCGGAGGGAACAACAGAGATTGCCCAGAAGGTTGTTGGTATAAACAGTATGTCGTTGGATGTTCTCAATGAAGTAATCAATGCACAGGATAATGCCAACGAATTAAAACAGGAAATATCCAAATTTAAAGTTTAACAGATAAATTAATTACATAAAGAAACAGCTTAAAAAGGCTGCCTGTCTCAATAATTTGAGATGGCAGCCTTTTTTTAAATGAGAATATAACTAATTTATAACTTGACGCATTTTCTTGAAAGGACTAAAATTGTGGTTATTATTACATTGGTTCTACCAATAAGAGAAAATAAATTCTTAGTGTTATTTATTTTAATCAAACACTGAAAATTGAAAGGTATGGTAACGGAAATGAAGTATATGAATCAAGCAGGTATTATTCTGGGCATTACATTTCTGGGTGAAATGATACATAATATAGTACCCCTGCCAATTCCGGCAAGTATTTATGGATTAATTATTATGTTATTTTGTTTGTATTTTAAGTTGGTAAAGGTGGAAAATGTAAAACAGACAGGAGGATTTCTTATTGAAATTATGCCATTGATGTTTATACCTGCGGCAGTAGGCCTTTTAACAACCTGGAAAGATTTAAAATCCATATGGTTTACGATTATAATAATTACAGTAGTAACAACGATCGTTGTTATGGTAGTTACCGGAAAAACGGTTCAGGCCATAATAAATATGGATAAATCTGAAAAGGTTAAAAGAAAATAAATCAAAGAAAGGATGCCATATCTGGATTCTTTTAACCAGTTATAGATATGGCAGTAGCACATTTGCCAGCAGATGTGAATAAAGTGGGTGTAAAAATGAAAGAGTTTCTGACTAATTCCGTATATTTTGGAGTAATTATCAGCATAGCGGGATATATCTTAGGAGTAAAAATCAAAAATAAATTTAAAAGAGGATTATTTAATCCTTTACTTATATCCATCCTCATAGTGATGGCAGCACTTTTATTATTAAGAGTGGATTACGAAAGTTATAATACCAGTGCTAAATATTTAAGTTATTTATTAACGCCTGCCACGGTGTGTCTTGCAATACCGCTGTATCAACAGCTGGAGCTTTTAAAGAAGAATATGAAAGCAGTCATACTTGGAATCCTGGCAGGAATGATGTCCAGTTTAACAAGTGTATTAGTTCTGGCATACCTATTTGGCTTAAGCCATGAACAATATGTTACCTTATTGCCGAAATCCATAACAACAGCCATTGGTATGAGTGTCTCAGAGGAATTAGGAGGAATTACCACAATCACCGTTGCAGTGATTATCATTACCGGAGTACTTGGCAATATTATTGCAGAGATTATTTGTAAAGTGTTTAAAATACATAATCCCATCGCTGTGGGCCTTGCCATCGGTACATCGGCGCATGCCATCGGAACGGCAAAAGCGATGGAAATAGGCGAAATTGAAGGCGCAATGAGCAGTCTGGCTATTGCTGTTTCCGGTATATTGACGGTTATAGGTGCCTCTGTTTTTGCGAGTTTTCTATAATGATAAAGAAATAATATAGAATATAACATGTAAAATTATACCATAATAGCTTTTATTATGGTATACTATTTTTGTTGGCTAAAAATATAGGCCTCTGAATAAAATTAGAAAGGAACCACGAAAGGCTTTTGCAGATAACGAATGTGGTATATCGCAGAAAAAGATTGTGGTATTTTGGATAATAATTATGAATGTAAATCAAATGGAAGAACTTATTGGTAAAATGACATTAGATGAAAAAATAGGCATGATTCATGGTAATCAGTTATTTCAGACTAAGGGTGTAGAAAGACTTGGGATTCCTCCGTTTATCAGTTCCGATGGACCCATGGGATGCAGACTGGATTATCAGCCGGCCAGCTGGCAGGTAATCGGACAAAATTACGATTACACCTCATATCTTCCAAGCAATACAGCACTTGCAGCTACCTGGAATCCGGATATAGCTTATGAGACAGGCAAAATACTTGGCAAAGAGGCAAGGGGACGAGGAAAAGATATGATTCTTGCACCGGGAATTAATATGATGAGAACACCTCTATGCGGCCGTAGTTTTGAATATATGGGAGAAGATCCCCATCTGGCCGCAGAGATGGTTGTGCCTATGATACAAGGTATTCAGGAAAATGATGTAGCGGCCTGTGTAAAACATTTTGCGGTAAACAGTCAGGAAACAAACCGGACAAGCATAAATGCCAAGGTAGATGAAAGAACACTGCAGGAAATCTATTTTCCAGCGTTTAAAGCTGCTGTAAAAAAGGGAAAAGCAGCATCTGTTATGGGAGCATATAATAAACTGAATGGATCTTACTGCTGCCATAATGACTACCTTCTTAACGAAGTGTTAAGAAAAGACTGGGAATTTGACGGATTTGTCATATCTGACTGGGGTGGTGTAAAAGATACTATGGAAGCAGCCTTTAACGGTTTGGATATGGAAATGAGCGTAACGGATAATTTTGATGAGTATTATATGGCAGGACCGTTAAAGAAAATGGTGGAAGAGGGTAAGGTTCCGGAAAGTATCATTGACGATAAGGTTAGAAATATACTTCGGGTTATGAACCGGCTGCATATGCTGGATGGAGAAAGAAAAACAGGTACCTATAATGATGCAGAGGACCGTAGGTCTCTTCGCAAAGCAGCGGAAGAATCTATTGTTCTCTTGAAAAATAAACAGAATATACTGCCTCTTGATGAAAAGAAAATAAAACATATTTTAATTGTTGGTGATAATGGGGACAGAATGCACGCCCTTGGCGGAGGAAGTGCAGAAATTAAAGCACTGTATGAGATTTCGCCGTTACTCGGTATGTCTATGCTCCTTGGAGGTAATGTTACAATTCAATACGAACCCGGTTATTATGCTTCTGTTGTGGGAAATGTATGGGATGAGGGCTGGCAGGCAAACAGCCTGGAGGAAGATTCTGTATCCGGGAACAGGGAAGATGGCAAAGGGACGGAATGGACTGAAAAGAACAGGGAATACAGGCAGCGAGCTCTGAAGGCGGCTAAAGATGCGGATGTGGTTATCTATATCGGAGGATTGAATCATGATTATGATGTAGAGGGTATGGATAGAAGAAACCTTAAGTTACCGTATGGTCAGGATAAGCTGATATTAGATTTGCTTTCGGTCAGGCAGGATCTCATAGTAGTTATGATGACAGGCTCACCGGTAGATATGAGTGTCTGGCTTGATAAAACCGATACCCTGGTGCAGACCTGGTATAACGGTATGGAGGGAGGATATGCCCTGGCAGAAATATTATTTGGAAAAGTGAATCCTTCCGGTAAATTGCCTGAGACTTTCCCTATGGCACTAATTGACACACCCGCCTGTCAATCCGGAATTTCACCGGAAGATAAGGAATTAAATTATACCGAGGGAGTTTTCATCGGATATCGTCATTATGATATCAATCATATAAAACCTGCATTTTCCTTTGGATATGGATTATCCTATACGGATTTTTCTATCACAGACGGAAATGTTGAATTGAAACAATCGGAAGATGGACTAAAGGTTCAGGTTTCAGTGACTGTTACAAATGAAGGTAAACTTCCTGGTGCACAGGTTGTTCAGATCTATACCGGATGTGGTGAAAATTCGCTAAACCCGGCAGTACGGCCAATAAAAGAATTAAAAGGTTTTCAAAAAATAAGCCTTAATCCGGGTGAGAGCGGAAAAGTTACCATCATTCTTGATGGCAGTGCGTTTTCCTCTTATTCCACTAGTGAAAAATGTTTTATTGTAGAACCAGGTAAATACAATATATATATCGCTACTTCCTGTACGGATATCATTGAAACTCATAAAATTTACATCAGTAACAGAATAAAATATAGTAAGTAAGTTTATATGCAGACCTAAGCGGAAAGTTTCATACGGTTAAAGCTGCCTGAATTTTACGAATATCATAAAACAACTTAGATACATGACAACGAGGTCAAAAATGAAAAAAATAAAAGAAAATTATAATTACACCATCTATGCGGCTTATCTGGGGTATATTACCCAGGCTATTATTGTAAATTTTGCTCCTTTATTATTTATTATGTTCCATAAAAGTTATCATATTAGTCTGGATAAAATTGCATTACTGGTAACCTTGAATTTTGTAACTCAATTAACTGTTGATTTTTGCTCAATCATGTGGATTGATAAAATCGGTTATCGTGTATCAGTGGTTGCCGCACATATTTTTGCGGCAATCGGGCTGATCGGTTTAGCTGTGTTACCGAATATATTACCGGATGCTTACAGCGGAATTCTGATAGCTACTATATTTTATGCCATTGGGGGAGGATTAATCGAGGTTTTGGTAAGCCCCATTGTGGAGGCATGCCCTACGGAGAAAAAAGAAGCTGCTATGAGTTTACTCCATTCCTTTTATTGCTGGGGGCAGGTATTCGTAGTAATAGTAAGTACGATTTTCTTCGCATTATTTGGACTGAAGAACTGGAAAATATTAGCGTTTTTATGGGCGCTGATTCCTTTGTTTAACTGTTTCTTTTTTAGCAGGGTTCCAATCAAGGTGCTGGTTGAAGAAGGAGAGAGTATGAGTATCAAACAACTCCTCAGCAATAAAATTTTCTGGCTGTTGGCATTGCTGATGATGAGTGCGGGAGCATCGGAACTTGGTATGAGTCAGTGGGCTTCTGCTTTCGCCGAGTCGGGACTGGGTGTATCTAAAACGATAGGCGATCTGGCAGGTCCCTGCGCTTTTGCGGTTTTTATGGGAAGCTCAAGGTTATTTTTTGGTAAATATAGTGAAAAAATCAATCTGAAAAGATTTATGTTTATCAGTGGAGTGTTATGTATCATTAGTTATTTACTGGCAGCTCTATCTGTAAATCCGATACTTGCTTTAGTCGGATGTTCCCTTTGCGGCCTTTCTGTTGGTATCATGTGGCCGGGCAGTTTAAGCCTAGCTTCTAAAGCTTTAAAAAGAGGAGGAACCGCACTATTTGCATTTCTTGCATTGGCAGGAGATATGGGCTGCTCTATAGGACCGGGTTTGGTTGGAATTGTTTCAGAGAAGGCAGGTGATAATCTGCAGAGGGGGTTACTTGCTGCTGCAATATTTCCGTTCATATTAATCCTTGGACTTATATTTAACAGCAAATTCACTAAAGTTACGGATGTATCGTTAATAGATTAGGAGATTTATATATGATAATAAGACAGGCAAAACCGTCTGAAAGAGAAGAATTATTTCGGGAAGCGTATAAAGAATGGAGTAAAAACAGGACTTTTGAACAATACAAAGCAGATAACAGCAAAGAAGATAAATATGGCATAAGGTATGTGGCAGAAGAAAATGGACATATCGTAAGTTCTTTAATTATGCTTAAATTTAAGGAACTGTTTGGCTGTAAAGTTTATGGTTTTGGTTCTGTTTTGACACCCACAGAGTATGCCGGTAACGGTTATGCCACAAAGCTTTTAAAATACTGTATCGACAATGTTAATACGGAAGACAGTTTGATTCTTTTATATTCGGAAATCAATCCTGCATTTTATGCAAGATTGGGATTTAGGAGTTTGCCTGTCCATTTACAAAAGGATAAGAAAGCAGTCTGTATGGTTTTATGTGCTGATTCAACATGGAAGAAATTGGAAAACACATCCATAGACCGGATACCGGATTACTTTTAGAATCAGGACATGGAGTTTGTGACACTTCCATGTCCTTAAGTAGCCTAAGAATGATAAAATGGTTTAAAGTAAATTTTCCATGCGGTGGCGATATTCCCTCCAGACATTTTCAAACCAGACATCAGGGCAGGGAATTTCCCGTACAGGTACATACTCGGATTGATAGTGGTTTCCGCTTTTCTGCGTTAATAAAATCATGTTGGAGCTAAGGGGCTTAAAGGGTTCAAAGGTAAAGTCAGGCAGGTAACGGTCAAGAGTTTCGCCTCCATTCTTTAAAACAAGGGAGGAGCCTATTGAGCCTGTAGTTTTTGCCGCTTTCTCCATGGCAGATAGTATTGCAATCTGGGTAATAAAAATATCGCGGGTTTTTAAAAGTTCAGGAAGTTTATTCATATCGGTTAATTTTGTATTAATATAAAAAGAATCCACTATTTCCTGTAGTTCTTTTAACAGAGCCATAAATTTTTCCCTGTTCCGGACGTGAGCAGCGAAAAGGCTCATCTTTTTTTTGATCTCATTTTTTTTATCAATAATCGAAAAGGCTGTATCAGTGTTGTTAACCATATATTTTATATGGTTTATCAAAGCTTTTGTTTCGGAGGCAGCCGTAATTTCAAAGCCTTCCGAGTTAAAAATATCTGCCTTCGTTGTGTATGCAATATGCTGTGCGGCGCGCATGGAACCTACCTGAGCCGAATTAAGCGCACTTCCGCCGGGGCGTCGTACACCAAAGGTTCCGGCTGCTTCTCCTGCTGCATACAGGCCTTTTATATTCGTTTCCCAATTGCTGTCTACTGCCAGCCCGCCATTATGATGTTGTGCACATACCGAAATCTCCAGAGGTTCTTTACTTAAATCAATGCCGTGGGTTAAATATAAATCAATTGCCAGAGGATTCATCTTTTTAAGGCGTTCAATTGGTTTCGGTAATAAGGAAAGGGAATTGGACAGATAGGTAACCGCCTCCTGTCCCAGTTTATGAAACCCATCCTTAAGACAGGTTGGATCATTGCGAAAGTCCATATATACACGGCGGCCGAGGACTACGGTCTCATAATAAACGATCATATCAATTTTGGAGGAAGTTCTGATATTTTCAATAGAAAATGGCCATTCATAACCTTTCAGGAATTCCATATCAAGTGCCTTAAAAGGATCATCAAAATAATCAGGTAAAAATTCTCTCTCATATCCATCCTGATCAACAGATATGTATCTGGGTAATACCTGCTGATAGGTACCTGAGACATTCCAACGGAATTTAGTGGATGCCAGACCATATTGCCACTGATCCAGATTTGCTCCTTTTACCCCTGCTTCCAGGGCTATGCCGCTCATTCCGGTCTGACTGCGTGGATAGACTGAGTTCAGGTAACATCCGGCCGGTCCGCCTGTTGCAAGAATAACATGCCTGGCTTTTACAAGAGTGATACCCATGGAGGAAGTGTTGATTGCATTCTGGTTCAGACAAATTAAACCCTCAATATGATTATTCCACACCAGCAGCTTTATTGCCATATAGCGGTTTAAAATTCGGATTCCTTTTTGCCTGACCGAACGTTCCAGGCATTCAGTCATATATTTACTGGTCAGAGGTCCCGCACTGGTTGCCCTTTGACGGGGATCATGATCGGTTTTGTATCCTGCATATTCACCATATTCATTAGTAGGAAACGGTACCTTTAAATTGGCCAGTTTGATAAAGCAGCGGACAGAATTGGCAGCTTCTGCCAGTGCATTATCCCCATTAACATAACCGCCGGAAAATAAATCTGAAGCCATCTGTCTGACACTGTCGGCTTCATCTGACGCCAGAGATAATTTATAATAAGTCTGCTTATCACTTCCGGTATTACGGCTGGTACCCATGTTGATCCCCTCAGTTAGAACGGCAATATCTTTCCGCTCCAAATCATAAAGCCAGTCTGCCGCATTAAAACCCGCACAGCCGCTTCCTATGATAGCGGTATCAAGAGAAATAACAGGAATATGGATTCCGTCAATGGATAAGATTGTATCTTTCATTTTAACACCCATTGCGTAACACATCTGTTTACAGATGTGTTACTGCCACAAATAAAAGTATGAAAGAATCAATATGTGGCATTCCTTTCAGTTATTATATTTTGGACTTCTGGTATAGTCAAAGCCTGCGTATGTGGAAGCCGCCGTCCGCATTCAGAACCTGACCGGTTGCAAAATCAAGATTTCCGCTTTCAATTGCAAGAACACAATCGGCCACATCTTGCGGTAAACCGAATCTCTTAATAGGTGTAATTCCATCTGCTATGAGAGTTTCATATTTACTTTTTACTCCGGCAGTCATATCGGTCAGAATGATTCCGGGACGGATTTCAAACACGGGAATACCATACTCTGCCAGCCGGTCGGCGAAAAGAGATGTCACCATTGAGATTCCCGCTTTACTTATGCAATATTCACCCCGGTTGGTAGAAGAAGTATAAGATGAAATGGATGCAATGTTAATAATACGGGGGGTATAATTTATAAGTTCTTTCTTTTTTAATTCAATCATTTCATTTGCAACGGCCTGGCACATAAAAAAGGTACCTTTTAAATTAGTATCCATAACAAAATCATAATTTTCTTCTGTAGTTTTAAGAAGATCCATACGTTTACGAGGGGCGGTGCCCGCATTATTAACAAACACGTCCAAACGTCCGTAACGATCCAGGATAGTATGGACAAAATGCAACCGTTCACTGCTGCTTTTGATATCACATCGTATATAACTTACTTCGGTTTCTAATTTACGTAAACTTTCTAATACTTCTTCAGTTTCCTGTTCCATTGCAGTTCCCGATATGATTATCCGATAACCTTTTCTGGCCAGTGCAGTTGCGATTGCAAGGCCGATACCCCTGCGGGAACCGGTTACTGCCGCTACTTTTTCCATCATATTAATACCTGTTTATTCCTTTCTGAATTCTATTTCAACTCTATACCGTTTGTTTTAATTAAAAGGGTTTAATGGTCCTTTTCAATTTTCATTACATCCCGTTTATAAATCGGAAGATAAACCTCACTGTCTCGAATAACACATCCTGCGGTACTGCCTGCCCGCATAAGCTGAGAACATTTACTGCAGGTGATGCAGCATTTATTTCCGTCTAAATGGCTGTACTTAAGTATGTCCTTAGCAAAATCGGGATAAGCGAAAGCCTCCCGGCCAAAACCAGCAATATCGGCTTGGCCGGTTTTTAACATACCCGCAGCTAGATTTAGTGAAAATTGTCTCAGATAAGAGGTGCCGGAACTGATAACCGTAAGCTGGGGTAGAGATTGCTTTATTTCACCTATACAGCTGCACATTCTTGCAACTCCCTCAAGCGGATGCTCCTCCGGTTCATAGGGTCCGACATCAAAAGGACGGTTTACATGAGGGTTAGCATAAGGATTCCCCAGTGTTAAATTAAGAAGTTGTACACCGTTTTCCTCATAGAGAAGTCTGACCAACTCCATAGATTCAGACATATCAGGAATTAAACCGCCGTCTTTTTGTACACCAAAGCCATACGGATAAGGGAAACCGTCATAGATGTTCAAACGGGAGGTTACAACAAATGAAGAAGAAACTGCTGATTTTGCTGCCGCTATGGATTCTCTTAAGAGGCGGGTACGGTTTAGAAAACTTCCGCCGTAACTACCTGCCCTATTATAAGCGGACAGTAATTCAGAGATAAGATACCGGTGGCAGGCTTTTATATCCACTCCGTCAAACCCGACCTCCTTGACGAGCTTGGCAAAAGCCGCATATTGTTCGGTAAGATTTTTCAGATAATCATCCGATACAATACAGGATTCATCCAGTGGGTGTTCTTTCTCAAGAACCGGGTTTTGGTATGCTATCACCGGGGATGGGGTTCCGTTTGGTTTCGAATATCTTCCCGAATGGGTTGCCTGCATGATTAAGAGCGGTTCAAAACCATTTTCTTTTAAGGAGGTTTCCCGTATAGTTTCTATCAGGGATTTGAAAGAATCCCGATTTTTTTCAGTGAGCATAAGCTGTCTGGGATTTGCCCGTCCTTCGGGGACTACTGCGACTGCCTCCACCCATATTATTCCAGCTCCGCTTTCCGCAAATCGTTTATAACGGCGAGTGGTAAGGGTATCAGGCCGTCCGTCCGCGGTTCCGTCGCAGCCCTCCATAGGTTGTATTGCTAAACGGTTATTGATTTTGTATCCATTAATATGAATAGGCTGATTTAACACTTCTGTATTCGAAGAAAGAGGAAGATCTATTTTCAGCTCTTTTGCCTTTTCCTTTACTTCTTTTAAGGAAGAGTAGTGAAATTTTTCATGTTGCACTTATATCACCTCGTTTATGTTATTTTGTTTATAATGATAGAGATTGAACTTTCAAGTCAGCCTCTAAATAGCGGGGAAATCAAGCCGGCTGGTATGATTTTGCCAGAGTCTTGACAAATTATTTTGTGAAACCTTTTTGATACTCGCACCATATAATAATTATAACATCCATATAAAGTTTCACATCCGGAAATCATGCGGTAAAATATGCGTTTTTTGCACAATACCTTGTAAGAATATCCCAGCATGTAAATAATGTGATAAAATGAAGTAAGCAAGAAACGTATGACATTGTTAAGGAACCCAAAACTGTTAGAAAATCACAAAATGTGCAAAGAAAGAGAGAAAAAGATGACAGGATTAACATCAGTAACATTTCGCCAGAAAAAAGCAGAAGAAATTGTTGTCTTAGCGGCGGCGTCCGGACTTGATGGCATAGAGTGGGGAGGAGATATCCATGTGCCTGCGGGAGACAGGGAGGCAGCGAGAAATGCAGCTTATTTGACGCAGTCGGCAGGATTAAAAGTATTATCCTACGGCAGTTATTACCGGTTAAATCAGAAGGAGGATTTTACTCAAGTGCTTGAGACTGCCTATGAATTGGGAGCACCTAATATACGTATCTGGGCAGGTGAACTTTCACCGAAGAATGCAGACCGGACAGTCTATTTAAATGCGGAAAAAGAACTTTGCTTGCTATGTACTAAGGCGCAAAACTACGGAATACAGGTAAGTTTAGAATATCATCGGAATACACTCACAGAAACTGCCGAAAGTACATTAAAACTTATTAAACTTGCATCCTGTAAAAACCTTCGCTGCTATTGGCAGCCGAATCCAGATATCTCACATAAGGAGAATTTAAGGGAACTTCTTATGGTAAAACCATACCTGTCTAATATACATACATTTCACTGGAAAGACAATAATATCCGCTATCCCCTCATAGAGGGGCATTCCGAATGGCTTGATTATATCCGTATAGCAGATCTGAAACCGGATATCAGTGCCTATATCCTGGAGTTTGTAAAGGATGACAGGATAGATAATTTTAGGGAAGATGCAAAAGAACTTATAGAACTTCTTTCCTAAGTTTAAATTTCTTCCTGTATTGAAGGGGAGAACAGTCCTGGTTCTCCCTGAAAATCCGTATAAAGTGATTGATATCCTGATACCCTGCTCCGCTGCAGACATCGGATATAGGAAGTTCGGTGTTTCGTAATAATTTTTTTGCTTCATTTAAACGGTATAAAGTAAGATATTGTTTAAAGCCATAGCCTGTCAGTTCTTTAAATACACGGGATAAGTAATACTTACTGATAAAATATTTCTTGGCCATTTCTTCCAGGGTAATCTTATTTTTATAATCCAGTGCAATGTCTTTCTGCAATGAAAGTACAATTTGAACAGTTAATTTATCTCTTTTATGAGGAAAAACGGAACTGTTGCCTCGATATAATTCCAACAGAATCTCAGCGGTATACATAGCTGTCCGCATCTCCCAAAAAGCCTTTTTTTGTGCACATTCCAGAACCGCTTTATCAAAACAGACGGTAAGCTTGTCGGCTAGCTCCTGTTCCAGAGGAATCACATGGTCAAATTTTTCCGGCCTTTGCATTAATAAAGAAAGCAGGATTGGTTCGGATATCACAAGCAGACTTAATTCCGCGGTGATGTTCAGGACATACCGACAATAGGGCACCTCTTTGATAGATAATTCATGTTCTTCCAAATCGCTTATTACAACGAGAGAATTAGCTTCTGCAATTTTTTTTGCACCATTGATTATAAACTCAGCGCTTCCGTTCCTTACAAGAATCAGCTCATGATTACAATGAAAATGATGACCTAGACGACCTCTGTTAAAACTTTTCTCATAATAGGCATCAACTGATGTTAAAGATTTTAAGTGTTTGATTTCTTCCATATTTTATTTCACCTCATATTGTAAATTGGCTCCGCCATTTTCCAGGAGAAACCCCATATTTTCTTTTAAAGGCTTTGTAGAAAGTATTAACGGAATTAAACCCAACCAGAGCAGGAATTTCGTTAATATCCACGCTGCTTCGCAAGAGTTCCTCAACTTTTGCAAAACGGAGCTGTTCAATGAATTCACCAAGACTTTTACCCGTAAGACTTTTTATGATAGTAAATACATATTTCTCAGATATATAAAATTTATCACCGATTGTCATAGCGCATAGTTTACTGTCGGTGTAATTGTTTTTAATAAAATTGATTATTTCCTCTTTCTGTTTCAAATCTTCTTCACATTGATGCGTCGTTTTATGACTGCATAAATCAATACAAGGCTTATAAAAGGAAGAAAACAGTTCCACAACACCCATATCTTTGGAATACTCAGGCAGTTCAATAACCTCATCTGCATTCAGTATATCATAGGAGGCGCTTTCCAGTGTGTTACGCATTACATAAAAGGATTGGCAGATATCAGTTTCTGTTAGGAGACAGGGCTTAGAGAGGTTTCTTATAAGCAGATTAAAGTCTTCTTCTACATATAACGGATCTCCAATCAACAAAATCTCGTACAATCTCTGTGCGGTTTTATTTCCTAAAAACATATTGTTACGGTTCTTTTTCCTGTCAAACCAGGTATGTACCGGTTCTTTTATATGGGACAGTCGTAAGGCATCCTGTGCATTGGTGCTGCTAACAACAACTTGTTTTATTCCGTAAGCTATGGTTCCGATTCCGGTTATGATTTCTACACCGCAGGATTCCTGTATGGAAGCGGTCACTTTATTAAAATATTGGGAGAAAGCTCCGGGATCGCTTCTGCTTTCTTCGGGGAGATTGAAAATAATACTTATTTTAGGAATTTCCCCACTGTAAAAATACATGGGAAAATTGATCTCTTTTGATAGAAGCTCACGCAACAGTGCATTTATCTTAGTAGTGGTATCCAGTTCCTTACCTGACTGTGGGGCTTGTTCGATTTTAAGAAGACATACCAGAAAATAATCACTGTTAAACTGAAACACAGCTTTACATTTTTCTTCATCTTCACGGGTAAGGATTTTACCGTTTAACATCCGGTCCAGGAGATTATTGTATATAGAATTACTCATAAGTCTTAATTCTTCTTCGTAACGTTTGCTTTTGTTGTCTAAAGATAATATGATTTCAGAAATATAGCGGTATTCATTTCGTTCACCGGTGGGAAAGGTTATAACTTTCTGTATGGATTCTATCATCTTTTTAACCGGAAAGTATTGATAATAAGCCAGTACTATGGAGGCCAAAATACAAATTACAAGAATAAGTACAGAGTATAAAACAATAAAGTAGTATACGGAGCTTACTTTCTCCTTAAAATAACTATCAGGAATACCAATAACGGCTCTTATCCCATTCTCTGTATTCTCTGCTTTCATAACTGTATAAGATTTGCCGTTTACCGTTAGTGTATTAATATCCTGAGGAAGAGTAAGGGCTTTGCCGGAATAATTTTTATTAAGGGCAATCATACCACTTCGGTCCGTGAGATAGATAAAACTATTATCTATTAGTTCATTCGTACCGAAGTTTAAAAAGAAGTCGTCATAAGCCAACATAAATACAGTTACACTTGTTACTTTAAAAGTTGCCTGGCTCAGGGACGGCACTGCGATATGGATCGTATTTTGCATTGCCTGGTTGGTACGGGGTACAAAAGTCCAGTTAGCCTGACCATTATGTATAAATTTAAAAGGCTTTTGAGTGTTAAAAACCATTTCAATCCATTTTTTTTCAGAAATCCCCTCTATTTTATAATAGTCATTGTATATCTGCGATCTGTCTGCACTTGTTAACGACTTGGAGAGAAATAGGTTATTATTCTTAAACAGGGTATAAGCGTTTTTTACCATATTGTCAGAGGATAATACATTTACCATAAAATTCTGTGCTTTCATCAGTGACATGTAATCTCTAGGCCCCATTGACCCCTGTATTATAGAAAGCCTAGCAGTATCTTGTTCGCGGGAGATTGCATCCGCAATATTAACCAGATTATTTAATATTCCGTTTGTTCTGGTGAGCCCGGTTTCAAATCCTCTGTATGCTTCATGAATTGCATTTTCTTTAGTTGAATTCAATGCAACAGCATAGATAGGGATAAAAGCCAAAGATATTACACAGGAAAATATTAAATATTTAGACAGGTACCGAAAGAATCTTTTGTGATTACTCTTTCCTTTGACATCTCGTGAAAATAAACATAATTTCATGATTTCTCCCCCATAAAAGCTCAATAGTTTATGGCATATTATATAATAATACGTGAGACATGACAATGATTTTCAAACAATTTCTCTAATATCCAATGAAATCTCTAACTGTATTCCAATGTTTTTCTGATAATCAAATTTACAGCTTTTTCAAATTATAATACCATGGAACTGTCACATCACAACATTTTTGAAAGGAGTTTTATGAAATGAAGAAAACACGAAAAGCATTGAAAAGAAAGGCGGTTTGCTTCCTGCTTATATCCTCTATGCTAATGCTGCCGGGATGCGGTTCAACCAAAGCCACACAGTCAGCGGGGGATAATAAAGCAGGGGGATCTGTGAGAGAAAAAGAGGCAGTCAGTATTGATACCGGTAACATGAATGCTAAGGGTACGGTTCCTATTTTAAAAAATAAGGTAACTCTAAAGATTTTACTGAATCAGGATACCAATATTGAGGACTTTGAAACCAATGATTATACGAAAAAACTGGAAGAGGCCGTGAATGTGGATTTAAATTTTGAATTTCTTCCGGCAGGGACAGAGGGGGACCAAAAACTTGCAGTTATGATCGCATCCGACAGTGAATTGCCGGATATGATCTGCAGAGGACTTACAGATCTTCAGACTTACACTTATGGTTCCCAGGGATACCTGCTCCCTTTAAATGAGATGACGGATCAGATCTCTGTCTATTTAAAGAAATATCTGGAGAGTGAAGACGGGCAGAAATATAAACAGTATATCAATTCACCGGACGGAAATATGTATGCATTCCCCAGAATAGTAGAAGATTTGGGCAATGACTGGGATAACAGATTGTGGATAAATAAAACCTGGCTGGATAAATTGGGACTTAAAAAACCTGTAACCACGGATGAATATTATGAAGTTTTAAAACACTTCAGGGATGATGATCCTAACGGTAACGGGAAGGCCGATGAGATTCCTTTATTGGGTGATAAAGACGGATGGAACCAGAATATCTGGCCTGTCCTAATGAATGCTTTTACTTATTCCAATAAGAATTACGATTATATGCAGGTTGAGAAAGGTAAACTGCAGGTAGCCTACACACAAGATGCCTGGAGAGATGGCCTTAAATATATGCATAAATTAAGTGATGAGGGACTGCTTTCTCCTTTAACATTTACACAGGATCAGAACCAGTTTAAACAAATCATTGAGAATAAGGATATACAGCTTGTGGGTGCCATGACGGCCGGTTCCATGTCTGTTTACCAGGTGGATTCAAAGAGAAAAGAAGATATGAGCCATTTAGCTCCGTTAACCGGCCCGGATGGTGTCTGCTACACAAGTTATAATGCCAGCGGTATTCCTACATATGCCGGTTTTATAACAAAAGATTGCAAAGACCCGGCTGCTGCCTACATGGTTTTTGATTATATGTACCAGACGGATATGATTTATCAGGGAAGGTTTGGAATTAAGGATGTGGACTGGAAAGATCCGGACCCATCAAAACCCGGCCTTTATGAATCCTTGGGTTATGAGAAAAAGGTAGAATATATCAATCCTATCTGGGGTACTTTACAGAATCATCAATGGGGTGAAGTACATCCGACAGCAAGAACATATGATATGATCTGCGGCCAGGTATGGAATGGCAATCCATATGATTCACAATATATGACTTCCCAGGCCGTACCGGAATATATCAATAAAATACCGGATGAAACAGTACAAAGAATACTTTACCTGCCGGAGGAAGCGGATGAGATAGCAGATATAAAATCTACACTGGGTACTTATAGGGACGAAGCCGCCGCCGCTTTCATTACGGGCACAAGGCCGCTGTCCGATTGGGATAAATACATACAGGAACTAAACGATATCGGCTTACAGAAATACCTGGAGGTCTCCCAGAAAGCATATGACAGGATGTTGTCAAATAAGTAATAAATGATTTTCCATACAAAATGCCCTGCAGTCAAAAAAGCTCAGGAATTTTTATTGATTGCAGGGTATATTCTGGGAACGATAGGATTTAGCAATTAACATAAATACATGATATTACGAAAGGATATGCAATGAATGAAAAATATAAGCATAGATTCAGCACGAAATCCTGTTCATAGCAAAAATAACTTAACAAAAAGAATATTGGGGAGATGGCAGCTTTATGTGTTTCTTATAATTCCTGTCATTTATATTATTTTATTTAATTATGTACCTATGTTAGGAATACAGCTTGCTTTTAAGAAATTTAATGCAAGGCTCGGTATATGGGGCAGTCCCTGGGTGGGATTTGATCAGTTTATTAAGTTTTTTACTTCTTATCAATTTGTCAGGGTTATTAAAAATACGCTGACCTTATCCTTCTACGGACTTCTGGCGGGATTCCCCCTGCCAATTATTTTAGCTCTGGTACTTAATTCAATTCGAAGTGAGCGGTATAAGAAATTTATTCAGACAGTTACTTATCTGCCTTATTTTATTTCCCTTGTAGTTATGGTTGGTATACTGACCCAGATGCTCAACCCGCGTATCGGTATGATTGCAAATATATACAGCTTTATAAGCGGCAACGAAGCACCGGATATGATGTCCAATCCCAGCGCTTTTCCGCACATTTACGTATTGTCCGGCGTATGGCAATCCATAGGGTATAATTCTATTATTTATATTGCAGCACTCTCCGGAGTAGATCCAGAACTCCACGAAGCAGCGGAAGTGGATGGTGCCAGCCGTTTTAAACGGGTCATTCATGTTGATTTACCCACTATATTGCCGACAGCCGCAATTATGCTTATTTTAAATGCCGGACAGATCATGAATATCGGCTTCGATAAAGCTTATCTTATGCAGAATCCTTTGAATCTTTCTGCCAGTGAGGTGATATCGACCTATGTATATAAAGTCGGTATCGCAAGTTCAACCAACGACTTTTCCTATGCAACAGCTATTGATTTTTTTAATTCCAGTATCAATATGGTATTAATAACCGTTGTTAATTTCATCAGTAAAAAGCTTGGCGGCAATAGCCTGTTCTAGAAAGGAGTTTTAGGTTTGAAAACACAGACATTATTTTATAAAAATAGAAGAAAAAGTAAAATAAGACTATCGCCAGATGACAAAATTTATTATACAATTATATATATCTTTCTGGTATTGTTATTGATTATTGTATTATATCCCTTGATTTATATCGTTTCGGCTTCTTTCTCTTCACCCTATGCCGTAAGTTCCGGTCAGGTCTTGCTGTTTCCGGTGGATTTTAGCCTTGAGGGATATTTAGCTGTTTTTAAAAATCCGGATGTATTTACAGGATATCGGAATACCATTATTTATACGGTTCTGGGAACATTTATCAATATTGGAATCACGATGATTTTAGCTTATCCATTGTCCAGAAAAGATCTTCCGGGACGTCAATTTTTTATGTTCCTCTTTGCTTTTACCATGATTTTCAGAGGAGGTATGGTTCCGCTGTATATGCAGATTAAAAATCTTCATTTGATTGACAGTTTGTGGGCAATGGTACTTCCTGGAGCACTTTCTGTTTATAATATGATAATTGCAAGGACGTTTATCCAGTCCAGCATTCCTGACGAGCTATTGGAGGCCTCCAGGATAGACGGATGCAGCGATACAAGATATTTTTTCAGTATCCTCCTGCCTCTTTCGAAAGCACTGATTGCAGTACTGGTTTTATTTTATGCAATCGGCCATTGGAATTCCTATTTTAACGGATTCCTTTATTTAAATACCAAAGATAAGTTCCCGCTTCAGATTGTATTGAAACAGATTCTTATTGCCAATTCCATAGATACCAATCTGGTGGTGGATCCCGAAGTGGCGGCGGCAAAACAGGGAATGGCCGAACTGTTAAAGTATTCCCTTATCATAGTGTCCACAGTACCTATTATGTGTTTGTATCCATTGGTGCAGAAATATTTCGTGAAAGGTGTTATGATAGGTTCAATAAAAGGATAATGAGGTGAAACATGATGTTTAATGCTGTTTTTGCAGGAGAAAAGGATGGTTACCAGTTAAAGAGAGTTTATAACGCAAAGACCAGAGAGAAGCTGGATAGTAAATTAAATTTTTTAGATTCAATAATTACATATGGAAATTTCAAGACTCATAAAAAGGACCTGGAGTCAGTAGAATATCTCTTTTCTACCTGGGGAATGCCTTGCTTTGATGAAAAAGAAATAAAGGAATATTTTCCTGCTTTAAGGGCTGTATTTTATGCGGCAGGTTCTGTTCAAGGGTTTGCCAGGCCTTTCTTTGAGTGCGGCATCAGGGTATTTTGTGCTGCTGCAATCAATGCCATTCCCGTTGCCGAATTTACTTCCGCGCAGATTCTCCTTGCCAACAAAGGTTATTATCAGGGAATAGTTAAATATAAAAGCAAAGGATGGCAGGCTGCAAATGAATATTGTAACAGTTTTCCGGGAAACTATGGCGGCAAAATAGGAATTCTGGGTGCAGGTAGAATCGGCAAAGAAGTAATAAAGCTGATAAAGCCGTATCACTATCAGATTTATGTATTTGATCCATTTTTAAGCAAAGAAGAGGCGGATATTTTAGGTGTTAAATTAATGGATCTGACAGAAATCTTTAAAGAATGCCCGGTGATTACCAATCATCTTGCCAATAACAGCGACACGGTCGGAATTCTGGATTATAAACTGTTTTCCATGATGAAAGATAATGGAACCTTTATTAATACAGGACGTGGAGCACAAGTGGTGGAAGCCGGTTTAATACAGGCGATGAAAGAAAAACCGAATCGTACAGCTCTTCTGGATGTAACCTTCCCTGAACCGCCAATTGCTTTTGATGAGCTTTATAGCATGGATAATGTATTTCTATCACCACATATTGCAGGCTCCTCCGGTGATGAGGTAGAGAGAATGGGTAATTGTATGTACGAAGAATTTCTGGCGTTTTCGGAAGCACGTAATCTACAATATGAGGTTACTGTTACTATGTTAGAAACCATGGCATAATTATGCTTTAAGCGAAGTTACTTTTAAAAGGATGTTTACTTGATAAAATCAGTTCGTTCCTCTTTATTTTATACTGATTTTATCAAGTAATAAGTTTAGCGGTAAAGCTTTAAGTCAGTAATTAAAATCAATCGTTACAAAAGCTTCTATGAGTTTATTACCGGGTTCGATCGGTGTTACAAAAGTACGTTCCCGGGAGAGAGTGTTTTGGGAGTAGGGTATTGGCGGAGTACTGTTTTCAATAATATGTACCGGAAAAGGATTCAGAGGAAGCCCTAATAGTTCAGCTAACGATTTGGCTTTATCCATGGCACTCATTACAGCCAGGTTCAGTGCCTGCTGGTAATAAGCTCCTAACTCCGAGACCTCAAAAGAGATAAATTCTACAATATTGGCTCCATTGGCTACGGCAGTATCAATTACCATTCCTACCTGTTCCATATTATCAAGTCTGATTTCCAGAATATTACGGACGGCATAACCTTTATCAACTTGCGTACCATTTTCATAATCATACCGTTTTTCAATAACATATTGATATGTTTTTAGGTCTGCAATTCCAAGCCGTTTTAAAACGTGGAGAACGGATTGGCTTAACTGTGCATTCTCCGCCTGGATTGCCATTAAGTTATCGCCGGTTGTTTCTACTCCAAGACGGATCACTGCAATATCCGGTACAGCGGTAATCTCACCCTGGCCGGTTAATGTCATGGTTTTATATCTCAGATGACTTTCTGTATTAAATCTAGACATAAAGGATCCTCTAAAAATATGCTTATATAAGTATATGAAACAGGATTACGGTTAAATGTTATATTTATAAATTTTATAACAGTATAACCATATCCTCCGGTAAAGCCAAAATCTCCGAACATAAGATATCACGGAAATCAATCTGTTTCTTTTCGGTAATTTCTAAATCAATATTGCTGTTTAAATGCGTACCGCTTATATTCATGCGGTATATTCCTTTTTGGATAAATGCCCTTATATCTTTAGCCTTAACAATGGTAAACGTTTCTTTATACAGAATAAATCCATTGGATATATAAAATAATTTAATCCCCCCGGGATATGGAATTTTTAAAAGGATATTTCTGTTTAACAGATTTTCATAAGCACTGATACCGTGTTTTATGTATTTTAGACCATTAATAATATCCCGGTACATGGAAGCTGTTTCATATTTGAAAAATGAGGCTGCTTCCGTCATTTTTAATTCCAATTCTGAAAGAAATAAGTCAAACTTGAGAGAATCAGTTAACAAATCAAGTAGATTCTTTCTATTTTCTTCAAATTCGTCTATGGTTAGAGAAAGCGGAATTAAATGATAATCAAATAAATAAGTTTGACTGCTTTTTTTTATAGGATATATATTTTTAAACGAATTAATAATATCCAATAAGGTATATCTGCTGCGAAAGGGGCCGAAGGAAGCTTCTTTTCGTTCAGCTACTACAGTTAACGGATTGTAAGAGTTATTTTCTGCAACTTTTAAGTAAACATATCTCTGGTCATTTTTCATTTGTGCATTAAAGTAAGGTTTTATGGTTTTAATCAATTCACATTCCAGTAGTCTGGCTTCTAAGTGGGTATCGGTAACGATATATTCCACATCCTGAATAAAGCAAATCATTTTTTTTACTTTTTCCCATTTGGGCGATTTCATAAAATAAGATCTAACCCTGTTTTTTAAACACTTACTTTTACCTATGTATATAATATTACCGCTTCCATCGTAAAATTTATATATACCCGGAAGTGCAGGAAGGTTATTTAGTTTTTCTTTTAATTCATTTGTGATATCTGGCAATATTGTCACCTTTTTCCATATTATTTCTTCTAATTTCTTTAATTCTATATTATAATGAAATCCATAAAGTTACAATATGGGAATAACAGTAACAAAAAATTAAATTTAAAGCAATACTTGAGTTCATCATTCAAGCATTGATTGCTTTTCATTTTGCCAAATAATGCTAAAATAAAAACACAAGTTACCGGTAAACTTGGCAGGTTACTCGCAAATGAATATTAAAAATAAGAAAATAAAGGAGAGACTTATATGTTTAATACCAGTAATGTGGGAAAAAAGATAGCACGGCTTCGTAAAGAAAAAAATATGACTCAAATGGAATTGGCAGATAGATTAAGCGTCAGTTATCAGGCTGTCAGTAACTGGGAGAGAGGAAATTCCATGCCGGATATTTCGAAATTACCGGAACTGGTGGAATTATTAGGGTGTAGTATAGACAGTCTTTTATCTGAAAAAAAAGAAAGTGTATTGGTGGAGCATGTTATAAAGGGAGATGCAGCCCAGTTTGTAAAAGAAGAGAGAGTATCAGTGGAAACTCTGGCTGCTGCAGCACCTGTATTAAAACCGAGCCAGACAGAAAGTCTTATGGATACGGTAATCCGTGATAACGAAGAACTTCTTAATACAAAAGATTTATTAAGTATTGCACCTTTTGTCAGTGAAGACTTCTTAGAGCATTGGGTGAAAAAAATTGATGTTGTTAACAATATTAACGATTTAGTTAAACTCGCTCCTTATTTAGAGGAAGATCTCTTAGTCTGTCTGGCAGAAAAGATCACTGAAGAAGTAAATATATCCCAAATAGTTGGTTTGGCACCACATTTAAGCGAGGAAACTTTGGATAAATTAGTGATTAAAACAGTAAAAGCAGGTAACGGGAAGATGAAAGACATCGTTGGTTTGGCACCTTATTTAAGTGAAGAAACTTTGGACAAGGTTGTTATGAGCGCCTTAGACAATGGAACGATAGAGGAATGTACGGGTCTTTATCCATTTTTGGAAGAAAATACCTTACATAAGCTGGCTGATAAACTAATAAAAAAGTATGGTTTTAATGCCATTAAAGGTCTGGCACCTTTTCTTTAAATTAATATAATTGAAATTAAGGGGATTATAATATGAGAGAATTATTATTAAGGAGAAAAGCTAAATTTATACAATACCTTTTTGCCACCTTTTTGTTTATCATCGATCATTTTGCCCAGATGGGTATTTTTGCCTTAATCTTAGGTGCAATTCAAAAGGGTGATGTAAAATACTATAAAACGGTAGTTATTATAACAGCAGTGTTTATCATCTATACACCATTAAACTTTTTATTATCTAGAATGCTGCGGATACGTTATATGAGAGATACGATTTTAGACGTAAGAAAACAAGCCTTCGATAAAATTATTAATCTTTCATTTAAACAGTTCTCCCAAAAATCTAAGGAAATATACATATCGAACTTAATAAATGATGTTAATACGTTTGAGAATAAATTCTTTATCAGCTTATTAAATTATTTAATCAATATGGGAATGTATTTGTTTTCTTTATTGTTTTTAATTTTATTGGACTTAAAACTGGCAGCGGGAATGTTTCTGTTTTCCTTGGTATTATTTTTATTAGCCCATATGTTTACTAAGAAAATGACAGCTCTGGAACAATCCGTATCCGAATATAATGAGCGGTTTACTACGGATATGTCCAATACGTTTAATGGTATCGAGATATTAAAGTTAAATAATATCGAAGATAAGTTTTTGGCGAAAAGTCTTGTCACTATAAACAGGGCTGAACAGAAAAAATATGCTGCCAATGTTTTTAATGAGCTCCAGAGAAATGTTATACGAATTCTGGGCTTTGTAGTATCCGTTGTGGTTATGATCTATCTGGCATATGAGTTTCAGGAGGGTCTATCCCTGGCGAAAGCCGGATTGACTTTTCAGTTATGCAGTTCGATCAGCAATTTCTTAATCAGTGCGTTTCCTATGCGGAATCAGGTGAGGGCATCCTTAAGCATTTATGAAAAGATTGCAAAATCCGAAAGTTATGCGGAAAACAGGCATAACAGCAATAAAAGTTTTGATTTTAAAGATCAGATACAGGTAAACGGGGTTAACTTCTCTTATGAGAAGAAGCCCATTTTACAGAATGCTTCTTTTACCATAGAAAAAGGGAAAAAATACTTAATAAAAGGTGTCAGCGGTGCCGGAAAATCTACGTTGATGAACCTGCTTGCCATGGCAAATGATGATTATGAGGGAACGATATCTGTAGACAGAGTAGATTATCGGGAGATTGAAGAAAAATCTTTTCATAATAAAGTAGCATTTATTTATCAGGATGTATTTTTATTCGAGGATACTATTAGAAATAACATTACTCTATATAAAGATATTCCGGAAGAACAGATTCAATATGCTATAAAGGTATGCGGGCTAACGACTATGATTGAGGAGAGAGGCGGCATTGATGAAAGAATAACCGAAAACGGTAAGAATTTATCCGGAGGGCAGCGCCAGAGAATTTCCATTGCCAGGGCTATTGCCAAAAATGCGGAGATATTATTTGTAGATGAGGGAACCTCCAGTTTAAATGTAGAACTCGGCAGGGAAATAGAGAGAGTATTCTTATCTTTAAATAATACAGTGATTGCAATAAGCCATCGGTTTTACGAGGGGGTGACCGACCGTTATGATTATGTTATTGAGTTAAAGAATGGTCTGGTTAACAGGTATCCTGCGAAAGAGTATTTTGATGAGGTGATAACATGGTAAAAAAATTGATTCAGGTTTTGCCTTATTTTATCCTTGCAATGGGTTTTGCAATAGTAGCGGCTATTTTAGACGGGCAGGTCTCAAGAAAAATGATGTTAACTTTGGATTATGCCTTAAAGGGGGATGTTAGTACCATAAAAGCGATAGCACCTGTGCTTTTATTAAACGCTGCGGCTTTAGTACCCCTTGGTATAATCGTCGCATTAACCAATAATTTATATAAAAAGAAAGCAAATGTATTACTGAAAAAATATTATGTGACAAAGGTATTTCATAAAGATATAGCGGAATTCCAAAAAGAAAACAATGCAAAGTATTTGTCCAGTATGACCAATGATTTTAATACCCTGGAAAATAATCTGATTACAGGTATTTATACGGTAGGTAACGGTACGGTAAGTTTTCTGGTTGGTATCTGGCTTATATCTACCGTGGACCCGTCCATGATTTTTTTATCTATTATTATAATTGGTATAAACCTATTGATTTCTGTTATAACTGCAAGACCAATTAAAAAGGCATATAAAGAAAGAAGTGATATGTTTGATGGGTATACCTCTTATATCAAAGAGGTATTGTCGGCGTTTCATATAGTGAAAAATTATAATCTGCAGGATAAAGTAACGGAAGATTATTATAAGAAAAGTGATGAAATTCAGCATAAAGGTTTTTTGATTGAACGTATGGTATCTTATATAAACAGTACAGAGAATTTTGTAATGATCGGTTCTTTATACGGAGTTATTTGCATTATCGGGTATTACGCAGTAAAGGGTGATATAACCCCCGGAGGAGTTTTATTGGTAGTGGAAGGCTTGGGACGTATGGCCTGGCCATTGTTTGAAATAAGTGAAAGCCTTCCGAAATTATTTACCTCGGGAAATCTGATTAAGAAAATGGAAGATACATTAAAGAATACCAATACCCATGAGGAAACGGTAGAACTTGCGGAATTTAAAAAGAATATCGAATTTCAGAATGTGGGATTTCATTATGAAGATGATGAGAGAATCATTTTATCAGATATAAACTTAGAATTTAAAAAGAACGGTAAGTATCTGATTGTGGGACCAAGCGGGGGAGGAAAATCCACTTTATTAAAGCTTTTCCGTAAATATTTTTATCCTACCTGGGGGGAGATATTTATTGATGGATTTAATATGAAAGATATTAAGAAAGAGCAGTATTATTCTCTGGTCGCCAATATTGAACAGCAGGTATTTATCTTTGAAGATACGATTAAAAATAACATAACTTTGTATAAGGATTATTCGGAGGATGAAATCAGTGCGGCTGTCACTGCTTCCGGTCTTGACGATTTTATTTCTGATCTCCCGGAGGGAATGAATACGATTATTTATGATAACGGAAGAAATATATCCGGAGGTGAGAGAAGCCGAATCGTTATTGCAAGAGCTTTATTAAATAAAGCAAGTATTCTGTTTATGGATGAAGCATTTGCCTCTCTGGATATGGATAGAGCAAGGGAAATCGAAAATACGATTCTGAACTTAAAAGACATTACGGTTATTAATGTAAGTCATGTAATCTTTAAAGATACAAAAGCTAAATATGACAGGGTGATCACTGTTAAAAAGACAGCATATTAGTAACTGGGATGCTATTATCTTAATACATATAATTAAAAATATATTTATAAAATAGAAATATGAAATTTAAAGATAGTTAACAGAAAAATAGATTTAAAGATAGTTAACAGAAAAATAGATGTCAACCGTTTTTGAAAATGTCCTCAAAAAGTTTAAACATAAGCACCAGATTTCTGGTGCTTAGTTTTAAATAGTACTTTAGGAGAAAATCCATAGCTCAGTCGGTATTTGGATAACCTTAATAAACCTACAGACTTCGAAATATCAGTTAAGCTACATCTTTTCTATGTAATTGACTTTTAGCGTACTTTTCAAATGATGCCTGCTTCCAAGGATGGTTCATAGGAGGTATGTATTTCTTTTTTGGTAATTCCGGAATGGTCGCTAAATCAAATGCTTTTGAAGAAAGCTTGTGTTCCGGAAGTAACTCAAGTGCATAAACCTGCTCACCAATACAACTAAAAAGTTCACCATTGAATGATCTAATTACCATTGCTGTGGTGCCCTTACGATGGTGTACAGCGATTCCTTGACTGTTTACAGGAAGATAGTATTCATTTTGATATTTCAGGCAACTTCCGTTATCTATCTTTCTAGAAGATAATACCGCCAACGTCAGATTGATTTTATCACTATCTGGTTGCATTTCGAACACAGATTTGATACTATCAATAGGTAAAGCGAACTGCTTATTAAATTTCTTTATATAGGTGTGGAGAAATTGATTGGCTTGCTGAATGCTGGTTACATTCGCAAGTCGGAGTTCAACAGGAAGGCGGGATTGAAGAGTGCCAAACATTCTTTCAACCCGCCCTTTTGCTTGTGCAACGCTGGAAGTACGAATGTCGATTCCTAATTGTTTGCAGGCATAACCAAACTGAGTAAAGGTATCTTTCTCTAAAGAGGTTTCATGCTTCTTTTTATACTCAAATACAGTTCGGTTGTCAGTAAAAAATTGATATGGAATGCCATAATTACTAAGAACCTGATAGAGAACATGATAATAGCCATTTAATGTTTCTTGTTCATCAAAGTAGGCGCCAACAATCTGCCCTGTGGCATCATCAACGGCGATGTGGAGTTGTGTTTTGAATTGCCCAAACCAAAGGTGTAGGGACGCATCCATTTGAAGCATTTCACCGAAATACGCGCATCTAGGATGCCTAGGATGCGAATCCTCCAGATCCATGATGGAACTTTGAATAATAGCTGCTTTCTTTTTAGACTTAGTCTTTGATTGAATAGCCTTTAGTGCTTTTTTTACCGCTTTCTTGGAAGAACGGTTTGCTTTAGGAGAAAGGATGTATTCCTTTCTAAGAATAGAAGTAATGGCACTGACAGATACACTGATATGTTCTTTTTCTTTGAGAAGTTCAGAGTAATGGGTCAGATTGCAGTCACTGTACTTGGTACGATATAAGTCCAAGATTAACTGTTTTGTATCTGTAGGAAGAGTAATGGCCGGCTGTCGCCCTCGGTTACCATGAATAAAGAAAGACTTACCTTGTTCTTGATAGCCCTTTATTAAGCGATTGATGTGTCGATCTGAACAACCTATTTTAAGAGCAGCTGTTTTCTTATTACCATTTGTGTCTACGAGTTTTTTAATGACCTCGTACTTTTGGTTTTCGTCCATTGTTAGTAATACCTTTCTGATTGTGTCCACCTCATTTCTAAGTCATGAGGTTCTATTATAATATATGAACGACTAATTGGGACATAATCATTTGTGGTACACTAAGACATTATCATAAATGAATCATAATTTAAAGATAGTTAACAGAAAAATAGATTGAATTATTGATAGAATATGTTATAATATATATACTTTTAGGATTGGAGGGTTGCTTAAAAATGGGTATTTTTTTATATAAATTTCGTTTCAAAGCTTTATGTAACTAATTTAATAGTGCTTAAAGGCTCTGCCTGGTGCAGGGTAAACGGGATTGGTCTGCCTATTTTTAAGATAACCTTTTACAGAATGTAATATGGATATTGGAAAAAGGAGGGATAATCTGCCCTCTTTTTTGTATGCTCATTTATAACCCGGGTTAATTAAGATTTTAAATTTTAATTTTCAATTTAAATAGAAGAAATATATTGTTAAATTAGAAATTTAATATTTTTATACTTAATTTAGGGTAAGGTTAACGAATAGATATTTAATTTTAATATAGGTCATTAGGACACTTCGCATACTATTTATAATAATATTAGGTATAATATCCTCCGTTTATCAGTTACGGACAGAAGTCTGCACATTTATCAAAATGGAGGATTTTATATGGAACAAAGAGAAAAAGCAATTCTTATCGGAGCTAATTTAAATAATAATGAGGATTTTACAAATTCCATGGAGGAATTAAGGAATCTGGCAGCAGCCTGTGATATTGATTCGGTAGGAGAAGTGAGCCAGAATTTGAGCAGGATTAATGCACAGTATTATTTGGGAAAAGGAAAGATTCTGGAAGTATGCGAAAAGGTAAATGAACTTGGAGCAGAACTGGTAATCTTTAATGATGAATTATCACCATCCCAGGTACGTAATCTGGAGGAAACCATTGATTGCAGAGTTATAGACCGGACTGTGTTAATCTTGGATATATTTGCACAGAGAGCAAAAACCAAAGAGGCGCAGCTTCAGGTTGAAATAGCACATTTACAATATATGCTGCCAAGATTGATTGGTTCAGCAGAAGCATTAGGACGTCAGGGCGGTGGCTCAGGATTAAAAAATAAAGGTTCAGGAGAAAAGAAATTAGAGTTAGACCGCAGAAAACTTGAAGACCGAATCAGTGCTCTTAATAAAGAATTGGAGTTGCTTGTTTCAAGAAGGCAAAACCAGCGTAAATGGAGAAAGAAAAATGAGATTCCGGTGGTTGCTCTAGTAGGGTATACCAATGCGGGTAAATCAACAATTATGAATGTTATGCTAAAGCTTTATAATCCCATTGCGGAAAAAGAGGTGTTTGAAAAGGATATGTTATTTGCAACGCTTGAAACTTCCGTAAGAAATATAACCCTGCCCGATAACAAAAGTTTTTTGCTGACGGATACGGTTGGGTTTATCAGTAAGTTACCTCATCATCTGGTGAGGGCATTCCGCTCTACTTTAGAAGAAGTAGCTGAAGCAGATCTGTTGATTTTAGTTATTGACTATTCTAATCCATATTATAAAAAACAGATGGAGGTTACTCAGGAAACCTTAAAGGAGTTGGGAGCGGATCAAATACCGATAATTTATGCCTTTAATAAATGTGATTTAGCAAAGCAGTTCCAGGATAATGCTGATATATCTAATAAGCCATTGGATTTAAATATGGAGCAAGCGAAACCGGAATCCGTCATAATATCAGCGAAGAAAAAGATTGGAATGGATGATTTAACATCAGCTATTAAAAAACATGTTTTTGCTGATTATGTTAAACTTGAATTGTGCATCCCCTATCAAAACGGAAATGTGGTTTCTTATCTTAATGACCATGCTTCTATTTTATCCAGCCGATATGAGAGTAACGGTATATGGATCGTGGCAGAATGTAAGAAAACGGATTATGATAAACTTAAGGCATATGAAGCAGTCATGTAAAAAAGTTATTGACAGATTTTTATCAATAAGCTATTATATTTTTAATGTGATAAGGGAGTAGTTAGCATGTTTGTGTAACGAAGCCAACATACTGATAGTTTCTATCTGGTTTTGTTTTAAATAACGAGACTTATCTACAGCTTTAAGGCTGTAGGTAGGTCTTTTATTATTTATTAGGAAGTCAGCGCTAGAGTCTGAAGCCAGACTTTTTTACCTTATATTTTTCAATCAAAGGAGAAAGAATAATGAATTTATTAGAATTATTAATTTTAGCTGTTGGTCTATCTATGGATGCATGTGCGGTAGCAGTATGTAAAGGTTTATCCTTTCGTAAGATTACACCAAAGCATCTCATAACAGTAGGGTTGTATTTTGGTATATTCCAGGCTGTTATGCCTCTGATCGGTTACCTATTGGGAATTCAGTTCAGTGATAAAATTACGAGTATTGATCATTGGATTGCATTTGTATTATTAGGGATAATAGGAATACATATGATTAAAGAGGCTTTAAGTAAAGATGAGGAGTCCTGCTGCACAGATGAGAAAGATAATTCTTTAAGTTTTAAGAATATGGTGGTTTTAGCGGTTGCTACAAGTATTGATGCTTTAGCTGTGGGTATTACCTTTGCATTTTTAAAAGTAGATATCATACCGGCTGTATCATTTATTGGCTTGGTTACTTTTACTTTATCTGTAATAGGTGTTTTAATCGGCAATATTTTTGGTACTAAATTTAAATCTAAGGCTGAATTGGCAGGAGGTATCATATTAGTCTGTCTTGGCTTCAAGATTTTATTGCAGCATCTTGGAATTTTGGGTTAAGGAGGTGTTAAGTTTGAAAGTTCCCTTTCAAACTACTTATTAAAGCAGTAACGCAGACAGGTCTGCGTTATGCAGGAGGTATAAATATGAATTTTAAAGAATGCTTTGAAAATAATAAGGTTATATTAATGGAGGGCGCAGTTGGAGAACGCCTGAAAAATGAGTACAATATATATCCGGACAAACAGGTAGCGCTGGCCGGTCTAATTTATCGAGATGACAATAAAGTGGCACTTAAAAAAATATATAGCCAATATGTAGAAATTGGGTTAAAATATGGATATCCCGTTATGCTTACAACCCCAACCAGAAGAGCAAACAGATATAACGTCAAATGCTCAGATTACGGTAAAAATATAATTCGTGATAATATGGAATTTTTGCTGGATGTAAAATCTAACTATACACATCCAATCTATATAGGCGGGTTAATGGGTTGCAAAGGGGATGCTTATAAGGCGACGGAGATATTAAGTGAAGCAAAAGCCTATGAATTTCACTCCTGGCAGGCAAAACTATTCAGAGAAGCGAAAGCAGATTATCTATTTGCCGGTATTATGCCTGCTCTTACAGAAGCTGTAGGTATGGCCATAGCAATGGAGGAAACCGGGTTACCCTATATCATTAGTTTTATGATACGGGATAACGGAAGATTAATTGACGGTACCCCTATTTCGGAAGCAATAGAAGTTATTGATAAAGCAACTAGGAGAAATCCAATTTGTTATATGACAAATTGTGTGCATCCGAACACTTTATATAAAGCCTTGAACTGTTCTTTTAATCAGGTGCCTGCAGTGATTAAAAGGTTTTGCGGTATACAGGCCAATGCCTCACCGATGACACCGGAAGAGTTAGAGAGCGGCAGGGAAATTATTGTTTCTGATTACATGGAACTGGCCGATGGAATGATAAGATTACACCAGGAATATAATCTTAAAATTCTTGGAGGTTGCTGTGGAACGGATCACATTTATATGGAGGAAGTTGCAAAAGGACTAAATAACAGGTAAATGAAACGATAGATTTGTTGCAGTTTTGCCTTGCGGCTAAATAAATTAGTTAATGGGAATAGAATTTTAAAATACAATATGACATTTAAGTCAGACAGAAATTTTGATAGAAAGGAAGAAAGGGAGTTCTTGCGTATATATAGATTAGGCATATAATCACAAGATTTGCATTAACTCTATTTCAGGAAAAAAATATGTATAGTTTTATGAATGATTACAGTGAGGGTGCACATCCTGCTATATTAGAGCTGTTAATGAAGTCCAATCTGGAACAGAATGCAGGTTACGGGGAAGATATCCATACGGCAAAAGCAAAAACTTCTATTAAGAAGCTGCTTCATAATGATAAAACGGACATCCATTTTATTCCCGGCGGGACACAGACTAATCTTTTGGTGATATCCTCCTTTTTACGCCCTTTTCAATGCGTAATAGCGGCAGAGACGGGTCATATTAACGTACATGAGACAGGAGCGATAGAAGCTACCGGACATAAAGTAGTTGCCATGCCATGCTTTAACGGTAAACTGACACCAGCCGTAATTCAGTCAGCTCTTGATCATCACACCGACGAACATATGGTACAGCCCAAGATGGTATATATATCTGATTCAACGGAACTTGGAACAATCTATACTAAGTCTGAATTAACTGCTCTTCATGATATCTGTAAGGAAAAAGGACTGATTCTTTTTATGGATGGTGCCCGAATGGGATCCGCATTAACTTGTAAGGAAAATGATCTGGAATTAAAAGATATTGCTAATCTGGTAGATATCTTCTATATCGGCGGTACAAAAAACGGAGCACTCCTTGGTGAAGCATTGATTATTTGTAAAGAAGAACTCAAGGAAGACTTCCGTTATCTGATTAAACAAAGAGGAGCTTTGATGGCGAAAGGATTTGTTACCGGTATCCAGTTTGAAGCCTTATTTGAAAATAATTTGTTTTTTGAACTGGGAGCCCACGCGAATCATATGGCAGAGCAAATCGCAGAGGCCTTAAAAGAGAAGGGTTATCCGTTTTTTGCTCCGGTTGGAACAAACCAGTTATTCCCCATTCTGCCGGATGAAGTTATAGAGAAATTAGAAAAGGAATTTGTCTTCTCCCTCCAAAAGAAAGTAGATGAAACACATAGTGCAGTTCGTTTTGTCACTTCCTGGGCTACAACTCAGCAAAGTGTAGATGCCTTATGCGATTTTTTTCAGGGAATAAAATAAGTAGATGACTTTCTGCATGAGGAATAAGAAATTGCTTCAGAACGGGCTGAAATTTCTTGTTCCTTTTCTTTTGACAGAGTTTTCTACTTAAATTGGTTGCAGTATAATTACCGGCTTAATGTTGATACAAAATATACTATCTATAAAATCAGAGTTTATTTATGGAATTTAATTAATAATCTGCGGATTGCATAAATCCGGATTTCGGAGAAAGAGTATATATAAACCAGGAATATAGAGAACATGGAGATAGTACATATATAGTAAAGCAATTCTTCAACAGGGTAAAAGAAAAAGATTATGAAAGTATGATTTGATAAACGGTTATAAACAGAAGACAGCAATATAGAAAGAACTGGGATTTTAAATCATGGTAAATTATGGACAACATTGCGGAACAGTAATAGTATCTGTATGAGATAAAAATTGCAGCAAACGATAGAAAGGAGTCAGGTATGGAGGAGGCAACAAAAAAAATAAATTCGGAACAGGAAGAAAAAAAGAAAATAGCTCTTGTGACAGGAGCCAATTCCGGAATGGGCAAAGCAACCACGGCAGCACTTGCCGATCAAGGTTTTCATGTAGTTATGTTATGCAGGAGCCGGGAACGCGGGGAAGCAGCAATGAGGGAACTTCAAAACGAAAACAACCGTGATTTAAGACTTATGTTATGTAATCTCGGCAAAATGGATGATATCCGGAAGTTTACGGAGGAATTTAAAGCAAACTATGACAGGCTGGATGTGCTGGTTAATAATGCAGGTGTTATTTCATTAGAAAGACGGGAAACCGAAGACGGGTTAGAAGAACAATTTGGTGTAAATCATATAGGACATTTCCTGTTAACATTACGCCTGTTGGATAGGATGCAAGCCGGCAGCCGAATCGTAGTAGTAGCATCCGGCGCTCATAAAGTTGGTAAGATACATTTTAATGATTATAACTTAAAACGTGGTTTTAATGTAATTACTGCTTATAGTCAATCAAAACTTGCCAATATTTTATTTGCCAGAGAACTGGCAGAGCGTTTAAGAGGCAGAGGCATTACGGTCAATTGCTGTCATCCCGGTGCTGTTGCTACCTCTATGGGTATAAACAGGGATACGGGATTTGGCAAAACCGTTGTAAAGCTTATAAAACCCTATTTTCTCACACCGGAAATGGGGGCCAGTACGGCAGTATATCTTGCTACCAGTCCGGATGTAGAACATGTTACCGGCAAATATTTTTATCGCTGCTGGATGACAAAAACCTCTAAAGCTGCCAAAAGCAAAAAGGCAGCAAGGAAATTATTTGTCTTAAGTGAGAAGATAACAGGTGAAAAATTTCAGGATTTAATAACAAAAGGAGATACAATATGAATAAAGATAAAATAAAAGCTAAGATCACGGAATTAAGGGAAATCATGAAAGCCCAGAATGAGGACTATACCAGTGACCAGGAATTAAGGTTACCTCAGCCGCCATTAAATAAAGCAGGGGTAAGCAATAGAAAGATAGCCTTAACCAAAGATTTTGATGCTGTAGTAAAGAACAATAATTTTTTAAATCTTCTTAATACAAGAACAAGTAAGCGGAAATATACGGAGGAAGCACTTACTATAGGGGAATTATCTTTCCTCCTCTGGGCGACCCAGGGAGTGAAGCAGATTGTGGGAAAAGAGAGAAAAGCAACCTTTCGTACCGTTCCTTCTGCCGGTGCAAGACATCCTTTTGAAACTTATCTCTTCATTAACCGGGTGGAGGGATTGGAACAGGGATTATATCATTACTTACCCTTGGAACATAAACTGGAGTACTTGAAGGCGATTGAGGATCAAACCGAAAAGGTAAACGAAGCTTTCTGCGGGCAGATCTTTTTTGCCACTGCAGCCGTTGATTTTGTCTGGACCGTGATCCCGTACCGCAGTGAATGGCGTTATACTGTAAATGCACAGAAATATGCGTTGGTTGATGCAGGACATCTGTGCCAGAATCTATATTTTGCCAGTGAGTCCATCGGATGCGGAGCCTGCGGTATCGGAGCTTATGAGCAGGATTTGGCAGATGGATTATTAGGTCTTAACTCAGCCCCTTCCAGCGCAGAGGATAATGAATTTGTAGTTTATGCGGCGTCCGTTGGTAAGGTAGATAAAAAGGAAGAGTAACATGATAATTGGAAGTTTGGTAATTAAAATCCACACCCCCTGGGTACATTCTTTAAAGGAAAAACGTATGGTGGTCAAAAGTATCTGCGCCAAAGTCAAAAATAAGTTTAATGTGTCCATTGCAGAGGTGGAGGAGCAGGATATTCACCAGATAACGGTATTGGGTTTATCCTGTGTCGCCGGGAATAGTTCTCTGGCTGACAGTATTTTGGATCATGTAATCAACTTTATTGAAAGTAATACGGAGGGTGAACTTATTGAGACCCAACGGGAAACAATCCAGGTATAAAGTTAACGTATCAAAAAGAAAGCAAGGTAAAAAATAAGCAGTAATATAAATAAAAACACTTCATAAACGGAGAAATAGATATGGATAATACAGAAGATTTTAAACTAAGATTTGCAGAAGAGAAAGATGTCAGTCTTATTTTATCGTTGATTAAAGAATTGGCCTTATATGAAAAAATGTCAGAATATGTAACTGCAACAGAAGAAATATTAAGGGAATCCTTGTTTGGCCGCAAAGCAGCAGAAGTGCTGATAGCAGAAAAGGGGGAAGTTCCCATAGGATACGCTTTGTATTTTTATAATTTTTCCACGTTTATTGGTAAACCGGGTCTTTACCTGGAGGATATTTACATTAAACCGGAATTCAGGGGAAATGGCTTTGGCAAAGTAACCTTAGCTTTTCTGGCGGAATTAGCAGTTAAGAGAGAGTGCTGGGGTATGGAGTGGACTTGTCTTGACTGGAACGAGCCCTCCATACGGTTTTATGAAAGTATCGGAGCGGTTCACTGGAATGGCTGGAGAATCTATCGCCTGAAAGGCGAGGCACTTCATAATTTAGCAAAAAATTAAGCGAGATATTTTAAAATCAAGATAGAGTCCTGGCATTTCTGCTTTATGAAAGAAGAAGCTGCCAGGGAGATTTTAATTAATTCATTATACCCAGGTTTAATTTCCAGGTAAGCACCCGGATAACGGATTCATCAATGCGGTCCTCTGTTATCTTACCGTTTCTTATGGCATTTAAAACGGCTGGTATCTGTGTGTTATAATCCGTAGCAATTACCAAATCATTACCGGCTATGATTGCCTGGACTGCAGCTTCCTCCTCATTCGTATATTCTTTAATGGCATCCATACTTAAGTCATCCGTTATGATTACACCGGGAAAGCCTAATTCCCTACGAAGAATGGAATGCACTTTGGGTGAGAGGGAAGCCGGATAATCTTTATCCATGCTTAGTACAACATTATGGGAGACTAATATACTTCCGGCTCCGGCTTTTATCCCGGCTTTAAAGGGAAGAAAATCACTTTTCTCAAAGTTTATATAACTTCTATGATCAATCGCTATCCCTGTATGAGTATCCACATTGTTACCATAACCCGGAAAATGTTTTAAAGTACTGCCAATACCATTTTTCTGCATTATACTTACAACTGTTTTTACATATTGGGAAGTCTGGTCCGCATTTTTGCCAAAAGCTCTTTTATAGATAAAATCATTGTCATCAGTTGATACATCACAGACCGGGGCCAGATTGACGTTAATGCCAAGACTTAATAATAAATCTGCCTTTTCTTTCGTATCACTTTTTATTAAATCGAATCCGCCCACTTTATACAAATCTTGTGGGGATTTAAACGGAACAGCTCGAAATGCCTGATATTTACTTAGTCTGTTAACAGTTCCGCCCTCTTCATCTACACCGATTAACATAGGTATCTTTGATTTATTCTGATAACCGGCAATGATATTTTTAACATCTTTTATAGTTTTATCTTTAAAATCCTCTCCAAAAAGAATATATCCTCCCAGACTGTATTTCTCTATGTCGGATAAGGCCTGCTCCCCGATACATCGAACAAAAAATAACTGACCGACTTTTTCTTCTATTGTCATGCCTTTAAGTATTTCCTCTGCTTTTGATTCATTAGCTGCAGGAGTCGGTTCCGCAGTCGGTGATTGTGTTGGTGATTTTGTGGGTAACTGTGTCGGAGTTGGTGTGACTGTTGAAGTTGGTTTGGGAGTGGCAGTAGAAACAGGAGCTAATGTTTCTGCTGCGTTAGTAATCGCTGGTGTTATTGAGGGTGTTGTATTAGTACTTAGGTTAAGCTCAGGTTTATTTTTACATCCGGTTAAAACTGCTAATATAGAAATTATAGTTAAAATTTTTATAAGATTTATATTCATTTTGGTCCTCCGTTATTTTTTAACAGGTATTCTAAGGCCCACTAACATTATTTTAACACTTATTGTGGTATTGTAAACAAAAATTACTGAATGGTATATACTTACAGTTTTAAATTGGTAAAATCAAGCTGTTTAAATGAAGGTAAGAGTAGAAAATAACCGAATAGTAAAAATTGTCTGTCAATTTATAACAGGAAATATTTGGACTATGATTTTGTAAAATATACCTATTTTTATGTCGAAATATGTATTTGTAAGTAAAATAATACCATATATTCTTCATTGATTTGGTAAAAAAATTGTGATATTATATAAATATATAATAAATAAAGCAGATATATATATTATAATGTAATAAATTGTCAATGAATATTCTGAATGCAAAGCCGTATTCAGATATTATTTTGAATATTACATTTAATGGGAGTAATATTAAGATTTTATTACTATCCTACATGTTCTGGGAGGAGGGTAAGATCAATTAGGCAAAATGCAGTTTAAAACCAAAATTTAATACAAGAGCTACTACAATTGGAGGTATTTAAATGGATAATATAAAGGCTGGAAGAACAAACGACTTAACAAATATTCAATTAAAGGACGTATTAGATATAGACCTTCTTCAAAAATTTCAAGACAATTTTGCTGAAAGTATGGATATAGCAAGTGTTACGGTAGATGTTAACGGGGAGCCTGTAACGAAACCGAGTTCTTATACAAGTTTCTGTATTGATTATACCCACTCAACAAAAACGGGTGATGACCGGTGTGCGTTATCCCATAAAAAAGGCGGTGAAGAAGCTGCCAGAACCGGAAAACCTTATATTTATAAATGTCATGCCGGACTTATTGATTTTGCCGCACCGATTATTGTGGATGGCACATTAATCGGAACAATTCTTGGGGGTCAGATACTGACAGCAAGACCTGAGGAAGAAGGGTTTAGAAGAGTAGCACAGGAAATTGGTGTGAATCAAGATAAATACATAGAAGCAGTGAATAAAGTTAATATAACTAATGAGAAAAATATTAGAGCGGCGGCGGAAGTACTCTTTATTGTTGCAAATTCATTATCCCAGATTGGATATCAAAAGCATAAGCTTAAAAATATGAGTAAGGAGTTATTAGAGGGTTTCAAGCAGATATCGGATACCATGGAAGAACTTGCAGCTACTGCAGTTGAGATTAATTATAATCAGGAAGCTTTAAATAAAGAGATTATTAATGTAAAAAATATCTCTACCGAAATCAATGTGATATTGGATTCCATAAAAAGTATAGCTGATCAGACAAAAATGCTGGGACTTAATGCTTCTATCGAAGCTGCGAGGGCCGGGGAAGCAGGAAAAGGTTTTAGTGTAGTAGCAACAGAGATCAGGAATCTATCCCAGAATTCCAAAGAAACTGCATTAAAGATAGTAACCTTAAATGCCGATATTGAAGCCTCCGTTCAGAAAACATTAAAATTATCCGAAGCGACCATGTCCAATACGGAACAGCAGTCCGCTGCGGTGGAACAGAACACTGCAGGTGTGGAAGAACTTCTTGCATTTACCAATGAATTGCATATTATGGCAAATGAGAAATAATAAATCATTTAATATACATATAATTATTTTATATTTGTGCTCAGCATTAGTTAGAAGGAGCTATCACGCTAAAATCAATTGGTGTGAAGCTCCTTTTTTCATCATTTTTTGTTTATTCATCACTTGCTTTTTTCGGTATTTCCGGAAGCGGTAGCTGCTCATAACAAAAGAATTTTACAGCTGAAATCCGCAGGCCGGTTATAGTAATATGACCTGCTTCATAGCTTTATAAATATATTTAGCTGGGAAAAATCCTTCTCCAAAACCTTTTTATGAAGTTTAATGCCGCCTTTACGGTAAGGGTTTAATACCGGCTCACCCTCAAGCTTTGTCTCATTTGCATATATGGATATTCGTTCAGAAGAAACAGCAGTTTTATTGCTCACTGAATGTATATGATAATGGAAAGCTATATCTTTGCCAAAGCATTTAAATGTTAAGCTTAGACCGTTAAGGTTCTCTGGCAGTACCGGATCAAGAATCAGGGCGTCTTTAAGGAAACGAATACCTAATATATTGGATACCAGCTGGTTTAAGTAAATCCCAGGGCCGCTGGAATAGAGCCGCCACCCTCCTTTAACCGGTATCTCACCGGCTTTTAAGTCTTTAAAGTTTTCTGCAAAATCATATCTGTCCGTAAAACTTCCGTCAGAACTGCTGAAATACATATTACTCTGTCTTGGGCAGGCGGTTTTAACAGAATTCTTTATCAGTATAGGGTTAATGGTAAATAAACCTTCCCAGGCTGCCGTTCCGTCACCGGTTTTTGCACAGGCTTCCAGATAACGGATATGGGCATGGGTATATAAAAGACTAATTTCCCTTCCTACATTGGCAGCCTGTTCTGCTCTTTTAAAGAGTTTGCTGACACCGCCTTTATAGTCGGCAGGATGATCCATTAGGTGTACTCCATCGGGGAACTTAAGTTCATTACCAATTACTTCCATATTTTTAAGTGCTTGTTTGGGCGTAACCAGTTCTGAAATAATACTGCGGGTCATGGGAAGGAGTCGGTACGAAATTCCGGTTTCTGAATCCTCAGGATGAAGTATGTATTTGATATCTCCTTTATCATAACTGACGAAACCGGGAATGACCTCATCTTTTATCAAAAAGGTATTAAAATCTCTTAAAATCTTATCTGCATCTTCTGTTAGTTTTTCAGCAAAAACCGGATCTATATCTGTCAGTGTATTACCAAGATGTTTTAAGGTCTGGTAGGCCAGTGCCACAGTCCAGGAACTAACCAGATGTTCAGACATTGTTGGGTCCACAGGCTGGAGGGTGTCATCCCAATCACCGCCGGCATAGGTAATAAGGCCGGTATCTGCAATAAACCGCGCCTGGATGGCTTTAAAGGCCTTCTTTATATGAAGGAGCAGAGAGTCTTTGGAAGTCTTAGCATCTGCATAAGGAAGCGGTGTTAAAAGCAGATCATAATTGCCGGTTTGTTCCAGATAATCACCGATGCACTTAAGAGGCCAGAAGACAACATCACCATGGCATTCACCAGCATCCAGAGTATAGCGGTCAAACATGAACCACTGAGGCCATTCTCCGGTAGAGACATACTGGTGGGAGAAAATGTTTAAGAGTACCTTACGGACAAGAGTGTAGTTCTGGGTCATAAGGAAATATTCCATAGGCCCCTGGCAGACATCTCTGGTGCCCCAGGCTGCACCGCCAGGCTGTTCCAAGCCGTGAGGGGAAGCAAAATGAATCATAGCATTGTGAGTGTACCACCAGGCGGTCTGATTTAAGATCTCAACAGACTCAGCTATTTGCGGGCTGCCTCCTGTTAAATGGAACCCTCTGTTAAGCGATCGGTAAAAGTCTAATGCGGCTGCCTTTTCCTTCTCAAAACGAAGGTCAGGGATTTCTTCTGTATCATTGCTGTCGGTGCTGCCTTTAATAATACAGGAAAAGGCAGAAGTCTCTTTTAATTGTACGGTTAAAAAACTATCATCGACAGAACTTGTATTCTCAAAAAAGATGCGGTCATCACTGATTTTAAAACTGGTTCCGGCAAAGAGCATATCGTAATGGAGCTCTGGATATTCTTCGGATATATTTTTAAAGCGTAAACCGTTTTCCAGGGTTTCATAAGTTATCTCTTTGGAGTATTCGGTTTCACCGAGTACTAATTGATTGGTAAGAATAAAATCATACCGTTTCTTTTGAAGACTTTCGGTCTTAAGTATAACATAAGTGCTATGGACAGCGGTATAAGAGGTAATTCTTAAGAGATCGCCCGGCAGTACATAATACCATCTTGCATAGTTCATACCCATTTCAAAGAGGGCGGGAAGAGTAAGCAGTCTGTAAGTGCCTGACAGCTTAATATAAAGATGCTGTCCGCAGTTCTTTTGGATATTTAAAAGTCCTCTTGAGGTGGAGAGAAGCTTATGAAAGGAGGTATTCCCAAGGATTGTCTGACTCCCGAACAAGCCATACATGTAAGCGGTACTGGCCATAGTGTTTGATCCTATTTCGTCCGTGGTAGCGGCAGTCAGGCTGTCTGTTAGTACGTTCGGACAGGTCATGATGATTGTGCCGTGTGGACGCTCGGTACGAAGTTCTTTTTCCTTGGTCACTATATGGCTGTGATCGATGGTAAAAAAAGAGAGCAGCGTATTGTCTTCGTATTCTTCTAATACCCGTTCTGGGAAGAGCTCGGATATCTCATCTGTGGTAAGCGCGGGGGAAGAGTAAGGTATTCCAAACTCTTGCCGGATGGTCACAACCGGGCAGGGAGAAGTAAGGTCTTTTTTAAGACCGGTATAAGCAGTTTTTATTTCTTCCTCATATTCAACACCCTCGATGGCTTCTGGATGATTTTCCTTGGCAAGTCCGTAAAAAGCAGTTATTACCGGAGAAGCCAAGGAAAACTTCTCGGTCTGCAAAGCAGTATAGGAGAATTCGAACTGATAATTAACATCGGGTAGAGCCTCTAAGAGTGCTCCGGGGATATTGCTGTCTTTATAAGAAGTCTTAAAGAACTGCATTCCATCCGTTGCGTAATGAACAACCGGTATTCCCACGGAACCTTGTCTTAAATAAGGGTAATTCCCGGTTTGTTCCTGATTTTGTCTGGAACAAACTGTATAGCCATTCTTGGTACAGAATATGCTGTGACCAAGGTATTGAGAAACATAAAGTTCGTTGGTAAGTACACTGCCGGCAGAGGAAACACCGATATCTTGACCATATAAGAGATCTACTGTTTCTCCGTTTCCTTTAAGGACAACGTCCCAGAACCAGATTCCTTCAAGTCCATAGAAAGTTACTTCATAACTGATGCCGGAGACAGTACCGCTAAAGACTAGAGAATTCATCCCTTTTTTCAGAACAGATTTGGAACGGATTCCAAGGAGCGGATAAGCGTGAACAGAATCCTCTTTGTATATTCTCAGATATATATTGTTTGGTGAGCCATCTATTGCATTACCGCGAAACTCATTTAACATAGTTCCTTGATGGTTAAAATCAAAGATGTCACCGGTGGGCAGAAAGCGATAGGTCGTTTTGCCCTTTTGAATTACATATAAGTTTTCAAATAACTTCATAGAGTCAGGTCCTTTCTACGTTAGCAACATTAATATGATAACTTCCAGCCCCAAATAGTCCTTATAAATTAAGAATGGAAACGATACCATATTTATGAGTTATTGAAAAACATTATATCGTTGCAAAAAGTAAATGTCAATGAAAATATAGAGAATCGTAATTTAAAATTGTATAAAATTTTCGCTATATAAGGAAAAAATGGCTAAAACTTGTAAAAAATATATATGATTGAGATGAAATATAAAAAACAAAAATGCAAATTATTAAAAAATTGATTGACAAAGAGGAAATACAACATTATAATTTTTAACATAAATCACAATTTAATTTAAAAATGGAAACGTTACCATGAAATAAAGCTACAAATAAGGGAGAAATTTTCATTGATTAATTGGTTGGATAGTAAGTATATCTAAAAAATGAATTGAAGGGCGGATTTTATATGGGTAAATTAACAATCAATATTAAGAACTTTTTTCGCGAAGTAAAGCGCAAGCGTGTTTTGTTCTTAATGATTTTACCAGTAGTCGTGTACTTTATTGTGTTTGCTTACATACCTATGCCGGGTGCATATATTGCATTTGTTGACTACAGCATAGGCAAGGGGATTTTTGGAAGTCATTTTGTCGGACTTAAGAACTTTGAATTTCTTGCCAAAACAGGTGATTTGTGGAGAATTACAAAAAACACCCTGTTATATAATCTGGCGTTTTTGACTTTCTGCAACCTGTTTCAGGTGGCTTTTGCTATTATGATTTCAGAGCTTTCTGGTAAATGGTTTAAGAAGGTAACCCAGTCAGTTATTCTGCTGCCATATTTTATTTCTATGGTTATTGTTGGTTTTTTTGCCTATAACTTATTTAATTATGACCATGGGTTTATTAATACCCTGCTGGCTAATATCGGACTTGATAAACATGACTTTTATGCCGACCAGAGTATTTGGAAATATATTATCGTATTTTTTAAGGTCTGGAGCCAGACAGGATACGGCATGATAATATATCTGGCTACGATTACCGGAATCAGTTCGGATATCTATGAAGCTGCGGCACTGGATGGTGCGTCACCGGTACAAAAAATTCGTTATATTACAATTCCCCTATTAAAGGCTACAGTAATATTACTTTTCCTTTTTGGCTTAGGAGGAATATTAAAGGGTTCCTTTGATTTGTTTTATAATCTGATTGGTAATAATTCGGTATTGTTCCCTCAAACCGATATTATTGATACCTTCGTTTTTCGAAGTCTGGTAGGTCAGTTTAACTTCTCACAGGGTGCAGCAGTTGGTTTCTATCAGTCAATATTTGGGTTGGTACTCGTATTGTTTGTTAATACTGTCGTAAAAAAAATAGAGCCGGATAGTGCGTTGTTTTAGGAGGTTTCAAATGAGCAATATAAAAAAGTTTAAAAATAGAAAACCAATGGGAAAAGATGAAAAAATAATGAAACTTATTTTTACTATCCTGGTAACGATGTTTGCTTTAATATGTCTGTTTCCCTTTCTTTTACTGATATCCTCATCTTTCATGAGTGAAAAAGAAATTTTGACGGAGGGCTATAAGCTGATACCAAAGAAGATTAGTTTCAGTGCCTATGAATTCTTAGGCAGTAATATTGAAAATCTTCTGAATGCTTATAAAACGACAATTACCATCGCTTTAGTCGGAACTTCACTTGGGCTTTTGCTAATGTCTATGGCAGGTTATGTATTGTGCAGAAAAGACTTTAAATACCGAAATCAGATCTCTTTCTTTATATATTTTACTACATTATTCAGCGGCGGTTTGATTCCAAGCTATATATTAATGGTAAACGGACTGGGTTTAAAGGATAATCTCTGGTCAATGATATTGCCCGGATTAATGTCTCCCTGGTCGATCTTTTTAATGAGGAACTTTATGAAATCTATCCCGGATTCCTTGTATGAATCAGCAGCGATAGATGGCGCAGGTGATTTTAAGATCTATTGGAAGATATTTATGCCGCTGTCAAAGCCTTCTCTGGCAACCATTGGTTTATTCTTAACACTTGGTTACTGGAATGAATGGTACAACGCAATGCTTTACATACAGTCAACGAATAAATATCCTCTGCAGTACTTCCTGCAAAAAATTGTAAGCCAGGCTAATGTTCAGCTTCTTGTGCAGCAGGGCTTAAGTATTAATACCGCAGATTTGCCCTCAGAGTCAATTAAGATGGCAACTGCAGTAGTAGCGATAGGTCCTATCATTTTGGTGTATCCCTTTGTCCAGAAGTATTTTGTAAGCGGTCTGACCATAGGGGCTGTTAAGGGCTGAATAGACTGAGATAGATAATATGCTGTGAAAGCAGCTTATTATAAAATTAAAAATAAGGAGGAATAACATGAAGAAAATTATTACAATGTTATTAGTGGTAGTTTTGTCTGTAGGAATGCTTGCAGGCTGTGGTAAGAGCAATACTGATAACAGCGGCAATTCAAAAACTGCAGAAAACGGTGGGGCAGGAACAACTGACGAAGGAACTGTGGATACCTCAAAAGAGGTTAATCTGGTGCTTTATTTGTGGGGTGGTGAAGGTGTTGCCAATAAGGAAATACTTGCAAAGTTGAATGAAAAATTAAAAGCCAGTATCAATACCACAATTGAAGTTAAGTATATCGATTGGGGTGATATTGCGACAAAATATCCATTATTATGGTCCTCCGGTGAGAACTTTGATTTGGCTTATGTATCTTCCACAGCCAATGTTCCTTATTCCACGCTGGTTAAGCAGGATGCTCTTTATGACATAACCAATTTGATTGCTAAATACGCTCCTGCCTTAAATACAGAGCTTAAGGACAAGTGGAGTAATGTAACTGTAGACGGTAAAATCTATGCCGTTCCTAACAAATATTCGGAGTATACTGCATATGGTTTCATAAGCCGTAAAGACTTAATGGATAAGTATGGTGTTCCTGCAATCAGTTCCATTGCAGATATGGAGAAATATATGGATGGAGCCGTAGCAGACGGTCAGATTCCGTTAAACGGCAGTTCAAATTTAGCTAACGATCTTTATAGAATGTTTGTGGCAACAACTGGAGGGTGGCTGAATGCACCTGGAATACCTTCCTCCGGCTTGTATCTGGTAGCAGATAAAGCAGATACAAGCAAGATTATACATCCGGCATTTACCGATGAATTTGAAGCCTTTGCGGTTAAGATGAACGAATGGGCAAAGAAAGGATATTGGTCCAGGGATATATTATCTTCCTCTCAGGATGATAAAGATAATTTCTATAACGGTCTGTCTGCGGCTTTTATCAGTCATCAGCCTGATTGGACCGGCAATTATGGAAATCAACTTACAAAATTACCCGGGGTTGAAACTGAATTTTATTGTTTTCCCGAAAAAGATAAGATTGTAAAGGCTACTGGTGTTGGTGCTGCAACAGCCATTAACAGGAATTCCAAATATCCGGAGAGAGCTTTAATGGTGATTGAAAAATTAATGACAGATAAAGAATGTTATGACTTATTCCAGTATGGTATTGAAGGAAAACAGTACGTTTTAAAGGACGGAAAGATTACTCAGCCTGATGGCTTTGATGCTACTAAAGATGGTGGCGGCTTTGCAGCCTGGGCTTTCCGTACCGATGCTTTAAATATTCCTCAAGCCAGTGAGGATCCACGCCGCTATACCTTAAACGATGAGTGGTCTAAGACTGCAATTGATGATCCCTTTGTTGGCTTTAGTTTTGACAGTACATCTGTTTCAACAGAATTATCCATTATTTCCGACCTTGACGCAAAGCTTGGAATACAGATTCTTTTAGGCAAAACCGCGCAAGATCCCAAGGAAGCAGTTGCTGAGTACAGGAAACAATTAAAAGCCGCAGGAGTAGATACCGTACTTGATGAAGTGAATAAACAATGGACCGCTTACAATTCTTCTAAATAGTACTAGACAAACGAATAACTTATGTTTTTATCTAAAAAATATAAAGTTATATAAAAATGTAAGTTATAATAATATAATTGGGAAAATGACAGGGGGATGTCTTCCTGTCAATTTCCCTGTCAGTAAATAACCGGATATTATTACGGCGAATCCAAAAAGAAAGATACTGTCGGAAACCAGAGGTGTATCTTGCTTCTTTTGATTGCAGTGAGATTATGCTTTTCACATGATGACAAGACATAAAGAATTGTGTATAATTATTAATTGTGGGATAAGTAAAGATACAAAGAATAAAAGTATGGGACGGGGATTATGGAGATAACGATTAAAGACATTGCCAAGCTTTCAGGAGTAGGTATAACTACAGTATCTAGAGTCATAAATAATTCGGGACCGGTGAGCCCCAAAACCAGGGAAAAGGTTATGGCTGTGGTTCGGGAATATAATTATGTTCCCAATAACAGCGCCAGAAACTTAAAGTCCAATCAATCCAAAAGTATAGCGCTTTTAGTGAAATCGATCACTAATCCATTTTTTCAGAAAATGATCAATGTGATTGAGCAAAAAGTGGCGTTACGAGGGTATCAACTGATTATTCAAAATGTTACAAGGCTTCAGAATGAACTGGATATTGCAATTTCAGAAACCAAAGAAAGAAATCTACAGGGTGTTATAATTATGGGAGGCTCTTTTAATTATACGGAGTCGAAATTCAGCACACTTAAGATACCCTGCGTATTCCTAACGGTTTCTGCAGGTGAGGACATCCCGCTTGGAAGTTATTCCAGTATACGTATCAATGATGAACTGGAGGCGTTTAAGGCCGTGGATTATTTGATATCTTTGGGGCATAGAAGAATAGGATTTATAATGAATGCCCCTATGGATGAGATGACTCCAAACTCCCTGCGTTTTAAGGGATATCTAAGAGCCTTGAAGCAGTATGACATCCCCTTTGATGCGTCTTTGGTAGCATCTGAATTTTCCTCCCTTTCCGGCTATGATTTTGGGTTTAAGATGATGAAACAGCTCCTGGCGCAGAATAAAGATATGACCGCGGTGTTTGCTTTTGCTGATATTGTAGCAATCGGCGCGGCAAAGGCAGTCTTAACCAGCGGATTAAAGATACCGGAAAATATATCTATCATAGGCTTTGATGGTATAGAAGAGGCAGAATTCTACCATCCGTCTATTGATACCATATCCCAGCCGGCAGAACAGATGGCATTATCCAGCGTTGAGGTGCTTTTTGATATGCTTCAGGGCGGAGAGACCAAACATATTGTATTTGAATCTTCATTATTAAAGAGAGGCTCCTGTATGGTAATGCATAAATAAGCTGCAAATGGCAGGAGAAAGCAGGTGTAGATATGCAGATAGTTACTTTTAATATACGCTGCGATTACGGTCAGGATGGTGAAAATAATTTCAATAACCGGAAAGACCTCATCGAAAAGAAAATTAAGGAAGAACAACCGGACATAATCTGTTTTCAGGAGGTGCTTCCTCATGTGGCTCAATGGTTAAAAGCCACCCTGGCAGACTATTATGTCCTTGGCTGCGGAAGAGACCGGGATCTTTTAAATGAACAGACCTGTATCGCTTACCGTAAAGAGATGTTCCATCTGGTGAAGATGGAAGTCTTCTGGTTATCGGATACACCGGATATTCCCGGCAGCCGCTATACAAATCAGAGTGAGTGTCCGAGAAATTGTACGGTAGTATATCTTTACGAGATAAAGAAAGCCAGAATAATCCGGGTATACAATACTCACTTGGATCATATCGGAAGTGAGGCAAGAAGCCAGGGACTTTCACTTATCCTGGAGAAAATCAGTCACTCAGATTATATGGGGAGAATTCCATTTATTCTTACAGGAGATTTTAATGCCCTGCCGGATTCAGAAGAATTGGCTGTCTTAAAGAACTATGAAGGCCTTTATGACTGTACAGAAAATCTACCCGGTACTTTCCATGACTATGGCCGAGAAAAATCAGAAGAGAAGATCGATTATATTATTGCGGATAAAGCATTTAAATGCAAAGGGTCAGTTAGATGGACGGACCACGTAAACGGAGTTTATCTATCCGATCACTATCCGGTATGTGCGGTATTGGAATAAGGTTAATAAATATATATTTAGATGAGGTGCTTTTTTACTTAATGTAAGAGCATCTCATTTTTATATATAAGAGATTTTAGAAAAGTCTTCTTTTTAATTGGCTGCCTTATAGTGTCTGTTCTAAACAGCCGGTATGAATTGTCTCGCGAAAAAACGCGAGCCATTGTGAGAATAGCAAAAAGATGCATAAGGCATAGGTGTTAGTAAATTGCATATAAATAATGAAAAAATAATTGTATAATATAATACTTAAACAAAGAGATAAAGATTACATATTATATTGTTAAATAGTTCTATAATCAGGTTTGGGAGGAGTTATGACTTTAGAAGAGAAAAAGATGATATATAGTAGTGATTATGCAAATGCGATTGTAGAATACAAACGAAGTGATAGCTTTTTGCAGCAGTTTAATAATTATTCACTCAATATAATAGATGAGAAATATGGTGTAGTTTATTTCCCGTTTTCCCAGGCAACGATTCCTATAAAAACAGAAAACGGTTATGCTGTAATTCCTAAGCTTTATGGATTATTAGATACTATTAGTTTAGATGCAATGGGTGTAACAAAAACTCAGAATATTCCCAGGCTATCGTTAAAGGGGGAGGGAGTTTTACTTGGATTTGTGGACACTGGAATAGATTATAATAATCCTATTTTTAAAAATGCTGACAATACAACCAGAATTGTATCAATCTGGGATCAGACAATCGAAAACAGTGATGCAGGAGAAGATACATTTAATTTTGGTCTGAAATTTAACAGAGAAGCCATTAATAGCGCTCTGCAAAGTGAAAATCCTTATTCGGTTGTACCAAGTACGGATGAAAACGGACATGGAACCATGCTGGCAGGGATTGCAGGAGGTTCTGCAGATGAAGCAAATGATTTTACCGGTATCGTCCCCAGGTCCGAATTTGTAATCGTTAAACTAAAACAGGCTAAAAAAAGTTTAAGAGATTATTTTTATATACCGGATGATGCAAATTGTTTTCAGGAAGATGATATTATGTTTGGGATAAAATATTTGGTCAATGTGGCGAGTGAGTTAAAAAGACCAATTGCTATCTGCATTGGCTTAGGTACCAATCAGGGTGCTCATGACGGATATGATACATTGTCTAATTTTATCGGTTGGACCGGGAATTTTACCGGCACATGTATACTGGTTGCAGCAGGAAATGAGGGAAACGGTAAAAAACATTACTATGGAAAGGTCGAACCGGCAACAGGGAGTAATACGGTAGAACTTAACGTGGGAGCAAATGAAAAAGGGTTTTCCATGGAGTTATGGGGATATGCCCAAGCTACCTATTCCATAGATATTATGTCTCCAAGCGGAGAATATATCCCGAAAATTGTAGCCAGGTTAGGGGAAAATCGTACGATTCGATTCTTATTTGACAATACAACTGTTTACGTGGATTATCTGGTAATAGAAGCTCAATCAGGAAATCCTTTAATATTAGTGCGATTTGTAACACCTGCTCCGGGTATATGGAGATTTAAAGTTTATGGAGGCGGCAGCTCGAATCGTGGCTTTCATGTATGGTTACCTATGACAGGTTTTATATCAGATAACACGTATTTTCTAAATTCCAATCCGGATACCACCATAACAGCACCTGGTAATACTCAGCTGGTGGTAACAGTCACGGCATACAATCCATCTACGCAGAACATTTATTTAAGTTCCAGCAGGGGATATACTGCAGATAGTAGTATAAAGCCAGATGTAGCTGCTCCGGGAACAGATGTACTGGCACCTGTTCCGGGAAATCAATATAGCAGAGTGTCTGGAACCAGTATAGCTGCCGCACACGCAACCGGGGTTTCTGCAATGCTTTTAGAATGGGGAATCGTCCAGGCAAATTATAACACCATAAGCAGTGTACAGATTCAGCGATTCTTATTAAGAGGAGTTGATACACAATCCAGTAATACATATCCCAATAATGTATGGGGGTATGGTACGATTAATATTTATAATACATTTTTCAGTTTAAGCAGCAGTATGTTTTGACATAAGTTTATACGATATAGTAAGGCAGACCCTATGTTATAATCGGATTTACGGATATAAACAGCGCCTTTGATCAGATGTTTACAAAGGATGGACAAAAGGTCAGAGTATATCGTATAATGTTTTAATGTATAAGAATAATGATTCTGGCGTCATAAGCCAATTTTATTAATGACGCACGAATCACATTATTAAACTATATAGGCTTTTGAGATTAAGAAGCATTATGGTATGTTAGGTATCAGTAAAATTTAATCAGAAAGGGCCGCCTTATGTGGCGGTATCACATCGAATCCGATGTGGTATATAATGGTGCAAAATGAAAAAGGGAACACAATATACAGGTAATGTCATAAGAGTAGATTTTCCCAACAAGGGAATTATTCAGATAGAGGAGGATAAAGTTGCGGTAAAGAACACTTTGCCGGGGCAAAAAGTAAGTTTTGTAGTAAATAAGGTGCGTAAAGGAAAAAGTGAGGGGAGATTGCTTGAAGTTCTTGATAAATCCCCACTTGAAACAGTAGAACCAAAGTGTGAGCATTTTGGACCCTGCGGTGGTTGTACTTATCAGTCTATCCCGTATGAAACCCAGCTTGATATGAAAGCAGAGCAAGTAAAACGTTTATTAGATCCGGTATGTAAGGACTATAAGTTTGAAAGGATTAAAGGCAGTCCCATTCAATGGGGATACCGTAATAAAATGGAGTTTTCGTTTGGAGATGAAATTAAAAACGGGCCTTTATCCTTAGGACTCCACAAAAAGGGAAGCTTCCATGATATTATAACCGTAACAGGATGCCAGATTGTTGACTCAGATTATAATCAGTTACTCTCCTGTGTGTTGAATTATTTCTCTGATTTGGGGATAACTTTTTATAAAAAGCTGTCCCATGTGGGTTATTTGCGTCATCTGCTGGTAAGAAAAGCATCAAAGACCGGAGAAATATTGATAAATCTGATTACTTCCACTCAGTGGATGTATGAGGAAGAGGGAAACGAAAGTGCAGATACTGTAATGAATCTTTCAGAGGCTTTAGTTATTGAAGGGTTTAAAGAAAGATTATTACAGTTAAAGTTAACAGGCAGGATTGTAGGAATACTCCATACCTATAATGACAGCCAGGCCGATGTGGTTCAAAGTGATAGTATGGATATATTATATGGACAGGATTATTTTTATGAAGAATTACTTGGTCTCAAATTTAAAATCTCCACTTTTTCTTTCTTCCAGACTAATTCCCTGGGAGCTGAAGTATTATACAGTACGGCCAGAGAATTTGTCGGTGAAACCAGGGACAAGCTTATCTTTGACTTATACAGCGGAACCGGAACCATAGCCCAGCTATTAGCTCCTGTTGCCAAGAAAGTAATCGGTGTGGAAATAGTGGAGGAGGCAGTTGTTGCTGCAAGGGAAAATGCGGCATTGAATGATCTGGACAACTGTGAATTCATTGCCGGAGATGTATTAAAGGTCATTGATACAATTGAAGAGAAACCGGACCTTATCGTCCTTGATCCGCCAAGGGATGGGATACATCCGAAAGTTCTGGATAAAATTATTGATTATAATGTGGATAGGATTGTATATATCTCCTGTAAACCAACCAGCCTTGCCAGGGACCTGGTGGTATTTCAGGAAAGAGGTTATAAAGTGGAAAAAGTCTGTGCAGTGGATATGTTCCCTAATACGGTGCATGTTGAGACAGTAGTATTGATGTCACGGGTAGGGAAGTAAAGAGGGCTGAATAGGCTTGAAATAAAGGGTTTCTAAGCATTGGAGTTTCCGAGAGATAATTTAAGTGGAGGTTCCGATGTTGGGATGCCCCTTTTTTTATGTTTGAGAGAACATATCCAAGTTCAGAAAATGGATAGGGTTGAGTTGACAGATTAGATATTGACATTTATGAATAGGGTTGAGGAGACAGCTTAGATGTTTCTTTAAGGGGTAATTTTCATAATAGTGCGGTTGATTTAAGAATTTTGGAAGTATGATACTCTATCCTCCTTTAATAAGGTGGGAAGGAGACTTTGTATTTTTAGTAAATGTGAATATAAAAAGGTCAAAGTAAATTATTTTGGTAAAATTTATGTTATTATTTTGGAAAGAAATGTGATAGAATAGATTAAATATATCACATTATAAGATTTTTTGAATAAAAAAGATATTAAATGATTAAAACATACGGAGGTATAATATGGCTAATATTTTTAAGGGAGTTGCCGTTAAATCACTAAGTTCGGTAGAAATTGATCATTGGCAAAGTAATCAACATGAATTTCATGGAGTTACCGCACTTAAACAAATTTTTGGATACCAAAGACAATACTTTAGGGGAGAATTCTATTATGTTGAAAATAGTGGAAATATTCTCAAAGATACTAATGTAGGCGAATTAACATGGTATGATGCAAGAGAGTATTCTGTAGATAGGTCTGAATATAGATTTTATTATACTGATAATATTGCGGTAAATAAGGCAAAGGTAGGAGATATTCTTGTTGTTGCATTATGCGATGATGGTACTATAAAGATTATAATAATTGAACAAGGTACTCAGTTTATTGATGTATTGAAACATGCTTTAGGTTTAAATGCAATTGATGAAAAATATCATTTTGTTGAAAATCTAAATTTAGTTGAGGGAATTTCTGGACTATTTAGATGAGTACTGATTAGATGAAATGGAGGAGAAGATATGTTAAATGATTTAAATCAGTTAGCACTATCATTACAACAGAAATATAAAGAGGAGTTTAATTCTAATGAAATTATTCTCTCGGATAATTTCAAGGAGGCATATGGAAGCTATTTAAGAAATAATTCACAAGATATAGCATATACAAAATACACTGCAACTATAACATCCGCTGGAAATTTAAAAATGTATATTCCAAATCAGTGGTTTAGAGCAGCAGCATTTATGTGTCCATATATTACTGAACTGATTAGATATAAAAGTATGGCAGAGAATGTAGTCACACCTTATAAGACTTCTGGCAAGGATAAAAAACAGTATTTTACAGAGATGAAGAATACAGAAGACCAAGAGGCTATTGAAGAATTTGAAAGTTGGGCTTCAGAATATTTAGAAGAGAATAGCGATGATTTAGAGAATATAGAAACTGAAGTACAATATTTAACATCGTTTGTTACAGATTATGAGTGGTGGTTTGGAAGTAAAACTATTGACCGTGGAGATTACTATGTTTCACCTGTTTTGTCATTACTTGGTGTGGTTAATGCATCACAAAGCTATATAGCAGATATTAGTTACAATTTAGCATCAAACCATACACTAACATCTGTCGCAGAGGATATGCTTGATGCGGCAGTAGATAATGAAGAAACTTTAGTACCTGAATTTGAATTTGATATGGGAATGGAGGTATTAAGAAAAAAAGGTGGAATTAACGAAATAGTATACGGAGCACCGGGTACTGGGAAAAGTAGATACTTAGCCGATAAATATGGACAACCACCTTTGACTAGGAGGGTAGTTTTTCATTCGGAATACTCTTATTATGATTTTGTTGGAGTATATAAACCGGTGCCAGTATATAAAGATACAGAGGATAGTTTTAAAACTAATGATGGAGAAGTGTTTGTTAAGGGGGAACCATATATTGATTATCGTTTTATACCAGGACCATTTATACAAGTATTAGTAGAAGCGTGGCTAGACCCTGAAAGAATGCATACTTTATTGATTGAAGAAATAAATCGAGCGGATTCCGCTGCGGTTTTTGGTGAGGTATTCCAACTGTTGGATAGAGACATAGATGGTAGTAGTGAGTACACATTTCAACCCTCGGAAGACTTAAAAGCTTATTTAAATTCTATAGAAGGATTGCAAATTTATTTAAAAAATGGGGTTGCAATTCCATCAAATATGAATATTGTTGCAACTATGAATAGTGCCGACCAAGGTGTTAAGCCTATGGATTCTGCATTTAAGCGTAGATGGAACTTTCATTATGTTAGAATAAATATCAAAGGCGCTGTTCATGAGAAAGCAGAAATACAATATGCTGGGCGTAAAGTTTATTGGGGGAGTTTAGTAGATTTGATTAACCGGAAATTATCTGGAGGAACTTTGAGATTGGAAGAAGATAAGCTGATTGGTCCTTACTTTATTAAACCAGATGAGGTTGGTAAGAAACGTGCTATTGATAAGCTATTATTGTATCTCTGGGATGATGTATTACGTCATTCTCGTGATTCATTCTTTAATAGCAACATTGGATCATTTGCTGATTTGTCAGAGAAATTTGATACAGAAGATGTGCTTGATTTAATGCAGATACCAGAAAATATAGAATATCTTGAAGTTAAAGTAGGTATTGTGACAACTGAGGAAGAAGATGAAGAGATAGAAGATGTTGAAGAAAGTGAAAACGTATAAAGGGGGAATGCTATATGCATATTGAACCAATTTGCCTTAATGACTCCCAATTTTACAGTATAAATAGCTTTCCAACTATTTCAGACAAATTGTATACATACCCAGAGATATGTGTTGTATATGAGAAATCCTTTCAATTTAAATTCACAGGCATTTTAGTAATTAATGATATCCCAGTTATAGTTTTTCCAAAAAACTATAAGTTACCAATGGAATCTAAAGATATTATAGATCAAGCTGGTACGTTAATTCGCGTATTTTTACGATATAGAAATGAGCCAATACATGAACTTGATGAGAATACATATCTATTCGGAGATAAAAACAATAATAATTCAAGAATTACAACAGCTATTAGGATTATGGAAGATTATAGAATGTATGGATATCTTCATCGAGAACTAGTTATCAGCTCCACTACAAGAAAAGGACGAATTGATTGGGCAGCAACAGTAAATAAGACAATCCCTACTGTAAATCACAACCGAGTAGTATATGATGCACCTATTATTAGATGCAGTATGGTGGATAATGAAAATATCGTTTATAAGTTACATCGTTATGTAATTTCGCAATGTATAAAAATGTGGGGATGGTTATTCGGTATTAATCTGTCAAATGAAATGGAATATGAAAAATTACCATGTCCAATAACGGAAGCAATATTTTCATTGAAAGCCGAATTAAGAAATGTATATGTGCAACGAGAGATTAATGTTATTAATATGCTTATATCATATCTGACAGCTGAGTCGGGATGTGAAAAGAAATATAACAAGGAAATACTTGGAACACAGTATTTTAATATTATATGGGAATCAATTTGTGGATACTTATTTAATAATAAATATTCAGTGTTAAGTAGCCTAGTTCCACAACCGGAATGGGAGAGTAAAATTGTAAGTGGAAGAATTTCACAGCGTCCTGATGTATTTGCAGTTGATGAGAAACGGTTGTATATATTAGATGCAAAGTATTATAATTTTAAATTAAATCTGCCAGGTTGGCATGATGTTGTAAAACAATTGTTTTATAGACATACCGTAATTCTTAATCTGAGAAAAAAAAGGGGTATAAAGCTATTACCTAAAGATACAGAAGTAAAGAATGCCTTTTTATTTCCAGGAGATGAAGATGAAGTACTCCAGTATATTGGGCGAGTTTTTGTTAACGAAATAGATGATTTAGGCGAAGTAAAAGCATTTGCTATAAATCAGAAAATGGCTATGCAGACTTATGCATATAGAGATAATGATAATTATCGAAAACAGTTATTGAAAGAATTAGGTAAAAATGTATGATGAATTGGGATGTTTCTGATTAGAAACATCCTTTTAACTGTTTACATTTGTAGCAAAATGTGTTAATATTAGGACATAATGACCTGAAAAGCGGAGGACAGTAATGAGTACAAATGTAATGATTAAAGAAAAGAGAAGTACGTTAGGATTAACCCAGAAAGACTTTGCAGACGCCTTAGGAATGGGAAGAAATGGTGAACGTACTTTACGTAGATGGGAAAATGGTGAGTCCTCTCCTTCAAATTTAGAAATGGAACATATTATGCAATTTGCAAGCAAAACACCATATATAAACATGAATAAGCAAAAATTTAAATTTATTGACCTATTTGCTGGAATTGGTGGTATTAGAATACCTTTTCAGGAATTGGGGGGGAAATGTGTATTTACCTCAGAGTGGGACAAATTCGCGCAGAAAACATATCGGTTAAATTTTGGAGAAGAGCCCAAAGGAGATATTACGCAAATAGATGCAAGCACAATACCAGATTTTGACATTCTTTTAGCGGGCTTTCCATGTCAACCTTTTTCACAGGCCGGATTAAGAAAAGGATTTGCAGATACAAGAGGAACATTGTTTTTTGAGATTGAAAGAATTATTTGTGAAAAGAGGCCAAAGGCATTTTTACTTGAAAATGTTAAGCAGTTGAGAGGACATGATAAAGGAAGGACACTTCAAGTAATAATACAGCATTTACATGATTTGGACTATTTTGTTGATTACGATGTGCTAAAAGCCGCAGATTATGGCGTGCATCAAAATAGAGAGAGAATTTATATTGTTGGGTTTGATAAAAAACAAGTTAATATTGATGAAAATTATGAATTTCCTTATCCGAAGCCGACGTATCAACCAACTAGATTAGGCGATATTTTAGAACTTGATGTAGATGAAAAATACACTATAAGTGATCGCTTGTGGGAAGGTCATCTCAGAAGAAAAAGAGAGCATCAAGAAAAGGGAAATGGTTTTGGGTTTTCAATTTATAATGCGGAATCTTCGCATACAAATACTATCAGTGCTAGATATTATAAAGATGGAAGTGAAATTCTAATTGATCAAGGAGAAGGTCATAATCCAAGAAAACTTACGCCAAGAGAATGTGCACGATTGCAAGGATTTCCTGAAAGCTTTATTATTCCAGTTTCTGATACACAAGCATATAAGCAATTTGGAAATTCTGTTGCAGTTCCAGTGGTTAGGGCTGTGGCAAAGCAATTAATTAACGAATTAAATAGATTAGAGAAATAAATAAAATGCGAGTGGTCTAATCACTCGCATTTTATTGTATTGATGATAAAATTAACAACCTGCTATGCAGGTGCGTCCATAGCAACTTTATTCAAATAAATCATCCATCAATTTCTGTATCCGCTCTTTTCGCTTCATAGTTTCATCAGAATCTAGATTTATTATTCCAGAGTCATCAACCAAGAGGCAGTCCCCCTCTTGTGCATTACTCGGAATCAGATTTTTATCAATATTTATCATGGTACGGTCGCTTTGCTCACAGACGGCAAACTGTCCCTCAAATCTGTCTATTATCAAACGTTTCATGATTCTCCTATTCTGGGGGATGGCACTTTTTACAAGGTTCATATCCCTTTGCCTTTGCTTTTTTCAAGGTTGTTTTTATTTTACTTTGTATTAACATAGAACATGTGGATTTATGATATTTGGTCCCAGTCTCTGTAATATATACGATGGTATCTTTATTACTTGTTGAGGAATCTTTGTTGCTAGTCAATTTAGTAGCGGTTGCATTAAATGTGATCTTTGTACCGGTACTGGTAGCAACTATTGTGCCATTCTCATCGGTGCGGTATGCCGTGATTTTATTGTCTGCAAGTAAGCTTAGGGTATTTGTTCCAGGATGGCCGTAACTGTTCTTACCGACAGAGATTACTGCATATTTTGGACTCACAGTCTTGAGTAAGTCTGCAGTAGTACTTGTATCAGAGCCATGATGTCCGCACATGTATACATCAGCTTTAAGATCAATTTTATTTTTCAGAATATCACCAATTGCTTCAGTCTCATTATCACCGATGAATATGAATGAATTCTTTCCGTTTGTTAATTTTAATCCAACGGAATAGTTATTCAAATTATCACCGTAATCATCACTGTTCGGTGCGATGATAGTGAATTTGGCTTTACCGATCGTATATTTTGTTCCTACAACAGGCTTCGTTATTTTTAACCCTTTATTCTTGATAGCCACTAATAAATCTTCATAGGTTTCGGTGGTGTTTGATATGGCCGGTGCTATAACTTTACCTATGTCAAAAGTTTTAATGACATCGTCCATACCACCGATGTGGTCGGCATGGGGATGTGTGCAGATCACATAATCAAGTTTCTTTATCTTCTTATCTTTTAAATAGTCTACAATGTCATCACCGCCACCATTATTTCCAGCATCAATTAACATGGATTTTCCATTGGACTGAATAAGAACACAGTCGGATTCTCCAACATCAATATAGTTAACATACATTTTGTAGTACTTGGTTGCTGCGTTAACCTGCTGAACACCGGAAATCGAAACCAGAAAAGTGATTACTAATAAATAACACAATATTCGTTTTATTTGAATTTTCATTGCTTTCGCTCCTTCTGAGATATTTCTAATACGATTATAAAATTTTATAGAACTAAAGTAAACATAATTATATCAGTTTGTTGATAACGGATATGGTAATTAATTACATGTTAAATATTGACAAGCGTATTTTCAAGTGGTAAAATGTAAGCATGAAAGCTTACATTTTATGTAAAAGGCGGATTAAATACATGATGAATATATTAGTGCCAGACGAATGCTATAATTCGTTTGGAGAATATGTAAAAGCACGCAGAGAGGCGCTTGGCAAGTCGATACGTGGACTTGCTTTGGAACTGGATATGACACCGGCATATCTGAGCGATATTGAAAAGGGAAACCGCTATGCACCGGAGAAATATCTCGAAAAGATGACCGAGGTATTGTGTATCGAAGGGGACGATTCCTATTACTTTTATGATCTTGCAGGTAAAAGCAGAAATAATATTTATCCGGATTTGGTAGATTATATAGGAAAGACGGAGATTGCTCGTGTGGCATTACGAAAGGCACGGGATCTGAATATCTCAAATACTCAGTGGCAGGATTTTATTGATCAGATTTGTGGTATAAAGAAGATGCAAGAGGAGGGGTGCCATTGAATTACCAGCCAATGACAAAAGCTAAAGGATAATTACTATACAGATATAAAAGTCAGATTACGCAGGATGAAAGTGTCCTGCTATTTTATTCTCATGGTGTTAACAAACTTGCTTACATAGGGACTACTAAAAGGAGAGATTGTAAATGCATGATACAAAGTTTCCTATTGTAATAACCTGCCCCTGGTGTGGGACAGGAAAGACATTTGCAGATAAGCCGGCTGACATTAAGGTATCATGCCGGTGCCATGAATGTGGTAAGATATATCATATTAATTTTAATACCCAGAGGGCAGTGAAAGCAAAAGCAAATTCCAAAAATAAATAATAGAGCAAGAATTACCGACTGAGTCAATAGGGGCATATATCGCCTGGTACAACCTTCTGCGCAAGGACGCCGCTCACGATTCTCCCGTAGAATATGCGATATAGAAGCCACCACCTAAGACCGGGGTAACGCTGGAAACAGTGTTGCCTAGGTCTTATTTTTTTGCGCCTTTTTTCAGGTATCTCCTGTTTCCGGCTTGTCCGGCAGCAAAGAAAGGAGATACCAGTATGAAAATCAGGTACACATCTGTAACAGGACAAACTCATGAAATTGAGGTTTCAGAGGAGTGGGGAGAAATCATCCTTGAACTTGACCGGAAGGAATATAATGTCAACCGGAAAGAAACCCGCCGTCATACTTCAATGGACGGTTATGACTATATCGATGGACAAGCAGATACCAATCCTCACTTATCACGTGATGCTTTTGAATTTAGAAACAGTATCTGCTCTGAAAGTGCGGAAATAGCCGCTGACTTAGAGAGCAAATACACAAGGCAGCATATCCGGAATATGGTGGACAGGCTGAAGCCGAAGCAGAGGGAACTTATCACAGCCATTTATTATAACGGAGTATCTGTAAATGACTATGCAAAACAGGAGGGAGTGGACCACTCCGCCATATCTCACCGATTACATACAGCTTATAAAGCTTTGAAAAAACTTTTATAAATATCCTCACATCCTTTTCAGACCGTGGCTTTTTAATGAAGGCACATATGAAATGAAGCCTTTGGAAAGGAAGGTACACATATGAGACACACATTGCAAATAAGTGTTTCAAAAGAAACGCCGAGTGGTGGAATTATCAGCTGTCGTCATGTAACTGTCAGAGAAAAGCTCCTACGCTTTCTTCTGGGGAAAAGGCAGCGATTAACAGTCATCGTTCCAGGTGACACCGTGGAATCGCTATCCATCAATGAGGTAGGTGAGGGAGGAGGCAAAGAGCATGAGTAAGGTTAGTTTGTTATTGGATGTAATTAATGACCTTAAAAAGTTGACGGGGAGCCTGCAGACATTGGCAGAAACTTTTGATACCAATGTATCAGCGGGCGGAGCACAGGCAGAAACATCTGCTCTGGTAACTGAGACAAAGCCTGCTAAGAAAAAAATTACACTTGAGCAGGTCAGAGAAGTACTGGCAGAGAAGTCACATGACGGTTTCACAGCAGAGATTAGAGCACTACTTGAAAAGTATGGGGCAGATAAGCTTAGTAAAATTGATTCCGCACACTATGCCGCACTTTTAGCGGATGCGGAGGCATTGAAATGAGCAATCATGCAATTTTATCAGCATCCTCTGCCCATCGCTGGATGGTATGCACACCATCTGCTCGATTGGAACAGGAGTTTAAGGATACAGCCAGCAAAGCGGCAGAAGAAGGCTCTGCTGCTCATGCCCTCGCGGAACACAAACTGAGAAAAGCCCTAAAGATGCGATCTAAGAAACCGGTGTCAGATTATGACTGTGATGAGATGGATGTACTTACGGATGATTATGTAAGTTTCATTCTGGAGCAGCTTGCACAGGTTAAACTACAATGCCCGGACCCCCTTGTGCTTATTGAACAGAAATTGAACTTCTCAAATTATGTACCCGATGGCTTTGGTACTGGGGACTGCCTTATTATAGCAGATGGCACGATGCACATTATCGATTTCAAATATGGGCAAGGAATTCTGGTTGAAGCTGAAGAAAATCCCCAGATGAAACTTTATGCTCTTGGTGCACTGGAGTATTTCGATGACATCTATGACATCGATAATGTGTCTATGACCATATTCCAGCCGAGACGGGAGAATGTAAGCACGTTCACGGTGCCAAAGGAATCACTTTATCTGTGGGCGGCAAAAGTACTGGTACCCACTGCCAAGATTGCCTTTGAAGGTGGCGGCGAATTTGTGCCGGGTGAGCACTGCCAGTTCTGTCGGGCGGAGGTTAAATGCCGAGCAAGAGCGGAAGCAAAGCTAAAGCTTGCAGCTTTTGAGTTCGAATTACCACCCTTGCTATCAGATGAGGAGATTGCTGAAATTCTCGAAAAACTGGATGATTTAGTTTCATGGGCTAACACAATAAAAGATTATGCCCTAGCAACAGCAATTGAAGGTAAGGAATGGCCAGGTTACAAACTGGTGGAGGGACGTTCAAACCGTAGATATACCGATGAGGAAGCGGTAGCAGCGTCACTGAAGGCAGCAGGGTACCGTGATATTTACCGGCAGATACTTATCACCATCACCGAGGCAGAGAAGCTGCTTGGAAAGAAGAAGTTCAATGAAGTCCTTGGAGACTACATCATCAAACCACAAGGACGTCCGACCCTTGTGTCTGTCAATGATAAGCGGCCGGCACTAAACCTATCGGCAAATCAGGATTTTAAGGAGGAAAAATAATGTCAAATACAGCAAAAAGCGTAAATCATAATGAAAGCAAAAACCCTACAAAGGTTGTAACAGGGGTAGTTCGTCTCAGTTATGCAAATGTGTGGGAACCAAAGAGTATTAATGGAAGTGCAGAAAAATACAGTGTCAGTCTGATCATCCCAAAAAGCGATACAAAGACGATTGCCGCTATTAATGCTGCAGTAAATGCAGCCATCGAAGAAGGAAAAGGCAAGTTCGGTGGTAAGGTTCCAAACAGGGCTGCATTGAAACTGCCGCTCCGTGATGGGGACATTGATCGTCCTGATGATGAAGCTTATGTAGACTGCTACTTTGTCAATGCAAATTCCAACACAGCACCACAGGTTGTAGATAAGCAGGTACAGCCTATATTGGATCGTTCAGAAGTCTATTCCGGTGTTTATGCAAGGGTATCAATTAATTTTTATGCATTCAACTCAAACGGAAATAAAGGCATTGCCTGCGGTTTAGGTAACATTCAGAAGATAAAGGACGGAGAACCATTAGGTGGTCGTTCTAACGCAGAGGATGACTTTGCTATTGATGTGGATGATGATTTCCTATCATGAGAGCACTTTATCTGGATTTGGAAACCTACTCGAGTGCAGACCTAAGTAAATGCGGTGTGTATCGTTATTCGGAATCACCAGACTTTGAAATCCTCCTATTTGGTTACAGCATAGACGGAGGTGAGGTTCGTGTCATTGACCTCGCCTCCGGTGAAATCCTTCCGAAAGAAATCTGGGAAGCATTGATAAATGAAAATGTTATTAAGTGGGCACATAATGCACAGTTTGAACGGGTTTGCCTGTCACGGTGGCTCGAGCATCAGAGTATAACATTTGCTTCATGGGATAAAAAGAGCAGGTTTCTAAATCCTGTAGCCTGGCGGTGTACCATGGTATGGTCTGCTTATCTGGGACTGCCATTATCACTGGAAGAAGCGGCAATTGTGACGGGAGCCGAGAAGAAAAAGCTTTCCGAAGGTAAAGAGCTTATCAGGTTTTTCTGTTCGCCCTGCAAGCCAACCAAAGCAAACGGAGGACGTACGAGAAACCTACCAAGCCATGCTCCGGATAAGTGGGAGCGTTTTAAAGCCTATAATGCAAGGGATGTGGAAACCGAGATGGCGATTGCAAGTAAGCTATTAAAGTTTCCGATTCCGGAGGATGAGTGGAAATACTATCGCCTTGACCAAGAAATTAATGACAGAGGTATTCAGTTGGATATAGACCTTGTAAGGGAAGCAATCCGGTGTGATGAGCAGTCAAAGGAGGAACTCACCAGAACCATGAGAGAAATCACTGATCTTGAAAATCCAAATTCGGTCGTTCAGATGAAGGCATGGCTTGGAGAAAATGGGTTGGAAACGACTTCGCTTGGTAAAGAGGCAGTTAAGGAATTACTAAAGACTGCACCAGAGGAGCTTGCAGATGTATTGACAATGAGGCAGTCACTGGCGAAGAGCAGCGTGAAGAAATACACGGCAATGGAAAAAGCTATATGCAAAGACGGAAGGGTCAGAGGGCTGCTTCAATTCTACGGAGCCAACCGAACCGGAAGATTTGCAGGGCGGCTTGTACAGGTGCAGAATCTCCCGCAGAACCATCTGCCCGATTTGGCGCAGGCACGCAGTCTTTTGAAGATGGGAAATTTTGATGCCTTGGAAATGTTATATGATTCAGTTCCGGCTGTTCTGTCGGAACTGATCAGAACAGCATTTGTGCCAAAACCGGATTTTAAGTTTATAGTATCGGATTTCTCGGCAATTGAAGCGAGGGTAATTGCCTGGCTTGCAGGAGAGTCCTGGCGAAATGAGGTGTTTGCCACACATGGCAAGATTTACGAAGCGTCGGCAAGCCAGATGTTCCGTATTCCAATCGAGGAGATTACTAAGGGCAGTCCTTTGCGGCAGAAAGGTAAGATTGCAGAGCTGGCACTGGGATATGGTGGATCTGTTGGGGCATTGAAGACTATGGGTGCCCTAGAGATGGGACTCACCGAAGAGGAGCTTCAGCCCTTGGTGACGGCTTGGCGCACAGCTAATCCGAATATTGTTCGATTGTGGTGGGATGTGGATCATGCTGCAACAACTGCAGTCCGGGAACGAACCAATACACAGACTCACGGGATACGTTTTGAATATCGCAGTGGTTTTCTTTTCATCACGCTTCCCTCCGACAGACGCCTTGCATATGTGAAACCCAAAATGGGTCTGAACCATTTTGGTAGCGAGACAGTGACCTATGAAGGCGTAGGTGCCACGAAGAAGTGGGAACGGATAGAAAGCTATGGTCCGAAGTTTGTAGAGAATATTGTCCAGGCAATCAGCCGTGACATTCTCTGTTATGCCATGCGACGCCTTAATAGTATCGGGCTTTCCATTGTAATGCATGTACATGATGAGGTAGTTATTGAAGCATCTGAGGATGTTTCAACTGAGATGGTCTGCAGCTATATGGGTGAAACACCTTCTTGGGTAAAAGGTCTTTTACTGCGAGCTGACGGTTATGAATGTCAGTTTTATAAAAAGGATTAACAATTTTCGAATATCCTCACAAGCAGCCGTTTTCATGGCTATGCAGTGAGGATATTTATCAAAATTTCAGGAGGTATCTATGAAAACAGGAAAAACATTGCAGGAACTGGCGGCTGAAATTGACCGTCAGGCAAAAGTAAAGCGTGATTTTGTTGCAGGCAGTCATTCCATGTTAATGGCGGATGAGGGAAGGTCTTTTCATCTTACCAATACCAAAGACGGTCATCCTGTATCATCTGAATTTAAGATGGCGGAGCTGTTCCACCGGCAGCTTGGTTCAAGTCTTGGCATCCCTGCCAAATACTACGATAAGATGCGTGAAGATTACCCTGACCTATTAGTGCAGAATGTCAATGGATGGCTGGGGAAGGAACAGTCTAAGCACACCATAAGGACTCTTGATGGAACGGCACGTGCATTCCTTTCCGACCGTTACCGTCGGATTGATAATGCAGATATTATGAGGTCAGTGCTTCCTGTTATCGGAGAAATGAAAGGTGCATTCGTGGAAAGCTGTGAAGTAACAGAAAGCCGTATGTATATCAAAGTGGTCAATACCCGCCTTGAAATGGAGGTAAGAAAGGGCGATATCGTTCAGGCAGGAATTGTGATTAGTAATAGTGAGGTGGGACTTGGGAGTGTGCAGGTCATGCCGCTGGTTTACCGTCTGGTGTGTCTAAATGGCATGGTGGTAAACGACATGGGTAAGAGGAAATACCATATCGGGCGGGAAAACGAAGAAACGTGGGAATTATTCTGTGATGAAACTCTGCAGGCTGATGATAAAGCATTCATGTTAAAGCTGAAAGATATCGTTCGATCAGCAGTAGATGAAGCTAAGTTTTCCATGGTGGTTAATAAGCTACGTGATGCCACAGAAGCAAGAATTACCGCCCGCGTTCCGGATGTAGTGGAGCTGACCTCTAAGCAGTATGGATTTACGGGTAACGAGGAATCGGATATCCTCAAATACTTAATTGAGGGTGGGGATTTAACACTTTACGGACTGTCCAATGCAGTTACCCGTACTTCACAGAACGTTCCCGATTATGACCGTGCCACAGTACTTGAAAGTGCCGGATGGGAGATTGCTGCAATGCCACGAGATAGTTGGAAAAGTATCAATGCGGGGGTGTTGACATGAATCTGCGTAACAGTGAAGGCTATCCAGACCCAACCGCGGCGGAGGCTTTGGCGAACGTAAGGCGGGAAGAAAAGCTAAAGGAGTGGAAACCCTGTGTGTTTATCTGCTCTTCCTATTCGGGAGATATTAGCCGGAATACACAGAATGCCCAGAGGTACTTAAAATTTGCAGCAGATAAAGGTGCCATCCCTTTTGCATCTCACCTGCTTTATCCTCTGGTACTGGATGATAGCGATCCCACTCAGCGAGAACTTGGATTGTTCTTCGGTATGGTGTGGCTTTGTAAGTGTGATGAGCTTTGGGCATTCGGTGATTATATATCCACTGGGATGAAGGCTGAAATAGAAAAAGCAAAAAGACGCGGAATGCAAGTACGGTATTTTACGGAAAACTGCGAGGAGGTGCAAACTTATGAAAATTGCAGTAGGCAACAGCCGCATGGATAAAAAATGGAAGAACAGGGATATCTCATGGGAGGATTTCAAGAGTACCGTACGGGCAACGAAGCGTACCACAGAGACCGTTACAGAATTTCGTAAGATGAGCCGCGCCCATCAGGATTCCATCAAGGATGTAGGAGGATTTGTTGGCGGAGCTCTGCGTGAAGGTAAGCGCAGGAACGGCTATGTCCTATGCCGTTCCATGCTCACTTTGGATATGGATTATGCAGAGCCGAGCATATGGGAGCAGATAGATTTGCTTCATGACTGGCGATGTCTAGCTTATTCTACACACAAACATACACCGGAGGCTCCACGATTAAGACTCATCATTCCGCTTTCCCGTGAGGTAGTCGAGGATGAATACCCCGCACTGGGTCGCATGGTGGCAAAGGAGATCGGCATCGATCTTTTCGACGATACCACTTACGAAGCATCCCGGCTGATGTATTGGCCATCCACACCTGCTGACGGTGAGTTTGTGTTCAGGGAAAAGGATGGCGGGCTACTTGATCCGGATGAATATCTTGCCAGATATGCCGACTGGCGCGATGCTTCCGTTTGGCCAGTATCATCCAGACAATCAGAGGTCGTGCGGAGGCAGATAATAAAGCAATCTGATCCACTTACGAAGGAAGGAATTATAGGAGTGTTCTGCAGGACGTATTCCATAGAGGAAGCAATTGAAACTTTTCTTTCGGATGTATATGAACCAAGCGTTATGAATGGTCGTTATGATTATATCCCTGCCGATTCGTCCGCAGGCTTAGTAATATATGATGGCAAGTTTGCCTACAGCCACCATGCCACTGACCCTGCCTGCGGTCGTTTGCTGAATGCCTTTGACCTTGTTAGAATTCACCGGTTCAGGGAACTTGATGATAAGGTCTCTGATAATACACCACCCGGCAAGCTTCCATCCTTTAAAGCAATGAATGAGCTTGCCGTAAAGGACGAGAGAGTTAGGGAACAATTTGCTGAAGAACGCAAAGTACAGGCCGCGTCGGAATTTTCCGACGGGGATTGGCAGAAGCATCTTGACCTTGACAAGACAGGAACGGTAAAGAATACACTTCGTAACCTCACATTGATCCTAGAGAATGATCCGGTACTTGAGAGCATTGTGTTTAACCAGTTATCTGATGGTATGGAGATAAAAGGTGAGGTTCCATGGCCACATCCCTCAAGGTTCTGGCGTGATGCAGATGATGCGCAGCTGATCAGCTATGTCGATGGCCATTATGGTTCTTTCTCTGCCAGGAATTATGAGATTGCGGTAACTAAGGTAACCGATGACCGTTCCTACCATCCGATCAGGGAGTTTATCGAAGCATTACCGGAATGGGATAAAATACCCCGAGTGGATACCCTTTTGGTGGATTATCTTGGTGCAACGGATAATGCCTATGTTCGCTCAGTCACAAGGAAAACCCTATGTGCAGCAATCGCGCGTATCCTGACTCCAGGCATTAAGTTCGATTCCATGCTGGTGCTTAACGGACCACAGGGAGTTGGTAAAAGTACTCTTATTGCAAAGCTGGGAGGAGAATGGTTTTCTGACAGCCTTTCGTTATCAGACACAAAGGATAAAACAGCTGCTGAGAAATTACAAGGTTATTGGATATTGGAGATAGGTGAGCTTGCGGGGCTTAAGAAAGCAGAGCTAGAGACACTGCGCAGCTTTCTTTCCAGGCAGAACGACATCTACCGCGCCAGTTTTGGGCGACGTGCTACACCACATCTGCGACAGTGCGTGTTCTTTGGAACTACCAATGCCGAGAAAGGGTATCTGCGTGATACTACTGGTAACCGACGTTTCTGGCCGGTCAAAACACCCGGAAGCAGTAAAAGACAGTCATGGCAGCTTACTAAGGAGGAAGTCCTTCAGATATGGGCAGAAGCACGTATTTATGTCAAAGCGGGTGAAAAGCTATACCTTGATTCGGGACTTGAAAAGCTTGCAAAGGAAGAACAGCGGGAAGCGATAGAGTCTGATGAACGTGAAGGTTTGGTTCGTGACTTCCTCGAAATGCTTCTGCCTGAGGAGTGGGAAAGTATGGACTTATACGAACGCCGGGCATTTGTCAGCGGTACGGAATTCGGGGAGAGTCACCGTATCGGTGTTCGTAAACGTGAGTCTGTCTCCAATATGGAGATCTGGTGTGAGTGCTTCGGAAAAGACCGCGCCAATCTTCGGAGAATAGACGGTAATGAGATTTCTGCTATTATGGCGGGGATTAGCGGTTGGAGCGGTATTGTCAAGAAAGAACGAATTCCACTTTATGGTCCACAATGGCTTTATGTTCCAAAGCCATGATTGGGTTTGGAACATATGGAACAACAATCGTTGTTGGAACAACTACCGCCTGTTCCAATGAACCAAGAACCTCACTTCGGTACATTACATGGGAACGGGCGGCAGCCCTTATGTAGTAGGATGCATAATAATCTGTGTTCCATTGTTCCAATTATTATTATTTAAAATAATAGTAATGATAAAGAGCAATTGGGTGCACGCATACACATATATACGCGCGTATAGAGATATTTTGGATTTTGGGAACACATGGAGGCAATCATGAGAGAGAAATATATTGAGCAGAAACTGGTCAAAGAAGTCAAAAGTTACGGTGGTATAGCACTAAAGTTTAATTCTCCGGGCTTTGACGGAGTACCGGACAGATTAATATTACTTCCAGGTGGCAGAGCTGCATTTACTGAAGTAAAAAAGCATGGGATGAAACCCAGACCATTACAGTTACAAAGGCATGGAATGCTTCAACGTCTTGGATTTAAAGTGTTTGTTATTGATGATGAGGAGCAGATTAAGCCAATGCTTATGGAGATCTTAGGAGGTGATGCCAAATGAAGTTCATACCACACGCTTATCAGCAATATGCAATTGATTACCTACTGGAGAAGCCAATTGCAGCGATATTCCTTGATATGGGCTTGGGTTGAGTAAAACCGCAATTACCCTGACAGCAATTTTCGATCTGACACTGGATTCCTTCCTAATCCGAAAAGTGCTGGTCATAGCACCTTTACGTGTAGCATCCATGACATGGCCTGCTGAGGTTGAAAAATGGGATGATTTAAAAGGCTTAACTTATGCCATCGCTATTGGAAGTGAACATCAGCGGAAGGTTGCATTACTTAAGAGAGCGCAGGTTTACATCATCAATAGGGAAAATGTAGATTGGCTTGTGACGAAAAGTGGTATCCCGTTTGACTATGATATGGTGGTTGTTGATGAACTGTCATCTTTCAAGGCATATGGATCAAAACGCTTTCGAGCACTTCGGAAAGTACGTCCGGGAATAAAAAGGATGGTGGGTTTAACAGGAACACCTGCTTCTAACGGTCTTATCGACCTTTGGGCGGAAATTGGTATTCTGGATATGGGTCAGAGACTTGGGCGATATATCACCCGCTTCAGGGATAACTTTTTCGAACCGGATAAAAGAAACCAACAGGTCATATTCAGTTATAAGCCAAAACCGGGAGCTGAAGAAGCAATATACCACTTAATTTCCGATATTACCATTAGCATGAAAAATACGGATTACTTAAAACTACCGGAGTTAGTTATGAATGAAGTTTCGGTAAGTTTATCAAAAGAAGAAATGGGACATTATGAAACCTTGAAGAAGGATATGGTGGTTTCCTTAAAAGATAAAGAGATTGATGTTACCAATGCAGCCACTTTAAGTAATAAGCTTCTCCAGATGGCAAACGGAGCAGTCTATGATGAGAATGGAAGTGTAGTCCGTATCCATGACAGAAAACTGGATGCACTGGAGGACATAATTGAAGCAGCAAACGGAAAACCAGTTCTTATTGCATATTGGTATAAGCATGATCTTGAACGGATTTTGGAACGATTTCCGGCACAACAGATTATTTCGGAAGACTGTATTAAACGTTGGAATGAAGGAGAGATACCAGTAGCAGTTATTCACCCGGCTTCTGCCGGGCACGGCCTTAATCTTCAGACTGGAGGTTCCACTCTTGTGTGGTTCGGACTGACGTGGTCGTTAGAATTATATCAACAGACATATGCAAGACTGTGGAGACAGGGGCAGAAATGTACGGTAGTAATACATCACATCATTACAAAAGGAACGATTGACGAGCAGGTAATGAATGCACTAAGGCATAAGGACAAAACCCAAACTGCACTAATAGATGCAGTAAAAGCCAATCTTAAGGAGGCGGTATTATGATGATTGCTTCGAAATATATCAACAAGAATGCGGCTGCCGTTGCTGCTATCCAGGATTACAATAATATGTGCTTTATCATTAATAACACACCGCAGGAAATAAAAGACGTATATGAGAAAATGGTATTACCAAGAAGTCCGAAGCTATCAGGAATGCCGACGGCACGAAATCATCAGGCGAGTACTGATAAGCTGGCAGCACAGATTGATAAGCTGGATATTCTGCGTGAGCGTTACAGCCAGGCAATTGAGTACATGGCATGGTTCGAGCCAGCATGGGCAAGCCTTTCCGATACGGAACAATATATTCTGATGGAGTTTTACATGAATGGCAACCAAAAATCGGGTGCCACTTACCGGCTAATGGATGAGTTTAACCGAAGCGAGCGTACAGTAGAACGACTTAGGAGCAGTTCCCTTAATCATCTGCGAAGTTTACTGTTCGGATAGTGTGACATCTCTATTAAATATATGAATATGAGCAGAGTATAATAGCTCTGCTCAATTATTGTATATTAGCTTGATTTGTGAAAAAAACGCACATGAATTATCTATACTTCAATAAAATTGAATTTATGGGTTTTGTAATTTTCTACTCGTCTTAATAATTCTTTAAAATAACCTTTTTCAGAACTTTCTGTATTAATCCATTCTTTTGCTATAAATTGATCGTTTTCATCCTTATCCACAAATGCACCTAAATTTCTATCCTTTATAAAATCATTAAAATTCTTAAATGAGCGCAACCAATAGAATGTATGTGGGAATACATATGATCTTCCCAACTCGCACTCCTTAAAAATATTTGCTGTTATTTCAAGTGTAAGCTCAGTATCGGGTTTAACAAAAATATAAAATCTTTGAATATCTATTAAAGTTAAATCTAATCTATCTCTATATTTTGCATACCTCATTTGATTGATACTCATAGCATATGCTGGCCAAACAAGGCAATCAAACATGCCTTCTCTAATAAGTTTATAGTCTGATTCAATATTTTCACTATGTACTTTTAATTCTTTTAAACCACACAAACCGTCTTGCGCTAAATATATAGTTAACCCATCAACATCACATTTATAAAGTGTTGATTTATCTGGGTCTTCGTCTTCATCATCCTTAAGATGCTTAAGATTATAATTAACTTTTTTATTATACTTTTCTTCCGCTAACATTTTATCTTTTTGTATTATTCCTTCAATTACTTGATTCAATATTATGTACCTCCATCCTCATATTTCGATTTATAGATCTTTTTTTATTGCGAACATTTTTATAGTTTATTGTACGTACATATTCACGTAATATCAATATTTATATTCGTGTAAGAAAAAGTATAAAGGAGTAGGAACTGGTCTTAATTATTGGATTTATTCCATTGCAAGGTTTTACTGTTATATAAAATGGCGGAATTCTGGCGTAATGTTTGCTTTAAGGTGTGTTATAATCATAGTGTCAGATATTGTGACAAAGCCTTCCGGGGTCAGCCCTGTGAGGGCTTTTTCTTTACCCAAAGAAAGGTGGATCCCCTATGCCTTACAGACCTAAAAGACCGTGTTCCTACCCAGGCTGTCCGATTCTTACGGATGGTCACTTCTGTGAGCAACATGAAAAAGAAGAAGCAAAACGTTATGAAAAGTACGATCGCGATCCGGCTGTTAAGAAGCGTTACAACAGGACGTGGAAGCGTATTCGTGACCGTTATATCGCAGCACACCCGTTATGCGAACGATGTGAAAGGAATGGACGCATCACACCTGCAATGGAGGTTCACCATATTAAACCCCTCTCGCAGGGAGGAAGCAATGACTTTGCTAACCTTATGTCGTTGTGTACTCCCTGCCACTCTGAGATTACTGCGAGAGATGGCGGTAGATGGGGAAACAGATAAATAATGTAGGTGTGTTTCGACGCAGCATCTATTTGACTCTGCCAGGTATTCAGTGGTGTAAAAATACATGATTATATTGTCAAAAGCAAGCTGACAGAGCATGGTAGGGGCGGTCGAAATCTCTGTGACCTGTTGAATGAGGAACGGGCGTGGGGTCACACGCACAAAAATTACAGTTCAAACGGGGGATTGACCCAGGGAGGTGAAGGGCATGGCTAAAGATGGAACTAACAGAGGTGGCCGTAGGGTTCGTGCCGGTGATAAACCAAAACCTCTTGCAGATAAAATCCCTTTGGGGAAGGCGGCTAAGGTTTTGGAGGTTCCGGACTTACATCCTGAGTCAATGCTGGAGGCTGATGAATTGAAGGATGTAGCCGATTTGAATGGCGAGGATATGCCAGAACCAAGTGAATACCTAAGCACAAGGCAGAAGGATGGAAGACCGCTTGGCGCAGATGCGCTGTTTAAAGAAACATGGAGATGGCTAAAGGATCGCGGGTGTGAGAAATTCGTCAATCCCAGGCTGATTGAAGCCTATGCCCAGGCATTCACAAGATACATCCAATGCGAGGAAGCCATAAGTACTTATGGGCTTTTAGGGAAGCACCCAACTACGGGTGGCGCTATTGCAAGCCCCTTCGTGCAGATGAGCCAATCCTTTCAGAAACAGGCAAATCTCATCTGGTATGAGATTTTTGACATAGTAAAACAAAATTGTACCACAGCTTTTACCGGCAACCCTCAGGATGATATCATGGAGGCTCTGCTGTCAGGTAGGAAAGGACGGTATAACGTATGAACACAACGGAACGCTTTGAAAAAGTAAATATAGATCGACTCGTGCCCTATGCAAGGAATGCACGTACACATAGTAAGGAGCAGATACTCCAACTTCGATCTTCCCTGCGTGAATTTGGATTTGTAAATCCTGTCATCGTAGATAAAGACCTGAACATTATAGCGGGCCATGGACGAATCCTTGCTGCAAAGGAAGAAGGAGTAACTGAAGTACCCTGTGTGTTTGCTGAGCATCTGACAGAAGCCCAGAAAAGAGCTTACATACTTGCCGATAACCGCCTTGCTATGAATGCAGGATGGGATGAACAAATGCTATCTGTGGAGATTGCTGATTTACAAGCCGCCGACTTTGATGTGTCACTCTTGGGCTTTGACGATGCAGAATTAAATAAGCTGATGGGTACCGTTGATGATGTCAAGGATGATGACTTTGATGTTGATAGCGAACTACAAAAACCTGCGGTAACAAAGCCCGGAGACTTATGGCTTTTGGGCAGACACCGGCTTATCTGTGGTGACAGCACAAAGCAGGAAACCTACGACCTGCTTATGGATGGAAACCTTGCTAACCTTGTGGTAACGGATCCACCGTATAATGTCAACTACGAAGGAACTGCGGGCAAGATTAAAAACGACAACATGGCTGATGAAAAATTTTATAAGTTCCTATTGGACGCGTTCTCCCTCACTGAAAAGGTGATGGCAAAGGACGCGTCTATTTATGTATTCCATGCAGATACCGAGGGATTGAATTTCCGAAGAGCGTTTGCGGATGCAGGGTTCTATCTATCGGGAACGTGCATTTGGAAGAAGCAGTCACTGGTTCTAGGGCGTTCTCCTTATCAGTGGCAGCATGAACCGGTGCTCTTTGGTTGGAAGAAGGCAGGAAAGCACGCCTGGTACTCCGACCGCAAGCAATCGACTATATGGGAGTTTGACAAACCGAGGAAAAACGCAGACCATCCTACCATGAAGCCGGTACCGCTTTTAGCCTATCCAATACTAAATTCCAGTATGACCGGATGTATTGTTCTTGATCCATTTGGAGGAAGCGGATCTACACTTATTACCTGCGAGCAGACAGGTAGGAACTGCTACATGACAGAGCTTGATGAGAAGTTCTGTGATGTTGTGGTAAGACGGTATATTGAACAGGTAGGAAATACAGAAAATGTATATCTTATCCGGGGTGGCAATAAAGTACAGTTTGATGATGTGGAGGTACCAGCCCATGAATAGTCAGCTTACCCTCGGGTCACTTTTTTCGGGAAGCGGTGGGTTTGAGCTGGGAGGACTCCTAAACGGTATTAAACCCGTCTGGAATTCAGAAATTGAACCTTTTCCCATAAGGGTAACTACTAAGCGGTTCCCATGGGTATGTCATCTTAGTGACATTTCGGCAATCGATGGTTCGAAGATTGAGCCGGTAAATATTATAACTTTTGGTTCACCCTGCACCGACATGAGCATCGCAGGAAAACGAACTGGGTTGGACGGAAAGCAATCAGTACTGTTTTATGAAGCAATCAGAATAATAAATGAAATGAGGTGTGCTACTGATGGCAACTATCCAAGATTTATATTGTGGGAAAACGTGCCGGGTGCGTTCTCATCTAACAAAGGAGAAGACTTCAAGGCAGTCCTCAATGCAATTATTCAGATTGCAGAACCGGACGCCGAGGTGCCTTCGCCTAGTAAGAACGGATGGCCATATGCTGACATTTATGTGGGTAACGGATGGAGTCTGGCTTACCGAACTGTCGATGCGCAATATTTCGGAGTTGCCCAACGGCGCAAAAGAATCTACCTTGTCGCAGATTTTGGTAGCGAACGTGCCGGAGAGATTCTCTTTGAGTCCCAAGGCTTGTCAAGGAATTTTACGCCGTGCTTCGGCACGGGGCAAACAGCTGCCACAGGTTCTGAGGGAAGCCTTGGAGAGCCAGTCTGTGTCTTAAACGATCAGGGCGGTTCTTATATAACAGTTACGGAAGGAATGACTGCCACGCTTCGTGCAGAGGAACATGGGCATCAGCCTATCGTATTTGAACCGGGTGCGTCATCTAGGGTTGGCGGTCATGTTGATGATAATATGGCGGGAACACTTCGTGCATGTATGGGTGATAATCAACTGGCGGTAGTAGTAGAAAATCATCCGGCAGACAGCAGGGTGAAATTAAATAGAAGTGGTAAAGTACAATCCCTTACTTCCAGGATGGGAACAGGCGGCAACAATGTTCCGTTGACATTGAAAATTCGTTCCGGATGCGAGGGTGGTGGTAAGGGTGCACTGTTGCAGGAAGATAAATCGGCGACACTTTCAACAGTCAATGACCAGTCAGTTTTCGTACCGAAACCGATGAGCATTGCAGGCAATATTATTGACCGCTCGGAAAAAAGTGGTGGTAACGGTCTTGGGGTCAATGAAGATATTTCTTTTACACTTAATACAGCAGATCGTCATGCTGTGGTTTATTCCATGCCAGATGTTCCATTCCACACAACCTTCAGTAAAAACATAGCATCAACATTGCTTAACAGGGATTATAAAAGCGCTCCGCTGGTTTCGTACGGCATTGACCGTGCAGTAGTAAAGCCTGAGAAATCAAAGTATATCGTGAGAAGGCTCACTCCCATTGAATGCGCAAGGTTGCAGGGCTTTCCTGACTGGTGGTGTGAAGGTCTTGAAACATCGGACCCTACAGAGGAGGAGATTGGTTGGTGGTCTGAAGTGTTTGAAACTCATCGCCACATCTGCTGTACTTCTACGAAAGCTAAGACCAGAAAGCAGATTATAAAATGGCTTCAAAATCCCCGTTCTGATTCAGCGGAATATAAAATGTGGGGGAATGGAGTTGCTCTTCCTTGCGTCTGCTTTGTTATGCGTGGGGTTGTTGAGGCAGCACAAAGAGGAATGTAAAATCTTTCATTCTTATCAAATATAACACTTGCTATATAACAGCTTTAGAGTGATATATGTAACTACCAAATTGAAAGGTAGGTAATTGAAATGATAGCTCATTACAACTTAAGAAGCACAAACCGTAAGGAACTAGCCATAGCAATCAGTGAAATTATGAATAAACCGTTGGAATACAAAGGTGCTCCATCCTTTGATTATGCCGTTGGAGAGTTTACCGTTGGTAAGTATGGAGAACTTTCGGGGGAACTTACGCAGGAGCTGTTAGATGCTCTGGCAGAGCGGGGATTTGTTGATCCCGAAAGTGGTAGAGCATTTATTCTTGAAGAACTTATGGAAGAACCGGTAGAGATTTACATACCGGAATTGGCACCACTGAGGAATTATGACTGCGATTATTATTACGATGGTCCTTCACCTAACGATGCCCCAGAAATGCTCGCGATTGAAATGCCATTGGAGGGATTTAATGAAAATTCTTTATCAAACCTAGAACGGATGATTGCCAGTAAGTCTGAACTTATCAAGAAAGCCATTGGTACGGATGAACTTCCAATTGAAAAAACGGATACCACAATCAAGTTCCCTTGGTTTTCGGCAGAAGCAACAGGAGATGAGGTGGATGCTTATTCACATTTTGTCAGTGCCTTATACAGAGTGGCTAAAGAACATTCCAGAGTAACAGCAAAGGTGAAACCTGTAGAAAATGAGAAGTTCGCCTTCCGTGTTTTCCTTATTCGACTAGGGTTTGTGGGTGACGAATATAAAGTTGCTCGCAAGATTTTATTAAAAAATCTCACTGGAAGCAGTGCCTTTAAGAATGGAAAACCAAAGAAGGAGGTGAATGTAGATGAATAGGTTCCCATCAAAGGAAATCGTGGAAAAACTCCGAAGAGAATACCCTGTAGGAACCCGTATTGAATTGGTACACATGGATGATCCCTATTCCAAGCTTAAGGCAGGGGATCAGGGGACAGTACGGACAGTTGATGATATCGGAACTATCTTCTGTAAGTGGGACTGTGGATCATCTCTTGGAGTAGTGTATGGAGAGGATATCATAAGAAAGCTTTAGAAGTATACACATTTTAAGTCCGTAATGGCAATATGTTTGTGTCTTTTATTCCCTTTATATCTCTTGATATTATCCCCTTTTAGAGTGATATATGTACATGCGAAGAACAACAGTATCGCAAAAGCACATCACTTTAAGGAGGAAAACGACAATGTTTGCAAGCAGGTTTGGGATTGAAATTGAATTCACAGGAATTACGAGAAAGGAAGCTGCAAGGGTAACCGCAGAGTTTCTAAACGGAACAGTAACTGAGGTGGGAGATTACTATGACACAAAGAAGGTAACCGCTCCGGACGGCAAGGTATGGAAGCTTATGTATGACGGAAGCATAGCTTGCCAGAAGAAACAAGGCGGTTCCAAAGCAAATGCAGATAAAGAATACAGCGTGGAGCTTGTCAGCCCGGTGTTGGCCTACAAAGAAGACATTGAAACCCTGCAGGAACTGGTAAGACAGCTTAGACACGTAGGTGCTTTTGCAAACTCCTCTTGCGGGATACACATACACCTCGATGGGTCAAACCATTCACCAAGGAGCATTCGTAACTTTATAAACATTATCGCAAGCAAGAATGATCTTTTTTATAAGGCATTGCAGATTGCACCTGCGAGAATGGGTTATTGCAAAAAGATGGATAGCCTTTTGGTAGAAAAGATGAACCAAAAGAAACCAAAGACAATGCGTGCGATTGAGGAAATCTGGTATGAAGGATACAGTGAAACACGTAGCCAACACTACCATCAAAGCCGATACCACTTCCTAAATCTCCACAGTTTCTTTACCGGAAACCACACGGTGGAACTCAGGGGATTTAATTCGGAGCTTCATGCAGGTAAGATTAGGAGCTACATTGTTCTTGCCCTTGCACTAAACAATCAGGCTTTGACACAGAAATGTGCATCAGCAAGAAAACCGCAGACGGAGAATGAGAAGTTTGCAATGCGGACCTATTTAAACCGCATCGGATTTATCGGTGACGAATTTGCTAACTGTCGTGAACACTTGATAGCGCATTTGGATGGGTCGGCGGCATGGCGATTTCGGGCTGCCTGAAAAAGCGAAAGATTGAAGGAGGAATACGAGAATGGATAAGAATATAAAGTTGTATCTTGCTTACGGGTCAAATTTAAATTTAAAGCAAATGGTACATCGATGCCCCACGGCAAGAGTCGTCGGGGTAAGTGAAATGAAGGATTATAGGCTTTTGTTTCGGGGTGCTCACGCAGGAGCGGTGGCAACCGTAGAACCATTCAAAGGCGGAAGAGTTCCGGTATTAGTCTGGGAGACGACACCTGCCGATGAAGCTTCTCTTGATCGTTATGAGGGGTGGCCATTTCTTTACCGCAAGGAAACGGTTCGGGTGAAACTGAAAGGAAAATCCATCAAGGCGTTTGTTTATATTATGAATGATGGAAGACCATTGGGGATGCCAAGCTGCTATTATTATAATACAATAATGGAAGGCTATAAGGATGCCGGTTTCGATTTAGATATCTTGCGTCAGGCAGCAAAAGATTCTGTTGAATCAGAGGATGTTGTATATGAATGAAAAGGTAAGGGAACAGATTTTGGCCATACGAATGAGTGGTATCACAAATATGTTTGATGTCCCGAGAGTGCAATACATTGCATATGAGCTAGGATATTATGAACTCGTAGTGTATCTTATAGAACACAAGGCCGATTACAGCCAGTTTATCTTAACGGGAAAGGCAGACGAAATTTAAATATCAACAACTAAAAACGGGTAAAAGCAAAGGGCTTCAGTGTAGGCTCTTTGCTTTTGCCCGTTTTATTAGAGGAGATGGTGTTTTGCGGAGATTGAAAAAGTACAAACCGACTGCCTTTATTTGTAAAGACTCTTATTATGACAAGGAGGCTGCTGATTATGCGGTTTCATTTATTGAAGCACTATCCCATACGAAGGGGTCCTGGGCAGGGAAGCCTTTTGAACTTATTGATTGGCAGGAGCAGATAGTCAGGGATTTGTTTGGAATACTCAAACCTAACGGTTATCGGCAGTTCAATACTGCTTATGTGGAAATTCCTAAAAAGATGGGAAAGAGTGAACTTGCTGCTGCAATCGCCCTTCTTCTTACTTGCGGAGATGGGGAGGAGCGGGCAGAGGTGTATGGTTGTGCTGCGGATCGCCAACAGGCATCCATCGTATTTGAGGTAGCCGCTGATATGGTACGGATGTGTCCGGCTCTTTCAAGGAGGGTAAAGCTTTTAGCTTCCACTAAGCGCTTGGTATATCTTCCTACCAACAGCTTCTATCAGGTGCTTTCTGCAGAAGCATATTCCAAGCATGGCTTTAACATACACGGGGTAGTATTTGATGAACTCCATACTCAGCCTAACAGAAAGCTGTTTGATGTCATGACAAAAGGTTCAGGGGATGCAAGAATGCAGCCGCTGTATTTTCTAATTACTACAGCAGGAACAGACACACAAAGCATTTGCTATGAAACTCACCAGAAGGCACTGGATATTTTGGAAGGCCGCAAAAAGGATATGACCTTTTATCCTGTGATTTACGGAGCTAAAGAGGATGAAGATTGGACGGATCCTAAGGTGTGGAAGAAAGCCAATCCATCTCTTGGAATCACAGTCGGGATTGATAAAGTTAAGGCAGCCTGTGAGTCTGCAAAGCAGAACCCAGCAGAGGAGAACAGCTTCCGTCAGCTTCGGCTCAATCAGTGGGTAAAGCAGGCAGTGCGTTGGATGCCTATGGCAAGATGGGACGCCTGTGCCTTTCCCGTTGATGCACAAAACCTTGAAGGCAGAGTTTGTTACGGCGGACTGGATCTTTCCTCTACCACTGACATTACAGCATTTGTACTGGTGTTTCCACCCTTATCGGATAGCGCCAAGTATGAAATCTTACCGTTCTTTTGGATGCCGGAGGACAATATTGTTTTAAGGGTCCGCCGTGATCATGTACAGTATGATCTCTGGGAAAGACAGGGATACCTCATGACCACGGAGGGTAATGTGGTACATTACGGCTTTATCGAACACTTCATTGAGGAGTTGGGTGTGAAATTTAACATTCGTGAAATTGCCTTTGACCGATGGGGTGCAGTGCAAATGGTACAGAACCTAGAAGGTTTAGGCTTCACAGTGGTTCCCTTTGGGCAGGGGTTTAAGGACATGAGTCCTCCAACCAAGGAACTGATGAAGCTGACACTTGAGGAAAAGCTTGCACATGGCGGTCATCCGGTATTACGGTGGATGATGGATAACATTTTTATTCGAACCGATCCTGCCGGTAATATCAAACCGGATAAGGAAAAGAGTACGGAGAAGATAGATGGAGCGGTTGCTACCATCATGGCTCTTGACCGTGCCCTTCGTTGTGGTTCAAGTAGTGGAGAATCTGTATATGACAATAGGGGGTTATTAATATTATGAATTTACTTTCAGGACTATTTAAATCTCGTGATAAGCCTAAGAACCGCTTAGGAATTGGTGCATCCTTTTTGTTTGGCAGTACCAGCAGTGGAAAGAGTGTCAACGAACGGACTGCCATGCAGACTACTGCAGTGTATGCCTGTGTGAGGATACTTTCAGAAGCTATTGCGGGACTTCCACTCCATTTGTACCGATACCGTTCCGATGGTGGAAAGGAAAAGATTCCTTCCCATCCTTTGTATTACCTTCTTCATGATGAACCAAATCCGGAGATGACCTCATTCGTGTTCCGAGAAACACTGATGGGTCATCTTTTAATTTGGGGAAATGCTTATGCTCAAATACTTCGTAATGGGCGTGGGCAGGCAGTAGCACTATACCCCTTATTGCCGAGCAAGATGGAAGTGAGTCGTAGTGCGAGTGGTGCACTTGTTTATACCTATTACCGTGATGCAGATGAAAGTGGAATTAATCCCAAGGGAGGTTATATTACCCTCAGAAGTGATGAAATTCTGCATATACCTGGCTTGGGATTTGATGGGCTTATCGGTTACAGTCCTATCGCTATGGCTAAGAATGCTATAGGTATGTCACTGGCTACCGAGGAATATGGAGCTTCTTTTTTTGCCAATGGAGCAAATCCCGGCGGTGTCCTTGAACATCCTGGCGTGGTAAAGGACCCAGACCGCTTAAGAGAGAGTTGGCAAGCCCAGTTTTCCGGTGTAAACGCCCACAAGGTGGCTGTACTTGAGGAGGGTTTGAAGTTCCAACAGATGTCAATCCCTCCTGAACAGGCACAGTTTCTTGAAACAAGGAAATTTCAAATCAATGAAATAGCGCGGATATTCAGAGTTCCTCCACATATGGTTGGCGATTTAGAAAAGTCCAGCTTCAGCAATATCGAGCAACAGTCCCTAGAGTTCGTAAAATACACCCTGGATCCGTGGGTGGTTCGATGGGAACAAGCCTTGCAGCAATCTTTGCTCATGCCATCTGAGAAATCGTCTTTGTTTATCAAGTTCAATCTTGATGGTCTTCTCAGAGGTGACTATCAAAGTCGTATGACAGGTTATGCAACAGGACGACAGAACGGCTGGCTATCTGCCAATGACATAAGAGAGCTTGAGAACATGAACCGTATTTCTGTGGAGGAGGGCGGTGACTTGTATCTTATCAACGGAAACATGACAAAACTGGCCGATGCGGGTCTTTTCGGAAGTAAGACAGTAAAGGAGGAAACTAAATGAAAAAGTTCTGGAACTGGGTGCGTGATGAGGACAGTGAGGAACGCACCCTTTATCTTAACGGCGTTATTTCGGATGAAACTTGGTGGGGTGATGAGATTACACCAAAGATATTTAAAGATGAGCTGGAGGCTGGTAGCGGAAATGTTACAGTATGGATTAATTCACCCGGCGGGGATGTGTTTGCAGCTGCTCAGATTTATAACATGCTCATGGATTATAAAGGGCGTGTCACAGTCAAGATTGATGGGCTTGCAGCTTCTGCAGCAAGTGTTATCGCAATGGCGGGAGGAGATGTGTATATGTCTCCAGTATCGATGCTGATGATTCACAATCCAAGTACAATAGCCATCGGTGACAGCGAGGAAATGCTTCGTGCCAAAGTCCTCCTGGATGAGGTTAAGGAAAGCATTATCAATGCTTACGAGTTAAAGTCCGGGCTTGCACGCACAAAGCTATCTCACCTTATGGATGCGGAAACGTGGATGAATGCCAACAAAGCCATTGAGCTTGGTTTTGCTGATAAAATCCTGTTTAGTGCTGAGGAGGAACGAAGCTCTCTAGATACCGGTCAGGTGCTTATTTTTTCTCGTACAGCCGTTACCAACTCCCTACTTGGGAAAATCCCTAAACAGCAGAAAGCAAAACCGAAAACCGGAACCCCAATTGAGTCGCTTTATCAGCGGCTCTCTTTAATTTCTCACTAAATTTAAGGAGGATAACAACTATGAGTGAAATTTTAAAACTTCGTGAAAAGCGTGCAAAAGCATGGGACGCAGCGAAGGCATTTCTCGATACGAAAAGAGGAAACGATGGACTTTTGTCTGCTGAAGATACAGCCACCTATGACAAAATGGAAGCAGATGTTGTGGCACTTGGTCATGAGATCGAGCGATTGGAGCGCCAGGCTACAATTGATGCAGAACTGAACAAAGTCACCGGAAAGCCTATCACAAATGACCCGACAAAGGGCACGGAAGAAAAGACAGGAAGAGCCTCTAACGATTATAAGAAAGCTTTCTGGAATGCGATGCGTTCACAGAAACCTAAATACGAAGTACTGGATGCCCTGCAGATTGGTACTGACTCCGAAGGTGGATACCTTGTTCCGGATGAGTTCGAACGGACACTTGTAGAAGCGTTGGAGGATGAGAACATTTTCCGTTCCCTGGCGAATGTTATCAATACATCTTCCGGAGACCGTAAGATACCGGTGGTGGCTACCAAGGGTACAGCAAGTTGGGTTGACGAAGAGGGCATCATTCCGGAGAGTGACGATAGCTTTGGGCAGGTTTCCATTGGAGCTTATAAGTTAGCCACCCTGATAAAGGTATCCGAAGAGTTGTTAAATGACTCTGTATTCAACTTAGAAGCCTATATAACCAGGGAGTTCGCTCGCCGGATTGGTAACAAGGAAGAGGAGGCATTTTTCACGGGTGATGGTACCGGTAAGCCAACCGGAATCCTTGCAGCCACGGGTGGTGCACAGGTTGGAGTTACAGCAGCGGCTGCTGCAGCTGTCACAATTGATGAAGTACTTGATCTTTTCTATTCTCTCAAAGCTCCTTACCGGAACAGGGCAGTTTTTGTACTAAATGATGCCACCATTAAAGCCATCCGTAAACTGAAGGACGGTAACGGACAGTATCTGTGGCAGCCTTCTCTTCAGGCTGGGACTCCTGATACAATCCTAAACAGACCGTTACGCACTTCTGCGTATATGCCTGTTCTAGCTGCATCCGCCAAGAGTATTGTATTTGGTGATTTTAGTTATTACTGGGTTGCCGACAGACAGGGCAGGGCGTTCAAACGGCTTAACGAGCTTTACGCAACCACAGGTCAGGTTGGTTTCCTTGCCACACAGCGTGTAGACGGCAAGCTGATTCTGCCGGAAGCCATCAAGGTTCTCCAGCAGCATGCTTAAGGAGGTCTGATTTATGAGCTATAACTCAAAGAATTATATGCAACAAGGCGCTGAGAAGTGGGTAATCGGAGGAACACTTGAAATACTACCGGGAGCAACGGTAACCGGGCTCCCGGTTGCTGAAAATCAGACAAACAGCGTAGCTACAGATGTAGCAGGATTAGTCACTGATTTTAATGCACTGCTTGCAAAGTTGAAAGCTGCCGGGCTTATGGAAGCTGAATAAATTTGAGCGAATAGGAGGCAGACGGTATGGCATTAGCAGATAACCTCTTACCAAGGGTCAAAGCGAATCTGATCTTGGCACATGATCAGGATGATGAACTTCTTATAAGCTACATTACTGCTGCTGTTAACTATGCGGAAAGCTACCAACACATTGTTGTCGGATGGTACGAGACTCATACGATGCCGCCCACCACCGAGCAGGCTGTTATTATGCTGTCTGGTCATTTCTATGAAAGTAGAGATGGCTCGACAGCAGGCTTTTTTGCCGATAACGTGCAGGCGAGTCAGCAGGTTTGGAACACAGTTAATATGCTTTTGAGACTGGATCGGGAATGGAGTGTTTGATATGAGCTTCGGAAAGATGAATACACCAATTGATATTGTTCAGGCAGCTACCCAAAAAGACAGTGAGGGGTTTGTGACACAGACGGATACGGTATTGGCATCCGTTCGGGCATACCGAGAGGAGCGTCATGGGAGTGAGCGATGGGCAAACCAAGCCGTATTTCAAGATGCGAGTGCTCTTTTTCGATTTCGTAGGATCCCTAGATTAATTATAACCACGAAAATGACCATTGTCTGTATGGGAGAGAGATTTCGTATCCTAAGTGCAGAAGATGTCCGTGGCAGAAAAATGTATATCGAGGTTCTTGCAGAGAAGTTGGAACCTTCCGTGAGGTGATAAGAATGGCTAAGCTGCAAGCAAAACTACCGGAAGATTTTATGCAAAAGGTATCTAGACTAGGAAATCAAACAGATGAGATACTTCCAAAGGCGCTAGAGGCGGGAGGAGAAGTGGTACTAAACAAGGTTAAGGATAATCTTCGATCTGTCATTGGTAGTGACACAAAATATCCTTCAAAATCCACGGGAGAGCTCCAGAGATCGCTTGGACTATCGAAAGCAATGATTGATAAGAACGGCAACCATAATGTGAAAGTAGGCTTTGCGGAGCCACGTTCCAATGGAGTTTCCAATGCCAAAATAGCAAGTATTATCGAGTATGGGAAACGTGGTCAGCCTGCAAAACCATTCCTAGCACCTGCAAAATCCGCTTCTCGGCGTGCCTGTGTAGCTGCTATCGTATCAAAACTGGAGGAGGAGATAGGAAAGATATGAGTATTCTGACAGAACTTATCAGTTATTTTAATAACCTCCAAATTCCAGTGGAAACGGGTGTATTCAGTGATACAGCGCCGGATGTCTATGTTGTAATAACCCCAATTGCAAATACCTTTGGATACTTTGCAGATAACCGACCCAATTTTGATGTACAGGAAGCTAGGATATCCTTGTTTTCCAAAGGAAACTATCAGCAAACTAATACACATATTGTGGTAGATTTGATTGAATTAGACTTTACGTTGACAGACCGTCGCTACCTTGGGTACGAAAATGATACGGGGTATCACCATGTTGCGATAGATGTAGAAAAATATTACGGATTGGAGGAATAGTAAATGGCAACAATTGGTCTTGATAAATTATACTATGCATCAATTACAGAAGATACCTTAGGAGAAGAAACGTATGGCACTCCCAAAGTATTAGCCAAAGCGATAAGTGCTGAGTTATCGGTGGAACTAGTAGAAGCAATTCTATATGCAGATGATGGTGCTGCTGAAGTAGTAAAGGATTTTAACAATGGAACACTTTCTCTAGGCATTGACGATATTGGTACGTCAGTAGCTTCGGATTTAACCGGAGCAACAGCAGATGATAACGGAGTATTGATTTCCGCCAGTGAAAGTACGGGAGAACCAGTCGCAGTAGGTTTTCGCGCTAAGAAAGCCAATGGAAAGTACCGTTATTTTTGGCTTTACCGCGTGAAATTTGGTCTCCCTGCAACCAATTTACAGACGAAGGGTGAATCCATCACCTTTTCTACACCTACCATTGAGGGAACGGTGATGAGAAGAAATAAATTAGATGGTAATGGGAAACATCCTTGGAAAGCAGAAGTTACCGAAGGGGATGCAGGAGTTCCGGCACTTGTTATCACCGGTTGGTATACACAGGTTTATGAACCGGTATACACACCAGCACCTTAATAGGAGGATTATACGATGGATCATGAAAGAAGTGCCACGATTCAGATTGGTGGCAAAGAGTTTAAACTAATATTAACCACTAGGGCTACAAAAGCAATTGCAAACCGTTATGGTGGGCTTGAGAATCTCGGAGAAAAATTGATGAAATCTGAGAATTTTGAAATGGCATTGGATGAGATTGTGTGGCTTTTGACACTTTTAGCTAATCAGTCAATTCTTATTCACAATCTTAAGAACAAGAATACACCAGAAGATTTGCTAACTGAAGAAGAGGTGGAACTATTAACTTCGCCACTTGATTTAGAAGCATATAAAAATGCGATTACCGAAGCCATGTTTCGAGGTACCAAGCGAAATGTGGAAAGTGAGGAAGAAGGCATTGCAACAAAAAACGTGGAAGTCGGGTAACGGACAATGAAGTCTTTACCCGGCTTTATTATTATGGAACAGTGCAGATGGGTATGAGTACAGATGAATTCTGGCTTATGCCCATTGGTTTGTTTTTTGACTTATGGGCTTGTCATAAGCAGTTTCTTGGGATGGAGAAACCAAAGAAATTTATTACGATTGACGACATTATCCCTAATGGTATTTAATCAGTTCTCATTTAGGAGGTGATTGCATGGCAGACAATTTTGGATTAAAAATTGGTGTTGAAGGAGAACGTGAGTTTAAAAAAGCACTCTCTGATATCAATCAATCCTTTAAGGTACTAGGCAGTGAGATGACTCTTGTGACTAGTCAGTTTGATAAAAATGATAAATCCATAACTGCACTCACCGCCCGTAATGCAGTTTTAAATAAAGAAATTGACGCACAAAAGGAGAAAATTACTACACTCAAGGCTGCACTGGACAATGCATCTTCCTCTTTTGGCGAAAACGACCGCCGCACACAGAATTGGCAGATACAGCTGAATAAAGCACAGGCTGAACTCAATGGCATGGAACGTGAACTTGCAGAAACTGTTGAAGGTACTGACAATCTTGGAAATGAACTAAAAGCAACAGGTGATGAAGCTGAGAAGTCCGGTGGTAAGTTTGAAAAGATGGGTGGAGTCCTCAAAGGCATCGGTGTGGCAATGGGTGCTGTCACCGTTGCCATTGGTGTTGCTGCTATTAAACTGGGTAAAGATGTAGTTCAACAATTTGGCGAACTGGAGCAAAACCTCGGTGGCAGTGAAGCTGTGTTTGGAAAGTACGCTACCTCCATTCAGAAGTCTGGAGAGGAGGCTTACAAAAACCTCGGTGTGTCTCAGAGCCAATATCTTGCCACAGCCAATAAAATGGGTGCACTGTTTCAAGGTAGCGGCATCGAACAACAAAAATCGCTGGAACTTACTGAAAAAGCGATGCAACGTGCAGCGGATATGGCGTCTGTTATGGGCATTGATATGCAGATGGCTCTTGATTCCGTAGCGGGTGCTGCAAAGGGTAACTTTGATATGATGGATAACCTAGGTGTTGCAATGAACGCCACCAATGTGGAAGCCTATGCTCTCGCCAAAGGTCTGGACTTTACCTGGGCAACAGCTTCCAATGCAGAAAAAGCAGAAGTCGCCATGCAGATGTTCTTTGAGAACACAGAGCAATATGCAGGAAACTTCGCCCGTGAGGCAACACAAACCGTCACGGGCTCCATTGGTCTACTGCAAGCGGCATTCGGTAGCTTCACAGCGGGACTTGGAAACGCAGACGCTGATATGACAAACCTGACAGAAAATCTTGTGGATGCCTTTCAGGTCGTGGTAAAAAATATCGTGCCTGTATTGGAAAACATCGTGAAAGCTCTGCCACAGGCAACAGGCGCAATTTTGCAAGAGGTCGGTGATCTCTTGCCAATGCTACTTGAAACCGTAACGGAACTGTTCACACAGGTATTGCAAACTATTTTAAGTCTACTTCCAGAACTTATACCCGCCGCTGTTGACGCGGTGATGACAATCGTTAGTGCTTTAATTGAAAGCCTACCCCTTCTCATTGATGCAGCGGTACAACTTGTGATGGCTCTTGTGAGTGGCATAGGTGAGACTCTGCCGCAGCTTATACCAGTAGCAGTAGGAGCCATTACAACCATCGTGCAAGGGTTGGTGGATAACTTACCAATGCTCTTAGACGCAGCCTTACAGCTAATTCTTGGTTTGGCACAAGGCTTACTTGATGCAATTCCACAACTTGTTTCTGCTTTGCCTGCTATTATTACAGCACTGGTAAATTATTTTGTAGAATCCATCCCTCTCATTATTGATGCAGGAATTCAATTACTAACTTCCCTTGTGACTGCACTGCCTACAATTATTGCGGCAATTGTTCCAGCTATTCCTCAAATTGTGAATAGTGTTATTAATGCAGTCATTCGGGCTATTCCACTCATCATTGATGCAGGCATCAAGTTATTAGTAGCACTCATTCGGGCACTTCCTACGATTATTGCTACGATTGTTCCAGCAATTCCACAAATCGTTGGTTCTTTGGTGAGTGCCATTGTAAATAATATTGATAAGATCATCTTAGCCGGAGTTCAACTCTTTGTAGCACTCATTGAAAATTTACCTACCATTATCGTGGAAATAGTCAAAGCAGTACCACAGATTATTGCAGGTATTGTAAAAGGTTTTACGGATTCGCTTAAAGATATGAAGCAGGTAGGGACCGATTTGATTCATGGTTTATGGAATGGTATTTCTGATGCAGGAGAATGGTTACGAGAAAAAATCTCCGGCTTTTTTGGAGGTGTGGTATCAAGTATTAAAGACTTTTTTGGTATCCATTCACCATCCACTCTGTTTGCAGGACTTGGTCGTAACATGGGTGAAGGAATTGGTGTGGGATTTGAAGCTGCCATGGCAGATGTTGCGAGAGATATGCAAAATGCGATACCAACTAACCTTGATTTAAATTACAGCAGTCAAGCCAGACAAGGGGGCATTGCACCTACCGGTACCAACATCACACAAAATCTTTCCGTGGTGACCCCGAAGGCTCTCTCTGAAAAGGAACTGGCAAGAGAGTTCAAGAACCTATCACAAAAGTTAGCCATGTCATATTAGGAAGGAGGGCTCATGTGGAAATAACCTATATTAATTCCAATGGGGAACGTCTTACGATAAAGCAAGCAAAACCCTATTTTTTAGAAAAGATGGATGGAACGGGAAGCATCCGAAACATTATTAATACCTTCAAGGCACCGGAGCAAGATGGTGCTTTTTTCGTGTCTTCCACCCTGGATATGCGAAACATCACATTAGAGGGTACGATTGTAGCAGAAGATGCAAGTAAAGCCTATGAGTTACGAAAAGAATTCCTTCGTTTTTTCAGTCCAAAGAAGTCGGGGATCATATGCTATCGTGATAGACAGATTTCTTGCATTGTGGAGGAAGTAACACTGATAGTATCTGTAAGAGAGAGAATACCAAAATTTTTCTTAAGTTTACTTTGTCCTTCGCCTTTCTTTGAATTGCTCGAAGAGGTGAGACAGGAGCTTGCTTCTTGGGATGCAATGCTTGAGTTTGATTTAGAGATACCAGTGAGTGGTATGGAATTTGGAGCAAGACAGCCAAGTCAGATTATTGCATTGGATAACATCGGAGATGTACCTTGTGGCTGTGAGATTGTATTCAAGGCATTAGGTTCTGTTACAAATCCGGAGCTTCTGCATTTGGATACCGGAGAGTATGTAAAAATTCTCACCACAATGAGTTCAGGAGATGAATTTCACATATATACACACTTTGCAGGAAAACGGGTAATAAGCATCATTGGTACTACACAGAGCAATGCCTTTTATCTGTTGGATACCGATTCGGATTTCTTTCAACTCGCACCTGGAATAAACAACCTTCGATATGATGCGTCAGTTAATCTTGAACTGCTTGATGTCAGTATTTATTATCGTCCGCAGTTTCTGGGGGTGTAGCTTATGGAACTATATGTATTTAATCAGAACCGTGCCTTAATCGGAGTTGTGGAATCCTTTGAGTATCTAAGATGGACCAGACGCTACTCTCAGTGCGGCTCCTTTGAATTAAAGGCAAATGCATCTTCCGAGAACGCAACCCTTCTTCAGGAAGGAAATTATATTTGGAAAAATGATGATGAAGAAGTGGGGTTAATCGAATATCTGCAGCTATCGCAGACTGATAGTGAGAGCATCACGGTAAGTGGGAGGTTTGCCACCGCACTACTGGGACGGCGTATCATTTGGAATACGGAAACCCTAAGCGGTGATCTTTCATCCTGTATAGGACAGTTGATTAACCATAATGTCATATCACCTACAGACACTAATCGTAAAATTACTAACCTAACCTTTTCATCATCATCTTTAAGTAAACCAGTGAAAAAACAGGTTTCATATAACAACCTTTTGGATGAAATACAGGAGCTTTGTGATGCATCATCCGTAGGTATCAAAACTGTATTTGAACCATCATCGGGGCACCTTACGGTAACACTTTATATCGGAGAGTCTTCTCAGGCTGTATTTTCAAAGGAATATGAGAACCTACTTGATCAGACCTTTACAAAAAATACAGTAGGGTATGCAAACACCGCCAAAATAGGAGGGGAAGGGGAGAGCGATGCAGACCGTATCTTTGCATATATCACAGATGGTACTGGAGAAAATCGAAGAGAAGCCTTTGTAGATGCAAAGGATCTTCGCTCTGCAGATTTTCCTTCCGATTATACAGACGCTTTAACCTATCGGGGGCAGACAAGACTTGCGGAACTTGCCACAGCGCAGTCCTTTGATGTTACCGTAAATAATTATGGGAATTTAATCTATAAAACAGATTATGATCTTGGTCAGACAGTACAGGTCATCTCGAAAAAGTGGGGTGTATCTATGACCACACGCATTGTAGAGATAGAAGAAAGCTATGACAGGGACGGACAGAGCATCAGCGTTACCTTTGGAAAAGCAGAACTTACGATTACACAGAAGATTAAATCTGATTTTAGTCAAGTAAGGACAGCTCTTGGTGCGCCGGCGGGGATTTCGGAATTACTGGTGGATGAAAACAGTTGGGCTGATTTACAGAGGTTTTTAGGCGGGGTCATGATAAGCTCTGCAAAGTTGGCTGTGAATACCTCGACTGCCGGAGGGAATGACCCTACTCAAGCAAAATACTTTCATGCAGCAAGAGTGGTGATTAATGGTTCTTATAACCGTATTGCTTTTAAGTTTGATTACTTTGGGACGGGGACAACTCCAAAGTCAGGTACGATAGAAGGTTATGTTTACTCGACGTCCTCTTTTGCAACAATGTCCATACAGTCCTTTGTGCAGTCCTATACAAGGGATAAAAGTCCGTTTTTATCAACGGATATTAAAATTGTAAAATCATCAAGTACGACCAAGACAATATGGGATATCTATATCTGGCTATCGGATTACGGAACTGCTTATTTGAATGGTTTGTATGCATTTAGTGAATCAGGAAATCTGATTTCCAATCCCGATAATGGGGCACTAATTCTTGTGGCAAACCTTCCAGCGGTATCATCTACCTTTTCATATGGTGGTCAGACCTTTACGGTATCGGCTGTTGATAACGGAGTGATAAAGACGTCTACCTATAGTGAGGATGGTGCATTTTATAAGTTACAGCTACCAAACCGTGATGTTAGCCTTACATCAACGGATAATCCGTTACAGATTGGCACTTCCACTAGTGCGAACATGGTATTTGATGCAAACGAGATACAAGCACGTAATAATGGCTCGGGCTCCCCAATGTATCTTAACCTGGAGGGCGGTGCAGTATGCGTTAACGGTGACACAACTACGGGCATCATTTATGGTGGGGATACAGGGTATATTGAATTATCGGATACAGATTTGGAAAACAGTTTTACGATTTATTCTACTGCTCAACGCCCAAGATTAAGAAAAGTAGGTAAAATGGTTCATTTTCATGGAGCTTTGCTACCCGCTGCAGGAGCCGCCATAAATTCTGCAACAAACTTAAGCTTCTACACCTTGCCTAGCGCGTATAGACCAATGTCAGGGTATGTTACGGTAAGATGTCAGGGATCAGGAATTAATACCTGGCTGTTACAGATAACTAACGCAGGTGTGTGTTCCTGTAGCAGATATGGCACGAATGCCTATGCTACAAGCATTGCAGGAACAGAATGGCTGACGTTTAGTGCTACATGGTTTGTTAGTTGATAGAAGCGGAAAAAAATATGAAACAACCGTGATGAAAGGAGTGTATCAGAGGTGGAAAAGAGCGGTTTTTTTAATTCTTCCAGTGGCGACAGACTTTACAATGCTACCGATTTTGCAGCATATTTCGGAAGTCTGGTTTCTAATGGCATCTTTTATGTAAATACCACAAATCTACAAGTAACACCAACAACAGGAATGACCGTCAGTATTGCGGCAGGAAGTGCATGGATTAACGGCTATCGATATGAAAATACGGAAGCACTGAACAAGACACTGACAACGGCTAACGGTTCCTATCCACGAATTGACCGGATTGTAATCCGATGGAGTCTTCTTAACCGAAGTATCACAGTTGCGGTACTGACCGGAACAGCAGCAGCTACACCGACTCCTCCCACACTAACACGAAGTGCTGAGGTCTATGAGTTGTGTCTTGCAGACGTTTATGTATCGCAGGCGGCTACATCGATAATCGCAGTAAATATCACCGATAGGAGACTAAATTCTTCCCTTTGTGGAACCGTGAATTCGATGGTAACAGCAGTATATGAGTGAGGTGAGATATGGCAACTTATCAAGCAATCAATGCCTGTACTTGGCGTAATGGAAAATACATTCCGTCGACTACGGATAATATCAGACAAGGTGTTTACGAACCATATGGAGAATGTGTAGGTGTTATGATTTTTAATCTCACTACCATTCGAGATCAATATACAGACTATTATCCAACCAGTGCCACTCTTACTCTTACACGTGTAGCGGGAGGTTCTTGGGGAAGTGACCGAACGATGACGTTATATGCTGGAAATCAAACTGATATCCCTCCAGTTAGTTCCTCTACAGATGTTGTTACATCACGTCCTAGCAAAGTGACTTCTGGTTACAATTATACAGTTTCGGCAGGGCTTGGTGAGAAAACTTTTAACATAGCAACTGCGTTGATTAACTCCATTGGAAGTGGTGCAAGTAACTGTATTTTTATGGATGGCGGTTCCAGTACCACAAACTATATGTCTTTTACCGGAAGAAATGATCTGACCGAAGTTATTCTAACCGTGAACTGGGCAAGCCGAACAACTGCAGCTGGTGCCCCAACGGTTTGCTCGTTAAGTAGTACCCTTGCAGAAGGCAATGTAACCTTGTCATGGAGTGGTGCAACGGCAGGCACCAACAATGCGATAACCTATTATGAAATTCAGTATAGTGAGTCAACAGACAATTCCACTTGGGGAAGTTGGACGGCATTAACGACTGTGACTACATCCGCTACCAGTGGAAGTTTGTCGGTTGCTCCTCCCACTACGAGAGGAAATTTTCGTAGGTTTCGCATTCGAACGCGTGGTAGTGCTGGCAGTTCGTATTATTCTGCATGGAAAGTTTCCACCAACTCTGTCCGGAAAAATACCCTTCCTTCAGCTCCAAGTACAGCGGTTGCTTCACCCGAAATACACAGTAATGAAACAATCACGCTGACATGGTTTGGGGCGGCGGGAGGAACAAGTGCAATTAAGGGATACCGTATATCGAGCAGAACCTCAACAGATAACAGTACTTGGAGTAGCTGGACAGAGCTTACAACGCTTATTTTGAATGCCAGTGGTGGTAGTTATCATCCGACAGTTTCAAATATATCGGGAACTTATACACAGTTTGGTATCTGGACGGTTGATGCACTGAATGCTTATTCTACGGAAAAAGTCAGTAACAGCATTTACTGTAACATTACTGCCTGCACCGAGCCATCAACATTTGCACTAAATGTTACGATTGCAGAAGGAAATCTAACACTTTCCTGGAATGGTGCAGTTGCCGGAGCAGGTAATGCGATTACGGGTTATGAGATACAGTACAGTGATTCAAGTGATAATAGCTCTTGGGATGCATGGACAGTGCTGACTACCTTATCATCTTCTTTATCAGATGGAAGTTTAAGCGTATCACCACCATCTACGAGAGGAAATTACCGAAGATATCAGATACGTACATTGGGAAATGCAGGAAGCAGTTATTATTCCGGATGGAAGGTTTCATCAAATACGGTCCGTAAGAATATCCTGCCAACACCACCAACCAGTCTTTCTGCATCTCCAGCTCTGTATGAGACACAGTCTGTAACAATAACTTGGAGCGGGGCTGTAGTGGGTACTAGTCCTATCAAGCAATACCTACTTCAGCGTAGCACATCCAGCATGGGTAACCCGACATGGTCTTCATACGAAACGCTTGCAATCATTGTATCAAGTGAGACTTACGGAAACTATACGGCGGAAGCTTCCCAGACTCCTGGTACATCAACGAGATATCGCTTAAGTGTTACTGATACAATTGATGCAGTATCTTCCTATGTGGTCAGTAACACCGTCACAAAGAACAGCCCGCCTACTGCACCAATTATAAGCAGTCCGGTATCAGGTAGATCAATTTATAACACAACACCACGTTTCATGATAACAACAGGCATGGAACCGGATGGTCAGACGCAGATTGTAGAAGTAAAGATTGACACAGGCGTATGGCATAACAGTGTGGATGATTCGGAGATGTTCTCCACAAGTGGTTATCTCGGTGACAGTACTAAAACAGTGTATCAGGCTTCAACCCTGGCTGCTGGGAGTCATACCGTGACCTTCCGATGTTTGGACAGTGCTTTGTTATCTCCAAGTATGGAGGTTATCAGAACATTTAACGTTCTGACTTCTCCTTTTGAGACGATTTCTGCCAATGTGACTCATGTTAAGGCGATGCATATTCTGGCACTCCGGACAGCGGTCAATACCATCCGTCATTATTATGGTTTGGAAACCGTGTCATGGGATGAGGAAATTGTCGCAGCAAAGACTGCTGTAAGAGAATGGCCATATCACATCATGGAGTTACGTGCTGCACTTGAGCCAGTTATCACGATGATAAACAGCTTTGATACTTCTTCAACCTTTGACATACCGCCAGTGACATGGCTACCTATCGGTACTGACAGACCAAAAGCGGATGTGGTACAGCAAATACAAAACTTGCTTCTTACGATGTAACGCCATACTTAATTACAAGCGCTCTTATATTGCAGGGCGCTTTTCTGTTAATAATATAAAATTGGAGGTTTGGATTATGAAAGTGATATGGAACTGGATACAGACAGCTCTTGTGGCAGCCGGTGCGTTCATGGGATGGTTCCTTGGTGGCTTGGATGGATTCCTATATGCGCTTATTGCTTTTGTTGTAATCGATTATATAACAGGCGTGCTTTGTGCCATTATTGATAAGAATCTTTGCAGTAAAATCGGAGCTAAAGGCATCTTTAAAAAGATCCTTATATTTGCACTGGTAGGAGTAGGACACATACTCGACACGTATATTTTGAGTTCAGCGGGTAACCCGAATGGCAGTGTGCTTCGTACTGCGGTGATTTTCTTCTACTTAAGTAATGAGGGTATTTCTATTCTTGAAAATGCAGCTCATATCGGACTGCCTATCCCTGAAAAGCTTAAGGATATACTAAAGCAGTTACATGGACGTGACGACAATGGACCATCTTCACCGGAGGGCTGAGTATGATTGACTTAACAAAAGCAGTAACGGTATTCATCGGGCGGCGAGGGGAGAATAATTACCGAAACATCGAGTTTGATGTATCCAGCTTACTGGAAGATAAATATCCGTCAGCTGCTCTGAATGCAATATATAAAAGACCCGATGGCATTGCCTATCCAGTAGTCACGAACTACAGCTCCGGAGTTCTGACATGGTCACCAAGCGCAACAGACACATCGGTTGTTGGAGTCGGTCGGTTAGAGATCAGGGTTACTTATGGGGAAGTGGTCGGGAAAAGTGCTCGGATATTTACCATTGTTGAGGAGGCACTTGCAGATGGTATTGTCACACCACCGGAACCTCCTGCACAGGAGTGGCTGAACCAGGTGCTTTCAGCCTTAGCCGCGCTTGATGTGAATGATGTATATAGTATGCTTACTCTCACCTATAACCTATTAAATGATAACTATGATCTGCTAAACACCACGCATGATCTATTAAATGATAGCTATACGTTGTTAAACACCACACACAGCCTGTTAAATGATAACTATGATCTACTTAACAATACGTATAATATGGTCAATGATACGCATAGCATGCTGTCTATGCGGACGGGGATTCTACTTAATCATTGGCATCCGATAGAAACAGCTACCGCACCGGATATGGCAAGCCGAAGAGCATCCATCACATTCACAAACATTGCAAACGGTAATAACGTAGTAATTGGTACAGTGACTTATACGTTTGTCACATCCTTGGGAAGTCCGGCTGCAAACAATGTGCAGGTACGGATTCAAGGCACTCTTCGCGGAAGTGTTAAGAAACTTGCCGAAGCTACAAGAGGTAGCCAAGATGCATCAAATATTGCCTATGGGACTGGTACTAATCCGAACCCGACCTGTACATCCTACTGGACGAGTCAAATATTTTCCATCGGCGATGTTTTCGTTGCTTCCGGCGAGAGCTTATTTGTATTGGAAAGAGCGGAAAATATAATAACCGCATTGACCTTAACAGCTACTGCTACAGCGACAATCAATGCATTTACCAGAGCAAGCTACTTAAGATATGTCATGTCGGGTAATGTTTCTGGTTCGGGCGGTATCAACAGCGTTCGTGGACCTCTGCACACGGTACTCCCCATTGGCAGCGTGGTTATTGGCGGACAGGGCGGAACGCTTTATCCGGAAACTACTTATGACTGTCATCTGCTGACTCTTTGCCGTCAATCAGATACGAGTGAGAAAGAATTGGACTTATATATCTCTAATGACGAAGTAACTTTCACCAGAATCTCGCGGAGTACTCCTGTCGGGGCAGATAGCACTACTGAATCCCAGCACGTTCATATTGAAATGCGGCAGAGCAGAATCCCAACTGGTTACGGAATGTACATCCGCATGGGTAGCAATGGCACATCGTCGACGGCTTACTGTGATTTGAAATTTACCTACCATTTGTATCCTGTCGCACTTGCTACAACTACTCCCTTTGAACAGTGAGGTGATCCGGAATGAATTTGAATAAGCTAATACTTACGAATAATGCCTGCTTCAAGGCAGGCAGGACGATTAAGCCCAAGGGCATTATGGTTCACTCAACCGGGACGAATAACCCGTTCCTCTACCGATATGTGGGTCCAGATGATGGAAAGCTGGGTGTAAACCTATCCGGCAACCACTGGAATCAGAATAAACCAGGCGGTAAGCAGGTCTGTGTGCATGCTTTTATCGGTAGACTGCCAGATGGCACTATTGCCACTTATCAGACATTGCCTTGGAACTACCGTGCTTGGCATTGTGGAAGTGGTAAGAAAGGCTCCGGGAATGATACGCATATCAGTTTTGAAATCTGTGAGGATAACTTAACCAATGAAGCCTATTTCCGTAAGGTGTTTAAGGAGGCTGTTGAGCTTTGTGTGTATCTTTGCAAGGCTTATAATTTGACTGAGGAGAATATTATCTGTCACAGTGAAGGGTATAAACTTGGCATTGCCAGTAACCATGCTGATGTGATGCACTGGTTCCCTCGGTACGGTGAGAGCATGGACTCATTACGAGCAGCTGTCAAAGTAGGGCTTAAGGCAGAAGAAAAGAAGAAAGAATCAGGAGAGAACGGGGAGAAATATTACCGAGTTCAGGTTGGCACATTTTCATCTAAGAGTAAAGCAGAAACTTTGGTAGAAAAATTGAAGTCAGTGGGTTTTGATGGTTATATCCGTTATGAATAACACATTTAATTTTAAAATGAATTCCTCTATCTTTATGAATTATTTGAAGTAATGTTGTAATAATATTACCATTACCAACTAGGAGGAATGTTTATGGATGAAATAGGTAATAATGAACCTTTTACTTTCGAACTTAAAAGTGATGATATAGCAAGTGGTGAATGCTATAATTTAGTAAAGAAACACAATAATAGACTACTCAAGGATAAAATAGAATTGACTAATTCGAATGCAGAAAAGGACGATATTATTGTAAAGCAGCAAGATGAAATTGAAAAGAAACAAGAAGAAATCAATCGGCTTAAGAATGAAAATGAAAAACATATTAAAGATAAAAAAGACATTCAAAGGGCTGGTGGTTATGTTGTCGGTAAATCAAATAATTAAATGAAATATAAGAAATATGACCTGCAGGTTAGTTAATAAATCTGTGGGTCATATTTTTTTTGTCCTAAACCTCACATTTATTCCTTACCATGGCTATCCAGTAAAGACATGCAATGGAGGTAATACATATGCAGATCAAAAAAATATCTGATATGCCAATGATAAACATAATCCCAAATCGAGAACCGCTTTCTCCGGAAGAACTTCAAAGGGAATATGATTACATAAAATCCGTAAAAATTATTCAAAAGATGCTAGATAAGAACCTCATAACCCAGGAAGAATTCAACAAAATTGACCACCTGAACCGGAAGTCTTTCTCACCTTTATATTCACGACTGATGCCTTGAATTGCTTGATAAACAGGGCATTCAGAGGTAATATGTCACATACCGAAAGGAAGGTGAAACGGTGAGAATAGTAAGGAAAATATCAACAGACCCTATTATGCTAAAGCCAAAGCTTAGGGTAGCAGCTTATTGCCGTGTTTCCACGGATTCAGATGAACAATTAGTCAGCCTGCAAGTGCAGAGAGAACACTATGAAACCTACATAAAAGCGAATTCAGACTGGGAATATGCAGGTATTTATTATGACGAGGGAATAACCGGTACGAAGAAAGAAAAGCGTGCTGAACTAGTAAGGCTGATAACTGATTGTGAAAACAGAAAGATTGATTTCATTATAACCAAGTCGATCAGCCGCTTTGCGAGGAATACCATGGATTGCCTCGAATTGGTGCGCAAGTTATCTGATCTTGATATATTCATTTATTTTGAAAAGGAAAACATCAATACCAAGTCAATGGATGGAGAACTTATGCTGACCATCCTAAGTAGCCTAGCAGAGAATGAATCAGTATCAATATCAAATAACAATAAATGGTCAATTCAGAAGCGGTTCCAAAATGGGACATATAAAATGTCTTATCCACCGTATGGTTATGATAACAAAAATGGCTGTATGGTGGTAAATGAGGAGCAGGCAGTAATAGTGAGACGAATATTTTCTGAGGTGCTGGAAGGTAAGGGAACAACAAAGATAGCCAAAGATCTGAATGCAGAAGGGATACCATCAAGAAAAGTGAAGCAATGGAACGCTAGTACGATTAATGGTATTCTAAAAAATGAAAAATATGTAGGGGATGCACTATATCAAAAAAAATATACCGATGATAATTTTAAACGACACAGTAATCACGGGGAAAAGGAACAGTACCTAGTCAAGAATAACCATGAAGCTATCATAAGCCATGAGATATTCCAGGCTATAAAAAAATTGCTAAATCAGCGCAGAGAAGAGAAAAACATAGAGAAGGGAAGTACTAAATATCAGAAGCGCTATTCTTTGTCAGGAAAGATAATATGCTCTGAATGTGGTAGCACCTTCAAACGAAGGATACATTATAGCGGTAGCAGCAATGAATATGCAGCATGGTGCTGTTCCAGACATATTGAGGATATTTATCAATGTTCCATGAAGTTTATACGGGAAGAAGACATTCACTGGGCATTCGTCATTATGATAAACAAGCTGATTTACGGTCATAAGTACATTCTAAAGCCACTCCTAAAGAGTTTAAGAGAAACAGATTATTCGCAGAATGCAGTACAAATAAAGGAATTGGAGGCAAAGCTGGAGGAAAATGCGGATCGGAGCAATGTTCTGACAACCCTTATGACCAAAGGATACCTTGAACAGAGTTTATTTATTTCACAGAGAAATGAGTTGAAAAAAGTAGCTGCCGTGCTTATGGAACAGAAAAAAGCCTTGTCACACTCCATAAACGGTGAAATGACAGTTATTACGGAAGTGGAGCAGCTTCTCAAATGGACTTCAAAGGCAACTTATATTGAACGTTTTGATGACGAAATCTTCGAACGCTTTGTCGAGAAAATTTTAGTTTGTTCTCAAGAAGAGATTGGATTTCAAATGAAATGTAATATTACTCTAAAGGAAAGGCTGGTGAAATAAATGAATTATATACCATATGGTTATAAGATTGAGAATGGAGAAGCAGTAATCGTTGAGAAAGAAGCAGAGCAGTTAAAGAAAATGTTCGATTTTTATCTCTCGGGTCTTTCTTTGGCTGAGGTAGCTAAAGAAACAGGAATTCTTAAACCGCATCCTTCCATAGGTAAAATGTTGAGAAACAGACGATACCTTGGCAACGGCTTCTATCCACCCATGATAGATGAGGATACATTTCATAAGGCAGAAGATGAAAGGGTAAGGCGTGCTAAAATGCTAGGCAGAATAAGGGAACCTAAGGATAATAGGGGGTCAGCACCAATTGTAAGCTTCAGTATGCCTGTTTCAAAGCAATTGTATGAAAATCCTTATATGCAGGCGGAGTATGCTTACAGTGTGATAGAATGTGAGGTGGCAGAGGATGCAGAGTAAAAGTGTTAGAGTTATACCGGCGCGCAGTCGCAATGGATATAATACTCAAACGGAGGTAAAGCCAAAACTTAGGGTGGCAGCTTATTGCCGCGTTTCTACAGATAGTGATGAGCAAGCTACCAGTTATGAAGTTCAGATAGAGCACTATACAAACTATATTAAAGGGAACCAAGAATGGGAACTCGCGGGTATCTATGCGGATGACGGTATTTCAGGAACCAATACCAAGAAACGTGATGAATTCAACCGTATGATTGAAGACTGTATGGCGGGTAAAATTGACATGATAATAACTAAGTCAATTAGTCGTTTTGCAAGGAATACATTGGATTGTCTTAAATACATACGACAGCTTAAAGATAAGAACATCCCCGTGTTTTTTGAAAAGGAAAATATCAATAGCATGGACTCAAAGGGAGAGATTATGCTTACCATCATGGCATCCCTTGCTCAACAGGAGAGTCAGTCATTAAGTCAGAATGTGAAGCTAGGTATACAATACCGATATCAGCAGGGCGAAATACAGATCAATCACAATCGTTTCTTGGGTTATACTAAGGATGAAAATAAGCGACTTGTAATTGATCCGGTGGAAGCAGAAGTAGTAAAGCGCATTTATTTGGAGTACCTTGAAGGAGCAAGCTTGTTGCAGATTGCAAGGGGATTGGAAGCGGATGAGATACTTACGGCAGCAAACAAAAGAAAGTGGCGGCAGGAAACCTTAAGAAAAATATTACAAAATGAAAAATATATTGGAGATGCCTTGCTTCAGAAGACATATACGGTGGATTTCCTTTCCAAGAAACGTGTGGCTAACAACGGTATCGTTCCGCAATACTATGTAGAAAACAGCCATGACCCCATCATCCCGCGTGAAATCTTCATGCAGGTGCAGGAGGAGATGTCACGGAGGGTGAACCTTCATTCAGGCAAAGATGGTAAAAAACGCACATATAGTGGGAAATATGCTTTGTCGGGAATTGTTTACTGTGGGTGTGGCGAAATATACCGGAGGGTGCATTGGAACAACCGAGGTTGTAAATCAATCGTCTGGCGGTGCGTCAGCAGGCTTGAGGAGAAAGGTTCAGACTGTTCCTCACCGACGGTAAATGAAGAAAAACTTCAAAAGGCAGTGCGCAGGGCAATCAATGAAGTCATTGGCAGCAGAGATGAGTTCTTGTCAATCCTGCAGGAGAACATTGCCACGGTTCTCAGCGAGGAATACGATAAAAATACTGCTGAAATTGATAAAAGACTGGAAGAGCTACAACAGGAAATCCTCCAGCTTGCAATATCGAAATCTGACTATAATACAGTTGCAGATGAAATTTACCGGTTACGGGAGCTTAAGCAGAATAGTCTGGCGGACAATGCAGAACGACAGGGTAAAAGGCAGCGCATCGCGGAAATGGAAGAATTCCTGAGCGTACAGGAATACAAGATGGATGAATATGATGAACAGTTGGTCAGAAAGTTGATAGAGAAAGTCACGGTGCATGAGGATAAGTTAACGATTGAGTTAAAATCATGTATTGAGATTGATGTAGAGATATAAACGTAAAAATCCAGTCAAGATTATTTAGTTATCTCGACTGGATTTTTTGTTAATTATTTCACTTATGAATATTAATTTCTTTAAATATGACATAAATTTATATTCAGGAAAGACAAAATTATTTGAAATAAAGACAATCAATACATTTTTATACTCTGAATTTTGATGTATAAATATTATTTTGTAAGTAATGGCGATACAAATAGTATTATTGATAAAGTGATTATAAAAACTACAGTAGTAACAGAAATAATATTTTGTAGCTTGGAATTAATGTATTTTCCCATTATTTTTTTATCATTAACCAAAATAGTCATAAACGTCAAAATAATAGGTGAAAGTATTCCTGCAATTTGTTGAGTTACAATTATTATTTTAATTAAAGATAATCCGGGAATTAAAATTAACAAACTGCTTACAGCAATTATAGCGGTATAAATACCAAAAAATGCAGGTGCTTCTTTATATTTATTATTAACACCGCTTTCCCATCCAAAAGCTTCACATATTGCATAAGAAGTTGATAAAGGAATTACTGCTGCGGCAAGAACCGATGCACCAAACAGACCCGCACCAAATAGAATAAAAGCATATTGACCGGCTAAAGGTTTTAAAGCAGTAGCGGCCTGTTGTGCCGTTTCAATTGTTATTCCAGCCTTATATAATGTAGCTGCAGTACAGACAATAATGAAGAACGAAACAGCATCACCCCAAAATGCCCCAAGATACACATCAGCCTTTTCATATTTATAATCTTTAATACTTATTTTTTTATCAACAATTGAAGATTGAAGATAAAATTGCATATAAGGAGTAATTGTAGTACCAATCATACCAATAAATGTCAGCAAGTAGCCTGTTTCTAGTGATATAGTAGGCGTAGTCATGCTTTTGAATACATGCCCCCAATCGGGTTTTGCCATAAATGCAGAGATAATATAACCAAAGAAAACAAATGTAAATAACATGAATACTTTTTCCACTCTGTTATAAGAACCCTTAGTAACAAGAAACCATACAACAATTGCAACTAATGGAACGGAAATGTACTTGCTTATCCCAAATAGCTCCATACTTGCTGCAACGCCCGCAAAATCGCCAAGAACTACACCAAAATTTGCAATAAATAATATCAACATTGCAAAGAATGTCCATTTGACACCAAATTTTTCGCGTATTAAATCGGATAATCCTTTACCGGTAACAACTGCCATCCTTGCATTCATTTCCTGAACTACTGCGAGGCTGAATGTAATAATGAATAGTCCCCACAACATTTTATAACCATAGGATGCGCCTACTGATGCATAAGTAGTAATACCACCAGCATCGTTCCCTGCATTTACTGTAATTAATCCTGGACCAATTATAGTCATAATAAAGAAAATATGCTGTAATCTTTTTTTGAAATTTTTCATGCAGGTATCCTCCTTAAGCGAATATACTCATTTAATATGTCGTTTAAAGAGACTATGCCTACTAAATCATTGTTTTCATCAACAACAGGAATCTCATGCAAATTATATTTTTGCATGATTTCCATCACATTCTCAATCTTATCCTCATCCTGGGCTCTTTTAAAATTAGCGTTCATTAAATCATAAAGTTTATTATCAGCTTCAGATACAATGATGTCAAAAAGTGTGACTACACCGATAAGCTTATTATTATTGTTTGCAAGATAAATGTTATGAGAAAATTCTTTCGGATGTTGATTTGTTTTGATATATGCTAAAGCTTTTTCTACGGTAATATCTGGTAAGAATGATATAAAATCCTTTGTCATTACACTACCAACCGTCTTTTCATCATATTCCATCAGTTCTCTGATCTCGCTTGAATTTTCTGTTTGCATTTGTTCAAGTAATTTTTCTACACGAGTATCTTCAATTTCTTCAAGAATATCGGCTGCTTCATCAGAGGGCATTATTTCGAGTATATCTGAAGCCTTTTCATCGGGAAGAGTATCAATTATATTTAACTGTGATTCAGTTTCCATTTCTTCCAATACTTCAGCTGCTTTTGCATTATCCAAGACATGAAATAATGTGATTTGACTTTGTTTATCCAATTCCTCAATAATATCAGCAATATCAGCTGCATGCAGAGTTGTTAATTTATTCATTGAAGTAGAAAGCTGCAAATTCGGTATTCCAGTTGATAATGGTTGTACATTATCCCAGTATACTAAAGTGTTTCTAAATTCTTTTTTTATAATGTGACTAATACGTATTGCTGAATATTCAAAACCTAACCTACGTAATAAACCTCGCAATCCAATATCGACGGCAACTACGCACCACTTTCCTTGAATAATACCAACTCTTACATCATTGACACGTTCCACTTTTCGTCCATTTATATCAACAATCTGTTTATCAAGGAAATCTTTTGCAAGGAAAAATTCGTTTTCAGGATATGGCATAACATTGATACTGCTTGTATTCATCTTGACTGAATACTTTTCTTCACCATCATTGTATACTTCAAGAAAATCAGCAGAAATATAAGACAAACGACCTCCGATTTTTACCTCAATGGCTTTAATCATCGGTTTCGAAGCATTAAAATCCAAAATAACATCATTTAGTTTTCCGATGATTGAATTTTGGATGTTGTAAATGCTTTTGTATAGAATTTTGCTAAAGAAAAAATTGTTGGACTTTTGCATAGTCCTCCCCCTTTCATTATACAGGGAGAACTATGGGTACAGCAAATAGACTACTCCCTGTAGTATTATTTTTACAATTTGTTATTAAAAAATTCATATAGCACAAATTCGCGGGACCTGCGTCCATTTACAGTAACCTCCTTTATAAACAGATTTGAAATTCAATAATGCAAACAGATTATACTCCCTTAATCTTATTAAATCAATCTATTTTATGAACATTATATTTAAATTGTTCCTTATATAATGGGAATGATAATGATCAGGGTGTAACAGCTTTTATAAAGCATGGGCCATTTCAAATCAAAAGGACTGTATAGTATTAACCATTTTGATGCAATTTGATGAATTTGATAAGGATAGAGTAAATTATATTTGTTATTGATTTTGATTCTACTATTTGGTATAATCACGGAAGGGAATGAGGTTCTCCCTTGGTTTATACCTAAACTGCTTTTAAAGCTAATGACTTCTGTTTAAATACAGAGTTATTAGCTTTTATTTTATATATGAAAGGAAAATTAAAATGTTAGCTCTGAAAAAAACATTAAATAATTATAAGGATGTTGTATTGCTGGGATTTATAGCTATTCTAATAGGGATTTTAGTTGGTGCCATTGACACTCTTTTTGGTAAGGTTTTGTTAGAAATAACCAATATAAGGAGTAATCATGTTTTTCAATTAATACCATTCCTCCCCTTGGCAGGTATCCTAATAATATTCACTTATTCCAAAATTGGTAAGAATAGCATAAAAGGAATGTCGCTTATTTTTTCAGTAGGTTTTGAAGAAGAAGACACCATACCAAAGAGATTAGTACCATTGGTTATGGTAAGTACGTGGCTGACACATCTGTTTGGAGGTAGTGCTGGGCGTGAAGGGGTAGCAGTTCAAATAGGTGGAACTGTTGCACATTCCATAGGAAGAAGACTAAGCATTAGAAATAGTTCCAAAATTCTTCTTATAACTGGTATGTCTGCAGGGTTTGCAGGATTGTTTCAAACACCTATAGCAGCTATTTTCTTCGCTATGGAAGTCCTTACGGCTGGTTCGATTGAATATTGCGCTCTATTTCCCTGCATAGTAGCGTCTTTTGTAGCAAGTTATACATCACATGCTTTAGGGCTTGAAAAATTCAGTGTAAATTTGAACTGCTCATTAGATCTTAATGCTTATCTAGTTGTAAAAGTAGTTTTGCTGGGTATTCTTTTTGGGATTATTGGAGGTCTTTTCGCTCATATTTTGAATTTGTCTAAAAAATTCTTTAGTAAACGTATTAATAATCCAATTTTACGAATTTTTATTTTAGGTTGTATATTAAGCGTTTTGCTTCTGCTTTTACATAAAGGCAGATATGCCGGTTTAGGTACAAACTTGATAGGCGCGTCCTTTTTTAATGATAAAATATATGGGTATGATTGGTTGCTTAAATTTTTACTTACTATTTTAACACTGAGTGCTGGTTTTCAGGGTGGTGAAGTGACTCCACTATTTTCCATAGGATCATGTTTAGGCGCTATTGTATCATCAATTTTGGGATTGCCAATCGAATTTGCAGCTGCTCTTGGTTATGTTGCTGTATTTGGCAGTGCTACGAATACAATTCTTGCTCCTATCTTTATAGGGGTTGAAGTTTTTGGATATGATTATCTTCCGTATTTTTTTGTAGTTTCAGCAATCGCTTATGTTTTCAATGGGAATAAGTCAATTTATTCTGCACAGAAGATATTAGATGATTTGAATTAGTTGATTTTAGTATAAAATAAATCAAAAGGTGGAGCATGATATGTTTAGAACAATGAAATGTATTAAAAACACAGATACGATAATACTTAGCAAACAGCTAAGTTTTAAACCATATAGCTGTTTACTGCCGATTCAGCATGGGGAATGTATATATACAATTACTGTTCTTGAAGGAAAAATGCGTATAAATCATTCAGCTTATAACCCGGACGGGGGAACATGGTCTTGTCCTCCTAGTAATAGACAACGCCAATTCTATGACTTAGTATCTGGAGAAACTAAGGAAATTAAATTAACTATAGACAAGAACTATAATGAATTGGATAATGTTGAGGTTGTAAACTGTTCGTTAACTAAACCCTTGCACTTTTTGTATTCTGCTCATTTTGTGTTTTAAGATATAACTTTTTAAAAATGTATGTTATAAAAGTTTTTATAAGTAACTCAGAAGATAACAAAGGCTTTTGATGAAACTGCAGAAGCCCAAGAAATAATCAGATGGACAGCTTGAAAAAAACATGTACAATAGAGGATAGAAAAAACGTAGATGTCATTATAATAAATTAGAGAGGTGTAATATAGATGTGGATTTTGTTTGCATTTGGCTCAGCTTTTTTTGCGGGATTTACTGCTGTATTAGCGAAATGCGGTATAAAAAATATGGATTCCAATGTTGCGACTGCACTAAGGACCGTAGTAGTTTTGCTTTTTTCATGGATGATGGTATTTCTATCGGGAACAGTAGGTATGATAGTAGTGATTAGCGAAAAGACATGGCTGTTTCTGATATTATCAGGACTTGCTACAGGTGCGTCCTGGCTGTGCTATTTTAAAGCACTTCAAATAGGAGATGTAAATAAGGTAACTCCAATTGATAAGTCCAGTACGGTTCTCACGATGTTGCTGGCTTTTGTTTTTTTGGGAGAAAGGATTTCATTAGTAAAAATTGTAGCTATGGTATTAATCGGGACAGGTACTTATCTAATGATTCAAAAGAGAGAAGCTTCCATATCGGTTAAGACAAAAGTAAGGCGAACGATGGAAGCGGATTTCACAGAAGAATATAGTAATCCAGAGAAAGAGCAGAAGACTGCATTTGCTCTATGGAAACGGCATTCATGGATTTTTTATGCATTTGCCTCCACTATATTTGCCAGTCTGACCTCTATTCTTGGAAAGATTGGAATTGAAGGCATAGATTCCAACCTTGGAACTGCAATTCGTACAGTAGTAGTTCTGATTATGGCATGGATTGTTGTATTTGTTACTGGAAAGCAGCATACGGTAAAAGATACAAATACAAAGAACTGGTTGTTTCTTATATTATCTGGAGTGGCAACGGGTGGTTCTTGGTTATGCTACTATCGTGCCTTACAGACAGGACCAGCCAGTGTAGTTGTACCAATAGATAAATTAAGTATCTTGGTCACAATTGCTTTTTCTTTTGTAGTATTGAAAGAAAAACTGAATGTAAAATCGACAGTAGGGCTAGTAAGTATTGTTGCAGGAACTTTAATTTTGTTGGTATAGACTAATTACATAAATCAGTACAAAGCGTGTTATAACAGATTAAACGTATATATAGAAAAAGTTATTTCGAGGTGTATAAATGGTTTAAAATTTTATGGATTTGCTGCATGCAAAATTATCGATATGTTTCCACATACGGATATTATAAAAAATCATCAAAAAACAGGTGGATATGTTCCCTCGAACGGACGGTTCCAATGACATCAATCCTATCCACTCAAGCCATGTTGAAACGGTAGCATTGATGTCACGAGTGACGAAATAGAGAGGGCAGAAAAGGCTTGAAGCAAAAGGTTCCCAGGGATTAGGATTTCTACTGTGGAATGTAAGTGGAGGTATCGATTCCAGGATACTCTTATTTTTAATGTTTGGGAGAACATATCCACAGCATAAAAATAGATAGGGTTGAGTTGACAGATTAGATAACGGTTTATTTTTGATAGGGTTGAGGAGACATGATTGATGACTTAATTTTGTGAATCATAGACTTATGTTGATACTAAAATGCTTGTGGAAATCTTATGTAATTAAGTGTAAACTTAATAAAGATTGGTAAATTAAATTCGTCAAATGCTTAATGCGGATTATTTTAATATGAAGAATGAAAAAGCAGAATTAATCATTGGTCAAACATCTTGGTCTTCTTATTTTTTACTATGAAAAAGAATAATATTGATTTCTTCTTGAAACAAGCATTATGCCTAAAATGATCACCATATGCAAAGAAATAAATTTTGATATGAGATATCATATTTGTGAAGGAGGATATTGCATTGAATGCTTTTGAAAGAATGAACATGGTTATAGATTATATTGAAGAAAATATTACTGAAGAGATTAATTATAAGCAAGCTGCTGCTATAGCCTGTTGCCCACAAAATCAATTTCAACGATTTTTTTCATATATCACTGAGATTACATTAACTGAATATATCAGGCGCCGGCGATTGACTTTAAGCGCCTTTGAATTGCAAAAAGGTAAATTAAGAGTAATAGATGTGGCTTTAAAATATGGCTATGACTCACATGCTTCATTTACTCGTGCATTTAGAGATTTTCATGGTATTTCACCAACAAAAGCCCGAAACAAAAGCACAGTATTTAATATATATCCAAAATTAACCTTCCAAATTCAGAATATGAATAAAGAACGGAGTGATAGCAAGATGGCTGTATTAGGTAAAATTGAATTTATTGAACTTCCTGCAGTAAGAATGATAGGTAAAAAGGTAGTAAATGGTGGAGGTAATAATCCGGTTCCTGAATTATGGGAAAAGTGTTTTAGAGAAAATACATTTGATGTGTTGGAATGCAGTTCACCAGTAATAGAATATTATATCGGTTGGATGGGAGAATATAATAACGAAACAGGAACATTTACTTATTTAGCGGGTATGCTAATGCCAGCTGGAATGAAAGTTCCCGATGGTTTTGATTATCGGGATTTGCAGTCCTGTATCGTAGGAAATGGGTTTATCAATGGTGATTTTGCTAATGGTGATGTTTTCAGCCACTCACATGATTTAATGGTAGGTGGAATATTAGAAAATGGATATGAGCCAGATTATTCATATGGTTGGAGTGCAGAAGTATATGCTAAGGATTTATCTTTTGATGCAGAAGAGGGAACTATTAATTATTTTTGTCCATGTAAAAAATTACACGTATAAGGTGTAAAGGGGTGGAATGCCACTATCATACAAAAAATCAGTTGATATGTTCCCTCGAACGGAGAGTTATCAATCCTATCCTCTCGAGCCATACCATATGAGAAAATATATCAATGGGATGCCACCAATACAACAATATTAGGTAAGCGTAAAGGGGGGTAAAGGGGGTAAAATCATACCAAAACTTTACGCCACTCTGAATTTCCCTCTTACATGGCGCAATTATTGGTGTTTCAGTGAATAAGCAGGTGAGTGTTACTCCAATTGCACTGCCGCTAACATTAACTTTATTTTTCATTCCTGTTTTAGCTCAATCGAATAAAACGATTGCTATCTTTTCAAAATATTTGTTTACAGATGCAATTATGAGAATGCTTATTGCTAATAATTTTTATTACGATAGTGGAATCATAATAATACTTAATATTTTGGTATTTTCAATATTTTTTGTTGTTTGCTATAAAAATAAAAAGTTAATCCAATGAACTCTAAATATGAAATGCATAATCCTTAAAAAACACATCAATGCGTGTAATGGTGAAATTGGATTGATAACCAATTTTTAGAATGGAGATGTATGGGCAATCAGTTCATTAAAGGAATTGCTAGTTAATAGAAGAGATTTATGCATATATGCGGAAGAAAAAGCTAAGCTGTATACTGGAATTACTAAGGCAGCTATTTTATGGTGTGCAAATATGGAAAATAAAGCCTGCCAAGGGGAAAGTTTTTTAAAATGCTGGTTTCCGCCAAGGACCCACTAGGTTAAAGCGGCATCATTATTGACCGTTCAAGGCATGTTGAGGCGATAATTCTGATGACGAAATGATTGTTTGTTATCATGTGCGGCACATTTTCAAGAACTTGCGGCATGGCGAGACTTATGTTCATCCGGAAGATAAACTATGGTGGTCTCGTGGTGGGGAACTTTATGGAACTAGTCCTACAAGAATTGCTTTTCTCAGGACCGTATTGGAGGAAGCACCAGGTTTCCTTAATCGAGTATTTTTTAACCCCCACGATCCTGTTCCTTATTGGGATGTAGCTGTTGGAGCAGTAGGCGAAGACTATTATTTATTCTATTTTGGATGAAAGAAATAACTAAAAAAAGTTATGGATTTCCATAGGTCAATTAATTGCAGCAATAGCATTTGATCGGATTTTACTAGTAAATCATTTGGTCGCTTCTGATTTTGGTGGTCTTAAGACAGTAATTCATTTGTAACATATTTTCTGGTTCTAAATTCTGTAATTATTTTTTCATCTATTCTATATGGTGAACTTACTTTGATTATCTATTCCTTTATTAGTAACGATATTCAAAATAGTATTACTGACTATATTATGATTGGCGGTAAAAAATATTTTAACGTAAGCATTATGTCAGATGCCTATATGGATATAACAGAATATATTAGAAATGAATTAAAGCGTAGTGCCACTTTTGCGCAAGAAATGGATACAACCAATGTAAAAAAGAAAATGTTGCTTCAGACCTTAGTAAGTAAACATTAGCATATTTTGCATATGCTAAATTAGAGTAGAGAATGATAGAAATACATTCTCTACTCTGATACATAGTAACATTTTAAGTTAACTAAATAACATTGGATTCCCGTCCTCTTTTTTTCATTCTAAACTGGCACCTTGAATTCTTTCACAAATCGTTTTTTCACATGATCAATGGTAAGTCCATTTGCTCCAAAGTATAATTTAATAAAGTGATTCATACCATAAACAATTCCAAGCGATCTAGTTTCTGTTACCCACGCGCCTTGTGTACCTTGAATCGTATCGGGATTGCAGTACAGTACTGATAGTAATAACATCTCTAGAATTCACATCTCCGGAGCCGGTACCACCTTTTATGGTTTTACGTGCACCATTTCCGTAAAGTGCAATTTTAACTAAAGTTTCTTTATATGGCCTCAATTACAAATTGATAATGATAAAATCCTTTACCGATGCAATATTCAGGATGGATATTTTTTGTCCAGCCATTATCTCCGCCCACACCTGCATGTTTATAATCCACATTCAAATAAACCTTATCATCTTTTACAATTTCATCCGCATAAGCAGCAGCATCGCACGCTGCGATTGAATAGTCATGAATATCAAAGTGGAATGGTTCGGCACCGGAAACGTACAATCCATGACCTTCCTTGTTACCTACGGTCAGATATCTTACATCTTCTTTTCCGCCGCACTCCACCGGTTTAATATAAGGGGTATACTGCTCAGAGACAGTACTGCTATAGCAACTAATCATTGCTGATGTTTTTCTGTCACAGTAATTTTCCCAGGGACCTCTTCCAAACCAGGTTATATGATTATTATCAGCAGGAAGAACAAAGGTAAGACCAATTCTCGGAATTGTCTTAGATGAACAGTTATTAACTACTGTCTTATTTATTTCGATGCCTTCACTTCCAATCCGATATTGTGAAGATACTTTCAGTTTTCCATCTTGATAACAAACTTCAGTAAAAATAAATACTTGTGAATCCGTTACGGCTGTTTTAACACTTAATACATTTATTATCAGATTATTGAGTCCTTCTTCTTTCCATTCACTGGCATAATTTCTCCCTGATTCATTTGTACCTTCATCAATTCCAGTTACAGGTCTGTAGAAGTTATCTTTACCGCCCGTCATTCTCGCCTTTCCTTTCAGTACTACTTTATGAAAAGTACAGGTTTGTTTATTAAAACAAATTTCAGTATTCGGTCCGGTGATGATAATTTCATCTTCTACTTCCTTCATGGCAATCTTTTCACCAGATATGTTGCTTTCCTTCTTTGTAAATACAGAATGCTCCATCGGAAACTGGGAGGTATAAATGACATAGCCCGCTTCAGCATAAGCTGTATTTTCTCTTAATGCTGCTTTAATATTAAGGTAAGCTTCTCCGTAGATTTTATTCTGTGTCATCGGTAGTTCCAGAAGTTCCATTTCTCCTGCAGCGGTTAAATATTGCTTTAGTTCTCCTTGCTCAATTATGTTACCTTCACATTCCAACTCCCAGGTAAACCTTAAATGACTGAGATTCATAAACTGGTAGTTATTTTTTATCATCATATATTCACTGCCATAATGCGGATGTACATAATTAATAATCTTAACTGGTGACTGACAATTCTTAATCTCATTGGCAGCTGGCTTCCAAGTGAGATCCGGTAGTACTACTCCATTCAGACACATATCTTCTACGGGATCCACAACCGCTTCATGAAAAGCTCCTCCATAGACATATTTCCTGGCTCCATCTTCTATTCTTTGTGTCAATGCCTTATCTTGAAAATCCCAGATAAATCCCCCTTGAAAACGAGGATATTTATCTACCAATTCCCAAAAATCCATGAAATTACCATTGCTATTGCTTTTTGCATAAGAATATTCACACATAATGAAAGGTCTTAGATCCGTCATATCTGACATCTTTTCTTCAATCCAGTCTTTTGAAGGGTACATCGGTACGTTAATATCCGTAATATTTGATCCAGGATTATAAGATTCATATTGAACATATCTGGTTTTATCATATTCTTTGATCCATCCATACATAGCAGCATGATTCATACCATAGCCTGATTCATTGCCAAGGGACCAGAGAATTATGGAAGGATGGTTTTTATCTCTAAGAACCATACGAGTAGCACGTTCCATATAAGCAGCAGTCCATTCAGGAGAGGAACTTAACTGACCACCATAGCCATGTGTCTCAAGATTCGTTTCATCAACAAGATAGATTCCAAGTTCGTTGCACAGGTCATACCATTGGTTCACATGTGGATAATGGCTATTGCGAACGGCGTTAAAATTCAGCTGCTTCATACAGATAATCTGTTTGCGCATATATTCATCTGTAATATATCTTCCGGTTTCAGGGCAAAATTCGTGTAGATTAACACCTCGTACAATGAGACGTTTTCCATTAATATAAAGGACCCCATCCTTAAGGATTTCAATTTTACGAAAGCCCACCTTTGAACTTTCTATATCTGTGATATTTCCGGCTCCATCAATGGTCTCCATAACCAAAGTATATAAATACGGATCCTCAGCCGACCATAAATTTGGTTCCATTACTTTAACAGATGTAACTGCTGTAAACTTAGGACTCAAATAGACACCACATTTTCCATAAGGTTCACTTTGTAGTGTAGTAACTAATTCTTTCTTCGCATTATATAAGCTTAATTTAACAAAGCTTTCTCCATAGCCTCTTACGGAATTATTCGGAACAAGCGTAATTTTCAATTCTGACTCTTTAAAGTTTCCATTCTCGAATAAGGTTTCAATCTTATAGTCAAATATACGTTGCTTTGCTTTCGCACAAATCCTAACATCACGATAGATACCGGATAAATGCCAATAATCCTGATCCTCGAGATAAGTACCATCGCAGAATTGAAGAACTTTTACTGCCAGAACATTAGTGCCTTTTTTAACTGCGTGAGTGATATCAAAGTATGCATCCAACTTGCTGTCCTGTGAATATCCAATTTCAATGCCATTTACATAGAGATAAAAACAGGATTCAACTCCTCCGAATTCAATCAATATGTCTTTACCTTCATAATAATCGGGAATTTCAAAAGTTGTACGATAACACCCCGTCAGATTTTTCTCTGGTACATAAGGTGCATTTAGTTCTACCTGTCCCTTTGCAATCTCCAATTCAAAATGTGAATCAGCTCCTTCTCTTTCAAAAGGATATAACATATTCGTGTACACCGGTTTTCCATATCCATGAATTTCCCAATTGGAAGGTACCGGTATCATATCCCAATCTGTATCTACATAATCAATATTTTGAAATCCTTCTGGTACTTTGAAAGGACTTTCTGATAGCATAAATCTCCACATTCCATTCAGGCTTTGTACATACTTTGAAACTGATCGATTGCACTCTAATGCCTGTTCCACTGTTTCATATGCTCCATAGGGTGAATGCATCGGATAACGATTTTTCTGTGTTACATATTGATTTTCCCAATCTCTGTTCATAATGTCCTCCTCTTTGTCGTTACCGTTCAGCCTTAATGCTTCACTGCAACGAATTATGCACACAATGTGCAGAAAGAGCACATTGGCGCGTGAAGTTCTCGGGTTTTGTTCCACAAAACACCTCGCGGTACTAGATGGCTGAACCGTAACTATTTGTCACATTTGGTAAGGTTATATCATAATTTAATTACTTGTACTAATCTAACACTTATTATATAATGAGATAGTCCATTGCTAAATGTTTTGTTTGGTTAATCTTTTATCCAAATTGGAAATCAAAAGATAGAAAGGATGCTTATGAAGCTTGAAATGAAAAAAGATGTAATTTATCGTTGCATCGGAACAGATTTCACGAACGGGATATTAGCCTGTGGTTATATGACAAAACCAACAAAGGATCAATCTCAATATGATTTTCTTATCGATTATTACAGTTGCTTTCTATTATTATCCGGTAACGGATTTTATTATACTGCTGACAAGGAAAAGCTTCCCATCCAAGCAGGTGATTTTGTACAAAGAATCCCAGGGGTTATCCACAGTACAGAAGTTGTCCCTGATGGAAACTGGCTTGAATTCTTTATCAGTTTCGGCCGTTCAACCTATAATTATCTAAACAGTCTGAATCTTATACCTACTGACACACCTGTTGGAAAAGGTAGTTTTAAAGATACTACCATTCAGAAATCATCTAGACTGTTAACCTTATTAAAAGAGGCAGATGATTTTGATCTACCGCTCTTATCTCTTCAGGCTCAGGAGTTACTTTTAGCAATACTGATATCTAAAAATAGAAATCCTGGTGAAGATTTATTCAAGAAGTCTATGGAAGAAGCCTGCCAGTTACTGTCTTCAGAAATCAGCTCTGAGATTTCCTTAGAAGAGGTTGCTGCTAATATTAATATGAGTTATGAGAATTTCAGAAAACACTTTCGTAAATATATTGGAACCTCACCGTCTCAATATCGCATTGAACAGCGTATCAAGCACGCTAAACTCATGCTTTTATCCGGCATTCCTATTAAAGAAACTGCTATACTTACCGGATACAGTGATACCTATTCCTTCACAAAACAATTTACGCATTCAGTAGGTATATCTCCCGGACGTTTTAAAAAAGAGAATTAAATCAAAGAAATTAATCAATTTTACAAATATGATATGTCGATCATGTGTTATATCTTGGCATAGTGTAAACAGTGGGAGCGAATTGCTTGTGATTGATGACTTTCGAGAATGTTATAACGCAGACTACGACACATTTACGACAGGTTCTTTGAAAAATATAAGACATTTTAATGGGAATTGAGAAGCTAAGCTAAGATGAAATATTAGCTAATTAATACATCTTAGACCATATGGTAGAATGTGCAAAAATAAACCTGTATACTTGTTTTTTAGCTTAAGCTGCTTTATAATAGTGTCAAGGTAGATGAATTGCAAGTAAAAGGCAGGTTAGGTATGGAAAAAACAAATAAAATAGACTATTTGACAAATGAGAAATAATTAGAAGTTGTTTTTATAGAATTGCTAAATGAAATGCCAATTGAGAAAATTAGTATTAATAAATTAAGTGAAAAATCTCAATTGAGTCGTGGATTCTTCTGAAATTGGTTCTTCTGCGAGTGATTCGTTAGCAGCATTTAAATATAATTTCTTATAAGTAGTTCTCTCAATCGGAAAATCTGTTTCAGTTCTATTTTTATCATAATCAAAAGAATAAGCATCTTGAACACCTAAACGCACTTTTGGTACCAGTTCCCAACCATTATTAATGTCTTTTAAATATCGATCAAAGAACTCTTTTAAATCTTTTATCGAAGAAGGGGTATATAAATCTTTCCACTCAAATTCACGATGTTGATTTTACTTAAATCGGCAATTTTACCGCTACACCATCTTTGAGTTGCAAGCCATTCAATTAAATCATAACCATCTTCAGCATCTTGTTTTTGCCATGGACGAAGTTTTCCCACTGAATTACCTGTTCTACGAGAGTCTACATTAATGACAGCATAACCTTGCTTAACCCAGTATCCAGGGTCAGGGGATTCAAATTTTGCCATTTTTGATATGGTTTTTGGAGGAACGCCAAGCACTTGCCAAGTCTTAGGAATATCCCCAGGTCTTTTTCCGTAAAATCCCCATGAAACAATAGCAGGAACTTTATCAAGTCTTTCTGGTCTATAGATGTCAATATAAATAGTAACGCCATCACGCATCTTTACTGGAACGTCTTGGTCGCAAATAATTCCGTTTTCAGCATAAGTGCGTTGATTTAATGCTTGGTAAAATCCCCAACCAACTATTTCAAGATCAACATATTCTGTAGCATCTGCAGATTTTTTGTAGATTACTTCTATTTCTTCATTACCAAATATTTCCTTAATGCGCTCGTATTCAAATTTATTATCTGTTAGTATTTCACTTATTGGTGGTCTTTTAACATTTTTCATGGGAATTCCTCCAAAAATTTATTGATTTAAGTTACAAACTAAATCCTGATTTATTCAATCAAAAATTATTACAGAATTTGATTGAATGAGTTAAATTAAACTAGCTACATATTCAGCTGATTCACCTAAATTTGAAGTGTTACGAAATTGCATAAAATCAGTTTCTACTTCATATTCGTCTTCTAATTCACCAATAATTTGTACAAAATTAATTGATTTGGCTTGGAAGTCAGATTTCAAATTTGTTTGAGGGGTGAATTTGGCTGACTATGGTTCTGGTGTGGTTACGGTCATGGAGATTGCAAGATAATTACAGGGAATTAATCTACCGATAAATGTAGAGTTCATTTTATTTAGTGCAGAGGAAGTTGGTTTACAAGGTTCAACTTATTTCGTCTGGAAATTATCTAAAACGGAAAAGGATAACACATTAGGCTGTAAAAATGAAGATAATGAGGTAATATTAAAGACTTATTTAGCACAAATTAACGTTTTATCACTGCTTATGGATAAGTATTATATATTCGCACATGCAAGAAGTGAAACAAGTGACCACACTTCATTTTATATGGGTGAAATACCTGTGTTTTATTTTGCGGATGAAAAAGTATCAGTGAAAGATACCACCAATAATCCATTAGAAGAAATAGATATTGAAAAGTTAAAAGAACTAGATCACTGATGTTTAGAGCTATGATGCTGAAATTTGTCAGCATTCAATTGTTTGCGGATAGCTTCCAAATTTCTGCACATGTCTGTCAACTGTATATTCATCTGGTTTAAGTCGACTGGAAAGACCAGCACCGACTTGTTGATATCAGAAGAAGCCTTTGAAGTACTAACCAAACCTTTAAAAGAGAGACTAAAAAGAGTCTGTCAAAAAATTAATTTCTTATACATCTTTTACAAAATGTGCATTAAGTAAATTTTAGATATGCAAAAATCAATAATTAATATATTATTAAAATTGCAAGATTGACATATATTGCACAGTGTGATATATTTAAAAGCGAAATAATTGTTCAATATATACATAATATTTACGTTAAAGTAAACTAAGATGTAAAATGTAAAACTTGGAGGTGCATATGGGAACTATAAAAAGGGGTGTTTGCATAACAATAGGTGTATTGATTATAATATTGGGGTTAATTTCTGTAGTCCTTCCACATAAAGAAGACAGTGTAAGAAAACCAACAAATTTTGAATATCAAAGTAATATGGATGAAAATCGTAAGGTATCAGATAATCAGATTATGTTAAAACTTTCCGAAGCAAGTAACCTTGAAAATGTTGATTATAAGGATATTGATGATACGGAAACGGGATATCTGTTTGATGGTCAGGGGAAAGCTTCATGGAAATTTAACATAAAGGAATCGGGAGAGTATAACATAAGTGCAGGGTATTTACCAGTGGAAGGTAATGGTCAGGATATTCAGTTCAATATTCTGATTGATAATATCAACGTATCAAAGAGTGATAAGATAGCTTCTTTACCAAGATTATGGGTGGATATAGGAAATTTTACAAAAACATCAAACGGGGATGAGATAAGACCGGAACAATCAGAGATACATATTTGGACAGAAAATAATTTTGTCAATAACTTTAAAGGTGATATTTTGGTGCATTTAGATAAAGGTGAACATACTATCGATATAATTAATAAAAGAGAAAATTGTATGATAGATTTTGTTTGTCTTTATTCAAAAAGGATAGTTCCTTATAAAGAATATTCAAGGCTAAATCCTGGTACTGAAAGTAATAAAAATTACTTTCAGACTATCGAAGCTGAGACACCATATGTGAAATCTTCGTCAGAATTATATCCTATTTATGATAAATCCAGTCCGTATACTTCGCCTTATAATTCCACCTGCATTCGTTACAACACCATTGGCGGACAAAACTGGTCAGACGAAGGTCAGTGGATTGAATGGAAAATAAACGTTCCCTCCGACGGATATTATCAGATCGGAATGAGATACCGGCAGAATCTGAATAAAGGGGTTGCCAGTAGCCGTACTGTTACGATTGACGGTGATTTACCCTTTAAAGAGCTGGCGAATGTGAAGTTCAGTTATTCGATTAACTGGCAAAATGAGTACCTTGGAGGAGACGAACCGTACTTATTTTATCTGTCCGCGGGACAACATACGCTGAGGATGAAAGCGGTCTTGGGTGAACTCTCAGATATAACCGAAAAAATGGAATCGACAGTTTATAACCTAAATTCACTGTACCGTGATATCATAATGATTACCGGTACGGAGCCGGATATTTATAGAGACTATAACTTACAGACATCCATACCGGGTCTGCTTGATAAATTAACCGCAAACGTGGATGAATTAACAGGTTATGAACAGTTTTTGGAAAAGCAGTATGGAAAGAACAGTTATGCGTCGAGGGTTATATCCCAGTTGAAGCGACAGTTACAGGCATTTATTCAAAAGCCTTATAAGATTCAAAAGGGATTGCCTATTTTAAAAACAAATATCTCCTCCATGTCTGAATGGGTATTAGCTTTTGAACAGCAGCCTTTGGAACTGGATTGCTTCTATATTACAAGTCCTGGAGTAAAACTGCCGAAAGCTGAAACCAATTTACTTGGAATGGCCGGACATGAAATCAGAGCATTTGTAGGGTCCTTCTTCCATGAATACAGTAATGTTTCTTCGGTAAGCAGTAAAAAGGATACACAATCCATCACTGTCTGGATAGGTAAAGGCCGTGATCAGGCAAATGTAATAAAGCGAATGATTGATGATAAATTTACTAAGGAAACCCGTATCAATGTAAATCTTAATCTGGTCGAGGGTGCTCTGGTAAAAGCTTCAATTGCAGGAAAGGGTCCAGATGTAAACATATTTACCACCAGAGGTGAAGCAATGAATTTAGCGTTCCGAGGAGCACTGCTTCCGCTGAATGATTTTGATAATTTTAACGAACTTACTTCTCAATATATGAAAAGTGCATTCGTTCCGTATGGATACAATAAATCAACGTATGCAATTCCGGAAGAGCAGGTCTTTTACATGATGTTCGTAAGAACAGATATTTTGGACAGTCTTGGAGTCAGTATACCAAAGACTTGGGAGGAACTAATGAAAATCATGCCTGTGCTGCAGGCTTCAAACTTAGAAATCGGACTTCCATATACGGATGGATATGCAACAATGAACAGTGGAATAGGTACTATTAATTTATTGCCGACCTTGTTGGCACAAAGGGGTAACAACATTTACAACAAAGACAATACCAAAACAATGTTAGCATCCAGTGAGGCATATAAGGCTTTCAAATCCTGGACGGATTTTTATACCATGTATGATTTTCCACTCTATAAGGATGATTTTAGCCGGTTTAGAACTGGTGAAATGCCAATCATAATCTCTCCTTATACTTTATACAACACTTTATTTGAGGCAGCTCCAGAGATATCAGGCCAATGGGTTATGACGACTATTCCGGGAACTTTAAATGATAAAAATGAATTAAATATTTCTACGGGTGCCAGTGGTTCTTGCAGCATCATTTTAAAAGATTGTGACAATAAGGACGCAGCTTGGAAATTTGTTAAGTGGTGGAACAGTGCTGATACTCAGGCAACGTATTCGAAAGAAATAGAAGCGGAGTTAGGGGTTTTAGGAAGGTATACACCTGCTAATTCAGCCGCTTTTGAAAAAACGACCTGGTATGATGAGGAAAAAGAAGTCCTTTTAAAACAGTGGTATTCGGTTATTGAGATTCCAGAGGTTCCAGGCGGATATTATGTTTCACGAAATATTGATAATGCATTTCGAGAAGTCTATTATAATGGCGGAAATGCTCGGGAAAACCTATATTATTGGATGAATTCAGTAAATGAAGAATTAGCCAGAAAACAAAATCAGATGAAAGCGAGAAAGGAAAATTAAGCATGAAGCCAAAAAAAGAGACAACAATAGAGCTAATGATACAAAAAAAGACTAGTTATTTCATGATGCTTCCCTATTTAATATTCTTTCTGATCTTTACTATCTTGCCGGTTATTTTATCAGTTGTTCTTAGTTTTACTGATTATGATATGGTTCAAAAACCGTTGTTCATCGGTTTTGAGAATTATTTGCAGATGTTCCTAAATGATGAATATTTTATTGTTGCATTGAAAAATACATTGGTTTTCGCAATTGTAGTTGGTCCGTTAAGCTATATCATTTGCTTTATTATTGCATGGATGATTAGTGATTTAAAACCAATGATGAGAGCGGTTGTAACCTCTTTATTCTATATTCCCACAATTGTCGGTGCTGCGGGCTGGAATGTATGGAAATTGTTATTCAGCTCCGATGAATATGGGTTTGTTAATGGTATTCTAATGCATTGGGGCTTTTTAAGCCAGCCGATTGGCTGGCTTACAGATGAAAAATACATCATGCCAATATTAATCATTGTTCAATTGTGGCTGAGTATGGGTATCAGTTTCCTCACCTTTATCGCAGGTTTTCAGAATGTAGATAAGACACTGTATGAAGCAGGTATGATGGATGGTGTTAAAAACAGATTTCAGGAATTGTGGTATATAACAATACCCTCTATGGCTAATCAAATGATATTTGGAGCTGTTATGCAGATCGTCGCCTGCTTTACTGTAGCCGAAGTATCTGTTCAGCTTGCCGGATTACCCAGCACTGGTTATGCGGGTGAAACCATAGTAACACATATTATGGACTATGGAAACTTAAGGTTTGAATTTGGTTATGCATGTGCAATGGCTGTATTACTGGTGTTTATGATGCAGTATTTTAAAAAGTTGACCTCATGGTTAATTGGAAAGATGGGACATTAGGAGGGTGGAAGATGTCATTATTTAAAATAAGAAAAAAACATATGGGAGTTGATCAGAGAAGATCGAAAATAGGAAATGGCTTTGTAGCTTTTATTATTATTCTTCTCGGTTTGTTTATGGCATTCCCTCTATATTATACATTTATTCAGTCAATTAAACCATCGGAAGAGTTATTTCAATTTCCACCCAAACTATATGTTTTAAGACCTACTTTAGATAGTTATCAGGAATTATTTCAGCTTATGTCTAATATGTGGATTCCATTTACCAGATATCTGTTTAATTCATTATTAATTGCAGTTGCAGGTACTTTCTTTCATGTACTGCTTGCAGGAATGGCTGCATATCCCCTTGCAAAGCATGAATTTCCAGGAAGAAATTTTATTTTTGCAACGATTTTACTAGGACTTATGTTTGTTGGACAGGTAACTTTCTTACCTACATTTATCATCATATCAAAGCTTGGTATGTTAAATACCTATTGGGCTTATCTGTGCCCGACAATAGGAACTTCCCTTGGGTTGTTCTTAATGAAGCAGTTTATTGAACAGATTCCGGATGCATTGATAGAAGCTGCAAGAATTGACGGGGCGAATGAATGGAGAATATATTTTAAGATAATTACCCCAAATGTAAAGCCTGCGATATTGACCGTTATTATTTTTCAATTTGTAAACATATGGAATGGTCTTTCGAAAGAAGTTGTATATGATGAACAGTTAAAAGCAGTGAAAGTAGCTCTTGATCAGGTCGGTGTCTCCAGTCTTTATGCTAGAATGGGAGCCGGCATGGCAGGATCCGTACTGCTTATGCTGCCGCCAATCATATTGTTCATTCTATTGCAAAGAAATGTTGTTGAAACCATGACATTTGCAGGTATGAAAGAATAAGAATAGTTATTAGCATGCGTTACATGCGGATAGGAGTCAGAATGAATAGATTTAAGAGAGTAATTTGCTTGTTAATGATTTTGATTACAGTTTTAAGTACAAAGCAGGTGGCATATGCAGAGGCAAACTATAACTCTTATACATATAACGAATGGAGGCAATCGGTAGCTGCTCCTGAGAGCTATATCGCTACAGCAAGTAAAACCGGTAATATGTTAGGCCAAGGTGTGCTGAATCAACCACAGGATATGTATATGGACGCAGATGGAAAATTGTATATTGCGGATACCGGAAATAACCGCTTAGTAATTGTAGATAAGGATTTGAATCTTATTAAAATCATAGCTAGTGTTATTAATAACGAAAAAAAAGAAGAAATCACAGATCCGGAAGGATTATATGTTAGCTCGGATGGAACAATCTATGTTACTCAGCCGTCACTATCGAGAGTAATTCTTGTAAAAGACGATAAATTGATTTCGGTAATAGAAAAGCCGGTCAATAATTTAATTCCAAAGGATTTTGAATTTCGGCCAACCAAAGTAAGTGTAGACATATATGGAAGAATTTATTTACTTTCAAAAGGCTGCTATACAGGATTATTACAGTTTGATAGTAATGGAAATTTTATGGACTATTACGGAGCGAACAAAGTTGAGGTTACATCAACCGTATTGTTCCAATATATGTGGAAAAGTCTATTAAGCGATGAACAAAGGAATTCAATGACTAGTATACTGCCAATTGAATATTCTAATATTGACTGTAGTGCTGATGGTTTTGCGTATACTACCACAGTCGGAACCTCAACACCTTTAAGCCAGGTTAAAAAATTGAATCCACTGGGTAATAATACTTATTACAAACATGGAAATAATGAAATAAACTTTGGAGATTATGAGCGTTCCTATAATCTCGCGGCTGTTGTAGATTCTTCATTTATTGATATTAAGGTTGATTCCGATGGTTTCATATTTGGTTTGGATAATACCAGAGGGCGGGTTTTTGAGAGAGATCAGGAAGGCAATTTAATATCAGTATTCGGAGGTTTAGGAAATCAGTTGGGGACATTTTCCACTCCAATTGCGATTGAAGTTTATAAAGGATACATTTATGTTTTGGATTCGTTAAAAAATAGTGTAACACTCTTTCAGCCAACAGAATACGAATCACTGCTTAGAAAAGCCACTATTCTATATAATGACGGACTGTATCAAGAATCAGCAGATACCTGGAAACAGGTGTTAAAGCGCAACAACAATAATGTAATGGCATATGAAGGATTGGGAAAGGCTCTTTCACAGAATGGGGAATATACTGAGTCTTTAAAATATTTGAAAGATGGTGGTGAAAGATACAGCTATTCACGTGCCTTTTCAAAAATACGTTTGCAGGTGATTCGAAACTATTCACCTTACATCATGTTAGGTGTAATTATTCTTATCCTTAGTTCCAATATCCTTAAAATCTTTAAGAAAAAGCTGAGAACCAGGAGGAAGATATAATGAATATGAAAATGAAAAAAGCAAAAGCTTCTAATCCTTTTTATATGATTTTTCATCCCTTTGATGCTTCCTATGATATTCGTTTTAAGAATGAAGGAGTGTTTGGTATATCATTTGTTATTTTATTTATCTGGTTCCTCGCTTCCATCATGGAACGTCAGAATACGGGTTTTATATTTAATCATAACAAACTAAGCGATCTTAATGTTTTTGTGGTATTTGCTAAGGTGGTATTTCCTTTTGCTATGTGGACTTGCGGAAACTGGGTTGTAAGTATTCTGAAAAATGGAACGGGTAGATTCAGAGATATCTGGATATTAAGTGCTTATTGTTCGGTACCTCATATTATTGCAAAAATTACCGGTATATTCCTTAGCAATTTTTTGGTATTGAATGAACCATTTGCAGATTATGTGAAACTTTTTGGACTGTTATGGAGCTTAATCATCTTATTTATTGGAACTATGATTATACATGAATATGGTTTTACCGAAACCATTGCTGCATGTATATTCTCGGTGGGAATTATGGCTGTTATACTATTTATTTCAGTTCTGGTGGGTAATTTATATACAGAATTTATTAATTTCATAAAGACAATTTTCAGTGAAATTTTATTCCGACTATAGAGTAGAAAGCAGGTGCGATTTCCTTGACCAACAAAATAAAGTTGAAAATAGTGATAAAAATTATTTTATATTTAATGATATTGGGGGGGTGTTGCTGGTTCATTTACATTTTACAGAGTAGTACACAAGAAGATGCCTTAAATGTAAAAAAATGGAGGGAAAAAACCATCGAATTAATCAAATCAGATACAGTTTTGGCTGCAGAGAGTGACAGCCTAAAATTGTATTTTAAAGAAGATACTGCTGAAATATGGATAGAAGATAAAAAAACAGACGAGATCTGGAGATCGAATCCTGAGAATGCAAAGAGTGATAAAGCAGCGTTTGGATTAAATAAAACAAATATATTATCTCAATTGATTGTCGGGTATATTGATGATCAGAGCAGCTCTTTTATTGTCAATAGTTTTGTTGGTAGTGTTAAAAAAAAGACATTTGATTACAGATTGGCAGATAACGGAGTGTACGTTACATATTATTTCAATGAAACAGGTTTTGAAATTCCAGTATACTACGGTCTGAAAGAGGATTATTTTACTGCTGATATACTTTGTAATAAAATCGTGCAGCATGATTCATTTAAAATATCGAATATTACATTTTTACCATATATGGGCTGTGGAAGTACTAAGGATACTGGTTATTTAGTAATACCGGACGGCAGCGGCAGTATCATGAATTTTAATAATCAAAAACAGACATACCTTTCCTATTCCCAACCTGTTTATGGCAGAGATAATGCACTTAGTACATTAAATATAACAGAAAAGAAAGAAAATGTTACTATGCCGGTTTTTGGAATAAAAAGAAATGATGATGCAATGTTAGGTATTATTGCACAAGGTGAATATCAGGCGGAAATTGGTGCTGAGGTGAGCGGCAAAACTTCATCTAACAATATAGTGTATTCCAAGATAGACTTTATGCAGCTAGATACGAATAAATTATTTGCCAATAGTAATAATGAGGAAACTTCTTTCATGTGGACGGAACAATTTAACAAATTTCCTAAATATGAAGTGCGTTATTACTTCCTAAATCAAAACGCAACCTATACGGATATGGCACTTAGATATCAGAAATATTTGGTAGATGAAAAAGGAATGACCAAATTATCTCAAGAAACAGAGGATAAGGCAAAAATCAATGTTAATCTGATTGGCGCTGTAGATAAGGTAGCTACATTCCTTGGAGTGCCTTATAAAACAGTTGAAGTCTTAACTTCTTATTCTGATGTATTAAGAATAGCAAATGATCTCAATTCAAATTCTTTTATTGATTTAAACCTTTGGTATACCGGATTTTTAAAAGATGGGATAAAGAGTAAATTACCTGCAAAAATTAAATTGGATAACAGATTAGGCGGTAAATCAGAGTTTTATAAATCAATCAAAGAATTAAAAAGCATGGGAATTGGTTTCTATCCATCCTTTAATATAGTGAATATGTATCAGACGGGTAATGGGTATTATAAAACAGATTCAACCAGAAGTGTATACCGTTCTGCGGCGAATCAATATGAATATTTATTAAGCACGGGGGATAAAAATTCAGCTATAAGCCCGACTTATCTTCTCTCACCATCAAAGGTAACAGGTTTAAGTAAGAAATTATTAATTTCTATAAAGAAAAATAATTTAACCAACCTTGGACTAGAGGGTATTGCGAATACTATGTATTCAAATTATAAGAAGAACGGAATTTCTAGAAATGAGACCGGAAGTATTTTTAAGGATATTTTAGCTGAATTAGATGCTAATACGGATTCTTTACTGCTTGACAGGGCTTTTGGATATTCAATGCCGTATGCAGATATCATTACCGATACCCCGGTATATTCCAGCGAGTATGACATGGAAGATGCTTCAATTCCTTTTTATCAAATTGTTATGTCAGGGTATGCAACATTATACAGTGAACCTGTAAATATGCAGGGAAACATACAGGATTATCTCTTAAAACTCGCTGAAACCGGAGTAAACCCCAATTATAAACTGATAGAGAGAGATCCTTCGGTTTTAATGAATACCCAATATTCCTATCTATATTCTGTCGGATTTAATGATTGGAAAGATGATATTGTAACTACCGCAAAACGATTTTCTAAGTTGTCTGTTACTTATGGACAAACAATAACAGGTCATAAAGAAATTGTGAATGGAGTCTTTAAGACGAGTTATAGTAACGGCGCTGCCGTATATACAAATTATAATAACACAGAAGTTTCGGTGGATGGAGTAACGATTCGTGCGAAAGATTTTATTGTAAGGGGTGATAGATGATGAACAAAAACAATAATAACAAAAAACAAAAAGTGAAAAAGAAGCTTCCTTACAGCACAAGAAAGAAAATTTACGGATTTATGTTCATCTTACCTTGGTTTCTTGGATTCTTGTTATTTTTTGCAGTTCCATTTGGAGAATCCATTCAATACTCCTTTGAAAAACTTGAGTCCACACCAAAAGGATTTGCAAGCAGTTTTATTGGACTCAAGAATTATAATTATGCATTGTTTAAGGACACAGATTTTATCATTCAATGTGTTAACTCGCTAAAAGATTTAATAAGGATTCCGTTGATTATAGTTTATAGTTTATGCTTTGCTTTGTTATTAAAAGGTAAATTTGCAGGAAGAGGTCTTATGAGAGCCATAGCATTCCTTCCTGTAATTATTGGCTCAGGTGTATTAATGCAGATTTTAAGAGAAGATGTATTCTCACAGGGAATTAAGGGCAGCAGCAATTCAATCTATTTATTTACTTCAGGGGGGTTAAATTCACTGTTTTTATCAATGGGATTAAACCAGGGTATTTTAAATTTTATTAATCAAATAATAAATGTAATTTTTGACCTTACCTGGTTATCAGGAGTGCAAATTCTTCTGTTTCTTTCTGGTCTTCATAATATACCTGATTATGTTTATGAAGCCTCTTCCCTTGAAGGAGCCCGGGTATTTGAACAATTTTTTAAGATAACACTGCCGATGCTTACGCCAATGATACTCTTAAATATAATTTTTAGTATAATTGATATGTTTTCCGATTACGGAAACCGAATTATCCAAATGATATATTCAATGGCGTTCGAACAAGTAAGACTAGGTTATTCCAGTGCTTTGGCGATGCTTTATTTTATAATGGTTTCAGTAGTTCTTATAATTGTTTTTCTACTTTTAAATAGATATATTGTGAAACAGGATAATTAAGGGGGAAAAGATGAATATTAAAAAAAATAAACTGGCAAAGATAATTGTAAAACTATGTAAGTATGCTGTTTTAATTTTGTTATCCTATCAGCTGTTATATCCGGTGTTATATATAATCAGCATGTCAATAAGAACACCTGCCGACGCATATGATCCAAGTATTATCTGGATACCTAAACATCTTTCAATTACTGGTTTTGTTGATGCCTTTAATTCCATGAAGTATATAAGTGCGTTAAAAACCAGTCTTGGATTAGGATTTGGTTGTGCTATATTGGATGTGTTATCCTGCGCTTTAGCTGGATATGGTTTTGCAAGGTATAAATTTCCAGGTAAAAAAATATTATTTGCCTGCGTTATTTTAACGCTGATTGTTCCATCGCAGACAATAATTCTTCCATCCTACATGAATATGAAATATTTTAAGTTAGGCGGATTATTGCCAGTGTTTTCGAAAATATTTGGAACGCCGGCATCCATCAATTTGATTGGAACCAATTGGACTTTTTATTTACCTTCCCTGCTTGGAGCAGGAATCCGATCAGGGCTTTATATCTATATCTTTAAGCAATTTTTTGAATCGATGTCAAGTTCTTTGGAAGAAGCAGCATATGTGGATGGAAGCGGTCCGCTTCGTACATTCTTACAAATAATGCTGCCAAATGCAAAAAATGCAATCATATCAGTATTCCTGTTTTCTTTTGTATGGCATTTTAATGATTATTATCAAGCAAAACAGTTTCTTGGTACTTCAAGAAGAACCTTAATTGTCGCATTGTCATTCTTAAGAGTTGATTTGGCATCTTATGTTGGCGGACAGACAACATCGGATCCTCTAAGAATTGTTACCCGGATGCAGGCGGGATGTCTGCTCGCAATAATTCCTATGTTCGTTCTATATTTAATAACACAAAAATATTTTTCAGACAGTATAGAGCATATGGGCATCAAATAGGTTTATATTTAAATATTTAAATATAAGATATATCCCCATTTATTAATAAAAAAACACATTAGGAGGTATTTTATGAAAAAAATAATTTCAGTATTTATGGTATTAGTTATATCCACTATGTTGTTTACAGCATGTACAAATAAGGCTGTGAATAATGATGTTAGTACTGATTCAGACAATACTAACACAAGCGTAACGAACACAACTGAAGATACACAGACAAATGAAACAACAGAAGATGAAGTAAAGTCAACGCTACCCGATAAGTTGGATAACCCAAATATCACAATATTATGGCATACTTCAGAAGACCAATACAAAACAAATTTAAAAGCTAATCCAGATACTTTTGATGCGGTTTGGAGTGTTAAGGATGCTTTTGAAAAAAAATATGGTGGCAAAGTTAACATAGTTCCTGTTGCCTGGGGTGACCAGAAAGATACTTTAATAAAAAAGGTGAATGCAGGAGAAGCAGTAGATTTAGCACAGGCAAATGACCAGAACTTCCCGGTATATCCTGCCAAAAAATTAGTCCAGGATGTTTCTCAATATATGGATGCTAATGACAGCTTCTGGAATCCCGGAGTAACGAAAGCCTTTACTTTCGGTGGTGCTCCATATGCACTTGGTATTGATGCAACACCTGTTGTTATCTACTTTAACAAAACATTATTTGATAATTCTGGTGTAGAAACACCTATGGATTACTATAAAGGAGGTAACTGGACCTGGGATTCTTTCCGTGAAGCTGCATTAGCTTTGACAGGAGATACGGATGGTGATTCCAAAACTGATACCTTTGGATTTGGTTGGTGGGATGGAACGTATGTTCAGTTTTTAGCAACCGATGGTATTACTAATATGGTATACAATGAAGATGGTTCAATCGGAGATAATTATATGACTCCTCAAGCAACTGAAACAATAACCTTCTTACAGAATGCTTTTATTAAAGATAAATTTATAGATGCAAGCCAAACAGGTGATTACTTTATTAATGCATTTAAAAAAGGAAAACTAGCAATGACCTGTGAATATGGATTTAATGGTATGACTGCATATGCAAGTGATGATTATGAAATTGGCTGGGCACCTCTTCCGAAAGGACCTTCAGGACAGGATAATCAATGTGGCGGTGGTATGTCTGGATTTTGTATTCCTGTTACCTCGACAAACGGAGCAGGTGCCGCAGCATTTATGAGAATGTCAGCAGAAATGCTTAAAGATTTCAATGATAACCAATTACTGGATAAGTATGGACAGGAAGATGTTGATTTAATGAATACATTAGCACAAAATATCCTGTTTACTCCGATAGGAATTGATGGTTATTGGGATGCAAATACTACCATTTACCAGGGAATGATTAAAGGAACTCCGGTAAGCACATTCCTTACGAATGCAGATGAACAGATTAAAAAAGGTGTCAAGACTACTTTAGAACAGTAGAGGGTTAAGTCATTCATAAAAATTAATTGAATGTATTTACATAAATGGGGATGTAAACATTTGGATAGATATTTTCCATCACCGCCTATACTATAGCGGTGATGGGTTAAAGGAGTTTAATCCTGATTTGCATGTGTGTTAAAGCACACAGATGGGAGTTAGAATGAAGAAGAAAATTAAGCCGATTTTCTTAATAGTAATCATTATGACACTGCTTTGTGGGTGCAGCAAAAAGATAGATAAAACAATCAATGAGAATGGAGTAAATACCGTGACAGATGAAGCATATAATAAAAATTCTGTACAGGAGAATAATCAAACAGTGAATACAGATACAGCTGAGACAGTTAACAATCATATTAATGAAAAAACCTATAAGTTATTTATGACTTCGGAAAATAATTACGTTGGAGATATTATGCCTCTAACAGATGACAAAGGAATCCAGTTATATTATCTGTTTGATACGGACCATAATGGAATTGGATATCATCCAATTTACAAATTTTCAACCAGTAATCTTTATAATTATTCGGACGATGGATTGGCAATCCCGTATTCAAACTCATCCGATGATCCGGATATAGCTATTGGTACAGGAAGTTTTTTGCTTGCAAACGGTGTATATCATTGTTTTTATACCGGACATAATGATTCATACCCGGACAAAGGGCTTGACAAAGAACGGATTATGCACGCCATCAGTTCTGATAATAAGAAATGGGAAAAAATATCAAAAGATACATTTCAAGCGCCAGAAGAATATAGTGGGGACGATTTCAGAGATCCTTTCGTTTTCTGGAATGAGGAAGAGAAATGTTACTGGATGTTAGTTGCAGCTAGAAATGATAATCTTGGGGGCTTTATTGCAAAATTCACTTCGAGTGATTTATCGAAATGGACCTTAAAGGAGCCGATCTATGCACCTGACAAGTATTATATGATGGAATGCCCGGATTTGTTTAAATTGGGACAAAAATATTATTTATTCTACAGTTGGAATAATGTCACCTATTATGCAATGAGTGATTCGATGAATGGACCATTTACAGAGCCTGATAACAATGTGTTAGATGGGCAGGCATTTTATGCAGCAAAAACAACCGAATACCAAGGTAAAAGGTATTTATTCGGTTTTATTAATAGAAAAAAGGACGGAAATGATACCAATAATTATAGCTGGGCTGGAAATCTCTGTGTTTATGAACTTGGGCAAAATCCAGATGGAACGCTAACAGCAAAAATGCCATTGCAATACATGGATTATTTTAAGAATAAGATTGATTTGCCGAAAGCTTCACTTATTGGAAATGCCGGTGTAGCCGGGACTACAGCAGTTATAGAGAGTGACGGGGAAAACATATCAGGAGTAGATTTTGGAACACTTCCTAATACCATGTTACTAACTTGTAAGGTCAGGATTGATAAAAAGGGATATGGTACTGGTTTTTCATTTGGTAAAACTAATAAGTTTGAAAATTCATTGGGTATTGATCTGGATTCAAAAAAAGATTTATTAAGATATGATAGCTGTATTTTGAACAGAATGAGATTTGCTGATCCAAGTGTTTATTCCGTATTCCATTTTGATGAAGGTGTTACCTATGATGTAAAACTGGTAGTTGAAAATGATATTATCGTATTGTATATGAATGACACAAAGGTATTAAGCAATCGAATTTATAAGGCAAGAGGAAACAAGTGGGGCTTATTCAGTATTGGAGGGAAAACTACATTTTCTGACATACAGATTTATGTTCCATAATACATACACTTTATATAAAGTGTCATTTTGTAAACCTAAGTTGTATATTTACACATCACATGGTATACTTTTCGTATATATTTATAAGAGAGGTAACATGAAATGAATAAAGTAAAAATTCAGGACATCGCTGATAAAGCAGGATTATCAAGAAATACGGTATCTAAAATATTTAACGGCAAATATAATGGACCGGTGGAAACAAAAGAAAAAGTAATTCAGTTGGCAATGGAAATGAATTATAAAGAATATGGACAACTTCAAAATAAAATATCTGACAAAATGTCGTATTCAATAACAAAAAATATACTTATTTTAACAAAAGGCGATATTATTAACTCATACTTTTTTGCTCACATAGTAAATGAAATTCAGAAAATGATCGAGGGGGAAGGATATAATCTTCTATTGTCAAATATTCGTGATATTGATATCGAAACAATGCAGCTTCCTTCTAATGTTAGGAGCGGATTAGTTGATGGTATTGTCTGTATGGAGCTGTTTGACAGAAATTATATAGAAAAGTTGATAGCTACGGAAATTCCTATAATATTTGTTGAATTCTATTATGATGCATGGAATATCGAAGGAAATTACGATATCATCATGATGAATAATGAATTTTATGTAAATAGTATGGTTAAGAAATTAATAAAAGATGGTAGCAGCGATATCGGTTTTGTTGGAGATTACCATCACTGCAGAGGTTTCTATGAAAGATATATGGGATATGTAAATGCCTTAAGGGAGTCTGGTATTCCTGTTAATCCAAATAATTGTATGACTGTTGATGATGGAGATAATTATTTTAATGTACCTTGGATAATCGAGAGGATTCAGAAAATGGAAAAAGTGCCAGATGCATTTGTATGTGCTAATGATGCAATAGCAGTAAACATTGTAAAAGCCCTTAAACAATTGCACTATATAATTCCTGACGAAGTCCAGATTATTTCTTTTGATGATATCCCAGATGCAGTTAATATCAGTCCTACATTGACTACTGTAAGAGTTTTTAGAGAAGATTTAGGAAGATGTGCATTTGAAAATTTATTGGCAAGAATCAATACCCCAAATAGAAAAAGGCAAATTATATATGTAGATACAGAAATTGTTGTGAGAGAGTCTACAAGAAAGAGTATTGTATGGTAATAGTTTAAAAAACTATTTAGAATCTATGCAAAACAGGTATTAATATGGATAATTATAAATGTATCTTATTTGATATTGATGGAGTACTAGCTAAAGCCACTAATTCTGCCGATGAGATTTTAAAGGAAAATAATATTACAATCGAGGAATTTTTTAAGAATTGGGACTCTTCCAAAGCAGTGTCTGATTTTGAAGCAGGAAACATTACACCAGCAGAATTTTCGGAAGTCAGAGGAAATGAGCTGGATATGGATCTGAAGCCAAATGCTGTCATGAATATACTTATGGCACGAAAAAGTGTTTTATATGATGGTGTGGAACAACTGCTTGATAATTTGTATAAAAGAAATTTCGTGTTAGCTTGTCTATCAAATACTAATGTTCTACACTGGAATAATATAGAGGGAGAAGAGATCTTTGAACGCTATTTTTATATGAAATTTTTATCCTATGAAATGGGTTTTATTAAACCGCAAAAGGAAATTTATCAAGCTGTACTGAAAACTTTACAGTGCAAGGCTCATGAAATTTTATATTTTGATGATTCTAAGAAGAATATTGATGCAGCATTAAATCTGAGTTTTAATGCTGTACATGTAAAAGATTTTTATGATCTGGCTGAAAAAATAGATAAGGTTCTTTCTGTAAAAATTATATAAGGACAAACTAAGTATGCAGTGATTTATGGAAACCAGTCTAAAAATCAAAGTAATTGTTATATAATATCTAAGGGCTGCCAATCGGCAGCCCTTAAACTGTAGACAAACTATTTCTGTAAGACCCATCGCTATATAGTTGATTCTCTATAAATAAGTGAAGTAGTATACTGAGAGTAAACACAAGGGGTTTTAGGATTCTTGATCCGCTCGATAATACAATTTGCAGCGGAGATACCTAATTGTTCTTTCGGTGTGTCTATAGTCGTGAGAGGGGGATGTACTTTGCTGGATTCGGGAATGTTATCAAAACCTACAATTGAAACATCTTTAGGAATACGGTATCCTAGGAATTGGAGGGCGTGCATTAATTGAATTCCCGTCCAATCGTTACCGCAGATGAAAACATCCGGTATAGATTGCATTTTCTTAATTTTATTAATTAAATAAGTAAAATCCATAAATTTATCGTCCGTTTCGTAAAGCAGGGAACACTTATCATCCAGCTTTAGTTGATTCGTTTTTAATGTTTCACATAATGCATCGAAACGCTCCTGAAAACCTCTGCCGACATTTGAGGAATAGATATCTCCGGCAAACGCGAAACGGCTGGCCCCTTTTCTAATCAATTCAGATATAAATTGTTTTAAGTTTATTTTATTCTCCATAGTAATAATGTCAAGTTTACCCATGATTTGTTCGTAATCACGGGGCATGTCTACCGTTACAATTGGTATATTGTAATTTAATAATGCATTAATGACACGTTCATCGCAAATTTCCACCAGAATGATTCCCTTTATCGTCGGATCATTGATGGTAGAGGGAAATTGCAGATTCTTTAAGTCATTCTCAGCCATAATTCCCAATACTAAATTATAAGCATTTGGACGTAAAACGGACTCAATTCCTTTTAATACATTAGTCCAGAATTCAGAGTAATTGGCAGAAGCCCGGGTTAAAAATAATATAGAGCCATGGATAATAGATGAATCGGAAAAATTATATTCCATAATAGAACTTTGATAATTCATTTCCCTTGCTTTCTCCTGAATCACTCTTCTGGTAGCATCAGAAACACCCGGACTGCCGCTAAGAGCTTTTGATACAGTGTTTCGCGATATCTGCAAGGCTGCTGCAATATCTTTTATTGTACATTTCATAATTACAGAATCTCCTTTGCTTTTTTTAAAATTATATTATAAATAGCACAAAAATGCAAATAGAAATGCATAAAACGAAAAGTGTATGAATGTATCGTGATGGAATAAAATAATTCAGTAACCGCACGAAATTATAAAGTGTGCACACAGTGCACTAAATGCACACAAAACCGTATTATTTTTATTTATTATGTATATAAACTATATGCTATATTAGATAGAAATGTAGAAAATGTATATAATACACAATCGAATATTGAAAATATCCTGAAAAAAGGGTATTATGTATATACAGCAAGCAGCTGGAAAGAAAACAAAAATGCAATAAATAAAAAGTGCATAATGTGCATTTGAACGAAAGCAAGAGGTATAAGCGTTTTATGTCAAAATTATTCTACAGGCCAGAAGATGCATGGGTGGGTGATTTGATTCCCTATTATGAAGATGGACTATACTACGGATTTTATCTACATGATCCAAGGTGCAAAAAAGATGAATATGCGGAAGAAACTACATGGCATCTGGTAACAACGAAAGACTTTGTTAATTTGGATTATCATGGGGAAGCAATTAAAAGAGGCGGAGAGGATAAACCTAATAAAAATGCATATACAGGTTCTATAATAAAAGATAAGGATGGAATGTATTATGCATACTATACTGCCTATAATGCAGATATTAAGATTAATGGAAAAAGCGTACAGTCTGTCATGAGGGCAAAAGGCAGAGACCTTTATCATTTGGAAAATGAGGAAGATTTTTTGTTTGTAGCAGATGATACTATATATGAAGCCTTTGATTGGAGAGATCCATATGTATTTTGGAATGAAGAAGAGGAACAGTATTGGATGCTTTTAGCTGCCAGAAGGAAAAACGCAGGAGCTATAAGAGGGGGGTGCATTGCACTTTGTAAATCAAAGGACTTAAAAAACTGGAATTATGCGGAACCATTTTTTGAACCGAATATGTATGTAACCATGGAGTGTCCGGAAGTTTTTCGGATGGGTGAATGGTGGTACCTGGTATTTTCTACCTTCAATGACCGCTTCGTAACCCATTACAGAATGGCTGAAAGCCTTAACGGTCCTTGGATTATTCCGGAAGATGATGTGTTTGATACGCGGGCTAATTATGCAATAAAAACGGCTTCCAATGGCAGGCAGAGATTTGCATTCGGCTGGATACCCAGTAAAAAAGGAAATAATGATTTTGGTGCCTGGGAGTGGGGAGGAACCATGGTATTCCATGAAATTATTCAAGAGAAAAATACGGGAATCCTTAAAATAAAACCAACGGAAGGAAGCAGATATTACTTTGATAAAAAGGAAGCGGTAAGGCAGTTTGAGCCATTTCATTGCACAGTAGAGAATGAAAATGGTATTTACCGGATAGAAGCTCATATGTTAGGCGCTGCTCTATTTCCAATACCTAAGGATGCATTTAGCCTGGAGTTTGATTTGGAAGTGGAACAGGCCCATGAATTTGGAATAGCAGTACATGCGGATAAAGAGATGGAAAAAGGGTATTTTCTTAAAATGGATCGCAGGAAGAATATGGCGGCATGGGACATGTGGCCAAGAAGTGAACAGGGCTTTTATCAATGGCAGATAAAAGGGGATGTGGCTTATCAGGTAGAAACGGTGAGAAGACTTCCAGAGGGAGATAAATACCATATTTTCATGTTACGCGAAGAAGATATCTGTGTAGTATATATCAATAATGAAGTCGCCATGTCTACAAGAATGTATGATCATAAGGGGGAGTATGCGGGGGTGTATCTGATACAAGGAAAGGCAGCCGTTAAAAATTTAGTGATTAAAACAAAAGAATGACTGCTTGTAACTATTCGGTCACAATTTCTTTTGTTTAGATAAAGAAAAGGAGAGAATAATATGAAAAAAAGAATGCTTAACTTACTTATGGTGTTAGTGATGATTATTTCGCTTGTAACTGGGTGCGGCAGTAAAACCGACAGTACAGAACCTGGTGTCACTGAAAATCAGACAAAATCATCGGAAAAGACTACGGTTGTAAAATGGCTTGCGTCCAGACCTGTTGACGGTGCTATTGATTTAACCATGAGAGAGATAGCTAAGAAGTACAGCGAGGAACATGATGGAAACTGGGTACTGGATGTGGAAACCACAGCGGACAGGCCCTCCTATTTACAGAAATTAAAGACGTTAATTGCCGGAAATAATATGCCTGATATTATTGACATTGATGCAAATCCATACTGCAAGGAACTGGTGGATGCAGGTTTATTGGTAGATGTAAAATCTTTTCTAAAAGAAGAGGAAAAATATGATGACTTTTATCCAATTGCATTAAAATACCAGGAATTTACCGATGGGTCAATGTATACCCTGCCTTTAGAATATCATGTTGAAATGATTTGGTATAACAAAGAAATCTTTGCTGCAAATAATATTGAAGTTCCAAAAACCATGGATGAATGGTTAGATGCTTGTGCGGCCTTAAAAGGGAATGGAATAACACCAATATCCGTAGATGGTGTTGACAGATGGCCGGTACAGCGTTATCTGGCAATGTTGCCTTTCCGTGATACAGCCAATGATTATATTGTTAATCTTCGTGACGGTAAAGCTTCTATGGGTGATGAAACCGGAATGAAAGCAATTAAGTTCTTGAAACAAATGGGACAGTACTTTAATGAAGGTTTTGCTGCAACTGATTATGCAACCGCACAGTCCCTGTTTTTGGATGGTAAATCAGCAATGTACTATATGGGGGACTGGGAACAGGCGGCAATGTTAGATCAATATGAAGCTGGAAAGATTGATTATTTCTATCTGCCCACAACCCCGGACGGTAAAACAGGAGCTAATGAATTCTGCGTAAACTCAGGCATAGGAATGGCATTTAATATAGATACATTTGATGCGAAAACAAAAGATTTCATACTCTATGTGATAGAAAATTACGGCAAAATCTATGCCGGAAGACAGCAGATGTCTCCGATTAAAACAGAGTTACCAAAAGATATAAAATTTACTGATCTTTATTTAAGAATTCAGGATGATATGAATAATACGGGCGAACATTTCCTAAAACCTTGGGATACTTATCTGGACTCAAGTACGAATTCCATAATGCAGGACAATATGTTATTATTAGCAGCCGGGGATATGTCCGAAGAGGAGTTCGCTGGGTTAGTGGATGATTCAATAGCAGCCAGTAAAAATTAAATTAAAAATATTGCATCCGGGGAGATTTGTTCTCGGATGCAATTAATTGAGGTGACCTATGGGAATATTAAAAGATAAAAGATCATTCTGGGTATTTTTATTACCGGGATTATTATTTTATATACTGGCCGTTTTCTATCCCATTGAAGAATCCATTCGTTTAAGTTTTATGAAATGGGGTGGAATCGGGGATAAGAAATTTGTTGGATTTGATAATTATTTTGTAATGTTCAAAGACAAAGTGTTTTATAAAGCTTTTCTGAATAACCTGATTTACTTATTAATTGTTGTTTCCATGCAGCTATTAATAGGTTTAGTATTTGCAATACTATTATCTTATATGAAAAAAAGGGTTACATTAATAAAAACTTTGTATTATGTACCGTGTATAGTAACTACTGTGGCTGTAACACAGCTTTTTAGAAGTATGTATGCAACAGAACCGGTGGGATTAATAAACGAGATACTGAATGCGATCGGTTTAGATAATCTGGCAACATCATGGCTTACTAATGTTAAAACAGTTTTAGCCTGCGTATCTGTTCCGGAAGGATGGAGATTCACAGGTATGTATATGGTTATTTTTTATGCAGCACTAGTTTCACTGGATTCATCAGTTTACGAGGCTGCTAAGGTAGATGGAGCCAATGAATGGCAGATATTAATGAAAATAAAATTGCCGTTGATAAAACCTATTCTTTTGCTGACATTAACGATGTGTTTGACCGGTGCTCTCAGAGGATTTGATATTCCGTTTTTATTAACAAGTGGCGGACCCGGAAATGTAAGTGAATTAATGTCCACATATATGTATAAAAAAGCATTTTCAAGTAACCAATATGGCTATGGCAGTGCGCTTGCCGTATTCATAATCATAGAGAGTATTTTGGTTGTTTCGATTTTAAGAGCTGGTTTTACTACCAAGGAAGACAGAGAACTTAAGAAACAACAAAAGATAAATGACAGGGAAAGGAGAGCGAAAAGAGCATGAAAAAGAAAATCGGAAAAATAGTATTCAACTTAATTATCTTACTCTTTTTGGTTATTCAGCTATACCCGATCATTTGGCTTTTTATGGCAAGCATTAAGCCAACGGTAGAGTTGTCCTCAACTCCTTTTGCGTTACCTCATAATCCTACCCTAAACAATTTTATAAAAGTCTTTTCAGATGGTAAAATAGGGTTTTATATTTGGAACAGTATTAAGGTTACTGGAATTTCTTTGCTCCTGATTATAGCATTAAGTGCAACTGCCGGATTTGCATTGGCAAAGTTTAACTTTAAAATTACGAAAAATATTTATGGATTTTTCACCTTCGGTATAATGATTCCGGTTCAGATTACTTTAATTCCATTATTTATTTTTTATAGTAAATTAGGGGTACTAAACACTTCATTTTCTCTGATTTTACCGCAGGTTGGGTTTGCACTGCCACTTTCGGTTATGATGTTCTGCAGTTTTTATGGCTTTTTGCCCAATGAGTTATTGGAAGCAGCAATTGTAGATGGATGTAGTACCTACCGTATTTTTGCAAAAATTGTTTTTCCACTGGCGCGAAACACGATAATTACTATAGCGTCGATGTATAGTATATTAATATGGAATGATTTTATTTTTGCTAATACATTTATCAGCGATGATGCTGCAAAAACAGTAGCAATGGGTTTAAAAGACTATGTTGGTGCTTTCGGTAATGTGGATTGGGGATCAACCTTTGCAGCGATAACTATTACGATATTACCCCCTATGATTGTCTACTTTGCATTGAACCGATGGGTTACTGCGGGTATGACTATGGGAGCAACCAAAGGATAATTTTATGTAGTTATTAATGGGAATAACTATTTCTAAAGCAATAAAGAAAAAAAGTGTGGATTTTATGGTCTCACACTTTTTTTATAATAAGTTTTTTAGTACCGGAACTAAAGTTTTTTGTTTGAGGCTGTGTAAACTAAAAACTTTGGATATTAATAAATCTGATTAGAGAAATGTTTCTTTACCGTGGATTCCCGGTAAATAGCATCGGTTTGAAGATAAGTTATAGTGTATGGAAGGGAAGGGTTTTGAATCCGATCCAATAGCTTTTTAGCAGCAATGATCCCCATATCAGAACTGTGAGAATTTACAGTGGTCAGATGGGGTTCTACAACAACAGAAGCCGGAACGTTATCAAAACCGGTTACAAGAACGTTTTTGGGTACAGTGATATTCAGGTCTTTTAAACAGGAAATTAGCTGAATTGCCAAGGAATCATTGGCACAAACAAAAAGTTCCGGTAATGGATCCATCATTTTTAAATTAGAAATCAACCACAAACGATCCCAGTATTTTAAATCATCTTTTTCAATAATACAGAAAGATTTATTAACTGTTAGATCACAGCCCTGGAGAGCCATACAGAAACCAGTCCAACGTTCGTAGAAACTTAAACAGTGTGTATAGGATCCTACGAATCCAGCCCGGTTAATACGGTGTTCATAAAGAAGTTTTTTAACCATATTGGCTAATCTGTATTTACTTTCCATTAATAAAATATCTGCGTTTAAGTTGTCTTCTGCTGCAGTGTAATAGGAATCGATAAATAAAACCGGTTTATTCAAAGAGCTGAGCATTTTACAATATTCACGGTCAAATAATTCCACACATAAGATTGCGTCAATATTATTTAAGTCAAAAGTATTCGGCAGCCGTAAATAATGAATATCAGTATCCTGGATAGTAAATAGGGATAGGGTATACCCATATTTACTGATTTCCTGCTCCATTGTGGTTAACAGGGAAGAGCCAATATGCTGCTTATCCGGAAACTTATGAAATGTCAGGGCAATGTTGCCATGGATATTAGGAGCAGCATTTTGTTCTGAGGATTTAATAATATTAAAGGATTCTGGCATAGTGGAAAATTGTCTATAATTCAGTTCCGCCGCTCTCTTTAAGACCTTCTGTCTGGTTTTTTCTGAAATATTTTCACTGCCATTTAATGCTTTAGAAACGGTAGTGCGGGAAAGATGAAGTGAATCTGCAATATCCTGCACTAATATTCTTTGCTTTGCCATAATGTTAAAAATTCCTTTTCTTTATCTCTTTTGTAAACCTAATACAGAAGTTGGTTTACAATTTTTATTATATCACAGAAAGAATGTGCACGCAATATGTTTACAAATAGTAATTATGTTTACAAATGTAAAAATTTAAAAAATTAAATAGGCATATAAAACATACAAAATATATAAAAACATTCTGTTTGATTTGTTTGAATATACAAATCAAACAAAGACAGATTGACAAATGTTTAAAAAGTGTTAAAATAAATTTACACATAAGAAATACAGATATATAAATAAATTGAACATATGTAAAAGTTTTAAGGAAAGTTATGAAACGTATGCAACAAAAAATAGGCCGGACCTATTGAGGCCGGCTTTATTCTAACAAAAAAGGAGAGAAGATAATGGATTTATTTTATACTCCGGAATATGCAAAAACCGGTGATGTAATACCTTTTTATAATGAAGAATTGAAACAGTTTGATCATTATTACTTAAAGAACTGGAATCCGGATGCACCAAAGGACAAAATTGTTCATGGCTGGCATCGAATTACAACCATGGATAACCGGAATTATATTGAAACGCCTACAAAAATCCATGGAGGAACCGGTTCCGTTATTAAAGCAGATGGCCTGTACCATATGTTTTACTGCACATTTGATCAGAATCCCCCTGCGCAGTGGGCCAGACATGCAATCAGTAAAGATCTGACCGAGTGGGAGGACGTTCCGGAGGATAAGTTCGGTCCGGATGGTGTGATTTACAATATGTCTGACTGGAGAGACCCTTATGTATTTTGGAATGAAGAAGAGAATAAGTGGTGGATGCTTCTGGCAGCCAGAGAGAATGCTCCAACGGAAAGAAACGGTTGTGTAGCTCTTTGCGCATCAGAGGACCTGTCAAAATGGGAATATAGAAAGCCGATCTATGCGCCACGCTTTAACCAGGCAGCAAACGAATGCCCGGATTTATTTAAAATGGGTGACTGGTATTATCTGGTATACTCCAATTATACGGACGGTTTCTGTACTTATTACAGGATGAGTCAATCTTTAAACGGTCCCTGGATTCGCCCGGAAGTGGATACTTTTGACGGTAGGGCTTTTTATGCGGCTAAGACCGGTTTTGACGGAAAAGACCATTATGTATATGGATGGAATCCCACCAGAGGCGAGAATGGTTGGGGATTTGACCCGGGTAAAGACTTCGGTAAGGATTATAAAACCTGGAACTGGGGCGGCTCTATTGTAGTGCATAAGATTATCCAGCGCGCAGACGGTACCCTGGGAGTGTGCCCGGTAGAAAGTGTGGCAAATGCATTTAATAAAATACAAAATGCCAGCTTACAGTCCTTAACCGGAAACTGGGTAATAAATAAAAATACAGCAGTCTGCGAGTCTATGGATGGCTTTTCTTCCGCAATTGGTGATAAAATTCCGGAATTATGCTGTATTAAGGCGAAAATCAAATATAACGGAAATCCAACCCGATTTGGTATTGCCTTACAAGTGGATGATACTTATGCACAGGGATATTATCTGATGTTTGAACCCTGGTACAACCGTATACAGTTCCGTTCCGGACTTCGGATGTATGAACAGGGAGGGCAGATGTTCCCTTATGCAGTAGAAATGGAACGTCTGATTAAACTGGAAGCGGGGAAAGAATATGAGCTTGCAATTTATATTCAGGATACTCTTGCGGTTCTTTATGTAAATAATGAACTGGCATTTGGATTCCGTATGTACAATGAAAAGGATCGTCAGTTAGGTTTCTTTGTATCAGAAGGAACTCTGGAAGTAAAAGATGTAACCATTGAAGAGGAATAAGAAGAGTACACTAAGAAATAAATACCATATAGGAGGAAATATCATGTTTCATAACAGTATGGCAACATTGCCGATTTTAAAAACAGGTAAAAGCAGAACCATTAACTGGGAAAACAGGACTGGGCAAAAGGGTGGGGGAGGCATGGCCGCCAGCGATCTGGGCCCAGAGAGAAAAGGATCACCCTGTATTCCGAAAATATCGGCCGGTGAGACAGTGACACTGGCAGAAATGGAGGGACCGGGTGTCGTTCAGCACATATGGATTACCGTAACCGACCGTACCAGCGGCCGCAACCGATATGTACTTAGAGATTTGGTGCTGCGTATGTATTGGGATGGGGAAGAAACACCTTCTGTGGAAAGTCCTTTAGGCGATTTTTTCTGTTGTGGATTCGGTGTTTCCTATCCGGTTAATTCTATGCCTATCGTTGTAAACCCGACCAGGGGATTTAACTCGTATTTCCCTATGCCGTTTGGAAAGAAAGCAAAAATTACGATAGAAAACCAGAATGATGAAGATATTAATGCATTTTTCTATCAGGTGGATTACTGTCTATATGATGAACTTCCGGAAAATACTGGCTATTTTCATGCTCAGTGGAGAAGACAGCGTCTAACCGAAAAAGGCAAAGATTATGTAATCCTTAACGGAGTGAAAGGAAAAGGCCAGTATGTTGGTACTTACATGGCACTTACGACCTTAGAACGTTATTGGTACGGAGAAGGAGAAGTAAAATTCTATCTGGATGGTGATGAAAAATATCCTACAATTTGTGGAACCGGAACGGAAGATTATTTCGGAGGTGCCTGGAGTTTTGCAACCCAAGAGAACGGCAGGACCATAGAAAATACCTATTGTACACCATTTATGGGGTATCCTTATTATTCCCATCATGATACTTTTATCCATAACGATTACCATAATGATGATCAGATGCCCCAGAGAAGCTTCTATCGTTGGCATGTGATGGATCCAATTCTATTTGAGGAAGATCTTAAAGTGACGATTCAGCAGATTGGGGTATACCACGGCGGCTTATTTGAAAGACAGGATGATGTGGCAACAGTAGCTTACTGGTACCAGACAGAACCCCATAATCCTTTCGGAACGTTAATGGAACGTAAAGAACGCTGGCCCAGATAAAGAAACGAGAAAAGATACCGAAAAAAGGGCAATTAAAAATTAAAGATGATAGAAACGAAGGCTAAGAGGGGAAGAGAGAATGAGTAAAGTGTTAGAAAAAGCCAGAAAATATGAAATTGAAGTTTCAAAACAGATTCCGGAGGGACAAAAACCATCCTTCCATGTATGTGCACCGGTTGGCTGGATTAATGACCCTAACGGTTTTTCACTGTATCAGGGAGAATATCATTTGTTTTATCAATATGATCCCTATCATGTTACTCAGGGGTTAATGCACTGGGGACACAGCAAATCAAAAGATTTTATTAAATGGGAACAGCTGCCGTGTGCTTTGGCACCGGATTCCAGTTATGATGGGCAGGGTTGTTTTTCTGGCAGTGCAGTGGAACATGACGGAAAACATATCCTGATGTATACTGGTGTACTGGATAAAGAACAGGAAGACGGTTCCAGATTACTAAGGCAGACACAGTGTATTGCAATAGGAGACGGAGTGAACTATGAAAAACTGGATAGTAATCCGGTGATTACTAGTGATTTGCTGCCGGAAGGAAGCAGCAGGGAAGATTTCAGGGATCCGAAGATCTGGATAGAGGGAGAAGACTTCTATGCAATAATTGGAAGCAGGAGTGATAATACCGGCGGTCAGATTGTCTTGTTTAAATCCAAAGATGCAAAGAACTGGGAATATTTAGGTATTGTAGATGAAAGTCGAAATGAATATGGAAAGATGTGGGAGTGTCCGGATTTCATTTACATAGACGGCAAACTGGTATTGCTCATTTCACCCACAGATATGCTGGCGGAAGGTCTGGAATTTCATAATGGTAATAATACCATATATATCCTTGGGGATTATGACTTGGAAAATCATAAACTAATCCGGGAACGTGTAACAGCCATAGATTATGGACTGGATTTTTATGCACCGCAGACACTGGAAACCGCAGACTGCAGAAGGATTATGATTGCGTGGATGCAGAGCTGGGATAACCATATCACACCGAAACACTTTAAATGGTCCGGTCTCATGACGGTTCCAAGGGAATTGTGTGTAAAAAACGGAATATTGTATCAAAATCCGGTAAGGGAATTAGAAAATTATTACCAGGACAAAGTAGAGTATGAGGCAGTAACTGTAAATGGGGAAAAAGAATTTATCGGTATTCAGGGCAGACAATTTGACATGACTGTGGAAGTGGAGACCGGTGATTACAAAGAATTTGCTGTCCGCCTTGCTGCAGATGATAAATGTTATTCGGTTCTGCATTATAATGCGAAAGAAAATACGGTGACATTTGACCGTACTTGTTCCGGACTGAGTAAGGATATCATACATAAACGTTCCATGTATGTAAAAGAGCAGGGCGGTAAAATAAAACTACGTATATTGATGGACAAATATTCGGTGGAAGTTTTCGTAAATGACGGAGAACAGGCGATGACTTCTCTGATTTATACTTCCATGGAAGCGGATCAAATCCGATTCCTTAGTAAAGGTGAAGTTAAATGTAACATCGTCAAATACGATGTTGTAATATAATAGATGAGGGCCGCCGCACCAGGAAATAAGACCGGAACAATAGACCGTTTACTTTTCCTGATGCGGCATTGTTATGTACAATAAAAGACAGGTGGCTGATAATGACAAAAAATATGACACAGGGAAATCCAATGAAAGTAATTTTTGCTTTTTCATTTCCTATGCTGTTAGGAGGGATCTTTCAGCAGATTTATAATATAACTGATGCATTAGTCTTAGGGAATTTTGTAGGATCACGGGCGTTGGCAGCGGTGGGGGCTACCGGCTCGGCTACCTTTTTTCTGTTAGCGGTGGCATCGGGACTAACAAATGCTTTCGCTATAGTCATTGCACAGTACTTTGGTGCGGGAGATGAGAAAAAAGTACGCCGTACGACAGCAGGTACGATCTATATTATGGCTGCGGCCGGAATTATTTTATCCCTGGCAGGCATTTTCGGTGCAAGACCGCTGATGGAACTTTTGCAGGTTCCTGAGGATATCAGGGATCAATCTGTTGTATATATCCATATATGTGTCGGAGGTTCGGCGGGACAGATTGTGTACAATGGTGCTGCATCTATTCTGAGGGCAGTAGGGGACAGCCGGACACCTCTTTATTTTCTTATTTTTTCTACGGTACTCAATGTGGGAATGGATGTCCTGTTTGTCACAATACTGCATATGGGAGTGGCAGGTGCGGCAACGGCCACCATTCTATCACAGCTTACAGCAGCCGTTCTGTGTGTGGTTTATATTTACCGAAGATTTGCAATTTTCAGACTGCATAGGGAAGATTTCCGGCCGGAGTTAAAGATAATCGGAATAATTGTAAAAATCGGTCTTTCCATGAGTATACAGAGTATTCTTCTATCCATTGGTGAGATGACGGTCAGTGCGGTGGTAAACGGATTTGGTACAGATGTGGTAGCCGCATATACAACCGGCAACCGGGTGCACCAAATAGCAGCATTGGTGTTTTTGAATCTGTCTCAGGCCTTTGCATTATATGCCGGACAGAATCTGGGTGCGGGGAAACTGGATCGTATAGAGGAGGGCTTTAAAAAAGTGGCACTGCTGATTTTGGGTTTAAGTGTTGTGGCCGGGATATTTATTTTCTGTTTTGGTGAACAGTTTGTGCGAGTATTTATCTCTTCTTCCGATACCCATGTGGACAATGTAGTAAAAGTAGCAGGCGGTATGCTGAGGATTATTTCCTTTTTTTATCCTTTCCAGGGATTAATCTGGCTTTATAACAATACGATGCGGGGGATGGGAGAGATCATGATACCACTGATTTCCGGTATCATTGAACTGGCTGTTAAGGTAGGACTTTCTATTATGTTGGCAGGGTTATTTGGTTATGTCGGTATCTGGTATGCCGGACCGATTGGATGGGTGCTGGGAATGCTGCCTGCTTTTATTTGGCTGCACAGCGGAAAGTGGAAAAATCATGTGGATAAAATTGTCGGATAAAGAAGAAAATTCTCAGTTAATTATACTATTAAGTTAGATGCTGCAATAACGATAATATAGCAGAAACAAGGAAATGATATTTTTCCTTGACCGGTAGATAAAGGAAACTTGGCCAGGTAGATATTCTTATAATATAGGAAAAGGAGACACAAATATGAAAAAATTTGATGCAGTAGCACTCGGGGAGTTATTAATTGATTTTACAGATAATGGGAGGAGCATCCAGGGGAATACTATATTCGAAGCAAATCCGGGTGGGGCACCTTGTAATGTACTGGCCATGCTGAATAAATTGGGCCGTAAGACAGCATTTATCGGCAAAGTCGGAAAGGATATATTCGGAGTTAAACTAAAAACTGAATTGGAGGAAATCGGGATCGACACCTCCAACCTGGTTATAGATGAGGAGGTCCGCACCACACTGGCCTTCGTGCAGACTTTCGATGGCGGGGACCGGGATTTCTCTTTTTACCGTAATCCGGGTGCGGATATGATGTTAACAGCGGAAGAAATTCAGGATAGTCTGGTAACAGAAGCAAAAATTTTTCATTTCGGAACTCTTTCCATGACCCATGATGGGGTACGGGAAGCGACCAAAAAAGCCGTTACCCTGGCAAAATATAGCGGAGCGGTAATTTCGTTTGACCCTAACCTGCGTGAGCCATTGTGGAAATCCCTGGATGATGCTAGGAAGCAGGTTGATTATGGTTTATCCCAATGTGATGTATTAAAAATCTCTGACAATGAGCTTTTATGGTTTACTGAAGAAAAGGAGTTTGATGCAGGAATTTCTGTAATTCGTGCTAATTACCATATTCCGCTTATCTTACTGTCCATGGGACGGGACGGCAGCCGGGCTTATTATAAAGATTTATCCGTGGAGGTACCTTCTTTCCTGCAGGAGAACACCATTGAAACAACCGGTGCGGGGGATACTTTTGGAGGAAGCTGCTTAAACTATGTATTGGAATATGGTCTTAATAACCTGGACGAAGAGAAATTAAAAGAGATGCTTACCTTTGCCAATGCTGCTGCATCTATTATCACCACCAGGAAAGGTGCATTGCGTGTTATGCCCGAAGCAGACGAAGTAAAAGCATTTATTCAAAACAGAAAATAAATACAAAATAACAAACAGTAATGTTAAATGGAGGAAATATGGTAAAAAAAAATTCTTAAAGCAGAATGATTTTTTGAACTATATCTTTAAATCAGTATTCCTAATCTTTATAATTTTTATTATAGTAAGTATTTTTTATAATTTATTTATCTATTATAAAGAAGAAGAGCATTATTCAGCCCTTGTTAAGAAAGGACAGATAGAAAGGCTGAACTATATTTCTAAAACCTTGGAAGAAGAAATCGGTAAAGTAAAGGTTGCGACCTATTTTGCAATGAAAGAGAATGCGGTTCTGGATTTATATGTAAAATTTAATTATGTGAATAGCCATCAGAAGAATAAATTATTAGAGGCTGTTGAGAAAAGATGTATGGAAATCAGCAATACAAACCCATATGTAAAAGATTGCTATTTTTATTTAAATAAATATAAAATTAAAATTTCAATTGATAATTATAGTAATATGAATCAAAATGAAATTCTTAAAATAATTGACTTGGCGAAACAAAGTAAAACATTGGTGAAAGCAGATAATAAAATTTTTATTGTTGATACCTTAAATATAGACTATTTAGGAGATAAATGGAGTTTGGATAATATTGCCGGAGTATTTGTAGCGGAGTTAGATATTAATAAATTAAAAAAAGAACTCAAATATGCAAAATTAACCGATAAGGATATGCTTTTTTTTACAGATAAGGATCAGGAAGAAATTTATATTAGTACAAAGACGGTAGAGGAATCTGTATTAAAACAAATTAATAATAAAAATATTTACTACAATCATGAAAAATATAAACTTCTTCACTCAAATATCGAAAACTCCCACTATCAACTAATTTATCTGGAAAAACAGGATATGATTTCAATGATATATCAAAGGGCGGTTTTAAATATTTTAGGATTTTCTTTGATTGTATTATTGACGATTACAGTCTGCATTGTTTTATTTTACAGATATGTTGTGAAGCCTTTGAAAATCCTCTTAGTGGATGCTTTTGGACAAGTAAAGGAATCAAATTTCAGTTATAGAATAACGATCCCCGGGAATGAAGTATTTGACGATATTTATCAGAACTTTAACAATATGGTGGAGCGGATTGAATTTTTGATTTCAAAAGAATTAAAGCAGGAAATTCTGGTGAATCAGGCAAATTTAAAACATTTGCAGGCACAAATCAACCCCCATTTTATGTATAATAGTTATTTTGTGTTATACAGACTTATTAAAATAAATGACAGAGAAAACAGCTTACGTATTTGTGAAAATCTGGGCAGGTTTTTTCAGTATATTACAAGAGATTCAAAAGATGAAAAGAATTTATCCGATGAAATAAATCTGGCGCAGTCTTATACCATTATTCAGGGGTATCGTTTTAAAAACCAGATAATAATCGATTTTGAGGAACTTCCGGAACGTTATAATTATATTATTGTACCAAGATTAATTATTCAGCCTGTCATAGAAAATGTTTTTAAATATGTGGTCGATGAAATTTCAAATGAAGAAGTGATTTTAAAGGTACATTATTTTGAAGATATGGATGATTTAATTATCTGCATTGAAAATTCCGGACATATAACAAAGGAAGAATTGGAAAAAATTCAGCAAAGACTCCTTTCACCTGAAGAAAATGAAGATATTACGGCATTAATTAATATTAACTACCGGTTAAATATTTATTATAAGCAGGAAAAATCAGTGGAAGCATTTCAATCCTCTTTAGGAGGGTTAGAGGTTCATATTAAAGTGAGGATGTAGAAATATGACAGAGAAAAGAAAATATACTTTATTAATTGTAGATGATGAACCAATAATTTCAGATGGATTAAAAATCCTTTTTGAAGAGGAATTTCCGGGGGTATTTCAAATTTATAATTGCTATTATCCATTAAAAGCGATCGAGATTTTTAAATTTTTCAAACCGGATATTGTGGTAAGCGATATTAAAATGCCTAAAATGACAGGGATTGAAATGGTTGATAAAATGAGAAAAATAAAAGATGAGATACATGTATTATATCTCTCCGGTTATGATGAATTCGACTTTGTATATTCTGCAATTAAGCAGGAGGCAGATGATTATATCCTGAAAACAGAAGGGGATGCAATGATTGTTGAGGCAATGAAGAAAATGCTTTTAATGATAGAAAAAAATAATTCATTTATAGAAGAATACCAATCCGTCCAAAACAAGATTCTTTATATGGAACCGGCCTATAAGCAGCAAGCGATAGGTTATATTTTAGATGGCATAATAGGCACAGAAGAAGAATTTGATCTTATTATGGCTGATTTAGAAAAACCCATAGCAAAACAAGCCGGATTTTTAATAATTATTGGAAGCTGTAAAGAAATAAATCCCAGGAAAGTACAGGAGAATATCCTGGAAACGGTACGGCAATTATTGATGAAAGCATATACGGGTAAGATTGATTTGATTCATAATACGATATACCGGAATAATTTTGTATGGATGATTGAGACAGAGGAGGCGGAATTACCGAAATTACTGCTGATATCCGTTGTTGATATACAAGAGAAGATTCAAAAAAATCTTGGAATTTTAATCTGTTTTGGTATCGCAGCGGAGGTAGTTAAATGGTATGAATTATCCGGAAAATATATGGAACTGTGGGAACAGATTCAAAGAAGTGTTATTAATGAGGAAAATAATATTATATTGGAAAACACAAGAAAGAATCAGGATTTTAACGGAGAAGACAGTACATTAACGGAAATGTTCGGTACGATTACAGAAAGATTCAAACTATTAAAAGAACAATTAGATACGGATAATTTTACGGCATTTCGTTATTTGCTGAAAGAACTATTAAGAATTCTATCTGAGGCTAAGAGACATTCTATGTATGCTTTGGAAATATTTTATTATATTTCCAATATTCTGATTTCTTACATTAACAAAACTAATATCCGAATCGAATTAACTTCCAGAATACAGTTAATTGCTTTATTTGACCCGGGAGTATTTCATTCCTGGAAACAGGCAGCTGATTATATCTTTGAATTAACGGATGCCATAGAAGAAATCAGAAATACAACAAACAGGAATGATATGGCGAATATAGCCGAAAAAACAAAATCCTATATCATTACACATATAGCGGATGATTTATGCCTGACCAAAATTGGATCGGTAATGGGATTTAACCCTGTTTATCTGGCAAGAATATTTAAACAGTTTGAAAAAGAAGGAATCAGAAATTATATTGAAAATTGCAGAATGGAGCTTGCATACCAATTAATTATGAATTCTAGGCTGAAAATATTTGAGATAGCAGAAAAATGCGGGTATCAGAACACTGCATATTTTATTAAGATTTATAAAAATCATTATAATATGACACCCCAGGAATGCAGGGAAAGAATGAATTTGTAATAAAAAAGCCTTGTTTACAGGTAATGTAAACAAGTGCTATTTTTTTTGCTATAAAAGTATGAAAAGTTTTATATAACTCCTTTGTGCCAACTGGTATATTAAATACTATAAAAGAGGAGGCGTTAGCAAGTGAATAAAAGGAAACGGAAAACAAAAAACTGGTTTTTGAGAGAATTACCATTTCATATTATGCTTTTACCAGCAGTTATCATAACATTTATTTTTAAATATATACCTTTTGCCGGAATTACCATGGCATTTGAAAAGTATTCTCCTTTAAAGGGTATGTTTAACCAAAAATGGGTAGGCTTTGATAATTATAAATATTTATTTTCATTACCCGGGTTTTCAAGTGTTATCTGGAATACGGTTTATATAGCATTATTAAAGATGATAGGTAATTTGATTCTTCCCGTATTGATTGCGCTGCTGTTAAATGAAGTCAGATCGAAAGCATATAAGAAAACAGTACAGACGGTGCTTTACCTCCCCCATTTTATTTCCTGGGCGGCACTGGCAGGTATCTTTATTGATATCCTTTCGCCATCTGGCGGTATTGTTAATCAAATGCTGCAATTATTTGGTATGAAACCGGTATTCTTCCTCGGGAATTCATCAGTCTTTCCTTATACAATGGTTGTCAGCGATATCTGGAAAGAACTTGGATGGGGGACGATTGTATATTTAGCTGCGATTACTGGAATTGATCCTACCTATTATGAGGCAGCAAAAATTGATGGTGCCGGACGTTTAAAACAAACATTATATGTAACGATTCCCAGTATATTACCCATGATACTTTTAATGATGGTCCTGAGTGTGGGTAATGTATTACAGGCCGGTTTTGAGCAGGTTTATAATTTATACAGCCCGCAGGTATACAGTACCGGGGATATTATTGATACTTTTGTTTACCGGATAGGTGTTATCGAGACCAGATTCGATCTGGCAACAGCGGTTGGCCTTTTTAAATCGGTTATATCTTTTATTCTTATAACGGTTGGTTATAAGCTTGCTGATAAAATGGCAGGATACAAGGTATTCTAGGAAGTGCCTTAAAGTATACCCTTGAGGCGCATAAAACTATATTTCAAATTAATTGTATGGTATATTCGGGAAACTTATGTAGTATGGAATTGCCTAGTGAAAATGAAAGGATACATACACAGCATGAAAATTAAAGAATCTTCTTCAAAAAAAGTATTTAATGTAATAAACTACGTTTTTTTAGGCTTACTGGGTCTAACCTGTATTTTGCCGTTGGTCAATCTGTTTTCCATTTCTTTTAGTGCAAGGGCATTAGTGGATGCGAATGCAGTGACATTCTGGCCGAAAGGTTTCAATACGGCTGCTTATGAGTATATCTTATCAAATAAGCAATATTATATATCCTTTGGAATCACATTATGCAGGGTAATTTTAGGTTGGGGTGTAAATTTGGCACTTATTATTTTAGTGGCTTACCCGTTATCTAAGGATGATAAGAGAACTTTCCGGTGCAAAAAAATTTATACCTGGTTTTTCCTCATAACAATGTGCTTTAACGGAGGTTTAATACCAACATTCTTAGTTGTTAGTAAAATGCATTTAGTTAACTCATTTTGGGCGCTGATTTTACCGGAAGCTTTACCTATGTTCTGCGTACTTATCATGTTGAATTTTTTCAGAGGGATTCCAAAAGCAATTGAAGAAGCAGCACTGGTTGATGGAGCAAATTGGTTTATTACAATGTTTAAAGTATATCTGCCATTATCTAAGCCGTCATTGGCTACCGTATCATTGTTTGTAATTGTTAACCACTGGAATTCCTGGTTCGATGGTATGATTTATATGAATTTACCGGAAAAATATCCGTTAATGACATATCTGCAATCTATGGTACTGAAATTTGATATTTCCAAAATAACTTCAGAAATGTTAATGAGAAATCCAAGTCTCATGGAGGTAACAGGCAGAGGTATTAAAGGAGCGATGATATTATTATGCACAGTCCCTATCTTACTGGTTTACCCATTCCTGCAGAAGTATTTCGTAGCAGGAGTAGTAATGGGCAGTGTGAAAGAGTAAGAAATTAAGCGAATGCTTAATTATAAATCAAGAATCAAAGGAGGATTTTTTTATGAAAGTTAAAAAACTATTATCAATGTTATTGGCAATTGTAATGGTTGTATCCCTTGGGGCATGTAGCAGTACGCCGGATGAAACTTCTGGTGGGGATGCATCCGTTACGGAAACAGGGGCTGAAACAACAGATGCATCCACAGATAAGCCTGTTGAACTGACCTATATGCACAAACTTTTTGGGGATGAGAAATTTGTTGGAAACGACGATATCAACAACAATGTATGGACCAGGTATTACAAAGAAAAATTGGGGATTAAACTGAATTACGTAGTTGCAGCGGCAGGCGATGATTATACCCAGAAACTTACCATGGCAATTGCATCCGATGATTTGCCGGATATAATGGATCTTCCCCCGGAAGAATTTAAGGAATTGGCTGATGCAGGGCTTTTATATGATTTATCGGATTTATATGATAAGTATGCATCTGATCTACTGAAACAGTCACTGGAAGCAGATGGAGGAACACAGCTGACGTCCGCTAAAGTCGATGGCAAATTATATGGCTTTCCTCAACCGGCAGCATCGGATTCCACGGTTGATATGATTTGGGTACGGTCTGATTGGCTCAAAAATTTGGGATTAAGTGCACCAACCACCATGGACGAATTAATAAAGGTAGCAAGAGCCTTTAAAAATGATGATCCGGATGGCAATGGAGTAGATGATACTTGGGGTATCGGTTTTCAAAACAAGATTTGTGATAAAGACGGAGCCAGCCCGGGCAGTTTTGAAGGTTTCTTTGCCGCTTATGGTTCTTATTCCAAAGCATGGCTCAGAGGACAGGACGGGACCATCCAATACTCAGGCATTGAAAATGGAATCAAGGATGCATTAATACAGTTAAATACAATATATAAAGAAGGGCTGATAGATCCGGAATTTGGAGTAAAAGATACGACAAAGCTTTCCGAAGATATTGCATCCGGTAAAGTCGGTCTGTTTTATGGTACGGAAGGGATACCGTGGGGTTGTGCCAAGAGCAGTATTGAAAATAATCCGAAGGCAGATTGGGTGAGTCTTCCGATTGTATCTGCCACAGACAAACCGGCAGTAGCGCCCATGTATGTTAGAATTACACGCTATTTTGCAGTCAACAAGAACTGCAAGAATCCGGAAGCTATCTTTAAAATAGCCAATGTCTTCCAGGAGAAGATTAATTCTATTGATTCAGATGAAGAAACATTAAATACTTTTGGTGTAGATCCCGCAACAGGAGCTAATCTTGCTGCCTATGCAGCTATTGGTTTAGATCCTGCCATTCAAAAATGTAATACCTATTATTCAGAAATCAAATCAGTTTTTGATGGAAAATCGACAGTGGATCAGATTCATCCTGAAGCCGCCCGTTATTATAAGGTGATGAAAGAATATATAGACAGCGGTTATGATAAAACCAACTCATTGGGATGGAACTATTATAAATTTATCGGACCTGAGGGAAGCTGGAATACAATCATCAATGATTATAAAGCAAATAACAGAACCACAGAATCCTTATTCTTTGGTGCACCAACGGCCACTATGAGTACGAGTTTAGCTTCCCTTGATAAACTACAGTCGGAAACCTATGTTAATATCATTATGGGAACACAGGGACCGGATACATTTGATAAATTCGTCACTGACTGGAAAACACTTGGCGGTGACCAGATTACAAAAGAAGTCAATGAATGGCATAAAACTACTTTCGGGAATTAGTTGACTAAAATGAGCGAGGTTAAACAGATGAAAGGCAATTATAATATTTTTTATACCCCGGAAAAACAGTACCCGGGAATGCCTCATGGAGAGATGTGCGGTGATTTCATGCCGTTTTACTGGAAAGGCACGTTTTATCTTTTCTACTTATATAAATACTGTGTTTATGTAGTGGAAACAAAAGATTTTGTAAGGTATGGAATGCCAAAACTGGTATTACAGAACGGATCACCGGATGATCAGGACTGGCATATAGGCACAGGCAGTGTTTTCCATCATGATGGATTATTTTACTTCCATTATACAGGATTCTGTGAAGGAAACCATAATGTTGAGGGCAAAAATGAGCAGGTAGTAATGCGTGCTGTAAGTACGGATTTAAATACCTGGGTAAAGGATAAAGAATTCTTTTTTAAACCGGATATAGAACATTATGGTAACCTTCATTGGAGGGATCCTCATGTTATCTGGAACGAAGAACTTCAAAAATACTGTATGATTATTACAGCGACAGAAAAAGAAGGAGCCTTTTTAAGAAACGGATGTACAGCGGTGTATGTTTCGGATGATGTTAAGAACTGGAAGCACTATAAAAAGTTATATGCACCAAGAACTTTCATTACCCATGAGTGCCATGATGCATTTCAGATAGGCAAGTGGTGGTATTTATCTTTTTCTAACTATTCACGGTGGTGGGAGACGAGATACCGTATATCCGAAAGTTTTAACGGACCCTGGACTATGCCGGATTTTGATGATATGTTTGACGGAAGAGAATTTTATGCGGCAAAAACGGTATCGGATGGTACAAGAACGTATCTGGTAGGCTGGCAGTCAGTCAGAAAAGATTGTAAAGATGAAGAGAAGTTTGTGTGGGGCGGGAATGTACTTGTACATGAATTAGTCCAGAGACCGGATGGTACTTTAGGTGTCGGAATGGTAAAAGAAATAGAAGAATCCTTTCAAGAAAAAGTTCCCATGTCAATGATAGAAAGGCAAGGAGCCTGGAGTGGGACTGATATGATTCAAGGTGAATCAAAAGATGGTTTTGGCTGGGCAGAGATCGGCAGACTATCCGATACTTCTTTATTTGAAACAACAATTGAGTGGGAGGAGGGTACCAAAGCAGTTGGATTAATGATTCATACAAGTGATGAAAAATTAGAAAAATGGTGCCAGCTACGCCTTGAAATAACACATAATAAGATAGTTATGGATCGTTATAACAGAATTGACGGAGAGCAATACTACATGGATGAAAGACCTGTCATATTTCAAGGGAATAAAGCAACGGTTAAGTTAATTGTCAGCGGAAGTATTATGCTGGCATATGTAGGGGATGTGGCACTTTCTACCCGCTGCTACAGTGTTGATCCAGGCTCTGTAGGTATATTTGTAGAATATGGAAAGGTGAATTGCAGAGATACGAAGCTGCTTGGTCAAAAATAGTTAATTTTTGCCTGGTATCAAATCTTACAGGTGGATTTTATTTTGCTTCAAATAAGGAAACATAAGATAATACCCATTAAAATCAGAGGATAAAACCTCTGGTTTTTTGATAAAATGTATAATCATTATGTCAAGTATGGATGTAATAGCAAGTGTTAGAGCAATCCCCCTCACTCAACGTGGAATTAAGTGAGGGGGTATTTTTTTATTTCCCCTATTTTTCAAGAATTATATATCTGAAACATAACTAAAAATTTGTCCGATTCTAATAAGCGGCTGTAATAATGTGGGTGCGCAATAAATGACTGCGTAATAACTGACATCCGCCGAACTAATAGAAGCGGTGGTGACGAGCAATAAAATCCGATTATAAAAAAATACAGAGTGGGCTTTTGTTGGGATTTACGCTGATGAGGCTATTACCGGAACAAAGACAGTAAAGCGTGAAGGGTTTTTGAATATGATAAAAGACTGTATGAATGGACAGATAGACATCATATTAACCAAGTCTATTTCAAGATTCTCAAGGAATCTGGTAGATACGCTTCAGTATGTCCGTTTACTGAAAGAGAAAAATATTGCTATCGTGTTTGAGAAGGAAAATATCAATACTCTTTCCATGGAAAGTGAAATGGCATTAGCACTTCTAAGCACTTTGGCTCAAAATGAAGTAGAATCACTGTCGGCTAATGTAAAAATGGGTATTAAGATGAAAATGAAGCGCGGCGAAATGATGGGCTTTAATGGCTGTCTGGGATATGATTATCATTCGGAAGATAAAACAATTACAGTTAATGAAGAGGAAGCTCAAACTGTTCGCTGGATTTTTGAACAGTATATCATGGGATATGGTTCTTATACCATTGTAAATCAACTGGTTCAGCTTGGTAAGAAAAATAAGAAAGGCAAGGTGAAATGGACGGATAGTGGAATAATAGGAATTATCTCCAATGAGAAATACAAAGGAGATTTATTACTTGGTAAGACATTTACTGTTGATCCGATTTCAAAACGAAGGCTTGATAACATGGGAGAAGAGGACCAGTTCTATATTAAAAATCATCATGAACCTATTATTTCTGCCGAAATGTGGAATAAAGCCCAGGAAATTCGTAAAAAGCGTTATAAGGAAAATGTGCTGACGATTGGCGGTACAAGGGAAAAGTTTACAAGAAAATATGCGCTCAGCAGTCTTTGTGAGTGTGGGTTTTGTGGAACTAAACTCACAAGACGAGCCCATAATCAAGACACACATTCTACAAAGCCGGTTTGGAAGTGCAGGACAGCTACTAATAAAGGTAAAGATTTATGCCCTCATAGTAAAGCTTTAGATGAAGTAATTATTGAAAACGCATTCTTAGAGGTATATCGGTTGTTGTCAGTTAATTTTGATGATGTATTGGATTCTGTTCTTGCAACAGTAGAGGATGCCTTAGCAAATGAAGAAGATATAGTAAGATTAAAGAAAATTGAAAAATCTTTGAGTGCATGGGAGTCTAAGCGAAAAAAATTGACTGATATGCTATTGGATGATACAATTTCTAAAGAAGCATATGATGAGAAATATAATGATTTTACGGATAAGATTAATCAGAGTAAAAATGAAAAGGAACTCTTGATGCTAAATTTAGATTCTAAAAAAAACATCAAAATACGTATGAAGGATTTAAGAGAAAGGCTATCGGAAGTAGATATGCTTGACGAGTTTGACAGAGTTGTATTTGAAAGCATTGTAGAGAAAGTAATCGTTGGCGAAACAAACGAAGATGGTTCGATTGATCCGTATAAATTAACGTTTGTACTGAAAGGAAATGGGTATAAGGCAATTCCTGATGCGAAGGAAAGATATATAAGTTTATGTAAAAAGCAAATTAGTTGAAAAGTGAATACATTTGATAGGTTAGAAAGGAAGCATTAAAATGAGCGTATTTGATGACCTGTTGGATGGTAAAGAAGTTTTAAATGAAATTAATAGTAAAGCAGATGATCATATTCATATGTGTTCTTTCTGGCAGGACGAGCTGGATAATATGTGTTCTTATCGGCAATACGACACATGTTGAGACGTGCGTTTTATTAACTCAAAAAAATTTGGCGAGCTATAATGTAGAAATAACTGTAGATATTGATGTGAATAAGTAAACATAAGCCTTGGAGTGTAATCCAAGGCTAAATTAACAGGCTAATTATCTAGATAAGATTAATGTGGAAATGATTTGGAAAATATCTTATAAAATTTTATATACTAAATAATGTAACTATAAATAACTATAAAAGTTTATGATATTGCAGCTTGAAAAAGCAAGGTGTGCAATAATGTGGTTAAAGGTGAAGATGGGCAACAGGGTATAGCGGTAATAAAAGATATACATGAATATGGGTTGAGAATGCTAAGCGGTGATTTAAAAGAAGATGAAATTTTAGAATGCATACTTGTTATTATCCTACATTACAACGGAGGGCATTGTATTACGTTATTTTGGTTGATTTGAAAAGAGCATTGACAAAAAACTAAGAACGAGGTAATATTGTTGATAATATCAACTAATCGGAGGCGTGGTATGAATAAAGAAGAAATAGTTAGAAAAGAGGTAAGGTTAATTGTGAGAGAATTAGGTTTATTAAATCACAATTGCTTCAATTCAGACTTGACAATTGCACAAGCGCACATATTAAATTACCTGAAACAAAACGGAAAGACTCCTTTTAATGAATTATTAATAAACCTGGGTATTGATAAGGCTTCACTTAGTAGAATAGTTAGCAATATGGAGGCAAAAAATTACTTAGAATTGAAAAAGTCTGAAGATGATAAGAGAATGAAAGATATCTACATTCTGCCATTAGGTTTGACAACTATTAGCGATGGGGATTATAAAGCAAATGCATTTATAAAAGAGATTTTAGATTTAGGAAATAGCGAGGACATAGATAATATTGTTAGAGCATTTAGAGTATTTCGAATTCTTGCATTAAAAAACAATCTAAGAAAGAATGATTCTAGAATTTCGATAGAAAAAATTTCGGAAAATTATATGAATGATGCAATAAAATTAGCAACAGAAGTATTTGCTAATGAGCAGAGTATTCCTGCAGAATCAATTTCAATTGATGGTAATTTAAAGCCAATCTGGTGGTGTGCAAGAGTAGGAGAAGATATCATTGGGGTGGCAGCATCTTGGAAAGAAAAAGATAAATGGAAATGGGGAAGATTTGCTGTTGATAAGAGATTGCGAGGTTTTGGTATTGGTCAAAAAATAGCCATTTATTCATTAAAAGAAATTTTTAGCCAATATACGGATGAGGTATATATTGAAGCAAGAGAAGTAACTGTAAATATGTTAATAAAATTTGGATGTAAAGTTATTGGAGAAACGGAAGATTTTTATGGCGATACTATAACACCAATATTATTAAAAAAAGAGTTGTTTGATGAACATTTGAAATGAAAGCTGTTAAAACCAGAGCATTTCTGAAAGATTTACTCTTTGAATTGGCTGTTCGTTGCGGGTTTACTCACTGGGATTATCGGGTTAGGAATCAGCGTATTTCTGAATTATGAGAAAAAGTATCTCTTGACCCAGTCCATTTTTAATTCTGAACCAGAGACAATCCGGGGTGAGGTTGTGTCTGATAAACAGACCACGTTACCCACAGAACGTGACAATCTGTTTGAAAATAGCGTATTAACCACCAGTCTGGTGGTGCTTTTTTCAATTATGCCCTATGGCGCGATCTCTTGTTTATGATGATAAAAGAAGTGATTTGGTGGAAAACGAAGCAATGAAAGCATATCTGGAACTGATAAATCAAGCCGACCATCTAATTTTTATTTACCGCATATGGCACTATAGCCGTAAATGAAAAGTGGGTCAATCGTGGTATGAAGGAAAGTCCAAGTAAAATTGCTGCTTTTATTAATAAAGCGACAGAAGCAGTATCGAAAGATTTTTATTGATACTCCCTTTCATTATAATAACCAATAAATTGTACAATATCGAAAGAGCAAAATGGCGTTTGCTTGGACCTATGAAACGTCTAAAAAAGCAATTTTAGAAATATACCCTGCCGCGAAGGCACAGCTAGTTCTTTACGACATCATTATTGTCTACTCAAGGCATGTTGAAACGATAATTCTGATGACGAAATGTGGTTTGGATGGCAAAAAGTAAGGTTTGACCACAAGATGTCGTGGTTTTTGGGCGAAAAATGAGCAAAAAAATGGGGCTAAAAATGCAATTTTTAGCCCCGCTTTTTTTGCTCTTCCACGGATGACATAGTGTAGTTGGAGAAGATATCCTTACAATGTGCTATTAAATGAACTTTAAAATGCATAAGATTAGCACCTCTTCTGTAATGGTTTATTTGATGTGTTAATCTTATTATACCACTTCATAGGTGCTATTTTAATGTCAATGAACCAATTAAAGTAATAATTATGCTTGATAAGTCAAACATTTTCACCAGCTATGCTCGTGGGAATATTGAGTTAATAATTATTTTAATTTTAATTGAAGATGAATATGTTTGGTAGTAAACTGTATAGATAAGAGTAATTATAGATTTAAAGATATTTTGAATGGAGGTAAGTAATGAAGTATAAAAAATTAAAGATAATATATTTTATAATCTTCATTATAGTTATGGTTGGTACTGGTTGTACGAAGGAAACAACAAAGGATGATAATAATATACTGATTCAACCAGATAATGGAAGTGACGAAAGGCAAATAAATGAAAATGATATTTTAATAAAAGAGCATCCATTATTAGAGAATACACCATTCTATAGCGCAACAATTGAAAACATTAAAGGAAAATATTCTGAAAAGCTAGCGGTTTCTTATTCGGAAGAAAAGCTTGATGGGTTCTTAACTTATTATACGGGTGATGGAATAGTTTATATTACGACAGAAGACGGAGGCTTGTATTCTGTAATACTAACTAATGATAACTATGAATTTGCCTGCGGTCTTAAAACTGGTATGAGTGAAAGTGAGATTAACAAATTAAATTTATCATTTAATATTTATGATAAAGATGAGATTGGAGTCGATAAGAAAGTAAGCAGTTATTTATTGAGTTATAAAAAAGGCCCTTTGTCAATGTTTGATTTTGATTCAATCTATTATTACAGTGCTATTTTAAATGCTGAGGTTGATAGTGACAATGAAATGGATAGCTTTGCAGGACGTTGTATTGGCCTCATTGTCTTTATGAAGGATGGTAAATCAATTGCCGTATCTACAGATTGGCCAAATGCTAATTAAAAATTATAATATTCTGTAGAAATAGTAAAAGAATGTTATGATTAGGAACGTAATTAACTATAATGATTTGATGAGGTATAATTTATTTCGCAAATTCAATTTAATATAAATAGACATGGTCTATAGCTGTTTGGTAAAATTAAGTCACCACAACAAAATCTCTCAAAGGAGGCTATAGAACATGTCCGATAACATTATACAATTAAATCAGGTACTTATCCATAACGAATTGAAAGATTTAGAATACATAGAATTACTAAGTGAAGACGCTAATCCATCAGAAAAATTTGGAGACTGGACAAGAGAATAAAGGTAGATAAGAAGAAAACTGGTGTTCAATTAGAAATGAACCGGTCGAACCTTATTTATAATATTATTTCACTTATAAACGAAGGTGCAATTAGCTTTGTAGATCTCGAAGAGTTCAGTGATGAATTGAAGGAAACCATAAGTGCTTTTGTTGAGAGATAATTTATTATATAGTATAGAAGGGTATTTTCTTGACACTATATCGGAACACCGATATAATGAATGCAGGTGATGAAAATGACAATACAACAGCTTTTACAGAATACGAATATGTCCCGTTATCGTTTATCAAAAATTAGCGGGATTCCATGGACTACTCTTGCAGATATTTATTCCGGGAAAACCCATCTTAACCGTTGTAGCGCAGGAACACTCTCCAAACTATCCAAAACGCTTGGTCTAACAATTGAGGAACTCCTGGCACTGGAAACAAAGCCGGAAGAGAACATAGTCACAGGAAAACCAAATAGAAAAACCAAATAGAAAAACTTATCTGGAATCTGGACTGCCGGAGAGTGTTAAAAAAGCAATAAAAGAATATTTACAAGGTGAAAAGGAACAGGTGCTCTATCTTGATTGTTTGTGGGACGAATTATATGGAGCCATTAATTCCAATCTTTGGGCTGACTTAATTACTGAGGAACAGGCTAGCTGTCTTCGTGAAAAATATCTTGGTACAGAGGGAAAGGAGAAGAGCATTAATGATTGATTTTACATCGTGTGAAGTAAATAAATTCAGAGCCTACGGTGGAGCAAATGGAAATAAAATTAATATTCTTTATGAGGGAAATAGCTATATGCTTAAATTTCCGCCTGTCCCAAGTCGTAATATAACCATGAGTTACACCAATGGGTGTATCAGTGAATATCTTGCCTGCCATATTTTTGCCTCCCTCGGTTTCAAAACCCAGGAGACACTTCTCGGAACCTATACCGATTCACGTGGAAAGGAAAAGGTAGTAGTGGCATGTGGAGATTTTACCGAAGGCGGAAAAAAGCTCATTGAGTTTGCACATCTGAAGAATACTTGTATCAGCAGTGAACAGAATGGATATGGCACAGAGCTTTCCTCCATCCTACTGAATTTGTATGTACATGTACTCTGCATCAATTAATTGGAGATTCAGTTCCAGTCATATGTACAACTATGGATGGATTTTTGCTTCATAGTTGCTTTCAGGATTCATATAAGAAGAACATGAAAAAATGTTGCATTTTTTTAAAGGAACAAAACGTTATACCCGGGAACTACTACGATTCTTCCTGAAAGTTTGCGAGCAGCAGCAATGCTGGCCGAAGGGAAAGAACAGTTAGGTCAAATGGGTATAAATATCGATCTAGATGCAACTGCAATAGATATTTCCTCCATTTCATTTGAAAATGGAATTAATGGAGAAATGACGAAGACTACGAAAAAAGTCTACCCAAATGATTCATGTCCTTGCGGCAGTGGAAAGAAATTAAAAAGTGTTGTGGTAAGTTTTAAAGATTCGTTACTTAATGAATCAATTCTGAGTTGGTGTAGTGCTAGGAGTGTATATGAGAACGGAAGCAACGATAGAAGAATGGAATAAATTATATGAGATCGCAACACGTATTAAGACGTTAAAACCGTGGGAATTCTTGTGGGATATGGATATATTTCCTTTGAAATGAATGAACCGGAAGAGGATTCTCTTGTGATTCTGGCGAATAGTCTAATAGATTTCATTTTTAAATATGGGTTGCCAAGAGAAATACGAGTTTCAAATATGATCGTTGAAGCGGCTTTGGAACAAATCTGTGAAATATGTGAAATTAAGCTTAGAAAGGTGAAAAGATTGCATGCAATGGATGATTTTTTAAATTCTATGAGAAAGTTTAATTAGCATTCCGGCAAAAATGGATGCTGAATGTCAGTAATAAAAAACTATTAGAATGGGAAATGTTGAACTAATGGGAGGTTTGTGGACTTGCAAGAGCTAATATCTCGAGGCCTACGCCAAGGCACAAATGCGTCTTTCAGGAATCATTATCACCGACTCAGCACATGTAGAAGTTTGTATAAGGGTTGAGAGGGTGAAAGGTTGATAAATAGCGGGTTGTGAGATATTGAGTGCCTTAATGCTGAGAGGGTAGCCCTTGAGAGTATAAACGATGAAATAGAAAAATGAAAGGGAAACAAGTATGGATGATGCATTACTGCTTAAGATGGAGTTCGATAATGGGAGAGAACTGACTGATGAAACTATAAGTAGTCTTCTATTTTCATCTGAATTGATCCAGTCTCTTACCAGTGAGTTTTCAAAGAATTCATTATATCCTATATGGAGATTATTAGCCCTTTCAGAGATTCCTTATGCCGGAAGATTAAAGTATACTCAGGACTTGCTGCAATATATAGAGAAAACATATGCCACGTCCGATGGATTCTCAATAACGGGAAAAAGTGAAGATATGTTGCCTTGCTATAATGCAATGATTGTGGAAGCATATTCAAAGTTAGGATTTGCCGATAATCATTATATTAAATGTGCTGTTGAATGGATTAAGAATTATCAAGTGTTCGAAAGAAGCGAAAAGACTTTATGGCTTGGTGTAGGATCTACCAAGTATGGTGGTTGTTTAAAAGCAATACCTTGTTATATCGGAATTGCAAAATCAGTAAAAGCACTGCTGTATTATCATAATGCTTCTACGGTCCAGGATGATAAAGTTAGGGAAATTATAATAAAAGGTACTGACTATTTATTGCAGCATAATTTGTATCAACGATTAACAAATAACGAGCCTATAACAAAGCATATACTTGATATAGCATTTCCCCAATCATATCAGTTGAATATCGTTGAATTGATTGATATTGCTTATATGACAAAGAACATGAATAATCCCAGAGTGAAACAAGCTATCGATTTTATCAAAAGCAGGAAAACGAAGGATAATAATTGGAGGATCAATTATATCTATAAGGCTGATGGCTTTATAAGTTTTGATAAGCGCGGAAGAAAAGGAGAATGGGTAAGTTACTTGTTGGAAAAGTACCTTAGTCAAGTGACATAACGGTAGTTGGTTTTTATTATGAATATGTAATTAAATTTCACTAAAATAACATAATTATCTATTGCAATCGACCCTTCCGCCAAGGTCCCACCAGGCTCTGACCGCATCTTTTTTACGCACTCAAGGCATTGCGAGGTTATATGCCTGTTGCAACCCACCGAGGGATAAAATAGAATAAAAATTAGTGAAAGCCGTGAGCCCCTATCAGCTCACGGTTTTCTTGTACCCTAATTTGAGAAAAGAGATAATGATGAAAAATATTAGAAGAATAGATCAGTTATAGAAAAAAGTTGAAGGTTGCTGCGTATTGCAGGGTTAGTACAAAATTCGAAAGCCAACAGCGGTTTCAGTGTGAAAAACGGGCAAAAATCATATCTTGCAAAACAGAAAAGAATATCCTGCTAAGTTGATATATATGATTTAGACTCGACGCTTGACTACGTGGAAAATAAAGAACGACTTCAAAAGCTTCTAACAGTATTATTCGGCCTGGGCAGTGGGCTGTTCCTGCAGGAAGGTACCTATGTCGGTGATGCGTTTTTTCAGTTCATTCCGCCTGGCGCATGTTGAGATTTTAAAGAAGGATGTTACACGGGCTTGGGAAAATAAGGGCGATATCGTTGTTGGTAATGGTGCATAGATTGGTTGTGAAGCGGTTACTATGTCGAGCTTCCATATTAAAATGGAGCAATTATTGGAACAATCACAGTCTAAGGGTTATTTGAAAAAACAACAAAATAGTTATATACTGGATTTATAAGAAGCACTGAGAAAATAAGAAGTATACAAAATGACTCTATCAGTGTACTTTAGGAGATGATTATGAAGAAAGAAATCAAAACGGACTACTATGACACTTTTACCTGCATTGCAGACAAGTGTTCGTTTAATTGTTGTCAAGAGTGGAAGATTGCAGTAGATGATGATACTTATATAAAATGGAATCGCTTAAGCTTAACAAAGCATAACAATAATTATTTAGATCAATATGTAAAACAAAAAGATGGCACACGTGTCGTTGCATTGAATGAACAGAAGCAGTGTCCTTTCTTAAATGAACAGAAACTTTGCAATCTAGTATTGAATTTTGGAGATGAATTTTTGTCTGAAACTTGTGCGATTTTCCCAAGGCAGATACACGAATTTGCAGATAGAAAAGAATATTCTTTGGTATCCTGTTGCCCAGAAGTTGTGGATTTGATGAATCAGCAGGATAAAATTTGTTTTACGAAGAATATGTTTGATATGGATGAAGACATTTTGTTGCAGATTCGAACTATGATGATTACTATTATGCAAAATCAACACTTTTCTATTTCAAAGAGTGTGATGATGATTTTTTATATTCTTCTGGATATTCATCAAAACGAATCTGTATTAAAAAAAGAGATAGACGAATATAAGGACAAAGCTGTTTTAAAAGAATTATCAGATACCATAGATAACATGCAATTTCTTAGTTTAGATACTTTTGAAGAAAATAATGAACTTTTTTTAGACATAGCTGAAAATTATCGAAAGCAAGAACTATATACCAGTTATCTGGAACCAATAGCTGTGATAGCGGAAAACTTATCGAGAGACTATGATAAGCGTAAAATGATCGTACAATTACAGAAATTCGAAAAGCAGTTTTCTTCTTATGAAAAGTTATTTCGCAATTACCTTGTTGTAGAAATTTTCTCAAACAGTCTGATGCCAGAATCGGATTTGGAAAGTATAGTTGTTATGATTCAGTGGATTGCTATGGAATATGCGATAATGAGGCACTCAATCTTTCTAAGTTGGTTACTTGATGAACAAGAAAAACTGTCTTATACGGTGGTACGTAATTATATTGTTGTTATATCACGAATGATGGGATATGATCAAGAAGATATCTGTCAATATCTGGATAAAAGCTTTGAAAACTTAATATGGGAATGGGGATATTTGGCTTTGCTTATTGGAGCGTAATAAGGTGAATAATCTGATATCACCGAGCCTTTACTTAAAGAATGTGCCAATATAATATTCAGTGCATGGGGGTAAGATGGATATTTAAGTTGTACCCATACTGCTAATGCGGTCAATGTGCTTTGCCACAGGGGTTATGCTTTTGATGCCGGACTGCAGAAAACTTTCTAACACCTTTTGAATACACAATATACCGATGGCAGTTGGCGCTACAACAAGTTTAGCTTTGGCAGAGGTCCAAAATGAGTATTCTAACCCTTTCCCAACACTTACTGTCCTGATTGCATTCCGCTTTAGTGACTATCTCAATAAAGAACCAGCGCTTGATAGGTCTGTAGATTTCTTGCTTGAGCATTGGACAATCCGGAAACCGATTGGCCCATTCCACTATGGAATAGGCACACGGTTTATGCAAATCGAATATCCTTTCCGCAACTCCAGACTGATTATGAACTAATAACTACAATTTAAAAGTATCAGACATATTGGTTTGGTACTTTTGTATTCAGTTTGGTTTTAGAGGATAAGGCAAAATCGGAAATCCCGTTATCTAAAACAAAAATATTAACGAAACCGAATTACTGTGCTGCCGTATAGATGAGCTGCTTTTGTTTACCGCAGTTTTTTCGTTATAAGTTGACAGAAATCATAATATGGTCAATAATTAGAGAGTATGTAACATTAATAACTCTATATAAAATACGGAAATGGTGATCCTATGTCAAATAGATACGAAGAAGATTTATTAAAACAGCAAGTACTTGAAATCATGAATGATGAAAAAGCAGAGAAAGATAAAATGGAGCTAGTAGAAAAGGAAGAGCAAGGAAGGGCTCCGCAGCCAAAGAAGTCACCTTCCCGAAAAAAGAAAAACCATAAGGCATTAAAAATGGCAGGCATTATGGTTTTAATTCTACTGATTCTAATTGTCTTAATTATTGGAACAAAGCCGGGACGCAGCATTATCTATAAATCAGCAAGCACCTTTGCCTTTCATAATATGAACAACGAAGAAATTATTAAGGAATACGATGCGGCAGGCAGTACAGAGCATGCTGACGGAGCAAGGTACGAAGACTATGTAACCAATTATCTGATCTTCGGTATCGAAGAATTCGGGGGAGCCAGAAATACCGATTCCATGATGATTGCCTCCATCAATACCAAAGATGATACCTTAAAGCTTACCTCGTTGCTTCGTGACAGCTATGTTGATATACAAGGTTATAAAGCAAATAAATTGAATTCTGCTTATGCACGGGGTGGAGCGAGATTATTGGTTGATACGATAGAAAAGAATTATAAGGTCCAAATCGACGGTTATGTATCGGTTGATTTCAAATCCTTTGAGAAAATAGTTGATCTATTAGGCGGCGTAACAATTGAGCTGGGGAAAGAAGAAGCACGATACCTTAACAAAACCAATTACATATCGCAAAAGAAAAATCGAAATGTAAAAAAAGGTGTTAATCATCTCAATGGCAATCAGGTCATGGGATATGTCCGCGTACGAAAAGTAAAAACTCTGGGCGGAGTAAATGATGACTATGGTCGTATTGTCCGACAGCAAAGAGCTTTAAAAGCGATATTTAATAGCTATAAATCTCCGAAAAACCTGTTCAAAATTCTATCCATTACAAAAGAAAGTCTGGGTTATGTGACAACGAATTTAACACAGAATCAGATAGAAAAAGCAATGGCGGATTTGGTTGAGAATAAAATAACAACCTTGGATACCTTCCGAATTCCGGCTGACGGAGCCTTTGATGCACCTAAGAAATACAATGGAATCACTTATCCGATTGTTTTAGATTGGGATAAGAATAGAGTTGAATTATATAAGTTTATATTTGATGATACAGAGAAGGAAGCGGTTGCCACATTAAAGTAATAAGTCAAGATTGTAATGAAAAATATATTATTATAACTACTTATTCCCTCATATTAGGCGAAGCAACTGACTTTCTCCGTAAGGGCACAGAGTAAATAACCAGTGTACCGGCGAGTTAAGGTTGCTTCTTCGTTGGACATTACGTTTTGTTTTGCACACATTTGTTCAATATGCGGAAAGAGAAAAAGAGCTGTTTGCTATGATTTCCGACTTTTTTATTTTTGCTGTATAATTAGGTGTGGAGCCGATTCCGTCCGAGGAACATCCGAAGCAAGGAGGGATCAAAGTGCAAGCATCCCAAATCATAACCCTGATCGCTATGACGTTGACCATGTTTGGAGTCATCGGCTTATTATCCTTGCTGGGTATTACTACACACTCAGCGGCATCAAATCTAAAACCGAGGGCGCTGGGCATCACGGGACGGCCCGCTGGGCATCAAAGCAGGAGATCGACGACATGGATAAATACGGTATCGACGTACTGGTAATTTCCGGGGTCGGGTCCCATTCAAAACGATCTCGACACGGCACGTGCTGTGAATACAGCCACCCGATGCAATGATTTACTTTACGACCTCACGAAAAGATATCCGACACGTTTCAAGGCATTCGGCAATCTAGCTTTCCAGAATCCGGTTGCCGCAGCTTTGGAGGCAGAGCGCTGTATTAAAGAACTCGGATTTGTGGGTTTTATGGTAAACGGCGCCACCAATTTTCATTACTACGACGAGCCGCAGTTTTATCCTATTTGGGCTAAAGGATGAATAATTTCCTACCAGGTTTGACATCTTATTGCTCACCTGAGCCTCATGGAGAGACGGCAATAAAGATGCAGTAATGTGGTTGTTAATCTATTCCTAAGTTTTGAAGAGATTACTGTTACAAATTGAAAATTGCATAATATGTAATCTGCAAGGCCCGACCAGGTCCAACAAACAAGGAATGGATTTTCTTTAAATATATAAAGTATGAAAGGTGGTTTGGTAATGAAAATTCTCATAGTCGGCTATTTTACTGAGACCTCAAAATTGAATATCATAAGGAATTTTCCAGAAGAATGGAACATCGTAATTGTTCCGCCTGGGGAAGAAATGCTGCATCATATTGAAGATTGCCAAGTAATCATACCAGAACATGTTAAAATTGATCGCAATCTGCTTTCAAAAGCAAAAAAATTAAAATTGGTGCAGACAGGCGCAGGATATGATAATGTAGATATCGATGCCTGTACGCAACAAGACATTTGGACGGCCAATGCGGCAGGAGTGAATGCTCAGGCAGTAGCCGAGCACGTAATGGCATTAATATTGTCTTATTATAAAAACATACCGTTTCTTGATGCTTTCATGAAAAAAAAGATAGATCAAAATCAATTGGACTATACGGGAAGTGAGTTAAAAGGCAAAACGATTGGAATTATTGGATTTGGCGCTATTGGTAAAAAAGTAGCCGAGTTTTGCAGGGTTTTTGATATGAATGTATTGGCTTATGCTAGAAAAGCTGTTGTACAACCTGACGGTTTTGTGAAAATGACAGATTTTGATAATCTTGTAAGTGCATCAGACATAGTAACAGTACATGCATCCTTGAATCCACAAACCAAACAGCTGATCGACAAAGAGGTATTCAAGAAAATGAAGAATACCGCACTTTTTATTAATACAGCCCGCGGTGGAATTGCCAATGAAAAAGACTTAATAGATGCTTTAAAAAATGGAGATATATCAGGCGCATGCCTGGATGTGTTTGAAACTGAACCCCTTCCAATTGACAGTGAGCTTCGGAATCTGAGTAATGTGATACTTACGCCTCATACGGCAGGCATGCCTGACGGTCTCAAATTTCATAAAAAGAGATATGATTTCTTTGTGAATAATATAAAACGTGTAGAAAATGGTGAAGAGCCTGAAAGCAAGCTTAATCAGTTATTCTAAACGGATATAACTATCATCAAGTCTTAGCGGAGTTCTCTACAGTCTATACAGACAACATATAGACTGTGGAGAATGAGTATAGGTACTTATACCCTATCATCTTTATGTAAAAGCTTGCTTAAATCTATTGCTGTTTGGTAAACCTCCACTATGCGACTGTTCCAGCAACCCCTATTATTCCCGTAATAGCGGGTATGGCGATGCTAGCGAAGCCAAGAGAAACATTTGAAATAAATAATGCTGGAATTGTCCAGGGAAAGTAAGCTGCAAGCCCAGCCTGCGCAACGACATTGGAAATAACCACTATAAGGAACGCAAGTCCAATAGGAGCTAAATATCCCTTACTGACATTCGCCAATAGGGCACTTATCGTACTGACAACCATAGTTAACAGTGATGCAGTCATAAAAGCAAGAAAACTTTCATGATAATCAACCATATTCCACCATTAAGACCAATCAACATACCCATAATAAATACTACCGCGAACATGAAAAAGGCTAACAATACATCCCAAAGAAAAATTACGATGAACTTTGAAAGTACCACATAAAGTTTAGATAATGGTTTCACTAGCAATTCACTGATTGTTTTATCGGTGTATTCCCGTCCGAAAACCCAACAAGCGGTGAAAGAGAATCCAATCACCAAAATAGCAGTGCTTGAACCAAGTAAATCTGTTAAATAAGGCTCCCATCCGGCATCTACCGCATTGATATATGTGACTAAACCAAGCATAATTGGCATAGTGGCAAATGCGACTACAACAATCCAAAAAACACTTGAACGCAATACTTTAAGGGCTTCGCAATGTATAAATGACAATATTTTCATTCGTGTATCCTTCTTGTACTTTGAATCATCCGCAAAAAAATAACCTTCCCAATAACCAACTTGCTCCCATAACTTGTGAGTTCCGGGGTCAACTTTATTCCCCAGCATATAGATACTACCGGACGAGGGTTTGAGCAATGACAATATCATTTTAATTGTGGTTGATTTGTCTGCTCCATTCAAACCAAGAAACCCGAATATTTCGCCACCATTTACCTCAAGTGAAAGATTGCTGACGGCACGATAATCACCAAAATTTTTTGTGAGACTATCCAACTGTATTGCAGCTGAGCCGTTACTACTTGATTTTTCCATTTTATGCACTCCTTATGTGAATTTCTTTTGCGTTTTTATTTAAATTCACCGCTTACCCCCTTTAATGTTGTCTCATACTTTTGGCTAATGCCCCGTAGTATTTTGGCTGGCAGGAAAACCCCTTGTCGGTTTTTTATTTAACAAAGATATTTACAAAATATGGGCATCATATTATAATAATACTTATTATAAGTGTTAAAATAAGTATTATTATAATAATGAATAATAGAGGGGGGAATTAATGGGAAACGCAATTACAATAAAGCAGAGTAATATTGACACAGTTCGCCGTGCCTTGTATTCATGCAGGATTTCTACAGTTAAAGATTTGGCACAAAAGACGGATATCAGTCCTGCTACTGTGGGGAGTATTTTAAATATTCTTGTGGAAACAGGAGAAGTACAGACAGGTGATATGGTTTCCTCTACAGGAGGAAGACCATCTCAATCTTATATATTCAACGCCGAATATGCATACATACTTGCACTTTCTGCAAGAACCAACAAGGATAAAGACGTGATACATGCTTCTGTTACCAACTTATTAGGCCAAGTGGTATGGGAAGTAACACATGATTATAAGTGTATTCATATATTGGGCTTTGAATCAGTCATTGACATATGTTTAAAAAAATATCCGACAATAAAGATTTTGGCCTTTTCCTTGCCGGGCGTTGAACGTGATGGTGTGATTGTGGCAAATGATTATAAAGAATTAGAAGGGTTGCATTTCGCAAACAACCTAAAGGAAAGATATGGACTTCCCGTTATTATTGAAAATGATATTAATGCAGCTGTGGCAGGATATGGTCGGACGCTGGGAACCTTCCCTGCCATAGTGGGTATTTATTTTCCACGACGCTATCCGCCTGGCGCAGGTCTATTAATAAACGGTAGAGTCTTCAAAGGGACGTCCGGATATGCAGGAGAAATCAATTTGATGCCATTGAACATTGACTGGCTTACGGTGAATTATTGCAACAAAAAAGAGATTGCTCCTGCTATATCAAAGCTAATATGTGCTATCACAAGCGTTATCGACCCGCACCGTATAATATTGTATGGGGACTTTTTCTCCGACGAGCTGCAAAAAGAAATAAATATGTCTGTATCTAAACAAGTAGTGCGTAATATTATTCCATCTATTATTTACCGGGCTGAACTGGAAGCTGATATAACTTCCGGTTTGATTTTGCAGGCATTATCTCTTTATGAGAGTGAGGCGAAGGCATAATGATCGCGGTTGAATTGCATATTCATCCAACTACAGGCAGTGAATTATCACCCCCAGTTATTTTCAGGAAATGCTGTCAGAATAGACTTTTTAGGTTGAAGCATAAAACAATTAGGAGGGAAAAAATGTCAAAGTTACGAGTGGGATTGATCGGATTTGGGTCTTGGGTTAGAAAAGCATATCTACCAGCTTTGCAATACGATGGTCGCGCTGTTATCACTGCAGTGACGGCTGCAACGGAAAAAACAAGACAGCTTGCGGGAGAGATATTAGGTAATAATGTAGCTGCCTTTGATAGCTATGAAGATTTATTGAGTCATGGAGATTTTGATGCTGTAATGATAGCTGTTCCCGACAGTGTCCATCAAGCTGTTTTAACTGCTGCACTTCAAAGGGAGGTTGCGATATTCTATGAACCGCCGATCTCACATATACGGGGGCAGATTCCAATAATGATTAACCGTTTGCTTACTTCGTCTCAGGTTACTTATGCTCATCTTGAGTTGTGCTTTCATCCGGGTATTGAGCATGCTGTTAACTTGATTAAGAGTGATACAATTGGATTATTACATAATGTTGCTATAACATTGCATGCGGACTGGGGGCATTCGAGAGATTCGGATTTGTGTTTGATGAACCGTATGTCTTGTTGGTATGTGGATGTTTTAAACCGAATTATTGGTTCAATTCCAAAGCGTGTATTAGTGCTTGATGGGTATGGCTGTTCTGGCCGTATGCAGAATATAAGTACTGGAATTTATGATTATAATGGTATCTGGGGTATATTCAGGGCTAATGTAAGCAGTCCGGAAGGAGTGTCAATCATAATAGAAATCAGCGGTGATAAAGGAGATATTTATTTGAACTATTTTACGGGCGAACTTCGTTACCGTACCATGCAGCACCCGGAGTGGATTGTTGAATACATATCTCCATTAAAGCCCTATGCAGATTGGCCTGGGGTACGTGAGAACATTTCATCTTTCCTGGATTGCGTGATAAGTGGAGAGCCAAGCCAAGGAAATGCGCAAACTGTTGCACAATTAAATTTGATTGGACTCGCTTCAGATAAATCAATAGATACCAGAGGCTGGGTAGAGGTAGAAAAGATAAATTTAAGCAAATAATTTGATATTAAGATTACTCTCAAAGACGGTCCAAAAGAAGCTGCATTTTGCAATCAAGATAGTACTACCAGAAGCATTTTTCTTTTTACATCCGGGTGAATATTTCATCAATCGAAAGTTTCCATTCTAATATATTTGTCTGTAATGGAGAATTAGCATATCGGGTTCAAAAAAAGTAGGCAAGAATTCTGAAATGGTGTTTTGCAATGTTTAATAAAATAATTCTCCGACAAGGAGTCAATGGGTCTTGAAGGCATCTTTTTTGACCGTTCAAGGCATGTGGAGTCCATAGTCCTGTTGCAACGAAAAAACAGTTAAATTATTAAAGCAAGAAAATATAAATATAACGGAAGAGGATTGGAATCGTTTGGCACGAGGAATCAACGGTAGAAATGTTTCCATTCCTGTATAACATCTTTACTTAAGCAGATTAGACAATCAAATATTACTGATGAACTTTTTGAGAAATATCTTAAAACCAAAGCAATTGAAGCATATTTATTAGTTTTGGACTTTGTTCAAAAGAAAAGAAAAATTAGAACTAAAAAGGCTAAACAATAAAAGTCATAAAGCAGTAAAGGGAGCTATAAGCATTTTGGATAATTCATTTGGTAATCCTCCGATTATTTCTGAACTATCAAAGATGGTAGAGGTTGATAAAAAAACATTACAGTTTGCTTTTAAAGAAATTGTAGGACTTAGTATTCATAAGTACGTTCGTACATTAAAAATGCAAAAGGCGTTGTTGTTACTAGAAGATAAAAAGTTGAATATTGAAGATATATCAAAAGCTGTTGGTTATCAAAGCAAAATCCATTTTTATAGGGCGTTTGAGGAGGTGTTTTCAATAAAGCCATCGGAGATGAGAAAAATCCTGACATAGCAGTATAGAATATTTTGAAACAAGAACTAGACTCTCTGTAAATACTCAGTTGTTCAACATTGGCAGTACGTTATTTGTTAAGACTAGAGTATTGCGAAATGTATTTATATAATCTTACTGTTGCTTTGACTCTAAATATCTAAATACATTATATGTTGATAAAAACCTTAAGCAACATGGCTTGATTCAGGCTTTTTCAAGAACAAACCGTGTACTGAGAGAAGCGAGAAAACAATATGTCTTGCTTACCGATCCGCAGAAAATCTCATCTGTATGCTTTATGAATGCGATGAGCGTTCAAAGTACATAATCAAGGCAAACGTGAAAGCTTTTCTTGAGGCACAGAACAAAGGAAAAGTTTTTAAGTTCTGTGTCCTCACGCACTCTAATTCTTGTATTATTTTTGCAGATAGGGCATAGTAACCACTTTTTTGTATTCATGCTTCACTTTCCATAGAGTAGTTATTTTTATTTTTTATTCTTAAGAGGATATATTAGATTTGATAATATCGTGACCCCTCCTGCAGATGCTGTTCCAATCGCCCACGGAATTTTACCTACAAATAGCTGAAAAGCTCCTGTCAACAACAAGCCGATGCCGATATAGGCACCGATTGTCCGTCCGATTTTATCAACTCTTGGCGAGGGTGTTCGCACTTTTTCTGTTTTTTCTAAAAGTGTTTGTGTAAATTCTAAGGGTCTCTCTATTGCTTTTCTTGTGACCTTAAAAAGTTTATCCTGCTTCATTTATTCTACCTCCATATGATTGATTTTGTGGGATAACGTAACAAATACCGCTAAAATAGCAAGCAAGGAAACACCTATAATCAGCAAGGAAATGGCAAAATTTCCTGCACTGCCAATCGCAATATTACCATAAATACCAGACAAAATAAATGAACTGATTAACGTAGCTGGTACGGACTTTTTAATAAACCCAATGCGCATAGCCAATAACCCGATTGCACTGACTGCAACTATAGAAACAACTATAGTGGCAACTGCTTTTATCAAGATGTCGCTCGTCATAGTATCCGATACAATGGGGGAGAACGATTCAGTAGCAGCGAAAACAAAAATAGGCAGTATCGTGCAGAGCAGCATGGATAGCACCACGAATGAGAAAACAATCAATATTTTTGCTGAAAATGCTTTTTTGCGACCCACGGGATAAGAAAAGAGTAATGCCAACCGTTTTCCAGAATACTCCTCAATAATCAGTTTTTCATACATGGATGCTGATAAAACACCAAAAATGAGAATACTCATTGCACCAGTAAATAGAAAGATGTTCTCATAGTTCATAAAGTCCACTTCTTGTTCCACCTGTGCCACATAAGCAATAAAGTAGGTGAATGCCAATAATACAAAACCGCTAATAGTGCTGCTGATGAGATAAGGGCGCAAATTGATACGCTGTAATTCTAAATTAATAAGTTTCACCATAGCTGATTTCCTCCATTCATGGTGGCAAAAAAATAATCCTCAAGACTGCCTTTGTGCTCTGCTTTAATTTGTGCCAAATTAGATTCACATACTATTTTTCCATCAACAATAACACCAATTGTATCTGCTATATGTTCAATTTCACTTAGGATATGACTGGATATTAGAATTGTCATACCGTTTTCTTTTGTAAGAATTAAAAACAATTCTCTCATCGCTTTAATTCCCATAGGGTCAAGTCCGTTAATCGGCTCATCTAAAATCAAAATTTTAGGCTGGTGAATCAATGCTCTGGCGATTCCAAGTCGCTGTCGCATACCTAGTGAGAACTTGGCAACAGTTTTTTCTCCAACATCAGATAGCCCTACCATTTGCAATGCTTTTTCAACCCCAAATCCAGAAGTATTCATATAGGCTAAGTGAATTTCTAAGTTTTTTCGTGCCGAAAGATGCTCATAAAAAGCAGGTGATTCAATTAAACTTCCTATTTGAGAAAGCATTCGGTCACGGTTCTTTAGCATAGCTGACCCCAATATTTCAGTACTGCCAGAATCGGGTATCAGCAAACCAGTCAGTAGCTTAAATATGGTGGTCTTTCCTGCACCATTTGCGCCAAGAAAGCCATAGATTGTACCCTGCTCGATACACATAGAACAATCCTTAATAACTTTATTATTGCCAAAGCACTTTACCAAATGATTTGTTTGAATTGCTATTTGTAAACACATATTTTCTCCTTGTAAAAAACCGACAGTCGGTCTTTAAAATGTGTTAAAAATGGACTGTTATAATAACAGCCATTTTGATTAAAAAGCTTTTAAAACATTCCAGTCTTGTCATACCCATTTGTAATGCTCACAATAAAGTCGCTATCAATTATATCTAATCCGAGCATACACATAACCGATTGCAGGTAGTATAAACGCTTTTGCGTTTCCTCTAAATTGCGCTCAAACAAAATTGGACTTGCCCAAAAATTTAAAAGCATTAAAAATATTTCTGCACATAATTTAGGCTGTGCAGTTTGTAAAGAGCCATCTTTTACCCCTTCTTCTATCAGCTGCGCTATAATAGGCGCATCTTTATTGACAGCATTTTGTAAGGCACCCATAACAAAAAATGGATCTTTTGCTTGTGAAGTCAAAACTGTATCAAACATATGAGTTTTCGTATTTGTAACCAGATGATAAAGAATTTTTTTCAACTTTTCCTTTGTGTTTGTTCCCTTAGTGTTTTGAACTAATTCTCGCAGCATATCAGCGGCGTACTGTGCTCGTTTTTCTCTCACAGCTTCTAAAATTTCTTCTTTTGACTTAAAATGGTGATATAGCCCACCTTTGGAAAGATTGAGAGCATTCAAAATATCCTGTATTGTGGTCTGCTCGTAGCCTTTTTCAACAAATAGCTTTATTGACGCATCAACTATTCTTTCCTGTGTTTGTTCTGGATATTTATTTCTTCCCATGGCACCTCCTATAAAAACCGACGGTTGGTCTATATATATTCTATCAATTCTTTATTCTTTTGTCAATCCCTATGTAGTTAATTCAAGAAAAAAGTGTGTTGGGTAAAACAACACACAGTAAGCGGAAGAAAGAAAATGTTGTTTTTGAAAAGCCGGTAAGGATGATAAAAAGTCGCTTAACAATGAACCAGGTCGATGGCAGTGATGTAGAACTGATTGAACGGAAATTGGAACGGTTGCAAAAGCTTTATTAATGAAAAGAAAATGGAAGGTACTATTAAAGGTGAAAAATATTCTTATATTGGAAAAGAAGCGCATTGTGTAGACTGCGGCTCTGAAATTTATGTCGCAGAGGTAAATAATTTTAATTTAAAAGCACTATATGATGCATATTGAGAAAAGAATAATATCGTATCACACAATATGATTAATACAAATGACATTAAAGGTTATGCTCAGAAAATGTTCGAACAGATGTAGAACGCTTAATTTAAATATATACAGACTTTCTTGTAAATTTAAATTTTGCTGGAAAGTCTGTTGTTTTTATATTTAGATTGGATTGTGGGTGAGTTCTTGTGGCGAAATATCCGAATGCCGATTATAGAAAACATCAATGATTCGGAAAAAGAAATGAAAGATCGAAGAATATTTTTGCAGGATATAAGAGGTATAGAACGTATGGATATGAAACCTGTTTCGAATTATGGGAGCACTAAATATAAAGCTCTAGGTAAAATTATTCCGCAATTTAACAATAAAACAATCTCAATATGCTTGTGGATCGAGCGGAAAGCGAATGAATGGCAGAGTTTTTAGTGTATTCGATGCTTCTCTGTTAAATAAAATAAAAAATCAGCAGACAGCGTTTGGCAGTCTGCTGACTTTTTTATATTCGATACATTTCATAAATTATCGAACAAATATTTCAATTAAGAGACACAACTGAATACAAATGGATATCTTAACTGCCGTTCACCACCGTATGTTCTTCATTTCACGATTTTTATTATTTTAAATGGAGGACAGTTCTATGGCTGATTATCGAAAGAAAATTAATTACCGGGATAAGTTATACACAACTTGGGATTCTACCTGCATATATGTTATTAAATTGCCATTGCAATTTCATATGCATCCCAAATAGCGCCCATTAGATTAGATACTTTTGAGGCGTCTCCTATTAAATGCACCTCTGCACCACAATCTTTTAATGCTTCATATAATGATTTATCGCTGATGTATCCAATACTTGTAATAATTGTGCCGGCATCTAATTCAACTGAGCTGCCGTTCTCCTCAAACTGAACACCATTGGATGTGATTGCGGTAACATTTACATTAGTATGAACACCAATGTTATGAGATAATACAAGATTTTGAAGCATTGTTTTATTAGCAGCATTTAAGCCTTTTACTTGTAAAATATCAGGAAGCATTTCAAGAATTTCAACATGTTTTCCTTTATCTTTTGTTAGGCTATATGCAATTTCAACTCCAGTAAGTCCACCGCCTATAACCACCACTTTATCACTGATTGGTTTTGTCTCCAATAATGCTTCCACTGCGGTTATAACTTTTTCTGAATCTGCTCCATCTATGGTCAGCTTTCTTGCAGTGGAGCCGGTTGCCACAAATACAGAATCTGGTTTAGCAGTTTTTATCGTGTTTTCATTTACCTCTGTGTTCATATGAACTGTTACACCGGTATCTTTAAGTTGTTTCACATACCATTGTATTAACTTTTTATCCTCATCTTTAAAACTCATAGAAGAAGCAGGAATGAAAACACCCCCAAGATTGTTCGTGCGTTCATATAAATCTACTTTGTGCCCTCTAAGCGCACTGATTCTTGCAGCTTCCATACCGCTAATACCGCCGCCGATGACCATAATATTCTTTTTAACATCAGCAGGTTTAATTTCATATTTACTTTCCATGCCAACTTGTGGATTAATTGCACATGAAGTGTTCTTTCCAGAGAAAAATCTCTCCAAACATCCTGCATGACATCCAATGCAAGGTCTGATATCGTCAAAGTTTTCAGCTTGTACTTTATGTGGCCATTCAGGGTCAGCAAGTAATGCCCGTCCAACAGAAATAGCATCTATACTTCCATTTGCAACAGCCTCGGTTGATATTTCAGGATCGTCCATTTTACCTGCACATATAACAGGAATATCAACAAATTGTTTTATATATTGAGCATCTGCCAAGTTACATGCTTTCGGCATATATACGGGCGGGTGTGCGAAATACCATGATTCATATGTGCCATTGTCTGCATCTAAAGCATCATAACCGGCGCCTTGAAGAATTTTTGCTATTTTGGCACTTTCTTCTAGGTCGCGGCCATATTCTACAAAATTTTCCCCGGGAAGGGCTCCTTTATCAATACCCAATCCTTTCATATAGCTTTTAACGCTATATCTTATTAAAACCGGAAAATCTTTACCGCATTTTTTCTTTATTGCTTGTACTGTTTCTGTGGCATAGCGAAGTCTGTTCTCTAAGCTTCCGCCATATTGGTCTGTACGGCGATTGGTACATTCCATAGAAAATTGATCCATTAAGTATCCTTCATGAAGCGCATGAACTTCTACCCCGTCAAATCCCGCCTGTTTTGCAATATAAGCACCATTAGCATAAGATTGTATAAGAAATTGAACTTCTTCTGTTGTTAATGCTCGATGCATCATTTCAGGATGCCAAACATTTGGATTTTCTGAAGAAGAAATAGGGTCATTGTCTATAAAAAAACCATCTTTACGGTTTCTGCCGGCCCCGTTTGCTATTTGAAGTACAATTTTAGCACCATACTTATGGACTTCGTCAGTAAGCTTTTTGTTGGATTCAATATAAGAATCACCTGCTGTAGCCAATGTGGCATGCATTGCATCCAGTTTATTCTGACATGCGATACCTGTTGTTACAATTAGTCCTACTCCTCCTTTTGCACGTGCAACGTATAAATCGACAGCATCTTGATTAAAACTTCCGTCAGGATTTTTTGCATGTAATCCCATTGGAGCCATGGCTATTCTGTTTTTTACTTTCATTGTACCTATTTTCATAGGCTGAAATAATGCATCAATTTTACCTTTCATAAAAAGTACCTCTCTCTTATAGAATAGAATTTTGTTACCGTGGTATACTTTTATTGTATACCACGGTATACAATATGTCAATGTTTTAACAAATATAAATTTTAAAATTTGGATAAGTATGATATAATTGTAATAGAACAATCTTTTTTCAAGTCATAAAATAAATAACGCTTAAAAGTACCCTCACATTACGTTTTGAGTCTTGAGCGTAGCAAAGGAATGGAATAAATATGATAGAAAATATAAAACACACAATTTTGGATAAAGCTATTAAACTTTTTAAAGAAAATGGGTTTGATAATGTAACTATTAATGAAATATGTGAATGCTGCAATATTACAAAGAGGACATTTTACTATCATTATGATTCGAAGAAAACTCTACTTTTAGATTATTTTTCTTTAGTTGATGAAGATATAGAAACTACTTTAAAGGATATAGATAATGAAACAAAATGGCTTGATAAATGTTGGAAAGTAAAACAAATTCATGTAAATGGAATTGCAAATTTGAATCCGGACATATTAAAAAATTTAATTAAAATCGACATGGAACAACAAAATAATATGTTCAGCTTTAGGTTAAATGATTATGATCCGAATTTGAAAAGATTGCGACAAATGGTTCTTGAATATACGCGTAAAGCCCAAGAAACAGGGGAGATTGACGCTGATACTTCTGCGGAAGATTTATCATATTGTTTTGCATCTGCATTTTTGGGATTAGCTGTAAACTGGAGTTCAACAGGAGGAAACTTTGATTTGGTAGAAGCATCAAAGAAATATTTCGATTTAATATATAAAAAAACATCAATTCCTAAACATTGAACATCTTAGCTTATAGTAATTCATTCATAATATTAAAAGGAGCAATCAAAGATGTTCTCCGAAACCCGAAAAAAAGCATTGGAGTAATAGGATTAATTTAAATCTATAACGAAAGTAATTCTGCTTCTATGATAGCCAAGCAGGCAAGCATTGCATCTATGGATTTCCCAAAGAAACGATCCACCGGAGCATAACAGCTTATCGAGATAAATACCCCTGAGCATCCGGGTCATCCTCCCATCGAAGTCAAATTGTTGCTTCGAACTCGGAGAAGATATACAATGTGTATCAGAAAAAATCGGATACAGCAGAGCCAGTATTTATACTTGGCGCAGAAAGTATATTCATAAAGGGGCGGTTGCACTTATAAATACCGGTGATGATCCTTGGGGCAGTTTGTCGTTACTGTTCACTCCCCTGCAAAAAACAGCAGTTCCGCGAACAATAACACGCTTCGCGATGCACACAAAACGCGAAAACAGCGTTCCTACGCTGCAATTCCCCGGTTTTCTGTGACAATACACTCACAAAAAACACGTCGAGTTTATGCCTGTGAACAGTAACATTTTGTCCCCCTACTGAAACTTATAAAGTAATTCATTCATAATATTTTTTTAAGTCAGTCGGTAAACTTTTATAAACATTCTCTGCGATAATCTCAGGACTTACTTTCATATCATCCAGCACCCAATCTATCTGCATATAGGTAACTCCGTGCCAAAAAAGCTGCAATTGTAACAATAGATTTTCATCAAGTCTTTTATAACCGATATGTTCTTTAGCATAATCCATCTGTAAATTGAAATAACAATTTTTAAATGAGTTTGGGCCTTCGAGAGTTATGGCATTTTTATAAAAAGCTTTGTGTCTTGTCATTTTGGTTAATGTTAGTACAAAACATTCTTTAATATCCTTATTCTTAGAAAATGCAGCCAATGACTCTTTTGCATTATACTTATGAAACCAAAATATTAAGTCATATTTATCAATGAAGTGCTTATAGAAGGTTTGACGTGTCATGCTGCAATTTCTCATGATTTCAGTAATGCTTATTCGCTCTATGGGCTTGCTTTGCAACTGCTGTTCTAACGCCTCAACGATCATAAGCTTTGTTTCATCGTGATCTTTCACTTTCTTCGCTCCTCTAGATTTGATTAATATTTTCCTAATTGAGAAATCCCACAATCCTTAGAATCATTGGCTTTTCATCTTTTACATATTTTTATTTGGATATAGTATAGCATAGGCGGTTGATTTATGCAAATTTACAAATGTATGATAATGCATCATTTTATGACGACATTATATCCTATATGTGAATTGAAAAACTCTGTTAATTTAATATCATTTAATTAAGGCTTCATGCTTCTTTCTTAGCTTTTGTTTACCTTGCTTCTACTGATATTTTAAGTAGCACAAAATTATATATTTTATAAACAAGGCTTATTAAAGGAACTATTATTATAAAACGTAAGAAAAGGAGAAACAGAATGAACTTTGAAAAAACATTCAGTCCTATGTATATAGGCAAAATGATGGTCAAGAACCGTTTGGTAATGCCTCCGATGGGTTCCTGTCTGTACGAAGAATTAGGTAAGATATCCGATGCAACAATTAATTATTATGCTGCACGTGCACGTGGAGGGTTCGGCTTAATCTTTGTTGAAGTTGCCGCAGTGGAACGAGATGGGCTGGCTATTCCCGAAGAAATCGATATTTCAGTAGATGAAGCCATTCCGGGTTTAAGGAAACTGGCATCAGCTATCAAACACTACGGTTCCAGAGCGTGCATTCAGCTTCATCACGCCGGCCGTCAGACCAACTCTCAGTTGTCGCATGGCATGCAGGTTATATCGTCTTCTCCGATACCGTGTCCTATTTTCAGGAATACTCCCAAAGAAATGACAACAGAAGAAGTATACGTTATGATAGACAAATTTATTGCAGCGGCTGTACGTGCTAAAAAAGCTGGTTTCGATATGGTAGAAGTTCATTGTGCTCACGGTTATTTGGCAGCAGAGTTTTTAAGTGGGCGTTATAATAAGCGCATTGATGAGTTTGGCGGCGATATCTATAGCAGAACTTTATTTGTCAAACTGATTGTGGAGGGGATAAAAAGAGAGTGCGGTGCGGATTTTCCGGTATCTGTACGTATGAGCTCAAATGAATACTTAAGAGGAGGCTATAAAGAAAATGAAGCAGTAGTTATAGCAACATTACTTGAGTCCTACGGTGTTGATGCGCTTCATCTTTCCGCAGGCACCTACGGTGCTTACGAATACATTTTACCAACAGCATCCCAGCCGCCGGCATGGAATATTGAAGCAGCAAAGTTATTCAAACAGGCTTTGAATATACCTGTAATCACAGTTGGACGTTACAACCAGCCCCATGTCATTGAATACGCTCTGCAAAGGGGCGATGCAGACTTCATCGCATTAGGGCGCCAGTCTGTTGCTGATCCGGAGTTCCCGAACAAAATGTTTTCAAACGAACTTATGGAAATTCATCCTTGTATTAGCTGCGGTCAGCGCTGTCTTTCCAATCATGCAGGCCCTGCGACTGGAGTTGCCGACTGGGCAGGTGGCGACTATGGAATGAGTTGTCTCCAAAACCCGTTATCAAATGATATGCCTCAAAATCGTATTATTGAGACGAAAGACCCCCAAAATGTAATGATCGTTGGTGCAGGACCGGCAGGTTTAGAAGCTGCATGGATTGCAGCAGCAAGGGGTCACAAGGTATCATTATTTGAAAAAAATCCACGTAACCGTGCAGGCGGTCAATATCTGATTGCTTCTTATCCTCCAAATAAACAGGATATCACACGCGTTATTAAGCATTATCTATATATGTGTGAAAAATACAGTGTCGATATGCACTTTGACACTGAAGTAAATATTGATTTAATCCAGCAAATCAAACCCGACGTGCTTATAATAGCGACAGGTGGTACGCCCTTGATACCGCGTATCCCGGGCATTGAGGGTAAAAATGTCAAGATTGCTACAGATGTACTTCTTGGCAAGCAAAACGTTGACGGTAAGATACTAGTATTAGGAGGCGGACTTGTAGGTCTTGAATCTGCAATGTACTGTGCAGATTATTGCGAAAATATTACCGTAGTTGAAATGATGCCAAAACTTATCCCAACTCTCCCCAATGCTACGAGAGTAAGCCTGCTGAAGGAAATTAAGAAAGAAGAAATTGAAATTCTCACAAACACTAAAGTGCTTGAGTTGTTTGAGAACAGCGCGCTTGTAGAAAAAGACGGTGAACAAATTGAACTCAAAGGGTTTGATCATATCGTCGTTGCACTCGGTGTGCGTTCAAACAAATGTCTCGGTGATGATGTCAGCGGTCTGGCACCTGTTGTTGAGGTTATTGGTGATGCGTCCAAAACGCGTACCGCAGTGGAAGCAATCTATGAAGGGGCAAAGGTTGCGTTGCGAATTTAGCAAGTAATCGTTCTGTAAAAAATAACATACAATCACAGGGTCGCAAAATGGAATGGCTTATTCGATGACAGAATTGTTGATAAGACTTCAATTTTGAGTTCTTATCTAAAAAGAATTTCTGTGAATGAAGAATCTGGTGTACTCGGCATCAGTTAAATAAGCTGAGTGGTTTTAAAAATCACCCATTTAAAGTAGAAACAAACAAGAATTATTTGAGTTGATGCAGAGTATTGAATAGGGCGGAATCTTGATTCCTTTATTAGCGAGACCCAAGCCAGAAGGTATATTATTGAACTTTATGTAACAAAGTGGTATATTAGTCCATGTTAATGTCGACTTGATGAGGAAGTAAACAGTGAATTGTTTCACAATTCAAATCTTTTTATTATAACAGGCTAAAAGATAGTTAATTTATATTAAGTATTTTTAACAAAAAGCAGATATTTTTTAAATAACGAGCTTTCCGATTGCGTGATTATTAATTTTACAGGAGGCATTTATAATGAGTGAGTATGCAATTAGAACAAGTCATTTAACGAAAAAGTATGGTGAACAAAAAAGCGTAGATGACTTATGCTTACACGTCAAAAAAAGGAATGCTATAGGTGGAGATTATGTTTGATCAGGTTAATCATTTGCATAAAGAGCTTGCAGGACTCGTTGATCGTCATTCCGATAGGGATGGTACTCAATCTACTGCGATTCCATCCATTAGCTTTTCTCGTCACTCTGCTCCTCATCATTTCACAGGAACAGGTGCACCCTACAGAATTAACAAACCCTCAATCTATATTGTTGTTCAAGGATTAAAGGATGTAATATTTGGTGAAGAGCGATTTAGTTATGGGCCGTCGAATTACCTTGTAGCTTCTATGGATTTACCGATAATTGCCGAGGTGCTTGAGGCATCGGCTGAAGTCCCGAACTTGACATGTAGAATTGAATTTACTCATAGTCAAATTTTGGAGTTATTAAGCGATGAAGAGCTCAAGGTGAGCTTCGTTGGAAAATCAAAACGTGGTATGAATGTTGCCAAATTAGATTTATCTATGTTGGATGCTGTTGTTAGACTAGTTCGTCTACTAGATAAGCCGGCCGATATCCCTGTACTTGCACCGCTTTTTACAAAAGAGATTTTATACAAGGTGTTGCATGGAGAGCATGGCGATTCACTAAGACAAATTGTAACTGACGAGAGTCCAACTATTCATATTCAAAATGCAATCCAACAGATTGTGGATAATTTTCAAGAACCTTTCCGCATTGAAGATCTAGCCGATATTGCTAATATGAGTGTTTCGTCATTTCATAGACATTTTAAAGAAATAACCGCAATGAGCCCGATTCAATTTCAAAAGCAACTGCGGCTTCAGGAATCCCGGCGTCAATTAATAACTCAGTCAGTTGACGTCGCAGAGGTTGCGTTTCGGGTCGGTTATGAAAGTCCAACACAATTCATTCGCGAGTATTCCAGAATGTTTGGCGTTACGCCAAAAAAAGATATGAAACGGTTGAAAAGGCTTGATATACAATAAGAGGATACTTGAGAGACGTCAAAAAACAAATCCATAATTTCAAAGAGTATGATTGGCGGTTATAGCCTATCATGCTCTTTTTTAAGATTATGTTATAAAATATGCTTCGGGAAATGATAGTAATAGGCAACTTTTTGATTCAATCGTGTTACCGCTCGTCTGAGTATCCGAGGTAAAATTGGTATAGCTTCAATGGATGCTTCTAGTGCCATAAGTAGTTGAAGCTAATATAACATTTTTTCGGAGGTATAAATGAATAATATTAAGCTTGGCCACTCTGGCCTTGAGGTTTCACCTATCTGCATCGGATGCATGGGATTTGGAGATCCATCCAAGGGATACCCATCTTGGGCGCTCGGTGAAGAGAAGAGTCGCGTTTTGATCAAACACGCGATTGAGGCTGGTCTTAATTTCTTCGACACAGCCAATTTGTATGGGGCGGGATCGAGCGAGGAGATCGTCGGCAAGGCGCTCAAGGACTTCGCTAAACGCGAGAACGTCGTCATTGCCACTAAACTTGGCGCCCCCATGCGCTCAGGTCCTAACGCATTCGGTCTCTCGCGAAAGGCGATTATGAACGAAATCGATTGCAGTCTAAAGCGACTTGGCACCGATTACATTGATCTTTACCAAATCCATCGCGCTGACCCATTCACTCCATGGGAAGAGACCCTAGAAGCGCTCCATGATCTCGTAAAGATGGGAAAAGTGCGCTATTTGGGCGCCTCCACAATGAGAACGTGGCAGTTCGCTAAGGCCCTTCACATCCAGCAGAGAAATGGCTGGACACGCTTTATATCGATGCAACACAACTACAATCTGCTTGCCCGCGAGGAAGAAAACGAAATGATCCCTCTTTGTGCTGACGAGGGGATTCAGACTATCATTTACAGCCCGCTTTTCCGCGGTCGTCTGGCACGCGCTTGGGGTGAAACCACTGCACGCTCAGAGTCCGAAGCTGGTGCCAATAAGTATTTCGAGGCAACTGCGGCAGCCGATCAGAAGATCGTTGAGGCTGTTGGAAAAGTCTCAGAGGAACGTGGGGTAAGCCGTGCACTGATCGCGCTTGCCTGGTTGTATCGCAATCCAGTTGTTGCGGCACCTATAGTTGGGGCGCTCAGAACCAGCCATATCGACGATGCTATTGCAGCACTTTCGATCAAGCTGACCGATGAAGAAGCTGCGCGTTTGGAGGCATCATACACTCCTCGTATTGATGTGAATGTTAAAAATTCTGATCCGAAGGCGATAGCTCAAATGTCGGCAACAGTTGGGCATGAAATTGCGCCCCCAGTCGCCTCCAAATAATTTAATGAAAGGAGCCACACTTCGATCTACCCGAGGCGCGGCTCCATTAAGTACTGTAGATACAGTGCTTGGATAAAAGAACAATAGTAAGAGTCCTGATACTAGAAATCTATTGTGCACAAAAAGAAATATATAGAATAAATCCTTCTCTAATGAAGCAAAAAAGGCAGAAAGTTCTGTATCGCGCAAAAACCCCCGGTGGATCAAGTTCAGGTTTGGCTGTTGCAATAGTACAAATAGTAAGCAACAGACTCATAACTCGTCCCATTTTTTGTGGAGCAATATTGCCTTGCACATAAGCATAAAGCAGCACATTGAATAATGTTGCGGAAACTCCCATTAAAAAGCAAAAAATTAAACAAATCAAAAGCAATTACGCTTATGGTATCCGATGATTTTTTAAAGCAAGAAAATATAAACATAACGGAAGAGGATTGGAATCGTTTGGCACGAGGAATCAACGGTAGAAATATTTCTATTCCTGCTATAACATCTTTACTACTTAGTTGTTCGACATTGGCAGTACGCTATTTGTTAAGAATCTGCTTCTTAATTATCGTTTGTTCTGCCCACAATAAGGTCGGAAAGAACATAGGCTGGGTGATGGTTGTTATCCAGGTTTAAGAGAATATTCCGTTGAAGCTGGGCAGCTAATAGAGGGCGAAGTTTTTCAAGCAGCATATAATCTGTTTAATATGATTTTTGTTTAAGCTCCGTTTAATTTTCTCTGCTAAGATGAGCTCATAAATAAATGGAGGTGTACTTTATGGATAATAGATTAAAAACAGATGGGATTACCGCCATCACCAATATACGAATTTTCGACGGTGAAAATGTTATTAATGACAAAACTGTGGTAATCAAAGGGTCACATATTCAGGCAGTAGGCGGGAAAGTGCCGGTTGGGGCAAGCGTAATTGATGGGCGAGGCAAAACACTGTTGCCTGGTCTTATCGATTCCCATGTGCATACCGACTTTGAAGGCTTAAACGATGCGCTTAAATTTGGCGTTACCACAGAGATGGATATGCAGGGCCATTGGCCAATAAAAAAACGTAAGGAAGTAGCTGATAGGAACGATATTGCTGATGTGCGTTCCCCGGGAATGGGTATTACCCCTAAAGGAGGACATCCAACTCAGTATATGAGTTCAAGCAGCCTGCTGATACGTTTAGTACTACCGTTCGTATTCCGGTTTGTACAGACACCTGAAGAGGCAGTTAAATTCGTTGACAAACAGATTACCGGAGGGTCCGATTACATCAAAATCTTTATTGAGGATGGAAGCTGTATTGGTTACCCCGGCCTGCCTGTGCTGGATGATCAGACCATTCGTGCGGCCATAAATGAAGCGCATCGCCACAATAAACTTACTATCGTCCATGCCACGACTGCCGAAGCGACAAAGCGCGCGATCGATGCCGGAATAGATGGACTAGGTCATTTGTTCTTTGACCGCTCACCCTCCCCACAGCTTGTTGAAGATATTGCGTCATCCGGCGCTTTTATTATACCTACTTTGGTGACCCTCTCCTCAGCTTTTGGTAATAACGCAGCCTGGTTGGCTAACGACGAACGGGTACGCTCAAAACTTAGCAAGAAGTGGCTCGACGCCCTCTCTCGCTGCATGAACGTTTATCCGCAGGGAAAGCTTGAAGAGGCTTATACCACGATCAGGGCTCTCCGAGATGCAGGTGTGGATATATTAGCGGGATGCGATGTGGCAGACCCGTTACCGATGCTAGGAGGCCTCGCCCATGGAGCAAGCCTGCACCATGAGCTACAGCTGCTTGTCGCAGCGGGGCTTACACCGAACGAGGCGCTGCGTGCAGCTACCTCCACTCCAGCGCGTCGTTTCGGGCTCACTGACCGCGGCCGGATTGCCCCCGGTGCCCTTGCTGACCTGCTATTGGTCGATGGCAACCCGTTGACCGACATTTCTGACACGCTGTCCATTCACGCTGTTTGGCATCGGGGTGACCAACTCGCGGCAATTTAAAAAATGATGATTATTTGTACCAGTCGTTGAATAATTAAGTAGTAATATTAAGCCGGTTCAAAACAGAATTTACTATTAAAGCTACGAGCGGAAAGCGAATGATTGGCAGAGCTTTTAGTGCATTCGACGCTTCTCTGTTAAATAAAATAAAAAAGTCAGCAGACAGCGTTTGGCAGTCTGCTGACTTTTTGTATTCGACACATTTCATAAATTACTGAATAATGAGTGAGATACAAAAAATATCGACCAAATAATTTCAATTAAGAGACACAACTGAATACAAATGGATATCTTAACTGCCGCTCACCACCGTTTGTTCATCATTTCACGATTTTTATTATTTTTAAATGGAGGACAGTTCTATGGCTGATTATCGAAAGAAAATTAACTGCACGGATAAGTTATACACAACTTGGGATTCTACCTGCATATATATGCAATTTCAACTCCAGTAAGTCCACCGCCTATAACCATCACTTTATCACTGATTGGTTTTGTCTCCAATAATGCTTCCACTGTGGTTATAACTTTTTCTGAATCTGCTCCACCTATGGTTAGCTTTCTTGCAGGGGAGCCGGTTGCCACAAATATAGAATCTGGTTTAGTAAATATTCTTCTAGATCTGAAATTATCTGACTTACAGTAGGTTGTGACAGATAGAGCTTTTTACAGCCTCACTCATTTTTCATAAAGATATGATATATGAGCAAACTCTCCGTAACTTAAAACGTTTTGGAGTGACCAATGGCGAGAATTGTTACGTAAAAGGCCCCTTCCAGTTGTTCTCAGATCTAGGAAAAAAAATCAGGTGGGATAAACAGGACCACATAGTGCATTTACCTCCCAGATTTTTATGCCAATCAGGTGGTGTTTACGTTTTAAAATATTCTGGAAATTAATCCATAATCTTACTTTTGTCTATGGAAGAATATTGTAGAAAATTAAAGAAATATAAGATATAATAATATACATCAATAATAATACTATGTGAAACGAGGTGTTGCTTAGAAAAAAACAATGGTATCCAGTTATAAACAATAGAAATTTTTGGGTGTAATATGAGTCCAGCGTAATTGATTTGGTTTATTTCGGTTGTGTACATGAAAAACGTAATTATAGGATATCTCTGAGTAGAATTATATATAATTAGACAATGATTAGTAGGTTTATAAGATAATAAACATATGGAAGAGGGGGAGACAATGCTACCAGATTATTAAACCACTAGAAAGGAATAGATGCTATGAGAATAGGATTTAACGGATTAAAAGGAAAGATACTTATTTCTACAATGATTGTATTATTAATAACAATTATTTCTTTGACTGCTATAGTGATTTATAATATTAATAAAAAATCTTATGAGGATTATTATAAAAATTCTACAGAACAAATGAAGAGTGTATCACAAGCTATTAATATTTTTTATGATCAAATAGATAAGAATATTGATATGTTGGCAACGAACCCTATAATTATGAACGTTGATGATAAGATTACTACATATAAAGATACTACTAAAGATACTCCAATGCATCCATCCGCCAATGAAGGGATAGAAAAGGAAATTTATAAGATTTTTGAGCAATATGCAGCTAGTCACCAAGGTACAAGTTATGTATATTTAGGAACAAAAAATGGAGGATACATACAATGGCCGGAAGAAACTACAATGGCAGGATATGATCCGACCAAAAGGCCTTGGTATAATGATGCAATGAGTAAGAATGGGGATATAATCAGAACAGAACCATATGAGTACAAATCACAATTGCTTACAAGCAATGCGCGTACGATTACTGATAAGAACGGTAATGTTTTAGGAGCAATTGGAATTGATGTTCAGCAATCTGAAATCAGTAATATGCTAAAAAGCATGAAAACCGGTGAGACAGGATATGCAATGATTGTACATAGTAATGGTTTAATTATGGCAGATGGTAATAGCGAGAATAATAATTTTAAAAAAGTTGAAGAGGTTAATATAGATGGATTAGATAGACTTGGGGGGATAGATTTAACCCCTTTTACAGTAACTGTTAACAAGGTTAAGTATATAGTGAATCCATATAAAGTTAACGGAACTGACTGGATTCTGGCTTCGTTTATGGCAAAAGAGGAATTGGAGTCGGGAGCCAGAAAAATAGTAAAAACTATTGCGGTTTCTGCAGTTACCATATTAATAATAGCTTTTCTTCTTTTAAGCTATGTTGCAGGAAATATAACGAAACCGATACTAGCAGTTACTAAAAAAGTTCAAGATTATGCAGATTTGAATTTTTCTACTGATAGTAAATCTAAAGTGGAAAAATTTATGAGTGGAAAAGATGAAATTGGAAATATGGTGAGAGCTTTAAAGATTATGAGGGATAATGTGGCTGACTTTATATTCACCACATCAGAAGCCGCAGAGCAGGTAGCTGCTTCAGCTGAAGAATTAACTGCGACTTCGTTACAAGCAGCTACTGCTTCAGAAGAAATAGCTACAACAATTGAGGAAATTGCAAAGGGGGCTGGGGAGCATGCAAAAGATACTGAAATATCAGCTGATTATATAGGAGAAATGGGTAAATTATTGGAAAAGGATTCTCAGTATCTAAAAGAATTGAATACTTCTGCGGTTCAGATTGAAAAGCAGAAAGAAGAAGGTTTTACAATTATTAAAGAGTTAATAGATAAGACAACGAAGAATAATAATTTATCAAATAATGTCTATGGGATCATTATTAGTAACAATGAGAGTGCAGAAAAAATTGATAATGCAAGTTCTATGATTCAGAATATAGCAGATCAGACAAATCTTTTATCTTTAAATGCTGCTATCGAAGCCGCAAGAGCCGGTGATGTCGGAAAAGGTTTTGCAGTAGTTGCGGAAGAAATACGAAAGTTAGCAGACGAATCGAATAGGTTTTCAAAAGAAATAAAAACTTTAATAAATGAATTAAAAGAGAAGTCCCAAAATGCCGTTGATTTGATACAAAAATCAAAGCAGATAGTAGCTGAGCAATCGTTGAGTGTTGGAACCACAGAAGAAAAGTTTGAGGGTATTGCTGAGGCAATAGACATTATAAAAAACAAAATATATAAACTTAATCATTCTTCAGACCTTATGGCAAGCAATAAAAGCAAAGTCATAGAATTGACTCAGAATTTAGCTGCGATTTCTGAGGAGAATGCTGCAGGAACGCAGGAAGCCTCTGCCGCAATGGAAGAACAGGCCGCCACGATTGATAATATTGCAAAATCGGGAGAGAGTTTAGCTGCAATAGCAGAGGAATTAAGAGGATTAATTGAGAAATTTAAGATATAATTAAAGTATAGTTGTTAAAAAGTCTTGGCCATCAATGAGAAACACTCTACAGAACTTACTTGCATTCAGGCATATGATGTATGGCAGGAAAAAAAGAATTACGGCAAGGTTAGCATGGGTGTGGTTCGAACCACATATTTAATTGATGAAGATGGGATGATTGTGAAAGTCTTTGGTAAAGTGAAAGCAGCGGAAAATCCGGCACAGATGCTGGAGCAGTTATAGGATATAAAGATAATAATTTAACCGGCATTTCCGGTCTGAATGGTATCAAGGTTTTTCATGAGTTAGATTTGCTTATTCCAAGAAGGTTTTGGAAGTTATTTAAAAAAGCGAATTCATAATGTTGAGGTGATTGCAAACAAGAAAAGGCTTAAATATTTAAATTTTAAGCCTTTTTTTCGGTTAATTTTATAGAAAGGGTAGTTGGGAATCTATTTGTTGACAAAGCATCTTACTATTGCTATACTTTAAACATACACAGTGTATGAAAAGAGGTACATTAATGCCACGAAACAAATATCCCGAAGAAACAGAGCAGATAATACTTGACGCTGCATTAAAACTGTTTATTAAAAATGGCTATGAGCAAACAACAATTCTTGATATAGTCGATGAAATGGGCGGCCTGACACGAGGAGCCTTTTATCACCATTTCAAAACAAAGGAAGAAGTTTTTTTTGCGTTGATTGATAAATTATTTAATGATATAGAACCATTTGCAAAAATCGGAGCCCGCGACGACATAAATGGTTTAGAAAAAATAAAACTAACCTTGCAAATATTAAACGAGAGCGAAGAATATACCGTACTTCATCTTCAAATACTCCCATTGATTGAAAGCAGTCCGACAGCTTTTAAGATATATATGGAAAAACAGCGAACCTTTTTAGCATCAAAATATGCTGAACTTATTGAAGAGGGTATAAACGACGGCTCAATCAAAGCAAAGTATCCGAAACTAACAGCCGAATTATTTTTGTTGATTTGTAATGTATGGATGATGCCAACAATATACCCACAGGCAAACGAAGAAGAAGCGTGGCAAAGATTTAATATGGCAAAGGACATAATTGACTTTTTAGGGTTGCCGGTTCTTGATAAAACCCTAACTTCTCATGTTGTAATAAATGACCAAGGTATCGTTGTTGAAATCAAAAAATGAGACAAGCAGCAGAGAAATACAATAAAGGAATTCTTTTAACTTAATACATACATACAATATGTATAAAAAATATTTATTAGGAGGATTATTGCAATGAAAAGAAATGACATTGGACTGGATGATCTTTTAGCAGAGTTTAACGAGAATATTATCGGTAAACCAAGTTCTGCTACTCTTGGTATTGTTACTATTACACGTAGGGATTTAGAAGAATTAAAGGCATCCAACAAAAAGGCAAACATCAAAATGACTGGCATACTGACATTTTCTGAAGATATTACACCTGATTTAGCGAAAGAAACTATAGAAAGTGTTAAAGTACGAGGAACAATAAAAGCCTCTCCTAAGGTGCAGGAAGTGTTGAATACACTCATTAACGAAACATAGTGGTTAAAGATTTTAATATTAACTAAATTGCAGACGAATCTGTCTGCAATTTTTTTTTATTTCATAGGAGTATGTCTAGCGAAGCTGGACCACACCAGCCGGTGTAAGTCCGGTCACGGTAATCGCCAGTGAGCCGTGTAGCCAAATCCGGTGCGTTGCAGTAATGTAGGGTGCTAAGCGGATGGGTAAAGTAACTTCGGGAAGAAGTGCGAGCAATCATGCAGACCGTAACATAAAGTGAATTCTGCCGTATCGTAAGATAAACTTTTCTGAAAAGAAAAGAGATGAGGAAGTCGAGCCCCGTCCTATTGGGCGAAGACCATGGAAGATGGGAAGAAACTGGAAAGCACCATTGACGAACCTCCGGTATATGGGAAACGGTATGTAGGAAAGGTGGGGTTCGGAACTGGAGAGACCCTACCTGCCACCGAAAGGTAAAGAAGAAACGTATAAGCACGAGCGAAATCGTATTCTTGGTGGGAGGGAGTTCGGAGGGGTTAATAGTACCGATGATGGTAATGGAACAAAACATTACTTAGGAAAGGAACCCTACTTCATTCAAGTTTGCAGAGAGGGTAAGAGTGAGAGAATGTCATGAAGACTAACAACTCCAAAGAAAAAGTTCGACAACTTCAAAACAAACTATATTTAACAGCCAAGAAGTGTAGTACAAGAAGATTCCATGCACTTTATGACAAGGTATATCGGGAAGATGTATTATTGGAAGCGTGGAAAAGAGTGAAAGCAAACCAAGGTTCAAGTGTAATTGATGGAATCAGCATAGCGGAAATAGAAAACTATGGCATGAAGAACTATCTGGAGGAAATCCAGGAGGAACTAATGCTTGGCAATTATAGTCCGAAGCCGGTGAAACGGGTCATGATTCCTAAACCCGATGGAAGCAAGAGACCACTCGGTATTCCAACAGTCAAGGATAGAATCGTACAGATGGCAACAAAAATAGCAATAGAGCCCGTATTCGAAGCGGACTTTAAGAACTGTTCCTACGGATTCAGACCGAAACGAAGTGCAAAGCAGGCGCTTGAGGTAGTCAGAAAGGCGTGTAACAACAAAGGGTATTATGTTGTAGATGCCGATATCGAGAAGTTCTTTGACAAAGTAAATCAAGACAAACTGATGAAACTGGTGGAACAAAGAATAGCAGACAGACGGATATTAAAACTAATAAGGCAGTGGCTGAAAGCGGGAGTTCTGTATGGGAACATAATAGAAATCAGCGAACTTGGCACAAGTCAGGGTTCAGTCATTTCGCCACTATTAGCAAATATTTATTTAAATACGTTTGACCGACTGTGGGAAAAGTATGGACTTACCCATGGCAAGTTAGTACGTTACGCCGATGATAGTGTAATCATCTGTAAAAATAAGAGAAGTGCCAACCATGCGTTAAATTTGATGCAATACATCATGGGAAAACTGGACTTAACACTACATCCAACTAAGACAAAAATAGTAGATATGTGGGATGGAAAAGATGGTTTTGATTTTCTGGGTATACACCATAGAAGATTTACAAAAGTAAAGAAGAATGGTACGCCTTACGGAGAAACATACCAGTATCCAAGCAAGAAAGCCATGAAGAAAATGAAGACAGCCATCAAAGAAAATATAAATCAGAGAAATCTGCTCCCCAGAAGTGAGGAAGAATTGATTAAGGTAATGAACCCCAAAATCGTTGGATGGAGGAATTATTACAAGACAAGAAATGATGGGAAGTGGCTAAAAGCAATTGATTGGTGCATTCTGTGCACATTTACAAGATGGTATAACAAGAAACATCAGAAAAGCAGAAGTCTTAAAGGGTTATGTAAAATAAACCTTACATTAATGGATAAGGGTTTGCAGAGAATGACTGCATGACATAAAGCTGTAGAAAGAAGAATGTCGGAAAGCCGTATGAGGGAAAACCTCACGTACGGTTTGATGAGGGGAAAGAGGTCTTGCGACCTCCGACCTACTCTACAAGTTCTCCGAACTTCCCTATGAAATAAAAAGCCCGACCGGCGGGATGCGCATGACGCGCTATTGGAAGTTGTCACTAAAGTGACAGCGCGTCAGCGCTAGAGTCTGGCAGTCAGACGATTTCTCATAAAGTCTCTTGACAATGCCACTACTATGTGATACAGTATAGTAGTAATAAGCAATACAGGATACAAGTCACACACAGTAGTGAATGGAGGGTAATGCATTTGGAAAATATAACAGAGATGCTAAAAGGTGTTTTAGAGGGTTGCGTGCTTGAAATTATCAGCCGTGAGCAGACATACGGTTATGAAATTACACGCAAGCTCAATGCCATGGGCTTTACCGATGTGGTAGACGGTACGGTTTATACAATTCTTGTGCGCCTTGAAAAAAATGCACTAGTAACGGTGGAAAAGCAAAAATCTACAGAGGGACCGCCGAGAAAGTTTTTTACGTTGAGTGATGCAGGGTATGAGGAACTTAAAAGTTTTTGGTTAAAATGGGATTTTGTCGCATCAAAAATTAATTCATTAAAGGACGGTGCAAATCATGATTGATAGATTTATGAAATTAGTCATTGGCGATTTAGAGGAGAAAAAGGAATACAGTCAGATGATGAAGCGAGTGCATGCCCTTCCGCAGGAATATCGCTTTGCTTTCAAAAAAATACAAAGATATATGTATAACATCGGTGCAATAAACGGAGATACGGCTGTTTTTGTTAACTTTAATGTGTTCATTGGTTTACTGGAGTTATTTGAAGCAAGTGCAGCAGAAGGTAAAAATGTGATTGATATTACCGGAAGTGATGTTGGGCGTTTTGCCGATGAGTTAATAGCGGCATACAGCACCGGCACCGAAACAGTGCGCGACAAGCTAAACCATGAGGTAGCTGAATATTTTAAAAAGGAGGATAAATAAATGCTTGATTTCATCAATAAAATGATAGGCGACAAAAGGGAATACAAAGAGCAGATGTCACGGGTGGCAGCTCTTCCTGAGGATTACCGTTTTGTCTATGAGAAAATACAAAACTATATATGGAGCTTTGCAGGCGGTTCGGGTATGGATATGCTAAAAACTCTGTATGAACTTATCGATCTTTTTGAAGAAAGCGTTGCTGAGAATAGACATGTACTTGATGTAACAGGCGAAGATGTTGCAGGTTTCTGTGATGAATTAATACGTGGAAACAAACTTTGGATTGACAGTCAGCGAAATAAACTCAATCTAGGTATGAAAAACGAATTTAAAAAAGGTATGATCTCCGGTAAAGACAAAAAAGAAAGAGAGTGAAAAATGGATCAGGATGAAAACAGACAATGGCTTCTATGTCCTTTTTGTAAAAATAAAACCCGTACAATGCTGCGAGAGGACACCACACTGCAAAACTTCCCCCTTTTTTGTCCCAAGTGCAAAAAAGAAATAGTCGTCAATGTTAAAAATAATATCATAACTGTTATCAAAGAGCCGGACGCTTAGACGCAGAGCCGATAACCATGAGGAATATTCGCATAGGTTGTCGGCTTTTTATATATTAATTCATCAAAAGGAGGCATTCAAAATGCAAAATATCATTATCGAAGTACAGGGATTAAAAAAGGCTTTTGGAAAAGTTGAAGTCTTAAAGGGGGTGGACTTTACGGTTGAGTTTGGCAAGATCTTTGCTCTTTTAGGCTCCAATGGTGCGGGTAAAACCACAACCATCAAAATCTTGTCAACATTGCTTTCGCAAGACAGCGGTAATGCGAAAATATGTGGTTTTGACGTTAAATGGCAAGCCCGACTTGTAAAACCGGTTATAAGTCTTACAGGACAATTTGCCGCAGTAGACGAAATTCTTACTGGCCGTGAAAACCTTATACTAATTGGAAAGCTCCGTCATATAAAAGATCCACGAAAAACCGCTACCGACTTACTGACACGCTTTGGGCTGATAGAAGCAGCAGACCGTCCTGTCGGAACGTATTCCGGAGGTATGCGGCGACGCTTGGACATTTCCATGAGTTTACTAGGAAACCCTAAGGTTATTTTTCTCGATGAACCAACCACAGGACTCGATCCCGAAGCAAGAATTGAAGTTTGGAAAGAGGTTAAACAGCTTTCAGAAAACGGAACAACCATTTTTTTGACAACACAATACTTGGAAGAGGCAGAGCAGTTGGCAGATAGTATTGCCATTCTTCATGAAGGAAAAATTATTGCAGATGGCTCTCTTGCTGAATTAAAGAAACTTATCCCTCCTGCAAAAGTAGAATATGTGGAAAAGCAACCTACATTAGAGGAAATATTTCTTTCAATTATTAGTAATAAGGAGGTAAATTAAAATGGGAAATAAAAAAAATCTTTTTTTACGAGATACAAATGTTATGCTTGGACGCTCAATGAAACATATTTTTAGAAGTATCGATACCATTATTACGGTGTGCATAACGCCTATTGCTATTATGCTGCTTATGGTATATGTTTTTGGAGGTGCAATGGGGGGTGGCATGAGCACAGCGGAATATGTAAGTTATTCACTACCCGGCATTCTGCTTATTTCTATCTCCAGTGCCATTGCCTATACTGCACTTCGTCTATTTACGGATATTAAAAGTGGATTTTTTGATCGTTTCAAATCCATGCCTATTTCAGCTTCTTCGGCATTGTGGGCACATGTTCTAACATCTTTAGTTTCTAACGCAATGTCATTGGCAGTTATTTTCTTGGTGGCTTTTTTCATGGGATTCCGTTCATCGGCAGGTATGTTTAACTGGCTTGCTGTTATAGGAATTCTTGCACTTTTCACATTGGCTCTGACGTGGGTTGCAGCCATTGCGGGTTTGAAAGCCAAATCCGTAGAAGGTTCAAGTGCATTTTCCTACCCTCTGATTTTTCTGCCATTTATTAGTTCAGCTTTTTTATCGACGGAAACCATGCCTGCAGCTGTACGAGCTTTTGCTGAAAATCAGCCTGAAACCGCTATCGTGGATAGCATACGAGCCCTATTAATGAATAAGACTGTTGGAAATGAAATATGGACAGCACTCGCTTGGTGTGTAGGTATAATGCTGGTAGCTTGGTTTTTTGCAATGAGAGCATATCGAAAGATTTAATGCAGTTTTGCGTTGCGCTGTTAAAGGTTCCTCTACTTAATACTCTCTTATGAAGGTTTCAAAGCCGTTACACAAAAGTGATGGCTTTGCTTATGTTCAAAGAACTAATAAAATCTGCCACATTGTCATCACTTTCTACCATACCAGTTTTACCTAATCGTTTCGATGTCTGGAACTCTTTTTGTTGTTTAGAATTTTTGCATAGAATTGAGGAGACAGGATTGATGGCACATAGTTACTTAATACCGGTACAATAAAATACTTATGGAAAGATTATGTAAACTAGTGTAATATTAGCTTATTGAGATTAATTAAGCACAAAGGAAAAGAACAATGAATTCATTAAAGTTCGGTAAAAAGATCGTTATTACAATTATTATTGTATTATTACTAATAAATGTAATTGCTATAATTAGCATGGCGTTTTGGAGGCTGGACAAGAGAATAAAGGAAGATAGGAAGAAAACTGTAAGCTCCTTTGAGAGATAGTTTAGAGTATATGGAGTGTTGAATTGTAATTCGGGTAGAAATAGACAAACTGCTTCAGAAATTATATGACATCAACCGAAAAATAAAAGGCAGCTTATTTAATTATATAATGAGTTTTGTCATGTAAGAAGCAGACACAACTCATTTTCTTCCACTTTACATAAATAATATTTCTATTTATACTTTCCTTAATTACCTATTATAATGGGTTATTTATAAAAATATACAAGAGCTAAGATAAGTACTTAACTGTAGCATAATATGCCACTGCGGATAGTGACCAACATGGCGTAGCATATGCCATTAACTGTCTGTTGGACGGTTAATTAGAAATCATTCGGAAAAATAGAAGTGAAAAAATTGAAACTTTTTTAAATAGGAAAAACCTAATAAGAAGTAAGGATTCCCATATAATCAAGCTGAAAGAAGAGAGGAGGGCTGTTTATGAAGTTGACACCGAGGAATAAAAAGATGATATTACTTCTTATAGAAGAGAATAATTATATAACGGTACGTTATATCGCTGAGATGGTAAATGTAAGTTCGAGGACGGTCCTCCGGGAATTGATTCATATAGAGAACTGGCTGAACAACAAGGGCATTGTACTGGAAAAGAAAAAAGGCAGCGGAATTCGTATCAATTTACGGGATAAAGAAAGAGAAGTTTTGAAAAATGAGATAAAGAGTGAGAAAGCGGATCTGGTTTATTCGCCGGAGCAAAGGCTTACTTTATTAAAAGCAGAGCTTTTAAAAAATTCCGGAATAACCAAGCTTTATACCTTAACCAAGTTACTGGAAGTTACAGAAAGTACCATCAGTACGGATTTGGACAAGCTTCGTACCTGGATGGACAAATTTAGTTTAAAGATTAATAAAAAACCTGGGCTTGGGGTATACGTGGAAGGTAATGAAATATCTGTCAGGAGCGCAATCATTACCCTAATTTATGAACAGGTCCATGAAGCGGAATTAATCAATATCATATTTAATAAAACAATAGAGACCTTTAATCTGGATTTAATTAAAACCAGAATAAACCGGGGGATTCTTGATATAATGGATATTAATAATCTGGTACTGGCCAAACAGCTACTTAAGAATGTGGAAAATCAGATGGGCTGTCAGTTTGCGGATAACTCTTATATCGCACTGGTAATAAGAATTAGTGTGACATTGCACCGGTGTCTTATGAGTATGTTTATCAATGATATCGGTGATTTGGAAAAGAATGTACCTAAGGATAAACTATATAACATGGTAAAAGAGTGGTTTATTTCCCGTGAAAAACCTCTGTCCTATACGGTCCCGGATGAAGAAATCAAATATCTTGTAATTCATATCAGAGGTGCCGAGATACAGGAAAGGCAGGGGCGTGATTATAAGCAAGATATAAAAGACCTTAAGACTTTGGAATTGACAAAGGAAGTTATTTATATTGCCGAAAGGGAAACAGGTATCTATCTTGAGGATAGTGAAAAATTGCTGAAGGGCTTGGCAGTGCATCTTAAGATGGCTATATACCGAATAAAAATGCACTTGGATATTATGAATCCCTTATTAGAGGATATTAAGGACATGTATCCCGATTTATTTCAGACGGCCGAAAAATGTGCTTCATTTATTGAAGAAAAAGAAAGTATTATTGTACCAGAAGATGAAATCGCATATTTGGCCACTCATATCGGAGCGGCAGTGAAAGAAGAAAAAAGTAAAACTCTTCAGCTATACCGTGCGGTAGTTGTAAGTACAAATGACATTGGTGCAGCTCAGTTGCTGGTATCAGAAATTGAACGGGTATTTCCTAGTATCCGGATCTCTTCGATTATTTCCGTTATGGATATGGATATTGCCCAGTTAACACAAAAACATATCGATTTCATTATTACCACAGTAGAACTGCAGGTTTCAAAACTTCCGTTCATACTGGTAAATCCTATATTAAATGAAGCGGATAAGAGGCATATACGGGATGTATTGGATAACTTTTTGCCGGTAAATGTAAATTACGGCAGGTTAAGAACAGCCCAGTTTAAAGAAAAGTTAGATAAGTTAAAACGATATAGCAGTTATGTTTTGCAGTTTATAGATAATTTTCTGTTTATTGAACAGGTTTCCGCAAATAATGATGAAGTCTTAAATCATTTCATCAGTCGGTCCCTGTCAAAAGGAGCCGAAGACAGGCTTCAGATAGAAACGGATATGCGAAATAAGGAACAGAAAGGTACTGCGATTCTAAGCCGGAAGAGAATGGTTCTATATCACCTCCGGTCAAAGTCGGTAAGGGAACCTGGTATGACTGTCCTGCGGCTTAAAGGATCTATTGAAAGTACGGATAAAAGCGGGAATGTCCAAAAAGCAGATACGTTCATTGTTTTGTCAATACCAGCAGATACTGATAACAGTGTACTCGAATTAATAAATGAAATAACCAGAAAAATTATCAGCAGTGATTTTTCTATGACATTAAAACAATCTGGAAGAGAAGAAATAATCATTGAAATGAATGCAATTTTAGATAATTTAATTCAAAGCAAAGCACTGGAAACTAATATTAAATGAGTTATGTCATATGTGAACCGGACATAACTCATTTTCTTTTTCTTTACAGGAGCTTTATTTCTAATTATACTTTTTTTACAAGAACTTAATAGTTTTTTACATTAATTGCTGGTACAAACAGGAAAAGTCCAGCTTATAAATATCAATAGTAAATTGAAAATTAATTGATATTTCTATCAAATGAAAAAAGGAGAGAATACTATGCAAAAAGTAACAGTAACCGTAACAAACCCGGTAGGATTGCATGCCAGGCCGGCAAGCCAGCTGACCAAGCTTGTAAAAGGATTTGAATGTGATATTGAATTTTATAAAAATGGGGATGCCACCAAAAAACACCAGCCTAAAAGCATTTTATCCGTAATGGCCTTAGGAGCTGTAAAGGGGGATGAACTGACCTTTGAAGCAAACGGAAAAGACGAAAAAGAAGCAATCAAAGCAATTGAAGAGTTTGTAAAGAGTGGTTGCGGGGAATAGGAGATAAGGTATGAATACCATAAAGGGAGCACCCATTTCACCTGGGATAGCAATCGGTAAAGTATATTTAAAAAAGACAGCTTTGGAGGAAATATCCTTTACAATGGCGGAAAACAAAAAAGATGAAAAGAAAAGATTCCAGGATTCCAGAAATCTGGCAGTAAAACAAGTGGAAGAAATTTATCAGGAAATGCTTCGTTCAAAGGGTGAACAGGAAGCTTCCATATTTTTAGCCCATATAGAAATGCTAAATGATACGGAATTTATTAATGGCGTAGAAAATATCCTGGAGGAGTCGGGCTGTACTTCGGAATGGGCAGTTAAAACGGTAAGGGATAATTTTGTTGGAATTTTTGAATCCATGGACGATGAATACATGCGGGAAAGGGCAATGGATATCAAAGATATCAGCGGCAGGGTAATACGGATACTGAAAGGAAATGACAATGAGGAATCTCTTAAGCTTACGGAACCGGTAATTATTATATCGGATGATCTCGCACCCTCCGATACGGCGCAGATGAAACCCGAGCTTGTTTTAGGAATCATTAATGAAACTGGCGGTCCGACTTCCCATGCAGCCATTATAGCCAGGATGCTTGGCATCCCTTTCTGTATCTGTCCTAAGATTACTATTTTAGTAAAAAACGGTCAGATGCTGGCTTTCGATGGGGAAGAAGGGAAGATAGAGCTGGAAGTAACGGAGGGAATCCTTAAGGATTACCGCAGGAAACAAGAAGCTTTTCACCAAAAGAATCTTCAACTGGAAAAGTTAAGAGGTACAAAGTCCATTACTAAGGATGGCTATGAGATTTTACTGGCAGGAAATATCGGTGCCCCGAAGGATGCGGATAAAGTACTGCAGCAGGACGGACATAGTATCGGCCTGTTTCGAACAGAATTCCTATACATGAACAGGAAGGATTCTCCGACAGAGGAGGAGCAGTTTGCTGCATATAAAGAAGTTGCGGAAAAAATGCAGGGTGAACCGGTGGTTATCAGGACCTTGGATATCGGCGGAGATAAGGAAGTTGATTATCTTAAGATACCAAAGGAAGAAAATCCGTTTTTGGGTTACCGGGCTATCCGCCTCTGTCTGGACCGGATACCATTCTGGAAAGTTCAGTTAAGGGCCCTGCTTCGTGCAAGCGTATTTGGAAATATCCATATTATGTTTCCTATGATCGTATCCATGGAGGAACTTCTAAAGGCAAAAAAGATATTAGAAGAAGTAAAAAGAGAATTAAGAAGAATAAAAATTGACTTTAATGAAAAGGTACCGGTTGGAATGATGATGGAAACACCTGCAGCAGCTCTGATGGCAGATGTATTTGCAAAAGAAGTTGATTTCTTTAGTATTGGAACCAATGACCTCATCCAGTATACCATGGCGGTTGACCGTATGAACGGGAAGGTTGCCCATTTATATTCACAGTATGATCCAGCGGTACTCCGTTTGGTTCAAAAAATCGTAGATAGTGCTCATGAAAACGGAATATGGGCTGGAATCTGCGGCGAAGCTGCTGCGGATAAGGCACTGATCCCATTCTGGGTAGGTTTGGGATTGGATGAACTTAGTATGTCGCCGGTTTCTATACTTCCCACAAGAGAGAAGATCCAAGGGCTTTCAAAAGCGGATTGTGAGAATTTAGTGGAAAAAATATTATTACTACGAACTGGAAAAGAAATAGAGGAAACTTTAAGAAACTACAGATAAATTCTGCTGGTAAAGACTGAAAGAATACCCTATGATACTAAGAATATCAACACAGTAAAAACTGCATTGATGGGACCCTTATCTGGTATTTCAGCAGACTATATCGTGGATGATTTGCTGGAGGCATATTACATGATCAAAGAAAAAGTGTATCAATAGTATAAGGATGGCAGTGAAGTCTTAAAAGCTACGCTGCCATCCTTATTCATGAAGAAGAATTGGTAAGCCAATTCTTCTTGTTTAATATTGATATCGTTTTCTCTGTCCAATAAGAAATAATATGGCCACAGTAAAAGCCATGACTTCTGCAAAAATGATGGAGTACCAGATACCGTCAATCCCAAATAATAATGGAAGTAAAAGAACTGCCATGATCTCAAATACAAGGGTTCGTAAAAACGAAATAGTGGCGGAAATTAGAGCGTTATTTAGCGCGGTAAAAAAGGATGAACCAAAGATTGCAGCCCCTGCAAACAGGAAGGAAAAAGAGTAGATGAAAAATCCCCGCAGCGTAATGGAAAGCAAATCTTCATCATAACCAACAAAAATGGCAGATAAGGACCTTGCTGATAACTCTGCAGATACAAACATTCCTATTGAGAAAATACTTATAATTACTATACTTTTTTTCATTACATTTTTTAATTCGGCATGATTAGCTGCACCAAAATGATAGCTGATGATTGGAGCTGTACCAATGGAGTAACCTATAAATACTGCGAGGAAAATGAGATTAACATACATTAACACACCATAGGCTGCTACACCGTCCGCACCGGCATACTTTATAAGCTGGATATTGTATAACATACCTACGACAGACATGGAAATATTACTCATTAATTCGGAAGAACCGTTAGCGCATGCCCTTAGGATCGCTTTCCCATCATAGTTCGTTTTCGTTAAACGAAGAAGACTGCTGTTAGGTGAAAGAAAATATGCAAGAGCTGCGCCGCCACCTATAAGCTGGCTGATTGCCGTGGCGACTGCAGCTCCCATAAGTCCCTGTTTAAGCAAGCCGACTAAAATTGCATCCAAAAGTATATTAGCAACACCTGAAGCAACCGTAACAAATAATCCAAGCTGTGGTTTTTCGGCCGTAACAAAGAAGCTTGAAAAAACCATTTGTAAAATAAATCCTGTCATACCAAACAAAACGATACGGCTGTATTGTACACAGTTGTTTAACATCTCACCTTTTGCTCCTAAGAGGGAGGCAATCTGTGGTATAAAAATTATACTGATTATTGTTAGAAAAATACCAGAAATAATTGAAACGTAGACTAATAGCGAGAACTGGCGGTTGGCCTTTCCTAAATGGCCCTCACCCATTGTTTTGGCAACCAGTGCACTGCCTCCTGTGCCGAACATAAAGCCAATTGCGCTGAGAATCATATTAAAAGGCATGATAAAGTTAACTGCAGCGAAGGGTATTTTACCAACAAAGTTAGAAACGAAGAAACCATCTACTACACCATAGATCGATGTAAACACCATCATGGCAATAGATGGAATCGTAAATCTTATTAATTTTTTATAAGTGAAATGATCTGATAATTGAATTTTCATATTAATATTCCTTTATAAAGTCGCTGCTTTTTTCTTGAGTACTGATAAAAACCGCTCAGTTAAAACAAAGTATAATTCTTGTTCCTGCTCTGAAAATGTACTGAGAGCTTCGTTTTCAAATGTTATCAGTCGAGAAACAGTTTTTTTAGTAATTAATTTACCTTTTTCTGTAAGGAAAACCATTTTCTTTTTGCCGCTAAATGATTCTAAATAAACAATACCGTCAGCTTCCAATTTACGAAGAGCTGAGCTGATAGTTTGCTTGCTTGCTCCTGACAGTTTTAATATATCGCTAAGTAAACAGCTTTCTCCAAAGTTGCAAATCGTATATAGAATCATCATGGCACTGTCTGATAACCCTAGTTTTTGGGAAAGCTCATGATAAGTATTGTCAAGCTCACTTATCAAATAGTTGAATCTCTTCATACTGCTGTTGAAATATTCTTGCATAATAGTGTCCTCCTTTCACTAAGTCCGAAATCGTACAAACACAGTATAGTACGATTTCGGACTTATGTCAAATAGTTATTTTTTCTGATTTTTCTTATATAATTATTTTTTCTGTTTTCCTACTGGGTATTGGGCTTATCTTTATTTTTTATCAGGAGAAATAAAAAAACACTTACTGTTCACAAATTGGTGTTATTAACACTGGTAGAAGTCGCTGTTTTGGCATTCTTTAGTTTGTTCCACACTTTAAAGGCTGCAGACAATGTAACAATTTGCCACTTTATACATAATATATAGGGAAATTGTAAAATAATAGTGAATTAATGTAATTATGGAGGTAGCGTTTATGAGCAAATTTAAAATGAAAAAAAATAAAGATAAATATGTTTCTGCGTATTGTAATTGCAGCAAAATATTGAAAAAATTCCACAGTTTAATATATGAAGCCGAAGAACTTTATAAAAAAAGTGATGCAATTATTGATACGAAAGTTGTTGAAGCAATTTACATTGCTACAGAAAGCCTTGAAAGAGCTTTTGAACTGGGTGGCCAAGGTGAAGAAACTGAAAATAACGCCTATAAAATGCTTGATAAAAGCGAATGCGGTAATACTTGTGATAAAAATTCTACCGAATGTAAAGAACTTGATACGAAAGCTCAAGAAATGTTTTCTCTTGAATCAGATTACCTTACTCATGCTTTAAATTCATTAAAGGATGCGCAAAAAGATATTCAAATATCTATGGTCGAAAGAAAAATCGGATACAAACTTAGAGATCAATATAAGAAATGTATTCATAGTAAAAAGTCAACATCCGACTGAAACCAAAATAGTTAATTAGTAGTCAGTGACTTTTTCAATCATCCGCCGGACAAGCTGCAGGTATTCGGCCAGGACTAATAGCTGCTTTTGCAGAAAAGGACCTATGTCGGCAATGCATTTTTCAGTTCATATCGACCGATATTATCCAGCAAAAGCAGCTGCTTTTATCACGAACGCGTTAATTTTACTTGGAATCTGAGGGTATTCTTTTCATGTAAAAAATATGATATAATTATATTATTCAACCAGTTGTAAACGAAATAAAAACAGCGGATACGTCCGAGAGACGAATCACTGGCCGTTTTAAGTTTGATTCCGAAAGATAAATTTAAAGGTTGATAAGGAGATTCGTTTGATATGACACAGTTTACGGAGGAAGTACTTGTAATCATAAAGAGAATACCTTATGGGAAAGTTATGAGCTACGGACAAGTTGCAAGGTTTGCAGGAAATAATAGAGGTGCGAGGCAGGTAGTCAGGATACTTCATTCGATGTCTTTGAAGTACAATCTCCCATGGCACCGGATAATTAACTCCAAAGGTAAAATATCAATCACGGATACTAGATATGCGGCTATTCAAAGAGAACTTCTTATAGCGGAAGGAGTGGAAGTATCCGAGGACGGGTACGTAGATATTTCTATATATGGAGTGTGAATTCGATGCTGCAAAGCCAAGCCAGGAAAAGGACAGGCCGTTCTACATTACTATTAATTCAGATGAAAGGAAAGAAAAATTTATGACAAACGATCGTGTATATAAGATGGAATTTTCGAGAGTATACCCACTGCTTGTTCAAAAGGCAGAACGCAAAGGGCGCACCAGATCCGAGGTTGATGATGTGATTTGCTGGCTGACGGGGTATAATGAATCAGGTTTGCAGGAGCAAATTGTGAAGAATAACGATTATGAAACTTTTTTTGCCGAAGCTCCCAAGATAAACCCGAACGCTGCCAAAATTTCAGGTGTGATTTGCGGTCATCGCGTAGAGGAAATAAAAGATCCACTAATGCAGAAGATTAGATGGCTTGATAAACTGGTGGACGAATTGGCAAAAGGTAAGCCTTTAGAGAAAGTTTTGAGAAGTTGATCAAATGGATGTACCTGCTTAAGTCTGCGGCATATAAAATAAGATGAAAGGTTTCTCAATACCTATCAAGAATACAATAGAGTATTTTGAATAAAATAACCATGAATGATATTAAAATAATTGAAGATTTATCACTTAATGCCTGGCCATCTCATCAAATGGAATTATATGATGGATGGATTCTTCGCTTTTCTCATTTTTATACTCATAGAACTAACAGTGTTGAGCAATTTGGCAGCTCCTCCCTCACATGGCGTGAAAAGATACCGCATTGTGAGGAAGTATATCGGCGTTGGGGTACTCCGACCATATTTAAAATAAGTCCTCTTGTATCAAAGGATTTCGATTATGTACTGGAAAACCGTAATTATGAAATACAGCATACCACATGTGTTATGACACTTAATTTAGAGAACGCTGTTTTGGATGTTTCAACGGATTCAGTTAGCATCAGTCAGTTTATACAGAAAGAATGGATTGACAGCCTGCTTGTTTTAAACGGAACAACAAATCCTATACACAAGACAATTGTGCCTACCATGTATAATGCTATAGCTAAGGATACTATTTGTGTCTCAATCCAAAGACAGGGTCATATTATTGGGACAGGTCTTGGTATTCTTGACCGGGATTATATTGGTGTGTATGCTATTAATGTAAGGGAAGATTACCGAAAAAAGGGATTGGCACGTTCCCTGTGCACCTGTATCTTAAAGGAAGGAATCAAGAAAGGGGCGAAGAAAGCTTATTTACAAGTGGTGGATGGGAATGACCCGGCATATCTGCTATATCAATCCTTAGGTTTTCAAAGTTTGTATACGAATTGGTTCCGAGTAAGTAATGGAATAACCTAAACTGCATACAGTAACCAAACATAAAAAATTAATAAAAAGACAAAAAAATGGCACAATATCATAATATTGTGCTATTTTTTTTTGAAAAACAGACAAACTATCTTTGATAAGATGCCATCGTGTCTGAAGAATTTCTTAAATAAGGAGGAGCTTCAATTGCTGAGCTTTTTGGAAGGAATTAATTTTTATATAAATTCACCGTTTTTGCTGGTTATTTTATTGATACTGATTGCATTAATCTGTTTTGTTCTATTAATGTTGTATTATCGGTTTAACCATTTGGGAAAGAAAGTACATTTTCAGGTCTGTTCACCGGGGGATGGAGAGAAACCGGGACCGGACGAATGGGAGAAGCAGATGCTTGATTTGGCAGAAAGTCATAGTCAGGTCAGATTGGTTGGATACAGCTTTGTTCTTAATGATTATAATCAGGCAGCCTACAAAAAACTTAATAAAATCAGAGACAGCATCTCTGCCTTATCTACTGATATTATTTCTCTGATTCCGGCAGCACGCTGGCTTTTTGACAATTTCCAGATGATGTACCGGGAAATAAAAAAAGATCGTACCTCGGGAACGAGTTATGCTGTATTACCGATTCTGACCGGTAAGGAATACCGTAACTTTCCGCGAATTTATGTTGTGGCCAAGAAGATGGTGGCACTTTCGGGCGGACATTTAAGTGAAGAAAATATTTCTGTCATGTTAACGGCTTATCAGCAGAAGATACCTCTTACGGACAAGGAGATCTGGGTTTTGCCGGAAATGCTGGGTTTTTGCCTGCTTGAAGAGATCATTGTAATTGCCGATGAAATACTTCATATGATTGATGTGAAGTCCAAGGCAGAAAAGTTTTTGAGGGAAAAATTTAATGATAAACAGGATACGACCGATATATCGGAGCTTCTTTGTGAGATCGAAGAGAACCATAGGCTGAACTATTCTTTCCATGCCCATGTAATATACCTGTTGAAAAATATGTCTTTTGATGAGACTTCCATTCAAAAATACCTGGAATATCATTTTACTTCTCAGGAAAGACAGGTGAAAGCCACTGGTATATTCCTTGAGGAAGGAAAGATTGAATCCTTTCTTGAGACAAATATCCGGACTTTAATTGTAAGTCTGAGGGATATCAATGAAGTGGATGAAGAAAAATTCTTTGAGAAATATTCCTGCCTGGAGAAGATATTATCACAGGATCCGGATGGAGTTTATTCAAAGATGGATTTGGAAGCCAGAGGAATGTACAGGGGGATTATCGTTAAATTATCTCTCCGCTATAAACTGAAGGAAGAAAAGATAGCAAAAGATTGCCTGGAACTGGCACTTAAGGGCAGAGAGGATCTTCACTGTTCTCATCATGTAGGAGCCTATCTTTTGGGTAAGGGTTATCCGATTCTGAAAGCAAAAGTGTTAGGAAAACCGATTCCTGAAAATATTAAGAAAAAGAAAAATGTAAAAGGATTTCTCTATTTCCTTTTTATGTTCCTTATACTATTGGGACTAAATGCCTGCCTGCTCTATGGATTCAAAACCTTGGGAGGTTTGTATGGTACCAGCCGTCATTTCATTACCCTTCTGGTGGTCATGCCGTTGTCACTTGGCATTTCCATCGAGATTACAAATTTTATATTTACCAGAAGAATTATGGTTAAGAAGATTCCCTCCCTGAATTATCTGAAAGAGATACCAAAAGAAGCCAGAACCTTTGTGGTCATGCCGGTTATTGTCTCCTCGAAAAAACAGGGACTGGAGTATATGGACCGTCTTCAAAAGCATTATCTTGCAAATCGGCAGCCAAACCTTTACTTTGCTTTGCTGGTTGATTTTGAGGATTCTGCAGAACAATTTCTCCCGAAAGATAAGGAGATAGAGAGTGCCCTTGCTGCACGTATGAAAGAATTGAATGAACTCTATCCGTCGGAACATCAGCGCTTCGCTCTGTTCTTCCGCTGCCGTAAATGGAATAAGGCTGAGAACTGTTATATGGGGTGGGAGCGTAAAAGAGGAAAATTAGAAGAATTTAACAACCTGTTAAATGGGGTAGAAAAGGAGAATACCACCTTTTCTTCCATTTATAGCAGCAAAGAGCTTCTTACCACCTTTCGATATGTAATTACACTTGATGCGGATACAAATCTGATCCGTGACAATGCCGCGAAACTGGTTGGACTGATTGACCATCCTCTAAATAAGCCAATCCTGGATCTCTCAGGCAGGAAAGTGACGGAAGGTTATGTTATCATTCAGCCTGCGGTCAGAAATCATATCGTAGATAAGAATGGCAGCAGGTTTACTAAAATCTTCGGAGGAGAATCGGGCCTTGCCCACTATGGAACCGTGATATCCGATATCTACCAGGATATTTTTGGAGAAGCTATCTATACAGGGAAGGGCATCTATGATATTAAAGCTTTTCATAAAGTACTTCATAATAAGGTACCGGAAAACCGGATTCTCAGTCATGACCTTTTTGAGAGCTGTTATGCACGTACGGCCTTTTCCAGTACAGCTAAGATTATGGATAATTTTCCTAACAGCGTTTTATCTTTTACCAAAAGAGAACATCGATGGCTGCGCGGAGACTGGCAGCTTCTGCCCTGGTTGTTTATGAAGAAAACTCTGGACGGTAAAAGACTTGGGGCCTTATCAAAATGGAAGATTTTTGACAATCTGAGAAGGAGCCTGGTCCCTCTTAGTAAGACATTGTTTGTTTTGCTGAATCTGGTCTGGATGCCAAAGGCATATTACCTTTGGTTACCTTTCGTTTTCTTTAATGATATATTTACCCTGGTTATTATGTTGGTTGCAGTGATTACCCAGAAGATCATAAGGCCGAAGCTTGCCCTCGTTTATAAAGGTTTTTTGGAAGAACTTGGTACGATGCTTAATAGAGCATTCCTGGAGTTTACCATCACTCCTTACCGTGCTTATGTTGCATCGGATGCAATTGTTAGAACCCTGTATCGGGTCTTTATCAGCAAAAGAAATCTGCTTCGTTGGAATACAGCGGAAGCAGTGGATGCCTCCATTATTAATTCAAGAAAAGGATATTTCTTAACTATGTGGAGCTCTCTGCTTCCTGCTTTAGCACTTGCAATAGTTTTAATGACTGGACGTTTGACACCGGCTGGAATCATTTTCGCTGCAATCATAATTGCCGACTGGTGCTTAGCCTTTGAAATCGCATATCGGATCAGCCAGCCGGATAAGAAGCTTCATCTGAGAGATAAAGTACAAGACAGTGAGATGCTTTTAGATACTGCCCGCAGAACCTGGCAGTTTTTTAAGGAGCTTTCAACTAAGAAAAATAATTGGCTTTGCCCGGATAATTACCAGATAGGGATAGCTCCAAAAATCAGTGATAAAACATCGCCAACCAATATCGGACTCCAGTTTCTGGCAATTCTATCAGCCAGGGATTTTGGATTTGAAACTCTGAGCACTACGGTTGAATCCGTAGAAAACCTCATGGTAACGGTTCAGAATATGCTGAAATGGAAAGGGCATCTCTATAACTGGTATCATATTAAAACTCTGGAGGTACTTAATCCTGCTTATATATCAACCGTAGACAGCGGTAATTTCCTGGGACATTTGGTTGCCTTGAAAAACGGTCTTTTAGAGCAGATAGACAAACCGGTTTATACGGAGAATCTACTGTCTGAACTTCGTATTGCATTAATAAACAGCAATAAGGAAATTGAATTAAGAACAGGTACGTCCTCGGGAAATGTGCTTAGGGCAGAGTATCATAAGCTAGGTGAGGTGATAGAAGATATAGCGGAAATCTGGGAAAATTTAAACGAGAGGGAGCTAAAACCCTCCAAAGATTACCGCTATACCAAACAGTTGATGAACCACATTGACAGTATTGTAAATGAAATCTCAGCTTTAAAACTTAAGGAAGTGGAATTATCTTCTCATCCTACGCTTAGCAGCATTGCAGCAGAGGATAATAAATATGCTAATAACATGATTAATCGAATTCGGGCACTCAGTAATAAAATAGACAGTATTTTAGAAAACGTTGATTTTCGTTTCTTATTTAACGATAAAAGAATGTTGTTTCATATCGGATATCATGTATCCTCCCATATGCTGGATGATGGGTGTTATGACCTGATGGCGTCTGAATCGGCACTTACAAGCCTGCTTGCAATAGCCATGGGAGAAGTACCGCTAAAGCACTGGTATAAGTTAGGAAGACCGCTGACTATTGTAGGCGGCATTCCGTGTTTTGTTTCCTGGAGCGGTACAATGTTTGAATTCCTGATGCCTAATCTGGTATTCAAAGAATATGAGGGTTCTGTTTTCGCTTTGACCTCCAGGGCAGCGGTACTCCAGCATATGAAGTACGCAAAGGAAGCGGAGATACCTTGGGGTATATCTGAATCTCAGTATTATCGTTTTGACTTAAACTCAAATTATCAATATAAAGCTTTTGGTGTACCAAAGATAAGACTTCAGCCGGTCCGCAAGAATTCTCTGGTGGTTGCTCCCTACGCAACCATACTGGCACTGGATATCGCGGAAGAGGAATGTATAACGAATTTAAAGCTGCTTAAGAAATTAGGAGCCTACGGTGATTATGGTTTTTATGAATCGATTGATTTTAATTTACCGAATTCAGTGGATCTGACACCTTATTGTATTGTGAAATCCTATATGGCACATCATCAGGGAATGAATCTGGCTGCAATTAATAACTATCTGCATGAGGGTATCCTTCGGGAGAGATTTCATAGGGAGATGATGATAAAGGCTACAGAAGTTTTGCTGGAAGAAAAACGTCAGTCCCATTTGATTTCCATTGCTAAACGTGGTTATACAATAAAAATCGGTAAACCTCTTTTTAAGGAAGATATTTACAGTAATCGATATGTGAGCAGTCCGGGTTTGAATCCGCCTGTTGTAAATTACCTGTCCAACGGTAAGTATTCACTTATGATAACTTCCGATGGAGACGGCTTCAGTAAGTATGAGGACAGGATGCTTTACCGTTTTCGGCAGGATATTTACGCGAATACGGGTAATTATATTTATATCAAGGATATGAAGCAGGGTAAAGTATGGAGTACCACTTATCAGCCGACGAAAACAGAACCGGAGGATTACCAGGTGGTATTCTGTCCCCATAAGTCGGAATTCAAACGCAGAGATGGGGATATCTCATCACACATGGTCGTCAGCCTGGATGCGGATCATAATTTTGAAATTCGAAAGGTTTCACTAACGAATCACGGGAAAGAGGAAAAACAGCTGGAAATAACCAGTTATCTGGAGGTGGTGGACGACAGTTATCAGGCGGAGTTAAGCCATCCCGCATTCAATAAACTCTTTCTTGAAAGTGAATATCTGAAAGAACAGGAAATATTCCTTACTAAAAGACGCCGGAAGAAAGAGTCGGATAATCCTTATCTTATGCATATGATAAGAACAGGAATAAAGTTATGCAAAAAAATTGAATACGAAAATGACAGAAAACGATTCATCGGAAGGAACAATACCCTGGAGAATCCGGATTCTGTTGTTAACAGTATAACCTTTTTTAATAATTCGGGCTTTTGCAATGATCCGATTATGAGCTTACGGGCGCAGTTTTTCTTAGAGCCGGGTGAGACAGCAACTATATCTTTCATTACCGGAGTGTGTGACAGTAAGGAAGAAGCAATAAAAATCGGAGGAGAATTGAATGTTAGTTACCGGATTGACGATGTCCTGGAGAAATTCAGGCTTCAAACAAATCTGGAGCTAAAATATCTGGAAATTACGAAACCTCAATTAAACGCTTTTCAGGATCTGATCAGTCCGATCTTTTACGTTTCGGGTATATACCGTGGCCCGAATGAAAATATAAGGCGAAACTTTAAGGATCAGAGCTTTTTGTGGAAATTCGGTGTATCAGGCGATAATCCCATTCTGCTCTTAGTGGTTCGGTCCATTGAAGAAGAGAGGATTGTGAAAGATGTATTAAAGGCTTATGAATATCTAAGAATCAACCGCGTTATGACGGATTTGATTATTCTGATTGATTCCAAACATGGTTATCTGCAGGAGGTTGATGATTTAATCAATGATATAACAAGTACTCTTCGGATTTATGATTCCGGAAGTGAGAAGCCAAGCTTTTTTACATTGCATACGTATGACATGATACCGGCAGAAATTGATTTGCTTTATACGGTGGCGCGGGTCGTTTTTTCAGAGAAAACAGGTATTTATTTTAATGATTTAAAAGAAAATCAGTATGAATAGGAGCTATTAGGTTTAAGGAGGAAGAGGCTTTGGACACAGTGTATACGCCAACAACACAGGAGAAAGAAACAGAGAATTATGAATTTTTTAACGGTTTCGGGGCATTTGTCTGTGACGGCAGAGAATATGAGATTCTGCTGGAGGGTAATAACAGACCTCCGGCACCCTGGATTAATGTTGTATCGAATAAGAGTTTTGGATTTCAAATATCGGAATCAGGTGCGGGTTTTACCTGGAGTATCAACAGCAGGGAGAATAAGCTTACGACCTGGTCCAATGATCCCGTAAGTGACAGAGCCTCCGAAGCAATCTATATTCTGGATGAAATAACCGGTGAGGTAATGACTCCAATGTCTCTTGGCAGATCGGACAGAGGTATTTACAGGGTAAGACACGGGTTCGGATATAGCAGATTCCTGCATGAGGAAGGACTTCTGGATCAGGAACTGACAGTATTTACGCCTCTGGATGAGTCCTTAAAGCTATGGAGTCTTAAACTGACAAACAATTCGGATAAAGTAAAATATTTGAGCCTGACCTATTACGTGGAATGGGTTCTGGGTACCCAGAGGGAGCAAACAAATCCCTATATCCTGACTTCCTATGATAATGAACATGAGTATTTATATGCAAAAAACATCTATACCCTGAATTTTAGGAACACTTATTCCTATCTCTTCTCCAGTGAGATGATCGTGGGTTATACCGGTGACCGACAAGAGTTTCTTGGGCGTAAGGGCAGTGTTCTGGAACCGCGGGGAGCGGAAGTCAAGCTATCCTGCAATACAGGAGTGTGTTATGATTCCTGCGGAGCAATTCAGGTATCCGTAGCAATTCAACCGCGGGAATGTAAAACGGTGTTATTCGGACTCGGACAGAGCAGCAGTCTCAGCGAGATATACAAAATCAGAAATAAGTACAGGGATGTGACCGCCGCCGGGAATGAATTTGACAAGGTGAAAGCTTATTGGGACAGGTTATTAGGGACAGTTTTAGTTAAAACGAAAGACAGGGCAATCGATATTCTGGTCAACGGCTGGCTGCTCTATCAGACGGTATCCTGCCGTATTAATGCAAGAGCTGGTTTTTATCAGTGTGGAGGGGCTTATGGATACCGGGACCAGCTTCAGGATACGCTTTCGTTGCTTCTGGCAGATCCGGCTATACTGCGTAATCAAATTTTAATTGCCTGCAGCAGGCAGTTTGAGGAAGGAGATGTTCAGCATTGGTGGCATCCTCCCATGGGTGTGGGGGTAAGAACGAGAATTACTGACGATTTATTGTGGCTTCCCTATTGTACCGCCGCTTATATCAGAAGTACCGGAGATGCCGGAGTTTTAAAAGAGTCAGTACAGTATATCAAAGGTCCGGTGCTTACGGAGGATCAGCATGATGTCATGTTTACCCCGGAAGTATCTGAACGTTCCGAAAGTGTTTATGAGCATTGCAAAAAAACCATCGACCGGACTAGCTTTGGAGAACACGGACTTCCTCTCATGGGGGGAGGTGACTGGAATGACGGTATGAATGAGGTTGGAATACTGGGAAAAGGAGAGAGTGTCTGGCTGGCATGGTTTTTCTATACCGTCTTGGGTGACTTTATTCCTTTATGCCATCAGGAGGGTGATACAGCTTATGCTCAGGAACTGGAGGAGAAAAGGAAAATACTTCTCCAAAACATTGAAGAAAATGCCTGGGATGGGGAGTGGTATCTTCGTGCCTTTTATGATGACGGTTCAAAGCTTGGTTCAAAGGAAAACGATGAATGCAAGATAGATTCCATCAGCCAGTCCTGGAGTGTAATATCAAAAGGTGGAAAAAAGGAACGGGCACAAGCAGCAATGCAATCGGCATGGCGTTACCTGGTTAGAGAGGAGGAAGCCCTTTCCTTACTATTGGCACCTCCCTTTAATAAGACGATTAGAAATCCGGGTTATATTAAAAATTACATTCCAGGAATCCGGGAAAACGGAGGCCAGTATACTCATGCGGCAGTCTGGCTGGCGATTGCTACATCCATGTTGAAAGATTATAACATGGCCGGTACTCTGTTTACCATACTTAATCCGATTAATATTACCAGGAATAAAAAAGATGCCCTTAGGTACGAGAAAGAACCCTATGTAATGACGGCAGATATATCTCTTTGCCCACCCTATACCGGCAGAGGCGGCTGGAGTTGGTATACCGGTTCTGCCGGCTGGATGTATCAGGGACTGTTAAACTGGTTTCTGGGAATTCGGAAAGAGGGGAATGAGCTGGTTATAGATCCGGCCACACCATCAAGTTTCGGTGATTTTTCCATCGAATATAAATATGGAAGTTCTCTTTATGAAATCAGGATTGTGAACAGAAGCAAGGGAAGTCTTACAACGGAGGCAATCACTGTAGATGACAGAGTAATTAAAGGAAATAGAGTTTTATTGGCAGATGACGGGAAAAAGCATCTGATTATCGTATAGTTATTCTTTATTGGGGTTTCAGGCACTGGAATTTCTGCTGTGGAATGCAAGCGTAATTTCAATGCCAGAACCCCCTTTTTTATGGCGCACATTTAGTGCTTCTTATGGGGAGATAACAGACAAATTACCGATTCAAATGTCGTATTCATAAGGTTAAGGATGTCAAAGCCATATTCTTTTTCCGGCATACCATAGCATTTATGTAATATACCATTCAAAACTATACCATCGATTGAGGTTGCAATAAAGCAGAGAATGTCATTTAGGAGCAGGACAGGTTGAAATTCTCCTGCAGAGATTCCATTACGTATTACATTGTATAATTGGTTCATTAGGTACTGTATATTGTCAATATGCCTGTTTTGGGCGGATACATTGTTAATCCGATCAGGTTCGTAAGCAATCATCTCTGTTAATTCAAAGTGGAATTTACCTAAAGTGGTTGCATTGTCATTCAAATAATTTGCCAGAAGATCGAATAAATTCTTCAAGGCTTCTGCGGATGTTGTTTTGCCAGTCAGTATCTCATCAATTATTTTCTTGTAATCAGTAGTGGGACAGCATTTGTTCATAACTTCAACAAGTATTTCATCAACATTTTTATAATAGCGATAAATACCCCCCTGGCTGATTCCTGATTCACGTATAATATCCTTCATTGTGATTTGATGCAATGGTTTCCTTTTGCAGATGTTTAAAGCTGCATCTAAGATAAAATCTTTTTTTTGATAGAAATATTCAGGTTTGACTTTTGGCATCCAATTCCCCCTCCTGGATCAGTAAATGGCATATTGTTTATTTATTGATTATAGACTTCACTCAGAAAAGTGTAAAGATAAAATGAAAATATCTAATCTTGGTCAAAGATAATCCTTAAGATTTAAATAGTAAATTAAAAAAAACATACTCTGGATTCATCGAACATTCTGTATGATAACACAATACGATAAATGTAAAATGACATATAAAAGTTACAGTTCAGCCTTTGGTACCGCGAGGTGTTTTTTGTGAGTGAAGCGAAGCGAAAGTCACAGAAAACCCGAGACATACCTGCGCGAAATTATGCAGAATGCATAATTTCTGTGCATCATATGTTACAATTCAGCCATAGGCTGAATTGTAACATATAAAATGACATATGTATCGTTTATATCTTGACAAGGGATGATATATTAAGTAAAATATAAATGACACATATGTCATTTATATTTTGTTATAGGACAAATTATACCAAAAATCAATTAAAGTTATTCAGTTTTACCTTATATTTTTTTCTTTAATAGAATTAAACAAAAAAAGGATGGTCATGCTATGAAGTTATATACACGTATTAGTCAATTGTTCTACTATAAAGCATTTTTATTATCCGTGATTCTTGGTCCGGTATTCATTTTTTTACATGAAATAGTCCATGCGGTTTTTTTTGAACTTGGAGGCATTAAAGCACACTTTCTCCGTTTTTCGATGGCTGCTCCTATCAATTTTACATATGATTTTTATGACCTGAAAAAAGCTGTTTCTTTCTATAATTCCAGCAACCATGTTGTTTTTGCAGCTGCTATTTCGGCACCGTTATTTACTCTTATATTTTCTTATATCTCATTATTGCTCTATCGTTTGAATAAGAAAATTATTTTTTGGGTGTTATCCATTAATCCACTAATTTTTCGACTAGTAGGAGCAACTATTAAGATTCCTGCTTTTGTAGATGGTTACGCTACTACTTCAGACGAAGCTGTTGCAGCTAGATTTATAAATGTTCCGTTAACAACATTTTTATGGCCATCGCTGGTTTTGGGTTATCTGTGTATTATTCTATTATTTCTGTGTACTGAGAAGAACAATAGATTAAAATATATGACTTCAACAATATTAGGCGGAACACTGGGATACTTTATTATTGAGCAATTAGTAAATATGTTTATTATATAAGACAATATGATTCGAGGATCAAAAGCCAAACACATAAATGCCGCCAGTACTGTCGGCATTTTGTCTTATATGTATGGTTTCAAAGTGTATGAATAAAATGTTCAGACCAAGAGCTTAGATGAACATTAAATCATATCAGGAATATATTGTTATGAGATTTACACATCTAAAAAGGAAGGTAGATATGAACAATGATATAGAGTGTTACATGGCTAATTCGTACTGCTTCAGAGAAAATGGATGGACTTTTTTACATATTGAGGGTGCACCATATGAAAGAGGTTTTCAGCATGGATATCATCTTGCGAAAGATATTTCAAAAGTATTTAAAAATTTGGCCGCTATAACATTTTTAAATACAGGCAAAGAAATAGAATATTTTATAGAGGCCGCACACACTCTCTTTTCTCCGAGCATTGACAGTGAATTTATTGAGGAATTGCGGGGAATTGCTGATGGAGTATCGGCAGCCGGTTGTAAAATTTCTTTTGATGCTTTGGTGGTAATGAATGGTTATATAGAACTTATCTATTATTGGTGGCCAAGTGTTAAAGACAGCAGGATTAGTTGGGTAAAGGACAAAACTGAGCACTGCAGCGCATTTATCGCTGCCGGAGATGCAACAAAAGACAATGAAATAGTAATGGGGCATAATACCTGGTGGGATTTCTTCCTGGCCCAGTATTTTTATGTAATACTTGATATTATACCAACGGATGGATATAGGGTAATGATGCAATGTATTCCCGGATTCATCCACAGCATGTCGGATTTTTTTATTACTGGTGCCGGAATCATGGGAACTGCCACAACGATAAATGGCTTTAACAAATATAAAGAGGGCGGAGTTCCTGAATTTTCCCGTGTACGAAAAGCAAAACAATATGGAAGTACCATTGATGAATGGGCCCGGATAATGGAAAAAGAGAATAACGGAGGTATTGCAAACAGCTGGCTTCTTGGAGATATCAATACGAAGGAAATTGCCCGTTTCGAATTGGGTCTTGTTTACAGCAGTCTGGACAAATTAAAGAATGGATTTTTTACCGGATTTAACGAAGCAGAAGATCCAAGGATCAGAAATCTGGAATGTGAAAATACTGAATATAACGATATTCGCGGTAATGGATCAAGAAAAGTAAGATGGAAACAGTTAATGGAGATGAATTATGGAAAGATTGATATCGAAAATGCTGAATTTATGTTGGAAGATCATTATGATATCTATTTGGGAATTTATCAGCCAGGTAATCGTACCATATGCGGGCATTGGGACGTTGATCCTTTTGAATTTACCGGTATGACAGGAAATAAACCCTATAACCCCGGAGGTGCAGTTGATGGAAAAGTCGTATCCAGCAGTTATGCCAAAGATTTCTCATTCTGGGCAAGATACGGAAGGTCTTGCTGTGAACCATTTTATGTTGATGAGTTTTTAAAGAAACACCCTCAATGGGAGTGGCAAAGAGAGTTCCTTTTGGACAGACCGACACAGCCATGGACACTTGTCAGGGGTAACAAATGTACAAAGTCGCCAGGTTATAAGATATAAAATCTTCTGATCTTTAAATGGCTCCATCAGTAACTTCCTTTGGATTTGCAGAATAATCATATGCTGTAAAGTAAAGTTTTTATCTTTTTTAACATATAATAATAAAAACTTGAAGCATGGGTATTTTTATGGACATTTACGTAGTGCAGGACGGTGATACCATTACATCAATTGCGAATCAATTTGGTGTAACAGAAACAAGGCTTATACTTGATAATGGAATAAGCAATCCTTATGATTTGGTTTTTGGGCAAACCATTGTAATTACTTATCCGCAAAAAACATATCTTGTACAAGAAGGCGATACGTTATCTGAGATTGCATTCAATAATGGAATATCAATCATGCAGTTATATAGAAATAATCCATACCTTTGGGACAGGGAATTTATTTATCCTGGAGAAGTACTTATTATCAATTACAATACGAATGCAACTGTTACTACAAATGCCTATGCGTTTCCTTTTATAGATAAGAATATTGCTAAAAAGTCTTTACCATATTTAACTTATCTTTCTATCCTAAATTATAAAACCTTGAAGCAAGGTGAGATAGAGTCATTCTATGATGATTCTGATTTGATTGCGATTGCCAAATATTTTGGAGTGGCACCTTTAATGCTTGTTACAAGTGTAACATTTCGAGGTGAACGAAATCCCGAATTGGTGAACGATATACTATTAAACCCGGATTACCAGGATAGACATGCACAAAACATGCTTAAAATAATGAAAGAAAAAGGATATTACGGAGTAAATATTACGATTACATATTTAAACAAAGACAATCAGGAACTTTATATAGAGTATCTTAAGCGAATAACATCTCACTTGAATAAGGAAGGGTTTCCGGTATTTGTTACCATAGATCCTAATTTTATGACAGAAGAAAATGAGCTGCTGTTTGAGAAAGTGAATTATTCAAATTATAATGAATTAGTGGATTTAACTTATGTAATGAGATTTTTCTGGGGTACTCAGTTTGGGCCTCCTATGCCTGTAAGTTCAATAAGTGATATTTCTATATATGTCAATTATATGAAACAAATGATAGCACCTCAAAATATTAATATCGGATTTCCATTATTGGGTTATGATTGGGAGATTCCCTATATAGAGGGTTTTACGAAAGGAAATGCAATTACATTAGATACTGCGGTGGAGTTGGCAAGGATAACGAAATCTACCATACTGTTTGATAAAATTTCAGAAACACCATATTATGAATATAATATCGGTAAAAATACAGCACAGCATATAGTGTGGTTTGTAGACGCCAGGACCATTTATGCAATAGTACAACTAGTCATAGAAAATGAATTGCAGGGAACAGGTTTATGGAATATCATGACCTATTATCCGCAGCTATGGCTTATAATTAATTCAAATTTTACGATAAAAAAAATATTACCCGAGAACAGTTCTGATTCCTTGTAAGGTTATAAACCATACAAGAGAGTGGATTTTTATGATGTTTATCAGAATGTAGATGAGAATGAACAATGGTTAGTGAAAAAAATCGTTATACAAAAATGGGTCAAAAATTTTTTGTCCCATTTTTGTACATGAATTTGTAGATGACTGTTATTCATTTCGAGACTTGCATACGATCTATTATCTTACGATATATCATCATTAAAATAGGTGTAATCTTCCAGGTTTATTTCTTTTCCGGATTCGGCCCATGGAATTTTAATCTGAGCAGGAAAAGTCCAATTATCATAACAATCTTTCAATATATCATTCAAACCTTCCGTATAAACTGTTCTTGTTGCACTGTCATATTTAACTAAATTGACTGGAAAATCAAGGATATTCCTTTTGGATTCCTGCATTCCATTAATACATATGATATGGGGCAATGATGTCTTAATATTGCAGGGTGATTTTGTAATACCCCTCACGGTATCCAGAGTATTATACAATTTAGTATAAGCAGCCTCATCTGGATTTCCATAATTTTTTATACTTCCGTCTTTAAATCTGACTTGTATATCTGTCCCTGTATGAAATGTAATACATGCATTTTCAAATTCATATTGGAAAGTCGGATCAAGGTGTTCTAGGGTTGCATGGGAAGCGTAGAAACACAGTTCGACTCCTTTTTTAGTGATTATTTTGGCACATACAGTATCAAAATTCTCTATATGATTGGCACGATATAATTCTGCGGTTATTTTTTTTGGATATTCACTGGTATCCATAGAGTCCCCAAGTAAAAATAACATATTATGAAGATAATGAGCAGCAGCATTATTAGCAATACTGTCCAGAATCCAATTACCGGAGTTATCCTTTATCTTTGCTGCCCAACCTCTATTATAGTAGTCCTCATTTCTTGGCCAAAGTACAATGGTTTTAAACCTCAACGGTTTTCCAAATACTCCACCCATAATATCTTTCTTCAATTTTTGAATTGCCTCGTTATAGGACCATTGAAAGCCGATGGAAACAAGTTTATCAGTTTCTTTTTGAGCTTTTAGCATCGCTAATGCATCCTGTATTGTTGCACATACAGGTTTCTCGCATAATACATTACTTCCTTTGGACAAAGCATAACACACCTGACTTTTATGAAATTGTATGGGAGTCGATATAATTGCCAGATCAGCTTCATATTGGCTGTAAAACTCCTCAATCGAAGTAAAAAATGGTACATTCATTTTCTTTAGTATATCTAAATTTCTGCACGCCAAAGGATTGGGATCAACGACACCTGCTATGGTTATATCCTTTGTGTATTCATTATCGAGCAGTGCATCCACATAATAATTTCCATATCCCCCGGCACCCACCATAAGGATTGATATTGTTTTATTCATTGTTAATCTCCTGTATTGTAAAATGACAGCTATTCCGGATATGAAAAACCTGTTGCACTTTCCGGAATATCCTTTATTTATATTTTAATACTTTCAATCAGGATTTTTATATATTTTGTTTGTTTAAAAATATGCGTTTTTTGCTATTTACTACATTCAGTTATTTCATTTTGCCAGAGAGGAAGAATATGGTAAAAAATATTGAAAGATTAAGCTAATTGTGGGATAATGAATTATGATAATTTAATAGATAAGCTGGATGTAAGCTAATAGCTGAGTGCTTACTAAAAAATCATTGAGTAAAGTATAAGTATGGGTAAATGCCTGTACGCTAATGGAGGTGAAGAAAAATGAGACATGCTGATACCATAGTTTTAGTTGAAGATATAAATGTATCAAAGGAATTCTATATTAATGTAATGGGACTGGAGATCTTATATGATTGGGAGAACATGGTGATCTTTAAAGAGCGTTTTTCAATACATCAGGCGAATAAACTTAAACCGGAAGCGGAAATAAACAAGCTCCTTCCTACTGGAAAACAAGGGCGTAACAATATAGATATTTATTTTGAGACAGAAGATATTGAAGAAGAATATAACAAGATTCTACAGAAAAATGTAAAAGTAATTCACGGAATTATAGAATTACCTTGGCAAAAAATATTCCGAATATATGATCCGGACAATCATATTATTGAAATAGGAGGACCACATTATCTTTAGTTTAGGATAAGTAAGTTAATAGTCAGAAGACAGTCTGGCTGTGGGAAAATAGATGCTGATTTAAAAGAAGCCCATATTTTGATAATAATAAGGCGGGAAACAGCCAGTTTGGCTGTTCCCGCTTTATTATTTCTTTGATAATTCTTCGAACTTCCTTTTGCTGTTTCTTAAAAATATAGTACCAGTTTATACTGAGTTTAAATTCAAGATATATTGTATTAAAAAAGGGCGGTAGTACATAGTCCAAACATAGAGGAAAGCAGTTTGAATGAAAATGGAGGTAGAACATATGACAGCAGCAAAGGCAGACTCATTTGATCACATACTGGAGACAGCGGGATATAAACAGACAAATCAACGACGAAGAGTATTGGAGGTTATAATTAAAAACAGGGACAGGCATTTAAGTGTTGAAGAGGTATACGATGAGTTAAAGAAAACGAAATGCCGTGTAGGGTTAGCAACGGTCTACCGAACCATAAAATTGTTTGAAAAAGTTGGATTCATAAGGCATATAGCACTGGACGACGGGGATCTGAGGTACCAGATAATAGACCCTGAGGAAAAGAGGGAGCACCAGCATCTAATATGTGAAATTTGTGGAGATGTAGTTGATATCCAGGATTCGATCGATATCCCGAAAGAGCAGCTGGAATATATAGAAAAGAAAGTATTTACAGAAAAAGGTTTTATTGTAACCAATCCAAAAGTACAGATTTACGGGATATGTAAGAATTGTTCAAAAAAGTTAATAAATGAAGAGGTTGCAGATGTGGCTGTGATGAGGGGTTAAGGGTATCTTGACCGGTATGATGTCGGATGATATAATTTAATTTCTAAAGTTGCTTATCGAAAAACAATATCATTAATGATAAAATTAATAAGGATAAAGTAGAGTTTAATCGTAACTGGGAATGTGACAGCAAATCCCCTCATATGAGGGAGAGTGAAATGTAGTAAGAGGTATTGTATGGATCGTGATAGCTTTATACAAAGTTTTTTTTTGAGAGAAGAAGAAAAATTGTACAAAAATTTATATCTTCAGAATCCTCAGATTTATGAAGAACCGATTAGAAGCTGGGAGGAATTTCTAAGACGTTTTACCGCGAATAACAAAGACGGGGAAATAAGTCTGCCACAGTTGCCGCCGACACCTATCGAAAATCGTTTTACAGAAGACGAATTTTTTTCTCAGGAAATATTTGAAGAAACGAATATAGTTGTTAATGCCCGCTACTGTCCTGCTTTTTTACACGGCTTGGAATTTATTAAATTAATTTATGTGTTTTGTGGGAATTGTATGTTTTACTATGCAGGAAAATGGACCGAACTATGTGCCGGAAACATATGTATTGTAGCACCGGAAGTAGAACAGACGGTTTTTTCACATTCTGATAAAGATATTGTTATAAATCTGCTGATTCGCAGAAGTTCCTTTACAGAAGCTTTTCCGGAACTGTTAGAAATTAATGAGAGCGGAATTATTGCGGATTTTTTCTGGAAAATGCTTTATCACAAACGGGGAGGTGAAGTGATGCTCTTTTATAGCAAACCTTATAAACTTCTGGAAGATGGCGTAATTGAGCTGTATGAGGAGACATTTTTACTGCCAAAAAAAAGCCGATTGGTGATGAAAAGCATGATGATGTCCATATTTGGATATATTTTAAGAATTAATGAGGAGGATGCTGTGTTACTAAAGGAGAGTAAAAAGATCGAAAAATATCCTTTAATTGAATATCAGCAGTATATGAAAAGGAATATAGATACCGTTTCTTTAGCCTCTCTTTCAAAGGAATTTTATGTGAGTGAGGGATATTTAAGCCGGTATTTTCACAAAGAGACCGGTTATACTTTTAGTCACATGCTATTGGAGATGAGGATGAGGAAAGCAGCCGAATTATTAATCAAAACGGAATGTAATATGGAACGGATCGTTTCTCTTATCGGTTACCGGGATCAAAGTATTTTCTTTCGGAATTTTAAAGAGACCTATGGTATGACACCGGCAGTATATAGAAAGAAGAAACGTCAGGCAGAAGTGATGCGAATTTAACAGAGAAGAGGAAAGCGATTGGTTATGGAACTAAGCAAGGAGGAAATCCTCTATAAAAGGTTGTACGAAATGATGCCGGAGGAATGGGAGATACCTGTAAATGATTGGACGGAAGTGGTTCATAGGTGCCATAAGAAAGGTATTAAATTTATTCCTGAAAAAGAACCTACCAAAATGGGAAACGTGTTGAACGAAGAAGACTTTTTTACATCAAGTGAGGAAGAAGTGAAATGCATAAGGAATTCACGTTATTGTCCTCCGTTTATTCACAGGCTGGAATTTATTAAAGTTATTTATGTTCTTAGCGGACAAGTTGTTGTATATCTTAATGATATACAGTATGTAATGAATGCGGGTAATTTCTGTATTGTCACTCCGGGTATTAAACATACTGTTTTTTCAAAGCAGGATGAAGATTCGGTTATCAATATTTTAATGAGAATCAGCTCTTTTTCCAATGCTTTTTCCGGGATTTTAATGGAACAAAATATTTTATCGGATTTTTTCTGGAAAATTTTATATACGAAGCACAGCAACCGGATGTTATTATTTCGCTGCCCGAATGATCCCAAATTGGACCGCTGGGTAGAAAATATATTTGAGGAATCAGAGAGAGAATCCGGAGCCAGTAATTTATTGATGAAGAGTTATGCTATGATTTTTCTTGGCATCGTGATGAGGGAGCACTTAAGCGAACTTCAACTGTTAGAAGAATTGATGGATGATGTATATGTGCTCCCGGCAATTATTCAGTATATTAAAAATAATTTAAAAACTGTTACCATGGAGGAGCTTACAAGACACTTTGAGATGAACGAAAGTGAATTAAGGCACTATATTGTCAGAGAAAGCGGATATACTTTTAATTATTTACTAAGGGATCTCAGGCTTCGCAAGGCAGTATATTTGCTAAAAAACACGAATAAAAGCGTGGAGAGAATCATAGAGGAAGTCGGATATTATAATATAACAAATTTTTACCGCAGTTTTAAAAAACAATACGGCAAAACTCCACAGGGATATCGTGATAAAGAGGGAATATTTTTATAATTTATTTAATAAAGAGATATTAGAAAAAAGGAAGCGAAAGCTTCCTTTTTATTATCTGAAGAGAAATAAATTTATACTGACAGTAAGAGGGGGTATTTTTGTATGAATTATCCAGATATGCACAACTTAAATGTATTATTATAAAAGGTCATATAAAACAAGTTTTATATAGAGTGTTAAATAAAGCGACGGAATGTATAATGTGTTTGTACATAAAGTACAAAAGATCCGGATTGTTTTAAATGTTGCTGTAGTAAAAATGTAAAGGAGGAACTATTTTATGAAAAAAATGTTGGCGGTATTCATGATGGCGGTACTTATGACATCCTTATTGGCTGGGTGCGGTAATAAGGCTGCAGACAAAACATCATCCGTAAAAGACGGGGAAACAACAACTGAGGATAAAAGTCTGATTCCCATTACCTTTTCCCGCGCGCAGGATTCTTCCATGGAGACAGATATTTTTGCAAAAATGGAGAATACGACCTATGAGGAGAATCTTTGGACTGACCTGATTGCCAAGAAACTTGGTTACGATGTGAAGTATTTATGGATCGCATCCAGCGGGGATTTACAGACCCAGAAATTTAATGCGGCAATGGCCTCCGGTGAGATTCCGGATATTGTCTGCGTTGGCAAGTCGGATTTAAAACAGCTGGTAGAATCTGACTTGATCGTTGATATAAAGCCGTACTTTGACAAATATGCCAGTGACTTTGTAAAAGACCTGATTGCTTCAGCCGGAGATGCAAGTATTAAGGCTGCGACTTATGATGGTACTCAATATGGCATTCCTTACGTGGATTGTGATCTTGAAACAGCTCAGATGCTCTGGCTGCGTCAGGATTGGATGGATAAATTAAATCTCCAGGCACCTAAGTCACTGGATGAACTGAAGAATATTCTGAAAGCGTTTAAAGATTATGTTGGAGACGGTGCGGTTGGTCTTGCTGTAAGCAGTGATATTTATGGTAATACCTTCGATATCAAAGGCTGGACCAATGCTTATGGCGCTTATCCGGGATATTGGATAAAGGATGCAAACGGAAATCTAGAGTATGGAAGCACGACACCTAAGATGAAAGAAGCACTGGGCGGACTTGCCGAGTTATATAAAGATGGTCTTCTTGATCCCGAATTCTATGTAAATGACAGTGATAAAGCCAAGGAAGCATTAGTGAACGGAAAATGCGGTGCAATATATGGTTATCATGCAACTTCCCTATGGCCGCTGCAGGACACGGTAGATGCAGATCCGAATGCAGACTGGATGCCCTATATGATTCCCATGAAAGAAGCGGGGGAGACAATCACACCTGGTATTCATATGTGTACCGGAAGCTGGTATGCTGTCAGCAAGAATTGTAAACATCCGGAAGCTTTGATTCAAATGTTGAATTTGTACTGTGAAAAAGTTTTGGACCCTGAATTAAACGAATATAAAGTATATGCAAATCCGGGAAATGGTTTGGAGGGCGTATGGAGACTTTCGCCGGTAACCATTAACAGTCCTAATAAGAATCAGGTAACCGCAAAGGCAATTGAGGAACCGTTAAAGACCGGAGATCCCGGAAAACTTACCGGAGAACAGTACTCCATGTGGGATTACAGCTATAAAGCGCTCAAAGGGGATAAAACACTGTGGGGCTGGAACAGGGTCTTTGGTGAAAACGGCTCTCAGCAGTTATTGATGGCTTATCAAAACAGCAGCAATGTTGAACTGGTGTATGATAATTTTGTCGGAGCACCGGGCGAAATTATGGCCTCAACAAAATCCACCCTGGATGATATGTTAGATCAGGAATTCCTTAAGATAATAGCAGGTCAGAGCTCTCTGGATTCTTTTGATAAAGTTGTGAATGACTGGAAAACAGCTGGCGGGGACAAAATGACAGCAGAAGTCAATGAATGGTATTCCGAAAACAAATAAAAATGTTTTAAGTGATAAGGGATAGCGAGAGGGATGGTAAATCCCTCTTCCTTTCCATCCTCCTGTTGCAGGCAATTGTTAAACATGTCTGCTGCAGGAAGATGGAAAAAGCCATGTCGTGGAGGAAGAACAATATGAACAATAAAAAAAGATATGCAAATAGAAAATATACCTTATCCGTTTTCAGAAGGGAACTGCCCTTGCATCTGATGCTGCTGCCGGGACTGATTTTAATTGCAGTGTTTAGTTATACACCAATGGCAGGGCTGATAATTGCGTTTCAGAAGTTTATTCCCAGTAAAGGAATGTTTGGAAACCAAAAATGGGTGGGTTTTGATAACTTTACCTATGTGTTCGGACTGCCCGGTTTTGATCAGGCTATAAAAAATACGATTATTATTGCATTCTGGAAAATCCTCTTAGGATTACTTGTTCCGATAATTTTTGCACTTCTTTTAAATGAAGTACAAAAAAACAGTTTTAAAAGATCAATACAGACAATTGTATATCTACCGTATTTTTTATCCTGGGTTGTTCTTGGAGGAATTTTTTTAGATATGCTTTCACCGAGCACGGGTATTATTAATCATATCATTCATCAGTTTGGAGGCCAGGACATTTTCTTCCTGGGGGACAACCGGTATTTTAAACCGACACTGATTACCACAGATATCTGGAAAAATTTTGGATATGGTGCGATTGTATATCTGGCTGCGATTTTGGGAATTGATACGGATCTTTATGAAGCCGCACAGATTGACGGTGCAAACCGGTGGCGGCAGACCTGGCATGTGACACTTCCGGGTATGAGAATGATTATTGTGCTGATGTTGGTTTTAAGCCTTGGCAACGTATTAAATGCAGGATTTGATCAGGTATTTAATATGTATAGCAAAGCAGTTTATGAATCAGGGGATATACTGGATACCTTTGTCTACCGGATGGGTTTGATTGACGCTCAGTATGGACCTGCTACGGCTGTTGGTTTATTTAAATCGATAATCTCTACAATGTTTATTTCCGTTTCTTACTATTTGGCTTATAAATTTGCAGATTACCGCATTTTCTAGAAGGAGGGAAGCAGAATGAAAAAATTAACTACGGGAAGGCTGGTTTTTCAGATTATCAATTATACTATTTTGATAATTCTGGCTGTGCTGTGCCTGTTTCCCTTATTAAATATACTTGCTATGTCATTTTCCAGTGCAACAGCGGTATCTACAGGTAAGGTATCATTACTGCCTGTGGATTTTAATATACATGCGTATGAGTATGTAATCGGAAAAAAAGATTTCTGGAATTCCTTGTTAAAATCAGTGGAAAGAGTGGTTATAGGCGTTCCTTTGATGATGTTAATTACAATAATGACAGCATATCCGTTATCAAAGGATAAGGAACAATTGAGGTTAAGAGGTGTGTATGTCTGGGTGTTTTTCTTTACTATGTTGTTCTCAGGGGGGTTGATTCCAGGTTATATGCTGATTCAGAATCTGCATATGATGGATACCATATGGGCTTTGGTTTTACCCTTAGCGGTGCCGGTATATAATATTGTATTAATGTTAAATTTCTTCAGAGGTATTCCTAAGGAATTGGAAGAAGCTTCGCTGATTGACGGAGCAAATCAGTTTCAGACCTGCTTTCGTATCTATGTACCCTGTGCAAAGCCATCGATTGCAACACTGACACTATTTTCGTTTATCACCCATTGGAACAGTTATTTTGACGGTTTGATTTTTTCCAATTTTCCGGATAGCTATCCGTTAGCATCGTTTTTATATACGGTAGTAGTTAAAAGGGATATGAGCCTTCTAAGTATAGATCAGTATAAAGCATTATCAATGATAGATGACCGGACGATTCGATGTGCACAGATTTTTATAGCATTAATTCCAATCATGCTGATCTATCCTTTTGCACAAAAGTATTTTGTTAAAGGTATGACAGTAGGAGCGGTAAAAGGTTAGGCGCTAGTATGATAAATAGAAAGGGATTATAATAATGCAGATAACAAAACTAATGATACAGAACTTACTTAATCCGCTGGGGCTGGGGTTATCTCATCCTTGTTTTAGTTATCAACTGGATTCGGAAAAAAAAGGTGACGAACAGACGGCTTATCAGATTCTTGCTGCCTCCAAAGAAGAATTGCTTACAGAAGAAAGAGCTGATTTGTGGAATAGCGGCAAAGTTCAAAGCACAGATAATTTTGCTATTCCTTATGACGGATCAGAGCTTAAATCCAGACAGGAAATCTACTGGAGGGTAAGGGTCTGGGATGCATGGGGGCAGGAAACAGAGTGGAGTACTGCGTCACGGTTTGAATTGGGTCTCCTTAAAGAGAGTGACTGGATAGCCGGATGGATTGGACAAGGTGATGATTTTGACGGGAATAAAGCAACGGCACCTGCATTTGCAGGAAGTTTTCAGGTTCGCAACATAGATACCGTAAAAAAAGCCAGAGCTTATATCAGCGGCTTGGGATTGTTTATTGCCAGCTTAAATGGAAAACCGTTATCCGATAACTTATTTGAACCCGGAGAAAGTGAGTTCAACCGCCGGGTATTCTATATTACTTATGATATTACAGCGTTTTTGTCAGAGGGGGAAAATGTATTAGGTGTTATACTGGGAAATGGCCAGTATGAGAATTTTGCAGCGGCTCCGGTAATGAAGATGGGAGACGGCACTCTTTGTTGGAATCACCGTTACCAGAAAGATGATACTGTTTTTCTAAAGAACGGTATCTGCGGTAATAAAAAGTTAATTGTCCAGGTAGAACTGACCAGGATAGATGGAACCATAGAGACCGCACTGGTCAGCAATGAAACCTGGAAGATAACAGATAGTCCCATTACGTTTCAGAACTGGTATGGGGGTGAGGATTATGATGCCCAGGCAGCCTTGAAGAATAAGGGGTGGGATATGCCATGTATTGACAGGACCGACTGGACAAATGCAGTACCGATGGCTCCGCCAAAAGGAAAACTCTCAGCCAGAGAGTTTCTGCCGATCCAAATAGAAAAGAGATGGAGGGCAAAGAGTGTTGTGCAGCTGCCAAACGGGAACTGGCTGGTGGATATGGGAATAAACTTTGCAGGATTTCCCGTTCTGAAACTTAAAGACACCAAAAAGTATGCAGGAAGAAAAGTAAAGATGTACCCTGCTGAGATCTTAAAACCGGATGGGAGCGGTGTGGACCAGGCCTCTTCTACACAAAGCTGCGACACATTGTTTTCCTGCAGTGTTAAGGACTGTTATACAATCGCAGGAACAGGGGAGGAAGAATGGCACCCTGTATTTTGCTATCACGGATTTCAATACGTGGAAGTAGCAGGATTTCCCGGAATACCGACGGTGGATAACTTTGATGGCTGTGCCGTGAGAGTAATGAATGAAAAATATTCAGATTTTAAAACAAATAATGATTTACTGAATAAAATTAATGAAATTACCGACCGTTCCATTGAGAGCAATATGATGTCCAGTTTTACCGATTGTCCTCAAATCGAGAAATTAGGCTGGCTTGAAACGACACATCTCATGTTTTCTGCTATGGCAGCCGGCTATGATATACGTAGCTGGATCCCCAAAATAGTTCAGGATATGCAGGATGCACAGATATCAGAAGATATTCTGGCTGTGCCGCCTATGGAAGCGGATAGTAAGAAGTATCCGGGTTTTGATTTTAAGAGGCTTTCCAACAAGGAAACAGAGGGCATCGGGTTTATACCGGCAATAGCTCCTGAATATCATCGTATCGGCAGATTGTTTAAAGACCCCAACTGGGGAGGGGCAGGTATTATGACACCCTGGTATTATTACCTGGAATATGGAGATGCCGGGATGTTAAAAAGTGCTTACCCGATGATGTGCGGCTATTTGGAGCACCTTAAGCAATCAGCCCATAACGGTATACTAAAAGGTTATGCTCACATGGGAGAATGGGGTCAGTTAAATGAAAATACACCTGTGGTACTGGTGGCTACCTGTGCCTTTTATCTTCAGACTGTCACAGTAAGTAAGGTTTCTCAAATCCTGGGAGAGAAAGAAAAGGAGAAGAAATATCTAAAGCTGGCAGAAACTATCAGAGCCGGATTTTATGAGGATAAAGAATGCTATCAGCCGGATAAAGAAACTTATGGAAATGACAGTCAGGCCAGCTATGGATGCGCTCTTTTTTCAGGAATTATAAAACCCGAGAAGAAAGAAGCTGCTCTTATGAAACTATTGGAAGCCATCAACAGAGCCGGAGATCATCTGACTTCGGGAGAAGTAGGTCTAAAACAGGTTTTTCATGCCCTGGCCTCAGCCGGTAAGAATGATGTTGTATATCGGATGGTCATGAATCCAACGGAACCAAGTTACCGTCATCATGTGGATCAGGGATTGACAACACTGCCGGAATTCTGGAATTATACGGAGCTTTGGAATGGTTTGGGGCGTTCCCGCAATCATGCTATGATGGGACATGTAAAAGAATGGATATTCCGGTTTGTCCTGGGAATCAAACCTTTAGAACCAGGATACCGAAAGATTGAAATGAAACCATATATCCAGGAAAATATTAATTCTATAAAAGGTTCAGTGTTCACGGTACGTGGAAAAGTAAAGTTATCCTGCTGCGAACAAAAGGGTGGAATTGAAATGGAAGTTGTGATCCCTGTTGGAAGCAGGGCGGATATCTATATCCCATGTAAACCTGAGGAGGTTCTTAGCCTGGAGGGAGAGTTCGGTGAAACAGGGGAAGTATTAGAAGAAGGATACATAAGAATCAGCAATATACCATCTGGGAGTTATAGATGGAGAGTTAAAAGGAGAAAAGTATGAGAGACACCTATGTGCCAAGACCGGACTTTGCAAGGGATAATTGGTATAGTTTAAATGGTACCTGGCAATTTGCATTTGATGAGGACAGAGATAAAGAGGAACAGGAATGGTTATTTAATAAGCTGCCAAAAGAAATTCTGGTGCCATTTACCTATCAAACGCCAAGGAGCGGAATAGATATAAGTAAGATGCATAATATTATATGGTATAAAAGAGAATTTGCTATTCCGGAGCCGATGTTTAATAAACGTATATGGCTGAAATTCGGTGCGGTGGATTATCGTGCCGATGTTTGGTGCAATGGTGTATATTTGGGAAACCATGAAGGTGGTTATACTCCCTTTGAATTTGAAATAACAAAGCATTTGAAAGAAAAAAATGAACTTTTAGTGAAAGTAACAGATTATCCAGATACAGCGCAGCCCAGAGGAAAACAGTACTGGAAAGAACAGACGGACCGCTGCTGGTATATTCAGAACTCGGGGATCTGGCAGAATGTGTGGCTGGAGGCAACACAAGGCAGTCCGATTAACAATATTAAATTGACACCGGACATTGATACCAACAATGTGGAAGCAATTGTAACAATAGAGGAATTCAAACCAGGTGATCTTTTGGAAATAGAGATTTCTTATAAAGGAACTATTGTCAAAAGCACAACGGCTACGATAGATGGGTACCGTACAAAAGTGATGATTAGTCTGCAAGCAGAGGATTTCATAGATGAATTGCATTATTGGACACCCGATACGCCGAATTTATACGATATGCAGGTGGAACTAAAGCGAAATGAAAAGCTCCAGGACCATATAGAAACTTATTTCGGAATGCGTAAGATCAGTATTGATAACGGCAGAATTTTATTGAATAATTCACCAATTTATTTAAAAATGATTTTGGATCAGGGTTATTGGAAAGAGAGCGGTCTGACAGCTCCTGATGATGATGCCTTGCGCTATGATATTGAAGTAACGAAAGCGTTTGGCTTTAATGGGGCTAGAAAACACCAAAAAATTGAAGACCCCAGATATTATTATTGGGCCGACAGAATGGGACTTTTGGTATGGGGAGAAATTCCAAGCGCCTATGAATACTGTGATAAGGAGATATGTAACATAACCAGAGATTTGCAAGAGTTTATTATAAGGGATTATAATCATCCCAGTCTCATAACCTGGGTGCCGTTAAATGAATCTTGGGGAGTCCGTAAGATCCTTGTAGACAGTTGTCAGCAGAACTTTGGAAAAGCACTGTATTTTATGATAAAGGCTATGGATTCTACCAGGCTTGTAAGCACAAATGATGGCTGGGAAAATGTTTACGCAGACATAGTAGGTATACATGACTATCATACAAAGGGTAAGGAGATCACGGATAAATACACCGAGGAAGCACTTAAACATCCGGAAAGTATATTTCCAATGGGTAGAAGGTTGTTTTCTTTTAAAGAGACATATCAGGGTGAAAAAAGTGCGTTTATGATAACGGAATATGGCGGCGTTGCATTAGCTACAGATGCCAATGAAACCAACTGGGGATACGGTGAGGCAGAGCAGGGAGTGGATGCGGTGATTGCCAGATACGCCGATGTAACGAAAGGCATAATGGAAGTAGAACAGATAATGGGATTCTGTTATACTCAATTAACTGATGTTTATCAGGAAGTAAATGGGCTATTGACAATGGATCACATACCGAAATTCAATTTTGAAGCCATCAGAAATATTAATAATATGAGATAGATGCTAAATATGTAGCCTGAACGGGCAGTAAGTGCATGTAATAAAAGAAATTGGGGCTGTTGTAATCTTAAGACAGCTCCAATTTCAATCACTCGGAGTTCCTATAACGTAAATCAATCCAACCTAGTTTTTGTTTATGTGAAATGTTCATTATCCTGTTTATATTCGGAAGGTGTTTTTCCTACAACTGATTTAAATACTTTCATAAAATATTTTTCATTTTGAAATCCGATCCGTTCTGCAATTTCATAGATCTTAAGAGTAGGGTCCTTAAGCAGTTCTTTGGCATGCTGAATACGTACCAGCTGCAAATATGCAACAAAGGATAACCCTGTTTTCTTTTTAAACAGTGTACTGAAATAATTAGTATTCATATTGGCAAGATTGGCGGCATATACCAGAGTAATATCTTTTGCATAATGCCGGTTCACATATTGCAGAACCTGATCCACCGGGGATATGGTATCGTAGGGTTTGAAATTCTTTGCAATGGTTGTGATTCTGGAAACAATTGCGTCAATGAAATCTTTGGCTGTTTGTGAAGCACTTAAAAGAAATTCGATGGTTTGCAGCTGATTCAATTGCTTTTCATAGTAACGGTATTGCTCGGCGGTATAAGCAAGTACGGATAATTCAATGATTTTTGCCTGCCGGATTAAAATATCAGGTGTACAGTTTAGATCCTTTAACAGATTGTTAAAATAATCTTTAATAATCCGTTCTATCATAACATAATCATTTGTATCCATTGCATGCCGAATAGGGTGTGACAGGAATGAAGCATCTTCCATTGAGGCAGAAGATTGCAAATCGGATATTGTAAGTACTTGACCAAGATTTCGTGTAACCAAGCGGGAATCAAGTAAAGATCTGCAGGTTAAACAAGCGGCTGGTATCTGGTCGGGTTCCGGTGAAAAGATAAGAGCTAAGGTGTGTTTCGTAGAATCTGTATTTTTAGCTGTCGTTATTCTTCTGCAAAACTGTTCTGCTGTATTAGCCTGTAAAGGAACGTCGGAAGCATAATAAAGTAATGCATAGTGGTATCGGTAGGCAGTAGTGTTACATAAAAGCAGTTTCCATTCAGGTAAAACCAAGGTGAGAATAGAGGTGAAATCCATAATCTGAAATCTTTCACCGTATCCTGCCACGATCAATAATGGTTTATCCGGTATTGTGCTTTTTAACATTTCAGTTTTTCTACTTAACTCTGAGGGGGTATTTTGCCCAGTCATGATATCCCACATCAGATTTTTCTCAAACTGTTGGATTTGTTCCGTATAAGCCAGAGTTTCGTTAATACGCTTAGACTCGGCTTCTGATTTCTCTTTTAGTTGTTCAATAATTCTGAGCAAAGCCGTCTTAAGTTCTTCTTTCTCAATAGGTTTTAAAAGGTATTCCTTTACGCCATACTGGATTGCTTTTTTTGCGTAATCAAAATCGCTGTAACCGCTGATTATTACAAAGGAAAGCCCGGGTTGTTCCTGATCAATTGTTGCAATAAACTCAAGACCGTCCATCAAGGGCATTCTGATATCAGTGATTATAATATGCGGAAAGAAACTTTCACACAAAGCTAAAGCACTTTGTCCATTTTCCGCTTCCTGGATAGTTTCAACAGGAAGACCCATTTCTTCAATAATTTTCACTAATCCCCGGCGGATTGTGGAATCGTCTTCAACAATCAGTAATCGGTACATTGGATTTCCTCCTTAGTTTTCGTATTGTCATTAGGCAGAAAAATGCGAGTGATTACCCCACCGGCAGGGTTTTGTTTTATCTGTAAAGCACTTGATTCTCCAAATGTCAGAACCAGACGGCGGTTTACATTCCAAAGGCCGATTCCGCCGCGTGTTTTCGTATTCTGTGACTGCTGGTCTTTTTTTAATTCATCTTTAAGAACTTGCAAAGATTCTTCGCTGATACCGGAACCGTTGTCAGACACAGTAAGAAGGATTCCGGCAACGGTCCTGTGAACGGTGAGAACAATTTCCAGTATTCCGATTCTCTTTTTAAAACCATGTTGTATACTGTTTTCCAAAATAGGCTGTAAAGTTAAAGGCAGAATCTGCACTTCTTTCTGTACAGATTCCGGTATATCAACCCGGAAACTGATTTTATCATCAAGCAGCATATTTTGTATGTTCATGTAATAAGAAAGGTTTCTTAACTCAATATCCAGAGATACCGGATTTTTTGTCGAGGAAAGAGTGTAGCGCATCAGACCGCCAAGGGAGGTAAGACCAATTTTTAACCTTTCAGTCTCACCAAGCTCCGCAGCCATTTTCATGGTTTCAAGCGTATTAAAGAGAAAATGCGGATTAATTTGGGATTGCAGAGCCGCCAGCTGGCTTTCTTTTTGCAGGTTTTCAGAGATATAAACTGTATTTATCAGTTCGTTAATTTTAGCCGACATAATATTAATTTCCTGAGCCAGTTCATCGATTTCATCTTCACCGTACAAAGGGATTCGTATATCAAAATTACCCTTTTGAATTGTTTTTACGGCAGTTAACATACGACGGATTCTGCGCAGCAGGAATGTGGCAACAAAATACGAAATGAATAAAATCGCCAGTATAATTCCGAGTGAAACTGCGGTAAAACCATTTCTTGCAGCTCTGGCAGGTGCATCAATCTCTTCCTGCGGTACAATACAGCCAAGGACAGTATCCAGATTTTTAATCCATAACGTTGAGATATAATAGGACTTGCCGTTTAAATGAATTGTCCTTTTTGATTCTTCCTTTTCATGAATGAGCTTCCCCGCTTCTTCGGACTTAAGCCAGGCGGACAGATCTGTCTGTTTATCGCCTGTATAAATCAGGTTATCATGATAGGCGGTAAATAAAAAACCGCTCCCTGCAATCGGTGTTTTGTTAATACCCTCAAATAGATGCTTCGCATCAATAGATACTTCCAACAGAGTGATATTACCGTTATTGGATGATAACAGAGGGTAGAACCAGGTGTATACCGGTGAGTGTTTATTGGAAGAATACCGATGCTTTCTGGCGGGGTGCCAAACCTCACGGTAATAACCTCCGGCTTTACTTTTTTCAACGGCGGTTAGGTACCAGGACTCTTTCTCGTATTGGGAGGCCTGTTCCCAGAATTCACTTTCCGGGAGATTTGAGTTTTCGGTGATAAAGCGGAATTCCTGACCGGATTTTTCGTTTGCTTCAAACCAGGAAAGAGTAGGCATTATCTGGTAATTCATAGTTTTGATTAAGTCTACAGGGTCGTAATAGTTACGGATAAAAAAACGGTTAATATCGGTTTGGGTGGATAACAGATGTGCAGACTTCTGTATGTCCTCCACTATCTTTTCCACACCCGACCGCTCCTGTTCCAGACGCTGGTAAATCGTATTAAGTAACGGCTGGCCTGCATTGGCTACCATCGTATTATATAAATATACCAGGCCTAAGACAATAGGAAAAGATATGGAACATAAATAGCATAACATTAATTTAGTTTTGTAACTCGTAGAACGTGATAGTTTGTGAAACATATTCATTGTATTGGTCTCCTATAACTGAAAAAAATATACTAAATCCAATTATTGTTTACTGATTTAGCAATGTTAAAAAGATATAATTTATACAAGAAACGCAAAAACAATTTATGGAATTTGACGAAAAACCAATTTGTTTTATTATTCTATCATTTTTTTTTCGTGAAAACAAGTAGTAGTGGAGGAGACATGATGCAAAAAAAGTTATCAAAATCAGACAGCAGGAAATTTAATATACGTGATTTTGCAAAGCAGTGGCAGTTGCAGGCAATGATTATACCGGCAATTATATTTTTCTTTATTTTTTCTTATATTCCGATTTTTGGCCTGGCAAATGCCTTTTTAAATTATGATTTATCGGATGGTTTCTTTGGAAATAGTTGGGCAGGTCTCAAATATTTTAAGGAATTGTTTCAGGATAAGGATTTTTATATGGCATTGCGTAATACCTTTGGGATGAGTTTACTGAAATTTGTTTTCACCTTTACAATGCCTATTGTGCTTGCCTTGGTATTAAATGAACTACCATTTACAAAACTTAAGAAATTGACCCAGACAGGAAGTTATTTACCGCATTTTTTATCCTATGTAATTGTTGCAACCTTATGGATGGTATTTTTGGACAGCAGAGGCCCTATCAATGACTTGTTTCTTAAAATCGGTATCGTTTCTAAACCAGTTGATTTTTTAACTGATTCCAAATGGTTCTGGTGGATCGGAGTGGTTATTGACTGCTGGCAGGAAACCGGTTGGAATGCCATTATCTATCTGGCAGCAATCTCAGGAATCAGCCCTGAATTATATGAAGCCGCATCCGTGGATGGCGCCGGCAGATTAAGAAGAATGTTCAGCATAACCCTGCGGTCCATATCCGGAACGATAGGTGCGCTGTTTGTATTAAATATGGGTAATCTTCTTAGCGGCGGTCCGGTTGGTTCCAACTTTAACCAGTCTTACCTGCTTGGAAATTCATTTAATCATGCCACATCGTATGTATTACAGACTTTTGTAGTAAACACAGGATTAAATCAGCTGCGCTTTTCCTTTGCTGCCGCTGCGAATCTGATTTTATCAGTACTTTCTGTGTTATTATTGTACTGGGCCAATAAAACATCTAAAAAGACCTTAGGCTCAGGCATTATGTAAAGGAGGAACGTGGATTTGATTGCAAAAAGCAAAGAAGACCGTATAATTAACATAGTTACCGTTTGTATTTCACTCATAGTTTTAGTAGTGACATTATATCCGATTTATTACTGCCTTATTAATTCATTCAACGAAGGCAAGGATGCCGTAAGCGGTGGAATCTATTTATGGCCGCGGGCCTTCACACTGGAGAATTATGCGATAGTTTTCCGCAATAAAAGCCTGCTGGGTTCTTTCGCTATGACTGTATTACGAACTGTTGTGGGCACTGTGGTTGCCATTATAGGTACCTCTATGGCTGCATACGCTCTTTCTAATAAAAAACTAATAGGTCGTAAATTTTATATGATTTTTGGATTGGTTACTTTATATTTTCCTACCAGCGTGGTGTACTCTTATCTGTTGTACAGCGAAATTGGGTTATTAAATAAGTTTTTAGTTTATATTTTACCTAATATATTCCAGTTCTATTATATTGTATTGTTTGTCTCGTTTATCAGTGAGCTGCCTGAAGCTTTGACGGAGTCGGCTAAAATCGATGGTGCGAATGAATTTGTAGTTCTATTTCGAATCGTTATGCCGTTATCAATGCCTATTATTGCCACATTAGCATTGTTTGCTGGGGTATGGCATTGGAATGACTGGTTCCATCCGGCATTCTTTATCACAAATGAAAAACTAATGACACTGCCCGCCGTACTGATGCGTACAATGTCCTTGACCCAGGCTCAGCAGGAATTACAGAAAGTCATTTCCGTATCGAGTTCGGCTACGGTCACCACTCCCGAATCAATCCGATATGCAATGCTTGTGATTGCGGTAGCACCCATAACTATTGTTTATCCATATATCCAGAAATATTTTGTGAAAGGAATGATGATCGGTTCTGTAAAAGGCTGAGTATAAAAGGGGAAGTTACGGAGGGGATAGTTCTTAAGGGTTTATCCCTTAAAATAAAAAAATTGGAGGATTACTATGAAAAAAAGAAAGTTAAGAATTTCAGCATTGCTTTTAACAGTGGTACTGACCATGAGTATGCTGGCAGGCTGTAAATCAAATTCCGAAACGAAAGTAAGTAATACTACGGATGAAACCGTATCCGCTGAAAGCACATCGGATAACGGAACAACAGATAACGGAGCATCCAAAACAACAGAGCAATCAAATGTTCAGCAGGATATTGACTGGGAGAAGATAGGCTGGCAGGCAGATCCGGCAGATCTCGAATGGAAGAAAGATACTTCACCTATTAAATTATCCTACTATGTAAACTTTTCATGGTTTGGTCTTAATTGGGATGATGAAACAGCACGCAGGGTAACGGAGAAGACCGGTGTTGATTTAGAGCTGACCAAACCGGTTTCGGATGACGGACAGAAACTAAACATGATGATTGCAGGGGATCAGTTACCGGATATTATGACAATTGACAGGAATGACCCGGCGCTGCAAAAGATGATTGACGCAGGACTGGTTTGGTCACTGGATGATTTGATTGATCAATATGCACCCAAAATGAGGGATGTTCTTCCAAAAGAAATTTTACAGAACTATCGTTCTAAGGACGGTAAAACATACCGCTTCACCACCTGGGTACAAGGCGAAGCATGGCAAAAGGCAGCGAGAGAATATGATCAGATGGTTGGTACCAATCAGCCTGTAATGTCAGTACGGAAAGATTACTACGAAGAAATCGGATCTCCGGAGATAAAAACACAGAAAGATTTTATTTCTGCACTGGAGAAAATGCATGCGAACCACCCGGATAAGATCGCTTTTTATCCTGCGGATAATGCAGTTTCTGCAAGCACATTAGCGCTTAATGCATCTATGGGGAACTTAGGAGTTCAGTTTGGTATGAGTAACAATATGACTGATCAGGGCGGTCAAATCCGTTGGCAGGCACGCAGTCAGGAATTCCAGAACACTATTGGATTCTTACATGAATTGCAGACAAAAGGTTTATTAAACCAGGACCCGTTTATTGATTCAAAAGATGTAAATAATGCTAAGATTACAAGAGGCGATGTTATTTCCTATACCTGGGTTATTTCCGACGGCGAAAAAGTACCGGGAGACAATCCGGATACCCAGTATACCATTGTAGGACCGTTGGATACTTACAAGCAGATTCGAACAGGTGCAGGCTGGCTTGCCACTGTAATCAGCAAAAAATGCGCAAACCCTGATCGTGCTATCCGTTTTCTGGAATATATGAGTTCAGTTGAGGGACATCAGGATGTATCCTGGGGAGTTCAGGGAGATACTTACAGCGGTGATGTTGTGAAAGGACCCCAATGGCATCTTGTAGACGGCAAACCCACTATGCTTCCTGATTATGTAAAAGATAAAAATGCAGATTGGAGCGGTGTAGCTGCTAAAAACGGTCTGGGGGAATATTGGATTGCCTGTAACGAAATGTTATGGAATCTGCCCTGGTGGGATACCAGTAATGAAAAAATGGCAAATTTCAACAAGGTCTATGGACCGAAAGTAGTATATGTACCGGAACTTGATTTCCAATCTCCTGATCCGGCCAGTGATGAGGGAATTATATTGCAAAAAGCTCATGAATTACTTCAATTGGAAGTACCGGCTATGGTATTTGCAGAGGACTGGAAAGCAGAGTATACTAAGTTCATTGCTCAGATAGATGAACTTGGTATGGATAGAGTAGAATCATTCTATAATACACAATACCAGGAAAAGCTGAAAAGCATGAAATAAAAACATTGGCCGGGAATGCAGGGATTACTCCTTTCCATTCCCGACCTGTATTTTATACTTGAGTGTTTTATGGGGAAAATTAACTGTCATGGAGGAAAGGAATGGATCAAAATAACAAAAAATCAGGAAGTTTACCTTTTGTAATCAAAGAAGGTAAATTCTATTTAGAAGAAAAGAAGGAGAAAGAAGAATATTCATTGCTATGTCAAGATCAGGAGGTCTGCCTTAGCTTTGATTTTTCCCGTGTGGTTGGTATCCGGAAAAAGGAATCGGAATTGTATCATCTATGTCTCTCAAAAAAAACATCAAAGATAAGCTATAATGGAAATTTGTGGATTTTACCTGAAAATGATTCTTTGGGAAAAACAGTGTGCATCAGCGGACAAGGAGAAAAAATTGCATATACGGTTCAATCAGGGGCAGAGGTAATACTTGAGCCCGGGAACTATACACTCACCTGTTACAGCGGATGGCCGGCCTGCGACATTTTTGGAAAACGATTGTCTCTGCAGTTTGAAGACGGTGAACTATTTGAAAAAGCCTACGCCCGGTTTTACTGGGATACCCTGCTGCCGTCTGTGATTGAACAAACAGATGCAACAGATTACCCAATCAGGGAAGGTTATGTTCTTAGTACACTGCAGCCCGGTGAGTACGCAGGGACTTATCCTGACGTGGATCATGAATTTCAATGTAAAGGGCGGATTGCAGTACATGGCAGTTGCGAATTGGCCGTTGTGGAGAGGATGATGAATCTGCAGTTTCGTATGATGAGAGAAGATCCGGTGGGACTCTGGCGAAATCCATGTGCCGTTCAGCCTAAGGGGGAACGGGAATATCATGTACGCAGAGATAGCATGGACCGTTCAGAAAATGCCGAAATGTTCCTGATTACAGGAAATGTTGAGATTCTGGATACCGCATGGATGTATTACGCAGCTACTAAAAATAACACCTGGCTAAAAGCTCATATAGGAGATCTGGAGGGAGCGGCTTCCCTGATACAGCATTTGACGGACCGTAACGGAAAACTGTGGTCGGACGTGTTTTATGAGGATCAGGTAATAAAGGACGGCATGGAATGTATGTCAGCAGCTATGGCAGCCCATGGCCTGGAACGGTTAGCACAACTGGAACAGCATTTGGGACGTACCGAAGCCAAGGACAGATTCCGTAATCTGGCTTCTAAAATAGCACAGACTCTTATTAAACCGGTACCCCATGGCTTTTGGGATGAGAAACACAGCCGTTTTGTGGATTGGATTGACCGAAACGGAAAAGTACATGATCACATCCATCTGCTGGCTAATTGTCTACCGGTATTATTCGGATATACAGACCAGGTCCAAACCGAAGCCATAAAAACCCTTATAGAAAATAATTTTGAGGAATTCCAACGCTTCCCTACCTTTTTATCCCCTTTCATTGCCGATTATACTCCGGATGAAATCGGCAGCGGAGGGCCTTACGATCTATGTGCCGCCGGACGGTACTGGTGCTGGGATGCAGCTTACTGGGCATTTCTTGGCAGGGGCGATGTACTAAAGAATCAACTTAAGCAGGTCGCCGCACAGGCGGAGACAGACGGATACCGTATGGGAGAGCGTTATGATATGAACCATGTTTATTATAAGGATGATAAAAATTGGCATGGAGCTGCTTATTATTATGAATATCCAAACGTATTCATCTGGGTGCTGACAAAGGAATTCCTGGGATTGTCACAGGGATTAGATGTGGACATTGAGTTATGCCCCACACTTGACAGCTTTGGAACTGTTATTGCGGAAAACTACGAACTTGAATACGAATACAAAGCAAATGAATTTACGGTGAAAAATACTGCTGCTTGCAGTCGGACAATACGTCTTAAGCTCCAATTCTTGTATCCTGATAAAAAATTGTATATTAAGGATACGCTGCTTTCTCAAGAGAACAGCTATACGCTGGATGCCGGAGAAAGTCTTAAAGTAGTTGTGGAAAAGAGGGGCTTATAGAGCAGGGTAATGAGATCGGAAGAAAAGGAATAGTCAGGGTATCCGTTGTGGAGAGCTTATCATGAATCGGAATCGAGAGTTCCTATGACGGACTGGTATGATACTGTTACTGCCAAGCAGATCGGATTTCAGCACCGCAGTGTACAAGGAGGGTTATTCATTAAGCTTTTACTGGAAAAACATTTCCGGTAATGCAGCATACAGTCTGTGATTTTACAAAATACTGCCGGTAATAAAAATACAGCAAATAATTACATACACTTTGGCAAGTAAACATATTTGAACAAGCTGCAAAATATGATATAATTACTTTACAAAATATGGAACTTAGGAGGGTGTATATTATGTTACCGGGAATAAAAAGAAAATGGTGGAAAGAAGCAGTTGTATATCAGATATATCCCAGAAGTTTTATGGATTCTAATGGGGATGGAATCGGGGATTTAAGAGGTATTATATCAAAATTAGACTATGTACACAGTATTGGTGTCGATGTTATATGGTTATGTCCTGTCTACAAATCCCCTAACTGTGATAATGGATATGACATATCCGATTACCGTAACATTATGGATGAATTCGGCGATATCAACGATATGAAAGAATTAATAGCTGGGGCTCATAAAAAGGGGATAAAACTGATTATGGATCTTGTAGCCAACCATACATCGGATGAACATGAATGGTTTATAGAATCCAGAAAGTCAAAAGATAATCCGTTCAGAGATTATTACATTTGGAAACCGGCTAAGGACGGTAAAGAACCAAATAACTGGATGGCTTTCTTCGGAGGTAAAGCGTGGAAATATGATGAAACAACCGGAGAATACTACCTGCACTTATTTGCAGATAAGCAGCCGGATTTAAACTGGGAAAATGAAAAAGTAAGGAAAAGCATATACGACCTTATGAACTGGTGGTTTGAAATAGGGATTGACGGTTTCAGAATGGACGTTATTAATATGATATCGAAAATGCCAGGTATGCCCAATGCGGATAATTTCTTAGAACAGTTATCCTATGTGATTAATGGTCCGCGTTTTCATGAATATATGCAGGAGATGAACCGGGAAGTGCTTAGCAGGTATGACTGCATGACAGTTGGCGAATGCTTAGGAACTACCGGGGATGAAGTAATAAAAACCGTTGGCGAAGACCGTAATGAGCTGAATATGATTTTCCGAATGGAACATGTGTGTCTGGATATGGATCTGATGGCGGGAAATATGAAGAAAATAGATTGGAAATTGTCCGATTTTAAAAAGATATTTCTTGAAAAAGATCAATTGCTGGATGGTATAGGCTGGAACTCCCAGTTTTTAATGAACCATGACCAGCCAAGAGCCTTGTCACGTTTTGCTGACGATAAGGAATACAGAGTAGAATCAGCTAAGATGTTAGCTACTTTCTTACTGACGCTTAGAGGAACTCCCTATATTTATCAGGGAGAGGAAATCGGTATGACTAATGTGGCTTTTGATTCGATAGATGATTACAGGGATATCAGTACATTTAATACCTACAATTCCGAATTAAGCAATGGGGTTACTTCCGAAGAAATGCTTGAGAGAATTCACAGTTTCAGCAGAGACAATTCCAGGACACCTATGCAATGGGATGAATCTGAGAACGCAGGGTTCACGAAAGGTACACCGTGGATTAAAGTGAATCAGAATTATAAAGAAATCAATGTAGCCCAGGCGGAGAGTGATAAAGGGTCTATCTATCATTATTACCGTGATATGATAAAACTACGCAAGGATAATTTAGTTCTGGTATATGGCGGTTTCGAATTGCTTGCTGAGGAAGATGAGAGGGTTTTTGCTTATTTAAGAGGTGACGGAGAGGAAAAATTCCTTGTTGTCCTCAATTTTTCTAAGGATGAAACCAGATTCTTATGGACAGGTGGGGAATCATATAAGTTCCAGCAATTAGTGATTTCTAATTATGCCGACCGTAGTTTGGATACGATTTGTGATATTAATTTGCGGCCATATGAAGCAAAGGTATATAAATTATTTAATTAATAAATTAAACAGCGGAATTTAGATTAATAATTTCTTTTGTCGGACTTGATGCCCGCTAAGAGTTATTAAGTCTATTAATAATGAAACGGAGAAAATGTGATAGCATTTCTCCGTTTCATTTTTTAACCACTTCTAATACAGGGGCAGACTGTTAGAGTTTAGCCCTAAGGATGAACTGTAATAATGACGATTTTCAGGATTTAAAAAAAGTGTATTTTGTTATATTATTAGATTACAACAGGTTACTATGAATGGATATTAATATAAGAATTCTGTTAATAAGTATTAGGTATTTTTAAGGGGGAAGAGTAATATGTGGTATGAGAATATACAATATAACAAATCTATGCCGGTAAAAGTTTTACTTGTGGGGACGGAACACAGTGGGGAACACTGGCATTCTGCTATTGAGATTATTTTAGTATTAAAGGGTGTAATAAATATAACCGTAGAGGGTGAAAGCCAGCTAATCGGAACCGGGGAGATGTTATTGATCAATAGTAATTGCTGCCATTGCTCAGATGGGGTGAACGGGGAAAATCTGCATATTGTATTCCAGATCAATCCGGATTTCTTTATTGGTTATTATGAAGATTTCAGTCATTATATTAGATTTTCACCGGACGTACAGACGGAAGCAAATAAAAATGTTTATGAAGCCATTAGAAGCTGTGCTGCAAGGATAGTATTGGAATATAAAGATAAAAAAGATGCTTATGAAATTGCGGTCATAGGATTATTAAATGAAATGCTTGCTTTAATTATTCGTTATTACCCGCATTATGTACGTTATGACCACCGTAATCTTTTAAAAGATGAGAATATGAGAAGGCTGGACCGCATCATGTCTTACGTTGATAAAAATTTTACGAAAGAGTTAAAAATAACAGAACTTGCTTCCAAAGAACATTTAAGTGTAACCTATTTTTCACACTTTATTAAAAATTATATCGGGATGTCATTGCGTGAATATATTATAACTAAAAGGATTGACAGGGCAAAATATCTGATATTATCAAGCAATAAGAGTATCTCCCAGATAAGCGGGGAATGCGGATTCAGTGATTATCAGTCCTTTAGTAAATTGTTTAAAAAGCGTGTGGAATGTGTTCCCTCTGACTATCGAGAGATTTATATGTCCGGTAATCTTGGTTCGGAGGAACTTAGTAATGTAACCTATAAATATAGCTGGGATTTAGCCGGACATACGCTTCAGGATTTGAATACTAATTTAGGTTATGTATTTGGCAGGTGGGATGTACCTATTGATTGGGATGTTTTAACAGCAGAAGTTGAGCCTTACCTTGTTATAAAGCCACTAAACTTGTGATTATAATTGATAGTTCTGGATAATATAGTTGCGGAATTGTTTTGCTTTTTCAGATAAGTACCTGTTTTTCTGCCAGGAGAGGCCAATTTGAATATGAGTGTCTGGTTCCTCGATTTTTATCATTCGAAGATTATGCTTTCTGATATGCGGCCGGTTTACAATATAGAACGGCAATAAAGCGATACCCTTTTCCAATTCAATCATTTCCTGTATCAGTATGTCATCTATTTCAAATAACACCTTTGGTACAAATCCTGCCGTTTCACAAATAGAATCAGCAACTTTCCTGAAGTTGTAATTAGGCGGCAAAGAGATAAAATAATCGTCAGCGGCTTCCGAAAGTTTAATTGATTCTCTTTGAGCAAATCGGTGGTTTTGCGGAACAATAAGAACGATTTCATCCTCCTTAAGAATTTTGCATTGCAAGTTTTCACCCTGAATAGCCGGAAGTGTAATGCAGAAATCGATTACACCGGAAACCAGCTCTTTCTCGACCGATTCCAATAAACCGCATTTCTGCTTTATCATTACTTCCGGATGTAATTTAATGTAGTTCTTTAAAATGCCTGAGAGTAATGGGGTGCCAGTTGTTGAAAGTGATATATGCCTGGACTGTTCCCCTGCTATATCGGCAACCTCGTTTATAGCATTATCCAGTTCGCTGAATATAGCATTAACTCTGCGTAAAAATATTGTTCCTGCCTCATTTAGCAGTACATTTCTTCCTTTTCTGTCAAACAAATTAACTTTTAATTCATCTTCCAATCTTGCAATCGTAATACTTAGTGATGGCTGTGAAATGTTAAGCAAATCGGCAGCCTGAGAAAAATTTTGTGTTCTAGCGGCTGTCTGGAAATACTTTAGCTGCAGTAATTCCATATATGTCACCACCCCTCTTTAAGAATTAAATCAGGCATTTCTAATAGTGTTCTTACGTTGTGTAAAAATTTCCCGGCATAAGCTCCATCTACTGGTCTGTGGTCAAAGGTTAAGGTTAATGGTATAAAGGAATGGTCTCGCTCATTATCTATAGCTCCAATACAAAGTGCGGCAACCAATGGTTGTGAAATGGTTAAAGTGCCACTGTTTACATGGAAAGAACCGAAATTTGAAATTGGAAAAATTCCATAATGTTCTCGTAAAAAGCGTATCTTTCCTTCTGACCCACAGAAATACATAATTTTACGGAATAAAGACATCTCGTTTAGCTGAAGGAGGAATTTCATATAAGTGCCGTTGCCCGAATTGATATGAGTAAGTTCTTTATAAAATTCTCTGGATATTTCATCAATCGTTTTGGATTCGGGTCTGTGTATCGTTATGTACTCCACATGGGATTCAACATCGACAGGTATGTTTAAAATTAGTTCCTTGTTTTCAATTATCTCGTTACCGTTAAAAAAGCTGTAAAGAATAGGATATTGCACTAGAGTATCAGCCACCGCTTTTGTAATTATATGAGTAATAGTGATGTGAGGGTTATTATTGTCTCTGTTATTTAAATGCTCTTTTAATTTAAGTATTTGACTTGCATCCACATTTACGGTCATAGTTACTGCAGGAACCATATTTTTCCTGCTAAATTTCCTGATTTGAAATTTACGGAACATAAGATCTCTTTGCGACATTGTTATTTGCATTTTAACATCTCCTTTTCTTTATATTAGTCTTAGTTTAGATAGATATCAATCTATAATTATAAATATATATATAGCTTTAAATCTATTAATCCTCTGACTGTTTTATTGGCGGATTTAATAAATATAGGTAAATTGATACTATTCAGCTTAATTTATAAGGTAAGCATTAGGAATACTTTAGAACAATTGATAATATATTAATAAAAAAAGTATTAATTTATAAATACTATATTGCAATGTATAATAGTTAGTGATATTATATATTTAAAACTAAGACATAATAAGATATTAATAATAGTTTTATCTAGTAAAGGCAGATTTAACATCGCAAAAAGAAAAGCACTTGTGAAACAAGTGGAAAGGAGTCGATATATGAATGCGCAATATAAAAAAGGTGTATTAGAATTATGTGTGCTGTCAAAATTAGTTGAAGCAGACCGATATGGATATGAATTAACAGAAGCAATATCAAAACAAATGGTGATTTCAACTGGGACCTTGTATCTTATTTTAAAACGCCTAAAAGATGAAACATACGTAGAAACATATTTAGTAGAATCCGGAGGAGGTCCAGCCAGGAAATATTATCATCTGACGGACAAAGGAAGAACCTATCAGGCAGCCCAGAAGAAGGAGTGGCTGGAATTTATAGAAGTCGTACAAGGAATTATTGAATAGGAGGATGGATATGAATAAAACGGAATATTTAAATATATTAAAAAAGGCTTTAAAAGATGTAGATGAAAGTGTAATGGATGAAATAGTATCAGATTATGAAGAACATTTTCAAGCCGGTATGGAAAACGGTAAAAGCGAAGAACAAATCTGCGAAGATCTGGGAGCAATCGATGATTTAGTTGAGGAAATTAAAGAAGCCTACAATACAGATAAGAAGGAGAATAATAAAGAGGAAAATAAAGAGGAAAAGAAATCATTTCATGATCAGGCAAATACAAAAAGTAATACCTTTAAAGAATGGTATTCTAACATTCATAACAGTATTGATAGTGAAAAGATTGGTGATGCAATCAATAATGCCCTGGATACAGCAGGAGATGCAATCAGCAAAATTGATGTAAATGAGATCAGCCGTACATTAAAGAGTACTTTAGATCAGGCAACTTCCTCCATAAATAATTTTGCAGATAGCTATTTTAAGAATCAGGGCAGCGGGTCTTATGAATCCAATAAGTGGAATGCAGAGGGTTATACGGATAATGTAACAAAAAGTTATGAGACATCTGAGGATACAGAAGAAGCATGTGAGGATAAAGTTAGTTTTGCTAAGGAATCGGAAGATCAATCCTTTAACCATGTTCAAACAGATGTAGAAAATGAAAATAATGAAGCAGAATCTACAAGCAATGGAACAGAAGAGGAAAGCAGTGGGAAGAACATGGAAGAACCAAAACCCGAAGCTGATGAGAATGAGGAAGTTAAAAAAGCAGACAAAGGATTAAATCTGATTGTCGATGGTATCTGTGCTGATATCAATGTACAGAAATCATCCAATGGCAAAGTAAATATCAGTTATGTAAACAATGGTAATGAGAGACAGCGGCAGATGTATGAGTTCTATAGTTTCAAGGAGGGAAATACAGTTTACGCAGGAATCCGCAGGGTTGGGAAAGCAGTATTTTTGTTTAACCCAAAACTCAATTCCATCAATATTAATATTGAGCTGCCGGAGCATATGAGTAATATTGACTTTAAAACAGCAAGTGGCAGCATTAAGATCGCAGAGATAAATTCGGATCGAATGTCAGCTGCTGCAGCAAGCGGTGATGTTTATATTGATCGTGCATATACAACCGATCTTAAAATTAAAGTTTCCAGCGGAGATATCAGACTGGATGACATAAACAGTATTCAATTAAGCGCTGGTACTATGAGCGGAGATATTACAGCAAAGAACATAGAAGCCAAGTTCCTTTCCATGAAGAGTTCCAGCGGTGATATTAAGGCCGGAAATATAATGGGTGATGTAATCGATACCAGTTCTTTCAGCGGGAACCTGGATATCAGTGAGATTAAAGCTGGGGAATGTAAATTCAGAAGTACAAGCGGAAATATAGGTATTAAAGAATTTACAATGAACAACGCAGATATCAGTAATATAAGCGGTAATATAAAGCTTAATCAAATAATCGGTGATGGACTGAGAGCCAGCAGTACGAGTGGTAATGTAAATGCTGAAGTTAATGTGAAGAGATGCCACGCAAGTTCCAAGAGCGGAAATGTTGAAGTTAATTGCAATGGAGATATTATATTAGAGTCCGGCAGTACAAGCGGAAATGTTAATATCATTTTGAAAAACTATAACCATGGATATTGTATCAAATCCAGAACCACCTCCGGAGCATTATATATTAATTATGACAATATGCATCAGAGAAATCTAAAAACAGGAACTTACTCCTATGGAAATCAGGGAAGTGAACTGACTCTAAGTTCAGTTAGCGGTGATATCCATGTAGCTGATTAACGAGCTCTTGTCTTATTATAAGTGCCAAAGATTCATCTGGTTCTGTCGTTCTTTATAGAGCTGAAATTGTTACTGTTCACAGGCCAATAAACGCGACGTGTTTTTTGTGAATGTATTGTCACAGAAAACCGGAGAATTGCAGCACCAAAACGCTGTCTTCGCGTTTTGTGTGCATCGCGAAGCATGTTATTGTTCGCGGAACTGCTGCTTTTTGCAGGGGAGTGAACAGTAACATGGAATTCCTTACTTTCCGTGGTGAGAGTAAGGAATTTTTTGTTTTGTTAATTGGTTATAGTTCAGCCTATGGCTGAATTGCAACCTAAATTTCTCTAAATTTTTACTTTTATTTGTTATAATTGGAAAAGTATATTATAATAATAGTGTGAGTTTAACATAGAGGTAAAACTGGGTTTAAAGAACTGGAGCTAATAGGAGAGGATGGTAAGCATATGGGAAAAAATTATAAAGCAATAATTTTTTTAATACTATTTACATTATTATTAACGGCCTGTTCAAAAGGCAGCACTTCTGGAAATCAATTAAACGGTGGAAGCAGCGGTTCGGATACTTCCAGTGGAACTAAGGCTGATATGAAGTATAGCTCTTCAACTGGAATTGCATCAGATACAGGTACTGAGCAATTAGCGGATGAGACTGCAGGGAAAGAATCTGTAAGTACTAACCGTAAATTAATCCGGCGCATTATTATGGAGCTTGAGACTATGGAATTTAATCCGACCATGGATTTTATAACGAAAGAAGTTAATAAATCAGGAGGATATATAGAAAAATCAGAAATTCAGGGAGATAGCTATGAGGGAAGCACAAACAGGTATGCTAATCTGGTTATCCGCATACCTAGTACAGAAGTGGATTCTTTTATAACCAAGGTCGATAAAAATGCCAATGTTATTAATAAACAGGAATCCATGGAAGATATTACCCTTAATTATGTAGATACAAAAAGCCATGTAAAGGCACTACAAATTGAGCAAGAGAGACTTCTGGCCTTATTGGAGAAATCAGGGAAACTTGAGGATATCATATCCTTGGAAGACCGTTTAAGTGATGTAAGGTATGAACTGGAGAAATATGCATCTACTCTGCGTACCTATGACAATCTGGTGGAATATTCCACGATTACATTAACAGTGGATGAAGTTGTGCGGATTACACCGGTTGAAGGAAAAAGTGCCTGGAACAGAATGGGTACCGGTTTAAAAGACAGCCTATATAACATTCGCCAGGGTTTTGTTAATTTTATTGTCTGGTTAGTGGTAAATGGTCCTTATCTTATATTATGGGGAATTATTCTGGTTATCTTTGTACTGATTGGGATTAAAATAAATAAAAAATACAAAAAGACGTTACAAAAGCCTATTCCCACGGCAGTGGTGTTACAAGACAGTGCTCAGGAAAAGGAATCGGATAAATCATAAGGAATCACATCTTAAAAATAATTTATAAGAAAAAACAAGGACATCAGATCTGCAGAACTGATGTCCTTGTTTATGACTTAATAGAGCATTTTGAGATAAAAAGGATTACCGAATACTTATTCTAGAATTGGAAACAATAATTCCGGAGGTGTTTCTAAAATGATATCGCGTAAATCGGTTATAACTTTCGGTATGGTTGCGATTCCCATCGCAATGTTTACAGCTACACAAGACAATGATATCCACTTCAATCAGCTTCACAAGGAGGATAATAGCCGTATCCGGTACAAAAAAACCTGTGCCCACTGTGGTAAAGAGATTAAGACGGAGGACATAGTGAAAGGGTACGAGTATGATGATGATAAGTATGTTGTTATTACAGACAGTGAGATTGAAAAAATTAAAACAGAAAAAGAAAAATCCATACAGATTCTGCATTTTGCACAATTAAACCAGATCTCTCCCGTTTACTACGACAAAACCTATCAGGCGGCACCTGAGGCAGGTGGTGAAAAGGCATTCGAACTTCTTCGTGCGGCTCTGATGGCCGAACAGAAGATAGCCATAGGGAAAACGGTTTTGGGAACTAGCGATACGCTTATGGCAATCATCCCAAGAGAGGACGGTATCTTGATATCCACTATGTTTTATGCTGATGAAATCAAAGAACTTCAAAAACAATATTCGAAACCAGAAGTCGCAGAGCAGGAACTTAATATGGCAAAGATGCTGATTAATTCTATGGATACGCCATTTGATCCATCAAAATATAAAGATGAGTACCAGATTAAGCTCCGTGCTTTAATAGAAACCAAAATATCAGGGAAAGAGGTTGTTGCCGCAGAGTCCGAGAATGAAGGGAAAGTCATCGATCTAATGGAAGCCCTTAAAGCCAGTGTTGAGAAAGCCAAAAAAGAGAAAGAACCGGCGTGATTATGACTTTAAAACTTAATGAATATAACCAGAAAAGGAATTTTGACAGAACCTTGGAGCCGGAGGGTATAACAGATCTTGCCGGGGAAGGTCTCAGGTTTGTTGTCCAGCATCATATGGCCCGCAAAGAACATTATGATTTACGTTTAGAATGGGACGGAGTTTTACTCAGCTGGGCAGTACCCAAGGGCCCTTCCTATGATACCCGTGATAAGCGGTTAGCCGTACACGTAGAGGAGCATCCCCTGGATTACAGGAACTTTGAGGGGACAATTCCAAAAGGCGAATATGGCGGCGGTATAGTTATGATTTGGGATGAAGGCTATTGGGAACCTTATGGGAATGTGGAGGAAGGACTTCGGGACGGAGTGCTTAAGTTTATCTTAAAAGGAACAAGACTCAAGGGAAAATGGGCCCTTGTGCAAATGAAAGCAAAAGAGGGAGAGAAAAAGGATAACTGGCTTTTTTTAAAAGAAAAAGATGAATATGTCAAAACTTCCGAAGGAATTGCTGAGTTTATAACCAGTATAAGAACCGGGCGGACTATGAAAGAAATTGAAGAAGGGAAAGAGGAAAAGATTACAAGAAACCCCTTTAACAAATTAGAGGTACAGCTGGCTCAATTAGTTAAAACAGTTCCCGAAGGAGAAGAGTGGCTTTATGAGATGAAATATGACGGTTACAGGATACTTAGCTTTATTGAGGGCAATAACGTGCAGTTAATAACCAGAAACGGCAATAATTATACAAAGCGGTTTAAAGATGTCGCCTATTCTCTTGTGAATTTCGCCGGCGGAAGATCGATGATTTTAGACGGTGAAATGACTATCACTGATGTAGAAGGTAAGACGGATTTTCAGGCACTTCAAAGCTATATGAAAAATCCTAAGGGTAAAAAGCTGACATATATCGTTTTTGATCTCCTTGCACTGGACGGAGAGGATCTTAGAGAAAAACGGCTGATTGACAGAAAAGAAACACTAAAGGTTTTAATGATAAATGCCCCAAAGAACCTTTACTACAGCCGGCATGTCAGGGGATTAGGAAAGGAAAGTTTCACTGCCGCCTGTAAGGCGGGAATGGAGGGGATAGTTGGTAAAAAAGCAGATTCCACCTATAGCGGAACCAGAAACGGAGACTGGATTAAATTAAAATGTGATAAAAGACAGGAATTTGTCATAGGAGGATATACACGGACCGATAAAAAGGTAAGAGGAGTAAGTGCGATTCTCCTGGGTGTTTATGATAACGGGGATTTAGTTTATGCCGGACGTGCCGGAACCGGTTTAAATGAACGTAACATGAAAGAACTTGAGAACCAATTTGAGAATATAAAGAGGGCAGAGTCTCCATTTAAACAGATACCTAAGCATAAGTCCAACGAAGAGATTACCTGGCTTGAACCCAGACTGGTGGCAGAAATTAAATTTGCAGAGTGGACCGGTGAGAATCTATTAAGACAGGCAAGCTTTAAAGGCTTGCGGGCAGATAAGGATCCTCTGGAAATAAGAATGGAAAAAGCGGAGGAGGATGTACACCCCCCATTATCCGGCAGAATAACGGAGCAGCCTATGGAAGCGGATGGAAACAGTATTATAATTAAAGGAATAAAAATTACCAACCCGGATAAGGTGATATTTGAAGACCCTGTTATTACAAAAGCAGATGTAATCCGATATTATGAGGAAGTGTCGGAACGTATGCTGCCATATGTGAGTCACAGGGTCTTAAGTATTGTACGCTGTCCGGGAGGAATATCGAAGACATGTTTTTTTAAGAAACATCCTGGTCCGGGCAGCAAAGGAATTGTTACAATCCCTGTTTCCGGAAGCAACCTGGAAACAGAAGATTATTTTTATATTGAGGATGCATCCGGGCTTATCTCGGAAGCACAAATGGGTACTATAGAATTTCATACCTGGGGAAGCCGCGTAGAGAAACTTGATAAACCGGATATGATGGTATTTGATCTGGATCCGGATGAAGGAATGGATTTGAGCATAGTTAGGCAGGGTGTACGGGATATGAAAAGTATTCTTGCAGAACTTTCGCTGGACTCCTATCTTAAGACCAGCGGCGGCAAAGGTTACCATGTTGTTGTACCTATAAAACCTGCTGCTACGTGGGATGTGGTTCACGATTTCACTAGATCCGTTGCCGTAGTTATGGAAAAGAAGTGGCCTGACCGTTATACAAGTAATGTAAGAAAAGCCAAGCGTACCAATAAGATATTCATTGACTGGATTCGAAACGGAAGAGGTGCAACAAGTATTGCTCCATATTCCATCAGGGCCAGAAAAGGGGCAAGGATATCCATGCCCATCGAATGGGATGAACTGGATACGGTGGCACCCGACGGCATCAATATGGCAGAAGCACTGCAAAGAATCCTCGGTAAAGACCCCTGGGCAGATTTTTATCAGAACAATCAGCAGCTTAAATGAACAGAAAGCGTATTTTATATTACAGTTATAATTGCAGCGCCAAAACGCTGACTATGTGTTTTATGGTTTCGGGAGGTCTGTTATTGTTCACGAAACGGCTGCTTTTTGCAGGGGAATGAATAGTAATTTTTTTTGAATAATTTGAGAAAAACGGAAAATATTTCTTTGTCAATAGGTTTTAATTTGATATAATAAACATGAACAGGATCGGATGAGTTATCACAACAATTAGGTTAGCAGTTGCAGTAGCTTTTCTAATATAAGAATTATAGTTATTTAGTGGTAAAAATCAAATTAGATTTGGAGGAGAAGATAATGCCGGATATTAAATACGACATCATGAAAGAAATCGGAATATTATCCGAAAATTCAAAAGGATGGAGAAAAGAACTGAATTTAATAAGTTGGAATGGCGGTGAGCCAAAATATGATCTGCGAGACTGGGCTCCGGCTCATGAAAAAATGGGTAAGGGTACAACTATGAACCAAGACGAAGTTACAAAACTGAGGGAGATTCTAAATACAATAGAGCTGTAATTCAAAAGAAAGGCTAAGGTTAGCTATGGAATACGAAATCGTACATTTATCGAGGGATAAATGGAAAGGGACTATTATACCTATAAAGTATACGACTGATAAGTATTATGATGTTTTAGTAAATAAAACAGATAAGGGGTTTACAGTTGAGATAGAAAAAAAAGATTTTACTGAGCCGGTAAGCCATACACCGGAAGAATATGATTACCCGGATAAATTATATGAAGATCATTGGGAGCATGCGTATGCCTGGGGAGTATTCGTTCAAAAGGAATTAGTTGCCGCGATGGAAACGGATCAGGAATTATGGTCTAATCGACTTAGAATTACAGAACTTTGGGTATCAGAGAAATACCAGAAAAGGGGAATTGGCAAGGCGCTAATTGAAACAGCAAAGGAACAGGTCCGAAGAGAACGCCGCCGTGCTATTATACTGGAAACGCAATCTTGTAATGTGAATGCAATTGATTTTTATCAGCATGAAGGCTTCGGCCTGATCGGTATGGATACCTGCTGCTACAAGAATAATGATTTGATAAGAAAAGAAGTCAGATTAGAATTTGGGTGGTTTCCGAAAGAAAAGGTAAAATTAAAACGTGAAGAGATTGAGATTAGAATGGAAACAGAGGATGATTGGTACAGTGTGGAATTGATGACCCAGCACGCTTTTTGGAACAAACATCACCTTGGATGTGACGAGCATTACCTTGTACATAAATTACGGCAGGATGAAGACTATCTTCCGGAGCTGAGCAGAATAGCAGTAGTGAATGGGGAAGTAATCGGAGCTATTATGTATTCAAAAGCAAGAGTCGTTGATGGGACGGATACACATGATATGATAACCTTTGGACCTCTTTGCGTAGAGCCGAAATGGCAGGGTTGTGGTGTTGGCGAGCTGTTATTAAAGGAAACAATGAGCTTAGCAGCAAGTAAAGGGTATAAAGGGATCATAATTTTTGGAGAACCGGAATATTACCCAAGAATAGGATTTAAAACATGTGATAATTTTAATATTACAACCGCTGACGGTAAAAACTTTGATGCATTTATGGGTATTGAATTGATCAAAGGCAGCATGAAAAATATAAAAGGAAAATTTTATGAAGCAGAAGTTTTCGATCATTTACCCAGGGAAGAAGTAGAAGAATTTAATAAAAGATTTCCAAAGCTAAAAAAATTAAGATTCCCTGGACAATGGGACTGATTTCAAACCCTGACCGGCTGGATTCATACGAAATGTAATAAGGATAGTATCCTTTGGCAGATGTCAAGATGATCTTGAATTTTACAACAGCCCCTTTATTCATTAAGGCTTCATTTCATCTTGCATTTGCTTCTTTTGAGCTTCTATCATTTTTTTGATCATATAACCGTATTGATAGGAAGTCATCTCACTGGTAACATCGTTTTTAATCGGAATGCCGTTTTCATTTGCAATTTCGTACTTTAATTTCTCAGATTTAGGCCTGAGGGAATTTTTTACGTGCGGGATTTATTTTTGTATTGACCGGGAGTAATTCCTTCTGTTTTCTGGAAAGCACGGCGGAAAGTCCGGACATTTGTATAACCCACCATTAAGGCCAGGTCTTCCAGATTGATATCCTGTGCTTCCAGAATTATTTTTGCTTTCTGGATTCTCACTGTGTTAATGTAATCCAATAAACCCTCTTCGTTTTCCTCTCTAAATAGTCTGGACATATATTTTGGATTAAGATTTACGGATTCCGCAATGGAAGCGATACTTAAATTATAGTCCAAATAGTTCGCATTTACGTGATTTTTGATGCTGTTTGATAAACTCTGAATTCTTTCATCATACTTCTCCTGCGGTATTCCGCAGATTGCCTTAATTATATTTAAGAAAGCTTTTTTTAGTGACTGGGTATTGGTACAAAGGGTGATATTATCCAACAGGATACATAAATTTTTCCTGCTGATATTAGCTGCAGGAGTATGTAAGGGTGCTTGTATGATGGCATCAACTAAGTGGTAAATGTAATATTTATGGATGGAGAAGTCAGTATCTGCTTCTTTCATAAACTCATCAAATATCATATCCGTCAGCTGGGAAGCTTTGCGGTAATTTCCTAAAAATATGGTATCGCAGAGAAGTTTTTCATAATTCACCTTAATTCTGTCCATATGATGAAACGGCTCTGTTATATCTTTAACCAGCACGATTCCATCTTCATGAATCACAGAATTATACTCGTGGGCATTTAAAATGTCCTCATAACAGGAATTGATATACTTAAAATCATTGCAGATTTCTCCAATGGTAATATAAAAGGATAAGTCCAGTTTTTCCTTTAAAAAAGAATACATTTGCTTTAATTTATCAGGGCAAAAACTTTCCCAGTGACGGGAATACTCTCCATCCAGAACAAACAAAAATAGAACTAATTCCCCATCTGTTAACTGATAATACGGATATTTGTTTTCTGTCAATTCTATAAAGATATTATTCAGGACAAAAAGGATGAAATTATTGTAAACCATAACATCATTATCAAAGTATTGTATATCCTCATTTGTATAACTGCGGTAAAAAGAAACAATAGCAAATTGCTTATCTTCAAAATCCAATTGTAAATATTCCATGGAGTCTTCATCGGTTAAATGGCTATTCATGTCTTTTAGTCTGGTTAGCAGATAGATTTCCCTTGACCGTTCCAATTGCCTGGATAGGCTGTTTTTCATGAACGAGTTTTCTTTATATAAATCTATATAAGCGTCGCGGATCAGTTCAAACTCATTTTTAGAATCAGTTTTTTCCTGGAAGGAGATTAAGTCAACAACATTTCTTACAGGTTTATAGTTTCGTTTTAGAAGACAATAAATTGAAATTCCACCCAGAAACAGGGCAATGATAATGCTGCTTAAACTTATAACACGGATATAGTCAGCTTTCATCCAAAAGTCTCGGGTGGGTGTAAGAACAGCATAATACCAGTTTACTTTATTGGATTTCACATAAGAAAGAATGAATTCTTTCTTGCCGTTACGTATGGTTTTTATTCCTTTGTTGCCGGTTAAGGTAAGGGATTCCGGCAGAAGAATATTCTCTGGCTTTATTGGCGTACCATTATCATCTAAAATCAAAAATTCCCCGGTCGATACATCAGAAATCTCCTTCATTTTACTATAGGGTATGGATACAAACACATTGGCTACAACATTGGAGTGAGCCAAAAGAGGAACTGATCTGGCAAATACGATGGAATCTTTCCCGAAATTTCGATAGCTCATATAAGGAGAAAAAAAGTAAGTACTCCGATATGGAGTGCTAAGCTTCTCAATCCATTCCTTTTGAGGGATTGGAACCCCTTTTAGTGCCAGATTGTCATAGATATAGGATATACGATTGGCAGTCGCGGAATGAATCAGGTAGCTCTTATCCGGCATATAAACTGTTACATCAATATTCGGATTGGCCTGATAATGCACGGATAAGCGGTCAACACAAAATCGCAGCTCATAATTGAATGCTACTTTTTGAGTGTTCTGTAATTGGAACAGTTTTTCGAAATGATCGTTAAAGATGATAGAAGTACTGGAACTGTCCAATGTATTTAATATTCTATCGATGTTGTATTGAATATTATTCAGTAACTTTTCGTTAGAACGGTTGATTTGATCCACAACAGCGGAATTTGTGTAGATATATTGAAACAACGAAGTAAAAAGGGGAATTAATAAAATCAAAATATAAGAGATAAGCCATGTAGTGGTAACGCTTGTGCTGACTTTATACTTTTTTTTGCAATTTTTAAACATGGCATACCTCCAAAACATGGTTACAATAATATGTGCGGTAAAATATCAGATGTTTTAATAATACCATATTTTATAAAAAATATCAGTGATTTTTAGGACAATAGTACAAAAACTACAGGACAAAAAAGCAAAAATTATAAAAAAGTACCTGTTTTGTCCGTCAATGTGCCATTTATGTACTGTGCAATGAAAAAAGAATCTGATACTGTAATAACAGACTTTTGCAGAAAAGTATCCGGATATTGTTTTACATGAGTCTCCATATTGACCTTCATCAGATGGAAAAAATATTAGTAGAGAGGTATTTTAAATGAAAAAAAAAAGAAACTGGAACAGATTAATGGCACTCTTCTTAACACTGACCATGATAGTTCTTTCCTTGGCAGCCTGTAGGGGGAAAGAACAGGCGGCAGAAACAAACAGTAATTCCAGAAAAAGTTCCAAGACGGAAAACAACACAGGGAAGAACGAAGATAAGAGCAGGGCAATCACCTATCCGCTTAAGACAGAGGAGACATTAAGTATTGCTATTTACTATGAGAGTCCGTGGGCAGCAACTTATGATAATTTTGCGGATACACCATATGCCAAGGCACTCCAGGAACGAACAGGAGTAAGGATTGAATATCAAACCATGGCAGATGACAGTGCTATGAATCTGCTCTTCGCATCCGGTGAATTACCCGATATCATACAATTTAATGCCAGTTCCTATTCCGGTGGTTCACAAAAGGCAATACAGGACGGAATTATCTACCCGCTTAATGATATAATTGAAGCAAATGCACCGGATATGTTAGCTGTACTTAAGAGCGATGATGATTATTTAAAAAGCAGTATGACAGCGAATGGAGATTATATTGGGTTTCCCTTTATCCGAGGGGACAAAATTCTGCGCACCTCCATCGGTCTGATTATTCGTGATGACTGGTGCAGGGAATTGGGAATTAAAACCCCTGAAACAGTTGATGACTTCTATGAGATGCTAAAGCTATTCAAGGAAAAGAAAGGAGCAAGCGTTCCCTTATCCACGACCATGGATCGATTTAATCAGTTAGTGAATTTAGGGTTGATTACTTCCGGTTTTGGTCTGCCAAAGGCAGGAGCTTATCAGAAAGATGGTAAAGTTTATTTTGGTTTCGCGCAACCGGAATATAAGCAGGTTCTGGAATATCTAAATAAACTTTATACAGAAGGCCTGTTAGACCAGAATTTTTCAACCCTGGACGCTGATACAGCAAATGCTAACATTATGAATGGGCAATCGGGAGTTACTGTAGGTGCTTTAAGCGGTGGACTTGGAAATTATTTGCGTACTATGGAGGGCAAAGGGGAATACAGCCTGGCAGGTATTCGTTCTCTAGTGGCAAACAAAGGTGATAAACCAATGTGCGGGCATGTAGATAACGCGGTTATGGGTATTTTCGGAATAATTACTCCAAACTGTAAGAAGAAGGAACTGGCGGCACAATTTTTGAATTATTCTTATACGGAAGAGGGTAAATTATTTCAGAATTTTGGTATAGAGGGGGAGAGCTATACCATGGTTGATAATAAACCGGTGTATACCGAGTTGATAACACATAACCCTAATGGTCTTACCATGCAGCAGGCGTTAGCAGCTTATACCCGTTCCTGGAATGTCGGATGGTTCGTTCAAGACCCAGAATACATAAGGCAGTATGCTGCCCTGCCGCAACAGCAGGCAGCCCTAAAGAGTTGGACTGATAACGATGCCTCCAGTTATATTATTCCTCCGGTAACAATCAATAGTGATGATGCTTCCGAGTATACTGCAATGCTTAGTGATATTAATACTTATAAAGATGAGATGACAGTTAAATATGTTATGGGAGTGGAACCCTTGTCCAGCTTTGATTCAGAATATATAAAGACCCTTAAGAGCATGGGGATTGAAAGAGTGGCAGAGATACAGCAGAATGCCATGGAAGAATATTACTCCAGAAAATAAATTGTAATATATTTATGAGGGGAAAGAAGAGACATCTTTCCCCTGGAAAGGATGGGCTTTTTGAAACTTAAAAATGACAAAAATAGCTTTTTTATAAGAGCTCGAAAGGACATAAGTAAAAATTACGGAGCTTATCTGCTGATACTTCCTGTCATTATTTTTTATATTATATTTTCCTACAAACCAATGTATGGGGCATTGATTGCTTTTAAGAATTATTCCCCTGGAAAGGGAATCATAGGGAGCAGTTTTGCAGCTGATTTTGGATTTAAACATTTTATTGATTTTTTTAACTCCTATTATTTTAGCCGTATCTTAAAGAATACGGTAGTAATCAGTTTGACTTCCCTGATTTTCTCTTTTCCGGCACCAATTATCCTGGCTTTGCTGTTAAATGAAGTTAAGAATAAATCGTTTAAGAAAGCAGTTCAGACAATTTCCTATATGCCCCACTTTATTTCGTTGGTGGTAGTCTGCAGCTTAATTAAATTATTTACCTCTGACACGGGAATTGTAACTTATATTGCCGCCCTGTTTGGATATGATTCCGGTTCCATGCTTTCACAACCGAATTTATTTGTGCCTGTTTATGTAATTTCTGGAATCTGGCAGCATCTCGGATGGGATTCTATTATTTACCTGGCGGCTTTATCCGGTATAGATCAGTCCCTGTATGAAGCAGCTAAAATCGACGGGGCTAACCGATTTAAGCAAATGCTGCATATCACCCTGCCCGGTATCTCAAGCACTATCATTATACTTTTTATTTTGGCAATCGGCGGAATTATGAATGTCGGTTACGAAAAGATTATCTTATTATATAACCCAGGCATCTATGATACGGCAGATGTCATATCCAGCTTTGTTTACCGCAAAGGGTTACTGGAAAGCAACTGGAGCTATAGTGCAGCGGTTGGTTTATTCAATTCGGTAATTAACTTTATCCTGGTAGTGGTATTTAATAAATTAAGCCGCAAAGTCAGTGAGGTCAGCTTATGGTAAGAGGAGACAAGGGCATGAAACAGCATCAATCTGTGGTATATATCAAATCGAGTGAATTACGGCAGAAAAAAAGTCTGACCGGTTCCCGAATCTTTCAATTTTTTAACTACATATTTTTAATATTTATAGTTATCATTACGTTATATCCCATGTATTTTGTTATTGTAGCTTCCGTCAGTGATCCGGATGAACTTCAAAGACATACCGGTCTGCTGCTCGCACCACTGGGAAATGTAACTATGTCCGCCTATAAGCTGGTCTTTCAAAATGCCATGATAGGCAGAGGATATCTGAATACGATTTTTATACTGGTTGTCGGCGTTTCTATCAATTTGATTATGACAATCGCAGGAGCTTACTTTCTGTCCTTAAAAAATATTATGTTTAAGAAAAATATTATGGTTTTTATTATTTTTACTATGTACTTCAGCGGAGGAATGATACCGAATTACCTTAATATCAGGGATCTGCATCTACTGGATTCCATCTGGTCCCTGATTATCCCCGGAGCAATAAGTACAACCAATATGATTATTATGAGAACATCCTTTGTATCGGTTCCGGACAGCCTGCTGGAAGCAGCTAAAATAGATGGTGCAAATCATTTGCAGATTCTGTCTAAAATCATGCTTCCCTTAGTCAAAGCAACCCTTGCCGTAATGGTACTTTATTATGGTGTGGGTCACTGGAATTCCTGGTTTTCGGCATCCATTTATCTGCGCACACCATCCAAATTCCCCCTGCAGTTGGTGCTTCGTAATATTCTCCTTGCCAATCAGTCTGCTACCATGACAGGAGGAGTCGGTATGGATGAGATGGCCAACCTGGCTGAATTGATAAAATATGCACTGATTATTGTTTCTACGGTGCCTATTCTAATTATTTATCCTTTTCTTCAAAAGTTCTTTACCAAGGGAGTTATGATTGGCGCTTTAAAGGAATAAGTGCAAGTCAAGTAATTGGCGGAAGATTTATTTGGAGACCTAAAGCAGAATATGCAATTCAGACGATATTTGAGCAAAGGCACAAGAAATATAAAGTACAGTTAAAAGCATCAAACTTCATACTGGTTTTGTTCAACCTGATTGCATAGATTGAACAGGGCACTGATACTTCGAATTTGTGCCCTGTTCAATGCTGTTATATGACTTTCAATACCGGCGACAATAGTAGATATCTTATCTTTATCATCAAAGTTTAAAGCGTTTATTTCTTTACGGATTTGTTCCACGGCGTATTTTTCACCACGTGCCCGCATAGAAAGCTTGAGTGCCTGTATCATCAGAATTTCATCTATATGTGACGGTGTAAATGTCCGGTAATTATTTCCGGTGCATCTACCTGCAGATATAAGGCCTATTTTGTCCCAATAACGTATTGTGGAGGGATTAATACCCGTAGCTTTACTCACGGCATCAATAGAATACTCTTTTAACCCGGTAATACTCTTTTTATGCAGAAAACGTTGTTTTATTTGTTCACAAACGTATTTATCCCTCTGAAGTGCGGCTTGAGCCTTATTCGCCATCCATAAGGCCTTATCCGTCTGTTTTGCCATAACAGATTTCAGGAATTTAGCAATCTCCGACAGGGTAAATCCATACATCATTTCCCGAATACAAAGAAAGTATGCAATATGTTCGTCAGTGTAAATTCTGTAACCATTTGATGAACGTTTAACATCGGGAATCATACCAAAATCCTCATAGTGTCTAAGTGTCGTTGTACTTATCTTTAATTTTCTCGCTATATCAATGGGCCGTTTTGCCATAACAATTCATAACTCCTTTTTCATACATTCTAATACTACCCTAAAGTTTTTGCAATAAATAAAACAAATAATTCAGAAAAACCTCGTTTATTGCATTAATGTTGTATACTATAGTTAAGAATACTTGAAAGGGGCAATTATAATGAAATACCAACTGAGTAAAGTAGAGTATAGGAGACTTATTGAAAAAAAGGAGGATTTTTATGTCTAATATTATAATTAGCGGTGCAAAAGAAGGTAATCTTAAGAATATTTCATTAGAAATACCTCGTAATAAACTTGTGGTATTTACGGGACTCTCAGGCTCCGGGAAATCTACTCTGGCTATGAATGTTATTTTTAACGAATGTCAAAGACAGTATTTGGAAGCGATAGGACTTCAGGGGATTCATAAACCTAAAATCGATTCTATACACAACGTTTCCCCCGCAATTTTAATTTCACAAATAGAATCACATAAAAATCCAAGGTCGACGGTAGGAACACTGACCGATATTTATACTGACTTGCGAATGATCTATGAAAAGCTGGGTGTACGGGTTTGTCCCCACTGTCAGGAAATCATATCAGCCGCAGATTGTAAAGAAGAACTTGAAAAAGTGGATGGAGATTATACGGTATATATGTATTGTTGCAAATGTAATTACAGAATGGTAAAACTGACCAGAACACATTTCTCATATAATACCAGAGAAGGTGCTTGTAAGACTTGTGATGGAATGGGAAAAGTTCTTAAAATCAATAAAGAGAAAGCAGTGCATGAGACTTTATCACCGGAAGAGGGTGCTGTGGATTTTTGGGAGCAGAAATATAAGGAATATCAGATTTCTATTTTATATAATGCTTTTAGGTTTTATAACATTCCAGTAGAAGAAAATACTCCAATTGCAGAATATAGTGAGATTCAAAAAACTATCCTCTATCATGGTGTGGATAATGAAGAGGTAAAGAGAGCATTCCCTGATAGGAAACCTCCAAAGGCAGTTGCAGCAGGCAGGTTTGAGGGAGTTTTGCCGGCATTATGGCGGAGGATGTCCGATAAGGGCGGTGATTCAAAACAATTAAATGAATATTTTGATCTCGATACTTGTCCGGATTGTATGGGAGAGCGGTTAGCGGAATTAAGCCGTGCAGTAACGGTTATTGGTACACGGCTGCCGGAATTGTCTGTACTTTCCCTGAAAGAATTATATGAATGGATACAAAAACTCGAAAGTTCACTGAGTGGTGCCGGACGTGACCTTGTTGAAGCGTATCTGCTGGATTTGAAAACAAAGATTCAAAGAATTGTAAACCTGGGACTTGAATATCTTTCCCTTGACCGACAGACCATTACCCTGTCCGGCGGTGAAATGCAAAGAGTAAAAATGGCGGCTGCTTTGGATTCTGACTTAACCGGAATTATTTACATTATGGATGAGCCAACTATTGGTCTTCATCCAAAAGATACCGAGGGAATGATAGCGATATTGAAAAAACTTCGTGATAAGGGCAATACGGTTATTGTAATTGAACATGACCCCGATATTATGGCTGAAGCAGATTATATTGTGGATATCGGCCCCGGTTCCGGAAAACATGGCGGTGAAATTATCGGAACCGGAACTTTAGCTGAAATCAATAAACAAGAAACGTCAGTAACCGGGGCTTATTTAAAGAAAAGGCATGAGGAACCAAAAATGTTTAGAAAAGGAACGGGTGAGGTAATCAAAATCAAAAATGCCAATCTATATAACCTGAAAAAAATTGACGTTACTTTCCCCGTTGGCTGCCTCATTTCTGTCACAGGTGTCTCAGGTTCTGGAAAATCTACACTGATATTTGAAGTTCTTGCAGCAGTTAGAGACAAAAACCCCGCTGATTGTAATGTTGTGAAAGAGACACAGCAATTTGACCGGATTGTCACCATAGAACAGGCTGCAATCACCAGAATGAAACGCTCCAATGTTGCCACCTATTCTGATGTGTACTCAGAAATCCGTAAAATTTTCGGCGGGTTAAAGGAAGCAAAAGAGAAAGGGCTATCTGCCAAACATTTTTCTTTTAATACCCCGGGAGGCCGATGTGAAAATTGCGAGGGATTAGGTTATATCACCAGTAATATGTTGTTTTTTACTGATATAGAAGTAACTTGTCCGGTTTGCGGCGGAAAGCAATTTGACAACGAAGTTTTATATGTAAAGTATCAGGGATATACGATAAAGGACATTCTGCAAATGTCTGTCGAGGACGCTAGCTCTGTTTTTAACAAACATCCTAAAATTGAACGGATTCTGGGGTTGCTAAAAGATGTAGGATTAGGTTATTTAGAACTTGGACAGTCTTTGACAACGCTATCCGGAGGAGAGGGACAGCGTTTAAAACTAGCAAAAGAACTGATCAGCAATAATGGTAAGTCCAGTTTATATTTAATGGACGAGCCGACTACCGGATTGCACCCCATTGATGTTGAGAATTTTCTGACTCTTTTGAACCGAATGGTTGATTCCGGTAATACGGTGATTGTCGTTGAGCATAACCAGCAGGTAATAAAGGCTTCTGACTGGATTATTGACCTTGGACCGGAGGGAGGTCTAAATGGAGGTAATGTAGTATTTACAGGAACACCAATAGAAATGCTTAAGTCGGGAGAAACTGTTACGGCTGAATTCTTACGAAAATCATTAAGTTCATTAACGGAATTGTGAGAAACAGAATTCACACAATGAGGAGGTTAATTTGTCGAAAAGAATCATAAAACCCTGTAACAATTTGAATTAAAAGGTAAAAAATAGTAAAAATGTTTTGACATATAGCAAAAAAGATAGTAAAATTGTTATGTGATTTACTATAATTTACACTTATTTGATAAAATTTACTAAAGAGGGAGCAAAACGAATGAAAGAACCTAAGTTTAGAATTACACGCTTACTAATATTAATGGGGTTATGTTGTACACTGCTGGCAGGAAGTATATTGACAACAAGTCCGGTAGCAGAGGCCGCTACAAAAAAAGCAGCTGTAAGTTCATCTCAAATGACAATACCAATCGGTAAATTAGACGACAAAGTTTATTGGAACACCTCTTCCTGGGAATTAAGCAATGCACAGAAACTTACTGTAAAAAATGCAGTAAAGGGAGCAACGTATCAGTTTACATCCAGCAATTCCAAAGTTGTTACCATCAGTAAAACCGGCGGTTACTTAACAGGTGTTAAGGCCGGAAGTGCAACAATTACCTGTACACAGACTTATAAAGGTAAAAAAACTACTGTTGGTAAATGTAAAGTTACTGTTAAAAGTGCTGCTTTAACGGTAAGTGATTACGGCAATGAATTCCCGGTGGGAAGTAATGGATTTGACCTTTATGATTATTACGCTTCATATGATTCCTTGTTTAGCGTAACATATCGTAATCCCAAAGCATCTTATGTTTTGACTTCCGACAATGATAATTTTTCTATAAAAGAAGTAAAAAATGATGCTTCAATAGCAAAAAAAGTTACGGATAATGCAGAGTATCAATCGATCCTTAAGGATTTTATCGGCAGCCGTTATTTTTACGGATATGAGTTCACAGCGAAAAAAGCAGGCACTTATACTGTAACTGTAAAAGAGACCTATAATAAGAAAACAAGAACTCTGGGAAGTTTTAAAGTAGTAATCAAAGACACCGGTATTTCCTTAGCACAACAAGAGTTACTCTTAGGTAATAGCATGAATGTAATGAACTTACTTAATTACGCGAAAGAAAATACACAGTATTACTTTGAAATAAAAGATTATGATAAAACGAATCCTGAGAATAATGTATTAGGTTTAAGCCAGGACGGAAACGATTTATATTTATTTGCTAATAAAGTCGGCACTGCAGAAGTTACAGTCAAAGAAGGTTCAGAACAGGGAGCTGTAATAGGAACTATTACTTTTAAAGTTACAGAGGCTCCCTGCCAAAGCATTACACCGGAATCAAAGGAATATACAACCTATGTAGGCGGTGATTTCTATATTTATTATGAGTTAGAGCCATGGGAAACGACAGATCAAGTTACCATTGAATCTGATAACCCTGATGTTTTAAAGGTTGAATATAATCAGGAAATGAAAAGTTACGTATACACACCACTAAAAGCCGGAGAAGCGAACGTTACGATCAAGTGCGGAAGCCAATCAGCAACATGCAAGGTTGTAGTGGAGGAGTAATTGGCATTCTGTTTATAAAATGAAACTATTAATTTAAACAGCTATCTTAGACTTAAGGTCTGGGATAGCTGTTTTTGTATGAGAAGATATCCACCAAGCAGATACTTTTCACTACCCCTGCAAAAAACAGCAGTTCGCGAACAATAACAAGCTTCGCAATGCACACATAACGCGAAGACAACGTTTTGGCGCTGTAATTCTCCAGTTTTTGGTGACAATTCACTCACAAAAAACACGTCGCGTTTATTGCATGTGAACAGTAACACCAAGCACTGTACAAAAAGATTTAATAAATTAATATATTGATAGGTACAGAAAATATTGATATAATATAGATAAATATCCAAATATTCACATATGTTTGTGATAACAATTTAATGAGATAAAGATTTGGGTGTAAGAGTCTGCTGAGGGCATAATTTTGTAAGAATAGATATATTCCCACAGAACATGGAGTTAGACTTTTAACACCCTAATTCTATATTACCTATAATAGTAGTTATGAAGAAAGGGGAAGATGTATGAGGTACAGGCAGTTGGGAAAAACGGGGCTTAATGTCAGTGAAATCGGACTTGGAGCAGAATGGTTAGAACGTCATAATGCTGCAGACGTAAAAGCAGTGATTGAGCGCAGTGAGGCAAATGGGATTAACATCCTGGATTGTTGGATGTCAGAGCCAAAGGTACGCACCAATATAGGAGAGGCAATTGCCGGACATCGGGAAAAATGGATTATACAGGGACATATTGGTTCAACCTGGCAGAATGGACAGTATGTACGTACACGTGAACTGGAAAAAGTAAAAGAGGCTTTCGGGGATTTGTTAAGCCGTCTTAAGACAGATTATATTGACCTTGGTATGATTCATTTTGTTGATGAAGTGGCAGAGTTTAATAAAATCATAAACGGAGATTTTATACAATATGTTAAAAGTTTAAAACAGGATGGAACCATTCGTCATATCGGGTTAAGTACCCACAATCCGGATGTCGCAAAACTGGCTGCATTAAGCGGTCAGATTGAAATGCTCTTATTCAGCCTTAATCCTGCATTCGATATGCTTCCTGCAAGTGAGGATATTAATGATCTTTTTCAGGAACACTATATGGAGAATCTGAAAGGAATTGCACCGGAACGGGAAGAACTTTATCAGATCTGTGAGCGTGAAAATGTGGGAATCACTGTAATGAAAGGTTATGCCGGCGGAAGATTATTCAGTGCTGAAAATTCCCCTTTCGGAGTTGCGTTAACACCGATTCAATGTCTTCACTATGCATTGACACGTCCCGCAGTGGCAGCTGTTATGGCAGGGTGTGGTACACCGGAAGAAGTAGATGCTGCTGTCGCATATGAAACTGCCTCAGAAGAGGAAAAGGATTACGCCTCTGTACTTGCTAATGCCCCTTATCATGCATATGCCGGTCAATGCACTTATTGCGGTCATTGTGCACCGTGCCCGTCATACATAGATATAGCGATGGTTAATAAGCTGTATGATCTAGCCGTAATGCAGGAAGAAATCCCGGCTACTGTAAGGGCTCACTATATCGGTCTCTCGGCAAATGCATCCCATTGCATCAGCTGCAGAGCCTGTGAGAAACGCTGTCCATTTGGAGTACCAATATCAGAACGTATGGTGAAAGCCGCCGGATTATTTGCCTGAATATGTTGATATATTTAATTTTCTTTTACATTGTTTTTACCTGGTATCCTCAATAATATGATATAATAACAATATAAATTATAGTTTAAGGTTAAAAATACTCATAGATTAGACTATGTTTTAGCTATTTAAAACATAGTATGAGCTTTTGATCCTCAAATTATCATATAGGAGCATACACCCATGAAGTTAAGCAGAGAAGAAAGATCTTGGATATTAGTTGATTGCGGCAATTCGGCATATTCTATGGCCGTTACCACAGCGTTGCTGCCGATTATATTTGGTATGTTTGATAATGTAAAAAGCAGTATGGATCTCGGTTATTTTAATTCAATAGCAAGTATTTTGGTAGCAATTCTAAGCCCTATTTTGGGTGCAATTGCTGATTATAAGGACAAGAAGAAACGCTTTTTTATATTCTTTACTGCATTAGGTGTATTTACAACGGCTGCTCTTGCAGCGGTATCTCCGTCCAGCGGACAATGGCAGCTATTGGTCCTTTTCTTTGTTTTGTCAGCAATTGGGTTTGCAGGGTCTAATATTTTCTACGATGCATTTTTAGTGGATATAACCAGTGATGAGAGGATGGATAAGGTTTCATCAAGCGGTTTTGCTTTCGGATATATATCCAGTGTCATTCCTTTTGGTATAAGTCTTGCTTTGATATACCTGATGGGAATGGACAAAGCAATCGGATATCAGATTGGATTTATTATTACAGCTCTTTGGTGGGGACTTCTTACTATACCTATGATAAGGAACGTGAAACAGAGACATTATATTGAACCGGAACCCCGTCCTGTTATTAACAGCTTTAAGCGGCTGGCTGATACTTTTAAGAATATCAGACAGCATAAAATTGTATTTATTTTTCTGGGAGCATATTTTTTCTATATTGATGGGGTGGATACGATCATTAAAATGGTGGTACCCTATGCCACTTCCGTTTTAGGCGGTGAAACCCTCGGTACCTTTACTTTGCTTGGAATCTTACTGATTATTCAGATAATTGCGTTTCCCTGTGCGATTCTCTATGGTAATCTTGCAAAAAGGTATACAACCAGAAGTATGATTATTGTAGGCATTGTTACTTATATTATTTCTTGTATAGCTGCTTATTTTATATCCTCCGTGTGGCATATCTTCATCCTGGGTGCTATGATTGGTTCGGCCCAGGGAGGAATTCAGGCCCTCAGCAGATCGTATTATGCTAAGATCGTTCCTAAGGAAAAAGCCAATGAGTTTTTTGGATTTTATAATATCTTCGGTAAATTTTCAGCCATTGTAGGACCTACGGTAATGTCTTTGACCGCAACAATTTCCGGCAATGCCAGATTAAGTATTTTAGGAATTATTCCTTTGTTTATTATTGGATTTCTAATTTTTATTATTCTGCCAAAGGAGCAGAGGTCAAGTACTGAGAGTTTGGGGTGAGAAAGGAATATGGAGACAGGAAAAGCTAAATATCTGATGGTTATCTCTTATGATGCATTTTCGGAAGATAACTGGGAAAAGGCAAGCAAACTGCCAAATCTTTTAAAATTAATCAAAAATGGTGCTTACACCACAAAATTAAAAAGCGTCTATCCTACCTTAACTTATGTGGTACACACTACTATGGTAACAGGTGTATATCCGGATAAACATGGAATATACCATAATAATCCCATCCAACCTTTTGTAAGAGAACAAGAACAGAACTGGTTTTGGTTTAAAAAGGATATTAAAGTGCCGGCGATTTATGATGTATTACAGAAGTATCATATGAAATCAGCCGGAATTCTTTGGCCGGTAACGGGCAAAGCTGCTATTTCTTATAATATTCCGGAGATAAGAGCCATCAAACAGGAAAACCAGGCACTGAAAATATTAAGAAACGGCAGTCCGCTATATAGTATAAGAATGGAGAAGAAATTCGGCCGTTTAAGAAAAGGGATAAAGCAGCCCAATCTGGATAACTTTACGACTATGTGTGCAATGGATACTATAAAAAGAGAAAAACCAAATCTGCTGCTGGTACATCTGATTGATTTGGATGATACAAAACATGAATACGGTACGGACAGTCCCGAAATCGAGAAAGTACTGATCAGGATGGACAAAAGGCTGGGGGACATCTTAAAGGCAGCAGAGGAAGCTGGAATTAAGAAGGATACGGTTTTTCTGATAGTGGGTGATCATGGTCAGATTAATGTGAGATATAAGATAAAGCTTAATTATTTACTAAAAGAGAATGGACTTATCTATGAAGAGAACGGGCAGATGAAATGGAGAGCTTATATCCAGAATGCGGGCGGTGCGGCTTATCTGTTTCTAAAAGATAAGGATATTGAGGCGGAACAGCTTGCACTTAAGGTTCTTAAAGATGCTATAACGGATGAAAGTTACGGAATAGAGAGGTTGTATACCGGTAAGGAACTGGCTGCCTTTCATGTGGAGCCCTCAATTAAATACATGCTGGAAGCTAAGGCAGGTTTTTGCTTTGATGACAGTCTTAAGGGTCCGGTTATCACTGATCTTAAAGCAGAAGGGGTAAAGTATGCAACGCATGGGTTTTCTCCGGATAAGCCAGGCTATAAATGTAACCTGGTTATATCAGGAGATTGTATAAAAAATGAATTTCAGTTAGGAGAAATTCAGATGGTCGACCTTGCGCCTACCATGGCAAATATCCTGGGGATCCATTTTGCTGACTGTGACGGCAGGTCATTAAATGAGATTTTTCAACCAAAGGGGTGATTGCTCTAATCCTATTATGAGTTCATATTGTCATGATTTGAAATAGGATAGTATATTTGGCTGTACCATATGACAGGTATGAACAGTATATTAGGTATTTTAGAATAGCATTTCCTGTCAGATTTACTTAATGGGAATGAAAAATGCGGTATTCTTTGGCACTGCAGCCTGAGATTTTATTAAAATAAGAAGAAAAGTATTTATAATTTTTATACCCGACTTTCTCCGCAATTTCATAATATTTTAAGTTGGTCTGGCAGATTAATTGCTGTGCTTTTGAAATTCTGAGCTTATGGACATATTCTTTAAAGGAACAGCCTGTTTCCCCTTTAAAGATGCGGCTTAAATAACCTGCCGAAAGATAAACGACTTTTGCAACATCCTCCAGGTATAAATCTTCGGTATAATGCCCGTTGATATACTGGAGGGCAGCATTGATCTGGGTGTTGGTAAAGGAAGCATCAGAGGAGGGAATTGCAAGGCTTGCAATCAAATCTATAATTTCTCCCGGAGTCTCAAGTTCATCTATTAATTCATTTATCTTGAGTATGTCTATATCTTCATCCGAAATTGCACTAATTAATACAACCAGACGGCGTATGGAATCAATAAATAACTGACGGGATACCTTTCTTTTGGCCATATAGGAGTAGTATTCAGCCAGGGCAGTATTGATGGAGGATATGTTCTGGGTTATAATATGGGCAATCAGACCGCTTTCCAGGGAATAAGTATTAACAGCAGATTCGGTAACAAACTTATCAGCCGGTGACAGCAGAGTATATAAGGTTTCCGAATTCCAGAAACAATGATCGAGAGCCTGTACCATAATCTGATAGATTACCGGAAAATCTTCATAGGAGGAAATCTGGTTCATTACTACAATACAATTTCCGAAAGTTAAGGGCAGGATTCCGGGCAGTAATTCATCCATTTCCTTTTTGGCTATGGGATGGATCTGAGTCTTTAATATAATAATAGCCAGTTGGTCCTGAATAAAAAATGCAAAAGGCTGATAATCCTGAAAGCTGTGTATAAAACTGCCGATCGCCAGTTTTTCATTGTCATAGTTGCATTTTATGAGTACCAGGGAAAAGGAATCTCCCGTGATATCGAGTTCAATTTTTTCAGCTTTATTTAAAAAGTCTGATAAAGATATTTGCTTCAATATATATCTGGATAACAAAGTAGCCTTAATGAGATGGCGGTTTTCATCGTAAATGTTTTTTAATTGTTCTATTTTTTCGTGCTGCTTTTGTTCTACTTCAATTTCTTTTTTTACATTTAAAACGGTTTCCAGAATCTTTTGGCTGTCCGCACTTTTTAACAAAAAGGCACTTACTTTTACATCAATAGCACCGGTTAAATTTTCTGTATTTCCATAGGCGGTTAAGATAATAACCTTTATTTCGGGCATGAGTGTGCCAAGTTCGCTTGCCAGTTTAAGACCGTTCATAACAGGCATCTGGATATCGGCTAATACAATATCCGGTTTCAGGCGGACGGCTATCTTGAGCGCTTCTTCTCCATTGGAAGCTTCCGCAATGATTTCCATGCCGTAATCTTCCCAGGGAATGGTGTAGCGCATACCCTGGCGGATATAATCCTCATCATCCACAATTAGTATTTTTATCATAATGAATGGCCTCCTTTGGCTGAACGATTTTGAAAACACTGAATTCTGCTTCTCTATAACAGGTTAATGAATAGTTATCTCCGTATTTTAATTTAATTCGCTCATTAATATTTCTGAGTGCAAAACCTTTCATACTTTTATCCGCAGCATTTAAAATATTACCGATTTCTTCTTCATTGATGGGTTCTCCATCATTTGACACTTCGTAATAAATAGTATCCTCCTGTTCGTAAATGCTTATTTTGACGGTACCCTTAAGACAATTGGAAAGACCGTGAACCAATGCATTTTCCACAAGCGGCTGCAACAGGAAACTAAGTACATATTCATGTGTGATTTCCTCCGCACATTGCTGTTCGAAAGTCACCTTTTTGCCGTACCGGATCTTTTGAATATTGATATAACAGGACAGATGTTCTAATTCCTGTGACAGCAGTATTTTATCATTGGTCTTAGGTGCCAGTGTCAGGCGCATCATACGTGACATATTCGATACCATGATGCTGACATTTTCGTTATCCCCCATTCGGGACATCCAATAAATGGTGTCCAGGGTGTTATATAGAAAATGGGGGTTGATCTGATTCTGCAGAATATCCAGTTGGGACTGTTTTAACTTAAGTTCCCCCATATAAACTTCAGTGTATAAGAAATTCAGGCGTTCAGCCATGTTATTAAAATGTTCGGCCATAACGGAAATTTCATCCGAACCTTTAACGGGATAACGTACGGTAAAATCTTCATTCGAAATGGATTTCATATAATAACCAAACCGTTCCAGGGGAGTCGTAATAATTTTGGAAAAGGCTATGGAAAGCAGCAGGGAAAAGATTAATACGATAATAAAAATGATTGCCATATTTAAATAAAAGCTATGTTTCACCGCAGACAGTACTTCCGGTTTTGTTATACTGTAGATAATGAATTCGGTTCTGCCCAATGGATATGCGGAGACAATGTGGCCGCCAATAATCGTACTGCCTTTTTTAGAGGTCGCAAGTTTTGTTAACTGGTGATAGGTAAGGGCAGTCCTTTGATTTTCCAAATAATTATTATTGTCCGACCGGATGATGTAACGGTTGTCTTTGGTAATGATAAAATAGGAGGTCTGATTGTCCTGTTGGTTTTGCAGGATACTGGACTGTATCTTATTACAGCTTATGGAAAGTTTTACATATCCTACATGCTGTGAGATGTTACTGGGGTTTTTTAAGAGGCGGGTTAAATACAGGTATCCGTTTTTTAAACCGCTTTTGGAATAATCCCAATAGGGTGAACCATTCAGTCTCCCGGCTTCTTTCATATCCGATGACGTCAGTTTGGTATTTATGTTCGTTCTGAGAGAATCCTGTTCCATGTTGGTAATACTTACCCCGTGTATTCCTGTGGAATAACCGTATGGCATGGAAAGGAGGATATCTCCGGCATTTTTTTTAATCTTTTTATAATTGGAGGATTGTATAGAAGCTGTTAAAAATGCTTTAAAGTTCTGTTCCATCAACGGATAGATGGACAGATCAAGCGCACTGCCTAATATAACATCGATATTTTTGCCAACCTCTCTGATATTTGCAGCATAGATCGTTGTCATATCTTCCTGTGTACTCTTAATAAAGATATTGCTTACGATCATATATATGATTAAGATAGGAAGTGTAACCAGGCAAATAAAAAACAGGATAATTTTTTTCTGCATCGATAGTTTCATAAGTATTGAATTACCGCTCCTTATTGTGAGATGGCTGACTTATGTGTAGATTTATTTATAGATTTATGTTTAAATTTTATCATCTGCAAATGGGGGTGTCAATGAATTAGAACCGGAAAGAAAAATATGACATTATCTTGGGATATAGGTAAAGAATATGGGATATTTTAATGGTGAAAACAGCCGGAAAAACAGCAGTAAAACTAATAAGTCATTTTATGAGGATAAGAATAGCAGGTTTCGTGGTTTTTTCTTTTATCCTTACAGGTTAAAATAAGTTATCAAATCAAACGGAGGTATTGGATATGAAAAAAAACATACGTATTTTAGCTTTACTTATGGCAATGATTTTTGCATTAACGGCATGCAGCAGTGCAAAGACAGACACACCAAAACAAGAGGGGGCCGGTGGGGAAACTGCCAGCGGGGAAACTGCTGGAGGAGAAACAAACAGCGGAGAAGCTGGTGAAGATATTGAATTAACCGTATCTCATTATTATCTGGAAGAAGAACGAAGCAGCAATGCAGTAGGTGACAGCTTTTTAAGCATGGCTGAAAAATGGCAGCAGGAAAATCCGGATATTACACTGAATCAGCAATCCATGTCTCAGTCGGACTATTCCACCAAAATCCAGGCGCAGGCTGCAGTGAATGAAGTACCGGACATTTTTATGGTTAAGGGTTCCTGGGTAGACAACTTTGTTGATAATGGCATCATGGCACCGATTAACGATTATTTAGATAAGTATGAACATAAAGATGCTTTTCGCGAAGGGGTATTTGATGCCGCAACACGGGATGGAAATATTTACGGTTTACCGAACCAGTTATCCATTACATCAGTTGTCTATTACAATGACAAGTTATGGAAATCAATCGGATATGATACTTTTCCGGATAATTGGGATGATATATTTAAAGCTGCCGAGAAATTTAATGAAAAGGGAATTGCTGCAATCTCATTAGGTAATTCGGAGAGGTGGCCGGCAGAATCCTGTATCCTTTCCACACTGGGAGACCGTTATACCGGTATGGATTGGACAAACAGTATTATAGCCCATGACGGAAAGGCTAAATTCACGGATCCAACGTTTATTTCAGCACTTACAAAGCTGCAGGAGATGGCGGTTAAACAGGTATTTAATCCGGATTTCAATACAATCACTGAGACCCAGTCTGTTGAATATTATTCTCAGGAAAAAGCGGCGTCTGTCGTTTCAGGGCATTGGACCGTATCGGCTATTGAATCTTTTGCTTCAGAGGATATATTAAACAATACAAAAGTAGCAATCTTACCGGCAGTTGACGGCGGCAAGGCAGACAGTATATCCGGCGGCTGCGGATGGTATTTTGCGGTAAATAAAAATCTTACCGGTAAAAAATTAGATGCGGCAATGGATTTTATCTTTGCAACCACCGGTTATGATATGTGCGAATACGCAGCAAATGAGCACGGTATTATCGGTGCGGCAATCATTGATAATCCGGATCAGTCTAAAATATCCCAGTTATCCAAAGATTTCATAAAACTGGTAGACGGGGTAAGTTTTACACCGGTATATGATCTGAGAATGAACGGATCGGTAATTGAAGTAATGAATACGGGAATACAGGAGCTTTTGAATAATTCTAAGACTCCGGAGGATCTGGCGGCTGAAATCCAGACGGAACAGGACCTGTTGAAATAATAAATAATGATTAATCTGGCATCCAATTGGGTGCCAGATAATTTTAAAAGGAGAAAATGGCGGTATGAAAGTAAAAAAGCCTATGATATTTTTATATCTTCTTCCGGGTATTTTATGGTATAGCTTTATCATTCTGATACCAATCTGTCTGGCTTTCTATTATGGGCTGTTTAACTGGTCCGGCGGAACCAAAATGATATATCAGGGATTTAAGAATTTTGCGGATGTCCTTACGGACGATGTGTTTTTTCAATCCTTAAAAAATAATATTTACCTGACGGTAGTCTGCTTAATCGGCCAGATCGGTATTGCTTTTATTTTAGCGGTTCTGCTTAACGGAAGATATGTCCGTTTCAAAGGTTTCCATAGAACCATGACTTATTTTCCGGCAGTTTTATCGGCGGTAGTAATCGGTTTTATCTGGAACCTGATTTATGATTACCATTATGGACTGCTAAATACCTTGTTAAGGATGACCGGGTTTGGGGATAGGGCACAGGCCTGGCTGAACAATGATAAATTGGTGTTAATGCTTGTGGCTGTTCCTTTGGTATGGCAGTACGTGGGCTATTATCTGATCATCATTATGTCGGCACTTTCGTCCGTTGACCCGCAGATATTTGAGGTAGCTGAGATTGATGGGGCCAGCGGTTTTCAGAGAGTTATTTATATTACCCTGCCATTAGTAAAGAATACCCTGATTGTTTGTGTAACCTTATGTATTGCGGGGAATATGAAAATATTTGACCATATTTATGCAATGACCGGAGGAGGACCAGGTACGGCAAGCAGTGTAATGGCTATGTATGCTTATAAAACTTCTTTCCTGTCCTATAAAATGGGATATGGAAGTGCCATGTCAATTGTAATATTGATTGTCAGTTTTATTCTGGTAGCCGGCAGCCAGGGCATATTACTTCGTTTTACAAAGAATAAGGAGGTGGAGTAATGAGAGATACGGGCAGAAAACTCTTAAGGGTGATTCCCAATGCCGTACTTATGCTGTTTTCCATTACCTGCATATTTCCTGCAATCTGGCTGTTTTATTCATCCCTTAAAGATAAATCCGAATTTTATGAAAGTCCTCTTGCTTTGCCGAAGAGTCTTGATTTTTCCCATTATATTTCCATTTTTACCAACAGTAACATCCTGACCTGGATGGGAAATACGGTTCGCAACAGTGTATTATCCTTATTTCTCATTCTGTTGATTGGATTTGTTACCGGATATTTTCTATCCCGTTATAAATTCCGTGGCAGAAAAGTGATCTACAATTATTTCTTATTGGGAATGCTGGTCCCGGTACATGCTCTTATCGTGCCCATGTATGTGCTTTTTACCAAAGCAGGATTAACCGATAACTGGTTTACTTTAGTCCTGCCCTATACGGCTCTTGGCTTACCGATAGCCGTATTTCTGGTTGAGAGTTATGTAAAGTCCATTCCTTCCGAAGTGGAAGAAGCGGCGGCAATTGACGGAAGTTCCTTACATAGAACTCTTTTTTCAATTATATTACCTATATGCAAACCAATTTTAGTTACGGTCGGTATCATACAATTTTTTTATGCATGGAATGAATTTACTTTTGCTTTGATTTTAACAGATTCGGAAAAGTGGATGCCGATTCCGGTAGGAATTACCCTGTTTAAAGGGCAGTTTACGACGGATTATCCGAAGATGATGACGGCAATGATCATTGCGATATTTCCAGCCATGGTTATCTATTTTATATTTTCCAAGCAGATAATCAAGGGAATGGTTGCCGGGGCAGTAAAAGGTTGAAAGAAATATGCTATCTACAAGTTTTGAGTCAACAAAACTAAAGTATGTTCAGCATACTTGGCACAAAACTTAAGATACGTAAAAATTTAATGCAGGATGGAGAAAAATATGAGAACAATCAATCTAAATAAAAAATGGGAGATGTTGGAAACTCCCTTGAAATGGAACCGGAATTATTACAATCAGGTAAGGGCTATGAAAGAAGGATGGTATCAATGTGATTTGCCGGTGGATGTCAGAATGCCCTTGCTTAAGGAGGGTAAAATCAAAGAACCGTTGTTATCTGATTATTGCAGGGAAACAGAATGGATCGAAGACCGTTCCTGGTGGTTTGTAAAAAGGTTTGACAGCAGCGAGGTCGACTCTTTGGATGATATCATTGAACTGGTATTGGAGGGACTGGATTGCAGGAGCGATATTTTTATTAACGGACGCTACTTAAAAACCCACCGGAATGTACATTATCCCTTTATATATGATATAAAAGAATATATCATTCCAGGTGAAAATGTGATAACAGTTCGGCTTACGAGCGGATTGGAGGAAATCAGCAAAGAGGATATGGCAGAACTCGATCATGCGGTATGTATTGAGGAGCGGAACGGCGGCAAATACCGTGGGGATGAAAGAAGAGCTTTTGTAAGACGTCCCCAGTATACAGTCGGATGGGATTGGGGTCCTAAAGTAATTACCATAGGAATTACAGGGAACGTTTTTCTTAGAAGTTATAGAAAAGTAGTAATAAGAGAAGTAAAAGCGGAAACCTTATCCATTGGTAAAACAGCAGAACTTCATGTTTGTGTCAATGTGGAAAATTTAAGCTTTATCAGTACCAGAGGCTGTGATGTGGAAGTGACCTTATGGGAGGGGGATACCCTTTGCGCCAGTGAAAAAATAGAAAATACTTTAGTAACTTCCGGTTACAATTTTATTGATTGTTACCTTTCGGTAGAGAATCCGAAGCTCTGGTGGCCGAACGGTTATGGAGCTCAGCCTTTATACAGGGTGGTGGTAAAAGTCCTCTGTGAAGGAAATACGACGGAATATCCTGCTTTTTCTTACGGGATTCGTACCATAAAAATGGATACCAGTGTAATACAAGGTGAGGACCGTAATTTTACCTTATTGGTGAATGATAAGCCGATATATTGCAAAGGCGGCAACTGGATTCCCAATGATTTTATCTATGCCCGTGTTCCTGATGAAAAATATCACGTTCTGACGGATGAGGCTATTGAAGCTAATTTTAATATGCTCCGTGTCTGGGGCGGCGGCTTGTATGAGAGGGATATTTTTTATGAATTGTGCGATAAAAAAGGAATTTTATTATGGCATGATTTTATGTTTGCCTGCTCTACTTATCCGGATCATCACCAGTGGTTCCGTGATGAAATGTATAAGGAATTGGACTTCCAGACCAAAAGGCTGCGGAATCACTGCTGTATCGGATTATTCTGCGGTACCAATGAAGTTCATTGGATTTTCAATTCCATTGATAATCCAAGATGGAACATTGAATTCAAATATGAATTCCAGTATGGCCTTTCCATTCCTAACCATATGGTTAAGGAGATTTTACATAAAAACTGCGAAAAGATACCTTATTGGAACAGCTCACCTTACGGAGGTGCTCTTCCCAATGCAGATACGGTTGGAGATGTGCACAGGTGGCATAATGCACTGATGAGCCCCAAGATGGAGGAACGGATTGAGGTAAAGGATTATGATACCATAGAATCCAAGTTTGTCAGTGAATACGGTTTTATCGGACCTTGCTGTAAGAAAACTACTTTGGAATATATGGAAGATGCAGGGGTTGACAGAAGAACGGATACTTGGCGTATGCATTGTAATGTATTTGAAAGGGGAACGGTTTATGCCGGTATTGAAAAAAATTACGTAGATCATGCCGATCAGCTGTCATTAGAGGATTACATCTTATACGGTGGTATGGTACACGGGCTGATGTACGGTTATTCCCTGGAAGCTATGCGGTTTAAGGAACATTGTTCCGGCAGTTTATTCTGGATGTATAATGATGCCTGGGGAGAAGTGGGCTGGACAATCATAGATTACTACCTAAGACGTAAAATACCCTTTTATGCGGTAAAGCGTGCATTAGCTCATCAGAAATTTACCCTGCGGTTAGTGGATGATAATGTAGTACTCCAGGGAATCAATGATCTGCCTGAGGAGCTTAAGGTGAAAGCATGGTTTGGATACGTTTCTTTTGACGGAAAAATAAAAGATATGAAAGAAATGCAGTTGACGGTAGCGGCAGGACAGAGAATTTATCTGCATCAGGAACCATTGCCGGCATATGATTATACGAAGGGAACGATTATGCTTTATGTAGATGATGAGACAATCGATAATGTTTCCCTGAGAATGGAAGACAACCGGAAATTACACTATGATAAATCTGCTGTTCTGGTCGTATCGGAAAAGGAAGACGGAGAGGATAAGACGGTAACGGTAACCGCAGAGGGGTATGTCCATGGTGTATATGTGAAAGGTGACTTTGACTGTTCCGATGCTTATTTTGATTTACTTCCGGGAGAGGTAAAAACCTTTACCGTAAAGAAAGCAAAAGGATATGAATTGATTATTGAGGCGGTCAGGTAGTAAAATCAGGTAAAAGAAGGAGGTTATCATGAAAAAAGAAGTTTATGAACAGGTAAGAGCGCAGGTATTGGGCTACTATGAGAAAGCTCATATTGTATTAACGGAAGAAGAAAAAAATAAAATTGAAATCGCAGATTTTGGTTTAAATGATTTGGAGTACATTGGTTTAAACTTAGTCACATTTGTAAATACGGACCGTTGTTGTGCAAAAGAGATGGTGCTTTTGCCGGGACAAACCTGTCCGGAGCATAGCCACGGACCGGTTCCGGAATTAAAATATGAAGGAAAAGAGGAAACCTTCCGATGCCGTTACGGTACGGTATATTTATATGTGGAAGGAGCCAAAACACAGGAACCAAAAGGGCATATACCGAAAGGTTACGAGGCTGTATACACGGCAGGACATGAAATCGTGCTGAACGCGGGAGAACAGTATACCTTATATCCGGGGACAAAGCATTGGTTCCAGGCGGGGCCTTATGGTGCCGTTATTTCAGAATTCAGTACAAGAAGCCTGGATGAATATGATGTATTTACCGATCCTGATATTAAACGGATTCCAACAATCGAAGATTAGTATTTAAAACGTCTTTTAATTTCAAAAGAAAATAAAAGGCGTTTTTTTTATACTAAAGTTTTGAGAGCTTCCCCATTTATACTTAAATCTTATGATTAGGATAAAACCATAAGATACTAAGATACTTAGAAATCTATTGGGATATTAATATGTATGAAATTCCTGTAATCTATTAACTGTAGACAATACATAAGCGACTGACAGCAGGATGAGAAATTACCAACTGACTATGAAATAGACAGCTTAAAGCTGTTTATCATAAAAAAACTATATAATAGGAGGAAAGTAAATGAAAAAGAAAATCATCAGTGTATTACTAATTGGGGCAATGTTAGTAGCAGGATTGGCAGGCTGCAGCACAAAAACTGATACGGCAACAAATAAGACCGTAACAGAAAACAAGGCGTCAACTGAAACACCGGCAGAAACAAAAACAGAGGAGACCGGTAAAACAGAGGATACCGGTAAAACAGAGGATACCGGCAAAGCAACTAATTTTAAAGTCGGCATTACCATCCAATCACTTGAAAACAGTTATTGGGCAGGGGTTTTCGGTGAAGTGGAAAAACTCTTAAAAGAAAAAGGATGGGAATATACAATCCTTGCATGTAACGATAATTCAGCTACACAGATTCAGCAAATTGAAAACTTTATAACAAACAAAGTTGATCTTATTATGGTTCATCCATCCGATCCGAATGCCATCGAAGATTATTTAAAACAGGCAAGAGATGCAGGAATTAAAGTTATGAGCTGGGATGATGCAATGACAAATACGGATCTTAACTGGATACTGGATAACACCAAATTAGGGTATGCAATTGGCCAAGAGGCAGCAAACTTTATTAATGACCATTATTCAACGGATAAAGTGGCAGAAGTAGCAATCATGAATTATCCTCAGACACCAATTCTTCTTGAAAGAGAAACAGGTATCTTAAATGCTTTGGAAGAAATCGCAAAAGGAAAGTACAAGATTGTTGCACAACAGCCGGCACTTGATGCTCAGACAGCATTAACCAACATGGAAACTATTCTTCAGGCAAGCCCTGATACAAAAATTGTCTGCTCCATCGGTGCAGGCGGAGATATCGGAGCAAATGAAGCATTTATGACCAAAACAGAAGGAAAAATTCCGGAAGATATGGGTATTTTCTCTGCAGATGCAACGGAACAACAGTTAGAAGCAATCGTTAAAGGAGAAGCAACAAGAGCCTCCGTAGGATTTGAAGGATCTAATAAGAAAACGGCAGCAGCAGTAGTTGATTTATATGAAAAATTGCTGAACGGTGAAAAATTTGATGAGCAGAACTTGGTAAGACCACTTACAGTTATCGATAGCTCTAATGCAGCAGATTTCTTAGCAGATTATAAATAATTTTAAGCAGCAGGACTGATTGCGAATGGGGAGGCTTAAGGAATAAAGCACATATTAACGGAGAAGGTAAGTTGAAAAGAAAATCATTTTTCAACCGGCAAAAAGCACGGAGGGTGCTTTTCGCTCAGTATTTGTATGCTGCTAAAGCGGCAGATGGAGGTTAATATGGTTTATATCCCGGCGGCATCCCCATTCAATTAAATAAGAATGCGTGGTGTAAATAATGAATAATGAATATATTTTAGAATTGCAAAATATCAGAAAAGAATATCCCGGTGTAGTTGCGCTAAAAGATGTCTCCTTACAGGTAAAAAAAGGTGAGATTCTTGCATTGATTGGGGAAAATGGCGCCGGAAAATCCACGTTGATCAAAACTTGTTCAGGTGCCGTTATCCCAACCTCCGGTAAAATAATTATTGAGGGTAAAGAATTTACCCATATGTCACCCCAGCTTGCTGCAGAAAACGGAATAGCGATTATATATCAGGAATTTAATAATGTAAAAGGACTTTCCGCTGCTGAAAATCTGTTCCTGGGTAATCCCATCCGCAAAGGCATCATTGTTGATAAAAAGGCGATGGAGAAAGAGGCTGAGAAAGCATTTGCACAATTAAATATTAAAATCAATCCAAAGACTTTGATTGGTGATCTTACTGTAGGTTACCAGCAGATGGTTGAGATTGCCAAAGCTATTTTACAGGACGCGAAAGTGTTGATTATGGATGAACCTTCTGCACCGCTTACCAATGCTGAAGTAGAAAGTATGTTTAAGGTATGTGAATTATTAAAATCAAAGGGTGTATCCATAATCTACATATCCCATAGACTGGAAGAAATATACAGGCTGTCTGACCGGATTGTAGTATTACGTGATGGTGAATATATAAAAACACTGATAACAAAAGATTCTCATGTTGATGAATTGATTCATCTCATGGTAGGACGTGATCTGAATGAGACCTATCCTCCGAGGGAGACAGACAAAAGAAAAGAAGAAGTTATTCTGGATTTACAAAATGTAAGCGGTAACGGAGATAAGAATATTAATTTACAGATAAGAAAAGGTGAAATTCTTGGGCTGGGAGGTTTAGTAGGTGCCGGCCGTACAGAGCTTGTACAAATGATTTTCGGTGCAGTGAAAAAGACGGAGGGAAAGATTATATTTAAAGGAAAAGAAATCAATCCAAAGTCTCCCAGGGAGGCAATTGACCTTGGCATCGCTCTTGTACCGGAAGACCGTAAACGTCATGGCGCTTTATTAGGTGTATCCATAAAAAACAATATAAATATGCCAATATACAAGAAAATATCCAAAATGTCGGTAATTAATCATAAAGCTGAGTTAGATAATGCTAAAAAATATGAACACGAATTATTAATTAAAACACCAACACTAAATCAATTAGTTAAAAATTTAAGTGGTGGCAATCAGCAGAAAGTGATTATCGGAAAATGGCTTGCCGCAAACTCGGAATTAATTATTTTTGATGAACCAACTCGAGGAATTGACGTAGGTGCCAAATCTGAAATCTATAAGCTGATGAACGAAGTAATAGCAAATGGAAAAACCATATTATTAATTTCATCAGAAATGGAAGAATTAATGGGAATGTCGGATCGAATCATAGTTTTGGCGGAAGGACGAGTTACCGGTGAATTAAGCAAAGAAGAATTTGATCAGCAAACGATAATGAAAATGGCATCTGCCGTTAAGTAGATTGAGGTTGAAAGAAAATTTGAATACAGAAAGGATGCCACGATAGGCTTCTTTCAACCTGTGAAACTCGTTTCACATTATATTGTGGCAGTATCGCAAGCCTGCTTGCGGTATGCAAGGGTGTAAATATGAAAAGCACAATTCTTAATATAGTGAAGGAAAAGGCAATCTGGATCGTATTTTTTATCCTGTTTATTGCATTTTCACTTTCCAACCATAGATTTATTTCATCAAGTAATTTATTTACCATCGCTCGCCAGGTATCCATGTTAGGGATTGCTTCCATCGGTATGACATTTGTTATATTAATTGCCGGAATTGATCTTTCCATCGGTTCCATCATTACACTGGTTAATATCGTAGCCGCCTACTTAATGGTAAAGATGGGTTTTGGAATGGTAACTGCCGTTATCCTGGCACTGATCATGTCAGCATTAGTCGGTGTACTAAACGGTTTTCTTATCTCATCCATCGGAATACCCGCAATTATTGCAACGTTTGCTACCCAGATCGTATTTGAGGGTGCATCTTACCTCATCTGCGGGGGAACACCGGTTTATGGATTTGACGAAAGATTTAAAGTAATAGGACAGGGTTATATTGGGCCGGTACCGGTACCTGTCATTATCATGATTGTTTGTTTTGCGATTGGATCATTTATTTTAAACAAAAGCTATTTCGGCCGTTATTTTTACGCAGTCGGCGGCAATGAAGAAGCTTCTAAGCTTTCCGGTATCCGGGTAGGTCATACGAAATATTTGGTTTATGCATTATCCGGTTTATTTGCCGGTTTAGCCGGTATTGTAATGTTATCCCGTACAAATTCTGCACAGCCTACCGCAGGTATGGGATATGAATTTGATGTCATTACCTGTGTTGTGTTAGGAGGCGTCTCCATATCCGGTGGTTTTGGCAAGATGTCTAATGTAGTTGCCGGCGTTTTAATTATCGGTATCTTAACCAATGGTATGGTTCTTCTGAACGTAAGTACTTATATGCAGATGATCGTAAAAGGTATCGTCCTTGTATTGGCCGTAGGATTTGACAGTTTACAGAAGAAACGGGCACTTACCTGATAAGATATTTAAAGGACATAATATAGAATTTGCGTTTGAGACTCGAGGTATTATATTATAATAGATCAAATTATAAGAATACACATGGGAAATTATGTAACAAAATGTTATGCTATAACAATTAGGTAATTATAAAACGAAAAGTAAAAGGAGAACAAACTTATGGGAATAATGGAAAGAATGCGTTTAGATGGTAAAGTAGCATTTGTAACAGGCGGAGCAAGAGGAATCGGCAAAGCAATTGCAACAGCGATTGCAGAAGCAGGAAGTCATGTGGCAATTGTCGATGTAGACATTGATGAAGCGGTTAAAACAGCAAAAGAGATTGCACGTTCAACAGGAGTAAAAACAATTGCAATTAAAACAGATGTAACGAACCAGGCCGATGTGGATCACATGATAGAGGTTATAATGAAGGAGTATGGCAAATTGGATGTAGCATTCTGTAATGCCGGTATCTGTATGAATATTCCTGCGGATGAGATGACTCTTGAGCAATTTAAAAAGGTAATAGATATCAACTTGACCGGTGTATTTTTAACATCACAGGCTGCGGCTAAAGTAATGTTAAAGCAAGGCAAAGGATCTATTATTAATACTGCGTCCATGTCAGGTCATATTGTTAATGTACCTCAGCCTCAATGTTCCTACAATGCTTCAAAAGCAGGTGTTATACAGTTGACTAAATCCATGGCAATAGAATTTGCTAAACGAGGAGTCAGAGTCAACAGCATCAGTCCCGGATACATCGGAACAGAGCTTACGCTCAACTCCCCTAATCTAAGACCTTTAATTGAAAAATGGAACGATATGGCACCTCTTGGCAGAATGGGCCGCCCGGATGAACTTCAGGCAATCGCAGTTTATTTGGCAGGTGACACCAGCGACTTTACAACCGGATCTGACTTTATTATTGACGGAGCTTTTACCTGTTTCTAAAAATGATACGTATTTGCTATTGCGAAACTATTTACTTTCTCGAATATACCGCACAATTAATACGTATTTCATAGCTTCAGTGGCCGTTAGGGCTGATCTTGTTTCGCAATACCTTAAGATACAGATATTATAAAGGAGGATCTTGATGAAAAAATATACTATCGGTATCGATTATGGTACCTTATCCGGGCGGGTTGTATTGGTGGATGTTGAAAACGGAGAAGAAATTTGCTTTTCCGTATCAGAATATAAGCACGGAGTCATAGACGAATATTTACCGGGGGCTGCAAAACGTCTGGCTCCCGAGACGGCATTACAACATCCGGAGGATTATCTGAATGTGTTAAGAACAGCAGTACCTGAAGTTCTTAAGATGGGTAATGTCACCAAAGAGCAGGTAATCGGAATCGGTGTTGATTTTACTTCCTGCACCGTACTTCCGGTGGACAAAAACGGAACACCGTTATGCTTTTTGGACGAATATAAAAACAGGCCCCATGCCTATGTCAAACTATGGAAACATCATGCTGCCCAAGGACAGGCTGACCGGTTTAATGAAGTTGCCAATGAAAGAAAAGAAAAATTTATGGGCAGGTATGGTGACAGAATGTCTTCCGAGTGGGTGGTACCAAAAGCAATGCAAATACTTAAGGAAGATGAAGAAATCTATCAGGTTATGGACCGTTTCATAGAAGCAGGAGACTGGATTGTATGGATGCTGACCGGAGCAGAAAAGCGCAGCTTATGCCAGGCGGGATATAAAGCGGTATGGTCTAAGAAAGACGGATATCCCGATCAGGATTTCTTTAGAGCACTGGATCCCAGAATGGCAAACTTCGTGGAGGAAAAATTAAGTAAGGAGATCTATGCAACAACAGACTGTGCAGGGTATCTAGATAAAAATGGAGCGGAATTAACCGGTCTTTTAGAAGGAACACCTGTGGCAGTAGCCAATATCGATGCCCATGTTGCCTTACCTGCCGTTAGAATTACGGAACCCGGTAAAATGCTCATGATAATGGGTACCAGTACCTGTCATATTATGATGAGTAAGGAAGAGCATTTTATTCCAGGAGTCGGTGGTGTAGTAGAAGATGGCGTGGTTCCCGGTTATTACGCTTATGAAGCGGGTCAGGCCTGTGTCGGTGACCACTTTGACTGGTTTGTTAAAAACTGTGTGCCGGGTGATTACGAGAAAGAAGCTGCAGATAGAGGCATTGGTATACATGAGCTTCTTGTGGAAAAGGTAAAAGACCAGATTCCCGGAGAAAGCGGACTTATTGCATTAGACTGGTGGAACGGAAACCGCAGCATTTTAACAGATGCGGATTTAAGCGGAATGCTGTTAGGAGCAACCTTGCATACCAAACCGGAAGAAATTTACCGTGCATTGATTGAAGCAACCGCTTTTGGTACAAGAATTATTATAGAAGCTTTTGAAGAAGGCAGCGTACCTATTGATGAGCTATATGCTGCCGGAGGAATCGCACAGAAAAATGAGATGATGATGCAGATTTATGCGGATGTGACCAATAAGGAGATCCGTATCTCCTCCTCAAAACAGGCACCTGCACTTGGAGCTGCATTGTTTGGAGCTGTGGCAGCCGGTGCAAAAAGAGGTGGGTATGATACCATAGAGGCAGCATCCCAACATATGTCCAGACTGCAGGATAAGGTTTACACACCGGATGCCGATCGTGTAAAAAGATATGACAGGTTATTTCAGGAATATAAGATTTTGCATGATTATTTCGGCAAAGGTGAAAATGATGTAATGAAACGGCTTAAACTGATTAAAAGTGATGTTATGAGAGTAATGTGAGGAAAGATAACGTCTCATATAGGGGCTGTTTAAGAGATAAAAAGTTAAAGTAGATATACTTAGAAGTTTAATACTCCTTTGGGATGCTCCATTCAGATTGGGCATCCCAATTTTAAAAGTAATACCTGTAAATGTTTATGATTTACAAAAGATATGATATAATGGACATACTATAATTTCAAAGGTAATTCTCCCCTCGAACCAGGTGTAAGTATGGTATTATATGGGTTCAAGGCTATTACTGCAGTTGGAGAGTGCGTACGTAAAATAGAAAGCCGTTAGTGGAAGGGGATAAAATGCAGCGCAGTAAGATACTGATATGTGTACTATTATGTTTAACCTTTATTTCATCCTGTACCGGGCTGAATACCGGCAGTAAGGTTCTTCACAAGGATACTGCTGTCAGTGAAAAACCTATTGTAATAGCATTTGCCCATAAGAGTCTTAATTCCTATTTTTATACTATTATGAATGAAGCGGTTAAGAAAGCGGTTGAAGAAAGAGGCTGGGTTTTTGAAAGCTCTGTTGCCGATTATGATCCCTTGAGACAAAACCAACAGATTATAAATTTTATTAAACAGTCCCCGAATGCGATTATTACTACTGCAATTGACAGTATATCCATAGAAGAAGTGATACACAGGGGTAACGATGCCGGCATACCCATGTGTACCATAGATACCAATGCGGTTGGAGGAAAATTGGCGATTGATGTCAGCTTTGATAATTTTAAAGCCGGACAAATGGCTGCAAGGTCCATTGTTGAACAACTGATCAAAAAGTACGGAGAGGCCAAAGGAACTGTTTTTAATGCGTATGGTGAATTAAGCAGTAATGCCTGGCGGCTGCGCAAAGAGGGCTTTGAGTCCGTAATTGATCAGTATCCCGGTATAACCTACCTGCCAAGAGCAACGGAGGGAAGACCGGAACTCGTTAAGGAAGAACTGTTAAAAGCTTTTAAAGCAGGAGTTCAGATAGATGCGGTTCATGCTTCCAGTGAGCATCCGGGAAGAGGGCTGGTGGAAGCACTGGAAGAATCCAACCACTTTGTCCCCTTTTGGGAGGAGGGGCATATTATTCTTGTAACAATTGATGCAGAACCCTATTTTGTGGATCTCATTAATAAAGGCTATGCCGATTGTGCAGTTGCGCAGGATGTGATAGCTTACGGCAATATAACGGTAGATCTGCTGGCAAATTATGTATTGGCCGGTAAGCCGATTCCGGAGGGCAAATATTACAGTAAAGACACTTATTGGCAGGTCTGTGATATCAGTATTACAGATAATCAGGCTAAAGTAACGATTCCACCGTATATCATTAATGCGGATAACAGCAATGATAAGAAGCATTGGGCATACATTGCGGAAAAATTATGGGGTTTTCAATACAGTAAATAATAGAACAAAATAAAGAATAAAATAATGAGAAAAATAGAAATCATAAATAGTTTCTCGGGAATGAGGCAGTACAGCCGGCAGCAAGCTGTCTGCAATAGGAGTAGAATGATTAACGGATATCTAGCAAAGATAAAAGAATTAAGTCTGAATAAACTCTACAAGTATAGTATATACAGGCGCCTGATCTGGTGTTTTATATGCGTGTTTGTTTTCCCCATACTTTTAATTGGCGGTTACAATGCTGTGTATTCTTTTTCTAATAATGAGTCTGATGCAAAGGCATTCCTGAAAGAGTCTTCCGCTCAGATTGCCAATAATATATCTTATTATATGTTTTCTCATATGAATTTATTGGAAGAGGTTGCAACAAATCCTGAGATTATTAATGATCTTATGATATACAAACATGTGGACTGGAACAAAAAAAGTGATATTGAAAATCATATTAGGTTGGTTCTCGGCAGTACTTTTGGGGCAAGCGGTGCGATCAATGCCTGTGAGATGATATCTATTAACAATTCTTATTTCTATTACCCATCACCGGTGACAAACGGTAATTTTGCTACCAGTAAGTTATTGTCCGAAGAGGCAAGGCGGGTGCTTATGACGGTAAGTTCCAAGGAAGTTCCCAGCGACCGTAACAGTTACGTTATTTTAACGAGAGGGATATTCAGCAGTGATGATATCTGCGTGGGAAATATTGTTGCAGCTTTGGATTTGTCGTATTTCAACAAGGTTTGTTATGAAAATGTCACGAATCTTTTAAACGAAGTAATGATTATTGATGAGAACAATATTATTATCAGTGCCTCCAATGAAGAACAGGTAGGGTCAACTTTTAACGGAGATAAAATGCTCTCCATATCCATTTCCAAGTCTATTTCCAATACAAATCTGACCGTAGTGAACCACATAGCTCTGCAAACACTGCTAAAGTCAGCTTTTACCCAGTTTGCAATTACGTTATTTACTGCAGTTTTGCTTGCTGTATTGGCTCTGGTTTTTGCTATATTATTTGCTAAGAGTATAACCGGCCCCATTAACCGTTTAATGGAAGAAATGCAAAAAACAAAAGTAGAGAAATTCGTTGAAGATGATGGGGATGATGAATATCATACCGTTATAGAGGGCTTTAATAAAATGAGCGGTAATCTTGTGGAAGCCATTAAACGGCAGTATACCATAAAATTACAGGAAACAAAATTAAGGGAACTGAGAAAAGAAGCTGAGCTTTCTGCACTCCAGCAGCAGATAAACCCTCATTTTCTATATAATACACTGGAATCCATCTATTGGAACTGCCAGTTGGAAGGGGACGAGGAAATCAGTGAAATTGTCAATGCACTTGGTAATTATTTAAGAGTAATCATTGTAAAAGGAAGGGAGTATGTCACGATTGAAAATGAGGTTGATAGTGTTAATAATTATATATTTTTACAAAATAAGCGCTTTGGTAACCGAATTCTTAATAGCTGGGACGTATCTTTGTCCCTGCGGTATACGAAAATCATTAAACTGGCTATACATCCGATTGTTGAAGATGTTATTTCTACCAATTTGGATGACATCGAAAGCCAGATTAATATAAATATATCCATTACAGCAGAGGCTGATACAATCAGAGTGGTTATGACCGGAGAGGCGGTGGAATATTTCTTAAGTTTATCAGATAATACTGACCTGGACCAAAGAGGCATCAACAGTGTGGATGAAAGGCTGACACTTTATTACGGAGATGCTTTCGGTGTTGTTCTTGATAAAAAGAGCAGACAGATCAGAGTAGCAATGCCGGTATATAAAGACAACGGAAGCGAAGGTAAAAAGTGATATGGATCGATTTGTTAAAGTCTTAAGGAAAATTTCTATACGCAGGCGCCTGGCTTATGCCTTTCTTATTCTTTGTGTTGTTCCGATTTCTGTCATGATAATTATCAGTGCGATAGTGGAATTCCTGTATTCTAACGGCAATCTGAAAAGCAATTATGAAAACTTTGCTTATGAATCAAATATCAGGGTTAATGACATGTTTGAACAGTTGGAGCTGAAATTTAAATACCTGAAGGAGAATAATGATATCTTAACTGACTTGTATTTGTATACAACGTCACCGAAATATCAGACGGAGGGGGTAACCGACCGGATCGAGAATACCATAGCAAGTATTATGTCTACCCAAGGTGAGATAGACTATACCTCCATTTTTTTCGAGGATGGCACGTCATTCTTATATAAAAAAAATCCGATTGATATGGATAAAATCAGAAGCCGGTTAAAAGAAGGACTGGAATGGTATTATCTTAATTATGACAGAAAAAATGTATTGTGCCGTACTGAAGATGTTGAAATCGATTATACAAGCGGGCTTAAAGCAAGATATGTTGTGATGATTAATCCCACGGAGATTGAATCGATATTAAACAATGCCGTAGGATCATCCAAACAAAAGATAGCAATTACTGACAGAAAAGGCAAAATCGTTGTAGGTTCACAGTTTGGAAAATCAGATTTGGTATATGAGGTAATAGCACCGATTTCGGATACCGGGCTTTATGTAGTAAATACTTTTACCGGTAAGAAATATGATCTGCATGGGCTGATTACAACAATTCTACTCTTTTTGCTGGTACTGATAACGTCCGGTGCCGTCATTTATTTGGTAAATGAAAGTATTAAGATCCCTTTGAATCGGCTGCTTGGCCGAATAGAGCAGATTAATGAAGAAGATGTGTTTGTTTTGAAAGAGGAAGGAATTAATACGGAATCCAAGGACGAGCATGAGATTTTAAATGACGTATTTACCTCCATGCTTAATCGGTTAAATGAAGTGTTGGAAGAGACTTATATCACAAAGATTAATGAAACGGAACTCAGAACAAGAATAAAGGAGCTTGAATTAGTGGCTTTGCAGCAGAGAATCAATCCCCATTTCTTATATAATTTACTGGACAATGTATTCTGGATGGCACAAATGAAAAACTATGAGGAAATTGGCGAAATGGTATCAGCTCTCGGGGAGTTTTTTAAGACCAGTGTATCAGAAAAAGGTGCATTCGTTACCATCAATACTGAGATTGAAAATGTGAAAAGTTATGTGTGCCTTCAAAAAATCATGCATAAGGATCAGTTTATCGAGGAGTGGGACATAGATCCTAGAATTAAACATTATAAAACGGTTAAGCTTGTTCTTCAGCCTATTATTGAAAATTGTATCGTTCACGGTTTTGAAGGAATGGAGAGAGGCGGTATTATTCGCATTACCGGAAAAAAGGAAGCAGATACCATTGTTTTTGAGATCGAGGATAACGGCAAAGGTATGGAAAATGATGTTTGTGAAAAAATAAGGAAAAAGATGAACAGCACTATTCTGGGAATTGGGGATAGTATCGGTATGAGAAATGTGAATCAGAGGATAAAGATATACTTTGGCGAACCTTATGGTATAAATATTAAATCCCAAATAAACGAAGGTACTACAGTGAGTCTGTGTATCCCGATTAAGGAGTAATCTATGTATAGATTGATGGTCGTAGAAGATGAAGATATGATACGTAAAGGTATAGTAAACAGCATTCCCTGGCAGTCTTTAGGATTCATAGTCGTCGCAGAAAGTCCAAACGGGAAAGATGCCTTGGAGCAACTTAAGAAAAATTCGGTGGAAGTTTTGCTGACAGATATCAAGATGCCTATTATGGGGGGAACGGAACTGTCAAAAAAAGCAAGAGAGTTATATCCGGATATTGAGATTATTATTTTAAGCGGATTCGCAGATTTCGAATATGCACGTCAGGCAATCGGTTTCAGGGCTTTTGATTATCTGCTAAAACCCACCAATAAGAAAAAGCTTCTGGATGCTTTTACTGCATTAAAGGAAAATATGGATCAAAAGAGGGAGTTAAAGGAAGAAATATTTTACAGCAACCTGTATATCAGTGCTGGTTATGAAACTATGAGAAATGAATTTCTCCAGTCCCTGTTAGAGGGTGATACCAGTCTCTTTAATGGGTTCGATGAGAAAACAACTTCTTTGGAATTGGATTTTACAGGACATTATTTTACAGCAGCCACGATAAAGCTTGATAGAAACAGTATTTTTAAAGAATTGGAATCGTCCTGGGCGACAGACAAACGGCTGCTTACTTTCTCCTATAGAAATATTTTAAAAGAGGAATTAAGTAATGTAGATAATGCTTATTATATTGTAAAAGATTATGACACCATTGATTTTGTATTCTGTTTTTCTTCACCGGAGAAACAAAATGCACAGATGATTCCATGCCTGGAAAGTATCAGTGAGAATATTCAAAACTGCCTCTTTAAGCATGTTACAGTGCCGTATACCATAGGAATCGGATTAAGTTATCCCTCCATTCATCATATTGCAAAATCATATAGTCAGGCAAAACGGTCGATTCAGAATAATTTTTATTTTGGAGACAAAAAAGTACAGGTCTACCAGGATAATAATGATTCAAAGTATGAGCAGAATTTCATTCGGTTTTATCCGGAAGAGATGGAGCATGTTGCTGTTTCAATCAGCAACGGAAATTATTTCGATACGAAAAAGTATCTGACCTCAATTTTCCGGGTGCTTATGGAGCAGAATCTGCTTCCGGAAATTGTTAAAAACTACTGTATTGCCCTGAAATTGATGGTTCAATCCAAGATTACAAACAGTTATGAAGTGATGGAGAAAATCATTGGTGAGGAGTATAATGATTTCGTGAAAGAAGCCTTAAATGTCAAAGAACTTGAAACCTATATCGTAAGTGTTATGGTGTCACTTGCGAAAGAGATTGATGAAACGATTGATCCCCTTGAAATCAAAGAGCAGCATAAGGTAATTGATAAAGCGAAGGCATATATTGCTGCGCACTTAAGTGAAAAAATCACCTTAAAGATGATCAGTGAATATGTTTATTTGTCGGAAACCTATTTCAGCTTTCTGTTTAAGAAAATTATGGGAATCACATATATTGATTATATCCAGAACCTTCGTATGCAGGAAGCAAAAAGATTATTGGTTAATACAAATTATAAAGTTTATAAAGTAGCTGAATTGATCGGTTACAGCGATTATAAGTATTTTTCCGTCCAATTTAAAAAATATGTTGCGCTTACACCAAAGGAATATCGGAATCAGGGAAGACTGGAAGTGAAATGATAATAGTTGGATTTATTTGCAGACAGCTCCGGTGATACAAAAGTTTAGATGTTAAACTATGTAAAATATAGTAAGAAATTAGTATGTTTTTTAAAGCATTAGTATAATTCTAGAATATTTTTGCCGCCATGAATGCCTTATACTGATATAAAATAAAGCATTATCATTTAATGGAGGTTATACGAATGAAAAAACTTACCAGGAATTTGAGCTTGCTGCAAAAAATGGTTACTATCATATTGACTGTCGTAATAGTACCAATACTAATCATCGGAATTATCGCTACCAATATATCGAAAAATGCTCTAAGGGATCAGTCGGATAAATCTAGAACAGCAATTGCTTCTCAGATTGCCGGTATGATCGACCAGGAGATGGAGCGCATTAATCAAATGTTTTTACAGGTTGCAACCGGTACGGCTTTTCAGGAAGTGGTCAAAAATTTAGAACTGAAAAAAGGGATCAGCGAAAAGGAAAAGGCGGAATGGAATTTAAACCGAATGAAATATCTTAAGGTTCTTGATAAAGATATGCAAAGTATGACCATCTCCAATAGATACATCAGAAGTATGTCGTTAATGTTTGTAACAGGAGATATTATAGGACCATCTAAAAAACTACCGGAGGGAATAGATGATGTCCGTAAAACAAAAGGATATCAAAAGCTGATTGACAGTCAGGATATGGTTTGGCTGAGTGCAGCTGATGCGGATATGTCTGCCGGTAATCCCTATCTGACCGTAGGAAAATTCATTAAAAGTTTTAATTATTCAGATACAGAACCGGTTGCGGCGGTTATGATTGAATTAAATTATGATACTTTCAGGTCCCTGTTGTCCGAAATAAAAATCGGTGAAAAAGACCATTCATATCTTATCGCTGCTAACGGCGGATTGATTTCCTCACAGCCCTATGAACAGTTGGAACAGATCAAAAAAGAGCCTGTGTTTGCTGAAGTTACTGAAAGAGCAGGTAAAACCGAGGCAGATAGCTTTACGATGGGTGTGAACGGCATACGTTCCATTGTAACTTACAACACATGTGATAAATCCGGTTTTATTTATGTAATGGTTCTTCCGGAGGCAGAAGTATTAAAAGGTTCAGATGCGATAAGAAATTCTATTATGCTGGTAGGAGTTCTTTTTTCTGTCCTGGCAGTTTTCGGAGGGTTATATTTTTCACTTCATATGGCAAAAGACTTAAAAGCAGTAGAAAAAACAATGTTTATCTCAGCACAGGGAGATCTGACGGTAACAGCACATACGAAGCGTACTGATGAGATCGGTAAAGTTGCCGACTCTTTTAATGCAATGGTAAAAAATATTAGAATGCTTCTTACACAAAGCAAGGAGGTATCCGGGGAGGTAAGCGAAACAGCCGAAGCACTGCTAAGAATATCGGATTCGTCTTCCCGTACTGCAAAAGAGATCTCCGATGCAATTAATGATGTGGCGGAGGGAGCCGGTCAGCAAAGCGAAGAAGTTGATAGGAGTGTTGGAATCTTCCGGGGTCTAGCTGAAGAAATCAAAAATGCTGCGGTCAGCACCAGTGTTATGGTATCCGGAGCAAGGGATGTGAAGAATTATACGACTTCGGGCATACAAACAGCAAAAGTTCTTGATAAAAAAGCATTGGAAGTAATATCTATTACTGCGGAAGTTGTGGAACAGATATCAGAATTGGGTAAAAGTATAGCAATTATCGGAGAGTTTACTAAAATTCTGAATGAAATTTCAGAGCAGACCAAATTATTGTCTCTGAATGCATCCATTGAAGCAGCAAGAGCAGGAGAGTTTGGCAAAGGATTTACGGTTGTAGCTGAAGAAATCCGAAGATTAGCCGACCAGTCAGGGCAGCATACTAAGGAAATCGAAACGCTTGCCGGTAAGATTCTATCCCAGACAAAAGATTCCACCGAATTTGTTTTAAAGGCCAATGAGGTGATTAAAGAGCAGGCGGAATCAGCAAAGGATTCGGCAGAGTATTTTAGTAAGATCGACGAAGCGATGACAGAATTACTTGAAAATATTAACAGAATCAGCAGTACGATACATAAGATTGATGGGGATAAGGAGGTTGTGCTTAACTGCATCAATAATATTGCAGCGGTTTCCGAAGTGGCGGCCGCATCATCACAAGAAGTTTCGGCTTCCACTCAGGAACAATTAAACTCTTTGGAGGGACTGACTAATATGGCGGTTACGCTGAATCATTACTCCAAGAGCCTGGAAGAAACATTAAAACTTTTTAAAGTGTAAATTAAATTATAACCCTCGTTCTCTGCTATCAAATAACAGACCGAGGGTTTTTAAATTTTAAATCACTGAATTGATGAAATCTGTTTTGTCAGGCGCAGATACCTTTTCAGTTCTTTATTCCAGGCTTTGTATAATTTTTCCTTACGGTGGTCGGTTAAGTTCATATGTTGGGATAAATAAGTTCCCATATAGCCGGATACCTTTTTTGCACCGTAGAAATTTAAATGATTTCCCCTGTCGCGGGTATCTTTATACCAGTCTATACCTAATATATCGTTCTTCAGATTCAGGTCAATATAAAGTAAATGATTCTTTTGTGCAAAGGCAGTTATAGAATTGTGTTTCTCATAGGTCCAGCACAAAGGAGAGGGCGTACTGTATAAAATTAATTGAATTTTTTTTGATTTACATAATTCGACTATTTTGTTCAAAAAAAATAATGGCATATCGTCAATTTTTTTAAAAGCAGTAGTCTTATTAACATAAGGACCATTCGTATAAGGTTTCACAGCAACATTATAATAAAAGCCTTTAAATACCTTAGTAATTCTTTTGGGTTTGTGTCCGATGTCTTTTAACATACCGAGATTAATGTATTTCCAGCTGTTGTGGTATTTATAAATGGGAAAGGCTTTTTTTGCAGCTTCGTCAACCACATCCTGAAACGCATTCGTATACTTAAAATTACGGTAAAGCGCATTTGTTTCCAGTAATACTATTTTTGGTGATTGCTTTTGAAGTAATTTATCCAGCATATAATAGGTGTCCAGCAGTTTCTGCCCCGGAACTCCGCAATTATAGCCGGCGTAACCATGATTTTTCCAGATTTCCATAGGGGAAATACTGGTACTGCTTTCACTGTCACCGATTATTACGTAGTCAAACGTATTATCAGGCGCACTATAATATCCTTTCAATTTTTTATAAAATCCGCCCTCTGAACTATTAGGTGGTACCATTAAATAGGATATAACAAACAATATAATGAGTAATACGGATAGAAATATAATTGGTTTTATAATATTTTTAGAGTGCATAATTGTACCTCTTAAAATCCTGCATAGATTAGTTTGGCCGGTATGTAGCCATCACCGTAAGCACCCAGAATAATAACAAGTAATATAGCTGAGTAAAGAAAGCTCCAGCGGACAATAATATTCCAACCTGCAATCTTCTCACGAATTGAAATTCCATGTTCATGTATAATACCGACTGTCAACACGGCGATAAATCCCAATAGTACAGCTGCAAAATCTTCCTGGGATAAGCCTAATTTCAGTAAGGTTCCATCTGTTAGGGTATTCCAGCTGAATCCGGTGAAAATAGATTGGAACATAGATATTCCTGTTTTTAAAGAATCAGCTCTAAAAAAAAGTTCCCCGGTAAAGATAATAGGCAAAATCTTAATTGTTTGAAAAATATGATAGTAAATACTATTTCGGTTAATCTTTAAAAATGTTGTAAACTCCTGTATCCAGGGTTCGAAAATATTACCCAGTAAAATCAAGATAAAGTAATACATGCCGAAAAATATATAATTCCAGCCGGTACCGTGCCAGAATCCGTTACATAACCACACACCAAATAAAGCAATCGAAGAAGAGATAATTTGTCCCATATGTTTGCCGAATTTCTCTCTTGAACTTTTACCAAGATTTTTTGCAAATTTGGTTAAGGATATAGGATAAAAGATATAGTCTTTTAACCAGGCACCGAGTGTGATATGCCAGCGTCTCCAGAATTCGGATGCGGTTTTGGAGAAGAAAGGCTGACGGAAATTTTCCGGAATAACAATTCCGAAGATCTCGCCGGTACCGATTGTGACATCAATACAACCTGAAAAATCCGAGTATAACTGAAAGGTATATAATACTGCGACCATTATAACAGTGATTCCGCTGTAATAATCAGGTCTGTCAAATACCGTTTCTACCAGCATGTTTAAACGGTCTGCTATAATAAGCTTCTTAAATAACCCCCAGAGTATCCTTTGCATACCAAAGGTAATATTTTTATATTCCAAAGGGCAACCCCGGTATAAAGCTTCCGATGTCTGAGAGTAACGGCAGATAGGTCCCTCTAAAAGGTTGGGAAAAAAGGACATATATAAAGCCAGTCTGCCTAAACGTCTGTCTGCTTCTATCTTCTGGTAATAAATATCAACCAGGTAGGATACAGCCTGCAAGGTGTAAAAGGATATACCGATAGGCAAGGCAAATTTAAAGGTGGGAAGCAGGAACGGAGAAGATAGCTTCTCCAGAACCTGATTTATGTTTCCACCCAAGAAAAAGGAATATTTTAAAATAATTAATATACCCAGCTGTAATCCTATTCCCAGCCATAATATCCTGCGTCTTTTTTGAGTATATCTCTGCTTTAAGACCTTTTTCTCTTCGGCCGAATATTCCGTTTTACTATATTCTTTTTTACAGGAAGAAAGCCATAGTCCAAGGTAATAAATCGAAAGGGTGGATAAGAGTAAATAGCCCAGGAGTTTTCCGCTTATGGAATAGAAAAAAAGGTAGCTGGCAAGCAGTAATATCTTCCAGCGGTGGCGTTGTGGAACAAGCTGGTAAACCAGCATAACTGCCGGTAAAAAAATTAAAAGATATAAAATGGAAGTATAACTCATCTCTATAGTTCCTCTAGTAAACGATTTACCATACGCCATATTGCCTGTGCTGAATTAAAGTTGACAGGAACTAAATCAACCGGTGTGATTTCAATTCCAAAGGTATCCTCTAACTCAGGAATGAGAGTAAGGATTGAAAAAGAATCCAGAAGACCGTCATCAATGAGTCTGGTTTCTGATTCGTAATTAATATTAGGATTAATTTCTTCTAAGATAGCTAATAATTTTTCCATGTTTTCATTTCCTCTTCTTCTTAAGTTTTTTTAACTATGAAAATAATTTAAATGATCCGTTAATATCATATTTCTTGCAATACGGAATTGATTTTGTTCCGAATATAAAAGCACTTGGGGTAATTCACGGCTCAAAAATAAAGATATGCCCTCAGTTACGGAATATGCACCGGTCTTCTCAAAGATTAAGGTATCACCTGTCTGAAGACTGGTAAAAGGATACTGCTTCACAAGTACATCATTAATGGTACATAACGAACCGCATACTGTCCATTCCCTGGTTTCACCACTTCGTTTATTCCAATGAATGAGGGGAGGTTTTTTCATTGCCAGCATTTGTCCATAATAGTTTACCTGGTGTATACCACCGTCAACGATACAGTAGGGTTGGTTTTTATTTATTTTGGTATCTACGATGCTTGTTACATAAGCCCCGCAGGGAGCGGCAATCGACCGGCCTAATTCCAATGCGATTTTACCGCCGAATGTAAGCTTTTTAATCAATTGCGATAAGCCGCCGAGTATAAGCTCTTCCTCGTCTGTTTCATCTTCAAAATAATAAACAGGAAGTCCGGGTCCATATTCTAACTTTTTAACGGTAAAATCATATTGCTTCTTTAAATCACAACAAAACTGATCAAGCATATTCAATTCATTTTCGTACTTATGGATAGATTTTTTCTGGGTGCCGGAAAAGAATTGAATGCCATCAATACTTATAAAGTTTTGATGTCTATTTTCTATAATCTGCCGTATCAGGGATTCATCCATACCAAATTGATTTCCTGATGTCAGGCGTAACAATACCCGGATTGTTATTTGCTGTTTTAAGGCATAATTTTCAATGAGCTGCCAGTGGGTTAAGGATTCGATGGTGTAAATGATCTGATTCCCATACTGATTCAGAGCATATTCAATGTCCGACTGATTCTTATATACTCCGGACATAACGACCTGATTCATATTAATTTGAGCCCTTTCGCAGATACGGAATTCTCCGGGGGAGCAAACTTCGTAAAAATCAACAAGATCCTGTAACTCTTTAATAATAAAAGGATTGGCTTTCATAGCGTAACACAATTCCACATCCGGACCTAGAGCGGTTCTTAGTTTATTGATTTGTACTGCTAATAAGTCCGTATTAAAAATATAAAAAGGAGTTTTGTATTGACTGATTGCCTGCTTTAATATACTTTCATTCATCAAAAGTTACCTCCGTAGATAGCCGATAATTTTTTCCTGTCAATTTTCCCGTTTTCAGTAACCGGTAATTCAGGTAAAGGAAAAAATACAGCAGGAATCATATAGGCAGGCAGGGATTCCATCATCTTGCTTTGCAGCTGTTTTTTCTCTATATTTCCCGAATAAAATGCTATGATCCGGTTCCTTGAGGTATCATAAAGGCAGGAAGACCTTAGGATACCGGGATAACTGTTAATAATTAATTCAATTTCTTCCAATTCAATGCGGTGTCCCATATGTTTAATTTGAAAATCTTTTCTTCCTGCAAAGCAAAGATCGCCGTCTTTATTATAAAAGGCAAGATCCCCTGTCCGGTAAATCAGCTCCATATAATGGGGATTCAACGGATTTTGTATAAATACTGATTTGGTCTGCTCTGAATTGTTATAATAACCTAAAGCCAGGGCTGTGCCGGATACGCAGAGTTCGCCGGTGGTGTCTTTGGCTGTAATCAGGTTGTTATGGTTGTCCAATAAAAATACTTTTTCATTGGGAAATGCTTTTCCTATTGGTATAAGTTCATTTATCTCAAACTCACGGTTGATACGGTAGTAGGTACAGTTACATGTGATTTCCGTAGGGCCGTACAAATTCACATAAAGAGCATCCGGCAGATAGTTTCTCCATATGTTAAGATGTTTGACCGGCATCGCCTCACCGCTGAATAAAATCTTATTCACAGTTGTTGGAACCCGATAGGTTAATCCTTTTAACTGCGTAATCATACATAATGCAGAAACCGCCCAAATCAGGGTGGTTATTCTGCGTTCACAAACAAAATCCAAAAGCTGCGCAGGGATTGAGAACAGCCTCTTGGGTATAATCACCATAGTCGCACCGACTTTTAGCGTTGAATAAATATCTTTAACGGATACATCAAAGTCAAATGGTGCCTGGTTACCGATAATATCCTCCTCGGTGATGTGGAACATAGAAGGAAAAAATTCCATAAAATCAATCACAGACCGGTGGCTTATTAAAACACCTTTGGGAATACCTGTGGAACCGGATGTAAAATTACAATAGAGAGGATCAATATCTTGTGACAGATCTCTGATATGCCGTAATTTTTCATCTTGTATTTCTGCACTCACCAATTCGTAATAATCAAGTCGTGTACCGGTAAAATCAACCTCATGGGGTATATGATCTATATCGCCCAAGGTGATGATATAATTAGCATTAGTAACTTCTAAAATTTGCCGGATTCGGTATACCGGCTGATCCGGATTAATTAAAATATAAAAACACCCGGCATACACAATTCCCATAAATGCGGTTAAGGCTTCGATGCTTTTATCCATAAATACAATAACCGGGTTTCCGGGTGATTCATAAGCTGCCAAAGAACTGCCTATACCTTTGGCATTATGTAATAATTCTTTATAAGAACAGATATTATTTATATCTTCCGCAACTGTTTTGTCCGGATATTTTTCAGCAGAAACTTCAAGATATTCCAAAATATTTTTCATAGCTGTATACTCCTTTAGTTCGTTCCTTCGTGAAAAATAATAAGTAATATTTTCCTCCTTTTATATAAATAAGATTATAACATTAATGGATTGAATGACAAATGAATTTTCTGTGAATTAAGAAAACTTAAGAAGCGTCAGGAAAATGTAAGAGGTGTAAAAAAAACTTAAGAAAAAAATAACATTTAACACAAAAACAAAAACTCTGCTTTGGCGCGGCAATCTCCGGTTTTTTGTGACAATGCACTCACAAAAACATGTCGTGTATACAGGTTATGAACAGTAAAAGTCTATCGTCTTTGAAAATTATGGTTGACAGATTTTTGATTTTGTAGTATTAATATTTATATATAGAATAAAAGGAGGCTGAAATATGCGTAAGCTTAATTTAATTGAGAACAGAATAAAAAGATGCAATCAGCCGACCTTGGTTTCCATGTAAAATCCGTTATTGAATAATACAGAATGACGATTTTAAGATTTCCTATGTGAATTTTGACCACAGTCGCAAACTGTGGTTTTTTTGCGCTCATTTTTAGAAAGAAACATGATGATCCATGTCAGGCGACCCGCCCGTTCTCATAAGGGAAGCTGCTGATTACCTGTATATTAACGAAGCGAAAGTAATATGTCGCAATAACTGTCTGCGGTTCATAACTTGCAGTTTGGGAAAGAATGGGTGATCATGATGAAAAAATTAAATATCGGTATTATGGCACATGTTGATGCTGGAAAGACGACGGTAACGGAAGGGTTCCTGTTTCACAGCGGTGTTAAAAATTCCATGGGAAATGTGGATAACGGTACAACCACCACAGATTCTATGGAACTGGAGAAACAGCGGGGAATGACAATCCGTTCCGCAACGGTTTCTTTTATGATTGGTGAAACTAAAATTAATCTTATTGATACACCGGGACATATGGACTTTATTGCAGAAGTGGAAAGAGCCCTGTCAGTGCTTGACGGAGTAGTTCTTGTTATCTCTGCAAAGGAAGGTGTCCAGCCCCAGACACGTGCTATTTTTCATAAAATACAGCAGATGAAGATTCCTGTTATCTTTTTTATAAATAAAATCGACCGTTTGGGTGTAAATACGGAAGAAGTATACGAACAGATCAAATTGCAGCTTACAGATAATTTATTGCTGATGCAGAGAGTAAGTTATGAGTATGATGGAACGGGTCAAAGGTTCTGTCTTTTTAAAAGAAGTTACAAGGAACCGGATTTTGCGGAGCAGGTTATCGTTATGTCGGAAAAACTGCTGGAAAAATATATGAATAATGATAGGATTACAGAAGAAGATTATGAAAATGTAATTCGAAGCAGAATTCATTACGGAAAGCTTTATCCGGTTTATCATGGAACTGCTCTTAAGGATGTTGGTATTATAGAATTGATGGAGGCGGTCAGTAAATGGTTTATGCCGCAGGATCATAAGAATAGGCCGCTTTCTGCTTATATATATAAAGTAATATTTGATGAGCATAACCACAAGCTTTTTTATGTCCGTATCTTTTCGGGCCAGCTGTCTATAAGAATGCGTACAACAATTGAGAAAGATAACAGTGAGATTATAATTCGCAATTTGTTCGGTCTTGAAAATGGCAGACTCATTCCGGTCGATAAAGTGGATGCCGGTGATGTGGCCGTGATTATGGATGCAAAAGAATTAATATGCGGTGACTGGATCGGAGTGAAAACAAAACAGCATGTCTTTACACAAACGGAACCCCTGTTAAAGGTCGGTGTAAGGCCGGTTCCCCCCGTGAACAGGCGAGAACTGCTGGAAGCCTTGCAGATACTTTCCATGGAGGATCCGTATCTGGACTTAAATGTAGACGAGGAAACAGAAGAAATACAATTAAGGCTGTTTGGAAATCTGCAAAAGGAAATATTACAGATGCTGCTAAAGGATAGGTTTCATCTAGACACGGAATTCGACAGTGTTACGACAGTGAAAAAAGATAAACCCCTGGATAAGATAACCTGCATTGTACCTATCTTCGAGCAGGGTAATCTGTTACAGGCAGGAGTTGGGCTTACACTGGAACCCTTAGAGGAGGGCAGTGGCTTTCAATATGAAACCAAGGTTTCTTTCGGTGATCTGACCAAATCTTTTCAGAATGGTGTAAGAGAGGGAGTAGAGAAAGGAATCAGGAGGGGACTTCACGGTGAGGTAGTAGACACGAAGGTCACTTTTATGCATTCTGACTACAATAGTGTTACAAGTACACCGGCGGATTTTAGAAGACTGGCAGAAAAAGTGGTATATCAGGCGTTAAAAGAAATTGGCACAAAAACTATGGAGCCGGTAATGAAATACACCTTAACGGCGCCCCAGGGTTATGAAAAGAAAGTCATAACGGAATTGGTCCGTTTGAATGCTGTTATGGAAGAGACGGAATATACCCAGTCAGAAATGATTATAAAAGGCAAGGTAACACTTGAAGCCTGTAAAGATTTTGCTACACAGCTTTTTACCATTACAGAGGGAAGAGGAATATTCGAAACCACTTTCTGGCAATATCGGGATGTGGAAACTGATAATAGAAAAGTATTATAATAACAGTTCATTCGTAACGGACTCCCGCTTGGATGAAGTACGTAATGGTGCGGAATGTAAGCAAAAATTATAGATTAAATCTTGGAAAAAATTAATAGTAGTACCTGTAAATGGAATCACATCGTTTGCAGGTACTTTTTTATTACATTGGAAAGTTCTCCGAACTTACCTATGCAATAAAAAAGCCTTCCAGGCAGGATGCACATGAATACGCATAAGGATAATATCCTTTGGTGGATTGCCATTGAAGTGACAGCGCGTCAGCGTTAGAATCTAGCAGATCAGACTTTTTCTGAATCAAGTAAATTAAGTTGACAAGTACATAAGTCTTTTATATAATAAAAGACAACAAGTTGTCTATTGAGGTAAAGGAGGGTAACTATGAAACAATTTTATTTGCAGCAAATATTAGCAGCGATTTTTTATATGTCAAATAAAATACAGACGGAAGGTGATAAAATCGACAAAAGATTAACTACCAGGCAATGGATGACTTTATTAGCAATTATACATTTGCCAAAAGATAAGACATCCTATAATCAAATTGCCAATATGATGGGGTGTTCAAAACAAAATGCAAAACATATTGTGGAAATTCTCGAAAGAAAAGAGTTAGTTATAATAAGTAAAAATAAAAATGACAACAGGGCAGTAAATATTGAAATAACAAATCACTGCAGAGAAATTTTGCTGGAATATTATGAAAATGGCAATAAATTTTTAAATCAGATGTTTCAGGATTTTGATGAAACAGAATTAGAAGTTTTATGGAATTTATTAAAAAAATTAGCAGCTTCGGACGGTAGTAACTGGATTGGTTTTGAGGAAAAAGTTCCTATTATCCTAAATGGAAAGGATGAATAATATGAGTGAAGAGATTTGTTCTATAAAGATTGTACCGGAAATATCCTGTGCAGATGAAGCGGTTGAAATCAGTGTATGCGGATTACAGAAAAATCAGGAAGTACTTATACGGGCAATTAGCAAGGATTATTATTGTATCAATGCCGGTATGTCCGAACAGGGACAGAATTCTATTTGGGAATCATATGGGGTTTTTATAGCGGATGACAAAGGAAATCTCCAACTTAATAATACTGCTCCGATTGAGGGAACCTATAATACCTGTAATTCCATGGGACTTTTTTATTCTATGAGAATAAAAGAATTACATAAAAGTAAGCCTGCCTCAAAGCTGAACCAGGTAATGGAAAATAGAAGTTACACCATAGTTTTTACAGTTGAGGTAAATAACCGGATTATTGCATCAAAAGAACATATCAGAATTTTTTGTGATGAATCCATAAGAAGTGAAACAATTAATAATAATAATCTGGTGGCACGTTATTTCACCTCCGGGAGTACTCAGAAAAGACCTGCAGTTATTGTTGTAAGCGGAAGTGACGGAAGAATTGAGAAAGCACAGACCATATCCCAGCTATTTGCATCAAAAGGTTACTCTGCTTTGGCCGTATGTTATTTTGGACTGGAGGGAACACGGAATCATTTAGACAGGGTGCCACTTGAAATCATTGAAAATGCTATTAAATGGCTGAAAATACAGGACTCCGTTGATCCAAACAAGATTGCTATTTATGGAAGATCCAAAGGCGGTGAATTGGTTTTGCTTGCAGCGTCCATGTTTTCTGATATAAGCTGTGTTATAGCAAACACACCAAGCTGTTATGTGTATGAGGGGGTAAAAAATGGAATTCCAAGCAGACATTCCTCGTGGGCTTATCAGAACAGAGAAATTCCATATTTAAAGATATCATCATTCGTGCTTTTACAAATGCTGGTTAAGAAAATATTTGGGCACAAAGAACTGCTCACATGGATGTATAACAAGGTAATTACTTCGGAAAATACCGGTTGTGCCTCTATTTCAGTGGAAAGGGTAAATGGATCAATTTTATTATTCTCATCTGTCTCTGATGCTATATGGCCGTCTTTATTGCATTGCCAGACAGCCGTGAAACGTCTGGAAGAAAAAAACTATAAATATCCTGTTTATCATTGGACTTACGATAAAGCCGGTCATATGCTTACGTTACCTTATCAATCAATTTCATCATTGAATAAATGTAATGGAAACCTGGAAGCCTGGCAAAGCGCCTGTGTTGACAGTTGGAATAAAACAGTTGAATTTCTCAATAATTGGAGTAATGTATAAAATTATTCATGAACCCCCAAATCTCTGTTATGCTCTAATTAAATGACATACTGCCTTTTTTCCGTACATCCTTGGGTCTATTCTAATTTCGATTATTCTAATTACATTGTTTGTAGGTTTTGAGAAGAAACAGAAGCAGCCGCTCCTTGAATTTAACATATTCAGGAATGTGCAATTTTCCTTAAACCTGATCTGCGCACTCATTTCCTTTATCTGTATTGCCGCATCCATTATCCTGGTACCGTTTTATCTGCAGGATAGCCTGAAGTTGACTCCGGCTCAGTCAGGGCTATTTATGATGCTGTCACCACTTATTCTGGCAGCTCTTTCACCAATATGCGGTGCTATTTCGGATAAAATCGGATCGGAAATAATAACCATGTCAGGTATGCTGCTTATGGGGTTAGGTTTCTTCCTTATGTCTAGGCTTAACGAGCATTCTTCCGTTGTGATCTGTGCTGTTTTTATTTCTGTTATAGCTGTTGGCCAATCTCTATTCCAACCTGCCAATAACTCTTTGATTATGTCTGCTTGCCCCAGGGATAAACTTGGTATCGTTGGCAGTATTAACTCACTGGTACGGAATCTCGGACAAATTACAGGAATAACGCTTTCTACAACGCTGTTGTATCGTTTTATGAGTTGGAAGCTAAAATATCATATCTCCGACTATGTAAAAGGCAGGGATGACGTATTCGTTTATGGGATGAAAAATGTTTATCTTATACTGGTTGCTATATGTTGTCTTGGAGCTGTATTTACCGCTCTTAGGTTTTTTAAGACGAAAAGCAGAACTATTATAATTGATGGAAGAGGGAATTGAATCAGTAAAAGGAACGGAGTGCTTATTACCTATTAATAATAATTTAGGACTTGAAATGAATGATTTATTGTGCTAATATATTCTATGAATTTAACAATATAATATTCACAGGTGAACGATATGGGAAAAGCATTTACAGAAGAAGAGAAGATAATCATAAAAGAAAAAATTAAAACAGAATGTTATCACCTTTTTTTGGAGAAAGGGATCAAAAAGACCAATATTGAAGACATTACAATACGTGTCGGTATCGCAAAGGGCGGATTTTATAGTTTTTATAAAAATAAAGAAGAAGTGCTTTATGATTTAATAGACGATGATATGGAGCAGCAGATTATGAATGCTTTATCCCATCTGGATGAAAGCCATAAGAATCCAAAAGAAACTTTATATGAAATTATCAGGCATCATTGCAAACATATGAGAGACCGTAAGGCAATCTGGATGAAAGAACCTGATATTATGGAGATATTATCCAGAAAAAGTATTAAGGATAACCTATACACTGCGGAACGTAACAGGGAAGTATTACAAAAATACCGGGAGTTCTGGTTGCAGCAGGGCAGTATTAAGAGTATGGATCTGGAGAAATTATTGTGCCTGTTTTATATGTCTGAGGTTATATACATTAATCGGGAATATGTCAACTCAGAAGAATTTGATATTGTATTTGAACAAATTATTAAGCAAATGATAGATAAATATATCAAGCTATAAGAACACGGAAGTGTTCTTATATTTTACAAAGGCTGTGACTACAAATTATTTTTATTCACAGGATAGATGTGAGTCCGATTATTTTGAAAGGATAATTCATACGAAGAAATGCCGGTATATTATAGTGGGTGCTTTAGCTGTATCTTTACTCTTTATGCGAGTTACCGCAAAACAATATAATAATGTGATAAATGATAGTTAATAAGAAAGGTTGTGATATAAAATGAATAAAAATCAGAACGTAATAGGCTTAAAGGAAGTACCGGAGGGCTGTATCGGATTGGTGGGAGGGAAAGGAGCCAATTTAGGAAAATTAATACAGGCAGGAATTCAAGTTCCCGGGGGATTTATAGTTACAGCAGAGGCTTATCTGGAATACCTGAATAAAAACAGCTTATTGAGTACTATTGAAGAAATGGAAACTTTTATTAAAAATAATTCGGATGAGAATAAATCGGACGAAAACAAATCAAATAATAAGCTTATGGAGTATTGTAAGCAGTTACAGGCTAAAATCGAAAACGGCAGCTTTTCAGAGGATATGATAGAAGAACTGCAGAGGATGTACAATAAAATGGGAACGGAAACCAGGGTGGCAGTCCGCAGTTCAGCAACAGCCGAGGACCTGGAAGAAGCCAGTTTTGCAGGGCAGCAGGAAACCTACCTGAATGTCAGGGGGATTGCAGAAGTTATTCATAGGATAAAATCCTGTTTTGCTTCCTGTTATTCCTATCGCTCCGTATCTTATCGGCTGAAGTCCGGGTTTGAAGTAAATAAGGTGTCCGCAGCAGTTGTCGTGCAGGAAATGGTAGAATCCGAGATTTCAGGAGTGCTGTTTACACAGAATGTGTTAAACGGAAATAAAGCTGAAATGGTCATCAATGCTTCCTATGGCCTGGGAGAATCCGTAGTGTCCGGAGCTGTCACACCGGATGAATACAGATTAGACGAGCAGGGTAAAGAAATAAAATGTTATATCGGAAGTAAGGAAACAAAAATTATTTACGGAGAGAAAGAAACCATACAGATACCGGTTTCCAGGGAATTACAGATAGTAAGAGCACTGAATCAGAATCAGACGAAACTCATCTGGGAGTCGGGCCAAAAGATTCAGAAACTTTATGGAAAAGCGATGGACATTGAATGGGGAATATATGTAAATAAACTATATATCCTTCAGGCTAGACCAATCACAACATTAAAGGGTACGAATGAGAATAAAAAGGCAGGGGATCAAATCGAGTCAGGAAAGCAAAAGGATTATACTCCTCCATTCTCAGAGGAAACTTCACCAGACAGTACCGAAACCGTGCTTAGAGCAAAAGGAAAGGGTAAGAATAAGTTGAATAATTATGAACGTAAAAATCTTGCTTTTAACCTGGAGCATTGCCCCTATGCATATTATCCGCTGGATTACGGTATCGGAATGATACTCGGTGATGTCAAGCAGAAATTATTTAAAGAAATCGGAATTACAATTCCCTCTGAATATGAATTGAGTTCAAATGGTTTTATAAGAGTAAGAGCAGGGAAAATAAAGATGAATCATAATATATTGCATCTGGTGGGAACGTTACACCGGTATGGAGATTATGCCAATAACAGTATGTCTGGGGAGAGATTGCTTAAGGAGATTGACAGCGCTTTATATTCCGTTGAAGCAGATATGAAAAAAAAGCTCTCCTTAACAGAATATGACGGGATTTTTCATAAATTGTATGAGATTCAAGAAAAGATAGGGTATGCCAGATTCCGGTATTACATTTTTCCTGCGGTGATTACCGGCAAAAAACTGTCCGGATTTATGAAAAAAAACGGTAACTTCTCAGAATACGATTTGCTTGGTGACCTGTCCTACCGAACGATAGACATGAACCGGGATTTAATTATTTTGGCGGAAAAGTTGAAAAAAAATGCCGATTTATTAAGTAATGTGGATAAACCGATAGACTGGATTCAGACCAAATATGTTGAAGAATGGAATAAGATACGGGAATACCTTACCAAATATGGCTATAGGATGGAATACAACTGTTATCCGTTTTCGTCACAGTCCTGGTTAGAGAATCCCCAAAGATTTTGGAATATCCTTAAGATGTGTTTGAAGAACGGTAAAAATGATATAGAAGAAACTTATAAATACCAGCAGATTATGAAAGCTGTACATAAATTACCGGAAAATAAAAGGAAAAGCAAGGAGGTACAGATTGCATTTTACCGTGAGAGCCATGTAAAAAGGGAAGAATCCCAATATATGTGGGAGAGATGTTTTTATGATTTCAGATCAGCCCTAAAAAGTGTTGCAGGGATTCTAAAAGCTGAGGTCAGAGATCTATGGTTTCTTACCTATGAGGAATTATTAGGCATTCTAAAACTTGGTCAGCTTAGCACAAAGGATAGGGAAAACATAACCTTAAGAAAGCAATACAGGAAACAGGCAGAAAAAGTATGGCAAAATCAGTTTATGCTGTTACAAACATCCGAAGATAATGAGAAAGAATTGCAGGGGATATCAGGGAGCTGCGGCAAGGTTTTCGGAAAAGCCTGTATTGTAAATACTAAGGAGGAATTTAATAAACTACAGACAGGTGACATTCTGATCTGTCCTTTTACCAATCCGGAATGGACACCTTTATTTTCAATTGCTGCAGCTGTTGTGGCAGATACCGGCGGCGCGTTATCCCACGCGGCGATTGTTGCAAGGGAATACGGGATTCCTGCGGTTCTTGGGACAGGTAATGCCACAAGGATATTCCATGACGGGGACCTTGTCCTGGTGGATGGAGACAAGGGAAAGGTCGTTTTAAGTCATGAATAAATATAAGAATAAAAAGGAAGAACAAACGAAATTACCCATGGAAACAGAGCCGGTACATATCTTGATTTTGAAAATGGCTGTTCCTACCATTATCAGTATGCTGATTACCACTGTTTATAATATGACGGATACCTTTTATGTGGGCAAAATAGGCTCGGAAGCTGTTGCAGCTGTCGGAATTGTATATTCTTATATGAGCATCATACAGGCCTTTGGTTTTTTGTTCGGTCACGGCTCCGGGAATTATATTGCCCATAAATTAGGGCAGCATAAGGGGCGGGAGGCAGAGAATATGGCAGGAACGGCACTTCTGTTATCCGGTATATTCGGAGTTGTTCTGGGTATTTTCAGTTACCTGTTTGCGGGAAAAATCGTGAGGATTTTAGGTGCGGTTAACGGTATGACAAGTAATGCAGCCGTCTATTTACAGGCGCTTTCTTTCGGTATTCCTTTTATCATTGTAGCATTAATGTTAAATAATCAATTACGTTTTCAGGGAAAAACACTGCTTGGAATGATCGGAATCGGTATGGGCGGAATTCTGAATATAGCAATGGCTCCTTTATTTATCTTTGTATTAAATATGAAAGTAGAAGGGGCAGGAATTGCAACCTCATTATGTCAGTTAATCAGTTTTCTGCTTCTTTTTTATATTGCCAGGAAAAAGAGTGTTGTCCATATTACCATTAAACGGCTGCAGATCAATGCAAACCTGATAAAGGAATTACTGTGGGGCGGTATGCCTAACTTTACAAGACAGGCAATTGCATCTTTTGCTATGTTGTGCCTGAATTTATCCATTATAAGATACGGGGAACAGGTGATTGCAGCATTTACTATCGTAAACAGATGGCTTATGATGACAGGTGCTGCAATGATTGGGTTAGGTCAGGGCTTTCAGCCTGTATGTGCCTATAATTATGGAGCAAAACTTTACAAAAGGGTAAAAGCCGGATTTAAATTCTGCTGTACGGTTTCTACCGTGGCAGCGATTCTCTTAACCGGAGTCTGTTATTTATTTAGTGATGAAATTGTTCGAATATTCACGGTCGACAGCGGAGTGATCTCCGTTGGAAAACAAATATTAAGATATCAATGTATTTCTGTTCCGGTTTTAGGCTGGGTAATCATGAGCGGGATGTTATTGCAGAATACAGGCAGATACAAACAGGCAACAATTGTATCTGCCTCCAGACAGGGAATTGTATTTTTACCTGTTTTAGGTATTATGGTATATTTGGGAAGTTTAAAGGGAATCTTGCTGGTGCAACCCCTTGCAGATATTGGAACGTTCCTGATATCCCTTCCTATGGGAATTCGGGTATTAAAATTTTTAAATGGTATGGATTAAGATGAATAATATGTAAATCTTCATAATATCGTAGAACATTAAAGTATGATTAAGGGTATCTCTCTGGTCTTTGACCGGGGAGATACCCTTTGCTGCAGCATCTATAACATGAGGTAGAGTCCATCAATTTAGATAGGGCTGACAAGAACTTACTAAGTGTTATTCTCACTATAATCAGAATTTATGTATTCCTTAAATGACTTGCTGAAATAGGATGGTATGGAGATTATAAAAACAGCTAAAAAAGCAGCGGTAATTACCAAACGAATAGGATATATACCTCCAAGTACTCCGCCAAGTGCCATAGCAAAAGGCGTTAAGCCCTGTGTTATCATATTTAAAAAGGACATTACCTTACCTCTTACTTCCTGTGAGGTAGAGGCTTGTATGGTAGAGATCAGCAGAACATTAAAAAGAGAATTAAAGAATCCTGCCAGAACAATCAGTATGGACATTATTATAAAAGATGGCTGGTTAAAGGCAAAAATCATACAAAGGTTAGATATGATACTGGAAACAATAAACAGTTTAAGTTTATTCTGTGATTTTATTGTTAAGATGGACAGAAGCAGAAAACCAGCTGCCGCACCACCCATATAGGTGGATAAAAGAATGCCGTATTTTCCTGCTCCCATTGACGGAGTATACTTACAGTACGGTAAGAATAATACGATGCCTATGAAAGAGAAAAAATTACACATAGCAGCTAACATTAGAATGATCCGTAAACCTTTCTGCTTCCACATATAGAGAAAACCCTCCGACATATCCTTAAAAAAATGAATTTTATCTTTCTTTTTATTTTCAGGAATTTTAACAAAAGCGATAGAGGTACCTGAAAATAAAAAGGACAAACCATCGAATAGGAATAATGCCGGTGCACCTAATGCCTGAAACAAAAAACCGCCTGCTACATTCCCGACCATGTTGGATCCGGAAGATAATATGGAAAACACGGAAAGAGCATTGGAAATCTTGGCTTTTGGTACAATCTCCGGGATTGTCGCCTGTACACCTGGATTAAAGATAGCTCCGCAGATACTAAGGAGAATACCGGTTACAAAAACCATCCATATGGCTAATTCTCCATGGTAAGCGGCAGCTGCCAATAGAACAATACATATTCCGCGTAGGATATCTAATAAAATAAACAATCGTTTTTTACTGGAATTATCAATGATAACACCTGCTAAAGGAGCAATAAGCACTCCGGGCAATGTGGAGGCAGCCATAAGAGTTCCCATTAATGCGGTAGATCCTGTAACAGCAAGTACCCAGAAACCGAGGGCAATACTATAAACCGCATCGCCTACAGTGGAGACAAGCTGACTCTGCCATAGTATTGAAAAACTGGGTGTCCATAATCTGTTTTTGCTAAACTTACTCAATTGAATCACCTTCCATTTCTATTTTTGCTCTTCTGGCATCAAATTTCTCCAGCGTCTGTAACTGAGACTCAGTGAAGTCTTCGCTGTCTCCATAATTAATATTTTCCTCAAAATTAAGAGGTTCATTGCCATCATAATAATATAGCTTTTTCAACAGCAACCATAATAGTTCTAATTCCCTGGTTGTGAATTTTGAAAACATCTCAGTAAATAAATGAATGGACTGCTCCGCAGATATCATTACGGCAGTTTTGCCGGTATCTGTAATTTGTATCTCTGTTGCACGTTTGTCCAGAGCAGAGGGTACAGAGACAATATAACCTTTATTTTCAAGAATTGAAATTAACTGTTTGACGCTTTGTCTTGTACTACCTAACATTTTAGCCAGGTTACTGTGAGTTGCCTTTCCGTTTGGTAAATGAAGAATCGCCGTCATTAACATCATCTGTCTTGTTGTAAGTGAGTTAAGTGATTGATCGCCCTTAACCTGAATCTTATTCGATAACGTAAATATGGTGGCAAATATTTGCTGGATTAAATAGAGATCTTTTTCATATTTCAAAATGGTACATCCTCCTGATTCATTATTTTATTATGCAGTATACTGCCTATTATATCACTTTTTATGTAATTGTCAATATACTGCATAAATTTTATTATAAGAGCAGATTATCACAACAATCACTGGTACGAACTATTTTAATTTCGGGATAAATATGCTTGATTACTGGATACTATTCATAAATCAAATAGGGTATATATAAAAAGGCAGACGAGGAAGAAGCTGAGCGTTGAGCTGGGGGACTACTTTTTATTGAGGAGATAAAATAATATTTTATATTGAATTAAACTTTCGTAATAAATTACTTCGATAAAATATAATTTCAAAAATCCTTGACAATCTATTTGATAATAGCTAAGATATAAAAAAGTAAACGAATAAAATTATAATGCAAAGAGGCAGTCTAATTATGGACTGCCTCTTTCTGTCATAGAATCATTCTCTGAACTTCTCTCATAGATAATTGCCAGACCATCAGGTGCATATTAACATGTCTATCGACTGTAAGTGAAAATAGAGGGAAAAAATTTTTCTATTCAATGAAATAAAATTACACAATAAAATAAAATAATGAAATAAAATTTCAAAAAACTGTTGACATATGATAAAACATTGGTTAAAATATAATAAATTGTTGCAAATAGACAAAGCTAATTGTGCAATATTACTACAACACTGTCTTTTTAAAATATACAGTTAGGAATGTGAGATTACTATGAATGATTATTTATCAAACCTGATAACAGAGCAAGTCAATCAAGAAACTGAGAATATTGATGAATGTACTACGGAGCAGATTTTAAATCTGATCAATAGGGAGGATTCCAAGGTACCGGATGCTGTTAGGAAAGAAATACCCAATATAACAAAAGCTGTTGATATAATATATGAATCACTATCGAGTGGCGGCCGGATGATATATCTGGGTGCAGGAACTTCGGGAAGATTAGGCGTATTAGATGCTTCGGAATGTCCGCCAACTTATGGAACGGACCCTGAATTGATACAGGGTTACATAGCCGGAGGAGATGGTGCACTCAGGACAGCCGTTGAGGGAAGTGAAGACAGTGAAGAAGAGGGAAGAAAGCAGGTTAAGGAGTGCAGTGTAACCAAAAAGGATGTCATAATAGGAATAACAGCCAGCGGCAGTGCACCCTATGTATGCGGGGCCTTGAAACAGGCCAGAGAGTATGGCGCCACAACGATTGGAGTTGTAAATAATGACAATACGAAACTAAATAAACTTTGTGATATATGTATTGAAGTTGTAGTAGGACCAGAGGTTGTAATAGGTTCTACCCGAATGAAAGCAGGCACGGCGCAGAAGCTGGTGCTGAATATGTTAACCACCGCGGCTATGATAAAACTCGGTAAAGTATATGGGAATATGATGGTGGATTTAAAAGCTTCCAATAATAAGTTAAACGAAAGGTCAATCCGAATTATAAGAAAAGTAACCGGAGTCAATGAAGAGTCAGCCTTAAAATATTTGGAGGAGGCAGATAAGAATACAAAACTTGCAATTATGATGATACTATCGGGGGAGTCCTGCGAGAATTCGAAAAGGATATTAGAGAAGAATCAGGGATATTTAAAAAGGGCACTTAAGGCAAGTGATATAAACCTGAACTAATTTAACCTAATAATTCAGGCAAGATATAAAAGTAAAACCATAAGTGGGGCGGACCCAAACGATAGGTCTATATAGTTGATTCGATATATAGCATTTTGCTTAAGCAAAATTATATAAATTAAGGAGGAAAATGAAATGAAGAAATTAAAACGATTTTATGCTTATGCTTTGGTTGCGGTTCTGGCAATCGGCAGTTTAACCGGCTGCAAAAGCAAAGGTGCAAAGGAAACTAATGAACCCAGTAAAAGCACCGTCACAAATGATACCAGTGAAACAACTGCTTCCGAAACCGGGCAAACAGAATTAAAAGAGGATACCATTAATGTACTGTTACCCCCTGTCTCCCCAACCTATCAGGATAATTTTGATAAGTGGACCAAGGAATTTAACGAGTTGTATCCTAACCTGACACTTAAGATTGAACCGGCAAGCTGGGAAGATGTTACTCAAAAACTGGATGTACAGGTGCAGGCAGGATCTCCTCCGGATATCGCTTTTGTGGGTGCAGGATCGATTCCGAAATACATAGATACCGGCCTTTTACTGGATATCAGCAATATAGCCACAAAGGATATGCTGGATGATTTTGATCAGAATATCCTGAATTATTACAAAAACGGGGAGGGCCTATATGGCATGCCAGCTTACGCTGAGGTACACGGCATCGGCGGTAACAGAGAAATGTTGGAAGCTGCCGGGATTGACTGGAAGAAAGTTCAGACGGATGGATGGACATATGAAGAATTCAGGAAAGCAATTAAAGCCGGTACTATCAAGGATGGAGATAATGTTAAGACATACGGTTTTGTTTTTGCCTGTTCAGGTGTTACGGCGGCGGATTATCTTAACATATTTGTTAAAAATGCCGGAATGCCGGATGCATTCAACAAAGATTTAAAATATGCTTATACCAGTAAAAATTTCCTTAAATTATTGGAAGCCTTAAGAGCTTTAATTGATGACGGCTCCATGCCTGCAGAACTTAGCTCCGTAGATGCAGGAAAACGCTGGAATATGTTCTTAACCGGTCAAACCATGATAACCGGTAAAGGTTTATCCGTTTTTGAACGGTCCGCTAAGCTTAATAACGATAAAATAGATGCGAAAGACGGAAGTGCTGTAGAGGGCAGTATCAAAACAGAGTATATCATACTTCCGGTGCCTACTTTTTTCGGTAATACCATGTCGGCAGCCGGTGCAATTGATGGTTATGTTGCTTTCCGCGGAAAACAGGAACCTGATCCGGAACATCTTAAAAATGTAGCAAAAGCAATGTATTTTTTAGCCAGCGGTCAGGTAGCGGCTATAACCTGTAATGATTTGTATATATCTCCTATCTGTCAATCCGGTATGAAAGCTATGGCAGATTTGGAAGCTCCGGAAGGTAAAAATGATTATAACACCAAAGAAGCAGCACTGCTTACATCCCTTATCTCAGAAGCAAGACCGGATATTACTCCGGAGCTTGGGGCAAAAGCACAGAAAATATCCGATGAAGTTATGGTACCCAAATTTCAGGCTTTATTGGCAAATGAGCTGACACCGCAGGAAATGTATGATGCAGTCAAAGCTGCAGCAATTGATGCTTTTGGGGAAGATGGAATAGTAACAGACTAAATCCAAGAGGTAAGAATATAAATTAGCAATTCTTATGATTCAAGCGTCAAAAGCAATTTTTATATTATGGTTTTCGTCAATTTGCACAATTTATGTTCTAATTGCGTGACGCAGAATATAGTTCATTCGTAACACGTTCTCGCTTGGATGAAGTGCGTAGTGGTACATAAGGCCCTAAAATACAGGACCTAAGTACCAACGACTTCATACAGTTACTCATCAAACTATATTCTACATCACGCTAATAATGAGTTATAGATGTGCAAATCGACGAATGTGAATTATTTGCATGGATTTTGACGCTCGAATCATTATTATTAATAGAGCCTGGATTTTTGGCAGGGCCGTGAAAAAAATATGATATCACAGCGGCCTTGCAATATTTGGAGGATGTATGAAAAATAAAAAAGAACCTGCATTGCATAATAAGAGAAGAAAGAATAATGAGGAAAGTAAATGGGGGTATATTTTTATTTTGGCACCTTTACTTGTTTTCATTATATTTACTTTATATCCCATAATTGATGCTTTTATCATAAGTTTTAAAGAGTTTAAACCTTTAAAGACAGAATGGATAGGGTTAGATAATTATAAAAATACCCTGAAGAATTCATTATTTTATAAATCGCTTATTAATACAGTAGTGTACACAGGGCTTACCGTGCCGCTTTCCATGGCTTTGTCCTTTGTTGTTTCTATCCTGATTGTACCTTTGACGAAAAGAAAACAGAATTTTTATAAAGCCGCATATTATTTGCCTGCCATTGCATCGGGGGTTGCCCTTTCCTTTGTATGGAAATGGATCTTTGACCCATTGCCGTCAGGTTTATTAAATAGATTGGTAGCTCTGTTTGGTGTGAATAATCAAAACTGGCTGGGGAGTTCTAAAACTGCTATGTTATCCTTAATCTTAATGGCATTGTTGTCCAGTCACGGTACTTCTATTATTATTTACATTGCAGCTTTACTTGGTATTGATAATACCTATTATGAATCAGCTGATATAGATGGAGCTACATTTTTTAAGAAATTATGGTATATTGTATTGCCGTTAGTAAAACCGACAACTGTTTTTTTACTTGTAACCAGTGTGATCGGTTCTTTCCAGGTGTTCCAGAATGCGTTTCTTATGACAGGCGGAGGCCCGGATAATGCCACTACCATGGTTGGCCTCTTAATTTTCAATAAAGCTTTTAAGTATTTTGAATACGGAGAGGCTTCTGCTCAGGCATTGCTGTTAACCGCTATTATCGGGATATTTACTTTCATTCAATTTAAATTAACCGGCGATAATGTAGAGTATTAGAAAGGAGGAAAGTCGAGACAAAGTTTACTCGACTATGTTATATGGCTTTGTATAAAAGTTACAGCAAAAATGAAAACAGTAAAAAATATTTTCGAAACACGTGGATCATACTCCTTCTAACACTGTTGGTAATTGCTACGTTATTTCCGATTTATTATATGATAATATCATCCTTTGGACCGCCTGTTGAAGCAGGAGCTTCAAGCTATTCCTTACTTATTAAGAATCCTACCCTTGGCTCATACAAATTTTTCTTTGATTACAGCAAATATTCCTTACGCTGGATCGTGAATTCTTTTATTGTTGCGGGGTTAATTACTCTTTCCAATGTTATTTTTGCAACTGCGGCAGGGTATGCATTTTCAAAACTCAGATTCAAAGGGAATAAGCTGTTATTTTCTCTTCTGCTGCTTGCTATGATGATACCTTATCAGGTTACCCAGGTCCCTTTATATATCTTAGTCGTTAATGTTTTACATATCGATAATACTTATACGGCGTTAGTTGTTCCCGGACTGGTTTCTGCCTATAATGTATTTCTGGCAAAACAGTTTATCGGTTCTCTGCCTACAGAAATTATGGAAGCGGCTAAAATGGAGGGCTGCAGCCAGCCGGCGCTCTTGATTAAAATTATTATGCCATTGTCCAAAACGGTTATGGCAGTTATGGCAATCAATACCTTTATGAATAACTGGAATACGTTCTTTTGGCCTTTTTTAGTAACCAGTACGGAAAATATGCAGACGATTCAGGTAGGGCTTAAGAATTTCAGTTTTGCCAATACAACGTATTTTGCACCAATGATGGCCGGTGCCACGGTGTCGGCACTGCCTATGTTTATACTTTTCTTTACCTTACAGAAATATTTCCTGGAGGGTGTTACGGTTGGAGCTGTAAAAGGGTAGAAGTAACTTACAATGCCGGGGAAACAGTAACCGGAAGGATAGATACGGCATTACAACGAAGAGATTGTAGTTTTCGACACGGATTTAAAAAGCGCAGGAAATCGGCGCGGGATTGCAGGTAAGAATATGATAGATAGAATCGCGAATAAAGAGGTAAGAAGAATTATCGGTTTAATGTCCGGAACTTCTGTGGATGGTATTGATGCCGCGCTGGTAGAAATAACAGGAAATCCATATGAGGGAACTGCCGCTGACGGAAATTCCGCTGACGGAAGGGTAAAACTGCTGGCCTTTGAAAATAAGCCATTTCCGGAAAAGATAAGAAACCAAATATTTGAATTATTTCAGGCCGGAAATGCTACGGTAGATAAAGTGGGATATATGAATTTCCTGTTAGGCGAGCTTTATGCTAAGTCAGCCTGTTCGGTAGCCGGGAAAGCAGGGTTATCCATAAAAGAGATAGACTGTATCGGTTCCCACGGGCAGACAATATACCACCATCCGGAACCTATAACAAAGGATGGTTATCTTATCGGTTATACCGTACAAATCGGTGAGGGTGCCGTAATTGCCCAGAGGACGAAAGTGCCTTGTGTCAGTGATTTCCGTGTGGCGGATATGGCAGCAGGAGGCCAGGGAGCTCCTTTGGTGCCGTTTACGGAATATGTGTTATATAGAAAGAAAGAGGAAACAATCCTTTTACAGAACATTGGTGGAATCGGCAATATCACCGTATTACCAAAGAATTGTAAACTAAATGAAGTGTATGCGTTTGATACCGGTCCCGGCAATATGATAATGGATGGTATGATAACCCGTTTTACCGGCGGAGTTAAAACCATGGATGAGAATGGTAAGATAGCAGCAGCCGGAAAGGTTGATACAGTTTTACTGGATGAATTAAAAAGACATCCTTATTTTAAAGAAAAACCTCCTAAATCAACTGGAAGGGAAATGTTTGGAGAGGAATTCATCAAAAATGTTTATGAAAAGGTAAAAATCCGGGGGATTTCTTTACAGGACACCATGGCAACAACTGCAGAATTCACTGCCTGGTCAATTGTAAAAGCCTACCAAAAGTTTATTATGCCCTTACATAAAGCAGACAAGTTATATATCGGAGGGGGAGGCAGTTATAATACCACATTAGTGGATAAAATCCGCAAACCCATGGATAAATTGGGAGTTTCAGTATTGATTCAAGAGGATATCGGGTTTAACAGTGATGCCAAGGAAGCAGTGGCTTTTGCCCTGCTGGCAGATTGTACCATAGCCGGCAGATATAACAGTATACCCTCTGTTACAGGCGCAGCAGGTCCCGTGATCATGGGGAAGATATCATTATGTAAGGATAATTAGGAAGGCAGGTTCTGTGCTAATTGTTTTTAAGTACAGAAATATAATGATATTGAAGATCCCTCAGGCGGAGGTCAGCAGTATAGAAAGAAGGAGTATATGTATGATAGATACTTATAAAGAACAATATTTAGAGGGCATCCTTACATTATGGAACCAAAGTGCAGTGAAAACAGGCTACAAAAAAATGGATACCCGGTCTTTAAGACAAATCATTTTGGATAACCCTTATTTTGATCCCAAGCTTGCCCTGGTGGAAACCGAGGATGGTAAGGTTACAGGTTTTGCCTGCGGTTGTATGGGGGAGGATCTGCCCTTAGGGAAAACCAGCGGTTATATTACCTGTGTAATTCTGGATGAGGAGCATGAAGATGCAGTCCATTATCAATTATTACTTAGCAGAATTGAGGAAACTTTCGCAGGTGCTGGGAAAACCCAGTCGGAGGTCCTGTTTTTTAATCCTATGAAACTTCCCTGGTATATTAAAGGAACTAATCGCCACGAACATAACAATGCTCCGGGAGTTTTTAAATCCAGCAGGTTTTATAAGGAACTGTTTCATAATGGTTATACGGAGAGGACCACCGAACATGCCATGTATCTGAATTTAGAACAGTTTCACATACCGGATACGATTATAGAGAAAGAAAAAAGGATTCAGGCAGACGGATATGAAGTTACCCTGTTTGATAAAACGATACATTATCAGGTCAAAGAGATGTTAGATACACTTAATAATCCACTATGGGAAGAGGAAATAATAAAGTGTACCAAAGAGAATATTCCGGTACTGGTAGCTGCCAGAAACAATAAGGTTATCGGGTTTGCAGGTCCGGTTATTAAACAGGAGAATCATAGAGGGTATTTTACCGGTATCGGAGTAATAAAAGAAGAGGAAGGGCATGGACTTGGTACGATTCTTTTTTATAAACTTTGTGAGGAAGAGAAAAAGGCCGGGGCTTCTTATATGTCTTTATTTACCGGCGCCGATAATAAAGCCGGTAAAATATATGAGCAGGCCGGGTTTAAGGTAGTAGAAAAATTTGCGGTAATGCGGAAATTCTTATAGAAAAGGCTGGTGAAAATTATGAGTGAAGAGAAGTTAACAATTTTAGCGGTAGGCGGCCATATTGGTGATATGGAACTTACGGCGGGAATGGCATTAGCCAAACATGCACTGGAGGGGGCCAGAATTATCACACTGGCACTTACGGCAGGTGAAAAAGGTGCACCGGCCGGCAGGGATATTAAGGAATACCGGGAGCAGAAAGTAAGGGAAGCGAAAACTTTTGCCCAGATGCTGGGAGGAGAAGCAATTGTATTTGATTATCCGGACGGAGAACTGCCGGACAATGAGGAAGTTCGTTTTAAAGTGTGTGATGTAATCAGGAAATATAAGCCGAATATCCTAATTACCCACTATAAGAGTTCGATGCATAAGGATCACAATAATACCCACAAAATCGTTACGGATGCCCGTTTTTATGCTTCTTTACCCGGATTCTTAAGAGAAGATTCCCCATTTTTTGCCGGACGTTTTTATTATGCGGAGAATTGGGAGGATGCCGTTTCTTTTACTCCTTACCTTTATGTGGATACAACGGAAGGGTATGAACTATGGAAAAAAGCCGTAGCAACCCATTGGTTTGTCACAGGAAGCACTTCTTTTCCCTATCTGGAATATTACGACCACTTAAGCCGGGTAAGAGGGATTGAAGCGAGAAAAGGAAGGGCGGAGTGTTTTATGATTCCGGAGGAAACGTATCGGGTTATTAAGGAAGGATTATAAGATGAAACCTATGACACTAAGAGAAAAAATCGGGCATATGATTATGACCGGTTTTAATTCTGAGGAAGTTACACCCGAGATCCTACAGCTGATTGATGAATATAAAGTATCTAACATTATATTATTCTCTTATAATCTAAATAACCGGAAGCAAATAGCTGAGTTGTGCCGGGAACTAAATAACCGGATATGTCTTAGTACGGGATATCCTGGAATGATTGCCACAGATCAGGAGGGCGGTGTGGTTACCCGTCTTCCCGAAGAATCACCCTGTATTCCCGGGGCTATGCTAATCGGTGCAACCGGTAAGAAAGAATATGCATATGAAGCGGGAAAAATAACGGGAGCAGAGTTAAAAGCATTGGGTATCAATATGGATCTTGCACCTGTCCTGGATATTAACTCAAATCCCGGGAATCCGGTTATCGGTGCACGTGCTTATTCCGGGGATGGTAAAACAGTTAAAGAATACGGAGTGGCAATGATGAGAGGCCTTTTAGAGAAAGGAGTTGCGGCTACAGCCAAACATTTTCCGGGGCACGGAGATACGTCGGTAGATTCCCATCTGGGACTTCCCGTAGTGGAAAAAGGACTGGAAGAATTGATGGAACAGGAACTGATTCCCTTTCAAAGTGCTATAAAAAACGGCATTCCCTGTATTATGACTTCACATATCCTGTTTCCAAAGTTAGAGGAGAAAAAACTACCGGCCACTATGTCAAAATCTATATTGACCGGCCTTCTGCGGGATAAATTAGGGTTTCAGGGAGTTATTATTACGGACTGTCTGGAGATGGGGGCCATTAAGGATAATTACAAAACGACAGAGGGCGCTGTGAAAGCGGTTAAGGCAGGAGCAGAACTTCTCTGTATTTCCCACACACCTGAATTAGTTATAAAAGCGATAGAGAAAATAGAAGAAGCAGTCCTTAGCGGTGAGATCCCTATGGAGCAAATTGACCGGGCGGTGGATGATATCCTTAAGTTAAAAGAGAAATATCAGATTGAAGCAAACAATGGGAAATCGAAGAATGCGATCAGGAAAGATGAGAATACGAAGGATGCGAAACAGATCATAAAGGAAATAGCGTTATCCGGTATAACCTGGCTTTCAGATGCAAAATTACCGGAGATTACACCTGACACAATCTTTCTTGGCAGCTTTGCTTACCGCTCGACTTTAGCCAGCAGTATTGCAGATTCCGGATTACATTTTGCAAAATATATGGCAGAGAAGATGAATTGCAGCTATCTTAATGTATCCATTAATCCTGATATAGATGAGAGAACCCGTATCCTGCAGGAAGTAAAAGGTTATTCCAGGGTTGTATATGGTTTATATAACGGTCATTTAAATAAAGGGCAGATAGAACTTGCCAATGAAATCAGTCGATCCGGGCAGAAAATTCTTGGGATAACCTTAAGAAACCCATATGATCTGGCATTTTTAGATAAGGCTATCTTAAAAATGGCGGCTTATGAGTACAATACTACCGTATTTGATGCCTTGGTTAAAATACTGAAAAAACAAGAAGAACCACGTGGAAAACTTCCGGTAGAATTAACTAAAGTATAGTGAAAAAGGCCATCCTGCGGGATTTATATTCATAAACCGGCTGTTATAAAAATATACACAGGAAGGAAGTTAAATATGAAGAATTATGTTATCGGAATGGACGGTGGAGGAACCAGGACGTCCGTTTTGATTGCGGATTTCAAGCAAAACTTGTTGGATAGTTTTGTAAAAGGTACTATCAATTACAACGGGAGCAGTAAAATCCAGGTAGATGCTAATCTGGAAGATATATTTAAATCGGTGGAGGAAAACGGTTATCCAAAAGAGAAATGTAAGGCAATCTGCATCGGTGCTGCCGGTGTCAGCAATCCTGTTGTTAAAGAAAATATCCTGGGATTCATTAAAAAGATGGGCTTCTTATGTCCGGTTAGGCTTGTAGGGGACCATGAGGCAGCATTTAACGGTGCCCTAAAAGATTCTTTTGGTATCATCTTAATCTCCGGAACCGGTTCAATCTGTTATGGACAGGACCATAATGGGGTCTCTTACCGAACCGGGGGTTTTGGTCATTTGATTGACGATACCGGCAGCGGTTATGCAATCGGCAGGGATATATTAAAAGCCGTAGTTATGGCCTACGACGGAAGACGAGAAGCAACTCTGCTTACGGAGCTTATTTTTAACCGGCTAAAGATAGATAATATTAACCAGCTGGTATCCTATGTATATAAACAGGAACGCAGTAAAAAAGACATTGCCGGGCTGTCGATTCTGATTGAAGAAGCTTGTGAAAGAAAAGATAAATGCGCGCTGGAAATTGTGGACAGGAACGTAAATGATTTGGTGGACTTAGTTACTCCGGTTGCAAAGCAGATGAAGGGGGAAATACCTCTTGCTGTTTCAGGCAGCGTCTTGTTAAAAAATCAGTATATTTACAATAGATTAAAAGAAATGTTATATCAACACAATCCAAAGATAACCGTATTCCAGTCTAAAAGAAATGCTGCTATAGGTGCAGTGACGCTGGCCTTAAAACATATCGGGGCAGAGACAATAGAAAGACCTTAGAGAAAGGATTTGGGGTAATAGGTATGAGTAATAAAAAACAATTGACTAGTCAAGTTACTACCGGAATTGATAACACAGAGGTTTGGATAAAGGTACTTAATGGAAAACGGGTCGGGCTGGTAACCAATCCTACCGGTGTAAATCAAAACATGAGAAGTACCATTGATATTCTAAAGGAAAATAGTAATCTGGTTCGTCTTTATTCCCCAGAACATGGCGTTCGGGGAGATCGGCAGGCAGGCGAGAAAGTAGAGGAATACATAGATGACAAATCCGGTGTTCCGGTTTATTCCCTGTACGGAAAAAATAAAAAACCGCCTAAAGAATATCTGGAAGATGTTGATATTCTTGCCTTTGATATACAGGACGTGGGTTCCAGACTTTATACTTATATTTCAACGATGTCTTATTGCATGCAAAGCTGTGCAAAATACGGCAAGACATTTTTAGTTTTTGACAGGCCAAACCCCATAGGAGGAGAAACGGTAGAGGGAAATCTGATTAAGGAAGGATTTGCCTCTTTTGTTGGTTTACACCCGATTCCTTACCGTTATGGACTTACGATAGGAGAATTGGCATTGCTGTTTCAGAATGAATTTGAGATCAACTGCGATCTGGTGGTAATTCCTATGAAAGGCTGGGAAAGAAAGATGTTTTATGAAGATACTGGGCTTATCTGGGTAAGTCCGTCGCCTAATATGCCTACAGTTGATACCGCTTTTGTCTATAACGGCACCTGTCTATTTGAGGGTACGAATATCTCGGAGGGAAGAGGGACAACGAAACCCTTTGAACTGGTGGGTGCTCCCTGGCTTCCGGCGGATGGACTGGCTGAATTAATGAATGAAAAAAATCTCACCGGAGTTATATTCCGCGGGGTTTATTTTACGCCTGCTTTTTCTAAGCATGAAGGGGTTCTGTGCAAGGGAGTACAGCTGCACATAACAAACAGGCAAAGTTTCTGTCCCGTAAAAACAGGAATTTATCTGTTAGAGGCAGTAATGGAGTTATCGGGTAAGGAATTTGCATTTACAAAAAGCTATACAGAGAAAGGAAAACCTATGATTGATTATAATACCGGAAGTGATTATATAAGAAGACATAAAATTAATCCGGAGCTGGTGTATCAGGAGTGGTGCAGGGAAGCGGAAGAATTTGCATATAGAAAGAAAAAATATCATTTATATTAAAGCCAAATTATTCCGAATCAGACCCGTTATGGGTGGCCAGATAGCTGCCCTCCAATCTGGATTCTACATTGTTATAATCCCTGTTGGCAATTGCGGTAAATAAGATATCAGTTAAGATCAGCTGGGCAATACGGGAGCTCATGGCACCGCTCCTCTTATAAATTTCGGGAGAACTGGTAAATAATACATAATCAGATGATAGAGCCAGATGGCTTTTACCATATCTGGTAACAGCAATGGTGACTGCTTCTTTTTTCCTGGCAATGTCCAGGGCGTCGATAATTTCTCTGGTTTCACCTGTATTGGAGAAGAATATGGCCACATCGTCCCCGGTCATAGTAGAGGCATAGGTCAGACTGATGTGCGTATCATGGGTGTAGGTTGCATTATATCCAATACGCAGAAGCTTATAATAGAAGTCATCTGCTACAAGTCCGGAGGCGCCTACCCCGAATATACGGATGGATTTTGCACCGATCATCACGTCCACAATTTTGGCAAGCATAGTCTCATCAAAGAGCTTAAGAGTGGATTCAATTGCCTGGATGCTGCTAAAGCAGACATTTTCCGCCATAGAAATATAGGTGGAATGTTCCTTAATATCTGTAAACTGAAGTTGAGGGGATGAATTTTCACCCTCCGAAATGACACCGTTCAGCTCGGCGAAAATGGATTTCTTAAGGTCTTTCATACCGTCAAAACCAATGGTTTTACAAAAACGTACCCAGGCACCCTGGCTTGTCCCGGATTGATCCGCCAGTTTCGCAAGAGGATAACGGAAGATGTTTTCTATGTCTTTTAGAATATAATCAGCAACCATTTTCTCTGTATTATTCAATTGTGCATACATGTTTTGGATACGTATTTCGACGGTAGTCATAGGATTCACCTCTTAAGTTTATTACAATAATTATATAATAAATCAAGCGGGTTGACAATAAGGTTTCCTTTTTTTCAGGAGAAAAACCGGCCGAAAAAATTCAGTGGTTCAGTTAGCAATCAAAATCTTATGAAAAGAGAATTAATCATAGAAAGGGAATGAAACATGGAAAGGAAAACAATACAATACCTTACAATGGACATCGGGGGTACTTATATTAAGTATGGCATCATGGACAGCAATTTTAAGGAAATAAGTTCAAATACCGTAGCTACAAGAAAAGATCCGGATCTGTTCTTAAATCAGCTTTTTCATATTGCCGCGGAACAGCTTCCCGATATAGCAGGAATTGCAATCAGCATAGGAGGATTTATTAATCCGGATACCGGGGCTAATGTGGATTACAGTGTGGGAGAAAATTTCAGAAAATATAATCTGATGGAAAAATTACAGGAATATACCGGTTTGCCGGTGGGAATAGAAAATGACAGCAACTGTGCTGCACTTGCGGAGCTGCACCTGGGGGCCGGTAAGGAATGCAGCGATTTTTGTATGATTACCCTGGGCACAGGGATCGGGGGAGCTGTCATTCATAAACGTGAATTAATCAGGGGCAGAAATTTTAAGGCCGGGGAATTTGGATTTACCAGAATCGGAAGATTAAGGGGGAAAGATGGATATATCTATCATGGAGCCTCAGCAACTTCTTCTTTGGTAAAAAAGGTATCAGAAGCCCTGAAAAAAGAAGTTAACGGAGAATACATATTCGCTCATCTTAAGGATGAGGTGGTTTGGAAGATCTATGAGGAATGGGCGGAAGACCTGACTATGGTAGTTGGTAATGCAGCAGTCTGTATGGACACGGAAAAGGTAATAATCGGCGGAGGAATCAGTGCACAGAAGTTCTTTATACAGGATTTAAGAAAACGGGTCTATGATAGGTTCAAACCTCTTTCGGATTATACTAAAATCGAAGCAGCGGTTTTAGGCAACAACGCAGGTAAAATCGGAGCATTAATAGAATTTCTGAAAAGAAAGGAAGGAAAGGTGATAAGATATGAGTGAGGGAATTAAAATCGTAACCATTGGGGGAGGTTCCAGTTATACTCCGGAATTAGTGGAGGGCTTTATTAAAAGGTATGATAAATTGCCGGTGCGGGAATTATGGCTGGTGGACATAAAAGAGGGTCAGCATAAGTTGGAAATTGTAGGTAACCTGGCAAAACGTATGGTGGATAAAGCAGGTGTACCAATGAAGATTTATACGACACTGAATCGCAGGGAAGCCTTAGTGAATGCCGATTTTGTAACGACTCAATTACGGGTGGGGTTATTGGAGGCAAGAATCAAAGATGAGAGAATTCCCTTAAGTTATGGCATGTTTGGACAGGAAACCAATGGTGCCGGAGGGTTGTTTAAGGGTCTGCGCACCATTCCGGTGTTGTTAGACATCTGCAAAGATATGGATGAGTTATGTAAAGATGCATGGCTGATTAATTTTACCAATCCGGTGGGTATGGTTATGGAAGCAATCAATCGGTACTCCTCCAGAAAAAAAGTCATTGGTCTGTGTAATGTGCCGATTGACACCCATAAAGCAATTGCCAGAATCCTTGAAAAACCCGTGGAGGAAGTTTTTGCAACTTTTGGAGGATTAAACCATATGGTTTATGTAACAGGGGTATCCGTTGATGGCAATAATGTTATGGATAAGGTGATTGAAAAGTGGGGCAGACAAAGTGTAAAGAATATTAAAGGGATTGAATGGGAGCCTGGATTCTTAAAAGAACTTGGTGTGATTCCCTGTTCCTATCACAGGTATTATTATATGGCGAAGGAATATCTGGAAGAAGCGATAGAAAATTACAAACAGCATGGTACCAGGGCGGAAAAGGTAAAAAAGATTGAAGAGGAATTATTTGAAATATATAAAGACGAAAACCTGGCTGAAAAACCAAAACAGCTGGAGCAGCGGGGCGGGGCTTATTACAGCGATGCAGCCTGTAACCTGATTAGTTCGATTTATAATGATACCAGGGATATTCAGGTAGTAAATACTGTGAACCGTGGGGCTCTCACAGTACTGGAATATGATGAAATCGCTGAAATCAGCTGTATGATAACAAAGGATGGGCCCATTCCCATATCGGTGGGAAAACTGCCTAAAGCGGTAAATGGTCTAATACAGCAGATTAAATCGTTTGAAGTAGCAGGCAGTGAAGCAGCCGTTACCGGTGATTATAATAAAGCTTTGCTGGCGATGATGATTAATCCTCTTGTAGGTTCACAGTCGTATGCCATAAAGGTTCTGGATGAATTATTGAAAGCACATGAAAAGTACTTACCAAGGTTTTTCGCTCATGATACAATTCACAGAGCATAATTTTTGAATTAATATATAATAGGTATTTTCTTTGCCTTTAGTGTATGGGCTGACTTGTATTTTATCTGCTTTTACAATAAACTATTTTAGCTTGCCAGATTTATCTATTTGATTTACAATAATATTCGTCGCAAATAAAGGTAAATATTATACGAGGTAGACGATGAAGAGATGGTTTCAACTAGATAAGAAAGCGGATAAAGAGATAATTTCGCTTGCATGGCCTTCAATAACCGAGCAGATACTTGAGATGATGGTAGGAATGGTTTCCACAATTTTTATGGGAAGAATAGGTATTTATGCTGTTGCAGCCGTAGGTATGGTAAATATGCTGATGGGATTTTTACAGACAGTTTTCTCAGGTTTATCCATAGGGACGACAGTTATTATAGCCAGGGTCACTGGGGAAGGGCATAACGAAGATGCAAAAAGAGCATTAATTCAATCAGGATATATGGCAATTATAGTTGGTGTATTCATAGCGGTGATAGGCAGGATAATCTCTTTGCCGTTGCTGGGTTTATTTTTTGGCAAAGCAGAACCGGAAGTGTTTACAGCAGGAATCAGTTATCTCAATATCATACTGATTAATCTGCCTTTTCTTGTGCTTGATATCATTGTTTCGGGAGCTATGAGAGGAGCAGGAGATACAAAAACTCCGATGATAATTACAGGCGGAGTTAATATATTAAATATTATATTGAATACGGTATTGATATTTGGTGTACCTGCTTTACATATTCCTGCATTTGGCATAGTGGGTTCCGCTGCGGCAGTAACGGTTTCCAGAATCATAGGAGTGACTGTCAGAGTTTTGGTTTTATATAATTTTAAAGGTCTTAAGCTGAATCTAAGCCTAAAGGATGATTATAGGATTCGGGTAGATATGATTAAACGGATCATTAATATAGGCATCCCCGGGTTCATTGAGCAGGCTGTTATGCAGGGTGGTTTCCTGGTACTTCAGATCGTAATAGTGCCGTTGGGAACAGTAGCTATGGCTGCGTATCAGATCGGTTTAAATATAAATGCACTGGCTTTCTTCCCTATCTTTGGTTTTGCAATAGCTAACACAACGCTTGTCGGGCAAAGCCTCGGAGAAGGAAATCATGAAAAAGCGGAAACCTATTCTCATGAGAGCTTAAAGATAGCAATGTTAGTGGCTTTTGTAATTGGTATTCTTATGATTATTTTCTCAAAACTTCTTGCGGGTTTATATTCCACGGATTCACTGGTTATAAAGGAAGCCATCGGCATAGTCTGTACCTTCGGAGTGATAGAGCCGCTTCTGGCGGTATTGAATGTATGCTCGGCAACACTGAAAGCTGCCGGAGACATTAAGTATGTTATGGTTACTTCTTTTGTAGGGTTATGGACTTTCCGGGTTTTTCTGTCTTTTTTACTTATAAATCTATTGGGATTAGGTCTGACTGCGGTTATGATAGGTATCTTCTTTGACTTCAGTTCAAGATCTGCCATGTATCTGATCAGAGTGAAGAGCGGTAAGTGGAAACTACTTACAGTGTAAAACGAAAAGATAAAATTCTGATTGCTAATACAGGGAAAAAAGTCTAAGATAATGAATTCTTTTTATTGGCTTTTAATACTGGTAAGAGACCAAAGCCGGAGATTACTGCCACTTTATAGCCAGAAGCCTACAGGGCGGTATCTATATGCCACTGAAAGGAGCTGAAAACGCTCCTTTTTTCTTGGAATTTACCAGAATGATTTTTTTGCTTTCTTTGCTTTTTATGAACTATTCGTCATAATATGACATAAATTGATAATACGAATAGAAAAACGCGAGGAGGCAGGTTATGCTAAAAGAAAAATTCCTGACTATAATGACAAATACCGCATATGATTACATGAATCAAAATCCTGAGAAAAGAATGCTCAAACTGGTTGATTTAATAGATAAATTAGATAAAAAAAATGTTCTGAAAGCGCAGTGCAAGGTATTTCGCGAAATCATCAAGGACAAGGACAGTAACTGGTATAAATATATAATTAGTATATGGGAGGATATTGATTCTGAAATAAGAAAAGTCTTCTTCCGCAATTTTATATGTAATGCTACGTTATTTTCCAGTAAGAATCATAATAAACTTAAAAGGAAATATGAATGTAATATCCCTTTTGCAATATTGATGGATCCTACCTCAGCCTGCAATTTAAACTGTTTAGGGTGCTGGGCGGCGCAATACGGCAGTAATCAATCTATGAGCATAAAAACACTGGATAATATCATAGTACAAGGTAAGGAGTTGGGTATACATTTTTATGCTTATTCAGGCGGAGAACCGCTTATACGTAAAGACGATATCATCAAACTCTGTGATAAACATAAAGATTGTATTTTTACCGCATTTACTAACGGAACACTGATAGATGAAGCATTTACGGATGAAATGCAGCGTGTTAAAAACTTTATACCGGCAATAAGTATAGAGGGTTTTGAAGATGAGACGGATGCTAGACGGGGAAAAGGAACTTATAAAGCAGTTACGGCGGCTATGGAACTATTAAAAAAGAAGAAATTAGCTTTCGGCGCATCATGCTGTTATACCTGCAAAAATACGGAAGTTATAGGCAGTGAAGCATTTATCGATGACCTGATAGCCAAAGGGGCAAAGTTTGTTTGGTTTTTTACTTATATTCCTGTTGGAGCGGATGCTGTACCGGAGCTGATAGTTACTGCCAACCAGCGTGAATTAATGTATCGACAGATTAATAATTTCCGTAAGACGAAACCGATCTTTTGTATGGATTTCTGGAATGACGGGGAATATGCGGGAGGCTGTGTTGCCGGCGGACGCAGATATCTGCATATTAATTCGGCCGGAGATATAGAACCCTGTGCTTTTATCCACTATTCCGATTCCAATATTTACAATAAATCAATCCTGGATGCGCTTCAGGGACCACTGTTTATTCAATATTATAAAAATCAACCGTTTAACTGCAATCATCTGCGTCCGTGTCCGCTGCTTGATAATCCGCAGCGTCTGGTTGAGATGGTAGAAAAATCCGGGGCTAAATCAACGGATCTGCTGCATCCGGAAAATGTAAAGGAATTGACACAAAGATGTGAGGAAATAGCCAATCAATGGGCCGTAGCCGCAGATCGTTTATGGGCCTGTACTCATACCGATTATCATTGCGATTATTGCAAGAACGGAAAAGATAAGACTGCCGGAAAGAAATTCACATAATTATGAATAGTTTATAACACAGAAGACAGAGTCCAATCGAAGTTTCAACAGGTTTTTAAGTTTGTATGAATGAATTAATAATCGAAAAATAGTATCATGAAAGAATAACAATAAGAATAACAATAAAGAATATCAATAAATAATAACTATAAAGAATAACAGGTAAAAAATACAATAAAAAAATATTAATAAATAGTAAAGAATAGCATATTACAATTTGTGTGGTATGTTATTCTTTTTATGTAAACCGGTTTTTCTGTTTCTGATACCCAGGAGAGTTACAATCGGACAGTTTAATAAAAATAATGGATAGCGCTAAAGAAAAAGTGTGGTAAAATAATGATGATAAAGAGCAGGAGGTTTGAGACATGATTAAATGGATAGTTTTAGATATGGACGGTACACTTTTAAATGAAATAGATCAGATTACAGAACGGACAAGGAGTTGTTTGCTACGTTGCCAGAAGAGGGGCATTCGGATTATATTAGCCAGCGGACGGAGTTATACGCGTCTGCTCCCTTATACGCGGCAGCTGCAGATGAAAGAACATAATGGTTACTTAATTGAAGTAAACGGAATGGCAACATATGATCTGGCCACAGAAGAAAGACTGGTAATACGGCAGCTTCAGGAAGAAGATATACAGGCTTTGTTTGCATTTGGGCAAAGTACGGAGGTAGAAGTGCAATGCTTTGAGGATCGGGCAATTTATTATTGGATACCGGAATGGCAAAGAATAGAGAAAGAAAAAGAACGGATCTTACGTGGTCTTCCAAAAGATTATCCAAGTCTTGGCGGAGCATGGACCTGGATCACGGATATAACCGATGGTTATCCACTGCAGAAACAGATACAGTCGGTGGAAGAAATACCAAAGAAATTAAATAAAATTAATTGCGTGGCGGACCCTAAAACAAATCAAAGAGTGTACAACAGGCTGAAAGAACAGTATGATGAAGATTACGAAATAGTAAGAACCTGTCCAAGGCTGATTGAGATTTCTCCAAAGGGAATTACCAAAGGTCAGACTTTAAAATGTCTAATGAATAAGTTTGATATTAAGTATGATGAAGTATTGGTATTTGGAGATGGTGAGAATGATGTCGATATGTTTCGCCAGGTAAAATACAGCGTTGCAATGGATAATGCGGAAGATTTTATAAAAGAACAGGCTTATACCGTTACGAAAAGCAACAAAGAGGAGGGTGTGGCACTGATTCTGGAAAAATTATTGGATGAGATGGGGCAGGAGAATAATATATTGCCGACAAAAAATAAAGCCAGATAGAGACGTGAAGTTCGGTATAAAAAATTTGTAAGCCCAAAAATACTCCTCAATTGTAAAATAACTTTCCCTTTCGGACGGGAAAGTTAGGTACAAATATTTGAAAATAGCATAGAGAAATTCGTGTTTCAAAAGGCAGGGCGCAGTCCCTGCCTTTCGTGATATACTGAACTTAGCCGGTTGGGAAAGGAGACACTATGGCTAAGTTTTTATCTTATGAACACCGTTTGGAGATTGAAAGTGGACTGAAGGAAGATCTGACTTTTACAGAGATAGGCAAGAAGCTGGGGAGGGACAGAACTACTATTACAAAAGAAGTCCGCAACTATGCAGCAGAGCAATGTACAGGATATTCAGTCTATCCCCATAATGTATGCAAGTATCGAAAAGGATGTAAGAGAAAAAAAGTGTGTGGAACAAATGAATGTAAGCATCCTATGGTAACCACATGCAGACAGTGTGAAAGCCTGTGTAACAGGTATTGCGAACAGTTTGAGGAAGAAGTATGTACCAGCAGATTTAAAGCCCCCTATGTATGTAATGGATGCAGTGAAGTGAAGAAGTGTACACTGACGAAGACAATCTATGACGCATTGGAAGCCCATTGTCAGGCATCTGAAAAGATTGCGGAATCTAGAAGTGGGATTCTTTCTACTGAAGGAGAAATTGCCAGACTGAATGAGATCCTGGTTCCGCTGATCAAACAAGGACAGTCCATACATCAGATTTATTTAACTAATAAGGATGAGTTAATGTGCAGCGAGAAGACTTTATACAATTACATAGATGGAAGTCTATTTGATGTGCGGAATATTGATCTCCCACGGAAAGTAAAGTATCGACCGCGTTATAAAAAACCAGAGCTGAAGGTAGACAGGGGCTGTCGTGTGGGAAGAAACTATCATGATTATGAGGTGTATCTGGAGCAGCATCCTGATACAGCAGTGATCCAGATGGATTCTGTGATAGGAAGCAAAGGTGGAAAGGTTCTGCTTACATTATTCTTTGTAGAAACGTCCTTGATGCTTGCATTCCTAAGAGACGCCAATACCTCTAAGTCAGTAATCGATATTTATGAGGAACTATATAATAAGCTGGGAGGACAGGACTTTCGAAAGTTGTTTCCAATCATTTTGACTGACAACGGAAGTGAATTTTCTAATCCGAAGAGTATAGAGTATGGTCCAGATGGTAAAGGATTTCAAAGAACCAGAATCTATTACTGTAATCCAAGTGCACCCTATCAGAAAGCGGAAATAGAGGTAGGCCATGAATTCATAAGAAGGGTATTTCCAAAGGGAAAAAGCTTTGATGAACTGATGCAGGAGGATATCAATCTGATGATGAATCATATCAATTCCTATAGAAGAAAAAAGCTGAATGGGAAAAGTCCGTATGAAGCATTCTGTTTTTATTATGGAAAAGACCTGGCTGATAAATTAGGATGCCACGAGGTTGCCGCCAACAGCATCAATTTAACACCAGGCCTTTTGAAAAAGTAGCAAGATAATCTTAAGATGAAACCACCGGCTGGAACGAAAAGACAGATACCAGCAGACGTGAATTTTGGAGTACAAAATTTGTAAGCCAAAATTCACGTCCGGTTTTTGTGCGCCAAAATCATCCTGTTACCAGAGATTATACCATGAAAAGCAAGAGAAAAACGTGAAAGTCATAACAATCGTGGAATTTCGAGTTCAAAAATGGAAGGTTGATTTCAAAATGTGAAACTCGATTACAAAACGGGAAGCTCGGATTGCAATTGAGCGCCCAAAAATACTACCAAATCAATTTCATGTAGAATAGACAAAAAACACTTAGAATATGCGAATAATATTGACTTATTAGCATAAAAACCTATAATGATGGTTAATTAAATTATATATTTAATTTGACTGGGGTATTTTAGTAATTTCTGATTGGAAGGCTAACCAAATGGATAATATGATACAAATAAAAGATATTTCACATACTTATGGTGATAAACAGGTATTAAAAGAAGTTAATTTAGATATAAAAAGTAATGAAATCTTTGGGCTGTTAGGACCGTCCGGAGCTGGTAAAACAACTTTAATAAAAATATTAACTGGTCAGCTTCAAGCAACAAAAGGGAAATCATATATTGATCAACTGGACACAATATATTCGAAAAAGAAAATATATGAAAGAATTGGGGTAATGATGGACATAGCCGGCTTATATGAAAGATTATCCTGCTATGAAAATCTATTACTTTATGCTCAAATACATAAAGTCAATAAGCTTTTAATAAATGAAGTTTTAAAAAAAGTTGGTTTACTGGAGGCAATAAATACAGTTGTCTGTAAACTATCGACAGGAATGCGTCAACGATTATTATTTGCACGAGCTATTTTACATAGCCCACTGGTATTATTTTTAGATGAACCGACAAGAGGTCTTGATCCTGTTACATCAGACAGCATACATCAGTTTATAAAAGAAATTAGAGATGAAGATACTACTATCTTTTTATGTACGCATAACATGGAAGAAGCTACTAAATTATGTGATAATATTGGATTATTACAGGAAGGTAAAATTATAGAGTATGGAAATCCTAAAGAAATCTGTAGAAAATACAATGAAGAAGATACATTTACTGTTATTTGTAAAAGCGGTGAACAACTAACGTTGAAAAATAATGAAACCGATAGAGAAAACATAATTCAATTATTCAGGGATAATAATGTAATGTCTATACATTCTTCTGAACCTAATCTTGAAAGTGTATTTATTAAACTTACTGGGAAAGGATTGGTGTAAATGGATTTTATTATTAAAATTTATGCTATAGCAAGAAAAGAAAAATCTGATTTTATAAAAAATAAAAAAAATTTAATCATGATGGTAATTTTCCCAATTCTTCTATTTATTATATCTATAGCTGAGAAACAATCGAATATTTCATCGATATCACCATCTTTTATAACTATGCATATCGTTATGGTTCCATTAATGTGTATGGCTACTATTATAGCAGAAGAAAAGGAAAAGAATACATTAAGAATGTTGATTTTATCCAATGTTAAACCTTTGGAATATTTAATTGGAATCGGTTTCATTATTTTTATGTTTTCATTAATGGGGTTAGGTGTCTTTAGTGTGATGGATGCTTTTGGAGAACATCCAAATCATATGATGGAAATTTATTTACTTTTAGGACAAATTTGCTCACTTATAATTGGCGCAATAATTGGTGTTTCAGTGAATAATCAGGTAAGTGTTACTCCAATTGCACTGCCGCTAATATTAACTTTATTTTTCATTCCTATCTTAGCTCAATCGAATACAATGATTGCTATGTTTTCAAAATATTTATTTACAGATGCAATTATGAGGATGCTTATCGCCAATAAATTTTATAGCGATAGCGGAATCATAATACTACTTAATATTTTGGTATTTTCAATATTTTTTGTTGTTTGCTATAAAAATAAAAAATTAATCCAATGAAACAATCAAAATATAAATTGTTCCAATTGACGGAACCATAATATAAAACTGGCTTTTGACGCTTGAATCATAAAATAAGGCAATATATAAATTAAAGCTTCTTCGTTTGACGAAGAAGCTTTTTTAGGCATAGAACATTATAAACTATAACACAAATAAAATTAAAAGTCTAGTAATTTTTTCCTGGTCCGGTACAATGAAGATAGTTAGTTACTGCTCACAGGTAACAAACGCGACGTGTTTTTTGTGAATGCATTGTCACAAAAAACCGGAGAATTGCAGCGCCAAAACGCTGCCCCCCTCGTTTTGTGTGCATCGCGAAGCGTGTTATTGTACACAACACTGCTGTTTTTTGCAGGGATGTGTACAGTAACGATAGTTAAGTTAATAAAAATTATTTCTCAAATATCTGGTAAAAGGGGGTGCCATTTTATGTATGGAGACCGGTAAATGGTAACTTATAAAAAGATGGATCGATTGATAATTAGTCCGCTGGTATCAGGCGGCAGGAGAGTTAAGAATTAGGAGGTTAGTTATGATTTTATCCGTATCGGACTGGTATGAGAAAAAGGAACACATTGAAGAAATGAAAGGCTGGGACAAGGGCAAATTAAAGATCTGGGAACAGCAGGTCACCGACAGGTTTCCGCCGGGAACAAAGATACTTGATATCGGAAGTGGATTGGGAAGAGAAGCATTTACACTATATAGACAGGGATTCCTTGTAACCGGACTTGATATTTCAGAATATGCAGTTGAAAAAGTTAAGGAAGAAGCGGTTAAAGCTGATTACGAAGTAGAATTTTATCACTATAACGGCGAAAAGATTCCCTTTGAAGATGAGACATTTGACGTTGTAATCATATGGAATCAGACCTTTGGATTGTTATACGGCGAGGAGTATAAGAAAAGATACATAAGTGAATGTAAGAGGGTTTTAAAGCCTCGAGGGCTGTTCAGCTATTCCGGGCATTCTCAGTTATATTTAGAAGAACACTACGATCACTGTCTTAATGGGTTTAAGTTTTACCCATACAGGGAACGGAGTATATACTGGGAGGCATTTACTTTGGAACAATTAGAAAATTATGCAAGACAGGCCGGGTTTCACATAGTATTGAGCGGAGAGGGTGAGATCTATGTACCGGAAGACGGTATTATTCTGCATTGCTTATGTAAAAAATAAGTGAGTAAATAATTGGGAGCAGGTAGAAATAATAGAAAGGAAAGGGTTAAAAATGAATAGGGACAGTTCAACGGAATGCTGGAATAAGATCGGAATTGAAGAATGGGTGGAGAAAGCACAGAACAATGATTTTCGTATGTATTTTATTATGCCTTATACATTGCAGCAGCTTGGAGAAGTAAAGGGAAAAAATATTCTGGATCTGGGATGTGGAGAGGGAGGATATGCAAGAGCACTTGCTGATAAAGGTGCAATGGTTACTGCTGTTGATTGTTCGGAAGAATTGTTGTCTTATGTTACTGAGAGAGCGGACAGAGAAGGAGCCAATATAAAGACAATGCTTCGGAATGCGAATCAGTTAGATGAGATTCAGGATGGTGGATATGATATTGTTTTATGCTCTATGCTGTTGATGGATGTGGAAGATCTAAACGGAACCTTAAAAGAAATCCATCGGGTATTAAAACCAAAAGGAAAAGTGTTTATCTCAATTCTACATCCGTGTTATAAGCCGAAAGAAAGCAGGTGGAAATTGGAAGAGGATAATATAAAGGTAGAAATTGCTGATTACTTTAACCCCTCAGAATGGCTTGATGAAATAAAGGGGATCAATGTACCTATTGTTTACCGGCATAGGACACTTTCGGATTATGTGAAAGCATTTAACCGGAATGGATTTATCTTAACCGATATGAATGAACCCGTTCCGACGGAAGAACAAAGAAAACAATCCGAAAGAATTGGCTGGCTGAGTAAAATACCGATGTACTTGTTTATGGAACTTGAAAGTAAATAGGCAATTGTGAAATAAATAAAAATAATATTGGAGTTTGCAATTGACTGCTAGGATTTGAGTGTCAAAAGCCATATATGAATGAACTATATTTTGCATCACGCAATCAAAATATAAATTGTGCAAGTTGACGAAACCATAATATAAAATTGGCTTTTGACACTCGAATCATGCTTGAAAATAAATAATAGGAGGAATAATGATATGGTAACACTCAGGAAAATTACATTGGATAACAGACGGGAGGTATTCCGTCTGGATGTAACACAAGAACAGCAGCATTATGTTGCATCGAATCTGTCAAGCGCCGCATCCTGTTATGTATTGGCAACCAACGGGGGTTGTCCTCTGCCGTTTGCTATTTATGCAGATGAACAAATAGTGGGATTTGTTATGATTGTTTATGGCAATACCGGATATGATCAGCCGGAAATGGCAGAGGGTAATTATTGTATCTTACGCCTGATGATAGGAAAACAATTTCAGAGACGCGGGTATGGGCGGGAAGCAATGGGGAAAATATTGGAGTACATACGTACCTTTCCTGCGGGACCCGCCAGGTATTGCTGGATATCCTACGAACCGGATAATATAGTAGCGAAAAGGCTCTATGAAAGCTTTGGATTTTGGGAGAGCGGGGAGATCTATAATAATGAGCCTGTAGCGGTAATGGAGTTATAAGTGTATCTGCCCACGAACAGGTAAGATATTCGTAAGAGCTTTGTATTGTATTTCACAAACATAAGATAATAGTAAATATTTGATGTTCTTGACAAAACAGACCACATGGTCTAATCTGTATATAGACCATGTGGTCTAAGGAGGGAAAGATGAATATACTATTTTTATGTTTAGGTACAAGAGGTGATGTGCAGCCTTATGTTGCAATTGGCAAAACAGCGAAAGAGTTCGGACATAAGGTCACCATATGTACCGGTAGATCATTTGAAAACTTTGTGAGAATAAATGGTCTGGAATTTACAGAATGCAGCTTGGATTTATTGGCCATATTACAAACTCCGGAAGGAAAGCAAGTGTTCGAAGACGGGATGAAACATCCTGTAAAAGCGATGCAATATGCAAGAAAAGTAATTAATCCCTTATATAGAAAAGCAATGACAGAATTTTATGAAGCATGTCAAACAAACGATGTTATTATATATCACCCGAAAGCATTCGGAGCTGTTGATATTGCGGAGAAATTAGGTATATTATGTATATCGATGCCGCCGGTACCAATCATTTATCCGATTACAGAATTCCCAAACCTCGCTATATCAACTAAAAATCTTGGCGGAACAATAAACAAACTAACCTATCAATTGACCAATTCAGGAGCAGAAAGTAATAATATTAAAGATATTAACGAATTTAGGGAAAAAGTACTTCATTTGGGAAGAAGGAAGTCCGGTGAATATATGATAAAAAGAAATGGATATCCGTTACCTATCATATATCCGATTTCACCCAGCTTGTTTACCGATATAAAAGAATTCAGAGAAAAAGTGTATTTATCCGGATTTCCTGTGTTAGAGGATGGGGGAACCCTTGATGAAGAAACAGAAGAATTTTTAAAGTATGGAAAACAACCAATCATAGTAACTTTTTCATCTATGCCGCTGAAAGATTCACAGTCATTTATGAAAAAAGTAGTTGCTTCTTTATCGGAAAGCGGAAACAGAGGAATAATTATTACCGGAAATAGCGGAATCAAGATGTCATCAAGCGAAAGCCTTATGATAAAAGAATTTCTGCCCCATGATGCGGTATTTAAGCGGGCAAAAGGAATTTTACACCATGGAGGGGTCGGGACTATGGCTGCGGCATTGCGAAGCGGAAGGCCGCAGGTGATTATGCCCTTTAATGTAGATCAACCCTTTTGGGCAAAGAGGTTATATAATTTGGGATATTCCTTAAAACCGCTGAAAGAAAGCGATTCGGAGAAAGAATTTGTAAACAGGTTTATTGCAATGGACAATAAGGATATCATTCTTCAATCAGAGAAAATTGCAGCCATTATAAATCAGGAAAAAGCGAACGAAAAAGCAGTGGGATATATAGAACAGCAATATAGGGAATGGTACAAACATAATGAATAAAAGAGAAGCTATCTTATCGGCAGCATTAACAGAATTTAGCAGTAATGATTATGAAAACGCGTCGGTGAATAAGATCATAAAGGAGGCCAATACCAGCAAGGGCAACTTCTATCATTATTTTAACAATAAAGAAGAATTATATATTGTGTTGTTAGAAGAAGCATGGAGAAAAAAGATGGAAGTTATGGTTTTTGCTGATGAAGATGATATCTTTGTTAAACTTCATAATCAAGTAATGGCAGGAATAAAATTTGCGAGAGAAAATCCAGAATATTATCAGCTGAGCAGAAGATTTGCCAAAGAGAAAAATTTAGAGATATATAATCGGGTATTAAAGGAAATTGCAATGGAAAGCGAGAAAGAGAACGTTGATTTAAACCCACAAACAAAATATAATAGGTCTATGATTCGGGATGAGTTTCCGAGGGAGTTCGTAGATAACTTTTTATCGCTTGTGTTTAATAATATAAATGAATTAATTAATGATACCGATGATATATCAAAAGTGGAAGAAAAGCTGTTACTTTTAATCAAAGTACTAAAAAACGGATTGGAAAGATAAAGGCTGACGGAATTGTCTACGGCTGTTATCTGGATCATATCCATAAGACCTTAGGAAAAATCGGAGATTGTATGATAAAATGACATAGCGATAAGAAATAATCATGGAAGGATAAAATATGATAAGAGAATTTAAAATCAGCGATTTAGAATCGGTTATGAACTTATGGCTTGATACGAATGTACAGGCACATGATTTTATTCCCAAAAGTTACTGGATGGGAAATTATGACAATGTGAAAGAAATGTTACCCGATGCAACCATTTATGTTTATGAGTCCAACGACATCCTTCAGGGCTTTGTTGGTTTAATAGGCAATTATATTGCAGGAATATTTATTGAGGTGAGCTGTCAATCCATGGGTTTAGGGAAAGCGTTACTCGATTATATTAAGGCAAACCATTCTGAATTAACTTTGCAGGTTTATAAAAAAAATACCCGTGCGGTTAAATTTTATTTAAGGGAGTCTTTTGTAGTCTCAGTAGAGCAGCAGGATGAAAATACCGGCGAAACAGAACTTGTAATGTCTTGGACAAAATAAGCTGAACTCATATATGCAGCAAAAAGCAGGCCAAAATTTACGGCCTGCTTTTTAGCTGTTATATATTATTCTCCAATTTCAAAGGTACAATGAACGACAGCCGTGATCTCTTTCTCCAACGATGAGGTATCATTCACTCCAGAATCTTCAATATCATTGGAATATAACGGAGTAATCTGCATAACACCCATATCGGCTTTTGTTAAACCACCAAGCTTGCTTCCTGCGTTTTCAGCAATCATCTGTGCACGTTTCTTGGCATCTTTAGTTGCTTCGGCAAGCATCGTTACCTTTAAATCAGCCAATTTGGTATAGAGATATTGCGGATCATAGGATTGGAACTGTACACCGTCATTCAGAAGTTCAGTAGCACTTCTTGAAATCTCTGTCACTTTATCAATTTCAGAGGAACGAATCGTGATGGTTTCGCTTAGATCATAATTATTGATCTCATTTGTCTGTATTCCATTAACATCGTACACATAATTAACCATTGTGTTAATTGCTGAAAATACAATATCCTCTTCTTTGATTCCTTTACCCACAAGATATTTTTTTACTTTCTCCCGATCTGTTTCCAGTTGGGTATAAGCATCCTTAAGTACAGGGGATTGTTTATTGAAATAACCCGTCCATACAATCAGATCCGAAGTGATCTGTTTCTTGGCTGAACCGGTAACTTCTATACTGGTTCTGGTACTTTTAATCTTAACGAGTCCGTTCACTCCTATCAGCGATGCAGCTACGATACCCGCCATAAGAATCACTGCAACAATGATATTTCCTATCATCCTATGTTTGTTATCATTCATAACTATGTATCCTCCTATGATACTATCCTTTTAATACACCTATCTTACTCTCTTGCCTAAAATACTTCAAGTTTTATTAAATAAAATTAATAATATTAATAAAAACTTAAATATTACCAAATACTGCTACAAGTAGAACAGCAGGTAACAATCATTTTAACACTTTTTTATTGTTGAGGTACCTTCTTCATGCCATTCAAAAAACTAGAAAAGTAAAAAAATTATAGATTATAGACATAATAGTTGATGTCTTTTGATTAACTGATATGATACCATGTATTTGTTCTATAATTTAGCACAGGAGGGGGGTAAAAATTTGTTTTCACATTTGGCTATGACTAACATGGATGTGGAAACAGTGGCAAAACACAAGATACGGCATTTACGAAGAAACAGACAAAAAGGAAGCGGTAACACTAACGATAAACGCAAATAAGGAGATAGAAAAAGACACGAATATAAAACCAGCAGTGATAGAAACACCGGCTTGAGATGCCTTGTCAGTTACAGATAGATTCAGGCATCCAGGCAGTAGATTTAGCTGAGTAATACAGTATTCACATTCTATTTGTAATAGTATCCCATTTGCGTATAATATACATATCTATGATATGCCAAAATCGATATAATTGATGGCAGTGTAAACTGCGCACCGAACTCGATCGGCAAAACAAACATAAAAATGAAGTAACCTCAGAGGACGTGTTTTATGACGATGGCATAAAGGAAGTTACCTCACCTGAGGTGCTTAACCACGTTTCACGTTAGAAACGATTCAAAAAACGAGGGACCCCGACCTCAGAAAATAAAAGGGGCAAATAATAATAAGGAGGAAATCACTATGAAAAAAATCTTAACAATTGTTTTTGCGATTGTCATAGCATTAAACTTTCAGGTACCAACTATGGCCTTTGACATACCAGCCAGCAATAACGTGGATGTTTTTGAGGCTGGAGCTTTTGAGGCGGTAGACGGCTGGTATATGGGCGAAATTAATGTCGGTTGGCACGGAAATGGCAATAATATAGTCGATGTGGACTGGGTTGGCAATAAGGGCGAGGTCATCGCCACGCCATACACAGTAGAGAATAACAAACAAGAAGCAGGCAGACTCGGAATCAAGATAGCGCAGACAACTGAGGAGCAGACGGTTGTATTTACACTGACAAAGATAAACGGACAAAAGCTTGACACTGCAATTATAGTTCCCGCATTGAACGATGGCCCGATTTCATTCGACATTTTAAGAACCGCGAGCAACCCGGGATATTATTATTCCGGCGCTTTGATCGATATGGGTGTTACTTTAACAGCCGGCGCCGTGGATAAAGACACTTTCTTTGCAAAAGCCAGGGTAACCGAATATGACGGTAGTGTTCAGGGGACTTTTGGAAACTACGCATGGGATCCTGAAAAAGCGAGTTACGCTCTCGGAGATGGATGGGCCAGATGGAATATTGTTGATGCCTATGTTTCGGATGCTAATGGGAACAGAGTCGAGGAAGGGAAATATGTCAAAATTGACATAGAATGGCTGACCAGAACTGAGCCAAGCGGAGCCAGCAGCGCTAACCGCTATGATGTACCTGCTACCCGTGCCGCGTGGTACACTGCAGGCGGATACATTGCTTTTGCAAACATAGAGCTTGCAATTACACAAAACACAGTAATTCCCGGCATAGGCGAGGCGACTTATGTTCAGGGAGAAACAAGGCACGATCCCATATTCGACCGGTTTGAGATCTCGGATGCCCCTGGTGGAGGTAAGTATGCGCTGTATACCCCTGATAATGCCGGCGCAGACAATAAAAGGCCGATACTTATCTGGTTCCATGGCACAGGAGAACGCTATCATGGCGCTAACCCGGGCGGCAATCTCATAGGCAACAGAGCCCTTTCGTTCGCTGGCGAGGAATTTCAGGAGGCCCTTGACGGCTGCTATATCTTGGCTCCGCAATCAACAACGGCCGGATGGAGCGGCAACCGGCTAAATGATATGGAGCAACTGATCAATACGGTGGTTGCTGAAAATTATATTGATACAGAACGGATTTATGTTGGCGGTCTTTCAATGGGTACCGGCATGACAATTCCTCTGATAACATCTAATACCGAAAATAAAATTAATTTCGCCGCGGCGATTCTATGTTCCGGAGGCAATTTAAATGCAGCACAGTCACAGATAATCGCCAGTAAGGGTTTCCCTGTGTATCTTGTTGGCAGCACGTCGGACTCCGCAGCCACCAACCTTCCAACCTCTCTCGGAAACCTGTTGGCGGCAGGAGTTAACGCCAAGATGAAGCTGTATCCTGCGGGCCCCGTTTTCGACGGAACCTATTATTATGGTGCTCACGACGCATGGAATTATATTTATAACAATATTGTAGCGGACGAGAGCGGCGAGACTATCTTTCAGTGGCTTGCTAATCAGAGCCGGTGAGTTTAAAGAGCGAATCGCAAAAACCCAGAAAATCTAAGAAGAAACCAAACCAGAAATCTAAGAATTATTAGAAGAATATAAGGAAAAGAAAGTGATACGGTTTACTACAAGAGAAGAAAAGAATGATTATTTGATAAAACAGGGGTTTTAAAGTTTTGAATAAACTTTGAAACCCTTGTTTCTTGTTATTTGGATATTCAATTATTATGCAATAGAAATAATTTATCATTAATTTTAACTGTAATTGCCTTAGAATTCAAACTAAAATCCCCGCAACCCCTCCCCAATCACAATATCGATTATATCAATGTGAATGGAATATTGGAGATACTTTCGCTTATCAATTAGAGAGTGTTTATGCAAAGGAAAATGGATTATACAAAAGATATTTGATTTTAAGAAAAGTTGATGAGACTATTTGGTGGCGGGACATGTGATCCCAATTCTATATGCTCAAATAACAGAGGATGAGAAACTCCCCCAAATAGAAGATGAAATATCCAAATTAAAATATATACAAACAGCTAATTGGGAGGGAGGTAAAGTATACTTATTAACAATGATATCTACTTCCAAAAAGGTAATCCCTATTAAACAATTGAAGTATATTGGGAATATAAATCATTTGCCTTCACCGAATAACGAATTTATCCCGGCAGATAAGATATCTATTCCAGTTTACCGTTGGAAGAATATCGAAAAAGGATTAATTGAAACCTGATCTGCGCCGGATGGAGTTTCGTAACTATACCGGGAATCAGGTTTGTATGGAATTAGAAATACCGGACGATCAGGTACTTCTAAGTGATGAGGAAATGTAGCATTTTGTTCTTAATGACAGCTATATCGATAATAGTACAAATGATGAGGAATTTGAGTCTGAGTGTGAATGGTTTGTTAATCTTCCTCAAATTCAGCAAAAAATACTGAAAAAAAAGTTTTGGGAAAAGATTTTTGATATCTCGCCGCCGATTAATACAGAATGGCATAGGCAAGGGATGTTTATACAAGCCGTTTTCTGGGAACTGCGCCTGGAGTATGTAGTTACGGTACGGCATTTTATAGGGAAAAAAAAGTAATTATAGAAATGAAAAATTGTCTGATAAGTAAGAGATTCGGTAAAGTAACTTTGAATGAAGTACAAAGCTATCATACAGCCACATTGGAAAGCACTTCAGAAATGTCGGAACCGGAAGAATTAGAGCGATAGCTGTCCCACAAACATGGGGCTTTTATGAGTTGTTAACTATCCAGAAATATGATAGAATAACATCATGGAACAATCGTGTTGCAGGGTGCGTTGACCCTCATTCTTTTCAGAACGGGGGTGATGCCTATGAAAAATCATTTTGATTTCAAGGATATACTTACTTTTGGTATATTCCTTTTGGCATTGCTTACATTTGTTTTTACGTTTTGTAAGTAGCTATACATAGCAAAAACCACCCTGGTATACTTGGCGGTTACTGGGTGGCTTTGCTTCTCATTTAACGGTCAAACACCTTGTGGGCGGTTGTTCCTTTTCTAACCTAAGAATACCACATTTCGATGTGGTTTGTAAAGATGGAAATGAGAAAATATATAAAGGAGCGGTGGATATGCTCTCTGAAGTGGCTAATTCCCGAAAAATATGGACTCCGGTAGAAAGTATTGATATTCTAATTGATAACGTAAGAACAATATTAAGTGGAAATGACTTTACAGTCTATTTATTTGGTTCAATTTGTTACGATGATTTTAAACTTGGATGGAGTGATATTGATATACTTATATTAACTGAGAAAACATTATCAGAAAACCAGGCAGAACAATTAGTTAATCTACGGCAGACATTATTAGAAGTATATAGGGAAAATCGTTACTTTAGGTCATTTGAGGGCGGGATTTTAAGCATAAATGAATTTCTTAATAAAAAACAAGAGCGGGTTGTTTATTGGGGAACAAGTGGGCAGAGAATTACAGATAATTATTGCTTTGATGTGTTTTCAACGATGCAGTTAAAAGACTCAGGTATTCTAATTTACGGAAACAATATAAGAAATCAAATACAATATCCATCCTATGATGAAATAGTTCAAGCAGTTGCAAATCATTATCGAACAATTCGAAACTATGCTGTTAAGCCAGGTAGAAATCTATATTCGATCGGATGGATGTTAGATATTGCAAGATGCTTATATACCTTATCTGAAAGAAAAATCATTTCTAAAACAAATGCTGGTTATTGGGCATTAGAGAAAGGCTTAGTTCCTAATGTAGAGGTGATGAAAAAAGTAATAAAGATAAGAGAAAATCCAATGATGTATAAAGATAAAATAGAAGTTCAAGACTGGTCAGAAACGCTTGGACCTATAATACAGGAATTTGCAGATGTGTTAGAAAAAAGACTATTAGTATAATGCGATTTAGGATATTAATGGTGGTATATTAAAAATCTTCGGATAATCAAAATTCAGAAGGCGTTTTTGGTATTAAATCAACCATCTTAATTTTATTTTGGGGTATCGCTTGGGGATAATTAGTACTTACACTTAAAGAATTTGTATGATTAATGAGGTTAAAATGAAAAAAATTATCGGTTCTTGTATCGGGTTTTTAATAGTTATAATCATATTTGTCATGTTAAAAATTACAAATTCTTATACAATTGAAAAAGCCACTGCTAATGGTGATTTTATTACTTATCCCGAACAAATCAATATGGAAAGCTTCAATGAATTTATCACTAATGTTAATAATCACGTTAATTCCAAAATACGGATTACAGAATATTCGAAAGAGGGAGTACCTAAAGTAAATGATTTAACTTTCGATAATGATGTTATTGTATTGCATTCATTTTATCCTAACAGTTTATTCAATAAAAAGAAAAAAACGGGTGAATATTCAGAGATATATTTTGAAAGTATTGGTGATGATAAAGATATGTATTTATTGAATTCAAAACTAGGTACTAAGACTTATATTTGTCAAATCAGGAATTTTAAATGAATTAAACGATAACAGAAGATACGGTATTTTGAGGACATACCTAGAAACACTACAGGATATCGCCGGGGGTAATCTTAACACGAAAATACCTATAAGGGGAGAGGATGACCATTTTGAATATTCAAAGTTACTGTCGGAACTTAAGTTGAATAGAAGATTATGGCTGTAGGCAGGAGTTATTGAAAACCGTAAGGTGACGTCCCCTCACGGTTAAGGGATGATTAGAGTTTATTATTTCATCTCAAAGGATAACGACCTGCTCTTTTTCATTATTGTCGTTAATACTACAAGGGTTAGAAGCAGTGCAAGCAAATCTGCTAACGGCTGTGCAAATATTAACCCGCTGAGGCCAAAGGCACTGTTAAACACAAATAAAATTGGAATATAAAATAATCCTTGTCTGGCAATAGAAAGCAAAAAGGAAGCTTTTCCTTTTCCCATAGCTTGTACGGTCACAGCACCAACCATTTGAGCACCATATACAGGAAGTGACCACATAAGTCCTAAAAGTATAAAACTACCTTGTGAAATAACATCCGGCAGAGGTGTAAAAAACGAAATAATCTGATTGGAAAAAAGACCAAAAAGTATAGTTAACACTGTGCCGATGACACTGGTAATCAGCATCCCTTTTTTAATAATCTCCTGTACACGGTTATAGTTTTTTGCACCAAAATTATATCCCAGTAACGGTTGACATCCGGCGGCAAATCCCATAAATATATAGGTTCCGATCGTCATTATCTTGGATGCGACACCTATTCCGGCTACAGTATTATTACCATATGAAACAGCTAAATTATTACATAACATAACAGCCACACCCATAAGTAACTGACTGGTTGAAGAGGGGATTCCAATTGAAAATATCTCTCTCCAAATGTCTTTTTCAAAAGAGATATTTTTGAATTTGAATTTAATCATTGATTTATCACGAACATAAAATATTATGTAATAAATTAGACCAAATGCATTACCAAGCACAGTTGCAACTGCCGCACCTTGAATTCCCATATGCAGGGTGAAAATAAAAATCGGATCCAAAATCGTATTAGCGATTGTACCAATAAGCATACCCATCATGGACACAAGAGCAGAACCTTCGCTTCGCAATAACTGTCCCAAAGCGAAATTGCCCATAATAATTGCTGCTCCCAGAAGTAGTACCAGAGAGTAATCTAAAGCAAAGGAATAAGTCTCATCCACTGCCCCTAAAGCATGGACAATCGGAGAAATAAAGATACTTCCGATGATAGAACACAATATACCTAAACTAATACATATCGTAATACCTGATGAAAGGACTTTGCTTGCCTTATTATAATCTGATTTTCCCATACATCTGGAAATATAAGAAGAAGCACCTGTCCCTATAATTCCTGATAAAGCCATTAATATCATAAACAGCGGTGTAGTTATATTAGCAGCTGCCAGTTGATTTTGATCTTCCAGCTTACCAATAAAATATATGTCTATAAGATTATAAAGCAATTGAATCATCATTCCCATAACCATGGGAATAGACATTGTAAATATCGCCTTGCTGACGGGCGATTTACTTAATAACTGTATTCGTTTTTCATCCATTTGAATTTTACCTTTCTTTTCCTTTGTCATAATGTCTTAATCCATCATTTTCGGATTCATAATCTCTTAAAATTGTAAGAGCTTTTTCATCAAGACCGCCAAATAAAACAGCAGCTTCAACTTGAGGGTAAATATACTCTGCGTGGGGAAGCATAATTCTGATTAATTTATAATCAAGTTCACCCTCAAGGATTTTCTGAAATATGATAGATATTGAATTACCATCAAGAAAAGGGATTAAGCGTTCAAGTAAAGTTTCATTGATTGTGTCATAGGTTGCATTTTCCAACAGTTTAATAACAGTATCATCATTTATGTACTCCGCGAGTGAAACAATACTTGAAATATCTATTCCGTGTTTTGCAAGACCTTTCGCCATCTTATCGAGTAAACTTGGCTTTAGCAGCGGTGCGATATTTACAATATCAGATATGCACTGCTTGTCCAAATCATCGTATATATCCTGCCCCTCCACAGCACATTCAAGAATGGCGGCTTCCTTTAGTGTCGGATGGCCGGAACTAATAAGTTCATCAAGAGTGATACCAAATACGTCTGCAATTTCAATTAAAATAGATATATCGGGGAAACTATCTCCGCACTCATATTTGGATATTGCCTGGCGAGTCAGGTTAAGCCGTTCAGCAAGCTCAGATTGAGTCATATCGGCTTTCTTGCGAAGTCTCGAAATATACGCACCAAATCTCTTTATATCGAACATTAAATCACCTCCTGGTACTTAGAATAACTTAGAAATAGTAGCAAATCAAGCAAAGGATAGTTGCTATTACCAGCTCATTTTATAATTAAGCGTTTTAAAATTAATACAATAAATAAATATCGTATTGATGTCACTGAATGATAATATGGAGTAGTTAATGTTAAAGCGTATATTGGTAATGTTGGTATAAAAGATGAAATAAAAAATATAGATGCTTTATTCAATTATCTTTTTGTGTAGTATAATTAAAAAATATTTGCTATAATATTCTTAAACATGATTTAATAAATAGGTGAATTTATGTTGCTAAAAAACGTAAAAATAAATGGTAAAATTGATTTTATGCTTGTTTAAGGACTTTTAGTAATCAAATGAAGTTAGAGAACCCTGGAACAACTACTAGATAATAAAAATGAGATAAAATTGCGATAAGTATTTTAAATTATGTGATTTTATTGCTAGAAAGCAAATGAAGTTATGTTATTCTTGTTAAAGATTATAATATTCACGAAGCACCATTTTAGAGGGTATGGGATGCATAATATGGATGATAGAATAGGTGTACTAGAATTCTATTTTAAGAAAATTAACATGGATTTGGTGATTTAATATGAGAATATACGAAAATGTAACAGAGCAGCGACGGAAAACAATGAGTCATATCAAAGGTAAGGGTACAAGTATTGAATTAGCGCTTAGCAAGGCTTTGTGGGTAAAAGGATATCGATATAGGAAGAATTATAAAGTATTACCTGGATCCCCAGATATTGTTTTGACAAAGTATAAGATAGCAATTTTTTGCGATAGTGAGTTTTTTCATGGTAAAGATTGGGAAATGTTGAGACGAAAACTAGAAAAAGGTAATAATGCTCAATATTGGGTAAATAAAATTCAAGATAATATGAATCGTGATAATGAAATAGACAAAAAATTATTGTTCGCTGGTTGGACGGTAATCCATTTCTGGGGGAAAGATATTCTTAAATGTACGGATGAGTGTGTAAAGGTGATTGAGGAAACTGTTTTTGATTTGATGATTTCAGATTATGAATTATGATATAGAGGAAGTGATTTGATGAGTTTTGTTTATGGGAAAGATTATGATGAATCTAATCCTATTAGTATTGAAAAATATGCACAAAAACTGATTGGAAAAACATTTAATCAGATTTGTGAAGAAGATATAATGGAATTTATGGTAGTCAGATCAAATTTAAATTATGAAGTTGATCATGAAAATAAAAATAGAAAAGGTGGCTTGGGTGAACTGGTAGAAGAAAGATTTTTCCATTACCAGACAAATAATAATTCAAATCCAGATTTTGATAAAGCAGGTGTAGAATTAAAAGTGACACCTTATAAAATCAATCAAAATGGTAGCATATCTGCAAAAGAACGTTTGATTATTACGATGATAGATTATTTTGCTGTAATTGAAGAAAGATTTGAAAGTAGCCATTTATGGAAAAAAGCTAATTTGATTCTATTAGTCTATTATCTATATCAGCAAGAAATAATGAATCGTCTAGACTACAAAATTGGTTATGTAAAATTGTTTACTCCACCTGTTGAAGATATACAGATAATAAAACATGATTTTGAATTGATTGTTGAGAAAATATGTGCTGGAAAGGCGCATGAACTTTCAGAGGGAGATACTTTATATCTAGGTGCGGCACCTAAAGCTGCATCTTCTAAGGATAGACGAAAACAGCCATGTAGCGATGAATTGGCAAAGCCAAGAGCATTTGCATTTAAGAATTCATATATGACATATGTTTTGAATAATTATATTATACCAGGTAAGACGACATATGAACCTATTGTAAAAGGTAATATTGAGAAATCGTTTGAAGACTATGTAATTGAAAAAATACATGCGTACAGACATTGTAGTGCTGAAGATTTATGTAAGAAATTTAAGATTGATTTTAAAAGAAAGCCGAAAAATTTGGAAGCTATGCTTGCATATAGAATTCTTGGGATTAAAGGTAATAAAGCAGAAGAATTTGAAAAAGCAAACATTGTTGTAAAAACAATTCGTATAGGTAACAACAATAAAATTAAGGAGAGTATGTCCTTTCCTACATTTATGTTTAAAGAACTGATTAAAGAAGAATGGGAAACATCGACATTTGGTACATATTTAAGCGAGACAAGATTTTTGTTTGTAGTTTATAAATTTGATGAAAATAATATTCTTCGATTAGAAGGGTGTCAATTTTGGAATATCCCATATAATGATTTAGAGGTAGAAGTACATTCTGTATGGAATAAAACGGTACAAGTAATTAAAGAAGGATTGCAAATTACACAAAAGAATGGAAAGAATTATAATAATTTTCCGCATGCATCAGATAATAGGGTTTGCCATGTCAGACCACATGCATTGAATGCACAGGATACGTATGAATTGCCGGATGGACGACATTATCCCAAACAATGCTTTTGGTTGAATAATTATTATATTATGTCCCAGTTGAACTATGAATTTTTAGAAGAGGAATAATAGTTATGATTGTAAAAACATATTCTTATCGTTATGCAGAAGAAATATTGCAGAACCCCAAATATTTAGATGCATATAAGGAAATTATAGATATCTGTAAAAAATGCCCGGTTCCAGTTTTTAAGGGAAAGTCCTCAAAACAGGCAAAGAAGGATGTCATTCAACAGGTAATGAATACATATTTTAAAGTCGCTTTCCTGCAAAGAGGTTGGGAAGATGAACCTTTGGCGACACCAGAGGACAATGAAGATGTATTGCGTTCTGATTTTAGAAAGAAATTTGAAAGAAGAAATGAAGATAGTGGACCCATTATTTTGCAGATTGAAGTTGAATTTGGAAATATAGCGAGTGCATACCGTAATTATTTTAAATTCCAATTGTCTTATTCATATGGATTAACAGATGTTTGTATATTAATACTACCATCTCAACATTTGTCTACAAGAATAGATTCTGGTGTGGCAAATTTTGAAAAAGCGCTTAGAGAAATCCCTGCAGCAAAATTATCTATTACTGTGCCAATCCTTATAGTTGGACTATATGATATGGATGATATTGGGCATATGGTTGATGAATGGAATATTAAAAATCAAGGAATAGAAATAGCAATTGCTAAGAATGTGAGAAAAGAATATAATGCTAGACATCTTGCAATGATTCAGGAGTATATTAATAGAATAGCTAATGAATAAAAAACGGAAGGTTAAATAGCCTTCCGCTCTTCATTTTCAGGAGTAATAGATTCATGTTCAAAAATATGATTTAAGTAATTTCCCATTTGAGTAATTAGACCAACTACTAATGCATTACCCATACAGAAATATCTATTTCTTTCTGCCATCCCTGTATTTGTCCAGTCATCTTCGAATCCTTGAATTCTCTCAGCTTCTATTGGAGTGAGTAAACGATAATTCTTAGTTATAGGGTCTTCAATTACATGTGTGCTTCTATTTGATGTTGCCTCACTTGTTAACATTGTTCGAGCTGGTTTGTCAAGAGGGTCAGGGAAAGCAATAGGACCTTCTGAAAATATATATGTATAACCGGTTTTACTAGTACGTTCGATTTTCTTTGCACCCTTTAAATATTCCCATTTACTTAAATCATTGCCTAAGTAATATTTCTCACTGACACCATGAGTGACAATATCTTGTAATTTAGTTGATTCCTTATAAATTGGAGTAGTACCACAAGTATATATTGTTCCATCGCACATAAATCCTGAATTTTCAAAACTACATGAAAACTTTTCTGTTACGTCGGCCAAGTCGGTATATTCCAGAGCACTTTCCTTTAACTCATTACTAGCTACAATAGGAAATGCATTTGCGAAGAAGCCGATATTATTTATAATATAGATAGGATTTTTATCAATTCTATGTTGTGCAAAAGTAGTATCATTACGAAAAGCGAAGATAAAAGTACGACGTCTTCTCTGTGCAAAACCATAGTCAGCAGCATTTATTATTCTCCATTCAACGCTATATCCTAGTTTATTGAAACAAGTTAATATGATACCGAAATCTCTGCCACGTTGACTAGCAGGAGATTTCAATAATCTGTCAACATTCTCCAATAAGACAAATTTTGGGTGTTTAGCTTCTAAGATATCTCTTATATCCCACCAAAGAACTCCTTTCTTTCCATTAATACCAGTTGCTCCAGTCCTAGCAACTGAGTAGTCCTGGCATGGGAAACCTCCGACCAGTAGATTATGGTCTGGAATTGAGTATTTATCAATTGAGGAGATATCCTTATTTACATGATTTGGATTTTTTCCAAAATGAGAACAATAGCATTCAAAGGCAAACTGATTCTTTTTGCCTGGCTCCCACTGATTAGCCCATACAGTTTGCCAATCTTTTGATGAACGCTCTAACCCTAAACGGAATCCACCGACACCAGCGAATAATTCACATACGGTCTTATCTAGCATGGTTTTACCTCCATTAGTTAAGAAAAATACGAACGATCGTTCGTTATAAAAGTTATCATACTCTATAAATCATAAATTGTAAAGTAGAAGTTTATTTTTTATCCTTATACATAATACCATGAGAAAACGGTTCTGTAAAGATCGAAAATGAAATTTGGGAGAAAATTTTTGATAATTAATATTTTGTTTTGATGCGTGCCAGATGTGACAATCGAGTAACTTGAAATTATTACAAATATTTGCAGGAAGATTTATGTAACGTTTCATGTAATTGAATGCTAAAATACATTTAAATCATTAGTCATATGAATCCCAAGTTTAAATAATAGGTTTAGAAAAGGTCTGGATATAATGTATGATATTGCTACTGCAGAAATATATTATTATATGAATACCAGGAAGTGTAGATAATACTTAATATAAATTATAATTTTTATATTAGCAGAGTTTCGTAGCTAATAATAATAGTCTGTATTTTATTTAGCATTGTAACTATCTAGTTACAATATAACTGATTTATAGATGTATAATCAATCTATATTGTAACCTAGAAAGGAGAACATATATGCAACCCCCAGAAGAATCCAGAGAAGAAGTGATCCGTTTCCTTGAGTGGATCGAAGAAGATCCCACACAGTGGGAAGAAATTTTAGGAGAAAGAAGTGTCGACCCGGTTACGCCTGCGAAAACAATGGAAGACTGCGATGTATTAACTTTCAGCGGTTTATATAGTGTAATGATGATGATATTGTTCAGTGAAACCGACATAATCGCGATTAGAGCATTAAAGCGTCTAGCAGCCAAATCGTTGATCCAGAAGATTGAGGACATAGGTGCCCTGGAGACCTCCAAAGAAATCCTGGAACTCTTAAAAGAAGAGTGGGAAAGGAATGACCGGGAAACTATATAACAGAACAAAACTAGATTTATACAAAGCCGGAGAGGCACCGATAGTTGGACTATATTATGCAATGAATAAAAGTCAGGGCGCAATCCCCGGCTTTTGTTATGCCAAGCAATAAATCCCAGCAGAAACCCTGACTGAAAATCATATCCCATACCTGTGCATGTTGAACAATAAGGCAGGTTTAACAGGGGCATAAGACAGAATACATAACAACGGTAATAATCCTTATAAACCGCATAAATAAAGCATTTCTCCGTTATTTTATCCCTGTGCGAAAGTAACTGGTAATGGCCTTTTCGTTGTGCTGCTTTTAAAAAGTCTGCTTTTTCTGCGGGTTGACAAGAAGAGAAAGGTATGTTAAAAATGATATATTCCAAGCAGGACCGAAAGAGATTAATAACAATTTCTTCGGTACTCCACAAGGAAAGCACGAACTTAACCGGTTAAAAGTGCATGTAAGGAGAGGACAGGATCATATGGATAACTATGTTATTACCATTGCCAGGGGATTTGGCAGCGGCGGCAAAGAGATAGGACTTACGCTGGCCAAAGAACTGGGAATTAACTGTTATGAGAAAAGAATCCTTGAATTAGCTTCTGAATACAGCGGACTCTCACAGGAGATGTTTGAACGGGTTGATGAGAAGTTCAGCAGTGAGAAGATAAGAAAAGCACTGGCGAAGATGCCGGTAACAGGAGAGGTTTCCTCCCCGGCGTATAAGAGGTTCCAGTCGGATATTAAACTTTTTAATATTCAGGCACATATTATCAGAGAGCTGGCACAAAGCGAATCCTGTATCATTGTCGGTAAATGTGCTGATAACATACTGGCGAGTTATAAGAATGTCATCAGTGTATACATCGAAGCTCCAAGAGAATTCTGCAGGGCACGTATTATGGAGAAGTATTCCTGTACGGCGGATGAAGCAAACCGTCTGATCTATCAGACCGATCAGTACCGTGCCGAGTATTATAAGTATTACTCAGGCGGAAATGAGTGGACGAATGTAACGAATTACGATTTAACCATCAATATTGGCAGGACGGGTTTTGACAATGCAATTAACTTGATTAAGGATTATCTTAAATCAAAGCTTGGTAATGTCATTTCACAGGATATAAAAGTATAATAATGTAATAATGCGGTTGTTCAGCCGCAAAATAACAATCTAAATACAATGGTGTATAACAAGGAAAGCATTAGTGCCGACCGGTTATACACCATTTTTTTAACAGGAGGAAGATTATGAGAAAGACAGGAAAGAAATTAATAGGATTAGCAATGATCACCATGCTTGCGGTATCTTTGATGACAGGCTGCGGCAGCAAAACCGGAAGTACAAGTACCGGTGCGGAAAGTGCAGGCAGTAATACGGCAGGTACTAATAGTAGTACGGCTGATAATACGGCAAGTACGGAAAGCAGCGCAGATGGCAGTGCCGATACGACTTCCGCTGATAGTTCTGCCAATGGAGAACTGACCAAAGTAGTTGTATTAGGTGAATTCGATCCCCAGATATCCGGTCAGCAGATCATCGCAAAGGAAAAAGGATTTTTTGAAGAAGAAGGCCTGGATGTGGATCTGCAGCTCTTAACGGATCCATCGGTTTCCACGACCATGGTAGCTGCCAATGAAGCACAATTTTATTCTATTTCCAATTATCAGGCCATTAACCTGGTGGATAAGGGCAGTGAAGTCTGTCTGCTGGCACCGGTGGTTGATGCAGGTAATACACAGTGTGTGGTAGGCGGTCCCAATCTAAAGCTGACCAGCGCTAAGGATCTGGAGGGCAAAAAGATGGGTTATACCGACGGTGCGGGTGTAATCGTAGCGGTAAAAGCAATGTGTGATGATCTTGGGGTTGATTTTAATGCGATTAAATTAGTTAACCTGCAGGCTTCCGATATGTTAGCATCCCTTGAAAGCGGGGACATTGATTTCTTTGCAGCCTGGGAGCCATGGGGAATCAAAGCGGAAGAATTTGGCGGACACTACTTATTTACCGGAACCAAGTCCTATCTTCCGGAGAATGAGGGAGATGTGAGCTATCTTAACTTTGAAGTATGTATCGACGTATCCAAAAGCTTCTTAAACGAGAATCCAAAAGCCTGTGAAGCTTACGTAAGAGCTATGATGAAAGCCACCGATTACATAAACAGTAATCTGGAAGATGCTGCGGACATTATCGGTAAACAGATCAATCTGGACAAAGATACCTGCGTATCCATCATGAAGAAAAATGTATATAAGGTTACATATGACCAGACCTTTAAGGATTCCTGTGATTCCCTGGCACAGTATATGGCAGATTCCGGACTGAATACCGGTGTTGTGAAATTCGATTCTTTTGCCAATACGGACATTTTATCCGGTATCGATTCAAGTCTTGTAAGTTTTAAATAAGGATAAGGTTTTAGAAAAATCACTAAATTTTATGGGGTGCCGCGATATGCGGCAGCCCCCTATGTATTTTCTGTTAAGGAGGTATAAGAAGTGGCAGTACAGATTGAACATTTATACAAGGCATATGAAGAGCGTAAAGGGGAGATGTTTTACATCTTAAACGATGTAAACCTGGACATAGCTTCAGGAGAATTTATCTGCATCTTAGGTAAAAGCGGCTGCGGAAAATCAACACTTTTAAATCTCCTTGCAGGATATTTAAAACCGGATAAAGGTTGTATCAAAACAGACGGGAGGGAGGTTACCGGTCCCGGCGCCGACCGGGGTGTGGTATTTCAACAGCATGCATTATTTCCCTGGCTTACCGTAAGGAAAAATATTGAATTCGGGCTTAAATTAAAGCGAGAGAAACGGGCGGGGGAGATCGCTTGGGAGTATATTAAGATGGTCGGACTGGAGGATTATAAGGATGCTTATCCCATCGGACTATCGGGAGGTATGGCTCAGAGAGTGGGTATCGCAAGGGCTTTGGCGAACGAACCCGAGGTGCTTTTAATGGACGAACCCCTTGGAGCCCTGGATGCTTTGACCAGGGATTCCATGAGGCGGGAAATCGAGCGAATCTGGAAATTGACCAATAAAACAATTGTTTTTATCACGCATAGTGTTCCGGAAGCGGTCTATCTTGCCGACCGGGTCATCCTGTTAGATCAGGGCAGGGTTACCATGGATCAGCGGATCGAACTGGAGCGCCCGAGAGACATTATAAGTGAATGTTTTGTAAAATATGTGCAGCAATTTGAAAGTGCGATTACAGGCACTGATGCAAATGCCGTAATTACGGAATAGGGGGTCAGGTAATGAAAAAAGCTAAAAACAGTGTGTCCTATCAGACTGCGGCTGCCAATAAGGCAAAAAGGGATAAGTATTATAAGATCATTTCCTTGTGCGGATTTTTCCTCCTATGGGAGCTAATGTGCCGGATCAACCTCTCTCAAGGCTGGATCAATGCAAAGTTTCTTCCCATGCCGACAGGTATCATTACGGCAGTATACACTTACCTGTCAGACGGGACGCTCCTGGTTCACGTTGGTGTCAGCGTAAAACGTGTACTGACCGGTTATATCATTGGGGTACTGATTGCTGTTATATTAGGCAGTCTGATTGCCAGTTCCCGTATTATGGATAATGTCTGTTCGCCGGTCTTAAACCTGTTCGGGCCGATTCCGGTTATGGCGTTTCTTCCCATGTTTATCTTATGGTTCGGTATCGGTGAGAATTCCAAGTCCATCTTAATTGCTTATTCCACTGCCATCTATATGATTTCCTATGTGACAGAGGGAATTAAGAACACCGACCCGCTGCTTATACGGTCCGCTGCCAGTCTGGGTGCCACACCTCTGCAGGTATTCTTAAGGGTCAAATTCCAATCGGCTTTCCCGGGTATCTTCTTGGGAATGAAAGGGGCATTGGGTGCGGCCTTCGGAGCCATGGTCGTAGCGGAAATGATGGGTGCTTCCACCGGTCTCGGATACATTATCGTATTCTCTAAAAACTGGTTTAAAATGAATGATATGATTATGGCAGCCGTTTTAATCGGTTTGCTTTATTCCGTATTATTTGCAGTACTGACTGTGCTGGAACACAGGTTGTTTGACTGGAGGAATCAGAGCAAAGGCGGTGCAGTGGAGCAATAAGAAAAGGAGCTGGTTTGATTTATGTTTGATATAAGTATAAGAAACGGAAATATTGTAGAAGAAGACCGTGTCTATAAAGGAAATATCTATATAAAGGACGGTAAGATCGTATTGATTAGCGGGTGTGAGGAGCCGGTAACAGAGGTGTTAAGTGCTGCCCTGGTAATGGATGCGGCAGGTAAGCTTATCTTCCCGGGAGCGGTGGATGCCCATATGCATATCGGTGAATATCAGGCTGATTTTGAAGATATGCAGACCTCCACAATGGCTGCAGCGGCAGGAGGGATTACGACCTGTATCGATATGCCCCTTAATCTGAATTCCCCCTCCGTATTAAATCCGGAGATATTTAAAGCCAAACAGGAACGGTTAAGCAGGGAATCCTATGTGGATTTTAGTATGTGGGGAGCTTTGGTACCTCAGAATCTTAAGGAGTTGCCTGGCCTTAACAGAGCCGGAGCTGCCGCATTTAAGTGTTTCCTCTCGGGAGGGGGCAATGACTTTTCTGCACCCGATCTTGGAATGGTGAGAATAGCGCTTAAGGAGATAGAGGCCTTTAACGGTCTGGCCGGTTTTCACTGTGAAGATTATTCCATTACCAGGTTGGAAAGGGAATATGTCGTGAAGAATAAGATAAACGGCAGGCAGGCTTTTCTTAATTCCAGGCCGTTAGTCAGTGAATTGATAGCCACCCAGAATATTTTATTTCTGGCCGGAGAGACAAAAGCCAGAGTACACATATGCCATGTCAGCCATCCCAAGGTAGCGGCCCTGATAGAAAAGGCGAAAAACGAAGGCGTGGATGTGACGGCGGAGACCTGTTCCCATTATCTGACCTTCTCGGAGGAGGATTATCTTGAGAAAGGCTGCCTGTTTGGCTGTGCCCCGCCCTTAAGAGAACCTGCTGCCAGGGAGGGATTATGGGATTATGTGGCCAGAGGAGTTTTAAGCTGTGTGGCTTCGGATCATTCCCCCGGCATGCCGTATAACCGGGATGATAGAAACCAGCCTACGTATGAATCAGGGTTTGGAATCAGCAGTGTCCAGACGGTGTTTCAGACCGTATATGACCAGGGGGTAAATAAGAGAGGGTTTTCTCCCAATCTTTTAGCCAGTTGTCTGTCGGCTAATCCGGCCAGGCGATTTGGAATCTACGGGAGAAAGGGAGCGGTTAAGGTAGGATTTGATGGAGATATCGTTATCTTTGATCCGGAGAAGGAATGGAGAGTGGATGCAAAGCAGTTGTTTTATAAGCAGAAAATAACGGCATTTGACGGACTTAGCGGAAAAGGACTTCCGGAAACGGTTCTGATCCGCGGTGTTCCGGTGTTTCGTTCGGGTAAGATCCAAACAGAGAAAGGGTTCGGACGGTTTGTACCGGTTCAAAAGTAAGGGGGTGGAGCATGAAAGAGATTTATGAACGGTATACAAGGTATGTTGAGAAAAACAGGGATCAAATACTGAATACCTTTGATTATATCTGGCACATCCGGAAGTGGGTTATAAAGAATGGAAAACCAGTGGATATCTTAAGGAACAGTTTGTCAGATTGGGTTATGAGGTGAAAGAAGCCCAGGGAATACCCGGATTTACAGCTGAACTGGATACCGGTAGGAAAGGCCCGAAGATCGCGGTATTAGGTGAACTGGATGCTTTATTTTGTGAAAATCATCCTGCGGCGGACCCGGACACCGGAGCGGTCCATGCCTGCGGACATCTGATTCAGACTTCCGTTATGCTTGGAGTCGCTGCGGCTCTTAAAGAAGAGGGAAGCCTTAACGGACTCGCTGGTTCTATCATATTTGCAGCTGTACCTGCAGAAGAAACCATCGATCTGGAATACCGGAATCAGCTGATCGAACAGGGAGTCATCCGGTATGTGGCAGGTAAAATCGAATTTTTATACAGAGGACTTTTCGATGAAGTGGATTTGGCGATTATGTTTCATGCGGACAGCAGTGAGAATAAATTATTTAAGCTGATTGACGGAATGGACGGATGTATTACGAAACATATGGAATACAAAGGGGTGGCTTCCCATGCCGGGGGAGCTCCCCACAAAGGTGTCAATGCCTTATATGCGGCATCCCTTGGCTTGCAGGCATGTAATTCCTTAAGGGAAACCTTTCAGGAAAAGGATTATGTCAGGTATCATCCGGTGATAACCGGAGGCGGCGGTGCGGCTAATATCATACCGGGCCTTGTGAAACTGGATACCTACGTAAGAGCGGCAGCGATTGATAAGATGATAGAGGTGAACGACCGTATCAACCGGGCTTTGGCAGCTTCCGCAGCAGCACTCGGTGCGAAGGTGGTGATCGAAGACAAACCGGGGAACTTACCCCTGCACAGTAACAGGGAGTTGAATGATCTCTGTGAACGGGTAATCGAAGAGTTATTCGGAAAGAACAAGATTATCCATGCCGGATGGGACACCCAAAGCAGCGACATCGGCGATCTGTCCTCCCTGATACCGGTCATTCAGCCTTTATGTATGGGGGCGGAGGGAAAACAGCACGGCGATGATTATTATATCGGAGACCGGGAGAAATGTGTGATTAATCCGGCTAAAGTTCTGACCTGTATGATTTATGAGTTGCTAAAAGAGGAGGCGGCTTTAGCGAAAGATATAAAGCACAATTATAAACCGCTTTATCACACAAAAGAGGATTATTTTAAAGCAATCGATGCCATTGAAAGGAAAAGGGAGCTGGTGACCTATTTAGAGAACGGAGATGTCCTGCTAAAGCTCCAGTAATTCCTTAATATATAAAGCAAGGCGGAGACGGAATACATTACCCGTATCTTTCAGATCCATTCCCAGCAGTTTCTCCAACTGTTCCACCCGGTAGAACATGGTATTCCGGTGTATAAACAATGCTTTGGCAGCCTGGCTGATATTCAGGCCGTTGTCCAGATAGGAGAGCAGGGTTTTTAAGTTTTCATTCTCCGGGTCCTTTAAGTTGCCGGTGATGGGACTAAGGGTCTCACTGTAGATTTCCAACATTTTTTCATTGGTCAGGTTGGAGGTAAATAAATGATAGATATAATCATCGTTATAGGTATAGATCATGTCCTTAGCATGTAATTTCTGTCCGAGCTCCAATGCGGATATAGCCTGGGTGTAACATTTCTGGATGGTTAAGGCATCATGATAACATCCGCTGATGCCTGCTTTACAGATAATTCCTGCCTTGTTTAGTTCCGTACACAGGGCTTTGACCGTTTCACAGGCAGTTCGGCTGGTTTCACTCTGGCTTTTATAATTAGAAAAGAATATAAATAAAATAAAATCAATGTCGTAGACAGCCGAGGTATGATCAATGGATTTTTCATCCAGGTAAGAATCCAGCTGGTTAAAGACTTTACGCTCCAAAGCTCTTCGTTTGGCGATGGTAAGTTCGGCATAATTCTCGATGCGAAAGGTGACACATACCCGGTATTTCTTGTAATGAAAGCCGTTTTGTATGCAGGCAGGTTCGATTTCCGACTCATTTTTCAGTTTGCCGGACAAGAGGTTGTCGTAAAACAGATACCGGCTGCTTCTTACATTTTCCGTAAAAAGGCTGTTGGAAATCAGGGATACATGGATAATAGGAATAATATTCCTTATTAAGTCATAATCAAATGCCGTAAATTCCTGTTTCTCCTGTAGGAAGATCAGAAAACCGGAGAGGGTTTTCCCGCTGGTTATGGGAAATATCAAAAAGAAATATTCTTTATTGTTTTTGCTTAGTTTGTATTTGTGCACGGGAACCGGTTTTTCGGCCTGAAGGGTCTTTAAGTTCAGAATCACATTACTGGGAAAAAGGGTGTTGGTATTCTGGCTGAAAGGGTAAGGAAAGGTATCTTTTGACTGTATCGGAATGGAATATTCGATAATTTCAAAGTCATGATTGGTCAAAAAGGCCGCAGCTTGAAAAGAACCGGACAGGTTCTTAAGGAGCGGGGGAAGGCTGTGCTTTTTAAGGGCTGCTTCCGTAATACTTTTATAGAGATCGGCTGCTTTCTGGGTTTCCGACATTTCTTCCAGAAAGATATTGTGGTAGACCTGATTGGCGATTTCCTCCATGGTGCTGCCAAAGGGAATACAGAAGATAGGAAAACCCAGTTCATTGGACTGTTCCAGCATCTCGGAGGGCAGCTCATCCAGATAACGGTTGAGTTTAATACCAAGCCCTGCACAGTTTCGTTCATGAAGGTCGTAAATAATATGCCGATACAAGTCTGTAGAGGTAAAGAGATAACCCGTTGACAGAATAAGCTCGTTTTTTTTCAGCCACGGAACCGTGTCGGGATTATCCATGATATTGATGCCGACGATGGGATTGTCACCGCCGGTATTACCGGCAAGATAATACATTCCGTCCTTGGAGTTTTTGTCGATCAGCCAGTTAATAGTGGTTTTTGAAGCCATATGTTCCACACTCCTTAGTATTAGGGTACCGTAATCAGTTTATGAGGTGCAGACCTCTTAAGGTCGGGAGAAGTCTGTTCTTTCCTGACATAATAACAGGATTTGAGGTTACTGTCAAACACTGTTATTAGACCAGCTAAAATATTTATTAATAATCAATCTGAGTAGCCGAAAACCCAATGGAATCCGGCACTCCACTAAAAAAATCATATAGGCTTAGGGTGTCAAAACACAAAATTGACCTTTAGACACTCGAATTATAAAAAAACTAAAATAAAAAGGAAGTGTATAGTATGAGTTATCCAAAAGATTTATTATCATCAAGAGCAGTTGTAAAACCGGGTTTATGGGCAGTGCTTCCGGGGGATGGACTTGTAAACAACGTGATACCATATATAAAAGGCTGCAGAGTCAGTATCGTAGCTTCTCCCAAAATGGGAGCCGGTTTTGTGCAGTATGTTGTAGAGGCCGGTACTAACGGACATACGGTTTCTCCTTTTGCCGCAGAAGCAGAGGTGGAGGGGTTCCTTTATGTGATTAGGGGAGAACTTAAGGTGACGGCAGGAGAGCAGACGGTTACCCTGACAGAGGGAGGTTATGTGTATTCTCCGGCAGGAACCGGTATATCCTTTGTCAATCAGAGCGGCAGCGAATGTAAATTCTTGCTTTATAAGCAGGTTTATATCCCCTTGGAGGAAAAGATCAGTGCCAAAAGTCCTGAAATCATAATTGGTAATGTTAATGAGATTGAATACCGTATCTACGAAGAGATGGATAATGTATTGATCAAGGATCTGCTGCCGACGGAGCTGGAGTATGATATGAATATGCATATATTAGCCTTTAAGCCGGGCGGATGCCATCCGATTGTGGAGACCCATGTGCAGGAACACGGTGCTTATGTATTAAGCGGAGAGGGAATGTATTATCTGGACGACCGGTGGATGGGAATTAAGGAAGAAGATTTTCTGTGGTTTGGCCCCTATGTGGCACAGTGTGCCTATGGCGTAGGAACGGAGCTTTTTGCATACATTTATTCCAAAGACTGCAACAGGGATGTGGTATTTTAACCATATAAGTAGAGCGGCGGACATAAAGTTATCCGTTATGACTTAGGAGACAGAGGAGGAGAATCTATGTTACAAAAAGCGAATGTCACCAGGATAAGAGCCTGGCTGGAGAAGATCAATACCTTCAATTCCACACCGGGAGCCGGAACCACAAGAGTTTTATTTACGAAAGAAGAACTGGCTTCCAGAGCTTATATCAAAGAGGAAATGAATAAGCTTGGATTGGAAGTTTCGGAGGATGCCATCGGCAATCTATTTGGTGTGTTAAGAGGAAAAAATCGGAAGTTTGCTCCGGTCTGGACCGGGTCCCATATTGATACGGTATTAAATGCCGGTATGTTTGACGGAATGGCCGGTATTGTAAGCGGTATGGAAGCCTTACGACTTATTAAGGAATCGGGGATTGTGTTTAAAAGGGATTTAGCAGTTGTTGTTTATACCTCGGAAGAACCGACCAGATTCGGATTGTCCTGCCTTGGCAGCAGGGCTATGGCAGGAGAACTGACCTTAGAAGATACCAGATCTATCAGGGATGAAGAAGGAAATTCCCTGTATGAGGTACTTGGGACTCTGGGGTATGATTATAAAGAGTTTGCGGCAGTGAAGCGGGAGAAAGGGGATGTTTATGCGGCAGTGGAACTCCATATTGAACAAAACCTGCATCTGGATAAAGAGGGGATACCCATCGGGATTGTTAAGGGAATCTGTGCGCCTACAATCTACGAGGTGACGATAAACGGCTGTCAGTCCCATGCCGGAGGCACTTCAATGGGAGACCGGCATGATGCCTTTACGGCTGCCAGCGAGCTGACCTTAGTCCTTGAGAAATTAGCAAGAGAGTCAAAGGGAACCTATGTGACCGGAACCGTGGGTAAAGTAAATGTATTACCCAATGCGGTAAATGTAATTCCCGGTGAAGTGCATATGTCCATTGATATTCGTTCTATTGATGTAGAATCAAAAAAAATGGTTCTAAATAAACTATTTACGGAAAAAGAGCGGATTGAATCAGAACGGGGAGTGATCATCTCATTAGACTTGGAAAATGATGATATACCATTAAAATGTGATGAAAATATAATCCGTATCTTAAAGAATAACTGTGAAAATCTTGGTATAACCTATATGGACCTGATCAGCGGACCTTATCACGATAGTCTCTTTGTAGGAAGGTTTGCTAAGACTGCAATGCTGTTTGTTCCCAGTAAAAACGGGATCAGCCACAGTAAGGAGGAATGGACGGACTTTGAAGATATTGCCCTTGGTACGGATGTACTGGCCCATACGCTCCTGGAACTGGCCAACAAGGACAACTGACCCGGAATAGTGAATAGATAATAGTTGAAATACTCTGATAACAAAGGTATTATGTGTTATATATATGTGAAGGGCTTTTAAAATGATTGCAGCCCTTCACATGCTCTCTTTTTCCTCTCCACTGTTGAAGCAGCTTTTTCGTTTCTTTCCTACGCTTAATTACAAAAAACGGTTTGTCCGGATATTTGTGATGCAGTTCCAGCATTTTGAGTTTACGTGTTTTGGGGAAATTCCATACACCTTTTAAAACTCTTATAAATTCCAGATCAAACCTCTCCCGGAGATATACAGGCATATCCGAGCGCTTTTTGCCCAGTCTTTTTAAGACACCGGACAGACATACAAAACGGATGAAATAGAATAATCTTACCAATCCTTTTGAAGAGTATAATTCCAATCCAGGGTATAAGGGCCGTCCTTGTTCTCTTTCAAGTTCTGATATATTTGGATTCGGGCATAACTTTCGGATGTTTCATCTGTCATATCATCATCATTCCAGTACTGGAATCCGTAGAAATAACTTTGCATCATATCATCCCAGGAAGTATAAGTTTTCTGTAATTCTGAGGCGATTTCTAAGCTGGAATCCATGGCTTCCCCATAAGTATAATAACCGGCCAGGTAATACCAGGCACATAACTGCATTGCTCTTGACAGATCCCAGGCTTTTATGGCATTATCGCCATATTTTTGGGCGGAATCATAGATACCCAGATAATAGGATTTGTCTAAATCGGTATAAGATTCATCCGATAAGGCATTCATTAATTCCTCTCTGGAATATTCATCTAATTTATTATCATGATAAGCAGCAAGCAGCTTAGAATTATGTCCGCCGTCTTCGGTCAGCCATTTTAAGGTCTCATCAGCCGATGCTCTGTCGGTTACATCCCAGGAATCCTTTAGTCCCTTTTTCATCATTAACTTATTCATTTCATTACATTCGTAACCGCCGGTCAGATGATAATCAGCTTCGTTTCTTGTAGTAATTATGGCATAGGTGGCATTAAACCATTGTAACGTATCAGAGATGTCATTTTCAGGTGTTGATACTTCACCGGAATCAGCGGAAACACTCGGTTGGCTGCTCCCTGATGATTGATTCACCGGTTTGGTTCCGCAGCCGGTTAAGGCAAGTATCGTAATAATTACGGTTAATATGAATCTTTTTTTCATGTTAATTTCCATCCTTTGTATAATTGTTAGTCGTGTTTTATAGTAACAAATTCTTTAGTAAAGGTTAATGGGAAAATAGTAGGAGAGCTTTAGACCGTGTGGAATTTATATAAACTTTGAACCGGATAATGCGGGAACACGTTAATAGACTAATAAATTAAACTATTACTTGACAATAGTCCATTTATTTAATATAATCATAATCAGGATAAAGATGTCTGAATTTTACAATTCAGACACCTTTTTTTTCTTAATCCCTGAAACAGGGTTGTAGAGAGAGGTGACATTATGATTAAAATGGAAAATGTTAACAAATTTTTTGGGGATCTGCATGTACTTAAAGATGTCAACTTAGAGGTAGCAGAAGGGGAAAAGCTGGTTATCATCGGGCCATCCGGTTCCGGTAAATCCACAGCGGTTCGTTGTTTAAACTTTCTGGAAGAACCGACCAGCGGTCATGTATACATTAATGGAGAGAAGCTGACATCAAGGAACAAGACAAAAGTGGTCAGGGAAACCACGTCTATGGTTTTTCAGCAGTTTAATCTCTATCCTCATATGACCGTATTAAAGAATCTGACTTTAGCACCTCTGAAACTACATCACAAAAGTAAAAAAGAAGCGGAAGATATGGCGTATCATTATCTTGATATTGTCGGACTCAGGGATAAAGCATTTGTCTATCCGTCAACTTTGTCCGGCGGGCAGCAGCAGCGTATTGCCATTGCCAGAGCCTTATGTGCGCAGACAAAAATTATTTTATTTGATGAACCGACATCGGCGCTGGACCCTGAGACGATCCAGGAAGTACTGGATGTTATGATCAAATTGGCGAAAGAAAATATTACAATGGTGGTAGTTACCCATGAGATGGGTTTTGCCCGCCAGGTGGCGGACCGAATTGTATTCATGGCAGACGGCCAGATCATTGAAGAGGGAGTACCCGAACATTTTTTCACAAATCCTGAAAATGACAGGGTAAAACAATTTTTAGGTAAGATCATCCGCTAACGTGGATGATAGGAAGAAATTAATATCCGGGTAACATTTAAACTGAATCAAATTTTAAAGGAGGAGAATTTATGAAACATTTAAAAAAATATGTAAGCCTTATACTTAGCGTACTTTTACTGACCTCCCTTTTGGCGGCATGTAAAGGGAAAGAAAGCGGTACGGATACACCGTCATCCACAGGTGATAACAGCGGTGCAGCGACTACGAAGAGCACCGGCGGTGCAGATACTGGGGCTTCAGAATATCCCGCAGATGTGCAGGCAATCATAGACCGTGGCGTGTTAAAGGTCGGAGTTAAAAATGCGGTTATCGGTTTCGGTTATCAGGATCCGTTGACTCAGGAGTACAGCGGACTTGAGATAACTCTGGCTCAGAAAATTGCAGAGAAACTCGGTGTAGAAGTTGAATATACTGCCGTTACTGCAGCAACACGTACAGAATTACTGGATTCAGGCGATATCGACTGTGTTCTGGCTACCTTTACCATCACAGATGAAAGAAAGCAAAGCTGGGATTTCTCCACTCCTTATTTTACAGACTATGTTACCGTTTTAGTTGAAAATGCTTCCGGTATTAAATCACTGGACGGGTTAGTGGATAAGACCGTGGGTGTTTCTTCCGGTTCGACATCAGCAAAAGCTTTGGTAAAAGCTATGATTGAGGGCGGATTCATTAAGGGTGATAATTTTAATGAAGATACCTTTGATCCCGCAACCTGGAAAGAGGGCGTTGCATTCCATCAATATGATGATTATCCTACAATCTCTACCGCATTAAGCGCCGGAGAAATCGATGCATTTTGTGTAGATAAATCCATCCTTGCAGCATATAATTCAGACAGCAGATCTTATATCGAGGATAAGTTCTCTCCTCAGGATTATGGTGTAGCTACGAAAAAAGGTTCAGGATTATCCTCTGTTGTTGATGAACTGGTGAAAGGCTGGCTGGCAGATGGAACGATTAAAGGATTAATTTCAGAAAACGGATTAGAGTAACATTTAAGTTTTTTACAGGAAGTCTTACAGGGGGATGCTGCAAAATAGTCAATTTACTGAACTTGCTTCCGGGATAGGATTTATATCTGTGAGTATAATCTTATTCTTTTGCAGGTAAGTTGGTTTGAATCTTGTAGCATCCCCTGATTTATCTGTTACCGAGATACGTATTCGGTCCCGGTTTTGTCCGGTTCCGGCTCTTTATTAATTAAGAGCACTTTCAGAAACTCTTATATATATTGCATACATCTTTACGGCTGATTTTCATCCGGCTGCACACAAATTTATCAACGTAGACTCCACGTACGCCTCATAAAATTGTGCACATCTGATGGATAATCATCTTACAAAGCAACATACAAAGAGTTTCCGAGAGTACTTATAACAGGAGGAAAATGGAGTGGATAGTTTATTTTCTATAACTGCCTGGGAAAAGGTATGGACATACCGTTCCACCTTTTTATTAGGTTTATATAATACCGGCAGAATGGCATTGTTCGCGTTGCTGTTATCCATGATTTTAGGAATCGTATTCGGTTTGATGGCCACCAGCGGCAAGAAAGCTCTGGAAGGAATCAGCCGAATTTATGTGGAGTTGATTCAGAACACTCCTCTTATTCTTCAGCTGTGTTTCCTGTATTATGCATTGGCATTTACGGGCAGAAGTCTGGGGATTATCGTTACAGGTATTATAGCCCTTGGTGTTTATCATGGAGCTTATATGGCAGAGGTTGTCCGTGCCGGTATCGGGGCTATTCCCAAAGGCCAGTTTGAAGCTGCCGATTCACAGGGCTTTCATTATATGGAAAAGATGTATTATATTATTTTACCGCAAAGTATCAAGATCATTCTTCCGCCTATGGTAAATCAGGTGGTCAATCTGGTTAAGAATACTTCATGTCTTTATATCATCGGAGGAGCGGATCTGATTTCGCTGACATACAGTTTTGTAACAGGAGCTTCCACAGGAGGGGCGTATGCACCCGCTTATCTGGTAAGCGGTCTTTTGTTTTTTGCTGTTTGTTTTCCGCTTTCAACTTTGGCAAGTGTATGGGAGAATTCACTTAAAAAGAGAGATCAGAAGACAGTTGATACGGGCAAAGGCATAACGGATGGGATGGTGGCTAAATAATGAATACATTAGAAGGTAGTTTATCTATACTAAAAAATCCGGCAGTCCTTAATTATATATTTAAAGGTGTTGCTTTTACAATTATACTATCGGTCATTGCTGTTGGTATCGGTGTTCTTTTGGGTTCGGTTCTTGCGCTTGTGAGAAATTATTGTACCTCCCGTAAAACACGTATTTTTAAATGGCTGGCAGTAGCATATATTGAAATCTTCAGAAATACTCCGCTGCTGTTATGGATCTTCATATGTCTGGTGTTTTTTCCTTTTCCGGAATTTTTATCCAGAAAGATGTTCGGTCTTACTTCCGTAGAGGTCAAACTGTTGTTCAAAGGGGCGGCGGCACTTATTTTGTTCACCTCTTCCGTTATTGCTGAAATTATAAGAGGGGGATTAAACTCAGTGGCACAGGGGCAATTTGAAGCCGGGCATTCCCAAGGGTTTAATACCGTACAGATCATGATTTATATCATATTGCCGCAGGCTTACAGAAATATTATCCCAACCCTGTTAAGCCAGGTTATCACAACAATCAAGGATTCTTCTTATTTAGCCAATATTGCGGTTATTGAGTTGATGGCAAGGGTCAAGACGTTATTAAGTGCGGCTAATAAATACAACGGCACCGGATCGGTGAATGTATCGGATGTTTTTGTATTATTAGGTTTTGCAGCGGTTATTTATTTCATTATTAATTTCACTTTGTCTTCCCTGGTAAGGTATATGCAGAAGCATCCCCGTATACCAAAGAGTACAGCACGTACAACTTAAACCGAGGTGTGCAGGCGGGAGATAGAAAGAGAGGTCTTATATTGGAGAATTATGTAGTTACCATTTCAAGGCAATTTGCCAGTTTTGGCCGTTCCATTGCACAAAAAATGTCTGAGGAACTGCAGATTGAATTTTACGACAGGGATATAGTGGAAGCGACCGCAAAAAGGATGGGTCAGCCGATACCAGTTATCAGTAATGAAGAGGAGAATTCGAATTCCATATTCTTTAGAAGAAAATATCCCCTGGGAATGGGGGTAGCCAACATACAGGACGAGATTTTTAACGTTCAGACCAATATCATACGGGATATCGCCAAGAGGGAGTCCTGTATCATCGTCGGGCGTTGTGCGGGCAGTGTGCTCAAAGATTATGCCAAATGTTTAAACATCTATATCTATGCACCTTATGAATGCAGACTAAAAAATTGTACGGAAAGTTTACAGATGGATCCTAAAGTCACTAAGAAGATGATTAAGGAAATAGACAAAGCACGAGAGAATTACCGATACCGTTATTGTCCGGAAGTGGCTAATGTCTATGACGGGTATGATGTTATGATCGACAGCAGCCGGTTCGGTGTAGACAAGACTGCAAAAATTTTAGTAGATATTGTGAAAAGTACGCTTTTAACATAAACAGATAGTCGGAGAAAACAGAAAATACCTGATTTAGATAGTACCTGGTGCAGGTGTTATCTGAAGCAGGTATAATAAATGAGGGCAGGGAATATTTATTCCCTGTTTTTTATAATGTATTCAGGTGATAATCTGAATTCCGGGAGGAGAGCAGCACCGAGGTACGACAGTAACAATAAGGCACACGGAGACAAAATCATGTCTTCCCCTGTGCGATAGGTTTTGTTAATAGAATTTACTTCTAATAAATTAATTATATATCCTCCTCATTTGAGCGGATGCCTGCATTCTTTCGGTAGACCAGATATGCTGTCAATTCATATAAACAGGCGAACAGCAAAGCGGCACAGGAAACCTTTGTTAATCCCATAATACCACCAATGCCAAATCCAAAAGTGAAGGCGAGGACAGCAGCGCCACCCAAAAAGACAATTCCAGAAAAAGCAACCAGAAGCCCCCTTTGCATGAATGTATTTGCACACAAGGCTATTATAAAATATAGGATACTCTCCAATAGCAGTAATCCACCAAGATAAACTGGGGTTACTCGAATCATCAAATGTCTAAAAATAATGGATTGGATTACTACCACAATCAGCAAAACAGCAACCAGGAGGCTAAAATAACGGAGAGGCGAACACATTTTCTTATCCTTAATATGATTTACGGCACACTCCCTGGCAAAACCCACAATACGCCAGATACCGACCGTAAGCATATATCCGACAATCATATAGAACATCCCGTTAAGATAAAAGTCAGGCAGCGTTAACAGAATCATCCCCAAGACGCCCCAAAATGACGCTCGAAACAGTGCATACTTCGTTAAATTCTTAAATAGTAATGAATACAAAATAAATCCCACCTTTCTATAAAGGTAGATTAACATCTGCTCCTTACTCCTATATGAATTCTTCCTTACATTTTAGTAAGATTCAAAAAATTCATTACAAATACGCTTCCTTCACCTAAAATGCTGTCTACCGTAATACTGCCGTCGTGTGCCTCCAGGATTGTTTTTGCAAGAGGTAGTCCAAGACTGATAATACCTTTCAAAAGCTCTTTTACTTTCTGTTCTTTCATTGCATGAGCATTGAGTGCCGTAACCAAAGTGTTACTTCATGGAAAAGTTTATTCAGGCTGCTTTCCTTGTCGCAATCAATTCGGATATCTGTATTTCCTGATAGTTATAAATTGATTTTGAGATATAGCTTCTTCAATAATCTGCAAGATGAAACGTAAAATATAATTTCATCTTTGATTTATTTTTTTATATGATTTATAATAGAACTAACTTATCGGTAGTTGTATTAACCGTTTCTGTTTAAGGCAATATCATAAAATAAATTATGGAATCAAAGAATGAAAGAAAATATAAACAAAGAAAGGCAGCCACAATGAGATTCTTTCACTCTTTTTTATTTGTGGCAGTATCGCAGAAAAGTCTGCGATATGCAATGGGTGTAAACTATGAATAGAAAAGAAGTTTTTGAGATAAAAAGCCGGTTAAAGAAAACCGGATGTACTTTTACGAAGATGTGCGGATGTTATGTTAACTCAGAGAGAGAAATCGTGTTAAGACTTAATGAAACATTTTTAAATCTGGAGGAAGAAGAATATTATAAATATCTGGATATAGCAAAAAAAACACTCTCAGGAACTTTGGGCAACAATCTGTTGGAACTGGCATTTCCGTTAGAGGAAGAAAAACCGGGCGGCAAACAACAGTTTTTAATGGGACTTAAGGAAAGTAAATTAAAAAATGAAGAGCTGTTAGAGGCTTATTATCAGCTTATTATTGACAGTTATGATTATGCGGGAAATTACCTTATCTTAGTTTTTCATGATGCTTACGATGTTATGACAAAAACATCGGATAACCGCAGACTGGATGAATCGGAAGAAGTATATGAATATTTAATTACGGCAATCTGTCCGGTCGCATTGACTAAGCCTGGGCTTGGTTATCTGGAAGACGAGAACAAAATCGGACCCAGAAAACGGGACTGGGTTGTGGGAGCACCTGAGAACGGTTTTATCTTCCCGGCATTTACGGACCGCAGTACGGATATTCATTCCGTTATGTTTTATGAGAAAAATCCTGTGGAACCCCATAAAGAATTAATGGATCTGGTACTTGGCTGTCCGGTAAAAACTACCGGTGCCGAAAAGAAAAATATCTTTCAGAATATAATTAAAAATTCCGTAGCCGATTCCGAAAAAAGCACCAGGATCTTTAGTGATATCCAGGAAAGTCTGGGACAGCTTGCAGAGGAGCAGGCAGCGGCAGCAGAAGCCACGGAAGAACCTGTTGTATTGACAGGTGAAACCGTCCAGGAGATCCTGGCTGAAACTGACCTGTCAGAAGAACTCATAACTAAAATTGAAACGGCCTATACGGAGAATTTCAGTGAGGAGCCGCCTGCCATTGAACACTTAATTGATAAAAAGATATTAGCCGAAAACGAAAAACATAAAGTCGAAAAAGCCCTGGTAGAAAAAGTTCAACAACTGCAGGTGAAACTGGAAGAAGTAACGAAGGGAGCCGGTACTTTTAAGGCTTATGGAGATACTGAAAACCAATCAGAGGAAGAACCAGATTTTGGATATGATGTCACCACCGACGAGGACTATGATATTATTCTTCAGGTGAAACCTGAGAAAATGAATCAGATCACCTCCCAGATTATTGAGGGGAAGAAATATATTATGATTCCGGTGGAGGAAGATGAGCAGGCCAAAGTGAACGGTACGATGATTTCTTAAGTTTACATATAGATCAACCTGCCCGGATAAAGAAGAGAAGATAGAGTATTATTTTATATATTAACTTAAGATAAGGATGCCTGAAGGTTTAGTTCAGACATCCTTTAATAAATTATTCCAATTTACTAATTGACAAAGTTGAAATCAGGGTATATTATTATGTTAAAATATATCGAAACGATATATAACAAAACGATATAATATAGAATCAAACAAAGGAGGCAAAGTGAGTGGTCTCGCATATGACCTGCAGGCCTAAAACCTCGGATACGAGGCTTGAGAAGGATAACTAAAAAATGTTATTCTTCAAGATTTTACCCAGAAAATCATACCCAGAAAGCATGGGTGCCAGTAGAAAGAAAATATAAACTAAGAAAGGTCGCCGCAATGAGATCCTATCACTCTTATTTGCGGTAATATCGCAGAGAGGCCTGCGATATGCAATGGGGATAGAATATGTTAGAATTTATAATCCTTGGTTTCCTAATGTGCGGAGATACAAGTGGATATGATTTGAAACAGTGGATGACAAAATCTACTTCGTATTTTTTTGACGCAAGCTTCGGAAGTATCTATCCGGCATTAAAGAGATTAGAGGATAAGAAATTGGTTATTTTTAATGAGTCAGTACAGGGTAATAAATACAAAAAAATCTATCAGATTACAAAAAGCGGAAAAGAAACTTTTATGAAGTGGATTGAGGAACCGATTACTTTCGAGAAATCAAGGCAGGATCACCTGGTGAAGATATTTTTCTATGAATTTCTGTCTAAAGATAAGGCGATTGCTAATCTCAGAGCGCTTATTGAAGCAATCGAACCCGTTGTCAAGAACTTAAACAGTCAGAAGGAAGAAGCAGCTGGACAATACGACCTCTACCAGTTCTACTATCGGTATGCAACAATGGATTACGGCATCAATTATTATCACTTTGTCATAAACTGGTGCCGTGATATGATTAAAAAACTTGAAACTGATCCTGAAACAGACCGAAGCCAGCGCTTCAAAATAAAATAAAAGGGGACTTAATTATGAAAATATTAACTATTTTGGGGAGCCCAAAGGAAAACGGCAAAACTGCCAAAGCTCTGAAACTTTTTGAAGAAAATATTCTTTCTCAGGGAAATGAGGTGGAAAGCATTCATATAAAGGATTATAACATTAACGGCTGCCAGGGGTGTTACGCATGTATGGGTAAAAAAAATGAACCCGGTTGTGTTCAAAAGGATGATGCAGCCTCCCTTTTTGATAAGATGGCTGCTGCTAAAGTCATAGTGTTAGCTTCTCCGCTGTATTCCTTTGATTTGACAGCTCAGTTAAAACCTTTCGTGGACAGATGTTTTTGCCTTACCAACACCACTATCTTAAACGGAAAACGTATGGCACTTCTAATTACTTGCGCCGGACCGGTTGAGAATAACACGGACCTTGTTCAGGAATTTTTCCGCAGGGCATTTGATGGTAAGAATGGAGGTATGTTTCATACGGAAATAGCAGGGAAGTATGTAGTACCGTTCAGTGATGCTCCGGATTTTATGGACCGGGCGAAACAAACGGCTGATATCATGTCGGCTGAAATCAGATAGAAAGGAGCAGAGAAATGAGGCAAAAAATACGTAAAGGTTTACTTGCCTATACAGCTATATTATTTCCGCTTTTATTCTTCTTCCTTTCACCCTTTATCATTGTAATGTCAGCAGCAAACGGTGTTATCAATGGAAGTGCAGTTATGTTTGGACTGCTGTTATTGATTTCTTTGTTCGGCAGCCGCCTTTTCTGCGGATGGCTGTGTCCGGGTGGTGCAATACAGGATCAGGTAATTAATGCGAATAACAGATCATGGAACAGTAAGTGGAAAAATGCATCCAAATATATAATTTGGATTGTCTGGCTTTCTTTCATAGTTTTTTTGTGGATTCACAACTCACCTCTTCAACTAGATTTTTTCTATTTGTCGGGTATTAATTTATTTATTGTTATCATATATTTTGTCGTTACAACAATCATCTATGTAATTGCTCTTATAACCGGTAAAAGAGGTATGTGCCACAGTATCTGCTGGATGGCGCCATTTATGGTAATCGGTGAAAAGCTTGCAGATTTGCTACATATACCAAGATTCAGGTTAAAGGCAGATAGCAAGACTTGTGTTTCCTGCGGAAAATGCAGTAAAAACTGCCCTATGAGCCTAAATGTTCTTGAAATGGTGACCTCGGGACAAATGGATTCGTACGAATGTATTTCGTGTCTGGAATGTGTGGATGGCTGTCCTAAAAAAGTTATAACTTGTGGAATTCAACGTAAATAACTGACAAAATAAAAGAGCTGTTGCAAAGTTCAGAAGCTGTTTTACTTAGGTGAGATATAGTAAATGTCACAGACATAACTATATTTCAGACTAAAGTTCAATAGAACTGATATTTTGTAACAGCTTTTTGTATGTTATAAAAGATTAACCTATATTAAAGACGAATCTTATTCATTTTTGTTCCGGTAAGTAACAGGGGAGCATAACATAAAGTTTTTAAATACCTTTGAGAAATAGCTCGGAGTATTAAAACCGGATAAACTGCTGATTTCTGTTACAGACATATTGGTATTTATCAGGTATTTGGCTGCTATCGATACTCGGTGTTTTAACAGATAGACGGTGGGAGACATGCCGATACTTCTTTCGAAACAGCGGAAACATTCTCGTTCACTGATATTAGCTGCATCTGCGATCTGCTGCAGGTTAATCTGATCGGAATAGTTATTATGAATAAAATCCAACATTTTTTTAATACGTTCGGTATCGTGGTTTTCTTTTAAATAGTGCCTTGTTATATCTGACTGCAGATTTTTAACCAGGTAATACCAGGCTTTCGAAAGGTGATCACGTACCAGAATTTCATAGCCGAAATCATCCTCGGTATAAATTGTATATGCTTTCAGAATGCATAAAATAATATTGTTCTGCCATTCAGTTCCCGGACTTAAATGTACAAAGCTTAAGGATTGGCAGGTAAGCAAGGGATTTACATATCTTTGCTCAAAAATACTATCCTGTGGCCCGGAGATAATTTTTGAATGAAAAACAATAGTAATCAAATGACAGCCTTCCTTTCCAACAATCCGCATGGAATGAAGAATATTTGTATTGATAAAAATACCTTCTCCTTTTCTTAAAGTAATTCCGGTTTCTCCAAAATTTACATACATCATTCCGCTATGTACTACAACCAATTCGATCTCTTCATGCCAGTGCCAGGGAATATCACCGGTAATGTATTTTGTAATATCTGAAAAATAAACTGCACATGGGAACAGGGGTGTTCCTCTTGTAATCAATTCACGGCGGTTTTTATCTACGATCACTTCAGTAATCTGCATAATGAACTGTGCTCCTTTTTTTGCATAATTTTTAATTATTAAATTCCTATTATGTTTCTTGTGGCGGAATAGTTATAATTTATGGCAATATTATTGTTGTTTTACAAGATATACGTCATTATAATTATAGTAATTCTATAAAACCATGTCAAGAAATTACAGAGGTGTGCCGGTGAGGCATGTTTCTGTCTTATAATAGAAACTGACACAAAGCAGGTATTTACAGGAGTTGATTAATATGAAAGGTGTTATTTTTAAGTTTAATCATGTTCTGTTCCGGGATTTTGACAGACAGAAAAGAGCATGGAGGTTATTTGCCCTGGCGGAGTTTTATAAGTATATTTCAGACACGGAATTTGACCAATATGTATATGGGCAAAGCTATAAATCAGTTATGGAATATTTGGCAGGTTATCCCCTGACAAACCAGGAAGTTAAGGAATATGCGCTAAAACAGGAGATTGTGTATCAGATTTTATGGAGGAAAGCGAAAGAAGACTTGACGCTGACCTGCGGTGCGGAATTCCTTTTAAATGAATTAAAAGAAAGGAAGATTCCTCGTTTACTTATAATGGAATCACAAAGAGCCAATCTTGATTTTTATATTGAAAACTATGGAATCAATAAGTGGTTTACCAAAGAAAGTATTCTCTGTGTGGATAATATCGTTCCAGGCAGGACAGGTTCGGATTTTTATGTACATATACTGCAGGAAATGAACCTGACCGGCAAAAATTATCTTGTATTTGAAGATTCTACCTCAGGAGTAAATGCTGCCAAACAGGCAGAAATAGGAAGAGTCGTGGCAATTGTACCTTACAAGGAACATCATATTTATGAAAGTTTACATGAGGTAGATGATGTGATAGAAAATTTTCATGAATTTAACCGATTTTTGTTAAGTGAGTAAATAGCTGTATTTGGTTAGAAAACAATTGGTATATAACAGGAGTAAAAGCACAGATTATTATTACTGAACTATATTTTGGTGGCAAAGATTAAAACAAAACTAATTTTTGAAATAAGAATGTAAGTTTTGATTGTAATATTTATGTAATTATATTTATAATAGTAACTGCAGGCTTTATATTAGTAAGTATTATTATTAAAATAATTCAGGAGGTATTTGTATGCATTACATACCAGAGGGGTATTCCAGTAAAACTACGCTCCGGGAAACCGAAATAGCAATCAAACTTATTAAAGATTATTTTGAAAACAGTTTGGCGAAAAAGTTAAACTTAATCAGAGTTTCAGCACCTTTATTTGTATTGCCTGAAACCGGATTAAATGACAATTTGAACGGTGTTGAGCGGCCGGTTTCCTTTACCGGAATCGGTACACAAAACAGAAAATGTGAGGTAGTTCAATCACTGGCAAAGTGGAAGAGAATGGCGTTAAAAAGATATAAATTTGATGCCGGCGAAGGTTTGTATACCGATATGAATGCAATCAGATGTGATGAGATATTGGATAATATCCATTCAATCTATGTTGATCAGTGGGATTGGGAAAAAGTCATCATAAAAGAGGAACGAACCATCGAAACGTTAAAAAATACGGTTAATAAAATTTATGAAGTATTTTTAGAAACCGAAAAATTCGTGGACAGCAAATTTGCTTTATTTGAAGCCAAGTTGCCGAAAGAGATAACATTTATTACAAGTCAGGAGCTTGCCGATTTATACCCGGAGCTTTCCGCAAAGGACAGGGAGACTACTTTTGTGAGAGAAAAGAAAGCAATATTTATAATGAAAATAGGCGGTGAACTAATAAGCGGTGAAAGGCATGACGGACGCGCACCGGACTATGACGATTGGAACTTAAACGGTGATTTGATTTTATATCACAATCTTTTGGACATCGCATTCGAGGTTTCCTCAATGGGAATCAGAGTTGATGCCCAAGCTATGGATCGACAGCTGACAGAAGTAAATGCAAACGATAGAAGAGAATTACCGTATCACCAGGATATTTTGAATAATCGTTTACCATTTACCATCGGAGGTGGAATTGGGCAGTCCAGAATCTGTATGTATTTCATGGATAAGGTACATATTGGTGAAGTACAAGCTTCCGTATGGGAAGAGGATATGTTAGAGTACATGAATGAAAAAGGCGTTGTAATTTTATAAAGATTAACGGCCGGGTAAATAGTGAAGACTGTGTAACTAAATTTTAATGAGCCTTAATGATATAAACTTTTTATTAGCTTATATCATTAAGGCTCATTTTATATCTATATTTTTTCTTCTGTTTTTCGTCCGATAATTTAAGTCGAGTTGCGTTTAATCAAACTGGTTGGTAAAATTACTTTCTTCGGAAGAAGATTATCCCCGTTCATTCTGGCAAGGAGCAGGTCCACCGCAACCATACCGATTTCTTTCGTGGGAACATCAAAGGTCGTCAGCGGCGGATTGGAATATTTGGAGACTTCAATGTTGGAAAGTCCAATTATGGCTATATCGTCAGGAACGGATATGCAATTATCATACAAACAGCTTAAAGCAGCCATAGCCATCAGATCACTGCCGGCAAAAAATGCAGTTGGGTAATTATTTGTCTGGATTAAATAATTCATTTTTTCGATACAGATATCTTCATCCCAGCAGCAGTCTATAACCCATTCGGGTTTAACGGACAGACCGGCCGTAAGTAATGTAGAATAATAACCTTTATAACGTTCACTATCTTTAAGATTTTTGGTTGGGCCGCCGCCTCCGATATAACCGATATTTTTGTGGCCTTGTTCAATCAGATGCTGTACGGCCATACATGCAACATGATAATGATCATATCCCACATTATCTATATCATTACGTTTTGTATCAATCCCTACAATATAAGGTACCTGGTTTTTTATAAATTCATAACTTTCACTACTAAGAGGAACCATTAAGATAAGTCCGGTTACGGGTTCGCTGAAGGTAGTAAATAATTTCTGTTTGTCCTCAAGTTCATGTCCTGTTTTAACAAAAGATATTTCATAACCTTTCTCGATCAGTCTGGTTTCAATTCCGTTTAATATGGACATAAAATAAGGGTCGTTGTATTTCTTTTCAGTAACACTTAAAACACATCCAATCTTAATCTCGCTTTTTAGTGATATATTATCTACTTTTTTCGATTTTATCTTTGCTGTCGAGCTGGTTTTGTAATTCAATTTAGTTACAGCCTGCCATACTTTCTCTCGGGTCTCATCTTTCATCTTATAAGTAGAATCGTTATTAAGTACTCTTGACACAGTAGCGGTTGACACCTGCGCTAATTTCGCCACATCGCGAATTGTACTCATTATATATTCCCCTTTCAGTGGTAAACAAACATTTTTGTTACGTAAAATTTACGCTAATGAATGTAATAATATCTAGATACTAGATTATATTATATTGAACAGATTGTCAATATTTAAAACATTATATTGTACCATTGTAGTTCAGTAGTTAATTATATCATTGCAAAAGCAATACTTTGATGTAAAAATTTAATAAATTAATTAGAAAAAATTGTTTACAACTTTGTAGTCAGGTGATATAATCACATCATATAATTTACTAAACAAACGTAACAAATAACGTAACAAAATGTAAAGAGGACACGAATGAAGACAGTTCAATGTAAACACTGCGGTACGAGGATAGGTAATGATGAAATCGCTCTGAATATCAAGATATTCGGAAAGCAGGTCGGAATGATAAGATGTTATGACTGCCTTGCGAATTTTCTAGACTGTAACAGTGATAAATTAAGAAATATGGCTCTGTTTTATAAGAATACAGGATGTTCTGTTTTTCTAATGAAATATACCGATGAAGGAGTGTCAAATGAGTAACCAAATTATTGTATACCCTGAAATAAGCAAAACCTTAATTACCAACCCCGGTATAGGATTTATAGCTGCCCCCGGCCTTATGGGAGAATTAGACACAGTAGAAGATAATAAAGGAAATGAAGTACATAAATATAAATTTACAAAGGACAGTAAAACATGGAATCATCCGGATAGTAAGGTATATTATTGCGGAGTTCGCTGGAAAGATATGGAGCCGGTAAAAGGGCAATATAGGTGGGAGATCTTAGAGGAAAAATTGGACTATGCCAAATCCCTGGGGTGTACTGCGGTTGTCCGCTGTTCACCTTATGCTTTAAGTGAAGAGGAAGATATACCGGATTGGTACCGGAGGGAATACCAGGAAGAGCCGGAGTTTCCATTCTGGAGGGTAGATCCTGTTACCACCCCTTATGTGAAGTATTGGTCAGCATTTATCAGAGAATTTGCAGGTCATTTTGACGGTCATCCTGTGATCAGTTCAGTTGATATGGCCATCGTAGGTGCCTGGGGGGAAGGCGGAGGAACGGAATTTATAGAGGAAGATGCCATAAGACAAATCACTGATGTTTACATAGATAATTTTAAGATAACGCCGCTACAGGCTCTGCTCCATGATCCGAAGTCTTTAAGGATTATAAGGGAACGGAATGAAACTGTAGGTTTTCGGGTGGATTGTCTGGGAGATATGGGAGGATTTCATGGGGATGAATGGTCGCATATGCTGGATTTCTACCCTCAGAACATCCAGAACTTTAATATGGGTAATGCCTGGAAGAGGGCGCCGGTTGTTTTTGAAGCCTGCTGGCATATGAACGACTGGTATCAGCAAGGCTGGGATATAGATTATATTATTGATGAGTCTTTAAAATGGCATATATCCTCATATAACAGTAAAGGTACAACCGTTCCTTATGAATGGAAAGACAGTGTGAAACGATGGCTTATGAGAATGGGTTACCGCTTTGAAATAAGAAAATTTACATACGAATCAAAAGTAAAAAAGGGGCAGAAACTGCCGGTTGGTATCTTAGCGGCTAATGTAGGAGTTGCGCCGATTTATCAAAGTTATCCGCTGGTTATAAGGCTTAGGAATAATAATGTTATTTATTCCTTTAAACTGCAGGAAGATATCAGAGGGTGGCTGCCTGATATGGATATCCTGTGCAAGGAGGAAATCAAACTGCCAAAGAATTTACCAAGCGGGGAATATATAATAGAAGTTGGAATTGAAACAGGAATAAAAGAAATAGGAAACATTAAATTGGCTATTACAAAAGAAGAAGATGGTTATTATCCTATGGGTATCATATCAATTGAATAACTGATGGTTTCTCAGTTGACAGAAATCTATCGAATAAGAGGAGGTTTAATAGAATGAAGCTGTTATTTAAAGAATGTATCAAGCATTGCGGGTTTGATAATTTACCGGAGGGCATCGAAGAGTTCTATGATATGTATGAGGAAGATAACAGAGAATATCTGATAGAACGAAGCTTCTTAAATCATCTGTTTGAAAAATATCATCTGCCGCGGGAGAAACAGGATTTAATACTTAAGGCCTGCCAGGTGGTAGAAGAGGATACGATCCTTTTTAACTTTACTAAATTTCTCGTCTGGGATATGTGCAGTGCCAGAAACCGGTGTGATGTTGATAATTACAAGATTATGTCACCTGCCTGTATGGTAAGGTACAAAGAACTCTACTCGTTCCTGTTACTTCTCTCCTGTGTAAAACCGGCCATGAAATTGTTGAACGACAGAGGGGTTCCGGTCGAATATTATGAAGATATTCCTTACCGTCCTATGGAGAACCAGTTTAAGAAGCTAATAGATAGCGGAGATACAACGGTCAGTGATTTCCCCTGGGATATGAATTTTTATACCTGTGCCATATTTTTAATGGACCGGTTCCTGTTTATACCCTGCAGATTTGAAGACAATTTCACTATGTACCGGAATGTTAAGACCAAGAAAGTAATTGCCCTTCGGTTTGCCGGAGAAGAATTCAGAAGAGACGGACAATTAAATGGGATTAATGAAGTCTATGACGAGTATGGTAAATTCACTTCCGAATGGGAAGAAGGGGAGAATTCCATAACAGCGAATCCCATCAGCCCCATGGGATATGTTAAAAATAAGAAAATAACTCTTAATAAGAATGAATGGAAATCAGAATTACAACAGGGAGATATTCTGCTGGCATTGCATGTACCCTCCGGTCCCGGTTATAATACAGCCCGTTTAAAAAATTCCATGCAGCTGGCCTTGGAATTCTATGATAAATATTTTCCGGAGCTTGCCATTAAAGGTTTCTGGAGCGAAAGTTGGCTTTATGACTCCAGGTTATCTCTGGTTCTAGACAATGACAAAAGTAATATTATCAGGGTTCAGAGGCAATTTTACCTGTATCCGATTAAAGAGGGTGATTCTATGCTGCGTTATGAAGTATTCGGAGACTGGAAAGCCGACCCCAATAAGGTGGAATTAAAAACGACCCTGCAAAAGGCTGCCCGCGATTATATGAAAACAGGCAGAAGATTTAATACTCTAAGTATGGTGGTGCTTCGGGAAGATATGAATAAGGTGGGAAGTGACACGTATCTTACCCGGGAAGATATTGAAGAGTATAGAAGTACTGTAGATAGCCACCTGAATTAGAAAGGATTACTATGGGCAAATATTCATTAGAAAATTATGAAATATACAAAACAAAAAAAATAAGGCCTGTTTTATTAAGTACTCCACAAGATAATTACGGCAGAGGGCAGATAAATTATATAACCTGTTCCTGGGCGGAATTGGAACCACACAGGGGGTGTTACAGATTCGCTGCCCTATTAGAGGAGGTCTTGGTAACTTTTAATCCGGTACTGATATTAAAACCGGATTATCCTGATTGGGTAAAGGATTATCAGGAGGAGTGTTTTACCAGGTTTATTCGACGAGCAGGCAGCTATTTTGAGAAAAATAATAGTTCGCTTATCGGAACTGTTATAACCACCATAAATAATAAAATTGTTGAATGGGATGCATACCTGGAGGGATTTCGTAACTTTACGTTATTTGCTGACTTACACAACTATGAGCTGATCAGCTTTCTGAAAAACAGAAAACAGGAATTTGGTATAAGGATTTCTTGCAGTGAAGATAACTGGATTAAGTGCTGCGAGGATCTGGCTGGACAATTTTTACAGAATCACTGGGAGAGAAAACCGGTGCTGCTGCATGTTTTAGATGAGACCTTAGGACAAGAGACGCAGAGGCAGGCTCTGCAATGGCATGCCGGATTCTCCAATAAAAAACTAAATCTGGGATTTCATATAGCTTTGAGAAGGTTAACTTATACAGAGAAAGTATCAAGCGGTGGTGTTCTGCCGGCACGTTTCTGGTTTGTTAATACCGGAAGTTCACCATGTTACAGCGATTTAAAGATAAAACTGAAACTGATCAGAGAAGATGAAATACATCTAATTAATGTTTCGAGTGCACCGTCAGACTGGCCTGTGGGAGATATTATTCAGAATGAAATAATACAACTGCCGTCTCTTGAAGAGGGAAACTATTCCTTATCGGTGGGAATTTTTCATAAAAATGATCTTCCGGTTTCTATGGGGATTGATGGGAAACAAAACGATGGGTTTTACAAAATGGGTGATATCAGGATTGATTATGTAAACAGGGATAACTTAAAAAATGTCTGGGAGAATTATTATCCAGAGGGTTATTATCCGCTGGAAGATCCCAAGAGACCGGAAGTACAGTAGTTTACTATAACTTATTAATCTCAAATAATTGCAGATTTGCAGATTTCATTTTTCAACGAATGTATTATTGGTTATAGTTTTATTGATTCCAAAACATAATCGAAAGATTCTATAACCCTCAATATATATATTACATACTGGAGGTATCTGATATGAAAATAGCACTAGTGGGTGCGGGGCAAAGAGGGATGACATATGCAACCTATGTTTATCAATCAAAAAAAGCTGAAATTGCTGCCGTAGTAGAACCTGATGAAATCAGAAGAAAGGCGGCGGCAGATTTATTCAAAATTCCGACTAAGATGCAATTTGCTTCCGTAGACGAGTTTTATCAGGCAGGGAAAGCAGCAGATGCAGTCATTATAGCGTCAATGGATCGGGATCATTACAGTCAGACAATGGCCGCCTTGGATATGGGGTATGATATTCTTTTAGAAAAACCGATCTCTCCTGATCCCAGGGAGACACTGGATATTAAAGAGAAGGCAAATAAGTTGAATCTTAATGTAGTTGTTTGTCATGTATTAAGGTATACGAACTTCTTCTCTACGATCAAAAATATCATTGACAGCAACGAGTTAGGTAAAGTAATTTCAATCCAGCATAATGAGAACATAGGTAATTTCCATATGGCACATTCTTTTGTAAGAGGTAATTGGAGAAACAGCACTTTGTCCAGTCCTTTGATTATGCAGAAGTCCTGTCATGATATGGATATATTAACCTGGCTTACAGACAGTGAAGCTAAGCGTATTTCTTCTTTTGGGAGTTTAAAATACTTTAAGGAAGAAAATGCGCCTGCAAACAGTTCAGACCGGTGTTATAATTGTCAGGCTGCCGCAGATTGCAGATTTGATGCCAGAAAAGCATATTTACCTGCAGCAGGGGACTGGCCGGCCACATTATTATCCCAGGACCAAAGTGAGAAAGGGCTTCTAAAAGCAATCGAGAAAGGGCCTTATGGAAGATGTGTATACCGTTGTGACAATGATGTCTGCGATAATCAGGTTGTTTTAATCGAATTTAAAAATGGGGTTACCGTAAGTTTTAATTTAAGCGGTTTTACGAATAAAATGTGCCGGACCATTAAGGTTATGTGTGAAAACGGTGAAATCCGAGGTGATGACAGTAAGAACATTATTGAGATAACCCGGTTTGGCTCCAATGCGGTGAATCAATACGAACAGAAAGTAATTCATCCGGGAATCGTAGAGGGCGCTCACGGCGGCGGTGATATAGGTTTAATGAATGATTTTATAAAGCTGCTGAATAAGAGAGAAAGTGTTAGCAAATCGTCCATTAATCAATCCGTTGAGAGTCATATCATGGCCTATGCGGCGGAAGAATCCAGAATCAGCGGAAAAGTTATTGATATTGATGAGTTGAAACAAAATCTGATGTTGGAAGACAGTTCATATAACAAAAGCGTGGTGAGATAGATGAAATCAAAAAAGGATGTAATGATTTCCCCGAAAAAGAAAAATGTTTTTTTTAGGGAAATGAAGGAAAACAGAATTTTATATTTAATGTGTGTACCGGCATTATTGGTTTTGATTCTTTTCTGCTATATACCTTTTGCGGGAGTTTGGATGGCTTTTACGGATTTTAATGTGGTGGACGGAATCTTTGGAAGTCCATTTGTGGGGTTTGACAATTTTAAGTATTTTTTTGCGAAAAACAGTATGGGTTGGAAAGTTACGTATAATACGTTATTTATTAATTTCTTCGGCATTATTCTGGGATTAATTGTTCCAATCAGTATTGCTGTTTTTTTAAATGAAATCCGCAGCAAAATCTTTAAAAAATTAACGCAAAGTATGATGTTTTTTCCCTATTTTTTATCCTGGGTCGTTGTAGGAGCCATCATCTACGGTTTTTTTTCAACGGATGTAGGAGTAGTAAATCATATGCTTTCTTATTTTGGTGTAAAACCAATCAGCTGGTATTCCAAACCCCAGTATTGGAAAGCAATAATTATTTTTGCTAACGTATGGAAATGGAGCGGATATAATTCCATCATCTATATGGCGGCAATGGCCAATTTTGACCACTCCCTTTTTGAAGCCGCAAAAGCTGATGGTGCCAATAAACTGCAATGTATAATCAATCTCACAATTCCTATGTTAAAACCTACAGCTGTTGTTTTGACCCTAATGAGTATTGGTCGTATTTTTTATGGTGATTTCGGCATGATCTACGGTATCATTGGCAATAATCCTGTGCTGATTGACGAAGTAACTGTTATTGATACCTATGTTTATCAATCCATGCGTACCTTAGGTTTTTCCTATTCCACTGCGATTGGGTTATTCCAGTCCGTTATGGGACTGATATTAGTAACCATTGCAAATAAGGTTTCCAAGAAAATAAATGATGGGGAGGGATTGTTTTAATGTTAAAGAAAAAATCATTCAGCGACAGGTGTATCCTTTTAATTGCATACTGTTTTATTGGATTTTTTGGGCTTGTTTGTCTGTATCCGTTAATTCTTACCTTAAGTGCATCCCTTTCCTCCGAAAGAGATATTGTAAGATATGGTTATTCCCTGCTGCCTAAAAATTTAACCTTTGATACGTATAAATATATGTTTTTAAACAGCGGAAAACAGATTTTAAAATCCTATGGAATAACAATTCTTATTACAGTGGCAGGCACTGTCGGAGCGATGATAATTACCAGTATGATGGCGTTTGCTATCTCTATTAAGACCCTGAAATACCGTAATGTAATAGCTTTTATTGCTAATTTTACAATCGTTTTTTCTGCCGGTCTGATTCCGTGGTATGTAGTATGTGTAAATTATTATGGTTTAAAAAATAATATTCTGGCATTGATTCTTCCCTCTATCTTCAGTGTATGGAATATGTTTTTAATGCGTACTTATTTCTCAAGCATTTCTCCCTCTCTATATGAGGCAGCCAAAATCGACGGTGCGAATTATTTTACGATTTATTGCAAAATCGCAATACCATTAAGCAAAACCGCCGTATTGACCGTTGGATTAATGTATGCCCTGCAATATTGGAATGACTGGTGGAATGCCCTGATTTTCATTAATGATAAAGATTTATTCCCCTTACAATATTACTTATACACAATATTATCTAATGTTAATGCAATTAGTTCCGGGCGAATTCCGGCCGGTGCTTCCGCCGGTATTACGTTACCGACGGAAACCGTTAAAATGGCAGTTACGGTAATAACCATCGGACCGATTATTTTCTTATATCCATTGGTACAAAAGCATTTTGTACAGGGAATCATGACCGGTGCCGTGAAAGAATAAGAATAATTTATTGATGTGAAAGCTGTATAGGCTAAACATAGATAGAAAAAAGGAGGATATATAATGAAAAAGCTGAAAAAATTGGCTCTTATGGTCTTAGTGCTGTCGTTAGTCGGTATGATAAGCGGGTGCAGCGGCAAAAAAGGAGACAAATCAGAGACGGTAACCATTCTCTATCCGGGAGATGAGAGTGAGAGAATGGCAGAATTCATGGATAATGAGTTTGCAGAAAAAATGGCAGCAGACCTTAATTTAAGGGTTAAAATGATCTATGTGCCATGGGACCAGTATTGGGAGCAGAAGGATATTATGTTGGCTGCAAATGAACCGGTTGATCTCTATTGGGATGGACTGCCAAGTCTTTCTACTATGGTGAATAAAAAACAGACCATGGTCTTAAATGATCTGATTGATAAGTATGGCCAGGATATGCTGAAAGTGCTTCCAAAAGAACACCTGGAGGGTGCAACAATCAATGGAGAAATATACGGAATTCCATCCGCCTACGCACCATCTTCCGCCATGTACCAGTTAGTATGTGTCCGCCAGGATATTATGGATGCGGTTGGTATGACTAATTTAAATACTGCAGATGACTTAAAAGAATTTGCTAAGAAAACCAGTGAGAAATTCCCGGATTTAAAAGGTCCGGCGGATATCATCTTCAAACCGCTGACAAGATATTTCCAGGATGAACAATTAACCTGGATCGCAGTTGAAGATCTTGTAGTATATGGAGAAGATTCCAACAAGGTATACAGTTATTATGAGACCGATGCCTTTAAAAAGGTTGCACAGTTTAATCGTGAAATGTATCTGGACGGATATTATTCCGATGATTTAACAATAAAATATAATGAACGTGATTCCCGTATGCAAACCGGGCAATATACCTGGGTAGAGGGTTCTTTAGGAAAAGAAAATGAGATCATTGATACGGTAAAAGCCAATGCTCCGGATGCAAGTTTAAAGAGCTATCTTTTAGCAGAAGAAAAACCCCGTTACATTACCGCAACCGGAGGAGAAGTTTTATGTATTCCTCAGACAGCTCCCAATCCAGAGGGAGCGATGAAATTCATTAACTGGTTATATTCTTCGAAAGAAAATTATCTATTTGCATTATACGGCGTGGAAGGCAAGGATTATGAAATCGCTGATGGCAGAATTAACAAACTGTCACAAAATGATTTCTTCTATGAATGGATGTTCAGAAACCAGAATTATCAGATGTTTGCCCCCGGCATCGATCAGTCTTATATAGACATATATAATAGCTGGGATGATAATGCGGTACGTTCTAAAACATTAGGTTTTAATTTTAATAATGAAAAAGTTAAAGATGTTGAAACAGCTATTAAAGAAGTAGGACTCAAAGATTTTGCAGCAATTCGCTCCGGTTTTGTGGATTTTGATACGGAATATCCAAAAGCAGTTCAGAAGTTAAAAGAAGCCGGGATTGATGAATATGTTGCTGAGGTACAACGTCAGTTTGACGAGTTCCTTGCTTCAAAAGGAAAGTAAGTGATTGTAAGGCCGCCTATTTGTGTAATTTAGTAGATTAGTAGTAATAAATTACACAGCGGGCGGCCTTTTTGTGAAAGGATACAAATGACAAGGAAAGAATATTGTGCTAAAATTGAAGAAATAGTTAAAGTGATTGCTGATCAGGAATGGAGGCAAATATGGCAATTCTAGTAACCGGCGCCGCCGGGTATATCGGAAGTCATACCTGTGTTGAATTATTAAATTCAGGATATGAAGTAGTTGTTGCAGATAATTTAAGTAATTCCAGCGAAGAATCCCTAAAGCGGGTTGAGAAAATTACCGGTAAAAAGGTTAAGTTTTATAAGGTCGATCTATTGGATCAATACAGGCTTATAGAACTATTTGAAAAGGAAAGTATTGATTCCGTCATACATTTTGCAGGGTTAAAAGCGGTGGGAGAATCGGTAATGAAACCTCTTGAGTATTACCATAATAATATAACAGGAACATTGATTTTATGTGATGTAATGCGCCGGTTTGGAGTTAAAAAAATCGTATTCAGTTCCTCAGCTACGGTTTATGGTGACCCCGCTACGGTACCTATTAAAGAAGACTTTCCTCTGTCAGCGACCAATCCATACGGAAGAACGAAACTGATGTTAGAAGAAATCTTCCGTGATATTTATAATGCGGATCATAGTTTAAGCATAATTATGCTTCGCTATTTTAATCCGATCGGTGCTCATGAAAGTGGGTTAATCGGGGAAGATCCCAATGGAATTCCGAATAATCTGGTTCCTTATATTACGCAGGTTGCAGCAGGAAAATTAAAAGAGCTCGGAGTATTTGGAGATGATTATGATACTCCTGACGGAAGCGGTGTCAGGGACTATATCCATGTGGTTGACTTAGCAATCGGCCATGTAAAAGCGATAGAAAAATTAAATAATTCATCCGGTATATATATATATAACCTGGGCACAGGGATGGGGTACAGTGTATTAGATATGGTAAAAGCATTTTCAAAAGTATGCGGGATGAATATACCGTACGTAATTAAACCGCGCCGTCCGGGAGATATAGCTGCCTGTTATGCAGATGCCTCTTTAGCCGAAAAAGAACTGGGCTGGATTGCACAAAGAGGTATAAAAGAGATGTGTGAAGATGCCTGGCGCTGGCAGAAAAATAATCCAAACGGCTATCGATAATTACAGTTAAATAAACTGTACAAATTGGCGGAACCATAATTTATAATAGATTTATACCGTGCGAACATAATAGAAAAGAGTTGATAACATATATATCAGGTAGAAACGATACAAAGAATTGAAGAGATCAATCATTGTCCAAAATTTCAGATTGATCACCATCTATGGGAGAAAGAGTATAAACCGGTTTCTTTCGGACAGATGGCAGTATTGGCTGGATATGGGATTATAGTCTTTATGACAGCTATGGAAGTGAATCCGTTATGCAGATTTAATCAAAAGGATGATCCGGTATATAAAGACAGTGCATTGGAAGCTTTTCTGAATTTTGATTTAAAAAATCCGGACAAAGGATATCTTAATTTCGAAATGAACGCGAATGGAGCGATGCTTAGTGAATTTGGCATGTATCATAATCGGAAAAAAATTAAAGATTTGATTTCGGAGTCAGCAGTCTGTGAAGCTGCGGTTAATGAAACTAATTGGCAGGTTCTCCTTAAAATACCCATGGAATTAATAAATAATTTGTATCAAAGAGGACCGCTCAAAAGCGGAGAGATATTTTCCTGTAATTTTTATAAAATAAGTCAGGATCCTGCCATGGAACATTATGCAAGTTATGCTCCGGTTATGAGTAAAGTGCCTAATTTTCATCTGCCGGAGTATTTTGAAAAAGCAGTTATTCTATGATAAATAACTGGTAAAATCAGTAATTATAATATATTAAGTAATCTTTGTAATATCAGGGCTGCCGCAAGATTCATCGAGTATAACTTGTAAAGTGCAAGTTATAGGAACCGAAAGAAACTTCAGCAGCCCCTTTTGTTCTAAAAATTCAATTTTTATATGTATAATAGTAATTTTTACTAATAATTATTTTGAAAATTGAACGAAATTACTAAAAATTATAATCTATTTAGTTAATCATCATAAAAATAGTCCGGTATTTTGGTAAAAAGGGAAAAATATCGAATAATGTCAAATTAATGATGGAATAGTAGTTTTGTTTGTTATAAAATATATAAAACAACCAAAGATAAATTACAAAAATTATACATATGTAATAATATTTTTCCTTGGAACTGTAATATTTCCACTACAAACGTAAGAAAGGAAGTCGATTTATGGCAGGAATTAAAGTTGTTATTGTAGATGATTCATCATTTTCCATAGCTGTTATAAGAGGTATTTTGGAGGAAAACGGATTTGAGGTTGTTGGAGAGGCCGGCACCTTGGAGGAAGTTAAGGAAGTTGTAAGGGAGAAAAAACCTTCTTTAGTAACAATGGACATCACTTTACCCGGTACGGACGGTCTTGAGTGTACTCGGGCTATCCATGAAATTGATAAAGATATTAAAGTAATTGTAATCAGTTCAATGATGGATGATGAAATCGTAAAAGAAGCAAAAGATAATAAGGTTTCCGCTTATATTCAGAAACCTGTAGACGCTGAGGAGCTTATCACAGCGGTTAACAGAGTTTTGGCATCGGATGAATTATATCAATATCTGGAAGAAGAGAATTTTACGGTTTTTAAAGAAGCTTTAATGGATGGAGTCAATAAAATGACAAAAACGCTCCTCACCTTTAAAGACGAATATGTATGTGAACAGGAGTATATTTCCAATGGTATGACTATTATTATAGGAATAATCGGAAAATTTTCAGGAAGTGTACTTCTGGACTTATCCAAAGAAACTGCAGCTAATTTAGCAGCAGCCGTATTAAGAAAAGAATCTTCGGGCAGTGATGAGACGATAGCAGTGATGGGAGAATTTGCCAATATTATAGCCGGTAATGCTTGCTCCATTTTAAACAAAAAAAATAAAGCCTTAGGGTTACGTGTTGCCCCTCCATCAATACTCCATGGAGAAAGTGTATGTATATCAGTTCCTGATTTTAATACAAAAACTGCGGTATCTGAATCAAAATATGGTGAAATATTGCTTAATGTTGGTTTTAAGAGGGGTGAGGATAAATGGATGTAAAACTTGTAAATCCTTTTATGGAAGCTTTTACGGCTATTATGCCCCAGCTCGGTTTTAATGATATCCGAAAAGGTGAGTTAAGTGTAAAAACTCAGGAAATAAATTGCTCAGGAGTTGTTGTTATAGTAGGTATCGTTGGTGTAGTGAAAGGAAATGTCGTTTATTCTATAGATTCTGAAAATGCAATAAAAATAGCGTCAACCATGATGATGGGAATGTCAATATCCAAATTAGATGAAATGTCAAAAAGTGCATTGTCCGAGTTGGCTAATATGTTAACAGCTAATGCGGCAACCTGTTTTTCAACTATAGGGATGCAGATTGATATTTCGACACCAACGCTCTTATACGGTGAAAACATAGAAGTTAAGATGAGCTCAAGCCAGGTGCTTTGCGTCAGGCTTTTAGCGGATGAAATTCCCATAGATATAAATATTGCATTTGAGAAATAGAATGACAGGAATGATTAAAGACTGATAGGGGCTATTGCAGAATAATAATTTGCGATAGTCCTTATTTCTGGTTATTGTGTTACAAGAGAGTACTTTGGAATTTTTGATGAAATTATATAACCCGAATAACGAAACTATGTAGAAAATAATACTGGATTTCTATTTACCTTTGATTTATAATTGGTCAAGCTGTATTATCATGTTTAAAAAGACGGAAATAAATTTCAGGGTCTGCAAAGGGTAGAATAAGCTTTATCAAATAGGAAGAAGGCAGGTTAGAATAAGTTGCTATGACAAAAAAGAATAATGAGTCAGTTGGGAAAGTTACAAAAGAGCAAAAAGAAGATAGGAAGAATATAGCTTTATCCAAAGAGAATAGTAAGGAAGATGCAGAAGTTTTAAAAGATCAGAATTATCAGAAATTAGTTAGTCTGATGAAAAGTATCCGGTGTATGCCGGGCAGTAATTCCAAAATCGACATGTACCGGCAGGTGGCGGATAAATTCACCGAGTTCTCCGGTTATTGTGATGCGGATGAGTATAGTGAGGATTGCAGGAGATTAGCAAAAAAGACGGAAGAAGAAATTAAGAAGTCGATTTATGAAAATGCACATAACAGAAAGAAAAATGCCAAACAAACATTAGATTATAAAATAGCTGCCGATGAATTCAGGGAAATTAGCGGATATCTGGATTCAGACGATATGATTCTGGAATGTGAACAATTAACCCAAAGCGCAGAGACCAGGAAATCCAGGAAAAAGCTGGCGGGTTATGGAGCGGCAGTACTATTGATTCTTGCCTTTCTAGTCGGGATAAATACTTCCCATGCTAAATATTATTTAGCAAACACATTTATGTATACACACTCTTATAAGATGGCAATAAATCTGTATACGAAGCTGGGTCCCTATAAAGACTGCGATAATAGGCTGATAGAGAGCCAATATCAGAATGGTCTAATAGCAGAGTCGGATGGGAATTATGAAAATGCAAGATATGCATATGCGGCAGCAGGAGATTATAAAGACAGTGAAGAACGGAAAGTTAATATGGAAAAACTGTTAGTAAAAAACAGCGGGGTTGGCAAATTTGTTACTATCGGTAATTGTAAGTGGGAAGTTTTAGATATCCGGAATGACCAGGTCTTATTACTTAAGAAAACAGCTCTGCGGGAGATGGCTTATAATGATAATGCCGTAGATGTTACCTGGGAAAGCTCAAGTATCCGCAAGTGGCTTAATTCTGACTTTCTAAACGAAACTTTCTCGGAGTTGGAACAGAAGAATATGGTTGTTTCTGATGTGATAAACAACGATAACGAAGTGTACGGTACGGATGGCGGAAATGATACCAAAGATTATGTTTTCCTATTAAGTATAGAGGAAGCGGATAAATATAAATCTTTATTTCCGGTTTTCAAAAATAACGGCTGGCTTCGTTCGCCGGGATATAATCAAGGCAGTGCAGCGTTTATTTCTGTAAGCGGTAACATCATGGATTATGGTTATGCTGCGACAGCCGAAAACGAGTTTACAGTACGTCCGGCTTATTGGTTTAATCTAAAATAGAGTTTGGTAAGGAGCAGTTTTGGAGGCGACATGAATAATTTACATGATATCTTTTTCCACATTCATTATTGCAATGGCAGTAAACTCAAAAAACCCGGAGAATTTAATCCGAAAATAGCAAGATCACTTCCCCATGAAGAACTTATCTATGTCTGTAATGGTACGGGCAGTTTTAAAATTAAGAACAGAAAATATTCCGTAAGAAAAGGGATGCTCTTATATATTAACCATGATGTACCGTACTCTATTGAGATGGATACTGCAGTACCTGCCGGTTTTCTGACTGTGCATTTTAGTTATGCTAAAGTCAGATTTAATAACGGAAAATGGGATATAAAGGATCAAATACCTCTCCCCGCCTGGCCTTCCGCTCAGGAATTAAAAGAAACTTATCTCATTGAGGAACATTTTCAGAAACTGGTAAACTGCTGGAATGAAAAGCTCCCCGGGTATGAATTTACAGCCAGGACAATGTTACAGCAGCTTTTAATTCTAATTATACAAAATTTAAATAAAAAACCTCAAAATTATGCAATGATTTTAAAAGTGGAAAAAATGATTCAATATATGAATCAAAATATTAACTGCAAAATTACCATACCTGAACTGTCAAAACTGGTGCAAATGACACCTGCGTATATGTCCAGAGCTTTTAAGGAAATAACAGGCTACTCTATAATAGAGTATTTTAATAGGCTGAAAATAGACAAATCCAAAGAATTACTGATTGAGGGGAATAAGAAAGTCAAGGAAGTGTCCCAGTTACTTGGGTTTGCTGATGAATTTTATTTCAGCAGAATGTTTAAAAAGCTGGAGGGTATAACGCCCTCTGAATTTAGTAGCAGAATAATTCATGAATCTTAGGATATTACATGGAAAAAAGCCACTCTAATTGATAGACTATAGTTATAAATAATACATGTATTACTTTATAATTATAGTCTGGCAGTAGGAGGGCTTTTTTTATGCAGTTTTGGAAAAGAAATTTATTAGTCTGCTGGTTCGGAATGTTTGTCACTGGTATAGGTATGAGTCAGATTGCACCGGTGTTACCGCTTTATATAAAACATCTGGGAGTGAATGATACGGGATTAATTAACCAATTATCCGGTCTTGCCTTTGGCATTACCTATATCATCTCAGCTATTTTTTCACCTATTTGGGGGCATGCAGCAGATAGATTCGGAAGAAAGCCTATGTTATTACGGGCAAGTCTCGGGATGGGTATCATTATATTTTGTATGGGTTTTGCACCAAATGTGTCTGTTTTGATTTTTTTAAGGTTATTGCAGGGTGCCATAACAGGTTATGGTACAGCCTGCACCACGCTGATAGCAACCCAGACGGATAAAGAACACGCAGGATATGCTTTGGGTACGCTCTCAACGGCAAATGTTGCGGGATCTTTAATCGGGCCTACAATCGGCGGCCTTATAGAAGACAGAATCGGTATGCAGCCAGTGTTTTTCATAACCGGAATACTGATGTTAATAGCTTTTACGGCAACACTTTTATTTGTTAAGGAAAACTTTATACGTGAAAATAATAAGAATCGAAAGACCCGGGAGATTTGGGCCAGTGTCCCGGAAAAAGGTCTGACCGTTATTCTTTCAGTGACGTTTTTTGTTATCACACTGGGTTTATACTCCATTGAGCCAATAGTAACCGTATATGTCACCCAGTTAAGCAGAGAAACAAGTCATGTTGCCCTGATTGCGGGACTTACTTTTTCCGCTTCAGGACTTGCGAATGTTATTGCCGCACCCCAGCTTGGGAAACTTTCCGACAGAATCGGAGCACATAAAGTTATACTGTTTGCTTTGATTGCCGCAGGAGTAATTTATATACCGCAGGCTTTTGTAACAAACTCCTGGCAGCTTATGGGACTGCGTTTTTTGCTGGGATTAACCATGGGTGGGTTAAACCCTTCAATCAATATATTAATTAAAAAAATAACACCCGGTTCCATTACCGGAAGAATCTTTGGTTTTACTATTTCAGCCGGTTATTTGGGCGTGTTTGGAGGCTCCGTTATGGGCGGGCAGATTGCTGCGGCATTTGGTATCCGCTCTGTGTTTTATGTCACCAGTACTTTATTGCTGCTCAATGCGGTATGGGTTTATTATAATGTATATAAAAGGCTGAAAAACAGTGATTATACGGCGAGAGTGAATAATAAATGATTGGGTAAATTGTTATAGAAGAATTGATATACGTTAGAAAAGGAGAGTAATTATGGAAAACATACAAAACAAAGATTATCTGGATTCGAAGAAAACCGCACTTGTTCTTATTGATCTGCAAAACGGACTTATGACAAATACATATCAATCACCTAATTCAGCAGAACTGGTGGTGTCAAATGCTTGTAAACTTGCGGCAGCTTTTACGGATAAGGGTGCCTTGGTGGTACTGGTCAGAGTTTCTACACATGACGGCAAAGATATGCTTCAGCCAATTACAGATTCTGAGTTGCCGCAGCATCAATATCAGGCGGGGTGGGATCAGATTGTCCCAGAACTTGCATCTTTCACAAATGCCCTTATTATCACCAAAAGGCAGATGGGTGCTTTTTATGGTACGGAACTTGATCTGCAGCTGAGACGCCGTGGTATTGATACGATTGTACTCTGTGGAATTTCTACATCGATCGGTGTGGATACAACTGCCAGAGAAGCCTATCAGTTTGGGTATAATCAGATTTTTGCGGTGGATGCCATGACAGCCCGAGCAAAAGAAGAACATGAACATGTTTGCAAATACATTTTTCCAAGGCTGGGACGTAGCCGGACAGTGGATGAAGTCATTGCTATGTTAGGTTAATTTCTCAATCAGATGCGGTTAAATAGAGATTAATAACCGCAGAAATTTAATATAGGCTGTTGCAAATTAATGAATTTATAGGAACTTGTGTCAAAAATATGGTCTATAATTCCGTTAAGTTAGGTAAATTATTAATTTTGCAACAGTCTATTTATTTGTGTTTAGTTCAATAATCCATTTTATTTCCCATGTAATCAATATACCAGCAGTCTCGGGAAACAGGGGTTTCGCCGCTTATAAGTCGTAAGAATCCTTCTGCAGATTCTTCCGGTTCGATTTGGGCTGTCGTTCTGCCCATATCGGTATTCATTCTGCCGGGATGGACTGCATAGAAATTGACATTTTCCACGGATTGATTAAGTATTCCGCAAGCTTTTGTCGCCGCGGTTTTGGAAAGGCCATAGCAGGGTACCCAGGTACCGCAATTTTGTATTCCGACCCCTTCGGAGGTCACTACGAATATGTTTGCTCCGTCTTTGAGGTAAGGATAGAAGTACTTTATCACAGTGACAGGACCGACTGCATTAATTTCAAAGGTTTTTTTAAGTTCCGTTATGTCGCATTTATGGAGCAGATTTATTCGGTCGCCGTTAAGCAGTACACCTGCAACAATACAGACTGCATCGATCGTTCCAAGAAATTGACTGCACTTTCCGGCGCCTTCTTCAATCTGCTTCTCATCTGTTACATCGGCCTCAAAAATAAGCAGAGAATCAGCATACTTTTTTTTTAGAGCAAGGAGGCCTGCTGTTTGACTTATTGTACCGGCAGCAACGAGAAAACCTTTTTTCAGCAGCTGCTCCGTAAGGCATAATCCAAGGCCTTTTGCAGCACCAATTATTACAGTATTCATATTGGCCTCCAATCAATAGTTTTCAAGCAGTTCGATAAGGCACTTCATATCCTTATTAGCATCCATATAGGCATATTCACCATTACCGCTGCCGTATTTTCCACGTTGTATACATTTCATACCGGATTTTTCAAAATTGTTGATTTTTATATCCATGTCTTTAATTTGGAAAGCTATATGATGGATACCCTCACCATGTTCATCAAGAAAATCCTGCCATGTGCTCTTTGCACCGTTAGGTTGAATCAGTTCGATCTGCGTACTTGGTCCGACATCAAAGAATGCCATAAAACAATTAGCATCAGGAGCTGGTTTGCCATCTACGGTCGTGCCGGTTATGTCATATGTACCACCGTCGTAGGTTGGAGGAACCGGTACTCCGAGAAAATCTGCAAAAACTCTCTTTGACTCTTCAATATCACGTACGATAAAGCCAACTTGTGCAATTTGATTGTTATCAAGAAATCCTGGCATAGAAAAACCTCTTTTCATATATATATTTTAAAACAAGAATATAAACCTGTTTTAATTTACGCGAAAATAAAGTGAGTAATAGTAAGCTTACTTATCAGCTGATATGCTTACATGATTTACGTTCCTTAAATATTCCCGGGATAAATACATCCCTCTCTACATCTTCCTTATCTTCTATGACATCTATAACTCGTGAAACAAGAGAGTAGAACATATCTTTGAAATTAAAAGATATTGTGGTAAGCGGAGGACTGCTGTGTTCACCGGTTATGTCACCGTCATTGCCTATAACAGAAATATCATCTGGAATTTTCAAACCATATTCGCTGCAAGCCTTATAAACACCGAAGGCAACTGAATCATTGCTTGCACATATTGCAGTAGGATAATCGCCGCTGCAGTTTTCCAAGAGTAATTTAGCAGCTTGATATCCGCTTTCTTCCGTAATACCGCCGTAATAGAGCCACTTGTTTCTTATCGGTAGATTGTGTTTTTGCATACCACGTAAATAACTTTCGTGACGCTGTGTGGAACTGAATCGGTTCATGTTTCCATCAATGATCCCTATTTTTCTGTGCCCAAGAGTATAAAGGTAATCAATAGCCTGTTCACCGGAGTTACGGTCGAAATTAACTGTTATGCGGTTGGGAATATCTTCATTTTCATGGTAATAATCAAAAAGACCTACGATTTTTCCAAGACCAAGAAGCTCATCAAGAATCGGCTCATTGTTATCGGCGCCGACAATTACACCGGCATCTATACGGCCCTCCATAAAAATCTTCTTGATATTATTAATATTTTCTTCGCTGACCAGATCATCCAGAATGCAGGTCAATACCAGATACCTGCGTGCTGCGGCTGCTTCTATCGTATTGACTAAGAAACTGCTTGTTAGCGGACTATTTGCTATATTTCCGCCTGATGCCCAGAAGAAACCGATGGTATTCATCTGTTTTCCTGTAAGAAGCTGACCGGAAAGCTGGGGATAATAATGATTTTCCTGTATAATTTTCATTACTTTATCTCTGGTCTCTGGAGGAATATTTGAGTAGCCATTAATAACACGGCTGACTGTACTGCGTGAAACACCGGCCATCTTTGCGATATCATTACTAGTAATTTTTTTCATCTTTACATCCTTTCAAATGTAATATTGGCAAAGTAAACTACTTGCACGGGACTAAACTGATTCTATTACAAGTGAGGACAAATTGTAAATATAAATATTTAAAAATCAATGAAATTAATGAAAAAGCAGTCCAAAATGCAAATTTTATTAAATAAGCAAGTTATATACGATTCTTTTCAGGAACACGTGTTAAACAAGAAAAATACTAACATCTATAAGAATGAAAGTCAACAATAAAAAAAGTATTTATTATAAAAAATACTAATATTGTTAATAGTGTACATTAAAACTTAATTGAAATTGTACATATTACATAATATAGCTTTAATATTATAAAACACGCGTTAATAATGTAAATGCATGAGTTAGTGCATGATAATTATGATTACTACTAATTCAATGATAAATCGTCATAAAATGGAAGTATTCAAAGAATATTCAAATTAATGTTTAAATTTATTAGTGCGCAAAGTAAACACGTGTTAATACGTTTAATAGATATAAATAGTAAAGTTTTATTTACCTAAATAAGTTAAAGATTTACGAATAAATATTATAATATGGTAATAATGCATAAAAATATATCAATAAAAGTGTTAATAATGATAAATTTATAAAATATACTTGAAAACACGTGTTTATTATGTTATTGTTTGGTCAGAGAGCGTACATAAAGGAGTGGTTAAAATGAATCATATTAATAAAGCTAATCCATGGAATCGTGAAAATGACGAATCCATACTTGAAATTTACGATGTTGTGAAAGGAACCAGAGAGATTATATATGAATTTGATTACCTTATAGAGGCGCCAAACTGGTCGAAGGACAGTAAATATCTTATATACAACAGCAATGGGAAGATATATACGTTTAATCTTGCAACGAAAGAAATTAAAGAAGTTTTCAGCGACTTTGCTACAAATTGTAATAATGACCATGTACTTTCACCAGACGGGAACAGTATTGCTGTCAGTCATGGCACGAGAGAAGACGGCAAATCAAGAATTTACATTCTACCGCTTGCCGGAGGAGTACCAAGACTTATAACTCCTTTAGCTCCGAGTTACCTGCACGGCTGGTCACCTGACGGAACGACACTGGCGTACTGTGCGGAAAGAAATGGCGAATTAGATATCTATACGATTCCCGCTTTAGGAGGGGAAGAAAAATATCTTACAGATGTAACAGGGCTGAATGACGGACCAGAGTACGATCCGACTGGGAAGTATATTTGGTTTAACTCGGTACGTACAGGACTTATGCAGGTCTGGCGTATGAAGAGCGATGGCTCCGAACAGAGACAGATGACTTTCGATGAGGAATGGAATACCTGGTTTCCTCATGTATCTCCGAATGGAAAGACTGTTGTTATGATAGCATATAGAAAAGGTGATCTAGGGCCAAATGAACATTTACCACACAAAAATGTCGAGCTTCGTCTGATGTCTGCCGAGGGGGGAGAAGTAAAGACAGCGGTGAAACTTTTTGGAGGGCAGGGAACCATTAATGTCAATTCATGGTCGCCTGACAGTAAGAAATTTGCATTTGTAAGTTACAGGATACGAGAGAACTGACTCATGCAATTGGAAATAGCGGCCGGATAAGCCGTTAATTCAACGGGATACCCGTTATAAATCAATTTATATGGAGGAAAAGGTATGGAGGACAAGACTATGAAAAAAGCAAGTAAAAAGATCATTGCTGTGTTTTTGGTAGTTGTAATGACTGTAAGTCTGTCAGCCTGTAAAAGCAGCTCGGGCGACACAAGCAATACTTCTTCTGAAACATCGACAACAGTAGCAGCATCGACTGACAGCAAAGCGGAAGCTGACCCGCAATGGGGGGCATACGATGAACCCGTAACAATCACATCGGCCATACAGGCATCGGCCGTGCAGGAGTTCCGTGACAAAGACAGCTATGATGATAACGAATGGACGAGACTTATCAAAGATACATTCAATATCGATGTGGATGTTGCATTCTCTGCCGACATTACTACAGATGCATACAAAAACAAGATGAACGTTCTTCTTGCTTCCGGAGATTTACCGGATGTCTTGAAGTTTGATGACAGAAACTGGTTAAAGCAGGCAATCCAGGCAGGGTATGTTATGGATATCACGGATGTATTTGATAAATATGCATCCGACGCCGTAAAGCAATATCAAACTGACTATGGGGATGCTTTTAAAGGTGTTACCTATGACGGTAAACTGTATGCTTTCCCATATATGAGTAATAACTTCCATCAGGCAACAAACCTTTGGATCCGTGACGACTGGTTAAAAAATACAGGGAAATCAGCTCCGAAGACGGTAGATGAGATGGTTGATCTTGCTAAAACATTTGCTACCGGAGACCCCGACGGTGATGGAGTTAATGGTAATACATACGGGCTCTGCCTGGCAGAAGATGTCGTTCAAAGCAATTATGGTACAATTATGGGCCTTTTAGAAGCTTATGGTGTGCCTTGCTACGGTGACAACGGTATCTTTTATCGAGGTGATGACGGTAAGATAACATTTTCCTATATCCAGCCGGAATGTAAAGATGCTCTTGCAGTCGTAAGAGGTTTGTATAAAGATAAAATCATCGATCCGGAATTTATGGCTAAGGACACATCTAAACTTGAAACTGACTGGGCGCAGGGTACGATCGGTATGACTTATCATATGAACTGGGGTACCTGGCATCCGTTTAACATTATTTATGAAGATTCCGGTGTTATCACACGTCCATACCCGCTTCCGACGGTAGACGGACATGAAGTGAAACAGGGTATTCAGAGTAACCAGGTTGGTGAATATTTTGTTATCAGCTCAAAATGTAAAAATCCTGAAGCTATCATGAAGATTCTAAATCTTTACGAAAAGACTGCAATCAGTGGTTCAGAAGACGACTTTAATACTTATTGGGCTGATGAACAGTACAGATTAAGTCCGATTTACATCGGTATACCAACAGAAAACTTTGCTCCTCAGCTTCTAAAAGCCCTTGATGCAAAAACAGACGCTAACCTTAAAGGTACTGCACTACAATATTATAAATATGTGACCGGATTTGAAGATGGCTCACTTAGTAAGGATGCAAATGCATATGGTACTTGGGGACAGATGAACGCGGCAGGTTCCATGAAGATTGACCTTGACTATCAGAAAAACGGTCAGGACGTAATTAATATCATGGCCGGAGAAGAACCTGATATCTGGATTCAGAATGCATCCGTTCTTAACGACCTTGTACGTACCGCATACACTGCAATTATTACGGGCGATAAAGATCTTGATTACTTCGATACATTTGTTAAAGAATGGCTTGAAGCAGGAGGGCAGGAAACTCTTGATGAAATGGAAAAGATTTATCCGAACAACTGATAGGCATATTTAAACAAATAATGAATTATGAGAGTAGTATCCTGAAGTGGGAAAATATCCCGCTTCAGGATTCCAGAAAGATCAAAGAATGAAAAATGGCTGGTAAAATATATGAAAAATAATGGAAAAATAGATAATACTGGGAAGATAGAGAATAAGATGAGGTCTGCAGGTAAATTAAAGAGGGAGTTGCCTCTTATAATTATGCTGATACCGAGTGTTATTCTGGTGCTGATATACAGTTACGGTTCTATGGTTGGTACCGTTATTGCATTCCAGAAATTCAATATTGCAAAAGGACTTTTCGGATCAGAATGGATAGGCTTAGTAAATTTCAGAAATCTGTTTTCGATGCCGAATATATGGCCAATTATCAGAAATACGGTAGTAATAGCATTAGGCAAAATGATAGGAGGTATTTTGGTACCTGTCATATTCGCATTGATGCTCAATGAGGTTTCCAAAGGAAAATTGAAAAAAGCATTTCAGACGATGGTTTATCTCCCTAATTTTCTCTCCTGGGTTATCCTCGCAAGTATTTTTACAGATATACTCTCTCCAAGCACCGGTATCGTAAACCATTTCTTAGGTTTTCTTGGAGTGGAACCTATTTTTTTCCTGGGAAGCACAACATGGTTTCCAATTACAATGATTATAACCGATATCTGGAAAGTATTCGGTTTTGGTTCAATTATTTATCTTGCGGCCCTTACCGGTATCGACCAGAATCTTTATGAGGCTTCACAGATAGACGGCGCAGGCAGAATAAAGCAGACAATTTATGTTACGCTGCCCGGAATTTTGAGCACGATAATTCTTATGTCAGTGCTTAGTATGGGTAATATTTTAAACGGTGGATTTGACCAGATATATAACATGTACAATGCATCTGTATATGAAACAGGCGATATACTTGATACCTTTGTTTTCAGACTTGGTATTGAAAATGCCCAGTATGCGCTTTCAACTGCGGCAAACTTATTTAAATCAGGTGTTTCACTTGTATTTGTTACTGCTTCATATGGCCTTGCATATAAGTTTGCAGGTTACAGGATTTTTTAATTCACATGTGTTTATCATAAAAGGAAAGGTGGTCAAATCATGACTAAAATGAAAACATCAGTGTCAAGGAAAGTGTTCCTTGTTATAAATTATATCGTCCTAACCTTATTGGCCTTGATTTGTATACTTCCGTTTTTGAATCTCCTGGCTATTTCATTTTCGGCAAAGGAAGCAGTTATTGCAAATAAGGTCACATTTTGGCCGGTTGGATTCAGTCTGAATTCATATAAATTTATTCTTAAAAGCAATCAGTTTATCAGATCACTTTTAATAAGTATAGAAAGAACAGTGCCAGGTGTAATTATTAATACGGTATTGGTAGTTCTTACGGCGTATCCGCTGTCAAAATCAACAAGAGAATTTAGATTCAGAAGCTTTTTTTCTTGGTTCTTTGTTGTGACGATCCTTTTCAACGGCGGTCTTATACCAACATACCTGGTGGTTAAAAACACAGGTCTGCTTAATTCAATTTTAGCTCTTATACTTCCGGGAGCTGTGAATGTATTTAATATGCTAGTCGTTATGAACTATATGCGAAGCCTTCCTAAAGAATTGGAGGAAGCCGCATACATAGACGGCGCAGGACATGTTCAGGTATTGCTTAAGGTAATCCTCCCTGTTTGTACGCCAACGCTTGCAACAGTAACATTATTTGCTTTCGTCAATCACTGGAACAGTTGGTTTGATGGAATGATTTACATGAATACAGTTGACAAATATCCGCTTCAGAGCTATCTGCAGACGGTTATCATCAATACGGATTCGTTCTTTCGAAATGCATCGAATACAAGTTCAGAAATTGCAAACTATGTCAAATTGGTTAATGCACGAACAACGAGTGCCGCTCAGCTTTTCCTTGCTATGATACCGATTCTGTGTATATATCCGTTTCTTCAGAAGTATTTTACTACAGGTCTGGTAATGGGCAGTGTGAAGGGATAATAGTACATAAATAAAGGAGTTTTTTATGAATACACAATTAAATAAAGAAGGCTTTATTCAGATTAATATTGTAGTAAAAGATATACAGAAAGCAGCAGAAAAATGGGCAGACCTGCTTGGTATCAAGGTGCCGGAGATCCGTAAAAATCATCTTGACGGTAATGAGGAATACCCTTATCTTTACAGAGATGAGCCGGTTGCTTCTGACCTTCTGGTCTGTAATATCAATATGGGAAGTTTTGCAATCGAACTTCATCAGCCAGCCGGCGGAGCAAGTTCATTTCAGGAGTTTTTGGATAAACATGGTAATGGTGTACATCATATTGGATTTGAAGTTGGTGACAGGCGTGATGATTTAATTTCCGGGCTAGAAGAGGATGGTTATAAAATGCGAACGGTCGGATATTATCCTGGAAGCAGCTGGACAATAGTTGATTCGGAAGATGATCTTGGTGTTAACTTAAATATCAAGCCTGTCAGGTAATTTCCTATAGTTTTTATATACCTGCGGGACTTGTCCTACAGGTATTGATTGGAGGAATAGTTTAATGCGTTTCGGTGGATTTATATTTAAGAAATGGACATCACCTGAGGAATGGGCTTTGGCGGCTGTAGATGCTGGTTATTCAGCCGTATATTTTCCGGTTGATTATACTGCAGAGGTTTCAGTTATCGATGGCTATGCAAAAGCAGCGAAAGAACTAGACCTTGTCATATGTGAGATCGGAGTCTGGAACAATTTGATGGTAAAAGATCCTGTGAAGAAAGAGGAAAATTACAACCGGGCAGTAAGACAGCTTGAACTTGCAGATTATGTCGGGGCGAATTGCTGTGTGAATATAGCCGGCTCTTATAGTGAACAGTGGGATGGACCCCATAGGGATAATCTGACTGAAAAAGCTTTTGATGAAATCGTCCTCACAACGCAGAAGATTGTAGATGCAGTAAATCCTAAACGTACCTGTTACTCTCTTGAACCGATGCCTTGGATGTATCCTGACATGGCGGATTCTTATCTGAGACTTATAAAAGGTATAAATCGTAAGGGTTTTGCTGCTCATTTGGATCCGGTAAATATCATATGCAGTCCGCAGCAATATTACCGTAACGGGGAAGTGATAGAAGAATGGTTCGAAAAGTTAGGCAGCAATATTTTAAGCTGCCATGCAAAAGATATAAAATTAAGTGGTAAACTCACAGTCCATCTTGACGAATGCCGTCCGGGTCTTGGTGAGCTTGATTATGAAACTTATCTTAAATGTATATCGAAACTTGATGACAGGGTATGTATGATGCTAGAGCATATGACTGAAGAAGCAGATTATATGGAAGCTACAAAGCACATTAAAAATATAGCTAAACGGCTGGGAATAAAAATATAATGATATAAACAAACTAAATCTAAATAGAGCCATTTGACAAAAATAAGTAAGCGGTCTATAATAGCAGTATTTTGACAGATAATATGTAATATCAATAATAAAAGATAAGAAAGGATTATCAATCAAGTATGCTAATAAAAAAGTCTAAAGTTGCTGTAGTCGGATGTGGACTGGTAGGGTCTTCTACCGCATTTAGTTTGGTTACCCAGGGAGTTTGCGATGAGATTCTTATGATTGATATCAATGAAGAAAGAGCCTTAGGCGAGGTTATGGATCTAAGGGATACAATCAAATACCTGGATCGTAATGTGAAAGTGAAAGCCGGAACTTATTCAGACTGCTCTGATGTAGATATCATTGTAATAACAGCTGGTGCACCGCCTAAAGCTGGTCAGACCAGATTAGATACGCTGGGTGCCAGTGCAAAAATAGCAAAATCTATTGTTGAGCCGGTTATGGCAAGCGGTTTTGACGGTATTTTTGTCGTAGTATCCAATCCGGTGGATATGGTTGCGTATTTTGTCTACAAATTATCCGGACTTCCGAAAAGTCAGGTGATTGGTACCGGAACCTCCCTTGATACTTCAAGACTGCAGAATTTTATTGCGGAAATGGTAAATGTAGATCCAAGAAGTGTATATGCTTATTCCATGGGTGAGCATGGGGATTCCCAAATGGTACCGTGGTCTACGGTAACAATAGCCGGCAAACCTTTTTATGACATTATTCAGGATAATAAAGAGATAGTAGGTGATGTTGACCTGGATGATATCGTATTAAAAACCGCCAGAGAAGGCTGGGAAATCTATAACCGAAAAGGAACTACCTATTATGGTATTGCATCGGCGTGCGTAGGAATTATCAAAGCAGTCCTTTATGATGAAAATAAGATTATTCCGGTTTCTACTTTATTAGAAGGGGAATATGGACAGCAGGATATCTATGCCGGGGTTCCGTGCATATTAAACAGAACCGGTGTAGCCGATGTTCTTGAGATCCATATGACAGAGGAAGAGTTACAGAGATTTAGATATTCAGCTGATTTGCTGCACGAATATACGGATAAAATTATGGAATATTTATAGAAAAATATTATAAAGACTTACAAAAGCCGTTTTGAAAAGGGTAAAATACCATTCAAAATGGTTTTTTTTTATAAAAACGACTAAAAAACCAATAAAATCTAAAGAAAGTATCATTTTACAATTCCTTTACAATGAGATGTATGATACAATATACCTGTATGTAAAAATTTATTACTATTATGCTATTAAAAAGGAGTCGCAGTATGGATTTTTTTAATGTAATAACAATGATAGGCGGTTTAGCGTTATTCCTGTACGGAATGAATACTATGGGGAATGGATTAGAAAAGTTATCCGGGGGGAAACTTGAGAAGTTATTAGAGAAATTGACTTCCAATCCATTAAAAGCAGTGCTTTTAGGAACGGCCGTAACTGCGGTTATTCAATCGTCATCTGCAACTACCGTTATGGTTGTAGGATTTGTTAATTCAGGTATCATGAGGTTATCACAGGCAGTGGGAATAATTATGGGGGCTAATATCGGTACCACGGTCACGTCATGGATATTAAGTTTATCGGGAATTGAAAGTAATAATTTCTATATTAAATTACTGAAACCAACAACATTCTCACCAATCTTAGCATTGATTGGTGTAGTATTACTTTTATTTATTAAAAATGAAAAGAAAAAAGATATAGGTTCCATATTAATTGGTTTTGCCATATTAATGTTTGGTATGGAAACTATGAGTGATGCAGTAAAACCATTGGCAGATGTACCGGCATTTACGAATACTTTAACTATGTTTTCACAGCCGTTATTAGGTATGCTGGCAGGTGCAGCACTTACTGCTATTATTCAAAGTTCATCCGCATCCGTTGGTATCCTGCAGGCTTTATGTATGACAGGATCCGTAAGTTTTGGAATTGCTTTGCCGATAATTATGGGTCAGAATATCGGAACCTGTATTACGGCCATACTTTCGGCTATCGGTGCAAATAAAAATGCCAAACGGGCTGCATTGATCCATCTGTATTTTAATTTAATCGGAACAATGTTATTTATGATAGTGTTCTATACTTTAAATTTATTTTTAAAATTTTCCTTTTTAGGCGAGACGGCTAATCCGGCAGGTATCGCAGTGATTCACAGCTTTTTTAATATAGTGGCCACCGTAGTATTATTACCTTTTTCAAAATGGTTGGTTAAGTTAGCATGTATTTCTATCCGGGACGAAAAGCAGGAAATCGATGATAAGCAGAAAAGCGATTTTCAACTTTTGGATATCCGATTTCTGGACAAGACATCCTACGCAACAGAGCAATGCAGAAATGTCACAATGAATATGGCAGAACTTGCAAAAGATTCACTGTTTAAAGCGATGGGATTAATTGTAGAATATAATAAGGATGTAGAAAAAGAAATTCGGGAAATGGAGGACAAGGTTGACAAATACGAGGATGAACTGGGATCTTATCTCGTTAAATTAAGCAGTAAGAATCTGTCAGAAAAGGATTCCAGAACAATTTCTATTTTACTTCATTGCATCGGAGACCTGGAACGTATCTCCGATCATGCCATTAATATTATGGAAGCTGCTAAGGAAATGTTTGAGAAAGAACTAAGATTTTCCCATGATGCATTACAGGAAATTACAATTTATACCCAGGCGATTAAAGAAATTGTATCTACCTCCATTCATGTTTTTGAAACAGAGGATATTACACTTGCTACCACGGTAGAACCACTTGAGGAAGTTATTGATAAATTAAATGAAAAACTCAAAAGCAGACATATTAAACGTCTTAGAAATGGCAGTTGTACAATAGAATTGGGCTTTGTTCTGTCCGATATTATTAATAATTATGAAAGAATTGCGGATCACTGTTCTAATATTGCAATCTGGCTGCTTCACTCAAAAGAAGACGGATTAGAAACACATGGATATATTGATAAATTAAGACATAGTGATAATGAAGATTTTAAGAAACAATATATTCAGTTTAAAGAAAAGTATCAATTACCGTAATAAAATAATCAGTGGTTGAAATTACTTTCATACAGGATACTCAGTAGAAAATAAATATTGTGAGGCGGTAAAATTAGAAAGCTGCAAATTGATTAATAAGAATCAATTTGCAGCTTTTGTTATCTGCTCACTTATTATTAGTATGAATTAAGTTGTATTCAAATATATTAACTTAAATCATTTTTACCGAGAATAAAAACTTCTACTTAAACATTACTGTTTTTGTAGTATACTGTATATATCAATTTATTCCTAAATCAGTAACTAAATGACATTGATTCACAGGCAATAAACGCGAAGCGTGTTATTGTCCGAAAAACTGCTGCTTTTTGCAGGGGGAATGAACAGTAACACTAAATATCTTTATTAAAAGTAATTATTAAATATCATAAATCCATGAAAGGAAAAGTTATCTACTTGTGAGGCGCAAAATGAAGAATAGTGTGTTAAAATTGATTAGTAAAATTAACAAAATTACTGTTATTCTGTTATTAGTCATATCAATCGCTAATATAATTTCTCCGTTTTTTATAATTCGATATACCAGAGATAGCAGTCTCATCCACTATTTCGAGATACATCGTACGATTCGGAGACTTTTAAGCTTTATTATCCTGATTGTATCATGGAAATTATATAAAAGAGTAAGTGCTGCATGGTCTATTGTTATGATAGCATTATCACTGAGGATATTCCAATTTCTGATTATCCATCATGAAAAGATGTGGAATCTGTTATTCCTGTTAGAAGTATTATGTTACTTTCTTTTATTATTATCAAAAAATTATTACTGCAGAAAAATGGACAGATATTCATTGAAAAAAGGAATCGGTATATTTTGTGTTTATGTTTCTTTTGTATTTATTAACGCGGTAATCGCTTTGTTTAAAGTAAAAGGTACGGTTTCCTTCCCTTTATGTATTACGGAAACCGTTGATATCATCTTTGATTTTAATAACTTATCGCCTGTTATCTATTCAGGAAATTCCATTTATCACAGCTTTGTTTTCTGGATTAGCTGGATTTGTATCGTGTTTGGTCTGATTTTAATATTAACCCCGTATATCAATAGAAGAACCCAGATTCGGGAAGAAGTGGAAAAAGCACGTGATCTTGTTAAAAAATACGGGCAGAATTGCAGCTCCTATCTGGCACTTGAGGGAGATAAATGCCATTTTTTCAGTAAATCGGTTGAGGGTGTAATAGCGTATGGTATTATTCAGGATACCCTGGTTGTTTTGGGAGAACCGATTTGTGCTGCAGAGGATTTCCTGACATTTTTAACTGAAATTAAAAATTACTGCGAAGAAAATGCGTATAATCTGTTATTTTTAAATACTACAAGTATGTTTCTGAAAGAATATAAAAAGCTTGGATTTGGTATTGTCAAAGGCGGGGAAGAACCAAGGTTTTATCTTCCGGAGTATTCCATTGCCGGTGGTAAGGCCTCCAAAATAAGGCTGAATATTAATCATGCAACAAAAGCGGGGATAATAATAAAGGAATATGATCCTCATAAAGAAAGAGATTTAGCGCTGGAAAAGAAGATCCTGGAAGTATCACAGGAATGGTTTACATTGAAAAAAAGCGGAGAGCTGGTATTTACTATGGGCAGCATAGGATTTGAAAATCCTATGGAACGCAGATATTTTTATGCGGTAAATCAGGAAAACAAAGTGGAGGGATTTATGGTTTTTGTGCCATTTGGCGGAATGAAAGGATATATGGCAGATGTAACAAGGCATCGTATAAATACAACCAGAGGAGTTATGGAGAAAATATTTTATGAGGCAATGATGGTGTTTAAGGAAGAAAGAATCGAGTGGGGAAGCCTGGCGGAGGCACCTCTTGCAAGGCTTGAAGAAGAAACGGAGGTTACGGCGAAATTATTAAATACCGTATATGAGAAAATGAATCGTGTTTATGGCTTTAAAGCACTGTATCAGGCGAAACTTAAATATAATCCTACATATTGGGAACCGAATTATTATGTTTATTATCCTCCCATTTTTACACCTGCAACGGCTTATGCTATTATCAGAATACAGAACCCATTGGGAATAAAGGATTTTATAAAGTCTTTCTTTCATAACAGGACGAAAGAGAAAACAACAATATAATTATTGTAACAGTAATTTCAGTACTGCTTATACCAGTGCCTCACCTATATAGCTGAATCAATCAAATTCTGGCAGATCCGTGATATGGTTTTTCACAGCTTATTAATAGGAGTATAACGAAATATTATATTCATTATTTAATCAAATATTTTGTTGTAATAGATTAGGAGCATTGTTTGTTTGTTAAGAGTGACCAACATTGCTCCCTTTTATGTTCTATTGACATTACAAAATAATTTACACAAATAAATAAGAAAAGCTATTTATCGTTGGGCTCTTCTTTCCCCAGGAAGAAAGATATGGAAAAACCAATACAAAAAGTAAGTATAGTTACCAGAATACCCAAAAGCGTAACGGAAGAGATACCGATTTTATATATAATTGCTATTGGTGAACCAAAGATTAATCCAAAGATAGCAAAATATGTTAATACCGGAACCTTGGTAAATAATATTTCGATTAACTTAGCAACTAAGCCTATACCTGCCAAAACACCAAGACCAAAAGGAAATAATACTCCGAATCCATGGATAAGAGCAGGAATATCAGAATGAAACAAGGATGAAATAAAATTGCTGATATTACTGATGATAATTCCATAAAACCCTAATATCATCATTACCAGGGAACCGCTTACACCGGGAATAATCATGGTAGCCGATGCAATGATTCCTACAAAAAATAATTGAATTACTGTGATTAATTCCACTCTGATATCCGAAGAAGATCCGGCGTTTCCGTTGAGAAATGCCATTCCTGTGACGATACAGAAGAATATTATAAATACTAGGATATTTGCCGCAGTTAATCTTGCTCCCTTTACTTTGCTTACTAAAATCGGTATGCCTCCAATGATCAGTCCGATAAATAGTCCGCTGGTTTGCATGGGATAAGTACTTAAAGCATACTTTACAACAAAGGATAAAATGCCGATTCCTGAAGCTGCTCCTATCACATAGGGGAGCAGTGTTAAAATGCTTTTCTTAAAATTTTTGCGAAATCCGGTAATTGCCATGATAATCTTGTCATATACACCCATGGATACAGCCATGGTACCGCCGCTGACGCCTGGAATAATGTTGGCAACACCAATTAAGATACCTTTTAAAAATTCTTTTATAAAGTTCATATTTTCTTTTCTGATCCTTTCCTTTTCTTTCTTAGGCAGATTCTAGGTTATTATAACATTTTTTTTTTAGGTACTCAATTATTTCCGTAAAAATAATCTTTTCTGATCCTGCCAATGTTATTGAAGATTTATGTAAAATGGGGTAATATTATAGAATACTACTGAAATCACGTATAAAATAATTTATAAAAAAGTAAATAACAAAATTTTGTTGATTTAACCGTTTTTATAAATGACTGAGGGGACATATAAGATGCATAATATTGACAGAGATGTATTTAATGAAAACAAGTATTCCGTTAAGGATAACGATAATATGATTAATAAGACAGAAAGAAAAAGCATTGTTTTTTTGTTAACCGTGAAAGCTTATGTTGCATATTTGGATGACCGTTGTACCTTACGGCAGGGAATAGAGAAAATGAGGTACCACGGGTATACTGCCATGCCTGTAGTCTCACAGGATGGTACCTATATCGGCACTGTTAGTGAGGGTGATTTTTTATGGCATATGATAGACAGCGGTATGTATGCCATGAAATCACAGGAGGATTACCTGATCACGGATATACTGCGTAACGGCTGGAATCCTGCGGTAAAAATAGATGCGACGATGGATGAATTGCTGCTTCGGGTCATGGAGCAGAATTTTGTTCCTGTTGTGGATGACCGGGATAAATTTGTAGGAATTATAACACGTAAAGACATAATAAAACATTACAGGATGAATATCGGGAGCGCTGCTCTTAATAAGCTGGATCGAAGCTGATTAGAATAGTATGTTAGTAATTTAATCGAATATTTTGCTGTAATATATTAGGAGGATTGCTTGTTACTCTAGGATTAACTGGCAGTCCTCCCTTTTAAATATAATAGATTAGGCAATTGCGAAACTATATAGTTTTTTGAATATACCATGCAATTGATACGAATTTCATAGCTTCAGATGCCCTATAGGCAAGATTCAGCTCTGAAATTGTATTAATTGCATGGCATATAGAGACAATATTTGAGTTTCGCAATTGCCTAAATTATTATAAAAGAAATTTGACATTATTTTAACATAAAATTGGTATATTATTCCTTGACATATGGTACTTATATAGAAAGAACGAAATCCGACAGCAAGGAGGAACAATGGTAAAAACAACAAGAAGAATAATATATCTGGCAATCATAATAATATGTATATTACATACAACAAAGACCTGTATGGCAGAATCCGTTTATAATTTTACAAAAGATAAGCAGTCAACACATAAGGGGGAAGAAGTATTCGTTATTAAAGAGAATGTAACAAAGGAAGATTTTAACTGTAATCAAAAACCAATCTACCCCGAGGTAAAAGAAGTTATTCTTGAGAAAGGTGTGACCTCCTTTGACTGGGACTTTTTTGCCGAAGGTTATTTTCCTAATGTCGAGACGGTAACCATTTCCGATACGGTCAGGAAAATAAAAAGCAGTGGCTATAGTTTTTTTAATGGATTAAAAAAACTGAAAGTCGTTAATGTTTCTTCCGAGAATGCTTTTTACACAGCCAATCAAGGATGCTTATTTAACAAAAATAAGACAATATTAATTCAATATCCGGCAGCAGCCAATAATACCTCGTACACCATTCCCGATACGGTAATTACGATCACGGGCAATGCTTTTATTAATGCCGTAAATCTTGAGAGCATTTCGTTAGGAGCAAATATAAAGAGTGACCAAATTGGAAGTCTGCGCGAACAGTTAAAAGGTATTAAAGCTTTTAAGGTAAGTAATAAGAATTTATCATTTAGTACAAAAGATGGTGTCCTTTTTAATAAAAAAGGGGATTCGCTGCTTCTTTATCCTAACGGCAAAGGGTCAATATATTCAGTGCCTGCTGGAACGGTGACGATTGAAAAGTATGCATTTTATCAGAGTAAACTTATGAAAGTTAGTCTTCCAAAAGGACTGAAAACGATAAAAGATAATGCTTTTACCACTTGCTTTCAATTAACGGATATAACGATACCCAAAACAGTTACCGGGATTAATATTAATGATTTCAGATATCTGGAGAATCTGCAATCTTTCCATGTGGAGAGCGGCAGTAAATTATATTCCTCTTATGGCGGTATCTTATATAATACCACCCGGACTAAAATTATTTTTGTTCCAAGAGCTTTAAAGAAAACGGTTTTAAAGTTTCCTGGTACGTTAACCGGACTGAATCTGGGAAGTTTTAATTTGGAAAATACGAATGAAATCATCATACCAAAGGCATTAAAAAAATTAGATCCTTTCACTGACAGCGGGAAATGTTTTAATAAAATTACAATAGAAGCCGGAAATAAAAATTTTGTACTTTACCAAGGTTCCCTTTATAATAAGAGCAAAACGGAACTCTATTTATTCAAAAAACAAAATAAAGGGAGCTTTCCGGAAACGTTAAAAAATATTAATATACATTATCTCATAAATAGCGGCATAAAAGAAATGGTCATTCCGGAAAATGCACAAATTACCGCTTGGACTGACAATGTATATGACATTCCTACTCTTAAGAAATTAACAGTTGATAAAGACAGTAAATACTATACCATGACAGATGGGATGCTGCTTAGTAAGGATAAGACGGTACTTTATGATATCCCTGGAGATAGGAAAGAACTTAAGATACCGGATACGGTAAAAAGTATAAATTCTTATTTGGTTTTCCGAAAGGCTTATTTAACCAAGGTACTGATACCTAAAACCGCCACTGACATTAATTTCGGTTATTTTATGTACCTAAAGTCTGCAGTATCAATAGAAGTTGATCGAGATAATAGTGAATTTAAAAGCATTGACGGTGTTTTGTACAATAAGGATGTAACGGTGTTACTCTATTACCCGGTAAATAAAACCAATAAAAGTTATACTATGCCAAATACGGTAAAATATATTCTGAATCCGGATTCTCTCATTGATAACCCTTATATGGAAAGTTTGAATCTGTCAGATGCCCTGGAATACCGGAAATATGAATTTGTAAAAAGCAATTCACTGAAAGAAATCAATACCGGTGATAACAGTAAATATTATAAAAGTGTGGATGGGGTGCTTTATAATAAAGCCATGACAGAATTAGCTGCATATCCCTATCATAAGCCGGATACCTCTTTCACAATTCCGGATTCTGTAACAGAAATTACAGGATTGTGTTACAGCAAGGATGTGTTGATTGATGAGTATCAGTATCAAGTTAATGCATTCTCAAATCCTTATCTGGAGACATTGATTATCGGGAAGAATGTAAAAACCTTGTTTAGTGACTATGATGGATTTGTTATTTGGGATTTTAAAAAGCTCCAGACAATAAAAGTCAATCAGGATAATCCGTTCTTTTGTTCGAAAGACGGGATTCTTTTCAATAAGGACTGTACTGTAATATACCTTTATCCAAGGGATTGCAGAAATACGACATTAACAATACCAGGCAGTGTAAAAGAGATACGGGATACGTTTATCAGTGCAGCAGTAAACAATAAATACCTTAAGTCAATCGCAGTGGAAAATGAAAATAAAGCTTATAGTACAGATGGGATAACCTTGAGTAATTATGCCGGCAATCATATATACTTTATACTCGGTGATCATAGTTATGGTAAAAGAATCTTTAGTGACTGACTACTTTAATAAATCAAAATAGATTACTTAAAAATAATGGAATCGGTTATAAAGAACTGAATAATCAGCAACAGCTTGAGGTGGTTTAACATCCTCAAGCTGTTGCCGTCTTCTTATTCGATTATGAATAAACGCAGTCAGCGTTCTGATAATACTATCGATAGTAACTACTGCAGAGAGAATCATTTTCCTCTATATAGCCGTCATTTCCTGTATGACCGTCATTGCTTTATCCCGGTCATTCCGGCTGCAAAACATTACAGTTACATCCGGATCTTTCTTCGTCTCCAGGTTACGGTAGAAAAAGTGGATGGGGAGAAGTTCAAACCGGGTACCGGCACCCTTAAGATTCAGCCTGATATTGTATTGGTTTGCGTCCAGCTCTATGCGGTCTACATCCTTTAATCGAACAATTGCACAGTTGATAAACCAATAATTTTTAAAGAAGTAATCCTTAGTAATATAGATACTTTCTTCTTTCTTATTTGCATTGATGTATCTAAACTTTTTTGCTGCTGTAACATCAAGCATCTGAACAGCGAATTCAGCCTGTTCTCCTGCGGAAGGCAATGCTTTTTCAATAGTTTTCTTTAAAATCTTTATGTATCTCTTGGCCGTATTCTGCAATAAGGCAGGCAAAGTACACAATTCCAGAATAAGACCAAAAATAACTCCATATTTAATATTAGCAAATCCCTTACTAATATCTTGTGAACTACTCAGGTAGCCGATCAGAAATAATGCCAGGATAGTGCCCGGTAATAATAATATCATACCAAACACAACCTTTTTCCTTTCTTTTTTCATATTTACCTGGGCTGCTTCCATCTCTTTTTCTAACCATTCATTCATGCTTTGATTCATTTCAGTCCTCCTAGTTATCTTTATATTTCGATTCTATTCTCAACAGGTTACCCTCATTTGAAATAATGATATTCATTGAATAATTTCTGCTGCGCCAAGTATATATGGTTCCGGTGGGTGATGTATCGGAATAGGATTTATATTCAGATTCTTTTCCTACTTTATTCATGGCTTCACTCATTTTTTCCGGAGTAATACCCATTAGCCCAAGACTCTTTATTTTTAGAGTATCCATATTCTTATAGTTTTTTTTAACATCAATACTGACAGCACTTATAAGGCAATCCCCCAGCTGCTTCTTATTTGAACTATCGTTGATTATTTCAATATCAGCATATGGTTCCTCTTCTTTCACCACGGACACCATGGTATACCGTGTCTTTGCTTCGGCTTCTGATGTGATATCATAGGTATCCTTGTAAAGGCTGCTATAGTCAGAAAGTTCAAAACCTGCCTCTGCCAAGTCAGATACGGTTGTCTTACCCGGATAGATTACATATCCACCCACTTCCATTTCGTAAGGTTTCCCTGTAGCAAAAGAAGTGGATTGAAAATAGAAAAGTCCTGACAAAATTGCGGCACATATACCGAATAAGATTATAAGTTTAAGTACAACTACAGGCTTGGTGCTTTTTAAGACTTCTGCTTTTTCTTCCCTATTAATTATTTCCATTTTAATGCCCATTACATAACACATCTGTTTTCAGATGTGTTTACTCCTTTCACATTTAATTCAATACTGCTATGTTAAACTAAAAAACTTTGCACAAATCTGATTTGGCCAGAACAATACAGGGCCGGAATACGATCGTGCTCAATATAAGATTAACGACAGCAGACTATATGTCTATTTATATCGGCACGTTTAATGGTTTTATTTACATTATTATGAAAATAATGTATATTTTGAAAATTCAATACAGTCGTACCAATTGGTGCAAGATTGAAGTCTGTGATAGTCTGCGTCCAAGTATGATACCGATTCGGACTCCCATACCGCTATATTTTATATAGTTAATTATAATTTCACAGATAGCAGAATATATTATTACCAAACAATAGAAAGACATTATGATTCTTCATAAGGGCATAGATCATATCCCGGAAAAACGAGCGAACGCTCGCTCTTTCTTTAGCAGGCAAAACTCTTTTCTATGACAATAATAACAGGAGGGTAACATGGACAACAGATTTGCGATTTCTAACTATCCGGATGCTGCTGAAATAAATAAACAGCTGGACGTCTTGATTACCAAACCGATTTATACTATCAAACCGGATGCTTTAAAGGGTTACGAGAATGAATATTATGATAAAAAATGTACTAAATCAAAAGAAATGATACAAGAAGCCAAAGCTATAATCCCCGGAGGGGTACAGCACAATCTGGCTTTTAATTATCCATTTCCGCTGGTATTTACAAAAGCAGAAGGAGCCTACCTGTATGATATTGACGGAAATCGGTATTATGATTTCTTACAGGCAGGCGGTCCTACAGTTTTAGGAAGTAATCCGATAGAAGTCCGCAGCAAAGTAATTGAATTGTTAAATGATTGTGGTCCGTGTACAGGACTCTTCCATGAGTATGAATATAAACTGGCCAGGAAAATATCTGATAATTATGAAACGGTAGAGATGTTTCGAATGCTTGGATCAGGTACGGAGGCTTGTATGGCTGCTATCCGGGTTGCCCGCCTTGCTACCAAAAAGAAAAATATTATAAAGATGGGCGGTGCATATCATGGTTGGAGTGACCAGCTGGCTTACGGAATTAGGATTCCAGGTTCTAAGTGGACACAAGCTCATGGAGTACCGCACTATGTCTTTAAACATACACAGGAATTCTACCCTAATGATTTAAATGACTTGGAAAGAAAACTAAAATTTAACTGTTTACGGGGCGGTACTGCTGCAGTTATGATTGAACCTGTAGGACCGGAAAGCGGGACAACACCTGTTGACAAAGAGTTTAACAAAGGTGTGGAAGTTCTTTGCCGTAAGTACGGAGCTCTTTTTATATTTGATGAGGTCGTGACCGGATTTCGGCTCGGAATGGCGGGAGCACAGGGATACTTTGGTGTTCGTCCCGACTTAACGATATTTGGTAAGGTAGTTGCCGGAGGTTATCCCGGAGCCGGAGGTCTCGGCGGTAAAAAAGAATATATGAAATATCTCTCCGCAGGTATCGCAGGTGGTCCTAAAGTTAAAAAAGCTCTTATCGGAGGTACTATGGCAGCTAATCCACTTAGCTGCGTGGCTGGTTATTATACCCTGTGTGAGATAGAAAGAACAAATGCAGCACAGAAAGCCGGAGTGATAGGTGACATACTAACTGCTGGACTGAAAAACCTTATTAGGAAATATGATCTTCCATTTGTAGCATTTAATCAGGGGTCCATCTGTCATCTTGAAACCGTGGGAACAATGCATTATTCCATTCACTGGTTAAAACCCTGGTCCATTCCACGGGTATTAACTGCAACATCAGAGAGGAAGAAAGAGATGGAACATGTAGGTGCGGCGTATATGGCTGAGGGAATTGTTACACTGGCCGGCAGCAGGCTTTATACCAGTGCCGCATATACGGAAGATATGATAGATGACGTACTTGCCAGATTTGAAAATGTATTTAAAAATATAGCAGTTAAGGAATAAGAGATTAAAATAGGTAATTGCGAAACTCACATATTGTATCTATATGTCATGCAATTGATACAATTTCAGAGCTGAATCTTGCCTGGAGGGCAACTGAAGCTATGAAATTTGCATGAATTGTATGGCATATTCAAAAAACTATATAGTTTCGCAATTGCCTAAATAGATAAAAAAGCAAGGAGGTTGTTATGACTGAAAAGGAGGCAAAGGAAAAGGTTATAATGGCAGGGAGACGGCTAGTTGAATCAGGACTTATAACACGAACCTGGGGGAATGTCAGCTGCAGAATCGATGAAAACCATTTTGCAATCACTCCCAGTGGCAGAGATTATAGGTCAATTGGACCGGAGGATATTGTTAAAGTCTCAATAGGAGATTGCAGTTATACAGGAGATATAAAGCCCTCCTCAGAAAAAGGGGTTCATTCAGAGGTCTATCAACATTACCCTGATATTCATTTTGTGATACATACTCATCAGGAAAATGCTTCTGTTATAAGTGCTTTGGGTTTAGATTCAATTATTATAGATTCAAAAGATCCTTTACTTGGAGATGAGATACTATGTGCCTCCTATGGTCTTCCGGGAACGAAAAAGCTTAAGAAAAGTGTTGCGGATGTTATAAAGAAGTCGAAAGGTAACGTTATTATTTTGAAACATCACGGAGCGGTCTGCTTTGGGAAAGATGAAGAAGAAGCCTTTCGGGCTGCATTAGAGCTTGAGGAAGTCTGCGAAAGTTATATTGTTAAGCAATATCTGAAATTAGAGCAGAAGAATACTTATAATCCTGATGATCTGAGGCAGTTTGCACTATTACTTATGGGCCGAAACCGGGTACCTCAGGGTGATAGAGTATCACAAGGCTTTTGTAATAGTGAGCGAACGGAAAACGGGTTTCAAATATACGAGAAAAACGGAAAGGAAACAAAGAGCAATCTTGATGAACAGGCAGATTCTTTAAACGGAGAAGCCGCAATACATAAGAGTATTTATAATAAATATAAAAAAATTAACTATATTATACATGCGGATACCCCAAACATTTTATCGTTCTCCCATGCGGGCATTAATTTATATCCTTTCGTTGATGATTTCGCTCAAATTGTAGGTACAAAAGTGGCTGCTGTAAAGCCGGCAAAAGCAGTGACCGCTTTAAAAGGTGCCGCCGCCGTTATTATAAACAACAACGGTGCTTTTTGCTGCGGGGCCAATGAGATAGATGCCGCCGCCGTTGCATTGATTATGGAGAAGAACTGCAAGGTTTTCCTTAGCGGTACACTGTTTGGGAAAATAAAACCAATCGGCTGGCTGGATAGGAACTTAATGCGTATTGTGTATATAAAGAAATATTCCAGACAGATAAGTAACAATTGGGGTAAATAAAGTTTGTATAAACAGAATCGGATGAAAAGACAAAAGGAAAGTGAGGTGTGTCAATTTGTGAGTGTAAATGTCGTTGCTTATGATGTAGGTACGACAGGAATCAAAACCTGTATTTTTGAGATTTCTGACACAATAAAGCTGATTGCATCAGCAGTGGAGGGGTATCAGCTTTATATAGAAGAAAATGGCGGTGCGGAACAGAATCTTAATGAAATATGGAATGCCATGTGTAGTACTACGATTAAGGTGATTGACAATAGTAAAATTTCTTCCGAAAGTATTCAAGGAATTTCATTTTGTTCACAGATGCAGGGGCTTGTACTTGTAGATCAGAAGGGTGAACCGGTCCGCAGATTAATGAGTTATATGGATCAAAGGGCTAGATCTGAACTGGAGGAGGGTATGGGAAACGGACTTAAAATAGCGGGAGTAAATTTCTTTAAACTTCTTAAGTCCATTAAAATTACGGGTGTTGTGGCAGCAAGTGTTAAAGATCCGGTCTGGAAATATATCTGGGTTAAAAGAAATGAACCGGAAAACTTTAAAAGAATACATAAATGGCTGGATGTAAAAGAATATCTAATTTTCAAATGCACGGGCAATTTTGTAATGACAAAAGACAGTGCTTTCGGAACAATGCTTTTTGATGTCAGGAAAGGAAAGAATTGCTTCAGCAGGACAATGTGTAAGATGCTGGGTGTTAATCCGGAACACTTGCCTCAAATAGCAGGCTCCACCGAGAAAGTCGGTTCACTGACCGGGAAAGCCGCAAAGCAGCTTCATTTAAAGACAGGAACACCTGTGTTCGGAGGCGGAGGGGATGCTTCTCTGATTGGTGTGGGAGCCGGTGCTGTCAGAAATGGAAGTACTCATATTTATTCTGGTACTTCCGGCTGGGTGTCAACAATAGTAAATAAAAGGATATTGGATATCAATGCTATGATAGCTTCTATAATAGGAGCAGCTGACAATTCTTATAATTATTTTGCAGAGTTGGAAACAGCAGGTAAATGCCTTGAATGGGTGAAAAATCACCTTGCATTAGATGAGATCAACATTTACCTGCAAAAGGTATGTGTTTCAGACTCATTGGAATCTATTTATGTAAATTTGTATGATTTTATGCTGGAAGAAATAAAAAGTATTCCTGCCGGAAGTCATGGAGTTATTTTTACACCGTGGCTGCATGGAAACCGCTGCCCTTTTGAGGATTCCTTTGCCAGGGGAATGTTCTTTAATATCGGGCTGGAAACGGGAAAAAGAGATTTAATACATGCCGTCATAGAAGGAATCTGTTATCACCTAAGATGGCAGCTTGAGGCTCAGAGAAAAAAAGTAAAGACATCAAAGGCAATAAGATTTGTCGGGGGTGGAGCCTTATCTCCGCTTACTTGCCAGACAATTTCAGATATTCTGGGCTGTGAGATAGAGACCGTTGACAGCCCTCAGAATGTGGGTGCATTAGGTGCAGCAGTGATCGCAGCAGTGGGACTTGGAATTATAAAAAGAATTGAAGATGCGGATAAACTTATTAAAGTAAAAGAAGTATATGTACCAAATCCGGCAAATAAAGAAATCCATGACAGGAATTTTAAGGTTTTTAAAGCTCTTTATAAAAATAACAAAAGAGCATTTCGTATCATGAATAAATAAATAATTTTTATGTCGGTTTGATTCAGAAACGGGATAACAAAACAGAGGGAAGATAAGATTTATAGATGATTGATGGAGGTTATTATGGATGGAAAAAATGGTATTTCAGCTTACCGTTGGATTATTCTGCTGGCGATTCTGCCTATTATTATCTCTACGGAACTGCCGGTAGTTTTAAAAATGAAAGAATCTGGTTTTATAAAATCGTAACGGAGGTTATAAAGAACGATTAAAAATATTCTTAAGAGAGGATAATCTTAATGATATATACGATATTGAGGAAAGCATTGTTAAGTTTATTAGAGCAGCCATTGAATAAATAAGGTAATGATATTAATACAGGTCACGATACGTTATATGCCCCTTCTTGTGATTTATTAATAAAAATTATCAATAAAACAGTCGAATTAAATTGAATAAGTTAGATTTATACATTATAATAAAGAAAAAAATGGAAACGTGGACAAAGATGGAGGGAGATTCCTACCGGTTAGCACCCGGATCGCGGACTTTTGGCCAATTATTTTAGCATGAGGGGAGTGCAGGAACTAATAAGTACAGAAGTAAAAAACTTAAAAATACCGGAGGAAAAGAACATGAAATGGTTTAAAATGGATGGAATTGGTAAAAGAATTGGTTTATTTGTATCTCTCATTATTATTGTAGCTTTACTTGGCATATCATCATTTAATTATATTATATCGAAAAATGAGATTACAAGGTCAAATACGATAATACTTAAAAATGCAATCGAAACGATTATGGCGGATATAAACAGAAATTACTCCTATACCAAATCGGATACAAATGGAATGTCAGAAGAATCTGCAAAGGAGGCATCCATTCATTCCATTGAGTCCTTGCAAAACGGACAAGCCGATGCATTGTCGGCAGCCACAGCGGAAGGGGCAGATGCCACTTCCGCTGCAACTAAGAACTCTTTTATGGCAAGACATACCTTGGATTTAGGGGAATCAGGTTATTTCTATATAATAAATTCACAGGGAGAAATTATCGCCCATCCTTTTTTGGAAGATAATATCAAGGATTTAAAAGCGGATGACGGTAGAAATATTATTCAGGATGTTATAACTTTATCAAAATCAGGCGGAGGAATGATTCATTATACCTTAAATGACGAGGTAAGTATTATAAGGGACGGTAAAACCGTTTATACTAAATACTTTCCTTATTGGGACTGGGTAGTATGTGCAGTAATTTATGATAAAGATTTTTCCCGGGGATCCGACATGATTCTTATCAGCAACTTAATTGGTGTCGGTATTGTTTTATTAATCTCGCTTATACTTGTTAACTGGTTATCCGGCAGAATAACCAAACCCATAAAAAGTGTGGCAGGTGCTCTCTACGAAGTGTCAAACGGCGATTTGACCCAGAGTAAAATTGACCTGAATACGAAAGACGAGACGAAGCTTCTTGCGGATTCGGTTAACCGACTTTTGGACAGCTTTAAACACATAGTAAAGATGATGACAGTTTCAAGCAGCAGTTTAAACCAATTTGCCATGAATTTGAGCCAATCTTCCGAGGTTGTATCAGAAACTACAGTAGCAGTATCACAAGCAATATCACAGATGGCAGAACAGACAGAGATACAATGTCAGGAAACTCAGGATACAGTGCATAAGATAACTCTGCTTGGTGATGATATCAGGCATACGGCTGAAGAGGGAACAAGAATAGAGCTGGCAGCTCAACGAAATCTTGAATTAAAAGAGGAGGGGCAGACCTCTGTCAATAATCTAAAAGATGCGAACAGAGAAAACCAGGCAAACTCCATTGAGATTGAAAAAATAATACATAAAATAAATGAATCCTCCAAGGATATTGGGGATATAACTGCGATTATAACAAATGTAGCAAATCAGACCAATCTGCTTGCTTTAAATGCAAGTATAGAGGCAGCCAGAGCCGGTGAACACGGTGCAGGTTTTGCCATAGTCGGAGAAGAAATCAGAAAATTAGCGAATGAAACAGCCATAGCAACGGAAAATATCCGGAATAAAATTATCCAGATGCAGGAGGAGTCAGAGGAAGCGGTCAGATTTATCAATATCAACCGGTCAGGAGTTGAGAAGATTAATGTAACGGTTGAACAGACAGGAAATGTTATAAACAGGATTGAAGAAGGTTTGCTGACGCAAATAGAAGGAATAAGGGAAATTGCGGAACGGAATAAAGAAATTAATTCGAAAAAAGACGATATTTTAAAACTTTTACAGCATGTGGCTAAAACTGCAGAAGAGAATTCCTCTTCAACAGAAGAAATCTCAGCGACTGCAGAAGAGCAATCTACGACAATGGTGGAAGTAACTTCAAGTATTACGCAGCTGTATGATATGGTTCAGGAGTTAAACGGGATGATTAATCAGTTTAAGATTTAATATAATAATTACTGTGGAATTTGTTGGAGGTTAACATGTTTTCATATGAAAATATTCAAAAATTCAATGAAACCGAAATTACAATATATAAATATATTATGGATAACAGCGAAAAAATACCCTATATGACTATACGGGAACTGGCTGATGTGATACATGTTTCTACTTCAACAATACTTAGGTTTTGCAATAAAATAAATTGTGAGGGTTATACAGAATTTAAAGAAAAGTTTATTAAACATACAGAACAAATCAGCGAAATACCTCCGCAAGAAAATTTATCTGAGTTATTACTTTATTTCAAGAGGACGAATACCAATTCTTTTGAGCAGAAAATAAAGCAGGGTGCTGAGTTTATCAGAAAAGCAGAAACAGTTATATTTCTTGGTATGGGTTCATCAGGAGCCCTGGCAAGATATGGAGCAAGATATTTCTCTAATTTAGGTAAATTCTCTATAGGTTTAGAAGATACTTATTATCCAATTTTAAAGGATAAGCCAAAAGATACCGTGGTGATCGTACTTTCGGTTTCAGGAGAAACGAAAGAAGTAATAGATTTAATTGATCAATTCAGACTCAATCAATGTAGCATCTTAAGCATTACAAATCAATCTCATTCAAGCATAGCCATGTTGTCAGATTGGAATATTTCATATTATGTGGAGATGCAGAGAATTAATGGAGGATTTAATGCTACGACACAGGTGCCGGTATTGTTTCTAATAGAAGCACTGGGAAGAAGAATATGAATTTTGAAACATCTTGTTACTGGTTTTGTAACAAGATGTTTTTTATATTATAAATATATCAGGAGTTGATGATAAAAGTTCTCCTGAAGTAAATATTTTTATGTAGTAATGAAAGGAATAAAAGATGAATAGAGAACTGGATAAGTGTCTGGCAGGAAAATATTACAACTGCCATGATGAAGTATTTTTGAAGTATAAAAGAAAAGCAAGAATATTACTCAATGAATATAATCGGTTTGCATATGACCAAGAGTCGGAAAAAAAGGGAATTTTAGCACAACTCTTTGGAAGTATTGGTGCAAATATATCAGTGGCCGCACCTTTTATCTGCGATTATGGATGCAATATATATCTGGGCAGCAATGTATCAATTAATATGAATTGTACTTTTGTAGATTGTAATAAAATTACGATAGGCAATAATGTGTTAATAGCTTCTAACGTTCAAATCTATACGGCAGCACACCCGGTAGAACTTAATGAAAGGCTGACATCTAATTGGAGTCTGGAATCAAATGAATATTTTTGCCGGACCTACGCACTTCCCGTTACGATTGGTGATGGATGTTGGATAGGTGGAGGAGTTATTATATTACCTGGAATCAACATTGGAAAAGGAAGCGTTATAGGTGCGGGGAGCATTGTAACAAGAGATATTCCCGAAAATTGTGTGGCAGTTGGGAATCCATGCAGAGTAATCCGCAGAATCAACGGAGCTGATAAATATGATTAGAATGATTGCATTTGATTTTGACGGAACAATAGCAGATACCATTCCGATATGCATTGAAGCATTTAATAATGCAGTTTCACCTTATGTTGGGCATAAGTTAACAAAACAGGAGATAATAAAGACATTTGGACTGAACGAGATCGGAATGGTTAAAGCGGTTGTAAAAGACAAATGGGAACCAGCACTGGATGATTTTTATTTTTATTATGAAAAATTACATGACAAATGTATGGAACCATTTCCACAGATTGTTGGATTGATAAAATTTCTTAAAGAGAAAAATATCATCGTAGCTTTGATTACCGGAAAAGGGCAGATTAGCTGTGATATCTCATTAAAAAAGTTAAATTTAGAGAAGTATTTTAGCGAGATTATGGTAGGGGATGAGAGGTACCTTAATAAAGCAGACTCTATTCTAAAACTGATAAAAAAATACGCTGTTAAAGTTGATGAATTTTACTATGTAGGCGATGCAGTATCCGATGTAACAGCCTGCAAAGAAGCCGGTGTTATCTGCCTGTCGGCGGCATGGTCAGAAAGTGTAGACTTGGAAAAATTAAAAATAATTAATCCAGGGTTTATATATTATGATATTGATACATTAAAAGATTTTTTCAGAAACATTATATTTGAAAGTTCATGAATCAATATATATATAAATCTTCATTATGAGTATCTGGTTATTTCTTTTTCGATACAGTAACAAATACTTGGCGAGGATATGCTGCAGTGAATTGCTTTTCCATTGAGCTGTTTGAAGAATTTACTGGTAAGTCAATGGGAATACTTGGTTCTTACTGTTATACCTGTATTAATAAAAGGAGAACCTGTATCATATCCTCTCAAAGCTGCAATCGTTTCGGCCAGACCCAGATAACCCATAGTATATGGACTTTGAACCATAACTGCTTTGAAATAACCTTTATCAATAAATCCCTGTATGGTATCAGTCAGATCGAAACCGATACCTACTATTTCTTTATTACCGGACTCAAGAGCATAACCTATGCCAGTGGTTGTCTGCTCATTCGTTCCAAATAACCCGACTAACTCCGGGTTATAATTAATAAAGGCTTGTGCCATGGACTGGGCGAGGAAGATATCGCCGCCGGCATATTGTGTATTTAGAAGCTTAAAGCGTCCATCTGTCTCAATTACGTTTCGAAAACCTGATTCACGGTTTACTGTAGTTGAATTTTCAGGAGTAACACCAATAATACCGATCGAACCGCTTTTAATTCCATTAGATTCTAATTCCAGGAGCATGTTTTCTCCAGCAGTTATACCGGCACTGTAGTTATCAGTTGCCAGGGTAACAACACCCTCTTCAACAGCAGGAGCATCTACATAAATTATTTTAACACCAAGTGCTTTCGCATCTTCAATTGTACTTGATACTCTTACCGGATCACTGGCTGCAATCATAAGTGCATTTGCTCCATTTCTGACGGCATTTTTAATGATGCTTATTTGTTCATTCACATCCCTGTCCTGGGGGGCATCCCATATATAGGTAATACCTAATAAATTAGCCATGTCTGTAACACCCTTATTAAGGATATCCCAGTACTGGCTTGACTTATCCATTGTTATAAGATATATTCTGTAATTTTCGGATGCTGTTGAAGCGGGCACAGTTCTATTAAATCTTACTTCATGCCATATTATAAAAAGAATAAAAGCTGTAGTTATTACAAGTATATGAATTATTATTTTTTTATTCATTTATGGTTTACCTCTTAAAAATCTGTAATAAGTTTATTTATATATCTCTGAAAATAGAGAAAATAAAGTTATTAATCTAAAGAATTCTAATATAATGATATGAGAACCTGGAAGCGGATAAAAGGATGAATGGAGATAGGGAGAAAATCTATAGTAATGAATATGCCGATTTTATACTAAATTATAATGGAGATATGTCAATTTTAGAACTATATAGGGATACAGATATTAATATTATTAATTATTTTTTTGCCGTCGTACATTTTCCGGTAGGTCAAATGAGTGAAGATATCGTATCAAAAGTGGGGTATTCCTCTTTGCCTTTATTATTTGGACTGGAAAGTGAAGCAAGTATGGAAGCTTCCGGTATACCAAGTATCCGGAACGTTCCAAGCTTTAACTTAAAAGGGAAAGGTGTCCTGATTGGGATTGCTGACAGCGGTATTGATTATACGAATCCTATTTTTCAATATGCTGATAAAACGACTAGGATCGCGAGGATTTGGGATCAGACAATTGTGAGTGAAAATAAACAGGAAGGATTGGTTTATGGAACAGAATACACACGAGAACAGATAAATGAAGCAATAGTAAATATCGATCCTTATAGTATTGTTCCATCTAAAGATGATATTGGGCATGGAACCATGGTCGCCGGTATTGCGGCCGGTAATGAAGTCCCTGAGAGTGGATTCTACGGTGTAGCTCCGGATTCTGAGTTAGTAATAGTAAAACTTAAGCCTGCAAAGCCATATTTAAAAAAATTTTTCCGGGTACCTGATAGCGTAATTGCCTATCAGGAAAACGATATTATTTATGGAATTCAATACTTACTAAATTATGCGATTGAGGTAAATAAACCGATAGTAATATGTATTGCCATTGATACCTCTCAATATGCCCATGATTCCAGGAATTTAACAAGTACGTGGTTATCCTTTCAAGCCAGTTATCCGGGTATCGCAATCTTATTGCCTGCCGGTAATGAGGGAAATACAGGCCGCCATTATACCGGATGGATTGATGAAAGTACAAGAGCAGATACGGTAGAACTTAATGTAGGAGCTAATGAAAGTGGATTTACTATGGAATTTTGGGGAATGTCACCGAATATATTTACCCTTGATATCTTATCGCCTTCCGGTGAATACATCCCTAAATTGGATTTCCGCTATAATGAAACAAGAAGAATTGCTTTTCTATTTGATGCTACTGTAATCTATGCCGATAATCAGACTGTAGAATTAGGAAGCGGAGAACAGCTTATAATGCTAAGGTTTTCAAATCCAGCTCAGGGTATTTGGAGATTCAAAATTTATAGCAGAGGAATATTTCCGATTCGCTTTGATCTATGGCTGCCAATGAACGACTTTATTACCTATAACACCTATTTTATTAAACCGAATCCCAACACTACCCTGCTTTCTTTAGCTTGTACCACGAATCCAATAACAGTAACGGCATATAATCCGGAAAGTAATGGATTGTATATTAATGCGGGGAGAGGTTATACACGTTCTGATTTGATAAAACCTGATATCGCAGCTCCCGGGGTTAATCTTATAAGTCCCTCACTGGATCACGGATTTTACCAGGTTACCGGAACTAGTGCGGCTGTGGCACATACTTCGGGTGTATCGGCACTATTGTTTGAATGGGGAATCGTAAACGGAAATTTTCCTAATATGAATTCTGTAGATATGAAGATCTTTATGATCCGCGGAGCAAAAAGAATAGCAAATATCAAATATCCGAATCAGGACTGGGGATACGGAATTTTGGACCTATTTAATATATTTAACAGTATAAGAAGCGGCGTTTAGTACTGACTATATAAATGGATTGGGGTGATCTGTTTGATACCGGAAGATAGATACAAAATAACGAGTAATGAATATATGGACTTAATTATTAAATATAATGGAAACCCGAATTCATTGAAAGAATACGAAAAGTATTCGGTACATATCATGAATATAGCCTATGCAGTTTTGTATCTTCCCATTTCTCAGTTTACTGACCGATTGGTAACGGAATTCGGTTATTCTTCCATTCCCAAATGTTATGCTTTAACTCAGCAGAGCCTGGAAGAATCCGGTGTAACGAAGTTACGTAATATTCCAGCATTAAATCTGCGGGGAAAGGGAGTTATTATTGGAATAATCGGAACTGGGATTGATTATACAAACCCGGTATTTTTGCATAAAGATGGAACGACTAAAATATTAGCCATATGGGATCAGAGTATAGATAGTGAAAACAGATATCCCCAAGTAATAAACCCGGCCTTTTATGGTACGGAATACACAAGAGACCAGATTAATGAAGCCTTAAGAAGTGAAAATCCGTATCAAATTGTTCCAAGCCTGGATGAAAATGGACATGGTACGAAACTGGCAGGCATTGCGGCGGGCTCTGAAACGGTATATAACGGTTTCAGTGGTGTAGTACCGGATGCGGATATCATTGTTGTAAAACTGAAACAAGCAAAGAAAAATTTGACAGATTTTTTTCACATACCATCTGATATTCCCTGTTATCAGGAAAATGATATGATATGGGCTATTCAGTATTTGATTGATACTGCCAGAATTCATAAGATGCCACTGTCCATCTGTATTGGCTTGGGAACCTCACAGGGAGCTCATGACGACAATGGTCCTCTTAATACAATTGTTTCTATTGTCGGAGGTTTCCCCGGTGTATCGATTTCCGTGTCTGCAGGAAATGAGGGCAATTCCCGAAGACATTTTTATAGTGCTCTGGAGCCCTCCTTAGGTTCTGTGACTGTTGAGCTGGTAGTGGGAGAGAATGAATCCGGTTTCTCAATGGAACTATGGGGAGATCCTCCCATGATATATGCAATGGATATTACATCACCGGCAGGTGAATATATAGCGGCAACTTCCGGGCAGCTTGAAGAAACCCAAACGATACATTTTGTTTTTGAACAGACAATTATTAATATTGATTATGTCATGATTGAACAAGAAACCGGAAAACAAGTTATTATCCTGAGATTTATGAACCCAACAATGGGCATATGGAGATTTAAGGTAAACGGCAGAGGAGATATTAACGGAGCCTTTCATTTATGGCTGCCTAACGAAAATTATATATCTAAAAATACCTATTTCTTAAATTCCAATCCCTACACAACTATAACTTCACCCGGGAATTGTTTAATACCAATAACAACAACGGCATATAATTCAAATTCTAATGTTCTATATCCAAATGCCGGAAAAGGATATTCTACATCAAATATAATAAATCCGGACCTGGCAGCACCCGGTGTCAATTTGCCATGTCCTGATTTAAATCATGGACTTACTACTATTACGGGCAGCAGTGCAGCGGCTGCATTTACTACAGGAATAACGGCTATGTTACTTGATTGGGGTATTGTAAGAAATAATTATCCCGGACTTAACAGTGTCAGTATTAAAAAATTTCTTATGAGGGGCGCAAAGAGAGTTAACAATCTTCAATACCCGAACAGGGACTGGGGTTATGGAATTATAGATATTTATGATGTATTTAACATCTTCAGAATGGATATTAAATAAACTGATATTCCAACATAGATGTGTTATAATATATAGCAATTGGAGGAGGAATATTATGACAACAGTCTATTTTATAAGACATGCAGAACCGGATTTTAATATACACGATGATCTTCTAAGGCCCTTAACCAAGCAAGGTCATAGAGACGCGAAACTGGTTACTGCATATTTAAGAGATAAGGGAATTCATGTAGTATTATCCAGTCCATATTTAAGGGCAATTGATACAGTCAAGGATTTTGCCGATGCAAGCGGATTGGAGGTAAAACCAATTTATGAATTCAGGGAGCGAAAAGTTGATAGTGCCTGGATAGAAGATTTTACTTCTTTTACTAAAAAGCAGTGGGAAGATTTTGATTACAAATTATCGGACGGAGAAAGTTTAAGAGAAGTACAGGAAAGAAATATCAAAACGTTGAATAATGTTTTAGATTTACATGAGGGTAAAAATATAGTGGTTGGTACACATGGAACTGCTTTAAGTACGATGATACATTATTATGACAATACCTATGGTTATGAAGACTTTGAGAAAATGAAGAGTTTAATGCCCTGGATTGTTAAAATGCAATTCAATCATGATCTATGTGAAAGTATAACTAAAATAAATATTCTAAAGTAAAAATATAGTTAAAAAGATAAATGGAGGTTAAATAATGGATAAAAATAGTTTTACCCCAAATCCGCCAATGGGCTGGAACAGTTACGATTATTATGATACAACGGTTAATGAAGAACAGGTCAAGGCAAATGCAGATTATATGGCTGCCCATTTAAAGGAATTTGGCTGGGAATATGTAGTTGTGGATATTCAGTGGTATGCCTATGGTACGGGAACAAAACGGCAGCAATATCAATATATTCCGTTTAGCAGATTGGAGATGGATGAATATGCAAGACTTTTACCAAACCCGGAGAAATTCCCATATTCTGCCAATGGAAATGGATTTAAGCCATTGGCTGATTATATACATAATCTTGGACTCAAATTCGGTATTCATATCATGAGAGGTATTCCAAGAGCTGCCGCCCATAATCATAGCAGAATTTTTGGAACAGATATTACAGCAGACAGGATTGCCTGTCCTAATTCTATCTGTGGCTGGAATCCGGATATGTATGGGGTGAATAATGAGCCGGGAGCGCAGGAATATTATGATTCCCTGGTAAAACTATATGCAGAGTGGGGAGTAGATTACATTAAATGTGATGATATCTGCAATACTAATTTGTATGTGAACAATCCTTATTCAGCCAGACATGAAATCGAAATGCTGCATCATGCAATTAAAATAAGCGGACGACCTATAGTTCTTAGCCTGTCTCCGGGACCGGCATTGATTGAACAGGCCTGGCATTATGAAAAATATGCTAATATGTGGCGGATTACCGATGATTTCTGGGATAGCTGGCCATTACTCCTTAATATGTTTGAGCGTTGTGAATTATGGCAGAACCATGTGACAAAAGGATGTTATCCTGACTGTGACATGCTTCCGCTTGGTATTGTAGGTAAAGGCTTTGGAACTGAGCGTATGACTAATTTCACAAAGGATGAGCAGATTACCATGATGACCTTGTGGTGTATCTTCCGTTCACCCCTAATGTTAGGAGCCGAATTGACAAAGATGGATGACTGGACCTTATCCCTTATAACAAATAAACAAGTATTAGAAATCTTAAGCGAAGAACATAAGGCCGTGCAGGTAATAAGAAATAAGGATTATGCAGTGTGGTTTTCCAGAAATCAAGAAACCGGAAAATGTTATGTGGCGCTATTTAACTTCAGGGAAAAGAAGTCAAAAGTAATGGTATCTTTAGACGAATGCGGATATTATCTGCATAAGGATGATAAATCAAAAGAGGTGTTTGCACAGGAGTTGTGGACGGGCAGAGAGAGCAGGATTATAAATGGTAAACTGATAGATGAAATTGAAAAGCATGGTGCGGCACTGTATAGTTTAAATTGATATAAAGGCTCAGAAGTGGACAAAATCAGGCAGAGGCATAATTTTGGTACATCATTTGTTACAGTTTAGTCTTAAGGCAGAACCGTAACAAACTATGTGACTGAATTTATAAAATATCTTGTAGAAATCGGTTTCATATATTATACTTATATATTAGTAAATGTTCTGTGAAACTTTTGAACATGATCCAGACTGGTTTTAAGTTTCAGTCATTGGGATTAATACGATAGTTTACCGTATATAACCGTTATTACAGGAGAATCTATGGGAAAAGAAAGAGTCAGTATTTATCATATAGCCAAAGAGGCAGGCGTTTCCCCGGCAACAGTATCACGTGTTTTAACACATAATGCAAATGTCAGCGATGAAAAAAGAATTAAAGTTGAAGAATTAATCCAAAAATATGATTTTAAACCGAATGCAATGGCCAGGGGGCTTAGTAATACTCAGTCAAAAATAATAGGGCTGCTTGCTCCGGATATCCGTAATCCTTTCTTTGCAAATCTTGCAGTTGAATGCGAGCGTGCGGCCAATGAAAGAGGTTATATACTATTACTCAGCAATTCCATGAGTAATATGGAGTTAGAAGAGTACCATTTACAGAAAATGTTTGAACAAAGAGTAGATGCGTTGATACTGATGGGGGGTAAAGTTGACGAGCTTATTTCGGACGAAGAATATGTTGAAAAGATGAATCAGATTGCTGATACAACACCGGTGGTAATTACCGGTAAATTAGACGGAAGTGACTGTTATCAGGTAAATATTGATGAAGCAAAGGCTATGGATATTTTGATGGAATACTTAATTAATAATGGGCACCAAAATATTTGTATTATTGGTGGCAGGAAAGATGTTAATTCAACTTATGCCAAACGTATACGCTATCGCAGCAGTTTAAGAAAATATGGGATACCATTTCGTCCTGAATATATGATCGAAACCGGAGAATATAGTCTGGAAAGCGGTTACAAAGCAATGAATCAGATGTTTGAAAGTGATATTGAATTACCAAGTGCTATTATTGCGATTAATGACTTTACTGCCCTTGGTATTGTTCAGTCTATCCGCCAGCATTCGTACCGAATTCCGGAAGATATTTCAGTTACAAGCTTTGATAATACCTTTATTGCCGATTCTTGTATACCGCGGTTGACCAGTGTGGGGTATCAATACGATAAGTTTGGGAATGCTTTGGTCGATACTGCAATTGCAGTCCTGGAAGGAAAAGATCCTCCTAAATTACAGCTGATTCCACCAGAACTTGTAATTAGGGATTCATGTAGAAACATCTAATAAGAGACCATGTCGGTATGTGCAAAACGCACAAAAAACATGGTCTCTTTTTTGATTTAGACTACTATTTAACTATAAAAATAAAAAAAAAGTAAAGATGTTTGTTGACAAATTACATATATTGGAATATAATAATTGTGAAACGGGTTTCAACCCAAAAAACTGGGAATTATGATATGATTTTAGTACTACAAAATAGTTCGAGGTTTTGACCAAGTTTGGGGAATATTGGGTTATAAAAGAAATCCGATTTTTATTGATTCATATGAAACCGATTTCAAATGACAGGAGGAAATAATGTGATAGTTAAAAAGAATAATTCTGGAGAGTTGGCTGTGAAAACTCGTAAAAAATCCTTTTGGAATACACTAAATGACAACAGAACATTGTTACTTATGTGTCTTCCGCCCATTATATTCTTTATCGTTTTTTGTTATTGCCCGCTTCCGGGTGTCTACATAGCATTTACAAATTATAATTTCCGTGATGGTATCTTCGGAAGTCCGTTCGTAGGATTTAAGAACTTTGAATTTCTGATTAAATCCGGTCAATTATGGCATTTAACTAAAAATACAATACTTTATAATCTGGTATTTATTATACTGGGTAATGTTTTGCAGATCACAATTGCAATTATGCTGAATGAAATTAAAAATAAATGGTTTAAAAAAGTATCACAGACAATTATGTTTTTACCCTATTTTATTTCCACGGTTTTGATTGGAGCTATTACATTTAATATTCTCAACTACGATACAGGTGCCCTCAATACAGTCTTAAGGGAGATGGGCGGCAATCCAATAAAGATTTACAGTATGGCAGGGGTTTGGCCCTTCATCATTGTTTTCTGTCAGATGTGGCAGCAGACAGGTTATGGGTCCGTTGTATATTTTGCTTCAATCTGTGGCATAGATTCCAATATGATAGAGGCTGCCGAGGTTGATGGTGCAACAAGCTGGCAGCGAGTCCGTTACATAATTCTTCCGTGTCTCAAACCTACGTTTGTAATTTTATTGTTGTTTGCGCTTGGCGGTATCATGAAAGGTAACTTTGGTTTATTCTGGAACCTTGTTGGTAATAACTCTCAGCTGTTTGCAACAACCGATATTATTGAAACTTCTGTATACCGTATGATGATGTCCCAGAATAACTTTGCGACTTCGTCAGCGGTTGGGCTGTATCAGTCTATCTTTGGATTTGCTTTGGTCATGTTAAGCAATTGGCTGGTAAAACGAATCGATCCGGATTATGCATTATTCTAGGAGGTATATAATGATAAAAAAAGGAGCAAAAATCAAACTGGGCAGAAGTACTGTCACTATAAAATTAATATCTTATCTAGTTGTTATACTGTTTACAATGATATGTATCCTCCCGTTTATTCTAATTGTTTCTGCATCTTTTTCTACCGAGAGTATTATCAGCAAAGAAGGATTTGGACTTCTTCCTAAAGGGCCAACGCTGGTGGCATACGGTTGGGTGTTCCGTTATCCAAAGATGATACTCGGTTCTTACGCCGTCACAATTATTATGACAGTATGCGGTACGGTTCTGGGCTTATTTATAATATCAATGACTGGTTATGCCTTGCAGAGAAAGGATTTCCCTTATCGAAATATATTGTCGTTTTTTATCTATTTTACCACTCTGTTTTCAGCAGGCATGGCACCGACTTTTATATGGGTGGCAAGATATCTGAACCTAAAAGGAAGCTATCTGGCAGTGTTTCTACAGTTGCTGATGTCACCCTGGCTGATTATTCTTATGAAAAATTTTGCAAAATCAGTGCCATATGAGATAACGGAATCCGGTAAGATTGATGGTGCAGGAGATTATAAAATATTTATTTCCCTTATTTTCCCCATGCTAAAACCGGCTCTTGCAACAGTAGGTCTTTTTCTGGCCTTGGGATATTGGAATGAATGGTATCAGTCTTCCCTTTATCTTGGATCATCTGTTACGTATAAGCCGCTTCAGTACTATTTGTATAATATCATTAATACAGCCAATGCATTAAAAGGTTCAGTTGCGGGTGCCAATGTGACCTATACCGAACTGCCGTCCAATACTTTGAAGATGGCAACGGCGGTAGTAGCCACCGGACCCATTGTATTTCTATATCCGTTTGTTCAGAAATATTTTATCTCGGGTATTACTGTCGGAGCAGTAAAAGGTTAGGCGCCTCCAGAAATGATTCGATACCCCAAGGTTGTTTTAGAACCACAAAATCTGAATGGTTATTATGGATTCCAAAAAAGGAATCTATATAGATAGAACCTATAATGAAAAGGAGGATTAAGATGAAAAAGAAAAACATGGCAAAACGTATCCTGGCAATCGTTCTGGCCGCAATTACAGCAACAGGTCTTGTAGGATGCGGTGGTAACAGTAACACAAAAAATGCTTCTACTTCAGTTAAAAATACCGGCAGCGATTCTGGCGGTAAAGAGGGGAATGGAATTGATACATCCAGTCATGAAGTAATTACTATGTTGGCACTTGGGGATAAGCCAACCAATGGAAGACTCGAGGCTATGCTGGAGCAGCTGAATAAAGCTCTTACAAAAAAGGTAAATGCAGAGCTTAAGCTCACCTTTGTCGAATGGGCGGACTGGCAGACACAGTATAATGTGCAGCTATTAAGCGGAGATGATTCCCTGGATATCATAACAACTGCCACAGATTGGCTTTACGCCTGGGAAAATACACAGAAAGGCGCATTTATGCCATTATCTGAAGATATGTTGAAAACATATGCACCAAAGACTTATGAGCAGGTTAATGCGAAGGATGACTGGGATATCTGTAAATATAATAATGAAATATATTTCATTCCCGAAGATCATTATACCCAGTATACCAATCATGGTATGTTTTACCGCGGAGATTGGGCAAAAGAAGCCGGGCTTATAGACGGAACAGTCAGTAAGTTTGATGATCTTACCACATATTTTAAATATATAAAAGAAAATAAAGAGGGTGTAATACCCTGGGATGTACCGGGTAAGAATAATTCAGCAGGAGTATTAGGAGCATATATTCAGTCCAATTCCGATTACCGTGTTTTGATCGGATGTAATGTAGGTAATTATGAATTCTGGTGTACAAAAGCCAGTGACCCTTATACCATATCTTCTCCATACATGGAGGACGACACGATTTATAAAGCAGCAGATTTAATGAAACAGTGGAATGATATAGGGGTATGGCGAGAGGATGTTCTGAATTTCGACGGAGACAGCAGAGAAGAATTATATGCAGGTACTTCAGGTGCCGACCAGCATCACAGCCAGACATATTATTCACAGATTAAACCTAATATGGATATCAAACAGCCAGGTTCCGATGCTAAGATGTACTATTGGGGACAGGAAAATAATAATGTTTCCAAACCTCTGAAAACTCATGGTGCTGCTGCAATCAGCGCAAATTCAAAACATCCTGAGCGTGCTTTAATGGTTTATGACTTACTCCGTAACGATGAAGAGTGTTACCGTTATATTAACTATGGTATTGAGGGAACAGACTATATCATTACCGATGACGGAAAACTGGCTTATCCTGAGGGGTGGGATCAAAGTACAGATCAAGTGGGTGCAAACTACTGGTGCGGACGCAATGATGATCTTGAACTTGAGAACAGTTTCAACTGGAACGGTACTAAGGATATGATAGCAGGGCTTAATGCTGTTGCTTACGATTATGGATACGAAAACCTGATTCTTGATAAGAATGCGATTGAAGCAGAACAATCAGCCATAGCCAGTGTATTATCGGAATACATTCCACAACTGGCATATGGTAAATTTGATAATCCTAAGGAAAAAATAGATGAGATGAGGCAGAAGATTAAAGATGCAGGATATGATACGGTTAAGGCATCTCTGCAAAAAGATATGGATACATTTAAACAAAACAGCGGTAAATAATATTATTGTTTGCACCAGAGTTCTAAGTACGGTACATAGTACCGGATATATGGGGATACCATTCGCCTGACAAAATGTCTGGAATGGCTTCCCCCTTTGAGGTTAATTAAGGTCAATTTTAATAACCTAATAAGTGTACAAAAGAATACAGGGCGAAAGTATAAATCACTTAGGTATTTATAGAAATACACCATCCGGTTTTTTGACACCTGAATTCCAATAATAATAAAATAAGATTAATCATATTCTGCCCTATCGGGGACAACAAAAAAATGACACATATGGGCGGATAAAAATCGCCCGGACAGGAGGAAAAATGCATCAATTTGAAATTCGTGACGAGTTTTATCTTGACGGGAAAAAAATAAAGATTATTTCAGGAGGAATGCATTACTTCCGGGTTGTACCGGAATACTGGTCTGATCGTTTGGAAAAGTTGAAAAATCTGGGATGTAATACGGTAGAAACCTATATTCCGTGGAATCTCCATGAAAAAGAGAAAGGTAAATATGATTTTACCGGAATGCTTGATATTGTTTCATTTGTACGAAATGCCCAAGAGCTGGGGTTAATGGTAATCCTCAGGCCATCACCGTATATCTGTGCTGAGTGGGAGTTCGGAGGACTTCCTTACTGGCTGCTTAAAGAAGATGGTATGAGATTACGTTGTATGTATCCACCGTACCTGAAACATGTGAAAGAATATTATGAAAAGCTGTTTGAGGTAATCGCTCCGCTGCAGATAACTCGGGGAGGTCCCGTTATTATGATGCAGGTGGAAAATGAATATGGCTATTATGGAGATGATAAAGAGTATATGGAATTTATTAAGCAGCTGATGCTTAATAATGGCTGTGAAGTTCCGCTGGTGACTTCCGATGGCCCGTGGGGTGACGCCTTTGACTGCGGTAGGGTAGATGGGGTTTTGCAGACAGGTAACTTTGGCTCAAAAGGTAAAGAGCAATTTGCTGTGATGAGACAGAAAATCGGGAATAAACCATTAATGTGTATGGAATTTTGGATTGGTTGGTTTGATCATTGGGGTGCTAAAAACCATCAGACCGGTAAATTGGAAGAAAACGTGAAAGACTTGGATGAGCTGCTGTCAGAAGGTCATGTGAATATCTATATGTTTCAGGGAGGAACTAATTTCGGATTTACAAATGGTGCTAATTATTATGACAAATTGACTCCGGATGTTACTTCTTATGATTATGATGCCTTATTAACGGAGGATGGAAGGATAACTCCAAAATACGAAGCTTTTCGTAAGATAATCAGTAAATACACCAAAATTCCGGACGTGAAATTTACGAAAGTGATTAAGCGTAAAGCATATGGAAAACAGAAAGTAGCTCGAAAGACAGGGCTTTTTGAAAATCTGAGTAATCTTGCCCAACCCATAGAAAATGTGGTGCCGCTGCCCATGGAAAAGCTTAATCAGGGATATGGTTATATTCTGTATGAAAGCGAATTAAAATATGAAGGGGCAATTGAAAAATTCCGCCTGTGGGGTGCCAATGACAGAGCAAATGTATTTTTAGATGAAAAGCCGTTTCTGACATTGTATGACAGAGAACTGCTTACGGAGCAAGAGATTATAAACCCACCGGTTACAGGTAAAAAGATAGATATCCTAATTGAAAATATGGGGCGTGTTAATTTTGGAGTGTCCTTGGAACACCAGAGAAAAGGAATCGATGGTGGTGTCCAAATAGGCGGACATCAGCACTTTTACTGGAAACATTACTGCCTGCCGATGGAAGACCTGTCAGGGCTTAATTTTAATCTAACAGCAAAAGAGGGGACCCCTGCTTTTTATGAATTTACCTTTGAGATCGAAGAAACAGCAGATACTTTTCTGGATTTTTCCGGATGGGGAAAAGGGTTTGCGATAGTAAATAATTTTAACATCGGAAGATTTTGGGATATAGGTCCTCAAAAAAGGCTCTATATACCGGGACCAATCCTTAAGAAAGGTGATAATACGATTCTGATTTTTGAAACAGAAGGAAAATCTGCGGATTTCATCACTCTCTGTGACGAACCGGATTTGGGTTAATAAGAGTTATGTATTATGAAATGAATGGAAATATCCTGCCCCAGGTGCGCTTGGTGGATATGGCGGTTTTGGAGCCTCCCTATGTACATAAAAGAAGAAAGGCAGATGAGTATATCTTATATATAATGAAAAAAGGGATACTTTATCTGCAGGAAAACGGTAAAAAATATGAATTAAAAGAAGGAGATATAATACTTCTGGATTCGGATTTTATTCATCAAGGGATAAAAGCGTCCAATTGTGAATATTTTTATATTCATTTTCGCCATCCGGAGATTATCCGTAAACTGGAGGAAACTGATTTTTTAGAGTCCTGTTTGAAAATCAGAAGTGATTCCCTTAAGGAGGATAGTGGATCCTTTGAGATTTACCGGGATTCCTGGTTGAGGATCCCGAAATATAGCAGTCTTCAGACAGGAAACAGTTACCTTCAGGTGATAAAACTAATACAGGAGGCCATGGATCAAAATCAGAATCAGTTGGAGAATTATAAGGTATCCTGCTCATGTAAGATTATGGAAGCCTTTGTAGAGATTGCAAGAGAAGCCGTATCGAATAGAGAGTTAAAGCAGATGCCGGGTATCCCAAGGTCCTATAAGAATATTCATGAACTTCTGAACTATCTAAATGCGAACTATCAGAAGGAAATATCGGGAAATTTAATTGAAGAAGTGTTTTCCTGTAATTTTGATTATCTTAATCGGGTATTTAAGAAAAATATTGGTAAGACAATCTTTGTATATCTGAATGAAATACGGATCCACCACGCAAAAGAATTGATTGCCACTACCTCCATGAAGATATTGTCAATTGCATACAGAGTAGGATTTCAAGATGAATGTTATTTCAGCAAGGTCTTTAAAAAGTATACAGGAATGTCTCCTGGACAGTATGAAAAATTAACATCACATAAAAATATCTAAGGATACGCCCGGCAAAAGCTAATACCAGATTCCGGTATCGATTGCTTTACAGATGTACAAATTAAGAATGTAAATGATCTGTATGTTTTTACCGGGCGAAGTATCTAATAATAAATAATATATAATTCCGGTTCAGAGTAAGCTAGAGTTTGAATTAGATTATAACCCGTTTCTTTCGTTATTCACATGTAGGGATGCGGCTCTTAGATTTTCACCATTAACAGTAATCACAGTTTGTTTGGAGATATCCTCCGGTTTTACGTAAATTATTAAATGTCCCTGATAAACCCTGCGGTAGGTTGCGGAATAGTCAGTGTTGTCTGCAAGATCTCCATTCTCCAATCCAAGCAGACTGCCGTTATCCACTGTTATATGCAGACAGGAGCAATCGGATAACACATCATTTCCCCGGTAATCTTTCATGGTAACTTCAATCTGATATAGGCGTGATTCCTGTAATGGATGGGTAATATCTTCCCAACACCTTAAACTCACCTGGCAGGCAGTTCCTGTAGTGGTAAGAGTGTGGCTAATAGCTGTGTTATCGGCGGTTATCCCTTTAGCCATTAAGATACCCGGGCTGAAGGGAAGCGTTAAGGAAATACAATCTTTATCTATATCTTTTTCATAAACTCCAAGCAGTTCTTCGTTAAGATAAAAAGTGATATCTTTCAGATTGGTATAACATTTGATTAATATTTCTTCTCCCGCCGTATAATTCCAGGAATCGTAAACCGGTGTCCACTCACCTATATCATTGGAAACTAATGTGGTTGATATATGTACAACGGGTTCCTCCGACCAGAAACTCTGACGGCGGTAATACCAGGGTTTTTCAAAACCGGCAAGTGTCAATAGGCCGGAACCGGCGCCATGAATCGGCCAGCCGTGAGCTTCACCCAGATAATCAATACCGGTCCAGAGAAATTGACCGGAGATATAAGGATTATCGGTAACAGCCCTCCAAGCTTTTAGACTATGGCCGTTTTCGCTTCCGAGAAATGGCTTGTCCGGATATGTCAGGTGACTTTCTTCGTAAAGATGTTCCTTATAATTGTAACCTGCCACGTCCAATGGATCCAAAAAGCCAAGAGCACCTGAGAGCTCCGGAAAAGCGGCAGCAAGTGTAACAGGTCGGCTGCTGTCATGTCTTTTAACAATTTCAGTCAAATGCCTGGATAATACAGCCAGACGTTTGGCATCAGGACGTTCCGGATTGTATTGCCGCTCTTCTGCCGGCTTATTGGTATCGTTATTGCCGGTCATGGTGTTAAACGACGGGTGGCAGTAAGGATCATTAGGATAGTCAATTTCATTGCCGATACTCCACATGATTATTGAGGGATGACAGCGGTTTTTGCGAATAAGGGCTGTGAGATCCTGCTCATGCCAGAGAGGAAAATCCAGATAATATCCCTGGTGTTTTGGCGGATAGACATTGTGCCCGGTACTCCACTTATTTTTAGGACCCTCCCATTCATCAAAGGCTTCATCCATTACCAGAAATCCCATTGAATCACAAAGGTCATACAGTTCCGGCATGTGAGGATTGTGGCTCATACGGATGGCATTACATCCCATATCTTTCAGCTTTCTTAAGCGTCTGATCCATACTGCCTCGGGCACTGCGGCGCCAAGGCAGCCGGCATCATGATGAACGCATACTCCTTTTATTTTCATTGGAACCTCATTTAAGAAAAACCCCTGATCCGGATCGAAACGAATACTGCGGATACCAACTTTCCTGGAATCGGCAAGATAGGTAAAAGTATCACCCTCCGGTTGTTCCAGGCAAATCCAGGTTTCAAGAGTATATAAATGAGGGTGCTTAGGTGACCAGAGCTGCGGTTTCTCAATAGTAGCGTTTGTAATCATTGTTTTTTGACTGCCGGCTGGAACAGTATCAGTTGCTGTTGCGGTAATCTCTTTGCTATCCCAGATGAGTTTACTTATAATTGTCAGCTTGGTGTCCTTATCCCGATTATTCATAATTTCATTTGAAACAGTAAAGGATGCCTTATCTGCCAAAACCTCAGGGGTAGTAAAAAAAAGACCGTCAGGGACAAGATAAATAGGTTCTTCTATGATCAGATTTACCTTACGAGTGATGCCGGAGCCTGTAAACCAGCGGGAATCAGATAGGTCCCGGTGGTCTACCTGTATACTGATGATGTTATCCCGGTCGTAACGAAACTGATCCGTAATATCATAAGTAAATGATATGTATCCATTAGGCCGTGATCCCAGATAGTAGCTGTTACACCAGATTTTACTGTTTTTATAGATCCCGTCAAAGGCCAGGCGGATTCGTTTACCAATCCAATTTTTGTTCGGAGTGATTCTGAGACGGTACCACCCTATACCGCCTGCAAGATAACCGGTGCCGCTGGAATACTCTTTAGAGAAAGGTAAAGTAACGGACCAGTCATGGGGAAGAGAAATTTCATCCCAATCTGTATCGTTGTACCAGGACTGCCAGGCATCCGGGCAGTCACCCAAGTGGAACATACAGTGATTAGTTAAGGTTAAGATTGTTTTATTCAAAAAAATTACCTCCAAATTCTTATGACTTATATGAAACTATTATAAAAAACTAGAATAAGAAAACAATGTAATTTAGAGAGAGTTATTGTAAATTAGCGACTTTTTGCAAGGGTCGTAACACGCTCCCGCTTGGATGAAGTTCGTAGTGGTACATAACAGTTACTCATCGAACTATATTCTACATCGCGCTAATGTGAAATTATAGATGTGCAAATCGACGAATATGAATTATTTGTATAGCTTTTGACGCTCGAATCATGATAGGTAATTGTGAAACACGGTTATTGTGTCTATATACCATACAATTAATACAATTCAAATTAAGCCTGGGGTTCTGATTTTGATAGTTTTGACGATTTTAAGAAACGATAGATGCTATTCTTCATGGCTCGCATTTTTTGTGAGGCTATTCATACTTTCCCTGCCTCGCCTTGAAGTTAAGAGATAAGAGGTGATTCCTGCAGTTATGGGGATAATCAGCGCGACTCCAAGGCCGCTGCAAAGAATGGATATTATTTCAGAGCAAAATATTTTCGAATTAATAATTTTACCAAAAGAATAATTTAAGTCTTTCAGCCACAAAATCAAAGCCATATATCCTCCCACAAAAGCAAAATATAAGGTATTTGTAGTAGTTCCAAGAATATCTCTGGATATATTTAATCCGGATTCAAACAAGTTATGTCTTGTAATGGATTGATTATGAAGAAATACTTCATTCATGGAGGAAGAGATGGATATCGCTGTATCAATGATTGCTCCGATTAAACCAATAATAATTGTGCTGATAACAACTTGGGTGAAATCGATTCCTATATAAAGAGAATATATGCTTATTTCTTCAAATTCTTCTTCACCAAATCCTTGTATCCGGGTTATAGTACCTATTAAGTATATAAATAAATACAGTGCTATTAATGTAACTATCGTTGATAAAAATGCAGCAATTGTCTTTGTGCTTATCCCGTTAATGTAGAAGAGAGTAATATAACTTATAAGGAAACAGGCTAAAAGGGTTATAAATATAGAATTTAAATTATGAGCAATTAGTATTATAGCAACATAAAGTATAAAAAAATTTATCAACAATGAGAAAAAGGATTTAACACCCTTTTCTTTTCCGATTAACTTCATCAAAATAAATAAAATGGCAGCTAAAATAATTATAACATTCATCGGTAATACTTACGTCAGGTTTGCCTCGGCGTCCTCTCTTAATTTTTTAATCATTAAATGTCTCTACGCTTATTGCTTCTGTAAGATGGTTTTTATTCTGAAGTATATTTATTTATATTAAAATTTTATATGTTTATTTTGCATAAACAGTGAGGCAAATAAAGAAATCGGTATAGTAAGGACGATACCGATGCCTCCTGTTAAGGCACGTATAAGTTCTAGGGAAAGGTTCACAGTAAATGTATATCCTGTCTGATAACCGTTTCTAAGATAAACCAGTAACATGGGAATAGTACCGCTTATATATGCAAAAAATAAAACATTCGTCATTGTACCCATAATGTCCCGCCCTATCTCCATTCCCGAATCAGTTAATGACTTTAGCGAAATATTCGGATTTTTTTCGCATAATTCATGGATGGAGGAAGAGATTGTTATGGATACATCCATAACAGCTCCTAAACATCCCACCAGGATTTCAGCCATAAAAATTTCATGAGGAGGATGGGTTAAAAACTGCATTTCTTCATAGCGTACTCCCTTTTCATTAGTTAGCCTCATTACAGCATAAGCAATGATTAAAGTAATAAAAGTACCTAATAAAGTTGATACAATTGCGGTTAAAGTCTTTTTATTTCTTCCACTCACAAGAATAAGAGAAAAAACAGTAAATACAATTACAACAATACAGCAGACTAGAAGTAAATTGATTCCTTTTAAGTATAAATCCATAACAAGAGAAAAAAGAATAATGTTAAAGGACAAACTAAATAAAGAAAAAAGTCCCTTTTTCTTACCAACAATAATAATAAAAACGGTAAATAACATAATCATAATTACAAGATAGCGGTCCCTCTTTAATCCCTTTATTGTTCCTGTTAATTTCGCGCTGGTATTGTCATTCAGTGATATAAATAAATTATCACCAGACTTATAACGATTGTCGGCGGCACCAGAAGAAGAATATTCATTCTGAAGTTCCACATATCTGCCTTTTAAAGCCCCGTTTAAAATTTTTCCTGTAAGCAGCTGTGTGTATATCATATCTTTATTTCTGTAGTGATCAACAGATTCTTCTTCCTTCATTAACTGTACACTGGTTACTCTAACAATTGTTTCTTTGTAATACTTATTATTCTGATTTACAAAAATAAGAGAAAATAAGCAACATAATCCCAATAGTGTATATAACATCAATTCCTTTTTATGTATAATCAATTTTTCCATAATATCACCTGCAAACCGTCTTTGGCTTCACACTTTTATAAACTTGTCTGAATAGTCTCTAACCATCCTATCATAATGCATAAAAATTGTAAATATTATATAAAAAACTTATAGCGTGCAGTATAAGTTACTGGTTACAGGAAACGAACGCGACGTGTTTTTTGTGAATGCATTGTCACAGAAAACCGGAGAATTGCAGCGCCAAAACGCTGCCTTCTCGTTTTGTGTGCATCGCGAAGCGTGTTATTGTTCACAGAACTGCTACTTTGCATGGGAGTGAACAGTAACGCAGTATAGTTACCTGTGATCGTAACATTAAATGTATTACTTATTATGATTTGTAAGAATTCATATTGATATTAATAATAACATGTGTTACTATTAACATATGTTATGAAAACAAGGAGAAAGAAATATGTCTATTGATTATGCAATTTTAGGAATATTAAGCCAAAGATCAATGACCGGTTATGATATAAAAAAGTTTATGCAAGAATCTGCTTTTATGTATTGGTCCGGTAACAATAATCAAATATATAAGTCACTGGTGGAATTACTTGATAAAGGTTTACTTACTTATGTTATAGAACACCAGGATAATTCCCCAACCAAAAAAAAATATACGATTACCGATAAGGGGCTTACTGTTTTAAAAGAGTGGGTACTGTCTCCGACGGAGCCTAATGATATGAAAAAACCATTTCTAGTTCAGTTTGCATGGTCCTGGCAGCTAAACTCAAGTGATCTGGATCAGATACTAAAGAGATATGAAACTCAGATAAATACGCAGTTGCTGATGCAGCAAAATAACAAACAGAATACTTATTTATCACCGGACAGAACAGAACTCACAACTGCGATTTGGAATTTGATTGACGACAATATAAAACGGACATATGAAAATGAGTTAGTATGGATACAGGATGTACGAAAAAAATTAGCAGGTATTCCCAATGAAAATGATGTGTTTGAAAGTGAGAAGAGAAAGGTGGGCGGACTAAAAGAAACCAGCAGTGAAGTTTTTCATTATTCCTTTATCAACAAAAACGAGATAAGTTATATTTATTTGAATGATTCGCAATTTAAGCTTTGTACGGAAAGAAATATACTGGACATTATTACTGCATGTGCTGAAAATAATACCCAGTTTGTACTGTTTGACCTTGTAACACTATCAAAGGATTTTCTCGACCTTAAAACAGGATTAGCCGCAGCTATGTTACAAAAATTTAGACTTTATCATATTAACTCTGCAATAATCGATGAGGATATGAATTTAAAAAGCAGTCTAAGAAAAATCCTTATCGAAAGCGGTAGAAATGAAACGCTCAGATTGTTTTCAAATAAAACCGATGCAGAAAAATGGATCTATGATCTGATACTTTAAAAGGAGATGTTTTATGAACTACAAAATAACTAAGATAAACAATTTAACGGTATATATTAAAAGTGACGACATTTTAATATCTGATACCCAATCTGCCCTTGATTTAATGATGACAGTTAATTATGAAAAAAACTGCAGCAGAATCATTATTGATAAAATAAACATATGTGAGGAATTTTTTATCCTGAGTAGTGGTATTGCCGGGGAAATACTTCAAAAATTTATAAACTACCAGACCAAGTTAGCAGTCATTGGTGACTTTTCCAAGTACAAAAGTAAGCCTTTACACGACTTTATATTCGAATGTAACAGAGGTAGAGACTTTTTCTTTGTAGATGATCTGGATCAGGCAATAGAGAAACTGAAATCATTTTAAAGCAGAAAAAGGAATATGCAGATTTGGGTACAGGAAGAGAAAAAACTTATGCAGCCTGTTTTTCAAAGGGTTGCACGTTTAAAATAAAATTTCATAATTGTGGGAGGAAAAGATTTGAAAACAATAGGATTAATCGGCGGAATGAGTTGGCAGAGCACTATAACATACTACAAAATCATTAACGAAACAATAAAAGAACAATTAGGCGGATTGCATTCTGCCAAATGCCTGCTCTACAGTGTGGATTTTGAAGAAATTGAGAAATGCCAGTCAAACGGGGAATGGGAGAAAAGCGGTAATATTCTATCAGAGGCAGCAATAAGTCTGGAGAAAGGAGGTGCAGATTTTATTATCATCTGCACCAACACCATGCATAAAGTAGTTCAGCAAATACAATCAAAGATAACGGTTCCCATCGTACATATAGCAGAAGCTACCGCAGAGGTACTTATACAGAGTAATATTAAAAAAGTCGCTTTACTGGGAACAAAATATACCATGACCCAGGACTTTTACAAAATGAAACTTATTAACAGAGGAATAGATGTTTTGATACCTGAAGAGAGTGATATTGAAAAAATTAACTCTGTTATATTTGAGGAACTATGCATTGGAATTGTATCTGAGAAATCCAGGAATGAATATATACGAATTGTGGATAAACTATCAGGGAAAGGAGCTCAGGGTGTCATCTTAGGGTGCACGGAAATCGGGCTGCTTCTGAATCAATTGGATGTAAATATACCGTTATTTGATACTACAGTAATACATGCAACAAAAGCAGCTTTAATGTCTATTGAAAAGTAAAGATTATAATAAATTTATATAGTTAAAAATTGTTGAAAATTATATTGACTACTCTGGTCACCTGAGATATAATAGTGGTGACCGGAGTGGTCATTTGTTTTGAAATCTACTTTTATCGAGTGAATCATAATATTAAAGAGGTGATAAGCATGAATGAGATATTTGCAAATTTAGAGCAGGAGAAACAAGAACGTATAATAAACGCAGCATTAAAAGAATTTGCACAGAATGGTTATGATAAAGCTTCGACCAATGTGATTATCAAGGAAGCAGAAATAGCAAAAGGATCATTATTTAAATATTTTAACAGTAAAAAGGAATTATATTTATTTTTGTTTGATTATGTGAACGGTATTATTAATAAAATCTATGATGAAATGGATTGGAATGAAACCGATCTATTTGAAAGAATGAAACAAATCGGATTGATTAAGCTTAGAATCTATAAACAATATCCGAAAGCATTTGATTTTCTTAAGAGTGTTAAAACAGAAAATTCATCTGAAGTGAAGACAGAAATTGATGAAATTAAAAAGGAAATAGTTGGAAACGGCTTCGGAATAAGTTATAAAAATATCGATAGATCAAAATTCCGCGATGATATGGATACGGAAAAGATAATGAACGTTATTACCTGGACAATCTTGAGCTTTGCAGAGCAGCAGGTAAATAAGGTCAGTTCTTTTGAAAATGTTGACATTGAATTACTTCATGATTGGGACGATTATTTTGATATATTAAAACGCTGTTTCTACAAAGAGGAGGAACAATAATATGTTTATTTATATTTCAGACCTGAAAAAAAGTTATACGTCAGGTGAGATTAGAACGGAAGTTTTAAAAGGAATTGAAATGCAGCTGGAGAAAGGGGAAATCGGCGTTATCCTTGGGCCTTCCGGTTCGGGAAAATCCACGCTTATGAATATTCTGGGCGGTATTGACCGTTGCGACAGCGGTAAGGTATTAATCGACGGGGTAGAAATCAATAAATTGAATGAAAACCAGCTGACAGATTTTAGACGAGAGGACATCGGTTTTATCTTCCAGTTCTATAATCTGGTCCCTAATCTTACCGTCGGGGAGAATATTGAAGTGGTGTCTAACATAAGTAAATCACCTTTAAATGTAGATGAAGTTTTAAAGGCTGTGGAAATGCAGGATAAAAAACACCGTTTCCCCAGGGAACTAAGCGGCGGTGAGCAGCAACGTGTATCCATTGCCAGAGCAATTGTCAAGAATCCTAAGCTGCTCCTTTGTGATGAGCCCACCGGTGCACTTGATTTTCAGACGTCCCGCAGTATTTTGAAGCTCTTGCAGCAAGTGAATAAAAAATACGGAACAACCATTTTGATGATAACCCATAATGCTGCCATTGCGGCTATGGCTAACCGTGTATTTAAGGTAAGAAGCGGGGAGATCGTAGAAGCAGTGGTTAATCAGGTGACGGTTCCGGCGGAAAGGATTGAGTGGTAATGGCATTAAATAGGAGAGTTTTTCGAATATTGAAAGAAAATGTTATACGGTATCTCGGAGTTCTTATATTAATTATCCTTGGAAGTTATACATTTTTAGTAGCTACAGGAATAGCTGAGAATCTGGGTGATTTGGTTACTTCCTTTACAGAAGGAAATAAGCAGGAAGATTTGTCCTTTCTAACTGATAAGCCAATTGCAGATAGTGAAAAATTAGAGAAAGATTTTAATGCTTTAATCGAGGAGTCAAAGAGCTTCGATGCGGCTCTTTCTGATACTCTTACACTTCGGCTCCTTAGTAATACGAAAAAGGTGAACATTCCGGCTGTAACAGAAGGACAGCCTCTTTCCGGCCCAGGAGAAATACTGCTTGATCCTTCTTTTGCCAAAGCAAACGGTTATCCTGTCGGGAGTAGTATCAATGCAGGAGGCAAAACATTCAGTGTCGTAGGTTTTGTGTCCTTGCCTCATTATATCTACCCATTAAAAAATGTTAACGATATTATGAACTCACCTGATATTTTTGGAGTTGGAGTTATAAATAGCGAAGATTTTAACGGTTTAGATAATGCTTCGGTTATATATTCCGTCAGATTTAATAACAGAAGTCAGAGTATTAATGAACAAGCGGTACAACTTAGGGAACGTCTGCATGATGAGGGAATTACAGAGTCTGAATGGATTGATATTATGAACAATAAACGTGCCAGAATGGCCTGGGCATCCATAACAGGTATGAAAACCATGAGTGTACCCCTGCCGTCTGCAATGTTTCTTATGTGCTGCTTAATAATCGGCATTATGATTTGGCGTATGATACGCCATGAATCAGTGATCATAGGGACACTTTATGCCCAAGGTTACCGAAGACGTGAATTAATCAGGCACTATATGGCAATTCCAATAATTCTGGCTTTAACGGGCGGCATAATTGGCAGTCTATCTGCACTTCCATCCATCGCACCTGCGGTAATGGCCATGATTTCATATTATAACGTACCCGTGAATGGTATTGAACTAAATTTTCTGAATGTCTTATTAGGAATTTTGACTCCGGTCCTGTTTTTAGGTCTTAGCAGCTACGGTGTAATTCGTTTGGAACTAAAACGTTCCCCGGCAGAACTTATGAAAGGAGACAAACAAAACAACAAGGTTAATGCCTTAGAACGTATATTTAAGCTGGAAAGATTATCATTTCATGCAAAATTTAAACTTCGGGAGCAGCTTAGAAGTGTATCACGTCTTGTATTTCTGTTATTGGGTGTTACCATTGCGTCTGTTCTTATGCTTTTAGGATTTACGATAATGAATTCTATGAATTATGTATTTAATAACAGCACGAATGGTACTTATAAATTTGAATATGAATATGCCTTTAAAGACATTCAATATGGTGAAGCTCCGGAGGGGGCAGAAGTATTCTCAGCCGGAAGATTTTATCCGAAAGGCCAGGAAGAAATCGAATTTTATGTTACCGGTGTAGAACCTGATTCCACAATATTAACGTTAAAGGATAAAAAAGATAATCCGATTCCGAATGATCAGATAAACATTACAAAACCTTTGGCGGATCGGCTTGGCATTCGGGCCGGGGAAACTGTTAGTGTCATAAATAAGCAGGATGGAAAAACTTATACTTTTCATATTGACGCAGTGGCCGATACCTATGCAGGACAGTTTATATTCATGCCCATGGCCGAATTTAATAAGAAACTTGGTATTCCCGAAAATAGTTATATGGGAATTTGGAGTACCAAAAAGCTTTCTATTCCGGAGGATAAACTCTCAGGCATAAAATCGTTGAGTGAGGTCTCAAATGCAATGGATGAATTGTTAGGTCCGATGGTTTCCATGGTGGTGGCAATGACGGTAATTTCCTGTGTTGTAGGTCTGATTATTCTCTATCTTGTAACCTCATTGATTATTGAGGAAAATAAAAATACTATCTCATTGTTTAAGATATTTGGATACAGATATAGGGAAATCAAATCGCTGATACTAAACAGTTCAACCTTTGTACTCATTGGTGGATTTATAATCAGTATTCCAATTATGGCGGTATCAATGGGCGCTATGTATGGTTATCTTGGTGACATGATCAATTTAGTGCTTCCAACTATCATAAGCCCGGTTTATGTAGTGTTCTGTTTTGCCGCAATTATGTTGACGTATCAGCTTAGTAAATTGCTATGTGCAAAGAAAGTGAATGCAGTTTCTATGAGCGAAGCGCTAAAAGCGGGAGTGGAATAAAAATTAAGAGTGACAAGATAGGCAAAGAATAAGACGAATTTAAACGAAAGATATGCAGAAATTCTATAGACAAGAAAAAATGACTGATTAGGACAGAAATGTTCAATTGGTCATTTTTTTATCTACTATTAGAGATAATAAAAAGTGGCTTGTACTAGGCAGACTCTATATATTAATCTATGATTTTAGCTCATATTTGAACAATGTGCACTGAGAAAATATGCTTTTTAGTTAATTTGTTGTAAACTGTGTAAAAATAACTATTGTAATCATTAAGTTAATATGCTACAATAAACTCACTTAACATATTAACATAACAACATATAAACATATCAACATGACAAGCGGAGATACACGATATATTTAAAAGACAGAGAGGAGGAATAAAGTGCGGATAATAAACTATAGTCAAAAATATGAAAAAGAAGTGGTAGAGCTTTGGAATAAAACTCTGACCATGGATCCGATTACCATCCACAAATTTAGAAAACAGGCATTATTTGATGATAACTTTGATTCAGAATTGTGTTTTATTGCACTGGAAGAAGAACTTGTTGTTGGTTTCCTGCTTGCAACAAAAAGAAAGTTTCCATACCTTGAAAGAGGACTGGAACCGACGAGGGGCTGGATCAATGTTTTATTTGTTCATAAGGATTACCGACGAAAGGGTATTGCTGCTGCCCTGGTGGAACATACGGAAGTAATATTAAAATCATTGGGTGTTGAAACAGTGACGCTAGGCGCTTACAGCCCAAATTATTTTTTCCCTGGTATTGATAAAGAGAATTACAAGGAGGCTATACAATTTTTTGATAAAGTGGGTTATATTCCAGGGAAAGAAAGTTACTCCATGTGTAAGGATTTACACGGTTATCAAATCAGTGAAGAAAGTTTGGATAAACAAGCCAAAGCTCAGGAAGCCGGATTTACTTTTCAGAATTTTGATTACAAATACTCCATAGAATTACTTGAATTTTTAAAAAATGAATTCGGAGGAGGCTGGAAACGAAATGCATTAATGGCCATGCAAAATAATACGGCGGAAGATTGTATTCTCCTTGTATTGAATTCAGAACAAAAAATTGTCGGCTTTTGTATGAGAATGATTGATGGTAACCCGATGCGCTTTGGGCCCATCGGAGTGAAAAATGAGGTCAGGAATTTTGGAATTGGCGGAATATTATTTGATATCATGCAGTTCGAAATGGAAAAACGGGGAATCTATCACTTATATTTTGTCTCAACGGATGCACCGGGCAGAAGATTTTATGAACGGCATGGTGTTCAGGTGTTTAGAACCTATGTGGATTATCAAAAATTAATCTAAGAGGAGGAAACTATGAGTGAAATAAAAAGAGTAGTAAGTATAGGAGCTCATTCCCTGGATGCTGAGTTATTGGGAGGGCCTATTATGTTAAAGTATGCAAAAGACGGAGCGCATTGTACTTATATTCATGTTACCCAAGGGCGTTTGGAAGATCCGAATGCGGCAGAAGAAGCAAAACGTGATTATTTACAGCAACTATTAGAACAAAATAAATGTGCTGCAAAAAAATTAAACGGGGATACTATATGGCTTGGTTATGTATCCAGCAATATGCCGTCTTTGGAAGAGTTTTCCTTAAGACTGGAACAGTATTTCGCAGATGAAAAAGTAGATCTGGTAATCACGCACTGGAGAGGTTCCATGCATCCAAGACATATTAACACGCATGACGCGGTGACAAACGCGGTAAAGCGTTTACGTGAGAGGGGAAGCTCTATAAGGTTAGTATATGGAGAAACGTTCGAGGATTTGGTTGGTTTTATTCCACAGGCATACTTTAAGCTTGAACCGGAAGAAATAGAACAGTGGTTTACAGGACTTAGAGAATACTCCGTGTTCCGTGGTGAAATTAATGATTTTCCATATAATGATTACTATTCAACCATTGGTAAGGTACGTCAGATTGAATCAAATAATAATGGTTTCACTGTTGCCTATATGTATGCCAGCCTGATAGAGAATAAATTATGGTAGATACTATGGATAGGAAAACAAAAGTGAATATTGACCATTTAAAGACAGAAAGCCGCAATCCGAAAACATTGAATCTGGATACTATGACTACCATGGAACTAATCCGTATCATGAATGAAGAGGACCAAAACGTTATTAATACTATTAAAGAAGCATTACCCCAGATTGAAAAAAGTATCCGCTTAGTAATTGAAGCTCTTGATCAGAAAGGCAGATTGATCTATATGGGTGCAGGAACAAGCGGAAGATTGGGAATTCTTGATGCTGTAGAATGTGTTCCGACCTTTTCTACTACAAATGAGGTAACCGGTATTATTGCAGGTGGAGACAAAGCTTTTGTGAGGGCAGTTGAGGGTGCGGAAGATTCGGAGGAACTTGCTGCCAGTGATCTGGAAGCTATAAAAATAGGGGAAGAAGACGTTGTTGTTGCAATTGCTGCATCGGGAAGAACTCCTTACGCAATCGGTGCTTTAAAATATGCTAAAAAATGTAATTCCAAATGTATCAGTATCTCCTGTAACAAAGGTGCTAAGTTATCAGAATATGCAGATGAAGCCATTGAAGTGGATGCAGGTCCTGAGATTTTAACCGGGTCTACCCGTTTAAAAGCCGGAACCTGCCAGAAAATTATTTTAAATATGATTTCTACGGCAGCTATGGTTGGAATAGGTAAGGTATATGGAAATCTGATGGTTGATATGAAAGCAACAAATCTTAAACTGATAGAACGAGCTAAAAGGATTGTTATGGAAAGCACCGGGTGTGATTTAGGGACAGCAGCCAAAACCTTAGAAGAAACGGAAGTTTCCATCAAGGAAGCAATTGTTATGATCCTGACAGGTGTAGACCAGGTAGAAGCGAAAAAGCGGCTTGCTGATAATAAAGGATTTATAAGAAAATGCATATAGGAACTGACAGGATTAATAAAATGTACAAATGGGATATGTAAGCTAAAGGGATTATCAAAGAAAGGAGGGGGTAGTAAAATGGCAAAGACATATATACGAGTGGATGACAGATTGATTCATGGGCAGACAATTGTAGCATGGTGTCCGACACTGTCTATTAAGGAAATAATTGCAATCGATGATGTAAGCGCTAAAAATCCGATGCTGAAATCAATCATGACAATGGGTGTACCATCAACCTATAAAACATTTATCCTGACCACAGAAGAAGCGAGAAATTTATTGGCGAAAGAGAGCAATGGGAATCGTCTGGTTATTGTTAAATTTCCCGGTAAATTAGAAGATTTGAAAGAAGAAATACAAAGCGCTGAACTGGTTATATTGGGAAACCTTGCGAAACGCGATAATACAATCCATAAAGTAAGCGGTGCTACGGGGATATTCTATTTAAGCGAAAATGATGTGAGAATTATTGATAACGTAGTTTCAAATGGAACGGAAGTTTGTTTTCAACAATTACCGTCAACGACTAAAACAAGTTGGGAAGTATTTAAAAAATCTATATAATTAGAAGAGGAGAAGATTATGCAAATTTATCAAATAATTTTAATCGCTCTATTCGTGTATTTGGGTTCAATTGGCTCTATCGTTGGTAATACGATTGGCTGGTATACATTAGGAAGGCCATTGGTAGCATCCTTAGCTGTTGGAATAATTATGGGGGATGTTCAAACTGCTGTATTAGTTGGTATTGCCCTGCAAATTATGTATATGGGTAATGTGACACCCGGCGGTGCTGTTGCCTGGGATTTATCTTACGCTACCTATATCGGTGTTGCAGGCGCACTTGTTTTCGGCAAAGGGTTAGACACTACACAGGTTATTGGTTTAGCGGTAGTATTTGCCGGTATCGGCGGTTTAATCGGACAGATTATGTGGAATATTTCCTATGCATTAAATTTACCTTTGAATGTAGTGGCACATAAATATGCAAAAGCAGGTGAAACAAAAAAAATGTTTGTTCCGAATCTTGTTTTAGGGCAACTAATCGGTTTTGCCTGTCGTTTTATTCCTGCTGTAATATTACTTACTTCGATGACTGCAGCTTCCGCTCAGGGTGATTTTGCATCCATAATACCTGGCTGGGTTACTACGGCATTAGGTATCTTTGGTGGTATGATGGCTGCCTTAGGTATGGGAATTATCCTATCTTTCTTATTAAAGAAAAAGTATCATATTGCTATTTTCCTGATTGGATTTATCCTGGTTACCTATTTCAATCTAAGTACTATGGCAGTCGCTGTCGTAGCAATACTCGCTGCTGTTCTGTATTATGTTATAAACTCAGGCTTAGAAGCTAAGAAAGGAGAAACAATATAATGAAGAAAATCAGTGATAAAACGCTAAAAAAATCTTTCTTTAATTGGTTTTTCTGGAATGGATGTTCACAACAGGCAGAAAGTATGCTGGGTTTGGCTTTCGGACAGTCAATGGCACCAGTGATTGACGAGTTATATGATACAAAAGAAGAAAAAGCAGAAGCGTTAGAAAGACATATTACTCTATTTAATACAGAATCCCAGGTTGGGTCCATATGCAACGGTGTTGTCTGCGGACTGGAAGAAGCAAATGCCAATAAAGCCTGTACTCCTGAATTAATAAATAGCGTTAAGGTTGCTTTGATCGGTCCAACCTCCGCCATTGGAGATTCCTTATGGGTTGCAACCTTTATACCTATCCTCCTAACCATTTGTCTGTCTATTTCACAGGCTTCTCAAAGTTTTGGATGGTTAGGACCGGTGATCTATATGCTGGTATATCCGACCGGAACCTGTTTATTAAGCTGGTATTTATTTAAACTGGGTTATAAATCCGGTATTGAGGGTATGCAGGGATTCATGTCAACCGGGAAACTTAGTTCCTTAACCGATACCATGACGGTGTTAGGTTTAATCGTAGTTGGTGCATTAACGGCATCTTTTGTTAATTTCACTTTGCCGATTCAAATCATCCGGGATGTATTTGATGCTACAACAGGCAAAATGTTAGCAGATCAGGTTATTTTCGATGCTGATAAAATTGTTAATTCTATTTTCCCTAAAATGTTACCTTTATTATTAACCTTAGTTGTATATTACTTATATTCCAAGAAAAAATGGTCACCGCTTAAACTGATGGGATTAATTCTTGTAATGGCCTGCCTGCTTACGCTGATCGGATATGCAACAGGATTCTATAAATAATTATAGATAGATTTGAGTATCAAAAGTCCAATATACTTTTATAAGTACACAGTTTTAAAACATATTCTGTTAGAAATTATAATATTTAAACCAAACATAATTGATATAAAATGAAATAGAGGGTACTTTTAGACGCTAAATGATACGTCTAAAAGGTACCCTCTATATAAAGAAAAATTGCAAATATTTATTCAATTTAGCGCGGATTACTATGTTAAATCAATACAGCTGGCAGTTGTTATCCGTGTACCTCTGCTTAGCAGCAAATGAAAAGGAACGGATTATCCACGGTAGAAAATATAAAACCAAAGGAGAATTATATATGATAGTAGTAGTAATGGGACATGGCGGTTATGCCAAAGGTGTAAAATTAAATTTGGAGATGATAGTCGGGATACCGGAATTTATGCATTTTATTGATCTAACCAAAGAAGATGATTTATACAGTTTTAAAAATAAGGTTGACTTACTATTACAGGAGTTTAATGAAGAGGAAGAAGTATTATTTGTCTGTGATTTGCTGGGAGCTACACCATTTCGTGTTGCCGCAGAGATTTGTGTATCTCATCCTGGAAAGTATTATACGGCAGCCGGTTTAAATGCTATGGCATTGATGGAAATAGGTATGACTGATAATCGTGGTCTTTCGATAGAAGAACTGGCGAACCGGGCAGTTGAAACTACAAGGTCGGCAGTAGCTAAATTCCCCGAATAAGTAAACATAAAACTGAATTTCACTGCAATACTAAGATTGGCACTTTTTAAATGTCATGTTATAATAGAAAGCAGTGATTATGTTAACATATGAGGAGGTTATGTATTTTTATGGAATATCAAGTACCAAAGTATTTACAAATCAAACAGGATATTATAGACGCAATTAAGTCAGGTGAATTAAAACCGGGTGATAAAGTTGACAGTGGATCTGTACTTAAGGAAAAATATAATGTATCAACAATTACAGTCAGAAAAGCCTTTGATGATCTGATTAATGAAGATTATCTGGTTGGTGTGCAGGGGTTAGGAACTTTCGTTGCCAAAAAGCATATGAACCGCAGACTGACATCCATCAGCTTTAGTGATGAATTAATACAACAGGGTTATAAGATTGATATGCAAGTTGATAAAATAGAGGAAATTGTGAACGAGAGTATTGCAGAAAAATTACTAATACCTCATAATCAGAAAATCGTATGTGTAAGAAGAATAAGACTTGCCAATAATGAACCGATTGCTTATCAAAGTTCCTTTATGGACAGTAATATGCTTAGCCTGGAACAGGCACAGAGAATTCTTGAAAATAAATCATTTTATAAGACATTGGCCGAGTTTAATATTGTTCCGGTCTTAGCTAATGAGAATTATTCTATTAAAGAAGTGAATGACAGCAGAATTGCTAAATTAATGAATGTTAAAAAAAATACGGATACATTTTTTGTTAAAAGAACTACAGTGGATGAGTCCGGTAAAGTAATCGAATATGCCGAGACTTATTTTAATAAAGAGTGGTATTCTGTAACGGTGGAAGTAAAGATGTAAAGTGAAAAAGGCAAATTGTGATTTCAAAGTATAATAGATGCATTAATATTAACAATAAGGGCAGTAGTGAAATTTTTTGAGTATAAACTCGCGGAGTTAAGTTTATTTCAATTAATTTTGCAATTGCCTGGTTGGCAGTGCAACTTTATAGAGATATAGTAATAAATGAAATGTAAAACACTGATTAAGAATAAACCGGCGGATTTGTTTTTCAATAGATTTTGTAGCCGGGCTAGGAATGAAAGAGGTTATCTGGTTATGAAAAAAGTTATAATTATTAATGGACCAATGGGAGTCGGAAAAACAACAGTTAGTAAAATGTTATGTAATAAGTTAAATAAATCAGCATTTCTTGACGGTGACTGGTGTTTTGATTTGCATCCATTTGTGGCAAATAAAGAGACAAAAGCTATGGCAATAGATAACATCTGCTTTATAATACGAAATTATCTTAGATGCAGTGAGTGTGACTATGTAGTTTTCAATTGGGTGATAGATAATGAAGAGGTATATGAAAATATTACAAATAATATTTCAGATATGGAATTTGAACTAGTTAAAATAACTTTGACATGTAATGCAGTGTCGTTGGAAGACAGGTGGCATAAAGATAAAGTCAATGAATGGAGAATACAGGAGTGGTTAGATGTCAGTAAAAGATCACTCCAATATTTTGAACACCTTGATTCAATCAAAATAGATACAAGTGATATTTCTCCTTGTAATGTTGCAGAGAAAATTTATACAATGATAACGATGCAATATACTAATGAATCTGACAAAGTATAATAAAGCTACTCTATTATGGACAAGGTTGAAAATCATGATGATTTTATATTATAAATTAACAATTCCTGGTAACCATCATACAGTAGTATTGATTTAATTAATTATTGCAGGTGAATTGTTAATGAACGGACAAATACTCGATTTGCTAAGAGAAGGAGGATATGTACTGTATGCAAGGCATGGGGAGGCCACCATTGGAGAAGATCAGCCTCACCTGAATTTCAGATATTGTTTAACACAAAGAAATCTTTCTGAAACGGGAAGATGGCAGGCGTTTTATTATGGTCAGATTTTACGTAAATTGTGTATACCTACAAATTATCTTATTCAAACGAGTCCCTTCTGCAGAGCCATAGAAACAGCACAGTTGGCTTTTGGATGGTCGACTATTCAGGTTGATCCGTTTTGGGCCGACATAAATAATCTGAGTACCAATATTTCGGCTGAGTGGCAGCGGAAAATATTAAATACTCTTCAAAAAAAGTTAGAAATCGAACTTCCCAAGGGAACAAATAAAGTTATTATTGGGCACAATTTTCCAAGCCAGATTGGTCTGGGACAAATCCCTGAAATGGGGACAGTTATTATAAAACCTCTTGGACAGGGAAACGGATATGAAATTATTGATAAAATAACTTTGGAGGAGTTAGGAAATTTGCTGAAACTGTAAAGGATTGGCTATCACTAAGAATGAACCTTACCTTTTGTTCAAGAAGAGTAGGGTTTTTTGAGGTGGGTTGGATGTTCTGATTGACTTAATCGATAAAAGGAGTATATTACAATTATAGGAAGAAATAAAAAAAGGTAATTTTTTAGAACATCAGGGAAGGAATAAATAGATGGAGAAAATAAAAGTATGGGCACACAGAGGTGCCTCTGGTTATGCACCGGAAAATACACTGGCAGCATTTAAAAAAGCAATCGAAATGGATGCTGATGGGATAGAACTCGACGTACAGATGACTAAGGACGGCAGGCTTGTAATTATACATGATGAAACCGTAGACCGCGTAAGCGACGGAAAAGGCTGGGTAAAGGATTTCACCTATGAAGAATTGTCAGAATTAAACGTCAATAAGAAATTTCCTGAGTTTGGTAAAGTGACGATTCCTACCTTGGAGGAAGTTTACTCACTTATTAAAGATACCGGATTAACGGTTAATGTAGAGTTAAAGAATTCCATTATTTTTTATAAAGACCTGGAAGAAAGAGTAATGGAATTAACCAGAAAGATGGGACTTGAGAAACGTATTATATATTCCTCTTTTAATCACTTTTCCATTATGAAAATAAAAGAATTAGACCCTGGTGCGGAAACAGGGTTTTTGTATGAGTACGGATTTTTAGATATGCCGGAATATGCCAGTAAATATCATGTAGATGCCTTACATCCGGCCCTATATAACCTGCAGTATCCGAATTTCATGGAGGATTGCAAAAACAGAGGTATAAAACTTCGCGTGTGGACGGTAAATGATGTAGAAGATATGATAATGCTTTGTGAGAACAGACTGAATGCCATGATTACGAATTACCCGGATATTGGGCGTAAAGTTGTGAATGATTGTGTGAAAAGGGGCCAGTTTAATTAATAAAAACTGCAGATGGAGTAATAGAGAAAGAGACACCTGATAAGCCAGGTATGGTTGCAAAATAAAGGGGACTGTTGCATAAAGACTTTGCAGCAGCCCTTTCGTTAAATATATGCAATATTAATTAGCAGGCTTATCTGTGATAAAAGTTGTCAGTTAAATTTATTTTGCTTCCACGAGTTGGGTTAAATGAACTTCCTGGCTGTTTTCAGGCCTGCTCAGGTAATGAATACTGGCAGTATCCTTATTGGGATTAATGTCTTCAATATAAATGGGTTCTCCGTTATAACTGACATTGACCATATCCGGAGAAGATTTTATTTCAGTTGCACGTTTCCTATCCATAATTAGTACTCCTTTACTTATTATATTCCATTTTTATTTTTTCCTTAAGTTCATGAAATATTCGGTTTTATACTAATTATCTGATCTTCCGAATAAACCATAAAAAAATAACTTGCCTAAATCACTTCTTACTTTCGGACTTATATTAGATTGAAGTGCCGTATTTATTATTTCCATAAATAATATAATGGAATCCGTAGAAATATCCTTATCGAGCAGATTTTCCTTACGTCCTTGTTCAATTAGTTTAAGATATAAAGGCAGTGTTTTATTTTTTCCATATTCCTCAAGAAATTTTTGAATGACAGGGTCTTTTATAAACTCTATTTGTTTGAAGTTATCATGAAAGTTACGCGATGCATTTACTGAAAAAGATTGCATTTTTTTAATTTTTTCATTAAAAGAAAGGTCACTTTTGACTAAGTCTTCCGAGCCTATCATAGTATCATCCATTAATTTAATGAATACCTGTCTGGTAGGTTTTAGGGAATATCCGAAGTATTCTTTTATAAAACATTTTGATATATATAAGGAAGCTTTAATGAAAGAGGCTGATTTATTGTGAAGGAGGGTATTATAAAAGACAAAGAGGACATTTATTATTTAACGTTAGAAGAATTCAGGAAAGCAGTTAACCATGGTAATCTTGATTATCAAATTATTATTAAGAGAAAAGAGGATTATGAGACATATAAAAAACTTACACCGCCTCGTGTCATTACTTCGGAAGGTGAGATTATTTCCGGTGAATACGATACCGGTACGATACCTCAAGGAGCGCTGGTCGGTATTCCGGTTTCATCGGGAGTAATCGAGGGCAGAGCGAGGGTGATTTTAAAGCTAGAAGATGCTGTTATTGATAAAGAAGATATATTAGTAACTGCTTTTACCGACCCCAGCTGGACACCATTGTTTATATCCGTGAAAGGAATTCTCTTCATTCTTTTTTTCTTAAATTAAACTTGCTTTATAAAGATTGTGTTTGGGATAAAGCTTGAAAACTATTTTCAATAAAATAAGTTCTATAAAGATATAATTATTGTAAGTTAATAAGAAAAAGTTCTTGCCGTATCAGCAGGATATCTGTTAATATTTGTATATAAGTATGGAGTTATTAATAGGTATTATTTGGGTTAAGGAATGGACGGGAGGTTTGTAATGAACCATAAAATATATCAGATAAGAGAAATGCGGTCAGACGAAAGATATATTCTGGATGATATGTTATATGAAGCAATTTATCAATCGGATGAAAATAATCTTTTACCAAGAGAGATCATTCAGAGGCCTGAGATTAAAGTCTATATTGAGGATTTTGGCAAAGAAGATGATTATTGCCTGGTGGCTGAAGTAACAGGTAAAATTGTAGGTGCGGTCTGGGTAAGGATTTTATCCGGTCCGATTAAAGGTTATGGGTACCTAGATTCGGAAACACCGGAATTCTCAATTTCATTATTGAAAGAATACCGCAATCAAGGTATCGGGACTGCCTTAATGAATAAAATGATACAGTATCTTTCTGAGAAAGGTTATAAAAAAGCCTCATTAAGTGTATCGAAGAATAATTATGCATTCAAACTGTACCAAAAGTTAGGGTTTAAAATTATAAATGAGCAGGAAGAGGACTACATCATGGTTCTTGAATTATATCAATAATTATTTTATAAGGATATTTGTTGATTTCTTATACCCTAAATTTAAATAAAGGAGTGATCTAAATGTCATCTGAAAAAATCAGAGAACTAATTTCTAAAATGACCCTGGAGGAAAAAGCATCCCTGTGTTCCGGTGCAGACTTCTGGCACACAAAAGCGGTGGAGAGGCTTGGAGTTCCCGCCGTAATGGTATCGGATGGGCCGCACGGACTTAGAAAACAGGCGGAAGAGGGAGATCATCTTGGAATCAATGACAGTATTAAGGCAGTATGTTTTCCGGCAGGCTGTGGAACAGCTGCATCTTTTAACCGTGAGTTGATTTGTGAGATGGGAGAAACACTGGGCAATGAATGTCAGGCGGAAGGAGTAAGCGTAATTTTAGGACCGGCGGTAAACATTAAACGTTCTCCTTTATGCGGCAGGAATTTCGAATATTATTCTGAAGATCCTTATGTAGCGACGGAGATGGCAGGTGCATTGATTAAGGGAGTTCAAAGTAAGAATGTGGGCACCAGTATCAAACATTTTTTGGCGAATAATCAGGAAACAAGAAGAATGTCTTCTTCCTCCGAAGTGGATGAGAGAACTTTACGGGAAATTTACCTGGCAGCGTTTGAGGGTGCAGTCATCAACGAGAAACCCTGGACTGTTATGTGCTCCTACAACAAAATAAACGGAGTATATGCCGCTGAAAATGAGACATATTTAACGAAAGTACTCAGAGAAGAATGGGGTTTTGAAGGTTATGTGATGAGTGACTGGGGTGCAGTAAACGCTCGTGTAAGGGATCTTGCAGCCGGGCTGGATCTGGAGATGCCATCTTCTTTGGGGATTAATGACCGTTTAATTGTAGAAGCTGTGAAACATAATATAATTGAAGAATCGATTGTCGACCGTGCCTGTGAAAGAATCCTGAATATAGTTTACCGATATGTGGAAAACCGTGATACAAAGGCTGTATTTAACCGTGAAAAAGATCATGAGAAAGCGAGAAAAATTGCACAGGAAACGATTGTATTATTAAAAAATGATCAGGTTCTTCCGTTAAATGAGAAAGATGACATTGTATTTATTGGCAAATATGCAAAAGAACCGCGTTATCAAGGCGGCGGAAGTTCCCATATCAATAGTTTTAAGGTAACTTCAGCATGGGATGCAGTGTCCGACAAACCAAATGTAACATTTGCACAGGGATTTATCGATTATAAAGATGAGATAGATGAAAACCTGATAGAAGAAGCAGTTGCAGCTGCAAAAAAGGCAAAAACAGCTGTTATTTTTGCCGGATTGCCGGATGCCTTTGAATCAGAGGGATTTGACCGAAGTCACATGAGACTGCCGAACTGCCAGAATGAATTAATTAATAGGATTGCTAAGGTTCAACCCAATACTGTGGTAGTTCTGCATAACGGCTCCCCTGTGGAGATGCCATGGGTAAACGAGGTAAAAGGTATCATAGAAGCATATCTTAGCGGGCAGGCCGTAGGCGGGGCTTGTGTGGATATCTTATTTGGTAAGGTTAATCCAAGCGCAAAACTGCCTGAAACTTTCCCACTCAAGTTAGAAGATAATCCATCTTACCTGTTTTATCCCGGAGAAAAGGACAAAGTGGAATACCGCGAGGGAGTTTTTGTTGGCTACCGTTATTATGATAAGAAGAAAATGGATGTGCTTTATCCCTTTGGATATGGTTTAAGTTATACGACATTTGCTTATTCCAATCTGACAGTAAGTAAAGAAAAGCTTACGGATAAAGAAAAAGTCAGGGTATTCGTTGATGTTACCAATACCGGTACTGTAATAGGAAAAGAAGTAGTACAGCTGTATGTTTCTGATTTGGAAAGTACGGTGATACGTCCGGAGAAAGAATTAAAGGAATTTGCCAAAGTAGAATTAAAACCCGGCGAAACGAAGACCGTAGTGTTTGAATTAGGAATGAGGGCATTTGCTTACTGGAATACAGGAATACATGATTGGCATGTGGAAACTGGAGATTTCAGAATTATGATAGGAAAATCTTCAAGGGATATTGTATGCAGCACGGATATTAGGGTGGAATCTACAATAAAACTTCCATTTGTTTATACCACGGATACGACAATCGGAGATTTAATGGAAGACCCTAAAGCTAAAAAATATATCGACGATTTAATGAAAGGCAGCGTATTATTTTCTGCAGAACCGGAAGAATCTAATTCATCGGCATCAGAAGCCTTATCACAGGATATGCTGATGGCCATGATGAAATACTTGCCTATACGGGGAGTCATAAGCTTTGGAGACGGATCCGTAACCATGGAGGACTTGCAGAAAATAGTGGATGAATTAAATAAAAAAGAACAGTAATTTATGATGATTATAAGGGAAGGTTATAAGCTATAGGTAACTAGCTATAGTTTATAACTTCCCTTGATTGTTGAATGCAATATGAGTGAATAATAATCATTGACAATCAATCACTCAAGGATTATACTTAAAGAAATAAAAGATTTAAATTTAAAATTATTAATTTTAAATCAAAAGGAGGAAAGATGAGAGTTTCGAAGGAACCTGAAGTAAGAAAACAGGAAATACTGGACACCGCTATGAAACTATTTGCTGAAAAAGGATATGAAGTTACAACTATGACAGATATTGCGAAAGCTGTGGGAGTAGTTTCAGGACTGTGTTATAAGTATTTCAGCTCAAAATATGAACTTTATCAAGCGGCACTAAAAGAATATGTAAAAGAATATTCGGAACCAATTATAGCTATATTAGACAGTGAAGAAGAGTCATTTGAGGCTTACATGGTAAAAATAAAAGAATATTTCATTAAAACGGATGGGAAAGAAAAATATCATGACTTCTTTCACAAAAGAGGAAATGAAATGTTTAATATACAATTAAGTATGAGTATGTGTGAAAATGCGAGGCCCCATATGGAGCAGTTTTTGTTAAGACTGAAGCAGAAAGGTTTTATTAGAGTAAAAGATTATAAAGTAAGTGCTGCTTTTATTTTGTATGGTGAAATACCGATATTAAATGATGAGAACTTAACTTCAGCTGAAAAAGCTGATAATGTAATTGAAATAATGAAAAAGATAATAATGTAAGTAATAAAATAAGTAATAAAGAAGATTGCAAATTAAATTATTTTGCAGTCTTTCATTTTGAACAATGAGTGAACAAAAGTCAATGACGAACAATCAATCAATCAAGAAGTATTTGTCAAGACGCTGTCCAAAAATCAAGCCGGACGGCTTGATTTCCCCGACGTTAGTGGCTTGTAAAAAGTATAGACACTCAAACCTAAAGATTAAGATCTAAAGTGAAAGGAATTTTATTATGAAAGGAAAAGTATTAATAACAGGAGCAACAAGTGGCTTAGGTTTGGCATATGCCATGGAATATGCTAAAAGAGGTTATGATTTAATAGTAACCGGAAGAAGAAAAGAAAAGTTAGAAAAAAATGCAGAAGAAATCATGGCACAGACAGGTGTTCATATTAAAATTATTATTGTTGAATTATCCAATCAAAAAGGTCTTGACTATTTATTAAACGAAATCCGTGAGGAAAGCATCGAAGTTTTAATTAATAATGCCGGTTATGGTCTGCGGCCGGTATTCTCCGATTTATCAAAAGAAGAAATGGAGGGACTGCTCTTTTTACAGACTAACGTAGTTGTATCCTTGACGCATTTCATATTAAAAGGTATGTTAAGCAGAAATAATGGTACTATTATTAATGTTTCCAGTGAAAGTGCATTTGCGGTAATGCCCCATAATGTTTTATATGCCGCGACAAAGACCTTTTTATTAACCTTTACGGAAGGATTATATATGGAACTTGCAGATACCAACATACAGATACAAGTAATTTGTCCGGGTTTTATAGATAGTGATTTTCATGAAAGTGCGGGTATGAAAGTAAATAAGCAGAGAAAAGGAATTATGAAGTTTACATCTCCTGAAAAAATCGTATCGGTCTCTATGAGGGATTTAGACAGGAAAAGAATTGTATCGGAGACTTCCTTTGATGTAAAAGTATTTCATTTCCTGTCAAGAGTTTTACCAAGAAAAATATTTTACAGGATGGCGATTTCATTTGCAAAAAAAATAAAAAGAAGTTAATATATCTTTAATAAAAAAACAAGGTTTATCTTTAAGTTACGAAGTTTCTTAATAGGGGTGGTAAAATTTATAAAAAGACATCCGGAGAGAGTATAGAAACAACTGAAAGAAATTACTTGAATTAAGGAGTTGCTAGTATGAAATTTTATTTTGCGCCTATGGAAGGCTTGACCGGATATATCTATCGAAATGCCCATAAAGAATATTTTGGTAATATAGATAAATACTTTTCACCTTTTATTGTACCAAATCAGAACGATAAATTTAAAAGCAGGGAAATCAAAGACATATTACCTGAGAATAATCAAAACCTGGTTTTAGTACCGCAGATTTTAACCAATAAAGCCCGGGATTTTATTAATACCTCTAAGAAAATAAAAGAATTGGGTTATAATGAAATTAATTTAAATCTGGGATGTCCTTCCGGCACAGTTGTTTCGAAAGGCAAGGGCGCCGGCTTTCTTGCTAAAAAAGATGAATTAAACAAATTTCTAGACGAAATATTTTCCTGCTCCATAACAAAGATCTCGGTGAAAACTAGAATTGGTAAAGACAATCCGGATGAGTTTTATGAATTGATAGAAATTTTTAATCAATATTCTATGGAAGAGCTTATCATCCATCCCAGAGTACAGACTGATTTTTATAAAAATAAACCTAATCTTAAAATATTTAAAGATGCTGTAAACTTAAGTAAAAACCCGCTGTGTTATAACGGTAATTTATTTACTGTAAGCGATTTTAAGGCATTTGCCCATGATTTTCCTGATATTGATACTTTTATGTTGGGAAGAGGGTTATTAGTAAACCCCGGATTAACCGGCAAAATTACCGGTAAAGGCAGACTGGATAAAGAAATTCTTAAAGATTTCCACGATAAAATCTATAGTGATTATAAAAGTATGCTTTTTGGAGACAGGAATGTCTTGTTTAAAATGAAAGAAATTTGGTTTTACCTGATTACAATGTTTACGAATAACGTTAAATACGCTAAAAAAATAAAAAAATCCGAAAAGCTACAGGATTATGAGGAGGTTGTTTCAAAGCTGTTCAGAGAGCAGGATATTTTAGAAGAGTATAAGGTGGAACTTTAAGGTTATGTATAATAATATTAGGGAATCTGATTTGCATTATTGTTGATCAGATTCTTTTTTTTGCCTTATTATAGGATTTAGCGTACAATCTCGTACCTAAAAAACTTCGGCATCTGATTTGATACCCAAATTACAATCCAATTTTTTAGAATGGTGATAATATATATTTTTTTAATAATACTTGCTATTCAATTATTCAATATATATAATGTTATGGAAAAATAGCCAATATTCAATGTTAAATGTAAATAATAAGTAATTTGTAAATGAGATTTTATTTACAATCAGGAGAAAGGGTTTTTGAAGGTGATTTTTTATGATGAATGAGGCACAATTACGAATTGTAGTAGCAGATGATGAAACAATGCAGCGTAATGTACTGACAGAAATTATCCATAAACTATATCCGTTCTTTGAGGTCATCTCATGCAGCAATGGGAAAGAAGTATATGACATTTTGACGAATAAACCTGTGGATATCGTATTGACGGATATTCGAATGCCGGTTATGGGTGGGATGGAGTTGATTAAAAAGGTTTATAATGAATTTCCCCGAACGAAAATAATATTAATCAGTGCTTATCAGGAATTTGAATATGCCCAGAATGCAATAAAATATAAGGTCGTTGAATATCTGATAAAACCTTTTCGTGTATCTGAGGTGCAAAAGCTTTTGCAAAAGGTTCAAATGGAGATTCAAAAGGAATCTGAAAATGAAAAAAGCTTAAATCAATATCAGCTTTTAGCAAATGAAGTTAAAAAACGGGAAGAACAAAAAATTTTGCAGGATGTTTTAGAGGGAAATACAGATATCATAAAATCAAAGCAAGAGAAATATCTCATATTACAGGAATTCGGTACTGTCGCTCTTATCAGGTGGAGAGGGGAAACTGCAGATTTAAATAACTATCCAAACCAACTAACCAGGCAGCAGCAATGCACTTTAATGGAGCATATATCATTTTTATTTCCTCATATGTTTTTAATTCCCCAGCCAAATGATTTTGAGAAATCAGTACATAAGGCAGCTTTATTGCTCCCAAAAGAAACAGCCATGGAAGTATCTCAAAAGTTGGAATATTGCCTGAAACAATTACGACAAAACAATATTATTTTCTGGGCAGGGTTATCTAATACAAAGCTAAATCTGGCAGCATCGGCAGCAGAAGCTTTGACGCAAGCGGAGGAGATGCTGGCATTTTACTTCTATGAAACCGGAGGAGGGGTTTTTTCTTTTGATAAGATGCATACCATTATGGACATTCCGACGAAATCCACAGTTTCTTTCGAAAATCAACTGCATCGAGCAATACGGGGTTCCGATATTAAGCAAGTATACAATATTATAGACGATATGAAAAAAGCATTGTCAAATGAAACCAGATGTTACCCCAACAAAATTAAGCACAGAGTGTCTTCTATGATTGTTTTGATTTTAAAAGAATTAGAAAATAAAATGATACAGGAGCAGTATGATCAGTTATTAAACAGGTCCTATCAGATGTATGCGGAATGTGATTCCTTTGATAAGCTGTTTGAAATCTCAAAACAGTTATTGGAACAGGCAGTACAGTACTCTATGCAGAATACGATTCACGCGGACGTGGTGGAAGAATGTATCACGTATATTAAATCTCACCTGGACAGTGACTTGTCACTGCAAAAGGTAGCGGAATATATACATTTCCACCCCAATTATCTGTCCGGAAAATTAAAAGAAAAAGTGGGACTGCCCTACAGTGTTTTTGTCTTAAAATTAAGAATGGAATTAGCATCCAGCTTATTAATGGATACCAATGATAAAATACAGGATATCTCTTTACGATGCGGTTTTAATGACAGCAATTATTTCAACAGGATGTTTCGAAGGGAATATCATATTTCACCGGAACAATACAGAAAGGCTCATAAAAAATGGTAAAAAAACTTATGGAACGGATTTTGTACATGAGCCTGCGTACCAAACTGGGAATTATATTAGCTGCTTTCGCAGTTATTCCTTCTTTTGTCATATACAGTCAGGTAATGAAAACATATGAGAATGATATGGTGAAAGCAGCCTCACGGAATGTACAGTCCATCGTAAAAACAAATAATAATCTGATTAATACTACACTGAACCGTATTGAGGAAGTATCCTATTTGCTTTTAAATAATAAAGACTGCTATGATTGTTTTTCTAATATAGGCAAGTTCACGGTCAGTGATTACTTAAAAGAAGAACGGGTTATATCTGACGTATTAGGAAAGCAGTTTACAGCAAATGATACCGTATATGCGAAATATTTGTATACTTCAAAATGGATATTCGAAGCAAATAAAACATCTATGAAACCAACAATAGGAGAAATTAAACGATTTAAACTCGATGAAAAAGCTGCAAAAGCCGGGGGACAGGCATACTGGATAACAGGTTATGATTATGGTAAATGGTTTCAGACGGAATATTTAGGTAAAAAAAATGGTTACGAATATCAATACCCCATTACAATGGTCAGACAGATGAATTTTCAATATCTGCAAAACGGTAAGTTGTATGCAATGAAAGGAAATCAGGAACGACCTGTTTTAATAATACAAGTATTGGAAAGTACACTGGCTTCTCTTTATGAATCCAGTGTAAATTATAAAGGCAGTATCTATGCGGTTGCCAATGAGGAGGGGAAGATTATATCCTCAGATAATAAATTGTTTCCTATAACGGAACTAGTTCCTGATAACATTCTCAAATTAAAACCATCTTCAGGGTATACTTCCTATTGGATGAAAGGTGTTAAGTATTTATTGTGTTATGATACCTTAGAAGAAAGAAATTGGTTTTCTTTTTGCCTAATTCCAATGACGGAAGTGGTTCAGACCACAAAAGAGCAGATGCAGAGTTCTCAAATGTGGCTGACTGTAATTTTACTTGTTTTATCAGTTATTATTGCAGCACTTTTATCTTTAACAATCAGCAAACCCATAGAGATACTTACGAAAGCGGCAAAACGGGTTGCAACAGGAGATTTTAGTGCGGATACACCGGTTCCAAGAGGTAAAGATTTTAAAATCCTTACGCAGAGTTTTAATCATATGGAAACAGAAATTACAAGGTTAATTAATGAAAATTATAAAATATCATTAAGAGAGAAAGATACGCAGATCATGGCTCTGACCATGCAGATAAATCCTCACTTCCTGTATAACACATTAAATACAATAAATATGATGGCTATTATGAATGCGGATTATGAAACTTCAGATTTAATTGTAAGTTTATCTGAAATGCTACATTATTCATTTAAAAATACATATGAGAAAATACCTCTTTCCGATGAAATTCAATGGACAATAAATTATATTAATATAATGTCTAAGAGATTTGAGGGAGTTTTTGAGACAAAGCTAGAGATTCCGGATGATTTGCTGCTTTATAAAGTTCCAAAGTTCTTCCTGCAGCCCATTGTTGAAAATGCAATCCTTCATGGATTTGAAGAAATGACTAACGGAGGGATACTTTGTCTGTCCGCCAAAAAACAGGGAGAAAAAATTATTTTTACAGTTTCAGATAACGGCAAAGGTATGGTTGATCTAAATTTTAAAGATATAACGGTAAAAAATCAGCAGGGAAGAATCGGGTTACCTAATGTATACCGCCGTTTATCCCTTATATATGGAGCAGACTATTCCATTGACATAAAATCGGAACCGGGACTTGGTACTGCTTTTAAGCTGATAATTCCCTGCCAGGATTAAATTATTAAAAAGAACTTTGATTTGTACTATTATATTAGAATCCTCATATAGAAGACTTCATAACCTTATGATAAACTTTGATTGTTAGGTTAATAAGACGTCTGTTAGCTTGATATGAATGACTGAAAGGAGATATTTTATGAAATTGAAACGATTTATAAGTGTATTAGTAGTATTAGTTTTAGTTCTTAGTGTTACTGCCTGCTCCGGAAAATCTGAGTCCACCGGCAGTAAGAATGACAGCAGTTCTAAATCGGGGGATGCAGCCGATGGGGGAAATAAAAAAGATGATGTAATAGAGATACGCTTTACCGAATGGGACGGCGGTGATACCTTAGCAGTTTATGAAAAAATTGCAGATGAATTTAATAAATCACAGTCAAAAATTCATGTAACCGTTATGAATATTCCTGATGAATATGATACCAAATTAACAACGATGGTTGCAGGAAACGATGCACCTGAAATATGTGAAATGGAAGCCGGAACTTTGATGTTTCCTTATGCAGAAGACGGTATCATACGCAATATGCAGGACTTTATAGATAAAGATACGAATTTTGATAAGAGCTATATGCTGGATCAGTTTAAATACATGCTCAACAGCGATTATATGGCAGGATACGCATCCGGTTCTGAAAATATTACCATGTTTTATAACCCAGCTTTATTCCAGAAGTATGGGGTGGAAGAACCACCTGCCAGCTATAAGGATGCGTGGGATTGGGATACCTTTGTACATGTTGCACAACAATTAACCATTGATAAAAATGGCAAAAATGCACTTGATCCCGACTTTGATCCAGAAAATATTAAAACCTATGGTGTAACGATCAGTAAATGGTGGGCAGGATACATGCCTTTCCTTTATTCTGAGGGAGGAGATTACCTGAGTGAGGATGGTACCGGAATCGGGTATGCCACTGACAAGGGAATCGATGTCTTACAGAAATTAGCGGACTTAACCTATGTTTACCATGTTGCACCGACTCCAACAGCAAGTGAAACCATGCCAGGTCTTTCCGAAGCTCTTTCTACTAATAAGGTAGCAATGACATTTGACGGCCAATGGACAAATGCAACTCTTATGGCAGACGGAGTAGCATATAATGTAGCCGCACTTCCCAAGATGGGGGATCAGGCTAAAACAACAATGACTTTTAGTGGTATCAGTATCATGAATACAGATAAAGCAGATGCAGCCTGGGAATTTGAGAAATTCTTACTTTCTAAAGGTTCCTGTGAACCCTTATATAAATCAGGTTTATGGCTGCCAACAACGGCCGGAGAATATACGGATGAATACATAAAATCCTTTATAACCGATAAACATCCTAAAAATTATTATGAATCCGTCGTTGCCCCAATGATGGATGGTACTGCACAAAGACCTGTTGTAGCAACAGTAAAGAATTTTAACAAAATAAATGATATTATCAGCCCGGCGCTTGACGAACTGTGGGCAGGTGAAATGACTGCCAAAGAAGCGGTCGATGCTGTTAAAGATCAGGCTAATGCTGAAGTTAAGGGTTACCTGGGAAAATAATTTTTCCATTAAGATAAACTGTGTAGGAAGGGGCTGCCGTTTTGGCAGCCTTTTCCATAGGACAGATGAAAGGAGAACATCGGTGAAATTGGTTAAAGAAAAAAGCTTCATGAATACAAAAATCAAATCCAATATTGTAGGATGGGCATTTGCTCTACCGGCTATTTTAGGATTTCTGTTTTTAAACCTGATTCCTATGCTGCTAAGCGGTTATTATAGCTTTTGTGATTATAACATTATTAGTAAACCGGTTTGGTCAGGTTTAAATAACTACGTCTCACTTTTTAATGGTACGGATGCAACTTTTTGGTTATCAGTAAAAGCAACCTTACTCTATACTATTATGGCAGTTCCTGCTAATTTAATTTTTGCACTGACTATAGCGTTATTGCTAAATCGTGATATGGTTGGCCGGGCATTCTTCCGGTCCTTATTTTATCTGCCATGTATCTTACCGGCGGTGGCATCAAGTTTTGTTTGGATTTTACTTATGAATCCGGATTTTGGATTATTTAATATAATATTGCATTTTCTGCATTTACCGGAGAGTAAGTTTTTCTGGGATAAAGGCAGCGTTCTGCCATCCATAGTGTTTATGGGAATATGGAGTACCGGTTCCACCCAGGTTATATTTTTGGCAGGCCTTCAGAATATTCCAAGAGTATATTATGAAGCCTTGGAAATTGACGGAGGTAATGTTTGGCATAAGTTTTGGAGTGTAACACTTCCCATGTTATCTTCTACTTTATTCTTTAATCTGGTAATGGGAATCATTAGTGCTCTGCAGGTATTTGGAGCAGCTTATATAATTACGGAAGGCGGACCGAATAATTCATCCCTTTTTTATGTCTTTAATTTATGGCGTCAGGCATTTAAATACATGGATATGGGAAAGGCTTCCGCAATGGCATGGATTCTGTTTGTTGTAGTATTACTGGCGACTTTGTTTATATTTAAAACATCAAATAAATGGGTATATAACGAAGGAGGAGTTGAATAATGGTAGTGAAAAAAAACACTCCTTATTATATTAGGAGAGCTTTCTTTTATCTCTTAATTGGAATTTTAGCTTTTGTTTGTGTCATTCCGCTTTATTGGATGGTACGGTCTTCTTTTATGAAGAATACGGATATTTATACCATGGATCCCTTTATTTTCTGGCCAAAGGAAATGCTTTGGAGCAATTTCTCAGATGCCTGGAAATCTGCACTTTTTACCAGATATGCAATTAATACTATAATAATAGTTGCGTTAAATATTTTTGGAACCATAATAACCTCCTCTATGGCTGCCTACGCATTTTCAAGAGTAAAATGGAAAGGCAGAAGTTTTTGCTTTGCTTTGATTTTGACTACAATGATGTTACCTGGTGCTGTAACAATTGTACCCCAGTTTTTAATTTGGAGAAATTTACATATGGTAGATACTTATGTGCCTTTAATATTACCTGCGTTTTTAGGTGGAGGTGCCTTTAATATATTCCTGCTAAGACAATTCTTTTTAGCAATCCCCAATGACTTGGATGAAGCAGCTGAAATTGACGGAGCAGGAAAATTGCGAATTTTTCTTCAGATTATTCTTCCTCTGTCCAAATCAGCTATGATTGTAGTGGCTTTGTTTACATTCTTAGGCAATTGGAATGATTTTTTTGGGCCGATTATCTACCTGAATACAAAAGAAAAGTTTACTTTAGCAGTTGGACTTTTGCAGTTTCATGGGGATTATGCAACAAAATGGAATTTATTAATGGCGGCATCTACCATAGTTGTTGCACCTTGTATTCTAATCTACCTCATTGGTCAACGATATCTGATTGAAGGAATTTCATTGACAGGAATGAAAGCTTAATTGCGAAACCAGATGATTATAATTAATACTACATAATTAAAACGCTGCTTCCTTGTTTTGAGTGCATTGCGATGCGTGTTATTGTTCACGGAACTGCTGTTTTTGCAGGGGAGGGAACAGTAACATTTAATTATTTTATTATTAAGATGTCATTTTATGGTATCTTGATTAATACCCACAAATAAGATAGAATGGTTGAAAGAAAATCTATTTTAAGAAAGGAATTAAAAAATGGAAATTGAAAGAATCGCCAGTGTACCTTTAATATTACACGATCCGTATTTTAGTATCTGGGCGCCGTCAGATAAGCTGTACGAAGCAGATACGTTGCATTGGAGCAAAGCACCTCAAAAGTTATACGGATATGTTACAATAGACGGTACCGTATATTGTTTTCTGGGAAAGAAAGAGTTTCATCCGGTAATTGAGCAAAAAAGTGTGGAAGTAACGGCTACGGCAACGAAATATACTTTCGAAAATGAGAAGATAGAACTTACCGTCCGTTTTACCTCACCGCTTTTACTGGACAATCCGGTATTGGTGTCAAGACCCTGTACTTATATTGATTATGAAGTCACAAGAAAGCAGGAAGCAGAGGTAAGAATCGACTTTATCGTTACTTCCGATCTGGTACGTAATACCCCAGGGGATATTATCGGAGGAGATTATGAAAAGGATACTTTCCACTACGCTTATATGGGAAAAGCCGGACAGCACCCGTTAGGTCACAGCGGAGATAATATTACTATTGATTGGGGATTTGTTTATTTAGCAGCAGAAGAATCCGATATAACAACGGTATTTGAGGCCGGAAGTGATAAACTGATAGCAACTGCAAATCTGGGAAAAGAAAAAAACAAAGCATCTATGATTATCTCTTATGATGATCTGTTATCTATCTTTTATTTTGGTTCCTGGCAGAAAGCTTACTGGACGAAAGAATATGAAACCATCTTAGAGGCGATAGAAGCAAGTTTTGCAGACAAATCAGAAGTCCTAAAAAAAGCAGATCTTCTGGATAAAGAGATAGAAGCAAAAGCAGAGAAAATCGGCGGGAAAGATTATGCCCTATTGTGTAATATAAGTTACCGCCATGCAATCGCAGCCCATAAACTGATTGCAGATAAAGAGGGTAATCTGATTTTCTTATCCAAAGAAAATGATTCCAATGGCTGTATCGGAACGGTAGATGTTAGTTATCCGTCCGTGCCCTTATTCTTGTTATATAACACGGAATATGTAAAAGGAATGCTCCGCCCGGTATTCTACTTTGCCAAATGTCCGGTTTGGGAATATGATTTTGCGCCTCATGATGTGGGACGTTATCCCTATGCTTCCGGTCAGGTTTACGGACTGAATAGTGAACATGAACATAAAGAATTCCGTTATGATAACGGAAATATCTTACCGTTTTATTATATGTATCCATCCGGCAGTAAAACTTATGATATTAAATATCAGATGCCCGTGGAGGAATGCGGTAACATGCTGATATTAACAGCAGTGGTGTGTGCTCTGGATAAATCCGCAGACTTTGCAAAACCTTATTATGAACTGTTAAAGCAATGGACAGAATATCTGTTAACATACGGGGCTGATCCGGGAGAACAGTTGTGTACCGACGATTTTGCAGGACACCTCTCCCATAACGTAAATCTTTCCGCTAAAGCAATTATGGGTATCGAAGCTTTTTCACAGCTGGCAAAACAGATGGGAGAAGAAAAAGTATCAGAAGAATATCACCAGAAAGCAGCTGTTATGGCAAAGGACTGGGAAGCTCGTTCCCAAGCCGGTGACCATTACCGCTTAACTTTTGATAATACAGAGTCCTGGAGTCTTAAATACAATCTGGTATGGGATAAATTCTTCGGCAGTAATTTGTTTTCAGGGGAAGTATTTAAGAAAGAAATTGCCTATTACATTAGTAAAAATAATTCTTACGGTGTACCATTAGACAGCCGCAGAGATTATACCAAAAGTGACTGGATTCTCTGGTGCGCTGCATTTGCTGAGGACAAAGAGCAGGCAGAGAAACTGATATCCCCGGTTGCAGATTATGTAAGGAAAACTACAAGCCGGGTACCTTTTTCCGACTGGTATGAAACCGTAACCGGTGAATACTGCCATTTTATTGCAAGAAGTGTACAAGGCGGTATCTATATGCCGATGTTGATAAAGTAGTTTCTTATTGTAAAAGCCTATTTTTGCTTAAAATAGGCTTTTAAACATTGATAACTTTCTTCGCTGATAATGTGTTCCATTCTGCATGCATCTTTCATCGCTGTTTCTTCACTGACACCTGCCGTTTTTAGTAATTGAGTCAGGGTCTGGTGCCGATCGAAAGTTTGGATTGCGATAGCATATCCTGTTTCCTCTAATTTTATATATCCATTCTCATCAACTTTAATAAAACCATTTTCCCGAAGCTTCTTCATTGCAATGCTTACACTGGGTTTCGTAAAGCCCATCTCATTCACGATATCTTTGGACCGGACTTGTCCGTTTCGGTTTCTAAGTATTAGAATCATTTCCAGATAGTCTTCTGCTGATTCCTGAATCTTCATTTAATCACCCTCTAAAATTTTTGTGTATAAACGGCATATATGTCTTATTTGTAAGAAACGTTGTTATTAACATTACAAACAAGCAGCATAGGGCAGACCTGCAATTATCTGCTTTGCCAATTCATCTTATTATCATATTAATTTAGATGATCCTTTTTTTCAAGTCCTGTTTAACCAATTGACAATTATTTTGCGAAGTGTTATTTTAGAAAAAAAGTTAGCCTTAATTAAATAATAAATATATGGATAGAAAAGATAGGACCATTCAGTTACATTACATTGGATGGTCAATCTAAAACGAGGTGTTAGATTGACGGAAGTATTTTATGCAGTTGACCATATTTTGATGTCCCAGGGATATGATAATCCGGCCCCACATAAGCATATGGCAAAACATCTGATCTTTAGTCTGGATGGAGATTTTGGATGTAAGGTGGATGATATGGAAATATTTTGCCAAGGTATCTGTATTGATTCTGAAATAAAGCATACGGTAAATGCCGATGGCAGCAGATTGCTTATTTTCCTCTTTGAGGAAACAAGCAATCTGGCAGAAGAATTAACGAAGCAATTTTTAATAGGGGGTGAATATAAGATCCTTGATCATAAATTGGTTTTGTCCATAATAAAGATATGGGAACGGTATAAGCAGGAGCCCGTTACTTTGGATCTTGCCATATTATCGGCGTGTGGCTTGTGTCAGGAGAGTTCCGGGAAGTATGAGGAGAGAGTATGCAGGCTTTTGGAATCAGTCCGTAAAATGGATGGTATTTATGATGATACGATCTGTCTTTTAAGCAAATCCCTTTCACTTTCCCAAAGCAGAATGTCCCATTTGTTTAAGGAACAGGTAGGGATTGCTCTTAATAGTTACTTAATATTTGAAAAAATGAGAAAAGCTTATACCTATATAGTTAATGGGGAAAATATAACCAAGGCCTGCATTCGAGCCGGGTTTGACAGTTCATCCCATTTTTCCTCCACCTGCAAAAGAATGTTTGGGTTATCTTTTACTGATTTTAAAAAAGATGCAGTTTTTAAAGAAATATCGTAGCGTCTATTTGAAAGTATAAAATAATTCTATAAAGTATAATTGGATCATAAAAGATTTTGTGGAGGTTAATCAATGAAAACTGATAAGATACAGTTTAAAATGGGTTCCTATCAATTGAATTCTGATCCGAATTTTAATTACCAATTAAACCGCACGATTATGTGGGGCGGAGGAGATATTGAAGATATCAAAAGAATAGCAAATAAAATAACTGACAGTGTCTCATGGAAACGGGAGTTGATTGCCCTTGGTGAAAAAGCAGATGAAGAAGGGCGAGTAAAAGAAGCGATAGCCTATTACCGTATGAGTGAATTTTTTATGTATGATGGTGACGCGGATAAAAAGAAATATTACCGTCTTGCTGTTTCCATGTTTTATAATTATTATAGGGATTACTTTATTGAGAAAATAATCCGTTATGAGGTACCTTACGAAAATGTAAAGCTCCCTGTATTATATGCGAAAGCAAAAGATATCAAAAAAGACACAATAATTCTACATGGGGGAAATGATTCTTATATGGAAGAATTATTCTTTCCCATGCTGTATTTTGCAGAAAATGGTTATGATGTTTATCTTTTTGAAGGACCGGGCCAGGGCGGTGTTGTTCGTATACAAGAAAAGCATTTTACATACCAGTGGGAGAAACCGGTAAAAGCAGTGCTGGATTATTTTGGGCTTAAGGAAGTCACGATAATAGGTGCATCACTTGGAGGAATGCTTGCTCCACGTGCAGCTGCTTTTGAAAAAAGAATCAAACGTGTCATAGCCTGGTCCGTATTCCCAAATTTTCTGGATATTCTTATATCAACACAGTCTGTTTTGGTACAAAAAATAATCAGGCTTACTTTAATGTTAAAACTTAAGTGGGTGGTCAATTTGTTATTTGGTATAAAACTTAAAAAAGGTGACGAATTAGTAAAATGGGGATTAAAACATGGAATGTACGCCTATGAAGCGAAGTCACCTTATGATTATTTTGTTAAAATGAATCAATATCAGATGGTGGACATTGCCCCCTTTATTGATCAGGATATGCTTATTATTGGTGCAAATAAGGATCATTTCATTGATTATCATATGATAAGCAAAGAGATAGATGTACTTAATAATGTAAAATCCCTGACCATACGAATTTTTACCGAAAAGGAAAATGCTGGAGCACATTGCAATGTTGGCAATTCCGAGCTTGTATTAGATACTATGTTAAGCTGGATTGAAAGTATCAGAGACAATTAGTTACCGACTCATGGTTTATTTATTAAAAGGTTATGGTAGCATATGGTAAATATATAGGTTTTGATCTCTTGTATGTAGGAATATTATTACAGTTTTTTAATCCATTGTTATTGTTATCTGGGCAGTAGAAATTGTATTAGTCATAATAGCTGAAAAATATATTGACTCTGACATCACGTCATAGTGTATAATCAATTTAGAGTTAGCAATATTGTATAAAAACTCATAGCCGGCAGAGTAACAAACAGTATGGGCAACTCTTAAAAGACGATTGGAGGTTTATCCATGAGAACAGTAAAGCAGATATCCGATTTAACCGGTATCAGTGTACGTTCCTTACATTATTACGACGAAATCGGATTATTAAAACCAAGTAAAATTTCAGACGCTGGTTATAGACTTTATGATGAAAAAGCTCTAGAAACTCTGCAGCAGATTTTATTTTTTAAAGAACTGGATATTCCGCTTAAAGAAGTAAAAGAAATCATGGGAAATCCCCGGTTTGACAAAATACAAGCCCTATACAATCATAAAAAACTGCTTATATTAAAACGTAACAGAATGAATGATTTAATTGAGCTTGTCAATAAAACATTGGAAGGAGCCGGCACAGTGAGCTTTAAGGAATTTGATATGAGTGAATATTTTAGCGCCTTGGAAGAGTTTAAAAAAGAAAAAGAAGATGAAGTAATAAAATATTGGGGCAGTACTGAGAAAGTTAGTGAATTTATAGAAAATTGTAAAACAAAAGAATCAGAAATCACTTCTTTAGCGGTGAAGCAATACGGAAGTATAGAAAAGTATACGGAAGCGATGAAGAAAAATCTGAGTCATTATTCAGAATCCATGGATAGGTTTCATATCATATATGATAATGTAGACTATTATGTAGGGAAAAATAATGAATTAATGAATCAACTAACCGCAGATATTAGTAAAGATCCCACTTCTAAAGAAATCCAGCAAATCGTCAGTGAGATAGCACGACTTAAGGATGAGACGAATGAAATTGTAAATATAGACAAGGGAGAAAATTACTGGGGTTTAATGTCTGATTTTTATTTAACTAATTCTGCATTTATTGAGGTGACAGATAAGAAATATGGAGTTGGCGTTTCAGCATTTATTGGAAAAGCTCTTAAATTTTATCAAGACAATTTAACTACTCTAGAATAACAGAAGATTAAGTGATTACAATCATCCTTTCAAACAAATCAGTCTGGAGGGATAAATTTTAAGATGCATTTTAAGTGACAGGAAGTTATAGGCTTATCTGTTAAGTAAAGTTATAGAACAGTTTGAATCTGTATAAAAAATACTCAACAGCAGATAATATTAGAAATTAATATAAGTATAGACAAAGTGAGGAATTAAATACATGCAGAGCATAAGATTTAACATTGATGGGTTAGAGGAAAATGAGACACAGGACAAAGTAAGAAATCAATTAGAGGGTGTAGTTGGTGTACATGATATATTCTTAAGCAAGGGACAAAATTATGTTGATATTAATTTTGATGAGCAGACATCTATCCCGGAGCTAAATAATCACCTGCAAAACAATGGATATAAAATAACCGATATCATATAGTTCTTTGGAAAAAAACGATGATATCACCGGATGTACAGGCACAGATAAGAGGATATGCTAATATTCAGGATCTTAACTGGATAGTTTAGCAGGAAAGTTTCCAATATATGATATAAGCGGACTAAGCAGTTGTACCATGTAAAGTATGGTTCTTGCTTAGTCCGATTTTTATATAAAAAAAGTCCAAAAATTTAAAAAGTGTGGTAAAATTAGAGATAAGTTGTTCTTATCATTTGGATAGTTTTGTAAATAAACTTGTGAAAAGTATGGGAGTAATATGCAAAACAGAAATGAAGAGCTAAAGGAAAACACAGAATTTATGAAATTGAAAAAGTGATTCATAAAGTTCTTGGAATAAAATAAAAAAATAGGGGGTTATTTTATGGAAAAGGTTGCTTTGCTTAAATGTACCGAATATGATGTGGACTTAATCGAAAAGAAGCTAAGAGAGGGATTTGAACTTTTAGGAGGGGATTCCTATTTGAGAAACCTTATCCCTGAAAATAGCAAAGTGTTGTTAAAACCCAATCTTTTAAGCGTAGTGGAAAAGGGGTCTCCGGTAATTACACACTATGCATTATTTGAAGCAGTTATCCGAATTGTTAAGGAATATAGTTCTGATATAGTATTTGGTGATTCTCCGGGTTCGGAAGATACAAAAAGAGCAGCTGAAACATCAGGGCTTATAAAGGTGGCAGACAGGTACGGGGTTAAGTTTGCAGATTTTAATGATGCAGTACACGTGCAGGTTGAAAATCCTCTGATTTATAAGTTTATGAATATTGCCAGGGCTGCGTATGAAGCCGATGTAGTAATTACACTTCCAAAACTGAAAGCTCATGCTATGATGTATTATACAGGTGCTGTTAAGAATCAATTCGGATGTATACCTGGGATCAGTAAAGCAGAATGTCATACAAAACTGCCGGATGCAATTAATTTCAGTAAGATGTTGTTTGATATTAACTCTGTTGTAAAAACGTCTTTTGCAATATTAGATGGAATCATTGCTATGGAGGGGAATGGACCCAGAAACGGCAATCCCAAAGAAATGGATACTATTATTATGGGAGAATCCCTTACGGCTGTTGATTCCGTGGCTGTCAGGCTGATCGGGTATCATGATGTGCTGACTTTACCGTTTTTAAAAGCAGCATATGATACACAGTGGGGAACCGTACTTCCCGAAGAAATAGAAGTTTTAGGGGAAACCATTGAGCAGATGAAGTGTGATAACTTTAAATTATCACGAAACGCAAAAGTTGTTAATTTCCTGACACCTTCCTTGAGCAGGTTTGTAACCTCCTTAACTGCGCCAAACCCGGTTCTGGTTTTTGATAAATGTATCGGTTGTAAAAAATGTGCAGAGGTTTGTCCGGAAAAACCAAACGTGATCACATTTATAAAACAAAACGGTAAAACCATACCGAAATGGAATTACCGCAAATGTATCCGCTGTTTTTGCTGTCAGGAACTTTGTCCCCGTGGGGCTATCGTGTTAAAAGAAAAAGCAATCAGAAAACTAGCGGGCTTGAAATTTAAAAAGAATATTTAACTGTTTAAATGAATTCATACATTTAAAGTTAAAGTAGTTTTGGCTGCCTCCTGTCCGTTGATTAATAAGACGATTTGATGGATACCCGGATAGTGAGACCTGGTGGTCAGATCGGCAAAACTGTGCTTACGGGAGCCTGTTAGAGTTACTTTACCGGATACGGTTTTATCCGTTAGTAAAAAAAGCTTACGTGATGGTCTTCCATTGGATTTAATAAAATCGATTCCATATTCTATCCGGATGCGGGCACTTGTATCCTGGTCCAGGTCTATGGAATAGGTAAGTTCACAGCCATCACCGATTGCGAGGACCTCTGGTCTCACAGTAAGGGAAGCACTTTTATAAAGCGGTTTAGCTTCAATCATCTCCGAATATCCGAAAAGTGTCAGAGCTTCAGGATTCGCTTTTCGAATAAGAGTACGGCATCCCTGACGTAAGATCCAATCGGTATCAGGGTTTTTGCCTATCCACTGTTTCACTGTATTGATAACGATCTCGGGATGATCTTTTGCAATATCATTTAAATTATTGGCAACACTTTTACGTACATAAAGAGATGGATCAGCTTTTAGATTCTCCAGAATTTTAAGTATTGGGGCAGGATCTTTTTTGAACATGGGAAGATCCATACTCCAGGGCAGACGGGGGCGGCAGCCCTCACTGGAGAGGCGTCTGACATGTTCATTGGTATCACTTGACCACGTTTGCATATATTTCATGGTGAATTCAGTATTTAGAAGAATAAAAGGTCTGATTGCAAATTCTGAGGAGGAAAGTTTGGTGAAACGTTTTAAGGCATCCATAGATAGTTCCAGGTGTTCCTCGTTTTGTCCGAAAGCAGCAACAAAATCAGGAAAGAATAAATAAGGGAAACCAGTACATTCCTTTTCAATAGAAAATAATATATTTAAAGCATCCTGATAATTACTGGGCAAACAGGTTCCTAAACTTTCTGCGATTCTGTGCATACGGGCCCGCAACGGTAATTCTTCCCAGGGAGGCAGCAGTACGGATTCTTCAAATTTCTCCCTTGGGAAGTCACTGTAAGCAGATTTCACTTTTTTTCCAAAATCCTGTATAAATTCTTCGGTATATATATCTTTTAATGCATCAGCCATGGTTTTTCTCCTGTTCATTTATCTTAATTATCACTTTTGACCTTAATTGTATATACAAATCTTATCATCTTTTTAATAAGAGAGACTCTTTTATAACTAGTAAGGATTATTCTTAAAACTATGTTACATCAGTTTTTATATTTTTACCATAAAATATTAGTAAAGCGATTATATTATATCAAATAAAATATGACAACAGTATGTCAGATTATTATTTGGTTAATATTTAGATAGATAACGACAATTTGATTACTATATGATAAAATAAAAATGTTTAAGCAGATTACATAAATAATTATAAATAGCAGACAGACCTGAAAGGAAAATCTAAAGTATGAAACATAAAGTTGGAAGATTTCAATATAATTCTCCCGTTACTCTCACTTTTGCATTGATTTCTCTCGGAGTACTACTATTAGGAAATTTAACGAATGGAGTATCCACGACCCTGTTCTTTTGCACGTATAAATCTTCCTGGTCGGATCCCTTAACCTATATCAGATTGTTTGGTCATGTATTAGGACATGCTAACTGGAATCATTTTTCGGGTAATATGGTTTTATTTCTGGTATTAGGGCCGATGTTAGAAGAAAAATACGGCTCTAATCTTTTCTTGAAAATGATAGTACTAACAGCAGCGGTATCCGGTATATTTTATATGGTTTTTTACCCGAACAGCGCACTTTTAGGTGCCAGCGGTATCGTATTTATGATGATTGTTTTATCCTCTGCGGCAGGTATGAAAGAGGGCAGGATTCCAATTACTTTATTACTGGTCGTTATCATTTATCTTGGTGGTGAAGCAGTGAGCAGTGCGGGGACTGAAGATGGCATAGCGCATGGTGCACATATTTTGGGCGGAATTTGTGGAGCCGGTTTTGGCCTTCTGGTTAAAAAGTGAAGTGAAAGAAAGATCTTAATATAATTGGTAATTTCCCCAGTTATAATATAGGTCTTTTTTTTATATATTGTGTACTAAGTAATATTAGAATCTGACATAAATTATAGGGGGTAAATAGATTGTCGACCAGTAAAGCCTTAGCCTGGACAGCATTTTGGATAGATGTTGCCTTACTATTTGATATAGGTATCTACCTTTTTATGGGTAAGGAAAAATCCCTGGAATTTTTAGGTGGGTATATAATTGAACAAAGTTTAAGCATAGATAATCTTTTCTTATTCATATTGGTGTTCTCAAGTTTCGGAATAAAATTGGAGTATCAGAGAAGAGTTTTAAATTATGGGATAGCAGGGGCATTGGTACTGCGGCTTCTATTTATCATATTAGGGGTAGCAATCGTGAATAGGTTCCATTGGATTCTTTATATATTTGGAATTATTTTGATTATTAGCGGGATTAAAATGATGCAGAAGCAAGAGGAAAATGTAAATCTGAAAGATAGCAAAATTCTTGAGATTATGAGCAAAGAATTGCCGATAACGAATGAACTGGAGGGAGATAAATTTTTTGTCAGGAAAAATAAAGTTTTACATGCCACACCGTTGTTTGCAATCCTGATCCTAATCGAATTTACGGATATTATCTTTGCAGTAGATTCGATTCCGGCTATTTTTTCCGTTACAACAGATACATTTATCGTTTATACTTCCAACATCCTGGCTATTTTAGGATTAAGGAATCTTTATTTTGTTCTTGGTAAACTGCATGAAAAGTTTAAATATGTAAAATACGGTGTTGCTGTTATACTTACCTTTACAGGGATTAAACTTACGCTATTAATATTTGATATTCAAATCCCCACAGGATGGTCACTTGCTGTTATTTTTACCGTTCTGGGCGGAAGTATTGCAGCTTCAGTGGCTTATAACTTACAAAATGACGGTTAATAACCGGGAGGAAGATTATTGTTTTACATGTTAAAAGCTAATTTCAGATAACCGGGTTATAGTGCAGATATTAATATATACATTAGATAATAGCGAAACTCAAAATTTGTATTAGTTTGACATGCGATTCATACAATTTTAGAGCTGAATCTTGCCCCTAAAGGAAACTGAAGCTATGAAATTCGTATGAATTGTATGGAATATTTAGATAACTATGTTGTTTCGCAATTACCTAAATATATATAGAAAAGAGGAGAGGGCTGTGAAAAATAAATTTTATTGTTTTAAGAAGGATGTTATTTTAATAAAATTTATTTCTAAACAGCCCTGTAATAAAAATAATAATAAATGTGATTTAGTCTAACAAGCACAATTAGAGGAATTATAATTTACAATTGGATTATGTCGCTCGAAGCATCCGTATTATTTTAATTATCAATAAATTTAAGAGTTTTTAAACCACCCTTTATAAGCTTATCAATTGGCTCATTGTGGGAACGGCAGATCCTTTTTAATCCATATAGGTTTTCCGGATCCTGGTTTATTAGATTTACACCGTAGGTACAGGATAAGGTCGCTTTAAAGCCTAATTTCTTTATGATATTTTCTGTTTTATCATTATATTTTCCATATGGATAAGTGAAGGTGGTTGGAATCTTATGGGTGATTTCTTTTATTTTTTCCTGCAAGGTAGTAAGGTCATACGTGATTACTGTTTCATAATGATCGGCGGATTCATCCTGTTTTTGATAACAGCCGTATCGTCCATTGCGGATTTTATGCAGATCATAGGAATGGTTTTGGATTTCTACAAGTCCGGATTTATCCATTTCATATATCTGATTCCAGGTCATGGAAGCATAATTAATATTATCATCAAATACTTTTGAATAATTGTCCGTACTTTTACCTACGATGGACAAAACTATCTTCATATTATATTTTTTTAATAATGGAAAAACATATTTATATACACTTAAATAACCGTCATCAAAAGATAAGATAATAGGGTTTTTCGGTAATTCCAAACCATAATAAACATAGTCAATCAGTTGAGACATTGTTATGGTGGAATAATTATTATCTGCTAAATATTTCAGATCACTTTCAAATTCGTAGGGGCTGATAACATCTTTCCCGAAGTTGTTATCTTTAACCTGATGATACATTATAATAGGGACACAGACTGCCTGGCTGCTTGAGGATACGGCATTAATACCAATCAGATTTTTTACAATAGAAATTGCTAACAGACCAAATACAATGATTAATAAAAAGATTTTGTTATGTTTTAAACGTAATTTTTTCTGCATATAGAACCACTTGATTGTTTTGTTATTAAAAATTATATGATTTAGAGGTATGTATCTAGTCCGTTATTTTAAAAATTATTATAATTTTATTGCACAGCCGGTTCTATCAGTTGAAAAAACACCAGATTTTTAGTCCGGTGTTTTTTTAGAGTGTTCTATTGGTTAATGTAAGGAATATATATTATTTGGTTAATCAGTAAGCATATCATCCAATAACTGCTTTGCTGACTCTTTGTTTTCTTTACATTGTTCCAGAATACGACTGACGGTTTCATAACCTAACTTGGTGGTATACTCCGTTGCAAAAGCAAAAGAAGAATCAAGCAGTGCAGTACATCTTATTGGGTTTGATTCAATAAGGTCCACACATTTTTCGCGGAAGAGTTTCACTGAGTTCACCAACAGTTCCAGACTTTCTAAGAGTGAGTCTGCTATAAGGGGAAGAAATGCATTCAGTTCAAATTCCCCAAGAGCCGATGCAGTACTGATAGCATAATCATTTGCCATAATACGTATGGCGACCTGGGTTACCATCTCCGGAATTACAGGATTTACTTTACCGGGCATAATGGTACTGCCTAATTGCATTGGTTTTAACCTGATTTCACCTATTGCGTTGGAGTTCATTAGGCGGAAATCACCTGCTATTTTCATCATATTCACAGCAAGCGCTTTTAATAGACCGGAGACTTCCACAAAGACATCATTATTCTGAGTAATATCCAAAGGGTATTCAGAAACAGCCAGACCAATACCGGTTAATTCCCTTAAAACTTCAATAATGCCAAACCGGTATAGTTTATCGGCGTTGGTTCCGGTACCAATTGCGGTGCCGCCTATATTAACCTGGCGTAACCGTTCTTCCACTTTATATAACCTCCACCTGTCACGGGCAATAGCTTGGGCATATGCACCAAATTCCGCACCTAAGGTTACAGGTATGGCATCCATTAACTCCGTTCTGCCAACTTTTTTAATGGAATCGAATTCATTTTCTTTCTTCTGGAGTGCCTCCTGAAGTTTGGCACATTCGTTGCTTAAGGTTCTTAAAATATCAATAGCGGCAATCCGTAAGGCGGTTGGATATACATCATTGGTGGATTGACCCCGATTGACATCGTCAAGTGGATGGATGATATCATACGAGCCGGGGGGATGACCCAAAGTTTTCAGTGCAAGATTGGCAATTACTTCGTTCACATTCATATTAGTGGAGGTTCCGGCTCCGCCCTGAAGAGATTGCGTGATAAACTGTTCATCAACCGCTCCGGTAAGAATAAGGTCACAGGCACTGATAATCGGTGGATAAATTTCTTTTTTATCAGTACCGATGTTGATATAAGTGATTGCCGCTGCTTTTTTAATTTTAACAATGGAATATATTAGGTTAAGGTTAGTGTTTTTGTGGTCTAATTTAAAATTCTCAAATGCCCGTTTGGTTTGAAGTCCATATAATTCGTTATCGGAAAGTTCCCTCTGACCTAATTTATCTGATTCATTTCTCATATAAACTCCGATCTGTCTCTAATATTCTAAAGGAGAGCCTCAAGATGCGGGAAGATTTTAAGGCTTCGTTTTAAAATTCCCTGCATATAGGCTATGGTTACACCATAGTTAGTTATCGGTACACCCTGGTCAACCGCACATTTCATACGGTAACGTACTTCTCGTTCATTTAACATACAACCGCCGCAGTGAATAATCATTTTATAAGGTGACAGGTCTTCCGGAAATTCCGTACCCGATGTAAATTCAAAGGTTATGTTTTTACCGGTATAATTTTTTAACCACCGAGGTATTTTTACGGTACCGATATCATCACATTGGCGGTGATGGGAACATCCTTCTGAAATTAATACCTTGTCTTGGTCCTTTAATAATTCTACTGCTGTAACTCCTTTTACAGAGGTATCAAGAAGTCCCTTGTACCGTGCCATCAAGATGGAAAAGGAGGTAAGGGGAACATGAACAGGCGTATCGGCAGATACTTTTGCAAATACCTGGCTGTCGGTTATTACCATAGCAGGCTCTTTGCCAAGGTTTAAAAGAGTATCCCTAAGTTCATATTCTTTTACCACAATTGCAGTAGCATCGGCTTCCAGGATATCCCTAATTGTCTGCTGCTGGGGTAAAATCAGTCTGCCTTTCGGCGCTGCCTTATCAATTGGGGTTACCAGTACCACAAAATCAGAGGGATGAAGTAAATCAGCAACTATTTTCATTTTTTCGTCATCTGTCGAAGTGATATGTGCTATTTTTTCTTTTAATTCCTGTATCCCAGTCAGATATTTTGCGCTGACATAGATTTCGTTGGATTTTGTAGCAGGAACTGTATCAAGTAAGTCTGCCTTATTATAAACAATAAGATACGGAACCTCTTTTGCAGTAAAAGTATGAATAAGTTCCCGGTCAGTATCCTTAAAACCTTCCAAAGCATCCACAGCCAATATAGCTATATCTGTTTTGTTTAATACCTGTTTTGCTTTTTTTACACGAAGTTCTCCAAGTCCGCCCTCGTCATCAATACCTGGAGTGTCTATAATCATAACCGGCCCCAAAGGAAGTAATTCCATAGCTTTATATACAGGGTCAGTAGTAGTTCCTTTTACATCAGAAACAACAGCCAAGGATTGGCCTGTGACAGCATTTACCAGACTTGATTTTCCGGCATTACGCCTGCCGAAAAAGCCGATATGGATTCTGTTAGCGGATGGGGTTTCGTTAAGTCCCATGGTATACCTCCATTAAAATCTGAAATCACGGATTCCGTTTTCTATTTTCACAAGATGGTCCATACACACTTCACGTACTTTTTCTTTTGGAATATTATTTAATTCAGCTTCAATCAGTTTCTCACCGATTGCCTTAGTTTCCGCTGAAGCATAATCCATCAGATACTCTTTTAAGGTCATGAGTGCATTGGGATGGCAGCAGTTCTGAATCTGGCCGCTTTTACAAAGTGCCATAAAACGATCACCGGTCCGGCCTTCTCTGTAACAGGCTGTACAAAAAGAGGGGATATATCCAAAATCCATAAGCCATTTTACGATTTCATCCAGAGTTCTCCGGTCGCTGACATCAAATTGCTCGGTACGCTCATCTTCCGGTTCCGGTTCATTGTAACCACCGACACTGGTACGGGAAGCACCACTTACCTGGGATACACCAAGACGAATTACTTTCTCTCGAACTTCCTGTGATTCACGGGTAGATATAATCATACCGGTATAAGGTACACAGATACGGATCAGTGCACATAATTTAGCAAAGATATCATCACTAATGCTGTTATCAAAAGCATTCGGATCAATATCATCGGCATGTTTGATACGGGGTACGCTGATTGTATGGGGTCCAACACCATGAACAGCTTCTAAATGTTCTGCATGCATTAAAAGAGCAGCAAATTCATAACGGTATAATTCAAGTCCGAATAATACACCAAGGCCTACATCATCAATTCCGCCCTCCATAGCGCGGTCCATAGCCTCAGTGTGATAAGCATAATTGTGTTTTGGGCCTGTAGGATGAAGATTCTCGTAACTTTCCTTATGATAGGTTTCCTGGAAGAGAATATAAGTACCGATTCCGGCTTCCTTTAATTTACGGTAATCCTCCACCGTTGTTGCTGCAATATTCACATTTACACGGCGGATCGCGCCATTTTTGTGCTTAATACTGTATATGGTATTGATACATTCTAAGATATATTCAATGGGATTATTGACAGGATCTTCACCGGCTTCAATTGCAAGACGTTTGTGCCCCATATCCTGAAGGGCGGTGACTTCCTTAACGATTTCTTCCTGGGTTAGCTTCTTTCTTGCTATATGTTTATTTTTCAGATGATACGGACAGTAGACACAACCATTCACACAATAATTAGACAGGTAGAGCGGTGCGAACATAACAATGCGGTTACCGTAAAAATCCTTTTTGATTTGTTCGGCAAGATCATACATTTTCTGTATTCTCTCCTCATCAGAACAGGCAAGCAGAACAGAGGCTTCCCTATGGGTAAGTCCTTTCCTTAAGCTGGCTTTTTCAAGCAGCTCATCCACCAGTTTCAGATTGTTTTTGTTTGCATCAGCGTAAGCCAGAGTAGCAAGTACTTCTTCGTTGTCGATAAATTCCTCTGCTTTAAGAGATTTTGGATTATACATTATTTTATTTTCCTTTCTTTCGGGTCAGAAATTCTTTCCCGTTAGTTATATTTAACCGGCATAATAATGCCGTAGTTGACTATAAAGGCGGCAAGTCAAAGGCTGGTACTGTCGCAGGAAGTTAAAAAACTATCCTATGATAAAAGGAAACCGGCTTGCCAGACTTTAGCGCTGACGCGCGCTGTCAGGACAATGACAGCTTCCTCTTCCTAAAAATAAAAAATGCGTCACAAAGGACGCATAGATAGATTCTTATTAGAATTAACCTTTCGCCTTAATAATTAAATTTTGGCGTCAGAATAAATTGACGAAATATAAAATTATTAATAATATTTATCATTATATCATTCTGAAAATTGAATGTCAATTCGGTTGTATTTTTAAATCACACCTAAATACCCACGGCCGCCATCCCAGCGAGCACCGTTTCCCATCTTGACTCCATTTCCCTACCACTAAACTTTTGTAGTGGAAGTTCTGAAACGATATTCCCGTCCTTCGTAAACAGAACCCTGTTAGCCATGGCCGAGACTTTGGCGTCATGGGTCACAAGTAATATGGCTGTGCCTTCCTTGTTGATTTCCAACAGTAATCCCATGATTTCTTCCGCTGATTTCGAGTTGAGTGCGCCGGTCGGCTCGTCGGCAAAGAGAATCTCTGGCGAATTTATCAGGGCGCGGCAGATACCGGCTCTCTGGAGTTGACCGCCCGAAACCTCCGTGGTAGCCCTGCTTTCAAGCCCGGCAAGCCCCGTTTTCTTCATCAGGACTTTCGCCTTTTGTGTGAGTTTTGCTGTATCCTTTTTTCCCTCATGCACAGCGGGGAGCATAATATTATCCAAGAGATTCAAGTTTCTCAGCATGGTGGGCTGTTGAAAGATAAAGCCCATTTTTGTCCGCCGAGCATCCGCAAGTACGTTTTCGTTTAGTTTAGATAGTTCGGTATCGCCAAATTTCACTGACCCGCTTGTAATCTCGTCCATACCGCTGAGAGCGAACAGCAGTGTGGATTTTCCAGAACCGGACGGCCCCATTACGGCAACAAACTCGCCTTTTGCTATTTCCACATTTACTCCGTTCAGCGCCATGGTTTGCTCATTACCCTTGCCAAAGATTTTCACAATATTTTTACCTGTAATAATACTATTCATAATTTCAAGACTCCTTAATATGTTCGGAAATTTTTAATGCATAGATGCCGGAAACACCCAGCATGGTGGCGACAATGACGCAACCCGCAATTAGCAGTGGCGAAACGAGATAGACAAACCACGGGTTTACTACAAAACGGAAGGTTGATGCGCCAAAGGAAGAAATGATTGCCACACCGACAAGCTCTCCCAGTGTGTTTGCCAGAATCGTGCCAATGATTACACCCAGTGCCAGCACGATGATAGAGCGCGTAAGATATTGCCCGCGAATATCCGCACAGGTGAAACCTATTGATTTCAATATGGCAATTGGATAACGGTCTTTCGCCACCAACATTTTCATAAACAGCACTGTGACCAGCAGCGTGAGCAGGACAGTTGCCAAGGTTGCAATGGCGGAAGTCATTTGAATTGCATCCCGTATCGAACCGAGCATCTGCCGAGTGCTTTCGTCAATGCTGGTAACCTTGGCAAAAGAGAACTGTTCACTGTATTGGGATACTGCAGTCTCCACACTCTGGCGATCGCGAAATGTAACCGCAATGCCGACACTCAAAACATTTGTGTTATTTGCGTCAAAAATGGCTTGTGCCGTTCGACCACCATTGGTGACATCAGAATAAATCCCACAGACCGTCAGGTGTTTTTCCGCACCGTCAACGATTAAAATAATTTCATCCCCAACGGTTTTTTCAAGGTCTTTGGCATTAAGGACGGAGAGGGCAAGTTCCGATTCCGATTGCGGTTCATGCCCCTTGGAGTAGGTGATAGGAAAGACGGAATAGTCACCAAATGTCACCCGCAGCTTCTCAATCGTACCGTTGTCCGTTTTCCGGTCTAGCATTATGCTGGTAAACAAAGCATACTTTTCAACATTTTTGTCCTCCGCAAGCACATCAGCAATCTCCGCTGCCTTCTCCGCAACGTCCTCCACCTGTGTTCGCATCACCCCGATATTAACGTCGCAAATTCCCATGCCCATATAGGTGATGAAGCTTTGTGCAGAAATGGTGCTGCTGATATTTTGCGGTACAATCATAATGAATGAGGAAATGATCAGTACCATCAGCATGGTAATATACAGCTTTTTCCGAGAAAGAACATCCTTGATACCAAGAAAGACATTCCGGGAAAAAAGCCTGTTATGACTTAGAAGGAAGGTTCTGTTCGATTTTGAATTTTCCTTCGGAGAACCGAACCGTATTGCCTGAGCCGCGGATATTTTACGGAATCGTCCTAACACCCCGTTCACATACAGCAGGACAGCCCCGCAGATTACCATCGACCCTAAAAGACCCCAGAGCAAGCCAGGTAGCAAGCTTCCGCTTTCACCCATGTACAGGTGGATGTTTTGCATGAAAGGCGTTTGCAGCGGCAGAGAAGCCAGAAAGCCCAGCACGCAGGCTGCCCCCGCGATAGCGCCGTATTTCGCAAGGTAGAGCCTTTTAATCTGTGATACCCGTATCCCAACGGCCTTCAGGACGCCTATTTCCTTATAATCCTCTTCAATTTTAGCCAGTAGTGTAAAGCGGATGCACAAAAACGCCACAAGGATAACAAGGATGCCTATCAACACCAGCACGGCAATCATAATGCCGTCCGTAATGCCATTTATCATTTTCACTTGATTGTAAGTGATAGCAGGTGGGCCGTTTGCGGGAAGTCCCGCGTCAAGATAAGCTGCCTCGAAAGCAGGGAAGGAAACCTCCTCTGCCAGACGGAATTCAATAAGGTATTCTAACTGTCCAAACTCACGGATTTTTTCAAAATCCGCTTGGCTCACGAGGAACCGCTTGGAGCTTACCAGTGCCGCGTTCATGGCGGAATCCCGTAAAAAACCCGCCACGGTAAAGGAAATACCGTGGATTGTCACTGTATCTCCAAGTGCTGCGTTTCCTTTCTGCATGTAATAAATGGGAACATAGATTTCGCCGTCGGCAGGATGAATGACTTCGCCGTTTAAGTTAAGCAGAAAATCGAATTTTTCGCCCTGTACTGATAGGCCGTTGTCCTGTATACTTCCGGCAAGGGAGTCATCCCCGATGACAATGTCCGCGCCGTCAATGTTGAGAAACTCAAGTACCTGATAATCCTCTACGCTGTCATTAGCTTCCTCGTAACTCTGTAACTGTTCCAAATCTATGTCACCTGTGTGCATCTGCATGAAATGGAGTGACTTTGCCGAAAGGAGCATATTGTCGATCGCGCCAAACAGGTTTACCGTAAGGGATGCAGATAAGGCGGTCAGCATGGCGGCAACGAGGATAAAAGATGCAATTGTTGCTGTAATTAATTTACTTTTGCGCATATCGTTTTTGATAAATCTTAGATACATATTCAACCCTCCATCTTTTTGCTGCCTGAAACTTTTGGAAAACTCAGGACAAACATCTTAGTATAAGGAGAGGGTGCGTCAATTAGTTCAACCTCGCCGGAATGCTGTTCCATCACTTTTTTCACAATGGCAAGCCCAAGTCCTGTTCCACTGCTGGTACTTCTTGAATCACTGCCGGATACAAAAGGCTCGAACAGTTTTCCGTTGATAGCCTCCGGGATGGCCGCTCCGTTATCGGCAATTTGTATCTTAATACGACCGAGTTCTTCTGTAATCCCCACAGACAATAAGCTACTCACCGGGTTGTGGTGGATGGCATTCGTCAGAAGATTCCCAATGGCACGGCTGGTTTCCAACGAATCCACCATGTAAAACATGGGTTTGTCCGGCAACCGCAGCTCTAATTTCATCTGTTTGCTTTCGATTTCACCAAACAAAGTGGCGCAAGATACACGCAGCAACTCTACAAGGTCAACTATCGCCAAATTCATCTGGTATTGCGGCATACCCAGCTTGGAATAGGAAAGCAACTGGTCTATCAATTGGTTCATCTGCGCGGATTTCGCTTTAATTGCCAGATGGTATTCCCGTTGTTTGTCCGGGGTCTCTACCATATCATTTGCCAAGGCTCCCGCGTATCCGGAAATCGTTGTTATAGGGGTTTTTAAGTCATGGGCAATATGGGAGAACATTTGCATTCTCTCATTTTCCATGGTCAATCGCGTTACTTCGGAGTCTTTCAGCTTTCGTACCATATAATTGAAAGCATCACGCATTTCCTCAAATTCCTTTTCTGTTTCAAAGTCCAGCGTAGTGTCTAAGTGACCAGCCATAACCGCATTAAAACCTTCCTGCATTTTCTGTACTGGCTCCATGATTTTTCTGCTGATTTTGCGCCCAAAAAGGACTATTCCTATAAAATATACAATAATGGTGATAAGATTCCAGATAACAGAAAGTGTGATTTGCAGTTTTTTTGTCCCCTCAGCCAGCGGGGAAGACGCCAGTTCCGAGAAGTCCAGCCCATTATTAAATGTAAACAGACTTAATAAAAACTCCAATACCAGAAGCGTAAGAGCAATGCCAATGGTATAGCCTATAAAACTGCGCATAATAACTTTTTTAAAGCTACGCTTTTTTTTCATGTACACACCTCCAGACGATATCCTAATCCCCGGACGGTTCCGATGGATACCGTGCAGTCTCCGGGAAGTTTGCTGCGAAGCTTGCTGATGGCGACCATCACTGTATTGTCATCCACAATGGCTGCCTCCTGCCATCCAGCTTCATAAATCTGTTGTTTGGTGTATACACGTCCGGGACTTTGCATGAACAGCTTCATCATATTAAATTCCGTAGCGGTAAGAGGAATTGTTGTCCTGCCAAAACTAAGTGTGCAAGCAGAAACATTCATACACAGCTCACCTGCTATCAATAAAGGAACTTCGGAATCCGCTGTGCCTCCGTCATAACGGCGTAACTGAGCTTTGATTCGGGCGATGACCTCCAAAGGATCAAAAGGCTTTGTAACATAATCGTCCGCACCAAGGTCAAGCCCCAATATTTTCTCATGATTTTCCGTTTTGGCACTCACGATAATAATGGGAAGATTACTGCGCTCTCTCAAATCTTTGATAAGCTGATAACCGTCAAGCTTTGGCATCATAATGTCAATGACAGCCAAATCAATTCGCGCGGACGCAGCCTGCTTAAGCGCCTCCGCGCCATTTTCAGCCTGTATCACAAAATAGCCATCCTTTTCTATATATAACCGCAGAAGCTCACGAATTTCCTTTTCGTCATCTACAATAAGAATCGTTTTATTCATGGTTTCACCTCTCTCTTGCTCGTCATACCCTCGAGCTGTAAGTTCATTATAGTTGCCCAACCTTTCAGTTAAACATGGTTAATCTTAACATTACCTTAAGTTAGTTCAATGTTATTGTATTGCATTGTACCTAACAGGTCAATGAAGAGTATTGATTCTTAATCCTAACCATTTGGAGAGCCTACCCAAACACGACTTATGTTACATCATTCGCGGGTGCTCAATCCTTGTTATATTTAGTAAGGATGCTCTCCTTTCTTATTGTTTAATGGCAAATTTTGATATATAATTAAATGTATTTGTAAGATGTTACTTAGAATGACATCTGCTTAAAAATTAAAGAAGATAGAATGAGTCAGTCATTTGAAATACTATAGGGATGCTTACAGTGTTTCTCCTAAAGAAACTTTGAATATTTTTATTGCATATAATATCTATAAAGCAGGAGAGTGTATAAAAATTTCAATTTCGGATTCCGTAATTATGCAAATATAGAAAATATATTCTATAGGATGAGGTTGGGGTCAAATAGCCCCTCAACCTGCGTTTAATGAAATACATCACTGGTATTCATTCAATCAGCAAAATTGACCTTTTCATACTCGAATCCTAAAATATATTGTAAGAGCAAAGGAGATCATTATGGAAATTAAAAAAGTAACCTTAATTGGGTTAGGAGCTATGGGTGTATTTTTCGCACCAAAGTTAAGCGAATATCTGGGTAAAGAGAATTTTAGAGTACTTGCTGACGGGGAAAGGAAAGTAAGATTACAAAACAAAGGTGTGACGGTTAACGGAATTACATATAAATTCAATATTATTTCACCCCAAGCAAAAGAGGATACAGCCGACCTTATTATTATGGCGGTAAAAGATACAGGTCTTAATCAGGCAATTCTGGATATTCAAAATCAGGTGGGGCCACATACGCAGATTCTTTGTGTTATGAATGGAGTTGACAGCGAAGAAAAAATCGCAGCAGTTTATGGATGGGAACATGTTATGTATTCTTATATGCGGGTCTCCATCGTTATGAAAGACGGTATGGCTGATTATAACCCGGAATTAGGCAAGGTGTATTTCGGAGAGTCTAAAAATAAGGAATTAACCGATCGGGTAAAAGCAGTAAAAGGATTATTTGAAGCCAGTAATATAGCATACAGTATCGAGAAAGATATGATTCGGGGAATGTGGTTTAAATTTATGTGTAATATCGGAGAAAACTTGACCTGTGCTATGTTGGGGATTCCTTTTGGAGCATATCAGGTAAGTGACCATGCGAATGCAATCAGACGTAAAGCCATGTGGGAGGTAATCACAATAGCTAACCGTCTTGGCATCGATTTAGGTGAAGAAGATATAAAACATCAGGAACTTACGATACAAAATTTGCCGTTTGCCAATAAACCATCTTCTCTGCAGGATCTGGATAACGGTCGAATGACAGAGATTGAAATGTTTGCAGGTAAGGTTGTAAAACTAGGCGAAGAATTAGGAATAGAGACTCCTTTAAACTGGGTGTTTTATCATGGTATAAAAGTATGTGAGGAAAAATTCCAGGGAAAATTTAATAAAAAGTAAATATAACATAAAAATCTTGCTAAAAACTATATGGAGGCAGAGTTTGATTCAAAAGAAGAAAGATAGAATAACCATTATTATATTAAGTATATTTTATATAACTATTGGATTGGGGTTTTTGTTTGGAGGTGCATCCTCTGACATTAGATTCTATGCTTTTGATAACTTATTTATCAGAATTAACGGAATTTTTTTAATAGTATCATGCATTGGCCTTTTATTCAAAAAAGAAATTGCAAGAAAAGGAATAATATTATCTCTTGTTCTGGCCGTTGTTGAAATTTTTATTGGAGTACCAAAAGAGAGTGAAATACAGAAGATGATAAATGATATTTGTATCATGCTAATGATTTATGTTCCGGGATTAATATATTTTATTGTCATAAAAAATCGGAATTATTTTAATTAGTAGTATTTATAACCTTTCTGAAATAGCCGGAAATAGGTAAATAAGTTACTGTTCACACCCCTGCAAAAAACAGCAGTGTTGTGAACAATAACACGCTTCGCGATGCACACAAAACGCAAGAGCAGCGTTTTGGCGCTGCAATTCTCCGGTTTTTTTGTGACAATGCATTCACAAAAAACACGTCGCGTTTGTTACCTGTGAATAGTAACGTAAATAATATTAAATAGCTGTATATTTTAGTATAAATATTGAATTTCAGGCAATAAATGTTTTATAATGTTTGATATAAGAAATTATGCAGGAACTTCAAAACTAGACTGACCGGTTTATAACTGACCTTTAATAGTTATTTCCAGGGGGTGTTTATTATGAAAAATCCTATCATAGTTATGAATTTTTCAAATGTATATGAGAAAGAGAATTTTTATAAAGATCAAGAGTTTCAGTGGATAGATTGTAAGAATATATCTGGAACGAATTGTTACTGTGACGAGATAGCAGAAAATGAACTAAGAAAGTTAATGAATCCGTATTCACCTTATGGAATCCATTTTATTGATTCCGGTAATTATCATTATGTAAGTAAACTATGGGTAGATAAGATTACTGAACCATTTTCACTTATGTTATTTGATCATCATACGGATATGCAGCCGCCTGCATTTGGCAATGTACTGTCCTGCGGATCATGGGTTAAGGATATTATGAACCATCCCTGTTTAAATAAAGTTTATTTATTGGGGATAGACGAGAAATATATCTTTTCAGTACTTAATCTATATAAAGATAAAGCGGTATGGTTTTCTGAAAGAGAATTAGAGAATAAAAAGACATTGAAGTGGTTTAAAAATCTACATAAAAAAGAAGCTATATACATTTCTATTGATAAAGATATATTAAGTCCGGAGACAGTAAAGACGAATTGGGATCAGGGAAATGTATCGTTAGAAACTTTGTCAAACTTATTAAGAATTGTGTTATATAATCAGAGAATTATCGGTATGGATATATGCGGAGAATGTTCTGATGTATTACAAAACGGCAGGGATACTAAATTATTTCTGAATCATGATAAAGTTAACTTATTTTTATTAAAAGAATTCTTACATATGGAACATCTGTATCAAATCAAAGAAAGCAGCGGTTATAATTCCAGATAAAGATAATTGTGAAACTAAATTGCAGTATATTATTAGTATATTTTAGGTTACGCAATTCCTGATTTAAATAAAATGAAGTGAGTGGTAGTGATGGAAGTTAAAATAGAAAAAGTAATCTCCAATTTAAATAAAAATAATATGGCAGGATATTTTGTAAACAGCGCAAAAGAACTTTTTGTGCTGCTTACAAAATTGATTCCGGAAAGATCGACTGTAGGATGCGGAGATTCTGTTACATTAGAGGAATTAGGAGTATATGATTTTCTTCGAAGAGAAAATTATATTTTTTATGATAAATTTGTACCTGCTTTAACTTCGGAAGAGAAGCGGCAGATTTATCTGAAAAACTTTACTGCAGATACCTTTATGACAGGTACCAATGCAATTACTGCTGACGGTAAAATCTTTAATATTGACGGTAATGGAAGCCGTGTAGCGCCAATGTTATACGGACCGGAACAGGTGATTGTAATTGTTGGTATTAACAAGCTGGCAGAAGATGTGGATTCTGCTATAAAAAGAACAAGGCAGATAGCTGCTCCGTTTGACGCAAAAAGGCTGGGCAAGGAAACTCCATGTGTTACTTTGAACAGATGTATTGATTGCGGGCATAAGCAGCGTATCTGTAATGACTTTGTCTTAATTACCGGTCAGTTTATAAAAGATCGGATAAAGGTTATCCTAGTAAATGAGGATTTGGGATATTAGTTAAAGGGTGTAAATAGTCAAAAAATGGATTAGGCTTTGTTCATATCCCGGAACAGGTGATACAGGATTGTAATAATAAATGCTGCCAGTAAAGAATTTAAAAATCCGTTCATATTTACATCTGATATAAAATGGTCAGCTATCATTATAGTCCATGCATTTACAATAAAAGTGAATAAACCAAGGGTCAGGATGCTGAACGGCAGGGTAATTAACAGCAGTACCGGTTTAACTATTAAATTAATGACTAATAAGACTAATCCCATAATCAGTAACGAGGAAATATCACCGATATATATACTATCTATTACGGTTGATAATAAATATATGGTTAATATAATTGATAAATATTTAAAAAAAAGTTTTGACATAATAACCTCCTGCGGAATAGTCTTTATCTGATTTTAATGGATACCCTCATACGATCAGCCGTGACGTCGACAAGATCGTAAGGTTCACCATCAACTAGGGAATCCAGCAATATGATTATCATTTCCACAAGATTTTTTATTGTATATACGGAAACCGAGCTGGAACTTATAAGTGACTTGGATACAAAAAGGCATATAACAGCCAACAAATCAAAGGTACAATCCAATATCTCAGTGAACATAAATAATGGAATGGGAAATGAAAACGCAATATATGGATTTTTATCCATCTGTAGTTTAAACCATATAATCCGGAGATTTCTATTCCACATAGATATTAACCTTCACCATTGCTTTATGTGTTTCATCCCATGCTTCCACATCAACTATATTGGGATCGTCCAAAGTGCCGTTAATAATTTCCTCAATGATATGTGCAAAATCCATACTGGTAATATCTACACCTTTGGCGGCCATTTCCTTACGTGCGTCAGCAGGTACCATGGCGGTCATTTTATCTGCAATTTCGCCGATTGTAGTCAACAGGCGAAGAGGTACATTGACGTTGACATTGACCGTATGATTATCGGAAGTAACTTTTATTTTTAAATATTTATAGCTTCTTTTTACACTTGGTACCATAACCGCGGGTATTTCCGCTTCTTTATTTGCATTAAGTGCGTCTAATAATTCCAACCCCTCCGTGGCTGTAATCTGACCCTTTTCAATCATTTCTAATATTCTAAGTTGTTCATTCATAAATAATACCATACCTCTCCTATAAATTTTTAATTTTTTCTGTAGCTTCTTTTGGTGTAATCTCACCTTTTGATAACTGATCCAGGATTTCATTCCGCAGTGCTGCTTTATCATCATTTTCTTTCGCAGTATCTTTCCCAGGTACTTCAAATCCAAGTCCTCTGATAACCGCATCTAATTTGCCGCGTACGGTAGGATATGAGATGCCAAGTTCTTTTTCTACATCTTTAATATTACCCCGGCATCGGATAAAGACTTTAACAAACTCAAGATCATCTTCCGGAAGTCGGCAGAATTCACAAGGTTGAAAGTCGCCTTCGATGGCTGTGGAACACCTGGGACAGCCCAGTTTTGTAATTGTCAGTTTCTCGCCGCATACCGGACATTTTCCTGGAGCTTTATATTTCATTACTTTGGCCTCCTAATATATTTTGTTGGTATTAATATACTCCAAAAGATTAAAATTGTCAATGATTAAATTAATATTTTTAATTAAAAAATTAATAATATTAATTTTGACATTAAAATAATTAATATTATTAATAAATGATGAAAATAATAAAAAAGCAAATAATAAAAAATAATAAAATAAGTTATAAAAGTGTAAGTTTCTAATGTAATTAAAATGATCGTTATATAAATGCTTAATTTCAGAAGCCGGAAGACAACGATTCAGCAGATGTTTCTTATATTGGTATATTGCGAATAGTTCAGCTGTTAGAACTAGAAATAAGGAATCTGATTTATAAGGTTTGTGTTCTTAAAAAAGTAGAAGAAATGGGTTAAGATATCATATTCTTTATTTGCATCCACGAACAAATTCCTGGGGTGAACAGGAATTGACAATACGAAACACCTTGGAGAAATAGGAGACACTGCCAAATCCCAGCATATCTGCTACCTCGGATATGGAATAGCTATCTTCGTGAAGCATGCTCCTTGCTTCTCTGATTTTTTTATCCCTTACATAGTGGGTAAGGGATATTCCTGTTTCTGATTTGAATAAAGCTGACAGGTAGCTGGGGGTTAATTTTATGGCGGCTGCAACATCCCTAAGACTGCAGGGTTCATAAAGGTGCTGATTAATATAACGAATCGCTCTTCGGACCGGCAATGTATGTGTTTCTTCTCTTCCGATATGTACCAATTCAGTATAATGATTCAAAATCTCATTCTGAAAATCATGCCAGTTATTAATATCTACGCCTGTCTCAATTTTATTTATATAATAATCGCTAAGCGCATAGCAGCGCTCATCATCTGCACCTAGATCGGCAGCGTAACGGCAAATTACTGCAACCATACATATCATGCTGTTTTTTGCTGACCTCAGAGGCTGTGATGCCAGGGGAAATTCATGCATTGTCAAATCATGTAACGGGACATCGTTCCCTTGTAAAAATTCCGTGATGATTTTGTGCTCATAAGATCTGGAATAATGTCCGTAACTGGACATCAGTATTTGTTTCACTGCTTTTTCTGTTTCTCTTCTACTCATAAACCACCTCAAAATAATTACAATAATCTAAAAATATTACAACTATCATAGCAAAGAACCGCTACAATTACAATAGAATAGTCAGTGTTGGTCTGATTAAAATAGCTAAGGGACATTGACATATCTAAATCATAATCAGAAGGAGTGTTTTGTATGGGTGTATTAGTAAAAGATTTTATGTGGGGTGGTTCTGTATCAAGCATGCAGACCGAGGGTGCCTGGAATATAGGCGGAAAAGGACTCACGGTTTATGATCTTCAGGAAAAGACTAAATCAGGGTCAGACTGGAAAGTAGCCATTGATTTTTATCACCGTTATAAAGAGGATATAGCTTTGTTTGCAAAGATGGGTTTTAATGCTTATCGTTTCTCACTAAGCTGGGCGCGAATACTTCCAGATGGAGAAGGTGAGATTAACGAAGAGGGATTAGACTTTTATGATCAAGTAATTAATGAGCTTTTAAAATATAATATTGAACCGGTGGTATGCCTCTATCATTTTGATATGCCAGCTGCATTAATGAAGAAATACGGAGGCTGGACGGGAAGGAAAACCGTTGATGCATTCAAGAAATATTCTGAAATAGTAATAAGACGATTTGGAACCAGGGTAAAGTACTATATTCCGTTCAATGAGCAGAATGCAGCTCCTCTAATTTCTGCTATGAACCTGCCGGAAGATACACCGGAGCTTGATAAGAAACGCATCATTGCGGTTAATATGCATCATATGTTTTTAGCTTCCGCTTCAATCAGCCATATCCTGCGCAAATATGCCCCCCATGCCAAAGTAGGCGGGATGGTCAATTTCACACCCTTTTATCCTGCCAGTTGCAGACCGGAGGATGTATTTGCTGCTCAAAAAGCAAACAGAGGGTACAACTATCAGACGCTTGATGTATTAGCAAAAGGCGAATACCCTGCGGACTTACTTCATGAATGGAAAACAACCGGAATAACACCTTCGTTTGAGTCAGGGGATATGGAATATATAAGACTTGGTAAAATGGATTTTCTCGCCCACAGCTATTACATGTCCGCACCGGTAAAGGCCGGAGATGAAAATGCGGGAATATCAATCATAATGAAATTGATTATGAACCCAATAAAAAACAAATATCTGGAACAGACAGAATGGGGTTGGACCATAGATCCCGTTGGTATACGTCTGACAGTGAAGGAAATATACGATCGTTACCAGCTTCCGGTTTTTACCATAGAATGCGGTATCGGTGTGAATGAGGAACTGAATGAGAAACAAACGGTAGAGGATGATTATCGTATTGAGTATTTCAAAAATCATTTGAATCAGCTTAAGCTGGCTGTTTCTGAGGATGGCGTCGACCTAATGGGATTCCTGACCTGGGGCCCCATTGATATTTTAAGTTCCCAAGGAGAGATGAAGAAGAGATATGGTTTTATCTATGTCAATCGTACCGATACGGATCTTTTAGATCTTGCCCGTTATAAAAAGAAAAGCTTTGAATGGTTCAGAAATGTGATTGCCAGCAATGGGGAAGAATTATAAGGTGAGATGAGGTGCAGACATGAATAAACTGGTTTTGGATATTGGGGCAACAAATACAAAATTCGCATTAATGAGTACAGATGGTAAAATCCTTGAAAGAGAAAAGGTGCCTACCGTATATAGTTCTGTGGACGAATACTTTGATAATATGGTGGGTATCGTAACGAAATATAGTCATCAGGCTGATGAGATTGCAATCAGTACTAATGGCAGGATGTGTACCGATGGAGACACCTATAGGGCTTATATTATGAAGCTGCTTCAGGGAATCAATCTGAAGAAAGAGATGGAGTTAAGAACCGGACTTTCTGTAACCGTATTAAATGATGGGTTCTCAGCAGCCCTTGGAGAATGGTGGAAAGGTGCGGGAAAAGGAACTAAAAATCTTCTGGTAATAGTCCTTGGAAGCGGTATGGGAAGTGGTCTTATTCTTAACGGGAAACTCTATCAAGGCTCTAAGTTAAATGCAGCCATGGTGTTTGGTATGATAAATACCTATGGCAGAGACAAATATGATATGGCAGGAATTACAACCGCTTTTGCACTGCTCCTATACAAGCTTTCTGCCATAAAACAGATACCTGTGGAAGAGATGACAGGACAGAGATTCTTCGATTTTATAGAGGAAGGCGACCCGATTGCTATTGGAATGCTTAATCAGTATTGCCAGAGCATTGCCGGAATTGTCTATAACTCTGCCATGCTTCTGGATTTGGACAGTATCGTTATTACCGGCGGACTATCCGCCCAGGGCATTATAATAGAGAACGTCAACAAAAAATTACTTGAGTTACCTCAAAAGATTATGCAAGGTCAAGAAGTTGCCAGATTGCTTAAGTTGGCTAATGTGGATGCCAGTGATTTTCAGATACAGGTAAAAAAAGGCGAGTTGGCTCTTGACGCAAATCTTTATGGGGCCTTATATTTCCTTCTTAATAAGGAATAAAATAATAGTGTAGTAGTATAGTGTTAGACTTTACGAACAACTATGTTTATAAGCCATTCTTTCTAATAAGTACGTCATAATATGTTCCGCAAAAATAAAAAACAGAGCAGGGTATACTTGTTCTATATACTCTGCTCTGTAAGAAGCATCTGTTCCTATGTCTTAATTAAAAGACATTGAACATTTTCATTTCTTTATTTATTAATAATAGTTAATCAGAATCGCTAATAACTGTTATGATTGATATATTTGCCTGTACTGGTATATTAGCATATAGTATGCTTGCACCGGATTGATTTACCAGTGTAATGGTAACGGGTTCATCGGCAACGGTAAAAAATCCGTCGCCATCCACCTGTCCGGTAACATTCGGTGAATTACCCAAAGCAATCGTGTTGCCGTTCGCAAGTAAAGCGAATACCATATTAGATGGGCCAGCCGAACCATCTGTTGTAACCCACCAGCTTATATAATAATTGCCGGGTTCTGAAATGGTAAATTCTCCGGTCTGAAGATTGTAAGAAATACTTTCAGACTGATCGGTTATAGTAGTATCAAATATTACATTAGCTTCATTAGCAAGTATGACACCTGGGCTTTGCTGCAACTGTGCCTGGATTCCTGTCAATTCACCAGGCTCTTTTTGGCCATAGGTCACAACCAGCTGTGGTTCAAAATCAGCGCCGCTTAGTTTCCCGCCAAAAAGTACGGATGTTATTCCATCAGGATTAGTTAATGCTAAACCATAATTCGGGGCTGCTCCGGTAAGCCATTGATTTACCAGAGAAGTAACAGAAATTTCAATATATTTCAACTGTTCGTCAGATGATATTTCTGTCGTAATCCCAGTCGGTTCATAGGAAGGCTGGGTATTATACGTTACAGTATTTATATCGTAATTAGAGGTTACTCGATTTACCACAATTGGGCTGGGTGTTGCACCGTCTTTTGTGAAAACGAATAAGCGAAGTGTGGCACTGGTTACAGGTGCAGAGGGTAAAGAGGATAAATCAAATTTAATAAAGCTTATACTGTTCTGATAAACTGAATGAGTGCCGACTGCAATAACAGCACTTGCAGACAGATTATATTCTGCTAAAGCACTTGATACAAAAGTGGTACCAGTAGAAAGAAAGGTTTGGGTCGTCAAAGTAGTCAACTCCTTTCTGGGACAATTTAGGGTAATCTACTTAATGTAAATAGTATATTACCATTATAATATATTCGACAGTAGGTAAAAATGTTCAGGTATGCTTATTTTATGGGTAAAAAGAATAGAGATGAAAAGAAAAAGGATTTTTTTGATGCTTTCAGGTGGTTTCACACCTGAAAGCTAAGAAATGAGATTTAATTTTACAGGAATTGCTGTAATATAGCAGCTCTTTGCCCCATCTGTTTATTAAAGTCAAATACCTCTTTGAATTTAGCCTGGCCATTTGCTGATAACTGATATAATTTCTGTGGATCATAGTAATATTCCAGAATATTTGCTGTAATAGCATTCGGGTCAAGGTTAATAATGAACAAGTCTTTTCTATGCTCAAAATGGGCATTCTGGTTTAACGGATCAGTACAAAATACACCAACACCATTTAAACCGGCATCGATACAACAGCCAGTAGGAAAACCGTCAAAGTTTTTGCCCGGTATCAGGACAAAAGCAGCATTTGGTGACACGATAATATCCATTCCTGAGTAAAAACTCGGGAAGAAATTATGATCTTGTAAGCCGTAGAACGTAATTCTGTTTTCTAAACCGGTAATATCCAGATCCGTACGGTCGTAATTCCCCACTACATGGAACATAATATTCGGGGCTACCGCCGCCAGCTGTTTACAGGCGTTTATGAAAAGGGGATAGCCTTTATCAACGCCCTGAGCCATATATTTATGAGACACGAAACAGATATCAAAGGTTGCTTTTTCCGTACCATAATGTCTTTTTGGCGGTGTAGACAAAAAATACTGGGGATGGGTAACCAGACCATAAATATAAGCAATTTTATCCGGTGTTACAAACCCTCTGTTTAAAATAAAATCATAAGTTGCTTTCTGGGTTATTATTACTTTTTTTAATAATGGTGATTGCAGGACTTTTATTAATTTTGCGTCAACTTCCGGGTCATTGAACCAGAAGGCTCCGCCAGGATACAATTCAAAAATAAATGGTTTTTGAAACATATCAAACATAAAGTAAAATGCATATGCATTATTTAAAAATACAGTATAAAATAATGAGGTAGATGCACCCGTCCAGTCGTATTGGGTTACAGGTTTAACCCTGTTCGCAAACTGCGGATAAGCAGCTACATACTTAGCATAATGCATATCATAATTAGTGGAGATTATTTCACTGGCAGGAAACCTCTCCAGATAATAATTAAACTCAGATACACGAAAACCTGTAGTCAAATTTGGGAAATAGTCGTCAAGTATTGTTAAATTACCGCTCATTAAGTCTTATACCTCCATTCTTATTTATTCGATAAGTAAGGGCTGAGCCCTTGTTGCTTCTTTTTATAGGTTTTTTATTTTGTTAATTCGCATTTTCTGCATAGTAATTGAAATTTTCTAAAGCCCAGTCTATATGATACAAATGAGTGGAATAAGACATGGGATCAAGGAGGGATGCGCAATAAACGCTCCTTTTGCCCTGGTTTAGTTCATCAAAATATTCAAAATATTTCCAACGGTTAATTGTAGAAAAATCCAGATTTTTGTGTTTGTTATTACGGAGATCAAAACAGGTGTTAACGTCTCTATTCAGTTTACATAAATGAATTCCCTCGCAATTCTCACAAGGTATGGTCTGGGTCAGATCAATAGGAATATTGGTTGTAAGTCCTGCTTTAAAGGACGTATATTTATTAATTCTAATTGAAATTTCAGCATCACCATAGCAATTTTCTTCACACCAGTATCCTATGGTATCGATCAGTTCAGGTCTTAGACATTGACAATGTCCGGGTACGAAATCACGTATACTTCCTACTTCGTAATGTTTTAACTGATTATAACTTACACCATCTTTCTCTATGGTAACAACCTCCGGTTCATAACCTGGGAGAGGTATAGGTCTTGGAACTCCAAGGAGCCCTACTTCTGGAAAAGTTTCAAAAACCTTCATAAACCGGCTGATCCAGTCAGAAGCGTATAAGTAAACATCACTTTCCAATACGATAAAATACTGGTCAGGCCTTCTCCTGGTCAGATTCAGATTAATAGGGTAAATAGGCCCGAGATTTATAGGAAATCGAGTTCTCGATTTAATACGGCTGTCATTTAAACTTTGAATATACTCCCAGGTATCATCTTGTGAGTTGCTATCAATAATATGAAGCTCAAAATCGTCCGTAGTTTTTAATAATGAATTTAAGTTTCTGAAGGTTAAGCCCATTCTATGAAAAGTGGAATAACTGATTAAAGGTGGTGTCATAATAAACCTCCATTTCATTCCGGTAAGCTAAAAGTTAGTGTTCAGTATTGGTGTCTGGTATAATTATATAGTATGTGGCTCTAAGAGCCGTTGTTACAAAAAAATACAAAAAACCACATAATAAAAACAACTTTCTCTTGGAATAAATACTACACGATTCAAGAGAAAGTTGTTTTGCCTTTATCAAATATAAGCAACCCCTTTTAACATAATTTAACGTTTCACAGTTTTTGCCGTTACTTCGGATTGGAATTCCTGATATAATAATCAAAATTTTCGGAAGCCCATATTTGATTATAATAATGATTTTTCATTGATTCAGGATCATGAACAGAAGCACAATAGGCAGTCCTCTTTCCCGCTTCCAGCTCTTTAAAGGTTTCCTTGTATTTCCATCCGTGTTTTCTTACAAAGGATTCATTGTAATTGGCAGTTTTGCTGAGGGAAAAGCAGGTACGTACACTTTTGCTGAGTTTACAGAAATCTCTGGCCAGGCACTGGTTACAGCCGATATATTGGTTCATATCAATCTCGACATTAGTCAGATATCCAACTTTATATTTAGTGTAATGAACAATTCTGGGAGATAACTCCGCATCACCGTAACCGTTTTCTTCACTCCAATATCCTATTTCTTCAATTAATTCCGGCCTTAGGCATTGTAATTGTCCGGGTACGAAATCAAGGTCTACTCCTACCGTAGCATTTCTTAATTCCAGATAATTAACAGCTCCATTTTCTCTGGCAATAACAGGAGGCAGATATCTTGGATATGGTTTATCTCTCATAACACCAAGCATACCAACTTCCGGAAAAGCATCAAAAACCTCCATAAATTTGGCTATCCAGTTTTTAGTTTTAATAAAGGTGTCACTGTCTACAGTAATAAAAAACTGCCCAGGTTTTCTCTTGGTAAGACTGTAATTTAAGGGGTATATGGGACCAAGATTTAAGGTAAACCGCGTCTTGGACTTTATTCGTTTGTCATTTAAACTCTGGATATAATCCCAGGTATTATCTTTTGAATTACAATCAATGATGTGTAATTCGAAATCTTCTTCAGAATCAAGGATATTATTCAGATTTTTAATTGTAAGTCCCATTCTGTTAAACGTTACATAGTTTATAAAGGGAGGTATTTTAACGATTTCCGTTTTTTTCACTTTCTCGCTTTCCTCCGCCTCATAACATTCTACATAATCATTGCTTTTGCTGAATAACTTTCCTTTTATATCTTTTACCGTATCGGTAAAGCGGTTGATATTATTGCCAAATGCTTGCTTCAATGTCAGCAGTCCTTTCTATCATTAATTAGCTGGTTATGGTTTCGGTTCTTTAAATGGTTCTCCCAGGTACTCCAACGGCAGTACAGTTTTCGGGCAGATCTCTTATGATAACTGCACCAGCGCCGATAATACTCCATTTCCCAACAGTCTTTTTTTGTATTACGATTGCTTTTGAGCCTATTTCACAACCTTCGTGAATACATACATTTCCGGATAAGGTAACATTCCAGTACAGAGAGGTGTAATCTTCTATGATAGTATCATGACCGATACCACAGCCTGGATTAATGCAAACGTGATTCCCTATCTTTGTATTTACGGATATAAAAGAGTTGCAGCAAATGATGCAGCCAGATCCCAATTCACTATATTTATTAACTTTTGCATCAGGGTGTATTAATGTGGCATAATTAACAGGATAAGCAGAAGCTTTTTGTATTATATTATATTTATCCCGCGGATTTCCAAGGGCACATACGGTCCATATTTTGTTTTTCCGGCTTTTTAGTAACCAGTCAAAACTTCCAAGTACCGGCGTGTCATTTATTACGGAACCCTGTTTTTCAACGGTCTCATCTATAAATCCTAATAAGTTCCATGTTTTTTTATCTTTATTTATCTCTTTTATCAACTGGGCGACTTCTTTGCCTAAGCCGCCGGCACCAATGATAACAATGTCTTTCATAAAATCAACCTTTTTGAATAGCTTTTATGATCGCACAGATTTTTTCTACGTCATTTTTTTGCATTCTGCCATGTAATGGAAGGGAAAGTACCATATCTGAGATTTTATTTGCTATTGGAAGATTTTCTTTCTGAGAGGAAGGAAAATCTTTATAACATTGAAAATTGCTGCAAAGAGGATAAAAATATTTTCTGGCAATTACGTTGTATTCTAATAATTTATCATAAAGTTCATCGCGGGAAAGACCATATCCTGCTTTATCAACCCGGATAACGAAATAAGAATAGTTATGATCAACACCATCGATATCTTTACTGGTTATGATTCCTGGTACCTCTTTTAACAGCTGACGGTATAGATTTGTTATTTCTTTTCTGCTTTCGATTTCGCTTTCTACCTGCTTTAACAGTAAAATACCCACAGCAGCCTGGATTTCATTTAATTTTCCGTTGGTTCCGGGTTCCATTACATTTTCACCGTTCCGGATACCAAAGTTTCTTAAGGAATCTGCTCGTTCTTTCTGATACGGATCTTTAAAGGTTAAAGCTCCGCCCTCAATGGTATGGTATATCTTTGTTGCATGAAAACTAAACATGGATATGTCGCCAAAGTCCGCTATGGACTTACCATTCACTTTAACTCCGAATGCATGAGCCGCATCGTACAATACTTTAAGACCATATTTATCTGCAATTTGCTGTATTTTTTCTACATTACAGGGGTAACCAAAAACATGAACAGGCATGATTGCAGTAGTGTTTTGTGTTATTAATGATTCTATTCGATCAGTATTCATATTAAAGGAATCTTCCTCAATATCACAAAAAACAGGTTTTATATTGTTCCAAGCCAGGGAATGGGCGGTAGCTGCGAAAGTGAAGGGAGTGGTGATTACTTCACCGGATAATCTTAAAACTTTACATGCTAATTGTAATGCAACTGTCCCATTGGAAAAAACGGATAGGAAATCAGTGTTTAAGTAAGCTGATAAATCTTTTTCCAACTGTTTTACCATATTTCCGTTATTGCTTAACTGTTTGCTTGCCCATATTACTTTAAGCATTTCATTCATTTCATCCATATCAGGCAGTAAGGGCTGAGTGATATAGAGAGGCTTTGCAAAAGGTTCTAACATCTTGTATTACACCTCCACGAGCCTGCAATTAAATTTATATAAATTATTTAATTTGCATTATTAATATAGTAATTAAAATTTTCCATTGCCCATTCGCTGTTATATATATGATCTATTGAGGAAGCAATATCATTTGCCGAAGCACAGTATACCGGACGGGCGCCGCTATTAAGATCTGTTATGGTTTCTTCAAATTTCCACTTATAATTTCTTTTGAATTCTTCGTTTTTATACAGCTTATTGTAATTAGAAAAACAGGTTTCCGTAATTTTATTAAAGGTGCACTGAGAATTGTAGGGGCATGTGCTGCATTCCATTGTTTGAGGCATTTTAATACTTATATTTGTCATAAATCCGGATTTGAAAGAAGTATAATTATTGACACGATTGGATAATTCAATATCACCATAATAATTTTCTTCACACCAATATCCAATTTCATTAATAAGTTCAGGCCTTAAGCACATTAAACTGCCGGGTATATAATTCTGTTCTATGTTAGGGGTAGTATTATCCAGCTCTAAAAAAAAGACACTGTCTTTTACTTTAGGGGTAACCGGAGGAAGCTGGTCCGTATAAGGCAGCCCCCGTTGTACTCCAAGCAATCCCACTTCAGGAAAAGTTTCAAACACTTTAAGAAAACGGGATATCCAATCTTTTGTTTCAATATAAACATCATTATCGACCGTTATAAAATACTGATCCGGTCTTCTTTTCAAGAGATTTATATTCAATGCATAAATTTGACCATAATTAAGAGTTATGCGTGCTTTTGACATAATACGGCTGTCTTTTAAACTTTGGATATATTGCCATGTACCATCGGTTGAATTATTATCGATAATGTGCATTTCAAAATCATCACTGGATTCTAGAATTGAAGTTAAATTCTGAACAGTTAAACCTAAGCGGTTAAATGTAACATAACTTAAAAGCGGAGGTAACATAATAACCTGACCTTTCGTTATAAGCATATCATACCTCTATTTTATGTTAATACGTTTAAATTGCTACTGATTATGAATCTACTTTTTAAAACTGCCGCATATATTATAAATGTATAACTATACCTGCTGATATGAAATCTGAAATTATTTATAAAAAATTATGATACGAGGTGATGGTTGGTGAAAATAAATAGTATTCGAATAGATAAATCAGCATATGAACCGAAAGCCTTTCAGAACAAGCTAAAAACAGAACTGAAATTAAATGAGAAATCGGATACCGGCACAGAAAATAATAGTGGTTGTGTTATTGAAGAAGTAGACTGCGCAAGTTCTATTACCTGCCTTGCAACTATGGAATACAAATATATAGTACAGAGTAAGCCAGTTAGGAAAAGATTAAAAGCCGATGACACGAAACATACAAGCACAGAGAAGAACTTAAAAAACGGCCCAGGGGCCGGGCAGACCAAAATGGGAGCAAACGGAGGTAATACAAATCAAAAGAAAGAGAATAAAGGAGCTCCGGATAAAAATACTACGAGTAATAGTAATACAAATAAAGGCGGTATGAGTATTGGCAATGCTAAAACAAGTCAAGTTAATACCAGTAGTAACAATACCCATAAAAGCATTAATAAGAGTAACACCAATAAGAGTAATATAAATAAGGGTAATGCCAATAAGAGTAACGCCAATAAGAGTAATACAAATAAGGGTAATACCAATAAGAGTAAAACAAATAAGAGTAATGCCAATAAAAGTAATACCAATAAGAATAATATAAATAAGGATAATGCCAATAAGAGTAATATTAATAAGGGTAATACAAGCAAGAGTTATACAAGTCAAGGTAATACAAGTAAAAGTAATATTAATCAAGAAATCTCCGGTAAAGAAATTCTAAATAAAAATCCATTCAATGATGCCGGGAAAAACAATATTACCAATGAAATCGGCAGCCAGGAATATGAAGATAAAGCTGTTGAAAATATTAATGCAAAAGAGACCTTGCCAGAAGAAAAGTGTGTTATCGAAGAAGTAGATTGTAAACTTTCTCTTATCGGTATCGGATATGAAGAGAAAGAGGATGAAATAGAGGATGAAATAAATGCAGAGGTAGTCGCAGCAGTAGGTAATGAAGAACCTGAAAAAGATGTTTATATGGATTTAACACCTGATATAAAAGATAGTGAAACCGATCAAAGCAGTAATACATCCATAGATAATATTCAGGAGACACCGGAGGACCAAAAAATAATCAGTTCGGTTAATCCCGTAGATGAACAGGAAAAGCCTGATATCATCCAATATACCAGCAACAGTATTATTGATAAAATATTGGAATACCCGGAAGATAAAGAAGATACAAAAGCAGTACAGGAAGTGAAAGCAGTACAGGAAGAAAAAGCAGTGCAGGAAGAGAAAATAATACAGGATGAGAAAGCTGCTTTGGATACAAGTGTAAAGGAAGATGAAATAAGCGGGAATAAGAGTAATGATCTTATAGAAGAACTGCCAATGAAAGAAAATAAAGAGAAAAGCCACGAGTTAAGTAAAGACATGATAAAAGAAAATAGAATATTATTACGTATGAAACCATTACATAAAGAGAATATATTAGGGTATATAAGTCTCCTTGCTTTATTTGGATTATTTGGTATTTTTACCGAAAATAAAGTTTTCCTCGGTTTCTGGGCATTCGCTTATTACTTCAGGTTCTTTTATGTAAAATCGGGTGAAACTTTTAAAATTATTATTGCGAAAGCAGCAAATTTAGGCTTTATATCAGGAACGGCAGTTTCAATCCTTTCCATGGTGTTTTATGCAATACTTCATAATATACAGATATATAATATTGGAATGACAATCGGAGTGATTGCCTCCATTCTGGTTTTTACTATTATGCAGGCATTTTATGAAAAAAAATTAAAGTCACATAAAAACTAGCAATAAAAGCTTTTCACCGAAACGATTTTTATAATAAATAAAGAAAAAGGATGTTGTACATTTGAAGATTTGATGTACGAAACTTAAATGGAGTATTTAAGTTTCGCAGCTTATCGATTCTGATAATTACAATATCCTTTTTTATTGAGTATTGTAAGGTTAGGGTGTCTAAAGGTTATCAACCTGTATTTTATGAATATATATACGCTGATATTATTCATTCAAAAAGCAAATTGATCTTTTGACATTCGAATCCATCGTAATTAAATAATAAATTTATAATTGACAAATTAATAGATCGACATTATAATGAGTGCAAAGTCAATGAGTAATTACTCATTAAATGAATGGGTGGTATTATTATGAAAGAAAGTACAGATATAATGAAAGAGATTACCCCAATATTTAATAATCCGGAGAATTATGCAAAAATCGAAGAATATCTTTATATGAATTCTAATCTGCCGGGTCCAAGAGGAAATCTTACCCTTGCCGACAAATTTGCCGGATTTTTTAAAACTGCTTCAGTCAGGCAGGAATTAATTGACTATTTATTTCTATGGGCGAACATATCGGAAGAAACGGCTCCTGTAAATGACCCGATAGAATATCTTCCTTTTTGTGCAATTCTGGCATTAGGTGCACATTATTATTATGCAGAGGATAACACCAAATTAAAAATCATGGAACAATTAAAAAAAGCTATGAGCGATAAGAGATGGAGGATACGTGAGGCCGTGGCAATGGGGTTTCAGTATATTGCAGAAATGGATTTTGAACCTGTCAGATTCTATTTCACGAGATGGTATACGGATTCCAATTACCTGGAAAAACGGACATTTCTTGCAGCTTTGGCACATCCACCCATACTTAAAGACAAAGACATTGTCCGGTTCAGTCTTAATATGAGTGATGCTATCTTAAAAGAACTAATATCCTCCGGCGATGAAAATCGTAAAACAGAGGAGTTTAGTGTGTTATCAAAAGGACTTCAATACTGCTTAAGTGTATTTGCTGCAGAATTACCGGAGGAGGGGTTTCAGTTATTGAAAAACTATGCAGATTATAAAGATAAGGCTATCAATAAAATAATAAAAGCGAACCTCTTAAAAACCCGTTTAACAAAGAAATATCCTCAGAGAGTTAAAGAGATTTTGGAGGTGATTAATGAATAAAAGGCAGATGCAAAAAGAAGCTACCAGAAAATTGATATTAAAAGCAGCTTATCAGATTTATGCACAAGAAGGCTTTGGGGCATCAACTAAAACGATTGCCAAGGAAGCACAGATAGCACATGGTAGTATATTTGTACATTTTCCAACGGTGGATGAGCTTAAAATAAGTCTTTTAGAGCAGTTTGGCAGGGACATAAATACGCGTCTTCATGAGTTAGCAGCAGATGGAAGCTGTCTTGAAGAGGTATTAAATGCTCATATTAATGTATTGAGTGAACATGAGGAATTTTATAAAAGGCTGATAACGGAAAGCAGTCAGCTGCCGGAACAGGTGAAATATGTGTATGTATCCATACAATCGACGGTGTCGTTTCACCTAAGCCAGGTGATCGAAAAATATCAAACAGACGGAAAAATTAAAAAACTTCCTATGTATTTTATATTTAATTCCTGGATAAGCCTTTTGCATTATTATCTCTCCAACCAGGATTTATTTGCACCGGAGGGTTCTGTTCTTATCAGGTATCAGGAGGAACTGGTTCATAATTTCATAAAGATGCTGGAATAGAATACTAATAAGAGATTTGGTTTTGAATAGGATGATATGTGATTGTAAACAAATTATTGAGAGCTATAAGAAAGGAGATAAAGATGAAGACATATGATAACTTTTTTGTACCTGTTAATAATCTGGTACAAGCAAAAGATTTTTATCAGAAAGTTCTTGGTCTTTCTTTGAAATTTGACTTTTCAGAGAAAGGTATGGTTGCTGTGCAGGTAGGTAATGAGGAACCTGCAATTATATTGAAAGATACACATCATTTTCCAGATGCAAAACCTGCTATTTGGTTTGAGGTAGATTGCGTGGAAGATAAATATCAATCTCTTAAAGAAAAAGGTGTAACTTTTTTAGGAGAGCCATACAAGATTGGTACGGGACATGCTGTCGAGTTCGAAGACATATTTGGTAATCGCCTTGGAATTACGGATTACCTTTTATGATAGCAGTTTAATAAATATCTTATTAGGAAGTGAGTAACTTTTTAATGCTTAAATACTAAAAAGCGTTTCATAATTAAGAAAGTATTGGAGATAAAATAATGAAAGTATGTATTTCTTGCGGTATGCCATTGAAAAATGCGGAGGATTATCCTCTTAAAGATGAATCAAAGGATTATTGCGTTCATTGCGCCCATGCCGATGGTTCTATGCAGTCCTTTGAGGAAAAAAAGAGTAGTATGTCAGAATTTATTATGAAAACACAGGGACTGGATCGTGTTGTTGCCCATAAGGCAGCAGAAGAATTAATGCGAAAACTTCCGGCTTGGGAGAAGTATTTTTAGGATGGTATTTATTTAAATCATATGAAAGTTTATTATTAGGCTCTTGAATTTGGGATATATTACTTACTATCTCAATTCGGGAGCTTATTTTTATTTCATAGGAAAGTTCTCCGAACTTCCCTATGAAATAAAAGCCCGAGCGGCGGGATGCGCATGACGCGCTATTGGAAGTTGTCACTAAAGTGACAGCGCGTCAGCGCTAGAGTCTGGCGAGCCAGACTCTTCTTATGAATCATAAATTTACATTATATATAATGATTCGCCCGACAAAAGCCCTCTCAAATTATATAACATGAAAGCAGGTAGGTATAATTTTTTCATTTACAAGAAATTTACCTCCTTACGACAAAAGAATTACGGAATTGTGATAGCAGGGGAGGGGGAATTTCTATAAACTTGAAATGCATTCCAATTATGTAATTAAAACACAATAAGATTGGCAATATGAAAAATAAGGAGGCATTATGAAAAACAGGAAAGCTAGAATATTGGCTGGAGTAGTGGCGGCAATCATGCTGGTAACCAATGTGAATTTGGGCAGCTTTCAGTTAAACGAAACGTCTAAAGTGTATGCAGCAGGAGATTCTTCCGATGAAGAAGACTATACGGCCTACGCCGACCCCTTTGTCGGAACGGACGTTGATTTTGGACAACTGTTTCCCGGAGCAGTCACTCCCAATGGACTTGTAAAACTAAGTCCGGATACTTACCCTCATAATACGGATGATCATGCAGGATATGATTACAGCAAAACCCAGATAGAAGGATTTTCCCACACCAGAATAGAAGGAGTCGGTGGACAGGGAGCAGGCGGGGACATTTTATTAACCCCGACCTATGTCCAGTATGACAGTAAACCAACGGCAGCTTCCAGGGCACAAAGCTACAGTCATAATAATGAGTCTGCCTCACCAGGGATTTATTCGGTAGAACTTACTCCAAAAACCGGGACGGGTACAAATTATAAAGATGATACCGGCATTGGTAAAATCAAGGTAGAGTTAACTGCCAATACGAGGACAGGTTATCATAAATATACCTTTCCTAAGGACGGGAGAGTCTCTTTAGTGGTAGACCTAAATTATACCTATCACGGAACTGATATCAGGAATGCAGTGCTTAATGTGGAGCAGTCAGGCGGTATAACTGCTGTTTCAGGCAGATTCAGCGGAAGAAACGTCTCCGGACATGGTAAATACACTATGTATTTCTACATGGAGACAAGCCAGCCGGCAGCAGAAGTGAAAACCTGGCTTAATTCTGCTCTGACAGATGTACAAAGCCAGGAGGGAAACGATATTGGGGCCGTGTTGTCCTTTGATGCTAAGGCATCGACGCCACTTCAAATAAAGGTCGGTGTCTCACCGGTCAGCAGTGTGCAGGCGAAAAAAGATATGTATAAAGAAATGTCAGACTGGGATTTTGACGCAGTTTATAATAATGCCAAAGCAGCCTGGAATGATGTACTAGGAAAAGTAAAAATAGAGAATTCTGCTGTCAGTGATCCGGACGGAAAGCTTAAGAAATTATTTTATACTCATTTGTATCATATGTTCACTACACCGGTGAATGCCACAAGTACTGACGATACTTTCCGGGCAACCGACTTAAAGGTTTACAAAGCAGATGATTATACCCATTATGATTCCTGGACCTTATGGGATGACTTCCGAAAATATCCCATTATCGGTCTGGTCCTTCCGGAAGTGTATAAAGATTATATCCGTTCCATTGCCGATACCATGGAATACGGAATCGGTACATGGGGGTTGGATACCCAGACGGTCCCGACAGTCCGGACCGAACATGCTGTCGCACTTTTAGCCGACGGAGTGGCGAAAGGGTTTGATGATATTGACAATTTGGAAAGTGCGTATGAAACGGCAAAAAATATAGCCGACGGTACGGTTGACAGTACAGCTGAGAGATTGGGATATATTAAGGGCAGAGTCGACAGAACCGTGGAAGCCTCTTATGATGACTGGGCGATTTCCCTATTGGCAAAAAATCTGGACAACGCAGAGGATTTTAATAAATATCTCGGACGCTCCTTTTTTTACAAGAATCTGTATAAAGAGGATGCAGTTACGGCCTCCGTTAATGGAACAGACACTAACATGGGGTTATTATGGCCAAAAGACGCGGCTGGTAATTTTATGAGCGCCAATCCGGAAGCCTACGGCGATAACAGTTTATATCAGGGAACACTATGGCAATATACCTGGTGGAATTCCAATGATGTAAACGGATTATTGGATTTAATCGGCAGTAAGGAAAAAATGGCCCGGGAATTGCATTATCTGTACGGAATGCAGGATCCGGGCAACGGAAGACGAATGTTACATACCAATTCCAATGAAATTGACCTGCACACACCATATTTATTCAATTTTGTCGGGGAACCCTATAATACCCAGTACTGGGTAAGGCAGATCTATACGGGAAAGACATGGAACCGCTACAGCGGGACAGGGGAGTACAATCCACCTGTCTATGACTATGTTTATAAATTGGATCCTCAGGGATTTTTAGAGACCATGGATGATGATGCCGGAACAATGGCTTCCATGTATGTAGCTGCCGCCATGGGATTATTTCCGATGGCACCGGGGGATACAACCTATCAGATTGGAACGCCTTTTTTTGATAAAGTAACGATTGACGTCGGGAACGGGAAACAATTTGTCATTGAAGCGGATAACGTATCTTCCGATAATTATTACATTCAGTCAGCTACCTTAAACGGAAAAAACTTTGATCGGACCTGGATCGACTATTCGGAAATTATACGGGGTGGTACCTTGAAATTCCAGATGGGTTCTTCGTCTTCCGACTGGGCAGTGGAGGGGATAACAGCGTTATCTTCTTCCGACCTTACAGATACGAAAGTCTATGATACCAAAGATATGCTCAGTTATTCCGCAACAACGATTTTTGAGTCTGACCGGAATGACGGCTCTGTTGATGATACCATTACCATATCCTTGCAAAATACGGATACAGTAATGGTGGGAGAAGAGAATGAAGATTTAATCTCCTCAGGAAGAGTGACGGTAAGTAATGTACCGGAAGGGCTTACGGCAAGTGCTGTAAAACTGGATGACACAAGCATTCGGATAAGTTTTTCGGGAAATGCGGTCAATCATAACAAGGATGACAGTATTGGAAATCTATCTGTCAGCCTGGATGATTCCTTATTCAGTAAAGTCATTATAAGTAAGCGGAAAGAAAAATCAAATATTAAAATCATGTTTCGGGATGATACCATTACCTTTGACACGGACCGTTTGTATGAATCTGCCGACAATGACGGTACCTTAGAAGGAACTGTTATCGTTAGTTTATCGGGAAACGGTACATTTGATGGTGCTGACGGAGAAGATTTTATTGCGGATGGGAAACTATATTTGTCGAATCTTCCGGACGGATTATCCGCCGGTGCGGTAAAAACAGGAGAGAAACAGCTTGAACTTACCATATCCGGACAAGCAAAAGAAAATGAGGCCGATGTGGATGATTTGGGGATCACCTTTGAAGATTCAGCATTTTCAGGGGCGGCGGCTTCTGAAATAAACGGTTCCAATTATGGAGGTATGAAATCTCTTATACTCGATTTTGCTCCGAACTGGGAGGAACGCCTGGCGGAAATGATAGAGGAAGGCAGGCAAATCAACCCATCCGATGTTACGGCCAACAGCTTTTCTGCTTTGAAGGAGGCTTTGGAAAACGGTCAGGAGATTCTTGATCAGGGCGGAGCAGCGGAAAGTGAATACCGGGATGCCTATGAGACAATCATTTGGGCCCTGGATGGCCTTGTATACAGTCAGAGTGTCTTAAAACAGCTGGAAGCTGAACAATATACCATATGGTCGGGCGGAAATGATTTAAAAACAGAAACCAGCCAGGATAGCAGCGGGATTTCCCTGGGCAATCTGGGAGGAACCTATGACGGAGCCTGGATCGGGTTTGAAAAACTAAACTTCGGAACCGGTAATATAGCTTCCTTTACCGTTCGTTATGTAAATAACAGCAGCCGCTGTGCCGCAGATTCCGCAATGGAAATTCACTTAGGGAGCCCGGATGGGGAACTGCTGCAGACAGTATCCTTAAGCCCCAGTGGAAGCAGCTGGAATGCGTATACCTCGAAAACGGTAGAACTGGATCACCCTGAAAAACTTACCGGAACCGTGGATGTTTATTTTGTATTAAAGGGCACCGGCGCGGTTGGGAGCGGCACTGGGCAGGTATTTGCCGCAAATCTGGACTGGATGAAATTTAATGCGGCCACTACTTATGGAATATATCAGGCGGAAAATTATTCTTCCTGGTCGGCAGGAAATCTGAAAACAGAAACCAGTACGACATATGAGGGTGAAAGTCTGTCTAATATCGGCGCTACCTACGACGGAGCTTGGATTTCCTATAATCAGGTATTATTCGGTGGGCAAGGACTTGGTAAAATTGCTATCCGTTATGCAGGAAATACGGGAAGGTGCGGAGCAGATGCACGTATAGAACTTCATCTGGATTCACCGGGAGGAGAATTGATTGATACGATTCCCATTGCACCGACGAATCCTGACTGGTCGCATTATGTTACCGCCGAGAAAGAACTGGCAGGTAAAGTAACCGGCTTGCATGATATATACCTTGTGATGCGTGCTGCGACAACAGGTTCCAAACCATATGTAGCGAACCTTGACTGGTTTTCTTTGATAGAGGCGGAAAGCGACAGTGTGGACAAGTCAGAATTACAGTTCTTATATAATTTTTATGCAGACCTGTTAAATCAGGAAGACAAATATGAAGCTGCCTCCTTTACCGCTTTTAAAGAAGCAATGGTTCAAACAAAGAAAATACTGGATTCCGTTCAGGCTACGAAAGAAGAAGTGGAACAGATGACGGCTGTCTTACAGGAGAAGAAAGCGGCACTGATTGCTTTAAATTTACCGGGGGAACCGGCAATCACACCGGATCATGTCGTTTTCGACAAATATACGGGTTCCATAAACTATGGGGACAAAACAGTAATGATTACAGAAGGTGGTACCTTAACAGGCATTAATAACGGGTCGGATACTTTGTCCTCAGAATCCGATTATACGGTAACCGGCAGTGCGGTCACAATATATTCCCTATATTTAGAGACTTTGAAAACGGGTACCACGGAATTATCTTTTCAATTTTCTGACGGAACTGCTAAAACATTAACAATTCTGGTGACAGATACCACACCGAGACAGGAAGAAGCGGATTCGGTTATCAGTCCGGTTACGGCAGTTTTTAATAAATATAAAAAATCTTCGGATCATAAAGATGTCGTTGTAACCATGACACTAAACGGTAATACTTTAACCAATATAAAAAACGGGACGGATATTTTAGCGGAAAGGGATGATTACACAGTAAGCGGCAGTGCGGTTACGGTTCATACGACATATTTGGATAGATTGAAAAAAGGTACGGCTTACTTAACCTTTACATTCAGTTCAGGGAAAGACAGCAGTCTGTCTGTCAGGATTGTCGATACTAAACCTTCCTCCCCTTCCTCAGGTCATTCCTCGGGAGCTTCGGGTTCCGTTCCCTCAACGAGGGAATGGGAAATTCCCGTCGTAACTGACAACGGTACTTCTCAGTCAACGGCTGTACGGATTCCGGTATCCAGAACAACATCCAATGACGGAACGGTAAAGGATATAGTACAGCTTAAAGAAACACAGGCTGCCGGAATCATAAAAAATGCGCTGGAAACCAGGAGTACCATAGCGGTCATCGATTTAACCGGGACGTCTTCCGATAAAGCCGACAGTTCGCAGATACAGATTCTTAAGGCAGCGGCGACACTGTTCGGACAGAATAATATTGCATTTACTATTTTAACGGAACAGGCAGGTATGGTACTTCCGGCAAAAACAATGACAGAGATTGCCGGTCAGGATGTATCTCTTACGATTTCTGATGTTAAAGAGGAGTCACAGATAGCAAAAACGAAGGATTTAGCTTTACAGATGGGAGTGGAAAAGATGCTGCATTCTCCAATCCGAATCGAAACCAATTATGCTCTAAAAACACAGATAACACTTCCGATACAAAGCAGTGATCTTCCAACCGAAGGCAGTCAGCTTAAAGAATTTACATCTTCACTGGCAGTACTTGTGGAACACAGCGATGGGGAAATCAGACTTAAAAAAGGAACCATCCAATATGATAAAACTGGAAAGCCGACGGGAATATCCGTCTGGGTGGATAAATTCAGTACCTTTACCCTGGTAAAAACTACGTTTGACGGAACTGTAAAAGTATTGAAAAATAAGCAGATGCCGGATAAAGAGCTGAATGTAAGGTTTGGCCAAAATCTGGATTCTGGGACCGTTTCGGAAGATAATGTATATGTATTGGATTCTAAGGGAAATAAGATAGATGTGACCATAGCGTGTGAGAGAAACAGTATAAAAGTGATACCGGTAAACTATTATAACCCCGGGGAAACTTACACATTTTACATTACGAAAAATGTCCTGTATGAATCCGGTTTACCAATAATAGCACGAAAGTATGAATTTACCATTGGTAATATACTTCTTGGTGGTACGAAAATAAATACTTACCAAAATGTACCGGCAGATAAAATCTGGTCAATTAAATTAGATAAGAGGATAGACATCAAAACTTATAAAAACAAATATGTTACGGTAGTTGACCAGTACTGTAACATTATAAAAGCGGTATCTTCTGTGGTTAAAGACAGCTATATAAAAGTGATACCCCAGGATAAATATAAATCCGGAAATACCTATTACATAATTATTGACGGGTTAAACTTTGATGACGGTACTGCAATGGATAAAGCGGTATGGATTAAGTTTTCCATAAAATAAACAAATAATGATAAGGAGCTGTGACACCTGCCTTACCGGTTGGAGTGTAATGGCTCCTTTTCATTGAGAATAAAATTTTACATAAAATAAATGCAAATATTACCAGAATATAATTCTTTATTTACTTTCACCTGATATACTCCATGTTATATTGAAGATGCAATGAAGCCCGGGAGGATGAAACGAAATATATGAGGTATAAAAGCAAAGGGATTCATATAGTAATAAACGCTGCTATAGTCTTGATAATTATAATTATAACTTGGGGGTTCCTGAATCAGGAAATTGGATATAGAAGATATGAAACTGCAACCCGTTCCTATAATCAGGCTAAAGTACTGAAAATAGACAAGCAGGAACTGGTCATTGAAGGGTCAAATGAATATTTAACAGGGTATCAGGATATTACGGTAAAGTTTATAAGCGGAAAAGAAAAGGGAAAAGAAATAAATATTGAAAATTCAGTGACAGCCACCCATAATATAGTGGCTAAAAACGGGCAGACCTTGATTATCTGTTCTGATATTCCCGAAAATGCGGAGAGTTATTATACGGTATATAATTACTATCGTACGCCGCTTATATGGCTTATTAGCCTTATCTTTTTAGGAATTGTCGCTATGATTGGCGGTAAAAAAGGCATGAAAAGCGGGATAAGCCTTCTGTTTACACTTTTTGTAATCGTATGTTATTTGCTTCCGGCAATGTACCGGGGAGATCCCCCTATATTTACAACGGTAATTGCAGCAGCGTTAAGTACGGCTGTGACCTTGTATTATTTAAACGGTTTGTCTTATAAAACCCTGATTGGAATTCTCTCAACTACTATGGGAATCATTATTGCCGGAATCCTGTTTTTTATCATATCAAAATTACTAATTATCAGCGGTTACCAGACGGATGAGGCAGAATCCCTGATTCTTATCTCTCAGTCAACAGGTTTACAGATAAAAGACATACTTTTTGCAGGGGTATTAATTGCTTCTTTAGGAGCGGTTATGGATGTTGCCGTATCAATAGGCTCATCCCTGTATGAAATTACCAGTCTGAATCCAGCTATCACCGGAAAGGAAATATTTAAATCCGGAATGAATATAGGGAAAGATATGATTGGTACCATGACTAATACCCTGATCCTGGCCTACGCAGGAAGTTCCCTGATGACACTGCTGATATTTATCTCTTATGGCTTACAATATCAGCAACTGCTATCGTCTGATTACCTGGCAATCGAACTGGGGCAGGCAATTGCCGGAAGTGCCGCGGTGGTGATTACGGTACCGGTAGCCTCTGCCTTCTGTTCCTTAGGTTACCCGCATTTTAACAAGAAAACCAGATAACATAATGGAGGATAATCATGAAGAAAATGAAACAATTTCTTTCACTGGCAATGGCAACGATTATGATATTTACACCACTATCTGTCCCGTCAGTGAAAACAAAAGCGGCAGTACAGGATAAAACCGTACTGGCAGGCAGTAATACTACATGGAAATATTTGGATGACAACACAGATCCCGGAGAAGAAGAGAATCCTGCATCCTGGACATTAAATACTTATGATGACGGAAGTTGGAAAAGCGGAAAAGGAAGTTTTGGATCCAAAGGCGGCAGTTCCAAAGAACTTGGAGGCGGGTTTACAGCCGATAATCTTTTGCAACAGTATATGGAAGGAACCACAACGGATATCCCGGCTTATTTCTTCCGGACCACTTTTAACATTGACAGTTTGGATGATTTTAAAGAGCTGACCGGCGAACTGCAGTATGATGATGCTGCCATCGTATATATTAATGGCATCAAGGTTGCCGAGTTTGATGTTCCTGAGGGTGGATTTGATTCGAATATGTCCTATGGAGGTTCCAATGCTTCTAATCCAAGAACCGGTAATTTTACCATAACAAATAATGATATAGCAACAGGGCCCGCCATTGTGACAGGTTCTGCTATAGAAGCAGGTTCGCCCATTCTGGTTGAGGGTGATAATGTAATGGCAGTAGAACTTCATCAGGGACGTGCAAACAGTTCTGATATATTCCTTAAGGTTAACAGTGTTGAACTTATCCGCAACGGTTTACTTACAGACGGATTTGATACTATGGAGGCGGAAAATTGTAGCTCCTGGTCAGCCGGGGGGCTGAAAACCGAGAACAGTACGGATTCTTCGGGAGGAACCCTGACAAATGTAGGAGGAACCTATGACAGTGCATGGCTTCAATATAATGACAGGTATTTTGAGGAAGAGCCCTCTTCCATAACTTTCCGTTATGTCAATAATTCCGGCAGGTGTGCTTCTGATGCCAGGATGGAAATCAGACTGGACGGTACAGACGGTGAAGTGTTACAGACGGTAGAACTTCCGGCCACTGGCTCTAACTGGAACGCTTACTCTATAAAGACCGTAGACCTTACCAACACAGATAGTTATTTAGGAAAACATACTTTATGTTTCGTTATGAGAGGAACAACCGGTACAAATCCCTATATCATGAACCTGGATTATATTAAGTTTAATAAAACCGCTAAAACTGTAATTCAAAAGGCGGTTTCCTTAAATATTGGCGAGAATGAAACAGAAAGAAATATAACCTGGTATGCGGATGATGCTGACCCCGGACATTTACAGCTGGCTTTAAAAAGTGATATGATAGGGGAGGAATTCCCGACTGAAAATTACAGGGAATTTACTGCCGGGGTACAGGCAGCCAATGACACAGGCTTTTACAGTAATCAGTTGACAATGGATGATCTTACGGCAAATACGGAATATGTTTACCGGCTGATAAACAAAAGTACAGTATCGGAAGTTTATAACTTTAAAACCGGAGCTTTAGGAGATTTTTCTTTTCTCCTTGCAGGTGATCCGCAGATAGGTGCCAGCGGATCCAGTGCAAATGACAGCAATGGCTGGGAGAATACCCTGAGGAAAAGTCTAACCCAGTTCACAAATACGGATTTTATAATTAGTGCAGGAGATCAGGTAAATAGTGCAGCCGATGAATCTCAGTATGCCGGTTATTTGAATCATGACGCATTAAGTTCCGTCCCTGTTGCTACAGTAGTCGGCAACCATGATACGTCAAATGCCGCTTATAAGCAGCATTTTAATAATCCCAATGTCAGCTCATATGGAGCATCTACAGCAGGCAGTGATTATTGGTATACATATAACAATGTCCTTTTCTTAAATTTGAATTCCAATAACTTAAGTACGGCAGAGCACAAAGCATTTATGGAAGAGGCAATCAACCTAAATCCGGATGTTACCTGGAAAGTAGTTGTATTTCATCATTCTATTTACAGCGTTGCTAATCATGCCGCAGAAAATGATATACTTCAAAGAAGAGAAGAATATGCGCCGGTATTTAAAGATCTGGGTATTGATGTTGTTCTGATGGGACATGATCATGTTTATGTGAGAAGTTATATGATGGACGGTTTGACACCGGAAGTCGAAAGGAATGCAGACAATTCACCCCTTGCCAGTGTGACGGACCCCGACGGTATTTTATATGTAACGGCTAACTCGGCAAGCGGCAGTAAATTCTATACCATTCAAAATCAGGTATTTCCATATTCTGCAGTACAGTCTCAGGAAAACGTACCTAATATATCAAATATAGAAATATCGCCTACAAGTTTTAAAATAACCACATACCGTATAACCGACATGAGTGTGGTAGATACCTTTGAAATTCTTCACTCCAAGGTATTAACAGGAGTTATAACTCCGGAGAATATTACCGGCGTGGTAAACGGAACTGAAAAAACTGCCCAGGCTTTAGGCCTTCCGGAGACGGTTACTATAACCACCGAGGAGGGAAATTTCCAGGCAGAGGTACAATGGGATGCAGCTTCCAGTTCTTATGATTCATCCAATCGGGAAGAACAGACTTTTACCGTACAAGGTACCGTAATCCTTCCGGTTGGAGTAGGAAATCCGGGCAATATTAGTTTGGATGTTACTATAACTGTTACGGTAGGCAAGGCTTCGCAGGAGTTAAAGTCACTATTAAATATAAAGGAACCGGAGGCAGTAACAGGTATTAAGAATGGAACGGCCAAAACGGTAGAAGCTTTAAGGCTTCCAGGGATTGTAACTCTGGTAACGGACAAAGGAGAAGAGACAGCACAGGTTGTCTGGGATGTGGTTTCCAGTTCTTACGATCCATCCAATAAGGAAGAACAGACCTTTATGGTACAAGGTACCGTAATCCTTCCGGACGGGACAGGTAATCCAAACAATATCAGTTTGGATGTTACTATAACTGTTATGGTAAACAAAGCTTCACAGGAGTTAAATTCATTATTAAGTATCAAGGAACCGGTAGCAATAACAGACATAAAGAATGGAACGGCCAAAACGGCAGAAGCGTTAAGGCTTCCAGAAACTGTAACTCTGGTAACGGACAAAGGAGAAGAGACAGCACAGGTTATCTGGGATGTGGTTTCCAGTTCTTATGATCCGTCAAATAAATCATCACAGACATTTATTATTTACGGTGTTGTTACACTGCCGGCTGATGTAGTTAATACAAGTAATATAGATTTGAGTATTCCCATCAGTGTTACGGTAAAGAAAAAAACCAGCTCATCCGGTGGCAACAGTAGTAATTCAAGCGGTAGTAAGGGGGGAAGTGATTCGGATAACAGTCATTCAGAAAATGAAACAAGACCTCAGAATCAGCCGCATAAACCTGTAACTGAAAATATTACCGTAAAAACCTCTGTAGATAAAAACGGTCTTGCAACAGCAGCGGTATCTGAAACAGCAGTTACAGATGCCATAACCAAGGCAGTATCAACTGCAGGGGAGCAGGGCAAGACAGAGGATGGTATAGAAATTACACTAAGTGTAAGTACTCCGGACACAGCGAAATCTCTGGGAATTGTACTGACTCAGCCTGTTTTAAACAAAATTACCGCAAATAATGTACGAAAACTTAAGGTAGACGGAAAAATGGTTTCTTTAAATTTTGATAAGAAAGCCATAGATGAAATTAGAAAACAAAGTAACGGAAATGTCAATATTAATGTTAAACCGGCAGAGAATTTATCCGAAGAAGCGAAAGCTTATATCAAAGACAGGATTGTATATGACATTGACATAACTTATGTGAAGAGTAAACAGACACAGGCAATCACCAGTCTGGAACAGGGAATGGTATCAATTAGCATACCATATACTCTGTCCGAGGGCAAAGATGCCGGTAAACTGTTTGCAGCATATGTTAATGATAACGGCAAGGTTACTTTACTTACGAATTCAAGCTATGATGCCAATACCTCCAGTATTATTTTCACGACAGGACACTTCTCAGTATATGGTGTGGCATATCAGAAAAAAGCCGGTTCATATACGGATATTGTGAATCACCCAGCCAAAGAGAGTATCGATTTTGTAGCAAGCAGGGATATCTTTAGCGGTCAAACCGATAGTATCTTTGGACCCGAAACAATATTGACCTATGGAACGCTTGCAAAAGCTTTCGCAAAATTAGACGGTGCCGATATCAGTAAATATAAGAGCAGCAGTTTTACAGACCTGGAAAATAATCAATATAAACCGTATATAGAATGGGCATATAAGAAAGGAATTATGACCGGTGAAGATACTAAACGGTTTGCGCCGGACAGGATTGTGACCCGCGAACAGTTTGCGGTTCTTTTGGAAAAGTATGTGAAAGCGTCAGGTTTTACTTTAATAAAAAACAGGGATGCCATAAGCTTTCAGGATGCCGGAAGCATTTCAGGAAACGGACAGGAAGCAGTAAAGGCCATTTTGCAGGCTGGTATAATGGATAAGGAAGATAATAATCAGTTTTACCCATTAAAAGCAGTTACATATGCTGAGGCAGCCCTTGCTCTTCACCGCTATGCAAAACTGGCAATAGATCCTCAGACTGCACAGGGTTGGGCTTTAAATGATGCCTTTCAGAAAATGTATTATAAGGACGGCAAAATTCTGACCGGCTGGCAGAATCTGAATGATAACTGGTATTATTTTTATTCCGATGGTTCTTTGGCTGTTAATACTTGGATTGATATATATCAGGTAGATAATAACGGTAAAAGGGTTTCAAAATAATTTCTGTAAGTAATCAGCTCATCAATACTGAAATAAAGTAAAAAGAGTCAGACCGTTTTAAATGGAAATAAAGGGGAGTTTCCGTTTAAAACGGTTTAAATATAAGTTAATTATATCCAAGAATCCAAAACTGCCCGGTTACCCAAAACCGTGGCAGTTTTTTTAGTTCGACCATACAACAAAGGTAAAATATTACAATAATTAACAAATTATGTATTGAAATATTTGAACTACCGAAATATAATTTTATCAGGGAATAGAACAAATTTTAAACATTAGGGGAGACTAATTTTAGGAGGAGGTTGAAAGCAAAATCTTCTTTTCAACTTCGGATTAACGAATATCCAATTAAAGATGGTTATTCAGGAAAGAGGTTATTATGATAAAAATATTTCTTGTAGAAGATGAAATTGTTGTGAGGGAAGGAATAAAGAATAATATCAACTGGGTAGAGAATGGGTTCTTATTTTGCGGAGAGGCAAGTGACGGAGAATTGGCATACCCTCTGATTCAGAAAGCAAAACCAGACATTGTGATTACGGACATTCGCATGCCGTTTATGGACGGGTTGGAGCTTAGCCGTTTGATTAAAAAAGAAATGCCTATGGTTAAAATCATTATATTAAGCGGATACGGAGAATTTGATTATGCCAAGGAAGCAATTAATATCGGTATAACGGAATACCTTTTGAAACCAATCAATGGAGCTAACTTATTATCCAGTGTAAAAGGGATAGCGGAAATTATAAAAAAAGAACAGGAAGAAAAAGAAAATTACAATAAATTCTTAAAAGATATAAAGGAAAATGAGATAGAAGAAAAATGGCGGTTATTTCATGATCTGGTAAGCAATTCGGATTCGCTTGCTTCTATTCTGGAAAGGGGAAGGGAACTAAATCTGGAATTAACGGCACCGTTTTATAATATAATCCTGCTCCAGATTGGGATTGTCAGAGGAGGCAAAAAGGAACGGGAAACTTATCCGCAAATATGGCAGGAAATTAATGATCTGGCAGAGCTAAAGGGAGATGCCATTTTATTTGACTGCTCCATCGAGGGTAAAGCCATATTATTAAAAGGCAGCAGCCTGGATGAGCTTAATAAAATTCAGGATTATTATATCCGTAGACTCAGAGAAATTTTAGATAGGGCTAACCCGATTTCCTATTTTGGCGGAATAGGGAAAGCTGTAGGACGTCTGGGAGAACTTAGCATGTCCTACTATGAAGCCAGCCGTGCTTTTGCATACCGGTATATCTGGGATATTAATGAAATACTTGACTATGAAACCATACCGAATGGGTATGGTGGTGCCGCACAGGCAATCGATTTTAACATGGAAAATATAAGTCAGTTGGATAAGCGGAAAGTAGAAGCATTTTTAAAAAGCGGTGAAATAGAAGAAGTACATTTTTTTGTAGGAGAATATTTAAAAAGTTTGGGAAATGAGTGTAGAAATTCAATCCTGTTCAGACAATACCTGGTGATGGACATGTATTTTATCGTTACAGGATTTTTGGAGGATTTGGGATATGGAACAGAGGTGATTGATAAACCTTTTAAGGACAGCAGAGAAATGAATATCCAGATTTCATCTCTGGAATTAACCAAAGGATATATCGAGAATATTTTTCTTGAGGCTATGGAAATCAGGAATGAGGTAGCTGACAAACATTACAATGGTATTATTAAGAGGGCAAAGGAATATATCATGGAGCATTATGCCGAGGAGGATTTATCCTTGAATCAGGTGGCAGCCAGAGTTTACATAAGTCCCAGTCATTTTAGTACGGTCTTCAGTCAGAAAACAGGCCGGACTTTTGTGAAATATCTTACGGACATACGTATGAATAAGGCTAAGGAACTGTTAAAATGTACGGATTTAAAAACTTCGGAAATCGGTTATATGGTAGGGTATAAAGATCCTCATTATTTTTCTTATCTTTTCAAAAAAACACAGAATTGTACACCAAAGCAATATCGTTTTTTGTAATGATAATTTGAAATTATATACTAAAAGCGGGGTGATGGCACCAAGTGGATGCAAAAACCCCTTTTTAAGAACGGAGAAACATATGAAAGGATTCTTTATAAAAACTTTTGGGGACCTGAAACTGAATGTAAAGATTCGTTTATATTTTGCAGGAATTATAGCGCAGTTCTGTCTGGTTGCCCTGTTATTATTTACCAACCTGATAAAATATAACCAGGAATATAATCAGATTGTACAGAGCGCAACGACAGCCAGCGGTTTCAGCATCGATTTTAAAAGTGATTTTGACTACAAAATGTATCGAATCATCATAGGAAGTGAAGCTTTTAAGAAGGCAAAACCTTATGAGGATATTGATGCCGCCCAGAGGGTTGCCTTGGATTTACAGCTTGCTGCAAGAACTTCGGGTAATAAGGACCGGGCAGAGGGGATACATAAATTTCTGAATAATTTAAAAAAGCATGTGCATAAAATTGAAGACAATCTAAAAGAAACAGGACACTATGATGAGAACATCCTAATTTTGGATAATGACATCAGGGTACTAACCTCTTTGATACAGGATACAGTGTTGGAATACATATATTATGATACTCTGGATATGGAATCAGTCAGGGTTACCATGGAAAAACAGACGCTTAAAACAGTGGAACTCAGTGTCATTATGCTAACAATTATGATAGGAGGAGCATTGTTTTTTTCAGTTATTATATCAAACAGTATATCCAGACCAATTAAGGAATTAAGCGGTATTACAGGTCAGGTTGCAAAAGGGGATTTATCGGTGCGGTCCCATATTAAAAATGGTGCAGAGGTAAAAGTTCTAAGTGATTCTTTAAATATAATGATCGGAAAATTAAGCGATCTTATCGAAACTGTTAAAATTGAACAGGCAAATTTAAGGGAGGCAGAATTAAAACTATTGCAAGCACAGATCAATCCTCATTTTCTATATAATACCCTGGATACTATTATCTGGCTGGCAGAAGCGGATAAAGGAGAGGATGTTGTGGATATGGTAGGAGCATTATCCAATTATTTCAGAACCTCATTAAGTAAAGGTAACGACAAAATCAGTTTAAAAGAAGAAGAACTGCACGTTCAAAGTTACCTTCAGATACAGCAGTCCAGATATAAAGATATCTTAGAGTACGAAATTGACATACCCGTTGAGTTAGGGGATCACCTTGTTCCTAAGATTACCTTGCAGCCACTGGTTGAAAATGCACTTTACCATGGAATTAAAAATAAAAGGGGTAAAGGGAAGATAATTATAACCGGTGATCAGGATGGCAGAAATATAAGATTATCGGTTAAAGATAATGGTTTAGGTATGTCAGAGGAAAGGCTGAAACAGGTGATCAAAGCATTAAGTAAGAAAGAGAAGGAATCAGAGAAAAATTTTTATGGCTTATATAATGTGAATGAAAGAATCCAGCTATATTACGGAAAGGAATACGGACTTAAAATAAAAAGCATCTATCAGGCAGGTACGGAAGTTGAGGTTATACTGCCGGTTGATTATAAAGTCGCTGCAGAAGCAGTCATAGATTAAATTTTTTAGTTTTTATTAATGTATTTTATTAAATTAAAGCTAATCAGAAAAGGCAAAAATTTCGTAAAAAAATATAATTTATTCGTAAAAAAATGAATCTTTTCCCTAGATAATTATTTGCGCTTCAAGATAACAAAAAATTATAAAATTTCGTCAAAAGATAATGAATTGTATTCTTTATGAAACTTTGTATAAATATAACTGTAACAATAAATCTAGAAGATACATAGATTCCTAACTTAGTTCATATTAAATGGAATTATTTATTTTCTTAATAAGGTGGAGGTATTTTGTATGAAGAGGTTTAAAAAAGTATTAACAGTTTTACTGGCAGGAGTTCTTACCATGTCATTATGGGGCTGCGGGGGGGCTGCAAAACAAACGGCATCAGAACCTGCAACAGAAAGTAATCAGGATAAGACGGCTGGGGATAAGGATCTGATCGTAGTGGGCTATGCTCAGGTTGGGGCAGAGTCGGATTGGCGTACAGCAAATACGAAATCATTTCAGACTACTTTTGTAGAAAAAAACGGATATAAGCTGATATTTGATGATGCCCAGCAAAAACAGGAAAATCAGATTAAGGCTATCCGGAATTTTATTCAGCAGGATGTGGATTATATCGTATTGGCACCGGTTGTGGAAACTGGCTGGGAAACTGTATTGGGTGAAGCAAAAGAAGCCGGAATTCCGGTCATATTGTCCGACCGTATGATTGATGTATCCGATGATTCCCTTTATACCTGCTGGGTCGGCGGTAATTTTATAAAAGAAGGAGAGGACGCAGTAGCCTGGCTCTCCGATTACCTGGATAAACAGGGCAGAAGTGATGAACAGATTAACATAGTTACCTTACAGGGTACCATTGGCTCTTCTGCACAGGTAGGTCGGACGAAAGGTGTTGAGGATAAAATGCCTGAACATAAAAACTGGACCATGCTTGACAGACAAACCGGAGAATTTACTCAATCCAAAGGGCAGGAAGTTATGGAATCGTTCTTAAAATCTTATGATGATATTGATGTTGTAATTGCTGAAAATGATAATATGGCTTTTGGCGCAATTGATGCTATAAAAGCAGCCGGTAAGGTTCCGGGTAAAGATATTATTATTGTTTCCTTTGATGCAGTAAAAGCGGCATTTGAAGCAATGATAGCCGGTGATATGAATGTTTCAGTGGAATGTAATCCGTTACATGGTCCCCGTGTAGCTGAAATTATTCAGAAACTGGAAAAAGGCGAATCAGTTGAAAAGATAGCTTATGTAGATGAGGGTGTATTCCCTGCCGAAACTGCAGCAGATCTGATTGGTTCTCGTTTATACTAAAATAATTACGATATAATTTTAGATTATATAGTTAACACGCAGGGCTGCGGCAAATGATTCCTTAAAAGCACCTGATAGCTGCTTTCAATAGATTAAGGACTTTTGTGCGGCCCTTATTATAGGTCTTGGGAGGTATTTCATGTGAACGGTCAGAAAACAATATTAACTATGAGGCATATAGAGAAACATTTCCCGGGAGTTGTTGCACTCTCTGACGTGGATTTCACTTTAAGAGCCGGAGAAATTCATGCGCTCATGGGGGAAAACGGTGCCGGTAAATCTACCCTGATTAAAGTTCTGACCGGTGCTTACGAATTTGAAACCGGAGAAATTAGAATAGATGGGATAGAACATGGGATTATAAATAATTCGCCACAGGAAGCGCAGATGAACGGAATCAGTACGGTTTACCAGGAGGTAAATCTTTGTTCCAATCTGTCAGTGGCCGAGAACATATTTATCGGCCGGGAACCGAAGAAAAATGGACGGATAGCCTGGAAGACCATATACATCAAAGCGGATGAAATTCTTAAGAGCTTAAATATAAATCTGGATGTTACGAAACCACTGGAGAATTATTCGGTCGCCATACAGCAGATGGTAGCTATTGCAAGGGCGGTGGATATTTCTGCTAAAGTTCTGATTCTGGATGAACCAACCTCCAGTCTGGATGAGTCTGAGGTAGCTAAATTATTTTCCATCATGCGTAAGTTAAAGGAAAAAGGGTTAGGTATTATTTTTGTAACTCATTTTTTAGAACAGGTATATGAAATCTGCGACCGGATTACTGTACTTCGAAACGGCAGACTGGTAGGAGAGTATGAAATTGCTAATTTACCAAGGGTACAGCTGGTGGCTAAGATGCTTGGCAAGGAATTTGATGATCTGGCAGTAATTAAGAATAAGGATAAAAGTGTTGAAAATGAGAAGAAAAAGGATTCTCTTTTAGAAGCGGAGGGTTTGGGTCATATCGGTACCATAAAACCTTTCAATCTGTCTATTCATAAAGGAGAAGTTATTGGTTTATCCGGTCTTTTGGGGTCTGGACGGTCGGAACTGGCCCGCGTTTTATATGGGGCCGATAAACCTGACAGAGGTGAGTTAAAGATAAATGGAAAAAAAACGGTAATCAATGCTCCGATTGATGCCATGAAAGCCGGAATGGCTTATCTTCCGGAGAATCGTATCGTAGAGGGAATTATAGCAGATTTATCGGTAAGGGAGAATATAATCATTGCGCTTCAGGCCAGGAGAGGTTTGTTCAAGTTGATTAAAAAAAGCAACCAGGATGCATTTACGGATAAATACATAGAGTTGTTAAACATTAAAACCGCTGACAGAGAAGTTCCGGTTAAGAAGCTTAGCGGCGGGAACCAGCAGAAAGTAATACTTGGAAGGTGGCTGTTGACGAATCCGGAATTTCTGATTCTGGATGAACCGACCAGAGGTATTGATGTAGGTACAAAAACAGAAATTCAAAAGTTAGTACTTTCCCTGGCAGTGGAGGGTAAGGCGGTTATGTTTATTTCTTCCGAAATCGAAGAAATGTTACGTATCTGCTCCAGAATGGCAATTTTACGGGATGGCAGTAAAGTGGGTGAATTGAGAGAGGAATTACTTAATCAGGATGAGATTATGAAAGCGATAGCCGGCGGCGGAACCACAGAAGCAGATAAACCAAATACCATAGCAAGTAAACAATCCGGCAGTTCCATGAAAGGAAAGTCAGGAGGAAAGCATGAATAATATAAAATCAATATGGAAAAAAGTAACCGGTTACCGCTTGTTTTTACCTATTTTTTGTTTGATCATAGTATTAATCATTAACTTAATAAAAACCCCTGCTTTTTTTCAAATCACTATAAAAAACGGAATTTTATACGGTTATATTATAGATATAATTAACCGGTCCAGTGAGCTTATTGTATTGGCGGTCGGTATGACGTTTGTAGTAGCTGCATCCGCCGGCACGGATATATCAGTGGGAGCGGTCAGTGCCCTATCCGGTGCGGTGTGTGTATATGCTCTGGTAGGCAGTGCCAGTGCTTCGGAATACCGGATGCCCTATTTTGCAGCATTATTATTAGCTGCCCTGACAGGAATCCTATGCGGAGCCTGGAATGGTTTTCTGGTCGCGAAGCTAAAGATCCAGCCTATGGTGGCAACTTTGATTTTATTTACAGCCGGAAGAGGGATTGCCCAGGTGTTGACTCAGGGATTTATTCTGTATGTAAGAACCGATCAGTTTAAGTATTTAGGTAATTCCATACCTGGGGTACCATTACCTACGCCTATCTTTATAGCAATAATCGTAGTGGCAGTTACTGCATTTGTAGTAAAAAAGACGGCCCTGGGACTTTATATACAGACGGTAGGTATTAATGCGAAAGCCGCCAGACTGGTAGGACTCAACTCATCGTTTATTCAGTTTTTATCCTATACCTTTTGTGGTTTATGTGCGGGTATCGCCGGTATGATTATAACTTCAAGGGTATATTCCATTGATGCCAACAATGCCGGGCTGAATATCGAATTGGATGCAATTCTTGCGGTTGCAATCGGCGGGAATAGTCTGGGCGGCGGAAAATTCTCCTTAACCGGCAGTGTCATCGGTGCCATTACCATTCAGGCATTAACAACCTCTCTCTATGCAATGAAAGTTACTGCAGATCAGCTGCCTGTCTATAAGGCAGTAGTCGTTATCATTATAGTAGCGCTCCAGTCACCGGAATTAAAGAGAATGTATCTGAAATTAAAAAACAGAGGTGTTATAGGAGATTCAGGAAGGAAGGTGGCAGAATGAAATTGAGACGTAAACTGGATTCCAATACCTTTTTATTGTTTATTACTATTACCTTGTTTATCTTGATGTATGGTACGGGAATTATTATTTTCAGGGATAAGAACTTTGGTAATTTACAGGTGTTTTTAAACCTGTTTATCAGTAACGCAGGGCTTATCGTTGCTGCAGTGGGTATGACGATCGTGTTGATTACGGGAGGTATTGATATATCCATTGGTTCCGTGGTGGCAATGACCTGTATGCTTCTGGCCTGGATGATGGAAAAGAAAGGGATAGGTGCAATAACAGCCATCTTTATTGTATTAGTTACCGGTATTGTTTTTGGATTGATTCAGGGCTGGCTGATTGCATATCTTAATATCCAGCCCTTTATAGTCACTCTGGCGGGGATGTTTTTTGCCAGAGGTATGACTGCAGTTATCAGTACGGAGATGATAACCATAAAAAATGAGACGTTCTTAGCTATGTCCAAGGCCAAAATATATCTCCCGTTTGGCGGAACTGTCAACCGGAAAGGAATTTTAATACAGCCATATCTCTATCCCAGTGTGGTAATTGGACTGCTGGTGCTGGTAACAGTTTATTTATTATTAAAGTATACAAGATTCGGCCGATCCATTTATGCCGTAGGCGGAAATGAACAGTCTGCCTTATTAATGGGCTTAAATGTAAAAAAGACAAAATTGAAAGTCTATGTTTTAAACGGTTTTCTGGCTGCTTTGGCTGGTTTTGTATTCTGTTTAAATACCAGCGGCGGTTTTGTGGAACAGGCAAAGGGGTTTGAAATGGAAGCGATTGCTTCTGCAGTAATCGGCGGTACCCTGTTAACAGGCGGTGTGGGCAATGTAATCGGAAGTTTATTCGGGGTATTAATTAAAGGAACGATTGAAACTTTTATTACTTTTCAGGGAACCTTATCTTCCTGGTGGACTAAAATTGTTATTGCTGCCTTACTTTGTTTCTTTATTGTACTTCAAAGTGTGTTTGTAGCGGCAAAAGATAAATTACGGGTAAAATAAGAATAATAAACTAAAACTTGCTAATAGAAATCAAAGCAGGGGCAATGAAATACACCTTTAAACTTAGAACAATTAATCTAACGTTTTGAGGTGTTTTTATTGTAAAATTCAATACATCAGTGATATAATGATTAATAATTAACCTTAATACAGAATAGGATTAGGGTGTCAAATCCTATTAATACATGATTACAAAAGGAGATTTCTATGGATATTAATCTAAAGGGCAAAAAAGCAATCGTAACAGGCGGCTCCGGTCAATTAGGACGCTGTATCGTACGTTCCTTAGCCGAGTGTGGTGCAGACGTTGCCATTCATTATCATAAGAATTCGGAAAAAGCGGAAGAGTTGGCGGCAAAACTGAAAGCAATGGGAAGAAAATCCGGTGCGTTTCAGGCTGATATCACGAGGGAACAAAGCATTTATGATATGCGGGATATGGTATATGAGCAGTTTGGCAAACCGGATATTATTATAAATAATGCGGTAATACAGTATACCTGGAAAGATATTCTTAAACAGGATACTGCAGATTTCTTCAGCCAGTTTGAAAGTTGTGTGATGCATAATGTATACATGAATAAGGCATTTGTACCGCATTTAATAGAACAGCAATATGGCAGGATTGTTGTTATGAATACGGAATGTGCAGCTCTTTCCGATGCCGGGAGTGCCGCATATGTAGCAGGCAAGAGGGGATTAGATGGCATCGTCCGCTGCCTGGCAAAAGAGATAGGCAAATATAACATAACTGTGAATCAGGTGGCACCGGGTTGGACAATCAGTGACAGAGCCCGTACGGAGCATACGGAAGTTCAACCGGATTATGATAGAACGGTACCGCTTGGACATCGCGGAACGGATCAGGATATTGCTAATATGGTGTGTTTCCTTGCATCTGATCTGGCTGCATTTACAACAGGAGCTTATATACCCGTATGCGGCGGCAGGGTAATGGGGGCAATCTAACGAAATCGAGGGTAAAACATGGGAGTTATGATTACATCAAGGTCTGGTACCTGATGCAGAATATATTAGACGAAGATGTGGCATACATAGCAGATATCCGCTTGGATGAGGCTGAAAGAGGTAAAGGTTATGGAAGAAAGATTCTGCAATTTTTCGAAGAGGAAGCCAAAGAAAAGGGATATAAAGTCTTAGGGCTCAATGTATTTAAAGATAATCCCGGCGCATTACATTTATATAAAAGTGAAGATTATGAAACTGCCGCAGACAGTGGCGGCAGTATGTATATGATAAAACGGATTTGAAACAGTAATCTGATCGTAACAGGTTTAGCGGCATTTATCAGCACAGTTAATTATTATGAATTGAGGAACTTATGGAATATCAATACGGTAATGACAAGAATTATGAAGATTTCGCCAGCGGTAGAGTACTACATAATTATAAGGGAATTACTAATTTCCCGGCTAGGCTTGCTCAGGAGATTTTTGGACGATGTCTTAAGTATTCCCATAAAAAAAGTGATATCTGTCTATATGATTGCTGCTGTGGCGGCGGATATATGCTTACGGTTTTAGGGTTTATGAATGTTCAAATCATCTCTGAAATAATTGGTAGCGATATCAATCCGGATGCGGTGTATAAAGCACAAAATAATTTGGAATTATTACATACAGACGGACTTAATAAACGTATGGAACAGATTCGGGAATTATCCAGGGAATACGGGAAAGAATCACATGAAGAAGCACTGCAAAGTGCCATTAAACTTCATAAGAAGCTGGAGGGCAGCAATATTATTACCCGCGTTTTTACAGCGAATGTTTTCGAAAATCTTATTTTAAATAAGACACCGGACATTATTATTACGGATGTACCTTATGGGGAGATTGTTACCTGGGAGGGAGCCGATAACGGAAATATAGATTTGTTATTGGACAGTCTGTATTCAATTTGCAATAATGAAACGGTTATTGGAATTTGTATGGACAAATCCCAAAAGAATACTAATGATAAATTTCAACGTTTAGAAAAGCAGCAGATCGGAAAACGGAGGTTTGAGATACTAAAAAGAAGGTAGTACCAGTAATTGAATCGTTATAAAATATAAGCTGATAAAAAATGCCTGAATCAACTTCCGAAAGTTTATTTGGATATTTTTCATCAGCTTTTAATTTTGTCCTGATTTAATATGGAATAATAAATCGTCATAAGCAAACACTAAGAGTGCCATGAATTTTAGTATCTGCTTTTCGGTTGTTTATTATTTATCATAGAAGAATGGAGTTTATCATGATGGAGAAAAATGAAAAGAACCCATATGGATGGAATTTCGATAATAGTTATGCCAGGTTACCAGAAACATTTTTTTCAAAACTTAGTCCCATGCCGGTAATATTACCAAAGTTAGTGATTCTAAATCTTTCACTTTCAGAAGAATTGGGGTTATACCCCAAAGCACTGCAAAAGGACGGTGGTGTCGCGGTATTTGCCGGAAATAAACTTCCGGAGGGTTCTGAACCTTTAGCTCAGGCATATGCCGGGCATCAATATGGTTATTTTAATATGTTAGGTGACGGACGTGTTTTGCTTCTTGGCGAACAAATAACACCTGAGGGAAAGCGGGTTGATATTCAGTTAAAAGGTTCAGGACCGACACCCTATTCAAGAGGAGGTGACGGCAGGGCAGCCCTTGGGCCTATGCTAAGGGAATATTTAATAAGTGAAGCTATGTATGCTCTGGGTATTCCGACAACACGAAGCTTAGCAGTGGTAACAACAGGTGAAGCTGTAATCAGAGAAGCAAAACTTCCAGGGGCAGTACTAACCCGTGTCGCAGCCAGTCATATTCGCGTTGCCACTTTTCAATATGCAGCACATTGGGGTACCTTAAATGAACTCAAATCACTGGCAGATTATACTATTAAAAGACATTTTAAAGGAGTACTGGATTTCCCTAACCCTTATCTCCACCTGCTTAAGGAAGTAGTAAAATCCCAAGCTGCACTAATTGCAAAATGGCAGCTGGTTGGATTTATTCACGGAGTAATGAATACCGATAATATGGCAATCAGCGGTGAGACTATAGATTATGGGCCTTGTGCATTTATGGATACTTATGATCCCGGGACGGTATTTAGTTCCATCGATACACGAGGAAGATATGCTTATGGAAATCAGCCCAAAATCGGAGAGTGGAACCTTTACCGGTTTGCAGAAACTTTATTGCCCCTGCTTCATGAGAAGGAAGAAGAAGCTGTTGGTATTGCACAGAATGCCGTCACAGAATATACTAAACTTTACACTGAAAACTGGATTACCGGGATGAGAACGAAGCTCGGATTAATTACAAAAGAAGTACAGGATAAAAGTTTGATTGAAGAACTATTAGATTTAATGAAAAAATATGAAGCAGATTATACCAATACATTTGTGGCATTAACTTTTCATAATTGTGCAGGTACACCTTTATTTGACAGTACGGAGTTCTCTGATTGGTATAAGCAGTGGCAGACCAGACTAAACAGTCAGAATGAACCCGAAGCAGCCGTAAGGAAGCTGATGATGGATTCCAATCCTGCGGTGATTCCACGAAATCATCGCGTAGAAGAGGCGTTGAAAGCGGCAGTGGATGATGGTGATTACAGCGTGATGAATCGGTTTTTAAAGGTTCTTGCTACTCCCTATGCCCATACAATTATACAGGCAGAATATGCAAAACTTCCTGAGAAACCATCCTGTCCATACAAAACTTTCTGCGGTACATGATAGAATTACAGGAAAAATCCATGATGTAAGTAAAATTATTCTGTATTAAGAAGTTCTGATATGTATAGATAAAAAATAGTATAAAAGATAAAAATATATAAAAAATATAAAAAGAATCCTTCTTTACTCAATGTAAGAGAAAGAAGGATTTAAACATTTCTTATTTATTTGACTTAAGAACTTTTCTATAGCAGTTTGAGTTACAATTAACTGATCTTCGGTAATTGTGCCGTCAGTAACCAGACTTTCAAGGATTAGTATGTCTTCTGAATGAATCGTCAGTATCTTTACTCTTTATATCTTTATTCTTTGTATGGGTACCTCTAGACGGCATAAAACCGGTACTTGCTTCTTGTGAGATAACTCCCTAAAAAAATAAAAAGGTACCTTTAAAAAAGTATTGACAAATATATAAAGGTACCTGTATAATTAAGAAAACCTAATTAATTACAAAACATAAGGTATATTTAGACAACGAAATAGTTTAGGAATTGCTTGAATTAACGTATAAATGAAAGGAGGATTTTTATGTTGAAATTATCAAAAGACAGGCTCGAGACATTCAGCGACGGAGTTATAGCCATTATAATAACAATAATGGTTTTAGATATTCCGCTGCCGGATAAATTTAATTTTGATGATATTATGAGATTACTGGCATCAATCTTAATATTTTTCGTAAGTTTTTTTGTAGTTGGAGCCCAGTGGTGCAAACATCATCAATTATTTATTAATATGAAAGAGGTAACTAATAGAATTATGTGGAGAAACCTGCTTTTTCTGTTTTTTCTGTCTCTTATTCCTATCTTTGCAAAATGGGTTATGTTAAATCCGGGTCAGGTAGCTCCGGCAATTGGATATGATATTGTATTTCTATTAGTAAATAGCAGTTATTTATTTATATGGCATAGTATTATCCATGATAATGGAGATGAGGAAAGGTATAAAGCGGTCCGAGAGTTAAAAACAGCTAGAAGAGATCCCTGGCTGCGTTTTGCAATGATGGCCGGTATTATTGCTCTTATTATTATACTATCCTTTTTTTATCCGACGATTTCCTTAATTATGTTTATCGGATTACCTGTAGTTACATCTCTATTTAACCTAATATTTGATGATAGCAAAACCAATAAGAAGATTCTTCTTAATAAACCGAATAATATAAATTCACTGAATGAAAGCAGAAATCGGTGGATTTGGATTCTTTTAAACAGACAGATTGGAGAAAAATATGAATGAAAATGTAAATGATTTATACGAATTATTTGTACGTTTGGAATGGTTACTTAGAAAGTTCCAGCTGCAAAACCTCAGAACTTTTGGTCCCATGGCGGATGTACATCGGGGACAGGGCAGAGTTTTAGCTTTATTAAAATTAAAACCGGAGATGAGTCAGAAAGAATTATCTAACATCCTGGATATCAGATCACAATCGTTAGGAGAATTACTGGCTAAGCTGGAACGGAACGGATATATAACCCGTAAACCATCTGAAGCTGACCGCAGGGTAATGATGATAAGTCTTACGGATGCCGGAAGAGAAGCCGCCAATCAGAAAGAACGGCAAACGGAAAACAAGAACTTATTCGGTTGTCTGACTGAAGAAGAACAGAACAGATTACGAGACTATTTAAAGCGTATTATTCTGGAACTGGAACAGCAATTTGGTGAAGAAGATATAGAATTCGGAAGAAGAGGCCATCATGGCCGTCCGCCGTTTGATGATGAAATGATTAGGCGGCTGCATGAAAAGTTCGGCGGTCACAGGTACTTTGGCGGAAGAAGATTCGAAGAAGAATATAGAGAAGACTTAAGAAATGAGTTTCACAAAGAATTTAATATGGAGAAAGGTAATATAAATGGAAAAGAACATGGGGAAAAAGAACATACGAAAAGGAATGATATGAAGGATGACCAGAGTGAAGAATAACAGTTTTTGAATAGTTCCTAAAAACTTGGTTTTTATATTAATGAATCAGTCAGAGTATGAGCTGCTGGCTGATACGGCCAAAGAAGTAATAAAAAAATCAGCAGATTTAATAAATTATAAATTATTAGTTTTAATACAAAATATCATATATTTTTATAGTCAAAGAGGGTTGTTGAATCATTTTTCAACAACCCTCTTTGACTATAAAACCAAATATATCAGCATTTTATGGCTGCTGGATATTTCTCCATAAAATGCTAATTTATATGTAATAAATCAGCAAGATATATCATATTAATTCTAATAGTCGAAAAAATCTAGTCAGGTGGGACGATGCATGGGACGTTCTGTGTCATACGATAAAACTGGGAAAAAGCAAAACTATTATACACTTCAATATATCCTGGATACTTTTAAAGCTTTGGTAGATGCTATTATTCCACGGACACCCGGGCTTGCCGAAGAATATGGAAAAATACAATATTATGGAGCCCTGAACTTACATATAGATGAGTACATGGTATATACGCTGAATTATTATTCTGTCCCGTTGGCAGAACCTACTGCACTAATGCTGGATCTGGCAGCTGACCAACTGATATTTAACGGTGAGAACACCAGATTATTGGACTTTACCAGATTCCCTGTTGGAGGGACCTTTGCTGCGCTTGCACCTATAGACCGGTTCCGTGCTTTAACCCTATTGGAACAGCTTAAGGTGTACCTTTTAGATTTACCCGCACCTTATAAAGGCAATTCGGGATTAACCTTGATTATAACCGGTGTGTTAGACAGGTATACCATGATGGGATATTATTCGGAGTGGTCAGGTTACGGTTCAACCCGCTTGGAATCACCAGGTAACCGTAAATTAGAGTTTTATCCATTAAGTTGGGAACAGGTTGGGTATCCGGGTCCATCCCTGGGATATCGTGCTTTAAGAGATGAATAATTAATTATGAAAGAAATATCCGATTGTTTATTTGCTATGGATCGGGTAGTTGGGAGTTAAAATGAATAAGGATGCAGATGTTATTGTTATAGGGGCAGGAGGCGGCGGAGCGGTTGCTGCCAGAGAACTTGGTGAGAAAGGAATCAAAGTCCTTCTACTGGAGGCAGGGCCGTGGTATGGAAATAAAAAATGGCCGAAACCTAATGCCGAAAAGGGGGGGATAAGCAGCGCAAGTGCAGATGATTTGAGTATTGAAATCCTAAAAGAAAATTTTACAGATCTAGAAGACGATATGAATGATTTTGTTACGGGCAAATTCCGTTGGGGACCGGCAGACAGGAACCGAGGTGCCTGGAATAGAATTATAACCACAGGAGGTTATACCTGGCAAAATTCGGGAGTAGGAGGCAGTACACTGCATTATTTCGGAAATTCACCCCGTGCTTTCCCACAAGCGGTTAATAATGTATGGCCTATTACTTATGAAGAATTGATTCCGTACTATGAAAGGGCAGAGCAGACATTACCTGTGAGACCGGCTCCAACTACTGCCAAGGAAGAGTTATTCTATATCGGTGCCGGAAAAGCCGGATGGCAGCTCTTAGATACACCGGATTTAACCGGTCCGGGTTACAGACCCCAGCCCAATGCGATTCTGCGCCCAAATCCCTCTCTTAATGACCCGGATTTTGATTTTCAAACCAATACTTCGACAGGCTGTACTCTTAGAGGCCATTGTGTCAATGGATGCCATATTGGGCCCACAGTAGAGGGAGTTGCCAAAAGGTCTACTTTAGTAAGTTACATACCCCGTGGGCTTCGCACCGGTAATGTTGAAGTAAGGCCAAATACATTTGTTACAAAGATAATTACGGAGGAAGATACATCGGAGGGTTTACGTGCTGTTGGGGTATTGTACAGAGATACCTGGACCGGAGAGACAGGTCAGTTAAGCTCGGATGTGGTTATCATGGCTGCAGGCGGCGTGGAAACACCGAGACTTTGGCTGAATTCTGCATTGCCGGAAAATGAGTGGGTTGGCAGAGGTTTAATAAATCATTGGTTTGATAGTGTATCGGGTATTTTTGAGGAAGAGGTATTAATGGATCGGCTGGGGGTTTCCGATATTAAACCTTATGTTGGCCAAAATGCCGCAGCCAGGTTTGATTACCCGGGACTCGGTGTAATAGAAACATATGGTATGAGTCCCGGATTATATTCGGGATTGTTATATGGAACCAGCAATATGGGATATCATATTTTAAATAAAACCGATTCACAGAACCCCTGGGATATTGAGGGACGTGTGGTCGGAGAACAGCTGAAGAAATTTATGCGGGATTACCGGAGGACATTAAGTGTACTAATATTTACAGATGACGACGTAAATCAAAGTAATTCCATCACCTTGGATCCTGAATTAAAAGATGAGAATGGATATATACCGGTTATTAATTATCAGCCAAGCAGGATTGATATGGAAAAAAGGGATAAACTTGCTGTTATAGCATCTGATATTTTCAGGAAAGCAGGAGCTAAGACGGTTATTCGTTCCAATTGGCCGCCGGGAATCTTTATTCATATTCAGTGTACTATGCGTATGGGTTATGTGACGGATATCAATTGTGAGGCAAATCAGGTCAAAAGACTTTATATAGCTGACAACAGTGTATTATATAATGGTTTAGGCGGACCCAATCCCACACTTACCACCCAGGCATTAGCAACACGGACCGCAGAAAAGATTGTAGATAAATATTTCAGTTAATTAAAAACCACCGGCTCAACAAGTTTATACGGACTTGTCCGTTTTGTTATCTGATAGGCAGTTAGAGTCTGGCTAGCCGGACTCTAACTTGTGATAATGGTAAACAATAAGAATGGCTTCTCCGTTTTCCTTAGCCGGTGAACGGAGTTTTTTTGCGGGTTTTCATCGGAAGTAAGAAAAAAGTTTTAATTTAGTATATTACCAGTCCTTGAGCACCTAATTGGGGTAAGCGATCACATCCTACACTTTGCCGGTAAGAAAGATTTCCATTATTTTCGATTCTAAATACGGATATGGTGCCTTTGTTTCCGTTTAGTACATAAAAATACTGTCCATCACCGCTTACACCATTGTCAATAGGGGCGGCCATAGCATCAAGAGTGCTATATAAACTGGTTAAGATAGACAGAGTACCATTCCGGTTTATACGGTAGACGGAAATTGTTCCATTACCTGCATTTGAGGTATAAGCATAAGCACCATTTGGCGTGGATACAACCCAGCATGTAGCCATCTGGCCATTTCCTGCTGAACCACTGATAACAGCAAGTTCTCCGCTTTGTGTTGGTCTGTAAGAAGATACAGCATTTTCACCTGCTTCAGCAACTAATAAGAGTCCGGAACGGGTAAAATATGACCCGAATGGGCCAGCGCCATTGGAGGCGTTTACGTACAATTCCGAAAGGGTTCCATTAGAATTAACTTCAAATATATTTAAACGACTTGTTGTTAATTCAGATACTATAAGCTGGCTGCCGTCCGGGCTGAATAAAACCCGCGCCGGTTGTGCATTTGGTGTACTCAGGGAATGGGTAGAGACTGGTATTGTGTTAAAGGTTCCATTATTTTCTACATAAAAACCTGTAATATTAGAGCTGAAATTATTTTCAGGGCTCCCGGCATTTGCAACATAAAGGAGATTATTATAAACATCCAAACTATTCGGCTGTAATCCGCCGGATGGAATTATGTCTGCAAAGATAAGCTCACCGTTGTAATCCACCCGGAAGCTGGAAATATTATTACTACCGGCATTCACAGCAAATAGATAATGTTTGTCAGAGGATAGGGCAATGGAACCTTGTGAAGCCAGGGTATCAATTCCGTCCTCCGGTGTAGCAGAGGAAATTTCCCTTGTTCCGGTACCCATACCGTGTGTTTCATATAAATCTACAAAAGTAAGATCTCCATTGGGATGCCTTCTAAAAGCAGCGATTTGATTGCCCTCGGCAGAATTGGTCATAACATAAACCATCCCTAAAGGAGTGTTATTTCTAAAAGTCAACATAAGATACTCCAATAATCATTATATTATATTTTATGTTTCTATCACTTCTTTGTGAAAAATATAATATTTTTCGATAATACTGGTATAATTAATTGTAAGTGTCAACCGTTTTTGAAAATGTCCTCAAAAAGTTTAAACATAAGCACCAGATTTCTGGTGCTTAGTTTTAAATAGTACTTTAGGAGAAAATCCATAGCTCAGTCGGTATTTGGATAACCTTAATAAACCTACAGACTTCGAAATATCAGTTAAGCTACATCTTTTCTATGTAATTGACTTTTAGCGTACTTTTCAAATGATGCCTGCTTCCAAGGATGGTTCATAGGAGGTATGTATTTCTTTTTTGGTAATTCCGGAATGGTCGCTAAATCAAATGCTTTTGAAGAAAGCTTGTGTTCCGGAAGTAACTCAAGTGCATAAACCTGCTCACCAATACAACTAAAAAGTTCACCATTGAATGATCTAATTACCATTGCTGTGGTGCCCTTACGATGGTGTACAGCGATTCCTTGACTGTTTACAGGAAGATAGTATTCATTTTGATATTTCAGGCAACTTCCGTTATCTATCTTTCTAGAAGATAATACCGCCAACGTCAGATTGATTTTATCACTATCTGGTTGCATTTCGAACACAGATTTGATACTATCAATAGGTAAAGCGAACTGCTTATTAAATTTCTTTATATAGGTGTGGAGAAATTGATTGGCTTGCTGAATGCTGGTTACATTCGCAAGTCGGAGTTCAACAGGAAGGCGGGATTGAAGAGTGCCAAACATTCTTTCAACCCGCCCTTTTGCTTGTGCAACGCTGGAAGTACGAATGTCGATTCCTAATTGTTTGCAGGCATAACCAAACTGAGTAAAGGTATCTTTCTCTAAAGAGGTTTCATGCTTCTTTTTATACTCAAATACAGTTCGGTTGTCAGTAAAAAATTGATATGGAATGCCATAATTACTAAGAACCTGATAGAGAACATGATAATAGCCATTTAATGTTTCTTGTTCATCAAAGTAGGCGCCAACAATCTGCCCTGTGGCATCATCAACGGCGATGTGGAGTTGTGTTTTGAATTGCCCAAACCAAAGGTGTAGGGACGCATCCATTTGAAGCATTTCACCGAAATACGCGCATCTAGGATGCCTAGGATGCGAATCCTCCAGATCCATGATGGAACTTTGAATAATAGCTGCTTTCTTTTTAGACTTAGTCTTTGATTGAATAGCCTTTAGTGCTTTTTTTACCGCTTTCTTGGAAGAACGGTTTGCTTTAGGAGAAAGGATGTATTCCTTTCTAAGAATAGAAGTAATGGCACTGACAGATACACTGATATGTTCTTTTTCTTTGAGAAGTTCAGAGTAATGGGTCAGATTGCAGTCACTGTACTTGGTACGATATAAGTCCAAGATTAACTGTTTTGTATCTGTAGGAAGAGTAATGGCCGGCTGTCGCCCTCGGTTACCATGAATAAAGAAAGACTTACCTTGTTCTTGATAGCCCTTTATTAAGCGATTGATGTGTCGATCTGAACAACCTATTTTAAGAGCAGCTGTTTTCTTATTACCATTTGTGTCTACGAGTTTTTTAATGACCTCGTACTTTTGGTTTTCGTCCATTGTTAGTAATACCTTTCTGATTGTGTCCACCTCATTTCTAAGTCATGAGGTTCTATTATAATATATGAACGACTAATTGGGACATAATCATTTGTGGTACACTAAGACATTATCATAAATGAATCATAATAATACTGGTATAATTAATTGTAAGTTGACAGTAAAAGTTTATCATAATATACTTTATATATAAAATTCAGGCTGATGCCATACATTTGATTTTTGTTTCCGGCTTCAGGTGCCCTCTGGGCAGGATTCAGCCTTAAAATTGTATGAATTGCATTACTTTTGGCCCCGGCATCATGACATATAGATAAAATATGTGGGTTTTGCAATTACCTAAAATAAACTGAAATAATTATAAGGAGAAGACGTGGAAAAAAATCAATATACTACAATCGATGAATATATCAGTGTATGTCCGAACGAAATTCAGGATGAACTTAAAACACTCAGAAAAGTAATAAAAGAGGCAGCACCGGATGCAAAAGAGAAAATTAGCTGGCAAATGCCTACTTTTGCATTACATGGCAATCTGGTACACTTTGCCGCACATAAAAATCATATTGGATTTTATCCCGGTGCAGAAGGGATTGAAGCATTCAAAGAAGAATTAGCAGGGTATAAAAATTCAAAAGGAGCCGTACAGTTTCCAAATGGTAAACCTCTGCCATATGATATTATATCAAAAATCGTAAAATACAGAGTGGAAGAGAATAGGAAAGCAGCAGAAAGCAAGCAAAAAAAGAAAATATAAAATAATCCTTGTTAAGGCATAGCATTTAACTTAAATTGTTTGGGAGACTGACTGTTATACCGCTTAAATTGTTCGATAAAATAACTGGAATTGGAGAAACCAACTTTTAAAGCTACTTCCGTAATATTGAATTCCGTGGTCAGAAGCAGCTTTTTGGCTTCGGTGATCCGAATATAATTCAAATATTCTACAAAGGTTTTATGCATAATTTTCTTAAAAAAGCGGGAGAAGTAACAATAACTCATGTTACACATTTTGGCCATATCCTGAACGGAAATGTCCTCGTTATAATGCAGATCAAGGTAATCTAACAGATGCTGCAGTTTATTTATATCAATCTGCTTTGGGCCGGTTTCCTGGGTATATTTAAGACCCTCGCTTTCCCATTTTCTGATAGACCATAAGAACAGGGTGCCTATATTGATTCTAACAGCAAGTTCATATCCATATTTTTTACTCCTGTACTCCTCATAAATTTCTGATACCAGAATTTTAAGGGGAGTATTTTTTATTTCATTTTCTTTAAAAACTTTTTTATAGTTATGCTGTGACATGGTAAAGGGCAGGATATATTTTGCTTCAAAGACGGATTTTGCAGAGGAATACAGGATATCCACATCAAATTTAATAACAATGTACCGGGTATTTACACCCTCATAACTGTTAATAGAATGCACCTCTCTGGAATTAACGATTATAAAATCTCCTGCAGATACCTGGTTTCGTTCATTTCCCAGGATTATAACAGCACTGCCTTCAAGAAAATATAATAATTCAATATAATAATGCCAATGTGGGTCAACAATGAATTTATGTCCTCCGGTATTTGCAATAAAGGTATGAAAAGGATAACGCTCTCCGTTTACAACCGGCATTTGTTCTTCATAATAAGGTTTTGGCATGGGATATTTACCTTTCGTATTAATATATGACAAATTTGTTATACTTTTTTATATTTTAATTATATAACAAAGATCAGGAAAAGTGTATGTTATTTTAGATAAGAAACTTAATATCCAATAACAAATTGGTAAAATTAATGAAGTGGGTTAATAGTTCTGACAATATGTGTGTTACACAATTAACTCATGCATTACAGAAGGAGAAAGGAGTTTAGAATGAAATTAGCATTATCTTACTTTTTTGACACCAGTGATACCAAAATCATTCAATCCCAGCAGATGGGTGTTGAATATGCAGTAATTGGAAGCCATGGCGATGTAGAAACCGAAGAGGAAAAGCCTTGGGATTATATGCCCATGCTTCGAATGAGAAACCGTTATTTAGCTCTTGGTGTTAAACCGCTTGTTGTAGAGGGACCGCCGCCGATGGATAAAATAAAACTTGGCCTTCCGGGAAGAGAAGAGGAATTAAAAGAAGTAATTACCCTGATTGAAAATATGGGCAAATTAGGTATAGAAGTATTGTGTTACAACTGGATGCCGGTTATCAGCTGGTTTCGTACTTCCTTTGCAGGAAGAACCAGGGGTGGTGCTTTAGCTACGGTATTTAATTATGATGATATTAAGGATGCTCCCCTGACCTGGGCAGGAGAAGTAAGTGAAGATAGACTTTGGGACAATCTAAAATGGTTTATCGAAAGAATTGTTCCGGTTGCGGAAAAAAATAACGTTAGACTTGCCATACATCCGGATGATCCGCCGATAACTCCAATCCGAGGTATATCCAGAATATTAATTAATCCGGAAGCATTTCAAAGAGTAATCGATATGTATCCGTCACCTAATAATGGAATTACTCTCTGCCAGGGATCTTTCAGAGCCCAGGGTGCGGATGTTATTGAGGTCATCAAACAATTTGTTCCCCAGAACAAAGTATTCTTTGTGCATTTTAGAGATGTGGAGGGGGAAAAGAATCATTTTAAAGAAGTTTTTCATGATGACGGCCCTACTGACATGTACCAATGTATGAAATTATATTCGAAGCTTGGATTTGACGGACCGATCAGACCGGATCATGTACCGACCATGGAAGGGGATAAACACGATCATCCGGGTTATACCCTGTATGGCAACTTTTATGCGGTCGGATATATGAAAGGATTAATGGAAGCTGTTGAACGTGAACTAAATAAGTAATTGTAGATAAACAAACAAAGAAAGGGCTGCAAAATGCAACCCTTTTTTCAATCCATATGGTTAAACACTCTTGTAACAATACTCATTGACTCATTATGAAGATGTGTTATGCTTTAGAGTTCTCATTTAAATACTTCTTCAGAGATATTAGATGAGCTTAGAAGGCCCATGATGTTACTGATATCAGCAAGAAAAAATAGGCAAAGCAGAGTTTAATATAGTACAATTTAAATAATATCCGTAGAGTTGCTGTAAAATAGAAAATTTATAACTAGTCAAAAGGTTGATCTATTTTACAGTATTTTTTTATCTTTTTATATTGGGTCATGTAAAGAAAAAGTCCGACCGGCGGGTGCACATGAAAATGATGTTAGATTAGTTTTTCGACACCCATGTGCAATATTACACATGGACACGCGACCACATATAAGTGAATTGCACATAATGTTCAAATGTATTATTATTATATCATAAAACACATCAATTACTACAAAATTGATAAGAAAATGCGCATTATATAGTCAAAATTGTCTATTGGAAATCAAAGACAAATAAAAAGTAGTATAGGAGGAAATATGGCTACCAGAAAAGATATTGCAAACCGGGCCGGCGTATCTGTTTCAGTAGTTTCCAGAGCGCTGAACAACAGTGGCTATGTTGACAATGACAAAAAAGAAAAAATATTAAAAATCGCTGAAGAACTAGGATATTATCCGCATCCAGTGGCTATGTCCCTGCAAAAGCGAAGAACAAAACAAATATTATTTTATTGTAAGGATTTACAGAATTCATTTAATATCGAAATGTATCAGGGTATGATGGAAACGGCAAAAGACCGGGGATATATGGTTGTATTCAACGGTTCACTGGATTTTAACAGCATTAAAGAAACAATGATAGACGGTATTATTATGCCAAATGAAAATGCGGCACAGTGGTATCTGGAATCCTCCGGAAAAAATTATTTTTTACCGGTTGTAACAGCCAGTTACGGTAATCCGGTCTGTTTCTCCAAAGCTGCACCCAGGGTAGAAATTGATATGTACAAAGCAACAAAGATTGCCGTTCAATATCTAAGGGACAACGGACATGAAAAAATTGCACTTGGAATGCCGTATGAGTATAATTCAGCCAATGCCAGAATGTATGGTTATCTGGAAGAATTAAGACCTGTATTGAAAGAAGATATTAAAAGATATGTTTTGGGGATACACAAAAAAGATATGGGTGAGGATGAACGCCTCCTGCGGTTTATTGAGGAGCAGACAGGAAATAATTTCACAGTGGAAGAGAGTTTTTATGGAAAAGGAGAGGTGGCTGCACAACTATTTTTGGAACGAAATCTAGATGCTACGGCAATTCTTTGTTTTAACGATGTATTCGCTTTTGGTGTCTGCAATCAATTCATAAGGATGGGGGTAAGGGTGCCCGAAGATATTTCTATTATGGGATTTGACGGTACTTTTGCAAGACGTTATACTTCCCCACTAATGACCACCGTAGACCTTTCCGCGAAAAAGCAGGGGGGTAAGTGCGCTGAACTATTATTAGATATGCTGGAGGGGAAAAAAGTGAAAAGAGTCATTCACTTGCCCGTTAAGATCATGCCGGGTGAAAGTGTGAAGAATCTTCACACTGGAAGAAGTCCGAAATGAGCACGGAGGGTGCTAATTCCAGACTTCTTCCTCATTTATTTGAGATGCCGTTATGCGGCATCATGTTTGGAAGTGTAAAGAATATTCGGGGGAATAATACAAAACAGTAACCGGAGAGATAAGGAGAAGCATATTCCTAATCCTTAGCGAGATTGCCCGTTTTAACGGGAGATGGGAGAAAACTATGAAAAATAATAGGAGAAGAATTACAGCAATACTATTTACAATTATATTAGTCATGTCATCTTTCACAGGATGTAAAAGTTCAGACAGTAAAAGTACCGGCGGTACATCGGATGGTAAGATTTCAGGTACGATAACCGTTGGAGGTTGGCCATCCGGTGATGATGCTTTTAAAGCTGCTATGGCAGGATTTAATGAACAATATCCGGATATTAAAGTTGAATTACAATTTACCGATACCACCAGTCATCATCAGGCATTGCAGACTGCCCTGGCAGCCGGAACCGATGCTCCGGATGTTGCCATGGTTGAGGGAGCTTACATAGCACAATACAGAGATTCCTCCGCATTGACGAATCTTTTGGAAGAACCCTATAACGCAGGTGATTTAAAGGATGACTTTGTTGCTTATAAATGGGAGCAGGCAAATTCTTCCGACGGAAGCAGGTTTGTTGCGATTCCCTGGGATATTGGTCCCTGCAGTTATTTCTACCGTACCGATGTATTTAAAGAAGCCGGTTTGCCTACCAATCCGGATGAAGTCGCTAAATTAATGAGTACCTGGGACGGTGTTTTAAAGGTCGCTGAGGCAGTTAATATACCGGGAAAAAGATGGCTTATTCCGGATGCTTCCTATCTGTATTTTGAATTATTCTGCAACCGTGATTATTACGATAAAGATTTAAATCTTCAAATCCAACGAGACGGAGACCTGGATTGCCTTAATGCAGTCATAAAAATGAGACAGAATAAATGGGATATGAATGTAGATATGTGGAGCAGCGAGGCTTATGCAGGATATGCTGCAGGTACCTGTGCTTCCGTATTTACCGGAGCCTGGTTCGGTGGATTTTTAAAGACCGATATTGATCCGGACGGAGCTGGGCATTGGGCAGTAACTACCTTACCCGGTGCTGTAAAGAGTTCCAACTGGGGCGGTTCATTCTTGGTTATTCCAAAACAAAGCAAAAACAAAGACGCTGCCTGGGCATTTATTAAATATATGTTAGCAACTGCAAAAGGTCAGAACGACATGTTTCAAGCAGTGGATTATTATCCGGCATATAAACCGGCTTGGGATGATAAAACAATTTATGATGCAGAAGACCCTTATTTCGGCGGTGAAAAGACAAAAGCACTTTGGGCAAAAATCGCAAGTGAATTACAGCCTGTAAATACAACTATGATGGATACCACTGCGGAGGGCTGTATCTACAGTTCAGTAAATGCAGGGTTGGAACAGGGACTTAGTGCAGAGCAGATTCGTGACCTGGTAGCTTCTGATATTGAGAAAGCAACGGCTGAAGTAAAACAACAGCAGATTCAGGTACTCAAAGATGCCGGATTATGGGATAAATAACAGATAGCTCATTAATTGGGAGCATATGGTTGCTGCAAAGATAAATTAAATATTTGCAGCAACCATTTCTAATAAAGAGGAGGATATATCCTATGGCAAAAGTAAAAACAGTTAGGGCAAAATATAACAGATGGGCAGAAATTAAGCGTTATAAAGTTGCTTATGCTTATATAGCACCTTTTTATATTTTATTTGCAGTTTTTGGAATATTTCCAATCGCTGCAGGTTTTTATATCAGTTTTTTCAGGTGGGATGGTTTATCCGCCATGCATTTTATCGGCATTGACAATTATCTGAATCTATTTAAGGATACCTTGTTTTGGAAAGCGTTGAGTAATACACTGATAATTGGAATTATAGCACATATTCCGATTCTATTAGGCGGCCTGGCGCTTGCTTATATATTAAATTCCAAAATCGTAAAAGGTGAGAATATATTTAAAACCATTTATTTTATGCCTATGGTTACCAGTTCTGTTGCGATTACGATTATCTTCCAGAATTTATTCGGTAACAATTACGGGCTTATTAATTATATCTTGAGTTTCTTTGGAGAAGAGCCGGTCAACTGGCTCGGAGGTAACGGGTCATTAATAAAAGTTGCGGTAATTGTCATGTTCGCATGGAAATGGATTGGCTGGAATATGGTTATTTATCTGGCAGGAATGCAGGGCATCAGCAATGATATTTATGAAGCTGCCAAAATCGACGGTGCAAGTCATTTCAGAGTATTTTTTAATATTTCGGTACCGCTTCTTAAGCCAATTATCGTTTTTACTATTATCCAATCCAGTATCGGTATGTTTAACCTGTTTACGGAGCCGTTTATATTAACCAATTCCAGCTGGACCGGCGGCCAGAATAACGGCGGTCTGACTTTGATGATGTATTTACTGAATAAAGCACCTCAGGGCGGTACCGCATATGGATACGCCTCAGCCGTTGCTTATGTAATAACTATGTTGATTATATTGATTTCTATAGGTGTTTACAGAGTCACGGGTGAAAAAGACACGGTAAAAAGGAGGAAAATAAAATGATAACATTGCTGATTCTTATTTTAATTACCGTTGTTGTATTAATTGCAATTGCTAAATTTATTCCAGGCGGCAGGAAATTTTCCACATATTTTATATTAGGCTGTATTGCATTAATAATGCTCATTCCCTTTTATATGATGTTTGTAATGTCAACACATACAACCAGTGAAATTTATTCTTTCCCGCCGGCTGTCTGGTTCGGGCAGAGTTTAGGAGAGAATTTTAAGAATATGACAGCAGCCGTAAATATACCCCGGGCTTTTATAAACAGTTGTATTATTACCATTTCCTATACCACATTGGTTTTGTTATTCTGCTCCATGGGCGGGTATGCATTTGCCGTATATGATTTTCCCGGAAGAAAGAAATTATTTGCCATTCTTTTGGCAACCATGATGATTCCTTGGACAGCCGGGATTATTCCCTGGTTTATTATGATGTCCAGATTCGGCTGGATAAACGATTTTAAGGCTTTGATTATCCCTGGCTGTGCCAATGCCTTTGGTATCTTCTGGATGCGCCAGTATTGTCAGAATAATGTACCTACCTCCCTTATGGAAGCGGCCAGAATTGACGGCTGCAGTGAATGGACTATCTTTTTCCGTGTCATTGCACCTGTACTTCTGCCGGCTTATGCATCCCTGGGAATTATGCAATTCGTTAATGTATGGAATGACTTTATGCAGCCCTTAATGATTCTTCGTAAGGAGGAGTTACAGACATTACCGTTGTTATTAAAAACAATGGTCAGCGACCGCGGCACGGACTATGGTGCCATGATGCTGGCAAGTACTTGTGCGGTACTGCCGCTGTTAATCGCTTTCTTATGTGCATCCAAGTTCTTTATGTCCGGACTTACTGCGGGTGCTGTTAAAGAATAGAATGTATATACTATTTTATAAAGGAGCAGGGGATTGTGATAACAGTGTACTAGCTGTGACCCAACTCCCGGGAGAAAAAGACAAGAAAGGAAGATAATTATAATGAATAAAGCATTAAAAGCAGACAGGTTATCTCTTGGCACCTGTTATTATCCGGAACACTGGGATAAAAGCCTATGGAGGGAAGATTTGCTTCGTATGTTAGAGAATGGTATCGAAACCATTCGTATAGCGGAATTTGCCTGGAGTAAAGTAGAACCGACGGAGGGAAATTTTACTTTCGAATTCTTTGATGAATTTCTAGAAATAGCGAAAGAAACCGGTATGAAAGTAATTTTCGGTACCCCCACAGCAACCCCGCCGGCCTGGCTTACTACGAAATATCCGGAGAGTTTAAATGCAACTATGGATGGAGTGTTATACCGCCATGGTGCCAGAAGACACTACAATTACAATTCAAAAATATATCAGGAACTATCTAAAAGAATTGTAGAGAAAATCGCTGAACATTATGCACCTCATGAAAGTATTATCGGCTGGCAGATCGATAATGAACTTAACTGCGAGAAAAATGAATTTTATTCTGAAAGCGATACGATTGCTTTCCGTGAATTTCTTAAAAATAAATATCAAACCCTGGAAGCCTTAAATCAAGCCTGGGGGACCACATTCTGGAATCAGACGTATACAGCCTGGGAGGAAATCTTTGTTCCCAGAACAACCATAAGTAATGCGACCAATCCACATGAAGTACTGGATTACACCAGATTTGTTTCCGACAGTGCCTGCAGGTTTGCCGGAATGCAAAGTGAAATTATTAAAAAGTACATTAAGAGGGATGATTTTATCACGACCAACGGTCTCTTCGGGAATCTGGATAATCACCGAATGACGGAAGAAAGTCTTGATTTTATGACGTATGATTCTTATCCCAACTTTGCATATTGTATGGGAACGGATCCGGAACACGGGACAGACCTAAATGATAGAAAGTGGAGCAGAAATTTAACGGAAGTCCGTTCCATTTCTCCTACGTTTGGTATTATGGAACAGCAGTCCGGAGCCAATGGCTGGAATACGGCGATGGAAGCACCTACGCCAAGACCGGGACAGATGACCTTATGGACTATGCAGAGTGTTGCACACGGTGCGGATTATATCAGTTATTTCCGGTGGAGAACCTGTACTATGGGAACGGAAATATACTGGCATGGTATATTGGATTATTCAGGACGTGATAATCGTCGGCTAAGGGAAGTAAAAGAAATTTATGAAAAAATGAAAAAACTAAAAGATGTAGCCGGTTCTGTATATGAAGCTGCCTTTGGTGTTATAAAAGATTATGATAATATCTGGGATTCACAGTTGGATGTGTGGCATAAAAGTGTGGAAAAAACAAGTCAGGAGGGTATCTTTAAAGCCTCCCAGCTTACCCATACCCCTATGGATTATATCTATCTGAGGGAAACGACAAGAGTCGAAGAGTTAGCTAAATACCCGGTATTATTTTATCCTCATGCTACCATACTAACAGATCAAAAAGTAAAGTTACTGGAAGAATATGTTTCTTACGGGGGATGTCTGGTATTAGGATGCCGTACAGGGTATAAAGATGAGACAGGTAAATGTGTTTTGTTAAAATTACCGGGATTATTACAGCCCCTGACAGGAACTGATGTTACGGAGTATTCCTTTATAGCTCCGGATGAGGGTAAAGTATATATAGACTGGGACGGAGTCAAAGTGGAAGCGGCAGTATTTAATGATTTATTGCAGCCTTTAGGAGCAGATGCTAAAACAGTTGGAACTTATGTATCAAGTTATTATGCGGGGTGCCCCGGATTAATCGAAAACAGGTACGGTAAGGGCAAAGTATATTATTTTGGCGGAGCATTTACGGAAGAAACAGCGAAAGTCTTTCTGGAGTTTTTAGGTATTGCTGCTCCATATAAAGAAATTATATCCGTTCCCAAGGAGTGTGAAATAACTGTTAGAAGTAAAAACGGAAAGAAATATCTGTTCGTACTTAATTATACAAAGAAACCGGTTGCGATTTTGTTAAAGCAAACCCTTAATAACTTATATGAGGACAAAGAAGAAAAAGGTGAAATAGAAATCGAACCATACGGCACCAGAGTTTATGAAATAAAGAAATGACTTAAAATAACAAATGTATGAAATATGGAATGAATGAAATAAAGAACAAATGAAATAAAGAACAAATGAAATAAGAAATGAATGATAGAAAGAAAGCATAAACGACCAGGAGGATGAATTGGAGAAGTTATTATACGGAGCAGCATATTATGATGAATATATGCCATATGAAAGATTAGAAGAAGATATAAAAATGATGAAAAACGCAGGAATTAATGTGGTACGTATCGCCGAGTCAACCTGGAGTACTCATGAGCCGCAGGATGGCGTTTTTGATTTTAGTTCCGTCAACAGAGTATTGGATGCTATGGAGGAAGCAGGTATTGATGTGATCATCGGCACACCAACCTATGCAATTCCCGCCTGGTTAGCCAAAGCATATCCTGAAATTATGGTTACCGACCGTACCGGCAGGCGTCTTTACGGCGCCAGACAGATTATGGATATCACCCATTCTGCCTACCGGTATTATGCGGAGCGGATAATCCGCAAGTTAATGAAAGAGACCTGCTGCAGAAAAAACGTAATCGGATATCAGCTGGATAATGAAACGAAACATTACGGTACATCCTCTGTAAATGTACAGCAGGCCTTTGTAAAATATATCAGGACGAAATTTAAGGATAATATTAAGACTTTTAATCATGAGTTCGGTTTAGATTACTGGAGTAACCGGATTAATACCTGGGAGGATTTTCCGGATGTAAGAGGGACGATTAACGGAAGCCTGGGATGTGAATTTGAAAAATTTCAACGAGGTTTAGTGGAAGAATTTATATCCTGGCAGGCAGATATTGTTAGTGAATATAAAAGAGAGGATCAATTTATTACCCATAATTTTGATTATGAGTGGAGAAATCAAACTTTTGGTGTTCAGCCCTCCCTGGATCATTTTAAAACCGCTAAGGCTTTAACCATATCCGGCTGTGATATATATCATCCCACTCAGGATTTCTTAACCGGTAAAGAGATTGCCTTTGGAGGAGATTTAATCCGGTCGACGAAAAAGGATAATTATTATATCCTTGAAACGCAGGCTCAGGGTTTCCCGGGTTGGGTACCTTATGAGGGCCAGCTTAGACTGCAGGCTTTCAGTCATCTTGCAAGCGGTGCGGATTCGGTTATGTACTGGCATTGGCATTCCATACATAATTCCTTTGAGACCTACTGGAAAGGATTATTAAGCCATGATTTTAAGGAAAATGATACTTATCTTGAGGCCGTAAGCATAGGACGGGAATTTGCGGCGTTGAGTAATCATCTGGTTCATCTTAAGAAAAAAAATGCTGTTGCTATTATGGTAAGTAACGAAGCGTTATCTGCCCTTAACTGGTTTAAAATAGAGGCAGGAGCCAGAGAAAATACCGGATGCAATTATAATGACATTGTAAGGTGGATTTATGATGCTTTGTACGAAATGAACATAGAATGTGATTTTATTTCCGCAGATGATGCAGTGCTTTCAGGTTATCAAATGATTGTAATGCCTGCATTGTATGCCATAAACAGGGAAGCTTTGGAACGGTTAAATCAATATGTAGAAAATGGAGGCTGCCTTGTCGCCACCTTTAAAACAGCATTTACCAATGAAAATGTTAAAGTCTGGTCAGAAGAACAGCCGGGGGTTTTAAGTAAATGCCTGGGAGTTACTTATAACCAATTTACTTTTCCCGTTGCTGTGAGATTAAAAGGGGATAACTTTTTCTTATCTGAAGAAGAACGAAAAGCGGAACTTTTTATGGAACTGTTAAAACCACAGGAAGCAGAAGTAATTTCCAGGTATGATCATTATAACTGGAAGAAATATGCAGCTGTAACCGTTAATTTTTACGGAAAAGGAAGGGCAGTTTATATCGGTTGTAAAACCAGTACGGCTTATTTAAAAGAGTTATTTACCAAAATATTAAAAGAAATCGGATTATGGAGTGCGGACCAGAAAGCAGCTTTCCCGGTTATTATCCGTAAAGGTATAAATACAAAAGGAAAAAAAGTTATTTATTATTTGAATTATTCCAAGGAAGAACAAAAGGTTCGTTATTCCCATACGGAAGGTCAGGAGCTACTTACGAATACTGAGGTAAAGGAAGGAGATATCTTAACGATTAAACCTTGGAATCTATGTATTATTGAAGAAAAATAAAAGACATTAAAGGGCTATTGACTTTGAAAAACACTTTAAAGTACAATAGCCTATGATACATTGGAATAATCCACTTTTTGGCAGATTTCAGACTTATGGTCTGCTATGTCTTAAAGGCGCAATCTGCCGGAAATTCATCCCTTACTTCTGATATGAATAATTCCGCGAAAAAAGGAAGTATCTGATTTTATCACATAATTACCCGGCTTCATATGGAGAGTATGATTTTATTCTTTGTCTATTGCAGAGGAGTTATATATTTCATCTTTTGTGTCTTTATTAAGAAAAGATATTGATATAGCACCATTATCTTTTTTAACATATAAATCAAAATCACGCTCCTTCTCTATAGAAAAACTAAAATTCTGATTGCCACAGTTCCCAATTTTTACTTATATATCCTTAATGGTTTTAAGATAATATTCATCAGGAAGGTTTATTCACTCAATGGGCAAATCCTCATCATTCAGTGCCTGGGAATTATCATTATACCGATCATCCATTTGCTCAAAGCCAAACCATTGTGGGGTGGGTTCAAAGGTAATAGTTATAAGTTTGTTGCTGTACTGTTTAGCAAAGTCCTTCAATTTTGCAATCATGTCGTCCTTGCTCATGCTTAAAAGCTCATTTATGCCTGCTCCATCCCAAAACTTCTGGATACCGTTTATCACGCCTCCCACACAGCGGTCGCGTTCGCCGACGGTAATCTTGCTTTTATCCGAAATGTGATAAGACATTTGATAATACAGGCTGCAATATAAATTGCCGTTATCATCGGAAGCCTCTTTAATAAGCGGGCTTCCGCCAAAGGAGGGGGCCTCTTCCGGTTTTCCGGTATATTCACTTCTTATCATTACGGCGTTTTCCTTGCCAGAACAGTTATAGGTCAGCGTTACAAAGGAAAGCTCCTCCGGTGTCAGAGACACGGCGAAATCATTCCAGGCTGCATCAACACCTATCCTTTCCATGCGGTCGTAATCTTCATTTGCCCAGTCCAGCACATCTGCATTGAAGTCCGATAATGCTCTATTCTGATAATCCGACGTTTTCAATTTCAGTAGGGAACGGTAATCCTCCTCGGTACCATGGGGGTATTCGCGTTCTTCAGCGTAAGTATCATTGCCGGGTTCAGTAAATTCACTGTCCTCATACACTTCCAGCGGTATGAAGAAATAGTCAACATCAATTGTCAGAGCATCGCTGCTCCATTTCTTTGCCAGGCTGTCAATTTCGGTATCGATTGCTTTCTTCATACCCGGTTCATTCTGCAACTCCTTTTCCGACCGATTCTGAAAAAAGGTCAGAAGCCCATCCATCACAGCTTTTCTTGCTTTGTAATATTCTCCAACCGTAAGATGGTCAGCATCCAAAATGGAAAGCGTACAGGTATAATCAAACTGTGCGTTGCCGGCATTTTTATAGCTGGTCATACCACTATCTAAAAAGTATCTGGATTTCCAACGTTCAGATGTAAGCGGTATCAGCTCATAAAACAGGAAAGAGGCAATATCATTTGTGTCTTTCGTTTCTTCCAGCTCGGTGTCCTCATAAAACCATTCTAAAAGTTCCGGATATTCTGCCGTATCTGTTGCCGTCCAGACCTTTTGCTGAAATTTAGATACACTCATATCTTTATAACCATCAAACCGCAAAGCAAGGAGCTTTCCATATTCTTCTTCTGTAAATGACGTGTTTGGAATAGAGGTGGGTTGTCTTCCTGCCGAAACCAACGTTACCCCTGTAAGTAATATTCCTGTCAATACCAAGCAAAGAACAATTACTCCTGCCTTTTTACGCTTTGTATCTAAAATAGACGCAATTCGGTTTTTCATTCCTTGTTTTCCTCCATAAAAATTGGTAGTCAGTGGGCTCTGTGTCTTTAAACTGTTTCGCATTACTGTAATAATCGTTTCGCCGTATTGCCTGCGCAACCCTGAGTCTGCATTTTGAAGCACAAGAGCGTCGCAGGAAATTTCACATTGTACCGATGCAGCTCTTGCCATGAAGTAGACCACGGGATTGAACCAGTGCATAACCGTTACCATTAAAATCAAGGCCTTAGACCATAGGTCATGCCGCTTGAAATGAGTTAATTCGTGTCTCAAAATAAGAGACAATTCATTTTTGGATAACTGCACGGGGGGCATTAAAATAGCAGGATGAAAAAAGCTAACCAGCATTGGACTTGAAACACCGGAACATGTTTTGTACTCAATTTTGGCTTTAATACCTTGTTCCCGTTTCAGTATGTCTATCAAACTCATAATTTCAGGTGCGGTTACGGTTTCACTCCAACGGCCTACGATTTTCATAAAACGCTTATGGCGTAGAAAATGATAGCTCAATAGGACAATCATCCCTGCCAGCCAAATGAAAAAGGCAACAGTCCATATAGAAATCCCGGGAGCATTTGCCGTTGTTTCATAGGCGGCAGTCAACACTTCCTCTGTATTATTTATCACGGGAGAAGAAAGAGCGGATTGTACAGGCATGAACGGTGTATCTAAACTCTGCGCAGGTAAAAAAGGCAGTTCAATCAAAGGCCGGAAAGGAATAAGCCAGCCAGCCGCAATGACCAGCCAGACCATATAACGCCATTTGGGGGCATACCGTTTTGACAGAATCGGCAAAACCGCCGCATATAAAAGCGTTATCATTGACATGGACAGGGTACATTGCAGTAACGCAATTAGAAATGCTTCCATATCAATCCCTCCTGTCTTTCAGCCACTTTGCCAGTTCGTCAAGGTCGCTGTCCTTTATCTTCTTACCATCGTACAGGGTAGTGACTAAACTTGCAAAAGAGTTACTATGAAAGCGCTCCATGAAGTCACCAGTTTCAAATTTCAAATAGTCCTCTTTGCTGACCAAAGGAAAATAAGTACGTTCCTTTCCATTCTTTTCCGTTCGCAAAAAACCCCGCTCTACTAGCCGAACCATGAGAGTGAGAATGGTCTGGGCTTTCCATTCTTTCTCTTTCCCCAACTGTTCCATAATGATACCGGTTGTAATAGGCGGTTCATTCGCCCATACCACTTTCATAATTTCAAATTCCGCATCGGGAAGTTTTTTTATCGCATCCACATCAATGCCTCCATATTCTACAAATGTCTTTATTTGTATTCTACATCTGTCTTTAATCATTGTCAAGCATTTGTAAAATATTTTCTTCATTTTGTAGAAAATTTATTTAAAGTCATATCGCCAATCATCAAGTATAATATTAAGTATAAGGTAAAGTGGTTGTTTATTATCTGAATTATTCCAGGGAAGAACAAAAGGATGAAAATTAAACATAAAAGGGCTATTGACTCTGAAAAATAATTCAAAGTCAATAGCTCTTTTAATGGAGTTAATTATTTGAATGTCTGTATTTGTCAGGAGTTTTACCGAATTCTTCCTGAAAGCTTTTGCAAAAATACGAAACATTGGAATAACCCACCTTTTGGCAGATTTCGGTAATTTTCATATTAGTAGTAAGCAGCAGTTCTTTTGCTTTTTCCATACGGATGCTTTTAATATATTTATTGATACCACAACCTGTTTCCTGTATAAAAATATTACTTAAATAGCTTGGGGTCAGGAAAACCCTATTTGCAAGTATATTTAAACTTAGTTCATCCCCATAGTGTTTATTAATATATTGTTCTACCATATGAATGGCATTACGAGGCAGGTTACTCTTATTTTCCAATTCTTTAATTAAATTTTCCAGTGTTTTTAATATATAATCTTTAATTTCTGAAAAGTGCTGAAAGGAATATATTTGATCCGCTGCTTCCTGAATGATTGCTTCTTTATAATCGGAAGTATTTAATAAAAGGATACTTAACAGGTTAGTCAGTATAAAACGGACATATATATGGGAGAGGGATATCTGGTTTTCATATTTTTGAAGAAGAATTTGTGTATTTTGTCTTAAACTAAAGATGTCATTTAGTGAAATATCCTTTTCGATATTTTTTAGTAATTGATCATCCTGATATAATATTTCATTTTTCGTTATATCGGAATTTTCATCACCAAAAATATAGATTCCATTTGAATAAAACCGTTTTTCAAGTTGTGATTCTACTTCCTGATAAGCATAAGCTATGGAGTCCGCCCCATTAAAAAAATTACTTATGGATATATAGCTGTTTTTATGAAAGAGTTCAAAAAATATGCGGTTAATAATCCCGGCTGTTTCATAATACCAGTGTAAGGTCTCCTGATTTGTAAAAAGAATCAGACTTTGGGATGGATTCAGGTTAATAAACCAGTAATCTGCAGAAACCTGATTAGTAAGCCGTTCCATAAAAACACACTGAGAGTTATTAAACGTTACGCTTCCAAAAAAGTCTTCCTCAAATTGTATTAAAAATAACCGGTGGAAAGAGTCGGTAAACGCAAGATCCATGGATGGATACTGCTTAGATAAAAGCTCTATAGAGGTCCTGTTAATTAACTGATACAGAATGTGATTCTTAAGATACCCTGCCTGTACTTTTAATCGTGCTGAAACCATTTCCTCTTCTTTGATGACATCTATTACGGAAGACAGCGTTTTTTTAAATTCATCGGGATTCACCGGTTTTAATATATAGTTCACGGCTTTTAAGGAGAGGGCTTCTTTTACATATTCAAAGTCGTCATACCCGCTGAAGAATATAATCTGCATATGGGGATAACGTTTTCGAATCTCACTTGCCACTTCAATTCCGTTGAAAAAGGGCATCTTAATATCAGTAAAAAGTATTTGGGGAGTGTAAGTTTCCAGTAAGGACAGCACTTCTTTACCATTAGCTGCCTCCAGGATGTCTAAAGGAAATTGATATTTGTCACTTAAAAACCGGATTACATTTCGTTCATTTTCTTCATCATCTGCTATTAATATTTTGTAAGTCCTATCCATCATTTGTACCTCTCTTCGTACCTATATGTACTCAATAAATTAAGAATAACTGTTTTGCTATTCTTCCCGAGCCTCGTATACGAGGCTTTTTGTCCGCATGTTTTTGGCGGGACAATTCATAATTCCACGGGTATCCTAAGGGTAACTTTTGTCCCAACATGTATCTTACTTATATATGTAATTCCATAATTATCACCGTAAGCCAGATTAATACGGCGCTGTACGTTTTGAACACCGTATCCTTTGGACGCTTTTGCGGTTATATTCTGCAAGATTTCATCAGGAATGCCGCAGCCATTATCTTTAACAGTAAATACAATAGCAGCATCTATTTTTTTACCTGTAACGGTAAGGGTTCCACTTCCCGGTGTTTCCTTATGGCTGATGCCATGTATAATGGCATTTTCGACCAAAGGTTGTAATATAAGGTTTATCATTTGAAAGGCGAGGATACTTTCCTCAATATCAAGCACCGCTTCAAAGGAACCCGGATGCATCAACTGCTGTATTTTTATATAGGATACGGTGTTATCCCATTCACCTTTTACTGTAATTCTGTTCTTTCCGTTATTTAAAGTTGTCCGATAGAAAGTGGATAAAAGCTGCGCCATTTGACTGATATCATTTTGTCCGGATAAAATAGCTTTCCCGTTGATAAGAGACAGGCTGTTATAGAAAAAATGAGGATTTATTTGTGCCTGCAAAGCTTTCATTTCATATTGCTGTTTAGATATCGTGCTCTTATAAACTTCATCTATCATTTGATTCAGACGCAAGATCATTATGTTAAAATGTTTGATAAGTTCCCCGATTTCATCCGTTCTGTCATAAGTCATGGCAACGGACAAATCACCGTTTTCCACCTTTTTCATATAACCGGACAGCTTAACCAGAGGCTGTACTGTTATTCTAGATAATTTAAAGCTAATAAAAAGGAGTATGGTTACACTTATTATAATAACAATAAATACCAGAACCGATAAATTACGTGCGGCCGCTGAAACAATACGTATAGGACGGTAGATATATGCAGTCCAGTCAGTGGATTCCATATGGGATGAATAATAGATATATTGGGTTTTCAAGGTATCATTTTGAAGACTTTTAAGCAGCTTATCCGGGGATAAACGATAGTTATAATTTGTTTCGTTATAATTATCATAAGTGTAAATGGTTTTATTATTACTGTCTGTTATGATAAGTCCATATTCTTTTTTCAGCAGAGAAGACAGCTTTGAAAATGTTTTTTTATAATTGGTAGTCATACTTAAAATATTAGTATTACCGGTTCCGTTATCATTAAGACGGGCAGCAAAACGTATGGTATGTTCAGGATAATTCACAATGGCATAAGTGGTTAAGGGTCGGGGCAATGCAGTTAACCATTCCGCACTTTCAATATCACGAAAAGGCCGCAGATTATTGCCATGGGGATATAAGCTGCCATTGGTGTATACGGTAAAGCTTACTATATCCCTGTTTAAGTTTCTAACTGTAAGCAGCTGATTATCAATGGCATCCCTGTACGCTAAAAACATATCGATATTACGTTTATAATCCTGATTAAGAGCATTCACAAAAGGAGTATTCCAAATCAGGTAATTCATGGAATTAAGATTTACTTCCATTTTATAGTTCATGTTATCCATAGCTTGTGTAAGAGCCGTATTCAAGTTTTCTTTTTCGCGCGTGATTAGAAGATTCCGCATCTGGTAATAACTGAAGCTTCCTATCAGGATTACCGGAATCAATCCTACAAGTATACAGATAATCGTAATTTTACTGCCAAAACCCAGATTTTTAAACCATTTGTTTATATTTTTCATAAAAGCTCCCATGTCATAAATCATCTGTCGGCAGATGGTTCAATGCCTCAAATCAGGGTTTGAAAATTACATTTGAATTGAGGTGTTGTATTACGCCTTTCTTAAGTATAGCAAAGGAGTTTTTTCAATGCAACCGGGTTAAAACAACAACAATATTTTTTTGTGTAAATCATAAAAAAATATTGTTTACGTGTGGCTTAACACACGATATACTTTGATTGTTCCATAATATAACGGCCGTTTATTATAAGAACAGGAATAAGAGAAGTAAAAGGATGTAACATATTGGGAGGAATTAAAAGTGAAAAGCAGGATATTAAAAAGATTAGTTGTATTTACCGTATGTTTTACAATGATTGGTTCATTAACGGCATGCAGTGAAAAAAATGTTAATACATCAAATAATAATACTGGAAATACCGCAGATTCAGTAGAAAATACAGACCCATTCGGCGCATATGAAGAAACATTAAATCTGAACATAGGAAGGCAGACAGCAACCAATCCCAAACTACCGGAGGGAGACACTTATGATAACAATCCTTATACCAGATATGTAAAAAACAGACTTAATATTCAAATTACAGACGAATTTGAAGCAAATGGAGATGACTATGACAGACAGGTATCTCTGGCTATCGCTTCCGGGGAGTTGCCGGATGTTATGAAAGTGAATGACAGGAAGACCTTATATGAACTGGTAGAAAATGATTTAATTGCTGACCTGACAGACGTATATCAAAAATATGCAAGCGATAATATTAAGAAGATATATGACAGTTACGAAGGAAGGGTGCTTAATTCCGTTACTGATGACGGTAAATTAATGGCATTGCCCAGTCCTAACACCAGTATTGATTTAAGTGAAGTGTGGGTACGTCAGGATTGGGTCGAAAAATTGGGAATGACAGTCGATCCGGATGGGGATGGATGTATTTCCATAGATGAACTGCATGATATTGCAAAAACATTTTACCAGGCAGATCCGGAAAACACAGGTGATCCTGTCGGTTTAGCTTTTGCATATTACTTAAACGGAAGCGTGGAATATTGTATGACAGGTATCGCAAATGCAATGGGGGCTTATCCCAGAACTTATCTTAAAAATGAGAACGGTAATGTGATATACGGCTCTAATACGGAGGAAATGAAAGCCTCTCTTGGTATATTAGCAGATTGGTTTAAGGAGGGTCTGATTGATCCGCAGTTTGGGACAAGGACCTGGGATGATATCAGTGCTCTTTTAAATAACGGACAAACAGGCATAGCATTCGGGCACTGGCATATTCCTGATTGGGGTCTTATCAATGTTAAGGCTATGAATCCAAAGGCAGAATTTAAATCCTATGCCATATCAGACAAAGACGGTAACGCTAATGTGACAAGATGTGATGAACTTGGCAGTATGATAGTTGTCAGCAAAGCTTGTAAACATCCTGAAGCAGCAATTAAAATAGCAAACCTCATGTATGATGAAATACCATTCAGCAAAAATTTACAAAAAGAAGCTCCCGAAGTTTATGATGCAATGATTGCAGGAATTGACGGATCTACAAGACCCTTTAATATGGAGATAATGAGTGCTACCAACCTGGTTGATGACTATAATGATATCGTAAATTGTGTGGAAGGAAAGATTACATTAGATGAAGTGCGTACATTAGAATCTAAAACAATCGTAGGCAATATTCAAAATTACAATAAAGATCCTAATAATGTCCAGCCAAATGACTGGGCCAAATATACATCCCGTTTGAGTGGCTTAGGTTTGATTAATAATCTGACCAACAGCGGTAAACTTAAGTATATCGAACCTGCATTTTTCGGTAATACGGATAATATGGAAGCAACCGGTGCGAACCTGGTCAAACTGGAAGAAGAATCGTTTATTAAGATTGTTACAGGTGCGGAGCCCTCTGATTATTTTGAAACTTATGTTTCAGAATGGATGAAACAGGGCGGTGAAAAAAACATTCAAGAAATTGAGACTGAAATAGCTAAATAGGATTCGACACTTGAATCTAAATAGGTAATTGCGAAACATAGTTATTGTATCTATATACCGTATAATTAATACAATTTCAGAGCTGAATTTGGCCCAAAAGGCCACTGAAGTTATGAAATTCGTATTAATTGTACGGTATATTCAGAAAATTAAATAACTTTGCAATTGCCTAAAATAGCTAAACAATAAAAGGAGAGTTTCCATATGGCTAATAAGAAATCAGACAGGAAGCATTTGAATAGACAATCAAATCTGGTGTACCATGGCATGATGGCTCCGGGAATGATTCTGCTTATTATCTTCAGTTATATTCCAATGGCAGGAATTGTTATGGCTTTTCAGGATTATGTGCCGGCAAAAGGTTTGTTTCATTCCGAATTTGTCGGGCTGAAACATTTCGTATATATGTTTACCTTGCCTGATATTGGAGAGATAGTAAGAAATACCATTTCGATTGCACTGGGAAAAATTATTCTGGGGCAGTTAATGGCGATTACCTTTGCTGTTCTGCTAAATGAAATCAGAATTAAATTTATGAAGAAAACCATACAGACGCTGGTATATCTTCCACATTTTCTCTCCTGGGTAGTGTTAGCAGCAGTTGTAGTGAACATTTTTAAACTGGATGGCAGTATAAATCAAATGTTAACCTGCATTGGAATGGAAAAAATAAATTTTCTCGGCAGTAATAAGACTTTCCAGCCTTTACTGATAGGTACGGATGTCTGGAAAGAATTCGGTTACAATTCTATTGTTTATCTTGCTGCAATAACAGCAATTGACCCGGGGCTTCATGAAGCTGCTGCCATAGACGGTGCCGCATGGCGAAAGAGGGTCTGGCATATAACACTTCCAGGAATGATGCCAATTATTATGCTTATGGCTGCAATGAGTATTTCGGGTATTTTAAGTGCAGGTTTTGATCAAATATATAACTTATATTCACCACCTGTTTATGAGACAGGTGATACCCTGGATACGTATGTTTATCGTATAGGTGTAATAAGCAGAGAATATAGTTTCGGTACGGCAGTGGGATTATTTAAATCTATTGTCGGAATTATTTTATTGGTTTCATCAAATCAATTGGCTAAGAAACTGACCGATCGAAAAATCTTTTAGACAGGGGGGAAAATATATGGTACATAAACATGGTTTGAAAGGAAATGCCAGGCAGATAATTATATATCTGATTGTTTTAGCTTGTGCAATTGCCTGCCTTTTTCCGCTGCTTAACATATTAGCGATTTCCTTTAGTTCCGCTGCGGCTGTTGTTTCTAACAGGGTTGGATTATTGCCTGTTGGTTTTACGACAGCTCCGTATGAAAAAATTATGACTGACGGTCAGTTCTGGCGTTCTTTTGGAATTTCCGTATTAAGAGTTGCTTTAGGCCTGGCAATCAATATGATATTAGTTGTAATGATGGCATATCCTATGTCAAAATCAAACAGTGAATTTAAAGGACGTAATATATACATGAATCTGCTTATTTTTGCCATGCTGTTTAATGGTGGTATGATTCCTACTTACCTGGTAGTAAAACAACTGGGGTTTATCAATTCTTTATGGGCTCTGATTTTGCCGGGAGCTGTGCCCATATTTAATGTCATTTTGGTCATGAATTTCTTTCTGGGAATACCAAAATCACTGGAGGAAGCCGCATTGATCGACGGAGCGACACCTCTTCAGGTTTTACTTCGTATTTTTGTACCGTGTTCAAAGCCGGTTCTGGCAACGATTGCATTATTTAGTATTGTGGGAAATTGGAATGATTTTTTCGGGGGGTTGCTTTACATAACTAAAATAAAAAATTATCCATTAATGACATATATTCAATCTCTTAGCGTCAGCATTGAAGATTTAATTAAGCAAAGTACTAACGCATCAGCTCTTACAAATGTTGCTGAGATAGCCAATCAGAATTTAAACGCAGCAAAAATCGTGATATCAGTAATACCCTTACTTTTGATCTATCCCTTGCTGCAAAAATATCTGATTACGGGAATTGTTATGGGTTCGGTGAAAGAGTAGAATCCAACACTGGCAACAAACCTCCGGGTGCTAGTCCATCCTGAAATGGCTGTTGATATGGAATTCAGATTAAACATCTTCTCATAAGGCGGATTAAAATGTAATTAAGGCAATCGTTTTTTAATTCACAGTAATTAAGAATGCTTATGAACTAACAACCATATATTACAGTAAAACATATTTCAAGGAAAATTATGACCATTCATGTAGTGCAAAAGGGTGATACCATTAATTCAATCGCTGACCAATATGGCGTATCGGTTGATCGGCTGATACTTGAAAATGGAATTAACGATCCTGATATACTGGTTGTAGGGGAAGCCTTAGTTATCTTGTATCCCGAAATAACTTATACAATCCGGGAGGGAGATACACTGGACGGAATTGCGGACAGATATGGTATAAGTATATTTCAGCTATTAAGGAATAATCCGTATCTTTCAGATAGAGAATATATTTATCCCGGCGAAACAATCGTAATAAGCTATGAGGGTAATAAAATAAGGGCTATAGCAACCAATGGTTATGCGTTCCCTTATATAAATATTAATGTTCTCAGGAAGACATTACCGTTTCTTACCTATCTGAGTGTTTACAGTTATAGGGTATCGGCTGAGGGAGAAATAAATGATATTAATGATACGGAGATTATCCGGGTGGCGAAAGAATACGGCGTGGCACCTGTTATGATGCTGTTAGCATTATCAAAGAGCGTGGAAGAAGAATTTAATGTGATACATTCAATTCTTTCAAATCAAGAAATACAGGAACGGTTTTTCAATAACCTTCTTCGTATTTTACAAACAAAAGGATACATTGGAGTAAGTATTGATACTCCATATATACTTCCGATGGATCGTAGTCTTTATGAAGAATTTGTTATAACATTAGCTGATCGTATATCAAAAGAGGGATTTAAAGTATTTAATACTATCAGTATACGTATTTTTCAATTATTGACCGGAACGATTTTTATGGGACTTGATTTATCAGAGCTTAGTAAGGCAGTAGATGGTATTACATTGATATCCTATGAATTCGGTTATTCGGAAGGCATACCTCCGGGAACGGCGTCAATGGATACATTCAGGCGTTTTTTTGAATATTCGGCCAGAGTTATTCCTCCGGAAAAAATAAATGTCGGAATACCGGTCATAGGATATGTGTGGAAGTATCCTTATATACCTAATGTATCACAGGGAATGGCGATCAGTTATGATTCTGCTATCAAAATTGCAATTGAAAATAATGCCGAGATCCAATATGATGAAATTACAAACGCCGCATATTTCCAATATATATCAGGTAATGATGAATATATAGTACGGTTTTGGGACGCAAGGAGCATAGATAATTTTTTAAAACTAATATCGGAATTCGGATTAAACGGTATCAGTATCTGGAATATAATGTCCTGGTTCCCGCAGATGTGGTTGGTTATTAATTCGCAGTATGATATTGAGAAAGTACTTTAAATACGCAAAGCATAGTGATGTGCAGAGAGAAGAAACGAACTTTAATCGGGTTGTTTCTTCTCTCTTATTTTAGTTGCAATGAATAGAAGTTAAATGTTACAATCGTTACAAAGCACATAATAAATGCTGGTAAGGAGCAGATTGGAGAAAATTATGAAAAAAAGATTTCTGGTTGCTATTCTTATGATTGGGTTGTATGGAATTATATATTTACTAAATTACTTGTTTTTTGATGTTTATAAACAATACTATCTTTATACTGTTAGTTGGACCACAAGACAAGTTTTGCCTGTTGTTATTTTTATAACAGTATGTATGATATTATCAGGAAAATGGTATTTAACATCATTTATTTCTTTTGCAGGTTATATTTTAGGCATTATCTTTGGAGAAGCCTTTGGTGCATTTGAAAGAGATGTTTCGCCGCAATATCTACATCATGGATGGAAAATATGGGGATTTATATTTATTTTGTCTGTATTAGTGGGTGTAAATTTAGAGAGGGTATATAATCGTAAATATTTGAAATAATGTATATCTATTTTCCTTGTAAATAAAACTTTTAACAAAAGAAAGGTAAAATATGGTAGATGTAATGAAATGGTTGTAATATAATAAAGAGGAAAACAGAAAAAAATCACTTTTTTACATAATTTGGACGGAAGTAATAATATGTGTGTAAGTACAGGAACGGTTATTTAACTATTGAAACAGGAAAGGGAAGATTATGAAAATCAGGTTTGAAAGAGCAAATATTGAGGATGCGGAAACATTGATTGATATTCGAAACCTATGTTTTTACAAGGATTATCTAAAATATGGTGTATGCCCTGGATATAATATTACAAAAGAACAGATGAGGAATTCAATTATACATAGAATATCCTATAAAATAATCTGTGGTAACCAAATAGTAGGTAATATAAGTGTTAAGGATAATAAGGATAATACATATTACCTCAGTTGCCTGTGTGTGATACCGGATTACGAGAATAAAGGAATAGGGCAGAGTGCTATTCATTTTATTGAACAGGAGTTCCCGGATGCCTCTTCCTGGACGTTAGAGACGCCCGCTGATAAAGTGAGAAATCATTATTTTTATAAAAAGATGGGGTATAACCTTGTTAAGGAAATTGACGAGGGGCCGGTTAAATTAGTAGTGTTTGAAAAGATTATAAAAAATGAGGAGGATATATGATTACAATCAAACCACACCACTTTTTGGACGTTATTAAATTATATGGTAAGGGAGTTGAGAAATTTGTTCCTGATAAAAGTTATCATCATAATTTTTATTCCGTCGCAAATGATTTAGTTAACAATCATGGTACCATAATTCAGTTAACATCGGGAAAAGATGACATATGTGGACCTTGTATCTACATTAATGAAGAGGGTATATGCACTGACGATATAGAGCACGTAGCAGGTGTTAATTCAAAAGATGAATGGAATAAGACTTTAGATCATCGCATTATGCGTTACACTAAGGTTTTAGAAAAAAGTCTGTTAACAGCTTTTGAATATTGTGAGATTTTGTATTTTGAAAAAGAGCATATCTTTGATGTTTGGAAAGAAGAAAGCGAATCATCAAAGCAAATTCGTTATGATACTTTTTGTATTGGCGCGAAAAAGTACTTAAAGCTGCGGTAGTTTACAGGGGGAAAAAGTGAAACCATGGTTGTAAATGAGTTCCATAATATTTTTGCAGCATCGCAGATAAAGATATTATAAATACTTTAACAGCAGCCATGGTTTTATTCAGATAATTGTCTGTTGAAACTGCCGATAAGTGGAATTACCAATATTCTGTTATTTCTAATAGGTATACTACGGATTGGTTAGAGGTAGAAAAACGAATTATTGTGAAATATGATGCCGTAATATTTGATGTGAGTGATACTTTAATTGAATATTGACCCAATAATACTTAAATTTATGAAGATGCTCTATCGTAATATGATTATATAATAGGATGGTGAGAATAAGATGATTGATTTATTACAACTACAAAAAGAAGTATATCAGAATAAAATTGAGAAAGGATTTGATGTTACCGATATTATCAAGAATTTTGTTTTACATATGGAGAATTATCGGAAGCTTGCGAAGCATATCTGAAAAAGAAAGATGATTTGGGTGAAGAATTGGCTGATGTTGCAATCTATCTATTAGGACTTTCACAACTCTTGGGTATTAACCTGGAACAAGAGATAATAAACAAAATGAAAAAGAATGAAAAAAGGCAATATATGAAAAAAGATGGCGTGCTTTTAAAAGTAAACGAATAAATATTTATACACTTTGACCAAGGCTTAGAGGAATATAATATGACACTAAATGATTATAAGGATGAAGCAAAAGATTTTCTTATAAAGATAAATGCTATAAATGAAGGTACAGCTATTAAATTGAATTGGCTTGAGGAAGAATTTCTTTTACTAAAAGATGCAACGAATAAAGAAGAAAAAGACAAAATCAGACATCAAATATATGATATGTTATTTTTACTTTTTGAACTGTCTGCCGATTATGATTTTGACATTGACAGTGAATGGAATTTAGGAAGACAGAGAAAACTGGAAAAATATTTGCCGGAGGGAAACAAATGAATCTGGAATTACAGAGATATCTTCAAAGTATAAATACTCCATGGGGAATGCTATTTTATAAGATGGTGTGGCAGCAAATAGGGGATGTATCAGGGTTAAAAATATTAGATTTCGGAAGTGGTTTTGGAGTAACTTCCAATCATTATGCCAAAGAAAATAAAGTTTTGGCAGTGGAACCGAACATGGATATGTCAGAAAACCGAATCTGTGAATATCTTTATGAACAGATAAATGGAAGTAAAGAGATTTTAAAAACTTTTGATAATGAGACATTTGATCTGATTATTTGCCATAATGTTCTTGAATATATGGAAGAAAAAGAAAGACTATTACAGGAGTTTGATAGACTTATTAGAAAAAAAGGAACAATATCGATTGTGAAACATAATCATATCGGAAGAATCATGTCAAAAGTTGTTTTTGAAAATAAATTAGAGGAAGCAATTGAATTATTAAATAACGGTGAATCATATTCCGAGAATTTCGGGAGAATTGATTATTATAATATAAATCAATTGCTTGAGAAATTTAAGGGATTACAGATTAATAAAATATTAGGTCTCAGAACATTCTGGGGGCTGCAGCAAAATAATGAAGCTAAATATGAAGACAATTGGGCTGAGAAAATGCTGGAAGTAGAATTAAAAGTTTCAGATATGGATGAATTCAAAAACTGTGCTTTCTTTCATCATGTTTTTATAAGTAAAAATGAAAAATAGTTTAAGAAGATGCAGTGGGTAGCTTGTCGTAAGTGTGAGGTAGAGAATTTCAATCAAAATCGGCACATTATTATCCATTTTAACGGAAGAAAGGCATATGAAAATCTCCAGTCTGTTTTATCTATGTCAGTTCTGTAAATAATTCACGGCAAGAGGTGGGTATAAAAATGCAATTAAATATATTACATACGAATGATATACATAGTAATTATGAAAATTTTTCAATGTTAGTAAGCAAAATAAAAGAACTTAAGGATGATAACACAATTATATTGGATGCTGGTGATTTTGCAGATTTTAAGAGAATGGAATTACAGGGAACGAAAGGAATAGCTGCCGTAGAACTTCTGGAATATACAGGTTATGATGCTATTACAGTCGGAAATAATGAGACCTTTAACGGAATCGAAACCTTAAACTATATGGCCGGTAAATCCAGGATTCCGTTTTTAAGCAGTAACCTGTCAGGTTTGGATTATAATGATATTGATTTTGTGAAAAAGAGTACCCTGTTAAATAAAAACGGACTAAGGATTTTAATAATCGGTGCTTCACCGGATCTAGGACCCTTTAATGAGTTATTGGGATATCACATTAATGATTATATAAAAGTTATAAGAAAAGAAATAGCTTTCAATAAAGGAAAATATGATGTAGGTATCGTATTATCCCATCTTGGAATGGATAAAGATAAAAATATAGCAGAACAGATTGACGGTATTCATGTGATTATAGGCGGTCATTTTCACATATTAATGGACAAGCCAGAAATAGTGAATGGTAAAATTATATTTACCTCCGGGTCTTATGCTAAATATTTAGGCATATTAAAATTAGAAGTTAATGACAATAAGGTAGAACTGCTATCCGGTGAAAATTTTGACACCACGAACTGTAATGTTTGTAATGATATCATTAAAATATTAAATACAAATAAGGAAAAGGCTTTAGATGAATTAAGTAAGCCGCTCTATAGGATTGAGACAGATTTGTGGCATGATGTGGCAGAAGAAAATCCTATGACCAATTTATTGGCAGATGCGCTGGCAGATGTACTTAAGTGTGATTTGGGTTTGATAAACAGCGGAGTAATAAATGGAGGTGTCAGAAAAGGTAATGTCACATTAAAGAAAATCCTGGATTTATGTCCTTCCTACTTAAATCCGACCCGTTTTGAGATACAGGGAAAGTATATATGGGAGGCTTTACAAAACTCTCTGGACACGGATTATTGTTATGCGGATGGAGCCGGACCGGGATCCAGAGGCAAATATTTAGGTAAGCTGCACGTATCCAATGCTGTTATTGAATATAGTGGAAGGAATATAATTAACATTTTCATTAATGGAGAGATAATTGATCCTAAAAGATGGTACACAGTCGCATCCTCAGATTATCTTCAGAGAGGAACCGGTTATACTTCATTGGGAAATAATAAGAATGAAAGTTATAATGGATTCTATTTAAAGGATATATTAAGAGAATATATGGCTAAAAAAGAGTTTGTTGATAAGGCTTTTATTGACAGGTGGATATTAAAATAGAGATAAAATAGGTTGAAAGAAGTATACCGTTATTGCTGCTATATCTTTATTAATTATCTTAGCCGGAATAACTTTATCCAATAATAATTAATACTGAGTTGCATAATACGAATGGAGAACTTAAAATGATTAAGGATATTAAAAGTTACATAGAAAAATTTGAAAGCCGGACAAAAGATAGGTTTTATGACCTGAATAAACTTATTTACGATAGTACCTCTCAGATAATTACTGAAAAACTGTGGGCGAAGTTACCGTCATATTATGTGGGAAATAATTTTGTCCGTATTATTCCATTTAAAGACCATATCAATATAGAGGCAAATGCAGTAATTAGCCATAAAGATGATTTAGGGGATTATAAAATAACACCCAAGGGTATGCTGCAAATATTCCATAATCAGCTGATTCCGGATGAAATATTGAAAGTTGTTTTTAAAGAAAGCCTGGAATGAGTTATTAGAAGAATAGCAAAAGATGTTATTCTTCAGGATTTGAGTCCATAAAACATGTGTGTTACGTTCGTGTAATTTGAAAAGTAGGCAGTTATCACTTGATTAGGAGGTAGGTATGTATCGATTAGGAATCATTGAAGAAAGTTTGGAAAACGCTAAGACACTGGATTTTATAAAACCCTGTTTCTTTTCACAGAGAATAGAAAATATGCCAGAGGACGTATATCCTATATGGCACATTAATGAATATCATGTGCCGGATGAAAAAATCGAGGAAATACTGAATGTATTAAAAGAAGATATTAAGCTGTCTTGGTATATCCATGCATTTAGTGATAGACAGCTATTTGTAGTAATGAGAGAAAAATATTTTGAAATCTCGTTGCAGCGGGATGATACATGGGACGAAATGATTCAATATGGTATAGAAAAAGCCAAGATAGAAAGGCATTTTATAGAAAACATCCCGTTGGAGGTTTGATGGAGGTGAAAAGAAATGTATGAACGTCTGCTTAATAAAATGGATACTCCCTCACCTGAATATATAAAAAGTTATATCGGGATAAATAGCAGCAGTATTTTAGATCAATTTGAAGATTTTTTAAACACAAATTATCAACTTACTAAGGAACTAAAATTTCCGTTTGGCAATAATTATGGCTGGGGATATAAGTATAGTCATAAGTCGAGTCATATCTGTTATGCTTTTTTTGAAGCCGGTGCATTTACCGTTACCATACAAATTGGTGATAAAAGTGTTTCCGAGGTGGAAGAGATCCTGCCAAGTTTGTCGGCAAAAGCCCAACAACTGTGGAATAACCGTTATCCTTGCGGTACACAAGGCGGTTGGATACATTATAGAATCGTTGATACAAATGATTTAAATGATATTATTGAATTTGTCAAAGTTAAAAAGAAGCCTGTCAGTATATAAGTCTATGAATGAGAGTTTATAATCACATAACAAGCGAATTTATTCGCTTGTTATGTGATTGGTTTAACTGAATAGCTAAATTAACATTATCATATTAAATACAGGAGGTGATTATATGACGGCAGCTAAACTTTTAAAATTATATTACATACCGATGATATCAATAATTAATGAATTTGTGGTAAATATATCCCTTACTGGACATATCTACTCAACTGAATTGTTCAGCTTCCTTGCAGAATGACATAACATTTAAAATACTGTACCAGCTACTTACTGGATTCCCGAATGATAAGATTCGGTGACAGCATACTGTAATGCATCTGAAGGTTCGGGTTTTCTAATTTATAAAGTAATGCTTTTGCTGCGTATGCGCCAAGTTCAAATACATCATTATCCACCACACTTAATGGTGGCTCTGTAAACATGGACAAAGGATAATTATCAAATGAAATAACAGCAATGTCCTGAGGTATTTTAAGACCTCTTTTTTTTATGGATTGTAAAGCGCCTAAAGCTACAAAATTATTCAGACATATTACACTATCGGGAGGTACCGGTAATTGAAGCAGATGATCCATCATCTCTTCGCTGCCTTCGATGGAAGGATCGCCTTCTATGATATATTCTTTATACAGCGTTACGTTACTTGCTGACATAGCAGCTTTAAATCCAAGCTGACGGTTATTTGATATATTGGTATTGCTTCCGATAAAGGCAATCCGATTATAACCTGTTTGGATTAAATGCTTTGCGGCAAGCTCGCCGGAGGTTTTGTTATTAATATCAATCCAGCACATATTTGATTCAAAATCAGGCTGTCCGATAACGATATAGGGGAAATTTAATTCATCCATTCTTTTACACAGTGCTTTATTCAGGTCGACAATATGAATAATAAAACCATCAAATCTTTTTTCTTGTATTATTTTTTCATAGGGCTCTAAACGATTTCCCATTGTAGTGGTGTTTAACAGAGTAACCATGTATCCGTTTTCGCTTAGAACTCCCTCGATACCACCTAATATTTCATATATATGAGAGTTAAGAAAAGCGTAATTACGTTTTAATTCCATTATAACACCAATATTCATAGAGCTTTGCCGTACAAAACTTCTGGCTATGACATTGGGATAATAATTCATCTCTTTCATTAATTTGCTTATTCGTTGCTTCGTTTCTTTCGATATAGTGGGAGCATCATTAATTACTTTTGATACGGTTGATATGGACACTCCTGCTGCTTTTGCAACTTCTTTAATTGTTGTTTTTGACATTATGACCTCTCCTTGTACAAAATAGGAAAGTGTTTTCCTTGATTCACTATAGCATAGATTAAATTATATGTCAAACAGTTCATGCTCTTTATACAACAATCACAATAAAACAGCTTAAAACTCAAAGTTTTGAAATTTGTATTGACATAATATTAATAGTTATGATATAACTTAATTTAGGAAAACGTTATCCTAAAAACTAGATAATGAATAAAAAAAAGAGAGAGGAGAGAATATCGAAATGCTCATATTTCATGGAAATTACAATGGTTTACAGAAATGACTGAAATGAAAGTTTGTAAGGAAAACATTATACTAAGTTATGGAATATTGGACAGAAAGAAAAAACATATGCCGGTATGGAGAGAAGTGAAATAAATCAATTTCACAGAAAAAAAGCACTTTTGACTTGGAAAGAACCCGAGAAGTGGCTTCTTTCATAACATTTTATGCCGTTGTGAGCGGCGGAAGGAGAGGTAAATATGAAAAAAATTACTCAAATAATTGCGTTATTTTTAGTTGTTACTATGATGTTAACGGGGTGTTCATCTGAAACTGCAACGAAGGAAACGAATATGGATAATAATGAGGCAGTAACTAAGAGCGCTGACCATGAAACAGATGAGAAAGAACCTGCGCGAACGGCAGAACCGGTTGAATTAACCCTTTGGCACCAGGCAGAGGATGGTGTGGTTAAAGTATTATCAGAAGAGTTTGCTAAGTTGGAGCCGGGTATTAAGGTTAATATTGTCAGAAAAGAAAATTTAAGCGATGCATTAAAACTGGCGGCAGGGGATGCAGGTGCTTCACCTGATCTGGTATGGTATGCCAATGACAGCATAGGCATGTTTGCTGAAATGGGGGTGTTTGAGCCAATTGATGACTATGTTGATACCAATGAATTCAACAGGTTTTTACCGCTTACTAAGGATGCGGGTGAATATAAAGGAAAACATTATCAAATACCGGCTTATTATGAAACGGTTATGTTTATGTACAATAAAGCACTTTTATCAAAGGCTCCGGAAACCACAGATGAATTGCTTGAAATGATGAAAGAAAAAACAAAGAATGGAAATTATGGCTTTGTTGAGCAGCACAGTACTGCATATTATGTAAGTGCATGGATGCATGCATTTGGCGGTTATATTATTAATGAAAATGCGGAACCGGGATTAGACTCTCAGCAAATGATAGATGCAATTAACTACCATAAACAGTTCGCAAAATTAATGCCGGTAGATGGTGAATATAATACGATAACAACTCTTTTCCTGGAAGGAAAAGCAGCTGCAATTGCAAGCGGTCCTTGGTTTGTTTCAGCTGTAAAGGATGCCGGGATAGATTTAGGAGTGGCACCTCTTCCGACTGTCAGCGAAAATGGCAAGGCATTACAGCCTTATTCGGGAGTTCAGGGGATTTCCCTTATCAGTACCAGTAAAAATAAGGACGCCGCTAAAACAGTATTAAATTTTTTGTGTAAAAAAGATTTGAGTGAAGCACTGGCTATTGCAAATGGAGCAGCTCCTGCTCATAGTGAAGCCTATGATAATACCGAAATCCAGAACAATGAAATTATTATGACCTTAAAAGCCTGCGCAGAGAATGCGATTCCGATGCCGAACATTCCACAGATGAACGTTATGTGGACCTGTACCGAAAACGCCTTGGCTGCGATTAATAAGAGTGATGCTGATACGGTGGAAACACTGAAGGCGGCACAACAGGAGGCACTCTCACAGATTAAGGCGATGGAATAGGAATATGAAAGCAAAATCGAAACGAACGATAAGACCATACTTATATCTTAGCCCTGCATGGCTGGTTATTGGTGTTGTGGTGCTTATTCCAATTATTTATACACTTGCTATATCGTTAACCAATATGAATATATGGCATTGGACGAATTATAGTTTCATTGGAATTAAGAATTATATTAAAGCATTTACGAATATGAGGACCGGATTTTTGTCTGCACTGTTTAATACCATACTATGGACATTTTTAAATCTATTCTTACAGATTATTCTGGCACTATTTATTTCGTTGATGCTGAATACGGAGGGATTAAGAGGAAAAGGTCTCTATAAAACCCTTATGATGTTTTCCTGGGCGATGCCCTCCTATATATCGGCTTTAATCTGGAAGCATGGCATGTTCCAGAATGATTTCGGATTTTTAAACCAATTGCTTAGAATGCTTGGTTTCAAAGGAATTGGATGGTTAAATAGTGACATTCCGGCATTTATATCCTGTATGATAGTTAATCTCTGGATGTCACTTCCCTATATGATTCTTGTATTCTATGGGGGACTTCAGGGTATTGATAAGATATATTATGAGTCGGCAGAAATGGAGGGAGCCTCAAGGAGGGATAAACTACATTTTATTACAGTCCCATTGTTAAAGCCTATCGTTATGCCGGCAATTATTTTAACTGCATTTATAACTTTTAAACAATTTGACATAATTTATTTAATGACAATGCAGATAGGAGCTAAGACAGGTGCAAATATACATACGGTTATTACATATGCTTATGAAAATGCATTTATAACAAATAATTATGGCTATAGTTCAGCTCTATCTGTATTAATATTCCTAATTATTGTATTGCTTACGGTTATAAATCAGAGAAATTTGAAAAAGGAGGATTAATAAGTGAAAAAATCAATTCATCATTTGTATGTACATATATTACTCATTATGGTATGCGGCTTTTTTCTGATACCAATTTTATATACTTTATCGGTTTCCTTAAAATCCTCCAATACACTCATTAGTTCTAATTTTAAATTGATCCCGGATAATCCTACCTTTGATAATTATAAAGATATTTTGTTTGAAAAGCCATTTTTACTATGGCTTAAAAACAGTCTTTTATTAACGATTGGTACTGTGATAGCCACGATGGTTGTTGCACTGCCTGCTGCCTATGCATATACGAGGTTGAAATTTAAAGGAAAATCAGGTTCCCTGTTTCTGCTTTTACTGTTAAATGCGTTTCCGGCGATTTTATCTATGGTGGCAATTTACCGGTTGTTTAAGACATTTTCACTTATGAATAATTATGTTGGATTAATTATTGTATATACAGGAACGATGGTTATATTCAGCATATGGAATTTAAAGGGATATTTTGAAACAATACCTGCAGATATAGAGCAGGCTGCAATGGTAGATGGAGCCAATAATTTTACAATTATCCTTAAGATTATATTACCGCTTGCCAGACCTACAATTATAGTAACGGGAATGGTGATATTTATTACTTCATGGAATGAATATATCTATGCGGTTAATTTTTTATCTGATGTAAATAAATATACATTAGCAGCGGGATTATATTCCATACAGGGAACGAATTACACCAGAAATTGGCCGGTTTTCGCAGCCGGTTCCATGTTGACATCATTACCGACATTACTAATATTTTTTGGAATCCAAAGGTATTTAGTATCAGGATTAACGGTTGGAGGAGTAAAATACTAATATGAATTTAGAAGCAATAAAACACATACCATTATCAGAAGATGCTTTTGCTATAGCAGAGGACACTCTTGTACTAAGACTCAGAGCCATGAAAAATGATATTAAGGAGTGCATGGTTTTCTATGGAGACAGAGTCTGTAGGACGAATCCGATTGTTATGAAGAGTATTGTAATGAATAAGATAGCCAGTGATGCCTTGTTTGATTATTATGAGGCAGAGGTGAAAAGCAGTTACACCAGAATATGCTATTATTTTTATCTTAAGAATGAAACGGAAAAAGTCTATTATGTCGGCGGTGTTTTTTCAGAGCATGCGGATTATGACAGGACAGAATTTTTCCAATTTCCATATATTCGAAGAGAGGAAATCGTAAATGTTCCGGAGTGGACAAAAAGTGCCATCATGTATCAGATTTTTCCTGATAGTTTTGCCACAGGCAGCAGAAAAATAGAAGCTTTGGATAAAGGGCGGTATACAAAGGACGGGATTACAGTTGCTTCGCATTACGGCGGAACAATATCCGGTATCATTGATAACATGGATTATCTGGTATCACTGGGGATTAATTGTATCTATCTGAATCCTGTATTTGCAGCCTCATCCTATCATAAATATGATACAATTGATTATTTTTCAATCGATCCGTGCCTGGGGGATTTGGATACTTTTAAGGAATTGGTACAGATATGCCATAAGAATGAAATTAAGGTATTACTTGACGGTGTATTTAATCATTGCGGAACGGATTTTTTTGCTTTCAGGGATGTATTGCAAAATGGAGAGGCTTCCAAATATAAGGATTGGTTTTATCAGCTGCGATTTCCTGTGAAGTACGAGGAGCCACCTAATTATGAAGCTTTTGCCTATGTAAAGGAAATGCCTAAGCTAAATACAGGTAATCCTGAGGTTGTTGATTACTTTTGCCGGGTGGGAGTCTACTGGATAGAAGAAGCCGGCATTGACGGTTGGAGACTTGATGTTGCGAATGAAGTTGACCATGAGTTTTGGAGGATATTTAGAAAAAGTGTCCTGAAAGCAAAACCTGAGGCCTTTCTGATTGGTGAGATCTGGGAAGACAGCCAGGTGTGGCTGCAGGGAGATCAATTAGATTCAACGATGAATTATAAATTCATGAATATATGCAGGAGATTCTTTGCTGATGAGAGTATAACAGCAGAAACTTTTAACAATGAAATTAATTCAATGCTTATGCGGTACCGAAGAAATATTACATATGCTCAGATGAACTTACTGGATAGTCATGATGTACCCCGGTTCCTCACAAAATGCCATGGTGATGTTATGAGACTGCGATTAGCATTATTGTTCATGTTTACTTTTGTAGGAATACCTTCTGTATTTTATGGGGATGAAAAAGGAATCTCCGGTAAGGAAGAACTAGAATACCGAAGACCGATGATATGGGAGGATACTCCCCAAAGCTTAAGTTTGTCAGGTGAAGTTAAGAAAATGATATCGATAAGGAAGCAAAGTGAGGCTTTCCTATATGGTGATTTTAGATATGTGCCCGTTAACATACCGGATAATGTATATGTATTTTGCAGACAGTATCAGAATGAGAAAATGCTTGTTGCGATTAACAATGAAAATAAAATCCTTAAAGTTCAGATACCTATGTTAGAATCCGGAAAGATATTATTTACACTTTCGGAAGATTATATTGAACAGGAATATTTATATCTAAATCCGAAGAGCGGGATAATAATAAAATGCCTATAACCGTTTATTTCTTTTGAAACCTTGTAAAATAAATTATTCGGATATCAAGCCGTTTGCTGTCGAAAGCAATGAATATGTGTGAAATATATATCTGATTGTGAAAAACAATAAGCCGCAGGTAAAATCATCCTGCGGCTAACTGTTTTTCACCTTACAGGGGCAGGATATTTGATAAAGAATCAAGGTAAAATAAAACGGGTTGATTTTCCTATTACGGGATTACATCTTTTTTGGCAGAGTATTATGTAAAGTCTTTCCTGAAATATTAGGAGTAGAGAGTTTTATTTTTTTCTATTCTTTTTGCATTTTAACATAATTTCAGAGATGCTTGCATTTGGTAAAATTTTTATAGAATTATGGATATATTTGGAGTATAATTTCTTATATGACAGAAGCTTATATTAAAATGCGATGGCGGGTAGCAGAATATTTTAAAAGTCATCAAAAAATAAATCATTTTTATTTGTTCTAGTATTTTATATCATAACAAGGTCAAACCTTCCTGGAGTTACAGCAACAGCAGGCAATCCCAAAAGATAAAATATGGCAAGAACAGATGCTTGAGGTTGAAATGAAAGTAAGTGATTTGGCTGAATATAAATCAAATTTCATTTTTTCATCATGTTATACTAAGAAAAATATAATGTAATAGGTAATTGCGAAACTCAACTATTGTTTGGTATATTCTAGAAACTAAATAGTTTCGCTATTGCCAAAATTTAATTGTAAAATACGGAGGCAAATTTAATGTATTTAAAAAGAAAAATAGTTGTTATTATTACGGTCTTATCAATTTTAATTTCTTTATTACAGGCAGTATTTAAGTTCTTGCGGCCAATCTATTTATCACATAAATATGATTTCGATATAGGCGATGCTTCATCCATAGGTATTATAGGCGGGGCTGATGGGCCAACTGCTATCTATATTGCAAGTTCACAATCTGGATATTTTCTTGCTTATTTACCGGCAATTATATCAATTATCGGTATTATATATCTAATAAAAACAAATAAAAAATAGAAAATGAAAGATTTCCACTGATGAGATAAGAAAAGCAAAGAAGTTTAGCCTGGTAAAAGCAAGTGAAATTATGGCTTGGTTAGAGGAACATAAGGAAGTGGAAGCGTTCATTGTCTTGGATGATCTGATTTACACTGTGAAAAATTGTCCAAATATCAGATCAGAACCGATTCAACGGTAGGAATTACGGAAGAAAATTTAGAGCAGGCTATAGATATGTTGACTTAGTACCGGTAAAAAGAGGTTTAGTATAGCATAAAAGGAGATCTAGAAAGAGATGTTTCGATACGTACATACTAATATTATAGCGAGAGATTATGAGAAGATGATTCAATTTTATAAAGAGGTATTGCATTGTAAAAGTATAGGTGAGAGCAGAGATTTAAAAGGAGTATGGCTGGATGAGTTAACCGGAATTCCGGATGCACACATTGTAGGTGAACACCTTTGCCTGCCGGGGTACGGAGAAGATCATCCGACATTAGAGATTTTTTCATATGACACCATGAATGATAGCGGAGAAGCCCTTATTAATACTTATGGAATAGCTCATCTGGCATTTGAAGTGGATGATGTTGAAACAACTCTGGAAGAAATATTAAAAGCCGGCGGTGGACAGGTTGGAAAGGTAGTCACCGCGGATTATACAGATAAACAGGCAGTTTTTGTTTATGCAAAAGATCCGGAAGGAAATATTATAGAACTGCAGAGTTGGAAAGATAAAGAGATAAATAATTGAAAGTGAAATTAACATAGCCAGTATTGAAAACATTATTGCCAAGGATAGTTTATTTAAGAGGAAAATTAATGGTGAAAAGCCGCATCTTAAGGTAAGAATATTTATTATTACCTTGAAATGCGGCTTTTCTATATATATTAACAGAGGTTAAAAAATTGTTTTGCGAACATTTTTGAACGTAGTAACATAGTATTACTATGTTATATGATTTCTTCAAAGTAAAATCTTTATATATTAGGTCTTAGTATGCAGAGATTCTATTAGGCGTAGACTTAAATTTAAATATAGGCGTATTTAAATTTATTTCCTTGTATAAAGATAATACGATAATACTTTAAATTCATCCGTTCTATGATTTAGGCATTCATCATATTAGGCATAATTACTGTTTTAAAGAATTCACGGGCATTTTCAGGCTGTACATGGTGGGCAGTTCCGTTTACAGAAACTGCAACACCGGTGCCCTGACATTCTTTCATACAGAAATTAGCTTTAAAATCAATTTTATCATGTAAGGCATTTTCTTCAATTATTTGCTGAAAGAGTTGTATTATATTGTAGGAACCCTTTAAGTGGCAGGAGCTTCCTATACAGACACTAAGTTCAAGCATTTTAGTTTTCCTCCTTAACGCTGTCTGCATAATGTACATGCAGAAGCTCATGGACACGGCCTTTTAACAGACCATTATATAAAGACATCATAAGAGGATTTTCTTCAGAGCGTTTGATATTGGATAATTTATCAGCAGAATAAAGTCCTTTTCCACGTTTCTCTTTTTCTTCCTGGGAAGTGAAAGGCTGACCTGCTCCGCTGATACAGCCGCCAGGACAAGCCATAACTTCTACAAAGTCATAATGCTTACCGGCTTTAATACGTTCAATTAAATCTCCTGCATTTTTAAGACCGCTGACAATTGCAATACGGAGTTCTTTGTCACCAAACATAATTTTGGTCTCCTTAACACCTTCCATACCGCGGACACCCTGGTAAGCAATTGTCATTAGGGAAGTGGAAGATTTATCGGAAGAAAGGCGTCTTAATACGGCTTCCGTAACTCCGCCGGTCACTCCGAATATTACACCTGCACCGGTCATTGTCCCAAATGGCATATCCACAGCTTCCGGTTCCAAATCAGCAAATACAACACCGGATTCTTTAATCATCTGTATCAATTCCTGGGTTGTAATAACATAATCAACATTCGGAACACCATCTACCTTAAATTCATCCCTGGCTGCCTCCTGCTTCTTAGCGGTACATGGCATTACAGCTACATGAACAGGTCTTCTGCTGGAGGTTTTATTTTGTTCTTTAATCACAGAAGCAAACATCTGCATCGGAGAACGGCAGGTCGATACATTAGGAAGCAGTTCAGGGTAATTCTTTTCACAGAAATTTACCCAGGCAGGGCAGCAGGAAGTGAAGAGGGGCATTGTACTCTCACCTGCTTCCAACCGTTTTAAGAACTCATTGGATTCTTCCAAAACAGTCAAATCCGCACCGGTGGATGTATCATAGATCTCGTCGAAGCCCATACGTCTTAAGGCAGCAACGATTTTACCTATGGTATTTTCTCCATTGGAGTGACCTAATTCTTTACCGATAGCTACACGCACGGCAGGTGCAATCTGAACCGTAACCTTTGCATTTTTATCATCTAAGGCTTCCCATACTTTGTTCTTATCATTTTTAACCACGATGGCACCGGTAGGACATGCTGCCGCACATTGTCCGCAGCCCACACAGGGGGAAGAAGCGATTGGCTGATCAAAAGCAGTACTTATGGTCATTTTGGAACCACGGTGAGCAAAATCGATTGCACCGACATTCTGGATTTCATTGCACATACGTACGCAGTCACCGCAAAGGATACATTTATTCTGATCTCTTGTGATACAATTGGAAGAATCATCGATCTTTGGCTTCGCAGCCGTATTCGGGAAGCGTACTCCCTCAATATTAAAGGTAATAGCCAGATCCTGTAACTTACATTTTCCGTTATTGTTGCAGGTGGTACAATCCCTGCAATGGTTAGCTAGGAGCAATTCCAGGATCATTTTACGGTATTTTCTAAGACGTCCCGTGTTGGTTTTAATCTGCATACCCGGCTTTGGAGGTGTGGAACAGGCAGCGTCCAGTCCTCCCCACTCGTTTTCAACCATACACATACGGCAGGCACCGTATATGGATAACTCGGAGTGATAGCAGAAAGTAGGCAGTTTAATGCCGGCTTTGCGAATGAGCTCCAGGAGATTTTTTTCTCCGTTTATTTCAACCGGCATTCCGTCTATTATTACATAATTATTTGTATTCATAGTTTAAACTCCAATCTGCCCGCCTTGGCGGGCGAATAAATAAAGGGGTGCTGCTTAATTATAATAATGGGAAGATAAATTTACTGCATTATTGTGACTGTCCAGTAAACATTAAACTTCCTTAATAGCGTGGAATGGACAGGTTGAAATACAAGCCTGGCATTTAATACATATTGTTTCATCTATCTTAAACGGTTCTTTGATTTTACCGGAAATTGCATTAACCGGACAGGACTTGGAACATTTAGAACAACCCTTGCATAATTCAGGATCGATCTGTATCTTTTTCAATTTCTGGCAGCTTCCGGCCGGACAGCGTTTTTCATAGATATGAGCTTCATATTCTTCACGGAAACTCTTAATGGTACTTACTACCGGGAAAGCAGCAGTTTTACCAAGACCGCAAAGAGCAGTGGAGGAAATGGTATCAGCCAGTTCAAGAAGAAGTTCAATATCACCGTCTTCCCCGTTGCCCTCTACGATACGTTCTAAGATTGCAAGCATTCGTTTTGTACCTTCTCGGCAGGGAACACATTTACCGCAGGATTCGTTCTGGGTAAAATTCATAAAGAAACGGGCAACTTCTACCATACAGGTATTACTGTCCATAACCACCAAACCGCCGGAGCCAATCATGGCACCTGCTTTTTTCAGGGAATCAAAGTCAAGGGGCAGATCAAGCTGTTCTTTGGTTAAGCATCCGCCGGAGGGTCCGCCGATCTGAACGGCTTTAAATTCACCGCCGTCCCTCATACCGCCGCCGACATCGAAAATTACCTCGCGTAAGGTAGTACCCATAGGAACTTCAATCAAGCCGGTATTTTCAATATTACCGGTTAAAGCAAATGCTTTAGTTCCGGCACTTTTCTCCGGACCGATTCCTTTATACCAGTCGGAACCGTTGCTGATAATAAGAGGAACATTGGCGAAAGTTTCCACATTATTTAATACGGTAGGTTTATCAAAGAGCCCGTGTTCAACGGTTCTCGGAGGTTTTACTCTCGGCATACCTCTGTTACCTTCAATCGAAGCAGTTAAGGCGCTTCCTTCTCCGCAAACAAAGGCACCGGCACCCCGGTTAATATGTAAGTGGAAACTAAAGTCCGTACCAAGGATATGATCGCCTAACAGGCCAAGTTCATTTGCCTGTGCAATAGCAGTTTTTAAACGGCTTACGGCCATAGGATATTCCGCACGAACATAGATGTAACCCTCACTTGCACCACAGGCAAGGCCGGCTATCATCATGCCTTCTAACATTCTGTGAGGATCTCCCTCCATAATGCTTCGGTCCATAAATGCACCGGGATCACCCTCGTCACCATTACATACGATATATTTCTGTTCCGTATTCTGACGTTTTACCTGAGCCCATTTTCTGCCGGTAGGGAAACCGCCGCCCCCACGTCCTCTTAAGTTGGATTCTGATATTTCATTGATAATATCATCCGCACTCATGTCAAACAGAGCTTTTTCAAATGCAGAATAACCGCCGATACCAAGATATTCAAAAATGGAAGTAGCATCAATATGACCACAATGTTCCAATACCAGACGGGTCTGTTTTTTATAAAAAGGAATTTCATCCTGCTTTTTATGAATTGTTCCGCCTTTTTGATAAGCCAGATGTTCGATGTGTTTTCCCTCTTTAATAGTTTTCTCTACAATTTCTTCACAATCGGAGAGTTTAACTTTCGTATAAAGGTAACCCTGCGGCTCAATTCTAACCAGAGGGCCCATCTCGCAGAAACCGTGGCATCCGCTTTTTTTCATTCCGATAGAATCCTCATGAGGTTCTTCTTCCAGTTCTACGGAGCAAGGAATATTCTGTTCCGTTAAAAGCTCTACTAAACGGTCATATATTTCCAGGGAACCGCTGGAGATACATCCGGTACCGGCGCAAACCAGTATTTTTTTCGTTTCCGCAGCAAGGCTTGTTTCATAGGTACTGCGAAGTTTCACCAAATCTTCTCTATTGTTAAGCATCACTTTTCCTCCTTTAAGTCATTCAGAAGTTCCGTAGCTTTATCCGGAGTCATGGCAGGGTATACTTTATCATTAATGGTAAGTACCGGAGCAAGTCCGCAGGCACCAAGACAGGATACTGTTTCCACCGTGAACAATAAATCGTCCGTAGTAGCTTTTTTATCCGAAAGATCTAATTCCTTACGTAGTCTTTCCAGGATCGGAATCGATTTTCTAACATGACAGGCAGTTCCGTCACAAACTTTTATGACATATTTACCCTTTGGCTGCAGGGAGAAATTCTCATAAAAGGTGGCCACACTGTATATCTTAGCCTGACTGATTCCAAGTTTTTCCGAGAGATAAGGAAATACTTCTTTAGGCAGATAGCGGTAATGCTCCTGAATATTCTGCAAAATAGCAATAATAGCACTTTGCTTACTTCCAAGTTCATCGATGATTCCATCAATAACCTTGTAGTCAAATGTTTCGTTCATAAAATCCTCCATTCTGAAAATGAACCTATTGTATTAAATATATATAAACTTTGATTTCACCTAACTATTTTATAACTGACCTGATGATTTTATAAAAAACTCAGTTTCCTGGATAAATTCTTGGATAACTTAGCCAGTGAAAATGCCATGTCTTCATTTTGAACCAGGACACTGTCCGGTACATATAGAGTAACCGGTGCAAAGTTCCAGATAGCAAGGATACCGCTTTCCACCATAGTATTGCAGATTTCCTGTGCTTCGGATGCCGGTACGGCTATAATTCCGATGCGGACTTTCATACGGCTGCATAAATCTTTCAGCTTATCAGAAGAGAGTACTTTCTTACCATTAATGGTAGTACCGATTATATCCTCTCTTATATCAAATGCGGCAATAATATCAAGACCGTATTTGGAGAAACCGTCATAGGAGAGAAGAGTACGGCCTAAACCACCGGCACCGGCTATTACAGCACTGTCTGCATCATCGTAACCTAAGAATTTTTCTATATCAAAGATCAGGTTTTTAGTAATATATCCTATTTTCGGCCGGCCGCCGGAACTAATCATTGCTAAATCCTTCCTTACCTGCACATCATTAAACTTTAATGCCTCGGCAATCGTAGTAGCTGAAATGTTTAAGGTCTGATTATCAGGCAAAGATTTCAGGTAATTCAGATACATTGGAAGGCGTTGTAATGTCTGCGTGGAAATGGATTTATAAATCATGATTATTCCCCTTTGCTTTTAATATACGAATCCATTGCCGCAGCAGCTGCTTTTCCGGCACCCATGGCAAGGATAACCGTAGCGGCACCGGTTACGGCATCACCTCCGGCATATACTCCGGGAAGAGAAGTTGAACCGGTAGTTTCATCAGCAATAATTCCTCCCCATCTCTGGGTTTCAAGCCCTTTTGTAGTTGATTTGATAAGAGGGTTTGGAGAGGTGCCAATGGACATGATGACACATTCCGTTTCCACATCAAAATCACTGCCCTCAAGCGGGATTGGTTTTGCACGTCCGGATTCATCCGGCTGGCTTAAGACCATCTCCTGGCAGCGGATTCCGGTAACCCAGCCATTTTCATCTCCTTTAATTTCAAGAGGATTGGTTAAAAACAGGAAGTTAATGCCCTCCTCCTTGGCATGTTCGATTTCCTCAAGCCTTGCCGGAAGTTCCTTTTCTGTACGACGGTACACGATAGTAACGTCTGCGCCCAGACGTTTTGCACATCTGGCGGCATCCATGGCAACATTGCCGCCTCCCACTACCGTTACTTTTTTCCCTTTTTGGATTGGTGTGGTACTATCTGAATTATATGCTTTCATAAGATTTACTCTGGTTAAAAATTCGTTGGCAGAATATACACCTTTCAGGTTTTCACCCGGTATATTCATAAATCTTGGTAATCCGGCACCGGAACCGATGAAGATTGCTTCAAAGCCGTATTCATTTTTTAATTCTTCTATGGTTAAGGTTTTACCTACGATTACATTGGTAGCGATTTTTACGCCAAGTTCTTTTAGGGTATTGATTTCTTTCTGTACAATTGCTTTTGGCAGACGGAATTCAGGAATACCGTATACTAAAACACCGCCTGCAAGATGTAATGCTTCAAATACAGTAACTTCGTAGCCTTTTTTTGCTAAGTCACCGGCGCAGGCAAGACCGGAGGGACCGGAGCCGATAACAGCGGCTTTATGTCCGTTTGATGCGGGTTTCACTGCCTTAACAGTACTGTTAGCATTATGATAATCTGCAACGAAACGTTCCAGTCTTCCGATTGCAACAGCTTCTCCTTTAATACCCCGGACACATTTCTGTTCACATTGGGATTCCTGAGGACATACTCGGCCACATACAGCGGGAAGAGAACTGGAACGTGTGATGACATCATAAGCGGCTTCAAAATTACCTTCTGCAACTTCCTTTATAAATGCAGGAATATCAATCTGTACCGGACAGCCGCTGATACAGGGTTTATTCTTACAGTTGAGGCAGCGTTTGGCTTCATCGATTGCCTGTTCTTTTGTATAACCTAGGGTTACTTCAAGGAAATTTTTATTTCTTATCTCAGGTGCCTGGGCCGGCATTTCATTTTTAATGAGAGACATATTCGGCATATTATTTCACCTCCATTTTATAAAGATTACATACTGCTTCATGTGCGTTACGTTCAAACGGTTTGTAAATGGATGAACGGGCAATTGCTTCATCAAAATCTATTTCGAAACCGTCAAAATCCGGACCGTCTACACATGCAAATTTCGTTTTACCGCCGACACTTAAGCGGCAGCCGCCGCACATACCGGTTCCGTCTATCATAATCGGATTCATACTGGCAATAGTTTTAACTCCATATGTTTTAGTCAGATTGCATACAAACTTCATCATAATAAGAGGACCAATTGTGATTACGGTATCATATTGGTTGCCGTCTTCAATTAAAGCTTTCAGGGCATCTGTTACCAGACCTTTTTCTCCGTAACTGCCGTCATCTGTCATTAAAACCAGTTTACTGCTGGCATTTTTAAATTCTTCTTCTAAGATAACTAAGTCTTTATTACGGAAACCTACGATAGAATGTACTTCGCAGCCTTGCTCATGCAGTTTTTTCGCTACCGGATAAGCGATTGCACAGCCGACACCGCCGCCTACTACAGCAACCTTCTTTAAGCCTTCTGTTTCCGTTGCTTTTCCTAAAGGGCCTGCAAAATCTTGAATATAATCACCGGTATTTAAGTGATTTAAGGCCTCTGTTGATGCACCTACGATTTGAAAAATAATAGTTACGGTACCTTTTTCACGGTTATAATCAGCAATCGTTAATGGAATTCTCTCACCGTTTTCATCCACACGAAGTATGATAAACTGCCCCGGTTCTGCTTTTTTGGCTATCATGGGTGCGTCAATCTCCATCAATGTAACAGTGGGATTTAATATTTGTTTTTTTATTATTTGATTCATTTTAATACCCCTTGCATAACACATCTGCTCACAGAAGTGTTGCTGCCACATACAATAGAATGCGGAAAAGACATATATTTCTATTGTTAAAATAAAAAGTGTGAAAGAATCTTAATGTGGCATTCCTTCCTTTAAATATATTTTCTTCCACACAAACGCAACATGGCCGAGTATCGGCCGTATATGTTGCATGAAAATCAGGGAAATATAAGAAATTCGCCCCACCGGCGGAATTCTTATATTTCGATAGAAAACTGCAGAGCAGTTTTTTATTTCACACAAACGCAACATGGCCGAGTATCGGCCGTATATGTTGCATGAAAATCAGGAAATATAAGAAATTCGCCCCACCGGCGGAGTTCTTATATTTCGATAGGAAACTGCAGAGCAGTTTTCTATTACTCAATAACGCCTATGCTTTATTGGCATAAATCCTGAAGAATAGCATTTTTGGCTACACGTGGGTGATACTTCTTATTGAACATATTTTATCGTTATTATTTTAACAAACTATAATTTTAACTTGTAATATAAAGATAGCATATCGATATGCTGTTATCGATATGCTATAGGAGATATAAAAGATAATTAATTAAAATATATAAATAATAATATTGTTTTAATGTGTTATAAACTCGGGAAAATAGCTGTGTTATCACAGAATTCGTCCGGGATATATAAAAATCAATATATCGATGTTATGATATCGATATATTGTTATTGACTTTTTCAAATGCTCAAATCTATTTGCAGTACAGATGCTAATAGAATATTAATTATCAGAGTTTATATTCGATATAGGGAAATAAAGGGAATGTTATAGTAATTCTGATGAAATTGATATATATTAAAACAAAACCGTTATTACTTTATAAATATATGCAATAATTGAAAATGGATTTATAAAGAATAATTAATTGGTAAGAGAATAGACATAATTAAGTAATAGGAGGAAACGATTTCATTTTCTTGATTGCGTGATACACAATATAGGTCTTTCCTGGTACGCCCCCGCTTGAATGTAGTACATAATGTTAATTAAGGTCCTTAAACTACAGGACCTTAATTAACAATGGCTTCATACAGTTGCTCATTGAACTTAATTCAGCTTCACGTTTATATAGAGTCTAAAATTTAGATTAAATGAATGGTACTATTAACGCTTATAGATATGCAAATATTTATATATTAATTATACTCACGGAAAGCCACTTCATTTTTAGCTTCATAAAGTTTGTCAATTAATTTTTTATCAAGAGGAGTAAATTTATAGCCTTTTGGATAGATAAGAACATCTTTGCATTGATGATTTGGTACGAAACATTTTCTTTGAATCAGATTATAACGATCCAGTAAATCTTGCGGAATCGGTGATACCCACATAAATGTAGTAGGTATATGGGAGAGCAGATCAAACTGACTGCAGCGTTCATAGACATAGATTCTCTTTTTTAACGGACTGGGATCTTTGATTTTTTTAGTATCACTGCCGGTAATATAGGGAACAGAAATATCACCATGAGTGATTTCCATAAATTTGCTAAGTTCCCCATACTGAACGTCTTTTGAGGAAGCCAAAGGGTGGTTCTTTGACATTACAGCAAGATATTCATATTCCCATATGAGGTCATAACAAAAGTCTTTTTCTGCAAGATAATTCAGAAAGTAATTTTCATAGATACACTGATACCTGATAATCCCAAGATCGAATTTATCGTAGATTATATTACTAATTGCCTCCATGGAATTTGTTTCTTTGATATTAATTGCTATTTCTTTCTCCTGGTCTAACTCGGCAACGAAGCTGGTTAAACCTTTCGCAATATAGCTGCCATGGGGAATGGATATATTGATGTTTTGCTTTCCGGATTCATCCGAGATATTTAATGCTTCTATTTTATCCATCTGTGCTAATATATTTTTAGCATACTTTAAAAATTCCGCACCTTTCACAGTGGGTAAAACCCCTTTTGAGGTCCTCTTAAAGATGGAGATACCAAGACTGTCCTCCAGCTCTTTGATTGCTTTGCTTAAGTTGGGCTGTGCCATATAAAGATTGTCTGCCGCCTGGGTAATGGATCCTAAGCGCTCAACCTCAACAGCATACTTAAAATATAATGTATTCAAATCCTGTGTACCTCCGTATTATTATTTATGATTGTTTTATTTTTTCCTGCAGATGTTTTGATAATATAGCCAGGGAAGCAGCCATATTTTCACTCTTTACCATTATGGTTTCCGGTGTATTTAGATGAATCGGGGCAAAATTCCAGATGGCCATAATACCGCCTGCAACAAGTTGATCACATACGGTCTGAGCCTGATCTTCCGGTACTGCAATGATACCGATATGGATATTCATACGTCTGCATATTCCGCTTAATTTATTAACCGGTAAGACCTTTTTACCGCATATCTCGGTACCTATTATTGTATCGTTTATATCAAAAGCCGCGACGATATGCATTCCGCAGCTGTCAAAACCTTTGTAAGAAAGAAGTGCGCTGCCTAGATAACCGGCACCTACTAAAACAGCATCTTTCACATTATGATACCCCAAGATATCTTCCATATTATAAATCAAATCGGGTATGATAAATCCTGATTTCGGTTTACCTTTTAAAGTGCTGACAGCAGCTAAATCTTTTCTTACCTGGACTTCGTTCAGGGAAAGGTCAGCTGCAATTGCAGGTGAAGCGATAATAGTAACTCCTTCTTTTTGAAGTTGTTTTAAATGCTGGAGATAATAAGGCATACGTTCCAAAGCCTGGGTTGAAATTGAAATTGGGGTATCACTAAAATCGTTCATATTTATAAGTCCCACTGCCATATATATAATAGATATAATATCTTCAGGTGGCATCCTTTCTTAACAATATTTTCTTTCATGAATACTCAGTTAAGCATATCGGTATCTGAATATCGATATTATAATGCTGATTTGATTTTCTGTCAATCATTCCATAAGTAATTGCCTGTGGACAGTAATAATTGGTTACTTGAAAACTTAATAATGTTAAATAAATTTGAAGTAAAAAGACTTATTTGATGTTATAATGCTCTCAGGTATTATAAAGTAAAAGAGTGGCTTATTGGTCAGATTCTGATCTTAATAAAGATGGAGGTATCATATGAAAGTGATTGCAATCAACGGAGGTCCGAGAAAAAACTGGAATACTTCGATTTTATTAAACAAAGCATTAGAAGGTGCAGCATCAGCAGGAGCCGAAACAGAGCTGATTCATCTGTACGACTGTAACTTTAAAGGGTGTATCAGCTGTTTTGCCTGTAAGAGGTTAGGCAGTAAAAGTTATGGAAAATGTGCGGTTAATGATGATTTAAAACCCATATTTGAAAAGATTGAAGAGGCTGATGCCCTGATTCTTGGGTCACCAATCTACTTTGGAATGGTCACCGGAGAAATGAGGTCATTTCTGGAACGGCTGCTTTTTCAATATTTAGTTTATGATAAAAATTATTCTCATCTATCTAGTATGAAAATGCCGGTAGGTCTTATTTATACTATGAATGTTCCGGAAGAATACTTGGATAACGTAGGTTATAAACAGATGTTTTTAAATGCCATTGAAAATCCCTTAAAGAGAAGTTATGGTAAGGTGGAAACCCTGTTTGTTACGGATACTTACCAGTTTGATGATTATTCCAAATACGAAACCTCCGCTTTTGATACAAAAGCAAAGAAAAAAAGAAGAGAAGAAGTATTCCCAAAAGATTGTCAAAAAGCTTTTGATATGGGTTTGCAGTTTGTAGAGAGCTAAGGTTTTCTTTACTGATTTTTTTGTTTAAATTTAACAATTTTTAGATTGATTCTTTCAAACTGTATACAAATAGATTTAGATTTGTTATAATGATAAAAATTTTAACTTATATAATAAGTAAATGTCTGAATAAAAAGAGCGTCAAAGATCAATAGAAAGCGCTTTCGAAACAATATGGTATGTGTTTTACGAATTACCGGCACATAATTTCAGACGCGTAAAAATTTATCGCAGGAATGGAGATAATATGATAGGAGCAACAGAAAACAATAATTATTATGAATTAACCAGTCCCACAAGTCTGCCAAAAGCAACCGGGTTTTTATGGAATGAAAAGATGATGATTCAGGTAAACTGCAGGGGTTATGCAGTGGCTCAGTTTATGCAGCCTGAACCCGCAAAATACTCCCATGGTCCCAATTTGGAGGCTAAATCCTTTATGCAGCCAGAACAGCCTTATTATACCGATCATCCCGGCCGATTTGTTTTTGTGAAAGATGAGGAAAGCGGAGAAGTATTTTCTGCACCTTATGAACCTGTACGAAAACTGCCGGATCAATATAAATTTTTAGTAGGCAAAAATGATATTAAATGGAGAGTACAAAGTGGAGACATTGTAATTGAAATGAGTCTTAGCCTGCCCAAAGCAGATGTTATGGAGATGTGGCGGATTAAAGTAATAAATCGTTCAAACAGAAACAGAAAAATAAGTATTTATCCTTATTTTACCGTAGGATATATGTCGTGGATGAACCAATCCGGAGAGTATAATGAAGATTTGCAAAGTATTGTATGTTCATCCATTTCACCTTATCAAAAATATCAGGATTATGCTACGATTAAGAATTTCAGTGATAAGACCTATTTATTAGCAGAAGAAAAACCTTACTCCTGGGAAGTTAGTGAAGAAGCTTTTGAAGGAGAGGGCGGTATTACAAAACCGTCTGCGGTGTTTAAAGAAGAATTAGCAAAAGGGGATTCCAGATATGAGATGCCGGTCTGTGTCTATCAGTATAAGTTAGATATGAAACCGGGTGCGGAAAAGGAGTACCGTTTCCTTTTCGGACCAGCCAAGGATGAGAAAGAGATTGATTCCGTTCGTCATAAATATTTCTTAGATAAGGATCAAAACGGCATGGATGGTTTCTGTCTGGCAGAAAAAGAATACACGGATTACATAGCGGAAGGAAAAGGATGTATTGATATAAAGACACCGGATAAGGATCTTGATAACTTCGTAAATCACTGGCTGCCAAGGCAAATGTACTACCACGGTATTACCAACCGTCTTACGACAGATCCGCAGACCAGAAATTATCTGCAGGATAACATGGGTATGAGTTATATTAAACCGAAGATTGCAAGAGCTGCCTTTCTTCATGCCTTAAGCCAGCAGAATGAAAGTGGTGCTATGCCGGATGGTATCCTGTTACATGAAGATGCGGAGTTAAAATATATAAATCAGGTACCACATACGGATCATTGCGTCTGGCTTCCGATTTGTATCGGTGCTTATCTGGAGGAAACAGGCGATTATACCATATTAGATGAATTAGTACCCTTTGCAGATAATAAGGAAAAGGTGACTGTAAATGAGCATATTGACAGGGCGATGCGCTGGTTAATCAGTGACAGAGATGAACGGGGTCTTAATTTTATTAAACAGGGTGACTGGTGTGACCCTATGAATATGGTTGGATATAAAGGAAAAGGCGTATCCGGATGGCTTACAATGGCTTCATCCTATGCTTTTATCATCTGGGCTGATATCTGTGATCAAAGCGGTAGAATAAAGACAGGTAAAGAGTTCCGTCTGGAAGCTGAGAAATCCAACGAAGTAATTAATAAGTACCTATGGGATGGGGAATGGTATGCCCGCGGTATAACGGATGACAATGTGGTTTTTGGTATCAGTAAAGATAAAGAAGGCAGGATATTCATTAATCCCCAGGGATGGTCTTTATTATGCGGGGCAGCAGATGAAAGTAAGAAAGAGAAAATATTAAAGTCCGTAGAAGAACAGCTTGAAACTCCATATGGCGTTGAAAAACTGGCACCTTCTTATACTGCCATGCGTGAAGATGTCGGACGTGTAACCCAGAAGCACCCGGGGACAGCAGAAAACGGTGCGGTTTATAATCATGCCTCCGCATTTTATATCTATGCCTTATATAATGCAGGGGAAAATGATAATGCTTACCGCCTGCTTCGTAAAATGCTTCCCGGACCGGATCTTAATGATATCATCAGAAGAGGGCAGTTACCTGTATTTATACCAAATTATTATAGGGGTGCCTACAGACAATTTCCTCGTACAGCAGGACGTTCCAGCCATTTATTTAATACCGGAACTATATCCTGGTATTACCGCTGCTTTACGGACGGCTTATTTGGGTTAAAGGGTACCAAAGACGGATTAAGTATTAATCCAAAACTTCCATCTCACTGGCAGGAAGCAAGCGTTAATCGTAATTTCAGGGGAGCAGAACTTCAGATTGAAATGAAAAGAGAATCCGGAATTAAAACAACAGAAGTTTACGTCGACGATAAGCTTGTGCAAGACGGGATTGTAAGGAATCTAAAATCCGGTGTAATATATAAAGTAACGGTTAAAATTCCAGAGACTATTTAGATATTTACTATTTCAATTATGTTATCAACTAATGAATTACTCAAATTTTATATATTACTGAAATAAAATTACTGAAACAATGTTAAAATAAATAGGTTTATCTTATTAAAAGCGTAGATTTATCCTTCCTCATGGATTTATCTGTGCTTTTTTTATTTTAGGAATGCTCTGAAAGCATCTATTCAGCAGAATAGTAGAAATTTATGTTACTATTGTAAAAGAAAATAATACAATTTTCATGTATAATTACAAAGTAGGATAACATTTATTAGTTTACTGTTCACTTCCCTGTATAAAGGCAGCAGTTTCGTGAACAATAACATACTTTGCGAAACACACAAAACGCAGAGTCAGCGTTTTGGTATAACAGGAGATATTGAGATGAAGAAAAATGATCTAAAAGAAATACTGCAGCACGGTGATACACTTTTTCACGTTAGTGCTTATGAGACGATACTGCAACAGAATTTTAGCGTACCTTTATATTACCATTGGCATAATGAGATGGAATTCTTTTATATAGTATCCGGAAATGCAAAAATGAGATTAAATGGTGAAAATATCCATATAAGCGCTGGTGACATAGTAGTCATAAAACCCAACGTTTTGCACGGATCGTATGACTGTTACCAGCAGGCACTTATTTTCAGAGCAGTTTTAATTGACTATGAATTTGTGGCAGGTATACTAAATGATATCGTACAGCAAAAATATATCGCTCCGCTATTTGAAGAAGATAATTCAGCATTTTATTTAATTAAAAAAGAAGATACTTATGGGCCGGAACTGTTTGCAGAGCTTAACAATATATATGACATTTTTGAAAAGAAGCGGGAGGGATATGAAATTAAAATAAAATCCCTGATTTTCAATGCGTTCTATTATTTATATCCGTCAATATCCCAGTGCAGAATAAGTAAACCGATAGATACCATGAAAGACTGTACCATGAAAAAAATTCTGAAATATATTGATAAAAATTATGATAATAAGATTTTGTTGAAAGATTTGGCAAAAGAGGTATCAATGAGTGAGGGGTATCTTTGCAGATTTTTTAAGATAAATTTTAAAATGACATTCGGTGATTATCTTTTAAATACAAGAATACAGAAGGCAGAGATATTAGTACGTAATACCGATTACTCTATGGAATTAATAGCTATGAAAACGGGTTTTACTAATTCTAATTATTTTACTATAAAATTTAAACAGGTTTTTAAGGAGACACCAACAAAATATAGAAAAAAGAGTCAAGATTTTAATAAAATCAGTTAAAATATATAGGGAAATGATTCTTTCACCTTTGTATAATTTGTATAAATCCATAATAAATATTAAGTATTTTTATTGGAATTGTGCAAAAAAAATAATAAGCTCGCTATATAGGAAAGGTAACTGTGAAACAGTATATTTTTTAATATGCGTCACAATTGATACATGTTTCTGGTTTCAATGCCCATAGAGGGCACAATCGGTGTGAAATCGTATTTATTGTTTGGCATGTAAATCAAAATGCGAGTTTTGCAGTTATCTATTATATAGGGATGAAAAGGAGAGGAATTATGATAAAGAAAAGATTTTATAGTGTAATTTTGACAGTCTTAATGGTCAGTATGTTATTTACGGGATGCAGCAAAAGCAAAAATACGGACAGTAATTCAACAGGCGGAACTTCAGCTGACAGTAGTTCGGCAGGCGGAGGATCGAAAGTAAAATTAACAGCGCTCATTAGTAAACATTCATTGACCAAGGATTTGAAGGAGATGAAGTGGCTTAAAGATTTGGAAGAAAAATGTGGGGTTGAAGTTGAGTGGCAGCAAATATCCGCAGACTGGGATACTAAAAAAAGCGCAATGTTTGCAAGCGGTAATATCCCCGATCTGTTATTTAATGCTACGGGTGACTCAGATTATGTTCAGTATAAGGGTTTGTTTGAAAATTTGTCACCCCTTATTGAATCTTACGCACCTAATCTTCAGGAAATGTTTACTGACAAACCGGAGATAAAACAACTGGCTTCTGAGATGGATGGAGAAATTTATGCAACGCCCAGATATAAATGTGTTTGGCCAAGTACAACATGCACAATGTTTATTAATAAAAAGTGGTTGGATAATTTAGGGTTAGAAATACCTGCGACCTTTGACGAATTGGAAAAAGTACTGTTAGCTTTTAAAGAGCAGGATGCAAATGGAAATGGTGACACAACGGACGAAATTCCTATGGATTTTCAGGGATACGAAAACGGAGGTGCTTTTTCACCGAGAGTTTTGTTAGGAAGTTATGGAGTTCAGCTTACAGACGATGCCGACTGCGGTTATTTTGTTGAAGACGGTGTGGTAAAGAATTATTATACAGATGATCGTTATAAGGAACTTACTATATTTATACAGAAGTTATGGCAGGAGGGACTGATTAACCCGGAAGTATTTACTCAGGATTATTCAAAATACCAATCGGTGGCCCGAGGTGACGGAGACGTTGCAAAAGTTGGTTTTACATTTGGATGGGAAACCGGAGACCGGGTTGGTGTTAAATTAAAAGATCAGTATGCAGTGGTACCTCCATTAAAAGTAACTGCTGACTCTACTGTGGATGTCAGATGGAATAATGATACTTATGCTGAAAATTACAGCAGGAATGCAATTGCTATGAGTTCCGCCTGCAAGAATAAAGAAGCCGCTATGAAATTTATTGATGGCTTTTATGATAAATTGGTTAGTATGCAGGTTATGTTTGGTGGTATGAATGAGGTGGATAAAGGTATTTCCGATAATGATGATGGTACATATACCGTTCTGGCACCGGCAGATACCTCTCTTGATCCGGGTTCCTGGAAATGGACTAACAGTATAGCGGATTTCGGACCTTATTATATCAGAGAAGATATAAAAAACAGTCTTACCTTAAGTTCGGATATGGAAGCAGCTGTTAATGAAAAATCAAATTATACTGCGTTTAGTAAGCTTGATGAAAAGAAAAATGCATATCACAGTGCATTTATGAAATATAGTGTTGATGATATTAGTACCTTAGCCATAAATCAGGCTAACGTTAATAATATCGTACAGCAAACGATTGCATCCTGGATCACGGATGGATCGGATATCAATTCGGCATGGGCCGCCTATGTTGATCAGGTTAATAAAGCAGGACAGTCACAAAACACTGAAATCAGACAGAAAGCATATGAGAATTATGTAGCTACTCTAAAATAATAAAGAGATGGTTATTTAGGACGGAGTGCAGACAGAGAGTCTCATTCCGTTCTTTTTAAAAAGGAGAGCTTATGAAAAAAGAAAAAAGTGCTGTTAATAATTTATATATGCCCGCCAAAAGTGGATTTAGAATGAAATTTAAGAGAGATTACCAACTATGGCTAATGGTATTACCTGCTATTATTTTTATAGTTATATTCTGCTATGGCCCAATGTATGGTATCCAGCTTGCTTTCAGGGATTATGATTTTACCAAGGGATTTACGGGAGGTAATTGGGCCGGACTTAAATATTTTAATCAATATTTTACAAGCCCTATGTTTTGGCCTACAATCCGAAATACTTTTGTAATTGCAGTAACTTCTATTGTTTTTGGTTTCCCTGCACCGATTTTATTAGCTTTAATAATAAATCAAATTAAAAATAACAGAAGAAAACGTATTCTCCAGACAACGGTTTATTTGCCATATTTTATATCAACAGTTGTATTGGTTGCGATTCTTAATATTTTATGTGCACCGACTACAGGTCTTATCAGCAATCTTTTGAAAGAATTACATATTATATCTGCGGATGCTAACCTCTTGGGAAATGCTAATAAATTTGTTCCGCTTTATGTGATATCCGGTATTTGGCAATCGTGTGGCTGGAATAGTATTATATTTATAGCAGCATTGTCTTCTGTTGATACACAATTATATGATGCAGCTAAAATTGATGGTGCAAACAGCTGGAAATTAGTCAGATATATTGAACTGCCCACTATTATGCCTACTATTATCATACTATTAATTATGAATATGGGAGGTATTTTAAGTGTTGGTTTTGAGAAAACATTTTTAATGCAGAATTCCTTGAATAAAAGCGTTTCAGAGGTAATCTCAACGTATGTATTTAATATAGGGTTAAAATCAAGTCAGTTTAGTTTTGGCGCAGCAGTTGGTTTATTTAATACAGCAGTTAATTTTACCTGTTTAGTGGTTGTTAATTACATAGCAAAGAAAAAAGCTGACATTAGTCTTGTATAGGAGGTGAAGAATATGTCCAAAGTTGTTGTAAAGAAGAAAAATTTAAGACAGAGAAGCAGCTCAGATATCTTTTTTAGAATACTTGTTAGTACAGTAAGTGTATTGGCCTTCGTTTCAGTGGTTTATCCTTTATATTTTATTATTATTGCATCCGTAAGCAACTCTAATTATGTAAATCAGGGGTTAGTTCTTTTTTTGCCGAAAGGATTCAGTACTTATGGCTATGAACAGATATTTAAAGATTCACGTATATGGCACGGATATCTGAATACTATTTTGTACACAATTGGTGGAACTCTGGTTAATCTTGCAGTAACATTACCTGCGGCATATGCCCTGTCCAGAAAGAACTTCAGGGAACGAAAAATTATCATGGCATTATTTGTATTTACCATGTATTTTGGCGGTGGTATGGTTCCGACCTATATGTTAATAAATGATCTGAAAATTATTAATACTCCCTGGGCGATGATCTTACCTACTGCCATGAGTGTCTATAATCTAATTATTACAAGAACATTTATGGAAAGTTCTTTGCCGGACGATTTATATGAGGCAGCCATTTTAGACGGCTGTTCACATTTTAAATATTTTGGCACGGTGGTCATACCACTTTCCAAGGCAGTCATATCTGTTATTTTTCTATATTATATGGTAGGGCATTGGAATGATTTTTTTAATGCTTTACTTTATCTGAACAAGGATGGGCTGCAACCGCTGCAGGTAGTATTAAGGAACATCTTGCTTGTAAATCAGGCATTTGCGGGAGGTGCCGGTTCGGGTGCCGGAGCCGGAGCCGGAAGTTATGCGCAGCAATTTGCGGATCAGATTAAATATGGCGTAATTATTGTATCTACAGTTCCAATCTTATGCATCTATCCATTTATTCAAAAGTATTTTGAGAAAGGTGTTATGATTGGTGCTGTAAAAGGATGAGCGCGTCCAGATAAAGGTTTAAATTCTGGAGCAGCGAAAGAAATATTAAAGTCTGTATGGGATTTGGAAGTGGATAATCGGTACTGATATGGAGTTTTACCATAAAAATAGGTGATAAGAAATAATCAGGTTAGGTGTTTAAGTTTTTTGGTTATGCAATTTATTAAGATAATAATAGAATCGGTCAAAATATATACGGAAATCTGCCATAAAAATAAGTATAATAACTATAAGTTTAAACTTATAGGAGGAAAGAAAATGGAATTTATCCATAGAGAAAACAATAGTTTGGAGTATCAATTTAATGGTGAAACTCTACGTATTGAACCATGGGGTGCAGACAGTTTCCGCGTAAGATCCACAGTTTTAGGACAACTTATAGATACGGATTATGCATTGTTACCACAGCCGGAACATGTACCGCACATTCAGACGGAGGAATACAGGGGAGAGATTGTTAACGGAAAAATCAAAGCAGTTTTAGAAGTATCCGGCTGGAATAAAAAATGTACTATCAGTTTCTATAACCAGAAGGGAGAGCTTCTGTTAAAAGAAGCCGGGGATGGCGGAGCTTTAAATAAGAAGAACCGCACGTTCAAGCCAAATCTTGGTGGAGATTATAGTCTGACAGTAACTTTTGCTTCCGCTAGTGAGGAAAAGTTATATGGTATGGGACAATATCAGCAGGATATTTTAAATATAAAGAACTGCAATCTGGAGCTGGCACATCGTAATTCTCAGGCCAGCGTTCCTTTTGTATTATCAAGCCTTGGTTATGGTTTTTTATGGCATAATCCGGCAGTGGGACGGGTAAGCTTTGGTAAGAATAATACCGAATGGTACGCAGAAAGCACTAAGCAGATGGATTATTGGATTACTGCTGGAGATACGCCGGATGAGATTGAAAGGGCATATGCTGATGTTACCGGTAAGGTGCCTATGATGCCGGAATACGGTATGGGATTCTGGCAGTGTAAACTTAGGTATTGGAATCAGGAACAGCTGCTAAATGTAGCTAGGGAATATAAGAAGAGAAATATCCCCATTAATCTTATTGTATGTGATTTCTTCCACTGGCCTAAAATGGGTGATTTCCGTTTCGATGATGAATTTTTTCCGGATCCGGAGGTTATGGTGAAAGAATTAAAAGAAATGGGGATTGAGCTAATGGTATCCGTGTGGCCGCAAATTGATTTGAAGAGTGAGAATTTCGCCGAAATGCAGCAGAAAGGACTTTTGGTTAAAACGGAAAGAGGAGTTGAAATCTGTATGTGTTTTGGCGGGGAGAGTGTTTTCTTTGATGCCACTAATCCAAAAGCAAGGAATTATGTATGGGATAAATGCAGGAAAAACTACTATAGTAAAGGAATAAAAGTATTTTGGCTGGATGAAGCCGAACCGGAGTATACGGTTTATGATTTTGATAATTACCGCTATTTCCTGGGAACAAATATACAGGTAGGCAATATTTATCCCCAGCTTTATTCCAGAACTTTTTATGATGGTTTGAGAGAATCCGGTCAGGATAATATCATAAATCTGGTACGCTGTGCCTGGGCAGGCAGCCAGAGATACGGAGCACTGGTCTGGTCGGGTGATATTCACTGTGATTATGAGACGTTCAGAAAGCAGCTGTGTGCAGGGCTTAATATGGGTATTGCAGGTATTCCCTGGTGGACAACGGATATTGGCGGCTTTAGCGGTGGTTTCACTGAGAACGAAGATTTTCAGAAACTTTTAATCCGCTGGTTTGAATGGGGCACTTTCTGTCCGGTAATGCGTCTGCATGGTGATAGGGGACCGGGTGAAAAAGTGTATAGAAAAGACGGAAGCGAAGCTATAAGTTCTGGCAGTGATAATGAAGTTTGGAGTTTTGGAGAAGAAAATTATAATATTATGGTAAAGTATATCAGATTTAGGGAAGCCATGAGGCCGTATACTCGAGAACTTATGGAAGAAGCCCATTCTATGGGAAAACCTGTTATGAGAACCATGTTTTATGAATTCCCGAAAGAGGAAATCTGCTGGGAATTAAAAGATGAGTATATGTATGGCAGTGATATTCTGGTAGCTCCTGTTATGTATGAAGATATGTTTGAAAGAAATGTATATTTGCCAAAAGGTGCCATATGGACTAATGTCCACGACGGTAAGGATTATGAAGGCGGGCAGACTGTCACTGTTACAGCTGAACTGGACGTTATACCGGTATTTTTACGTGACGGCAGATTGAATGAGTTGATTGGATTGATTTAACGATGTATATAATTCGAGTTGATATGAAAAAATTGAGTTTTTTCAAATTGAAATGCCCCTTGTTTCTATTTATAATGAACATATAGTTTACAAACATATGAAAATAGAAGAAAGGGGCTATATTATGAAAGAGTTTTTCACCATTGATGATTTGTCCGTTATGACAATGCTTTCTACAAGAACAATTCGAAATTATATTACTAAAGATTTCTTATCTGGCAAGAAGATAGACGGCGTATGGAGATTTACTGCTGATGATATAGATAAATTTTTTAAAGTAGACTTTGTTAATCAGAGTGTTCAGAGCAAAAAATACGGAATTGTTTTTAATTATTTGTCCAATGAGGTTAAAAATGAAAATTCAGTTTGTTCGATCTATGATTATTCAAATGTTGATAATGATAAAGCTGAAAATATCTGTAACAGAATGATAGAATTGGTGAACTCTAATCAATATGGTAAGGTAACGTTTTCTTACTCTTATAACGGAAAGAAAAAAATAGTACGTATCCTTTTAACAGGAACAATAATGGATATTCACACTCTTATGAATGATTTTATTAACTTATCACAATAAATCTTGGAATAATGTTATCAATCTGGTATTTTATGAGGCTGTTGCTTTAGCGATTGAACAAGCGTAAAGAAGCATCTTCCACTTTCCCTAAATAACTCTAATAATCAGATGCTATTTTGATAGCCTAAAAGGTGATAAATACCTCTAATAAAAAAGGGTGCCGCACACATTTTAGTGCGACAGCCCCAGTTTAATTCAATGTTTTATCAGCAAGATAGGCCACCAGAATGTAACGTTTTGGTGCGGAGCCTATATAGTCAAAGGGATAACAGGTGCTGACTGTCAGCGTTGTACTCGGCTTCGGAACAATAACGGTGCGGTCTTCCTTATCAACGATTCGTACTTTTTTCACTTTGTATTTAAATTCTCCTGCAGAGGTGCGAACTATAAGTAAATCACCTTTGCCTACTTTCCCAAGCTTTCGAAACACGGTATCGCGATGACCGGCTAATACCGCATTATCATTTTCACCGGGTAGAACACTTCCTTCATAATGCCCTACACCCTTTTCAAGCTCATCCTCATTCGTGCCCTCATATATGGGAAGAGTAGCATTTATTTTTTTAATATATAATTCTCCGATTTCCTCACCTTTTTTTGGGCGGACAGGATATAAAACAACGTCAGCTGAATCAGTATCTGTGTTATTATTATCAGCAGCCTTGGATATATCTAAGTCAGTAGTTTTATCGTTGGTTTCTATATTTATACTATTTGTCGCTGAGGTATTTTCATCAGAAACCGCAGCAAAAAAACCTTTTGAAAACTTAAAAAGATTATCTGCCGTAAAACTTATCGCAGTTATAATAAGAACAAATGAAAAGATTCGAAAATAAACAAATTTATTCCATTTTGGGACTTTCTTTAATAATTTCATTTTCCTCATTCCTTAATTTTCGGTATAGTATAACGCCCGTTAATACAAAGAAAAGACCGATTAAAGCATTAGGCAGGTAATCAGAAGAGGTTTTGGGCAATTTGCCGCCTTTTATGGTTTTAACTTCCGGTTTAGATTTTGCCGGTTTGGTAACGGCAGGTTTATCTACTGCATTAATTACCCCTTCGGTAGAGTCTTCTACTACATCAACTAATTCTCCAAAGATATTACTTGGAATATTAAAATCAGCAAGCAGCTGTGAGTCGGAACCAAACAGCTCCACGATTAAGTTAAAATCTTTCAACTCATTGTTATTTAACATTTGAAATAATTTTTCAAAAGATATGGGTGTCTCTTTACCATTGGATTTAAAGGTTAAGACAGCGTTCAGCTTAAAAAAGGACAGTAAATCTTCATAAATGGATGCTAATTCAGAAATTTGTCCGTCAGTAAGATGTTTGGTATCTGCTAAATCATAAAAAGGCAATAAACGGTTTCCGATGGCATCCAACTGTTTTTCTAATGCAGGATCCGAGAAATAATCTTCCATGGAAAGAAAATAATTCATTAGTTTTTGTAATTCGTCCTCGGTCAAACCTATTTTTCCCATGATAGAAGTAATCCCGCCGAGAACATCATCAAACCCGGGGAGTTCACCCCCATTAGAAGTCCAGACAATTTCTTCTAAGTCATCCAGAAATATGAAATTATTAATTTCTTTCCCATTATTTTCTAACAACTTAAGAAGAGCTTCTTTATCCAGATCATAGGTCTCATAAATATAGTCCAGATTACTGAGATCGGCTTGAATAACCTCTCCTAAGAAATCACTTACCTGTTCTACGGTTTCAAAATTGTCCAGGCGCATATCATAGTCTGCCAGTGCGGCTTCAACAGTTTCTTTTGTTACTTCAAAACCTCTTTCGCTGCTGATCTTGGTTAAATACGCTGCGAACTTCTGGTCAAAATCCGGATCTCTTACAAATTCACCGTTTTCCTGATAGAAATAAACTGCGAATACAAGATCATTGAGATAAATATAATCCTCTAAGGTTTCACCATTATCCTTCAGTAATTGTTCAAGTTTCTCCTGGTCTAAATCATTGTTTTCATAAATACCTGATAAGTTACTAAAATCTGCCTTTATAACTTCTCCCAGAAAACTCTTTAAATCGGCAGCCGAATCAAAATCTTTAAGTCTTTCATCATAGGTGGAAAGGATGGCTTCAATGTTTTCTTTCGAAACCTCAAAACCTCTTTCTACACTGACTTCATTTAAGTATTGTATCAGTTCCTGATCAAAATTAGTATTTTCTGCAGCGAATGCTGTCTTTGGAAAAATACTAAGGATAAGCGAAAAAATAAGTAATATTACCCCCACTTTTTTCATATGTCTCTCCCATCTGCCTTTACTATGGCGCAAAATTTATGCGAATGCAATTTGTGTATACGGGTTCACCCTGTATAGACGCTTAACGCATGCGGACTAATTTAGCCCTGCAAGGTTATTATATAATACTGCGAAATCATTGACTATACGTGAAATGTTTCCAATAAGCCCAGGGGAGGGGGAGTACGAGTAACTAATATTTCTTATTTTGCAGTACCAGGATTACATATATTAATATAATGTTGTAAATGAGTTAACTTGACAGTAAAACTGCCTTGATTTTGCCATATAATTTTACAACTCTATAATAAGTTGTTATTATAATAACTTTTAAGGAGGTGGATTACTATGGCAGAAATCCTGATTGTTGAGGATGAAATATCAATTAATGAACTTGTAAAACGAAATTTACAGCTGGTAGGTCACCGCTGTACTTCTGCATTTGATGGGAAAAATGCCATTAATCAGATGCAGGAACATAATTTTGATTTAATAATATTAGATATTATGCTGCCGGAAATAGATGGATTTGAAGTGTTTAAAGAGGTAGACAAAACACCTACGATTTTTCTGACCGCACGAAGCAGTTTAGGAGACCGTATCAAAGGCTTTTCTCTGGGAGCGGATGATTATCTGACAAAGCCCTTTGAAATGCTGGAACTTCTGGCACGTGTGGAAGCAGTACTGAGGAGGACGCAGAAAACCCGCAGTTGTTTTATAAACGGTTCCGTTAAAATTGATTTTAACAGTCGTCAGGTGTTTTATTTGGAGAAGCTTGTGGAATGTACCCCAAAAGAATATGAATTACTGGAAGTACTAGTCAATAACCGAAATATTGCCTTATCCAGAGAACGGCTTCTCGAACTGGTATGGGGATATGATTATGAGGGAGATACCCGCACTATAGATGTGCATATTCAAAAACTCAGGAAAAAACTGGGCTGGGAGAATGTCATAAAGACGGTTTATAAGCTTGGTTACCGGTTAGAGGTAGGATTATGAAATACAGGACTTTTTTAACAACCCTCATATTGTTCCTGTTTACGTTTAACCTTGGAATTTTTATTATTTCAATTACATCCTTTCAGGATACAGTTAACCGATCGAAAGAGGGAAGTTTAGGGGAACATTATTTTATAACATCCGCAATTCTAAAAGATTTTAACGCGGTAGAAAGTCGTGGAGTGAGTATTGAAAGTACCGTGAATTCCCTGCTTACACCTTACCGTTACCTTACCGGAAACAATAAGGCTTTAATAGCCCTGTATAAGAATAACGAACTTGTTTATTCTGACTTGGGGAATATCACAGTACCAGAACGGTTTTTAAAACTGCCGGAGGATGAAAACCGGCTGATATCCCTGCAGAAAACCGGAAAAAATAACTATATAATTGTCTCAGGGAAAATGCCCGCTCCGTATAACTCTTATATTTTTGTTTACCTGTATGATATGACGGAAGCCATAAACAGCTGGGAAAAGATGAAAAACATGCTGTATGTTATAGGATTTTTACTCTCTGCACTGTTAGCATTAGGTCTTCATGCATTACTGAACCGGATCTTCAGACCACTTGCACAAATATCCCACATATCAGGAGAAATTGCGGCAGGAGCTTATGAAACCAGACTTCCGGTATTGGGACAGGATGAACTTTCTGATATGGTCAGGAGTTTTAATCATATGGCGGAAGAGATACAAAAACAGATGACGGAACTGATTACCGCTGCGGAAAAAAAACAGCAGTTTATTGATAATTTTGCCCATGAGCTGCGTACACCTTTAACGGCGATTTACGGATATGCAGAGTATTTGCAGAAGGCTGCCGTGACAGAGGAGGACCAGTTATCTTCAACACAGTATATTATGTCAGAAAGCCGCAGACTGCAGACCATGGCATATCAGTTATTAGAGCTTGCCAACTTAAAAAATGACCAGATCGTATGGGAAACAGTAAGTGTTCCGGGGGTTTTTGAATTGATACGGCATACTCTGGATAGTAAATTTAAAGAAAAAGATATCCAAACAAAATTTCTCTGTGAACTGGATACTGTAAGAGGAGATGCCTGTCTGCTAGAAAGCCTGGTTCTTAATCTTGCGGATAATGCTGTTAAGGCTTGCAGCCAGGGCGGTCATATTACAGTAGGGGCCGGTAAGGAAGAAGAAAATAAGATGATTTACATACAGGATGACGGCAAAGGAATGACACAAGAGGTATTAAATCATATTACAGAACCTTTTTACCGGGCCGAAAAATCACGAAACCGAAAGGACGGCGGAGCAGGTCTGGGATTAGCACTGTGCACCCAGATTGCGGTCTGTCACGGGGCACGGTTAACTTTTGAGAGCTACCCGGAAAAAGGGACGACAGCTAAGATAATTTTTACAACTTCAACATAACTTCATTATAATTCTATAAAACGGCTCTTTTATACTTATTATTGTAATCACAGATAAAAATAATAAAGGAGATATTACAATGAAAAGAAGTAAATTGGAAATGAAAAACTTAAGGAAGACCATATTAACCTCTGCGGTTGTTTTAGTGACCGGAACCTTGTTGTTCGAGGGATTTACCCAGGCAGCAGTAGCAGCAGAATTCAAAAAAACAGAAAAGGTTCCTACCAGTTACACGGAATACACCAAGGATTCTGTAAAAAGTACGGACAAGAAAGTTCCGGAAGGTTACGTTAAAGCAAACTATACCATAGGGACAATTGATTTGGAATGTTACAAAAATAATAAGCCTGATAGTAAGGATATAACGAAAGAAGCTGCGGCAGAAATCGGTGCTCAGGCTTTATGGAAGATATTCGGTGTTAATTTAGAGGGGCAGGAAATCAAAATGGGATATGATCTGCCAACGGAAACTTTTTCACGAACCGGCTGGTCTGCAGAAGTATGGATTGACGGAAAACAAAGCTATTATTTTTCAGTAGATTCAGTGACAGGAGAATTATTTCAAATAGGCTATGATAGGACACTAAAAGAAGATGTTTCCGTAGCTTATGATGCTGCACTTGCTAAAAATCCTCAGGAATATATTGAACTGGCCAAAAAAGCAGCAGCGGAGTTTAATGTTGTCCACGGCAGTATAAAGTCAGTTGAGTACAACGGACAGGGTTACGGTAATAATGATCCGTCGATTTCTATAGACGTTAAAGGAGCAAATGGGGAAATAGCTTTATTATGTTTCTCAAGATATGACAAGAAACTGCTGAGTATAGGTTACAGTGCACAATATAAAGAAGTACTGGATGCTGCTGTCAGGGCTGAAAAAGAATTAAAAGATAAAACAAAAAATAAAGAAAAAACTAATTTTTCTGACAGTACACCTAACTTTATAACAATAGAGTAATATTAATAAAATGATTACCGCGTTCAGCTAATTGCAATGGGCCTAACTGCAAATTATAGTGGAAATAAAAAGTAAAAATAGTTATGATTAAAAAGAGTGCAAAGTTTAGATAATTTTGCACTCAAATGTTTATATTAAAAATATCGTAAAATAAAGTAAACTACTTCTCAGATTTTCTTTTCTCATGTTTTCCTTCGTGTACACCAATTATTTGCCCGTTTTCTATTCCTACGTCCGCATTCTCCTTAGGTTTCATTTTTCTAAGTTCAGGATTGCTTTTTTCTCTGTCTTTCATTCTGTTTTTATTATTGTCCATTTTCAAGTTCCTTTCTTACTAAGTAATTAGTTATAGTATAAGCAGATTCCAAAAAAATATGGGTCGAAAATTTTTAGTTTTTAATAAAGAAATTTAATAAATACTTGAATTATTAATTTTTTAACAGGAAAGATTGGTGAATTATTTATATGTATAGTCTAATTAAAATCACTATTTGTAATAAAAAAATATAATCTGAAATAATTGAAACTGTCCTAATAATCGAGTATAATTTACTATCAGATGTTAAAATGTATTTGGCAACAAAGGAGCTAATTATGAGACAGGACAAGTCAGGCAGATACAGCATTACAGAAGGAGTCATTTGGAAGCAGCTGCTTTTCTTTTTCTTTCCATTGCTGTTTGGTACTTTTTTTCAACAGCTTTATACTACGGCAGATGCTATTGTCGTAGGACAATATGTTGGCAAGGAAGCTTTATCGGCGGTCGGCGGTACAACCTCGGCAATTATTAATGTATTTGTAGGATGTTTTATCGGTATATCAACCGGTGCTACCGTCACGATTTCTCAATATTACGGCGGAAAGCAGCAGGAACACTTAAGTAAGGCGGTTCATTCAGCTATCATGCTTGCCATAACCGGAGGGGCATTTATTATGATCGTCGGTATTCTTTTAGCACCGACAGCCTTAAGACTTATGGGTACTCCAGATGAAATTATGCCATATTCTGTAGTTTTTATACGGATCTATTTTGGAGGTATGATAGCTAATCTTGTATATAATATGGGTGCCGGTATACTAAGAGCAATAGGCGATTCCAAAAGGCCTTTATACTTTTTAATACTTAGCAGTTTCTTAAATATCGCATTGGATTTTCTTTTTGTTTTACATTTTAAGTGGGGTGTTGCGGGAGCGGCAATCGCGACAGTAATATCACAGTTTTTTAGTGCTATATTGGTTTGCCTTACTTTAATGAAGACGAATGAATGTTATCGCCTTTATTTAAATAAAATTCGTTTTCATAAAGAGATGCTGGCTAAAATTATACATATCGGTGTGCCTGCAGGTTTTCAATCCCTTATGTACTCCATATCCAATTTATTAATTCAATCTACAGTGAATCAATTTGGTACGGATACCATAGCAGCCTGGACAGCATATGGTAAAATCGACGGTATTTTCTGGATGATCATGGGCTCTTTTGGTATCTCAGTAACGACTTTTGTTGGTCAGAACTTTGGTGCGGGTAAAATCGACAGGGTTAAAAAAGGAATTCGTGTATGTTTTGTTATGGCTATGGCCGCAGCAATTAGCCTGAGTATTACCTTATCATTCGGAGGCTCTTATATTTTTCAGTTATTCACCAGAGATCAATCAGTTGTGAACAGGGGAATGGAAATATTACTTTTTCTGGCTCCGACTTATTTTACCTATGTCTCTATAGAAATTTTTTCGGGCTCCTTAAGAGGAATGGGAAGTGCATTTATTCCGATGATATTAACCTGTTTCGGTGTATGTGTTTTACGTATTATGTGGATTTTTACCGCTGTACCCATATGGCCGGACATTAAAACCGTAATTTTCAGTTATCCCCTGACGTGGTTTACAACATCCGTATTCTTTGTTATTTATTATTTTATGTATACCAGAAAACGCTTCGCCGGGATATAATCAGGACAGCGAAAAAGAATCGAATGACAATGTAGATTGTCATAAAAATTTAAATAGTTTAATCATTATACTCTGTCAGGATGCAAATACTAAGTTATCTGCCTCCTGACATTTTTATAATAAATCAATAACCGATGAGAGAAAGTATTTTATCCATAGTTCTGGCAGTTTCGATTGAAAATGCATGAGTTACAAAAGGCTGTTCCTGCTCTCTGATACATCTGCCAAACTGTTCAACCTCAAGCATATAATTATTGGGCACATCCACCGTAACTTCTCTGGTATTGTCTTCTGTGCGGATATAATACTTTAATAATCCATTTGCATTAAAAGGTACCGGAGCTTCAATTGTTCCGTTTGTGCCATAGATAAAATACCGGTCCCCTCTTTGATGTGCACACATCCCTGTTACTATGGATGCCCTGCAGCCACTTGGGAATTCCAAATACGCTGCTGTAAAATCATCGATTTTATCATCGGTAAAATTAGCAAAGCATTTATTTTACTGGGTTCTTCCCCAAGAAGTGATAAAATTAAACTTACATTATAACAGCCCAGATCATAGATGCTTCCGCCTAAGGTATCTCTTCTTAAGCGAATATCATTATCTTTTGGTTTTGGAGTTAAGAAAGTTGTCTCAATAAATCTTGGTTCCCCAATTAAACCGGAATCCAGAGCTTCTTTTATTGATTTCACAATAGGGCTGTGTAAATATGCAAAGGCCTCCATAAAATAAACACCTGCATCTTCACAGGCTTGTACCATTTCTTTTACATCTTTTTCGGAGCCGGACAAAGGTTTCTCACACAATATATGTTTTTTTCCGGCAGCAGCTTTTAGCACCCACTCCTTATGAAGTGCATTTGGCAGTGGAATATAAACGGCCTCTATTGCCTCATCCTCCAATAGAGCTTCATAACTGTAATAAGCTTTTTCAAATCCGTAAGTCTTTAAGAAAGAGTCCGTTTTCTCTTTATTTCTTCCGGCAATCCCGCAGAGAGTACCATTTGCTGATTGTATAATAGCAGGAATTACACATCCCTTCGCAATATCAGCGGTGCCTAAAACACCCCAATTAATCTTTTCCATAAAATTTCCTTTCTTTGTTCAGCATTATTTTGTATCCTTATTTTGTATCATTATTATTATCCATATAGCGGCCTAATATTTTGTATCATTTCTGACTTAATTTTATTATAAAATTAAGTTGTTGTCTATAAGTCAAAGAACAGCATATTTTTTTTGATCATTTTTAGGAGAAAATAATTGCATTTTAAAGCCCCTGCAATTAAAATGAACTTATAGAGAAGACAAGGAGTGATACCGATGGAAGATAGGGAATTACATAAAAAATCTTATATTAAGGTAATCGATTATATTAAAAATCAGATTAGGGATGGCAGATTAAGCATGGGGGGAAAATTACCTGCGGAGAGAGAGCTATCCATAATTCTGGGGGTAAGCCGTAATTCCGTACGGGAGGCAATCCGAACCATGGATATAATGGGAGTAATATCAAGTCAACAAGGTGCGGGTAATTATTTAACCGGTAACTTTGAGAATAATCTGGTAGAATCCTTGTCGATGATGTTTTTATTAAATCAAATCAATTACCAGCAGGTATCCCAATTACGGCGCGGTCTGGAACTGCAGGCTCTTTTATTGGCCATCGATAATATATCCGATGAGAATATTAAGAAACTGGATGAAATAAATAGCAAACTGGAGCATGAAACAGAAGAGAATAATGTAATTTTGGATAAGAAACTTCACTATAACATTGCCATAGCCTCCAATAATACATTGATTGTGGATATTCTGCAGGCTCTTTCCGAATTAATCGACCAATTTATTGTTGACTTAAGAAGAGAGATACTAAGTTCTAATGACAGTAAACTGCTTTTGATAGAAGCACATACGGAAATGATTAAAAGCCTGGTTAACAGAGATAAAAACCTTGCTTATGAAGCAATTAACAAACATTTTGGTATAATTGACGAAAAATTGAAATCAAATAGTGATAAATTAATAAAAATTAACGGGAAAAAGTAAAATATCACAAATCATTTGTTAAAAAAATGTCGTTCGTTGACATAGGGAATAAAGAAAAGTATAATAAAATTACAAAAAAGTGGTCCTACCAATTTAAACTTAATTGGAGGAACAGGAGTGCTGCAAAACTTCCTGTCTTGTAGCACTTATTTTTTACCCTTAAAAGTGGTCCTACCAATATGCAGAAAATCACGTGATAAAAATGCAGTCCAATTGAAACTAAGAAGAAGGAAAAGTTCCCTGCTTGCAGGTAGATAGGAGCAAACATGAATATGACAGTTGCATTTGTTTTAGCGTTACTCCCGATCATTTGGCTGATTGTAGCCTTAACGGCTTTTAAAATCCCAGGATTTAAAGCATGTGCCATAGCTCTGGTTATTGCGTATACATTAGCAGTTACCGTATGGGAAATGCCGTTACAAGATAGTATCACGGCGGTTGCAGAGGGAAGTGCATTGGCTTTATGGCCGATTATTATTGTAATTATTGCCGCGATTTTTACTTATAACGTATGTCTTGCAACCGGCAAGATGGATATGATCAAAAAAATGTTAGCAAGTGTCACAAATGATAAAAGAGTATTAGTATTGATTATTGCCTGGGGTTTCGGAGGTTTTATGGAGGGAATGGCAGGTTTTGGAACCGCTGTTGCCATACCGGCAAGTATGCTGTGGGGGTTAGGGTTCAACCCGGTATTTGCAGCAATTGTCTGCCTGATAGCTAATGCTACGCCAACCGCGTTTGGATCTATCGGAATACCCACAACTACATTAGCAGGGATAACAAGCCTTGATGTTGTTGGATTATCTACCAATACGGTTATATTACTGGCGCCTTTGATTATATTAACACCTTTTATCCTGGTATATTTAACAGGGAAAGCTGAAAAAGGAGGGAATATTAACAAAAGTGCAAAAGGAAATTCCGAATTAGGGAGATCAAAAAATCCATTTAAAGGTATTGAATTAATTACCCTTATATCCGGATTAACATTTTTAATTCCTGAATTTCTGGTAGCAAAATTTCTTGGTGCTGAGCTGCCAGTAGTAATCGGTTCTGTGTGTTCCATGTTGTGTACGGCAGGCGCAGCCAAGTTATTTGGTAAAAAGGTCATAAGCCCTGAATATTGTCTGGAAGAGAAAAATGAAAACAAAATAACAGGAAGAGAAGCGCTTATAGCCTGGAGTCCATTTATTTTAATTTTCTTTTTCTTACTGGGAACCTCCAAATTAATAGCACCGCTGAATGAATTATTGGCAGTTGTAAAAACTTCTGTGAATATATACACAGGGGAAGGTGCTGCCCCATATACTTTTTCCTGGCTGACCACTCCCGGATTATGGATTATCCTTGCAGCTTTAGTGGGAGGGAAAATACAGGGAGCCGGTTTTAGTGAAATGATTACTGTTTTAAAAAAGACAATAATTCAAATGTTTAAGACTGTAGTAACTATCATTTCCATTATGGCGACGGCTAAATTGATGGGTTACAGCGGAATGATAGCATCCATATCACTTATGTTTGTAACAGTTACCGGATCATTTTACCCGTTATTTGCACCTCTTCTTGGTTCTATTGGAACTTTTGTAACGGGCAGCGGTACTTCCTCCAGTGTGTTATTCGGAGGTTTACAGGCTGAAACCGGTGCGGCTCTTAATCTGAACCAGGTCTGGATTTCGGCATCCAATACAGCAGGGGCGACCACGGCTAAAATGATTTCTCCACAAAGTATTGCGGTTGCTGTTGCAGCTGTTCATTTGCAGGGCAAAGAGAGTGTGCTTTTAAAAGGCACCTTTAAATATTACCTCTTATTTTTAGGAATTGTAGGTGCCTTAACCTATGTGGGAGCACAGCTGTTAGGGTAATTATTATTGAAATTATCAAATAGATTTATCATATAAATCAACTAAGAATTTCAAATAAAATTAAATTGATAATGAATAAAAGGAAAGGTGAAAAGTATGAATATTTTAGTATGTATTAAACAGGTCCCGGACAGCAATAAAGTGGAGGTGGACCCGGTTACCGGAGTATTAAAAAGAAACGGAGTGGAATCCAAAATGAATCCCTATGATTTATATGCCATTGAAACGGCACTCAGAATACGTGAAAAAATGGGAGGAACCATTTATGCACTAACAATGGGTCCCGGACAGGCTGCGGTGGTAATAAGGGAAGCTTTTGCCATGGGTGTAGATAAGGGAGTTTTAATCTCTGACCGTAAATTCGGCGGTGCCGATGTTTTGGCAACCAGTTACACTATTTCCCAGGGAATTAAAACCATTGGAGACTTTGATTTAATCCTCTGCGGAAAACAGACTACGGATGGAGATACGGCTCAGGTGGGGCCGGAAGTTTCCGAATGGCTTAATATCCCATGTGTTTCCAATGTATCAAAGATTGTAGATATTAATGAGGATAACATGACAGTGGAAATGGATATGCTTCATGATATTGAAATAACCAGGATTCAATTCCCATGTCTTCTTTCGGTTGATAAAGATATTTTTATGCCAAGGCTTCCATCCTATGTAAAAAAACAGGAAACCAAGGATCGTGAAATCACTGTAATCAGCCTGGCAGATCTTAAAGATCAGAATGAACTTCATTATGGACTGAATGGTTCACCTACTCAGGTACAGCGAATCTTCCCACCTGAAGTCAACGCACACAGAGAAATCCATCACGGAACAGGAGAAGAACTTACGGGAATATTATTTAATAAATTACAGGAATTAAAATTCGTTTAGGAAAAAAAATGAAAGAAAAATAAGATCTAGAAAGGGTGTAAAACATGGCAAAGTTAGTGATTAACCAAAGTAAAGTAGGAAATATTCAGGAAGTAATCAGTATATGCCCCTTTGGAGCAATGGAAGAAAAAAACGGGGAACTTCAAATAAATGCAGCCTGCAAGATGTGTAAATTATGTGTGAAAAAAGGCCCGGCCGGTGCAATTGAATATGTAGAAGAGGTAAAAGAAGCCATAGATAAAGAAAAATGGAAAGGGATTGCAGTATATGTAGATCATATCGATGGTGTGATTCACCCGGTAACTTATGAATTAATCGGGAAAGCCAGGGAGCTGGCAGAAAAGATTCATCACCCGGTTTATGCAATTATGATGGGAAGCAATATTAGTAAAGAATGTCATGAATTGCTTCATTATAATGTAGATAAAGTATTTGTATATGATCAAAAACAATTAGCACGTTTTATTATGGAACCCTATACTGCCGTATTTGAAGACTTTGTGAATCGGATAAAACCCACCGCTGTTTTAATGGGAGCTACACCAGTTGGACGTCAGCTTGCACCAAGGCTTGCGGCCAGATTAAAAACAGGACTTACGGCAGACTGTACCATCCTTGATATCAACGAAAATACAGATCTGGTGCAGATCAGACCGGCTTTTGGCGGAAATATAATGGCACAGATACTGACTCCGAACCACAGGCCTCAGATGGCGACGGTTCGTTATAAAGTAATGGATGCACCAAAGAGAAATACACAAAGTTCCGGTGAAATTGTGGAATGTAAAATTAATACGGAAAAATTAAACAGTAAAGTGGATGTACTTGATATTATAGCGAAAGAAAAAGAACAGTTTATTGAAGCGTCCGAAGTATTGGTTGTAGTAGGGCGCGGTGTGAAAAAAGAAGAAGATTTAGTGCTGATTCAGGAATTAGCAGATTTATTAGGAGGTCAGCTTGCCTGCACTAGGCCAGTTATGGAAGCAGGTTGGCTGGAAGCAAAACGTCAGGTGGGCTTAAGCGGCAGAACGGTAAGACCGAAACTTATTATAACCTGCGGTGTATCCGGATCAGTGCAGTTTACAGCCGGTATGAATAATTCAGAACAGATTGTTGCCATTAATAAGGATGAAAATGCACCGATTTTTAAAACTGCCCATTATGGTCTGGTGGGAGATTTATATGAGATAATTCCGGAGCTGATAAATCAAATTAAGATTAATAAAGGAATAGCCTGAAATAAAAACATTTCCTATACAATTTAGGCAGGGAGAAATCTAAATGCAGAAATGGAGAGCATTATGAATTATAAAAAAATAGACGAGAAAGATTTAAACTATATTACGGAATTAATTAACGATACAGAAAGAGTGCTTTACGGAGAAAATATAAATGAAGAATACAGTCACGATGAATTAAGCGATACGGTCAGCTACCCGGATGTAGTAGTGAAAGTAATCACAACAGAGGAAGTTTCAAAAATAATGAAATATGCATTTGACAATACGATTCCGGTAACTCCACGTGGTTCAGGAACAGGACTGGTTGGTTCTTCCGTTGCCATGGAACATGGGATCATGTTAGATACCAGCTTAATGAACCGGTTTTTGGAATTGGATGAGTCAAATTTAACAATAACGGTGGAACCAGGAGTCTTATTAATGGAATTGTCGACTTATGTCCAGGACAGGGACCTATTCTATCCTCCGGATCCGGGTGAGAAATCTGCTACCATAGGCGGAAATATCAGTACCAATGCCGGAGGTATGAGAGCTGTTAAATATGGTGTTACCAGGGATTATGTCAGAGGACTTGAGGTAGTGCTGCCGGATGGCAAGGTAGTGGAATTCGGAGGCAAAGTAGTAAAAAACAGCACGGGATATGCCATGAAAGATTTAATGGTAGGTTCTGAGGGAACGCTTGGTATTATAACAAAAGCGACCTTAAAGCTGCTTCCTCTGCCGAAAAAAGCCATTAGCTTATTAATTCCTTTCCCTACTCTGGAAACAGCTATCAGGACAGTGCCGTTAATCATCAAATCCAAATCCATACCTACGGCCATTGAATTTATGCAGAGGGAGGTTATTATCGATGCGGAAAAATATCTGGGTAAAAAATTCCCGGATAACAGTGCAGATGCTTACCTTTTATTAAAGTTTGACGGTAATTCCACGGAAGAAGTGGAAAAAGATTATGACAATGTGGCGAAAATTTGTCTGGAACAGGGCGCACTTGACATCCTGATTTCAGATACAAATGAAAGAGAAGAATCCATCTGGAAAGCAAGAGGTGCATTTTTGGAAGCAATCAAAGGATCTACCACCTACATGGATGAAGTTGATGTGGTAGTACCCAGGAGCTGCGTAAATGAAATGGTAGAATACATTCACGGTTTATATAAGGAAGTAAATGTTCGCATTAAGAGTTTTGGTCATGCCGGTGACGGAAATCTCCATGCTTATATATTAAAAGATGATTTAAGTGAAGAAGAATGGGAGAAGAGAATGAAAGCTGCCATGGATAAGATTTACGGCAAAGCCAGAGAATTAAACGGTTTGGTTTCGGGAGAACATGGAATCGGATATGCCAAAAAATCTTATTTAATGGAAGCTATGGATCCTGCAACCGTAGAGATTATGCGAGGCATCAAGAGAGCTTTTGATCCAAAAAATATCTTAAATCCACATAAGGTTTGCCAGATATAATTAAATGATTTTTGGTGTATTATTCCGTTTATAAATGCGCACAATATTGGAATGTCTATACTACAGCTTGCAGTGAAATGGTGTATGGCACAGAAAAGTGTTACCTGTAATAACAGGTGTAAGGCGCCTGTCCCAACTGGAACAGAATATAACATCAGTAAAGGGAGAACCTTTAGATATAAAATTTTAAAACAGTGTGATGAGAGATGGAATTCCCTTGCAGAAACCTGGTTTGGATACAATTGATAAGTATAACAGTACATTATTATATAAAACCTCCGGATGAAATACCCGGAGGTTTTTATGATTCATCAAATTGTGGAATATATAAATGGTAAATTATTATAAAGTTACACCCTTTATTGACATACCATTCAGTTTTGTTATAATAAATACAATTACATGATTTTGTTAATAAACTATATAAAATAGAGAGGTATACGAAAAGTTTTGTCAAATCTGTTCAAATGGAGGAAGCTATGGAAGATAAGAAAAGCAAAATAGGCAGAAATAAGCATAAAGTTTCCTCTATATTTATTATAGGGAATACAGTTCTAATGGTTGCAGTAACAATTTTTAGCTTTGTATACTTTAATAATAAATTAAAAGAAACTCAAAAAGATGCATATGAGGTCTATCAAAAACACTATGCCTTTATCTCTAATAACCGGGAGCAGGATTTCTGGAATGAAGTTTATAAGGGGGCATTAAAAGAAGGAAAAGAGCAAAGTGTATATGTAGAACGTTTTGGAAATAAACTGTTCTCTGATTATAGTAAAGATGAACTTATGAGAATGGCAATTGATGCTGCGGTGGATGGAATTATTCTGGAGGGTGACGGCGATAATAAAACCAGAGAATTGGTTAATGAAGCCGTCGATAAGGGAATTCCAGTAATAACAGTTCTGAAAGATTCCACCAACAGCATACGCCAGTGTTTTGTCGGTATCAACAGTTACAACCTGGGACAGGAATATGGCAAACAAGTACTTAAGCTTCGGAATCAGAATACGAAGCGGGTCTATGTATTGGTAGATGAAAACAGTACGGACAGCAGTCAGAATATTATCCTGCTGGGTATAAGGGAAACCATAGAGAAGACCCTTGGTAAAAACCATGGCATGGAAATTAAAGCGGTGGTTGTTAATAATGAAGATGAATTCAGTCCCGAGGAGACCATCAGGGATATTATTATGGATGCTGAAAATATACCTGATATTATGATATGTCTGAATTCTACGTATACCATGTGCTCATATCAGGCGGTGGTAGACCATAATATGGTAGGGAAAATCAATATTATAGGATATTATGATTCGGACAGTATTTTAAGCGCCATCCAAAAAGGAATTATATATTCGTCTATTTCTGTAGATACAGAGCAGATGGGGAGTCTATGTGTAGAAGCATTGGAAGAATATACGCTTACAGGGCATGTAAGTGAATATTTACCGGTTGATACGAAATTAATTACCTCTCTTAACGTCTCAGAATATTACAATAGCAATACGGAATCAGAATGAAACAGGGGGATTCTATATGAAAAACAGTAATCAGATTGTGCGTATTAAATGGAATAAACTCTCCCTGCAGTGGAAATTAACAACAGTTTTTGTATTTACTTCTGTCATTATGTTGATTGTTAATTTTATTATGTATTTTAACATGAATCAGATGATGGGTAAAATTGACGAGGTGTATATCAGTAATATTAATTTAAATAAATTATCCGATTCTCTGAATGATTTGCAAAACAGTATGACGGATTATTTAAATACAAAAAGTTCGGATGCCATTGATTCATATTACAGGAATGAACAGAAATATCGGGAATTACTGGATAAGCTTAATACAAATATTACGGATAATGAAATGCTTTTAATGGAAAAGAACATTAAAAATATGTCAGAGAGTTATCTGGATACTGCATTTGATACCATACAGGCAAAACGGGGGAGAAATGTAGAAAAATATAAAGACAAATATGAAGTCGCCAAAACAGCATTTCAAGATATCAATGCTTTTATATACAGTCTGAATAATGAACAATTCAAATATAATTCCGTAAGTTATCAATTAATGTTAAATACGCTTCGGTATATGGAGATAATCAGCACATCGATATTAATTATCATTGCAGTAATTAATATAGGATTAATTATTCTACTTACCAGGTCCATAACAAAACCATTAAATAATTTAGCTAAAGTTGCGAATGAAGTATCAAAAGGGAAATTATATATTGATCCGTTGAAGGTGGAATCAGAGGATGAGGTAGGGGTAGTATCCAATGCTTTTAATAAGATGGTTCTTAATATAAGGGTTTATATCGAGCAGATTCGCGATAACATGGAGAAAGAAAGGGTACTAAAGGAAAAGGAGCTGCGGATGGAGGGACATTTAAAGGATGCCAGGTTAAAATATCTCCAGGCACAGATTAATCCTCATTTCCTTTTTAACACATTAAATGCCGGGGCGCAGCTTGCAATGATGGAGGGAGCAGATAAAACCTGCCTGTTCATAGAGCATATGGCTGAATTCTTCCGTTATAACATGAATAAAATGGATCAGTTCGTAACCATAGCAGATGAGGTTCGTCTGGTAGAAAGTTACATTTATATATTAAATGTACGTTTTTCGGGAGACATAAATTTCGAAAGAGAGATCGATGAAACTCTTTTAAATACCCAGATACCGGCTATGGTGCTTCAGCCGATAGTAGAAAATTCCGTCAATTACGGAATTCGCGGTATTAATTGGGACGGAATTATAAAAATTTCTTTATACCGTGGTGAAAATGACATCTGTCTTGGCATAACGGATAACGGAATCGGGATAGAACAGGACAAAATCGAGCAAATCCTGGCAGGACAGAAAATAGATACAGATCTGCCATATAATTCAAATGGTGTGGGACTTGTTAATGTAATCAGCCGGTTGAAACTCTATTTTAATCGGGAAGATGTATTGGAAATAAAAAGTGAAGGTAAGGACAAAGGAACAGAAGTAATCATTCATATTCCTGCTTACCATGGGGAGGTTGCAAATGTATAAAATAATGTTAGCAGATGATGAGGGCATTGTAATTGAATCACTTCAGTTTATTATTGAGAAGAATTTCAGTGGGAAATGTCAGGTAGAGTTTGCCAAAACCGGACGGAATGTCATAGAACTGGCAGAACATTTCAGACCGGATATAGCCTTTATGGATATTCAGATGCCGGGAATTAACGGAATAGACGCCATGAAAGAAATAAGGAAAAGTAATCCCGGAATACTTTTTATTGTTCTATCTGCTTATGATAAATTTGATTATGCACAAAAAGCAATTAATTTAGGAGTAATTGAATATCTGAATAAACCGGTAAGCCAGAAAGTAATCGTGGAAGTATTAGAAAGAGCGATGAAAATGGTAGATGAAAACAGGGAAAAAAGAAGCAATGATTTAATCATTAAAGAAAAGCTTGAAATCGTTGTACCGATTATAGAAAATGGGTTTATTTATTCCATTATGTTTCAGGAACATTTTACGGAGGATATTGATAATTACCGGAATATGCTTGGTATTACGGAAGATTACGGTTATATGCTGGCTCTGGTTTCAGGAGAATCTCAAAAAGGTAATTATATGACCAATGCGGTTGGAACCAGCATAAAGGCACAGATGAACTATCAAAAGATAAGAGAGCTGGTAAAAGAAGAGTATCCTTGTATCATTGGTTCGATTATGTCTAATAAGATCGCGGTTTTCGTTCCCTGTGAGAAAAAGAAACTGGATTATAATGAACGTATTGACTTAATTGAGAAATCCAGAAATCTTGCCCGTAAATTAAAAAACAATTTAGGAATCTCTTTTCGTATCGGAATCGGATCCATACGGCCTTTAAACGAGTCAATGGAATCTTACAATGAAGCTTTAAATTCTTTATTAAATACAACAGGAAGCGTAGCTCATGTGGATGATGTAACCCCCCGCTACAACAATGAAGAGGGGTATCCTGTGGATATAGAAAAATCCGTACTAAACAGTTTAAAAGAAGGAAATACGGCAGACTGCATCAGGCAGGCTAACGTATTTTTTGACTGGATGTCGGAAAAATATCTATCTGGGGATATGAATGTAAAACTGAAAGTATTAGAGTTGGTATTATTTGCAGAACATGAAGTATTTTTAAGCGGCGGTTCCAATTATGTATTTTCGGGAAGAGAGGATTATCTTGCTGCCGTTACTGAGTTTAAAGACATTACAGCATTAAAAAACTGGTTTATTTCAAAATTAACGGAAGCCAGCCATAATATCGTTATAAAGAAAGAAGAAAATTCCAACAGCATGATTAAGAAAGCACAGGATTATATCCTGCAAAATTTCAAAAAAGATATTTCATTAGACGATATCTCCAGAGAGTTAGATATCAGCCCTTATTATTTCAGTAAGATATTTAAAGATCATACCGGAACCAATTTTATTGAATATCTAACCAATGTCCGTATTGAAAAAGCTAAGATATTACTTCAGGATAATGAAAGAAGTATGAAAGAAATCTGCGGAGAAGTAGGGTACAGTGATCCTAATTATTTCAGCCGTATCTTTAAAAAATATACGGGAAAGACACCTACGGAATATAAGGAGGGAGGGGCAGTATGAATTGTCTCGCGAAAGACCTTCACGATTTAAGCTCCAAAAGCATGGGCGTTATTGTGAGAATTACTGCTTTGTGTTTCTTGTTTCTGCTGATTATTGTGTTAACAACCGGATGCAGTAAAAAGGGACAGGAGCCGGTTGAAAAGGAAAAGGAAGAGAAAGCGGCCATTAAAATCGGTATGACCTTTGATTCCTTTATTTTGGAACGCTGGCAAAGAGATCGGGATGTATTTGTCTCCAAATCCAAAGAACTGGGAGCAGAAGTGAATGTACAGAATGCCAATGGTGATTTAAAGGAGCAGATATCACAAATTGAATATTTTATTGAAAAGAAAATGGATGTCATTGTAGTAGTAGCAATTGATTCTAAGGGTATCTCCGAAGCGGTAACCAAGGCAAAAAAAGCCGGCATAAAAGTGATTGCTTATGACCGTCTGATATTGAATGCCGGTGTGGATCTATACATTTCTTTTGATAATGAAAAAGTAGGTGCCCTGATGGCAGACTATATGAAAGATAATTTACCTCCTAATGGAAAAATCTTAATGATCTGCGGTCCTTTAGCAGATAATAATGTTTCCCTTGTTATGGATGGTTTTATGAATGGTATTAAAGGTACGAAATTAGCTGTTATTGGTACGGAATATGCAGCTGGATGGCATCCGGAAACAGCTTTTACCGTAACGAATCAATATCTTCTGGTACGCAGTAAATTTGACGGAATTATGTGCGGAAATGACAATCTGGCGGGTCAGGCCATAAAAGCACTTGCTGAGAGAAGGTTGGCCGGAGAGATTTCTGTTGTTGGCCAGGATGCGGATTTAGATGCCTGCCAAAGAATCGTAGAGGGCACCCAGAATATGACGGTATATAAACCGGTGGAGAAACTGGCCAGTCTGGCAGCTGAATATGCGGTAGCAATGGCTAAGGGTGTAAAAGCAGAAACAAAAGATACGTTCTTTGACGGAGCACAGGATGTACCGTATGAGAAACTGGAACCCATTGCGGTTACGAAAGATAATATGGATGAGGTTATTGTGGGAGATTATCACCTTAAGGAAGATGTTTATTTAAATATACCAAAAGAGGAACAGGACAAAAATTAATGCACAATGGAATAAGCAGAATTTTATTTTGATACCCGGATTCATTAGCAAAAAAATGCTAAGGTCCGGGTGTTTTTTTATTTCACAGAAAGTTCTCTGAACTTCCCTATGAAATAAAAAAGCCCTATCGGGCAGGATGCACATGACGCGCCAGCGCTAGAGTCTGGCTTGCCAGACTCGTTTTTACCGTACAGAAAATTAAGTGCTTGTTTCAGGCGGAGTACAGCTTCCGTCTGAAATGCCAGCAAAAGCAGGTATAAGTATTGATCATGCAGCGCAGCGAATTGCGAATAGTTGATCCGGTTAGCACTGAAAATAAAAAAATCCAGAAAAAAATATACAGATAATCGAAAAATAATGCTATTTCATCTATGGTATAGTTTGTTTGTAAACAAAAACATGTTCATAACATGAAAAAATAGGAGGTATTTTTTATGAAAAAGAAAATGCTTGGTGTTTTGTTAGTTCTTACCTTAGCTGCATCTATGCTTGCTGGCTGCGGAACCAAATCTACAAACACAAGTGCACCGGCTGATACCAAAGAAGCCGAAGCAACAGCAGAACAGACTGCTGAAACAACTCCGGAAGCTACAGCTGAAGAACCGGCTGCTACTACGGAAAAAGGTTTAGTTGGGGTTTCCATGCCAACGAAGGATTTACAGCGTTGGAATCAAGATGGTGAAAATATGCAGAAACAGTTAGTTGACGCCGGTTATGAAGTTGACTTACAGTATGCAAGTAATGATATTGCAACTCAGGTTTCTCAGATTGAAAACATGATTGCAAACGGATGTAAATTATTAGTAATCGCTTCTATCGATGGTGATTCTTTAGGAACTGTATTAACACAGGCAAAAGATGCTAATATTCCTGTAATCGCTTATGACCGTCTTATCATGAATTCAGATGCTGTAACATATTATGCTACATTTGATAACTACATGGTTGGTACAAAACAAGGTGAATATATCAGAGATGCTCTTGATTTAGATAATGCAGCAGGTCCTTTCAATATTGAAATCTTCACTGGTGACCCAGGAGATAACAATGCAAAATTCTTCTATGGCGGTGCTATGGATGTATTAAATCCTTACATTGATGCAGGAAAATTAGTTGTTAAATCCGGACAGAAAGAGTTCGAAGCAGTTGCAACTGCTAACTGGTCTACTGAAAATGCACAGAACAGAATGGATGCTATTATCGCTTCCAACTATGGTGACGGAACGAATCTTGACGCTGTTCTTTGCTCCAATGACTCTACTGCACTTGGTGTGACAAATGCTCTTGCAGCATCTTATACAGGTAAATATCCTGTTATCACCGGTCAGGACTGTGATATAGCAAATGTTAAAAACATGAAAGCTGGAAAACAATCCATGTCAATCTTTAAAGATACCCGTGAACTTGCTGCTCAGACTGTTAAAATGGTAGACGCTATCATGCAGGGTGGTGAAGCACCGGTTAATGATACAAAGTCCTATGACAATGGTACAGGAATTATTCCTACCTATCTGTGTGAACCGGTATTTGCAGATGCTACAAATTATAAAGAATTATTAATTGATTCAGGATATTATAAAGAAGCAGATTTACAGTAATTATTTTTATACAATAGGGAAATACTTCTATTATATAAAAAATGCTAGAAGTGTACGCTTGACAATTATAAGATGTCAAACGGCCATTCATCTTAAGCATCATCATATTCTACAGGCGAGTCTTGATTACTCGCCTGTAATTCAGATTGGGAGGGAATGAATTGAGTAAAATACTGCTGGAAATGAAAAATATTACAAAAACCTTTCCCGGAGTTAAAGTATTGGATAATGTAAATCTTAAAGTGGAAAAGGGAGAGATCCATGCTCTTGTTGGTGAAAACGGTGCCGGTAAATCCACTCTTATGAATGTGTTAAGCGGTATTTATCCTTACGGATCCTATGAGGGAGATATTATCTTTGATGGAGAAGTATGTAAGTTTTCAAATATTAAGAACAGCGAAGAAAAAGGAATTGTTATTATTCACCAGGAATTAGCTTTAGTTCCTTACATGTCCATTGGAGAAAATCTTTTCCTTGGTAATGAAAGAGGAAAAAAAGCAGCGATTAACTGGAATGAGACTTACGGAAAGGCGGATAAGCTGCTTCGTACCGTAGGTTTAAAAGAATCCTCCCGAACTCTAATAAAAGACATAGGTGTAGGTAAACAGCAATTGGTGGAAATTGCGAAAGCACTTGCTAAAAATGCTAAACTGTTAATTTTGGATGAACCTACTGCATCCTTAAATGAGTCTGATTCAAAAGCTTTATTGGATTTACTTTTGGAATTTAAAAAGAATGGCATGACTTCCATTATTATTTCCCACAAATTGAATGAAATTTCTTATGTAGCAGATAAAATTACAGTTATCCGTGACGGTGCTACGATTGAGACTTTGGATAAAAATAAAGATAATATCAGTGAAGCTAGAATTATAAAAGGAATGGTTGGCCGGGAACTTTCTGACCGTTTTCCGAAAAGAATTGAGAAAAAAATCGGCGATATTAAGATGGAAGTTACTGATTGGTCGGTTTACCACCCCTTATACACGGATCGTAAAGTGGTAGATAACGTATCCATCAATGTAAGAAGCGGTGAAGTAGTGGGGATATCCGGACTTATGGGCGCCGGCAGAACTGAGCTTGCAATGAGTATCTTTGGCAAGAGTTATGGTACCAATATATCGGGAAATCTCAAAATCAATGGAGAGGCCGTGAGGTTAAACAGCGTAAAGGATGCCATTAATAAAAGATTAGCATATGTTACGGAAGACAGAAAAGGGAATGGTGTAATATTAAGTAACCCTATCAAGATTAATACGACACTTGCGAATCTTCAAGCGGTCAGCAATAATTCCATCATAGATAAAGACAAGGAATATGCAGTAGCCGTTCAATATAAACAAAAACTTAATACGAAATGTACTTCGGTTGAACAGAATGTAGGTAATTTAAGCGGGGGTAACCAGCAGAAAGTGCTGCTCAGTAAATGGATGTTTGCAGATCCGGATATTCTAATCCTGGATGAACCGACCCGCGGTATCGATGTTGGTGCAAAATATGAGATTTATTGTATTATCAATAACCTGGTAGCAGAAGGCAAGTCAGTGATTATGATTTCCTCCGAACTGCCTGAGGTCTTAGGTATGTGTGACCGCATCTATGTTATGAATGAGGGGAAAATTGCCGGAGAACTTAGCAGTGAGGAAGCATCACAGGAATTGATTATGTCCTATATTTTAAAATCAGGTAAAGGAGAATAACCATGGAAAATGCAAAAATAGTAATGAGAAAATATACAATGGTCCTAGTTTTGTTGCTTGTAACATTGTTTTTTACCTGGATGACCAACGGTAAAATGCTGTTGCCTCAAAATGTAAACAACTTAATTGCGCAAAACGCATATGTATTTATATTAGCAGCAGGTATGTTATTATGTATCTTAACCGGCGGTAATATCGACTTATCCGTTGGTTCCGTAGTTTGTTTTGTAGGCGCTATAGGCGGTACCTTAATGGTAAATGGCAAAGTGAATATATTTGTAAGCATTTTTGTTATGCTGATTGTCGGTGCACTTATCGGAGCATGGCAGGGCTTCTGGATAGCCTATGTAAGAATACCGCCTTTTATTGTAACATTAGCCGGTATGTTTGTATTCAGGGGTCTTTCCAATGTAGTATTAAAGGGTTTGACAGTTGCTCCTATGCCGGACAATTATTTAAATTTATTTAACAGCTATGTACCGGATGTTTTAGGAGGTCCGAAGAACTTTAACTTAACCTGTATGGTTGTAGGTATTGTGGGCTGCTTAATTTATGTATTAGTTATTATTAAAAACCGCAGAAACAAAGTAAAAAATGGTTATGAACTGGAGAAACTAACAGGAGTAATCGTAAAAGGTGCAATTATCTGTATCGCAATTCTTGCATTTACATTCCGCCTTGCTCAATACAAGGGTATTCCTACTGTTTTAATATGGGTTGGAGTAATTATCGCAATCTATGCATATATTACATCTAAAACTACAACAGGCCGTTATTTCTATGCTGTAGGCGGTAATGAAAAAGCAACGAAACTTTCCGGTATTAATACAAATAAAGTATATTTTACCGCTTATTTAAACCTGGCTGTTTTAGCTGCTGTTGCAGGTATGGTAACGATTGCACGTTTAAATTCAGCAAATCCCACAGCCGGAACCAACTATGAAATGGATGCAATCGGTTCCTGTTTTATCGGTGGTGCATCAGCCTACGGTGGTATCGGTACCATTCCCGGAGTTGTTGTAGGTGCGATCTTAATGGGTGTTATCAACTTGGGTATGAGTATTATGGGTGTAGATGCGAACTATCAAAAAGTTGTTAAAGGCCTTGTATTACTTGCTGCTGTAATTTTTGATGTTGTTTCTAAAAGAGAAAAAAAATAAATAAAAAAATAATTTTAAAGAATTACGACTTTTTAGATAAGAATGGGATTATTCAGTCACATTCAAAATCTTTCAAGTAGCGGGTTCCCCAGGTGCACATACTATCCAGAATAGGTATGATACTTTTTCCAAAATCAGATAAAGAGTATTCTACTTTGGGTGGTATTACCGGATATACCACACGGTTAACTAACCCATCATTTTCTAATTCACGTAGTTGCTGCGTAAGCATTTTTGGTGTAGCCTGGGGAATCACTTTACTAAGTTCGTTGAAACGGAGCGTTCCGTTAATAAGACGCCATAATATTATAGATTTATATTTTCCGCCAATTAAGTCAAGGGTGGCTTCAATAGGGCAGCTATATTTACTGCTTTTATTATTTAAATTTTCATTTGCTTCTGTATGGACCGCAGGATGACTGCGGTTAATTTCTGCCTGTTTCATGGTTTTACCTTCTTTCGAAAAAAATGTAATAAATTTTCAACTGGATTAAAATTTGGAATTTTAACAAATCCTATACAGAATCATATAATAAACCATAAATGTATTTTATAAGGATTAATATATGAACCGAACAAAAATAATAGTTATAGGAGCTTTAATGGCCGGGATTGCAACTATTTTTCAATCGATTCCTTTCTATTTATCGGAGGCTTTTGCATTACTCACAATTTTAAGCGCAATTCCCGTTTATACCGCAGCCAGGACAAATCCTGTGTCAGGAGCTTTATCCTATGTGATAACTGTGATTCTACTCCTTTTTGTTAGTCCCCATGAAGCCCTTATGTTTTTATTTACTAATGGTGTAGTTGGTCTGTCACTTGGATCTACCAGTTATTTTAAGTTAAATAAAATTCTGTCCGTAGGCGGAAGTTCAGTCATACAGACAATTTTTTTATGTATTCTAAATTATGGATTAGACATCTCTATCTTTGGTATAAAAATACCCGGAACAATTATAATACAGTTGATACTGATACTTGGATCTACTATGGGTTATAACTTCGCTTACCAGGCTTTTGCAGATTTTATTTATAAGCGAATAAAAACTTCAGGAATTACTGATATTGGCGCTAATGAAAAAAAATAATAATATCATATTGTAAAAGGTCTGCTTGAAAGAAGTGATTTCAATTTTACAAACAGACCTTTATAAATTTATAGAAAGGATGTATATTGCTGCAGGGCCGCCAGGACACGAAAGTGTCAGCAGGCTGACTTTTTATACATACCATTTATTTTATTGTAATTATCTCGTATACTTTATTACCTAAACCTAATTTAACAGCATGGTCGATGGAACTCTTCCAGTTTGTAGTGGGGTGCATATTAGTAAAATGATCGTGGTGATTCTGTTTCTTTTTGGATAGCTGGCTTCCGGCTATGACAGGCTGCTTATTTACAGCATCGGCACATGCCACATCCAGGGCAACCGGATCAAAAGAGGCGAACATACCTACATTTGGAACCAGGGGAATATCATTTTCGGAGTGGCAGTCACAGTTAGGTGAAACGTCAACAACCAGGCTTATATGAAAATGCGGGCGGTCCTTTAATACGGCATAAGTATATTCTGCTATTTTATAATTAAGAATATCATTTGCCTGATCGCCCCATGGATTAATGGCATCAAAGTTGCAGGCTCCGATACAACGACCACAGCCAACACATAGATCATGATTAATACCGGCTTTACGGTGTTCATCAAATGTTATGGCATCATGGGCGCAGTTTTTTACACAGGCGCCGCAACTTTTACAGATATCTATATCTACATTAGGTTTTCCTGAACTATGCATCTCCATTTTACCGGCGCGGGAACCGCAGCCCATACCTATATTTTTAAGTGCTCCTCCAAAACCGGTGGATTCGTGGCCTTTAAAGTGAGTCAGTGAAATAAAAATATCTGCATCCATAATAGCACGGCCGATTTTAGCCTCCTTTACATATTCACCGTTTATAGGTACATAAGCTTCATCCGTTCCCTTTAATCCATCTGCGATGATTACATGACATCCGGTTGTAAAAGGATTAAATCCATTCTCATAAGCAGAATCAAGGTGATCCAGGGCATTTTTTCTTCTCCCTACATAAAGGGTATTACAGTCGGTAAGAAAAGGTCTTCCGCCTTGTTCTTTTATAAGGTCGACAATAACTTTAGCATAGTTGGGTCGAAGATAGGACAGGTTTCCGGGCTCACCAAAATGAATCTTAATTGCTGCATATTTATTATTAAAATCAATATTAGTGATATCTGCTTTTTTAACCAGTTTTTCCAACTTTTGCAGAAGGTTGCAACTAGAAGTGGCTTTAAAATCCGTAAAATATACCTTTGAGGTTTCCATAGATTATCTCCTTTATTTTAAAACTTTGTATTTATTTGCTTATTACAGCATCAGGCCAATAACAATTCGTGAACAATTACTTCTTCAAGATTTTCTTGTTTTGGATTTGCTCTATTAAGAAGAAGTACAGCTTTTCTATCATCACAGTCAACCTTAAAATCTCCTGTTTTTCTCCAGTTAATATCATCAACAAATTCAATCCTAATATCCCAGCCTGGGGATATACGCAATTTCTTGCACCAATTTTCAAAAGACTGAATTATTTTATTTTCATCAACGTTCATTATAACCTCCAAAATAAAAATCTTTTCATTCTTAATGTTAAATATTGCTGACTAATTGTATGGTATTATTATACGTTATATAATTGCTTAAAATCAATATATTTGTTATTCACATCTTAATTTAAAATGATCATATATAATAAAGAGTCACTAATATTGACTTTTGAAATTTCATCACTAATACAGATTAATAGATTACTGTTCACAAGCAACAAACGCGACGTGTCTTTTGGGAGTGCAGTGAAGCGAAAGGCATAGAAAACCCTAGAATTGCAGCGTAGGAACGCTGTCTCTTCGTTTTGTGTGCATCGAAAAGTCTGTTATTATTCACGGAACTGCTGCTTTTTGCAGGGGAGTAAACAGTAAAATTAATATTACTTGAAAGTTACGTTACTTCAGTTATAATTAAGAGGTAAGAATGATTATAGTTTGTGAGAAAGGCGTGGTAATAAGTATGGATTTTACTAAGGTAGTTTTGTCTAGAAGAGCAATCCGTAACTATAAAACGGATCCTGTTCCGGAGGAAATATTACAACGGTTATATGAAGCAATGAATGCAGCTCCATCCGGAAATAATCATCAACCGTATCGGTTTATATTTGTGAGGAAAGATGATATACGGAAGGAGCTAGCTTTAAGGGCATGCCATCAGGACTTTTTATTAAATGCGCCAATATTGGTTGCAGCCTGCTGTGAGAAAGACAGGGCATTTGATACGGCAATTGCTATGGAGCATCTTATCCTTTCTGCAACGAATGAGGGTCTGGGTTCTTGTTTAATCGGATGGTTTGAAAGGGAGATTGTAAGAGAAATTCTGAATATTCCGCACAATCATGAGATTCCGATTTTGGCTTCCATCGGTTATGCAGCTGAAAGCCCAGAAGCAAAACCGAGGAAACCTTTAAATGAGTTAATATCATATGATCGGTTTTAGTAGAAATATATAAACAGTTTTATTTATGATAATATAGAAAATTGAATCCTTTAATCCATTTAAATGGTTGTTATCGGGATTCAGAAAGAGGTATTATGAAAGTATTAATTATATCTGGAACACCCAAAAGTGAGGGGTTATCCTGTTCCTGCGAAGAAGCTGCCTTAGCCGGGATTATAAATGCCGGTGCAGAAGCTGAAGTAATTAAATTGTGTGATTATAAACTTTCACGCTGTGCCATGTGCGGTGACGGATGGGGTACCTGCCGTGACAAACATACCTGCATCTACGGTGAAGACGGATTTAACGAGATTCAGTCAAAAATAACTGAAGCAGATTTATTAATTTTAAATACTCCGGTATATTGGGGAGATATGACAGAGATCATGAAAGCATTTTTTGACCGCTTCCGCCGTTGTGAGGCATTAAAAGGCGCTGAAAGTGTAATGGCAGATAAAAATGTGCTGCTCATTGCCTCTCCGGGAGGCAGCGGCAATGGTCTGATAAGCTGTTTAGAGCAAATGGAGAGATTATGCAGGCATTTAGGTGCCAAAATATATGATTTTATAGGTGTAAACAGATGGAACAAGGAATATAAGCTTGCTGCAATTAAAGAAGCTGCAGCTTCCATGGTGAAATCCATATCTTAAAAGCTTTTGTTGAACGGCCCTTTCTTATCAACCCAGAGATTATAGGTTAAACCTATAAAGACCAGAAGTCCTCCCATACATTTTCCTATGGATACTTCCTTTAATATAAAATAATCAATCATAATTCCTGTAAACAGCTGGCCTATAAAAATAAGCAGTGTAATATAAAATGCAGAGAGTCTGGGCGTTATATAATTGGATGCCATGATTATTACAACTCCCGCCAACCCCCCGAGGTAAGCCCATAATGGTACTATATTACGAAAAACCGAGGAAAAGATGGGTTTATCGTTACTGACAAGATAGACGATGCTTGATAAGCTTAAACCGGTTATATAGTTGATTAAGGTGCTTTGTTTAGTGCCTATTTGTTCAGCCAGCTGTGCATTTATTATTCTGCCAAGTACAATGGATACTCCTGCTAAAAAGGAAAGTATTAAAGAAACAATTAACATAAACTTTTCTCCTCTAAAATATTTTCTAATAAATAGTCATAACCAGGATCCCGCCTGCAATAAAAAACAATCCGATTAACTTTTTAACTTGGAATCTAGAGGGTTTTATACCAATTAAGCCGAAATGATCTAATAGAAGCGATAAAACAGTCTGGCCAAGCAAACCTAATGCCTGTGTCAAAGACACTCCAAGATTCATGAAACCAAGATTAGTAAATATCACAGTTGCAACACCTATAAAACCTGCACTATAGAAATAGATAGGAATATTGCGAGTTATTTTTACAGATGTTTTACTAACGATTAAAATTATAATTACGGAGACAAGACCAACCACATGAATCAATACAGTGGAAGCGTAGTTTCCATATGTTTCGGATAAGGTCCCATTGAGAAGAATCATAACGGAAGTGATAACCCCGATAATCAGGGAAATAAAATAATTCATTGTGGTGTTACCTCCATAACCAAAAGTATTTACAAAATCATGTTATATTAGTAATTTAACATAAAGCGGTTGAGTTTTGCTATGACATATGTCATACTGATTAAAAAAGATAAAGTATAAAGGATGTTGATATTTACCTATGGAAAAAATATATAACGGGAAAGTATTGGATAAATACATCTCACAATATCATATGGATCAGTTGTTTACAAAGGACATGAGGTCTTATATGGAGTTGTTTTACTATCAGAAAAATGAGTTTATAGTGCGGGACAGTGAAAAAATGTCGTACTTAATTTTCCTGGTAAATGGCAAAGCTAAAGTCTTTACTACCTTAAGTAATGGCAAATCCCTGTTACTTTGTTTTTATCAGGACTTTAAAGTGTTAGGTGATCTTGAGATTACCGGTTCACCAAATGCAGTTACGAATATACAAGTTCTGGAAGATACGATCTGTATTGGTATCCCAATAGAGAAAGTTAAGGTTTTACTAATGGAAGATGCTAAATTCCTGCGTTTTATCTGCGGTTCCTTAGGCGACAAATTATACCGCTGTTCGAAAAACAGTTCTATTAATTTGCTTTATTCTTTAGAGAATAGACTGGCCAGTTACATTTATACGGCAGGAGATAGAATAAAAGATTCAGATGGAAGAAAGACAAAAATTATATTCAAAGAAAATATGACAGAAATCGCAGAGCTTTTAGGTACAAGTTACCGGCACTTATTAAGGACCTTAAAAGGATTATACCAAAAGGGTGTATTGCGAAAGGTAAATGATGGGTATGAGGTTTTGGACGAACTGCATTTAACCAGATTATCAGCTGATTTATACCGTTAATAGAAACCAATTAATCGGTTATAGGGTGGAGGGTCCATATTTCATGTTGCAATAAAAAAGGTATATTGCCAGTTATTTTTCTGGCAATATACCTGCTCTTTTTTAGGTTACTCATTTATTACTTTTCTTTTTTCAATGTCATAATTCCTTTGATAATCCAACAACTCTTCATAGGGTTCCGCAAATAAATTATCTTTTTTTGTTGACTCGTTATTATCTGATTTAAAAGAAAGTTTTAGTAAAACAGGAGCTACGATAGTGGTAAAAACAACTACAACGACTATTGGACCAAGAAAGTTCGGAGACATTAATCCTACCGAATTGCCTTTACTTGCTACAATTAAAGCTACTTCACCCCTGGAAATCATACCTACACCGATCTGTAAGGATTCTTTTGTAGTATATTTACAAAGTTTTGCCCCCAGTCCGCAGCCTACTATTTTAGTTAAACAGGAAACAATTACCAGGATTACAGCAAAAATTAAAATACTGTGATTCATATTTGGCAGTTCCACTTTCAAGCCAACACTGGCAAAAAAGACAGGAGATAAAAACATATAAGATAAGGTATCAAATTTTGATGCAATGTATTCATTCTTTTGTGAATTGGATATGATAAGACCGGCTATAAAAGCACCTGTGATATCTGCTACACCAAAAAAAGTTTCTGCAATATAGGACATAACTAAGCAAAATACAAATGCAATTATGGTAAAACGGCGCATATCTTTATTATACATATTGGTCCATTTTTTAAAGATAAAATAAAAAAATATCCCTACCGGAATGCAGAAAATAAAGAATCCAATAATCTTTAGCAACACAAGCAGTACATTTATAGAGGAATCTGCCAAGCCAGTAATTATGGTAAGTGCTATAATTCCTAAAATATCATCAATAATTGCTGCACCTAATATGGCATTACCGGATCGGGTATTAAGCTTACCCAGTTCTTTTAGAGTTTCCACGGTTATACTTACAGAAGTTGCTGTTAAGATAACTCCTATAAACATATTCTGCAAAAATACACTGGTGTTGATATTAGACTCTATTATACCCGGTCTGTTAAAGATAAAAGCTATTCCAAATCCGCCGGCTAAAGGTATCAAAACTCCCATTAATGCGATTAAAAAGGCTGCTTTACCGGTTTTCTTTAATTCTCTAATATCAGTTTCCAAACCGGCGCAAAACATTAAAACAATAACACCGATTTCGGATATTTGGTGAATCAGGCTTGTCTCCTTAATAATTCCAAATAAAGCAGGTCCTAATAATAAGCCGCCCAATAAAGCACCTACAACCTGGGGCATCTGAAATCTTTTGGTAATTATTCCTAGTACTTTAGTGCATAGCAAAATAATTGCTATATCCAGTAAAAATTGATAGTTTTCCATTTCGGGTCCTTCTCCTAATGTAAATTTCCAATACTAATTAAAAATAATGTAAAAAAAACAACATTCATATAGCATTATAACATAATATGTTGAATTATGTAAGTATAAATATAAAAATAAAAAAGTTGTGTAAAATCGTAGGATTGCAGCGCAAAAACGCTTTTTTTTGCGTTTTGTGTGCATCCCAAATTGTATTCTTAAACAGGATGAGCAGTATGATTTTACACAACTTTTTTCTCGTATTTTATTAACTATTTAACAAAAACCATGATACCGTATCTTGCAGTTATTAGTTTAGACCACAACCAGGCATTAGTCGAGGTATCATCAAAATAGAACATAGCGCCCTTTGAGGGATCATTTCCATTTAATGCTGCTTTTGCTGCTTTTATAGCAATTGCGGATGCCGGTTTATTAATATAGCCATTTTTAACCGGAGTGAACTGATAATAATCTCCGGCAACGTGATTAATAACTTTCGTTATTGTATCCGGCCAATCCGGGCTTTGTACTCTGTTAATGACAACAGCTCCGACCCCGACCATAGCATTATAAGGTTGTCCGGTAGTTTCTGCTGTTATTAGCCTTGCCAGTAAGTCCAGTTCTTTAGGTGTATAAGAGATGACTGCACTTGAGTTAGTTGTAGACATTTTCGCGTTCGTAGATAATTTGTTTGCTTTCACCGTTGCTTTTTTCACTGTTGCTTTTTTTGCTTTGCTAGTTTTGGCAGGTGCAGGCAAAACTAGCTTTTTACCTGGTTTTAAACTATCGTTCCATTTATTATTTGCTCTTCTTAATGAAGCAACAGTTACTTTACTCTTCTTAGCAATGAGGAACAGGGTATCCCCTTTCTTAACCTTGTAGGTCTTTGCATTGACGTCAATTACCTGACCTGGATAAAGAGTATTGGTTTTTAGATTGTTATCTGACTTTATGGTCTTCACAGGAGTGTCAAATAAGCGACCAATCTTGTATAGTGAATCATTCTTAAGAATAGTATAGTCAGCTGCCGATACAGTAGTGGAACTGATAGTAACGGATAATATTAATCCAAATGCAAAAACAGCAGCTTTTCTAAATCTGTTCATAGGTACCTCCTTTGGGTTGGTGATCCATTTATGGCAGCAATTCCTGTACCTACTATTCTAAACCAGAATGACATCTGGGTATATATCGAATTGTTAGCAATAGAGGATGTTATGTGCAAAATTGTATAAAACTGTATGTGAAATATTGAAAATATGGCATTTTGCACAAAATAGATAAAAACCTTATGGATATAGAGTAAAGGATATAGGAATAGAGTAAATATAAACTATTGACAGTTTCATTATGAAACCTTAAAATTAATATAGTTCGAATTATTACGAGGTGACATTATGAACGAGAAATATAATGAATATGCTCTATTATTTAAGGCTCTTTCCGATCCTAACCGGTTATTAATTATAGATTACCTGTTAGGAAGTGAACGTTGTGCCTGTGTAATATTGGAGAAATTACAAATTACCCAGTCTACATTATCCTATCATATGAAAATTCTTTGTGAGAGTTCGATCGTTAATGTACGAAAAGATGGAAAATGGATGCATTATTCTATAAATAAAAATAAGTTTGAAGATTTAAAAGAAATTCTCGATAAATTTTCGAACAGTGATTCAGATGGAACATTAAGTTGTTTTTGTAAATAATCATAATAGGATTTATCAAAACAGTAAAAAGTTTTGACAAATCTTTTTTTATTGCATAGGAAAGTTCTCCGAACTTACCTATGCAATAAAAAAGTCTTTCAGGCAGGATGCGCATGACGCACTTAAGGAAGATGTCACTGTCGTGACAGCGCGTCAGCGTGGAGTCTGGCAAACCAGGCTCTTATTTTTACAATTAGTCAGCACTTTCCTATCAGTTCTAGAGAAAATTTTCGTTTATATATGTTCTAGAGAAAAATTCTGTTTATATATTGACAATTATCAATATGTTTTTTATAATGAGATAAATTGATAAGTATCGATATATCTTCTGTTTTATAATAATTTATAAAATATTACATTGAGTAGAACAATTATGAGAATTATAAACAGAAGAGTTTAATTAAAGTTTCCAAAGATAAAAGAAAAATTATAGTAAAGAGGTATAATATGGATCAGTTCAAGAAATTAACCATTGAAGATAGAGATATTATAGAAAGCTATTTGGATAAGAATAAACACAGGGCTTGCGATTATAGCGCAGGGAATCTGATTCTGTGGTCGGATGTCTATAATACCCGATATACAATCGAGAAGGATATGCTTTTCATAAAATTTATTAAAGATAATGAGAATTATTTTGCGTTTCCAATGGGAAGCGGTAATATAAAACAAGCTTTCGAATGGCTGACTGCATACTGTAAAGCACAAAAAATTGAATTTAAAATGAATCTGATTGAGCCATTCATGTATAAAGAAATAGAGAAATTATATCCGGGAGAATATGAGATAGCTTATGTCAGGGACAGTTCAGACTATATATATTTGATTGAAGATTTGCATCATCTTTCCGGCAAGAAATATCATGGCAAGAAAAATCATATAAATAAATTTATTAAAACTTATCAGGACTGGGCTTATGAGACAATTTCGGATGAGAATACACAAGAATGTATAGAAATGGTAAAAGAATGGGGCAAGGAGAATAAAAGCAGTGAGAACCCATCAAAAGCGGATGAAATCAATGTGTTGATTAATGGTTTGAAGCATAGAAAAGAACTTCATATGATTGGGGGTATTATTAGGGCAGAAGGCCGTATCGTTGCGCTGACCATGGGTGAAAAATCAGGTGAGGATATGTTTATTATACATTTTGAAAAGGCATTTGCAGATGTTAACGGTGCATATCCAATGATAAATCAACAGTTTATTATACATGAACTATCCGGTTATACATATGTAAACCGGGAAGAAGATATGGGGATAGAAGGATTGCGCAAAGCGAAAGAATCGTATCATCCTGTATTTATGGCAGAAAAAGGTATACTTGTTAAAAAGGTTGCTTTTAGAACTGTAATTAAAAATATTAAAGAAATTACGGATTCCTGCATATATTAGAATAATGATAATATCGGATGGTTCTATGTATGCCTGATGGAAAAGCGGAGAATCAATTAAATTTAGCTTTGGATGTTTCGGAACAGACCAGGGCAAAAACCTTAGATTTAAATGTAGGTTATATGCCGGCATTAAACATGTGGGAGTTAATTGTAAAATATAGCGGAGATATTAACAGAATTGCAGAGGAATTAGAGTTAGTAATCGTACCTCTTCAAAACGAATATGCAATTATCACGATTCGGGAAGACTTAATTGACAGGTTATCCGATTATCAAGAGATTGAATTTATTGAAAAACCAAAAAGGCTGTTTTATAATGTAGCACAGGGACGGACAGCATCCTGTATTAACCCTCTTCAGACAGCACAGTATAACCTGTTTGGAAGAGGAGTCATTGTTGCCATCATTGATTCCGGAATTGATTGGACTCATCCTGATTTTCGTAATGAAAACGGAACAACCAGGATTCTGGAATTATGGGATCAGACGATTCCGGGAAATCCACCGGCCGGTTATGCAATCGGTACGGTGTATAGCAGAGAACAGATTAATGCAGCTTTAGCCGTCAACAATCAGGCCGAACGGCTTACGATGATACCCAGTACGGACTTATCCGGTCATGGAACCCATGTGAAGTGTTTGAATACAAAAAGTATGTAAGTGCTGAAAATACTGAAAAATATAAAGAAACATTATTTATAAAATTTATAAAAAGATATGAAAAGAATGTCTCTCTTTCATATCTCAAGCTGTCGGCATTCTGTATGTTGATAGCTTTTTTATCTTATAGACTTACGAGAAAATTACGTCCAATAAGATAAAAAGCTCCCTCGGGCAGGATGCGCATGACACACCAGAGGTGAATCAAAACAAATAAGCACTATACCGTGTACGTAATTTAATTTTAAATATGACATATTGTTGTCTTAATTATCATGTTATAATAAAGAAAAATTTAATAGGAGGAGTTACAAATGAGCAGGTACGAAGAAGGATTAAAATTAATCGAGGAAAGGTGCGGCAACGGAAAAGATAATCTCATCTCTCTTTCAACCATCGCAATGGAACCGAACGATGATGGAAAACCCCGTCCTTATATCCGTGATGTAGATGCTTATTATGAAGACGGTGTGTTTTATGTTAGTACTTGGGCGAAATCAACAAAAATGCAGCAGATAGCTCAAAACAAAGAGGTTGCATTTTCTGTTTGCTCCGAGTGGTTTTCAGGAAATGGAATTGGAGAAAACCTTGGATGGGTTTTAGATCCTAAAAACGCAGAGCTGAGGACAAAACTTCGTAAAGCGTTTGCCGAGTGGTACGATATTGCAAACAATGAACAAAATGAAAACTGTATTATCCTGGCAATCCGTATCACAAGAGGTACGGTGATTAAAGATCACGGTGCAAAACGTTATAATATGGACTTTGTGAATAAGATAGAAACGGATGAAGGAATAATTAGGTAAGGCTTTAAGCGGTAACTATAAACATTTTTATTTATTACATATTATCCTATTAATATTCAGCACATACACAGGAAAAAGGTATGTGCTGTTTTATTTTTTTGTTGAATAATGTCCATGGAAAGTATTAATGACTAATATAATTGGAATAAAAAGGTAGAACGATTCCTATTATGGTGCTATAATATAAGTGATACCTTTATATGTAATCGGCAATCATCCCTTTCAATCATGTCCGTACTCATTGCTTAATTAACCAGTATTCACTTCACTTTCAGAAAATCACATAAATCTAAAAAGAGTATCGGATTTTATATAGTTAAAAATACTACAGAATTAGATAGGAGAACATATATGACTTTAACGGTAAATAAAGCGGAGATGGAATTGGAGATCGGAGCCAAAATGAATCCAGGTGTTTGGAAGCAGCATAGTATTTCAGTTGCAAATAATGCAAGACTTATTGCGGAAAAAATTAAAAATATGGACAGTAATAGCGCTTATGTTATGGGGTTGATGCATGACATAGGAAGAAGAGAAGGTGTAAAAGCTATATTACATATTTTTGATGGATATGATTATATGATGAGCATCAATCAACCTGAGATTGCTCGCATCTGTCTGACACATTCATTTCCGATAAAGGATGTTAATACCTTTTTTGGAAAATATGATTGTACTAATGATCAGATAGAATTTTTGGATGAATTTATCTCTAATGTCACATACGATGATTATGATTTGCTGATTCAGTTGTGTGATGCCATATCTTTACCCAATGGTGCCTGTATTATGGAAAAAAGGTTTATCGATGTAGCTTTGCGGCACGGACTTCCCCAATTTACCCTTGATAAGTGGAGAGCATTTTTGAATCTGAAAGCGTATTTTGACGAAAAGTGTGACTGCGATTTATATTCTTTGTTGCCCAATGTTATAGAAAATTCATTCAAGAGTCTTATATAAATTTAAGTCATAGAGCAGTATTATTCACATTGTTCTGAATTAGAAACTATGTATTAATTCAGAACATACAAAATTTAAATAAAAGGAGTGTCAGATTCATGTTTAAGATAGATATAAAGCCGGATTGTGTATTTAGCCCTCAACCTATGTATCTCATAGGTACAAAAAATGAGAATGAGGCACCAAATTTTTGTATCATAACCTGGATGGGTTTTTCTTTTGATAAGACACCTCACATAATGATGACTATAGGTGGTAGAAAACAAACGAAAACGAACATTTTACGTGATAAAATGTTTTCGGCAAACTTAATCAGCGAGGATATTATATGGATTGCAGACTATTTTGGTACTACAATGGATGAAGAAAAACTTAAGAATGATATTCAGTTTGATTATAAATGGGGTAATTATTTAAAAGTGCCTGTTTTAGAGCAGAGTAACTGGGTTTATGAATGCGAAGTAACTAAAATAATAGAATTAGATGGAAGCCACCTGTTTTTAGCTGACATAAAAAACATACAGATAGATAAGAGATTCGAAGAAATGGACCTTGAAATGATTGATTTGAAAATGCTGAATCCGGCAATATATGCACCATATAATTACTTTTCCATAGGAGACAGAATAGGTGGATGTGGGGAATGGAAGAATCATTTACTCAAAACTAAATAAAAAACAAAAAGACCTTTATGGGAACAATAATAAACTCAGGTATATTGGTAATTTAACTCTATTTCCCCCACTCTTAAGCCACTGCATTTTTGGTGGAAGAGAATTTATTATATCATGCATTGGCTTATGCAATAGGTTAAATATGCGTTCTAAATAGTACCCATAGAATGGAGGCTGAAGATATGGAAAACTATTTTGAAAAAATAAAAAAGTATTTACATAATGGACATGCTAAAGAAATGGATAATCGCATTGAAAGACTTCGAATGTATATAGATGAAATTCTATTAGATATGAAGGATACTCAGGAAAGAAGATGTGGGTATCTTCATCTTTATGGGGTATCACAAACATGTGCTTTTATAGCTCTCAAAAGAAATCAAGATGTTGAATTGGCGACAATGGCTGGTATGTTACATGATTTACATTCTTACAAAACACAAAATACGGATAAACATGCTGAACAAGGTGCAGTTTTGGCTCGCCAAATTCTTGAGGAGTTGTCATTAACAAATGAAAATGAAACAGATTTAATATGTTCAGCTATTCGCAACCACAGTTCAAAGGCGATTGTACATTCTGCATTTGATGAAGTATTGAAAGATGCAGATGTTCTGCAGCATTATGTATATAATCCGCTTTTTCCAGTGATGGAACATGAAAAAAACAGGTTGCAGAATCTATTGACTGAATTTGGAATAAAACCTCATCAAAACGATTATGAATACCGATAATGAAACAGTTGCGCAAGTTGTTGGCGAGATTAAAAGTATAATAAATTAACTGACCATGCAGCGTGAGAAATAAAAGTATGGCACAAGACAATTAAGTGCAAGTTTATTCAAGAAAAATAAACTACCGGCTGTTATTATATTTTTAAGCGAGGTGAAAGAATATGGATTGGATGTATATAGTACAGAATGCAATTGAAGAAATTGAATCAAAAATGAATGAAGATATAGATGCTGATTTATTAGCAGAACATCAATTTGTTTCATCTTTTTATTTTCAGAAAATGTTTTCTGCACTATGTAATTGTACTGTTGGAGAGTATGTTAGAAACAGGAGATTAACTTTAGCAGGATTTGATATTGTAGATACAAACCGGTCAATTCTAGATATAGCTGTGTGGTACTGCTATGATTCGGCTGAGGGGTTCTCAAAAGCATTTTCTAGATTTCATGGAATTACTCCTATAGTAGCTAGAAAAAATAAATCCAATCTTAAAGTATTCGCAAAAATCTCGTTATTAAAAAATTTAACAGGAGGTAAAATAATGTTAGGAAGTTTAGGTGAAAGAGGTTATATTGTTAAGGAAACAGGAGCGGTATATTATTCAAAAGATATGGACAGAACGTTGAAGTGGTTTAAAGAAATACTTGGATGGTATGGTCAGATTGAAGCACGCAATGATCTAAATGAGGGAACATATGGATGTGTAAATAATATTCCTATTGAGATTGAATCCTTACACATTGCACCATTTACGGGCATTCACTTGTTTTATGGTGAGCCTTTAAAACAAATGGTAGGTTTTATGCTTGTTCAAGGGATAGAGCAACTGCATACTTTTGTAAAAAGCCAAGGCTGGAATGAAATTTCAGATATTAATGTACAATCCTGGGGCGGAAAAACTTGTTCGATTACTACAATTGATGGAAGTATACTTACTTTCTTCGAATTATGATGCCGGGGCTATAAGCCTCAATTATGGGTTTTTGACCCAGCATCATGGTATCAGGTAAGCATAACATGAAGTCGTTAATTGGATTATTTTGGATTCCGCTGCGGGAGTTCTAATAGGCAGAGTAAAATTTCAGGTGGATTTAACGGTATAATACCTTAAATCTACCTGAAAATCTAATGATAGACACGAATAGCATTTTTTATCTCTTTCGCTTCATATAATGCCTGGTCTGCATGGATAAACAGCCTCGCTGCGTTACAATCATCCGTATACGGAGCGATTCCGAAACTGGCGGTTAAATTAAGAGTCGGGTAATTAATCTTAAACAGATCTTTTAATATGGTTTGAAGCCTTTCACAGGTCGATACCACCTCATCTATACCGAAATTCTCATAAATCAGACAAAATTCATCACCGCCATAACGAAAGACGGACGGACCCGCACTATATTTCTTTAATACTGTAGCAAAATCGATTAAACAATTGTCCCCGACATGGTGACCGAATTGATCATTAACACTTTTAAAATTATCAATATCTGTGATTACAAATACAAAACTGGGGGCTCTGTTCATTTCCAGATCCCTCATTGCATCATGTAAAGCTTTGCGGTTAAATACTCCTGTTAATTCATCTAATTTGAGTTTTTGCTCAAGCAGCTCTCTCTCCAGTTCTTTTTGTATACTCGCTTCATTTTTCTTTCGCATATAAGCTATCTTAATCATACATACGATAGAAGTTGAGATTATAATAGACAGTGAGATCAGGAATTCCGAAAACCGCAGGGTGCTTGCATAGACACTTGGCTTATCCGAATCCCATTTAATAAATAACTCCGAGCCTATTAGTGCTGTTATACTTAGTAAGGCAGTAATACCAGTGACGCGATAACTTGCATAGATGGTTGTTAATATGATTGCAAGAATAAAGAGAAAATGGGTTGAAGTAAATGCACTATGAGCTGTAAACAAAATAAAAGATATAATTACTAGATTAATAGATACAACATAAATTTTCTGATCCTGCGTTAATTTCTTTGCCCGCATTGCAAGGGTATCACAGATAATACAAATAAAATTAACTGCACTTGGTGCTATTATGAATTTAAGGATAAAGCGGTTTACTGTTGTTGTTAACATTACTGAATTGATTAATATGACAGCCATGAAACATTCCACCAGAAAGGCAAATAAAAATAAGCCTATGGAGATTTTGTACTGAAAGAGCAGCCAATCATTGTCTATTCTTTTATATTCTTTTCGGATTTCATTGATATGGATTTCATCAAGGTTATTAATCATGTAAGTCAATTAGGGATAAACCCGGCTCCTTTTTATACTGATTGTATTAATTATAAAAGAAGCATTTGTATTGTGCAAGTGAATATTGATAATAATTACTTTTATTAGCATAGAAAGGTAATCAGGCGAAGTTATGAACAGGCAAACAATTATAAAGAATTCAATAAAAAACAACAGCACACTGTTGAAATATGAAAATTAATGTGATATAATTATCAAAAAAAGGAGAATAAATCAATGAATGAACAAATATATAGTTTTATTCCTTTATTAAAAATGATAAATGATGGGATTGAAAAGAAAATAAATAATGAATTAAAAGAATTTGATTTAACATTTTCTCAAATTAGAGTAGTTGCATTATTATATCATTCAGTGCAGGAGAATTATTCCATGAAAGAACTGGAAAAAATATTTCATGTTTCTCAGCAGACAATTGCCGGAATAGTAAAACGACTGGAAGCAAAAGATATGATTGTCAGCATATCAGATGCCGATGATAAGAGGATAAAGAGAATAAAACTTACAGAGAATGGTAAGAAATTAGGTGCTGAAGCACAGCTAATAAAAGTGGAAAAAATTGAAGAATGGGTATTAAAACCTCTTAATGCCGAAGAACAGGATATGATATTGTCTTTGTTGAAAAAAATATATAATTATATTGAATAGAGAATAAAAAGTAATTAAGAAATTATTTTTTATGACCAAAACAACAGCATACTGTTAAAAGGAGCGTGATTTTATGAGACAGATAAAAGGTATATCTGTTAGATATTACAAGACCTATGCTGATGAGTACATAGAAAGTAATAATCAAAATTGTAAACTTCAGGACAACTATAAATGGTTCCGGCAGAATATAGAGTATCGATTAATTTCCTTTATTATCTATGGCCTCGCATGTGCATTTGGATGTTTTTACAGCAGATTAATATTACATATTACCATACGAAACAGAAAAATATTACATTCCTATAAAAATACAGGATATTTTCTATATGGAAATCATACTCAGCCAATCGGTGATGTCTTTATTCCTTCACAGCTTGTATTTCCCAAAAGAATGTATACGGTTGCCAGTACAGCGAATCTGGGTATTCCGGTAATCGGAAAACTATTACCACTGATGGGAGCTTTGCCGATTCCGGAATCCTATCAGGATATGAAAAAATTCTTAAATGCAATTAAATATCACATCGCGGATCAAAAATGTATTGTGATTTACCCGGAGGCACATGTCTGGCCTTACTGCTGCTTTCTGCGTCCATTTCCGATTACATCGTTTCAATTTCCTGTATCCACAAAAAGCCCGGCATTTTGCATGACAACTACATATCAAAAAAGAAGAATCGGAAAGAAACCAAAGATAACAGTTTATATCGATGGACCCTTTTGTCCGGATAAGTCCCTAAAACAAAAAGAACAACAAAAAAGATTATGCAGTGAAATATATAACTGTATGACAAATAGAAGCAGGCATAGCACTTATGAATATATACAATATAGGAAGGAGCCTGAACAATGAATCTATTATATTGCGGAGATGACAACATTGCAGATGGATTAATTATTTCCATATTGTCTTTATTAAAAAATGTAGATGAGGATATGAAAATATTTGTACTAACGATGACATTACAGATACATGGAAAACAATATCAGCCTGTTTCCGAAGTAATCATTGATTTCTTAAATCAAAGGGTGAAAAAGACTAATCCAGGTAATTCGGTAGTAAAACTGGATGTAACTGAGTTATTTAAGACAGAATTACCGGATGCCAATATGGAAACACGGTTTACTCCCTATTGTATGCTGCGATTATTTGCAGACAAAATACCTGAGTTGCCGGATCGGATTCTATATCTGGATAATGACGTTATATGCAGGAAAAATTGTAGTGAATTTTACTATCAAGATATTAGTAATCTAGAATTAGCCGGAGTTTTGGATCATTATGGTAAATGGTTTTTCAGAAATAATCTGTTAAAGATGGATTATATTAATTCTGGTGTTTTGTTATTAAATTTAAAGATGATCAGAGAAACGGGATTATTTGAAGAATGCAGGGCTTTATGTAAGCAGAAAAAAATGTTTATGCCGGATCAGTCAGCAATTAATAAATTATCCAAATTAAAAACAATTCAGACAGGAAAGTTCAATGAACAGCGAAAAGTACATGAGAATACAGTGCTGCAACATTTTACAACAAGTTTCCGCTTTTTTCCATGGCTTCACACCTTGACTGTTAAACCATGGCAGATCAACAGAATACATAATGAATTAATACTATTTGAGTACGATGATATTTTAGATGAATACAAAGCATTGATTACAAATGAGAAAGGATGTTAATAAAATGAATCAGATTTTAATTCCGGTATTTTTTACAATTGATAACAAGTATGCTCCATATCTTGATTGTGCCATACGTTCCATGATCGAGAATGCATCAAAAGAATTTGAGTATAAAATTATTGTTTTACATCAGGAACTGACAGAGGAGAATATTCACAGAATAGAAAAGAATGTAAAAGATCGAGTTTGTCTTGATTTACCCGGAACAGGAGATGTGGTTTAACTATAGAAAACCGAGACCACTAAAAAGAGGAGCTTATTATTATGCAGCCGCGAATCAGGTTCCAATCATATCCTGCTTTGTTGAAATTCATGATATCCGACAAAAAGATAATGAGCAGTTCTATAAGACAGAATATATAATGCATGTACTTAAGCCAATTTACCCCGACAATAGTAAGGATATAAGAGAAAACAGTTTAAGGATGATGGAAACTGATTATCGGCAAAAGAGAGAAGCTTATGAAAGTGCATATGGTAAAAAATTATACTATGAATTTGGAAAAGATGACATTGCAGGGTGGATATCAAAGGATATTTAGCGATCAGACATAATGCAAGACAGAGAGAAACGTTAATTCAGTTATTAGAAAAGCAAAGAATGAATTAAAAGAGGACAGCTTTATTACGGCAGTATGCGGTTATGGTGGAAAAACCATGACGCAAAAGCAGGTGTATTATATTCAGGAAGTAGTTATAGGTGAAATTATGCAGACTCCTATGCATCATTTGATACCATTCAGCCGCAGGTTGAACTATAACACGTTTTACATGGAATGACCGCCGATTAAATAAGCAGCTGTATTGACATGATTTATGTGTTATTGTATAATGAATTCAATTAAATAATTAACAGATGCGATGAGGAATGAATATAAAAGGCAGTAACTCTTAATCAAAAGTCTGGTGAAAATCCAGCACAAGTCAACTTGCTGTAATTACTGAAATTAGGTATAAGTCAGCGAAGGTCGTATCCTATACGAAATTCTTATAAGTGTGCACTCTGTTAAGACGAATTTTTTATTATGATGCTCACTCTATTTAGAATGGGCATTAATTATTTTATTAAAATAACTTTTTGTGGCCATACTCCGTTTAGTGAGTATGGATGGACAAGGGAATTGGGTGTGAATCCCAGACGGTACCGCCGCTGTATACGTGGAGTCCATTCTTGTTGATGAAAATCAGTCATTGGGGTAACCTGAGAAGGCTAAGGATGGACGCGGAAGTAGAACATATTTAGATTAATACTTCGAAAACGTGAGTCAGAAGACCTACAAAAAGAGAATGTTGGCTATAATTCTGTCTAAATTGCCAACGAAATTCGCAGAAAATCGGCTGTGACAATTATTATTGTCATGGCTTTTATTTTTTTGAAAGCAATGGAGCATTTGTAGACTGGACTACTAAATACCCAATTACTTCAACTAACGGGAGAAATGTGAAATAAATTTTTACCGGTTAATATAAAAATAACTGCTATGATAAAAGAGTGGGGTGATAACAGCTAATTATAATAAAAAAGACGAGGTTAATCATGTATACTTTAAAACTCTCTAGTTTACAATTATCACAACTTTATACAGAACTTGTACAAATAGCAAAGGCCAATAATAAGGAACTTGGAAAAGAGGATGAAGAATCTGATATCAAGAAGACTTTTTCTTTATCCTTTCCAAAAGGAAAACAACTATACAGGAGTCTATCGGATGAACAGCTTCTTCATTTCATTACGGATATCGCCAAAGAGATAGGTCATTCTCCATCGCAGAAAGAAGTTTTTTGGGTTATACGTGAATATATAAAATTACGATTTAAAAAATGGCCATATGCACTGACTGCCGCAGGATTGTCTAAGAGTGCGGGGGAAAAAGGCCAGGCTCTCGAACAGATAATAGAGAGGAAGGAATGTTATAAACAGATGATTTTAATAATCCGTGATAAGGCGAAAGATTTAGGACGTATTCCGCATCCAAAAGATTTGCCTGGAATATATATAGAAATGGGCAAGCATAATCACTCATGGCAGGAAGCAATAAAAGATGCAGGTCTGGACCAGAATTTCTTTGTATATAACTCTTTATATATCATTAACGATTTAGAGCAAGAATATATCGGGTATCTGATGGAGGTATTAAACCAAGCAAAACTTCTTAAAAGAGCACCGATGCGTAATGAAATAGATATAGAAATAAAAGAAAAGCTGATAAAGCGCTGCGGAACCTGGAGAAACACCCTATATCAAATCGGATTGGAACCTGTAACAAGAATAACACCATTTTCAGCGACTGGTAGTCATAATCTACAAAATGATATAAAACAGTATCATCGAAACACTTTATATGATTGTCATTATAAAGTGTTAAATCCTGACATTGAAACACAAAATGATCTTATGTACATAAAAAATTTATCAGGGAAATTAAAGCATATACCGAATAAGAATGAAGTACCGGTTGATATCAAATTACGGCTGCAGAAAAGTTGCGGTTCCTGGTCGAATGCTCTTTACCAATTGGAATTTATAGAAAAAGTTAGTAGTAAAAATATATATCCATAAATTAAATAGGAGGAAATGATCATGAAAAAATGGACAAGAGCAGAAAAGAGAATATTTTGCATTTCAGTAATGTTTGCATTATTTTTTGCTTCTTCCGAGACAGCATATGCTATGCACATTATGGAAGGGTATCTGCCGGTTCTTCATTGTGTTGCATGGGGAGTTATCAGTATACCGTTTCTTGTAGCAGGAGTAATCAGCATACGGCATACGGTACAGCAGAAACGCCGGGCTTTAATTTTATTAGCAATGTCAGGAGCATATATTTTTGTCTTGTCGTCACTTAAAATCCCGTCAGTGACAGGAAGTTGCAGTCATATGACTGGTACGGGATTAGCAGCAATTGTTTTTGGCCCTTTGGTTACCAGTGTCTTAGGTATTATTGTATTGATATTTCAAGCAATACTATTAGCCCACGGAGGATTAACAACGCTGGGAGCCAACACATTTAGTATGGCAATTGCGGGTCCGATTTTCTCAATACTTCTTTATAAATTGGGACTAAAATTAAAATTAAACAAAAGAATCACTATTTTTGTAGCTGCGGCGCTGGGTGATTTATTTACATATTGCGTTACAAGTTTACAGCTGGCACTGGCTTATCCCAGTGCGAATGGTGGGGTCAGCGCAAGTGCTATTAAATTTCTGGCTGTTTTTGCACCAACACAAGTACCCCTAGCTGTTATTGAAGGAATTTTGACCGTAATAATTATTATGGGTATGGAAAGCTTTGCTGCACCTGAATTAAAAGAAATTGGTTTTATAAAGGAGGCAAAGTAAATGATGTCAAAAAATAAAAAAACCATAATTATATTATTAACATTTGTATTAATTCTTGTAATTGTACCATTATTTATTTTAAAAGGAGCAGAGTTTGGAGGCAGCGATGATGCCGGAAGTCAAGTTATTCAGGAAATAGCCGGACAGGATTATGAACCATGGTTTACACCGGTTTTGGAAAAAGCCATAGGCGGTGAACTACCGGGAGAAATCGAAAGCCTGATTTTTTGTGTACAGACCGGTATTGGAGTTGGAATACTAGCATATTCTTTTGGATATCTAGTGGCTCGTAAGAAATACACAGGAACAGAAAAATAAAAAAGTAAAACTCGGTCTGATATATGTTTCAGACCGAGTTTAATTTGGAGAGAGATATGATACTAACTGCTTTATTAACAATTATTGTAATTTGGTGTCTCTTTTATGCTATAATTCCAAACTATATACTGTTATTTTTAGGTTTACTTTTTGGAGGAATTATGATAGCCATGAGCCGTCATAAACATGAGGGATTTATGACGATAGATGCCATAGCTCAAAACTCGCGTTTGAATAAGGTACATTCTTCCTTAAAATTTTGTACAGTTCTGATTCTGATGATCTTAAGTATTGTTTCGCATTCTCCGATTGTTGGACTGTTTTTAACAGTTTTTATGCTTATATTAATAGTTATAGTTGGTGGTATGGAGCTGCAGGAATATTTTTCTATACTTTCATTACCCGTATCATTTCTCTTAATAAGCGGGTTAGCACTTCTTTTTGAATATAGTTTACAATCAACGGGCGCAATTAATTTACCGATATATCATGGCTATTTAATTGTCAGTAAGACAGCGCAGTTACGAGCTGCACTTGTCATGTCAAAAGCATTGGGGGCAATAAGCTGCCTGTATCTACTCAGTTTGACAACACCGATGTCTGAAATTATTGATGTTTTAAGACGTTTTCATACACCGGACATCATTGTTGAGTTAATGTATTTGATTTATCGTTACACCTTTATTTTATTGGAAATGCATCATTCAATGAAAGATGCTGCAAAAAGCAGACTTGGATTTATTAATTACTCAATCAGCATACAAACTACCGGAAAGATTTATTTTAATTTACTTTCCAGAAGTTATCAACAGGCTAACAAAAATTTTGATGCAATGGAAAGCCGATGTTATACGGGTGAAATCCGGTTTTTAGAATCTAAAAAGGAAATAAGGCAAATTCACATTATTGCTGCTGTGTGCTTAATTATTTTTACATTAGGTATTACTGTTGTTCTATACTAGAAGGAGGCATGAGATTGGAAGAAATACTTCGTTTTGCCAAAATAAGCTTTAGTTATGATAAAGAGCGAATTGCTTTAAATGATTTGTCGGTTTCATTATATACTTCGGAAAAAGTAGCGGTACTTGGGAATAACGGAGCCGGAAAAAGCACTTTCTTTTTATGCTGTAATGGAATAGTGAAACCCAAAAGCGGTGAAATATATTTTAAGAAGAATAAATTTCAATGGACGAGAAAAGAGAATATTTTGCTAAGACAGGCGGTAGGCCTGATATTTCAAGACCCGGATAATCAGATTATTGCAGGAACTGTTGAAGCAGAAATAAGTTTTGGCCCTATGAATCTTAAATTAGATGAAAACACAGTACGAAAACAGGTGGATGATGCCATAACAAATATGCAATTGGAAGAGATGCGTTTAAGAGCCCCCCATTACTTATCCGGTGGTGAAAAAAAACGTGTCAGTATTGCGGATGTCCTTGCGATGAATCCTCAGCTATTGTTATTGGATGAGCCTGGCGCAAGTCTGGATCCAGCTAACACCAGTTTATTGGAAAAAAATCTTGACATGCTGACTGAAAAAGGACTGGGGCTTGTGATTGCTACCCATGATGTTGATTTTGCATGGCGTTGGGCAGACAGAATATTGGTATTTCACAGAGGAGAAGTTGTAGCTGATGCTGATCCGGAAACCGTATTTTCAAACAGTTCACTTCTAAATAGATGTGGATTAGCACAGCCTATTTTATATCAGGTAGGAAAGATATTCAATATGAATCCGCTTCCGCGTGTAATTGCGGACGTTAGAAAAATGAGTGAATTACCCAGAAGTAATAAATAGTATCAATTATTTTTCATAAGAAACAGAAATAGCTAATTTCAATCTTCTCATAGGTGGTGAAGTTATTTAGGATTGTCAGAATTATGTGGAAGCAGCGGGTTAAAGAGATGAAATATTTAAGTTGTTAAGTTTACATAACTTAACAACTTTTTTTTATTGTAATAGGACAAGAAATCAAATAAATATACTACTATTGATCAATCATACATAAATGGTATGGAGGTGAACGCATGATAGTTATTAAAGAAATTTTCAAAGAATCCTCTAAAGAAGAGAGGCAGAAGACTATAACACAAATAATTGTTAGGATGATTAAAAATAAGCAAAAAGGATTGGTTTAAAGGTGGCAAGTTGGAAAAAGGATGAGTTGAATTTTCAGTTTACTGATTTGCCTGTCAATGAAAGTAGTGTGTTAGATACATATACGGAGAAAGCAGCTCTGTATTGCAGATTATCAAAGGAAGACGAGGATAAAATCAATCAAGGTGATGAAAGTGCAAGTATTCAGAATCAAAAGATGCTTTTGATGGATTATGCCTTTACGCATAAATTTGCTGTTTATAACATCTATTTTGATGATGATTATTCCGGACTTGATAGTGAGAGACCGGCATTTAAGAAATTAATCCGAGATGCAAAAAATGGCTGTTTTAATACGATAATATGTAAGACACAGTCAAGATTCACCAGAGATATGGAACTGGTGGAAAAATACATACATGGTTTATTTCCTATCATCGGGATTCGATTTATCGGAGTAGTTGATCATGTAGATACTGATATAAAAGGAAATAAAAAGGCCAGGCAGATCAATGGATTAATAAATGAATGGTATTGTGAGGATCTTTCAGAAAATATTCGGAGTGTATTTCGTACTAAGATGGAGAAAGGGCAGTTTATAGGTTCTTACGCTCTATATGGTTATAAAAAGGACCCCAAAAACAATCACAAACTAATTATTGATGAAGAAGCTGCTGCTGTCGTAAAAAAAATATTTAACTACGCTGTGCAAGGGCTGGGAAACAGGCAAATATGTGATAAACTCTATGAGGAAAAAATTCCTACTCCTACAATTTATAAGAAGCTGCAAGGCTTTAATTACCAACATACATTAAAAGACGAAACCTTTGGGAAAAATGGTATCTGGGGAGTTACAACAATAAAAAGTATGCTAAGTAATCGTATATATATAGGAGATATGGTTCAGGGCAGGAAACGTAAGGTCAATTATAAAAGTAAAAAGGTTATAGCTGTCCCTGAATCAGAATGGATTATAGTTCCTAATTGCCATGAACCTATTATTGAAAAAGATATATTTGATTTGGTTCAAGAAATAATAAAAACCAGAAGATATGCCCGTACATCTTGTAAGGATGGAAAGAAAAGAATCAATTTACTTGCCGGTAAGGTGAAATGTAAGGATTGTGGCAGTACTTTAGCCAGATTTAATGGAAATACAAAGTATATTTATTTATATTGTCAGTTATACAAAAGGTCTAAAAAGGAACAATGTACCCCTCACTCAATTCGGTATTCAACCTTGCTTGAGATATTGGAAGAGAGAATCCATTCTATTATTGATAATCATTTGAGACAAAATCAGATAGGTGAATTTTTAATCTTACAGAACAATGATAAGAAGCTGATATCAAGTAAACAATCAGAATTAAGTAATAATGAAGATAAGATGAAAAAAACAAAAAAAGCATTAGCCACATTATATGTAGATAAGGCAAATGAAATCTTGTCTAAGGAGGAATATATAGAGATAAAGAATTCATTAACTACTGAAGTAGAGAATTTATATATGGTATCTGAAAAGTTAAAACTCGAGATAAGTGATCTATTGAATAAAAGCAGCTATCAGGATAAAAAAGAAGATTTAATAAGGAAGTTGGCTGACTTTGATACCTTAGATCATGAGATTATAAATGAATTTATTGATTATATTGAAGTTGGAGAAAAGGATACAGACAATAATCAGGAAGTTTTTATTCATTGGAGATTTTAAAGATAATTTTTGTATTCAAACATTTCACCCATGTGGCCAGTATTGCAGCCGGGAATGGTCGGGCCAGTAATGGAAGAAACCGGGGAGTTGCATCCCAGAGTGAACTACTTATAGTAAAATTGGGTACCTCCGTGGGTGATTCCTTTCCCAGAACGACTCAGCTGATGCAGGGAATCGATTATTGTATCAAAAGAGCGATTGAACTTAACAGGCCAATAGCCATCAATATCAGTTTTGGTAATAATTATGGCTCTCATAGCGGAAATTCATTACTTGAGAATTACATAAATGAAATAGCAAACCGCTGGAAGACCAATATAGTTATCGGTACCGGCAATGAGGGTGCCGCCGGGAAACATACAGGAGGTATCTTAAGCGGTGACCCGGGTGCTCAAAGAGAAATTATAGAATTGGCAGTAGGAGCCTATGAATTTACTTTTAATTTACAGATATGGAAAAACTTTTATGACCGGTTTGAAATTGTTATAACTTCACCCGGAGGAACCCGGGTGGGGCCGATTCCGGAGAGGCTTGGAACTCAGCAATTTAGAATCGGTCAGACGGAAATTTTCTTATATTACGGTAAGCCTCTTCCCTATAATGTGCAGCAGGAGATCTATATTGAGTTTATACCGGTTAGAGATTATATAGAATCAGGAATCTGGAATATAGAATTAGTTCCTATCGATATCGTAGTAGGCAATTATGACATGTGGCTTCCCTCGGGTGGGGTATTAACACCTGAGACTGAATTTTTAAGACCTACGGAACAAACAACGCTTACGATACCCTCGACTGCAGAGCGGGCAATTACAGTGGGAGCTTATGATGCTTATAATGACAGTCTTGCGTTTTTCTCCGGAAGAGGATTTCCAAGAGGAGTTACCTCCGTCAAACCGGACTTAGTAGCACCCGGTGTAAATATTACGGCAGCGGCACCGGGAGGAGGATATACAAGCCGTTCCGGTACCTCTATGGCTACGCCATTTGTTACGGGAAGTGTGGCACTTATGATGGAATGGGGGATTGTTAATGGTAATGACCCTTACATGTATGGAGAGAAAATGAAAGCTTATTTAATAGCAGGTGCAAGACATTTAAGCTTTGAGCAGGTTTATCCCAATCCAACCTTTGGGTTTGGAGCATTATGCTTAAGGGATACGATTGCTCTGACCCAATGAAATTAAATAATAAATAAGAACGGACTGCCTTCATAGATAAATGATTCTATGAAGGCAGTTTCTAAATACCGGACACCAGGTAAGGTGTAATTTGCAATTACTAATTCAAAATCCGATCACAGATTTCGAACAATTAACATCTAAGGACAGTATTGTTATATTTGTTAAAGAACAGCATTATACTGTACCAGGTTCCAACATCCACCTTACCGGTAATAGGTAAACTAAATATACGTTGATATACTTTAACAGCTTCTTCCGTAGTTTTACTATAGATACCATTACTTTTATTCACAGGTATCTCAGGATAGACCGTAGCAATATTATTTAAATAATCTTGAATTATTGTTATGGCATCGCCGGAGAAACCAATTGATAGCTCTACACCCGGCCATAAATATGAGACTCCTGCATTATTATTTGTTGAATTTAAATATAAGGATTCACCAAAAAAGTATCGAAGAATATTAATTGCTTGATAACCATCCGTACCGAGATCTTTTGATATCCATTTTTCCATCATGTTTCTGCATTTAATTAGTGCTCCTTTGCAGTAAGGAGTCAGAAGTGGCTGGGTAATTCCGGGTTTTGATAAATAGTAGTAGAAAAAAGAATCCACTATATTACTAATATTGTCGTAATAATTTCTTCCATAAATCCATTTGTTATCAAATACATTCGTGTCTGTAATATTAAAATCATAACCCTGTCCTGGATACCAGTTGGTATAAAATCGGTTTAAAGTAAAAGATAAAGTAGCAAAAATATTCGCATATATGGTTTCTATGGGCCAGGTAGGATAGATTTCATTAGATACTACATTTTTGATATAATCTTTGTAACCGGTACATAAATTAGGTACTATGGTATCGGAGGGTATGCCGGTATGAACGATCAGATGATCAGGAATTATCACCGGTTCATCCGTGTTGATAATTTCTTTTTCGATTTCTGTTACAACGGAGGGAGGATAGTATCCGGAAAGAGTATGTGCCCCAATAATAATTTTTTTAGTATCTATTGTATTAGATGCATGTGACAGATTAACAGGCTGAATTGCCAGAACTTCCGGAAAAATCTGTGTACCATAGATTTCTACAGTCTGAAAATCTGGAGCGCTTATCTGTAGTATATAAGGTTCATAAGGCAGAACATCATATGGTTCCATACTATAATAAACAGGAGGAGCTAATAATTCTATTACCAATGTTTGACCGGATATGTTGGTTTGAGTTTCTTCTAATATTTTGCTTTGGTTTTTCATATTGTAAATCCGTACCGTAGCATTTTCAACAGGTTTTTTGCTCATTTCATTATTAACTTTAACCAGTAATTTACCGTAGGATTTATTCTCTGATTGAAATGGATAAATAATATTTTTCTGATTCATATATTCTCTTGATTTTATTCTTTATTTCTATATATGCTAAATAACTAAGAAATAATATAAATACGCAATTGATAATAAATACAAATCTGAACTCACCGTTATATGATATTTATCTATATGAATTATTGTTAAGACGAATAATATTACTCATAATCAAACATAATTGATAATGTAAATTTTATTAGGCAATTGCGAAACGAAATAGTTTTTTGAATATGCCATACAATTGATACAAATTTCATAGCTTCAGTTGCCCTCTGGGCAAGATTCAACTTTGAAATTGTATGAATTGTATGACATATAGATACAATATGTGAGTTTCGCAATTACCTAAATTTAAATTTTATTATAAGGAGATATAAGTATGTTAGGAGTAGCAAATACAATTGAGAGAAATCAGGCGTGTATTGATGCTTGTACAAAATGCACACAGGCTTGTTATGAATGCTTTCAGGCTTGTTTGAATGAAGAGGATTTGAGTGCCCGCAGAAGTTGCGTCAGTATGCTCGTAGAATGTGCCATGATGTGTCAGATGTCCGTAGCTATGATGTCAATGAACGGAGAATTTTCAAAACAGCACTGCGCCTTATGTGCACAGATCTGTGACAGATGTGCAAATGATTGCTCTATGTTTCAGGATGATCATTGCCAGAAATGTGCACAGATTTGTCAGATGTGTGCGGATGAATGCAAAAAAATGGCCTCTATGTAAATGCTGTTTTTTGTAGAAGTATCTAAAGAAAGAGCTTATGCAATGACTAAAACGTTCATATTGCATAAGCTTTTTTCACTAACTATAAAACAATTTCACCCGATTTTACAAGAGCTATTTTGGCGGCAATCGGGCCGATAATTGAATAAATAAAAGTGGAACACAAAATAATAACGCGTATCTGAGGAGCGTAATCAGGAACCAGGCTTCCGGCTACGGCAACTAATCCTAAAGCAACTCCGGCTTGCGGCATTAATGTAGGACCTAGGTATTTGCAGATTTTTTTATCTTGTTTGGTAATACGTCCTCCTAACCAAGCACCGAACCATTTACCTACAATGCGCATAACCACGTATAATAAACCTATTAATCCAATTCCTTTTAAAGCCGATATATCAAACCCGGCTCCGGAAATAACAAAAAAGATCATATAAATGGGAGGATTAAAAGAATCAGAGATAGTCATAATATTTTCGATATCTGAAAAAGTATTTACTAAAACTGCACCCAGGGCCATGCAGGCAAGCAATGGTGAACCATGCAAGACAGTAGCAATCCAATAGGTAAATAATATAAAGGAAACTATGATACATAATCTGTTTGAGGATTTCTTAAACCATCGAAAAAATAACTTCATTACAAGACCGGCTACAGCTCCCAGGATAAAAGAAATGAATATCTCATAAAAAGGGGACAATACAGATAATATAAGGTTCGTATCTGTATGAGATGAAATTAAGTTGACTATAGTAGTAGCAATACCAAATCCAATTAATGCTGTTGCATCATCTATTGCTACTACACTCAATAACATGGATGTCAGTGAACCTTTTGATTTATATTGATTAATTACCATAATAGTCTGTGCTGGTGCAGTAGCAGCTGCAATTGCTCCTAACATTATGGAGAGTTTTAAATCAAATTTCAATAAGATTAATACTCCGATTACTAAAATGATTGCGCCGGAAGACTCAGCTATGGCTATAATAACAGGTGCAATTCCTACTTTTTTGTAATAATTTAAATTAAATTCACTTCCAATCGAGAAGGCAATAAAACCTAATGCAATATCAGATATTATATTAAAATTATTAACCATTTCCGCGGGGATAAAACCCAAGATGGAAGGTCCTAATAATAGACCGGCAATTAAATAACCGGTCACATTAGGCAATTTTATAAATTTGGCAAGTCTGCCGAAGAGAATCCCGGAAAAAAGTAGTAGAGCCACATCAATAAGTAATTTATTTTCCATTGTCAATAATCCCCTTTACATAATCTATAGGTAAGCTAAACACAATTCCATTATCTTTAATGTTAAGATCGCCGACAGTTTTTTCTATTATGTTTACTGCTTCCTTTAGCTGTTCATCATGGATAATTGCAAATATTAAATTGCCTTTTTCTCTTTCGGGATATAATAATTTTCTTAAGGAACCCAAAAATGGAAGTTCATCTTCATCATGTTTATGACTTAGGATTCTTGCCATTCCCATACTCTCCAGTACGGTTGCTCCACTTATACCATTATGAGCAAATTCGGTTAAAATTGTATCTAATTTTTCGGTTTTGTTCAGAACATAAAAAAATAATCTCATAATTACCTCCTTTTAGATGAGATATTTACTGGTTACCTAATAATAGTAGCATTTTATTTAATAATATACAAGAATTGAATTTATCGGTTCGGCTGCTATCAACATTGTAAACAAAACGACAACATTCGCATAAGATAAACAACGACTAATTTTTAGAGGTTTTCTTATGGGAATATTAATGATTGTTTTTTTGACATTTGCGGCAACTGCCGACAGTTTTATAATTGCTTTCAACTATGGTATTAAAAAAGTTATTATCAGCAATTCTTCCAATTTCTTTATTTCATTTCTTTGTCTATGCGGTACACTGTTTTCCATGTTTATAGGAAAAACACTTGGCGGTTTTGTTTCCGCAGAAATGGCTGACATAATAGGCAGTATCGTACTTGTTGGCTTTGCAGTTTATATGTTATTTAATACAGTGTATTCTGACAAAAAAGGAGAACATCAGTATACGCAGGATCCATCCGTTGTTGATAAGGATAATTCCAAAGTGATAGAGCTCAGGGAATCCTTGCTGATAGGGATATTTTTAAGTATAAATAATATGGGAATGGGAATTGGTGCAGGTATTGCAGGAATGTCGGTTTCCGTAACACCGTTAATTTGTGCGGCGGCTAGTTTTATTTTTATAAAAGCAGGCTGTATATTAGGCAGACATATAACATCTCAAAAACTTTCAAAGAACTTAGAGATGTTTTCTGCAGTTTTAGTATTACTATTGGGTATTATGGGTTTCTTTAACTGATAAGAAAAAAGGTTAATGTTTGAGAGATTCTTATAACCGGTTATAAAGTTCATTTGACTTTTATTTTACATTTGTATACAATAATATAGAATAATTCATAACAGAAAAAAAATCGGTTAGAACAGTGATTCAAGGTAATTTCTGAATTTGTTGGCTACGGACCAATTTCTAAAAAGCAGGAGAAGGCAGGTAGGTAAATGGAAAGCAAACTGGATTTTATTGAGTATTTCATGGAGAAGATTGAATTTCCACTTAAAGCGCAGGAGGTCTATACTAATTTATGTAGAAAAATTGAGCATGTTGCGGGACACCGTGAGAAATTTAAAGAACTGGCTGAACGTTTTATGAGTGGGGAAACAGATGGGGTTTATGAAGAACTGGATACTTTGGCGGAAACTATGAATGTTCATAGTTATACGATGTCAATGATGCTGTTGCTTTGGTGTGGGGAAGAATTGCTTGCTAAATATAAAGAGGAAGAAGTATCTGAGAAAATATACTGGGATTCCATGTGTGATCTTAACTATAAACTGTTGGAATGTTATGAGGTTTACGGTATTTGGGGAACATTTGTTAGAACATGGTATCCGGGTTTTTATCAGATGACCAGGTTTGCCCTGGGTCGTTTACAGTATGAATACACAGACTTTAAACTGGATGAGTTTGAGGTGGCAGGCAATATCCTGAAAAAGGGTGATAAAGTTATTAATATGCATATTCCTTCCAGCGGTTCTTTTTCGAAAGATAAGCGAATGGATTCCTATAAAAGAGCTTTTGAATTTTATAAAGATGATTTCGGCGGTAAGCCGATACCTATGGTTTGTCATTCCTGGCTGTTATATCCGGAGCACAGGAAATTTCTGCCTGAACACCTGAATATACGAAGCTTTATGGAGGATTTTACTTATATAGAGGGTGAAACGGAAGATAAATTTGAAAATGACTGGAGAGTATTTGGTAAAGATTGTTTCAAGGCGCCAAATGAGCTGCCGCAAAAAACTTCTTTACAAAAAGCCTATGCAGAGCATTTGATTGCAGGCGGTAAGACAGGAAGTGGTTATGGTATGTTCTTCTTTGACGGAGAGAAAATCTTACAGCCTTAGAATTAGATATAGGTAATTAACTTATTAAATCCCAGATATGGTGTTTTGAGCATTGGCGTTTTGAGCATATCTGGGATTTTTATTTTATAATAACGGACTAATGTCTCCCTTGCAGAACAGATTGAGCCTGTGCAGTGCCCTTGTGCACGCAATGTATAATAATTTTTTATCTTCTTCATTATTATAATTGGCGGTATCGGTGTCACATATTAAAACAGCATCAAACTCAAGCCCTTTTGACATATATACAGGTATAATAAAAATACCTTGTAGATCTGCAGTACTCTCATTTCTAATGATTTGAATATCCAGGCTGTTTATTAGGCACTCATATAAATGCAGAGCATTTTTTTCGGTTTTACAGATCAGTCCGATGGATTGATATTCTTTCTGCTGACAGAACTTTACTTCTGCAACAATCATGTCATTTAGTGATGATTGGCTGTCGGCTGCTAAGACTTTTGGCTCCGCTCCTTTTCTATTAAAGCTCTTTATTTCTATGTCTTGCTTAATGAATTTGGAACTATAAAGCAAGATTTCATTGGTACAGCGAAAACTTTTATCCATTGTAACAAGAGATGATTTTTTCTTATTTAATATATTTTCAATATGACCATATAAGGAAAGATCTTCACTTTTTTCAAGAGTTTGGTTTATATCTCCCAAAATCGTAAATTTGGAATTTGCAAACAATAAATTAAAGATTTCATAATGGAGGGGATAATAATCTTGTGCTTCATCGATTACCACTTGTTTTATATTTTTATATTCGTTGGTTCCATTAATTTTTAATTGTAAATAAGCGAGAACAGCTGCATCATCATAGTATAAAAGACTGGTACTTAAGTTTTCCGCTGAAAATATTAAAATATCTTCTATGCAGTCCGGAAGCTTAAAACCCTCCGATAGACTATAAAAATATTCTTTATTACAAATTAACTTCCTATACAGATTTAATATATTCAGTTCGGTAAATTTTTGTATTTGTTTTTTTATGATAAATTCATCTGATTTCTTTATACGTATATTTGACGCATATATTAATTCTAATATAAAATCTTCTAACTGCTTTAATTTCACCCCTAAAAGAACTTCTTTTCTGCCTAATATTTTCTCCTTTAGTAGTTCTTTACTGACAATAAACTGATCATTATAATACACATCCTCAAACTCTATCCATCTATGTGGTAAATCCCCAATAAATTTATTTAAGATTTCTAAAAACTGGTGCGAGGTTTTAAATTCTATGCTGCTTTTTATAATATCATGGTATCCGGAATTTAGGATTAAGTTCTCTAAAAATAGATTTCTTGACTGTATCGGGTCAATCTGCAACAGGTTAGTAAGCATTTCTTCAAATACTACTGAAACAACATGCTCTTCTCCGAGTTCAGGTAATACATTAGAGATGTATTGCTCAAATAGTGTATTGGGCGAAATAATAAGGATATTAATAGAGGAAAGCTTGGAGGACAGGCCCTGATACATAAGATATGCAGCTCTATGAAGGGCTATAGAAGTTTTGCCGCTGCCGGCCACTCCCTGCACCATCATTAAGTCATTTTCCATATCTCTAATAACAATATCCTGATCTTTTTGTATGGTTTCAACAATCGTTTTCATCTTAGAGGAAGTGTTCTGGGATAATAGTTTTCTTAAAAATTCATCTACGATTTGAACGTCAGCATCAAAAAAATATTCCAAAATTCCATTGTTAATTTCATACTGACGCTTTAAATTAATTTCACCGGTTATTCTTCCGCCAGGTGCATCATAAAATGCGTTCCCCAATACAAAACGGTAGAAGACACTTGCTATTGGCGACCTCCAGTCATAAACATACATATCGTAGGAATTGTCTTTCCTTAAAGAAGAACGTCCGATATATATTTTTTCAAATGTATTTTCACCGTGGAATTTAAAATCAATTCTGGCGAAATAAGGTGATTTGATTAAATTTTCCAAAAGTGCAATTTTGTTTTCCAGCTCTTCATAGTCTATAATCTTATCTGTAATAGGATTCGCATACTGACTTAATTCTGCCAGGGCTTCAAAACCATCTGAAGTCCAAAGGGCTGAAATTAAGTGAGATGTATTTTCACGCAACTCTTTTTTAGCAGTAATGATAGCAGATTTATTCTTCTCGTTTTTCTGCTTGGCCTGATTCAGCTGTTTTTTTGCTAAGGATATTGTGCTTTCTAATCGTTCCTTTTCAAATGTTAAATCCTTTTGAATATTTTCCATTATGGAAATCACCCCTTACATAGAATCGGCAGGAAAATTACTTCCAAAACCGTCATCAATAACTCTAGCATAACTATCCTCAGAAAAACAGTCTTGTTGTTATTGATTAGATTTGATATAATAATAGTGGAAGGAAAGGTGATCGCTGTATAACCGTGATCACCTTTCCTTTTTATCTGAGTCTGCGGTGGAGTCTTTGCCCAGTGGGCAACTGACGATCGTATCCCAAATAGATTTAAATAATAAATCTGTCGTTTTTTTAAACATATCCCAAAGTTTTTTTTATTATATTATAGTATTATTTACTATATTCTTGTTAGTAAGTAAAGCACTTAATCCTAATCCGGAAAATTATCCCGGTATGGTATTTGAAACAGAATACCTGGGGCAGATTTCTGGACAACATTAGATGAAAGGAATAATAAATAAAATGACAAATGAAATATTATTAGATAAGATTAATCTCATAGTTGAAAAATTAATGAATCTGGGCGGCGCTGATTACGACAGTGATAAATCAACTTCGGAAAATGCGAGAAAATCCGGATTAATTGCAAGAGATTTTGGTATCGAAGAATGGGATTGGCCGCAAGGAGTTGGATTGTATGGACTTAATAAATTACAGCTTTTTCTGAAGCAGGATAAGTATACGGAGTTCTTTAAAAACTGGTTTAAAACGAATATGGATAAGGGGCTTCCGTCAGCGAATATCAATACAACAGCTCCGCTTCTAACATTAGTTGATCTATTGGACAAATTTCAAAATACAGAATATGAACCCCTTTGTATGAGAAGGGCAGAATGGTTAATGAATGAACTCCCCAAAACAAAAGAGTCCGGTTTTGAACATACTACCAGTGCTATCGGCAACCGGGATGCTTTTGCACGGCACGAAGAACAGCTATGGATTGATACGCTGTTTATGGCAGTATTGTTTTTAAATAAAATGGGACATAAATATAATCGGAAAGATTGGATTGAAGAATCTATCCATCAGGTTCTATTACATATTAAATATCTATACGATAAAAAAACAGGGTTATTTTATCATGGTTGGACCTTTAAAGAAAATAATAATTTCGGTGAGGTGTTCTGGTGCAGGGGAAATTCATGGTTTACTTTTGGTTTAGTTGACTTTATCGAAGCTTTTCACGGACAAATGGAGAGCGGCTTAAAGAGATATCTGGAAGATACCTGGAAAGCACAGGTTATCAGATTAATTGATTTGCAATCTGACAGCGGTCTCTGGCATACGGTTCTGGATGACGAAAGCAGCTATGAGGAAGTCTCAGGTTCAGCAGCTATTGTAACCGGTATTTTAAAGGGAATAAGGCTGGGAATCCTTGATGATGCCTATAAAATAAAAGCGGATAAGGCAATTGAAGCAATATGTAATAACATAGCAATTGACGGAACGGTATTAAATGTATCCGCCGGAACCGGAATAGGAATGGATAAAGAACATTACAAAAATATAATGATCGCACCTATGGCGTATGGACAATCTTTGGCTTTGGTGGCACTTTGTGAAGCATTAAATTAATTTTAAACTGATATAATAAATACAATGGAACCAGTAGAATACTAAGGATACATTTTTAGTACTGCTGGTTCCTTTTTTCATGTCCCAAAAGCAAAAAATATAGTTGTGACTTAACAAAAACCATTACCCCGGGTTCTCATTGGGGATATAAAGTTTCTTAAATTCCGTTGGAGTGCATTTTTTAGCTTCTTTAAAAGCCCGGTTAAATGTGGACAGACAGTTAAAGCCTGCCTGCATAGATACCTCAGTTATGGAAAGGTTCGGATTGAGTAAGAGAACCTCAGCCTCCGTAATCCGCTTTAAATTCACATAATCGTTTATTGACATATTCGTTAACTGCTTAAACAGCCTTGAAAAATGGAATTTACTGAAGCCTGCCATCTGAGCTATGGATTCCAGCGTAAGATCTTCTGTATAATGATCGTTAATATAAGAAAAAATCTGTGTAAATTTAGCCATGTATTCCTGATGTTTATTTGTTGTAATATCCGGAAAATGGTTGGACATCTTAGTATATTTTCTGGCAATCAGTACATAAATCTGAAGAAGTTTGGAGTACATGATAGCATTTTTAAAATCAGTTCCGGAGATATATTCTTCTCGGATTTCCAACATTAAATATAAAATCTCCTTATGAATATCCGGGTCATTATCTTTTGTTATCAGCTTGATCGTCTGAAAAATGGAGCTGAAGAAATTAAAATCTTTTAAATTATTGATAAGGGAAAAATTAAACTGCAAGATCATATGAGAGCCCTCCATGGGTTTTGGCATCTCGTGAAGTTCTCCGGGTGATATGAATAATATACCGGAAGCACCTAAATGATAAGGCACACCGTTGATATGTACCAGATAATTTCCCTCTAAGGGCAAAATAATCTCTGTTTCTTTATGCCAATGGGAAGGAAATGCTTCCGTATTTTCAGCGAGGGAAACATTAATATAACATCCGTCTTCAAATTCCAGATTTTCAAAAGAAGCATTAGTTAATATCATAATAACCTCCGTCATAAAATCTCAAAAAATGCTATTTGTTGCTTGGAAAAACAGCTTGCAAAATAGGTATAATTAAAATATTGTTGAGAAGTTTGAGAGAAACGGGATGAAAGAGATTCAAAAAGGGGAATGGATTGGCGGACGTTACTCCTATATTGACGCAAAAGAAACTTTAAAACTGACGTTGGAATTATTAGAGATCGATAATTAAGATTCGAGTGTCAAAAGGTCAATTTCGCTATTTTTTACAAGCCTCTTACGTCGGGGAAATCAAGCTGTCTAGCTTGATTTTTAGACAGAGTCTTGACAAAAAATAAGCAGTGTCCTAAATCGTATGGAATATTTAATGGACTCTATTGTTTCGCACTCATCTAATAAAATAACTTAAAAAAGGAGGAGATTATTTATGATCGGATTAGTAACAGGTGCCGGCAGAGGATTGGGTTATGAACTTGTCAAACTTGGACTGGAAAAAGGCAATCAGATGATTGCGTGTTGGCTAGGATATCCGGAAGATAATACGGAACTGTTAAAGCTTAAGGAACAATACAAAGATCAAATGTTGATTTTACAAATGGATGTGACTAAGGAAGAAGAAGTAGTATCGGCAGCGATAGAATTCTCTGAAAGTTTTAACCACTTAGACTTTATTGTCAATAATGCCGGAGTATTATTTGAATCCAAATACGATACCACGGATGTTATTCGTGATATAGATATTAAGATATTCCGAAAAACCCTGGAGGTTAATACTGTCGGACCGGCTATAGTCCTGAAGGAATTTATACCGCTTATATATAAGTCCCATGATCCCTGTATTATTAACATTACTTCCGAGGCCGGTCATTTAGAACCGGGCGGACATAATTACCTTGCGTATTCCGTTTCCAAACATGGAGCCAATATGTACACCCAGAAGATTCGGAACTATCTGGCCCATACCGAAGGAAAAGAACATATCCGTATCTTTATGGTACATCCAGGCCGGATGCAGACAGTTATGGGAGCGGAAAATGCACAGATTGAACCAAATGAGTCCGCGCAGGGAATTTATAAACTGATTGATAAAACCATCAATCCCAAATTAGATATTCCATTTGTAAATTATAAGGGAGAACAAATGCCTTATTAATTAGTATTCCAGGAGGTGGCCAATTGAGGAAAGTTAAAATAGGAATTATTGGTTGCGGGGTAATCAGTAATACATATATCGCAAATATTAAATCCATGTTCCATTGGTTGGAAATAGAAGCATGTGCTGATATATTAGCAGACAGGGCCAAGGAAACTGCGTATAAATATTCCATTCCCATCGGCTGCAGCGTGGAAGAACTGCTACAGAATCAAAAGATTGAGCTGGTAATTAATTTAACCATACCTGCCGTACACACACAGGTAAATCGTCAGATTCTTCTGGCAGGGAAACATGTTTATTGTGAAAAACCATTAGCGCTGACGCTGAAAGAGGCGGAAGAAACTCTTGAGTTAGCAAAAAGCAAGGGGTTATTGGTTGGATGTGCACCGGAGACATTTTTAGGAGCCGGTCTTCAGACCTGCCGTAAAGTGCTGGATGAAGGATGGATTGGAACACCGGTATCAGCCACTGCCAATATGATGTCTTATGGTTACGAGACTTGGCATTCTTCCCCGGAGTATTATTATAAGAAAGGCTCCGGGCCGATGTTAGATATGGGACCCTACTATCTTACTGCTTTAGTGTCATTACTTGGTCCAATCAGTAAGACAGCTTGTTTTCACGGTATCGGAAATAAAACCAGGAAAATTTACACTGATCCATTAAGAGGCAAAGTCATTGAAGTAGACATCCCTACGACCTATGCGGGAATTATGGGATTTGAAAACGGAGTTATTGCCAATATAAATATGACATTTGACAGTTGGATGTCCAGTCTGCCAAAGCTTGAAATCTATGGTACAGAGGGTACTTTGCTGGTACCTGACCCGAATTTGTTCGGGGGTAAGGTGAAAATATTCCGTAAAGAGAAAGTTATGGATTCTTTAAATTTATATGGTGGGAAAGGGCAGCCGTATTCTACGTCCTATGAAGATTTACAGGAAATTCCCCAGGTATTTTCCCAGCCTTATGAATATATAAGAGGGTTTGGTGTTCTGGATATGGCATTTGCGTTAGTTAACGGCAGGAGGCACCGGACCAATGAAGAATTAATCTATCATGTAACGGAAGCTTTATTAAGCTTTGACGAAGCGGCAGAAAGCAATCGTGTTTATAACATGAAATCAACCTGTACCAGACCGAAACCTTTGCCTGCGGGAATTGAATTAGGAGAATTGGATTAGGAGAATTGGAGGCCGTTCTATGAGAATTGGGGGAGGAATAGAGAAACCATATACGAATCCGGATGAATGGATAGCACTGGTGAAAGATTTAAACTACAGTGCAGTTTTGATGCCGGTAAAATATGATGCAACGAAAGAAGAGAAAAAAGATTATTTGGATTATATTAATAAATATAATCTGGTAATCGGTGAAGCAGGAGTATGGAGAAATCCTATTTCCATTGATGAAACAGAAAGAAAAATTGCTTTGGACTATTGTAAAAAGCAATTGACACTTGCAGATGAGCTGGGTGCAAACTGCTGTGTAAATATAGCTGGTGCAAGGGGCGAAAAGTGGGCCGGATTTTATAAAGAAAATTATTGGCCGGAGACATATGCGCTAATTGTTGATACGGTTCGGGATATCATCGACAGTGTGAATCCCAAGAATACTTTTTATACTATTGAACCAATGCCCTGGATGACACCGGATACCCCGGACGCTTATCTGAAGCTTTTAAAAGCTGTTGACCGGAAAGCTTTTGCTGTTCATTTAGACTTTACCAATATGATAAATACACCATATAAATACGTATACCGTACGGAATTTATCAGCGAGTGCTTTGAAAAACTGGGTCCTTATATAAAAAGTATTCATATTAAAGACGTTACAATGAGAGAAGTATATCCCTGCAGTATAGAAGAATGTATGCCAGGTCAGGGAACAGTGGATTATGTAAAGGTTCTTCGTTTAACGGAGGGATTAGGTAAGGAAACCACAGCCTTTGTTGAACACTTAGATACATACGAGGAATATAAAGTAGCTGTTCGGTATGTCAGAGGAATTGCAGATACGGCAGGTGTTACTATTATATAAGAAAAATAGAAAGAGAAGGTATTAGAGATGGAAAAACCAACGATTGAGTTAAAAAATTTAATACAAATAGCATTAGTAGTGAAAGACATCGAAAAAGCAGCAAAAGCCTGGAGTGAAGTGTTCGGAATTGAAATGCCGAAAATCGATCATATATCAGGTCCTGAGGATTGTCAGATTTATTACCGAGGACAAAAGTCCATTACCAGGGCTAAAATTGCATGTATTGATTTAGGCCAGATAACAATAGAATTAACAGAGCCTGACGAGATGGATTCATCCTGGAAAGAATTTCTGGAGCAGCATAACGGCAACGGCGTTCATCATCTTGGTTTTACTGTGGGTTCTGATGAAAATCGTGATAATGTTATAAAGATGCTTGAAGACCGAGGTATTGGTGTTCGTCATTACGGTTATTATCCTGGTGGAAGTTATACATTTGTAGACAGTGAAGAACAGTTAGGAGTTATTCTAAATATTAAACCTCACGCATAAAAACGATTTAACTGAACAAGTAGATTAAGGACCTACGAATATTTGCTGTGTATTTCAAAAACAATTGTAAATTAAATTACCTAAATTATTTGAACATCAAATAATTTTATAGATAAGACTGCTGCAGAATAAAAAAGAATTTTGCAGCAGCCTTTTTATTATCTAAAATTGAGTTCAAGCAGGCTCTACCTTTTTGTTTCAAGTTTTGTAATTGAAAATTTAGGCATAATAACGGATTACAAGGTATTTAAATTATGAAAAGTATTCATTTTTATGCATTTATCTGTTTATCTGTTTTTTAAAAAAATCACTTGTGTTATAATTGTTATAAAAAATAGTATATTATGTCGAAAAAATTCAGCATAGTTTTTGAAAAAGCAAGGAAGCATTTTAGTAATATCAGAATGGTTATAGAAGAAAAAGAGGTTTACTAGCAAACCGTAAGAATTATCTAACTAATAAACGATTGAAAGAGGCGAAGCATGAAATTCATAGAAGAAAAAAGAGTGCATATACCAGCCAAAACAGAATTTATCAAGCGTAAATATTTAAATATCCAGTATGCAAAAGGGGATCAAAGAAGACAGTTAGATATTTATCTGCCTTGTTCCGGTATGGGCCCATATCCGGTTATCATTGATATATATGGCGGTGGCTGGTATTTTGGAAATAAGAGCTCCTATAAATTAGAACCTGCCTTAAATCTTTTAAGAAGAGGTTTTGCAGTTGTAAGTATTAATTATTCTTTAAGCTATCAACAACAGTTTCCCATCCAGGTGGATGAGATTAAGGCAGCAATTCGTTACATTAAAGTTCATGCCAATGAATATGAATTAGATTCTTTTAAGGTTGCTTTAATGGGGGAATCTGCAGGCGCTCACTATGCTGCATTATGTGGAATATCCTCATCCTGCGGACAGATAGAAGACAAAGAAACATGGGGAAATTCAGAGGTAACCAGTGACGTACAAGCGGTTATTGCAGTTTATTGCCCCAGTAATCTTGGTGTTATAAAAGAAGAATTGGATACCCTAGGATTAGAACCTGCTTTTAAGGAGGTTGGAGAAGCCGATTCCATGGAAGGAATTCTTTTCGGAGGCAGAAAACCAGCTGAGGTTCCTGAGTTAGTAAAATTAGCAGACCCTCATACCTATGTGAACAAAAACTGCCCGCCTTTTTTATTCCTCCATGGAGATCAGGACCAGTGTATCCCTATTTTGCAAAGTATGACATTGGCTGCAGCAATTAAACAGGTTGCAGGCCTTACCAGAGCAGAATATCATATTATCCGTGGTGCCAGACATAATTTAGCAGATTTTGAAACGGAGGAAATATATAATCTGGAGGAAAAATTTTTAAGAAAATATTTATAAAAGTAATGATAAAAAGACTAATTAGCTAAGATTATCAGTATTGGTTTAGGCATACGAACATTCAATAGCCAAACCGGTGATTAAATTTATTTTTTAGGAAAGGGTGGAAGTATGTATCATTTAGTCATTGTTGATGATGAGGAAAAAATTTTAGATGGTATATCGGAGTTATTTCCATGGAATAATATTGGATTTGAGGTTGTTGCACGTTTTACCGATGCTAACAGTGCCTTATCCTATGTGGAAGTGAATCCGGTTGATGTTGTGATGACGGATATTTCTATGCCTGTAATGAATGGAATAAGTCTGACAAAAGAATTAAAACGGTTTCCTCATATAAATATAGTGTTATTCAGCAGCTATCAGGATTATGAGTATATGCGTGCCGGAATTCATTATGGTATAAGCGATTACTTGTTAAAACCTATCCGTTATGAAGAACTGGTGGCCTGTTTTGATAAAATCAGAATGAAGTTAGATGAAACAAATAAAGTTATAGAAAATAAGCCGAAAACTTATTATAGCGAGATTATTAAACGAGTGGATAATTATCTTCAAAATAATTATCAGAAAGCCTCCCTGGAGGGAGCGGCTGAGATAGCAGGGCTTAGCCCAAATTATCTGTCGAAAATATATAAAGAAAAATCCGGCAGCGGATTTTTAGAAAAACTAAATAAAATCAGAATGGAAAAGGCAAGTGAACTATTAATGGACCCTAATTATAAAAGTTATGAAATTGCATTTTATGTGGGATATGATAACCCTAAGAATTTTTCAAGGGCATTTAAAACGTATTATAACGTAAGTCCCATGGATTATAGAAATGGTATCAGAAAGGAGAACAGATAAAGGTATGCTTCGCAAATTTTTCATGAAACGTTTCCGTACATTTGCAATTATTATGTTTATACCTTTACTCCTTCTTTTTATTATAATGGGTTTCATGAATATTTACTCCCAGCAGGAGGAACTAAAAAAACAAGGAGTGAATACCCTAAAAAGTATTAATGATAATATTGTTTATGTTGTATATAGTACCATACACCAGCAGGATGTTATGATGGGCAGTGCCCAATATAAACTGGCGTTGCAAAAATTATTAAGACATGACCGATTAGAATTTAAAGATGTAGTATTTATGAATGCAATTGAAAATTTTATACGAAGTTCAGAAAGTTCCTACCCTTACATAAATTCAGTTTACCTATATATTGATGGCAGGAATAATTTTTTGACCTCCTCTTCGGACCAGCTTGCTTCTGTGGATAACTATTATGATAAGGATTGGTTTAATCATTACAAAAGTATTCCAAAAGAAGATAAACAATTTGTTGAGACCAGATGGTTGAAAAGACATAGCTACGAGGAACCCAAAAAAGTCATAACCATATATCAGCGAATGACATATGCAAAAGGAGTAATTGTCGTAAATGTCAATGCTAAGGATTTTGGTATGATGATCGAGAATATGTTATATCATTCAGGCCAAAATTTTTATTATTTAAATAAAAAAGGTGATACTTTATTTGCAAGTAATCCGGGTTCGGCATCCGATGCTGCGATTGAAAATGGTTTTTTCACAAATAGTATTAAGGAATATGAATCTAAGGGGAGATTCAGTAAAAATCAGGAGTGGGTTAAACTAGGAGGTAAATATTTCTTAATTTATATAGAACCTGCTTCTTATTATGAGACTTATTTTGTATCCATGATTTCTTTTGATGTTTTTGCAGATAGACTTTTAGATTTCTTAAAACTGGCTTTTGCAATACTCCTTATTAATTTCCTCATCGTTATGGCTCTTGCCTGGATTACAACCAAAACCGCATTTAAGCATATAACGTATCTGGTAGATGTATTCAGTGCGGCTGAGCGGGGAGAAATAATTGAAAAGCCATTGCTTATCGTAAAAGATGAATACAATCTTATTATGAATAATATCCTATTTCTGTTTATTAAGAATAATCAGATGCAGACCAACCTAATGGAGAAACAACATCAAAATGAGATTACGGAAATCATGGCGTTACAGCTGCAGATTAATCCTCATTTTATTTTTAATACCTTGCAGACAATGGATCTAGAGGTATTAAAGGAAAAAGGCGGACAATCAACTCTACATACCATGATACAGGAATTGTCAAGGATTATTAAATATGCTTTAACCAATCCGACGGAACCTGTAACCTTGCGGGAGGAGCTTGATTATTTAAAGGCATATCTGCAGATTCAGGAGATCCGGTTTAATCATATTCTCATAACCTATTTTGAAATTGATGATGAAATTTTGGAGCATAAAGTCTTTCGGCTTATGTTACAGCCAATGGTCGAAAATAGTGTTAACCACGGTATGAAGTCCACAGATCAGCACTGCTATATTAAAATAAAAGGGTTTATAAGGAACGATGTAATAAATATAGCAGTAATTGATAACGGATGTGGAATGACGAAAGAAGAAATTGCGGAATTATATATTAAAATCAATGATCCTTCTTCCAAGAACATTGGATTAACCAATTTAAACCGCAGGTTATTACTGCATTATGGGGACACGAGCAAACTGCACATTCGAAGTAAAAAGAATCTGGGAACGGGAATTTATTTTAAGATACCGATTCAAAATGCAGAAGTTAAATAAAAGGTATATATAATATCACGAAAAATATAAACAAAATCGAGCCTTTGTTGGTGAAAGTGCTATAAATGAATAGAAAAGATTAAAAATGATACCAAGGGTTTTAGAATGAGTAAAATATGAAGTTTTATATTATCCGCTGTACCTTTTAAAGAATTCCTGCGGATGTTAGAATGATATCACTGAAGCGGTTCACTCATCCGAAAAGGGTAAGCTGCTCATAAAATAATATATTGGAGGGTTTTATTATGAAAAAGAAAAAAATTGTTGCTTTGTTTCTTACTATGGCAATGACTGCATCGCTAGTTGGCTGCAGTGGTTCAAAAAGTACCTCAGGCACCGGTAACACAAGTGAAACAAATACCGCAGCAGATACGGCTGCCACTGCTGACAGTACGGCAAATACCGATGCAGCACAAAATCATGATCCAGTTAGTCTACGTTTCTCCTGGTGGGGTGGAGATGCAAGACATGAAGCTACCTTAGCTGTTATCGATCAATTTGAAAAAGAGTATCCATGGATTTCCATTGAAGCAGAATACGGCGCTCAGGATGGTTATAATGATAAACTTATGACACAGTTTGCGTCCGGTACCGCCCCGGATATTATGCAGTTAGAGACAGGTGCTGCACCTGAATATTATGAACAGGGACAGCTTTTAAATTTATCAGAAACCAGTATTGATTTTTCAAATTTTGATGCAACATTCATAAAAAACAATGGACAATTCGGTTCAGGAAAACAATATGCAGTTCCTACAGGGCAGGCCGGAAGTGCTATTATTGTTAATAAGGATTTGGCAGATAAAATGGGAATTGATTTCACAAAACAATATGAATGGAATCAGTTAATCGAATGGGGTAAACAGATTCAGGAATATGATCCTTCCATGTATCTGATCTCCGGTAACTTAAGTTATATGACAGCATTTATTATGCGTACCTGGTCAAGACAGGCGAACGGTGATGCTATTATCAGTAAAGATAATAAATTAAACATGACTGAGCAGCAGTTTGAAGAATGTTTAACTTTCATAAAAAACTTATATGATAATAAGGCAGCAGCTCCCTTATCCTACATGGCATCTTATGGTACCAGCAACCAGGAGGATCCAAACTGGATTGGCGGAAAATATGTATGCAATATCGGTTATACCTCTTCAGCTGACGTTATGCAGGCTGCTAACCCTAATGCAAACTATATTGCAGGAAATATGCCGGTTATGGCAAATGCAAAAAGTGATGGCTGGGTTAATGACTGCCCTCAATACATAGGTATTTATGCTAAGAGCAAACATACAGAAGAGGCAGCTATGTTTGTTGATTATTTCTTTAACAATGAAGAAGCTATGAAAACATTAGGTACCGTTCGTTCCGTGCCGCCGACGGCAAAAGCTCAGCAGATTACACAGGAAGCAGGAACGCTGAATCCTCTGACTAAGATGTGTGTAGATGTCAGTCTTCAGTATAATGGTGTATCTGATTCAGGTAAGACCACAAGCGCAGAAGTTACAGCAATCCTAGAAGATGCCTTTGAAAGTGTTGCCTACGGTGCTAAAACGCCTGCAGATGAAGCAAAAGAAGTTGTTTCCTTGTTAAATGATTATCTTGCATTACAATAATAACGACTAATCAATAAAATTTAAGTTCGAGGGAAAATGGGTTATTGCAAAGAATTAATTCATGAACTTGCGTATAGATCGTGTTTTGCAGGTAATATGGTTTTGAATTTGCAAGAGCCCATTTTTATTTATGACTTAAGTGCAGAGTTTGCTAATGTAAACTTTTAATTAAAAACAAGAGGTGACACAGAATGAAAAAATCAGTTATTGCAAAGAGAGGTTATCAGGCATATTTCTATTTATTGCCTTGGCTGATCGGCTTTGGTTTCTTGCAGTTATATCCCTTTTTATCTTCCCTTTATTATTCTTTTACCAATTATAATGCATTCGGTAAAATGAATTTTATCGGCTTGAATAATTATATCAGTTTATTTACAAAGGATAAAGAATTTTATAAAGCCCTTGGTGTAACAATTAAATACACTGTATTTACGGTGCCGGGTAAGATCATTATGTCACTTGCTATAGCGGTAATGTTAAATAAAGCCAGAAAAGGCATTGGTATTATGAGAACAATTTTCTATCTGCCGTCCCTGTTCGGCGGCAGTATTGCTGTAGCGATTCTATGGAAATTACTGTTTATGGATAACGGTTTTATTAATACAATTTTGAGTACTTTCGGTATAAAATCCATCTCCTGGCTTGGTGATCCCAGATTTGCATTAAATACCTTGAGTTTATTAGAAGTCTGGCAGTTTGGTTCTTCCATGGTTATGTTTCTTGCGGTATTAAAACAAGTCCCTGTTTCTTTATATGAAGCCGCTCAAATAGACGGAGCAAATAAAGTTAAGACATTTTTTAAAGTTACCTTTCCGCAGATTACTCCTATTATATTCTTTTCCGTTATCATGCAATCAATTAATGCACTGCAGAATTTTACCTCGGCATTTGTTATTACCCAGGGCGGACCTGTTAAATCAACCTATATGCTGGGCCTAAAGCTTTATAATGATGGGTTTGCATACTATAAGATGGGTTATGCATCTGCGACCTCATGGATTATATTCCTGCTGATTTTATTTGTCACAATGATTTTATTTGCGACCTCAAAGTTCTGGGTATTCTATGGAGATGAATAAAATTATCACTTCAGATTGTATGAGATTTAATTTTAATGGAAAGAAGGTTTTAATTCATGAGTAAAAAATCAAGAAATAATATCACTGAACGTATTATCTACGGTGTGATAATACTAATCGGAATTGCTATGATATATCCTCTTATCTGGATGTTCTTCGCAAGTTTTAAAAGCAATGAGGAAATATTCGGATCTCTTAATTTATTACCGAACAGTTTCAACTGGTCAGCTTATTCAGATGGATGGAAGAGCGCCGGAGGCGTAACTTACACAAGATTTTTCTTAAATACCTTTATATTAGTTCTTCCAACTACCCTTTTTACCGTTGCATCCAGTGCTCTGGTAGCTTATGGGTTTGCCCGTTTTGAATTTCCGGGAAAGAGACTGCTCTTTGCAGTACTCATTGCAACTTTAATGCTGCCGAATGCGGTTATTATCATACCGCGATACACGATTTTCAGATCCCTTGGAGCATTAGATTCCTACTGGCCATTTTACCTTACAGCCATATTTGCCTGTTATCCTTTTTTTACCTATATGTTAATCCAGTTCTTAAGAGGTCTGCCGAAAGACCTGGATGAATCAGCTTATATCGATGGCTGCGGTACTTTTAAAACCTTTACGAGCATTTTGCTCCCGTTATTGAAACCGTCTCTTTTTTCAGCCGGATTGTTTCAATTCCTCTGGACCTATAATGATTACTTTAATTCTTTAATTTATATTAATACGGTAACAAAATATACAGTTTCATTAGCATTACGTCTTTCCCTGGATGCGGAGACTGTGGTACAATGGAATAAAGTCATGGCAATGGCCTGCGTTGCAGTATTGCCTGTGGTCGTTCTATTCTTCTGCTGTCAGAGATATTTTGTGGATGGAATTGCAACAACCGGCTTAAAAGGATAGAAAAATCTTATATTTATTAGAAATGCCGCCTTAAGGCGGCGGATTGGGAGGAAAATTATGGCTTATGCAACAAATCCAATTTTAACAGGATTTAACCCTGACCCCTCCATTCTCAGGGTAGATGGTGATTATTACATAGCAACATCTACATTTGAATGGTTTCCCGGAGTACAGATTCATCATTCCACCGATTTAATTCATTGGGAATTAATCTGTCATCCCCTAAATAGGCTTTCCCAGTTAAATATGTTAGGAAATCAAAGTTCCTGCGGAATCTGGGCACCCTGCCTTACTTATGATAATGGTACTTATTATCTTATCTATACGGATGTAAAATCATTCTTAGGTATGTTTAAAGATACCCACAATTATCTGGTTACGGCGAAAGACATCAAAGGTCCCTGGTCTGAACCGGTTTACTTAAATTCAAGTGGATTTGATCCATCTCTTTTTCATGATGAAAACGGTAAAAAATATCTTGTTAATATGATAATGGATCACAGACGCTGGAAATCCAAATTCGGAGGAATCGTAATACAGGAGTATTCTATAGAGAAGCAGTGTTTAATCGGAGAATCGAAGATTATCTTTAAAGGAACTCCCATCGGGTGTACGGAAGGACCTCATATCTATAAACATGATGGCTATTATTATTTGATGACAGCTGAGGGCGGTACGGAATATGCACATGCCGTTACCATGGCAAGAAGTGAGAACCTGTTAGGTCCCTATGAAGTGGATCCCTGTAATCCGGTTATTACCGCTTTGCATCACCCGGAGCAGCCGATACAAAAAGCCGGCCATGCAAGTATTACCGAAGGAAATAACGGTAAATGGTATATGGTACATCTTTGCGGCAGACCTGTCGGAGAAAATCGTATGTGCATTTTGGGACGAGAAACGGCTTTAGAAGAAGTAGTGTGGAAAGACGGCTGGTTAAGGTTGGCAAACGGTGGAAATTCGCCCTGCGAAACGGTGGAAATTGCCGGTGTTACGGCAGATTCAACTGTACTTAAGAAATATTTGATGGAGGACTTTGATAAAGATTCCTGGAGTATTCATTTACAGACTTTAAGAGTACCATTGGAAGAAAGAGGATCATTAACAGAGCGACCCGGATATCTGCGTTTATATGGACGTGAATCCTTTACTTCCTGTTTTCATCAGTCACTTTTGGCCCACAGACAACAGGCTTTTTATTGTGAAGTAACTACAAAAGTAGATTTTACTCCGGTTAATTTCCAGCAGATGGCAGGGCTTGTATATTATTATGATTCCTTAAGTTATTATTATCTGTATATTACAGAAGATGAAACAGAGGGAAAGGTATTAAGCATAATATCCAATATTCTCGGCAACGGAAGACAACCTATTGGCGTAGGAGTACATTTACCGGCTTTAGGAGAAGTTTATCTAAGGCTGACAACCGAGAAAGAAAAAGCTCATTTTTCTTATTCCCTGGATAATAAAACTTTTATTCAGATCGGAGAAACTCTGGAGGCAACCGTTCTTTCCGATGATTATTATGCGCCTACAGGTCATATTATGTTCACCGGCGCCTTTATTGGCATCTGCTGTCAGGATCTATCCGGGCAGGGTATTTTTGCTGATTTTGATTATTTTGAATATAAAGAAATTTGAAAGAAATAGAAACGTTTTTTTATTCGGTTCACAAATTTTATTTTCAACATAAAATCAATTGACAGAATGGAATATAAGTGTAATAATATAATAAAAGAGAACTTGTAAGACAGCTTACATCTAACAGGATAGTTTGTAAGCTGCTGTTTCAAAATTTGCGGAGGAATTCATGGTTATAAAACCAATTAATAAAGTAAATGTAAGCGAACAGGTATTTAGTCAGCTAAAGAAAGCCATTGTAGAGGGCGTGTGGAAACCTGGTGATAAAATCCCATCTGAAAATGAGCTTGCATCCAGTTTTGGAGTAAGCCGAATGACAGTAAGACAGTCATTGCAGAAATTAATCGCGCTTGGATTAATTGAAACCAAATTGGGAGACGGCTCCTATGTCAGAGTTTTAGAGGCAGGTGATTCTTTAAATGCCTTGATGCCGGCCATGTATTTAAATAAAGATTCTTTTCTTGATGTGATTGAATTCAGAGAGATGATTGAAACGGAATCGGCGGGGTTGGCTGCTATACGATCTACCGGGCAACAGCTTACGGAATTAAAAGATATCTACAAAAGAATGCTGTCCAATAAAAATAATATTAAAATATTCGCTTTGGATGATCTTGCTTTTCATTGCAAGATTGGTGAAATGACCGGCAATGAACTGATTATTAAAACATATGCCCTTCTGGATGACATTTTAGAAGCAGCCATGTATGACGGTATTACCAAAATGGGTACGGAGTACGCGGAACAATATCACCAGTTGTTAATTGACAGTATAGAGGCACATGATGAATTAAAAGCCAGAGAATACATGAAAAAACATCTGATGAATAACCGTGAGTATTACAAATAAAAAGGTTATTCATTTAGATAAAAGGAATATATATAAATCGTAGGATATATTTTTTATATCAACCTGTTAGACAAGTAACAGCAAACAACATACAAAAAATAAAAAGCAATATTTTTATTAACATAAAGGAGGATAAAAATGAAGTATAGTAAAGAGTTGATTGATGATTTGAGCCAAAAGGCGAAAAAACTAAGAAAGGATGTTGTAATCAGTATTGGAGTCGGGGTTGCAGGCCACATAGGAGGCTCGAATTCCTCCGCTGATATTGTAGCTGCATTGTACTTCCACAAAATGAAACATGACCCGAAAAATCCTAAGAAACCGGACAGAGACCGCTTTTTATTAAGCAAAGGGCATGTTGCTATCTTACAGTATGCAGCCTTAGCGGAATCCGGTTATTTCCCTGTTGATGATCTAAAGAAGACCAAAGAAATCGGTTTCTATCTGCAGGGTCATCCGGATGTTTTAAAAACTCCGGGTATTGAAGCAGGAACCGGATCACTGGGCCAGGGCCTGTCTATTGGACTTGGTATGGCTCTCGGTATGAAACTGGATCAAATTGATAGAAAAGTATATGTACTTGTAGGTGACGGTGAAAGTGCGGAGGGCCAGATTTGGGAAGCAGCTATGGCTGCCAGTGCATTTAAAGCGGATAACCTGGTTGCAATTGTTGATAATAACGGCTTACAGGCAAACGGCAAAATTACAGATCGTTTTGACAGTTATCCGCTTATTCCCAAGTGGGAAAGTTTTGGCTGGAATGTAATTGAAATAAACGGTCATAACATGGAGGAAATTCTTACTGCATTAGACGAGGCCGATATGGTTAAAGGAAAACCGACTGTCATAATAGCACATACCGTTAAAGGTAAGGGTGTCAGCTTTGCTGAAAATGTAGTAGGTTTCCATAATGGTATGCTGACGGAAGAAAATTATGCACAAGCATTAAAAGAATTGTCATAAGCAGTATTTATGCGGTATCAGATCAGGATGGTTGAAAGAAAATATATGATAAAGAAAGGATGCCACAAGTACTTCTTTCAACCTGCGAAACTTGTTTCGCATTTTTATAAGTGGCAGTAACCCCTCTGCCAGCAGATGGGTTATGCAATGGGTGTAAAAATGGCATATACAAATCAAAGAATGGCATATGGTAACACATTAGTTGAATTAGGTAAAGAGGATAAGAGAATCGTTGTTCTGGATGCGGATCTTGGAGGCTCAACTATGGGTAAATTATTCGAGACAGCTTATCCGGAAAGACATTTTGAAATGGGTATAGCAGAAGCAAATATGACTTCTGTCGCAGCAGGTCTGGCCCAGACCGGTAAAATACCTTTTACCAATTCCTTTGCAGTATTTGCAGGAGGTCGTGCATATGATCAGATAAGGCAGACCATAGCAATCGGTAAATTAAATGTTAAAATCTGCGGGTCTTCTTCCGGTATGTCTGATTTCGGTGATGGTGCTACGCATCAGGCGATAGAAGACATGGCAATTATGAGAGCAATCCCTAATATGACCGTTATCTGTCCGGCGGATGCAAATGAAACAATACAGGCAGTAAAAGCTATGGTGGAACTGGATGGTCCCTGCTATCTCAGATTAAACCGTAACGATTATGAAAATGTTACCCCGGAAGATAAACCATTTGTAATAGGAATGCCAAGCGTATTAAAAGAAGGCAGTGACATCGTGGTCTTTGCAACCGGTATTATGGTCTGTAAAGCGCTGGAGGCGGCGGAAGAATTAAAGGACAAAGTTTCTGTAAAAGTGGTTAATGTCAGTACCATTAAGCCAATGAATAAAGAAGCTGTCATTAAACTGGTTGAAGGCTGTAAAGCAGTTGTTACCGTAGAGGAGCACAATATTGTCGGTGGTCTTGGCAGCGCTGTTTCGGAAGTACTATGCAAAGAATGTAAACCAATAGAGTATGTAGGTGTGGAAGATACTTTTGGTGGCAGCGGCCATAATTATAATGATGTTCTGGAATATTACGGGCTGACCAAAGAGCATATTATGGAAGCCATACTTAAAATGGCAGAAAATTAATACATATCAATAAAACAGGCTGAAGGAAAATAAAATAAAGAAAGGATGCCACATTTGAACTCTTACAGCCTTAAAAAAGGATTATCTTTAGTATGTGGCGGTGGAGCTGAGAAAATAAATAGTTACTGTTCACCCCCCTGCCAAAAGCAGCAGTGTTGTGAACAATAACAATAAATACTATTTGCCTGGGAAAGAATAATAATTTTAATGTTGCACTCAGGTTAAGAAGTTAATTTATTCCAACAGATCCATAGGGATAGAATAAATGAAATTAGGATTTATCGGATTAGGAATTATGGGCAAACCCATGGTTAAGAATCTATTAAAGGCTGGATATGAAGTAGTTGCTTATGATGTGATAAAAGAAAATCTTGATGATGTAACTGCAGCAGGGGCAATACCTGCGGCTTCCTCAAAAGCAGTAGCAGAGGAATGTAATATAATTATCACCATGCTGCCTAACAGTCCTCATGTAAAAACGGTAGTCATGGGAGAAAATGGTATTTTGGAAGGAGCAAAGGAGAATACCATACTTGTTGATATGAGTTCTATTGCTCCTCTGGCATCGCAGGAAATAAGCAAAGCATGTGCCGAAAAAGGGGTTATAATGATAGATGCTCCGGTGTCCGGCGGAGAGCCAAAGGCAATCGACGGAACGTTATCCATCATGGCAGGCGGTGATAAAGCAGTATTTGATGAAGTCTATGATATTTTGATGGTAATGGGTGCAAGCGCTGTTCATTGCGGAGATATCGGTGCCGGCAATACAACCAAACTAGCCAATCAGGTAATCGTTGCTTTAAATATTGCTGCTGTTTCCGAAGCATTTATGCTTAGTACAAAAGCGGGAGTGGATCCGATAAAAGTATTTGATGCAATTAAAGGCGGGCTTGCAGGTTCTACTGTTATGAATGCTAAAGTTCCGATGATTACCGACGGGAACTTTAAACCGGGATTTAAGATTGATTTACATATTAAAGACTTAAGTAATGCATTGGATACCGGACATGGAGTAGGAGCGCCTCTTCCGTTAACTTCTTTGGTTATGGAAATGCTCCAGACTTTACATGCTGACGGACATGGACAGGATGACCACAGTGGTATTGCCATGTATTATGAAAAACTGACAGGCACTGAAATTCGTAAATAGAATTTCAGCTAATTGCGAAACAGAGTTTTTGTATCTATATGCCATGCATTTAATACAATTTCAGAGCTGAATTATGCCCATAGGGCAACTGAAGCTCTGAAATTCGTATCAATTGTATGGTATATTTGGAAAACTAGATAGTTTCGCAATTACCTCAAATAGAAATCACCTAAAAAGGAGACCAAAATGTCAATTGGATCAAACTTAGAAAAGTTATTTTCTCTAGAAGGGAAAGTTGTATTATTCACCGGTGCAGCCGGCGGTATCGGAAGCGAATTGGCATCGGGACTGGCAATGGCCGGTGCGACCGTAGCTCTTTGTGATATTGATAAACAGAGATTAGAAGAAGTAAAAACACAGATTGAATCAGAAGGCGGTAAAGCTTCCGCCCATGTCTTAAACGTAATGGATAAAAATAATATAAAATCCTGCGTAAAAGAGATCGGAATAACTTACGGTCATATCGATGTACTTGTTAACTGCGCCGGAATTAACAAAAGAGAAGGTTTTATGGATGTGGAAGAAGATACCTATGACCGGATAATGGCAATTAACTTAAAAGGTGTATTCTTAGTGTCCCAGGAAGTTGCACCTTATATGATGAAGCAAAGGAACGGAAGTATTATAAATATCGGCTCCCATAACACTGGTTGGGTATTAGGAGGATGCTCCGTATATGCAGCTACCAAAAGCGGAATTTATGCGTTTACGAAATCCCAGTCAGTGGAATGGGCAAAGTACAATATCCGCTCAAATTGTATAAGTCCCGGACATATTAAGACACCACTGACAACCGTTACCTGGGAACATCCTGAACGCTCCAAGTATCTTTTAGACAGAATAGCAATGAACCGTCCCGGATATCCGGAAGATATTGTAGGTGTGTGTATTTTGCTTGCGTCAGATGCTTCTTCCTATATTACCGGATGTGAATACAGAGTAGACGGAGGATGTATCTCAGGTGGTCAGCCTTGGCCTTATGATACAAAATATTAAGATATAACACTATAAATGTTCAACCATTCCATAAACTGTTAATGCCCCATGGAGATTACATTGAAATGGGGCATTTGTTATGCAATTTGCCAGGGGTTGTCGGTTTTGCATTAATATACGAATTTTCATCACGATTCTTTAAAACATACATAAATTAATTTTGATTTTATACTTTTTTTATAGTAATTTTTTTATACTTTCGGAATGAGAATCATAATAATACTTTTGGAGTATTTATTTTTCAATAACAGTATGGTAAAGTAGGATATTATAAATAAACAGGAAGAATGAAACAGTTTGGTTATTGATTTTAAGTAAATAAAAAGCAGGAGGAGTATTATGATAGTGAATGCAATCCATCATATAGCTATTATAGTTTCAGATTATAAAAAATCCAGAGAGTTCTATGTGGAGAAACTCGGCTTTGAGATAATCCGGGAAAATTACAGGAAGGAACGGGGGGATTATAAACTTGATTTACGCTTAGGGGATTGTGAACTGGAAATATTCGGAATGCCAAATCCTCCTAAAAGAGTAAGCCGCCCGGAAGCCTGTGGGCTTAGACATTTGGCATTTCATGTAACGGATATAGAACAAACCATTCAGGATTTGAACAAACAGGGAATCTTAACAGAAGAGGTTCGTATCGATGAGTTCACCGGTAAAAAAATGACTTTTTTCTTTGATCCGGATGGGCTGCCCCTGGAACTGCATGAGTAAATAATCTGTAAAAACAATTTGAAAATTAGCTTTTTTGATGTGAATTTATGTGAAAAATATGATTTTTTTATTAGTCCAATTGGTCGATACATACAATTTTTTACTTATTCTTTACTTCTGACAATGGTTATAATTAAAAAAATGCTAACAGTTGATAGTAAATTCGTCAAAATTCTATGTTTTTTAACAATTTTAATATTTTTCAAATATTTTTACTAGACAGATTGCCAAGAGAGGTATATTATATGTTTAATTTCGTAATTTGAAGAAACGGGAGGGATATAATATGTTAAAAAAGTTATTTGCTTTAAATAAATTGTATATATCAACAGTTATATCTTTACTTATCTGTGCCTTATTTTTTTCTTATTACAATGTAAATTCATCCATTGAGGTTTTTAAAAAATATATTGAGAGCAATCAGAATTGCAAAGTGACCAATAGTGAAACTGCAGCAAAGACAGGCGGGAACACGAATAAATTAAGATTTGCTAATTTAAGATTTGCGGAAACGGAAAAAGATGAGCAATTATTAACTAAAAAATTAGGATTCAACCATGAAAGCCCTCTAGGAAGAAAGTGGATGTTTTGCTATTTTTATATAATTAATATTCTATTTTTATCTATAATCATCCTTTACAGCAAAGGATGGTTTATTAAAGTTCTTCGATCGACGTATCAGTTTTATCAAGTGCATTATATCCAGTTGAAAGACGGAAAAAAAGAATGCGCTGTCTTATTGTAATTCATTCAATATACTATGAATTTAAAATGTTTTATTTCATAATACTAACATAAATATTTTAGTTGGTATTATTCTGCGCAATAACTGCGCCTTATTGACGAAATAAAAGAGCGTATCACTGCCTTACAAAAGGCTGCCGTCTTGGCAAAAATTTAACAAACTAAAAAATTGCTAAAAAGGAGGTGAAATCTATGGAGGACTTAGGAACTGAGTTGATGTCGGAACTGCAAAGTAAAATAAGTTTTGTCATTCCTCTTTTTGGAGGGATACCTGTACCAACTTCAGTGGTTGTAACATGGGGAATCATGGCATTTCTTATGATTCTGACATTAATCTTTGTACGGAATTTAAAACTGATTCCAAAAGGACCGCAATTATACGTAGAAGCTTTAGTTGGCTTTATTAATAATTTCTTTGATGATATTTTAGGGGAAGAAGGAAAAAGATACATTCCATATCTTGGTACAGTATTAATATATATTACTTGTGCTAATTTAATTGGTATTTTTGGAATCACTCCTCCCACAAAGGATTTAAACATTACTGCCGGCCTTGCTGTTATGAGCATTATATTAATTGAGTATTCCGGTATTCATGCAAAAGGTCCAAAAGGGTGGCTGAAAAGTTTTAGGGAACCAATGTCTATTCTAACACCTATAAATTTGTTGGAAGTATTTATAAGGCCGCTGTCCCTTTGTATGCGACTTTTTGGTAATGTATTAGGTTCCTTTGTTATTATGGAATTAATTAAAATTATAGTTCCGGTTGTTATACCAATACCGTTCAGTTTTTATTTTGATATATTTGACGGTGTAATTCAGGCATATGTGTTTGTATTTTTAACATCACTTTTTATGAAAGAAAAAATGGAAGAATAAAAAATTATTTAAATTTAGATAGGAGATTATATTATGACAGGATTAATCGCAATAGGAGCAGGTTTAGCAGTATTAACAGGTATAGGAGCCGGTGTTGGTATCGGTATTGCCACCTCTAAGGCAGCCGAATCTATCGCAAGACAGCCGGAAGCAAAAGGTGATATTAATAAAGCTTTACTATTAGGATGTGCATTAGCGGAAGCAACAGCAATTTATGGTTTCGTTATCGCAGTATTAATTATTTTATTCTTAAAATAATTTAATTAATTTCAACTTTCTCCAAGATAAGATACATATCTTATCAGAGACTGGGAGAAACCGTAAAACGGCTTCTTTTATTAGATTTTTGAGCCGCAATCCTGCGGCAGATTGAGAGGTAATATTATGACAGGATTAATCGCAATAGGAGCAGGTTTAGCAGTATTAACAGGTATAGGAGCCGGTGTTGGCATCGGTATTGCCACCTCCAAAGCAGCCGAAGCAATCGCAAGACAGCCGGAAGCAAAAGGAGATATTAACAAAGCTTTATTGTTAGGTTGTGCCTTGGCAGAAGCAACAGCAATATATGGTTTCGTTATAGCCGTCCTGATTATACTTTTCTTAAAATAATAGGAGGGGATAATATTGTTAAACTTAGATTGGAATATCGTATGGACTTTTGTAAATATCTTGATAATCTATTTATTCCTGAAGAGGTTTTTATTCAAACCGGTTACGGAAATGATGGAGAAGCGTACACAGACAATTGAAGATTCTCTGCAGAATGCCGAAGATACTAAATTGGAAGCTGGTAAACTAAAAGATGAATATGCAGCAGAATTAAGCCATGCAGATGAAGAAGCTGCCAAGATTATAAATGAAGCAAGAGACAGGGCTGCCGCTGAATATAACAGAAAGATCAAAGAAACCAAAGAAGAAGCCGCCAGAATTATGCAGGAAGCAAGTAAGACAATTGAATTAGAAAAGAAGCAGTCTATTCAAAATGCACAAGCCGAAATCGCAGGTATTGCCATGCTTGCAGCTTCTAAAATCATCAATAAAAACATGGATGATAACACAAATAAGCAATTCCTGGGGGATTTCTTAAAAGAAGTAGGTGCTTCTAAATGATGACTTCAAAGGCAGCAAACTATGCAAAAGTTCTGTTTTCTTTGGGACTTAAGGAAGAAACGGTACAACAGACGAAACAGATATTTTCAGAAAGCTACGAATTAATAGATGCTTTGGATAATCCTATCATCAAGGAGAAAGATAAAGAAGCTGTCATAGAGCGTATTTTCGAAAAAGATATTCGTGGTTTTTTAAAAGTATTATGCAGTAATCAATGTATCAGTATTCTTGATAAGATATTTGAAGCATATGAAACATTAGTATTAGACAGTAAAAATATTATAGCGGCTAAATTATCTTATGTTACAAGACCTAATGAAGCAGAACTTGAACAAATTAAAGATATGTTATGTGATAAATATAGGAAAACAGGAGTTATTCTTGATTTGGAAGAAGATACTTCCCTGATTGGCGGTTACGTATTGACAGTTGGTGATATGGAATATGATAAAAGTATCAGGGGAACTCTATCAGAAATGCAGAAAGCTCTTGTCAGGAGGTGAAATGTTTGAGTAATGTAAATCAAAATGATATTATTTCTGTTTTGAAAAGTGAAATAGAAGATTATGATATAAAAATGACAGTAAAAGAAACAGGAACAGTTATTAGTATTGGTGATGGTATTGCAACTGTATATGGATTGGACCATGCTATGTATGGTGAGCTGGTAGAATTTGAAACAGGTGTACGCGGTATCGTTCAAAATCTTCAGTTAAAAACCATCGGATGCGTTTTGCTCGGCTCAGACTATGGAATTAAGGAAGGATCCAAAGTTGTCAGGACGAAAAAGAGAGCCGGTGTTCCGGTTTCTGAGAATTTAATCGGAAGAGTTGTGGATGCTTTAGGAAGTCCGATAGACGGTAAAGGACAGATTGATGCAGACGAACTTTTTCCAATTGAAAATGAAGCACCCGGTGTTTGTGACAGAAAATCAGTCACCGTACCTTTACAAACAGGTATCCTTGCAATCGATGCCATGTTCCCGATCGGAAGGGGACAACGTGAGTTAATCATCGGTGACCGACAGACAGGTAAGACCTCTATAGCAATTGATACAATTCTTAATCAAAAAGGGCAGGATGTTATATGTATCTATGTTGCAATTGGCCAGAAAGCGTCTACCGTTGCAAAAATTGTTTCTACCTTGAGTAAATATGGAGCTATGGATTATTCTATCGTAGTATCTGCTTCCGCAAGTGATCTTGCACCGCTTCAATACATTGCTCCTTATGCCGGAACCGCTATGGCAGAATATTTTATGAAACAGGGTAAGGATGTGTTGATTGTATATGATGATTTATCAAAACACGCAGTAGCTTACCGTACTATGTCCCTGCTATTGGAAAGGTCACCGGGTCGTGAAGCATATCCTGGTGATGTATTCTATCTGCATTCCAGGTTACTGGAACGTTCCAGCAGACTGGATGAAGCCCATGGCGGCGGTTCCATTACGGCATTGCCGATTATTGAAACGTTAGCCGGTGACTTATCTGCTTATATACCAACAAATGTTATATCTATCACTGACGGTCAGATATTCCTTGAGAGTGAGTTGTTTTTTGCAGGTATTCGTCCTGCGGTTAATGTTGGTTTAAGTGTATCCCGTGTTGGTGGTGCAGCACAGACAAAAGCAATGAAAAAAGCGGCAGGCAGTCTTCGTATCGATTTAGCACAATTCAGGGAAATGGAAGTTTTTACCCAGTTCAGCTCCGAACTTGATAAATCTACTAAGGATCTTTTGGATCATGGTTACCGGCTGGTAGAACTTTTAAAACAGCCTTTATCAAAACCATTAGCATTACATGAACAGGTAATCCTTTTAACTGCTGCAAACAGCAGACTCCTGAATGACGTACCGGTAAAACAGATTAAAACGTTCCGTAATGATTTAATGGAATTTATCAGAACGAAATATCCTGAAATTATAAAAGAAATTGATGCAAATAAAGTGTTAACAGATGAACTGAGTGAACAGATTAAAAATGCAGTAAAAGAATTTAAAAAGTAGGTGATTGTTTTGGCAAACATGAGAGAAATTCGTACCAGAATGAAAAGCATACAAGACATCATGAAGATTACGAATGCCATGTACTTAATATCCTCATCAAAACTTAAAAAGGCAAGAAAAAATCTTCTTGCTACGGAACCTTATTTTGAAAAACTACAGGCTACGATTCACGATATATTAGTACGTGCACCCCATATACATCATGTCTTTTTCGATCGCAGAGAAGAGATCCAGCCGGAAGACAGAAAAAAGGGATATATTGTTATAACTGCTGATAAGGGTTTGGCTGGTGCTTATAATCATAATGTAATCAAAAAGGCCGAAGAAGTTATGGGTCAAAGTAAAAATAATTATCTTTACATTGCAGGTCAGGTTGGAAGACAATATTTTAAGAGGAAAAATGTTCATGTAGACGGTGAATTCCTGTATACAGCGCAGAATCCAACGATGTACCGTGCACAATTAATTACGGAGTCTATCATTGAACTGTATGAAAAAGGCGATTTGGATGACGTATACGTAATCTATACTAAAATGATTACTCCTATGAAAGCAGAAGTGCAATCTGTTCGGATTCTGCCTTTTGAAAGACGTAAGTTTGAAAGAAGGGCAGCCGGTTATCAGCATGCCAGATTTGAGCCGTCTGCGGAAGAGGTTATGAATCAACTTGTGCCTAATTATTTAAAAGGTCTGCTGTATGGTGTTTTAATTGAATCATTTTCCAGTGAACAGAATGCCAGGATGACAGCGATGGAGGCAGCTACGAAAAGTGCTAAAGATATGTTAAGGGATTTAGATCTTTTATATAACAGAGCAAGGCAGGCATCCATTACTCAGGAAATAACAGAAATTGTCAGTGGTGCCAAAAGTTTAAAAAAATAACGGAAAGGAGATTTCTATACACACCCTGTAGAGGGCTTTTACAGCCAGATTAATTCCGGTATTGTATAAGCCCATGGGAGCTAGAAAACTTGATGATATGGAAAAAGGAAAAATAGTTCAGGTATTAGGACCGGTTGTTGATGTAGAATTCGAAAATGGCGAGCTTCCAATGATAAAAGACGCACTCGAAGTCACCAATAACGGAAAAAGACTTGTTATGGAAGTAGCCTCTCATATTGGTAATAATATCGTACGTTGCATCATGTTGGCCTCCAGTGAAGGTCTGGTAAAAGACATGGAAGTAACCGCAACCGGTTCCTGTATTACTGTGCCTGTGGGAAAACAGACACTGGGAAGAATGTTTAACGTATTAGGCGAAGTAATTGACGGGGGCGAAAAAGTTATTGGAGAAGATCAATGGAAGATTCATAGAACACCTCCTACATTTGAAGATCAAAGTCCGGTTGTAGAAATATTGGAAACAGGTATTAAAGTAATAGACTTGTTAGCTCCATATGCAAAAGGAGGTAAGATTGGTCTGTTCGGTGGTGCCGGTGTTGGTAAGACAGTATTAATCCAGGAATTAATTCGAAATGTAGCTACGGAGCATGGCGGGTATTCTATCTTTACCGGTGTTGGTGAACGTTCCAGAGAGGGTAATGACCTTTGGATGGAAATGAAAGAATCCGGCGTTATAGGTAAAACCGCCTTGGTATTTGGTCAAATGAACGAGCCGCCGGGATCTCGTATGAGAGTTGCACAGACAGGTCTAACAATGGCGGAATATTTTAGAGATGAAGAAAAACAAGACGTATTATTATTTATTGATAATATTTTCCGTTTTGTTCAGGCTGGTTCCGAGGTTTCCGCATTATTAGGACGTATGCCGTCTGCCGTAGGTTATCAGCCAACGCTTGCTAACGAAGTTGGAGAATTACAAGAGAGAATTACCTCTACCAAGAACGGCTCCATTACCTCCGTTCAGGCAGTGTATGTGCCTGCAGATGACTTAACTGACCCTGCGCCGGCAATTACCTTTGCCCATTTGGATGCGACAACAGTATTATCCAGAAAAATAGTAGAGCAGGGTATCTACCCTGCTGTTGATCCGTTGGAATCCACTTCCAGAATCCTGGAGCCGGATGTAGTTGGTGAGGAACATTATGAAACTGCCAGAAAAACACAGGAACTTTTGCAGAAATATAAAGAATTACAGGACATTATAGCAATTCTTGGTATGGAAGAATTAGATGAAGAAGATAAATTAGCCGTTTATCGTGCCAGAAAGATTCAGAAATTCCTATCGCAGCCATTTAACGTTGCAGAGAATTTTACTGGTTTTCAAGGAAAATATGTTCCGTTAAGTGAAACCATTAAAGGCTTTAAAGCTATTATAAGCGGTGAAATGGATGAATATCCGGAAGCAGCCTTTCTCATGGTAGGAACCATTGAAGATGTGATAGAAAAGGCGAAACGCATCAAAGAAAATGAAACAGATTAATTTCCAATGTAAACCTAAAGTTTATAGTTAGGAGGAGCAATGGCTAAGACATTTGAACTTGAAATCATTGCGAGTGACCATCCCTTTTTTAAAGGGCAATGTGAGATGCTGATCTTCCCCGGAATAGACGGTGAGCATGGGATTTTAGCGAAACACGAATCGATGGTTACCTGTTTAAACGCAGGAGAACTTAGGTTTTTAGTTGATGGTGAATGGCATTACGCAGCAGTAAGTGCAGGATTTGTGGAGATTACCTCCGATTATGTAGTACTGCTTGCCGATACGGTAGAAAAACCGGAAGAAATTGATATCAACCGTGCAAATGAAGCAAAAAGGCGTGCGCAGGAAAGATTACGTCAAAAGCAAAGCATTATGGAATATTATCATACACAGGCGGCACTCAATCGAGCAATGAGTCGTCTCAAAGTTACAAATAGACATATGTAAGTTAATATAAATATAAAACGAAGGAAGAGTATTTACAACTTCGTTCGCATACGTTAAAACAGCAGTAATGTCCATAAAACATTACTGCTGTTTTTTTCCGTTTTTTGATTTACTTAATTGGTGTTCTTTTACTCCATATTATATATAACGTTAATAATATCAGCACCATAATTTACATTTATTAACTAACTTTTTACATATTCATAACCAGTTATATACATTTATTAGTTAAGCTATAAACATAAATACTTCTGGGTATTTGTTAGAGAAAGGAGGAGATTGTCTTGAATAAAATTGAACTGGTTGGCGTTGATAAAACCTACGGCAAGGAAAAACCGGTCATTGAAAACCTGAATCTGGATATTGGTGAGGGGAGTTTTACGGTACTGTTAGGTCCATCCGGCTGCGGTAAATCAACCACTCTTAGAATGATTGCCGGATTAGAGAAAGAATCAGGAGGTGATGTCTATATTAATGGAAAAAGTATGAAGACGGTGGAACCAGGTGATAGAGATATAGCCATGGTTTTTCAGAATTATGCACTATATCCTACCATGACAGTAAAGGGTAACATTGAGTTTGGTCTCGTTAATAATAAACTTCCCAAAGAAGAGCGGGAGTCAAGAATACAGGAAATCGGGGAAATCGTTGGTTTAACCGAATTTATGTCCCGTAAACCCCAATCTCTGTCCGGTGGACAAAGACAAAGAGTAGCGCTTGCAAGGGCAATGGTTAAAAAACCATCGGTTTTTCTAATGGATGAGCCTTTATCTAATCTGGATGCTAAGTTAAGGAGCCAGTTACGAACAGAACTGATTGAATTACATCACAAACTAAAGACTACCTTTGTCTATGTTACCCATGACCAGGTGGAAGCTATGTCCATGGGAACTGAAATAGTACTGATGAATCAGGGGAGAATTATGCGGCAGGGCACTCCTGTGGAGATTTACAATAATCCTCGAAATGTATTTACTGCACAATTTATAGGAACTCCTCCAATGAACATTTTACAAATTGATAAGGAGGATAGTTTACATATTCCATATGAAGATGCCGGATATGTGGGATTTCGTCCTGAACATGCAAAACTCTATGAGGGGCAGTCGGTTCGTGTGGACGGGTTAAATCTGGTAGGAGAAGTAGTTACACATGAGATGTTAGGTTCTGAGGTTCTATATAAGATTGATACCTGTTATGGAAGAGTTAATGTGAAAGTTTTTGATTTAGGAAGAATTATAGAGGGTAAGGTTACTATAGAGATTCCTAAAAACAGGCTGTATTTTTTTGATGAGAAACAGAACCGCATTTTCTTTTAAGGAGACCTGCTATGTATAATGAAAATTTAATAAATGAAAATGGTTTAGTACGACAAGAAGAAAAATCAATCGATGTCAACTCGATTTTATTGGATAAAATAAAACTAATCAGGAAAAGAACGTTGCCCTATGTAATGATAGCACCGTCTATGATCCTTTTTGCTTTATTTATGATTTATCCGATTATCTATATGGTATATTTGAGCTTTTACAAATGGAACTTGTTAAGCGAAAAAGAATTTATTGGTTTTAAAAATTATGTTAATATGTTTCAGAATCCGGAATTTTTTCAGGTTCTGTTAACTACCGTAAAATTCATGGTAGGAACTGTAAGCGGATCTATTATTTTGGCTCTGTTATTAGCTTTATATTTAAAAAGTAATACGAAAATGAACCGTTTTCTACAAAGTATAATATTTACACCATACATTGTATCACTTGTGTCGATTGCTTTTATTTTTATGTGGATGATGGACAGTGATCTGGGACTTTTTAATTACATATTAGGCTTATTACACATACCTAAGGTTCGTTGGTTAGACAATCCGCAGGTGGCCATCTATTCTCTTGTACTGGTAAATATCTGGAAAGGTATCGGATATTATACCATTATCTTTATATCAGCCCTACAGAGTATACCCACCTACCTTTATGAAGCGGCAAAACTGGACAAAACAAGTAAGCTTAAGACATTTTTTCGTATTACCTTACCAATGATATCCCCAACTCTCTTTTTTGTAACTCTGACTGGGATTATTTCAGGTCTTAAAGTATTTGAAACCATAAAAATTATGACAGGCGGAGCCAATGCTACCAATACCCTTGTATATAACATTTATCAGTATGGGTTTTCTTTTTATAAAATCGGTTATGCTTCGGCGCTGGGTGTTGTTTTAATGATAGTGATCGGCTTAATGACTTTGCTTTATTTTAAAGTCTTAAGTAAAAAAGTTTATTACAGCTAGTGAGTCAGGTTTAAAGAGTAAGGATATAAGCAATTGTGAAACTACATAGTTTTTTGAATATACCATACAATTGATACTTGTTTCTAGCTTCAGTTGCCCTCCGGGCATGATTTAGCTCAGAAATATATTAATTGCATGGCAGATAGATACAATATGTTAGTCTCGCAATTACCTGGATTTTAAGGATAACAAGGGAGGGATAATCACTCAAATGATTATCCGGAAAGGAGGTTTTTATGAACACGAAAAGATTAGTTACCGGGACAATGAAAACAATACTGAATACACTTATTATTCTGATTTTTTTTGTTCCTTTTTACTGGATGGCATTAACGGCTGTAAAATCTCTTGGTGAGACGTTGATATTCCCGCCTGCATTTTTTGTTAAAACACCCCACTTTGAGAATTTTATTAATGCCTATCAGGCAATTCCCTTTTTAAAATTTACCATAAATAGTTTAATCGTGACGCTTGGAACCTTATTGCTGCAGTTTATAACGGTTATCCCTGCGGCTTATGCATTTGCAAGATATCAATTCCACCTTAAGAATTTTTTATTTGGTGTTACTTTAGCGACCATGATGATCCCCGGACAATTGATATTTCTGCCGATCTTTTTAATGTTCAGCAAATGGGGACTGATTAACAGCTTTTGGTCTTTAATTCTTCCAAGTGCTTCCAGTGCTTTTGGTATATTTATGTTAAGGCAGACCTTTAAGCAGGTGCCGGAGGAATTGATTGAAGCTGCCAGATTAGATAAAAGCAGCGAGTTAAAGATAATTTTTAAAATCATGCTTCCAATCGCAAAACCTACCGTAGTAACACTGGGATTGCTGACTTTTATCGGTACCTGGAATGATTACTTCTGGCCTTTGGTAATGACTACCAATGACTCGGTAAGAACACTGCCGGTGGGAATTGTTTCATTAAGAATGGTAGAAAGCGGAATATCTTATCATACGGTAATGGCTGGAAATGTGATCTTAATTATTCCCATTCTATTTGTTTATTTTCTGGCGCAGGGTCAGATTATTAAGGCTTTTACCTATATGGGTGAAAAATAAAAAAGTGTATGTACATTATTAACATGAAAATTAGGAGGATTAAGAATGAGATCATCAAAATTAATTAAGAAAATCGTGGCAGTCTGTTTGGCCGGAGTATTGTTGGTTGGCTTAACCGGATGCGGAAGTAAAACAGAAGCTACTACCAGCAATACTGACACGAATGAAAACGTGAGTCCGGCTGATCAAACGGCTACAGAGGAAGCAGATTCAAGTACCGCAGCTGATTCAACTGAGGCTGGATCTGGTACAACCGATATTACTTTCTGGTATTCCTGGACGGATTTAATACAACAGAATAACATTGCTCTTACAGATGAATTTAATAATACGGTGGGGAAAGAAAAGGGAATCCACGTTACAGCTGAATATCAGGGAACTTACGACGATCTCCATCAGAAACTCCAGGCTGCTTATGTAGCCGGAACAACCCCGGAAGTCACAGTTATGGAAATCGCATCTATAAAAACATTTGCAATGAATGGTGTATTGGAACCTTTAGACCCCTATATTAAAAAATCAGGTGTGGATTTAAGTGATTTTCAGGAAGGCCTTATGAAGAATTCATACTATGAAAATGCCTGCTATGGGCTTCCTTACTTAAGGAGTACTCCTATTATGTATATGAATACTACCATGCTTAAGAATGCAGGGCTTGATCCGAAAGGTCCATCAACCTGGGACGAACTGGCTCAGTATGCAAAAACCATACATGAGAAAACAGGTAAATACGGTCTGTCCCAATTCAGTTATATCTGGACCTTTGAAGCCTTTATGATGGAACATGGCAGCAGTGTCTTAAATGAAGACGAAACTGCAGGAAATTTAAATACACAACAAGCAAAAGATATTGTTAACTTTTTTAAGGATTTGAAAAAAGATGGAAGTGCACATCTGATTTCATCAGCAGAAAGTGATAAATTGCAGGCAGATATTATGAATCAGGAAACGGCAATCTGGTTTAGTTCCACCGGCGATTTAACAAATAACCTAAAAATTGCGAAAGATAACGGTTTTGAATTAAATACTGCCTTTATTCCGAAAGATGTTCAATACGGTGTACCAACCGGTGGTTGTAACTTAATTATGACAACAAATATTACAGATGAAGAAAAAGATGCCGCATGGGAATTTATACAATGGATGACAGAGAAAGAACAGACAATTAAGGCCAGTAAAAATACCGGGTATCTTCCTTCCAGAATCAGTGCAAAAGATTCAGATGAAATGCTTTCATTATATGAAGAAATACCTCAGTTTAAAGTTGCGTTAGATCAGTTAACTTACAGTACCGGCCGCCCTATGAACCCGGGATATACGGAAGCGACCAAAGCAATTCAGGATGCGCTTGATGCAGTTTGGGTAAATGATCAGGATGTAGATAAGACATTGGAAGATTTAGAGACAAAGGTCAATACCTTATTAAATGAATAATAAAACTATAAAAGAAATCTGTATTAAGGTTTGGAATAGAATCCTATGCCTTAATACAGTATAAAATGTCAGGATTGAGAGGTAAATATGGGACATAATTTAATTGTTTTATCAATAGATTCTCTTCAGACTACGGATTTAATCTATCTTAAAAATAAACCGAATTTTGCTGTAATTTTAAAAAAATGTGCTTTAGTAAAAAACATAAGAGAAATATATCCTACACTGACTTATCCGATTCATACTACTATCATAACAGGAGTACACCCGAATACCCATGGAATTACACATAACCAGTTGCCCTCTATTGAGAAAGATGATTCAGACTGGAGTATTATGGGGTCAGATTGGAACTGGTACAGTAAGGCTGTTAAAATTCCATCTTTAGTGGATGCTGCTAATGAAAAAAATCTTGTGACCGCATCGGTTATGTGGCCGGTTATGGGGGGCCATAAACCGGACCACAATCTTGCTGAAATCTGGCCAAACAGATATGAAGATATGAGAGTAACGTTCGAACGTGCCTGTACCAAAGATATTATGGAGCTGTATTATGATAGATATTTAGTTCCATTCGATTGGGAGCATAGAACTGATATGGACAGTTATTCCATTGATATAGCCGTAGATATGATAAAGCGATTTAAGCCGGATTTAACACTGATTCATTCCATTTGCCTGGATCACTGCAGACATGAATTCGGGGATGAGGGCAGTGAAATTGACGAATGTCTGGATCGTGTGGACCGAATTGTCGGTTCAATAGTTAAAGCAGCAGAGGATGCCGGAATTTACGAGGATACTAATTTTGTTATACTGGGAGACCATGGACAAATTAATATCCGGCATGTATTTCAGCTTAACATCCTGTTAAAACAGTTAGGTTTTATTCGCACTGATTTATCAGGTAAGGTGATAGATTATGATGCTTACAGTTTTTCTGCGGGATTTTCAACCCATATCATGTTAAAAGAACCTCAGGATGAAGCGTTGGAACAAAGAGTTTATTCTGCTTTACTCAAAATACAAAGAGAATATGGGGAATATATGGGACGTATCTTTAATAAGGAGGAAGTTGCACGGGAAGAGGGTTTATCCGGATCTTTTTCGTTTGTTGTCGAGTCGGCAGATGGAGTGATCTTTGATAATGCACTTAACGGAGAGGTAATTTCTGAGATGAAACATTCCAGAGATTCTGTTTACCATGCTATGCATGGACATCATCCATCCAAAGGGCCAAAACCGCCATTTCTGGCTTTTGGACCGGATATTAAAGAGGGTGAAGTGATTGAAAGCGGAGATATGCTGGATGAATGTCCGACTTTAGCGAAATTATTACAAGTCGATATGAAAGGAATGGAGGGTAAACCCTTTCATATTTTTTATAAAGAAAATTAAAAAATCAAGAACAAGAGGATGTGTGAAATTATTATTCACAGCATCCTTATTTGTTGTTTGGCGGCAGCACCGAAATGAAGGTTCGTAACAGTTCAGCCTACGGCTGAATGGTAACGAACCTTCTATTGCTAGGAAAAATAGACTTGACAAGCGACCGATGGTCGCTATATAATAAGAGCATAAGAAACGACCATCGGTCGCTACAAGGAGGTACCTCATATGCCAAAAGGAATTATGCTTACACCCGAACAACAAGCAGCGCGCCGGGAAGAAATAGTCAGCATTGCTTTGCATCTCATAGCTGAAAATGGATTCCAAAAAACATCAATGCGGGAAATTGCGGTTTTAGCAAACATGGGAAAATCCAGTCTATATGATTTTTTCAAAACAAAAGACGAGATTGTTGTATATGCAGTTGAGAATGAAATAGAAGAAACCATTCAAAAAGTTCATAGGATTATTGCTAATGAATTCTCGCCGGAACAGTGTCTTAGAAAAATAATGCTTACTCATCTTGAAGTGCCAAAGCAGTATAGAACTGTGTTGATGTGGTTAAATACGGAATCAGACTATTTAGAAGAAGAATATCGAAAGCGGCTGAAAGCGGTGCGTTACGCATACCAGGATATTATAAAATCCGTGATTGAAAATGGAGTGACCGCAGGTATCTTTCGTAAAACGGATACGGATCTTATGACACGTTTGTTAATTAACTCTGTTATAGCAATCGTCTACACGTCCCGGCCGTCAGCCAGTCCGGAAAAAATGATGGATGAAACAATGAATATATTTTTGCATGGCATTATGAATGATGGAGGTGAATGATTATGATTTATTATATCCTGCCCTTGATGCATAAACAGGCAACCCTTGAAATGGTTGGCGGAAAAGGTATGTCATTATCAAAACTATTGACAGCGGGAATCCCTGTTCCAGACGGTTTTCATGTTACGACTGCATCATACCGGATTTTTGTTGAGATGAACCGTATTCAGTCTCAGATTAATAAGCTATTGGTCGGTATTGATTCCAACAATACCAGCCAGCTTGAGGATGTATCTAAGCAGATTGGAATACTTTTTCATGATGGTGAAATGCCGCAGGAAGTGTCAGCGGCAATTAAAACGGCTTATGCTGGTTTGGGGAACACCGCAGTGGCTGTCCGTTCTTCCGCAACCGCCGAGGATTTGCCCGACGCTTCTTTTGCAGGGCAGCAGGATACTTATCTTAATATACAAGGTGAGAATGAAGTTCTTGCCGCCATAAAGCGGTGCTGGGCTTCCCTGTGGACAGCCCGCGCTATTGCTTACCGTAAGAAAAATAATATAAAGCAGGAGATTGTAGCGCTTGCCGTTGTAGTACAAAAGCTTGTCTTATCCGATGTGTCCGGCGTTATGTTTACGCTAAACCCTATCAATGGCAGCCGCAGCGAAATGATTATTAATGCCTCCTGGGGACTTGGTGAAGCGGTGGTTTCCAGTTTAGTCACTCCCGATACAATCATTGTTGATAAGAAGACCGAACGAATAGTTACGTATGAAGTCGCAAACAAAGAGATTATGACAGTTCGCAACGCAGACGGAACGGAAGAAAACCCGGTTCCTGACCAATTGAGGAAAAAACATTCGCTAACCCGCGATCAAATTAATCGGCTGTCACAGCTTGGACAGAAAATTGAGAAGTATTATCAAAGGCCTATGGATGTAGAGTGGGCACTGGAAAAAGATAAATTGTATATTGTTCAGGCTCGCCCCATTACGGTTCTTCCGCCGGAATGGGTATTGCCGGAAAAGGGTGTTATATACACAAAGGGCAGTCTGGCGGAACACTTGCCAAATCCTGTTACGCCTTTGTTTGCCACGCTTGGTCTTGAAATCATTAACCGTGCGTCGGCACTTTTATGGATAGATATGTTTGCTAAAAGTGCGAAAAAGCTAATGCCGGAAAACGGAGCATATACAGTTATTAACGGATATGTCTATCTTTCCGCTAAATCAAAACCACTTTTGATCGCTGTCAAATCTCTTTCGCCCCATTCATTGCGCAGGACACTTACAAACAGCGTTGTACGCTGGGTGGCGGCGCGTAAAGAATTTGAGGCGGTGATTAAACAATGGGAAGAAATACCCCTGCATACGTTGAATGCCCATCAAATAATGGAGGGTATTCAAAACGTATTTTGTGCCGCGTGTATTTATTTCACAAGGATTCAGCTCACATTGCCCGCCGCGTCAATAAGTGAAACACTATTTACAAAATTATTTCAGGGAACAGCCCGCCGTGCCGGTATTGCAGATACTTCTGTTTTCCTTCTTGGATCTGATACAATTGCTCTGCAATCGGAAAAGAACCTGTGGGATCTCTCGGAATGGGTTAAGCAGAATAGCACCATGAACCGTTATCTGCAAAACAATCCTGCAACAAAGATAGCAAAAGATTACATGTCCTCAGTTTTGCCTGCTGGAGTTTCAACGGAAGCATGGATAGAATGGAAAAACCGAATCAATCAGTATTTAAAAGAGTTTGGCCGTACCGCATATGAATTTGATTTTGCATATTCCACACCGCAGGAAACACTTACGCCAACCCTTGACTCTATAAAAACATTCATGGAGGGAAAAGGGGAAAGTCCTTATTTACGCCAAATCACATTTAAAAAGCGCAGAAAACAGGCAGAAACAGAGATTTTACAACATATAGGCGGCCCGCGTAAAAAACTGTTTTTAAAGTTACTTCATTGGGCGCAGGAAACCGCCCCTATGCGTGAAAATGCTATTTATTTAATGGGAATGGGGCATCCGCTGATTCGCCGCATGTTTCAGGTAATTTCAGAAGACCTCATACGCTGCGAAGCTATTTCCCATCCGGAAGATATTTACTGGCTTACAAAATCGGAATTGGAAGCACTCATAGACCAGTTGGATAAAAACATACCTTTATCTGATATGAGAGGGGAGATACCAGCTCGAAAAGCGGAACTTAAAAAATGCCGGGGTTATACGCCGCCCTCCAGGTTACCGGAGAAAAACAATAAAGCCATATCAAAAGCACCACAGAAAAAAGATGGGAAAATAATGTTGACGGGCATAGGTACCAGCAGCGGCGTTGTGACGGCTCCCGCCTGTGTGCTGAACAGCCCGGCAGATTTTGAAAGCTTCCAGCCAGGAAGTGTGTTGGTTGCAGTTACTACAACTCCTGCATGGACACCATTATTTTCCTTGGCAAACGCGGTTGTAACAGATATTGGCGGCCCTCTCAGCCATTCAAGCATCGTTGCCCGCGAATATGGCATCCCCGCCGTTATGGCGACACACACCGCCACACGAACCATCAAGAGCGGACAAATGATAACGGTAGACGGGTCGACGGGGACGGTGAGACTCAATTAATAAATAGTCTATTTTGCTTTGAAGCTTTCGATCTTTGTGATTGAGTAAGAGTATAGCCTAATTCTTCCGGTTATGTCGTTTTACATGGAGAACCTTGGGCCGAATGGCCGGTAGGGTGGCAACTGCTATTAAATGGACTGAACGATTTTCTGACAGCGGTCAAAAAACTCCAGGTGCTTTTCCGTAAATTGGCTTCCTTTCATACAAACAAAATTAAATTCTCTTACTGCTTCAAAATCCGATAATCGGACCTTTTTAAGTAATCCCTGGGACATTTCATTATCAACTGCATTTTCATAAAGAAAAGTGATTCCCAGTCCTTGTTCTACCAGAGTTTTAATTACATTTAGATTGCCAATCTCTACAATCTGGGAAAAACTCTGAATATTCTGGTTATGTTCCAGTAAAACCTGTTCCAATACCCCCCTTGTTCCGCTTCCCACCTCCCGGACGATAAGTCTTTGAGAAAATATTTCATCAAAGGAAACGGTGCGGTTTGCGAATTCATGATTTACGGAACAGACCGGAATAAATCTTGCACAAGAAAATAGCCTGGTGGTATATTCTTTTTTATCCAACTGTCCCTCTATGAATGCAAAATCAATAAGACCCTGCTGCAACTTCTCTAATAAGGTTTCTGTATTATCAACCAGCATGGAAAGGGTATTTTTGTAGGGCTGCTTAATAAGTTCTGATAGGATATCCGGCATTACATATTCACCGATCGTCAGGGTAGCTCCAAAAGAAATCCGTCCGCTGACCGTATCTTTCTTAAGTGCGTCGGATATTTTGTTCCAGTCCGCTTTAAAGATGAGAGAATGCTTTAACAATTGTTCTCCTTGTGATGTTAAGTAGAGATTTTTGCCTTTGAAACAAAAAAGTTTGCAGCCGTAATACTGCTCCAGATATCGGATATGCTGACTGACTGCAGGTTGTGTTATACAAAGTTTCTCGGCGGTTTTGGTATAACTCTTTTCCTCGCACAAAGTGAGAAATGTTTCGATTCTGAAATCAAGCATATAGTGTATCCTTTCATAAGTTGGCTTAACGAATCATTTAATTGAACAGATTAATAAACCTTTATTCTGAGTTTAAGATTGAATATCTAAGAAGTATAAATTTAATTTATAGTAAAATAATTATTTATAATTTTATTTTATTCTTTTTTTATGTTAAAATCAAGTAATTTGTGAATTCAAGATAATCATTAGAAGCAGAACAGGAGAGTAAAGGTGCAAGAGTATAATCAGAAATTAAAAGAAGAAATCATCAATTTTCGTAAGGTTGGATATCAATTTATTAATAAAGAAATTACAGCCGCAGAATTCAAAGGAGTATCCGGAGGTATGGGAGTATACGCCCAACGGGGCGGGGAAAAGTTTATGATACGATTAAGAATACCCTCCGGTGTGTTAAGTTTAACTCATTTAAAACTGATTACCGGTTATACGAAACAATATAAACTGGATACTGTTCATCTTACTACCAGGCAGGCTATTCAGCTCCATGATTTAGGTATAGAGGAGGTCTGTGAAATCATGAGTTCGGCAATTGATTCCGGCCTGTATACCAGAGGCGGAGGTGGTAATTTCCCAAGAAATGTTGCTCTTTCCCCTTTATCCGGCGTAGATAAAAAAGAAGCCTTTGATGTGACCCCATATGCATTACTTGTCAGTAATTATTTAATGGAAAAAATTACGGAATACCACCTGCCGAGAAAATTAAAAATATCTTTTTCCAATAGCGAAGAAGATAGCGGAAATAGTACGATTAACGATCTTGGATTTATAGCGGTTTTAGTGAATGAAATTCCTTATTTTCAGGTATATCTGGCCGGAGGACTGGGGAATAATCCCGCTATCGGAATTCCGCTGGAGGAATTAGTTCCGCCGGAGGAGGTATTATATCATGTTGAAGCTGTTACCAGATTATTTATGTCCGAGGGTGACTATGAAAATAAGGGAAAAGCCAGACTTCGATATATACCAAGAAGAATGGGGACAGAGGCTTTCCTTGAGACCTACAAAAAATATTTAGACAGGGTAAAATCAGAATTAAAACTGGAAGAAATGAAACCGGTTTTCTTAGAAAATGAAGATAAGAAAGATGCAGCCACTCAAATAAAGATGGAAGAAACAAAACATGATTTCACCGATGAAATAAAGGATAGCAAAAACTACCTGATACCTCAAAAACAGGAAGGTCTTTATACTGTAGTCCTGCATCCTCTATGTGGTTTGCTGCCAGCAGATATTCTGCCTCAGTTAACAAAATTTTTAGATGGGTGTGACCAGGTGGATATCAGACTTAGTATGACGGAAAGCATGTATATCAGAAATCTTGACCTTAATAAAGCCAGAGAATTGCTTAACATAACAAAAAATGTGAGACAGGTTTCCAATCTTTCGATGAGCGTCAGCTGCGTAGGAGTACCGACCTGCCAGATCGGTGTGGAACAGAGCCAGGCTTTATGCAGAGCTATACTTAAAACCTTAGAAAAAAATCAGACATCTGACAGGTATTTACCGGCGGTTCATATTTCCGGCTGTAATAATTCCTGTACCAGACATCAGGTCAATGCGTTAGGTTTTGCAGGCAGTAAAAAAAGAATCGGAGATAAGGTGGAAGATGTATTCGAAGTCCATACAGGCGGGTTATACAGCAAAGATAATACCAGGTTCGGTAAAGTGCTTGGATTTATGAAATGCAATGATATACCATTTTTTATCAATGATCTGGCTGTAGAATTAAATAATATTGAAAAGGACTTCAGGGAATTTTTGACTGAGAATATGGATGGGTTCACAAAAATAGTTGAAAAATATCTGGTATAAGAATACCCTCAGACAAGAATAGCTTCTTATAACAGCTTTTATTCAGTTAGAATGTACTGCTTGGACTTTTCTTTAGTTCGGTCCCCACAAGGATTAACATAGTGGTGAAACAGGCTGCTCCGCCAATAAAATTTGAAATTGGCTCTGCCAGGAAAATACCTTTTGTACCTAATTGAAACAAGCGGGGCAGTAATAAAGTGAGTGGAATAACAATCACCACTTTTCTGAGCAGTGAGAAAAAGACAGCCTGTTTCGCTTTACCCAGTGCTACAAAAACGGCTTGCCCAGCAAACTGTAAGGACATCATAAAAAATCCAAAAAAGTAAATTTTTAATGAGGGTAATGCTGCCTCCAGAAGTTTAGTATCCTGGCTGAATATCTGTATAAAAAAGTGAGGGAATATTAGTAATATACCCCATGCAATAACCGTATAGGTGATACAGACTGCGGACATAAATTTGATTGCTGATTTAACTCGTGCATAAGCACCGGCCCCATAATTATATCCGATAACCGGCTGTGCACCATTCGTCAATCCTGATACAGGCATGGATATAACTTCCCGGATGGAATTAATAACAGTCATTACGCCGACATATAAATCACCGCCGTAAAATTTTAACCCCGCATTGCACATAACCTGAACGGCTCCGTTGGTAATGGCCATCATAAAGCCCGATAAACCTAACAGGGTAATATCTTTTACCCTGCTTTTTTTTAATCGGAATCCGGATTTTTTCAATTTTAAAATTGCTTTTCTGCCGGTTAGAAACTTTAAAATCCATACTGCTGACAGAAATTGTGAAAGAATGGTAGCTAAGGCAGCGCCTTTTACTCCCATATGAAAACCAAAGATAAAAATGGGATCCAGAATAATATTAGAAGCAGCGCCCAATAAAACAGTCATCATTCCTGTTTTGCCAAAACCCTGGGAATTTATGAAGCTATTCATACCAAGACCAATCATTACAAAAAGATTGCCAAACATATATATGGTTAAATAAGCATTCGCATAAGGAAACGTAACATCACTGGCACCAAACAGGTAAAGCAGGGGTCTTTTAAAGAGAAGAACAATTATAGTTAATAAAACTCCGGATATGATTAATAAAGTAAAGGAATTTCCCATAATTCGTTCCGCTTCTTCGGTATCGCCGTGTCCTCTGGCAATGGAACACAGCGGAGCTCCACCCATACCAAAAAGATTAGCAAACGCAATAATAATAGTAATCACGGGTAAAGTCAGACCAATAGCAGTTAAAGCAAGAGTGGAATGATCAGGAATTCTACCGATATAAATTCGATCAACAATGTTATATAAGACATTAATCAGTTGTGCCACTGTCATTGGAAATGCCAGATTTAAGATGTTTTTTACGATACTTCCTTTTGTAAAGTCATTCTTCAAAGTCATTCTTCTTTCTATGTGTTTCTAAACAAACTATATTTCCATTATGTAAAATACAAAATTTAGTGTATTCTTTCTAATTATACCATATTTTTTGAGGAAAAAAAAGGTTTTTATACACTAAGGTTAATTCCAAAAGACGAATCTGAGATTGTTATTAAGTAATTGGTATGTAATATGAAATTTTAGGAATAATAATCAAAGATAATGTTCTTTCTTTAATCAATCTTACTTTTATTTTATTTCTATGATGGAGGTTAATGCATTGAAGAATAAGGGAAAAGGGTTAACAGCGTGGCAATTAACAATGATGGCTGTAGGGACAGTAGTTGGAGCTTCTTTTTTTCTCGGGTCGGGTGTTGCAATTAACTCTGCCGGACCATCTATTGTAATCACATATATTTTATCAGGTTTGATAGTATATTTTATACTATACGCACTATCTGAAATGACAGTATCGAATCCTGACTCCGGTTCCTTTCGTACTTTCGCAGCAGAAGCTTTCGGAGAGGGAACCGGTTTTGTAACAGGGTGGATTTATTGGACAGGTATGGTATTAGCCATGTCCAGCGAAGCTACCGCAGTTTCTATTCTTTTCAGACAATGGATTCCAGGTATATCCATTTCCTGGTTAGGGAGCTTCATTATAATTGGTGTAACATTACTTAATCTTTTAGGCGCCAGTAAATTAAGTAAATTAGAAAGCGGCTTTTCTGTAATTAAGCTTTTAGCTGTTTTTGCGTTTATAATTATTGCAATCCTGCTTATCGTAGGATTATTTCCCGGCGTTCCGGCTGTCGGTGCCGGTGAACTTAGAAATGAAACATTTCTGGCAGGCGGTGTTAAAGGAGTAGCGGGCAGTATGTTGATTGTTTTGTTTGCTTATGCCGGGTTTGAGGTAATCGGACTGGCGGCCTCTGAAACGGAGAATCCGAAAGAAACTATCCCGAAAGCTATTAATTATACCGTATTATGCTTATTAGGGTTATATATTTTATCAGTAGCTGTATTATTACCGCTTATCCCTACTGCTGATGTAAATGAAGAAACCAGTCCGATTGTAGCTGCGTTGGACCGGTGGGGAATTACATGGGCGGGAACTGTTATAAATTTTGTTTTAATCACAGCAATCTTATCTACCATGTTAGCATCAATGTTTGCAATTGGCAGAATGATGCGCTCCTTAGCAGATGAAGGGCTTGCACCTGGTTGGATTAAGGACAAAACGGATGTGCCTTATAGAGGAATCTTGTTTTCGGGAGTTGGCATGTTATTAGGGCTCGGACTTGGACTTCTTCTTCCGCAGGTTTATCTGTTTTTAATAAGTGCAGGCGGATTTGCTACATTATTTACCTATATTGTGATAATGGCGACTCATATCCGTTTTCGTAAAAAATACGGTTGTCCGGAGGGAAAATGTAAACTGGGGGGGTATCCGTATTCTTCTCTTTTTGTATTGATTTGTCTTATCGGTTCCATTGTCAGCATGCCTTTTATAAAGGGACAGGCGACCGGATTAATAGCAGGTATTATAATGCTAGTATTCTATATATTATGTTATATAGGTATGAGAATCTTCCAGTTTGCGCACCTGAAGGATAAAAGGAATGACAGTTTGAATAATCATTATAAGGATAAGCTGTTAACAGAATTTTCTGATGAATTATCCGCAATCATTGAGAAACAACAAAATGCAGATATAAATGAGGAAAAGATAGAGAACTCGGAAAATAATACGGAAGAAAATTGTTCTCAATGTAAGAAGCAGAAGAAAAAGGAAAAGTAAAGCAATTAGCCAGGTCTCCGATATATATACAAAAGGAGGCAGGTAAAAATGCAAATAAATAATTCAGGACTGTTATTTAAGCAGTATACGAAACAAGATCTCTATAAATCCGATAAAAAACAAGCAGGGAATGAGAGGGATAATATAAATGATAGTATTAAGGATAAAATAGCAGATGCATTTGATTATTCCGAAGCGGAAGAGCAGCAGCTTAATGCCGGTATTAACGCTAAGATACAATCAGGAGAAAAGTTATCTCCCAAAGAGTTATTATATCTTAGGAAAAAGAATCCTATTTTATATACCAAAATGATGATGATGGATAGAAAACGGGAGATTCTGAAACAACGGCTGAAGACCTGTAAATCAAAAAAAGAGGTAAATGATGTAATCGCAGGGGAAGTAGGTATGATTGGTAAAAAAGATCCGGATAAAGAATTAAAGCTTAAAACGATTCTGAATACGGAGAAAGAATTTAAGAAAACAGAGCATTACAAACGCCTTCCTGCTGCCCCAAAAGAGCAGGATAACAAATAAATCACCGTTTAGTTCTATATTCAAAACCTTGACTATCTTTAGCAGGTAAAGCATAATAGTAATACGAAGTGGAGGTTTTTATGTTAAAATGGCGTCAGCATCTTAAAACAATTAATCATCATAAATGGCTGGTAATGCAATATTGCTTTCGGGCAGGTCTATATAAACAAGGACTTCTTCATGATTTATCCAAATATTCCTGGGTTGAATTTTCAGTGGGGGCAAAATATTATCAGGGAAACCGAAGTCCCAATAATGCAGAACGTGAAATCAAAGGCTACAGCCTGGCCTGGCTTCATCATAAAGGAAGAAATAAACATCATCTGGAATACTGGATTGATTACAGCTTAAGCGAGGGCACTCCCATGGCCGGTATGAAAATGCCGGTGAAATATGTAGTCGAGATGTTTTGTGACCGAATAGCCGCAAGCAGAAATTATAATAAAGAAAAATATACGGATGGCGATCCTTTAGCTTATTTCAGGGCGTCTAAAGAGCATTATTTAATACATGAAGATACCAAAAAGATTCTGGAGAAACTACTTATAAAACTGAAAGAAGAAGGGGAAGAAGCCACGTTTACGTATATCAGAGAAGTTCTATTAGTCAAGGGGTATTAGTTTATACAGAACTTACTAAAAATATAATTTTACCTATTATTAACAATAATTTTACACACACTTAACATTCACTTAATATACTCTGTTATAGAATAAAGTAAGTAAACTAAAGAGAAGTGGAGGCTTTCTATATGATTTGTGCAATTATAGATTTAGGATCTAATACCATCCGGTTATGTGTTTATGAATATAATGAGTCCCAAATGAAATCATTATTGGAAAAAAAAGCAATGGCCGGTCTTGCCAATTATATCAAAAATGAAAAGCTAAGTAACAGTGGAGTGGAAAGAGCTTGTGAAATATTAAAAGAATTTTCTGATATTTTGAAAAATTTCCAGGTAAAGAAAGAGAATACACATATCTTTGCAACGGCTTCATTACGAAACATAGTAAATACCAAAGAAGTAATTGGAATCATCAAAGAAAACACAGGTTTTGAGGTAGAACTATTATCGGGAGAAGAGGAAGCAACTCTAGATTTTATTGGTGCGACCAAATCGGTCAGCAGTGACAATGGAATATTAGTAGATATTGGAGGAGGTAGTACGGAGTTAGTTCCGTTTGCCGACAAAAAAATTCAGGCAGCTACCAGTATGCCCATAGGGTCCCTTAATTTATATGTAAAGTATGTTAAAAAAATTATTCCTAAAAAGGATGAAAGAGAAATTATAAAACAGGCAGTTCTTGAGAATCTGAATACGCTTGATTTAAAGAAAGAGACTTATCAAAATATCTGTGGCGTTGGAGGTACCATACGGGCAGCTGCTAAGTTAAGTAATCACATTTTTGGCTTGCCGAAAAATAATACGAATATCGAAGTTCACCATATTAAGCAAATTTTAGAATTAATTCACAATAGTCATAAGAATACGCTGACACCGATTTTGCAGAATATACCGGACAGGGTTCACACCATAATACCCGGACTCATAATAGTAGAAACCATTATGGATTATTTCCAGAGTGAAAATATTACTGTCAGTAAATATGGTATAAGAGAAGGATATTTTTACGAACGAATCCTGAAAGGAGAGTAATTATGGCTCATTCAGAAGACAATTCCGGAAATAATTTTATGCAGAATCGGGAGCTTTCCTGGCTGAAATTTAATAAACGTGTATTGGAAGAAGCTCAGGATGAAATAGTTCCTCTTTATGAACGGTTAAAGTTTATCTCAATATTTACAAGTAACCTGGACGAGTTTTTCATGGTACGGGTTGGTTCTTTAACCGATTTATCTCTAATGGGAAATAATAATATTGATAATAAAACAGGTATGACTCCTAAACAGCAGCTTACCAGGGTCTTTGAGAATACTATACCTTTATATCAGCTAAAAGATAAAATATTTAACGATGTAGAAACAGAATTAAGAGAATTCGGTGTCTATAATTTAAACTTATCTGAAATGGGAAAATCAGAAAAAAGGTATATAGAACAGTATTATCAAAGTGATATATTGCCTATACTATCTCCTCAAATCATAGATTCACGTCATCCCTTTCCGCATTTAATTAATAAAGGACTATATATTATTTGTGAATTTCATGGGCAAGACAAAAAATTCGGTTTAATTCCCATATCACAGTCATTGCCTCGGTTTATTTTATTACCCGGTAATCAAACCCGTTATATTTTGACTGAAAAGATAGTACTGGACCACACAACTGATATCTTTGGTATGTATGTGGTAGAATGTGCTGCAATTATCTCGGTCACCAGAAATGCGGATATCAGTCCGGAAGATGAAATTTTTGAAGTAGATGATGATTATAGAGAACAAATGAAGAAAGTTCTTAAAAAACGTGGAAGACTTTCTCCGGTCAGAATGGAAGTACAGGGGCATTTAAGTAAAACACTCACGAATTTTTTACTGGACAAACTTCATATCAGTAAAGAACAGGTTTTTGCCTGTGTATCACCTATTGTTATGAATTATGTATTTGAACTCTCTTCAAAACTTCCGGTGGTGTTACTAAAGCAGTTAAGTTATCCTGCTTTTAAGCCCATTTACCCAGTATTTTTAAACCATAATGAAAATATTACAAGTCAATGCCGTAGAAAAGATATCCTTCTCTTTTATCCTTATCATCAGATGGAGCCTTTTTTACATCTTTTAAAAGAAAGTTCACAAGATCCTAATGTTATTTCCATTAAAATTACTATATACCGACTATCCAGAAATTCAAGAATTATTGATTATTTAATTACGGCAGCAGAAAATAATAAAGAGGTTACCGTTCTGGTTGAATTAAAAGCCAGATTTGATGAGGAAAATAATATAGAATGGGCAGAACGCTTAGAGGAAGCCGGATGCAATGTCATATATGGTTTTGAGGGTTTTAAGGTTCATTCTAAAATTTGTCTTATAACCAGGCGGGACAGGAATAAAATAGTGTATATTACACAGGTCGGAACCGGTAATTATAATGAAAAAACAGCAAAATTATATACCGATTTATCTCTTATTACGTCCAATAAGGATATAGGACAAGATGCCAGTGAATTCTTTAAAAATATGTCCATATCTAATCTGAAAGGTCAGTATAATAACCTTTTTGTTGCTCCTTATTCCTTTAAAAATAATATGCTTGCTTTGATGGACAATGAAATTGAGAAAGCAAAACGGGGCGAGAGTGCGTTAATTATTATTAAGTCTAATTCGTTAACGGATAAAGATATAATAATGAAGTTATCAGAGGCTTCCCAGACTGGGGTAAAAGTGAAATTAATTATCAGAGGTATCTGCTGTTTATTACCCGGGGTAAAAGGTAAAACGGAAAATATAATGGTTACCAGTGTAGTTGGAAGGTTCTTAGAGCATTCCAGGATATATTGTTTTGGTACGGATAAAGATATGAAAGTATACATTTCATCTGCCGATATGATGACACGAAACACATCTAAGAGGGTTGAGATTGCTTGTCCTATTTTGGATGCAGAGATAAAGAATCAAATATTACATATATTTGATATAATATTTAAAGATAATGTAAAAGCAAGATTATTAGGCAGTGATGGCATTTATAGAAAAAAAGAAACAGCAGGAGGTTTAACCGAGGACTTTTTTAAGGATACTACGGAAGATACAGCCAAAGAGATCACCGGGAACATAAACGATATTTTAATCCAGGATATACCGGATTATATATCCCAGGACATTTACCAGGATATGTCTGAAGATGTACCCCAAGATATATCAGAAGATACATCCTCTGAAATATTGGAGAATTCCTTTGATAGCCAGCAGTATATGATTGAAGAATTTATTTTTCAGAGTAATCAGAATATGAAGTCCAATATTTGGTTTCAAAAACTGGTAAAAGTGTTTGCCCGTCATGCGCAGTAAAATTGAATATGAAAGTTACAGTTAGTCATAAGACTGAACTGTGTTACCTATAACAACTTAATCCATATAGATTAGGTTGTTTTTTTTGTTGAAATTTTATATAATGGTTATATTATCCAAATCAGATTATGATTGACTTTAATAGGGACATATGACAGTAAAGCAGTGTAATAATCATTAGAAAATAAAAAATATGCCTAAGATTAAGGCACAGAAACGGAGGTTTATATGGTGGGATATGAATTTTTAGATGAGAAAGGAACATTCCGTTTATCTAATCCGGAGTTAACCAGTTATCTTTATTTCCCTATTGCAAATGAAAGCGGTGTTATGAGCAGTGTTACACCTACTCTTGGCGGGGATTGCAAAATGGGGCAGAATACTTTTATACTGGCTCCGGTAAGCAGTGAAGATTTACATAACAATAAATCATCCAGGAATTTCTGGTGTAATGTAAAAGGAAAAGGAATCTGGTCAGCAACAGGCAGATCAGCGAAACAAGAGGCAGTGCTTTTTACTAAAGATAAAGAGGAAACGGTCTTAGAAGCCGGATTGATGTGGCATAAAGTTAAAAGAGTATCAAAGGAGTATGGAATTACTTCAGAAATTACGTCCTTTGTTCCCTATACAAAGGATACTATGGAACTTATGATAGTTACAATTAAAAATTCCGGAGCAGAACCGGTTACATATACACCTACGGCAGCCATACCCCTTTATGGAAGATCTGCAGATAATATAAGAGATCACAGGCATGTTACTTCATTACTGCATCGGGTGGAAGTAACGGAAGATGGGGTAATTTTAAATCCTACTCTTACGTTTGATGAAAGAGGCCATCAGAATAATTCAATGGTTTATGGTGTGTTTGGTTCTGCCATGGAAAGGGTGAAGCCCATGGGTTTCTACCCCGTTGCGGAAGGTTTTATCGGTGAGGGCGGAAATTTCGAAAATCCAAAAGCGATTCAGGACGACGGTTTACCTTATGTGACGAAAGGGTTTAAGATAGATGGATACGAGGCTTTTGGCGGAATCCGTTTTAGTGAAAATACATTAGCCGTAAATGAAGAAATAACTTATATTATTGTCCTGGGTTTCGGAACATCAAAAGAAAGTCTGGAAGAGACAGCTATGCCTTATCTCTCTGTAAAATACTGCCGAAAAGCTTTGGAAGAAACCAGGTTATATTGGGAAAACAAACTTAATATTACATATAAAACAGGTAAAAGAGATTTTGATACCTGGATGCAGTGGGTGAATTTTCAGCCGATTCTGCGAAGAATCTATGGATGTTCTTTCCTGCCTCATCATGATTATGGGAAGGGTGGAAGAGGCTGGAGAGATTTATGGCAGGACTGCCTGGCCTTACTTTTAATGAATCCCCGGGGTGTACAGGAGATGTTATTCCATAATTTTGCGGGGGTTCGTGTGGATGGAAGTAATGCCACTATTATTGGGACAAAGCAAGGTGAATTTATTGCTGACAGGAATAATATAACCCGGGTATGGATGGATCACGGAGCCTGGCCTTTCTTAACTACATACCTTTATATAAAACAAAGCGGTGATCTAAACCTGCTGCTAGCGGAAACTTCTTATTTTAAAGATCCGCAGGCAGTAAGAGGTGAGGAAAAGGATACTTTATGGAAGACGGAAGACGGCAACATACTTAAAACCTCTATGGGACAGGAATACAGGGGAAGTATATTGGAACACATGCTGATACAACATTTGACTGCATTTTATGATGTTGGAGAGCATAACCATATCCGTCTGCGCGGAGCTGACTGGAACGATGCTCTTGATATGGCAAAAGACAGGGGAGAAAGCGTAGCGTTTACATTTTTGTACGGTGCTAATTTAGAACAAATGGCGGACTTAATCATTACTTTGGATGCCAAGGGGACACATAAGTTGTTATTGTTAAAAGAAATCAGCCTATTACTGGCAGATAATACAGAATTATATGATAATACAGCTAAGAAACAGGAATTGTTGTATCACTATTGCAGAGAATGTAAGCATACGGTGAGCGGAGATAAAATTGAAATATCCTGCAAGGAATTAGCAGATAACTTAAAAAATAAAGCAGCTTGGATTAAAAATCATACCCGAAGAACAGAATGGATTACGAATAAAGATGGTTATTCCTGGTTTAACAGCTACTATGATAATAACGGTCTGGCAGTTGAGGGAGATAATAACAAAGGTGTGAGAATGATGCTTACGGGCCAGGTATTTGCAATTATGTCACACACGGCCGACGAAGAACAGGTAAAAGATATTATTACCGCAGCAGATACCTATCTATATGATGAAACAGTCGGCGGCTATAAATTAAACACGGATTTTGGTGAATTAAAAACGGATCTGGGAAGAATGTTTGGTTTTGCTTATGGCAGTAAAGAAAACGGAGCCGTATTTTCCCATATGGCGGTGATGTATGCGAATGCCTTATACCAGAGGAACTTTGTACCTGAGGGCTATAAAGTAATAAACAGTCTGTACAGTCATTTAAGCAACTTTAACAAGAGCAGGACATATCCGGGTATACCCGAATATGTAGGGGATAACGGAAGAGGTCTTTATCATTACCTGACGGGTTCTGCCAGCTGGCTTTTATTAACGGTTTTAAACGAGATGTTTGGTGTGAAAGGTGAATTGGGAAATCTGAAATTAGATCCTAAACTTTTATTGGAGCAGTTTGATAAAGATAAACAGGCTTGTGTGGAATTTATTTTCGCTGACAGAAAGCTGAAAGTAATGTATTATAATAAAAATTCGAAAGAATATGGGGCATATCGAATAGGAAACATTACGATTAACGGAAAACAATATGATTGTGATAACAATCATTGTGTGATCAATAGAATCATATTGGAGAATCTGGATAGTAACCAGCTGCACAGTATAAACGTAGACCTAATATAGATAAACAGTAAACAGGTAATTGCGAAAGGAAAAGGTAAATTTGATGAAGAAAGAATATATAGATGTTACCTCATATTACGGAGAGGGGTATAAGCCATTAATTGATTACAATACCTGGAGAGTAGCCATATTAAGGTATTGCGAAGAACTGGAAGTACAGAATTTAAAAACTATGCAAAAACATATGGAATCGGATGAAGTATTTATACTCCTGGACGGAAACTGTACACTTTTTACGGGGGGTAAAGGGGAGGAGATCCGGGATATTGATGGAATCGCCATGAAACCTATGGAAATGTATAATGTTAAGAGAGGTGTGTGGCATACCCATACCTTAGATAAAAAAGGTACTGTATTAATTGTTGAAAATCAGGATACATCAGATATAAATTCACCTACCTCACATTTAGAAGAGTCACAAAGAGAAGAACTTCAGAAGATTTTTAGAAAGATAGGGTTTAAAGAGCCGGCAGACCAATAATTAAATTATGATAGGAGGTATTTATTTCTTGCATGAATCGGGTAGTATACCGGATTAGAATATGTTAAAATAGAATCGGTGGAATTTAAGTTTCTGGATTCAATCTGCCTAGATATATTACGATATGGATTTAGTAGAATTTTAGCAGAATATAATGTGAGGATTACCTATGCATGATTTAAGTTTATATGAAAAAAAGATAATAAATGATGAGGAATTTCCGGTTCAGATGTTTGAAAATAGAATTCGTATTCCGGGTACGTATTGTCACCCACATTGGCACGAACATTTAGAACTGCATTATGTTTTAAAGGGAAACGGTATATTTTATTGCAATCAGAAACCTTTACCTGTCAAAGAGGGAAGTCTTGTTATTATCAACAGTAATGAAATACATGAGGGCATTAGTTATACCACGGATTTTCATGCTTTGGTTATTATATTTGAAATGGGTGCATTTTCGAAAGAAATAGCAAATTATAACGTTATATTTCAATCTTTAATCGAAGCAGATGTAACAATTAATGAGCTGATCATGTCCATATACGAGGAAGAAAATGAAAAAGTTCCGGGGTATAAAGTAGCAATGAAAGGCAAACTGTACGAACTAATTGCTTATTTATTGAGAAATTACGTCGCGCAACAGCTTTCAGAAAAGGAAAGTATCAGCCGGATACGCAACTTAAGCAGGTTAAATACAGTAATTAAATATATTCAGGAAAATTATACGGAAGTCATAACAAACAGTGAACTGGCGGATAAAATCCATATCAGTGAGTACCGTTTTTGTCATTTGTTTAAGGAGATTATGGGGCAGAGTCCGTTAAATTATATTAATGAAGTACGACTAAAAAAAGCCTATTATTTACTTGATCAAAAAGAGATGACTGTCTCACAGGTAGCAGCCGCTGTAGGTTTCCAGGATTATAATAATTTCGGCCGGCTGTTTCGAAAACATTACGGATATCCTCCGACAAAAGTGTGGGGATGAATAGCAAGATTGTATGTGCATTCAGCAATACATCTATAGATTTTTTGTGTGGAAAATTATATGATTATGGTATAAAATTCGTATATAATTAAATGCTGCCTTTGGCAGCGGAATGAGAGGTAACAATTATGAAATTAGGAACTTTTTCTGTAGTATTGGGGAATCTTCCATTAAAAGAAGCTTGTGAGTTTTTAAGCCAGAACGGAGTTCAGATGATTGAAATCGGATGCGGCGGCTATCCTGGGAAAGCGCATTGTGATCCGGATGTTTTATTAAATGATGAGGCAGAACTGGAGAAATTTAAGACAACCCTTAAAGATAGTCACCTTGAAATCAGTGCTCTGAGCAGTCACGGCAATATGGTACATCCTGTGAAAGAAATTGCAGAGAAGTTTGATGAAGACTTAACAAAAGCAATTTTATTAGCAGAAAAGCTTGGTGTCCCTGTTGTAAATACTTTTTCCGGATGCCCTGGCGGAAGTACAGCTGATAAACAGCCAAACTGGGTAACTTGCCCCTGGCCCGAAGATTTTATGGCAATTTTAGACTATCAATGGAATGAAGTTCTTATTCCATATTGGAAGAAAAAGGTAGCATTTGCAAAAGAACACGGTATTCATAAAATAGCTCTGGAACTGCATCCGGGATTCTGTGTTTATAATACGAATACACTGCTTCGTTTACGTGAAGCCGTTGGACCTGAAATCGGAGCAAATTTTGATCCGAGCCATTTAATCTGGCAGGGAATGGATCCCTGTGCTTGTATCAGAGAACTTGGCAAAGCAGGAGCTATCTATCATTTTCACGCTAAAGATACTAAGATAGACTCTGCAAACTGCGCTCTTAACGGAGTACTTGATACGACCCATTATGCAGATGAAATTAACCGTTCCTGGATATTCCGATCTGTAGGATATGGTCACGGGGAAGAATATTGGAAAGCTATCGTTTCAGAACTTAGACTGGCAGGTTATGATTATGCCATCAGTATAGAACATGAAGACAGTTTAATGTCCGGCAAAGAAGGACTTTTAAAAGCAATCGGATGCCTTAGAAATGTACTGATTTACGAAGACCGCGGCAGTATGTTTTGGGCTTAATAAGATATTTACGAACTATTTAGTTAGGAGATTAGTATGGAACAGCAGAATTTTATGTTAGGAATTGTAGGCTTTGGAGGTATGGGCAATTGGCATAGAGAGCTTATCGATTCTATCGATGGATTAAAGGTAGCAGGAATTTACGATATAAAAGAATCAAGAAAGGCTTATGCAAAGGAAAATGGTATTAAAGCATATGACAGCCTGGAAGAGTTACTTTCAGATGACCGTATCGATATCGTTTTGGTTTCCACGCCGAATGATTTGCATAAACCAATAGCTATAAAGGCAATGAAAGCCGGTAAAAATGTTGTAAGTGAAAAGCCAGTAACTCTAAACTCTAAAGATTTACAGGAAATGATTGATGCTTCTGAAGAAACCGGAATGTTTTTTACCGTACATCAGAACAGACGTTGGGATGAAGATTTTTTAACCATGAAGAAAATATATGACGAACGCCGTCTGGGTGAAACTTTCCGTATTGAATCCAGAGTACACGGTTCCAGAGGAATACCGGGAGACTGGCGCCAGGAGAAAGAGCATGGTGGCGGTATGGTCCTTGACTGGGGCGTTCACCTGTTGGATCAGATTCTTCTTATGATGGGAAGTACTAAATTAAATACCGTATATGCTACAGAGACTCATATCACCAATCAATTGGTAGATGACGGTTTTACAGCTGAATTAAGATTTGAAAACGGTGTGGAAGTATTGGTTGAAGTCGGAACCAGTAACTTTATTAATCTTCCAAGATGGTACATGTTAGGTAATAATGGAACGGCTATTATAGAAGACTGGGAATTACACGGTAAAATTGTTTCTGCAGCCGGTAAGAGTGAAACGGATGTAGTTCCGGTACGTACTGCAGCAGGACTTACCAAAACCATGGCACCACGCAGGGAAGATACTATAAAAGTAGAAGAACTTCCTATTGTTAAGAGTGATATCAGAGACTTCTACCGTAACGTTATGAAAGTAATTGAGAAAAAGGAAGAACCAAAAGTTAAATTACCGGAAGTAAAACGTGTTATGAAATTAATGGAAGCAGTTTTTGAGTCGGCGGAACAACATGCAGTGGTTAGATTTGAATAAAATATAGTTTTAAATTTAAAACAGATAATCAAATGACAAAATGAAGGAGATTTAAAGCTATGGAACAGATTAAAATTGGTACCTGTATTCCTGGAACTAAAGCTAAGGAATGGCTGCCTCATATGGTGAAAGCAGGTTTTGAAACAGTCTCTCTTAATTTCCATATGTCTTTGGAAAATACAGATCTGAAAGAATTAGCTAAAGAGGTAAAAGAAATATTAGGAGATTCCGGTGTTCGGGTTTCCTGTCTGGGATACTATTGCAATGCGTTACAATATGAAGAACATAAAAAAACATTAGAATATTGTATTGATTCCGCCCGTTTATTTGGTGCAGGAACTGTTACTACATTTGCAGGTGCTCTTGAGGGTAAACCGGTGGAAGAGGCCATTCCGGTTTTTGGTAAGGTATTCGGCGATTTAGCAAAAAGAGCTGAAGATAATCAGGTTAAGATTGGTTTCGAAAACTGCCCTATGGGTGGCAGCTGGAATCAGCCGACCTGTAATATCGGTTTTAACCCAAAAGCCTGGGAAATGATGTTTAATGAAGTTACTAGTGATAATATCGGATTAGAATGGGAACCTGCCCATCAGATGTCACAATTAATAGACCCTATTCCCCAGCTAAAGCAATGGATAAAGAAAGTAGTTCATGTTCATGGTAAGGACTCTTCAGTCGACTGGGATTTAGTTCGACGTTACGGTGTATTCGGAGGAGTTAAATTTGCTTATGACAGAACTCCTGGTTTTGGCGATACCAACTGGAGAGATATTCTGTCAATCCTGCATATGGGAGGTTATAACGGAGATATCTGTGTAGAGGGTTATCATGATCCTATTTACAATGGTGACTGGGAGATGACAGCTCAGCTTCATTCTCTGAATTATCTCAAATGGTGCCGTGGAGGAGATTTTGTTCCTAATCCATGGGATAAATAAAATTACTTCCTGAATTTTTCATATATTAGTATATAAGGTTTAGGCGTGAAAGTTAACTAATCACCAAAACCATCTTAAAAATTAGACTAATTTAAAAATCATATCTATGTCCTGTAAAAGCAATATATCAGGTAAAAAATAAAATCTCTGTAATTTTGATTTAAAATCAAATCGATTTAATATCAAAGTTGCAGGGATTTTTTATGTTAGTTTTTATTGTAAAATTTTATATTTGACCCAAAATGCCGTTATCTACAATTTTGATACCTAGCGCTGCTAGGTGGGCAACCGCATCTGATCTTCTGGCTTCCACTGCTATGATGGCCTGTCATCCAATCAGAATATAGGAATCCCTTAATAATAATGTAGGATCAAAATAGTAGGGGTCCCGAACACCCCAGGATTTCTCTTTCGTGTTAAAATTATTATACTAAATTTAAAAATAGATAGCAATAGTAAATTATGTAAACTAAAACTTTGCCAATACACTGTTACATTAAGATCTATAAAATAAATAAATTGAAAACTATAGGATATACTAATCAAGAATACTAAAGAATAAAAGAAATGAAAGATAAAAGAAATGAAAGACAAAAGAAATAAAAGATGAAAGAAATGAAAGATAAAAAATGAAAGAAAAATAAGAAAAATAAATAATGCAACAAGTTTTTATAAACGTTGTAAAATAGAAAATTATTTAAAAAATCAATATTACGAAAGGATTCCACTAAATTATCATTTTTCAATTTACGTAATTTATTTTAAGTAATTTTGTGGATTATAAGGAAAGATATATGGATGGAAATACGGAACTACTAAATTATATATATCAAAATTCCCAGATGGGGGTTAGAACTATTGAACAATTATTGAAAATAGCAGAAGATAAGGATTTTGCCAATTTATTGAAAATACAGGAAGAAGAATATAAAAAGTTAAATGAAACTGCTGTAAAGTTACTAAACGAGTCTGGACACGAAGAAAAAGAAATTGGTGCTATGGCAAAAGTATCCGCCTATATGTCAATCAATATGAAAACTCTGGCGGATAAATCACCCTCTCATATTGCTGATATGTTAATTCAGGGCAGTACAATGGGAATTATTGATGCAACTAAAATAATGAATGAATATGCAGAAGCGGATACTGCTATAATGGAATTAGCGGATAAACTATTAAAAACAGAACAAAATAATATAGAGGAATTAAAAAAATTCTTATAATTATATAACTAAAACTATAATATGACATTATGATGACTTATTATGCGTGGAATGGAGGATAATATGGAGGAACTTTTTATAGAAACGAAAAATGGTAATATCCCTATTGCTGAAGATATAGTAGAAAAATACGATCTAAAGAAAGGCACGCGATCACCTTATACTGATAGTCGGATATTAGGTGAAAATTGCGACTATGTAAGGGAGAATCCACCGGAAGAAAGGGCATCATTAAATCAGGGAGATGATGAAATTAAAGATTTGGAAAATGGTTTTATGTTATCACAATCTGAAATGATAGATATAGCGCAGGGTGTGGATTCCGATGAGACTTAATCTGTAACCTTAATCATGGAATATTTTAGTAATCACTTGACAAATAGTAACCAATTACGGATAATTTATTTAGGATTGGTTACTATTTTTATATCCTTGCTTGAGATTTAAGTATTTGAAAAAAACAAGCAGGAAACCTTGCAAATATAATCTGCAGAAACTATAATATGAAATGTGCACCTATATACATATCACGGAAACCGTTGCAAATTATAACAGTTTTTGTTCAAAGTAATGTCGGGACAAATAAACGATAGGAGTTGTTAATGAAAAAAGCGAGATTAAAAAGTGCAGCTATTCTTCTTTTGACCATTACTTTACTTAACGGTTGTGCCCAATCGGCCGGCAGTTTTTATAAGGAAGGGCTTCAGAACTTTAATAGCGGTAACTATGATAAAGCAAAAGATAGCTTTTCTAAGGCATTGGAATTAAACAGTGATCGTGCTGATTATTATATAGATTATGCTATGACGTTAATTCAACTTGGGAAATATGAGGAAGCGAATCAATATTTAGACCGGGCAATATTAAATAAGACCAATCGTATCGTTAATAAGAATAATAAACTAGCCTATCGTGGAAAAGGTATTGTTTATTTTAAATCACATAATTATAAAATGGCCATCAGTCAGTTCGATAAGGCACTGGCAATTCATGAATTATCTGATTTAAATATGGACATCTTATATTATAAGGGAAACTCTCAGAACAGGGCAGGGTTTTACAAAGAAGCTGTAAAAACATATACAGCTATAATCAAAGGAAATCCATCGGACTCATATACCTATTATTGCAGAGCCGATTCATACCGTTTACTAAAAGATTATAAGAATAGTCTTATAGATTATGACAAGGCAATTAAGCTGGATAGTAAAAAATACGAGTATTATTTTGGTAAATATTTTTTGCTTGTTGAAACAGGTGATAAGAACGGAGCTAAGGCTGTCTTAGAGATGGCTGCCAACATAAAAGGAACGACACAGGAGGATAACTTTAACCTGGCGAAAGTTCATTATTATATGGGCAATTATGAAGATGCAGTCAGAGAATTCAGCGAGGCATTCCGCAATGGATTTGCTGAAGCTTATTATTTTTTGGGTACTATTTATGAACAAAAAAAAGATTATAAAAATGCAGTCAATAATTACAGTATGTATATAAAGGAAGAAACTAATATTACTTCTGCATCCGTATATGATAAAATTGCTTTCTGCCAAATGAAACTTGCAGATTACAAAGATGCATTATCTTATATTCAGACAGGGCTTAAGTATAATGATATAACCTTAAATCAATCTTTGAAACGGAACGAAATTATCGTTTATGAGAATATGGGAGATTTTGAAAAAGCATATGGCCTTATGAAAGAGTATACAAAAGAATATCCTGAGGATGAAAAAGCGAAAACGGAACTTGGGTTTATCAAAACCAGGCTGCCTGAAGCCAGTACGGCACATAAAGAGTAAGGAGCTAAGCAAAAGTTGAAATTTTAGGAGGTTATACATGGGTGAACTGTTTGAGATAAAGGAAAAAGAAGAACGCCTGATTTTAGTAGGTGTTGCTGTAAACGATGGAGATGATACGGCAGATTCACTGGATGAATTAGAAGAACTGGCAAAAACTGCAGGAGCTGTAACTGTTGCAAAGATAATTCAAAACAGAGAAAGCGTTCACCCGGGTACGTATATTGGTAAAGGTAAAATAGAGGAAGTTAGGGAATTATTCAATGATTTAGGTGCAACAGGGGTTATTTGTGATGATGAATTATCACCTGCGCAACTAAAGAATCTGGAGGATGCCCTGCAAGCTAAAGTAATGGACAGAACAATATTGATTCTGGATATTTTTGCTCAGCATGCTACTACAAAAGAAGGTAAAATTCAGGTAGAGCTGGCCCAATTAAAATATCGCGCCACCAGACTGGTTGGAATGCGTAATTCCATGTCAAGATTAGGCGGCGGAATTGGTACCAGAGGTCCCGGTGAAAAGAAACTGGAAGTGGACCGAAGATTAATCAGGGATCGTATATCCCAATTAAACCGAGAACTATCAGATGTAAAACAATATAGGGAAACATCAAGAGAATTAAGGAGTAAGGGCTCTATACCTATTGCTGCAATCGTAGGTTATACCAATGCCGGTAAATCCACCTTATTAAACCGCTTAACCAGTGCCGATGTACTGGAAGAAGACAAGCTATTCGCTACCCTGGATCCGACAACCAGGAATTTAACACTTCCCAGCGGACAGCAGATATTATTAACAGACACCGTCGGTTTTATAAGAAAACTTCCTCATCACCTGATTGAAGCTTTTCGAAGTACCTTAGAGGAAGCAAAATATGCGGACATTATACTTCATGTGGTAGACAGCTCCAATCCGTCAGCATACAAACAGATGCATGTAGTGTATGAAACCCTTGAGAATCTTGGGGTTAAAGATAAACCGATTATAACAGCTTTTAATAAACAGGATTTGTTGGAAACAGATTTAATCATTAAGGATTTTAAAGCAGATAAATCGGTTAAGATATCGGCAAAACAGATGAAAGGATTGGATGAGTTACAGGAAATTTTTGAAGAGATACTACGTGAGAGAAAAATTTTAATAGAACGGATATTTTCCTATGAGGATGCCGGGAAGATTCAGATGATTCGTAAATACGGGCAGCTTTTAGAAGAAGAGTACAGGGAAGATGGAATCTACGTAAAAGCATATTTGCCAAAGGAGATATACAATAGAATATAAATAATTATAAATTAGCAAAAGGGCTGCTGATAATAAGATATGACTTATTATCCAGGGTCCTTTTCGTTTCAAATAAGAAGATAAATAAAATTGTTGTTTGTATTCCAACAATAATTAAGGTGTTAAAAGGTCTCAATCTGCATTTTATGGATTATAAATGTAAGAATAGCAGATGAATTTATTCAATTGATTTAATTGTCACAATATTTAAATTATTTATGTTATTTCACATAATAGTTTATAGTGTTACAATACAAAGATAAGAGTGTAAAAAGTTCAGAATATAAAAAAGTAAATGGGTATTAAGGACTAAAGAAAAACCACAATATATTGTGGTAAAATAAAATTAGAAATATATATATTGTAGATATCACTTGACGTATTAAGAGAATTCTGCTAATATATTTTTAGGTAAAATTTACAAAAGACAAGTGCAAAACGGATAAAGAAGGGGGATTTTTAACAATGATTCAAGTAGTAAAAAGAGACGGAGAAATAGCAGATTTCAATCTGGCTAAAATAACGGAAGCTATCAATAAGGCTTTTATTGCAACGGATAAAAATTTTACTGAAGACATCATAGGTCTTTTATCATTAAGAGTTACGGCCGATTTTAATGCCAAGGTAAAAGAAGGATTGGTCCATGTTGAGGATATTCAAGACAGTGTAGAGCATGTTTTAGAGCAGACAGGTTATACGGATGTGGCGAAAGCGTATATTTTATATCGTAAAAATAGAGAACGTATCCGTAACATGAAATCAACTATCCTTGATTATAAAGAAATCGTCAACAGTTATGTAAAAGAAGAGGACTGGCGTGTGAAAGAAAATTCCACAGTTACTTATTCCGTCGGCGGCTTAATTTTACATAATTCCGGGTCTATTACTGCGAACTACTGGTTATCTGAAATCTATGACGAAGAAATAGCAAATGCTCATAGGAATGCCGATATTCATTTACATGACCTTTCCATGTTAACCGGTTATTGTGCCGGCTGGTCCTTAAAACAGTTAATAACGGAAGGCTTAGGCGGAATACCGGGAAAGATTACTTCTTCTCCCGCAAGCCATCTTTCTACCTTATGTAACCAGATGGTTAATTTCTTAGGAATTATGCAGAATGAATGGGCAGGCGCACAGGCATTTTCTTCTTTTGATACCTATTTAGCACCTTTTGTAAAGATTGATGACCTCTCTTATCGTGAAGTAAAACAATGCATTCAATCATTTATTTACGGCGTTAATACACCAAGCCGTTGGGGGACTCAAGCACCGTTTTCCAATATCACACTGGACTGGACGGTACCGAACGATCTGGCAGAACTTAATTGTATTGTCGGCGGCAAAGAAGTAGATTTTAAGTATAAAGATTGTAAAAATGAAATGGATATGGTAAATAAGGCTTTTATTGAAATTATGTTAGAAGGAGATGCAAATGGAAGAGGATTTCAGTATCCTATACCAACTTATTCCATAACAGGCAATTTTGACTGGTCCGATACAGAAAATAACCGTCTATTGTTTGAAATGACCGCAAAATATGGTACTCCCTATTTTTCAAACTATATTAACAGCGATATGGAACCCAGTGATGTACGTTCCATGTGCTGCAGACTTCGTCTTGATCTTAGGGAGCTTAGAAAAAAGACAGGAGGATTCTTTGGTTCGGGAGAAAGTACCGGCTCCGTTGGAGTTGTAACGATAAATATGCCGAGAATTGCTTACCAGGCGGTAAATGAAGAAGATTTCTTTAAGCGGTTAGACAGAATGATGGATATTTCCGCCCGTTCCTTAAAAGTTAAAAGGGACGTTATCACGAAACTTCTGGATGAAGGTTTATACCCATATACAAAACGTTACTTAGGAACTTTTCAAAATCATTTCTCCACAATTGGTCTATTGGGGATGAATGAAGTTGGCTTAAATGCAAAATGGCTCGGGAAAGATATGACGGATCCGGCTACCCAGGCTTTTAGTGTAAAAGTATTAAATCATATGAGAGAACGTTTATCCGATTATCAGGAGGAATACGGTGACCTTTATAATCTGGAAGCAACACCGGCTGAATCTACCAGCTATCGTCTTGCCAAACATGACAGGAAACGCTGGCCGTTAATTAAGACTGCAGGGAAAGCAGGGGATACTCCTTATTATACCAACAGCTCTCATTTACCTGTAGGTTATACGGAAGATATCTTTGAAGCTTTGGATGTTCAGGACCAGCTTCAGACCCTGTATACTTCAGGAACTGTATTCCATGCATTTTTAGGTGAAAAGTTACCGGATTGGAAAGCAGCAGCTAAATTAGTACGTACCATAGCTGAAAACTATAAATTACCTTATTATACTTTATCACCTACCTATTCTATCTGTAAAAATCACGGGTATTTGACAGGTGAACAGTTTAAATGTCCCGAATGCGGTGAAAATGCTGAAGTTTACAGCCGTATTACCGGTTATTACCGCCCGGTGCAAAACTGGAATGAGGGTAAATCGCAGGAATATAAGAACAGAAAGTTATATGAAATGAATCATTCCAGGATCATGCCTGTAAGCAGCGGCTGTGATCATGAAGACATCTTAGAGGGAACTTATTCTGAAGTTTCTGAGGGTAATAATTCAGAAGAATCCTTTTATATAGATGAAATTGCGGCAGCAGATGCCAGAGAGAACGGAATATACTTATTTACAACAAAAACCTGTCCTAACTGCAAGATTGCCAAAGAATTTTTAAGCAGCTACTCTTATATTCAGGTGGATGCGGAGGATAACCCGGAGCTTGCCAGAGAATATGGAGTTATGCAGGCACCTACACTGGTAGTCGTAAAAAATGGACAGTTTAAGAAATATGCCAATGCTTCTAATATAAAAAGTTTTATGGATGAACAAATAGCAGGTGTAAGATAATTTAAATAAAAAAATACAAGATAAGTAAGAAATGACTAATGAGTTACTTGCTGTCAAGAGAAAACACCCGGGTGGGTTAGTAATACCTTAACTTAAACCATTCAGAGGGTGTTTTCTCTTTTTTATTTTAAGGAAAGGGCAGGGTGTTACATAACTTTTGACAGTTATAAGATTTGACGGTCATAAGGTATGATGATATAATTGCCATAGACAAACAGGCTTAATAAGTTTCTTGGCATGCCTGATAAAAGAAAGGATGGCTGAGTATGAGTTTAGCAGATAGAATATTTATTGATATGTGCAATGATGTATTAGAAAACGGTGTAAGTACTGAGGGTGAAAAGGTACGTCCTAAATGGGAAGACGGAACAAGTGCTTATACAATCAAGAAATTTGGAGTGGTAAATCGTTATGATTTATCGAAAGAATTCCCTGCAATCACCTTAAGAAGAACAGCAATTAAAAGCTGTATAGATGAGTTATTATGGATATGGCAGAAAAAATCCAATAATGTAAACGAATTGATCAGTCATATTTGGGACAGCTGGGCGGATGAAACCGGATCCATCGGTAAAGCTTACGGTTATCAGCTTAGCGTAAAACATAAATATAAAGAAGGGGAAATGGATCAGGTAGACAGGGTAATCTATGATTTGAAAAATAATCCTTACAGCCGTAGGATTATGACTAACATCTACGTTCACCAGGACCTGCATGAGATGAAATTATATCCTTGTGCCTACAGTATGACTTTTAATGTTACTAAGGCAAAAGACAGTGATAAACTAAAATTAAATGCTGTTTTAAATCAGCGATCCCAGGATATATTGGCAGCTAACAACTGGAATGTATGCCAATATGCAGTACTGGTTCATATGTTAGCTCAGGTTTGTGATATGGAAGTCGGAGAATTAGTACATGTTATTGTGGATGCCCATATCTATGACCGCCATATTCCAATCATTAAAGAATTAATAGCCAGACCTGTGTATGAAGCACCTGTATTCTGGATGAATCCAGAAATCAAAGATTTTTACCAGTTTACGGTAGAGGATTTTAGATTGGATAATTATGTGACAGGTCCTAAAATCGAACATATACCCGTAGCAGTGTAATCAGAAGATAAATCAATACAGACAGGAGTAAACTATGAATTTAATTGTTGCCGTAGATAAAAACTGGGCTATAGGATATCAAAATAAATTATTAATCAGTATACCGGAAGATATGCGGTTTTTTCGGGATGAGACTATGAATAAAGTTGTTATTATGGGGAGAAACACCCTGGAGACATTTCCGGGAGGGAGACCCTTAAAAAACAGAACTAATATTGTAATTACTTCCAAAACGGACTTTACCGTAAATGACGCCATTGTAGTGTCTAGTGTGGAGGAAGCCCTGGAGGCTGCCAGGGATTATAAATCAGAAGATGTTTATGTTATAGGAGGTGCCAGCATCTATAAACAGATGCTGGGTTACTGTGATGTAGCCCATGTTACAAAAATCGATTATGCATATCATGCCGACACTTATTTCCCTAATCTGGATGAGAATCCGGAGTGGGTAGTGGAAGCCGAATCAGATGAACGGACTTATTATGATATAGAATATGCATTTTATAAATATGTGAGAAAAAAATAGGTTAATGCACTTTGGATTAAACCGATATGGAGCTGATCAGATTTTAGTTAACAGGAGATAATATGATTGAAAAAATTAAAGATAATGTCCTTTTTAAAGGGTTAACGCAGGAAGAAATAGAACTTTGTCTGGGATGCTCCAATGCCAGGCTTAAGGACTATGAAAAAAATCGAATCATATTCAGTCAGATGGATCCCCCAAAAGAACTGTTTGTTCTGCTTAAAGGGTCCGTATCCGTATGTAAGGATACCCCGGATGGAAGAAAATATATTGTAACTAATATTGAAGAAAAGGATATCTTTGGAGAAGTATATGTCTTTTTAGAAAAAGCGGATTATAATTATTATGTATTGACCAATACCGATTCTACAGTGCTAGCCATACCGAAGGAATATTTTTTTACAACCTGTGATAAATCCTGTAATGCCCATTCGGTAATTATACAAAATATGCTGGGAATCTTAGCTCAGAAAGCATATTTTTTAAATAATAAAGTTCAATTATTAACCAGCGGCAGCTTGCGGCAGAAAATTGCCAAATATCTGTTGGAGAATTGTAATAATAAAAAGTATGTAAAATTGACAATGAACCGGGAACAGTTTTCTGCTTATCTTAATGTAACAAGACCTTCTCTTTCCAGAGAACTTATTAAAATGCAGGAAGACGGTCTCATTGATGTGGACCGGGATATGGTTAAGATTGTGGATTCGGATAAATTAAGCAAATCATTATAGTAACAATAATTTTCTGTTTTATTTTATAATTCAAATCAATTTGTAACATATGTTACGGAATTTGTTCGCATTTTGTTATATCATTAACACATCAAAAAAAACAAAAACAAATTTGATTTGGAGGATATTTGAATGGAAAATACAATGTTTTGTTATCAATGTCAGGAAACAGCAGGTTGTACCGGCTGTACAAAATTCGGGGTGTGCGGTAAGTCCCCTGATCTTGCCAGAATGCAGGATTTATTAATCTATACGACGAAAGGTATCTCCGAGATTGCAACAAGATTAAGAGAAGAAGGCCAAACGGTCGGCGGAGATATAAATCACTTGGTAACACTTAATTTATTTACAACAATAACGAATGCCAATTTTGATGATAAAGTATTTTATGACAGAGTTAAAATGACTCTAAATGCTAAAAAAGAGCTATTAAATAAATTAAATAATAAAGCTGATCTATCCGATGCTGCTTTATGGGAAACAAATACAGATTCAGAGTTAGATGCAAAATCCTTAACAGTAGGTGTCTTAGCAACGGAAAATGAAGATGTAAGAAGTCTTAGAGAATTAATCACATACGGATTAAAAGGTCTCTCCGCTTATGTAAAACATGCGCTTGCGTTAGGATTTGATAAGGAATCCATTCATGTATTTATGCAGAGTGCATTAGCTAAAACTTTAAACGATAAGTTAAGTGCGGATGAATTAGTAGCATTAACTCTTGAAACCGGTAAGATTGGTGTTGACGGTATGGCTTTATTAGATACGGCAAACACTTCTTCATACGGCAATCCGGAAATTACCAAAGTTAATATCGGTGTAGGTAAAAATCCTGGTATCTTAATTTCCGGACATGATTTAAAAGATTTGGAACAATTATTAAAGCAGACAGAGGGAACCGGTGTGGATGTGTATACACACTCTGAAATGCTTCCGGCTCACTACTATCCGGCATTTAAGAAATATACTCATTTCATTGGCAATTATGGTAATGCATGGTGGAAACAAAACGAAGAGTTTGAATCCTTTAACGGACCGATTTTAATGACCACAAACTGTATCGTACCGCCGAAAGCAAGTTATAAAGACAGATTATATACCACCGGTGCGGCAGGATTTATTGGATGTACGCATATTCCGGGAGAAAGTGGAGATCAGAAAGATTTCTCACAGATTATTGAACATGCGAAAAAATGTGCGGCTCCGACTGAAATTGAAACCGGAGAAATCATCGGTGGATTTGCTCACAATCAGGTATTTGCATTAGCAGATAAGGTTGTTGATGCAGTGAAAACCGGTAAGATTAAGAAGTTCTTCGTTATGGCAGGATGTGACGGAAGAGCTAAATCCAGAAATTATTACACTGATTTTGCAAAAGCATTACCGGAAGATACGGTTATATTAACTGCAGGTTGTGCGAAATACAAATACAATAAACTTCCTTTAGGAGACATCGGCGGAATACCGAGAGTATTAGATGCCGGACAATGTAATGACTCTTACTCCCTGGCTTTAATTGCATTAAAATTAAAAGAAGTATTTGATTTATCCGATATTAACGAATTGCCCCTTGCATTTAATATAGCATGGTATGAACAAAAAGCAGTTATTGTTTTACTGTCCCTTTTATATCTGGGAGTAAAGAATATCCATTTAGGCCCGACATTACCTGCATTTTTATCACCAAATGTGGCTAAAGTATTAGTAGAAAACTTTGGTATTGCAGGGATCGGAACAGTAGAAGATGACATTAAATTATTTATGGCTTAATTGTCGTCCATAAAATCTAATATTCTATTTTTAATTATATAAAATATATCCTCTAATAAAAAAAGATAGAAGAATAAGAAAAAGCTTAAGTTATTTCCGGACTATCAGGATTATAACTTAAGCTTTTTATAATTATATTTGACAAATGATGGTAACAGAACTAAAATAAAAGACAAAATTTATGTGTTTTTTTTGTAATGACAGAATTAACTCTAAATATGACAAAAAAATATGAAGTCATCAAAATAATTAATTAATTGTATAACGATACGCTTTTTTGTAAATATAATAAGTGGAATATTTTGGTGATAAATTTCCCATATTGAAAGGATGGTGCAATCATGTTTGATAAGTTTTTTATCGATTATATGTCCGGCATTATACCGGTAGCATTTAATCTGCAATCGGAAAATGAAATAAAGAAAATAGGTAACGGAGAACCTGAATTTACAGTAATTCTAAAGAAACCAATCAGTAAAAGTGACTTGCTAACCAGTACATCGTTAGCTTTAGGGGAAGCGTATATGAGGGGGGATATTGAGGTAGATAAAGATCTATACCAAGTCCTGAATTTGTTTCTTGGAGAAATGGGTAAGTTTACTACGAATAAATCAAAACTTCACAGTCTTTTATATACTGCAACTGGAAAAGGACACCAAAAGAAAGAAGTTACCTCCCATTATGATATCGGAAATAATTTTTACAGTCTGTGGCTGGATGAAACTATGAGTTATTCCTGTGCCTATTTCAAAGACAAAAATAATACCCTATATGAAGCACAAATGAACAAAATTCATCATATACTGGATAAGCTATCTTTAGAGAAAGGAATGTCGTTATTAGACATAGGCTGTGGATGGGGTTCCCTTTTAATTGAAGCCGCTAAAAAATATCAGGTAAAAGGAACCGGTATTACGTTAAGTAAAGAACAATATGATAAATTCAAGGAGAGAATTAAGGAAGAAAATCTGGAGCATCTTTTAGAGGTTGAAATTATGGATTATAGAGATCTTAGCAGTACAGCTTTATTATTTGACAGGGTTGTCAGTGTGGGTATGATAGAACATGTCGGCAGGGATAATTATGATCTGTTTATGAAAAATGTAAATCATGTGTTAAGGAAAAAAGGTGTTTTTTTACTTCATTCCATAACCGCATTAAAAGAACATCCCGGAGATGCCTGGATTAAGAAATATATTTTCCCGGGCGGAACAGTTCCTAGCTTAAGGGAATTAATACAGATTCTTCCGGAGTATCAGTTCTATACGTTAGATGTAGAAAGTCTGCGAAGACATTATAACCGTACTCTGTTATGCTGGAGAAACAGGTTTCTGGAACATAAGGTTGAAATAGTTAACATGATGGGTGAAGAATTTACAAGAATGTGGGAATTATACCTGGCATCCTGTGCGGCAACCTTTAATAATGGCATTATAGATTTACATCAGATACTGGTATCAAAAGGTGTGGCCAATGATCTGCCGATGACCAGGGTTGTATAAGTAAACCGGAGGAAGCAGCAGTATTATAAATTGCAGTAATAGAAGCCATATTAGTAAAGTTGGCTTCTATTACGATATATAATATAGGAATAAAATGAGGAATAAATTAAAGGAAGAACGATTTCAATGATTAAATTAATAGTGGACAGTACATGTGATTTACCTGAAGAGTATATAATAAAATATGATATTACGGTTTTATCTCTTAAAGTTTTATTGGAGGATAAAGAATTTCTGGACAAGAAAACTATATCAGTTGATGAAGTATATGATGCGATGCGAAGAGGTGTAATGCCAAGAACTTCTCAGCCGAGCCCGGAAGAAATATATAATATATTTCGGGACTTTGCAAAAAATGGCGAAGATTTCATTTATCTGTCATTTTCCCAGATTCTCTCCGGAACTTATCAGCTGGCCTGGGCTGTTCTAAATGAAATCAAAAAACTTTATCCGGACAGAAAAATGGCTATTATTGATTCTAAGGGAGGTTCTACGGCTACCGGACTGATAGCGCTTCAGGCAGTAAGCTGGATAAAAGATTATAATCTGGATTACCAACAAATTGTCTCTAAAATCACCGAGCTGGTTAATTCAGTTGAACATATATTTACCTTATCGGATTTAAGCTGGCTTATTAAAGGAGGGAGAATTGGAAGGGCACAGGGGATGTTAGGGAATATCCTTAATATCAATCCCATTCTGCATGTAAATGACGGCAGGATGGAAATTATACATAAAGTCAGGGGAAGAAAAAAAGCTCTTAATATGGTAATAGATCTGTTAGAGGAAAGGACTGGGGAGTTTACAGATCAGATTATAGGAATCAGCCACGCGGATGATTTAGAGACAGCGGAAGAATTAATGAGATTAATTCAGACGAGAACAGGTTTTCATAGGTTTATTATAAATAAAATCGGCAGTGTTCTGGGAAGCCACTTAGGTATCGGTGGCGTAGGAATCTTTTTCTTCAATTACAATGCAGAGGAATTATTAAAAAACACTTGAAAATTATTATTAGTAAGGCTAATATAGTAGTTATATTTATAATTATTTAAATTGTCTTGAATAACCTGTAAGAATTCGAGCCGGTTTGCACCAAAAATTTATGAAAGAAGGATAAGTATCATGTTAGATATCAGAATTGAAAAAACAACAACCCCCAAGGAACTTCCAAAAGCGGACAATCCCTTAAAGTTTGGAACCATATTTACAGATCATATGTTTGTTATGAACTATGAAACAGGTAAGGGGTGGCATGATGCAAGAATAGTGCCCTATGAACCAATCAGCTTAGAACCTTCCGCTATGGTATTTCATTACGGACAGGAGATGTTCGAGGGATTAAAAGCCTATAAAGCAGAAGATGGCAGAGTATTATTATTCCGTCCTGACAAGAACATAGAAAGAGCGAATAAAACAAATCGAAGAATCTGTATACCGGAGATTCCGGATGAGGATTTTCTGCAGGCTTTAAAAGCCATAGTTAAGATGGATAAAGCCTGGATTCCTACCAAACCCGGAACTTCTTTATATATCAGACCGTTTATTATAGCTACAGATCCGTTTTTAGGAGTGAGGCCGGCTGATACTTATCTGTTTATCATTATTTTATCTCCGGTTGGAGCTTATTATCCGGAAGGTTTAAATCCGGTTAAGATCTGGATCGAAGATGAATATGTACGTGCCGTTAAAGGTGGTATCGGAGAAGCCAAAACAGGCGGTAATTATGTAGCTTCTTTAAAATCACAGGTGAAAGCTCATGATGAGGGGTATTCCCAGGTATTATGGCTGGATGGCGTAGAAAGAAAATACATTGAGGAAGTCGGAGCAATGAACATTTTCTTTAAAATAAACGGAACAATCGTAACTCCAAAATTAAACGGAAGTATCTTACCAGGTGTAACCAGAGATTCCGTAATTAATTTATGTAAAGCATGGGGATTACCGGTTGAAGAAAGAAGAATCTCCATTGATGAGATTTATGAGGCTCATAAAAATGGAACGTTAGAAGAAGTATTTGGTACCGGAACAGCAGCAGTAATTTCTCCGGTTGGACAATTAAGGTGGGAAGATCATATTATGAAAGTAAAAGACGGCGGTATCGGTGAATACAGCCAAAAATTTTATGATACCATTACCGGAATTCAATTGGGTAGACTGGAAGATAAATCCAATTGGACAATAGAAGTAAAATAATCGTTTTAATATTGGCAAGGGCTGTTCCTTTAAGGAACAGCTCTTTTTTTGTTCCATAGACTAAGTTCGCTGAACTCCTCTAAGATATAAAAAGTCATCTGAGCAGGATGCACAAAACATGCACAGGTAAAATGTCACTAAAGTGACAGCGTATCATAACCTGAGTATGACATGCCAATATATAATAGAAAGATTTGTGTTCACTGCAGCATATTAAATAAAGTGTTGAAAAAATGTATAATATCACTACCATAATATAATCACTTATTGTGCAAAGCTTATATTGACGCTTGAATGTGAAATGAGTAGAATTAGTTGGAATTCGATATAAATACAGCACATAATTTTAAGGAGAAAATAGAAATGAACATAAAAGATATTTTACTGGGAAAGCCATTGAAGAATAATGAAATAAGTCATGAAAAGCTTTCAAGATTATGGGGATTACCAATTATGGCAAGTGATGCCGTATCCTCAGTTGCATATGCTATTGAAGAAATTCTATTAATTTTGATACCGTCAATGGGCCTTTTGGCTTTTCACACCTTGCCTTATATTATTTTGCCGATTTTACTGTTATTAATAATCCTGGTATTGTCCTATTCGCAAATAATTGATCATTATCCAAATGGAGGCGGAGCTTATGCAGTAGCGAAAGAGAATATTGGAAAAACTGCATCCCTATTATCAGCAGCCGCACTGACAATTGATTATATTATGACTGTCGCGGTTAGTATTTCATCATCAACAGCCGCATTAGTGTCCGCTTTTCCGTTATTGCATAATTATAAAGTAATTATTTCTTTAATTTGCGTTACTTTAATTACTTTAATCAATTTACGCGGAGTAAGAGAAGCCTCTAAGGTTTTTGGATTACCGACCTATATATTTATTATCTCTATGGTAATATTGATTATTTGCGGGTTATTCCGTTTAATTACAGGTACTTTAAATCCGATTGACTATTCATCACCCATTCTTCCAAAAGAGACGATGCAGGGAGTTGGTATACTTATTTTACTGAAAGCATTCTCATCCGGATGTTCAGCAATGTCCGGTGTAGAAGCAGTCAGTAATGCGGTACCCAGTTTCGCAAAGCCCTCTACAAGAAATGCGAAACATATTTTATTTATGTTAGGCTGTATCATAGTATTTATTTTTGGTGGTACCAGTATCATTGCAATTCATCTTCAGGTTGCCCCAATAGACGGACATACCGTATTGTCCCAGATTTCATCTGCTGTATTTGGTCATACTTTTATGTATTATGTCATTCAGGTTTTTACCTCCCTGATCTTAATACTTGCAGCTAATACAGCATATAACGGATTACCGCAGCTGTTATATATTCTTGCCCATGACGGTTATGTACCAAGGCAATTTTCTTCAAGGGGTACGAAACTTAGTTTCTCAAACGGTATTTTGTTTATTTTTATTGCAGCGTCTCTGTTGATTATAGGCTTTAAAAGTGAAACTCATAGGCTGATACCCTTATATTCAGTTGGTGTCTTTATATCTTTTACCATCGCACAATATGGAATGTATAAAAAATGGTTAACAATTAAGGAGAGAAACTGGCAGTATAAAAGCTGGATTAACGGTTTTGGAGCGTTGGTTACCTTAGTCGTTTCTGTTATAGTATTTTCTACTAAATTTATAGATGGGGCCTGGATATTGGCAATAGCAATTCCAAGTATTATGACAGGTATGTATTTTATTCATAAACATTATACTGCTATTGGAGAACAGCTTCGTCTGGAAAAATTTAATCCATATTACAATAAGGATGCAGCGACATCCACACAATGCATTTTACTGGTGCATGATATAAATAAACCATTTTTAAAAGCTATTAATTATGCAAATTCTATTTCAAATAATATAACAGCCCTGCATGTCTGCCGACACCCGGAACATGCAAGCCAACTGAGAAAACAATGGGAAGATCTAGAAATACCGATTGAATTAAAAATTATCGAGACGCCTTATCGTGATATTATAAAACCCATGGATGACTATTTGTGGCAAAGAGAACGGGAATTAAACCATGGAGAGAATATTTCTGTTATAATTATCAAATTTATTACCGCCCACTGGTATGACAATTTTCTTCATAACCAGACGACTTACTTTTTCAGTCAGCATTTAAGTAAACACAAAAATATATCAACAATTATTATGCCCTTCCATTATATGCTTGATGATAAACATTTCTGTAAAAAATAAAATATTACTTTAAAATATAACAGGCTGCTGCAAAATAATAAAACAACTGACTTACTTCTAAAAATGTAGAATTTATATCCTCCGTAAGTTATTGGTTTAATATTTTAGCGGCAGCCCTTTTAAATCCGTCTATGTCTTAAATTCTGAATCGTCAGCATTAGTTCCATATCAAAATTTTTATATAATGAATTCTTGCCTTTACTTTCTCTTTTTAATAAATTAAAATGTATATCATTATTGGTAGTATTTAGTTATACTTAGAAATGTTATAATGTTAAATGTATTTAAGGAGCACCCAGCATAAACGCAACTAATTATTTGATAAAGATACTTAATTCATAAGAATAATCAACATATAATAAAGAATATATAAATTATCTTGTAAGCTTTAATAGGTTTCATAAATAAATGAAAGCTTTTATAACATATAAAATAACAGTGAGAAGGGAAAGGATTATGGGAGAATTAGAAATTAGTTTAATGGATGTAAATACACTATCGATTATCGTGCGTTTAAGCCTGGCTGCCATTTGTGGAGGTCTTATCGGTTACGACAGAGGTAGAAAAAGGCGGCCGGCAGGATTTCGTACACATATTTTAGTCTGTATTGGTTCAGCATTAGTAATGATAACCAATCAATATATAATAGAAGTATTGAAATACGATACTGATCCCACCAGATTGGGAGCCCAGGTTATCAGCGGTATTGGTTTTTTAGGGGCAGGTACTATATTAATTACGGGAAAACAACAGGTTAAGGGACTCACCACAGCAGCCGGCTTATGGGCATCCGCATGTATGGGGCTTGCAATTGGAATTGGTTTTTATGAGGGTGCATTGATTGGCTGTATTTTCATCTTAGGAAGTATGACACTGCTTCATAGGTTTGATGCTTTTGTAATGTCTAAAACAAAACTTCTGGAATTATATGTGGAATTGGTTTCAGTAAAAAGTATCAGTAAATTTTTTGATTTTGTACGGAATAATAATATGGAGATTACAAATGTGGAGATAATTAAAACAAGATCAGCAGAAGAAATGGTTGGACTGTTTGTTACAATCAAGCAAAAAGAAAAACATGATCATATGAAAGTCCTAACGTTGTTCGGAACGCTGGATGATGTTGTAATTGTGGAAGAGATATAATAAATTATTAAGGCGCAAATTAAAGAATGCAAATTTTCGTTTCATAGCTAAAGTTGCCCTTGGGCAAGATTCGGCTCTGAAATTCTATGAATTGCATGACATATAGTTATAATATGTGAGTTTCACAATTACCTGGAATTATTTAATAAAAAGGAGGTTTGACGGGATGAAAGAGTTATTAAGGCTTTTTATAGCGATTAATTTTTCGGAGGATATAAAGTCAAATTTATTTCACTTAACGGAGGTTCTTAAAAAAAATTCTTCCGGAGGACATTTTACTGCCAGAGAGAATTTTCATCTGACCCTTGCTTTTATCGGAGAAACAAAAGATAGAGAGCAGGTAATACAGGCAATTGATAATGCGGTGGATAAAGGAAGAATCAGTGAGTTTTTGCTGAAATTTGGTGGTTTTGGCAGATTTAAAGGCAGGGATGGAGATATCTTTTGGGTGGGAGTTGAAAAGAATCCGATATTAACGGAGCTAAATAATGAACTTGTCAGAGCACTTAAGACATTTGAATTTAAAGTTGATGATAAAGAATTCAAACCCCACCTTACCCTGGGAAGAGGGATAAAACTGAAAAACGGATATATTGCCAAAGATTTTGAACAGATTATTCCTCTTATGTCTATGGAAGTAAAGGAAATCAAGTTAATGAAATCAGAACGGATGAATGGCAGATTAGTGTACACTGAGATATACAATAAAAGTTTGTTAGTAATATAATGTGATTCGAGCATCAAAAGCAATTTTTATATTATGGTTTCGTCAATTTGCACAATTAATGTTTTGATTGCGTGACGCAGAATATAGTTCATTCGTAACACGCTCTCGATTGTATGAAGTACGTAGTGGTACATAAGGCCCTAAAATACAGGACCTAAGTACCAACGACTTCATACAGTTACTCATTTTTAAGCAACCTGATGTTTACAATAAGTGTGTATCGCAAGGAAAAGAAACAAAGGGATCTCGATCAATGTTGCCGTTATTATGACGTAAGGAGACCAAATGCTTAATTTACCGATATACAGAAAATTAAAGCCTGTCAGCTGGTAAAGCAAGCTGTTCTGCATACCGATTCCCGCGGATGGTAAAATGAAACTAAGCCAACCGGCACCAGACGAATACGTAAAGATTGGGAGCAGACACATAAATACTGCTATAAGGATAACGGAAACTGAATCCTTGCATTTGGCTGATAGAAACAAAGTAAAACTGATGGTTGCCAGTAAGGAAAGAAGTCCTCCGGCTGCCAGGATAATCTGAAGCTGTCCTAAATTAATGGCGGGCAGGCTGATTACGGAAAATAACATTTGCATCGATGTTTTCATACATTCCGGTCCGAATGCAAGGTTTGAGATTATCAAGTGCAGCGAGATGCAAAAAATGAAAGCAGTTGAAAAAACAGTTAATGCGGCAAGTATCTTCACCATTGCCAATCGGGAAGTTCCATTTTTGGTACAACGTAAGATACTGTCCGAACCTGTTTGATATTCATTGGAAAACGTAGGAGTGACAGCCGTTGTACAAAGAATTACAAGTATAAATATATAAAGCACGATGTAATCAAAAGCATCTCTCGAATAACCGGTATAAAGTTGAAATGGTGTTTTTACCGCACTGTATTTATGCAGGGTTTGTTTCTGTGCTGTCGGGTGCTCTTTCTGTTCCATCTCCATGATACTTTTAAGGTGCTGTGATGTTTGCTCATAAAAGCTGTCTAATTTATCTGGAGATAGATTCATTAAACTTGTTGCCTGACCGGTTTTAGGGTCAGAGAATGCTTCAGGTAATTTTCCTAAAAGCGATTCAACCGGAAATACCTTTTTCATATAAAGGTCAACCGGGAAGTCACCGCTATCAATGCTTTCCTCACCATACTGTGAAACTGCGCTTTGATAGATGGATAAAGCACTTTTAAGCTTTTTGGGGGTAACTTCTCCGTTATTGGCGGAGCGAAGCGATTTTTTATAAGCTATCGCCTTCAGTCCGTTGAGTTCAGACACTTTATGTCCGTCTTTGTCATATTGATTGATATCCTCATACATAACAGGAAGCCAAGCCATTACCACAGACATAAAAAGAGCAATAAGCAATAAAATAATAGAACGACGTGATTTTAGCACGCGTTTTAATTCAAGGCCATAAAGTCGCATAAATTATTTTCCCTCCTCATTAAGTCCCTCTTGTGGGAACAACCATAAATATAAATCCTCCAAACGAGGCGGTGCCATTATAGAATCTCTGGTTTTCGCTTCATCTGCCAAATAACGGATTGATACCTTATTGTTACATTCATTGCGCTGGTTAATAATACGAAGCTGCATTTCATATAAAGGCATCTTATCGGCAGGTACCAGACAGGTCCAGACTTTACCGGCAACTTGTTTTACTAATTCATCTGTTGTCCCTACATTAAGAATTTTCCCGTTTTTCATAATAGCATTTTTAGTTGCTATATACTCGATGTCAGATACTATATGAGTTGAAATCAGTACAATACGATCATGGGAAAATTCTGAAATAAAGTTTCGGAAACGAACCCGTTCACCAGGATCAAGACCGGCTGTCGGTTCATCCATAATTAGAATTCCGGGGTCATTTAACATTGCCTGAGCGATTCCCACCCGTCGTTTCATACCACCGGATAACTTGATAATCTTTTTGTTTCTCACATCAGCCAGGGTAAGTGTATCCAGCAGGCTGTCAATCTTTTTTCTCGTTTCTCTTACCGGTACGTCTTTTAATGCGGCCACGTACTCCAAATAATCCCATACAGTAAAATCCTGAAAGAATCCAAAATCCTGCGGTAAAAAACCAAACAGATTCCTATAAGCTGCTTTCATAGTATGGATGTCTTTACCGTCATAAAGGATTTTTCCGCCAGTTGGATTCAAGATATCAGCAATCATCCGCATTAGTGTTGTTTTACCGGCTCCGTTGGCTCCGAGCAGTCCCCATACGCCGGGGGTAAGGTTTAAACTGACATCAGCAACTGCGGTTTTGTCCTTGAATCTTTTACAAAGGTTAATAATTGTAAGTTCCATATCGTTCTCCTTTTATTAATATTACAACGACAAACGTCCTTGTTCTGTTTTATTGTACAGAACAAGGACGTTTTAGATTTTAATATTAACAGGATAAATGCTTAAGGAAATCCTAAGATGGAATTAATGTTTTCCTAAGGCGTAACCGGAAGGAATACATGAAATGTAACCGTTTCATTTTCGCTATGGACAGAGATTTCACCGCCGTGCAAACGAACGATTTCGTCAGCTATAGATAAACCAAGTCCTGCACCGCCGGTGTCAGATTTACGGGCTTCATCCAAACGATTAAATTTTTGAAAGATTACAGATAACTGATCGGGGGGAATAGTTTGTCCCAGGTTCTTAAATGTAATAATAATTTGATTCTGTTCCTTTTTTGCTGAAATCAAAATTTTAGTATCAGGGTAACTATATGCAGCGGCATTTTTTAGAATGTTGTTAAATACTCTGGCCAGTTTTTCAGAATCTGCATAAACTGTCAAAGACTCATCTGCCTTAAGTACAGCGGTATTACCTTTAGCGGATAAAACCGGATAAAATTCGTCAATGAGCTGCACAAGCATATAGTATAAATCAACATTTTCTTTGGTGAGTTTGATTTGCTGTGTATTGTAACGTGTAATCTCAAAAAATTCATTAATAAGCTTTTCCAGCCGCATAGCATTTTTTAAAGCAGTCCCTACATATTTTGCTTTCTGTTCCACTGGCATATCCGATGCTTCATCAAGTAAGCTTAAATATCCGATTACAGAGGTGAGTGGAGTACGAATATCATGTGCCAGGTACATGACCAATTCATTCTTTTTGTTTTCTGCCTCTTTAACGGCTTGCTGGCTGAGCAGAACCGCCATTTTAATTTGGTTCATTTGCTTTTCTACGTCTTTAAGCGGTTCTGATAATTCGATGATGCTGTCATTTGATTGATATACCGTTGTCGTTGCGTTGATGACTTCCTGCAGATATTCCCATGGCTTTTTCCAGTAATGATAGAAGATATAACAAAATCCGATAATTAAGTAAAGAATATAGATGATATCAATCCTGAGATGCAGCCATGGAAAAAATGAAATGTTGTTAAATACGTAATCGTATAACATTGCCAGAATATAGCCAACCAACGTGTAGAGACTTAAGGTAATATAGAACTTTACGCGTAATTTTTTTTCTATGTTGTTATTCAATGTTATCACCCTCCATTCAATATGCTGCATACCAATGCGGAACTAAATTTTATAACCCACTCCCCATATTGTTTTAATATATTTTGGTTCCTCTGCAGTATCACCCATTTTTTCACGCAAATGCCGAATGTGAACAGTAATGGTATTATTACTTTTACTGTAATACTCGTCCTGCCATATTTCATGGAACAGTTTCTCGGAACTTACAACGGTTCCTTTGTTTTGAAGTAAAATACGGAGAATGGAAAATTCTGTTGGTGTAAGCAATACAGCAACACCTTTTAGCATACATTCATATGTATTTGTGTTTATCTCCAAACCGTCAAAACTTAGAACCGGGTTTATATCCGGTTCTTCCTTTATAGAATTATATTTTTTGTACCGGCGCAACTGGGCTTTCACTCTTGCTACCAATTCGAGGGGGCGGAATGGTTTTGTGACATAATCGTCAGCACCTAAAGTTAAGCCTGTAATTTTGTCCGTCTCCTCATCTTTTGCAGTCAACATAATTACGGGAAAAGTATATGACTCACGGATTTTTCGACAAAGGTCAAATCCATTTATTTCAGGCATCATAATATCCAGAATAGCAAGGTCAAGTTCCGTACTTTCTATGCAGGCAAGAGCTTCTCTGGCGGAATAATATTTAAATATGGTAAAGTTTTCATTTTGAAAATAGACTTCGATCAAGTCTGCAATATCATGTTCATCATCTACGACAAGAATTCTATCATTCATGACCTGTTTCCTCCTTTCAGGCTATCTTAAATCTTTAAATATTATATCAAATAAGTTATATTTATGTATTATTTTTAGCATGAGAATTTCCTAAGAATTTCCTAAGATTAGAATCTGTTTTTTGCAGAACTTATCATATCTTTCTTTCAGTGTATACATTGAAGCGAATAAAATCAAGCAAATATATACTAGAAAATGATTCACTTAGACGCCCTTTTTTATTTAATTAGTTAATTGATGTATACAATAATGTCGAAATAGCAACATTATAATTGATAAATGTCGGAATAATATAAATATCCCCTTAATTTATAAAAGAATAAGTAAATTTCGCAGTAAAATACTTGTAAATCCTAAATGAATAGTGTAATATATGTGAAGGGTCGAAGGGGATATCCGTACTTTAGGGTATCACCAGGGACTCTTTTTATTTCATGGGAGGGTTCTCCGAACTTCCCACGGAATAAAAAGCTCTTCCGCTCACGATTTTTTGTAAAAATTAAAAATACACAGTACAAAGGAGATTGCTGCCGTATGAAAAAAAATAATGTTAAGAAAAAGTTAATAAGCATAAGAAAAGAAAAGGGCGGAAAGATACATGGACATAATTTTGGCATTCGCCAGAAACTGATATTTGGTTTTCTGATACCCGTGTTATTTATTGTTGTTTTAGGATTTGTTTCATATACAAAAGCATCCAAAGGATTAATATCCAATTATGAACAGGCCACGAAAAATTCAATTAATATGGCCACGGAATATATGAATTTTGGATTAAGTTCTGTTAACTCCATTGCATTACAGTATGCTGAAGATAAGGATATTAGTTACTTTGCCCAGGGAGTAACCAACAATACGGATTCAATGAGAGATATCTTTGTAAAATCCACAGACAGAGAACTTATGAAAAAGGTTGATTTAGAACAACTGATTGAAAATATACATATCATCACTCCCTCGGGTATACCGGTATTAACCAGCAGTAATAAGATCCTGGACGGTTTTTATAAGGAATTAACGGAAGCAGAGGAGGGGAAACTTTTAAGCGATTCTAAACTTGAGTTTTATTGGAGAGGAAATCATCCGCTGATCGATTCGAAATTTGGTTTAGATACGGCTAAATATGCTTTTTCACTTTATCGTCTTTCTCAGTCCAAAGATTCAGGGGTTATTATTGATGTAAGCCGGGAAGAGATAACAAAGTTTTTAAAAAAACTGGAGCTTGGTAAAGGCAGCATAGTAGGATTGGTTACACCGGATGGTTCAGAGATTTTAACGGAGGATATGGGCGGTTCAGAGAAGAACGATGGAATAGAAGGGACTGCAGCAGCTGAGATCTCCGATAAAAATAAAGACTTTCAATTCAATTCACAAAATTATTATAAGGAAAGTATGAAATCGGAAGCTTTGACTGGATCGAAGTATATTAAATATAAATCGGAAGATTATTTATACTTATACAGTAAAATAGGTGACACAGGAGTGACAATCTGCGGTCTGGTACCGAAAGCAAGCTTTATGCAGCAGGCTAACGACATAAAAAATATAACCGTTATAGTGGTGCTATTAGCTTGCCTGATTGCAGCAGGGATCGGGATGTATCTATCTTTCGGGATAGGAAGAAGCTTAAATAGTATCAATAAAAACTTAAAGCAGATTTCAGAAGGGGATCTGACAGTTCAGGTATCATCAAAACACAAGGATGAGTTTACTGTGCTGGCCGGAAATATTACGGAAATGCTAAACAATATGAGGCGCTTAATACAGAAAGTTACTCACGTCAGCGGACTGGTTTCGGATTCGGCACAAAATGTAATGCAGTCATCGGAGAACATAGCAGCAGCCAGCGGTAATATTTCATTAGCAATTAATGAAATCGGCAACGGCATATCAGCCCAGGCGCAGGATTCCCAGAGCTGCTTAATGCGGATGGATGAATTATCAGGAAAAATTACGGATGTAAATGATAATCTGGGAGAGATTGAAAAAGTTACGGATAATACGAAATATATGATAAACCAGGGAATTACTACCATGGAGGAATTATCCAGGCAGTCGGAAGCGACCAATAATATAACAAAATATGTGGTAGACAATATCACAGCGCTGGAGGCTAAATCCTATTCGATTGACAGAATTATCAAGGTCATTAATGAAATAGCAGACCAGACGAATCTCTTAGCTTTAAATGCATCTATAGAAGCGGCAAGGGCAGGGGAGACAGGAAGAGGATTTTCTGTAGTAGCGGATGAAATCAGAAAACTGGCTGAGCAGTCTGTACAGGCCGCAAATGAGATAAGAGAAGTGATTGAAGAAATTACAAAGCAGACTTCGGAAACTGTTATTACTGCAAGGGAAGCTGAAAATATAGTTGAGAAACAGAATCATATCGTAGATAATACCATCCAGTCTTTCCACAATATGAACTCTGGAGTTGAAAAATTGATTTCAAGCCTTACTGTTATCAGCCAGAATATGAAAAATATGGATAGTGCCAGGACAGGGACCTTAAATGCGGTTGAAAGCATATCAGCAATTGCAGAAGAGACCCTGGCAACTTCCGATATGGTAGAGGATACTGTAAATACCCAAAACACATCCGTAAAAGCTCTGGAAGATGCATCAAAAGTACTGGGCGAAAATGCAAAAGAACTCAATGAAGCAATTAATCTATTCCGAGTATAATGGGCAGTATAATATTTTGTCGTCCATAGAAAAAAATAAAAGGGCCGTTTCAAAATTCATAATTAATATTACTCCAAAAACCAGGGGTTAAGTTAATTTATGATTTTTGATACAGCCTATTTTACGGTTTAAGTAAAACACGTTATTCGGGTCTGATTAACTACTGCTATAATTATAGAGATATTGCTATTCATTCATAATTTTATTATAACTAAAATCCAGCAAACGATGATAATACCCGCCCATTTCATCAAAGGTGAAACAGTACTTGAATCTGTCAAAACGATTGTTTTTAAAATACAGAACATATTGAAATTCGTCATTATCGATTTCTTCACAAACGTAATCCCCGGAGTAACGTTTAAAAATAGCAAGAATATCTTCTAAATGAAAAGAATGTGTATTAACAGTTTGAATTAACTCCTGTAAAAAGGGATTATTTTCATGTTTATAAATATACTCTATACCATCTTTTGATACGGTAAATTTAAAGCGGTTACGTTCTAAGGAAATCTCTATATCAAATAGATGCTTTTTAGCATAAGCTTTAAATTCCTGCAGATAACCAAGGCATAGTTCATTTGATTCAAAAGCAGTTTGAAGCAGATGGTTTAGAAGGTCCAGATCGTAATAAATGCTAAAACTTTCATTATTCTGGTAACCTAATTTTAATAACCCCTCATAAATTGTACTATTAATATTTTCTTCCAGATTAAAAAAACCAGTTTTATTTGACATATTGGTACTCCTGTATAAAGTTATTTAAAAGTTAATTTATTGGTAAGTTAGAATCATAGCAGCTGACAGCCAAACTTATTGTATTATAGAATAATTTATATGTCAACGGTTCAGGGTCTACCAGAGCTGCTTCTTAATAGTTACCAATCTTATTTCATGAGGTTTTAAATCTGCATAATAATTTAAGAGGTTATTACTTATCTGGATATTCATTTTATTTATTTTCGGCATGGAACGACCTTTTAAAGTATTTATCTCTTCTTCCGAGGTAAGGGGAAGTGCGCCCATTCGCACCCATTCATCAAAAGCACTGCCATAATCGCGGTTCACAATCTGCTCTGTAAGGATATAATCACCATTTTCAATCTGGGTCAGGACTAAATCGGCTTCCATTGAATTAGCGTCAACAATGGCATTATACCGTTCTAAAAATGTTACATTAAATAAAACACCCTGGGCATATAGCGGTGATATATGGGAGTAATTATAGAGAATTATTGCATAGTCTCCTTTCTGGTTTGTTGTAATGAAATAGCCATTACCTTTATCAATCAAAGTATCTAATAATTTATTTAAAAAAGTAAATGCATAATAAGCCGGTTTCTTAATACCACTTAAGGTAAACAGACCTAATTCACCATGGAATTCTTCGTTGGATAAAGGCAATTCTTCAAGTGTATCAGATATACACCAATTACAGAAGCTATCCATGGAATCGTAATTCTCTAAAATATTTTTAATTATATAGGAGGAACGGTAACAGGTATCATTTAGCCAATCTCTGTGTGATGAAGTGGAAGCCCATTCTGTTATATAAGTCGGAAGTTTTGGATACCCCGTCATTTTTTTCTTGTAACAATCAATGGTATGTGCCATATAATCCGGGTCATCCGATAATATAATTTTATCATTTTCGCTGTCGCGGTAAGACTCTCCCAAGGTAGCAAGATCTTTTGTGGTTGATGTCTTAACGGGATAACAATGGATATTATAAAAATCAGGGTAACAATTATTCGCTTTACAATAATCCAGAAAATCATAAAATTCTGAACTGGCAAAATTAATGGAACCATAGGAGGGAGTACCGAAAAGAAGGTGGGGATCGCATTCTTTTACACAATTTCTGGTTATCCGGTATAATTCATATGCGATTTCATTTGTTTCAAATGCAAATACATAGGTCTTAAAAGGTACATTCCAAAAAGAGAAAAGCCAGGTCCGTACTTCTGATAAACCGTATCGTTTAATAAAATGTTTGGTTAATTCGGTTATATAATAAACCCATTTATTATAGTTATTTGGCTCACTTAATATTACAGGGTTGTAAAAAATGGTGGATTCGGGATTTTTTGCAAGAAGTTTAGGCATAAAAGAGAGCTGAATCAAGGGTTTAAAGCCGATTGAAAGCAAAAAATCAAGAACTTCATCCACATAAGTAAAGGTAAGATAGGGATTGCCACTTTTATCTTCATTATATAACATCATGGAATCATCCAAAATACCATGAAATTTAATATATTGGAAACCAATTTCTTTCTGCAGGGTTATCAGTTCGTATTGCACTTTTTGCATAAGCATATCTTTGGCCCTGCCCACACCTGTAAAGGTTTTAAAGGTATGTAACAGACTACATTTCAGATTTGACACATTTACATTAATTATATTATAAAAAGAAGAATCTGTTTTTTCTTTTTTAAAGGTATTTCCGCTTTCCAGATATTCTCCCAGTTTATTTAGAAAATCATGTTGTTCGATTAACAGGTAGTCACTGATCTTTTGTGCTTTCACCACATTGATATCAGTTTCCTTTCTGTGTTCTTTCTGGTATTGTTTCGGTAAGATTCCGTACTCTTTTTTAAAACAGCTCACAAAATACCGGCTGTTGGCAAATCCGTTATTAGCCGCTATCTGTTCAATAGTAAGATTTGTATTTAATAAATCGTTCACTGCATGATTCATTCTAATTCCAGTTAAAAAATTAAAAAAGCTGACACCCATATTTTTTTCAAAAAAGTGTGACAGATAGGATGCTGACAGATATTCTCGTTCGGCAACCGTATTTAAAGTGATATTTTCTGTATAGTTGTCATTTAAATATTCTATAATTCCTTTTAATCTCTTTAAATTTTTGGATTTATTACCGGTAAGTTTAGTGTCATTGCATTTAAAGTTTTTTACCAGTTCGTGAAGCAGTTGATAAGAATGTGAGATACATAATAAATCATCACAATCGGTATTGTTATAGTTTAAATAGATTAACTTTGCGATGGATCTTTTCAATTCCAAAAATCTTGATTTGTTATGAAAAATAGAAGAATTTACTTCAAAAAAAGTAGAGTCGTTTATCCATTGCTTAAAATAGCTGTGTTTAATCTGCAATACAGCAACAACATTATCATTACAATGAATTTCATGTAATTGATTGCTGTTAATCAATAAGATATCATCTTCAATTAGATGAAAGGTTTCCGATTCCAGTATAACTGTTATGTCACCGCTTAGAACCAGATAAATTTCAATACTTCCATGCCAATGCCTGGTAGTATTTTCCATTCTTTGGATACTGACTCTGATTGGAACATCTTTCGAATATTCAATGATTTCATGTTTGTACATTATTTAGTCCTCCTCATCTGACTATTTTTATGCATTATATATAAAATATTAGGTTAATAATGATTTATTTAAGTAAAAAAACCTAAAAAAGATAAAAAAGAAAAATCTTTATTAAATATCAACAAAAGCATGTATAATATTTGTATTAATTTAAAAGAAATATTAAGCCTATTTACAAATATAGCTAAATCATGTATAAAAAATTAACAAAATAAATATAAATCAGCATGGATTTATTCTACAATATATATTAAGATAAGTAAATAGAAAGCTTTACAAAGCGTAAAATTTTCTAACTTCAAATCATATTTAAATACGGGAGGTAAAAAATGAAAAGAAGGAAACATGTAACAGCTTTATTATTAGTAATGACTTTAGTAGTTACATCCTTACTGGCCGGGTGTAAGAAGAATGACACCGCGAATACATCCAGTGAAGCAACAACAACACCAACGGTAGAGGCAACTACTCCGGAACCCACCAAGGAAGCAACTCCGGAACCAACTGAAGCAGCAACAGCAGAACCACAGGATGCAGCTACAGTAGCAGCTTCTCTTCCAAGAGAAGAAACACTTTATTTTTCTGGTCAGCAATGGGGCGCTATTAATGACTACAACCCATTTTCCAGCAATTCCAACAACTGGTGGATCGAACAAAATGATGACGCCAGAACAATGGTTTATGAGACATTATTTATGTTTAATCAAAATGATGGTAAATTATATGGTTTGTTAGCAGACAGTTATGAACAAAAAGATAAAGAATTTACCGTTAAGTTAAAACCGGCTGCTAAATGGAGCGACGGAACACCAGTTACTGCCGATGATGTTGCATATACTTTTGATGCACATAAGAGACTGCAGACAGCTCAAGGTACTCAGTTCGCACCATATATCGATTCTGTTAAAGCAGTTGATCCCCAGACAGTAGTTTTCACAGCAAGCAGCGAAAATTATAATCCATTAAAGGTACTTGAAGTATTCCCGAAAGTATTTATCGTTAATAAAGCTCAGATGTCTAAATTGGAAGCAGATAACGGTAATGATGCCGATAAGATCAAAACTGCTAAAAATGAAAATCTGATTGCTTCCGGTCCTTACAAACCGTATTATGATGATGAAACAAAAGTTGTTGTTGTCAGAGACGACAATTATTGGGGCCAGGACGCTTCCATGTGGGGCAAACTTCCGGCACCAAAATACTTAGCACATAACATCTTTATTGATAATAATGCAGGTGCAGTTGCCTTCGAAAAAGGTGAAGTTGATGTATCCCAGCAGTTTATGTCAGAAGTTTGGAAGATGTGGGAGAATGGCAAACCAGTTTCTACTTATCTTGATGATGCACCATATTATGCCTGCGTTACACTTCCTACCGCAATCTTTAATGTAGAAAAACCGGGGCTTGATCAGGCGGCAGTAAGAAAAGCACTTGCTATGGCTACCGACTATGAACAAATCGCAACAACAGCTATGAGTGGATATACTCCATTAATGAGCGATGTACCTCCGGCACTTATGAATCCGACCGCTCCGGAACGTGCTTTAATTGATGAAGCACAATTAAAAGATTTACAATGGAAAGGTAAACAAATTGACGAAGCCAAAGCTTTATTAGATAAAGCAGGTATCAAAGATACCGATGGCGATGGATTCCGTGAATACAAAGGAAAGAAGATTGCTTTTACTGTACAGTGTCCGTCCGGTTGGACTGATTGGAACTCAGCTCTTGAAATGGTTGCTGCTGCCGGTCAGGCAATCGGTTTAGATGTAACTACACTTTGGACTACTGCTGCAGAATGGACCACAAACCGTCTCACCGGTAATTTTGATGTTATTATGAACTCCTATCCTGGAGCAAGTATTTCCAATCCTTGGACCCGCTGCTATCAAACCATGTACACTACACCCGCTAAAGAAGGTCAGAATGCAGACTGGAATTTCGGACGTTACAGTAATAAGGAAGCAGATAAGATTATTGATCAGATTCCTACTGTAACAGATCAAGCTAAACTAAAAGAATTATATACCGAGTTAAATAAGATATATTTAACAGATGTACCTGCATTCGCATTAATGTATCGCCCAGGTTTATTCCATACTGTTAACGAATCCGTATGGACCGGATTCCCTCAGGCCGATGATGGCTCTAATGTACCTCCTACCGTTCTTACAGATGGTTATGGTATAGCAGGACTTTATAACCTGACTTTAGTAAAATAATATAAAGATTATGTAAGGATTGCTTCCGGCGGTCATGATTTGAAATGAAAATTAGAGTAAATTCATGACCGCTGATTTATGTGATGGCAGAATGGAACCGCTTAAAATGTAACAGCATATTTTAAGAGCTTCCAACCAATGAAACGAGGTGTTTGATTTGAAAGGTTATGCTAAGTATTTTTCCAGCAAAATTGCCTGGTATTTATTGACTTTAGTGATTGCTGTTATTCTTAATTTCTTATTACCCCGTTTAACACCGGGGAATCCGGTAGCTACAATTGCCAGTAAAGCAGTAACTGGAATGACAGATGCTAACGCGATTCAAAAGGTTTACGAGGATTATTCTAGAATGTTTGGGTTGGATAGATCCCTTCCTGAACAATTTATAATATATATAGCTAATTTGTTCAAAGGTGACATGGGTATTTCTTTTGCTTATTTTCCAAGGGAAGTATCCGATTTGATTGGTTCTGCAATCGGTTGGACGGTTGCACTGCAGCTTCCTGCTATTTTAGTAGGATGGTTCCTTGGTAATTTATTAGGAGCAGTTGCTGCCTATATTAAAGGTTCTTTTGATAAAGTTATTTTCCCTATTTTCTTATTTATCAGTAATGTACCTGCATTTGGTATGGCTATTATTCTATTATTTATATTCGGTATCTATCTGAACTGGTTTCCTACCAGCGGAGGATATGGATTTGATTTAATTCCTTCTATGAATTTTAATTTTATATTATCCGTTATAAGACATTATCAGATGCCCTTCTGGTCCATTGTATTGATTACTATAGGTGGTCAGGCTATTGGTATGAGATCCATGTCTATTTATGAGTTAAATGCAGACTATGTAAAGTATAGCCGGTTTTTGGGAATTAAAGATAAAGTAATTGTAAAATATGTATTTCGTAATGCCATGCTTCCACAGATAACAGGACTTGCACTTTCCCTTGGTACCATGGTAGGGGGAGCGTTAGTAGCCGAGATGATATTCAGCTATCCGGGTCTGGGTACCAGAATGTTAAATGCTGTTACCGGTCAGGATTATCCGGTAATATCCGGCTGCACATTAATCATTACAGTAGGTGTCTTGTTAGCGAATCTTGTTGTAGAAATTCTGTATGGTTTAATAGATCCAAGAATTAAAGCGGCACAGCAGGAGTAAAAGGTGAAAGGAAAAGAGGTGCGAAATGAAACATCAATTACAGTTAATATTTAAATCACAGAAATTTGTTGCCGGATTTGTTATCTTTGCTGCGATTCTTTTATTGATTACCATATATCCGCTGCTGGTTACAAAAAATCCATTGGAGATGGTGGGCGGTTTATTTTATAAACCTGGAACCTATGTAAGCGTTACGGATGCCGTGGATACCGACAGCTATAAAATTAATAAAGATGTTGTAGCCGATAAATTGGCTAAAGCGGCATCTTTGGATGAGCAGCAGTTAATGAGGGACTGGTTATTAAAATACTGTCCTACCGTAAAACCGGAAGAAGTCAATGCGGCAAAAGAGGCTTATGATATTATTGAGTTATGGTTGAAATATTATGATAAAGATGTCAAGATGGAGGGTGCTACAAAAGCGGTCAAAAATCAATATGTAAGATTATATGGTAAGATTGAAAATGTCCTTAATTCACAGGGGTATGTAGTTTCTCAGAAAAATGCAGAAACCGGTGAGCTGGAAGAAGTGGCAGTACTTGGAACCCAGGCATTTGTTAATGTAAAGGATATACCAAATCAAGTGACTTTCCTTCTTGGAACCGATAACTTCGGAAGAGACGTTCTTACCGAACTGGTAGCAGCGATTAAGACCTCTTTAAAGATTGGGTTAATTGCCGGTACCGTAGCAACAGCAATCGGATTAACACTTGGGCTTTTAGCCGGTTATGTGGGCGGTTTGGTTGATAATATTATTACTTTTATCACGAATATGTTCACTGTTATTCCATCCTTTATTATATTAATCTTAATTGCTTCCAGTTTAGGTCAGGCCGGCAGAGGTGCTATGCTGGTGGCAGTAGTTATAGGATTTACATCGTGGCCTTGGACCTGCAGGTCGGTAAGGGCACAAACGATTTCCTTAAGAAACAGAGATCACGTTAATCTCTCCAAACTATCCGGTCACAGTTTGCCAAGAATTATCTTAACGGATATCCTTCCTTATGTTGCGTCCTATGTAGTTATGGCTTATATTCTTCAAATCGCTTCCGGTATACTTTCAGAAGCCCAGTTATCCATGATCGGTTTAGGACCGAGTACCAATAAAGTAGCAACCTTAGGACTTATGATGAACTGGGCGATGCAGTTTCAGGCACCGTTGTCATCCGCATGGTGGGCATTTATACCTGTCGTACTTTCCATAGCGCTGATATCATTTTCACTTAACTTAATGAATACCGGCTTAGATCAAGTATTCAACCCACAGTTAAGAGATTAAGGGGGAATTTGAATATGGGAAAGATAATGCTGGAAGTTAATAACTTAAAAACAAAATATGTTACAAGATTTAATGAAAGTGTTTATGCGGTTGATGGTGTCTCCTTAAAACTGGAAGAGGGTAAATCAATCGGTATTGCCGGAGAATCCGGCTGTGGTAAATCAACCCTGGCATTAAGTCTTATGGGGTATTATTTTGCGCCGCTGCATTATATGGAGGGAAGTATTATTGTAGACGGAAAGAATATCTCGGAGATGACACCGGACCAGGTTCGTAAAACCGTACTTGGAACAGAGGTCTCTTATATTCCCCAGGCCGCTATGAATGCATTAAACCCAACTCAGAAAATAATCAATTTTATTGAAGATGTTATACATGCCCATGATCCTAAAATGCCAAAGAATATGATTTATGATTTGGCAAGGGAAAGGTTTGAAGTTTTAAATTTGCCCAAAGAGGTATTACAAAAACATGCTGTTGAATTGTCAGGTGGTATGAAGCAGCGTACGGTTATTGCAATTTCAACTATATTATCACCAAAGGTTTTAATTGCAGATGAACCCTCTTCTGCTTTAGACGTAACATCTCAAAAGATGGTTATTAAGATGATGCGCGATTTAATGGTAAAAGGTTTTATCAAATCTATGATATTTATAACCCATGAGCTTCCTCTGCTTTATAATGTAACTGATGAGATTATGGTTATGTATGCGGGTCAGATTGTAGAAAAAGGTACTGCAAAAGAGATGGTATTTGAACCGCTGCACCCTTATTCAAAAGGTCTTATGGGATCCATTATAGTTCCCGAAGCCGGTACCAGAGATGTAAAATTAACGGCTATTCCTGGTACACCTCCGAATTTAAAAAAACCACCAGCAGGTTGTCGGTTTGCTGAACGTTGCAAGTATGCCATGCCGGCATGTAAAGTTCAAAACATAGAAGAAGTACATACGGAGGATGGCCGTATGTATCGTTGTATTCTTAATCAGGATCAGTTAAAGGAGGTTCAGAATCATGGCTAAATCTGATGAAGTTTTCTTAAGCGGCAGAAGTGTTACAAAAATATATGGTTTTGGTGATAAGAAAACAGCCGCTGTAAATAAAGTAGATTTTGACTTCCATAAAGGTGAAATTATATCCATAGTTGGGGAGAGCGGCAGTGGTAAGACTACCCTGGCAAAAATGTTATTAGGGCTGCATAGTGTAACTTCAGGTGAAATTTATTACAATGGTAAACTTAGAGATATCCGCAGTGCACGTAAAAAAAGAGCCTATTGGAAAGGAATACAGGCTATCTTTCAAGATCCTTTTTCCTCCTTTAATGTCTTTAACCGTATTGATACCTTATTATTGGATTGTATTAATATGAGAGGGCAAAAAGATTTACCCTATGATAAAAAGGTAGAGTTAATGACAGAAGCCTGTAGTTTTGTTAACCTGAAATTTGCCGAATTAACCAAAAAGTATCCGTTTGAATTATCCGGCGGGCAGATGCAGAGATTAATGATAGCGAGAATCTTTCTGCTAAAACCCCAGATTTTAATAGCGGATGAGCCGACCTCAATGATTGATGCCTGTTCCCGTGCAACGATTCTGGATATGTTATTAAAATTACGGGAAGAGATTAATATGACCATTATCTTTATTACACATGATATAGGTCTTGCATATTATGTATCTGATTCTGTATATATTATGGAACATGGAGTATTTGTAGAAAAAGGAACTGCTGACGATGTAATTCTTCATCCGAAAGCAGAATACACAAAGAGATTGATTAATGATGTTCCTAAGATTTATGAGGAATGGGATTTGTCTACGGTATAACCTTACAAGTAAGTTACAGAGCGGACCTTTTTAATATCTGCTTTGGTTCTTAATTATGTATGTTTTGCCCTTAATTGGGAATAACATAAGCTAACCTTTCAAATCAGGTCTGATTTTGCTGATATATGCAGAATCAGATCTGTTTCCGTTACATACTAAAAGAGTAATCTACATCTATGTATGGTTTTATAATTTGGGCATATGATTATAGAAAAAAGATTTAACTTTCCCTAATAACATACTGTGATTCGCCTGCGAACCATAGTATACCGGGTGAAGCTTATTTGGAAAAATATGAAGGTAAGGAAAATCAAATTTATAATTTTAAGTTTATTTATTATTTTAACACTCAGATTATGTATTTTTAATAATAAGATCGGTAATGATTTAATGATACATAAAAAAGGTGATGATACAGTAACAGTCTGGAATTTCGGCAATTCTTATTTCAAACTTCAATCGGCTGTAAATAAAGAAAATGATGCAGTCAAAGAAAAAGTATTAAGTGATGATCATAAGAAAAGTTACATGGAGCTGTATCCGGATATGTATGTGGATAGTATTAAACCGGTAATTCATTTAGAAGAAAAAAAGATGGCTTATATTTCTTTTGATGACGGACCAAGTTATATTACAAGCGATATTTTAAAGACGTTGGAGGATAACAATGCAAAAGCAACATTTTTTATATTAGGTTGTACGATTACGACAGAAGGAGAAGCGTGTTTAAAAGAAATGGTCAAACAGGGGCATACAATAGGAATCCATACATACTCGCATAACTATAAAGATATATATTCTTCTGTTGAAGCCTTTTTAGACGATTTTTATCGGGATTACCTTTTAATCTACGAAACAACCGGAATTAAAGTTAATATATTCCGTTTCCCCTGGGGGAGTTATAATACTTATAATAAGCGAATTAGAAACGATTTAATTGCTGAAATGAAACGCAGGGGTTTTACTTATTATGATTGGAATATAAGTGCGGAAGATTCGGTGGGTTATCCAACGGAATACCGCATAAAAAATAATATATTAAAAGAATTGGATCGGTTTAATAATCCAATTATACTAATGCATGATTCTTCTGTTAATAAGATAACGGCTAAAACTCTTCCGGACTTATTAAAATCCATGAAAGAGAAAGGATATGATTTTGATACTTTAGATCATAGAGAACCATACCAATTTGGCAATTGAGTTTATTCTATCACTTTCTTTATTATTAAAGCATATATTGAAAGTGAGAATAATATGTGGCACTATCGCAGACTGGTTTGTGATATGCAATAGGTGTAAATATGAATATAAGAGATTATTATAGGAATACTGCCAAATCAATAATTTATCCAAATTTTAATAAAGATTCCGGTATCCCTTATGGATATGATTTGGGCAGAGTTTATCCGGCACAAATGGAAACCCAATCCTTTGGAAGATTACAAGTGAACTGCGTAACTCAGCAAGGTTTCAGACCGATACCAAACGCTACGGTAAGAATAGCATATACCGGAGACCCTACTTCCGTAGTGGAAGAACTCACAACAAATGAATTAGGGCGTACAGAGGAGATAAATTTACCTGCTCCACCTGTGGAATACAGTCTGGATCAAACGGTTTTCGAACAGCCTTATTCCGAATATACTGTGACAGTATCGGCTCCGGGATACGAAAGTGTAGAAGTAGCCGGAACCCAATTGTTATCCAATGTAACTGCAATACAACCCATTGAAATGATTCCGTTACCTGAAAATGCTCAAGCGGAAGAAGTTTGGGTTATAGGCCCTCACACCTTATATGGAGATTATCCTCCCAAAATTGCGGAAGCAGAGATAAAACCCACGGCTGAATCCGGTGAAATAGTTTTAGCATCTGTTGTAGTTCCGGAGTTTGTTATTGTTCATGACGGACCTCCGACGGATACCTCAGCAGCTAATTATTATGTACGTTACAGAGACTATATTAAAAATGTCGCTTCCAGTGAAATCTATGCAACCTGGCCGGAAGCAACAATTACAGCTAATATATTAGCTATTATGTCGTTCACTTTAAACAGAGTTTATACGGAGTGGTACCGAAATCAAGGTTATAATTTTACTATTACATCTTCAACTGCATTTGACCATAAGTGGATCAGAGGAAGAAACATTTATAACAATATCGGGTTAGCCGTAGATCAGATTTTTAATAATTATCTGTCCAGACCAAATGTTAAGCAGCCAATTTTAACCCAATACTGTGACGGAAGAAATGTAACCTGCCCCGGGTGGATGCCCATATAGTAACAGGGTAGTAATTTTAACTATAAGTTAATTATATTATGTCCTTATAAGATACCGGTTATATGCTTTATAATTAAATTCGATTAAAACAGCTGATTTAGGTAACAGCAGTGATAGTTATAGAGTAATATCGCCATGGCAGTTATATAAAATAAAAGTTAAGGCAGCCATCTTTTTTGTTATATTCTATTTTATCAATAATGGAACGTAATGCTCTATTTTTCATTAAATTATCAAATTGATCAGAAATTATTATTTTATATACGGAATCCAAATGGTTTCGGATGTCATTCGTGTTATCCATATTATTTACGGTGATAACCTCAAGCTGTTTTAAAATATAAAAGCGCTCTTTTTGCAGAAGTTCTTTATTTTTTCTGTATTCATCCATGGTATCAATTCCATTTAGGTATGAGTTTTTTATTCTGTTTTCTTTTTCCTTTAACTTATTAAGCTGTTGATCTAATATCATAGTGCCCATAACGGGTTGAGATTCATTTAAAATATAATCTCCTTTTACGGAATATAATACTTTTGATAGGGTTTGCACAATTACGGGTATCAGTATATTTTCGGAAATGCTATTACATACAGGGCATTTGCCTTTGGTATATCCACTACAGCAAAATTGAGAAAATCTGGTGTTCTTACCTTTAGTAACCGTCATACTCCGGCCGCAGTTGCTGCATTTCAATAATCCGGTTAACCAATGCTTATATTCGGTGACAGGTCTGGATTTTTTACATTTTGTAGATTCTTTACGATTTATTTCCTGTGCTTTCTCAAATAATTCTTCTGATATAATCGGTTCGTGCTGCCCTTTTACTATAACCCATTCCGACTTCTCTTTCAGGGATTTGGTGGCGTTATGAATTTGGTTCCAGCGGATAAACCCTTTATACATTGGATTTTTCAAAATATATTCAATGGATCTGCGTTCAAAATCTTTTTTTTGCTTCGTTTTATATCCCAAAGAATTTAGGAGTTTAGCAATTTGAAAACTTGACATATTGTCGTATACATATTTATGGAAGATCAGTTTAATGATTCTGGCTTCCGCGGGAACAATTACCGGAAGCTCACCCTTATGAAATATTCTATACCCAAGTGGCGGATTAGCCTGATAACCTCCTCGTAAAGCTTTTTCTGTCATACCTTTCATAACTTCATCGGCCAGATTTAAGGAGTAATATTCGGCCATAGCCTCAAGCATAGCTTCCAATATTACGCTGAATTTATCATCTTCAAGCTGCTCCGTTATGGATACTACTCGAATATTGCATTCTTTTTTTAGTAATGATTTGTATACGATGCTGTCCTCTCGGGAACGGCTGAAACGGTCAAAACGGTGAACCAATATAATATCAAATGGTTTAGGTTTCTTTTTGGCTATTGCTATCATACTCATAAATCCTGGTCTTTTTTCTGCTATTCGGCCGGAAATACCCTCATCAATAAAGATATATTCTTCATCAACCAATATATGATTTCTTTTGGCATAATCCAGCAATAACCTCTTTTGGGCATCTGGCGAAAATTCCGCCTGATCCTCAGTACTTACGCGTATATATAATGCTGCGGACTGCATATTTACCAGCTCCTTTTTCTGATTATATTTAAAATAAACCGGAAAAATAACCAGATCTGCAATATGTACAACCCCATTTTCATAGATTTATATTAGAGTCGGTAAAAGTGATAATAGGGGTTAAGTGTATGAAACAGGAGTTGAAAGTAAATATCTTTGTAAACATTGAAAAAACATATCAATCATGGGATTTATTATCAGATGAAGAAAGAAAAAAGATAGGAGCTGCTCTTAACGAGAAAGCATTAAGAGCGATAGGATATATACCTGCTTCAGAGATTAAGGGTAAGCAGTCAAAAATGAAAAATTAATTGTGACTTTTCAGTCAATTAGTTTGCTTTCGCGGTTTAAAACAGCAGATATATGTACAGAGGAGTGGCCGACAGGATTTCCTGCCGGCCTTGTTTATGAAAAAAATTATTTACTAAATAAATGCTATGAAATTATTATATCGTTCATTTATGTACATAGTTTTATGAATTTGTGAAGTAACTGTTAATATTTGACCTGTCAGTTGTACTAAATGAGGTTACACAATAATATTTTTAACTATAAGTTTATAGCAGGTGATCTATGTTAAAAAAAACAAAAAGAAAACGATCAAATACTAATTTTCTTCCCTTTAGTAAAAAGCTGTTGGAATATTCCAGGATTGAATGCTGGATTATGACAATCGCTTTATTTCTGATGCAGGGGTTTGGAATTGACACCGGTGAACTATATCAGGTCTGTCTTGCCGGTTGGGGTGGTTATGCCGTAGCAAAAGCCTTATATTATAATATGGCTAAATCGGATCATCAGATTCAATTGCTCAGGAAAATAGAACCGGAGGCTGCAGGTAAGATAAAAGACATTATTATAGAAAATACAGAAAAATTGCTCAAAAACAGTATTGATGAAACTGTTGAAGAGGAAACGGACGAAGAAAAAAAAGAAGGAGAAATAGATCAAGTTGATAAATAAAGCTGCAACAAATGATTAGAATAAAAAAATAAAATATGAGAAACGTATGAAAAACATTAATTATTGTAGTTCATACCCTGTTTCTATATGGGTGACCCAATGGGGTTCTAAAGACTTGGGAGAACAGGGTCTTACCGCGATACAGATAATCCGTAATTTTTATGGAGCCAATATGTATATCAACTCGGCAAATGAAGTAGCCGGTGTGCCCGCCTCTTGGCCTGGTTCCAATTTAACAACTGGTTCCCGAGGCGATAGTGTTAGAATGATACAGGATCAGTTAAATGCAATATCCAATGTTTATACGGTAATACCCAAGGTTGCTGTGGACGGAGTTTATGGCGAGCAGACCGCTGACGCTGTAAGAATATTTCAACAGACCTTTGGACTACCGGCAACCGGTATCGTTGATTTTCCGACCTGGTATAGAATATCTGAATTATATGTTGCAGTAACCAGAATTGCGGAATTATAAAAGATATATAATCAAAATGATATATATAATTAAAATGCAGAAAATATATTAAAAAAAATGATAAATAAAAAAAACGTCAGAAATGTTATAGAAATTAATAATATGCATAATAATATGCATAATTAAATTATATGCAATAATAGGTGAAACAAAATTTATAACCCCAGCCAAAAAGACTTAGAACTTTAGGTTTATCCTAAAGATATTAAGTCTTTTTTTATGTGATAGTAATTTGATGCCCTATTGTATTAAAAACCCTCCGGGCAGATACAATTGACAGACTTTCGGGTAATTATCGCTAAAGTAACAGCAGAACAGCGCTATAGTCTGCAAGATGCTTTCTTATTTATATAAAGTAGTTTCTTACGTTTCAAATGGATAGGAAAGGGAAAAATCAGATATATAATTCAAATAAAAACATTTTACTTGATTTTACTTGATTAAATCAAAATTATAACTTATAATTATAAACAAAAATGAATAATAATAAATTTGATATAAGTGAAAATAAGTATTGCATTTTAAAGAAAGATATGATAGAATTTTGACAATTTGGGTATCTGTTAGACACTGCAGTTACTTTAAAATGCACTACATTATTTGAAAGGAACAGGTGGAAGTTATGAAAGCTTTTCTAATACTGGAAGACGGTAATGTTTTCACAGGTAAAAGTATTGGTTCAACTAGGGATATGATTAGTGAAATAGTATTCAACACCTCAATGACAGGATATCTGGAGGTGCTTACGGACCCATCTTATGCAGGTCAGGCAGTGGTGATGACGTACCCGCTAATCGGAAATTATGGTATCTGTTATGAAGATATGGAATCAAAAAAACCATGGGTGGACGGATATATAGTAAGAGAAATTGCAAGGCGCCCAAGTAACTTCCGAAGCGAGGACAGCATTGAAACCTTTTTAACGGAAAAAGACATACCCGGAATTGCCGGAACTGATACGAGAGCCTTAACAAAGATATTAAGGGAAAAAGGTACCATGAACGGTATGATAACTACCAATGAAAATTATGTTTTAGAAGATGTGATTAAAAAATTAAAAGCACATTGCGTGACTAAGGTAGTTGAAAAGGTAACCTGCAAAGAGAAAACGACCTATTTAGCAAAGGAATATGTACCAACGGATGCAGATAATGCAAGAAGCGGACTTAAAATTCATCCTTACCGCAAGGGTAATTTTAAGGTAGCCTTATTGGATTATGGTTCAAAAGATAATATTAAGGACTGCTTATTAAAAAGAGGATGTGATGTTACCATATATCCTGCCTTAACGAAAGCAGAAGAAATCCTTTCTGAAAATCCGGACGGTATTATGTTGTCCAACGGCCCCGGGGATCCAAAAGAATGTGTGGAAATAATTGAAGAAATCAAGAAAATGTATAACAGTGACGTCCCGATCTTTGCCATCTGTCTCGGCCATCAGTTAATGGCATTGGCTAACGGTGGGGATACTAAAAAGATGAAATACGGACACAGAGGTGCGAATCATCCGGTAAAAGACTTGAAAACCGGAAGGGTATATATCTCTTCCCAGAATCACGGTTATGTAGTGGAAGACGGATCCATGAGTGAGGCAAAAGCTGAAAAGAGTTTTATCAATGCAAATGACGGGACGATAGAAGGTTATCATTATCTAGGAAAAAATATATTTACGGTCCAATTCCATCCGGAGGCATGTGCCGGACCGCAGGATTCAGAGTTCCTTTTCGATGAGTTTATTCAGATGATGGAGGTACAATAATGCCAAAGATTGACAGCATCAAAAAAGTATTGGTTATAGGTTCCGGTCCGATTGTTATCGGACAGGCGGCAGAATTCGACTATGCAGGTACCCAGGCCTGCCGTTCCTTAAAAGAGGAAGGAATTTGTGTCGTATTAGTTAATTCTAATCCTGCTACCATTATGACGGATAAAGATATAGCGGATATGGTTTATATTGAACCGTTAACTCCTGACATGGTTAAAAAAATAATATTAAAGGAAAAGCCGGACAGTGTTCTTCCTACACTCGGCGGCCAGGCTGCTTTAAATATTGCCATGGAATTAGAAGAATCCGGATTTTTAAAAGAAAATGATGTTAAATTAATCGGTACAACCTCGGATACTATAAAGAAAGCAGAAGACCGGCTGGAATTTAAAACAACCATGGAAAAAATCGGTGAACCTTGTGCACCAAGCACGGTTGTAACAACAGTGAATGATGCGGTTGCTTTTGCAGAAACCATAGGTTATCCGGTAGTTGTAAGACCGGCCTATACTCTTGGCGGCAGCGGCGGCGGAATTGCTCAGGATGAAGAACAATTAAGAGAAATCTGTTCCAATGGTCTTCGTTTGAGCCGCGTAGGTCAATGCTTAATCGAGAGATGTATAGCCGGCTGGAAAGAAATCGAATACGAAGTAATGAGGGATAAGCAGGGTAACTGTATAACCGTATGTAATATGGAGAATATCGACCCGGTTGGTGTACATACCGGTGATAGTATCGTAGTTGCACCCTCCCAGACCCTTGCGGATAAAGAGTACCAGATGTTAAGGTCTTCCGCTTTAAATATTATTACAGAATTAAATATAACCGGCGGATGTAATGTTCAATATGCACTTCATCCCGAAACTTTTGAATACTGCGTTATCGAGGTAAATCCGAGAGTTAGCCGTTCCTCCGCTTTAGCTTCCAAAGCGACGGGATATCCTATTGCAAAAGTCGCAGCTAAGATAGCTCTTGGATATAATCTGGATGAAATTCAGAACGTGATAACCGGTAAAACATATGCCAGCTTTGAACCTGCACTGGATTATGTTGTTGTTAAGATTCCTAAGTGGCCTTTTGATAAATTTATCATGGCAAAAAGAACCTTAACCACACAGATGAAAGCTACCGGTGAGGTTATGAGTATCTGCACGAATTTCGAAGGTGCCTTAATGAAGGCGCTCCGTTCTCTTGAACAGAATATCTACAGCCTGCAATACGGTAATTATGAACAATATAAGACGGATGAAATCAGAGAAAAACTACACCTGATAGATGACCGAAGATTATTTGTCATTGCAGAAGCTATCCGCAGAGGAATATCCTATGATGAAATACATGAGATAACTAAAATAGATCATTGGTTTTTAGACAAGATCGCTATTCTGGTAGAAATGGAACAGGAATTAAAGACCAAACCGCTAACGAAAGAACTACTTTTAGAAGCTAAGAGGCTTGAATTCCCGGATCGTGTAATTGCACAATTCACAGGAAAGAATTTAGAAGATGTTAAGCTATTACGCAAAAAAGAGTATGAAATTACACCGGCCTATAAAATGGTAGATACCTGTGCAGCTGAATTTGAAGCAAGCACTCCCTATTATTATTCTTGCTATGGAAGTCAAAATGAAGTAGACCCGGTGAAAACAAAAAAGAAAGTTATGGTATTAGGATCCGGTCCTATTCGTATCGGACAGGGTATTGAGTTTGATTATTGCTCCGTACACAGTGTATGGGCTTTAAGAAAAGCAGGCTATGAAACCATAATCGTAAATAATAATCCCGAAACCGTCAGTACGGACTTTGATATCGCCGATAAATTATATTTTGAACCGCTAACTCCGGAGGATGTGGAAAGCATCGTAGATTTGGAACAGCCGGACGGAGCCGTAGTGCAGTTTGGCGGTCAAACAGCGATAAAATTAACAGATGCCTTATTAAAGATGGGAGTTCCTATTCTTGGAACCTCTGCTGAAAATGTTGACGCAGCGGAAGACAGGGAATTGTTTGATGCTATCCTGGAAGAATGCTGTATACCAAGACCTGCGGGAAAAACAGTATTTACGACAGAGGAAGCCATAACTGCAGCGAATGAATTAGGATATCCGGTTTTAGTAAGACCATCTTATGTATTAGGCGGTCAGGGCATGCAGATTGCAATTTCGGATGACGATATCAGAGAATTTATGGCTATTATTAACTTAAATGTTCAGGAACATCCGATTCTGGTTGATAAATATCTAATGGGTAAAGAAGTTGAAGTAGATGCGGTATGTGATGGGGAAGATATCTTGATTCCTGGTATTATGGAACACGTAGAACGTGCCGGTATCCATTCCGGAGACAGTATCTCGGTATATCCTGCCCAGAATGTGACGGAAAGGCTTAAGAATGTTATAGTGGACTATACCAGAAAGCTAGCAAAATCCCTTAATGTAATCGGTTTAATTAATATACAGTTTATCCTGTATCATGATGAGGTTTATGTAATCGAAGTAAATCCACGTTCCAGCCGTACTGTTCCTTATATCAGCAAAGTAACCGGTATTCCGATTGTAGGTTTAGCTTCCCGCGTTATTTTAGGAGAAAAGATTAATGACTTGGGATACGGGACCGGATTAGCACCGAATGCAGATTATATTGCGATTAAAATGCCGGTATTTTCCTTTGAAAAATTACATGGAGCTGATATCAGCCTTGGACCGGAGATGAAGTCTACCGGGGAATGTTTAGGAATTGCTAAAACTTTTAATGAAGCTTTATATAAAGCGTTTTTGGGTGCAGGAATCAATCTTCCAAAACACAAGAAAATGATTATGACCGTAAAGGATGCGGATAAACTGGAGTCTGTAGAAGTAGGCAGAAGATTTAAGGCACTTGGTTATGAAATCTATGCGACCAGAAGTACCGCCAAGTTTTTAAATGAAAACGGTGTGGAAGCAATTCCAGTAAATAAACTGGATAAAGAAGCTCCGACTATAATTGATTTAATCCTGGGTCATGAGATCGATCTGGTTATCGATACACCTACCCAAGGGCGTGATAAATCGAGAGACGGTTTTATAATTCGCCGTACCTCCATCGAGACGGGAGTAACATGTCTTACGTCTTTGGATACGGCTAATGCCTTATTAACAAGTCTGGAAAATGCAGATATAGATAATATTTCATTAATTGATATTGCAAAATTATAAATTTTAGGGCAAAAGTCCATTTAGTGTTCTGAATGGAAACAAGAGATTTATATTGTTAAAACGAAGTATGGCGGATAGAGGCTAGGTAGTTATTCTCTGTCCGTACATACTTCGTTGTTTTTAACCAGTGGTTTCTCCTCTTAAGCTGTTAAAGGCATTATAGATATCCAGGATTCCGTAACCCCATTCCCGGTTAGGATATACAGTGCCAGGAGTTCTTCTGGCTCCTCGTATCAGTAAATTTTTAATCTCCACACTGTCAAGTTGTGTATAATTTCCTCCAATAATACCCCACTCCAGTACCATAGCCGCAATTCCGGCTGTGTGTGCAGCCGAAACACTGGTGCCGGATCTGGTTGTGTATGTATTTCCCGGAGCCGGACCTACCAGATTGACTCCGGGAGCAGCCAGGTCAGGGCTGATGTTATTCGTTCTGGTAAATCCCCTGCTGGCATTGATAAATAGACTTTGATTGGTATAATCATAGGCAGTAACAACAATAGGAATGATCGTGTTACCAGGAGAGGTCAGAGTAATTTCTGGAGTTGGCTGTGTGAAATAAGTCTGATCACTAATAAAAGTTGAAATGGGAAGCCATATATTAAAACGGGAATCCAAATCGGTATTCGAATATACACGGAATCGCCAAATTCCTTCCGTAGGAGTATTAAAACGAATTAAAATTAACTGATCTCCAGTCTGTGTTTCCACAATCTGATAATCTACATAAATAATCGTTTGTTCAAAAATGAACCGGATAATACGGGTTTCACCTATTCTTGCGGGAATTCTTGGGATAAATTCTCCGGTAGGAGATAAGATATCGATGGAAAAGGTACTGGGGGCATCACCCCATAATTCCATGGAAAATCCGCTTTCATTTGGACCAACTCTTAATTCTACTGTTTCATATTCTGTTCCACGGCTGATAATACCCATAAAATGATGACCTCTGTTTCCTTCATTTCCTGCAGCAATAGACACTCCGATTCCTCTGATATCCGCTATAGTAGAAAGGTAGTTACTTAATACCCCCCGTTCATCATGGGCACCCTGAGAAGTACCGAAACCAATACAAATGGATAAAGGCCTCATCAGCCGGTTAGCTACGCTTAGTAAATAATTAATTCCCAGCATAATATCCGTTTCCTGATAGCAGACCGCGTCCTGGGGGATAGCAAAAAAATTACGGGTAAATTGTTTCGCCTGTCTTAATTTAACCACCACAAGGTCTGCAAGGGGTACAACACCCGAAAAATTATTTTCAATGCTTTCCGTACCTGCGGCAATACCGGATAAAAAAGTACCATGCCCATCCTCATCGGTGGTTGGGACAACAGAAAGCGGGTTTGCATTCTGAAGAGCAAGATCAATCTGCTCCTGGGTGTATTCCGTTCCATAAAAAAACCCCTCCGGAGATTGACCGGTTTGTATAGTCTGATCCCAAATAGAATATATTTTAGATGTACCATCAGCGTTTTTAAAAGCATTGTGTGTATAATCAATCCCTGTATCAATAATTCCTATTAACACGCCCTCACCCCGGAGGTTAAAGCTTGGAATATTACGAATTCTGGTTACCCCGGAGGCTTCCAGGCTGCCGGTATCCATTAAACCAAAACAGCTGGGATAAATTCCATAACCATATAATTGAATTATATTTTGAGGCAGACTGCTGATAGGAGTATATACAACAGCATGTGTCGAAGTAAGGGGGGCATAGCAGGTATCCCGATTTGCTGTAAGCAGATCAAATGTCTGCCCAAATTCAACTATAAATTCAGCATAATCTTCGCTGAGAGCATATTCTCTGCAATTTTGATCCAAGGTAATCATCTCCATTTAATAGAACTCATTAATTAAATATATGAGTAAATATCCTTATTATTCTATATTACCAGGGAGCATATTTTTATAATGTATATAAGAGGTTTTTTAACTTTTGCGGGGTTGTCTGATATATGTTTTCATGGTATAATTTAACTCGATATTTCTTTTAGAGAGTACATCAGGGAAGATGGGAAAGTACGAAGCATGGATGGTAAAGATAAAACACTAAGGAAAAGAAATCTTTACACGAAAGAACAAATGATGGATTTCTTTACAAACATTACATTGCCGGATGGCATGATAAGTAATTATATAGAAAAAGATAATTATATTGAATTTGTTTATGAGGATACAATTTATTCCGCGTTAATAGACGGGGGTAATTGGACAGAGATCAAAGAAGAAATGTTTCGCCAAAAGGAACGTAAGCTTAAAGAAAGTTACCGGATGAAAGAATTGGAGAAACAGGATTCTTTGACAAGATTATTCAACAAAGAATATACCAGACAGATTATAGATGAATTTTTAGCAGCTTCAAAACCGGATTCCAAACATGCACTTATGATTGTTGATATTGATAACTTTCAGGTAGTGAATGAGAATTTAGGGTATTTATTTGGTGATACGGTTTTGATTAATATTGCAGATTCATTAAGAAAGATATTTTATGATACGGATATACCGGGCCGAATTGGCGGTGATGAATTTCTTATTTTTCTTAAAAATGTTGATAATCAGGAAGTATTAAAAGATAAGGCGGAAGAGATATATTCTGTGTTTCGTAATACATATACCGGCGAGAATACAAATTACTCTATGTCATGCAGTATTGGTATCGGAGTGTATCCTGATGACGGAGCAGATTTTGAACAGCTGTTTTCTAAAGCAGATGCTGCATTAATTTATACGAGAGAGAACCAGAAGAATTATTATGGATTCTATCGCGAAATCGAAAACAGCAGCAGTTATATAGATACCGGCTGTTATGAAAAATATAAGATTACAAAAACCAGAGCCTATGGCAGTAATAATTTTGATAAGGAAATTACTGCTTTTGCCTTTGACATTATGTCAAGAACAAAGGACGTTAACAGTGCAATTAATCTCCTGTTAACTAAGGTAAGAGCACAATTTGATTGCAGCCATATCTGTATTTTAGAAAATTCTATTAATTCGCAACTAATTACTACATATCTTAGCTGTAAAGACGAAATAAAACCGGATAAAAGTAAATTTAATAATTTCGTATTAGAATTAAATGATAACACAAGCAGATTTGATGAAAACGGTATTTTTTTTATTAATAATGTTACCGCATGGAATGAAGAGTATGAAATTGACATTCTTAAAACGATGCATATTCAAGCATTGCTGCAATGCGGAATATTCGAGAATGGTGTATTAAAAGGCTGCGTCAGTATTCACGATAACGAAAAACCCAGATACTGGACACAGTATGAAATTGATTCTATGGTTACAATAACGAAAATCATATCTTCGTATCTATTAAAAATGCGTGCCTCGGAGAGAGCAAATGAACAGTTATATAAAATCAAGAATTATGATGCACTAACAGGACTTCCCTCTTTGCATAAATTCAAAAAGGATGTAAGGAAATTATTGGCAGACAATCCGAGACAGAAATATGTAATCATATATTCGGATATTACCCAATTTAAGTATATTAATGATACTTTAGGATATGATGTGGGTGACAGAATTTTGAGTGATTTCGCGATGCTTATATCCTGCAATGGAACTAAGATGGATGGAGTTGCAAGAATTTCAGAGGATAATTTCCTGGCTGCTTGTCCTTTAATTGATGAGAAAGTTCTTAAAGATAATATTTTATTACTGAATGAGCAATTTAATATTAAACAAAGGTCAAAATATCCTGGAAATAAGTTTATTATTGCCAGCGGTGTATCTGTTATAGATCCGGCAGAAGATATATCCGTTGCAATCGACAATGCCAATGTAGCTAGAAAAAGTATTAAAAATTCCTCTAAAACTGACTGTAAATTCTTTGACAATTCCATGAAAGTAAAACTGCAACGGGAAGCAGAGATAACGAATTCCATGGAGCAAGCTTTGAAAAACAGTGAATTTATCGTATATCTCCAACCTAAAATTGGTTTGACAGATAATAATTTAGTTGGAGCTGAGGCTTTGGTCAGATGGAAAAAAAATGAAAATACTCTGATTCCACCAAATGATTTTATTCCTTTATTTGAAAGAAATGGCTTTGTAGTTAATTTAGATTTCTATATCTATGAGGAAGTTTGTAAATTACTGCATTACTGGATTAATAATAATCTTCCGGTTGTGCCCATATCCGTCAATGTATCACGGATACATTTAAATGATGAGAATTTTGTAAATGAAATAAAAAAGCTGGTAGATCATTATGCGATACCTTATCATTTATTAGAATTGGAACTAACAGAAAGTATCTTCTTAAATAATGCGGAAGCAGCTTTAACTACCATGAAAAAGCTGCGGAAGTTGGGATTCGGGGTTTCTATTGACGATTTCGGAGCCGGTTATTCCTCTCTTAATTTGTTAAAAAATATGGAGACGGATGTTATAAAGCTGGATAAAGAATTTTTCGGAAAAGGTGATATGCAGAAAGAGGAACAGATTATTGTATCAAGTATTATAAGCATGGCTAAACAGTTAAATATGAAAGTTTTGTCCGAAGGAGTAGAAACCCAGACACAATCGGACTTTTTAAAAACGGTAGATTGTGATATGGCACAGGGGTATCTATATTCCAAACCGATCCCGGTTGAGGATTTTGAATTTCTTATGAAAAATACTTATACTAATAACTGAAACCACATTTATTTAATCTATGATACAACCGGTTAGTCCTTCCTAACTAAGTTCTAAGGCCACTCTGGACTGAACTTTATTAGGAGGGACATTTGTATATTTAATAAACTATAATACATGTCAGATATGAAAAAAAACATTGTTTGTTTTTTATTTATGGATATAATATAACTTGTATAACTTATCGGAGATGGATTCAAATATAAGAAAAAAGGCGGTGTTTATCACCGTACAGCTAACGATAGGAACATAAGTTGAAAGGAGATAGCTATGAAATTTAGCAATGGATGCTGGGTACAAAAAGAGGGAGTGGAATGCTTCAGTCCGGCTGAAGTTTATGAAACAAGGCGAAGCAACAACAGTATAACATTTTGCGCACCTACACATAAAATAAATCGCAGAGGTGATACTTTAGGAGGACCAAATCTTACGATTAAGATTTCAGCTCCCGCACCGGAAGTTTTAAGAGTTCAGACATTCCATTATATGGGTGTAATAGATCACGGACCGAATTTTGAATTATCCCTGGATGAAAATAATACCTTGATAATAGAAGAGGCTGATTGGGGATTTAAGTTATCTAGCGGTTCTTTAAACTTAACGATTAATAAACAGGATGCTTCAATGCAGTTTAACAGGGGCGATTACAAATTAACAACAAGTGGCCGTCGTGATTTAGCATATATGAAGACTGATTTTAGAGGTCTTGCCTATGAAACGGATAATAAAGATGCATATATGAGAGAACAGTTAAGCTTATCCGTAGGAGAATTGATTTACGGTTTGGGTGAACGGTTTACACCATTTATTAAAAATGGGCAGAATGTAGAAATCTGGAACGAAGATGGTGGTACCTCAACGGAATTATCTTATAAGAATATACCATTTTATCTTTCTAACAGAGGTTATGGTGTGTTTGTAAACAGCTCCGATAAAGTATCTTATGAAGTAAGTTCAGAGATGGTTAAAAAGGTCGGATTCTCTGTTCCGGGAGAAAACCTGGATTATTTTATTTTTAACGGACCTACAATGAAAGAAGCTATCACCAGATATACGGACTTAACCGGTAAGCCGGCACTTCCTGCACCTTGGACTTTTGGCTTATGGTTATCCACTTCTTTTACCACAAATTATGATGAAGCAACGGTAACCGGTTTTGTTGATGGTATGTTAGAGAGGGATATTCCTCTCAGCGTATTCCATTTCGATTGTTTCTGGATGAAAGCTTTTAACTGGTCAGACTTTAAATGGGATAAGGATGTATTTCCGGATCCGGCAGGCATGTTAAAACGTCTGAAGGAAAAAGGATTAAAAATCTGTGTATGGATCAATTCCTATATAGCCCAGGAATCTGTGCTTTTTGAAGAGGGAATGGAACACGGATATTTTGTTAAGAGAACAAACGGTGATGTATGGCAATGGGATATGTGGCAGCCGGGAATGGCTTTGGTTGACTTTACAAATCCTGCAGCCTGCGATTGGTTTGCATCGAAACTGGAAGTTTTAATGGATATGGGTGTTGATTGCTTTAAGACCGACTTTGGTGAAAGAATTCCGACTAAGGATGTTGTATATTATAACGGAGCAGATCCGGTTAAAATGCACAATTATTACACCTATTTATATAATAAGACAGTTTTTGGTTTGGTTGAGAGAAAACGGGGGAAAGGCAATGGTGTAGTATTTGCCAGAAGTGCAACCGTCGGCGGACAGAAATTTCCGGTACATTGGGGCGGTGACTGCTGGTCTGATTATGAATCCATGTCAGAGAGCTTAAGAGGAGGATTATCCTTAACCATGTCCGGTTTTGGTTTCTGGAGTCATGATATCGGCGGCTTTGAAGATACCTCTACACCGGATGTTTATAAGAGATGGGTAGCATTCGGTTTAATGTCCTCTCATTCAAGGTTACATGGCAGCTCCTCCTACCGTGTGCCGTGGGCTTATGATGAAGAGTCCGTTGATGTAGCCCGTTTCTTTACGAAATTAAAAGCTTCTTTAATGCCGTACCTTTATAGGAATGCCATCGAAACCAATAAAACAGGGGTACCTGCTATGAGAAGTATGGTATTGGAATTCCAGAATGATCCGACCTGCGGTTTTCTGGATAAACAGTATATGTTAGGAGACAGTCTTCTGGTAGCACCGATATTTAATGAAGAGGGTATGGCTGAGTACTTTGTACCGGAGGGAAATTGGACGAATTTCTTAACAGGAGAGAAGGTAACCGGAGGCAGATGGGTCAAAGAACATCATGGATATTTAAGCATACCTTGCCTTGCCAGAGAAAATTCCATTATTGCAGTTGGTTCCGTGGATACCGAACCCGAATATGATTATGCCAACGATGTAACGCTAAAAGTATTTCAGTTAATAGAAGGAACGGAAGCAAAAACAACTGTTTATAATATGGATGCGAAATTGGAATTAAGCATATCCGTATTAAAGGAAGCAGGCAAAATAACGATTAAGGTTCAAAACTTCGGAGAGAGCAAGCCATATAAGATTTATCTCCATGATGTAAAAAATATAGCTTCTGTTACCGGAGCTGATATACAAGCGGAAGAGAAAGGTACTGTTATTCTGCCTTCCGAAACCGGTAAGGATTCCGTTACGGTTATGACTTGCTTATTAGATTAGCATTATTATTTTATATAATAAAATGGTATAATTACATTATAAAATAAACCCAATCAGGGCTTGCCATAACTGTTTGGCAGGTCCTTTATTTATCATTCAGGACTGGCAAAGGAGTAAGCTTTCATTGAAAATATTTAAGAGATTAACTAAGGATAAAATTAATTTCATAAAAATATTAAAAATAGCAGCCGGAAGCAGTGCGGCAATCCTGTTTGCTGACTTTTTGGGCCTTAAGTACAGTGCATCTGCCGGGATTATTACTTTATTAAGTATCCAGGATACAAAAAAGGAAACTTTGATTGTTGCCGGGAAACGGATCCTTGCATTCTTCCTGGCTTTATTAACGGCCTATGTCCTGTTCCGGTTTTTTGGTTATCATACCGTTACATTTGGTGTTTTCTTATTAGTGTTTATAACGGAAAGCTATTTATTTCATTTGCAGGAGGGAATAGCGATGTGCTCGGTACTGGTGACCCATTTTCTTATTGAAAAGGATATGGGGGCAGCCTTTATCTGGAATGAAGCCCTGATCATGATCGTAGGCACTTTCGTAGGTATTCTTTTAAATCTGTATATACCGGGGAATTTTGATGCGGTAAAGGCTGATATGCGGTTGATTGAAAGTGATATTAAAACAATTTTAGGGAAGCTCTCCGAATCTATCTTAAGTAACCGGAAAACGTTAAAGAGCGATGATAGCAAGAATTGCTGCACATTGGATAAGGAATTTAATGATCTGGATGAACATCTGAGAGAAGCGCTCACCCGTGCTTATGATAATATGAATAATACCTTATTAAGTGATACCCGCTATTATATTCAATATTTTACCATGAGGAAAAGCCAGTTAACCATTCTAAAACATATCAAAGAACAGATAAATCTGCTTACGATAGTTCCAAGACAAGCTTCACCCATTGCTTTGTTTCTAAACACTGTCAGGGAGCATTTTCATGAGTATAATAATGCGGAGAAACTACTGGAGGAATTAGAACAGATAAAATCAGGCTTTCGGGTAGAACAAAATCCTGTTACAAGGGAAGAATTTGAGAACCGAGCGGTTTTATATTTAATATTATATGATTTAGAAAACTTTTTACTCATTAAAAAGAATTTTGTTAACAATATAAGTTTAAACCAGATAATAACCTTTTGGAAAAAGGATGATTAATTAAATCCGTTTATTTTCTATTATTCTTTATTAATCATAAAAGTATTATAAGTCCAATTTAGTCTATGAAATAAATACAGGTGTATATATATTCGAGTTAGCTGTCTATCCCTTGAACACAAGGATTCTTATCGTGGACAGCTTATGTAAAATCGAATATATATACACCTGTATTCATTATTCCGTATCTGAATTAGCTTGATACTGGTTTTTATCAAGAAAGCAGAATAGGTCAGCGGCAAAACTTCAACCTAATTATAAAAATCCAATTTTTACTGTATATTATCTTAAATTTTTATAGTATTAATGTGAAAAAAAAACTGATAGTATAAATGAGTCATTAAAACTTACTTGTATAATGGCAGCATCAAGTCCAGGAGGTTAAAAATGCAAAAATCAGTATCAGTACAGACTAAAAATATTCAGAAAGTGAAAAAAAAAGGAATCTCAGAGGGAAAGAAATTGTTTTTGTACATAGTACCGTTTTTAATATTATCTTTCGCATTTTCCTATTTTCCGTTACATGGTTGGATATATGCCTTCTTTGATTATAAGCCGCCGCTAAAATTAACACAATGTGAATTTGTAGGATTTAGGTGGTTTAAAATGTTATTTGCTAATCCGACACAGATTAGCCAGCTGATGAAAGTAATGAAGAATACATTTGCCATGAGCGGGTTAACACTTGCTACATCATTCCTGCCGGTAATTTTTGCTATCTTTTTAAGTGAAATAAAAAGTAAATGGTTTAAGAATTTTGTGCAGACATTTACAACTGTGCCGAATTTTATCAGCTGGGTTATGGTGTTTTCCGTAGCATTCAGTTTATTCTCCATCACAGGTATGGTTAATACGCTATTAATGGGTGCCGGGATTATTACAACTCCAATTAAATTTCTGGATGGCGATTCCCATACCTGGCTGTCTATGCTTTTGTGGAATACATGGAAAACCCTTGGATGGGGATCTATCATGTATCTTGCAGCAATTACAGGTGTCGACCAGGAATTATATGAAGCTGCCAGAGTAGATGGAGCCAACCGTTTTAAATTAATGAGGCACATAACCCTGCCGGCTTTAATGCCCACTTTTTTTGTGCTATTAATGCTTTCCGTTGCAAATTTTCTGAATAATGGTCTGGACCAGTATTATGTATTTCAGAATTCTTTTAATAGAGAACATATACAGGTACTTGATTTATATGTATACAATGTCGGTATGACAGGCGGCAGTCCTTCATTGGCAACCGCAATCGGTATGCTAAAGAGCTTAGTCAGTGTTACTTTATTGTTTACAGTTAATTTTGTATCTAAAAAAACACGTGGGGAATCCATTATTTAGAAAGGAATCATTATGAAACAGATGGTAAAAAAGAAGAAAAAGCCGGAAAGGTCAGAACTGGCTTTTGATATTTTAAATCATATATTTTTTGTAATTTTTACTTTAATTTGTATCTATCCGTTTTATTACCTGATTATTAATACAATCAGTGCCAACGACTTAAGTGCAAATGGAATGATTAATTTTCTCCCAAAGAAAATTCATTTTGATAATTATATTAATGTTCTTAAAATCAGGGGGCTGGGTACTGCTTTATGGGTTTCGGTGGGCAGAACAGTAATTGGAACTGCCTGTACAGTATTAGCTTCTGCGTTTTTGGGCTTTATGTTTACCCAGCAAAAGATGTGGGGCAGAAAATTCTGGTACCGTTTTATCGTTGTTACCATGTATTTTAATGCAGGGTTAATTCCCATGTTCTTAACCATGAAAAATTTACACCTTACCAATACTTTCTGGGTATACATAATTCCGGTAATTGTGCAGCCATTTAACATAATTTTGGTTAAAACATATGTGGAATCAATTCCAGCATCTCTTCAGGAGGCAGCCAAGATAGACGGAGCTGGAATCATTACGGTTTTCAGAAAAATTATCCTGCCTACCTGTAAGCCTATTTTAGCGACAATTTCAATCTTTGCGGCAGTAACTCAATGGAATTCCTTTCAGGATACTTTAATTTATATTACTGAACAGAAATTATATTCCCTGCAATATTTACTGTATTGTTATATAAATCAGGCAAATTCTCTTGCGGCATTAATTAAGAACAGTGTTGGTTCCGGGAGTAATGTTATGGCATTGGCAACACAGCAGACACCGACTTCGGTACGTATGACTGTTACCGTTATTGTAGTATTGCCGATATTATTCATCTACCCAATGTTCCAGAGATATTTTGTAAAAGGTATTATGATTGGTTCCGTGAAAGGGTAGCTAATTAATTAAAATAATTATTAGTTAATAAGCAAAACAAAATTAATTATTTTATTTTGCTGATTATATGAAAAAAATTATATTGGAGGAATAAGGTATGACAAAGAAATTACTAAGTATGCTATTAGGTGTCCTATTAGCAGCATCCATGCTTGCAGGATGTGGTAAAAAAGCAAGTCCAACAGCAGACATCGTGACTTCTGAAGACTCTGCAAAAACCGAAGATAGTGCAAAAACTGCAGATACTACTGCATCAGGAGATAGTGACAAGACTGGAGCAGAGAAATATCCGGAGTTTATTACAGTTGACGTTTTTGACGGTTTAGCGAATTATCAGGGAATTCAATCCGGATGGTTTGCTAAGATTGTAAAAGACAAATTCAATATGGAGATGAATATGATAGCACCTAACGTAGCAGGCGGCGGAGAGACATTGTTTCAGACGCGTTCGGCATCTGGAGACCTTGGAGATTTAATTATCTATGGTGCGGATGGCGGAAGGTTACAAAACATGGTAACTGCAGGGCTGGTACTTAATTTGACGGATTTAATTGCCGATAAAGAGAACCTTAAGAAATATCAGAGCGGAATTGATTCCTTAAATGAATTGGTAAAGGAAGACGGAGTTTATGGAATCCCCAGCAGTGTTTCCGAACAACCGGCAACAAATCCGTCAGAGGGTCTTGATCCGACTTTTGGACCATATCTTCGCTGGGATGCGTATAAGGCTGCTGGTTATCCGCAGATGAAAACAATGGAAGACCTGCTTCCGGTTTTAAAGGCAATGCAGGATGCGGTTCCTGAAAGCGACACAGGCAAGAAAACCTATGGCATCTCATTATTCAAAGACTGGGACGGCAATATGATGTGTTTAGCGAAACAGCCAACCTGTTTTTATGGGTACGACGAGTTGGGATTTGTTTTGTCAAAGGTGGATGGCTCTGATGACCAGAGTATAATTGACAGTGATTCCATGTACACCAGAGTATTGAAGTTATATTATGATGCAAATCAGATGGGGCTTGTAGATCCGGAATCTACTACCCAAAATTATGATACGTTATATACAAAATACCAGGATGGACAGATTTTATATTCACCATGGCCGTGGTTAGGCCAGGCGGCTTATAATACACCGGATAATAAAGCTGTCGGAAAAGGATTTATGATTGCCTCCATTGATGACATGAAAGATCTGTCTTACGGATGCAGGCCTGATGGTGACAGGCAATGTATTGCAATCGGAAGTAAAGCAGAAGATCCCGAAAGATTAGCTGACTTTATTGATTGGTTATATTCGCCGGAGGGAATTATGATGTCAGCCGCACAGACTTCAAGCTCCTGTGGTCCGGAAGGGTTGACCTGGGAACTAGTGGATGATAAACCTGCCTTAACCGATTTCGGTTGGAAAGCTTTCTATGAAGGCGGTAATACTATAGTTCCTGATGAATGGGGCGGAGGCAGCTGGAAAGACGGAGTATCTGCTCTTAACTTTCCTGCTGTCATACCAAGCGATACAAATCCGGAAACCGGATATCCATATAACTATACATTATGGGAGTCCGTATTAGAGAAAAACACAACACCACTTGATACAGACTGGCAGGCAAAAATGGGAGCAAAAACTACCATAGAGTTTTTACAGAACAAAGATCAGCTTATGGTTGCACCAGGTTCCTCTTATATTACACCGGAAGAAGATTCTGAGATCACTACCTTAAGGGGACAATGCAGGGCAATTATTATTGAATATTCCTGGAAGATGGTATTTGCCTCAGGTGAGGATGAATTCAACAGTTTATTAAAAGAAATGCAGGATACGGTAAAAGGTTTAGGTTATGATAAGGTATTAGCTCTTGATATGCAGAATGCAAAAGATCAGAATGCATCCAGGGCAGAAGCAGCAGCCTCAAAATAAGGAAAATAGTTAACCGATAAAATTATAATATAGAGTTTGCCAGTTGTAACAGTCAGCTCTTAACTACTTCCTGACATAACGGATTATGTTTTTTAATTCTATTATGTCAGGAATTTTTTGTAAGTAGTTTTATCTATCAAGGAAGTGTAGCTGTTGTCTAACAGCCTTTATAAATTTCTGCAAAAGATTAGTACCCTTTGAATTAATTATTTAAGCTGGAGATTATTTTAAGATCTAATGTAGGAATAAGATTGTTTATTAGAATAGAGGCAGGTAATGTTAAGTGGATTCTGAATATATGGTTGGTTTTTACAAAGATAATTGGAGGATAATATAGTGATTCATGAAGTTTTTGATATACAGGTAGAAGGTTCCAGCCTGGATACAAAATTATATACTTACTTTTTAGATAATTCAAATGAAATAAATCCAGGTGGTATCAGACCTGTTATTGTTATATGTCCGGGAGGCGGATATACCATGACCTCGGACAGGGAAGCGGAGGCACTGGCTATTCAATTTATGGCAATGGGGTATCATGCGGCAATACTTCGTTATTCCTGTGCACCGGCAGTTTATCCTACTGCCTTAACGGAATTGGCGGCAGTTATTTCACTTTTAAGAAATAATTCAGAGAAATGGCATATTAATAAGGGAAAAATCATTGTACAGGGTTCTTCCGCCGGAGGGCATTTAGCAGCGAGTTACGGAGTTTTCTGGAAGGAATCTTTTTTGGCAGAAGCAGTGCATACAGATACGGAGCAGTTAAGACCCAATGGATTAATATTAAATTATCCGGTGATTACATCCGGACCGTTTGCCCACCGGGAATCCTTTCAAAATCTATTAGGGGAGCGGTATGGGGAACTATCTGAAAGAATGTCACTGGAAAAGCAGGTGACGGAAGATACACCTAAGACCTTTATCTGGCATACATTCCCGGATGATTGTGTTCCGGCTGAAAACTCCTTACTTTTTGTAATGGCATTAAAAAGAAAAAATATTCCTGTTGAATTTCATTTATATCCCGTGGGAGGTCATGGACTGGGGCTTGCGACAAAGGAAACAGCGTGTCCAAACGGATATGGTGTTCAGGAGGAGTGTCAAAGCTGGATTCCATTAGTTAAAACCTGGCTGAAAAATATATAACAGGAGTATAAAGAAGTACATTTAAAAAATGAACTAGCTGCAAGGTTAGTTCATTTTTGTATTATTTTTCCGGAACTCAGCAGGGCTTATCCCTACATATTTTTTGAATTTCTTGTGAAAATAGTCTACATTCTTATAGCCTACAAGTTCTGCTATCTCATATACTTTTAAGTTCTTCTGCTTCAGGAGCTCCATCGTATGATTAATACGTATATGGTCAATATAAGAATTAAAGCTTTCTCCCATTTTTTTATTAAATATTTTACCTAAATAGGAACTGTTATAACCAAAAAGAGGAGCTATGTTTTCTAATTTTATATTATCATGGTAATTATGATTTATATAATAAACAATATCATCTAAGATACTTTCACTGGAAGAATTGCCTATTGCATTCATTAACATCTCGAACTGCTCTGAAAAGAACAAAACGATCTCGTATAAATAGTACTTACTTTCAATAAGATCAATAACGGATGAATTCGTTGGAAACGGGATATCGGCAGTGCTATAAATATGATTTATATTCTGTTTGATCTGTAGATAAATATCTGCCAAAAACAGCTTTATCCCGGATAGATCCGTCCTGGAATAATAGAGATTGTTATTAAGAGCAGATAAGGTATCCGCAATCATTTTACGGTTAAAGCTCTGGATATAGCCACAGAATTTATCCGAGTATAATTTTGATTCCTCTGTGCTGACCTCATATACAAGGTCTTCAAAAGCTGGAAGCTGTTCATAACCTATGGCATGCTGGTCCTGTTCACAGAAAAAACGCCGGTTTAATAAGTTTAGAGCATCTTCATAGGAATAATGGATATCTTCTAATTTATGAATAAGACGTCCATAGGTTACAAACAAAGAATCCAGAGGTGACCCTTTTTGCGGTTTTTTCTCATAATGGCTCAGAACATTAAGGAAGCGTTCCAGAGCAAATGGTCCCTTTAATAGAATGACATCTTTCTGATGTAACTTAATATGTTCAAATGAGCTGTTTCCCTGATTGGTTACTTTTAATATATTCGCAAAGCTATAAGTAAGGCCAAAGGAATCCAGGTTATAATTTTCATAAATAATAACCTGGTATACACAAGCAGAAAGGTTTATTTCATCCGGATGAACACCTGAAAAGTCACAGGTGTTAAGAAGAATGTCCCGCAGTATGGTATATTTAGCTTTTTCCCGGTAATGTTTCATGGTATTGGTATGTAATTTCTCTTTTTCTATGGTATCCTTAACTGTTTTTACGGCATTGTATAATTCATCTTCATCAATTGGTTTGGTCAGGTAGAAATCTACACCGCAGCGGATTGCCGTCTGGGCATACTTAAAATCGGAATAGCCGCTTAGGATGATAAAATGACCTTTAAATTGCTGTTCCCTTGCCAGCTTTGCAATTTCTGTTCCCTGTAATTTAGGCATTCGGATATCTAAGAGTACCAAATCGGGATTTAATTCAAGAATACCAGCTAAGGTATCCTCTCCATTACTTGCTTCACCGCAAATGGTGAATCCTAGTTCTTCCCAATTGATTATATATTTTAATCCTTCCCGGATGATCGCCTCATCATCTGCTAAAAATACTTTCATCATTAATTATTCCTCCATTATATTATGTAAAGGAAGTGTAAGGGATACTAAAGTTCCTTCTTTGCGATTGCTTTTTATTTCCATGCCATAAGTTTCACCATAAAAAAGCTTGATTCTTTGATTGATATTATAAAGGCCGATACTGGATGCGGCAGTCTTTTTAGGAATCTGTATACTGTCGTTTAAGGAATTTAATTTATCTTCTGTCATGCCAAGACCATTATCAAAAATATTGATTAATAATAAGTCATCATCCTTTGTTTTTACATCAATACAAATCTGTCCGTTATACTCAGTATCTTCCAATCCATGGAGTATGGCATTTTCGACAATAGGCTGCAGCAGTAGTGGAAGAATTTGGTATTCTTCCAAATCCATATCATCCGGAACCGTTAAGGTGTAGTTTACGCGGTCATTAAAACGAAGCTTTTGGATTGCCAGATAAGTAGAAATATAATCCAATTCCTTTTTCAGAGTAGTAGAAGAGGTTCCGGTATTTTCCAACACATAGTGCATGGACTTACCGAGCAGCTTTATCGCATTAGCCACATCCCGATTCCCTTCCGTTAAAGCTTTCATACGGATGGTCTCCAGGGTATTGTAGAGAAAATGCGGATTAATCTGGCTGGCCAGCATTTTAAATTCCATTTTCTGCTGTTGATTTTTAAGTACCTGTTCCTGAAGCTTTGCTTCATACATTCGGGTATTCATCTGGGTTATGCTTTGAATCATGACCTTTAAGTCTGAAAAGACCTGTGATAATTCATCATCCCCCGGAATAGAATCTATAATGTTATAATCGCCATTGCTGGCCTTATACATTTCCCCGCGTAAGGTGATAATTCTGGAACTAAACTGGTTGGTAAATAAAGTAATTATAACTAAAGGCACTATAGCAGCTATGAGAATAATCGCACTGCAGATAATTATTATGTTTGCTGTATCGTCCAATGCCTTAAAATCTAAAGTTGAAATATAGATTTTATCTTTAGAAACATAGGGCTGCAAAGTTGAAATATTTGCTATACTTTCCTTATTTTCGTAAGTTAGCTGACCGGAATATTGAAATAGGGACCGCTCATAATTAATAGGAAGTTTCAGGTAATTTCCGGACAGATTTCGTTCTGAACTGTAAAATACGGGGTCTTTATTAACGGTAACGGCAGTGAATAAGGAATTATTTTGTATTCTATTCTTTAAATATATATTGCTTATTCTAATAACCAATACGGCATATTCCTTCGTGGTGATAATGGGGATCTTTCTTATTAAACATAGTTCCCGGGAAGTATGTTTCCAGGAGTCTACGGAATTAAGGCTTTTCCAAAGTATATCAGCACGATTGCTTGCCTGTTTATACCAGGGTTTGTTTAAAATATCTTTCGTGACCGGTTTAAAGGATGCATATTCAGAGATAGTCGGATTGGTTGTATATAGTTCAATGGATGAGATAAACGTATTTTTGTAGATATAATTATTTAACTTAGTAAAATTACTGCAGTTTTTTGCAGCATCCTGTCTGGTAGAATAGCGGGTGGCTAAGAGAGTCTGCAGATTTTTATCCGCAAAGATTTCATCAGAAATGTTATATACAGTGGTAGTCACATCAAACATAACGGATTTTACACGGGTATTATCAGCTTCCACCTGTTGCTGATAATGATTCAATAATAATCTTCGGGTATTCACTATTAAAAAAATTCCAATAATTAGAACAGGGATTAAAAGTGCAGAAAAATAAATGAAGTTTAATTGCTTTTTTACATTGGTATTATAAAAAAAACGCCGTAAGACTTGTAAAATCTTCATAATCAGATGCACCTTTCCTAACTTACATATATTAGTATTATAGTAGAAGCCAAAATAATTGTCAAATAACCGAATTGCCATATCTTATTAAAATAATAATAAGGGTTTCCTTTTATGGAAACTAATGCTATAATCTACCTCAGCATGGACTGTTGCAATTAAATTCACAGGACATTTGCAACATCCCTATTACGTATATAGGAGAGGATTAAGTTTAATGTTTACGAATGATAACAAAACTAGTTTTTATTACGGATTAAAAAAAGGGATTCCGATTGCTCTTGGGTATATACCGGTTTCCTTTACATTTGGTTTAATGGCTGTTTCAGGCGGGCTGCCAGTCTGGCTTGCCATATTTATATCAGCCTCAAATATTACATCGGCAGGGCAATTTGCAGGAACCAGCTTAATTCTTGCAGGAGCAGGATATCTGGAGATTACTCTTACCACTTTTGTTATAAATATAAGATATATGTTAATGTCCTTATCCTTATCTCAGAAAATTGAAAATAAAATGCCGCTTTACCAAAGATTCATATTTGCTTTTGGCATAACGGATGAAACTTTTGCTGTTGCGTCAATGGAACAGGGGAAGCTACCCTTTTCATATTTGTTAGGATTAATCCTGGGGCCGATAGGCGGCTGGACATTAGGAACTGCTATAGGTGCCCTTATCTGTTCGAAATTGCCGCAGAGTTTGAGCAGTGCTATGGGAATTGCATTATATGGCATGTTTATAGCAATTATTGTACCGCCTGCTAAAAAGTCCAAAACCGTACTTAGTATTGTTCTGATATCCGTATTTATTATGTGTATATTGAAATACATCCCAATATTTAAAGCAATATCTCCAGGTTTTCGGATTATTATTGCAACAGCAGCTGGTGCCGGAATCGGTGCGTTTCTATTCCCTGTAGAAGAAGACTTAAGGAGGTAATAAATAAATGTATAAGGCTTTAACCGCCGTATTATTTATGGCACTTGTGACATATATACCCAGGGTTATTCCCGTTTCAATATTCAGAAAAGAAATAAAATCCGTATACATCAAGTCATTTTTAAAATATGTTCCCTATGCTGTTTTAGGATCACTTACCTTTCCTGAGATATTTTACTCTACAGACAATGCCTATTCGGCGATTGCAGGAACCATAACCGCATTTTATCTGGCTTATAGGGAGAAAAGCCTGGTTACTGTGGCACTTGCATCAATATTAACGGTATTCTTAACAGGATTTATTTTTCACTGATCAAGAAAGCTATTCACCATTTAGTTTTTGATTAATTTTTATACGCGTTACAAAAAAAGGCGGCCCACAAAATAAATAATTCTCACCAATGTAAGGTTTTTTGTCTGACATTGGTGAGAATTATTTATTTTGAGAACAGCCTTTCATAGACACTATTATCTATATAATTTAACAATATTAATTTTATTCGCCGGTTGTTGCTTCTTCCGTGGAAGTGTCTGCAGTGGTGTTATCATCTGCTGTGGAAGTAGATGTAGTATCACCGGTAACAGTATTAGAAGAAGGAGTGGAAGGGATGAGAGTAGTTTTGCCCATTACAATCGGATCCCAAACTTTAGTATTAATTGTAATTTTATAGTCTTTTTTTATCTTATCGTATTCAGCGTTAAATGCATCCTGTTCAGCTTTGGAAGTAGCATCATTAACTGCTTTGTCATAGGCTTCGGTTGAATTACTGTCAACCATCTTAATAATATAATACCCGGTATCCGTCTCAACGATATCCTGTGTATAAGCATCATCTGCTAATTTCATAGCTGCATCTTTGTAAGCTTGTTCCGCAGTAGTGGTATCATTCGCAGTAAAGTTTAAAGTATTGGTTGAAAGTTTATCATTTCCCTCAACGATTTTTGAAAATTCTTCACCTGATTTTACTTTTTCAAGAGCAGCTGTGAGAGAAGATTTTGCCGCTGCCTTTTCTTCTGCGGTTAAGTCTACTGACTTCTGGTTATCATCTAATTTCTTAGTTGAAGTAAATAAATATTCCGTATTGTATTGTCTGTAATCTTCCTTTTTAATGGTTGCTTTGATGCCATCATAGTCAAGTTTGGCATCATCAATTATCTTTTGATAATACTTGCCGCCAACTATGACTTTTTCCTGAATTTTGGTAAGTGTATCTTTTGTAAAACCGGTAAGCTTTAATTGATCTTTGCTTATGTTTTTTAAAATCTGGTCTGCATTGTTTCCAGCCTGAGTTTTTTCATCATCCGTGAGGGTTAAACCTGCTTTTACAGCCTTATCATATAAAATTTCGTACATTTCAGCCATATCCATGACGTAAGTCTTTGCCTGTTCTCTCATGGTTACCCCGTCAGAAACTTCCATGTCCCAGTAGCTTTGACCGGTATATTGCTGATAAGCTGCATCATATTGAGCTCCGGTTGATTCTACATAAAAAATATAATACATCATTTCATTTAAATAAATTTCGTTGTCACCAACCGTTACTACTAAAGACTTTGCAGGATCCGATTTTTTACTGCATCCTGTCATGAATGTCATTCCAACGGTAATAACCATTACCAGAAGAAGTGACATAATTCGTTTTGTTTTTTTCACTTTATTTCCTCCATTAATCAAATTACTCAGTGCCTTAACATGAATATAAGACATGCATACACATAGTATCTATTTTATACCTTTTTTCCTATAAGTCAAGCTTGTTTATTTATTCGTGCAGCCTTCGTATTAACTTATAAACTGTACAATTTTCAATTACTAATGGTTTACCATGGGCAAAAAAGATAATACCATCACTGGGAGCTATGAGCTGGGATATAACTTCGCCCTCTATTGGATCCACCACTTCAGCCAGAAGATCACCAAAGGTAACTTCATCCCCCGGTTCTTTAAACCTGCGGTAAATACCGGATACATCCGCCCTTATGGGCATTAGAATTTCTTCTTCTAATGTAGTGGCAATATAACCATTATGACAATTATATTTGATAATACCCATTCGGGTAAGAAATCGAAGTACGGAGGATACAGCCTGTTTCGCCGATTTTTCATCAATACGGTCAGTTGCGCTGGTGTACACGGAGAAAGCATTCGTTCCGTTTAACTGCCAGTTATAATTTAATGTTCCGGTATCTATTGGCTGGGGTTTCCTGGTCATAACATAGGGAAGACCGAATAAATTAGCCAGGCTGGTATTGTGATAACCGGTTTCCATCATACGCACATGGGGAATAAAATCACCAGGAGTATGGAAACTTGCAAACTGGATTCCGTAGCTGTACCCTTTGACTGCTCGAAATACACCGGCAGCAATCCTTTTTGTGGTTTCACCCTCTTCATCACCGGGAAACATGCGGTTAATATCCGTATTATCCATTGCCCAGAAACGTTTTTCTATATTTATGGAATAGTGGTTAATGGACGGAATAACCATAATTTCATTGTTATTAACAATTGCGCCGGTTTTCTCAAGTCTAGACAGGGCCTTAATCAGTTGAGAACAGATGTAAAGCTGCTGGACTTCATTTCCTCTGGTTGGTCCCACGATACAAGCTGATTTTTCACCTTTACCGAAACGGTATCCCAAGATGTTCATCTCTCCCCGAAAAGAGGATTTGATGCTGTATATTGTATCTTTAATCATAAAAGTCACCTCCCAGAATCCTTACAATTAAGGAACCGCTGTTAACCACCGGATATTCTCTAAGAGTAAAAACCATACCGTCACAGGGAGCAATAATATGCTGCTCTATATTTCCGGTCAAAGTATTAACGATGTCACCAATAACATCGCCTTTTTTGATACCTTTCCAATGTTCGACGGCAGGCAGAAAAATACCGGATACATCAGCATGTACCATTGTAACTTCCCTTTGTCCTTCGGAGGATATAATAGGTGTTTTGGGAGTAATTACCTCACCGCCCCACATTCCGATTTCTTTTAAGAGACAGAAAATTCCTTCTGTAATCTGGTCACCGAATTGCCTGGTTATACGCATTCCGGTACCCATTTCAACTGCTATGGTAGGAACTCCATTGGTGTTAAGGGCATGTGCCAGAGTAGCATTTTGCACCGTGGCGGATGGATGAACCCATACAAAATCCAGATTCAATAATTTTGCATAAGGTAATAACATGGAGGCATTTTCTTCAATCATTCTGACCTGTGGTACTTCACGAAGAGAGATATTGCTGGAATGCAAATCGATACACAGGTAGGAGCCTAAGATATCCTCGACTATTTTAGCTGCAGCATTTTCTGACATATCCCCATCTTTATCCCCTGGAAAGCATCGGTTTAAATCCAGATCAAAAGCAGGGATACCGCGGGTTAAGGAATCCATACCCAGTGGGTTTAAACTGGGATAAATATCAATGATACCATGCAGATGCTGAATGCTGGCATTAATTCTGCGAATAATTTCGTAACATATATATTGACCTTCCAGTTCGTCTCCATGAATTCCAGTTACGATACAGACGCGTTTTTCGTTTCCGGTTAAGTTTAAAGGTTCAATTCGGTTTTTCAGTATGTGCATATTTTCTAAAACCGGAAGGTCGATAGAAAATACTGTTTTTATCATATAACATACATCCTTTCTAAATTAAGTAAAGGGTAATCTCAAATCCTGAATTCCGTTAGAATAACAGTATTATGAGACACCCTTGTTGCTATAATGATACTATATTATATTTGGAGTGTAAATACTATAATCGTTTTGAATCCTATTCCGGATTATTATTATCCGGTATATTATTAAAATCATTATGGGCCTCTTCATTTTTAATTTCCCAATGAATTAAAAAAGTAAGAGCCGCCCGAAGCAGAATAATACCTGCCACGGTTAATATTTCTTTGTAATCACGGACAATCACGGTTCGTAAAATTTCGCTGCCTAATTTAAATTCGAGCCCCATAGCCATTCCTTTTGCCAGGTTTAGCCTAGTAAGTGGACATTTCCTGAAATAATTATAAATTCCCCGTAGTCCGGCAATAATCAGAACCAGTACTCCCATATATTCAAAAAGGAGTATGGCAATATCAACCAGGTTATTAAGTAAGTCATGAATAAATTCCATTTGCCATACACCTCCGATTTCGCAGATAAAAATCACAAATAGTATATCCGTAATAACAACTTATAACATAATACCATTTATTTATTAAAAAAACAATAAAAGCTCCGTATTTTGTATAATAAGATGTTACAGTTCAGCCTATGGTACCGCGAGGTGTTTTTTGTGAGTGAAGCGAAGCGAAAGTCACAGAAAACCCGAGACATACATGCGCGAAATTATGCAGAATGCATAATTTCTGTGCATCATATGTTTCAATTCAGCCATAGGCTGAACTGTAACAATAAGATTCGAGCGTATAAGTCTATTTAAGTAGTACTAATGAATATCCTTACAGAAGTACAGAACTAGTATTTAACTGACTGATTTTTGTTTCTGATAGGATAATTCTTAGTGGACACGTGTCAAAGAGTGAAATTGATTTCTAAAATAATGAAAAAGTCCCTTTAACTCATACTTCTTTAATTTCATAAACGGTTTTTCGATGAAATGCCAGGATAGAAAAGAAAACAGCAGTACAAAGGGAACAGCGATTATCAAATTTATGTACCAATGTAAACTATCACCCAATACATGGGATATGATTTGCTGAATCGGAAAGGCATATATGTAAATACCGTAGGATAAATCACCTTTTGAAGCAAAATGATTTAATTTAATTTTAGGTGAAAAGGCTAAAAACAGGATAATATATGGCAATAATAGAGTTGATGTTAATTCAAATCCGGGAAACTGTGTAGTTAACAGAAATACTATCAGGCTAAGGTTGAAATAAGCGGCATTGATCTTAATTTTATCCTTGAAACAATAAATCAGTGTACCGGCAAAAAAACAGGCAGCCAGTCCAAGACTTAAATGGGACAATCCCAGGCAGTCCCATTTCATAACGTATGAAATAAAAGTAATAAGAAATAAAGGCAGCATAAATTGCTTTTTCAGTAAGTTAAATAATCCTAATACACCGGTTATCAGATAGCAGTTAAATTCATGCTTTAAAGTCCATAAAGAACCATTAACCGCACTTGGATAAATATTATCCTGAAAAACTCCCGGCAGATTATATAACATATGGTACAAGGTAATAGAGGCTAAATAGCGGTAGGTGTTTTCATTGTGAAAGTATTCCTCTATGGGATATGTAGTAAATAAGGCGCCTAACAGGAAAGTGCTTAAGGTTACCGCTGTAATAATCCCGGGAAAAATTCTTAAAACCCTGGCTTTTATAAAGATAAATATATTATGTGAATTATCCCAACTGCCGGCGATTAGAAAACCACTTATTATAAAAAAGACTTTAACTGCCAAATTTCCAAAGGTCAGCTGACCATGGGTAAAAATATATAATAGTTCTTTTTTATTATCTCCGTATGTCAGCGGAAAAGAATGGGAGACGATAACGAGTATTGCTGCAATAAATCTGAGAAAATCAAAATTATTACAGCGTCCCATTGCAAGTTCTTTCAGTAATAAACTTCTTTTGTCCATATTACACTCCGTTCCTGCGGTTCTTATGGTGGTATTAAGGGTTACGCAGGTATAAACTTTTTAGTCGAAAGAAAAAATACACATTAATTTCTTCTCTTTCACTTGAACGCTATTAGCAATCATACTACATATTTTAAGATATTACAATTTTTATAATGAAATTCATTCATATAAGCAGACAGTAATTAATCTTAGGAAAATCTTAATATTTTATCAACAATATCCTAAGAAGACCGTCTGTTATATCTGTTAAAATATAGGCAAAGATGTAGGAAAGAGGTGTTATTATGAATGGAACGATTCTGGTGGTTGATGATGAAAAAGAAATTGCTGATTTGGTTGAGCTATATCTAAAAAGTGAGAATTATACGGTTTATAAATTTTACTCCGGGAGAGATGCATTGGATTTTCTTGATAAAAATAAAGTTGATCTGGCAATTTTAGATGTTATGCTTCCCAGTATCAGCGGTTTTACAATCTGTCAGAAGATAAGAGATAAATATAATTATCCGGTTATTATGCTTACGGCCAAAGATGAAGAAATTGATAAAATAACAGGACTTACGATTGGAGCTGATGATTATATTACAAAACCTTTCCGCCCGTTAGAGCTGGTGGCAAGAGTGAAAGCGCAGCTTAGAAGATACTTAAGATATAACGGCGGGATGGAACAGGAAGATAACATTATTGAATTATCCGGGCTGGTTATTAATATTGAAACCCACGAATGTACTTTAAACGAGAAACCATTATCCTTAACGCCAACCGAATTTTCCATACTTAAAATTCTCAGCCAGAAACAGGGTAATGTAGTCAGTGCCGAAGAATTATTCCATGAGATTTGGAAAGACGAATATTACAGTAAAAGTAATAATACAATAACCGTTCATATACGGCATTTACGGGAAAAAATGAACGATTCCGTAGATAATCCAAAGTATATTAAAACAATATGGGGGGTGGGTTATAAAATTGATAAATAAAAAGAAACTCAAAAATGATTATACCAAGTTTGAACAAAAGTTGTCACTCCGAATATTCCTTATAGCAATCGGGACCGGTATTGGTATTTCTGTAATTATATCTTTAATAACCGGTAAATTTGGCAATGCAGTTGTAGCTTTTCTTCAGCGAAACTATTTTTTAGATTATGAAGATGCCATTACAATTTATCAATACACCCTGCGAAATAATAAAGTTTTAATTATTGCGCTGGTTGGGATTATTGGATTTTGGGTAATGATGCGGGTTTTTATCTCGTTTATGACACGTTATTTTGATGAAATCAGCCAAGGACTGGATGATCTAATGGATAAGGCGGATAAGGATATTATCTTATCTCCTGAAATGAGTTTTTTACAGGTGCGTTTAAACGAATGCAAATATATTTTAAAACAAAGAGAACAGGATGCTAAACTAGCAGAACAAAGAAAAAATGATTTAGTGGTGTATTTAGCCCATGATATTAAAACTCCGCTGACTTCGGTGATAGGGTACCTGAGTTTATTGGAGGAAGCTCCCGATATGCCTGCAAAGCAGAAAGCAAAATATGTAAAGATAACATTAGATAAGGCCAATCGCCTGGAAAAACTTATCAATGAATTTTTCGAAATAACCAGATATAATCTACAGAATATTGTCTTAGAAAAAGAAGATATCGATTTGTATTATATGCTAATTCAACTAACGGACGAATTTTATCCGTTGTTAGAGCCGTATGGGAAAAAAGCAGTAATTTATGCAGAGGAAAACATTGTTCTCTATGGTGATTCTGAAAAATTAGCAAGAGTTTTTAATAATATTCTGAAAAATGCCATTACCTACAGCCTGGATAATACTGTAATTCATATTACTGCTAAATTACAGGAAGATAGAATAATAATAACATTTCAAAATTCCGGGAAAACCATCCCCAAGGAAAAATTAAATTCCATTTTTGAAAAATTCTTTCGTTTGGATGATGCCCGGGTAACTAACACCGGAGGTGCAGGTTTGGGACTTGCCATTGCGAAAGAAATTGTTACATTACATGGCGGCAGTATTTATGCTGAGAGTGAAAACGGGACTACAACTTTTACAGTAACCTTACCGGTAAATAAATAGTTTTAGTCCTGCAAATACCGATCAGGGAATCAAGTACTTCCCCGAAAGGTTTAAATTTCTTTATGGAGGGACAAGTATGAATTATTATAACGATAATAAGAGAAAAAGAAGGAGAAGGAAGATCTTAATTGCTAAATTATATTGCATTCTCTTATTGGGTATGTTGTCTCTGGTTATTTTAATGACATTACTTATAACAGATTATAAAGGAGTAAATCTAAAGAAATTGCCGGATGCCTTATGGGAAGAATTGAACTATTTAGCTTCAGGACAGGAAGAAGTTAAGTCTGATACGAACTTAAAAAGGAATCGATTCCATACGGAAGATACACAAAAGCTGGAAAAACAGGATAACAAACTAGAACCTGTCAAGGAATCCGATTATAATAACGAGGAGAAAATAACTGCTGACAAGAGTTCTAAATTGAGCTTTGATATGGAAAATCTGTATAGTCCGGAAGCAATTCTATTCGAGCGGGATAACGGAAGTATTATCGCAGACAAAAATTCTGATAAAAAGATATATCCGGCATCCATGACAAAAATAATGACTGCAATCCTGGCAATTGAGAATATAACGGATATAAATGAAAAATTAGAAATTCCATCGGATATATATCAGGATTTGTATGCCGAAGATGCTTCGGTAGCAGGTTTTGAACCGGGAGAAGTAGCTGCGGCAAAAGATCTGATCTATGGTATTTTACTTCCATCAGGAGCAGAGTGCTGCCTGACGATTGCTTTTAAGGTCTCCGGTTCTGAAACAGAATTTGCTGACCTTATGAATATAAAAGCAGAAGAGCTGGGAATGGATAATACACATTTTAGTAATTCCACCGGTCTGCATAATGAAGATCATTATACAACAGTAAAAGATATGGCATTGCTTTTAAATTATGCACTAAAAAATGATGTATTCCGTAGTATATTTACCAGCAGCAGGTATACTGTATCATCAACCAATAAACATCCTGAGGGTTTTACCTTTGTTAGTACAATGTTTAAAGCCATGGATTATAAAGAGGTGTATGGCGGTGAGATACTGGGGGGTAAGACGGGATATACAAGTGAAGCAGGTCTATGTCTGGCGAGTTTGGCAAATATAGAGGGTAAGGATTATATACTGGTCACTGCCGGAGCTAAAGGAAATCATTCAACAGAGCAATTAAACGTTTTAGATGCATTTTCAGTTTACGATCAAATCGGTCGGGAATTAGCTAATGCAGATCAGAAATAAGCACACGAAATACTACCTTTTAAAAATATGTCACATTTTGTCGATATAATGTATATTATATCTATATAATTATTTATTAATGATATATAATGGGACTGATCTCTTAATAGATAAATATATGTAGTTTTTGATAATTGATATACCTTAATGGGGAGATTATAGCAGGACGGTACCGAAATCAGTTTCTAAATAAATAATTATGGAAGTGTTAAAGAGGGGTGTATTACAAGTATAATAAATTAATAACCCAGGAAATATACCCGTTATAAATGAAAGATAATATAATTTATAGTAAAGGTGGAATTTTCATGCCAGTATCAATGATACTTCCAAGTGATGATACTTTTATTGCTTCGGGTTACCCTACAACTGTCTTTGGCAGTTATCCTTATTTATATATGGGTGTATATGTAGCCCCGGGAGATAATTACAGGACGTTGATAAAATTTGATCTGTCAGCCATTCCTCAGGGCAGCAGCATCACTGAAGCGACATTAAACCTTTATATCTTCAGAAAAGACGTACCTGGTCCGGAAATATTAAGTATACTTCTAAACCAAAGTGATTTCGACCAGAATACGGTAACGTTTATAAATGCTCCTGCCACCACACCCACAGGAATTACTGCGGTTGTTACGGACGCAGATGTAAATACTTTTTATAGTATCGATATAACTCAACTTGCCCAACAATGGTATACAAATCCTGCAACCAATTACGGTATCACCATAGTTGGACCGGAAAATACCTATTCATTAATCGGAGCTTACAGTACGAACTTTTCAGATAGCAGCTTATATCCATTTCTTAGTGTGACTTACCAGGAGACCTGCAACTGTACCAGCGATATGATTAATGATGTAACGCAATCCGGGAATTACACGATATACGAGTCAAACACGCTTTTGATAAACCAGAGAATACTGGGTACTTTCAGTGTAGAAAACAACGGGTTTACTAATGGACTTGCCGTACTTCAGATCCTGAACGGCAGCAGTATCTGGGTGGATGAAAAATCGGCAGAAGTAAGTCCCGGACAGACAAAAGTTTTAACCACTACGGCATCCAGGCTTGACGAAAGAATATCAATTGTCGGCATTATTGAGCCAATTATTTCCGGAACCCCTGGCGGTACCTTGAATGCTAACGATAATCTATTTAATCCGAATAATGTAGCACTGACCTTTAGCTCAAATAATCCGGACTTTGTTGTAGATCCCAATACAGGCATTATTTCAATTAATGGACCCGGCTCAGCTGTTATAACCGTGAGCCCACAAAATATTGACGGGCCAAGTATATCCTTTACAGTTATTGCTATTGGCAGTAATTCAGTTTACAATCAAACCCAGGATACTTTCTATGGTACGATTCAAATGGCGATAAATGCTGCTAATCCAGGTGATATTATTCAGGTAGGACCTGGTAATTATCCTGAAAATGTTACTATTAACAAGCGGATTGTTTTAAATGGTTCCGGAAGCGGTCCTGGTGGGACAATTATTAATCCGGTTTCCGGAGTCGGTATAGCCATTTCAGCCGGAGGTTTAAATCAGGCAGAGCGGCTGGTGATATCAAATCTGCAGGTCACCGGTTCTTCACAAGGTATTTCAACGATTGGAAGTAATCAGCCAAGTTATATTACTCTGTCCAATGTAGCATTATTGAACAATACGAATAACGGTTTTAGTATGAATGTAGATCCCTCATTCCCAATTATGCATGATCTTATTATAATAGGCTCTAATTTTTCTAATAATATGGTTGCAGGTTTCCGAATTCCGACTTACGGTCAGGTTTCAGATGTAACGATCCAAGACAGCATATTGGATGGAAATGTTTATGGAATTGAGGTGTTTTCAGGTACGGCAACCTTTAATAACATTAATATAACAAATTCCCAATTTAATAACAACAGTTCAAAAGGAATGTATTATGAAGCATTAAATAATGCTTTTCTAACAAACAATACCATTAATAATAGTGGTACGGCCGGGAGTTTTGCAGCAGGTATTGATATCAATCTGAAAAATGGTAATTACCAGAATGTCAACCTGATTAACAATACGGTAACAAACAGCGGAAACGGTGATCCTGTAAACGGTGCTGCTGCTGTAATAAAAGGCCGTGACGACGATGCCAACAATGGTACGCTTACCGATGTGACCGTATCCGGCGGAACTTACTCGGATGCTCCGGTTGGCATACGCTTTGGTGAGACCGGCAAGAACAACAATTATCCAACGAATACGGTTGTTACCGGCGCTACGATAGCAAACAATGGAATAGGTTTACAAAATGTTACTACTGTTGTCATTTCACAGAATAACAATACCTTTATTGGTAATGGTGTTGATATTGTAGGGAATTTCAATTAAACAGGATAAATACCAAAGCTAACAATAGGAGTTGCTGCGATAGCGGCAGCTCCATTCATACTATTAAAAGTTTCGGCGGAAGTTTTATTCTTATCTGCTCTGCAGGCAGGTTGAATATTGGTAAAAAATGGTGTATAATATTGTATCAAAATAATCTTAGATAGACAATTGCGAAACTCACATATTCAAACAATTATTTAGTTTCGCAAAAGGCTTAATAATAATAGATATTGGGAGGTTATGTATGGAATTTAGTGAAACACTTGATATGTACAGGAATATAGTGAGAAGATTTGCCAAGATCGAGGGAAAACCCTGGGGTGTGGAAGGCGGTATGATGGAACTTTCAAAACAGGTCGGAGAACTGTCCAAATGTGTAATGCTGCAGGAAAATTATTATTGTTTTCCTGCTGAAAATCCGGAGGAAAATCTCATTAAGATTGGCAATGAATTAGCTGATGTTTTTGGACAGATTATCAGAATTGCGGATTATTATAATATAGACCTTTTAGAAGCACATATTGCTGCAAGGGAAGATGAAGACAATTATTTAAAAGGAAAAGGTGTTTAAACTGGACAGGTATAACTGGCTCATATACTCATATAATTATAAAAATGATAATTATGAGGATGTTAATGGAAATTTATGTAGTTCAGCAAGGTGATAATATATATTCAATTTCAGATAAATATGGGGTCACGGTTGAAAAAATAATACAAGATAATGACTTGCAATATCCTTATAACTTAATTAATGGGCAAGCTATAGTGATAACATTTCCGAAGCAGTCATATATAGTGCAGAATGGGGACACTTTACAAAGCATTGCAGATTCGTATAATGTGTCACTTATGCAGCTTCTAAGAAATAATCCCAGTCTTTCCGATAGAGAATATCTGTATCAAGGTGAATCGTTAATAATTAGTTATAATACGACCAGAAGTATAACAACAAATGGTTTTGCATATCCATTTCTAAGAAAAGAAACTCTGATTAAAACTTTACCAAATCTAACTTATCTATCTGTTTTTAATTACACAACCACGGAAAAAGGGGAAATGATAGCATATTATGATGAATCAGATCTAATTAAGACACTAATAGATTATGAAGTTATTCCGCTTTTAGTGTTAACTACCTTATCACCTCAAGGAAAACCTGATATTGAGACTGCATATAATATCTTGTTGAATGCAGAATATCAGGAGAATACGATTAATGAATTTATTAATATAATGAAAAATAAAGGTTATCATGGCATAAATTTAATTTTATATTTTTTAAACGAAAATAATCAAACACTTTATATTAATTTTGTACAAAGAATATCAAGTCGTTTACAGCAGGAAAATTATTTATTCTTTATTACAATTAACTATGATGAGAAGAAAGAGGATGATACAATAATAATTAAAGAGGTGAATTATTCAGATTTAAGTAATTTTGTTGATCAATTGATTTTTTTAAAATTTGTATGGGGTACGAATTATAACCCCCCAGCTCCTATAAGTAACATTACTTATTTAACAGCATTGATAAACTATGTTACATCTAAAGTATCTCCTGATAAAATTATTGTTGGAAAATTGATTCTTGGTTATGATTGGAGGCTGCCATATATACCGAAAGAATCTTATGCAAATTCACTTACAATAAATTCTGTCTTGGATTTAGCCTATGATGTTGGTGCAGTAATAGATTTTGATGATGAATCACAAACACCGTATTTCTATTATAATGAATTAGGTTTTGCCTATCAGGTACAACATATTGTTTGGTTTATTGATGCCAGAAGTATAGAGACACTTAATAAATTGATTGAAGATTATGCACTAAATGGAAGCGGAGTATGGAATATAATGGTCTATAATCAGCAATTATGGACCATTATTAATGCTAATTTTGATATTATCAAGCTAATATAAATTACAACTGACTCACAACTACTATATAAATAATAAAACATGTAACTGGAGAACATTATGATAATAAGTGCATCACGCAGGACCGATATACCTGCATTTTATTCTGAGTGGTTTATGAACCGGTTAAAAGAGGGATATGTATTAACCAGGAATCCCATGAATCACTCTCAGGTTAGTAAAATAATACTCTCTCCGGATGTAGTTGACTGTATCGTTTTCTGGACGAAAGATCCTAAAAATATACTGGATAAATTACCGGTTATCGATAATTTAGGATATCAATATTATTTTCAATTTACATTAACACCGTATAATCAGGAGATAGAATCATTTTTACGCAAGAAAGAAGAAATAATCGACACTTTTATAAAACTATCTGAAAAAAAAGGTAAAAATAAAGTTTTATGGAGGTATGATCCCATTATTTTGAATAAGGATTTAACGATAGAATTTCACCTGGAACATTTTCAGTATTTATGCAGTAAACTCAGTGGTTTTACCGGAATCTGCAATATCAGTTTTGTAGATATTTATAGTAAACTTGGTAAAGCTGTTAAAAATAATTTGTTAAGAGAAATAACAATAGAGGAAATGATTAAGTTAGCATCCGGGTTTGCTAAGATTGGCAAGAGTTATGGAATAGAACTTCGTGCCTGTTGTGAGAGGGTTGATTTATCAGCTTACGGAGTAAGACAAGCCAGCTGTATAGATAAAGCCATTATTGAAGAAATAAACGGCTGCAGTCTGGAAGTAAAAGCAGATACTAATCAGCGAGCGGGTTGCGGGTGCATTCAAAGTACTGATATTGGGGCTTATAATACTTGTCAAAACGGCTGTATTTATTGTTACGCTAATTATAGCTATCCTGCAGTGGCAAATAACTGTCTGAAACATAATCCAAGGGCAGATATCTTAATCGGAGAAATTAGTCAGGAGGATAAGATTATAGAAAAGAATATGTGTTCCTGCAAAAAAATTGATATAATGTAAGGAAAGCTTTCGTTGTTTATACAGTAGGATAATTTGAAAATAGAAATGTCGAAATATGTAATAATATAGGACTTTGCGTCACAAAAACACGACATACTCATATTATATTAGAGGGATCAAAAAATCATATTAATTACCTATAGAGTATTCAATTTTGTATGGAATTTTATGATTCTTTTTGAACCTCATATTATTGCCAAAAATTAAAATAGGAGTTGATTTCATGTCAGGAATTGCTGTATATCAGGATTCGCCGGAAAGCTTGAAGACGATACAATATGGCTATGATGGAACAAATGCAAGGGTGCTAAGACTTGACTCTAACGGCCGGTTGTATATTACTACAGAAACCGGAACATCAGTCGAAGTCGTTGGTTCGGATTTTGATATAAGAAATTTAACCAATACACAGGATAATATCGCTGTTTATGGTAATGATGGAACCACCAACCGTATTTTAAAAACGGATGCAAATGGAGCTCTTCAGGTTACTATAGGAATGAGCTTTACAAATCAGAGTGAGAATGTAACAACCGCAGATGATTATGCAGGTTCAACTCAAAGAGATATATCTCTTCAACGGCAATACAGCTTCTTTGTTAATAATACAGGAACAAATTCAGCAACTGTAAAAGTACAGGTAAGCCCAGATGGTACTCTTTGGGTCGATGATAGTACAGAATTTATAATTGCAGGATCAGAAACCAAAGTATTAGGTCCGAACAGATTTGCAAATTATGTAAGAATTGCAAGTAAATCTGCAACGGCAGGAGCAAGTACAACTTTAACAATGGTATATCAGTCACAGGCATAATAAGATACCGTATTAAATACTGGATAAACAGCCGCTTTAGTAAATTATTGCGGCTGTTTTAGCAGAAGTTCTTAGCATATTATTAATTAATATATATCACGATTTTCCAGTTTATAGTCCACAATGGATAATTTACGGATGATGTCAATTCCATATGGACATTTTGGCATACAGATACCGCATTTCGTGCAGCAGTTCGCTTTCACTTCAATTTTAGAATAAGCCAGTTTTGCCTGTTCTTTATTACCGAACCAGAAGCGAAGTCTTTCTTTCAATGCGAAATCGGAAGCGTTGGTTACGATTCCATCACCCATTTGCCGGTCGAAATATCCTTCACATTTAAAAATTTCAGGAATCGGGAGACCTTCCGGGCAGGGCAAACATTTATTACATTGTCGGCATACATAATTACCTAATTCTGGAGCATCCAGATAAAGTTTTTCTATTTCTTCCTGTGACATAGGTTTAAAATCCTGAACATATTTTAAATCAGTCTCAAGCATTTCACGGTTATTAATACCTGTAACAACCACAGAAACAGGCTGATTAAGAGCATAGCGGAAACCATTTGCGGCAGAACGCCATAATAAACCGTCTGCGATCGGTTTCATTAATATAATTGCCGTTTCTTTCTCATGAGCTAATGGTAATAGTTCATTCTGAATTTCAGGATAATTAAAATGGTCATAATAGTTAATGGTTGTCATAACTGCATCAAAAGGATATTCCTTCAAGGCTCGGATTAAGACGTCCGGCTGCCCATGCATGGAGATACCAATATGATTTATTTTACCCTCTTCTTTTGCCTTACGGGCGCCCTCTAAAGCACCGCCAGGACCAAGGATGGTATCTAACTCCGCCATAGTTCCTACAGCATGCATTATAAAAAGATCAACATGGTCCGTACGAAGGTTTTTCAGACTTCTTTCCAGAGATTCCAGACATTTATCTTTCGTTCTCTCCCCGGTTTTAGTAGCCAGTATGTAATCTTTGCGTCTATGGGAAACACTGTACCCGATTTTTCGTTCGGATTCTCCGTCACCATAACTGGCTGCAGTTTCTATATAATTACCGCCTGCATCCAGATATTTATTTAATAGATATTCTGCTTCTGTAACGGGTATTTCTAATAAATGAAAACCTCCAAATCCTAAAATTGATGTTTGTAAACCGGTTTTACCAAATGCTCTTTTTTTCATGATTTTCTCCTTGTATTAGCAAAATACTTTTGCGATTTGTAGAAGCTGGCAGATTACCAATTTTACTTCTATTATAGTATAATAAAGAGTCGAATAAAACATGATAAATGCATAAAAATATATGAATTTTTTGTTGAAATAAATAGTTACAAGTCAAGAAAGTAATTCCTTAACATCCATACATATAATTTAATAAACAGGGAATACTAGTAGAGTAACTTATTACTATTTTTTATAAAGGATTGATAAGATGGAACAAGAAGATAAAACTCCGGGAATTAAAATAACGACTACAGGTACCAATTTAGTAAAAGAACAAATAAAATCTAAAAATAACAAAAACAATTTAAGTGATGTATCAGCCATTGTTCCAAGAGCGGGATATTACCCTCAAAATGAATGTAATCCTGATAATAATGATTTTTTTGAAGAAAGAAGCAACCCTTTAAGCAGTAAAGGGAATTAAACAAAGATGCCCTGTGTTTTTAGTAATCCAGCCGGAGTGACCAAACCATTTATTAAACTGACCTCTTTTCACCTACACCCCAAATATTTTTATATATAATTATAAAAATGCTTGGGGTGTATATATTTGTATAAAATCCATTTATTGTTGTGTCAACTGTTCGATAAAATATTTGGCAGCAGAAGATAAAGGAATATTACTATTATAGGCTGCTACTAATTTTCTGGTGGGCAGGTTTTCACTTACTTTCATGGTTACCAGTTTGGATTGGTCTTTTAAACAGAAATCCGGAATAAAAGCAATACCAAGACCTATCTTTGCTAAATCAATTAATAAATCGTTGCTGCTGAGTTCTATGGCAGGTACTAAATCAAGAGAATGCTGTAAAAATAAATTGTGAAGAAATTCACTGGTAGTTGAGTGTTTTGTTAACATCAGGATTGGATACTGCAATAATTCTTCCAGGAAATAGGATTCTTCCTTAATTGGAAAGAAATCGGAATTGCCGATAAAAACATCCTGAAATTCCAAAATTGGTTCAATATACATACTGTTAACCAAAGCTGAGTTTGGAGAGTTGGTAACAATAATATCAACTTCATTAGCCTCTAGCATTTTAGCACATTGAAAGGAAGTACCATTGGTTACTTTTATGTGAATATCCGGATACCTGCGATGAAAATCTTCTAAAAAAGGGACAAGAAAATATCTGCATATGGTATCACTGGCTCCCAGACGCAACTGACTTTCACCTAAAGCAGCAGCTTCTAAAAGCTGGTTTTCACCCCGGCTGATTAAATTAATCGCAGGTTCTATGTGTTTAAATAAGAGTTCTCCCTCTTTTGTAAGCGTAACTTTTTTTGTGCTGCGAATAAAGAGAGTCTGGCTTAAATTAGTTTCTAATACTTTGATTGACTGACTCACTGCGGACTGAGATATAAAAAGTGATGCGGCAGCCTCTGAGAAGCTCAGGGTTTTTGCTACATAATAAAACACTTTATATAATTCATAATTTATATCCATGTTGAGTCTCCTTTCTATGCTATCTGGTTGGTATTATCTCTAACCAATAGCCATCCGGGTCACTTATAAAATAAATGCCCATAGCTGTATTTTCATAACAGATGCAGTTCATTTCTTTGTGCTTTTTGTAGGCGGCATCAAAATCATCTACAACAAATGCCAGATGAAATTCATTATCCCCAAGATCATATGGATGGTCCCAATCACTAAGCCAGGTTAATTCCAGGAGGTGGGAGGTTTCATTATCTCCTAAAAAAACAATGATAAAACTGCCGTCCTCAGGCTCTATTTTTCTGGTTACCTTAAGACCTAATGCATCTTGATAAAATTTAATAGAATCATCCAGATTGATTACATTCAGGTTATTATGTGCAAATTTAAATTTCATAATTCGTTCCTCCGTTTCGGCGCTTTTATTTTTTTGTGTCTCACTCAATATTCAGTTTTCAAGACAGAATAATATCTGCGTTTTAAACATAATAAGTTATATACGGTTATATTAAAAAAATCTGGCCTTCTTCTTTTATATCCACAATCCGATTAAAATATTCCTTGGAAATTTCCATATTTTTAAGTTTAGAAATAATAGTATAATCTTTCCAAAAATGCATAGGAAAAGCATGTACGGTTTCGGTTGATTTCATAAAATAATCAAAACCCCACCAGAAACGGTCTTCCTGTCTTGGATCAAGAGGAAGAAATGCTGCATCAAAAAAACGGCCTTTTATTTTGAATATTTCTTTTTGAAAACGGTCGGTCATGTCTGCATATTCCTCTTTCGTTTCACCCTCCCAGGACCACCAGTTTAAATCCCCGGCATGATAAATTACCTTGCCGTTAATGGTAACGATAAAGGCAACTCCCTCATCCGTAGAAGTCAATGTCTCTACCAGAAGACTGGAAGATTTATCATCCGGGGATAAATCAGGGTACCCGTCTTCGGTGTTGCTATTTATTGGATAAGTTTCAATTACATTCTTGTTGATATAATGAATATTAGGCCGTATACTTTCCGGAATATTCTTTCGATCCATATAAGATTTATTCATACGTATATCACTGGATAAGATGAAAGTAATTTCAGGATAGATTTTAGCCAGTTCAAAAATTTCAAAATTAAAATGGTCCTGATGTTTATGACTGGAAAAAACAAAAATATGTTTTTTCTTATCAAATAAAGGGATCATTCCTTTATAATAATCAAAAAGCATAACTGCAGTTTCTGTCTCTGCACAAAAACCGCTATGATGAATATAAGTTATTTTCACAGGACACCACCTCCCAGGATACCGCACAGATTACTTACCTTATATTATTCTACCTCAAAGACTGTCATTTGTATAGATGGAGAATGGCAAAGTAAGCCAAACTGTACATAAAAACCGTTACTGTTCACTCCCCCTGCAAAAAGCAGCAGTTTTGCGAACAATAACACGCTTTGCGATGCACACAAAAGACGAAGACAGCGTTTTGGCGCTGCAATTCTCCGGTTTTCTGTGACTTTCGCCACGCACACTCACAAAAATCACGTCGCGTTTATTGTCTGTGAACAGTAACTAAAAATCAACACTTTGTATTAGCACTGCTTATTAAAAGGTTTATATATATTAATTTCTTTTATAAAAGGTATTATGCTATAATAGTTGCAGAAACTTATGTGATGAATGATGTATGGAAAGGATAATAACTATGAGCAGCGTAAAGCGAATCTATGTAGAGAAGAAAAACCCCTATGCTGTAAGGGCAAAAGAATTATTCGATGAAATAAAAAGCTATCTTGGTATGAGTAACTTAAAACAAGTAAGGGTTTTAATCCGTTATGATATAGAGAATGTCAGTGATGAAACTTACAGGAAAGCTTTAGGAACTGTTTTTTCCGAACCGCCTGTTGATATGTTATACGAGGAGTCTTTTCATAAAGAGGAGAAAGATAGAAGCTTTACTGTTATGTATTTACCCGGACAGTTTGACCAGAGGGCAGACTCTGCGGAGCAGTGTGTAAAATTGTTAAATGAAGAGGAAGATCCCATTATCCGCTCTGCTACAACTTACGTTTTATCCGGAGATATCAGTGAGGAAGATTTTAATAAAATAAAAGCTTATTGCATCAACCCGGTTGATTCCAAGGAGACCGATGAGGAAAAACCGGTAACATTGGAAACAATATTTGAAGAACCTGCAGATGTACTAATTTTTGACGGGTTTATTTCTATGCCGGAAAATAAATTACAAGAGTTATATCAATCCCTTAACCTTGCAATGACTTTTCAGGATTTTCTTCATATCCAGAATTATTTCGCCAAAGAGGAAAAACGTGATCCATCCAAAACCGAAATCCGTGTGTTAGATACCTATTGGTCGGATCATTGCAGACATACCACCTTTTTAACGGAGTTAAAGAATATACAGTTTGAAGATGGATTCTATAAAGAACCCATATATAAAGCTTATGAAAACTATCTTTCAGACCGTGAAGTTTTATATAAAGGCAGGGAAGCCTTATATAAAAGCGATAAATATATCTCATTAATGGATATTGCATTAATGGCCATGAAGAAATTAAAAGCGGACGGCAAATTAGAGGATATGGAGGTTTCCGATGAGATTAATGCCTGCTCTATTGTTGTACCGGTGGAAATTGACGGTAAAACGGAAGAATGGCTGGTATTCTTTAAAAATGAGACCCATAATCATCCTACGGAAATCGAGCCTTTTGGCGGCGCTGCAACTTGCCTTGGAGGAGCGATCAGGGATCCCCTGTCCGGAAGAGGATATGTCTATCAGGCTATGCGTGTAACCGGTGCGGCTGACCCTACGGTATCTCTGAAAGATACCTTAAAAGGTAAACTGCCGCAGAGAAAAATAGTAACCGGTGCAGCTAACGGTTATAGTTCTTACGGTAACCAGATCGGGCTTGCAACAGGTTTGGTGGATGAAGTTTATCATCCGAATTATGTTGCTAAAAGAATGGAAATAGGTGCTGTTATGGGAGCTGCTCCCCGTAAGAATGTAATCAGGGAGAATTCCGACCCGGGCGATATTATTATTTTATTGGGGGGAAGAACAGGAAGGGACGGCTGTGGCGGAGCAACCGGTTCATCCAAAGTTCATACTACCGAATCGATTGAAACCTGTGGAGCTGAAGTGCAGAAAGGAAATGCGCCTACGGAAAGAAAGTTACAGCGTTTATTCCGCAGGGAAGAAGTAAGCAGATTAATTAAAAAATGTAATGACTTTGGTGCGGGCGGTGTGTCGGTAGCCATTGGTGAATTAGCGGAAGGTCTTCATATCTATTTGGATAAAGTTCCGAAAAAATATGCGGGACTTGACGGAACTGAACTTGCAATTTCAGAATCACAGGAAAGAATGGCTGTGGTTGTAGATAAAAAAGATGTAGACGGTATGCTTACCTATGCAGAAGAAGAGAATCTGGAAGCAGTGGTAGTTGCAGAAGTTACCAAAGAGCCGAGGCTGGTAATGTTATGGAGAAATCAGGAAATTGTAAATATTTCAAGAGCTTTTCTTGATACCAACGGAGCTCACCAGGAAGCGGAAGCTCTGATAACTCTGCCGAGAACTGAAGAAAATTATTTTAATAAAGAAGATTACAGTAATATTGATATAAAAGATAAATGGCTGCAAACCTTAAGAGATTTAAATGTATGCTCGAAAAAGGGTCTGGTAGAGATGTTTGACAGTTCTATCGGAGCAGCTACCGTAACCATGCCCTATGGCGGTAAATATCAGTTAACCCCGATTCAAACTATGATTGCTAAATTACCGGTATTAAAAGGCAACTGTGATACCGTGACCATGATGAGTTATGGTTTTGATCCTTATCTCTCAAGCTGGAGCCCTTACCATGGAGCCGTTTATGCAATTATTTCTTCCGTTGCTAAAATAGTTGCGGCAGGCGGTGATTATAAGAAAATTCGTTTCACCTTCCAGGAATATTTCAGAAGACTCGGAAACGATGCAAAACGCTGGGGAGAACCTTTGACTGCCCTTTTAGGCGCTTTTGATGCGCAGATGAAATTAGGGCTGCCATCCATCGGCGGTAAAGACAGTATGTCCGGTACTTTTAATGATATTGATGTACCGCCCACATTAGTTTCCTTTGCAGTTAATGTAGCAACTATTCACGATGTTATTACACCGGAACTGAAAACACCTGGCAATGTACTTGTTAAATTTGATATAGAAAAAGATGCATATGATCTGCCGGTTTATGAACAGATTAAAAAACTCTACGATAAGATTCAGACAATCGCCAAGGAGAATGTATTAGTTTCTGCTTATGCATTGGGCGGACATGGTATAACGGAAGCTGTAAGTAAGATGGCATTTGGTAATAAACTGGGCATCCGGTTAGAACAAGGGTTAGATAAGAAAGACTTATTTGCTCCCGCTTACGGCTCCATACTTGCAGAGCTTAAGGAAGAAGATCTGACTAAACTGGACAGAATTAATTTATCATATCAACGAATAGGTGAAGTAATAGCCCAGCCTAAATTTATTGTGGATGATACGGAAATAACCATAGATGAAGCTTTATCTTATTGGACGGCTACTTTAGAGAAAGTATTTCCGACCCGTTCTGTGTTAGAACCTGAAATTAAGAATAAGAAGATAGATCCATATTTATTTGATGCAAAGTCTGTTTATATTGCAAAAAATAAAGTAGCGAAACCTAAAGTGTTCATCCCGATATTTCCAGGAACCAACTGCGAATATGACAGTTTAAAAGCTTTTGAACTGGCTGGGGCCAAGGTAACTGCCACTGTATTTAAAAATCTAAATGCAGAGAATATCAGGGAATCCGTAGAAGCGTTTGAAAAAGGAATTAATGAGGCACAGATTCTAATGTTTTCAGGCGGTTTCTCTGCCGGAGATGAACCGGATGGTTCCGGTAAATTTATTGCTACTGCATTCCGTAATGACAGGATTAAAGATGCTGTCAATAACCTGCTTAAGAAAAGGGATGGTTTGGCATTAGGTATCTGTAACGGTTTTCAGGCTTTGATAAAATTAGGTTTAGTACCTTATGGTGAAATTACTCCTCAAAGAGAAGATTCCCCCACGTTAACAACGAATAATATCGGCCGCCATATCTCAAAATCCGTGTATACGAAAGTGGTATCCAAGAAATCCCCATGGCTTACCGGGGCAGAACTAGGCGGTATTTATGCAATTCCTGCATCTCATGGTGAGGGCAGATTTGTTGCAAATGAGGAATGGATCAAGAAATTATTTGCAAACGGCCAGGTAGCTACCCAGTATGTGGATATGGATGGAAATCCTGCTATGGATGAGGATTATAATCCTAACAGCAGCTATTATGCAATTGAGGGAATTACAAGTCCTGACGGCAGAGTACTTGGCAAAATGGCTCATTCCGAAAGAAGAGGTCATGGTGTGGCAGTAAATATTTATGGCGAACAGAACCAGTATATCTTTGAATCCGGTGTAAATTATTATAAATAAATTATGATACAAATGATTCGATATCTGTAATTAGATGTAGTGAAAAAGATATAAATGTATAGATATAAATGATTAGTTATATATGATTAGTTAGGGTATATAATTATATATAATGAATTATCTATTAAAAATTATGATATAGATTTTAAGAATTAATAATAGAAATTAATCCTATGCTGCTGTAAATATGAATTTTTTATGAATATTTACAGCAGTTAATTTATTGGTAACTTTATAAGCCTGGTATACGTAAAATTTATAATTAAAGATTGAATCCTGTCGATATTTCTGATATAGTGAAATCACATAAAAATTGGATAATTGCAGTTATTTACTAAGGCTTAAGGATGGAATGAAAATTATGAATCAATTATTATCCTTTCTATCAACATTAGCAACTGTTATATATTTATTCGTAGGATTTAATACTTATAAATTAAATAAAAAATCAAGAGATGGTTTCCTGTTTTTGCTCTTAACTTTATCCCTTTCCGTTTGGTCCTTTGCTTACTCTTTTGCTTATACGGCTGAAAGTAATCTTGTATTTTCCGTTTGGATGAAAGTGTCTGCAATTGGCTGGTGTACTTTCCCAACGCTTGTCTTATTTTTAGTTTTATCAATAACCAACAACCCGGTTTTAGATAATACGATATACAAAGTATTAATTTCGTTTCCTGCTTTCTTCTTAATATTTATGGAAGTTTATTTATTAGGACCAACAGTCGGTACTTCAGATTTTTTGTATCGTTTTTTTAATTATGGAGATTCCATTTATAGTAACAGCTATGTAATTCTAAGTATCATATTAATCTATCAATGGGGTAAAAAATCGAATAAATCAATACAAAAGAAGCAGGCAAGAATTATTATAATTACCGGTGTTATACCATTTCTGATCGACATTTTTACACAAACTATTTTACCGCGGATACTTCATATTGATTTGCCTAATGTAACTCAGATATTTGTCTTAATTATGTTATGGGGGATTTATTATGCAGTAGTTAATTATAATTTTTTAATGGTTTCCAACGCCCTGATTGTTAATGAGTTATTTCATGAAATATTGGATCTGACCTTTCTAATCGATTTGAACGGAAAAATTATCAGGACGAATAAACAAGTACTTAGTTTGCTTCATTACGACTTAATTGACTTGATTAGTACCTCTATTACAAAAATCATCCCGGAGGAAAAAATAAATAATCTAATTAAAAAATCCGATCAGATTAAGGACACCATAAAATTGAATCAGGTTATCATACATACGAAAAAAGGGGAACCTATTTTATTAAATATTTCTATTACACCAATACGGGAATCAAGAAATAATTTATTATTAGGTTTTTTAATAGTCGGGCAGGATATCAGAATGATCGAAGAATTAAAAAACGAAATAAATAATCACAAAAAAACTGCAGAAAAGTTAACAAAGAGTGAAGAATTATTTCGAACCGTAACGGAAACCATACCATTTGGTATTGTAGTTACGAACAAAAATGATAATACCCTATTATACATTAATAAAAATGCAGAAAATTTGTTCCAAATCGATTATGACAATATGTTAGGTAAAGATGCCTATAGTTTTTATAAAAATCCTCAGGATAGATTTCAACTTATTGAGGATATAACGAAAGGATATGAGGTTAAAGATAAAGAAGTATTATTTAAACGGGGCGATAATTCGGTTTTTACAGGACTAATCACAATGGTACCCGCTGTTTATAATGATAAGGAAGTTCTGCTTTCCTGTCTTGCCGATATAACGGAGCAAAAAATATTACAGCAAAATATCGTTAAATCAGAAGAAATGTTAAGTAAATTAATGGATTCTATTCCTGATCTGGTATTAGTCTGTGATATTAATGGAGATATTACTTATATTAATAAAAGTATCAAACAGATATTAGGATATGATCTGCAAACGGATGATGTACCTAAAAATGTTATTTGTTTTCTGGATGAAAGTGACAAGAAAATAGCCGGAGAAAATATGAAACGGATATTAGTGGAAGACATAGGTCCAGTGGAATATAAGTACATTAAAAAAGATGGTTCTTATATTGTTGCTGAAGTTAATGGTACGGTGCTGTGTGATAAATCGTCAGAGCCGTTCGGTTATGTTTTTGTTGCCAGAGATGTCACAGAAAGAAAAAAGGTTCAGGATGCCCTAAAAAGAAGCAAAGAAGAGATTGAAAAAGTTAACAGTGAATTAAGAATCAGTAATTCCTTATTGCAGGAACAATCCATAAGAGATGGTCTGACCAATCTGTATAACCATAAATTCATCATGGAATTATTGGAACAGGAAATAGGCAAGGCCTTAGATTATAAGACCAATTTGTGTCTGATGATGTTAGATATCGATTTTTTTAAACGTGTAAATGATACTTTTGGACATCAAATCGGTGACAGGGTTTTAAATGTAGTATCCAAATTAATTCAATTAAATGTCAGGGATTATGATTCTATTGGACGATACGGCGGTGAAGAATTCATGGTTGTGCTGCCGGATATAAAATTAGAGGATGCATATCAAATAGCTGAAAATATAAGAAAAGGAATTCAAAATTTTAAATTTACAAAAAAGAACCTGAATGTTACAATCAGCATAGGGCTTACGGAATTACATTCTGAAGAAACTAAGACTTTTGTAAATCGTGCTGATACACTTTTGTATCGCGCAAAAGAAAATGGTAGAAATCGTACGGAAGTATCATAAAATAATAATATAGAGAGGTATGGTGGGGATGATGACTATTAATCGCAGTAAAGTAGTAATTATCGGAGCGGGTTTAGTTGGTTCTTCTACAGCATTTAGTTTGATAACACAGGGCGTATGCGATGAGGTGATGGTGGTTGACATAAATAAAGATAAAGCCCGGGGTGAAGTAATGGATTTATGCCATTGCGTAGAATACTTGAACCGGAATGTTAAGGTGAGCGAAGGAGATTATAAGGACTGCGGTGATGCGGACATTGTAGTTATCACTGCAGGTGCGCCTCCTAAGCCGGGTCAGACAAGGTTAGATACGCTGGAATTATCAGCAAATATAGCTAAATCTATTGTTGGTCCGGTTATGGAAAGTGGTTTTAGGGGACATTTTCTTGTGGTTTCCAATCCGGTCGATATAATCGCCCATTATGTCTATAAATTATCCGGATTGCCAAAGAATCAGGTGATCGGAACAGGTACGGCAATGGATTCCGCAAGGCTGAAATATTTCCTTGGAGAGTTATTCAATATAGATCCAAGAAGTATTCAAGGTTATACCATGGGAGAGCATGGAGACAGTCAGATGTGTCCCTGGTCCCATGTTACGGTAGGTGGTAAGAGAATCTATGATATTCTGGAAGATAACAAAGAATTTGACAAAGTTAATCTTGAAGAAATTGTCAAAAGGATTACACGGGTTGGATTTGATATCCTGGAAGTAAAGGGTACTACCTGTTATGGTATCGCAACGACAGCAGCGGGAATTATTAAGGCTATTTTAAATGATGAAAACAAAATAATACCTGTTTCAACCCTGCTAGAGGGTGAATTCGGTGAATATGATGTATTCTGCGGAGTACCGGTAATCTTAAACCGAAGCGGAGTAAAAGATGTGGTAGAAGTACATCTGACTGAAGCTGAAAAAGTTAAGTTCAAGAATTCAGTTAAAGTAATCAGGGAATATACGAATAAACTCCTAAGTTAATATAAAAGTAATGCATTGTCAAAACTATTTGAAAATCGGCCGGAAAGAGGTTAACTCTTTTGGCCGATTTTTACTGTTTAAAGATATTTAATGATTCGAGCGTCAATAGGTCAATTTAGTGTTTTGAATGAATACGAGCGAGTGAGAAAAATTATAAGAATATGGAAAATTTGTGATTGAGTAAAAATAATATATCTGTATAATGATTGAGATATTATATAATTTAGAGATTACAGAAATCAAAAAACGTTACTGCAAATTGTAAGGGAGAAAGAGGTATATTGGAAAGGAGCTCTTTCCCCCTTTTATGCAATAGAGATTAAGTCCTGCTGTATAAGGTATAAGGTCCAATGATATATAACAGAGTATGAAATGGGTATATTTGACATATTGCATTTGAAATCATTCCTACAAAATGATAACATTGAATTACGCTATCTATTTCGTTTAATAATTATTATTCATTATAACAGAAAGTAGGTTCTCTATGAAACATTTATTAAACCGGCTGAACCGGTTTGACACCATATTTCATCGTTTAATTATATCCTTTACAGGTATCGTTGTAATTGTAGTTCTATCAATAAGCGGGTTTTTAACCGTACAATTTTCCATTCATTATAATCAAAAGGTAGAAAATTTGGAGAGATATCGTCTGGAGCACCTGGGGAACCTGATTAAAGAATATCTTTTTGAAGAACCAAACCGTACGATAATGGAGATTACCAGCTTAGGCAATAAAGACAAAGGAATTCAGAAGTTCTTGCACTATCCCATGAAAAATGATTATTACAGGGCAACGGAACTGGATAAATATTTACAGGTCATAGATGCTCAAAATGTTCCTAATATTGAGAATATTGAACTATATGTATTAATTAATGATATATGGATATCGACCCAGAGTGGTATCAGATATACGAATAAAGATTCAGAAGCATTTTTAAAATCATTGGATATATTTGAATGTGAAACCAAATATCAGGATAAAAAACGCTGGATGTCAAGCCGTATAATTAAAATGGATAGTGTAGAGATCCCCGTATTTTCTTTTACTGCCGGATATCCTCTATATACTCAGGAGCAATCTAAATTTAAGGGATATGTAATCATTAATGTGCGTCAGGAAATAATAAGAAATCTTTTAAAAGACTTCTTAATAGGAGACCTGGATTCAATTGCTATCATGAATCTTAATGGCGATATTATTACGTTGGAAGGTGAGAAAAACGCATTTAACTCTTTAGTGGAAAACAATAAAGAGTTTGTCTTGAAAGCATTATCTAATAATGAGAACCAGAAAGACAGTAAAATCGATGATTACATCATCACTGTCCAGCCGATAGGAATAAAAGACTGGAGAATCGTAAAACTGAATTCTGCAAAAGATTATTATAATGAAACAAGATCAATACAAAATAAGGGTATATATTTTTCTATTATCGTTATGGTAATTGGGCTGATTCTGTCTTTTTATTTTGCAAGAACTTTATATAAACCTTTCTATTTGATTATGGATAAATTAAAGAAAGTAAAACTTAATAAAAAAATAAAAGAAAGTGAATATTACTACATTGACAGGGCCATTGATGAATTATATGATTTGGCAATTATAAAGGAAGAAGCTTTATTAAAAAATATTAATATTATTAAAAATGATTTCATAATCAATCTTTTATCCTCAAAGTATGTAAATAAAAACGATATTGAGGATAAGCTTCAATTTTTGGGATATACGGAAAATTGGAATTATAATCATTTGCTTATGATTAGGCTTCACCCCAAAATATATGACCGCTCAGATGAACTGACAAGAAATTTAGTTACTTATAACATGATACAATTTTTTGACGGTTATGCCAGTGGAACTGTACGGTGCTTATCAGCAGATTTATTTGACGGCAAGATTTGCGTTATTATTTCTACCCAGGATGAGGGAAAAGAACAATTAAAAATCCTAAGAAAAAAATTTACCGATTATATGAAAATCAATTTCTCGGTAGATCCGATTATCCTGCAAAGTGGTAAGTTTTCTGATTTTATGGACGCTAATAAGGCTTATAATACATTATTAAAAATATTGGATTATATCTATTTTATGCCACATACCTATTTTGTTGATTGGGAAGATATTGAGGATAAGCTTGTCAACCACAGTAAAGGGATCGACCCTAATTTTGAAGTATTCAGTGAAGCTTTGGTCACGAGAGATTTGGAACGGATAGAGAGGGTACTTAAGTGTTTTATAGAAGAAGCAAGTATGCTTACTGCACCAATTGAGGATTTAAATGGTTATATACTTAAATATGTATTTTTATACAATTATTTCTTAAGAGATATCAGAAAAGAAAATAAAAGCGAGCAAGAACAGCTATTTAAAGAGATTAATGACCAGTATAACAGCGAAGATTTCTATTTTTGGTTTATCCGATTGATTAAAAATACATTTACTGAGTTATCCAAAACAGAAAATAATCCAACTTTAACCGTTGTTGAATTGATTGAAAAGGTTATTATGGAACATTTATGTGAGGATTTATCCCTGGAATATATTGCAGAGAAGGTTTATTTGAGCCCTAAATATATCAGCCGTATATTTAAGGAAGAAAAAGGGATAAATATTACTCAATTTATAACTGATTGTAAGCTGAAAAAGGCCGTGAAATTATTGTCGGAATCTAATATTTCACTGGAGCAGCTGATTAAGCAGGTAGGTTTTAGCAGTACTAATTACTTCATAAAAAAATTTAAAGAAAAATATTCGATAACACCCGTACAGTATCGTAGAAATGCTATAAAATAGCCTTACTATAAAAAGTAGAATATTTTACATATTGTAGAAAGAATATAACGGTTTTTTTCGTACCTTTTTAAAAGATGTGGAAAAATTATAAAAATATGGAATGTTTATGATTGTGATGGGAATAGCAGGCAGCTAATATTAAAGTGTAACGTTACAAAAAAAGTTGAATGGGGGTAAAAAATGTTTTTGAAGAAATGCAGGATGGAACTGCATTCAAACAAATGGTTATATCTAATGTTTCTGCCTGTATTCATATGGTTTATGGTGTTTTGTTATTTGCCTATGGGGTGGATGATTATAGCATTCCAGAAATTTGACATTGTTAAAGGTATTAAAGATAGTACTTGGGTCGGATGGCAGAATTTTGAAACTGTATTTAAAGACCCGTATTTTTTCAGATTGTTAAAAAATACACTTCTGATGAATGTTTATGGTTTGATTTTTGGATTTCCGCTGCCTATTATACTTGCCATTGCTTTTAATGAAATTCAACGAAAGAGGTTTAAAAAAGTTACCCAGACAATCAGTTACTTACCTTATTTTATATCATCGGTTGTGGTAATGTCCATGGTAATTAATTTTCTGTCTCCTGACGGTTTGGTGAATATGGTTTTGAATAAGTTTGGTATGGATAATATTTTATTTCTACAGATTCCTAAATATTTCAGAACTATATTTATAAGTACAGGAATATGGCAGGGTACAGGGTTTAGCGCTATCGTTTATATGGCAGCATTAGCAGGTATTTCAAGTGAACAATATGAAGCGGCAACGGTTGATGGTGCGGGTAAGTTTCAAAAAATGCTTTATATAACCTTACCGGGTTTGGTACCAACCATAGTTATCATGCTGTTAATCAGTTTGGGATCCATTCTGAATGTAGGACATGAGCGCATCATACTTATATATAATCCTGCGATTTATGAAACAGCGGATGTTTTTAATTCATACGTTTATAGGGAGGGTATTTTAAATCACCGGTATGGTTATACACAGGCATTAACTATCTTTCAAAATGTAGTAGGATTTGTATTGGTATATACTGCGAATAAGATAACCAGAAAATTGGATGGTACAACTTTATGGTAAGGAATCGGAAAGAGGTCTGTTATGAAGCATAATAAAAATATTGGTGAAACCGTATTTGTGGTGATATGTTATGGTATTGTTATTTTTGTGTGTATTGTAACATTATATCCGTTTCTGTATTTACTGTCTGCATCAATAAGTTCATCAACAAGTGTTATGAAAAACGAGGTGGTTTTACTGCCCAAAGAATTTACCTTGAGAGCGTATCAGGTCGTAGTACAATACAAAGGCATTTGGAGTGCTTATCTTAATACGATATACTACACAGTATTCGGAACAATATTAAGTTTGGGGCTTACTATACTGGCTGCATATCCACTCTCTAAAATGCGGTGGGCACCAAAACGTATAATGGGACTGTTTGTTGTTTTTACTTTATGGTTTACGAGCGGTATGATTCCTTTCTTTCTGGTTATGCATGAACTTAAACTAACGGATTCCAGGTTGGGGATATTATTGTATCCGGCGATTAATGCTTTGTATATCATTATTTTGAGAACTCATTTTCAGGGGCTTCCCATGTCACTGGAAGAATCGGCGAAACTTGAGGGTGCAAATGATTGGCAGATACTTAAGAAAATTATTGTACCTTTATCAAAACCGGTATTGGCAGCAATAGGACTGTATTATGCTATAGCACGATGGAATTCATTTTTTTGGGAAAGTATTCTGCTGACGGATGATAAAAGAGTACCGGTTCAGGTTCTGCTGCGGCGGATCATTATTTCCAGTCAGTTAGGCCAGGATATGGCAGCGGCGCTGTCACGGGGTGAGGCGAGTGTACCTGTTACAATTAAGTTCGCCACAATTATAATAACAACGCTTCCAATTATTGTACTATATCCTTTCTTTCAAAAGTATTTTGTAAGTGGTGCGCTGGTTGGAGGTATCAAAGAATAAGCAAGTTAAGAGGAGGTTATTATGTATATTAAGATGCGTAAAATATTAGGAGTTTTATTGGTTTTTACTTTATCAGCCAGTTTATTAGGTGGATGTGCTAAAGACAAAGATACCGGTGTAAGTAAGGTGGAAAACAACAAGGAAACAGTTACTGAACAAACACCCGCTGAGGGAAAAGAAACATCGGACAGACCGGTTAAAGTATCAATTTATGTACCAAGCCGTCTGCCTGATAAAATCTATACAAAAGATACCATGACATTTAAAACCTTAGCTGAAAAATGTAATATGGAGTTTGATATTGAATCCGTGTTCAGTGCACAAGCAGCGGAACGATTTGATGTAATCATATCCACCGGGCAATTACCGGATATCATGGCTGGTGATAAACGTGATATTAATACCTATGGAATGTCAGGAGCATTTATGCCGTTAGATGATTTAATTAACCAGTATGCTCCCAATATTAAAAAATACTTGGTAGATAACAAAGATGTATTGGCAGAGACTGTAGCTTCTGACGGAAAGATATATGCGATTCCTATGTTATCGGCTGTTCGAACAGCGATGGGTTATAACATCCGTCAGGATTGGTTGGACAAATTAGGGCTAAAAGCACCGGTTACGGTAGAGGACTGGTATAATGTTTTAAAAGCTTTTAAAACGAATGATCTAAATGGCAACGGAGTTGGGGATGTTACTCCACTGGTTCTGGATCGTGCCTGGGAGGCTTATTACATGAATTTCGCTGATGCCTGGGGTATTGAACTGAATGAATGGAATGATTTTTGGATGATCAGGGATGGAAAAATAGTATTTGCACCTATTCAGCCTGAAACCAAAGAATTTCTGGCAACTATGGCAAAATGGTATAAAGAAGGGCTCATTGATCCGGAATTTATAACCCGTGAGGATACCAACAATTACCATATATTAAATAATAAAGCAGGGGCCACCTGCTACTGGACGGGTTATATCGCAGGTCAAAATGTGAATGCAGAGGTATTAGCCAACGATCCAAATACAAATTGGCAGGTTATTCCGCCTCCGGTACTTAAAGAGGGGCAGGCACCAAAAACTTTTAGTCAGCAGGCTCCCATTGTTAATATTGGAAGTTGGGCAATTTCAAGTTCTTCGGTGAACGCTGTTGATATTATAAAGATGTTTGATTATGTATATAGCGATGAGGGTGCTTTGTTGTTTAACTTTGGTATTGAGGGAGAAAGCTACGAGATGGTTGATGGCCAACCTGATTATATGGATTCAGTAAAAAATGCAGAGGGCGGTTTGGTTAATTGGATCCGGGGAAATGGTCTCCAGGCATTGATTGGAATGAGACAAATGCCTGAATATGAAGCGGCTTCCTGTGCAAATGAAGATGTAAAAAGGCAATTATTCGACTATATAGAAAAGGATTATTTTTACCCGATTAATCCCGAGTTAACTTTAACGGAAGAAGAAAAAGAAATATATGATGTTAAAATGAGTTCTATTAAGACGTATGCTCAGGAAGAATTGCTTAAATTTTTTATTGGTACCAGACCGATAGATGAGTTTGATGCCTTTATAAGCAGAATTAATGAATTAGGTGTAGAAGAGATGGCAGTGTTAAAAAACCAGGCTTATGATAGATATAAAGCCATAGCTGAATAGATTAATGTTCTTGAAACCAGATAAAAAACCAACTTTCAAATATATCAGAAAGTTGGTTTTTTAATATCCAATAAATAATTAGGCAGTTATTTAGGATGAGATAGGGTATAGAAATATCAGGTGGTCAGTGGCAAAAAATAGCCTTGGCTAGAACTATGTCTAGGGATATTGCCGAAGATGGTACATTTGATGAAATGATGAAAGAGAAAGGTTTATTTTATGATATGTATATAAGCCAATGTTATGGAGTTTAAATGAATAGCCACATTTATTACTATTTAATGATTTTCTTGACATGCCCTAATATCATTTTATAATACAAGTATGAACAGAAACCAGAAGAATAGTGCCCTAAATAACTATCAGTATATTTTACATTAGTTTTTAGAGTTTACAAGGAAACTGCTCTCTTATGAATCCGTTATACTTAAAAAGTTTAGTTATTATGTAACATAATAACTAAATAGGACTCTTATATGTGAAAGGAGGTTTATTATGGCTCATCTAAAATTTGAAGAAGTTTATGAAATGTATTTTAAAGATGTATATAAGTTTATGTTATCCATTTGTCATAACGAACAAATGGCTGAAGAAATAACACAAGATACATTTTATAGAGCTATGCAAAATTTTGAACAATTTAGAGGTGAATGCAAAATACAGGTTTGGTTATGTCAAATTGCAAAGCACACATACTTTAAATATAAAAAAAAGCAATCAAAAATGGTTGACATGTACGATATTCAAGAAAATTATGATGAGTCGATTGAAGTTACTTATTTGCAAAAAGAACGTATTTTTGAGCTCCATAAAGTATTGCATTGCTTATCAGAGCCTTATAAAGAAGTATTTTCGCTTCGAGTATTTAGTGAATTATCTTATAAAGATATAGGCGTATTATTTTCTAAAACAGAAAGCTGGGCCAGAGTTACATTTCATAGAGCAAAGTTGATTGTAATAAATAAATTTAAGGAGGAAAATAATGATGAAGATATCTTGTAAAATAATTGAAGACTTAATACCTTTATATTTTGATAAGGTTTGTTCAGAAGAAAGTAGTAAAATGATAGAAGATCATATCAGGGAGTGTGCTCATTGTTCGCAAATTTTAAAAGATTTACGGACAGAAACGTCTATAAATTGCACTGAAATAGAAGAAAATATAAAAAGTAGTACAGTTCTAGGAGGGTTTATAAACAAATATAAAAAATCTATATTTAAGGCTTTTATAAATGGATTAATTACATCTGCTATAATATTTTCTTTCATTATTGGAATTTACTATTCATTATTTGATTATCAAGGAAGTATTGTACCCAAAGACCAAGTTTCAATTTCAGGATATATGATTGGAAAAAATCAGATTTCATTTAAGCTAGAACCATTAGACGGATATTGTGGGGGTAATATAAAAACTAGTATCGATGAAGATGGTAATTTGTATATTGCGATATATCGAACCTTTATTAAGGAAAGACTAAGAGAGGATGAGAATGAAATAATGAATTATGGATTTAACCAGTCCATTAAAAACTATAATGCTGTATATTACGGTACACCAGGAGAAGCAAAGTTATTATGGAAGAACGGTCAAACGTTGCCTAAGGCAACTGAAGACAATTTTTAAAAATAAATGAAAAATTGTAACGAATTTAATCTAAGGTACTCGTATATATGTAAAAACAAACTTTAGGGATTACGGGAGTATGGTTTACTCTAATTCATATGCAGCCAATGAAAAAATGGAGAAAACACAAGATGTTGCAGATATGAATTATTCACAAAATCTAACTGAAGAAGAATTACAGATGCATAAACTTATTAATGAAAGCATTTATAAAGAGGTCGAAGAATCACTTAAGCCATATTGTGAGTATGGTTTAAGCTATAACTCTAATGAAAATCAATTATATTTTAATAACAATCCTATTAAATGCTTTGTAGATAACACTGCAACCGATGGCTCATTTTATGGGACTGAACATCATTGTGAAGCAGGAGTAGGAGGTGTGATAACAAAAAGAGATACTAACGGAAATATAACTGAGTTGACATATCTGGATGACGATAAGCTAGATGAATATCTGAGCACTGGATGGAAAACATCATCTAAATGATAGTTCTTGAAATAAGTAAGAAACTCAAAATCTGGGGCTATTATGCTTATTATTTCGAAATTAGGACTAAGTATTTATTCAGAATAAGGAAGATTTTATTAATGAAGTGAAAAAAATAAATTATAAGATTAAAATTGAAAACTAAGAAATTATTGATAGTATTTGTAATAAATGACAAACAATAATCCATGAACCATAGTTTAGGCAAGGATTCCAGCCTTTACAGTAATTCATGGATTTATTAATTAATTAATTAAGATTCCAAAATATCTAAAACTTACTTTATCCTACACACTCTGTCTTTGAGCGAGGTATCTTTTACATTCTATTGGTTTCCAGAAGTTACAGTCGTTTATCAAAATATAATAATGAAAAAAATTCTATCGCATTGTGAAAACCGATGAAAAGTAGACCATAAATCAAAACACGATTAAAGGTAAAGGTAGTTTGAATATCAGAAAATATCGATACGATATCTCCAATCGCTATTAAGACTATAAGAATATAGTTTGAAAAATTCGCTGCATTATTCCCTTTATTCTGGATCAGTTGCCAACGTTCGTCTTTTTTGTATTCAACTTCTTTTTTAGCCTTCCACAGATAAAGAGAAAGAGTAATACCAGTAAAAACAATAAGAAAAAATAAAATAATAGTTTGTTCATTCAACGTTTTTGCCCTCCCTGTGTTCAAAAACTTCATTAATTGAAACATTAAATACTTCTGCAATTTTAAAAGCTAATTCCAATGAGGGAGTATACTTGTACTTCTCAATTGATATAACCGCCTGGCGGGAAATTTTTAGCATTTCAGCTAAATCAGCTTGTGTCCAATCACGTTCTGCTCTTAAGACCTTAATCCGATTCTGTATCAATGTATTACCTCCTTGACAAAATGTAATCTGTTGATTACTTCTGTATTGTAATCAACAGATTACATTTTGTCAATAGTTAAATACGCTAATTTAAGGGTATTTATTTATTCTATATTTTTTTACCGGATTTATAAGTAGTATTAAATAATAGTATATTGACATGTGTTATATGGTGTTATATACTGTTATATATTGAAGGAGGTAATTAATGGAAATATTAATAAGCTTCAAAAGCAGTGTTCCAATTTATGAACAGATTGGAAATCAAGTTAAAGATGCAGTATTAAAAGGAGATTTAAAAGAAGGTGAAATATTACCATCTGTACGAGGGTTGGCAAAGGATTTAGGAGTTAGTATATTAACCGTCCAGAAAGCATATGATGTCCTTCAAAAGGATAGGATTATTGAATCGGTAAAAGGAAAAGGAAATTATGTAAGGTGTGAATATTTCAATAAAATTGAAGACGAACAGATACAAATTTTTGAATCACATGCAGAAAAGTTGGTTTTGGAAGCAAAACGGCGAGGATATTCAAAAGATGATGTTATAAAATTAATAGAGATATTATTTGATTAAAAGATGCTGATTTAATTATAAAAGAGCATAGCATGTAAAGTTGAAAGGTAGAGATATGGAAAATATTTTGGAAATCAACAATGTTACAAAAAAATATAAAACCTTTGAATTAAAAAATGTAAGTTTTTCCTTAATTGAGGGAAGTATTATGGGGCTGATAGGTGTTAATGGTGCAGGCAAAACTACCATTATATCATCTATTTTAAATATTCAGCAATTAAATTCAGGTAATATTAAGTTGTTTGGTAAGAAACACAATAAACTGGATTTGAGGGAGAAAGAAAATATTGGTGTGGTTTATGATGAAAATTGTTTGCCCGATGAATTAAATTCATGGGAAATTAACAAAGTTTTCAAAGGAATATATAAAAATTGGAATAGTGATACCTATGAAAGTTACCTAAAAAGATTAGATATTCCAAATAATAAAAAAATTAAAGAACTTTCCAGAGGAAATAAAATAAAATTGAATTTAGCTGTAGCATTGTCACATGGAGCACAACTATTGATTTTAGATGAAATTACAAGTGCTTTGGATCCGATTATGCGAAATGAAGTATTAAAGATATTTATGGAATTTGTTCAGGATGAGAAGAGAAGCATATTACTTTCTTCACATATAACAACTGATTTGGAAAAAATAGCTGATTATATAACGTTTATAGATAAAGGTAATATTGTTTTTTCAGAAGAGAAAGATATCCTGATGTACAATAATATCATTATTCGATGCAAAAATATAGAGTTTGAAGAACTAGATAAGAATAGTATTATAGCAAGTAAAAAATCTGAAAATGGAGTAGTAACTCTGGCAAAATCAGATTTACGTTATTATTGCGAAAAAAAAGGATTGGTATATGAAGAACCGACAATTGATGAGATAATGTTACTTTTGGCTAAGGAGGATAATTGATGAAAGGGTTACTTTTAAAAGATTTTTATAATATAAGAGGAGTTTTAAAAACATATGGTGCTATTTTGATATGCTTATTTGTTTTTTGTTTTGTAACCAAAAAAGAAGTAATAATAGGGATTATTCCTGTTTTGATATTAAGTACTCTTATTACTACTACATTTAGAGTTGATAATCGTGTTTGTTGGTCTAAGTATGTTACTGTTTTGCCAGTAAAAAAAAATACAGTAATTATGTCGAAGTATATATTATTAGTATTACTAACCATTATAGGAAGTCTGCTGGGTATCATCCTTTCTTTACCTTATTTATTTATAGAAAGTGGAAAGTTAGCGGTTGTAGAACAGGTTGTTTTAATGGGAATAAGTATATCTTTATGCTCAGGTACATCACTAATAATAGTAAATTGCTTAATTGAAGAATCATCGGAGAAATTGGAACTATTTACTATAGTTGCTTATATGATATCCGCGGTTGTTGTTATGGGTGGATATAAAGCAGTAAGTAGTATAATTAGAATAAAAGGTGTTTTAGGCTGGGGTGTATTTTGTATGATTATATTGGCCTTAAGTATCTGCGCAGAGCAAATTTTATCCGTTTATTATTCTTACAGTTCAGAAAGATTAAAGTCTGAAAGACTTATAAATCGAGGGCTCAAGAAGCCGAGAAGATAAAAGTTATAAGGAGGATATGAGATGAAAGGTAAGACATGGAAGTTAGTTTTATGCATTTTAGTATACATATTTAGTGCATTATCAACAGCGATAGGTTATGGCCTTATGGGGGAAATTACCATTTCGCTATTTGTCAAATTGGTGTATGGAATTATTTTTATATTAAATCCATTATTAGTAATTCAGTTGATAATAATTTTGTATAAAAAGGAAAATTAATATCAGTTAAGCATAATATATTATTTTGCCTGTAATTCAATTTAGAAAAGGTTTCATAAACGGCTTATTGTTCACGATGCCATATTTTGGATCACCTACTTTCAGTGATATGAATAGAAATGGCAGATATACCATACAACAACTAATACATGTTCATAGCGGAATAGGAATATAAAAACCACTGTAAGGAACCGTATTAGCTGTATGGTAAAATCAAAAAATGAAATAGTTCGGTAATTGCCTGAATTATTGAACATTTTAGGGAGCATCCCTTAATTCAAAACAATTATCCTCTTGTATGTTTAAGATTTCCTGGATGAGCGATGGTTTTTCGCAGCGTTTTTAAAGAATTGGGTTTTCGCTTTTAAATATGCAGCTTTATCTGCACTGTGCTGTGATTCCTTTTTAAGCTTGATATAAGATTTATATCGTTCCGGAGTCAGAGTACCATCTTCCAAAGCTGCTTTTATTGCACAACCGGGTTCTCTATTATGGCTGCAGTCACTAAATTTACATAGGGAAGTCAAAACTTCAATATCAGCAAAGGTTTCCCCTATTCCCTCATCTGCGGCCCATATACCCAGTTCACGCATTCCAGGAGTATCGATAATCAGAACACCGTTATTCAATTTAAATAATTGACGATAGGTGGTAGTATGATGCCCCTTACTGTCATCCTCACGGATCATATTTACTTTCATCAGTTCTTCACCCGCCAGAGCGTTTACCAGAGAGGACTTACCGATTCCGGAAGAACCAAGAAATACAAGAGTAGCAGCCGGTTTCAGGTATTTATTCAGGGTGTCCATACCGAATCCGGTATAGGTACTGATTACATGTATTTCCATACCAGGGGCCACAGCTTCTATTTCTGCAACCATATCGCTGTAATCTTCGCACAGATCCGCTTTGGTTAACAGAATTACCGGAGTACCTCCGCTTTGCCAGGCGGTAGTAAGATACCGTTCCATTCTCCTTACGTTAAAGTCATAATTAAGGGATGCCATAATAAAGACGTAGTCAAAATTAGCAGCTACAATCTGTTCACTGGCGCCGGTTACATTATTTCTCAGAGTTGGATTTAACCTGGAAAAACTGGTGCGTCTTTCTAAAACCCTATAAATAATATCATCACCCATTGGGTTATATTTGATTAAAACGAAGTCCCCTACAGCAGGATAGGTCTGGTATTTGGAATCCTGATAAAAGATGGAACCTTTTAATTTGGCGTTATTTTCTCCGGCAGAAGATATAAGCCGATACGTTTCTTTTTGCACGGATAATACTCTTGCAGGCTGCAAACCGGCGTCTTTTTCTTCTTCTGTAATTTGTCTTTCATAAATATCGTTATATCCATAATCTGTTAAATTGATCATTTATAATTCCTCCAAGTTTTAATTTTTTAAATTTTATATAGTTGTTATTCCTGGTTACATCCATGTCATATCCTTTAAAAAGCAGATAGGATACTGCTATATTAATAATCTTAAGAGCAGATGCGAACCTGCTTGGATATAACAGGGAAAGGTTCATGTTGTCAGACCTTTCTAAAATTAAATGTACTCTCATCCTAATACCTCCTGTCAGTTATTTTTAATAATAATGAAATTTGCTTGCAAATGCAGATAGCCATATAAGGCGGGTGTCCTTAATACATAAAAATGAGCACAAAAAAAACACGTCAACTCGCGTGTCTGTTATATTAAAAAGTATGATGAATCTAAAAGATAGTATAAAGTCAATATACTACTATACAAAAGAATTCATATTTAAAATACATTCCACGAAAGGTTAAGTGCAGAGCAAACAAAATAAAGGGCTGCAAACCCAATAAATGAGAAAATTGAATAAGGAAATCCAATCAACAAATTAATTTATTTTGTTAAAAGAAAATAAAGTTAGAATATACGTCGTAACTCTGATTCTCCTGTTATGCTCCGCTCATATTCAGTTTAAGAATAAACCACCATATAAGCTAAAGTCATAATAAACACAACTCCTTTCGGGAAATTGAGGACTCAATCTCCAAGTGTTTTAAGTACATTTTATAAATATACTAAATTACACTATATAATATTTTATTCTAAATACATTTATTATTATTGTCAAGATTTTTTTATTTAGATTACAGTAAAGGTATTTAATTATATTACAGAAAAGATATTTAATTATATTACAGAAAAGTATTTATTATTTACAGAAAAGGTATTTTATATACATTACATTAAGGTTTTTTATTTATTTATCAGGGAGGATTTTTTATTAATATTTCAGAAGATATTTATCATTTTATATTACACAGCTTTTTCTTATTTGTTATACAATAATATTAGCCTGACTTAATTAGCATTTGTGCATTATAAAATATGATAAATAAAGACGTTATTAAATATTTGTGAAATAGTACATTGACACACATAGTAATATTTGATAAGATGTAATTCGGAGGTGAACAGATGGGAGACTTTATCAGCAGCGATTTAATTCGCGGTCATATTGATACAATCATATTAAGAGTATTATTAGATGGTGATAATTATGGGTATGAAATCATAAAGGCAATATTTAAAAACAGCGACGGTGAATATGAATTAAAAGAACCCTCCCTTTATACCAGTCTGAAACGGCTTGAGAAACTGAATTATATCAGCAGTTATTGGGGAGATGAAACGCAGGGGGGCAGACGTAAATATTATAAAATAACAAACAGCGGCATATCTTTTTATGAGAATGCGTTAACTGCCTGGAATACCGCTGTGAAAGTAATTAACAGATTGATTCAAAGGGGGCAGGACCATGTATGACCTTAATAAGATGAAACATACTAATGAGGCACAGAATTATAATGTAAAAGAGCTGAAAACTTACGTGGATCATTTATTTAAAAAACATAAAAACAGTAGTAAAACCGCTGATTTAAAAGAAGAGATATTTAGTAATCTGGAAGCAAAATGGCTGGATTATATGAATCAGGGAATGAGTGAAAAAGAAGCGCTGCTAAAAGTTAAGAGCAGTATTACCAGTATTGACGGATTGGTAGAAGAGAGCAAATTATTTTATGCCGGCAGATTTAGATTAGAAAGGCTGCAAATAATTTTAATGTATCTTATCATCGCCTGGATCTTAAGTACACCGGTGATGATTTTTCATAGATTCTCACTTCTTAATACATTGTTATTTTTAGCTGTTATCATTACCTGCATTTATTATGCAATTCAGAATAAACAAGCAAAGAACAACGATATTGTTAGTGCTTTGCCAGTTGAAAGTTATCTAAAATGGAAAAAAGCAATCTGGTTGTTATGGGGAGTGTTTATCCTGGTGAATATATTCTTGATTACCGGAATAAATTTTGCCAGCAATATATGGTTTTTCAGACCGATAAAAATAGCCGGGCCTTACCAGTTTGCAAAGCTGGCGATCCAGTATTATATCCCTTTTATCACAATTTTAATCCCAATTGCCATAAGCCATATCTATAAAGTCTTACTTAAGAATGGAACGGGTGATCAGTATGAAGATTAGAAACCGGATTATTAATGTGTTGCTTATCATGGGTGCTATTTTATATATCGTTGTGAGGTTTATTATTATTCCAGATAGTGTAAGAAAAGAGATGGAATATAATAAAGCACAATATAATGCCGTTACCCATAATTTAAACAGTATCCTGCCTTATAAAAGTCCTTATATGGGAGATGCTTCGAATATCATTAATTTATATAATAATCTGCCCATGACCGTTGACCGGACGTTCCAACTGTTATCTGATGAACTGACCTTAGTGATTTATTATAAAGATACATTTCTTCAGGTAGGTGAAAAAAGTGTAGAAATGCAGGAGGATGAAACGAATGATAGTAACGGTAAGCAGAATCAAGTTTATCAGGATGAAGTTTTTAAAGACTTAATCTATAACTCTACAGCTGCATTTGCCCTGATTGATAACTTAAAGAAGATAAATTATAACTTTACCGATATTAACTACAGTGTAACAAGGGATATGATTGAAGAGTTATATACCGTGAAGTTATCAGAGTTACTGACGGAAAAGAATTGGAGTGTACTGGTCCAGGATAAATTAAAAGATTCGGAGTTTGTAAATAACAGTATGAATATTTTTGCGATAGAAACGTACTAAAATCCTCAGATACAAGGTTCGAAAGAATAACAAAAGTCATTATTTATCATAGATTTCTTGATTTTCTTTAAGTAAAGCATACCAGGAGGAGTAATACTCTTCTTAGTATGCTTTATTTTAGGTGGTGAAAATATATCGTTAGAAAATGTAAACTTACTGAATTAATTATTAATTACTCTCATTTAAAAACTCATATTGGGAGACAAATAAATCATAATAGTAACCTTTTAGCTTCATCAATTCTTCGTGGTTACCCATTTCCTGAATGCTTCCGCCGTCCACATAAAGAATACAGGAAGAATTTTTAATGGTGGAAAGTCTATGGGCTATAATAAAAGAAGTTCTTCCCACTAACAGTTTGCTTAAACCTTCCTGTAACAGGATTTCCGTTTCCGTGTCGATACTGGAGGTGGCTTCATCCAGGATCAGGATTTTAGGGTCCGCCAGTAAAGCTCTTGCAAATGAAATTAACTGTCTTTGTCCTGCCGATAAACGGCTTCCCCGTTCATTTACTTCGGTGTAATAACCATTATCCAGACTCATGATAAAATCGTGAGCACATACGGTTCTGGCAGCAGCCATTACCTGTTCATCCGTAGCTTCCATATTACCATAACGAATATTATCCATAATCGTACCGGAGAAAATAAAACTGTCCTGGAGCATGACACCCATCTGTTTACGCAGAGATTTGATGGTTACCTTACTGATGTCGATTCCATCAATTAAGATCTCGCCGGAATCTAAGTTGTAAAAACGGCTGATCAGATTGATAATAGTTGATTTACCGGCACCGGTGGGACCAACGATTGCAAAGGATTCACCCTGATTTGTTATAAAACTGACTTTATTTAAGATACGGATGCCGTCTTCATAACTAAAACACACATCTTTAAATTCTACCGTACCTTTAATCGGAGGCATTTCCACAGCTCCCTCCATATCTTTAACCAGTACAGGCTCATCGATGGTTTCCATGATTCGCTCAAGATAAGAAATAGCAGTTAATAAGGAATTATAAAAGCTTGCAAGCGTATTAATCGGTGCCCAGAACCTTCCTATATAACCGGTAAATGCAATTAATACACCAATGGTTATCCCGGGTATCTGATTATCAATCCAGGAAACACCCAGAATGTATATAGCGGCAGTTGTTAACATAGATATATTATCAATAGCCGGCCATAAAAGGAAATTTAAACGGACCGCATTCATCCAGGCTTTACTGTAGTTACCGCTTAAGCTGTTAAATATTTTAATATTTTCCTGTTCCCTAACAAAACTTTGGGTAACACGGATTCCGTTAATGCTTTCAGCTATGTAAGCATTTAAGTTGGAGGACTTATTACTGGAAATCTGCCAGGCAACTCTTTGCTTCTTCTTGATGATAAAGATCAATGCCATAAGTACCGGCAGTCCCAATAAACAGATTAAGGAGAGTCGGACATTAATGGACAGCATAAATGCAACGATAAAGAAAAGGCTGAATAAGTCTGTTATTGTATTTACGATACCGTTGGAAAGCAGATCACTTAAGCTGTTAACGTAGTTTACAACACGTACCTGTATTTTACCGTGGGGCCTGTCATCATAATAGGAAAAGGGCAGTTCCTGCAAATGATTAAAAATATCACTTCGGATCTGATGAATGATATTCTGTCCTAATCTGGTAGTTATATGGATCTTCATACGTAGAAATACTACTATAATTAAGTTGAACAGCAGCAGGAGTAAACTGATTGCTACAATTCCTCTTATATTTTTATTTGGTATGTAATCATCCATGATGGTCATTAATATTCTTGGGGTAAACATACTTAAAGCACTGGATATTATCATCAGGATAATCGTAAAGGTCATATCTTTTCTATGAGGTTTAATGTAGGCATAAAGCCGTTTTAACTGTTCAAAGCTGAATTCGGACTGGAGAGTTTCATCAATATCATATTTATTTCTAGCCATTGTATTTTCCTCCTTTTTGCTTTGTCTTTAAGTATTTATCAAATTCTCCGTATTGATGGTTAAATACGGTATGATAATATCCTTTCTTTGCAAGGAGGCTGTCATGATTACCGGATTCTACGATTTTGCCGTTATTAAGTACCAGAATGACATCCGCATCTTTAATGGAAGAAATACGATGAGCAATAATAAATACGGTGCGGTTGGATAGAGCGCCTAATTCATTCTGAATATGAGCTTCTGTCTCCATATCTACAGCCGATGTCGTATCATCCAGTATTACTATGGATGGATTCTTAAGCAGGGCTCTTGCAAGGGAGATTCTTTGCTTTTGTCCGCCGGATAGTCCCATACCGCGTTCGCCGACTATGGTGTCATATCCGTCGGGCATATTTTGTATAAATGCATCCGCATCCGCAATTCTGGCAGCTTCTTTTACTTCCTCAATGGTGCAGTTAGGATTCCCGTAAGCAATATTACCCTCGATGGTATCTGAAAATAAAAATACATCCTGCATAGCCATACCGATATTACTTCGCAAACGATATAAATCCATATCTTTTATGTTAATTCCATCAATTGTTATTTGACCGTTCGTTACATCATAGAATCTGCATAATAGATTCATCAGTGTGGATTTACCGGAACCGGTCGCTCCGATGATACCTACTGTCTGACCGGGTTGTATTTTAAAATTAATGTCCGTTAAGATTACGTCATCTTCAGCACGGTAATTTACATGCTTAAATTCTATTTCTCCTTTTAAACGCTTACTTCCGATTGCATTTCCTGGAGTCTTAATAACGGGTTCTTCCTTAATGGTAGTGTATATTTTCTCAACTGAGGTTACAAATCTTTGATAATCATTGGCCAGCCAGCCTGCCATTCTTAAAGGATTATTTAACATCCATAAGTATCCGCTTACCGTAACCAGTTTACCAAGGGTAATGGAGCCTTTTACCACCATAATACCGCCTGCTAAGTAAAGAATGAAAGTCAGGGAGCTGGATAGAAATTCAAACACAGGAACATATTTGCGCCAGATTGCAGCAGCATTTAATTCTGCATCACGGTATCCGTCATTTTCTTTATTAAATTTTTCTATCTCAAAATCTTCTTTTGCGAAAGCTTTTACGACCCGGTTACCGCTGACATTTTCCTGAACAGCGGTGTTTAAACTTGAAAAGTGCTTACGAATGTTATGGAAAGCCGGTTTAATCGCTTTTAATTGCTTTGAAGTAATGAACACGGTAATCGGCATTACCGCGATCATACACAAAGCTAAGCGGTAATCAACCGTAAAAATCATTATCAGTGCAAAGCATAACAGTAATGCATTTTCATAGATGGAATAGATTACAAAAGCCACAAAGTGGCGGATTGCATCCATATCACCTGTCTGTCTGGACATCAGATCACCGGTACGGTTTTTGTTATAAAAGGTAAAATCTTCTTCCAGAAAACGTCGATATACATAATCACGCATAGTATAGAGCATTTTCTGGGAAGTAGTCTCAAACATATATAAATATGTATATCGAATAATGGACCTTACCAGTGTGGTAATAATCAGGAGTAATACTAAGTGTAACAGTAACTCCTTGTGTCCCCCCTTGATTACATCATCCACTATAATACCGGAAATATATGGGTTAATAATAGTAAGACCGGATGCGATGGTAACCAGAATGAGTGCAATAATTAAATTGAGCCGGTATTTTTTCAAAAATGAAAAAAACCATTGTATAGCAGTCATAAATAAAATGTCCTCCCCTTTTTTCTTCTGTGTCATTACGATTCTGTTCCATTATATTATTATAAAATATTTTTAAAATGTACTTTGTTATTTAAAACATGTCAAATGTTATAATAGGGAAAATTTTCGTTAAATATTTAACAGTGTTTTATAGTATATAATTTATTTTATTTAAGATAAGTCCGAAATAAAAAAAGATAAAATAGTACAAAAAATGTGTTTTTCAATTGGTAAAAAGGTGTTATAATAAATTATAGTTCTAAAGCAACGAATACCAAACCTGTCAGCAGGTCACAGACTAATTGTCGTAGGTATAATTCTTGCTAGCAAAGATGAGGAGGGTATCGTATGTGCCAGCATCAATTTGATATAACCTATAATGACTTAAATCCAACCATATTTTTTGCCAGTAAGCAGAAGATGATAACGGAATCTGTCTATCATGATCATGATTTTACTGAATTAACTTATATATTATCAGGCAAGGGGAAGTATTTAGTAGAGGGGAACGTGTATGATGTGGAAGCCGGGGATATCATTATATGCAATCCGGGAATAAAACATCAAAATATACTGGTTAATCCCAAAGAACCTACCGTAGAATTTTTTGCAGGTTTTACAGATTTTCATTTTAAAAATATGCCTCCTAATTCTATTATTTTAAGAGATGGAGGATATATCCTTCATACCACTTCTGAAATAAAGCAGGATATTTCAAGGCACTGTTTTGAAATGCTGGCTGAAAATGAATCCTGCCAGGTGGGCAAATATTTTATGTTAAAAGCGCATTTAATACAGATCTTATTATTAATGATTCGTGATATAACGGAAGCCCAGGATAATAATCAGAAAGGCTGTAATTTTGAGTCCTATAATAAAAGTTATGCTGTAAAAAAGATAATAAATTATTTAAATGAAAATTATGAAAACAAGATATCTTTAGATCAAATTGCACATAATATGTATCTGAGTCCAGTGTATATCTCTAAGATTTTTAAAGAGGAAACCGGTGAATCACCGATTAATTACTTAATAAAAATCCGGTTGGAAAAAGCAAGAGATATATTGCTTACTTCAGAGGGCGGCAGTATCAAGAGCATAGCCAATAGTGTGGGATATGAAGATGTTTACCATTTCAGCAAGTTATTCAAGAAATACTATGGTATATCACCTCTTTATTACAAGAAGATTGCTTTGGAAAAGCATGCCTGATCCAAAACAAATGTAGTTAAAAGATATTTATTTAAGCGTGGAATTGGAGTCATCTATGAATTTATATGAAGCAATATTTGTTAGAAAAACAGTAAGAAAATACAAGACAGAACCTTTGGAACAATCGACACTTGATAATATTATGGATTTCGCAGATAATACACTTAAGTTATTTGAGGGTATTATTGTTGAATATAAAATAATGAATCATTCGGATATGAAAAAGAATTTTAGTGGTGCATTAACATACAGAGCACCTCATTATCTAACTCTATATTCTGAAAATGTATCCGGTTACCAGATGAATGCAGGGTATCTGCTCCAGCAGATTTCGTTGTATTTGACTGCGAAAGGGATCGGCTCCTGTTATTTGGGTATGCTAAAACCCAAGAAAGTGAAACAGGATGGTTCTAAACTGGAATATGTCATTACTTTGGCTTTCGGTAAAGCAGAGAATGAGGTATACCGTTCCTCCGATAAAGCAAAACGTCTACCGATGGATGATATCGCGATTTTTAAAAGCGAAGTAAACCGGAATATTAAAACTATGATTCAGGCAGCACGTCTGTCTCCATCCAGTATGAACAGCCAGCCTTGGAGATTAGTGGTTTATGATAACCGAATTCATATCTTCTGTAAAAAGAATATGTTTTTAAACGGTGTTTTAAACGAAATCAAATTAATTGATATCGGTATATGTCTTGCACATCTCCTGGTAACAGCAGAAGAACTGTGGGTAGATGTTAAGGTGATTCATCTGGATAATATCAGCAGCATTGCTTTTAAGAAAAATGATTATGTTATTAGTATCAAAGTGTGTTAATTTCATGAAAAAAATATATTAAATAAATAATTAAAAAAGTATTGACAAACCATTCAAATTATATTATACTATGTCATGTGCTTGAGAGAAACACAAAAAAATAAAAACACATGATATGCGCGAGTGGCTCAGTGGTGGAGTATCGCCTTGCCAAGGCGAGGGTCGCGGGTTCGAATCCCGTCTCGCGCTTAATAAAAAAGGATTCTTCGTTAGAAGAGTCCTTTTTTTTATTCAAATACCAGACAAGAATTGAACTCATACGAGAATAGACTTAAGGAGAATGCGCCAGCATTCTCCGGCGGCTTTGCAGAGCAATGCCGCTGCGAGGAGTCGCGGGTTCGGATCCCGTCTCGCGCTTAACTTAATTCGTCAGAAGTTCTTTATTTAAAAGGCTTCTGGCGATTTTTCATTTCTGGAGTTTTGAGTACGCATGAGTACGTCGCTTCCGTTCATACCCGAAAGAGCATTCACAATCTGTCTTGATGTCTTCTGCTTTCCTTGGTTATTCAGTATGTAGGTACGAGTGGTAGCTTCATCATTGTGACCAAGAGACCATTGAATGTCTTCAATTTCCACTTTTTTTCTTCTCATTTCAGATGCTACCGTTCTGCGAATATCATGAGTAGATTTGACTTCAATTCCTGCACGTCTGCACTGAGCACGGATACAGTTATCGACCTCACGAATCTTGGTTCTACCTTCTTTATCACAGAAGATAAAATCACCATCCGAATACCCTGCTTCCTCATTGATACGCTTAACCGTCTGAAACAGATTAATTTCATAATCACTTAAAGGGAGATACCGGTCACCAGCAGGGCTTTTCTTCTTCGTATACTCACAGATAGCTACTTTGAGTTTCCCGTTTTCATCTTCAACACGACTTTCCATCCGATGAATATGTATTTCTCTGGCTTCCCAATCAATATCCGACCATTTAAGAGCAACCGCCTCACCTATCCTAAGACCAAGCTTGAACAGAAGAAATACCACATAGGCATCCGTCTCATATGGCATCTGCATTAATCGCTTGTTCAGTTGTCGAAATAGTTTTTCCTTTTCCTCTGGGAGATACACCCGACTTTCGTCCTTCGGATTATTCGGCGGCTTGCAGCCATTCAACTTGATTTCGACGTCATCATATGGATTTGACAAGATTAATCCTTTTTTCTTGGCATATTTCATCAGGTCTTTGAAAATCAGCTTCATATTGTCCAGTTCTTTCTTGGTCAAATCATATTCACTGATGCAGCCATGAAAGAAACCCTCGATGTCATCAACAGTGATTCTGTCAATGGATTTTCTAATAATTTTAGCTTTTTCATAATACTTTTCCCAATGATTGCGGTTTCTTTGAATCGTCCTGCTACTCAAATTCATTCCCTTACGCTTCTCTACCCATAGCGGATACAGAATTTCCAAGGTTTCTTTCTTTACTGGAAAATAAATATTGTATAGTTTCTGATATATCCCATCTTCGGTGTAAGAAGTTATTTTAACCCTCTTATTCACCTCTGTATCTTGGATATAGGTCATCCAGCGTCCACCATCTTTAATTGGTGGTGTTATCTGATATGGATGCTTCTGTAATACTTTTTCTTTCTTCATTTCTTTCACTATACTTTCCAGCTCATCCGACTTCATTGTACCGCAGGTAAAGTATTCTTTCAAAAGGTTTTTCTCTTCAAGATTGATTTGTTTCATAAAATGCCTCACTTCAGAATAAGATGGCATTTTTGTTTGTTATCATTTTTAAAATTTTGTTTGCTATTTTTGTTTCTATGCCTCAATTTAAATATGCAAGATTATTTTGAAAACAAAGCATTATTCAGGTAATGTTCAGCAATGACGCTGATTCTTGTTATGTCCAAGTGCTTTTGAAGTGATTTTCATCGCTTCTTTGTCATACCAGACGCCCTTCTTATCCTTCCGGCAATAATAACGGTCACATTTCGGTATCTGGTCAAGCGGTCTTGCATTCGCAAGATAGATAGCTGTTGCATAATCACCCCTGTAGGAATGAATATCCGCTGCATTATGTATCTTATTCCAGACCTTTTTATCCCCTGCCTCATTCATTTTACGGATAACCAAGTCATTATTCTCAATCACAGGAACTTCACGATATTTCCCACCCTTAGAACCAGAGCGGACGATAATATAATACTTCCCATCTTCTTCTTTCAGACAGTTTCCCATCAAAGCAGAAAGTTCTGCACGTCTTAATCCCGTGGCACAGCAGAATTCAACAAGTTCCTTATTCTTTGTTTCTGAGAAATGTGAATCCCGTTTCTTGGTCCCACGACTTCTTTTGATATTCACTCTTAATCTCTCATCTGTTTTTATAAATTCAGCGGTAGAACATCCGAAGATCTTGGCGAGGGAGCTTGCTTCATAATTTCTGCGTACTTGCAGAGAGAGCTTTACGGCTTTCCAGCCATTCATCAACATGGCTTCTGCATTGTTCTAAGGTTTTACACCGATATTTTTCTTTGCACCAGAGAACAAAATAGCAACCATGTTTTAAATAACTATGGTAGGTTTCCCAGCTATAGATATAATTCGATGTAATTTCTTTTCTCTCATTTTCAGAAAGCTTATCCTGGTGTTTGGAACGACCAATTGCAAGCTTACTGTCCAAAGCTTGTTTCACTTGGTCAACTAGAGATTTTTTATTCTTGTGTGACATAATAATTCCTTTCTCACTTATTTCGTGAATAAAAACATAATCAATGGGTATCTGTTAAAGCTAAGCACAACCCACTCTTATTTATACAATCTTATGGACGATTGTTTTTGCCACGAAACACTTTGTGTTCCAGAAAGAAAAGTAATAAAGGGTTCTTTCATTCCCTACCATGCTTCTTTGGCGGAGTCGCATGGTGAAATCTCCTTTGAGATGATAATTAAGTACAAGGATGTTTTTTCATCCTTCAACTCATTTTGTTTTGTTAATATAAATTAACAAAACTCAATTTGTTTGTTTCTCCTTTCGTCTTTGATGCTAAGAATATGATTGAATCACTTGTTCGATATTTGAAAAAATGGCATAAAAAATCCAATAACCGTTTACCCATACATAAATGTGATGTGTAACCGTAATTGGGATTGGCTGGAAGAAACAAAAGAATTAGCGCTTAATAAAATATATAATTTGTGCACTTGCAGGTTGCTAAAATGAACTTATAAGTTGGTAGATGTTAATTGATGGACTTATTATAATGATATATACAATATTCTATTATTTCTATGAGGTACTTAATGAAAAAGCTCTGTCAGATAATATTATTTGTATTGAACGTATGTTCTCGTTGAGCTATAATAGGACTTAGGAAGTGGGGGTTTTTATGATATATCAAAGGCAGTTTAGGGATAGACCAGCAATATTAGTTTAGTATAATAGGAGGTATATGATGTTTAGATTAGGAATAATTGAGGAAAGTTTAAAAAGTAAAAAAACATTAAATTTAGTAAAACCTTATTTCTTTTCACAAAGAATTGAAAATGTATCAGAGGACGAATATGCAACATGGCATATAAATGAGTACCATGTACCAGATGAAAATATTGAGGAACTATTAAACATACTGAAGGATGAGGTAAAACTTACATGGTATGTTCATGCTTTTAGCGATAATCAATTATATGTTGTGCTACCAGGTAAATTCTTTTCTATATCATCACTGAGAGATGATACTTGGAATGAAATGATTGAGTATGGTGTTAAGGTAGCTAATGTTGATAGATATTTTTTAGAGACTATACCTTTACATGTTTGATTTTTAAAGATGTACTAATAAACAAGAAGTAGGATGTCATCCTCCTTCAAATGAGTTAATACCAATATAATTATCTAACAGAGCTTTGCTATTAAAACAAAAGGTTGGTATAAGAATGAAACTATCCGAAAAAATTCAAATATTAAGAAAGAAATATGGATATTCACAAGAATATTTGGCGGAAATTTGTAATGTTAGTAGACAATGTATATCTAAATGGGAAGTGGATATAGCATTACCATATATTGACAAGTTATTGATACTGAGTAAAATTTTTCAGGTCTCTATAGATGTTTTGTTAAAAGATGATTTGACAATTGATGACGCACAAGAAATTCATACATGTGGAAACAGTACTATTCTCAATGGCAGTGCAGGCTTATATGAAGGCGTCCTTATTAAAGAAAGTATAGAAAATGATTTGGTACTTGATTACCTTACAATCAACAAAGTTGAAATATGGAAGACTCAAGGCAATCCCAAATACTGGACTGTTATTTTTTTTACTTCGACAAATAGAGATTTTCCAAGTTTGCTATCAAAAGCAATTATATCAGATGAGGCAAAAGGCGGAAATTGGTTTGTTGATTTTAAAGCGGGGAATATTAAGTTTATTGTCTTCCGTAATAAAATTCTAAAATACACTATAGGGAATAGTATAGAAAAGCAAGATGTGTGCGAAGAATGCAAGAAGATGGGTATTCCCCATGAGCAAATGCAATGGGCTGAATGAAAAGCAAATATTTTTTGAGTACCCTCTTGAGTACGTTAAAAATGGATGTGCTGGAAAGTCCCTTTCTATCAGTATTTTTACGAGGGGATAGAATTCGAATCCCGTCTCGCGCTTACGAAATCCCTTGATTTTCAAGGGATTTTTTGTTGCAACGATATGTGCACCGTATGTGCACTACTATTTTATGTTCTTTCTATCACTCTTTTTCAGAGCTTCATTCATGATATTAAGGTTCTCTTGTTCTGTATTGGGATTGTAAATGTAGCCAAGGGTTGTTTTCTCATCAACTTGTCCAAGCATATCCCGAATCTTATCAAGAGGCATTCCTTTCGTACTCAAGCGACTTGCAGTAGTCCTTCTTGTGCAATGAGGACTCTTGTATGTAATTCCTGCATCTCTGCAATATTTACTAAGCCAATAGGTTACCGCTCTTGCAGTTAATCGCTCACCATTTCTTTCAAAGATAAATTCACCATTAGGATTAAGCTCTTTTGCTTTTCTTATGACTTCATTTGCTACATCAGTAAGAGAAATATAACGATATTCTGAGTCGTTTTCCTTTTTCAGATGTTCCACTATGTGGACTCCGTCACTTTTAAAATTCTCTCCGTCAAAGACAAGTACCTTTTCCTCCATCCTCTGAATAGCTATCTCTCCATACTCAATATCAGAGAATTTAAGTGCAACACCCTCTCCAATGCGAACACCTAGTTGAAACATTAATCAGATACATAATGCTTCAATTGTGCTTTCATTCTCAAGATGGGTATCTAAAGTATCAAACTCATCATTCAGATATAACTTAGAACCGTCACTTTTCTTTCTGATTGCCCGGAATTTTGACTTGATATAGATTCCGTTCATTGGATTTTCCACAATAATCTCTTCATCGATAGCAATCCGCATTAGTGCAATCATTATGCTTTTCATGTTGTTGTATTCTCTGTTAGAAAGATTAAATTTGGTAATAGTAGAATTAAAAAAATCATTCATTATCTTGGTGGTCAGTTTCGAAATCGGCACATATACGATAGAATGCTCTTTGTAATACTTGTTCCAATGCTCAGTATCACGTTTGACAGTTTTAATATTAAGACTTTTGTCCTTTAGACGTTCTGCTTTCCATTCTGGGAATAAGTCATTTAAGGTCAATTTCTTCTTGTTCTCATAGTAAAAAAGATACAGTTTATCAAACATGTCTTCCATAGTTATTGCGGGTATCTGCTTAAGCTTGCCATCCTCCCTTACTGTTGTAATTACTCTGCCATTCGTACGGCTATTAATTGCATATGGATGCTTTTGTTCTACTAATTTTTTACGTGTCATCTTTAACATATCATCCACTTCTGATACAGTTAGGATATCACGACTAATTGCTTCTTTCAACATTTTATCTAAATTTAACATAGCGAAACCCTTCTTTCGAATAAAGGCTTCTGTTTGTTATAGTTTTTCTTTGTTTCAGAGAGTCTGATTATTAATTCTGCCTTATCATGTTAATAGTTGCTTATCTGCTCTTATGGCAATTGTTTTCATGTTCTTTTTGTATATCTTCTTTGTGAAGAATCTTGTAGTCCAATAATTCACGTATGAATTTAGGAGATACCTTTATCAATTCTGGTAAGAAGTCTTTGATGATTCGTACCAGTATGTCATATAATTTGATTTTCTGCTTGGCTTCATTAAGATAAACCTGACGCAGGAGTTCATCCGATACCTTAATATTCAGAATATCATTGGTCATATCTTTCTCCTTGGATAACTTGTTCTCTACTTCAGAGAGTTTTTCCTGTTGATTTTGAATTTCAAGGTTTTGGGCAAGAATTACTTCATTCTTTTTTTTAATCGTTTGATTTAGGCTTTCTTTTTCTTTAAGAAGAAGAGCATTCTTATCCTTTTCCATTTTCAATGCATAGTTGATGGCTTTTTGCTTTTCCATCACCTTTTTAGTATTAAAGATAGATATGTGTTCTTCAGGTTCCAAGTCCTTAGCCTGTTCCGCTAGACTTTGCTCTTTTATTTTGATTTCTGCTTCGAGCTTATTTAAAGATTTCTCCGCTTCCTTTAATTTAAAGGCTTGGACTTCCAAATGCTTCTCGGCTTCACAAAAATCATGTTTCTCTCCCCGGTCAAACCCATATTCTTTACCAACCGTATTATACATATAATCTTGGAATTTGCGATAACTGAATTGTCCTTTCCATAGTTCTGTTATGGAAATTTTCTTACAATCTTTCTTTTTATCATGAACTATTGGTATTGCAATTAAATGCATGTGCGGAGTTATTTTTCCTTCGGGAAAGAGAGCTTTTAACTCTTCATCATTAGGATGAAAAGCTTCATCACGATGAACAGTAGCAGATAAAATAATCATATCAGCGAAGTAATTCTGAATTGCCTGCAATTCCTTTTTGAAGAATACATCTTGTTCCTCAAGACTCATTTCTGATATTTTCTCACTTGGTGGATAAACCAGAAATTCATCTAAGAACTTTGTTTGCTTTTCTTCTGCTCCTTGTACTTTTAGCTGCCCTTTAAATGCTCCGTTTTGATACAGACGATTGAACGCTGTGAGATAGGTTTCTCCCTCTTTCAGGTTATTTGCTATGCTGGTATTAAGATGAGTAAGTGATGCATCAATGTTCTTGTTTCCGTAGTTTTTCAGTGTCCTGAAATTATGTTGATACGGAAATCGCATCTTTGATTTTATGTAGCCTTGATGTCTTACAATGCAAACATTTGCCATAAGAATTTCCTCCTTTAAAATTCGTTAATCTGGTACATTAATAAAAATGACAGACGAATTTAAAAAGAAGCACTTTTTTCATTTTTTTCAGAAAAGGGTTTACATCTCTTATATTTCAGATTATCTGTATTAACTCACTAGGGCAGTTAAACTGCAACTGCCCTGCTCGCTCTCCGAGGGGTCTGCGACGCTTTTGCATCATATTCACGTCAAAACAACGAAGAATCCATGCGCAGCATGGAAATTCGTTGTACCGTCCACTTCATCATGGAGGATTTTGCATCTATATGCCATATTTCATAATCTTTTATTTTACACAAAAGAAAGTCTTCACAATTATAGGAAGTGTAGGAGATACACATTGATAAGAGGTGTACACAGATTATTGTAAAATTTTATTTATTTATTTTATTAAATATGGTATTATGATTTAATAATTTACATATAAGTTTGAATTTGTGGAGGGGAATTATGATGAGCGATATAAAAAATAAATGGATAAAAGTGTTACATAATTTTTTGCTTTATGGAGTTATGTTTTTTTATTTAATGATACTATTTATTCTTTTATTTCATAAAAAAAGTATTGGTTCCTTTCAATCTGTAAATTTAATTCCTTTTCGTACAATAGATAGTTACTTGTTCAATGATGATTTAATACATGAATCTTTTGTATTAAGTAACATATTAGGTAATATAATAATTTTTATTCCTTTGGGAATATATATGACATTAGTAAATCGAAATAAATTAATACTTGTTAATACTATTTTAGTTACTTTGTTGAGTCTACTTGTTGAAATTGCACAATTTATTTTTGCGGTAGGAGCAACAGATATTGATGACATAATTTTAAATACTATTGGCGGATTACTCGGTGTTCTCTTATTTCATGTAATAAGTTATCTTTTCAAGGATAAAACTAAATTAGCTATTGAGGTAATTGCACCAGCTGGAGGGATAGTTGCCTTTGTAATTTTATTTTTTATGAATAGATAAAATCTTTTACAAATCCCGGTTTGTCGAATAGACATCTTGGTGTGCAACTTCCAATTTGTTGCATTGATTTTGAAAGAGTCTATTAAAATTCTTATTAAAAAATATGTGCACTATTATGTGCACATGAATCAGAAGTGGATGAAACCCCTTTCTTTTCAGTATTTGTAGGATAGGATTATGGTTCGAATCCCGTCTCGCACTTAACTTAATTCGTCAGAATTTCTTTATTTAAAAGGCTTCTGGCGATTTTTCATTTCTGGAGTTTTGAGTACGCATGAGTACGTCGCTTCCGTTCATACCCGAAAGAGCATTCACAAGCTGTCTTGATGTCTTCTGCTTTCCTTGGTTATTCAGTATGTAGGTACGAGTGGTAGCTTCATCATTGTGACCAAGAGACCATTGAATGTCTTCAATTTCCACTTTTTTTCTTCTCATTTCAGATGCTACCGTTCTGCGAATATCATGAGTAGATTTGACTTCGATTCCTGCACGTCTGCACTGAGCATGGATACAGTTATCGACTTCACGAATCTTAGTTCTGCCTTCTTTATCACAGAAGATAAAATCACCATCCGAATACCCTGCTTCCTCATTGATACGCTTAACCGTCTGAAACAGATTAATTTCATAATCACTTAAAGGGAGATACCGGTCACCAGCAGGGCTTTTCTTCTTCGTATACTCACAAATGGCAACTTTGAGTTTCCCGTTTTCATCTTCAACACGACTTTCCATTCGATGGATATGTATTTCTCTGGCTTCCCAATCAATATCCGACCATTTCAGTGCCACAGCCTCACCTATCCTAAGACCAAGCTTGAACAGAAGAAATACCACATAGGCATCCGTCTCGTATGGCAGCTGCATTAACCGCTTGTTCAGTTGTCGAAATAGTTTTTCCTTTTCTTCTGGGAGATAGACACTACTTTCATCTTTGGGATTATTAGGTGGTTTACAGCCATTCACTTTGATTTCAATGTCATCATATGGATTGGACAGAATTAAGCCTTTCTTCTTCGCGTACTTCATTAAGTCCTTGAAAATCAACTTCATATTGTCCAGTTCTTTCTTGGTCAAATTATATTCACTGATACAGCCATGAAAGAAATCTTCAATATCTTCGACTGTGATTCTGTCGATAGATTTTCTGACGATTTTGGTGTTATTGTAATATTTCTCCCAATGGTTGCGATTTCTCTGAATTGTCCTGCTACTCAGATTCATTCCCTTGCGTTTCTCTATCCACAGAGGATACAGAATTTCCAAGGTTTCTTTCTTTACTGGAAAATAAATTTTGTATAGTTTCTGATATATCCCTTCTTCGGTATAAGAAGTTATTTTAACCCTCTTATTCACCTCTGTATCCAGGATATAGGTCATCCAGCGTCCACCTTTCTTAATTGGTGGTGTTATCTGGTATGGATGCTTCTGTAATACTTTTTCTTTCTTCATTTCTTTCACTATACTTTCCAGCTCATCCGACTTCATTGTACCGCAGGTAAAGTATTCTTTCAAAAGGTTTTTCTCTTCAAGATTGATTTGTTTCATAAAATGCCTCACTTCAGAATAAGATGGCATTTTTGTTTGTTATCATTTTTAAAATTTTGTTTGCTATTTTTGTTTCTATGCCTCAATTTAAATATGCAAGATTATTTTGAAAACAAAGCATTATTCAGGTAATGTTCAGCAATGACGCTGATTCTTGTTATGTCCAAGTGCTTTTGAAGTGATTTTCATTGCTTCTTTGTCATACCAGATACCTTTCTTATCACTTTGTGTTTAGAAAGAAATTTAATAAAGGGTTCTTTCATTCCCTACCAAGCTTCCTTGGCGATGTCGCATGGTGAAATCTCCATTTGAGATAATTATTAAGCACAAGGATGTTTCTTCCATCCTTCAACTCATTTTGTTTTGTTAAATTAAATTAACATAACTCAATTTGTTTGTTTCTCCTTTCGTATTTGATGCTAAGAATATAATTGAATCACTTGCTCAATATATGAAAAATGGTAAAAAAAATCCCAATAACCGTTTACCCATTCATAAATGTAATGTGTAACCGTTATTGGAATATGTTGGCATGTAAATAAAAGAGTGATATAATAGATAAAGTTTAATGAAGCTTATTATATATCAGTTTTACTACATTTCTGTTAAAACTGCTAACTAATAATGAAATGGATAGGATTTACAAGTTCAGACAATTTATATTATGTAAATATTTGGAGGTAGAACTGTGAAAGAAATTACGAAAGATTTATTTGTTATTCAAGATGAAGTTTTAAAGGCGAATATTTATGTGTTGTTAGCAAAAAACGGATATTATTTAATAGATACAGGAATTTTTATGAAAACAAGATATTTGATTGAAATATTGACGAAGAATAAATTCCCTCTTTCTGACTTAAAAATGATTATTCTAACCCATTGCCATTGTGACCATATAGGCGGAGCTGCGGAGCTTGTAAAATATTCAGGCGCAAAGTTAGCAGCGCATAAAAATGATGTTCCGTTTATTTTGCAACAAAATGTAATTGAAGGTACTTATCACAGCATGATGTTAGAAGAGCAGAAATACATGCGTCAGTTTAATTGTGTTGTGAATCAAATTGACTGTATTTTAGAAGATGGCGATATAATTGACATCTTTGGCGGTTTGCAAGTTATAAATGTACCCGGGCATACACCAGGGAGTATTGCCTTATATCAAGCCGATAAAAAAATAATGTTTTTTAGTGATGTTATCAGGAATAAACAAGACAGAGGCCTTGTAATTGGTATCCCCGAGAAATTTAACGTAAATACTAATCAGGTTCATATCGATGCAAAAAAATTGTTGAGTTATTCCATTGAGTATGCATTATTTGGTCATGGTTCAGCAATAACAAAGAATGCCAACTATATACTGAATGAGGCACTTGAATCTATTTTATGAAATAATATATGATTTTGAGTACCCTCTTGAGTACGTTAAAATTGGATGTGCTGGAAAGACCCTTTCTATCAATATTTATCGATGGGGTAGAATTCGAATCCCGTCTCGCGCTTACGAAATCCCTTGATTTTCAAGGGATTTTTTGTTGCTTGTATATGTGCACCGTATGTGTACTAGTTTTTCTTATTCTTTTTATTGCTACTATTCAGAGACTTATTCATAATGTCCAAGTTACCTTGTTCCGTATTGGGATTGTAAATGTAACTGAGAGTAGTCCTTTCATCGACTTGTCCAAGAATTTCCCTTATCTTATCCAAGGGCATTCCTTCCATACCTAAGCGGCTTGCAGTAGTCCTTCTTGTACAATGAGGACTCTTGTATGTAATTCCTGCATCTCTGCAATACTTACTAAGCCAATAGGTTACTGCTCTTGCAGTTAATCGTTCACCATTTCTTTCAAAGATAAACTCACCATCGGGATTAAGCTCTTTGGCTTTTCTTATGATTTCCTTTGCTACGTCAGTAAGAAGAATAAAGCGATACTCCGAATCATTTTCCTTTTTCAAATGCTCCACTATCTGGACACCGGCACTCTTAAAATTCTCTCCGTCAAAGACTAGAACCTTTTCTTCCATCCTTTGAATTGCTATCTTACCATACTCGATATCAGAGAATTTAAGCGCTACACCTTCTCCAATTCGAACACCAAGCTGAAACATAAGCTGTATGCATAATGCTTCAATCGTACTTTCTTCTTCCAGAAAAGTATCTAGAGCACCGAAGTCATCATTCAGATACAACTTGGAACCGTCACTTTTCTTTCTAACTGCTCGAAATTTTGCCTTGATATAAATTCCATTCATTGGATTTTCCGCTATAATCTCTTCATCAATTGCAATACGGAGTAAAGCAATCATTATGCTTTTCATGTTGTTATATTCTCTGTTAGAGAGTTTAAATTTGGTAATGGTAGCATTAAAGAAATTATTCAACATCTTGGTGGTCAGCTTTGAAATCGGCACATGAATGATGGGATGGTCTTTGTAATACTTATTCCAATGCTCATTATCCCGTCTGACAGTTTTAATATTAAGGCTCTTGTCCTTTAGACGTTCTTCCTATAAGGCTTTATAACCTTAATGGTATTTAGTCAAACTAATTTATTTATCTTTTTACAGACGGAAAGAAGAAATTTTTTCGAAAAGAAAGTATACATCTTTTTCATAAGTGTAGATGTTACACTATTTTGTTTTGTGTACCCTGCTGCTTTTTATTATTTAGGAAATACTGTTTTAGGGATAGTAAGATTATTTGGAATTTTTAAGGAATTACTTGATTAGCATGTTATAATGCTTTACAATAGCCATATCAAAAGAAAAGGGGACAATAATGAAAACAAAAAACAAATTGTTATATAAAGTTATCACGTATTTATTGTTGTTCCTTTGTGCGACATGTATATCATTTCATTTGACTATATATGGAGCACAATCTGTACAAGAGATTCAAGATTCGCAGTTAGCTTCTATAAATCGCGAATACAACAATTCTGGCGATGGAAACAACAATTCAATAATCCATAAATTAATTAGCAATAAACATAATCGTACTAATGTAATTAATAATTCTGGATTACTATTTTGTTTAGCATGCACATTTAATATAATAAATACTATTCAGATTAGTGAATCCTACCTCTATGAACATGAATATTTTTCTAAAATATATACAAGGTCTTTAGTAGCTCAAAAAATTCGTTTAAATAATTGAATCTTTTTTACATGGGAATCCAAATTGACATTTTAAGGTGTCATTATTACTATGTAAGAAGGAGATTTGATGAAAAATAGAATATATAAAAGTATAAAGCAGTTTTTTGTAATGCTTTCTATTAGCATGACTTTATTCTTAGGACCTGTTGCTGGTAATGAAGTAAGTAAAATGCTAAAAAGCATGGATGAAAGAAATGCATTGATAAAAGAAATAAATGAAGCTGAGAACGAAGAAAATAGTGATGATAAACTCAAGCTAAAAAGTACTCAGTTCAAAGAGATATAAGTTTTTTTCAATCATTGGCTCATAATTTTTAGCCATAAAAATATGTGCACTATTATGTGCACATGAATCAGAAGTGGATGAAACTCCTTTCTTTTCAGTATTTGTAGGATAGGATTTATGGTTCGAATCCCATCTCGCGCTTACGAAATCCCTTGATTTTCAAGGAAATAAAAATTTCCTCCTGCTCGCTCTCCGAAGTGGGGTTATACAGACATAGCGCTTTTTTCAAAGCTTTTATGTCATGATGTATGTTTCATTACACTCATAATAATTGTATTCTACTTATCATGTAAACAAGGTACTACATTATTAATACAAAATTAAAGTATACACATTTTGAGGAAGTGCAGAAGATACGCTTTAATGTTTGGTGTACGCAGATTACTGGTATACTTATTTTTTTTATTATGTTATCATTGTATTTATAATATATTAACAGGAATTTGTGCGGAGCCGAGAGGTCCATTTTTATTAATAAAAACGAAGTAGAATATTTATATTATTTAATATGACATGCTATTATCAGATTATATGCGATATTATTAAGGAAAAAATCGAAGGGAGTTATTATGGAATTCAAATACTATGTGCAAGAATACGCAAAAAAAAGAGCGGATAGTATTTTGCCTGTACCGAAAAATTATCCATTAAGAGGCGATTTTAAGCCTAATTTCTATTCGGATTTTTCAGAATTGACAGAGCTACTAAAAAGAATATATATCGACGTTGCCGAAAATCCCGCCGCTTACGGATGCGATTTATACCCGCTGGATAACGAAATGAGAGGAAAAGGTGTTGATAATGAATCAAACCTCAGCCTTGACCGTACCGTTAAATATTTACGGACACTTTGCGATTGCGCTGAAATTGAAAATCATACATTAAAAGTCAAAACAGAGCTTTTCAAAAAACAAGTAAAGAAAATCAAAAGACATTTCGCTATCGCGGAAAAACTGAAAGCTTTTAATTTTTGTTTTCAAGAGTCTGAAGATAACACGTACCTTTTAATTTCATATCCCAACAAACCAACTATTATCGATGTATTAAAGATTTACATGGATTGTTGGAATGAGGTTTTGAATGACGAATACATAAAAAGCGAGATTAAGAAAAACGGATATGGTTGTATAGCCTACTACTATAATTTTTATTTATTCGATTACAAAACTACGGCAAATCCGAAAAAACTGGAGCCCATGCAAATAATAAAAGACGATACTTACACTTGGGACGAGAGATGCCAGCAAACTTACATAAGCTTTTATGAGTACTCGAAAAAATATCCCACAATCCGTTCTTACGGAAGAGACTATTATATCGGAAAAAAGCGTATAGGCACCTTGCGATACGATGCAAATCATGAGTTTCTAAATCTAAAACTAAAGCTAAAGAATCCTGACAAATATATATCCGAAATCGAAAAGCTGCCTGAAAATTTGCAGTCATGTTTTTCAAATGATGTCAAAAAATGCTGGGGCTGCGGCTGCCTCGGTAACAATCCTGATATGTGTAGTAACAGAATATATTGGAAATTTAGCAGTGTAGAATATATTGGATGCTCAATGGAAAGCTTTTATTTTAATGGTATTAAAAGTGAAGATATACCACGGTTATTCTCATTGCTTGAATACGAATATAGCATCAAAAAAAGCAACTAGTTTTACAACTTCAGGCGGCATTATACTACGTACAGAATAAGAATAATCTACTATTGATTTTATACACGTTCTTTCACAATAGCGAGTTAAGACTCCGTTACATATTCTAATTCGTCAACGTGGTTACTAATTTTTTGGACGTTTTAATATCTTCAGTTTTAAACATAAAAATATGTACACTATTATGTGCACATAAATCAGAAATGAATGAACCCCCTTTCTTTTCAGTATTTTTAGGCTGGGATTATGGTTCGAATCCCGTCTCGCGCTTAATGAAAACGATTGGGAAGTCTTATTTTATAGGACTTCCCGTTTTTTTTATGTGTCGATTTTGTGGTAAAGTGTAAACCTTAATGCTCTGCGAATTTCTCAAGCACATATGCCACTTGTCTACTGGTTATTCGTTTTCCATCTCTTACAAAGATATATTCACTTTGACGTTCTATCTTTTGTAGGATTTGAACTGCTTTGGGAATTAGTACTACAAATCGATCACTGTTTGTTTTGGTATGCTCTCGAAGAAGTAACGAGTAACCGTTACCATGTCTATCTTGAACGCTATATTAATAAAAACATAGCCTTTGACAGTACATTGTTAATTAATACTTTAATAAAATATAGTAAGGAGATATTAGGAGATGGAAAATATTCAAATTCATAAAGTTACAGCAAATGATGCAGAGTTTTTACACAAGCTCATGAATGATGAGCATGTTATAGACCGATTAAGTGAGACTGAAACGGGCATTGATATCTGGATATCCGCTATAATAGAATGGGAAAAGGATCAAGACGAGGAAGATTACATTATTTATTATAATAGTATCGCCATTGGATGGTTAGGAATAAACAATCTATTATCAGCAGACAAAAAAGCTTATATTAAGATGATAGTAATATTGCCTGAATATCAAGGAAGAGGTATCGGCAAATACGTTATTTCTCAATCAGTTGAGCATTTACGCCTCATGGGATATCATTCAGTAATATTATTTACAGATAATAGTAATGTTGTAGCTCAGAAATGTTATAAAAAATGCGGATTTGACATTACTGAGACTATAATGAAGAAAATGTCTAATGGTAAAAGCATAAAGCGAGTAAAAATGGAGAAAGTACTTAAATGCTATTAAACAAGGTAAAAAAATCATCTTATTAGTTAAGAGATAAATGATACTCTTTTATTTCACCGTTAGTCATAGTCAATATAAGAGTAGCAGTATTTCCAGTATGATTAATTAAATATGACTTGACAAAAGTGTATGGCAACCATATACTATTAACATGGAAAAATTAATAAATAACAAACATCAAATTGCATATGATTCTCTGAATTTAGCTCTTACCATGGTTGATTTGGATAAAAAGACTCGTTACTTTGGAACGGATGTGCCGATTTTTCACTCTGAAATACATGTAATAAAGGCTATTGCTGAACATCCTGGCATTCATGTAGGTGGTCTAGCTGATGTTCTAGGAGTAACAAAAGGGGCTGCTTCCGAAATTATCAAAAAACTGGAGAGAAAGGCTCTGGTTATAAAGGAAATTGATGATCTTAATTTATCTAGATATTCACTGAGCCTAACGGAAAAAGGGGAAAAAGCCCATAAAAATCATATGCATTATCATGCTATTTTAAACAATATTGTGGAAAATGAGCTACAAAACGCTACCGAGGCAGAACTAAAATTTTTGTCTAGCTTCTTGACATCCCTGATAAGCAGAGTTGAAAATTTCGATGAAAAAATAGTTGAATAAAAATTTTGTGAAAGCGTATGGTAGCCATACACATTTAGTTAGGAGTTGCTAATATGAAAATGAAAAGAATAAAACATCATAATTTTGATAATAGTGAAGCCAGCGAACGACTGTATCAACAAAAACTTAAAGCTGACCAAAATACATTTCAAACATTTTTAAATTCTTTTTCGCAATGCATCTGTGTTCCTTTTTATCCATATTTTTATTTATATGATTATCTGATATTTACGCGAACCAATTCGTTTGTCGATCAACCGGAGGATAACAAGAATAAGGAGTACTTAAAAAAGAAGAATAAATAATTGTGGCCAAGAGTATGGCAACTATACACATTATACCTAAGCTTAAAATGGAGGGCTGATTGTGCAACAGAATAAGCGTCGTCATTCGGAGAAAAAACTTAGTTCTTCAAGGGAGGAATATTTGAAAGCTATTTATAAGCTATCTAAAAGAACTCAATCAGTACGCTCAATTGACATTGCTTTATATTTAGGAGTTTCAAAGCCTAGCGTTCATAATGCCGTGACTACATTGCAAGAAGAGGGACTCGTCATCAAGCCTTTCGGTGGTGAAATCCAGCTCACTGAGGAAGGACGCAAACAAGGAGAAGCCATTACGACCAAGTTTCAGATCATAAGACAATTTTTGATTACTTGTTGTAATGTTGATGAACTGACTGCAAATGCAGATGCCTGCAAAATGGAACACATCATCAGTGACGAAACTGTTTTTGCTCTAAAGAATATTTTAGTCAAGGGTGAGGTACTATACGAATGAATCAATTACGTAACAAACACAAAATAATATTGATTTATATTCAAAAAGAGCTACGCCAATAATTCTGATAATTGAAGCGGAGGAACTTGCAGCAAGAATAGTACTTGAAGCATATGTTACTCTTCTTAAGGTAGATGATATAAGCAATTGGGATGGTTACTTATATCGTATTGCAACCGGTGTATATTCAAGATATGTAAAAGAAATTAAGCGTTTCAGCAATTTTTCAATTGATGATATGGATATTTCATCAGAGGTGGATTTTACAAAAGAGATTATGCAAAGTGATGATTATAAACTTATAAGGCGTGAAATTTCATGGCTTAGTAAAATCCAAAGAGAAGTTATTTATTTGCATTATTATGAGGGCAAAAAAATTTCTTACATAAGCCATGCTTTAAATCTTCCTGAAGGGACTGTCAAATGGCATCTGTATGATGCTAAAAACTCATGAAAGAAGGAATGGAAAGAATGAGAAATAGTGGTGAATTAGGAATAAAACCTATGGTATTGGATGAATTGGTTGAAAGAGGATTCCTAAAACCATTAACAGAGTTACAAAAGAAAGGTGTCATGACAGTAGTTTTTAGTGATATATTACCAGATTAAATACAAAAAATGTTCAAATAAATCAGAAGTGGATGAACCCCATGCTTCTTTGGCAGAGTCCCATCCCGATATATGAAAGATGGTATAAAAAATCCCAATAACGGTTACCCATGCATTTTAAGTCAAAATGTATGGGTAACCGTTATTGGAATATGTTGTAATTTGCAAAAGGCAGTAGTATTATAGAGACATAACGGTATATAGTTATATAAAAACCAGTATTGTATCGCTCTAGCGTTATAATAAATAACGAGGAAAGGAGAAATGAAATGTTTAAAATGGATGCAGTGAATGGAGGATACACTTTAAAATAGCCTCTGTAAATTTAGGGAGAAAATAAATGGTTGCATATATTGAAGACAAAAGACAAAAGGAATTCATTTCAAGAAAAATATTAGAAGATTTACCTGACTGGTTTGGATTACCAGATAGTACAGATGAGTACATAAAATGTAGTCAAGAACTACCTTTTTGGGCAGAAATAGAAGATGATACTGCGAAAGGTTTTATTACTTTAAAAGGCACTAGTTCAGATACTGCTGAAATTTATGTTATGGGTGTCTTAAAAGAAATACATAATAAAGGTATTGGTAAGAAATTATTCGATGCATTTTATTCATTTGCTAAGGAACATAATTATTCATTCATACAGGTAAAAACTGTTCAAGAAGGTCATTATGACGAATATGACAGAACAATTCAATTTTATAAAAAACTAGGTTTTAAAGAACTTGAATGTTTTCCTACATTATGGGATGAATGGAATCCTTGTCAAATTTATATTATGGCAATTAAGTAAATCCAATTTGCCTTTTTACTTTTATTGCGACGTCCTGTTTTAACAGGATGAACGCTATACCGGTATCACGTTCACAGGCGGGCTCGTTTTGACGCAAGTAACCTTAGTACATGAGGCTCATTTTACCTACGTGTAAAATGACATGATAACCGGTTACTCGAATATGGCTGCGAGTAACCGTTATCATGCCTGTTAATGAAAGTGTACACTACTGCAAGGTATAGTAATACTACACTTTAAAAAAAATTGACTTCCTTTATCTGGTAATGTATGATTAAGTAAATTCTTATGGAATAATATTTAATCCGATATGGTTAGCAATTATTAATTAACGGGAAGTCAAACATATCATTAAAACATCCTCATTGAAAGAAGGGAAAAAATGTTAGAAAAAGTAACGGATAGAATCTACTATTATATGAACAATGATGAAACAGACAGGCCTGCATTAGGACTTGTATGTGGAAATGATTGTTGCTTAATTATTGATGCAGGAAACTCTCCAAAACATGCAAATGAACTAAAAAAAGAGATTGAATCCATGAATTTGCCACCAGTTAAATACTTAGTTGTAACACATCATCACTGGGATCATACTTTTGGTTTAAGTGAATGGAATGTTGTAACAATAGCGAATCAAATTACATATGAATACATGAAAACTTATTGCAACCTAAAGTATGACGATCATTCTTTGGAAGAAGCAAAAAAGAATAAAATATTTAAGGATACTTCGATAAAAAGTATAAAAGACGAAATTGAACAGAGAGAAAATTTTCATCCTAAGAACTGCACACTTTTATTCAGCGGAGAAATAACAATCGATTTAGGCGGAATTACTTGTTATTTGCGACAAATTGTTAGTCCTCATACAGATGATTCGACAATTATATATGTTCCGGAGGAGAGAATGTTATTCTTAGGTGATTGTAATTATGGATACACCAGCCAAGGATATAATTATTATAATAAAGAGTTAATGGAATTAAATATTAATGCAATTAAGCAGTATGATGCAAAATATTACTTATGTTCTCATGAATCCATCTGTACGAAAGAAGAAATGGAAGCTTATTGGAAACAATTACGTATGGGAGCTAAAATCACTGAAACTTGTAACAATATTGATGAGGCAATCATGGAATTTAAAAAAATTTATAATACAGAACCAAATAGTGATGATATATTTTTTATTAGAAGTTTCGGAGTAGGTAAAACTTGGGGACGTGAAATGGATTTAAAGCCGGAGATATTTTAAATTAAATACTTAATTTCATATTATTAAGTAATAAGTACCCATGAGTACGTCACTTCTGTGCATCTAGAGAGCATCGATAATCCGTCTTGCTGATTAGTATCTGGCTTCAGTTGCTCTCAGGGCAAGATTCAACTCTGAAATTGTACGAATTGCATGATATAGAGATACAATATGAGAGTTTCCCAATTACCTAATATTTATATTTTACGAGGAGGATATTATGGATTACAGGAAAATATTTGATAATAATGTTTCAACTGAAGATTTTGACAAATGGAGAACCCGTTATTGTGATGAACTTTTCGCAGACATTATTGAGCACTCAAAGCTTGGCATCGGCAAAACTGCACTTGAAATCGGCCCAGGAACAGGGCAGGCAACTGAGCCTATTTTAAAAACAGGCTGTTCTTATCTGGCTATTGAACTTGGTGAAAATTTTACAAAAGATATGAAGAGCAAGTTTGGTTCATATGATAATTTTCAAATAGTTAATTCAGATTTTGAAACATATGAGTTCGATAAAAACAGATTTGATTTAGTATATTCCGCAGCAACAATCCAATGGATACCTGAAGAAATCGCTTTTCCAAAGGTGTACAAACTCTTAAAAAACAACGGAACCCTTGCAATGTTCATGACACACACAGATTATAAAAGCACCAATGGAGCCTTACATCAAAAAATACAAGAGGTCTACGACAAACATTTTATACCGGAAATACCATATGCACCACATTTAGAATACAAAAATGTTATAAACTACGGTTTCACTGACTTTGAATGTCGACATTATCACAAAGTAAGAGAATATAACGCTGATGAATTTGTCTCATGGACAAGAATAATGGCTCCTCAATTGACTTTACAAGAACCAAATAAATCAAAATTTTTTGATGGCATCAGAGACGCTATTTTGAGTTTCGGAAACAGTATAACGCTTCTTGATGATATTGTTTTATACTTGGTACGGAAGCAGTGACATAATGTGCCTTTTGGAATGTAGGAGATACACATTGGCAAAAGGTGTACATAGATTATTGGAAAATTTATTTATTAATTTTATTCAATGTGGTATTATGAATTAATAATTTACATATAAATTTAGATTAAGGATGATATCCATGAAGAATATTTTTTTATTAACAGGTTTTTGTATTACATTTTTATTTCTCTCAGGTTGTTCCCAAAGAATTGGTTCTGATGTCGTTTCAAACCCAGTTCCCCTAATAGCTGCTCCGAGTCAAGAACCAACTATTAGTTCCATACCATCATATATTGAAACGGCTAGCACTAATGACAGTGACATTACGAATGCTTATAGCAATCCAATTGATGCATACTTTCTTCCACACTTAAATAATTATTCTTGCGAAGTTGAATTACGAGACTACCAAGATGCATATGTAGTGGTCTGGCGGGATGAATATAAAAACGTTATGAAGTGGATGTATAGTAAGTGTGTTTATCAAGAAGACAAAAACAACTTATCAGCTTATGAGGATAGTGTATCTCAATTGATTGAATCAACTGAAACAGTTTCACTCATAAATTGGTCAGACATCTATAAAACTCCTCCTAAAAAACGATATCCCGGTGCTTCCTGGGGAAACGGAACCCGTAGTGCTTTAAATCAGTTGGAGGCTGAGATTTATAGAGATGCCAGTATGAGATTTATCGACAAAAAATATACTTTTTTAAAAAGAGACTATTCTGCAGTGGAGATTCCTGAATAATTATTATTTAATAAAATCTTGTATAATTTCCAATTTGTTTAATTGAATCTAGATAGATATTAGTAATTCAACGGTTTAATATAAATTGGAAATATATACTTGATTTAAGATACGATTAGATTTATAATGATTAAGTTGATATAACTTCAATTTGCTTGCGAAAGGGGCTGATTAAATTATGAGAAAAGTAGATATGGTGATGGATCATTAATTTAATATTGATGTATGCAAAAGCTGATGCTTCTTGTGTACAAGGAACCCTATTGTAAATACTGTATAAACAGACTTGCCAATGGGCAAGTTTTTTTGTACCCAAAATTGGAGGAAAACCATTGAAAATGAAAGAAAACGGAACACAAATGCATGCTATTGTTTGTGAAGTTCAACGAGAATTGTTTACTTTAATATGTGACCATGGAGAGATTCATGCAAAATTAAAGGGGACATTTTACAAAGAAAACAGTATATTCCCAGTTGTAGGGGATAAGGTATTAGTTTACTTTAATCAAAACGGAAATTCTATTATTGAAAAAGTCTTTGAAAGAAAAAGTAAGTTTTCAAGAACGGATTTTTCAGGACATGCGGCAGGTTATGTAAAAACAATAAAAGAGCAAGTGCTTGCAGCAAATTTTGACTATGTTTTTATAGTTGATTCACTCAATAAGAATTTTAATGTGAATCGTATCACCAGATATATAAGCTTAGCATTAAAAAGTGGAGCAAAACCAGTAGTAATTTTAACAAAAGCTGATTTATGCAATAACGTTGATTATTATATAAAAGAAATCAAAAGCATATCAAAAAAAATTGATATCTGTATCATAAGCGCAAAATCAGGAATTGGCATGAAGCAGCTTGATTCTTATTTGAAACGTGGTAGTACAATTGTACTTCTTGGCTCATCCGGGGTTGGAAAGTCTACTCTAGTAAATGCAATTGCAGGTGAAGAACTAATGAAAGTAAGTGAGATACGAGAAAACGATTCAAAGGGACGTCATACCACCACCCACAGGCAATTGATAATGCTTCCATCAGGAGTTGCAATTATTGATACACCGGGAATAAGAGAATTAGGTATGTGGGAAGCAAGTGAAGGGATTGATGATACATTTTCAGATATAACGGAACTTTTTGGAGATTGCAAATATAGTAATTGTACACATACAACAGAACCTAGATGCGCTGTAAAAAAAGCAATTGAAAATAATATTATTTCAAATGAACGCTGGGAACTATATTGTCAATTAAAAAAAGAAGATGAATGGGGTAAAAATAAAGCTATTTATACATCCAAACAAAAATTAAAGAATAAAATTAGCAGGACATAAAACAAGATTATATTAAAAATTATAACTACTAAAACAGGATTAAGTTTTAAAATGAAAGGAAAATAATATGCTGAAATTAACATATCTGTTTGAAAACTTTGATCTAGCCAAAGAAGCTATAAAAAATTGGAACTATGATGCCGATTCACTTGATACAATGCTATCCTATTATCGCATTTCTTCAAATGCAATTTACCCGTTTTGCCATAACGGTCAGGTTTGTTTTTTACGGCTTGCTCCAATAGATGAAAAGATTGAAAAAAATATATTGGGTGAACTAGAATTTATTGAATACCTAACCCAGCATGATTATCCGGCATTGAAACCAATAATGACATTATCAGGAGAAAAGCTCATTAAGCTGGACACCAAATGGGGAAAATATTATGCATGTGCTTTCCAAAAAGTTGCCGGGGTTCAAATTGAAACAACAGACAAATCAAATGAAATCATGTACGAGTATGGAAAGACTTTGGGTAAGTTGCATGCTTTGTCATCGGATTATAAACCAAGGATTAAAAAATGGACACATGTTGAGGTCTTAGATTGGATTGAAGAAGTATTTGCAGAATACCAAACGCCAGCTAATGTTATATTAGAGTTGATGGAAGTAAAAAAGGAACTAGCTGATTTTCCGATTCGAGATGATAATTACGGCCTGATACATTATGATTTTGAACTGGACAATGTTTTTTATGATGATAACACAAAGTCATGTGCTGTAATTGATTTTGATGATGGTATGTATCATTGGTATGCGCTTGATATCGAACAGGTTTTTGACTCTCTTAACGAGGAACTTGATTCCGGCCTTCTTCAGAATGCAAAGAATGAATTTATGAAAGGGTATAAAACCGAGTTTGGCTATTCTGAAGAGATGGAAAATTCACGTCCACTTATGAGACGGTTTATGATGTTGTATAAATAAAGTTGACACCCTATTCTCAAGAATTTTGATATATAATTAAAAGAGAATAGGAGTGAAAATATTATGGCAACAAATCGTGATCAAAAATCTTATGACAACGAGTATAAAGCTCAGGCTGTAAAACTTGCCCAGGAAATCGGTGGGCATAAAGCGGCTAACGAATTAGGAATTCCAAAGGGTACTATGTACACTTGGATAAAAGCCTACAAAGAAGGGCGCCTCAGTGCAAACCAAGCAGTTCATACACCGAATAATGCACTGACCCTTAACGAAGAACTCATTGAACTCAGAAAACACGTTAAAGAGCAGGATAAAGAAATTCGCCGTTTAAAGGAAGAAAACGAATTTCTTGAAGAAGCAAGCGCTTTTTTCGCAGCCAGCCGTCGGAAGTCAGCAAAAAACAGAGATTAATGTTTATTGCAATCAAAACCGAAGACGGCGTGGTTAAGGGCAAAATTTCTTTTTATTGCAGAATGCTTAGAGTTTCCAGACAGGCATTCAACAATTACCTGAAAACAAAAGATTCTCCTTGGAAATATCAACCTTTGGCAGATGCTATGCTGGATATCTGCAAGGAAGATGAATGTAATGACACTTATGGAAGAATCCGCATGTATCAGGCATTACAGCTTAAACAGCCAGACGGTGTTCCTATTCCCAGCGAGAGAACGGTTTATCGTTTGATGGAAGAAATAGGTCTTAATCATAAATCCAAACGCAAGCCTAACGGTATTACAAAAGCTAATAAAGAAGCCCGAAAATCAGATGATTTAATTAAGCGTGACTTCACAGCAGAAAACCCGCTCGAAAAATGTGTTACAGATATGACTGAAATAAAAGCATATGATGGAAAACTTTATGTTTCAGCTATCTTTGATTGCTACGATTTAGCAGTGTTAGGTCTTGCTATGGATACAAATATGAAAGCAACCCTATGTGAACAAACTTTAGAGAATGCTTATAAGGCATATCCGATGCTTTCTGGTGCTATCCTTCATAGTGATAGAGGTACACAATACACAAGCGAATTATATCGTAAAGCAATCAATAAATATGGCATTCTCCAGAGTATGAATAGTGCTGGTGGCAGATGCCATGACAATGCCAGATGCGAAAGCATGTGGGCAAGATTCAAAGAAGAATTACTTTATGGACGTTACGACACTACCACAATGACTGTGGAACAGTTAAAAACTCTCATCTGGAGGTATTTCATCAGCTATTGGAATAACAGAAGAATCTGTTCCGCTAATGGTGGTTTACCTCCATTGGTGAAACGACAGCAGTACTATGCTTCGTTACATGAGGCAGCATAGGTCGAACATCCTTGAGAAAAAAGTGTAAAGTAATATTGACAATATCATTATTAATTTATATAGCTATGCACGCTTAATTCGATGTGTAGCAGTAAATTTATCAAATGAACCCAATTGGTTACTTGAATTAAGAAAAAAACTAAATAACAGTATTCAAAAGTTGGAAATGAGTATTACAAGATTCAAATAATAAATCGGTGATTTTCCAATCAGTACTCGGGTTAGATAAACACGTAAAGGAGTACAAAAAAAATGGATGTGCCGGAATGTTCAGACTTGACTTAATTAAATTTGCTATAATTTATTGTTGTGAAATGCTTAATATAACTAAATGCTAAAACATTATAGTATATGTTATAGTTATATCCTCTTGACTCTGTCGTTGGGGAATAGTCTATACTAGAACCAAAGCAATGATTTGGAGGTTAATATGAACGAGTTATTTAAAATCAGAGATATATCAACCAGATATGGTATATCAGCACGCACACTTCGATATTATGAAGATATGGAACTAATTAATAGTATTCGCAATGATGATTATGCTTATAGAATGTATAATGAAACGTCTATAAAAAGACTGGAACAGATATTAATATTGCGTAAGTTAAACATTAGCATTAAAGATATACAACGTATTTTTAACACTTCTGGCTCTGAGGTTGTATTAGAGGTATTGGGTAAAAAGGTTGATGATATTGATGATGAAGTTTCTCTTTTAAATGAACTAAAAGAGGTTGTTTTAGAATTTATTGACCAGATTGAGAAATCTGATTTTGGCAAAGATTCAGATATTAAATTACTTTATGAAAAAGCAAAGGAAATAGAAAATCAACTTGTTAATGTAGATTATAATGGCAATCCATCCAATAGAAACCGGCTATTTGAAGTGACTGAAAAACTGAAAAAAGCACCTGAAGTACGTATTGTTCAACTACCGAAATGTAAAATGGCCACTTCCGGAGCACCGGATTCAACATTTACCACAGTGTGGAACTTTTCAAAATGGTGGGAGGATTATGACAAAAAACGCCATGGGGTACACTATGCACCACTGGATTTCCTTTTTGGCGAGGACGGTGGTCTGGTGTGGTGGATAATGGTGGAAGATGACGCGACCAATGAAGATTGTGGAGGTTATGATATCTTTGACTTTGAGGGTGGATTATATGCTGTTCATACATCCGTTGATGAAGATATGGAAAGTCAGAATATTGTAAATCATAAAATCTTGGAATGGCTCGAAAATACAGGTTTCGAGATTGACAAACGTCACGGTAATCGTACTTATATGGGACATATGGTCAATCCTTCAAACGAAATAAAACAGGGATTATGATATCATCAATATGAAATATTTGTGCCTATTAAATTGAGAGAGAAATAAAATGACGGATATTTTTCACTCCAGGGAAAGCTTACTTTCAAAACACTTGATTCGTTACTGCATCAGTATTGTAATTGTTGTTCCTAAAATATAGACTAGTCATATCCGAATCAGGACTGGTATGATTGCCTATTGCACAAAAGGCAATCGTACCATGTATGCAAGAATTGAGGTAAGAATAGGTGCAGATAAAACAGGAACCCTTTGCTTCGTAAATCAAAGACATTTTATTGAAGCTTTTTAGTTTGTAAATTATAATATGAAATTTATTATTTTAAAATAACGTTATTAGCTTGACAAAATAAAGTTTATGTCATAAACTATTTTGAGAAAGGAGGCTGTGCATGAAATCAGAGAATATTATCAATACATTTGAGAAGCTTATTTACTGGTCCGGTGAACGTTACAAATTAGCAAAAGAGTACGGAACTAATCAAAAATTGTATATTGCTGAAATTCATGCAATAGAATTAATTGGAAAATATTCCGGTATTCTTCAAAGAGATTTATGTGAAATGATGGGTATTACGAAAGGTCGCATGTCAATTATCATTTCTAATTTATGCAAAAAGGGGTTAGTCGAAAAGACTGATGATTTGATAAATCGAAAGGAACTTCCCTTGCGGTTGACATCGCAAGGTCATATCGTATTTCAATTTCATGATACTCAAGAACAAGTCCGTATGGATGCTATAAACAAAGTATTAAACAGATGTTCTGATGAAGAAATCGAAAAATTTACTGGTATATTGGAGGATGTTTTGAATATTTTGCAAGAAAAATAATTTTTATCAAATGGTTTATGTCATAAACTATTTGCAGAGTGTATTTTTATGAATGAAATAATAATTAATAACCAGGAAGGAAAATTAGCATGAATAAAGGGATAGAATTAGCTGCCGGTGTTTTAACAATATTAGCATCATTAATAATCGGAGGTAGTATTGTAGGGCTTGTTTTAGAGTTTGGTTACCCTAAAATTATTAGAAAGGATGCTATTACAATTTTAAGTACACTTGATAAAAAGAGATTTACAGTCCCATATATCTATTATTTATTTGGATTTGGTGGTTTTATATTAGTATACGCTTCAGTGTGTCTTGGAAATTATGAATTGGCTTATGGTGAAAAGGTATTTTCTCAGCTTGGAGAAATAAGTGGTATTATTTATGGAACATTATTGTTTGTGGGCATTTTGAGATATACGAAATTATTTCCACAAATAGGTAAATGGTTGAGAGAAGAAAAAATAAACAAACATGAAGCAGAAGTCATATTTAATTCATTTAATATCTATGCAGGTGAATCAATTGCAGAGCACATTGCCTTTGTCTTTCTTACTGCAATGATATTTTTTAATACATTAAGCATACTAGTATCGTCTTGTGTGGCTGCATGGATTGGGTACAGCGGTATTATTATTGCTATTGGCATGTGTATTGGCAATCTGGAGTTTCTAGGATTAAATAAAGTATTTATTATAAACCGTATTTTTTCATCAGTAGGGGCAATCTGGCTCCTGGTATTTGGTGTCGACATAATTTGCAAATAGTATAAAATAGATGGTATTCTGAATATTTAGCTTTTACTCTTGCACAAATATACTTTTATTGCAAGATTGTAATATAATAATATGCTATTATTATAATGGAGGTGAAATTTAAATGGAATGGATTAATAAATTTAATGAGGCTATTGCTTATATCGAAAAAAATATGGAGGGTAAAATTAATTTAGAGGAAGTAGCACGTATTGCTTGTTGTTCATTAACTCGTTTTCAAAGAATGTTTAATTTTGCTACAGATATGACTGTAGGAGAATATATACGAAATCGAAAAATGTCCCTTGCAGCTAATGATTTAAAAAATAGTGAGATAAAAGTTATTGACCTTGCCTTAAAATATGGATATGATTCACCGGAGGCTTTTACTAGAGCATTTCAAAATTTTCATGGTATGCCACCGACTACAGTACGTAAGTTAAGAATATCAACTGATTTTCAACCTATTACCTTTCAGATTAAAATTAATGGAGGGAATTTTAATATTGGAACAAAACCTATTTTACGGATAGAAGATTGCAGCAATAAACGAGTTATTTCATTTTTTGTAAATTGTCAAGGACCGGAAGAAGCTGCTGGTAATATGCTACGTGAATGGGCTCTTAAAAATTTAAGTGATTATACTGCTCGACGTTATGTAGGTTATGCTCCTAAAGGTCATCATCCAGAAGGTGTACATCATCAATCAGATGAACCAATCGGTTCTCATGAATATCTTATACAGATGTTTCTTTTAGGAGATGAAGAAAAAAACAGTAATTTTCATGGCGCAGATGTGGGTGATGGTCCTCAAGGACTGTACTTAGTTGGCGATGTATCCTTAAATGAATTTGATAGTAATGGTAACATAGACCTTGGTTCATCTATGCAAACTGCGTTTGGCATAATGTCGGAGAGCCTAAAAGATATGGGTAATTATGAGTTTGATTTTGGTCAAAGACGACATAGAGAAGAACAAATATTTTCTAATGAGTGGTGGATTAATACAAGTATTAAGGATGCCGGTTTACAAGGGTTTAAATTGTGGCTTCCTATTAAAAAAATATAATTTAATTAAGAGATAGATAATATGAGAATTGTTACCTATAATGAGAATGTATAAACATTCTCTGGCGTCTTTGCAGAGCGATACGTACATAAATAAATGTGATGTATTATCGTCATTTTATTTTATATTGGCATTTTAAAGCAATGATATAATGAAGAAAGTCTTGAAGCGGATAGGATTTTACGGAGGTATACTGATGAATGTTTTACTGGTAAATTGCAGCCCTGTAAAAAATGGTGCTACAGCCGAAATAATAAATATTGTAAACTCAATAATAGGAACAAAATATAGTATTAGAAACATTTGTATTGATGATTACGAAATAAAGTTCTGTCAAGGGTGCAGGACATGCCATAAAACAGCAAAATGCATACATAACGATGATGTGCTAAACGTTATCGAAGAATATTCCTGGGCGGATAGTATTATTTCAGTAGCTCCTTCTTATTGGGCAGATATACCGGGACAATTTAAGGCATTTATAGACAGATGCACACCCTGGTGTAATACACATGAACCACATGCAGTAATCGGTCAGGGGAAAAAGGGGTATAGTATTGCATTACGAACGGGTCCGAGTATGAGAGAGTGTAATAGAATAATAGAGAGTATAGAACACTTTTATGGTCACATGGAAATAATTCCAACAGCTAGCCTGGTATTATGCTCTGTGGAATATAAGGCCGATGTCGAAAGTAAGAGAAGTGAAATAGAAGAGTTTTGTAATAAAATTATGAAGGTTTAGATTTACAATTGTGTATAAAATATGGGAGGCGCTCGGTGTCTTTTGATCCCAAACTATCTTTTTCAAAAAAGATATGGTAGAATATCACAGAGGTGAAAATATGTATATTTTATCAAGTGATTTCGACGGTACTTTAACGCAGCAGGGTACTGTATCGGACAAGGACAAGGCTGCAATTGCAGCATGGCGGAAAGCCGGTAATCTTTTTGGTGTTAATACCGGCCGTGGTTACTGCGGTATAAAGGCAGAACTAGAACGCCATCAGGTAGATTTTGATTATCTTATATGTAACAATGGTGGTTTGATTTATGAAAATGATGCAAAACCCGTTGAACAGAAAACTGCAGACGGTGAGGTGCTTCCATCGCTGATTTCATTAATTTTGGAATCCGGAGGTTTTCATGCCGCAATCGGTCGAATAGAAATTGACAGGGAAGCCAGTTATTGGGTTAGTGAAAATGTGGATCGTAAACCAGGTCCGGAATTTACTCGGATTTTAATGGATGATTTGAAAGAGATTACGTATTTTACGCAGTTAAGCACCCAATATGAGAAAGAGGAACAGGCAAATAAATGTACGCAGCAAATCAATGAACTATTTGGCGGCAAGGTAACCGCTTTCCAAAACGGTGTTTGTATTGATATCGTTCCGGTTGGAGTTAATAAAGCCATGGGATTACTTCAATACATGCGTTTAAAGCAAATTCCGAAAGAGAATGTGTTGGTTATCGGAGATAATTTCAATGATCTGGACATGATTCTGGAATTCAATGGATTCAGTGTTAATTCCGGAAGACCCGAAGTCATTAATAAGGCGAGAAAATCCTTTGACAGCATCGCTGCACTTATCGGTGAATACATATAAATAATTACATGAGCGCTTCTCCTTACAGGAAAGGCGCTTTTATTCTGATGGAAATTTATGTTTATTTACCGGTTTTTATTTGATATAATAAGCAATAGATAAAGACATTCATAAAAAGTGAAATTAAAAGGAGCCAATATGAGCAACTCAGAAATTTATATTGATATAGACGAATTATTTCATAAATATAAGCTCGGAAATATAACTGAAGAACCCTCAAGTATTTCCGGTGGACTTTTGCATAAAATGTTTAAGGTAACTACGGAAACCAATAAATACGCTGTAAAATGGCTTAATCCCTCCATAATGCAGCGAAAAGGCGTAATGGAGAATATGATCAATTCAGAACGAATTGCATATGCCTTTTCCAAGCATTTACCGGTTATTGCTGCATTAAAGATTGATAATCAAATTGTCCTGCATTCTAATCAAAAGTATTATATGGTGTTTCATTGGATTGAGGGTACATCGGTTTTCCCGCCTTTCATCAGCGAAAAACATTGTTATGAAATAGGAAGCTCGTTAGGCAAAATCCATAGATTAAATATTGCTATACCGGAAGTAAAAAAACATGCGAACGAGTCTATCAGCTATAACTGGCAGCAGTATTTAGTAAAAGGAAAAGAGTTAAATGTCTTCTGGATTGACACTTATGCTGCAATGGTTGATAAATTAATATATTGGAACACTCTTAGTAATGAATCAAAAGCTAAATTATCTGAGTTTATGGTTATCAGCCACGGAGATTTAGATCCCAAAAATGTAATGTGGCATCAAGACAAACCATATTTCATTGATTGGGAAGCTGCGGGTTATGTAAATCCATATCAGGAGTTAATAGAAGTGTTAAATTATTGGGCCAATAATGGGAATGGTGAAATAGATAAAGTTAAATTCAATATTTTATTAAATGCTTATAATGAATCTATGAGTACAAAAACCGTTGACTGGGATTGTGTACTTAATAGTGGATATGCCGGTATGCTTGGTTGGTTAGAATACAATTTAAAACGGGCATTAGGAATTGAAAGTAATGACGAGAAAGAAAAAAAACTAGGGGTAGAGCAGGTAATTGGAACTATCAAAGAATTAGAAAGATATGATAATCAATTGGTTTTGTTAAAAAGATGGTTAAGTGAATAAAAATAATACAGAATACTGCTTGACTTTGACACCGTGTCGTACTTTATACTCATGATTGGAAGGAGGGAAAATCATGGAATTACTAACAATCAGCCAAGTCTCTAAAAATTTTAATATTTCAACCAGAATGCTTCGATATTATGAGAATGAGAATATTGGACTCATCGAAAGTCTGAGAAAAGATGATTATTCATATAGAGTTTATGATGATGTTAACATTCATAAATTGAGTCAAATCATCATATTACGTAAACTTCGTATTCCTGTAAAGCAAATTAATGAAATTTTGAACAGCAAAGATGCAGTTACTGCAATTGAGATATTCAAACATAATATAGAAGAACTAAATGGTGAGATATCAGCACTTTCTACTATTAAGTCAATACTTCTCAGTTTAGTAGAAACTTTACAGAAAAATGTTAATACACAATTAAAATTAAATAAAATTAATGAAGAAGCATTATTATCCATGATTGACTCCTTATCTCTATCAAAGAATTATATCGTGGAGGAAAAGTCAATGGACGATTTTGTAAAAGCAAGCAAAAAATTAACAGAGCTAAAAGATGTGCGGATTATATATCTTCCGCCAATGACAGTTGCATCAAGTCAACTCATCGAAGTGGATATGTTTTGAAATACCATCAGAAGAATTTTTTAGCAAATTTAGAGCAGATAATCTACAGCATACGCTTATCAAAAAGTTAGGTCATAATTTCAATGGTTCAGTATCAGGCCATTTTGATGTTTTTCTTGATGGTATCATTTTTGACGAAGAAAAAACAAAAGTAAATATGGTTCATTTTTGGATGCCAGTATTATGAGTATAGACAACAATTTCCCAAGCCATTGAATTCATTAAGAAGGACTAGATTTGATAAATCATGGTAGTGGAGACTTATGAAAATTATAGAGATAAAGATAGACAACCAATACACAAGAAAACTCGAGTTCATAATAACAAAAAATTATTTGGCGAAAGTATTAATGAAGGTCCTGGATTGTGCCGCCGGAACAGGAGAATGCATATGTTTGTTTAGTGATCCAATCTATAAGAAAAATTATCAGGAGGTTAACATGATAACAACTTTAGTTTTTGACTACGGCGGGGTACTTGCATATCCCAAGGCAGGTAATTGGTTTATAACTCAGAATACAAGAAAAATAATAGGGCTGCCAAATTATATGCGATGTTTTCTCAACTACAAGAAAATAGCAGCAGCTCTCGAAAAGGCCCTTAAATACTTGAATGATAACCATGTTTTACATACAGAACAAGATGAGTACCTGCAATTTATTGTATTCTATAAAATCTTTTTCAAATCAATGGGTTTTACAAAAGATATGACAAAAGAATGTCAAAAACTCGCATATGACATTGTTTACAATGATGACAAGGTTAAATTTTATGATGATGTTATTACTATGTTTACAGAGATTAAGAAAAATTATAAAATTGTGATTTTGTCTGATACATGGCCATCGTTGAAACGTATTCTAAAAAACAAAGGAATATTACCTATGTTAGACGGGCTTATCATGTCTTGCGATTATGGGGCAACGAAAGAAACAACAAAATTATTTGAAATTACTACACAAGAATTAAACCTAATACCAGAGGAATGTGTTTTTATAGATGATTCAATATCAAATTTAGAAAATGCGGAAAAAGCAGGATATAATCCGGTATTAATGGACCGAAACGATAAGATTACTACATCGAAATATCCATTGGCAAAAAACATTAGTGATGTAATAAAGCTAATTGGTGCCACTTTACCAGTATAAACTTATTGTTAAATCGAAACGATTGATATAATAAGGTTAAACAGATAGGAGGAGGGGATTAATGATTAATAATCATTTTACAGCAACAGGAATTGTATTTAATTCAAAAAAAGAAATACTGATGATACATCATAATAAACTGCACGTATGGTTACCGCCAGGTGGACATGTTGACGATAATGAATTACCTGATGATGCGGTATTACGCGAAATATTTGAGGAAACAGGAATTAGAGCTGAGATAATAAATAATAAAAGATCACTTCCATTAACGGACTGCAAGGAACTTGAAATACCATTTGTCATACTACTTGAAGATATGGAGGGAGATGGAACTCATAATCATATTGATATGATTTATCTCTGTAAAGCAATCAATGAGGATTATGTACCACAGGAAATCGAAGTGAATGGAATAGGTTGGTTTAGTTTTGAACAAATAAAAGAATTGAAAACATTTGATAATGTTATTAAAACAATTTCTCAAGCCGTTGAATTCATTAAGGAGGATTAGATTTGATAAATCATGTAGTGGAAACTTATGAAAATTATAGAGAAGAAGATAGATTAACAACCAATAACGCAAGAAAGATCGAGTTCATAACAACGAAAAAAATATTTGACGAAGTATTTAAAAATGAAATGAAAATCCTGGATTGTGCCGCCGGAACAGGAGAATACGCATTTTATTTATCGGAAAAGGGTCATGAGGTTACTGCCACAGACCTTACACCCAGACATATTGAAATAATGAATCAGAAATTAAAAGAGAAAAAACATAAGATAAATACTGCGGTATTAGATGCAACGGATATGAGTGTTTTCGGTGATGAATCATTTGATATTGTACTCAATATGGGACCTTTTTATCACTTAATAACGGAAAGCAAAAGACTAAAGTGTATTTCAGAATCACTCAGAGTACTAAAAAAAGGAGGTTTACTGGTTACAGCTTATATTCCAAGATATTCTGTATTTCAATACGTAGCTTTGAGTGATAAAAAATACTTAGATATGAACCTGGCAGATCAGCTAATTGATACCGGGGTCCTAAGACATGATGATGCCAATTGCTTTTGGACGGATACATATTATTCTAACCCGGATGAGATGGAAACGTTATACCAAGAGCATAACTTAGAAATAATAGAACATTTTGCACAAGATGGAATAACTCCATTTCTAAAAGAAAAAGTAGATGCACTTAATCCAACCGAATTTGAAATGTGGTGTGACTATCATTATCGTATATGCCGTGAAAAATCAATATTAGGAGCAAGTAATCATGTAATTATCATTGGACGCAAAAGATAAGATTAATTATTTTATAGCTGAGGTTCATGTAAAAATGTGTTCAAATACCCCTGCTGGAATATGTTGTAAATAAGAAAAGTGAATGATATAATAACTGAAAGGGAGGCCACATATTGATCCTTATACACTTTTTATTTGTGGCAGTTACACATCTGTAAACTGACGTGTACAAAATGGGTATGAAAATGGAATATCCGACAAATCAACATAAAGAATATATTGAATATATGACAGAGGAATGCACTAAGTATGGGCTGTCTTTACTTTTAGAGGGATCTTTAGCCAGGAATTTAGGTTCAAAATATTCAGATATAGATCTGGCAATGAGTGGGGATATAACAACTGAATTGATAGATAAAATCATCTCTGGGTATGATTTATTGATAATGTCCAATTATACAGAAAAACCCAAAGGAATATTTATATTAAATTATAAAAATGGAATTAACGTCGATTTAGACATCAGAGAAACATTTCTTTCAAATGAAATAGAATCAAATATTTTATTATGTAACAACGGTATTGTTATCGATGATATTTTGAAAAGAAAAGAAATAAATAGTGAAATGCTTCCTTCCAGACAGCAATGGTATAAAGTATTAAGATTGATTCATAGATGTTGTATTAAGTATTTATGTAATAAAGAAGAATATGCGATAGGATTATGCGCAGAGGTTAAACAAGCCCTATATGAATTATATAATATTAACCTAATAGATGGAAATATACTTAGTCAAATGAGGGAAGCACTGAAATTAATAACTGATAAAGAAAATGTAGATAATGAAATCATAGAATTATTTGATGATTTGCTTATAAAATGTAAACGGCGGGATCATTAATTCCTCGTTTTTTTTACATCATAATGATGTCAATAATAAAAAGAAATTTGAAATCTGTTATTTATAAAATATGAGGAGAAAGTTATGTTTGAGTTTAAAATTAATTTAAATGACGATGATTATTTTTTATTTAATCAATATCATTTATTAAATAGTCCTACCGGTAAAAAATCTTTGATGACGTTTAGATTTATTGTACCGTTTATATTTTTTATGTTCGTTATTATATTTTGTATTGCAGAAGCTGACTTATTATTGATCTTAATTGAAGCAATAATGATGGCGATTTTATCAATACTTTGGATTATTTTTAGTAAAAAAATATTGCAAAAATCAATGAAAAAAAGAATTAATAAAATGAAAAAAGAGGGAAGACTCCCATATAGCAACGAGGCAATATTGAAGTTCGATGACGAGAGTATACACGAAATAACACCAAAAACAGAAAGTAAAACGAACTACTCATTAATTGAAAAGGTTACTGTAACGGAAAAAGCTGTTTATATTTATTTTAGTTCTGTACAGGCATACATTCTTCCGGTGACTGCATTTTCGGAGGAAATGGAAAAACAAAAATTCCTGGAATTTATCAATTCGAAAGTTGATCATTTAAAGATTAAAAAAGGTATAACTTGCAATGAAGTATAATCTTGAATAAGCAAATAATATGTAATCCACTTGATTAATCTATATAGAAATTGCTGCTGAAATGGAACAAGAACATTTGTGAGGTGATTTAGTTGAATAAAACCATTGTTGAAGATTGGGAGTTTATAATTACTGTTACATCTGCAAAGCCATGCAGGATGGGTTATGAAGTCGGCGATACATTTTATTGTAAATATGAATGCCCATCAGGATTTTGTCCTAAAACTATGGCTGTTTTACATAGTTATTGTGAAGTAGCACGAGGTGGAGGAGATTATCAATTACTTGGTGGTAACGCCAAAAATGAAATTAATTTTGGGTGCGCTGACGGTACAGTCCAATTTAATTTAGTGGCGAAGAAGATAAACCTATAAAAGACTAAAAACCGTTATAGAGGAGTATTTATATGCGTAACATTTTCATAGAGGGAATTCCCGGAAGCGGGAAAAGTACATTACTCCGCGAATTACAGAAGAATCTTCCAGAGTATAAATTTTATTATGAAGGAGATATTTCTCCTATTGACCTTGCTTGGTGCGCTTATATGACATCTGAACAGTATAGTAAGGTTATGGTAGATTGGCCAGAATTAGAGATAAAAATTAAGAAAAATTCTAAAATTGAAGATAGTCATTATATCGTCTCATATACTCATATTCAAACGGATAAGCAAGAGTTTTATAGATATATGGAACAATATGAATTATACGGAGGACGTAGAAACATTCAAGATTTTAGCAAAATCATAATTGAAAGATTCCGTAGGTTCAATAGTGTTAGAAATGTTTTCGAATGCGCATTTTTTCAAAACATAATTGAAGAATTAATGCTGTTTGCCGAATATGATGATTCGCAGATTTTAGATTTTTACAGCAAAATGACACCTAATATATTAAATGATTTTTTGGTAATACGATTAATAAACGCCGATGTGGAAAATAGTATGAAACAGATAAAAGAAGAACGTATCAACGAGCAAGGTGAAGAAGTCTGGTATTCTTTAATGATGAATTATTTAAAGCAATCTCCTTATGGAAAATCTCATAACTATAATTCTTTCGATGATATGCTAACACATTTTAATAGAAGAATATCTATAGAAAAAAGAATATCAAAGGAGTTATTGCATAATCGATGTATTGATGTAGAAAGTAAAAATTATCAATTAAGAGATATTATTAATTTACTAAAGAATAAATAGAAATGTATTGAGAAGATGGAAGGTAAAGTACAATATATCAATTGATTTTTGATGGAAATCGTAATTCAATATCGTTTGTCTAATGAAATCCTGCATCACCTCACTAAAACAGAGGAGGGAGTGCGACGTAGTTAAATTGGGAGGATAAAAAATGCCAATAATTAAGGGGTTAGAAACCACATTCAATACCGTTTATTCCGAATATGACAAGTGGAGACCTACATATCCGAAAGAACTATATGAGGATATTTTTAATCTCATAGTAATTGATAAGTTAAGCAATGTACTTGAAATTGGGATAGGCACGGGACAAGCAACGTCGCCTTTACTTGAAACCGGTTGTAGCTTAACTGCTATTGAATTGGGTGACCAACTGGCGGAGTATTCAAAAGAAAAATTCAAAAAATATGAAAAGTTCCATGTGATAAACACGGCTTTTCAAAATTTTGAATGCCCAGCTAACTCATTTGACCTTATCTTTTCGGCATCAGCTTTTCACTGGATTCCGGAGAAAATAGGATATACTAAAGTATTCGATTTGTTAAAAAGCGGTGGTGTTTTTGCACGGTTTGCAAATCATCCGTATAAAGATAAAATACGAAATGAAATACACAATGCATTTGAAAAGATTTATTCAAAATATATGCCTGGATTATTAGCTGGCGTTGAATATAGTGAGGAAAATGCTAAAAATAGAGCTAATATAGCTTGCAGATATGGATTTACAGACATAAGTTACAAACTTTATCATAGGACTAGGACTTTTACAGCGAATGAATATACAAGGTTGTTAGGCACTTACTCAGACCACATTGCTATCGAAGAAACCACACGGAAGAAATTTTTTGATGAAATAAGAGAAGCTATAGATGTTAATGGAGGAATTATTACTCTTTACGATACTATAGATTTACAGCTTGCAAGGAAACCGTAAACACACCGATTCAATAAGGAGAATAAAACATGTGGTGTCATTATTTATATAACAACAATAGAATACGATAATAGATTAAATAGCCATGAATTTATTTTAAACGTATGCAAATCAGGCGTAGGTTTTTTTGTTGTATAATAAAGGAGACACTATAATGCAGATAGATAACAATATTATAAAGCATTACTTAAAAAATGTGATGTTTATTACAGGTACAGCATATGCCGGTAAGTCAACCATGGTAGCTTTACTGGCAGAAAAGTATGATTTGGTTCCATGCGGAGAAAATTATCATTCTCTGGTAGCAGATGCTATTAAAGTGCCGGAACGTCAGCCCAATTTGTGTTATTTTCAAACAATGAAAAATTGGCAGGAATTTTTGAATCGAACACCGGATGAATATGAAGAATGGATTCAGGGGTGTTCTCTGGAAGCAGCTGAATTTGAAGTAGCCGAATTAATTCGCATCTCTCAAAACCATCGTGTAATTGTGGACACAAATATACCGCTTGATATTTTACGTGATATAGCAGACTATCATCAAGTGGCAGTGATGCTGTCACCGCAGGAAATGTCAGTTGAGAAGTTTTTTGACCGTGATGATCCTGACAAGGCATTTATAAAAGAGCAGATTATGAAAGCAGAAGATCCCCAAAAAACAATGGAGAATTTTAAAGCTTGTCTGGCTAAATTGAATAGTAAAAAGCATTATGATGAATTTGCTAAGAGTGGATTTTTTACTATAGTAAGAACAGACGCTAAGACAGATACCAAGGAAGAAACTTTAAAAATACTGGCAACTCATTTTAGACTTTATTCCCTATACAAAGAGGAGAAATAATGGCTTCAAGATTAATACACTATCTAATTGCTGAAGAAATTACAAAAATTAATAATCAGATAAATAGAGACAGATTTGTATACGGTTCGTTATTACCGGATTTATCATTACATGAAGATGGAAGTTATGATAGGGCCCATTATGGCGAAAATCATAATGAAAGAGAATTAAAAGGAATTAATTGGCATAAATTTAGAGATAAATATTATCTTAATATGAATAATGATGCACTCTATTTAGGATATTATTGTCATTTAATAATGGATGCTTTATGGTTTTCGAAAATCGCAGAGAAGTACATTCGTATTCATCCATATCCGGAAAGAAATATTTATTATCAAAAAAGTTATGAGGATTATAGAATTCTTAATTATCTTTTATCCAAAGAATACGACTTAAAATATCACATATTAATTTTAGATACTGATATCGAAGAAATCAATTTATCATTTCGCGACACTTTCTTCGAGGGATTAAAAGAAGAAATAACCAATTCAGATACAGCACACAAGAAAGATTTAAAACTGTATCCATATGATGTAATCCATGAATATATTAAGCAAGCCAGGGATTTGTGTATAAATGAATTAAAAGTTTTTAAGGAAGGAAAAGATTTCATAAACCCAAGCATTTTTTATAGAAAATAGGAAGATTATAACCTAGTTCTTTAGAAAAGGAAACAGTTCACAAGTTAGATAAGTCATAGCGAATGGGTGAAGTACATAAAACTTCTTGATTCTATTAGAACTTATTAAGTACGGAGGTTGAAATGATTGAAATAAAGACAGAAAGATTACGTGTTAGGAGTGTTACTATTAATGATTTTACAAAGTTTGTTGATTTGGAAGGAAGATTAGAAAGCTATCAATACGAAAGTAGTTGTCCATTATCTTTAGAAGATAGTAAAAGGATTTTTGATAAGTATATCACAGATACTTGTGATTTTCCCAATTCAGGTTCTGCAATGTTAAGTATTATAGATGGGCAGGATTTATTTGCCGGAGAAATTCATATTAAGTGCAATTGGGCAGAAATGAAAGAATGGGAAATCGGATATAAATTACTTAAGGAATTCTGGAACAATGGATATGCTACTGAGGCGGTAAAAGCAGTAGCTATATATTTATTTGAACAGATACAGATACATAAGCTTATTGCTTTTGCTAATAGTGATAATATGAAAAGTGAACATGTTTTACAAAGAATTGGTATGAAAAAAGAAGGCCATCTACGAGAAGCACGGATTGTAAATGGAGAATATAAAGATGAATTAGTATATGCGATGCTCAAATGTGATTTGACAGAAAATATATAAACAAGGATTGGGTGCGGAACACATTTCATGCTTTGAGAATTTCGTCAGAAGGACTTTATTAAGGAGGCTTCTGGCGATTTTTCGTTTCCGGAGTTTTTAGTACCAGTGAATTCGGTATTTCTCATACGGCTTAACCAAACACGAAATTATTACAAGTATTTTGATTTTATCGCTTAATGCAATGTGTAATCCTATAAATTTATAGGCAGAAATTAACATAAATGTTACAATGGAAGAAGTCAATGAGCGATGCAGAAAATTGAATGATAGGATTATTAACAAAAGAGTGGAAATTCATATTAAGTGTATTTTATAAAATAAATTAAAATAATTGTAACGAAAACAAATTTTTCTGCACTTATATTCTGAGGAGGCGAAAAAATGGATAGGCAGAATTTGGAGGAAGTATATAATGAAAATGCATCTGCTGTATATAAATATTTATTGTGCCTGACCCATGATGTCTATTTGGCAGAAGAATTGACCCAGGAAACTTTTTATCAGGCTGCAAAAGGAATTCATAACTTTAGGGGTGATTGCAAAATTTCTGTCTGGCTGTGTCAGATAGCGAAAAGATTGTGGTATAAGGAACTGAAAAAAGAAGAATATGTTCCGCTGGATGAAATCGAAGAACCGCAGGCGAATATTAATTTAGAAAAGCAATACCTTATGAACATGGATAAAGTTGAGCTTTATAAATTGTTACATACGCTTGATGAGGCTTCAAAAGAAGTGGTTTATTTAAGACTCACAGGAGAACTGAGCTTTTCTGAAATCGGTGATATCATGGGTAAAACGGAAAACTGGGCAAGAGTTACGTTTTATCGAGGAAAACAAAAAATTGTGAAAGGAAAAAATAAAAATGGATAGGGATATTTCATGTTGTATTATAAAGGATTTATTACCAAACTATGTAGACCGGCTTACCAGTGAAGAAACAAATAATATTATAGAAAATCACTTAAAAACTTGCAGCGTTTGTTCCAAAGAACGTGATGAAATGATGGAGCAGGTGGAGATAGAGCAGGACACAAAAGCTAAAAATCAAAGCTTTAAACAATATTTAAGCAAAACAAAAATGATGTATTTATTAAAGGGAGCTTTGCTGTCTTTTGGTATAATTGGGATTATAGTTACTTTTATTGTAGATTTAGCGGTAAATAAGAGGCTTAGCTGGTCGCTGATAGTAGATATGGGAATATTGTATTCTTATTCTGTTGGTCTGACAGCTGTAATGAGCAAAAAGCAAAAAGGTATCAAAGCGTTTGCAGTAGGGAGTATCTTGGTATTGCCCATGCTTCATGGTATTGAGTATGTAATTAACATAAATTATATGACTGAGCCTGTCTCTTGGTTCAGTAGATATGCTCTTCCGATTACGGTTATATGGCTGGCTATTTTATGGATTACAGTACTGATTAAAAAAATTATAAAATTGAACATTTGGAATGTTCTTGGAGTACTATTAATTATGACAATTTTTGGCTCGGTTCTCACCGATTCTATAGCGCAGCAGATATCGGTAAAGCAGGTATATACCTCAGGATATGAGTGGATTGATTCTATTTCTTATGCAGCTTGTGCGCTCCTCTTTTTTATTATTGGTACTATCCGAAAAAATAGAAATAGATTGCATTAAGCAGAAAAAATGATAATAAAATAATTATTTTGGTGTTGATATTATGTTCTACCAGTACCAGTACCAGTACCAGTTGGCAGATGTTATATTCTTCCAACTGGGTATTGACTTATTATTCCAATCTAAGTATAATCTGATAAAAGGGACATCCATAATTTTCTAATAATTAGTAAATCGGAGGAGTATATGAAAATTGGTGAAGTAGGATTATTATCGAACGATGTTGTTAAGCTTGCGGATTTTTACAAAACTTTTCTAGGGATTGATAATGGAAGTAATGATGAGGTACATCAGACATTAATCGCTGAAGAAACTATGCTGACAATATACAATGATAATTCAGTAAAGAGGAACGATAATCAGAATATATGCCTCGCATTTACAGTTGCAGATATTGATGAAGAATATAATAAGCTTATGAAATTAGGTGTAGAAATAATCGAAAAACCGACAACACGTCCGTGGGGTGTCAGAAACATGAGCTTTTATGACCCTGATAATAATATAATTTACTTACGAAGTTTTATAAAGTAAATAATTGTACACTAATTAATGATGTTAATGACATCCCTTGGAACTTGTAAGATAAATGGAGAAAAAAGAATGATATTAATCACGCCGAATTTTAATTTCAATGGCCGTTGTGAAGAAGCTATTAATTTATACCAAAAAGCCTTTAATGCCAAACTGAATTGTCTGGTAAGATATTCTGACGCTGATAAAAGAGATTGGGATAAAGAATTAGATTCTATAAAGTCTAAGTATATCTACCATTCAGAGCTTTTGATAGGTAATCAGAGAATTATGATGTGTGATAATATGGATGTTGATTTGGTAAAAAGCACTTCATTATCACTGACTGTTACGTTTGATACTAGTACCGAGGTAAAAAATGCATATGAAACTTTAAAGGAGGGGAGTACTACTATATATCCGATACATAGTACCACATATAGCTCCTGTGAAGTTGTTTTTATTGATAAATTTGGTTTCCGCTGGGGATTAATGACAGAGCAAACGGAATGCTGATATTAAACCATATATTTTCTGTAAAAAGATGCATCACAGCTTAACTTAATTAGTTAACGTATGAGGCATCTTTTTATTGAATTTGAAAGTGTTAAGTTGAGTAAATAAGGAGGAAATAAAATGGAAGTTATGTTGGGAATATTTTTATTTGTAATAGGTGCGTTAATGCTAGTAAAGCCTAAGTCAGTTTGGAGAATTGCAGAATCATGGAAATTAAAAACATTTGCAGAACCAACGGATCTGTATATTATACTGATACGAATAGCCGGTTGTATATTAGTTATAGGCGGCATATTTGCCATTTTACAGATGTAAAATAAAGGGATTATTAAATATTTAACTAATAGGAATATAATGGTGTGGCTTGAATCAGGGAAATATTATAATTTAATCTAAAGGGTGGTAAGAAATGGAGGAACTAAATTTTATAGCATTATCAAACGAAATTGAAGAAATACTTAAGTCCCAGGAAAATATTGTCCTTGCAACGTGTGCAAATAACCATGTTACAGCGCGAATAATAAATCATATTAATGATGGTTTGACAATTTTATTTTCAACAAGCAGGAATAGCGAAAAAGTTGAACAAATAGAGCAGAATCCTTATGTAGCATTGGCAATTGGCAATTTAAAAATTGAAGCAGTTGCTGAACTTTTTGGTCATCCAAAAGGTCATTCTTTATTTCTAAAAGAGTATCCTAAAAAATTCCCTTATCTAGGCGAAATATATCCGGAAAATCCTAATGATTTACTGATTATTGCACATCCAGTGAAGATATCACTTTTTAAGTTTATGGGTAAACCATGTGAGGATGTCTTAGAAATGAAGAATAAACGAGCTTATCGTAGAGAACTAAATTAACGTTTCCAATAAGCGCTATAGAGTTCATGAACCCAAAAGTTTTTACGCTAATGAGGAGCATAATCATGGAGGAAAATGAAAGAAAAAACGATGACTTACACATAAATGCAGTTGAAGGTACCTTTACTTATAGAGCTTTTTAATTGGCACTTATGATGAAGCGGGCAATGTTAATTTTGCGCCAATAACCTGGCTAAGCGTTACTTGGGATACTGACCACTATATGCTTGTAATTAGTATGTTTGGTACAAAAAAAACGAAACGAAATGCAGCTAAAACGAAACAACTATCAGCTAATCTGGTGAGTACAAACATGCTGTATTTAATGGATTATTTCGGAAGCAATTCCGGTAATAACGGAGCAAAAGATAAGCTGACATATGACTATAGTAATGGTGAAGTCTTACATGTACCTACACTTGACTTAAGTAAATGGGTATATGAATGCGAGGTAAAAACAATTGTGCAAACAGGAGATTCTGACACTTTTTTCTGTGATATTAAAAATGTTCAAATTGACAGAGATATAGATATTACTGACGGAATCGATTTGACAGTTTTTGACCCGGTGGTATATTCAGGACAGTATCATTCCATAGGTAAAAATTTAGGAAAAATCGGTGATTACCTTAAAAAAGATTAGGTTTTTAATAAAACCAACGGAAAGATAAACTGTATAGAACAAAATAATACCAGGAGAGATATTGTATTGGCTAAAAAACTGATTTTTATTTGCGGACCTAATGGGGTAGGTAAATCGACAACCGGCAGAGAGCTTATCCGTTATATAGATCATTCTGCATTTGTAGATAGTGATTTATGTGCATTAAGAAACCCCTTTCTGGATACGGAAGGGATAGATATTGGAAAGCAATTTATGCAATTCATGCTAACGAAATATTTGGAAAGCTCTTTATATGAAAGTATCGTCTGGGCATATGGTTTTCATGCTCATAGAAAAGCTAACTTTACGGAAATTATGAAAGAATTAAGATCGTTGAATATTAAATTTGATTTTATACCTATTATATTAACTTGTGATCTGGGTGAAAATATTAAGCGAATGAAATGTGACAATAGAGATGAGGCAAGAATTGAAAGAGCAATCAAAAATACAAGAATGATATACGATAACTACCCCTTTGCCAGCATTAATACAACTAATATGACATTGAAAGAAACGGCTTATGAAATAAAAAAAATAGTGGAGGATGTACAGAATATATTTGATGAAAAAATAATCTAAACCTCCCCTACGAAGAATGAAACGAAAGCCCCAAACCTAATGGAGATTTTATATGATAAAGGTTTATCAAAATATTAAGATAAAAAATACATCAAATATAATAAATGATAAATGTCCAAGTTTTTCTGGTATTATAAGTCAAGAATGTTAAGGAAATTTGTGGGTAAATAATCTTGAAGTACCAACAATAGCAATAGCTGAATCCTATGCAGTAGGGAGTTTTGCATTCCTTGGTATATATAATACCGAAGGAGAATTTTTAAAATTAAAAGATTTTATAGAAGCTGAATTATTTAATGAGTTAAAGAAAAAGGGGTATCCGTGTTTTGAATTTTCAGTTGAGAGTGAAAATATTCGAAAATATATTTTAGAAATATTTAAAGATAAAACAATTCAAACCGAAAAGGAATTTTCTTTCAGGATTAATACATTACCTGCAAACAACCAGGATATTCCAAAGGAATATAAAATATTAAAAGTAGACTCTTTATTTTGGAAGATGTTATCTGATGGTAACTATGAAAATGAAAATTTCCTAAAAAATAGGTTGCTGGAATCTTGGTATTCATTTGAAGAATTTGAAAATAAAAGTATTGCGTATTGTACTATTTTCGATAATAGAATTATTGCAGTTATGGTTGGTACGGCAAGCTTTCATAATATAATACCGATAGACATTGAAACAGAGGTAGAGCATAGGAGAAAGGGATTAGCTTATGCCATGGCGGTAAATTTTATAGCGGAGTGCTTAAGGAGCAAGTATACTCCGCAATGGGATTGTGTTGAATCAAATCTAAATTCATATAATATGGCCATAAAATTAGGGTTTAAGAAAATGAATGAAAATACAGTTTATTGGTTTGATATATAATACAATTTATATTTCCGGCTCTGTCAACCGTTTTTGAAAATGTCCTCAAAAAGTTTAAACATAAGCACCAGATTTCTGGTGCTTAGTTTTAAATAGTACTTTAGGAGAAAATCCATAGCTCAGTCGGTATTTGGATAACCTTAATAAACCTACAGACTTCGAAATATCAGTTAAGCTACATCTTTTCTATGTAATTGACTTTTAGCGTACTTTTCAAATGATGCCTGCTTCCAAGGATGGTTCATAGGAGGTATGTATTTCTTTTTTGGTAATTCCGGAATGGTCGCTAAATCAAATGCTTTTGAAGAAAGCTTGTGTTCCGGAAGTAACTCAAGTGCATAAACCTGCTCACCAATACAACTAAAAAGTTCACCATTGAATGATCTAATTACCATTGCTGTGGTGCCCTTACGATGGTGTACAGCGATTCCTTGACTGTTTACAGGAAGATAGTATTCATTTTGATATTTCAGGCAACTTCCGTTATCTATCTTTCTAGAAGATAATACCGCCAACGTCAGATTGATTTTATCACTATCTGGTTGCATTTCGAACACAGATTTGATACTATCAATAGGTAAAGCGAACTGCTTATTAAATTTCTTTATATAGGTGTGGAGAAATTGATTGGCTTGCTGAATGCTGGTTACATTCGCAAGTCGGAGTTCAACAGGAAGGCGGGATTGAAGAGTGCCAAACATTCTTTCAACCCGCCCTTTTGCTTGTGCAACGCTGGAAGTACGAATGTCGATTCCTAATTGTTTGCAGGCATAACCAAACTGAGTAAAGGTATCTTTCTCTAAAGAGGTTTCATGCTTCTTTTTATACTCAAATACAGTTCGGTTGTCAGTAAAAAATTGATATGGAATGCCATAATTACTAAGAACCTGATAGAGAACATGATAATAGCCATTTAATGTTTCTTGTTCATCAAAGTAGGCGCCAACAATCTGCCCTGTGGCATCATCAACGGCGATGTGGAGTTGTGTTTTGAATTGCCCAAACCAAAGGTGTAGGGACGCATCCATTTGAAGCATTTCACCGAAATACGCGCATCTAGGATGCCTAGGATGCGAATCCTCCAGATCCATGATGGAACTTTGAATAATAGCTGCTTTCTTTTTAGACTTAGTCTTTGATTGAATAGCCTTTAGTGCTTTTTTTACCGCTTTCTTGGAAGAACGGTTTGCTTTAGGAGAAAGGATGTATTCCTTTCTAAGAATAGAAGTAATGGCACTGACAGATACACTGATATGTTCTTTTTCTTTGAGAAGTTCAGAGTAATGGGTCAGATTGCAGTCACTGTACTTGGTACGATATAAGTCCAAGATTAACTGTTTTGTATCTGTAGGAAGAGTAATGGCCGGCTGTCGCCCTCGGTTACCATGAATAAAGAAAGACTTACCTTGTTCTTGATAGCCCTTTATTAAGCGATTGATGTGTCGATCTGAACAACCTATTTTAAGAGCAGCTGTTTTCTTATTACCATTTGTGTCTACGAGTTTTTTAATGACCTCGTACTTTTGGTTTTCGTCCATTGTTAGTAATACCTTTCTGATTGTGTCCACCTCATTTCTAAGTCATGAGGTTCTATTATAATATATGAACGACTAATTGGGACATAATCATTTGTGGTACACTAAGACATTATCATAAATGAATCATATATATAATACAATTTATATTTCCGGCTCTTGACTTTATTATTAAAATGTAGTATTTTAATAAAAACAGATAATAAAAGCAATGAAAAGAAAAGTAAGCAATGGAATATGTTACAGAGAGCTTTTATGGTGAGAGAAAGCACAGAATACATTGCCCAAAATGGTCTTGGAGCCGCGTACCGACTACAGTTATTGTATAGGCTACGATGGGAGTGCCCATTACAGCACCAGAGTATCGAAGTTAATTCCGTACTTGAAGAGGTCTATATTGTGAGATGTAGATAAATTAAGGTGGTATCACGAAGCAGATTAGCTATCGTCCTTGAAATATAAGCAAAGGAGGGTAGTTTTTTTATTATTCATTATTGGTAAATTGGAGGTCTAAATAATGTTAATAAGAAGATTTGAAAATAGTGATGCACAATATGTTGCCGAAATAATAAATCGAAATTTTTTTGAAGTTAATATTAAAAACTATTCAAAAGAAGAGTTAAATGCCAGACTTTTTAACGAAGAAAAAGTAAGGACAATTGCCGAATATTCTCACATGTATGTTTGTTACAGTGATAAGGAGATTGTTGGCTGCGGAGCAATATCTAATAATTGGGGAAGTATAGATGAAAGTGTTCTATTAACCATTTTTGTAAAACCGGAACTTCGAAAAAATGGAATTGGTAAAGTAATAATCGAAAACTTGGAACATGATGAATTATTTTTACGTGCTAAAAAAATAGAAATTTCGTCATCAATAACTGCATGTGAATTTTATTTTAAAATGGGGTATCACTATAAAAAGTATTGAAATAAGTAGAGATATGTAAAAATTATAGAGAATGCAAAAATTAATGAAAAAATTATAGAAATAAATTATAGATAATGAAAGATATGAAAGATAATACATGATGCCGCAAAGCGGCATCTCAAATAATGGATGGAGAAGTTCAAAATGAGAATTCCAAATTGTTAAGATAAAACGTCTTAACAATTATGAATTTCATTTTGGAATTCTTCGAAAGAATTTTGGTCTTTTCAAAATTCTTTTTCACACTTATCAATTTAATTCGCTAATCCTAGTTATTTCAAGGGTTAGCGAATTTTTTAGATCCTTGATACTTTACTCCAGTATGCTATTGAAACTAAATGGAAAATTTAGTTTATTATTCTATTCATATGAGATATAATAATAAGCACATCAGCTGCAGTTTGTTAGGAGGTTATGTATGAATATTCCAATTTTAGAAACCGAACGATTAATATTAAGAGCTCTGACAATAGAAGATGCAGATGCAGTATTTAAATGGGTCAGTGATGAGAGAGTTACGAAATATATGCCATATAACACCTATACATCAATTGAGGATGTTACAAAATGGCTATCTACAGTAGTAAAAAATGAGAATACCTATAATTTTGGATTTGTTTTAAAAGATAATAATATTCTTATTGGGAGCGGTGATATTGGATACAACACTGAAGAGGAAGCTTGGGATTTCGGATATAATATTCGGTTTGACCATTGGAATCGCGGTTATGGAACAGAAGCAGCGAAAGCGATGATCAGATTTGCTTATGAATCACTGAATGCCAGATGTTTTAGCGCAAATCATGTTGTAGATAATACAGCATCCGGCAGAGTAATGGAGAAGTGCGGGTTGAAATTCGATCATTATGGTGAATGCAGCAAATTTGATGGAACACAGACATTTAAAGCAAAATTCTATAAGGGATACATTAATGCTAGTGAATAAACGTATTTTGAAATAAAATCAGATTACGAAAATAATATGTTTAATTCTGTGCACATAATTAAAATTATAAATGGTAAAAAGCACTATATTAATTAACCTGAAAGAGGATTACGAATTATAAAAGGAGAAAGTCGTGGATAGAGTCGAATTAGCAATCTTACTTAAAAAACATAATCAGGAACATCTATTATCTTATTATGACAAATTACCTCAAAAGGATAAGGATAGTTTGGCTGCTCAAATAGAAAAGGTAGATTGGAAACTGATTAATCTCATAAATAAAGAAAAAAAACAGCAAAAAAGCAGTATCTACGAACCTCTTGATGGAATGAGAATTGAACAAATTGAGTCAAATAAAAAATTATATTATGATATAGGTATTAAGACCATTCAAGAGGGCAAAGCAGCAGCTGTTCTGTTAGCCGGAGGGCAAGGTACACGTTTGGGCTGTGAGGGACCAAAAGGAATGGTAAATATCGGCCTCTCAAAGGAAATTTACATATTTGAACTACTTTTTAAAAATATTTTAGATGTGGCCAGAGCAGCTGATACCTGGATTCCATTATATATTATGACGAGCAATAAGAATAACGATCAGACGATAGCTTTTCTGAAACTACATGACTTTTTTGGTTATCCGAAAGAATTTATAACTTTTTATATACAGGATGAGACACCAGCAGTAGATTATGAGGGGCATTTGCTGTTAGAAGCTCCCGGACAGCTTTCCCTTTCTCCAAATGGTAATGGTGGCTGGTTTTCATCAATGGTAAAGGCAAATTTACTGGATGATTTACACCGTCGTAAAATAGAGTGGATTAATGTGTTTGCTGTTGATAATGTTCTCCAAAAAATCGCTGACCCCTATTTCATAGGAGCCACAATCAGCACAAATCATGTGTGCGGTGCCAAAGTAGTAAGAAAGACTGATCCTAATGAACGAGTGGGTGTGTTATGTTTAGAAAACGGAAGACCATCCATTGTAGAATATTACGAAATGACTGATGAAATGATTCATGCAAGAAAAGATAACGGTGAATTAAGTTATGCCTTTGGAGTTATATTAAATTATTTATTTCGTTTAGATAAACTGGAAGATATGATTAAATATGATTTACCTATTCATGTGGCTGAGAAAAAGATTCCTTATCTGTCTGCGGATGGTAACTATATTGAACCTGATGAACCGAATGGATATAAATTCGAAGAGCTTGTTTTAGATATGGTTCATCTTTTTGATAACTGTCTTCCGTTTGAAGTGATTCGAGAAAATGAATTTGCACCTATCAAGAATGCTGCCGGTGTTGATTCAATTAGTACTGCAAGGCAGCTTCTAATTAACCAAGGGTATATTTTGTGAAAAATTTTAGTTATAAATATAATTATGATTATTCTTTGTCCTAATTACAACGTTACTAGGCCTATTTAATATAAATTTTTGAAATCCTTTTCTCTGTTTTATCATATTTATCTTGATTTCCTGTATATGGAAATATAGACTAGATATAGGTTATCTAATAACGACTAAAATCATTTTAATAAAGGGAGAGGATTTGTATAAAAATAGTTAAATTGAACGAAAATTATCTGGAACAGGCGGCTGATCTTTTCACAAAAAGTTATAAAAAAGCACGGGAAAATCAGAATATACTACCCGTAAAATATGAAGATAATAATAATATATTTACGTTACTTCAAGATTTTTCTAAAGAATCCATCGGGGTAGTTGCTGTTGAGAACAGTGAAGTAATTGGATATCTAACCGGACTTCCTATTTCTAATTTCAAAGGGTCTCAACGCGGTATTTATTGTCCTGAATGGTCACATGCCGTTAGGTATAAAGACAGACTTGAAATATATCAAAAGTTATATGAAGAAGCCTCTGATTTATGGGTTCAAGATGGGTGCCTTAACCATGCGATAACAATAATGGCACATGATGATGAAGCAATGAATAGCTGGTTTTGGAATGGCTTTGGATTACATGTAGTTGATGCTGTACGGGATTTGAATTTATTATCAGGAAATTTTAATAATGAAATAGAAATCAGAAAATTTAAGAAAGAAGACACAGAAGAGGTGGCACATTTATATTTTGAATATAAAACTTATATGGCTTCTTCACCTATTTATTTACCATTAATTCAGGTTAAAAATGCAGAGGATATAAATCAGTGGTTGTTAAATCCTGATAATAATTTATGGCTTTGTTTAAGTAAAAATAATATTATTGCAATCATGGAAGTTAGTTATAAGCAATCTAATGATGCACAAATCTTATCCGATGATGATACTGTTAGTATTGGTGTTACATATACAAGCGAAAGTTATAGGGGGCAGGGTTTTACAAAAGCATTACTTCAAAAAGTATTGGAAGATGCTTTATTAAAAGGCTATAAGCGATGTGCCGTAGTTTTTGAGTCTCAAAATGACAGCGGTAGATATTTTTGGTTGAAATACTTTAAACCTGTTTGTTACTCTTTAGTACGTAAAGTTGATAATAGAATATTGGATAAAGTGTAAAAAGTATAAAGAATAGATGAAGGGATAACCCGATGATAAAAACTACATTTAAAAATCTGGAGGGAGGGTGACAAAAGTTTGGAGTATTATAAAGAATTACGTAAGTTTGTCGGACATAGGCCGTTAATCCTGCCGGGTGCTGTTGTAATCATAATAAATGGCAACGGTGAAATATTACTGCAGGAACGAGAGAATAACTTTTGGGGTTTGCCGGGAGGGTTAATGGATTTAGGCGAGTCGTTTACAGATACTGCAAAAAGGGAAGTGTTGGAAGAAACCGGACTGCGAATTAATAACTTAGTTTTACTCGATGTATTATCCGGCCCTGACTATTTTTATAAAAATCCTAACGGAGATGAACTGTATTCTGTAACAGCGGTTTATACAACCAACGAATACACCGGTGAATTAATACCTGATATGAATGAAAGTAAAAGTTTACAATTTTATGATATTAACTGTTTACCCGAGAAAATGGAAAAAGAATATAAGGATTGCATAAAAATTTATCGCAGGGCGTTAAGCTTAGAAAAGATATCTGAAAGCGGGTGATTTTATTGTTTGTCCTCCCAACGAAAGAGGCACCCATAAAATAATAAATGCATCAGAACGAGACATTTAAAGTACATAGATTTTAATACTACAATATCACCTGCTTTTTTATGATAATTGTGAAGTGGGTTATTATGATGGTGAAAGCAAAAAATGATAAAGATTATTTCCAAGATCCGGTCTATTAGCTGCCATCGCTCATTACTCCAGGTAATTTCAATGAATTGTGATCGTTGTTGCTATTAAGATAGATAGAGCAAAGATTTTTTTATTGAAACATTTATAATAAAATCAGGTAATTGCGAAGCTCCAGTATTCGTATCTAGTGTATTATTTCGCAATAACCTACTTATAAAGAAATGACAAACAGGAGGGCAGCAAATTGAAAACAGATTATTTAGTAAAGGTGGAACAATGCATTGCGTATATTGAAGCTCATTTAACCCATAAAGTGTCTGTTGAGGATGTTCTTGTTAATACATATTATTCCTATCCTCATTTTCATCGTATATTTATGGATATTGTAGGAGAACCAATCTCATCTTATATTAGAAAAAGAAAGTTGTCTTGCGCGGCAGAAGAATTGATAAATACTCAAAAAAAGATTGTAGATATAGCAATCGATTATAATTTCAGTTCCCAGCAGACATTTAATCGGGCGTTTACAGGATATTTCGGTGTTTCGCCACGGAAATACCGGGAAACCGGGATGCTGGATGAATTATATAAGCCATTTGTTCTAACAAATAGTTTTTTGGAAGATTTGATACCAATTTCGGTATTAATTGAGAACTTGCCGCCAATGAAGGTCGCATCTTATCATTCCTATATTAACAATATAAAACTAACGAAAAACAGACAAGAATCGGAAAGAATGGTCTCAAAAGCATGGGGACGACTGATTAGATGGCAAATGTCTTATGAGTATCAGAAACAATTTGGTTCGGTAAAAAAACTGCCTGCAACACTAAAAATAGCGCATTACATGATTGATAATAATCTTCATTTACCACCAAATACAAGATATTTCGGATTTGTAAATCCCTTTCCAATGAACGAAGATGAATTTGGATATGAAGCATGGGCAATGCTTACCAATCTATCCGAAAGTCCGATAAATGAAACGCAAAACAGGGACATTATTATTAAAAATTATGAGGGCGGCTTATATGCAACCGCAAAGGCGACCTATGGTCCGGGTTCGAATCTTGATGAAGTGTGGAAGTCATTACATTATTGGTTATCACAAAATCAGCAGTATAAATATGGTGAACATCAATGGCTTGAAGAGCATATAACCAAAGTTGGAGAGGGCGGATTTCATGGTTTCAAACTATTTATGCCTATAAAACGAGTAGGTAACGAATACGAATAACGTACCCTGTACCAGGGAGTTAAGGAGAGTATATGATTGGAAAGACCGTAACTGTAACTGTCGATAGAGCGATGGGAACATATCATCCCGAGCATCCGGATTTATATTATCCAATAAATTACGGATATATAAGAGAAATTATGTCACCTGACGGGGAAGAACAGGATGCTTACATTTTAGGTATAACTGAACCGGTAGAAACGTTTACCGGCAAGGTTATAGCAATCATACATCGAAAGGATGGTATAGAAGAAAAATGGGTTGTTGCGCCTGCTGATATGTCCTATACCGAAAAGGAGATAATGAAACAAGTCTATTTTCAAGAGCAATACTTTGATACAGAGATAAGAATGTCACCGTAATAGTGTGGATGGGCTGCTGAACTGCGATAGAGTAACAAAAATATATAGCGAAAGAATATAACAATTACTGTCTTTGACCGGTCGAGGACGAAATAATCCGACAAAATCGAATATCTACACGCCGATATTCATAAAATACAAGTTGAGAGACCTTTTGACACTCGAATCCTCATAAGAAATATTTATGAAAAGTCGCATATACCAGAATAAAATTACTATTTAGGAGAGTGTATGGAGCACATAATAAGAAAAGCAGCAAGAGAAGATGCTTCCAGATTGGCAGAAATATTGATATTCGCAAAAAGAACGTCATATCGTTCTATTTTTAAAAATGATTATGTTTCGTTTAATGAGATGCAGGTATTAAGTCTCGCTTTAGATTATCAAAAGCGGGAAGAGATGCTTGATAATATTTATGTTTATGATGATGGCATTGTTAAGGGAATGATGAATTGGGGCAAGTCTGCAGACAGTAATTACCCCGAAAGCATTAGATTATACGAGTTTTACGTAGATCCTTTTTTTCAAGGCAATGGTATTGGTACTAAAATGATGAAAACACTTTTAAGTCAGGCAGAAGCAATAGGTGCCAAGAATATATTCTTATGGGTATTGGAGGAGAATTTAAAAGCTAGAAGGTTTTACGAACTTTTTGGATTTGCTTCGGATAAAACAAGAAAACTGGAAGAGGGTACGGATGTTTATATCCTTAGATATTTTAAAGAATTAAATACGAATAAATGAGTCAATGATAAAATTATTTGATATGAATTTTCTGAAGCAATTATAAAATTAAACATTATTAATAAGGAAGAACGGAGGGAAATTATGGAGTTTGATTCAAAAAAGGAAAGTGAAATGTTTGATAAGGCTGCAGAATATTATGATAAATTCAGACCGGGTTATCCGAATGAAATTATTGAAGCTATGGTAATTAACACAGGATTAATAAAAGATTCAAAAATTTTGGAAATAGGGGCAGGCAGCGGGAAAGCAACTGAGTATTTGAAAAATTATGGGTTTACTATCAGATGTGTTGAGCCAGGTGAAAATCTGGTGAAGAATGGTAGGATTAAGTTTCGTGATTATCCAAACATAAGTTTTGAATGCGGTAGATTTGAAGAATTAGAGAAAGGTAATGAAAAATATGACGTTATCTTTGCAGCGCAATCATTTCATTGGCTGCCTCAGCCGATTGGTTACCAAAGATGTGCAGAGATGTTAAAAGACAATGGTTATTTAGCTCCCTTTTGGAATATGTACATTACATATGATAATGAAGCTGATAAGAACTTACTTAAATTATCAAAGAAGTATGGTGGTTTCGCCGATTTTGTAAGTGAAGAAGAGTCTGTAAATCGAATACAATCCATAGTAAAAGGAATAGAGGATAGCGGATTGTTTGAAACCCCAGCAGTATATAAGCACTTATGGGTACAGGAATACACTGCTGAGGAATATTATGGATTTGTACTAACCGGAAACCGGTTTTTACAATTACCGGATGAAGTAAAAGAAGAAGCCCATGCAGAAATTATGGAACATGCCAATAAGTTTAATGGAAGAATTATTCGCCCGTATCTATGTGTTCTGTATTTGGCAGCTAAAAAATGAGCTGACAAAATCATATTCTTAAGGACAGGAATATCTTAAGAATAACAGGTATAATAATAGCATTATTTTCAAAGGGAGAACCATATATGTCTGAGGAATCAAAAAAGCCTATTAATGCTATTTCAATGAATACAGTACAATTAATAATTAACTATATTGAGGACAACCTTCTTGAAAGATTAACACCAGGCATTATAGCAAAGCAATTTTACCTAAGTGTTTCCACACTAAATAACTTGTTTAAGATTGTTTGTGATATGACCATAATGGAATATATACGAAACCGGAGACTTTCACTTGCAGGATATGAGCTTTTGATTTCTAATATACATATTATAAACCTTGCATATAAATATGGGTATGAAACCCCAGAGGCATTTACCAAAGCATTTACAAGATTTCATGGAATTCCGCCTAGCTTTGTCAGACGAACCTATCCGGACATAAAAATATTTAGTCCATTATTGATAAAAATTGAAATACAAGGTGGTTGGAAGAATACAATCACTAGCAAGGATTTATTACTGACAAATCAAAATTCTTCAGAACAGGAACAAAACTCCTTTTATTGCTATGATGGAGATAACAAATTAAAAGGAGGAGTACCTATGGAAAATACAGGGTATAAATATCACATCCGTGTTAAGGAAATGCAGCAGAAAGAAGATTGGAACGTATTGCTTTTATTGGCAAAAAAACTGGATCAAGGTCAAATTAAATTTAAAGTAGACGGCGGCACAATGGTTTTTGCACATGGGCTGGAATTTAAACTCGAAAAAATCTGTCTGACATTTAAATGGAATGAAGAGCAGAGAATAATTGATTTTTTTCATTACGATGGGAAAGCGAAAAGCACCTTCAATGGTTTTAAATATTTTGATGTAATTTTTGAAGGTATGAAAGTACGTTGTATGTTCTATGATAATAACCAGGGCAATGATACCGATGAATCCCTATATCGAAATGCCGATCTTGTGGATGTAGACGGGCAAAATATTTATGTACAATCATTAGAATTTTATTATGAAAATACTGAGCCAAATACAGAATACTACAAAGTAGTAGAGCAGTGGCTTCACCGTAAATAATAAATATCTGTTTAATCAGACATGATATCCGGTCGTTTGAGAAATAAGAGTAACAGTTATTATGCCGGAGAAATTATGCCGGAAATTTGGTTACAATAAATAATATAGGAAATAAATTTTAAATTGACACAGTTATAGTTATGTGTTATGCTTCATAAAAGTTATCAAAAAAAGGATGGATATTATGACAGCATTAATAATAATTAACTTGAGACGTAGAAACAGACGTAGGCTCTTGTAATTATGTGATGGAATACTTCGCATAGTTTCAAGAGATATACGTCTTGTTTCTATGCGGTGCTGAATTATATCTGTAACAGAACCGTATTAGATTTTTACAATAATCTATGCGGTTCTTTTTTATTGCATAAGAAAGTTCTCCGACCTTACCTATGCAATAAAAAAGCCTTCCGGACAGGATGCACACCAGATACACACCTCACGGAGTGGAAGTATATTGCTGCAGGGTCTGCTAGGATACGCAATTCTCAGTGTAAATCTTAATGCACATAAAATATGCGCAGGAATGGAGAAAAAATGAAAAAAGTATTAAGTAAAATGATAATCAAATATCTGGATGGAGTTTCAGACGATGAAATAGAACAATTACTTGTAATTCCGCCGGAAGTTGATATGGGTGATTATTCACTGCCTTGTTTTTCTTTTGCGAAAAGATTAAAAAAATCGCCTGTCACAATAGCAGACCATTTAAAGGTTGATCTGGAAAATGATTCAGACCAATCAGTTATAACAGAAATATGCAGTATGAACGGGTATCTTAACATATATCTAAACAGAAGCAATTATATTAAATTTATTTTAGATGATGCACACAACCTTGATCTAAACTTAAGTGCTGAGGGTATTGGCAAAGTGATATGTATGGATTATTCATCGCCTAATATAGCTAAGAATTTCCATGTGGGTCATCTTCGTACAACAGTAATAGGAAATTCACTTTATAAAATCTATACTAAACTGGGATATAAGGTAATCCGCATCAATCATTTAGGAGATTGGGGAACCCAATTCGGAAAATTAATTGTTGGATATAAAAACTGGAGTTCTAAAGAGCAGGTTGAAGAGGGCGGCATCGAAGAATTATTACGAATTTATGTTTTATTTAATAAGAAAGTAAAAGATAATCCCATGCTAAATGAAGAAGCGCGTTTATGGTTTCTAAAAATGGAACAGGGAGAGGAAGAAGCACTTTCTATTTGGAAATGGTTTAAAGAGATCAGCCTGAAAGAATTTAACAGGATTTACCGATTACTGGGCATAGAATTTGACTATTATTTAGGTGAAAGTTTCTACATGGACAAAGTACCGGCCCTGGTGGCAGAATTAAAAGAAAAAGGGCTGCTTTTAGAAAGTCAGGGAGCGAATATTGTGAACCTTGAAGCTTACAACATGCCTCCTTGTTTGATTACTAAGAATGATGGCAGTTCAATTTATCACTCTCGCGACATGGCTGCAATTCTGTATCGTAATAATGAATATCATTTTGACAAATGCTTATATATTACCGGTTTGGAACAGAAATTACATTTCGCGCAGGTTTTTAAAGCAATCGAATTGATGGGATATGATTGGGCAGACGGTTTGGTCCATATACCATACGGTTTAGTAAGTCTAAAGGGTGAAAAATTATCAACACGTACCGGAAATATAATATATGCAGAAGATATACTTTTTGAAGCTATTAAGCGTTCTAACCAGTTAATAGCAGAGAAGAATCCAAATATAAGTAATAAAGAACAAGTAGCAGAAATAGTTGGTCTGGGTGCGGTTATATTTCATGATTTGTTTCATCAGCGTATTAAAAATATTAATTTCTCCTGGGAGGAGGTATTAAGTTTTGACGGTGCAACCGGTCCATATATACAGTATACCTATGCACGTGCAAAGAGTATTCTAAGAAAGGGAAATATTGATAAAATAAATATGGATATAGAAACAAATCTATTAATAGAACAGGCCAGTTATAATCTGGTAAAAGAAATTGCATCTTTTCCGAATAAAGTGAAAGAATCGGCAGCGAGGTATGAACCCTCTGTAGTTGCGCGTTACGTATGGGGACTTGCTACTATATTCAATAAGTTTTATCAGGAGTGCAACATATTAAATGCAGAGAAAAAGACGAAAGAGGCTCGGCTCGTATTAGTATATTTAACACAGAAAACAATAAAGGATGCAATGGAGCTTTTGGGAATACGATGCCCTGAAGAAATGTAATATTAATTGGTTACAGCCAGTCCTGGTTAAACGATATGGTAAAGTAATATAAATGTACTTAATTTGAATATTGGGTGAGATACAAAAATAGAAATTTGCTTTTGAGTAGTTATTGATTTCCTAAAATTGGTAATGTATAATTATATCAGACTTAACTTACATCCGAATTCGGTCATTTGGAACTATGATGACATTGGTACAGTAATTTTACTTTTGGTTATGTTATTGTTGATCATTTTTTAGTAACGTTTTAGGTGGAAACAGATAGGAGGTATTCAAAATGGGACAATTCAAGTTTATAAAATGTTCGGATATAGAAGGACTATATACGGTAGAACCAAAGATTTATCGTGATGAAAGGGGTTATTCTTTAGAAACTTATAATTATGACGATTTTATTAGAGCCGGGCTTGATATGGTATTTGTCCAGGAAAACCTGTCATTGTCAATGAAAGGTGTTCTAAGAGGATTACATTTTCAGAAAACATATCAGCAGGGAAAGCTGGTACGTGTCATAAGCGGTGAAGTTTTTGATGTGGTAGTAGACATACGGGAAGGTTCTGAAACCTATGGTAAATGGCATGGAGTAGTTTTATCTGCGGAGAAGAAAAATATGTTTTATATACCGGAAGGGTTTGCTCATGGTTTTCTGGTTCTTTCTGATAGAGCGGAATTTGCTTATAAGCTTACTGATTACTACCATCCGGAGGATGAGAGCGGGATTCCCTGGAATGATAAAACGATCGCTATTGATTGGCCCATTCCGGAGGGAATGAACATAATAACTTCTGAAAGAGATTGCAATCACCCTCCTTTTAGTGATGGTATATCATTAAAACCAAAAAGAAGTAAAGAAAAAACAGCAGGGTTACTTCTAAACTGCTAATGTTGAAAAAACAGATGTCTGCTGTGGAGTATTTGATTAGGTTGTAAAGTTAAATATTATAATTGGACTCTTTCTATTTCGTATTCGGTATTTAGTACGAACCACAATTGCGTATTAAAATCCATAATAGTCCAGATTGCGAGTCCTTTTAGGCCGTATTCAGATAACAAATCTGCGATTGCATTAAAACTGCGGGCATCCTTAAACCATAATAAATAGAACTCTTGATTAAAATTAACATAAAAGAAATAGGGTGCTTGTGCTTGTTCATTATATTGTATCGGTATGCTGCTATCTGCTGCAAGCTGTATCGCACTATCGGATGTGACAGCATTAGCTATTGAGAAACCTGGAACATATGGTAGCAGCCAGTCATAACCGATAGGTATAATACCTATGATAATTTTTTCCGGTGGTATTATACTTATTGCATAATTTAATAATTCTTTCAGTATGATTACCGGGGTGACAGAACTTGTGTAGCTGTATGTCATCCCCCACTCATAACTGGTAAAAACAACTGAATCAACATATGCTGCAAACTTAGAATAATCTATTTTGTCAAAGGATACTCCATGGCTTTCAATGTTAACTTTTGGCGATACCGTAACAGATACTTTGAAACCCTCAGAATGGAATATATCAGCGGCTTTCTTAATATTATCAGCGATAATATCTATATTTTCTAAATTGATATATTCAATATAGATGTTAACTCCATAATAACCTTTTGTATGCAATATATGAAGAATGGTATTAATAACACGGACTTGTACCTCGGGATTATGGATTAAGCTATAAAATACCTCAGTGTTGCTTTTACCGTCGGAGGTAAGTGTAGAGACAAACATCATTGGCGCTACGCCGTATTCTTTTGCCATCTGAATCATTTTAGAGTCATCATCACCAACAAGTTCTCCGTTTATTGAGATTTTATAATTAAATATGGTTAAATAGGACAGGAAAGGAAGTGATTCCCTTAAGGTATTCAGATTTATATGTGTAAAAGCATAACCGCTGGTTGTTATTTTTCTTATTTTCTTCTTCTGATAATTTATAACTAAGGTTTCACCGGTATATATATACTCTCGGCCACTAAGATAGGGATTATTTCTCAGCAATTCTAATAATGAAATGCCATGTTTCTCTGCGATACTGCCCATGGTATCACCAGCCTGGACGGTATATAAAGTCTCTGGGAAGATGATAGCGATAGCTTGACCGATAGCTAAATTTTCCGGATTATTAATCCCATTAGTCTGTATCAATCTCTCAGCGGGGATATTATAGAATGCAGATATTGAATTTACTGTCTCTCCGGGTTGGACTACATGTATAATCATAACAGTCTCTCAGATTAAGTTTCTATTAATATATGATTATAGAATCAGTTAATTGCCTTAAAGTTTCTCTTTTATAGTTTTTCATTCACTTAAATTCCGAATGGTACTACTTTGAATCTCACCAATAGACGAAAAAATGTATTTGTTTGAGTCTAAGCGAGATTTACGTCAATCTGCTCCTTTTTGTGATTTGTATAATAAAATTAAACCCCAAAGGCCACCCAAGAGCAATACCTCAACGATACCCATAATATGTATTGTATAGGTTAGTGATCTATTATTTAAAAAAGAAATAAGATGATTAATTCCCAGCAGCAAGCAAAGAATCGTTGATTGCAGAGTTAATATTTTCATATATTCGATGTTTTCTTTTATAAATGCTGCAATAATTGCTCCTATAATACCAATATTCCATAAGGAAATTTCACGTTGCCAACCAATACTAATTGCCCAGCTAGAATGCTGACTTCCTAAAACAGGAAAGAAAAATTGCCAAATAAATGCGCCTCCACAAGCAATAAGCATAAATAAAAGATAATATTTATAGTGTCTGATTGTAATATTTGTTTTGGAATGTTTCATAGTTTCCCTCCTAAAATATGAAATATGTTTCATATTTAAAACATACACCGTATGGCTCGATTTGTCAATCAAAATATGAAAAATATTTCAGGTTCTATTGATGCAGATCTATTTTTATTATATAATAAATCTGTAATTTCCAGGATTTAAAGCTTTATAGATTAATTTAAAGAATACTAGAGATATGTATGGAATCATTAATATATTATAATTTAGATTTTTACAAGCAGAATATAGATGTACAATTAAGATAGGAGAAGGTGCAGAATGGTCAATCGAGAAGTCAGGGAACCAAAACAAAAGAGATCAATCGAGAAAAAAAATAGTATTATAATGTCAAGTTATAAACTTTTTGGCGACGTGGGTTATTATAAAACGAATACAGTAGATATTGCACAGGAAGCCGGTGTTTCGACAGGTATTGTGTACAGTTATTTCCAGGACAAAAAAGATATTCTGATTGAAGTGATTAAATTCTATATTTCTTCTCTGACAGAGCAGTTTCAGCCTATGTTGGCTGCCCCTATAAATAAAAATAATCTGCCTGCCATACTAAATCAGTTTATTGATCTATCTATTGCATCCCATTCAATGAACAGGAATGCTCATAATGAATTCTTGGCTTTGTCTCTGCTTGAGAAAGAAATAGCAGAGTTATTCAGCGACTTTGAAAATGCATTAGTGCTTAAAGTTTATCAGCTATTGGATACCGATGGATTTTCTAAGACCAATTTGATTGAAAAAGTAAGGATGAGCTATGGTTTGGTAGAACAAGTATGCCATAATTATATTCAGAATAAATGGTCCCAAGGTGAACTGGATATCACAAAAGAGCTTGTTATTAGGACAATATTAACTTTATTATGTGATTGAGTTTGAAATAAGAATGTGATAAGATATAATTGATACCAAACTTTGGTAAAAAACATACAATTTACGACAGATGCAAAGAAAGCGAATTATTTTATGAACACAAAAAAACGCGAAATGGATATGTGCAACGGACCACTATTTCGGAAAATACTAATCTTTTCATTACCCATTATGGCTATGAATATTCTGCAGCTATTATTCAATGCAGCGGATATGATTGTTGTCGGACGTTTTTCAAGCAGCAGAGCACTGGCTGCGGTAGGTGCAACCGGTGCTCTGATTAACTTAATCGTTAACCTGTTTATGGGTCTTTCGGTTGGCACAAGTGTTATAGTAGCTCAGGATTATGGAGCCGACAATCCGGAGGCAGTGAGCCGGTCGGTTCATACCTCCATTCTAATCAGTATCATCAGTGGGGTTATTGTCATGATAGCCGGGCTTATTCTATGTAAACCGCTGTTGGTACTTATGGGAACCCCGCAGGATATTATAGGCTTATCGGCATTATATATGAAAATCTACTTCCTCGGTATACCTGCAAGTATGATATACAACTTCGGATCTGCAATTCTTCGTGCTGTCGGTGACAGCCGTCACCCGATGTATTACCTGGTTTTTACCGGTATCATAAATGTAATCTTAAACCTGTTCTTTATAATCGTCATGCATATGAGTGTTGATGGTGTAGCATGGGCTACTATAATCTCGCAGTATATATCTATAGTTTTGATCATGAGCTACCTTTACCGGTGTGATGGGGCGATACGGTTTATACCAAGACAGCTGAGGATTGATGTGGTTAAGTTAAAAAGTATAGTGAGGATTGGGCTGCCTGCCGGTTTGCAGGGGCTGCTGTTCTCCATTTCCAATGTACTGATCCAATCAGCAGTTAACTCTTTTGGATCCACCATGGTGGCAGCCAATTCTGCTGCCAGTAACATTGAGGGGTTTGTAGGTACTTCAATGAATGCTTATTACAACGCTGCCATCACCTTTACCGGACAAAATATGGGTGCGAAGAAATATGACCGGATAGATACGGTTGCAAAGGTAAGTACAGTCTTGATTTTTGTAACCTGGATTATATTGGGAGGTGCAGTGATTCTTTTTGGAAGACCGTTACTTGGTATCTACACGCCGGATAAGGAGGTCATTGATCTTGGCATGCGTCGTATGATTATTATGATGGCAACCTATTTTACTTGTGGCATGATGAACGTTTATCCGGGGTTAACTAGAGGAATGGGATATTCCATGATGCCTATGCTTAGTACGCTGATAGGTGCCTGTCTCCTTAGAATCGTTTGGCTGGCTACTTTTTTTGCATGGTATCCCTCATTTACAGTTCTCTTTATCTGTTATCCGGTTACCTGGGCTATGGCAGGAATCGGCCAGGTGGTAAGCTTTTTTTATGCGAGACGGCAGATAAGAAAACGGAGCAGCCAGAATTTAAATTGCCCTGATGCTAGGCAATAAAATGTATTTGCAGTTATTTCATTAACCAGGTATTTTGATAGAAAAGTGATTGAGCATATTTATCCATAAGGGGAAATAATTATGAATGTACATAGTAAAAGTAATATCTGGAGAAAAAATGTAGTGAATTGTGCATTAAAATACGCTGATCATATATGGAAACCTACTTTTGCAAATGCTTATCATGGTTATGATGAGAAAGGAATTCTTGTAAATACTCCGGATACCGGTTTTAATAGCACAGAATATATGTGTGGATGGTGGAGGATCAACCTGTTTAATAAGGGGATACCGTATAACTGGGGTGGATGTTCTACTATTGAAGAGTTTGATGCAGGTTTAATAACAGGAAAATATGCAGGGAATGTGCCGGATTTCAGAGATAACGGTATCAGTGAGAGTTGTGTCGGTGTTGATTGTTCGGGGCTTGTTACCATATGCTGGGGATTAACGGAACGTTTGCTAACAAAGACTATACCTGTAATAGCATCCCCACTGGAGACATCAGACTTATTATCGCCCGGAGATTTGATAGCATTACCTGGCTGCCATGTTATGATATTTACGGATTATGTCGATAATACAAGAACTAATGCCTGGATTGTAGATGCTAGCAGAAACACGGGAAAGGTTATGTTAAGAAATGTGTTCATACCGGATTTATTAGAGAAAGGATACCGTGGTTATCGAAAAAATCATCTATGATTCAGAAAGTTTCAAATAAAATTTATTCCATTCAGGAAATGGAAAGTAAAAGAATTATAAATCACGGAGGTACAAATGAAGCGAAAATTAATGATACTAATTACTTTATTAATAGTAGCAATATTGGGAGCATGTAAAAATGATGCAGGAAAGGCTGTATACGGTGAAACCACAGACAATGCGGTTATCAAAACAGAGGCGGGAAAGACGGAGAATTCTGCTAAGACAAAAGAAATAAGCACAGAAGCGGATGATTTAAAGAAGAATCAAACGAATGCCTCCGATGAGTCAGTGGGTGATTCAACCGGCAAAACAACAAAGGATTCAATAGAAGTAACAAAGCATTCAACGGAAACGATTGATACAAATAAAAACTACCAAGGAGATAATAGTTTTGATATTAATAATCCGGTACTCTTACCGACTCCATCCTTCAGCTATTATAAAGCAGACAAAGTAACAGATAATAAAAATCAACCGATACAATTGGTTGAGAAATCAAAAAAAGCGAATCAAATAACCGATGATGAAAATTGGTTCATAAATAATAAACTTTCCATGAATACCCTGCAGATACCGATTCCATCACAAAACATAAGTGATAATTTACCGGATGAAATAGATGGAATGTGGGAGGATCTTCCAATGACCTCTGCTTTTCACGATGATCATTATATTTATTGCATCTATGGGTCAGATTATTCAGAAGGTTATATTTTAAATATATACGATGCAACATCAGTAAGACCTGTATATTCCCTGGATTTTTCTAATTACAGATATTCTCCTGATTATATAGAAGAGGATTATGATTATATACAGCAGAAAATTAACTGGGCCTCTATTAAAGATAATATTTTATATATTTCACATAGCCATAATACTTATGCAAAAAGCTCTAAAAATATGAATGGCTACATTACAGCAATCGACTTATCCGATATGAGTATATTGTGGAGAACCGATGCATTAGTAAGCAATTCAAGTAATTTTCAGATTATCGGCAATGTGATTATTTGCGGATATGGTTTTACAGATGAACCGGATTATTTATTTCAGATTGATATTAGTTCCGGTAAAATTTTAGATAAAAAACCTCTAAAGTCTGCAGCATCCTATATTATACAAAAGGATAATGTACTGTTTGTTCGTACGTATAATACCGATTATGAATTTGATATTGTTAAGTAAGTAATTAAGAACAAAAACAAAGCGAAAGGGGACATTCTCCTTTCGCTTTGTTTTCTTGTTTCTAGTTTCAGATGCCCTGTGGGCAGGAGTCAGCTCTGAAATTGTATTAATTGCAAGGCATATAGAGACAATATGTGAGCTTCGCAGTTACTATATTTCTGGAAACACGGATGGTTTATATATTGAGAACTTCATTTTCCCTAAGGCGGGGACGGATTCTTTTATAGTAGTAAACGGTCATACATAATACAGCACTTCCCCAAGTAATGGGATAACCCAGATATAATATGTAAATAGAACGAAAATTCGGTATCATAACGGTCAGCCATATAATACGGAATAAGCATAGATTCAGGATGGAAAGCAGCATGGTATTTAGTGTGTCGCCTGCACCTCTTGCCGTTCCGATTAATATCTGGCAAGTGACTAAAAGAAAATATCCGGGGCCTAAAACCTGGCCCATCATAACACCGTAGTGGATTACTGCCGGATCCGAAGTAAACAGACGGAGCGGTAAACGGCTGAAGAAGCAGAGCAGGCAACCAATGAAAATGGAATAACTATTACCCAGTAATAATAAGGAAGAGAACCCTTTTTTAACACGGTCGTATTTACGGGCACCGATATTTTGCGCGATAAAGGTGGTAGCAGTAAGAGAAAGGCAGTTGACCGGAAGAAGGGCAAAACCATCTAATTTACTATAAATATTGTTACCGGCCATAGCAAGGGAACCAAATGAGTTCAGATAACTTTGTACAATAACATTGGAGAATGAGGTAATTGCTGACTGAAGACCGGTCGGTATACCGAATTTAAGAATTTTTATCAGCATTTCTTTATTATAACGGATTTCCGATAGTTTTAACTGATAAACGTTATTAGTACAGCAAAGTTGTCTTATGACACAAAAAGCTGCAACGAACTGTGCAATAAGCGTAGCCAGGGCAGCACCTAATACTGCGAGATGAAAAACGGTAACAAACAAGATAACCAGGACAACATTAACAGCAGAAGAGATACACAGGTAATAGAGAGGATGTCTGGTATCTCCGACTGCCTGCAGAGTACCTGCGCCCATATTGTATATAATGCTGAAAATCGTCCCCAGAAAATAAATTCTCAGATAAAGGGTTGCATCCGGAATTACTTGTGCAGGTGTATTCATGGAACTTAAAATAGACGGGGACAAAATACAACCTGCGGCTGAAACCAGTACACCTCCGATAATACAGAACCAGAAAGAAGTATGAATGGCCTGATGTAGTTTTGAGTGGTTTAAAGCGCCATAATATTGGGCAATTATAATCCCTGCGCCAGTAGTCAGACCAATAATAAAGCCGATAAACAAATTGATAATCTGTGCGCTGGCACCGATGGCCGCCAGTGCGTTGCTGCCTACATAGTTACCGACAATAAAAGCATCGGTAGTGCTGTATAACTGCTGAAAAAGATTACCAACAATGAGGGGACCTGTGAACAGCAGTATTCTACTGTTTACAGGTCCCTCTGTCAGAGAGATAGATTTTGGGTCCGTCATAGTAATGTCTCCCTCTTATTAAAGTGTATTGTCAGAATTTTCTGCCTGGTTTCGGCTGGTTTCCAGATAATTATAGAATGTGAACTTACTGATTCCAAGCAATTCACAAATCTGTTCCCCTGATTTTGTTACCAGGAAAGCCCCTTTTTCATCTAAATAACGAATAAATTCTATCTTTTCGTTTTTGTTCATATCACAGGCAGGTTTTCCTATCTGTTCCTGACCTTTCTGGATTAAATGAGCCAAAAGGTTATTCACATCTGGTGCAAAGATTTCCTCTTCGTTAGGAAAGTTATCAAATTGATTAAATTGGCGAAGATAACCTTCAAATTGGAGTGTCTCTGTAATATCCAGATTAATGCAGATGGAACCAATCACATTACCCTCATCATTTTTTAAATAGATAGAAGAAGAACGAAGAATCTTACCGTCCTGAGTTGTAGTAACATAATTAAAACGATCGCCGTCTACTACGGTACCGCGTAAAACCTCAAGACCTAGGTTGCTTCCGCAGCCACCGACCGTGCGGTTGGTAATACCTCCATTTCGTATATCTACTATAGAATGGTTATAATCTTTAGTCAGATCGTGTAATACGACTTCACATTTATTGCCGAAGTGCTTCTCTATTAAGGTAAGTACTTGTTGGAACAAAGGTATTGCGTCGTCAATAGATTTCATATAATTCACCTCATAAAAAGAAATAAAATTTGATAATTGTTGCAATATTGCGGTTTACAGCCATTATATCATATAAAAAGTTTTTAAACAATATAAAAACCAGAAAAAAAGTAAGAATCAGTAAATGTGCTGTGTCTTAACATTTATAACAGTATTTATGTTTAACAGAATTAGATAAATATAAAACTCTATTTTATTACAAAATAAAAAATTGTTATAATGACATCAGAAATTTCGAAAAAATTTATCAGAAAAATTTTTTGTCTTATATATCATACTAAATTTTTGACAGAATAATCCAGATAAAGATTAGGACATAATTTGGCTTTAGGGAAGATGTCTTAGATTCTATAGATATCTGTTGATATATATCGGCAATTGGTAAATCATATAAATAACCGGATAGTTGTTAAATATGTTGTGTTTCATACATAAAGTTAGATTCAATTTGACAAGTTGATGTAGTGAAGTGATTTTTTAATTAAAAAAAGTTAGTTATATTGTGAAAAGTTGTAAAAAAACCAAAAAAATAATTTTTAAAACACTTGAAAACAAACAAAAAGTATGATATTCTTAATTCGTCAAAAAAAATCGAAAAAAAGCATAAAAAAAAGTCTGATAAACAAAACAATTGTTTATGGAAGATTTATGCAAAGAGAAGGAGGAACAAAACAATATGATGAAGAGAATGTTATCATGTTTAATGGTAATGGTAATGGTAATTACCATGTTGACGGCCTGTGGAGGGAAAAAGAATTCAGAGGCGGATACTGCAGCAAGTGTTTCTGAGGATACTCAGAAAGAATCTGGTGATGGGGATGCAGCTGTCGGTGAGAAGAAAAAAATAGTTTTCTGGTATTCCCATAAGGGTGATGAAGCCACATGTTTTGAAAATGCTATTAAGGCTTATAATGAAAGTCAGGATAAATATGAAGTAGAAGGGCTAAGTGCCACTGATAACCAGAAGATTATCGTAGCTATTTCCGGTAATGAAGCACCGGATGTAGTTGAAACATCCAATCAGAATATTATAACCTATGCAAACAGTGGTTTAATTGATTCCATTTCTGATATGGCTACAGCTGAAAATTATTCTTTAACAGATCAATTTTCAAATCAATCTTTAGAAGCAAATACGTTAAATGATAAAATTTATGGTATGCCTTATGCAGCCATGATAATTCAGATGTTCTATAATAAGGATATCTTACAGGAAATCGGATATACCGAACCACCAAAAACAATGGAAGAATTATATGATATGGCTGTGAAAGCTACTGAAGTTGACGGAAACGGAACAATCACAAGACTTGGTTATCCGCTGTTTCCATTAGCAAGTGCAAGACAGGAATTAATTTATGCATTCGGCGGCAGATGGTGGTCTGATGACGGAAAAACATTAACTCCTGATAATCCTGGAATTGCTGACAGTTTAAATATGAACCTTAAATACAGAAGCCAGTACGGCATCGAAAAGGTTCAGGAATTCGTTGCAACAGCCAATACAAACCGATATACAGAAAATGATATGTTCTTTGCGGGCAAACAATTATTCCGTTTTGATGGTACATGGTTAGCGGCAATGATTAAGAATTTTAATTCAGATGTTAATTATGGTGTAGCTTTAATTCCCGGTACAAAAGCTCATCCTGAATTACAAGGTACCAGCCGTTACGAAACAAATTCCTTAGCTATCCCTGTAGTTTCAAAAGAAAAAGAAGGTGCTTGGGACTTCATTAAATTCTTCACAACTTCAGAAGCAACCAAGGAACTATTGATTGGAATGGCAAATCTGCCGACCCAGCCTTCTTTATATGATGATCCTGATATTCTTGCACAGCCAAACTTTGATATATTCATCGAAGCTCTGAAAAAAGAAAATGGTATTGAATATCCTAAGATTGCAGATCTATCAAAATACACATCATTAATCGAAGAGCATTTAGATTATCTGTACAATGGTATGGATACACCGGAAAATGTATTAAAGGCATTGTCAGAACAAGCTAAACTTTTACAGTAAGATACATAATATAGTAATTATTCAGGAGCCGGTTTTGCAAGAGAAAAATTCTTATGTGACTTCTGAGCGTAAAGTGGCCTTTATGAAGTACGGTTGAATCATTCTATTTTTTTAATACTGCCTATGAATAGGAATATCGCATATGTAGTTTTCGTAAATATTATATGTGATATTCCCTTATAGGGGTTATCTCAGACTGAGATAAAGCATGGGCTTACTTAAATAAGAAAGGAGTAGTCTAATGTCGAAACTGACTGCCAAAAAAATGAAAAAATCAGAAGTACGTGACAATATAAATGGGTTTCTATTTGCACTTCCATGGATTATTGGATTTATCTGTTTCAGTCTGATTCCATTGTTAACATCGTTATATTACAGTTTTACTGATTTTAATCCGGTAAAAGCTCCGGTATGGGTGGGTTTAGAGAATTTTAAATATTTATTTCGTGATCCACTGATTTTTAAAAGCTTAAAAAATACTTTATTTATGGCATTTGTATCAACGCCGATAAATTTATTTATCGCAATGCTGCTGGCTTCCGTTTTAAATTCTAAATTTAAAGGGAGAGGTGTAGCCAGAACCATTTTCTTTATGCCCTCAATTATCCCAATGGTTGCGGCTACTATGGTCTGGATTTGGATGTTTGATCCTACCTATGGCTATATCAATCGTGTGCTTGACCTGATTGGAATATCCGGACCTTCCTGGCTGTTAAATCCGGCTTATACAAAATGGGCACTTGTTCTTATGGGAACGTGGTGCACCGGTACGACGATGTTAATCTGCCTGGCGGCGCTTCAGAATGTTCCGAGGAGCTATTACGAATCAGCAGAAATTGATGGTGCCAATTCCATAAATAAATTCTTTAAGATTACACTTCCTTGTGTAGCACCAGTTCTGGTATATCAGGCAATTTTGAATATTATCAATTCATTCCAGTATTTTACTCAGGTTTACGTTATTATTAATGCCAGTTCCGGAGGCGGAGCAAGTACTGCAGGGGGAGGACCGGCTAATTCTATCCTTATGTATCCGCTGTATTTGTTCAATAACGCATTCTCTTACATGAAGATGGGTCGTGCGTCAGCAATGGCTTGGTTTTTATTTGTAATTGTCTGTGTTTTAACATTAATCATGACTAAAATAACAAAAAAAGTATCAAATAATGGAATGGGAGGCGAATAGACATGAAAAATACAAGCGCATATTATAAGAAACGTCTGAAACCGATTCCGTTATATCTGATCGTTATTCTCTTAAGTTTAATATTTTTCTCACCATTTCTGATTATGGTGACGACGGCACTGAAAACTAATGCGGATGCATTTGAACTTCCGGTAAAATTATTTCCGCGAAAGTTTATCTGGAGCAACTTCCCAGAAGCGATGGAAAAGATTCCGTATATGCGATATATGATGAATACGATCCTGATTACTTTTCTATCTATTGCCGGACAGCTGATTTCTACACCAATGGTTGCATATTCCCTTGCTAAAATCAAATGGAAAGGTGCTCCCCTTATTTCTACGCTCATTATGGGTACTATGATGATTCCCTATACGGTAACCATGATTCCTCTTTATAAAATATGGTCCGGACTTGGTATGACTAATACCTACATACCGTTAATCGCACCTACCTTTTTCGGAAGTCCTTTCTATATCATCATAGTAAGACAATTCTTTGCAGGCTTACCGAATTCCCTGATGGAAGCGGCTAAGATTGATGGAGCAGGAGAGTTAAGACGTTACGTGTCTATTGCCCTTCCTTTGTCAAAACCTGCACTTACAACGGTGGGAATTTATGCATTTATTGCAGCATGGTCTGATTACCTGGCACCGCTTATCTATATTAATAAAACAGAAAAACTGACATTGTCCTTAGGCTTACAAGGATTTTTGAACCAATATTCCGTAGACTGGACTCATCTGATGGCTGCAGCAACTATATTTGTTGTTCCGGTTGTAATCTTCTTCCTGTTCTTTCAGAGAAATTTTGTGGAGGGAATTGCAACTTCAGGAATTAAAGGTTGACTATGCTGTAAAAGGGGTTTTCACACTTCATTATGTATGGTGGTATGACAGTCAGTTTGTCTCATGCAATGGAGCATGTGTGAAGTAAAAGTATCTTTACAAAGTGAATGAAAAGAGCTATTCACAAAGTGAATAGAAAGATACTATTCACAAAGTGAATAGAAAAGACTATTCACTTGGGAAGAACCTCGAAATGAGCACAGAGTGCTCATTAGAAGTTTCTTCCTTAATTTATGTGAAGAAATAGTAATAATTGAAATCATCTGCGGCAATATATACACAGATAAGTAAATGATGCAAAAGTACGAAATTAAAATGTTTGGAATGGAGGATAAAATGGAGTATCGACTGACGTTAAACGGAACCTGGAATTGGTGTACTGTCAACGAGGAACAGATTTGGAAGGGTCAGGTACCAGGCAGTATACTGACAGATATGGCTGCTAATGAAATGATAGAAGATCCATACTGGAGAACAAATGAATATGAGACAAAGGAACTGTTTCGAAAGGATTATCGGTATTTTAGAAGTTTTGAAGTGCCGGATGATTTCTTTGAAGAAGAGGAGCAGAGTCTGGTATTTGAAGGTCTGGATACCATTGCGGACATTTATTTAAATGGAGAACTGCTAAAAACCGTTAATGATATGCATCGTACCTATCGAATTGATGTGAAAAATAAACTAAACAGGAATAATGAATTGGAAGTGATATTTCATTCACCTATAGAGTTCATAGAAAAGGTACAGGAAGAGAGTGATATATTCTATGCTTCGACCGGTTGTATGAAAGGGAATGGGGCGCTAAGAAAAGCACATTATATGTTTGGCTGGGACTGGGGTCCCAAGATTCCGGACGCGGGAATATTCAGGAGTGTCTATTTATCCGGTTACAGTACGGCAAAACTGAATGATGTCAGAATACGTCAGCATCATGAAAATGGAAAAGTCAGACTGGAATTAGATACACAAGTAAAAAGACTTACAGATAGTACTCTTTGTATACAATATGAAATCATAAGTCCGGACGGGGTTAAAATAAACGGTAAAAAAGAAATTTTAAATGGAAAACAAAACGAAAGTTTTGATATAGAGATTAAAGATCCTGAGATCTGGTGGCCCAATGGTTACGGTCAGCAGCCTTTATATCAGGTGAAAGTCGAACTGGAATCGGTTGGCAGAAAACTTGATACCTGGGAGAAATTCATAGGACTCAGGACAATTACAGTCTGTACGGACAAGGATGAATGGGGAAATCAGTTTGCATTTGTGATTAACGGACAAAAGATATTTGCAATGGGTGCCAACTATATTCCGGAAGATAATATACTTGGACGTTTAAGTAGGGAGCGCAGCGAAAAAGTAATAAAGGACTGTGCCAGGGCTAATTTTAACTGTATCCGAATCTGGGGCGGAGGATATTATCCGGAGGATTATGTATATGATATCTGTGACCGATATGGAATTTTAGTATGGCAGGATCTGATGTTTGCCTGTAATGTATACGATTTAAATGATGAATTCGAAGAAAATATCCTGGCTGAAACCATAGATAATGTAAAACGTCTCCGTCATCATGCCTGCCTGGCACTCTGGTGCGGTAATAATGAGATGGAATGGGGCTGGGCTGATTGGGCCCGCCTTTTGGGGCACCGGCCAAAATATAAAGCGGATTATATTAAGATATTTGAAATGCTGCTGCCCAGAATTACAAAAGAAATAGATGATCAGACTTATTACTGGCTGTCGTCTCCATCCTCCGGTGGTTCTTTTGATAATCCAAATGATTTTAACCGTGGAGATAATCATTATTGGGAGGTATGGCATTCCAATAAACCGTTTACGGAATACCGCGATTTTCATTTCCGGTTCTGCTCTGAATTCGGCTTTCAGTCATTTCCTGGTAAGAAAACCTTAGACAGTTTCAGTCTTCCTGAGGATCAGAATATCTTCAGTGAAGTTATGGAATCCCACCAGAAGAACGGATTGGCCAATACAAAGATTTTCTCATATATTTCAGGATATTATAAATACCCAAAAGATATGGAAAGTATTGCTTATATCTCTCAAATTCTGCAATTAAAAGCAATTCAGTACGGTGTGGAACACTGGCGCAGAAACTGGGGCAGATGTATGGGAGCAATCTACTGGCAGTTAAATGACTGCTGGCCGGTTGCATCCTGGGCGAGTGTGGATTATTACGGACGATGGAAAGCGCTGCATTACGGAGCAAAACGTTTCTATTCCAGGTTTATGGCGACTGCCTGTGAGAAAGAGGAATTAAGTACGGAGATTGATTATTATATACACAATGAATCCTTTGAAAACCGTAAAGCCGTTTTGCAGATCAGACTGTTTGACAGGGATTTAAACACAATTTTTGAGACGAAGAAGAATATTTCGGCAAGTTCCTTTGAGGTTAAAAATGAACTGCAGATTGATTTCTCCGATTATCTGAATAGTGGATTGTCAAAAAAGCAGGTGGGAGCAGAATATACTCTCCTTGAGAATGGCATTGTAATAAGCAGGGGAACCAATCTGTTTGTAAAACCGAAATATTTCGAATTTAAAGTACCAAAATACCAAATTTCTGTAACAGAAGAGAAAGAAAACTATTCCATTCTTATAACATCGGATGTATATGCCAGCTATGTGGAACTGTATCTTGAAGAGGAAGATGTGGTGTTTGAGGATAATTACTTTGATATTACCTCAAAAGATGGTGTTCTTATTACTGTAAATAAGCAGGAATTTAAAAATCCGGTTACGGCAGATGAATTACTTGCCAAACTTCATATAAGAAGTGTGGCGGAAAGTTTTTGATGGAATAATTCGCCAAAAGTGATATAATTATGTGCGGTAGAAAAGGCATCTTCTTTATATCGGAAGATCAGTAAGTAATTTCCCATATAACAGGAATAAGCAGTTATTCCTGTGAATGGATGCACGGTACAAGACAGCACCTGATAACAGAAGTTATATTACGACAGGAAAGAGGAAAGGAGGAATAATTATGAAGAGAGAATTACTTGAGAAGCTGGAAACACCCTGTATTGTAATTGATATGGCAAAAACAGAGGAAAATGTAGCAAAGATGCAGGCGGCAGCAGATGCTTATCATTGCAGTTTAAGACCTCATATTAAAACGCATAAGATGCCGGTATTTGCAAGAATGCAGTTATCACACGGTGCCGCCGGTATTACCTGCGCAAAAGTTTCCGAGGCGGAAGTGATGGCAGACGGAGGAGCCAAAGATATCTTTATTGCTTATCCCATGGTAGGTGATTTCCGAATCAAAAGAGCAATAGAACTTGCAAAACATGTAAAAAGACTTATTTTGGCAGTGGACAGTATGGAATGTGCAGAGGTACTGAATGAAGCGGCGAAGGCAGAGAACCTGATTCTTGAGGTGCGCCTGGAAGTGGACACCGGTGCAAAACGTACCGGAGTTTTGAGAACCCAGGCAGCAGAACTGGCAAAGCAGATCTATGGCCTTTCCAATCTGAAACTAACGGGAATCTACACCTTTAAAAGTCTGGTCTATCACGATGAAGCTACCGTGGATAAACATTTGGCAGGTTTGGAAGAAGGGGATCTGATGGAACAGATTGCAGAGGATATTAGGAAAGCAGGTGTTCCAATAGAAGACGTCAGTGCCGGATCTACTCCTACGGGACTTGAGGTAGCTAAGACCGGTAAAGTAACTGAAATACGTCCCGGAACTTACATTTTTAACGACCATATGCTTTGTATGGAGGGGGCAGCTAATAGAGAAGATATTGCTGTCAGAATCTATGCAACCGTAGTAAGTGTACCCTGCAGGGAATATGCCGTTATTGACGGGGGAACTAAAACATTTCCAATGGATATCCCTTTAGATACGGCGCCGTATTATTATCCCGGATATGCTCTGGTGGTGGGAAATGAGGATCTCAGACTCCGCCGGATGAATGAAGAACATGGTATCATTACAAGTATAAAAGGTGATACCGGTCTTAAGGTCGGGGATAAGATTGAATTGATACCAATTCATGTATGTACCGCTATTAATATGCAGAATCAGGTCTACCTCTATGACGGTGAAAAACTGATTCAGGAGAAAGTAGCGGCGAGAGGAATGCTGGTATGAGAACACTGATTAAAAACGGATTGATTTATGATGGAAGCGGCGGCAGCCCTTATCAGAAAAACATACTGATAGAGGGGAATAAGATAGCTGCTGTTACAGAAGATAAGGATCTTGATGCAGAGAATATAATTGATGCATCAGGTCTAACGGTTACTCCGGGATTTATTGATACCCACAGGCATTGTGATATTGACGCTTTATATAATCCTGAATTCGGTACCATAGAAATATCCCAGGGTCTTACAACGGTTATTGGCGGAAATTGCGGCCTTGCTCCAGTTCCCGCACCCATGGCATATCGCAAAGATATCTTTGATTATATTGAACCATGCCTTGGCATCGCACCGGAACAGATGAGCATGGAATATTTTTCTGAATACATAAAAGCTCTGGAGGAAAAAGAGCTTCCGATTCAGGTTGGAAGTTATATTGGTACCGGAACCTTAAAAGCAGCAATAAAAGGGTATGGTAAAACTCCATTTACAAGAGCAGAGATGGAGAAAGCTAAGGCGTATATAAAGGAAGGAATGGAAGCAGGAGCTGTCGGACTTTCCATGGGTATTATGTATCAGCCGGAGTGCTATTCTACCCGAAAAGAAATGACGGAACTGATTTCAGCCGCAGCTCCCTATGGTCGTCCTCTGGCTTGCCATATCAGAGGAGAAGGAAATAATCTGGTGTCCTCCGTAAAGGAAATTATAGAAATAACCAGGGAAGCAGAGGTACCTTTAAATATAAGCCATTTTAAAGTTACTGGTGTGAAAAACTGGGGAGTCACTATTGATAAAGCTATTGGGCTAATTGAAGAGGCACGGAACAAAGGACAGGATATTACCGTGGATTTTTACCCGTACTGCGGAGGTTCAACCACTCTTTTAAGTCTTCTTCCGCCATCCGTGATGGAAGACAGCCTTGTTGAGACACTAAAAAAACTGTCATCAAAAAGTGGTAAAGAAACACTAATAAAGGAACTTTATAAAGAGCATACCGGATGGGATAACATGGTTACGGCAATCGGATGGGAGCGGATTCTCATTAGTTCCGTTACAAAAGAGAGCAACAGAAAGTTTTCCGGATTGAAATTTAATGAGGCGGCTGTTATAGCCGGATATGAAGAACCCGGTGAATTTATGTGTGATCTCTTAATAGAAGAACAAGGAAAAGTGGGAATCATTCTCCTTTCCATGTCGCAGGAAGATGTGGACACAGTATCAAAACTTCCGTATTCCATGGTAATTTCGGATTCACTGTATGGAGTGAGTGATTGCCCCCATCCCAGATTGTATGGATCCTTTCCCAAGATAATAAGAGAATATGTAAGGGAACGTCGTGTGCTTACCATGGAAGAAGCTATTAAGAAGATGACATATTTTCCTGCCAACAGGCTTTCTCTAAAAGGAAGAGGAAGGATTAAGGAAGGATGTTATGCGGATATCAATGTATTTGATGCTATGAATATAAATGATTATGCCGTATATGAAGATCCCAAAAAACTTTGTTCCGGATTTAAAACGATTCTGGTAAACGGAAAAATAGCCGTATCGGATGATACAATAATAAGCCGGATTAATGGCTCTGTTATAAAGATAGGATATTAAAATTGTTAATAAAATTGAAAGAAGAGGTTTAAATTATGAATGATATATATGCTAAGTTAAAAGAGTTAGGATTGAAATTACCGGAAGCACCTGCGAAAGGTGGAGTTTACTCTCCGTCTAAAAAATTCGGAGAAAATCTGGTTTACATATCCGGATGCGGTCCGGTAATCGACAAACCTGTTGTTGGAAAAGTCGGTAAAGAGTTTGACAAAGATGAGGCGAAAGAATTTGCTAAAAACTGTATGTTGAATGTTCTGGCGGTATTAGAGGCTCAGATTGGTGATCTGAACAAGGTAAAGCAAGCCGTTAAAATTCTTGTTTTTATTGCTAGTGCGGATGAATTTTATGACCAGCCTTACGTAGCAAACGGAGGATCCCAGCTCCTGGTAGATATATTTGGAGACGAAGCCGGAGCACCAAGCAGATCAGCAATCGGTGTTAATGTACTTCCCGGAAACATTCCGGTAGAAATAGAAGCGATCTTTGAAGTTGAAGAAGCCTAAACAGTACCAAATATAAATAGAACAAAAGCCTCGTAACCGGGGCTTTTGAAGAATAGATTAAGCAATTATTTGCAGCAGTCGTTAAAGTGACCGAGCTGCGTTTGGCTGAAAGAAAATTATTTGAGAGAAAGGGCGCCATGTACAGATTCTTTCAACCTTTTTATAAATGGCAGTGGGGTTACTGCAAAGATCATATTTGATCTTTACTTAGGTTAGAATATGATAAATAGTTGCAATAACCCTGGCGAAGGGTGTTAGTATGAAACCGGTATATTTAGATGAAACGAAAACGGATGCAGAAAGAGTTTCAGATTTAGTTGAACAGATGACCCTTGAGGAAAAATGCTCCCAGTTAAGATATGATGCGCCGGCAATACCAAGACTTGGGATTCCAAACTATAACTGGTGGAATGAGGCTCTTCACGGAGTTGCCAGAGCCGGTGCTGCAACAGTATTTCCACAGTCGATTGGACTGGCAGCTATGTTTGATGAGGAATTTCTGCAGAAAATCGGAGATATAGTGGCAACGGAAGGCCGTGCAAAATATCATGAGGCAGCAGCGAACGGTGACAGAGGGCTTTATAAGGGAATCACATTCTGGTCTCCCAATATTAATATTTTCCGTGATCCCAGATGGGGCAGAGGGCATGAAACCTACGGTGAAGACCCCTGTCTTACCGGGCGGATGGGAACTGCTTATATAAAAGGAATTCAGGGAAATGGGAAACGCTTGAAAGCAGCTGCTTGTGTAAAACATTTTGCTGCCCATTCAGGACCTGAGAAAGGCCGTCATTCCTTTAACAGTATTGTAAGCAAAAAGGATCTTAATGAAACGTATTATCCTGCCTTTGAAAAATGTGTAAAAGATGCCAAAGTAGAAGGTATTATGGGTGGTTATAACCGTTTGAACGGAGAGGCAGCCTGCGGAAGTTATTCCATGATTACCGAACTGCTTCGTGAAAAATGGGGATTTGATGGGTATTATGTATCGGATTGCGGAGCAATTAAGGATTTTCATATGTTTCATGGTCTGACTGCAACGGCTGCGGAATCGGGAGCACTGGCTTTAAAAAGCGGCTGTGATTTAAACTGTGGAGCAGTATATCTTCATTTGATGAATGCTTATGTCCAGGGACTTATATCCGAAGAGGATATCAATAAAGCGGTATATCATGTGATGATGACCAGGATGCGTCTTGGTATGTTTGACGAACATAACGAATACGAGAATATCCCATACGAAATAAATGACTGCAAAGAACATCATGATCAGGCACTTATAGCCGCCGAGAAATCCATGATATTATTAAAAAATAATGGTATGCTTCCTTTAAAAAAGGAAGAAATAAAAACTGTGGCGGTGATTGGGCCAAATGCGGACAGCGACGAAATTCTGAAAGGAAATTATAACGGAACTGCAACGGAGAAGTATACCCTGTTAGAAGGAATCAGGAATGCAATTGGTGACAGTGCCCGTATTTATTATTCCGAAGGGGCACACCTGTATCGAGAAAACGTAGAAAGTCTTGCAGAAGCCGATGACAGGATTAAGGAAGCTGTAACCATAGCTAAAAGAAGTGATGTGGTAATCCTTTGCCTCGGCCTTAACGGAACGTTGGAGGGAGAAGAGGGAGATGCCAACAACAGCTATGCAGGTGCGGACAAGGCAGATCTTAATTTACCCGAGTCCCAGATGAGGTTATTAAAAGCAGTCTGTGAAACCGGCAAACAGGTTGTTCTGCTTCTTGCTACCGGAAGTGCCATGGCGATTAATCATGCAGCCGAACATTGTGATGCCATTCTACAGGTGTGGTATCCCGGACAAATGGGCGGTATAGCGGCAGCTAATCTCTTGTTTGGGAAAACATCACCTTCCGGTAAGCTTCCGGTTACGTTCTACCGGACTACGGAAGAACTTCCGGATTTTACAGATTACAGTATGAAAAACCGTACATACCGGTATATGGAACAGGAAGCGTTATATCCGTTTGGTTACGGACTAAGTTATGGTGATTTTACATACGATGGGCTGGGTGTGGATCAGGTTGTGCCCGGAACAGACGGGTATGTAAGGATATCTGTATCAGTTCGGAATAATTCTGCTGTAGAATGTGAAGAAGTTACGCAGGTTTACATAAAGATAACGAATTCGTTATTTGCTGTTCCCAATTATACATTAACCGATTTTAAACGTGTTCATTTGCAATCAGGTGAAAAGAAACAGATTGAATTTTTATTGCCTGCATCCGTTTTCATGGTAATAAATGATGAGGGTGAGAGAATATTGGATGGTGATAAAGCGTTTATTTATGTTGGAGGAAGCCAGCCGGATGCAAGAAGTATAAAGCTTACAGGGAAGACACCTTTAAATTCAGTGATTGAAATCGGAGGTTTAAAGTGATTAAGAAATATCAGGAGATTCTTGCGATTGAAGCAGAGAACCTTAAGGAAAAAATAAGATCAGATGAGAAACTGGCATTTATGTTTAAACAATGTTATTTAAACACCATTGATACGACTGTGAAAGAGCTGGAAGACGAAAGTTTATTTGTTATCACCGGTGATATTGAAGCAATGTGGCTCCGGGACTCGGCAGCTCAGGTTCATCATTATCTTCCGGCAGCTGTACAACATGATGAAATCTATGAGCTTATAAGAAAGGTAATAGAAAAACAGATATTTTATATTAATAAGGATTCCTATGCCAATGCCTTTAATCTATGTGCCAATGGAAGACATTATGCCAATGACCGCTCCGGACAAACCGATTGGACCTGGGAGAGAAAGTATGAAGTGGATTCTCTCTGTTTCCCTATAGATCTTGCATATGAACTATGGAAGACTACCGGCAGAACAGAACATTTGGATGATGAGTTTAAAAGAGCCTGTGAAACAATCGTAAAACAATGGAAGATGGAGCAGCATCATGAAGAAAACTCAGAGTATCGTTTTGAAAGGGATACGGTGAAAGAAACCGAAACCCTGAAACGAAACGGACTTGGAAGCCCTGTGGCATATACGGGTATGACCTGGTCAGGATTCCGGTCAAGTGATGATGCCTGTACATATGGATATCTGATACCTTCTAATATGTATGCCACAGTCGTACTGGAGGGAATATCTGAGATTGCAGAATTAGTGTATCAGGATTCTGCGCTGGCAGAACAGGCAATGGGCCTTGGAAGAGAAATCCGCGAGGGTATAAAACGGTTTGGTGTGGTGGACCATCCAATCTATGGGCAAGTATATGCCTATGAGGCTGATGGATTGGGTAATTTCCTGCTTATGGATGATGCAGGTATTCCGGGACTTTTATCTGCACCGTATTTCCGGTTTTGCGAAACCACCGATACCATATATCAAAACACGAGAAAGATGGTTCTTAGTAAAGAAAATCCATATTATTTTGAAGGAAAGAGATTAAAGGGGATCGGAAGCCCCCATACGAAAACGAATCATGTCTGGCCGATGGCTTTGATCGTTCAGGGATTGACCTCGTCAGCGGAAGAAGAAATACGGGAAATGGTTCGTATGATTGCTGATAATGATGCAGGTACCGGTTATGTCCATGAAAGTATTCACAAAGATGATGAAACTGTATATACCCGTCCCTGGTTTGCATGGGTAAATTCCCTCTTTAGTGAATTGCTGATCAAAAAGATTCATCTATCTGATTAATACTGTATTTAAAATTTCATTAAGCCTGTAAATAGTTACTAATATCTGAAAAAACCAAGGTATTTGCCTTGGTTTTTTCCTAGTGTGCCAAGCATGGCACTAATCTAACTGGTGCAAGTCCAGTCGCGGGTATTTACCGCCAAGTGTAGCGAACCACAAGTTGGTATCAGTAATGGTATGGATGAAGGAAGTGGTGTAGCAAAGTTCTTGAGCCTACGTACAGAAACTTGATAAGGCGATTAGGTGGGTAAGGTTGCTAGACAAACCAAAGCCCAAATGGTAAACGTAAACCGAAGTTGTAAATCAAGAGGTTGTGGAACGAAAGATTAGTGTCTTACCTTGGGAGACCCTACCCACATATCATAGATGTGGTCGAAAAAGGTTTAGGGAGGGAGTCAGATGAAGTTATAGTAGGTGTAATAACCGAAGGACTGAAACGATTTATAGTACAAATCGTTATTAAGAGAATAATACGCAAGCCAGAAATCGGATGGATAAAGAAAGTAGGAACGTAACCAATGACAATTATCTATATCCAGAGGGGTGATGTGTATAAATTTAGTAATAAGCAGAGGAGTAACAACAGTGGAATTAATAGATATGATTACATCGAAAGAAAACCTAAACAGAGCCTATAAAAAGGTGGTGGCGAATAAAGGTGCAAGTGGAGTAGATGGAATGACTGTAGATGAACTTGGTGCATACATCAGAGAAAATAAAGACACAATCGTACAGTCAATTCGAAACAGAACCTATATGCCCAAGCCAGTGCGTAGAGCATACATTCCAAAGGATAATGGGAAGAAAAGACCACTGGGAATACCAACGGTTTTGGACAGAGTGATACAACAAGCCATTGCACAATCGATATCTGATATTTATGAAGAAATATTTAGTGAATTCAGTTATGGGTTCAGACCTGGAAGAAGTTGCCATAACGCTATAAAGCAAGCATTGGATTATCTTAATGAGGGATATGAATGGGTCATTGATGTTGATATAGAACAATTCTTTGATACGGTGAATCATGACAAATTAATTCAGATTCTTAGAGAACAAGTAAATGACAGTACAACATTAAATCTGATTCGCAAATATTTAAGAGCAGGAGTAATGGAAAAAGGACTGGAAAAAGCAACAATCACCGGTGTTCCACAAGGCGGACCGTTGTCGGTTGTGTTGTCGAACGTCTACCTTGATAAGCTAGATAAAGAGCTGGAACAAAGAGGTCTGCGTTTCACGAGATATGCCGACGATGCATTGATATTCACGAGAAGTGAATTGGCGGCAAACAGAGTGATGAAGTCCATAACAGAGTGGATTGAAAGAAAGCTGTTCCTAAAGGTGAATGCAACAAAGACTAAGGTAGTCAGACCGACAAGGAGTAAATATCTAGGATTTACATTTCTGAAACATGGTGGCGAATGGAAAGTGAAACCAACCACAGAGAAGAAAAAGAAACTGAAACAGAAAATGAGTGAATACCTCAAAAGAAACAAAGCGATTTCACGACCGCTTGCGGAAACAACAAAGAGAGTGAATGAAATAGTAAGAGGATGGATTAACTATTTCAGAATCGGAATGATGAAACAGTTCATGGAAGAGTTTGGAACATGGCTTAGGCATAAAATAAGAGTAATTGTTATAAAACAATGGAAAATGCCTAAGACGATATACAGAAATTTATGTTATCTAAATCGAAAAAATAAGAATGGATTCGACCATGAGGCAATCTATAAAGTTGCAAATTCAAGACTGGGTTGGTACAGAAGAAGTGGAATGAACGTAGTGAATTTTATTATCAGCCCAGATTTGCTTGAAAACAAAATAAAGGACAATGCAGGTTTGCTCAATCCTTTAAATTATTATCTAAGAAAAGTTGGAATATAAGTTGTAGAGCCGTATACGTGACCCGTATGTACGGTTCAACGGGAGGGAAATAATGTTAACCATTATTTCTCTACCCTATTAAAAAATAACATATCTTTGTAAGTATCCATACTTTTAAGCCACAGTTCTTTAGAACAGCGCTTTCGCGATTCTTCCTTGATTTGAATTTTATTGTGATTCATACTAACATCCATGATTTATATCCTTATAACACCAAAACCAATCCATGCAATTAAGGCCACTTTTTTCAGGAGCATTAATACGTTCCAATAATTGGTTATAAGTACGGGGAGGAGGAACCATTACAGCTTTGTCGGGCTGCCAATTTGCCGGTGTCACGACATTATACTGATCTGTTGTCTGAAGTGCGGTTAACAGACGAAGAATTTCAGGAATGTTTCTTCCGTTTGTTAAAGGATAAATGAAAATAGCACGTATTACCTGTTCCGGATCAATGAAAAATACATTTCTAACCGTTTCTTGCTTACTGGTATCGGGAGCAATCATACCATAGAGTTTTGCGACCTCAGCCATACGATCTGCGATTATGGGAAAAGGAATTTGAATACCTGTTAACAAATAGATTTGATTCACCCATGCCAGATGAGAGGGATTGCTGTCTATGCTGAGTCCGATCAGATTAGTATTTAGAGCTTTAAATTGATCGTTTGCTTGGACAAATGCTATAAATTCAGTAGTGCATACAGGAGTAAAGTCTCCTGGGTGAGAAAACAGAACTACCCAGTGTCCTTTGTAATCAGACAGTTTTATTGGTCCGAATGTCGTCAGGGCATTAAAATCAGGGGCCTTCATACCAATACTAACGTTCATAAATATACTCCAAGAAAATTTTTAGAATATCATATGACAAAAAACTAAAATATGTTAAAATATTACATAAGCTTAAGGAAATAAAGAAGTGTTTTAAATCATATTATGATAGTGTTAATTTGAGTACTTGGATTAATAGTCAGATGGGAGAGGTGAAGACTTTGATTTACAGAAAAGCAATACCAGATGATATAAATGACCTGGTGGAGATGAGAATGGCCTATTTATTGGAAGATCAGGAATATATTAAGGAAACTGACCGGATTAGGATGGAAAAATCATTACCGGCTTATTATGAGAGACATTTAAACCAGGATTTTTTTGCTTATGTTGCTGTCAATAATAAAATAGTTGGGACAGTGTTTTTAGTGGTTGAAGAACGTCCGGCAAATCCACATTTTATTACTGGGAAGATAGGAGTTTTAATGAATGTTTATACCAGAAATGAATATAGAAGGCAGGGTATAGCGAGGAAGCTTGTATCTATGGTTATTGACGAAAGTAAAGTAATGAATCTTTCGAAGATAGAACTTATGGCAACCGAGGATGGGTATGAATTATATAAAACTTTAGGTTTTAAAATAAAAGAGTCCGAATACGTTCCTATGGTTTATAAGTTTCAAAGATAGCTAATGTAATAGCATCGTTTATTTTATATTAACCGTAATTAAAATTACATAGATTCAGACTGTAAGCTAAGTGTCTTATATTAAAATCATTAGGTAATTGTATGGCATATTCAATAAACTATTTAGTTTCGCAATTGCCTATTAAAAAGATATAATGGAGGAGTTAATATGAAAAGTAAATCTTTATTTTTTATAAGTTTTATTATTATGATTATAGTATTAATATTAATGGGAATTAATTTTTATGTATTTCCTTTTTCTGATATGGCAGTAAGGGGGATAGGGATTATCATATTAATTGATTTATTTACCTTAATTTTTAGTATGGTAAGATTTATTAATAGCAGGAATTAGCGGATTACATTCTCTTCTGAAAAATTTTAGAGGTTGTAATAAGAATATTGATAATGATACTATTGTTATATAGTTTGTGAAAATTAAATCTTTAGTATTTTCAGAGGATTGTATATGGTGAACGAGATCGTTGCTGAGTTAAAAAATCGTGGTGCTGATTTTATCAAGGTAGTTGATATATCAAAGCTTTCCATTAAGGAAAACAGAGGGTATTATTCTGCTATTTTGATAGGGTTAATTTTGAGCCCCAGTTATATTTATCGTCAATCAAAAGAAAATATAATAGATCACTCTGAGTTTGAAGAGAAAGAGCACCAGGCTGACGAACTGGCAGACTGGTTGACTGATTATCTGATTGTGAAAGGATACAAAGCTTTCTCCCAGTCGGAAAGGAATCTAATTCATGGGTTTTTTAATGAATCTACGAAAACAACTCCCCTTCCGCATAAAAAAATTGCTATGTTATCTGGACTAGGCTGGATTGGAAAAAGTAATCTGTTGGTTACAAAAGAATATGGCAGTGCTTTCTGTATGTGTACTGTTTTAACCAATGTCCCCTTGCCAGCCGAAAATACGCCATACATAGAATCGCAATGCCAGAACTGTACGAAATGCATCGATATATGTCCTGTAAATGCAATACGTGGATTAACATGGGAACCAGGTTTGAATCGTGATTGTATCGTAGATGTATATAAATGTATAGGATGTTTAAAATGTTTAATAAACTGCCCATGGACGGTAAAATATATGGAAAAAGAAAAGAATAATATTTTATAAAAGCCCTGAATACCGTCGGATATTCAGGGCTTCTTATAGCTATATTAATATGGGGCACGCGGATCATTGTATATTTCTGCGGTTGAAATTTTCTTTGTGTCTTTACTGATTGAAAAATCAACAGATCCGTAACGGTTACGGTATTCATAGAATTCAAAAGAACTGGAGGTACTCTTATCAGTAGGATCACCATATGCAGCGGATATGTCTTCTAAATTGGAATTTTCAGTTATTCCCTGCGGTAATTCGATAGATACCTTAGTTTCAAATTCGGAAAATTTCAGGCGTGTCACAAAACAATTAGATACAGGCTGCTCGCTATCGGCATAATTTCTTACAGATGTGCTCATAACCTGATTATCTTTACAAAGTTCCACACCGGTCAAGGAATCTTTTGCGGCTACCATTTCATTTCCATCCGATACCATTACCCACCCATTATTAATAAAAGAGGATATAGGAGCCGGTATATGATAATAGGAATCACCATATTTTATATCAAAACTGTCCCAGGTCTTTCCTGTGCTGGTTGGAGCAGTATAGTTCTTAACGACATCCGGAAGTGGTGAATTGCCTTTAGAAGAAGTTGAAGTTTCTTTTGCAATCAGGTTTTCCATTTCTATGGAATCAATAGCATTCGTTTTGGTATTGATCTGGATTTTTACACTGGAATAGGTGTCGAGATTATAATCCATATATTTTATGGGATCCGTTTCTCTTTCGTCCGATGGTTTTCCATAGGCTGCAATTACATCGTCGTAAGTGGAACCGACAGCGATATTCTTTGGTAATATCAGTTTAACACCTTTTTCAGCCTGATAATTATCAATGGAAACTTTACCGACATTACATTTATCCATAGCCAGCACATCCGTACCGGTATTTACAAGATTGGCCATAATGCGACTATCTCCATTTATTAAAGCATTAGACAAGGTATATTGGCCCGGTTCCAGGGTCTGTCCGTCAATATCCTCAAAGGACCAGCTATCATTGGTAAATTGGGAATAAGTACAGGGCAGGGTATATACCGTTCCATTTAATGAAAACTGGAAACTGTATAGATCGTCAGATAAATCACCGGTTACTGTCGTATCAGTCGTTGAGTCGGCCGTTGTTTCAGCCGTTGAGTCAGTCGGTTCTTCAGTTGGTGTGACAGTCGGTTCTGCGGTGGGTGTCAGTTCATCTGTTGATGCAGTTGTTTCTGTTGGTGTCGGTGTCGTCTCTGCTATGGTGCTTTTCTTACTTTCACCACAAGCACTTAAGGCGATAGTGGATAGAACCACGGTCAGCAGTAGCATACATTTTTTAAAATACATAAATAGTTGTCCTCCCATCGGTTAATTATGCCATTATTTGGCATACCAATCTAATGATAACACTTAATATGACCAATATAAAGTCATATATTAGTAATTTTACCATTATTTTGTCTGTTTATGAGAAAATGAGTATACTAAAGAATGTTCGGTTTAATTCAAATTTTATAACGAAGCAGGTATTAAATTTGTCAAAATAGATGAATTTATTTGCATTCTATACTAATTCCAGATATAATTACAAAATATGATGTATGGGGCTCAATCATTTGCAAAGAAAGGAAGTATCATATGGAAAGAAAAATAATGTTCTTTGACATTGATGGAACAATATTGACTGAGGATACGCAAACGATTCCGGATAGTACGGTCAAAGCAATCAGAAAAGCGCGTGAGAATGGGCACCTTGCCTTTATCAACACCGGAAGAACCTATTTTAATGTTGAAAATAAAATACGGGATATCGGATTTGATGGTTTTGTGTGTGGGTGCGGTACCTATATTAATGTTGATAATAAAATATTGGAAGCGGCTACAATAGAAGAAGCAACCTGCAGAAAAATAATTGATTTGTTACGTAAATATAATATAGATGCAGTATTAGAGGGACTGGATGATGTTTATTTTGATACAAAGGAAATTGAATCAACAGAAATGAAAAAGTTAAAAGAGCATTTTAACAAGAGAGGTTACGGTATAAAGAAAAACTGGGAATCAGAGGGTCTTTTATATGATAAGATTTTTGCTCAATTTACTGAAAATTCAGGCAGTGAAGAATTTATTAGGATTATGGAGAAAGATTTTGACTGTATAGACAGGGGTGACTGTCTGTTAGAAATAGTACCAAAGGGTTATTCAAAAGCCAGCGGTATTAAACGTGTTCTGGAGTATTACCTTTTACCGCTTGATAGTGCTTATGTTTTTGGAGATAGTTCCAATGACCTTCCTATGTTTCAATTCGCCACCAATAGTATTGCAATGGGTAAAAGCGACGAATGTATTTATAATGCAGCAAGTTTTATAACAAAGGATATTCATGATGACGGAATTGCTTATGCAATGCAGCATTTTAATATAATATAATGTAATATATATGAAATGTTAATTATTTAAATTATATTTGAGGAGGAGATAAATATAACAGGACTTAATTTATGTGATTCGCTTTACAATTTAAAATCGATACATTATAAAACTGTTCTATATTTATCTTTACCTCAATTTTAATTTTCTATAAGGATGAATGAATAAGATAATTTTTTAAAAAAAGAAAATTTAAAAAAATATTTAAAAAAAACTATTGACAGACGGGCTTTAATACTCTATAATATCATTTGTGTCTGACACGTAAACAAATAAAATTACATATGCGCGAGTGGCTCAGTGGTGGAGTATCGCCTTGCCAAGGCGAGGGTCGCGGGTTCGAATCCCGTCTCGCGCTTCATTGAAAAGTATCGCTAATCCTTTTAAATCAAGGGTTAGCGATTTTTTGTTACTTAAAAACATGTGTGCAGGATGTGTGCAATATCCTTTTACGGACTCAAACCGCTATAATGCTTTGTCCATATAGGCACGATTCTTTTCGATTTCGTTGTAATTGTAGATATAGCCTTTCGTTGTATTGGAATCCTCATGACCCATATACACACTGATTTCTTCTAAAGGCATACCCTTTGCATACAAACGTCTGGCAAAGGTTCTTCGGATACAATGGCTGCTCTTGAACGTGATTCCGGCATCTCTGCAATACTTCTCCAACCAGTAGTTAAAGCTTCTGCTCGTCATTTTTTCACCATTCGCCTGCGTAAAAAGATATTCACTGTCAGGTGAAAGCTTTTTAACCTCTTCCAGAATCTTTTTCGCCTTTTTTGATAAGGGAATGGTCCGATAGCCAGCGGAAATATCATGTTTTACGTATTCCACAACCTTGTAGCCTTTGCGGATATATACTCCGTCTACTCTTTCCTCATCGACAATCTCCATCTTATGAATATAGACTTCACCATCAAGCATATCTTCCTTTTGCAGAACTACCAGTTCACCTATCCTTGTTCCGATTTGGAAATCCATCAAAATCGTATAAGCTTCCATGGTTTCTTGCTGATAGAGAAAATCTTCAAGGACTTCCATTTCTTTTTCGAGATAGAGCCTAGAACCATCCTTTTTCTTTTGAATAGAGCGGAACTTTACGTCAGTATGTGTGTTAAGAAGCGGATTTACCGATAGTATCTCCTTATCCATTGCTATCAGATAGACAGCATTCAGGATAGTTTTCATGTTGTTAAATTCTTTTCTGGAAAACTTAAATGTGGTAATGGAATCATTCAGAAAATCATTCAGCATTTTGGTTGTTATTTTCTTAATAGGAATCATGACAAGCTTATTATCAGCATAATACTTACGCCAATGTTGTTCATCCCGTTTGACAGTCTTAATATCGATAGTACCTTCTACAGACTGTTTTCCTCGCTTTTCTACCCACATTTCATATAAATCGCTGATAGTATAATCACTTTTACGGTCATTATAATAATCGTAAAGCTTACTAATCAGTTCTACATATGATGGAGCGGCTATCTGCTGTCTTTCTTCGTCCTCTTTCCTTACGGTGGCTATGAAGCGCCCATCTTTCCGAGAACTGATGGAATATGGATGACGCTCTTTAACATAGTTTTCTTTGGTCATATTTATTTTTATTGCGACTTCTGTTGCATCCAAGATACCACATTCATAAGCTTCCTGCAAGATAGATAATGCATCAAGCATAATAATGTGACCTCCTGTTATTGTTTTTAAAACACTTTGTTTAGTGTTTCATAGAACAATATGACAGGAGATTTTAAAAACGAAGCTTTTTCACTACAATATGCCCGCAGATCCTGCGGGCATAAGAGTCAGCGTAAATAATGTTCTGCAATGATATTGATGCGGTTATGACCTAGGCACCTGCTGGCTATTAGCATAGCACGCTTATCATAGCAGATACCTTTTAGGGCGCTCATACAATAATAGCGTTCGTTCTTTGGTATCTTCTCTAACTGTCTGGCTAATGTATTATAGATTTCAGTACAATAATCACTGCGATAAGAATGAACATCCATGTCAGGAACATATGACCATACTTTACTATTCCCTGCTTCTTTCATTCGCTTTACAATTATATCTACATTTGAAATGATAGGGAATTCACGGTATCTGCCGCCTTTTGCTCCACTGGAAACAGCTATGTAATAAATTCCGTTCTTATGAACTAATTGTGTACCTCTTAGGCATTTCATTTCTTTCTTTCGTAATCCGGTTGCCTTGCAGAATTCTATGAATTCCTTATTCTTTGTTTCAGAGAAATTCTTATCACACTTTGCCGCTTTCCGACTTCTTGTGATACCAGACCTATGACGTACCGCTGTTTTAATAAAATCCTCTGTCGTACAGTCAAAAACCTTCGCTAATGCACACGCTTCTAGCTTTTGTGAATAGGGTGCTAATACAGACCTCTCTGTAAGCCATTCATCAACATATTCTCTACATTCGGAAAGCATCTTGCATCCATAGCGTTCCTTGCACCATTCAACAAAGTAACAAGCATGTTTCTGATAATCCTGAAAGGTACTCCAAGTATAAATCTTATGGATGGATTTACGTTCTTGATAGCTTAACATTGACTTTGCATCCTTTTTCAGCTTCTCTTTCAGAAGCGCGCGTTCCGCCCTCTGGTCATCATATTTTGAATGACCGATTGCCATTTTTGACTTTAATTTCATTTCCACCTGATGAACCAATGATTGATGTTTCTTTTCTCTGTTACGAGCCATTTTTACCACGTCCTTTATTGTATTTATATGTTAAAGCTGAGCACGCCCAATTTATTTCAATCACAGGGCATAGTGATTATTTCTCCTAAGGATACAGTCAAAGGGTATCCAGCCTGACCATTATTAACAGAGTGATTTTTAATGGTCTACAATCTCCTGAACAGTGGTTTGTTTTTAAATTTCAACTGCAGATATGTCTTAAGTCAAGAAAACTTCGTTCTCTCTTCTTTTCTTCTTACAGACCGCTGGTTTACCGGCAATAGGGTTTTATCAGTTAACTGATATCACCTTACGAAAACAAAATAAATTTTGTTTTCAGTCTGTTTGTTTCATTTGTTTGTTTTGTTTTCTCCTTTTGCCATGATTACAATTTTAATATGCTATTATTCATTCAATGATATCGAAAAAAATGACATGATAACCGTTTACTCGAAGATGTAACGAGTAACCGTTGTCATGTATCCAATAAAGAAGTGTACATATTTATAAACGTGTAGATAATACGTTTTTATTGACAAGAAGATATATAAACTGTAATATTGTATGTGAAATTATGGTAATAACGAGGATGAATTACTAGTTTAATGAGGAGATAATAATTAATATGAGAATTGCGACTTATAATGTATGGAACGAAAATAAAGGTATTGGTGGTAGATTTGAACAGATAATACAAGAGATAATTGATGTAGGTGCAGATATAATTGCATTGCAAGAAGTAACTACAAAGTTTTTTCAAGATATTCTTACTCAAAACATAGGGTATCAATACTGTGAATTTAGCAAGTATATTGATGAAGATGAAGGATTAGCCATATTGAGCAAATACCCCATCGAGAGTTGTACTTTTTTACATGCAAATTCAGACTATTCTAACAGTAAAGCACAGAATATATTGTTCAAGTGTGGTAAATCAAGATTTTCATTTACTAATGTACATATACCATGTGATTCTGCAAGAGAAAAAGAACAACAAATTGTTGCTATTGATAAATTTATACATAAGCAAAAAGAGAAAGCAGATTATTATGTACTACTAGGAGATTTTAATAGTGGAATTAACTCAAGTATTCATAGATTTCTGACTGGTGAACAGACAATAAATAATGAAGAATCTATTCCCTATTGGTTAGATATTACAGGTAATTATGCATCTTTGCATAATTTACCATTACTACCAACACTTGATTGTATAAATAATCCTAGATGGAAAGGAAAAAATACAATTTATGCTCCTGATAATGTTGATAGAATTTATATATTAGATAATTGGGCAGCTATGAAATTTGTTGGTGCTGGAATATTTGGTACAGATATCAGCCCAATTAATAATCTATCAGCTAGTGACCATTATGGAGTAGTGGTAGATGTTGAGTTTGATGAGTTGTAAACAAATAAAAAAGGCACACATCTTCATGTGTGCAACCATGTGTGCAGATAAATAACAGAAGCCGCAAACCTCCTATCTATCGGTATTTGTGTGTACGGGGATTTGTTCGAATCCCGTCTCGCGCTTAACTATTTTCGTCAGAAGTACTTATTTTATAAGGCTTCTGGCGATTTTTCATTTCTGCATTTTTGAGTACTCATGAGTACGTCACTTCCGTTCATCTCCGAAAGAGCATTCACAATCTGTCTCGATGTCTTCTGCTTTCCTTGATTATTCAGAATGTAGGTACGAGTGGTAGCTTCATCATTGTGACCAAGATACCATTGAATGTCTTCAATTGCCACTTTTTTTCTTCTCATTTCAGATGCCACCGTTCTGCGAATATCATGGGCAGATTTTACTTCGATTCCTGCATGTCTGCACTGAGCACGGATACAGTTATCGACCTCACGAATCTTAGTTCTGCCTTCTTTATCACAGAAGATAAAATCGCCATCCAAATAGCCTTCTTCCTCATTGTTACGTTTAACGGTCTGAAACAGATTAATTTCATAATCACTTAAAGGGAGATACCGGTCACCAGCAAGGCTTTTCTTCTTCGTATACTCACAGATGGCAACTTTGAGCTTTCCGTTTTCGTCCTCAACACGACTTTCTATTCGATGGATATGTATTTCTCTGGCTTCCCAATCAATATCCGACCATTTCAGTGCCACAGCCTCACCTATCCTAAGACCAAGCTTGAACAGAAGAAATACTACATAAGCATCGGTCTCGTATGGCATCTGCATTAACCGCTTATTCAGTTGCCGGAAGAGTTTTTCCTTTTCTTCTGGGAAATAGACCCTGCTTTCATCTTTGGGATTATTCGGAGGTTTACAGCCATTCACTTTGATTTCAATGTCATCATATGGATTGGACAGAATTAAGCCTTTCTTCTTCGTATACTTCATTAAGTCCTTGAAAATCAACCTCATATTGTCCAGTTCTTTCTTGGTCAAATCATATTCACTGATACAGCCATGAAAGAAACCCTCAATGTGTCATCAACTGTGATTCTGTCAATGGATTTTCTAATAATTTTAGTGCCTTCGTAATACTTTTCCCAATGATTGCGGTTTCTTTGAATCGTCCTGCTTACTCAGATTCATTCCTTTACGCTTCTCTATCCACAGAGGATACAGAATTTCCAAGGTTTCTTTTTTTACTGGAAAATAAATTTTGTATAGTTTTTGATATATCCCATCCTCGGTATAAGATGTAATTTTAACCCTCTTATTCATCTCCGTATCTTGGATATAGGTCATCCAGCGTCAGAGCCTATCCTGATGTTTGGAACGACCAATTGCAAGCTTACTGTCCAAAGATTGCTTCACTTGTTCAACTATAGATTTTTTGTTCTTGTGTGACATAACGATTCCTTTCTCACATATAGTGTGAATAAAAATATAAACAATGGGTATCTGTTAAAGCTAAGCACAACCCACTCTTATTTATACAATCTTATGGACGATTGTTTTTGCCAAGAAACACTGTGTGTTCCAGAAAGAAATTTAATAAAGGGTTCTTTCATTCCCTACCATGCTTCTTTGGCGGAGTCACATGGTGAAATCTCCTTTTGAGATTATTATTAAGTACAAGGATGTTTTTTCCACCCTTCAACTCATTTTGTTTTGTTATTTAAATTAACAAAACTCAATTTGTTTGTTTCTCCCTTCGTCTTTGATGCTAAGAATATGATTGAATCACTTGTTCGATATAAGAAAAATGGTATAAAAAATTCCAAAAACCGTTTACCCATACATAAATGTGATGTGTAACCGTTATTGGAATGTATTGCCATTTACAATATTAAGTGCTATAGTTGATGTTATAGAAATATAAAAGATACTGTAGATTTATAGATTGCGTACCGTCGTGTTTATTGCTATTGTAAATAAGTTCCAATCACAGATTGTACATAAATGGAGGTATTAAATGAATATCGAAATACGAAAATTAACTCCTGATTTGTTAGAGGATTATATGTATTTTTTTGAGAATGTAGCACATGAAGACTGCTATTGTACTTGTTATTGCAGCGATGACCAAGTAGGAATGGATTTTCATTTGCAGGAGGTGAGAAGAGATTACGCTGTAAGTTATATAAAAGAAGGGAAAATAAAAGGTTATTTAGCATATAGAGATAATCAAGTTATTGGATGGTGTAATGCCAACGATAAATCGGATTGTTTGGAATGTGAAGGATGGCAACGAATTCTGACTTCTGTAAAAACAACAGATTCTGAATCCAATTCAAAAGTAAAATCTATTTTTTGCTTTCTTGTTGCACCAAATGTGAGAAGAAGTGGTATTGCATCATATCTTTTAGAAAGTGTTTGTAAAGATGCAGTAGCCGATGGTTTTGACTATGTTGAATCATATCCAAACAAAGACTTTATTGACATTTACGATGACCATATGGGTCCTGTTAATTTATATATAAAATTCGGATTTGAAGAATTTTACAAAACAGAGCAAAAGATTGTAATGCGAAAGAGGTTAAAGTGAATATAAACATTTTAAGCATTATCAGTTGGTGTTTTAATGCACAATCTTTTACAAATGGGATACTATTTAATTTGAGTACTCAATTGAGTACGTAAAAATTGGATGAGCCAGAAAGCCCCTTTTTATCAGTATTTTATTGAGGGGATAGAATTCGAATCCCGTCTCGCGCTTAATGAAAAAGGGCAGGAAAGCTAGTAAAATTAAGCTTTCCTGTTTTTTTGCTACTAAATTGCTATTGCCTTATAAAACAAAATTAAAATTTTAATTTCGGTCTGTTTATTTCATAAGTTTGTTATTTTTACAATGTTTTTGTTTGTTTTCTCTTTTCGTCTCGAATTCTAGCATATAAACATTAATTTGTATTCTTTGTTCGGACGGATACCCCAGTATTAATATAGGGTGGACCTGTTTCAAACCCCTTTAAAGCTGCTATGGTTTGTGCCATACCTAGATATCCCATGGTGTATGGATTTTGTACCATAACCGCTTTTAAACTTCCATCCTCAATCATTTTCTGAGTTTCAGGTGGAAAATCAAAGCCTATTCCAACTATTGGGAGGTTACTTTTACTGATTGCATTCCCAACACCGATAGTTGTATCCTCATTGGTACCATATATTCCAACTAAATCCGGGTTATTAGCAATATAACTATTTGCTATTATTTCTGCACTTGCGCTGCCAGGACCAAATTGAGTATTAAGCAGTTTGTAATTTCCATTAGGAGCTAATACACTACGAAAACCATTAACTCTTTCTCTTGTATTTGTACTCATTATGGAATCACTAACAATTCCTATTGTGCCTTGTCTATATCCAGCTACTGCTAATTCAACAATCATATTTTCACCAGCCGTAACCCCAGCACTGTAATCATCAGTAGCTAGTGTTATAATGCCTTCTGCAGCTGCAGGAGTATCTAGATATATAATTTTTACACCTAAGGATTTCGCATATTCTATTGCGCTGGATACTGCTACAGGATCGAGAGCAGCTATTAGCATAGCATTTGCACCGTTATTCGCGGCATTAGTTATTATTTCTATTTGTTTTTCTACTGATCTTTCCTCAGGAGCATCCCATATATAATTAGCACCTACTAAACTAGCCATATCACTGATTCCTTGATTAATGATATACCAGAACTGACTGATCTTGTCCTTGGAAATATAGTATATATTGTAATTCTCTAAGGTAGTTGGCCTTATAAGCATATTTGTATATTTATTTCTTATATACATGATTTAACCTCTTTTAATAGGAAAAAATTATAGAGTGTTTATTTATTATATTCGCTAATAGCTAATATATTCCCTATCTATAATTGTATTAGGGGAAAACGATAAGTTTCAGGAAATTTATTATGGAGCTGTATCTTTTTAAGCACATTGCAAGGAGTCTGAAAAGCAAGCGTGGTATGAGTATATTTTATTCCTCCACTAATATAAATTTTCTACTTCGTATTTGCCAACAAAATGTATCAGATGAAAACATAGTGCGCATTGATATAATCGATAAAGGAAAGGGAATTGGAAAAACAGAAAAAGAACATATCTTCGAACGATTATATACAGCAGACAATACAAGAAACAAGGAGGTGCCGGGTAATGGGCTTGGACTTACCATTGCAAAAGAACTGGCAGAAAAAATAGGTGGAAATATCACTTTGGAAAGTGAGCCATATATAAGAACTATATTTACTTTGGAACTTGACAGAATGGAATATTAAATATGAAATAAATTAGAGGCGAAAGAAATTTGTAAGATTTATTCAAGAGTTTTGAAAATTCTATCTGCTAGACTAATAAATAACAAACAAAAGGAGTGGAATGCATGCAGTATATATTAACTACGAATAATCTTACAAAAAAGGTAAAAGGCAAAGAACTTGTTTCCCAAGTAAATATGCATATTTCAAAAGGTCAGATTTATGGCTTTCTAGGTCCAAATGGAGCGGGCAAGACTACAACCATGAAAATGCTCACCAATCTTTGGAAACCAACTTCGGGAGAAATCATTTTATTTGGGCAAAAGTTAATGCCAGATTCTTATGGAGTATTAAAAAGAATGGGAAGTATTATTGAATTCCCAACATTTTACGAAAACCTTAGTGCAAAGGAAAATCTGAAGCTTCATTACGAGTATATGGGTTATTATAGTCCAAATTGTGTGGAGCAGGCATTGGACATGCTGCGTCTGTCAGATGCATCGGATAAAAAAATAAAAGAATTTTCATTAGGAATGAAGCAGCGATTAGGAATTGCAAGAGCTGTGTTAACAAAACCAGAATTATTAATTCTAGATGAACCTACAAATGGTTTAGACCCAGCCGGTATGAAACAAATCCGTGATTTACTAACTATGCTATGTCAGGAGTATGGAATTACTATCCTCATTTCCAGCCATCTACTATCAGAAATAGAAAGTATCGCATATACAATAGGAGTCATTCATCACGGTAAAATGTTAAAAGAAGTATCTATGAAAGAGATATCCGATATGGGATTAGAGTATATTGAGATTAAAACTGCAAATGTCAAACAAGCAGCATATACAATTGCAGAGAAATTGAATGTACATAATTTTAAAATTATAGAAGATAACCAAATTCGTATTTATGATAATAACATTTCTCCTCAGAAACTTTCCGGGATATTAGCGGATAATCAGATTGCAATTCAAACGCTAAATGTGAAATCAGAATCATTGGAAGATTACTTTTTAAAATTAACAGAGGGGGATGAATAAAATGTGGAAGCTAGTTGAGTTAGAATGGAAAAAAAATAGAATTTCAAAATATATATTTGGAGCTATTATTTTAACTTCTTTATTGGGACTATTTATGTTTGCACAATGTTATCTTGGTATTGCTAATGATGCATCTACCGGGGTACCCGATTCCGCACCGGGGATGGAAACTATGGCACCTCAGATTGAATTATTTACAAATCTAAGCTTTTTAATATTTACAGCTGTTATGATGTCTTCTTTTATTATTACACCATATAAGAATAAAACTATGAATTTAATGTTCAGTTACCCAATAAAGCGTCAAAAAATTGTGATTTCACAAATGCTGTCTGTATGGCTGTTTTGCTTTGTTGTATTACTGTTGGGAAAATTATTTATTTATACTCTTCTTTTGGCTGTGAATGGAAGTATGACAGCGTACTTTTCTCTGGGATATAATATGTCGAACATAGGCTTTTATATTCAGATTGTCTTGAAATCCGTTGTAACGGTAACGCTTGGATTTATTGCCCTCTTTATAGGGAACTCTATGAAATCATCAAAAGCAGCAATTATCACCGCATTTCTGTTGTTTGTTGTGATGAATGGAACGGTTGGAGACTTTTCTTTAAGAGGTAATGCAATTGTTCCAATGACTTTAGTAATCATTTCTCTTGTCTGCGCATATTTATCGTTATACAAGGTTGAAACGAAAGATTTAAAATAAATAACATATGCTAAAAGCACTCAGAAAAAGATTATGAACATAATCCAAAGTTTTTAAGATTTATTATTTTTGATTGATGAGTACCTACTTGAGTACGTTAAAAACGGATGAGCTGGCAAGTCCCTTTCTATCAGTATTTTTTCGAGGGGATAGAATTCGATTCCCGTCTCGCGCTTAGTTGAAAAGTATCGTTAATCCTTATAAAATGAAGGGTTAGCGATTTTTTATTGTTTGAAAAACGTGTGTGCAGGATGTGTGCAACATCCTTTTACGTACTTTAACCGCTATAATGCTTTGTCCTATGAATTTCAACTACAGATATGTCTTAAGTCAAGAAGTCAAGAGAACATCGTTCTCTCTTCTTTTCTTCTTTCAGACCGCTGGTTTACCAGCAATAAGGTTTTACCAGTTAACTGATATTATCTTACGAAAACGAAGTGGTGCATCTTTAATTAAGAAAAAAGGTTGAGGTTGCTGTACTACTATACAGAGCGATATCATTTTAATAGGATTTTACTTTAGATAGGAGAAAGTCCTGAATCAGCTGTTGAATCAATTAGTTCAGCTAATGCTTTAAAATCATTTTTCTTTCTGATTGGTTGCATGACAGCATCAACATAACGTTTACTAATAATATCATAAAGGGCAACTGTATGTATTTGGTTAAACCCCTTTAATGATTTTCCATCAGATCCATAGAAAGCATCTATATCGTTAGGATTTCTGGTAAATGTAAAGGTGCAGCCATCGCAGGCCATTAATCGGTATTTTTGTTTATATGAGGATGGAGCAAAATGAGAGTCAAATTTCTCGAATAAGGTCTTAAATGTTCCTTTCGCGATTTTGTTTCGTTGTTGGCAATAGGCTGAGTTGGCAAGTGTTTTGTCGTTATATGCAAAATATTTGTATAGTTCATGCCGAAGTGTGCCGCCCTCCATGGTGATCGGAAGCATAAGAAGATCCTTGAATGAAATCTTTTTATGCCGAGTAAAATCTTTACCTGGGGACTTGACATATTTTTCAGGAGTAGATGCCATAGCATTAATCTCTGACATAAGAGTGTTTTTAACAGAAACAGCGTAATTCATAGTGTCATCCTTGAAAATAAGTGAAAAATCATATACTTAATTTCAAGGGCCGCTCTCGCTATCTCTAAAATTCATCAATAGTGAGAGCGGCCGCACATTTTGAATTATGTGTCAAGCATTATTTGAGGGTTTTATAAAAAATATGAGTTAGACCACCTTAAGGAATCTAACTCATATCGTTAACTAAATGACATTGGTTGTATATAGTAAATAAGGAGCTTAATTAAATGGATATTAAAAATATTATTCAAAATAAAATATATTATGGAAACCATACGTTATATGATCGCATGAAACAATGGCACATTCCTGCTGTTAGTTTTGCAATCATAAAAGATTATGAAATTATTGAAACATATGCGTATGGAGTTAAACGAAGAGGAAAGTCTGATATTGTAACTGCTGACACACTTTTTCAGGCTGCTTCTATAAGTAAGACTATTTTTGCCACCGCTGTTATGTTACTTGCTGAAGCAGGAAAGCTATCACTAGATGAAGATGTTCATACATATTTAAGAGATTATGATTTTCAGACATATGATGGAAAGAAGCATGCAATAACATTAAGACAAATATTAAGTCATACTTCAGGTCTGAATATTCATGGATTTGAAGGATACCGTCAAAAGCAAAGAATACCTACGATAAGTCAGATTCTTGAAGGTGCTTCATCTGCCAATTCACATCAGCTTATGCTGATTCAAGAAGAAGGAAAGAATTTTATGTATTCTGGAGGCGGATATCTACTTGCACAAAAAATAGTATGTGATACATGTGGTAAAGATTTCAATGATATAGTAAATCGGCTTGTATTTGAACCGCTTGGCATGGTAAACAGTTCTTACAATCAACCCATTGCCAAAGAAAAAATATCAAGAATAGCATATGGTTATGATGTATACAATCTTCAAATACCTGGTGGCTATAATGTAATGCCAGAACTTTCTGCTGCTGGATTGTGGACAACACCGACTGACCTTTCTATCTTTGGAATTGAGATTATGAAGGCAATTAACGGGAATAGTAAATTTATGAGTAAACATATAGCAGAACTTATGACAACTAAAGTTAACCAAGCGGCTCCAACCGGATTGGGATTTTTTATATCAGAAAGAGATGGACATAGATGCTTTGGCCACGATGGTTGTAATAATGGTTATCATTCAAATATGGTATTCTCTCATGATAAAGGAAACGGCGCGGTTGCAATGACTAATGCAGATATAGGAGCTGAAATAGTTTATGAAATAACAGAAGCAATTTTTAAAGAATACAAGTTATGAGTTAAGCAAGAAGAATTCTGGTACAATAGACTACTTTGATTTAGTTTATTAAATACCAGAGAATTTGATAAGGAAGGAAATGAATAATGGATATAATAAAAAATATACACCTCGAAACACAAAGACTCATCATCAGACCATATATCGAAGAAGATTTGATGGAGTGCTTTTATCTAATGCAAGATAAAGAATTGTTTAAGTATGATGTTGTATAAATAAAGTTGACACCCTATTCTCAAGAATTTTGATATATAATTAAAAGAGAATAGGAGTGAAAATATTATGGCAACAAATCGTGATCAAAAATCTTATGACAACGAGTATAAAGCTCAGGCTGTAAAACTTGCCCAGGAAATCGGTGGGCATAAAGCGGCTAACGAATTAGGAATTCCAAAGGGTACTATGTACACTTGGATAAAAGCCTACAAAGAAGGGCGCCTCAGTGCAAACCAAGCAGTTCATACACCGAATAATGCACTGACCCTTAACGAAGAACTCATTGAACTCAGAAAACACGTTAAAGAGCAGGATAAAGAAATTCGCCGTTTAAAGGAAGAAAACGAATTTCTTGAAGAAGCAAGCGCTTTTTTCGCAGCCAGCCGTCGGAAGTCAGCAAAAAACAGAGATTAATGTTTATTGCAATCAAAACCGAAGACGGCGTGGTTAAGGGCAAAATTTCTTTTTATTGCAGAATGCTTAGAGTTTCCAGACAGGCATTCAACAATTACCTGAAAACAAAAGATTCTCCTTGGAAATATCAACCTTTGGCAGATGCTATGCTGGATATCTGCAAGGAAGATGAATGTAATGACACTTATGGAAGAATCCGCATGTATCAGGCATTACAGCTTAAACAGCCAGACGGTGTTCCTATTCCCAGCGAGAGAACGGTTTATCGTTTGATGGAAGAAATAGGTTGATGTTGTATAAATAAAGTTGACACCCTATTCTCAAGAATTTTGATATATAATTAAAAGAGAATAGGAGTGAAAATATTATGGCAACAAATCGTGATCAAAAATCTTATGACAACGAGTATAAAGCTCAGGCTGTAAAACTTGCCCAGGAAATCGGTGGGCATAAAGCGGCTAACGAATTAGGAATTCCAAAGGGTACTATGTACACTTGGATAAAAGCCTACAAAGAAGGGCGCCTCAGTGCAAACCAAGCAGTTCATACACCGAATAATGCACTGACCCTTAACGAAGAACTCATTGAACTCAGAAAACACGTTAAAGAGCAGGATAAAGAAATTCGCCGTTTAAAGGAAGAAAACGAATTTCTTGAAGAAGCAAGCGCTTTTTTCGCAGCCAGCCGTCGGAAGTCAGCAAAAAACAGAGATTAATGTTTATTGCAATCAAAACCGAAGACGGCGTGGTTAAGGGCAAAATTTCTTTTTATTGCAGAATGCTTAGAGTTTCCAGACAGGCATTCAACAATTACCTGAAAACAAAAGATTCTCCTTGGAAATATCAACCTTTGGCAGATGCTATGCTGGATATCTGCAAGGAAGATGAATGTAATGACACTTATGGAAGAATCCGCATGTATCAGGCATTACAGCTTAAACAGCCAGACGGTGTTCCTATTCCCAGCGAGAGAACGGTTTATCGTTTGATGGAAGAAATAGGTCTTAATCATAAATCCAAACGCAAGCCTAACGGTATTACAAAAGCTAATAAAGAAGCCCGAAAATCAGATGATTTAATTAAGCGTGACTTCACAGCAGAAAACCCGCTCGAAAAATGTGTTACAGATATGACTGAAATAAAAGCATATGATGGAAAACTTTATGTTTCAGCTATCTTTGATTGCTACGATTTAGCAGTGTTAGGTCTTGCTATGGATACAAATATGAAAGCAACCCTATGTGAACAAACTTTAGAGAATGCTTATAAGGCATATCCGATGCTTTCTGGTGCTATCCTTCATAGTGATAGAGGTACACAATACACAAGCGAATTATATCGTAAAGCAATCAATAAATATGGCATTCTCCAGAGTATGAATAGTGCTGGTGGCAGATGCCATGACAATGCCAGATGCGAAAGCATGTGGGCAAGATTCAAAGAAGAATTACTTTATGGACTGATGTTGTATAAATAAAGTTGACACCCTATTCTCAAGAATTTTGATATATAATTAAAAGAGAATAGGAGTGAAAATATTATGGCAACAAATCGTGATCAAAAATCTTATGACAACGAGTATAAAGCTCAGGCTGTAAAACTTGCCCAGGAAATCGGTGGGCATAAAGCGGCTAACGAATTAGGAATTCCAAAGGGTACTATGTACACTTGGATAAAAGCCTACAAAGAAGGGCGCCTCAGTGCAAACCAAGCAGTTCATACACCGAATAATGCACTGACCCTTAACGAAGAACTCATTGAACTCAGAAAACACGTTAAAGAGCAGGATAAAGAAATTCGCCGTTTAAAGGAAGAAAACGAATTTCTTGAAGAAGCAAGCGCTTTTTTCGCAGCCAGCCGTCGGAAGTCAGCAAAAAACAGAGATTAATGTTTATTGCAATCAAAACCGAAGACGGCGTGGTTAAGGGCAAAATTTCTTTTTATTGCAGAATGCTTAGAGTTTCCAGACAGGCATTCAACAATTACCTGAAAACAAAAGATTCTCCTTGGAAATATCAACCTTTGGCAGATGCTATGCTGGATATCTGCAAGGAAGATGAATGTAATGACACTTATGGAAGAATCCGCATGTATCAGGCATTACAGCTTAAACAGCCAGACGGTGTTCCTATTCCCAGCGAGAGAACGGTTTATCGTTTGATGGAAGAAATAGGTCTTAATCATAAATCCAAACGCAAGCCTAACGGTATTACAAAAGCTAATAAAGAAGCCCGAAAATCAGATGATTTAATTAAGCGTGACTTCACAGCAGAAAACCCGCTCGAAAAATGTGTTACAGATATGACTGAAATAAAAGCATATGATGGAAAACTTTATGTTTCAGCTATCTTTGATTGCTACGATTTAGCAGTGTTAGGTCTTGCTATGGATACAAATATGAAAGCAACCCTATGTGAACAAACTTTAGAGAATGCTTATAAGGCATATCCGATGCTTTCTGGTGCTATCCTTCATAGTGATAGAGGTACACAATACACAAGCGAATTATATCGTAAAGCAATCAATAAATATGGCATTCTCCAGAGTATGAATAGTGCTGGTGGCAGATGCCATGACAATGCCAGATGCGAAAGCATGTGGGCAAGATTCAAAGAAGAATTACTTTATGGACGTTACGACACTACCACAATGACTGTGGAACAGTTAAAAACTCTCATCTGGAGGTATTTCATCAGCTATTGGAATAACAGAAGAATCTGTTCCGCTAATGGTGGTTTACCTCCATTGGTGAAACGACAGCAGTACTATGCTTCGTTACATGAGGCAGCATAGGTCGAACATCCTTGAGAAAAAAGTGTAAAGTAATATTGACAATATCAAACTTAAGATTTCTTGACTTCCAATCTTAGGAAAAGTATAATTAAAAATAATTAATATTTTATGAAAAATTATTTTTATATTGATTATAATTGCGAACCAGAAATTTATTTTTTGTTCAGAAAGTAGGTGCTTGAGTTATGAATGCTCCTTCGCGTAAAGAAGCAGAACAATTATTGATTTGGGCTCATGAAAAAAATCCTGGTGCATGGGCAGACCATAGTCGAGTTGTCGGAAGAGCAGCAGAGACAATCGCTAAACAATGTAAAATAGATTCAGATTTGGCATACACCTTGGGATTACTTCATGATATTGGAAGATATGAAGGCGTTAGAGGTTTACATCATCTTAATGCGGGATACGAGTTGATGATGGAACGACATTATGAAATGCACGCGAGAATTTGCTTAACACACTCATTTCCATATCAGGATTTTGGTGCGTATGGTGGAGGAGCATTAGATTGTACAGAAATTGAAATTGAACAAATAAAACAAGTATTAAACGAAACAATATATGATGATTATGATAAGATAATTCAATTATGTGACGCGATAGGAACAGCTCAAGGGATTTGTTTAATTGATATTCGTTTACTTAATGTTACAAGGAGATATGGCTTTGATGACTTTACATTACCAAAATGGGATGCTTTTTTTAACCTCAAAGATTATTTTGATGTAAAATGTGGTATGAATGTGTATGATTTATTTTATGAAGAGATTAGAAAGGTAAGCTTTGACTAATAAGCATAATCTATATTTCGGATACCTCGCATTCTTTCACAATAACGAACCAAAATAGATATAACTTAAGAATTAAATAGCACACATCCCATGTGTGCAAGAATGTGTGCAGATAATTAACAGAAGCCGCAAACCTCCTATTTATCAGTATTTGTGTGTGCGGGGATTTGTTCGAATCCCGTCTCGCGCTTGCTTAATCCGCGGAGATAACTCAAGTGTAATTTCTATAGACTATAATAAAGACAGACTACCAGCTACCAATATCAGCAGGTAGTTTTTTTATACCTGAAATTAGAAAGCAGGCGACGCATGAAAGAAAATTACTATGCGCTTTTAATCAGGAGTTAAATGGAAATGAGTTAGGATCCGGACTGTGTTGAAAAAAGATTAAGAATTAAGACGAAAAAAGGACGAATTATTAAGTGGAGATAATGGGATTTGAACCCACGGCCTTTCGGATGCGAACCGAACGCTCTCCCACTGAGCTATATCCCCGATATAATCAATTATAGCACTGAATAAGACGTAATACAAGAATAATAAGCTGACAAATAGAGGAGGGGCCAGCAGGGTTATCCTACTGACCGATTTATGAAAAAGTTTATGTTAGCAAGGTGGGGAACCTTGTTGTTATCTTATGAACTTAGTATATCGTTTATATGTGTACAGGGTTTGATGTTAATGTTAAGTAACTGTGAACATTTTCAGGAATACATCAGTAATTTAATAGGTAATAATGATTATTCTCTCATTTTATCTTGTACTAAATCTTGACATAGGATCAAATTGTATTGTTAAATAAAATAGGTAGAGAATTGTTAATCTAAAATATTAATTAATGCCCTATATCAATTTATATTAAGAGTAACAAATAAAAAAATTAATATTATGATTTAAATGTCCCAAAATATCAAAAAAAGATATTCCATTTATGTTAAGCTGAAAGAAGGGGAAAATGTATAGTTGTAATGATGTGAGTGATTATTTGAAAGATAAAATCCGGAAAGAACTGGATAATGTTGACTGTAATAAAGTTGCATTATACAGTGGATATTCGGTAAAGCAAACGAATAGGATTTTCGCTGCGCAGACTGATATGAATCTAGGTGAATATATCAGATATAGAAGAATGGCACAAGCTTTATGGGATTTAAGATATACTGATAAGAGTATAATCCATATAGCACAAAATAATGGATTTGAAACTCAGGAAAGCTTTACTAGAGCGTTTAAGTCAGCATTTAATGTTACTCCATTTAAATTCCGTGAGTACCCGAGGTTAGAATTTAATAAAATTAACAAAGCACTAAATGAAGTAATTGAGGAAGCATCTCACGAAAATGCACGAAGCCGAAAACAGGAGCTACCAGAACCCACAGTACAATTAATTAATAAACCTCGAAGCCTTTGGTATAGTATAAAACAAAATACCAATAATTTATTTCCTCATGACTTTTATACTAGATGTCAAAAAGAAGGTTTTTTTGAGATTATTAGCAGAACAAGTAATACGACGCTTTTAGAGGGTGTATATTTAACTCATATTTATAAAGGGCAGAAATTTTCTTCACTGACTCTGGGATTTGAAAATGCATACAAAGAAGATATTTTAGATGTTGATGGATTTACAGTAAAAATATTGCAGAAATATGCTTATCACCAGAAGAATCTAGTAAATATATTTTTGGATGCAATGAATTAGGAATTCCCCAAAATGCCGGTTACTATTTTGGTATAAAAATAATAAGGGAATATATGATGAAAACTCAGATTAATGACATGAAAAAAATATTAGAAACGCCTTTAGAAGAAATCTACAGACATTATAAAAATGATAATACAAGTGTTACGAGGGGTAAGTCTTATAGAGTTTAAAAACGGTAATACTATTGCTGGAATTGTTAGCATATTATCATTTATTGTGGCCTTCCTATTTTTTGTTCTATTCATTCTGGGGGATAAAGATGAATTTAAGAATACCATCATTGCATATGAAGGAGTATGGGAAAGATTAACACTGGCAGCCATGTATTTGCCATTTCTTTATCAATCTGTAAAATATTTATTGAAATGAAATATTATTTATTGGTATAAAAAATATGTGCACCGTATGTGCAGTGCATTCATTCAAGGGCATTCCTGCTGTACTAAATCGACTTGCAGTAGTCCTTCTCGTAGTGTGGAATCATATTACACTCCGGCATCTCTGCAGTATTTACTATGCCAATAGGTTACCGCTCTTGCAGTTAATCGCGCATCAATTCTTATGAAGATGACATTAAGATTTTATCAGTTAATGGATATTGCTTTATAAACAAAATTTCCCATTCCGCATTTTATTGAAAAGGGCAGGAAAGCTGGTAAAATCAAGCTTTCCTGTTTAATTATTCGCCCACCATTCCGTCGCTATCTCGATCATCCATATATTTATATAACCAATGATCTGAATAAATGGGCATAGAGTAACCGGCCGCTTTGGCTTCAGCTATTGTGACTTTGCCGTCACCATTCTTATCAATTTTAGCAAGATCTTTTTGAGCGTCAATAATTGGCTTATTAACTTTGTCTGGATTTACATTATCAAATTCATCGGTTATTTGTTCACCTTTTAACTTATATGTAAACTTATAATGGGATGGTATCTGTGTCGTGGTATTCGGATAAGTTATGGTAGCCTTAAATTCTGTACAACCTCCGGCATCTCTTATAACCTTTTCCATATATGCCTGGTCTCCAAGTCTGTTTAAAATACTGTTCTGCGGAGTAATATTATAAGCATTTGATACACCACCAAGGGAATCGGCAATGACATGGCCCTGGTCAAGGTCTTTCTTTTCAGTCCCGGGCACATTGGCTTCATCTTTATAATACCTTCCGTTTGACAAAACCTTTTCTGTTTTAGGGTTTTGCAATGTTATTTTATCAGCCACTACGTATACTAATTGTCCGTACTTATTTGTAAATCCCCAATATAATCTATTTCCATAACCGATATCTACAGCAACATTTTTTTGCCTTTTACCTGATAAATCTCCGCCTTTAACTTTTATAACCTTATACGATTTACCATTATATTCAGCATACTTCACCTTGTTTTTGGTGTTAAAGGTTACGGTACTTTTTGCTGCTTCCGCAATACTATAACTAAATGTGTTCTTACTAAATTCATTAATAGTTCCTATTAATACAAAAGAAAATATCATACTTACCAGTATTAAAACTCTTAATTTGCTTCTATTTATCCAGCTATGCATTTTTTCCTCTCTGCTCCGTAGTTTTCCATTTATGAATTACCATGCTAAATTATGGGGTTAGTTTGCTAAGTTGTCAATACTATAAAGAACTATTTATTATTGAAAAGAAAAATGACGGGCATCCTTTTGAATTGTATGCAACTAATATGGATTTAGCTGCTTATTAAAAGAAATTATCCGTTATTCTATAGCAGCAAAAACAGAAGAATAAATTCGTTCAAGTTACTGTTCTTAATTTTCCCTAAAAAAGGGGGCTGAAAACCAGCCCCTGCGCAATTATGCTTCTTCAACAACGATTATTTCAATACCTTGTTCATCAAATTCAGACAAATTTTCTTCTGAAGCATCCCAATCAGTAATAAGTTTATTGAGTCTTTTAGCCGGGCATATACTCACAACTGATTCAAAACCGATTTTTTCAGTCGGATAAAGTCCAATTGTTTCTTTTGATGAGTCAATAAGTGCATTCCAAAAACTAATTGCTTGTGATTTTTGAATTGATAATCCAAAATTGGATGAAATAAATGCTGATGTGATAAAACATTTGTCAAAACGTAGATGTTTTATCATGTCAATTGCAAATGCATCATAACAATTTCCCTTATTATCCATTTCACCACCAAGAAAAATAACAGAAATATTATCTTTTATTCTTAGTTCTTCAGCGATGATAATAGAATTTGTTACAACTCGTATACGTAAATTGTCTGGTATATTCTGAGCCATAAGATAACCAACGGAAGCAGAAGTAGAGGTGTTCATCTTTTTCAAAAAGTGTACAAATCTGGAAATTAGTTGATATTGTTAATACGGAGAATTATAATAAGATAAATTTAAATTATGTGGAGGAGGTAATATGGATAAGGATTTTTTATTAAAAACTTATGGTCAGTGTTATGGTCCTGAGGCGGGACCATGGAATTTATCAGTTGAAAATAAATATTTGGAGTATATGTTCACAAAGTTTTTTGAGAATAATTTTAGTATTAATGAGGGGTATCAAATATGTAATATAGGAATTGGAGCTGGGTATTGGGACAGATATTTGTCTTATAAATTAAAAAATGGTAGATTAACGAGTATTGATATTGATGAAATATGTTGTAAGCAGCTTCTGGAAGGCTTAACGAACGAAGATAATAAAAATCCAATTGAAATCATAAATTCTGATATAATGATGACTAGAGGCCTTGAAGGAAAATTTGACATAGTTACTATGGTTGGTTCATCAAGACTTGAAAGCGGACTCTATCATGAGATATTGAATAAAGCCATAAGTTTAATAAAAACGGGCGGAAGTATGTATTATCAGACTCTTGAAAGAACGGAAGACATGAATGAGTTTATTAAGGTGTGTGTAGCTAATAGAGTTAAGATTGACAATTATTTGATAGACATGGAGTATGGATTAAAAGCACAATATTGGAAAATAATTAAATAAATAAACTCATCCTTGCGTAAAAGTATGTGTGCAGGCTGGGATTATCTGTTTTGCAGTATATTAGTAACAGAATTTTATCAAAGGTAGTAGTTCGTGGTAATTATTGAAATAGATAATGTTGAAATAGATGTGCTGGAAAGCTAACAGGTGTATTATAAATATTATAAAGGTAGGTGGCGGTATGGCTATTAGAAATGCAGCGAAAGCGATTATTCTGCATAAAGGTAAAATACTTGTTAATCGATGTATTACAGAAAATAAGGAGGTCTATTTTGATTTACCCGGTGGTGGACAAAATCAATTTGAAACGATGGAAGAAGCTGTAATAAGAGAAGTTTTGGAGGAAACAGGGTATAAAGTAAAAATTGTTAGATTTCTTGCACTTGCAGAAGAAATTAATGATAATAAAGAACTGAGAGAGATATTTTAATTATGCTCATAGAATATTACATATTTTCCTTGTTCAACTTGAAAGTGAAAATGCTGCTGAAATAACGGAAAAGGACTGGCAGCAGGAAGAAAGTTTATGGATTTCTACTGATGAAATAGATAATATCCCTTTCCGGCCCAGGCAATTAACAGGTAGAATCACAGATTTAATTCATGTAGGGTACCCCCAATATTTAGGATGTATTCGTGAATGCTAGTATCACACACTTATTGACTTCCTAAATTAGGAAATATATAATGGAATAAAATACTATATTACAAGGGGTGATAATATTATTGTCTCAAATATAAAGCTTCCATCCTGTATTAAAGAGATCGTTAAAACTGACAGAATACAAATAGATACTATTGGCTGTTCCGATTCCCAGGTTATATTTTTTGATGACTATGTTCTGAAAATTGAAAAGGAGAGAGAAGAATCCAATAATGAGCACTTAATGCTTCAGTGGCTGCCAGGTAAATTACCGGTGCCATGTATTTACATAGCACATAAAGAAAACGGTAATAATTACTTACTTATGTCAAAATTAAAAGGCCAGATGGCTTATAGTGAATATTGGTTACAAAGGCCTAAACAGCAGATTCATTTCATGGCAGAGGGGCTGCAAATATTGTGGGCAGTTAATATAACGGATTGTCCTTATAGAAATGATATCAAAAATAAAATAAGGTTAGCAAAATACCGTGTTGATAATGGATTGTCAGGCAGGGAAGACTGGGAACCGGAAACATACGGAGAAAATGGTTTTAAATCCCCAGGAGAATTACTTGACTGGTTAATCGATAATCAACCGGAAGAGGAATTAGTCTTTTCCCATGGTGATTATTGTCCACCCAATATTTTTATAGACAATAATACAATCAGTGGTTTTATTGATTTGGGACGGGCCGGTATAGCTGATAAATGGCAGGACATTGCACTCTGTGTTCGAAGCATCGGACATAACTTTGGGAAAAATAGTAATTATATTACTTTATTGTTTGAAGAATTAGGAATGGAACCGAATTGGGAAAAAATTAATTATTATATTTTACTGGACGAACTGTTTTAAGGGCATTGATATTCTTATGTATTGAATTAACATAAACCTATGAGGTGACAATAATGACTATAAAAGAAGCTCATGTACTTGTAGATAGATACGCTGAAAATAAATTGATCATGGGACAACCATATAATTATGGACATATTCAAAACGCAGCCAATATCGCTTATAAGATTGCAAAATTGTGTGGTATGGATGGGAACAAAGCATATGTATATGCTTTACTTCATGATATCGGAAGATTTGAGATCTGTGACAGTAAAGGAGAACTAGATTTTAGTGACAAACATCGGCATCCTATCGTTGGTTACAAGATACTTATTTCGCTTGGTTTGACTGATGAAGCCAATATATGTATTACACATGCTTTTTTAGGAAAGATAAATAAATACAGAGAATTATATGAAGAGGAAGAAAATTTAATCGTGGATAAGATTCTTTCGCAACCATTTGATGATTATGATCTGTTAATTCAATTAGCGGATGAAATGTCAGTAGTGGCTGGATATTCTGCACTGGAAACAAGATTTGCAAGGAAGATTATGGAAGACGGTTTCAGGGAGGAGTATCTGGAGGAATTAAATCAGTTATGTAAGATTAAAGACTATTTTGATAATAAAATGAATGGAAATGTATATGAATTGGTTTTGAATATACCCAATAATATTCGACTGCTGTAGAATGTTAAGAATCATGATAATTCCCATATTAGAGTAAATAAAATTTAAACTTTATTAGTGAAAAAGGATTCTTCCCGGGAAGAATCCTTTTTCGTAATTCATATAAACAGACAAGATTATAATGTTTAATATTTGAAAAAACAGTTACTAACCTCGTGCTGCTTTTGGGATTAACTGCTTTTTTATTTGCAATAACCGGTTTCAAAATCAATTAAATTTTTAAGGGATTTACCGGTAAGGTAATTCTCAATGTTTGTAGCTGCAATTTCTACGATCTTATCCAATGTTTCGGGTAAATGGTAGGAACCGGATACATGGGGGGTAATCATTATATTTTTTTCACGCCATAAAGGATGGGTGGGAGGGAGCGGTTCCGGGTCGGTTACATCTAAGCCGGCAGCAGAAATTTCACGATTTTGTACAGCTGATAATAGAGCGTCTTGGTCCACTGCACTTCCTCGTCCACCATTTAAAAAAACAGCTGAGTTTTTCATTTTGGAGAAAAATTCTGTATCATAAAGATGGTATGTAGAGGGTGTATTAGGAAGAAAAGAGACAATGACATCTGATTTGGGTATGATTTCATCAATATCTTCCATTAGGTGCAGTTCATCTGCTTGCTTTGGGCAATCGCTTTTACGACGTTTGACTCCAATGACATAAGCACCCAAGGCTTTTGCCATTCCGGCAAAATATAATCCGATATCTCCTAATCCGATTACGGCAACCGTTGCACCGGTAATGGAGGTGACCGTACCATAATCATTCCAGTCCCCATTTACTCTGTCATCCCTGTAAAGATGTAATTTTTTCTGCAGACACATCATCATTCCGAACATATGCTCGGCAACTGTTTTGCCATATGCACCAGTGGCATTCGTTAGTATAGTCTTGGAAGAAAGAACTCCCGGAACGATGTAAGCATCTGTACCGGCAGAATTTAATTGAAGTAATTCCAGGGTATCGGATGCAGCAATAAAAGAAGCAGGTACATTACCAACAATTATTTCTGAATTTTGTACCATATCAATGGTTACTTCTGATAATGGAACATACCCAAAACTGCAATCCGTATTAGTTCCCTCCAAACGTTTCTTGTGATGTTCTGTTACCGGCAGTGTAATTAAAATTCGTTTCATATATTTTCTGTCCTTTCTTTCAGCCGTTGGTATTAGTAATGAGAAAGCGGCAGAACCGCTCGGTAATAGTATGGGATTATTTTACTAATTTGTCAACAAAAAGATAGTTAAATATTATATTTATGCAAGTTTTTTTCTCTGGCAGCTTATTTATTATATTCCTTTGTCTCAAGATGGGTATTATATCAATAAAACCCTATGTGCAATAGGGAGCACATAGGGCAAAAGATGAAGCTATGCTGGGGAGCATAACTGTATTAATGTATCAAATTAATAAAGTAATTTCAATGAGAATAATTACCATAAAAGGTAAATAAAGGTAAATTTAACTTTAGAATTAATAACTGATTACTAATTCAGCTTTTGTAAAATTAGAATGCAATCTACGGTATGTCTACAAATATGATAAAATAATGTTACGGTTCACAGGCAACAAACGCGACGTGTTTGTTGTGAGTGTAGCGAAGCGAAAGTCACAGAAAACCGGTGAATTGCAGCGCCAAAGCGCTGCTTCCTCGCTTTGTGTGCATCGTGAAGCGTGTTATTGTTCGCGGAACTGCTGTTTTTTGCAGGGGAGTGAACAGTAACAAAATATTGGACATTTTGTCCATGTATTGAAAATAATACTTGACAGGTGGAAGATATTAGTAATATGATATAAGAGACAAAGGTGTTCGTGCAGATTATTATCTTGTAAGAGCACCTTTATTTTGTTAACTCAAAAAGTAAAGTATAGATCGGCAATAAGAATGTTGTATATAAAAAGATTGTTTTTACAGAGAAGCGGTTATGATTTACCCAAAAGATTATGTTGAGAAAAGTGCGAAGATGCATTCCTGAAAAGGGGTGCTTTTTTATTTTGGGAAAGTTCTTGGAACATCACAATGAAAAAACCTTACCGGACGCGAAAGTGTCAGCACGCTGACATTTTGTTCAATAAAATAACAGTACCAATACAAGGAGGATTTTTTATGAAAAAACCAGTTAGCTTTTTACTTACAGTGACATTAGCAGCAAGTTTATTGCTGTCCGGCTGCGGAAAAAGCACAGCACCTGTTAACCAGGACACCCCTGAGGGGACAGCACAAACAGAGAAAACAACAGAAGAAGGAAGTAATATTGATACCGGCTCGTTTTTAAAAATCCAGGAATTAACCAACCCTACAACCGTTGATCCCCAGTGTACGACTGAGTATTATGGGGTAGGTATGAATATTTTTAACCGTCTTGTGGAGGTAAAGGCCAATGAGGACGGAACTTCAGAAATCGTACCGAGCCTGGCAGACAGCTGGGAGATTTCTGAAGACGGATTAACCTATAAATTCAAATTACATGAAGGAGTCAAATATACCAATGGTGCAGATTTAACATCGGATGATGTACTCTATTCATTTACCAGATTGTTAACATACAGCAAATCACAAAATGGCGATATTGTTGATCAGATTAAAGGGGCATCGGAACTGCATGATGGCGCGGCTGATACATTAGAGGGATTTACAGTGATTGATGATTATAATTTCACTGTCACGCTGAAAGAACCCTATGCTGCTTTCCTGGCATGTTTGTCAACACCTGCCTGTTCCATATTAGATAGAGAGACAACCGAAGAAGCAGGAGAAGATTTTGGTCTTGTTCCGGATAAGACTATCGGTACCGGTTATTTCAGTTTCTATTCCTGGACATTTAACAGTGAAATGGTTTTGGTCGCCAATAAAGACTGCTGGGCAGGCGCACCCGGTTGTGACGGTATCGTGATGAAGATAATACCGGACGAAGATACACTGAGGATGATGTTTGAGAATGGGGAACTGGATATTCTGGATTTGGAAAATGCTCCAAGCCAGACAGATTATTTTCTGAAAAGTGATACCTATAAAAACCAGATTGCCTTCGGCAATCGTGTGGGTATTTATTACATAGCAATGAACCAAAGTATAGAACCGCTAAGTGATGTGAAAGTAAGAAAAGCGATTCAGATGGCAATTGACAGGCAGGCAATTCTGGATGCCCTGTTCGGCGGAAGGGGAACTTTGGAGAATGGTATCTTTCCTATTGGATTAATCGGTCATAATAATGATTTGGAATCCATCACCTATGATCCGAAAGCTGCTAAGGCTTTACTGGGTGAAGCAGGTTATGCAGATGGCTTTGACATTGAAATCTCACAATCTTCAGAAGCATCTAATACAACCTCCAGTGTTAATCAGATTATTCAGTCCATGTTAGCCGAGATTGGTATAAAAGCAAAAATTAATGTACTTGATGATGCAACCTACATGGACAAGAGAAATGCGGGAGAACTTGCAATGTATAATACCAATTGGTCTGCGGACTTTAATGATCCGGATAACTTTATCTATACTTTCTTTGGAACTAAAGAGAACACAAAAAGAAGATGCTTAAGTTACCCTGACACTTCTGTAATCGGCCGGGTAGCGGCAGCAAGAGCGATTGTAAATGAAGAAAACAGAATTGCAGAATATCAGTCTTTGGAGAAAAAAATTATTCAGGATGATGCGTCCTGGGTACCAATGTTCTCAGTAAAGCATTTATTTGTAGTTAATCCAAGAGTTAAGAATTTCAAAGTTTCCTGGAATGGCTGGTCAAATAATTATTATCAAAATGTTTCAATTGAAAAATAAAGAAGGATTGCGTAACTACAGTATTCAAAAAACTTAAGAGTTTCGCAAAGGGGCTGTTGCAAAATATAGCAACATCCCCTTTTTTGCAAAAATAAATTTAGGTGAATATTTAATAAATTGCAGGAAAGAAGGAATAAACATTGGCTAAAGAGGTGATGAAGCGAATTATTGTATCGATACCTGTTTTAATAGGAGTTATGTTAATTGTATTCCTGATGTTGAATGTAATACCGGGTGATCCCATCTCGGTTATGATGAAAGAACATGTAAAGCCGGAAGTGGTAGAGAGACTGACGAAAGAAATGGGTTTAAATGATCCCGTGATGGTTCGATTTTTTCGTTATTTGTGGGACGCTTTACATGGAGATTTTGGTATCTCGTACAAACTGAACCGACCGGTCAGTGAATTGATTACAAATGCTTTTCCGTATACCCTGAAACTGGCAGTTTTGGCAGCATTGGTTGCATGGGTGATAGGAATTCCGGCAGGAATTCTTTCGGCTATCAAACAAAACACGGTGATAGACCGATTATTTATGGGAATATCCCTTGCCGGTGTTTCTATGCCCGTATTTTGGGCAGCCTTGTTATTTCAGTATTGTTTTTCTTATAAATTAAAATTGCTTCCGGTATCCGGTGCCGATTCCTGGAAAAGTTATATCTTACCGGCTATTGTATTGGGGTGGAGTGCAGCCGGTACCATTGCCAGGTTAACAAGATCTAATCTGCTTGAAATATTGCAGGAGGACTTTATACGGACCGCAAGGGCAAAAGGAATGAGGGAATCAGGAGTTATTATTTCTCATGCATTTAAAAATGCATTGCTTCCGGTGGTCACCGTAATGGCTATCCAGGTGGCAAGCCTATTATCAGGGGCAGTGATTACGGAAAGTGTCTTTGCTATTCCCGGAATAGGAAGGCTGGCAGTTGATTCCATTTCAAGCAGGGATATGCCGCTGTTACAGGGCACTGTATTATTTACCACGGTATTGATTATCGCAGGTAACCTGATCGCAGATATCCTGTATTCATTAATTGATCCGAGAATCAGAATGGAGGAGTAAAATGGAGCAGAATCATAACAATCAGGAAGCGATATGGGAAAAAATAAAATTATTAATGAATCAAAATAAACTGGCGGTATTTTCAGCTGCAGTAATTATCCTAATTACAGTAATGGCAATATTTGCACCTCTTTTAGCACCATATGACCCGGCTAAACAGGATTTGATAAACCGTTTATCAGGACCAAGTTTGGAACATATCCTGGGAACAGATGATTTTGGAAGAGATATTTTTAGCCGTATGATTTATGGTGCCAGAGTGTCCTTGTCCATTGGGTTATTTCCCACATTGGTTTCTATGGCTATCGGAACTGTATTTGGATTGATGGCCGGATATTTTGGGAAAAAAGTAGATTTTGTAATAATGCGTATCGCGGATGTTGCTTTGGCATTTCCGTCTATTTTACTGGCTATGGTGGTTATGTACACTGTAGGAGCTGGTTTGATTAACATTTATATTGCTTTGGTTATTGTCGGTTGGGCTGGAACAGCTCGTGTTGTGCGGTCACAGACCTTATCTCTGAAGGAGACAGAATATGTGGAGGCAGCTAAGAGCATCGGGGTCAATTCCTTTAAAATCATGTTTCGTCATATCTTGCCAAACTGTATTCCTTCTTTAATTGTTCTGTTTACGTTAAATATACCGGGTTCCATCTTATCCGAATCCAGTTTGAGTTTTTTGGGAATAGGTGCACAGCCGCCCTCTACAAGTTGGGGACTCATGGTGTCTAACGGAAAGCAATATCTTTTCACGGATCCCTGTATAGCAATAGCACCTGGAGCAGCGATTCTTATTATAGCCCTGGCGTTTAATTTTCTGGGTGATGGATTAAGGGATATTTTGGACCCATATATGAAAGAGCAGTAAGGAGGAGGTTATGAATGGAACAGGATATCACTTTACAGATAAATAATTTAAAAACCCAGTTTTTTACTTCAAAAGGTGTTATTCCCGCAGTAGATGAAGTAAATATTACGATTCCGAAAGGGAAAATAGTAGGGCTGGTGGGTGAATCCGGCTGCGGTAAAAGTATGACTGCCATGTCTGTAATGCAGCTTTTACGTAAACCCGGAAAAGTAATGGGCGGCGAGATTCTTTTTCATGGGCAGAATCTGTTGGAATGTTCGAAGCAGGAACTTCTTAGAATCAGAGGCAACCGGATTTCGATGATATTTCAGGAGCCGATGACCTCGCTGAATCCTGTATATACGGTTGGGAGACAGGTAAGAGAAGCGATTATGCTGCATGAGGATATCAGTAAAGAACAAGCCAGAAAAAGGGTAATCGATATATTCAAACAGGTAGGGATTCCGGAACCCGAAAGACGATACGGTGCATACCCGCACCAATTATCAGGCGGGCTTCGGCAGCGTGTTATGATTGGTATGGCGATGATTTGTGAACCGGAACTACTGATTGCAGATGAACCAACCACCGCCTTGGATGTTACAATAGAAGCACAAATACTTAATCTGATGAAAAAATTAAGAGAGGAACATGGTACCTCGATCTTATTAATTACCCATAATATGGGGGTGGTTGCGGAAGTATGTGATTATGTATATGTTATGTATGCAGGAAAGGTAATGGAACAGGCGGAGACCTTTGAGTTATTTAAAAATACCAGACATCCATATACGATAGGTTTATTGCGTTCAATTCCCCAAATTGAAGATAAGAAAGAGCATTTGTATAATATTAAGGGGATGGTACCTAATCTATTAAATTTACCGGATGGCTGCAGCTTCTGTAACCGGTGTGAATACGCTACAAAACGTTGTGAGAAAGATCGCCCGGGAAATTATAGAATCAACGACTTGCATAACACAAGATGTTTTTTATATGAGAAAGGAGGAGATTTTATTGGAGATAAATAGAAAGGTGCTGCTTGAGGCTAAAAATCTGGTTAAAGAATTTCCGGTAATATCCTCTAAGAAAAAGAATACAAGAGTTCATGCCGTATCCGATGTAAACCTGACCATCTATGAGGGCGAAACCCTGGCATTGGTAGGAGAATCGGGATGTGGAAAAAGCACACTGGGAAGACTTTTGTTACGGCTTATTGAACTAACAAGCGGAGAACTGCTGTTAGAAGGAGAAGACCTGACTGCTATGACTGCAAAGGAGTTGATTTCGGTTCGAAAGAAAATGCAGATTATTTTCCAGGATCCCTATGCCTCCCTTAACCCAAGAATGACTGTAGAACAAATTATCGGAGAACCCCTGTTAACACATAAAATATACAGGACGAAAGAAGAAACACACGAAAGAATTATAGAGTTGATTGGTAAGGTCGGTATCCCGAAAGAAGCATTAAAACGTTATCCACATCAATTTTCAGGCGGACAAAGGCAAAGAATCGGAATTGCAAGGGCCATAGCATTGAATCCGAAACTTATTATCTGCGATGAGCCGGTTTCTGCACTTGATGTATCCATACAATCCCAGGTATTGAATTTGTTGCATGACTTGCAGGAAGAGTATCATTTAACTTATTTATTTATATCCCACGATCTGAGTGTGGTACGTCATATAGCCAACCGCGTTTGTGTGATGTTTTTAGGAAAAATCTGTGAAATAGGTGATGCAGATGAAATTTTTATTAGTCCGAAACATCCCTATACCAAATTTTTATTGGAAGCAGTACCACGGCCAAATCCGGAACTTCGTAAGGAAAACAGGCAATTACTGACAGGGGAAATGCCCAGTCCTGTATCACCGCCAAACGGATGTAGATTTCATACCAGATGTCCATATGCAACAGAGCTTTGCGGTAATACGGAACCGGTTATGAGAGGTATGGGTAATATACAGGTTGCTTGCCATTATCCACTTGTTTAGGTTTTGTTCCATGCATTTAAGTAATGTTTGATTGACATTTTACTCTATATATGTTAGCCTGTAAAAGCAACTTTTCCTGTTTCTATATCAAACAGGGCTGTTGCTTTTTTTGTTTATAACATAATCAATTGCAGCTTTTCTTGTTTTGATATTGAACAAGTTTAGCTGTTTGCTTTTTGGGAGGAAAAATGAATAAGAAAATATTTTATACGGAAACCGCATACATTTGCGGTATTATAGCATTAGCCTTGGGAACTGCATTAATGGAGAAAGCAAACTTTGGAATGTCCATGGTTGTTGCGCCAGCTTATATACTTTACCTTAGATTTTCGCAGATTTGGAGTTTTATAACTTTTGGTATGATGGAGTATACGGTTCAAGCCATATTATTAATTATAATGATTACGGTATTGAGAAAATTCAAAACATCCTATTTGTTTTCTTTTGTAACAGCAGTTATTTATGGTATAACATTAGATGGGTGTTTGCTTATGGTAGGAATGATTAAAACAGATATACTGATTTGGAGAATAGCTTTCTTTTCAGCAGGTTTTATTTTGTGTGCTACTGGTGTAACCTTTATGTTTCATACTTATATAGCACCGGAAGTATATGAACTTTTGGTTAAAGAGGTATCAAAACGGTTTAAAATTAATATAAATAAGTTAAAGACTTGTTACGATTGTGTGAGTTGTTTGATTAGTGTTATTATGTCCTTTGTATTTTTTGGACTGTTTCATTTTGAGGGAATAAATATCGGCACAATCATATGTGCACTCATCAATGGTATGACGATTGGTATTATCAGCAGAAGGCTGGAAAAGCATTTTATATTCAGGGACAGGCTTCTCTTAAGAGGATATTTTGAATGAGGAAATTGATATAATTTTTTGGAAAATAATTCTTGTTATTGTGAATTGATAGGATATAATAATTTTAAGATTATTATCAGGAATCTATTAAGGGGAGGGATTAATATATTTAAGAGAGGATTATTGAAAGGAGAAGTAAGAAATGTCGGATAATCAATCTGTTAATTATAAAGTCGATGCATGGGATAAACTGCAGTATCTGTTTAAGGTTAAAAATATCAACGATCATACGCTCCACTTTGCAGCAACACTTTCAGGAAAACTTGATTTAAAACGTTTTAAATATGCGGTTAATCTGTCAGCAGAAGCTTTTCCCTTGATAAAGTGCAGGTTTAGCGAAAATAAAAATCTAATGACTTGGGTAGATGAGGGTTATACGGCCGATGATATGGTACGTTTTTTAGAATCCCGGAATATGGAAGATAGTGCTGCAGAATTTCTCAGTAAAGAGATCGATGCCATCAGAGGTCCCCAGTTAAAAGCTCAAATAATCCGCAGCAGAGATAAAGATAAGCTCTGTATCTCCATGAATCATATGTTATGTGATGCCGCCGGATTTAAAGAATATCTTTATCTGTTATGTAATATTTACAGTAATTCAGATGAGACATGGAATTTGCATAGAAAGTCCATGGGGAATAGAATGTTGAAACAAATCTTCAAAACTTTTTCCATACGTGATAAATTAAAAATACTATTGGGTAAAGATGATATGGTAACAATAGACTCAATACAGTTTGGGTTAGATGGTGATCGTTCCAATCCTTTTATTGAAAAACGGTTTATTCCCAAGGAGCAATTTTATGCTTTAAAGGTATTCGCTAAACAATACGGTGCTACTGTTAATGATTTGATTGTGGCGGCATATTTGCGTGTTCTTTACCAATTATATGGTAGAACGATTGTTTTATCCTGCACGGTGGATCTTAGAAAATATCTGCCGGAACGCAGAGCAGGAGGTATTTGTAATTTGTGCACCAATCTTACCTGTAACATCGGTTCAGAAATCGGCTCAACTTTTGTGCAGACACTTATTAAAGTAAAACAAGTTATGGATAAGGAAAAATCAGATATTACCTGCGTTAAAAGTGTTTATCTGATGGAAAAAGCATTTGATGTACTGCCCGATAAATTAGCAAGAAGTTTACTCGAAAAAAACTTCTCCAATCCTTTTATTGCATTTACCAATATTGGTATATTGGATAAATCTAAGCTTACGTTCGGAAGTGTTAAAGTTACGGATGCTTATATGACGGGATCAATCAAATACAGTCCATATTTTCAATTAGCGATATCGACATTTGATGATGTGGCAGCACTTAGTGTTAATTTGTATGGAACACAGGCAGACAGAAATAAAATATCACTTTTTTTGGATAAACTTGTAACGGAGTTACATAATGCAGTAAAATGAATAGTAATGATATGGCTTAAAAGCGTATTAGTATTCACAACTTAATTACAATTATTGAAATACTGGAAGAAGAAGTTCTTGTGAAAAATAATCATGATGTTAATGAGATAACTGAGAAAATCATATCATATGTGTAATGAATATACATTTAGAAAATTAATACTTTAAAGTCTTCAAAGGAGTTGTTAAATAATTTAAGTTTTCAAACCGGATTTTAGAATCAGGTTGGTAAAACTTAGATTTTGTAACAACTCCTTTTCTTAATTTAGGTATAAAATTAAAATGTTATAAAAGATACGATCCAATTTGATTGACTATTTTGATTGACTATTTTTACCAAAGGTTTATAATATAATTAATAAATGTTTCCACAACAAATTGATTTGCAAAAAAGGGGAAAACTATTATGATAATTCTGATTTTACTAGTTTGTTCCTGCCTGTGCGGCTATGTCCTTTTCTCTAAAACTCTGCTTAAAAATCCGGAAGACCAAACGAAAATACATAATAATGTATCAATTATTATACCCGCCAGAAATGAAGAAGATAATTTACCGTTTCTTTTAGAATCGTTAAAATCACAGTCGATAGAACCATATGAAATTATTGTGGTTGATGATATGTCCTCAGATAAGACTTATGAGATTGCAGTTAGTTTCGGGGTAAAAGTAATTAAAAATACGGAATTACCCGACCAGTGGACAGGAAAGTCATGGGCACTTTGGAATGGTGTAAAAGAATCCTCCGGTGATATATTAGTATTTCTCGATACCGATGTTAGACTGGAACCAAAAGCACTGGAGACTTTATTATTTACCAGAGAATTATCAGGCGGGGCAATATCAGTTGTACCCTATCACAAAACGCAAAAATTTTATGAGAGATTATCACTGATTCCCTATCTCCTGGGTGTATTGGCGTTTACTTCACCTTTTGAACGATACAGTAAAAAGAAAGGTTTATATGGTTCCTGTATTGTTATGACCAGAGAGGATTATAGTAAAATTGAGGGCCATGACAGTGTGAAGTCAGAAGTATTAGATGATCTCAATCTGGGTAAAAAATTAACCGGTGCGGGTGTACCGGTCCATAATTTTATCGGATATCACAACGTATCATTTCGAATGTATTCCGGTGGTATTCAGAGTGAGTTACAAGGTTTTGGCAAAGGTGCTGTCCTTAGTACCGCCAATCTTCGGCCCCTCACAATCATGTGGATTGCTTTCTGGTTTATGGGATTATTGGCAGTTGAATTTGTTACACCGGTTTTAATGATTCTGGGAAGTATTTATACCACACCGTTTTTATTAGGATATATTCTTTTAACCCTGCAGGTTTTTTATTTTCTGAAATACAGCGGAGAGTACGGAAAATTAGTTCCTGTATTGCATTTATTATCAACTATATTTTTCATAGTCATCATTTTGTATTCTTATTATCAGGTGGCAATCATTGGAAGCGTAACATGGAAAGGAAGGCAGGTTAAGGTTGGGAGAAAATAATCTGATACTATTGTTATTTATTCTGATGGAGTATCTTTGCGGCTCGCTTATGTTTTCCTATTGGCTGGGGCTGGCGGTAAAAAAAGATTTAAAGACTATAGGTGACGGTAATCCGGGTGCTTTTAATTTATGGAATGCAGCCGGTTATAAACTTGGCTTATTGGGAGTGTTGTTAGACTTTATGAAAGGTTATCTTCCGTTGGTATTTCTCTATGAATCAGGAGTTTTATATGGTTACTGGCTTGTGCCGGTAGCCCTTGCACCGATAGTTGGTCATGTTTTTCCGGCTTTTACCAGATTTAAGGGCGGAAAAGCCATTGCAGTAACGTTTGGTGTTTGGAGTGCAATATCCGGATTTAAAGTTTCTTTTCTATTAGCTGTTATATTAGCATTTATTCAATTAATGGTAAGATTACTGAATAAAGGGAAAACAATTTCTTCCGATGAAGACGGAGTGCTGGTAGTATGTGGTATGATAATATTAGGGATCTGTCTGAAAGTAACCGGACTGCCGGTTTATTATATTGGAATCTGGTTCGGAAACCAGATTATATTTCTATATGCTAACAGAGGAAAGTTGTACCGTTTCTGGAAAGAAAAAAATTTTTTAAAAATAGATGGACTTTTAAAACATTAATCCGTATGAAAATATGGGGTGAAATTACTCGGACGACAAATAATATAATTCGCCCGTATAATTTTACCCCATATCCAATATTACCGTCAGGAAAGCTTTGCATTTTTTATTTTCATTTCCTGAGGAATGGAAGAGACCCAGTTTACCCTTAAGATTAATATTGTTGTAATCAAGGCAGCCATATAATTAGAGAAGAGATTGCCCCAGAAAACAGAATAAAAGCCCAGAAAATGCTCAGTCGCCAGTATAAACACATACCGCAGCAGCCATACACGAAGGATACTGATCACCAAAGTAACCTTGGTTCGCCCGAGGCCTATGAAAGCACCCAACTGAACCATACAGATACCAAAACCGACAACGGAATAGGTATAGATATGTAAAGCTTTATTCGCTATTTCCAGTACATCTTTTGAACGGGTAAATAAAACTGTAATTCTGGAAGACAGCGGTACAATAATAGCGATTAAAATTATAGCTGTAATTGCACTGATAACGCACCCGACCAGACAGGATTTTTTAGCTTTTTTACTTTGCCCGGCTCCGATATTCATACTCACCATGGTGGTGACGGAAGAACCGAAAGAGGAGGGTAAAATAAAGCAGACAGAGGTTATATTATTGGCTATTCCCTGCCCGTTTAAGACAATTGCGCCGTATTTCTCTACTTCGTTGTTAATGAGCAGAAAGCCGAGATTTAACATAATACTGGAAAGCATGGAGGGGAGACCGATATGAATAAGATCACGGATAATTGACCGGTCAAAATGAAAACCGGTTAATATAAGTCTGTCACCGCTTTTTTTAACAAATAATTCATAATACATCCAGGAGGTTATTAATATATTGGAAGCCAAAGAAGCTAATACGGAACCTACGATGCCCCAACGAAAGACAGCAATAAAAAGAACATTAAAGATTACTTTTAATATTAACATAATTACCATTCTAATAAAAGTATCTTCCGGTTTGCCGCTGGCATTTTTAATTGAGTTATAAATGGATTCCATGAATGAAAAGGGAAGAACACAGGCACTTAGAGAAAGATATAGGAACACATCTTTGGATATTTCCACAGTTACATGTCCTGAAGCAATAAAAGCAGATGCGATAAGGACCGGTGCTAAGAGAAATCCTAATATAAATGAAAAAACAATTAACTGAGTTGATATGCGCCGACCGGCTTCAAAGTCTCCTTTTCCGTTGGATTGACCGATAATAGCCATTCCTGCTACACTTAACCCCTGAGCTAATGCAGCAGCCATATTAACGATAGGAGCACAGTAGGTAACGGCACTTGCTGCGACAGTACCGACGATATTATTTAAGAATAGACCATCTATAACCGGTATGACGGATTGTATTACGCCCATCATAAGAGCTGGTACGGAAAGAAGCATTATGGTCGTAGAGACTCGGCCATTTAAAATCAGATCACGTCTTTGTTCAATATTTTGCTTTAAGAAACTCATAATTTTACCTGCCATATTGTTAAAATGGTAACAATATCCATACAAGGAAGTGTTACGAAAGACGATTATACTCTCATTAGATTTTAGAGTCAAGTATAGATTCAAGATTATAGATATATTGGTTAATGTTCAGACTATGGTACTGAATGGTGTTATTATTTCACTAAAGAGGGAAGTACACCTCTGTCCTGTAAAGGGGAATGCCCTATTATTTTAGTATATGCCCGGTAAAAAGAAGAATAATCACCGAAACCCGATTCGTTTGCCGCCTCCGATGCAGTGTGTCCGTTAATTAACAGCTGTTGTGCATAAATAATCCTTTTGTGCAGCAGATAATCACCTACCGTTGTTCCGGTGGCTTTTCGGAATACTTTGTTTAGATGATGTTTACTGATATAAAAATCCTCCGAAATCTGATCCAGCGTTATGGAATCGGTCAGGTGCTGGTTCAGATAAGCAATTATTTTTGATATGGTATTAGGGCTGCTTCCGGTATTCGAATCAGTTTGTATGGAGTGACTCATAACAGTCACCTGTGATAACAGTGCTTCCATGTAAATGGGAAGCAGATTTTTTTGTAATTCCGGCTCTAATTTGGAACATTCAATCAAGGATTCAAAAAAAGAATAAATCCGGTAATGCTCAGGGTTTTGATAATATATTTGTTTTTCTGAATGTTTTTCCATGGCAGGATATGCGGATAGCAGTAAATGCCTCCGTTCCATTGACAGGATATCGGGGAAAAAATGCAGAGCAAACCGCAGGTAAGGGTTGGTGGAATTTACTCTCACACCATGAAATACATTGGGGGTTAATAAGAGGATACTGTGGGGAGAGAGATGATATTGCCTTCCCTCTACCAGATAATCAACATCTCCATTAATAAAATAATATAATTCATAGTAATTATGGCAATGCAGAAAATAGTCCTTGCTGGATTCTTTACTTTCCGAATAACTAAACATAACCCTGTCTGTTTTTATTTCTGCTAAAATCCCCATAACTTTGTCCGCCTTTAATTTTTTATAAAACACGCGAGTCATATATCAGTATAGTTTAGTATCGCTATATTTGCAATATGATTGTTCTTATTTGCAATGGTATTTTTACAGAATTATTTCTACAATAAAAGCATAATAAAACGTAAGGAAGGTTGATTCTATTGAAACTGGGAGCACAACTATATACTGTAAGGAATTATATTCAGAATGAAAAGGATTTTTATTTTACCGTAACAAAGATTGCTGAAATGGGATATACAACAGTTCAGATTTCCGGTATCGGCAAAGAAATCTCACCCACTAAAATAAGAGAGATCTGCGACAGCCTGTCTTTGGAGATTGTACTGACCCACAGTGATGTTAACCGGATTCTGTATGATACGGAGAATTTAATCAGGGAACATGATATCATGGGCTGCAAATATATCGGACTGGGAGCCATGCCGGAAAAATACCGCACACCATTCTGGGTGTCCCATTTTGCAGAGGATTTTAAGGAACCCGCTAAAAAAATAGCCGCGGCAGGAAAGTTATTTATGTATCATAATCATCACTTTGAATTTGAAAAGATGAATGGAAAATATGCCATTGATTATCTGCTGGAAGCTTTCACACCGGAGGAGATGGGGATTACGATGGATACCTATTGGGTTCAGGCCGCCGGTGGTGATGTATGTCAATGGATTGAAGTTCTAAAGGACCGGTTATCCTGTGTACATCTAAAAGATATGGCAGTAGTAAATGGGACACCTGTAATGGCACCTGTTATGGAGGGAAATCTGAATTTTAGCGCAATTATAGATAAGCTGAAGCAGACGAACTGTGAATATCTGCTGGTTGAGCAGGATATCTGCCAGGGCAGCCCGTTTGATTGCTTAAAATTAAGTTATGATAACTTGAGAAACTTAGGTTATCGATAATAGAAGGAGAAATTACATGAATAAAGTAAAAGTAGGAATTATCGGAATCGGCAATATGGGGAGTGGTCATTGTAATACCCTGATTAGCAATCAGGTTCCGGAAATGGAACTGACTGCGGTTGCAGATCTGAAAGAATTAAGAAGAAACTGGGCAAAAGAAAATCTGCCTGAATCAGTGACGATATTTGAGAACGGCGATGAATTAATAGAGGCTAAGATATGTGATGCCGTTATTGTTGCAACACCTCATTATGATCATCCAAGACTGGTTATGAAAACGTTGGAATATGGACAACATGCATTAAGCGAGAAACCGGCCGGAGTATATACCAAACAGGTTCGCCTGATGAATGAAGCAGCTGAAAAATCCAATCTGGTATTTGCTATGATGTTTAATCAAAGAACCAATCATGTTTACCGCAAAATGTATGAACTCGTTCATGGAGGCAGTCTGGGTGCCATAAAACGGGTTAATTGGATTATAACAGACTGGTATCGAACACAGGCCTATTATGACTCCGGAGATTGGAGAGCAACCTGGGAGGGGGAAGGCGGCGGAGTTTTGCTTAACCAATGCCCTCATAATCTGGATCTGCTGCAGTGGATTTGTGGTATGCCAAATAAAGTACAGGCTTTCTGTCATATCGGCAAATGGCACGATATTGAAGTGGAAGACGATGTGACTGCTTATCTGGAGTATCCGGGGGGAGCAACAGGGGTTTTTGTAACCACAACCGGTGATGCACCGGGCACAAACCGTTTTGAAATAACCTTGGAAAAGGGTAAGCTGGTATGTGAAGAAGATAAATTAACTTTATATGAATTAGAAATCAATGAAAGAGAATATTGCTATTCTGCTACGGAAGGATTTAAGAAACCGGAAGGACATTATGTCACTCTAGAAACTGACGGTAAAAATCCTCAGCACGCAGGTGTTCTAAATGCTTTTGCAGGAAAAATACTGCATGGTACCCCGCTGATAGCAGAGGGGATAGAGGGAATTAACGGATTAACTTTATCAAATGCCATGCATTTATCCAGCTGGCTTAATATACCGGTAGAAATTCCATTTAATGAAGAATTATTCTTAAGTGAGTTAAATAAACGCCGTGCTAATTCCAAACTTAAAAAAAATGTAAAAGAAACAGTTTTTAATACGGAAAGCAGTTATGGTTCAGAGAAAAAGCAATAAAAGAATCCGGCGGCGGACAGGAATAATAGAAAGGTATATGCATTAACACATTTTCTTGCTGTTGTGTTATGCGATGGGTGTTGAAATGAAAATTGCAATTGTAGGATGCGGCGGTATTGCCAAAGTGCATGCCGAATGTATTCATCAGTTAGAAAATCTTGATATGATTGCTTATGCAGATATCAAGACAGAAAGAGCAAGGAACTTTGCAGATCAATATGGCGGGAAGGTTTACAACACCTTGGAAGAGATGCTTGAGAAAGAAAAAATTGACGCACTGCATATATGTACCCCCCATTATCTGCATGTTCCAATGGCGGTTTATGCCTTAGAGAGAGGAATTCATGTATTTATGGAAAAACCTCCGGTAATCTCTGCAAGTCAATTCAATGAATTACAGGCGGTTAAAAGTGATAAAAGATTAGGTATCTGCTTTCAAAACCGGTATAACCCAAGTATTATTCAGGTAAAAAAGATGATATCCTCCGGTGAAACCGGTAAGATCAATGGAGTCAGAGGTATTGTAAACTGGAGCCGCTCTAAAGAGTATTACACGGAAAGCGGATGGAGGGGAAATCTTGCTACGGAGGGCGGTGGAGTCCTCATCAATCAATCTATACATACTTTGGATTTGTTAGCTTATCTGCTTGGGACCCCTGTATCAGTTGATGCTACTATGACGAATCATCATTTAAAAGGAGTGATTGAAGTAGAAGATATGATGGAAGCTTATATTCGCTTTGAGGGTGATAAGATAGCCTGCTTTTACGCTACCACGGCATATTGTGCAGATGTACCTCCGCTAATCGAATTATCCTGCGAGAATATGACCATACGTATCGAGGATCTGGATGTGACCTGTTATTATAAAGACGGTGAAAGTAAAAAATTACAAATCGAACATAAAACCAAACTCGGCAAGAGTTATTGGGGTGCCGGTCATATGGATTGTATTACTGATTATTATGATAGTATTGAAAAAAACCGCCCATTTTCACTGGACTTAAATCATTTAAATGATACCATCTTGCTTCTGCTCAGAACCTATGAATCCGCAAGAACCGGTAAAGAAATTTCCATAAGATAATATCGGAACAAGAACGGTTCACAGTTATATGAAGTGGCTGTCTTACAAATGAATTCTTATTGAAAAACATATGTAAATAGAAAACAACAGATAAAAACAAAGATAAAATAGAAAAACAAGTAAAATAAAAAAAAATATATGATAAGTTACAGAGAAATATAACAAATTTCATAAAAGATTAGGGTGTCAAAAGGTCTCTCAACCTGTATTTTATGAATATCGGTGTATTTACATTCATTTTTGCGTCGACCGGCCGAGGACACTGCTTATATTTTGTCAAGACTCTGGCCAAAAATCAAGCTAGATGGCTTAATTTTTGAGACGTTAGAGGCTTGTAAAAAATATAGTGTTTGAGGGAAAGGCAGCAGAATTGAATATATATACGCTGGTATTCATTCAAAAAGCAAAATTGACCTTTTGACACTCGAATCCTTAAAAGCAAAACATAAAAGGCTTGATTAAGTTTGGTTAATATATTGCCAAATGATTACGGAAAAGAGGTACTATGTTAAAAAATACAATAATAACCGGATTTGCTGATGAAATCCATACCGAGATTAAGGTGCAGGTTAAGCTGCTGCAGGAATTAGGAATAAAATTCATTGAATTCCGCAGTGCTAATGGAAAAAATGTGGCAGATTATTCTTTGGAAGAAATAAAGGAACTTAAGAAATATCTTTGGGAAAATGACATTCATATCTCAGCAATTGGCTCACCGATTGGCAAAATCAAAATTACGGATGAGTTTGAACCTCATTTTGAGGTATATAAAAAGGTTGTTGAAATTGCCAAATTGTTTGAAACACCTTATATCCGGATGTTCAGTTTTTATATTCCGAAAGGGGAATATCCGGAAACATATCACAACGAAGTTTTTGACCGGACAAAACGTATGATTGATTATGCCAAGAAACATAACGTAATTTTACTTCATGAAAATGAAAAAGATATTTATGGAGATATTGCACCAAGGTGTTTTAATCTTTTCAAAGAATTTTACTGTGATAATTTTAAATGTACCTTTGATTTCGCAAACTTTGTACAGTGCGGACAGGATACAATTAAAGCATATGAACAATTAAAACCATATATAGAATATATCCATATAAAAGATGCGGTTTCTGATACAGGAGAAGTAGTCCCTGCAGGAGAAGGGGACGGCAATGTACTGGAGATTCTAAAGGAACTGGATAAAAGCGGGTATAGAGGATTTTTAAGCTTAGAACCCCATCTGGCTGAATTTGCGGCACTAAAGTCTCTGGAAAAGAATTCGAAACAGCGTACACTTACAGATGGCGAAGCTGCCTATCAAATTGCTTATAGGGCACTTGAGAAGATCTTATTATAAAATAATTCAGCATAAAAGAATGATGTCTAAACATAGTGGAAATTAAGGTCTTCACATACATTCAGATTAAAAACATATTCATTAACTTAATCGGGGTATAAGCGGAATATGAACAAGATAGAAGCTGAAAGCATATGTTAGTATAGATGATATTGGCGGGAGGTTTTTCATTGACATCTTATACCCTTACTGCAAAGGAACATGCGATTAAAAAAGATATGTATTATAAAGGGCATTTAATTATGACTTATACTATTAAATACCCACAATTTGTCTCGGATAAATTTAAGTTATTCCTTACTAAATTGAATTTGTTTTATAAAGCAGAAGCTTCCATGTATCGAAGAACCCAGGTTATGAAACTATATCAGATGGCTATGGATGATTATGAAAATTCCATAGCAAATGATTTTCCTGTTCATGAGTACGAAGTATATGTAGAATATAATGTTACCTATAACAATAATTGTACTTTAAGCTTATATTTTGACAGGTATGAATATACCGGCGGAGCACATGGGATGACCTATCGCAGTTCAGATACTTGGAATCTGCAAAAAGGTATCCGCTTGGAGTTATCGGATTTCTTCCCGGATATGGAGAATTATACGGTTTCGATACAAAAGGATATCCTTGGAAAGATAGAAGATGAACAGAAAAAAGATAACACGATGTTCTTTACGGATTATGCTGACCTGGTAAAAGAGAATTTTAATACAAAAAATTTTTATTTATCGAATGAGGGGGTAGTCATATATTTTCAGCTATATGAGATAGCGCCTTATGCAAGCGGAATCCAGACTTTTACGATTCCATATTCAAGTGAAAAAGCAGTGGAACCGAGCTGCTGTACTTGATATAAAAATAATTGTTTATGATTTTCTCAAACCGATAGGAACATTAGATCTTGTTGATTTGTATCCCAGGAGCAGATTATTTCTGTCTAACCAATAAAAACCTGTCATTTATTCAAAGTTATAGCAAAGAGTAAATGACAGGTTTTTCTTAGATTGGATATTTATCTAAATTCATCATTTTCAATATGATACAGATACCGCTCTAATTCTTCCTGGGATTGAAAGTCCTTAGCATTACGGAGTAACTCAGCTTTATGGGCATCATCCATGTTATCATAATAATGCCTTGCACCTAAATCTTCATTTATTAAATTACCCAAAGCAGGGGGGAAGTCCGTCAAGCCTGTAGTTACACCGCCTGGAAAAGCGCTTAAACCATTGGGAAATGCATTAATACCGTTGGGATTATCCATAATTACCTCCATTCCTGTGCACATTCTGTGTATTTCTGAAAATTGCGCCGAGGATCATATTTGTTTTTAAAGTAATTGAAACTTTTTCATAAGTAAAAAGAAAACATTACAACAAATAATAGCCGTAATAATATTTTTTACGAAAGGGTTAAAAAATATGCTAGAAAATATTACATATAAAGCAATCAATCTGTTGTATTCAGGCTGCAGTTACGTTATAATAATGAAGATAAAATTATTAATATAAAATTTGATTCGATAAATTATGGATTTTATGGGTAATTTATTGTAACAAATTATTTCAATATGGAGTTTTAATGCGTATTCAAGGAGGAAGCCTATGGAAAAGTACAAAATCATGGTAAAAGGTATCGTTCAATATGAGGATAAATACTTACTGGTTGAAAAATGGTATGATGATAGAATTGTTGATCCTTATCAGTGGGAATTTATTGACGGAAAATTAGAATTTGGCGAAAATCCTGAAAAAGGTGTGCTAAGATTAATATTTGAAACTACAGGTTTATCTGTGTATGTTAACCGTATCCTTTACACCTGGTCTTTTATGGTTGGGGATGTATGTAATATAGGAATCAGCTTTTTATGTATGAGTACCAGAGACGAAGTAGTTCTGCCGGAAGAACTTAATAGTTATAAATGGGTTACCAAGGAAGAAATTGGTAACTATATCAGTAATGAGGCCGTTATGGCAGATATTGAAAAAGCAGAATTATAATTTCATAAATAAATTTTACGACGTTCGGCTTGCCGAACGTCATTGTGTGTAATCATTGATAGAAAGGAGCATTATTATGTCAATACTAATTAAAAATGGATATCTGTTGGATCCGGCAACCAAAACGGAAGGAGTATCTGATCTGCTTATAGAAGATGGCTTTATCAAAGAAATTAGTCCAAATATTAATACGGAAGCTGAGCAGGTAATTGATGCGAAAGGGCATTATGTCATGCCTGGTTTTATAGATCTCCATGTACATTTAAGGGAACCCGGGTTTGAATATAAAGAAACGATTGCAACAGGCTCAAGGGCAGCTGCCAGAGGCGGTTATACTACCATATGCCCCATGCCTAATACCAGACCTGTCATTGACAGTAAACAAATGGTTGAAGTCCTTGTTAAGAAAGCAGAAGAAGATGCAGTAGTTCATGTTCTTCCCATCGGCGCTGTTACGAAAGATCAGGTTGGGGCAGAAATTTCCGATATTAAAGGAATGGTTACTGCCGGAGCAGCTGCTATCAGTGAGGATGGTAAATCTGTTATGAATACTGCTTTATACCAAAGAGCAATGATAGAAGCAAAAAAAGCAGGTATTCCCGTATTCGCTCACTGTGAAGATAAAGATCTGGTTGGCAAAGGCGTATTGAATGAGAGTAAAAAATCCCAGGAACTTGGTATGCCGGGAATAAGTAATGCTGTAGAAGATGTAATAGCTGCAAGGGATATTCTGTTAGCGAAAAATACCGGAGTAAAACTTCATCTTTGTCATTGCTCTACCAGGGATAGCGTTACTTTTATAGACATGGCGAAAAAAAGCGGATTACCTGTTACCGGTGAAGTGTGTCCGCATCACTTTGCCATGGCGGATGAGGAGATAACAGGCGATGATGCTAATTATAAAATGAACCCTCCCCTAAGAAGCAGGGAAGATATTCAGGCGTTAAAAGATGGTTTGAAGAGCAATATTATGGATGTAATAGCAACGGATCATGCTCCCCATAGTGCTGAAGAAAAAGCAAAATCCATTCAGGAGGCACCCTTTGGGATTGTGGGATTAGAAACTGCATTTGCACTTACTATGACTGAATTGGTAGAACAAGGTTATTTAACCCCGATGCAGATGGTGGAGAAGATGAGCTTAAACCCGGCTAAGGTATTAGGGATTGATAAAGGTATCCTTGCAGTTGGAAAAGCAGCAGATATTGTCATTGCAGATCCCAAGGAAAAATATAGAATTGATGTAAATGAATTTGCTTCTAAGGGTAAGAATACCCCCTTTCACGGAAAAGAAGTTGTGGGCAGGATAAAGGTTACTATCGTTGATGGTAATATTGTATTTAAAGATAAATAAGATTGCCGCTAAAGCAGCACATGGAGGTAGGTTGAAAAGAAAAGCGTTTTCAACCGGCAAAAAGCACAGAAGTGCTTTTTACGAAGAATTTAATTGCCGCTAAAGCGGCATATGGAGGTAATTATGATAAATAAATTAATTCAGAAGATTGAACAAAGTAAAGCACCTATTGTTGTTGGATTAGATCCCATGTTATCCTATATTCCGGAACATGTGAAAGAGAAGGCATTCCAGGAAAAGGGTGAGACATTAGCCGGTGCGGCAGAAGCTATCTGGCAGTTTAATAAAGCGATTGTGGACGCTACCTGGGATATAATTCCCGCGGTTAAACCTCAGATTGCAATGTATGAACAATTTGGTATCGAGGGAATGATCGCATTTAAGAAAACAGTGGATTATTGTAAGGAAAAGGACCTGGTCGTGATTGGTGATATCAAAAGAGGCGATATCGGTTCTACCTCAGCTGCCTATGCAACAGCCCATTTAGGTAAAGTGAAAGTGGGTAACAATTCTTTTTATGGTTTTGACGAAGACTTCGCAACGGTTAATCCTTATTTCGGTTCCGATGGTGTGGATCCTTTTATTGAAGTGTGCAAGGAAGAAAAGAAAGGTTTATTTATACTGGTTAAGACTTCAAACCCATCAAGCGGTGAATTTCAGGATCAATTAATTGATGGAAAACCGCTTTATGAATTAGTAGGCGAGAAAGTAGCCGAATGGGGCGAGAAGTGTATGGGCGATCAATACAGCTATATCGGTGCTGTAGTAGGGGCAACCTATCCTAAGATGGGCAAAATTCTAAGAAAGATTATGCCGAAAACTTATATCCTGGTACCGGGTTATGGTGCACAGGGTGGTAAAGGGAAAGATTTGGTTCATTACTTTAACAAAGATGGTTTAGGAGCTATCGTGAATTCTTCCCGTGGTATTATAGCTGCATATAAACAAGCAGAATATGAAAAATTCGGACCAACTGCTTATGCGGATGCTTCCAGACAGGCAGTAATTGATATGAGAGAGGATATTATGGGAGCGTTAAGCAAGTAATTTCATTAAGAGGTAAGTTTGCACTTGAACAATTAGAAGAATATAAACTACTTGTGTTTCGAATGTTGTGAATGAGCGTTGCAATCATACTAAAGTCTTGCAAATAAAGATCCGTGGCACCATGTAATAACGGTGTCACGGTTTATTCGTTCCTATACATAAAAATATTGTACCAGAATTTATAATTTTATTTTAAAACAGCGTTTCTTAACTGGGTTAAGGCGAGTGACAAAGTCTCTCTTGGACAAGCTATATTAATTCTCTGGAAACCAAGGCCTTCCGGACCGAACATGGTTCCGGCATCCAGCCATAGCTTTGCTTTATTAAGGAGCAGTTCTTCCAATTCTTCTTCCGACAGGCCTAACTGGTTAAAATCAAGCCATACCAGATAAGTTCCCTCCGGCTCGATTAATTTAACCTCAGGAATATGTTTTTCTAAAAATTCTTTTACATATAATAAATTCTCACGTAAGTATTCTTTTAACTCCTTAAGCCATTCCTCTCCATATTCATAGGCTGTCTGGCAGGCAATTAATCCCATGGTGTTTAACTGGCTATAACCGGATTTTACGATTTCTGTTTTAAAGGCGGATTTTAGCTTAGGATTTCCGATTAATACATTGGACACCTGCAGACCTGCCAGATTAAAGGTTTTACTTGGAGCAGTACAGGTGATGGTATTATCTAGAAATTCCGGTTTCAGATTGGCAAAATTAAGATGTTCAAAACCGGAATAGATAAAGTCGGCATGGATTTCATCAGAAACGATTAATACATTATGTTTGATACAGATATCACCTAAACGTATTAACTCATTTTTTGTCCAAACCCTTCCCACCGGATTGTGAGGATTACATAAAATAAATAATTTAACATTATTCTTTATTATTTTATCTTCAAAATCGTTATAATCTATATGATATTTTCCATTTTCATAAACTAAAGGATTATTAATCAGTACTCTTTCATTACTTTTTATGGCTTCGGAAAAAGGATAATAAACCGGTCTTTGAATTAAGACAGCTTCGTTTTCCTTCGTGAAAGCACGTATAGCCATAGCAATGGCAAAAACAACACCGGGTGTTTTAACAAGCCATTTTTGTTCAATCTCCCAGTGATAATGGGAAGAAAACCAGTTACGGAGAACTTCAAAATAATTATCTTTAACATCCGTATAACCAAATATCCCATGATGGCTGGCTTTTACCAGAGCTTCTGTAACCTCGGGTACCGTGGGAAAATCCATATCGGCAACCCATAGCGGTAATATATCGGCAGCTTTCCCTCTTTCTACTGCGAAATCATATTTTAAGGAGTTCGTATTTTTTCTGTTAACTACTAAATTAAAATTATATGACATTTTGTATTCCTCCTGGTTTATTGTATTTATATGCCATACACTTAATACAATTTCAGAGCTGAATTTTGCCCTAAAGGCAACTGAAGCTATGAAATTCGTATTAATTGTATGGTATTAGTTTTAATTTAATGCTTGTGCTAAATCAGCTATTAAATCATCCGCATCTTCAAGACCCACAGATAGACGCAGTAAACAATCATTGATACCTCTTTCCAGGCGTTCTTCTATAGGAACATCTGCATGGGTCTGAAGCATAGGATAGGTTATCAAGGTTTCTACACCACCTAAACTTTCTGCAAACAAAACTAATTGAATTCGTTCCAATAACCGGATGGCAGTCGCTTCACTGTCGACTTCAAAAGAAATCATGGATCCGTATCCCGTTGACTGTTTTGTGGAAACCGCATAACCTGGATGTTCAGGCAGACCAATATAAAATACTTTTTTTATTTTTTCCTGGGTTTTAAGCCAATTTGCTAATTTGATCGCATTATCCTGCTGGCGGTCCATACGCACAGCAAGAGTTTTAATCCCGCGGATTAATAACCAGCTGTCAAAGGGAGAGAGACAGGCGCCGGTAGTCTTATAAATGAAACGGAGTTTTTCTGATAAATCTGCTTTATTAGTTACTAAAAATCCGGCTAACGTATCATTATGACCGCTTAAATACTTGGTGCCGCTGTGTACTACAATGTCAGCGCCTAATACAAGAGGCAGCTGGTAATATGGTGTGAGGAAAGTATTATCAACAATGACCAGGAGTCCAAAGGCTTTTGCTAATTCACAAACTGCGGCAATATCGGTTATCTGCATCATGGGATTTGTCGGGGATTCTATATAGACCGCTTTTGTGTCCGGGCGAATCAGGTCACGAACCCCATCCAGGTCTGCCGTATTAACATAATCAATTGTAAGACCGTTCTTACGGGAGATATGTTCAAATAAACGCACTGTTCCGCCGTATAAATCTCCTGAAGCTATAATATGGTCTCCAATGGAAAAGAGCTCCATAAGAGCTGTGATTGCAGCCATTCCCGTTGAAAAAGCCAATGCATCGGTGCCTTGTTCCAAATTGGCTACCACTTTTTCTAAATGTTCTCTGGTGGGGTTTTGCAGGCGAGAGTAATCATAACCTGTACTTTTACCGACTCCCAGGTGGGCAAAGGTTGCCGATTGATAAATTGGAACGCTGACAGCTCCGGTAGTATGAGTATTATTTTCAGCTCCATGTATACAAAGAGTTGATATATCCATATTTTTTCCTCCTTAAATTTCGTTTGCTAAACAAATATAATGTTCCTAAGTTATAGATAGACAGGAATAAGAAAGAGTCTGGTCTACCAGACTTTTGCGCTGACGCGCTGTCATTTTTGTGACAATCCACCCTAAAGGATAGTATCCTTTTGTCTGTTCATGTGCATCCTGCCGGTCGGGCTTTTTATTACATAGGGTTGTTTGGAGAACTTTCCTATGTAATAAAAAAACTCGCCTTCTTATACATTAAGAAGACGAGTAAAACCCGTGATACCACTTCAATTTATCTGTTCATTACTGTAACAGACCTCTAAGAGTACGATATTAAATATCTAATTATACTCGTTTGCTGTAACAGGCAATCCTGTCGAATTCTAAATGCAATATAGTCTAAAAATAACTAAGTTAATATAGATGAATATATTACAATTCAAACCGCCACTCCTGAGCCATATTCAGTCATTTTTCATCTGCTTTTTTCCACCGCCAAAGCTCTCTGTAAGACTTTTAATCACTTACTCTCTCATTCCTAGTGTTTTACTATGAAATTGATAAAAGTATAGCAAAGAAATAATATAATGTCAACAGGTATAAATGTTAAATGTTTTTTAAGGAGAAACTAACGGTTATTGTTCACAGGCAACAACGCGACGTGTTATTGTTCACGAAACTGCTGCTTTTGCAGGGGAGTGAACAGTAACAATTAACGGTTTATATACCAACAGCACGCGTATAAACTTTTAACCAGTCTTTTTCTTCCGGGGTAAGATAAGGGGATAACTTTTCATATACTTTTTGATGATAATCGTTTAACCTTTTAATTTCAGCAGGTGACATGAAAGAGACATCTACAGCATCTAAATCAATAGGAGCAAATGTTATATGTTCAAAATACATAAACTGGCCGTATTCATTTTTTTCACCCTTATGGCAGACCAGTTCATTTTCTGTTCGAATTCCATGACTGCCCTCGATATAGACACCGGGTTCATCTGTTGTAACCATACCTTCCTCTAGTACACAACCGTCATCTCTCTCGGGTACTTTCTTCCAGCGGAAACCATTAGGAGCTTCGTGTACGTTAAGAAGATAACCGACACCATGACCGGTTCCGCACTTATAATCTAAATTCATATCCCAGATGGGGCCTCTTGCTAATATATCCAGATTCAATCCGATACAGCCATGCAGGAATTTTGCATCTGCGAGATTTAACATACTTCGCAGTACTGCCGTAAAGTGTTTTTTCAGTTCATCACTGATTTCTCCAAGAGCCATGGTTCTGGTAATATCAGTAGTACCCTCGTAATATTGCCCGCCGGAATCTACTAATAATAATCCCTCCGGCTTTAGCACAGCATTACTGTCCTCGTTGGCAGAATAGTGCATCATGGCAGCATTCGCTTTGTATGCGCAAATGGTATCAAAACTTAATTCAATAAAACCGTCCTGTTCTCTTCGGCGATCTTCCAGATAGTCGCTGGCACTAATCTCAGTAATTTCTGTCTTACCGATCTGAGTTTTCAGCCAATACATAAACTTGGTAAAAGCAACGCCGTCTTTGATATGAGCTTTTCTCAAATTCTCTATCTCAACCGGATTTTTCATAGCTTTGAAAAGTACGGTGGGGTTGGCAGCATCAATTATATTGATTTCTGGATTAAGATTCCTGTAAATAGCATAGTTTACTTTCTTAGAATCGAGCAGTACGGACATCTGAGAGGAAAGACTCGTTACAAAGGAATAAATCTCCGCATAATCCTTTAATTCAATCTGATCCGAAGCTAATTTATCTCGAATCTCGTCAGATAACTTATCTTGATCCAGGAATAAATAAGCATGTTCCAGAGTTATAACTGCATAGGATAAAACTACCGGATTGTAAGTAACATCATTACCTCTGATATTAAAGAGCCAGGCGATGTCATCTAAAGTAGTAATAATATGAATGGTAGCTCCTGATTTTTTCATTTCGTTTCTGACATCCTGCAGTTTATCTGATGTGGATCTGCCGGAATATTTTTCTTCTAATAAAAATGCCGGTTCCATCGAAAGAGCAGGACGGTCTGACCATATGATGTCTACCAGGTCTTTCTCATATTTTATGGTTATATTTTTTACCTGTAATTTTTCTTTTAAATTTAAGCCGAATTTTGCATTTATAATTCTGCCATCAAAACCAAGCGTTCCGTCCTGTTGTAATCTGTCTAATAAAAATTCTTCAATGCTAGGGACCCCTTCCTCACCCATCTTAAAGAGGGTTATTCCGGTATCAGCCAGCTGTCTTGCAGCTTGAATGAAATATCTTCCGTCTGTCCAAAGCCCGGCTTCCGTTAAAGTAACTACTAAAGTGCCTGCGGAACCGGTAAAACCGGACATATACTTTCTTGCCTTAAAATAATCGCCCACATATTCAGATTCGTGAAAGTCAGAAGTAGGAATTATATAGGCATCCATTTGATTTTCAGCCATTAATGCTCTTAAATGCTGGATTCTTTCCTTTATCATGATATCCTCCTTACATAGTTTTAGCGGGTATTCTTAAAACCGCTACGCTGTGGCTTAACCTTATACCAGTCAGGCAGGTATTTCAGCCGATACATAAAGTCCACTGAAACAAGAAAGAACCTAACTCCTGCATAGACTTATGCTTTGTGAGCAGGCACTTACTTGTAAGGTTAAAAAGCGACATAAATGCATGAATCCGGCAGTTATGTCGCAAATCTGTTGATTGTTATCTTACTATATATTTAAAGTTTTTCCGGTTCATCGTATGTTTCACCAAATAATTCAACCGTTACAGATTTCATTACCTGTGGATCCAGCGGACGATCGGAATAATCTGTTTTTGTTTCAGCTATTTTGTTAACAACTTCAAGCCCTTCAATTACTTTACCAAAAGCTGCGTAAGAACCATCTAAATGAGGTGAATCTTTATGCATAATAAAGAATTGAGAACCTGCTGAATCAGGCATCTGGGATCTTGCCATGGATATAACCCCCGCAGTATGTTTTAGGTTGTTTTCAAAGTGATTATAAGAAAATTCACCTTTTACCTGGTAACCGGGACCTCCCATACCGGTACCCTCAGGATCTCCCCCCTGAATCATAAACCCACGTATAACCCTGTGAAAAATAATACCATCATAAAACTTTTTCTGAACTAATGAAATGAAATTCTTAACAGTATTAGGGGCAATGTCTGGATAAAGTTCAATTTTCATTACATCGCCATTTTCCATTTCGATTGTTACTATAGGATTTTTCTCTGCCATTTTTTTTATCCTTTCTAAAGTCAAATGTTTACATTGGACAATTATATCATATATTATGTTGGGTGTCTAATTAAATTATTAAATATTCTATTAGTTATTGACATGAAATTTACATGCAGATAATGTAAATAAATATTTTTTTGTTATAAATATATTCAAAATTGTGCGATTGTTCCTTAAATAATTTATTTATACAGATTTAAATTTAAAAGTTTGTTTACTCTCGATTATAATTAATGCACAGTGGTATAATAAAGAAAGATGTTTACAGAAAAAGGAGTATTAAAATTAATGACGCTTTTGTCTAAGAAAAATACCGGTCTGAAAAATTATTTCTTCTATTATATGATACCTTTTACAGCAGCATTTCTATTGTTACAGTTTATTATATATTATCCCTTTAGGTCAGGCGGTAAATCTTTTATATGGAATATGGACGGCATCAATCAGCATTATCCTGCATTGGTTTATTACAGTAATCTATTAAAAGACCTGTTTGGGGGTCGGAAAATTCCCATGGTGGATTTCAAATTGGGTATGGGCTTTGATACACTTACTACATTGAATTATTATGCAATCGGCGATCCGATTACTTTACTGACTGTATTTGGCAAGGAAAATAATATGGAAGTTGTGTATCGTTTCCTAATACTCTTAAGATTATATTTATCCGGAATAAGCTTTATGCTGTATTGTATTTATATGAAAAAAAAGGGCTTTTCTTCTGTTCTTGGAGGATTAATCTATGTATTTTGCGGATATGTATTTTATGCCGGAACGAGGCACCCCTATTTTACAAATCCAATGATCTACCTGCCACTCCTTTTTATCGGAGTAGATCTTATTATACAAAAGAAAAAACCGTATCTGTTTGTTATTATGACCTGTATCAGCGCATTAAGTAATTTTTACTTTTTTTATATGCTTACAATTTTAGTTTTAGTCTATGCGCTAATCCGATTTTTTTATACTTATAATAAAAACGAAGACAAATCGGTCTTTCCGTTATTTTTAAGGACAGCTTTACGGGCAGGGCTGTATTATACATTAGGATTGGTTATGGCTTCCTTTATCCTATTGCCCGTCCTTGCAGCATTTATGGGGAATGGACGTTTTAACAGCGGATATCAGATGAATCTGTTCCATTATGATTTAAGTTATTATCTATTAATTATACACTCTTTTATAGCTCCTAATATATCGCCGGGATTTTGGACTCAGTGTACCTTTGCAGCAATAGTCCCTGTGGCAGTATGGATAGTAGTTCGTAACAGAGAATACAGGGAATTAAGGATGGGTTTTATCATTGGAACCATAGGTCTTATGATTCCTTTTATAGGATACCTTATGAATGGCATGTCATATGTCTGCAACAGGTGGGAGTTTGGTTACAGTTTTCTTTTGGCATTTATTGTTGTATCGGTTTACGAGAAAATATTTCAATTAAAAAAGCAGGATAAAATCGTTTTATTAGGGGGTACGGGTCTATATGGAGCAGCAGGACTGATAAAACCTAGTTGGTCTATACTTTTCGCATTTCTTATCTTATGTATCACGGTTTTTAGTGTTCTCTTTTTTAATTTTTACAAAAAATCGAAATATCTTCAGAGAACGGTTATTTTCAGCCTGATATTCTGTAACCTGGCTATCAATGGATATATGACTTACTCCGGTAGATATGGTAATTATGTGAATGAATTCATTGCTTCGGGTGAAGTTGATAAAACCATACGTAATTCGGCAGTGGGTCTTATCCCGGGAATTCGGGATAATTCATTTTTTCGTATAGAGACCTATGGTGATAAATGGCTTAATGAAGCGATCACAGTGGGTTATAATGATGTAAGCGGATATTTCAGCATTATGGATAAAAGAACAGCTGAGTATATGAAAGGTTTAGAAATGTTAAACCAGAAGACATCATACCGGTTTGACAATTTAGATTACCGTACCGGAATTGGTACTTTAGCAGGGGTAAAATATATGATTTCCCCGAAAAAAGACGCCGTACCCTATGGATATAAACTGCTGACTAAGGAAAAATTCAATGATAAGACCTATCGTATCTATGAAAATCAATATGCACTGCCTTTAGGATATACCTATGACAAATATATAACCAGGGATGTTTATGAAAGTCTAACTGCAATACAAAAGCAGGAGGTTATGCTGCAGGCAGTAGTCCTGGAAAAACCTATTAACAGGTATATGGGTATAATACCGACAGAGATGGAATCTGGAAAGGTTATAGGAAATAAAACAAGTTTTTTATCAGAGAAGATTCCTATATCAATTGAATATGGAAAAGGGATATCCTTTCATGATAATTTATTGAAGGTTGAAGAGCCAGGAGCCAAGATTAAAGTATATTTTGACGGAGTAAAAGATTCGGAAGCCTATCTGCGGCTTAATAATTTTAATATAGGTACGGATTTTTACGCCATGAACTTTTACATTAAAAACGAGAAAGGTGTAAATAAAACCATAAATGCCAGATCAGTAATAAATAATGCATATTTTGGCAAAGAAGATTATCTGATTAACCTGGGATATGATAAGGGGCCAATGAGATATTGTGTATTGACTTTTCCCAAGACAGGTATCTTTCATTTAGATGGAATAGAAGGTTATGCTTTACCCATGAGCAATTATATACAGCAGGTAAAAGACAGAAAGTCAGGTGCATTTTATAATATTATGGTCGGAACCAATCAGATAACTGGTATGGCCGATAGCAAAAAGGATTCCATACTGTGCTTATCGATTCCTTATAATAAAGGGTGGTCTGCTTATGTAAATGGTAAAAAGCAGAAACTATTGCAGGCTAACGTCATGTATATGGCACTGGAGCTGGATGCCGGCAAAAATGATATTAAACTGTTTTATACAACACCTTATCTGAAAGCAGGAATCGCATTGTCAGCTGCCGGATGGTTTGTTTTTTTCTGCATTATTATATTTAACTTGATAATAAAGTTAAAATCAGGGAAAAATTATGATAAAGGAGATGAATAATTTGGACAGAATATCTGTTGTGGTACCTTGTTATAATGAAGAAGAAGTTATGCCCCTGTTTTATAAAGAAATGAAACGGGTCATGGATAGGATGAATTATGCCGGGTTTGAAATAATATTTGTTGATGATGGTTCTAAGGATAATACATTACAGATTGCAAAGAATTTGAAAGCTGTTGATGAACGGATCCGTTATATTTCCTTTTCGAAAAATTTCGGAAAAGAAGCAGCTATATTTGCAGGACTTGAAAACAGTACCGGTGATTATGTGGTTATGATGGATGTCGACCTGCAGGATCCGCCCTCCTTACTGGAAGAGATGTACCGTTACGTAAAAGAAGAAGGGTATGATTCTGTAGCGACCCGAAGAGTAACCAGGGAAGGAGAGCCAAAGTTACGTTCTTTTTTTGCCAGGAGATTCTATCATCTTATGAATCATATATCGAAAACAGACATTGTAGACGGTGCAAGAGATTACCGCCTGATGAATAGACAAATGGTTGATGCGATTGTAAATATGAAAGAATATAACCGTTTCTCCAAAGGAATTTTTGGCTGGGTGGGTTTTAAAACAAAGTGGATTGAGTACAACAATATAGAGCGGGCGGCAGGTGAAACAAAATGGTCTTTTCGTAAGTTATTGTTTTATTCTTTTGACGGAATTGTAGCTTTTTCCACCATGCCATTGGGTATTGCATCATTTTCCGGACTCTTTTTATGTTTATTATCCTTTATTGGCATTATTATTGTTATGGTACGATATTTGATTGGAGTGAAATCAGCTTATGGCTGGTCTTCTATGACTTGTATTATTTTATTTGTAAGCGGTTTTCAATTGTTCTGTATGGGCGTGTTAGGACAGTACCTGGCTAAAACCTATCTGGAAGTGAAAGAACGTCCCATATATATAGTAAGGGAAAAAGGTTGAAAAGAAAAATCCTTTTACACTGGAAGAGCTTTACAAAAAATACAGAGGTTACTCATTCAAAGCTCCTTCCTGTATTGTTTAAGATGCCGCCCGAGCGGCAACTTGTATGGAAGTTGAGAAGATGTTGATAAAAATTTGAAAAGACTTAAGAAGGAATAAAAGATAATATAAGGATCTGTTTTTTAATTTAAATGGTTAGTACTATCAATATAATTGCTGTGAACTCTTTATAATTATAAGTATAAAGAATTTACAGCAGTTTTTTATGTTACAGGAGATTGCGTCTTATTATATAAAAAGTGAAATTAATAAGTTGAAAGAAATAAAAATAGAAGGATGCCAGGAAAATAATCATTTTATTATATTGTATTGACAATATTAATAAACTAATATAATATATGTTTATTAATATTATAAACAATAACGTTGGAGGTTGTATGATAAACGATTTAAGTGATTTGGACATAGAAGAAATCAAAAACGGTTACCGATTTGATGAAGAAAATAAAAAATATATCTGCAATCATTGCGGCAAAGAATTTTATACAGGTGAAATATATCCTTTTGAGAATCGTTTTTTTGATTGCCGCTTAGCAGTAGAAATCCATGTAACTAAGGAACATGGGACAGTTTATGATTTACTGGTATCCACAGAGAATAAATATCTTGGACTTACAGAAAATCAAAAAAATCTGTTAGGAATGATAAATGAGGGATTATCGGATAACGAAATTGCAAAACAACTGGGAATTTCACCATCCACCGTACGTCATCAAAAATTTATGTTTCGTGAAAAAGCAAAACAGGCCAAGATGTATCTTGCTGTTTATGAACTGGCTATAAAAGGAAATCCTATTCACGAGAATCTGGTAAACATTCACAGCAATGCGACCATGGTAGATGATAGGTATATCACAACGGTGGAAGAAAGGGATAAAATACTTAAAACGGCATTTTCTTCTCTGGTACCTCTTAAATTAATTGAATTTCCTGCAAAAGAGAAGAAAAAGATAGTTGTATTAAAGAAAATAGTAGAACAGCTTGAATATGGAAGAAATTATGAAGAAAAAGAATTAAACCGCATACTAAAGGGAATTTATCAGGATTTTCCTACCATTAGACGGTATCTCATTGAGTATGGATTTATGGACCGGACTATGGATTGTAAAAAATATTGGCTAAAGTGACTTAATAAGAGAAGGGTTTCGGTGATTATATGAAAGATGATTTTAATATAGAACGGTTTCTGGATGAAGAGAAAAAGATTAAGATATGGCCCGCAAAACGTGATTTAAAGATAGAGATTCTAAAGTATCTGGCTCAAAAATTTGAGACAGGAGTTATCTATACAGAGAAAGAAGTAAATGAAATTATTAAAAACTGGCACACTTTTTCTGATTTTTTTCTGCTGCGGAGGGGGTTGATTGATATGAAGTATTTATCAAGAACAAAAGATGGTTTACAGTATTGGAAAGAGGAAAGGTGATAAAGGGTAGAGTATTAATACATTTTCCGTCATCGGACTGAGAATAGAGAAAGTATAACATATGGGGCTGTCGCTTTAACGATTGAAAAATCATGAAACGGTAGCTCTTATTTTCCTGAAAATACTCTTTCTTTATTTAGTTTATCCTGATTTAGGCTATTTTCCTTAAAAATGAAGTACCTTAATAAACTTAAATGTAGTTTATCAAAATTCATTTAGACGTATGCTGCGATTCATTCTTAGCAGTATTCCTTTCTCTGAAAGTATTCATTCAAGATCTTCTTGCCTTTGTTGTATAAATCTTTTCGCTACTTGAAGAATCTTATTTCATTATTGCGACAGCCCCATATTTAGAATTCACCTCAAAACAGCGGTCAAAAAAGAATATAAGAATTATTTTTCTTGTAATTCGCGCCATTTTATACCTAGATTGGGCGGAGAGTATGCTTTCATTTTATCCAAAAGACTGTTGGGGTCGGTATCCACTAGAAAGAGTTTTTCATTGGATTGGTTCATAAATCCTTCTTGTATAGCTTTAACAATCATGTCAATGAGGGGGTCGAAGAAATGTGCTACATTTAAAATGCCCACTGGTTTGCTATGAATTCTTAATTGAGCCCAACTAAGTATTTCAAATAATTCTTCATATGTTCCGACACCCCCGGGCAATGCAATAAAGCCATCAGATAAATCAGCCATTTTCTTTTTTCTCTCATGCATATCAACGACTTCAATAAAACGAGTAAGATTCGTATTTACAATTTCTTTGGGAAAAAGTCCTTTAGGCATCACACCTGTAGCTTGACCATTATTTTTAAGCACTTGGTTAGACAATTTACCCATTAAACCTACGTTGGAACCGCCATATACCAACTCAATTTTGTTTTGAGCTAATATTTCTCCAAGTTGTAATGCACACTTTTTATATTCAGGTTTATTTCCAAGATTTGAGCCTGAATATACACATATTCTGTTCATCGGTTATCCTCCTAAAAGTATCTAAAATTTTTGTATAACATATACCCCTGCTATAAGCAAAACTACCCCAAATATTCTTTGCGGATTAATCAAATGAACATCATTTCCGAAAAATCCAAAATGATCAAACATAATCGATAAAACAATTTGTCCGCAGATTACCAGACTAAACATATTGGCAAAACCTATTTTAGGGGAAGCTAAAATTGTAATAAAGATATAAAAAGCTCCCAGAAGGCCGCCGGTTAACATCCACCACCGAATACCTTTGAGCATATTTGTGCCATCCGATAATGAATAGGTACCGCTTAATAATGTATAAGAAAGTACTAATCCAAGACCTATTGCACCGACTAAAAAACTTATAAAAGAGGAACAAACAGGACTGCCGACTTTTGAACGAAGCTGCCCGTTTAATCCTGCCTGTAATGTCAAAGCCATGCCAGACACAAGCGAAAGAAAATAGTACAGTAATGCCACGATTCACACCTCCTTTGCCAACTTCTCATTGACTATACTGTATAAGCACATTATAATATTGGTCAAGATATAAGTAAAATCACGATTTAATATAGGAGGTATACTGAAATATTATATGTTTATTAATTTAGAGCTTTATAGGATTTTCTACACGACTGCAAAACTTGGAAGCATCTCCAAAGCGGCAAAAGAATTATATACATCACAACCGGCAGTAAGCCAAGCAATTAAGCAACTTGAGCAAAAGCTGGGAGGAGAATTGTTTTATAGAGATGCCAGGGGTGTTTCTTTGACCACTGAGGGTGAGGTTCTATATCGATATATTGAACAAGGCTATAGCTTGATTCAGGTCGGGGAACAAAAGTTTTCCGAACTGAAACAAATGACGTCAGGGCAGTTGAGATTAGCAGTTTGCAGTGCAGTTTGTAAATATGATTTATTGAAATATATCAGTCAATATAACATCAACTATCCGGACGTTTCTCTGTATATCGAAGATGAATCCAGTTATAAAATAGCCCAATTATTGGAGATAGGAAAAATTGATATAGGAATCATAAATCTTTACAATATTGATAATGGTAATTTCAATATAATTAAGACGATAGAAATGCATGACTGCTTTGTTGTTGGTGAGAAATATAAAGCCTTATGTGACGATTCGATTTCTATTCATATGTTATCTCAAAATTATCCTTTGATAATGCTTCAAAAGGGAGGCAATACAAGGGCAAGTATTGATGAATACTTCCTTTCACATGGAATTAATTTAGCTCCGCAAATCGAGTTAAGTAACTTGGATTTAATCATTGAATTTACTGTCAAAGGATTAGGTGCAGCTTGCGTTATAGAAGAATATGTGCAAAAGGAATTAAAAAATAAATCTCTATATAAGCTTAATATTCAGGAAAAAATGTCGATCCGGAGTTTGGGGATTGTCACCAAAAAGGATATGCCACTTTCAACTGCAGCCCGCAAATTTATTGAGATAATGCGCACATGAACGGGGCTGCTGCAAAATTATAAGGTAATGATCTTGGAACAAAATTTCTGCAAAACATAATCCTTATTCTCTCCCAAGTAATTTACATTTTGAATTTGCAACAGCCCCATATCTTTACGTAGAAATATTTTAATAAAATAACAGTTTTGGACAATGGAACATAAATGCTGTTCTTTTGTGGATAAATTTATTTTAAGGGCTTGTTTTACCAAAATTTTTCGTTTATAATTAGTAAGATTAAAAACAGGAAACCAGTAAAACAGCAGGTATCTAATTATATGGCTGCACAATTCAGGAGATGAAATGATGACCAACACCTTTAAAAAAACAGCAGTGATTACCTCTCATATCCAACTGACAGAGGATATTTTTAGTATGTGGATTATGGACAGTCAGATAGCAGCAAGTGCTAAACCCGGGCAATTTATTTCTTTGTATTGCAAAAGCGGTAACCGACTGCTTCCAAGGCCAATCAGTATTTGCGAAACAAAGAAAGAAAACGGAACATTACGTCTTGTATATCGTGTTGTTGGAAACGGAACAGAGGAAATCTCCCATTATAAAACAGCCGATACGATTGATATATTGGGACCTTTGGGAAATGGCTTTCATTTAGAAGGAAAACGTGCAATTATAGTCGGCGGCGGAATAGGGATACCTCCTATGCTGGAGCTTGTCAAACAGTTAAAGTGTGAAAAACAGATCGTGTTAGGTTATCGTGATAATACCTTTCTTAATGAAGAATTTGGAAAATATGGTGATGTGTATATCTCAACGGAGGATGGAAACGCCGGAATAAAAGGTAATGTGATTGATGCAATTAAAGCAAATAATCTGGTCGGGGATATGATATATGCCTGTGGTCCAACCCCTATGCTTCGGGGAGTTCAGACATATGCAAAAGAAATGGGGATCAAAGCCCAGTTGTCCATGGAAGAGAGAATGGCCTGCGGCATAGGTGCATGTCTGGCTTGTGTATGCAAGTCTAAGGATAAGGATCACCATACTAATGTAAATAATAAACGAATCTGCAAGGATGGACCGGTGTTTTATTCTGATGAAATAGAAATATAGTTTTGGCTGTCAGAATCTTCATACCCGGTTAAAAATGATAGGATTCTTATTAAAGTTTATCCTCTGGAAAGGTAGATTAAGATGAATACAAAAGTAAATATTGCAGGTATAGAATGGAAGAACCCGGTAACCACAGCCTCCGGCTCATTTGGTTCCGGAATGGAATATAGTGAGTTTGTAGATTTAAGTAAACTTGGTGCAGTAACTACCAAAGGGGTATCTAATATTCCCTGGACCGGAAATCCTACACCCCGGATCGCGGAAACGTACGGCGGTATGTTGAATGCCATCGGTTTACAGAATCCCGGAGCAGAGGTATTTATTGAGCGGGACATACCATTTTTAAAGAAATACGATACAAAGATAATTGTTAATGTCTGCGGCAAAACTACGGAAGATTACATCGATGTCGTAGAACGTCTTGCAGAAACCGACGTGGACATGTTGGAAATTAATATTTCCTGTCCTAATGTTAAAGAGGGAGGAATAGCGTTTGGGCAGAATAGCTGCGCGGTAGAAGCCATAACAAAAGAAGTTAAAAAACGTGCCAAACAGCCTATTATTATGAAACTCAGCCCTAATGTAACCGATATTACGGAAACTGCGAAGGCGGCAGAAGCCGGCGGAGCGGATGCCCTTTCCTTAATTAATACCTTAACAGGAATGAAAATTGATATCTATAAAAGAAAATTTGTTTTGGCCAATAAAACCGGAGGGTTATCCGGTCCTGCCGTCAAACCAATTGCAGTCAGAATGGTAAATCAGGTAGCAAATGCAGTGAAACTTCCGATTATAGGAATGGGTGGAATAATGTCCGGAGAAGATGCCCTGGAATTTATTATGGCAGGTGCAATGGCTGTTGCTGTGGGAACTGCCAATTTCATTAATCCTACAGCAACTCTTGAGGTTATTACGGAAATTGAAAACTATATGAGAAAATATAATATAGAAGATATAAAGGAATTAATTGGCTGTGTTAACAGAATATAATAATATAGATAATTAAACAAAATAATCGATTAATTAGTTGTTTAGACTGAATAGAGATAGAAAGAATATCAAAATTTAACGGAGGCTGATACAATGGAACAATACAAGCGGGAATTTATTGAATTTATGGTGGATTGCGGAGTACTAAAATTTGGTGATTTTACAACTAAAAGCGGAAGAAAAACACCTTTCTTTATCAATGCGGGTTTTTACAGAACAGGCTCACAATTAAGAAAGCTTGGTGAATTTTATGCAAAAGCGATTAAGGAAAGCTTTGGACTGTATTTTGATGTATTATTTGGACCGGCATATAAAGGAATTCCTTTAAGTGTTGCAGCATCCATGGCGATCAGCGAATTTTACGGAAAAGAAATCCGTTATTGTTCCAACAGAAAGGAAGTTAAAGATCATGGAGATAAAGGAATTCTTCTTGGCGGACCGATTCTGGATAAAGATAAGATTGTTATTATTGAAGATGTTACAACAGCCGGTACTTCCATTGGGGAAACAATGCCTATCTTAAATGCACAGGGCGATATTACTGCTCTTGGACTAGTCGTATCCGTTGACCGAATGGAAAAGGGTCAGGGGATTAAGAGCGCCTTAGCTGAAATTGAAGAAATCTATGGTCTTAAGACAACGGCTATCGTAACGATGGAAGAAGTAGTTGAACATTTATACAATAAGCCTTATAATGGAAATATAGTTATTGACGATAAACTAAAAGCTGCCATAGATGCATATTATGAACAATATGGGGCTAAGTAAGAGCTAAGATAAGTTTTTAGTATAAAAGGCTGTTCATTGCAGCAGATAGGAGCTAAAAATGAGTGAAAGAATTTATAATACAATGAAATCAGTAGGCGTTGGTAATTTAGTTATGGGAATTCTGTTTATAGTAGCCGGCGTAGCAGGCGGAGTGATAATGATTATCAGCGGCGGAAAATTACTAAAGAAAAAATCGGAAATCCTTTTCTAATTACTTATAGGGACTGTTGTGAAATATAGAATATAACTGATAAGAATTCATGTTACCTGTTTCTTAAGTTATAAACGGAATATTTACAGCAGTCTATTTTTTTCATCCCTTAATTATCTAATATAAATACTCAATATAAAAATAATAGCATAAAATGTAAAAAATCACTTTACAACGGGAAAGAAATCATATATTATTAAAGTATCTTATTTTTCTAATTTCTTAATTATCTATTTATTTTCAGTTATTACATTCCAATTTATCAATTGAAACGAGGTGATTTTCGATGTGAGGGGTTTTTATGTCTAATTCATAATTTAATATTGAAAAGGGGATTATATATGAAGATAGCGTTTTGGAGCAGTGCTAGGGGGAGCAGCGGTGTGACAAGTAATCTGGCGTGTATCAGTATTGCATCGGCTATTGAGTATTCTTATAAATCAATACTCATAGAGAATCACTACCAAAAAAATAAGCTAGGTAATATTCTAAGGTATCAAAGGGCAAATTATTCAGAGAGGGTGGAAAATTATCAATTCGGACATATAGGTATCGATTATATCATGAATCAATTTTCAAAAGGAAAAGATAATTATAAAATTCCGGATAATTCACATGTACCGGACCAGGATTCTGTACAGATTATTAAAGAAGCATCTTTAGAGATTTTAGATAATTTTTTATATTATATACCTGTAAGTTACCAAATCAACCAGGAAACCTTTGATTATAATCTTTATGGCAACATAAGAGAAATTCTAAATGCAGCAGATGGATTTGCTGACATAACTTATATCGACACATCCAGCCAAAACAATCTTAGCTCAAAAATTATTCTGGAAGAAGCAGACTTAGTAGTAGTAAATCTGGTTCAAAATTCATTTATGATACAATATTTCTTTGACAATTATTCGTCAATCTTAAACAAATGTGTATTCTTGATTAGTAATTATAATAAAAATTCAACCTTAAATCTTAATAATATATCCAAAACTCATTCAATAAGCAAACCTAATATTGCAACAATTCCTTACAATATAGAATACCAGGAAGCGGTATTGCAGGGAACGGTTGTAGAGTTTTTATCGCGCAATTATACCTGCAAGCGGAAAAGTCCTAATTATGCCTTTATACGGGATGTAAAAAAAGCTGTTGCGATGATTATCAACAATGCTTCCAATATAAGTCAGAAGGAGGAGTGTGTGTGAAAAGAAGACTTAAAAGATCAACGAAGCAGCATATTTTCGTTTCTCTTTTATGTGTCCTACTATTCGGCGGGGTATTTTTAACTGCATATTTTACAGTTCTTACCTATATGAAAAATAATTATGAGGCAGAGATAAATGAACTGTCAAACCAGCTGGAAACTAATAAAGTGAAAGTATATGAAGCTAATTACGATATTCCGGTCGGAAGTGTAATTACAAAAGAAAATCTTAAGTTCAAACAGGTTTTATCTGAGCAGCCTCAGGAGGATTACATAACGGAAAATGAATTAGGCATGGTTACTTTAATTGACATTAAATCGGGTACCCCTTTATTAAAATCCATGTTATCCAAAAAGTTTACCGATAACAGTGCGAGAGAAGCAGAATTTAATACTTTCTTTCTTAACAGTAACCTGAAAGAAAATGATTATGTGGATATCCGAATTCTATATCCGAATGGAGAGAATTATATCGTTCTTAGTAAAAAGCAGGTTAAAAATCTATCATTAGAAAAAAACGATTGTTTTATGTGGCTTAATGCTGAGGAATTACTTAGAGTATCGGGAGCAATTATTGATTGCTATTTAAAAGAAGGTTCAAAGCTTTATACCGTAAAGTATATCGAACCTCGGATACAAGAAGCTTCTGAAATCACTTACCTGCCTAATACCGATATAATACAGCTGATTAAAAAAGATCCCAATGTCCTTCAAAAAGCAATGGAGGAATTAAGCTTATCAGTCCGTGTCGAATTAGAGGAAAGATTGAATCAATTCTACAGCACTTATCATGGTGAAGTAACCTGGGACCCGTATAATACCAATCAGATTAATTCCACAGATCAGGTAAATAACAATGACAATATAGTTAGTCCGGATATTGTAGAGGATAACGTTTCAGATGATTCAAATGATACTGTGGCGGAGGATAATAAGAAAGAACAAAGTAAGGAGGAAATTTATTATGTCGACTAAAGCAAATATAATCGGTTTTCTGGGTATTGAAACCTATGACATTATTTTATATCTTTCTAAACTTCTGTTTCATTTAAATAAGAAAGTTCTAATTGTAGACAATTCAGATACGGAAGCGCTTACCTATTGTATTCCGATTCCGGCATCTATGAATCCGAAAATCAATAGAATACATTTCTGTAACCTAGATTTTATTAAAGAAAAAAATGTTACTGATTATTTGAAAGAATATGATTATATTTTAATTGACTTTGGCTTTAAAACAAATCATATGGAAATACATAACTGCTCCTATATCTATCTGGTAACAGACAAACAACAGCATAATCTGGCAAGAATTCTAAATTTGAAATGTAAGCAGGAAGTTTTTTTAATTATAAAAGATCGGATTAAAAATAAAAGTCTAACTTATTTATTAGAGATGATGAAAGATAATGGAATTAATATAAAACAGTATTACTGTCTGTATTATGACGATCTGGATAAGGAAAATATGACAGGAATACAGTACAGGAATGAAATCTCTTTTAAACATCAATCAGGTCAGATGAAAGACCTGTTGAATGAGTTAATCGAAACATTGAGTTTTAATAAAATAGAAGCTGGACAAGCCTATAAAAAGGCGAAAAGGGGTGCATAAGTTGAAAATAGTATTTTGGAGCCCATTGGCCGGGCATTCCGGAACTACAGGAAGTATGCTTGCCATAGCTCTTCTGTCATGTCTAAAATTAAAGAAAAGTGTTTATTTATTACATAATCAATTTATGGATCGGAGTATGGAAAAAGCCATATTTGATGCTGAAACGTCTGATATGTATGAAGATATCGGAATTGATTCTTTAGCAAGAAATATTAAAGTTTCCCCGTTAACGGAAGATATTATTAATGATTCTTCTATGTCTCTTTACAACAATATGATTCATATATTGCCGGGTACAACAAAAGAGAATAGGTATTTATTTGAGAAAGATATTTCGCTTACTTTTCCTGCTATTGTTAATTCAATCAACAGTTTTTATGATTTTATATTTATTAATCTGGCAGCAGGGGAGAATGAATATTCGAACAAAATCATGGAGGATGCAGATATAATTGTAGTAACGTTTGCTCAGGATAAGAATATGATTGATAAGTATTTCTCCGGAAATCATTTACCTGAAGATAAAACTTTATATCTAATTGGCAAGTATAATTGTAATTCCAGGTATAATCTAAAAAATCTGGAAAGATGTTATCCCTTGTTACGAAATAAAACAGAAGTAATTCCTTATGATGTTGGATTTATGGATGCTATGGCAGACGGTAAGGTAATGCAGTATATATTGAAGAACCTGTTTAATTACAAAGGTGATAATAATCAAAATTTTTTAAAAAAGATAAATAAAGCAGTGGATTTGCTATTTGCGAATAAAAAAAAGGCAGGTGAGATAACGTGATATTTAATTTAATTATAATCGTTATAATCTCCGGAATGACCTTATCAGGTTTATATTTCACAGGGAAAAGGGATAGTTGCATACCGGATGAAATATATACAGATCACTATCACATACCTTATCTGGTGAATGAAGTTAAAAATACATTTGAGAGTATCTTGAATAAGAATATCGCCGATTTGAATCTGAATAAGGCTGAGACGATTAAGAGAGATAAAATAAAAAGCCTGATCAGAAAAAATTTACGAAGCTGCAGTTATGGGGATATAGGAGCAAAAGAGTATGTAAAGGATTATATTAAAGAAATACTTTTAAAAAATTTAGGAATCAAGGAGGAAAATATAGACAGAATCATACCTTTTACCAACCGTAGTTTATTAACACCGCAGGATAAATTTGAGATTCTTTTGTATATCTTTAAAAAACAATATAAATACGACGCTTTAACCATGCTGATAAACACTTATCATCTGGCGGATTTGAAAAAAGAGGGGGAGGAGGGGTTTTATGAGATAACAAAAGAGGAAATCGAGGAAATCTATGATTTTGAGTGCCATAATCTGCTTTTTACAGATAAACTGGAGGTGTTAGCTCAACGGATATATCAACTATATAAAGGGTTTGGAGTCATTGATGAAATCAGGGATATGAAAATTGATGGGGTTTCCGGTGGAATTTCAGGAATACCATTTGATTTTTATACGTACCAGTCAGATGATTTTAATTCAATTGAATTAAGAAAACTAAATGCATACGATAGTGTCTGGATTTTCTATCAGGGAAAAACTGCTCATCTTTCTTTTTTGGGATTCGGTTCTCAGAATGAATTGGTAAGAGTATGTAAAAATATATATCGTTAAGGCAATACCGTATATGCGGTATGCAAAGGGTATAAGAATGAATTCTTTCAGTAAAATAGTTTGTTTTTTTCTTGCAGCAATTGTTATGTTTTTGGGACCGTTATTATATATGGCGCAGAAACAAGATGCTATCAGTCAAAACTATATAACAAATGAGACGGCAAAATTTGTCGACAGCATAAAGAATACAGGTCACTTAAGCAGTAAAATGTATATGGATTATATCAGGAAAATAGATGCTACTAATAATTTATATAAAATAGAAATTGTTCATAGCCATAAAATTGTAGAGCCTGTATATGATGAAAATACCGGAACTTTTTTAAATGAATATAATACTTATTACAGAAATACATATCAGGATGATATCATGGATTCCTTTGACAGGGGAGTTGAATACTATTTTACCCAAGGAGATTATATATCCTTAACGGTTTTTAATCGTACCAGAACCTTAGCCACAAAGCTTATGGAACTATTCTATTCATGGGATATACCTGATGAACAGATATTAGTTACTTACGGAGGTATGATAAGAGATGAAGATTACTAATTTAGCCATTATTTTTTTTGTGCTAGAACTCTTAATGATTACCTTAATTGATATACGTTTGAATAATTTAACAGCAATAACAAATAAACAGGTCGAGTATAATAAAGCTCTCGATAATGCAATTGATGACGGGGTTATGAATTTGGTAGAAGTGGACAGTAATCGTAAACTTATCCTTAATAAAGAAGTGGCAGTGCAACAATTCTTCGAATCACTTTTCGCTAATTTTGGTGTTATTGGTAACAGTCATTTGGAAAACCGGTTAAAGAATTACATCCCAGTTATTTTAGTAACTGATACCGATGGATTTTATATTAATTATTCTGAACTCTACAGATCAAACGATGAAGTATTAACAGTATCAAAGTGGAGTGAAAAAATTCCATATTTTTATGAAGATAATAATATTATTTATAAATTTACTTTAGGAGATTATATAACTTTATATGATAGATCTGCAAATTTAATTTATGAAGGAGACTACCATGATTTAAACGCTCATTTTCCGGGTACTTTGTTAGCAAAAGATGCATTTGATCAAATACGAAGAAGTGTTATTATTGGTAAAATAGAAGAAAAAATGAATTATTATATTAATTTACATAATAATATAGCAGAGCAATATGGTATAACCTATCGATTCTGGCTTCCTCAGATTAATAAAGCAGATTGGTATCAGACGGTAAATGATATAAGTATGCTGGTCATATTTCAAGGATACCCTTATAATGCCGCAGGGTTAGATACCTATAATCGGTATGCTTTAGGCGGAGCAAGAATTAAGAAAAGCAGTGCTTATTTTATAACAAAAATAAATGATCTAAAGGTATATCACAAGGATAGTTGTAAACGGATAGCTGATTCAGGAATACCTTATTATACAAAAGAAGAATGTGCCCTTGAGGGAGCTTTTCCCTGTCCGGATTGCAATCCTTAAAATAATAAGAAAAGTAGGTTAATGATTGACGAGCAAATGTATAGAGTGGTAAAATTTGTATGTAGTTTTGTGTCATAATATAAGAGGAAAAGTATATTTCTGTTATCTGAGAAATAGTGGTGATATTCTACCTTTTATTCAGTAGTTTCAAATTAACTGCTGATAAATCATGCTATTTGGAACAAAAAACTAGTTGGTATATTAAAGATGCATTATGAGAAACAGAACCTTTTAACAGTAGATTGAATAGTGGTTTCTGAATTATTATGAAAATAATAATATTATTTAAAATTTACTTTAGGAGATTATATAACTTATACAATTAGGTATATCCTAATAACAAAATGTGTTCCTATAATTAGCTATATGGAGAGAATATACTGCAATATCAAAAAAGAAATTTAATTTCTAATAAGTTTCGTAATAAACAATAAGAAAGAAAAGGAGGGGGAGCTTTTTAATAACTGTTTTAATTGAAATAGTTTTAAATTAACAATAAGTCACTTAACTACATGGAAACTCTTTGCAAATTATTCTAGACCAAATGTATAGTTGTCAATAAAAACTTGGATAGTGTTAATAGTTATTAAACATTGGTTCAGTAAATTCAGAAATGAATAAGGGGAAATTAAATTGATTAATCGTTTAGTTAATGAAGGGAGCCACTTTATGAAATTAAATATAATTAAAACAAAAGGGATTTATTTATTCTTAAGTTTGATAATTCTAATAACATCTATTATTTCCGTAGTACCATCTGCTCATGCAGCGACCAGCAGTAAAATCAAATTATATAATTTTGTAAAATTAGTTGTTGAGGCAACTGATTTGAAGGTTGAAACGACTTACTTAGAGGCAGCATTGAAAGCCGGTATCATTAAAGAGGGTGATTTCTCTGATTACAGTAAATATACAACCAGAACGGATGCCGCAGTAATTTTAAATAGAGCAGATGAATATCTGCATGGTGACACTTTGGATTCAGAATTGCTCAATACAGTTCTGAAAGACCGAATTTCAGATATATCACAGATAGCCAAGGATAAAAGAGAGACAGTCGCTAAAATCTATGCAAAGGGATTTATGAAAGGTTACAGCAAGGGATATTACATAAAGAGTCGTGAATTTCGTGGAAGTGAATATATGACCACTTCCGGAGCGAAAGATGCTATTTCTATGCTGAAGGACACCAAAAAAAGGGCGAAGCTAAGTCCGGATGGTCAGTTAATAAGAACGACTAATTTACCGAGAAATGCAAAGGATTATGAATATATTTTGGAAACCTATCCAAATTCTTTTTATGAAGTAAAATTTATGTATCAAAGGGCAAAATATTATTATGAACCCAAGGAATTAGTAGATTATGCAAACCCTGCAAAGATGAAAGATGTTAATCTTTATACTGTGGATTTAAATAAATACAAAGAAACCTGGATGGATAGGATAGAAACAAATTTAAAGAGCCGTCTAAATGTTGATTATCGGACCATTGATAATAACTGGATTAATACTTTAAGAAGTGCCTATACACAGTATGGTGAGGCTAAAAATGATAAAAGGGTAACGGACGGTATTAAAGATTATATAAATGTAGTAAAGAAAAATAAAATAGTAATTCAGAGCAAAGAGATATCAATTGAACCATCTACTTTATATATGATGGGAGCTGGATTTTATGTAAGAACTTACATAAAATTTAAAGTCAATTATTCTGGAACAAAAATAACTGCCGAAGATTTAATTTGTGGTGATTTAATCTGGATGCCAGATCTAAAAAAAGATACGTGGTTTGAAGGAGTTTATGATATTGAGCTAGGTACCATTAATGGTTCCAGTAATGGAAGTGATTACTATGTTACGAACGATTCATTGCAGGATTATTCTGATTAATGTAAAAAAGGAGGAATAATTTGAAGAAATATTTACTAGATCTGTTAAAAGAAAAATCTTTTTTTACAATCTATATTATAATATTCCTTGCTCTGATTATGCCAGTACAGAGGGTTCAAGCTGCAACAGACGCAAAAATGAAATCAAATGGTAATTTTGAATTTACAACTACTGATACTGCAGCAACGACAAATATTACATGGGAAACCATTGGATTTACAGTACGTAGGGATATAAGTAATGGAAATCCATTAAAGGATAATAAATATGCTACCTTTATGTTAAAATCTGGACAAAAAGTTGAAATACCAAATCCTAGCGGAACAAAAACGGTTACTTTTTATCTAACAAAAAAACAAGTAAATGATGCTTTAGATGATACTAATTTAGCGACAATCAAAAAAAATGATGAATTGTACCTGAATGGTATTATTAAAGTACATAATGGTACGAAAGCACAAGATACCTACAAAACTTTAGAAGGAATTAAAAATGCAGAAAGCTGGGCGAATAGAAATGATTTTAACGATCGTTTTGATGTCAGGATATATTATAATCCAGGAGAAGGAACCTATCCTGTAACGATTACATATCAGTTGTATCAATCGGGAAATTATATTCCTGCAGGGACACTGGATTGCGGGGAGTTTCAGAATCATGATTCATTTATACTTGATTCAGTTAATGTACCGGATATCAAGAATTATAACGATGAAACCTATTTTCTTTACCGTACTTATTATCAGAATCTTCCAAGTACTCGAAAACTTGGCAACCGAAAGACATCTGTTGATAAAAATTTATACCCGCAACAATATGAAGATGATTTAAAATATCTTAGGCATGACAGTGGCAGAGACGAAGATTTTCTTATGGTACAAGGTGCTGAGGACGGGGACGGTTTGAATATAGTAGCAATCTACCGACGTTATCCAACCAGAACAGATAGTGAAGAGGAAGAAGAGATAGCCAAAGAATATGAAGAACCTGATCCCACTGCAAAACTTCATGCAGATACCAGGGGGAATGAGGCTTATGACGTGGAAGATGGTATTCCTGGAACGGAATCCCTTTATGCCAACGCATTTACCAGTGAATATTTGGCTGGCAGTACTTTTACAAGAAAATATGGAACGAAATATTATACAGTAAATGTAAAAAAGACATATGTTTTGCGATGGACAACAACAAGAACTGATCCTGATACGGGGGATTCTGAAACCGTGCATCATAGTGAAACAAAACATATGACATACACTTATAATATAGCTCGTGATTATTCTTATTGGATTATCTCTGCTTTGGGAGTATATGGGGTAGGAAATGCTGAACTAAATAATAATGCTCTACCCGGAGGCAATATAATACTAAACCCCGTTGGATATGACTTGCCCACAGTTGAGTATATTCATAATGATGAGGAGAATGATCACTTGGTCGAACCGGATGATGAAATTACTATTGATCTAGGTTCAGAAACAGTGCATTCAAACAGTGTACCAAGTAGGGAATATAGGAGTGATGCAGAAGATGCGGTTGCTGAAATACAGTGTAAAAACGACAATCTTTTATTTAATGGTCAAATAATCATGTCAGACGAAATGAAAGAGAAGATGACGGATATTCCTACGGAAATCCCTTCCGGATTAAATGAAATAGGTGAGAATGTATTATATGAATCTGGACTGGTTATACCGGAGGATACAGCAAATGCAGAGTATGAAACCACAGGAACTGTAACTTATATACCAGTTGCGGAAATAAATCCTACAGATGTAGAAACAACATATGAATTTACTGATGTCAATAATGTTGTTGTACATACACCAACCGTTTGTGATGCTAAAGTACAAGATAATTATCAGGATAATCAGATGATCAATCCGGATGCCAGCAGAGCTTCTCTGGTACTCGATCGGTCTTTTAATATTAAACTTCCCACAACAGGAGATCACCGTTACATAAAGGGCTATGGTTATAACGATTATGAAAAGTACATTTCATCCCGGCAGGTAAAATTTCCTTTTGATGTTTATAAAGGTTCATCTATCGGTGGAACTTTCGTAAAGAAAAATACATGGACGAGCGTTTCATCCAATACCCAATTTTATTTACCCACCTGGGTAGATGAAGGAAAGTATACTATTAATTTTCGAAGTATCGCCATAAATTCAGATGCAAATGATGGTATTAATAAGACAGAAACCTTAGCTAATACGGAACTTGAAAATTATGTAGCTACGGATACAACCAATGTAGAAATATCCGGTCGTATTTATGGATTAAATCTTTATGACATATCCGATTATCCAATATGGCAAAATGTTTTCCGTATTCCTAATTCCTTATCCTTAACCGGGTTTAAGTATACAGTGGGAGATAAAGACCAAAATGGAAACAGTAATGGAAACAATCTTAAATATACTTTAGCTCTGGTAAATGGTGTACATCCACAATACAGTAATGTAGGAGCTATAAAAACAGGATATGTAACAAGGTTTAATCTGCAGACTGTCGGAAATATGTATGGTGATAATGATTACGTTCGGATCATACCAACTTTCTATTATGTAGACAGCACTGGTAATAACAGGAAAGAAGTTGATATTTATTATTCAGAAACTTTTAACGGAAAGAAAAATATCATGGTAAAGATGGGAAGCCCACTTGATTTTGAAAATATAAAGAGCATACGAACAGGTGATCTTTATCTTGGAATACCGGAACAGGCATTAAATCAGACAGCATATTTCTCAGGAGTATCCTTAAAAGACTGGAAAGCACAGGTAAAGAATATATATACATATATAAATATAATGCTTCCCGGAAGTTTAAGAACTTTTGAGGGTTACATACCCAACATTCCTGTTAGTGTTGCAGAAGCTTCTGTAGCGAAAAGCGTACAAAACTGGTATGGTGAATATTATATTCCCAGTGAAATTCATATCACACCAAAAGGATACAATATTAAGGAATATGTTAAGTATTATGGAGGTCTAACTTATAAGGAACCATTTTGGTTAAAAGGTGGGTATATCATTGTAAATTTTGCTATAGAAACTATACAGAATGGTCAAAGGCATTTAAGTTATATTAATGCAGATAATGCAGCCAGAGGATATTGTAATATGTGGAATCGAGAGGGATATCAGTATAGAAAAATTGATTATAAAGGGAATCAGTTTAATTTCATAGATGGAGATTATGCTTTATATTATTCTAATAAGTCTGCTTCAAAAGATTATATATCTGCCGGAACACATTAGGCTGAATATGTCGTTTTTTTAAAATCCTTTATTATATTAAAGTGCAAGGAGGGTGATTTTCTTGCACTTTAATTATTTAAGGACCTACGAGAGCCGGACCGGAAGAAATAGTTGGAATAATTGGAATAAAAAGGTAGAGCTAATCCTATAAAGGTGTTATAATATGAGTTATAATTCGATATAGGTTTGTAATATAAAACTAGAGATAATATATAAGTTTAAGAGGATACCGTATGGAGAACTGTATAATAGCTGATTAAAAAAACAGTTATGAACTAATTTGTAATCATAATTCTCCAGTAATAGGCGGATTGAGGCTTTCGTGGTGCATTAAAACACCATGGTGGATACCGCTGGATTTTTTTGGAGAATTTGATGAAATTCCAAAGCGTTTCAAAGATGAAATGCTCTCGTTAATAGTACAATAAAAAACGCGGCGATACGAACGAAGTATCGTTTGAATGGTTGAGAATGAAACCTCATCATGACGATTATGTTATTAATACCGACAAAAAAACAATTGCGCAAGTTGTTAATGAAATTAAAGGTATAATAAATTAAACGGACTATGCAGTGAAAAAAATCATGCACTTTATACTAAAGTTCATATTGAAATTAGATGAAAATTTATTAGAAAGCGTCATACGCTTATAATATATTGGATAGGCATTTGGCAGCGATTGTAACTAAAGGTTTTACAGTAATGTAGGAAAAATTTAAATTTAAAAGGAATTATATACTGTGGGATTTGATTTACAATCGTTATCTATTACAAATTAATGAGTATTTATATAATTGGAGGCAGGACACTTTGATACATATTGGAACGCAGACCTTGGAGACCGACAGACTTCTATTAAGAAAATATGAAATAACAGATGCTGAGGATATGTTTCGTAATTGGGTTACTGATCCTGAAGTCAGTAGATTTTTCGGGTGGAAACCGCACGAAAATATCGAAGAAACGAAATCATTGCTTCAAGGGTGGATTAACGATTATGCCAAAACTGATAATTATCATTGGGTGATAGTTTTTAAGGAGCTATCGGAAGCAATAGGTTACATTTACTTGAATGAAATAAACAATGAAGAAAAGAGTGCATCCATACACTACCTTGTTAGCAAAAGTTTCTGGAACCAAGGCATAATAACGGAAGCATGCAGAGTTATTCTGGCTTTTTCCTTCAATAAAATAGGTATTACTAAAATTCATACACACCACCATGCAGATAATCCTGCGAGCGGTAAAGTAATGCAAAAATCTGGTATGCATTATCTTGAGACGAAGTACAAGAAATTTACTGATTCCGCACAAATTAGCGGTGATTATTGTTTTTATGAAATAACATCTGAAGATTGGATACGTGCCGAATAAGCATAATACGAAGGGTAGTTTGTTTGCAATCACTAAAAATAGTGTATTAACCAAATTAATAAGAAATTTGTATGCGCCTATCAACTCAATTAAAGATTGATAGGTTTTTTACTGTGCTAAATGAAATTTATTTCATCAATTAGGATTTGGCTGATTAAGTACATTGATAACAAGTATTGATAGTTGATGAAATTGGAATAAATAGGTAGAGATATTCATTTCGAGGTGTTATAATATAATTGCTGCTTCACTTTCGGTAGCCACTGCGAATAAATTTAGTGTAATGTCTGAGGAGGAAATATGCTAAAAGTAATACCTCGTAATCAATCATATGTGGCAGGATATAAAGAATATTGCCAGGAGTTTTATGATAATCATATTGTAACATTTGTTCCAACCAATCCAGAGAAGATTGATGAAAATTGGTATGAACGTACTGCTGAATGGTACGCCAGAAAAGAAAAGGAGAGCTTCGATGGATATGCCAGAGGTATTCATTTATGGGCAATTGATGATAGTAAATTCATTGGAGAATTTCAACTTCGACTCGAATTAAATGATGATATAATGTTTGGGATTGGAAGTATTGGGTACTCAGTCCGTGTAACTGAATGGGGCAAAGGTTATGGAAATGAAATATTGAAACAAGGGCTTGAAATTGCACGAAATTATGAGCTTGAAAAGGTGCTGCTAAATATAGATGATGATAACTATGCCTCAATCTGTATTTGCGAAAATAATGGAGGTATTTTGATGGATAAAGTCATGTTAGAATCCAAAGAAGAGGGAAAACGTCTTGTTCGCAGATATTGGATACTCCTGTAGTGTTTACGTAATAATGTGTTTCTAAGTTGCTTCACTTTCAGTGGTGCTTGTAACTAAAGGCTTTGCAGTAATGCAAATAGATTTGAATTTGAGAGGTAATTATATGATACAAATTGAAGAAATACCTGTAGAGAAAATCAATGATTTTTGGAAAATACATTATGAGTATCTAATAGAGGAATTCATTTTAGAAGATGAAGATATAAAATATTTCCAGAGTGATGAATATCGGTCAGTAATTAAAGAGCATATGCTTAGAAAGATAGATAAGCATCATCTGGTATATTTTGTGGAGAATAATATAAGACTTGGTGCAGTATCATATTGTACTTATCAGAGTGAAGATGGAAAATGCTTTATTTTGGACTATTGGGTGTTCCCGCAGTTTCGGGGAAACGGAACAGGGCATAGATGCTTTGAATCGTTGGAGAGCTATACGCAAAAAGCTGGTGCTTTATATTATGAAATTAATTGCGATGGCAGGGAGGACAGAATACGGTTCTGGAAAAGCAATGGATTCGTTGAAAATGGAATAGATGAGTTTGGCATTGAATTGCTTATTAAGAGATAAATTCCAAGATACAGGGGGTTTTGATTTGCAATCGTTATTAATGCCAAAATTAAATTTGATATGGAGGATAGTAGATGAAACATGATAGTTCTACAATATCGTGGAATCAACTTGGACAAGAATGGTTTGAATTAGCACAATCAGGTGAAAGCAGAATGTACTTTATTATGCCTTATATGTTAAATTTATTAGGAGAAGTTTGAGAGAAAAAAATACTGGATCTTGGTTGTGGAGAAAGTGGGTATTCACGGGAGTTGTCTAAAAGAAATGCTGCTGTTACGGCCATTGACTGTTCTGAAAATAGTATTGCTTATTCCGCGAAACAAGCTGAGGTTAACGGATTGCAAATTCAACATTATATACGTAATAGTAATGATTTATATGGAATAAAGAACAATACCTTTGATATTGTTCTTTGTTCTATGATGCTAATGGACTGTGAAGATTTTGTAGGAACAATCAAAGAAGTAGTAAGAGTTCTAAAACCATCAGGAAAATTATTTGCAAGTGTTCTTCACCCGTGTTTCGACGGAAATCATGACCACGGAATTGTTCGGCAGGGCGTAGGAATTAATCGTGAAGTAGTTGTGAAAAATTATTTTCAGCCAACGGAGTGGGAAGCTCTTTTACCAAATGGTACAACATCGGTCATATGGAGGCATAGGACTATTGAAGATTATGTGAAAACATTTATAAAAAGCGGATTGACTATCGTGGATATTAATGAACCCCGCCCAACAAAGGAGCAAGCACAGATTTCAACAACAATAGCTTGGTTACAAAAAATACCGCTGTTTTTATTTTGGGAATTAAAAAAATAAACTGCAAAGATAATACTATAGCAGGAGTTTATTAATTGAATTGTATAATGTGTGAAAATCAAAAGAACATAGAGGATGATCCATATTTTATTATGGAACTTGAAACAGGATATGTAATCTTGGGCTGGTTTCTGAGGTTCTGTATATCAATTGTCAAACGCTGAATTGTTTGATGAAACGACAAGACCAGATGAAGAACAAAGGAAAGAATTGATTTGATTAAGAATGAGATTATTCGTTTACACACCTGATAAGCATAATACGATTGAAATCACCAAAATAATAAAAGAGTACATATTATATTTTTTTTGAAGAAAGGTAAACCATGACGAATAGCGAAATTATTAAAATTGCAATGCAACAATCTGCTATTGATAGTAATTGCTGTATGGAGGACTTCATTAAATCAGATAACAAAATAGTAATCTCAGGTAGTAATTCCAAGGCCAGAAAATACTTGGAATTACCGTTTTACTGCGATCTGACTTCATATGGCAACAATATTGTAGCATCTGTTTCGGAAGAATTAAGGGAAGCAGTAAGTGATTATATAAGCAAATATCCTATTGAACATTGTTTTGAAACACCCAACCTGCATATATTAACTGAAAAACTTAAGCCATTTAATTTGAACGTTTGTTTTATGGCGGAATATTTTTTACCGGATATGGATTCTATAAAATTACTTGATTGTAAGTATGAAACGGAGGTTTTGGAAGCGGATCATTTTTCAGACTATTATTTACCGGAATGGCAAAATGCGTTATGCGAAAAACGTAAACAGCTAGATAAATTAGCCATTGGTGCATTTGATAAGAGTAAACTTATCGGTCTTGCAGGATGTTCTGCCGATTGTGAAACTATGTGGCAAATCGGAATTGACGTACTACCGGAATATAGAATGCAGGGTATTGCTTCAAGTCTCTCAAGCAGGCTTGCCATAGAAGTACTAAAAAGGAATATAGTTCCATTTTACTGTTGTGCCTGGTCTAATATAAAATCGATGAGAAATGCAATCAAAAGCGGCTTTAGACCGGCTTGGGTTCAACTCACGGTAAAAAGAAATGAATATATTGCAGAATTAAATAAGTAAAAATTAGGCTAATTTTTGACGACTAACCTAATTTCCCTTATTATTATATAAATAATAATATCATATCGGAGGTAAAATTAAATGACAAGAAAGATTGTTCTATATATTGCTATGAGCCTGGACGGATACATTGCTGCAAAAGATGATAATTTAGAATGGCTGTTTAAGACCGAGGGAGACGGAGATAATGGATACGCTGAATTCTATGATACTATAGATGCAATTATATTAGGGCGAAGAACTTACGATTGGATACTAGATCATGAGGGTGATAATTTTCCGTATAAAAATAAGCAATGTTATGTATTCTCTAAAACAAAGCAGGGAAAAGATAAAAATGTTGAGTATATTAATGTTAATATTACGGAATTTGTTAAGAACCTGAAACAGACGGACGGAAAAGATATATGGATTGTGGGCGGAGGGGAATTGCTTCATGATTTTATAGAGCAGGGGTTAGTGGATGAGTGGATTATAACCATAGCACCGACTATCATTGGAGATGGTATTCCTCTTTTCAAAAAACTTGATTTCGAAACACGTTTAGTTTTAAAAGGAATAAGACGTGTTAACCAATTTACCGAGCTGCATTATGAGTCAACTTAATATAGGCGGCGGAATTAAATGACATTGCCTGTGAACAGTAACGCCGGTATTTATGTGAGATAATTTTTTTGGATAACTAGATTGAAAGGATAAAAATGGTATAGTATAATAGTTGATGTTTCATTTTATGAATTAAATTGTTGGAAACGTTGAAGAATTCCTGTATCTGGGCACATATGGAATTTGGAGTTAGTTGTGCAACCGGCCAGCAAGTATAGTATTTCACCTTTTCTAAAGATAAAACATACTTGGAGGCAGACATGAAAAAAATCAGACAAAAGATACTATTAACACTACTTACCACTTCTTCTTTTTTTACTATATTAATTGGGGCATACAGCTTACTTAGTATAGCAAATATGAATGAAAAGGAAACTGCAGCTATAAAAAGTTCTTTATCGGATGATTATGACAAAATGATTAAGAATGAAGTGGAAACAGCCGGTACAATTGTAAATTATTATTATGATGCTTATAATAAAGGAACAATGTCAGAAGAGGAAGCCAAGGATTCAGCCAAAGAGGCAGTTAAATCCTTACGTTATAATGAAGACGGTTATTTTTGGATTGACGACACAAAAGGATATCTGATAGCCCATCCTATTCAACCGGAGGATGAGGGAAAGAATCGAATTGACATAAAAGATCCTAACGGTGTTGCATTAATTAAAGAAATCATAAGCGGTGCTACGGATAATAAAAATTCCGGTTATACAGATTATATGTGGGTAAAACCTGAGAATGTAAAAACAGGTCAATTAAGCCCAAAACGTGCTTATTCTAAGCTTTTTGAACCTTGGAACTGGATTGTCAGTACTGGAAATTATATAGACGATATCGATCAGACTGTTGCTGAACAAGAACTAAAGCTCAAGGATAAATTCCGTGAGAACATCCTTAGTATTATAGGAATTATTCTATTCTCTTTACTTGGTATCAGTATTATTGGAATGATTCTAAGCAGGTTAATATCAAGGCCAATTATCAGCCTTGTGAGAGCTTTTGAAAAGGATGAAAACGGCAGAATAACCATTCAGGAAATAAATATTAAATCAAAGGATGAGATTGGTTTATTAGCTAAAACACTGAATGAAATGTCCATGCAGGTTAAGGAGTTTATTCAAGGGGTCGTAAAGGAATCCGAGAATGTTGCAGCCTCAGCCATCTCTGTTAAAAATGACATGGCGGCTTTAAATGGTGAGATAGAAGAGATCTCGTCTACTACGGAGGAAATCGCAGCAGGAATGGAACAGACAACAGCCATATCAGAAGATATGAATAATAAGGCAATGGCATTATCTGATTTTGCTGATTCCATTGCGAAAAAAGCAGAAGACGCAGCGGGGGCTGTCGTTGAGATCAGTGATAGGGCAGCAACATTAAAAGACAATTTTAATGCAGCTGTAGAAAACAGCAATCTTATTATCAGAGGAGCTCAGGAAAAATTAAACCAGGCTTTAAATGATTCCAAAGCCGTAGCACAGATAAGCGATTTAGCAGATGTAATCATACAGATTACGAATCAGACTAATTTATTGGCATTAAATGCCGCGATTGAAGCAGCACGGGCAGGAGAAGCAGGGAAAGGGTTTGCGGTAGTTGCGGAAGAAATCAGACAGCTTGCGGACAATTCTCAAAATACGGTAAATGAAATACAAACGATGATTAAATCAGTTACCGGCTCTGTCAACAGTTTGTATCAGAATTCCGGTGAGCTTGTTAATTATCTGACCGGTAATGTAAGAAACGACTATGAGTTAATGCTGAAAGCTTCGGATGATTATAATACGGATGCAGCGTATTTGCAAACAGTGATATCTGATTTCCGTGATACGGCAAACAGTCTTAGTTCATCTATTCAACATATGACCAAATCTATGAATGAAATAGCAGCGGCTACTTTTGATGGAGCTCAGGGCGCAGGAAATATATCTCAAAGTATTGATTCTGCAACTGAAAAAACCGGTGAATTGCTGAATCAGGCAAATAAGTCTGAACAATATTCGGATTCTCTTCATAAATTGGTATCGCGGTTCAAAGTATGATTTTTGAATAATGATTTTACGATTTTAATCCGAACATTAGTTTTCTATATAGAAGGTATACCATGGGACTTAGAATCGTTATAAAAAATAAAAAGAGGGTTGCTGAAAGAATATTTCAGCAACCCTAATATTATCAACTCTAACAATAACAAATCCAGTATTTTTGATAGATATTATTTCTTAAATTAATAATAATAAAATTATGATTATTCTTCTGTTTTTTCCTCGGATTCCGGTAATATAACAATGTGTACTTTATCAATACGGTTTTTTTCTACTGCATCAACAGTAAAAACAATATTATTATCTGTTACGCTTTCACCTACTTCCGGTAAATGATCTAACAGATAAATCATATGACCGGCTATAGAGTCATAATCATCAGATTCTAACTCTAATCCCAGGAATTCATTAATTTCATCCAATTTTGTATTTCCATCGGCAACATATTCATTCTCACCGATATTTCGAATGGAATCTTCTTCATCATCGTCATACTCATCACGAATATCTCCAACGATTTCTTCCAATAAGTCTTCTAAGGTTATAAGTCCTGCGGTAGCACCGTATTCGTCAAGAACAATGGCCAGCGGAATAGATTCTTTACGCATTTCTATTAATAATTCTGAGGTTTTCTTATATTCATAAGTAAAATAAGGTTCTCTCATGATATCTTTAATACTGAATTCTTCCTTAGAACCCTGATAGAAGAATAAATCCTTTATAATTACGATTCCTATTACATTATCCCTGGATTCACTATAGACAGGCATTCTGGTATATTTATCAACAGCGAAAAGTTCGACTAATTCATCATAGGTTAGAGAAGCTTCCGCAAATACCATATCTACCCTGGGAACCATGACATCTTTCGCAAGGGAATCGCCAAAATCAACCACATTGGTGATCATTCTGCGTTCTTCACTTTCAATTACCCCTTCTTCATGACTTACCTCCACAATTGTACGGAGTTCGTCTTCGGTAATAACAGAAGATTTCGCATGAGGGTTAATATGAAACAGTAATAAAAATCCTAATGAAATCCGATTGATTAAAAAAATAACAGGTGTCATTAATTGAGTCAGAAAATTTATAACTCGTCCATAACGTAGTGATAATTTTTCTGCGTAAATCGTCGCCATGGTTTTCGGGGTGATTTCTCCGAAAATTAAAATCAATATAGTAAGGATACCGGTTACGATACCGATACCGATACTGTTAAAAAATTGAATTGCGAGAGCAGTAGCAATTGAAGAGGCACTCAGATTGGCAATGTTATTACCAATTAATATTGCACTTAACATCTTCGACGGATTTTCAATCAGCTTATTTACGATTACAGCCTCCTTTACATTGTCTTCTGCCAGGCTTCGGATCCGAAGTTTATTAACAGTGGTAAGGGCGGTTTCTGCTGAAGAAAAAAATGCAGATAGTAGCAATAAAAAACCTAATATGATCAGTTGCGTGACTTCACTCGAGTCCAAATTATCATCTCCTAATTCTTTGTGGTTGGCAAGTATAACGGTAATATAGTTCTCATAGTGGGTTAACACAATATGTAGGATTGTGTATTCATAACAGAATTTTGTTAAATAAATATATGCATAAATGGTTGGTATAAGTAATAAATTCATTTTAATTCCTTATGCCTTTAAAAGGTCCAGATATGACAACATCAAATCCTTATTGACATTATTGTAATATAAGAATACATTTTTATTATTATAATCTATTTGTTATAAGTGCCATTTGACTAAATAAAATTATCTTGCTTTTGTATACAATTGTTATAATTTTACATGAAAAAGTATCAAATGTCAACAGAAATGGGTATTTTTCAAAGGTTTCTATAAATAATTAGATATATAACCTACCAGACATTGTTATTTATATAAAATTTTTATTTTAGTATATAACTGTTATAAAAAGAATAATTATTAATATATTTTGTATACAGCAATTTTCACATTAAATTATTTTAATTTTATAAGATTTTAACTATTTATTAATGGATTAAATTGATTTATAATAAACTCATTGAGGCTGCTAAGAAATATGGACTATAAGTTGTAATTTTTTCTTTCATTGCTCAATTTTACCATTAATTATATCTTGTTAATTTTATATTGAAGTAGTAGAATATTTATCAGCAGTGTCGTGACGAGTCGAATTATAGCATCTAGTCTGACAGAATGGTTTTATTTTTACTCACCATAAGAGCGGGGGACTTTATGAGAAAAAAATCGCACATCTCATTAGCGAATTACTTGATAAAAAGTATGAAATCTGAAGAATTAGTAAACCACAAAAAGGCGTTTTATATTGGCAGTATATTACCGGATTGCGTTCCATCTTTTTTAACAAGAAAACATAATATTGAAGAAACCTTTGAAATTCTGAAAAAGGAAATATTAAAAATTACGGATTATTATGATATGGATAGGGGAATGACCGGATACTATTCAAGGCATCTGGGGGTTGTTACACATTATATAGCTGATTATTTTACTTTTCCGCATAATGATATTTTTAAAGGAAATCTGAAAGAACATTGTACCTATGAAAGAGATTTAAAACTGGCATTCCGGTCTTATGTTAAAAGTGATGAAGCAATTCGTGGACGTGAGCATAATTCAATCTTTAAATCAGTTGATGAAATTCTGGAATTTATTAAGAAAATGCATGAAGAATATCTGAAAGCAATTAAAGTTATAACAGTAGATTGTTTTTACATTGTTGAGCTATGCCATAAAGTGGTAGATGCCATATTGCAGATATTTGAACTTAATTTAATGGATAAGCGAATAAATCAGGCATCAGCCGCCTAAATAATTAGCTCTGTCTTTATATCGGGAGATTACTATTTCCAGATATAAAGACAGAGCTTTTATTTATGAGGAAAGTACTCTAAATTTCCACATAAAATTAATGCCCTACCGGATAAGAAGCACATGACGAGCCAGATACAGATGTAACTGAGGTGATAGCAGTCAGCGATGGAGTCTGGATAGTCAGACACTTTATTATTGTATAAGATAACCGGGTGGTCTCTCCGATTTATGCCCAGGCAAACAATTATTAGATGTCATCTTCTCCGCGGTCAATCTGCATTACCTGTCTCTTTCTTGCAAATTCATCGTTATCTAAATATTCATCATATGTTGTTACTTTATCTATTAAACCGTTAGGTGTAAGTTCCATAATACGGTTTGCAATTGTCTGAATAAACTGGTGATCCTGTGAAGTAAATAATAATACTCCTGAGAATTTAATTAAACCGTTATTAAGTGCTGTAATGGATTCCATGTCCAAATGGTTAGTTGGTTCATCCATAAGCAGTACATTAGCACCAACAATCATCATTTTAGATAACATTACACGAACTTTCTCACCACCGGATAGGACTCTGACCTTCTTTACGCCCTCTTCACCGGCAAATAGCATTCTGCCTAAGAAACCACGTACATAAGTTACGTCTTTCTCCGGAGATATTGGCATTAACCAGTCAACAATGGTATCATCGGTATCAAAATACTTGGTATTATCTTTCGGAAAATAGGATTGATTTGTTGTTATTCCCCATTTATAATCCCCCTCATCCGGTTCTAATTCACCTGCAAGGATACGGAAAAGTGTCGTAGTTGCCTGAGTGTTAGGGCCGACAAAAGCAATTTTATCATCACGGCTTACGGTAAAGGATATGTTATCCAGAACTTTAATTCCGTCTATAGTCTTTGAGAGATTGGTAACAGTAAGGACTTCATTGCCGATTTCTCTGTTTGGTCTAAAATCAATGTAAGGATATTTTCTGCTGGAGGGACGAATATCATCCAATTCAATTTTTTCAAGTGCCTTTTTACGGGAAGTTGCCTGTTTGGATTTTGAAGCATTGGCACTGAATCTTTGGATAAATTCCTGCAACTCCTTGATTTTTTCTTCTTTTTTCTTATTTGCTTCTTTCATCTGCTTAACCATTAACTGACTGGATTCATACCAGAAGTCATAGTTACCTGCATAAAGCTGGATTTTTGCGTAGTCAATATCAGCAGTATGGGTACATACCTTATTCAGAAAATATCTGTCATGGGACACAACGATAACTGTATTTTCAAAATTAATCAGGAATTCTTCCAACCAGCGGATCGCTTCCAAGTCCAAATGGTTTGTAGGTTCATCTAAAAGCAGAATATCAGGATTACCGAACAGTGCCTGAGCTAATAACACCTTAACTTTTTCACTGCCGTTTAATTCACTCATCAGTTTGTAATGAAGTTCAGTTTCAATGCCAAGACCGTTTAGAAGAGTCGCTGCATCGGATTCTGCTTCCCAACCGTTTAGCGTTGCAAATTCACCCTCCAGTTCACTTGCCTTAATACCGTCAGCTTCCGTAAAGTCTTCTTTCGCATAGATAGCATCTTTTTCTTTCATAATATCATATAGACGTTGATTACCCATAATAACAGTATTCAGGACATCATATTCATCATACTTAAAATGATCCTGCTGTAAGAAAGATAATCGCTGTCCGGGTGTTATAATAATATCCCCTTTGGTAGCTTCCAATTGACCGGAAAGAATCTTTAAAAAAGTAGATTTACCGGCACCGTTTGCACCAATCAGACCATAACAATTACCTTCCGTGAATTTAATATTTACATCTTCAAATAAAGCTCTTTTGCCAAGTCTTAAAGTTACGTTACTTGCTTGTATCATTTTTATACCTCTCGATCGTTCAACGTGTTAAGATTCATTTTATATTTTAACGTAAATTTACTATTTTGCAAGTGTTTTATTGTATTTTGTGAGAATCTGGGACTTAATAGGGATTTTAACTGCCGGAGTTTCTTTATAGAAAGAAAATATTAATATAAATGTATTCATAACTATGGTATAATCTGGGTTAGTGTATAGTTAGCAACAATTATAATCAACCATTTTGGTGTAATTGACTTTTTATGGTTTCTTCTATAAAATGAAGACAATATTATATTATAAAGGAGATGCCAAGGCTTATGAATCGTGTCAGGAGAATGGCTTTAAAGGCCCTCACGTATCCTATAGATTTAAAGAAACACTATAAGCTTCAACGTAAGTTATTTATTGCAGCACATCCTTATATTAGGCCGTTATATAATTTATTAGATAAAAAAATTATGTTTGAAGACAGGGAAATTCCTGTAAGGATATTTAAACCCAATAGAAGTAAAGCATTTAAGGTTTTATTATTTTTTCATGGCGGAGGCTGGGTTACCGGGAATATTGACAGCTACAGTTATATTTGCGCAAATATGGCTAACGTAACAGGTTATGTGGTAGTTTCCGTGGATTACAGCCTGGCTCCGGAATTTCCTTTTCCCATTGGTGCAGAAGATTGTTATTATGTGGCTAAGGCGATATTTACAGATCGTAGTATATTCCATAAGGTGCCGAAAGAGATTGTTTTAATAGGTGACAGTGCGGGTGGAAATCTTGCGGCTGTTGTATCCCTGATGGCCAGGGACCGAGGAGAGTTTCTGCCGTCAAAACAAATTCTTATCTATCCCGCCACTTATCATGATCATAGTGATAATTCACCGTTTCCATCCGTACTGGAAAACGGAACGGGATATCTTCTGACTTCTAAGCGAATACAGGACTATATGGATTTATATGTAACGAAGGAAGAGGATCGTTATAATCCTTATGTAGCACCGCTTTTAGCAGACGATTTAAGTAACCAGCCCCAAACACTGATTATAACAGCGGAGTATGATCCCTTGCGGGATGAGGGGGAAGCATACGGTATGCGTCTTATAGAATATGGAAATACTATAACCATAGAGCGCATAAGTGATGCACTTCATGGTTTTCTGTCTCTGCCCAGGCAGTCTGTTTATGTTATGAAGTGTTATGAGATAATAAACCGATTTTTAAATGAAGAGATATAGTACAAACGGTCTCGCCAAGAACATGCGGGCCAAAAGACTCGGATATGAGGCTTTTGAAGAATAGAAAAAGACACTATTCTTCAGGATTTGTGCCCAAAGAGCATGGGCGTTAGTGTGAAATAATACTTAAAGAAAGGATTGCCATATGTAGATTCTTTGACATTGTGAAACTTGTTTCACATTTTATTATGTGGCTATAACACAAACAGATGTGTTATGCAATGGGTATGAAGAATGAAACATCGAAAAAAGGTTGAATGGACCAGGCTTGATAATGCGGCGAAGATTTTCCCGCCTACCAGTAATGAAAGGGATACAAAAGTTTTCCGGTTCGCCTGTGAATTATTTGAAAGGGTGGATCCGGTTCTATTACAAGAGGCCTTGGATGAAACAATAGAAATATTTCCTCTCTATAAATCCGTATTACGAAAAGGGGTATTCTGGTACTATTTTGAAATGAGCAATATACGGCCTGTTGTAGAAGAAGAATCCCTTCCTGTTTGTGCAAGAATTTATAATGAGAACAGAAGAAATCTTCTGTTTCGAGTCTTCTATTATAAAAACCGTATAAATTTAGAAATTTTTCATGCGCTTTCGGATGGTACAGGAGCACTTTGGTTCATGAAAAGTTTATTATATCAGTATTTTACCAGAAAATATAAGGAGTCCTTAAAGAATACAATACCAAAGATGGATTATGACGCTTCTCTCAGCCAGAAGATGGATGACAGTTTCTTAAAACATTATACCGGTAAAAAACTGTCGCTGGTGGTTAAAAGTGAGCGGGCCTATCACATTAGGGGAATCCGAAGAGAAGAAAACCGGATGTGTCTGGTAGAGGGAACCATGTCTGTTAAGTCAGTTCTTAATGTGGCACATGAGTATAATACAACCTTAACCGTATATCTGACAGCTTTGTTTATGTATTCTATCTATAAAAATATGTCGGAGCGAGGTAAAAAACACCCGGTAGTCTTATCAATCCCTGTAAATCTGCGTAATTATTTTGAATCGGAATCAGCCAGGAATTTTTTCAGTACGATTAATATCGGATATCATTTCGGTAAGGGAAATAACGATTTGCAGGAGGTAATAAAAAGTGTAAATGAAAGTTTTACAAGGGAATTAACGGAAGAACATCTGAAAAACCATATGGAGAGATTAGCTTCGCTGGAACATAATGTATTTACAAGAGCAGTACCTCTAGTACTTAAGGACGTTACCTTAAAATTAGCGAACCGTATCAATGAAAGAGGTATTACAGCGGCTCTTTCCAACATTGGTAAAGTAACTATGCCCGTTGAGTTTGCGCCTTATATCAGGCAGTTTGAGGTATTTACCAGTGCCAGGAGGCCACAGATATGTATGTGTTCTTATGGAGATAATCTGGTAATCAGCTTTACCTCACCTTTTACCGATACGGACATTCAGAAAACTTTCTTTCAGATTCTTACAAAAAAAGGTATTGATGTAAAGATAGCTACAAATCTTTAACAGGAGGTAGAATCATGCAATATTGTGAGCATTGTAAGGTTCATATTCGGGGCAACCGTAAATATTGCCCATTATGCCAGAATACATTATCCGGTTTGGGAAGTGAGGAAGAAGAATTATTTCCCGATATACCGGTAACCTATCAATATAATTTAATGATACGGGTAATGATGTTTATATCTATTAGTATCGTTGTAGTCAGTTTGGCTGTAAATGCCATGTTTCCTGTGAATGTAAACTGGCCGATGTTTATTATATTTGGAATTTTGTGTATCTGGATCAGCCTGGCTATGGTAATACGCAAAAGACATAATATACCTAAAAGTGTTATCTGGCAGGTTGGTGTTATATCGGTATTGGCTGTTTTGTGGGATTGGAAGACAGGGTGGAGAGGCTGGTCTTTGGATTATGTAATTCCAATTGTCTGTGTTGTTGCTATGATTGTAATGTATATCACAGCAAAAATTATGCGGTTAGGTGTCAGGGATTTTATAATATACATTGTATTGGATAGCATATTTGGCATAATTCCCATATTATTTCTTCTGTTAAACCTTCTTCATGTAAAATATCCGTCCGTTATTTCTATATCAATTAGTGTGTTATCACTGGCAGCCGTTATTTTGTTTGAGGGTGATAATATCAGGGAAGAGTTAAATAAACGAATGCATCTGTAAAGAGTCTTATATAACCGGAGATAAAAGTTAAGTAATTTTTTAATCGGGAGGATAGATATGGCAAAAAAAAGTAAGTCAGGTTTTATATTAGAGAAAGGCAATCCCCTGCTCCCTGGTGTAACCGTATTAAACAATGGAATTAATTTTGCCGTATCTGTATATGGCAGTGATACCTGTTGTTTAAACCTATATGATAAAGATACCGGCTCACTTAGAGAATCTGTAGTACTTACGAATCAAAACAGAACCGGCAATGTATTCTCTGTACTAATTAAAAATCTTGATATAAATGGGATAACCTATACATATCAGGTTAGGAATAAGGAATTTATAGATCCTTATGTCAAACAAATCTATGGAAGAGAATTATATGGGAAAGTTTTAAGTGCAGAGGAAACGAAACTGCTACGGGGAGGTATTTATCAAACCGGCTTTTCCTGGCAGGGAGAGTGGCCGCTTCATATTCCTTATTCTAAATTGATTATTTATAAATTACATGTGCGGGGGTTTACCAGACACCCGTCATCCGGGGTTACGAATGGTGGAACATTTCTTGGAGTTGTTGAGAAAATACCACATCTAAAAGAACTGGGAGTCAATTGCCTTCAATTGATGCCAATCTATGAATATAATGAAATAATCGGACAAAATGGATTCAACGGTAATCATAAAATGAATTATTGGGGATACAGCAATGAAAATTATTATTTTGCTCCCAAAGCTTCCTATTGTGCAGAACCATCACACCAGGCGGATGAATTAAAATATATGATTGATACCCTTCATAAAAATGGGATAGAAGTAATTATGGAGATGAATTTCGTAAAAGGATTAAATCCCGGTTTCATCCAGGACTGCCTGAGATTTTGGTATTTGGAGTACCATTTAGATGGTTTTAAGGTTTCTTCGGAAACGGTACCGGGAATTCTCATAGGTACGGATCCAATTCTTGGCAAGGTGAAACTGCTGGCTGAGGGGTGGGATGTAGACAGGATTTATCCGAAAGATATGGTACCTGATTTTAAGAATCTTGCTGAATATAATTCGGGATTTTCCGTAGATACAAAACGTTTCTTACGAGGAGATGAAGAACAAACCCCCGCCGTGGCAAACCGAATGAAAAAAAATCCGGATAAGTGCGGAGTCATCAATTATATAACAAATCATGATGGATTCACTTTAATGGATCTCTACTCTTATGATGTGAAACACAATGAGAAAAACGGTGAGAATAATCAAGATGGAGCAGATTATAATTACAGCTGGAATTGCGGAACAGAGGGTAAAACACAATCCAAGAAAGTACGGTACTTAAGAAAGAAGCAAATACGTAATGCTTTACTATTACTATTTTTAAGCCAGGGAACTCCACTTTTATTAGCCGGAGATGAATTTGGCAATTCTCAGGAGGGGAATAATAATGCGTATTGTCAGGATAATGAAATTTCCTGGCTGGACTGGGATTTATTAGAGCAAAATAAAAGTTTATTTCAATTTGTGAAACAATTAATTAAACTTCGAACGGAACATCCGATTTTGCATATGGAAGAGCAGCTCCGCAATATGGATTACATAGCCTGCGGATTACCGGATATATCCTTTCACGGAATCAAAGCCTGGTATCCGGATTATAGCCATTACAGCAGAGTAGTGGGTGTTATGCTGGCCGGTAATTATGTTAAAATAAACAGGAATGAAAATGACCGGATTTTTTATCTGGGATTTAATATGCATTGGGAAAACCACGGTTTTGATCTCCCAAAACTGCCTGCCGGCAAACAGTGGTATGTGCTCTATAATTCAAATACGGAAAATAATATCATGGAGGAGCAGCTATTAATCAATCAAAGAATCTATGAAATACCTGCCAGAACGGCAGTTGTTTTAATCAGTAAATAAGGGGTGTAAGTGTGAAGAAAAAGCATCTTCACACTAAAAGAACTCCGAAATGAGCACGGAGGGTGCTCATTCCAAACTTCTTCCCCAATTATTTGAGATGCCACTTGCGCGGCAATTTGTTTGAAAGAGTGAAAGAAAATATAAAAAAGAGGGATGCCACATGGGATTCTTTCACTCATTTTTAATGGTGGCAATATCGCAGGCAGCCTGCGATATGTATGGGGTGTAAAATATGAATGGTTATGTATTGAAAATGATTGCCATAATAACAATGTTTATCGATCATACGGCAGCTATATTAATTCCCTCAGATACAATTGCATATTTAATATGCAGAAGTATCGGAAGACTGGCTTTCCCCATATTTTGTTTTCTATTAGTGGAGGGTTTTATACATACCAGCAACGTGAAGAGATATTTATTAAGATTAGGGCTTTTTGCACTAATTTCCGAAATTCCTTTTGATTTGGCATTTTCGAACAAATCACTGCATTATGGATATATACTTCAACAGAATATATTCTTTACGTTGTTCATTGGATTAGCAGTTATTTGTTTCATGAGTATAATTGATTTAAAATTTGCTAAAAATGTATTTATACGTAAAGGATTGGATTGTCTCGTGGTAGTATTGGGGTGTGTTTTAGCAACTGTACTTGCCACGGACTACGAATTTATGGGTGTTTTATTGATTGTTGCATTTTATGTATTCCGCTTTAATAAATTTCTGCTTACTCTTGCAGTTTTATTAGTTAACGTATCTTTTGGATTAGGATTACAGGTATTTGCGGCGTTATCTATGCTGTTCATCTTGTTTTATAACGGAAAAAGAGGTCACCAGGGAAATAAATATATATTTTATATTTTTTACCCAGCTCATATCTTACTGTTATATTTTATCAGCCTGCTTCCTATATTTAATTAAAATGTACGGGGATGAAAAACACTTCACCCCCGTTTACGTTCACTTAACTTTCAAAGGCTTCAAAGCTGGGTTTATAAGGTCATTCCATGAGAGTAATCGTGGACATCATCGTAATTATAGTAGTTTGGATCCTGGGAGCTTCCGGACAGGTCATCTGATACCACGGAATTTTTCTCCGGAAAATAGTAAGGCATCTGTGTATCAAAATCTGTTACACTGTTTTTACTGGGAAATCGATAATAACTTCGTTTATTGTGATCAAAATACATAATTTGCCCTCCAATCTTATCCTTCTTACTGAAGTCCTTTTATTACTTTACATGTTTATTAAAACATGCTATTTTAGTGTTTGTAATATAGGAGGAAATATACATGATTTCTTTAAAAATAATTGATATAAAAGCATTTATGAACAGTTTATTGATTCAAAATGTATTCGATAATTTTTTGTTATCGGAAATGCAGATTGTAACGTTTAATCAATTCCATCTATCCGGACGACTAAATACCGAGTATTATTCTGCAGACGAATTAGAGTTAATAGAAGGAAGACAATATGCTACCTGGAGTGAAATTAAACCTATTGCCTATTCATTAATCAAAGGAAATAAATTACCATTGTCCATTAAAATTATCTTATTATTATCACCTGCCAATACGGAAAAGGTACTTAAAAGATCAGGAATTGCTATACCAATCAGTGATATAAACGGATTATTTTTAAACATCCGGTTTGATAAGGGAAGTTTATATTTAATTACCGGTACTTCTATGAAAAGTTTTAATATGGATAAAACTCTCGAGCATACCTGGGATGATGATTTAAGACTGTTTTTAAAACACTATGAAATTGCTGCCGAGGAAGAGTAACAAATACAACAAAAAATTTTATGTATTTGTATATTTTTTGAATAATTCATATCTTTGGTAAGATACTAATCTTATAAAATATTGATAATAATCGTGATCTGACCGGCAGAATGCAAAACATTTTGCCGGTTATATTACTGTTATGGGAGAAGTGAAAGTAAATTTGATTAAAGAAAGGAAACCACAAGTGAATTTTTTCACATTTTTATCTTGTGGAAGTATCGCAGGCCAGCCTGCGATATGTGATGGGTGTAAAATATGAGTGCAGTACTGGGACCAATACATTATTGGTTGTATAATAAGATAAAGATGCAGGATCATTTAGTTGAAAGGGTCATAAATTTAGCAGAGAATCAGTTTTCGGAAATGGACTTAAGAAATCAATTAGCGAATAACTACGGTACTTTAGAGAAGAAACCGCTGGAAGATATGATTGATTCATCCAATATCCATGGATGGCTTTTGGAGAGAGTAAGCTTAGTAGAATACCGGCTGGCTTATGCCGTAACGTTTTTACTTAAAAATGATCCGGATTCTATGGATAAATTACAGGTATTAGTTTGGAATATGGGTGAAGAGATATCCGCAGCCTATCATAATAAAGATGCGGCCGAAATATATAAGAATCTGAATGATATACTTTTAGACGGAATGCCCTGCGATCATGTTAATCTGGTGATATCACAGGATGAAAAAGAAGTTATCTGGAAGCGGAATGTATGTGTACATGAAGATTACTGGAATGAGGTTGGTGGCGATATTAAGACATATTATTTACTGAGAGATGAATTTCTAAAAGGGTTTGTTACTGGGGCAGGTGCCACATATATAAAACAGGATGAAACCACCGGTAAAATAACGAAATAATCAATATAATAAGTAGGTTGTAAAGTTAATAGAACCGGATAAATAATATGAATATGCCGGGTTTAAGCGGCAGACAGGAGTTAGTAATGAACAGCATAGAGCTAATGGTGGAAGAACATAAATACATTAAACGTATGTTAAAAGTAGTAAGAAAAGCTTGCTTTTTAGTAATGAAAGGGCAGGAAATAGATTATGAGGATTTTAGCAAAATGATAGACTTTATTCGCAATTTTGCTGATAAACATCATCATGGCAAAGAAGAAAAATTCTTATTTAAAGAAATGCAGAGCCACTTAGGAGCAATCGGAAATAATCTTGTAACCCATGGAATGCTTGTAGAACATGATTTGGGAAGACTCTATATCAGTGACCTGGAAGATGCACTGAACCGGGTAAAAAACGGAGAGGAAGAAAGTAAATTAGATGTAATCAGCAATGCTGTAAGCTATACACATCTTTTGAACAGGCATATTGATAAAGAAGATTCCGTTGTTTATGTATATGGAAGTAAAAATCTGTCAGCGGACATTATAGAAGATATAAACCAAAAATCAGAAGTTTTTGAACAAGAAGCAAAAGATCAGGGGATACAGGATCGATATAAGCAGATACTGGAAGAACTTGAGGGTAAATATAAATAATCTAAAATTGGTGGATTTTATAATGATTGACATTTATTCGTAATATAAGTAAAATATATGAAATGAGGGAATAGTTGTTATATTTCATATAATAAGGAGGTTATTTATGTTACAATTTTTCAACAAAAAGAGATTAATAATGTTAGCCATTTTTAGTTTATTTATTTTTATTTCTATTGCATCTGTTGCTTACTATCAAAAGCCAAATTTTAAAATAAGGAATGACGGCATAGTAGATAATTTTTCTATAAATAGTAAAAATCAGACTTATATAGGAAGATTATATACTAGGGATGTTCAATATTTGGGTAAAGTAGATTCTGATATAATAGATAAATATGTACAGAATTTAAAGGCACCCGATAATGCTATTGCAATTAACATAAAATTTTATAATCATAATAATGATTTAAAATATGAAGCAAGTAAAGTACTTATTAACTAGCTTTTGTTTTAATTGTTTATTAGAGGAGCTGTTGCTATAGATGCACATCTCCTTTTGTACAGAACTTGGAATTGGTAAGTGGAACATCCTATGAATATCTTTAAGAGAAATTTATCTTGTTAGCACTCGTTTGAAATGAGTGCTAATTTTTTCTTGACAAAATTGTGCAGTAGTATTAATATTATTTTTATCAAAATTAAAAATAATAAAAATAATATAAAGGAGCGATTTTATGATGAATGAACATGGTAGCTTATCAATTAATTCGGAAAATATATTTCCCATAATTAAAAAATGGTTGTATTCCGATCATGACATTTTTTTCAGAGAAATAATATCAAATGGCAGTGATGCGATTACAAAGTTAAAAAAGCTTGAACTTATGGGTGAAGTAACACTCCCGGAAGATAATAAATATAGGATTGATGTAATTGTGAATCCGGAAGAAAAGACTTTAAAATTCATAGATAACGGTATTGGTATGACCGCCGATGAAGTAAAAGAATATATTAATCAGATCGCTTTCTCCGGCGCAACTGACTTTTTAAATAAATATAAGGATAAGGCAAATGAAGAACAGATCATCGGTCATTTTGGTTTAGGTTTTTATTCTGCATTTATGGTTGCAGATAAAGTTACCATAGATACTTTATCCTGGCAGGAGGGTGCAGCCAGCGTTCATTGGGAATCAGAGGGCGGAACGGAATTTGCCATGGAAGAGGGAGACCGTGAGATCAGAGGTACGGAGATAACCTTATTCTTAAATGAAGACAGTTATGAATTTGCCAACGAATACCGTGCTAAGGAAGTAATTCAGAAGTACTGTTCTTTTATGCCTGTAGAAATCTACTTTAAAAATGCCAATGCACCGGAAGAAACAGAAGCGGTCGATGAAGCAGATGAAACTGCAGAAGAAGAGAATGTAATAGATGCTTCCGTAGATGAGAACGGCAATGTATCCGAGCAGGAGGAAAAAAAGGACGAGGACTCCGAGGCTAAAGAGGGTGAGAAGAAAGGTCCTAAAAAACCGGAACCTATCAATAACACGACACCGCTTTGGACAAAACATCCTAATGATTGCACGGATGAAGAATATAAAGAATTTTACCGCAATGTTTTCCTTGACTATAAGGAACCGCTGTTCTGGATCCATCTGAACATGGATTATCCTTTTAATTTAAAAGGTATTTTATATTTTCCGAAGCTAAATACGGAATATGATACCCTTGAGGGAACAATTAAGTTATATAGTAACCAGGTATTTATTGCTGATAATATAAAGGAAGTTATTCCGGAATTCTTAATGCTGTTAAAAGGTACTATCGATTGTCCGGATCTTCCGTTAAATGTATCCAGAAGTGCACTTCAGAATGATGGATTTGTTAAGAAGATATCCGATTACATTACGAAAAAAGTTGCTGATAAACTTTCCGGTATGTATAAAGTGGACAAAGAAAATTATGAAAAATTCTGGGATGATATCAGTCCATTTATTAAATTCGGCTGCTTAAAAGATGATAAATTCCGTGATAAGATGAAAGATTTCATTATCTTTAAAAATCTGGAGGGCAAATATACTACATTACCGGATTATGTGAAGGCAAGCAAAGGAAAAACGGATACGGAAGCTGATAAAGTTGAAGCAGCAGAAGCAACAACTGATAAAGAAACCAAGGATAATAAAGACGAAAAAGAAGAAAAGAACATTATCTATTATGTAACCAACGAGCAGCAGCAAAGCCAATATATTAATATGTTTAAAGAAGAAGGCATTGATGCATTGATATGTACCCATAACATAGATCAGCCGTTTATTACCCAGTTAGAGCAGCAGGAGAAATCATACCGTTTCCAGAGAATTGATGCTGATATTACAGACAGTTTTAAAGAAGAAGCCATTGAAGAAGATGCATTAAAAACTGAAAATGAAAAACTGACAGAAATTTTCCGCAAAGCTTTAAACAAAGAAAAACTTGAAGTAAAAGTTATGAAATTAAAGAATGATAAAGTATCCTCCATGATAACTCTATCCGAGGAAAGCCGCAGAATGCAGGATATGATGAAGATGTACAATATGTACGGAATGGATCCCAGCATGTTCGGCACGAATGAAACTCTAGTATTAAATGCCAATAATAAACTGGTTAAATATGTATTTGAAAATCAGGAAGCAGAGCATGTACCTATGATTTGTGAACAACTATATGATCTTGCTATGTTAAGTCATAAGCCTCTTGAACCGGAAGCTATGACCAAATTCATCAGCAGAAGCAATGAAATTATGCTGACATTAGCCAAATAAGAATCAAATCTGATTTAACAAACTGCAGTTTATTTACTACTATATTTTAAGATAAATTTAAACTGATTTATAAAAAAATTTTAGAAGCTGATAAAAATACACTGGAATACTGTATTTTTATCAGCTTTTTATGTTATTGGAGAAGTGACCTTATGATTTAGTGGTATTTCTGAATTTTATTTATAAAATATTTATAAAGTCTTTAAGAAAAGGACTTTAAAAATGTAATATAGTATGCTATGATTGATAGTAATAAAAACTATATATCATAGTAAAATAAATAAAATTACATGGTTGCGATTACCAATAAATGTAATTTGTTATAAATTAAAGGTATGAAGTTCTTAGGAGGATGAATGAATGGCTTATAAAATCATAGTAGATAGCTGCACAGATTTAACAGATAATATGAAACAGGATGGACATATTCAATTGGTACCGCTTACATTGCAGGTAGATGACAAATCAATTATAGATGATGATACCTTTAATCAGAAGGAATTTTTGAGAATTGTTGCAGAAAGTCCTAATAGTCCAAAATCTTCCTGTCCATCCCCCGAAGCCTATATGAAGTTCTATGGCGGAGAAGAAGATATCTATGTAGTAACTTTATCTGCTAACTTAAGTGGGTCGCATAACAGTGCGGTTCTCGGCAGAAAATTATACTTAGAAGAGCATCCCCATAAAAACATAGAAGTATTTAATTCCTGTTCGGCATCTATAGGACAGACTTTAATTGCAAAAAAAATACAGGAGTATGCAGAAGCCGGAAAACCTTTTGATGAAGTAATCAGTCTGGTGAAAGCATTTAGAGATAAATTAAGTACAAAGTTTGTACTGGAAAATCTGGACACCCTTCGTAAAAGCGGACGTTTAACCGGAATCAAAGCTTTATTGACCGGAGTATTAAATATTAAACCTGTTATGGGTGCTACTCCCGAGGGAACCATCTGTAAATTAGATCAGGCAAGAGGAATACAAAAAGCTCTGGTTTTATTGGCCAACCTGATAGAGCAGGATGCACAGAAACCGGAGGAAAGAACCTTAGCAATTTCACATTGTAACAATTACGACAGGGCAGTATTTGTTAAAGAGGAGATATTAAAACGAGTACCTTTCAGGGATAGTTTTATTGTAGATACAGCCGGAGTAAGTACTATGTATGCCGGTGATGGCGGAATCATTGTCTGTTATTAACTCGACTATTGTCCCGGGGCACCTCGTATTATCCTTGCGGTAACCCCGTTTATCCTCGCAGGCAGTAGAAAATGAAATAGAAAATATCGTAAAAATCGCGAAAGCATCTTAGAAAGCAGACCTAGAGTAGGGCAATGAACCACAAATCGGTTCATCAAAACCGCCCCGTCTCAGGTCTGTTTTTTGTCTTTTCTCGCTTTAAAGAAACAATAGAATGAATAGAAAAAGAGGATGAAAAGAGAAGAAGAAATGACGCAAAAATGAAGAAAGAAATGATGAATGTAATGAGTTTTCTCGAAAATAATTGTGAATAACTGCAATGAGGATGGCCCCGTTAGAGGATAAATGAAATGTATTCAAAAATCAGCAGTTTTGATTTTATTTCAAAACCGCCGAATAGTTGTTGTATTTTAACCAAAAAACTCACCACCAAAGCAACGGTTTTTATTTCCGTAGGTGACGTTATAATTACTATAAGATGTTTAAACTGTTTCGATAGGTAACCATATCCTGTTCGCTTGCTGTTTTTAAGACATAACGTAACTCTTCAATAATGTTTGCCTTATCATATGGAAGAGTTCCCGACAAAGGCTTATAGTTTGATTTCGTGTCCGCTTGTAAATGGGTACGAATTTGTAGGTTTTCCAAAAGAGTAATCAATTCTTCTATTCGTTCATGCTCTGTTGCGGGAGTAAACTTATTGCTTATGGACCAAGAATACAGTTCTGTATTAGGGAATAGCGTCAAAGAATCAATGCTTAAAAAATAAGGATTTAGCTGATTAAAAATCTTAGCACTGTTAATAGCGTTTCGCTTGCCATTTCCTTTTCCTGCAAGACCAGTCATATAAACAAATGAATATTCAATTCCAGCTTCGTCCAGTTTGTTGCACTGCTCAACAACATCCTCGGCTGTATAGCCTTTATTTACTAAAGCAAGCGTTCCATTATCTCCACTTTCGGTTCCGATACTCAATCCGTTTATACCCATTGCCCGTAATTTTCTAAGTTGATGAACAGATTTTGATTTTATATCTCTAATACTTGCAAACATAGCTATGTTTTGACATTTAATCAGATAGTCCCTAGTTGTTAAAGCTCTTAATTTAAGGTTCTCATAGTTCATTGCGAATGGATTTGCTCCAGTCCAGAAGATACGCCGGGCATTAGGCTGATAGCTTTTTATTTCAGCCAAATCTTCCTCAAATTCACTAATAGGCGACATACGGAAGCATTCTCCGTGATATAGGCTACAAAATCTACATTTGTTATAGGTACAGCCGGAAGTTGCTTGTATGATAACAGAATATGCTTCATACGGGGGACGCCAAGTTCTTCCTGTAAAATGCATTATTAGCTCCTTTCCGGGAGCTTACAGGTGTCGGATGTTCTTTCGATACCGCTTAAGCTCCGCTTCATCAATATTGTCAATCGCATATTGCAAATGCTTTATCATTTTCTCTTTATCCTGCGGCAATTTTCCAACCAATGGGGCTGTATTAGAAATTGTGTTTGCATACACGGTCGTTAGAATTGTCAAATGCTCAATCAAGGTTTTTTGTTCCTGTAATTTCTCCAATTCACCTGTTTCGGTAAAAGTACCGTTTCTTATTTCGGTGAACAAATCTGATTCGGGGAATATTGTCAATGCAACTATACTTATACTAACAGGATGGATTTTATTATAAATTTTTGCAGTGTTCAAAGCAGAATTTTGGCTATTTCCAGAACCTACAAGACCATTTAGATAGGAAATATGGTACGCTATTTGAGCTTCATCAAGCCTGTTTAACTGTTCAACAATATCTAGTGCTTGATACCCCTTACGCATAAAGCGAAGCGTATCATCATCGCCTGTTTCGGTTCCGATTATAATACCATCATAACCCAATTGGCGTAGTTCTTTAAGTTGTTCAAGTGTCTTTGTAGTAATGTCTGTTACTCTTGAAAAACAGCCAATACTTTTAACTTTAGGCAAATATTGATGTACCTTTTGAGCTATCTCTATTAATTTGTCAACGCTAAGAGCAAACGGGTTAGCCCCTGTCAAGAATACCCGTTTTGCACATGAATGGTATGCGCTAAGTTCTTGTAAATCTTCTTCTACCTCACTCATTGGTGATAACCTGAATTTGAAAGGTAAATCCTTATAAAGAGAACAAAACTTACAATTATGGTGTGTACAGCCAGCCGCCACCTGTAATAGAGCGGAATTCAATTCATAGGGCGGTCTCCAGATTGTGCCTGTAAAATGCATAAAGTCAACTCCTTTCATACATATTATATTTGGCGTACAATAAAAATAATAGTACTGAACTTATTTGTAGTACATTGATTATTTTAAGTATGTAATGTATAATGGTCATAGATTGGAGAAACCAAAATGAGAAAAAGTAAATTATCTAACCAACGTTGCACTACTATTTCAACTATTCAGAAAATAGTTGGAGGCAAATGGAAAATAGAAATCCTATATTATATAGCTTTACAAAATATAAATCGGTTTGGTGAATTGCGTCGTCATATCGGTGACATTACGGAATCATCTTTAACAAAACAATTACGGGAATTAGAAGCAGATGGATTTATTTCTCGATATGACTACAAGGAAGTCCCGCCAAAAGTAGAATATTCGTTGACCGATTTAGGCAACAGTTTTATACCTGTTTTGGAATTTATGAAGCAATGGGGAGAAACCCACCTAAAACAGTAAAAATATTACTATCAATACTTAAATCTAGAAATCAATAAATTTATTTGTTAAAACCGTTATTGTAATGCAAAAGAATAATTTTTCCATTATAATGTTGTATTGTCTGATATATTCTACTATGTCACCGGGCACCCCGTCTTATCCAAAAGGCAACCCCATTTATCCTCGTTGATATAATAGAAAATAATGAGGAAACACCGTAGAATAATAAAAAATTCAGACCTAGAGTAGGGCAGTGAACCACAAAACGCTTCATCTTAACCGCCCCGTCTCAGGTCTGTTTTTTGTCTGTTTCAGACCTGACCACGCAACGCTTCTATCAATTCAACACAGAAAAATCCCAGGAAAATTAAGCGTACTAGCTCTTTTCTGCTTTTGAATATATGGGGAGAACCAATGGAAAATCGGTTTGAAGAGATGATGGAGTGTTTTACTGTTGAAGCTTTTAATTATGTGATAGAAAAAAGCAGCTGACGAAAATCAGTCGCTTAAGTATAAATCTGAAGAGATATCCCGAACTCATAATTTGAATAAATTCTTAAGTAATTCTATATATTTTTGAGGGTATTTTAAGCTTATTTCACCGTGCTTCATACCAGGAGCAGTATATAATTCGCTTCCAGGGATATTTTTATGGATTTTTTGAGCTGATTTCTTCATGACAGATATTTCCTTTTCACCCACGATAATGAGCACTTTAGTTTTTGTATTTGAAATTGGTTCTTTCAAATCATATGATCCATTACTCAAGGTCATATTTATCAGCGATTGTTTCGACATTTTCATACTATCTTGGTAATATATTTCAAACATATTAGAAGGGACACAGAGAGATTTTGCTTGCAATTTTGAAAACCACCTTTGCTTAACTAATCCATAGAACATCTGATAGGTAGGAACTGTGATGTTTGTAATACCTTTGATTGGATAAACTAAGGCACTTTCGATAATCGCATATTGTGTAATGTCATCTCTTTGAAAAATTACTTCCGTTACGATTTGGGCACCGATAGATAACCCTGCAATTGCGAAGACCCTTCCGTTACATTGCGTATCAATGTAATGAATTAATTTTTCAGCAGAATCGGTAATATTAGTAAATGTTTCGGTGGCGGCTTCTCCATGTCCATCAATGATAGGTGTGATTACGTGAAAATTATTTTTAAATTCATCAACGATAGGTTTTAATGACCAGTCCGACAGACCACCGCCATGGAGAAAAATCATAGTTGGAAAAGCGTTATGTCCAGTTTCCTTAAAAATCATATGAACCCTTCCCTTGTATAAAATGTTCTATCTCTAGATTAACTTGTTCTGGATTATCTCCATTGGAAAAATGCGCTGCATGTTTAATGATGTGCAGAGGATAGCCAGTTGCCTTGGCCCAAGCTTTGTTATATTGTTTTACTTTTCCAGTAGTATCACTATCACCAAGTAAAAGTAATACCGGACAATCAAATTGTACATCTTTATTTTCCTTAGCAAACTTACCGTATGCAATATCCATTTGCTCAAGAATCTCTGCTTTTGATAAAGGCTTTAGCATTTCTATTATTTTATTATAAGCATAGTTTGTTTTCGAAACGGATTTTGCCATAGTTTCTCGAAGCATATGGTCAGTAAAACATTTTCCAAGCGGTGATACTTGTTTCAGCCACCATAAATCTGATTTAGAATAATACTTAAGTCCAAACGGAGTGGTATCAAGCATTATTATCCTATCAACATTTTCCGGAAATCTATATGCAAATTCCTGACTTGGATAGCCACCCATTGACATACCGACCAGAATAACTTTCTTGACATTCTCTTCATTTAAAATAGCCTTTAATTCCATTGCTGTATTCTCATAAGAAAAATTTTTATAAGGTCTTGACAAACCATGTAACGGTACATCCCATGTAATTACTGTATAGGATGCTTCAAAATATTCGACCTGTTTTTCAAACATGTTATGATTTGCAGTTAGTCCATGTGTAAATAGGATGCATTTTGCATTTGGATTACAATTTCTGGTAATCCAGTAGTGGACATAGCCATTATTAGATTTAATTTGTTTATGTTCTGTACTCATGATTTCCTCCCATGCTATTTTTGATACACTTTTTCCCACATAAGAATTAATTGTTCGAAATCTGATTTCAGTTTATCTACATTGATATTGCCCTGCATAAGTGCCATATGCAAATACCCATCAGAAGCCCATACCATTTCTTGATACATTTGATGTATATCAATATCATCTCGTAACATTGTAATATCTATGATTTCAAACGCTTTTTTCTCACTTTCCAGATTGATTTGCTGAAAACTATCATGAATTTCTTTTTTTACCTCTATATTTTCTTCGTAGTAGGCTCGTAATGAGAATTCACTTACATAGGGATATTCTCTCAGCAAATTACATTTTCCTATAAGAGAGCGTCTTAGCATTTCAAAATAGTTGTTAGTTCCTAAGATATTCTGTTCCTTCATTGCATTTCTTGTTAACTCAATTGATTTATTCCACAAAAATAAGTAGAGTTCTTTTTTGTTTTTGAAATGGTAAAAGAGAAGGGCTTTGGAAATGCCAGCTCCCAGGGCTATTTCTGCTACAGGAGCCTTCTTGTATAAACTCTGGGAAAAAACTTGAAATCCCATATTAATTATTTTTCGTTGTTTGTCTGCAGGCAATCTGAAAAAACCTTCATTCATAAAAAACCTCCTGACCAATTTGATTAGTATATATTATATGCTATTATGACTGACCAAAATTGTAAAGACCCTTATAAAAATATTATTATATGAGTTAGCTTTGGACACATCATTATTACTGCATATCGTTAGATTTTTGCATTAATTCTTTCACATCCGCCTCGAGGGAAAAGCTCTTTGAAATTCTGAAAGCCGGTATGGAATTTCCTGACCTTCAAGTTCTGTTTTGTTTGTTGTTATTTGTTTTAAATCTCCCTCCGTGTTTATATTTTCAATATGAAATATTTAGTGGTTTCATATTGGTACGATGCTGGTATGCCAAATCCAACTGGATACGTGGATTATGTGCTTTTTGGTAATGATGGAAAACCGCTTGTTGAAGTGGAAAAGTTAATTGAAATTTTATAGCAATAAAACAAGAGAGACGTTGCGTATACAAATTTACGCAGCGTTTTTGTTATAGTAATTGAATACAAATTTTTGAGGATAATTGGTATTGTTAAATGATAGATAGAATGTTAAAATTTAAGTAAAAATGTAGGAATTAGTATGGAGATAAAAAAATAAATTGGATGGAATTTTCCTGATAACAATAATGGACAAGTGGTAGGAATAACAGATGCTGGAATTGAGACGTTTAATGGCTCTTTAAATGCTCATTAACAAGGGAAATATGTCAAAACTCTTTGGATGCAAAGATTAATGATCAGTGAACCAGAAAAAATAGAATTCAATATTATTAAGCTTCCGAAAGAAGATATACCCGGATTTGAACAATTATTAGGAACAATGGAAAGCTGTTTAGGTTTTGGAAAGAACTAAGGAATGAAAAATCTTATCATTTCTTTGAAAATGCTCTTAAATGTTTGAACAATAAGTACATTAATATAATGGTTATAAGTGTTCAGAAATCTATTACTGGAGACATGCCTGAAGATCAAAAAAGCTTTTTAGATAAGTTTATAGGAGATGAGATAGAGGTTAAAGGAGTAAAGTATACTGCTATAAGTATCGGAGAATGATTAAAAATCAACGCTCATTAAGAAAGGAATTAATGTCTATACCGGGATAGCCACAGATAAGCAGGTAGTCTTTCATAAAATAAATGAGTTTTAATGATACCACTAGAACAGGAGTAAATAATATGGATATAGCTGTCTTATCTGATATTCATGGTAATTATGTTGCATTGGAGAGTTGCCTGGAATACGCATATTCACGAAACATCGGTACATTTATTTTCTTGGGTGATTATATAGGTGAATTGTCATATCCTGATAAGACCATGCAGATTCTTTATGATTTGAATGATAGATATAAATGCTATTTTATCATAGAACAGGCAGAACGTACGGCAAAGGATGAAAGATTAATGGGGGCAGACATTATTATTTCATCACCTTATACCAGAGCTTTGCAAACGGCTGCAATTATTTCTAAGAAAACAGGAATCGATATAAAGGTGGAAATGGATTTACATGAATGGATGCCGGACTTAACCTTTCAATATAAAGAATTCTCAGAATGTTTACAACTAACTGAAGGTTTTAATAAGCATCGAGGAGTTTATCCTGAGGGAGAAACACCCAGATGGGAATGTCTTCAGCAATTAAGAGAACGGGTAAGAAAAGTCGCTGATAAATATGCAGATTACAATAAGGTTATCATTGTATGTCATGGAATGGTTATAAGAACACTAACTTATGCTGAAGAAATAAAGCCGGCAGAAATTATTGAATGTAAATATGAGATAGGACAACCTGATTGTACCTATTCATTTCATTAAATAGAATTGAGGGGAATTTTTGTGATAATTAGAACTGCAATAAAATCTGATATTGTTGATATAAACAAGTTGTTTATTGAACTAGATGCAGATAGTGTACAATATCAAACTGAACATTATCAAATTGGAAACAGAACGGACGAGTATTTGCTAGAAATCATAAATAATCGAACACAGCTATTAGATGGCTCAAAAAAGTGGGCGAAGGAACATGGAATGGGGTATTTAAGGCTATCTGTTTTTCCTGCAAATGATAGTGGGATACGCTTTTATAAACGTCATGGGTTAATGGAACAAATGGTTACGATGGAATGTTCATTAACTTAATATTCTCATAGGAAGAGAAAATCAGGTATAGGGGAGTTTTTATGCAATATAAATTGACTAACTTATCTAAAAACGATGGAAAAGATATATATGATATGTTACAGGAATTTCCTGCTGATGAGAATGGCTTTATTAATTCTGTTTATGGCAAAAGTTATGAAGAATATAACGAATGGCTTATTAGGCATGAGATCATGCAAACAAAAAAGCCAGATAAAGAGGTTTTGTTCTTTATCGTATATGCCTTTACTATACCACTTATCTGTATATGCCTTATGCAATATATACCAGCATTTAGTCAAGGTTGCGTAAGATTCATTTTATATGGAATAGAAGGTGCATCACCTTCAATAGCAGCTATCATTACAATTCTACAAAAATATGGTATAAATGGTACTAGATGTTTTATACTTGATAAGTATAAGAATGGTTTTAATATAAAGCTTTGTATCATGGGTTTTCTTATACCTGTAGCCATGCTAACTGTTGGTAAATTGTTAACATACGTTACTCCATATCATAATCAATTTATTATATTACTAAGTTTAAAAAAAATAATAATAGTAACATGGGCATTGGTTGCAGAAGAATTAGGATGGAGAGGTTATTTACAAGATAAAATAGAAAAAAAATTTGGGAAAAAACTCACACCACTAATTATAGGTTCAATATGGTCTGCCTGGCATTATCACTTTTTTCTTTCTGGTACAATGGAGGTACCAATTGTAGTATTTACATGCGGTTGTATTGCAGAAAGTTACGGATATTATATTATAACTAAGTTAGGAAAGGGTAATATAGTACCAGCCTCCTTATGGCATTTTTCTGGAAATCTATTTTTTAACTTATATCTATTAAATCCTAATTGGAATAACGGAAGCATTATTTCCTATTTAATTGTGAATACATTATATGTATTGTATATTGGAGCTTTTATTTATTGCAGAAAAAAGGATAAGAAAGAGAATTAGTATTAAAAGAGCATAATCCCAATACAAATGCAATTTAGAATATCAGGAAATTAGAAAAGCAGTAAAATAATAAGACCTATCAACTATTTGCATTTGGTTGGTAGGCTTTTTGTTATATGGAATACGTTTATTACGCTATTAATAATAAGATGGATAAAAATGTTTCAATATAGCAGATACATTCTAAAAATAGTTGCAGTGAAAACCTTATATCTCATCTCCTATGCTTGAACTAGAAAATAGTGGTAGAAAATACTGGAATGATGGTGTAAAATGGAAAAGGGATAAGGAAGGTTTGAGGATAATTTATGATTAATACTTCAAGAAATGATGACGTTGTCAGTATAAAGCACAGTAAACTGATGGACTTTATAATTAAGTGAAATATTTATTGTTTTAGTCTTTCATCCGATTATATGCAAAAACTAAGGTTTATTTGGGGGTAAATATGGAACTCTGGGATGTATATGATATTAATAGAATCAAAGCGAACAAAACTATGGTTCGTGGGGAACCTTTTGAAATAGGAAATTACCATTTAGTCATCCATGTATGTATTTTCAATTCGGATAACAAAATGCTGATTCAACAAAGACAACCATTTAAAGAAGGATGGCCAAATATGTGGGATGTCACTGTCGGCGGAAGTGCTACAAAGGGTGATACAAGTCAGTCTGCTGCTGAAAGAGAATTGCTTGAAGAAATTGGATTAAGGCAGGATTTTAAAGATATTAGGCCTCACATAACTATAAATTTTAGCAATGGATTTGATGATGTTTATTTGTTGGAAAAAGAGGTTGATATCTCTAAGCTATCCTTGCAGTATGAAGAAGTTCAAAATGTTAAGTGGGCTTCAAAAGAAGAAATATTTTTGATGATAGAACGAGGCGAATTCATACCATATTATCCAAGTTTAATACAGCTGTTTTTTGATATTCGAAAACAATACGGATGCCATCAAATAAAATGAGTATACGAGGTGGTCTACCTATGAAATTTGCAGTATTTACGGATTTACACTACGACGTTATACAGGACGGAGACAGACGAATACATGAGTTTATAAATGCGGTGAAAGAAGAAAACTTGGATTTTATAATTGAGCTGGGAGACTTATGTCATCCGACCGATGAGAATAAACATCTGATTTCAGAATTGAAAGAAGTTGGAATCCCATGCTTCTTTACTGTAGGGAATCATAATTCGGATGCTTATTTAATAGATACTGTACTAAAATTCTTTGAGATGAAAAATAGTTTCTATTCTTTTGTCTATGGAAACATTAAATTCATTGTTCTTGATGCAAACTACATCAAAACTCTCGATGGATGTGAGCCATATTGTAAACGAAATTATGAACGGACAAATGGTGATTATCCTTATATTCCACAGGAGGAAATAGAATGGTTGAAAAATGAGTTGATAAAAGAACAGTATTATTATGTGATATTAACTCATCAAAGTCTTTCTAATGATTTTATGAATCGTGGAATTTCTAATCGTACAGAAATTAGAAGACTTCTTGAAGAAAGAAATCGAAACGGGAAGAAAGTGCTGCTATGTATGAATGGTCATGACCATGGGGATGATGTGAAGATTATTAATGGGATTCATTATTATACCTTGAATTCAATGTCATATATCTGGCAGGGAATAAAAGAAACCTTTAATTATAGTGATGAAATACATAAACAATATCCCACTTTAAAGAACTTGATTCTCTATCAGGAGGCATTACATATCATTGTAGTAATTGATGATAATATGAATATTCAGATAAATGGGATGAATGGACATTATCAGAATATAACGCCGTCTGATATTGGTATGGGAAATAAATGGAATGGTGTTTCAATTGAACCAAAAACATCGTCCTTGTACATCGGTTATAAATAATGCGTTTTAGAAAAAATATTTGGGACAATACAAGGATATTGAGAGGAGAGTATGAATCCTGACAAGGCAAGCAGAGGCTGATAATAGCGAAAAATAGCATAATTCGCTATGTAGCTATGGCCAGATAATTATACGGAAAGCTTAAAATTTCATTTAAACCTTGGAGGTGATTTGAATTTATCTATATCATTATTTTGATAAAACAATCGGACCGTTTGTCAACTTGTTATGTGTTTATTCGGTATGTGGTAAGATGGAGTTGTTGAATAAAATTATTGAAAATGTATAAGTTGAGATAGATTACGGAGGCGGTAATGAAAGACTTTAAAGCAAACGGGAGATGATTTTATTCCATATGTTCATAGGACATTTCCTGAATTAAAGCCAGAGGAAATATACACTCCCTGGTTTTGAGTAATGATACATATAGTTGGACGAAAAAAAATGAGAGGAATGGGAGCAATGAAAGATATTCCGATATATGACACGTTTGCTAAGATTGAACCGATTATGAAAGGCATGTCAGGTGAAAAAAAATATTATATTGAAACAATAGAGGGTAAGCATCTTTTACTTCGGATTGCTGATTCATCAGAGTATTTATTGAAAAAGACTGAGTATGAAGCGATGAAAGAAATGTATGCACGAAATGTGCCGATGCCATCTCCTGTTGATTTTGGTATATGTGACAATGGGAAATCTGTGTATACGTTATTGAGGTGGGTTGAGGGAATTGAAGTAGAAACTATTTTACCTACCCTATCACCTAAGGAACAATATCACATGGGTTTAGAATCAGGTGAAATTCTTAGAAAGATACATACAGTTCAGACAAGAGATGATGTTCCTGACTGGTCTGAGCGATACTACTCTGTAATAAATCCTCGCATAGAAGCATTTCACTCAGAAGGTGTTCGCTTTCCCGGAGATATAATTATTTTGGATTATCTTGAAAGAAATAGAGAATTACTAGATAACCGTCCACAGTGCCGTCATCATGGAGATTACCATATGGGCAACATGATACAAACTGCATCTGGTCACTTATCAATAATTGATTGGCATACCGTTGATTTTGATAATTATGGAGACCCATGGTATGAGTTCAATCGTATCGGTATTGAGTGCACTGAATTTGCATCAGGGCAGATTAATGGTTATTTCAACAATGAAGTACCAGAAAAGTTTTGGAAACTACTAATGCATTACCTTTCAACAAGCGCCATAACTTCTATAGTGTGGGCTAAATATTTTGCTCCGGATGAATTACCTTCTATTTTAAAGATGAATACAGATATACTGCATTGGTTTGATGATATGAAAAATCCCGTTCCAACATGGTATATTAAGGAGTTTTGTTGAACAAAGTTATCATTGGATTAGGAATCAGAAATTGAAGTGCTGGCAATGTATATTGGGAGGAAGGTGAATTAATGCCAATAATTAAAGGGTTGGAGTGGACATTTAATACAGAAGCCGAAAAATATGAAAAAATGCGACCAGGATATGTTTCGGAGTTGTATGAAGATATTTTTAAATATAATCCAATTAATAAATCCAGTAATGTCGTCGAAATTGGTATTGGAGGTGGACAAGCAACTCTACCGATTTTAGAGACTGGGTGTACGTTAACCGCCGTGGAATATGGTGAGAATTTAGCTGAATTATGTCGTCACAAATTCAATCAGTTTCCAAATTTTTCAGTTGTAACAACAAAATTTGAAGATTTTATATGTGACAATAATTTATGTAATTTAATCTACTCTGCATCTGCGTTTCACTGGATACCAGAAGATATCGGATACACAAAGGTTTATAAAATGCTGAAAAGTGGTGGTGTCTTTGCTCGTTTCGCTAATCACCCATACAAGGATAAAGGCAGAGAAGAAATTCATGAAGCATTTCAAAGAATTTATTCTAAATATATGCCCGGTTCTCTTGCCGCTAACGAATACAGTATAGATGATGCTAAAAAGCGTGCAGATATTGCGCTGAAATATGGTTTCATTGACATAAGCTATAATTTATATCATAGGACAAGAACTTTTACGGCAAAAGAGTACATATCACTTCTAGGTACATATTCCGACCATATCGCGATTGAGGAAAATATAAGAAATAAATTCTTCTCGGAAATAGAAGAAGCTATTGATAATTTAGGCGGTCAGATCACAATATATGATACCATTGATTTACAACTTGCAAGAAAACCATAACTTTCTGTTATGAGATTACAACCGAAAATCATGAATATGTAAAGGATAATACTAGTTTAATGACATCGATAATTATTTTACTGTACTTACCCTAAAACATGTAATGACGAAAACAAGTGGAATTAAATGGCCACGTTTTGGTGAAAAGCTTCACAAAATATGCATGAAGTTTGAATTGCTTGAGGTGTATAATGGATATAACGATAGGGATAGAAAATATAAATTCTTCAGATGCCATTAGATTAATGAATGAACTGTCAGCGGAATTGGAACATATCACAGGAAACAGCGGTAGAGATAGTTTTGACAATGCTGATATCAAAAATCCAAGGTCAATATTTGTGATGGCCAGGGAGAGTGATATAGCCGTCGGATGCGGAGCATTCCGTGAATTATCAGATGATACCGCTGAAATTAAGCGGATGTATGCCAGAAAAAAGTCTTCTGGTGTAGGTGGCAAAATCCTTGCTCATCTAGAGGAACAGGCGAAGAAATTTGGATACAGCAGAATTGTCTTGGAAACAAGAAAGTGCAATGAAAAGGCGGTGTCCTTTTATCAGCATCACGGATATAGAGTGGTAAAAAATTATGGAAAGTATGTAGAGATGCCAGAGGCAGTATGTTTCGAAAAAATGCTCGGATGATTCTAAGTTAGGAGTTACAATGAAAACACTAATATTTAACGAATCGGAAAGCTAATATTGGAGGAATAAAAATGAATGTAATAGATGTTAAAAATGCCTTAGTGAGTGAACTGTCTCAGAAAAAGAACGGAGCATTATATCAGAGAATTTAAGAATAAACCCGATGATTGCTATGACCGGTTAATGCAAATTCTTTTTGATTCTATTTCAGACAAGACAATAGAAAAATCAGTTGAGGAATTAAGAAATATTACTTTAGAAATAGTGCATATTGGTAATAAGTTATTTGTAAAAGAATTCTAGGCTAAGCATACACTGTTGAAATTTCAAACGATTTTGTAGTAATACAGTCACAAATCAGAATGTGTAGTACAGACAATTTGTATAACGGTTAGATGATATTCTATGAATTGATTCTTGATTATACTAAAATCGAAAACATCAATAAATCTATTTCTATGACGACGGAGGAAAATAGATGACACTGAATCAGTTATATAAAAGCTATAACTCTATAAAGGAAATAAGGCTAATTGGCAAAGAAATCATTACGGACCATAAAATCTGTGAAGTAATTGGAATTTATTTATGTGGAGGACATTTGCAGTTATTACTTCTTGAATACAATGAGAAGCAAATTGAGTACGAAAGTGAACAGGACACATTATATAACAACGATTATGAAAGAGTTATTACAAATCGTACACGAAAACGAGAAGGCATTTCAAGGGATTTTAAAGTAGTCTCAAATAATATCAAAGAGATAGTTATTAACGATGTCTGCTACGAAGTAGAGGAAATCGGCTCTACAAGAGCATTGCTCTCTGTCAGTGATAACACATTTATATTTTCGCAATTCTTCCAAAAAGGTTGGAAACCGAAAAGTATCGGTAAAGTGAATCTTGAAAATTGCTTTATATGTACGGTTCTGTTCAAGGGCAAGTTTAATAAAATGCCTAACTTTGGCGATAATCCTAATATATTATTTAAAAATCGTGATTCATCAAGACAGGAATTAATTGAACAACCAATCACTTTAGAGATCGGCAAAGCCTATGACGATAAAATCCAGTTTAAAATCAAGGAAACAGGTGAAGAACACTGGATTTATATAAACGGTGTAAGCATCTGTGATATTTTTGCAGAAACGATGAAAAATTTTGAAAATCCTAAAATCAAAGGACAACGTTCGGAGAAAGAACTCCAAAAAATGAAAGCCGATACGGAAAAACGTTTGATGGAGGTTTGTCCCAAAGGTAAGGGATTTTTGAGCATCGAATACGAAAGCGATACGGATGAGCAAATAGATTTTCATTCTATAGATTGGCTTGAAAGCGAACCGATCCATAGAACTGGTGCAATTTCTTTAATTGCAAGTCCAAATTACCCAACAGGAAAACTCGGAAAACCGCTTCGAGTTGCACTGGTTGAAGAACCATTAGATTTAAGTACCAAAAGTATGGAAGTTGAGTTATTTTGTCTTATCAGAAAAATAGAAAACAGCGATATTGAGCTGACAAGTCAGTTAAAGACCTGATATAAGAAAAAGTTAATGCGGGTGGAGGGTTAGTATGCGTTCGGAAAAAGAAATGATTGATTTAATATTAAATACTGCTAAGGAAGATGAGCGAATCAGAGCCGTCATTATGAATGGTTCAAGAACAAATCCTAATGCAATAAGAGACATCTTTCAGGATTATGACATACAATATGTTGTACATGAAACAAAGTCATTCAGGGAAGATAAACTATGGATTGACCGATTTGGGGAGCGCTTGTATATGCAATATCCCGAAGATAATTCTTATTATCCGAGTGACGTAGAGAATTCTTATGCATGGCTGATGCAATTTACGGACGGAAACCGTTTGGATTTAACGATATGTACGCTAAGCCAGACGCTAAAAAATCTACATAATGACCGACTAAGTAAGATCTTACTTGATAAAGACAATTGCTTACCTCAGATACCGGAAGCAACGGATGAGGATTTTTGTGTGAAGAAACCCTCAGAAAAGCAGTTTTTGGATACTTGTAATGAGTTCTGGTGGTGCCTTAATAATGTTGCAAAAGGGTTATGGAGAGAGGAAATTCCATATGTAATGGATATGATAAATAAAGTAATACGTCCACAATTAGTCCGGTTACTTGGATGGAAGATAGGTTATGAAACATCATATCGTGTTAGTATCGGTAAGTTAGGTAAATATATGAAACACTATCTGGAGAAAGAAAAATGGGATACCTTCATTCATACATACTCATCGGGAGATGTTAATGATATCTGGGGATCAGTTTTTATCATGTGTGATATGTTTGATACGATAGCAAAAGAAGTGGCAAATAATATGAAATTTGAATACAACGAGCTGGAAGCGGAGAATAGCCTGCAATATTTAAAGCATGTTACTATATTGCCAAAAGATGCAAAAGATATCTACTAGCGGGATTTTTATTAACCTGAAAGAGAGATTAAAGATAGCTGAAGAATATGACTGCAGATGTGTAATAGAGACCAAAACAATAGAAGCCTTAAGGGAATCCGTAAAATATATGGAGAGATATTTGGACTCCGCCCCAAATAAGTATGAAAACTGATATTAGGAGACAATTCGATGAATGAAATAATGTATTATAGAACCTCCGTTACAGCAGAAGAATTAAGTTTTCTTCAAGCAAGGGATGCTGTAAAATTATTATCTATTTCCTTGGAAAATCCAAGAGAACTCTATATCCAGGACCCAAGTACAAAAAGATATTTATTCTGCAGCACCCCATTAAATTTATTTATATTTTCTCTCAAAGTAAGCTAATAATTGATACAAACCGGTTGCTAATATGCATAACAATACGATTGACATAATTACCCAGTCGAGTTTAAATACCTGACTTCCATAAATAATGAGATATCCAAGCCCGGCTTTGGCAGCTAAGAATTCTCCGATAATAACACCTACCAGGGACAAGCCAATATCGACTTTCATTACACTGATGACGGAGGGTATATTACTGGGGATAATAACCTTAAACAGAATATCCCGCTTACCGCCACCGAGAGTACGGATTAGTTTTATTTTATCCTCCTCAACATTAATAAAATCGGTATATAAAGATATGATACTACCAAAAACAGCTACCGGTGAAGTTACATAAGTACAATAATTCATAAAATCTAAATGCAATATATATAATTTTTAGGGAGATTTTCTGAAAGCTAACATTCATTTATAGTTGACTACAAACTGATTATTACCGTCCACTTGGATAGTAGCAATTAATGATCTCCATAGAATTCTCTTTTCAGTACGGGATAATAAACTATAAATATAATCAAAATCAGTATTTAATAAACTGTTAAATTCCTCGGTTCCATTTCTTTTTTCTACCTTATGTAGGTTCTTCAACTGAGTATTAATTAAAGCATGGTCCTCCTTATAGGTTTTTATATCTATGAGGTTTTCCATATACAATTCTTTTAATTTCTCCAATTTGAGCTGCAATTTATTGATTTCATTTGTAGTGGTATACTTTTTCGTTTCATTAATATCTGCAGTAAATTGATATCCGGTAAGAATTTGATTAATTTGGTTTATCAGGTAATTCTCAAGTTTAGTTTCATTTAGGCTTTTTTTATGAGAACAGGATCGCTGCTCAGAATATCTCTTGCAACGGTATATGTAATATTCCTTTATAGAGTTTTTATATGTTACCGTACTATGATTTCCTGTTAATTTTCTGCCGCATTCCCTGCAGATTAGTAATCCGCCAAATAGATAGACCCGCTCCTTATTTCTTCGTCTCTTGGGTATTGGAAGAATGGTTTGAACCTGATTAAATTGCTTAAGGTCAATAAGGGGTGCTGTGATAGTATCATCTCTGTATTCCGTATATATTTTATTTTTTAATATTCTGGATATGGTAGTATTACAGAAGGTCAATTTATATTTATCCCTAACCATCTGTGTCGTTTCATAAATAGACTGATGCAGTTCATAATAATTAAAAATCTCCCTTACAATATCAATCGCTTTGTCATCCGGTATCAGCCGCTTATTTTCTATTTTAAAACCTAAAGGGTGGGAACCGTTGGTAACCTCCCCTTTGTTTTTCTTATTTTGAAAGACAACTTTAATTCTCTCGCTGGTGCGATCTGCTTCATCCTGGGCAACGGATAACATTATATTGATGTGAAGCCTTCCATTGGCAGAAGTAGTATCATAGTTTTCATATATAGTTTTCCAGTTTACATGATATGTTTCTAAAATTTCCTGTACCTTATAATAATCCGATATATTACGAAACCAACGGTCTAATTTAGTTATTAAAATTAAATCAATTCGATTTCCGATTACATCGGATAACATACGCTGAAATTCTTTGCGTTTTGCCATCTTTTTCCTTGCCGATAAACCCTCGTCTATGTAATAATCCACAATATCCAGACTGTGTGCTTTGGCATATTCCGTTAAAGCAGCTTTCTGAGCTTCCAGTGAATATCCGTGTATGGCTTGTTCTTCAGTAGAAACTCTAATATAGACAGCGCATCTGGTCAATTTCTTTCACCTCATAATACCATAAAATCCTTAATTAAATATATGATAAATGGTATTAAAATACGAAAAAGAAAACAGATTATTCATCTGTTTCCTCGGAATACTCTATTTCATTAACTTTACTGCTGGGATCATAATTGTAAGAAACATCATCTTCATCAAATTTTGAATAAAGGTTATTTTCACGGAATGTTTTATTATTTGAACCGGTATGTTTTCTTGGTGTACCTTTATTGTCCTTGTAATTATCCATAAATCATTCTCCTTTCAAAGTTAAGTAGTTGCAAAATGGGTAATTGCGAAACTATGTAGTTTTTAAATATACCATATAATTAATACTTGTTTTAAACCTCAGGGGATAAGGATAGTCATCGCCTCTGAGATAGTATTATTTGCCTGGTATATAGATACAATAGTGGAGTTTCGCAATTACTAATAAGTATTTTCATAAAAGGAAAAAGTATACACTTTTGTTAAAAAATAAAAAGACTGGGCTGCATTTATAATAATTAAAATACTATAGATAACAGTATAGATCCCGGCGTTTTATCTGTTTTTAATATTACTGCGGTTCGGTTCTATGATGTTTGTTTATCATGATATACTATATAAAAAGGATAGATAGAAGAGGTATATATCTATGGATATTGAAAAACTGATTAATATTCTTTCAATCTTATTATCGAAGAAATATGACCTGGAGATTCAATTTAAAATCATTAAATCTTAGATTTTTGTACTTATAGGTCAATACCTACCGAAACGGCAGCTACAATAATAGTTTTCATATTATTTCCCAGCCATACGATAAATACCGGTGCAAGTGCCGATTTAGGCAGGCTGTTTAAAACGACTAAATAAGGTTCTAAAACTTTAGCCAGACTATCATTCCACCATAAAACAATTGCAGTTAAAATACCTATTATAATAACCAGTGAAAAGCTTATAAATGTTTCAATTAAAGTCACGCCAATATGGTAAAAGATACTTCCGTCAGCTGCCATTTCAAGAAAACAGCGAATAACTCTGGAAGGACTGCTGAAAATAAAGGAATCCACTATTCCCAAACGGGTAGTAACCTCCCATAATAATAAAAAACTAACAATAATGACGATCTGATAAATACGAACATTACGCATTTTTTTTATATAATTTAAGAGATACGCTTTATGGGTAGGAGAAAGCTGAGTTGAATTAAGTAATTTTTTTTTATTTAATTTCATTCTGGCTTAACTCCTTCCATATTAGATTGAAGTAATCCTTAAATTCGGGAGCACTTCTGGCATGAAAGGGAGTTTTCTCATCAACAGTTAAATGAACCTCAATCACTTTTTTTACGGTTCCGGGACGGCTTGTAAGAACAATGATTCGGTCAGCCATGGATACTGCTTCAGCTATCTCTACGTAAATACTAATTTATACCGTGTTCGTCTTTAAAGTTACATAGGCTGTATTACCATTCCATTTAACTTCATCGATCAGGGTATTAAAAAGATAGCGTTTCAGATCCATATCTGCATTATCGATAAGTAAATTCAAATGAGTGAGATTTTGATATAAGGTGAGTATTGTATTAGACTGGGTACCGTTGATACTTTCGTCATCGGTTAAGATTTTGATTTCCTCTTGAATCCGGGATAAATCGTTATCCAATTCTTCTAATTTAGGAAGCAGATATTTTTCTGTAAAAGAACTCTCCCGTTGTCCGATTTGAGAAATAATATTTTGTATTGATGTTTTGATTAAATGCTCTTCCTGGTGAAGTGCATTTAGACGAGTGTTTTTCTCCTGTTTTTCTCCCAGAATGAGAGATTCCTTTTTTTTAAGATAGGGGATGTAATCATTAGTAAGAATATTTGCTTTAAGTAAAGTTTTAACAAGTTCCAGCATTTGGTTATCAAATTGTTTACCGGGAATATTGGGTATGGAACATCGGGTGCTTTTCGATAAAACTTTCATTTCACAGGCATAACTAAAACTGATGTTATTATTGATTCTATGTATATTTTTAACTCTTAACTTAGAACCACAGTGTTGACAGATGATTTTACCCGAAAACAGGGCAACGCTGGAAGTATCTGCACGGGGATTGCCTTTCATTTTATTTTGCTTTATTAAATTCTGGACAAAGGTGTAATCTTTTCCGCTAATGATACCCTCATGTTTGCCGATAGCCACCACCCATTCATTTGGAGGGCGCTTTTTCTTCTTTTTACCGGCTTGATGTTTGGTACGGTTATAACATAAAATTCCTTGTTTGCCGTCAAATTCGGAAGCAGCATTAGCCAGTATACATCCGAGTATGCTAAAATAATCATAGGTATTTTGATCTGCAATGCAGTAGGTGGGATTTTGCAAGATCAGTGATAGTGAACTTTTGGTAAAATCATTGTTATTTTGAGTTTTTATGTGATTTATAAGACAATACTGTTCCACTTGCGATAAACTTTTTAATTCCATATATTTATAAAAAAGAAGTTTTACTGTTATTAATTCTGTTTTCTCTGGAATTAATTTATATAGCTGCCGTTCCTTATAATTCTCATCTATAAAAAGAATTGCTTCCGATCTGTAACCATAGGGCGTTACTCCGCCAAGCCATCTTCCGGTATGAGAGAGCGCAAGCATATTGTCCCGAACCCTTTCAGCTGTAGTTTCTCTCTCTAACTGGGCAAATACGGAAGCAATATAAATCATAGCTTTACCCATTGGTGTAGATGTATCAAAATTTTCCGTAGCAGACACAAAAGAAACATCGTATTGTTCTAACAAATCCAGCGTTTTAGAAAAATCGGAGACATTTCTGTTGATACGATCCAGACGATAGCACATAAGTACATTTATTTTTCCGCTTTTTATATCATTTATCAGTTTTTGAAATTTCGGGCGGAATGTATTTGCAGCGGAAAACCCTTCATCTTCATAGATAAAAAAGTATTTATCCGTGATATGAGACAGGTGCATCTTAGCGTAATCCATACAAAATTGTATCTGATTGTCTATTGACTCTCCTTTTTCGGAAAATTTTGATTGCCTGCTGTAGATTGCTATATTCATTAAATCCACCTCCCTATAAAAATATATCAGCCGGTAAAGGTAAAAAGACCTATCGTATATAAAAACCAATATACACTAAGCCAGTTGTATTCGGTTTATCACCTGTAACTGCAATAAGTACAGGCAGTTGTGCATACATATTAGCAAGATAATACTTCTACAATAAGAACGACCCTTAAGGTTTCAATCACCTGCGACGGGAGGAGATAAGGTTGAGGATAATAATAAACAATGCAGAGGAAGCAATAGATTACATAAATGAAATAAAAGGTCCGGCTATTGCGGAACTTTTATTTGCCGAACTTATGAAACAGCCTGATTCGATTCGGGCAAAATTATATGAGGTGTTAACAGAAGAAGAACAAAAATCAGGGAATTAAGATGAAGATGATTAATTCCCTGATTTATTAATAAGCTCCGGATAAATAACTGCTTATATCTATATGAACTGTACGCGCACAGATAATATTTGAACTATGATTAATGAATAAGAAAGAATGGCCAATTCTTAATTTATGAATCGAATGAATCGGAAGCATATAAAGCTGTTAATACATAATAGCTATAATTTTTATTCTTAATAAGGTCTGGGGCCCCAAGGACCATAAGGAGGTCTGCCGGGACCGTAAGGAGGTCTGCCCGGTCCGTAAGGAGGTCTGCCGGGACCGTAAGGGGGTTTGCCAGGTCCCCACGGAGGTCTGCCGGGCCCAGGTCCCCACGGTGGCCGGCCCGGTCCCGGTCCCCAGAAAGGAGGCCCCCAGGGATCCCTGCAAGAAGGGCATTCATTCTGATGAAGCTTATTATTACCATTTAACATGATATACTACACTCTCCTTTATATTTTTTTATTATTATATGCAATTGATAAAAAATGGTGAATATTGTAGAATAAAGTTTTTATGAATATTTTAGTATAGATAGGTTCCGATATATCGTGGGTGATTAAAATAGCAGTTTTCTTTTCTTTACGGATAATGCCCCATATATCATCGGAAACCTCGATTCGTGTTTGATAGTCCAGAGCCGAAAATGGTTCATCTAGAAGTAAAATATCCGGTTCTAATAATAAAGTTCGAATTAAAGCAGCTCGCTGTCTCATTCCACCTGATAGTTCCGAGGGTTTTGCATCTTTAAAGGTCACCAGGCCATAGGTAGTAAGCATATCATTGATTAAAACGTAACTGTTTTCCGTTAATTTATGCTGTATCTCTAATCCCAAAGTCAGATTACGTAAAGTGGAGCGCCACTCCAACAGATGATCTTTCTGCAACATGTAACCAATATTTTTGCCCGATGACTTAATATCTTTGTCATTTATATAAATACCACCGGTGTCAGGGTTTATCAGCCCTGCAATCAGTGATAAAAGAGTTGATTTACCACATCCACTGGGTCCTACAATTGCGAGGAACTCACCGTCATTTACATGAAGTGATACATCTGCCAGGGCAGGTGTTTCACCCTCTAAGCTATGGTAGTTATAACTTACGTGGTCAATTCTTAATAGTTCTCCCATATATTCCTCCTAATTAAGTTATACTGTATTATATGAAAACAGGATAAATAGGGTTACTTGCTGAAAAATATAAAGATTATGGGAAAAAAATAAAAAAAATATAAAATATAAATAAATAAACAATGAATAACTACCAAAATTTAGTTGCATAATGGTGATAAATCAAGTAAAATAAGGAAGTAGTTGTTTACATAATTCTTAGTAAAAATATTGGCATCCTGCTTCTTCAGCCGGATAAACTTATTTTATCGGATTAATAGTACTTCGGTAATAAAGATACAATGTAATTACTAAGTATAAGTTTAACTTCTTAAAAAATTTAAAGGAGACAGGGATATAATGAAAGATTTTGTCATTACCGCAGACTCTAACTGCGATTTATTACCGGAATTTATTAAAGAGAAAAATATAGGAATTATACCCCATTATTATGATATTGACGGAATAACATATGGAGATGAGATAAATCTTACACCAAAGGAATTCTATGATAAGATGAGGACAGGATTTATGCCGACAACGATGGCAAGTAATCCGGCTGTAATAAGAGAAACTTTTAAGAACTATGTTGATCAGGGGCTTGATGTTTTGCATATAAGTTTTTCTTCTGCTTTAAGCGGGGGGCATAGTAATGTGGCAACCGGTGCAGCCGAAATCTGTGAAGAGAATCCGGGAGCTAAAATAATTGTTTTGGATTCTATGAATGCTTCAATGGGTGAAGGGCTTGTAATAATGAAAGCGGTTCAGTTAAAAGAAGCCGGTAAAGGCATTGATGAAATTGCTGAATGGATAGAGACACATAAGCTTAATTTCTGTGTACAGTTTACGGTAGATGATTTATTTCATCTACAAAGAGGCGGCAGAGTATCTAAAATGACCGCAATTGTTGGAAGTATGATTAATGTTAAGCCTATTCTTGTTGTTAATAAGGAGGGGGCTTTAGTTCCTGCAGGAACAGTAAGAGGCCGTAAAAAGTCTCTGGCTACCATAGTAAATAATATGGAAAATCAGATTGGAAGTTATAAAGACGAAGAGAGTGCAATTTGTGTTGTTCACGGTGACGCGCTGGAAGATGCTGAATATGTAGCGGAACTGATAAAAGAAAAACTTCATACCAATCATATAATAATTAATACGATCAGCCCAAGTATAGGTGCTCATTCCGGCCCGGGTGCTATTGGAATCTGTTATTATGGAGGAAGCAGATAATACCGATTTGTAGTTATTTTATCAAAATCTGAATTAATATTATGCAAATAGCATATATGTAAAGTGCTAAAAGCACTTTATTATATATTACCTATGTCCTACAATAAGTATGTACAACACGTACTCCCCTAAAATTACAGTATGTTTCTTACGGATTTTAATACTAATTATGCGGAATTAGTATTAAGTTTGAAATATACTGTATTTTTTAGTTGACGTTTTATTGGCATGATGGTGAGAGAGGGAAGGAATTATTATAACTTTGTAAAGTTTCCCCTGCCTGATTATCTGTTTCTATGTCATATTGACTGTTAATTAATAACCATAATTGGGAGCAATACTGCATTATATTCCAGATTGCAACGCCCTGAACTCCATATTCAGGCACCAGATCCAATAAGACATTTACTCTTCTGGCATCTTTAAACCAAACTACATGATCCGTCGGGATTTTATTTCCAAAATCCAGATAATAAAAGTAAGGAGCCTGGATCACTTCATCATACTGAATAGTTGCACCAACCTCACTGGCTAAGCGGACTGCCCCATTGGTACTGATGGAGTTTGCCCTTGAGACGCCGGGAATATAGGGCAGCTGCCAATCATAACCTATAATTGGAATTCCAAAACTTAATTTTTCCGGAACAACCTGCGTTACGGAGTAATTCATCATTTCTCTTACAGTTCCTATTGATGTTACCGAGGTAGGAGGTCCATAAGAAAATCCCCATTCATAAGATAATAATAAAATATGGTTTGATATTTCACCAATCGTTGTATAATCTATATCCTGATAAAAACCAGTAAAGGTTTGCGGAGTTAATGTAACGACAACCGGATACCCTGCACCATTCAGGCGATTTGTAATGTTTGCAATAAAATTTTCTACAAGTGGTTTGTATTCCGGATCAATATTCTGGAGGGATACATTAACGGCATAATAACCTTTTGTTTTTAAAGTATTCAGTATATTACTAATCAGATTATCCTGCATAGACGGATTGGATATGACGTTATAAGTTATATCTGCATTGTCTAACCCTAAGTTAGTCAGCGTAGATACCATCATGACCGGTGCCACTCCATATTTTTTTGCTAATGTAACAATTTCCTGGTCATCAAGATCAATAAGGCCTCCCTCTTCGGTTATCCTGTAATCAAATACGGTGAGAGAAGTCAGATAGGGTAAAGTTCTTATTAGTGTTTCTCTGCCTATAAATGGATAGGTAAATCCGTTAATTGTCATTTTTCCTTTTTTGATTCCATAGCTGATAATCAATATATCTCCGGGATATAGGAATTCTCTGCCTGCAAGATAGGGGTTATTCCTCAGAAGCTGGATTGGTGTAACACCGTGAGCATCAGCAATACCGTTTAAGGTATCTCCATCTTTTATAACATATGTCTGTTCGGGTTTAGCTATCACCAGAGCTTGCCCTACAACCAGATTTTCTAAATCTTCTAAGTCGTTGTCCTGAATTAACTTCATATCAGATATGCCGAAATTTGCCGCAATGGAACTGATGGTATCCCCCGATTGTACAACATATATGTTCATAGATGTCCTCAAAAAATGTACTTAATTTATTATATGTGGCTATTAATACTTCATTACATTATTGGATTAATAATTTCTGAGGATCTATGTAAGTATGTGTAAATTGCTAAAAATGATTGTGTTATTAAAAAAATTTTTTTATATGCTTGACATATACGAAATGCTGTGCTAGTATGTGGTGAATTTGGATAAAATAATTCAAATTGAAGCTATAAAAATATACAAAAAGCATATAAAGGAGGGAATAAAAAGCAAAAAACAAGATAATAAATACATTAAATGGGTTAAACCAAAGATTCAAAATGTGCAATATGCACATAACAAAGGGACGAAATGATATGTGCATATTGCACAGAGAAAATGGTCGAAAAACAACAGGTAATCCAGTGACAGGTGTATAACAGAATGGTTATAAAAATTTACGTGATTATGGAGGCAAAATGAATCAGGAAAACAAATGGATTATTGACAATCTTCGTTTAGAATTTAAGCAGATGCAGGCAGACCGGCTGGTAAAAATTGAATCAGAGAGAGCGCTGGAAGAAAAAATCGGAGTGGGGAGACAAAGAATAAGGGAAGTAATTAACCAATTAATTGAAGAGGGACTCCTGATTAAGTATGAAGGAAAAGGAACCTATATAGCGCCCTACATTAAAAGTCAGTATGTAAATCTTTTATGTTCGCCCACAATTAAAAGCAACGATCCGTTTTACAACAGATTACTAATGGAATTAACCTGTTATTCTGCTAAAAACTGCATTAACCTCGTACCTTTGACTTTGGAAAATATCTCAAATGGCACTTCGGATTTTCCGTTACTTATGATCGGCAGATTGGAAGAAGCCGACCTGAAAAAAATTAAATCAATTTTTTCCATGGTGATTTCTTTTGAGAATTATCCCGAACATGATGATTTTATCCAGATTTATTTTGATCATTTTAAGATTGGATTAAATGCAGCAAAAGTATTGTCAGCCCACGGTCACAGGAGGGTGATTCATATAACAGGACCTGATAAATACGCTTCGGCCTGTTACCGCAGGAACGGATTTATAAGAGGAGCACGTAAACAGGGGATGGAATTTAGTATTATAACAGAAAAGATGAATTTTGAAGGCGGGTACCGGGCGGGAGAGGAAGTTATTAAATTAATCGGGGATGGAAACTATACTGCCGTGTTTGCGGCAAACGACTGGATGGCAATCGGAATGATACAGGCATTAAAAGCAAAGGGGGTAAATGTTCCCCAGGATGTTTCCGTACTTAGCGTGGATAATATTCCCCTGGCAAGTCAGATTGCGCCTAATCTTACAACCTATTCGCTGGATGCCAATATGATGATTGCAGAAGTATTTTCCCTAATGGATCGTATTTCCGACGACAGCAGATATTCAGTGGATAAAAGAATAATCCTAAGACCTATTCTTATAACAAGAGATACCTTACAAAAAATCTAGTACCTTGTGGAAGGGAGCTTTTTATGAAAACAAAAAAAATATTTATACTATCGGCAGTGTTTGCCATAATGATGATAGCATTTACAGGATGCGGGGGAAAAACAACAAAAGTTGATAATACTATCGGGAGTCAATCCAAACAAGAAACAGCGGAGGAGAGCCGGAATACTTCCATAGGCGGGAAAGGAGTCGGTACCGGACAATATAAGGAGGCTCCTGTGTTAGCTGAAAAAGTTAAAGGAGGCCAGCTGCCGCCGATTGAACAAAGACTGCCCAAAGAGCCGGCGGTAGTAAATGTAGATCAGATCGGTACCTATGGAGGAACTTATGTGGGTGCCGCCTTCGGACCCAGCACCGGACAGGTGGATACGGAAGGTCTGCGTTTTCAGTCTTTGCTGACCATAGAAAAAGATTTAAAGACCTTTAAGCCTAATCTTATCAAAGCATATGATGTAAATGAGGATTTTACTATGTTTACCCTGCATTTAAGAGAAGGCATGAAGTGGTCCAATGGAGATGATTTTACAACGGATGATTTCATGTTCTGGTATAATGACGTATTACTGAATAAGGACATCAATCCGTCCATAGACGCTTCTTATTGTACCAACGGTGAAGTAATGGTATATGAACAGGTCGATCCATATACTTTAAATATTAAATTTAAAGAATCCAATCCATCTTTTCAGATAACAATGGCCCGGTATTCTACCGGTATCATCCGTACTTTTTTTGCACCTTCCAAATATTTAAAACAATATCATACAAAATATAACGAAAAAGCAGATGATTTAGCCAAAGAAGAAGGATTTGAGTCCTGGATCTTATGTTTCCAGTCTCATATAGATAATACGCAGGCACAGACTGACTGCAATGCACCGGATGTTTACCCCTGGGTATTAAACCGGATCGATGCACAAGGCAATAAATTCTTCAGCCGGAATCCTTATTATCATGTTGTCGACCAAGAGGGAAACCAATTACCGTACATCGATGAGCAGGAAGCTTTGATCGTACAGGATGCAAGTGTGCGGGCTATGAAATTGATCAGCGGAGAAATTCATGCCGCGGGGGAAAATCCACTGCCGGTAAGTGATTATACCATGCTAAAGGAAAATGAGGAAAAGGGAAACTATAAGGTATTTTTATTTGACAATACCAGAGGTTCCGATTGTGCGTTTACTTTTAATATAACGGATAAGGATCCGACCTTACGAGATATTTTCAATAAACTTGAATTCCGACAGGCCATGAGTCTGGCTTTGGACCGTAATACCATAAATGAAACATTATATTTTAATAAAGGTACGGTCAGACAAGCTACTGCCGCATTTAATACTTCCTTTATGAAACCTGAATTTGAAACTGCCAATACAGAATATAATCCGGATAAAGCAAATGAACTCCTGGATGCTTTAGGGTATAAATGGAATTCCGCCCATACGGTAAGATTAATGCCGGACGGCAAGGAATTCAATCTCATCCTGGAAACCATAGAAGAATTTGCTCCGATATGCGAAATTGCATGCGAATATTGGAATGCGGTAGGTATAAAGGTTAATTTAAAACAGGAGGAGAGATCTTTTTATCTGGAAAGAGGTGTTAGCAACGATAGAAATATGCAGGCATTTACCATGGACAGTGTGGGTGAATTTAATTTAAGCTCAGCAGCATTCAGCAGATTAAGGCCGGGTAATGCCTATGACGATCTGGAATTCATGCAGGCGTATAAGGACTGGTGGAACAGTGACGGAGCAAATGGGGAAATGCCGCCGGAGGAGATTGATACCTTACGGAAAGATTGTCTTAAATTCGGTACATTGTCTCCGGATGACACGGAATATAAAACCCTGGGTGAGAGTATTCTTAAGAGAATCAGTGATAAATGCTGGTTTATCGGTGTCAGTGTATCACCAAGGCTTGTTATAATCAGTAATCGTCTCGGCAATACCCCTACGGAAGGAACATTTGCGAATGACTATAATTTCTGGAAGCCATATCGCGGAGATACCTGGTATTTTAAAAATTAGCAGCGGGGTCGGACGAAAGTTTTCCATATAACCCAAGTTGACTGGAAGAACCGGATAGGATCAGTTTCAGGAAATAGGGCAGGTAATTGCGAAACTCCATATAGTTTCGCAATTACCTAAAGAATATGGAAATGAAAGGAGAAAGTAAGGAATGAAAAAGTATATTTTGAGACGCCTGCTTTATATGATAATTTTGCTCTGGGTAATGTCGGTTTTTGCTTTTATAGTAATTCAGCTTCCGCCTGGAGATTATCTAACTTCTTATATAGCGAATCTGCAGCAGCAAATGGGGCAGGTGGATGATTCTGTTGTGCAGAGCCTCAGGACGCAATACGGACTTGATAATCCTATGTGGCAGAGGTATCTTCTTTGGATGAAAAATATGTTCCAGGGTGATTTTGGGCAGTCTTTTGAGTGGAAACAGTCGGTGGGTATTCTGCTGGCATCACGTATGCCAATGACCATATTACTGTCAGCCATAACTCTTCTGTTTGCTTATGCATGTGCCATTCCGATCGGTATTTTTTCAGCGCGTCACCAATACTCCGTCGGTGATTATGTTTTCTCTGTGCTGGGATTTATTGGTCTGGCAACACCCAGTTTTTTTCTGGCTTTAATAATGATGTATTACAGTAATCGTTATCTGGGAATCAGTGTCGGCGGTTTCTTTTCTCCCGAATATCAAAATGCACCCTGGAGTTTGTTAAGGGTACGGGATTTAATCAAACACCTTCCGATACCTGTATTTGTAATCGGTCTTGCAAGTATGGCAAATGTGATACGTATACTGCGTGCCACTCTTTTGGATGAATTGAAACGGCCTTATGTAGTAGCGGCCAGGGCAAGGGGATTAAAAGAAAATAAGATGATCTATAAATATCCTGTCAGAGTGGCTTTAAATCCAATAATCAGTTCCATAGGAAGTATTCTTCCCTCCATTGTCTCTGGAGCAACGGTAACAGCAATCGTACTTGACATACCCACAGTAGGATCCCTGTTATATAAAGCGTTATTGTCTCAGGATATGTATCTTGCGGGAGCAAGTATATTGATGCTGACTGCCATAACCGTAATAGGTACATTCCTGTCGGATATTCTACTGGTAGTGGTTGATCCTAGAATTAAAATAGGTTAGGAGATAAGGCATGATTACATGGAATAAAAACAAGAAAAATCAGTTATCGAAACAGGATTCTTATTATATGCAGACCCAATGGCAGCTGATGTGGAGAAAGTTTAAAAAACATAAGCTTGCCCTTACAGCACTAACGCTCCTCTGTATTATGTACATACTGGGAATATTCAGCGAGTTTTTTGCACCCCAGGATATGGCCAAAAGAAGTACGGCGGCTATCAGTATTTCTCCTACACGAATTCACTTTATTGATGAGGAGGGACAATTCTCCCTAAGACCGTTTGTATATGGTTTAAAACAGGAGGAAGACCCGGTTACCTGGAAGAAATATTATAAGGAAAATACAGAAGAAAAACACTATTTATCCTTTTTCTACCATGGAGATCCATATAAAATGTGGGGTCTGATTCAAAGTGACATTCACTTTTTCGGAACTCCGGATGAAAATGTCTATTTTTTGTTTGGAACGGATACTTCCGGAAGAGATATCTTTTCCAGGGTATTAGGAGCGCTTAGGATATCCTTAACCACCGGGCTTATCGGAGTTTTTTTTACATTCATTTTTGGATGTATTATCGGCGGGATCTCAGGATATTACGGAGGTGTTATTGATACTGTGATACAGAGAATTATTGAATTTTTAATGTCGATGCCGAATATTCCTTTATGGATGGCTCTGGCGGCAGCATTCCCAAGCAATTGGTCCTCCTTAAAGACTTATTTTGCAATAACCATTATTTTATCCTTAATCAGCTGGACCGGTCTTGCCAGAATTGTAAGAGGTAAGATTCTGGAACTTAGGAATGAAGATTTTGTTGTGGCTGCAAAGGTAGGCGGTGCCACGGATGCGTATCTTATTCGAAGACATTTGCTTCCCTCTTTCAGTAGTTATCTGATTGTTAATGCAACCTTAGCCATACCCAATATGATTCTTGCCGAGACCTCCTTAAGTTTTTTGGGGATTGGCTTAACACCTCCTATTGTAAGTCTTGGAGTTCTTTTGCAGGATGCCCAGAGTATTAATACAATCTCCTTATATCCGTGGATGATGATACCCGGAATATTCGTTGTGATAGCAGTGCTGGCTTTTAATTTTGTAGGTGACGGGCTCCGGGATGCTGCAGATCCGTATAAATAAGTATTCCGGGAAAGGTGACGGCAACCTGCGCAGGAATTCAACAGCGAATACAAAATCTGGATAAGAAAGGTGCTAGAATGGAAGATTATATTTTACAGGTTAAGAATCTGAAAACTTATTTTAAATTGGATACCGGTATATTAAAGGCTGTGGATGAGGTTACGTTTAACTTAAAACGAAACGAAACAATTGGTATTATCGGAGAAAGCGGATGCGGCAAGAGTGTGACTGCACATTCCATATTAAGGACTGTACAGAGTCCGGGCAAGGTTTTAGGCGGGGAAATCCTTTATAACGACGGAATAAACGGAACAAAAGACCTGGTTCATTATTCACCGGACAGCAAAGAGATGAGGAAGATAAGGGGAAATGATATTTCCATGATCTTTCAGGAACCCATGGCAAGTCTGGCTCCTGTTTACACAATAGGAGAGCAGATGGTGGAAGCCGTAATGGTTCATCAGACTAAAAAAGATAAAAAAGCGGCGAAAGAAATCAGTCTTTCCATGTTAAAAGAAGTAAGCATGCCAAATCCGGAGCAAAGATTAAACAATTATCCACATGAACTCTCCGGAGGTATGTGCCAGAGGGCAATGATCGCTATGGCCCTGGTAAATAAACCAAAGATACTGATTGCGGATGAACCGACGACGGCCCTTGATGTAACGGTACAGGCTCAGATCACGGATTTGATGAAGAAATTCCAAAAGGAATTTAATATGTCAATTATATATATTACCCATGACATGGGTGTAATAGCGGAAATGGCAGATAAAATTGCAGTTATGTATCTTGGCAGAGTGGTTGAAAGTGGAAGTGTGATGGATGTATTTAAAAATCCGATTCATCCGTATACGAAAAATTTATTAAAGTCTATGCCGGTGTTAGGAAATAAAAGTAAAGAACGTTTAAATGCCATAAAAGGAAATGTTCCGATACCTTTAGATCCGCCGGACGAATGCGGATTTAAAACCAGATGTGATGAGTATTGTGAGAAATGTAAAGATAATATACCGCCATTAACAGAAGTGGAAAACGGTCATTTTGTGCGATGTTATAAATACAATACGGAGGTGCGGTAATGGATGAAAAAGAGCCTTTACTACAAATAAAACAGTTAAAAAAACATTATCCCATCGAAAAAGGTATTATGAAGAAGCAAATTGGTATGGTGAAAGCGGTAGATGATGTCACACTTACCATACATAAGAACGAAGTACTGGGTGTTGTGGGAGAATCAGGCTGCGGTAAAACCACCTTAGGGCGTGCTATACTTAGGATCGTGGAACCTACTTCGGGAGAAGTAATCTATCATTTTGATGACAAAGCGGTTAATTTTACAACTTTGAATAAGAAAGAACTACGCTCTATGAGAAGATACGTGCAAATGATTTTTCAGAACCCTTATACTTCATTAAATCCAAGGATGACAGTATTTGATATTGTTGCCGAACCCATGGTATTAGCCGGTACCTTTACTCAGAATGAGATAGGGGAGAGGGTGCGGGAACTGATAATAAAAGTCGGGATGGAAGAGAAGCATTTAAACCGGTATCCCCATGCTTTTTCCGGCGGACAGAGGCAGAGAATCGGAATTGCCAGGGCATTGTCATTACAGCCGAAATTTGTAATTGCGGATGAAGCTGTCTCTGCCTTGGATGTTTCCATACAAGCCCAGATTCTGAATCTGTTACAAGACCTTCAGGAAGAATACGGATTAACCTATATGTTCATTGCCCATAACTTAAGTGTGGTGGAACATATATCGGATCGGGTATGCGTTATGTATCTGGGCAGAGTGGTGGAGATAGCTGAAACAGAGGAACTGTTTTATCATCCGCTGCACCCTTATACGGAAGCGCTTCTGTCGGCGATTCCCATATCCGATCCGACAGTAAAGAGCGAGCGGATTATGATGCCTGGTGAAATCGGTAATGCTGCAAATCTTCCCAGTGGGTGCTGTTTTCATCCCAGATGCAGGTATGCGAAAGAGTGCTGTAAAAAAGAATATCCCGTTCTTAAGGAAATCGGTCAAGGCCATATGGCAGCCTGCCATTTTGCAGAGCAGTTAAATCTCTCGGGAATAAAAGAATTAAAGCTAAAATAAAAATAAGAGCAGTAAACCTTACAATGAGTACGGAGGGTACTCATTACAAGCTTCTTCATGTATTATTTGAGATGCCGCAAAAGAGGCATCATATCTGGATAGTTGAGTGAAAATAATAACAAAGAAAGGACGCCACATAACAAATCATTCAACCTTTAATTAGTGGCAGTAACACATCTGTAAACAGGTGTGTTATACAATGGGTATAAAAAATGAAACAATTAGTTGAAATGAATGTAAATGCAGATATTGTTACAGGAGAACAGGAACATTATTGGAGATATATCGGATATGATGAATGTAATTATACCTATATCCCGGAGGGAATAGAATTACTGAAAAAATTCGCATCCCTGGGGGACGCACCTTATTATTTCCGCACTCATTTTATGTTTTGCACCGGTAATTGTCACGGAACCTATAAATTTGGTTCTACTAATTTATATACGGAGGATAAAGATGGGAATCCGGTTTTTGATTTTACTTACTATGATAAAATCATTGATGCTTACCTTGAAACAGGGAATAAACCCTTTGTTGAACTTGGATTTATGCCTATGGACCTGGTGGATACAAATTATCTGAATCCAGTGGAGGGAAGCTGGCAGGCTTATAACCAGTATAAAGAAGTAGGTTGGACCTGCCCTCCGAAAGATTATAATAAATGGCATCTTCTGATTGAGGAAACCATGAAACATCTGATTGACCGGTATGGTATTAACGAAGTGAATACCTGGTATTTTGAACTCTGGAATGAACCGGATATCTTTTATTGGAGCGGAAATACAGGAGAATATTGCAAACTCTATGATTATACGGAGCATGCTTTTCATTCCGTTCTTCCGGATGCCAGGTTATCCGGCCCTGCGGTCACCGGTATATTTGAAGAGGGGCATGCACAGAAATTTTTCCGGTTCTTTCTGGAGCATTGCAAAGCCGGTTCCAATTATTATACTAATGAGAAAGGGACCAGACTGGATTTTATTACATTTCATGTAAAAGGAGGCGGATTTCCCTTTAAGATACGTGCTGAAAAGGCGGTGCCATCGGTGGAAAGTCTGGTTCATCAGGTAAAACTGGGACTTGATTTAATTAAGGAGTATGGATATGACAGTCTGGAAGTGGTACTCTCCGAGGCAGACCCGGACGGCTGGGCGGCAGGCGGTGTTTATGACAATGCCAACATGATATTCCGAAATACGGAATATTATGCTACCTATGTTGCATCAACCTATATCAAAATAGATGAATTAAGCCTTAGATACAATATGAAAGTAAAACCTCTGGCGTGGGCATTTATGTTCCCGGGAGAACGTTGTTTTGAAGGGACCCGGACTTTTACGACTCAGGGAATTAATAAAGCAGTATTTAATATGTTTAAAATATTGGGACAATTAGGAAATCAAAGACTTAACTTTCATTGCGGTGAAGCTAAGGTGCCTGAATATGAGAAAGAACCGGATATCGGCAATCCGATTCACAGCCGTTATACCGCAGAAGAGGAGATAACGGAGGTATCAGGTTTTGCGGTAAAAGGGATCAATGGGGAAACACAGATTGTACTTTTCAGCCATAACAATGACCGCGATAAGAAAGATGAAATAACCGTAAGGGTGAGCGTAACAGGACTTTTTAAGAAAGATGAAGTAACCGTATCACATTACAGGATTGACGAGGAACACAGCAATGCATATGGAGAGTGGATCCGTCAGGGATCACCAATGTATCCGGATGAGAATCAGTACAAAGCAATTAAGGCCAGAGACGGTCTGGAAAAACTTACGGGTGATTTCAAAACAATGGTATCGGATGGTCAGATTACAGTGTCATTTGATATGACTGCTCATTCCGTATCTTATCTGGTAATTAAATAGGAAAAATGCAAGGCAACTATTATTAATATAGTATAATCAGAAACCTAAATAGTTTCGTTATACGTACAGCCTTGGTTAGGTTTTATTAAAGGCGGAAAGGATTATTATTATGAATAAAAATTTATCTGGTAAAACCCTGGGAATCATACATGCTTCTCATATTACGATAGGAGCGATGGAGCCTTATATACAAAAATACATACCGGAAGTAGATATCATGCATTTGTGTGATGATACCATACAAAGGGATAATATACGCGCAGGAGCAGGTATGATTCCAAAAGTAAATTATTATAAGTTTGCGCAATATGCCCATAACCTGGAAGAAGCTAAGGTTGATTTGATTTTGCTGGCATGCTCCACTTTTAATTATGCTGCGGAACTGGGCAGGCCATTAGTTAACGTACCGATAGCGCAGATCGACCGGCCTATGATGGAGACTGCCGTAAGACACGGCAAAAAGATTGGTTTATTGGCCACTCTTGCGACAACCGTACCGTCCTCAGAACGATTACTACAGATAGCGGCAAAAGAAGCAGGGAAAGAAATTGAGTTTAAAACAGTCTTATGTAGCAGGGCTTTTGAAGAACTCTCAAAGGGAAATACGGCTGCCCACAATGAGATATTGTTGGATGCGGTTCAGAAACTATCGGATGAAACGGATTGTATTGTTATGGCACAGTTATCAATGTCGGCATTGGCTCCTTTTCTGGCAGATACGAAAGTGCCGGTATATAACAGCGGAGATACCGGCTTTGACAGGGTACGGCAGTTGCTAGAGAATAGGTAAGGCAGCACTTCTAGCACAGATTAGCGTTAGTGGTAATAGTCTTGCGGAGAACATGGGGGCCAAAAGCCTCGGATACGAGACTTGACAGGAATGGCAAAAAATATTGTTCTTTGGAATTTATGCCAGTGGCTCAAGTAGCCAGGATTTAGAAAGGATGGTGATTAAAATGAAATATGGATGCTGTGTAAATATGTTTGGAGAGGAAGCGGATCCGGTCGGGATAAAATACATAACTTATCTGGCCGAATGCGGTTATGATTATGTGGAGCTTCCCCTTGCACAGGTTATGGAATTGTCTTCCCGGGAGTTCGGTATATTAAAAACAACCTTAAAGAACAATGGTATCGGCTGTGAATGCTGCAATAACTTTTTTCCTGCATCGATCCGGCTCACCGGAGAAAATACTTCGCCAGCCGTAATTGAAGAGTATATCCAAAAAGCTTGCACACGTGCTGCCGAACTGGATGCTAAAGTGATTGTTTTCGGCAGTTCCGGCGCGAAAAACGTACCGGAAGGATATCCGATGGAAGAAGCATTCCATCAGATCGCGGAAGTTCTAAAAATAGCGGATAAATATGCCTTTCCGAAAGAAATTCAAATTGCCATCGAACCCCTGAACCATAAGGAAAGTAATATTATTATAAATCTTTCGGATTCTAAAAAATTAATGAAAGCAGCAGATGCTTCCAGTATTAGATTATTGGTGGATTATTACCATTTTATGGTTGAAAAGGAGAGCATAGAGGCAATAAAAGAAAACGGAGCGGATATCATCCATGTACATTTTGCCGAACAGGATGGAAGGAGTTTTCCCAAGAATCCATCAGAAGATTACAGATTGTTTTTTGATACTTTAAGAAAAACCGGTTATGATTCCAGAATAAGTATAGAAGCATATTCCAGTCAAATAAAAGATGATATGGTGAATGCATTAAGAATTATGAAAAATCTGTAAATGCAGCATGGAATAAATGGTTCAAGGCATAAAATAAATAGTTCAAGTTTTCGCTTATATAAATTATTATGATAAATAAAATACCCCGGAAAACCGGGGCATTTTATTTATTCGTAAAGCAGGAGTACATTTCTTTGTGTACTTGAATCAGTTGTAGATATGATTACACGGTAATTCGTTCCGGGGACCATATTCATAAAGCCTGAATTTTATTGATTTTGTACCGGTAGTGGAGGCAGAATCAATGGTAGTCCATTTGCCATTCACGTTTTTTTGCAGAGTAACTGTATGAACATAAGGATTTTTTGTTATTGTAGTCTCCAAATAGTCTCCTAAGACATAAAAAATAGCACTCACTTCTGAATGCTTCAATCATATTAAATCTGCTGTAACCATTGATTTATCTATATTCTTTTTAGAAGCTGGAAAAGGGATTCGAACCCTCGACTTCCTCATTACGAGTGAGGTACTCTACCGACTGAGTTATTCCAGCAAAAACATAAAAAATCGAGGTGACGGGATTCGAACCCACGGCCTCTGCGTCCCGAACGCAGCGCTCTACCAATCTGAGCCACACCTCGTTTATTACCAAAATCAGTTAATTTATCAAGAATCTTTATTTTCTCTTGCCAAGATATTATCCTACATTTAAAGTGAAAAGTCAAGAATAAAATTAGATATTTTAATTTTTTATAATTTCTATACTTACTGGATAATTTTTACGATATGAGGAAATATTACAAAACTATTAAATATTAATTAATAGTTTTGTAATAAAATTATTTGATTGAATAAATATGCATATAAGGAATTTTATTCTATTTCATAATTAAAATTCAGTGAAATAATCTATTTTAGAAATAGGCATAATAAAAAAAGTAATTACTTCAGTTTGCGATAAACGGATTTTGTGCGTACAGGAAAGACAAAAAGGGAATTACATAAAGAAATCCTAATTTTATGAAAGTAAATGCAATAAAAATATATATTTAAACAGACACTGGTAAGGTATGGTTGACTTGACAGCAATAGGAAAAGATAATATAATGCATACATTATTTGTAAGTTAAAGCATCGTGGCTTATGCATACGTTTAGAATGAGAGATAAGCGTATTAGAGCCATTTTTTAATTTGTAAATACATTCATTAAGACAAAATAATATGGAGAGAGGATTATTATGGTAAATGAGGAATTGCTGAAAATTAGCAATCTTGTCACGTCTTTTCGTATCAACGGCAAATATTATGCTGCGGTAGACGGGGTATCACTGACTGTCAATCACAATGAAGTTTTTGCTATTGTAGGAGAGTCAGGTTGCGGAAAAAGTGCTCTGGCACTCTCAATTATGAATCTGCATAATAAAGATAATACAAAAATTGAGGGTAATATTTACTTTAAGAATAAAGACTTGCTATCTTTGAGTTTGGAGGAGCTAAATAGTATAAGGGGAAGAGATATAGGAATGATATTCCAGGATCCGCTTACTGCCTTGAATCCTCTGATGAAAATTGGTGCACAGATAGAAGAGAGTTTATCCTTTCATCTGCCGCTTAATAAAGCGGAAAAACAAAAACGTGCTATGGAATTATTAGAGGGAGTCGGAATACAATCGCCTGCGCTTACCTATGACCAATTTCCACATGAGTTATCCGGCGGTATGAGGCAGCGTGCCATGATTGCCATAGCTTTGGCATGTAAACCGTCTTTGGTGATTGCTGATGAACCTACTACGGCGTTAGATGTAACAATACAAGCCCAGATACTGGACCTGTTAAAAAAACTGCAAAGTGAAATAAAATCGGGAATTATACTAATTACTCATGATCTGGGAGTTGTGGCTGAGATGGCTGATAAAGTTGCAGTCATGTATGCGGGGCAGATAGTGGAGACTGCCGAAGTCGGCGAATTGTTTGCACATCCGCAGCATCCCTATACCCGTTCCCTTCTTGCATCTGTTCCAAGTATGGCATCCGGGGATGAGAAAGAAGACCGTTTGCATGTGATACAGGGGATGGTACCCTCACTTTTGAATTTAAAAAGAGAAGGATGCCGTTTTTCACCGCGGGTACCGTGGATTAAATCGTCTGCGCATGAAGAAAAACCTGTATATCATGAAGTGAGGCCGGGACATTTTGTATTATGCTCCTGTTATAAGGAATTTAAATTCAATAAGGGAAAGGAGATGTAGGCGTGTCATTACTTGAGGTTAAGGACTTAAAAGTGTACTACCCAATCAGAGGGGGCATATTAGGGCGTACCGTAGGTTATGTAAAGGCAGTTGACGGTATCTCTTTTTCAATTGAGGAAGGAAAAACTTTTGGGCTGGTAGGAGAATCAGGTTCCGGCAAGAGTACGACCGGAAAAGCTATCATAGGGTTGGCAAAAAGCACCCATGGGCAGATTTTTTTTGACGGAGAGGATATAACGCAGTATATCGGTGTTAATAAATCCCCCTATCGAAGAGGAGTACAGATGATATTCCAGGATGCTTATTCCTCTCTAAATCCGAAGAAAAGAGTGCGGGATATTATTGCTGAACCATTACGTAATTTTGAGAAGTTGACATCTGGCGAGGAACAGAAGAGGGTTGACGGTTTATTGGATATAGTTGGTCTTCCTCCGGAAACTGCCTTAAAATATCCTCATGAGTTTTCAGGGGGACAGCGTCAAAGAATAGGAATTGCCCGGGCTATGGCATTAAAACCTAAACTAATTATTGCAGATGAACCGGTTTCTGCATTGGATTTATCGGTTCAGGCCCAGGTATTAAATTATATGAAAGATATCCAGGAGCAATTTAAATTAGCATATCTTTTCGTCAGTCATGATTTGGGTGTCGTAAAGCATATGTGTTCTGAAATTGCAATAATGCATAAGGGACGTTTTGTAGAACTGGGTAACAGGGACAATATCTACAATAATCCGGTACATATTTATACAAAACGGTTAATATCCGCTATTCCTGATATAAATCCGACTAACCGCAAGAAGATGCAGGTTTATCGGGATAAAGTATCAGAAGATTATACAAATAGATATAGTGAATATTATAATTCCGAAAACTCAGTGTATGATTTGAAAAAAATCGGTGACGGTCATTATGTTGCCTTACCATAGAAAGAAGAGGAATTTTAAGTACAAAATTCTTTAATATAAAATGCTGCCCTGCGGCATTATGAACGGAGTTGAATCTATGTGGAAAACAATAGTTAGAAGAATTATTATACTGATCCCACAGGTATTTATAATAAGCCTTCTGGTGTTTTTGCTTGCAAATTTTATGCCCGGTGATGCATTAACCGGTAAAATCGATCCCAATGTTTCAGCTGCAAGACTGGAAGAATTACGCCAGAAGTGGGGATTTTATGACCCCTGGTATGTGAAATATATTCATTGGATTACTAATATATTCAAGGGAGATTTAGGCGAGAGTACGGCTTATAAAATGCCTATTACCCAGCTAATCGGCCAGCGTGCGATGAATACGTTCTGGCTTGCCGCATTAACAACTGTCTTAAATTATATCATCGGGATAATTTTAGGGATTATATCGGGACGTTATAACGAAAAAAAACCTGATAAAATTATTGTATTTTATACTTTTTTTGCTTTAGCCATGCCCTCTGTTATATTCGGGTTGATAAATATTTTTATTTTTTCATTTAAGTTAAAGTGGTTTCCTGTGGGAGGAAGTGTTGATGTTAAATATGTTGCAGGAACTCTATCCTATTACTCTGACAGAATTTACCACATGATCCTGCCTGCAATGACAGGTGCCCTGCTTTATACAGTAAGTATTATTCAATATTTACGGAGTGAAATTATTGAATATAAAAATTCGGATTTTGTCGTTACCGCACGTTCTAAAGGGGTACCGGAGAAGAAGATATATTCCAGGCATATTTTCAGGAATGCACTTCTTCCAGTCGCTTCTTTTATGGGATATGATATTGCGGGATTGTTAGGCGGTTCCATCTTTATAGAAAAAGTATTTTCCTACCCGGGTATGGGCAATCTTTTTCTGGAGTCCATACAGCGCAGGGATTACGCCGTAGTTAATGCATTAATCATTTTGTTCGCTGTACTTACGGTATTGGGTACGCTTTTGTCAGATGTCATTATGTCTTTGGTGGATCCAAGAATCAGAATAAAATAACGGAGGGAGAGATGACTAAATGGGTAAAACGAAATCTGATAAGGATATGGACGTTATAAATAAAAATACTGAAGCAGTCAAGCAGCCTCCTTCTTTCGCTAAATTAATATGGAAAGAAATCTGTTATGATAAATTTGCGTTGTTTTCCTTTGTATTATTTATTACAATTATGGTTACTGTGTTTATTGGTTCCCTTTTATTTGACCAGGGAGAAACCAATAAAGTAATTTTATCACAGATAAATAAACCCCCATCAGATAAATTTATATTGGGGACGGATGCCTCGGGCAGGGGGATACTGGGTCAGTTGTTTCTTGGAGCCAGAAATTCCTTTCTGATTGCCTTTGGAGTTACTATATTATGTGCTATTGTCGGAGTGTTTGTTGGTTTGTTAGCCGGTTTTTTCGGAGGAATGGTAGACGTTGTTATTATGCGTTTTGTGGATTTTTTAGATATGCTGCCGGCTTTAATGATTATTATCGTTATTGTATCATTAATTCCCAAATACAATGTTCTGACCTTTGTTTTAATTATGTCAGCTTTCCGGTGGACCGGCAATGCCAGGCTGATACGGGCCAAAACTCTGCAGCAGAGCAATTTAGACTATGTTTCGGCTTCTAAAACGTTAGGAACCGGTAATCTTGTTATTATGTTCAGGGAAGTACTTCCGAATATTGTTTCCATAGTTGTTGTGAATACTACCTTGAATCTTGCAGCCAATATGGGACTGGAAACGGGATTAACCTTTTTAGGGTTTGGACTTCCTTTTAATACACCAAGTTTAGGTACATTAATCAGTTATGCCGCTGTTCCGGAGAATATGCAGAACAGACCCTGGCAATGGATACCTGCATCATTACTTATCGTAGTAATGATGTTATGTATAAATTTTATTGGGCAGGCTGTGAAACGTGCAGCCGATGCAAAACAAAGAGTTGCATAAAAAAGAAAGAAGGAGAGTAGGAGAGTGTATGAAGAAAGTATTAACACTGTTAATGGTAACTGTATTCGTAATTTCCACACTGAGTGGTTGTGGAAAGAATAAGGATACGAATGCCTCAAAAGGTACGGATGTTTCTGCAGTGAATCAGACAGCAGAAGAGGAGACAAAAGAAACGGCAGCGGAAGCAACAAAAGAAACCGCTGAGGGAACAAGTGATAAAGTTCCTGCCTATGAAGAGATGGCGGCTAAATTCCCGACGGATGCAGCTAATGATAATCCCAGCATAGAGGGGGGAACGTTAAAGGTTGCCCTGGTTGATTCTTCTGCTTTTGCAGGTGTGTTAAATCCTTGTTTTTATGAGGATGAGTACGACAACCAGATATTAACCTGGTTTACGGAACCTATTATCAGTTATGATGAGAATTTTGTAGCGGATCAGGATGGTGCTGCGACATATGAATATGATAAAGATGCAAAAACCATTACACTCCATATGCGTGAAGGCGTAAAATGGCATGACGGGGAACCGGTTACCTTAGATGACCTGGTATTCGCTTATGAAGTAATCTGTGATAAGGATTATGAGGGGCTTCGTTATGATGATTCGGTAACGAATGTAGTTGGTGCGGAAGAATACCACAAAGGTACTGCAGATACTATTTCAGGTCTGGAATTATCTAAGGATAAAATGACCCTGACCATACATTTTAAAGACTTTTATCCCTCCATCTTAGTTGGTGGATTCTGGACTAACCCTATACCAAGACATTATTATGAGGGAATCGCAATTAAAGATATGGCCGCTGATCCGAAGACGAGACAGAATCCCATCGGTTTCGGTCCCTTTAAGGTAAAAAATGTTGTACCAGGAGAATCTGTTGAATTAGAAAGATTTGATGACTACTGGATGGGTAAACCAAAATTAGATGGTGTTGTGGTAACTGTTGTAAATCCGGATCTGGTACCCTCTGCTATGGAAGAGGGTAAATATGATGTGGCAGAATTCAGTACACAACAGTATCCCAATTATACAAACCCTACTAATTACCAATACATAGGGGAGATACAAACGGTATTTAGCTACACCGGTTTTAAGCTTGGCAAATGGGATCAGGCTAAAAATGAAAACATATATGATTCTAATTGCAAAATGGCTAATGTGAAACTCAGACAGGCAATCGGTTATGCCGTGGATAATGAAACAATCGGACAGCAGCTTTACAGTGGATTGCGTTTTCTGGCAACTACCGTTATAACTCCAAGACACGGAGCTTATCAGAATAAGGAATTGGCAGGATATAATTACGATCCGGAGAAAGCTAAAAAGCTATTGGATGAAGCAGGTTATCTGGATGTGGATGGAGACGGGTTCAGGGAAGACCCCAGCGGAAAACCTTTTACCGTCACCTGGGCTACCATGGATGGAGAAAATGCGGATGCTTATGCACAATATAAAATTCAGAACTGGGCAGATGTCGGTCTGAAAGTAGAATTATACAATGGCCGCCTTACTGAATTTAATGCCTTTTATGATGCAGTCGAAGGGGATGACCCGGCTATCGATATGTATGATGGGGCATGGCAGACCGGTTATGATCCCAATCCGGCTTCCCTGTGGGGACATAACTCATCGGCTAACTACACCAGATATACAAGTGAGAATTTTGATACTATCATAAAGGATATTTCCTCCGATAAAGGTTGGGACAATGATTTCTTAAGCAAGAGGTATCATGACTGGCAGCAGCAGTTTTTTGATGAAGTACCAGCGATTCCTACTTTATGGAGAATGAGATTAAAAGCAGTTAATAGCCGTGTTAAAAATTATACCATGACTGAAACGGATATTAAGCAAACTGAGCATTTAATCGAATTAACAGCGGAAGAACCGGCTAAGAAATAAATACCAGCGGGAATGTTTAGAAAACCACCTATTTTTTTATTATTTTATACTAAATAGGTGGTTTTTTATAAAATAGTAAACTATATTTACTTATTTTTATAGTAAAAGATAGTAATTTGTATACTAACTCTAAGATAGTTACTATATAAAGACCTAATTGTAGTTCATTTTGTTATTATCTTTTGAAGAACTTAAGATGACGAAAACTAATGTGATATTAGTTTTGCATTGAGTGAAATATTTAATGCAGTTAGGTTTTAAGGGAGGGTATTCAATGGCTGTAAAAGATAATTATATAGGAGAGATTATTTATAAATTAAGAAGTAACAATAATATTACTCAAAAAGAACTCTCAAAGGGGTTGTTGGCAATTAGAGATTTATCACGTATAGAAACAGGTATTAAATTACCTGGTAAATTAATGATTGATGCTATTTTACAAAGATTAGGCAAATCATCTGATAAACTGGAAAGCATACTGTCTTATGAGGAATATAATCTTTTATTGATAAGATACAATATTGAAAATTCCTTACTTCAAGGAGATTATGATAGTTGTAGAAAATGGTATAAATCATATAAAGAATACAAAGGTTTCAATGATAATTTAAATAACCAGTATATTTTAAAAATTCAAGCTATTTTGAATTTATGTTGTGACTATGGAAAAGAAGAAAACTATAAAATTTTAGAGAATGCAATAAATATTACTTTCCCAGAATGGCAGGCTTTAAAGATAGATAAATACTATTTATGTATACAAGAATTACAGATAATATGCTTATTAGGCTATTTAATGTATGGTATGATGGCTAAGACAGAATCCGTTGAGATTCTTGAAAAGTTATTGAAGTATATTGATAATCAATTTACTGATAGTGAGGAGAAGGCCAAGATCCAGCCACATTGTATGTATTATTTATCAAAAATTTATTATTTAAATGAAAGATATGAGGATGCAATTAATATTTGTAATAGAGCCATGAAGTGTTTAAGTGATTTTGGGGATATTAGCTTTATAGTAGATATGCAAAATATACTTATGAATTGCTATGAAAAACTAGGAATGATGCATAATTTTAAACGTAGCAAAAAATATATTAATGTAATAAATAGGATTTTTAAAGATATAGGTGTAGATTATGATACAAATGAGTATGCGAAGATTCTTCTTGTTAATGTACAAAGTGAAATATTCTTAAGTAATGAGGTGATACGTACTCTTAGAAATGTAAAAGGCATTTCTCAAGAAGAATTAAGTTGGGAGATTTGTACACAAGAAACTTTATCCAGAATAGAGTGTGGAAAAAGAACACCTAATAGAAATAATTATTATAAACTAATGAGTAAATTAGGCATTATGAAAAATTATTTTAGTGGGTATATTATTTCTGATGATTATGAATTATATGGTTTGGTCACTAAATTCAATAAGTATTTAAGCAAAAATAAATTAACAGAGGCTTTAGAAATATTTTTCAAAATAAAAGACAAACTCAATTTGAATATAATTGAGAACAAGCAATTTGTTGATGCTGGGATTATTATATTGGATAGATTGTCAAATAAAATAAATGATATTAATGCACTTAGCGAGTTAACTAGAGTACTTAAATATACAACTATGGATAATTACTATAATATACAGCAGATTCCTTCCAGAGAAGAATTTATTATAATTAATCAAATTGCTCTTATTTTAAAACACGCTAACAGATACCAAGATGCTATTAAAATTTATCAGAATCTTCTAAGTAAATTTGATGCTAGTAATGTTTCGGAAAATTATCATTATACTTCATTAATTGTTTTGCTTGCTAATTATTCTGCCGTTTTAGAAGATAACAATGAATTAGACAAAGCATTAGATATTTCAAACAGGTGTATAAGGTTATCGTTAAAATGTAGAAGATGCGAGATGTTAAGTGGTATTTTAGCCAATAGAGGATGCATATATGAAAAAATGTCAGAGGATTGTAAAAACTTATGTAAAAATTATTTTGAATATGCGTTCTATATATCTAAATTGCTAAACCGTGATTTTGAGACAAAAATAATACAAAATCATTATAAACAGATATTTAACAAAGATATATGCGAATAAGAAGAGTGTGTCTTCAAAAGTGCAAATTAGTTAAGTTCGTCTTTATCATAAACATCTATTATAGTTAATTTATTCTGTGGTAACGGTGAAGTCAATCAAAGAATAAAGTGACACTGTATTTGTAGATTCCACTATAGGGTATTGTTCAGAGCAATATGTGTTAGATTTAGTATATAAAGATATCGTAAATGTATTTGAAATAATTGTAAAAAAAATAATTAGCTTTATAGTTTTATGTAATTTTTGTAATAATTGCTTCATTTTTTAACCTCCGTTAAATAAAATAATCTTTCGGAATCTATAAGTCTTGATCTTTCTGACTTCTAGGTTCTTTTTTAATAAAATTCCACATTTTTTACGTTAAAAATCTTTGAAAAATTGTCTAAGATTTTCTGATTAAGACGATTAAATGTAATATATTTTTGGAGACATTTTTTAGTTACTTATTACTTTTGGCGGCTATTCTATTATGCGTAATCGTCTCTGCTTCTCGGTTTCCACCTGTATATTCGTTTTATCTGTTTTCCATTGAATTCAAAGCTCCCATCTGAGTTGATCTGATAAAAGAAATCTTTTCTGATGAGTTGATTTTGTCTGGTAATGGAATTCTTGTAAAGATTTCGTAAGAAAGTACGAAAGTACAAGCATTTAAAAGTTCATTAGCATAGTAGCAATAAAATTATTCAAGTTTACGAGAGTTTATAATTTTTCTATAAATATACTTTATATCATTATTTTTGTCTATGACGAAATTTGAGAATAATATTCTCCATTTAAGTCATAACATTTTTCACCCATAATGCTACAATTTTTACAATATTAATTATTACATAAATAATATAATAATTAAAGATAATAAAAATATCTTAAGGAAAGATGAGAACAATTATGTGTGAATCAATACTACTAATTCAGCCATTTCGGAAACCGTCAATTCGGGAAATAATAGTTAAGAATTATCCATGCTGGGAAATAATTAATTCCAATTCTTTAGTAATGGCTTCTGTATTAGAAAAAGCCGGAATGAAAGTAGATTTTTTAAATATGCAGAATTTGTTTAAATCATACGAAAGCGTACAGGAAGATAGCTTAAAAGGACTACTGTCTGAATATGAACCAGATATAGTGATTTTTCATACTGATTATTACATTTCATTTACAAGTACTGCAGTTTTTTATTCCATAAAGATGATAACAAGTTACTATAAGGCAAAAAGCCATAACACAAAAATTATCTTAGTAGGTAGAAATGGGTTAGCCTTAGGAAAAAAGGTTTTTGATATTGATCCTAACATAGATGTTGTAATAAAAGGTGAATGTGAGGACTTTATTGTCTCATTAATAGATTCCATTAAGAATAATTGCTTAAAAAATATTTCAGCAATTATATATAAAGAAAATGGAAAAATAGTTGAAAATCCGGGGATTGGTAGGATATTAGATTTTGATAAATTACCTGTACCTGCATTCCATTTACTTAAGAATGTTTTGGAGTTGGCTGAAAGATTTACAGGATTAAAAATGCGATTTGTACCAGTTTCTATTAGAACATCTTTTGGATGTCCAATGAATTGTCGTTATTGTGGGGGTGTTTCAACATGGAATGAATATCATATGAAATCCAAGAAGTCATTAGAAAATGAAATAAGATATTTTAAGGAAGTATTTGGAAATAAAGGAAAGATTATGTTCTTTGCAGATGAACTTTTTGCGTATAATATGGATCATGTAAACGATGTTGCTGATATCTTTATGAAAAATAGTATTAAAATTGATGGATTATTTGCACATTCACATATATTTAATGAAGAATTAGCTAGGAAAGTACAGAAAATTAGTGATTTTGTAGTATTTGGCGCGGAAAACTGCTGTGATGAAGTATTAGCTAATGCTAATAAAAAACAAACTTATGAATCACTCCTAAAAGCTATTGATATAGCGAAGAAAAATAATCTTAAAGTTTCCTTGGAATGGGTTGTTGGATTACCTGGTGAAAATATAAAAACAGCTGCGAAAAATATTAATGCTGTTTACCAAATGATTGCTACTGGACAAGTGGATAATATTAATTCATATGTATTTTGTCCATATCCAAATACAGAATTTGCTGTAAATAAAGAAAAATTTGGACTTGTAATATATGATTCTTTCGATGAAATGGTGGAGGAAGGATATCCAACGTATTCTCTTACTAATCTTACGAGTAATCAGATATTTATATATTATCTATTAACACAGGTAATGATTAAAGAAGCATTATTGGATAGGGAACAATTTCAAGGACATTTTATTCCACAGGAGTGCAACCTGGAGCGTTTTGAAGAACTACTAGAAAAAGTTGGGGGAAAATAGCTTATGTTAAAAATTGATAGTTCGAAAAAGTATACATTTGTTTGCTTATTAACTAATATCGCTGAATTTTTAGTAGATTCGTTTGCAACACTCTATTTATTGCAGAAAGGTGCTTCATATCAGCAAATCGGAATAATGTGGACTCTATATTTGGGTATGACAGCAATAACCGATTATCCGACTGGCGGTTTTTCGGACAGGTTTGGTAGAAGAAAGATATATGCAATAGGAATTTTATTGACCTCATTATCATATTTCATGATTTTGAGTCATACGATTCCTGTATTATATATTTCATATGCGATAAAAGGGCTTGGAACTTCATTTATAAGTGGTTCATTTATTTCCTGGCTTGCCTCCGACCTGAGAGATAAAGATAAATTTAAGAGAACAATAGCGCATACAAAATTAATAACAAATTTATGTAGTTTTATTCTTCCTATAATTAGTTTGAGCTTTACTTCAATAAAAATAGATAATGTATTTTTATTCAGTGCAATAGTACACTTGTTTGTTGGTTTATTTACCTTAATAGCTATGAAAGAGAATTATGGCTCGCAGACTACTATGATAAGGATATATAAAGAGTCCTTTTTATATTATATACATAACAAAATACTGCTTTTTATAACGTTTGTAAATATCGCTTTATACCTGTTTTTTACAATATTTTATTATGCATGGCAGCCAATAACCAATAATATTGTCAATAATAATAAATATATACCATTATTTTATGGTATATATACACTTTCCAGTGGAATCAGTGCATATGTTATGAAGTTTATTCATATATACAGTACGAAAAAATTGAGCATACTAATAATGCTATTGTATTGTATGAGCTTTATTAGCTTTTATTGTGCTAACAATCTAGCAATGCTGACGTTCTTGATCATAGCAATGGTTTTGTTTGGAACTTCTGGTGGTGTTATTTTTATGCTGACTAATGTATTTATTAATGATAATGCAATTAATGAGTATAAATCCTCGATTTATTCATTAATAAGTAGTATATGTACGATGTGTAATGTGATATTCCAATACATATTTGGCAGAATAATAGATTATTACGGATTGTCTAATTTAATATTTGGTGGAATAATTTTATCTTCAGTTCTCGTAGTTGGTTTCTTTTTTGTGAAAAAAAAAGCAGAGCCAGAAAATGTAATATCTGCAGTAGCTGGAAAAAATCTTCAGTGATTATAGGTTATCATATTTCCTTAGAAGTTTGAAATTAATTCACTTAAAAGTCTTGTTATTCAAGATTTTAATTTAAAACTTTTTATGAGAATGGAGGTGATACGAATGAAAAAATATTATACACCATCATTTAAGGTTTATAACAACCGTTGGTTATGTTGGGGCAAGAAAGTTGTTACTGACTAAAATGTAACACAAAAAAGCTGGATATATAATTTTATGATATATCCAGCTTTTCAATAATTAACATAGTTATTTGCGAAACTCAAAATTATATCAATATGACATGCGATTCATACAATTTTAGAGTTGAATTTTGCCCCTAAAGGCAACTGAAACTATTAAATTCGTACGAATTGTATGGAATAATTAGATAACTATATTGTTTCGTAATCATCCATTCAATAATTAACAAAAAGTGAGGAGTGATACAAATGGTTTTAGCGCCCTTTCAAGTAGATTTTGACGTTACAATGAAATGTATGTATAAATGCAGGCATTGTAATGTTGCAGCAGGAGAAAAATTAAATGATGAAATGTCATCTGAACAGATAAAAAAAGTATTAGATCAACTTGATGAAGTGGGGGTATCTGACGTTTCAATTACAGGTGGGGAGCCTTTACTTAGGGAAGATTGTCTCGAATTATTAGAATATGCAGGAAAAAAAGAAGGTTTTTATCTTACCTTAAATACTAATGGCCTTTTACTTAATGAAGAAAAGATTAAGTTCTTGGAAGCGTATTGCCCCAAAATTAATATTGCCGTGAGCTTAGATGGTTATAATCCAGAGACTTATAGTGTATTACGTAAATCATATATTGAATATGATAAAATTTTGGATCAAGAATTTTTTATAATTGTGGAGAATTTGAAGAGATTAGTTAAAAGTAAGTTGTCAGTAGGGATCAATTATACAATAACCCATGCAACGATTAATAATATATGGAAAACATATGAATTTATTAATGGACTTGGAATAAAAAGAATGTTAGGAATTAAATTTTTTCCATATGGACATGGACGATTAAATAGGGAGATACTAGAATTAAATTATGATGAATGGAAAGATTTCTTAGTGGATGCGACTGCTAAGAAAAGCAAAGATGATTATTATCACGGTGTACAAATTTCTGTTACATGTCCATGGGAGATGTACGTACCTTTATTAGAAAACGGTTATACAGAAGATGATGTTGTAGATAAATGGGATTACTGTTCACCTCTTAAATCAGAACTGTATAGAAGAAAAAGAAATTTAGGATGTCATGCAGGTATAACAAGCTGTGCAATATCACCTAATGGTGATTTATATCCTTGTGGTACTATATCATCAAAGTTTCCACCTTTTGTTTGTGGAAATTTGAAAGAAAAAGATTTAATGGATATATGGCAAAATTCCACAGTGTTAAAAAAATTGCGTAATCTTGATATTAGTATGATTGAAGGAAATTGTAAAGAATGTAAATATGTTGAACTTTGTGGTGGGGGATGTCGAGCAAGAGCATTTACACAATTTAATTCGTTAGTTGCGCAGGATTATTTATGTCCATTAAATTGCATAAAAGAAAGAGAAGGTGTTCGTGATGGAAATGCTATGCATTGTTGATAGTGGTAATACATATCGTGTTCGTAAGGAAGAAGAAGGATGTTCCATATTTGGTCCAGGACATTTTATTGAGGGTAATGATGTTTTGTTTGATATTTTAAAAACATTTGATAAGAACGACACTGAAAATGGCTTTAATATACTTCTGAAAGAATATCAGGTTGAGCCAGAAATTTTAAAACAGGATTTGCTGGATATTGCTGAAGGTTTTTTAGCTAATAAAATTTTCATTGAAATGGCTGGAAAGATTAATAGAGCATTTAGTGAGGAGAAAAAATGATATATCCAAATCAATTTCATGTAGAATTAACGCAACAATGTAATTTAAATTGTTTACATTGTTTTGCAGATGCTTCTGTTCAAAATATGAATGAGTTATCTTATGAGGAAGTTGTTGAGATATATAAACAGATGAAAGAACTTGGGATTATATATGCCAATCTGTCTGGGGGTGAACCTGTATTAAATAAAGATTTTTTCAAGATTGTGAAATATGCTGCAGAACAACCTTTTGAAACATGTTTACTGACGAATGGTCTTTTATGGGATGATGTTTCGATTGAAAAGCTATGTAAATTAGATCCTAATAGAAATTTGACAATACAGATAAGTCTTGATGGCCCTTTTGAAGTAATGACCAAAGAAAGACTTATTACCAAAATGCAATATGATAAGATTATAAATACTATAATCAAACTTAAATCATATGGCTTTAGCGTAGGATGCTTAATAGTATTAAATTTACTAACGGCAGCAACCAGTTTGGATACAATCAAATATGCGATATATGAACTCAATGTAGACGCAGTACAAGCAATACCTTTGTTTCCAACAGGAAGAGCTTGCGAAAATAGAAATATACTTCAAGGATTTTGGAAAGAATGGTCAAAATTTGTTATTGATGTTACAAATATTAAAAAAACAAATGCATGGGGAGATAAAAGCCAGAGGGTAAATATTGGATTTTTTACATTATATGAATTAACAGAACCTCTAGATAGAGCTGGAATGCATGATGATATATATAATGTTTGGGGGCTAGACGTATCAAGTTCCGAGAAATTTCATATGCAGACGAAGCGTCATTATTATTGTGAAGCAGGACAGACAGAGTTGACTATATCTTCTGAAAAGAGATTGTACCCATGTGTAGCTTCAATAAGAACGGAGTTTGGTGGAGAATATATTGAAGGTAAAAACATCATAGATGTCTGGGAAAATGATAAGAATTTGAATTGGTTCAGAAGTGTTACTAAAAAAGTAATTAGCCAGGAACCTTGTAATAATTGTGAATATAAAGATATATGTGGTGGTGGTTGCAGGATTGCAGCCCTTGAATTTAAAGAGGACAAGTATGCACCAGATCCTAGATGTCCTAAAGTACAGGAATATTTTAATACTAATTCAAAGTTTTTCTAAATAGAGTTATGATGTTTTAATTAATAAAAACCAGTATTATTTAGTAATACTGGTCTATTTAGTATATGATGACTACAAATAAATCATTTAGAACAAGGCTAATATAGTTAAATATATTATTCATGAGAAGAAAATACAAATAGAGGTATGTTATGGTAATAAAAATAATAAATGATTTTAACTATCTAGAATACAGAGATCTCATTATGGATACATATAATATTTCTGTTGATACATTTAATAAGTTATCTAATAATGGTGTAATTAAAAACAAGCATCTTTTATTTTCTGTTAATGAATTAGAAAAGACATATAAGTTATATATAGATGAATTCAAGGGTAGTGATTATAATGTTTGGATTTTAACAGGTAATATTGCAGAAATGATTTTAAAACAAAATCCTATTCATGGTTGCACAATATTTTATAAAAACAAAATATTATGTTTCATAACATGGAAAGAAAACTTTGAACTATTAAAAAGAGTGATGTTACATGAGCTTTGTCATGCATATCGGATAAAATTTAATAAAATTATAACGGATATTGAGTATATAAAGTATTTAAATGATCCTCTTAATTGGCTATATGAAGAAATTCTTGCTATCTCTACCGAAAAGAAGTATTTTAACAGTATATCTTGGGAAGAGATAATAGGATTTAAATATAATTCAGTACTACGATATTATGATAATAAAAAAGTATGTTCAAAAATATATAAGATTTATGATATTTATGATTTATTAGCAAATAATTATAATGATCTAAGCAGTATTATATATTATATTGCATACTATTTTTCAAAAAACTCATTTTTATTATATCAACTTAATGAAATGGTACATTATGATTCGAAAACTGGTCTTAGCTTGATGATTTCATTTATTAATGCAAAATAATTAAACTTTTACGAGAACAATAACCTTGTTAAGCTGGCTTAATACAATATTCCATTTTCTGTATTTTGCATTCATTTCTTTATTATATTAGTGGATGCCAGATATAGCATTTTTTTAAGGTGTGTCATTTGAAAAATCACTTTTTAATTCGTGAATTTGCGAAACTGGCGATTAACTGCCTCTATGATATTTATAGTATGAATATTGCGTCCGATTAGATATATTAATCTAAAAAATCACCAATTAAAAGGGGCTGCATATAAGAAAATAAAATTATCAAACATATTATTTAATGATAAAAAAGTTACTCTATTTTTCATCATTAATATTTTATTCAACATTTCTGGAATTTTAATAATTTCCCGAATGCTTAAAAACCAATTATAAACATTAAATTACTTGTTTTTATAATAAAATATAGCAATCTGCGTTCGGTCTCTTAAGGAAAGTTTCTCTAAAATCAAACTGATATAGTTACGGACCGTACCCTCACTTAGGTATAAAAGCTCGGATATTTCCTTGTTTGAAAGTCCGTCTGCAATTTTACATATAATTTCATATTCCTTATCGGTGATACCATAAGAAGAATAATTAGCAGCAGGATTGGATTGATGTAATAAATTCGGAAGTTTCGTAATGATTTCATTTCCATATACATTCTGACCCTTATATACGGCATGCAGGGCAGGTATAATACTGTCATAATCCTGTTTCAGCATATAACCTTTTGCACCAATATTCAAAGCCTTAATAATATAATCATCATCCAGAAACGTTGTAAGGTAAAGGATTCTGGCATCCTTGTACTTCTTTAAAAGGATCTCTCCGGCGTCTAAACCTGTCATCACGTCCATTCGTATATCCATCAGCAGAATATCAGGTTTATATTCTTCATATAACTGAATTCCGTCCATACCGTTATTGCCGGTACCAATCACAGTAATATCCTTATCCGAATCCAATATGATCTTTAAAGAAGAACAAACCAATTTATCATCGTCCACAATTAAGACATTCATACTTAACACCCACCTCTTATCACAGTCAGTGGCCACATATTAAAGAAGTGAAAGAATTCATGTGGCTCCTTTTACAGTATTTTCTCTCACTTATAATTTCTCTTTTGGTACGGTTATAAATATTTTAAACCCTTTATCCAGGGAAATGTTAATGTTTCCATGAAAACTTTTTACACGGTCAGTAATGTTTTGAATCCCAATTCCATCATAATAGATTTGATTTTCTATCAGTTTGCTTAATTTAACCTGTTTTTGCTCATCCATTGTTCCGTTATCTAAAATGATTAACTGATACATAGCAGGATGTTCCCGAAGGCAGATTGACACTTTGGTTGCATTGGAATGTTTTATTATATTAGCCAATGCTTCTTTTACAATAGCAATAAAAGAGTATTTCAACTTAATATCCGGATTTGATTTTATATCATATTCAAAACTAATAGTACAGAAAGTAAATTCTTTGACCAAAGAATCAACACTGGTATATAAATCAATGGATTCATCATGCAGATTGTGAATACTGCTTCGTATACTATCCATTCCACCGGATATGGACTCTTTTAAAGCAGTTAATCCTTCTCTTGTGGTTTCTTCTTTAGAGATGGTCAGAAGTGCGCCTATCTGTAAAAGAGAACGAGAGAGCAGGTGTCCGATATTATCATGAATTTCTTTGGAGATACGGTTTCTTTCATTTAATGTAGCAACATTAACTTCATAATCCTGATTCTCTAAAATACTCTGGTTTTTCTGTTCCTGCAGCAAGGCTAATTCTTTCGAAGTATCCCTCTGTTCATTGTATTCCGTCTGTAATCTTGTATAGGAGATGGATTTATATTTCATTACCCAGCTAAAGACAAAAAATACAAAACTAAAAATAACTATTCTTAAACTATAATGATGAAAATTCAGGAATAAAGGAAATAAACCCAAAAAGGACAGTATCTGGTAATCGTATAAAGCAATATCATAGATGATTAAAGGCAGGAAAACAAAACAATAAGGTATTAACTGGCAACAGGCGATATAGATAAGAAAAAAACCAAGCTTAAGCCTCCTGTCTTCCAGATAAGAGCTCAGGCAGGAGAACGATACTGCTATAATAATCGGTACAATTGCATATTCGGAATTAACTTCTAACATATACAATGCAAAACAGCAAAGAAATAGAAGTATTTTATCATGAATCTCTAACATGATATCCTCCGTATTTTATAAAAATTTTATAATTATAAACATAATACCAAAATTTATTTAATAAATCAATGTAAGAATGCCTATATATTTCCCATTTATACCGTATTAATACCGCTATGCTCTTTCTTCAACGGCTTTTTAAAGAAATCAAAATGTTATACAATTACATTTGTCATGAGTTTTTATGACGTTCTTCACTATAACGGAAAAATATGATAAGGTATAGTATACATAGAATGAAAAATCTGGTATAAAGGAGATATTGTATCTCTGTACAGTCATTAGAAGGTAATTGCAGCTATGAAATTTGTATCAATTGTATACTATATTTTATGACAATATAGTTCGTGGCTGCCTGGTATATAGATATAATAGGAGGAAAGCAGCATGATTGTTGAAGTAAAAAATTTAGTAAAAAGATATGATAAATTGGTAGCATTGGATCATTTAAATTTAGCCGTGGAAGAGGGAGAAATCTTTGGCTTGTTAGGCCCCAACGGTTCCGGCAAAACAACAGCAATAAACTGCATGTTATCCCTGTTAAAATACGATAAGGGAAGTATAGAGATATTTGGTAAACCTATGAGGCCGGATGCTTACGATATCAAGAAAAACATTGGTATCATCATGCAAAATGTAGCTGTTTTTGAAGAACTGTCGGTTTATGAAAATATCTCTTATTTCTGCAGTTTATATGTAAATGATAAAAAAGAAGTAAAAAGACTCACGGAGGAAGCAATTGATTTTGTTTCTTTACAGGATTTCACTAAATTTATGCCAAAAAAATTAAGCGGCGGACTGTTACGCAGACTGAATATCGCCTGTGGAATAGCTCATAAACCAAAATTAATTATATTGGATGAACCGACGGTAGCGGTTGACCCACAGAGCAGGAACAAGATTCTTATGGGGATTAAGAAACTGAATGAAAACGGAGCCACAATTATCTATACCTCCCATTATATGGAGGAAGTGGAACAGCTTTGCAGCAGGATTTCCATTATAGATAAAGGAAAGGTGATTGCAACCGGTACAAAAGATGAATTAAAAAATATGATATCTCTGGGTGAAAAAATTACTGTAGAAGCGTATAACGTAAGGGAGGAACAGCTGGAGGAAATGCTGCACATTCCTAATATTTCTCATGTAGATTACATCGGAAACCAATTAGTAATCAGGTCTAAAAAAGGTAAAAATAATTTAATCCATGTTCTTGATTATTTGCAGAGGCATGAAATTACGTTTGGGAAAATTTATACGGAAATGCCGACATTAAATGATGTATTCCTGGAAATAACGGGTAAAGATCTCAGGGATTAATTTGAAAGGAGAAAGCCCATGGCTTTTTATTTATACAGAACCAGGATAAAATGCTTATGCAGAAGTTACGAAGTAATCTTTTGGTCCTTTGGTTTTCCAATCTTATTAGCTCTGTTTTTCTATATGGGGTTTAGTAATTTAGCAGGAAATGAAAATATTAAAACGATTCCTGTTGTTATAGTGGAAGAAAACCATGCAGACCCGGAATTTATAAAATCTATAAAAGATGCGCGGATAAGTAACAGTCAAAATCTCTTTTCGGTGGAAACTTTTTCCCTGGACAGAGCTAAAGCAATGCTTAAGGATAATGAGATTGCCGGTTATATTGTACTCACTAATAAGCCGGCCTTGTTTTTTAAGAATAATGGATTAGAACAATCCATTATTAAGGTATTTACTGATAATTATATTCATAAAAGCAGTACGGCGAAACATATATCTGATTTAAAACCGGAAGTTATGAATAATAATTTTTATAGAAGTATTTCTGCTTATAAAGATTATATCGTTGACGATAGTGATAAAGAAAGAAATCCTAATTATACGCTTAACTACTTTTATACTTTAATTGCATTAGCCTGTATGTTTGGTACGAATTGGGGATTTCGTGAAATGGTGGATATTCAGGCCGACCAATCGGACATTGGATCCAGAATAAATATATCACCTGTTCATAAATTGAAACTTTTGCTATGTAATATTTTAGCAGCTTTTACACTGCATTATCTAAGTATCTTATTTTTATTAGCGTTTCTTAATAAAGTATTGCAAATTGATTTCGGACACCGGATTGGTATGATATTACTAACCAGTGCTTTGGGATCTTTATGCGGTATTTCGCTTGGTGCTATGGTATGTGTATTGGTAAAAGCCAATGTGAAGGTAAGAGGTGCAATATTAAATGCTATTATTTTGGGAGGGGGATTCTTATCCGGAATGATAATTATTGATATGAAATATTTAATAGCGGCAAAAATGCCCATGCTTCAGTATATTAATCCTTCCAGCCTGATAACGGATGCTTTCTATTGTCTATACTATTACGACGGTTATGACAGATTATTTCGCAATTTATATATGCTTGGTCTTCTGACAGTATTATTTAGTGTAATCACCTATTTTGAAGTCAGGAGGCGGGAATATGCAAGTATTTAAACTTTATTTTAAATTATTAAAAAGTGTAGCACCTGCTCTCATAATTTACGCAATTATTTTTGCAGTTTTAATTTTTATTATCTCTGCCAATCAGACTCAAAGTATAACACATTTTGAAGAAACTAAGATAGATACGGCTTTGGTAAATTATGATGAAAACAGCATTTTCTCAAAAAACCTGATCCATTATCTAACTAAATATTGCAGCTTTAAAGATTATGGTGATGAGGAAGATAATTTGGCCGATGCTTTATTTTTTCGCCAGATAGAATATATTCTTACAATACCATATGACTTCGGGGAAGATTTTCTAAAAGGCAAAGAGGTTGCAGTTGAGAAAAAATCTGTTCCGGATGGGGTATATAATTCATCCATAGATAACGCAATTAATATTTATTTAAATACAGCCAGAATATATCTTAGAAATATTCCGAATATTACAGAAGAAGAGTTGGTTACCTATGTAAATAAGGATATGCAGGATAAAGCAGAAGTAGTGATTGAGGGCTCAGAAAAAAAAGTTAATGATTACAGTTTTTACAATAGATTTTTCAATACCGCATCCTATATTATGTTAAGCTGCTGTCTGATTGGCGTGGGTATGATTATGTTAACCTTTCATAATGTCTTTATATTAAGAAGAAACATGGTAACGCCCATGACACATAAAGATATGAATTTGCAGCTGATAGGTGGTAATCTGGTCTTTGTGCTGGTACATGATATACTGTTTATCCTGTTTGGTTATATTATTAATGACAATAAGAATATATCCGGTAATGTATTATTATTTTGGCTTAATATGATTGTATATTCCATCAGTGCTTTAAGTATCAGTTATTTTGTGGCAGTTGTAATTAAGAATAAACATATTAATGATATTATGGCTTATGTATTACCTTTGGGTTTTAGCTTTATCAGTGGTGCATTTATTCCGCAATACATCTTAGGGGATGCTGTACTTAAACTGGCCAGTTTTACTCCAGTATATTGGTATGTGAAAGGGAATGATGCAATCGCATTATTGACGGATTTTAATTGGAATTTATTAGGGAATATATTTGCTTATATGTTAATACAGATTGGTTTTGCTGCAGCTATATTTTCTTTATCCTTGGTAGTTAGCAAAAACAGAAAAATGAACGGTTAGAACAAACAAATGTTCTTATTGCATCTTGATTTATTTGCCAGGTAGTGTTATAATAAAACAAACAAATGTTTGCAAAGTGAGAGAAATGCTATGAGTGTGATAATTCAAGAGAACATGTCAATTCAAAAAAAATTAGAGATATTATCAGATGCTGCAAAGTATGATGTGGCTTGTACTTCCAGCGGTGTTGACCGGAATGGAACCAGTGGTGCTATGGGGAATTCGGTGGCTTGCGGTATCTGTCATACTTTTTCAGCTGATGGAAGATGTATTTCTTTATTAAAGATATTATTTACCAACGAATGTATTTTTGACTGCAAGTATTGTCTTAACCGAGCTTCCAATGATATTGTAAGGGCTTCGTTTACTCCGGAAGAAGTCTGCACCTTAACGATGGAATTCTATCGCAGAAATTATATCGAGGGTTTATTTTTAAGTTCCGGTGTTTTGGTGACTCCGAATTATACAATGGAATTATTGTGTAATACGCTAAAGATGTTACGGGAAGTGCATCACTTTAACGGTTATATTCATTGTAAAGCAGTTCCCGGAGCAGACCCTTCGCTGATTGAGATGACGGGCTGGTATGCGGATCGTATGAGTGTTAACCTGGAATTACCCACAGCAGACGGGTTAAGGAATCTTGCACCTCATAAAAGCCGCAAGAATATATTAAGACCTATGAAACAGATTCAGCTTGGAAGAAATGAATCACTGGGTATTCATTCGTACACCCGGCTTCCCGCAGACAGAAATCAAAAGAGAATTTCAATAAATAATGATATTAATACATCAGGGATTTTACAGGGTAATGATTTAACGGATAGGAATACCATTGTGGCTAATACGAATTCTTCTGTTTTGGGGTTGGTGAACCGCCCTAAAACCAACAGGGGTTTTGTACCGGCAGGACAGAGCACCCAGATGATTATAGGAGCGACGCCGGAGAATGATTATCAGATTATATCCGTGGCGGAAGCATTATACCAGAAGTTTGATTTAAGACGTGTTTTTTATTCGGCTTATGTTAAGGTGAACGAAGATAGTTCCTTACCGGTTTTACTCCAGGGTCCGCCCCTGTTAAGAGAACATCGGTTATATCAGGCCGACTGGTTGCTCAGGTTTTATGGTTTTCAGGCTTCGGAACTGCTGTCCGAGGCAAGACCCAACTTTAACATATTAATGGATCCCAAGTGTAATTGGGCTTTAGGACATTTAGGACAATTCCCTGTTGAAGTTAACAGAGCAGACTATTACACCTTACTTAGGGTTCCGGGTATCGGAGTCAAATCAGCTGAACGAATTGTAAAAGCAAGACGAAATTGCAATCTGAGATTTGAAGATTTGAAAAAGATCGGTGTCGTTTTAAAACGTGCATTATACTTTATTACCTGCAGCGGTAAGATGATGTATCCTATTAAGCTTGAAGAAAATTATATTACAAATCAGTTAATCAGTATAAAAGAAAGACTTCCCTTGGGTATAGACGGCAGCAATTTATATAAGCAGATATCCTTATTTGATGATGTTAATTTTAACACTGTAAATAATTTGAGTTATAGGAGTCTATCTTTATGAATAAAAAAATTTTTCTATGTTACGATAGTATAGAGGGTATATTTACAGCTATATATGATGCCTGGAGCAGCAGATATGGACATGATAATGTTCGTATACAGGTACAGAATCCGGACGACTCTAATTTTAATATAGAACTTTTTACAGAATATATTTATGTAAAAGAAAGTGAAGAAAAAACTGAAAAGGTTGCAAGAGCAATTCGGGAGAAAATTTCACCGGAAGCATACGATATGGTTTGCAGTGCTGTATTTTCGGATGATTTACAAAAAGGAGATATGATCTATCGTTTTCTGATACTTGGGTTTTCTATGGGGGCGAAAGTTGTAAGTTGCTTAAGTAATGATGCGGTTCTAAATATTTTTAATTTAAATCGTAATGTTTTTAATGAATCGCATCACTTTCTCGGATTTCTTCGCTTCAAGGAAATAAAGAATCATATTTTATTATCCAAAATAAATCCTAAAAATGATATATTGCGGCTTATTGCACCGCATTTTTCAGACCGCCTTAATACCGAAGATTTTGTAATATATGATGAAAAAAGAAAAACAGCCGTAGTCCATCGAAGTGGGTTTTCCTGGATTTTTGTATCAGGCAGTGAATTTGATCTTGACAAGTTTGAGGAACGATCGGAACAGGAAGCAGAATTCCAGATGCTCTGGAAGACGTTTTTTGATTCAATAGCTATAAAGGAACGTATAAACGACAAATTGCAAAAAAATAATCTGCCGTTACGATTTCGAAGTAATATGCTGGAATTTAAAGATTAATAAACTTTTGTTGTCCATATGTACAGGAATATAGTTCATTTATATCATTGTATAAAGAATATAAAAAATTTTGTGATTGATTTAAAAGCGTTTCCTTTTATGTTATATTTATGAACGTGATAAAATGCATAATCTAAGGAATCAGTGAGATACTAAATGCGTAAAATTAAATATTTTATAGGAGGAGTATCCATGAAAAAAAGATTATATTTGTTAATGGCAGTTTGTTGCCTGACATTTCTAACTTTTACTGCTTGTACTACAAATGGTAACGGTAGCAATAATTCTGCAACAACTGACCAGAACACAACCAATGGTATCGGAAATACAACGACGGATACAACGGATACAACTGATGCAATTGGAGGAACCGGTACGACAAATGGTACAGGAACTACGAATGATACAGGAACTACTAACGGTACAGGAACGACGAATAATACAAGCGGAGCTTCTGATACAACAAACACAAAATAATGAATGATATTAGCAAACAACAAAAACGAGCAGAATTGATTTCTACTCGTTTTTAATTTATCAGATTTTGCGTTTTAATTAATTTATGATGTGTGGCAGCCTTATTTAAACATTGTGAATAACCTTACTTAACTGAGAGATTCTTCGGAGGTATGAATCGTATAAATTGCATACTCCTCTCCATCTTTAATTATAATTTGATCTAATTTCATACCCACACGTTCGGCAGTTTTAATTGAACGATTATTTGAAGTATTAATAACGGAGATAATATCTTTTATATTTAAGTTATCATAAGCATACCTTAATATAGAATGTAAGCATTCGGTGGCATATCCGCAGCCCCATTTGCAATAATCCAGCATATAACCCATTTCAATTACTTCTTTACCATTAATTATTGAATTTGTAAAACCGCATTTTCCCATAAGCTCCCCTGAATTTTTATCGAATATACCCCATAAACCATATCCGTAAAAATGGTAAACACTTTTTATATAAGACTTATGTTTTTCTATTTCTTCCTCCAAAGTATCAGATATCCCAGGTATATATTTTTTAACTTCTTCATTTTGATAGATTTGATACAAAGCTGGGATATCATCTACTGTTAGTTCTTTAATAATTAACCGGTTCGTTTCTGTAATAGTAACCGGTAAGTTTAAAGTATGCAAGTATATAGTTTTAATATACTTTGTATTAATTTCATCAAATCCTTCAATCAGATAAGAAGCGGATGAGAGATCCTGATTACCTGAGTGTTCATTTACAAATCCGATAACAGGCATACCGGCAGAATTTGCTGCACAAACTCCGTTATAGGAATCTTCGACTATAATACATTCATCCGGATTTACACCAAGTTCTTTAGCTGCTTTTAAGAAGATATCAGGTGCTGGTTTTGGATGTGAAACAGTAGTTCCGCTTATTAGTTTTGTAAAATATTCCTTTATACCAAAAGCTTCCGCCACAGCTGTAATTTCCTTAATCGTAGAAGAAGAAGCAATCGCTAATTTAATCCCGTTATGATACAGATCCAGTATTAAATCTTTAGTATAAGGTATTGGCTCGTAACCCTCCGTTTTAATTAAATTATTCAAGGTTTCCTTATAAACTTCATATAATTCAGCGGAAGATAAGGAGATATTATAATCCTTTATCATGGTTTCTAACATATGTATTGTGGTGGAGCCAATAAAACCATAACAATAGTCTATTGTAACTTGATACCCCAGACTTTGTAGAGCTAAAACTGCTGCTCTGGCATGTTGAGGTTCACTATCAACCAGCACACCATCCATATCAAAAATTACGGCTTTTAACAATGTGTTTACCTCCTGTTTATAAATATAATGCACCTATTATATCAGAAAAGCTGGGGAATGAAAACCCAGCCATCACTTGTGTCAGGAATATGAGTTGTTTTTACGTATATTGGAAACCGGAAATGGTTCGCAAATATTCTATAAAAATATAACTGCATATTCTCCACAAGAGTATCCTTTAATAATACTGCGTTTGGTTATTAAATCAGCTGAATTCATGACCGGTTTAATAATTTCTCATAATATAACCCGACTAAAAACCATGCCGGTGCGTAATCAAGGCGGATGAGTCCTTTATAATTTAATTTTGCTTTACTGTAATCCCAAGGGCATGCTCCGAATTTTTTTAACAGTCTTCCAGTTGAGAATTCTGCGATAAAAATAAAAAATGCATAAACACCTCCTCTTAAAAGAGCACTTTTGTCCTTCAGTTTTTTGCAAATAGGATTTAAAAAAGCTGCCATACCATAAATAGGAAACATCCATACAGAGGTACGGCATAGCAAAGTCTTATCTTCGTGTGTTAAGACAGAATGAAGTCCAGTCCAAAAGCATTCCATACACCAGCCGCTGAGACCGCATAATAAAAAATTACTTAAAAAACATTTTTTCATGGATTTAGTATAAGCGGAAGATGGAAAAACTATACACTGAATAAAGGATAGTGAAATTGAATACCATATCATGGCTCGAATGCCAGGATGCGTTGACAATCCTGCTTACTATGGTATAATATCGACAGATATTATACCGGTGCCGAACGGAGTGAGTGCACATAAACGCCACAAAGTGGCGCAGTACCATGGGAGCATGCGGACATGGTATAATTAGCGTCAATGATGAAAAGCATGAAGAAAATGGAGATAATAACGGATGGAGAAAGCAATCGTAAAGTTAAAAAAAGGGGAAGGAAGAACCCTCAAAGCAGGTGGTATGTGGGTTTATGATAATGAAATAGATACCATTACAGGTGATTTTGAGAATGGAGATATTATATATGTCCATGATTTTGACGATTATTATATGGGAAGCGGTTTTATCAATACCAAGTCAAAAATAACGGTCAGAATTATGTCAAGAATCAAAGGGCAGGAGATTGATGCGGAATTTCTCAGAAACAGGGTAAAAAATGCATGGGAATACAGGAAAAAAACCGTGGATACGGGCAGCTGCCGTATTATCTTCGGAGAAGCTGATTTTCTTCCGGGTATTGTTATTGATAAGTTTTCCGATGTTTTAGTGGTACAATCTCTGGCACTTGGAATTGACCGAATGAAAGATATCATTGTAGAGTTACTGAGAAACTGTCTGAAAGAGGATGGTATTAATATCCGGGGCGTATATGAAAGAAGTGACGCCAAAGTAAGAAGTAATGAGGGAATGGAACGAATCAAAGGTTTTCTGGGGGAACCCTTTGATACCAAAGTCCAGATAATCGAAAATGGCGTGAAATATATGGTTGATGTTGAAGAGGGTCAAAAAACAGGGTTTTTCCTTGACCAGAAATATAATAGGGAAGCAATAAAGAAAATTTGTCAGGGAGCCGAGGTATTAGACTGCTTTACCCATACTGGTTCTTTTGCTTTAAATGCCGGTTTAGCCGGTGCCAAAAGTGTACTTGGAGTGGATGCTTCCGAGATTGGAATTAAGCAAGCCGAAGAAAATGCAATTTTAAACGGGTTACAGGATACCGTTCATTTTAAATGTGAGGATGTATTTGAATTATTGCCGGAATTAGAGAAACAAAATAAAAAATTTGACGTAATAATCCTGGATCCGCCTGCATTTACAAAATCAAGAAATTCAATAAAAAATGCAATCAAAGGTTATCGGGAAATTAATCTTAGGGCTATGAAGCTAATTAAAGATGGAGGATTTTTAGCTACCTGCTCTTGTTCTCATTTTATGACACCGGAATTATTTGCGGAAACGGTAGGACAGGCTGCCAGAAATACGAGAAAACGGTTAAGACAGGTAGAATACAGAACCCAGGCGCCGGATCACCCGATTCTTTGGGCTGCCGATGAATCCTATTATTTAAAATTCTTTGTTTTCCAGGTATGTGAGGAAAGATAGGAGGTAAGTCATGACATATGAAGAGGCGTTACATTTTATAAAATCATCCGAGCAGTACGGCAGCGTATTAGGTTTGGAAAATATGAGAAAATTACTTAAGGAATTAGATAATCCTCAGGATAAGCTGAAATTCGTTCATATAGCAGGAACTAACGGCAAAGGTTCGACGGCAGCTTATATAGCCAATATACTGGCCTCAGCCGGGTATCTGGTGGGACGTTATATCTCTCCTGCCGTATTCAGTTATTTTGAGAAAATACAAATAACCGGTTTAAATAAACAGGTTAAAAAGAGTTCGTCTGTAAAAACTACGTACATCAATAATATTGAAGTTGCAAAATACATTAACCGTATTAAAGAGATATGCAGAGCGATGACGGAAGAAGGTTTTCCTCACCCAACCGTATTTGAAATTGAAACGGCTATGGCTATGCTTCATTTTGTAAAAGAAAAATGTGATGTGGTAGTACTGGAAGTTGGCTTAGGAGGCCGGCTTGATGCTACTAATGTTATTACTACAACAGAATGCGCGGTAATAACTTCGGTCAGTATGGATCACATGCACATCTTAGGAAACACATTAGAAAAAATTGCAGAGGAAAAGGCTGGAATTATTAAAGAAAGAATACCGGTTGTTTCTTATGATCAGGAGCCGGAAGCCAAGAAAGTGATTGAATCCGTCTGCAGGAAAAATCATTCTGCTTTAACAGAAGCTGATTTTAATAAAATACAGATAGAAACACAAAGCATAGAAGAGACTATATTTTCCTACGAGGGTTTTAAACATTTAAAAATCAGGTTGTTAGGTGAAAATCAGGTTAAGAATGCAGTATTAGCAGTATTAACGGCTGAATGTTTAAGAAATCTGGGATATTCTATTACCAATGAAAATATTCAGAATGGTTTAGAACATACTCATTGGAGAGGGCGTTTTGAAATAATAAAAAAGAAACCATATTTTATCATTGATGGCGCTCATAATGAAGATGCGGCTCTTTCACTGGAACAAAATATTAAATATTATTTTGGAAATAAGAAAATTATTTTTATTATAGGTGTTCTGGCAGATAAGGATTATGATTCCGTATTAAGACATACAGGGAAATATGCGGACAAAATATACACGATTACGCCGAATACAATACGTGGTCTGCCTGCTGATAAATTAGCCAAAACTGCTTTAAAATATAACTGCCGGGTATTTGATGCAGGTACTGTTGTACGGGCTGTTAAAATGGCTTATGAAACAGTGGGTGAAGAAGATGTTATAATCGCTTTTGGTTCCTTATCCTATCTTAAGGAGATTTGCGATGCGGCAGAGGTAGTTTTGTCATAAATGTACAAGGAGGACTTTATGGATGATAAAAAAATAGAAGAAGCAGTAAAACTGTTTTTAGAGGGAATCGGGGAGGATGTCCATAGAGAAGGCCTCTCCGATACACCTAAGAGAATTGCAGCGATGTGTAAAGAAATATTCGGTGGTCTGAATCAGGAAACAGATAAATTTCTGTCCAAAACTTTTTCTGCCGTAAATAACGAAATTATATTAGAAAAGGATATTACATTTTATTCTGTCTGTGAACATCATTTATTGCCCTTTTATGGTAAAGCACATATAGGATATATACCCGACGGTAAAGTGTTAGGACTCAGTAAACTGGCACGAACAGTAGAAACTTATGCACGCAGGCCTCAGATACAAGAGCAGCTGACAGCTCAGATCGCAGACGATATTATGAAATATCTAAAACCCAAAGGAGTAATCGTGTTACTGGAAGCGGAGCATATGTGTATGACAATGCGCGGGGTAAAAAAACCGGGAACATTGACAACTACGCTGCTTGGCAGAGGAGTTTTTGAAGATAATACAGAATTAAGGAATACATTTTTTCAACTGCTAAAATAAAATGTTCAACTGTCACCTTGAAATCCTTTGCGGGGTGTTAGAAAACATTTCGCTTTTTTGGTCAGTTTCGAGGTTAACTTATGAAACTCAAGGGAGTCATTATGATAATCGGAAATAAAAATTTTGATCTTAAAGAACATACTTATATTATGGGGATATTAAATGTTACCCCGGATTCTTTCTCTGATGGAGGTAAATACAATAGCATTATTGAAGCACTAAAACATGCTCAGCAGATGGTGGCCGAAGGGGTGCACATCATTGACGTCGGCGGTGAATCTACTAGGCCAAATTTTACGCAGATAACAGCAGAGGAAGAAATCAGCAGGGTTGTTCCGGTAATTAAAGAGCTCAAAAAGCAATTTAATATACCTGTTTCAATTGATACTTATAAAAGTAAAGTCGCTAAAGCAGCGATAGAAGCAGGAGCAGATCTTGTAAACGATATCTGGGGACTGAAATATGACAGTAATATGGCTGAAATCATACGCAGTTATGATGTGCCGGTCTGTGTTATGCATAATAGAAAAGTAGCAATTTATGAGAATTATCTGGAAGATGTAATCTCTGATTTAGAGGATAGTATTCAAATCGGACTTTCTGCAGGAATCAAACGTGAGAAATTTATTATAGATCCCGGTATCGGTTTTGGAAAGACGTATGAGATGAATCTTAAGTTATTAAATCATCTTGAGGAATTGCATCGATTAGAACTTCCCATTTTATTAGGTACCTCAAGAAAATCAGTCATAGGCCTCACACTGGATTTACCGCCTGAACAACGGCTGGAGGGTACAATTGCGACTTCGGTTATAGGAGTTATGAAAGGATGCAGTTTTATAAGGGTTCATGATATATTACCCAATTATAGAGCGGTAAAAATGGCGGAAGCGATACGGAGGGAACAGAAGGTATAATCAAGGAGCAATTTTAAGTTACGTATTCGTAACATATAGCAGCCATATCTTAAAGCAGGAAAGGAATTCAAGATGGATCAGATAAGGATAACAAACCTTGAAGTGTTCGGACATCATGGTGTTTATAAAGAAGAAAATGTACTTGGTCAAAAGTTTTTAGTCAGTGTTATATTATATGCTGACTTATGGAAAGCATCTTGTAAGGATGATTTAACGAAATCGGTTAATTATGGTGAGGTTTGCCATTTTATAAAACGTGAAATGGAAAAGTATACTTTTAAACTAATAGAAACTCTGACCGAACATCTTGCTAGGGAGATATTAATTCATTTCCCTGTTATAGAGAAAATTAATCTGGAAGTAAAAAAGCCCTGGGCACCCATACTGTTACCCATAGAAACAGTCTCGGTAGTTATGGAGAGAGTATGGCACAGGGCTTATTTAAGTATTGGTTCCAATCTTGGAGATAAGGAGCAAAACCTAAAAACCGCTGTAGAACTATTAAAAGCAGATAATTTATGTAAAGTCGGCAATGTTTCGAATTTTATTGTCACCGCACCGGTTGGAGGGGTTTGTCAGGATGATTTTCTAAATGGTGCTCTTGAACTTAAAACACTTCGTACCCCTTACGAACTATTGGAACTGATACATGAAATTGAAGCAACATTAAAACGGGAGAGAATTATCCATTGGGGACCTAGAACGATTGATCTGGATATACTCTATTATGACGATGAAGTTGTAAATGATAAGGATTTGATAATTCCTCACCCGGAAATAAAAAACAGGGAGTTTGTCTTAAAGCCACTGAATGAGATTGCACCCAATCACATTCACCCGATCTATAATATCACAACATACCAGATGCTACAGAAGTTAATTTAGTACAGGGGGCTGAAAAACAGAGACAGTATTATTTAGGCCAACAGGTATATAATAGGTGTCTTTGTCTTCAAAATCACGAAAGAATACCTTATTGCCTGCTATATGTATATTTTTATAATTTCCTTCCTTGATGTGCTGCGACTTCCCAGTGGTAAGGTCCATAACACCGATATGATTATTTTCATTGTCATCAACCTGATAGTATAGATATCTGCCATCCTCTGAAATATTATAAGTGCTGCATCTTTCTTCAATAAGGGGAGCATTATTTTTACCGTTTAATTCCATACGGTTTATAGAATAATTATTTGTGACGGACATATAATAGACATATTTTTTCTCAGTTTGAATTAAGATCGGGGCATAGACACCACCCTCATAAACGGTAGATATGCTGCCGTTTTTTAAATTCATGGAATATAGGTTATGATCTTTTTTCATCCCACTGTAATATAAAACAGAATCAGCTATCGTCATAGGAAGGATACCCTCATCCGACAATTTTTTTTCTCCGGCGCCATCTATACCTGTTTTATAAAATTTCAATCCATCTTCGTTGGTAAAATGCTGATAATATATGTTATTACCATACACGTTTAATAAACCGCATGGAGTGTCAGATAAACTTACTATATTTTTACCGTTTGATTTAATTCGGTACAAACCGGCATTTTTAAAAGCAAAAACACTCGGCTTACTCTTTTCTTTTTTATGATTTACACGGGAATAATAAATATAACTGCCCGCGGCATTAATATATTCCACTCTGTCATTATAAATCTTTTTATAATCCAGCATGTTTAAATTCATAGAATATAAAGTGCCATCATCTTCGGGATTACTAAAATAAATTCGACCGCTATTTTCGCAGAATATTCCTCCATTGAACAGATTACCGGCTGTATTGCCATAAGTGTGCTCTGAATTGTATTTCATTTTTATGGAATTTCGGTAAAATAAAACTATACAGACTGAAATAATAATGAGAATAAAAATAAGGATTATATTTTTAATAAGTTTCATAAAACCACCCTTTGGCATAACAAATGCCTCCTTTACTCAAATGAGAAATCTTCATGTTTAATTATAAAACTATTATGTATAATATGCAATGAATTCTTCTTAAGGATTGCATTAGGATACCAAAGTGTTATATAATTATGTGCAGAATAGAGTTTAAAACGAAAAGGGATAAAGGCTGCGAATTACATTCAATTACTTATATCCGGATCATAAATACGAAAACACCAGGAAAGAGGTTTATATGATTGATTTACAGCAAAGCAGGGAAGAAATTGATAAGGTAGATAAACAAATAGTAGATTTGTTTGAACATCGGATGCAGTTGGCAAAAGATGTCGCCGAATACAAAATACAAACAGGGAAAAAGGTTTTTGACAGAGAAAGAGAACAGGATAAACTTAAAGTTTTAAAGGAGTTGGCAGGGAATAATTTTAATCGGCACGGTATACAGGAATTGTTTACTCAGATAATGTCAATGAGCCGTAAATTGCAATATGGATTAATCAGTGAAGAGAGTTTTGTTAATCCATTTACTGAATTTGAAAAACTTCCAATTACTAAAGATACTAAGGTAGTATGTTTTGGAGTAAGGGGTTCCTATACGGAACAGGCTATGGAAGAGTACTTTGGATTGAATATCAACCGCAGTTATGCATCTTCTTTCAAAAAAGTTATGCAGGCTATCAAAGAGGAAGATGCCGATTATGGCGTACTTCCCATTGAAAATACCTCTACCGGCGGAATCTCCGATATTTATGATTTACTTGTTGAATTTGACAATTCAATTATTGGAGAACATGTTGTTAAAATCCAGCATGCTCTTTTAGGGCTTCCCGGAGCAAAAATTAATGATCTTCACACAATCTATTCTCATCCCCAGGGACTTATGCAGTGTTCAAGATACATAGAACATCATCCTTATATGAAACCTGTGGAGTGTACCAGCACAGCTGACAGTGCTAAGAAAGTATTGGAAGATAAGGATATGACCCAGGGTGCCATTGCAAGTAAACAGGCGGCAGCTTATTATGGACTGCAGATCCTGGAAGAAACAATTAATCATGAAGATACGAATTCTACTCGTTTTATAATCATTTCAAAAGATAAAAAGTATATAAAAAATGCCAATAAAATTAGTATATGTTTTGAACTCCCGCATGAGAGTGGTACGCTTTATAATATGCTTTCTCATTTTATATATAATAATTTGAATATGACAAAGATTGAATCCAGACCCCTGGAGGGAAAAGTATTTGAGTATCGTTTCTTTGTGGATTTTGAAGGAAATTTAAATGATGCAGGTGTAAAAAATGCATTATTCGGAATTCAGGAAGAAGCTATGTGTTTAAAAATATTAGGAAGTTATAAATCGATTTAAATCTTCATACAATTTTCAAATAGTAATCACAAAGTAGACATAATTTCTTGTTAAACTTTAGTTATAAAATAAAGAAACAAATAAGGAATGACAAAATATAATAACTAAAGTTTGAAAGGAGTAATAATTATGAACGATAACTTTTTTAATAGTCAATTTAACGAGAATGACAAAAATAATAATGATTTTACATCCAATAGCAATAAAGAGATTATTGAAAGCAATGTAATAATTTCTGATGTAAAACCAAAGAAAAAACATAAATTTGCAAAAAATCTTACAAAGATAATTGCATCAGCAACAGTCTTTGGATTAGTAGCAGGAGCATCTTTCCAGGGAGTTTATGCCTTATCAGATCGGAATAAACCGACTGTCAGCAGTGCTGTAGATAATAGTAAAGAGGGTACGGATGGGGTTGTTGCTGTAGAAACAGGAACTACAAAAAATAACACATCAGGAGACGTTTCTACTGTAGTAGAAAATGTAATGCCATCCATAGTAGCGATTAATTCAACAGTGACTGATGTAACCAGTGACTTTTTTGGCAGGCAATACAGCGAAGAGAAAGAGGGCAGTGGTTCAGGAATAATAATTGGACAGAATGAGAATGAGATCTTAATAGCAACCAATAACCATGTTGTAGCGAATGCGAAAACGGTTAATATTGTATTTGCGGATAATACAACAGCACCGGCTACGATAAAAGGTACAGAGCCAAGTAATGACCTGGCAGTCGTTTCGGTAAAACTCTCTGATTTAAAAGAGGGTACCGCAGATAAGATTAAAATTGCAACTTTAGGTGATTCTAAATCTGTAAAACTGGGTGAAATGGCAATTGCCATCGGAAATGCGTTAGGATATGGCCAGTCCATAACCGTTGGTTATATCAGTGCATTAGATCGTGAAGTAACCGTTAATAACGTTACATTAAAGGTTTTACAGACAGATGCAGCAATTAATCCCGGCAATAGCGGCGGTGCATTACTTAACTCTAAAGGGGAAGTAATCGGAATTAATTCTGTGAAATATGTAGATGACAATGTAGAAAGCGTTGGTTATGCAATTCCGATTTCCAATGCGATTCCCATTATTAATGAATTAATGAACAGAACCGTATTGACCGAGAAAGAGAAAGCATATCTGGGTATCGCAGGAAAAGATGTTACAGATGATTATTCCCAGAGATTTAATATGCCGGTTGGTGTTTATGTAGGTGAAATAAAAGAAGGTTCCGCTGCTGAAAAAGCCGGTTTAAAAGTTGGAGACATTATTGTATCTGTAAATAATATAACAATTAAAACAATGGCAGATCTGCAGGAAGTATTAGGATATACCAAAGCAGATACAAGTGGTACCGTAGTTATTAAATCCTTAGAAGACGGGAAATATGTTGATAAGACAATTAACGTAACCTTTGATGCAAGACCTTCCGGTAATTAAATATTTGACTAGTTACTAAGTTAAAGTTTTTATGAGTTATATTTTAATTATTGACTGATAATAATAAAAGATAAATTTTTTAAATATACAAAGAGTGTCCGTAAGAGTATTGCATTTATGGGCACTCTGTTATTTGTGATGAAGTTATATAATCAATTGGTTGAATGATTATTCGGATATAGATAAGTATTCTTAAAAGAGCGTGTTTATGAAGAAATTGAAAATTTATTGATTTAATCGGTTTAAAAACGGCAAAATACAACAAAAAAGATAAAATACCTACCCTGCTTGACAGGGAATTAATACTTGGGTATGATAGGCTTATAATGTACAATAAGTGAGGTGGCTCATAAATAATGTGGGATAAAGAAGTACAAGCTAATAATACAATACCGAGGCAGTATTCTGTCTCAGTTGATGTTATAATTCCGGTTTATAAACCGGACACAAAATTCAATCAATTAATTGAAAGACTAACAAAACAAACTGTAAAACCCAATCGAATTATATTGCTTCAAACTGTGGAGACTGAAACAGATAGCACAGAAAAACAGGAAAAAGCCTTGGCATATGCACTTAGTTTAAGCAGTTCTATATGCAGGATTGAGTCTTATGAAATAAAAAAACCTGATTTTGACCATGGTGGAACAAGAAACTACGGTGCGTCCCTGTCACAGGCTGAAATTATTGTATTTATGACTCAGGATGCTGTTCCGGCAGATGTAAATCTGATAAATTCGCTGCTTATACCTTTTCAGGACCGTAAGGTTGCAGCAGCTTATGGAAGGCAGTTAGCTATGCAAAAAAGCGGAATCATTGAAAGTTATACCAGGCAGTTTAATTACCCTGATCATAGTTATACTAAATCATTGGAGGATTTACCTAAGCTGGGTATTAAAACTTATTTTTGCTCCAATGTATGTGCCGCATATCGTAAAAGCGTTTATGAAGAGCTCTCCGGGTTTGTTACCAAAACCATATTCAATGAGGATATGATAATGGCAGCCGGAATTATTAATGCCGGATACTCAATAACGTATGCAGCTGACGCAAGGGTTTATCATTCCCATATTTATACTTATATGCAGCAATTTAAAAGAAATTTTGATTTAGCTGTTTCACAAAAACAGTATGATCATATTTTTTCATCCGTTAAATCAGAAACGGAAGGCACGAAAATGGTAAAACAGACATTAAACTATCTGATCGAAAAAAAACAGTATATTTTAATCCCGGATTTAATATTCCTGAGCGGATTTAAATATCTGGGTTATTTAGCCGGAAAAAATTATGATAAACTCCCTAAAAATGTTATAAAAAAATTAAGTTTGAATCCCTCATACTGGAATTAAATGATAGAAATTATTACAGGCAAACTTCCGGAAAGGTCAGGAAAAAAGTATGAATCGCGTAAATATTATTATGGCAACTTATAACGGTGAAAAATATATAAGAGAACAGATTGAATCCATATTAAAAAACACATACAGGAATTGGAAATTATGGATATTTGATGATGGTTCAACGGATAATACGAAATGTATTATCGAAGAATATGTTCGCCGTCTACCGGATAATATTATGTTTCAGCAGAATAACAAAACTAAAGGCGTCACTCTGAATTTTCTAGAAGGTGTCCAATATGCTGCAGATTATAACAGAAGATTACAGGAGAAAGCAACGGAGCACACGAAAGTAAACGACGAAGATTCTGAGCTGGCACCTATGATGGATTATTATATGTTCTGCGACCAGGATGACGTCTGGATGACAGATAAAATTGATAAAACCATGATTCAAATGAAAAAGATAGAGAAGAAATACGGTCAGGATATTCCGTTAGCAGTATTTACCGATGCCCTGGTTGTAGACAGCAATTTAAATATTCTCAATCGATCCTTTTATAAATGCAGTAAATTAGACACCAGAAAAGTTGATTTGCCTCACATTATGATGGAGAATAAATTAATCGGATGTACGGTTATGTTTAATGAAACATTAAGAAATTACATGAATGTACAACCGGTAAATGCAAGATACCATGACTGGTGGGTAGCTTTAATTGCCGCGGCATTTGGCAAAATCTATTTTTTACCTACTTCGACACTATTTTACAGGCAGCATGGGGGCAACGTAGTTGGAAATCAAAACTTTCTGTCCTATCTGCACGATCGTATCTCCTCATTAAAAAAGCAGAAAGAAGTTATATATAAAACGGCATTACAGGCAGATGAATTTTACCGCATCTTTGAACCTAAAATGCCTACGAAGCAAAAATTACAAGTATATTCCATGGCTAATATACTGAAACAAAACTGGATTAAAAGAAGACATGTGGTTTTGAAGTTTGGTTTTATGAAAACAGGTATTTTAAGAAACCTGGGACTGCTGTATATTCTATAAAAGGGCGGTTCTTTTCCGCCTTACATAAATTCATATTCAAAAAATGTTTTAATTATTGACAATTAATACTCATATTGTTAAAATGAATACAATTTAAATGCATAGAAATACATAGAAATACATGGGAGGTCCCTATGAAGAAAATGGTATTATCAATATTGGTGGATAACACAGCCGGCGTTTTAAGCCGTGTTTCAGGTCTATTCAGCAGAAGAGGTTATAATATAGATAGTTTAACAGTTGGTGAAACACAGGATCATGCGTATTCGAGAATGACTGTTGTTGTTAACGGTGACGATCAGATTTTAGAACAGATCCGTAAACAATTATTAAAACTTGAGGATGTCAGGGAAATCCGTGAACTGCTTCCGGACGAATCCGTTTGCAGAGAGTTAATTCTGGTAAAAGTTCTATCGACAGTAAAAGAAAGACAAGCAATTATAGCAGTAGCAGATATATTCAGAGCTAAAATCGTTGATGTGGCTATGGAGTCCCTTATGATTGAGTTAACCGGTAATCAGGCTAAAATAGATGCTTTTATAAAGTTATTGGAGGGTTATACCATAAAGGAAATCGTAAGAACGGGAATAACCGGTCTTTCAAGAGGGTCAGGAGATATCGCGGATTATCTGGATGATTAAGCAGTCGTAGGTGACATTACTTTATAACGCCTGCATACGTGCAGGCGGTGTTATTTAAATTAGTGCTTTAACAAGTTAAATTGATAAAGAAAAAACGATTATTTCAAAGAGTGGTGACACTTTTTACAATAATAAATTATTTATATTTAGGAGGATACGAAGATGGCAAAGATATTTTACCAAGAAGATTGTAACTTATCATTATTAGAAGGCAAGACAGTAGCTATAATCGGTTACGGCAGCCAGGGACATGCGCATGCGTTAAATGCAAAAGAATCAGGAGTTCATGTAATTATCGGTCTGTATGAAGGCAGTAAATCATGGGCGAAAGCAGAAGCTGCCGGCTTTGAAGTATATACTGCAGCAGAAGCTGCAAAAAAAGCAGATATGATTATGATCTTAATTAACGATGAAAAACAGGCTAAGATGTATAAGGAATCCATTGAACCTAATTTAGAACCAGGTAATGCTATTATGTTTGCTCATGGTTTTGCAATTCATTTTGGGCAGATTATTCCGCCAAAAGATGTTGATGTTATTATGATTGCTCCAAAAGGTCCCGGACATACGGTAAGGAGTCAATACAAAGAAGGCCAGGGCGTTCCTTGCTTAATCGCAGTAGCACAGGATGCAACCGGTAAAGCTCATGATTTAGGTTTAGCTTATTCCCTTGCAATCGGCGGTGCAAGAGCCGGCGTGTTACAGACAACATTCAGGGAAGAAACAGAAACTGATCTTTTCGGTGAACAAGCAGTTCTTTGCGGTGGTGTAACCCAATTAATGAAAACCGGTTTTGAAGTTTTGGTAGAAGCAGGTTATGAACCGGAAAGTGCTTATTTTGAATGTATTCATGAAATGAAATTAATAGTAGATCTGATCAATGAAAGCGGTTTTGCAGGTATGAGATATTCTATTTCCAATACAGCAGAATACGGTGATTACATTACCGGACCTAAGATCATTACCGAAGATACCAAGAAAGCTATGAAACAGGTTCTTAAAGATATCCAGGAGGGTGTATTTGCACGCAACTGGTTACTTGAAAACCAGATCGGCTGCACTAATTTCTTAGCAATGAGAAGAAGAGAATCCGAACATCAATTAGAAAAAGTTGGAGCTGAGCTTCGCAAGATGATGAGCTGGACCAATAAAGATAAGCTCATTAACAACTAAAAATAATACATTTATTTAATATATTACAGAAATGTTTCCTGTATTTTTTGTAGTTTCTGATAATAAGGAGAATATCCCCGGTAGAAGTATTAAGAGTAACTGGGGATATTCTTTTTTATGCAATAGGATTGCGTCCTATTGCATAAAAAACCCGACTGGCAGGATGCACATGAACACGCAAAAGGATAATATCCTTTAAGGTGGATTGTCACTAAAGTGACAGCGCGTCAGCGCTAGAGTCAGGCAAACCAGAATCTTTCTTGTTTATTACCTGGTAAATTCTCCGAACTTCCCTCTATGAAATAAAATATTTATTGTTACATACTTAGTAATCATGTAAAATAGTATAGGGTTATTATAATATCAACAATAGTCAAAGTCTTTCGTACTATTGTCCCTCACATTTACAAATGGATTAAATAAAAAGTGGAGATAAAAAATGAAGTATAATTATACGGATACAATTGAATATTTGCTGGATTGGTATGATAACAACGCCAGAATATTGCCGTGGCGGGAAAATCCCAAACCATATTATGTTTGGATCTCGGAAATAATGCTGCAGCAAACCAGGGTAGAAGCAGTGAAAGTCTATTTTGAACGTTTTATCAATACCCTGCCGGATATAAAGTCACTGGCATATACAAAAGAGGAGCAGCTGCTTAAATTGTGGGAGGGGTTAGGGTATTATAACAGAGCCAGGAATCTTAGGAAAGCAGCCGGAATTATAATGGAGGAATATGGCGGTGAATTACCGCCGGTTTATTCTGACTTGTTAAAACTCCCGGGAATCGGCTCCTATACGGCAGGAGCGATAGCGTCCATAGCCTTTCAACTCCCGGAACCGGCAGTGGATGGTAATGTATTTCGGGTGATGAAACGGGTGGCGGGAAGTTTCGATGACATTACCAAAGCAAGTGTGAAAAAAGAATTAGAAGAGGATATAAGAGAAATTATACCTAAGAACAGGCCGGGTGATTTTAACCAGGCAGTTATGGAACTTGGAGCTAGAATATGTATACCAAACGGGAGACCAATCTGTTTGCAATGCCCAATTATGCATTTATGTAAAGCTTATCAGAACAATACAGAGATGAGTATTCCGGTTAAACCGGCAAAAAAAGAACGAAAAATCGAAGACAAAACAGTCCTGGTTTTGGAGAAACAGGGTACGTTTTATATTAGAAAACGTCAAAATAAAGGGTTGTTAGCCGGTCTTTATGAGCTTCCTGCACTGGAGGGAAAACTAACAGCGGTACAACTTGACGAATATTTAAAAAGTGAGGGATATACTAATTATAATTTTTATAGTTTAGGAGAAGGTAAACATATTTTTTCTCATATTGAGTGGCATATGACTGGGTATTATGTGCAGATTAATGAGGAGGAAAAGGTAGCTGAAGAAAATGTATACAAAACAGATAAAGTATTAAACGAAGTCTGGGCAACAAAAAAGCAAATCGATGAGATTTATACACTTCCAAGTGCATTTGAAAAATACCGGGATAGTATTATAAATTGTGATTAAGCTTTCCGTAAAGTATAAAAACATGAATACTCTGTATAATAGGGATATTATTACCTAAATGAATATTAAAAACAAGGAGTAGAAATATGGTAAATGTATATCTCATTTTTAACGGGAATTGCAGAGAAGCGGTAGAATACTATGCGAGTGTTTTTGGTACAGAGATACCCCAAATAATGACAATGGGAGAGGCACCGGAAGATCCGGATTATCCGGTCCCGGAAGAGTATAAAAAATTAATTATGTTTGCCAGACTTAATATCAGCGGCAGTAATGTTATGTTTTCCGATAATGTAAATAATTCTGCTTATGCCCAGGGAAATAATATTAGTCTTACAGTTGTTCATAATAACGAAAATGATTTAATAAACTGGTTTGAAAGATTAAAAGACGGCGGTAAGGTTGAATTAGAATTACAGGAAACCTTTTGGAGCAAATGTTACGGTTCCTTAACGGACAGATTTGGTATACATTGGCAATTAAGCCATCAAATTGAGTAGTCTGGGTTTGTTATAGCAGAAATCTAAGCTGACGTGCTTTTTGTAAAGTAACGTCAGCTCTAGAATCTGACAAGCCGAATGTTGTAGTCATTGAAGTGACAGTGTCTTAAGTATAAGAGTCGTGAAAGCCCGGCCAGGCTATATTTTAGTATGAGTATTTTCGACCGTGTCTTACTAGTAAACATTTAATATGTGTTTATAATCATATAACTTATTTGTTTTTATAGAATTGAATAAATTTTTTAGCCGCCTCTGATAACCTGGAATTACTTAAGTAAGCAAATCCCACCTCTCTTTTGCCCAGAGGTTTTTCTAAAGGAAGTTCTATGAGGATTCCGTCTGCTAGTTCCTTATGAATAAATTCTTTTATTACGCAGGATACACCCAGTCCAATTTTAGCAAATTCAATTAATAGGTCCATATTACTGACCTCCAGTATCTGATTTGTTTCAATCTGATTTCTGGTAAAATAATCCTCAATATATAATCTAGTCATATTTTTTTCATCAAGCAGCATAACATTAGCAGTCTTAAAAATATCATATGATATAGTATCTGATTTTTTTCCCACAGTGATTTCGGTACGAGTTGAAACCGAGGGGGTAGATTCACGCACTCGTAGATTCTCAAGGTATGATTCCGTAGTAACAAAGATATCCTCAATCTGTTCTATCATATAGTAGTCCAGATTTTTTAAATTAACCGGTTTTCCTATTAATCCGATATCCAGTTTTCCTCGTTCCAATAATTCTAATGTCTGGAAAGTCGACTGACATTCAATGGTAATTTTAATATGGGGATGAGAAGATACAAAACGTTTTAGGTACGGGAGCAGGATATATTTGCATAATGTAGTACTGACTCCGATACGCAGATGCCCGATTCCTAATTCATTAATACGTTTAATATTAACTTCTCCCTGCAGTAAGGTATCAAAAGCAGATTTTGTATGTTCATATAACAGAGTTCCCTCCTCGGTAAGATGGACTCCTCGAGAGGTTCTGTTAAATAACAGAATTCCCAGATTCTCCTCCAGTTTTGTTATGGCTTTACTGATAGCAGGCTGGCTGATATAAAGCTCTTTGGCTGCATGGGAGATATTACCGGTTTCAGCTACCGTATTAAAAATTTTATATAAAGATAAATTTTGTTCCATATTTGACCCATTATATACCTTTCTTTATTCGTGAACAATAACAGACTTCGCGATACACACAAAACGAGGAGGAAGCGCTCCTACGCTGCAATTCTCCGGTTTTCTGTGACAATACACTCACAAAAAATACGTCGCGTTTATTACCTGTGAACAGTAATGGCATAACCTCAAGTTATAATATATATTCTTAATATGTATTTCAATTATAGCAAAGCTTATGTTAAAATAGCAATAATGAAAATAAAATAATGAAAGAGGAAATAACAATAGAAAAATTAATATCCTGTAAAAGGACGAAAGGAAAAGGGTTATGAATTATAATGTTGCTGTTATACCGGGAGATGGAATAGGTCCTGAAATAATTACTGAGGCAAAGAAAGTACTGGATAAAGTAGGCGAAAAGTTCGGACACAAATTTGCATATACTGAAGTGCTTATGGGAGGGGTTTCCATTGATAAGACAGGAGTCCCATTAACGGAGGAAGCACTGGAAACTGCCAGAAAAAGTGATTCGGTACTTCTGGGTGCGGTTGGTGGCAAAGTCGGACAATCCAATTGGTACAGTCTTCCGCCCCATCTAAGACCGGAAGCCGGACTTTTAGCCATACGTAAGGGGCTGGGGTTATTCGCTAATCTAAGACCGGCTGTATTGTTTGATGAGTTAAAAGGAGCCTGTCCCCTTAAGGATGAAATTATCGGAGACGGATTTGACTTTGTGGTAGTAAGAGAATTAACCGGCGGGTTATATTTTGGAGAACGTAAAACGTATGAAGAAAATGGTCTCAGAAAAGCCATGGATACCTTAGTGTATGATGAAAATGAAATTAAGAGAATAGCCAAATGGGCTTTCGAAATTGCCCAAAAGAGAAATAAAAAGGTCTGCAGCGTAGATAAGGCTAATGTTATTGATTCCTCCCGATTATGGAGACAGGTAGTAAAGGAAGTTTCTGCAGATTATCCGGAAGTGGAATTAAGTGATATGCTTGTTGACAATTGTGCTATGCAGATTGTAAAAGATCCAAAACAATTTGATGTTATCTTAACCGAGAATATGTTTGGTGATATTTTATCCGATGAAGCAAGTATGGTGACCGGTTCCATCGGAATGCTGGCTTCCGCAAGCCTAGGTGATACAAAACTTGGTTTATATGAACCGAGTCATGGTTCTGCACCGGATATAGCCGGACAGAATAAAGCGAATCCGATCGCCACTATATTATCTGCCGCTATGATGCTAAGATACTCCTTTGATTTGGAGGAAGAAGCGGACCGGGTTGAAGCAGCGGTCAAAAGTATACTTAAGGCAGGATATCGTACCGTAGATATTATGTCCGAGGGGAAAACGCTGGTAGGTACCAGGGAGATGGGAGACCGCATAGCAGATAAGATTTAACTTATAATTTCTTTAATCTCTCTCAGCTGAGGTAATAACAATGAAGTTAGATAAAAAGAACATTAATAGTTAATTTCATAACAGGATAAAAATATTATTAAGTGTTTAACCGATAACAGGTATGGAGGATAAAAGTATGGGAATGACAATGACTCAAAAAATTCTGGCAGCACATGCCGGACTTAACAGTGTAACAGCCGGTCAGTTAATTGAAGCTGATTTAGATTTAGTTTTAGGTAATGATGTAACAGCTCCGGTAGCTATTCATGAGATGGAGAAAGTAAATAAAAAGGGAGTATTTGATAAGGATAAAATTGCTTTAGTACCGGATCATTTTACTCCCAATAAGGATATTAAATCTGCAGAGCACTGTAAATGTATGCGTGATTTCGCAAGCGAGTTTGAAATAACCAATTATTTTGAAATCGGTGAAATGGGTATTGAGCATGCTCTTTTACCGGAAAAAGGTCTAGTTGTCGCAGGAGATGTGGTAATCGGAGCGGACTCTCATACCTGCACTTACGGGGCATTGGGAGCATTTTCCACCGGAGTGGGCAGTACGGATATGGCAGCCGGTATGGTTACGGGAAAAGCGTGGTTTAAAGTCCCCTCAGCTCTTAAATTCGAATTAATCGGCAAACCATCCAAATGGGTAAGCGGCAAAGATGTAATTTTGCATATCATTGGAATGATAGGAGTTGATGGTGCTCTGTACAAATCCATGGAATTTGTCGGTGACGGAATCGCTAACTTAAGTATGGATGACCGTTTTACTATGGCAAATATGGCAATTGAAGCAGGGGCAAAAAACGGTATTTTCCCCGTGGATGACAAGGCAGTGGAATATATGAAGGAACACTCCAAAAAAGAATATATAATGTATTATGCAGACGAGGATGCGGAATATGATGAAACTTACATCATTGATTTATCAGCTTTAAAACCTACTGTTGCATTTCCGCATCTGCCGGAAAATACAAAGACAATTGATGAAGTTGATGAGATAAAGATAGACCAGGTTGTGATCGGGTCCTGTACCAACGGTCGGATCGATGATTTAAGAATCGCAGCTAAAGTTATGGAGGGCAAAAAAGTTGCAAAAGGTATGCGGGTAATTATATTCCCGGCAACCCAGGATATATATCTTCAGGCTTTGGAAGAAGGGTTATTGACTACATTTATTAAAGCCGGAGCAGTTGTCAGTACGCCAACCTGCGGACCATGTCTCGGAGGACATATGGGCATCTTAGCTGCCGGTGAAAGAGCCGTAGCAACAACAAACCGTAATTTTGTCGGCCGTATGGGTCATGTAGATTCTGAAGTTTATTTAGCAAGTCCTGCCGTAGCAGCAGCAAGTGCCATAACCGGAAGAATTTCAGGCCCTGGCGAATTGGGATTATAAGTAATTTGTATAAATTGAATGGTAGGAGCCATTACGTTAGTGTGAATAGTCTCGCCAAGAACATGCGAGCCATTTTTATGCCCCAAAAGCATGGGCGTTAGTGTGAAAGAAAATATAAATAAAGAAAGGATGCCACAAGAGAATTCATTCACTATGTGAAACTTGTTTCACATTTCTATCTAGTGGCAGTATCGCAGGTTAACCTGGGATACGCAATAGGTGTAAAATATGAAAGCACATGGTACAGTACACAAATATGGAGATAATGTAGATACGGATGTAATTATTCCTGCAAGATATTTAAATTCTTCCGATCCCGCCGAACTTGCCAAGAAATGTATGGAGGATATTGATCCGGAATTTGTAGGCAGAGTTAAAGCAGGTGATATTATGATAGCCAATAAGAATTTTGGATGCGGCTCCTCCAGGGAACATGCTCCGATAGCCATAAAAGCAGCTGGTATCAGCTGTGTTATCGCCGAAACTTTTGCAAGAATTTTCTTTCGTAATGCAATCAATATTGGATTGCCTATTATTGAATGTCCGGAAGCTGCAAAAGAAATTGAAGCAGGGGATGAAGTAGAGGTAGATTTTGACAATGGTAAAATCTATGATATTTCAAAAGGAACCAGTTATGAGGGCCAGCCCTTTCCTGAATTTATGCAAAAAATAATTAAGGCTGAAGGGTTAATTAATTATATTAACGGGTAATTATTGTTAGTATGAATAATTTTACCAAGAACAAACGGACCAAAAGCCTTGGATGCAGGGATTGGAGAGAATAGTGGTAAAAGTATTTTAATTTGTGCTGTGAAAGCATGGGAGTTAGAATGTTAAAATAGAATTACTTAATAATTGAATAATATATAAAAAAGCTTTAAGGAATGATAAGGATATATGTACCTGCTAAAATTATTAATTTTATTTTATCGGAATATTCCCTTTCCTGAGAGCTTTTTTTGTGTCCATATAATAGCTATATAATGTCCGCCATTTTATTTGTAGGAGTTGTATTAACAAATTAAAAGTGGTAAAATATATATAAAAAACAGGCAATCCAAATATTTGGGGAACAGGTGAATTATGAAAGATTATGTAATTATAACTGAGTCTACTGCAGATCTTTCCCAGGATATGGTCAATGATTTGGGAATAAAAGTAATGCCTATGGCATTTGAATTAAATGGAAGAAGTTATTTTCACTATCCGGACACCAGGGAAATGGATATACACGAATTTTATCAGCGCCTTAAGAAAGGAGAAAAGTCTGTTACATCATTAATTAATACGGAGGCTTTTATTGAATTTTTTGAGCCTGTTCTAGAAGCAGGCAACGATATACTTTACATTGCATTTTCTTCCGGATTAAGCGGAACATACAATTCTTCCCTGTTGGCGAAAGAAGAGTTACTGGAGAAATATAAAGATTCAAAAATTATTTGCATCGATTCAAAAGCGGCATCGGCAGGAGAAGGTTTACTGGTATACAGTGCGGTAAAGAAGAAGGAAGAAGGATTAAACCTTTTGGAACTAAGCAGCTGGCTTGACCAGAATATCTTAAAACTATGTCATTGGTTTACGGTTGATGACTTAAATCATTTAAAACGCGGAGGCAGAGTCAGTGCTTTAAGTGCAGGTATAGGAACTGCTCTTAATGTAAAACCTATTCTTCATGTAGATAACGAAGGGCATTTGATACCAATGGAGAAAGTCAGGGGCCGCAAGAAGTCTCTCTATGCACTGTTAGACCATATGATTGATACCTGTTCTCCGGTTAAAGATCAGGTGGTATTTATAGGACATGGCGATACTTTGGAGGATGCGGAATTCTTAGCGCAGCTTATTAGAGAAAAATTCGAGGTAAAGGATATTATTATTAACCCTATCGGCCCGGTAATAGGAACCCATTCAGGACCTGGTACCATAGCATTATTTTTCTTCGGAACTGAAAGATAAAATCGTAGAGAAAAGTATGGAGGCACATCATGAGATTGACTTTTATTGGAGCTACACATGAAGTTACAGGTAGTTGTTATTATTTAGAAGCTTGCGGAAAGCATATATTAATTGACTGCGGTATGGAACAGGGAAAAGATATATATGAGAACCAGGAGATACCTATACCCTCTGCCAAAATAGATGCCATATTATTAACTCATGCACATATGGATCATGCCGGAAAACTTCCGCTGTTGTATGCACAGGGATTCAGAGGGAAGATTCATTCGACGGCTGCAACCAGTGATTTATGTGATATAATGCTCAGAGATAGTGCACATATCCAGATGTTTGAGGCGGACTGGAGAAACCGTAAAGGAAAAAGAAAAGGCGAAAGTCCGTTCTTGCCTTTATATACCATGGAAGATACCTATGGAACGATCCGCTCTTTTGTACCTCATAAATACAAAGAGAAGATTAATTTATATGACGGTATCCAATTTCGTTTTGTAGATGTGGGCCATTTACTTGGTTCCGCCAGCATTGAAATCTGGATTACCGAAGAGGGTGTTACTAAGAAAATTGTATTTTCCGGTGATATCGGAAATAATAATCAGCCTTTAATTAATGATCCCCAATATATAAATGAAGCAGATTATGTTGTTATGGAGTCTACTTACGGAGACCGAAGTCATGGTGTAACACCGGATTATATCGGTGAGTTAACCAAAATAATACAAACTACCTTTGACAGAGGCGGTAATGTAGTTATTCCTTCTTTTGCGGTGGGAAGAACACAGGTACTTTTATATTTTATCCGTAAAATTAAAGCAGATCGGCTGGTTACGGGACACGGTGACTTTAAAGTGTATGTGGACAGCCCATTGGCCAATGAAGCAACACAGATTTTTAATGAAAATATGGCAGGTTATTTTGATCAGGAAGCAATGGACCTAGTGAATAAAGGCATCAATCCCTTATCTTTCCCGGGATTAAAAACCTCCGTAACTTCAGAGGATTCCAAAGCGATTAATTTTGACGATGACTGTAAAGTAATAATTTCAGCCAGCGGAATGTGTGATGCCGGAAGAATCCGCCATCACTTAAAACATAATCTGTGGAGAAGTGAAAGCACGATTTTGTTTGTAGGACATCAGTCAGCCGGTACTTTAGGACGTATTATACAGGATGGAGCAACGGAAGTTAAGTTATTTAGTGAGACTGTTCAGGTGAATGCGGAAATCAAAAGGTTAGGCGGAGTCAGCGGTCATGCAGACAAAGAGGGGCTGTTAAAATGGATTAATCAGTTTGAAAAGAAACCTCAGAGAGTTTTTGTGGTTCACGGTGAATCCAGTGTATGTGATTTATTTACGGAAACTCTGAAAAGTGAGTATGGATATGATGCAGTTGCACCTTTCAGCGGAGAAATCTACGATCTTCTTACCAATGAATGTCTGGAAAAAGGTAAAGCGATTGAAGTACATGATAAAGAAGATAAGAAGAAAGGAATTTCATCCGTATATGAACGCCTTGTAAATGCCGGAAAACGTTTAATGGTTGTTATTCAGCATAATGAGGGTGGTTCCAATAAGGATTTGGCCAAGTTTACAGACCAGATTAATTCCTTAAGTGATAAATGGGATCGATAAGAAATAAATTAGTTATGTATTAAAAAAGTTGAGAGATAAATGAATAAAGTACTGTTACAAAGGTTGTTATAAAGATAATCTCATGTAATAGTACTTTTTTAAGCGTTATTTCATGAGACTTAAAGAGATATTTCAAATAAGCGACCCAAACTTACATCTCATGGGAAAATTTCATCAAGAGTTATGGAGTAAATATAGAGAAGAGACTGGAATTATTTGGCCTGATATCAAAGGTAAATAAACTTGATCTTTCTTAAGTAATTATGCAGATTATTTATAAAATAATACATAAATTGACTTAAATTTAAAGGACATAATAATACTATTTTAAAATATTACAGAATATGTTAAAATATACCATAACTTATATCGGAGAATTTTTTATTGGGGAGATAATTGAATGAATGCAAACTTTTTCAAATTACTAGTTGCTCGTATTAATATAAACTTTGCTGATAGTTTGTTTTACGTTATATGTATGTGGAGTATATATCAAATAAGTGGAAATGAATTGCTAACCGGTTTAGCAGGTGCACTATTTTCAATTCCTGAAATAATTAGTATATTTTGGGGACCTATAGTAGATAAATATGACAAGAAAAAATTACTTTTAATATGTTGTCTTTTAGAAATAATTTTTATGTTTATAATGACACTTGTCATGGCAAAATTTAATAATGTTTATATTCTATTATTTTCTATACCATTCATTTCATGTGTTTCAAATCTGACATATCCTATAGAAAATTCATTCTTACTTGAAATAGTCAGTAAAGATAAAATGATAAAAGCAAATTCTGTTATGGAAGCTGCTTACACTGGAATGGATTTGATTTTAAATGGATTGTCAGGTTTTTTACTGTCTATTTTTTCAATTTCAGTAATTATGGGACAAAGTACCGTGTTTTATATATTTGCATTATTATTAGTATTGTTTATTGTCAATTACAAATCAAACACACTTTTAGATCATAAAGATTATAACCAAAGCACTAAATACATAGACGATTTTAAAATTGGCATGGAGTATATTTTCAAAAATAAAATATTAATATTATTATGCCCTTTAGTCCTGGTAAATCTTTTTAATGCTATTTTAACTGTAGGTTTGCCTATATTTGTTTCTGAATCTGGAATAACTTCATTTGGTTATGGTGGTATTTTAACTCTAAGAGGAATTGGATATTTAGTTGGAACAATATTTTCTGAAAGGATAGCAAACAAATACAAAATTGGTAAATTATTGGTTATGGCTTATATTATAATAGGGGGAATCTGGATAGTTATAGCAAGTTTTGGTAGTCAATTTTTGATTCTAGAAATCATATTATTTATTTTTTCAAATTTTTTTAACGGAGTAATTAATGTAATATATGGCACTTATTTTCAAATAGTGCCACCGGAAAACATGGTTGCAAGGGTATACACAATAAATATGACACTGGTTACACTAGCCATGCCGGCCGGCTCTATACTTGGTGGAATACTTGCAAAAATGTTTGGTGGAACATTTACTTTATTAATTTATGGTGTAATGATATTTGTTTTAGCTGTTGTTATGTTTTTTCTTAAACCTATTAGAAACTTGGGATATTTGGAGAATCTTAATAATGGAAAGTAGTAATAAAATAGGTCAACGCTTAGTTGAATAAAATCTTAAAACTCAACTATAGTTGAGAAAACCTCCTTACAGTTGCTTGCATACAACTTAAATTTGAGATAGACTAAAAATGTTTAATAAATTCAGTTTATAAAGAAATGGGGGATAATAATATGCAACAAAAAGGTCTTGGTCATAAAATATATGAGCTACGCAAGAAGAAAGGAGTAACACAGATACCTTTGATGAATTAATGAAGAAAAGAGGTTTTTTTTATTCACTTTACATGGTGTCAGGCAGTTCAAATCAAAATCAGTCAGAGGCTAGTTAGAAAACAAGGTAGTTGTAAATAATAAATCTATCGAGCTTGGGCCTGGATTATAGTAATATTTCGCCCAAGTAAGATAGATTTTGAATTATGTAACAGCCTCTTTTTGATACTATATATTAAAAATCGTGTCCTGTTATATCTGCTAAAATCTTCTCATGAATCTCATCAATTACCTCATCTTTTATATCTTTATCCAGGAAAAATTCCACAGCATATTTCGCCTGGGCAACTAACATCTCAAGGCCATTAACCGCTTTCATACCTAATTCTTCCGCCTGAAGCAGTAATTTGGTTTTTAAGGGATTGTAAATAATATCAAGTACTGCTTCGCAATTCTGATATAATGTTAAATCAATAGGACTGGAATCAACGTTCGGATACATACCAACAGGGCTGGTATTTACTATCAGTTGTGCATCAGAATGATATTTCCTGCATTCCTCATAGGAAATAACACCATCCCCACTGATTCTTTTTACAATAATAATATTTTGAGCTTTTAAATGCTCAAAAACTGCTAAAACAGCCTGGGCAGCCCCTCCATTACCAAGTACGATTACTTTTTTATTCTCTACAATTATACTGTTATGTTTAATCATATATAAAAATCCAAAAAAATCCGTATTATGCCCGATTAATTTACCATTTTTATTAACAATGGTATTTACGGCTCCAATCCGTTTTGCATTATCATCCATCTCATCAAGATACGGGATTACGTCTCTTTTATAAGGGATCGTAACATTAATGGCTTTAAAATCCCGAACCTCCATGAAAGATTCAAATTCTACCTTAGATAAAGGGGTCAGCTCATAGTCATAATCTGCAAGCTTCTCATGAATAATCTTTGAATAACTATGTCCCAATTTTTCTCCTATTAATCCGTATTCCATGTCATATGCCTTCCTTTAAAAAATAAATTAGTTAAAGAATAATATAATTAATATGAATTTGCAAGAAAAATATCCGGTCATAATTTCGTATGCCATACATATATTGTTCTAAAGGAGGAGGAATGAGATGAATAAAAAAGACGAGCTGTTGAAAATCTTTTCGGTAAAACTTAGGACAATTCTTTCCAAGATAAATTTTGATTATGATTTGTTACAGGAGATTCGTCTTAGAGTAAATGCGCCCTTGTTGGTAATCTACGATAACCAGGAGTTTTTTGTAACTTCACAGTCAACTCTGTCTGTAAGCGATGAAGATATCTATGTGATTACGAAAAATGAAATCCGGGAAACCATGGAATATATCAGCAATTATTCCTTGTATGCATTTGAAGAAGAACTGAAACAGGGATTTATTACAATAACCGGAGGACATCGGGTAGGTATTATCGGGAAAGCAGTTTTGGAAGAAAATAAAATAAAAAGTATGAAGCATATATCCTTTATCAACATCCGCCTATCCCATCAGGTGAAAGGTTGTGCCGATAAGGTAATACCTTATATTACCGGTGTTAAGGGTAATGATTGCTACCATACGTTGATTATATCACCGCCCCGCTGCGGAAAGACAACATTACTTCGGGATGTAATCCGTCAGTTATCCAACGGCAGTGAGAACCGCCCGGGTATTACAGTGGGTGTAGTGGATGAACGGTCTGAAATCGGTGCCTGTTATATGGGAATTCCCCAAAATGAATTGGGAATCCGAACGGACATATTGGATTGCTGTCCTAAGGCAAAAGGTATGCTTATGCTGATTCGGTCCATGTCGCCAAGAGTCATTGCCGTAGATGAAGTCGGATCCGTTGAAGATATAAGTGCCATTGAATATGTAATGAATTGCGGATGCAAATTAATCGCAACAGTACATGGCAATTCCATAGAAGATATCAAAAATAAACCTATATTAGGTAAATTAGTGGAAGAAAGAATATTTGAGCGTTATATATTGCTGAACAATTATGGCTGTGTCGGACATCTGGAAGAAATATATGATGAGAAAGGTATCAGAATTTATTAAGTGTTTATGGAATAAGAAGGGAGGCAACTATGATAATTATTAAAGTAATCGGATGTATTTTAATTCTTACATCATCAGCCGGAATGGGTATCTATTTTAGCAGTGAATTAAAGAACAGAATCATGGATTTAAGGGAATTAAAGAAGATTATTTTTCTTTTGCGGGGTGATATCCGGTATGCCAATACTCCATTGCCGGAAGCAGTACAAGCCTTATCTTACCGCCATGAGGGGAAATATAGAACATTTCTCTCTGTAATTGCAGACCGGTTAAATGAACTGGGCGGCGTTTCTTTTTGTACCATATGGAAAGAAGCGGTTGTAAAGGAACTGAATAATACGTCATTAAGTAAAAAAGATCTGACAAGTCTTGGTCAGTTTGGTGAAAATCTTGGGTATCTGGATAAGGATATGCAGATTAATACCATAGATTTATATATATCACAAATCGAAGATGAAATAAAAGAACTTTCACATAATGTGAAACAAAAATCCTATTTATACAATTCCCTGGGTGTTTTGGGAGGAATCTTTATAACGATCATAATGCTTTAATGAGCTATAAGCCATAAACATTTACAAGGAGGATAACATGACTATCAACCTGATATTTAGAATTGCAGCGGTAGGAATACTGGTATCGGTTCTAAACCAGATACTAAAGCAATCCGGCAGAGAAGAACAGGCTTTTTTAACAACTTTGGCAGGACTGATCCTGGTACTTTTTTGGATTGTACCATATATATCCGAGCTGTTTGAAATAATCAGGAATTTATTTACCTTATAAAGAGAAAGGAGCATCGATATGATACAGATTGCCTTAATCGGTATTATTGTAGTTTTAATGGCGATACAGTTTAAGAGTACGAAATCAGAATATGCAGTATACATAAGCCTTGTAGGATGCATCCTCATCTTTTACCTTGGAGTAAATAAATTAGAGATTATTATTGATACCATAAAGAAAATTCAGACTTATATCAGTCTTAATGAAACCTATATTTCAATATTAATTAAGATAATCGGAATTACCTATATTGCTGAGTTTTCTTCAAATATCTGCAAAGATTGTGGACATACTGCAGTTGCCAATCAGATTGAGCTGGTAGGTAAATTGACGATATTAGCAACTGGAATGCCAATTCTTCTGGCTTTGCTGGATACCATTAATGAGTTTTTAACGGCATAGTCCATAAGAGGAGGATTCCTAATGATTATTTTTAATAAAAGAAACCGGAAAATAACCAAAATACTTATTTTTCTGCTGGTTCTTTTATTTCTGCTTATAACGAAAGATAAAGTGTATGCGAGGGAAAGTAGTACCAATTCGGATGATGTCAATGAAATCAGCGGTACGGATTTTAATTATAATGATATACAGCGTGTTATTGATGAAGTCTTAGATTCGGGCGATAATATGAATTTTGAACAATATGTAACCGACCTTGTAACCGGTAATAAAAAGTTTTCCCTGGAGCAGATAGGAAATGATATTAAAAATGCGGTAATAAATGAAGTAAAAGATAATATTGGTATCTTGACAAGATTAATATCCATTGCTGTCATTGCTGCCGTATTTACAAATTTTTCGTATGCTTTTCAAAATACGCAGGTGGCTGAGACCGGGTTTTATGTTGCGTACCTGCTTTTATTTTCCGTGTTAACGGCCTCATTTATATCGGCGGCAACCTTAGCGTCTAATACGATATCAGCCGTGCTAAGTTTTATGAAAGCTCTGGTGCCCACCTATTTTTTATCGGTAGCATTTGTATCCAGTGCCGGAACTTCCATGGTTTATTATCAGGTAACTTTATTTTTAATAACTTTTGTTGATGTATTATTAATTAAAATAATTATTCCTATGATTAATATTTATCTGATTGTTTCTATGGCAAATAATCTATCGAAAGAAGATTTATTGTCAAAATTGGCAGATCTGTTATCCATAGTGATCAAGTGGGCCCTAAAGACACTGCTAGGGTTAGTTGTGGGATTTAATGCAATACAGGGTTTGATTTTACCCGTAGCTGATAATATTAAAAAATCAGCTTTATATAAAATTGCAGGTGTTATACCGGGAGTAGGAGATGTACTTGGGAGTGTAACCGAAAGTGTATTTGGAGCAGGTATCCTGCTAAAGAATGCCATAGGTGTTGCAGGTGTTATTGTAATAATAATTATATGTGCTCTTCCGATTATAAAACTGGCAATCACTACCCTTATTTACAGGGTAAGCAGTGCTGCCGTGCAGCCGATTTCGGACAAGCGTATGCTAAATTGTGTTACTGCCTCCGCTGATGCGGCAGCCCTTTTACTGCAGACCGTATTGGTAGGTGCCGTTTTATTTTTATTAACCATAACAATAATTGCAGCTACAACGACATAAGGGAGATGATAAAATAAATAATGAAATTTACACTTCATAATTAAAGAAAGGAATTCAAAGTTCAGAGCTTTATTATTGAACTTATGAAATACTATCCAGTTACATAATTATGGATAGTTTAAGGGATTAAGATATGAGTGAAATATATGGTTGGGTTAAAAATATAGTAATATTTTTAGTACTGACAACGATTGTTACCAACTTACTTGGCAAAAGTTCTTATAAGAAATATGTAAATTTAATTACTGGAATTGTTCTGGTAATTCTCGTTATTTCACCGTTGTTAAAACTGTTTCAACTGGATAAAACCATGGATTATTACTTTACAACCAATTCCCTTTTGGCCGAAGCTGAGGATATGAACGACAAATTGGCGGATGCAGAAGATAATCAGATGTCTGCCATTTTAAAAGAATACAAGGAACAGATCGGAAAGCAGGTCAGTAATTTGCTGGAAGGAGAGAACCTATATCTTACCGATATACAAGTTAAAGTAGATGAAGATGAAAACAACAGCACTTTCGGTAATCTGCTGTCACTAAATATTACTGCCGGTTATATCAGGAAAGAAACCAAGAAAAATTCTGTGAATATTGACAAGGTAGATATAGAAGATATTAAAATCGGAGAAAAAAAGGAGAAAGACGAGGACAAAGAAAAAAAACTTCTTACACCTAGTGAAATTAATATAAAAAACCTGTTGTCGGACTTCTATAATATGAACCCTGATAATATAAATATTAGTATACAGGAGCAATAACCGGTCCTGTAATACTTAAGGAGAAAGTATGGATAAAGAAAAGGTAAAGGAAAAGAAAAAGCTCAGTATTAAGGAAATTGGACCCGCAAGACTCGTAATACTGTTGATGGCAGGAATATTTCTGCTTGTATTATCATTTCCTGATATGCTTTCATCAGAAAATTCCTCAAAAGATAATACAGCAAAGCAAGATAACAAAGTGAAAGTGAATTCTGACAATACAGAAACAGATGATGAAACCGAAGTTTATATCAATGAATTAGAAAACCGTTTAAAGAAAGTACTTGCTAAAGTAGAAGGTATCGGAGATGTAGATGTCATGATTACTTTAAAGGGTTCCAAAGAGAAAGTAATACTAAAAGATGGTCCATATACACAAGAAAGCATGAATGAAGTAGATGGGGAGGGCGGAAACAGAGATAGCAGCAATATTAGCAAAGAAGATACCACTGTTTTAGTGAATGGTGGAAACGGTGAAAGTGTTCCATATGTCATACAGGAAAAGGAACCGGAGGTAGAGGGTGTTGTTGTAATAGCCGAAGGCGGAGGTAATGCAAAAATTATGACAGAAATTATGGAGGCAGCACAGGTATTATTTAACGTACCTGCACATAAAGTTAAAGTAATGAAAATGAATAAATAAATGTTTTAAAGGAGGCAAGTATGAAAAATATATTTAAGAAAAATCAAATCATTATTACTGCATTGGCTATCATGATTGCAATTGCAGGGTATCTGAATTTTTCTGACAGGAACCACGAGGATAAAATTGCCGATGTCGGCAATGGTGAAGTATTGGATTATGATACATATACGGAAACGGAAGGCGATAATATTACAGACGGAAGTACCGTTTCTCTGCAGGACACCAAAGATTTATTGGATGAAACCGCTTTGGATGTAACTACGGATGGAGAAAGTGACAGTAAAGAGACCTTGGCCAAAGATAAAGGAAAAGAAGAAAAGGCAGATGCTAAAGGTACAGATGAAACGACTTCTTCAGATAAAAGCGGGAAGAAAGAAGATGCTAAAGCCGATACTTCTAAGAAAGCCGATTCCGAAGAAGTAGCTGCTTATGATGTAAACGATAATGGTGAAGTTGTTGTTGATGAAAAAGGGAAAGAAACCACTGCTCCCGGTGAAGCAGTATTAGTCAGCACGACAACCACTCCTGATTTCTTTGCTTCCAGAAAATTAGCAAGGGAACAGATGAGAGCGGTTAATAAAGAAGAGTTAATGAAAATCGTTGACAGCGCTAACCTTACTGAAAAAGCCAAGGAAGAGGCAGTTAATAATATAATTAAAATGACTGCAATCTCTGAAAAAGAAAATGCTACCGAAACGCTTCTGGAAGCAATGGGCTTTAGTGATGCAATCGTTACAATTGAAGGTAAACTTGTTGATGTTGTAGTGAATGCAGCCAGCTTAGATGAACAGGATGTTGCTAAAATTGAAGATGTTGTTAAGAGAAAAACAGGTGTAGCATCAAAAGATATAAATATTGCTCCGGTAGTTGTAGGAGAATAACAGATAAGAATTAATGTTAATAGCATAGCAGCATAATTACAGAGGGCTAATGCAAATTTTGCAGGAGCCCTTTTTACGATTACCGCATAAAAATCTGGTAATAATAATATTAAGCGGAGATGTCTGTTATTATATATCGAGTACAGGAAACAATTATTGTTCCCAAAAAGCCAGTTAAAGCACAGGTAAGTGGTACTTGTATTTAAAAATATGAATAAATGATTGGCATTTAAGAATAAGTTTGATATAATAATTACATTAAGTAGCATTTTTTGGACACTTGTTACTGTTATGTGTATAAACTTAGGAGGTAATTACAGTGGTTAAGGAGCAAGAGAATAGAAATACTTATCAAATACATGCTGAAAGTAATGTGGGTGAGGTGCAGATTGCTGATGAAGTAGTTGCTACCATTGCCGGTTTAGCTGCCACCGAAGTAGAAGGCGTTGCTGCAATGTCAAGTAATATTACGAAAGAATTGGTTAGCAAGTTGGGTATGAAAAATTTATCCAAAGGAGTTAAGATTGAAGTTAGCTCAGACTCAGTATCGGTGGATTTATCCCTGACATTGGAATATGGTTACAGCATTCCTAATACCTCCAGACAGGTTCAGGAAAAAGTTAAATCAGCAATTGAGAACATGACTGGTTTGACGGTTTCGGTAGTTAATGTCAGGATTTCAGGTGTTAATATAGAAAGAAGCAAATAAATAAAATAATAGTGTCTAAACCTATGCAACCCTTAGATAATTCTATTTAAGGGTTGTTTATGTGTTAAACATTTCGTTATTTCATAGGAAGTTTCAACGAACGTCAGGGCTAGAGTCTGGCTCGCCAGACTCTTTATTCTAAAGGCTGAAAGAAAATTAAATTGAAAGGATGCCATAAAATGATTCTTTCAGTCTGTTTTAATATGAGGCAGTACCGCTAAAAGTTAACGGTATGCAATGGGTGCAATTATGAGTAGAAGAGAAATCAGGGAACATCTTTTTAGAATGCTTTTTCGAAAGGATTTTCATGAAGATACGGAATTAAATGAACAGATTGATTTGTATTTTGAATCTTTAGAGGAACCAAAAGAGGAAGATTTACTTTATTTAAAAGAAAGATTTCATAAGATAATTGAAAGAATTCCGGAAATTGATGCTATATTAGCAGAAGCTTCCAGTGGATGGAAATTAAACCGAATGGGTAAGGTTGATCTTACTATAATGAGACTTGCCATATATGAGATTAAATATGATGATGATATACCAACAAAAGTCGCCATTAATGAAGCAGTTGAGATAGCCAAAATTTTTGGAGGAGATTCCTCCGGGTCCTTTGTTAACGGCGTTTTGGCTAAGCTGGCTAAAGATGAATAACAATATCAGGCTGTATCTGAGGGTTGACTTTAGGTATGTTATGGGAACAAGGGTGGTTTTATGAATAATGTATATTCCGTAACACAGGTTAATTTATATATCAAAAATATGTTCATAAGGGACTATGCCTTAAACAATATCTATATTAAGGGTGAGGTATCCAATTGTAAGTATCATACTTCCGGGCATATTTATTTTACGCTGAAAGATGATAATGGGCAGATGGCCTGTGTCATGTTTGCCGGGCAGAGGAATGGCCTTAAATTTCAGTTAAAGGAAGGACAGAGCGTTATTGCCCTTGGATCTGTTAATGTATATGAAAGAGACGGTAAATATCAGCTTTATGCGAAAGAAATAATTCTTGATGGTTCCGGTCTGTTATATCAGAAATATGAGCAGCTTAAAAACAGATTGGAAGAAGAAGGACTCTTTGAGGCAGAACACAAGAAAAGGATACCGGTTTACCCCAAGATGGTAGGTATCGTTACAGCTAAGACAGGAGCGGCAATTCAGGATATCATAAATATTACAAAACGGCGGAATCCTTACGTACAATTAGTACTTTACCCGGCTTTGGTTCAAGGGGAGGGAGCGGCACAAACCGTTGTCGCAGGAATACATGCTTTGGACAAACTTGGTGTAGATACCATAATAGTCGGACGCGGCGGTGGCTCCATTGAAGATTTATGGGCATTTAATGAAGAGATTGTAGCGAGAGCTATTTATGATTGCCGAACGCCTGTTATTTCGGCGGTAGGCCATGAAACCGATGTTACGATAGCTGATTTCGTTTCTGATCTTCGGGCACCTACACCATCTGCGGCTGCGGAACTGGCTGTACCTGATATTAAAGCAATTCTTTTTGACATAACAGCATTGAATCATGCCCTGAACAGCGGATTGCAAAAGAAGATATCAGTTTACCGTAATGAAATAAAGCATTTTGCTTTAAAGTTGGATTATGCCAGTCCAATCTATCAAATCCGCCAGAAAAGGCAGCAGCTGATTGACATGGAACAGAAATTGTCGCAGCAGATGCAAAAAAAGTTAACCCTTAAAAGGCATCTACTTGAACTATATATTGAAAAAATAGAAGGGCTTTCTCCTCTTAAGAAATTAAATCAGGGGTATGCCTTAGTTTTGAATCGTGAGAATAAAATCATGAACCGTCTTGATAAAGTGCAAGTCGGTGAAAAAATTCGCATTTGTATTACCGATGGCGATGTGATGGCTACCGTTGATGAGATGATTAAAAAGGAGCGGAATTAAATGAAAAAAGAAGAAAAGTCCCTGGAAGCTTCCTTTCATGAAATAAATGATATTATAAGTAAGCTGGAACAGGAAGACATTACACTGGAAGACTCATTTTCACTCTATCAGGAAGGCATAAAATTATTAAAATACTGTAATGATTCTATTGATAAGGTCGAAAAAAAGCTGATCGTATTAGGGGAGAAAAGTGAAACAGATGAACTTTAGGGATGAACTAAATAAGAGGGTTAGTTACATTGAAACTATAATAAAAGAATATCTACCGGAAGAAACCGGATATCAGAAACGTATATATGAAGCTATGAATTATAGCATTATGGCCGGAGGTAAAAGACTTCGTCCTATGTTAATGCTGGAAACCTACCGTTTATTCGGCGGTTATGAGGAAGAAAAGATCAGACCTTTTCTGACCGCAATGGAGATGATTCATACTTATTCGCTGGTACATGATGATCTTCCTGCAATGGATAATGATGAATACCGCAGAGGCAGAAAGACCACCCATGTTGTATTTGGAGAAGCTATGGGCATATTGGCGGGGGATGGTTTACTGAACTACGCATTTGAAACAGCCTGCTTGGCACTAAAAGGCGATTCTTATGATGATCTAAGACGTGCAGCAGCAGCTTTTAGTATCCTTGCCCAAAAAGCCGGTATTTATGGGATGATTGGCGGACAGGTTGTTGATATGGAGGGATTCGGGACTTTAACCGAATCGCATTTGAATTTAAATAGTAATATAAAAGGGATTACATTAACAGAGCCCCATAAAGATCATAACACTATATTGGATAAATTAAACTATATGTACAAGCTTAAAACTGGAGCACTTATTGAAGCAAGTATGATGATAGGTGCTGTATTAGCAGGAGCCGGGGAAGAGGATATAGCAGTGGTGGAACAAATGGCTTCGGATATAGGACTTGCTTTTCAGATACAGGATGATATATTAGATGTTACCTCAACTACTGAAGTTATCGGAAAACCTGCGCACAGCGATGAAAAGAATAATAAAGTAACCTATGTAACCTTATTAGGAATAAACAAAGCAAAAGAAAAAGTTGAGGCCTTATCGGAGAGAGGATTAGCTGCTTTTCAAACGCTTAATAAAGAAAATGAATTTTTACAGGAATTAATTATAGAACTTATTAACCGTAAAAAGTAGTTCATTGAGTATTATATACGTTTAATGTTTAATTACTTACAGACAAATTATTAAACAGAAATGAAGGTGAAGATTTGTCACGAATCTTGGATAATATAAATCAGGCAAATGACATTAAAAAAATAAACCCGTCCGACTATAAAAAACTGGCGGAAGAAATTAGAAAATTCCTGGTGCAAAATATCAGTAAGACAGGTGGGCATTTGGCTTCTAATCTGGGTACGGTGGAATTAACTATGGCTTTACATCTGTATATGGACTTTCCTAAGGATAAATTAGTATGGGATGTAGGTCATCAGGCATATACGCATAAGCTCTTAAGCGGCAGAAAAAATGATTTCTGCACGTTAAGGACTTTTGAGGGATTAAGTGGATTTCCTAAAAAGAAAGAAAGTAATTGTGATTCATTTGATACAGGACATAGTTCCACATCGATTTCAGCGGCTATGGGTCTGGTAAAAGCAAGGGATTTAAGAGGAGAGAATTACAGGGTAACGGCAGTTATCGGGGATGGAGCATTATCCGGAGGATTAGCCTTTGAAGCACTGAATAATGCAGCGAGGCTTAATTCCAATCTGATGATTGTATTAAATGATAATAATATGTCTATATCTGAAAATGTCGGCGGTATGGCTAACTATTTAGGCCAATTGCGTACAAATATAAAATATAATAAGTTGAAAGACTCTATAGAAAATACTTTAAATAATATTCCCGGAATTGGTTCTATCATAATGGACAAATTAAGAAAATCGAAAGATTCCATTAAACGGCTGGTTATTCCGGGCATGTTATTTGAGGATATGGGATTAACTTATATCGGACCGATAGACGGTCATGATATTAATCAATTGACTACTGCTTTTTCCAGTGCTTCCAAGTTAAATGAAGCAGTATTGGTGCATGTAATAACCAAAAAAGGCAGAGGTTATAAACCGGCAGAACAGAATCCCTGTTGGTATCATAGCGTGGAATCCTTTGATGTAAAAACCGGTAAAAATAATGCCCCGAAAAAGGGTCTTACCTATACTGATGTTTTTTCCGATACTTTAATGGAACTTGCGGGGGAAAATGAGAAGCTGGTAGCAATTACGGCAGCTATGCCCAGCGGAACCGGTTTAAATAAATTTATGAGACAGTATCCGGACCGGTTTTTTGACGTGGGGATTGCGGAAGAACATGCAGTTACCTATGCTGCAGGTTTGGCTTCCGGTGGTATGAAACCCTTTGTAGCAATATATTCTACATTTTTGCAACGGGCTTACGATCAGATTCTTCATGATGTATGTATTAGCAGACTTCCTGTTGTATTTGCTATCGATCGTGCCGGCTTAGTTGGAAATGACGGTGAAACCCATCAGGGTATCTTTGATATCTCATTTTTATCCCATATGCCGTCGATGACCATGATAGCACCTAAAAATAAAAAGGAATTCCGTGAAATGCTTTATTTCGCAAATCAGTTTGACGGACCCATTGCCATTCGTTATCCCAGAGGCAGAACATATGAAGGTTTGGAGGAGTTCCAAACTCCGATTGAATACGGTAAAAGTGAGATAATTAATTTAAATAAATCGAATATGAACATAATGCAAGATTGCGATTTTAACCAAATTTCCAGAGATACATTCAACGACGAATTTCATCTTGAGAACCTGGTTATACTTGCGGTAGGAAGTATGGTGGAAACAGCAGTACAGGTTGTTCAGGAATTGAATAACCTTGGTAAACAGGCTGTATTAGTAAATGTGAGATTTATTTCTCCTATGGATGAAGAATTATTTCACCGTTTGGCATTAAGTTTTGGAACGTGGATTACCATGGAAGAAAACGTTAAGACAGGCGGTTATGGTGAAAAGGTTGCAGGATTTTTAATGGAGCATAATTACCAACGAATCAGATTGATTAATATTTCCCTGCCGGATCAATTTATAGAGCAGGGGGATGTAGGGGTATTAAAAGAAAAATTACAATTTGACCCAGCATCTATAATAAAAAATATATTATCAAAAGTAGAAAGTTAATTTCGTAATGTTCCTTTCTATTTTATGGAGGTTACCTGTGAAGGAACGATTAGACGTATTATTAGTTAAAAGAAACCTGATTGAGTCACGAGAAAAGGCGAAAGCGATTATCATGGCGGGTAATGTATTCGTTGACGGACAGAGAGAAGATAAGGCAGGCAGTATGTTTGCCGATTCTGTAACGATAGAAGTGAAAGGGATTCCATCAAAATATGTCAGCCGCGGAGGTTTTAAATTAGAAAAAGCTGTTGAACAGTATGGTGTTTCCTTAGAAGGTAAAATATGTATGGATGTGGGATCCTCAACGGGAGGATTTACGGATTGTATGCTGCAGAACGGAGCCAGTAAAGTCTATGCGGTGGATGTGGGAACAAATCAGCTTGCATGGAAATTAAGGCAGGATGAACGGGTCATTTCCATGGAAAAAACAAATATCAGGTATTTGGAATCGAATCAAATTCCGGACAGTATCGATTTTATATCCATAGACGTAGCCTTTATATCCCTTACAAAGGTATTGTTACCCGTACGGGAATTATTAAAAGAGAGCGGTGAGGTTGTCTGCCTCATTAAACCTCAATTTGAAGCCGGTCGTGAAAAAGTAGGGAAAAAGGGTGTAGTCCGTGAACAAAGTGTTCACATTGAAGTAATAGAGAAAGTTATTATTTATGCGGTATCAACAGGGTTTCATATCCTTAATCTGGATTATTCACCGATAAAGGGGCCGGAGGGTAATATTGAATATTTATTACATATTCAGAAAGATATCATCCCCGAGAGGGAACCGGAAATCGAAATGACTCTTAAAGAATGCAATCAGTACGTCCACAATGTTAATATAGGTGATTTATTAAATTATATCCATAATATTGTAGGCGCCGCGCATAATACATTGAACTTGTAAAGATAGAGTGTTTATGGTACAATAACAGGAGCATTGTATAAATAATCATAACAATGTAATTTATAGGAGTTTTTAATGAAAAAGTTTTGTGTAATAACAAACCGGGATAAAGATACAGATTTAGAAATTACAACGAAAATTGTAGATTATATGAGGAAAAATAAAAAGGAATGTATCCTTTTGGAAGGTCAAAATCCTGTAAATTACCAAAATCGTTTTACGGATGCAAGCGCTATTCCAAAAGACACGGAATGTGCTATTGTATTAGGCGGAGACGGTACCATTATACAGGCAGCCAATGATCTTGCGGGAAAAGGAATTCCTATACTTGGCATAAATCTTGGAACACTGGGTTTTTTGGCAGAAATTGAAAAGCATAACCTTTATGAAGCACTGGATGTTTTATATTCTGATCAGTTTAGTTTAGAAAGCAGAATGATGTTAAAAGGGAATGTATATAGTAAGAAAGTGCGGGTTTACGGTGGTATTGTATTAAATGACATTGTTATTACCCGAAGTGGTTTTTCAAGAATTATCAGTGTAAGCATATTTGTAAATGATGAATTGGTGGGGCGGTATCGTGGTGACGGAGTTATTGTATCTACACCGACTGGCTCTACAGGTTATAATTTATCCTCCGGCGGACCGATTGTTAAACCCGATGCAAGAACGATTATTATAACACCGATATGCCCTCATACGTTAAATTCTAGAAGCATTGTGGTTTCTTCCGAGGATTCGGTTAAGATAAAGATCGATGAGAGCAAAAAGACGCAAGAGGAAGAAGCAATTGCAACATTCGACGGAAGAATGGCAATTTTACTTCAGGCAGAAGATATTATTGAAGTAGGCAAAGCGAAAGAAGAAACAAAATTAGTGAAAATCAATCATACTAGTTTTTTTGATATACTAAGAACAAAAATAGGACAAGGTGGGGAATAAATATGAAAGTAGGAAGACAGAGTAAAATTATTGAGTTAATTAATAAGAATGATATTGAAACACAGGAAGAGTTAGCTGATTTACTGACGAAAGCAGGTTATAATGTAACCCAGGCTACGATTTCCAGAGATATCAGAGAATTGAAATTAACAAAAATATCGGTAGATGACGGAAGGCAGAAATATATTGTTTTAAACAATACGGAAACCGGTTTAAGTGAGAAATTTGTCCGTGTATTAAAAGATGGTTTTGTTTCCATGGATATGGCCCAGAATATTATTATTGTTAAAACCGTATCCGGTATGGCAATGGCGGTTGCAGCAGCATTGGACGCTTTACACATTCAGGGAATTATGGGATGTATAGCAGGAGATGATACCGTCATGTGTGTAATTAAAACTACGGAAGAAACCGTTATAGTGATGGAAAAATTGAACAAGTTAATCAATTCAAAAAGCTTGTAAATAAAAACAGACCGTGGTACAATGATTTATTGTGCAGGTTATTTAACGATCGTTTGAAGAACCTGCGATTTAAATATCCATAATAATAAAAAGGAGAGTTTATATGTCGGGACATTCTAAATTTGCCAATATAAAGCATAAAAAAGAAAAAAATGATGCTACAAAAGGAAAAATCTTTACGAAATTGGGAAGAGAAATAGCGGTAGCGGTAAAAGAAGGTGGTCCGGATCCTAATGCCAACAGTCGTTTGAAAGATATTATAGCAAAAGCAAAATCCAATAATATGCCTAATGATACCATTGACAGAAGTATTAAAAAGGCTGCCGGCGATGCAAATGCTGTTAATTATGAATTTGTAACATATGAAGGTTATGGACCTAACGGAATTGCAATTATTGTAGAAGCTTTAACAGACAATAAAAACAGAACCGCGTCCAATGTAAGAAATGCATTTACCAAAGGTAACGGTAACGTAGGTACACCGGGCTGCGTTTCCTTTATGTTTGATAAAAAAGGCCAGATTATTATTGATAAAGAAGAGTGCGATATGGAAGCGGATGAGCTTATGATGATCGCATTAGATGCCGGAGCAGAGGATTTTGCAGAGGAAGAAGACAGTTTTGAAGTTCTTACGGATCCGGAATCCTTTAGTACTGTTCGTGAAACGTTGGAGAAATCAGGAATTTCTATGGCGCAGGCAGACGTAACTATGATTCCGCAGACCTGGGTGGAATTAACCAATGATCAGGATATTAAGATGATGAACCGTACTCTTGATTTACTCGACGAGGATGATGATGTACAGGAAGTATATCATAACTGGGATGAATAAGTAGAAAGGCTGTAAGTACTGCAAATACAGGGTTTTCTGTAAAATTAGATGTGAAAAAATGCACTAGTGATGATATACTGGATGCCTGTTAATAAAAAATGAGGCATACATCCAAATCCCACTGTCTATCATAGCTGAGCCTATGGTGGATGGAGGGATTTTTTTATGTTAAATCAGGATATTATTATGTTCATTGAGAGTAGACAGAGCAAAGCTATCTGCTCTTTTTTGTATTGGTTTTTATTCCTATTTGGTGTATAATAATGGAAACATTTATATTAATGGGGGAATTCAATGGAAGTATTGATTAACAAGCTAAATGTTACTGAATTGGAAAGAGCATTTGTTTTAATATGGGATGTTTTTTTAGAATTTGATGCACCAGATTATAGTCAAGAGGGAATAGAAACCTTTAGGAAAAATTTCATTGAAAATGAGGACTTTAGAAATGCTTTCAAAGAAGGTAGGCAGATTATGTATGGTGCATTTTTAAATAATCTTCTTATAGGGGTTATATCTATAAGTATAAATAATCATGTTTCATGTGTTTTTGTAGATAAAAAATATCATAGAAATGGAATTGCAACAATGTTATTCAGACATATCATTCTGGAACTAAAAGAGAGACAAGTTCAAAAAATATTTTTAAATGCATCACCATTTGCCATACCATTTTACCATGCTATAGGCTTTGAAGATTTAGATAATCAACAAGATTATCATGGTATTTTATACACACCAATGGAATTAAACTTGTAATTATGTTATAGAATAGGATTGGTAATGATATGAGTGTAAATAAATATGAGGTACTAATTCATGTGGAAGTATACTGCTGAAAATGATTATCCAAATATTAGTTTACATGATTGTCGTATTTCAAATGTACTTATTGACAATAACGATATCGTCTTTGAATTTGATGATAACGGTTTTTGGATATTAGAAAATAACTGTCAAAATCCCTTTAAAAAGACTTTACGTCAGTGATTTAAGGCGATCACAGTTTATCCCAACCTTACTAATTGCCTAGAGGAGAATGATGTACGGGACATTATAAAAGCTGTAAAAGCATATAAAAATTTGGTGATTATGTGTCAGGAGTTGAAAAATGAAAAATAAAGCAGCAATGGTAGTTATATTAATTATTATTATTTGTTTAAATCGCTATGGATATGCCTATGCATCTATTCTTAAGCAGGAAGTAGATCGAGATGGTATTATAACATATTATGTGACAAATGAAGAAGATAAATTTTTAGCTTTCAGTATGATTTTCGCCAGATTAGATACACAGAGCAGAATTGTTTATACAGATAAATATGATGGAGATATAAACGATGTTTACGATTTTACAGATTATAGACATTATATGCAAAAAGAAGTAATTAATTTACAACATGGCATAGGTTCTTATACTGGCAGTGGAGTAATAAAGAATTCAACCAGCAAAATAAAAAATATACTGGATTATAGTATTTATTATTTTGAAACCGAGGAACAAATACAATATGTTTCTGATAAAATTAATGAAGTTATAAAAAATAATATTCAAAATTTACAAACCGATTACCAAAAAGCATATTTTGCGTATAGGTGGGTGTTGGATAATGCCAGCGTAGATTATACAAATAGTAATTTCTCGGCTTATAGCGGAATCACAGGTAAGGGTACGGTATGTCAGGGGTACTCCACCTTATATGCGACGATTGCGGGTGCATTAGGATTGGATAATGAAATTATTTTTGGCGGCGTCAATGGTTCAACATATAATCATGCCTGGAATGCTGTTAAATTAAGCGGTCAATGGTATTGCGTAGATACAATGTGGGGTGATATTGCTAACAGTGATACATATTTTTTGGTTCCAAAAGACATTTTAGCATCTAGTGATTATGGGTATCATATTTCAAGTATGTATGATAATTATGAAAATTCCGGCGAAAAATTTGCTGCGCAAAACTATGTTACTACCGATGAAGAAAAATCTAGTTATGTAATGCCATCAGTATATAATATAAAAATGGATGTGTTAAAATCTAACAAATTAGATATTGGCGAAGGATATACTTTTATGATAAATAATCCGGAAAATATTCAGTTAATATTTAAAAGTGACAGACCTGATATTGCTACAGTTGATAACAAGGGTATAATTACAGGAATATCGGAAGGAACAACTACCATAACTGCTTATAATGATGCTCTGAAATTTTCACAAGATTGTGTTATCACAGTATTATCTAAAAAGGTTGGCACAATATTATCAGACAATAGTATTAAGTTAAAATCTAAAAATTCATTTAAATTGAAAGTTAAAAATGCATTAAATTATTCTGTTTATAAATGGTCATCGTCTAATAAGTCCGTAGCAAAAGTAACTTCATCAGGAGAAGTAACTGGTGTATCACCTGGTAAATGTACCATTATGTGTCAGGTAACAAATGGAACAAATATTGTAATTTTACAATGTAATGTTTCTGTAATAAAATAAAATTAAATAAGAGTGACTGAACTGAATTTTGAAGGGGGAAAAGTTGGAGATAGCGGTATTAAGTGATATTCATAGTAATTATGTTGCATTAGGAAGATGTATCGAATTTGCATTGAATAAAGGTGTGGCGAATTTTTTGCTTTTGGGGGATTACGCAGGAGATTGTCCATTTCCGCAACGTGTTATGCAGATGTTATATGAATTAAAGGAAAGATATAATTGCTGGTTTATAAGAGGAAATAGAGAAGAATATATGATTGATTATCAAGATAATGGGGAACAGGGATGGGTAAACGGTTCAAGTTCTGGGTGTCTGCTTTATACTTATGAAAATCTAACGAAGAAAGATTTGAAATTTTTTAGAGAGATGCCTAACAATTCAAAAATGATGTTTGCTGGATTACCAGCTTTTTGTTATTGCCACGGTTCGCAAAAATCATCCAGAGAACACTTGTATATAAATAGTGAAACTTCAAAAAAAGTTCTTGAAGAATTAGAAACGAATATCTTAATCTGTGGTCATACACATGTACAGGGAACCTTTGAGTATATGGGCAAAAAGATAATAAATCCAGGTTCAGTTGGAATACCCTGGTATTACGATGGAAAAACTCAGTTTGCCATAATTCGTGGCACTGAATATGATTGGAAGGAAGAGTATTTTCAATTGGATTATGATAAAGAAATTGTTCTGAAGGAATATGAAACGAGTGGGTTTCTTGAAATTGCGCCTATGTGGGCGGTTCTTGCGAGAGAGGTTATTAATACTGGAAAAGATGTTACGACAAAAGTCTTGAATAGGGCAGTTGAATTATGTAAAGAAGAAACAGGAGAAGCAATTTGGCCATATATACCTGAAAAATATTGGGAGTATGCTGTAAGAGAGCAAGGTATATATTTTTAACAATGTTACATAATGATATTTAAATAATTCATTGTTTATAACATTAATAAGATTTTGAATATCCAAGGAATACAAACATTAGCTAAAAATTATGATGATTTAATAAAAACCATTAAATGACCGGGAGGTTAAGTTACGTTTTTTAATTCTATAAACTTCAATAAGGAATCATATAAGGAGAGATATAATTATGGCTTCAAAGCTTCCTGTCGTAAAACAGACAAAATACAGTTACGTATTATTATCTAGCATCTTACTGATAATTATTTCTTATGGGATTTTTTTATTAATGGGAATTTCTTTTCCGATTGAAGAAAGTTTAATAGTATATTTGGTAATTTCATATACGGGAAAGGCTATCCTGCCAAAAAATCATAAAAAAGGTCTCAATTATATTAAAAATAATCAATATGACGATGCAATAGTGGAATTTCATGAAAGTTATGTATTTTTCTCAAAATATAAATGGGTTGATAAGTATAGACATATTGTAATGCTTTCTACAAGTCAATTTTCATATATAGAAATGGCTTTAGTGAATATGGCATATTGCTATGGACAAATCGGTCAAATTGAGAAAGCAAAGGAATTATACCAACAGGTATTAAATGAATTTCCTGATAATCAGATAGCTATAGCGGCGCTGAAGATATTTGACTCAGCAGATGGTATTGATTTTGATGAGTTACAATATATGGATAAGTAATAGAGAAGAATATCCTTGGTATTATATAAAATCAAGTTAAAAATTAGACAGGATACCTGACGCGCAGTTGTTGATTTCATTGAAGTGACAGTGCGTCAGCGTCAGAGTCTGATGAACAAGAATCTTCTTCCCTATGAAATAAAAAAGCCCTATCGCGTGGGATGATCACATCGCAGAAAGGAAAGTTACTGTTCAAGAAACTGTTTTTTTCAGGAGAATAAACAGTAACAAAGGAAGAATATTTTACAAAATATTAATGTATTAACGCTTGTTTTTAGAAGAAGATAATGATAAACTACTACTCAATGACTGTATGAGAGGTAAATACATAAGTTTCGGTTTTGAAACTTATACATAGTAAAGAGGGCTTAGGAATGAAAAATAGTAAGAAAATTAAGATTATAATAGGGGTAGTTTGTATAGTTCTGCTTATTGCGGCGGCATATTTTATCAGTTACATGCTACGAGTTAACCGATATCAGGATAAAGTAAGTAACTTAACTTATAATGATATTAATATTTCTAATATAGCAGACGGAACCTATATCGGAGAATGTGATGTTGATTTTATATATGCTAAAGTAGAGGTCACTGTCAAAGAAGGTAAATTAATCAATGTAAAACTTCTGGAACATAAAAATGAGCGTGGAAGCAGTGCGGAAGCAATAACGAATAAATTTGTACAAGAGCAGCGTATTGATGTTGATGTTATTTCGGGAGCTACCAACTCAAGTAAGGTTATTAAAAAAGCTGTTGAGAATGCTTTGGAGCAATAAAAGTGTTTTAATCAGTAATAATTAAAAATGCATATCAAATTCCTCTGTAAATCTAATTTTATTGTGGTTAACAGAGGGATTTTTAAGCGAGAAAGGGTAAAATCAAATGATAAACTCCAGTGAAGTTAAATACATACCTGCATTTCTAAGGCCGGAAGAAATAGAAAATGATGCGTGGGCCTTAATTTTATCCGGCAAACAATTATTGCTGTGGCAAACAGAGAATCAATTAAGGATTCCAAAAATAAAAGAATTAAAAGATAATATTTCAATAAATGAGGATATGATGTATATAGGCAGATATGACGGGTTTGCCTGTTATTGTAAAAAGGCAGACGAATTGCAAACACTTACAGAGAAACTAAAAGCAGTGGAATTAAGGGATATTACGGCTAAAACCGGTGATTCAGGGTTATTTATGCTTGCAGGTACTGCAAATCACTTGCTGCATTGGAATAGTACTAATCAATATTGCGGCTGCTGTGGAAATAAAACTGCGGATAAAATAGACGAGAGAGCAAAAGTATGCCCTAAATGCGGTAATACGGTATATCCAAGAATCTCTCCGGCAACGATTACAGCTGTATTTAATAAAGACCAGATATTACTTGCACATAATAAAAATTTTAAGAGGAATTTATACAGTCTTATTGCCGGTTATGTTGAGCCTGGAGAGACCCTGGAGCAGTGTGTGGAACGAGAAATCCGTGAGGAAGTAGGGATTAAAGTAAAGAATATAAAATATTTCGGAAGTCAGCCCTGGCCGTTTCCGGATTCATTAATGATGGCTTTTACCGCTGAATATGAAAGCGGACAAATAGAGGTAGATGACTTTGAAATTACGGATGCCTCGTGGTATCATGCAGATAACTTACCGGAGATTCCAAACACCGACAGTGTGGCCGGCAAGATGATACGTTGGTACCGTGATCAGTTTAATGAAATGTCAAATTAATATTGATTTTATCAGCGGACTTTTAAGAAATAGAAAGGTCCGCCTTTTTTATTGTATAGGAAAGTTCTCCGAACTTTCCTATACAATAAAAAGCCCGACCGGCAGGATGCACATGAAGCGCTTAAGGAAGATGTCACTGTCATGACAGCGCGTCAGCGCTAGAGTCTGGCGAGCCAGACTCTTTCTAGCTTATGAAAATAAGCCAACTGTTGTCAGTTGGCTAAAGAGAAGGAGTTTTAAGGAAATCTATGTTAAGGTTACTTGTTGTTAGTCGAAGCCAGTAACCACCATAGCAGTCGTGGCTTCTAAAAATTATTTGATTTATAATATTATAATAAATGAAGAATGTGTTGTAGGTATGAACGATTCGTGAAAGAAATGTTAAAATAATTAAATGAAAATAAAATTTATTAGCATTCTACTACTTTACATATTTCTGGTTCGGTTGGCAGTTATTACATCCAGGAATTTTTCTGTGAAATTCACAAATTCTTCACATCTAATGGAAATACTAATTCAGAAAGTTAGTGTACTTGCGGTTATTTAGAAAGTGAGGAAGCAGGATGGATAAAGGAAAGTTATGCAGTTTTGCTATAGCAGGTATGATAGGATTCCTTAGTATAAGTCCCATTACCACTTATGCGGCTGAAACAAAAACGGAATCAGTAACTCAGTCAGATAATCTTAATAAAAATCAAGACAGAAAAGTTGTAGAGGGAAAGTTAAAACAAGCTTCTGAAAAATGGAATACTCTATCTGCTAAACAGAAAGAAGAAGTATATTCACTGTTAGAGGAAGAAATGAAAGTCGAGGGCAGGTTAATGGATAAATTAGCTGAACTCGGAATATTAGAACAGGATGATGCAGAAGCTATGAAATCTCGTGTGCAGGAGAGATATCATAAGATAAAAGAAAGCGGGGATTTTCCTTTCATTAGGCAAAAGGGAAGAAAGTAACAAACAAAGATTAGAAGCGGTAGGTTACAGATTGACATAACAACAAGAACACTAACTTTTTAATTTTAATCAAGTATCAGTATCAAGCACAACCTTGCATAGATTTCGATTAATATCAGGCACTGCTGATAAACGAAATCTATGCAAGGTTGTACTAGGAGGTTAATGTTCACAGCTAACAAACACGACGAGTTTGTTGTGAGTGTATTGTCACAAAAAACCGGAGAATTGCAGCGTAGGAACGATGTTTTCTCGTTTTGTGTGTTTCGCGAAGCGTGTTATTATTCAGGGAATTGATGCTTTTTTCAAGTGAGTGAACAGTAACACTAGGAAAAATGTGCTAGTTTCACCGTGGCAACATTACTTGCTTTAACAGGAAGAGTATGCTAAACTAAAAAAGAAGAAAAATGCAATAATATAGGGAAAAAGGGAGGATAAAAGTTAGTAAAAGTGCTACACCTATTGGGGATAAAACCTGATTTATTGAAGTTAATATGGATACATAATTGGCTATATTTAGATTATTTGATTAAATTATTTAAAATAACACAAATATGACAAAGTATTGGGTTATTGTGTAAATATTGATAAAATATTCAAAATAAGTATTTTATATAATACTTCTTACTTTATTAATTTATAGTAATAATAGGAGTGTTACTGGCAGGGAGGTCACAAATGAATAGTAAGAAAAAGAAATTTTTATTGGTAACTGTTTGTGCTGTAGTTTTTATGATTACAGGGTTATGGAAATTTTACCAGGTTTATGCGGCTAATAGTGATTATTGGTTTTTCTATCAGAATCCAATGCAAGAGGGTGATGAGATAGAACTCAAGCAGGCAGAGGACAGTATCATTGTTAAATGTGAAGCAGGATTGGAGATAAATGGTACCACAGATACAATTACCTGGCAATCTTCAGACACAAATGTTTTGGAGGTTAAGGGTGGCGGTCCATCTGATCCAACGAATCAAAACCCCATGATTGCCAAACTTACCAGAAAAGGTCCTGGTTATTCGAAAGTAACTGCAATCATTAAAAGAGGAACTACATATTATACCCTTACCTGTAAGGTAAAGGTTGATTATAAGGTTGATAAGAGTATTGCACCCTTTCAAGCGATATTTACAACGGACCTGCAAGATAATTATGTGATGGTATTAAACGGTAATATAGGTGACCCCATAGCCCCGGTAAAACTAAAATATACCAATGCGGCTGATGGTTACCTGGATAGTTCACAAATGACCTGGAGATCTTTGGATACTAACGTTGTAGATGTAAATAATACGACTGGTGCTATTACCATAAAAGGTGCGGGAGAAACGGAAATTGAAGTAAGTACCAATTCTACACTTAAGGAAGAGCCTATTACCAAGACTTTTAAGGTAATAGTTGAACCAAAAGCAAGACTAAATGAGAGTGATTCCTATGCAACAAATTTAACGAAAGAAACAAATGAATTTCCTTTAAATATATATACTAATGCAGTCAATTCCCAGAAATTATACTGGCAGATTTATAATACTAATTTTGAGCTTGTTCCCAATGGAAAGGTATCTTATAGTATGGATAGTAACAAGCTTATTATAAATGGTGCCAAAGCGGGTACTTATTTTATAAGAGGTTACGTAAAGGAAGATTATAAGCCGTCAGAATTAAAAGAAAATATTAAAGGCAATGTAGGGTTTATTCAGATTAAACTGATTGTTCCGATCAAGGTAAATGATATTGGTAAAACAATAATTATGAATGTGGGAGATACCTACAGTATAGAAGACAATACCAATATTGACTCATACGAAAAATTTAACTATACCTGTAATCCTAATTATGTGAATTATAGTCAGGGTGTATTAAAAGCGGTAGGAGTCGGGGATACTACAGTAACATTAACTGTAATAGGATCTACTTCAGTTCCCCCGGAAAGTTATTCCTTTAACATTAAGGTTATTGATGGTATAGCACTTAATTACAGCAGCGTTAAAATATATACTTCAGGAACAATACAACTGGATGCATATGTAACGAATAAAGTCGCACCGATTGTCTGGACTTCCGATAAACCGGAGGTAGCAACGGTTGATAAAAACGGTCTGGTTACAGGTGTAAGCCAGGGCACAGCAATCATTTCTGCTTCGCAGACCATTAACGGAGTCGTAAAATCTGCTGTCTGTACCGTAAACGTACAGCCATCAGTTAATAAGATAACAATTGATCCGGCAACAGTAACATTGAATGCGAATGAAAAAACAACATTAACGGCGGCGGTTGAGCCAACTAAATTAAATAATGTTCATTTGAAATGGATATCATCCAATGAAACAGTTGTGAAAGTAGAGCAGGCTTATGATTTGTCAGCAACAATTCAGGGATTAACACCCGGTGCAGCAGTTATTACTGCCATAAATGAGGAAAATGTCGTTGTTGGTTACTGTCATGTAACGGTAAAAGATAAAGTAAGTAAAATAACGTTATCCAATACTTCCGTCACACTGGCATTATCGAAAAAGACATATCAGCTTACAGCAACAGTTACTCCGGATACTGCTGTTAATAAAAAGATAAACTGGAAATCAACCAATACCCAGGTAGCTACGGTAGACAGTAATGGATTAGTTACATTGGTAGCAGGGGGCAATACCTCCATTATAGCAACCTCGGATGATAATCCGGCTGTAACGGCTATTTGTAATATCACTGTGGAAGTATCAACCTCAGGGATTGTTTTGGATGAAACCACCAAAACCATGGATGTAGGTGATACGGTTAGACTGGGTTATGTAATAACGCCTACGAATGCTGCAAATAAAAATGTTACCTGGAGTTCTTCTAATACTTCTGTTGCTACGGTAGATACCAGCGGATTGGTAAAAGCAGCGGCACCAGGTCAGGCAGTTATCACAGTTAAAACAACAGACGGCAGTTTGTCAGCAACCTGCACAATTACAGTCAAACAAAAAGCTACGGGAATTAAGTTAGACGCTACAGATTTGGAACTGTACGTGGCTCAGACTTATGAATTAAAAGCCACTGTGACTCCGGCAAACAGTGATAAGAGTGATTTTACATGGGAATCCTCCAATTCAACTGTCGCTACCGTTGATAAAGATGGTGTAGTAACTGCCGTTGCGGCTGGTTCTGCAACCATTACAGTAAAGACCACCAATGGTAAAATTGCTTATTGTTATGTTACGGTGAAAGAACAAGTTAACGGTATACAACTTAACTATAAGGAAAAAAATATTGTAAAAGGCGAAAAGTTTACTTTAAAAGCAACAATTGTACCCAGCTCAGCTGCTGATGATGTTAGTATCAAGTGGTCCAGTTCAAAAACTTCCGTTGCTACGGTATCCGCATCCGGCGTTGTAACAGGTATCAAAGCCGGTACGACAGTCATCACATGTTCAACAGATGACGGAAAATATACTACATATTGCGTAGTTTCGGTTGTGGAGCGGGTTACCAGTGTTACACTTAATAAATCCAACATACCGGTAGGATTGGGTAAAAGCTTTACTTTAAAAGCGACTGTAAAGAGTAATGCGGCTACGAAACCAAAATTAAAATGGTCATCCAGTAATAGTAGAATAGCTACTGTAGATTCCAATGGTAAAGTTTCAGGTAAAGCTATTGGTACCGTTACAATAACAGCAGCTGCCCAGGATGGAAGCAAAGCGAAAGATACCTGTGTTATTCGTGTTGTAAAGCAGGCGACATCTATCTCTATTAGTAGAACCTCCGTTACTACCGTGGAAGGACGCAGCTTTAAATTAACCGCTAAAGTTAAACCAAGCAACGCGACTTACAAAACACTTAATTGGAGTTCAAGCGACGATAAAGTAGCGATTGTTGATTCTAAGGGTAATGTGACTGCTATTGCGGAAGGAACCGTTACCATAAAAGCTGCGGCAAAAGATAACAGCGGAAAAGCCGCAACATGTTTTGTAATTGTTCAAAAAAGAACACCTGCTAATAGTGTTACTATAATAAATCAGAATCTTACTATGGTGGTTGGTGAATCAACAACAATACAGAAAGCGATAAATCCGACTACTTCCACTGACCGATTTACCTGGGAGAGTGATAATAAAACGGTTGCTTCTGTAAATTCATCAACTGGTACAGTAACTGCACATACTCCTGGTATTGCAAATGTCACGGTTATGACAGAATCAGGCAAAACAGCTACCACAAAAATAACGGTGGTAGGTTTGAATACCAGCAATCTTGTATTGGAACAATATACTACCTATCAGCTTACTGTGATAGGTATACCAGGCGGTGTAACCTGGGATGTAGATGACAATGATATTGCAGTTGTATCCAATGGTTTGGTTAGCTCCAGAAGAACCGGTACGACAAATATTACTGCCACGGTTAACGGCAGACGATTAACATGCAGGCTTCAAGTGGTTAAAATTAAATAATTTAATAATATATAAATTAATAATAGTATTCAATCTTTTATAGGGTGGGATTTTCAGGTAACTGGAATCCTGCCCTATTACTGTGTAGGGGTTTCATAATTTAGGCTTATAATAAGACATAAAGTGATTAAATAAAATTATCTTCGACAGTATAAAACATATATTGACAAAGAAAATATTAGCAGATATAATGATATTAATAAGTATATGTAAGTACTTACTACTGTGCATGTATATATTTGGAAAATATATTTTCTAAAATATTTAGATAAAAAAGTATTTACATAGAAAAAGTTAAGTTAAATTGTCTAATTAAAATTGCCATAAAGCTGGTGAATATGTTTTGAAATAAACCGTGAAAGATAGCCTTTGAAGGGGAATAAAGGAATTGAAAGGAGATATGTATGAAGAGAGTTTTGATTGTTGATGACGCATCATTTATGAGGATGTCAATTAAAATCATGTTAGAAAAAGGTGGTTTCGAGGTAGCCGGAGAGGCTTGTAATGGTTTGGAGGCAGTAACCAAATATAAAGAATTGAAACCCGACATTGTAACAATGGATATTACAATGCCGGAGATGGATGGGATTGAAGCCTTAAAGATGATCATGCAATACGATCCCAAAGCTAAAGTGGTTATGGTGTCAGCAATGGGACAGGAGACATTAGTAAAACAATCTATCATAAACGGAGCTAAAACTTTTATAATAAAACCTTTTACAGAAGATCAGGTTATCCAATCATTAAATAAAATAGTTACTGCATAATTATCTTAAAAATAAGAGGGGGAGTCCGATGTCTGATCAATATACCAATGAACCGCTTCTTGATATGTTCATATTTGAGACTGCTCAGTTGCTGGAACAATTGGAACAATCTATATTGTCAAGTGAAAAAGAATGCTGCTATACCCTGGATGCAATAAATGAAATATTTCGAATCATGCATACAATCAAGGGATCATCATCCATGATGATGTTTAATAATATTTCTACATTGGCTCATACCATAGAGGATTTATTTTATTACCTTAGGGAGAGCAGACCGGAACAGGTTGATTACTCATATTTATGTGACTTGGTTTTAAATGGTGTGGATTTTATTAAAAACGAACTGGAAAAGATAAAAATCAATAAAGAAGCGGATGGAAATTCAACCCCTCTTATTGATAATTTAAAAGCTTTTTTAATGGTACTGAAGCAAAATAATAATGAAACTATTGTCAGCAGCGAAACTCACCCATTAAACGATGAAAAACAGCAATATTACATAAGCCAGCAAAAGAAAGAAATTGTTTCCTATCAATATAGCTATAAAGCAATTATTTTCTTTGAAGACGGCTGTGAAATGGAAAATATAAGAGCCTATGCTGTAATTCATGATTTAAAAGACATTACAGAAGAGGTTTATTATATTCCTGATGATATTATGGAGAGCGATGACAGTATTGATGTTATTCGAAGAGATGGATTCCAAATTTACTTTCAATCTGATAATGACTATGATCACATGCAGGAACATTTAATTCATACTGCATTTTTGAAAGACTTAGAATTAAAGCAAATAGAAAGTGAGGAGGAATTTAAGCAATTTATAAGATCGAAAGAGATAAAGCTAACGGACAGCTCGGTTTCCAAGTTTGTTAAGAATACAGCAATGAAAGAAAAAGAGCCGGGTGTAAAAGAAGGACAGGCCACATCCACAGGTCAAAGTATAATCAGTGTAAGTGTAGCTAAATTAGATAAATTGATGGATTTAGTTGGAGAAATGGTGATTGCCGAAGCGATGGTTATACAGAATCCGGATTTAAAGGGATTGATACTGGATAATTTTCAAAAATCAGCACGACAGCTGAGCAAGATTACAAGTGAAATGCAGGATATGGTCATGTCCATACGAATGGTACCTTTATCTGCTACGTTCCACAAAATGCATCGAATCATCCGGGATATGAATAAGAAACTGGGGAAAGAAGTAGAACTGGAGATTATTGGTGAAGATACGGAAGTTGATAAAAATATTATTGAACATATTTCTGATCCGTTAATGCATCTGGTTCGAAATGCTCTGGATCATGGTATTGAATCAATGGAAGAGCGGAAGCAAAAAGGCAAGCAGGGGAATGGCACCATAACGCTGGAAGCCAAAAATGCCGGTAGTGATGTACTGGTAATCGTAAAAGATAATGGCAGAGGTTTAGATAAAGATAAAATTTTGAAAAAAGCGAAAGAAAACAATCTGCTTCATAAAGATGAAAATGAAATGACGGATAAAGAGATCTATAACCTGATTTTATTGCCGGGATTTTCAACAAAAGACAGTGTAACGGAGTTCTCCGGCAGGGGTGTGGGAATGGATGTGGTTGCTAAAAATATTGAGATGGTGGGTGGCTCGTTAGTAGTAGACAGCGGAATCAATAAAGGAACCACAATCACATTAAAAATTCCTCTTACCTTAGCAATAATAGATGGTATGACGATCAAAGTCGGTAAATCATATTTTACGATACCTACAAATTCAATCAAAGAATCTTTCCGCCCTATGGATAAAGATATAATAACTGACCCGGATGGAAATGAAATGATCATGGTTAGAGGACAATGTTATCCTATTTTACGTCTGCATGAGCGTTATAAGGTGAAGACGGATATTATAAAATTTACCGAGGGAATTTTCATAATGGCCCAGCAGGAAGAAAAAGGGTTATGCATATTTGCAGATGAGTTAATTGGTCAGCAGCAGGTCGTTGTTAAATCTTTACCGGATTACATTGTACGTTATAAAAAGATAAAAGGCCTGGGGGGCTGTACACTATTAGGAGATGGCAGTATTAGCTTAATACTGGATGTAACAGGATTAATCCAAAAGTAAAATAAATTCTCACCTTTAATAAGTGCAGAGCACGGATAGGAGCTGAATATGCAAGAGATAAATAATAGCACTGTGGAAATGGAGGAAGATACCCAGAAAGGGAGATATCTGACTTTTTCCCTTGGGAAAGAAAGTTATGGAATTGAAATACAGTATGTTATGGAAATCATAGGTATTCAATCTGTAACAGAAATACCGGAAATACCGGATTATGTAAAAGGGATTATTAATCTTAGAGGAAAAATCATTCCGGTAATGGATGTCAGGCTTCGATTTAAGAAAGAAGAGAAAAGTTACAATGACAGAACCTGTATTATAGTAGTAGATATAAAAAATATCTCGATAGGTTTAATTGTTGACGGTGTGTCAGAGGTACTTACTATACCGGAACAGGATATTGTAGATCCGCCCGAAGTGAATAAAGGTTTTAATCGTTACATTAAAAAGATAGGAAAGGTCGGTAATGAAGTTAAGTTACTGCTGGATTGTGATAAATTGTTATCGGAAGATGAACTTAATGATTTGGATGAGGTATATATGAAGTAAAAATAAGGGGACTTGTTGTCCCGTCATAAGACAGGAGAGTAAATTATGAAGTGGTTCTTAAATATGAAAATTCGTGGAAAATTAATAGCTTGTTTTATTGTTCTTGCGATATTTACCGCAATTGTAGGTATCGTAGGAATCAATAATATGAATACCTTAAACAATGCCAGTATTAAAATGAATAAGGAAGATTTTCAACCCTCAATAGATTTATCTAAAATCCAGACATATTTACAACAGGTACGTTCTGACCATCTGCTGTTATTATACGAAAGAGATGTAACGAAATTCCAGGAGAGAGTAGATGAAATAACTAAGTTGGCAGAAGAAGCAAATCAATTACTGTCCAATTACGAAAAAACCATATTAGAAGACAAGGAGAACCAAAAGCTTTATGAGACTCTCATGGAGAACCTTGCAAATTACCGTACTTTAAGAGACCATAGTATAGGGTTAATAGAAGAAAAAAAATATGATGAAGCCATTAGTACTTTATCGAACGTTTCGGTTTCAAGGGAAGCAGTAGATAAATCACTGCAGGATCTGGTGGATTATAAAACGAACACGTCTGCCAAAACAATAAAAGCGAACACAGAAAGCTTTCAACGGCAGACAATCCTTATGATTACTGTTATGGCTATTGGCATTTTATTAGCAGTACTTTTTGGAATGTTACTTGCCACTATGATAAGCAAGCAGCTTAACCGCCTTGTTAAAGCCGCAAACCGGATTGCAGACGGTGATCTGGATGTAACCATTGATGTTTATTCGAAAGATGAAGTCGGAATTTTGGCTAAAGCCTTTAAGAAAATGACAGATAACGTAAACCAGGTTATGACCAATATTAATTCTGCTGCTGAACAGGTAGCTTCCGGTTCGAAACAGGTTTCAGATTCCAGCATGGCACTTTCTCAAGGTGCAACGGAACAGGCAAGTTCAATCGAAGAATTAACGGCTTCCCTGGAAGAAATTTCTTCACAGACAAAACTTAATGCGCAGAATGCAAATCAGGCAAATGATTTGGCTGAAGTAGCCAGAGATAATGCAGAGCATGGCAATCTTCAGATGAATGAAATGTTAAAATCCATGGAAGATATTAATGATTCCTCATCCAATATATCAAAGATAATTAAGGTAATTGATGAAATAGCATTCCAGACCAATATTTTAGCATTAAATGCTGCTGTAGAAGCAGCCAGAGCCGGTCAGCACGGTAAGGGATTTGCCGTAGTTGCAGAGGAAGTAAGGAATCTTGCAGCAAGATCTGCAAATGCAGCGAAAGAAACAACCGATATGATTGAGGGTTCTATTAAAAAAGTCGAAATTGGTACAAAAATAGCGAATGAAACAGCAGATGCGCTGACAAAAATAGTCGCAGATGTTACGAAAGCAGCATCTTTAGTTGGAGATATTGCAGTTGCCTCTAATGAACAGGCCTTAGGCATAGAACAAATTAATCAGGGAATTATGCAGATATCTGAAGTGATTCAGACTAATTCTGCGACTTCTGAGGAAAGTGCAAGTGCCAGTGAAGAACTTTCCAGCCAGGCGTTATTATTAAGAGAGATGGTTGGCAATTTTAAATTAAAGCAGAATACAACAAATTATAATTCTATAGACAATCTCAGTCCGGATGTACTGAATATGTTAGAAAACATGGCTGAAAAGAATAGAAATCCTAAAAAAAGGCGGAAAGATCAGGAGGAAACAACTGTTCCCAAGCCACAAATAACTTTGAATGATAATGAATTTGGTAAATATTAAGGTGGTAAAGAGCTAAAGTGATTACAATTACAGAAAAAGAATTTAATCAACTTGCTGCATATATTAAAGCTTATTATGGCATATACCTGAAACCGGAAAAACAAGCCCTGGTTATGGGAAGACTTCAGCATGTGTTAATGGAAAAGAATTTTCGGAATTTCTCTGATTATTATGATTATTTGATTTCAGATAAATCGGGTAATGCCGCAGCTACGCTCATAAACAAAATAACGACAAATCATACTTTCTTTATGAGGGAAGCGGAGCACTTTGAATATTTTAGGGATAAAGTGCTCCCTTATCTTAAGAATACTGTGGCTGATAAGGATTTAAGAATCTGGAGTGCCGGATGCTCCTCAGGAGAAGAACCATATACTTTAGCTATGATTATGGATGAATATTTCGGGTGGGAAAAACATTTATGGGATTCCAAAGTTTTAGCCACCGATATATCCGGTTCGGTTCTAGAAAAAGCGGTGCGTGGCATCTACAAAAGCGAGGATATATCAACTCTCCCTCCGGCGTGGAAACAATCCTATCTAAAAAGACTGGATGAAGAACATTATATCTTTCAGGATAAAATTAAATCTGAAATAATATTTCGTCAGTTTAACTTAATTAATAGAAGTTTTCCATTTAGAAAGAAGTTTCATGTAATATTCTGCAGAAACGTTATGATCTATTTTGACAGCAAAACCAAGCAGGAACTGGTACAAAAATTTTATAATTACCTGGAATACGGAGGATATCTTTTTATTGGCCACTCCGAATCCCTAAACCATGATGATACCAGTTTTAAATATCTGATGCCTGCGGTTTACAGAAAAGAATAAAGGGATATAGGGGAGAAATACATATTTACTGATATCTAAGGCGGTAAATAATTATGAGGTGCAGGTTTGGAAAAAAAGATAAGAGTTTTAGTTGTTGATGATAGTATGGTATATCGGGAAGTTTTAGCCAGAGGGATTTCAACGGATCCTAATATAGAAGTAATAGCAACGGCCACGGATCCGTATGATGCCAGAGATAAAATTTTAAAATATGAGCCGGACGTAATGACCTGTGACGTTGAAATGCCGAAAATGAATGGGATTGAGTTTATCAAAAAACTATTACCGCAATACCCTTTGCCGGTTATTGTGGTCAGTTCCATCAGTGATTCCGTTTTTCAGGCTATGAATGCCGGCGCCATTGATTTTGTGGCTAAACCTAATATAAATTCCATTAAAGGTGTGGAAGAATTTATTAATGATATGATATTTAAAATAAAAATAGCGGCAGCTGCCAAAGTACAGTTTAACCCTAAACAAAACACAACTGATTTGCCTGCACATAATATGAAAGTAAATGCTGCTTCGGATTCCTCAAAAATCATTGCCATCGGGGCATCAACAGGAGGGACGGAGGCAATCTATAATTTGGTTAAAAGACTGCCGAATCATATTCCGGGAATTGTAATCGTTCAGCATATTCCACCGGTGTTTTCCGGTATGTTTGCTGAAAGACTCAATAATTCTACCGCATTTCAGGTAAAGGAAGCAAAGAGCGGTGATTATGTCAAAAAAGGTCAAATACTGATTGCACCGGGAGATAAGCACATGAAAGTAAAGAAAGTAGGGGATAATTACAGGGTAGATTGTAATGAGGGCAGTAAAGTAAATGGTCATTGCCCCTCGGTAGATATATTATTTGAATCGGTAGCGAAAGAAGCAGGAGCAAATTCCATCGGCATAATTCTTACCGGTATGGGATATGACGGTGCGAAAGGTCTTCTGGCTATGAGGCAGAGGGGCGCAAGAACGATAGGACAGGATGAGAAGTCCTCGGTAGTATATGGCATGCCAAAGGTTGCATTTAATATTGGTGCAGTTGAAAGACAGGCTTCACTGGATAAGATATCGTTATTGCTATATTCTATGTTAAGCGAATAAGCCTTGTGGGTTTCTATTATGCAAAAGGAGTTTTGGAATATGGAAAATATTGAATTTGCTGAGACTACTTTATCTTGTATTGGTGATGGTGTAATTTCTACAGACCTTAACGGTAATATTATATACATGAACCAGATAGCGGAAGAAATAACAGGCGTATCTGTGGCGACAGCTTTAGGAAAGAAGTTTGAGGCTGTTTGTGCGTTTTATAATGCTGTAACAAAACTGCCAATAAATAATCCTGTAGCCAAAGTTATACAGAACCAGGCTACTGTCGGACTTGAAAATAATACAGTTTTGCTTACGAATCAGTCAAAAAAATATATATCTGCAACCTGCTCTCCGGTAAAAGCAGCAGATGGTTCTTTCGTAGGAACCGTCGCCATATTACGGGATATCACAAGACTTAAGACCTTAGAAATGGAACACATTGACGAAGAAAATAATTTAAAAGCTATATTTAACCACGCTCCGGTTGGTATGGTAATTTTAAATGAAAACTTATATATCACTCAAGTTAACGATGCTGCTTTGCACTTTTTTAATAAAAGCAGAGAACAAGTAGTTAATAAGCATTTTGGAGATAGTTTCTATTGTATAAAAAGAGCAGAGAACGAAAAGGGCTGTGGTTACGGTATACACTGCAAAGATTGTGAGATATGGAATGCCGCGACCCTGGCAATAAAACAGGGAATAGCTACCAGTAATATTGAATTTAATAAAATCTTTATTAATGATAATAAGAAAAATGACTTCTGGTTTCGCATCAGTGTGGCACCTATAACTATAAATGGATCAAGAAATGCAGTGGTCACTTTACTTGATATAACAGACCCCAAAAAGCAGGAAATTAAAATTGCCATGTCCAGGGATTACTGTAATAATATCCTGGAGCAGATCCCCTCCTGTGTGTGGCAAACAGATGAGGGACTGTTATATAACTATGTAAATAAAATCTGGAGTGATTTTACAGGAATCTCATATAAAGAAGCTTTAGGTTATGGTTGGACTAACTTAATTCATCCTGAAGATTTCGACAGATATATGAAAACCAGAACACAAGCAATGCGTAACGGGGAATATTATCAGCTGGAAGTCCGTATTCACCGTTATGACGGAACTTATCGCTGGTGTCTGGAAGCTGGAGCTCCTTATTATGATCTTGAAAGAAATTTTGCCGGTTATATCGGCTCCTTATTGGATATAACAGATCGAAAAGAAGCGGAACAGGTTTTAAAACAATATGAATTATTATCCCAAAATACCAGAGACATTATGCTATTCCTTGACATGGACGGACGAATTATTGAAGCGAACAAAGCTGCCGTTTATGCATACGGATATACTTATGAGGAGTTACGTGCTATTAATATCCGTAATATCAGGGCGGATTGGAGTTATCCGCTGGAAATGGGACAGGAATATTCCGACTGTATTTTTTTTGAAGCCATTCATTGTCGTAAGGATGGCAGTATTTTTCCGGTGGAAGTAAGTTCTCAAAGTGCTAAGACCGGCGGCGGAACAGTTCTTCTTAGTATCGTGAGGGATATCTCCGAGCGGAAAAAGAATGAAGTAAAAATAGTAGAAAGCCAGGCTAATTACCGTTCTCTCTTTATGAATATGCAAAGCGGTTATGCGTATTTCAAATTAATATCCAATAGGGAGCAAATACCTATAGATATGAGATTTATTGAAGTAAATGAATCCTTTGAAAATTTATTTCAGACAACGGAAAAAGATATAAAAGATATCAGTTTTAAAAAGATTTTTCCGCAGAACAGTGATGTCATATTGGAAGCGATTCATAATAATGCGGATAAACTACTCCATGGTGGAAGTGTGCAGCTGGAGGAATTTTTTGTTGAAAGTTATAATAAGTGGTTATCTATATCCATTTACAGCCCAAGAGAGAAAATAGTAGTAACTATTGTAAAAGATATAACTAATTTAAAAGAATGGGAAATAAAACTTATTGCTGCCAAAGAAGCTGCAGAGTCTGCAAACAGGGCGAAAAGTGAATTTTTAGCTAATATGAGCCATGAAATCCGTACACCAATTAATGGTATGTTAGGAATGGTAGATCTTACTTTACTTACCGAGCTTAATGAAGAACAAAAAGATAATCTGATAACGGCTAAAGCATGTGCAAATTCTCTGCTAAAAATTATCAATGATATTTTAGATTTTTCAAAAATGGAAGTGGGAAAATTATCAATTGAAAATGTCAATTTTAATCTAAAAGAACTTGTGGATGAATTAGTAAAAACCCATTCACCTAAAGTCAGTGAAAAAGGTCTGATGCTTTATTTAACATATAATACAGAGATACCTGACTTTTTAATTGGTGATCCTAACCGGCTTCGTCAGATACTTAATAATTTAATTAGTAATGCCATGAAATTCACACCAAAGGGTGATATTAAGCTTATAGTTGACAAATTAGGACTGATACAGGATGAGATTGAAATTAAATTTTCTGTTAAAGATACCGGCATCGGAATAGCAGAAACAGATTTAAAAAGGCTGTTTAAAAGTTTCAGTCAGATTGAAAACTCATATACCAAACAATTCAGCGGTACCGGTTTGGGTCTTGCCATTTCAAAACAGCTGGTTGAGATGATGGGCGGTAAAATATATGCGGAAAGTGAGAAAGGTAAAGGAAGTATATTCCATTTCCACCTCAAATTCAAAATCGGTAAGTCAGCAGTGAAAAAGGATAATTTAGTTCCCACTATTAAAAAAATCAACAGACCTTTTGATATACTTTTAGTAGAAGATGATGCAATTAATCGTAAAGTTGTACAAAAGATATTGGTAGAAAAAGGCTGTAAGGTAGAAATTGCATGTAATGGAAAAGAGGCGCTTGCATTATATGACCAAAACAATTATGATATTATACTGATGGACATTCAGATGCCTGTTATGAATGGAATTGAAACGGCCAAACAAATTCGAATAAGAGAAGCTGGAAGAAGACATGTCCCGATTGTAGCATTAACTGCTTATGCACTGCAAGGTGACAGAGAACTGTTTTTGACCCATGGAATGGATGAATATATAGCAAAACCCGTAAAACACGACGAATTATTTCAAATACTCGAAAACATTATAATGAATCAGGATAATTTAACCGATAATACTCCAGACAAGGTAATATTAAGGGATAACGGTGAAGTTATTTTTACGAACAGAACCAGATGTTTAGAGAATAAACAAAATATATTACAATTGGCGGATATCGAAAACGCCATAACTATTTTGGAATCTGCAATGGATAACAATGATTTAATGACAATAGAAGGTATGGCTCATGAGATAAAACTTAAGTCAAACGATATGGATGCAGGTGAATTAAAAGATAGTGCTTTTCGAATTGAATTAGCAATCAGGCGAGGAAATTTAGAAGAAGCAGTATTGCATATAGAGAAATTGAAATCGGAGTTTAAAATTTATCAGGATGCAAAAGTTTGACAGGAGGTATTAAGATGAGGATTCTAATAGCAGAAGACGATTTAGTAAGCAGAAAGTTTTTATTTAAGTTTCTTTCGACTTACGGAGAATGCGATTTGGTTGTAGACGGAGTGGAAGCTTTGGATGCTTTTTTAATGTCGATGAAAGATGGTAACCCATATGATCTTATTTGCCTGGATATCATGATGCCTAAAGTAGACGGAGTGAAAGTACTTAAATATATCAGAGATTTAGAATCTCAGCAAGGTGTTCTGCCTGAAAAAAGGTCAAAAATTATTATGACTACGGCATTGGCAGAAACTCAATTTGTTCAGAATGCCTTTGATATCGGCTGTGATGCATATGCAGCAAAACCAATAGACACGCAAAAACTTATTGATGTATTAAAGAAGCTGGAACTTATTCCGTGAAATTAAGATTTTATGCAATAAGGTAATTTTTAACCTAGTTATAACGTTGCAAAGATTCCCGGTTATGGAGGAACTATGATCAAAGTGTATAATAAACTTGTACGGGATAAGATACCTGATTTTATTATGGAGAATAATCAAATTGCCGATTATACGGTATTGTCTGATGAAGATTACTTAAATGAATTGCATAATAAGTTAAATGAAGAAATAGAAGAATATCAAAAGAGCAGAGAAATTGAGGAAATGGCTGATATATTTGAGGTACTGCAAGCAGTTTGTGCAGTATGTGACTTCTCCATGGAAAAGATATTCGAGATAAAGAATAAAAAGGCAGCAGAACGCGGCGGTTTTGAGAAGAAAATCTACTTAAGGACTGTTGAAAATAAGAAAAAGGATAGAACTATCGACTGATAAGGTTGGTAGTTTTTTTTGTGCAATAGGAAATTGCGTCCTATTGCACAAAAAGCCCGACCGGCAGGATGCACATGACGCACTTAAGGAGGATGTCACTGTCGTGACAGCGCGTCAGCGCTAGAGTCTGGCGAGCCAGACTCTTTTTCATAAGTTTTAGACTTTAATTTGAAATGGAAAGTTAACTTGACATTTCATGCAAATTGTTATATATTATAAATGGAAAGTATACTTAACATGATTTGAAATGGAGTGATTCAGTGAAAAACAGATTGGAAGAAATTCGCAAGGAACGGAGGATTAAGCAAGAAGAACTTGCAAATGCCCTGGAAGTTACAAGGCAGACAATAGGTTCATTGGAAAATGGCAGATATAATCCGTCTATTATTTTAGCATTTAAAATTGCACGTTATTTTGGGTTAAGCATTGAGGAAATATTTATTTATGAGGAGGAAATAATAAATGAATAAAAGTTTATTAAAAGCGATCTTATTTACTATTTTAGGTTTCATTATATTTGGCTCAGGTATCTATCTGGTAAAAAATATAAATGAATCAAATAGTACTATGCAGACATTACCGTATATAATGATTGGCATTGGATGTGGTATCTTCGGACATAATCTAGGCAATGTTTTTAGTATTAGAACTACACTGAGATATCCGGATATCGCAAAGAATATTGAAATTGTGCAGAAGGATGAAAGGAATATTATAATAACCTATAAATCGAAATCAAAGGCTTATGATATGATGGTTTTTGTTTATGGTGCTATACTTCTTGCGTTTGGATTAATGCAGGTTGATATGAAAGTAATTATTATTTTGGCGGTATCCTATTTATTTATTGTATTTTATGGAGTTTACTATCGTATTAAATTGGATAAAGAGATGTAAAAGCAACTGCCGGTTGTCAAAACTGCAAGGAATGGTATATGGTGATAATTTATATCCATGATATACTATTGTTAAGGCAAAAGCATAAATAATCTCGTGTATGAAAGCGAGTTTAAACTTCTGATACGAGGCGCTGATAATATAATAAAAAGAAAGGGATGCCACTAACAAATTCTTTTCATCCGGGCGAGACTCATTTTATTAGTGGCAGTAATACAGCTGTGAACAGGTGTGTTATACAAAATAGGTATTAAAATGAAATTTAATGAGAATTTACACGCAATTCGAAAAGACAGGAAACTATCCCAGGAAGATATCGCCGAAAAATTAGGAATATCAAGACAGGCGGTTGCCAAATGGGAGTCCGGGACAGCATATCCTGATATTACGAATCTGATCCAACTTAGTGAACTCTTTTGTGTTACCATTGACAGTTTGGTAAAGGACACTGCCGAATGTTCTACTATAGGTGCAATCAAGAAAGACATTCACAAGGAAAAAATTATACAGTTCCTAAAAACGGCAACAAAATTTACTTATGCAGGAAAAGGCAAGGAAGAGAGTATTCCTTGCCGTCCGGGTTCTCATGATCTGAAATTTGAGCAGGGGGAGCTGAAGTACTTAGATACTTATATCGGAGGAGAAAAATTTTCAGGTGAAGAAACTGTTTTTGAAAATAGTAATCCGGTATGGGCGATGAATTATTCCGGTCGAACAATTGATGAGCCTTTTTCCGGTGATTTCTTAAAAGAAGTTTTGCTTTTAAGACCCGAAGAAATGCCGTTTAGGGGACCGAGAGTCTATCAGAGTGGAAATTATACTTATCACAATGCTTATGACGGAGATTTTTTCTGGTTCCAAGGGAAAGAAGAAATTTTCTGGGGAGATAAAAAGGTATTTGAATGTTTTTATCACGGCGGAATAGTCAAATAAATCATCAGTCATCCTATGTTAATTTACCGTTTGTTATATCCTATGGATGATTAGTTGTTTATATCAAATCAGAGCCATTTTCTTAAGAATTTTCATCCTTTTGTCCTGAGCCTACTATTCTTTGGCCTAATCTCTTGCAAAAACCGACCATATGTTCCTGATATTTTATCCCTAAAACACCTAAAATTGCGGTTAATGCAAAAATCAGAGCAGCGGTCTCCCATTGTCCGTTTCGTAGAGTAGAGCCAATGAAAGTAGAGGATACGATGGAAGGAAAACGAGCAAAAGTTGAGATGGCCAGAAATTGTGCTAACTTCATGGGACTGGTTCCGGCTACGTAGGTCAACATATCTTTTGGGGTTCCCGGAATTATAAATAGTATAAAAACAATGATTTCCAGTTTTTTTGTATCTTTCACAAAAGCAAATGCCTCCAATTTGTTTTTATTGAAAAGTTTTGCTACAAGGGGTGTACCAAAGTTTTTAGAAAGCATAAAAACGCAGGAAGAAGCTAAAGTACACCCAAACAGGCAAAGAAACAGACCGCCAAAACCCCCATATAGCACTCCCGCCAAAATTTCAATAGGTTCACCGGGTATAAATGCTATCAGTATTTGGATTATCTGCATACTAAGGATAAGGAACCAACCCCCTATACCGAAAGAAGTTACCCATGCTTTTAATGTCTGCTGTGATTTCGGTTCTGATAAAAGATTCAAATAAGGGAGGGAAATCAGGCCCAGAACAAACATCAGCAAAAAAAATATTAAAATTATTATGGTTAATTTATTTATTGATTTTTTGTTTTTATTCATAGAGTCACCTTGATACTTTAATATCCCCGTTCCGCGTTTCCAGCTCTACGGTTATATCAGGGGAAGTACCAACGGTTCCGGACGTTGTGTTATCCGTTACTATTAGCCGGTCTGTAAAAGACGTATCAATAGAGCCTTCTTTGGTCGTTGCTGAAAATTTGAAAGCAAGTTCACGAGGAAGAGTTACCGCAAGAGTACCGTTTTTGGAGTATGCTGAAATATCCCTTGTTACATCAGCAAAAGAAATTTCTATAGAACCCTCCCCGGAAGCATTGAAGGAACCAGAACCATGGAGAGCCGAAGCGGTTAATTTTCCGCCCTTTGACTGATAGTTGATCGTTCCGATTATCTTGTTCAGGGAAGTTGCAGCATTAGTAGTTTGTATGTTTACTTCATCCGCAATCATATTTTCAAAATTTAAACTGCCATTTGTACTGGATGCTTTTACATTTAATGCCTTTGTATTTGATACTTCCACCAAGCCGCTAGTCGTATCGACATTGAAATTGCCTGATAAATTCAGGGCAAGTTCCGAATGGATGGTTCCGCTTGTGGAGTGCAAGGATAAATTGCCGGTATAATTCTGCGGGATATATATTTCTATATAGGAATCAAAACCGGAGCGTTTTGGCCTGTCACCCTCCGTAATCAGCAGTTCACCGTTCTGCTTGAATGTTCTGGCGTAAAAGCTTTGCTTATTTTCATTCATGTATTCTTTTACTATTAACTGGTCATTATTACTTTTTAAAACACGAATATCATCTGCGTCATAATCAAGCCGAAGGCTCTCAAAATCAACGGTATTGAATGTAAGAGTGTTTACAAGGGAGATTGCCTTTTGTATACGACATCCTGACAAAAATCCCACGAGTAGTAAAACTACACAAGGGAACGAAAGTAAATTGTGTTTCATAAATATTGGCCCCTTTCATTAATTGAACCATTCATTTAATTGAACGGTATTTTTTAACGGAGCGATTGCTCCGTTAAATTTTATATCATATAAGCGTGAAGCAGATTATCCATACAGATATTTTTCGCTGCCTGGGCTGTAATATTCTTTTGTGTCTCAAAAGCGTCATTTGATATGTGCATTCCCCACCATGACAGGGTTTCGATAATGAAGCGCGTGACATACTGTGGTTGTTCCACCTTACGAAAAGTCCCCATCTGCATATACAATGTGATATACGATAAGACTTGAGTATAAAATCTTTGGCGGTATTCTTTGTAGTAATCTGTTAACTTTCCGAGATCATCCGGATTTTTTTCAATAAGTAAACATCCGATTCCATATTTTGAAATGACATCAAATGCATCGGAGAGCATTTGTTCCAAAGGATAATTTGTAATGTCTTTAAGATGAGCAGAAAATGCTTTTGTATTCTCTTCAAACGCTTCAATAATTTCATTATCCAGAGAATCAAATAATTCCGAACGAATTGGCAATTCAAATTCGCGTGCAATAAAGGTTGGATCAATGGTTTCTTTAAGAAGAAAACTCAGGATATCTCTTTTTCCAGTAAAGTACACATAGAGCATACCAGTTGACAAGTCAATTTCTTTTGCAATATCTTTCATTTGTGTCTTTGCATACCCTTTGTTGATAAACAAGTGACTGGCTGCATTAAAAATTAGTTCCATTCTGTTTTCCATTACGCTCACCTTTCTGACTGAACCGTTCATTCAATTATAATTGTATTACTTTTAGCTTGACCTGTCAAGCACAGTTCTTTTCTTTTTCTCTTTTCTTTCGCTTCGTTTGACTTGCAGATAAAACTTGCCATAGATTGTATTGTAACCAGACTGGTACTTTATTTTTATTGCTTTATGGTAAAAAATGTATTAATGTATATAGTACTAAATTATAAATCAAAGGAAACTTATAGTAATAGTACTAAGAAAAAGGAGAGCAAAAAATGATCTTTCAATTTGTTGATGGTATAAAATATAAGCTTCACAAACCGGCGGATATGTCTTTTTTAAACAGGTATGGTAAGGTATTTAAAGTATTTGATGACCAGGATTCCGGTAACATATGTTTTGGAACACAGTTAGGTGAGAAACGGTATTTTATAAAGTTTGCCGGTGTAAGAACAGCAGAATATAATGGAGATACTTAACGAATGTCTATTTAATGGGTGCGACGGCATTTGCAATGTTTGGAGGCGAAACAGACCATTCCTATGAGAGATGGAAATTAGATAAAAACTTATTTAATATTGCCTTAAAAGCTGTAAGTACCGAAAGAGAAAAACGATATTTTACTATAAAAAAGTTTGCTGATGAGTGGAATCAGGCATTATTGCTCTATATTAATGGATATTTATCGTGATAAAATAAACTAAAAAATCATTTGCGTAATAATCACATTTATGATAAAATTAATACAGAACATATGTTTCCGGAGCTTGGAGAGGCCACCGCTTAAGAGATTGTTGTTACAAACAAACAATAGGAGGAACGGAATGTTACTAAATTTACATGTAAAAAATTTTGCTATAATTGATGAAGTAGACGTGACTTTTACAGACAACCTTAATATTCTAACCGGTGAAACCGGAGCCGGTAAATCAATTATTATCGGTTCTATTAATGTAGCTCTGGGAGGTAAGATAGCAAAAGACATCATTCGAAAAGGAGCCGAATATGCTCTGGTAGAATTATTATTTCAGATAGAAGATAAACATATTTTAGAAGTATTAAATGAGATGGATATACCTGCTGAAGATGGTCAGATAATCATTAGCAGAAAGATTATGAATGGCAAAAGTATCAGTAAAATTAACGGACAAAGTGTTACCGCCGGAGTTCTAAAAGAGATAGCCGGATTGTTAATTGATATACATGGTCAGCATGAACACCAGTCCCTGTTATATAAAGAAAAACATTTAGATATTATAGACCGGTTTGCCAAGTCTTCTATAGGAGATATTAAAAAGGAGTTGGAATCTGAATATAAAGAATACATAAATCTTAGAAATAAGCTTAATGAATTAAAAATAGATGAAGATAAAAGATTAAGGGAAATATCTTTCCTGGAATATGAAATCAATGAGATTAAAAATGCCAATCTAAAAATGGGTGAAGATGAGATATTAGCTGCGGAGTATAAAAAACTATCCAACTCCAAAACAATTGCGGAAGGATTAAATAATGTATATGACTGGATGAGTTATCAGATAACGGATTCCGCTGGTGATAATATCGGCAGGACAGTCAAGCAGCTAACTAAGTTATTAGAATTTGATGATTCCTTAGCGGGTTTATATAATCAGATATTGGATATCGAAACATTGGTTAATGATTTTAACAGAGACTTATCTGAGTATACATCTGATATGAATAATAACGAAGAAGATTTATCAATTACAGAACAGCGGCTGGATTTAATTAATCATCTAAAATCAAAATATGGCAGCGCTATAACGGATATACTAAAATATCTTGAACAAAGTGAAAAAAAGCTGTCACAATATAAAAACTATGAGGAAACGATGTCTGCTTTAGCGATACAGTTGGAAAAGCAGGAGACCAAAATACAGGATTTATCAGATCAGTTATCATTAATTCGAAAAGAAAAAGCAAAAGATTTATCAGCTAAAATAAAAGATGCTTTAATTGATTTAAATTTTCTTGAAGTACAATTTGAAATGATATTTAAGCCTACCGGACACTATTCGGTTAATGGATTTGACGATGCTGAGTTTTTGATTTCTACCAATCCGGGTGAAGAGATAAAACCATTATCGAAAGTAGCTTCCGGCGGTGAATTGTCAAGAATTATGTTAGCCATTAAATCCGTACTGGCTGATAAGGATGAAATTGAAACACTGATTTTTGACGAAATTGATGTCGGTGTAAGTGGAAGGACTGCTCAAAAAGTATCTGAGAAGTTATCCATGATAGCAGGAAGTCATCAGGTTTTATGTATTACTCACCTTCCTCAGATCGCAGCAATGGCAGATTCTCATTATATTATTGAAAAATCATCTGACGGATTTACCACCAAGACATCCATACGTAATCTCAAAGAAAATGAGTCCATAGATGAAATTGCAAGAATCTTGGGAGGCGCGGTCATTACGGATACTGTTCTACAAAGTGCAAAAGAAATGAAACAATTGGCTAAAACAACTAAAAAATACTAGTTTGAAATCAAATTAAATAGGTATACTATCAAAAGATAGTCATTCAGGATATACACTTTTTGTATATCCTTTTTTATTTCCGCATAGGCAAAGTGAGGATTAGCAAGCTTGTTTATAATAAATCAACCGGACAGAAGAACCAGAGATACTGACAAACGTGTATCTTCCGGTTTGTCAGGAATAAACCTTGAACAATCCTGTTGGAATAAAGTACTACTGCCCGGATAGTTCTGCTGGCGGAAAGAAAACATAACGATAGCATTTCACTTGGGTTTGATTATGTCAGCTTAATGACTATTTGTTATTCTTACGTTTAAAAAAGATAGGAGCCTGTTTATGCACAGAAAATCTGTATATCGTAAAGTACTGATATTATTATTATGTATTAATATAGTTGTACTTTTATTTTTTACTTATAAAGAATTAGATAATAGAGTCCCCGATAAGATTAAAATTTTAGTTGGTGAAAATCAGGAATTCGATTTTGATCTGCCATTTAAAGGTGCTTTTGATAATAAAAATGTAGATGTAATAAGTGTAAATAATAAAACTGTACCGACAAATCAGATCAAATTAGATTTAAATAAACCATTTTCTATTAAATCAACTAAAACAGGACAATATGTTATTAATTTAAAGCTATTCGGCTTTTTGGATTTTAAGAAAGTTGAGTTGGGTGTCATTGATACCCGGGAAGTACTTCCCAGCGGGAAACCTATAGGCATTTACGTTGAGACAGATGGAGTTATGGTACTTGGAACAGGGGTAATCAATGCGGTTGACGGTTTAAATTATGAACCGGCACTTAATAAGCTAAAATCGGGAGATTATATAACAGCTGTTGATAATAAGACAATTCATAATAAGGAAGAATTGATTAATGAAATCCAGAATAGTAACGGTAAAGATATTAAGATAGATGTAAGAAGAAATGAAAAAGATATACAATATAACGTTTCACCGGTTAAAACATCGGATGGTGAATACAAAATAGGAGCTTGGATCAGGGATAATACACAAGGTATTGGTACATTGACATTTGTAACTCAGGAGGGAGAATTTGGGGCTTTAGGTCATGGTATAACAGATATTGATACAAGCCTGATTATGGAAATAAACCGAGGTTACGTATATTCAGCAGATATTATGACAATTATTAAAGGTAAACAGGGAGCACCTGGTGAGTTAATTGGTTTAATCAATCAAAATGACAGAAATAAAATAGGGAATATTACAAAAAATACGAATCAGGGAATATTCGGCAAAGTAGATAATAAGTATAATTCGACAAGCATTAAAGGATATTTGCCTTTAGGATTAAAGCAGGAAGTGAAATTAGGGCCAGCCACTATATTAACCTGCGTTGATAATGAAGTGAAAGAATACAATATTGAAATTGAAAAAATAGATATGAATAGCTCCAGCCCGAATAAAGGAATGGTAATTCGAATCGTGGATAAAGATCTTCTGGCTCTAACCGGCGGAATTGTACAAGGCATGAGCGGAAGCCCTATAATTCAGAATGGAAAAATAATTGGAGCCGTTACGCACGTTTTTATACAGGATTCTACTAAAGGTTACGGTACTTTTATAGAAAATATGATTAATAATTTGGAAGATAATTAAGAGAATTAATATATCGACGGGAAACTAGAAAATTCTTACAGTAATGATATAATTACACACCAATATAGTAAAAAAATATAGTAAAATTAATATAAACGCCTATTTTGTATGAAAAATAGCCAAAATCCAAAACATTATTGTCGTAAAATGCGATAAGAAACAATTGATAAAATGGAAATAAATGTATATAATGCAAATATGGTAAGAATTTACAAATGATTATTTCATACAATTCATGGATGGTGCTAATTCATATATAATTATGTAAAAGCGAACTATATTTGCAGATATATTCTATAGTATTGTAAAATTAATGGTAAATAATATGGAAAATATTGACTTAAACATTAAAACGCGGTATAATGTAGTACATGGTGGGCAAAATTCGTGAATTTATGTAACAAATTATAATGAAAGGAGGCAAATATATTAACTATATTTACGTAGTATTATAAAGAAAACCGTAACAGGTAATATTTTGGGAGGAATCAAAGTGGGTAAGATTAATGTAGCAATTGTGGATGACAATGAAAGAATCGTTAAATTATTAGAAGAAATACTTAAGGGTGATTCTGATATAGAGGTAGTAGGGACCTCTGAAAATGGAATCGACGCTCTGGAAATGATTAAAGAAAAGAAACCAGATGTAGTACTCTTAGATTTAATAATGCCTAAACTAGATGGTTTGGGTGTTATGGAGAAAGTAAGATTAGATGAATCTTACAAAAAAACGCCGGCATTTATTGTAATAACGGCAATCGGACAAGAGGGAGTTACTGAAAATGCTTTTGAGCTTGGTGCAAGCTACTATATAATGAAACCTTTTGATAATAATATGGTATTAACAAGAATAAAACAAGTTAGAGGTGATTTACATAATAATAAGTTAATAGAAAACCACCGGGTTAGTACCTACGAGAACAAAGATGATTATAAAGAAAGAAATCTCGAATCCGATGTTACTAATATAATACATGAAATTGGTGTTCCGGCTCATATTAAAGGATATCAGTATCTTAGAGATGCTATCATGATGTCCGTAAATGACAATGAGATGTTGAATTCCATTACGAAATTATTGTATCCGTCCATTGCTAAAAGGCATAAGACAACACCTAGCCGCGTTGAAAGAGCAATAAGGCATGCTATAGAAGTAGCCTGGAGCAGAGGAAAAATGGATACGATTGATGAATTATTTGGGTATACAGTAAGCAATGGGAAAGGAAAACCGACTAATTCTGAGTTTGTAGCATTAATTGCTGATAAAATCAGATTAGAATACAAATTAAGAGCATAATAACATTGGATTAACCTTGTTAATTATAAAGAAGCCCGTCTCATATCAAGAATTGAGACGGGCTTGTTTTAAATATCTAGCATATATATCCAGCATATGTAAATAAATCTTTCATAAAAGCCTTTAATAAGGTATAATTAATATGAATAATATTGCGAAAGACCTGCGATTCAAAAACCTCGAATCAGTGAATTGATAAGAATTATATAAGAGGCTGTTCTTCAAGTTTTGTATTTGTAAGCAGGTGTTTTCCTGTGATAATTTTATCATTGGATAGTAAATGAATAGTGTGTAGGGAGGTAATTATATGAAGAGTGTATTGTATATGGCTTCAGAATGCGTTCCATTTATAAAGACAGGTGGTTTGGCGGATGTAGTAGGATCATTACCTAAGTATATTAATAAGGAAGAATTTGATATACGGGTAATGTTACCAAAATATAAGGTTATACCGGAAGTATTTAAAGAAAAAATGATCTATAAAACGAATTTTTATATGGATTTATCCTGGAGAAGTCAATATATTGGCTTGTTTGAACTCGAATACAGTGGTATTATCTTTTATTTTATTGATAATGAATTTTACTTTACCGGGAACACTCCTTACGGAAATATCTACGAGGATATTGAAAAATTCGCTTTTTACTGTAAAGCCTGCCTTTCTGCACTTCCGATTCTGGGTTTTAAACCTGAGATCATTCATTGCCATGACTGGCAGACAGGTTTGTTGCCGGTATATTTGAAAGACCGGTTTATGGAAAATGAATTTTATAAAGATATAAAAACAATAATGACCATACATAATCTGAAATTTCAAGGAGTATGGGATGTGAATACAATTAAGGATATCACAGGATTATCTGATTATTATTTTACGCCGGATAAATTAGAAGCTTACGGAAATGCTAATTATCTAAAGGGTGGCATTGTTTATGCTGATTATATCACAACAGTAAGTAAATCCTACTCAGAGGAAATCAAAACACCTTTTTATGGTGAAGGACTGGATGGGCTGATGCGTGCCAGAAGTAACGATTTAACTGGTATCGTGAATGGTATTGATTATGAGGAATATAACCCGATGACAGACCCTCTGATATATCATAATTATGATCAGACTAATTTCAGAAAATTAAAAATTAAAAATAAAAGAGATCTGCAGGAAGAACTTGGGTTAGCAGCAGGTGATAAGAAATTTATGATAGGTATCGTTTCCAGATTAACAGATCAGAAAGGTTTCGACTTAATTGATTCTATAATAGAGGAGTTATGTTCAGAAGATACCCAATTGGTTGTATTAGGTACCGGTGAACAAAAATATGAAAATTTATTTCGCCATTATGCCTGGAAATATGGTGACAGGGTATCTGCAAATATATATTACTCTGATGAAAGAGCACATAAAATTTATGCAGGCTGCGATGCATTCCTAATGCCATCCCTATTCGAACCCTGTGGGTTAAGCCAGCTTATCAGCCTTAGATACGGGACTGTACCTATTGTAAGAGAAACAGGTGGGTTACGGGATACGGTAGAACCTTATAATGAATTCGAAAAAACCGGAACGGGTTTTAGTTTTACTAACTATAATGCCCATGAAATGTTATTTGTTATCCGATATGCTAAAAACATATATTTTAATGCAAGAAAGGAATGGAATAAATTAATTGACAGAGGAATGTCAAAGGATTTCTCCTGGAACAATTCGGCAAAATTATATGAAGAATTATACAAAAAAATAGGGTTGTGAAACTTATTACAAGTATATAAATAGTCAAACATAAAGAATTTACCTGCATAATAAATGAACTCCTATGAGATAATAGTTGATAGGTAACTGCTCAATGATACTAGATACTATGACTGAATCATTCTGCAATTATCCGGATTATTTTGAGTAAAAAGGAGGAAATTTGAATGAGTAATTTATCAGAAATGGAACTACAGAATTTAAGACACCTTTTAGTGTTTGGTGAATCAGATAAGGAAAAATACAAAACCTATGCAGAAAATTGTACGGATCCTTATGTGAAGCAGTTTTTCCAGAAAGAAGCTCAGTCTGCAGAGCAAAAGAAACAGACATTAATACAATTTTTAAAATAGGAGGCTGGCATATGCAAGAGCAATTAATGGTAAATGATGCTTTAAATTCAATTAATGCAGGTTTAAAGAGTTTAGGTGATATGATAGCACAAACTGAAAATCAGGAGCTAAGGCAAACATTACAGAAATTCCGTAATGATGGTGAAACCTGTCAATATGAGTTATATACTATAGCGAAAAGTAAAAATTATTATCAACCGGCTCAGAAGGCTTCTCAGGATGAAATTATGAATTTAAAAAATTTCATAAACAGTCAATCCGGTATGACAGGACAATCAGGTATGTCTGGTCAATCAAACCAGGGACATGGACAAATGAGATAAAATGATCCTAATTTGGTATACACTTTTACTGTAATTAGGTAGGAGTGTATATCCAAATTAATACTTTTTTTAGTATTTTGGGAAAGATTACAGAATACCGAATAAGGATATTATTAACAGTAAACTATTTACAAATAATATGCACAAATAAAGAACAGAGAGATAGTGAAATATGTTAGTTCTAATAATATTCTATGAATTTGAATTTTCTACTTGAAATTTGAATTTAAAAAAGGTAAAATAAGATAGTGTTTGAGAAAAATTTGTCAATCATATGAATTGATTAGTATCTGTCATATACATAATTTTGTATATTAAAACGATTAAATATACAAAAGCATGACAGAATATTATAAAATTTAACAATTAGGAGGAAATATAACATGGCAGTAAAAGTGGCAATTAATGGTTTTGGACGTATTGGACGTCTTGCATTCAGACAAATGTTTGGTGCTGAAGGATATGAAATCGTTGCAATAAATGATTTAACAAATCCTAAAATGCTTGCTCATTTATTAAAATATGATTCAGCACAAGGCAGATATGCAAAAGCTGATACAGTAGAAGCAAAAGAAGATTCTATCGTAGTAGATGGTAAAGAAATTAAGATTTATGCTCAAAGAGACCCTAAAGATCTTCCTTGGAAAGAACTTGGAGTAGATGTAGTACTTGAATGTACTGGTTTCTTCGTATCAAAAGCAAAATCTCAGGCACATATCGATGCAGGTGCTAAAAAAGTAGTTATTTCAGCTCCGGCAGGTAATGATCTTCCAACCGTTGTATACAGCGTAAATGAAAAAACATTAAAAGCTAGTGATACAATTATTTCAGCAGCATCTTGTACGACTAACTGTTTAGCTCCTATGGCTGATACTTTAAATAAATTAGCTCCTATCGCTAAAGGTTTTATGACAACAATTCATGCTTATACCGGTGATCAGATGACTCTTGACGGACCTCATCCTAAGGGAGATTTAAGAAGAGCTCGTGCAGCAGCAGTTAATATCGTTCCTAATTCAACCGGTGCAGCTAAAGCTATCGGTCTTGTTGTTCCAGACTTAGCCGGTAAATTAGATGGTTCTGCACAAAGAGTTCCTGTTCCTACAGGATCTACTACTGAATTAGTAGCAGTTTGCAACGGTACTGTAACAAAAGACGATGTTAATGCAGCTATGAAAGCAGCAGCTTCCGCTTCCTTTGGATATACTGAAGAAGAATTAGTATCTTCTGATATTATCGGTATTACTTATGGTTCTTTATTTGATGCAACTCAAACAAAAGTTACTGATCTTGGTAACGGACAAACTTTAGTTAAAGTTGTCTCTTGGTATGATAATGAAAATTCATATACAAGCCAGATGGTTAGAACCATTAAATATTTTGCTGAATTAGCATAATTATTTAGTTAATAATTTATATTGATCCTATTATGGGTCCGGCCTTTGTAAATAAGTCGAGGAACGTTTACCGAACCCTCCTTGACTAGAACGATTGACCGGGCTCATTTTAAATCATATTACTTATAACGGTAAAGTTTAAACCAAAGTAAAAAACTGAAGTAAAGAGCTTTTCGTATAGGGTTATAAAGGACAATGAAAGGAGTTACACACATGCTTAATAAAAAATCAGTAGTTGATATTAATGTAAAAGGTAAAAGAGTATTAGTAAGATGTGATTTTAACGTTCCATTACAAGAAGGAAAAATAACAGATGAAAACCGTCTGGTTGCCGCACTTCCTACAATTAAAAAATTAATCAAAGACGGTGGCAAGGTAATTCTTTGTTCCCATCTTGGCAAACCGAAGGGAGAACCTAAACCGGAACTATCCTTAGCTCCCGTTGCTGTTAGATTAGCTGATTTATTAGGACAGCCCGTTAAATTTGCTGCAGATGCCAATGTAGTTGGAGAAAATGCAAAAGCCGCAGTTGCAGCTATGAAAGACGGAGAAGTTGTTCTGTTAGAAAATACCCGTTACAGAGCCGAAGAAACTAAGAATGTTGATTCTTTCAGTGAAGATTTAGCATCCCTTTGTGATGTGTTTGTAAATGATGCTTTTGGTACAGCTCACAGAGCACACTGTTCAAACGTTGGTGTTACAAAATATGTAGATACAGCAGTAGTTGGTTATTTAATGCAGAAAGAAATTGATTTCTTAGGAAATGCTGTTGATAACCCTGAAAGACCTTTCGTTGCTATACTGGGTGGTTCTAAAGTTTCCAGTAAGATTTCCGTAATTAACAACTTATTAGATAAGGTTGATACATTAATTATCGGTGGTGGTATGGCTTATACATTTATGAAAGCATTAGGAGAAGAAGTTGGTAATTCCTTATTGGAAGCTGATTATCTTGATTATGCTAAAGAAATGATAGAAAAAGCTGAGAAAAAAGGTGTTAAATTATTAATTCCTGTCGATACCGTTGTAGCAAAAGATTTTTCAAATGATGCTGAATATAAAACAGTTGGACGCGGTCAGATCGAAGCCGGATGGCAAGGTCTTGATATCGGTGAAAAAACTTGTGAATTATATGCAGATGCTATAAAGAGTGCAAAAACTGTTGTTTGGAATGGACCAATGGGTGTATTTGAATTCTCTAATTTCGCTAAGGGAACTATTGCAGTAGCAAAAGCTTTAGCAGAAATCAGCGCAACGACCATAATCGGTGGTGGTGATTCAGCAGCAGCTGTTAACATCTTAGGATTTGGTGATAAGATGACTCATATTTCTACAGGCGGCGGTGCTTCTCTTGAATTCTTAGAGGGTAAGGAACTTCCTGGTGTAGCTGCAGCTAACGATAAATAAAGGTAACTGATTAAGTTAATAATAATTTCGAACTATTAATTCAGGGACAGGTAACTGTTTAAAAACTTACCGTCCCTTTCTAAATGAGTATACGACAGTATTCAGATATAAAATCAAACATATCGTAAGATCTTTATATTTTACTGTCTGAATATAAAGGAGAATTAAGATGCGAAGGAAGATTATTGCAGGAAACTGGAAAATGAATAAAACGCCCAGTGAAACAATTAAATTAATAAATGAATTAAAACCGTTAGTAGTTACTGAGGATGCGGACGTTGTATTCTGTGTGCCGGCTATTTCCTTAACAACTGCAATGGAAGCTGCAAAAGGCTCCAATATTTTAATTGGCGCTGAAAATATGTATTTCGAGGAAAGCGGTGCATTTACCGGAGAGATCGCTCCTAATATGCTTACTGATATAGGAGTTAAATATGTTATTATCGGTCATTCCGAAAGAAGAGAATATTTTGCGGAAACTGATGTAACAGTGAATAAAAAAGTTCTAAAAGCGTTTGAACATGGTATTACTCCAATTATCTGCTGTGGTGAAACCCTTACTCAAAGAGAACAAGGCGTAACGATTGATTTCATTCGCCAACAGATTAAAATTGCTTTTTTAAGTGTTACATCTGAACAGGCTAAGACAGCTGTAATTGCTTATGAACCAATCTGGGCTATCGGAACAGGTAAAGTAGCAACTACAGAACAGGCTCAGGAAGTTTGTAAAGCAATACGTGACTGCATTGCTGAAATCTATGATGAGGCAACTGCAGCAGCAATCCGTATTCAATACGGCGGAAGCGTTACGGCAGCAAGTGCAGCTGAACTTTTTTCACAACCTGACATTGACGGTGGTTTAGTTGGCGGCGCCAGTTTAAAACCTGACTTTGGCAAAATCGTTAATTATAAATAATAGTACATTTATCTGCTAAAGAGATTAAATTTATATTTATATATAATGATAATATTTTGATTTTATTAATATTTATTATATATATTTTCTTGAATAAGGCTCATACCCTTATTTAAGATTTGTAATAAAATAGTTATTTATAAACTTTGCAACCAGATAAAGGAGTAAGTATAATGAGTAAAAAACCTACAGTATTAATGATATTAGATGGATATGGCTTAAACGAAAAAAAAGAAGGTAATGCTGTTAAATTAGCCGATACCCCTGTTATGAATAAATTAATGACAGAATATCCTTTTGTAAAAGGAAATGCAAGCGGTATGGCAGTAGGCCTTCCGGAGGGCCAGATGGGTAACTCTGAGGTAGGACATCTTAACATGGGTGCCGGAAGGATTATTTATCAGGAATTAACCAGAATCACCAAGGAAATCCAGGATGGCGATTTCTTTAAAAATGAAGCTTTATTAAAAGCTATAGAAAACTGTAAGAAACAAGGCACTGATTTACATTTATTTGGTCTGCTATCCGATGGCGGTGTTCACAGCCATAACACTCATTTGTATGGATTACTGGAATTAGCAAAAAGAGAAGGTCTAAAAAACGTGTATGTGCATGCTTTCTTAGACGGAAGAGATACTGCACCAACCTCCGGTAAGGGATTTGCTGAAAGTTTAATGGAGAAAATGGAAGAACTCGGTATTGGTAAAATTGCTTCCGTTATGGGTCGTTATTATGTAATGGACCGTGATAACAGATGGGATAGAGTGGAGAAAGCTTACCGCGCCATGGTTATGGGTGAGGGTGAGACTGCTGAAAATGGTGTTGATGCTATTCAGAAATCTTATGAGACTGATGTGAACGATGAATTTGTGTTACCAACAGTTATATTAGAGAACGGTAAACCGGTAGCAACTATTAAAGAAAATGATTCTGTTATTTTCTTTAACTTCAGACCTGATCGTGCCAGAGAAATAACAAGAGCATTTTGTGATGACGAATTTAATGGTTTTAAAAGAGATAAAGGCAGAATTCCGTTAACATATGTTTGCTTTACGGATTATGATGTGACCATAAAAAATAAAATCGTAGCATTCCATAAGATTTCTATTGATAATACATTTGGACAATTCCTGGCTGCCAATAATCTGAAACAGTTAAGACTTGCTGAAACGGAGAAATATGCCCATGTAACGTTCTTTTTTAACGGTGGTGTTGAAGTTCCAAATGAAGGAGAAGAACGTATTCTGGTTAACTCTCCAAAAGTAGCAACATATGATTTACAACCGGAAATGAGTGCATATGATGTCGCTAAAAACTTAGTAGAAGCAATAAAATCCTTAAAATATGATGTAATCATAGTTAATTTTGCCAATCCGGATATGGTGGGACATACCGGTATTGAGGATGCAGCTATTAAAGCTGTTGAAGCAGTTGATAAATGTGTTGGTATGGCTTATGAAGCTTTATTATCTGTAAATGGACAGATGTTTATCTGTGCAGATCACGGCAATGCTGAACAATTAATTGATTATACAACCGGAGAACCATTCACCGCACATACCATTAATGAGGTTCCTTTTATCTTAGTTAATTATAATAAGGACTATACTTTGAAAGAGGGCGGCTGTTTAGCTGATATTGCACCAACAATGATTGAAATGATGGGCATGAAGCAACCGAAAGAAATGACAGGAAAATCCTTGCTGGTTAAAAGATAATAGAATGATTTCCTATTCCCATCTACTGTATTGCAGATTACCTGTACAAAAAATAGTTGAAATCTGTAATATTGTATGGTAGAATTAACATTAGAGCTTTAGGAGGTGCAGTGATGGATATTTTAAAAGCAATTATAACAATCATTTATGTTATTATCTGTATTGCATTAGTGGTTGTTGTTTTAATGCAGGAAGGCAAATCAGCAGGTTTAACTGGATCTATTAATGGTGTGGCTGATACCTATTGGGGTAAGAATAGAGGTCGTTCTATGGAGGGTGCTTTGGAGAAATTTACAAAGTTTCTTGCTTTAGGATTTATCGTTCTTTCCGTTGTACTTAATATAATTTAATATAGTTTTTGAAAGCACTCTGTACGATACAGAGTGCTTTTTTTTAATGAATATAAAATTCCAAAACCAAATTCCCTTGGGTTATTTTTCATCTCTCATAGGGTCGTGGAGTCTTGGGGTTATGCCGGTAGTTCAATGATAAAGGTAGAACCGCCTTCAAAGGAATCTTTTAATTTAATCTGTCCTTCCTGAAGTTCAATCAATTCTTTTGCTACACTAAGTCCCAGGCCGAAATGGGATTTATCGCTGCGGGATAAATCAGCCCGATAAAACCGGTCAAAAATATGCTCCTTTTGTTCCTTTGTAATTCCAATACCATGGTCCTCTATTTCAAGGTAAAAAACAGACTTTTTAAGGTATGGGCGGAGGGTTATGGTGGTTTGGGCAGGGGAATAACTGAGGGCATTATCTATTAAGATACTGATTACCTGAGTTAAACGATCCTTGTCAACCAGAATTTGCGGAAGAGCTTCTCTTGGAAAATCCAGATAAAGATTATGCTCTTTCTTTTTACAATAGGTTAAAAAAGTATCGTATAGATCAATAAGATAGGTTTCCGTATCTATAGGAGATTTCTGTATAGTCCAGGTCTTGGCATCTGAGGAAGCAAGGATTAACATATCACCGATCAGCTTGGACATACGGGAACATTCATCCATAATTTTAGGAACAAATTGTTTATTATTATTTTCTTCAATGAGTAAGGATGAAGCATTTGCCTGGATAACCGCCAGGGGGGAGCGTAAATCATGGGAAGCAGCGGCTATAAATTCATTCTGCCGTTTCTGGCTTTTTACAACGGGTTCTAAGGCTTTGCCTACATAGAACAGGCTTACTAAAAATAAAGCAAGACAGCCTGCTAAATAAATAAATAAGTATAAAAATAGTAATAATATTATTTGTTTTTTCACATCCGGATGAAACTGAACCAGGGTTAGGCTTTTAACCCCCCCTTTTACGGAAATAAGATTCATGCTGGCGTAAGCAGCCTCTCTGTGATTTCCTCTAAGATGGAACAGGGAACTTTGATAATTATCAGAATAAAAAGAGCGGGCAGAGGTATCAATTCCCTCTGCCAGAGCAGCTTTTTTTGCTCTGTTAATCATTATTGCCCTGGGAGTGGAAGACTTCCATGAACCTTTAAAAAGAAAAGGTGTGCCGTTATCTTCAATATGGATAATCAGGTGATTGGCAGCTTCCAATTGAGAAAGCCAGCTCTGGGCAACAATATTTTCCGACTGGAGCTTATTTACCAGGGTTTCCCGCAATTCCTTATAGTCATCAAGACTGTTATTTTTAATCTGTACAATATTAATATAGCAGGCTCCGAACAGCACCAGCACCAGGATTGCACTAGCGGTAACTGTATACAGGGCAACAAGACGTATTTTTAATTTATGTATCATAAGAACCTCTTCCGGTTATTATTCAAAGTAATAACCTACACGGTGCATGGTTTTTATCTGAACACAGCTGGATATAGAAGATAAACGTCTTCTTAAGAAATGGATATAGTTATCCAGATTGCCCTCCTCTACCATATTATCCGGACCCCAGACATGGGAGAGAATCAGTTCTCTGTTAAGTACCCGTCCGGGATTTTGCATGAAAAATTCCATAAGAGCTGTTTCTCTTTTTGATAGAGCACATATTTTATCTTTATTTTTTATAGTCTGCTTTTTGCTATCCAGTTCAAGATCGGAAAAGGATAAAACTTCCGTCTGCTCGATTTTCTTAGGACGCCTGGCAAGGGCACGGATCCTTGCCAGTAACTCCTCTATGGCAAAGGGTTTAACCAGATAATCATCAGCACCCGAATCCAGGCCGTCAACCCGGTCAAAAAGGCCGTCCATAGCGGTTACCATAATAACTGGTACATGAATGTCTTTCTTACGGATAACTTTTAATATACTAAGTCCATCCATAACCGGCAGCATACGATCCAGTATAATCATATCGTAGGATTGGCTGTCGACATAATAAAGAGCATCTTCTCCCGAGGCACATATATCGGTAGAATAGTTTTCCTTTTGCAGCCGGAAGCTTAACGCTTCACTCAAATCTTTATCATCCTCTATCAGTAATATTCTCATTCTTACACCCATTGCATACCGCAGAATGACCTGCGGAACTGCCACGTAATAATATATAAAATTTCATATGTTGAAAAAATCGTATTGTGGCAACCTTTCTATTGTTATATTTTCTTTAAATTTTCCTGTTATGATTCAGTTTCATAAGTATCACAAATAATTGTGGAAGAAACTTGGGATGAGTACCCGCCAAGGTTTAAACTTAAAGTGAGTCATGATCTATTATTATTATAATGGATTATTTTTCAAATTTCAAAAGATTTCTATTTCTTAAAGTTCTTTTAGAGAAATTCCTGTTATATTTTATCTTGCACTATAAAAAGATCTGGAAAAAATAAGTGAAATCAGGAGGAAAGAATATGAAATTAAAAAAAGCAGCAATCTTATTGCTTACTATAGTTTTGTCGACCGTCTCTGCAGCAGGTTGCAGCAGGCAAGAACGGCCGGATAAAGCAGAGGACAAGGGAAAAAATGTAGCTATGGGTCGTTATGTGGAGGAAGAAATAAAGATGCCAGAGGCGGTCATGAAGGGTGAAGAAGTAGCTTACCTCATGGTAAATAACCCGAAAAAGGGTATATTGGTTTTCAGTTCCCCCATGAAAGAAAATGAAAACAAGACGATACAATATACCCTGCAGAAAGATGGGACCTGGAAACAAGAAATTCCAGGGTGGCTGAACCAGGAGAAGTATGGAGTTTTATGCGTCACCTATCAAATGGACGGGACCGGGTATGCAGTCAGATATAAAGATTTGGCGGATAAAATTGAGCTACATATTTTAAAAAGTACGGATGGGGAGAAAGCAGTAGACATTCCAATAGAGGATTATAAAGATGCGGTGGGTTATGATAAGCTTCCCTATGGAATATCGGTTCTTCCGGATGACGGGATTCTTTTATTGTGTCAGGATGAAGGCACTCTGTATGAAGACGGAAAGGCAGTTTCTCATTTTGAGAATAACGGAAGAGTATATGCCCTTAGTGAAAACACCCTGTTAACTGTAAATAACAAAGCAGACGGATTTTCATTGATTGATGTTACCACCGGCAAAACCATAAGAGAGGTGCCTTTTGACGGTGATATGGATAAGGTGGCTCTCACAGCGGATAAAAATGGAAACTGGTTTGTAACCTCCGGTTCCGGCATATATCGTCTGGCAAAGAACGGAACTACCTGGGAATCAGTATTAGACGGTAATCTGGTATCCTTAAGTTCTCCAAACCTCGGCCTGAATTCCATGATAGCCGGAGAGCAGGAAGATTTTTATGTATTGTTTGAATCAGGAGGAATGGGAAAACGTACCATAAATCATTATACTTACAATAAAGATGTTGTAACCGTACCGGATAAAACCCTGACCGTCCTGTCCCTGGAGGAAAATGCTACGGTAAGGCAGGCTATTGTGGCGTATCAGCATAAGAATCCGGATGTAAAGGTGGATTATAAGGTGGTTATGGATAAGGAAGATGCGGCTACAGTATCGGATCATATTAAGAGTATTAATACGGAATTACTGGCAGGGAAAGGACCGGATCTATTAATAATGGACGGACTTCCTGTTGATTCTTACATTGAAAAAGGAATATTAGAAGATCTGAGCGATATCTTAAAGCCCATGTCAGAAAAAGGAGAACTCCTTAAGAACATTATCAAAAATTATGAAAAACAGGATAAGATCTATTATGCTCCCCTTCGTTTTGGCATAACTTTTGCCTTTGGAAGTAAAGAAGCGGTAAGCCGTGTTAAGACATTGAAAGGTCTTAGTGAGTATGCCGGGAATAAGAAGGCACTTCCCCTGTTTGGCTCCGGTTTGATATCTGATGCCGATTTGATTACACTTATGTATCGGTTTTATTCCAATGATTTTATTTTAGAAGACGGTGGATTGGAGAAAGAAAGCCTGAAGCAATTTTTACAGCAATTAAAAGTAATACAGAATCAGGCTAAGACAGTGGAGAAATCCTTATGGGGCATAGGGCAGGATGAATTGAATATGCAGGCATCCTCTTTAATGATTAATAAAGAAACACAGCTTAGTTTAACGGAATTATACAATATGTATGACGTATTTGCGCCCATTGAGGTGCTAAAAAGTATAAATGGTACCTATTCAGATATAAATGGGGAATTTGTACCGAAAGGACTGATAGGAATTAACGGAGCAGGAAAGCAGAAAAAACTTGCCAAAGAATTTGTTCAGGAAGTTTATTCGGAGCAGGTACAAAAGACAGAGCTGGGAGACGGATTTCCGGTAAACAAAAATGCACTGAAAGAGTTTTCTTTGGAAAAAGATGATTTTTTAATCGGCGATGGTAATTTTGAGGCGGGGCAGCCCGGTAAGGAAGAAATGAAGCAGATACTTAAGTTAGGGGAAAACCTTACTACACCTGTGGTAATAGATGAACAGCTCTTTGAGGCAGTGCGTAACGAAGCAGAAGCTTACTTAAAAGGAGAAATAAATCTGAATCAGGCAGTGGAACAGGTAATGGATAAGTCAAAGACATACCTTAACGAATAATGAGAAAATGGAAGAAAATGGAAGATAAAAAGAAGCAAAGAAAGAAAAAATATCATATTAAAAAGGTATTGTGGGCTTTTTTCTTTCTGACCCCAAGCCTGACAGGAACCATGTTGTTTTTATTCCTTCCGTTTCTGGATGCTGCAGGAAGATCATTTTACACAGCTGTCGGCAGGGAATTTGTGGGAGTATCCAACTACCTTACCGTACTGCAAAATTCAGCTTTTCACCTGGCGGTAAAAAATACGGTCAGATTTATACTCATTTGTATACCACTATTACTTTTGATATCCCTGTTTTATACTGCAGTGGTAAGCAGCCTAAAAAAATATGCTCAGGCATTTAAAACCCTGTTTCTGATTCCCATAGCCATACCGGCGGCATCAATAGTCTTTTTGTGGAAGATTTTTTTCCACCAAAGTGGTATGGTAAATCTATTTGTTATCTTTATGGGTGGTCAGAAAATAGATTTTATGAATACCGGCAGAGCATTTTGGGTTCTGGTATTTAGTTATATCTGGAAAAACACTGGATATGATATGGTCCTATGGCTGGCAGGACTGGCGGGTATTCCCGTATCCTATTATGAGGCAGCTAAAATAGACGGTGCGGGAGCACTGGCGCAGTTCTATTATATTACACTGTCCGAGCTGAGACCCACTATTTATATTACCGCAGTATTATCCCTGGTGAATTCCTTTAAGGTTTTCCGGGAAGCTTATCTGGTGGGAGGTAATTATCCCCAGGATAGTATCTATATGCTGCAGCACATTTTTAATAATTGGTTTATATCACTGGATATCCAGAAAATGTGTGCTGCAGCCGTAATGATGGCAGGGGTTATTCTGTTATTTCTTCTGCTGCTCCGGAAAATCGACCGAAACAGGGAAGAATGATGCAGGAAGAGCATGTATGAAGAAAATAACATCTTTATATTGTTATTTGTGCGCCGTAAAGCGGAGTCACGTCGGGAAGGTTGAAAGAAAAAAACAGAAAGGATGCCACATACTGATTCTTTTAACCATTTTCATTATGGCAGTAATACATCTGCCTATAGATGTGTTATGGAATGGGTGTAAACTATGATACTTAATAAATTAATAAAGAAAATTCCGGTTTTCATCTTTTTGGCACCTGCCTCCTTACTTATTATCCTGCCATTGTGGGTGGTAATATTCGGTTCCTTTATGGGAAATGCAGAAATTGCCGGGAACTTGGCCCCAATCTTATCGGATGGTGCCGGAAATATAAAATGGACCCTGATACCTCAATATCCTACACTAAGACCTTATGTGGAGCTGCTGTTGGATTCGCCGGCCTTTTTTGTCCGTTTCCAAAATTCCCTGTGCCAGGTCTGTCCCCTTCTTGTTGGTCAGCTTTTCATAGCAGTTCCGGCCGCTTGGGCATTTTCAAGATTTGAATTTCTTATGAAGAAATTATTATTTATTTTCTATATGGCGTTTATGATTATGCCCTTTCAGGTGACCATGGTATCGAATTATCTGGTGCTAGACAGGTTAAAGCTTTTAGATACAAACCTGGCCATCATACTACCTGGGATGTTCTCTACGTTTCCGGTATTTATAATGACTAAATTTTTTACTTCAATTCCTGTTTCCTTGTTGGAAGCTTCCGAGCTGGATGGAGCAAATGAGTGGCAGATTTTTATTCATATCGGAATCCCAATGGGAATGTCCGGTATAGTTTCTTCCTGCATTTTGGGATTTTTGGAGAACTGGAATGCAATTGAGCCGGCACTTACCTTTTTGTCCGACCAGTCTCTCTGGCCGTTATCTTTATATTTGCCTGAAATTGCGGTAGATAAGGCAGGGGTTTCCCTGGCAGCTTCGGTAATTATGATAACACCCCCGCTGCTGGTGTTTTTTTACGGGCAAAGTTATCTGGAGCAGGGTATCTGCGCTTCGGGGCTGAAAGAATAGAAATGAAATTCCCGCAAATCAGTTTGCGGTACTTTGGGAGTAAAATATGAAAATAGTAGAAAAAGATAAAAATCAAGCGATTATGCAAAGGACGGCAAAAAGATTATTAATCATCTTTCTTGTTTTGATATTTCTTCTTAGCTTTTTATCAAGGGCGGCTGATTCGGTCACCGTGCCCCGGGTTGTTACACGGAATCCGGGAGGTGGTGCTCTTACCTTTACGGCAGAGGGAACCGGAACAGTTATTTCAGGACGGAATAAATATGTAAAAGTACGTAAGGGACTTGGAATTGATAAAATATATGTAAAAGAGGGAGAAAAAGTTAAAAAGAAACAGGTACTCCTTGAATATAACAAAGAAGATATTAAAGACATTATGAAAGGGCTGCAAAGGGAGGCGGAAAAACTAAAGATTCAGATACAGCAGGAAGATACAAGCCTCATTCAGACAGATTCAGGAGATGATAAGAAAGCAGAATTTGCCTGGCAACAAGCAAAGGAAAACTTAAAGATTGCCGAAGCAGTTGTAAATACAGCTGTAAAAAATTATAATTGGAATCTTAATAAAAATAAAAATAAGCTGCTGGAGGAAAAAACGAAAGAATACGAGAGTGCAAAAATATCTTTTGAGGAGGTAAGACTTGAGAATGAACGGAGCTTTACGGAAGCAGAGGAAGCTGCAGAAGATGCTGGGGAGGTCCTTGCGGAATTAGAGAATAAGGATAGCAGAATAGAGGAGCTGTTGGAAGAATACGGGAGAGAAAGGGAACAAGAACAGGATAGCCTTACTAAAGAGAATAAACGGGATGATACAGAGGCAGAAGAGCAGGATAAGGGGAAATTAATTTTGACCGAACTATACCGGATGGCTTATGGAGGAGAAAGTGAATATGAAATCCATCAGGAAGAAGTAGCCGTATTAGAACGGAAATTATCCAGAGCCAGAGAAGATGTAAAGAGAGCGAAGAATATTTACGAGGATACAATGTCGGAAGAGGGGGTTGCAGATTCGGCAAAGCAGGCATATACAGAAGCTAAAAGAACAGCGCAGGATGCGGCGGAGAGCCTGTCCGCTGCTGTAAAAAAGGAAGACATCATCTTCGCGGCAGCAGAGGATTATTTTTTAGCCTTTCATACCAATAATGCGGAAAAGAGAAGCAGTTTCCTGGAGTCAGCATATAAAGGTATTTACAGTGCCAGCGGTTATGAAAAACATAAAAAGGAAATAGAAAAGGCCGAAAAAAATTTACAAAGGGCAAAAAAGAATGAACAAATAGTATCAGATAAGAACGAGGTAACCCTTAAAGCGGAGACAGAGAAGCTTGCGATATTGAAGGAAGACATAGACAGATTAAATAATGGTACTTATGATTTTGAAGAAGAAATCTCCAAAAATGTAACAGAAATAGAAGAGGCACAGGAGAAAGTAAAGGCATCGGAAACTGCTTTAAAAGAAGCTTCCTTTAATTTAAAACTGGAAAAATTGCATAAGAAGAATGAGAATCTCCAAAGAGAAAAGGAACAGGAAAACGTTAAATTTAAACAGGAAGTCCTACAAATTGACCTGGAGGAAAAACAGGAAAATCTAAAGTACCTAAAAACCCTGAAAGAAAATGGAGGAAAACTAAAATCTCCGGTTACCGGCAGAGTGGATAAAATCTCCGTTGAGGCCGGGAAGCAGGCCATTGAGGATGGCAGTATCGCCGTTAGTACTGGAGATTATGGTATTCTTGTTATTTTGTCCAGGGAACAGGGAGGCTACATAACACCTGGGGATAAGATGGAACTGCTCCCAAGGGGAAAGAAAGAGAAGATAGAGGTGGAGATTCAGGGAATCCGGTTTACAAAAGACGAACAGGGAAAGGAACAGACAGAAGTGACGGCTGTTTTACCGGAGGGAAATTATATACCCGGTTCTTCCATGGCGGCCACCATATCCAAATCCTCCGAGTTATATGATGTCTGTGTCCCTTTAGAGGCAATCCGTAACGATACACGGGGAAGTTATGTACTCACAACCAGTCCCTTTAATACCGCACTGGGAGAAGAACTTCGGGCGGTAAGAGTGGCTGTGGAGGTTCTGGACAAGGATGATACCACGGCAGCAGTGGAGGGTGCCCTAAGCAAGGAGGAGGACGTTATTATAAGCAGCACAAGAGCAATCGAGGAGGGAGATCGGGTAAGACTGGAGGGAAATCAATGAGACAGGGAGCAAAAAATTGGATGGTATTAATATATATATTTTTTTTCCTTATTTTTTCCTTTTTAAGCATAAAGTACGGAAGATATGCGGCAGATCAGTTATCTAATGTCAGCGCAAGATATAAGGAGGATACCTTAACCCCTCGGGAGTTCACCGCTGCCTTAAAAAACATGGGACAAAACGGAGAGAAGACATTGGAATTAACCTTGTGGAACCGCTTGAAGAAAGAGAAAGCAGAAAACGAACTAACCGGATTGCAGGCTGAAACCAATGTGATAGAAGTGTATGGGAATATGAAACAGGTAATTCCCATGGAATTTTTATACGGAAGAGCAGTAACAGAAGACGATCTTAGAATGTGTGTGTTGGATTCTGTTACGGCCTGGAATTTATTCGGTACGGTCAGTGCAGTGGGAAACCGGGTAATCTGGAATGAAAGAAAATATACGGTAAAAGGTATTATTAAAACCAGTGATACAGTTATAATAATTCCAGTGTCAGACATCGAACATAAATTCTCAAATTTGGAAGCCGTTTATGGCAGGAAACATGGGAAAAGAATAGAAGACCAGGGCCGGCAGCTGATAAATTTTATGAAGAATAACGGTATAGAGGAACCGGATACACTGATTGACGGCAGCTTTCTTGCATATCTATTAACCGGATTTTATCATTTGTCACTATGGATACTGGCTGTTCAGCTGATTTATTTTCTTGTAAAAACGGCTTGTATGTTCAGAAATCATAAATTTTTGTGCTTTCTGGTCGGTCTTGCTGCTGTAAGCTCGGTTTTCATATTGGTTCAGGTTACGGAATTTCATATACAGCTGCCCAGCCAGCTGATTCCGGGAAAGTGGTCAGATTTTGATTTTTATGTTTCCAAATATAAGGAATGGAAAGCAGCAGTACTTAATATCAACAATAATAATGTACTTCCTAAGGATAAAATATGTACCTATTACAGCAATCGTTGTATGTTTTACGGATTTTTAAGTGCAGGAATGCTGATACCGGTGCAGTTTTGGTTAATCCGGTTTTTTAAGTCACAGGCGCTTAAGTCATAAAACAGTATTTTGCTTTGCCTCCAATTAATCCCTGTCAACCGTTTTTGAAAATGTCCTCAAAAAGTTTAAACATAAGCACCAGATTTCTGGTGCTTAGTTTTAAATAGTACTTTAGGAGAAAATCCATAGCTCAGTCGGTATTTGGATAACCTTAATAAACCTACAGACTTCGAAATATCAGTTAAGCTACATCTTTTCTATGTAATTGACTTTTAGCGTACTTTTCAAATGATGCCTGCTTCCAAGGATGGTTCATAGGAGGTATGTATTTCTTTTTTGGTAATTCCGGAATGGTCGCTAAATCAAATGCTTTTGAAGAAAGCTTGTGTTCCGGAAGTAACTCAAGTGCATAAACCTGCTCACCAATACAACTAAAAAGTTCACCATTGAATGATCTAATTACCATTGCTGTGGTGCCCTTACGATGGTGTACAGCGATTCCTTGACTGTTTACAGGAAGATAGTATTCATTTTGATATTTCAGGCAACTTCCGTTATCTATCTTTCTAGAAGATAATACCGCCAACGTCAGATTGATTTTATCACTATCTGGTTGCATTTCGAACACAGATTTGATACTATCAATAGGTAAAGCGAACTGCTTATTAAATTTCTTTATATAGGTGTGGAGAAATTGATTGGCTTGCTGAATGCTGGTTACATTCGCAAGTCGGAGTTCAACAGGAAGGCGGGATTGAAGAGTGCCAAACATTCTTTCAACCCGCCCTTTTGCTTGTGCAACGCTGGAAGTACGAATGTCGATTCCTAATTGTTTGCAGGCATAACCAAACTGAGTAAAGGTATCTTTCTCTAAAGAGGTTTCATGCTTCTTTTTATACTCAAATACAGTTCGGTTGTCAGTAAAAAATTGATATGGAATGCCATAATTACTAAGAACCTGATAGAGAACATGATAATAGCCATTTAATGTTTCTTGTTCATCAAAGTAGGCGCCAACAATCTGCCCTGTGGCATCATCAACGGCGATGTGGAGTTGTGTTTTGAATTGCCCAAACCAAAGGTGTAGGGACGCATCCATTTGAAGCATTTCACCGAAATACGCGCATCTAGGATGCCTAGGATGCGAATCCTCCAGATCCATGATGGAACTTTGAATAATAGCTGCTTTCTTTTTAGACTTAGTCTTTGATTGAATAGCCTTTAGTGCTTTTTTTACCGCTTTCTTGGAAGAACGGTTTGCTTTAGGAGAAAGGATGTATTCCTTTCTAAGAATAGAAGTAATGGCACTGACAGATACACTGATATGTTCTTTTTCTTTGAGAAGTTCAGAGTAATGGGTCAGATTGCAGTCACTGTACTTGGTACGATATAAGTCCAAGATTAACTGTTTTGTATCTGTAGGAAGAGTAATGGCCGGCTGTCGCCCTCGGTTACCATGAATAAAGAAAGACTTACCTTGTTCTTGATAGCCCTTTATTAAGCGATTGATGTGTCGATCTGAACAACCTATTTTAAGAGCAGCTGTTTTCTTATTACCATTTGTGTCTACGAGTTTTTTAATGACCTCGTACTTTTGGTTTTCGTCCATTGTTAGTAATACCTTTCTGATTGTGTCCACCTCATTTCTAAGTCATGAGGTTCTATTATAATATATGAACGACTAATTGGGACATAATCATTTGTGGTACACTAAGACATTATCATAAATGAATCATATATTTTGCTTTGCCTCCAATTAATCCCTTGACTAATTAATAAAATATGCATATAATAAGTAAAAAATAAAAGCTATGAAGAGAGAAGTAATCATTTACAAAACCTACAGAGAACTCCGGAAGCTGAGAAGGAGCAGCAGCGTATTTGATGAAACAAGCCTCGGAGCCGCATACGGATCTTATATAAGTTTAAGTGATGATATGACGTGAGTTCACGTTACAGAACTAGAGTATTTATGTACTCGATGAGATTGATATGGTGACATATTAATAAATTAGGGTGGCACCGCGAAAATAATCGCCCCTACAAATTACTTTGTAGGAGGTGTTTTTTTTATCCTTTTTTTCTGTTTATATAATTATTACAGGATAATTCAAAGGTAGTTTAAATAGGGGATTTAAACAGAAGAAATGTAGAAAGGTAATAGCAATAATAAATATTTATAATAAGCGTATTTAATTTTTTAAATTTAAACTCTTAATTTACAGAAAGGTGATTGATATGAAAGATATAGCAAACAAGGATTTTAGTAAAGGCGGCAGACCGCAGTTTCCTAAACGAGCAGTAATAACAGCCGGAATGCCTTATGGCAATAAGGAACTTCATTTTGGACATATCGGCGGGGTATTTGTTCATGCGGATACCTTTGCCAGATTTTTAAGAGATAGAATCGGAAGTGAAAATGTAATTTTTGTATCAGGAACGGATTGTTATGGCTCCCCAATTCTTGAGAGCTACCGCAAACTAGTAGAAAGCAATAAAGATAAGACAGTGGGCACGATTGAAGAATACGTCCGTAAAAATCATAATATCCAGAAAGAAACATTATCAAATTATGGTATTAGTTTGGATTTATATGGAGCTTCCGCACTTGACAGACCGGGTGAAATACACAAAGAGGTTTCGAAAGAGATTTTTGAAAAATTATATAGTAATGGTGATATAGTACCAATGTCAACACCTCAGTTTTATGATACAGATTTTCAAGTCTTTCTAAATGGCAGGCAAGTAGTCGGACAATGCCCTATTGAGGGTTGTACGTCAGAAAAAGCATATGCGGATGAATGTTCCCTGGGCCATCAATATATGCCAAGTGACTTATTAAATCCTAAAAGCACATTATCAGGAAAAACACCGGAGGTCAGAGAGGTTACAAACTGGTATTTTAAATTAGAGGAATATCAGGACAGATTAAAAGATTGGATTAGGAATCTCAGGGTGAATACAAATACGAGAAAATATATTATTAATACGATTGAAGAATTTTTAAAACCACCCTATATTTATGTAAAAAAAGATCAATTAGAAAATCTTCCGGATATAGATAATCTGCTTCCACAACATAATAGGCTAGCAGAAGAGAATAAAGCGTCCCTTACCTTTGTTTTTGACAATTTAAATGACAGAGATATAGCTAAGGAGATATTTGCAAGCAAAGGAATCCGCTTCCGTACCGGAAAAACTTTAGTTCCTTTTCGCTTATCCGGCAATATTGAATGGGGTGTTCCCGTACCGGATAAAGATGATTTAATGAATCTGACTTTTTGGGTTTGGCCGGAATCATTATGGGCTCCTATATCCTTTACCAGAGCATATCTGGAGTCCCAGGGAAAAGAAAGTAAAACCTGGACGGATTGGTGGAATTCAAAAGAATCTAAAGTTTATCAGTTTATTGGTGAAGATAATATATATTTTTATGGTATAGCCGAGATGGCGTTATTTGCTTCTCTTGATAATGATAACGGTAAAGAAAGGAAAAGTATGGGAGAGTTGCCATTGCCTCATCTTATCGCTAACCGCCATATTTTATTTATGGATAAGAAAGCAAGCAGCAGTAACGAAATAAAACCGCCAATGGCTAAGGATTTACTGGAATTTTATACACCGGAGCAATTACGCATTCATTTTTTAAGCCTTGGATTATCAACTAAAAGTGTAAGCTTTCGGCCGCAGGTTTATATGGATGAAAAAGACAGATACAGAGAAGATATAGTTATAAAAGAGGGAAATCTGTTAACCAATGTATTAAACAGATTAGTACGCTCCTGTTTTTATACTTCACAAAGTTACTTTGAATCCAGAATCCCCAAAGGAGAAATAAGCGAGAAGATATTAAGTGAATCAGAGGAAGCAATTCTTAATTTTGAAAGGCATATGTATAATCATGAATTCCATAGCCTGACTTATGTACTGGACACTTATATCCGTAATATGAATAAATATTGGGTCAATAATATGAGAACCGCGGAAACGACAGGTAAAACAGAATTAAGAAAACAGATTTTAATCGATTCCTTTCATGTAGTTAAAACAGCGGCTATATTATTACACCCCATCGCTCCAATCGGATGTGAGAGGATAAAGGATTATTTAAATGTAAGCGATAAGATCTGGAATTGGGATTATATTTTTTCAACTATTTATGATATTATTGATGACATGGATAATCATAAATTAAAATTTTTGGAACCTAAGACAGATTTTTTTAAAAAGCATGTTAGTCAGTTGGAAAGATAAGCTGAGAAAACTGTCGTGACAGCGCTTCAGTGCTAAAGTCTGGCAAGCCGGAATCTTTTTTATTTTCTATAAATCATAATTATACCGTTGCAAAATGCAAATACTATATAAAACAGCCTATATAAATTTTTGTATTAATTATAGGAGAATTATGGTATACTACATTATAACAAGGCTTGAGCATCTAAACTGATCTGGCTTAAACTGATTAAAATCAGGTTGGGAATACTTAAAGATTAGTGATGTTTAGAAATGATGGAGGCAAAATGGATAAAGTGATTTTGGACGAAAAAAAGAAAATATTATTAGATTTTATAAATAGTAAAGAATATCATCCTTTAAAATTTAAAGAAATAGCCAGTATTTTACAGGTACCTCGGGATGAAAAACAGGATTTAAGGGAAGTGTTAACTGCACTGCAGGCTGATGGGAAGATTGAGCAGGACACCCAGGGCAGATATAAATTAGCTGATGCGAATACCAAAACCGGAATTTTTTCCGGTACCCAAAGGGGGTTTGGATTTGTAATTATCGAAGGGGAAGAGGAAGATATTTTTATCCCGGAGAATGCTACGAAAGGCGCACTTCATAATGATAAGGTAATGGTCAGTATTAAAGAAAGCAGAACGGGAAAACGAAAAGAAGGAGAAATCCTGCGGATTCTCGAAAGAAGTTTTACTACAATTGTAGGTACATTTGAAAAGAGCAAGAATTATGGTTTTGTAATACCTGATAATCAAAAGTTCGGTAAGGATATCTTTATTCCGAAGGAGCATACAAAAGGAGCTGTAAATGGACACAAGGTAGTAGTTAAACTTACGGATTACGGCGGACAGGATAAAAACCCCGAAGGAAAAGTAATAGAAATCTTAGGTCATATGAATGACCCCGGAGTAGATATTATTTCGGTAATCATGGCGTATAATCTGCCTATGGAATTTCCTGAGGAGGTTATGAATCAGGTAGAAGCTGTTCCCGATGAAATTTCCGGTGAGGATATTACTGGCAGAAAAGATATCAGGGAACTGCAGACGGTTACCATTGATGGGGAAGATGCTAAAGATCTGGATGATGCTATAACAATTTCTAAAGATAACAATCTGTATCATCTTGGTGTACACATTGCGGATGTTACCAATTATGTAACTGAAAATTCACCTCTGGATAAAGAAGCCGTTAAAAGAGGCACCAGTGTATATTTAGTTGACCGTGTTATCCCTATGCTGCCTCACAAGTTGTCTAACGGAATCTGTTCCCTGAATGCAGGTACGGACAGACTTGCTTTAAGCTGCTTTATGGACATAGATAACAACGGTAATGTAATAGGACATGAAATAGCCGAAACTGTTCTTAAAGTAGATCGAAGAATGACATATACCAGTGTGAAGAAGATTCTTGAAGATCATGATGAAGAAGAGATAGAACAATATAAAGAATTTGTCCCTATGTTTGATTTAATGGCAGAACTTGCAGATATACTTAGAGAAAAGAGACGCAAACGGGGTTCTATTGATTTTGATTTTCCGGAGAGTAAGATTCGACTGGATGAGAACGGTCATCCGATTGAAATAAAACCTTATGAAAGAAACAAGGCTACTAAAATTATCGAAGATTTTATGCTTATAGCAAATGAAACCGTAGCGGAGGATTTCTTCTGGCAGGAGATACCTTTTGTATATAGAAGTCATGAAAATCCGGATTCTGATAAAATAAAGCAATTAGGCATTTTTATTAATAATTTCGGCTACAGTATTAAAATCAGCCAGGATGAGATTCATCCCAAAGAATTACAGAAATTATTGTTAAAAATTGACAATACACCGGAGGAAGCCTTAATCAGCCGTCTGACCCTGCGTTCCATGAAACGCGCAAAATATACCTCTACCAGTGATGGGCACTTCGGGTTAGCGACTAAGTATTACTGCCATTTTACTTCTCCTATCAGGCGATATCCGGATCTCCAGATTCATCGAATTATTAAGGAGAATTTACGCGGTAGCTTAAATGAGAAACGGCTTAAGCATTATCATAAAATTTTACCGGATGTAGCAATGCAGGCAAGTATTACCGAACGGCGGGCAGACGATGCGGAACGGGAAGTAGATAAATTAAAAAAAGTAGAGTATATGAGTGATCATATTGGTGAAACTTTTGAAGGGGTAATATCAGGAATAACAAATTGGGGATTATATGTGGAATTACCTAATACGGTAGAGGGTATGGTTCGTGTGTCAGAAATGACGGATGATTATTATATTTATGATGAAGAGCATTATACGATGATGGGTGAGCATACAAGAAAGACCTATAAGCTGGGGGAAAAGGTCTTAGTGGAGGTAGTAGCAGCCGACAAACTGCTGCGGACCATCGATTTTGCATTTGTGGACGAAAAGCCTGAAGAAGATCAGTAAAGGAAGTTTTGGGAGGATTTATGTCTAAAGAAAGTATTAAAATGATTGCTAACAATAAAAAGGCGAGATTTGATTATTTTATCGAAGATACCTTTGAGGCCGGTATTGTACTTCACGGCACAGAGGTTAAATCTTTACGAATGGGTAAATGCAGTGTTAAGGAGTCTTTTATTCGAATTGAGAATGGAGAGGTTTATATCTATAGCATGCATATCAGCCCTTACGAGAAAGGAAATATATTTAATAAAGATCCCTTGCGTATTAAGAAATTATTATTGCATCATTATGAAATTAATAAAATTATGGGCAAAGTGGCACAGAAAGGTTATACGGTTGTACCACTTACCGTATACTTAAAAGGCAGTCTGGTCAAAGTTGAAATTGGTTTAGCCAGAGGTAAAAAGCTATATGATAAACGGGAAGACATAGCGAAAAAGGACCAAAGAAGAGAAGCAGAGAAAGACTTTAAAGTGAAAAATTTATATTAATTAATGGTAAACGCTGGGTCCTTAGTATAATAAGTATTATTTAATAACTGCAATATGAAAGATAGTCTCTGTATTATGAACCGATCCCTGTAGGTTAGATTTGGAAATCTTACTTATTGGGATCATTCACGCTCACAATCAGCAGACTATCTTTTTACATACTTCAGATTATATGAGCAGATACGGCTATTGTAGGGCCTGCACTTAAAAATATAATTCTAAAGTTTTTATTGAGTAAATTATCTAAAGTACAACCGTATTTTTTAACCACAAGCTCTGTAGCTCCGTATTGTCCGTAATCATAATAGCATACTTTTATACCGTCTATAAACGGGTTTTGTTCATTGCCAAAACAGATTTTTAAGCATTCAAATCGTTTCAGGCAGAATTCTTCAACCCGGTAAACGCATCCTATTCTATCACCTGCTCTCACAGAAATAATAATATTTAAATTCGAGCAGGAATTATTTACGAATTCCCTTACTCCGTCCATCTAATTCCTCCAATATAACCATTATAACTAACCAGAAATTGTGATTTGATTTCTGATAAAAGATGGTGACTAACGCCGTGTTTCCGAAAACAGGAACAAAATCTTTACTGCTATAATATTATATGTCTGCTTCTGGGAAGAGTGATGGAATTACTGTTGCGGGTATAGTTGATTTAAGATGCCATTCCAGAAATAATCGGCAATCATTAAAGAGTGATATTCAATAAAATTATATTCATACACATCAGATGCATATTGCTTATATTTTCTTTTTTGTGCCTCATATATAGTCATATCTAAGTGGTTATAGAATAAATTCTGCAATACCTGTTTATTCCAATAAGGATTTAACTGTGAAAGGAATAAACTGATTTGGTCTGCATTCGATTTCCAATTGGATTCGGCAGTATCAATAGGCTGTTCTGCACTGATTTCATCTATTATCTGTATCGTTAGTGCTATCTGACTTCTTAATAAATTCTCAAATTCCAGTGCAAAATTACTGCCATAATAAATGCGTAAAACATTATATAAATCGATCGGCACCTCATAAAGCCTGTTTGTTACCACATCTAAATCATCTAAATCAGCCATTCTGCTTACGATATAGAATCTGCTCCATACAGAATATTGGCTCCAAAGCTGTCTTAATATATTACGAAGGTCTGCCGAAGAATAATAACCGGAGGTAGTGTTGTTGGTTTCGTCCATCATGGAATCCTTTTAATACTTATTTAATAACATATGAAAAAGATTATTTAATCGTGCATGTATAATAATTTTTTTTGGATAGGCATTTTTTGAAAATATGTGCATATATTAATACAATACTATAAAATAGATTGGATTGAGGTTAATGGGACGCAGTATGTCATATGCAGAATATAAAAAAATAATCAGTGATGCTGTGAGAGAGTATTGCAATAATGGCGGTTCTCTCTTAAATATAGCGCTTAACAATATTAGAAAAGAATATATTTATGATTTTGACTTTATATATCCGGAGGATACGAAAAAAAATTTAATAGACAAAGCACATCAGGCTATGCAGAAAGGAAAAGACTTACCTGAGGGAATTCGATTAACAAAAGTTATATTTCGTAATTAGATGGGATAGACTCATATAAGCTGTGAAGCAGATAGTACATAAAAAATATGGAATCAGAGATATAGTTTTGATTCTATTGTTAAATTAATACGGTATTTTGTACGATTCCTGTTTTACGTGTCTTAGTGGTTTGTTTATAAGTGTGAGGGCAATCAAAGATAGTATGTATAAAAATAGGAGGAGCCAGCAGTTATTCTGCTGGCTTTATGAAAAAAAATTATATTAACAAGGTGCGGAAACTTGTTATTTTTATGCTTTTATTATAATGTTCATATATGTATAGAGTTTGAATGTTTCATTAATATAATGTGAATAATTATGAAAGTATTTTTTTTACATTTGCATTAATATTATAAAGGGTGAATTTTCAAATTAATAGGAAGAATTGATGATGTAATTAAATTGTATGGCAAGTTATAATATATTTAACACTTTAACGATTCAAATGATAAAGCAAAGGAGAAAGGATATGAAAAAGATAAGTGTTTATGTATTAGAACAAACAGATGGAGCGGCTGACCAGATTTTAAAGGCTCCATATGAAAAGTTAGCTACCTGGTTATGGGATCATAATTTAGAAGTAGTAAATATTCGTTGTGAGGAAGTAGAAGAGGAAGAAGCTATAAAAACGAAATAATAAGAAAAACGTAAAAAAGTGCTCTAAACCTTAAATAAAAGGTCTTGAGCACTTTTTATTCGTTGCTTTCCAAATTAGTCGTTTTGAGGATATAACTTCCTATCTGAAATGATTTCTGTTACATTGATATGTGGATTGTGATATTTTTTCCGTTTCCGTGTAAATTTAGGAAAATTGATTGCCTGTTTAGGACAGAAAGAAATACAGGCCATACACTGATTGCATTGATGTAGAAACGTTGGCTTGCCATTTTCAAAATTAATATTATGGCAGGGGCAGACCTTTGCACACAGACCGCAGGAAATACAGTCATCCCATACAGAAAAGTATTTGTCGTTTGACGGGCAATGATCAATAAACTTCTGCATCTTCCGCGGTGCAAGCCACCGTGTTATCGCATTGGCGTGAGGAGGATTCTGCAGCTTTTTTTCAATAATCTCCTGTGCAATAGAAGCAAGCTGTATTTCTGTTTTGGGAACGCGTTTTTTAGGATCAGGAAAGGGTGGATACATAGCCACATAATTGGCAACACAGTACACCTTCTCTCCATAAGAAAGTGTACAATTCTTTTCTTTCAGAAGTTCCATTAGTTTATCCTGACAACCTCCGTTGATCATCCCTGGTGTAGAGACCGCAAAAATGTATGCTTTCGGGTTCAACTTTACCTGCTCTACAAAATGGATTGCATACTCTGGCATCGTCCAGTGATACACAGGGTAAACAAAACCAATCCTTTCAGCGTTCGTTGAAGGAACATCCTTTGGATTACATCGCATGGAAATAATTTCTGTATCACCTAGTTGCTCGGCAATGATTTGTGCTGCGCGAAGACTGTTTCCTGTTCCTGTAAAATAGTAGATAATATTTTTCATAAAGTTACCTCACAATTCCAAAATAATTCAAATGTCACACTTGTAACAGTTCGATAATTTTATTATAATGAGTCTGTAGCAATAATTCAAGATTTCAGAGTCAAGTGCCACATCGGTTTATTTTTGTGACATTTTAAGGAGTCAACATGAAAGATATACAAAATCCAATTGCTTTACGTTCCATTGAATGGTTGACGAATGCTCTTTTGGAGCTGATGAATATCAAACCGTTTCAGGAAATCAGTATTTCAGAGATTGCGAAAAAAGCAGATTTGTCCCGTAGAACCTTTTATCGCTTTTTTTCTTCGAAAGAAGAAGTAATTTGCTTTCATCTGGAGACAATTTGGCGTACAGGAGCGCTACAGCTTTCCACTGACAAAGATCACAGCTATTTTCATACGATTCGTTGGTATCTGGAGCTTTGGTATGAGCATAAGGAACTGGCTCTTTTACTTTACCGCAACGATCTATTATCGCTTTTATTGCATGAGTTTAACCATCTTTTTCAGGAAGTGTACCTGATGCGTAAAGGCAATTATCCTTTGGCTAAGCAATCAGAGGCAATGAAATATGCGCTTTCCTATAGTGTAGGAGGGCTTTTTAACATACTTTGGCAGTGGGCGGGCGAAGGGATGCAGAAATCACCTGAGGAAGTGGCCAATCTGCTGCTGATTGCCATCCGCTTACCCGATCAGGAGTAATGTTTTGTTGGATACCTTTTTAAGGGTCTGACAGTTACAACAACTGCTTTTGCAACGTTGGTTGGTGGAAGTCCCTTATTGCTATAGAAATTGTTTCATGTTTATTATATTCTGACAATACATGTTATTGTGTGCTGTTTGTGCACATTTTAATGACACACATAAAAAGAAAAATTTCGCAATTCAGATTTTATTTTAAGGTTTTTGTGTGCCACTCCGTAATTTAATATAAAATAGGCGAAAAAGTTTGTTGAAAATTACAATGAAAAACCTCGTGCATATGGGAAAGCATTGATTTTACAACGTTTTTTTGATACTTCACGCTAATAAATATTTTATAGAAAAGTACATTAATAATGTTTCTGTTAAATAAAAGTGGAACATTGGAACAATAATGATAAAAAATCACAAATACGATGTTTTTTTTCCATTTAAATAAAAAAGCGTACAACAAAAACAATCGCATACATTTTACAATGTGTGTTGGAATAAAATTAGCATAGTTATATTTGACATATATTCACTGTGATTGTATTATGATTATATCAACAAATTTGAATTTGTGGAGGTAGATATATGGAGTTTAGAAAGGTATTTGACCTAATTCCGGATGAATTTGATAGATGGCGTCCCCAATACTGTCCTGAGGCTTTTGCTGACATAATTCGGTATGCAGATTTAAAACCAAGCAAAAAAGTGCTTGAAATCGGTCCAGGGACAGGACAGGCTACAAAACCGCTACTTATGACTGGCTGTGAATATGTTGGAATTGAGCTTGGCGAGCATTTATATGACTTTGCCAAGAAAAAATTTGCTGACTATCCGAATTGTCATATGATCAATGGGGATTTCTGTACTTATGATTTTGCAGATGAAAAATATGATATGATTTTTTCGGCAGCCACAATTCAATGGATACCGGAAAATGTTGCATTTAGCCGGTCTTTTGATCTTCTAAAACAGGGTGGATGTCTAGTGATGATAGCAAATGTTGGGGATGATAATACTAGAAATTCTCCTGAATTGATTGCAGCAAAAAATACTGTATACGAAAAATATTTCGCTCCAGTAACACCGTATACTTGTAGAATTAATAAACAAAATGTAGTTAACTACGGATTTGTTCCTATAGAAGTATCTGACTATGAATATGATACTGATATGACTGCAGATGAGTTTGTAAGTTTTACGATGACCCATGCGGATCATATTACACTTTGTGAACCGAATCGCAGTTTGTTCATGGACGGACTAAGAAATGCCATTATAAACAATGGTGGTATATGGAAACGGCATGATAGAGTAAATGTTGTAAAAACAAAGAAACCGATTCGTTAAATTCCGATATGTCAGAATGAATAAAATCCAATACATACAAAAAAAGAGCACTCAACAAGATGAAATTGTACACTTATTGTTAACTTGCGGTATGCTTGATTTCCTAACATTTATTTTATAATTGTCTTCAATCCACTTTTGAAATAGATTAAAAGTTAATTTCACTGTTTTTTTAAAAGTGCCTAGAACTTTTGTTGAAACAACTATACTAAAGACATTTCTAAATACAGCTATTATTGCGGTTGAACGGCAGGTCGTTTCTACCGCTTCGTATGGAGCTGAAAGGAACATCAATTTACTCCTGCCCATATCTGCCATAGACAGAGCCACGAAAGAAAGAATAGATTTCTACTTGGATATGAAACAATATATAGTGTAAATAAAGGCTGTTATTAGACAGCCTTTACAATTGGATAATTACCTAATCAATTAAGGTTTAGGTTGATCGTTTATTTCTAAATATTCCATTAAAGCATTCTGAAATAATTTAGAAAAATTCACATTGTTTGCATCACCCTCTGCAGCAAGCCATGCAGGAAGTGAGAGAGTTTTTTTAGTAAATTGATTTTTTACTTTATCTCTTATTGTTGGCATAAATACATCAATAAGAACAGGCAAATCACCATTATCTAAGTGAATAAGCTGAAGCGGTGTGGGTTCCGGTATTTCCTCATCATCCTGTTCCATTCCCCATAAATGTAAACCTAAAGCTTCTTTTGCATTTTTAAGAGCTTCTTCGGTAGTTAAAGCACATGGAAGACAGCCCGGCAAATCTTGAAAAGAGATGGAAATACCATCTTCTGCATAATGAAATGTCGCAATAAAACTATATCTGTTTTTCAAAATATGAACCTCCTTTAGTTGGGAGTTAAGAAAACTTAACTCCCGATTGTCTTTGAATATTTTTTAATGTTTCAATTGGTATATCCCTTACTGGATGTGTTACAGTAGTTCGTCCCTTTTTTGTTGGATGTTTAAATTGGTGATGGTCACCTACACAACCTACTTCATACCATCCATCTTCTATAAGTATTTTGATTACTTCTCTCGACGAGTAACTTTTCATTCGTGTTCCTTCTTGTTATGCATATATTATAATACATAATTTATTATGTGTCAATAAAAACACATAATTTATTACGTATTTAATTTGCTTAATTATTATATTTACTTTTTAAGGAGAATCGTGAATCAAGTGTCCAGGACATGGATAACACCAATTATGAGATTACTGGCATAATGAATTATCGAGTTTGAATAATAAACAAAGTGTCAAGAAGGGAGTATTCCCGCGGCTCTTGAGGCTTGTTTTTGTCTGTGATATTTTTTTAATATCTTAAATTATAGAACATTTAAAGAGTAACTGACAAAATAAACAACTTATTACTTTTATTAAATCTATGTGGTAATATCTATGGCATAAAAATAAACCTTAGATATTACCGCATAGAAAGGAGAACGGTTATGGGCATTAAATTATAATGTTTTCAATTTTTATCTAAAGTAGCACGTGAAGAAATTATTTCTGAAACTTTTTTTAATAAAAAGATAGAATATCATAGAATTGAATTAGGAAAAATCATACTTCCTCCGAAAGAATTTATAAGAGAAAAACTTAAGAATGATATCAACCTAAAAGAAAAAGGCCTTGAAGATCAAAAGCACATCATCAAGACCTATATTTCCAAAATACTCATATACCACGACTATATAGAAATCTATACGGACAGTGGTTTGAATGATGGAGCTGAGGGGAATCGAACCCCTGTCCGAAAGCCCATTCATTGCAGCATCTCCCATTACAGTCAATCATTTAACATTCCCTCCGTCTAACGCCGGTTGACAGGCTTTAGACTTCAGTAGCTTCATAAATTCTTTTATCCTCTCAAAGCTTTGAAGACAAAGTGCCTTGCTAATTTGATGCCGAGGTCTTAAGCCGCAAGAAGCTTAAGGTCGACAGCTGCCATTAGGCAGCGTACGCTAAATTATCGTCTGCGTTTAAATTTAATTCTAAGTTGATGACGCGGTCCTAGTCCGCGAATGGCTTCCGCAACTTCAAAACCCCCGTCGAAACCAGTACAACCCCTTAATATACATTTGGTTGCTTATATCTGAATGAAAAGTAATACTTTGCAACAGAATATAAATGGTTAACAGACGAATTCTGAATCACATGAATATAGTATAACCTTAATTTGTGTCTAAAATGTGTTTTTTAGAAAAAATTTTTTAGCCTAAAATAAATATCAAAATGCATTAAATGTCAATAAATAATTACAATGTTTACTGTTCACTCCCCTGCAAAAAGCAGCAGTTCCGTGGGCAATAACATTACAATTTCATTTATTCAAACTTTTTATAAAGATAGGATTTTCAATTAAGGAATTTAGTGATAAAATATTATTGTTTTTCCATAGGATGCAGACATTGGAAATAAGAAGTAAAAACAGGAAAGGATTAGTATGAGAATAATAAAATGGGGAATTATCGGAGCCGGTAATATTTCTGCCTCTTTTGCAGCTGCTCTAAAGCAAATGGAATATACGGAACTTGCTGCCATAGCATCCAGGGATGTCAATAAGGCAAAGGATTTTGCAGGGAAATTTGGTATTCGAAAAGCTTATGGAAGTTATGAAGAATTAGCTAAGGACAAGGATATTGATGTAATATATATTGGTACTCCACATACGGAACACATGAAAAATGCCGAACTTTGTATAAAAAATGGTAAAGCAGTTTTATGTGAAAAACCGTTTACAGTCAATAGCAAAGAAACGAAATATCTAATGGATCTGGCCAAGGAGCACAAGGTATTTCTTATGGAAGCAATGTGGACAAAATTTCTGCCGGTTACAAAGAAAGTAAAAGAATGGATTACCAATGAAAAAATCGGGAAAGTAAAAAAAATGCAAGTCGGATTTGGATTTACTGTGCCTTATAATGAATCGAATCGTTTATATAATTATTCCTTAGCCGGAGGTGCATTATTGGATGCTGGGGTATATCCCATTACTTACGCGGTACATTTAATGGGAAAATTACCGGTTCAAGTCGTATCAACCGGTGTTTTTTTAGACAATGGTATTGATGTACAAAACTGTATATTATTTAAGTTTGGTATGGATGCTATTGCTATGTTAAGTTCTGCAATTAATGCAGAAGTAGGTAAGGAGGCTATTATCATTGGCGATAGTGGAAAAATCGTTATTCCGAACTTTTGGATGGCGGATAAAGCGGTGATTTATGATCAGAAAGGTAATGAAATCGAAGCTTATACGGAGGATGGAAGAATTAACGGTTATGAATTCCAGGCTTATGAGGTAAATGCTTGTTTAAGAACCGGTCAATTAGAAAGTAAATTGAATCCGGTACAGGATACTTTGGATATTCTCTCGATTATGGATGGAATACGGGAAGACTGGGGCTTAAAATACCAGCAGGACCTTGATTCATCTCATAGTATATAATTAATGAAGCAAGATTCCATTGAAGAAAAAACAGGTTTTAAGTTCAGAAAGAGTTAAATGGATCAAGAAGAATAATAAACTTAAAAATAAAGAGTATTTAATTAAATTAAATAGTCGGAAAAGAGGTAATATGAAAAAAGCAGTATCATTAATATTAATTATGGTAATCAGTTTGACATTATTAGGAGGATGTTCTAAAAAAGCGGATCAATTTTCAGAACCGAAAAACGGAGAAACGGTTGCTGAAATAGTAATTAAGGATTATGGTTCAATTTTTGTTAAATTTTTTGATGATGTTGCTCCAAAAGCAGTAGAAAATTTTACTAAACATGCAAAAGATGGGTATTATAATGGATTATCCTTTCACAGGGTTATAAATGATTTTATGATACAGGGGGGTGATCCCACAGGAACCGGGGCCGGTGGTGAAAGTATCTGGGGTGATAATTTTGAAGATGAATTTTCAGATAAACTGCAACCCTACCGAGGTGCCTTATGTATGGCCAATTCCGGACCAAATACCAATGGAAGCCAGTTTTTTATTGTCCAGACAAAACAAACCTATGGCATGGATATGTTAAGCAAAGTTGAACAGCAAAACGGCATAAAATTTAACGAAGAGGCAGTTGCCAAATATAGTGAAGTCGGAGGAACCCCGTGGCTTTATAACAAACATACCGTATTTGGACAGGTTTATGATGGGTTGGATATTTTGGATACGGTTGCAGCGGTGGAAGTGGATAGTAATGATAAACCGGTAAAAGACGTCATTATTGATAAGATAAATGTATTTAAATACAAAAAATAGGTAACCGGATATACTTTGAATTAAACGAAAAATCACACACAAATTTTAATCATCCGTAGTTCTAATCACGAAGAAATAAACGTTATGTTACTGTTTATAAGTATTCTTCGTAAACCAGTAGTAGTAATTTTTTTACTGGAGATTGATCTGCGGATGAATTTTTAAAGAAAGTAATTCCGGAACCAACTGGTAAAGATAGGAGATAATCATATGCGAGAGAAAGGTTTAATAATAGGCGGATATCTTTTCAGTAACAATAAAGATTATAATTCAGCAAAGGAGGAATATGAGTCTATCCATATTTTACGATCCAAAGCCGATCTAACTGATCCCGGAACTGTACTTAAACTTTATAATAAGTTAATAGAAAACCGCACCTTTCATACCATAATTGGATACACTTTTTTAAAAGAGCTTCAGGTTGTGGTCCTAAGTTCAGGCATTGTGAAAGAAGAAGATATTGACGGTATTTATATACCTGTGCAAAATGCCAATAATATAGACATTTCAGATTTTGAAAAATATAAACAATTGACTGAAAAACAAAAAAACCTTATACGGAATAAGAGAATCATTAACATATTCTTATTGATTACAATCCTCGGAATGCTGATAATTGCTATTTATACGAACAAATCAGTGTATGCTGATTTTGAAAATAAGATAATAAATCGTTATTCTGCCTGGGAAGAGGAATTAAATAACAGAGAAGAGGATTTAATTCAAAGAGAAGAAGCTTTGGAGGGTATAAATACATTTGAATAATTAAGAATTATAATGTTAAAACATACTTTTTTCATAAATAATTGTTATAATATAGCTAAAGACGAGCATATTTAAATTAACAATGTACTTTTGCAACAAAATTATCTTTATCATTGTTAAAAAAAGACGTCCGTCCTTAAGGACGAACATATTGTTTGGATAGGAGGTATATTATGGATAAATTAAAAGTACTTGTTGTAGATGATGAAAGCAGAATGCGGAAACTGGTTAAAGATTTTTTAAGTAAAAAAAATTTTGATGTACTGGAAGCGGAAAACGGGGAACAGGCAGTTGATATTTTTTTTGAAAGTAAAGAAATTGCATTAATTATTTTGGATGTTATGATGCCGAAGATGGATGGATGGCAGGTATGCCGTGAAGTACGCCAATATTCCAAGGTGCCTATTATTATGTTGACTGCTAAAAGTGATGAAAAGGATGAATTGCTTGGCTTTGAATTAGGTGTAGATGAATACATATCGAAACCGTTCAGTCCTAAAATATTAGTAGCCCGTGTAGAAGCAATATTAAGAAGAGCCAATGCTTTAGAGGAAGATGTTATTAACGTAGGCGGGATTGTACTAGACAAAGCTGCACATCAGGTTAAAATCGACGATATTAATATAGATCTAAGCTATAAGGAATTTGAATTACTGACGTATTTTATTACGAACCAGGGAGTTGCCTTGTCCAGGGAACGAATCTTGAATAATGTATGGAACTATGATTATTTTGGAGATGCCAGAACGATTGATACCCATGTTAAAAAGTTAAGAAGTAAAATGGGCCCCAAAGGGGATTATATTAAAACAATCTGGGGAATGGGGTATAAATTTGAGGTAGAACCATGAAGCTCCATCTAAACAAAATTATAAACCGGCACTCCATCCGTTTTAAATTAACTTTTACCCTGACCCTTATTATTATTTTTACAATATTCACTTTATTGTTTTTAAATATGACGCTTTTAGAGGATTATTATCTTCATAGTAAAATAAAAACATTGGGAGAAACTTATGATGAAATAAATGCAATCTTTAAAAAGAGCGATGATATGAATACTACTTTCAGCCAGGATAAATTAAAATTGCAACGTCTTATGGAAAGCCGTAATGTAAGTATCAATATTATTGCTAATACAGGGTGGTATGACCGTTCCGAGTGGGTACCATTTGAGAATGATGATAAAGATAAAGAAAATGAAAGAGACGATAAAGAAAAAGATGAAAGATATGACCAGATACTTCAATGGATAAAAGGATATATTTTCGGTGAGATGAGTCAGGGAATTAAATCAAAAAAAATATTAAGTAGAGAAAAATACAATATTTTTATGACATATGATCCCCGTATTGATTCCAACTATGTTGATTTGGTCGGTGATTTGGAGGATGGCAATGTCTTCATACGGACAAATCTGGAAAGCATACAGGAAAGTGTACAGGTAGCGAATAAGTTTTTAGCTTATGTAGGAATGGTAGCCGTTATTATAGCTTCTATTATTATGTTTTATTTTAGCAGAAGATTTTCGAAGCCAATTCTGCAGCTTGCAGGTATTTCCAAAAGAATGAGCGATTTGGATTTTGATGCAAAATATTTTGTAACGACGCAGGATGAGATAGGGGAACTTGGCAGTAGTATTAATATTCTATCGGAAAAACTGGAAAAAACCATATCGGAATTAAAAGGTGCCAATAACGAGCTGCTTTCCGATATTCAGAACAAAATACAGATAGATGAAATGAGAAAAGATTTCTTATCCAATGTAACCCATGAATTAAAAACTCCCATTGCTCTGATTCAGGGATATGCGGAAGGATTAAAAGACAATATTAATGATGACGCTGACAGCAGGGATTTTTACTGTGAGGTTATTATTGATGAAGCAAAAAAAATGAATGAAATGGTTAAGAAATTATTATCTTTAAATCAAATTGAAGCCGGCAATAATCAAATCAATATCGAACGGTTTGATATTGTTGCCATAATTCATTCTGTTCTGGATTCAGCAGAAATATTAATTCAGCAAAAAGAAGTCTTACTTCATTTCGAGCACAAGGAACCTATCTACGTATGGGCAGACGAATATATGGTGGAGGAAGTAGTTACGAATTATGTAAGTAATGCGCTGAATCATGTGGATGGAGCAAAAATAATAGAGATAAAACTAATACAACAGGAAAATTCGGTTCGGATTGCTGTATTTAATACAGGTGCTAATATACCCGAAGAAGATTTGGATAAAATATGGATAAAGTTTTACAAGGTGGACAAAGCCAGAACCAGGGAATATGGCGGAAGCGGTATTGGCCTTTCGATAGTAAAAGCCATTATGTCGTCCTTAAATCAGGATTGTGGTGTAATTAATCATGAAACAGGTGTTGAATTCTGGTTTGAATTGGATACAAAAATAAATTAAACACATTTTAAGCAGATCTATGGATTTTTATGAGAAATTCTTCTTAGTTTTTAAGTTTTTGATTGCCCAAACTTGTAATTAGTGGTATTATGTAGGTGATTATAATGATTTTCTACGGGAGGATAAATTGTGAGGAAACTACTCTTAATATTAATTACAATCTGTGGAGTAATGCTGACTGGATGTGCGCAATTAATTGAAATAGATGACCAGGAAAGTGATGTATTGGCTGAATACATGGCAGGCACTGTGTTACGATATGATGTAAATTATCATGAAGCATTGATTTATCCGGAAGCGACTACGGATACGACGGATTCTGAAGACATAACGGAAAATGGGGAGATAGCGGATTCCGATGATACTATAAAAGCATCTGATATAAACAGGAATGGCACGGGAGCAAGTAATTCAGCCGGAACGCAGGATTCTTCCGATTTTTCTGTTGATAAGCAAAATGGAAGCGCTGTAAGCCTGGCGAGTTTGTATAAAGATAGTTTTAAAGGCAAATTCAGTATTAAGTATATAAATCATAAATTTTATAACAGTTACCCGGATGAATATAAATTTTTTACATTAGAAACGACGAAAGATCATAAATTATTAGCAATTAATTTTAATATCAAAAATACATCCCAGAAAGCCAGAACTCTTGATTTAAAGAATGATAAGATAAAATATCAGCTGATTGACAAAACAGGTACGGTATATAACCCTATGTTGACACTACTTAATAATGATATTCAGTATATAAATCTCGATGTTGCTGCCGGTAAAACAAGGCAAGCCGTAGTTATGTTTGATGTACCGGAGAATATGGATAGATCAAATTTAGAACTTACAATTTCATATGAAGATAGAACTACGGTTATTGATTTAAATGAATAATATTTTTAGAGGAGCAAAACGATGATTTATATTGAGAAAAAAAGGACAAGGTTTCTTGCATTGCCAATTTGTTTTACTACTTATACTATATCCGATGAGAAAATTACCATAACCAGCGGATTTCTTAGTATTACAGTAGATGATGCATTTATGTACAAGGTTCAGGACGTAAAACTTACTAAAAGCTTTATGGAGAGGATATTCAAGCTGGGAACAGTGACTTGCTATACCGGAGATACAACTCATCCGGAACTTAAGTTATTACATATCAAGAATGCAAATCAAATTAAAGATTTTCTCATGAACGCATCGGAAGAGGCGAGAAGAAAGAGAAGAACGCTGCATACTATGGATATTGATAATTCAGATGTGGATACGGATGAGATTTAATAGGAATTGAAAGGACGAGTCAGATTTTAAAATGTGGCTTGTCCTTTCTTATGCAATAGGAATATTCATCAGGTTTAAAAACACCGGATTGGTAAAGTAATCAATACAAAACAATTAATTAGTATATAAATGAAAGAGAAAAGCGATAAATGATAACCATTTACCGCTTACTCAAAATATATATTAATATGGGGGAGGAGAGAGAGTGAAGCATAATTTCACTTTCTTAAGTCAATTATAATTTTAAAATATGAGTAAAGTATGAAGATAATAAAAATTATTTGTTAACTTTTTCGTTCATAATCTCAATAAATTACTGTGATTGGAGAACAATGACAATGAACTATAAATTATTAGTAGATACTGCAATGCTGACGGGAGAGATCATGCTTCTTGGCGGTGCAGAAACGTATCGGGTTGAAGATACCATGTGTAGAATTTTAAAAATATCCGGTCTGGAAAAAACAGAAACATTCGTTACACCTACCGGTATCTTTTTAACCTTGGGAGATTCTAATATAGATTCCATAACAGTTGTAAAAAGAGTGGATAACCGTATAACCAATATATCCCATATTTATGCAGCAAATAATGTGTCCAGAAAATTATGTGACGGAAAAATTACACTGGAGGATGCCTATGAAAACCTTAAAACCATCAAAAATGAAAAACCGTATAGCAGAGCAGTAAATTATCTCTGTACCATGATTGCTGCGTTATCATTTACCATCTTATTAGGCGGGGATTGGTTAAACAGTATTATTGCGGGTCTGAACGGAGGGCTCATTGTTATAATTTTTATTATTACGAATAACCTTAGAGTAAATACTTTCATAAAAAACCTGGTATCATCAATACTGATTGCGTTTAATAGTATGTTTTTTCTCCATAATTTAGGGTTGGCAATCCAACTGGATGCCTTAATCGGTGGTTCGGTGATGCCACTACTGCCGGGAGTAGCAATTACGAATGCGATTCGGGATACTTTACAGGGCGATTATATGTCGGGTGGTGCAAGAGCAATCGAGGCATTTGTTTCGGCAACTTCCACAGCTGCCGGGATTGGTATCGGTATTGCTTTCTACTCTTTTATAGCGGGAGGAATATCCGTATGATTTTGATACAAATATTGATACAGGTTATTGGATCGTTTATCGCGGTTATTTCCATGGCAATTACAATCGGGGTCCCTAAGAAATTCTTAGGACGTGCAGGCTTAGTAGGTGCTGTGGGATGGCTGGTATATTTACTGCTTATGGAGGTTGGCTGCTCTACGGTTGCAGGTATGTTTCTGGCAGCATTGGTAGTTGCGCTCATTTCCCATAGTTTTGCAAGATTAATGAAAGCCCCGGTTACCTTATTTTTGATTGCCGGTATCTTGCCTTTAGTTCCGGGAGTAGGTATGTATCGTATTGTATATAATTTAATCAGAAATGATAACTCCTTAGCCGGTTATTATTTTAGTGAAACCATGCAGTTAGCCGGAATGATTGCTTTGGCAATTTTTATTATGGATACTATCTTTCGCATCTTCCAAAAGAATTAAGGAAGATTTATGCATTAAGATTCTTAACTTGCAATTCATAATAAATGCAGGTAAAATAATTATATAACTAGAAATTCAGAGAATATATTAATATAAGAGTTATAAATTAAATTATAGAATTATTCCTGGTGCAGAATAAATTTATCAAAGTAATATAATATGAAACTATTTATTTAAATGCAGCAAATTATTTAAATAGTAAATACGGATTAAAGAAGGTAAATCATGAGAATTGGACTATTAAGACACTTTAAGGTTAACTGTCCGCATAAAAAAATGATGACATCAAAGGAATTCAGAGAGTGGTCAGAGTGTTATGAGAAATCAAAAGTAATAAAAAAACATGTTGATATGTATGGGATTGAATGGGATATTTGTTATGTCAGTGATCTTCCAAGAGCGATTGTTACAGCGCAGGAAGTTTACAGCGGTAATTTGATTATAGATAAATTATTGAGGGAAGTGGATAATGCACCTTTCATCCATTCGGACAGATTACGTCTGCCATTTGAAGTATGGCATGTATGCGGCAGGTTAGCATGGCTGTTTAAATCCAAGAGCCAGCCGGAAACTGTTATTGGTACAAGGAAAAGAATTAATGTTTTTTTAGATCAGATTGATTGGTCTAAGGAAAATATACTAATTGTATTTCATGGATTTATGTTATTTAATTTACAAAGAGAATTAAGAAAACGAGGATTTTCCGGTGAAAAAATCAGAATGGTTAAAAATGGTGTATTGTATCAATACATACAGGAGGATAAGACGAAACCTGATAAAAAGAAAGGATTTCGCGGAAAGTTAAAACAGCGGTAATATTGTAGGGAACAGGCGGAATATTGTAGGTTTATAAATGAAAATAACAATTATATGTGTAGGTAAAATAAAGGAAAAATACTTTAGTTCAGCTATTGATGAATATACAAAACGGTTGAGCCGTTACTGTAAATTAGAAATCATTGAAGTTAATGATGAAAAGACTCCGGATGAGGCAAGTGAAGCAGAGGAAAGTCAAATTAAGAAAGCAGAAGGAGAGAGGATACTTAAGCATGTAAAAGATGGTGCTTATACAGTTGCCTTAGCGATCGAGGGTTCTATGCTTTCTTCAACGGATCTAGCAGAAAGAATAGAAAAATTAGGAGTAAATAGCTGCAGTCATATTATTTTTATCATAGGAGGTTCCTTAGGGTTAAGCGATGAGGTTCTGAGAAAAGCAGATTTCAAACTCAGTTTTTCAAAAATGACATTTCCGCATCAGATGATGAGAGTGATCTTATTAGAACAGATATACCGGGCTTACCGGATTAATTCCAACGAACCTTATCATAAGTAAATAAGAAAGGCGCAGGTGTTACGATGAATATATACTTAATAAGGCACGGTAAACAGAACACTACTTTATGTAATGAAGATGCCGGTTTAGCGGAGGCGGGATATTTACAGGCCGATTTACTTGGTAAGAGACTGGCTTCCTATGAAATTGATGCATTATATTCCAGCCAGTTAATACGTGCAGTCCAAACGGCGGAAGTGATTAATTTATATATACACAGGCGGCACTATATAAGAGAAAATCTTACAGAGATTTCTTTTGGAGATATGGAGGGTAAAACCAAAACATACATAGCAGAGCATTTTGACGACTTTAAAAGGGAGCAAATGAAATTAGAAGAAGATATTCCTTATCCCGGTGGTGAAAACGGACGCGATGTATTTAGGCGGGCTGTGACTGTCATAGAAGAATTGATTCATAGTGGTAACAGAAATATTGCGGTTGTAACTCACGGAGGAGTTATCCGTGCCTTAATAGCCGGTCTTATCGGGTTGGATATAAGCAAAAGGTTATTGTTAGGTTATACCCTGGAAAATAGCAGTATTACCGAATTAGTGTATGATGAAACAGATAAACGGTTTTATCTTCAGAGATTTAATGATTTTGCACATTTAGAAGCTAATCCGGAATTACAGTGTCATAACAGTTGGTAAAAGACGATCATTCCCAGTAGGAGTGTTCAAAAATATGATGTCTGAAGTTATAGATAAGGCAAGGAATATTTAATAATAAAATAGATCAGTTCGAAATTCTAAAAAGATGTAAATAAACCAGGTTTGCAGGTTAAATTCCTATTTAATCGGCAAGGCTGGTTTTGTTTGAGTAAGGATCATAAATTATAAAGGAGAAGAAAAAAACTTAAAAAAGCATATGTTCAATAAAAATCCGCAGTCCAATTAGAATTAAGATGCATCCACCAAAAATCTCTGCTTTTTCCTTTAAAAAGCGGTCAAATTTTTTACCCAGGAAGGTACCAAATAGACTGAAACAGAAGGTAATGATTCCAATACAGATAATGGCGAGGATTAAATTGGTCCTCATAACGGCAAAACTGATGCCAATGGCAAGTGCATCTATACTTGTTGCAATACCTTGGGCTAATAAAAGTTTGACTGAAAAACTTTCTGTATTACAATTTTCTTCCGGATTAAGGTATGTTTTGATTCCCTCTACAATCATGTTAGCACCGATTGCGCCTAATAAAAGTAAAGCAATCCAGTGATCCAAAAATGCGATGGTTTCATAAAAAGCACTTCCGATGAAATATCCTATCACAGGCATTCCCGCCTGGAACAGTCCAAAAGTGACAGCGGTCATAAAAGCTTCTTTCCGTCTGAATTTCTCATAACATAATCCGTTTGTTACAGATACGGCAAAAGCATCCATTGCTACTCCGAAAGCCAGCAAAATAATTGTTACAATTCCCATGAAGGAACCTCCTTAATACAGCCGGTTTTAATTAGTATCAGTATTAAATATTATTATATTTATTATTAGAAAAAATACGATTAAAATTTAACTGAATTCATTGTTTATGGACAGTTATTTTTATCCGGAGTATTTTATCATTGTTACGATATTAATTATATATAAAAACATTACATTACAATTTTATTTTAGTAATACAATAATATTCAAAATAAAAAACGAAAATCAACTTACAGGAAAATTATATCAAGGTAATGGTTGAAAATTTAAATAAAAGTGGTACAATTAATTGGATTTTGACAGAAAGGACTAGTGGTATGATACATAAGATAACCCCTTTGTTTAAAAGGGAAGCTGTTTTAATAATTTCGGCTGCATTTGCAGTTTTAACAATGTTTTTTGTGGAACCATCATTAGAATATATTAAATATATTGATTTCCGTGTCCTTGCTTTACTTTTTTCTTTAATGGCAGTAGTTGCAGGGCTTCAGGAAAATGGAGTATTTTTAATTCTATCTGAAAAGCTACTAAGTAAAGTGAAAACGGTTCGGGGGATGTGCTATGTGCTGATTCTTCTGTGCTTTTTTACGTCTATGTGGATAACCAACGATGTTGCACTTATCACTTTTGTTCCATTTACAGTTATGATGTTAAAACTTACGGGAAAAGAAAAAAAATTAATTTTTGTAACTGTGATGCAAACAATTGCGGCGAATCTCGGCAGTATGCTGACTCCTGTAGGCAATCCTCAAAATTTATATTTGTACTCTTATTATAAGTTAAGTGAAATGGATTTCTTAAGAATTACATTGCCATTAACTATATTTTCATTATTTATAATCAGTATTGTCTGCCTATTTGTAAAGGGGGAACCGATTAACTTTTCTCAAAATAAAATTACTGTTATCAATGAGCTGCAAAATAAAAATGCAGTTAATGTAAAGCATATAATTTTGTATTTTATACTATTTGTCCTATGCCTTGGTACGGTAATACACCGAATCGATTACCGCGTAACATGGTTGCTTATAATATTATTTTTATGTTTTTATGATAGAAATATCCTAAAAAAAATTGATTATTCACTCCTGATAACGTTTCTATGCTTTTTTATCTTTTCAGGAAATATAGGTAATATAAACATGATTCACAAGCTAATATCCGAAACGATAAAAAACAGAGAAATAGTATCTTCTATCCTATTAAGCCAGGTAATCAGTAATGTACCTGCAGCAGTTTTATTATCCAAATTCACGGATAATGCGAGGGAATTAATAATAGGTACCAACATTGGCGGACTTGGTACATTAATCGCTTCCTTAGCAAGTCTAATATCTTATAGAATTTATTGTAAAACAGACCGACCGAATTACTTGAAATATTTTATAGTTTTTACGGTATCCAATATAGGGATACTTATTCTGTTATATTTTATTCAATCTTATTGATAGAGTTTTTTTTTGTGACTGGAAGTTCTATACATTTTATTAAGCATTGGCATATAATATCAAAAAGCTATTTATTTCACTTAGGATTAAACCGGTCAGACTGAGACGGTCTGGAATATACATTCTTGGATTGGAATATAATCATCCATAATGTAGAAAAATTGGCGGTTGATCCCAGTAACTTGGAATGATAGGAAAGGAGATTCTTATATGGCTAAAAAATCAGTGGATACTAAGAGATATGTAAAAACGAAAGGTAAAAAAAGAAGAAAGAGAAAACTGATTAAGTTTATCTGCGCTTATTCGGCAGTCAGAGCAACAGTTAAAGTAGCAGGCAGACTCGTTGAAAGGTATAATGAAGAAGATGAAGTGTTGGAGGCAGGGAATGTAGTGAACTACTTTCTGGCATTTAAAGGACGTAATATTAAAGTTGAAAATGAACGTTTTAGCGGTGCCATAGTAAATACTATATGCAGTGGATTAAAGCTGGATCTAAGTAATGCTATTATTGAAGATGATGTGAATATTTACTGCAAGAATACCATGAGCGGAGTCAGTATTATAGTACCGGAAAATGTTAAAGTTGAAGTTTCGTCAAAAACTAAATTCAGTGGTGTAGCTAATAATGTACCGGTAATTGATGATGATGCAGCTCCTACTATTCATATTCATGTTGACAATTATATGTCAGGTGTTGATGTGAAAATAACGCAAGAGAGCAGTATTAAAAACTTTATATATAAGAAAATGAAAGTCAGTAAAGAAGATATAGATTCTGAGGACGATTTTGATTCAGAAGATGATTTTGATTCAGAAGAATCAGTGGATGAAGAATACGAAGAGGTTGAATCTGAGGACGATAGTGAGACAAAGGATAATGAATAATATGAAACAGTATGGATCTTTTGTGAGGCAGATACAATATACACGTTCTGTTGACAGATTCGTAAGTGAAAATGCGAAAAACAGGGGATTCAGAATGTAAAAAAATAAATTGAAATGATAAAAATATCATAAGAGTTTCGGAAAAAAGCAAAAAGACTCTTGAAATTTTCCATGAACGTGGTACAATACTAAGCATTAATATAAATAATATTTTATAAATATGAATTGAGGAGGAAACTATTTATGAAAAAGTTATTATGTGCAATGCTTACCATTGTTCTTGCTATATCACTTGTTGCCTGCGGTACCAAAAAGGATACTGGTAATTCTGCAGGAGAGGGTGCTTCAGTTTCAGAAGGTGCAACAGCCGGAGAAAATGACACATTAATAGTAGGAACAGAAGCCGGATTTGCTCCATATGAATACATGGAAGGTGACAAGGTAGTTGGTATCGATATGGATATAGCACAGGCTATTGCAGATGCTATGGGTAAAAAACTTGAGATTAAAAATATGGATTTCGACGGTGCTTTACTTGCAGTTCAGCAAGGCAAGGTAGATATGGTTGCGGCCGGTGTATCCGTAAATGATGAACGTAAGAAAGTCATGGATTTCTCGGTTGATTATGTTAATTCTACAGAAGTGGTAGTTGTTAATAAGGTGAATCCTGCCGTTACCGGTGTAGAAGATTTAAACGATAAAACAATCGGAGTTCAGCAGGGTAATATAGCTGATTTTTATGTATCTGACGAAGGAAATGTTAAAGCGAAAGAAATCAAACGTTATACGAAATTCGCTCAGGCTGCAGAAGATTTAAAAAACAATAAAATAGATTGTATCGTTATGGACCAATATCCTGCACAGGAGTTAGTCGATTCCAATGATACACTCACTATTTTAGATGGCACCTTATTTGAAGATAAATATGCAATCGCTGTAAAAAAAGGCAATACTGAGCTTTTAGATAAAATCAATGAAGTCATCAATAAATTAAATGAAGATGGCAAAATTGAAGAATTTACTGCAAACCACACAAATGCAGGAAAATGATTACATAACAAGTAATCAATTAATTTAAATGCAGAAAGCAGCAGACAGAAGTTATATTTGTCTGCTGCTTATTATGTGTTTATAATTATATGCATAATTTATACCTGCTATGGTATGATAAACATTAATATAATAATTATGTTATTAGATTGTAAGGATGAAGATTGCTGCTTTTGAAAACAGAATTATAGATAAGAATTAACAGTCTGACTTATCAATAGAGGTTAAACAAACAAATTAATAAATATAAGATTATTTAAGAAGGTTAAGAATTATCAGGCTGATTCAGAAATATAATTATCAAATAGATTTAAATAAAATATTTATATATTTATTCAAAAAAGGAGAAGTTTAAGTTGGATACTATTAGAGATTGGTTTATATCACTTTTAAATCGATATTACGATGCATTTATAACAGAACATCGATATCAATATTATCTGGATGGTTTATTAGTGACTTTGGAGATATCTTTAGTTGCTATACTTATTGGTGTTTTTATTGGGATACTGGTTGCAACTTTAAAGGTTTCGGTGGCAAACATAAAAGGTTTACGCTTTATTGGCACCATATGTAATTGTTATATCAATATTATTAGGGGAACACCTGTTATAATACAGTTACTTATAATTTATAATCTGATTTTTACATCCAGAGATACGAATGAAATAGTGGTTGCGGCTGCCTGTTTCGGAATTAATTCCGGTGCTTATGTTGCGGAAATTGTACGTGCAGGTATTGAATCCATAGATAAAGGACAGATGGAGGCCGGACGTTCTTTGGGACTAAATGCAAATCAGACTATGTTTTATATTATAATGCCTCAGGCAATCAAGAATATTCTGCCTGCTTTAGGCAATGAATTTATTGTACTTATTAAAGAAACCTCCGTTGCCAGTATCATAGCCGTAACGGATCTGACAAAAGCGGCACAGTATATCGGTTCCCGGACGTGGGACATACTTACGCCGCTTCTTATTTCGGCCGTATTTTATTTGGTTATTGTTTTAGGATTAACCAAATTATTGGGAATTTTTGAGAGGAGGATGAGCCAGGGTGATAACAACTAAAAATCTGACCAAAAAGTTTGGCAGCCATTTGGTTCTTAATGGCATCAATGAAACCATAGAACAGGGAGAGAAAGTTGTAATTATCGGACCTTCCGGTTCAGGAAAATCAACTTTCTTAAGATGTTTAAATTTATTGGAAGTTCCTACAGACGGGGAGATCTGGTTTGAGGGAAATAATATAACCAATCCGAAAACAAATATAAACGAGCTGCGTCAAAAAATGGGTATGGTGTTTCAGCAATTTAATTTATTCCCGCATCTTACAGTACGTGAAAATATAACATTAGCGCCGGTTAAACTTGGGCTAATGAATAAAGAAAACGCTGATAAGAGAGCCATGGAGCTGTTAGAGCGTATCGGGCTTACAGATAAAGCAGATGCTTATCCAAGGCAACTCTCCGGTGGACAAAAGCAGCGTATCGCTATTGTCAGAGCGCTTGCCATGAACCCGGATGTAATGTTATTTGATGAACCCACTTCTGCTTTGGATCCGGAAATGGTAGGGGAGGTACTTGCCCTTATGAAAGAATTAGCAGAGGATGGTATGACTATGGTCGTTGTAACCCATGAAATGGGATTTGCAAGAGAGGTAGCAACCAGGGTTTTATTTATAGATGAAGGGCAAATAAAAGAACAAAATGAGCCGGGGGCCTTTTTTGATGAGCCGAAAAATCCAAGGTTGAAAGAATTTTTATCCAAGGTATTATAAATAATTATAGTTATAGTTTTGTCTTATTGATAATTATTCCGCAACAAAGCACTTGACAATACAGGACATTATCTTATAATACAATATATAGAGGCGAAAACAATCTCAACTACTAAATGTGCTATGTGCATAAAAAAATTGGCAGTTAGTTGCTAAGCTTCACTATATTTCACAAAAAGGTCTATAGCTTATATAGAAAAGGAGAAAAACAATGAGACAGGAATGGTATGATTTTAATACGGGAAGCTGGACTACGGATATTAACGTAAGAAGTTTCATTCAACATAATTATACACCTTACGAGGGCGATGCTTCTTTTTTGACAGAAGCAACACAAAAAACAATGGATTTATGGAATCAGGTATCTGATTTAATGAAAGAAGAATCAAAAAAAGGTATCATTGATGCAGAAACACTTAAGCCTTCCACAATTACAACTTTTGGACCGGGATATATAGATAAAGATAAAGAGTTGATTGTTGGATTTCAGACGGATAAACCCTTAAAGAGAGGTATTATGCCAAACGGTGGTGTCCGAGTGGTTAAAAACGCTCTGGAGGCCTATGGATATACATTAGATAAAACGACAGAAGAGATTTTTACAAATAACCGTAAGACACATAATGACGGTGTTTTTGACGCCTATACCGACGCTATGCGTAAAGCAAGACATACCGGTATTATAACCGGACTTCCGGATGCTTATGGCAGAGGACGTATTATCGGTGACTATAGAAGAGTTGCTTTATACGGTGTGGATTGGTTAATAGAAGAAAAGAAAGAACAGAAAAAATTACTGGAGAGAAATACACTGGAATCACCTGAAATCCTTGAAAGAGAAGAAATTTCAGAGCAGATTAAAGCCCTCAAACAGTTAAAAGAGATGGCGGCTTTTTACGGATATGATATCGGCGGACCAGCTAAAAACTCTTTTGAAGCTACCCAGTGGACATATTTTGGCTACTTAGGAGCAATAAAAGAACAGGACGGAGCGGCAATGAGTCTTGGCCGTGTATCCTCATTCCTGGATATTTATTATGAACGGGATTTAAAGAATGGTTTAATCACAGAATCCGAAGTTCAGGAATTAATGGATCAGTTTGTTATGAAATTAAGAATGGTACGTTTCTTAAGAACTCCATCTTATAATGATTTGTTCTCAGGGGACCCGACCTGGGTAACAGAATCTATCGGCGGTATGGGAATGGACGGAAGAACACTTGTAACAAAAAGCAGTTTCCGTATCCTGCATACCTTATATAACTTAGGACCTGCACCGGAACCTAATTTAACAGTGTTATGGTCCAATTTCCTGCCGGAACCGTTTAAGCAATTTTGTGCAAAAGTTTCTATAGATACCAGTTCCATTCAATACGAAAATGATGATATCATGCGTGAAGTATGGGGTGATGATTATGGTATTGCATGTTGTGTATCAGCCATGAGAATCGGTAAACAGATGCAGTTCTTCGGTGCCAGAGCAAACCTTGCAAAAGCATTGTTGTATGCAATTAATGGCGGTAAAGATGAAAAGGCAGGAGAACAGGTCGGACCGTTATTTGCACCGATTACCAGTGATTATTTAGATTATGATGAAGTAATGCTAAAGTTTGATCAGACTTTGGATTGGCTTTCTGAGTTATATATCAATACCTTAAACGTCATTCATTATATGCATGATAAATATAATTACGAACGTTTACAGATGGCACTTCATGATATAGAGATATTACGTACGGAGGCTTGTGGTATAGCAGGACTTTCCGTAGTGGCTGATTCCTTGTCTGCAATTAAATATGCAAAAGTAAAAGTGATTCGTAATGATGAAGGATTAGCTGTAGATTACAAAATTGAAGGGGAATATCCTGCTTTTGGTAATAATGATGACCGCGTAGATCAGATCGCAGTGGATTTGGTTGAGCGTTTTATGAATAAATTACGTAAAGTTAAAACTTACCGTGGTGCAAAACAGACACTGTCTGTTTTAACGATAACCTCCAATGTAGTATATGGTAAAAAGACCGGTAATACACCGGATGGACGTAAAGCCGGAGAACCATTTGCACCGGGTGCGAATCCTATGCACGGAAGAGATAGAAGAGGAGCGATTGCATCCATGGCATCGGTTGCTAAACTTCCTTATAAACATGCGGAGGATGGCATTTCTTACACATTCTCTATCGTACCAAAAGCTCTTGGCAAGAGTCTGGATGAAAGAGTTAACAATCTTGTTGGTATGCTGGACGGATATTTCTGTGATAAAGGACATCATATTAATGTTAACGTATTTGACCGTGAGACCTTAATGGATGCGATGGATCATCCTGAAAAATATCCTCAGCTTACGATTCGTGTATCCGGTTATGCTGTTAACTTCATCAAATTAAATCGTGAGCAGCAGTTAGATGTTATTAATCGTACTTTCCATGAAAGATAAAATGAAATAAGTACAGGCAAAGCTTGTTCCTGACATTATATAATCAGGAACAAGCTTAATTGCACTTATGATTTCAAGAGGATTAAGGTTTAATAATTTGTCTATATAACGGTTATATTGATATTAAAATAATAACAAAACAAAAGATATCAGTAAAACAACTTTAAACTGGAAAGGTAAGGTGGATAAAATGAATGTAATCGGAAGAATTCATTCCCTTGAAAGTTGCGGAACTGTAGACGGACCTGGCATACGTTTTGTTGTTTTTATGCAAGGATGTCCTTTAAGGTGTCAATTCTGTCATAACCCGGATACCTGGGATACGAATAAAGGAATTGAGTATACACCGGAACAGTTGATGAGAGAAATAGTAAAATATAAATCTTATATGGGATTTTCCGGCGGAGGCGTAACTTTTACAGGCGGAGAGCCCTTAATGCAGCAAGGTTTTATATTAGAAATGTCTAAACGATGTAAAGCAGAGGGAATAACCGTTGCCATTGATACTTCCGGTTTTATTTGGAATGATGATGTGAAAGAAATTTTAGAATATACGGATATCGTATTGCTTGACATAAAAAACTATAATCCAATCGTTTACGAAGAGGTTACAGGAGTATCCCTATCTCCAACCCTGGAATTTCTGGATTACTTAAAAGAGAAGAAGATCAAAACATGGATCAGATATGTTCTGGTTCCCGGATTGACGGACAATATTGAGAGTATTAGAGAATTATCCAAACATCTTTCCGATTATCCTAATGTTAGTAAGATAGAATTATTAGGTTTTCACAAGATGGGAGAATATAAATGGAAAGAACTGGGAATAGAATATAAGCTTTCTGCAACAAAGGAGCCAAGCGAAGAATTAATGAAAGAAGTGAAAAATATATTTGAATTAAGCGGTAAATTAGTAGCAGTTAATGTTTGATTCAATCTAACAGGAGTATCCCACTTAGTAAAAACAGCACGATAAGTTTATTACAGTATTGATTTTACTAATGGGATACTCCATTTTGATTTTAGGTTTTATTAAGAATTAAATTTGTCTGCTAAACTTAAGTAAAACCAAAAAGTGATTTAGAATTTATAAAAATAAGCAGGACTTTGTGCAAATTATCTGTCGGTTGCCGGATTAGCATATTACAGCATGAATTCCTTTATAACATGGGCTATTCCGTCCTTATCATTGGATAAGGTAATATAATCTGCTGCTTTTTTTACAATATCCTGTGCGTTTGCCATAGCTACACCCATTCCGGCATACTGGATCATGGATAAATCATTAAATCCGTCTCCGCAGCTGATCATTTGATCTTTAGATAAGCCTAGGTATTCTAATAATTTGCTTAGTGAATAAGCTTTATCAATATTTTGAGGCATTAGTTCCAGAAAAAACGGTTCTGACCGGTATACACTGAGCTGTTGTCCAAACTTTTCTTTCATATTAACTTCAACTTTCTCAAGCTTGGCACTATGTCCGGTCATCAGGCATTTATTTACGTCAAAATTAATATATGACGGAAAATCGTTTACTTTTTTTATTGGAATGCAATTTATCCTGGCTTCAGTCTCCATATACTCATCTATTTCCGAATCGGTAATGATACAGTTATCTTCATAAGAAATAATTCCAACAGAATATTCCGAAGCAGCAGTATGTAATTTAGGAATTATATCACCCGGAAGAACTTTTTGATAAATCGTTTCATTGTTTTTGCAGTTTATTATTTTTGCACCGTTATAGGATAATATAAATCCGTTGTACTCAGATAATTTTAATTTATTGGCTAATGGAAGAACACCCGGAGTAGGGCGTCCGGAAGCTAAGACTACTTTATGGCCGCGTTGCTGTATCCTCATTATGGAATCCAGAGTCTTATCTGAAATTTCTTTCTTTGAATTCGTTAATGTTCCATCAATATCTAAAACTAGTATTTCATATGCCATTGGTATCTCCTTAAGAATTTCTCGTTAGTCTATTAATTTATAAATTCTGTACTTTCCAGTATAGGATAGTTATATATGCAGCGGTTTTTTCCTGATGATTTACCAAGATACAATGCCTGATCTACGTTGCTGTAGTTTTTTTCAGCGGATATAGATCTGTCATACTTAATAATACCTCCCGTAATCGTACATTGGAAGGTATTATTATCACACTTAAAACTGTACTCACTCACTTCTTTTCGAAGTTTGTTCGCAAGATTTATAGCTTCAACTTCCGAAATATCAGGTAAGCAGATCATAAATTCTTCTCCGCCCCAGCGACTTAGTATATCTTCTTCCCGAAGCAGCAGCTTTAGTATATTTGATACGGTGACTAATACCATATCACCTGCATTATGTCCATAGCTATCATTGATCTTTTTAAAATTATCAATATCATATAATAAAAGAAAGATAGGTAACGTATGTTGTGTTACGTAAGCTTGTAACTGATCTGCAAAATAACGGCGGTTATATAATTTAGTTAGATAATCCGTAACAGCCATTTCTTTTAATTCCTGCATTAAGAACTTAAGTTCTCTCTGGATTTTGATGTTTTGCATATGCACTTTAACACGAGCTTTTAATTCTTCAGGAATAAAAGGTTTTGATACATAATCTGCGGCACCGACTTCAAATCCTTTTAATACGGAATCCGAATCGTTGTTGCCGGTTATAAAGATAACAGGGATATCCTTGGTCTCACTATTGGACTTTAAGAGTCGACAGGTTTCATATCCGTCAATACCGTTCATAATTATATCAAGCAGTATAAGTGTGGGATGTATTTTTTGTGCTGCTATAATACCTTCTTCACCGGAATGGACAATATAAATATGCAAAGATGGTGTTTCCAATATTCCTTTTACAATACTGCAAATAATATCGCTATCATCCACTACTAATATGGTGTCTTTATCCATTACATTCTCCTTGCATTATCTTTATATCAAAATCTGTTACAAGCAACATTTTATTACTTAATTAATAGTAAAGCATTTTAGCTAAAAATTCAATACAGTAAATTGTTAAATTATTTTATCGTAAAAACAATGTTTTATAATAAATCGGCAGTTGTATCACCTAATTGGCGTATAATACCAATAAAAGAAACAGTAATTAGTTTTAAACCTTAAAGTTCGTCCACCAGGCTGGACTGTAACATTTAATCTAGTATTATCAAGAAATTCTTAATAAAATATCAATAAATTTTTTAATAATCTTATGATAAAATAATATAAGTACGGGTATTGTTTTTAGAAATAATTATGAGTCAGTAACGGGTAATCAGACATATTTAAAACCCCGTAATTTATAAAATCGTAAAAAGATAGGAGAAAATTAAAGAAATGTTAAGTTATATTATTTTGTTCATGTCCCTTATAATCGTGACAGTGCTGATAGCAGCTTCATGGGTTTTATCCAATATAGTATTGAAACCTAAGGTATTAGCCTATGATAAACTTTATCAAAGAGAAATAGAAGAGGGAAGACTGAATGAACAGGAATACCAAGGTCTTGAAAAGGAAGATTTTATTATTAAATCCCGTTATGGCTATCATTTATCCTGCCAGTTAATCAATAATGATATAAGTAAAGAGCAATTTCTAAATCCGGATAATAAACTAAAAATAGCAATTATCTGTCATGGTTATACCTGTGGTAAATACAGCAGTATGATATATGCTTCCATGTTTTTAAAAAAAGGCATTACTGTACTTACATATGATCACAGAAATCACGGTTTAAGCGATAAAGCTTATACAAGTATGGGGTATTACGAAAAGTTTGATTTACAGACGGTACTGGATTGGTGTTATTCAGAATTCGGAACCAATCTTGCTATAGTAACACATGGTGAATCTATGGGGGGAGCAACGGTTTTATCCCATCATGCCATAGATGGGAGAGTACGTTGTACAATAGCAGATTGTTCCTATTCCTCTTTGGAAGAATTAATACGTTATCAATTAAAAAAATATTATCATTTACCCACATTTCCGTTTTTACCTGCAGCCAAAGTTTTAATTAAGCTTCGGGCCGGGTTCTGGATTAGTGATGTTATTCCAATGGATGCAGCAGTTAAGAGTAATATACCGATACTGTTTATACATGGACTGGAAGATGAATTTGTACCTTATTACATGTCCCAGGCCATGTATGATGCCAAACCGGATAAAAAAGAAATCTATTTAGCACCCCATGCAAAGCATGCTCAGTCTTGCCAGAAGAATCCAAAGGAATATAAAATGATATTAGAACAGTTTCTGGAAACATATTATTTTAATTAATAATTAAAAACTATTTAAGCCTGACTGCAGTACCGGAAGCAGTGACCATAAGCATACCGTTATCGGCTCCGAGCACTTCATAATCAATATCCACACCAACAATAGCATCGGCACCTAACTGTCTGGCGCGGTTTTCCATTTCTCTCATGGCATTTTCCCTCGCCTGAATTAACTCTTCTTCATAGGTTCCGGAACGGCCGCCAAAAAAATTAGAAAGCCCTGCTGTAAAATCTTTTATAAAGTTAACACCGGAAATAACTTCACCAAATACAACACCCTTATACTCCAAAATTGTTTTGCCCTCAACGGAAGGCGTAGTTGTGATAATCATTTTAATTTCTCCTTTCATAAAACAAACAAGATATATATATACATTACTATATATCTTATAGTTTACAACAAAATAAAAGAATAATTAAATTTAAATTAGAAAAATAATAAAAATTTTTAAGGTAATAAACTAATATATGCTTATTTTGTGCTAAACAAAAAGCCTGTTCAGGCTTTTTTGTTAAATAAGAAAGTTCTCCGAACTTCCCTGCTTAACAAAAAGCCCTCCGGGCAGGATGCACATGAACAGACAAAAGGATAATATTCTTTAGGGTGGATTGTCACTAAAGTGACAGCACGTCAGGGCTGGAGTCTGATAACCAGACTCTTATATTACTATTTATTTTTTTCTGCCTCAACAGCAGCCATCTTCATGGCGCGGACCTTTAAGGAAAGACCGAAGAGGTTAATAAAGCCTTCTGCATCATGGTGGTCATATAAATCACCGGTAGTAAAGGAGGCAATACTTTCATTATACAGGGAATAAGGAGAAGTGGTACCCTGCTTAATAATATTACCTTTATATAATTTTAATTTTACTTCACCGGTCACATACTGCTGGGTTACATCAACAAAAGCCTGAAGTGCTTCGCGAAGCGGTGTAAACCATTTGCCCTCATATACAACATCAGCAAATTTATTGCCGATTTCTTTCTTGCAGGTTAATGTTGCACGGTCCAGAATTAATTCTTCAAGTTGCGTATGAGCCTCCATTAAGATAGTTCCGCCCGGTGTTTCATATACGCCGCGGGATTTCATACCTACTACGCGGTTTTCGACGATGTCGATAATACCAACGCCATGCTTACCGCCAAGTGTATTTAATTCAGTTATAATGTCGGAGGGTTTCAGGGCTTTTCCGTTAAGTGCTGTGGGGATACCTTTATCAAATGTTAAGGTAAGAGTTTCGCCCTCATCCGGAGCTTTCTCAGGAGATACGCTAAGTACTAATAAATGGTCATAATTTGGTGCACATGCAGGATCTTCTAATTCCAGACCCTCATGGCTGATATGCCATAAATTTCTGTCACGGCTGTAGCTGTTATCTGCAGAGAAAGGCAGGTCAATACCATGGTTTTTACAATATTCAATTTCTTCTTCCCTGGAGGAAACATCCCAGATTCTCCATGGAGCGATTATTTTAAGATCAGGAGCTAAGGCTTTAATACCTAACTCAAAACGTACCTGGTCATTACCTTTACCGGTGGCACCGTGGCAGATCGCAGTAGCATTTTCCTTTCTTGCAATCTCAACCAAACGTTTGGCAATGACAGGTCTTGCCATAGAAGTTCCCAGTAAATATTTGTTTTCATAAACGGCACCTGCTTTCACACAAGGTAATACATAATCATCAACAAATTCATCTACCACGTCTTCGATGTATAATTTTGTTGCACCGGACAGTTTAGCTCTTTCTTCTAAACCATCTAATTCATTACCCTGACCTACATTAATACATACACATACAACATCATAATCATAATTTTCTTTTAGCCATGGAATAATCATGGTAGTATCCAATCCGCCGGAATAAGCAAGTATAACTTTTTCTTTCATATTATATATCCTCCTGAATTTTTTAAATAGTTTTTAAGGTGAAAATACCTTGTTTTGAATTATTATAAATATACATCATAATGTTATTTTATGCAATAGTAAATTTGAAAATATTAAATAAAAATCAAAATTTGATGGTAAGCCAGACCCTTTCTAATGTAAAATGATAGACATATATGTATAATAATGGTACAATTATTTAAAGGCAAATAATGTATTACGGTATAGATAAAAGACGTTTGATTGTTTTTAAGGCAATTGGGTTGATTTATCTATGCCTCTTTTTTGTTTGAAATAAAAGTTTAATGTATAAAATAGAACTGGATTAATAATAAGGATTAATACGTATCATGGAGGTCATTATGTATAAAATAATTTTAGCATCAGGTTCACCAAGAAGAAAAGAAATACTGGAACAGGTTGGTGTTAAATTCGCTGTTTGGTCCAGCGATAAAGAAGAAATTATCACAAAAGAAAAACCCGAGGAAATCGTAAAGGAATTAGCTTGTGTTAAGGCACGTGATGTAGCAGAAAAAGTTGAGGGTAAGGCTATCGTAATCGGAGCGGATACCATGGTGGCAATTGATGGACAAGTTTTGGGAAAACCTAAAAATGAGGCGGATGCAAAAGCTATGCTGCAAATGCTGCAAGGTAACAGACATCAGGTATATACGGGAGTTTCCGTAATAATTAAAACGGATGAAAAAAAAGATGGAATCAATACGGCTGAAGATAAAATAATCATTTTTGCAGAAAAAACAGAAGTTTGGGTTTATCCTATGAAAAGAAAACAGATTGATGAATATATAGCTACCGGTGAACCCTTTGATAAAGCGGGTGCTTATGGAATACAGGGTAAATTTGCAGTAAATATTGAAAAAATAGAGGGTGACTATTATAACATTGTAGGATTTCCTATTGCTAAATTATATGCAAGATTATATGAGGAAGGCATAGATATTTTAAATAATACAGATGAGTAAGAATAAAGAAAACCAGCAAAGTAAAAATATACAAAATGAAAATTATAAATATGTATTAAGATATATTTGAAAGATAGCAGCATTATGTTTACAGTAAGGGTTTTCCTGCATAAATAGAAAAAAATGAAAAATTATAAATCAGCTATTGCATAATATACAATTTGGATGTATAATTATAAATAATTATTTCAGATACAGGAAAAAGAACGGAGGTAGACAGATGATAAAGATAGGAATCATTGGTTCAACCGGTTATGCCGGACAGGAGTTAGTCAGATTACTATTACAACATAAAGATGCCAGGATAGTATGGTATGGATCGAAAAGTTATATAGATAAGAAGTACTACGAAGTGTTTCAGAATATGTTTCGATTAGTGGATTCTACATGTATGGATGATAATATGGAGGAGCTGGCAGAAAAGGTGGATGTTATATTTACGGCAACACCCCAGGGGTTATGTGCTTCCTTAGTGAACAGTGACATATTATCCAAAGTTAAAATCATTGATTTAAGTGCAGATTTCAGAATCAAAAATGTGGCTGTTTATGAAGAATGGTATGGGATAAAACATCAAAGCCCGCAGTTTATAAATGAAGCAGTTTATGGATTATGCGAAGTTAACCGGGAAGAGATTAAAAAAGCAAGATTGATTGCCAATCCGGGGTGTTATCCGACTTGCACGACTTTATCCATATATCCGTTGTTAAAGGAAGGACTAATCGATCCTGATTCAGTTATTATAGATGCTAAATCAGGTACATCCGGTGCGGGCCGCGCGGCTAAGCTTGGTAATCTTTTCTGCGAAGTGAATGAGAATATAAAAGCGTATGGTGTAGGAAACCACAGACATACTCCTGAGATAGAGGAACAGTTATCGTATGCAGCAGGACAGGATATTAAAATCAACTTTACACCCCATTTAGTTCCTATGAACAGGGGTATACTAATCACCGCTTATGGTAATCTGAAACAAAAGGTAACATATGATGAAGTTAAGGCAGTGTATCATAAATATTATGAAAATGAATATTTTATCAGAGTATTGGATAAAGGTGTCTGCCCGGAAACCAGATGGGTGGAGGGAAGTAACTTTGTAGATGTGAATTTTGTAATTGATTCCAGAACCAACCGCATCATAATGATGGGTGCAATGGATAATCTGGTAAAAGGAGCAGCCGGTCAGGCAGTCCAGAATATGAACTTAATGTTCGGTTTAGAAGAAAACAGCGGATTACAGTTAGTTCCTATGTTTCCTTAAACGGACGAGTATTACTCTGACTAAGAGAAAATAAGACTAGGAATGGCAAAGATGCCAGGAGGATTTATCATATGGAGATTATAAAAGGCGGGGTTACCGCAGCAAAAGGATTTAAGGCAGCCGGTATTTATGCCGGAATAAAAAAGAAAAGAAAAGATATGGCTTTAGTATACAGTATTATACCTGCAAAGGCAGCAGGAACTTTTACAACAAATGTAGTAAAGGCTGCCCCGGTTAAATGGGATATAAAAGTAATGAAAGAAAATGAAACAGCTCAGGCCGTGGTATTAAACAGCGGTGTGGCTAATGCTTGTACCGGCACTGCAGGGGATGAGAATAATTATACAATGGCAGAAGCTGTAGCTAAAAGTCTTGGACTTCCGGTAAATGCAGTTTTGACTGCTTCAACCGGTGTAATCGGGAAACAGCTTCCTATTGACGTTATGACAGAAGGTGCAAAACTTTTAGCGGATGCATTAGCGGATACACTTGAGAGTGGATTGCTGGCAGCAGAAGCAATTATGACTACGGATACCTATTCCAAGGAATATGCAGTTACCTTTGAACTAGGAGATAAGACTGTTACAGTGGGAGGTATGTCAAAAGGCTCCGGGATGATTCACCCCAACATGGCTACCATGCTTGGTGTCGTAACTACGGATATAGCAATAAGTAAAGCTTTATTACAGGAAGCAATCAGTGCAGATGTAAAAGAATCTTTTAATATGATTTCCGTAGACAGGGATACTTCCACAAACGATTCTTTGATAGTATTGGCTAATGGTTTGGCTGGTAATGCAGAGATTACGTCGAAAAATGAAGATTATGATAAATTCTGCAAGGCTCTGAATCTTGTAACAACCGAGTTGGCAAAACAAATGGCAGCAGACGGGGAAGGGGCTACTAAATTATTTGAAACTGTAGTTGTGGGTGCAAAAAATAAAGAAGATGCAGTTATATTAAGTAAATCCATAATTACCTCGAACCTGGTTAAAACAGCAGTTTACGGTAATGATGCAAATTGGGGCAGAATTCTTTGTGCTATGGGTTATTCCGGTGTAGACTTTGATCCGGACCAGGTGGATTTATATATTGAAAGTGCAGACGGTAAGTTAAAACTGGTTGAAAACGGAATGGCAACTGATTACAGCGAAGAAACAGCAACCAAGATACTATCTGCGAAAGAAGTTCGTGCAATAGCAGATATTAAGGCGGGTGCCGGTACAGCAACAGCATGGGGCTGTGATTTAACCTATGATTATGTAAAAATAAATGCAGATTATCGTTCCTGATAATTAGTATGTATGTGAATATTTTTACCTCATATTTAAACAGAAACTTAATTATCAAGCATATTTAACAGGCAGAAAGAAAAAAGAAGAGGGATTCGTGAGTAAATATACAGACAATCTCTAGCAGTAATAAAATAACCGGAGGAATACACTAGAATGGAACATATGGATCAAATATTAATTAAGGCGCAAACGCTCATAGAGGCTTTACCATATATACAGAAATTTAATAATAAAAAGGTTGTCGTTAAATACGGCGGAAGTGCCATGTTGGATGAAAATCTTCAGTTAAATGTAATTAAAGATGTGGCTCTTCTTAAACTGGTCGGAATGCAGCCGATTATTGTTCATGGCGGCGGTAAAGAAATCAGTAAATGGGTGAGTTTATTAGGACATGAATCAAAATTTGTGGAAGGCTTACGAGTAACTGACGAACAGACTATGGAAGTTGCGGAAATGGTATTGGGCAAGGTAAATAAAGGTCTGGTGCAGATGATAGAAAAGCTGGGTGTAAAAGCAGTCGGAATCAGCGGTAAAGACGGTGCCACTCTGAAAGTTGAAAAGAAATTGGTAGGCGGCCAGGATATCGGATATGTGGGAAATGTAACGGAAGTTAATGTGGATTTAATTAATACCTTAATTGATAATAATTTCATTCCTATTATTGCACCAATTGGACTGGATGATGAATTTCATGCTTATAATATAAATGCGGATGACGCAGCCTGTGCAGTAGCAACGGCAATAGGAGCGGAAAAATTAGCTTTTCTTACTGATATTGAGGGTGTATATACGGATCCGGAGGATAAGAGCACATTAATATCCGTATTAACTTTAGACAAAGCGGATGAATTAATTAATAATGGTTATATCGGCGGTGGCATGCTTCCTAAATTGAAAAATTGTATTGATGCGGTACGAAACGGTGTATCCAGAGTCCATATTCTAGATGGAAGAATGGAACATTGTCTATTGCTTGAATTCTTTACGAATCGAGGTATCGGTACGGCTATATTGAATAATGAAGGAATTTTATTTGAACATGAAAAGGTTCAGACAGGAAAATAGGAGGAATATCATGGGGATGAATGAATATATTGAAAAAGCAGAACAGGTCTTAATGCATACTTACAACAGATTTCAAATTGTACTGGACAAAGGCGAAGGGGTATACCTTTATGATATTAATGGAAAGCAATACCTGGACTTTGCTGCAGGTATTGCTGTATTTGCATTAGGATACGGTAATATAGAATATAATGAGACCTTAAAAAACCAGATAGATAAGCTTTTACATACTTCTAATTTATATTATAATGTTCCGGCAGTGGAAGCTTCTGAAAAATTAATCAAAGCTTCCGGTATGGACCGGGTATTTTTTACTAACAGCGGTACGGAAGCAATAGAGGGAGCTATCAAGCTTGCAAGAAAATATTATTATAATAAAAAGCATCAGGCAGGAAGTCAAATCATTTCCATGAATCATTCTTTTCATGGCAGAAGTATGGGTGCCTTATCTGTTACCGGGAACCCAAAATACCGGGAACCTTTTGAACCCTTAATCGGCGGTACTGCATTTGCAGATTTTAATAACCTGGATAGTATTAAAGAAAAAATAACAGATAAAACTTGTGCTATCTTAGTAGAACCGGTACAGGGAGAAGGCGGTGTATATCCTGCAGAGAAACAATTTCTTATTGGCTTAAGAAACCTGTGCGACGAACTGGATATTCTGCTTATTTTTGATGAAATACAATGCGGAATGGGAAGAACCGGAAGTATGTTTGCTTACCAGGGTTATGGGGTAAAACCGGATATTATTACCAGTGCAAAAGCATTGGGATGCGGAGTGCCTGTCGGAGCCTTTGCCGCAACGGATAAAGTGGCGGCAGCTTTTGAACCGGGAGATCATGGAACAACTTATGGAGGCAATCCATTTGCAACGGCAGCCGTTAGTAAAGTATTTGATTTATATGAATCGGAAAATCTTATAACCCATGTTAACGAAATAGGTGGATATCTGGAACAAAAGTTGGATGAATTAGCAGCAAAGTATGACTTTATTATGGAAAGACGAGGTAAAGGTTTAATGCAGGGATTGGAATTTAAAGTACCTGTAAAGGATTATATCTTAAAAGCCATGGATAAAGGATTGATTATTATTTCGGCAGGAGCAAATGTTATCCGGTTTGTACCGCCTTTGATCATTACGAAAGAACATGTGGATGAGATGATAGGTATTCTCGAAAGTACATTTTAATAAGAATAGTAATCAGTAAAACCGTAAATCCCTCACTTTTCGAAGTTTGGGATTTATTTTGTTGTTATTAATATCCTTTTTTCCAATTCAATGAATATGCTACTCATGATTTGGTAAAAATATAATAGGCGGATTTGGATATTATATGCAGCCGTACTATAAGAAAAAGGTGATAATTATGATGGGATGGATTATTGCAATCATATCAGGTGCATTAATGAGTATCCAGGGTGTATTTAATACGGGAATAACAAAAGAGACAAGCATATGGGTATCTTCCAGTTTTGTACAGTTTACAGCATTTTTAGTTTGTCTTGCCGCCTGGTTTATAACCGGACGGGAGGGCAGCTTTGGGACAATTTTTAAGGTAGACAATAAATATATGCTGTTAGGTGGTGCGATAGGTGCTTTTATTACTTATACAGTTATAAAAAGTGTAGATTCCTTAGGACCGGCAAAAGCAATTATGTTAATCGTTACCGCACAATTAATTACGGCTTATGTAATAGAGTTATTTGGTATTTTCGGAGTGGAACAGGTAAAATTCGTGTGGCGTAAATTAATCGGTGTCATCTTAGTAATCGGCGGAATTATTACCTTTAAATGGGACTAGTTTTCTGAAGTTTTTCTTATATTTTAAAATCTTTCAAAATACCTATTGTAATCATACAATTTATTAGGTAGAATATTATCATGCAGTAAAGTATTGAGGATACGTTATTGATATGACCCTTTTTTATCGATTTTCATGGAATCAATTCATTCATGGAACTAAGTAAGAAAGGACTAAATCATGGAGAAAAAGAATATATTAAAAATCGGAATTATTATTGTTCTGATACTATTTACAGGAATTCTCTACAGTTGCAGGGATAAAGAGACAGCGAACATTTTTTTACAGGATGAAGCAACGAGTCAAATGGAGTCAGTGGATAGAACGGAACCCGAAAACCAAAAAATGGCGGTTACTAATCAGAAAAATAGCAATGATAAGGAAGAAACAGGAATAAAAGGGGATAAACTTGCTGTAGAACAATCCGGATATGAAAAGGCAGAAGATAAGCTTTTTATTGAAACTTCAGATAATACCGGAAATATCTATATACACATTTGCGGAGCTGTTAAGACACCTGATGTTTATGAAGTGAAAGCGGGTACCAGACTGGTGGATGTTATTAAGTTAGCTGGAGGTTTAACAAAAGATGCAGCCGGCGATTATGTCAATCAGGCTGCTAAAGTGGAAGACGGACAAAAGGTTTACATTCCAACCAGGAAGGAAGTAAAAAACCAGCAGGCGGACATTTTAAGCAATTCTACAAATCTGGTTTCAGACAATATCACCTCCAAAAGTGAAGAAAACGATTCCCATGGTGGTATTACTTCCGGGAAAGTTAATATCAATACTGCTTCAGCTGAGGAACTTATGACATTGCCTGGCATTGGGGAATCGAAAGCAGAAAGCATAATGACTTACAGACAGGAACACGCTGGGTTTAAAACAATTGAAGAAATTAAGAGTATTAACGGAATAAAAGATTCCGTTTATAATAAAATCTGTGATAGGATAACAGTAAATTGAGTGATTTCCATTAGGAAACTGACTTAGAAATTATAGGAATGGGTGATGAATGTGGGTAAGAAAGTACTTGTTGTTGATGATGAAAAATTAATCGTAAAAGGGATACGCTTTAGTCTGGAACAGGACGGAATGGAAGTTGACTGTGCTTATGATGGCGAAGAAGCATTGGAAGCTGCTAAAAAGAAAGAATATGATGTTGTTTTGTTGGATGTAATGCTGCCTAAACTTACAGGATTTGAGGTATGCCAACAGATTCGTGAATTTTCCAACATGCCGATTATTATGCTCACTGCTAAGGGAGATGACATGGATAAAATTCTGGGTTTGGAATACGGAGCAGATGATTATATAACGAAACCCTTTAATATACTGGAAGTAAAAGCCCGTATCAAGGCTATTATGCGCAGAAGTTCCAAGAAATCAGCTGACAATCAGGCAAAAGTTATTAAATTTGAAGATCTGAAAATCGATTGTGAAAGCAGACGTGTTTATGTTAATAATAAAGAAGTTAATTTAACAGCGAAGGAATTTGATTTACTGGAGTTATTAATATTCAATCCCAATAAGGTATACAGCCGGGAAAATTTGCTTAATATTGTATGGGGATATGACTATCCAGGTGATGTTAGAACCGTAGATGTACACATTCGTCGTTTACGTGAGAAGATTGAAGATAATCCTAGCGAGCCAAAATATATACATACAAAATGGGGTGTTGGCTATTTTTTCCAAGATTAAAGAAAAATTATGGTTTCTTAAAAGTATGAGAGTGCATTCTTTATTTGCACTCTTCTTAATTGGTATTCTTCCGATTTTATTTTTTGCCTGGGAGATGTTGAATACCTATGATACAACCGCTTTTGAACAGAGGAAAAATGATTTGCAAAGTCAGGGAAGTTCTATGGCAAATCTATTATTAACCTCCGGTTATTTTAGTGACCCAACCATTGAGGAAGTTAATACTGAATTATTACGTACCGCTAATATTTATGACGGAAGAATATTAGTTGTAGATAATAAGTTAAATATCTTAAAGGATACTTATGGTATAGAAGACGGTAATATTATAATTTCAGAGGATGTTATAAAGTGTCTCGGAGGGGTTAATAGTATCCGCCAGGATAAAGAGAATAATTTTGTTGAGATGACGGTTCCTATTACACGTACTACTACTACCACTAAGGAAGTTATGGGTGTTATTTTGATGAACTTTTCAACGAAAAATATCAATACCATATCTGCAATATTATCCCAAAAAGCAAATGTATTATTCCTTACTACAGCTATCCTCATATTTGTATATGCATTTTTTTACTCCGGTGTATTTACAAAACCTTTTATTAATTTAAAAAAGGCAATCGGCCATCTTACGGAAGGATATATGGATGAAGAGGTTAAAGTAGACGGATTCTATGAGGTGAAACAGATTTCTAATTCCCTCAATCAGATGCTCTTGCGTATTAAAAATCTGGAAAGATCCAGACAGGAATTTGTATCCAATGTATCCCATGAATTAAAAACCCCGATTACCTCTATTAAAGTATTGGCAGATTCTCTTATCATGCAGGAGAATGTACCACCTGAATTGTATAGGGAATTCTTAGTGGATATAACAGAAGAAATAGAGCGTGAGAATAAAATAATCAACGATTTATTATCCCTGGTTAAACTGGATAAAACTGCAAGTGAGATGAACATTACTTCTATCAAGATAAATGATTTGTTGGAACTGGTTTTAAAACGTCTTCGTCCGATTGCCAAGAAAAATAATATTGAGTTAATTTATGAAAGTTTTCGCCCGGTAATAGCGGAAGTGGATGAAGTGAAACTGTCACTTGCTCTATCCAACTTAATTGAAAATGCGATTAAATATAATGTGGAAGACGGCTGGGTAAGAGTATCTTTAAATGCTGATCATAAATACTTCTATGTGAAAGTAGCAGATTCAGGAATCGGAATTCCCGAAGATGCGCAAGACTTTATATTTGACCGTTTCTACAGGGTAGATAAAGCCCGTTCCAGAGGTACAGGCGGTACAGGACTTGGCTTATCCATTACGAAAAATGCGATTCATATGCACAAGGGTGCTATTAAAGTATATAGCAAAGAAAATGAAGGAACTACATTTACTGTACGTGTACCGATTAATTATATTGCATAATAAGGCAGGATGGAAGCCGTCCAGGGATACTTTTACTCCTTTACAGGGATGGAGGGGGACTGTTCACTCCCCTGCAAAAAGCAGCAGTCCCGTAAACAAACACGCTTTGCGATGCACACAAAACGCGACGACAGCGTTCCTGCGCTGCAATTCTCCGGTTTTCTGTGACAATACATTCACAAAAAACACGTCGCGTTTATTGCCTGTGAACAGCAGCATGGAGGGTACGATGAAAGAAAATGATATAAAATATAAGAAAAATATAATTAATTTTTTATTGCTGGCTGTTATTCTTATCATAGCTGTCTTGTGCGGAGCCTGCAGTAAAAAAAATAATGAAACCATCACGGATAAAACAGAGGAAGCAGAGCATAACCTTTATTATATTGATAAAAATGAGACAAAGATAGTTGCGGAACCTTATCAGCCCAAAGCTGTAACAAAAGAAGATTTAGTCAAAGAATACATGGAAGCTTTAGGTAAGGAACCAAAAGATCTTTCTCTTAAGTCAGCAAAACCGGATAAACTTAAAGTGGAGGATTTCAGTTTTAACGAGGATAATGGATTAAGTATCAATTTTAATTCTGCTTATAGTAATCTAACCGGTATTTCTGAAGTACTTTGCCGTGCCTGTATTGTAAAAACGTTATGTCAGATTGACGGAGTGGAAGATGTGGAATTTTATGTGGACGGCCAGCCGTTAAAGGGTTTAAATGATCAACCGATCAGCTTTATGAAAGCGGATGATTTTATTGATAGTACCAGTGCGGAGAATGTATATGTAACAGTTTATTTTGCCAATGAGAAGGGGAATAAACTGGTAGGAACAAATTTAAAAATTCATACGCTTGATGGTAATGTATCCATTGAAAGACTTATACTTGAAAGTTTAATTACCGGACCAACCGGAATCAAAAATATAGAAGAGAATCTAAAAAAGACGATACCGGATGGAACAGAATTGATTAATACATCAACCAAGGATGGTATTTGTTATGTTGATTTTAATGAAAAATTATTAAATAAGATACCTGGTATAAAGGATGAAGTGGTAATTTATTCCATAGTAAATTCCCTGGTTGAACTTTCTACCATTAACAAAGTTCAGTTTACGATTAATGGTCAAGTTAAGAAGAATTACAGGGAAGATCTTTCTCTTGATAATTTATTTGAAAGAAATCTGGATCTGGTAGAGGGGAGCAAATAGATGAATATTAAGAGACCCCTTGTCTGGATGCTGGCCTTTTATTTGGCGGGTTTGACACTATATTCCTTATTATCTTCTTATATATTTATAATAGGGGGAATAAGCTTTATACTGATTGCATTATGGCTGTTACTTCCAAAAAATAAACAAAGAATAGCCAATAATTATTTTTTATTATGTTTGCCGCTATTATTTATTCTTGGGTTTTACCGGATGAATCTGCAGCTGTCACCGGGCAGTATAGATGACTTATTTGTAAGTGAGGTTAGCGGTACTGTTCAGGGACAGCTCGTGATGATCCAGAATAAAGGTGAATACCAGGTACTTACACTAAAACATAATATGATTTCTCTGAACAACATATATAAATATATTAACGGTAAAATTACAATATATACATCTTCTAAAGACCAATACAAAATTGGTAATATCTTATTCGCTGAAGGCGATATCAAAAAATTTCAGAAAGCTTCTAATCCAGGGCAATTCAATGAATACCAATATAACCGGATGTTATATATATATTACAAAATGAATGCTGATGTAATAAATATCATAAATCATAAATATTCCATCTTTCCTCAAGTTCTATATGACATAAAAATAAAATTAGTTGAAGTTTATAATAAGATGCTTCCAAAAAAAAATGCAGGTATTTTGTCGGCAATGATACTGGGGGAAATATCTCTTCTGGATCCTGAAATAAAACAATTGTATCAACAAAGCGGTATCTCTCATATACTTGCAATATCCGGACTGCATGTTTCATTATTGGGTTTATGTTTATTTCAATTTCTGAAACATTTAAAAATCCCGTTAATTCTGAATGCGGGAATTTCTATATTTATTATTTTCTCCTATGGGGTACTGACTAATTTTAGTGTTTCAACCAATCGTGCCGTGGTAATGTTAATAATATTAATTTTTGCCGGATTAATCGGCAGAACATACGATTTGTTATCTGCAACAGCAATCAGCGCTTTACTTATATTAATACAATCACCACTCCAAATAACAAATGCAGGTTTTTTACTTTCTTTTGGCGCTATTTTGGGTATTGGTTTAGTCAATCCAATATTATCAGTGCTGATACCATATAGAAATAATTTCTGGGATGGATTAAAAACCAGTATCAGTATTCAAATTATTACGCTTCCGATTATTCTATATTTCTTTTATGAATTTCCTACCTATTCTGTTCTTATTAATATGATTATTTTACCTTCGTCCTCTATAATAATTCTTCTGGCTATTCTTGCGGGCTTAATAGGGTGTATCAACCTGCCCCTTGGAGTAGTGATGATTGGGGGCGTACATTATCTGTTAAATTTCTACGAATGGATATGCAGAGAGGCCTCTAAATTACCTTTCAGGACTTTTCTAATGGGTCGTCCGGATCTCTGGATACTTATTGCTTATTATATTATCGTATTGCTGCTTATTTACTTTTATAAAAAAATAAAGCGAAAAATATGCGTTTTGCTATTGTCTTTTTTAGTAATTATTTTTATGAAATCGAAACCTCTTTCTTTGACTGTGACCTTTTTAGACGTAGGTCAAGGTGATGGAATATTTCTTTTATCACCTAGTGGAACCACTTATATGATAGACGGTGGAAGTTCGGATGTTTCCAAAGTTGGACAATACAGACTGGCACCATTCTTTAAAGCAAATGGCATAGAAGCTTTAGATTATGCTATTGTGACCCATATGGATTCAGATCATATATCCGGTCTGAAAGAATTAATTAAAGGGATGGAAGATAGCAATGGGATAAAATCACCGACGATTTATAAAGGTAATATAATGATCCGTAATCTGCTTCTTCCGGATATACTTAAGAAAGATGAAGTATATGAAGAACTTGTTTCAATGGCTGAGGAAAAAGGGATAAAGATAACCTATATAAAACGAGGGGACTCCATAAAGGATGGTGACATTTACTTTAACTGTCTGCATCCGGATGCCAATTATAGTTTCACATCCCGAAATGCATATTCCACCGTGCTCAGTATCAGTTATAAGGAGTTTGATTTATTATTAACCGGTGATTTGGAAGCAGATGGGGAAGAGATGGTTTTACAGGAATTAAGTGATCAGGCAGGTTTTACAGATAATAATTACATGGAAAATACTAAAATTATAAATAATGATTCAGCTATTGTATCGAACTACAAAAGACAACCCGCAACGGATTATGATATCTTAAACAAAAAGGTTACGAGATTGATACAATTTCGCTTTCCGTGTTCAGCTATGAAAACAGCTTAATACAAGGGTTTTTGTATGGTGTTGCTCAGAGATGGTTCTGACTTTTCAACGAAAAACAATTAACTAAGTTGTAATAATTGCAATCGTTTTAGCTGCACTTGCACAACCATGTTAACGATATGAACTAATCGTTATAAGAGTATGGTTATCGTTAGACCAATAGATATTTCCTTTTAATTGTTGAAAAAACAACAATCATTTTGCATGGCAGAATAAATGCCTAGATAAAAATATAACCCTGCCTTTTAATACGGCAGGGTCTCGGATATATTATTTATCTCAAGTATTAAATATATCAAGTTGGCCATCAGTGACTGGATTTATATTGCTGTCGAATTCTTCCTCCTGTTCTTCGGAAGCAACAGATTTTGTTTTGAGTGCATATAATGTTTCCCATTTCAATGGATTATGGGATTTTTTGTTGTAAGCGAGAAGAAGAGCCTCAGCAAAACCGAGTGATCCAGCTTTTCGTTCTTTGGCGGTTCTGCTGATTTCTTTTACCGATATTCGACCAACTTTTTCTTTGAATACATCATCCTTCAAAGAATCACCGTAGGTTTCAAGTAGAATTACCAAGCCATTTAACATATTTCCGCTAAAAGATTGTGGGGTACCTTCCCAAGTTCCGATACATAGACGCAGAACACGATCCAGTGTATGGAAACCGTACTTGTCATATATCTTTTCTAAGGAATAAACAGCACAAATCCCGCCAGGTCTGGAGCTTTGAGTAAGGAATAAACCATAAGATTCAACTAAGTCTTTTATTATCAGTTGTTTATCATTGCCGGCTTCAATATTGGCCATGAAGATTTCATAAGGCAAGAGCGGTTTAACATACTTCATCTGGTTAGCAAAGATATCTGCTTCATGCGAATATTCCAAGTCATCGTATATCATACACCATACTGGTGTATCGCGAGAACCGGATACCAATGCAATGATTTCGATGGTATGTTGGCCGTTAAAAACATAATTGATTCCATTACGGCGACTGACTTTTACTGGATTGACCTGATACGGATCAAAGTTGTCAGCGGCCCTTTGTACATGATTAATTGACAAGTTTCGTTGGTATTCTTGGTTGGATACAAGGTTCTTTATTGGTATCTGTTCAAAATGTACATTCGGTACATACTTAAGTAATTCGTCCATTATTTTTTCTCCTCAAGGGCATTTAGCATACTTTCAATTGTATTTTTAAGGTCGACTAACTGGTTTTGTAATTTGTTTCGTGCTCCATCCGAAACGTGCCTGAGATTAGCAGATAATCGTGTACGTTTTATGGAACTAACCCAGGAAGGAATGGTAAGCATAAGGCTCGAAATATCAGCATCCGGATCATACTTTGGCATCTGCTTGATTTGAATGTTCGTATGAACTAATGGTTTGATTGGTGGGGAAGGTAGTCTTTTCCATTGCAGTTCATGGCGCATTACTGAATAGCTGATATGTTCTATTTGTTCACAGGAAAGATAGCTGTTCAAATTTTTGATATTCTCCTTTGGAAGTCGTGATAGTTCTATAAGATTTTCATGAGATATTTTTAATTTGCCGGATAATATCTTTCTTGCAATATCAGCATCTTTTTCAAAAATAATATCTATGGTTCTTGCATAGACGCCATACTTATAAATTGTGCTTTGCGAGATGCAATACTCTTTTCCGAGCTGAAGTGCTGTTCCGTTGTTGCAGCTATTATCTTCGCCCAAAAGCATGGTAGAAAATTCATTCTCTGAAAAAAGATTATTTCCAATGGGGTATTTTACACATGTTATTTTTTCAGCATCATATCGTTTTCCAATTAAATATCTTTTTGTTTCATCTGATATGTTTTTCGTACATAATTGATTGGTGCATATCCAAGCAATTACATCTTCCCGTTTATTGAAATCCATCTTTAATATTTCAAATGAAATATTAAAGCGATGACAAATTTCGTATCGGTTGTGTCCGTCAATGATTATTCCACTCCATACAACTATGGCATCACGGCAGCCTTCGGTTACTAGATTTTGTTTTAGTTGCTCATACTCATTTTGAGAAAGTGGCGGTATTAGGTTCTTAAATTCCTCATCTATTTTAAGGTTATGAATACGATAGTCGTTCATACTTTTTCCTCTATTCAATATTATCTTGTGGTTCGTTCATTAAAACAAAGTCATTCATTGAAAACTGTGCAATCCCTTCTTTTTGATTTAAATCACCATAAATTCGGTATGCCTGTTTATTCTGCCATCCGCAATTTACATTTCGCAAAGTTCGAAGAAGGTCACAACTATAAATTTCACAACAATTTTTAGTTGATAGCATTTGAGGTTTAATATGATGGGCCAAATGATCTTCACGTATACTACGTCTTAAAGCAATGATTCGAGCAGAAGGATTTACAAGCAATTGGATGTATTCAGGATCTCCCAACATATGTAGTGTTGATTTGTGAATTCTTATACGATTTTTCTTAAGATCGATTGATAGAATCGGTTGTAAGGATGTTTGATTAATCATTTTGTTTTACCTCACTTTCCATTGCTTCAATATCAGAAGAGGAAAAAATTCTCCTGTTTTCCTGGATACCAAAGACTGCATAACCGTCAAAAATATTTACCTGAATGGATTTTTGATGTTCCTCCACAGGTAAACCGAACTGATTCTTCCATTCAGTAGGGTAAGCGGGAGTACGTGACATTTTTGGCTTTTCCCCCTCTTTGGCCGTACTCATATATATTTCAGGTGTTGTAAGATCAAAAATAAAAAGAAGTTCATTATCAGAACTTATTAGTTTTCCTAATAACTTATATCTATAGTTTGGGTTCCAACCCATGAGTGAGATAACCTTTGCAAAAAACATTCTACACGTAATCTGTTTTGGAGAACGTTTTTTTTCACTAGCAGAACACCAACGAAAGGAATCCTTTTCATCTTCTGAGCAAGGTCTGACAGCCAATTTTTTTTCATCCGGATTTACAAGAATTTGTACGAAATCAACATCAGGCAGCTTTTTTATACAAGCGGTATTTAAGGAGACTTTGCAGTTACTTAAAGTGAAGGATGGTTCATATGTATGTGCAAAAAACTCTCCACGAACGACCTGATAACCATCATAACTAAAAGCATCCTCTTCAATTATTTCAATATCCCTTGAGGTTGTTTTCTGTTTTGGGTTGTAGGTATTATTCATAATTTCATTACTTGTGTTCTGAATAATATTATCATTCAACATGGTTATTTCGTTCATGGTTAACCTCCTGTTTCATATCATTCATTAATTCGTCGATGCTTTTACAAATATCATCTGAATCGGTTATTTGCAGTTCGGATTCTTTATACGGAACTCCATCCAGGTGAACACCCCATTCTTTATTATTTGAAAAAGCGGCAAGTTCACGAGCCTGCGAATGGCTATAATAGTTGTTACCAAATCCATTTACCCAATCTGCTGGATAAGCAAGGACATTCTTCTTTGCACCTTCAGTAAATGGAAGTATATCTTCCAATGGCTTTTTTGATTCTTGTTCTTTTTTATCGGCTGAATCAAGAACATCACTTGGAATTAAGATTTCCGTTTCGTGTAAATTAAATATTATGAGTGATGTATTTTCATTTTTTTTAAGAACTCCTATTACGCGGTATTTGCAGGTTGGATTCCATCCGAATATATCATATAAAGTGGATAAATAGGCAGTACCACTGACAAGGCGAGGCTTAATCCGACCATTTTGAGGACTGGCCCATTGTACGGAATTTCTGTTTTCGTTTGTACAAGGACGTACAGCAAATAGGAGTTTGGTTGGATGCACCAGCATTTCAATACCGACAATATCATTTAACTTACGAATAGCCTCTGTACTGAATTTGATTCCATTAACAGAAAATGTCATACTGATTCGATCAGCGGTATCGAAAAACTGTGCTCGCGCTATTTCAAAACCACGAAGATCAAAATCTCCAGATTGAGCTGTTATACAGGAGGATGATATTGAGTTGACATCTTCAGTAACACTTTCTGATGCTGCTTTATAATCTTTTGATTTGAATCCTGCCCATCTTGGATTGATAGGAACAAATCCTTTTAAAACACCGTCGGTAATGACATGAAGTTCCGGAAGGAGTCCTTTATTTCCGTATTTTGCGTTGCTAATTAGGTGTTGAACAGCAATGAAATCGTCTCTTGAGATAATTGGCTCATGATGATTACGCTGACGATACTGGTTTCTGTCCTGTTTGTTCTTCTTTGATTTATGGTCTAGGTAACTTGGGGTCCAGGTTTTCCGAGCAAGAACATCTCCACAGTGCCTTTCATTCTGAAGAATTTGCAAAATAGAATTTACCGACCAGGTTGTATTATCCTTTTTAGTACGACATCCAAGGTTGGTAAGTGTGTCGGCAATCTGCTGGCAAGTGTAGCCGTATAGGTACATAAAAAATGTCAATCGTACAATTTTAGCTTCCTCCTCATTTATGATAAGATTACCATCATTATCCTGGTCATAGCCAAGAAGTGGCGGTGTGAGAAAAATACCTCTTCTGAAACGCATTTCGATTGAAGCATTCATAATTTCACTTTTATTATGGCTTTCTTCCTGGGCTAATGTAGAAATGAAAGATAAACTCATTTCGCTCGTACTGTTCAAGGTGTAAATATTCTCGGTTTCAAAAAATACTCCGACCGGTGGTTGCAAAGCAGCGAGCTGCCTAACATATCCGATACAGTCAACAACATTTCGGGCAAAACGTGAAACGCTCTTTGTAACAATTAAGTCTATCTTCCCTGCCTTACAGTCAGTAATCATTTTTACAAATGCATCCCTGTGCTGGAGAGAGGTGCCGGAAATGCCTTCATCGGCATATATTTCAATGAGTTTCCAGTCTGGACGGCGGCTGACAACATCATGATAATGGTATTTCTGTAATTCATATGACGATGTTTGTCTTGGATCATCGGTTGATACTCTGGCATAGACAGCTACACGCTTTTCCCTTTGATTATCATAAAAATCTTCTTGTGGCAAAGCGGGAATAACATCTAGTTCATCTGAATTTATGCCTTTATATCGTTCCCTGATTTTTGATTTTTGTATAGCAATGCTTTCTTGCTTTATCTCATTTTCAGTCATAAGTAACCTTCCCTTGTTTAAGCAGTATGGCTCTATTATATTTTTTTCATAAGAATTGAAAATAGACCATGAGTCAAGTATTTAACCTGTGGTCTATTTTCAAGTACATATAAATCTGATAATTAGGCAATTTGCTATCCTTTATATTTGTCTTTCTTTTCAGTCAGTATCCAGTCGTTATTTCGCAATATGGATTTTGCGGCGCTGATTTGTTCAAATATAAAACGTTTTTCTGATCCGGAACAGTCAGACATCAATAAATCTATGTCAGTTTGGTATTCAGTCGGATTGTGAAGCTGATTTCCATTTAGTAATTCATCAACGGTAACTCCAAGTACGTTAGAGATTCGAACCAAGGATTCCAGGCTTGCATGTTTTTTTGCATTTTCAATACAACAAATATAGGAAACAGACATATCCGTTATCTCAGCAAGTTCGGCCTGTGTAAGATGCTGCTGGGTGCGGGTTTCCTTTATACGCTTGCCAATAATTTTATAATTTACTTGCATTTTATTATCTCCAATCCATAAACAGGTGATGAGAAAGCTGTAATAAGCTGCATTATTAATTGTATCATAAGATTTAAAACGAATGAGTATGTAATGGAAACACTTAAATAAGACAACAGTATTGTGTTGCTTTTATTCGCCCCGTAGAATATAATAAGGTTTAGAAAGTTAGGTGATAATAATGGGTTTTATGAGTGCAAGCCAAATGGCGAAAAAATGGAACATCTCTCAAAGAAGAGTTCAAGTTCTTTGTTCAGAAAATCGGATTGAAGGAGCATTTAAAGTTGGAGAGGTTTGGGCAATTCCAGATGATGCACCTAAACCAGTTGATTTTAGAAAAAAAAATAACAAGGATGACAAAATTAAAATACTATGAATTGAAACGAGGTTATTGTAATGAGTAAGAAATTTACTTGTGTTGATTTATTTTCTGGAGCAGGAGGGCTATCTCGTGGTTTCTATGATGCTGGTTATGATGTAGTACTTGGCGTTGATTTTGATGAAGCAGCGTTAAAAACATTCAAGGATAATCATGGTAATGCAGAGGCTATGAAGTTGGATTTGTTTGATCATAGCAATATAGAAAGAATTGTGAGTTATATTAAACAAAAAAATATAGATTTAGATGTTTTAGTAGGTGGGCCACCATGCCAAGGATTTTCTATTGCAGGACCTAGAGATATGAATGATAAAAGAAATTCATTATACTTGGCTATGGTAAAACTTGCAGATAAATTAAAACCACAAGCTGTAGTTTTGGAAAATGTTCCAGGAATGCTTCAAACAAACGGAGGCATTGGTGCAAATAGAATTATTGAAGATTTTAAGGGAATTGGATATACAATTACTCCTAAATTATTATATGCACCTGATTATGGAATCCCCCAAATTCGTAAAAGAGTATTTTTTGTAGGATTAAGAGATTCAGAAACAGAATTTGAATTTCCAGAAGCAATTCTTGATAGCAAACATTATATCACATGCGAAGATGCTATTGGTGATTTACCTTCATTACAAACAGATGAGGGAGAGATAATTTACGGAGAAGAAATACAAGAATATGCTAAGCCAGCAGTAAATGATTATCAGAAAAGAATGCGTAGTAATTCAAGTGTTGTACAGAACCATATAGGTAGTATACCAATTGAAAAAACAAAGAAAATGATATCGCTTATTCCAGAAGGAAAAAATTATAAGGCATTGCCGGAAGAATATCGTGGCCTATATAAATACCATGAAGCATTGACACGTTATAATAGTAAAAAACCTTCGTTAACAATTAATACGGGACATCGTTCTCATTTTCATTATATGTATAATAGAATTCCAACTGTAAGAGAGAGTGCACGACTTCAGAGTTTTCCAGATGATTTTATCTTCTATGGCAATAAATCGCAACAATATAAACAGGTTGGAAATGCTGTTCCACCAATGCTGGGATATGTTGTTGCAACAAAACTGAAAGAATATTTACGAGGTTAGAGGATGAGCAGAAAATATAAAATGATTGATTTATTTGCTGGATGTGGTGGACTTGAAGATGGTTTTCTGCAAAGTAATCGATATAATGATATCGCAGCAGTCGAATGGTTGAAGCCACAGGTAAATACTTTGATACATAGGCTGGAGACAAAATGGAACATTAAAGATGCTAAACAAAGAGTTCTTCATTTTGATATTCAGAGAGAAGAAGAATTGTTCTCAGGATGGAAAGATGATGAATTTGGAGAAAACAAGGGACTGGATTATTATGTAAAAAAAGCTGATGGAATTGATGTTATAATTGGAGGTCCCCCATGTCAGGCGTACTCTGTTGCGGGAAGAGTACGTGATGAAAATGGCATGAAAGATGATTATCGAAACTACCTTTTCGAACATTACCTTAACGTTGTAGATAGATATAAACCCAAGGTATTTGTTTTTGAAAACGTGCCAGGATTATTAAGTGCAATTCCTGATGGAACACCTATTACAAAATTAATAAGAGATGGTTTTAATGGAATCGGATATGAGATTGTAGATGATATAAAAAAATATACTAAATTAGATGCAAGCGATTATGGAGTACCACAATCCAGAAATAGATTAATTATTTTAGGAATTAGAAGGGAGATAGTAGATGATCCACAAGAAGCTTTACACAAGTTTTATAATGAATTTCTACCAAAATATAAAGTGAAACATAAAAAAACCGTTGAAGATGCTATTGGGGATTTACCACCTATTTATCCTACATTTGATAAAGAAAAGCATAAGAAGAAAGAAGCGTATACCATACCAAATACAAAGATAACATGGCATGAATCAAGATATCACAGTATAAGAGATATGAAAATTTTTGGAATGCTTGCTGATGATATTGAGTCTGGAAGAAATGAATATGTGGATAGTAAAGTCTTAAGTAAGATTTATGAAGAACAGGTTGGTTCTAAGTCTCCAATTCACAGATACCATGTACTAAAAAGGGACGAGCCAAGCACAACTATTATTGCTCATTTGCACAAAGATGGAAATAGATTTATTCATTATGATCCAAAGCAGTGCAGATCTATAACACCAAGGGAAGCCGCAAGATTACAGTCCTTTGATGATGACTTTGACTTTTTGGGAAACAGAGGAAATGCATATCAGATGATAGGAAATGCTGTACCTCCGTTACTAGCAAAAAAAGTATCACTTGCATTAGCAGAACTATTAGACGAATTGATATAAGAGGTGAATGATGACGCATACAACAAAATTATTATTAAGTAAGCTATGTGCAATCATTGACGAAAACAAGTATTTGCTTATAGAAGGCGGAATTGCTACCGGTAAAACATATTTAGCCAAAGAAGTGGCAGTAACTTGCTCTGATGCTAGATATAATAACCAAGGCAAATTACCGCCAGGAAAAGCAAAATATGATATTCAAAGTGAGATAGTTTCAATCCATCCATCATATTCATATGATGATTTTATATGTGGCATTTCTATGCAAACAGAAACTGATGGATTATCATTTGAGTATAAAGATAAGATTTTTTTGTCAATGGTTAGAAAGGCAAATGATAGCTGGGCTAAAAAAGAGAGTAAGAAATATTTTTTAATACTTGATGATATAAATCGTGGTTTTATCTCAGGTATTTTAGGTGATGTTTTGGCACTTATAGAACCACATGGGAATGAAAATTATTATGTAAATACACGAGATGGTATAAGAATTCTACTGACCCCAAACATCTATATAATTGCGACAAAGAACATCATGATTGAAAGTTTAGAGCCAACTAATTATGCTTTTGCTAGAAGATTCTATAGTTTTACAATTGAAAGTAACTACAAGTATATGGATGACGCAGCAACAGCTATGACTACAGCTACTACAGATATTAGTCCAAATGCATTATATAACAGAGTTAAGAGAGTTGTTAACGATAACCTATCATATAGATTCCGGGTAGCTGAATCAGAAAAAAATCGTTATATATTGGGTCATGGTATGTTTCAAGAGAAAGATATTTTATCTCGAATAAAATATCAGATCATACCATTACTAATGCAGTATGTTAAAGAAGGTATACTGGAAAAATCAGTAATGTCTGATATCAAAATTTTGAAAAAAATAGTTGTTAGTAAGTATAGTAAAGATTATAGTTTCTGTGAATCAAATTTAATTGAATTAAAAGTAAGGGGTGTAGACAAAAGCAAATTTGAAAGTGAAACTGTTACTCATAAACCGCTGATTAATTTAGTATCAAGAATAAAAGAACAAGGCTTGTTAGCCGATACAGATATAGAAGATGCGGTTCTATTCAATTCAAATGTTCTTCTAAGAACAGGTATAAGAGGCGCTACTAAGGTTAATGGATATCTTTATGTAAAAAAAGCTGATAGTGGTCTTTACCTTTTAGGAAATAGAAACCTGTATAAGTCGGCGGATATAATTAAAATTAATGGAATAGATTACTCAATAGCAGGTGAAATGCAACCTAAAGAATATAACCGTTGGAGTGAGGATATACTCAAAGATGATTATGTAAATGAGAAAAACTCCACATCGCCAAATACTGTGTTGTTTTTAATACTTAAAAATTATTATCAACGTTTCATAAAAAATTGTGAACTTTATTTAGATGAATGGCCAACTGATGATAATATTGCTCTACTACGAATGTTTGCACAAGAAGAATGGAATAATTTCGTAGCAAAAAATCGTACTATCATTCCAGCATCAGGGGTAGCAGATGATAATGCAGCGGCAAATAAAGAGGTACGAGAGGCAATTGAATCTTTACAGTTACTATGGGCGAATAGAGGCGAATTGATTTCTTTTGGAGGACAAGACATAAAAGTAGAAGGAGCATATAAAGTGAGTACAAATACAAAATATAAAGAATACATAGATACAATGACAAAGTTGAATATTCATCAAATGATAATGCAAGGACCTCCTGGAACATCAAAGACATTTTCTACAAGAGGTATGCTTAAGTATATAGGCAAGGGATTGGAGAATGATGACTCTCTGACAAATGAGGAGCTTAATGCTCTACAGATTGTCAACTATGATGATGTTAATCAAATGACAGAATGGAATAAAACAAATCCTGGAAAACAGCCTACAATTGCATGGGATATTGTTCAGTTTCATCCTTCATATGGATATGAGGATTTTGTAAGGGGAATCGAAGTTTCCACATTAAAGAATACATCAGGAACTGGATCTTATATCTCATACGATACTGTTAACAAAATATTAGGAAAAATGGCATCAGTTGCATCAAAATCAGAAAATAATAATACAAAATTCTTTCTCATCATTGATGAGATAAATAGAGCAAATCTTGCTACAGTATTTGGAGAATTAATATATGGTTTGGAATATCGTAAAGAAGGTGTGGCAACACCTTATACTGTCGACAAATCAAACAAGATTTCTTTACCAGATAATTTATATCTTATCGGAACTATGAATACCGCTGACAAATCCATTGGTGGCATAGACTATGCAATTCGTAGAAGATTCCTCTTCTTTTCTTTATTACCGGATGATATAGCTATTAAAGAATTCAATCTTGAAAAATTAACAATACAATCAGAAATTGACGCACAAAAAGAAATAAATGAAAAAGCATTGAAGCTATTTAACAAGGTTTCCAGGTTATTTGATAGCGTAAATCTAAATTCTGAATACTTCAAGGAAGATGTTCAAATTGGTCATACATATTTTTTGGTAAATTCTGAAGAACAGTTATATTTACGCTTTAAGTATCAGATATTGCCTATACTTAGAGAATATCATAAGGATGGAATGTTCCAGTTTGAAGATTCTGAGTCAACTGGGGATAGCTGGTCTGGTTTATTAAATTGTATATCTGGTAAAATTAATATAAATAACGATGAGAATACAGTAAAACAAATTTTTGACGATATAATTGCAGAAGCTGTATCATAGGAGAAAAATTATGGAACGAAAAAACCGCTGGATTAAAGGAACAAATGAACAGTGGATTTTCTACACCTATGACAACAGTCCAATGGAGCAATTAGAAGAAAAAGTAGATACAGATATGATTTACTTTTCTGTTAATGAAGAACCTGTTAATTTAGGAATCAGAAAGTATAATAATCAAATCTATTCTTCAAATTACGTTGGAGTTTGTCGATTAAAGGGAGTCAATGGTAAGAACTTATTATCTAAAGATGGGAAAGATGTAGTTTTAAAGATAGAGCCTCGATTTCCTATTTCCGTTGTTGAAATGTTGAACACAATTAAAGATGATGATGAGTTTGAACGATACCTTGCTCCACAGACTGTAAGAATATCCGCAATTGAAAAAGATGTTGAGAATCTTGAAAAGAATGAAGTATTTCATTTCTTTGATAAAGAAGCTCCTATTTACATTACTGATAATATAGCTAGAGAAAGCAGTATTTTAACATCAACTGTTTTTATATCATTGCTAAAGGATTTATGCAGACGTCCATTAATGGGAAAAATGATCAGCACAGAAGAAAACCTTGTTGGTAAAGTAAAAGGAAAAGTTTTATATAATAAGAATATAAGAAATAATAGTATTAGAGGCAGAGATGATCGTTTGTATTGTAAGTATCTTAGGTATTCTGAAGACATAACAGAGAATCAGATACTTCGTGCTGCGTTACAAAAATCATTTCAGTTTCTGAATAAATACTTCGGTTCGACAAGTAGTCGAGAGAATTCCTATAAAGAAATGATTGCGTACTGCCATAATGCGCTAGACCATGTTTCGTTAAGGAGAATTACTCAACGTGATACAAATGGCATAAAAACAACGGGATGCTATGCATATTATAAACCCGTTATAAGTGTTGCTAAGATGGTATTAAATGAGATTACATTAGAATCGAATGGTGCTTCAAAGGTAACAAGTTATGTCGTACCTTATGCCGTATCAATGAGTAAATTATTCGAAATGTATGTACGAGCATATTTAAAAAAAGCAGGAATTTATTCTTATTTATCTGAAGCTTCAGGAATCCATATTTTAAAATATGATTATAAATCTAAGGTTTTTGAAAAATCAGGCAAAGATGTAGCTAACTATATAGGTGGCATAGTTAAACCTGATATTATATTGGTGAATACAGAAAACGGAAAGTCAGTAGTGTTTGATGTTAAGTATAAGAACATTAATAATGCCAGAAATTCAAGAAATGATCGCCTACAGCTTTTGGCATACAGTCTAATGTATAATTGTGAAGATGTTGGCATTGTATTTCCAAGTTTAGACGGCGATAAATCTGCGTTTTATGATAAAAACAAGATTGCAAGTGCTGATCCGCGAGAAAGATTTTATCATCAATTGGAACTCAGTATATCTCGAGACTGGGAATTTGAACTTGTAAGCAAAAGTGCAAATACAACTGTTCATACATATCAGTATTTTGAAAAGTTGCTATCATAGGATGCGGAAAGATTTGAATAAAAGTGTGGAATTAATTAATGATGAAACTAGAGAAGAATATGATAAAAAGAGGTACTTGGCACCGCTATCACATTAGCGGAAATGAGGTGAGCGAGTGATTGAAGTGCAATCAAGTAGCTTCATAGATTATTGGAATTCAGGTATAAAGCAGTTAACTTCCGACGTATAATAAATGTAATTTAGGAATGACCAGCATGTAAAATATTGACAATATGTACATGCTGTGATAAAATGTACGCATGATAGCTTACATTTTATATAAAAGGCGGATTAAATACATGAAGAATATATTATTGCCAGATGAATGTTATAATTCGTTTGGGGAATATGTAAAAGCACGCAGAGAGGCGCTTGGCAAGTCGATACGTGGACTTGCTTCGGAATTGGACATGACTCCGGCGTATCTAAGCGATATAGAAAAGGGAAACCGTAATGCTCCGGAGAGATATCTCGAAAAAATGACAGAGGTACTTTGTATTGAAGGGGATGATGCCTATTACTTTTACGATCTTGCAGGTAAGAGCAGAAACAACATTTACCCAGATCTTGTTGAGTATATAGGAAATACAGAGATTGCTCGTGTGGCTTTACGAAAAGCCCGTGATCTCAATATCTCCAATTCTCAATGGCAGGATTTTATTGATCAGATTTGTGGTAAGAAGAAAATGAAGGAAGAGGGATGCCACTAATTTTTCAACCGATTATATAATTAAATACCATATCGAGATAGAAAAGGGTTTAAACCCAAATTAAAGAGTAACTATAAATCATCCTAAGTACATACCTGGGGGTGAAAACGGTGATGCAACCTTAACAGACTATGCACGCTTACATAAGGATGAATATTGTTTATCACGGAACAAATATAGAAAACAGTTCATTAGAGACTGCGCTCTTTACAAATCAAATATCGTTTTTGAAGCTCTTTATTTGTCTAACAATAGGAATAACATAAATCAAGCAAACATGATAAAACAGTACAATAATGATTTGCTTACTGTGATTAAGAAACTCCCCATGAATTTTTCAGGTGTATTGAATACCTTAATCGAATGGTCTGATATGACGGAAGAGGAACTGGCTGAGAAAGCTGATATAAGTGAAAAAACCATTCAGCGTCTGCGAAATACAGAGCCGGATAATGTTACAATGGAGACTGTAGTTCAGTTATGTATCGGTATGAAGTTACCGCCTGTATTAAGTAGTTATTTAGTTAAGTCCTCTGGAAAATCTTATATGATGACGGAACAGCACATCATGTATCAGTTTTTACTAACTTCGTGTTACACAAAATCGATTCATGAGTGCAATGACATGCTGGCAGCACAGAATTTAAAGCTACTTGGACGTCAGAATAGAATAACATAATAGTTATATCATTTATAGCCAGACAACCCATGTCTGGCTATATTTTAAGGGTATTACATAGAGTCATGAAAACAAGTAACAATGCTTGTTTTTATGGCTCTTTTTTTTTGTTCTCAAATCAAAAATAGGACATGCGGTGTCCGAGCATTTTTAGCCGTAACAATTTAGAATCAAAGCATAAATAAAAATTCATATAGACCTGACAGAGCGCTGGGAAGGTGGATATGACCATATTGCTTTTGAAGTAGCTGTCATTATGACAGTTATGGAAAGCAGATGGAAGTACCCTTAATTTCCTGTGCTCTTTTTCTAATGCCTGGTCTTGGGATGCTTCTATCCAGAATCAGGCGTTATCTGCTTTACCACAGTCTCTCTCGGTCGGAAAGAGAGACAATCTATGAAAAAAGATATACGGGTAAATGGAGCAGAAGAGGAACCGGTATTAATACCAATGATTATCGATAGGGATTCTATCGAAGAACACGGTATGATTGTAGGTGTTAGGAAATCACAGATTAGGAAATGGAGAGTTGGAAACAGATTAGTAGATGTGGTGTTGGTTCCAGGAACGAAAGCGCAATACGATGCCGTAATGAGCTCCTATTCAGTGGAGTTTAAAGCAGAGGATCGTGACAAACGCTGCGAGGTAAGTAATGGAAAAGGAAAATTGATTCGTTGTCCGGAAAGTAATAAATGTAGTCAGTGTCCATATTCTAATTCTTTGGACAAGAAGAATTTCGGAACATTAACCTTCAGTTGCCTGGCAGCAGAAAATGAAGATGAGGAAGAAACGGATTTCGAAGCGGTAGCAGCAACTACCTATGGTTCAGCAGATATCTATTTGGCTATGCTGAATGAACTAATCAATCGTGTACAAGAAATTGATCCGTATTATGGTCGAATTCTTCAATTGTTATCGGATGGATTCAGCCATAGAGAAATCGCAGTTGATATGGATATGGGAAAGAGTACAGTCACGGATAAAGTGGCAAAGATGAAAGCAATTGTATTGGATTTATTGGATAACATGATTTAATAGAGAAATGGTAGCAGCACTTGAACATAAAATTGGTGTTGCTACCATTTTTCTTAATCTTTTCGATAAAACATTGTCTCATAACCATCGGCTCTTAACAGCAGACCTTTCATCCACGGAGGTGTTCTTCCCATCTTAGCACAGATATTATCCAAGGATTCGTTCATGGGACATTCAATGATTAATTCGTCATGGACATGACCGCAAATGAGTCGGTCACTAAGTGTTTGCATGGCATAGCTTAGTATATCTCTTGAGATGGCTTGCACGATATTTTCTACAAACTTGGATCCATATGATTCAATCCGTTCCCACTTTTTTGTTGTCCCGATGCCTTCGTAGGTTACGGATTCTCCACAAAACCGATTGGTTCCAATCTTAGGCTTGACATAAGTCAGCTTTCTGCCAGATGGAAGATTGATGAAGAGCATACCACTTTGATAGATAAAGTGGATACCATGAGTTTCAGTGGTGGTTCTCTGCTTGATTGCAGTTTTGACTGCATTATCGACATCCCACCAAAACTGTACGATATTAGGATTCGAGGTTCTCCACGCATTCACTAAGGGTTTTAATTCTTCTTCGGCAAGCCCCATATCTAATGCCCCCATTGCTATTAATGCACCAACTGATCCGCCATAGCCTAAACCAAGTTCGGCTATTTTACCTTTCTGGCGAAGATGACTGTTCTGACCATGCTTTTCAACGGGAACACCAAACATCGCAGAAGCACTTGCACAATAGATATCCCCATTGTTGGAAAAAACATCGATACGCCACTGTTCACCAGTAAGAAAAGAAAGTACCCTTGCCTCGATGGCACTAAAGTCTACGACAATAAACTTATAGCCTGGCTTAGGTACAAAGGCGGTGCGTATAAGTTCTGACAAGACTTCTGGGATAGAATCATAAAGCATTTCTAACGCATCGTAGTTATCACTTTTTATAAGGTTACGGGCTTCCTTCAAATCAGGCATATGGTTTTGAGGTAGATTCTGTAATTGAATGATACGCCCTGCCCATCGTCCTGTTCTATTTCCACCATAGAAAAAGAACATGCCTCGTGCTCGACTATCAGAACATACGGCATTTTGCATCGCTTGATATTTCTTTATACTTGTTTTGGCAAGCAGCTGACGGAGAGTAAGGACATCAGCTAAATCTTCTGGTGCGTCCTTTAACATTTCTGCCACAGCTTTTTTGCCAAGCGTATCAGTTTCTAGTCCGTTGTCAGTTAACCATTGTTTCATCTGAAATATAGAATTTGGATTATCTAGATTTGTAAGTTTCTTCATTTCTTTCGAGAGTTGATTTTTGGAGCGTTCATGCATGCTGATTGCGTGTTCAACAACATTCATATCAATGGCAATACCACGGTCATTAATTCTTTGGTCAAGATGATACTCATCCCAAATGAAGTCAGGTACCGGGTACTTTGCTAACTTATTCTGTACCGACATTTCGACTTCAACATCTCTTTTATTATAAGAGCGGAAGGTGTTCCATTTGGTCATATCGTGTTTTGGAAGGTTTCGAGTACGGCCGCCATTGGTCTTTGTTGGCTTACAGGGAACACAGAAGTAGCGGATAAGGTCGTTGCCTTCTTTCATTTTCTGTTCTTGTAAACCAAGCACGAACCCCACTCCTTCAAGTGATAATGGTAGTCCAAGGTAAGCAGACCATATCATGGAGCATCTCCACGAGTATGAATCTAAGTAGTTACCGACCGTGTCATTATTACTGCTATAGCTACTGAAATGTTCGGGATAATTTCTTCTAAGCCATGCCGACAGACAGATACGCTCAAACGTAGCATTAAATGCCCACTTAGTGACTGTTTTGTCGGAAAGAGCAGAGATTACTTCTAGTGGAATTTTCTCACCGTTCACTAAGTCGATCACAATAACCTCGCCACCGTTGATGGAGTAGGAAAAGAGGAGAATTTCAAAGTTGCGGGATTCTGTGTATTTGTAAACACCACATTTCTTTAAAGTGACATCGGAATACGTTTCAATATCGCAACTCATATAGTTTATTTCAGCCATTCAAAGTCCTCCCTATTTATTTAGTAAGAGAGCGATAGCATAGCCACCGCCCTCTTGGGTTATATATTATGCTAGAAAATCATCATCGGAATCTGTCGTGAAATCATCCTCTGCACGAGACCTGCCACCTAAAGGCTCACCATCGGAAATCTTCTGAAGATTATTTAAGCCACAGGCAATACCCTTGTTGCCATTAGAATTAAATGCATAGAGATTGATGGAGGCTCTGCCATACACACCCGAGTATACTTCAGAGCGGTCAATAATAGGCTGACAGTCTGCATCCACAATACCTGGAGAAGTAGCACTGTTTGCATTAATGAAGTATGCGTTTGTGTAAGTAGGGTCATCTGGTCTTTCTACATCACCATCACGAAGAGGAGTTTTTAGAATTGATAGAGCAGGGACTGTTTTACCGTTACCCTTTAACTTTGACTCGCCCTCCTTATACGCTGCTTCGATGGCTGCCTTTATCTTAGCAACCGTCTTGATGTCAGACTTAGGGATGATAAGGCTGACACTATACTTTGGAGTGCCTCCATCAATTGACTTTGGATCCCACACATTAGCATAAGACCATCTTGTCTGTGAACCTGTAATTACTTTTGTTGGATTTTCTGTTTTTGACATAGTATTGTCCTCCCTATTCTTTCTTGAAATCAATTTGTGCGGTGTTAAATTCCGGGCGTTTATCGTTCTCCGGAACGAGAGTTGGTTTACCTGGAGCCTTAATAACAAGGCTTCCTAGAATTTCTTCAAATTTCTTTTTGCCAAGAGCCGAAGTCATGGTTGTAATTCCTAAGAGCTTGCTTTCGTATGGATTATAGCCTGCTGAAGTGACTGCATCTGCAACCGCCTGTTCATCGGTGTATTTTCTTGTTGAGCGACCTTCTACAATTTTAAATCCATCGTATTTTGTACCACTAAGTGCCTGCTGTAACGCATATTCCTTTATGTCATTCACCCAGGCTACAAGGTTATCAACCTTTGTGAGAATAAGAGCAATTTCTGTGTCATCGAGGTTAACTGGCATCTCAAAATCATACCTTGCAAGTTCAAGGTTGTATTCGGCACGTTTACGGCAGGTAGCTTTTACCTTGCAAAACTGGCAGTGGTCACCAGCTTGGAATTCTCCTTCGCCTATATAAGCAAGTTTAGCAATAGGGGAGAGAACCTCGTTTCCCCATGTTAGGAGTTCTTCTTTTGATAGGGTGTAGGTGCTGACATTATCCCTGCGTGGCTGGAAAATTGTCATCTTAACGGTATCGATATCGTAGATACCATCGAAGAGTTCTAAGGCACCGAGTGCGTAACACATCATCTGTGGATTTTCCTCTGCGGATATCAAGATACCAAGTCCATGCTTATAATCGATAATTTGCAAAACGCTATCTGCTACAATCACACAGTCACCAGTACCGAATCCGCTTTCTACATATTTGGAGAAGTCAAGATGTTGTTCGATGAAGACCACAGGATCAGCGCAATAGTGCTTTGCTTCTTCCAATTGTTCCATAACGAAAGAAGCATATTCTGTAGCACAGTTTTCCATCTCTCCATCGTAGTACTCCAAATTCTCTGTAGGGTCTTTTGTATTCATGCCAAGAGCCAGTTCTAATTTGTACTGACAGAGGCTATGTGCATCCGTTCCTTCTTGTGCATAAGGACTTGGTTTGTTATCCTCTTCGGCACATAACTTCGCCGAAGGTGGACAGTGTAACCATCTGTGACTGGAGGAAGCGGAGAGTAATGCGTGTTTAGGCATTTCCAAGCACCTCCGCCTCTGCGAGTAAAGCTTCGTACTCAGTTGGGTTGATGTCTGACAGTTTGTCAGCTCCGTACTTTAAAAGAAGTGCTTTGACATCAGCTGTGTATCCGTTACGGGATTTCTCGGCCAGGACAGCTCGGACATCGGTAAGTGTGAGTGCTTTCTTTGTTTCTCCTTTTTTCTTAGGCTCTTTGGCAGGCTTTTCTTCCGTTGGTGTAGAAAGTAATTCGCTTAACGTATCTGAGACTTTAATCAAGATTTCTCCACATTTCTTTAGTTCATCCAGCTCAGCGGACAATTGGTTCATTTTACTCATGCGTTTGATCTCCTTCCTTGTTTTCGGTTAAATTCCTTGCAAGTCGTTTGGCTATGACACTGATTGCGATTAGGACATCCGCCAATTCTTCATCTAAGCCGATGTCTGGTCTGCTTTCTGTGTCTGCAGTTGGTTCTTTCTGCATCAGTAGCACCGCCTTTCCGAGGGGCTATTACCTCTCTACCTTCCTAAGGACAGAAGTCTAAGTTTTGGACGGAGATTTTTATAAAAAATATTCCGTCCAAAAGGGAACGTTCTGTCCTTAGGGGGGTAGAGGGAGATATGCCCTCAGGTTGATTGGAGGAGGTGAAACGATTGGGAACTAAGTGCAACGCTGAAGGTTACAGTGACCCCGTACCATATGAAGCAATTCGTGCGATAGAGCGCGAAGAGAGAAAGCGTCATTACAGACCGCTGGTTTATATCTGCTCTCCATATGCAGGAGAGGTAGAACGTAACACCATGAAAGCGAAGGAGTACTGTAGATTTGCAGTAGACAATGGAGTGATACCAATTGCGCCACATCTGTTGTTTCCTCAATTCATGGAGGAAGCCACGGAGCGAGAGTTGGCGATGCTGATGAACATGGTATTACTAGGAAGATGCAGAGAACTTTGGGTGTTCGGAAGTCATATTTCAGAAGGCATGGCGGCAGAGATTCGAAGAGCAAAACAGAAACACATGAGTATTCGTTATTTCAAGGAAGAATAGGAGGAGGCTACAAGATGAACAGTATAAAAGTAATACAGACATATTATAACGGTTATTTATTTCGTTCGAGATTAGAAGCTCGCTGGGCAGTGTTCTTTGATGCCTGTGGAGTGGAATATGAATATGAGCCAGAAGGATATGACCTTGGAAATGGGATGATGTATCTTCCTGACTTTTTACTACATGGGGTTGATGGCAGAGATGGAGGCGATCTTTATGTTGAAGTCAAAGGGCAGATGAACGATAACGATGCAATAAAGATAAAACGCTTTTATAATATGGGAAAAGATCCGAAAGGTTACGACAAATCAAGGACGGCTATTCTTGTGGTAGGTAAACTTCCAGAGGGAGACTGCATTGATGATATCATAAGTTATATTGGAGATAAGGCATACAGTGGCCATAAACATTGGCCGAATGAATTTAATTTTGAGACAATTGACGGGGATTATTTTGCTGCACATCCAGGGGTTAACCATGATGGAAAGTTTGAACTTTTCGGTGATGATTGCAATTACCTTGCAGCTATGGATCGTGCTAGAACAGAAAAAGCTTATCGTGTTGCTCGTTGTGCAAGATTTGAACATGGTGAAACACCACAATTTTAAGGAGGGGGAGGCAATGCGTAATTTATCAATTGCTTATGGAGGTAATCGCCATGCTAAAATGTGGACGAATAAGTTCATATCCTACAATGCTCTCAAGGAACGTTTGAAAGTTACGATCAGAACCCCTGAGTCAGCAGAAGAATATGCTCGTTTACCAAAAGCACAGAGAGATATGGCAAAAGACCATGGCGGTTTTGTGGCTGGGGTGCTAAAGGGTGGCAGAAGAAAAATTGACACAGTGGAGTCACGTTCCATGATAGCTCTTGACGGAGATCGAATTGAGATGGGATTTTTGGAGCATTATGAAACCATTGCACCTTATGCCTCTGTCCTTTATACCACACATAGCCACACAGCGGATAAGCCAAGAGTACGTGTTATTTATCCGCTTACAAGGGATGTGACCCCAGAAGAATTTGTGGCGGTATCGAGATATCTTGCGCAAATGCTTGACATTGATTATTTTGATGAATGTTCCTATCAGCCCAATCAACTGATGTACTGGCCGAGTACGCCATCGAATGGTGTGTTTGTTTATAAAGAAGCAAATAGGAATTGGCTTAACCCCGATGATATTCTAGATGCACATCCGGAATGGACAGATCCCACAAGACTTCCGACATCATCAAGGGAGAGCAAGGCAAACGCAACGAATGTTCAAAAAGTGCAGGACCCGCTTGAAAAAGAGGGGATTGTGGGAATTTTCAACCGCGTGTACTTTCCTATCGATTTAGCCATTGACGAATTTTTATCAGATGTATATGAGCCTACGGATAGTGAAGACAGATACCATCTAATTGAGTCAAGTAGTATGGCGGGGGTTGAAATTAAGGACGATGGCAAGTTTGTATACAGCCATCATGCCAAAGACCCAGCATATCTGAAGCTTTGTAATGCGTTTGATATAGTTCGAATTCACAAATTTGGCGATGATGATGAGAAAAAATCCTATCAAAAGATGTGTGAATTTGTCCTAACGCTAGAGAAGATAAAGGTGTTCGATCTTGAGGAAAAAAGAAAACTGGCTAGTGAGGAGTTTGCCAAAGATTCAGACTGGCGGACGCTGCTTCGATATCAGCCAAGGAGTAAGGTATTAGAAAACAGTGTATGGAATGAAATGCTGATACTCAACAATGATGCTGACTTTGCTAATTTTGCATATAACGAATTGGCAAACCGTATTCAGATTACTGGTAATGTACCGTGGGAGCGTCCAAGTGGCAATAAATTCTGGAGAGATGCGGATACGGCTCAGTTGAAAGCTTTGATTGATGTGCGATATGTTCCTTTCTCAAGTAGAAATCATGATGTTGCGTTTACAAAAATTGCAGATGATAGGCACTTTCATCCAGTAAGGGATTATCTCGATGGAATCCCGAAGTGGGACGGCATCAAGCGTGTGGAGGAGGTATTTATCAAATATTTGAAAGCGGATGATACGGAGTATATTCGCTCAGTCACCAAAAAGACATTTGCTGCAGCTGTTGCCCGCATCTATGTTCCAGGCATCAAGTTTGACTGCGTTCCCGTGCTTGATGGTGACCAAGGCATAGGCAAAAGCACAATCATCAAAGACCTTATAACTGCAGATTACTATTCTGAGACGCTTTCCCTTACGGATATGGACGATAAGGCGGGCGCTGAAAAGTTGCAGGGATTTTGGGCAGTTGAAATCGAAGAGCTTGCTGGTATGAAGAAAGCGGATATCGAGAAGGTAAAAGCCTTCCTATCAACGTCGGATGATAAGTATCGCCCTTCTTATGGTAAAGTTGTGGAAAGTCATCCAAGACAGTGCATCATCGTTGCAACGGTTAACGGTGAGCGTGGATATCTGCGTGATATTACAGGCAATCGCCGATTTTGGATTATTAAGGTGCATCAGAAGGAACAAAAAAAGACATGGAATTTTAGTGAAGAATATAGACAGCAATTCTGGGCAGAGGCGAAAGAAATATGGAATTCTGGCGAAAAGCTGTATCTCGAGGGTGATATTTTAGTAGAAGCGAAAAAAGCACAAATGGGAGCAATGGAGACGGACGAACGTGTCGGTATGGTAGAGGAGTATCTTAATACACTTTTACCTACAGATTGGGATGAAATGGATTTATTTGCCCGTCGTAATTATTTAAGTGATAGTGATTTTGGTAGTGTTAAACATAGCGGAAGTGTTGCACGATTATCCGTAAGCAATGCGGAGATTTGGTGTGAATGTTTGAATCGTAATCTCGCTGACTTAAAGAGCACCGATAGCTATCAGATTGCTGCACTAATGGCTCAAATTCCTGGTTGGGACCGAAACACTTGTATCAAGCGTTTGCCGATTTACGGTAGGCAACGGTTATACCAGAAAATTGTTTAAGAATCACAGACTGATATTGTCAATATTACTTTACACTTTTTTCTCAAGGATGTTCGACCTATGCTGCCTCATGTAACGAAGCATAGTACTGCTGTCGTTTCACCAATGGAGGTAAACCACCATTAGCGGAACAGATTCTTCTGTTATTCCAATAGCTGATGAAATACCTCCAGATGAGAGTTTTTAACTGTTCCACAGTCATTGTGGTAGTGTCGTAACGTCCATAAAGTAATTCTTCTTTGAATCTTGCCCACATGCTTTCGCATCTGGCATTGTCATGGCATCTGCCACCAGCACTATTCATACTCTGGAGAATGCCATATTTATTGATTGCTTTACGATATAATTCGCTTGTGTATTGTGTACCTCTATCACTATGAAGGATAGCACCAGAAAGCATCGGATATGCCTTATAAGCATTCTCTAAAGTTTGTTCACATAGGGTTGCTTTCATATTTGTATCCATAGCAAGACCTAACACTGCTAAATCGTAGCAATCAAAGATAGCTGAAACATAAAGTTTTCCATCATATGCTTTTATTTCAGTCATATCTGTAACACATTTTTCGAGCGGGTTTTCTGCTGTGAAGTCACGCTTAATTAAATCATCTGATTTTCGGGCTTCTTTATTAGCTTTTGTAATACCGTTAGGCTTGCGTTTGGATTTATGATTAAGACCTATTTCTTCCATCAAACGATAAACCGTTCTCTCGCTGGGAATAGGAACACCGTCTGGCTGTTTAAGCTGTAATGCCTGATACATGCGGATTCTTCCATAAGTGTCATTACATTCATCTTCCTTGCAGATATCCAGCATAGCATCTGCCAAAGGTTGATATTTCCAAGGAGAATCTTTTGTTTTCAGGTAATTGTTGAATGCCTGTCTGGAAACTCTAAGCATTCTGCAATAAAAAGAAATTTTGCCCTTAACCACGCCGTCTTCGGTTTTGATTGCAATAAACATTAATCTCTGTTTTTTGCTGACTTCCGACGGCTGGCTGCGAAAAAAGCGCTTGCTTCTTCAAGAAATTCGTTTTCTTCCTTTAAACGGCGAATTTCTTTATCCTGCTCTTTAACGTGTTTTCTGAGTTCAATGAGTTCTTCGTTAAGGGTCAGTGCATTATTCGGTGTATGAACTGCTTGGTTTGCACTGAGGCGCCCTTCTTTGTAGGCTTTTATCCAAGTGTACATAGTACCCTTTGGAATTCCTAATTCGTTAGCCGCTTTATGCCCACCGATTTCCTGGGCAAGTTTTACAGCCTGAGCTTTATACTCGTTGTCATAAGATTTTTGATCACGATTTGTTGCCATAATATTTTCACTCCTATTCTCTTTTAATTATATATCAAAATTCTTGAGAATAGGGTGTCAACTTTATTTATACAACATCAGACACAACACAACACAACACAAGTTTTTCCCTTATATTCAAAATACTTTTTTAATAACCAGTAAGTAAAAGCTTGTGAGCGCACACGCGCGTAGGAAATATAGGGAATAGGTTGTGAACTTGTGTTTCTTGTGTCAGCTAGGAGGTAGAAATGAGAGAGAAATTAATTGAACAAAAACTAGTGAAAACAGTAAAACGTATGGGAGGTATCGCACCTAAATTCATTAGTCCTGGTTTCGATGGTATGCCAGACCGCATCGTACTTCTGCCAAATGAGAAGATTGGATTCGTAGAGATAAAAGCATTGGGAGGTAAACCAAGACCACTGCAGCTTGCAAGGCACAGAATGTTACGCGAGTTAGGGTTTCAGGTGTATGTGCTTGATGAGGAAACGCAAATAGATGCTATTTTAAGAAAGATCGGAGGTGATGCCCAATGAAGTTCATACCACACAATTATCAGAAATATTCCATTGGTTATGTAAAAGAGCATGATATTACCGCATTGCTTTTGAGTATGGGCCTCGGTTGACAAAACAGTGATAACATTAACCGCCGTCAATGATTTATTATTTGATAGCTTCGAAATCCATAAGGTATTGGTGATTTGTCCGATTCGAGTTGGTTTGTATTCATGGCCAATGGAACTTGCGAAGTGGGAACACTTGCAGGATTTAAAATACAGTGTTGCCATTGGGACAGAATCGGAACGCTTGGCAGCATTGAAATCCAAAGCAGATATTTACATCATCAACCGTGAAAATCTACCATGGCTGATTGAGTCAAGCGGTGTACCTTTTGATTTTGATATGGTTGTCATTGATGAGTTGTCATCTTTTAAGAATCACCAAGCAAAACGCTTCCGAGCCTTAATGAAAGTAAGACCAAAGGTTAGAAGAATTGTAGGACTTACCGGTACTCCATCCAGTAACGGTTTGATGGATTTATTTGCAGAATTCAAACTGTTGGATAGGGGAGAGCGCCTGGGAAGATTTATTGGTCAGTACCGAAGTGCATACTTCAAGCCAGATAAAATGAATGGCCAGATTATTTTTTCCTATAAGCCATTGCCTGGAGCAGAACAACAGATTTATAACAAGATATCGGATATCACGATTTCCATGAAATCCACAGATCACATAAAGATGCCGGAACTAGTGACTAGCAATTATGAAGTGTATTTGGAACCAGAAGAACAGGATTTATATGATGAAATGAAGCGGGAGTTAATGATCCCTTTTCATAATCAAGATGATATTACAGCAGCAAATGCAGCAGCACTTTCAGGAAAACTGTGTCAGATGGCCAATGGTGCAGTGTATTCTGATAAAGGTGAAATCATATTAATTCATAGCAAGAAACTGGATGCCTTGGAGGATATGATTGAAGCAGCGAATGGTAAACCAATTTTAGTAGCGTACTGGTTTCGACATGATTTAGAGCGAATTACGGAGAGACTGAACAAAGTAAAAGTAAAGTTTACTAAGCTAGACACAGATGCCAGTATACGAAAGTGGAATGCAGGAGAACTTCCTGTGGCACTAATTCACCCTGCGAGTGCTGGTCATGGTCTTAACCTTCAAAGTGGTGGTTCGTCCCTTGTTTGGTTTGGTATGACCTGGTCCTTGGAATTATATCAGCAGACCATCGCAAGATTGTGGAGACAAGGCCAGAAGGCAAATACCGTTGTGGTGCAACACATTGTTGCCAAAGGAACCATTGATGAAAACATTTTGAGAGCACTGTCAAAAAAGGATCATACACAATCCGCATTAATTGATGCAGTAAAGGCCAATCTGAGACAATCTGAGTAAATCCGAGGGAAAAAAATTCTTATTCGGAGGTAATCTATGAACGCAAAAGAGTATTTTAGGCAGATTTCACGAATGGAGTCATTGATTAGTACAAAAAAGCAACATGTGGATGCCCTGAAAACATTGGCATACAGTATTGGAGCACCAAATTTGAGTGGGATGCCAAAGAATCCGAGTGGATCGATTTCGCCTATGGCAGATGCTGTGTGTAAGGCATTGGATTTGGAAGCCGAAATACGTAAGGATGAGTATCTATTGCAGGAAAAGAAAGTATTCATTTTGGAACTAATTAGGAGTATTGAGAACTGTGATTGCCAGGCTGTTCTTATTAAGCGATATTTTGATCACCGCTCTTGGGATGACATTGCAGTGAGTATGTTCTACTCTACTCGGTGGATATATAAACTTCACGGTCGTGCTCTTGAGGAAATTGATAGAAAGCTGAAAGAAGGAGGTGTCCGCACGTGAGCTATAAAGATGCGCTAAAAGATGATATTCCTATAGAAAAAGATAAAAGCGGATTTAATTGGTATTACCCTCCTTGCCGAATCTGCAATGCTCCTGTTCCTAGTTGGAATTATATTCACGGTACAGAATATACCTGCGATGAATGTCGTGAAGTGTTGGTAAAATTGAATTATCAAAAAAAGTGTACTTCATCAATTGATACAAAAGAAGAAAAGCTGAAGAAAGCAATAAAACGTATATCTAAAGTCACAGATATTAGACATTATGAAAATGCAATTATAAAAGTTCAGTATAGTTTTGATAAGCCGATGTATTACCAAAGTACCGAAGAAATTATGGTTGCGCTTGAGTTGTTAAGGAGAGGTCTTGTGGCTTATCATCAAGTACAGGTTTTTGATTTTCGTGTGGACTTTGTAATTCCGCAGTTGAAAGTGGCATTAGAGATTGACGGCGCACCTTTCCACCGCAAGGACAGACTATCTAGTCAAATGCTGCGTGATGAGATAATAGCTAATAAACTTGGGAATGGCTATGAAGTCATTCACATACCCACTGACAATGTTAATCTCAACATTACGAAATTAATACCTGCTATTAAAGCAGTACTTTCTAGAAGAAAAAGAGTTCAGTCGAGTTCATGTTAGTTCACTTGAGGAGACATAGCACTAATGATATAATGTCATTAGTGAAAGTATAATCAAATTAAGCCTTTGTGGGGGAACAGCCTACAAGGGCTTTTGTTATACCTAAAAGCGAGGTGAACCAATGCCCTATAAACCAAAACATCCCTGTGCTTACCCAGGTTGCGGTCGGCTTGCTGTACGCGAGCAATACTGTGACGAGCATCAAAAAGTAATGAACAAACAATACAACCAGTACGAACGTGACCCTGCATCCAACAAACGATATGGTCGTGCTTGGAAGCGTATCCGTGACCGCTACATCAAGTTGCATCCTCTCTGTGAGGAGTGTGAGAAGCAAGGTAAGATCACTCCTGCCGAAGAGGTACACCACATACGTCCTCTCTCAAAAGGAGGAGGAAACGAGAAGAGCAATCTTATGGCTCTTTGTAAATCTTGCCACTCTCGAATCACTGCCGAGAGTGGTGACCGATGGGGGAGGTCAAATCCCTAGAACCTTTTAAGACGGACAGCGGCGTGGAGTCACACGCACAAAAATTACGGTTCAAACGGGGGATTGACCCGTGCCGTGCAAAGGAGATGATGGAGCGTGGCAAAAGACGGTACAAATAGAGGAGGACGTCGGGTTCGTGCCGGCGATAAACCGAAACCTCTTGCTGATAAAATTAACTTAGGAAAGGCAGCAAAGGTTTTAGAAGCTCCGGACTTACATCCTGAGTCAATATTAGAGGCAGATGAGTTAGAGGTTGAGGCGGATTTGTTTGGTGAGGATATGCCAGAACCAAGCGAATACCTAAGTGCAAGGCAGAAGGACGGAAGACCGCTGGGTGCCGATGCTCTGTTTAAGGAAACCTGGAAGTGGCTGAGAGAACGTGGGTGTGAGAAATTCGTTAACCCAAGGCTCATTGAAGCCTATGCCCAGGCATTCACTCGGTATATCCAATGTGAGGAAGCAATTAGTATTTATGGTTTGCTGGGAAAACACCCAACCACAGGTGGTGCCATTGCAAGTCCCTTTGTGCAGATGAGTCAGTCGTTTCAAAAACAAGCGAATCTAATCTGGTATGAGATATTTGATATAGTAAAACAGAATTGCACCACAGCTTTTACCGGGAATCCGCAAGATGATATTATGGAGTCTCTGCTGTCGGGCAGGAAAGGACGGTATAACCTATGAATTCAACAGAACGCTTTGAAAAAGTAAACATAGACCGACTGGTGCCGTATGCTAGAAATGCTCGCACACATAGTAAGGAGCAGATACTACAACTTCGAGCTTCACTACGTGAATTCGGATTTGTAAATCCTGTCATCGTGGATAAGGATTTAAATATAATTGCAGGGCATGGACGAATACTTGCTGCTAAGGAAGAAGGGGTAACCGAAGTACCCTGCGTGTTTGCAGAGCATCTGAGCGAGGCACAGAAGAGAGCTTATATTCTTGCTGATAACCGCCTTGCGATGAATGCCGGCTGGGATGAGGAAATGCTCTCAGTAGAAATTTCAGATTTACAAGCATCTGACTTTGATGTTTCACTCTTAGGATTCGATAATGCTGAACTAAATAAACTGTTGGGTTCTGGTGACGAAGTTAAGGATGATGATTTTGATGTTGACAGTGAACTTCAAAAGCCTGCGGTAACGAAGTTCGGTGATCTATGGATTTTGGGTAAACACCGGCTTGTCTGTGGTGATAGTACGAAACAGGAAACCTATGATTTGCTCATGGATGGAAACTTGGCAAACCTTGTAGTAACGGATCCACCTTATAATGTTAACTACGAAGGAACGGCAGGTAAGATTAAAAATGATAATATGGCTGACGAAAAATTCTATCAGTTCCTTTTGGACGCATTCACCCTCACCGAAAAGGTGATGGCAAAGGATGCGTCTATTTATGTGTTCCATGCAGATACGGAAGGATTGAATTTCCGCAGGGCATTCTTTAATGCAGGGTTCTATCTTTCCGGTACCTGCATCTGGAAGAAGCAGTCGCTGGTTCTGGGGCGTTCCCCATATCAGTGGCAACATGAACCGGTGCTCTTTGGTTGGAAGAAGGTAGGAAAGCACGCCTGGTACTCAGACCGAAAGCAGTCAACTATATGGGAATTTGATAAACCAAAGAAGAACACAGACCATCCTACCATGAAGCCGGTACCGCTATTGGCGTATCCGATTATAAATTCCAGTATGACCGGCTGTATTGTTCTTGATCCTTTTGGGGGTAGCGGTTCTACACTTATCGCCTGTGAACAGACAGGAAGACACTGTTACATAACTGAGTTGGATGAGAAGTTTTGTGATGTAATTGTAAGACGGTATATTGAACAGGTTGGTAGCACGGAAAATGTATATCTCATTCGGAGTGGCGATAAAGTACACTTTGATGATGTGGAGGTGCCGGTTCATGAATAGACAGCTTACCATCCTCTCTTTGTTTGATGGTAGTGGTGGTTTCCCTCTTGCAGCAATACTGTGTGGGATTCGACCTGTTGCTGCGTCAGAAATTGAACCATTCCCCATAAGGGTTACGACAAAGCGGATACCACAAATGAAGCATCTTGGAGATATTACAATCATTGATGGTTCCAAGATTGAGCCTGTTGATATTATATCTTTTGGTTCGCCCTGCACTGATATGAGTATCGCAGGAAAACGAAACGGATTGGACGGAAAACAATCCGTCCTTTTTTATGAGGCAATCAGAATAGTAAAGGAAATGAGGTGTGCTACCGATGGCAACTATCCAAGATTTATATTGTGGGAAAACGTGCCAGGCGCGTTCTCATCAAACAAAGGAGAAGATTTCAAAGAAGTCCTCGATGCAATCGTGCAGATTGCAGAGCCGAATGCCGAGGTGCCTTCGCCTAACAAAAAGGGATGGCCTTATGCCGACATTTATGTGGGTAGCGGATGGAGCTTGGCTTACCGAACTATCGATGCGCAATATTTCGGAGTCGCCCAACGGCGCAAAAGAATCTACCTTGTCGCAGATTTTGGAAGTGAGTGTGCCGGAGAGATTCTCTTTGAGCCCCAAGGCTTGTCAAGGGATTTTACGCCGAGCTTTGGCGAGGGGCAAGCAGCTGCCGGAAGTTCTAAGGGAAGCATTGGAGAGCCAATCTGTGTGTTAAATGATCAAGGCGGTTCATTTATGTCAGTTACGAAAGATTTAACTGCCACACACCGTGCCTGTATGGGCGATAATCAGCAGGCAGTGATGGTAGAAAACCATCCGGCAGATAGTAGGATAAAGATAGATAAAAGCGGTAAAGTACAGACCCTTACTTCTCGAATGGGAACAGGAGGCAACAACGTTCCATTAACATTAAAGATTCGTTCTGGCTGTGAGGGCGGTGGCAAAGGAGCGCTGCTTCAAGAAAATAAATCTGCAACACTATCAACAGTCAATGATCAGTCGGTTTTTGTACCAAAGCCAATGAGTATAGCAGGAAATATCATCGACCGTTCGGAAAAGAGCGGTGGTAATGGACTTGGTATCAATGAGGATATTTCTTTCACTTTAAACACCGCTGACCGCCATGCTGTGGTCTATTCTATGCCCGATGTCCCATTCCATACAACATACAGTGAGAACATAGCATCAACTTTGCTTAATAGGGATTACAAAAGTGCTCAGCTCGTTTCTTACGGAATTGACCGTGCGGCTTTTAACCAGGGAAGCAATGCACTTTATAAACCTTCCGTGGAGAAGGAACAAGCACAGACACTTGTTTCAAGAGGTCCAGGCGCGGTAGCTAAACCAGAGAAGTCAAGATATATCGTGAGAAGACTTACTCCCCTAGAATGTGCTAGACTACAGGGATTCCCCGATTGGTGGTGTGAAGGACTTGAAACACCAGAACCTACGGAAGAGGAAATTGTCTGGTGGTCAGATGTATTTGAAACACATCGTCGCATCTGTGGTACTTCCACGAAAGCAAAGACTAGAAAACAGATAATCAAATGGCTTCAAAATCCACGGTCCGATTCAGCAGAATATAAAATGTGGGGCAATGGAATTGCTCTTCCCTGTGTCTGCTTTGTAATGTATGGGGTTGTAAAAGTAGCAGAAAGAGAATTGTAATCTCTTTCTTATAAAATAAATCACTTGCTATATTACAGCTTTAGAGTGATATATGTTACTACCAAAATGAAAGGTAGGAAAATAAAATGATAGCTCATTACAACATAAGAAGCACGAACCGAAAGGAACTGGCCATAGCGGTCAGTGAGATAATGAATAAACCGTTAGATTACAAAGGTGCACCAACCTTTAACTATGCGGTTGGTGATTTTACCATTGGCAAGTACGGAGAGCTTTCTGGGGAACTTACGCAGGAGCTGTTAGATGCTCTTGCAGAGAGAGGGTTTGTTGATCCTGAAAGTGGAAGGGCATTTATTCTTGAAGAACTTATGGAGGAGCCGGTAGAACTTTACATACCGGAGTTGGTACCGCAGAGGAATTATGACTGTGACTATTATTACGATGGTCCTTCTCCGAATGATGTTCCCGGAAGGCTTACGATTGAAATGCCAATGGAAGGGTTTAATGAACATTCTCTTATAAACCTAGAGCGGATGATTGCAAGCAAGTCAGAACTTATCAAGAAAGCTATTGGTGCTGATGAACTCCAAATCGAAAAAACAGAAACCACAATTAAGTTTCCTTGGTTTTTTGCAGAAGCAACAAGCGATGAGTTGAATGCGTATTCCCACTTTGTCAGTGCCTTATGTAAAGTGGCGAAGGAACATTCCAGAGTGACAGCAAAGGAGAAGCCCGTGGATAATGAGAAGTTTGCTTTTCGTGTATTTCTTATTCGCCTTGGATTTGTGGGCAACGAATTTAAAGCCGCTCGAAAAATTCTACTGAAAAACCTTATAGGCAACAGTGCTTTCAAAAATGGAAAGCCACAGACGGAGGTAAGTGAAGATGAATAGATACCCATCAAAGGAAACTGTAGAACAACTTCGCAGAGAATACCCCGTTGGAACTCGTGTTGAATTGGTACACATGAATGACCCTTATGCAAAGCTAAAACCAGGGGATCTTGGTACTGTTCGTACGGTTGATGATATTGGAACGATTTTTTGCAACTGGGACTGTGGCTCATCTCTTGGGGTGGTGTATGGAGAGGATATCATTAGAAAGCTATAAATGTACACACATATTAAGACTATATTTTCATTATGTTTGTGTCTTTTATTCCCCTAATATCGCTTGATAATTACCTCTTTTAGAGTGATATATGTACATGCGAAGAACAACAGCATCGCAAAAAGTACATTACTTAAGGAGGAAAACTACAGTGTTTACAAACAGATTTGGAATTGAAATTGAATTTACAGGAATTACGAGAAAGGATGCTTCGAGGGTAGCAGCAGAATTCTTGAATGGCACGGTAACTGAGATGGGCGACTATTACGACACCAAGAAGGTAACAGCTCCAGACGGTAGGGTATGGAAGCTTATGTATGACGGAAGCATTTCATGCCAGAAGAAACAGGGTGGTACCAAAGTAAGCACAGGTAAGGATTACAGCGTAGAGTTAGTTAGCCCAATATTGACTTACAAAGAAGACATTGAAACCTTGCAGGAACTGGTTAGAAAGCTTCGGCAAGTAGGTGCTTTTGCTAACTCCTCCTGCGGTATCCACATCCACCTTGACGGTTCAAACCACACGCCAAGAAGTATCCGTAACTTTATAAACATCATTGCAAGCAAGAACGACCTTTTTTACAAGGCACTACAGATAGCACCAGCGAGAATGGGTTACTGCAAAAAAATGGATAGCCTTTTGGTAGAGAAGATGAACCAAAAGAAACCTAAGACGATGCGAGCAATTGAGGAAATCTGGTATGAAGGATACAGCGAAATATGCAGTCAACACTATCACCAGAGCAGATACCATTTCCTGAACCTGCATAGCTTCTTTACTGGAAACCACACAGTAGAGCTCAGAGGATTTAATTCAGAGTTACATGCAGGCAAGATTCGAAGTTACATTGTTCTTGCTCTTGCCTTAAACAATCAGGCACTGACACAGAGAAGTGCATCGGCAAGGAAACCGCAAACGGAGAATGAAAAGTTTGCAATGCGAACCTATCTAAACCGCATCGGATTCATTGGTGAGGAATTTGCCAACTGCAGAGAGCACCTGACAGCCCATTTGGACGGATCGGCGGCGTGGCGATTTCGGGCTGCCTGAAAGAACGAAAGATTGATGGAGGAAAACGAGAATGAATAAAAATGTTAAACTATATATCGCCTACGGATCGAATTTGAATTTAGAGCAAATGGCATACCGATGCCCCACAGCAAGAGCTGTTGGGGTAAGTGAATTGAAGGACTATACGCTCTTGTTTCGAGGCGCACACGCAGGAGCGGTGGCAACGGTAGAGCCTTTTAAAGGTGGCAGTGTTCCTGTGTTAGCATGGGAAGTTACCCCTACAGATGAAGCTTCTCTTGACCGTTATGAAGGCTGGCCATTCCTTTACCGTAAGGAAAAGGTTCAGATAAAACTGAATGGAAAGAGCATCAAAGCTTTTGTTTATATCATGAATGATGGAAGACCGTTGGGACAGCCAAGCAGCTACTACTATACTACTATCTTGGAAGGATATAAGGATGCGGGCTTTGATGTGAATATTCTGCGACAGGCAACAAAGGATTCGGTGGAATCAGAGGAGGAGTTGTGTGAATGAAAAGTTAAAGGAGCAAATCCTTACCATACGAAATAGTGGGATTACCAATATGTTTGATATAGAAAGAGTACAGTCCATTGCCAATGAACTTGATTTTTATGAACTCGTGGTGTACTTATTAGATCACAGGGAAGATTATAGCCACTTTATCTTAACCGGAAAGGCAACCGAAAAATAAAATTACTGTAAACAAAAATGAGCAAAAGCAAAGAGTTTCCGTATAGGTTCTTTGCTTTTGCTCGTTTTACCTTAGGAGGTGGTGCTTTTGCGGAAATTAAAAAAGTACAAAACAACTGCCTTTATGAGTAAAGACTCGTATTATGATAAAGCGTCAGCTGACTATGCCGTGTCTTTTATAGAAGCTCTTTCCCATACCAAAGGGTCCTGGGCAGGGACATCATTTGAACTCATCGACTGGCAGGAGCAGATAATCCGAGATTTGTTTGGCGTACTCAAACCGAATGGATTCCGTCAGTTTAATACAGCCTATGTAGAAATCCCAAAGAAGATGGGAAAAAGTGAGCTTGCCGCAGCCATCGCCCTTCTGCTTACCTGTGGTGACGGAGAGGAGCGAGCCGAGGTATATGGGTGTGCTGCAGACCGTCAGCAGGCATCAATTGTATTTGAGGTGGCAGCTGATATGGTGCGGATGTGTCCAGCATTGTCAAGAAGAGTGAAGCTTTTAGCTTCCACTAAGCGTCTGGTATATCTTCCTACCAACAGCTTCTACCAAGTTCTTTCTGCAGAAGCTTACTCCAAACATGGCTTTAACATACACGGAGTAGTATTCGATGAGCTCCATACACAACCTAACCGAAAGCTGTTTGATGTTATGACAAAGGGCTCTGGGGATGCAAGAATGCAACCACTATATTTTCTGATCACCACAGCAGGAACCGATACCCAGAGCATCTGCTATGAGACCCACCAGAAGGCAGTTGATATTTTGGAAGGGCGAAAAAGGGATCCAACCTTTTACCCCGTGATTTATGGAGCAAAAGAGGAAGAGGATTGGACGGACCCTAAGGTGTGGAAGAAAGCAAATCCGTCTCTTGGAATTACAGTGGGACTTGATAAAGTTAAGGCGGCTTGTGAGTCCGCAAAACAAAACCCTGCAGAGGAGAACAGTTTCCGACAGCTTCGTCTTAATCAATGGGTAAAGCAAGCCATCCGTTGGATGCCAATGATGAAATGGGATGCCTGTTCTTTTAAAGTATCTGAAGAAGAACTAGAAGGGCGAATTTGCTATGGTGGACTTGACCTTTCCAGTACAACGGACATTACAGCCTTTGTGTTAGTATTCCCGCCAATAGACGAGAATGATAAATTTAGTATCCTGCCTTATTTTTGGATACCAGAAGAAACCATCGACCTTCGTGTAAAGCGTGACCATGTTCCTTATGATGTATGGAAAAAGCAGGACTTTCTGCAAACGACAGAAGGAAATGTAGTTCATTATGGCTTTATTGAAACATTTATTGAAAAGCTAGGTGAGAAATTTAATATCCGTGAAATTGCTTTTGACCGTTGGGGTGCTGTTCAGATGGTACAGAACCTTGAAGGTATGGGTTTTACGGTAGTTCCTTTTGGACAGGGATTTAAAGACATGAGTCCGCCAACAAAGGAACTTATGAAATTGACACTCGAGCAGAAAATTGCTCATGGAGGTCACCCGGTTCTTAGGTGGATGATGGATAACATCTTCATTAGAACTGACCCTGCTGGTAACATTAAAGCGGATAAAGAAAAATCTACGGAAAAGATAGATGGAGCAGTAGCAACGATAATGGCGCTTGATAGGGCAATCCGTTGTGGAAATGAGGCAGGGGCTTCTGTGTACAACGAAAGGGGGTTACTAATTTTATGAGTATATTTTCATCGATATTTCGCTCAAGGGACAAACCACAAAATCGTATCGGTGGTGGAGGGTCATTCCTTTTCGGTAGCACAACCAGTGGCAAAAATGTTAATGAGCACACCGCGATGCAAACCACGGCAGTGTATGCTTGTGTAAGGATACTGGCTGAAGCTATAGCAGGTTTGCCACTACATGTTTACCAATACCGATTGGATGGCAGCAAGGAACGTATTCCTCAGCATCCTTTGTATTATCTTCTTCATAATGAGCCAAACCCAGAGATGACTTCATTTGTGTTTCGAGAAACACTGATGAGTCATCTTTTATTATGGGGAAATGCTTATGCACAGATTTTGCGAAACGGTCGAGGGCAGGTTATTGCACTTTATCCTCTACTGCCATGCAAGATGGAAGTTAATCGAGCACCAAATGGAGAGTTAGTTTACAAATATTATCGTGATGCTGACGAAAGTGTACTGAACCCTAAAGGTGGTTATGTCACACTTCGCAAAGATGAGGTACTCCATATCCCTGGTCTTGGTTTTGATGGACTGGTTGGTTACAGTCCTATTGCCATGGCGAAAAATTCAATCGGTATGTCACTAGCAACTGAGGAGTACGGTGCATCCTTTTTCGCCAATGGTGCTAATCCTGGTGGTGTACTGGAACACCCTGGGGTAATTAAAGATGTTCAAAGAGTTAAGGAGAGTTGGAATAGTGCTTATCAAGGCAGCGGCAATGCTCATAAAGTTGCCGTATTGGAAGAAGGCATGAAGTTTCAAGCAATTGGAATTCCACCAGAGCAGGCACAGTTTCTTGAAACACGGAAGTTTCAAATTAATGAGATTGCAAGAATATTCCGCGTACCACCTCATATGGTGGGTGACTTAGAGAAGTCAAGTTTCTCTAACATAGAGCAGCAATCGTTGGAATTCGTAAAATATACCCTTGATCCATGGGTGGTACGTTGGGAGCAGAGCCTTCAGCAGTCGCTAATTTTACCTTCCGAGAAATCATCACTGTTTATCAAGTTCAATGTGGATGGTCTTCTTAGAGGTGATTACCAAAGTCGTATGAATGGCTATGCCGTCGGGCGGCAGAACGGTTGGATGTCAGCTAATGATATCCGGGAGCTGGAGGATATGAACCGCATCACTACTGAGGAAGGTGGAGATTTGTATCTGGTCAATGGCAATATGACAAAACTGGCTGACGCAGGAGCGTTTGCCAAAAATCAAGTAAAGGAGGTCAGCAAATGAAGAAGTTCTGGAACTGGGTGCGAAATTCTGATGAAGAACGCACTCTATATCTCAATGGGGTAATATCTGATGAAACATGGTGGGGTGATGAAGTAACACCTAAGATGTTCAAAGATGAATTGCTGGCTGGCACCGGTAATATCACGGTGTGGATTAATTCTCCTGGTGGTGATGTATTTGCAGCAGCTCAGATTTACAACATGCTCATGGAGTATAACGGAAGAGTCACTGTAAAAATCGATGGGCTTGCAGCAAGTGCGGCTTCTGTTATAGCAATGGCAGGTGGAGATGTATATATGTCCCCGGTTTCCATGCTTATGATCCATAACCCATCAACTATTGCGATAGGCGATAGTGAGGAAATGCTGCGTGCAAAGGCTCTACTAGATGAGGTCAAGGAAAGTATTATTAATGCGTATGAGTTGAAGTCGGGTCTTTCTCGAACTAAACTATCACATCTAATGGATGCGGAGACGTGGATGAATGCGAATAAAGCCATTGAACTTGGCTTCGCTGATAAGGTTATGTTTACCGAAGGAGAAAAGACTAGCACTGACAGCCTTATCTTCTCACGCATGGCAGTAACGAACTCCATTATCAAAAAGCTGCCGAAACAATCTAAACCGAAAATAGGCACCCCAATTGAGTCGCTTGATAAGCGACTTTCTTTAATTACCCACTAATTTGAAGGAGGATATTGCAATGAGTAAAATTTTAGAACTGCGCGAGAAACGTGCAAAAGCATGGGACGTAGCAAAGGCATTTCTTGATACCAAACGTGGAGGCGATGGTCTTTTATCCGTTGAGGACACCGCTACCTATGACAAGATGGAGGCTGATGTTGTAGCACTTGGTAAAGAGATTGAGCGATTGGAACGTCAGGCATCGATTGACCTGGAACTCTCGAAAGCAACAAGTAACCCTATTACCAATACACCTTACAAAGGTATGGAAGAAAAGACTGGTCGAGCATCTGCCGAGTATAAAAAGGCATTCTGGAATGCTATGCGTACCCGTGGTGGGGAAGGACTTGATCCGGTTGTGAAAAATGCACTGCAGGTTGGAACTGATACCGAAGGTGGATACCTTGTTCCCGACGAATTTGAACGGACGTTGGTAGAAGCACTTGAGGAAGAAAATATCTTTAGAAGGCTTGCAAAAGTTATAACGACTTCTTCTGGTGATAGGAAAATCCCAGTTGTTGCGTCGAAGGGTACTGCATCTTGGGTTGATGAAGAAGGTGCGATTCCAGAAAGTGATGACAGCTTCGGTCAAGCTTCCATCGGTGCTTACAAGCTTGGAACTTTGATTAAGGTTTCCGAGGAGCTTTTAAATGACAGCGTGTTCAACATTGAAGCTTATATTTCTAGAGAATTTGCTAGACGAATCGGTAATAAAGAAGAGGAAGCTTTCTTTATAGGTGATGGTACAGGCAAACCAACTGGAATACTTGCTGCAACAGGCGGTGCTCAAGTTGGAGTAACTACAGCAAGTGCAACTGCCATTACCATTGATGAGTTGCTAGATCTGTTCTACTCGTTAAAAGCACCTTATCGTAATAAGTCTGCATTCATTATGAACGACGCTACGGTAAAAGCAATCCGTAAGCTGAAAGATGGTCAAGGTCAGTATTTATGGCAGCCTTCCTTACAGGCAGGTACTCCTGATACTATTTTGAACCGCCCTCTGTATACTTCGGCATATGTACCCGCAATTGCCACAACTGCTAAGACAATTGCATTTGGTGATTTCAGTTATTACTGGGTTGCTGACCGTCAAGGTCGTATGTTTAAGCGTCTGAACGAACTTTATGCCGCAACTGGGCAGGTAGGTTTTGTTGCTACTCAGCGTGTAGATGGCAAGCTGATTCTGCCGGAAGCTATCAAGGTTCTCCAGCAACACGCATAAGGAGGTTTGATTTATGAGTTATAATTCAAAGAATTATATGCAACAAGGCGCAGAAAAGTGGGTAATCGGTGGCGCGTTGGAAGTTTTACCGGGAGCAACCGTTACTGGACTTCCTACTGCAGCATACCAAGCTGATAGTGTAGCCACAACAATTGAGGGATTGGTGACTGACTTTAATGCACTGCTTGCGAAGTTAAAAGCATCAGGGCTAATGGCAGATGAATAGCGAGTAAAGGAGGCGGTGGTATGGCAATTGCAGATAATCTTCTTCCAAAAGCCAAAGCAAATCTGATCCTGTCACATGATGAGGACGATGGTCTTCTTATTCAGTACATTACAGCTGCCATATCCTATGCAGAAAGCTATCAGCACATTCCAGTCGGTTGGTATGAAACGCATACCATGCCACCTACCACTGAGCAAGCAATTATTATGCTGTCTGGTCATTTCTACGAAAGTAGAGATGGCTCGACAGCAGGCTTTTTTGCCGATAATGTGCAAGCAGGACAACAGGTGTGGAACACAGTAAATCTTCTTTTACGACTTGACCGAGTATGGAGTGTGTAATATGAGCTATGGAAAGATGAATACACCAATTGATATTGTTCAGACCGTTATCCAAAAAGACAGTGAGGGGTTTGCGACACAGACGGATACGGTATTGGCATCCGTTCGGGCATACCGAGAGGAGCGTCATGGGAGCGAGCGATGGGCTAACCAATCAGTATTTCAAAATGCGAGTGCTCTGTTTCGATTTCGTAGGATTCCCAGTTTAATAGTAACCACGAAAATGACCATTGTCTGTATGGGAGAGAGATTTCGTATCCTAAGTGCAGAAGATGTCCGTGGCAGAAAAATGTATAGCGAGGTTCTTACAGAGAAGTTGGAACCTTCCGTGAGGTGATAAGAATGGCTAAGTTGCAAGCAAAACTACCGGAAGATTTTTTGCAAAAGGTATCTCAACTAGGTAATCAAACAGATGAGATACTTCCAAAGGCGCTAGAGGTAGGAGGAGAAGTGGTGCTAAATAAGGTTAAGGATAATCTTCGTTCTGTCATTGGTAGTGACACAAAATATCCTTCAAAAGCCACAGGAGAGCTTCAAAGATCACTTGGACTATCAAAAGCAATGATTGATAAGAACGGCAACCATAATGTGAAGGTAGGTTTTGCAGAGCCACGTTCCAATGGAGTTTCCAATGCTAAAATAGCAAGTATTATCGAATATGGGAAACATGGTCAGCCAGCAAAACCATTCCTAGCACCAGCAAAATCTGCTTCCCGGCGTGCCTGTGTAGCCGCAATCGTATCAAAACTCGAGGAGGAGATAGGGAAGATATGAGTATTCTGACAGAGCTTATTAGTTATTTTGATAATCTACCAATTCCCGTGGAAACGGGGGTATTTAGTGATACAGCGCCTGATGTCTATGTTGTAATTACACCAATTGCAAATACCTTTGGATACTTTGCGGATAACCGCCCTAATTATGATGTTCAGGAAGTACGTATCTCCTTATTTTCCAAAGAAAACTATCAACAAATCATTGCACAAATTGTGGGTGATCTGCTTGAATTAGACTTCACGTTGACAGACCGTCGCTACCTTGGGTACGAAAATGATACGGGGTATCACCATGTTGCGATAGATGTAGAAAAATATTACGGATTGGAGGAATAGTAAATGGCAACAATTGGTCTTGATAAATTATACTATGCATCAATTACAGAAGATACATTAGGAGAAGAAACGTATGGCACTCCCAAAGTATTAGCCAAAGCGATAAGTGCTGAGTTATCTGTGGAACTAGTAGAAGCAATTCTATATGCAGATGATGGTGCTGCTGAAGTAGTAAAGGATTTTAACAATGGAACACTTTCTCTAGGCATTGACGATATTGGTACGTCAGTAGCTTCGGATTTAACCGGAGCAACAGAAGATGATAACGGTGTACTAATATCTGCAAGTGAGAGTACGGGAGCACCAGTCGCAGTCGGTTTTCGCGCTAAGAAAGCCAATGGGAAGTACCGTTATTTTTGGCTTTACCGCGTGAAATTTGGTCTCCCTGCAACCAATTTACAGACGAAGGGTGAATCCATCACCTTTTCTACACCTACCATTGAGGGAACGGTGATGCGAAGAAATAAATTAGATGGTAATGGGAAACATCCTTGGAAAGCAGAAGTTACCGAAGGGGATGCAGGAGTTCCGGCACTTGTTATCACCGGTTGGTATACACAGGTTTATGAACCGGTATACACACCAGCACCTTAATAGGAGGATTATACGATGGATCAGGAAAGAAGTGCCACGATTCAGATTGGTGGCAAAGAGTTTGAACTAATATTAACCACGAGGGCTACAAAAGCAATTGCAAACCGTTATGGTGGGCTTGAAAACCTCGGAGAAAAATTGATGAAATCTGAGAACTTTGAGATGGCATTGGATGAGATTGTGTGGCTTTTAACTCTTTTAGCAAATCAGTCCATTCTGATTCACAACCTCAGGAACAAGAATACACCAGAAGATTTGTTGACTGAGGAAGAGGTGGAACTACTTACTTCGCCACTTGATTTGGCAGCTTATAAGAATGCGATTACTGAAGCTATGTTTCGAGGTACTAAGCGTAACGTGGAGAGCGAGGAAGAAGGTATTGGAACAAAAAACGTGGAAGTCGGGTAACGGACAATGAAGTCTTTACCCGGCTTTATTATTACGGAACCGTGCAGATGGGTATGAGCATAGATGAATTCTGGCTTATGCCCATCGGTTTGTTTTTGGATCTATGGGCTTGTCATAAACAGTTTCTTGGGATGGAAAAGCCAAAGAAACTTATTACGATTGATGACATTATCCCTAATGGTATATGAATTTTTAAAAGTGGAATATGCCTATATAAATCATTAGGGATAAGAGAAGAAATTTAAATTGTTAATATGTATGGAAAAATAACGTAACTTGATTTATTATATATTTATTGGAAATTGTAATCGAAGGATTTATTTTATTATAGTGACAAATTTGAAATTGTCTAATGGATTGTATAGAAGGAAAAACAGAACTTTGAGGGGTAGAAATGGAAATACTAATTTTATTCGTAGGTAGCTTTTTAGCAGCGTTGGTATCTGGAGCGGCAGGATTTGGTGGTTCATTGCTTCTTCTTCCTGTAGCAACAGCATGTGTTGGAGCAGATATGGCTGTTCCTGTATTAACCATTGCTCAGCTTATAGGTAATATAGCAAGAATGACTACAGGCTGGAAACAGATTGATTGGAAATCAGTAGGGTTATTTTCTATAACATCGCTTCCATTAGCAGCACTGGGTGCTTTTGGATTTGCACTTTTGCCGAAAGATATCGTAACAAGATGTATTGGGTTAGCGTTAATTCTTTTGGTTATATTTAAAATTTTAAGCAAAAGAGATTTACCAAGATCGAAAGGAACACTCTTAGTAGGCGGTGCGGTTACTGGTGGTTTATCAGGATTGTGCGGAAGCGGTGGACCCATTGGAGCGGCAGTTTTTTTATCTCTAGATTTAGCTCCAGTCGCATATATTGCTAGCGAGGCAGCTACAGCAACAGCTATGCATATTCTTAAAACAATTATTTATAGCAAACTAACTAATATGAATTATCGTGCTTTGTTGATTGGGCTTACAATGGGATTGTGTATGATTATAGGAACATATGTAGCAAAGCATTTTATAAAAAAAATGGAAAAGGGAAAATTCCAAAAATATGTAGCAGTTTTGTTGTGGATTGTTGGAATATACATGGCGGTTTGTGGTGCATAAGATTTCTTTTGAACTCTAATTTATAGAGATGATTTAATATATAGTTGTTAGAAAATAGGTCACAATTGTTTACAACAGCAAAATAAAAATAGATATATAAACGAATCAATACGTATCTTAGGGGCAATCAAAAGGTTGCTCTTTTTTCATGCCCTTTTTTAAGGAGGTGAGGCGGCATGCCAGATAATTTTGGATTAAAAATTGGTGTTGAAGGTGAACGTGAGTTTAAAAAAGCGCTCACTGAAATCAACCAATCCTTTAAGGTACTAGGTAGTGAGATGACACTCGTGACTAGTCAGTTTGATAAAAACGACAAATCCATACAAGCTGTCACTGCTCGTAATGCGGTTTTAAATAAAGAAATTGATGCTCAAAAAGAGAAAATCTCAACTCTTAAGGCTGCACTGGACAATGCATCTACCTCTTTTGGCGAAAACGACCGCCGCACACAGAATTGGCAGATACAACTAAACAAAGCACAGGCTGAACTTAACGGTATGGAGCGTGAACTTGCCGAAACTACTGAAGGTACTGACGATCTTGGTGATGAACTAAAAGCAACAGGTGATGAAGCTGAGAAGTCCGGTGGTAAGTTTGAAAAGATGGGTGGAGTCCTTAAAGGCATCGGTGTGGCAATGGGTGCTGTTACTGTTGCCATAGGTGCTGCTGCAATTAAACTGGGTAAAGATGTCGTTCAACAATTTGGCGAACTGGAGCAAAACCTCGGTGGCAGTGAAGCTGTATTTGGAAAGTATGCTAGCTCCATTCAGAAGTCTGGTGAGGAGGCTTATAAAAACCTAGGTGTGTCTCAGAGCCAATATCTCGCCACCGCTAACAAAATGGGTGCATTGTTTCAAGGTAGCGGCATCGAACAACAAAAATCCCTGGAACTCACAGAAAAAGCAATGCAACGAGCTGCTGATATGGCGTCTGTTATGGGTATTGATATGCAGATGGCTCTTGATTCGGTAGCGGGTGCTGCAAAGGGCAACTTTACCATGATGGATAACCTCGGAGTGTCAATGAATGCAACCAATGTTGAAGCCTATGCCCTCGCCAAAGGTCTGGACTTCACTTGGGCAACGGCTTCCAATGCTGAAAAGGCAGAAGTTGCTATGCAGATGTTCTTTGAGAACACGGAGCAATATGCAGGAAACTTCGCCCGTGAGGCAACACAAACCGTCACAGGCTCCCTTGGTCTGTTGCAAGCCGCAGTCGGTAGCTTCACAGCAGGACTTGGAAATGCAGATGCTGATATGACTAACTTGACTGAAAATCTTGTGGATGCTTTTCAGGTTGTAGTGAAAAATATCGTACCTGTGCTGGAAAACATCGTGAAAGCCCTACCACAAGCAACAGGAGCAATTTTACAAGCGGTCGGTGACCTCTTGCCAATGCTACTTGAAACCGTAACGGAACTGTTCACACAGGTATTGCAAACTATTTTAAATCTACTTCCAGAACTTATCCCTGCTGCTGTTGACGCAGTGATGACAATCGTTGGTGCTTTGATTGAAAGCCTACCTCTTCTCATTGATGCAGCGGTGCAACTAGTGACGGCTCTTGTGAGTGGCATCGGTGAGACTTTGCCCCAGCTTATACCAGTGGCAGTAGGTGCAATTACAACCATCGTACAAGGTTTGGTAGATAACCTGCCTATGCTCCTGGACGCAGCTTTACAGCTGATTCTTGGTTTGGCACAAGGACTACTAGATGCAATTCCTCAGCTTGTTTCTGCTTTGCCTGCTATTATTACAGCACTGGTAGAATTTCTGGTTGAATCAATACCTCTGATTATTGATGCAGGAATACAATTGTTAACTTCCCTAGTGACTGCACTGCCTACCATTATTGCGGCGATTGTTCCAGCCATTCCACAAATTGTGAATAGTATTATCACTGCAGTCATTAAGTCAATTCCACTCATCATTGATGCAGGCATCAAGTTATTAATCGCTCTCATTCAGGCACTTCCTACGATTATTAAAACGATTGTACCTGCCATTCCGCAAATTGTCAGTTCTTTGGTGAGTGCTATTGTAGATAATATCGATAAGATTATCTTAGCCGGAGTTCAACTCTTTGTAGCACTAATTGAAAATTTACCTACCATTATCGTGGAAATAGTCAAAGCAGTGCCACAGATTATTGCAGGTATTGTAAAAGGTTTTACGGATTCGCTTGAAGATATTAAGCAGGTAGGAACTGATTTGATTCACGGTTTATGGAATGGTATTTCGGATGCAGGAGAATGGTTACGAGAAAAAATCTCCGGCTTTTTTGGAGGTGTCGTATCAAGTATTAAAGACTTTTTTGGTATCCATTCACCATCCACTCTGTTTGCAGGACTTGGTCGTAACATGGGTGAAGGAATTGGTGTGGGATTTGAAGCTGCCATGGCAGATGTTGCGAGAGATATGCAAAATGCGATACCAACAAACCTTGATTTAAATTACAACAGTCAAGCCAGACAAGAGGGCATTGCACCTACGGGTACAAACATCACACAAAATCTTTCTGTTGTGACACCAAAAGCTCTCTCGGAAAAGGAACTGGCGAGGGAATTTAAGAACCTATCACAGAAGTTAACCATGTCATATTAGGAAGGAGGACTCATGTGGAAATAACCTATATTAATTCCAATGGGGAACGTCTTACGATAAAGCAAGCGAAGCCTTATTTTTTAGAAAAACTAGATGGTACGGGAAGTATCCGAAATATTGTCAACACCTTCAAGGCACCGGAACAAGACGGTGCTTTTTATGTATCTTCCACTCTGGATATGCGAAACATCACATTAGAGGGAACGATTGTAGCGGAGGATGCTAATAAAGCTTATGAGTTACGAAAAGAATTTCTTAAATTCTTTAGTCCAAAAATGTCTGGGATCTTACGTTATCGTGATCGGCAGATTTCTTGTATCGTGGAGGAAGCGGCTTTGATTGTATCGGTAAGAGAGAGGATACCGAAGTTTTTCTTAAGTTTACTTTGTCCCTCTCCTTTCTTTGAATTGTTAGAAGAGGTGAGACAGGAGCTTGCTTCATGGGAAGCATTATTTGAGTTTTCCTTAGAGATACCAGCAAGTGGTATGGAGTTTGGAGCAAGACAGCCAAGTCAGATTATTGCATTAGATAACATCGGTGATGTACCTTGTGGCTGTGAAATTATCTTTCGGGCACTTGGTACTGTTACGAATCCAGAGCTTTTGCATATGGATACCAATGAGTTTGTAAGAATCCATACCACCATGAGTCCTGGAGATGAATTTCACATTTATACGCACTTTGCAGGAAAACGGGTGATAAACATCATCGGGACAACACAGAGTAATGCCTTTCATCTGTTGGATACGAATTCTGATTTCTTTCAACTTGCAACGGGAATCAATAACCTTCGTTATGACGCGTCAGTCAATCTTGAACTGCTGGATGTCAGTATTTATTATCGTCCGCAGTTTCTGGGGGTATAGCTTATGGAACTCTATGTATTTAATCAGAACCGTGCCCTGATCGGAGTTGTGGAATCGTTTGAGTACCTTAGGTGGACCAGACGCTATTCTAGATGTGGCTCCTTTGAACTGAAAGCGAATGCATCTACAGCGAATGCTGTTCTACTCCAAGAAGGATATTATATTTGGAAAAACGATGATGAGGAAGTAGGGTTAATTGAATATTTGCAATTGTCACAGACCGATAGGGAGAGCATCACGGTAAGTGGGCGGTTTGCCACTGTACTACTGGGTAGGCGTATTATTTGGAATACGGAAACCCTAAGCGGTGATCTTTCAGCCTGTATCGGTCAGCTGATAAACCATAATGTCATTTCACCCACAGATACGAATCGTCAGATTGCAAACGTAAGCTTTTCGTCACCGGATTTAGGTAAACCGGTGAAAAAGCAGGTTTCCTATAATAACCTTCTGGATGAAATACAGGAACTTTGTGATGCGGCATCTGTAGGTATTAAAACCGCATTTGATCCATCATCGGGACACCTTATGGTAACGCTTTATATAGGAGAGCCTTCTCAGGCTGTATTTTCAAAGGAATATGAGAACCTACTTGATCAGACCTTTACAAAAAACACAGAAGGGTATGCAAATACCGCCAAAATTGGAGGGGAAGGGGAGAGTGATGCAGACCGTATCTTTGCATATATCACAGATGGTACTGGAGAAAATCGTAGAGAAGCCTTTGTAGATGCAAAGGATCTTCGCTCTGCAGATTTTCCTTCCGATTATACGGACGCTTTAACCTATCGGGGGCAGACAAGGCTTGCGGAACTTGCCACAGCGCAGTCTTTTAATGTTACCGTAAATAACCATGGGAATTTAATCTATAAAACAGATTATGATCTTGGTCAGACGGTACAGGTCATCTCGAAAAAGTGGGGTGTATCTATGACCACACGCATTGTGGAGATAGAAGAAAGCTATGACCGGGACGGACAGAGCATCAGCGTTACATTTGGAAAAGCAGAGCTTACGATTACACAGAAGATTAAATCTGATTTTAGTCAGGTAAGGACGGCTCTTGGTGCTCCGGCGGGAATTTCGGAATTACTGGTGGATGAAAACAGTTGGGCTGATTTACAGAGGTTTTTAGGCGGTGTCATGATCAGCTCCGCAAAGTTGGCTGTGAATACCTCAACTGCCGGAGGGAACGACCCTACTCAGGCAAAATATTTTCATGCAGCAAGGGTAGTTATTAACGGTTCCTATAACCGTATTGCTTTTAAGTTTGATTACTTTGGCACTGGTACCACTCCAAAATCGGGTATGATAGAGGGCTATGTTTATTCAACATCGTCTTTTGCAACAATGTCCATTCAGTCTTTTGTGCAGTCTTACACCAGGGATAAAAGTCCATTTTTATCGACGGATATTAAGATTGTAAAATCAGCAAGTTCCACCAAGACAATATGGGATATCTATATTTGGCTATCAGATTATGGAACTGCCTATTTAAATGGTTTGTATGCATTCAGTGAATCAGGAAATCTGATTTCTGATCCCGCAAACGGGGCACTAATTCTTGTGGCAAATCTTCCGGCGGTATCATCTACCTTCTCATATGGCGGTCAGACCTTCACAGTATCAGCTGTTGATAATGGGGTGGTAAAGACGGCTACCTATAGTGAGGATGGTGTCTTTTATAAGCTGCAACTGCCAAACCGTGATGTCAGCCTTACATCAACAGACAATCCGTTGCAGATTGGCGTTACCACCGGTGTGAATATGGTTTTCGATGCAAACGAAATACAAGCCCGTAATAATGGTTCGGCTTCCCCAATGTATCTCAACCTTGAGGGAGGGGCAGTATGTGTTAATGGTGACTCTACTACGGGCATCATTTATGGTGGGGATACAGGGTATCTAGAATTATCGGATACCGATTTGGAAAACAGTTTTACGATTTATTCTACTGCTCAACGCCCAAGATTAAGAAAAGTAGGGAAAATGGTTCATTTTCATGGAGCTTTGCTACCCGCTGCAGGAGCTGCCATAAATTCTGCAACAAACTTAAGCTTCTACACTTTGCCTAGCGCGTATAGACCAATGTCAGGGTATGTTACAGTAAGATGTCAGGGATCAGGAATTAATACCTGGCTGTTACAGATAACTAACGCAGGTGTGTGCTCCTGTAGCAGATATGGAACAAACGCCTATGCAACAAGCATTGCAGGAACAGAATGGCTGACGTTTAATGCTACATGGTTTGTAGCCTAATAAATTAGTGATGCTCGATGATTGATGAAAGGAGAGGATGATAAGTGGAAAGGAGCGGTTTTTTTAATTCTTCCAGTGGTGACAGGGTTTACGATGCCACTGACTTTGCAGCCTATTTCGGTAGTCTGGTTTCGAATGGTATCTTTTATGCAAATACCACAAATCTACAGGTAACACCAGTGACAGGAATGATCGTTAGTATTGCTACTGGAAGTGCATGGATTAATGGCTATCGTTATGAAAATACAGAGGCACTGAACAAGACACTGGCAACAGCGAATGGCTCCTACCCAAGAATTGACCGAATTATTATTCGGTGGAGCTTTCTTGAACGAAGAATTATAGCTACGATACTCACAGGAACAGCGGCAGCTACGCCGACTGCTCCTACACTGACACGTAATGCTGAGGTATATGAATTATGTCTTGCAGACGTTTTAGTACCACAGGCGGCTACGTCGATAACCACTGGAAATATCACCGACACGAGGCTGAGTTCTTCTCTTTGTGGAACCGTGAATTCGCTGGTAACAGCAGTATATGAGTGAGGTGAGACATGGCAACTTATCAAGCAATCAATGCCTGTACTTGGCGTAATGGAAAATATATTCCATCCACTACGGATAATATCAGACAAGGTGTTTACGAGCCTTATGGAGAATGTGTGGGTGTTATGATTTTTAATCTGACCACCATTCGAGATCAATATGAAGACTATTATCCAACCAGCGCGACACTTACCCTCACACGTGTAGCGGGAGGTTCTTGGGGAAGCGACCGAACGATGACGTTATATGCTGGAAATCAAACGGATATCCCGCCAGTAAGTTCATCTTCTGATGTCGTAACCTCACGACCTAGCAAAGTGACTTCTGGTTATAACCATACCGTATCGGCAGGACTTGGAGAGAAAACTTTTAATATAGCAACTGCCTTAATTAATTCTATTGGAAGTGGTGGGAGCAACTGCCTTTTTATAGATGGTGGTTACAGCACCACGAACTATATTTCCTTTACGGGAAGAAATGATCTGACCCAAGTGGTTCTAGACGTAACCTGGGCAAGTCGAACGACGGCAGCTGGTGCACCAACTGCTTGCTCGTTAAATAGTACACTTGCAGAAGGCAATGTAACCTTGTCTTGGAGTGGTGCAAAGGCGGGTACAAACAATGCAATAACCTCTTATGAAATTCAGTATAGTGATTCAACTGACAATTCCACTTGGGGAAGCTGGACGGCGTTAACGGTTGTGACTACCTCCGCTACGAGTGGAAGTTTGTCGGTTGCTCCTCCGACTACGAGAGGGAACTTTCGCAGGTTTCGCATTCGTACGCGTGGTACAGCAGGGAGCTCGTATTATTCTACTTGGAAGATTTCTACGAACTCTGTCCGAAAGAATACCCTTCCTACTGCTCCAAGTACTGCGGTAGCATCACCACAAATACACAGTAATGAAACAATCACGCTAACGTGGTCTGGAGCAGCGGGAGGAACGAGTGCAATTAAGGGATACCGGATTTCCAGACGAACTTCAACCGATAACAGTACTTGGAGTGGTTGGACAGAACTAACAACTTTTAATTTGAGTGCTAGCAGTGGCACTTATCATCCGAACGTTACCAATATATCAGGAACCTATACACAGTTTGGTATTTGGACAATTGACGTACTGAATGCTTATTCCACAGAAAAAATCAGTAACAGCATTTACTGCAACATTACTGCCTGTACAGAACCATCAACCTTTGCACTAAACGCTACGGTTGCAGAAGGAAACCTAACACTTTCTTGGAGTGGTGCGATAGCCGGAGCAGGGAATGCAATTACGGGGTATGAGATACAGTACAGTGATTCGAGTGATAACAGTACTTGGGGTGCATGGACGGCGCTTACTACTGTGTCGTCTACTTTAACTGATGGAAGCTTAAGTGTATCGCCACCATCTATAAGAGGAGATTATCGAAGATATCAGATACGTACCTTAGGATCTGCAGGAAGCACTTACTATTCCGTTTGGAAGGTTTCTTCCAATAGCGTCCGAAAGAACATCTTGCCGGCTCATCCGACCAGTTTCACAGCGTCTCCAACTTTATATGAATCACAGTCGGTAACGATATCTTGGAGTGGAACAATCGCAGGTACTAGCCCAATCAAGCATTATGTACTACAACGCAGTACCTCGATTATGGGAAACCCACCATGGTCCTCTTATGAAACCTTGGCTACTGTGGTATCTGGTGAGACTAATGGAAGCTATACAGCGCAAGCTTCACAGACACCAGGAACATCAACCAGATATCGTATTAGCGTTACAGATACATTGGATGCCGTCTCTTCCTATGTGGTCAGTAATACGGTCAGGAAAAACAGTCCACCTGCAAGTCCAGTCATAACTTGTCCAATGAATCAGTGTTTTATCTATAACACCACGCCACGTTTTATGATCACAACGGGTATGGAACCAGATGGTCAGACACAGAGGGTCGAAGTAAAGATTGACTCGGGGGAATGGTATAACAGCGTTGATCATCCAGAGATGTTTTCGACGAGTGGTTACCTTGGTGATTATGTGAAAACAGTATTTCAGGCACCGGTCTTAACGATAGGGAATCATACGGTGACGTTTCGATGTTTAGACAGTGATTTACTAGCACCAAGCCAAACGGTTACTAGGATATTTGGTGTGTTACCTTCCCTGTTTGAGACGCTGACAGCGAACGTAACCCACGTGAAGGCGATGCATATGTTGGAACTTCGTGCATCAATTAATACGGTAGGTCAATATTATGGGATTGCAGCCGTGTCATGGAACGAGGAAATCATTGCAACAAAGACTGCAATAAGAAATTGGCCGTATCACATCATAGAGTTACGTACTGCACTTGAGCCAATGATCACAATGATAAACACTTTTGATGCTTCAACAACGTTTGACATACCACCGGTGACATGGCTACCGATTGGCACTGGCAGACCGAAAGCAGATGTAATGCAACAACTTCAAGACTTGATCTTAACGCTATAAGGTCAGTCACAAACAACGCTCTCGCTGATGTGAGGGCGTTTTTCTAGTGTGCCAAGCATGGCACTAATCTAACTGGTGCAAGTCCAGTCGCGGGTATTTACCGCCAAGTGTAGCGAACCACAAGTTGGTATCAGTAATGGTATGGATGAAGGAAGTGGTGTAGCAAAGTTCTTGAGCCTACGTACAGAAACTTGATAAGGCGATTAGGTGGGTAAGGTTGCTAGACAAACCAAAGCCCAAATGGTAAACGTAAACCGAAGTTGTAAATCAAGAGGTTGTGGAACGAAAGATTAGTGTCTTACCTTGGGAGACCCTACCCACATATCATAGATGTGGTCGAAAAAGGTTTAGGGAGGGAGTCAGATGAAGTTATAGTAGGTGTAATAACCGAAGGACTGAAACGATTTATAGTACAAATCGTTATTAAGAGAATAATACGCAAGCCAGAAATCGGATGGATAAAGAAAGTAGGAACGTAACCAATGACAATTATCTATATCCAGAGGGGTGATGTGTATAAATTTAGTAATAAGCAGAGGAGTAACAACAGTGGAATTAATAGATATGATTACATCGAAAGAAAACCTAAACAGAGCCTATAAAAAGGTGGTGGCGAATAAAGGTGCAAGTGGAGTAGATGGAATGACTGTAGATGAACTTGGTGCATACATCAGAGAAAATAAAGACACAATCGTACAGTCAATTCGAAACAGAACCTATATGCCCAAGCCAGTGCGTAGAGCATACATTCCAAAGGATAATGGGAAGAAAAGACCACTGGGAATACCAACGGTTTTGGACAGAGTGATACAACAAGCCATTGCACAATCGATATCTGATATTTATGAAGAAATATTTAGTGAATTCAGTTATGGGTTCAGACCTGGAAGAAGTTGCCATAACGCTATAAAGCAAGCATTGGATTATCTTAATGAGGGATATGAATGGGTCATTGATGTTGATATAGAACAATTCTTTGATACGGTGAATCATGACAAATTAATTCAGATTCTTAGAGAACAAGTAAATGACAGTACAACATTAAATCTGATTCGCAAATATTTAAGAGCAGGAGTAATGGAAAAAGGACTGGAAAAAGCAACAATCACCGGTGTTCCACAAGGCGGACCGTTGTCGGTTGTGTTGTCGAACGTCTACCTTGATAAGCTAGATAAAGAGCTGGAACAAAGAGGTCTGCGTTTCACGAGATATGCCGACGATGCATTGATATTCACGAGAAGTGAATTGGCGGCAAACAGAGTGATGAAGTCCATAACAGAGTGGATTGAAAGAAAGCTGTTCCTAAAGGTGAATGCAACAAAGACTAAGGTAGTCAGACCGACAAGGAGTAAATATCTAGGATTTACATTTCTGAAACATGGTGGCGAATGGAAAGTGAAACCAACCACAGAGAAGAAAAAGAAACTGAAACAGAAAATGAGTGAATACCTCAAAAGAAACAAAGCGATTTCACGACCGCTTGCGGAAACAACAAAGAGAGTGAATGAAATAGTAAGAGGATGGATTAACTATTTCAGAATCGGAATGATGAAACAGTTCATGGAAGAGTTTGGAACATGGCTTAGGCATAAAATAAGAGTAATTGTTATAAAACAATGGAAAATGCCTAAGACGATATACAGAAATTTATGTTATCTAAATCGAAAAAATAAGAATGGATTCGACCATGAGGCAATCTATAAAGTTGCAAATTCAAGACTGGGTTGGTACAGAAGAAGTGGAATGAACGTAGTGAATTTTATTATCAGCCCAGATTTGCTTGAAAACAAAATAAAGGACAATGCAGGTTTGCTCAATCCTTTAAATTATTATCTAAGAAAAGTTGGAATATAAGTTGTAGAGCCGTATACGTGACCCGTATGTACGGTTCAACGGGAGGGAAATAATGTTAACCATTATTTCTCTACCCTATTGAAAGATGGGAGGTTTGGATTATGAAAGTTATATGGAATTGGATACAGACAGCTTTTGTGTCAATCGGAGCATTTATGGGATGGTTTCTCGGGGGATTGGATGGGTTTCTTTATGCACTCATTGTTTTTGTAGTAATTGATTATATCACAGGCGTGCTTTGTGCCATTATTGATAAGAATTTGTGTAGTAAAATTGGTGCAAAGGGAATCTTTAAAAAGCTACTCATCTTTATTTTGGTTGGAGTGGGGCACATATTAGACACTTATATTTTGGGCACTGCAGGTAATTCAGAGGGTAGTGTCTTACGTACTGCAGTAATTTTCTTCTACTTAAGCAATGAGGGTATTTCTATCCTTGAAAATGCAGCTCATATCGGGCTGCCTATTCCTGAAAAACTTAAGGATGTACTAAAGCAACTGCATGGGCGTGACGACAATGGTCCGGAGGGCAAAGTATGATTGACTTATCAAAAGAAGTAACGGTGCGAATTGGGCGGTGTGGAGAACACCATTACCGAAAGATAGAATTTGATGTGACCAGTTTATTGGAAGATAACTATCCAGCCGCCGCCTTGACTGCTATTTACAGAAGACCTGATGGGATTGCCTATCCTGTGGTTACAGATTATGCAGATGGTGTTCTGACATGGTCACCAAGCTCAACAGATACCTTACTTGTCGGTGTTGGGCGATTGGAGATTCGAGTTACTTATGACGAAGTGGTCGGTAAAAGCGTGCGGATATTCACTATAGTTGAGGAGGCTCTGAAAGATGATATTGCAATACCTCCTGCTCCTCCTGCTCAGGAGTGGCTGAATCAGGTGCTTTCTGCTTTGGCTGCACTCGATATTAATGATGTATATAGTCTGCTATCGCTAACCTACAATCTACTAGAGGATAATTATACGTTATTAAACACAACGCACAACCTGTTAAATGATAATTATAATCTGTTGAATACCACACATGATTTGCTTGATGATACCCGTAATATGCTGACCACAAGGACGGGAATTCTGCTTAACCATTGGCATCCAATCGAAACTGCTACCGCACCAGATATGGCAAGCCGAAGAGCATCTATTACATTCACAAACATTGCAAACGGTAATAACGTAATACTTGGTACAGTGACTTATACGTTTGTCACATCCTTGGGAAGTCCAGTTGCAAACAATGTGCAGGTGTTGATTCAAACTACCCTTCGGGGAAGCGTCAAGAAACTTGCCGAAGCTACAAGAGGTAATCAGGATGCATCAAATATTGCCTATGGGACAGGAACAAATCCAAACCCAACCTGTACAACCTACTGGACGCGCCAAGTATTTTCCATTGGTGATGCTGCTGTTGCATCTGGTGAAAGCCTTTTTGTATTGGAAAGAGCGGAGAATGTAACAACCGCATTGACATTGACATCTACCGCAACAACGACTATCAATGGATTTACCAGAACTAGTTACTTAAGATATGTCATGTCTGGAAATGTTTTAGGTGGTGGTGGGAGTAATAGCGTTCGAGGACCTTTGCATACAGTATTACCGATTGACAGTGTGGTCATAGGAGGACAGGGCGGACCACTGCATCCTGAGACTACGTATGACTGTCATTTGATAACTCTATGTCGTCAATCAGATACGAGTGAGAAAGAACTGGATTTATATATCTCGAATGACGAAGAAACGTTCATAAGAATTTCTCGTAGTACACCTGTTGGTTTTAACAGCACTGGTGATGCCGCACATGTTCATATCGAATTGCGTCAGAGCAGAATACCAACTGGTTATGGTCTCTATATCCGCATGGGTAGCAATGGAACATCGTCGAGTGCTTACTGTGATCTAAAATTTACCTATCATTTATATCCTGTTGATTTAGCAATTACTACTCCCTTTGAACAGTGAGGTGATTTGGAATGAATTTACATAAGTTGATACTTACAAACAATGCCTGTTTCAAGGCAGGCAAGACTATTAAGCCTAAAGGTATTATGGTACATTCCACCGGTGTTAATAATCCGTATCTTTCTCGTTATGTGGGACCAAATGACGGGCTACTTGGGAAGAACAGATACAACAATCATTGGAATAAGGATAAACCGGGCGGGAGACAGGTTTGTGTTCATGCTTTTATAGGAAAGCTTGCAAACGAGAAGATAGCTACTTACCAGACCTTGCCTTGGAATTATCGCGGTTGGCACTGCGGTAGTGGGAAGAAAGGTTCTGGTAATGACGCACATATCGGCTTTGAAATCTGTGAGGATAACTTGTCGGATGTAACTTATTTTATGGCTGTTTATAAGCAAGCCGTGGAATTATGCGTATATCTTTGCAAGAAATATGGTTTGAATGAAAACAATATCATATGTCACAGTGAGGGCTACAAACTAGGTATTGCCAGTAACCATGCTGATGTGATGCACTGGTTTCCTAAGCATGGTAAGTCGATGGATACATTCCGTAATGAAGTCAGAAAGCTTCTTAATGTTAAAGATGCTATCGATAAAACGGAATAACTTTATTCCAATACCGCTAAGTGATTAAGTTCATTCAGCGGTATTTTTTGCGTTAAATTTTGATTCAAAACCTCTATGTAAAAGAGCGAGTAAATTTCTTATTTCTTGATTACTCATGCTCTTTAGTTCTTCTTTGGTGAGATACGCACCTGCATTATCATTCCCCTTTGAAATAATGATTTCATATTCTTTTGATGTTTCATGTAATCCCAATTTACCAATATAACCATGCTCCAAACAAAATCTATTAAAATATTCGTTAAAACTCATGAGAATTACCTCCTTGAGTCCATTATCTAATAATCAATATTAGATTGTCAATGTGAATGTTAATATATGTTAATTAAAATATTGATTTTTCTTTAGTATTTCTAAGTTTTTCCTCTTAAGTGTTAGTTTAACTTATATAACTTGTGCTAGATCTTCCTTCATAAACCTTTTCGATTTCTTATATTTAACATTCGTTCAAAGGCTCTTATATATTAACTTCATATATCCCTCGATAATCGAATATACTGTATATAGGTAGCATTTTTCTTAATCGAGGTGACCCAATGACTTTGTTTTCAACTCTACTCTATTTAGACTTATTCTTTGCATTACTAATTCTTGGACTTGGAATTTACTTAGCTGTTCTACTGATTAAAGCATTGCAAAAATATCTAAATCGTAAAAAATAAAAATGACTCTTATGCTAACCCAATATACCATTTTCTATCTCCTTCCTTATCCATCAAAATGTTAATTTACTCTTTTATAACTATCATGCCAATTGTGAACCCATTAGTATTTTGTACTGTGGGTTCACTTTTTATGATATAGAATATTTTTTCAATAGCCCCGTCCAAATCAATGTTTTCTGTCCTTAGGTAGTTAGAGAGGTATATCCTCAACGATGGGAGGTGTATTTTTAATGACACAAGAACAGAAAGCGAAGATTACAAAGTTACGTGCTGATGGATATGGATATATCAAGATCGCACAGTTGCTTGGTATTTCAGAAAATACAGTGAAGTCCTTTTGCCGAAGAAACAATCTGACGGGAAAAGTAGCAGATGAGACACCAAAAATACAGTCACCAGCAGATGAAGGAAAACATTTATGTTTGAACTGCGGTGTTTGTGTGGAACAGAACCCAGGAAGGAAAGAAAAACGGTTTTGCTCAGATGAGTGCAGAATAAAGTGGTGGAACAGCAATCTTGATAGGGTGAAGCGTAAAGCAGTGTATGAATATATCTGTCCGCACTGTGGAAAGCCGTTCACTGTATATGGTAATTCTCGTAGGAAGTATTGCAGCCATGAATGTTATGTAGCTGATCGTTTTGGAGGTGGTCCGGATGAGTGAAGACCAACTTCAAAATGAAATGCTGTATCAGACCACAATGAGTCTAGCTAGAACGATGTTAGAGAGGGGCATGATTTCCGAGGAGGAATACCATGAATTTGATACAATTATGCTCGAGAAATACCGACCCATTTTCGGCACATTATTCTCTGATATACACTTGCTTTAATGAGCGTTTAGAGTGATATATAGTGTTGGGAAGGAGTCGATATTATGCCGAAAATCAGTAAAATAGAGGTAGGTATACCGAAAATAAAACAAATGAAAAGGGTAGCTGCTTATGCCCGAGTATCCAATGATACAGAAGTGCTTTTACATTCCTTTTCAGCGCAGATTAGTCACTATAGTACTCTAATACAGAAAAATCCAGAATGGACATATGTGGGTGTCTACGCTGATGAAGGAATAACCGGTACGAACACAGACAAGCGTGATAACTTTAAACGTCTGGTTGCAGACTGTGACGCAGGAAAAATTGATATTATACTTACAAAGTCGATTAGTCGATTCGCAAGAAACACAGTTGATCTATTGGAGACAGTTCGGCATCTGAAAGATATAGGAGTAGAGGTTCGATTTGAAAGAGAAAACATCAGTTCCATGAATGGGGATGGTGAATTATTGCTGACCATACTGGCATCCTTTGCACAGGAAGAAAGCAGAAGTATGTCGGAAAACATTAAATGGGCAATCAAAAAAGGGTTTGAAAGAGGAGAACCACATTCAGCGAGCAGAGCCTTTGGTTATGAATGGGACGGTGGGCAATATCGAATTGTTCCCAAAGAAGCAGAGACGATTAAGTATATTTTTGAACAATACCTTGCAGGTGTTTCCACTCTACAGTTACCTAAGCTGCTTATTATAAAAGGGATAGTCGGAATCAACGGAAATCCATTATCAAGGGCATCCATCAAGGACATTCTCCAAAATGAGATTTACATTGGAAACCTAGTGTTACAAAAAAGTTATTCACCAAAGATAAGAAAAAGAAAACATAATTACGGAGAGCTCCAAAAGTACCTGGTGGAAGAAGCACATGAACCGATTATCAGTAAAGAATTGTTTCAGGCAGTGCAGAATGCTCGTGTGGAGCGTGGTAAAATTGCCCCAAATAAAAATAAGCAGATTACTTGCTTTACTGGCAAAATCCAATGCGGTAAATGCGGATACAAATGCAGTCGTAGGAATATTACACATAGCAAAACAACAGAAAGAACTTCCTATAAGAGGTGGGTATGTAATGCGTGTGAAACCAAGGGAAGAAAATTCTGCGATATGCAGCCGGTTGATGAAGATATTCTCCGAATGGCTTCAACGTTTGTGTTGGGGGATAAGGAACTGGATGAAGAAAGATTTCAAAGGGAAGTCGATATGGTTTCAGTCTTTGATGACAGGATAGAGTTTTACTTAAAGAATGGAAAGACAAAGTATTGGTCGAGGGATTACTCTTCGATGCCGAGAGGAAGAACCTGTTTTACAGGAAAGGTTAAATGTGGGAAGTGCGGATCCAAATGTATTCGGAATCCAATTGTTCACAGTAAAACAATCGTCCGGGAATATTATGAAAGGTGGACTTGCAACGGGCAGAGAAAGTATAAAATGGCGTTTTGCGACTTGAAATCATTAGATGAAGATGAGTTAAGGAAAGCTACAGCAACTCTACTTGGAGATAAGAAAACTTATGAAGTTAGCGTTATCCAAGAGGTGGATGAGGTCATCCTGTTTGATGATAAAGCAATATTTATTATGAAAGATGGGAGGAAGCTAACATGGCAAAGAGAGTAACGACGATTCCGGCTACCATAAGCAGAGTTACTGCTCAGCCGATTGGAAAACCGAAGAAGCGAAGGGTGGCAGGTTATGCTAGAGTATCAACAGAATTAGAAGAACAGCAGACAAGTTATTCGGCGCAGATGGATTACTATTTGAATTATATCAAAAGTAGAGATGATTGGGAATTCGCAGGAATGTATAGTGATGAAGGAATTTCTGCAACGAATACCAAACGGCGTGAAGGATTTAAACAAATGATTGAGGATGCACTGGCAGGAAAGATAGACCTTATTATTACCAAGTCGGTTAGCCGATTTGCACGAAACACGGTGGACAGCCTCACAACAGTGAGAAAATTGAAAGAACAGGGTGTTGAAATATATTTTGAGAAAGAAAATATATGGACACTTGATGCCAAGGGGGAACTTCTTATTACAATCATGTCTTCCTTGGCACAGGAGGAAAGCCGAAGCATCTCTGAGAATACTACTTGGGGACAAAGAAAACGTTTTGCAGATGGTAGAGCATGCGTAGCATACAAAAGATTTCTTGGTTATGACAGAGGCCCGAAAGGTGGATTTGTAATAAATCTAGAACAAGCCAAAACAGTAAAGCTGATTTATAAGATGTTCCTAAGTGGCTTGTCTTACCATTCTATAGCAAAGCAACTGATGTCAATGGGGATTAGATCACCAGGTGGTAAGGATAAATGGTATCAGAAAACAGTTAATAGTATTCTTACGAACGAAAAATATAAGGGGGATGCACTTTTACAGAAATCCTACACGGTGGATTTCTTGCAGAAAAAGACCAAGAAGAATGAGGGTGAAATTCCACAGTATTATGTGGAAGGAAACCATGAGGCAATCATACCGCCTGAGACATTCGATTTGGTGCAGGCAGAAATCTTAAAGAGATATGGCGAAGGCAAGAAGTATAGTGGGGTTAGCATTTTTTCATCTAAGATTAAATGTGGTAAGTGCGGAAGTTGGTATGGTTCTAAGGTATGGCATTCCACGGATAAATACCGAAGGGTAATTTATCGCTGCAATAACAAATTCGATGGTAATAAGAAATGCAGCACACCGCACCTTACAGAGGATGAAATTAAGGCGCTCTTTATTAAAGCAGTAAATCAACTATTGGAGAAGAAAAACGATACCATAGCTGACCTAGAAATTCTGAAACGCATGGTATCTTTCACGGATGATTTGCAAAAGGAATTAGAAACTGTTACCGAAGAAATGTCAGTCTTGGTGGAAATGACACAGAGTATTATTGCAGAGAATGCTAGAACAGTACTTGATCAGGAGAATTACGAAAAACGCTATAATACCCTGGTCAAACGTTACGAAGAGAAGAAAGTCAGATACAATGAGCTGGAAGCTGCCATTGTTGAGAAGAAGGCAAAAAGCGAAATCATCGGGAGCTTCATCAAGACGATAAAACGGATGGGCGGATTGGTGGAAACCTTTGATGAGGGGCTTTGGGGTGGAATGATAGACTATGTAACAATATTTAATAAGAAGAAAGTGGTTTTTACCTTTAAAGGCAGGATTGAAATCACGGTAGAATAAGTTAAATGTTAATCGGTAAATTATATTGGTTTTTCTTTTAAAAAGAGTACTTTGACAAAAAAAGAGAATCTAGTTTAGAAGGTAACAGATTTTGGAGATGTAAAGAACCCAGTGTTTTTACTTTTCAAGGATTAACGTTTGGATATAATGTGCAATCATTATAATTTACTCACTTTACTTTTGTCATATTTAGATATATAATTTGTATGGCATTGATAAGATTAGAATTTATTATAAAGGTGGTGAGGGTAATTGGATAGTCAGAGTTATAAGGGTATGGCGGATGATTCGGATGAGCATAATATGAAAATTGGTAATCTATTTGTCATTATCTTATTTAGTGATTATAAAAATTACTTTCAGTTTCACTCTTATATGGAAGTAATTATATGATTGAAATTATGTTTAATTGATTTTATCTGTTATACCCAAAATTATTTTATTCAAAATAAAGGAGGTATAACTAATGGAATTACAAGAGTTATTGTTGCAGGTCTTTCGTGATAAAGATTATGAAAAAATTGAAAAACTATTTAATGAAAACTATGCCATTGATATTGCGTCGGAATTGAATGAGTTTTCAGAAGATGATTTTTTATCAGTTATTACTATTTTAAAGGATAATGAACTAGCTTTAATTATTGAGGAGTCTAGTGAAGAGCAACAACAAAGAATACTGGAATTATTGGACACAAGAAGAATTATTAATGTTTTTGCCCTAATGTCAACTGATGATATTGCTGACATATTGGGAATTATTAGTATTTATAAACGAAAAGAATTACTTGCTTTAATGAAAGCAAGTGATTCAAATGCAATACAAGTTATTTTAAAATATGGTGAGGATACTGCTGGTGGCATAATGACTACGCAGTATATTGCATTAAGAGAAACGTTAACGGTGAAAGATGCACTAAGTAAAATAAAGCTAATTGGTCCGAAAACAGAAGTCATTGAAACAATATTCGCTGTTGATATTCATAATGGATTATCTGGTTCTATTGATTTAAGAGATATACTGATCTCTGATGATAGCATGTTGTTAAAGGATATAATGAATACTAATGTATTGTCGGTTCATCCAGAAACAGATCAGGAAGAAGTCTCTCTTCTTGTATCCAAATACGATCTTAAGGCATTGCCTGTTGTTAACTCAAAGAATGCTATACTTGGAATTATTACGGTTGACGATGTAATTGATGTAATTGTGAAAGAGCAAACAGAAGATTTGCTTATGATTTCAGGTGTTAGCAAAGATGAAAAGGCTGGAAGCAAGCTGAGCGTTTCCATTCAAAGAAGATTACCGTGGTTATTCATCAATCTGGCTACTGCTTTTTTGGCTTCATTTACAGTAGGCCTTTTTGAAGATGTCATAGCGCAGGTTGTTGCGTTAGCCGCAGCTATGCCTATTGTTGCTGGAATGGGGGGCAATGCAGGAACACAGACTTTATCCATTGTTATACGCGGAATTGCTTTAGGAGAGATCAATGTCAAGGATGACTGGAGAATAGTTTTTAAAGAACTATCCTTAGGATTTATCAATGGTTTGGCAACAGGAATACTAACAGGTCTAATATTGTATTTTAGATATGGAAACGCTTATTTAGGATTTATTATTCTTGCAGCAATGATTGGTAATTTAATGATAGCTGGTTTTTTCGGATTTATAATCCCATTAATTTTAAAGCGACTCAAATTAGATCCTGCAATAGCTTCATCAATATTTTTAACAACAGCAACTGACGTATGTGGGTTTTTCATTTTCTTAGGACTAGCAAAGCTATTTTTGCCACACTTAATATAATGATAAATGATAGGTCTAATGATTATATGTTATAAATTAATGTTTTTTATTGCATCAGAACTAAGTTTATGATAGAATCAAATTTATTGGGAATGAAGTTCTCCCTTGGTTAAAACCTAAACCGCTTAATAAGCTGATGACTTCTGTGATTATTAATCGCAGAATCATTGGCTTTTTTTCTGCGAAAAGATTGGAGAGAAAACATATGTTACTATCACTTGCACTTTTATTTTTACTTGGAATGGTACTTGGAAAAATTTTTGAGAAACTAAAGCTTCCTAAATTACTGGGAATGCTTTTGACAGGCATTCTACTGGGACCATATTTATTAAATCTACTTGACCCAGAAATCTTAAACATATCAACTGAATTAAGACAAATAGCACTTATTATTATTTTAACTCGTGCAGGACTTAATTTGGATATTCAAGATTTAAAAAAGGTTGGGCGGCCAGCAATATTAATGTGCTTTGTTCCAGCTTGCTTTGAAATTACTGGTATGCTAATTTTTGCACCTATCTTTTTGAAAATAACGATTTTAGAAGCTGCTATAATGGGGACAGTTATTGCGGCTGTATCACCGGCAGTAGTTGTACCTAAAATGCTTAGATTGATGGAGGAGGGATATGGAGTTAATAAGAGTATTCCTCAGATGATTATGGCAGGTTCGTCGGTAGATGATGTGTTCGTAATTGTGTTATTTACTGCGTTTACAGGACTTGCAAAAAGCGGAACAATTACACCAATTCACTTTTTGACAATACCTACATCCATAATTTTTGGTTTAATTGGTGGTATTATAGTGGGTATAGCTCTATCTATCTTATTTAAAAAAGTTCATATAAGAGATAGTGGAAAAGTTATTATTATACTATCGATTTCTTTTTTACTTGTTACACTTGAACATAGTATGACAGGTGTAATCGGATTTTCTGGATTACTTGCAGTTATGGCTCTTGGAGCTACTATTCAACAAAAACGACACGAAGTTTCACAACGTCTTTCAAGCAAATTCTCCAAACTGTGGGTAGCAGCAGAATTACTTCTGTTTGTTCTAGTGGGTGCGACAGTTAATATAAGTTACGCATTAAAAGCTGGAGTATCAGCTATTGTATTGATTTTCTGTGTTCTATTGTTCCGTATGAGTGGTGTATTTGTATGCCTTTTCAAAACAAAACTTAATAGAAAAGAAAAAATATTTGCGGCATTTGCTTATATGCCTAAAGCTACAGTACAGGCAGCTATTGGTGGCTTACCATTAGCTATGGGACTTGCATGTGGCAATATTATACTAACAGTTGCAGTACTTGCAATATTGATAACTGCTCCACTTGGTGCTGCTCTTGTGGATGCAACTTATAAGAAGTTTCTTGCAAAGGATGGGGGATCTGAAGTTTAAGTACTTTAATTTGAATAAATAAGTAAAATGCAGTAATGCACACTGTGCGGTATCGTTAAACCGTGGGGTGTGCATTTTTTAGCCCCTAGGGTGTTCAGGGTTTACTTGTATCAATTTCATAACCTTAATGAAGGTTGCTCACCATGGATCAAAGTATTCTACCTATGAAGATTTTCTAAAGCTGATTAAACCGGAATATTCCATTATATCCTGTGGAAAAGATAATAAGTATGGACATCCAAACCCTGAATTAATTAATCGGTTGAAAGAAGCAGGGAGTACTATCAGGATTACCTGTGAAAGTGGAGCTGTTACAGTTAATACAGATGGAAATAATATGAAGATCAACGAATTCCTAAATAAGTCAGACAATTAGAAATAACTGATATATAATTAAATCCATTAGGTTTTCCTTTATTTTTTATATAGAAACTGCTGATATGGTAAATTAATAATAATTTTTTAGTTTTTTATAAATTTTGAAGTATTTTAATAATCTGACTCGTTTAATTATTTGGATGGTTATATAATAACTTTATCATAACGTGCACAGTGAAAAGGAGGTGGAAAAAATCAATTGCGATAGTTATTTAGAATATTTAATTGAAACATACGGAAATCTGGTTTTTTCCATATGCTATAAACTGGTGCAGAGTTATTTCGATGCAGAAGATTTGACTCAAGATACCTTTTTGTCAGCCTATAAAAATCTGACTAACTTCGACGGTAAAAACGAAAAAGCCTGGGTTTGCAGAATAGCAACGAATAAATGCCTTGACTATCTAAAACGGGCAGGCAGAAAGGTGATTCCTATGGAAGATACATATTTTAATGAAGTACAGTGTAATAAGCCATCCCCGGAGGAACATGTATTAGAAACTGATGTTAAACAAAAATTATTTGAAGTATGCAGTCAGTTAAAACCACCCTATCAGGAAGTGGCCTTGGAGTATTTCTATTATGAAAAAGACATCTCGGATATCGTGAAACAGAGTGGCAAGAATAGGAAGACGATTCAGACGCAAGTATATCGTGCGAAAATAATGCTAAGAAAATTATGGAGAAAGGAGTAATGTTATGAAAACAGAAGAGAAACAATTAAGCGGTGCAGTAACGGATCATATTATATCATTTCATAAAGATATTACCTTGAAAGAATTGGAACATATAGCTGCCTGTGATTTCTGTACGAAAGAGTATGCTAAAGTAATAGAAGAACAGGCTATGTTAGAAGCACCTCATTATCTGAAAAATAATATCTTAGATAAAACCAGGGCTTTATCTAAAGCTCAGGAAAAAGATAACTCAATGTTATATAGACTGTCCCGGAAAAAACTTCATCTGATTACGTTTAGCATGAAGATTGGTTTGGCAATGTGCGGTGCATTAGCATTATTATTGTTTACTCCTCAGGAAAATGTAGCCCATAGAGAGCCGCCTCATATAGAGAGCTTTATGATTAAGATAAATGATGAACTGAATGAATTCTCTATTAATATTACAAATTATACGGACCGATTGGTTTTGTCAAATAAAATAAATAGCAGGGAGGAAATTAGATATGACAAGAAAGAAAAATAAGTTCTTTACCTTTGTATTTTCAACCATGTTTGGAGCAGGGCAGATGTATATGGGGTTTATGAAGCAGGGTATTTCAATTATGACATTAACAGTTTTTATTATAGCGCTAGGAAGCTGGACCGGAATAGGTACAATATTCTTAATACTTCCTGTCTTATGGTTTTATAGCTTTTTTGATTCTATAAATAAAATGTCAATGCCGAACAGAGAATTTGAGTCGCTGGAAGACAATTATATCTTTTTACCGAAACAGGAGGGAGTTCAGTTAAAATCCTTAATTACCAAATATGAGAATGCAATCGCAATTACTCTTATCCTTTTAGGCGGAATTGTTTTATTTGAGAATATATTGGATTTTATTGCCGATTGGGCATCCAACATGAACTACGATGTTTTGGAGAATTTTATTTATACTTTGCGCTGGAATGGATCCAAAGTACTGTTTTCTATTATCATCATTCTAATTGGAGTAAAAATGATTCTTGGTAAGAAGAAAGAATTAGACAGGGAAGAACCGGAATTATTTGGTGATAAGACGGAGTTTCACGATTCAGAAATAAAAAAAGATTTTTATATTAACCCTTTCATTGAATCAGAAAATGCAGCAGATTTGGAGAAAACAATAACTGGTAGTATAGAACAGGTTTCAAATGTTTTACCTATCGATACAGCCGATAACTCGAATCAGGATAGAAACAATCATTAATATTGGAGGAGTCTCAATGAAAATGCACAGAGTGGGTACATTTACCCTTGGGTCTGGTTTAATACTCTTTGGGGTTTTATTTATCATACGAGTATTTACCGGTATAATTACTTATCAGATGGTATTTAAATTATGGCCGCTGTTATTAATTATTTTGGGCAGCGAAATACTAGCCGGACATTATAAAGAAAAGGAAGCCGGTATACTTTATGATCGGGCAGCAATATTTTTAATTATCCTATTGACCTTTTTCTCTATGGGTATGGCATGTATGCAGTATATTTTTGAAAATGGAGGATATATATCTTTTTAAATAGGTAAGTTTATTCAGATAATAAGAGTATAGAATATATAATTTTAGTAATCTGTTTTTTTAAATAGTCTAAACATAATGGGTATCAAAGTTTTTATATCTTAAAAATAAAACTGTTGATACCTTTGCCATATTTTAAAAAATTAGGATACTAGAGGAAGAAAATCTGTGATATAATAATGTAGTGCGGTTTTAATACCGTAAAAAAGCATTAGGAAGGCAAGGTAAGAATGAATGGATTTTTTAGAAATTTTAAAAGTAATATTTTTGGGAATTGTTGAGGGTATTACTGAATGGCTGCCAATCAGCAGCACAGGTCATATGATATTGGTGGATGAGTTTATAAAGTTAAATGTAAGCGCCGAGTTTAAAGAAGTGTTTTTTATCGTAATACAGTTTGGGGCTATATTAGCGGTTATATTTTTATTTTGGAATAAAATATTTCCTTTTAATTTTAAAAAAGGTCCTTTTATTAAAATGGATATTATGACCTTATGGTTTAAGATTATCGTAGCATGTTTACCGGCAACAGTAGCTGTTTTACTGTTCGATGATTTTATTGATGCACATTTTTATAATTATATAACAGTTGCAGTTACTTTAATTATATATGGTATTTTATTTATAGTCATTGAGAACAGAAATAAACATAGAAGTCCGCAGATTAGGACATTATCGGATATTACTTATCAAACAGCTTTCATTATCGGATTGTTTCAGCTCCTATCTATGATTCCGGGAACTTCAAGATCCGGATCTACCATATTAGGTGCAATTATTATCGGAACCTCCAGATATGTAGCTGCTGAATTTACATTTTATCTGGCAATCCCTGCCATGTTTGGTTACAGTTTATTGAAGATGGTCAAATTTGGTTTCGATTATACTCCAAATGAAATACTGATTTTAATTTTAGGAATGTTAACTGCTTTTGTAGTTTCAATATTTGCAATTAAGTTTTTAATTGGATATATTAAGAAGAATGATTTTAAAGTATTTGGATACTATAGAATTGTGTTAGGTATCCTGGTAATTGTTTATTTTTTGGTAAGAGGAGCAGTAGCTTAATAAAGGAATAAGAGTTTTATGAGATTTAAAATATATAATTGATTATATATTCGATTAGAAAAATGGTGGGAACTCAGGTTAGCTATAAATAATTTCTATATTTTAGCCGATTGCAGAAGATTTCCACCATTTTCTTATTTTTTATTCTTAATTATTGTTATACTATTCTTATAATAAACTTAAAAGGATCAAACTTATTAAATAAATTATACTTGACAAATTCAATTATTAAGCATATTGTTATTAATACATATACCCCACCCGGGTATAGTAATATATAATTTTAAACGCTAAGGAGATAGATAATAATGAAAAAAATAATAAAAATTGAGGGTATGACATGCAGTCATTGTCAGGCCAGAGTTGAAAAAGCTTTAAATTCAATTCCGGGGGTAGAGGCCAAGGTAGACCTTAAGAAAAAGACGGCTGTTGTAAATTTTGATTCCGATATAAGTGATTCCGTATTTCAAGATACAGTTAGTGAAGCTGGATATGAAGTGGTATCTATTGAAGAGAAAAAAGGGCTTTTTGGCAGATAGTTGGGAGAATTATATGAAAGCGGATAAGACTATGGTTACACGCCTGTTAAAAACTGCAAGAGGTCAGATTGACGGTTTATTAAAAATGGTGGAAGAAGACCGCTACTGTATCGATATTTCTAATCAATTAATGGCAACTCAGGCAATTTTAAGGAAAGTTAATAATGAAGTCATAAAAACCCACTTAGGCGCATGTGTTAAAGAAAGCTTTAAACAAGGTAATGAAGATGAAAAAATTGAAGAAATAATAAAACTTCTGGAAAAGCTCTCGTAATGAGAGCTTTTCTTTTTGAACGGAAATGTTATTAAATTCTGAATCATACATTTATAAATAGTGTAGGATTTATATTAATGAGTCTAGAATAACTTCTTTTAATTGTATGAATACTCAGATTAAGACACATGATAGGAAAAAGGTATTCTTGATCCGAAAGGAAAGGTCATTTTAACTGTTACCTGATATGATAAGCAATTTCCCGATTAAAATTTATAAAGATATTCTTAGGATAGTTTAATTTTTCTTAATTTTAAAAAAAATGATTTTATTTTTAACTGGACATGTGTTATAATTGTTCGGGATTTAATTTATTTCCAATTATAAGATAATTCGACACATAACCTGAATTATATACTAGTAACAGTAGGAGAGAATGGGATGGATAAAGATAATTATCGCAATACAAATGAGAAGAAGGATAGTTCATCAAGTAATTTAAATAAAGGGAATAGTCTGGATCAGTATTCCAAAAATATTAATAATGTTGCTGGTTATGAGGATGAGGATGAATTTTTAGATGAAGTCAATTCTTCTCTGGCAAAGCAAATCAGTATGGAATTGGAGGATAAGGATACGAGTACTAAGGATAATGGACCAAAGAAAAAGGGGAAAATACCGAAAGGTGTGAAGATTTTTGCTATTGTTTTTTCTGTAATTATGCTGTTAGGATGCTTATTAGTGTTCACTCCCGCCGGAAAAAAAATTATAATTAATTTGGCGGGTAATTATATCTATGGAAAACTTAATTATGAAGATTCCAATACACAGGAAACAACAGATACTGTTGAGAATACGACGGATCAAAACAATAAACCAGTGAAACCTGTTGAACATGTAGTTAATATTCTTTTACTTGGTGTTGAGGAAATCGGGGGTGCTTCCAATACTGACACAATGATTGTTGCTACGATGAATACTAAGAATCATACGATGAAGCTGACATCCTTAATGAGAGATATCTATGTTGAAATTCCCGGTCATGACAATAACAAATTGAACGCTGCTTATGCTAGAGGAGGAATCGAAACATTATATCAAACCATTCAAAATAATTTTGGAGTACATTTAGATGGATATGTATTAGTTAATTTTAATGCTTTTGAAAAAATTGTAGACCTTCTGGATGGAGTTGAAGTTACCTTAACCAGGACGGAAGCAAATTACCTGAACAGAACGAATTATATCTCCAATCCGTCCTACCGCACCGTAAAAGAGGGAACACAGATTATGAACGGTAATCAGGCATTAGGTTATTGCAGGGTACGTAAAGTTCCAACTGAAACAGAACATGATGATTTTGGCAGAACCCAAAGACAGAGAGCTGTGTTAAACTCTATTTTTGAGAAAGTAAAGAAGAAAAATATCGTGCAGCTGGGACTATTGATGAACGACGTTTTAAATGATGTGGATATTCAAACTGACATTACTAATTCGGAATTCAATAATTATCTGGAAGAAGCGGCAAGTTTAAATGTCGGCGAATTAGAACAGCTTAGAATACCTACTGACGGTAATTTCGGCTTTGACAGTGTACAGATCGGTAAATACAAGCAATCAGTAGTTGTTCCGACAAGTTGGGATGCAACACGCCAGGAAATCCATCAGTTTATATACGGAAACGGTTCTGATGATGAAAATAGTTCAGATGATACTACAGATATAGAATAATATAAAAAAGGAATGTTTCGTTATTTTAACATTCCTTTTTTATTTACATAAAAGCAAGACGGGTAAATCATCCTAGAAGATACAAAATATATTTCTTCAGAGTTAATCTAAAATTATTTTTATATCATAAATCCAAAGTTATTTTGAATATAGTATTGACTTTTATTATAATTAGTTTTATATTGACTGTAAGATAGTTAGATAATTATCTAAATATCTATATAAACTTATAATCTGGAGGTAATACTATGCTTAGCATAAAAAATTTCAGTAAAAGTTATAGAGGCGGCAAAAGAGCCGTAAATAATATATCCATAGAAGTAAAAGCAGGTGATATTTATGGTTTTATCGGACATAATGGAGCAGGTAAAACAACGACATTAAGAGCTGTCTCCGGTGTGCTGGATTTTGAGGAGGGGGATATATTAATTAATGGTATATCCATAAAAAAGGATCCTGTAGCCTGTAAAAAAGTGACCGCCTATATTCCGGATAATCCTGATTTGTACGAACATTTAACTGGGATTCAGTATTTGAATTTTATAAGTGACATCTATTCCGTTACCAGAACCGACAGGGAGATCCGTATGAAAAAATACGCTGATTTATTTGAATTAACACCTAACTTAGGTGACTTAATATCATCTTATTCACACGGAATGAAACAGAAACTGGCAATTATAGCGGCTTTTATTCATAATCCTAAATTACTCATATTGGATGAACCTTTTGTTGGACTTGATCCCAAAGCTTCCCATACATTAAAGACTATAATGGCTGAATCATGTGCAGAAGGAAGTGCTATATTCTTTTCCACCCATGTCCTTGAGGTAGCAGAAAAACTTTGTAATAAAATTGCAATAATCAAAGGTGGAAATTTAATAGCATGCGGTACTACAGAATCGGTTAAGGGAAATCAAAGTCTGGAAGATGTCTTTATGGAACTGATTGATGAATAGGGGGCCGGAGAATGAAACAAATATGGTTATTAACGAAGATACAGTTAAGAACAGCTTTTGATTTTGCTATGATAACAAGTAAAAAGAGCCGGGAAAGAAAGAGTAAAGGTTATACTTCTTTAGTGGCATTTTTGCTAATCATCGGTATCATTTCCGTTACCTCATTTTCTTATAGTTATGCCATCGGTATGACACTTAATGCGATTGGAATGTTAAAACTATTACCGGAAATGATGATGGCTGTTACCTGCGTAATTACTATTATTACTACAGTTAATAAAGTAAAGGGAACTTTGTTTGGATTTAAAGATTATGATCAGATTATGTCATTGCCGGTGAAAACCAGTAAAATAGTTGCAAGCCGTTTGTTATTACTTTATATCATTAATATAACGTTTACTTTAGTTATTATGATTCCGGCGGCTATCGCATATGGAATGTTAGCAGAAGCATCCCAGTATTTTTATGTTTCCAGTCTGGTTACAGTTATTTTTATCCCGGTTATCCCAATGATAACAGCAGCTTTACTGGGAACAGTTATTACTATGATCGCTGCTAAGTTTCGTCATTCTAACTTGATAAACTTAATTTTTACCTTTACTTTATTAATCGGAATTATGGGGGCTTCTTTATTTACAGGAGATTCCGAAGAAAAATTAGGTCAGATGAGTGCCGTATTAATAAAACAGGTGGATGGTATCTACCCATTAGCCGGAATGTATAGGAGAGCAGTATGTGAGTTTGATGTCAGCGCACTTATATTATTTATATTTGTCTCCATACTGGCTTTTCTTGTATTTGCATCGATTGTTGGTTATAAATTTAAAGCAATAAATACCAGTCTGTTTGCTGCGAAAACAAGAGTAGATTATAAGATTGGATCATTAAAACAAGCCAGTCCTTTTAAAGCATTATTTCATAAAGAATTGAGAAGATATTTTTCTTCCAGCATATATATATTGAATACCGCTTTTGGTGTTGTAATGATGACGATTGGAGCCGTGGTAACCATATTTTTAAGTCCGGAAACCCTGGCGAACATTGTGGAGGTACCTGAGGCGGCAGGTTTAATAGGAGCATTAGCACCCGTACTGGTATCCATGTGTATCGCTATGACTTTTATCACAGCCTGCTCCATTTCACTGGAAGGGAAAAATCTATGGATTTTAAAAATATCGCCTGTATCAGCTAAAACCATATTCCAAAGTAAGATTGCCGTGAGTTTAACCATAACTTTACCTGCTATAATTCTTGATGGTTTTTTACTTACTTTCGGACTTAAATTATCCTTTGCAGAATCCGTATTATTGATTGTTATGCCGGCAGCTTATGCTTTTTTTACTGCCATATCGGGGTTGATTATAAATCTTTCCCTGCCTAATTTAAACTGGACTACAGAAGTTTCTGTTATTAAGCAAAGTGCAGCCTCTATGGTCGCAACTTTTGGGGGAATATTTGCTGTTGCTTTCCCTGCGCTTTTATTATACGTCTTAAGAGATTACCCCTCTGCTTATGTTAATGCATTCTCCACATTGGTTATTATTATTATTACAATTATTCTTTATCATTATCTCAATACAAAAGGTGAAAAGAAGTTTCTTGAATTGCAATAAATTACGAATGAATAAATAGAAAGATAATTGCGAACAAGGTATAACATGATAGATTCGAATAACATGGTTTATTCAACGATATGTTTCGTAATTATCCTAAGGGAAGGAGGAGTACTTTTGAATGATGCCTTTAAAGCATTAGCAGATCCTACAAGACGAAAGATATTGGAACTCTTATCAGAAAATGATAAAAACGCAGGTGAGATAGCAGATTATTTTAATATAAGTAAACCCTCTATCAGCCATCATTTAAATATATTAAAAAATGCTGATTTAATAAGTGATGAAAGACAGGGGCAGAATATAGTGTACTCCTTAAATACAACAGTATTTGAAGACCTGGTGAAATGGTTCTTTGATTTTACAAAAAAAAATAACAGCGGAGGCGGAACTGATGAATAAAATCAGGAAATATTTTATGTGGATAGTATCCATTCTTTCTTACATTGGATGTATCATCCTTTACCCCGGTTTGCCAAAGCAAATACCGATACATTGGAACGTGTCGTGGAAAATCGATAACTGGGCTGATCGAAAATATATTTTTTTAATCGGTTTACTGCCTTTTATCATACTTTTTATCTTTGATGATTATGTCAGATATAAGCATAATATGGATAATAGTAATAAGCAGAGGAAAGTCAAAAACATATTAAAATCTACAACAGCACTTCTAATGATTATATTAACCTGGATTACGATTGCGGCTGCCTACAAAATAGAAGTTAATATGAAATTGCTAATATCGGTTGCAATTGGTATTATCTTTGTATTCATTGGCAATTATATGCCGGCATTAAAAAGCAATTATTTTATGGGAATCCGAAATCCATGGACCTTATCAAATGATATTGTATGGCGGAAAACTCATAAAATAGGCGGTTATCTGTTTATTGTTATTGGATTATTAATGATAATTATGGGTTTCGTACAAAATTATATAGTAAATATAGGAATATTTACCGTGTTGCTGCTTTGTATTATTGGTATCAATATTTATTCTTATTTTATTTATCGAAATAGCAGATAGTTATTTTATTTCATAGGAAAGTTCTCCGAACTTCCCTGTGAAATAAAAAGCCCTCCGGGCAGGATGGACATGACGCGCCAGAAGTAGATTGTCACTGTCGTGACAGCGCGTCAGCGCTAGAGTCTGGCAAGCCAGACTCTTTCTTATATAAAAACAGGAGCTGTTGCAAAAATAAATTTACTGAACTAAGGGAGTTAATAGTCAGATAGATTTGCAATAGCTCCTTACTATTTTATTGGTTACAGGTTTTTTAAATATTCTTCATTGAAAGAAATTACTTTGTCCATAGCTATTATGCCCGGAGCTCCTATGGTATTGCGCTTTTCAACACAGGTTTTAAGGCTGATGGCTTCATAAATATCTTTCTCAAAAACCGGACTGATCGTCTTAAATTCTTCCAAAGTCATATCCTCCAAGGCAATGCCTTTTTCTATGCAGTATAAAACAAGCTGGCCGATAATTCCGTGTGCATCCCGGAATGGAACGCCATGGTTAACCAGATAATCTGCAGCGTCCGTTGCATTGGTAAACCCTTTTTTGGCACTGACAGCCATAACGGCTTTATTAAATTTTATAGTAGATAACATCCCTGTAAAAAGCCCCAAGCATCCTTTCACAGTATCCATAGCGTCGAAAGTAAGTTCCTTATCCTCCTGCATATCTTTATTGTAAGCGAGGGGAAGACCCTTCATGGTTGTAAGCAGAGAAATTAAGGAACCGTAAACCCGTCCGGTTTTTCCTCTTATTAATTCTGCTATATCCGGATTTTTCTTCTGCGGCATAATACTGCTTCCGGTTGAATATGCATCATCTATCTCGACAAACTGGTATTCATTAGTATTCCATATAATAATTTCTTCACAAAAACGGCTTAAATGCATCATTATAATAGATAACGCGCTTAAAAACTCAATCAAATAGTCACGGTCGGCTACGGAATCCATGCTGTTTAAGGTAGGTCCGTCAAATCCTAATAGACTGGCAGTATATTCTCTGTCAAGAGGGTAGGTAGTACCGGCAAGGGCTCCTGAGCCTATAGGCGAATAATTCATACGTTTATAAATATCAGTAAGTCTTTCATTATCCCTTTTAAACATCTCAAAATAAGCTCCCATATGATGAGCTAAGGTGATTGGCTGAGCTTTCTGTAAATGAGTAAAACCAGGCATGTAAGTGTCAAGATTTTCTTTCATAGTCGTATGCAGTACCAATAATAAATCTTTAAGCAGCTCCTTGACTTGAAGCAGTTCTTCGCGTGTATATAACTTCATATCTAAAGCGACCTGATCATTCCGGCTTCTGCCGGTATGAAGTTTTTTACCTGCTTCCCCAATACGTTCAATTAAAACAGTTTCGACAAAGCTATGAATGTCCTCCTGTTTCGGATCAATGGGCAGAATACCATTTATAATATCTTTTTTAATACTGTTTAATCCTGATATGATACTTTCTTTTTCTTCATTATTTAAAATACCTTGTTTTGCCAGCATTGTAACATGAGCTATACTTCCCACTATATCCTGTTTAAAGAATTTTTGATCAAAAGATATGGAAGCATTAAAGTTAAAAACTAACTGATTGGTTTCTTTTGTAAATCGTCCGCCCCATAATTTCATATAGGATACCTCTTTTCTTATAATGTTTAATTATACGTAATTTAGATTAATTATACAATAAGATATATGAAATATCAATATGGAACCATAATATAATTTATATTAATTCAATTCATATAATTTATTATACTTTTTAGTCAGATATTTAACATAATAATCCGCGTTTAATTCTTCGCCCATCAAATCTTTCAACAGTTCGTTAGTATTTTTTGTTTTACCAAATCGATGAATATGATTATTTAAATATTCACGTATGGGAGTAAGATTGCTATTTAATAAATATTCTTCTACAGGCATAATGGATACCATATGATGATAAATCTGGGCGGAGATAGCACTTCCGATAGCATAGGACGGGAAATAGCCAAAACTACCGCCTGCCCAGTGAATATCCTGTAGAACCCCCTCACCGTCATCCTGTGGTTCCAATCCTAAATATTCTTTGTATTTTTCATTCCATACTTTTGGTAAATCTTCTACTTCAATTTCATCGGCAAAGATCATTTTCTCAATTTCATAGCGGATGATGATATGAAGAGAATAGGATAATTCATCTGCTTCGGTACGGATTAAACCGGGTGCTGCCTTATTGATCCCTTTAATAAATTGCTCCAGGGATACTTCTTTTAACTGTTCCGGAAATGTCTCTTTTAATTTGGGAAACAACGGTTTCCAGAAGGCCTCGCTTCTTCCGATTACATTCTCAAAAAAGCGGGACTGGGATTCATGCATTCCCATGGAAGTTCCGGTTCCAACCGGTGTCTGGGTAATAGCATCATCTATATGCATTTCGTAGATACCGTGTCCGCTTTCGTGAATAATGGAGAAGATAGCACTTTCCAGATTGTTTTCATGAAAATGATTCGTAATACGTACATCGTGATTGTGCAGATTGGTAGTAAAGGGGTGGGCGCTTTCTGCTATAACACCGCGGTTAAAGTCAAAACCTACATATCCGCTGATATATTTGCAGAACTCTTTCTGTTTGGTGGTATCAAAGTACTGATGATTATAAGATTTATCAATTTTGTCATTTTTCTTTGAGACTTCTTTTAATAATGGAATCAAAGATTCTTTTAATGTATTGAAGAATTCGTCCAGTTTTTCCATATTAAAGCCTTCTTCAAAGTCATTTAATAAAATGTCATATGGTTTTTCGCCTTTTTTTGCACGATATCCAGCGAACTTTTTCTGATAATTTATGATTTCTTTTAATGTGGGCGAGAAATCTGCAAAATTTTTCTTTTGCTTAGCTTTAGCCCAGATACCGGATGCCTTAGCAGTTAATTCACTGTATGCCTGATATTCTTCCGGTGGGATATGTTCCAGCTCCTCAATGGTTTTTCTCACTTCCTTTACGATTGCTTTCTGATTAAAATCCAGGTCCTCCTGTTCCTTTTCATCACTAAGCTTATGGATTAATTTTTTAACATCATCATTTATTAAATTTGTAAAATATTCGTTCGACAAGATACCGATCGTTTTGGAGTTATATTCCATGGATTCTTCCGGAGCCTGAGTTTCAGCATCCCATTCGAATAAAGTAAGTGCTGCCTGAAAAGCCATTGTTTTTTCAATGTACTTTTTCAGCTGTTCAAAATTTTTATTCATAAGTTATTAATTCCTTTCAATAGTATTTGCCTTATAGTATATCATAGTATTTCTTAAAATATCAATAAATAGTCCGGGTTTATTGATAAAAAATTACCATTTACTAGAAAAATATCTGGAAAAATGTGTACACAAAGTTATGCAGTTTGTGTTATAATAATTTTAGAAGATGTACAACTTCTTCTATAAAAGGAAAGAGCAGCGAAGTCAGAAATAAAGTATAATATCTCGTAATATGAATACATTTAATATGATTGTTTATACTATTAATTGTTATTTTGAGCGATACAACATAGCACTTTGTAAATAATCTATATACCGGCGGGCAGCAAAATTATTATATTGGATAAGTAAATAATGGAAAGAAGGAGAAAATTATGAGAATGAATTTAGCGATTGAAAAAGTTGTTGGCAGAGAGATATTGGATTCCAGAGGTAATCCGACAGTAGAAGTGGAAGTAGTTCTTTTTGATGGCAGCATTGGAAGAGCAGCGGTTCCCTCAGGTGCTTCAACAGGTGCTTTTGAGGCAGTGGAACTCAGGGATAATGATAAAAAAAGGTATTTAGGGAACGGAGTTTTAAATGCTGTTAAGAATGTTAATACAGAAATTGCAAATGCTATAACAGGAATGAATGCACTGAATCAGGTTGAAATCGATAAAAAGATGATTGCATTAGACGGAACAGATAATAAAGGAAGATTAGGTGCCAATGCAATCCTGGGTGTTTCTTTGGCCGTTGCCAAAGCTGCGGCAGAATCTCTTAACTTACCTCTCTATCAGTACATCGGTGGTGTAAACGCCAAGGTATTGCCTGTCCCGATGATGAATATAATCAATGGCGGTAAACATGCAGATTCCAGTTTAAATATACAGGAATTTATGATTATGCCGGCAGGGGCTGCAACTTTTTCGGAAGGTCTTGAGTGGAGTACTACGGTTTTCCATACCCTTAAGAAACTGCTAAAGGCTGATGGGTATGTAACAGCTGTTGGTGATGAGGGTGGATTTGCACCAAAGTTTAAAAGTGATGACGAAGCGTTGGATTACATTGTGAAAGCAATTAGTGAAGCTGGCTATGAACCTGGTAAGGACTTCTACATTGCTATGGACGTGGCTTCTACGGAAATGTATGACGAAGCGAAAAAAGCCGGAAGAGAAGGAGAGTATCTGTTCTGGAAAGCCGGAGAATATAAAACGGTTGATACAATGATTGATTATCTGGAAGACTTATGCAACCGTTATCCGATTATATCCATAGAGGACGGATTGGCGGAAGAAGACTTTGCAGGCTGGAAGAAACTTACTGATCGCTTAGGCAACAGAATCCAGCTAGTTGGAGATGACTTATTCGTTACGAATACAAGACGGATTAAAGAGGGAATGGACCTTGGAATATCAAATTCTGTTCTGATCAAATTTAATCAGATCGGCACTCTGACGGAGACCTTAGAAGCAATAGAAATGGCTAAGAATAATGGATGGACAGCTATTGTTTCCCACAGATCAGGTGAAACAGAAGATGTAACGTTAGCAGATATTGCCGTTGCAACCAATGCCGGACAGATTAAAACAGGTGCACCAAGCAGAAGTGACCGAGTAGCTAAATACAATCGTCTTCTTCGTATTGAACATCAGTTGGGAGAGGTAGCCGAATATCCCGGAAAGAATGCATTTAAAATAACCAGGAATTAATAAATATTAAAAAGAACAGGAATTACCGCGTTAAGTAAAAGATGCCGGTTGTTCCTGTTCGTATTATATAATTAATTAAATCATATGATTATATTGTATCAGCAGACTGCTGAGTTTTCGGTATAATATTAAATGGTTCAACAACTTTGTAGCTATAGTATTTAAGAATGTTTCCACTTATAAGTACTAATGTTTCCGGACCGCATATTGATATATCGCGTATATATGGAAATTTATCATACATAGTAATATTATAGTCTGTTATATGCTCATAAGGGCCTTTATCTTTCATTTGTCTGAGTTCATCACTGGTCATTCTGTATTATTCCCCCTATTTATCATTGATATGAATAAATCATTTCCTTAATAATACTATAGCTCGTTTTAAAAATATAATCAATCTGTATATTTAAACTTTTATATGTATTTTTGTAAATTTTATTTGAATATAATTGTATTTTAATGTATTTTTATTTACTTTAAAACACTGTATTTATAGGTTCAATATTAACGCATACAAAAATACATTGCTGAATATTATTAATGTAAAAGTATTCATTTCCTTTATTTTAGCACTAAAAGTACGTGTATACAATTAATAAAGTTATTAAAATTACTTGACATTTCATGATTTTTTGAGTATTATTTTACATTGTAAAGATGATATGTATTCCTTATACTTAAATATGTAGTCACTTATATATATCGTTGTATATAGGACTGAAATTGCACAAAGATGTGTGTGTTCTAACATGTTGGGTGTGCATTTTTTTATTATATTGGGAAAAATACCTCTCAGTAAAATCTTGTGCAATTCAGAATATAATTATCATCAAGTCAATATTAAAGATAAAAGGTAGGTTATCGTATGGGTAAATACATTCTTAAAAGAGTGAGTGCAGCTATAGTGACTATATTTATAGTTACGACTATTACTTTTTTCCTGATGAATCTGGTGCCTGGTGGTCCGTTCGTTGCAGAAAAGTCCATCAGCGTACAGGCACAAAAGGCACTTGCAGAGAAATTCGGTTTAGACAAACCTCTGATTGTGCAATATAAAAATTACTTGGTTAACGCCCTAAAGGGTGACTTTGGCCTCAGTCTGAAACAACGCGGACGTGATGTTACCGGTATCATATTCAGTAAATTTCCTGTTTCTGCTAGATTGGGTGGTATCTCGGTATTGGTTGCGCTTATAATTGGAATTCCTTTGGGCAGTATAGCAGCTATTAACAGAGGTAAGTGGTTAGATAATTTTATTATTGTAATTGCCACCGGCGGTATTGCCGTACCAAGTTTTGTTTTGTGTACTGTCGGGATGTATGTTTTTGGTGTTCATCTGGGGTTGTTGCCAACGTTTGGTCTGACTTCACCGCTTCACTATGTTTTACCGGTTTTTGCACTATCTTTTTATCCGACAGCATATATTACACGTCTGATGCGTTCTTCCATGCTGGACGTTATCGGTCAGGACTACATACGTACGGCCAGAGCCAAGGGTGTGTCACAGTTTCTATCCCTTTTCAAACATGCTCTTCGTAATGCAATCCTGCCGGTAGTTACTTACGTAGGTCCTTTGCTGGCTTACACTCTTACAGGAAGCTTTATTGTAGAAAAGATTTTCGTTATCCCTGGTCTTGGCGGTCAATTTGTCAGCTCAATTATGAACCGTGATTATACTGTTATTATGGGAACTACGATTTTCCTGGCTACACTTGTTATCGTGATGAATACAATAGTGGATATCGTATATAAGCTTATTGATCCACGCATTCAGCTGAATTAGGAGGAACAAATAATGAAACAGAATACACTCAGTTTTCAGTTAAAGGTGGATGATTTTCTGCCTGCTTCTGACGATGAAAAACTAAGCCTGGTACAGATGCGTCCTAGTGTCAGCTTTTGGAAAGATGCGCTTAATCGTTTGAAGAAAAATAAAGTAGCGATGGTAAGCCTCACCGTTATATTAATTGTTATGGTACTTGCATTTATTGTGCCAAGTTTTTACCCATATAAATATGATCAGCAGATACAGGGTTCCGAATATCTGAAACCCATGGTCTATTCTACACAGGAACAGGCTAGTATTGATGCAGGAGAGAACGTTTTTCCGCATATTTTAGGAACGGACAATCTTGGTCGTGATTATGCTGTCCGCTTAATGGTTGGAAGCCGTATTTCCCTGCTTGTAGGATTAATTGCTTCAGCCTTAATTTTAATCATTGGCTCAACATTTGGAGCCGTAGCCGGTTTCTTTGGCGGATGGACAGATATGATTATGATGCGTATTGCCGATATTGTATATACGGTACCGGATATATTATTGATTGTATTAATATCCTTTGCTATTAAGGACCCTATGGATGCTTTGGCTAATCAGCCGGGATTTCATTGGATTCAGATAATTGGTGTCAATCTTATCAGTATCTTTTTGGTATTTGCGTTACTTTATTGGGTAGGTATGGCTCGTATTGTCAGAAGCCAGGTGCTTACTTTAAAGCAGAGTGAATATGTAACAGCGGCTAGGGCATTAGGTGCTTCTAACGGCAGAATTATCCGCAAACACCTTTTGACTAATTGTATCGGTACGCTGATTGTTACTACAACTTTACAGATTCCATCATCCATTTTTACAGAAAGTTTTTTAAGTTTCCTTGGACTGGGTGTTGCCATTCCGCTGCCATCGCTGGGATCACTGGCAAGTGATGCTGTTAACGGACTAAATACTTATCCATATTTGCTTATAGCACCAGCCATCATGATCAGTCTTATTATCCTCAGTTTCAATTTATTCGGTGACGGACTGAGGGATGCGTTTGATCCTAAAATGAAGAGCTAAGAAATGGAGAGGAGTAAATTATATGAGTGAATATTTGGTAGATATACAAAACGAGCGCCTCTCTTTCTTCACCCCGGCCGGTGAAGTCAAGTCGCTCAATGATGTTTCGCTGACTGTCCGTGAAGGCGAAGTACTGGGTATCGTAGGAGAAAGTGGTTCCGGTAAATCGGTTACTGCTTACAGTCTTATGGGCTTAACCGCACACCCCGGCCGTCTGATCGGCGGAGATTTATATTTTAACGGTCATCATATTAATGTAATGACAGAACGTGAAATGCGTAAAATGAGAGGTAATGAGGTATCAATTATTTTTCAGGATCCTATGACTAGTCTCAATCCTGTATATACAGTTGGAAATCAAATTATGGAGGCGATTCTCCTTCACACAGATAAGAACAAAAAGCAAGCTCATGAGCGTGCAAAAGAACTTCTGCAGCTTGTTGGTATTAATGAACCTGAGAAACGTCTGAAACAGTATCCGCATGAATTATCCGGCGGTATGAGGCAACGTGTTATGATAGCCATTGCTTTGGCGTGCGAACCGAAACTGCTTATTGCCGACGAACCAACCACTGCACTTGATGTTACTATCCAGGCTCAGATTCTGGAATTGATGACTGAACTTAAGAAGAAGCTTGGAATGGCAATTATACTTATTACACATGACTTGGGAGTGGTAGCAGGTATGTGTGACCGCATCGCTGTTATGTATGCAGGTAAAGTAGTAGAGACAGGAACTACAGATGATATTTTCTACCACCCGTCACATGAGTATACGAAAGGTTTACTTCTAAGTGTTCCCGTTCTTAATGATCAGGAACACAAGAAATTAGTACCAATTGAGGGTCAGCCTGTGGATATGCTTAATCCGCCGGCCGGTTGTCCGTTTGCTCCGCGTTGCCACGCCTGTATGAAAGTTTGTCTTAAGGCTATGCCGGAATATACCGATCTGGGTAATGACCATCATAGCGCATGCTGGTTGCTAGATAAGGCTAAATTCGAAAAGGAGGTGCAGACACATGCCGGAAAATAAAAAACTTCTTGAAGTAGAGCACCTTAAACAATACTTCCCGGTACAGGGCGGAGGTATGAATAAAAAGTTTGTAAAAGCGGTAGATGATGTTTCTTTTTATGTCAATAAAGGGGAAACTCTGGGACTTGTAGGCGAATCCGGCTGTGGTAAAACGACTACCGGCCGTACACTGCTTCGTCTTCATGAACCTACCGGAGGTAAGATAATTTACGATGGTAAGGATATTACTCATGTTAATATGCTGCCTTACCGCAGAAAGATGCAGATTGTATTCCAAGATCCCTATGCCAGTCTTGACCCTCGTATGACGGTCGGCGATATCGTAGGAGAAGCAATTGATATACACAAACTCGCTGCCAATACGAAAGAACGACGTGACCGTATTGTTGAATTACTAAGTCTGGTTGGATTAAACACCGAACATGCCAACCGTTATCCCCATGAATTTTCCGGCGGACAAAGACAACGTGTTGGTATTGCCCGTGCGTTGGCAGTTAATCCGGAGTTCATTGTATGTGATGAACCTATCTCAGCTTTGGATGTATCCATTCAGGCACAGGTAGTTAATATGTTTGAAGAGCTTCAGGATAAGATGGGGTTAACTTATTTATTTATCTCTCATAATTTAAGCGTTGTAAAACATATCTCTAACCGTATTGGTGTAATGTACCTCGGTAAATTAGTGGAACTGGCTGACAGCCGAGAGCTGACTTTCCACAGTGTTCATCCTTACACACGCAGTTTAATATCGGCTATCCCCGTAGCTGAGCCTGTGACTTCCCGCGATACCAAACGTATTGTGCTAAAGGGAGATGTCCCAAGTCCGGTAAATCCACCATCCGGATGCCGTTTCCGTACACGATGTCCCTATGCGGATGAGCAATGCGCGGCAAAAGAACCGGAGTGGAAAGAAGTTTCAACTGGTCATTATGCGGCTTGCTTTCATCTTGACCGCGTGAAATAGTGTTATTAAATTTCTGCCCAATTTCACCTTAGATAATTCTATGGTGAATTGAATAAACCAAAAAAATAAGGAGGGAATTTATGAAAAGAAAAATTTCATTTTTCTTAGTGCTAGTTATGCTGGTTACTATGGTTCTTAGTGCCTGCGGTAAGAAAGAAAACAATACCGGCAATACCGGTAACACCGGCAGTGATACTAGCAGTAGTACTACTGATGCCAACACAAGTACCGACACCGGTACAGCAAGCGGAGAAGCAAAACAGCTTGTTGCTCAAATTGGACCTAACCCTGAAACAATTGACCCTGCACTCAACAGTGCGGTAGACGGCGGTAATATGCTTTTATTTGCTTTTGACTGTCTGCTCAATGTTGACAAGGATAACAAGATTATTCCTGGTGCAGCTGAATCTTATGAAACAAGTGAAGATGGTCTTACCTGGAAGTTCCATCTGCGTAAAGACCTTAAGTGGTCCGATGGTTCTCCTTTAACAGCGAAAGATTTTGTTTACAGCTGGAAACGTGTTGCTGATCCTAATACAGCTGCACCTTATGCAGAGACCGTACTTGGAATGGTTAAAGGATATGAAGAAGCAGCCGGCGGCAATCCGGATGCACTTGGTGTATCCGCACCGGATGATACAACTTTTGTAGTTGAACTTTCACATCCTTGTGTATATTTTGACAAGTTAGCTGCTTTCGCTACACTTAGTCCTGTAAATCAGGCTACTATTGAAAAGAATGGTGATGCTTGGGCAACAGCTCCTGAATCCTATATCTGTAATGGTCCTTTCTATATCAGTGAATGGGTACCAAGTTCCTACATTCTTTTTAAGAAAAACCCTAACTATCGTGATGCAGCATCCATTAAACTGGATTCCATTAAATTACTCCTGATGGAAGATCCTAATGCAGCTTATGGTGCTTATCAAAGCAGTCAAGCAATGATGATTAAAGATGTTCCTACAGCTGAAATTCCGTCACTTCAAGGAAATCCAGAGTTCCATATCGACCCTCTTTTAGGAACTTATTATCTGGACATTAACAATACTTTGCCTCAGTTCTCTGATCCTAAGGTACGTCAGGCCTTAAGCCTTGCAATTGACAGAAAATATGTTGCTGAAACATTAATGCAAGGTACTTATACTGCAGCTCCTAACTTTATCGGTACGGCTGTTGTGGATTGGGATGGCAGTCAATTTATGGATAATGCTAATGGTGGTAAGCCTTATATTGATGTTAATGATTATGAAGGTAACCTTGCCAAAGCAAAACAGCTGTTGGCAGAAGCAGGATATCCAGACGGTAAAGATTTCCCGGTAATTAAATATTCTATCAATGATGCAGGTTACCACAAGGTAGTTGCACAATATTTACAAAAGGCATGGAAAGAGCTTGGTATTACTGTAAATGTAGACGTAGTTGAATGGGCTTCCTTTACACCTATGCGTCGTGCTGGTGATTATGAATCAAGCCGTGACGGTTGGGTATTTGATTATAATGATCCATCCAACATGCTGGATCTTATGGTTAGCACCAATGGTAATAACAATGCTAAATATAACAATCCTGACTATGATGCCTTAATGCAAAAAGCTGCTGGTGAGAAAGATCCTAAGACACGTTCCGGTTTACTTCATCAGGCAGAAGATATGATTATGGCAGATGCAGGTATTATTCCTGTGGCTTATTACAATGAATTCTATTTACAGAGCCCTAAGATTACCGGTTCCTGGCATTCACCTTACGGATACTGGTACTTCCAGTATGCTGATATTACTGAATAATTAATTTTTAGAATGTCCGAGATTATAATAGCGAAATGCTAAGGTAAATCAGAATAAAAATGTAATAAATTATGTGTTATAGATAATTGAGAGTTGGTAATTTACTATCACTATGATAGTAAATTACCAACGCTCTTATTTTTTTGATTTTATAGAATTATCATTTTGCTGATGTACATATCTTTTTCTCTAAACCAGGTAAATATAATCAGTTTTTCTAAATTCCTTGAATGCAGCCTATTATGCAATATTAGGATAACATAATCAGCTGGTAATCTATTTCTTCCCTTTCTGTAATTCTACTACAACGATTGGCATAAAGGATAAAACTAATACAACGGACCATTGGGCGGGAGTTAAAGGTACAACTTTAAAAATCTCAGCTAAAGGTTTCATTGAAATAACAATTATCTGCAGGAAAGCACAAACTATAAAAGAGAGCAAAAGTTTTATGTTGGAAAAGAAACCAATCTTAGTTAAAGAATGTTCACTTCTCATATTAAAGGAATGAAACAGCTGAGATAAACTTAATACGGCAAACGCCATGGTCCGGCCTATATAAGGAGTAATATTAGAAGCTATCTGAACAGTACTTCCATGGTGTAATACAGTATCCTTAATGCTTTCTGCATCATAAACCCGTATACCGATGATAAATGCTAACAGTGCTAAGGAACCGATTAAAATACCTTCGAAAACTATCTTAAATACCAGTCCATCTGCAAACATTCCTTTATCGGGAGGAATTGGTTTTTTCTTCATAATATCTTTAGCAGCCGGTTCCACACCTAATGAGATTGCGGGCAGGGAATCGGTTACCAGATTAACCCAAAGAAGCTGTACTGCTAATAATGGTGATGGCAGGCCAAGAAGGATTGCAACAAAAATAGTCATGATCTCACCAATATTACAGGATAATAGAAAGTGTATTGCTTTTTTAATATTATCGTAAATACCTCGGCCCTCTTTAACGGCAGCTACGATTGTAGCGAAATTATCATCGGTAAGTATCATGTCGGCTGCATTTTTAGCCACATCTGTACCTGTTATTCCCATAGCGCAGCCAATATCAGCAGCCTTTAGCGCAGGCGCATCATTGACACCGTCACCGGTCATGGCAACTACTTCACCCCTGGCCTGAAAAGCTTTCACTATCCTTACTTTATGTTCCGGAGATACCCTTGCGAATACCCTGTAACGGGGTATTTTATCAATTAAAGTATTCTGATCCATTAGAGATAATTCCTGGCCGGTCATTGCAAGGTCATCTGATGTCATAATTCCTAATTCTTTTGCAATAGCACAAGCGGTGGATATATGGTCTCCGGTTATCATGACCGGCTTAATTCCGGCCATCTGACAGGTTAGTACGGCATTTGCTACCTCTTGTCTTGGCGGATCTATCATACCTATTAATCCCACTAAAGTTAAGGCTGTCTCTAGATAATCGGACATTTCTTCAGTGGATTTAGAGGTGTTTTTATGTAATACAGTTTCGGTGGGAAGATCTTTATAGGCTACAGCGATTACTCTCAGTGCTCGTTCTGCCATATTTTGATTTAGTTTATTTATGGATTGTAGATGTACATTTGTCATTGGGACTTGTTTCCCGTTTTGATAAATATGGGTGCATTTATTAACTAAAACATCAAAGGCACCTTTTGTAATACTGCGTATCGTTCCGGAGGGATAATTATGTACGGTGGTCATTAGTTTTCTTGTAGAATCGAAAGGAATTTCAAATATTCTGGGATTGGTAGAATCTAATTTAGGCTTTAGAAGATCAACATGAAAAGCCGCCATAATTAAAGCTTTTTCAGTGGGTTCTCCCGTAGCAGTAACAGTGGAATGTTTTCCTTTTCCAGTAACCTGAAGAATAGAATCGTTACACAAAGCAGCAAGTGATAACAGATAATGGCTGAATAGTGTGTCCGGATGTTCTTTTCCATGAATGGATGCCAATTCGGTTACGGTCATTTTATTTTGTGTTAGTGTTCCTGTCTTATCTGAGCAGATTACAGTTGCACTTCCAAGCGTTTCAACTGCAGGCAGCTTTCGGATTACAGCATTTTTCTTAGCCATACGTTGGACACCCAGGGAAAGCATAATAGTTACAATTGCCGGAAGTCCTTCGGGAATCGCTGCAACAGCTAAACTAACTGAGGTCATAAACATATCGAAAATAGGGCGGTTTTTTAAAATTCCTAACAAAAAAATTATGATACAGATCAGTAAAGCTGCAATTCCAAGTGCTTTACCCGTACTTGCCAGCCTTTTCTGAAGTGGTGTCATAGGAGTTTCATCATCCATAATAAGTCTGGCAATATGCCCAACTTCCGTATGCATTCCTGTAGCAGTAATAACAGCAATGCCCCTTCCGTAGGTGACAATTCCGGTTGCCATAACCATGTTGGTACGATCAGCTAAAAGAGTATCTTCTTTTAAAATGAGATCTGCATTTTTTTCAACGGGATGTGATTCACCTGTTAAAGAAGCTTCATCGATACGAAGATTAACAGCAGTCAAAAGTCTTGCATCAGCCGGTACAAAATATCCGGTCTCCAGAAATATAATATCTCCGGGGACTAAATCTTTGGCATCGACGGAAATGATTTCATGATCTCGCAGAGCAAGTGCAGTAGGTGCTGACATTTTCTGGAGTGCTACTAATGATTTTTCAGCCTTTGTCTCCTGTAATACCCCCAGGATTGCGTTTAAGGTAATAATTAATAATATTATGACAGGATCAACAAAATCCAGTCTGCCGTGTAATAAAGATACAAAAAATGATATAAAAGCAGCACAGATTAAGGTAATTATCATAAAGTCAGTAAATTGACTTAAAAATTTTATGATTATACTTTTTTTCTTTTTAGATTCAAGAATATTTAATCCATATTTTTTTTGCCTTTTTATTACCTCTTTTTTTGATAATCCATTATCATACGAACTCTCCAGTGTTTTTAAAACTTCCTCTTTGGTTATATTATGCCAGTTCATCATAGTAACCCCCATGTAAAGTCAATTTGTTTTCCAGTATGTCTTAAATAATTATATGAGTTAGGATTAAAAACAATTCACTGTTACAGCAACTGGATATATTACATTTGAAAGTTAACATAAACCATTTACATATAATCAGTAACATTTATAATGGAAAAGAAACTCCATGATACAGAAAAATGGAGTTTAAACATTAGATGATTTGTCTTTCCTTACATGAACAAGTACAAGCATGCCCAGAAAAACAACAAGAGGCAGAATGATATCCTTATAACGTGTATAATAACCACCAACGATATCCCAATTTTCCCGTAATAAATATCCAAAACCAATTAATATGGCATTCCAGACGGTAATTCCAATAAGAGATGAAACCAGGTAGGTAAAAAGGTTTTGGCCGGCGGCACCTGCAATAAATGCAATATAAGTTCTGCAAATAGGAATTAATCTGCCAAAACATACAGCTAAATTTCCATATTGATTAAATTTCATTTGAGAGGTATGGATACCCTTTTCAGCCTTGGGAAATTTGGTAATTAGTTTGTTTAACAAAGCACCGCCGCCAAGTCTGCCTATGGTATAACAGAAACTGGTTCCAAGCAGACCGGCTAAAACGCTGAAAAAGAGAATGGTGAAATAATTGATATGCTGTAAGGAAGCAACCGCTCCCGAAAATGGAAGAACAATTTCGCTGGATATGGGAAAACAAGCATATTCTATTAGGATTATTAAAAACATAGCTAACAACCCATATTCATAAATTAAATTGGTAAAATAATTCATTTATTCTCCTAAAGCTGATTTATTATTACAATATATTAAGACTAAAGTTGAAACATGATTAACTTTAGTCTTAACAAATCTATAAAAGAATGTTATAATTTAGAGCAATTGGGTTTTTATTATACCTTATATCATAGCCAATTTGCAGTTTAACAGTTTTGAAATAGTTTTGACATAAGAATAACACAAACATTTCTTATGTTAAAACTACTTGTCTTTAGTGACATTATTTACTAAGTTTTAGTAAATTTAATGCTCATAGATTGTAAAAAATGAAATAAGAGGAGTAAAGAATGACTCGAATTATTAGCAAATGCAAATTACAAAAGATAATAATCCTATGTATTGGCTGCCTATTCCTTAGTCTATTTATTATGAAGTTAAACACATCTGCTAAGACTGGTTCACCTTATTATATTAAGGTAAATAAACAGCAGAATTGTGTAACGGTATACGAAAAAGATAAAAACGGTAAATATACAAAACCGGTGAAAGCGATGACTTGTTCCACCGGTGTTGACACACCGCTTGGTACATATAATACCCAATCAAAATACAGATGGAAGTTATTGATGGGTGATGTATGGGGACAATATTCTACACGTATAGTAAACGGTATTTTATTTCATTCGGTATGGTACTATAAGATGGATGAAACCACATTATCCGCGACCCAGTATAATAAGCTTGGGATTGCCGCATCCCATGGATGTGTCCGGCTTGCGGTTACAGATGCAAAGTGGATTTATGATAATTGTCCGCTTGGAACTACAGTTGAGATTTATAACGCGAAAGATCCGGGGCCTTTGGGAAAACCGGAGACGATTAAAATTCCGGCAGGCTCAGGCTGGGATCCAACAGACCCAAGTAAAAATAATCCCTACCATAATAAAATACCTACTTTTAAAGGTGTAACGGACAAATCCATTACCTGGGGGAAGAAAACCAGTTTATTAAGCGGAGTAAAAGCTTCTTCAACAACAGGAGAGGATATTACTTCAAAGATACAAGTAACAGGAAAGATTGATATCTATAAAGCAGGAAAATATAAGGTTAAATACTCTGTTACCGATGTAATTGGGAGAACTGCCAGTGAAACAGTTACCTATACAGTAAATCAATGCAAAGAAAAGCCAAAAATTCTTGGTGTGGCCGATACAGTAATTGCTTCAGATACCACAGTTGATAAGAAATATGCCTTAACAGGAGTAACAGCATATTTATCCACTAAGAAGCTTCCAAAGTGCGACATTAATGTTAAGATTACAAAAAATACAGAAGATACTTATACAATTGATTATTCCATCAAAGCGGAAAATAAATTGACAGGTAAAGCTAAAGCTATTGTTCATGTGGATAATACACCGCCTGTAATAGAAGGCATCTACTTTAAAGAAATTACGCAGCAACAACTTAAGGCAGGTGCTGCTGAAATTAAGAAATTGGCTTTAAAAGGTATTACAGTAAAAGATAATTATTCTAAACTAAGTGCTGATAAAGTAAACATCACAGTAATGAAAAAAGATGATTATTCCTATTTCGTAACCTATGATTTAACGGATAACGTTGGTAATATAACAAGTGAAACAGTTCAATTTACTTATTTTAAAGGTGTAAGAATTGATGGTGTTGCGAATCATTTCAACCTCCCGGACAAAACCGTAATGTCAGAAGATTTCGTAAAACAAGGAATTACAGCTGTTAATAGTGAAAACGAAGAATGTACGGATACCATGACAGTTACTATAAACAGCACTGATAATAAAGTTTTTGAAGTTACGTATACCGCAAAAGATAAAGATGGCTCGGAAGTAAAAATCGTTTCTTACTTTACTATTAACGGGGAAGCGGGAACGGGTAGCGGAGTGACCGAAGACAGTGAGGGCGAGACAGAGAATAGTATGATAAAGGATCAAAAAGCCAATACAGGGAATGATGCCGCTGCAAGCGGTGAAGAAGATCAGAGCATGGATTGATATAAAGAAAGTATAAGAATAAAGCCGTTGATATATCCGGTTTACAGCAGCCTCAGACTTAGTTAATATTAAGTTTGAGGCTGTTTTTATATGGGAAAGGTATTATTGGGTAAGTTTAGTATAAATTTTATAGCTGCTAAACCGAAATAGATATACAAGGTTGTTTTTGTCTTATTTTATGTATCGTTATTATTTGCCGCCGAATTTATTAACTTGTTTTTGGGTTTCATCAATAATGTCCTGTAAACCGACTTGATACATTTCGTCATACATCTGAGGTACAATCTTTTCCGGATCGCTGGCTCCGCAGGCAAGTTCTGTCCAGTATTTATCATAAATCGCCCTGCAATTGGCAATCTGCGTCTCTATATTGGTTTTATCTAACGCGAAGCCACAGACTACGGAGGATTTTGCCTGTTCATTCATTCCCTTTATTAAATCGTATTTGTTGGCAGGATCCGTATCCAGAGGCGACATATTAAAGAAAGTGGCCTGATAAAAAGCGGGAAGTGTCCAATTATCGGAGAGTTTTGTAACCGTACCAGAGTCACCCTCCACATATTCCCAGTCTTTGCCGCGAATGCCGTAAGCCATCATGTTTCTTAAATAAGTATCGGTATTTAATAACTCAAGATATTTTAAGCATTTATCCGCATATTTTGAACCGGAGGAAATGGCATTTAAGGAGCCCTGAATGGTGCCGGTATCGTAAAATGGATCACAGATAGGAGTAATTACCGTTTCTTTGCAGCCTAAAGTGCCGGCCCATATACTTTCGGCTCCGGGAAAACCCTGCGCACACAGTATATTAGTTTTCGAAGGCATGGAGGAGAGGGTGGGAGCATCCTGATTAATAATGCCGTCCTTATACCATTGATGGTATATCTTTAAGGCATTCATGGGAGTTTCCTGTTCTAATACCGGAACGACTTTAAGTGATTCATCAAACATACCAACACCTATTACATAACCCAGGCCGGAAACTAAAGTACTGTAATCCTTGTAAAACCAGTTGGAAGCACCTCTCGAATATCCGGAGCAGGTCCAGACGTTTTTACCGGTATCCTTATTGATTTTATACATCCAGTCACTTACCTCTTCAATGGTGTCAACGTTTTTATAATCAATACCATATTTATCGATAAGTGCTTTGTCCCAGCAGACATAAAAAGTTGCTGAAGAGTCCTTATAAGTGGGTACACTGTATATTTTACCGTCAACCAATACGCCGTCCCATAAGTTTTGAGGAATAAAATTATAAAGTTGTTCCGAAACCGTCTTAACTTTATCCGTTATATCCGCAAATGCTCCCATTTGGGCATATTTCTTATAATTTGTGACATCAGTCCACATCATGTCGAAATATTCTCCGCTGTTAATGACCATGTTGACTTTTTCAGAATAATCGCCTGAGGAAGCAAGCTTTAAATCTAATTTTACACCTATTTTTTCTGCAGTGTAATCATTCATGACTTTTAATGCTTCATCAAAATCTTCAGGCTGGTCTCCGCCAAGCCACCAGGTGATAGTTACCGCACCATTATCCCCTTTGCTGCCGGAACTGCATCCGGTTGAGGATAATACCAGCACGGCAGCTGTAAGTAAGAGAATAAGACTTTTTAACACATTTTTCATAATAGCCTCCTTTTAAACTGTTTGTACTTATTCAGTGGAATTTTTTGGAACGTCCCACGGAATAGCTTTTTTATAGGAAATACATCATATAGAGTATAATCTATATCTGTCGTTACGAAATACACCTTATCCTTTTACTGCGCCGATTGTTAAGCCGGTTATGAAATACTTTTGGAAAAAGGGGTAAACGCAGGCGATAGGTAAAATAATAATGACAGCCATAGCCATACGAAAAGATTCTTTGGGAAGACTGGCAATCAGTTCGGCTTGTGAGAGCCCCATTTGGGAAGCATTTTGAGTAAGGAACTCTATATTTTTGGTGATTTTCTGCAATAAAGCCTGCAGGGAGTACAAGCGTTGATTATCAATATACAGCAGGGAACTGTACCAGTCATTCCAGTAACGAAAGCTTAAAAATAAGCCTATGGTAGCCAATAAAGGCTTGGATATTGGTAAGGCGATCCGAAAGTATATTCGGAACTGGGAAGCTCCATCGATTTTAGCTGATTCCAGCAATGCCTCAGGGATGGTAGTTTTAAAAAAAGTCCTGCAGATTATGATGTTGTAGGAGGACACCAGCAGGGGCAGAATAAGGGCGAGAAGTGAGTCCTTTAAATGCAGCAGGTTACTGTTGATGTAGTAGGTGGATACCAGCCCGCCATTAAATATCATGGGAATAAAAATATACCAGGTTAAAAAATTTTTACCTTTAAAGCTATGTATGGATAACACGTAACCCATGGCAGTTGTTAACAGGATTCCTGCAATTGTTCCGGTAACCGTGACAATAAAAGAAACGGAAAGTGCCCGTATCACAGAATTTATCTGTCCCCACAGGTATTCGTAAGCATTAAGGGAAAAGGAACCGGGAAACAATTGGTAGCCATAGGTATCTATATAGGTTTCATCAGTAAAAGAGATGATTGTTACAAAATAAACAGGAACAAGACAAAGAAAAGAAAGGGCGGCAAATAAAATATGAAAAATAAGATTCCAGGCTCTGGAAATTTGATTTAAATCTTTTTTACTTTTTTGCTTAAGAGATTTCATTTGTTCTCCTCCTTAGATCAGGGCACTTTCAGCGTCCAGTTTTGTTACAATCTTATTTGTTATCAGTACCAGACAGCAGCTTAGCACAGACTGTATAAAGCTTGCCGCCGAGGCCATACCGATATTGCCGTTTTCCCTTAAAGCTTTGTAAACATATACGTCCAGAACAATAGTCTTATCATAAAGAGAATTGGAGTCCTGTGTAATCTGATAAAACAGACCAAAGTCGGAGTAAAAAATGCTGCCGATATTCAGAATAAACATCATGATTATAATTGTCTTTATCAGGGGCAGGGTTATAAATCTTACCTGCTGGCGTATAGAAGCGCCGTCAATAACGGCGGCTTCATAATAGGAGGGATCGATGCCTGTGATTGCTGCGAGGTAGATAATCATTCCATAACCGGCTCCTTTCCATACATTCATAAAAACCAGAATAAAGGGCCAGTGGGTACCCTCCATATACCACTGAATTGGTTCCTTTCCAAGCTGAAGAAGTATGTGATTGATAAATCCGTCTTCATAGCTGAGGAAAGCCCAAACAAAATAGGTAACTACTACCCAGGACATGAAATGTGGGAACAGCATTGCAGTCTGATATAATTTTTTGGCACGTTTGCTTCTTATCTGACTGATTAACAGAGCGAGAGTTACCGGTATAATGATACCCAGTAGAATAAATATCAGATTATAAACTAATGTGTTACGCACGATAATTCGCATATCCCGGGATTCCAGAAGAAATTTAAAGTTAGAAAGGCCGGCCCAGTCACTTTTAAGCAGGTTGTATAAAAAGCTTTTTTGACCATCCACAATTCGAAATTTCTTAAAGACGATGATGATGCCGAACATAGGCAGATAGGAAAATACAAAAAACCAGATTATAGTCGGCAGTGACAGCAGGGTTAATTCCATATCATCCTTTCTTAAGTGAAATTTCTTTTTTATTTTCTTCTCCATTTTTTTCACATACCTCCCTATATTATTGAAAATTTAGGATCGAGTGTCAAAAGGTTCCTCAACCTGCATTTTATGAATATCGGTGTATATATATTCGATTTTGGTCGAATTATTTCGACTTCGACCGGCCGTGGACACTGCGTATATTTTGTTAAGACTCTGGCCATAAATCAAGCCTGACGGCTTGATTTTCCCGACGGTAGAGGCTTGTAAAAAATATAGTGTTTGAGAGAAAGGCAGCTAAATTGAATATATATTTACTATAGTAAATATTACGCTGGTATTCATTCATAATACAAAATTGACCTTTTGACACCCTAATCCTATTATTGAAAAGGAGCAAACTCATTATAACTAGAATTTGCTCCTTCGCCATTAAAATATTATTTTGTCATTTATGTATCCAAGAATATAAAACTCATAAGATAATGATAGTTCAGATTATTCATAATGTCAATCAATATTTGAAATAATATTTCACAAAAAATAATAAATCATATATTTTATTTCAAAGCCGGACAAAAAAATTAACTATATCTCTATAACTTATGAAAAAATAACCCTAAATAATAGCACTGACTGCGGCATTGTTAAAGGTATGCCTGAGAGTAACCAGCCCTGTATTTTCCCGTGAGGGATGTACCCGGTTGGTTAGCAGAATAAAACCTTTTCCTGCTTTTATATCTGCCAGTGCGGAAGTTCCTGTAAAGCCTGTATGGTATAAGCTTTCATCCGAGATAAAATCGCAGATATCATTCTCACTATATGGGTGGATCCAGCCAAGGCCCCTGTTAGTGCCCATTCCTTTTGTATGGTTTTGAAACAAAACCTGAACAGTGGAAGGATTTAATATCATCTGGTCATTTAAAATGCCACGGTTTAGAAGCATTTGCATAAACTTGACCATATCCAAAGAGGTGGAGAAAAGTCCTGCATGCCCGGTTATTCCTCCTAAAAGCCGGCATTTTTCATCATGTACCACACCCTGAATTATCCGGCCGCTTTGTTTGTCGTATTCGGTTGCGGCGCAAAGCTCCATTTGTTTTGCAGGCGGGTTATAAAAGGTATGGGTCATTTCAAGCGGTTTCAAAATATGATCTGTCACATAGGTTTCTAAGGATCCGGTAACATGTTCTATAACAAATCCAAGAATTATGTATCCGATGTCGGAGTAAATTACTTTCCTGTCGAAGTTCTCTTCCTTAATCCTGTCTGCATAAATAGCATCAACCAGTTCCCGTCTGTCGGTCATATTCAGGCAGTTGATATCGGCGGCATGGCCTGATGTATGGGTAAGCAGATGTTTTATTGTTACTGTAGGATTCTGATACTGTGGTAAAATGCGGCTGACCGGTGTAGACAGGCAGAATTCGCCGGATTCCATTAATTGAAGTATTGCAGTTGTTGTAGCTACGACTTTAGTAAGGGAGGCAAGATCATATAAAGTATCTCCTGTAACAGGCTGGGGGGAGGGGAGCAGGCGCCGATTCCCCAAATAATCTAAAATATATTCTGTTTTGGTAACTAATGCGTAACTCATTCCTGGCGCGGCACCGGCTTCTGAAGCTTTTGTGAGAAGAGTATGAAGAACTTCTTTTTTGGATGGTAGTATCATATTTAAATGCTCCTTTCTTATTTTGCAAATGATTGCTATTATAGGCAATTACAACCCATTGATTGCCTGGATACTCCCTCAGGGAAGTATTATAACCTGTATTATATCATAAGCTGCAATAATTTCATCACAGTTTTTAAATTTATATCTTTGATAAATATATAAGTAACTTAAGTACTCGGATTTATCAAAATTATCACTTATTATTTTAATAGATGTAAAGCACTTGTTAAAAAAATGCATAGTTACTGTGCGCTCTCCCTGCAAAAAGCAGCAATTCCGCGAACAATAACACACTTCGCGATGCACATAAAACATGAAAACAGTGTTCCTACGCTGCAATTTTCCGGTTTTCTGTGACAATACACTCACGAAAAACACGTCGTCTTGTTGCCTGTGAACAGTAACAATACATATATTATTAAGTTTTATTTTATTCTATTTAATTTGATTTTATAAAAATTGCATGTTATAATAAGTCAAGCAATGTCGAAACATGTAGAAGAGGAGTGATATCATAATAACTTTGAGGGCGGCAGTAAAAATCAGGTATTAACAGGATATTAAATAATATCAGAATAATTAATAAGATAATACAAATACAATAAGATTGCCAAAATTCCAAAAATAATTATGCTTATTAAGACAAATAAAAGATGAAATTATTAAATCACCCTATGGAGGAAAAAATATGAGCATTAAAAACAAATTGGTAACCGCATTCAGTATTATTTTAATTTTATTAACCGGATTGGGAATCATATCAATTAATTTCTTAGACCGTGTTAATCAGACCTCCACGATCATAGCAGAGAAGGTTATACCGCGCCTAGATTGTATAAATCAACTAAATTATGATATTGCAAGATTCCGTTCTTTTGAATTTGAACATATCACATTATCTAAAAAGGAAGATATGGATGCTTTGGAAAAAAGAATGGAGGAAAAGAAAACAATTATTAATAAAAATATAGATCTATATCAAAGTTATGATAATGATGAACACATACATATTGTTAAAGCAGAATGGGATAAATATTTAGCGGAACATGATAAATTAATACAAGTAAGTCGACAATTAGATATAATAAAGTCCACCGAAGTTATTAATGATGTAAGCAAAAGTGCATTTTATAATCTTTCTGACGCATTAAAGAGCTTAATTAAGGAAAATGAAGAAAATGCAAATAAAACGAGCCATAACGGAGATGAGATGTATGGATATATCAGTATGATTATTTTGGCTATAGTTACTGGAACCATCTTATTCGGAATAATTATGGCAGTTTTTATTACCTATAGTGTTACAAAACCAATAAAGAAACTAAAAATTAGATTGCAGGAATTGGTTCAAAAAGGCGGAGATTTAACTCAGTCTATAGATTTAAAGTCCAGGGATGAGATTGGGGAACTGGCAAGTGCCGTAAATCAGTTTATTGACAATATAAGGGGTATTATAATTGAAGTGAACCACAGCGTCAGCGGTGTTGACAATGCAGTTTATAGTGTAAAGGAGTGCCTGAATGTTTTAAATGAAAACGTAGATGAGTCTTCCGCTACAATTGAAGAATTATCTGCCGGTATGGAAGAAACCGCGGCGGCGGCAGAAGAAGTAAACGCTTCCTCCGCTGATATAGCAAGCGCTTCCGAAGCTTTAGCGGAAAGAGCTCAGCAAGGAGCGGAAGCGGTAAGTAAAATAAATGAAAGAGCTGCTTACCTGAAAAAAGGTGCAAGTGATTCCCAGATAGCTGCAAATGCTGTATATGAAAACACGAAAGTAAACTTGGAGGCAGCCTTAAAAAAATCTGATGGGATATCTCAGATTAATGTGTTGTCTCATGCTATACTTGAAATTTCTGAGCAGACAAATCTTTTGGCCCTTAATGCAGCAATCGAAGCTGCCAGGGCGGGGGAAGCGGGGAAAGGTTTTGCAGTAGTTGCAGACGAAATAAGAAAACTTGCAGAGGATTCAAAAACAACAGTAAGTGAAATTCAAAAAGTAACCGTGGAAGTATTATCATCAGTAAATGAACTGGCAGCTAACTCTAAAACGATTATGGAATTTTTTGATACGACGGTCTCAAACGATTATAAGGAAATGGTTAAAATCGGCACAGCATATGGTGACGACGGATTATTTGTAGATAATCTTGTAAGTGACTTCAGTGCCACTTCTGAGGAATTAACTGCTACGATTGATGGAGTTATAAAAGCTGTTTCAGAAGTTGCAATAACAGTAGGAGAAGGAGCAGCCGGAACGCAGGATATAGCAGAGAGAATCATTAAAATAGTAGAACTTGTGGAAGAAGTGAATAAACAAATGAACATAAGCTTGGAGAGTTCAGACAATCTAAAGAATGCGGTGAATAAATTTAAAGTTTAATATAGTTAAGGGGCTGTTGGAAATACAGCTCCTTTTTTAGACTTCCTGTATTGACTAATTGTAACCTTTTACGACTTTATCTACAGATGAGCTGGACAATATTTATACTAGTTATTTTCTTTAGAAAAATTCATTATTTTATGTAACTGAATAAAGGCATTACGTATACATAAATTTTATGAATAACGATGTTAGAATCTGCCGGTAACCGGTTCAGAGATTAGTGCAATACCATAAAAGCTGCCGGCTGCATAATCTAAGTTTTACCGGAATATGCAGCCGGAGTCAATCATTTAAGTATTATTTTAAAGAATATAGCTCCGCGTTTCCCAAAAGCCAATATCTTTAAAGATTTTGGAGAGTATTATTTTGGATGGTATTAGTTGGCATTTTTTAATGAAAATTAGTAATTATTTCTTTTTTGGAATTAATTTTTTAATCATTTCCAGTTTCTGCTTATCTGCCGGCGACATGTCTTTCGTTAAAATTTCAACCATTAAATTTGATTCATCGGGAGTAAAGGTAAGACCTAAGGCCTTCATTTTAGCATTCGCTTTAATAAGCAGCGGTAAGGCTTTATCTGCAGGTTTTCCTTCTGCCTCATTAGCTAAATCAACTAAAATTGCTAATTTTCTGGCGTCGATATTTTTCATTGCAGGATGGTTAATCCATTCTAAATCTTTCATATCTTCTCCTGTCTGCGTTTCAACGCTTATATTATATTATGGTTTATAAGTTAATCGGTCACTGCATTGCACTGAACATCGTATTAATATTATCAAAGGTGCTTTTTTGCTCCGGTGTTAACATGGAACTTAAGATTTCCATCATATCCGAGTTTCCAAAGCCGCTTGAACCGTCAGAATTTTCTGAATCTCCGGATTGTGAAGCCATCGTAGATGCAAAGGCAGAGTATGTATCATATAAGCTTTTGGCTTTCATAAAATTTAAGAACATATCAATTAATTCCCTTTCTTGATCGTAACAGACACCTCTTATATTGGTCAATAATGCTTCTATGTCAATATTTTCTTTCTTGAGGCTTAAGGTAGTTACTGAACTTTTTTGTTTCATGGTCTGAAAAGCATCCATTAATTCTCCTGTCTTAATAAACAAATTTACGGACTGCTGAGAATCACTGTCAAGATAAGGAAAAGCTGCTTTAATTATGTCCAGTATATGGCTAAATCCGTTTCGATTAGGTCTGACTGATGAAACTTTGGGGTTATTGTCGATATCCATGGCTTCTCCAATTCTCTTTTATCATTATACTATATTCAAAGGAAATGAAAATATTACTATTTAACATGCCATAAAGGGCAAGCCCTAAGTTGAAAGTATTGAAAGACTGGCATCTTCGTACTTAAACGGGCTTCCAGTCAATTGAAAGGCTCTTTCCGCCGGTCGGGCTTTTATTATATAGGAGGTTCGGAGTACTTTAATAAAATAAGAAAAAGAGGCTGTTGGTAACAGCCCCATTTATCGCATTAAATATAATATAGAGTTTTCAAAAACATGTTTATAGAGGTTATAATTTTAAACCGGATAAACTAAGTTAGGTTCGGCAATATCTAACAGAGTCTCTTCTAAAAATCTTTTTGCCAAATATTTAGCCATATTTAAGTTCATGTCAAGGTAATTTCCGCAATTTACAGCAGCAGCACCAGGGACATCACCCTCAAAATCTCTAATAAATTCAAACATATCCGTTAATAGCGGAATAATATCTTTTGATTCATAATCACCTGCAAGTATTAGGTAAAATCCGGTTCGGCATCCCATAGGCCCAAAATAAATTATTTTAGAAGAATAATCAGGATGATTTCTTAAATAAGTTGCAGCAAGGTGTTCGATCGTATGAATTTCCGCTGTATTCATTACCGGTTCAAAATTAGGTCTGGTCATACGAATATCAAAGGTGGTAAGGACTTCTTTTCCTGCCGTATCCTTTCTTGAGACATATACTCCTCTTAATAATTTCATATGATCAATAGTAAAACTGGCGATTTGTTTCATGATTTCCTCCTATAAAATTAATTAGCTTATTTTAAATTCTAGATTATTTATTTTGCATTATAGTTATAATAAAAATTATATTAATTATAACATAGAATGTCCAAACAAAGAAGAACAAGTTTTACGAAAATTTTAATTGATTCAACTGGATTTTTTACCTTTTTTCGTTTATAATTCAAGAGAATAGCAATTATAACAATCTGGAAAACTACTACATAAAGAGAAGAAAGGACATTAATATGATTGACAGCATAATATTTGATTTAGACGGTACCTTATGGGATTCTACCGATGCTGCTGCTGAGATATGGAGGGAAGCAGCAGGAAAGTATACAGAGGTAAAGGATATTATTAATGCCGACAGATTAAAGGCCTTATATGGTCTGCCTCTTGAAGAAATAGCCATAAAGTTGTTACCAAGCCTTTCTAAGGAGACAGCGATTGAAATTATGCGGGAAAGTACTACGAAACAATGTCCCTACTTAGAAAAAGTCGGTGGTATCCTGTTCGATGGTTTGGAAGATACGTTAATAAAATTAAAAGATAAATACAGACTTTTTATTGTCAGTAATTGTGAAGAAGGATATATTCAATGCTTTCTTAAAGCACACCAGCTTAAGGATTATTTTGATGATTTTGAATATCCCGGCAGATCCGGTCTTTTGAAAGCAGATAATATAAGAACGATAATAAAACGTAATCATTTAAATAAACCGATATATGTTGGTGATACTTTAGGTGATGCTTTAGCTACCAGGGAAGCCGGTATCCCCTTTGTTTATGCCAGATATGGTTTTGGACATGTTACTGAGTATGATTATGTAATTGATTCTTTTCCTGAACTTCTTAAGCTGTAAAAAGGGGATTGACTTTTCGAATTATCATAGATATACTTTAATTATAATATTTATCAATGTTGAAAATGAAATCCGGTGATTTCTCGGGACAATTTAATAGTTACAGATTTCCGATTATTAAGAATAGTAAGTATAATAATATATTAACAGAGAGCTGCAGAGGGTGGAACTGCGGTAATAAAGTTATACCGAATGGACTTATAGGATCAGGAAGAACAGTGCAAACTTAGTAAAACCTGACGGGACTCCGTCCGTTATCAAAGGAGAAGGTATATGAGAGGGAATGGTTTCATATACAGAATAGAGCGGGTGTTAAAACACCAAACCGGGTGGTACCGCAGAAGCTGATAAAACTTCTGTCCCAGTAATAAATACTGTGACAGAAGTTTTTTTATCGTATAAAAAATATGTCCTGTACGATAAAAAAGCCCGACCGACAGGATGCACAAGAAGTGACAGAGGAAGATTGTCACTAAAGTGACAGCATGTCAGCGCTAGAGTTTAGCGAACCGGACTACTGAATTGTATAAAAATTACGTATATGAAGGAGAATAACTTATGTTAGATGGAAAAAAGACATTATTTAGTGGAATGCAGGCTACAGGCAATCTTACGTTAGGTAATTATTTAGGCGCTTTAAATAACTGGCTGACTTTAAATGAAGAATACGAATGTTTTTATTGTGTTGTGGATCTTCATTCTATAACAATCAGACAGGACCCGGCTGAACTGAGAAAGAGAGCGAGAGCATTATTGACACTTTATATTGCTGCCGGTTTGGATCCGGTAAAAAACTGTATCTATTATCAGTCACATGTATCAGGCCATGCAGAATTAAGCTGGATTTTAAATTGTTTTACTTATATGGGTGAATTAAACCGTATGACTCAGTTTAAAGACAAAGCTGCCAAACATTCGGATAATATTAATGCAGGTTTATTTACCTATCCTGTATTAATGGCTGCTGATATTCTTTTATTTCAATCCGATGTAGTTCCTGTGGGTGCCGACCAGAAGCAGCATTTGGAGATTGCCAGAGATATTGCGGAGCGTTTCAATGGAATCTACGGCAATGTATTTACGATTCCGGAACCTTATATCGGTAAAGTCGGAGCTAAGATTATGAGTCTACAGGAACCATCAAAAAAGATGTCAAAATCCGATGAAAATGTAAATGCCAGTATCTATTTAATGGATGATCCGGATACGGTAATCCGAAAGTTTAAGAGAGCGGTTACGGATTCGGATAACCAGATTATCTATACCGATGATAAGCCGGGTATCAAAAATTTAATTGATATCTATAGCTTAACAACCAATAAAACCGTAGAAGAAGTAGTTAAGGAATTTGACGGAAAAGGATACGGTGATTTTAAAATGGCCGTAGGAGAAACGGTAGCTTCCATATTAAAACCGATTCAGGACAGAGTGGCTGATCTAAATAAGGATAAGGCATATGTTGATGGTATCATTAAAGATAATGCGGAAAAAGCAAACTATTACGCAACTAAAACTTTAAGAAAAGTACAAAAGAAAGTCGGCTTTCCGGAGAAGATACGCTAGTCTGCCGTATTTGTAAGCGGACAGCAAAATTTCGAACTGTAAAGCTGTGGAGGAATTACATGAAGGTAGTTTTTTTAGAAACTGATACCTTAGGTGAGGATGTGGATTTATCCATATTTCAAGAATTTAGTGAAGTCATAAAATATAATAAATCGGAACCGCTTTTGAATGCTGAAAGAGCAGCACAAGCCGATATATTGGTTGTTAATAAGGTACCCATGGATGAATCTACCTTATATAAAGCGGATAAGTTAAAACTCATCTGTATTACCGGTACCGGAACTAATATCGTTGATTTTACCTATACCAACAAGCGAAGTATAGCGGTGGCAAATGTGAAAGGATATTCAACCAATTCCGTAGTACAGCATACGTTTGCCCTGCTTTTCTATCTTTATGAAAAATTAAATTATTATGATAACTTTGTAAAAAGCGGAGATTATGTAAAAAGTGATATATTCAGCCGATTTGATATAAAATTTAATGAGCTTTACGGTAAAACGTGGGGAATCATTGGGCTTGGAGAGATTGGAAGAGGAGTAGCTAAGTTAGCAGAAGCATTCGGCTGCCGTGTTATTTATTATTCAACTTCAGGTAAGAATGTTAATACAGAATATGAGAGGGTAGATTTTAATACTCTTTTGACAAACGCTGATATTATATCCATTCATGCACCTCTGAATTCTGATACGGAGAATCTGATTGATGAAGATTCTTTACAGAAGATGAAAAATACAGCAATCCTATTAAATCTGGGAAGAGGGCCTATTGTAAATGAAGAGGCATTGGTAAAAGCTCTTGAGACAAATAAAATAGCCGCTGCCGGACTGGATGTTATAAAGGTAGAACCAATGACCCCGGATAATCCATTACTGCGGATTAAAGACAGCAATAAATTGATCATTACTCCTCACATAGCCTGGGCAACCGTGGAAGCACGACAGCGCTGCGTACAGGAAGTGTATGAAAATATGAAAGCTTTTTTACATGGTGAGAAAAGAAATATTGTAAAAGGCTAAGCGAAAGAATGGCAGAGATACGATTGATTTGAATCGGTTCAATCGTATCTCTGCCATTAACTATAAAACACAGCTGCAATTTAATTTGATTTTACTTCATTCCATTTATCCAGGTACAGTTTTTCCAGATCAGTGCCAAGATAATGATAAGTGGAGCAGCGTTCCAGAACAGAAGCATCCGGAAATGCTACTTCGCTGTTTTTAATATCTTCATCTTTGATTAAATCCCTGGCTGCTTTATTCGGAGTGGAATAGGTAATATATTCAAAGTTTTTTAAAGCTATTTCCGGATCGCACATAAAATTAATCCATTTTTCAGCATATTCTTTACTTGGTGCATTTTTAGGAATTACCCAGCCGTCAATCCAAACATTGGAACCCTCTTTTGGAACAACATATTCTAAATCAGAATTTTCCCTCTGTGTAAAGATTGCTTCACCGGAATAGATAACACCAATCGGATTTTCGCCACCGATCATTTTATCCCTTACCTGGTCTACAACATAAGCATCTACCATTGGAAATTGCTGCTGCAATAATTTTTTTGCTTCTTCCAGTTCAGACTCCTTAGTTGAGTTAATGGAATAACCCAAATAAGCTAAAGCAATACCAAAAGCATCTCTTACACTGTTAATCATAAGAATATCACCGGAGTATCCATTGGTTTTGATAAAATCCGGATCAAAAAGTGCGCCCCAACTGTCAACCGGACCTTTAATCATTGATTTGTTGTATAAAATACCGACAGTTCCCCAACAGTAAGGAACACTGTATTTATTACCGGGATCAAATTCTTCTGCGCTTTTTAAATAGGTTGGATCAATATTTTTGATATTTGGAACATTATCGTAATTAATTTCTGCCAGCATATCTTCATCAATCATTTTTTGAATCATATAATCAGAAGGACATACCACATCATATTTAACGGAACCTGTCTTTATAACGGGATACATATCCTCATTCTGTTCAAATTCCTGATAATTAACACGGATTCCGGTTTCTTTCTCAAATAAGTCTTTTACCTCAGGGTCTATATATTCACCCCAATTAAAAACATTGACAGTAGGTTTGCTGCTTTTCTGGCAACCGGTTAAACCGATCATACAAACAAAAGCGAGCAGTAAAACAACTGTAATTTTTTTCATTGTTATTCTCCTTTTATATTTGTTTGACAGGATTCAAATGTCAAAAGATCAATTTTTGACACTCGAATCCTATTGTTAGATGAGAGTAATATTGTGCCAATAATTAGTATCAGTTATTTATAAAGTATAAGTGTCAATCATTTATTTATCTGCTTTCTAGGGCTTTTACAGTTTTCACCGGTTTTCGCATCCGGTCGTTTCTGCGGTTAATTAAAACCAGAAGTACTAAAACCGAGACAAATAACAGAGTGGACAAGGCATACATTTCAGGTTTAATACCTTTTCGTACCTCCGTATAAATTTTGGTAGATAAGGTATCAATAGAAGCACCTTTTGTAAAATAGGTAATCACAAAATCATCTAAGGACATTGTAAAAGCAAGTAAAAATCCGGAGAGTACACCGGGAAAGATATCCGGAAATACAACTTTATAAAAAGCATAGCGCTGTGTAGCACCTAAATCTAAGGCTGCCTCGTAAGTACTTAAGTTTAACTGCTTTAATTTGGGCATGACGCTTAGGATGACATAGGGTATGTTAAAGGTTATATGAGCCATCAGAACACTGGAAAATCCTAAGGAATAATTTAAGGCTACAAACAATAACATGAGGGAAATACCGGTTACAATATCTGCATTTAACATAGGTATATTGGTGATGCCCATTAAAACAGCCCTGGGGATCCGTTTCATATTGTTCATTGCCAAGGAAGCAGCGGTGCCGATCACGGTGGCAATCAATGCAGACAATAATGCAATAAGTAAGGTGCTGTACAAAGCAGTCATAATATCTTTATCCTGAAATAGTCTGGTATACCAGTTAAAGGTAAAGCCGCCCCATTTGGAACGGGACTTTGATTTGTTAAAAGATAATATAATCAAAATCAGGATAGGTGCGTAAAGAAATAATAATATGAGTGCTAAATAGAAGCGTTGTAGAACTTTTTTTACCATACGCTTTTGCCCACCTCCTCTTTATCATATTTAGCAAGTACAGCCATACTGATTAAAATAAATATCATCAATACTAAAGACAGACCTGACCCGGTATGCCAGTTATTCATTGTCTTAAATTGCTGTTCAATTACATTGCCTATTAATACTACCTTACTTCCGCCAAGTATATCAGATATAACAAATGTTGTCAGAGAAGGGACAAAAACCATTGTGATTCCGCTGATTACACCGGGCAGACTTAAGGGTAAAATAATTTTTATAAACGTCTGCAGTGTGTTTGCACCTAAATCCCTGGCTGCATTGATGATATCGTCATTAATCTTTAAGATAACATTATAAATAGGCAGTATCATAAAGGGCAGGAAGTTATAAACCATGCCGAATACAATAGCCGACGGAGTATTGATAATATTTAAGGCGGGCAGATGAAAAAACCCAAGGATCGTATTAATAACACCGGTTTTCTCCAGTATATTCTGCCAGGCCAGGGTCCTTAATAAAAAGTTCATCCACATAGGTAAAATAAATATCATAACAATAAAAGAATTACTTTTTAATTTCATATTGTGGAGAATCAATGCCACAGGGTAGGCAAGGACCAGACATAATATGGTGCTGATAACAGATAACTTTAAAGAAAGCCAGAGTGCCTTCCGGTTAATGGGGTCTGCAATCATAGTCAGGTTAGTCAAAGTAATTCCGCCGTCTTCAGAGGAAAAACCATAATAAATAATCATTAGTAACGGAACAATGATAAACACTGCCATCCAGATAATATAAGGAAAGGATAGCTTAAGTTTACTGTTCATCCATAATCACCGCCTCTTCATCCTCCGATTCCGGTTTATTCATGATCTGGATGTCAAATGGATTTACCGAGATACCAACTTCACTTCCTACCAAAGAGAGATCTGTACTGTGTACCAGCCACTCATGACCTGCGGCCATAACTTCCATTTCATAATGAACTCCTTTAAAGATTAAAGAAGTCACCCGGCCGGTAATTATTCCGTCCTCCGGTTTCACCAAATCAATATCTTCCGGGCGAATTACAACATCAACCGGTTTATTTTTACCGAATCCAACATCCACACACGGAAAATTAGTTCCTAATATATTAACCAGTTTATCCTCAATCATTGTAGCGTGTAAAATGTTACTTTCTCCGATAAAATCTGCCACAAAAGCATTCTTTGGCTCATTGTATATCATTTCCGGGGTTCCCACCTGCTGGATGTAACCCTGATTCATAACGACAATCGTATCAGACATGGTTAAGGCTTCTTCCTGGTCATGGGTTACATAAATAAAAGTAATACCAAGTTCATTCTTAAGACGTATCAATTCATATTGCATATCCTGTCTGAGCTTTAAATCCAACGCACCTAAGGGTTCATCAAGAAGTAATACCTTGGGTTCATTTACAATCGCTCTTGCGATTGCAATACGCTGCTGCTGACCACCGCTTAAGGAATCAGGTGTCCGGTTTTCAAAACCCTCCAGGTTAACAAGTTTTAGTGCATATTTTATTTTATCACTTATATAGGATTTACTTTTTTTCTTTATTTTTAAGCCAAAAGCTATATTCTCGGCTATAGTCATATGGGTAAATAAAGCGTATTTCTGAAATACTGTATTTAATTGCCTTTCATTAGGGGGTAACTTTGTAATATCCTTATCATCAAATATTACTTTACCGGCATCTGGATTTTCAAATCCGCCAATAATACGCAGGGTAGTTGTTTTACCGCAGCCGCTTGGTCCTAGCAGGGTTAAAAATTCATTCTCCCTGATATACAGATTGAGAGAATCTAATACTGTATTATCATCATAAGTCTTTGTAATATCAATTAGATTAATCAGCTTATTACCAGCCATGTTATATCCTCCTTGGTATTATAATTTTAAAGTAAAACTTTCGTTACTAATCAGGCTGACTCTAGAAATTGGGTGGTGTGGAAATCCACAGCAGGGAAGCACCTTGTTTTTCCGAGGAGGTAATATAATGCTTTTTACCGGCTTTAAAATAAAAGGATTCACCTTTTTTGGCTTTGAAAGTTTTATTTCCAATATGCAGTGTAATACTGCCGTTTAATACGTATCCGAATTCTTCACCCTCATGGGGATTATCCGGGTAAGTGGAACCGCCTGGGTCAAGTGTCAATAGAATTGGTTCCAGCATATTTTTTTGAGCATTTGGAATGATCCACTTAATATCATTCTTTAAGTCATTATCATATTTTTCAAAATAATCCGACTTTTTAAAAACAACCTGTTCGGAAGTTGAATCTGAAAAAAATTCTTCTAAATTCGTACCTAAGCATTGAAGAATATCTACAAGGGTGGCAATAGAAGGAGAAGTTAAATCCCTTTCTAACTGAGAGATAAATCCTTTAGACAGTTCCGCCCGGTCTGCCAGTTCTTCCTGAGTTAAACTTTTTTGCACACGCAGCTCTTTAATCTTTTCTCCTATCTTCACAATATGCCTCCTTAATAAAGTTAAACTTTTTGTTTAGTCTCGCTAAACAAGCGGCATATTTTATTATACACGTAATCTTTGCTATGTCAATAAATTAATATGTAATTATATTAGTTTTTTGTATATATAAAACTCTTCATAAATAAAAACGAAGATATATGATAAATTCACTGATTACAGGGCACAAAATAAGGCCAAAATGCAAAAAGCCGGATGCTTAGTGAATTTTGACCTTACATATAAATAAAAGCAGTTTATTGAACATAGGTAACCTCTGAAAATGAATACCTTTTTCAAATCAATTTTAATGATCAAAAAAATGAATACTTATTAATTTTATAACATTGACAATTTCTTCGTCCATTCTGATGTAATAATATAACCCTTTTTTAATGATCAAAGAATTTTTTAATATTATCTATTCTTGAAGTCATACTCATAAACAGCATATCTACAATTGTAACCGCTGTCATAGCCTCAACAACAACTACCGCCCTAGGAACAATGATCGGATCATGCCGTCCTTTAATATTAACTTTTATATTTTCTCCGGATTTATTTATAGTATCCTGTGTCTTTGCTATGGAAGGTGTTGGTTTAACGGATGCTCTGAGAATAATTTCTGTTCCGTCACTGATACCTCCCAAGATGCCGCCTGCATGATTCGTTACTTTTCGTACTTTACCTTCCGTATCGAATCTGAAGTTATCATTATTATCAGAGCCCGACATCTGTGAGGACTTAAAACCTGAACCGAATTCAATCCCTTTTACCGCACCGATGGATAAGATGGCTTTGGCCAGATTCGCATCCAACTTATCAAATACAGGTTCACCTATTCCAGTTGGCATACCGCTTACAATACATTCAATAACCCCGCCTGCGGAATCAAGTTCTTTTATTTTGTCATCCAATAGAGCCTGAGCAGCTTTAGATGCTTCCAGATCGGGCATAGCGAGAGGGCTGAGTAAGATGTTTTCTTTATTGCAGCTTTTATAATCAATGGATATATCACCAATGGATTTGGTATAAGCACAAACATTGATACCCAGTTGATTCAGGATAGCCATAGCTATGGCACCGGCAGCTACACGTCCTATGGTTTCCCGTCCGGAGGAACGGCCTCCTCCCCGGTAATCACGAAATCCGTATTTTTCATCATACGTATAATCTGCATGTCCGGGACGATAATAATTTGCAATCTCAGAGTAATCACCGGATTGCTGATTGGTATTCATTATTACCAGGGAGATAGGGGTGCCGGTAGTTTTTTGTTCAAATACACCGGATAATATTTCGACCTGGTCCCTTTCTTTTCTGGGTGTAGCATATTTCGTCTGTCCGGGTCTTCGCCGATTCAGATAAACCTGTATCATTTCCTCCGTAAGAGTTAATCCTGCAGGACATCCGTCTACAACAACTCCAATGCCCTTACCGTGGGATTCACCCCAGGTTGATATTTTAAATAAATTACCGTATATAGAACCTGACATAATATTCACCTCTTTTTCTTTCTTATGTACATTCATACATTAATAGACATAGTATATAAGAAAAGATAGCCGTAATCAATATGTATTATGGACATTTGGGTAATAAATTCATATATTGTTATGATTGATAAATTAATTGGATTATAGAAAGAAATACATTTATAATCATTATAAGAATTAATTGATCAGTTTACAATGTATTTACTATACAAGGAGGTTACTATGCCAAATTATTATGACTTTAATAAAAGTAATGAATATCCAATACCAAGAAACTCACAAAGTGACTATTTATACACTTCCGGTGATACAAAAAGAGGCCGCGGTGAGAGATTATCAGATGATTTAATTATTGATGACAATTCCGTTTATGAAATAGATCAGGATTGCTATGAAAGGGTAAAACAGTTAAGGCTTAATCAAAAGCAGGACTGGAATAGGAAATAAAGATTGTGACGCTTCAGTTAGCGGAACTGAAGCGTCACAAATTAGAATAATTACAAGAAAAAAAGCTGCACCAGCAGCTTTTTTTCTTGTCACTTTTCAGTTAAAAACAGATAGGTATTAAGTAGATTAACAGAAGTTATTACCACCGCATAAGCAAAGGATTAAGATGATCCAAATGATAGAACTGCAGCCATCATTTCCACATCCAGTTCCACATCCACTGCCAAATCCGCCACCAAATAATCCATTATTACCATTGCCACAACAGCAAAGTAAAAGGATTATAAGGATCCAAGAACCGCCGAAACCTCCATTACAACCGATACCGCAATTTGTTGCTGCTAAATCACTCATGTAAGAGCCTCCTATTTGTTATTACACTGTATCATATGATTTATTGCTTGCCTCATTTCCTATATTTCCATATAAAAACGTACTCTTTTTATCGCAATTAACGACATTATTATCATATTAAGTTATGCTAAGGAGCAGGTTTTAGTTTTATTTTGAGAAATTCCGCATACATAGGCAGTAATTAAAATATAATTATCAGAAGTTGGTTTTCAAACTTCTGATAAAAGGCGCTGCTATTGCGCCGTGCATCCGACAATAGAAACAGCTTTTTGTTTCTATAACAGTTTAATGCTTTAATCAAATTATACAATTAGTTGTCGATATATCCGATAATGTGTAATAATATAAAATACAACATCTAAATATCAGAAATTATGGTATTAATGTTGAAACATTTATATAATTAAGGTATAATATCTGTAATAATTTAGAAAAGGAGGAAGGTTATGTATAACATTTTAATTGGTGGAGCTGCCGGTCAGGGCGTTGAAACAACGGCAGCAATACTGGAAAAATTATTAAAAAAGTCCGGTTATTTTGTATTTACTATAAGGGATTTTATGTCACGTGTCCGAGGCGGACATAATTTTTCCATGATACGTTTTGGTACTGATATAATTACATCTCATAACGATAAACTGGATGGCATGATAGCACTGAATGATGAAACAGTTTCATTACATAAAGATAAATTAAAAGAAACAGGTTTCATATTATGCGACAGTAGTTTAAAAGCAGAAGGCTCCCAGGTTGTAAAACTGGATATGGATAAAATGGCTAAAGAAATGGGTAACATCAGAGCTTCCGGAAGTATTGCCGTTGGAGCGGTATTGAAATTGTTTGGTGAGACTTTGGATTATGCAAAAGAGACAATGAGAACCTCCGTTAAAGAACAATACCTGGAGGTTAATTTAAAGGCAATTAAAGCCGGATATGATAGTGTGGGTAAAAAATTTGAACATATAGAGGGAAAGTTCAGTGATTGGATGCTTATATCCGGCAGTAAGGCTCTTTCTTTAGGAGCAATCGCTGCGGGGCTAAAATTTTACTCTGCTTATCCAATGTCACCCTCTACTGCAATTATGGAATATCTGGCATCTAAAAGCAATGAAACAGGTATCGTGGTTGAACAGGCAGAAGATGAGATAGCAGCGATTAATATGGCCCTAGGGGCTTCCTATGCCGGAGCATGCGCTATGACAGGAACTTCAGGCGGTGGTTTTTGCTTGAAAGTGGAGGCTCTGGGATTCTCAGGCATTGCCGAAATTCCGTTAGTTGCCGTTGATGTTCAGAGGCCGGGACCGGCTACCGGATTACCGACAAGAACAGAACAGAGTGATTTAAAGTTCGTAATTTCTGCAGCCCAGGGTGAATTCCCCAGGATGGTAATAGCATTGAGAAATCACAAAGATGCGTTTTATCAAACTGCAAGAGCATTTTATCTGGCGGAGAAATATCAGATACCGGTAATTATATTAAGTGATCAATACCTTGGTGATTCTACGGCATGCGTAGAACCTTATGATATAAGTAATATTCCTAAAGCTGAAACTGCAAAATCCGATGAAATAGACGGGGATTACTTAAGATATCGTCTAACCGAGAATGGTATATCACCAAGATTAATTCCGGGTAACTTAAGATACTTTGTCTCTGCAGATAGTGACGAACATGATGAATACGGATTTATCACTGAATCGGCTGAGGTTCGTAAGTCCATGATGGATAAGCGTATGAGAAAACTGGTGAAATTAGAAGAGGAATTATTGGAACCGGAGTTTATAGGTGAAGAGAACTGCACTACCCTGTTACTTGGATGGGGGTCTACGTATGGTCCGATAGCAGAAGCGGTTAAGAGTTTGAATTCCAAGGAACAAGGTAAATACGGCGCCTTAGTATTTGGTGATATATATCCTTTGCCAACTAGAAAGCTTAAAAAATTAACAGCTTCAGCGGAAAACATTATTAATGTAGAGCAAAATGCAACCGGTCAACTAGCTGATTTAATTTGCGAAAAAATTGGAATTACGTGCACGGATTCCATACTAAAATATGACGGCCGACAAATATCCGGTGAAGAGATTGTAGAGAGTCTACTGAAAGGAGGCTGTATTTAATATGGATACATTCACCACTTATGAAACAGCCTGGTGCCCGGGCTGCGGTAATTTTAATATCTTAAGATGTTTAAAAATTGCTTTGGAGGAACTTGGTAAAGATCCTTTTGAAGTACTTATGGTAGCTGGTATCGGCCAGGCTGCCAAAACTCCCCAATATATCAGCGCTAACCGTTTTTGCGGTTTACATGGAAGGTCACTGCCTGCTGCAGTGGCTGCTAAAATTGCCAATGAAAAACTTACGGTAATCGTTAATACCGGTGATGGTGACTCCTATGGTGAGGGCGGCAATCATTTTATACATAATATAAGAAGAAATGTAGACATAACTCATTTTGTTCATGATAATCAGATTTATGGTTTAACCAAAGGCCAGGCATCACCTACATCTGGAGAAGGGCATAGGACGGATGTACAAATAAACGGTAACAGTAATACACCGTTAAACCCTATACTTATGGCAATCTCAGCAGGGGCCGGATTTGTTGCAAGGTCTTTCAGCGGGGATACAGAACATCTGGTTTCTGTTATGAAAGAGGCAATCAGGTATAAAGGATATGCTTTTGTTGATATCCTGCAGCCATGTATCAGCTTTAATAAGATAAATACATTTTCGTTTTACAAAAGCAGAGTGTATCATTTAGAAGAAGAATATGATCCAACGGATAAAATGGCTGCATTTAGTAAAGCCATGGAGTTTGAAGATAAGATTCCCATAGGTATCATTTACCGTGAAACAAAACCAGATTTTCATACGAAAAATCAGATATTAAAATCAGGAGTTCCTTTATTAAACAGACAAACGGAACCAAAGGTTATCCAAAAATTGATACAGGAGTTTGTATAAAGGGAATTTATAGCTTCATACTATAAAACAGGTTACTATAAAAATGGTATAAATATAGGAGGTACATTATGGCAGTTAAAAACGCAATGACAAGTGACTTTTTACATTCCGCATATGGTGGTGAAAGTATGGCGCACATGAGATATCTGACCTGGGGTGCTGTTGCTGAAAAAGAGGGTTTCCCCAATATAGGTAAATTGTTTGAGGCCATATCCTTTGCGGAAAGAGTGCATGCCAACAATCATTTTAAGGAAATAGGCGGAGCAACTTCAGATGCTACCGTTACAGCCGGTGCAGTATTTGGAATGGGCAAAACAGTTGATAATCTGCAGGGAGCAATTAATGGTGAACTCCACGAAGTAGAGCAGATGTACCCGGTATACTTAAATGCTGCAGAATTTCAAGCAGAACAAGGTGCGAAACGATCCTTTCATTTTGCTCTTGAGGCAGAAAAAATACATGCAGATTTATTTGCGCAGGCACAAAATGCGGCAAAAGAAGGAAAAGATATGGAATTGAAATCTGTATATATCTGCCCGGTCTGCGGTCATACCGTTCTTGACGGAGCTCCGGATAATTGTCCTGTTTGCGGAGCTAAAAAAGAGATGTATAAGAAATTTTAATCGCTGCATACAGATGTTTATGTATTTATATATTGGTTGTATAATGGGTAATGGCCAAACAAGATTAATACAAAAATAAAATGTTTCGCCAAGGTTTGTAAATAAAAAAGCTGTTACAAGATAATTATTCTATCTTGTAGCAGCTCTTTTAATGTCTTGTTTTATTCCAATAATTTGGGAATATTTAACAATCCCCATCCCTGCTTTGACCAGGGATATCCTAAATCAACTGCGCTTTCCCTTAGTTTTAATTTAACTTCTTTATTTGTCATCTTCGGGTATTTGGAGAGTAATAAAGCAATCGCCCCGGAGACGATGGGAGTTGCCATTGAAGTTCCGCTTTTTATGGTATACATTAAATTGGAGTAGTCATTGCGCGGATTGTTAAGTAAATTATACCGATATCTTTGATAATTTTTCATTGTACCGCAGGATATAATATTAGAACCCGGTGCCACGATATCCGGTTTTTTAATACAGGAAGCCGTTGGTCCCCGTCCTGAATAGTCCATGGTTTTATTACCGAATAACTCAACGGTAATCCGGTCGTCGGAGGAACCAACCGTAATTACTTTTCTGCTGATACCCGGTGTTGATATGGACATGGGGCCGGGACCATTGTTACCGGCGGCTACAACCACCACAATTCCTGCATCCCAGACGGCATTAACACCTTTGACTAATAAAGAGTTCTCATCCACATTTTCTTTCGTAGTGGTTCCGACGGATATATTAACGACACGGATATTATATCTTTCTTTGTTATCAATAATCCATTGTAAACCGGCTAAAACATCTGATATATTGCCGTCACCCTTCTGGTCTAATACTTTAATACCAACCAGATTGCATTTTGGCGCTACCCCAATATACTTGCGGTTTGATAAAAATCCATTACCACCGATAATACCGGCCACATGACTTCCGTGCCCGTTGTCATCATAAGGTTCCGTTCTGCCGTGTATCAGATCATAAAAACCCAGAATGCGGTTACCGCCTTCCGTAAAATCTTTATGCATACATAGGCCTGTATCTACAACGGCTACTCCGATATTCTCCCCAAATATCTTTCTTTCATGTGCCCACTTTAACTCAATGATTTCCGCTGCGCGGTTCATTTGGGCGGTGATATGGGTGTCGACCTCATAACTCCATAATGCATTTTCTTCTTGCAGCTGATCCAGTCTGTCTTGTTCCACTTCAATGACATAAGAATCAATCATAGGTAGCCGATATTTAACCTTTCCCATAGCTGCTACTTCATTATAATTATTCTCATAGTCACTGCAACTAACAATGATTTGTATATTTTGCTTTGTATTCATGGCAGCCCAAATTCTTTCTTTATATCATTATTAATCTTATGAACTGCCGCCTTGTCTTTATGCAAATAATTACAAGATTATTTTATAATATGACAAGTATACTTATCATTTTAATACGAAATATGTTACAGTCAGCCTACGATTGAATTGTAACATATGATACCCAGAAATAATTTATGCATTCTGCAGATTCTCGCACATGCAGGTCTCGGGGTTTTCATTAACTTTGGCTTCGCTTCACTCACAGAAGGCAATCAGGTTCAGGACAATCTTTGGCAGCTTTCACAAATGTAAATACTACCGCCTAAATAAGCTTCTTTTTTAATGATACTACCGCAGACAGGGCAAGGTTTTCCGACAGTATTTTTACTTAATATTGTATGATATCCGCCGTTTTTTCCATACAAATCTTTTTCCGTATCCCGTCCGCCCTCGACCGCCATCCGGTTAATCACTGTTTTGACAGCATCAAATAAGCCATCAATTTCATCACTTGACAGGGTATTGATTTTTCTCTTCGGGTGAATATTTGCATAAAATAAGATATCTTGAAGAACACCATTACCAAGTCCCGGAATACGTTGATCTGTGGCCAAAAATGCTTTCACGGTTAAATTTGTTTTATTCGCTTCCTGAAATATGGTGTCAAAATAAGATTTTGTAAAATTCGAACTTAAAGGCGAAGGCATTCTTTTGGCAACCAGATAGTACGGATTCTCATTTTCACCCTCCTGATAGACCCATAAACCACCGTACATCTGTACACTGCAGACAAGGGAAGAATCATCTTCAAAATCGATCCGCAATTGATGCTTAGCCGGTATTTTAGTACCTTTTTCAAAAAAACGAATATTCACACCGTCATTCAATAAAATCCGAATGTTGCCCGCATATATTTCCACCTGACCAGCTACTGCTTTGCAATCTGAAATAGTCTGGTCTGTAAGTAAAAGACTGTAATTATTTGGATCACCAAAATACCAGGCAAACTTATGAGGTGAAGTGTTAGCAACGGCATTTTTAATTCTTTTACCTTTCAGAGTTTGATAAATCTGTTTTGATATTGAATAACTTTCCGGTAGTTCCAGCATGATATGCTCCTCCTTAAATACCATAATTTTACATACATTATAACAGTAATGTAATTATTTCTCAACATTTTTACATCTTAAGATAAACTTAAGATGACTTCTTACAAAAGTAAGAGTAGAATAAAGATCAGGGCGAAATTACATAATTTGAAGTATTAAAAAATTATTACCTTTAGGTATGGTTAGGCAATTGCGAAACTATATAGTTTTTTAATATACCTTACATTAATACGAATTTTGTAGCTTCAGTTGCCCCCCGGGCAAAATTCAGGTCATAAATTGTATTAATTGCATGGAATATAGAGACAATATGTGAGTTTCGCATTTACCTATTCAGGTATTACATTTATGAAAGGAAGAGAAGTATGTTAAAAAGAAGTAAAAAATTATTTGTATTAATACTTACTTGTATTATGGCTGTTTCTTCGGTTTTAATCCCCAAAGAAGTTAACGGAGCTGTAAAACAATATGGAATAATCGTTGCTGATAAAAATGGTAAGTATTCCTTTTATGATTTGAACGGTAAAACAAAAGCCGCCGGAATAGAAGTAACGCAAGGCGGCAGTATCATGGTACCGCTGGAGCAATTAACCAGTCTGATGCCGGTTTTAAGCTTTAGCTATGATTCAAAACTAAAAAAAGCAACAGTTACCAATACAACAAACGGCAAGAAAGTAACGTTTACGAAAGATAGTAATTACTGTAATTATTATGCTAATTCCAAATCCAAACCGGTTAAAAAATCAATGCCCTATAAAGCTTATATATCCACAGATAGTTCAGTAATGATGATTCATATGTCAGCCTTAAAATGGGTTATGTCAGCAACAACAGGAGTAAAATCTTTTAAAACGGAAGAAATGCAGACAGCGGGCTACGATACTTATACATACAGTGGTTTAATCGCATATAATCCATATGGTGCGGTATCAGCGATTCCTAAGTCTACCGGTGTTACAAATATATCGAATACAGTTAAAGTTACAATTCCTGAGGGGTATTCCGTAGCTCAGGTTTTTGATCTGCTTGTTAAAAAAGGAGTATGTCCCAATAAGGACGGATTATATGATGCGCTTAATAAGTATGATTACAGTAAATATTCCTTAGTCAGTGAGATAGCGCCTAATGAAAACAGGTGTTTTCGGTTGGAGGGTTATCTATTCCCTGATACCTATGAATTTTACCGGTTAAGTAAACCGGAAGATGCAATCGGCAAGTTTTTACGTAATACAGAGTCTAAGATTACTGCTGAAGACAGAGAAAAGGCGGAAACCCTGGGATATTCTATGGATGAGATATTAACAATTGCATCCCTGATTGAAAAAGAAGCGGGAAACTCACAACAGAAGGCGATGATCTCATCGGTTATCCATAACCGCTTGAATGATAATATGAAGTTACAGTTGGATGCTTCCATTTTTTATGTGGAACGTTATATTAAACCTTATATTTCTGGAGATATTAACCGTTACAATGCATATTATAATACTTATAAATGCAGTGCCTTACCCGCAGGACCGATTTGTAATCCGGGTATAACCTCCATTCAGGCAGCGCTAAATCCTGCGGATTCGGATTATTTATTTTTTGGAAGCGATGAAAACAGTAAATACTATTTCACGTCAACACTCGAAGAAATCCAAGCAATTTTAGGCAAATAAGTATGTATTTATAAGAAAATATTTTATATACGGTAATCGGATATATATTATTAAACGATAGTCAAGTTTGAACACTAAGTATCATACGTGTTCAAACTGACTATTTTTTTATTATATAAGGAAGTTCTCCGATTAGGATGCACATGATGCGATAGAGTCTAAGCAGACCATACTCTTTCTTATAGTTTATAAATAATTTAGAAATAATTAATAATTACTTAATTGTATATTTGTTATATATGATGTATAACATATATTACAAGGATGAGAAAAATATTGGATCCTTTACAATAGAAATGGTTCTATTGCAAATTAAAAGAATGGAGTGATTTTTATGTTAAGACCAATGTTATTTGAACAAACACAACCTTTATTATTCAGTAAGTTGTACAATGATTTCTTCGGAGATCTGATGAACCGCTTTGATAGTTTCAGTACCGATGTAATCGATAAAGGTGATCATTATCTGCTGCAGGCTGAAATGCCCGGTTTTAAGAAAGATGAAATTAATATAGATTTAGATAATGATACCTTAAGTATTACAGCTAATCACAAAGAAGAAAGCAAAGAGGAAAAAGATAACTATATCAGACAGGAGAGGCATTATAATTCTTACTCAAGAAGTTTTAGTGTAAGTGGTATTAATAAAGATAATATTTCAGCGTCCTATAATAACGGAATATTAGAATTAAAACTTCCGAAAGAAAATGCTGAAATAGTTGAAAACAAAAGAATTGAAATTCAATAAGCTTTATAAATAAAAATGGGGTGTCCTGGCAAAGGGGTCAGGACACCTCATTTTTATTTATAAGGATTTGAGTGCCGGCAGGCGGGTATGCTTAACTGATTTAACACCCTAATCTTGATTTATATTTGTGAAAAAAATGTGTCTCAGCATTTCTCCATAAAACCTCCACATAAATTAAATATACTCTAGGAGAAGATTAAGTTAAGGAGGCAGTATTAAATGAGAAAAAATGCAGTTATTATCTTAGCAGTTATTGCAATTTCAGTTGCATCTGTTAAAACAGGCTATGCTTTCTATGGAAAACAAATATCGAATAATCAGACAAATGTAACAAAAGTAACTAGTAATACAGGTAATTCAAAGGAAGGAGCAGCACAAACCACTTATTTTAAAACAGGAAATACTCTTGATAAAACGAATGAAACAACGGATTCAACATATGATTCCAGTGATCCTACACTGGCAGCTTCCGGACAGGCGGATAATAGTATAAACAGTGCGAATTGCTGTGGGAGCGGATCTATTTCCATGCTTGATGATAATGGTAATCTGATAGACCGTAAAACCTTTGAAAAAGAATTAAAGGATGCTTTGAATAATGGAGACATTACGGAGGATGATGTAGAGTACTATTCCTTTATGTATGAACAATGTGCCAAAGTATTTGGACCAGATTCTTCCGGTGCAGGCAATCCATCTGCCAATAATAACGGAAACTTTCCCTCCTGTCATTAATAAAACGATGCAACTACTTAGATTAGAAGAGAGGAATAAATAATGGCAAATAAGAAACAAATTAAAAAATCAGAAAAACAAAAGGTGAATCCCCTTATGATTGGAGCAGTAGCCGTAGCTGCTATTGCTGTGTCACTGGTTTTATTTGCACCAAAGGGCAGTAAAAATTCAAATGCAGGTTCTGTTAATACAACAGAAACAATTGCTTCCGCTAATACAGCAGAAGCTGCCGCTTCAAGTAAAAAAGCAGCTTTAAATGATGATGGAGATGTAGTGATTAATGTAGCTGATATTACGGAAAATGCAACATTTTATGAATACGATTTCAATGGAACAACGATGGGATTCTTTGCGGTAAAAGCAAGTGACGGCACCATCCGTACAGCATTAAATACCTGTCAGGTATGTAACGGCAGCCCATACGCTTATTTTGAACAGCAGGGCGATTCTTTTCAATGTCAGAACTGCGGTAACCAATTCAGCCTGGATATGATTGGACAGGAACGCGGCGGTTGTAATCCTGTACCTATTACGGAAGATGACGAAAAAGCTAATGATACTAAGATCGTAATTCCGGCTAAATACTTCAAGGATAATGCCGAGAGATTCACGAACTGGAAGAAGTTCTAATGAATCTGATAAAAAAGAAATTATCAGTTTCCGGTATGAGCTGCGCACATTGTGAACTGACAATCGAAAATACCTTATCCGGTATAAAAGGTGTAGAAACTGTTAAAGCAAGTTTCGGTAAAGGTGAAGTCTACGTATCTTTTGATGAGGATACTGTTAAACTTATAGAAATAAAGTCTGCTATTAGCCAGTTGGAATATAAAGTACTGGAAGACTCACCTGAAACGAAATCAACCATTAATTCTCAGGCTATCTATATTTTAATAATGCTGTTTGGCGGTTATGTCATATTAAAACATTTTGGATTATTGGATTTTACTAATTTTTTTCCTCAGATACAAAACAATATGGGATACGGAATGTTATTTCTGATTGGATTGCTCACTTCTCTTCATTGTGTAGCAATGTGCGGCGGTATCAATCTGGCGCAAAGCGTTAATTCAGTTAAGGACGGTCATTCCGTGATATTACCGAATCTTTTATACAATCTCGGACGTGTGGTATCTTATACAATTATCGGTGGTATTGTAGGTGAACTGGGTTCCGTAATTAGCTTCGGTGGAGGTTTCCGCGGTGCTATTGCAGTATTTGCAGGAGTTTTTATGGTAATCATGGGATTAAATATGCTTAATGTTTTTCCGTGGCTTTACAGGTTTAATATAAGAATGCCAAAGTTTATAGGTAAGAAGATCAGTAAAGAAAAATATAAAAAACATTCATCCTTTTATATTGGTTTGTTAAATGGATTAATGCCATGCGGTCCACTGCAAAGTATGCAGCTTTATGCTCTTTCTACCGGTAGTTTTATGGCAGGTGCTATCTCTATGTTTTTATTCAGTCTTGGTACAGTTCCATTAATGTATATCTTAGGTACCTTAAGCAGTAAATTAAATAAGCGATTTACAGAAAAGATGATGGCTGTCTGCGCTATGCTGGTTGTTGTATTGGGTATTGGGATGCTTAATAATGGACTTGCATTATCTGGTATAACGGTTCCACAGATACAGACAGGTTCAGAATCTGCTGATGTTGCAGAAATCAATGGTGATTATCAGACGATAACCACTTTCCTGGATTATGGAAGATATCCGGCAATAACTGTGAAAGCAGGGATTCCGGTTAAATGGACAATTAGAGCCGGTAAAGGAATGATTAATGGCTGTAATAATGAAATGATTCTTTCGGAGTATGATCTTAAGGTTAAACTGAAAGAAGGGGATAATGTTATAGAATTTACACCAACCAGAGCAGGAACATATGGGTATAGTTGTTGGATGGGTATGATACGCAGTTCCATTACAGTTATGGAATAGTTAATAATACAAGTCTGCAAATACGCAGTTTCTATTGTTTGACAAGAAGGGACATGATGTGAATGTAAATTTTACATCAAGGTCCTTTCTTCATTTGCGGGGTATTTTTTCTGTTTCTTTACATAAATTTAACAATTCATAAATACACACTTTACTTAAAATTGATATTCTGATTAGGAGAGAAGAAGAAAAAAGTAGAATATAAGTGATAAGAAAGTTGGGAAAAACTTATGAAAAAAGTAAAAGCAAAGTACAAAAAAGCCGGTAAACAAATAGGACAGGGCGGGATAAAAATAAGAGGAATCAACTATTACCGGAATAAATTTTTAAATTTATCCATCTATAAAAGATTAAATCTGACCTTTTTATACATAGGATTTATTGCTTTACTTATTGTGACAATTGGTATAATTAATATGAAGATAATTGATAGTAAATTAAATCGGTTTTATGAGGGACCTTATACGGTTGAGGAAAATGTTCTAAGGTCGCAGGTAGCCATGAAAAATATAGAAAATAATATTTATAAGGCTTATATGACTAAAAAAGAGGAACTGTGCAAAAAGTATATTGAAGCTTCAGAGGAGGAATACGATACATTAGAGTTAAGTGTTACTAAATTATCAGATGCCTTAAGTTTACTTAAAAATGATAATATAGAAACGGTTAATAATTTAAAATTAGAATTTGAGAAAGGTAACCGGTATCGAAGCCAGATATTAGAGAGCGCCAATTCCTTTGATCAGGATAAAATATATAATATCTATAAAAATGATTATGTTCCTATACTGGATCATATTGTTACAGAACTGAGTGATATTGAAAGTAATTTTGTAATCTATGGTAAAGATTATATGAAACAGTCGGACCAGACTGTTAGTATAAGTATAGTTGTATTTATTCTTTTAATTCTTACAGGAGCGGGCAGCTGCATATACTTATTGAAATTAACCTTAAAAAGTATTACGGAACCTATTGTCAAACTGGAGAAAGCAATGGGTTCCTTATCCAAAGGAGATTTAGGAATAGAAATTGTTAAATTCTCAGAAGATGAAATGGGAAAATTATGTGATTCTGTAATGGAAACCGTACATAAACTTAAAAATTATATTACGGATATTACGGATACGGTAAAACAACTGGAAGAAAAAGATATGACCGTTTTTGCCTCAATTGAATATGAAGGGGATTTTAAACCGATTCAGAATTCACTCAATAATACTGTAGTCGCGTTACGTAATATGATGCAAATAATTTCAGATACTGCAGATCAGATAATAACAGGGGCAGATCAAATCGCTCAGACTGCCAAAATTGTTGCAGAGGGTGGAATGGAACAAATGTCCGCAATTAATCAATTGACTGAACAGATTCAACATATTGTTGTTTTAACCGGTAAAAATGTTAAAGATGCCGCATATATTCGTGAGTTATCTAAAAATACAGTGACTGCGGCACAACTCGGCAACAGCCATATGACAGCATTGGAACATGCAATGGAAGCAATTGCAGAACACTCCGGTAAAATATCAAAGGTTATTCAAGTAATAGAAGCCATAGCGGAGCAGACGAATTTACTTTCCCTTAATGCTTCCATAGAAGCTGCAAGAGCAGGTAAAACGGGAAAAGGATTTGGAGTAGTTGCTGCCGAAATAGGTAAACTAGCTTCGGAATGCAGAGATGCGGTTAGATCCAGCACAGAACTTATAAATGGTACGGTTAATGCAATCAAAGATGGGGTTTTGGTAGCGAATGAAACAGCAGATCAATTTCAACTAATTCTTACAGAATCCGAAAAAACAAACCAGGTTATGGGAAGTATAGCAGATAATTCACAAAAAGAGGAAGAAAAATTACAAGAATCAATGACATATTTAAAACAGATTGCACATATTATTGAAACGAATTCGGCAGCTTCACAGGAAAGTTCAGCTATGAGTAATGATTTCATAAACCAGGCTGAAAAGCTTGAAAAACTGCTTCATTCTTATACTTTATCCTGATTAGTATAACCGGTGGAAAATGAGCTGGGTCTTATGTTAAATAAAATTGAATAATGATGAATTTTGTTGCACCTTTTTTATGCGAGAACCATATTATTATACTGTAAGGATTATATATCCTGATCTATTCAGAAAGGAGTTTTTGCATGAACGCTGATCACAATTCATCAACTTCCATATCTTCAAGTGATAATTTAAATGTAGATAAATCTGTTGTAACAGCTGCCAGTATGGGGAATTCATGGAATCAGGGACGCTCATCCGGCCCGTCAAACCAATGCCCGCCGGATTCCCCAAGACCCCCATATCCACCATGTCCTCCGGAACCGCCATGGCCGCCATGTCCACCCGGACCTCCGGGACCTCCAGGACCACCAGGACCGCCCGGACATCCAGGCCCGCAAGGCCCGCAAGGTCCACAAGGATTAATTGGTCCTATGGGACCTAGAGGCCCGGCAGGCCCGGCAGGTCCTCCCGGTCAACAAGGTCCGGCAGGAGCAACGGGAGCAACGGGAGCAACCGGTCCGGCAGGATCACCAGGTCCAATCGGTCCAACCGGCCCGCAGGGAGAACAAGGTCCTATTGGTTTAACGGGAGCAACAGGAGCAACCGGTGCTGTGGGCCCGGCAGGCCCTCAAGGTGAAGCAGGTCCTGCAGGTCCGACAGGAATTCCAGGTCCGGCAGGTCCAGCAGGCCCAGCAGGAGCAACCGGCCCGGCAGGCCCACAGGGTGAAGCAGGTCCGGCAGGAGCTACAGGGGCGACAGGAGCAACCGGTCCAGTAGGCCCAATTGGTCCAATCGGACCTGCAGGTCCGGCAGGTCCGGCAGGAGCAACCGGCCCAGTAGGTCCAATTGGTCCGGCAGGACCTCCAGGAGCAACGGGAGCAACCGGCCCAGTAGGTCCAATTGGTCCGGCAGGACCTCCAGGTGCAACGGGAGCGACCGGTCCGGCAGGCCCAGTAGGTCCTATCGGTCCAGCAGGCCCAACGGGAGCAACCGGCCCAGTAGGTCCGGCAGGACCTCCAGGACCTCCAGGACCGGCAGGTGGTTTAACGAGTTATGTATATCGTTACAGTACTGACCCGTCCATTACAATCCTTGGAGGAGATGATTTCACTTTTGCAAGCGGTAATGTACCGGCAGTACCAACAGGTATAACTCTTCCAAATGCTACAGAAACTATTTTAACAGAACCGGGTTTTTATCTGGTATCCTTTACTGCAGATGTTATTGGAGCTTTAACTTCAATATCCATTAATTTAAATGGTACACCAGTTCCCGGCGGAACGGCAGGAGCTTTTGCTGCTACCAATATTATTGAAATTAGTGCTATTATACAGGTTACTCAAGCTCCGGCAATTCTTACCATATCAAATAATTCATTTGCGACCATCGGATTCCCGATTCTTGCACCGGGCAGTGTAGTAAGTTCCTTATATATTTTGAAATTAGCATAATAAGTTTAGACAGAGGAGGGCTGTTGCTAAATTTTTAGCAGCAGCCCTGTTTTTATTCTTGACAAGAAAAGATAGTAGGAGTAAAGTAATATATACTAGTATACAAGATAAAAACGGAGGATATTATAATGAATATGACATTACGTTGGTTTGGAAGCAGATTTGATTCTGTTACCCTGAAACAAATAAGGCAAATACCCGGAGTTACGGGGGTAATAACAACTTTATATGATATACCCGCAGGAGAGGTATGGCCTTTCGAAAAAATTTTGGAACTGAAAAATGAAGTTATGGCTAGTGGACTTGAAATAGCCGGGATAGAAAGTGTTAATATTCATGATGCTATTAAAATCGGCCTTCCGGAAAAGGAAAAATATATCGATAATTATATTACAACCTTAGAAAACCTGGGAAAAGCAGATATACATATGGTCTGCTATAATTTTATGCCGGTTTTTGACTGGACTCGTTCTGATCTGGCCAAAATGAGACCGGATGGTTCTACGGTATTATCTTATGACCAGGATTTAATTGACAAAATTGATCCGGAGAAATTATTCGGACAGATAGACGGCAAGAGTAATGGTTTTATACTTCCTGGCTGGGAGCCAGAACGTCTGACACATGTAAAAGAATTATTTGAATTGTATAAAGGTGTAGATAATGAGCTGCTGTTTTCTAATTTAATATATTTCTTAAGAAGAATACAGCCTGTATGTGAAAAATACAATATAATGATGGCAATTCATCCGGATGATCCTGCATGGCCGGTCTTTAATCTGCCTAGAATCATAACCAATAAAGAAAATGTAATAAGGTTGTTAAATACGGTTGATGCTGAATTTAACGGACTTACATTATGTACCGGTTCATATGGCTCCAATCCTAACAATGATATATGCGGAATTATTCGTGCGGCAAAAGGCAGGATTCATTTTGCACACGTAAGAAATTTAATTCACCATGCTCCGGGCAAATTTGATGAAGCAGCACATCTGTCAAGTGATGGTTCTTTTGATATGTATGAAATAATGAGAACTTTATATGAAGTTGGATATGATGGCCCGATTCGCCCTGATCACGGACGTGCTATCTGGGATGAGGTAGCTATGCCTGGATATGGTCTGTATGACAGGGCTTTAGGTGCATCCTATTTAAACGGATTATGGGAAGCAATTGATAAGAACGATAAGAATAATAAAAAGTCTGTTAACTAAATATTGGTATCAAAAGGGGTAAACATATGAGATTAAAACAGAGTGAATTAAGAATTACGTCAGAATGGGAAGAAAAAGGATTTGAACTTCCCAAATTTAACCGTGATAAAATGATAGAACAGACCTTAAAAAATCCGGAGTGGATTCATTTTGGTGCAGGTAATATTTTTCGTGCTTTTCCGGCAGCAGTATGCCAGGAGCTTCTGAATAAAGGAATATTAAAGTCCGGAATCATTGTAGCGGAGGGTTTTGATTATGAAATTATTGAGAAAAGTTATAGGACATATGATAACTTAAGTTTGCTTGTAACATTAAAACCTGACGGTAACCTGGCTAAGAAAGTGGTTGGTAGTGTGGCAGAATCCCTTTGTATGGATACAGAGAATAAGACCGATTGGAACCGCTTGACAAAAATCTTTAAAAATCCCGGTTTAAAAATAGTTTCCTTTACCATTACGGAAAAGGGTTACAGTTTAAAAAATGATAAACAGGAATTTATCCCAAGCGTGTTAGAGGACTTTAAACATGATCCTGCTCAGGCAGTCAGCTATATCGGGAAATTAACTGCATTATTATATGAGAGATATCTTGCTGACAGATTACCTTTAACTTTAGTCAGTATGGATAACTGTTCCCATAATGGAACCAGGCTTTTTGAAGCTGTTACGACTTTTGCAGATAAATGGGTCGAGAATGGTATGGTAGAAGAGGGGTTTAATAACTATGTCCGGGAGAATATTTCATATCCCTGGTCAATGATCGATAAAATTACGCCAAGGCCCTCGGAATCAGTAATTCATATGCTGGAGGCGGTCGGATTTGAAGATACTTCGGTAGTTATTACAGCAAAAAATACATATGTTGCTCCGTTTGTAAATGCAGAAGAACCGCAATACCTTGTTATCGAAGATAACTTTAAAAACGGAAGATTACCTTTAGAACAAGGCGGAATTATTTTTACTAATAAAGAAATTGTAGATAAAGTTGAAAAGATGAAAGTATGTACCTGTTTAAATCCCCTGCATACCTCCTTGGCTATCTTCGGCTGTTTATTATCTTATGATAAAATTTCAGATGAAATGAAAGATAAAGAACTGTCAGCGTTAATAAATAAAATAGGGTATGTTGAGGGAATGCCGGTGGTATCTAATCCGGGAATTATAAACCCGGAAGCTTTTCTTAAGGAGGTTTTAAGTGTCAGATTTCCAAATCCCTTTATGCCCGATACACCACAGAGAATTGCCTGTGATACTTCCCAGAAGCTGGCCATCAGGTTTGGGGAAACGATGAAAGCATACATTGAAAATGAACATTTGAATGTAGAGAATCTGACATTTATTCCATTAGTATTAGCCGGTTGGCTTAGGTACCTTTGTGGTATTGATGATCAGGGAAAGCCGTTCACCTATAGTCCTGATCCTATGCTTTCTGATTTAACACCGGTTATGGAACAGATTAAATTAGGGGATAAAGAGGGAATTCATGAAATAGTGAAAGGAATACTTAGCAATAAATCTATATTCGGAATTGATTTATATGAAGCAGGTCTGGGTTATAAGGTGGAAAGCTTTTTTACTGAACTAATACAGGGACCTGGAGCCGTTCGGAATACACTTAAAAAGTATCTTGACTAGCTGGTTCTTTTATAATAACATGAATTCGGAGGGAATATCATGTACATTTTGGAAAGAAACGGCAAAGAAACAGCAAGGGAATATGCTTACAGGGTTATAAAATATAATATTATTTCATTAGATCTTGTTCCCGGCAGTATGGTTAGCGAAAATGAGCTGGCAGAAGAGATGGGTATCAGCAGAACTCCCGTCAGAGAAGCTCTGATTGAATTAAGTAAACTTAAAGTAGTTGAAATATATCCTCAAAGAGGAAGTTTCATTTCCCTGATTGACAATCAGTTAGTTGATGAAGCAAGATTTGTCAGATTAATTTTAGAACAGGCGATGGTTGAAACAGCTTGTGATAATGCAGATGATACTAATTTTCTTGCTTTGGATGAAAACCTTAGATTACAGGATTTTTATCTGGAACACAATGCAAAAGACAAATTGCTTCAGTTAGATAACGAATTTCATGAATTGTTGTTTTTAATCAGTAATAAGCAGTTTACGTATGATTTATTAGGTGGTATGATGACTCATTTTGACAGGGTGAGGAGATTAAGTCTTTCTGTAATAAAAGATTCCAAGAATATCTCGGACCACCGTAGTTTAGTCAATGCTATCAGAAAAAAAGATAAAGAATCAGCTAAAAGTATCATTACAAAACATTTAACCAGATATAAATTAGATGAAGAAGAATTAAAGAAACAATATCCGGATTACTTTAAAAATAACAAATAAAAATGGGGCTGCCGCAATAATAAAACCTGTTGCGTCAGCCCCTATGTAATAGGAAGAAAAATAAATATTTTATTAGGTGAGCTGGGGAGTATTATTTAAAATGACTTCCTAATTACCTTTTGATTTATTGCTTTTATTCTCTGATTTAGAATCATTTTTATCAGATTTTGATACTGAGGAAGATTTTGTATCTTCTTTAAAATCTTTATTATCTTTATTTGCTGAGCTTTCAACTGATAATTCCTGATTAATATCACCACTAACGGATTTACTTGCGACAGAAGACTTGTCCTTATTTATAGACTCTTTTTCCGCAGTTTCTTTAGCTTTATCAGCTTCTTTTTCCGCAGCTTCTTTAGCTTTATCAGCTTTTGTTTCCGCAGCTTCCTTAGCTTTATCGACTTCTTTTTCTGCAGTTTCTTTAGCTTTTTTTGAATCCTTATTTATTTTGGAAGTTTCTCTTGCAGATGCGGCAGTTATTTTTTCTGTCTCTTTTGAAGTTTTGGAAATTTCTTTTGCAGCAGTTTTATCCGCTTTCTTTTTATCCTTAGCAGCTTTCTCGGCAGCTTTTTGTTCGGCAGTTTTTTCTGCCTCTATGGAAACATCTTCAGAATCGGTTTCATCAGTAATTAATACTGCTTCTGAATTTGAATCAAAGGCATTAGCAATGGCAGATGTTTCATCCGTAGTTTCAGTGGTATTACCATCTTCTGAATCAGTGGTTTCCTTCTCCGATGCAGAACCGCTTTCTGCAGTTATCTGCCCGTCTGTAACAGATATGTCTGCTTTAGCAGCCTTTTTATTCGCTTTAATGGCACTCATTATTTCTTTTACTGGTTTATTCAGCCATTCTTCCAAAACTATGCTGTCCGGATTTTCAGAACTTGCAATTAATTTTTGGACAAGATTTAATTTTCCGGGAGTTACTCCTAATTTGGCTGCTTCTTTTACTCGTTCCAATCCAACACTGATTGCTTCTACTTCAACAACTTTATCGGTTTCCTTTAGGGTTTTTTCAACACTTTCTTTAAGGTCCTCAGCCATTTCCTCGGATTTATCATTATTTTCACCGGCAGTGGTAATAACAAGACCACCCTCCGCAGTTACGTCGAAATATCCCTCTTCAGCAATTTGGCCAACTGTTGAGGTTAAAGCCTGATTTATTGTTTGGTTTTCTAAATCACTTAGCTGTATTTCTTTCAGGATTTCTTCACCGTCATCATTTACAGCCTTAACACGTAATACACGGTCAAAGCGGTTTACTGTAAATTGGATGGATGGATTTACATCAAGACTCACGTAGGTATAAGGACTGGCATATGCAAAGCCGCCACTAAGACCGAGTAAAACTAAGACTGTGGCCGCAGCACAGGCTGCGAATTTTTTCGTTTTGAATATTGTATTTTTTTTCAGTTCAATCACCTGCCCAATCGTATAATTATGGTTTTTAATTTTCGTTATACAGCCATCATCAGTCAGGATTGCTGCAAAGTCATCTCTAATTTCTACAACAACGGATTTCATTTACCAATCTCCTCTCTGATGTATAGCAGATATTCTGCTAGGTGTGGATACTCTCCGGATAGTATCTCTACTGCTGCTATTATATACTTTCGGTGTCGTTCTAATAATTTTCGGGGTACTTTTGTATTTTTTTCAATAATTTTTAGTGGTAATTGTTTTGTATTAAATAAGTCCTGTTTAAATAAAGGATTGCTCATAATATAAGTTATTGCTTTCGCACAGGCTGATTTTGTTTTTTGGGAATGAGGGGAGCAGTCCGTCAGTTCAAAAAAAGTAAAGCCATAATGGGATAGGGTCTCATTTGCAGCAGCTATCTCCAGTTTGAGACTGTCATCCTTTTCTACCGTAACCTGTTTTACCACAGCCAGATGTACGGAGATATTATCGGTTTCTTCCTCCGGCTCAGTTTCAAAAATAACTGGGTCCACAAATACTTCCTGCTGATATTTTTCCTGGGACCTGTAATAATCGATAAGCCGTCTTCGAATAACCAATTCAGAATAACTGTAAAAACTCCCTTTTTCAAATTGATAACCTTGTACGGCTTCAGTAAATGCATGCAAAGCAATGGACCATTCATCATCACTTTTGGTTATAAATCGGTGGGTTATTGCAGAGACACACTTTATTATGTAATATTCATTTTGTTGTATAAAAAGGTTAAGCATATCATTGTCAGTGGATGCTTTCACTGCCATAGAATCGATTTCTCTCAATATAAACCTCCAAAAATGTTGTCGATTTAAGACGTTTTATTGTACAACTTGTAAAATAAAATATATTACAAGTATAACTTTTAATTATTCTGAAAGCAAGAGAGTATTTTTGAATGTGAATTTTTATTGAGAAAAGGTGGAAAAATGTGGTTATAATTCAGATAAAGAAATACTATTCTGTTATTTCTTGACAACCTGGAAAGCGTGATATATGATGCAGACATAAGGTTTATTTAAGAAAGAAAGGAGCATTATTATGCAGCAGGAAAATGTTTCAAAAAACAAGCTGATATATTTAGCAGGAGGATGTTTTTGGGGAACAGAGAAATATTTATCCGGCATTAAAGGAATTATAAAAACTGATGTGGGTTATGCCAATGGGAATACAGAAAATCCAACTTATGAAGAGGTATGTCATAATAATACCGGACATGCAGAAACGGTCAGAGTTGCTTATGATCCTGAAATCATAAGCCTTACCTTTATTCTTAGCCTGTATTATGACGTAATTAACCCTACTTCAATAAACAAACAGGGTGCGGATTCCGGAACACAGTACCGTACTGGTATTTATTATATTGATGTAGCGGATAATGAAGTGATAAAAAAATCTATCGCGGAACTTCAAAAACAATATGACAAACCTATCGCAATTGAAGTGTTGCCTTTAAGGAACTATTATTTAGCAGAAGAATACCATCAAAAGTATCTGGATAAAAATCCAAATGGCTACTGCCACATAGGCAGAGATAAGTTTGAGAAAGCAAAGACAGCAGTTAATTTAAGTAAAAACTCTGTATTATAAGAGCTTACTTAAGAAATAGTGAGGAAATAAAAATATTGATTAAAAAATATAGCGTTCCAAATGAAGAAATTATCAAAGAAATAAAAGCAGTTGAAACGATCTGTAAAGAATATGATAAGTTAAATGGTTATATATTTCTTGATACCTCAATAAATTTTAATCCAGAAATGAAAAGTTTATTTCTGCTTTATAAGGATGACAAGTTAGTTAGCCTTATATCAGTTTTCACTCCGACAAGTGAAGAGGCAGAGCTTTCAGCGTATACTTTACCTGAATACAGGAGGAAAGGATATTTCAAAAGTTTACTTAGTGAGGTTATACAGGAATTAAAGTTTTACAATATATCGGATATAATACTTGTATGTGAACCGCAATCAAAAGAAGGAATAGAAGCAATTAAAGGCTTAAAGGCAGAATTAGAATTTACAGAGTACTTTTTAAGGTATAAAGACTCATTAATTGAGACAGGCATAGAGCAGTTACCTGAAATAATGTTAGAGAAAGCAAAACAAAAGGATTTAGAAACTATCATTCATTTGAGCCAGGAGATTTTTCATGATAATTATGACGATGCCAAAAGCTTGATTACTAAAACTTTTAATTCATATAATAGAGTACAATATATGGCAGTGTTAGGTAGTAATATTATTGGTATGGTTTCCGTTGGTATTGAAAATGACGAAGTATCTATCTTTGGACTCGGAATTACACCCCAATATCAAGGAAAGGGTTATGGACAAATTATTATGAAGCTGCTACTGAAAAAATTAAAAAGTTCTGAAAAAGATAACATAACAATCGAGGTAGACAGTAGTAACGATAGAGCTTTTAAATTGTATAAAAAGCTGGGATTTATAGTTGAGACATCTTTTGACTATTATCGAAAGAGAATTAATTAAATTTTCTTTGAAAATATGAAACAGATTAAGGGAACCTTAAAATTGGGGTTTCCTTAATTTTTTTGCATGCCAGGTGGGCACACGTTCTAATGGGTGAAAGTCTCCAATCCGCTCGGCAATGGGGAGGATAGCCGAAGCCAAGGGTGTCCACGCGAGGTGGAATCTGAAGAAAGGATTAGGTAAAGCTCTGGCTTGTCACGAGAGGTCCGCAGAGGTAAAGGGTTACTGGAGAATGGCACAGGTGTTGAACTGCACCAAAATAAAATTTGGTTTTTGTTGGGCGAATCCTAATAATATTATAATCATAATTTTATAAGAATTGCAGATGATATTAGACGGGTAACAGTTTCAACCATTAATTCATGTAAATGATAAATGTTCTCATTTGTGTTATTGACAATTATTACTCTAATTATTTAAGATAGTAAATATTATATAAATGAGAACCATTTTCAATAAAATCACATAGATGTCAGGTTGAAAGATAATAACGAAGAGAAAGGATACCATATAATAAAATGTGCAATGATATTTTTAGTATGAGGGGAGATAAAATCACCTCTTATGTAGTATTTATATTAGCCAATAGCTGCATGCCGACATTACTAAAAACAAAACCCTCAACTTTGGTTAGTTTCCAAAAAAGGTATATAGAAGATAAAAATCATTTTTTAAGTGTTTTAAACAGGGAATCAGAACAATTTCAATGCAATTATGAGATACTATATGAAAGTAACAGTGCTTATTTAATTATATTATATCATATCAAACTATTAACGGAAGTATTTAACAGATTTTGTGATAACGATATATTATTACAAAATGGTTATTTACCGGGAGAAGATAACTTTTATAACAATCTTTGTAACTTAAAAAGGCGTTTTCGGAGTTTCAAAAATGGGAGTAGTGCTAAATTTCCTCATGAAGTCGGTATCTTTTTAGGATATCCGATATTAGATGTGGAGGAGTTTATAAAAAATAATGGTGAAAATTATATACTCTGCGGATACTGGAAAGTTTATCACAATGCGGAAGAAGCGGGGAAAACCTTTGACCAGTTTCGAAAATTAAGGGAAGCTGCGGTAAAATTATATTTTTCGGGAGGAAATTTAAAAGAAATCACCGCTTCTTCATAAAACACGTCTTGTAGAATCAGACCGAATAATTTATAATAATGTGAAAAATACAAAGAAGGGGATAGGAATGGCGGAAAGAATATGTTTCCTTGGTGGCGAAATTGTTGTGAATAACTCCGTATTTACTGGTAAAAAAGCTGGTAGAATAATCAAATGTCAGGATATTTGGCATCAGGCAGAATCATAACAATTGTTAAATAGATATCTCGGCTAAACTGTAACAGCAAATGCCTGTTTTATGATTCATCCGATTGACAGGGCAGAGATAAAATGCTATGATATTTCAGATTAAATTTATAGAATATATAGGAATGGAATAAATTCTTTCCGGAATTTATCATAGAACAGGAGTAAATCATGTTAAATCAATTTTCTAGAACCGAGCTTTTATTTGGAAAAGAAGCTATGGACAAATTAAGTCAGTCCCGGGTTGCCATATTTGGAATCGGCGGAGTGGGAGGATATACGGCAGAGGCATTAGCCAGAAGCGGAGTAGGTATCTTTGACTTATTTGACGATGATAAAGTATGTCTTACCAATATAAACAGACAAATAATAGCGACCAGGAAAACCGTAGGCAAATATAAGGTTGAGGTTATGAAAGATAGAATTCTTGAGATTAATCCACAGGCTGTTGTAAATATCCATCAGACCTTTTATACACCTGAGGTAGCGGATCAATATGATTTTTCCGAATATACTTATATTGTTGATGCTATTGATACGGTAACCGGCAAAATTGAACTTGTTATGCGGGCTAATCAGTGTAATATTCCCATAATTAGTTGTATGGGTGCCGGAAATAAACTGGATCCAACACAGTTTGAAGTAACGGATATCTATAAAACTTCCGTATGTCCTTTGGCTAAAGTTATGCGTAAGGAATTACGTGTCCGCGGAGTAAAAAAATTAAAGGTCGTTTATTCAAAAGAACCGGCCAGACAGCCGCTAAGCGATATGTCAATCAGCTGTAGAAGTAATTGCATCTGTCCTCCCGGTGCCGAAAGGAAATGTACAGAGCGCAGACAGATACCGGGAAGTACTGCCTTTGTACCGTCTGTCGCCGGATTGATAATAGCCGGCGAAGTGGTTAAAGATATTACAGGCATCCGTTAGTATGCCGGTTGGTAAGTGATTTTATAAACAGTATTCGGATTTACTTATACCGGATACTGTTTTTTCTTGTCAGAAATAACGTTTCGAGGGCTAAATTCCTTTTTTATACCATTAACTTATACTTGTCTTAATTTAATGGGTGAGATATGATAAAAACAGAACAAAGGAGGATTTACATGAAATTTTTACATATATCAGATCTACATATCGGTAAGAAGCTGCGGGAAGCAGATTTTACGGAAGATCAAATACACATATTAGAAGAAATTATCAGTATCGTTGATGATACAAAACCAGATGGAATCTTAATTGCCGGTGATATATATGATAGAAGTGTTCCACCTGCCAGTGCAGTGAATCTATTTGATGATTTTTTAACAAATTTGGAAAAGCGTAGCGTGAAGGTTTTTATTGTCAGCGGTAATCATGATTCACCGGAACGTTTAAATTTTGGAAAAGAAATCATGGGTAAAAACAGTATTTATATTGCAGGGGCTTTTAAAGGGAAAATGGACCGGGTAACATTATCAGATGAATACGGTCAAATTAATATCTATCTGCTCCCTTATGTAAAACCATCCATCGTTTCGAATTTTATAAAAGAAATGGATCTTGATACCTACGAAAAAGCAGTACAGGCTGTTATAGAAGCAGCAGAGATAAACCGGGAGCAGAGGAATATTCTGGTTGCGCATCAATATGTAACAAATCAGGGAATAGAACCGGAACGTTCGGATTCGGAAGTTATTTCTGTGGGAGGGCTTGATAATATCGATGCAGCGGTATTTGATTCCTTTGATTATGTGGCTCTGGGGCATATTCACAGACCTCAGAAAATTGGACGGGAAACGGTACGTTACTGCGGAACTCCGTTAAAATACTCATTCTCCGAATGCAATCATAAAAAGTCGGTAACCTGTATTCAGATTACCGATAAAAATAGTATCGAGGTCTCTCAGATACCTTTGCATCCAATCCGAGATCTGCGTGTAATCAAAGATAAACTGGATCATTTGCTTTATGATGAAAAATACATAAGTAAAAACTGTGATGACTATATCCATGCCATATTAACCGATGAGGAAGATATCTATGATCCGATCGGGAAACTTAGAACCGTATATAGCAATGTATTAATCCTGGAGAAGGAAAACACAAAAACAAAAGTCAATGAAAATTCTAAAACCTCAGCCTCCGGTGATGTAACGAAACGAAACCCACTTGATTTATTTGAAGAATTTTACCAAAATCAAAACAATGTTGAATTAAATGATATCCAAAGAAAATTATTATTGGATTTATTTACAGAGCTTGGAGGTGAGATTGAATGAAACCGCAGAAACTTATGATAAGTGCTTTTGGTCCTTATGCAGGTACTGTAACCATTGATTTTGAAAAGATGGGACCATCCGGACTTTTTCTTATATCAGGCGATACGGGGGCAGGTAAGACAACCATATTTGATGCCATTTCCTATGCTTTATTTGAAAAAACCAGCGGACTTACCAGGGAAGTAAATTCAGTAAGAAGTGATTTTGCTACTCTTGAGGTGTTTACGGAAGTTACTTTAACCTTTACCCATAAGGGACTAAATTATACCATTAACCGTTATCCCGACCAGACCAGGAAAAGCGACAGGGGCAAAGGAGTTGCGGAACAGAAAAAAGGAGTATCCATACTGTTACCGGACGGAAAGAAGATTGATAACCGTAATGAGGTGAAAAGAATTATATCAGAAATCTTAGGCGGATTGGGTTATGATCAGTTTAAGCAGATTGTCATGATTGCTCAGGGTGAATTTTTAGAACTGCTGCTGGCAGATAATGATAAAAGAAATGAAATATTACAGAAAGTTTTTAATACGGAGTTATATAAACTATTTTCCGCTAAATTAAGAGAAAAGGAAGTACTTTTAAAAAACGAAAATGAAGATATGGAAAAAAGTCTGCAGCAATACATAGACGGTATAAGATGTCTTGAAGAATCAGAGTATTTTCAAAAAATTGAATCTTATAAAAGCAGTAAAAATATAAATTTTATTTCAGATATTCTTAATAATCTTATCTTAATAATAGATGAAGATAACCGGTTCTTAGATGATGTTAACGAGAAAATGGTTTCAGTAGATAAACAAAAAGAAAAGTTTATTAAAAAAGAAGTTTTGGGAAGAACCCTGAACCAAAATCTGGAGGAAAAAGAGAGACTTCAGTGCAGAAAAGATGAGTTGGAGCTAAAGAAAGATGAAATGAAAGCACTGGAACAGAAGGGATTAGTCGGACAAAGGGCATTGTCCTATGTAAAACCTCTGGAAGACGCAAAAAATCGGGAAGAGGTAATATTAAACCAGCTGTCAGAAAAGATTAAGTCTGCAAATAAAGACAAGGATTTATTTGAAAACAGGCTTTTATTGGCTAAAAAACAATATGAAGAAGAATATAATAAAAACGATTTAAGAAACAGCCTTAACTTATATATTAACAATTTAGAAGAAAGTCTTCCGTTTTATGATACTCTAAATACACTTATTGAGAGAGAAAAACAATATTTTAATACCGGGAATCAATTAGATGATACAATTTCATCCATATCAGAAAAAGTTACAGAAGTTCAGAAATTATACCAGAAGTATCTAATTGAACTGGATACAATAAAGGATAGTCCGATTAAACACCTAAAGTGTATCGGTGCACTGGAAAAAGAAGAAACTGCTAAAAACCGTATGAAGCAAATGGAAAGCAATGTTTCCAAATTAATTACACTGGAAGAGGCGGTAGAAAAGTATAAGAAAGCATTTTTACTGGCAGAAGAAAGATATGAGGAGTGTAATCTGGAATTTGAGCGGAAGCAGAGAGCTTATTTAAGAGAGCAGGCCGGAATACTAGCGAAAACTTTGGAGGAGGGAAAACCCTGCCCGGTATGTGGCTCCCTGGATCATCCAAATGCAGCGCAGCTTCTTATGGAAGCTCCCACAAAAGCAGAGCTAAATAACTTGAAAGTGAAACGGGATACACTAAGTGATGAAATGCTTAAGGCAGGTAAAATAGTAAGCGAATACAAAAAAGAGTATGAAACCAGATTTGATACAATAAAAGAGTCCATGGACAATATAACTTATGAAACAGATTTTCATACCCTTAAGGACAGAAAGTTTTATTTACAAACACTGATATCAGAAGCAGAAGCAAAAATACAGGTGTTAAAAGCAGAAGAGGTGTTGTTAAGAAGTAAATGTGACAGAAAAGAAATCTGTGAAACTGAGATAAAAAAAGCCTTAGAGAGTATAGAAGACTATAATTCAAAATCAGCCTTACTAAAGGAGAAACGAAATTTATTAGCTGCCGATTTAAGCGCCTGCAGGAAAGAAATAGAAATAACAAAGAAAAATCTTGAGTTTGATTCTTTAGAAAAAGCAAATACAAAAATATCTGAGAAAAGGGCTGAACTTGCAGAATTAAAAAAGAAATATCTAGAAACCGAAAATGAATTCCATAAAGCAGATAACGGATACAAGACGGCAATTAGTTTGTTATCAGAATTTACGATCCAGTATGAAAGTTCAAAGAAATCTCTAGGCAAAACCGCCATAGAATTTTCACTAAAACTGAAAGAGAATGGTTTTAAGACAGAAGAGGCGTATAGAGAAGTTTTATTATCTCAGGAAGAAATTGATAATATGAAAGACCTATGTAAAAAATATGAGCTTGCGAAACAGGAAATAAAGGCTCAATTAGATAAGTTAAAAGAAAAGACCTACGGTAAAGAACGAGTGGACTTAGAAGAAATTAGAAATAACTTAAATTTGTTAAAAGATAACCGGACGCAATTAGAAAAAATGCAAAAAGAGGTACACACCAGAATATCAGCGAATAAAAGTGCTTTGATTCATATAAAAGAGATTGAAAATATCAGGGAAGAAAAAAACAAAGAATATTTAGAGGTTAGTGCCATGTCCAAAACAGCGAATGGAAGACTTGAGGGTAAGCAGAAAATAAGCTTTGAGACTTATGTTCAGGCGGCTTATTTTGTACAGATTATCCAGGAAGCAAACAAAAGATTCTATGAAATGTCCGGTAAGCGATATCGGTTAATGAGACAAGAGGAAGGTAATCTTAAGAGTGCAAGTGGACTTGAATTAAACGTGCTGGATACCTGGACCGGTAAGCTTAGGACTGTAAAATCCTTATCCGGCGGGGAATCTTTTATGGCGGCCTTATCCTTGGCGTTAGGATTTTCCGATATAATACAGAATCATTCCGGTGGAATTGAAATTGAAACCATGTTTGTGGATGAAGGGTTTGGTTCACTGGATACGGAAGCGCTGGAACAAGCTATCTCTACATTGACGAATCTTACCCTTGGAAACCGTATGGTGGGAATTATATCTCATGTGGATGAACTGAAAGAACGGATTGATAAGCAGATTATTGTGAAAAAAAATATTAAAGGGAGTTATATTGATAAAATAATATGCTGAAACCTCTATTGCAGACAAATCACTTGTGTCAAATTTATTTTTTCTGTGGCGAAAACAGGAATATTATGGTATAATATGTAATTAAATATTATATTGTTTCGATCGGGGGGGACGCTAATGAGAAAATTACATTTGTCTGCAAAGTTTTTACTATTCCTGCCAATTTTTATCGTCTTTTTCTTACTCAATTATGATGTTTCTGGCTCCAATACGGTTTCTGGCAGTGAAACTGATAAACATGTCTTATTTATCAGTTCCTATAGTGAAAGTTTTTTAAGTATCCCGGATGAGATAAAGGGTATGAGGGAAGTTTTTACTCCGCTTAATATACAGCTGGATGTGGAGTATATGGATACGAAACGGTTTGACACCAAAGAGAACGAACGGCTATTTTATAATTTATTAAAGTATAAGCTTCATAATCTAAAACCTTATGATGCCATTATAGTAGGTGATGATAATGCATTACAATTTGCCATGGATTATCAGAACGATTTATTTCATGGGCTGCCCATCGTTTTCCTGGGAGTGAATGACTATAACAGGGCCAAGCGTGCCTGGGATAATAAATATATTACCGGTATTATAGAAGAGATGTCGTTAAAGGATAATATAGAATTAGGATTAAAAATTAACAAAAAAGCTAAAAAAGTAGCAGCGATAGTTGACGATACCCTGACCGGTCAAGGTGACTGGGTACAATTCTATAAAAATAAGGATATATTTAAACAGTTAACCTTTGAAGAAATTAATGCATCGGATTATACTTTTAAAGAAATGGAGGATGTTTTAGAAAGTATAGGCGAAGATACTATACTGTTATACTTAAGCATGTACACGGATAAGACCGGTGCAACACTTACTATACCGGAGGCTGTTGATTTGATTAGGGAACATACCCACATACCTGTACTCAGAGCAGAAGTAGGAGGTGTCGGACAGGGAATCTTAGGAGGTAAGATGGTATCTTATCTTGAAGCCGGAAGAATAGCTGCTAAGATAGTGAATAAGGTTTTTGACGGAACGCCTGTTAAATCCATTAATATCATTACGGACAGTCCCAGCGTATATACGTTTGATTACAATCTGATCAAAAAATATAAGATTGATAAGGCTGTGCTTCCAAAAGATGCTGTTTATATCAATAAGAAAGAAAGTTTTTTTCAAGTTTATAAAACACTTGTAATAAATACACTTATAGTACTATTATTTCTGGTTGCTATTGTTATTATCTTAATTATAGACAACTTAAAGCAAAGAAAAACCGAAAAAGCATTACAGGAAAGCCATGAGGAACTAACTCAGACCTTTGAAGAACTAACTGCTTCTGAAGAAGAATTAAGAGCCCAGTATGATACCATACAGGAACATACTGAGGAAATAGAAACCTTAAATCAGAAATACAGTATTGCAATTGAAAGTACGGACAGTGCAGTCTGGGAATATAATCTGGACACCAGGGTAATGAATATCTCCCCTCAGTTTATTAGTGATATTAACAAGTCTATAAAAGAGCAGGAGGAAATTCAGAGAGTATTTGAATTGCTGCTCGATCCCGTTGAGCAAGAGAAACTGCTGAAAGAATTTCATAGTTATAAAGAGGGATTAAAAGATGAGATTCATATAAAAATATCAATTACAGATTATGATAATAAAAAACGATGGCTGTTGGTAAGAGGAAAAGGGCTGAAAGACAGTAATGGTAATTTAAGGATTATTCATGGTATAATATTGGATATAACCAGGTCGAAAGGTCAGGAGGAATATATCGAATACTTGGCAAAACATGATTATCTGACGGATCTTCCTAACCGAAGGGAGTTTATGAATAAGTTAGAGGAGGAATTATCACAAAAGAAACAGGGGTCGATTCTTTTACTTGATATAGATGATTTTAAAAGTATCAATGATACTTTGGGCCATATATATGGCGATAAGATGCTGCAGGAAATATCTCAGAAATTATCCGGTTTAATGGATGATAAACTATTTATCTCACGATTTGGAGGAGATGAATTTTTAATATTAATATCAGGTGAAGATGGTTCCATGCAGATACAATCCTATGTTCGAAAAATCATGCAATTATTTGACGAACCTTTGGTTTTATACCAAAAAGAAAATTTTGTAAAATTCAGCATAGGAATCACACGTTTTCCGGAGGATAGTGATAATATAAACCAGTTATTAATGAATGCGGATACGGCTATGTATAGAGTGAAGCATGGCGGGAAAAATAATTTCATGTTTTTTAATGTGGATATGTTAGATGAATTAAAACATAGAACCGATATAGAGGTTATTTTAAGAGAAGCTATCAAAAATGATGGTTTTTCTTTAGCTTACCAGCCCCAGGTAAATGTTATAACAGGAGAAATTATTGGATTTGAAGCATTGTTGAGGCTTAAAAATTATTCGATTCCTCCGAATAAATTCATAAACATTGCAGAGGAGACCGGACTTATTAAAGAAATCGGCAGATGGGTTACCAAGCAGGCTATAAGACAAATTAAAATCTGGCAAGAGAAAGGATATGAACCAAAGTCCGTTGCTGTTAATTTTTCCAGTAAACAGATAAATGATTACGGTTATCTAGCTTTCTTAAGAGAAACCCTTGATCAGTATCAGGTAGCACCTGAGTATCTTGAAATTGAAATCACCGAGAGTATATTGCTGGAACAAGATGCCAATACGATAGTTTTTTTAAATCAGTTAAAGAAAATTGGTGTCAGAATGGCTTTGGATGATTTTGGTACCGGGTATTCATCTCTGAATTATTTGACTTTTATACCAGTGGATAAAATAAAACTGGATAAAACTCTATGTGAAAAATTTCTGGGTTTAGATAACTTACGGGTGATGAATAGTCTGATTGCTTTGGCCCATAGTTTAGAACTGGTCATTATAGCAGAGGGAATTGAGCAACTGGAGCAGTTTAAGCGTTTAAAAGACGGTGGCTGTGATTATATACAGGGTTATTTATTCAGTAAACCGCTGTATGAAGATGAAATAGAAGAAATTTATAATTTCAATTTTCTGGAACATATTGTATTATAGTATAGAAGCGGATATCCGGTTGCTTAAATCGGAGTTTCTCCTTTAATTGTAATGCTTGGAGAACTCCATCATATTACGGATATTTTTATTGTAGTTATAAAAAGTTAATTGACAAAAATACAAAAATTGATTGAAAATGAGGTATACATGAAATCATTAATTATTGCTGAAAAACCATCTGTTGCAAGAGATATAGCAAGAGTTCTGAAATCTTCGAGAAATAATAACGGAGTCCTGGAAGGGGAAAGGTATGTAGTTACTTGGGCATTGGGGCATCTTGTCACTTTGGCTGATCCGGAGAGTTACGATGAAAAATATAAAGAATGGAAGATAGAGCATCTTCCCATGCTTCCTGAAAAATTTGAACTGGTTGTTATCAAACAAACCGGTAAGCAGTACCAGGTGGTTAAGAATCAGATTCACAGAAAGGACATATCGGATATTATCATAGCTACCGATGCCGGTCGGGAAGGGGAGCTGGTTGCCCGATGGATACTTAACAAGGCAAATAACAAAAAACCGATTAAAAGATTATGGATATCCTCTGTTACCGATAAAGCAATTAGAGAAGGGTTCAACAGACTAAAGGATGGAAAGGAATATGAAAATCTTTATAAGGCAGCTGTTGCCAGAGCAGAAAGCGATTGGATTGTAGGTATGAATGCAACCAGGGCACTGACATGTAAGTATAATGCAAGTCTTTCCTGTGGAAGAGTTCAAACTCCAACTCTGGCCATGATTGCAAAAAGAGAAGAGGAAATAAAATCGTTCATTCCGAAACCATATTATGGACTTATGGGAAAAACAAAAGAAATGACAGTCACCTGGAGAGATAAAACAACAAAAGAGAAGTCTGTTTTTGATAAATCCAGGATAGAAGAAATATACCGGAAAGTGAATGGAAAAAAGGGTATAGTAACCGACGTTAAAATAACCGGTAAGAAAACATATGCACCAGGACTTTACGATTTAACGGAGTTACAGCGGGATGCAAATAAATTATTTGATTTTTCAGCAAAAGAAACTTTAAATATTATGCAGCGACTCTATGAGAATCATAAAGTTCTGACCTATCCCAGAACCGACTCCAGATATCTGCCTTCCGATATCGTGGGAACACTTAAGGAAAGAATAGAATCAGTCAGTGTCGGTCCATACAAGCTGCTGGCAGGAAAGTTAGCGAAGAAGCCGATTTCGACCAATTCCTCTTTTGTGGATGACAGTAAGGTAAGTGATCATCATGCAATTATTCCTACTGAAGAATTTGTTCGTCTGGACAATATGAGCCTGGATGAGCGAAAGATTTATGATCTTGTGGTAAGAAGGTTTTTGGCAGTTTTATATCCACCCTGTCAATTTGATGAAATATCAGTTATCGTTAAGGTGGAGCAGGAAGAATTTATTGCTAAAGGAAAAGTGATTAAAGATTTAGGTTATAAAGCGGTTTATGAAAGTATAACAGAGGAGGAAGAAGAAAGAGTATTAAAGACAGAGAAAGGGGAAGTGCTAAACAAGATTGAATTTATCATAACGGAAGGGAAAACAGCTCCTCCGTCGCCGTTTAATGAAGCAAGTCTTCTTTCTGCTATGGAAAACCCGGTGCATTTTCTTGATGACAGAGATAAAGAGGTAGTAAAAACACTGGGAGAGACCGGGGGACTTGGTACTGTTGCAACACGTGCAGACATAATTGAGAAGCTTTTTAATACTTTTTTAATAGAAAAACGGGGCAAAGAAATCTTCATTACTTCAAAAGGAAAGCAGTTATTGGAATTGGTACCTGAAGATCTAAAAAAGCCTGAACTGACAGCCCAGTTGGAGATGAAATTATCCAAGATAGCTCAGGGAAAATTGCGGCAGCAGGAGTTAATGGAGGAGATGGTAACTTATACAAAAGAGATTGTTTCTGAAATTAAAGAAAGTGACGGTAAATTCCGTCATGATAACATGACCAATACCAAATGCCCTGTTTGCGGTCAGAAGATGCTCTCCGTTACGAATAAAAACAATAAGATGCTTGTGTGCAGTGACCGGAACTGCGGACATAAAGAAATTATTTCAAGAACCAGTAACGCAAGATGTCCGGTATGCCACAAAAAAATGGAATTGCAGGGAAAAGGGGAGAAGCAGATATTTACCTGTGTCTGCGGTTATAAAGAAAAGCTGACTGCATTTAAAGACAGACGGGAGAGGGAAGGAGCCGGAGTAACCAAAAGAGATGTTGCAAATTATATGAATAAATTAAAAAAGGATTCGAAAGAACCTGTCAACAATGCGTTTGCAGATGCATTTGCTAAAATCAAACTGGATAAATAATGGAAAGAAAAGAGTTATGTTTTTGTAAAGACGAAAACATAACTCTTTTCCTTTAAGCGGGTAGGGTTTGGATTCTGAAATAACAGCGGTCAGCTCCGGTAGTCAGACATATTTTATATAATAGACGAAATATCACTTATTTGCATAAAAACATCTTATCCTTTTTACTTTTTTGTATAAATAAAGTAAATTTGGAGAATTTAATATCAATTATATATTTTTATAATTTCTATTTTATTATATCTATAGGAAGGAGGATTATATTATGCAGGAAAGGAAAGAAAAATCACTCAGTGGGATTGATAATAAGAGACTTAATAAAACGGATTGTACCAATAACGAGGGTACTGCAGCATGGGCTAATATGGACAAGATGGTACCAGAGAGCCATGTGAATATTCCGGATGATTATAATGTGGAAAAAGCAAAAAACTGGGTAGATAACGGTAGTAAATTATAGAATTGGAGAAAAACAATGGCTAAAACGCAAATGACTTTAGATGGAAATTCAGCAGCCGCTTATGTAGCGTATGCTTTTACTGATGTAGCAGCCATATATCCCATAACACCATCCTCCGGTATGGCAGAAATTACAGATGACTGGGCTGCAAAAGGGAAAAAGAATATATTTAATCAGGAAGTAAATGTAGTTGAAATGCAGTCCGAAGCCGGTGCGGCGGGGGCTTTTCACGGATCTTTGCAGGCCGGTGCACTGACAACGACCTTTACTGCTTCCCAGGGATTGTTATTAATGATACCGAATTTATACAAAGCCGCCGGAGAATTACTTCCGGGGGTATTACATGTCAGCGCAAGAGCACTTGCTGCCCATGCGCTCAGTATATTTGGCGACCATCAGGATGTAATGGCAGTAAGGCAGACAGGCTGTGCCCTTTTAGCAAGCGGTTCTGTCCAGGAAGTAATGGATTTGGCACCTATTGCCCACTTAGCAGCAATTAAGGGCAGATTACCTTTTGTACATTTTTTTGACGGCTTTCGTACTTCTCATGAAATTCAGAAAGTAGAAGCTTTAGAATATGAAGACTATGCAAACCTGGTTGATTATAAAGCAATTGAAGAATTCAGAAGCAGAGCTTTATCCCCGAATCATCCGGTGACACGAGGTACTGCACAAAATCCGGATATTTATTTTCAGGGAAGAGAATCAAGTAATCCATTTTACAACAACCTGATACCGGTTGTAGAGGAGTATCTGGAAAAAACCGCTTCCTTAACCGGCAGGAAATACGGACTTTTTGATTATTATGGAGTACCGGATGCGGAATATGTCATTATAGCAATGGGGTCCGTAACAGAAACCATAGAAGAGACAATCGATTATCATAATGCGAGGGGGGAGAAGTACGGTTTAGTAAAAGTTCATCTTTATCGTCCTTTTTCTGCAAAGCATTTCTTAAGCTGTATACCCAAGTCAGTTAAGAAAATTGCTGTTTTAGACCGTACCAAAGAACCGGGAGCATTAGGAGAACCTTTGTATCTGGATGTATGCGGCTGCTATTGTGATATTGAGAGCGCCCCAACCATAATCGGAGGACGTTATGGACTTGGTTCGAAAGATACCAGACCAAATCATATTTCTGCAGTATTTGAAAATTTAAAACAGAAAAATTCTAAAAATCACTTCACTTTAGGTATTAATGATGATATTACCAATTTGTCACTGGAATCCGTTGATCATATATCAACGGAACCTGAGGACAGAAAAGCATGTAAGGTATGGGGCTTAGGTTCTGACGGTACGGTAGGTGCCAATAAACAGGCTATTATGATAATAGGTAACCAAACCGATCAAAAAGTACAGGCATATTTTGATTATGACTCAAAAAAGTCAGGTGGTATTACCATGTCCCATTTACGTTTTGGTAAATCACCCATTAAGTCCACTTATCTGGTGGAACACGCGGATTATGTTGCCTGCCATAATCAGTCTTATGTAAATAAGTACGATATTGTCAGTGATTTGAAACCAGGCGGAATATTTGTTCTTAATTGTGTTTGGTCCGATGAGGAAGTTGAAACTCATTTGCCGGCCAAATATAAGAAAGTAATAGCAGAGAAAAATATCCAGTTTTATACCATTAATGCAGTCCAGATAGCAGAAGAAATTGGATTGGGAAACCGCATTAATATGGTTATGCAGGGTGCATTCTTTAAATTGATTAATATCCTGCCGGAAGAGGAATTTATTAAAGCTCTTAAAGATGCGGCGACGTATTCCTATAATAAAAAAGGTGATAAAGTAGTTCAGATGAATCATGATGCCATTGACAAGGGTGTCAGAAGAATTCATAAAGTAGAGGTTCCGCCTGAATGGAAGAATGCAAAAGAAACAGAGGAAGAAGATGACGTTAAAGAACCGGATTTCATAAAGGATATTATGCGGCCTATGGAACAGCAGAAAGGCCATAAACTTCCGGTCTCTGCTTTTAAAGGAAGAGAGGACGGTACTTTCCCTTCTGGCTCCACTGCTTATGAAAAACGAGGAATTGCAGTGAATGTACCGGAATGGATTGAAGAAAATTGTATCCAATGTAACCAATGTTCTTATATTTGTCCCCATGCGGTTATCCGGCCATTCCTTTTAAATGATAATGAGCTGGAAAAAGCACCTAAATCATTTGAGACTATAAAAGCAATCGGTAAAGGCGTGGAGGGTTTACATTTCAGAATTCAGATAAGCCCCATGGATTGTACCGGGTGCGGCAATTGTGCAGATATCTGTCCGGCGAAGAATAAGGCTCTGGTAATGAATCCGATCGCAACACAGGTGGAGGAACAGGTAGAAAATTGGAAGTTCGCTTCTTGTGAAGTAGGTTACAAGACGGATTTAGCACTTGGTAAATCCTTTAAAGACAGTCAGTTTAAAGAACCCTTGATGGAATTCTCCGGTGCTTGTGCAGGCTGCGGTGAAACACCTTATATTAAATTAATTACCCAGTTATTCGGTGAACGAATGATGATAGCTAATGCTACCGGTTGTTCCTCCATATGGGGTGCATCCGCGCCAAGTACTGCATACACTACAAATAGGGAGGGAAAAGGACCGGCCTGGGCTAATTCCTTATTTGAAGATAATGCGGAGTTTGGTTTTGGTATGTATCTGGCTTCCAAACAGATGCGAAAGAGTATTGAAGAAAATATACTGAAACTGGTAGAAAAAACTATTGAACCACATGTAAAAGAATTATTGGTTGACTGGTTAAATTATAAAGAAGATGGTGATGTTAGTAAAGTAACCAGCGAAAAATTAATGGAAGAATTAGTGAATTATAAATCTGCAGATACAGAAGTAATGTATCTGATTGATCAAATTAAGCAGCGGAGTGATTATCTTGTGAAACGTTCCCATTGGATATTAGGCGGTGACGGATGGGCATATGATATTGGTTACGGCGGACTTGACCAGGTAATGTCATCCGGTGAAGATATTAATGTTCTTGTATTTGATACGGAAGTTTATTCGAATACCGGCGGACAGGCATCCAAATCCACTCCCACAGCAGCAGTTGCAAAATTCGCAAGCTCCGGCAAAAAGGCCGGCAAAAAAGATCTTGGACGTATGATGATGACTTATGGCAATGTTTATGTTGCACAGGTTGGTATTCATGCAGATAACAATCAGTTAATCAAAGCCGTCAGGGAAGCGGAAACCTATAAAGGTCCATCTATAATTATCGCTTATGCACCTTGTATCAGTCACGGGATCAGAGAAGGTATGGGCAGAAGTATGGAAACCATCAAAAAGGCAGTTAAAGCAGGTTATTGGCATCTTTACAGATATAATCCGGATCTTAAGAAAGAGGGCAAAAATCCTTTTACTTTAGATTCCAAAGAACCGACAGAAAGCTTCCGTGATTTCATTATGGGTCAGGTACGTTATAGTTCCCTTGCACGTACTTTCCCGGATGTGGCAGAAGAATTATTTAATAAGGCGGAAGAAAATGCAAAAGAGCGGTATGAGACTTATAAGACATTAGCTTCATTATAAAACAGTAGATATTTTTAATAAATGGGCCTGTATCAAAGATCTTACAGGCTCTTTTTTTGCAATATAGTGCTTCTTCTATTGACAATTTACTATAAAATATAGTATAAATTCTTATGTTATTACAGTACGAATGATCAATAATTTTGGATTAATTATAACTCGAGACATACATGCTTTAATGCAAAAAAGTACTTGACAAAATATGAAAATAGTAGTATAAATATTCATACAAATCATATCAGATAAGTATGAATTATATAAAATACAATATGAAAAAAAGGTGACGGTATGATTCAGGTAAAAGATTTAACAAAGGAGTTTAAGACCGGCAAAAATAAAAAGCTGACAGTATTAAACAACATTAATTTAGAAATCGAAGACGGAGATATTTACGGAATTATCGGTATGAGCGGTGCCGGAAAAAGTACTTTAATTCGGTGTATAAACCTTTTGGAAAGGCCTACAAAAGGACATATTATTATCGATTGGATCGATATTACGGAAATAAGAGGGAAAAATTTACTTGCATTAAGAAAAAATATAGGTATGATATTCCAGAACTTTAATCTTCTCATGCAAAAGAATGTCAGAAAAAATATTGCATTTGGTTTGGAAATTACAAAATTAAAGAATTTTAAGATTCCCGGAATGAGCGCTGAGGAATATAAAAGGCTAAACTATTTTCAAAAAAGGAATATGAAAAAGGCAGAAATTAGAAAACGCGTGGATGAACTGTTGGAATTAGTGGACCTAAAGGAAAAAGAATATTACTACCCGGCAAAGTTAAGCGGTGGTCAGAGACAGCGAGTAGCGATTGCAAGAGCATTGGCAACCAGACCGTCCATACTTTTATGTGATGAAGCAACATCGGCTCTAGATAGTAAAACAACGGATTCTATTTTAAAATTGTTAAAAAGAATTAATGATGAAACAAAAGTCACCATAATAGTTATCACTCATGAAATGAATGTAGTTCAAAAAATCTGTAATAAAGTCGCAGTTATTGATAAGTCAGAAATTGTGGCTTCCGGTTATACGAAAGATGTGTTTCAAAATAGTACTTCAGAAATTGTCAGAAATTTAGTAGGGGGGAATATTGTATGAATCAGATAATAGAATATTTGAAAGTGCTGTTTGAAGAAAACGGCGCCATGATTGCGCAAGGTATTCTAGATACACTGTATATGACATTTACCGCAACGGCTGCAGCATACATATTCGGGCTTCCTATAGGGATTCTGGCTGAAGTAACAAGAAAAGGCGGTATTCATCCCATACCAATCCTAAATAAGATTTTAGGTTTGATAATTAATATTGGCAGATCTATACCGTTTATTATACTTTTAGTGGCTGTTATGCCGATTACAAGAATCGTCGCCGGAACCACCATTGGTCCTAAGGCAGCAACGGTTCCCCTGATAATAGCAGCTACACCCTTTGTAGCCAGATTGATTGAAAATACTTTAAGAGATGTTGACGGTGGAGTGATTGAAGCAGCAAGAGCAATGGGGGCCAATGCTTTACAGATAATATTTAAAGTTATGCTTCCGGAATCCCTGCCATCTTTAATAATGGGTGCTTCCTTAGCTACAATTACCTTGGTAGGTTATACAGCAATGGCCGGTATCGTCGGCGGAAGAGGACTCGGCGATATTGCCATGCGGTTTGGTTATTACCGTTATCAGACGGATATTATGATTGTTACAATTGTTTTGTTGGTATTATTTGTACAAATTATACAGAACATTGGACATATAGTTTCAAAGAAAATTGATAAAAGAGGAAAAGGAGAAAATTAATATGAAAAAAATGAAACGCTTTGCCAGCTTATTATTATCAGTAGTACTTATCAGTGTACTTTTTACCGCTTGCGGTACCAAAAAGAGTAATGATACTAATAATGCCGGAAGTGATGCTACAGGATCATCAGAAGTTTCAACATCAGAAGCAACCACGGGAGAAACTACTTCTGGGGAAACTGCTTCTGGAGATACTGCAAAAGGTGAATTAACTGAAATTGTTGTTGGTGCAACGGTGGAACCTCATGCTACTATATTAAATTCCGATGCTGTAAAAAATGCATTAGCAGAACAGGGTTACTCCATTAAAGTTGTTGAATATTCAGATTATATCCAGCCTAATGTAGCTACTGAAGATGGAAGCTTAGATGCAAACTTTTTTCAGCATGTACCTTACTTAGATGATTATAATAAAAAAAATGGAACTAATTTAAAGGCAGTTGCAAACATTCATTTTGAACCCTTGGGGATCTACCCGGGAAAAGCTGCTTCTATAGATGCAGTTGCGGATGGTGCACAGATCGCAGTTCCCAATGATACCTCCAATGAAGCGAGAGCTTTATTATTACTTGAAAAAGCCGGACTAATTAAATTAAAAGAAAATATCGGATTAGATGCAACAATCAATGATATTGTAGAAAATCCTAAGAAACTGGATATCGTAGAAATAGAAGCAGCTCAGACTGTAAAAGTATTGCAGGATGTTGACCTTGCAGTAATTAATGGAAATTTTGCATTATCCAACGGGTTATCTGCCAGTGAAGATGCTCTGTTAGTGGAAGATTCAGCTTCCGATGCTGCGGCAACTTATGCAAATGTTATTGTTGTTAAGGAAGGCAATGAAGAATCCGATAAAACCAAAGCCTTAATAAAAGCAGTCACTTCTGAAGAATCTAAAAATTTTATTAATGAACAGTGGAAAGGCGCAGTTATACCTGTATTCTAAGCTGATCCTGTTTAATTAATCCTTAGGTATTGATGCAAACGAATGGAATGATACAATAATAAAAAAATGATTCGGGAATTTTTTCCTGAATCATTTTTTTATTTCATACGAGGAAAGTTCCCGAACTTCCCTTTGAAATAAAAAGCCCGGCCGGCAGGATGCATATGAACACACAAAAGGATAATATTCTTTGGTGGATTGTCACTAAGTGACAGTTCGTCAACGCTAGAGTCTGGCAAGCCAGATTCTTTCATATAGAAATTTTTGTTGTAAATATCATATTTATGTAATACAATTCTCGTAAACGGAATGTATAAAGCAATACATAAGATGATAGCGGATTACCAAGTTACATTACAGGAGGACTATGACATGAAGATTAAGTGGAAAATAGTATTAGCAACAGTTGCGGCAATATTAGGATTTATAATAATCACTAATTTTTTATTTTTGCAGATTGTAACTAAATTAGTAAATGATGAAACAGAAAAAGAATTGACTAACTACTCAAAGCTAGGCTTATCTCTTTTGGATACACACTACCCTGGAGACTGGCGGCTAGAGGAAGATAAAATATATAAAGGGGAGACTCAGATTAATGATAATTTTGACGCTGTAGATAATATAACTGGAAAAACAGGTATTCTTGCAACTGTGTTTGCAGGAGATACAAGAGTTTCTACAACGGTTAAAAATTCAGACGGAAAACGTCAGGTGGGAACGAAGGCATCGGATAAGATTATTAATACGGTTCTTAAGAATGGAAAGGAATATCTTGGGACTGCGGTTGTTGCAGGAGATAATGCTGATACTTTTTATGTACCTTTAAAGGACAAGGATGGAAACGTAATTGGTATGTGGTTTGTAGGTGTTTATAAAAAAGATGTGGAAGCTAAGATTCACAATTCCGTTTTATCAATAACCGGTATGCTTATAATAATTTTATTTATTGGAATCTTATTATCTTATTTGCTGGGTAACGTTATCTCAAAAGGTTTCAGACATATTAAAGTCAATCTGGAAAAGCTGGAAAAGGGGGATCTTACTATCAGTTTTGACTCAAAAGCAGCTAAGAGAAAAGATGAAGTCGGTGATATCACCAGGTCGTTTATTAATATGCAGAATCAAATCAGCAAGACCATGTTCTCTATTAAAGAGGAGAGCAGAAAGATAGAAGATGCTGCCATTGTTTTGGCTGATAATGCAAATGATGTCTATCATAATGTGGAAGACATATCAGCTACTACACAGGAATTATCAGCCGGCATGGAAGAAACTGCAGCTTCTTCCCAGGAGATGAGTGCCACTGCAGTAGAAATAGAAAAAGAAATCAGCAGGGTTTCAGATCAATCAAATCACGGATTAGAACTTACGGCAGAAATTAAAGACCGAGCGGAAAAATTAAAAGAGGTAGCTTTAGAATCCCAGAAAACAGCGTTGGAAATTTATGAAAAGGCAAACAAGCAGTTAAGACAGTCAATTAATAAAACCAGTGCAATAGAAGAGATAAAGGCGTTATCCAAAACGATACTAAGCATAACTTCCCAGACAAATTTATTGGCTTTAAACGCTGCGATTGAGTCCGCAAGAGCAGGGGAAGCAGGTAAAGGATTTGCGGTAGTTGCCAATGAAATACGATTACTGGCAGAAAACTCCCAGGATGCAGTGTCCAGAATTGAAGCTATTACAATGGATGTGTCCGGAGCAGTAGAAGAATTAGTTGCTGATTCCAGAAATATTTTAGATTTTATAGATAACAAAGTTAGCAAGGATTATAAAATATTAGTTCAAACGGGGGAACAATATAGTGATGATGCCAATACGGTAGAAGATATGGTGGCAGAAATAAAAACTTCTACGGTTCAGTTATTTGAGTCCATTCAGTTTATTAGGCAGGCAATTGATGAGGTTACCGTTGCAACCAATGAAGGAGCAAGCGGTTCTTCTGAAATAGCTGGTAAATCATCAGTGATAGCTGCAAAGACCAGTGAGGTATTAGAACAGGCGAATCGTAATAAAGAAAGTGCCGTACGTTTAAATGAACAAATAAAATTCTTTAAATTTTAATTACTTCCGATTAGGAGAGATCGGCTGTTTTTAAAAAGCTTGCGTTTATACCTTTTTGATTTGCTTCAAATAAGAGAATGTTACTATTAGTGAAGTACTATACTGAATAAAGTATAAACTAATTGTAACATCCCCTTTCGTAATATTCACACTTTACCTTATAATGCTCCAAAACGATAATCAGAGTAGTATTTGTATCTTATATTTATCCAGCCAGTAGTTTACCTGAAGCATATAGGCTAACATCTGAGGACCTGCCATAAGCTGGCCAAACCATGGTTTTCCATAATCAGAGGGTGTAGAGATAAAATTTTTAATTTTACCTTTATCGATAAGGGCATTAATAGGAGAAGCGGAGTCCTCTAACACTGCCATAAGTCTGTCTGCTAATAGTTTTTCATAATTAGGATTATAGGTTTTCGGATAAGGGCTCTTCTTGCGATTAAGTACTTCATCCGGCAGCAGCCCCCTTGCAGATTCTCTTAGAAGGTGTTTTACCACACCATCTTTACATTTTATATCCCATGGAACATTCCAAACATATTCCAATATTCTGTTATCTGCTAAGGGTACTCTGGCTTCCAGGCCGGAATACATACTGGTTCGGTCCATACGGTCTAATAAGGTAATCATAAACCATTTTATATTCAGATAAGCGATTTCACGCCTTCTGGCTTCCATAGAATTTTCCCCCTCAAGTTTAGGGGTTTCTTTTACTGATTTTTCATAGGCGGCTAAGATATATTCTTCCAGATTAACTTCCTGTAACAGATCATCTTTTAATAACTGTTTCCTTGGTTCAACATTTTTAGACCAGGGAAATGTATGCATTTCAAATGACTCCTTATTATGGAACCATGGATATCCACCGAATATTTCATCAGCACATTCTCCGGTTAGAGTAACTTTGTTATATTTTTTTACTTCAGAACAAAAATATAATAAAGAAGAATCAACATCTGCCATACCGGGCAGATCTTTTGCATCCACAGAAGCATACAGGTAATCAGCCAGTTTTAAGTTGTCACATTCCAGATAAGTATGATTGGTTTTTAAATGGGACACCATCATATCTACGTAAGGACGATCTCTGGAGGGCTGAAAGGAGTTTGCTTTAAAAAATTTATCATTACCATCAAAATCAAAAGAGAATGTGTTAAGCTTTTCACCAAGTTTTTCTAATTCGATAGCACAAACTGCTGTTACAATACTGCTGTCTACACCTCCTGATAAAAAAGTACAGATAGGAATATCGGATATCATTTGACGTTTTATAGAATCTTTAACCAGAAAGGCTGTTTTTTCAATTGTTTCTTCATAGGAATCCGTATGAGGGCTGCTTACTAATTCCCAATATTTTATTGATTTAAGTCCATCTTTGCCATAAACATTATAATAGCCGGGTAAAACTTCATAGCAATCTTTAAAGACACCGTTGCCATAGGTTTTTGCCGGCCCAAGACCGAATACTTCGCACAGACCCTGTTTATCAATAACCGGTTTACAGCCCGGATATTCAAATAGCACTTTTAATTCTGATCCAAATACGAGAGTATCATTTATAATTGTATAAAAAAGAGGCTTAATTCCAAGACGGTCCCTGAAGATACTTAAAGTCTGGTTATATTCATCCCATATAGCAAATGCAAAAATTCCATTTAACTCTTTAACGAATTCATTACCATATTCTATAATTCCAAGCAAAATAACTTCCGTATCGCTGGTGGTACGAAACTTCCATCCTTTTAATTCTAAATCCTGTCTTAATTCAGCTGTATTGTATAATTCACCATTGTAGATTATGGTAAACATTTTATTAGCGATTCTTCTGCTCATAGGTTGTTTGCCACCCGTTAAGTCTATTATTGACAGCCTGGTATGAGCCAGACCGGCGTGTTCAGTAAGATACTGACCGTTATCATCCGGCCCCCTGTGTCTTATAGTGTATTTCATTTTGTTAAGAATATCATACCATTTTGGTGACTCTTCCATGTAGTTTCCTTTAAAATTACAGAATCCGGCTATTCCACACAATTTAAGCACCATCCTTAATTATAATAGTTATAGTATGCCTGACATTTATTTCTGATACTTAGGTTATCTGTTAGAATTAAAAAACATCTGGCATATCTTGTAATTATTACTTGATTGATTTATAATAGATAACATAATGTATGGCTATAATAATATTTTAAAGCTTTATTACAGCAGTAATTATCTGTTATGCAAAAATATTATACAAAGGAGAAACGAATATGAAGGGTACAGTTGTATCGACTTGGGTTGAATCCTGCAGAAAATTATTTGGGGATACCGTAGTGAATAATGCTATGCAGGCTTATAATTTATCCAATGATCATATATTTACACCTTTTGAAGATGTAGAAGACAGAATAGCTTGGGGGATAGTGGATCATATTGGTAATGAAGTTGGAAAAAACCATCAGGAAATCTGGTTTACTATGGGCGAAGAAAATATTAAAACATTCAGTAAGGCTTACCCTGGATTTTTCCGTCATGAATCCGCTTACCAATTTTTAAAATCCATGAACGATGTTCATGTAATTGTTATGAAACGTATTAAAGGAGCCGAACCGCCGGTTTTGGATGTATCACCGGTTTCTTCCCATGAAATTTTGTTCACCTATCGTTCCAAAAGAGGTATGATAGATTATCTTACCGGATTAATAAGTGGTGTTGCCGATTATTTTAAAGAAGATATAAAAATTGAAGTAAAAAGCCAGAAAGAAAATGAAACCCAGTTATCGCTTACTTTTAAAAAAGAAATCCAATACACAAAAAAGTACCGTATAAGTCAATTATTTTCTTTTGGCATATTTAAGAATACAGCGGTTAAAACAGCCATAGTAAATACTATAGTTATTACTTTATTATCCTTTGCATTGTCGGCAGGGATTATAAACAGTTGTGTAATCGGTGGTGTTACCCTGATGGTATCCTTAATTACTTCAGTGCTGTTTCATCGTCCGCAAAAATTAATCCAGAAAGAACTTGAGAAATTAAGTCAACGAAATTTTGTTGAATCTGTTACTCTTAAATCCAAGGATGAATATGAAGCTATAATGAATAGCATAAATGAAATAAAAAGGAATGTTCAAAAGGATTTTATCGGATTTAATGCAATTGTAGATGAGCTATATACTTTCAATATATCAGTAGCAGAGATAGCGAATACCATGCAGAATACTTCCAATGACATTACTACTGTACTTGATCAGGTAGCGGTTGCAGCCACAACGCAGGCCGAAGATACAAGCAAAGCCATTACAGTGCTCGATGGCAGTATACATAATGTATCAGAAATTTCTGATGACGGACAGAAAAATAAAACACAGATTGAAGAGGCAGTTGTTGGAATTGAAGGCAGTTTTCATAATGTACAATCAACCGCTTCACAAATCACTGCAGTACTTGCTAAATTCAGTAATATTCGCGAGCGTAGCAATGAACTGAAAGTGAATGCGGATGACATCACTCAGATTGTATTAATCGTAGCTGCCATAGCGAAACAGATTAATCTGCTTGCTTTAAATGCATCAATTGAAGCAGCGAGAGCAGGGGAAGCCGGCAAAGGATTCACCGTAGTTGCCGAAGAAGTAAGAAAATTATCGGAAGAAACCAATAGTGCGGTAAATCAGATTAATGAGAGCTTAACGAATTTTGTTTCCAGTATTAATGTGGTTGTAGAGGACATTGATGTACAATATGATGTATTGAAACTGGAAAACACAAAACTTACTGAAGCAGTGAATTCTTCCAGTCAAACAAACGAACGCTTAAAAGTAGTTTCAGATTTAATGATTCAGAATTCCCAGGATCTAAAATTGGAAGCGGATAATATCTCACATTTATTTGATGGTATTCAGAATCTTGCTGCTATTGCACAAGAAAACTCAGCCTCCACGCAGGAAGCTAATTCTAATGTAACAGTGTATGTTGAGCAAATTAACGAATTAACCCGTCAGATTACCGTATTTGAATCTATGATTAAGAATTTCCAGGAAGATTTAAGTAATTATGCAGTTTAAGAGCAGCCAATATTTTTAAATCATTACGCATTATGATATTTAAATAATAACGCTTTCAATGAAAAAAACCCGATTTGGAATTTTCCAAAATCGGGTTTTTTTATGGAATTATACCAGCAAGGCTGACCTCACTAAGCGCACAAAGTGTGAAAGCCCCTCATGAATGAGGAAAACGGGCTTACTCACTTTGTACTATCATAGAAAGTTGAACTTCCCTATTATACAAAAGTCATTACATGCCAGTATGAGTATCTTGCGGAATGGAAGTTGCTGTTTTACAACCCCTCGAGGGCGAAAGCGAAAGCGTACTGACATCCTTTTATTAGTTTATAACTCTGGTACCGGTCTTGCCATGAATGGCGTCTTTTGCTTTTTCAATATGTGTAATAATAGCTTGTCTGTTTGGAGCTGAAGAGATAAATTGTACGGAAGCATCAATTTTAGGCAGCATGGAAACCGCATCAAAATAACCATTACCAATATATTCTTTTGCTTCTTTGACAGTTATTGTATCCAAAGGTTGTTCTTCTTTTGTACCATAATGTATTGCTACTTTTTCTACGCCTGTTAAAAAGAGCAAAGTATCAGCCTGAACCAATTCAGCTAATAATTCACTGGTATAGTCTTTTTCAATAACAGCACTGGCTCCTTTTAAAGTAGTCCCCTGCTCCAAAACCGGAATTCCTCCTCCGCCTCCGGCTATAACAATCTGATTGGAATCTAATAGTGCTTTAATCGCATCTATTTCGTAGATATCTTTAGGTTTCGGAGAAGCTATAATTCTGCGGTAACCTTTGCCCTCTTCATAGATAACGTAATTTCCTTTCTTTTTTTCTGATTCGGCCTCTTCGAATGACATATAGCGGCCGATGATTTTGGTCGGGCTGCTGAAAGCTTTATCAAAAGGATCTACTTTAACCTGTGTAATTAATGTGGAAATCGGTTTGAAAATTCCACGGTTTAATAATTCCGTACGGATAATATTCTGTAGATCATAACCTATATAACCCTGACTTAAAGCACTGCAGACAGACATCGGAGCTACCGTATATTTTGAATCGAGACGGCTGAATTCGGTCATGGCTGTATGGAACATACCAACCTGCGGGCCATTGCTATGTGTAATAACAAGATCAAAATTATCTTCAACTAAATCAACAATCGCTTTAGCTGCTGCTTTAACTGCTTTCTGCTGTTCAGGAAAAGTATCACCGAAAGCAGCTCTTCCTAATGCAACTACAAGTTTCTTTTTTGGCATAGTTTTTACCTCGCTTATTTTATAATAAAATTACCTTTAATACTGGATTTCTTTCATTTAATTATATAACAGACCTATGAAAAAATAAAGGTAATTTATAATAATAAATCCAGAGTTTAATACGTTAAAACGATAATATGATAATTAGCTACATCATAAAAATTGTTCTTGACAATGTCGGTATAATTGTATACAATAAAACAGAATTATTGGTGTTAAAGTAATATCATAAGAATATATTCTTATATATTGTAAATTTTTTAGTGGTAAGGAGACGTATAACATGGAAAACAGGAAAGTATTTATGAATCCACACAACAATTTACTTCAATTAGAAGAGCATTTATATCCTTTAGTTGATGTAGAGCAGCCTAACGTATTTCGAAATTTATTTCCTTATGATGAGATCCCAAAGATAGCATTTAATGATAGAATCGTACCGCATAATTTCCCCGAAGAAATATGGATTACGGATACTACCTTTCGTGACGGTCAACAATCCAGAGCGCCTTATACAACGGAACAAATAGTTACAATATATGATTATTTACATAGATTGGGCGGCCCTAAAGGTATCATAAGACAAAGTGAATTTTTCCTGTATAGTAAAAAGGACAGAGACGCAGTATATAAATGTATGGAAAGAGGATATAAATTTCCCGAAGTAACCTCATGGATCCGTGCAAGCAAAAAAGATTTTGAATTAGTAAAAGAAATTGGTATGAAAGAAACAGGAATTTTAGTTAGTTGTTCCGATTATCATATTTTTTATAAAATGAAAATGACAAGAAAAGAAGTAATGAATCATTATCTCAGTGTAGTTCGTGAATGTCTGGAGACAGGCGTAGCTCCCCGCTGCCATTTAGAAGATATAACAAGATCTGATATACATGGATTTGTAATTCCGTTTTGCCTGGAATTAATGAAGCTTGGAGAACAGTATGGTATCCCGGTTAAAATCAGGGCGTGTGACACTATGGGTTATGGTGTCAACTTCTCCGGAGCGGTTATACCGCGTTCTGTACAAGGAATTATTTATGGTCTATTGACCCATGGCGGAGTTCCATCAAATATGTTAGAATGGCATGGACATAATGATTTCTATAAAGCAGTTACCAACTCTACTACTGCATGGTTATATGGTGCCTGCGGTGTAAATTGTTCTCTCTTTGGTATTGGTGAGAGAACTGGTAATACACCTCTTGAAGCAATGGTATTTGAATATGCACAGTTAAAAGGCACATTAGATGGTATGGATACAACAGTAATAACAGAAATAGCCGATTATTTCACCAACGAACTTGGATATAAAATTCCTCATAGGACACCTTTTGTAGGTAAGAATTTTAACGTTACCCGAGCAGGAATCCATGCAGATGGTTTACTGAAAAACGAAGAAATCTACAATATATTCGACACGGAGAAGTTTTTAAACAGACCTGTGTTAGTATCGGTTTCAAATACTTCCGGCTTAGCTGGTATCGCTCACTGGATGAATTCTTATTTTAAGTTAAAGGGCAAAAATACTGTTGATAAGAATGACCCTGTTGTTATTAAAGTAAAAGAGTGGGTAGATAAAGAATATGAAGGCGGACGTGTTACTGTTATTACAGATGAGGAATTAATTACAGTAATAAATGAAGTTAGAGAAAGTATTTAACTAGTTAGTTAAATTTTCTACAAAAAACATATATCTGATTTGACAAGCAGAGCAAAATGAAATAAACTGATATATAGCTGGCAAATTATAATAACTATGGAGGATAAAAATGACTGATTATATTCAAGCAGCAAAGGAACAATTCGGCAAATTACTGGAGGAGCAGTTAAAACGCGTAGAAATAATGAAACAGCAAGGCGATTTTGTAAACTATAAAGAATTATCTAAAATAGTAATCGGTGTTTGCGGCGGAGACGGTATTGGACCTGCAATTACATCACAGGCTCAAAGGGTATTGGAGTATTTATTAGCTGATGATGTAAAATCAGGCAAAGTTCAATTTAATGTAATAGACGGACTGACAATTGAACGCAGAGCAGAAGAGATGGCTGCGATACCTCCGGCTGTATTAGAAGATTTGAAAGATTGCCATGTAATTTTAAAAGGACCAACAACAACTCCAAGAAAAGGCGATTCATGGCCAAATGTGGAAAGTGCAAACGTTGCAATGAGAAAAGAACTAGATTTATTCGCGAATGTTAGACCGGTCAGAATTCCTGAACAGGGAATCGATTGGACTTTCTTCAGAGAAAATACAGAAGGTGCTTATGCCGTAGGAAGCAAGGGTTTCCATGTGAATGAAGATCTGGGTGTTGATTTTACAGTGGTAACCTCACAAGGTACGGAAAGAATCATCAGAGCTGCATTTGATTTTGCAAAAACCAATGGTAAAACCAGAGTCACTGCTGTCACAAAAGCTAATATCATAAAGACGACGGATGGTAAATTCTTGGATATGTTCAGAGAAATTGCCAAAGAATATCCGGATATTACTGCTGACGACTGGTACATTGATATCATGACGGCCAAATTAGTAGACGAGAAGAGGAGAAAAGACTTCCAGGTACTCGTATTACCTAATTTGTACGGTGATATTTTAACCGATGAAGCAGCAGAGTTCCAGGGCGGTGTAGGTACAGCCGGGAGTGCTAACATTGGCAAAAAATATGCTATGTTTGAAGCAATCCATGGATCAGCACCGCGTATGGTTGAAGAGGGAAGAGATATTTATGCAGATCCATGCAGCGTTATTCGTGCAGGTGCTATGCTTCTTGCTCATATTGGATATACTGCAGAATCTGAGAAATTATATAAAGCTCTCGATATTTGTACAATAACAGAGAAAAAACTGGTTATCACAGGAAGAGATACAGGAGCGACCAGTGCGGAATTTGCAGATTATCTCATGAGTACGATTGAAAAACTATAGGAGGTTTTTTTGTGGACGATAAAGATGTTCATAAGGAAGTAACAGATAAGTATTCTCTCCGTGGCCGTGTGTTCAATAAAATACGTGAAGATATTTTATCAGGTAAATATACTCAGAATGAAGAATTAAAAGAGACATCGATAGGTTCAGAACTTGGTGTCAGCCGAACTCCGGTTAGAGAAGCGCTTAGACAGCTTGAACTTGAGGGTTTGGTTAATATTATTCCGAACAAGGGTGCCTATGTAAATGGTATATCTGAGAAAGATATTCATGATATTTACATTATTCGTTCTTATCTGGAAGGCTTATGTGCAAGATGGGCTTGTGAGCATATAACGCAGGAACAAATTGATGAATTAGAGGAAGTAGTTTATTTATCAGAATTTCATGCAAAGAAAGAACATCATGAGCAGATAGTCGAATTGGATAATAAGTTTCATCAGCTAATTTATGATGCATCAGACAGTAAGATATTAAATCATGTTTTGTCGGATTTTCATCATTACGTTCAGAGGATACGCAAAATTACTTTATCCTCCGACAACAGGGCTGCTAACTCCAATAAAGAACATACGGCTATATTAGATGCAATACGCCAGAGAGATTGTGAAAAAGCTGAGTTTTTAGCTCATGAACATATCATGAATACAATTAAGAATATTAGTGAACAGGGATTATAAACCTGACTTACATAATTTATGAAATTGTTATCATAGGGTTCAATTTAACATCAGCAGATGCGTTTATCTTAACGCGGAACTTTAAGAAAAGGTTATTACATAAGCAGATTTAATCTGGTTCGTAATAACCTTTCTTTATTTGAATAAATACAGGTTAAAATATTTAATTATTCTGCTAATTCTTCCCATAAAATTAATAATTCTTCCAGATGTTTTTCAATCTCTTTCTTTTCATTATTTAATTCCAGTAATTTAGTGACATTTGTAAATATCTCTTCCTGAGATAGAAGTGCATCAATCTCTTCATTCCTGGTTTCCAGTTTATTAATTTCATCTTCGGTTTTCTTTAAATCATTTTGGCGTTTTCTCAATCTGGCCTGTTCTTCTTTCTGTTGTTTCCAATCCAGTTTACTATCGGAATTTATAACATCTGCAGTATTTAATGAAGCAGTACCGGAAGGAAAGGATAAATTAGCAGCTTCTTCCAGTTTGATCCGCTCCATTTCCGGTTTTTTCTCCAAATAGTAATCATAGTTGCCGATATAATTTATTAAGTTGCATCCGGCTAAATCCAAAATTCTGGTGGCCGTCTTATTAATAAAATAACGGTCGTGAGAAACATACAAGACTGTTCCGGTATAATTATTTATGGCGTTTTCTAATATTTCTTTGGATGTAATATCTAAATGGTTGGTAGGTTCATCCAGAATTAGAAAATTTGCTTCTGAAAGCATAAGTTTTGCAAGAGATACCCTGCCTCGTTCACCACCGCTGATATCTTTTATCCGCTTAAATACATCATCATTTGTAAAAAGAAATGCGGCTAAAACATTACGAATTTCTGTATTGTCCATATCTGGGTAAGTATCCTGTAATTCGTCAAATAAGGTTTTATCCTGATTTAATACCTGATGCTCCTGATCGTAATAACCGATTTTGACTTTGGCTCCTAATTTTATTTCTCCCTCATCTGCAGCAATCAATTGATTAATAATCTTTAAAATAGTAGTTTTACCGGTACCGTTATTACCTATGATTGCAACTCTTTCGCTCCGCTTTATATCAAAATTAATTTGTTTAAATAATTTAAGGGAACCAAAGGACTTGCTTAAGCCGATAATACTAAGAACATCATTACCGCTGGTCACGTGGGGCTCCAGACGAATGGACATATGTGATTGCTGGGTTATCGGTTTTTCTATCCGTTCAATTTTATCCAGCATTTTTTCACGGCTTTCCGCACGTTTAATGGATTTTTCACGATTAAATGAGCGAAGTTTGGCAATTACTTCTTCCTGATGTTTAATTTCTTTCTGCTGATTTAAATAGTGCTTTAACATAGCATCTCTTAAGAATGCTTTTTTATCAGCATAAACAGAATAATTTCCCTCATAGGAAGTTGCTTTGGTGTTTTCAATTTCGATAACCTTGGTAACGACCCTATCCAGGAAATAACGGTCATGGGCTATTACCACAACTGCACCTTTATAATTCACTAAAAAGGTTTCGAGCCAGGCTATAGACTCCATATCCAAGTGGTTAGTCGGTTCGTCTAACAGGATCAAATCAGGTGTACTTAACAGCAATTTACCTAAGGCCACCCGGGTTTTCTGACCTCCGGACAGGGCAGTTACCGGTTTGCTAAATTCATCTTCCGTAAACCCAAGGCCTTTTAAGACTCCGACTACTTCACTTTTATACGCATATCCATTTTTTAGTTCAAATTCATGGGTCAATCTGGTATAAGCAGCCAATAAACGTTCCAGTTCATTACCGGAAGCATTTTTCATTTCCAATTCTAATTGATGAATGGTATGATCCAATTCAATAATGTCTTTTTTCACGGTTAAAATTTCGTCATAGATAGAATTATCGGAAGACAGCTCCTGATGTTGTGCCAGGTATCCTACTGTACTTCCTTTCGCAAAAATAATTTCACCGTCGTCCGCAGCTAATTCACCCATGATTATTTTAAAAAGGGTAGATTTACCTGCACCATTGGCGCCGACTATGGCAGCCTTTTCTCTATCATTAACATGAAATGAAACATTATTTAAAATCTGGTCCGTACCGAAACTTTTACTTATATTTTTACATGCTAAAATCATATTATATTCTCCGTCAGTTTTTTGAAATCATTATATATCTGTTTATAAAACTTTACTATAAAATCATATTGTAATACGGTATAAATGTCAAGCAAATGGGAAAGAAACAAGGTATTTAGGAGGGTGGTAAACTATATTTGACAATTTTATATCAATCACATATAATTAATTTAAATTGGTTTTATGAAGTTAAATCAGTAAAGGAGGAATATTCGTGCACGAAAAAGAAATATCATTGGCTGTAATACAAAGACTACCGAGATATTACAGGTATTTGGGGGAATTACTTGAGAATGATGTAGTTCGTATCTCCTCGAAAGAACTAAGTGAAAGAATGAAAGTAACAGCTTCACAAATCAGACAGGATCTTAATAATTTTGGTGGTTTTGGACAACAGGGCTACGGCTATAATGTGGAATATTTATATACAGAGATTGGTAAAATTTTAGGATTGGATAAATGTTACAATTTAATCATAATCGGTGCCGGTAATCTGGGCCAGGCACTGGCCAATTATACGGATTTTGAAAGACGCGGATTTTATATTAAAGGCATTTTTGATGTCAATCCAAGATTAGAGGGAATCTCAATCAGAGGTACTGAAATCCGTATGATAGACGAATTGGAGGATTTTGTGAAAAACAATACGGTGCACATTGCTGCTTTAACCATTCCAAAATTAAAAGCACCGGCAATAGCTAAGGATTTAGTTCGTATGGGAATAAAAGCTATTTGGAATTTTGCACCTACAGACCTAAATTTACCTAATGAGGTAATGGTTGAAAATGTCCATCTTGCGGAAAGTCTAATGCGTTTATCCTATAATTTAAAAGCATTGGAAGAAAGTAATGAAGCTGATGATAATTAATACAACCTGAACCATACATTAACTTAAGTACAATCACTTTGGTAAAGGAAGTGAAACAAATGAGAAAAAAGAATGAGATAGACTTTGAGAGAATATTTAAAGGTAAAAAAATTCCAATTCTGACTCTCGATGAACGTTGGCATGAATTGTTTCCCGAATACGACAAGCCGGTTCATTTAAAAGAAATTGAAGTAAAATTAAACGAACTGATCAAACAACAGGGTAAACTGGCAAGTGATATGAAAGATATGAAGGCTTTAAAGAATAAGCTTATGCAGGAAATCATAACCCACATGGATGTGAATGATACGGAAATAGGTAAACTTAAAGCCAAAACACTGGATAGAAATCAGCGATATATTAAAGAACTCAGTGAAAAGATGAACCGCACAGAAGATGAATTAATGGAGCTGCCTTATCAAATAAAAGCTGTAAATGAGCAATTGATTGTAGAAAGTGCTAAAGTATGTTATGAAAGATTAAACAGCAATAACAAAAAAGTTGGTGAAATAGCACTTTGGGTATCAAAAATAAGAAATGAATTAAAAGAAAAGATATTGGAAAAGCAAGATATGGAAATGAAAAATACGGCTATTTATTCTTATATGCATGATATGCTGGGACCTGAGTTACTGCAGGGGCTTGATGAAGAATTAAAAAATAGCTTATAAATTTTTGTATACACAAAACTGCTTTGGGAGCCTGATTTATGATTGTTGGTATAGGAACAGATATGATAGAAATTAACCGGGTGGTTAAGGCATGTGAAAAAGAAACGTTTCAAAAAAAGTATTTTACGGCAAGCGAAATAGAATTAGCAGCATCCTGCAAAAATCGATTCGCAGATAATTTTGCAGTGAAAGAGGCAGTTTCTAAAATGTTTGGCACTGGTTTTCGTAAAATCAGACCGATTGATATAGAGGTATTAAGAGATTCCTTAGGAAAACCCTATGTAATTTTATATGATTCTGCATTAGTAATTTCAAATTCTTTATCTATCACTAAAATTTTTGTCAGTATAACAAATACAAATAAGTATGCAAGCGCTTTTGTCGTAGGAGAAAGTATTACCTGAGCGGTATTTTTATTAGTGCCGGCAGAAGTTTTGATTGAAAGGCAGTAACATAGATGTGGATAGATATGTTATGCAATGGGTGTAAATATGAAGACGGTTGTTAATTCTGCTCGTATGAAAGCAGTTGACGATTATACAATTGAAAAAGTTGGTATACCTGCTGTCGTATTAATGGAACGTGCTGCGTTATCAGTTGTAGATGCAATGAAAGAACATGGTTTAGCAAAGGAAAAAATACTGGCAGTGTGCGGTATGGGTAATAATGGTGCAGATGGAATAGCAGCTGCACGTATCTTGTATCAGCAAAGATATGCGGTTGATATTTTGCTGGTTGGCGATGAAGATAAAGCATCTCCTCTGTTAAAACAGCAAATAATAATTGCCAGAAATTTAGGTATATCTATATATAACAATATAGCTATCGCTGAATATACTATTATAATAGATGCGATCTTTGGAATCGGGCTTAGCAGGGATGTAACCGGTATTTACAAAGAAATTATCAAAGAAATTAATTCAGGCTGCCATAAGGTATTTTCCGTTGATATACCCTCGGGGTTGTCGGCAGATACTGCAAAACCTATGAATATTGCCATAAAAGCGGATTATACCATAACTTTCGGGTTAAACAAAATTGGTCTTATTTTATATCCGGGTTGTGAATATGCCGGCAATGTGCTAGTTGCGGATATTGGATTTCCGGAGCTTGCAGTTAAGCAGGTTAATTCGCCCTATTATATTTATGATACGAGTGATCTGAATAAATTACCGAAAAGATTAAATTATTCTAATAAAGGAACCTATGGTAAAGTATTAATTATTGCAGGTTCTGTAAATATCAGCGGAGCTTGTTATTTTTCGGCAAAATCGGCATATCGATCAGGTTCCGGTTTAGTTAAGGTGGTAACTGTGGAGGAAAACAGGGTTATAATACAGTCGCAATTACCGGAAGTCTTACTTTATACTTACCAATCTGCTTCCTGGGATGATTATACTGACGAACAAATTCTGAAAGAAATAGAATGGGCAAATGTTATAGTAATCGGACCGGGTATTGGTATGAGCAATGCATCGGAACGATTATTGGAGTTAGTTTTAAAACATGCAAAAACTCCGGTAATAATAGATGCCGATGGTATAAATTTATTAGCTGAAAAAGTTAATTCGATGCATAATAATAAAAGCAGATTAGAAAATATAGGATCTATCTTACCGAAAGAAACAATCTTAACTCCTCATTTAAAAGAATTATCAGTTTTACTGGAAGTGCCGATAGATAAAATTGTAAATAATTTATTGGATACTGCAGATTTATGTGCTTTTAATAATGAAACAATTACTGTATTAAAAGATGCTAGAACCATCGTTGCTAATGATAATGAAAGATATATTAATGTTTCGGGAAATAATGGAATGTCAACCGGTGGTTCAGGAGATGTATTAACGGGGATTATTGCAGCTTTTATTGCACAGGGAATAGAAGCAAAAGAAGCGGCTAAACTGGGAGTTTATATACACGGTCTGGCCGGTGATAAAGCACGCGAATCGAAAGGAAGCTATGCTTTAATTGCCAGTGATATAATAGATGCACTGGAACAGGTATTTGATGTTAATGAATAAATATTTGGGCATATGAGGATACCCTGGTATGGATTGGAGGAACATATGACAACAGGTTTCACACATTTAACTTCGCTTGATAAAGCAGAAGAAAGATATTTTAGGGTAACAGCTGGTATTAACCTTGATGCTATTTGCGAAAATATATTAAACACTAGGAAATTAGTAAATAACACCACTAAAATAATGGCAATAATAAAAGCAGATGGTTACGGTCATGGTGCAGTACCAATAGCAAAAGCATTGGATCAGATTGGTATTGATGCATTTGGAATTGCTATTTTAGAGGAAGGAATCGAATTAAGAAAAGCAGGAATTAAACAGCCACTTTTGATTCTTGGATATACCCCTGCAGAACAGTTTAAAGAACTGGTAAAGTATGATATTACTCCGGCTATTTTTCAGTACTGTGCGGCTGAAGAACTGTCAAAAGAAGCAATTAAACAGAACAAAACAGCGAATATCCACATTAAACTGGATACAGGAATGAGTAGAATTGGATTTAGCGATAAAATAGAGAGTATTGATGAAATTAAGAAAATTGCATCACTAAAAGGGGTAAAGATTGAGGGTATCTTTTCCCATTTTGCCTGTGCTGATGAAAAGGATAAAACATCATCCAGAAACCAATTAAAAAGATATCTTACTTTTGTAAAACAGCTGGAAGAAGAAGGTATAGTAATACCCATTAAGCATATTGCAAACAGTGCAGGAATTATAGAATTACCAGAAGCACAGATGGATATGGTTCGCAGCGGAATCTCTACTTATGGACTGTATCCTTCCGAAGACGTTGATAAGACTAAAATTAAGTTAAAACCGGCCTTGGAAATTAAGACTCATGTTAGTTATGTTAAAGAGGTAGATGCAGGTGTTGGTGTAAGTTATGGCAGTACATATGTTACAACGAAGAAAACGCGAATTGCTACTATACCTGTTGGCTATGGAGATGGTTATCCAAGACTTTTATCATCAAAAGGCAGAGTTTTAATTCATGGTAAATATGCTCCTATCATAGGAAGAGTATGTATGGATCAATTTATGGTTGATGTTTCTGATATAAATAATGTCAAACAGGGTGATACGGTTACTTTACTTGGTAATGACGGGGAGTTGACAATTACAGTAGAAGAATTAGCGGCTATGGCATATTCCTTTAATTATGAGTTTATTTGTAATGTAGGAAAAAGAATACCACGGATTTATTTTCAAAAAGGTAAGATAATTGACATAAAGGAATAAATTTTATTTATTCTCATTAACAGTAGTTATGGGTAAATGATTGCCACTGTAAAATGAAAAGTTTACAAGTTTCTTAAGGGGCATCTGAATAAGTACTAAATTTTTGCGATTCATCACATAAAAGAAAACATTTTATGGAATACACCAGTCAAAATTGGGAAATAATAAGACTAAAGCCATAAAATGGAGTGTGATAAAAGTGATAATTAAAAGAGGCGATATATTTTATGCAGATTTAAGACCAGTTATTGGATCTGAACAGGGAGGAGTAAGACCTGTTCTGATTATTCAAAATGATACAGGAAATAAACACAGCCCAACTGTAATATGTGCTGCTATTACGTCTAAAATGAATAAGGCGAAACTTC
>NZ_CP133190.1:6395000-6437239 GCF_030913705.1 Anaerocolumna sp. MB42-C2
AACCGGTGCAAGCGTGGTAGTAGTGTGGCAGGCAAATCCGTCACACAATACGAAGACGTGATGCGGACCGAAATTTAAAGTAGGGAAGCTGGTGAGCTAACTGCCAAGAAAAGCCGCTATTGTTTTATATAAGCCCGTACCGTAAACCGACACAGGTGGATGAGGAGAGAATCCTAAGGCCGACGGGAGAAGCATTGTTAAGGAACTCGGCAAAATAACCTCGTAACTTCGGGAGAAGAGGTGCCTGTAGAAATACAGGCCGCAGAGAATTGGCCCAAGCAACTGTTTAGCAAAAACACAGGTCTATGCAAAACCGAAAGGTGAAGTATATGGGCTGACGCCTGCCCGGTGCTGGAAGGTTAAGGGGAGATGTTAGGAGCAATCCGAAGCGTTGAACTTAAGCCCCAGTAAACGGCGGCCGTAACTATAACGGTCCTAAGGTAGCGAAATTCCTTGTCGGGTAAGTTCCGACCCGCACGAAAGGCGTAATGATTTGGGCACTGTCTCGACAATGCACCCGGTGAAATTGAAATACCAGTGAAGATGCTGGTTACCTGCGCCAGGACGGAAAGACCCCATGGAGCTTTACTCTAGCTTGATACTGGGATTCGGTATTGCATGCACAGGATAGGTGGGAGGCTTGGAAGCTACGACTCCGGTCGTGGTGGAGCCACTGTTGGGATACCACCCTTGCAGTATTGGATTTCTAACATGTGCCCGTGATCCGGGCAGTGGACAATGTCAGGTGGGGAGTTTGACTGGGGCGGTCGCCTCCGAAAGGGTATCGGAGGCGCTCAAAGGTCTTCTCAGAATGGTTGGAAACCATTCGCAGAGTGCAAAGGCATAAGAAGGCTTGACTGCGACACCGACGGGTGGAGCAGGTAGGAAACTAGGACTTAGTGATCCGGTGGTATAAAGTGGGATTGCCATCGCTCAACGGATAAAAGCTACCCTGGGGATAACAGGCTTATCACTCCCAAGAGTTCACATCGACGGAGTGGTTTGGCACCTCGATGTCGGCTCATCGCATCCTGGGGCTGTAGTAGGTCCCAAGGGTTGGGCTGTTCGCCCATTAAAGCGGTACGCGAGCTGGGTTCAGAACGTCGTGAGACAGTTCGGTCCCTATCCGGCGCGGGCGTAGGATATTTGAGAGGAGCTGACCTTAGTACGAGAGGACCGGGTTGGACTGACCTCTGGTGGATCGGTTGTACTACCAAGTGCATGGCCGAGTAGCCAAGTCGGGAAGGGATAAACGCTGAAGGCATCTAAGCGTGAAGCCCCCCTCAAGATAAGATATCCCATGCGAAAGCAGTAAGACCCCTTGAAGACGACAAGGTGGATAGGTTAGAGGTGGAAGTGCAGTAATGTATGGAGCTGACTAATACTAATAGGTCGAGGGCTTGACCATAAAGTGTTTGTTCATATTAAAGTGAAATAATCAATGTGTTAGTTAAGTAAAAAATGATGTTAATATTTAATATAGTATTATAGACCTAAAAATACCAAAGTATGGATTTTTAGGTCTTTTTTAATGCCGAAATTTATCAAATAAGTTTGAAATTTATAGAAAAATATAATATAATAAAATTAATCAATAAAAAAATTACTGAAAGAATCTTAGCATAACGGAGGCTGGAACTATGGATACTGGAGTATTGTTGGAAAGTGGAACTAATGAATTAGAAATATTAGAATTTAAGGTTGGAAATAATTTTTATGGAATTAATGTAGCAAAGATTAGGGAAATATTACCGTATCAGACACCAACACCGATACCCAATGCCCATCCGTGTATTGAAGGTATCTTTATGCCAAGAGATATTATAATTACAGTTATTAACTTAGCTAAATGTCTAAATATTCCTGATTCTAACATGGCAACAGATATGAATATTATAACTAATTTTAATAAATTAAATGTTGCATTTCATGTCCATGGTGTAGTCGGTATCCATAGAATCTCATGGGAAGACATTAATAAACCGGATGAAACAATTAATTCAATTGCAACAGGTATTATTAAATTAGAAGAAAAACTTATTATAGTACTTGATTTTGAGAAGATTATATCCGATATTAGTCCTGAGACAGGTTTAAAAGTATCCGATATAAATCATTTAGGTGTAAGGAATCGTAATGAAGCCCCAATATTAATAGCTGAAGATTCTCCTTTATTAAGTAAATTAATACAGGAATGTCTTACTAAAGCCGGATATACGAATATTACAGCTACGGTTAACGGATTAGACGCATGGAATAAACTCCAGGGGTATAAAAAAGACAAAATCATAAAATCAAGTGTTAAATGTATAATAACAGATATTGAAATGCCTCAGATGGATGGACATCATTTAACAAAGTTAGTTAAAACGGATCCGGAATTAAAAGATTTACCTATTATCATTTTCTCTTCTTTAATAAATGAAGAAATGATGAGAAAAGGAGAATCAATCGGAGCAGATGCACAAATTACAAAACCGGAGATCGGTTCTCTGGTAGAAGTATTAGATAAATTTATATTAAAATAAATTCAATATTATACTTTTACTGATGGAACCTAATTTTGGTGACTAACGTAACAAAAAACATTCATCGAATTTATGAGGAGTGAGCTTCAGATGGCAGTGTGCAGATTGCGCAAAACTAATATTCCGGATGATGATAAGGATATTGCGAGAAATGTTTTGATAATAATAGAGCAAAACTGGATGAAGCTTATTTAGATATTCTTTTAAAATCTGTTACAAATTCACAGATTAGTAAACGAAAACTAAGCAGTGAGAAAATAACACCAGATAAAATTCTGATTTTGCGAATACGAGTAGTTATAATACTTTATGAATTAGTAATGAAATTAAATAAAAAATAACACAAAATATTACGAAACAGGATGAAAAAAATTTGAGAGACGAACAAGATAAAGAAAACGAATTAAATACTATTACGGATGACGATATTTTATCTCTGCTTAAAGATTCTACTGAAGATTCGAATTCTGATAAGCAATTAGATAGTGGTAAAGAAAATTCTTATTATGATGAAAATGACATTCCTGAGATAGAAGATACGGATGAGGATTTATTAGCTTTGCTGGATATGATATCTGCGCAGGATGAAGCCAATACCAATAAAGAAGAAAATTCCAATACTGTGATGGAGTCATTAGAACAGGTTTCTACACCAGAAGAAGCACCTTATCCTGATGAAATGGAAGATATTTTATCAATTGATGATTTGGCGGAAGAAATTGCAGATGACTTTCAGGAAGAATCCGACATAAAGGAAGATATGCCTAATACTGCAAATGATATGAGTGGTATTTTTTCAGATGTTTTAAGCGCTGTGGATTCTTTGAAAGATAAGGAAGAAAATAATATAAGCAGTATCAATCCATCCGTTTCTGAAGTGGATAACAAGGATAATAAAAAGGAAACCAAAGAAAAGAAGAAAAGTTTTTGGCAGAAAATATTTGGTAAAAAAGAAGATACAAAAAAAGAAATAGCTTTGGAAGCTGACACAGAAGTTATCAAAGATAAAAAGACTGTCAGCAAAAAAGCAGAAAAAGCTAAAAAGAGTAAAGCGGTAAAGAAAACGGTTAAGAAAGAAAAAAGGAATATAACTGAAGATAACATTGGCGAAGAAGCTAAAGATGTAAAAAAGAAAAAAGCTAATGAAAAGAAAGCAGTAAAGAAAAAACCAGATAAAAAGAAAGTCGCTAAGATCAAGAAAGAACCAAAAGTAAAAGAAGTAATAGAAGATAATGAAGATAATGTAAAAATTAATAAATTAGCAGTAATTTTTGTAATGACATTCTTTATTTTAATCGGTGGATTTGTTATAATAGGAACGAATCAATATTCCTATTCACTGGATATTAAAAATGCCAAGGTCAGTTTCTCAAGACAGCGGTATACCGAAGCTTATAAGGATATATATGGGTTGGATATCAGAAAGAGTGATAAGGAAATATATGATAAAATCATGACAGTAATGTATGTTAATAAAGAGTTAAACTCTTACAATAATTATATTGATATTAAGATGTATCCACAGGCGTTGGATTCTTTATTAAAAGGAATTGAAAGATATGATAAATATATTAAGCGTGCAGCTGATTTGGGTATAAAAAAAGATATGGACAGTGTGAAAGAGCAAATTGTTAAAGAATTGAAGAATAAATTCAATTTAAGTGAGGAAGAAGCAATTGCTTTAAATAAAACCGATGACCAGACACAGTACAGTATTAAAGTATTTAATACTGTTTTAGAAAAAATGAAATAAATATGCAAAGAGGCATAAAGGGTTATTGCACGTTTAGCAACAACCCTTTATGCTTATTTCCGTTAGTGCTAAGGAAATAAGCAGATACAAAGAAAGGTATGGTATAAAATGATTGCTGTAATAGACTATGATGCCGGAAATTTAAAAAGTGTTGAAAAGGCTTTAAAATACTTAGGAGAAAATACTACTATAACAAGAGACAGAGATGAGATTTTAAAAGCAGATAAAGTTATTTTACCGGGAGTAGGTTCCTTTGGTGATGCAATGGACAAATTAAACAGTTATCATTTGGTTGATACAATTAAAGAAGTAGCTGCATCTAAAAAGCCTTTCTTAGGAATTTGCTTAGGTCTTCAGCTTTTTTTTGAAAGTAGTGAAGAATCGGTTGGTATTCCAGGCTTAGGAATTTTACAAGGTAAGATTGTAAGAATACCGGATTGTGAAGGGCTTAAAATCCCTCATATGGGATGGAATTCCCTGGATATTAAGCCGGAATCTAAACTTTTTAAAGGAATAGATAATAACGCATATGTATATTTTGTTCATTCCTATTATTTAGTTGCGGAAAATAAAAATGAAGTCGTTGCGACAACAAATTACAGTACCTTAATTCATGCATCAATTGAGAAAGAAAATATATATGCCTGTCAGTTTCACCCTGAGAAAAGCGGTGAAGTTGGACTTAAAATATTAAAAAATTTTGCAGAATTAGTCAAATAAGATAAACAGTGTGCAGGAATTGGAGGTAAACATGTTTACAAAGAGAATAATACCTTGTTTGGATGTCCATAATGGGCGTGTCGTTAAGGGGATAAATTTTGTTAATCTTAGGGATGCAGGTGATCCCGTAGAAGTTGGTAAGGCATATGATAAAGCAGGTGCCGACGAACTTGTGTTTTTGGATATAACGGCTTCTTCCGATGCAAGAACTATTAAAATTGACATGGTACGACGAGTTGCAGAAACAGTATTTATTCCATTTACGGTTGGTGGCGGGATACGTACTATAGAAGATTTTAAAGTAATATTAAGGGAGGGCGCAGATAAGATTGCTGTTAATACTGCAGCAATTCTTAATCCGAATCTGATTTCTGAAGCAGCCGATAAATTCGGCAGTCAGTGTGTTGTTGTTGCTATTGATGCCAAGAAAAGAGAAGATGGATCAGGCTGGAATATCTACAAGAACGGCGGCAGAATAGATATGGGTATTGATGCAGTGGAATGGGCTATGAAAGCAAATGCATTGGGAGCCGGAGAAATACTACTTACAAGTATGGATTGTGATGGTACAAAAGACGGTTATGATTTGGAATTAACCCGGACTATCTCCGAAAACGTTTCCATTCCGGTAATAGCTTCCGGCGGAGCCGGTAAAATGGAGCATTTTTATGATGCATTAACTGTAGGCAAAGCAGATGCAGTATTAGCTGCATCATTGTTCCATTATAAAGAGATGGAAATAATGGATTTAAAGAAATACTTAAGAGACAAGGGTATAAGCGTAAGATAATAATCTATTAGCTTAGCTATTTTAATTATAGGAGTAATGTTATGAGTGCAATAACGAATGATTGGTTAAATGTAATAGGCGATGAATTTCATGAAAAATATTATGCGGATTTATATAAATTTGTAAAAAATGAATATAATCATTATGCTGTATTTCCAAAAGCAGATGATATTTTTAATGCATTTCATCTTACGCCGCTAGAAAAAGTAAAGGTTGTAATAATTGGACAGGATCCTTATCATAACGATGGTCAGGCACACGGATTATGTTTTTCTGTAAAACCCGATGTAGATATTCCTCCATCCTTAGTAAATATTTATAAAGAATTACAGGATGACCTGGGCTGTAAGATTCCAAATAACGGGTATCTGGTTAAATGGGCAGAGCAGGGTGTATTGCTTCTTAATACAGTACTTACAGTAAGAGCACACCAAGCCAATTCTCATCAGGGCAAGGGATGGGAAAAATTCACGGATGCGGTTATTCAGGCCGTAAATAAGGAGGACAGACCAATTGTTTTTATATTGTGGGGCAGACCGGCTCAGTTGAAAAAAAGCATGTTGAATAACCCGAAACATCTTATTCTGGAAGCACCTCATCCAAGTCCTTTATCAGTGTACAGAGGATTTTTTGGAAGTAAACCTTTTAGTAAAACCAATCAATTTCTTACGGAACACGATATAGCGCCGATTGATTGGCAGATTGAAGATACATAAATAAAAAACTGTAATAGAATTAACTGTAATAGAAATAACGTGTATAATAAAATGGCTAATATATTGTTGCAGTTAAGACTATGATACTGTGAGATGTTTTTATGAGTGTAGTGAAACGAAAGTCATATAAAATGCGAGACTTATCTGGCGAAATTATTCTGAATGCATATGCCTGTACATAAATTGTTATAATTCAGCTGTAGGCCAAACTGAAACAATTTAGATAAAAATTTTACTTGACATATACTTAAAATGTAAATATACTATGTATAGTTTATTTCATACATTATTGGATGTAACTAAATTTAATAATTTATATTAAAGCGTTGATAAGAATAAGTAATAACCAGTAATCCAGACAGAAAGTAACCGGTTGATGAGAGGTGCATGGCAGGCTGATTATGAATACATCTTTGAGCTTCACACCGAACATTATTTAAGTAGGCTGTGACGGATTCCTGCACACGTTATAGTGCTAGAGTATAACCCATTGATTAGATGGAGTACTTGAAGAGGTAGACAATGTGAATTGTCTATAAACTTAAGGTGGTAACACGAGATATTACTCTCGTCCTTTTGATATATAAGGACGGGAGTTTTTTTTATCTCACAGGATGTCATTCTATGAGATAATAACCCTTCGGAGGATGCACACGACATGCAAAAAAGGATATTATCCTTTGGTAGAAGTCACTGGCTTGACCGCTTTGTTATTATAAAGGAAAGTTCTGTGAACTCCCTTATAAAATAAAATGCCCTGAAATCCGAGTGGAATTACACCTGCCTGTACTTATCCAATCTTAATTTATTAAGAAAAAAGGAGTAAAGGAATGCAAACAAACATTGAGGAACAAATTAAAATAATTACAAAGGGATCAGACCGCTTGGTAGGTATGGATGAACTGAAAATAAAACTGGAACGATCCATAAAAGAGAATAAGTCATTAATTATTAAACTTGGACTGGATCCAAGCGCTCCTGATATACACTTAGGCCATGCTGTTGTATTACGAAAAATAAAACAAATGCAGGATTTAGGTCATAAAGCAGTAATTGTCATTGGTGATTTCACCGGTAAAATCGGTGATCCAACCGGTAAATCGAAAGGCAGGGTAGCCCTTACGGATGAACAGGTAAAAGAAAATGCGAGAACCTATACAGACCAAATAATTAAAATATTACAGCCTGATCAAACCGAAATACGATTTAACAGTGAATGGCTTGGAGAATTAAAGTTTGATGATGTTATAAAATTAGCAGCTACAACAACGGTTGCGAGAATGTTAGAGCGTGATGATTTCCAAAACAGATATAAAAATAACGTGCCTATCGGAGTACATGAATTCTTATATCCTTTAATGCAGGCATATGATTCCGTAGCCTTAAATACAGATATAGAGCTTGGCGGAACGGATCAGACCTTTAATATTCTTATGGGAAGAAATCTGCAAAAAGCAATGGGACTAGAACAACAGACAGCTTTATTTATGCCGATTCTTGAGGGTTTGGACGGTAAAGAAAAGATGAGTAAAAGCCTTGGTAATTATATTGGAATCAATGAGCCACCCCAGGTTATGTTTAAAAAATTAATGGAAATACCGGATGAGTTAATTATAAAGTATTTTGAGTTAGCAACGGATGAGCATCCGGATAAAATAGAGGAGATTAAAAATGATTTGGAAAACGGCAAAAATCCAAGAGACATTAAATATGAATTGGCAAATGTCATAATTTCTCTGTACCATACTCCTCTGGATGTAGAAGAAGCTATTAAATATTATGATACTGCATTCGGAAGAAAATCAATTCCAGATAATATTCCGGAATTAATCATTGATTTGGATAAGGATAAACTCGCTGATATTATCCCACTTCTGATTCGTGATAAGTATATTCCAAGCGGCAGCGAATTCAGACGGCTTATTGCCCAGGGCGGAGTACAAATAAACCGGGAAAGTATAGTATTAGACGATCTTGATATGGTACTTGCCTGCGGAGATATTCTTAAAGTGGGTAAAAAGAAATTCATTAAAATAATTAAGTAAATTATAATCTACATTAATATATTTGTCACACTATATGCCACTTGTGTGATCATTGAAATAATAGATATATTTCATAAGAACTCAGTAAATGGTAAAAGTATCTACTGTTTTTTTTATTTATCAATTAATTAGTACTGGTATCATACTAGTTGATGAGTTAATTGGTAATGATTCAATTTCGACTGATTTTTATGGGACTTTATTTGGATATATTTTTGCTTCGAAAGGTGGATTCACATTTGTTGTACTTGGTGTTGTACTATATTATACTAAGAATAACAGAAAAAAGCTGGCTATAGGTTATTGCTGTTTTTGTATATTCTATACTATTTTTTATGTAACAAATATAGTAGCTCGTTTATTAATAAAATTTGAATCCATCCTGCCATATTTTATGTATTATACCATAGCGTGTTTTGCACAAATTATGGATATGGAGATTATACCGGTTTATCACACCCGTTTTTTACATTGACAAGTTATCATAGGATGGTAATTTTCGCATTACCTTTTATGATATAGTATAACGGAAAAAAGGGAAAAGGATATAAGTATTTCTTTTATATATTCTATCCTTTACATATATACTTACTATATTATTTAGGATATTTTATATCATAAATATCTAGAACGGTGTATGAATTGTACATTGTTAGATGCATACAAGAGATCTGGCTGACACTAAATTATTAAGGTATATGCTTTGGTCAACTATAAATTCGATTAAATAATTTAGAATGGTCTGTTTGTTATAATTCGAAATAAAAAGAATTATAACAAACAGACCATTTAGTATTTTCCATTGAAAGATTTCATAAGTCCGATAAATCACTGGTTCAGGTTTTTAACAGCAGTAGCTAACATTAGTTTGATACGGTTTAACTGATTAACTTCGCTGGCACCGGGGTCATAATCTACGGCAACGATATTGGAATTAGGATAACGTAAGCGTAATTCTTTAATAACGCCTTTACCAACAATATGGTTTGGCAGACATGCAAATGGCTGGGTGCAGACAATATTTTCAACTCCGGAATGAATTAACTCAACCATTTCCCCGGTTAAGAACCAGCCCTCACCGGTTTGATTACCAACGGAAACGATGGGAGAAGCATATTGTGCTAATTTTTGTATTGGCACCGGTGGAGTGAATCGGGTACTTTTTTCCAGGGCAATTCGAGCTTCTTTTCTGCAGTATTCCACAATTTTGATTAAAAGATTACCGATAGTAGCCGAGGATTTCTTAAAACCTAAATATTGGGATTTAAAGTTTGCATTATAAAAGGAATACATAAAGAAATCAATTAAATCCGGAACAACGGCTTCGGCACCCTCAGACTCTAATAATTCAACTAAATAATTATTGGCAGCCGGTAAGAATTTAACCAGGATTTCACCTACAACCCCGACTCTCGGTTTTTTTATATCTTTGAGTGGGAGTGTATCAAATTCCTTTACGATGTTACGTAAATTTCTTTTAAATTCCCCCCATTTACCATTCGTTACAGAAGTCTTACATACCTCATTCCATTTTTTATATAAAGCGTTGGCAGAACCCGGTTCAGCTTCGTAAGGTCTGGTACGATAGAGTACGCGCATAAATACATCTCCGTAGACTAAAGCTTGAACAGCACTGATTAAAAGCTTAGGGGTATATTTCATACCCGGGTTTTTCTCAAGACCTGTTACACTTAATGAAATTACAGGAATTTGTGACATTCCCGCCTTTTCTAAAGCCCTGCGGATAAAGTTAATATAATTGGTAGCACGGCATCCGCCTCCGGTCTGGGTTATCATAACAGCTACTTTATTTACGTCATATTTGCCTGATAATAGAGCATCCATAATCTGGCCTACGACCATAAGTGATGGATAACAAGCATCATTATTTACATACTTAAGTCCCACATCAACAGCAGAGTGATTGTCATTATCCAGAATTTCCACGTTATATCCGTTGGCTTTTAAAGCCGGCTTTAGGATATCAAAATGAATCGGTGACATCTGAGGGCAAAGAAGCGTGTAATCTTTACGCATTTGTTCCGTAAAAATAACCCTGTCAAATGCATTGGATACAACCTTGGCTTTTACAATATGCTTATGTTCCCTGTCTTTAACTGCTGACAGCAGGGAACGGATACGGATTCTTGCAGCACCTAAGTTATTAACTTCATCAATTTTGAGTACGGTATATATTTTACCGGATTTAGAAAGGATATCATTTACCATATCTGTAGTAACAGCATCTAAACCGCAGCCAAAGGAATTTAATTGAATCAGTTCCAGATTAGGCATAGTTTTTACAAAAGATGCAGCAGCATATAATCTGGAGTGATACATCCATTGATCCACAACTACTAATGGCCGGTCTACATTTCCCAGATGGGAGATGCTATCTTCTGTTAAAACAGCAACACCATAGGAATTAATCAATTCCGGGATACCGTGGTTGATTTCCTGATCTACGTGGTAAGGGCGTCCGGCCAGAACAATGCCCTTTTTACCGGTTTCTTTCAGATACGCAATGGTTTCTTCCCCTTTTTTTCTAATGTCCGCTCTCTCGGCTTCTAATTCCAGCCAAGCTTTATGTACCGCAGCTTTCACTTCCGTATCTGAGGTATCGGTTAAATCTTTCATAACATCAATTAAACGTTTGCATATAATTTCTTCGTTTTCAAAGGATAGAAACGGATTTTGATAATTGATATTTCCGTTACGTAATTCCTCAACATTATTTTTAATATTTTCACTGTACGACGCTACAATAGGACAGTTATAATGATTATTGGCACCAGGGACTTCTTTTCTTTCATATGGTACACTGGGGTAGAATATAAAATCCAAGCCCTGTTTTATTAACCACATAATATGTCCATGAGCCAGTTTAGCAGGATAACATTCTGATTCGCTTGGTATGGATTCAATTCCAAGTTCATAGATTTTGCGGTTTGACTCCGGAGATAAAATTACTTTATACCCCATTTCCGAAAAAAATGTAAACCAGAAAGGATAATTTTCATATTGATTTAGAACTCTTGGAATACCTACTTTACCACGGAATGCTTTATCATCTTCTAAAGGTTCATATGAGAAGAGGCGTTTTAATTTATACTCAAATAAATTAGGTATATTATCTTTGTTTTTTTCTTTCCCTAAACCACGTTCACAACGGTTTCCTGTAATAAACTGTCTGCCGCCGGAAAAACGGTTAATCGTTAATTGGCAGTTGTTTGTACAGCCTTTGCACCTTGCCATGGAAGATTCAATTTTTAAGGCTATAATCTTATCAATAGTAAGCATAGTAGTTTCTTGATCTTCATAATGTTCCCTGGCAATTAATGCTGCACCGAAAGCGCCCATAATCCCGGCAATATCCGGACGTACAACCTCACAGCCTGCTAAAAGTTCGAAACTTCTAAGAACTGCTTCATTATAAAACGTTCCGCCCTGAACCACGATATTCTCACCAAGGTCTTTCGGATCCGTAATCTTTATAACTTTATAGATTGCATTTTTTATTACGGAATAGGCTAAACCGGCTGAAATATCAGAAACACTGGCGCCTTCTTTTTGTGCTTGTTTTACTTTCGAATTCATAAAGACTGTACATCTGGAACCTAAATCGATGGGATTTTTAGCAAACAATGCAACATTAGCAAAATCGGCAACCTCATAATTTAAAGATTTAGCAAAAGTTTCTATAAAGGAACCACAACCTGAGGAACAGGCTTCATTTAACTGAACGCTGTCAACAGAATTATTTTTAATTTTTATACATTTCATATCCTGGCCGCCGATATCTAAGATACAGTCGACCTTAGGTTCAAAGAAAGCAGCGGCGTAATAATGTGCAACCGTTTCTACTTCACCCTCGTCTAACATAAGGGCTGCTTTAACTAAGGCCTCACCATATCCTGTTGAGCAGGAACGTACAATTCTGGCACTGTCCGGCAGGATGGAATAGATTTCTTTAATCGCTTTTATAGCTGTTTTTAAAGGACTGCCGTTATTATTACTGTAAAAAGAGTAGAGAAGAGTACCGTCTTCACCTACAACAGCTACTTTAGTTGTAGTAGAACCGGCGTCAATGCCTAAAAAGCAATCGCCATCATATGTATTTAAGTCACCCTTTTTAACAGAATGTAAGGAATGTCGTTCTTTAAATATAGTATAATCAGATTCAGTTTTAAATAAGGGAGTCATTCGGCTGACTTCAAACTCCATTTTTATACCTGAGGTTAACTTCTTAATTAAATCATCAAAGTTGGTTAGTGATTCCCCTTTGCTGTTCATTGCAGCTCCGGTTGCTGCAAATAAATGGGAATGTTCCGGGGCTATAATCTGCTCATCAGTCAAATTAAGGGTTCTTACAAACGCTGCTTTTAATTCAGTTAAGAAATGCAGCGGGCCTCCTAAAAATGCGACATTACCCCGGATAGGTTTACCACACGCTAAACCGCTGATTGTTTGGTTAACAACGGCCTGAAATATGGAAACGGCTAAATCGGGTTTGGTGGCACCCTCATTAATGAGCGGCTGTATATCTGATTTAGCAAATACTCCGCAGCGGGCTGCGATAGGGTAAATAGCCTGATAATCTTTAGCGTATTCATTTAAACCTGAGGCATCCGTTCTTAATAAAGTCGCCATCTGGTCAATAAAGGAGCCGGTACCTCCCGCACAGATACCGTTCATTCTCTGATCGATTCCATTGGTGAAATATATGATTTTAGCATCTTCACCGCCTAACTCTATGGCTACATCTGTTTGAGGTGCGTAATCAGTGAGTGAAGTTGAAACTGCGACAACTTCTTGAACGAAAGGTACTCCCAGGTGTTTTGAAATAGTCAGGCCGCCGGAACCGGTTATCATTGGAGCAATTTCTATATCACCTAATTTTTTGTGAGCATTTATCATAAGCTTTGCCAAGGTTTCCTGAATATTAGCATAATGTCGTTCATATTCAGAATAAAGTATTTCTTTATTTTGCCCAAGCACTGCAATTTTTACTGTTGTAGAGCCTATATCAATGCCTAAGGTTGCAATTCTATTATCTATCATAATTCTATCTCCTTGCTAAATTTAAACTGATTCGTTCGCAAGTAACGAATAATCTATTATGGTGGGATTACCATTAAGCAGTAACCAAAGTCAAACTTGCTCCTGCGTTGAAGATGCTGACAATACCTATAGATGCGTACCTATGTTAAAATATTCTGATAATAAACATTTGTGAAAGATTTACATGTGATTATTAAATCGATGTCATGTAGTATTATACGACACATGTCAATGAAGTTCAATAAAAGAATTCAATAACGAAATTTAAAAATTTTATAAAAATTATAAAATTATTAGCAACAGGCGATTCAAAGGATACTAATGATAAATTATATCAATAACCTGTTTGCTAATCGGTAGAATTCAAATATTGCGGAGTGGAACATCCTGGGACTGTATTGAATATAATGTTATAAATTAATATAGAACAGGTGAATCCTAAGTGGATATCCTGCCATTAGAAAGTTGGTTTGCATGAACAATAACGGTTATTCTTGTATGATCTATAATATTAAGCAAGGTGATACACTTTATAACATAAGCAGGACATATAATGTTCCGTTAGCTTTAATCTTAAGAGCAAATCCTTATGTGGATATATATAATCTACAGGTAGGAGATGAGTTGTGTATTCCCGTTACGAATCCGGTAACCTGGAATAATGTAATTTCTTACGTTGTTCAGGATGAAGATTCTCTTAATGCAATATTAGATCAATATGGGCTTGATATGCAAGATGTTCTGGAATTTAATAATATGAACGGAATGGACATAACCCCCGGAATGACAATTATGATTCCAGTTTATGATATGTAAATAATATAATATGAAAGTCCTTACGTTAAAAAGCAAACATACAAGTATATATAATAAGGGGATTGGCCTAATTTCTGATCAGCCGATTCCCCTATTATATTAATGTGTGTTTAATTCATTATTTCATTTAATCTTGATACCGGTTATTTTGCCTTTTTCCGATGTGTTATTATAGAGGGAGTCCCTTTCCATATCATCTTTTAAGACGTTATGACAGGATTGACTTTAGTGAATCGTCTTTTTAAAATTCTTCTTGTAAATCGAAAATAATTTTTATCTAAAATACAAATTCTATTAATACCCATTACATATGGTATTCCTTTCTTATTAAAAATTTTCTTTCAACTTTAAATCTTTAAACACATCTCAACTAAATTTTATTAATAGTATCTTAAATTTATAAAAAAATAATGTAGTATTTTATAATATGTTTTTTATTTGACAAAAGAAGATATAAAACATATAATTAAGAAGATACTAAAATATAACAAAATAATAAGGTTATTTGAAAGGATGTGAACCGAATGGAAGCGGGGCCCAGTTGTAATTATCGACGGTATAATAATAAAATGAATCACTGCACAAGGCAGTTTAGATAGATTGAATTGATTCTTTCTACTGCCTTTTTGTGCGGTAGAAGGAGCGGAATATGATTGAAATTTTAAAAACTTACGAGGATGGAATCCGTCAAATTAATGAAATTGAGCAAGGATGTTGGGTAGTTATGACTAACCCATCTGCTACAGAACTTTTGGAAATCTCTGAAACCTGTCATATCGATATAGATCATCTAAGGGCACCTCTTGATGAAGAGGAAAGGTCCAGAATTGAAGTAGAAGATGAGTATACCTTAATTTTGGTAGATATACCAACTATGGAAGAAAGAAATAATAAGGACAGGTATGTTACAATTCCTTTAGGTATCATTATTGCTAAAGATGTCATCGTAACCATTTGTCTGGAAGAAACAAAGGTTTTGAAGAGTTTTATGGACGGCAGAGTAAGAGAGTTTTTTACTTTCAAAAAAACCAGATTTATTCTGCAGATTCTATATAAGAATGCTACGGTATTCCTTCAATACTTAAGAATTATTGACAGAAAAAGTGAAGAGATTGAGCATAAGCTTCATATATCAACCAAGAACAGTGAGTTAATAGACTTACTTGAATTAGAGAAGAGTCTTGTATATTTCACTACGTCATTACGTGCAAATGAAGTAGTTTTAGAAAAAATGTTGAAAATTGAAAATATCAAACAATATCCTGAGGACACGGAATTACTGGAAGATGTTATTATTGAAAATAAACAGGCGATTGAAATGGCTAACATATACAGCGGAATTTTAAGCGGTACCATGGATGCCTTTGCTTCCGTAATTTCTAATAACTTAAATATTGTAATGAAATTTTTGGCAACTGTTACAATAGTTATGGCTATACCAACCATGATAGCAAGTTTTTACGGTATGAATGTACATGGAATACCTGGAAGCAACTCACCCTATGGATTTTATATCGTAACAGCGGTTGCTTTTGTTATTACCAGTATTGTTGCACTAATATTCCGAAAAAAAGATTTGTTCTGAAAGCTGATTTAATTACGTTTTAGATTTTAAATTAAGAAAGAAGTGGTACCTTTAAATGAACTTTATCAATAAATTGAACCGTAAATACGGAAGATACGCAATATCGAATTTGATGTTTTATATCATTCTTTTATATGCTGCCGGATTTTTAATCAATATGATTAACCCTGCATTTTATCAAACTTACCTTATGCTGGATATAAATAAAGTATTGCATGGACAGATATGGAGAATCGTTACCTTTATTATACAGCCTACCAGTAATACTAATATTTTATTTCTGGCTATTGAATTATATTTATATTATATGATAGGGAATGCTCTGGAAAACGCATGGGGTGCTTTCCGGTTTAATTTATATTATATATCAGGAATTTTGTTTAATATATTAGCGGTAATTATAGTGTACATTTTTACGGGACATAGTATATTTTTAGGGTTAACCTACATTAACCGATCCATGTTTTTTGCATTTGCGGCACTTTACCCCAATGTACAGTTTTTACTTTTCTTTGTCATCCCTGTAAAGGTTAAATATTTAGGATATATTTATGGTGTCTACGTACTTTATGAGGTATTTACTGCGGTTATGGTAAAACAATATTATGTAGGTGTTGCCATCTTGGTGGCTTTAGGAAACTTTTTGATTTATTTCCTGTCGACAAGAAATTATAAAAAAATATCTCCAAATGAATATAAACGTAAAGCAAACTATAAACGTCAGGTTAAATCAGCAAGAGGAAGTAATATAGTAGAGTTTAACGGAAAAAAAACAATTACCAGACATAAATGCGCGGTCTGCGGACGCACAGAATTAGATGATGAGAATTTAGAATTCCGTTTTTGTTCGAAATGTGATGGCAATTATGAGTATTGCACCGATCACTTATTTACCCATGAGCATGTGAGAAAAACACCGAATGATCAATCTTAATTCACAAGATTTCAGATAAAATACAAAGTGTGAAAAAGAATTTTGAAAAGGCCAAAATTCTTTTGAAGAACTCCAAAATGAAATTCATAATTGTTAAAATGTTTTATCTTAACAATTTGGAATTCTCATTTTGAACTTCTTCCTCCATTATTTGAGATGCCGCTTTGCGGCATCATGTTTGGAAGTATGATTAGGAGAATCGGTACTGTGTTTTCTTTATTGATAAAAGACTGTAAGGAATTATTACAAAATAAAAAAAGAATCCTGTTCACTATTTTAGTGCTTATTATATTTATAATAAGCACTTATTATAATGCCAAAAACCAGAGAAGCACATCGGATAACAGAATCCGATTTGGGGTAGCTGATGAGGATAATTCTGTTTATTCAAAGCTGTTGATTGAGTATTTTAAAGAAAATGAAAATTTTGCTTCCTATATTAAAATAGCAGAAGGCAATAAACAGGAATTGGAAAATTTATTCCATAACGGGCAGATAGATCTTTTACTGCAGATTCCAATTGGATTTGCGGAAGATATGATGTTGCTGAAACATCAGCCGATAAAAGTTTTAATCAGTACAACGGATGTTGCAAAGGCAGTTTTAATTAGAAATATGCTGGATAGCTATGAGAAGTACATACGTGCTGTGGAAGTTAATTGTGTTGCTTTATTTAATACGATGGAACAGGCAGGTATGAAATCGGAACTAATTAATAAAAAAAATGTGGAGATTTCTTATGAGTTAATCTATACTGCATTAGGTAAAGATAAATTTTTTGCTTTCAAAGAAGTAAATGAATTTCCGGTTTCTTCCCTTGCCACATATTATGGTTTTGCACTATTAACGATTTTACTTAATTTTATAGGATTATATGTGGGATTTTTAATAAGTAAAGAAAAGAGATCAGGAATTTTAAAGCGATTATTTACAGTGGGTATTACGGTCCCGTCCTACTTGCTGGAGAAGATATTATTCTCGGCAGGGATAATATTTATATTAATATCGGCTTTTTATATGATACCGGCTCTTTTGGTTAATAAAGGAATTTCTGCTATAATGGAATTATTCATTTTATCGGCTGTATTATTCAGCGTTTGCTTTGCTGTATTTTTAAGCGGATTGTTTTATGATTTACGTAAATTTATGTTGGCTGGTAATTATATTAATTTTCTATTCGCAATAATGGGCGGAGGGATCATTCCTATCTTGTATATGCCGGGATTTATGGTTAAATTCTCTTCTTTAACTCCAAATTACTGGATGGTTCGTGCCATGCTTTCCATACAGAAAGGAATTAATGGCGATTATATATTTAAAATAATAACAGTTTTAATCCTGGGGGCTTTGGTTTTCTATGCCTTAAGTATATCCTTATACAGGCGGGAGGAGGTTACCGGTGAAGAATAATCTCTATACTCTCCGTATAAAGGCCATTTTAAATGACAAATTAACCTGCGGTATTTTAATGATATCTCTATTACTCTTTCTGTATATTATAAATAATTTTTCGATTCACGCAGAAGAGAGAAGCAGTATACCTATTGGTATATTAAATCTTGACCAAAGTGAAAGTTCCAAAGATTTAATAATGGATTTAAGAAAAGTACCCTCTTTTTATGTCTATGAGGGGTCCAAAGAGTATTTAAATGGGCTGCTATTAAAAGAACAAATCCGTGCCTATCTTATTATTCATAAGGAGTATGAAAAATCAATCCAAATAGGCAAAACGGAGGATCTGATTACTATGTATTATTCGGCCGGAGATGAAACCGCTAAAATCTTATCCGATATAATAGCCGGTGAAATGTTATATAAAATTTGTCTGTATAAAGGGTATAACAAATATCAGTTTCTTCCATGGAAAGATTACAGTTCCCAGTTGACTTTAAAACAGAATAAAATGCTAACATGGAACGATTATAATGCCTATGCCAATTCTTTAATGAATTCTCCTGATTTTGACTTTGGTTTTAATATTTCCATGATTAATACGGATAATCGCAACAATGGAAGTAAAATAGATAACTCTATTTTATATCAGCAGGTTATATGGGGCATTATTGCCATGTTATTAGGGTTTACCGCTATGTTAATGTCTTTGGGAGCTGTTTTGGAAATAGAGTCAGGAATCAGAAATAAGGCAGGTATTTCGCTTCTGGGTCCTTTTAGTCTGGATTTAAGTTATTTCACTGCTGCATTTACGCTTCAAAGCATATTTTGTATTGTGCTTCTGGCAAGTCTGGCCGGTAAATTCGGGAATCTAACGATAAAACAGGTTTTATTGCTTTTTCTGTTGCTGGAACTTTTCTCAGGGGTAATGATTCTATGGTTTCTTTTGATAGGAAAACTGTCTGAAAGGGCAGGCAGATTCCAGTTGATTAGCATTATATGTATTTTATTATTTGGGTTATTAGGGTTTTTATCTATAACAGCAGGATTTTTGGGGAATGAGTTATTAAATATTTCGAAAATTATTCCAAATAGCTGGTTTATTGATGAATTTACTGCTATAATATTAAATAAAAATTTGCAGGGTATAACTAATATATCCTATATTAAATTTATTATAACAGCCTGCGGATTACTTATTATAAATAGATTATTAAGTAAAAAGCAGTATTGATATTTGTCGGAGGAAATGAAAAAAATGAACAAAAACATGAAAACAATTTGCAAGGAAATACAAAAGGGAGTAAATCTGGATTTTAACATTCCCCAGTATTTTAATCGTTTAGTTACTTTATATGAACAATATGCGGGAATAAAATTTTCCATGCTTTATTATACTTTTTATGAAAATTATGTAGAAGCTGATAAAAACCGTCCTAAAGAGGAAGAAAACCTTTTAAAGGAAATGAATCAAATTATAAAAGAAAATCTGTTAAATGATTTTTCCGGTGAAAAAATGGAAAACGGAGTGAAGAGATTAGACGCCATTCGAAACAATATCATAAGTAAAATGAAGATTCTCACTGCTTATACGGATATTTTTCAGGTCTATGAATATATTTTCAACCGTATCGAATACAAATACGAGGAAAAGATTGATGAGATCGATGAAGAGGCATTTGTTTCAGAGGTAATCAGTTATATTTTTGATACCAACGATAACGTAATTATAAATGAGAAAATAAAAGAAGTAATAGGGCAGCTTCCCGTTAGATTATCACGATCCAGGTATTTGGATCTGATTAAGGACAGTCTTACTATATATAAGGGTGGTGATCGTTCTTCTCTCGACAGTTACCTATATATGATAAAGACCGGAGCTATGTTATATGAGCAGGAAGATATGGATACTGCATATCCGCATTTATACGATCTGAGAAAAGAATTGGAGGCCCTGGATTATAAAAACTTATCCAAAGAAGAGTATCTTTTCTATACTGGAAAAATTGATGGGGCTGCTTTTTTTATAAATGCCTCGGTAGATTTCTATTACGGCTTACAAGAATGTGTAAATCATCTGTATGTTATGTTGATTTTAGCTCCATATGCTTATATGGAGGGGTACCGAATCGAAGGCCTGGATGGAGAAATGAAATTCCTTTTATTACCTGCAGACGAGGATAATTGCAAAAAATTAATTCAAGATATAAATCAGCATTTTATGGCAGAGAAAATGGTGCCGTTAGAAAAAGAATCGGAAGAGAAATTGACCTATACCGAAGGACAACAGGAACTTATGACGGAAGAAATTCAAAGATTGGAAGCCTATTTTTATGATATAAAGACAGAACATGTAAAAATGGTGGAAAGTTTAATGCTGGGACCGTTATTTCATTGTTTAAATACAGCGCAAAATCTCCTTGGCAGCAGTTTGTTTGTGGAATTAAGGCAGATCATGGAAAATAAACTTGTGGACGAAGAGTATTTACTAAATGCACAGAATGATTTAGTTCTTAAACTATCCGAATTGTTCCGGAAAAATTCCCAACATGTTAATCGTGGGGTTATGGCAAATACCATTAATAAGATGCCTGTATTTTTCCAATCTGCTGATGATGTAACTGATTATATTAAAAATACTTTGGAGCAATGCCATGATAGAGCAGAAAAAACTGCATGTGTTAATATAATTAGGTCCCTATATAAGAATTAATTCTGTATTTTTATTGTAAAATTGTGGTATAATGGAAAGTAGGAATTGGAAAAAGGTAAAATTATACTGATTTAAGACGGTTTTAATTATCACAGATGATAAATTGATGGTAGTTTATGGAAGCATAGGTGTAGTGATATGATAAAATGGGCAGATAGAATGTATTTTAGTGAGGATTTAAAACACACAAAAAAAATAAAGGCCATGAAATCAATCGAAAAAGGTGAATTAACATTTGAGGTTTACTGTATAACGTTTGCATCGAATTCCTATAATTTATTTGATATAATCAATGCCAATGAACTTATATTTCCATACTACGCTAAAAAAGATACCTATATCTTTGGATTAGCCGGTTCGAAAGGACAAGCTAAACTTTTAGTAAAAGATATGCTGATGGAAATATATAATAAAACCGGTGATTTCCGTGTCAGAGAGTTTTTTTAAAAAACGAATGAGTACTAAAAGGAGGAAACCAAGAATATATGCTCCATATTGTTTTATTCCTTTTAAAAATAATCGGAATCATTCTTGCCTCCATTTTGGGATTACTTATTTTTCTCATTCTTGTTGTGCTTCTGGTTCCGATACGATATCGAATAAATGCTGATAACAAAGCAGAAATAAGGGCAGAAGTCAAAATAAGTTGGTTGCTTAGAATCATCAACTTTCTGATATTATATTCAGATAATGAGCTGCTTGTTCGATTAAAATTATTTGGAAGAGTTTTTTATGACAGCAATAACCCGAAAAGCAACGAGCGGCAGCAAAAAAGCAAAAAAATCAGAAAAAATCAGAAATCAGAAAAAATTACTGAGATAAAAGGTAATAGTAAAACTGAGATAAATGCAGTAAAAGAAATAAAAAACGAAAATATAAATAAGAGAATTGCCGAAACAGAAAATACAGAAGTAAAAACAGAGATCAAAACCGAAACAAAAACCGAAATAAAACCAGAAATAGAAATAATACATTCAATAAACAATACTTCAGTTTCGGAATCAAAAAATGCAGAAAATGATAAGATAGAAATAATAAAGGAACAATCTAAAGATAAGATAACAAAATTAACAAATAAAACCCCGGCTGATAAAATCAAAACCGAGGTAAGAGCAGCCGAAATCAACGGTACTTCTGGGGATGAACCGATAGCTGGTTCGGATCCTGATACAACAGAAAAATTTAATAAAAAAACCGAAAGGAGATTTCTTGCTGACTTAAAAAAGTTTTTTCATAAAGTCAAAGCCTTTTTTATCAATATACCGGAGCGGTTTCGTGGCATTTGGGCTAAATTAATCAATCTGAAAGAGAAGCTTTTAAATATTTCAGAAAAATGGGACAGGATTAAAGCTTTTTTAAAGGATGACAGTAATAAAAAGGCATTATCCAGGTCTTTTCTAACGATAAAAAAAGTTTTAAAACATATACGTCCGACAAAAATAAAAATGGAACTTGAGTTTGGAACAGGCGACCCTTGTTCTACCGGTCAAATATTGGGAGTTATGGCAGCCTTTTATAGCTTTTACGGACAGTCTGTGTCAGTGATACCAAATTTTGAAGATGAGATACTGGAAGGTTCCATATTTTGCATTGGGAGAATAAGATTACTTACATTACTAATAATATGTATACAGCTTTTATTAGATAAAAATTTTAGGAAATTACTGAAAAACTTGAAGGCTCTTAAGGAGGATTTATAATGGGTGAAAATAATTTTAATGCTACAGTCGAATCATTATTTAAAGGTATGGACAGTTTTATAACCACGAAAACAGTAGTGGGAGATGCAATCAAATTTGACGACGGAACAATTATTCTTCCTTTAGTTGATGTAAGCTTTGGCGTAGGAGCAGGTGCATTTTCTAAAGATGTAAGCAAAAATAATGCCGGCGGTGGTATGGGCGGTAAAATGACACCAAGTGCAGTTTTGGTAATCAAGGACGGAACAGCACGACTGGTTAATGTTAAGAATCAGGATAGCATTACCAAGATTTTGGACATGGTACCGGAGTTTATAAACCGATTTAAAAAAGATAAAGATAAAGATAAAGATAAAGATGATGATATTGACGATAAAGTAAATGAAGTAATTAATGGAGAAAACATATAGTAATTTAGTATTGTGGTGTTGCACTTATTAAAGGGTACACTTATTCCTTTCAATTTGAATTACTTATAAAAGATTTAAAATTTTTCTTGCAATATTTGCTTTATTCTGCTAGAATAGATTTGTTTGCAGGTCGTGCGACTTAAAAAAAACCTAGGGAGGTGCTTTAAATGGCTAAATGTGCAATTTGTGAAAAAAGTGCTCACTTTGGAAATGCTGTGAGTCATTCTCATAGAAGATCTAACAAGATGTGGAAAGCTAATGTAAAATCTGTTAAAATTATTGTTAACGGTGCAGCTAAAAAAACTTATGTATGTACTTCATGTCTTAGATCCGGTAAAGTAGAAAGAGCATAATTGATATTGAATAATTATGGGAAAAGCCTGTCCGATACTTATATTTTAAATCTAAAGTTTTTAACTTAAGTTTAAAACTATAAGTTTTTGGATAGGCTTTTTTGTGTAATTAACAGGTAAATAGATTATACCCTAAAACTAAAAAGAGAATTATAATACATACTGCCAAGATGCCGTTGGTAATAAACAACATTATTGTCATTCCAATAGCCACCCAGAATAATATAAAACCTAGCATTCTTCTCATAGATACTCCCATCTGCTGTCTATGGCAGCGAAATAATCAGGATGTTAAATTACAATTTATTTTCTAATATAATTTTGGTAATATGTAAAACAGGCAATATTCAATACAATATATGCATGCCTTTTATTCTTTATATCATAATCAGGGTAAACCAAGGAATAATATAATAGAAAAAGAAAGAATAAGATGTAGAAAAAGTAGAATTTAAAATAAGTATTCCATTTTGCACTAAAAAAGGTTATAATAGTAATGAATGGAAACATATATGCTGTAGTAAAATAGTACTACTTCGAATGTTAAAATATAAGAATTGGAGGGTTCCTATGAAAGGACACATGAATACACAAATCGGTGAAGTTTCAATAGATAATGACGTATTGGCTAAATATGCCGGTTCTTCTGCTGTGGAGTGTTTTGGAGTCGTGGGGATGGCATCGATCAGTGTAAAAGATGGGCTTGTTAAACTCTTAAAGCGTGAAAGTCTAAGTCATGGCGTTAATATTACGGTAGATAACAACAAAATAATTATTGATTTGCATATAATTGTATCCTATGGAGTAAGTATCTCAGCCGTTGCAGAGAATCTGATCAGTAACGTTAAATACAAGGTTGAGGAATTTACAGGGATGGAAGTTGTTAAGATTAATATATTTGTCGAAGGCGTAAGAGTCATTGACTAATGGACGAATTACATTTAAGGAGGAACAAACTTGTGGTTATAAATGCAATAGATGCTTTGACGCTTAAGAAGATGTTTTTAGCAGGAGCAAAAAGCATTGAAAGTAAGAAAGAATATATTAATGAATTGAATGTATTTCCTGTACCGGATGGTGATACCGGTACAAATATGACATTGACAATTATGTCCGCTGCAAAGGAAGTCTCACAGATGGAGAATCCAACTATCGAAGGACTGGCAAAAGCAATTTCCAGTGGCTCACTGCGAGGCGCCAGAGGTAATTCTGGTGTTATTTTATCTCAGCTGTTCCGGGGATTTACTAAGGAAATAAAGGACTTTAATGAAATAAATGTTACTATAATGGCAAATGCTTTTGGAAAAGCTGTAGAAACGGCTTATAAGGCAGTTATGAAACCTAAGGAAGGTACAATTCTAACTGTCGCCAGAGGTGGTGCGGAAAAAGCTGCAGAGTTGGCTTCTGAAACAGATGACCTGGTTTTCTTTGGCAAAGAAGTTATTAATTACATGGAAGAAGTACTTGCACATACACCGGAACTGCTTCCCGTGCTAAAAGAAGCCGGAGTAGTTGATTCCGGTGGACAGGGGCTTGTTGAAATAGTGAAAGGTGCTTATGATGTATTACTTGGTAAAGAAGTTGATTTTGACGCGGCTAAAACGTCTAAAGTCGATACGTCTGTATCAATTAATATAGATACAATTAATACTGCAGATATTAAGTTTGGATACTGCACCGAATTTTTAATTATATTAGAAAAAGAATTTAATCAAGATACAGAACTTGATTTTAAAGGCTATTTAGAATCGATTGGTGATTCTTTGGTAGTAGTTGCAGATGATGACATTGTCAAGGTTCATGTACATACCAATGATCCGGGACTTGCCATTCAACGCGCTTTAACTTATGGTTCATTATCTAAAATTAAGATTGATAATATGAGAGAAGAGCATAATGAGCGATTAATAAAAGATGCTGAAAAAATTGCTGCAAAACAAGCAGAAGAGAAAAAGTTGAAAATGAGTAAACCTGTTAAGACACCTAAAAAGGAAGTCGGTTTTATTTCAGTCTCCATAGGAGAGGGAATTAACGACATATTTAAGGGACTTGGAGTGGATTATATTATTGCCGGTGGTCAGACTATGAATCCCAGTACTGAGGATATGTTAAATGCTATTGAACAGGTTAATGCTGAAACTATTTTTATATTCCCGAATAACAGCAATATAATACTTGCCGCACAACAGGCAAAGGATTTAACGGAAGATAAAAAAATTGTGGTGATTCCATCCAGAACTATACCGCAGGGTATCACTTCTATCATTAATTATGTTCATGATAAATCAGTTGAAGAAAATGAAAAGCGCATGACCGAAGAAATGAAAAAAGTAAAGAGTGGACAGGTAACTTATGCAGTAAGAGATACCAATATTGATGGAAAAGAAATTAAACAAGGCAATATTATGGGATTGGATGATAAGACGATTCTTTCTGTAGGCTCAGATATTTCAGATACCACTTTTGATTTGATTAAAGGACTGATAGATGAAGATTCGGAATTAATCAGTCTGTATTATGGTGCAGATATCACAGAAGAAACTGCAGCTGAACTGGCTGAAGCAATTATGAAAGAATATCCCAATATGGATGTAGAAGTACATTTTGGCGGCCAGCCAATTTATTATTACGTGCTTTCAGTAGAATAATCCCTGGGTTTTACCTGGGTCTAATAAAAAGATTCTTCGAGCTTAACAGGCTCTCTAAAGCAGCTTAACAATGAGTAAGTCTTTAGAGCGGTATGCTATTAGCAAACGCGGGGATTCTTTTTTTTATCGTATGCTGTTATAGTACTGCTAATATGGTGGGATAATTGAGGTATATTAAGAACGGAAATTATATCCTTGAAGTATAGTGCAAAAATAGGTCATACAAGACCAGATAGAAATGGAGACAGGCATGAGAGATAGTTTATTAATAACATTAAACGGTCCTTTAAGAGCAATCAAAGGAATAGGCGAAAAAACAGAAAAAGATTTTAATAAAATGGGATTATATACGGTTGAAGACTTATTAAAGCATTATCCCAGGGCTTATGATGTGTTTGAAGCTCCGATTCCTATAATCGACATTACCGAAGGTATTACCGAAGGTAAGATTGTTTCTATTGAAGCTTCTGTTATTTCAACAGTTCAGGCTAAACAGGTCAGGAATTTGAAAATAATCAGCTGTCAAGTTAAGGATTCCAGTGGTAAATTGCCTTTGAGCTGGTTTAATATGCCGTTTCTGCGTAATAAATTACATATGGGTTATCATTTTATATTCCGCGGCAAAGTAGTCAGAAAAAATGGTGTTTTGGTTATAGAGCAGCCCAATATATACACGAGGGAAGAATACCGTATTAAAATGAATGTTCTACAGCCTGTGTATATTTTAACGTCCGGTATTACAAATAATTTAATCTCCAAATCAGTTAAGACAGTATTAGAGCAATTGGATTTGGCCAAGGATTATTTACCAAAAAGAATTCAGAAAGAATATCATTTAATTAATTATAAAAATGCATTACAGGAAATTCATTTTCCTAAAAGTTTTGAAACAATGGCTGATGCCAGAACCAGACTGGTGTTCGATGAATTTTTTCAATTTACTTTAGCACTGCAGTTTTTGAAAGAAAAAAGGAAAATCTGGAATAATGATTTTAGAATCAGCGAACAGGAAATATGTGACCGATTCCTAAAAGAATTACCTTATGAACTTACAAAAGCACAGTTAAAAGTATGGAAAGAAATAAAGTCCGATTTAACTGGGAAACATACCATGAACCGATTAGTACAAGGTGATGTCGGGTCAGGTAAGACTATACTGGCAGCACTAGCCTTGCTCCTTACAACTTTAAATGGTTATCAGGGCAGTTTAATGGTACCTACTGAGGTACTGGCAAAGCAGCATTATGAATCTTTGGGCCGAATGTTCTCCGCTTTTGGTATAAAAACAATATTGCTGGTAGGTTCCATGACAGCCTCGGAGAAAATAAAAGCCTATGAAAAAATCAAAAATCATGAGGTGGACGTAATAATAGGAACCCATGCATTAATCCAGGAAAAAGTGGAGTATGACAATCTGGCACTGGCTGTAACGGATGAACAACACCGCTTTGGTGTAAGGCAAAGAGAAGCCTTATCCGGTAAAGGAATTCATCCTCATGTACTGGTTATGAGCGCGACACCAATACCGAGGACCCTTGCTATTATATTGTACGGAGATCTTGATATATCCATAGTAGATGAGCTGCCTGCAAACCGCCTGCCTATTAAAAACTGTGTAGTGGATACCGGATATCGTCCTACTGCCTACCATTTTATAACGAAAGAAATAAGAAAAGGAAGACAAGCTTATGTAATCTGCCCTATGGTAGATGAAAGTGAAGTGATAGAAGCAGAGAATGTGTTGGAATACACGGAAAAGCTAAAAGAGGCCATGCCCTCCGATATTGTAGTAGAATACCTGCACGGAAAGATGAAACCAAAAGAAAAAAATGAAATCATGGAACGTTTTTCCGCCGGAGAAATACAGACATTAGTTTCTACTACAGTTGTAGAAGTTGGAGTCAATGTTCCCAATGCTACCGTAATGATGATTGAAAATGCCGAGCGTTTTGGACTGGCTCAGCTGCATCAGTTAAGGGGAAGAGTGGGAAGAGGTCAACATCAGTCTTACTGTATCTTAGTCAGTGGTTCCGGCGGGAAAGAAACGAAAGAAAGACTTGAAATATTAAGTAAGTCCAATGATGGATTTTATATAGCCGGCGAAGATCTGAAATTAAGGGGACCCGGAGATATGTTTGGAATCAGGCAAAGTGGAGATATGGAATTCCGGATCGGTGATATTTATAATGATGCCGCTGTGCTAATGAAAGCGAATGAAGCTGCAAAAAGTTTAACAAAACAAGAATTAGATTTATTTCTGGAAGAAAATCCGGAATTAAGAGATAAGATAAACTTTTTTGATATGGGTACCTTGTAAGGTTTGGGCAATATTTCCCAAACGGGAGGTCACAGGTTTTATTAACATTCACTTTTTATTTATGGAAATATATAGTATAATAAAAATTGATTATTTAGGATTTATAAAGCAGCTTAGGGGGAGGAGTGTCATAATGAGCCAGGGTTATACAAAAACCAAACTTTATCAAATCGGAAAAGATAATTATAATACCTTAGCAAAATATTGTGACCTGTTATTACAGGAGGGTTACTGGGAAAAACCGGAATCAGTACTCCACCGGCCCATAAAAGAGATGCTGGATTTGTACCTTCAGGCAATTCTGATACAGTTAGCAGTTTTCTGCGGCTGTTTTAATCCGGATGAGCGGCAGTTTATTGCTGATATACCTGAACATAATATAATAGGTTTAACAACAGATCAGGCAGATGGTAAAGAAATAAATTATCAATCAGAAAAAGTTCTTCATGCACCCCCAATATTACTGCAGTTGTGCAGCCTGCGGGATATAGAGAAATCTTCCTGTATCGGCGGAATGTTTTTTGATACATTGCTTACTATATTACTTACCATGTCCTATTTAAATGATTCCAAAAATACGAAATTAACTTCCTTTATTTTAGGATATTATCATCAGGTCAGTGCTTTTCTGAAAGGGAATGACAAGTTAAATTATATAATAGATGAACGGTATGTTTTTCGGAAAATCAGCTGTGAAGAACTGGAATACAGTAATGCCCTGCAGATTACTTCCAATGGTGATTTTGAAAAATATAAAGATAAATATATCTTAAATTGGGACAAAGCTAAGATTAATGTCCGAAAGACCCATGATGAGACCGTTGATTCGGTAACGGAGAAGGAAGATTCCCAAAAACCGGATGAATCGGTGTTTAAGCATAATGATTTCCCGGAGGCTGTTGCTTTGGAGACGGATTCTCATATAGTAACAGAGACAGAGAGTAAAAACAGACAGAAACTGGAGGAATATCTGGAAGAGTTATATTCCCTGATTGGTTTGGATTCGGTCAAAACGGAGATTAACTCTTTAATAAATCTGATTAAGGTTAGAAAACTTCGTGAAGAATATAATATGCCTACGATGGATATGTCTTACCACATGGTTTATACAGGTAATCCGGGAACTGGTAAAACCACGGTTGCCAGATTAGTAGCTAAAATATATAAAGAATTAGGTATTTTATCCGAGGGTAATTTGGTGGAAACGGACCGTTCAGGATTGGTAGCAGGATATGTGGGACAGACTGCCCTAAAGGTGAAAGAAGTGGTAGAAAGGGCTCTTGGCGGGGTTTTGTTTATTGATGAGGCATATTCCCTGGCCGGAAGTATCGGTACCAGTGATTTTGGAGCGGAAGCGATTGACACATTAGTAAAAATGATGGAAGATCACAGGGATAATTTAGTTGTTATTGTTGCGGGATATCGGGATGAAATGCAGACATTTTTAAAGGCAAATACGGGTTTAATATCAAGATTCAATAAATTTATCGATTTTGAAGATTATACCAATGATGAATTGATACTTATTCTGGAATCAATGGCTGGGAAAGCCGGCCTTGTTATAGAAGAAGATGCACTTATTGAAGTAAAAAATAAATTAAATACTATGGATGAGAAAAACAGGGTACAGTTTGGAAATGCAAGAGGAATACGAAATGTATTTGAAAAGATTGTTGTAAATCAGGCAAACCGTTTAGTAACATATGACAGACCTACCAAAGAACAATTATCGGAAGTATTACCAAAAGATATTTATAATGTATTATAAAAAATACAACCAAAGGAGATTAGTATGTATTATAAGTATATCGTAGTCGGAGCGGGACTTGCAGGGTTAACCATAGCAGAGAGAATAGCATCTGAGTTAAAGGAAAAAGTATTAATTATAGAAAAACGTAATCATATCGGAGGTAATGTGTATGATTCCTACAATGAGGATGGAATCTTAATTCACAATTACGGTCCCCATATCTTCCATACAAATGATAGAGAGGTTTACCAGTATTTAAGCAAGTTTACTCCCTGGAATGATTTTTGGCATAGAGTTCTTACCTATGTTGACGGCAATCTGGTTCCTATGCCGATAACGGTGGAAACGATTAATAAACTCTACAACTTAAATCTTTCCTGCGATGAAGTGGAAGATTTCTTAAAAGAAAAAGCAGTTTCCCTGGATGAAATTAAAACCAGCAAGGATGTAGCGTTAAGTAAGGTTGGTCTTGATATATATGAAAAGATTTTTGAGACTTATACCAGAAAACAGTGGGGGATTGATCCCGGTGAAATTGATACATCCGTAATCTCCAGAATTCCTATTCGTTTAAACAGGGATACCAGGTATTTTAATGACCGGTATCAGGGAATGCCGAAATACGGTTTTACCAGGATGTGTGAAAAAATGGTATCTAATCCTAATATCAAGATTTTACTTAATACGGATTATAAAGAAGTTATAAAGGATTTAACGTATGATAAATTAATATATACCGGACCCACCGATTATTTTTATGATTATAAATATGGAAAAATGGAATACCGAAGTATAGATTTTGTATTTGAAACTTTTAACAAGGAAGAATATCAGTCTGCTCCGGTAGTGAATTATCCAAACGATTATGATTTTACCCGAATAACGGAATTTAAGAAGTTAACCTGGCAGGAACATAAAAATACTACTATTTTAAAGGAATATCCCTGCAGTGACGGCGAACCTTATTATCCATTCCCTACGAAAGACTGCAAAGAACAATTTAGTTTATATCAGGCAGAAATGGATAAAGAAACAAATGTTTTATTTGTAGGAAGATTAGCCGAATACCGTTATTATAACATGGACGCCGTAGTAAGACGTGCTCTTGATATTTTTCATGGAGGGTTAAATGGATAAACTTTATATTGTAATTCCGGCTTACAATGAAGAAGAGAATATCCAGGGCATAATTAATGATTGGTATAGTATAGTGGATAAAATTGGTAATGATAGTAAATTAGTAATAATAGATGATGGAAGTAAAGATTCTACTTATTCCATTATGAAACAGGAAGCAACGACGCGACCTTTATTTGAGCCGTTAACAAAAAAAAACGGAGGTCATGGTGCAACAGTTTTATATGGATATAAATATGGAATTAAACAGGGAGCAAACTATATATTTCAGACGGATTCAGACGGTCAGACCTTACCGGAAGAATTTTGGGATTTTTGGAAACTGCGAAAACAATATGTTATGATAATCGGTTTTAGGAACCATCGCCAGGATGGATTATCCAGATTATTTGTAACTAAAGTTTTAAAATTCGTATTGCAGTTATGTTTCCATGTTTCTATAAAAGATGCCAATACACCTTTCCGTCTGATCCAGGCAGAAACTCTAAAAGAGAATATCAGATTAATACCAAAAGATTATAACTTATCAAATGTATTATTATCTGTAATCTACGGAAAGAAAAAACTTCCGGTAAAATACTTACCGATTACATTCCGCCCCAGACAAGGCGGAGTGAATTCCATTAATATGAAAAAAATCTTTAAGATCGGTATACAGGCAGTAAAGGACTTTTTGAAAATTAATAAGTATATAAGGTAATAAATTTCGGAACAACATATCTAATCGAAATTTGGTATTCAGGAAAGAGGTTATTATGGAGAATTCAATAACTGCGCCTGATGAGGGTGGCTATCCTTTTAAAATTAAGTATGTGATTCAAATTATGATTGGAATATTTATTTTCATTTTTGCAAAATTTTTATTAGGTGAAGATTTTATTCCATTTTTTAAATGGTGGTTCGTATTACTGTTGTTAGGAGTCATTTTTTTACCAATGACACAGAAAATATTTCGATTATTTCATGATAACGGATATTTATTCTCAAAGACAATGGGGATTGCTTTATCCGGTTATCTTATGTGGTTTCTTTCGTCCTTAAAAATCATGAAATTCAGTTCTTTGAACTGTATTATTGTGGTTATACTATTTCTATGTATTAACATAGTTCTTTTATATACGACGAAAGAAGAAAATAAAAAATTAATGTTTACCGCAGAAAAAATTTCAGCCATGATAACGGAAGAAGTGCTTTTTTTGGCTTTGTTTATGATTTGGACGTATATAAGAGGGTTTAAGCCGGAGGCTTACGGAACAGAGAAATTCATGGACTATGGATTTATGACTATTATGATGCGCGGGGATTATATGCCGCCAAAAGATTTATGGTTTGCCGGCAGTACGATTAATTATTATTATGTCGGTCAATATATGGCAGCCTTTATGACAAAGTTGTCCTTATGTACCGTAAATGTGGGATACAATCTGATGTTGATGACATTAGCGGCCTTTGGATTTGTACTTCCCTTTTCTTTAATTTATAATGTAACCCAAAATTTTTTGGAGGATAATTTCATTAAATATAAAAAGGCGCCTTTGTTTGCGGGCCTTTTATCCGGTGCAGGAGTATCTATAGCAGGTAATATGCATTTTACTTTATTTTATTGGATTATTCCAACACTGCGTATCTTGCTTGGAATTAAGACAGAGGAAGAGGATTCCCATTACTGGTTTCCGGATTCTACAAGATATATCGGTTATAATCCGGATACAAAAGATAAAACAATACACGAATTCCCCAGTTATTCATTCATATTGGGGGATTTACACGCTCATGTCATAAATATTATATTTGTACTGACAGTGCTGGGAATTCTGTTCGCGTGGCTTTTGTACCGAAGAAAACGGAAAAATTCACTCAGAGAGGAAGACAAATTTGGAAAAAGACAGGTCTTTAAAGAGATAATTAATCCACATATAGTACTGATAGGTTTTTTCATAGGTTTGTTCCATACAACAAACTTTTGGGATTTTCCAATTTATTATGTAGTGGCGGGAGCGGTTATATTATTTTCGAATTTAGTTGATTATGGTTTCGATCATACCGTTATAGAAGACGGCAGAATTCGCCCATCCCTAAAACCATTTTGGATCACTGCATCTCAGGGAATTACTGTTATCATTGCTGCTAAATTGACTGCTTTGCCATTTACTTTAAATTTTGATCAAATAGCAACAGAAATACAAATCACCTATACTCATACACCATTTTATCAGCTGATTATTTTATGGGGACTTCCGTTTACTTTAGTACTTGGCTTATTCGTGGAATTGATTCAAAAATATAATCAGAAATCAAAAGAGACTCAAGTATTAGAACCCGATCAGCAAAATTTATATTATAGTAACCGGTCAAATTTTTTCATTAAATTCTTAACCGGATTAAATAGTTCCGAATTATTTATATTAACCCTTGGTTTATGCGGAGCAGGGCTTGTATTTATACCGGAATTAGTATACGTAAAGGATATCTATTCCGGTGATTATAAAAGAGCCAATACGATGTTTAAACTGACCTATCAGGCATTTATTCTGTTCGGTACTTCTGCCGGATTTATTTTTCTTAAATTTATGAAAGACCGTAGATTTTTGTGGCAGAAAAAGTTTATTATTTTTACTTTACTGCTGTTTATAAGCAGCTTGTGGTATTTTAAAGTATCCGTTGGAAGCTGGTATGGTAATGTATTTAATACGGCAGGTTATAAGGGTCTGGATGCGGCTGCTTATTTAAATACTCAGATGCCCGATGATTTTAAAGCAATAAACTGGATGAATGAGAATATAAAAGGAACCCCGGTTATTCTGGAAGCAAACGGCGACAGTTATTCCGATTATGAACGCGTATCTGTAGCTACCGGTCTACCTACCGTACTTGGATGGTATGTACATGAGTGGTTGTGGAGAGGTGATACGAAAGTAATTGATCAAAGGGCTGCCGATATACAGGATATATATACATCAACTGATAAAAATAAAGTGAAAGCTCTAATTGATAAATATCAGATTGAATATATTTATATAGGTAAATGTGAGAATGATAAATATGAAGCTGTTAATCATACGTTATTAAAAAATTTGGGAGATGAGGTTTTTAATAGTCCGGCAGCAGAGGATAAAAACTATGAAACCTATATTATTCACATAAACCGAAAGGTTAAAGATTAAGGATTGTTTTCGGCTAATTAATAATTATTATTATATTTTAATCCAATCAGCACAAAACCTCGTAATTAATGTATAATAAAATTAAAAAATTTCAATAATTTACCTGTTTATTAAAAAATAGATTGCACATAATAATAGCGTAACAAACAACAACACAGAATTATTTTGAATCAAGCAAAAAAATAACTGATTGAATTCAAAATATGAAAATGGAGGCGTTTATTATGGCAAGTAGAAACAGAGCAGAAGTACCACAGGCTAAAGAAGCATTAGATCGTTTTAAATACGAAGTTGCAAGTGAAATTGGTGTACCTTTAAAACAAGGTTACAATGGTGATTTAACTTCCTATCAGAATGGTAGTGTTGGTGGTATGATGGTTAAGAAAATGATTGCAGAACAGGAAAAACGTATGTCTGGTCAGCAATAATCTCATGAATGAAGCAAAAATAAATTAAGATTTATCTTATAAAAAAAAGGCTGCCTATAATAACGCAGCCTTTTTTCTTTCTTCCTAATAGAATAAAATAATACTTTTTAAAGGATAAGATACTATACCAAATTTAGGAAAATCAAAATATTGGTTGAATATTATAATATTATGGAGTAAAATTAGAGGATGGAAAACTAGTAAAAATGCTCTAGATAGGTAAAATTAAGTTGACAAAACAATTTTATATTATACAATATTAATAGATATTTTAAGAGTTTCCTGTTATATTTTCTAATAGGTGTTACATAGCTAAAATTATATATTGGAGTTTAAAATGAGAGTTATTGCGGGTAAAGCAAAGAGATTAAAATTAAGAACAATTGATGGTATGGAGACAAGACCTACCACGGATAGAATAAAAGAAACTTTATTTAATATGTTAAACTCCAGGTTAGCAGATTGTGATTTTTTAGATTTATTCAGCGGAAGCGGTGCCATTGGAATAGAAGCATTAAGCAGAGGAGCAGGTTCAGCTGTATTTGTTGAGAATGCTAAAGGAGCGGTTGAATGCATTAAATATAATCTGCATAATACCGGATTAGATAATGGAGCGAATATTCTGGCTATGGATGTTTTATCAGCAATAAGGGCTTTGGAAGTCCAGGGTAAAGTGTTTGATATTATTTTTATGGATCCGCCTTATAATCAAAGTTTAGAAAGGTTGGTTTTAGAAAAACTAATGAACTCCAATATTATTTACTGTGATACCCTTGTTATTGTGGAAGCGTCCAAGGAGACAAGTTTTGAATATCTTGAGAATTCCAGATTTCAGATCATGAGAGAAAAAGAATATAAAACAAATAAACATGTATTTATCGAATTAAAATAATTACACATAAGATTAATTAGCATAAAGCTAAAATATGTAATAGCGCTGTAGTTTTTCACTTTAAATATTAGCCATTATCCGGCTCGAAGAAAGACTCGAAGCTAGGAAAGGCAGGAATCATATTGAGAATTGGTGTATATCCGGGAAGTTTTGATCCCGTTACATTGGGACATTTAGATATCATATTACGTGCATCAAAGTTAGTGGATCATTTAATTATCGGAGTTTTAAAAAATAGCAGTAAATCACCTTTATTTACTTCCGAAGAACGTGTGAAATTTTTAGAACAGGTAACAAAAGAAATTCCTAATGTTACGATTGAAGCGTATCAGGGATTGTTGGTTGATTTTGCAGATGAGAAAAATGCGAATGTAATTGTCAGAGGATTAAGAGCTATTACGGATTTTGAATATGAGCTGCAGTTAGCCCAGACCAACCATAAGATGAATCCAAAAGTAGATACGGTATTTTTAACGACCAGTGTTGAATATGCTTATCTGAGTTCCAGTACAGTTCGTGAAATAGCCAGTTACGGTGGAAAAATTGAACAGTTCGTGCCTGCCTGTATTGTGCAGTCTGTTTACGAAAAATATAATAAATTAAGGAGAGGTTAATATGGGTGCCAGTAGAATAGAACAATTAATTGAAGATATTTATGAATTCGTAGAAAGCTGTAGAATGCAACCACTTTCAACTACTAAAGTAATTGTACCAAAAGATGAATTGTACGATTTATTAGATGAATTGAGGTTAAGGACTCCGGATGAAATAAAGAGATACCAAAAGATTATATCGAATCGGGATGCTATTATTGCAGATGCTGAAGAGAAAGCAGCAGCTATTATGGCTGAAGCCGGAGAAAAAGCACATTCCCTAATAAATGATCATGAAATTATGCAGCAGGCATATGATCAGGCAAATGAATTGGTTAGCAAGGCAGCATCTGAAGCTGAAAAAATTATAGCGGATGCAAATAATGATGCTAACCAAATCCGTGCAGGTGCCTTGTCTTATACGGATGAGATGCTCTCAGATGTGGAAAACATCCTTACCAACGCTTATGAAAGCAGCAGAACGAAATATGAGAATTTATTAAATGCCCTAAAAGGCAATCTGGATATCGTTATTAATAATAAAAATGAATTAAAAAACAGCGGTCAAGAATATACCAATGAAGAGAGTGCAGCCGAGCAAACCGGCGAAGAATATTCTGATGATGACTTTAATTTTGATGAAAATACTTTTTTAGAGGATATTGAATAAAGCATTTATCGTTGAATATTTATATAATATTTTTTACATAATTTAATACATATTAAGTAAACACATGGAGTATACAAGCTAAGTAAATCATACTGCAGATTAAAATCAGTATAATACCAACTGTATATAGATAACCGTGAGAATAAATGCGATTGCCATATGCAATAATTTTGACTTTATATAAGTTACAATGGATAGCCTTGTACTATTGATTACGCTTTTTGTCTGTGCAACACCGGACAAACCGCCAAAAGCCGTAAGCATAGTTATAAAGGCTATTTTTGTTCCCATATCCAGGGAAGACTGACTTATCTTATTGATACCGGTAGTTATTTCCAAGATACCGATAAGTAAAAATTTTATATAATTATCATTGCCGAGACCGGATATAATTTGCACCGGGATAGAAAACAATATAATATAGCCGCCTACTTTTGTAATTATCTCAAAACCATTCATTATAGCAGCATCCAGCAATGAAAAATCAAATTTTGGTATTTCCCTGTTATAGCGTCTGATTTTACTTTGACCAAATTCCATGATGGATAAAGCATTACCCCTGTTGTTCCTGTTCGGAAGAAGCCGAAAGTAGAGAAAAGCCGATATTATTCCTGACATATAAATAATCAGCAATAGAGCAAACCGTATTTCAGGAAGCCTTAACTGAGAAATCGCAATGTAACTCATGATAAACATAGGACTTGCATTATTGCAGAAACCAATTAGGTATTGCCCTTCGTCCTCATCAACACTTCCCTGATTTACCAAATCCGCTACTGATCTGGCGCCAACAGGAATGCCGGATAAAAAGCCCATTAAAACAGGATAACAGCCGCCTTTACTGATACCGAACAAAAGATGAAAAATTGGATATAGTAATTTGCTTAACGGCTTTGTAATTTGTAATCCTATTATTAAATTTGAAACAATAATAAATGGTAATAAGGTTGGAAGTACTGTATTAAACCATAATAGCAGTCCTTTTTTTGCTCCTTGATAAGAGGCAGCAGGGAATATTAATATAATAGCTAAAAACAGGACAATACCTGCCTTTGAAAAAGATCTCCTATTATTAGAAGCCTGCCGGAATCTATCCTTACCGTTGTTTTTTTTATGAAGTGGGTTAAAGTGAGTCGGTAAATGCATTATCTTCCTCCGTTATAATTATTACTATAATCTATTGTTTTACTGTCCAAGATATGTCTACGTTTTCGTTAAATACCTTATCACATACTTACCATTCAGTGCTTTTATATATTGGGAAATTATGTTATAATATCTCTTGCTTATGTAATATAATAATTATTACAAGAATGTATATAATTATTATCATATGATGCTGTTTTAGTATTTAAGCTTTATAATAATACGGCTCCGGAAAGGAAAAAATTATGGAAAAGATAAAATTAAAAAAAAGAAATGAAGTAGATCCGAAATACAAATGGGCTATTGAAGATTTATATCCTAATGATGAAGAATGGAAGAAAGAATATGCATTTACTAAGGAATTAATCCCCAAGATCAGCAGTTATCAAGGAAAATTAGCTGAATCAGCAGAAACACTTTTAGAGTTTTGGCAATTACATGATGAGATTTCACTGCATTTAGAAAGGGTATATGTTTATGCCAATCAAAAATATCATGAGGACACAAGTGAAAGTACCTATCAGGCATTTTCTAATCAGGCAACAAAATTATCCGTACAGGTAAGCAGTGCTTTATCCTTTATGGTACCTGAGATTTTAAATATACCGGAAGAAACTGTAAGTTCGTATCTGAACTCCAATCAGGAATTAAAAACATATGAATTTGCAATAAGAGAAATTAGCAGACAGAAACCCCATACTTTATCAAGAGAGATGGAAGAGATTATAGCGGATACCGGCGAAATGGCAGATGCACCGGATAGTATATTTTCAGTGTTTAATAATGCGGATTTAAAATTTCCTGAGATTAAAAATGAAGACGGCGAAATGGTGGAATTAACCCATGGAAGGTATATTTCTTTCTTAGAGAGTTCCGACCGGCGAGTCAGACAGGAAGCTTTTCAGGCTCTTTATGCTACGTATAAAAAATTCAAAAATACTCTGGCAGCTACTTTCAGTGCTAATGTGAAACAGGAAGCATTTTATGCAAAGGCAAGAAAATATCCGTCCACGCTGGCAAAAGAACTGGATAAAAGTAATGTGCCACTTTCCGTATATACCAATCTGATTGATGTGGTACATGAAAAATTACCGCTTCTTCATCGTTATGTATCCTTACGAAAAAAACTTCTGGCCGTGGATGAACTTCATATGTATGATCTGTATACACCGATTGTAAAAGATGCTGGTACTAAAATTAGTTATGAAGAGGCCAAAGAGATGGTTTACAATGGTTTAGAACCTCTTGGCGATAAATATCGTGCAGTCCTAAAGGAGGGTTTTGATAATCACTGGATAGACGTATATGAGAACGAAGGGAAAAGAAGCGGGGCTTATTCCTGGGGAGCCTATGGCACACATCCTTATGTATTATTGAATTACCAGGATACACTGGATCATGTATTTACCCTTGCTCACGAAATGGGACACGCATTACACAGTTATCATTCGGATGCCGCACTGCCTATAACCTATGCAGGTTACCGTATCTTTGTGGCCGAGGTAGCTTCCACCTGTAATGAAGCATTATTAATGGAATATCTCCTTAAAAAAACCCAGAATAGAAAAGAAAGAGCTTACCTGATAAACCATTTCTTAGAACAGTTTAGAACTACTTTGTACAGGCAGACCATGTTTGCCGAATTTGAAATGATTACCCACCATAAATCTATGGAGGGTGAGGCGCTTACATCGGATACATTATGCAAGATTTACCGTGATCTTAATATACAGTATTTCGGAAATGATATTGTAGTTGATTCTGAAATAGATATGGAATGGGCGAGAATTCCGCATTTTTATAATGCATTTTATGTTTATCAATATGCTACGGGTTATTCCGCAGCAATTGCGTTGTCAAGAAAGATTTTAAAAGAGGGTAAACCGGCAGTCGACGATTATATCGGTAAGTTCTTAAGTGGCGGCAGTTCAGATTATCCGATTGAATTACTTAAGAAAGCCGGTGTGGATATGAGCACCAAAGAACCGGTGGAACAGGCGCTTAATTTATTTGGTAAACTTCTTGATGAAATGGAAGAGCTGAGCAAGTAGAAATTTAAATCAGATAAAAGAAAATTAATATATGCTAAATAAGGAGCTTTTGCAAAATAGCTGAATTAGCTATAGAGCATAAGCTCCTTTTTATCTCTTGAAATATAAAATGTGGATTCTTAAAGATATAATAAAGTTTTTTATCTTATTATAACCCCATGAGTATATTCATCTTTTAGTATCGTCCCATATTTTTCATATACTACCAAGTTATAAAGATTAGCTGCAAAAATATCCTCCATCAGCATGGTTAAACCTGTTTCAGAAAGCTGTTCTTTCGCATCAGCCATCTTAGTTATTACGGGTATGTTCTCTTTCTTTGTAATATTTCGGATGAGATGGGAAGATTCTTTTTTAAAGCCCAGCAGTCTGGCATACTGGGTATATTCAATTTTGTTATAAGTATTAAAGTTATCGGAATATAGATTTAATAAAAGGTGGATCAATCCGCGATTAATACGGGTTAAAGTCCATTGCTTAGACTTTATTAACTGTGCAATTTGCAGAAAGGTATATCCCTGAAAATTTAAGTCGTAAATACGATTGGCCATATCAACCGTTATATCAGTATACTTTGTCAGAGATAGTTTCGTTTCCTGCATTAATTTATATTTTAGTATTAAGGAAAAATCCTCCTCCTGGATAGGAAATTTTATACGGTAATTATTTTGCAGAATCTCATAAACAGAATCAGGAATATGTTTTTTTATAGAATTCATATTAAGATTGACTTTATGATTTGCAATAGAAGAAACGTTATGCCTACCTTGTTTTAATTCATCAAATTGATGATAATTTATCATAGTATTATCCAGCAGGGACTTTCGTATAGCTGTTGCACTGCTGATGGTGTTCTCGGAGTGTGGAGTTAATTCAATTTCGTGATAATCTGCGGTTTTTCTGATAATTGTAAGGGGTTTAATAGAGCTGTTAAGAGATAAAATAGCTTTTATATATTCAATACCAAGTATATTATTTGGTGACAAAAGTAATGATTCCTCTATTAAAGGTGATATGGTTTTTAATGCTTTACCTCTTGCGGCCGGAAAGGTTATGCCCTCTTTAAGATACCGATTTAACAACTCACGGTATTCTCTTGGTTCCTCTATTAAGATTTTTGCAATTGCTTTTAAAAGTTTTGCATCACCGCATTCACTTCCGAAACAAAGATAATCTACAATCCCCAATTTATCCAACAGGGAAACCGCACCCATAGCAAAAAATTCGGCGCTAGCCGTTGCATAACAAACCGGCAGTTCCAAAACCATATCCGCGCCACAAGCCAATGCCATATCCGTACGGCTGTATTTATCAATAATTGCAGGAGCACCCCGCTGCACAAAATTACCGCTCATAACTACAATCACATAATCAGCGCCGGTTATTCTTTTGGCTTCCTGTATGTGATAGAAATGTCCATTGTGAAAGGGATTATATTCGGTAATTAAACCTACTGTTTTCATAGCGGCTCCTTTGGATAAAAGAATTTTTAGTAATTACATGATAATATAAGAGGTGATATTTTACAAGTGTTATATCTCTAGCTATTTATTTTGTTGTTACAGTTCAGCCTACTGCTGAATTGGAACAATAATGCACAGCATACTTTAAAACAACTTGATTGCTGGAAAATTTTTATAGATTTAAATATATACTTCCATTATTTTCAAAAAATAGGTATAATTAAATTATTGGTAATATAAGGGGGGATTATATTGATTAATATAGCTATTTGTGATGATGATATCTCCATAACCGATGAAATGACAATAATTATTAATCAATACACAAGAGATCGGAATGAGGAAATCAGGTGTGATGTATTTCATAATGGGGAGAGCCTGATGTCTGAGGAGAAAGAGTATGATATCATATTTCTTGACATTATTATGGCGGGTATTGACGGAATTGAGACAGCCAGGTATTT